>NZ_JAGGKI010000001.1 GCF_017873605.1 Paenibacillus lactis
GCTACGCATCGTCGCCTTGGTGAGCCGTTACCTCACCAACTAGCTAATGCGCCGCAGGCCCATCCTCAAGTGACAGATTGCTCCGCCTTTCATAAACCCGCCATGCAGCGAATTTAATTATCCGGTATTAGCTACCGTTTCCGGTAGTTATCCCAGTCTTGAGGGCAGGTTGCCTACGTGTTACTCACCCGTCCGCCGCTAACTCTCAGAGAAGCAAGCTCCTCATCAAGTCCGCTCGACTTGCATGTATTAGGCACGCCGCCAGCGTTCGTCCTGAGCCAGGATCAAACTCTCCAATAAAGATCGTCCGAAGGACGATGAATTGAAAGAGCGATTAAGCTCATTTAGAAGCCAACGTCTTCACGTTGCTTGTGTTTCATTGACGTGTTCCATTTGTTCAGTTTTCAAGGAACTTGATGTTTCGTCTTTCGCTCCGATCAATTCAATCAGCAGCGCAGGTTTATATCATATCAAGTTATCGACGTGATGTCAACACTTTTTTTCGACGCCGTTCGACAACCTGCAAAAGCGTTTGTCAAAAGCGACAATTAGTAATATACCACCTGGGCGAAAAATTATCAAGGCCTTTGCTAAAAAAAATCGATCCCCTTTTTATTCCATCATGTTTGCCTTCCGAACTTCGGATTTATTTGCATTTTGTTATTCGAATTCATTGATTTCCACACGAAAAGGTTTTAATGTTAGTTCACTGAAACGGCGCATGGTTCATGATTATGCCCACTACATAACACCACTCTATATAAAAAGAAAGGAGTTCCTTCAATGGCGGACAGAAGCGTAGCTCTCCAGAAACCCTCTGCCCCCCCAAGCCCCGTCCATGGCGGGACTCAACAGGCGACGGTATATCGGATACTGCTTGCGATCAGCTTCGTACACTTATTTAATGATTCGATTCAATCAGTCATCCCTGCGATCTTTCCTATTTTAAAAGACAATCTATTTCTAACCTTTACGCAAATCGGCTGGATTTCCTTTGCCATCAACTTTACTTCTTCCCTTATACAGCCGGTTATCGGCTATGCCGCCGACCGCAGGCCGACACCGATTCTTCTGCCGATCGGTATGTGCTTTACGTTCGCGGGCGTGTTTCTTCTTGCGCACGCGCATACCTATTTGCTTGTCCTGCTCGCCGTTATACTCATCGGCCTTGGCTCGGCAACCTTCCATCCGGAAGGAATGCGGGTCGCCCATATGGCGGCCGGTATGCGAAAGGGCTTGTCTCAATCGATCTTTCAGGTTGGGGGCAATGCCGGACAATCCCTGGCGCCGCTGCTTACGAAGTTTATTTTTGTACCCTACGGGCAAATCGGAGCGATGGCCTTCACCTTCGTCGCGGGGGCCGGCATCCTCGTTCAGAGCTATGTTGCCAAGTGGTATCACGGGATGCTGAAAGCAGGCTATACCTTCAAAAAGAGAACAGCCGGCAGAACGCTGGACCCTGCCCGCCGCAAAAGCATCTGGAACGCGACCGTCGTGCTCGTCGTCCTTGTGTTTATCCGCTCTTGGTACGGAGCAGCGATCAGCAGCTATTACGCTTTTTATTTAATGGAGGCTTACCGAATATCCATTGAAAATGCGCAAATTTATATTTTTCTATTCCTGGCTTCAGGAGCCGTAGGCACCTTCTTCGGGGGGCCGCTTGCCGATCGATACGGACGGCGGAATCTGATCATCTTCTCCATGGTCGGGACAGCGCCGATTGCGCTCATTCTGCCTTTCGTATCTTCATTCTGGGCAGGGGTGCTGCTAGTCATCAGCGGATTCGTGCTTTTATCCAGCTTCTCGGTGACCGTGGTGTACGCCCAAATGCTGCATCCCGGCAATATCGGAACGGTCTCCGGGCTGATCACCGGTTTTGCCTTCGGCATGGGCGGCATCGGCTCGCTGGTGCTCGGAAACCTCGGGGACGTCTGGGGAATTGCCAATGTCATGATTGCCGTTGGCTTCCTTCCTCTGCTGGGGCTTCTTGCCCTCTTGCTGCCAAGTGACCGAACGCTCGATCAGTGGTCGAAGGAATAACCGTTTCTGGCGATCCCCTTAAATCACTACGAATAAAGAAACAATGGTTCACACGGTGGCCATTAGCTAGATTAAATGTCCAAGACGCTCGCCATTCGCATGTTTGCGGATCGGATGAGCGTTTTTCTTTTTTTAATGTTAGGGATGGCAGATTGTGAGGGAGCTTTATATGAAAAGAGGTCCCGGTGGTCACCAGTGTCTCAGGGACATGCTTGTTTACTTTATTTTACGGACCAGCTTAATAAACCAATAGAGAAAGATCCACGGCAAAACATAGGTTGTCACCCATTCTATGCTTCGCTGGATCCCACCGCCTTCCGCCCCTTCGCCAACGTCACCCAACACAGTAAGTAGTACGAATACGGGTACGATCGCTATAACAAAATAAATGATGATCTTTTGGGTTTTCAACTTTGTTCGCCTCCCGTTATGCTCGTCCATTATCCTTATTACAAGCATTCGTTCATTGTTCTGTCAATAAAAAAGGGCCCGGCTGCTGCCAGCCGAGTCCCTCGATAATGATGAGTCGTTGCATCAAAACTAGGATCAGATTTTATTCAAGTAATCCAGCAGGCGGTACACGATGACCGATACTTGCGCCCGGGTCGAAGTCTCTTCAGGTGCAAAACGGTTTCCGTTCATCCCTTTGACGAGACCCTGTTCAACTGCAAAAGCGACGGCGGCACGTGCATCAGCCGGAATTTGATTCGCATCGCTGAAGGACAATTGGCCTCCTTCGGACTCCACCTTCAATGCGTCGGCAATCATCGTGACCATCTCTACCCGAGTCAGCGGGTTCTTCGCTCCCGCTTCCTTGCTGCGGGTATCCCAATCGATGCCTGTCTCAAAGATGCGGACCAAGAGGGTAGCGAACTCTGCACGGGTTATGGTTGTGTTCGGTGAGAAGCGTCCGGCCCCTGTGCCGTACGTGACGTGCTGTGAGGCGGCAACTTCAATCTCATCCTTGGCCCAGTGACCGCTGATGTCATTGAAGGTTACGCTGTTCTCGGCGGCAACGTAGGATGCCGGAACGTAGATCCGGAAGGTAATGGAGCCTTTTGCGGCAGAATGCAGTAAGCCTGCGGACACCATGTCTCCTGTTGCCGACTGCATGTAGGCGCCAACCTTGCGCGCATCCTTCACCTTGGCCGAATCATAGTTTAGTGTCAGCAAAATCGAATGCTTGAACTTATCGGCATGCTTCACCGTCACGAGCGGCGAAACAACATTCAAGCTTGCAGGATTTCCTGCCTTGCCGGCAGCTACGGACACCGTCAAATTGAATCCGCTGGCCGTCGTGAAATCATCCAGCGCATCGGCAGGCACCGTCAACGCAAAGCCGTTGCCTTGAATGACCAGCGGCTTGCCGGAGGCTTTTAGCTTATCAACGGTTGCCTTGTTTAAAGTAAATGCAACGTCGCTGTACTTCGTGAAGTCCAGCTTTGATACATCCAGCTTCACTTCCTTGCCGTCTCCGGCAATGCCTGCACTCACTGCGGTTTCAGACAATGCAGCGGTGGCGGATTCGGTGCCATCCGTATTTTTCTTCGTTGTTACTTTGGCATCGCCCGATACTTCAGGAGCCGGTGTGGATGGAGTCGTAGAACCGCCACCGGACGATGATCCGCCTCCTCCGCCGGAGCCACCGCCTGGGTTACCCGGATCCGGGTTGCCAGGACCCGGAGCACCGGTCAGCTGCAGATCAACCGTTGCCGTTCCTTCCAGACCTTGACGGTCCTTGACCGAAAGCTCTACCGTATAGTTGCCCGAGGACAGTCCATCAAGCGGAATGGTAAATGCCCCATCCTGCTCAACATCAAAGCTTCCTTCCTTGGCTACGGATTTGTTGGCTCTCTTGATCGTGTATTTGGCATCGAGCCATTCGCTTACGTCGAAGTCGATTGCCCATTCATCCCACATCGCCGGAGCAGCAGTTACATAGAGATCCTCGATTGTACCGCTTAAGGCAGGCTTATCCTTGCCTGAAAGCTGTACATCTTGTTCTGTATGGATAACCGGCGCTGCTCGTTTGACGAAGAACGGGATGGTGGAGTAATCGGAACTTACTTGCAAATTTGTACCCAAAGCTAAAAGTTCAATGGAGTATAATCCATCCTGAACTTCCACCTCTTGCTCGGTTGCATAATCGCCGTATTTTCCGTTCCAACCGATTGTAAAGGACGTGTTAGCATCAAAGTACCCCTGATTCCCGAAAATTTGGCCAATTATTCCATCACCTTCTACCCCCGCTCCTGGGTTCAGGCTGTCGTACAGATCAGCAATGACGATCTGCATCGGATTATAGAATTCGAATGAAACATTCAATTTCCCAAGATTTCCGTACTGATCCAATGGGAAATGCGGAATATATACCTCTGTATCGTTAAATACTTTGGTGTACTTAATTCCTGTAATCTCTAAATTGAAGTACGCTGCATACGGTACAGAATACGTCCGCGTTCCATTTGTCAGCGTAATATAGCCTTGCTGCTCCGAAACACCCGTAATGCCCTCCGGCACTTCCAGGGTAACGACCAGTTCCTCTTGGCCGTTCAGCGCGAAGGAGGCTTTATCTACCGTCACCGAGACGCCCGGCGTCTCAACAGTAGAATTGACTGCGACCTTAAACTCTCCCCCGTTTGCCCCCAGTTGCTCTACCCGGATTTTCTTCTGGACCTTTTTAGCTGTCGTCCCCGTAAAGTTGCCGAAACTGATGCTGCCGGTAATGTTGTCATACTCTTTGCTGGTTCCTTTCTCCTGATAAGTTGTCTTGTCGATGACCTTGACCAACGTGTCCGCTTGAATCGTCTGGAGCGCTTGTACGCGGCCTGCCCCCTGATCATTGACTTCGTACAATTCAGTGTTCAGAACCTTCGCATTGTTCATGAGCGCGACCTTAACATCAAACGGCGACCAATGGCTGTTCTTTTCCAGGATCAGAGCAGCGAGACCAGCAACGTGCGGAGACGCCATGCTCGTGCCCGTGAAGCGATCATACGCTTGGCTGTAATCCGCCTCTGGCGAATCCTTGCCGTATGCCGGTACCGTTGATAGGATGCTCGTTCCTGGCGCTACGACATCCGGCTTGATATCCAGCGTTTTCTTGGCTGGTCCTCTTGAACTCGAGGTGTACATTTCATCCCCTTCGGTTTGGGTCCGCTTGAAATCGGAGAACCGAACTTGAAGGTTCGGATGTTCGCCAAGCAGTGACTTAATCTGCTCCCCCACATCCTTGCTAGTACGGAAGGTCGGGATGAATTGGAAGCTGTCTCCAAGATACGCGATCGGATTATTAGGGTCATCCGTATTGTTGTAAATGATAATACCGATGGCTCCCGCTGCCTTCGCACTGGCGATCTTGTCCACGAATGGAATGACGCCTCTCTGAATCAATGCGATTTTGCCTTCAGCGTTTACCCCTTGGAAATCCTCAGGATAACCAAGTCCGGCATAGACCAACTCGAAATCTCCTTGAAGTACAACTTCAGGATCCTCTGCCAAATTCCAGGCCATCAAATCCATTCCATAAGTTGCTTCAACAACAGTCAACGGTCTGTTCTGCTCATCAACAGAACCGTTCCCCTCCTGTTCAAGCGGGAGTTGTCCGTCGGTCGACTCGGTTCCTTCGTCTGTTGACGGGGAGTCTACAGGAGTTCCCTGTTCCGAGTCTTGCTCAGTCGATGTACCGGTTGCTGGTACGCTTGTGTCTTCTTCCGTATGACCGGATAGGTTCGATGCCTCTCCATGGCTCTCGGCCTCCGGTTCTGACGTTCCTGCAGATGGTTCTTGTCCAAGATCGGCTTCACCTGCATCCTCTCCTTCTTCCGGAACTGGCTGTTGATCCGGCTGCGTTGCATTTCCCAGCTCTGCCGGAGGATCGCTCGGTTCCGTATTATCCGGCTGATCGATTTCAAGATCCTCTTCCGCGTAAAAATAACCGGTGGCTGCAATCTCATCACTTGGTCCCGTCGAGTTGCCTACAGTTATGGCAAATGCGGAAGTGGCCGGTGACCCGGCCGTCCAGCGGTTCGGACCGCTATTGCCGCTCGCGACAACCGGTGTTACGCCGGCCAAGGCGGCATTGTTAACCGCAACCGATGTCACATAATCCGGATCATTACGGGAATTACCCAGGGATAGGTTGATGACATCCATGCCATCCTGAACGGCGCGGTCAATGCCGCCAACCACCCAGCTGGAATAACCGCTGCCATATGGCCCAAGGACACGGTAAGCATAGATGCTCGCTCCCGGCGCAATTCCCACAACACCGAATTCGCCTGCTTCCCGTGCAGCAATCGTTCCCGCTACATGTGTTCCATGATCAGTCCAATAGGTGCTTCCATTGTCATCTACCGGAGCCGGATTGGTAGGATCGTTCTCCCAATCAAGAGGCGTTGCTTCATAAGGGTCATTGTCATTATCAACGAAGTCATATCCCCCCTTATAGGCGTCCTTCAAGTTCGGATGCTCGTAATCAATGCCGGTATCAATGACACCGACCTTGATGCCCTTCCCGGTGTATCCCAAATCCCACACGTCTGGTGCCCCGATAAAAGGACCCGTATCCTTCATGTAAGGCTTGACTTCGTCAACCTTCGGACCCGCCGTTACTTCCAGATCCGGATACACACCAAGCACACCAGGGATCTCAAGCAGTGCTTCGACTTGGCTCCCTTCGATCTCCATGGAAAGACCGTTGAATGCATAGCTATATTGATTTGAAACGTCGTGATCGATATTTTTGGAGTCCAGGCTGTCTATAAATTTCTGCTGCTGCTGTTCCACTTGGGCTTCCGCCTGTGCTTCCATCGATGACGTAAAAGATCTGCCCGACAGTGCGGAAATTCCCTTCTTTAACGCAACAGGCTCGGCCGATAATTCAACAATGACTCTGGTCGGACCTCCCGTTGATTTCCTTAGACTCTGATCGAGTTCAGGAAACTCGGCCAGCTTCGCCCGATGCTCTAACATCTGCTTCAATTGGAATGCTTCTTCGGTGCTTAACGAACTGCTAAGCTCTTGCGATCCTTCCGTAGGAGCCGCAGCTGCAGGTACGACTAGAGATAGCGCCAATAGTAAACTTAATAGAATAGATAACCATCTTTTACTCAAAGCTTTGCTCCTCCCCGAAACATAATGTATAAAGCCATGAAACAGGGTCTTGAAACTAGCAGCAAAAACGCCTCTCTATCACCTCTTTCTATGAAAGACTGACCCGTGGTAAATTACTTCGAGGTGTAAATTTTATATTCCTTCATCCTTTTCTGTATTTAATTGTTAAGTATTGTCGGAAGGATAGGAGGTTTTGGCGAATGCTCGAATAGTAGGGTCCAGCATCATTTCCATGCCTATAAGGCTGCATGGAGTTGCCATCGTAAATCGTCCTCCAGAGATTTTCACTGCAAAAAAATAGCGACACAGGAACCACTCCTGCATCGCTATTTCAAACTAATTTATTGAGCTGTTGAATTTGGCGGCCTCATCTCGCCGAGTTCAATCCATTCAGCTTCCTCAAGCCTCGTTCAAAAGCCGCACAAACTCTTCTTCATTATCCAAAATATCAATCCCGAGCTGCTGCGCCTTCGCCAGCTTGCTTCCTGCCTTCTCGCCGGCGATCAGCAGGTCCGTCTTCTTGGAGACGCTGCCCGTCACTTTGGCTCCCAGCGCCTCCAGGCGTTCGGTGGCCTCCTCGCGGGTGAGCAGGTGCAGCGTGCCGGTCAGCACGACCGTCTTCCCGCTGAAGAACGAGTCGGTGCTCACCGGCTTCGGCGCTTCCGGTGCTTTGGCCTGCACGCCGAGCGACAGCATCTTCTCAATGCTCGCCCGGTTGAACGGATCCGCGAAATATCCGGCAATGCTCTCGGCCACGATGCCGCCAACGTCCGGCAGCTCCACCAGTTCTTCGGCAGTTGCCTCCATCACGCGGTGAAGATCCCGGTAATGGTCCGCAAGCATTTTGGTCGTGGATTTGCCGGTATTCGGGATGCCAAGCGCGAACAGAAACGCCGCGAGATCCCGCTCCTTGCTCTTCTCGATCGCATCCAGCAGGTTTTGCGCCTTCTTCTCCCCGAACCGCTCCAGCTTAACCAAGCTGTCGAAGGACAGCGTGTACAGATCGGCCGGCTCTCGTACATCCAGCTCCTCATACAGCTGGATCGCCGTCTTGTCGCTGAACGTCTCGATATCCATCGCATCCCGCGAAGCAAAATGCGTAATCCGCGCGACGATCTGCGGCTTGCACCCCGTCTTGTTGTTGCAGAACAGGTGCGCGCCGCGCTGCTCCAGCGGGAATCCGCAGGACGGACATGCCTCCGGATACAGAATCTCCTCGCCGTCGTTCTCTTCCGTTACCTTGCCGAGGATTTCCGGGATGACGTCGTTCGAACGGCGGATAAAGACGCGGGTACCGAGGGCGAACTTGAGATTTTTGCGCTCAATATCCCCGATATTGTTCAGCGTGCAGTTCTGTACCGTAACGCCTGCCAGCTCGACTGGTTCGACGCGCGCAAGCGGGGTGATTTTTCCCGTGCGGCCCACGTTCCAGGATACCGACTGCAGCACCGTAGTTGTCTCTTCCGCTTCGAATTTGTAAGCAACCGCCCAACGCGGGAATTTATCCGTATACCCGAGCGCCTCGCGAGTTCGGAAATCGGTCACCTTCACGACGGCCCCGTCGATCAGGTAGTCCAGCTCGGAGCGGCGTTTCTCGATGTCGGCCAGCTGCTCCATCACGTCATCGAACTGCTCAAAATAGAAAATATACGGATTCACCTTGAACCGGTTCTCCCGCAGGAAATCCATCATTTCCTTGTGGTCCTTAAACGCGACGCCGTCCGAGTAACCAATGTTGTAAAAATAAGCGTTCAGCTTGCGCTCGGCCGTTACCTTCGGATTCAGGTTGCGCAGTGCGCCAGCCGCGGCGTTGCGTGCATTTTTAAGCGGCTCAACCGCCGTCTTATTGTATTCCTCAAGCACCGACAGATTCATGATGCCCTCGCCCTGCACTTCGATCGTTCCTTCCGTGAACGGAATCGTGAGCGGAACCGATTTGATTGTCTTCACCTGGGAGAGGATGCCCTCGCCCACCACGCCGTTCCCCCGCGTCGAGGCTTGGATGAGCTTGCCGTTCTGATACGTCAAATTCAGCGTAAGCCCATCGAACTTCAGCTCAAGCGCGTAGCAAGGGGTCGGCAGCGGGCTGCCGGGATTCTTCGTATTGTAGTCATTAACCAGCCGGACGACCCGGTCATGCCAGGTACGAAGCTGCTCGATGTTCTGGGCTTTGTCCAAGCTCCAGAGCGGCGCCAAATGGCGATGCGGCGTAAATCCCTTCAAAATCTCCCCGCCCACCCGCTGGGTAGGGGAATCCGGAAGCGTGACCCCGGTCTCTCTCTCCAATGCTACCAGCTGGTCATATAAGGCATCATATTCCTTGTCGCTCACGAGCGGCTGATCCAGCGTGTAGTAATGGTAATTGTATCGGTTGAGCTCCGCGATGAGCTTCTCCATCTGTTCCTTGAACTCCATGCAGGGGGAATCCTCCTTTAATATAATACGGGCATCATTCTTCGAACCGTCGAAGCAGGTTATTGCGAGCTTATGCTTGCAGTTACAGTGCTTCCTGCTTTCCTATCTCTTACGTCTCTAATTCTAGCCTTTATTCCACTTTCGTAATCGGAGCGAAGCCGGCCAGCAGCCGTTTTACGCCGACCGGTGCCGGGAACGCGATCTGCAGCTCCATGTCGTTGCCGCTGCCTTTGACCGCGACGATCGTGCCGGTGCCCCATTTGCCATGGGCTACTTTATCGCCGGCTTTGAAATCCGAGCTACCGCCGGCTGCAGCCTGACGGGCCGCCCCGCCTGTCGCCATCGTCACACGGCTCTTCGAAGCGGTCTGGGCGGATGCGGTTGAGCCTCCAAGCGACAGATCGCTCGTGCGGGATGCGCCGAAGTTGCTGCCTCCCCCGCCGCCAAAGCCGCGGCCGGCATACGAGCCGCCGACATTGCCGCCGCCTCCGCGGCGGTAGCGGTCATGGGCCATCTGCGTGTCTTCCTTCAGTTCATCCGGAATTTCATCCAGGAAGCGCGAAGGCGGATTGGCCGTGGTCCGGCCGAACAAAGTCCGCATGCGGGCACAGGACAGGAATAATTGCTTTTCCGCACGCGTTATGCCTACATAGGCAAGGCGACGCTCTTCCTCCAGCTCTTCATTGTCCATAAAAGCACGGCTGTGCGGGAATACGCCCTCCTCCATGCCAATAATGAAAACAACCGGGAATTCAAGTCCCTTGGCGCTGTGCATCGTCATCAGCACGACCGCATCGCTCTTGTCTTCCTCGTCGTCATTCATCGTGTCGATATCCGCGATCAAGGCGAGATCCGTCAGGAAGGAGACGAGCGACTTATCCTCATTGTTCTTCTCGAACTCCTGGGTTACCGACAGGAACTCGTCGATGTTCTCGAGCCTGGAACGGGATTCGAGCGTGTTTTCATTTTGCAGCTCAAGCCGGTATTCCGACATCTCCAGCATTTTCTCGGTAAGCTCCGTCACGGACAGGTACTCCACCATTTTGTTCAGTGCGTCAATCATATCGTAGAAGTTAACGAGCGCATTGCGCGTCCGCCCGGCGAAGCCGAGGTCATCCACAACCTCCAGCACACGGAAAATCGAGATGCCCCGCTCTCCGGCGGCAGCCGCAAGCTTCGCTACCGTCGTATCCCCGATGCTCCGCTTCGGTACGTTAATGATTCGCGTCAAACTGATATCGTCATCCGGGTTGGAAATGAGGCGCAGATAGGCCAGCATATCCTTGATCTCTTTGCGGTCGTAGAACTTGATGCCCCCGACGATCTGGTACGGAATATCCGACTTGATCAGAATTTCCTCGATCACCCGCGACTGGGCGTTCGTCCGGTAGAGAATCGCATGGTCCGCGTAGTTTTTGCCGGCCTTGATGTTCTTGCTGATCTCCGAAGTCACAAAATATCCCTCGTCATGCTCCGTATCCCCGCGGAACACCTTGATCTTCGGCCCTTCCCCCTGCTCGGTCCACAGGTTTTTCGGCTTGCGGCCGGTATTGAGGGCGATCACGTTGTTGGCGGCATTCAGGATGTTCGATGTGGAACGGTAATTCTGCTCCAGCAGAATCGTCCGCGCCTCCGGATAATCCTCCTCAAAATTCAGGATGTTCGTGATATCCGCGCCGCGCCAGCGATAGATGGACTGGTCGCTGTCGCCGACGACGCAAATCCGGTGATGGCTGTCGGCCAGCATCCGGCACAGCATATACTGCGCCCGGTTCGTATCCTGGTATTCATCCACATGGATATACTGGAATTTGCGCTGGTAGAAATCAAGCACTTCCGGCACTTCCTTGAACAGCTGGATCGTCGTCATGATCAGATCGTCAAAATCGAGGGAGTTGTTGCTCTTCAGACGCTTCTGGTAATCCACATACACCTTGGCGACCAAGCTCTCGAAATAATCTCCCGCTTTCTGCTCATATTGCTGCGGAGTAATCAGCTCGTTCTTTGCCGCGCTAATGGCGGCTTGTACCGCCTTCGGTTCAAATTTCTTAGGATCTATATTGTGGTGCTTCATCACATTCCGGATCACGGATAATTGGTCGGTCGAGTCCAGGATGCTGAAATTCGACGTAAAGCCAAGCCGCTCAATATCCCTGCGCAAAATACGCACACACATCGAGTGGAACGTCGATACCCAGATATCCTGCCCTTCCCGGCCGACGAGCTTCGAGACCCGCTCCTGCATTTCGCGGGCGGCTTTATTTGTAAAGGTAATCGCCAGGATGCTCCAAGGCGCCGCCTTGCGCGTGGCGATCAGGTACGCGATCCGGTGCGTCAGCACCCGCGTCTTGCCGGAGCCCGCTCCGGCCATGATGAGCAGCGGTCCGTCAGTGGCCTCCACGGCCTGCCGCTGCTGGGGATTGAGGCGCTTGATCGCCTCATGTATGTCAATGGAATGCATAAAGATTGCCTCCTAGGGTGTAAATTTGAGCAATGTGCGTCGTGGTGTGCTTTTTATAAAATAGGGTTGTACAAAAAATCCGGGGTCTGTTTAAGGAATGTTCGGCGGTCTAATTTGGCCTCTGTGGACTAATACTCATGTGCATCAAGACTATAGGAATCAGGTGTCAGGTTGTCAGCCCTTCACCGCATTGACCGTCGCCAGTGCCTGCTCCAGGTCATCATATACGATATTGCCCACGATGATGGTATCGGCGCATGCCGCAGCCTCAGCAGCCCGCTCTGCGTTCGTGATTCCCCCGCCGTAAAATAGACGGGCCTGATCAAGCGATCGGCGCACCTTGCGGACGGTCTCCATATCGCCGAACGCACCGCTGTATTCCAAATAGACGACCGGCAGCTGCATGAGCTTGTCCGCCACTTGGGCGTAAGCTGCGGCAGAGCTTGCATCCAGCGCGGTATTCGCACCTGTCAGCTCGGCAACGGCCGCATCCGGATTCAGCACAATATAGCCCTCCGCCACGACCAGCTCCCACGGAATCATATAACCATACCGCTCGATTCCTTCATGATGGCGGCCGAGTATCCATGTCGGATCCCCGGTATTCAGCACCATGGGAATCATGTATAGATCAAATCCGGGTACAACGGCTTCCAGATCGGACACCTCCTGCACGCACGGCAGCTCATAGCGGCGAACACGGGACAGGAGATCCACCGTATTTTCATAGGTAACGCCGGTCGAGCCTCCTACCATAATCGCATCGGTTCCTGACATGCATACCGCATCAAGGGCATCGTCGGCGATCTCCTTGTCGGGATCCAGCTTAAACACATGCCGCCAGGATTGTATCAAATCTTTCAAGCGTCATACCTCCACGTTCACGGGTTACTATTATACTAAATTAAGTCTATGCCAGCACGGTATGCAAGTCAATTTATGTTCGCATAAAATACGAACATTTTTTTGGTAATGGCGGGGAAGCGAGGGATGTGCGCTCAAACCGTTTCATGGCGGTTGCAGGGAACGGGACGCGATGAGCATAAAAATCCCAACCCTTCCCGTTAGCGGGAGAAGATTGGGCAAAGCTTCAAGCATCCGGTTATTGTGTTACTTTTTCGCGGTGTTGTTTGGTTTAAGTACGTGGATGTACCATTTTAAACCGGCTTTATGATTGAACAAGCTTACCTTATCCACTACCTCAAACGACCCGCAGGTCTCCATCTCTTGAATTTTGTGTTCCACCATGGCGTAATCGGGATCCTGCTGGTTTTTGTGCGAATACATCGATGTGACGATAACTCCGCCCGGCGTAAGAAACTCGGCGTATTCCAGCAGCTTGGCCGGCGTGTTCGGGACATACTGCAGCGATTCGTTAAAGACGATGACGTCGAAGGATCTCGGCGGCGTGTAATGATTGATGTCGGCGCAATGGAAAATAGGGCTGTCCGTTTTCCCCGAGGCGATTTTGATCGCTTCCTCCGACAGATCGACGCCTACATATGCCGGCTTTTCCTGCTCCGTCAGCAGATCGTACAGATTGCCCGCACCGCATCCCATATCCAAAATCCCCTCAGTCGCGGCAAACTTCCGAATGTAGCCGTATACGACGGAATACCGGGCGTACTCGGTCATATCGGATAAGTAATCCCACATCTGCGCTTTATACTCTTCGTCCCATTGCTGTTTGCTGCTTTCAATGAAATCTTGAATCATTTTTTCCATGGATGGATTCCCTCCCCATACGGAATGAATAGTAAGTCTTCAAGTATTCATGCTTGGACAAACGTACTGCAAAGTAACCAGTAACATCTGGATGTTAAGGAGCCTTCTCAAAAACATGGATTAGCGGGTTCTTAGGAAGCGTAGAAAGTGCAAAAAGTGCAAGAAGTGCTAGAAATGTTAGAAATGCTTGAAATGCTAGAAGAGCAAGAGGTACAGGAAGCACAGGAAGTTCAGAAAGTTCAGGAAGTTCAGGAAGTTCAGGTGGTTCAGATAGTTCAGGTAGTTCAGGTAGTTCAGGTAGTTCAGGAAGCACAAGAAGTTCGGAATTACAAGAAGTTCGGAAGTACAAGAAGTACAGAGTGTGATCAAACTTGCAGGATGGCTGCATGTGGGCACATGGCGAAGGTAAGTCGAGATTCATGCTAGTGAGGAATAAACATAGAGTCACATACTTTATTTTCGGTACAAACAATGCTTGCGGCTTCGTTATAATATCACAATCATCCATATTATGTAAATCGTACTGAAGTATGGAATATTAGTCGGCTGGGCATTTTTCGGACAAAGGTTTCGTCCAGGTTAAAATCCGGTAAGGGCTATGACCGGAAGGTAAGGGGAGAGGCGTCAGGGTCGCGAGCAGGCTCAGCACGAGGAGTCGCACAAGCAGTTCGGTTACTTTTGGAGTGCATAGCGCAGGCTAATCTTTTCCAGCTCCGGTTCGGTTAAAAGGTCGGAATAGACGCCGTACACGCCCCATTTTTCATAATTGTTCACCGTATTGGCGTCGTTGATGGTGTGCACATACGTGACTGCCCCCGCATCCTTCAGCTTCGCCACAAAGTTGGGATTTACCCGGTGCTCCGGCATGGTTACGGCGTCAATATGATTCGCTTTCACAAACGCAATGATCCGCTCCGGCGAGTCTGTTGTCGCATACAGCGTGTAAATGATGGAGGAAAACGGGTAGATCTCCCTCACCATATCCAGCATCGGTTCATTGTAAATCTGGATCACCACCCGATCAAGCAATGCCGGATCCCGAGCCAAGGCAGCCTCTGTCAGCTCCGTCAAGAGCAGGCGGATGTCTTCATCCTTCTGCTCTTTCGTATCGGTCACGATATAGATATCCGGAACGCCGGCCATCAAGTCCATCACCGCATCCACATCCATCGGCTGGTACCGCTCCAATATCGGTGTCTCCATAAACTCCTCGTGGGTCAGACGTGCCCCCTGCTTCTCCTTCGGCAACTGATCCACCTGGCCAAGCTGTTCGCTCATGCTCGCCGTCCACTCATGCCGTGCTACGACCTTTCGATCAGCCGTCAGCATAAAGTCGATCTCGAATACCCGGGTGCCCTGCTTATAATTAGCGACCATCGCCTCATATGCATTCGTATACGGCTGATCTCCGATACTCCCCGCTGCATGGGCAATTAGACGATAGGCCGTAAAGCCCTGCCGCTCTTCCGAACCATCTTGGATATAGCTCAGCATAAGTATCACTATTAACGAGAACAATGCACCAACCGCCGTCATTCGCCTCATAATATCCCCGCCTCACCGTAGACTAGTTGCGTATTGGTCTATTTGCTAGGTTAATACCCGTCAGTACGGGGAACCAAACGGAAAAACCCGCATTCGGCTTGTGCCAAATTGCGGGTTTTGGTTGAGATGATTAGTAAGCATTCTTGAAGCCATTGCGGATCGTACGAAGAATAATCTTGATATCAAACAGAATGGACCAGTTTTCAATGTAAAAAATATCATGCTTGATCCGTTCCTCAATCGACGTATCGCCGCGCAGCCCATTGCTCTGCGCCCAACCGGTAATGCCAGGCCGAACATGGTGCTTCACCATGTATTTCGGAATTTCCTCTTTGAACTGCTCCACGTAGTACGGGCGCTCCGGTCTTGGGCCGACGACGCTCATATGCCCAAACAGCACATTGAAGAACTGCGGCAGCTCGTCGAGACTGGTCTTGCGCAAGAACGAACCGAATTTGGTGCGACGCGGGTCATTTTCCACGGTCCATCCGGTGTCGACTGCGCCTGGCGGCAGCGGCTTCATGGAACGGAATTTATACATGTTGAACGTGCGGCGGTTAAGCCCTACCCGCTCCTGCTTGAAGATCGCCGGCCCTGGCGAGGTCAGCTTGATGCCGATGAAAATACCGACCATGACCGGGAGCGTCAGGATAATCGCCACCAGTGAAAAGACAATATCGAACGCCCGCTTAAATAGCCGGTTCGCGGCCAGATCCAGGGGAATATCCCGCACATTGATCATCGGCATGCCCGCAAAGTTGTCGAATACCGGCCGGGCCGGAAGATAATCGAAAAAGTCCGGAATAATGAGCGTACGCACGCCCGCCTTCTCGCAAGCTGCGATGATCTCGGGATATTTGTGATGGGCATTGAGCGGCAAGGCCAGCACAACTTCGTCGATGAGCTTTTCGTTCAACACATTGTCCAGGTCGCTGACCGATCCAAGGATCGGTTTGAAACGCCTCTCCTCCAGCTCGCTCCATTGCTGGTAATCGTCCAGGAACCCGATCACCTCGTAACCGAGTTCAGGGTACTGCTGCAGATTTTTATAGAACCGCTTGCCCAGCGTTCCAGCACCCACGATGAGGACGAACTGGCGATTGTAGCCTTTTTCCCGGAAATGCTTCAGCGTCTTCTTCAGAAAATAGCGGTACAGGATGATCGACGCTACGTTCAGGATCATGTAGATGGCGAGATACCAGCGGGAGATATTGACCTCCTTCACGAAGAACATCAAGCTGAGCAGGATGAACATCCCAATAAAATGCATTTGGAAGATCTTCATGAACTCGTCGGCAAAACGTTTCTTTCGCTTAGGCGAGTACAACGAAATCATGATGCCGACCGCGACGGCAACCCCGCCGTACACCAAACTCCACATTCCGTACGATTCGATGGGAAGCGGCCTTTCATATGGGAACCAGCCGCTTTCGAATTTGATCCACCATGCGAGCAGGAACGACAGCTGGATGAACACAAAGTCGGTCAGCATATAGACTCGGGTCAAGAAGCCCTGATTCTTGCGGATCATGATTTCACCTCCACTCCGCCGGAAGATGAGGGCATCGATGCCGGCCGAATCGGCTTCAGCCGGTTCGTGAGCAGGGCCAGAAGCATTTTCAATCCGACGCCTGCATATACCGCTCCGTTAACCAATATGTTGTACTTCTTCCGGTAATGCTTCCGATGGAACAAAATCATCGCCCGATGGAATTCATAAATAATTTTGAAGGGACGGCGCCGGGCGCTTCCGCCTTTGTAATGCACGATGGTCGTACGAGGATAGTAGTGGATCCCCCACCCGGCCTGCTTGATCCGGTAGCACCAATCGATATCTTCTCCATACATGAAAAATGTCTCGTCCAACCCGCCTACCTGCTCAATCGTCTCCCGCCGTACCAGCATGAACGCGCCCACCAGGCAGTCCACGGGATACTCCTGATCGGGATCGAGATAGCCCAGCTGATACTGATTGAAGCGCGGATGATGCGGAAACAGCTTGCTCAGGCCGAAAGCATAGTAAAAGGAAGCGGATGGCGTTGGAAAGCCTCTCTTGCACGCTTTGTCCAGGGAACCGTCCGGCAGAATGATTTTGCAGCCCGAGGCGCCCGTTATCGGATTACGGTCCATAAAAGCGACCATCGTTTGAAGCGTATCCCGCTGGATCACGGTGTCGGAATTTAAAAGCAGCACATAACGTCCCTGCGCCGCTGCCATCCCCTGGTTGTTGGCTTTGGCAAAGCCGGTATTTTCTGTATTCTCAATCAGCTTAACGAGCGGGAACTCCTGGCGAATCGCCTGCACGGAATCGTCCTTCGAATCGTTATCAATGACGATGACTTCATATGTAAATTCGGTCTCCGATGCGTATACCGATCGCAAACAATCCAACGTCAGCTGACGGGTATTGTAGTTCACGATTAAAATGCTAACATCCATTGCTGCATGGCTCCTGACAAATATAGTAATCTATCGACATTATAGCACATAGACGCATGGTTGGCAGGAATAAAGCACTTTAATTACTAGAATCTAGTTATCTTTCACTCTTATATGTAGCCCGCAAGTATTAAGAAGCGAAACAGTGATTGCTCTAAAATCGATTGACGATAAAGTTTCGATCTTTGAAGGAAATGTATTTTCTCCCTGAACCGTTGTCTAGGTGCAATAAAAAGTTCAAGTTGCTCCCTTTTTTCATCATCCAACAAATGACCATAAACTCGGTAGAACTCCCTCGCTTGACTGACAAGAAGATGTTCCCCTTTATGTTTTAAGTAACTGCGATACTTCTGGTTTAATTTGTCGAAAAATGAGTTGCTTCCTCCAACAACGTTATTTCCATGTTGTCTATAAAGCATGGAAGGACTTTGATCATAAATGACGTTACCGAATGCAGATACCAATAGGTAGAACCACCAGTCGTGCATAATGATCCTGCTAGGATCGACTCGGTATCTGTTAACAAACAAATCTCTAGCAGCCCGATTTATTGTTATCGTGGCCCCGACTGCAATGTTTTGAATTAATGCATTATAGAATGAAGGCTGCTTCGAAGGGGCCTTTGGCCAAGTACCCAAGGAATGCAGTTCTTTATCGACGAGCTTCGTTGCAGTGAATACCATAGCTGGAATATTGTCCGATTGTGAATCCAACATATTCACTGCCCGTTCAATTTTATGATCCAACCAGACATCATCCTGATCACAGAAACAGTAATAGTCAGCCTGGGGATCGGAATGCATAACAAGTTCAAAAAAACTTGGGACCACCCCTATGTTGCTTCCTTTAATCTGTTGGATCCTGTCAGGGTGGGATTCGATAAAAGGTTGAAGCTGTTCTCTCGTTCGGTCGGATGACCCGTCATCTCGAACGAGAATGGAAATGTGGGGATAGCTTTGGCGTAAAATACTCTTTATTTGTTCAGCTATATAGTCCTCTCCATTATAGGCGGACAGCAGAACCTGAACCTTTTTCATAAAATAAAGCCTCCAGGATAACGATTAACGGATCACACGAATATTACCATACGCCGATCGATAAACAAAGGCCTGCTCTGCTTCCGCAGTTCAGGCCCTAAATATTATTGATTTGTGGTGATATGATTACATGTTAGCGTATATCGTTTTGTTCCATTTCCAGTATAAACCGTTTCAAGCCGTCTCTCCAATGCGGAAGGTCTTCAAATCCGTTCAGACGTATGGCTAGATGCTCCAACACGGAATTAGCCGGTCTTGGCGCAGGCCGTGGAAACTGTGCCGTAGTGCAAGGTTCAAGCTTAGCAGTAACTGTTATGCCTAGCCGTTCCTTACCTTCCGCAAATATCGCCTCCGTAAACTCAAACCACGTGCAAGAACCACTGTTGGACGCATGATATATGCCGTATCTCTCCGTTGTTATCAATTGGACAAGAAACCGCGCCAGGTCAACGGTGTACGTAGGCGAACCCTTTTGGTCATTAACTACCTGTAACTGGTTTTTTTCTTGTCCCAGACGGAGCATGGTTTTCACAAAATTGCTTCCAAATAGTCCATACACCCAGGATGTCCGCACCACATACCAGCGAGAACAAAAATCTTTAACCATCTGTTCTCCAGCATATTTAGATTTTCCATATATCGTTCTCGGGTCCACAAAATCAAACTCCTGGTATGGCTTGTCGCTCTCACCGTTAAACACATAATCTGTACTTATGTACACGAGTTTCGCACCAACCATCTCCGCAGATAAGGCGACATTGCGTGTGCCTGTCGCGTTCACCAAAAAGGCTCCATCGATATCTGATTCAGCAGCATCAACTGCAGTATAGGCTGCACAATGAATAATACAATCCGGAGTGTAAGCCGATATCACTTGCCGGCATTGTTCCTCGTCTGTTATATTCAGCTCGGTCTTCTTGCAGCCTATTACCTCATGTCCTGCTTGGCTGAAAATGTTGACAACATCCTGCCCGAGCTGCCCATTTGCCCCTGTTACTAAAACCTTCATCCGATTTCACCTAACCGATTCCCGTACTGCCGGTCCAAGTAGTCGCGGTAAGCCCCCGATTGTATTCTAGTCCACCAGTCCTTGTTATCTAAATACCATTGAATGGTCTCCTTAATCCCGCTTTCAAAATGATACTTAGGCTGCCAACCTAACTCCTTCGTAATCTTCGTTGGATCAATGCCGTACCGGCGGTCATGACCTGGACGATCCTCCACATAAGTGATCAACGATTCAGGCTTACCGAGCTCCCTCAAAATAGTTTGAACAATATGCAGATTCGTGCGTTCATTATTCCCACCAATATTGTAAACCTCACCCACACGCCCTTTGTGGATCACGAGGTCAATAGCACTGCAGTGATCCTCAACATACAGCCAATCCCGGATATTTAAACCATCTCCGTAAACCGGCAATGGATCATTATTCAAAGCCCTTGAGATCATGAGAGGAATTAGCTTTTCGGGAAATTGATAAGGGCCATAGTTGTTGGAACAGCGAGTGACATTTACCGGCAAGCCAAAGGTCTCATGGTACGCTCTAACAAGTAAATCCCCGCCGGCCTTCGACGCCGAATAAGGACTGTTTGGCGCAAGCGGTGTCGTTTCGGAAAACAACCCCGTTTCCCCGAGAGATCCGTATACCTCGTCCGTTGAAACTTGAACGTACTTGGTTACACCATATTTTTTGGAGGCATCCAAAAGCACCTGGGTCCCGAGAACGTTCGTATTCACAAATACTTCTGGCTCCAGAATACTGCGATCCACGTGAGATTCCGCCGCAAAATTCACAACCACATCAATGCCTTGTTGGAAAATGCGATCAACCGCCTCTTTATCTGCGATATCGGCATGGACAAAAGAATATTTGGGTTCATTTTCAACGGACTTCAGATTCTCCAGATTTCCCGCATACGTCAAGGCATCCATATTCACGATCTGATAATCGGGATGCTGTTGCATCATATACAAAATAAAATTGCTGCCAATAAATCCGGCACCGCCGGTGACCAGAAGTTTCATAAGAGCCTCCCTAATACACTTTAATCAAATTATATTCATCGAGCGTATGAATGAGTGAATAAAATCTAGAAGTTCATTTCTGCATCTGCCAAAACCGGGTGCTGCTTATCCTTTTCCGAAAGAATGGGGTTAAAAGTTGGCCAGTCGATTGCAAGAGCAGGGTCATTCCATAAAATCCCTCTGTCATTCTCAGGAGAATAATATTCATCAACTTTATAAGTAACTTGCGTGTTCGGTACTAAAGTACAAAACCCATGGGCAAACCCCTTAGGCACAAGAAGCTGCCTCTTATTATATTCACTTAAAATGACCCCCACCCATTGTCCAAACGTAGCGGATTCCTTTCGGATATCAACTATAACATCATAAATAGCTCCAGAAATAACTCTCACCAGCTTTGTCTGAGCTTTGGGATTCAATTGATAATGAAGTCCACGAACGACCCCAGGCTCTGCCGACAAGGATTGATTGTCCTGTATAAAATTATGATTGATTCCATTGGCATGCATAACCTGTTCGTTGTAACTTTCCATAAAAAAGCCACGGTGATCTCCATGGACCACCGGCTCAATAATTTTTGCACCTTCCAGTTGCAAAGGGATCACCTTCATAACTACGAGGCCTCCTTGTCATTACAGCTTAAGTTTTCCAAATTCTTCTCCGAATACGATATCCTTAGCCAATTCGTTAGCTCTTGCTAGAGAAGCATGTGTACCTGCATCTGTCCACCAGCCTTTAAGAATATCAAATGTAAGAGTCCCCTTCTTAATATATGCATTATTTACATCTGTGATTTCCAATTCTCCTCGACTGGATGGCTTAAGTGTTTTAACAATGTCAAACACTTTATGATCAAACATATAAATGCCTGTAACTGCAAGATCACTCTTCGGCTCTTTCGGTTTTTCTTCAATAGAAACAATGCGGTCTCCTTGAAGCTCTGCTACGCCGAAACGATGAGGGTCATAAACCTTTTGCAATAACAGCTTTGCCCCTGTAACCTGCTTACGAAAGTTGTCGACAAACGGAGAAATGTCGTCCTTAAATACGTTATCACCGAGAATAACCACCATCTGATCATCGCCTACAAATTGCTCAGCCAAATCAAGTGCCTGCGCGATTCCACCGGCTTCATCCTGAACCTTATATGTAAAGGTTACTCCCATTTCATTACCGCTTCCCAAAAGGTTAACAACATCGCCCATGTGATCTTTACCCGTAACAATTAATATATCAGTAATATCTGCCTGCTTAAGTTTAAACACTGAGTGAAATATCATTGGATATTTTCCTACAGGTAAGAGATGTTTATTAGTTACTTTAGTTAGGGGATATAAACGTGATCCTGTACCACCAGCTAGTATGATGCCTTTCATCAAAAATCCTCCCGATTTCCTGTTAGTCATATCATTCATTAAACACAAATATTCTGATAGTAGTTGATTGTTTCTTTCAAGCCTTGGTATAAAGTGAACTGACTGGTCCAACCAAGGATGGATCTCGCCTGACGATTGCTTAATGAGCTGTACTTTATATCGCCTACACGCTCATCCATATATTTAGGAGACGCATCAATTTCCAGTATCTTACACATCATTTCAAACAATTCTTTCACCGAAATTTCTGTTTGTGTACTGATATTTACAATGCAATTTTCCCCTTTAGTAAGAGCAGCGATATTGGCGTTCACGATATCTTTCACATAAATGAAATCGCGAGTTTGGGTACCATCACCATGAATCTGAATCTCCTTTTGGGTAAGAAGATTATCCAGAAAAATCGAGATCACGCCACCTTCACCTCTAGGATCCTGCCGTTCACCGTAAGCGTTGCTGTAACGTAGAATCGTATATTTAAGTCCATGAAGATTGGAATACAACTGAATATAAAATTCAGGAGTTAACTTGGACAGTCCATAGGGCGACAGAGGAGAAAGCTTGGCGCTCTCTTCCACAGGAAGTTCTTCCGGATAGCCATACACTGCCGCAGAAGAAGCGTAGATAATTTTTCGCACGCCGGTTTTATAGCAACAATCCAAAATGTTGATCGTTCCGTTAATATTAATTGATGCGTCCAGTGAAGGATCGGAAACAGAATGCGCCACACTAATCTGGGCCGCATGATGTATTACAATCTGCGGATTAAAGTCCTCAAAAACTTCCAAAACGTGTTCACTGCGAATATCGAGATTATAAAATATAGCAGCAGGATTAATGTTTTCTTGCTTTCCAGTGGACAAGTTATCTACGATGCATACTTCATGTTGTTCAGCAATCAACCTGTCAACAATATGAGAAGCGATAAACCCAGCTCCTCCGGTCACTAATATTCTCATACCTCTACCTTTCCAATAATACTATGATTTTTGTAGTACAGTTCTTCCAAAATATCGATGCTCGGCTCCCATCTCCATTCTTCTGCTGTCTTTTTGCCATTCGCAGTCAGACGCTGTCTAAGTTCAGTATCTTCGATAAGCTTTTTAACCGCTTGCTTTGCTCCTTCAACATCCCCGATCTTCACAACCAGTGCGTTGTGGTTATCAACAATATACTCATCATGGCCTGTCACATCTGCAACTACGCAAGTTCCTCCACAAGCCATCATTTCAAGCGGTGGGCCAAAAAATCCTTCTACCCGACTCAGTTTAACGAGGATATCACAACTGGAATAGATTTGATTCATCTGACTCATTGGCACCTTTTCAAAGAATACGTCGCATTTCCATTCTTTTTTCGGTTTGCCCGCTGAGCTTACACACCATACTTCACAATCCAGATCACTAATAGCATTAAAGGCATCCTCCATACCTTTAAACGGTATATCGATTGGTCCTTCTAGCAGTACTCTTACTTTATCGCCTTTTTTTGTAATTGGATCCGTCTGGAAAATAATATTCTCATCTAATCCGTTAGGTACATAGGTAGCATCGTGACCAAACTTTTCTTTCAGCCATTTTTGAATCCATTTGGCTTCGGTCATATATTCATAATCAAATTTATACGAATCCCATGCTTTTTGACTTTCAAAAGATCCTGCAGGATAAAAGCGGCTCTCATCGGATTGAACAAAATATACTTTTCTCTTTGCAGGAATATCAGCGATGGTATAAGCAGTGCTCCAACCTGTTGCAACAAGAATATCCAAATTGTCCGGTGCTTCATCGACCCCGATAATCTCAACTTTTTGATTCGGGAACCAGTTGATTTCCCGCTGAATATCCTCAGTAATAAGCAACACATCATATCCACGATTTAACAAACGGTTGGCGTGCTGACATACTACTGCGATTCCGCCCGATATGCCGCATCCGGGAATAAGATAGGCAATCTTAGGCTTCATCTCTACAATGTTTTTGTGCTCTTCCAGCATCAGATTAAACCAGCGATTATCGTCATCTTTGAACGAAAGTTCTAGGTTGTTGCCATGTAATCTAAGATTGGTTAATATCAAAGGAATTGATTTGAACTTATATCCTTTATACGCCATTCTGAGCCATAATTCGTGATCCTCGCGATAACGCATACTTGTTTTTAGTCCACCTACTGCTCTGACAGCATCCAGCCGCAACATTACAGTACTTTGGCAAGGGACACACATTTTGAGCAATTCATCGTATCCGCAATCCGGGCTAAATACCTCCTGTCCATCCTTAATATCAATCATGCGTGATCCGTCCACAATAGCTCGCCAGCCGCCATAAACGACGTCCGCTTTAAATTCATTAATATAATTCAAAGAAATTTCCAGGCGATTCGGTTCTGCAATATCATCGCTATCCTGAAAAGCCAGAAACTCCCCGCGCGCCTCACGAATGGCTTTGTTCCGTCCGCGTACCGCGTTGCCGCTGTTGTTATAATATTTAAAAATACGAACTTTCTCGTGATCTGTATACTCATCTACAATTTTCAATGTTTCAGCCGGAGAACCATCACAAACGATGATCAGTTCAAAGTTTTGATACGTTTGATTCAAAATCGAATCTATACTTTGTCGTAACACATCTGTTCGGTCATATACAGGAATGACCACACTGATGCGAGGAATATCTCCAACTTCTTGTTCCACATCATTTTTAACGGGGATAGGAGCGGGAAGCGGCTGATTCCGATTGATCAATTTTTTAATCGCCCACTTTGGATCAGCTATGCCTTTTTTGACCCAACCTCTATATTTTTTGACTTTGGTAATGAATTTCCAGGAACGAGAACTATAAATACTTTCCAGTTCCATATCTTTTTCCCTTGTGAGATCAAGCAAGTATTTAGTATTGTTCTCTTTTTGTTCCAGCTGTTTAAGAAATCCTTCTCTTTCAAATTCCAGATTTTGAATTTGAGTATCTTTGCTGGTTGCCATCTGTGTTAGTGTAATAATCTCGCGATTCAAAGCCGCTTCAGTCGTTTCCAGTTCAGACTTTAATCGGGCCTGCTCCTTCGCTGCCTCGTCTCGTTCTTGCAGCAAAGTTGCTTCGGTCGTTTCCAATTCAGACTTTAATTGGGCCTGCTGCCTCACTGCCTCTTCTCGTTCTTGCATAAGTTTTGCTTGCTCAGCTTGCATCTTCGTCAGGCTTTCAGTCAATCTGACTTCATTGGCCTCATTGACTTTTTTAACTTCCAGCAAATACTTTAAGTTTTTCTCTTTTTGTACAATCTCTTTTCCAGCAAAAGTATATCCTTCTATAAGATACTCCATAATCTGCGGATCAATAGTAACAATACTACCTCTTTCTTGCTCTCCAAGTTTATAAAGCTCAAAATACTGTGCCGCACTTGTTCTAATGTCGTGGAATTGTACAGCAAGTTCCAAATTGGCTTCAATAGTCTCACGTGTGTAGTATTTTTGAATTAATTCAATAATTTGATCAGCAGTGTACTTTTCATTGTTTACTCTTCCAGAAAAATTCTTCTGACGAAAATCATAGTAAGTATCAGGTGTTACAATACCGTCGCCGCCATTATAATCAAACACAAGAGGAAGTCTGCCACAACTCATGGCTTCCAGTATGCCTCGTCCCAATGAAACAACCACATCGGAATTTAAAATTTCATTTTCCACATTCCACACATTGTTGTGTGATTGTCCAACAATTTTAAACTCCATGCTCGCTTTATTGGCTGCTTCTTCCAAAACCTCTTTAACATCAGGAGTATAACGGTTAGACAACAATAAGATGGTTTCGGGTTTTTCGTTAACCAGGGTTCTAGGATAGAACCGGGTTTGATCGATTCCATTACGGATAATAGATATTTTATCTTCTTGAATGTCCCAGTTTTGAATCAGGTGTTGTTGTACCTCTTCACTAACCGCTACGTACTTAACAATTGATGGAATAAAAACTGGCTTCTCTTGCCACGGAATAATGCCATGCGAAGTAAATACCATAGGTACAGAGGGATATTTATAATAAACGGAGATGGCTTCTGCACGATGCTGGGCATGGATAATGTCAACATCATCAGGTAAAGAAGCGATTTCGTCTGTGACAAATACACCGAGCTCGGTATATTTGTCTGCTAACTGACCAATTCGAGTCGAATAAAGAAAGATTTCATGGTTTTGCCGCAAAAATTCCTTGATGAGGCTGTAAGTGAAGGTTTCCGTCCCTCCACTGTATTGCAAATCATGAAGAGTAAATAAAATTCTCATTTGACCAGGCGCTCCTATCAAAATAAAGATTATATTCAAAGTTCTACATTTTTATATAAAAAATCAAGGGGATAATAATGATCCCTATCTAGCAGATAACCTTTATATTTTTTTAGCATAACATCCCGTTCATTTTCAGGCCACGAATAGGAATGGGGTTGTCGAGTATATAAAAGCTCATGATTCACCAGCTTTACGTGGCCTGAGTGAATATTGACACGCAGGCAATAATCCACAATGGTCAAATCTGTAGCATAGGTTTCATCAAAATCCCCATAATATTTGTAGGCATCTTTTTTCAACAGGAACAATTCGGGACTGATTGCCGTAACATTTTGCGCGATTTTGAGTCGACCAAAATATCCAAAAAAGCCGGGATTGATATTATCATACAGATTTATGATCCCTTTTTGGTTAACTGCAAGTCCATAACTGCTGATTTTATTTTTTTTGTTCAAAACTTTGGGAGCTATAATGGCAGACTTGGTAGTAGCAGCTTCTGCAATTAAAATCTTATACCAATCATCAGCCAGGGTTCGAATATCCGCATTCAAAACGATAAAATAATCAGCATTGCTCGTTTTAAATAAACTATTTAATGATTCAGCAACATTTTTATCACTGCAGTCATAGACCCTATAGTATGAGGACCGCTCTGCAATACTGTCTGAATCTTTATGAAAAGAAGCAAAATTCATCATCACTACATCAAGTTGCCGGTATTCAGAAGAGATATTCAGACTGGCATAGTACTCTTTTATAGATTGTGTATTTCCCCAATTGCCCAAGCAAAACAAAGTCGCTGTCTGTATCTCATTGAAAACTGGAGTTATATTAAAAGCACCATGAAATGCACCTTCATTCACTATCAATAATTCATTTCGGTTTGAAATATAATTCTGCAGGGCATTCTTCCCGGCCTGCAGAGCGTAAGACTTGGCTGAATAGCTGGCAGCTGTGGAACTTTCACTGATCCGCCAATGGTACAAAACTTTTGGAATATGATAGATACACTCTGCTCGTTCAGTCAATCTTAAAATAAAATCGTAATCCTGACTTCCATCGAATTGACTATTAAATAATCCCGTGCTTTGAAGCAATGAAGCTTTAAAAACCAAAAAATGACAAATATAATTATAGCTTAGCAGTGTATCCGGAGACCAGTCCGGTTTTTTATGGACACTTATATGTTGCCCGGTATTACCGACAATTTTGTCTTCATCGGAATAAATGACGTCTGCACCGTATCTGTTAATAGCATCTACGCATTCAAATAATGCATCTGGCGTTAATAAGTCATCATGATCAAGCAACCCTATATATTCTCCCGTTGCCATTTCAAGTGCACGATTGGTATTTTCAGAGATTCCATAATTAGTTTCCGAGCACGCATAGACTATTTTATCACTTCTAGCTATAAAATGGCTTATTACTTTCTCGACATCTTCATCAGTACTCCCGCCATTAAACAGGCACAATTCAAAATTGGAATAAGTCTGATTGATTACAGAGTCAATCATTTTTCCTAAAAACAGGTTATTCGTATTATAAACAGGGACGACAATACTGATTTTGGGTTGGTAGTCGAATATTTTGTTTTTCTGCTCTTCAAGCTGCTGTTCAGTCAAAGGCACAAAAGGGGGCTCTGAAAAAGATAAATGAAGCCATTTTTCATGAACCTTATCGATAAAGCTTTTTATGCCTTTATCTCGAATCAGGTGAACAGCACGCATGATTGCTCGGAACTTATTAATCATTAATTGTCCCCTACTTATTTTTTATGAATCGCAACAATTCAAACAGAATAATATTCAGAAAACTAAAGAAAAGACCGTTAATTATAATATCGATAACAGTGAATTGGTTCTGGTAAATAAGTTTTCCTACCAGACTGCCTTCCTGGTGCTTACCCGCAAATGACAGATTTCCGTCCGCCAGACTGTTGTTGTCCTTCCAAAAGGTTACTGCTTGGGATGGATCGTTTGTATTGGAAGTTATTTTCAAAATATACATTTTACCCTTTGAATTCTCTACAGGAGCAAAGGACAATTCGCTATATGCATTATCTTTGGCCTGAGCGTTATTGAGTTTTGCCTGTCTTATTAATTGGTTGGTATCCGCTTCATAAAGTGATAACAACGTTTCACTGTTATTTTTTCTATTGAATGTAGAAAAAAACAGATCGACTTTAGTAAGACCATCCTGCTTGGCGGAAAAGGACTGTTCAATTACTTTGCCATCTGTAACCTCACCAAAGTTAGCATTCAGATTTGTTCCCAGGTCAATCGTCTTCAGCTTAAATACTTCTGGTGCAAACAGGTTACTATTTTGGATAGCATACACCGAAGATACAAAAGCAAACGTGACGATTATTACAATAACATAGCGCAACATTCTTTTGATCATCATACACACCCAAACTCTCTAAATTATTCTGACTGGCACCATATCACTCCAGTATCTCCCATTCATGCTTGCATCTAAAATATCCTTCCGCAACAGGCAATCCGCGCCGGTTCTTTTTAGGCAATACTCTAAATTCGGATATATAATCATTACGATCATACGGATACATAACCATATCATCAGAGATATGAACGGAAATGAAATATCGTCCATCCAGAAAATCATTATTCTCCACTTTGATTTTGAATACGGAATAAGGCCGCTCTAATTTCATATCGTCACGAACAGTATTAAACAAAGTGACAATATCGCCCTTCTCATTATAAATGATCATCCCCACACCGTATTTCAAGCCGGATTCTCTGAATCCGAGTTCAATCGTGAATACAATATCTTCTCCGGTAACCACTACGTTTTTATTCATTTGAAAGTCTTTTACAAAAATCTTATTTTTAGCTTTACCGGCAGGAACATCGGCTGGTTCTTCTGCAACAGCGGTCTTTACAATTTCTTTTGTCTCTTTTTGTTCGATAAAATATTTGTATTTTTCGCAAATTTCGTCTGCCGGTCCCTCTTCTCTCAGTATGCCTTTTTCAATCCAGACTGCACGATTGCAAAAATTACGGATCGCGCTTAGACTGTGACTTACAAACAGGATGGTAGCTCCGCTTTGTACCATTTCCTTCATTTTTTCATAACATTTCTCCTGAAAAAACATATCACCGACAGCCAGCGCCTCGTCCACAATCAATATATCTGGCTCAACATTGATGGCTACTGCAAAAGCCAATCTGGCAAACATACCGCTTGAATAAGTTTTTACGGGCTGGTAAACAAAATCCCCAATATCAGCAAAGTCGAGAATTTGCTGCAGCTTCTTATCAATCTCGTCCTTCCCCAGATTCATCATGCTTCCGTTCAAATAAATATTTTCAATGCCTGTGAGCTCCTGGTTAAACCCTGCACCCAGTTCCAAAAGCGCGGAAATTTTACCATGAACGCTCACTGTACCATTCGTTGGATTCAATAGACCGGTAATAATTTTCAGAATCGTTGATTTACCGGAGCCATTTGTCCCAAGTATGCCTACAATTTCCTTTTTTCTGACCTGAAATGAGACATTGTCAAGAGCTGCATAATCGTTATGATATTTCTTTTTCATCGGATGTAATGCTTCTTTAAGCCGGTCAGATGGCTTGGTATATAACTTGTATACTTTGCTGATATTTTTTACATCAATGACAACTTCTGCACTCATCTTAACACTCCATCCTTATAAAACGTCAGCAAAATGAGGTTTTAATTTTTTGTAGAACAATACTCCGACCAGAAAAATAATAAAGGAAACACACCAGAAGTACAGCGTCATCTCTGGCTTTTGCCAGAACCAGACTTCACTTACCAGCGAGTCTCTGTATCCTTCTACAATGTAATACATAGGGTTCAGTTTCAATAAAGTCAAGTAATGGGCCGGAAACAAAGAGGGTTGCCACAAAATAGGAGACAGCCATATTCCAAATTGCAATACGATAGCCACAATTTGATTCAAATCTCGGAAAAAGATAACGCAGGAAGCCGTAATGTAAGACAAGCCCAGCAATAAAAAGCACAGTGCAAAAAGGTAATATAGCAGCTGCACAATATAAATAGTAGGCTCATAACCATACAGAAAATACACATACAATAAAAAAGCCATAAAAAATACGTGTACAAACAGCGCCGACATAATTTTGATGCTTGGCAAAATGCTGACTTTAAACACAACTTTTTTTACCAGATAACTGTACTCAATCAAGCTGTTGGTCGAGTTGCCAAGAGCCTCGGAAAAAAAGAACCATGGAATAAGACCACACATCAACCATAAAATATACGGGATATTGTTAAGCGGAACTACACGGAATCCTATTTCGAAAATGAACCAGTATACGAGAATCGTCATCAGAGGCTGGACAAAAGCCCATAAAATCCCAAATTGGGAATTGGCATATTTAACCCAAAAATCATTTTTAGCCAATCTTAAAACAAGGCCTCTGGAATTATAGAATTCTTTAAAAAGAGTTAAAATCTTAATCACTTCTTTCGCATGATATAATCCAATCATTTTATAGTTGGATATTATTAAAAGAACAATACGAATATTGTCCTCTTCACATAAAGACTAATAAACTATTGCTTAATATTATTGCACCAGTAAAAAGCTCATACACTATATAATGTTTGAGAATAAAATTGGTTGTGGGAACTCTTCTGCTCTCCTCTCCATCGTAGCTTGTGGGAACATAGGAGAATGATTCGAAACTTGATATGACTGTTATCCCTGCGTTACCGTTCCCCTGCTTGGATTTGAACATTGGTGTGGACAAGGTAAATCTGATGGATCAAGGGCCTGGTCGCAGCATTTTTAAGACGAAACTAGATGAGGAGTTCACGTGCCGCTTGTACCAAAGCGACGTTAGAAGGTCAATAAAAACGTATTAAAGTGTTTCAGAGCCTTCATTACTTTAAACGCCAGCCTTATCTCTATAAAGCAGGAATTCTCATCGTATGCAACCGTTACCGACTGGCTGGCTAACAGTCAAAAAATAACTTCTCCAATTTTGTCGTCTAGCAATCACTCGGGTTCCTTAAGAGCGTTTTTTAAACTGATCTATAATCTATGATAATATGAGTTATTTACTGTACAGCTGTAATAAATTGTTATGTTAAATTACACACGTATCTATAAGAAGAGGAGATTGTAAACCTTGTCGAATCCGGTATACGAAAACACAGTATCGACCCGTAAAGAAAAAGCTCGCCAGAACTTGGGAACTTCTAGGATTATGCGCTATTTTACTAGTTCCCCTATGTACAGATCAAATTAGACAAACCCCGCCCCCGTATAACCCAAACTTGCCTGGTCATAAACAGCGCATAATAAAATGGTAAAACCGATCCTTCTGACCGTAGTGTTAGACAAAATATAGCCCCTTCCTATGCATTATGCTAAAATATTGTCGTATCTACAAGAAAAGGAGCTAATTACGTTGTCGAAACCAGTATACGGCAAAAAAGCCGCGGAGTCGAGGAAGAGAGAGACAAGATCGGCATTATTTTGGGTGCTAGTAGCAGGGATCATCCTTTTTCTGGCATGGACGCCATTCCAAACGGCATTATTTAACGGACAAGAGATGAGTTTTGAAAAACCTATTTTTTGGGCATCGATTCTATCCTGCCTATTGCTGTTCCTATGGATCGCTCATTCTTTCAAAAGCATTCAATTAAAAGATCAACGTGACTGGTTAGCCGTTGGCGTAATTCTACTGCCTCTGACATACTTAATATCGTTACTCAGTGCAGCATCCCAGGTTCTTGCGATGAACATGGTGATCATCAACTGTATTTACGCGACGATGTTTGTCATTGGGTTATATACGCTTCGTGACAAGTTGGGAAATCGAATTATCCAGAATACGATCATGACGGTTGCCTACCTTATTGTTGGTTTTGGCTTCCTCCATTGGTTCGGCCAGGGCAAGACAGCCGGTGCCATCGCAAAATGGTTCTCCAACACAGTGCTTAACGGTACATACACTCATGCCGTCATGACAGATTCCAACGGTTTGCGTCTTACCTCTGTATTCCAGTATGCGAATACATACGCTGCCTTTTTGATGGCATTCCTATTTGCAGCTGTATTCTGCATTACGGCTTCACGAAAATGGTACGGCAAAGCGTTCCACAGCTTCATGATGGTACCGATCATTGTGTCGCTACTCTTGACGCTATCCCGTGGGGGCCTGGTCATGCTGCCGGTTGTATTTGTTCTGCTGCTCTTGTTCCTGAAGCCTGCTCAACAGCTGCTGTGGATCCTGTATTGCGGCATTGCCGGCATCGCATCGCTCTTAATCTCTAAATCCGTGACCGAACTGGGGCTTCAGCTTAATGAAACGTTTAGCGGCAGCAGCGCGTTAAAGGGATGGGGAATCCTGATCGGCATATCCGCGGTCGTTGGGCTAATCGGGTGGGCTATCCAAAGCTTTGTCGCTCCGAAACTGGACAAGATTCTGGGGAAATGGTCCTCTAAAAAAGGCTCAAGCCTATGGATTCCGATCGGATCTACGGTGATCGGCGGACTCTTGATCTTCCTGTTTATTGGGACAGGCCTCAAAAATATTTTGCCGCAAAACATTAGCGTCCGCTTGGAGAACATCAACTTTAATCAGCATAGTGTTCTCGAGCGTTTCACTTTCTATAAAGATGCGATGAAGGTTCTTGCGGACTATCCGATTATCGGTGCAGGCGGGGGTGCCTGGGCCTCACTTTATGAGCAATACCAGAACAACCCGTATACGAGCCGTCAGGCTCACAACTTCTTCCTGCAGTATCTCGTTGAGGTTGGTATTCTCGGCTTTGTGATTTTCATGGCATTTATCTTGTATATTTTCTATAAATATATTCGCGGTTACATGAAGGGGACCGAGGAGGATCGAAACAGCCACTTCCTGTATCTCATTATCGTACTTTCCATTCTGATGCATAGTATTTTGGACTTTAACATGAGTTACGTGTTCATGGGGATTCTCGTATTCCTGGGGCTCGGCGGTATGGCCGCAGTCATGGAACATAAAACGCTCGCCAAGTGGAAGGTAAAAGATTCAACGGCCAGAGGTGTTTATAGTGTAGTTGTCGGTCTCGGAGCCATTCTTGTCTTCATTACGTCGATTCGTTATGTGCAAGCAGCCGATGCAGCAATGGAAGCTCGCAGAGTTGTCCAGGTCAGCACATCATATGAGGAGATTAAAGCACCGATCGACAAGGACCTAAGCATTCGTCCAAGTCACCCAGATTCCGTGTTGCTGTTAGCCTCACTTTATCAGGCTGTATATCAGCAGAATCAGAACGAAGACTTCTATAACGCATCAGTTGGTTTATTGAATAAAGCACTGAAAGATGAGCCTCACAACAAAGCAATGCTTCGCAGCTTGATAAAGACATATGAAATGAAACAACAGCCGGAGCAAGCATATGATGTCTTGATTCAGAACGCGCCTAAATTCAATTGGGACATTGAATGGTACCAGGATATCATCCTGCAAGGTTACGAGCTTGGCATGAAAGCCCTCGGAACAGGCGACCACGCTAAAAAAGATGAGTACTTTAAGCACGCAACCGATGCTTTCGCCAAAGTACAGGAAGGTATTCAGCACCTGAAGACGCTGCCGGAAGGTCAGCTCCAAGGGAATCCTTTTGAAAATAGTCCGGAAATGATCCTCCATGCAGGCAAGATGCATTACATGATGAATCAGCCGGAGCAGGCAGTTAATGCGCTCAAAATCGGCATTCAGGACGATCTGTCACAGCCATCTGCTCAAGAGATTGTGAGATGGTACCTCGCTGCACTTCAGAAGCAAGGTCAGAGCGACGAAGCTCTGCTTGAGAAGTTAAAGCAGGCTGATCCGAATGCGGAGCAAAACATCAAGCAATTGGCGGAGCTTCAATTCTAAATCAAATAGCGGGCACGTTCCCGGTAGATCCTGTTCATCTACCGTAACGTACCCGCTATTTCTTTATTCATGTTAGAGACTATCTTACTTTCTCCATTATTTTACTCATGTAAGCTAGCAAGTCTTCTCGTAAATCCTCACGCTGCAGTGCATAGTGAATACCCGTCTCTATAAAACCAAGCTTGTCCCCTACATCATGCCGAAGGCCTTCAAAATGGAACGCGTAAATCGGATGCCGCTGAGACAGAGAATACAGCGCATCTGTCAGCTGAATCTCGCCATTCTTTCCTTCCTTCTGCCCTTCAAGCAGATCGAAAATATCCGGCGGCAGAATATACCTACCCATAATTGCTAGATTGGAAGGCGCCTCATCTCTCGAAGGCTTTTCCACCAGTTGGGTCGTCTTATAGATTCGATCACTCACCCTTTCACCATCCACAATTCCGTACCGATCCACTTCTCCCCAATCGACCGTCTGGACGCCTACAATGGCCGATTGATATGTATCGTAAACCTTCATCATTTGTTTCAGGCACGGCACTTCCGACTCTACAATATCGTCACCGAGCAGCACCGCAAACGGCTCGTCCCCTATGAATTTCCGAGCACACCAAATTGCATGCCCCAGGCCCTTAGGCTCTTTCTGCCGGATATAGTGAATATCGGCCATATTCGATGGCTTCCTTACTTCCTCTAGAAGCCCCCACTTCCCCTTTTCCGCCAAGTTATGCTCGAGCTCAAAGGAGGAATCGAAATGATCCTCGATCGCCCGCTTCCCTTTACCGGTTACAATAATAATGTCCTCGATACCGGAAGCGACCGCTTCCTCAATAATATATTGAATGGTCGGTTTGTCCACAATGGGGAGCATCTCTTTCGGCATTGCCTTCGTTGCCGGCAGGAAGCGCGTGCCGAGTCCAGCTGCGGGTATAATCGCTTTACGAATGTTCATCCTATCTTCTCCAATCCCGTGAATCTCCCGATTGATGACATTGTACCATGATCCGGCATCTCCTTCGATCATTATCGATTTTTAGACCTTCATGGATAATCCTTCACTTAAGAGACGTTAAATCCCCCAAACTTTTCGCCTCAATCTCCTCCCTCTCTCGTCCCCTCCATCGATCTCACCGTTTACAACAACCAACAAATTGGTTATTAGACGGTAACACGAAACGCCTGCAAACAAGTCGCAACCGACGAAGCATCTGTCTAGAAGACGATGAGTCTTAAATGGTGAACCCGTTGTAGGATACCTTCTCAAGGGTGGGCCACTCTTCACCAAACTCTGATGAGCCGTCACGAAATTGTTTACCTATCTTTTAATGGATATCTTCGCATATTCGTACATTACAGCTTAGAACACAACCCAAGATCAATACCGTAATCCAATCCACCCTTCCAACTTCAACCATGGAAAGCCCCACTGCCATCCGATATACTAATACGAAACTTCATTGGAACGTCAAACCCAAAGGAGCTGGTTGCCAGATGAAAGAGAGAGACGTCTATTTCGATAACCTCAAATTCATACTGATCCTGTTGGTGGTCGTGGGGCACCTCATCGAGCCATTTAACAGCGAGCGCTGGATGGGAACGGTCTATCAGTTCATTTACTCGTTTCACATGCCGCTGTTTATTTTCACGGCCGGTTATTTCTCCAAACGTATCCAATACCCCAAATACTACATTAGCCTGCTGTCGGGATTGGTCGTGCCATACTTCATTTTCGAGACGCTGTACACCTTGTTTGACTATTACATGCAGGGGCTGGATCGGCTCGACTTCACGTATTTCTACCCCTACTGGATTCTGTGGTTCCTTTTCAGCATGATGCTATGGAAAATGCTCCTACCGTACCTGCTAATGCTCAAATATCCGCTGATCATCTGCATCGCGTTGTCGGTCCTGCTCGGATACTCGATCGATGTGGATTATTACGCGAGCATTTCGCGCACGCTGTATTTTCTGCCTTTTTTTCTCATCGGATATTATTTCAAAAGGGAGTGGCTCAGCGCCTTCAAAACCCGATCATTTCAGCTGCTGTCCATTGTCATCCTCACCGGCGGATTTGCCTTTCTGTATGGCCTGTCACCCATTCTGCAAACAAACGCCAGCTGGTTCTACGGCGCGATGCCATATCTGGAATTTGGTTTGGATTCTTGGTACGCTGGGCTTTACCGAATACTGACCTATGCCTTCACAGCCCTGATGGGTCTATGCTTCCTTTCCATCATTCCGGAGACGAGGCAGCCCTATTCGGAACGGGGACTTTATACCATGTACGTTTTTCTGCTGCACGGATTTATCATTAAAACAATGCAGTATAACGGGTGGCTCGAGACCACCTTCCAGTCGACGGGAGGTAAACTGCTGCTGATTCTTCTCGGCGTCATCTTGACCTGGGTGCTGTCCTCGCCATGGATCAAACGCGGTTTCGGGTGGATCGTCGAACCGAACGTCGAGCCGCTGTTCAAGGAACAAATCCGCCGCCGACCGAAGAATGTCCTTAAACAAGAGGAATATTAGCATGAGGCATGACGCCGACCACCACACGCCGGGAACTCCGCCAATGCCTTATAAAACCTGAATTAGCCTGAGGTTTGACGCCGACCACTACACACTGTGAATTTCGAGGTACCCGAATAACCTGGTCACGTGTTACACCGATCCGTGTATTTGCTTCAAAGCCCCTACCAGCCCACGCAAAAAAGCCTTCCTGCAGCTCTGCTTTTACGCAAGCTTTGCGGGAAGGCCTCACCTGTCGAGGCGTAGAGTCAAGCAGATCAGCGCTCCAAGAACCCTGTAATACGTGGGTAATCCCCATTCATGCATCGTCTACAACGATACAAGCTGACAAGCTGGTAAGAGGAACGTGCATTGGAAGGCTACTTTAGATTATTAAAAAGTTTCTATGATAGCCGCGCTGTTGAGCCGCGGACGACCAGCTCCGGAGGAAGCACCATTCGCCGGGCAGGATCGCTCTGTCCGGACAGATCCTGTACCACCAGGTCGACCGCCAGACGGCCCATCTCCTCGATCGGCTGGGCGATCACGGTGAGCGGCGGATCGGTGACACGCGCCAGAATCGTATCGTCAAAGCTGACGACCGAGCAATCCTCCGGCACGCGCAGCCCGAGCTCGCGAATCGCCTGAAGGGCCCCGATCGCCAGCAGGTCGTTACAACAGAACAGCCCCGTCGGTTGCCCCGCCAGCTGCAGCATAGCTTTAGCTCTCCGGTATCCATCCTCGATCTTGTGGTCGCAGACTGCAATATGATCAGGAGGCAGTTCCACGCCGAACGAGGCTGCAGTCTCGACAAACCCTCTTACCCGCTCACCGCTGCTCGTCACCCGCTCATTCTCCGCAAGCACCGCCAGCCTGCGGTGGCCGAGGCGAAGCAAATGCTCGGCAGCCAGACGCCCGCCGTCGAGATCATGAACCCGAACGCAGCTCGCCCCAAGCTCCGGATGGTCCCGGGCGATGAGCGTGATCGCCAGCGAATGCTCCTGCAGCGGCTTAAGCAGCTCGCCGTGGGATACACCCGTGCCGATAATGACGCCATCCACTTGCTTTTGCTTCAGCAGACTGACATAGCGTTTTACCTTTTCTTCATTGTTGTCCGTGCTGCAGATGATGACGCTGTACCCAAGCTGATGTCCGCGGTCCTCAACGGCGCGCGCAATCTCGGCAAAAAACGGGTTGGAGATATCGGGAACGAGCAGGCCGAGGGTATAAGTTCTTTTGCTGGCGAGGGCGGAGGCAATCGCATTAGGCCGATAATTCAAGCGCTTCATGATATTCAAAATCTCTTCACGCCGTTGGCGGCTGATCTTGCCCTTGCCGTTAATGACATGAGAGACGGTCGCAATGGAGACGCCGGCTTCGCGCGCAACGTCATAAATAGTCGCTTTGATCATCCCTTGTGCTCCATTTGTTTAATTTTGGCATTTAAATCATTATGCGCTCCCAGCCCGCTTCGCGCAAGGCCATTTTAGCGTCGATCCCATTGATGCGGACCAGTCTCTTAAAACAATAAGTTAAAATGTATTTCACGATGCTTATCGTACAAGCATGGACTCCACTATCCTCGTTGCAGCAACCATCCTTTTGACAACACATAACCGAGGAGCGGCTGACGGGAAAAATAGACCAGCTTCTACCCCTTATTTCATTAGCCAGTCATGATCCGGATCGTTGCGGAACTTCCAAATCCGCTTCGGCCCCGCCATGACGTTCAGGTAGTAGACGTCATATCCGGGAGGTGCCGAAACTGGATGATAGCCCTCGGGCACCATAACCGCCTGGCCGTCCTTGACCGCCATCGTCTCGTCCAGCGAACGATCGTCGTTGTAGACCCGCTGTACGGCAAAGCCCTGCTCCGGCTGCACCCGGAAGTAGTAGGTTTCCTCCAGCCGGGATTCCTCAGGCAGCTCATCGCGGTCATGCTTGTGCGGCGGATAGCTGGACCATTTCCCTCCGTCCGTAAACACCTCGACCACCAGCAGGCTGTCCGCCGGCTTTTGCTCCGGAAGAATGTTGTGCACCAAGCGCGACATGCTTCCACTGCCGCGGTTTTCGACGCCGACGTCCTCCGGCGCGATCAGCCGCGCCTGATGGTTGCCTTGCCCCGGGGCAAGACAGACCGCCAGCTCCAGCTCGGTAAGCGCCGTGACTTCGTACTGTTCCTGCGAAGGAACATAAACCGTATAGGGCGGCGTCTTTTCAAACACGCTCATTCGCTGGCCAATGTTGTCCCAGCGCTCTCCTCCAGTCTTCACGTCCGCACGGCCGGACAGCAGAACAAGAGCCGCTTCCTTATCTCCCGTCCCCCGGCTAAGCGTCTGTCCTTCGCTTAAACGGTATACTTCAAAGCCTATATATTCCCAGCCTGCTCTTTCCGGCGTTATGGACAGCACGCATCCGTACCCGTCCGGAGCCGTAGAAGGCACAATTAGGTTCGGCATGATTCTTCCCCTCCTCTAAAATATCCTTTTTTGCAATTGATGAATGGAGCGAGACTGAGCGGACACTCATGTCATAGGATCGGTGTTCATCCCGCAGGCGCAGGCCTAGTGCCGCTCCGATACATCCTCTTCAGGCTTAGCTTACCGTGGAAATGCCGCTGCTTAGCTCGGCCAGCTTCACCGGGCGGCCTTGCTCCAGGGAGCGCTTAGCCGCCAAGGCAATCAGCTCCGCCTGCAGGCCGTCATGGCCGCTGACCGGCACGGGCGTACCGTTTTGCAGGCTCTCGATAAACTGACGCGTTTCGTTGATGTACGCTTCTTTATACCGCTCCAGGAAGAAGTACAACGGCTTGTCGCGGGTGACCCCCTCCGGGCCGCTGACGACAGCGGTACTCGGATAATCATTGTCGGCGGAAACGCTGCCTCCGGAGCCGAATACCTCGACCCGCTGATCATAGCCGTAAACCGCTTTGCGGCTGTTGTCGATGACGCCGAGCGCCCCGCTTGCAAACCGCAGCGTAGTAACGGCCGTGTCGATATCGCCCTGTTCTCCGATCGCAGGATCTACCAGCACCGCCCCCTGGGCGTACACTTCGACCACTTCACTGCCCGAAAGAAAACGGGCGATGTCAAAATCATGAATCGCCATATCCATAAACAGCCCGCCGGACACCTTAATATAATCCGGATGCGGCGGATTCGGATCGCGGGAGGTAATCTTGATCAAATGCGGCTCCCCGATTTTTCCTTCGGACACAATCTCGCGGACCCGGCTGAAATTATGGTCGAACCGGCGGTTGAAGCCAATCTGCAGACTCACGCCGGCAGCCTCCGCGGCCGCAAGCGCCTCGCGGGTTTGCTCTACGCTCATGCTGACCGGCTTCTCGCAAAAAATATGCTTGCCGCTCGCCGCAGCCTGCTTGATCAGCGGGACATGTGTATCCGTCGAGGAGCAGATGAATACGGCATCGATGTCCGGATGCTCCATGATCTCGGTACTGTTGTTCGTAACCAAGGGAATGCCCCGCTCCGCGGCCCAGTCACGCAGCTCGCCTCCGGCGTATAGATCGCTGATGGCCGCAATTTCTGCGCCCGGCATGTGCAGCAGATGATCCGCATGGATTTTGCCGATTCGTCCGGCACCGATAATGCCGATTTTAATGGTTTTCATATGAATGTCTCCTCCGCTTATGAGCTTACCAGCGTGCCGTTACCATTTTCTTTCGGGTATAGAATTCCACGCCGTCGGTGCCGTTCGCATGCAGGTCCCCATAGAAGGAGTTTTTCCAGCCGGAGAACGGGAAGAATGCCATCGGCGCAGGAACGCCGAGGTTCACGCCTAGCATGCCGGCATCAATATGTTCGCGGAACTGGCGCACGTCGCTGCCGTCCTGTGTGAACAGGCAGGCACCATTGGCGAAGTCCGAGCGGTTGGAAATTTCAATGGCTTCCTCCAGCGTTTCTGCACGCATGACGGATAGCACCGGCGCAAAAATCTCGTCCCTCCAGATCTTCATCTCGCAGGTCACTTCATCAAAAATCGTCGGTCCGACAAAATACCCCTTACCGTTCGCGGCATCATCCCTCCGTCCGTCACGGACCAGCTTGGCTCCTTCCTGCTCGCCTGCCTCAATGTAAGAGAGCGTCCGCTCCTTGTGGGCTTGCCGGATGACCGGCCCCAGGAAGACGCCTTCATCCGCCCCGTTGCCGATGGAGATTTCATCGGCCGCCTGCTTCAGCTTCCCGATCAACGGCTCCGCTACGTCCCCAACCGCTACCACCACGGAGCAGGCCATACAGCGCTCACCGGCCGAACCGAAGGCCGCGCTGACGATTTGGGTGACGGCTGCGTCCAAGTCGGCTGATGGCATCACGATGCTGTGGTTTTTGGCTCCGGCCAAGGCCTGGACACGCTTGCCGTAGGAGGAAGCGGTTTTGTAGACATACTCCGCCACCGGCTGAGAGCCTACAAAGGATATGGCAGCAATGCCCGGATGCTCCAAAATGCCGTTGACCACGTCATGCGCGCCATGAACAACGTTGAGCACGCCGTCCGGAAGGCCGGCTTCCGCGAACAGCTCCGCCAGGCGCTGGGCCAAGAGCGGCGTGCGCTCCGACGGCTTCAGCACGAACGCATTGCCGCAGGCGATGGCGAGCGGGAACATCCAGCACGGCACCATCATCGGGAAGTTGAACGGCGTGATGCCCGCTACAACACCGATCGGATAACGGTACATCCCGGACTCCAGATTGGTGGCGATGTCGGGAAGCTGTTTGCCCATCATCAGCGTGGGCGCACCGGCTGCAAATTCCACGCACTCGATGCCGCGCTGCACCTCGCCGTAGGCTTCGGCATAGCTTTTGCCGTTCTCCGCCGTAATCAGGCGGGCCAGCTCCTCCCAGTGCTCCACAAGCAGTTGTTGATACTTGAACAGAATGCGCGCGCGGCGAGGCACGGCGGTCTTCGCCCAGGAGCGCCCCGCTTTGGCTGCTGCCTGCACCGCCAGGTCTACCTCCTCCTTGGTCGAAAGCGGCACGTAAGCGAGAATCTCCTCCGTCGCCGGATTGTAGACGGGATCGGTTTTTTCGGATCGGGATGGCACAAATTGTCCGCCGATATAATTGCTCAGGGTTTGCGTCATGGCTGGTTGGCCCCTTTCGATTGAATCAGTTAGCGTTTTTGATTGGATCCGTTAGAATATTGGTTAAGATCAGTCAGGTGCACGTGCACGGTATCTAGGTATTAGCCGTGATTTCCCCGCGTTTGCAGCGCTCCATATAATCGTGAACCGCTTCGCTTGTCGGCATCGCATCGGAGCAGCTGTGGCTGGAGATGACAATGCTTGCCGCCGCGCTGCCGAATTCCATGGACCGCTCAATGGTCCAGCCCTGCATTAGACCGTACAGAAAGCCTGCGGCGTACGAATCCCCTGCCCCGAATGTCTTGATGACCTTTGCCGGAAAGCTTTGAGCCGTATGGCTGGTGCCGTCCGGTGTATATGCGATGGAGCCCTCCTTGCCGTGCTTGATAATGACGATCCTGGCGCTGTAGTCAAACCACTTGGCCGCCGTGATGCGGTCGCTCCGCTCCGGGTTCCCTCCAAATTGCTCCATCATGTCGAACTCCTCGCGCGTACCGAGGATGATGTCGCATTTTTCAGCCGCCAGATTATAATAGGTCGCTGTTTCCTGAGGGGATTTCCAAGTGTACGGACGGTAATCCAGATCAAACGCAATTACAGCGCCGTGGCGCTTGGCATATTCCAGAGCCAGAAACACCGCTTCCCTGGAAGGGCTGGCCGCAAGCGCGGTTCCGGAGATTAGCACCATTTTTGCGGTGGCGATCAATTCCTCGTTCACGTCCCCCGTCTCCAGCAGCAAATCCGCAGCGTTGTCGCGGTACATCAGGATGCTGCAGTCGGTCGGACTTTTAATTTCGGTAAAAGCCAGCCCCGTCACGGCACCGGTACGGTCGGTCGTTACGCCCTGCGTCACGATTCCGTTATCCTTCAGGTATTGGGTAATAAAACGCCCCATCTGATCGTCCGCCACCTTGCCGATGAAGCCCGTATTCAGGCCCAGTCGGGCCATCCCGATACAGATATTGGCCGGGGAGCCGCCCACATACTTGGTAAACGTGCTCGTCTCTTCCATCGGCCGGTTAATCTCATTGGCGTTCAAGTCGATGCACAATCTCCCCACGGCGACAAAATCCACCGGCTTTTCGTCGTTAAACGTGATTTCACTCATGGATGAACCTCCTTGATCAGATCGGCCCACGCTGAGCATTCATAGGAAAATATGGCTCCGCTTTTCAATGGCCGTAATCACTTGCAGCTCTTAATCCTAGATTTCTAAAAGAAACGGTTGTCTGGTGTCCGATAAACAAGCTAGTATCCTGCATTACATTTTGAACCTTCCGAATTAGCATCAGCCTGGTTTCGACTCACGACCGGGAACGCCTTCAGACCTGCGGCTTGAGCTGGCCTTCCAGACGATCCAGGTATTCGATCGCCCGCTGAGCATACGCCTTGGCCGGATGCAGCGCAGGATCCTGTTCTCCTTCCAGCATCGCCCAGCCGTTATAACCGCGCTCCATGAGCTCTCCGATAATCGGCGCAAAATCGATGCAGCCATCGCCGGGAACCGTGAACACGCCCCTGCGGATACAGCTCACGAAATCGCAGCCATCTAGACGTGCCTGCTCCAAGATTTCATGCCGGATATCCTTCAGGTGGATATACGCGATCCGGTCATAATGCTTGCGGAGCAGCTCGAGCGGATCGCTTCCCCCGTAATAGGCATGGCCGGTATCGTAAAGGAGAAGCACGAGCGAAGGGTCGGTCATCGCCATCAGCCGGTCGATTTCGGCCGGCTGCTCCACGACCGTGCCGCCATGGTGATGATACGTCAGCTTCATGCCGTAGCTCGCCGCAATTTCGCCGGCCTGGTTGAGGCCCTCCGCCAGGCTTTCCCACCCGGCGTCATCCAGGCGTAGAACGACACGCTCGTTCGGCGTCCGGCGGGGATCGAAGTGCAGCGAGCCTCCGACCTCCGCCGTGCTGATGACCTTGCTGCCAAAACCGGCCAGAAACTCCGCATGCCGGCGGTAGTCCTCCAGCTCCTGCTTCCGGTAAGCGGGATCGGAGAACAGCACGGACTTCCACTGCGAGACCAGTTGAATGCCGCGGGACTCCAGCTCCCGCTTCAGCACCGCCGGATCCTTCGGAAATTTCCTGCCCATCTCCGTGCCTGTCAAACCCAAAGCCGCAATATCATCCACAATCGTTTCAAACGTTGTGTCATCTCCATGCTCTCTGACATCCTCGCCGACCCAGTTGATGGGGTGGATCCCCAGCTTGAACAGCCTGTTGCTCATATCCAGCGCTCCTTTGCTTTGTTTGGTAGAGTGGCTTCCTTGCTCTAGACCCTTAGACCCTTAGTAGGGCCTTGCTTCCTTACTCCGGGCTCTTAGTCGAACCGGCTTCCTTCAGCCGAGATACTTGTAAAGCCTTCCTTGCCCGGACTTCTCTGCGCGAAGCTGCTTAGTACAGCCTCTGCCGCGCGTTACTAGGATCCTGCTCGCTTAGTTGCTCCAGCTGGCAGTATTGAGTTGCTTCCTCACTCCAAATCCCTTAGTCGGACCATACTTCTTACAGCGCGGCAATCGTATTACCTTCCTTGTTTCAGGACAATGAACATCGCTCCTATTCCAGCCGCTAGTAAGGCCTTGCTTCCTTGCTCCGGGCAGCCATCTCACGCTGGGCCTCCGTCACCTTGCTCGATACGGATACCTCCGGCACCTCCACACGCCACCAGGACTCGTAACCGTCGGTATTCGTTCCCGGAACGACCGGAATCTCGATCAGGGTCGTGACGGTTTCCTGCCGGGCCTGAAGCAGCGCTGCCCGCAGTTCCTCAGGCGTGCTGGCCTTGTAGGCTTTGGCGCCGAGCGCCCGCGCGTGCGCGGCGAAATCAATCGGGAGGTATTCGCCGGTCAGGCGGCCCGTGCCCTCCTCGCGGCGGCGGAATTCGTTGCCGAAGCCGTCGCTGCCGTTGCTACGCTGCAGATTATGAATGCATTGGAAGCCGTGGTTGTCGAACAGCAAGATCGTAATCTTGCGGCCTTCCTGCAAGCTGGTGACCAGCTCCGAGTGCATCATCAGATAACTGCCGTCGCCGACCAGCGCATAGACCTCGCGGTCCGGTTCTGCCAACGCCACACCAAGGGCGCCGCTCACCTCATACCCCATACAGGAGAACCCATACTCCATGTGATACGTCTTCGCTTCGGCGGCTCGCCATAACCGGTGCAGATCCCCCGGAAGACTGCCTGCCGCACAGACGATGACCGAGGACGAGGGGATGACCTCATTGATGACGCCAAGCACCCTCGTTTGAGATAAGCCGTCCGGATGCTCGGACGCGTACAACCGATCCACCTCGCGGTCCCACTCCGCTTTCAGCCCGGCGAGCTCGTCTTCTTCATAGGTGGCTTTATAGCCGTCCCGGGACAGCTTAGCATGCAGTGCCTTCAGCCCTTCCTTCGCATCGGCGACCAGCGCCTCACCGCCAAGCTTAACGCTGTCCGCACCGTTGACGTTCAGGTTCAGGAACGAAACATCCTCCCGCTGAAACGCCCATTTGGAGGACGTCGTAAAGTCCGTATACCGGGTGCCGATGCCGATGATCAAATCCGATTTTGCCGCGGTACGGTTAGCCGCCAGCGAGCCGGTTACGCCAATCGCTCCCAGGTTCAGGGGGTGATTCCAGGGAAGCGCGCTTTTGCCGGCCTGCGTTTCGGCGACCGGGATCCCGAAGGCCTCTGCAAAAGCAGCCAGGTCGCCAGTTGCATCGCTGTAATGCACGCCGCCTCCGGCGATGATCAGTGGGCGCTTGCTCGCGGCAATCCGTGCAGCTGCCCGCTGCAGCCCTTCTGCCGACGGCGGGCGGCGATCGATGACATGCACGGTTTTCTCGAACAGCGAATCCGGATAGTCATACGCCTCAGCCTGCACGTCCTGCGGCAGCGCCAGCGTCACCGCCCCCGTCTCCGCCGGATCGGTCAGCACGCGGATCGCCTGCCGGGCCGCTGCGATCAGCTGCTCAGGCCGGGATATCCGATCCCAGTACCGGCTCACCGGCTTGAATGCATCGGTGGCCGAAACGGTATAATCCGACGGAGCCTCGATCTGCTGCAGCACCGGATCAGGCTGACGGCAGGCGAAATTGTCGCCTGGGAGCAGCAGTACGGGAATACGGTTCACCGTTGCCGTAGCTGCCGCGGTAACCATATTCAAGGCACCGGGCCCGATGGATGAGGTGCAGGCCCAAATCTGCCGGCGATTCTTCTGCTTGGCATAGGCCGCCGCCGCATGCACCATACCCTGCTCGTTTTTGCCCTGCACATAAACCAGATCCCCCGCGCTTCGCTCCAACGCCTCGCCAATGCCAGTCACATTGCCGTGTCCAAAAATCCCCATCACCCCGTGCACAAATTTCGTCTCCACTCCGTCGACAGAAACATACTGTGCATCCAGAAACCTCAACAGCGCCTGTGCCATCGTTAATCGTGTCGTCGTCATCCGGTTCATCTCCTTTTCGCCTTTATCATCGTCTTGAATCCAACGGGAAAGCCATCTATGAATTAAGCGCTTAACCTAGTGCACCGAAGCGCTTATATCCTTTAGCGGATTAAGCGCTTTAACGAAAGTGTATGCCTTACTTAAGGCCTTGCATGCCTTTCATTTTCATAATTTCCACGCACGACAGCATCATGATGCCGATCCCGTGGTTGTCGTTCAGCACCGTAAGCAGATCATGCTTGTAATAGTCCCCCGTAAAGGAATAACGGGACCCGCTGCACACCCCATGCACGCTGCCGCTGCGATCGATGGCGTGCTCGGTCAGCCCCTGCCATGCCCGAATGGCGGCCTCGGCGAACCGTCCGGGATTCTCCAGCCAGCCAAACCTCACGCCTCTGGCAAAGGCGTAAGCGAACATCGCCGTGCAGGAAGCTTCCTCATAAGCCTCCGGATCGGTAATGACCTGTCTCCAGAGCCCTGACTCGCCCTGATAGGAAGCGATCCCGGCGCACAGCTCGCGGAAAAATCCAAGCAGCGCCGGGCGGTCCTTATGATCGTCCGGCAGACGCTCCAGCAGCTCGGATAGGGAGAACAGGCTCCAGCCGTTTCCGCGTCCCCACGGTATCCGGGTCGCCTTCCCGTATTTGAAATCAAATACGTGACTCATCACGCCTTCCTCCGGCATGAACAGATACTCCCGGTATCTCAGAAACTGCCTTGCCGCTTCGTCCAGATAGGTGGAATCGCCTGTAATCCCGGCGTACCGCGACAAGAACGGCGTGCTCATGTACAGATCGTCTGCCCACATCGTATCCGCGGAATACTCGGAAACGCACAGCCGGTAAAAAGCCCCGTCCTCCCGGCGTTCCAGGCGGTTCGCCATAAAATCCGCAATGACCTCCGCGACCTTCAAATCCTCCGGACTGCCGCCGCTTTCCGCATAGGCTTCCAGCATCGCGGAGCCGAAAGAACCGCAGTTGTCCAGCATTTTAATCAGCACCAGCTGATGGTTAATGGACGGAAAGCCGTACGTATCCCGGTCCCAGACCGCGTATTCGTACCATGACGTGCAGATGCCGATATGTGCCCGGGCATATTCCGCAATATCCGGCCGTCCCAACACTCGCGCGGTCTGCAGCAGACCGTACATCGTCACGCCCAGCGGATAGTCCCAACGCCCGAAGTTGGTGGCCGAGCCGGAGGTCCATTTGTTGCTCAGCATGGCGTTCTCATAGAACGGCCTGACCCGGCAGCCCGGCGCATCCAGGGACCATCCGGTCAAGCCGCGGCCGTCCGCGAGCCGGAACAGCCTCTTGACCGTGCACACCTCCTCCGGCGTTTCCTCCTTCGCTGCCGCCAGCGGGCCGGCATACAACCAAGGAGACGGCGCCCCCTGTACCGGAACCGGGAGCACGAATTCCAGCTCTTCCCCAGCATGATAGGCCTGAAGCTGAAATCCCCATCCGGACGGCCCGCTGGAGCAGCGGACCAGCAAATCCCCTCGGCAGCTCGCGGCAGGCAGCTCACAGCGGAAGTCTCCTCCCTCTTGAAGGTCTAGGACCGGTACAGGATGTCCGCCGATCCAGACCTGCAGCCTGCCCCAAGCACGGCCTCTAAGCTCAATCGGATCGTCTGCGGCAGGCACCTTCAATCGGCTCCAGGCATATCCCGATACCGCTGCCCCCGGCAAGCCGAACATTCGCTCAAAATTCGGCTTCATCGCTTCCTGCGCGCTCCAGCCTGTAACCGGGAGCCAGCTCACGCCCGTATCGTCTTCGCTTCCGTGAGCGTTCGGAAAGCGGCCGCTTTCGCCGAAAAGGCCGGCGGTCAGCGGCCCGGCATACGCCCAGCCGGCGGCCCCCTTCCGGTCCGCAAACGGGGACAGCACCTGCAGAATTCGGACCTTGCCCTCCTGAGCGCCAAAGCGACAGCCGAATCCGGCCTCAGTCCTGCGCGCCTCAATCAACAACGTGTTCCAGCCCGGATTCAATACCAGCGGAACGACAATCTTCGCATCGGGCTTCATCTCGTCCTCGGCTCCTGAACGGTACATCAGCTGCTCGTTCAGATAGAAGCGGACCGGGCTGAACGGCATGATCGCGGCATCCAGCGACCGTTCATCGTCGCTCCACACCAGACCAAGCGCAAAGGCAGCGTCCCCCTGCTTCGCATCTCGAAACCGGTCGCCGAAGTTAAAGTCGTAGAACCCTTCCTCGGTCTGAAGAATCCCCGTATCGGCGAACGACCGCAGCGCGAATGGAATTTCCGGGTTCGCCCCGATGTAGCGCCCGGCAATCGTCTTCAGAATGCCGGCATCATCATCGCCCAGCCAATACCGGATGCTCTCGCGGGCCTCGATATAGCTTGTCATGAAGATTCGCCTCCTTCCGTTCGGCCGTGCGCTGCCATCGGAGAAAGCTTGATGTCAATCTCCTTCACGAACGGAGTCACCACGTTCAGCAGTAGCGTACGGAACCCGAGCGGATACGCCGCTTCCCGGACGCCTGCCGCCGTGTGCTCAAATCCGGCGCCGCTGATCTCCATCCAGTCGCCGCCAGCTTCATACCGGATGCTCCCTCCCATCCAGAACTGGGTATCCACGCCCGCAGGAGCAAGCTCACCGCCGCTAAGGGCTCCGGCAGCCGGAAAAACAAGTGAGATTTGCGACACGACGTCCTCCGGCTCTGTCGAGGAAATGATAAGCCTCCAGCCTTCGCCCGTCTCCACTACATCCACCTCCACCTTGTGCCGCTGGACATGCGTCTGCGGGCGGCAGTGATGCGGCAGCAAATACCAAGGGCTGACGTCTTCGCCTGCGCTTGCAGGCAGATCGGCTTCCGGCACCGGGCCGTTGTAGCCCTTTTCCTGTTCGCCGGATAGCCGGTATCCCTGCTCCAGCGCTGCCATCCGGCTCATCTTGACGAAGCCGGGCTCGAAATACGAGGCAAACTGCACGCCGAGCAGGCGGGCCGCACCATGTCGAAGCGAAAAGAAGGAAGACATCTCCGTGCTTACCGTCACACTGGTATGGCCCTCGCGGATTCGCGCCACCGGAGCGCCAAAATCCGTGTGCATCCGGCTGTAGCGGATAACGCCGTGATGGCCGGCGTCTGCGAAGCCGGACAAATAGCGTTCCCTGGGAAAATCACCGTTCAGCACGATTCGGTAGTTCTCCGGCATCGGCTTCGTCTCCGCACCTTCACGCAGAAGCCCTGGATCCAGCAGCAGCCGCACGGCGGCATTCGTCGGCGCTCCGCCGGGATGCTTCAGCAAAGCCAGCGACTGTTCGGCCATGCCTTGGAATACCGGGTCCTGGTCCAGTGAAGCCATCATCAGACACGGCAGAAAATACCCCGACATATCGAAGCTTTGGCCGAAATCCTGCCGTCCGGAATATTCGGTGACGATCTCTCCGTCCGGGTGGACCAGATAGGACATCATCTTCAGGTTGGCCCGGACCGGCACCAGAAGCTCCGGACGCTTCAGCAGCCTGGCCGCATGAATCAGCATGACATCGCTGACGACGTTGTAAATCCCGTTGCTGCGCTCGGTCCACTCCCCGTCCGCCGTGGCATCCATGCCTTCCGCGAGCCACGCCCGGGCCCGCTTCAAGGCGTCCGGCGAATCAAAGAGCTCGTTCAAGAAGCCCAGCGCTGCGCAGATGACCCACCGATGATTCGGCGTATGGCAGCCTCCGGTAATCAGCGCGGGCAAGGTCCGTTCCAGGAACAGGAGCATATCCGCAACCGCACCCTTCAAGTCCTCCCAGCCGTCAGCCATAAGCAGCTGCGCGGTTTGCGCGTAACCAACCACCACGAAGGCGGTATCCGGCGGGGAATGGAAATTCGTCCAGCCGGGCGATATCGTGCCGTCGCTATGCTGAGCCGCAAGCATGTAACGCGCGGCAAGCGCAAATCGACGGGCCAGCTCGTGATTGCGGTAATATTCGGAGGCCGGATTGCAAAGCGCGGCGGCCCAGATGGCCATGGCGGTCGGCGTCCCGCTGTTATGGTTGGGCGAAGGCAGCCCGTTCTCGATCGTGCGGACCCCGCCGTACCAGCGGTGCTCCGGCTCCATGATCTGGCGGTCCATCGCCTCCCGCACCCAGCTGTCGTTCACTTCAAAAACCCTGTTATACATCATAAGCTCCCCCTGATCTCCGTCATCCTTAACCTTTTACCGCTCCCAGCATAACGCCGCTGACAAAGTAACGCTGCAGCCAAGGGTACACGATCAGAATCGGTACCGTGGCAAACACGACGCTCGCCGCTTTCAAGCTTTCCGTGGCTGCTCTGATACCTGCGGAAGGCCCCTCGTTGCGGGTCAAATCCGTAATCATGTTATTCTGCACCAGCTGGTACAGCTTCAGTTGCAGCGGATAGAGCTCTTCCTTCGTGATATACAGGAGCGTGTCCTGGAATCCGTTCCAGCGCCCGACGGCATAGAACAGGCTTAGCGTCGCGATCACCGGCAAGGATAGCGGCAAGATAATCCGCAGCATCGTCCCGATCTGGCTCGTGCCGTCAATCTCGGCCGCTTCCTCGAGGCTTTCCGGAATACCGTTGAAGAAGGAGATCAGGATGATGAGATAGAACGGACTGATCAATCCCGGAAGTACCAATGACCAGATCGTATTCAACAAATTCAAGTCTTTTACGAGGATGTACTCCGGGATGATGCCCCCGCTGAAGAACATGGTCACGATGATAATGAACATGAAAAATTTGCGGCCCTTCAGCTTCTTTTTCGTCAGCGGGTAAGCGGCAATAATCGTCATGATCATGCACATCACCGTCGTCAGCAGCGTCAGCATCACCGTAAAGCCAAGAGACCGGATCATGCTGGAATCGGAGAATACGGATTGATAAGCCTGAAGGCTGAATTCCACCGGAAACAACGTCACGTCCCCCGACGTTACCGCCCGGTTGGAGCTGAAGGATATCGCGATAATATGGAAGAAGGGTGCCAGGCAAATAAGAACGAACACCGCAAGCAGGATAATGTTTACGGTATCAAAAACACGGTTCGACACACGCTCGCTCATGAGTGAAGCTCCTTTCTGTACAACGTTAAATGATGGATTCGTCCGTCAGCTTTTTCGATGCATAGTTCGCGCCCAGCAGGAAGATCAGACCGACCACCGCCTGGAACAAGCCGACCACCGTCGCCAGCGTATACTGTCCGGATTCCAGACCCGTCCGGTACACATAGGTGCTGAGCACGTCGGAATAATCCATGACCGCTTTATTGCCGATGACGAACGGACGGTCGAAGCCGATCGCGATCATATTGCCGAGGTTGATGATGAGCAGCGTGACGACCGTGGTCTTCAGGCCCGGCAGCGTGATATGCCGTATCCGCTTGAACCGGCCCGCTCCGTCCACCTCCGCCGCTTCATACAGCTCCTTATTGATGCCGGTCAATGCCGCCAGATAGAGAATGGTTCCCCAGCCTGCGCTCTGCCACACGCCCGTCGCCAGGTAAGTAATAAGCCACGTGTCTTTGTCCGTCAGGAAAGGCACCGATTCAAAGCCAAGCGCCATCAGCACGTTGTTGATCATGCCGGATTGCGTGCCGAACACCTGGTACACAATGCCGCCTATAATAACCCATGAAATGAAATGGGGAATATACAAAATCGTTTGGGATAACCGTTTAAACCATCGGATCCGGAGCTCATGCAGCATAATCGCCAGAATCAAAGGCGCCGGAAATGAAACCAGGAGGTCTAACAGATTAAGCATCAGCGTGTTGCGCAATGTTTTATAAAAATCCTGGGTTTGGAAGACTTCACGGAAGGCATCCAGCCCGATCCATTCGCTTCCGGTAATGCCCTGGAAGAAGTTGAAATCCTTAAACGCGATCTGAACGCCCCACATCGGGCCGTATTTGAAAATGATGAAATAAACCAGCGGCAGAACAAGCAGTGCATATAATTGCCAGTACCGGCGCAGATAAACGGTTCCACTCATCTGAATCATCCTCTCCTTGCTCATGACGCCGGGAACGAAGGAACGGCCTCAACGTTGACAGCCGTCCTTCCCCATATCCCGCTGCGGATTATCTTGTTATTTAGACTGCATTTCCTGATAAACCTTGGTCCGCTCGTCGAGGATCGCCTGACCGCCGCTGACCATGTAATCCTTCATCGTGGTTTCGAAGGTTTTCTCGAAGTCTTCCGGTTTGGCCATGGCCGTCTTGACGATCATCTCTTCGTATTTCGCCTGCAGGTTCGTGCCGTACTTCGCTTCCGATTCGATCGGCCGGTCAAAGTTGACCGGCTTGAACGTATCCGTCGCGGCGATTTCCACCGCCTTGCGGTGCAGATCCTGGAATCGTTCCGGGAAGTTGGTGGTCAGCTTCTCCCGGTTTTGCGCATCGTCGCCGACAAAGTTGCCGTTGGCAATAATGGCAATATCGCCGGAGTTATACAGACGGTCAATCACATCCTGAGGGGCGTCCGGCTTGATGACGGGAATGCCGTCGACCATTTCGTAGTTTTCGCCTTCCACGCCGTTTTGCAGAGCCAGCAGATTCTCAGGGGCGGCCATCCAGTTCAGGTATTTTATCGCTTCGACCGCATGCTTGCTTGTTTTCGGGATCATGATGTACATGCCGTTTGGCGCGTACTCAGGCTTTGCGTGCTTGCCTTCGGAGTTGGTGAACGGGTCCACCGGCTCCAGCTTGGCATCCGGCTGGTTTTTCAGCAGCGTATCATAGGTGCCGTCCGCGTAATACAAGTTCGGATAATCCTCTGTCAAAAAGCCTACGAGACCGTTTGTCACATCCTGGGTCAGCTGCTTCTTGTCCTCGTCCAAGCTGAAATCGCGGCTCATCAGCCCCTCATTGTACAGCTTGTTCATGAATTGGAGCGCATCCTTGAAGCCCGGCAGCAGAGTCGGGTAGTCGTTGGCCCCGAGCTTTTGAATCAACGTGTACTTCTGCTCCTCCGTGGTCGGCTGGATAAAGGACCAGATCAGCGGATCATATTGCGCCGGTTCGATCGTCATGCCGAAAGGAATAACCTTGCCGCCGGTTTCCCCGGGATCCTTTTCTTTAAAAGCCTTCAGCACCTCGTACAGCTCCTCCGTCGTTTGAGGAACATCCATGCCGAGTTTATCCAGCCAGTCCGTGCGGATAAAGGAAGAATACTTACCCAGGAATGCCCGTTTTCCGGGAACGGCGAACTGCTTGCCCATGTACTGGCCGTAGCTCATCGCGTCCTCATCGAGAAACGCCTTCAAGTTCGGGCCATGCTCGTTGATCAGATCGGTCAGCTCCGTCAAACCGCCCTGCTCGGCATAACGGTTGAAGGTGGGCGTGTCATACGTAAACACGATATCCGGCACGTCGCCGCCGCTGGCCATGAGAACATTCAGCTTCTTGATTTCTTCCGAACGGGGTACCGGTACGAATTCCATCTTAATGTTGTTAGGGGTTCCAAAGTTGTCCTGGATATATCTCGTAAGGTAACTGTCGGTGATGGTGTAAGGCTCCGGCGTATTGCCGCGGTCGAAGATCTCGACCTTCAGCGTGACCTGCTTACCATCATTGGATCCGGAGCTTCCGCCTGAGGTATCGGTGCTGCCGCCCGATTTTGATGAGCATCCGGATAATACGACCGTTCCGGCCATCAGCATCACGAGCGAGAGCTTAGCGAGCTTGCCCCACGTTTTCTTGCTTGCCGCCATAGTTACATCCCCTTTTCGTTTAAATATGTCCCTGCCGATTCGCGCCGATCTTTTTTTAATGAAAATGTCCTGCGGGGACAGTCGGGAATCCAGCCTCGCCTGCCACCAGTGTAAGCGCTTAACCTTTTGGGTGTCCTCAGTATGCCTTAGCGGCCGGCGAATGACAATAAACCAAATTCCAAACGCTACAACCCCCGCGGTTACAAGGTTTTTCGGATATCGAATGACTGTTTTCGCATCATAAACCGATTTCTAATGATGGCTGAATGCCCTGCTGCACCGGCGTTTGCTGCCAAGCTGCGACTCCCGATCCAGTGTGATTGACAGGCTACGATATGCCCGATATTCGTAAAATACGAAACGGGTGCAGCTTCCGCTTTGGAATGTTCTGCACCCGTTGCTTGATCCATATATACGATAAACCGTTTTCGTAATCCAAACCGCTTTCTAGGAATCCGAACCCTTCGTCATCCAAACCGCCTTCTAGGAATCCAGAACGTTTTCTTCATCCAACCGCCTTCTAGGATTCCAGCTCCGTACCCGGCGAGACCTTCATCTTGAGCTTGCGGTAATCCCCCGGCGTCATCCCCACCGTCCGTTTGAACACCCGGCCAAACGTTATGGCGTTGGCATACCCGATTTTCTCCGCAATTTCCTGGGTTGAAAGCTCGGTATTCGCCAGCAGCTCTTCCGCCCGCTCCATCCGCAGTTGCACCAGAAAATCGACGAACTTCATATTGTATTCCATTTTAAACAGATAGCTTGCATACTTTCCGGAGATCTGGAAACGGTCGCTGAGATGCTTGAGGGATAAATCCGGATCCTCAAAATGCTCCTCGATATAATGCTTCATCTCGCTGATCATGGCACGATAGCTTTTCGTTTCGCTGAGCGCTACGTAAGTGCGGTATATTTCCGTTAAATGGTCACTGATGCTGATCTGCAGCTCATCCAGGGTCGCTGCGCCGGCAAGAACTGGCTCCATGCCTTCCGACAGCTGGCTGCGCAGCTCGTCGGATAACGCGCCGACCTCCCGGGAGAGGAGCTGAAGCATGCTTTTGACCAGAGAGCGGATGATATCATCCTTCAGCCGCTCTTCCTTGAACGAAACGAACATGTTCTTCAGCCGGGTTCTCCACCCTTCGTTATTTAAGCGGAAGTCCTTCACCAGCTCCGAAATCTCCGTCAGATAAGGAAGCAGATGGCTTAAATCGCCTTTGGACAGCTCGTCGCCGACCAGCACGGCGTGCTTGCCCATCGCCAGCCTGTGTCCAAGCGCCTCGGAGGCGGAGCGGTACGATGCTCCGATCTCATGGAGGCCGGCAACCTTGCCGCCCAGTCCGAAGCTCACCGACATGCGGAGCTTGTCCTCGACCCAGCCCCTGCATTCCTCGGCAGCGTGGATCAGACCCTCGCGATAGTCGCCTTCATCTTCGGGCAATGCAATCAGAATACCGATGCGGCTGCCGGTAATCCATTCAAGCCAGCTGTGGAAGCCGGCGTTGCGTGAGATTTCCTGGAACACGTTCATCAGCGCAAACTTCAGCACGTTCTGGTCACGGACGGTATGAACGTCCCGAAAACCGCTGTAATCATTGATTTCGCCAAGCAACATGGCATAACCGGCCGTCTTCGCCGGCAGCTGCATCGGAGCCAGCTCGGCCATCCGGGATTGCAGCTCCTCCTCGGGCTTCTGCCCGCTGATCAGGTCCATAAACAGCTGGCTGCGCTGAAGCTGAAGATTCTCGTGCTGCTTTTTGTCATAATCCATGGACCGGCTGATCAGGCTCTCAAGCGCACTGTCGATCATGGACAGCTCATCCTTGGCCGCCTGCGGCATGCTGAGCTGAATGGACTCCACGCGGTTCATCAGCGCTTTGATCGGCTGATAGTTCCGTCTGGTAATATACACGATGTAGATAATGGCGAGCACCACGGTCACAAAGCCGATCACGATCCAGATGTAGGACACGACCGACACCCAGGCATAGAGCTGGCCCGCCCGGAGGCCGCTTTCAAACGTCCACCCCAGCTGATCCGATTGCAGCGTCGTCAGCACCTTGCCTTCTTTGGCCCGGTTATCCCCTCCCATTCGGGACGCTTCGAAGATCAGCTCTCCGCCGGAGTCCAGAATATTCAAAAAGGAAACGCTGTCATTTATCATCGGATTGATCATCTGCTCCACCCGGTAGATGCCGACATTGATCACAAGCAGACCCTGGGTGCCGAAGGGAAGCGGCAAATTTTTATGCATGGAGATAACCTGCTTCGGCTTGTTCTCGCCCAGGCCCGTCATGGAGCGCACGGCCGACCAGCCGCGGTAATCGGGCTCCTTCAGAGCTTGCTCGATGAACGACCGGTCCGGGAACGATTGGAGCGGACTCTGGCCGCTTGTGGTTAGCACCGACTGATCCGAGTGTCGGTACAAATAGACCGATTCAATCAGACCGCTTCCCGTCTGCAGTCCGCGCAGGCGCTTCACCAGCGAGTGCATCAGGTTCTGATCGGATGAAGGGTCGCTGAACAGATAGCTGGAGTAGAGGGAGCTGGTCTCCACTTCGTTCAGCACGTCCATTTCAATGGCATTGATAGAACGGTCCAGGTCCTCCATAATAAACCGCGTGGAAATCCCGTTCGCCTTGGCCGCCTCTTCACGCGAGGCTTCGTTGAACATAATGAAAGAAAGAAACACGATGATCGTAATCGTAATGAGGAAAATGGGAAAATAGGAGAGAAGCAGCTTGCGATACCAGTTGTGCTGCAAAGGGTTCAGTCCTTTCTCTTCCAGGTTAAGCGTTTTACTTATGCTTGTGCTATATTGTAGCACGTTCTTGTCTCTCTCTGAAAGAGGGTGTCCCTGGTGAAAGGACCTCTGGATGAAGCTGCTGCCTTCAGACGACAATCTGGACGCTAAAAAAAGGAGTGATGCCCGCACCGGCATCACTCCTTCTTATTCACACGCTTGGGATCGCTTGGTTCGAACGTTGTGCGTCCTCGCGCTTTATTTCCTTTATGGGATCGCTATGCTGCAAACGCTGCGCGTCCTCTTATCGTTCAGGGGATCGCTCACTCGCTAGCTACTTACACACCCTTACAAGCTTCCTTTATTTCACTAGCTGCCCCCGCGTTACGCCGAGCTGGTTGGTCGCCTTCAGCGTTTTCCACACCTGGGTTCCGCTGATCTCTCCGCGAAGAGCACGGTTGTACAGATCGATGACCTGATGAACCTGCTCCGGCGTTTCTTCCAGGAATTCCACCCGGTAGCGCGGCACGCCGAGCTCCATGAAGTTCGAGAGGTATTCCGCACCGGACTGCTCAATGGCGTTGTATACCGTGTTGCGGCAGCCTTCGTCCACGCGCACCGGATGGGACATGCCGATCCGGTCCTGCAGCGATGCCCGATGCGCCTCGCATGGGCGGCCGCAGTTCGTGTAGTCCGTGCCTTCGCTAAGGAAGGTACAGTACACGCAGTGCTCGGTATGGAACATCGGCAGATGCTGATGGATGACGATTTCCATCTTCGACGTGTCCGCCTTCCGAAGAAGATCCACCATCTGCTGGATGTTCAGATCATACGAAGGCGTGACGACGTCGCAGCCGACTTCGGTGAACAGGTCAACCGTTTTGTGGTTGGCAATGTTCAGGGAGAAGTCGCCGATCAGCCGGGGATGCTTCGCCCCCGGGTTCTCCATCCGGTGACGCAGGTAGAAATACAGCGCCCCGGTGTTGCGCACCAGCACGGCGTCCGGCTGGAGGCGCAGGATGTTGTTATGGTAGCCGTTCTCGCCCGGCATGTGGATGCGCGGCGTAGCCAGCGCAATCTGCTTGCCGGCTGCCCGGACGGCTTCCACCGCTGCCGGGAACTGCTTGATGAATTCGAAGTCGGCGTAGATCATCTCGACGCCGGCTTCGAGCGCAGCCTGCACCTGCGGCAGGCTGCGGCACAGCGCGGTCAGCTGCGCTTCCCCGCGCTTCACCGGCGCTGCAGGCGCAGCTGCATCGCCATACACCTCCACCGCCCGCTTCACATATACGGGCGGCTTCGGCCGCTCGCCGGCAAGCTGCTCCACCGCACGGCGGCGGATGCTGTTCAGCTCGCGAATCGGCACGATGACGTCGCCGTACAGGTCGACGTCCAGTTCCTCGAGCTGGAACACCGTTCCGCCCAGGCGGCCCAGCTGCTCCTCGAGAATCTCCCGATTCAGGGGCCGCTTCTGGGCGACTTCCAGCTCCAGCTCCGAATCCACCTGGACCGTCGTGCCCTTCTGCACATCGGTCCACCAGGTCGACAGCGGCTGTCCCGGACGTCCGCTCACCCGCACATGCACCGGGAACACCCGGTACGGCTTGTCCGTCTCGAACGTCTGGCGAAGGCGCTTGTCCAGCGCCGGATCGCTCGTCTTCCAGATCCGGTCGCCGACATGAACCTTGCGCAGATCCACATCGCTGCGGCCCGGCACGATATCGATGATCCAGCCCTCCTGCGCCTCGCCCTCCAGCTTGACGCCTTTGCGGCGCACGTCATAGACGCGCCCGCCTTCTTCCTTCTTCGTCGGATCGCCTGCATCGAATACGATGCCGTCGCCGCGCTTCAGCGGCGCTTCCAGCTTGCAGACGACGCCGTCGCGCAGGATCTGCTCCACCCGGCCGAGATACACGCCGCGGCTTTTCGGGAATGTGCCCTCAACCAGCTTTTTATTATTCGTGCCTTCCAGGAAACCATGCGTGAAGCCGCGCGAGAAGCTCTGCTGCAGCTCGCGGACCTCTTCCTTGCTCGGACGCGCATCCTCGCCGTCGAAATAACGGTCAATGGCTTTCCGGTACTTGCTCACGACGTTCGCCACATATTCAGGGCTCTTCAGACGGCCCTCAATCTTGAAGGAAGTCACGCCCGCTTCAATCAGCTCCGGCATCAGATCAATCGCCGCCAGATCCTTCGGAGACAGCAGGTATGCCACATCGCCCATCGGCTTCTGCTCCCCGTCCACGATCAGATCATACGGCAGGCGGCATGCCTGCGCACACTCGCCGCGGTTTGCCGAACGGCCGCCCCACATTTCGGAGGTCAGGCACTGTCCCGAGTACGACACGCACAGCGCGCCATGCACGAACACTTCCATCGGCAGCTTCGCTTGCTCGCCAATTTTTTGAATTTGCTTCAGATTGTTCTCCCGTCCCAGCACGACCCGCTCCATATTGAACGGCTTCGTGAACTCGACCGCCTCCGGCGACGTAATCGTCATCTGGGTAGAGCCATGGATCGGGAAATCCGGCGAGATTTCGCGGATCAGCTTCACGAGCCCCAAATCCTGCACGATCACCGCGTCCACGCCAGCGTCCACGCACGCATCGATCAGCTCTTTGGCATCCTCCAGCTCGTTCTCAAACACCAGAATATTAAAGGTCAGGAACCCCTTAACCCCATAGCTGTGAAGGAACGCCATAATCTCGGGCAGCTCGTCCATCCGGAAATTGTTCGCCCGCGCCCGGGCGTTAAACTTCTCGACGCCGAAAAAGATCGCATCCGCGCCGTTCGCCACGGCCGCCCGCATGCAGTCCCAATCGCCTGCCGGCGCCAGCAGCTCCACGTCTTCTCTTCGCAATGCTTTTATGTCCATCGATATCCTCCATCAACCGGCGCCAGGCCGGCATGCTATATATACTTTCTTCTTGTGCTCTACGAACAAGCGAAAGCAGTAAGCAAGACTGTTCTCCTGTCTCTTCCCTGCATTCTGCCCCTCATCAAACACCGTTCATTTTCATAGAATATACGACGATTCGTTATACCATCTATTGTAAAAGCATTGAAAGCTTTTCAACTTATCTAGTGTACCAGAAGTCGGGCCTTGCTTCTACCTGCTTGCTTGATTTCCACCGTTTTAATAGTGTTGCCAGAATCCGCACACAGCTATCTCCTACTCCGTTCCCTCCAGCACAAAATCCATACTCGCCAGCCGCTTGCCGTTGACGATAATATGAAGCCGATGGTCGCCGGAATAAAATCGCCGCGTGGAAATCAGCTTAAACGATTGCTTCTTCTCCACCGTCCAGCATCCCGGAGCATACCGCTTGTCTGAGCATTTATAGCGCTTCGGAGCCAGCTTGCCGCTCGCCTTCATATAATCGATCTCATAATCGATTCGCAGGGATACTGGACTTCCCGTATCGTTCACAACCTGAAAGCTGAATTCCAGCTCCTCCCCTACCGCGATCAACGGGCGTTTGATTTTGAGCTCGCGAACTTCGATGCCCTCCAGCTCCTCGAGCTCCTGATAGCCAAAAATCGCAAGCGCCCGGATATCCCCCTTGCGCAGCAAGCTCCGGAGAGCATGCCGGACGATCCAGTCCGTCAGCGGATGCTTGCCGTACCAATTCGTGGCCAGCTCCAGCACCAGCTCGGGGTGATCCTTCGATATATCGTTCAGATGGTTCGCCACGCTTTTTCTGACATACAGGGACGAATCCTCTTTAAGCCGCTCCAGGATCGGCAGCGCCGGCCGCGGGTCGCGGATCAGGCTTGGCAGCTGAGAAGCCCAGGGCAGACGGGGTCTGATGCCTTCGCTCGCAAGCCGCCGCAGATGCTCGTCATCCGACTCCGCCCACGTCGCCATCTGCGCCAGCATTCGCTCCTGGTCCCGGATAACGAAGGGGCGCACCGCAAATTCGGCAGTCGAATAATGCGTGAATACCGCCAGAGCCTCCATCGACGTATCCCACTGATCCATCCCGTTCAACTCCACGTAATCCGGGAAGAAAATATACTCCACGCCCCGGAAAAACGGAGCAGCCTGCGTCAATATCGTAACCGCCTCCGGATAAGAACCAGGCAGCACTTCGGTTAGCGCCACCGTAATATGGCGGACGCGCTGCTTGAACTCCTCTTGCTCCCAGGCTTCATTATGAATCAGCCCCAGAAACCGGCCTTCATCGAACTCGTTATATACCTCTCCGATTCGTCCCGCCACCGCTTGCAGCAATTCCGCTGTATATAAATCCTTTAAGGTTTCTCGCATGTCGATCTCCTTATGAAAAAAATTTTCGCTATCATTTCCTGCCCATTTTCGCTCAATCCAAAGGGCGGTAATCGCGCCAGCCATGCGGCTTCCCGCCCGTATTCCCTCACGCCTTGCGACCGAAAGCGCCGTGCTCGGTGCCCTTCCCATTCCATATCATGTGGTGTAGGATGAAATTATTAGACGCCTGTCGCTGAGGAAGGTACCTGGATGCTTGGGATGATTCCAGTTTACCAAATTTGGGGGGCGTTTTGCTGTACGGGTCTTGTTCGGGGCAAACTCGATTGCCATTTTCTTTAATCTTTTTTTATCAGGAGTTCCAGAGCTTTTTCATACATACCGCATTTTGCATAGGAGACAGGGGGGGATTCAGCATCCGCAGAGGAAGATGAACGAATCATGCACATCAGGAGATGAAGAAGACATGGAAAGTTGGAAGAAAAATTTATGGATTTTATGGTTCGGTTCTTTTATCGTTTCATCAAGCTTCTCGATGGTCATTCCCTTTCTCCCGCTGTTTCTGATTGAGCTCGGCGTTACCAAGCATACGGAAATGTGGTCGGGCCTGCTGTTCAGCTCGGCTTTTTTTGCCGGCGCGCTCTCCTCGCCGTTCTGGGGAGCGGTCGGCGATAAATACGGCCGTAAACCGATGATTATTCGGGCGGGCATGGTGCTCTTCGTCATCTATGTGCTGATGGCGTTCGTCACGAACGAGTATCAGGTGCTGATCCTGCGCCTGCTTCAGGGGCTGCTGTCCGGGTTTATCCCGGGGGCCATTGCCATTGTCGGCACGAATACCCCTGAGAAAAAAGTCGGCTACGCGCTCTCCATGATGTCGACGGCAACCGCGACCGGCGGCATTATGGGACCGATGATCGGCGGTACCCTCGCCTCCCTCTTTAGCAACCGGATGGCGTTCGGACTAGCCGGGGGGCTCTGCTTTATCGCTACGCTGCTCGTCATTTTCTGGGTCAAGGAAGAGAAATTCGTGCCGAGCAAGGAGCGGGTGTCAGTCGTGAATACGTTCAAAGTCGCGGGTCATAACAAAGCGCTGCTGACCGTGCTGGCGCTCACCCTGCTGACGCAGTTTTCCGTCATGACGATTGAGCCCGTATTGCCGCTGTATATCGCGCAGATCGGCGGCTCGTCGAGCCACACCTCCATGATTGCCGGCTTCGTCTTTTCGATCGTAGGGATTGCCAGCATTCTGTTTGCCGCCCGTTGGGGGCGTCTTGCCGACAAAATCGGCTTTCATAAAGTGCTTCTGATCGGTCTCCTTGCCAGCGGCATCGGGTCTCTGGCACAGATGCTGTTCAGCAATATTTGGGCATTCTCCGCCATCCGCTTTGTCTATGGGGCCTTCTTCTGTGCCGTCTTCCCGGCGCTGAACGGCCTGGTCGTCCGCAACACGCCAAGCGAGTTCAGGGGCCGGGCGTTCAGCCTGAGCCAGACGGCAAACCAAATCGGCGGCATGGCCGGTCCGCTCTTCGGCGGCCTGGTCAGCGGCATCTTCAACATTCATTCCGTATTCATGATGACCGGCCTATTGATGCTGATTACGACGGTGATCACGTACTGGACGATGCGCAATTCGGGACAGTCTCCCCTGCCCGCCAAGAACAAAACATCCGCATCTTCCTAAGGTGTAAAACTTATTATACAGAGAAGGAACGAGGCGTCTTTCATGCGCCCCGCTCCTTCTTTTTACAATGACCCATTCCGTGACTTCCGCATGCTAATGCTCGGCCACTTCCACACTTACACATGCATAAGCTTGTCCGCCTCATCCCATGGTACCGCATAGCCCGCTCCCTTCGCGCAGAAGATGGAGGATGAGGTGTACTCGGGGTCGGCATTTTTGTCGTACCCGATTCGGCGGATCACTTCTTCTTCGTTATGGCAGCGGTCATAACCGCCGTACGTCAGGGTGATCGCTCCCCTCCCCTTCGTATAGGCCGCCAATTCCATCGCATAATTCATCAGGGTAGAGACCGGGGCGGTGCCTGTTACCGTCACCTTGTCTCCCGTCGTGTCCGGCGGCTCGAACGTCGCCTTGGCCTGTGTCAGATCCGACAGCAGCCGGCCGATGTGCTCGAGCTCCACTTTGATTTTGAACTGATAATACGGCTCCAGCAGCAAACTCGTCGTTTTCTCCAGCCCTTGTCTGAGCGCGCGGAAGGTCGCTTCGCGAAAATCCCCGCCATGGGTATGCTTGTTATGCGCCCGTCCTTTTAACAGCGTGATCTTCATGTCGGTCAACGGAGAGCCCGTGAGCAGCCCATGATGCTCCCGCTCGCCGATGTGCTGGGCGACAAGATGCTGGTAGTTCACCGGCAGCATGTCGGGATGGCATGCATTCGCAAACACGATGCCGCTGTTCCGCTCTCCCGGCTCCAGCTTCAGATGAACCTCCGCATAATGCTTGAGCGGCTCGAAATGCCCGCTGCCGATGCTCGGATGGGCGATCGTTTCTTTATATAAAATCTCCGGCTCGGCGAATTCGATCCGGTGTCCGAACCGTTCGTCCACGATCCGCTGCAGCACCTCCAGCTGAATGGTCCCCATGACATGGAGATGGATGCCCTGAGAAGCCTCATCCCACTGGACGGACAGGGAGGGATCCTCAGCATCCAGCAGCCGGAAGATCCGCAGCATGTCCTTCGGATGGACCGAGGAATCGAACTGTACCTTCGATTTCAGCGTAGGCACGAGCTCATAGACCGTTCTGCCGCCAAGCGCCCCCAAGCCGTCCCCGGCCGATGCCGATGACAGCCCGGTCACCACGAACAAGTCCCCGGCGCTGACCTCATCGACCATGGTAAATTTCTTGCCGTGAACCAGGCGAATTCCGGTGATCTTCTCCCGCATGCCGGCAGGGCCGCCGTGATAGGTCACTTCATCCCGTACACGCAGCTTACCGCTCAAAGCTTTTATATAGGTCAGCCTGGTTCCCTGATCGTCATGGCGAATTTTGTACACCCGGCCGGAGAACTCCGCCTCTCTGTCATAATCGGTATGAAGGAGACTGTCCAGCTGGAGCAGAAAGTGGGACACGCCGATACTTTGCAGAGCCGAGCCGCTAAAGCACGGGAAGCATCGTCCATCCTGAATCATCTTTCTCATTGCACTAAGCCATGTGCCCGCATCGAACCCTTGGTCGATATACTGCTCCAGGAGTCTCTCGTCCCGCTCGGCAACGGCCTCTGCCAGAGAGGGCGACATCCCGCCTTCATGCAGCTTGTCTCCCTCGGAAATCAAACAGACATCTTCAGTAAGCTCCCGTCTGATCTCTTCGAGCACCCTTTCGGGATCTGCTCCCGTTCGATCGATTTTATTCAGGAAAAAGAAGGTCGGCACCCCATACTTGCGCAGCAGCTGCCACACCGTCTCCGTATGGCCTTCCACGCCTTCCACCGCACTGATCACGACGACGGCGGCATCCATAACCTGAATGGCCCGCTCCATCTCCGGCGAGAAGTCGACATGGCCGGGCGTGTCGATCAGATAATAGGTTGAGCCTTGAAACGGCATGATCGCCTGATCCGCAAATACCGTGATGCCCCGCTCTTTTTCAATATCGTGGTTATCCATATAAGCATTCCGGTGATCCACCCGTCCGCGCTCCTGAATGGTATGTGTTAAATATAGAAGCTGCTCCGCCAGCGTGGTTTTGCCTGCATCCACATGGGCGAACAGACCGATCGTTTTGTTCAATGCGATCCCCTCATTCCTCTACCCGGTATTCGTGCCTAGCAAGTCGGTGTTATTGTATCACAGCGGGCAGTCGGCAGGAACTGTCGTAACGGCAGTCGTAATCGCTATTGCCAGCAGGCGCCCAGGCATCTTTCACTTAGAACGCATTCCGTTTTGATGGCTTCGATCGGTTCGATTGGATTCTTCCGAATCCATTCCCTTTCTCCCCCTCATCCTCCCGGTTCACCCAACACAAGCTCCATAGCAAAAAAATCGCTGTTCCTGCACAAAAAAAATCGCCGTCCCCGCACCAAGTGGTGATCTTTGGGGACAGCGATTCGGCCCGGGCCGAGATCGCCCTTATTTACATCCAACTCATCATCTCGGAAACTCATAAGGTTAACTCATTATCCCGGCACTCCATAAGCCCTGCCTGGACATTACTTGACGAACTCAAAGGAGGACAGCGTCCGTTCGAGTGCAGCCTGCTGGGCTTCCGTTGCATTGGCATCATTCAGCGTGGTGATGATCGTATAGGTGTTGCCCCCGTTCTCGAACACCAGCTCCCGGGTCGTATATTCAATGCCATTCTTGACCTGATGCACATTGAAGGACACCGCCGGAACACCGGCAACCGTCATCTGCTCGATCCCCAGCAGCTTAAGCGATGCGCCCGGCACGGACGCGGCTTCATTGTAGTAACGCTTCAGCTGGCTAACCACGTATTCCGCGGTTGTGTCCTGCTGAACCGCAAGCTCGAACCGGCCTCCGGCAAATGCATATTCGATATTCTCCTGCTCGAACTGGTCGCGCACCGGCTCCCAATATTTTGGAATATCAATATGATAGCGATATGTCCGGGAGCTCTTCGCGCTCATCCGCGTTTTGTCCGTGAGGAAGCCTTCTTCACCGATTCGTCCGAAGTTCTCCGGTACCGCCTCATAATCGATTTCCACCGATTCCAGCACCTTCTTCCAACTCGCGGCCGTGGCTTCCTGCCCTTCCGGCACCGCATATTCCAAATAGTAGCGGTAGCCGTTCTTCTGAACCATCACTTCATACTCCGTGATCCACTTGTCGCCGTACGTATACCGCACTTCCTGAACCTGTCCCCGGACCCCTGAAATTTCGACAGGCGTTACGCCAATAATCTGGTACGCATCCTTCACGAACGACTCCGCGAACCAATCCTGAAGCCGCTGCGCCCAGGCTGCCAGCGTGCCGTTCGCTCCGGCCGGCGCCGATGTGACCGATACGGACAAGTATCCCTGTTTCTCGGCCCCGTACAGCATCTCCCGATTGTCGATCTGCCAGCCGGCCGGCACCATCAGGCGGATGCCGTATTCTGCATTGCCGGCCTCGCGCAGCCCGTTCACGACCGTCGAGATATCTTTAAGCGACTTATCCGATCCGTTATACGAGGTACGGAACGAACCGAGCAGCCCTGCATGCTTATCCATATCACGATAGTGGACCGCCTCCGCATCCGCAAAATACAGCTCGTACAACTTCTTGTTGTCATAATACTGCCGGCTTTCCCACAGCACGCCGTCCACGTCGCGGGAAACAATGCGGGCATAAGGCAGCGCTCCGGCTTCGACCTTCTCCTCGTGCAGCACGATGTCGCCGGATGCCTCGACCTCCTTCACCAGCTGTTCGAGGAGATCATCCGTGTCCAGCTCCACCTCTTGCGGGGTTACATGCACCTCCAGGTAATAGCGGCCCGTGGTGTCATTGAACGCAGTCCCGCTCTCATCATCCGAGCCTCGCCCGACCATCATCCAGGACGGGTAATTGATGCTCCAGCCGTAATAGCTGTTGCCGATTCGAGTCTTGCCGTTGCTTGTGTTGATCGCATCCTCATCGCTCTTCTCTTCCTTATCGGTAACGGTCAGGCTGATCGACAGCTTTCCTTGAGCCGAGGTTACCTTAGCGCCGATCCCTGAGGCCACATTCCGCAGCGGTACCATGAGCGTTCCCGAGACCATCGTCGGGGCAGCCGGCAGCTGCACCTTCTTGCCGTCGATCCAGGCCGTCTTGTTATCGATCACAAGCACGACCGTGTGGGGCCCCTGCAGCAGCCGAACCCGATTCTCTCCTTCAAGCCGAATCTCGGTGCCAAACGCTTTCTTGAACACGCTTAGCGGCACCATCAGCACGCCTTGCTTCACAACCGGCTTCGCGATTTCGTACGCATTGCCGTTGACTGAAGCCTTGCTGCTGCCGCTCTGAATCGTCAGCACCCGCTTCTCCGATGCCGCATCGCCCCATGCCGGAATCGATAATGCTGCCAGCAGTACCGCCGATGACAAAGCTCCGACAGCCATCTTTCTCAGCCCGCGCGATATTCCGGTTCTCTCTCCCTTGATCATGCGCTTTCGCCTCCCTCATCGTCAGTCGATACAGCGGAAGCGCCGTCCCGGCTGAGCTTCAGGCTGACGTTTACAATATCCCCGTCCCGCTGCATCAGCAGGCGAACCTGCTGTCCCGGCGTGTAGGACTTCAGCCGCTCATTAATATCCACCACGGAGTAGACACGCTTTCCATTGATGCCATACAGCACGTCTCCCTCCGCTATTCCAGCCTTCTTGGCCTCGGCGGACAGCACCTTGGTGACCGTCAGCGGGTCATCCGAAGGCAGCCCGACAATGGCGGACCAGCTTTCCTCCAGCTCCAGCCCAAGCGTGGCTCTCCGAACCTCGCCGTACTTCAGCAGATGATCGACAACATACCGGACGGTTTCCGCCGGAATGGAGAAGCCCATGTTTTCGATGCCGACAGCGGCGAATTTCTTGCTATTGATGCCAATGACCTCGCCCTTTAAATTGACAAGCGGTCCTCCGCTATTTCCCGGATTGATTGCGGTATCCGTCTGAATCAATCGGTAGGAGCCGTCAACGCTCCGGTTCAGCCCGCTGACCACCCCGACCGAGGCGGAGTTCCGAAGCGAGAACGAGATCGGCGTACCGATTGCAACGACCGTCTCACCAACCACTGCCTCCTGGGCGGTTACCGCGAACACGGCTGGCTTGAGGGACTTGGCGTTGATTTTGACGAGTGCGATATCACTCTTCGGATCGCTAAAAACAGCCTTTGCCTTATAGGACTTGCCGTCGGACGTAACGACGGTAATGCCGCTTAGCCCGTCCACTACATGGGCGTTCGTTACGATCCAGCCGTCCGCTTTCCAGATGACGCCCGTTCCGTGCGCCAGATTATATCGATCATCCACTTCGCCCGGTGTTCCCTGGGCCACTTTACCGATAATGCCCACTACCGACGGCGATAATCGGCTAATCACGCTTGGTACCGTTTCTGGCTCGTATGTACTCTTGACTATAAAACTTTCTGTCGCTGCAGCCTCCCCTTCCAGAATGGCCCCATGGCTTCCTAGCATGAGCGCAGTGCTCAGCAGCAGCGCCGTTGATACTTTGTATCCGCGTCTCTTCATTTGTTCACCTGTTCCTCCCCGGTCCCATCCTCGATCCCGTTTCACGGTCACTCCTATAATTTATCATATTTTTCCATATGCAACCATGACTTTAAGACCTATATCATGTGCACTATTGAACGGAATGCAAGACAGGTGCGTAATAATTTCTGCAAACATAATCGCATGGCTGCATTACACTGGGTTTCGGTACAACTAGCACAATGTCAGCCGGTCAAGGCGCATTCGATCAGTCGCCGGATCCTTGTCCGGTACATGGACGAACAGAACACAAAAAGACGCTCTCCCTGCTCCATGCAGGCGGCGTCTTGTTTGTATGTATTATCCCTTCGTCATGACCATTCATTACGATCGTCCGTACGGTTTAACTATTTGAACCAACCGGTAACCATCGCGTAGTCCGAGTACAGGAACACGAGCAAGCTGACGATACCGAAAGCGATTGCGAATTTATTTTTTTGGCGGGCCATCAACAAGCGAACCACACCAACAAAAATGAGAATGGTGAACAGGATCATAAAGATATCGAAATACTTGAACTTGGCAGTTGCATCCGATACAGCTGCAAGGAACATGAGACGTACCTCCTCGTGAGTTTCTTTCTCGGGCAAATTTGCATATCTTCTTCTATGTTATCCGTGAGTCCGCCAAGATGCAAGTCCCAGTGACCACAAAATGAAAAAAAGTCATAGAAATTTCTCATATTTAACCAGTCACTTCGTTTTTGTCGTGAAAATAATCATATTCTTGGGGCTTGGTAACATAACACAAAGGCCGCTACAATGGCGGATTGTTCTTCGATCATTGTTATATCCTGGAACAGGAATGGCCCTATCCTGAAGGTAAAATCAGCATAAGCTGCCATCCTTAGGATGACCGCTTATGCCGGTCATTTATTCGTTTGGCTTCAGGCCAACGTTCGGATTCTGAATCCATTCCGCATCCTAATAAAAAGAGCACCCGATGATCCATTCATCGGGTGCTCGGCAAGGATTCGAGAAGCGGCAGCTCCTTAACGGGCAGCCTCTACCTTATTCAGCTCCGCCGTCCGCTTCGTGTCGCGTTCCAATACCGGCTTCAGATATTTGCCTGTGTAAGACTGAGGCACCTTCACGATGTCCTCCGGCGTTCCGGTAGCGATGATGGTGCCGCCGCCGCTTCCGCCTTCCGGACCAAGGTCAATGATATAATCCGCCGTCTTAATGACATCCAGGTTATGCTCAATGACCAGCACCGATTCGCCGGAATCGACTAACCGGTGAAGCACGGTAAGCAGGCGGTCGATATCGTCCACATGCAAGCCCGTGGTCGGCTCATCCAGGATATACATCGTCTTGCCCGTGCTCCGGCGATACAGCTCCGAAGCCAGCTTCACGCGCTGTGCCTCCCCGCCGGAGAGCGTCGTGGCCGGCTGCCCGAGCGTAATATACCCGAGACCGACATCCATCAGCGTCTGCATCTTTCGGTGGATCTTCGGAATGTTCTGGAAGAACTCGGTGGCATTCTCCACCGTCATCTCCAGCACTTCCGATATATTTTTGCCTTTATACTTAACCTCAAGCGTCTCCCGGTTATACCGTTTACCCTTGCATACTTCGCATGGCACATAAATATCCGGCAGGAAGTGCATCTCGATCTTGATGATGCCGTCGCCGCGGCAGGCCTCACAGCGGCCGCCCTTGACGTTGAAGCTGAAGCGGCCTTTCTTGTATCCGCGTATCTTCGCTTCATTCGTCTGGGCGAAGATATCCCGAATATCGTCGAACACGCCGGTATAGGTGGCCGGGTTCGAGCGCGGCGTACGACCGATCGGCGACTGGTCGATATCGATCACTTTCTCGACATGCTCAAGTCCCTTGATCTCACGATACTGACCCGGGCGTACTTTCGCTTTGTTCAAATCCCGAGCAAGCGTCTTGTACAGAATCTCGTTCACCAAGGTCGATTTCCCTGAACCGGACACGCCGGTTACCGCCGTAAAGACGCCAATCGGAAACTTAACGTTGATGTTCTTGAGGTTGTTCTCCTTCGCTCCCTTGATTTCGAGCCAGCGTCCATCCGGCTTCCGGCGTTCCAGATTAACCGGGATGAACTTGCGGCCGCTCAAGTATTGGCCTGTCAGAGAATTCGGGTCCTCCATAATTTCCTTCGGCGTTCCTTGGGCAATAACCTGCCCGCCATGAATGCCTGCACCCGGACCGATATCGATGATATAATCGGCAGCCATCATCGTATCCTCGTCATGCTCAACGACGATGAGCGTGTTCCCTAGATCCCGCATATGCTCCAGCGTGGCAATCAGGCGGTCATTATCGCGCTGGTGAAGACCGATGCTGGGCTCGTCCAAAATATAGAGTACGCCCATCAAGCTCGAGCCGATCTGCGTGGCGAGCCGGATCCGCTGCGCTTCGCCGCCGGAGAGGGTCCCTGCCGAACGGCTGAGGGTCAAATAATCCAGACCCACATTGACGAGGAAGCCCAGCCGGCTGTGAATTTCCTTCAGGATCAGATTCGCGATCTGCCGCTCTTTCTCGGTCAAATCCAGCGATTCGAAAAACTTCAGCGACTCTCCGATCGACAGGCTGGTGACATAAGCCATGTTACGGTCATTGATCGTAACGGCCAAGCTCTCCTTGCGGAGGCGGTGCCCTTTACATACATCGCATGGCTTGCTGCTCATGTAGCCTTCGATATATTCGCGAATGCCCTCGGAATTCGTATCGCGATAACGGCGCTCCAGGTTCGGGATGATGCCCTCGAAGGTGACGTACGCTTCCTTTCGCTGTCCGAAATCATTCTCATAACGGAAGTGCACCTTCTCGTTGCCCGTTCCGTACAGCAGCTTATTCATCTGCTCCTGGCTTAATTCGCTCACAGGCACATCCTGCGGAATGCCGTAATGCTGGCATACCGATTTCAGGAATTGCGGGTAATACGTCGATGTGCCGCCGCTCCAGGCCAAAAATGCCCCTTCCTCGATGCTCTTGCTCGTGTCCGGCACCAGCAGCTCGGGATCAACGATCATCTCCACGCCCAAGCCGTCGCAATCCGGACACGCGCCGAACGGGGTATTAAAGGAGAACATTCTCGGCGTCAGCTCTTCCATGCTGAATCCGCAGATCGGGCAGGCAAAGTTCGAGCTGAACCGCAGCTCCTCCTGGCCGATAATATCGACCAGCAGCTGCCCGCCGGACAGGTTAAGCGCGGTCTCGATGGAGTCTGCCAGGCGCGCCTCGATATCCTCTTTAACGACGATGCGGTCAACGACAACCTCGATGGTATGCTTCTTGTTCTTCTCGAGCTCGATGCTCTCGGACAGGTCGCGAAGCTCGCCGTCGACCCGCACGCGGACGAAGCCCTGCTTCGCAATGTCCGTGAACAGGTTCTTATGCTCGCCTTTTCGTCCGGAAACGACCGGGGCCAAAATTTGCAGCCTTGTCTTCTCCGGGTACTGCATAATGCGGTCCACCATCTGCTCTACCGTCTGGGACGTTATCTCCACGCCGTGCTCCGGACAGTGGGGATGCCCGATCCGGGCAAACAGAAGCCGCAGATAATCATAAATTTCGGTGACCGTACCTACGGTCGAACGCGGGTTGCGGCTGGTCGTCTTCTGGTCGATCGAGATGGCCGGGGACAGACCGTCGATCGAATCCACATCCGGCTTCTCCATCTGCCCGAGGAACTGCCGGGCATATGCGGAGAGCGACTCTACATACCGGCGCTGCCCCTCGGCATAAATGGTGTCAAACGCGAGGGAGGATTTGCCCGAGCCGCTAAGTCCGGTCAGCACAACAAACTTGTCGCGCGGGATCGTGATGTCGATATTCTTCAAATTGTGTGCGCGGGCGCCTTTTATCACAATATTCTCACTTGCCAAACGATATCATCTCCTACTCCGTGCATAAAAATATAAGCCTGTATATATGAACCAAGAAGAACGACCGCCCGGGCCGTCCTCCTTGTTATCCAAATCCAAAATCCAGCATAATGCCCGCGGGAAGCTAATTGCCGGGCATGACTCGCCTAATGCGGAGCTCCGATAAGATAAGCTCCTTACTCGGCTTGAAGCTCCAGCAGCGCATCACGAAGCTCTGCGGCACGCTCGAACTGGAGATTCTTCGCGGCTTCCTTCATTTCGGCTTCCAGACGCTGAATCAGGCTTTGACGCTCCTTCTTCGACATCTTCTGCTTGTCGCCGGCCAAATAGTCCGCCTTGCCCTCGGCCACCTTCGTCGCTTCAATGACGTCCCGCACCTTCTTGCGGATCGTCTGCGGCGTAATGCCGTGCTTCTCGTTGTAGGCAACCTGAATGCTGCGGCGGCGCTCCGTCTCCTTGATCGCCCGATCCATCGAATCGGTGATCTTGTCTCCGTACATGATGACCTTGCCGTCCGAGTTCCGGGCAGCGCGGCCGATCGTCTGGATCAGGGACCGGTCGGAGCGGAGGAAGCCTTCCTTATCCGCGTCCAGAATCGCTACCAGGGACACCTCCGGCAGGTCAAGGCCTTCCCGGAGCAGGTTAATTCCGACCAATACGTGGAACGTCCCCAAGCGCAGGTCGCGCAGGATCTGCATCCGCTCTAGCGTCTTAATATCGGAGTGCATGTAGCGGACCTTGATGCCAATCTCCTTGAGGTAATCGGTCAAGTCTTCCGCCATCTTCTTCGTAAGCGTCGTAATCAGCACACGTTCGTCACGGTCAACCCGTTCCCGGATCTCGCCGATCAGATCGTCGATCTGACCTTCCGTCGGCCGCACGTCAATGATCGGATCGAGCAGCCCGGTCGGCCGGATGATCTGCTCCACCATCGTATCGCAGTGCTCGAGCTCATAAGGCCCCGGCGTTGCGGATACATAGATAATCTGGTTGACCTTCTCCTCGAACTCCTCGAACTTCAGCGGACGGTTATCGAGCGCCGACGGCAGGCGGAACCCGTGCTCCACGAGCACTGTCTTCCTTGCGCGGTCGCCGTTGTACATGGCCCGGATCTGCGGCAGCGTCACGTGCGATTCGTCGATCACGATCAGCATGTCGTCCGGGAAATAATCGAGCAGCGTATACGGGGTTGCCCCCGGCTCCCGGAACGTCAGCGGCCCCGAATAGTTCTCGATGCCGGAGCAGAATCCGACTTCCTTCATCATCTCGATATCATAACGCGTACGCTGCTCCAGCCGCTGCGCTTCGAGCAGCTTGCCCTCAGAGCGGAGCTGCTCGAGGCGCTCCTCCAGCTCCCGCTCGATATTGATCAGTGCAACCCGCATCGTCTCTTCGCGGGTTACGAAGTGGGACGCCGGGAAGATCGCAATATGCTCGCGCTCTCCGACCAGCTCTCCCGTCAGGACGTCAATCTCCGTGATTCGCTCGATCTCGTCGCCGAACAGCTCGACGCGAACGGCATGCTCGCCCTTCGAGGCAGGAAATATCTCGATGACGTCTCCGCGGACGCGGAACGTGCCGCGCACGAAATTGATATCGTTGCGCTGGTACTGAATATCAACAAGCCGCGCCAGAATCTGATTGCGCGGCTTCTCCATGCCTACCCGGAGCGAGAGCAGCAATTCCCCGTATTCCTTCGGCGATCCCAAGCCGTAAATGCACGATACGCTCGCAACGATGATGACATCCCGCCGCTCGAACAGCGAGCTCGTGGCCGAGTGACGAAGCTTGTCGATCTCTTCGTTGATGCTGGAATCCTTCTCGATATACGTATCTGAAGAAGGGATGTACGCTTCCGGCTGATAGTAATCGTAGTAGCTGACAAAGTAATCAACCGAATTGTTCGGGAAAAACTCCTTGAATTCGCTCGCCAGCTGTGCGGCAAGCGTCTTGTTATGCGCAATGACAAGGGTCGGCCGGTTGACTCTGGCGATGGTCTGCGCGATCGTAAACGTCTTGCCGGTTCCTGTTGCACCGAGCAGGGTCTGGTGCTTCTTCCCCTGGCGCAGCCCTTCAACCAGCTGCTCGATCGCAGCCGGCTGGTCGCCTTGCGGCTGGAACTCGGACTCAATCTCAAAGGATTTGGTACTGACAACTAAATCGCTCATTGTCCATCATCACCCTTATGCTCTAAAATGTAAATCATACTAAAAGATATGTCGAAATTTCCCGATGATATAGATATTGGGAAATTAGTGGTGTCGGTTAACAGGAATAAGAATATCTGTTCCCGTCTCATTATACCCTTTACGTTTTTTTGATGCAAACAATTTCATGGAATATTCAGCAGCCCGCGATCCGGTAAATTTAGCGCGGGCAAACGCGCGCTTTTCGGTCCGTTTTAAATTGCCTTAAACGGTTTCTATTGAGTTCAATCATGGTTCAACTATAAATAAAGGAGATGATTACAGCATTATGGATATAACAATCATTATCGGCATCCTGGCCGGACTCGCGGCCCTCATCGGAGGCTTCCTCTGGGAAGGCGGACATATCGGCGGGCTGATGCAGGGCGCGGCAGCGCTGATCGTGTTCGGCGGAACCGTGGCCGCTGTCCTCATCAGCTTCCCGCTCTCCCGTCTCCGAACCATCCCCGCCGCCCTCCGGCTGGCCTTCGGCCGCAGCGTCCGTTCACCGGGCGAGCTTATCGATTCGCTGGCCGATATGTCGGTCATTGCGCGAAGAGACGGCGTTCTGGCCTTGGAGCGCGTCTCGGACGAGCATGCCGATCCTTTTCTGAGAGAAGGGATGCAGATGGTCGTCGACGGCACCGATCCCGAAATGGTCCGCCAAATCCTTGAGCTTGAAATCCAGGCCGCCGAGCAGAAGCACGAAGGCTACGCTAAAATTTTCGAATCTGCCGGAGGCTATGCGCCCACGATGGGGATAATCGGAACCGTCATGGGATTGATCCATGTGCTCGGCAGTTTGCAGGAGCCCACGAATCTCGGCCCTTCGATTGCCGTCGCGTTCACAGCTACCTTATACGGTGTTGCCAGCGCCAATATTATCTTTTTGCCCATTGCAACGAAGATTAAAGCACGTTCCGAAGAAGAAATTGTAAATATGGAGCTCCTGCTGGAAGGCATTCTAGCCATTCAGAACGGAGAGCACCCGCTTATCGTCCGCAAGAAGCTGGCCTCCTTCGCATCGGCGGGCAGGTTGGATGGACCGGCATCAAGGGGGTTCGCCCATGAGTGGACCGAATAGACGGAGGCGGCGCTCCCGTCCGCAGGCTGGCGGCGATCAGCGCGACCGCTGGATGATCACCTATGCGGATCTGATTACTTTGCTGCTGATATTTTTTGTCGTCATGTATGGGATGAGCCGTTTGGATCCGGAAAAATATCAATTGGTCACCGAGTCGCTGCAGGCCACCTTTCAGAGCGGGGACAGTATTCTGGAGATGGGCTCCGGCATAACCGGCACGGCCGATACGGAGAACCACAAGAACCCTCCTTCCAAGGCTGAGGAAGACAGCGCCGATGATGCCGAAGACGCCGGGCCGTTAAGCGAGCGTGAGCTCGCCTTCCGCGCCCAGGAAGAGGAGCTGGCGAGTTTCATGGGACTCATTCAGCAATATGTGAAGGATAACCAGCTCGAGGACGATATTTTCATCTCGGACGAGCCCCAAGGAATCGCCATTACGTTAAGCGACCGCTTCCTGTTCGATGTCGGCCGGGCGGAATTGAAGCCGGGTGCAGCTCCCGTGCTCGGCAAGCTGGCGAGCCTGTTCAAAAATTTGGATTCCACCGTCAGCATCGAAGGCCATACGGACGATGTGCCGATCGGACGCGGCTCCATCTACAAGGATAATTGGGAGCTTTCCGGCGCACGCGCCATGTCGGTGCTTCGCTTCTTCTTAGAGAAGGAAGGGCTGGATCCAGCGGACTTCCAGTATGCGGGATATGCGGATACAAGACCGGCCGCGGACAATACCACTCCTGAAGGCCGACAGAAAAACCGCCGGGTCGAGATCACCGTGCTGCGACAGCTTCGCCAGTAGCAGGCACCGACTCTCAACGTAGCACGGCATTCAAATCTTGCGAGTTGCCGATAAAGCACTCCCTTTCACATCATCATCAAAGGCCAGGCCGCAGGTTGCGGTCTGGCCTTTGATTTTCTTAGCTATCACGATCGGTACTCGTCAACGAAGCTCGACAGACGAATCATTACAATTAACCGGCTCTAAGCGGCGGTTCCTGTCCCGCTCTCGCTTGGCCGCAGAACGGCAGAGCCGACGGCGAGCAAAATGATCGCCATCAAGCCGAGGACCGCGAGCGGCAGGCTGATATCAGCGAGCGTGCCGCCGGTGGCGGCGATCTCCACCGCTTCAATTGCCCACTTTTGCGGAATAAAGTTGGCGAGCTTCTGCATGAACTCCGGCATGATGGCCAGCGGCCAGAAGCAGCCGCCCAGCATGCAGCTCGGAGTGACGATCATGGAATTGATCATCGCGGCATTCTGATCGTTGCGGATGAGTCCCGCGATCGTGCTGGCAAGCCCGAGCGACACCAGCATGAAGGCCATCAGGATGAGAAAGTGCAGCATGAACGGAATGCCGTACTCGTAACGCAGCACATACCGGCTGAGCAGAAGCACGATGATTACCTGCAGCGATCCGACGACAAGGCTCCCCAGAAAGTTGCCGAGCGCGATCTCGTATGCCCGGACCGGTGCCGTATACATCCGCGACAGCGTGCGCTGCCTCCGGTCGTCCAATATCATCGCCACGACGCTCGAGATCAGGGTCATCATGAACATAAGCGTAAATCCCGTCACATTCGACAAGCCCGGCTTGGCGTACAGATTCAGATCCGTCACCTTCGTATCCACCCGCTTCTTGGCGGATTGCTCCAGCACCCGGCTCAGCGCTTGCATGCGGACCTCACCCGAGTCAGACATTTCCCGGGTTGCCGAGACCGATCCGTTCAGGCGCTTAACCGTAGAGTCGGCGGTCATGCGGATCATGACCGATGCTTCCGACGTTGATACTTCATACACCTTGACGCTCGGCGATCCCCCTTCCATGATTCCGTCGCTGAAGCTTCGGGGAACATAAACGCCGACCGTGCTTTTATTCTGAAGCAGCTCCTCGCGCAGCACATCCTCGGAAGCCGACTCCTTCAGCACATATTGTCCGCTGTGCTCCAGCTGCTCCATCAAGTATTGCCCTGCAGGACCTTCGTCCTCATTCACATAGGAGACAATGATACCGGCTGCCGTCGTCCTGCCCAGCAGAAACACCGTCAGCGTGACGACGACGCAGGGCACCAGGACAAAGACAATCCAGCCCCGTCTCCGCCCAAGCGTCCGTTTCACCATATTCCAGGCGATAATCAAGCTAGGCATGGTATCCCACCTTTCGGTACGTGATCATGGCAAAGGCCGACAGCACGGCCGTTATGATCGCCAGCATCCCGATGCAGGAGAGGACGAGGCCGGTCTCGCTGTCCAGCATCATCCGCAGCATGCTCTGCATCGCCCAGTGGTTGACCGTAAAGGCTGCGATCTTCTGAAAAAACTCCACCGGCAGCGGCATAAAGCCTCCGCTGACAAACGTCATGGCGATGATTATGGCCTGCATCAGGCCCCTGGCTCCGGCCGCCGTGCGGGACACGAACGTAATGAGCGCCGCAATCGTCATGGAGGACAAGGTGAGCAGGACGCAGACCGTGATCAGCAGGAGCGGATGCCCTCCCCACTTCACGCCATAAAGCCACATCGATCCAAGCACAATGACAGCAGCTTTCACAAACGTGATCAGACTGCATCCAATGATTTTGCCGGCAAAGATCGTGCCGGGGGATACCGGTGCACTTTGCAGCCGGTACAGGGTCCGGCTCTCCCGCTCGCCCAGCAGGCTGCTGCTTGCCATCAGGCCTGAATACAGCAGAAACATGACCAGCATGGAAGCCGCATAGTATTGAGCGGCAGAATAAGACCCGCCCTTTTCGCTCAATTGTCCAACCTCCACGCTAGCTCCGCCTGGTTTCCCATCGGAAGCCGATGCTGGTACTGCGAGCGCCTGCACGCCGCCGAACACGATCGCCTCCGCCTGTTTATGATTCGCGTCCGCCATAAACGTTGTAAAGACGGTATCCGCCACGAGATTCAGATTATGGTCTCTGCCGGGAAGCAGCTCCAGCTTCACCGCTTCTCCCCGTCCCATCCGCTCGTCGAACGCTTCCGGGATCACCACCGCATAATCCAGCTCTCCCCGGCGGAGCTTTCCTACACCCTCCTCGCGATTCGATAGGATGTGCTGGATAACAATATCCTGAATTTCCGGCGCATTCACGAGTTCCTGCATGCTTGCAGGAAGCTCCCCCTGCGCTTCGGGCAATATGAAGCCCACATTCACCGGCGGCTGCTCAAATTCCTTTTCGTTTCCGAACCAGCCGGATAGCGCGTTACCTAATATAAAGATCAGTATAAGCGGCAGCAAAAATTGATTGATCAGCACCGTCCGGCTCGTAGCCATCCGCTTGAGCTCAAACCAGGCGATAATCGCAGTGTTCATGGTTTGTTTTCTCCCTTCATGTATCCGGAGACCTCCGGCCTGTTTAGTCCCGCAGCTTCCGTCCAGTCAGGCTGAGAAACAGCGTCTCCAAGTCAGGCTCCTCGCACTGCAGCGATCGGAGCGTCGTGCCGTGCTTGCCGCAAATGAACAGAATATCCTGCAGCTCCTCTTGCGCCGATGGAACATAAATCTCGAGCCGATGATCATGTTGCGTAACGCGCCCGACGCGCGGATGAAGCTTCATCTCCTGGATAAGCTCCTCCGTGATCCCATCTGCCGTGAGGATAATGCGCTCCTCTTGAGCCACCCGGGCCCGCAGCTCCTGCTGCGTACCGCAGGCGATGACATGGCCTTGGTCCATAATGGCCACCCGATCGCTGATCGCGGCAACCTCCTCCATATAATGGCTGGTATAAATGACCGTCGAGCCCATCTCATTCAACGTCCGGACAGATTCAAGGATATGGTTGCGCGACTGCGGATCGATGCCGACCGTCGGTTCATCCATGATGATGAGCTTCGGGCGATGGGTAATCGAGCAGGCGATGTTCAGTCTTCGCTTCATCCCGCCGGAAAAGGTCGACGGCCGGTCCTTGGCCCGATCCTGCAGTCCGACGAACGTCAATGCCTCCTCCACCCGTTCCTTCAGCTGCTGTCCCCGGAGTCCGTACAATTTTGCAAAAAAGGCGACGTTGTCCATCGCGGACATTTGCTCGTACAAGGCGAGATCCTGCGGAACCAATCCGATTCTTCGCTTCACCTCAAGCGGCTGATCTTCAATCGATATGCCATCGACCTTGATGCTCCCTTGATCCTTCGGCAGCAGGCCGCAGATCATGCTGATTGACGTGCTTTTGCCAGCCCCGTTCGGGCCGAGCAGTCCGAAGATTTCCCCCTCTTGCACCTCGAGATTCAGGTGATCCACCGACAGCTTGCTACCATATCGTTTCACGACATCCTTCATTTCCAGAAAGACCGCCATACGTACCATCCCCGTTTCCTTAATTCAGCTTTCTGACATTCATTGTATACAAGTTCGTCGTTTCTTTCAGGTAGAAGAAGTCACCTTATGGGGTGACCAAAGTCATCTCCTATCGCTCGAATGTCCTGTGATATAATGAAGCCACTGATGGACCGGGAGCTATAAGTTTATAAAAAAGGTTGCTGATCGCGCATGTCTTCTCCTCTCGCTTATCTTCGTTACGGCTTGATTCTCCTTCCGGCCGCGGCTGATATGTTCCTTCAGCAGCTGGATGACTACGGGGAATATATGGTGTTCGTCCTCCTGTTTCTCGCGGTGACGGTGCTGAGCCGTTTCCTGCCCACCCCGTCCGCGGCCAAGGCGGCTGCGGTGGTTGAAATCGCGTTATCCTTTTGGCTGTGCCATCAATACGGATTTATGATGGTGTTCTTGTCCGTGTCGACGATGTGCGTCTATCTGCCCCTGCTGGAGCGTTCCTGGCGGTGGTGGTTTGCGTTCGCTCACCTCGGGCTGCTGAACATCGCCATTGCCGGCTGGGATCCGCTCTTGACGACAACGGCCAATTTGGTATTTTTGTTCTTCGCGGCGGCTTTCGGCCAAATCCATCAACTGTTTGAAAAACAAGCCGATCACATCAAGCTGTACGATGAGCTCAAGCGGCTGCATTTCCAGCAGGATGAAGCGGGCAGACAGCTGCTGCAATTCGCGCACCAGGTGGAACGGGCGGCGCAAGCCGAGGAACGGAACCGGATCTCCCGCCAGCTGCATGACGATATCGGCCACCGGCTGATCCGCATCAAAATGATGATGGAGGCGGCCGTCCATACCGTCCCCCGCGATTCCGCTCGCGGCATGGAGCTGCTGCACCAGATCCGGGACCAGCTGGGCGACAGCATGGAGCAGCTGCGTTCGGCCGTTAAGCAGATGAGCCCGCACCGGCGCATGGCCGATGATTATTCCCTGGACCGGCTCCTTGCGGAGACCGGAAAGGAAACCGGCATCGAAACCGACCTTGAGCTGCAAGGAATGCCCTATCCGCTCTATCCGAGCCAGCAGGTGGTATTATATAAGAACGCCCGCGAGGCGATCACGAATGCCCTCCGTCACGGAGGCGCCACGCATGTCCGAATTTTTCTGCACTATGGGGAAGATGAGGTTCGCATGGAGGTCAGCAACAACGGCAAAGTGCCGGAGCCGGCCGATGGGCCGGACCCGGGCCAAGGCAAGCAGGGCATCGGCTTCAGCGGCATGCTGGAGCGGACCAAGGTCGTTGGCGGAACGCTTACGGTGCAGCAAAGCGCTCCGTTTACCGTGATCACCCGGCTGCCGGTTTACCGAAAGCGTGAGATCGTATAAATCGATCGCTGAAGGAACAAGCGTCCAATTAAAAGAAAAGGTAGTGCTTACCATGATTTCCGTACTGATTGTCGATGATGACCCGTTCATTCGGGAGAGCTTGAAGCTGCTCGTGGGGATGGATCCGGATATCGAAATAACCGGGGCGGCGGCTCACGGCGGGGAAGCGCTCGACTTGCTGGAAGGCGGGCTTGTGGCCGACGTCGTGCTGATGGACATCCGCATGCCGGTATGTGACGGCGTGGAAGGTACCTTGCGCATTAGGGAGAAATATCCCGACATCCGGGTGCTGATGCTGACCACGTTCGATGATGAGGATTATATTGCGGAGGCTTTGCGGAATGGGGCAAGCGGCTATCTGCTCAAGAACATCCCGCCGGACCGGATCATCCAGGGTATCAAAACCGTCCATGACGGCAATATGCTGATTCATCCCGATATCGCCCGCAAGCTGACCGGCATGCTCCGCCCTGCCGCGCAGCCCGATCCGCAGACGCCGGCCAAGCTGGAGGCGTTCGGTCTGACGCCGGCGGAGTGCAACATCGTCACCCTCATTGCTGATGGCCTGTCCAACAAAGAAATTGCCGGCCGGCTCTTCCTTAGCGAGGGCACCGTCAAGAATTACGTGACCGATATTTTGGGGAAGCTGAGTCTGCGCGACCGGACGCAGATTGCGATCTTTTATTTGAAGAAAGTTCAGAGTTAACAAATAATCGATTTAACCGTCAATAAGGCCTGCAAAGCGGAGTCTTCCCTCATGGAAAGCCGCGCTTTGCAGGCCTTGGTTATGATACTGTTGGGTTTACGGTTTACGGTTTACAGTTACAGGCTACGGTTAGAGGTTACGATTACGGGTTACGGGTTCCATTTACGGTTTGGTTACGCGACTCTATGCTTCAGCGCTGCTCGGAAGCTCTCAGATTGAACCAGCGCTGCAGCTCCTTCACCGATTCGGTACGAAAGAGCAGGTCATCACGGTCGAACACGAGATAGGCCGGCAATCTATCCAGCCCGAGCTCCAACTTATAATCGACAGCATCTCCCTCACGGTATTCGATGGCGGAATAACCGCCATATAAAGCTCCAGGCACTTGTGCCGCAAGCTCATCCCATAGCTCGCTTGCGTCACTTCCCGCTTGATACATCAGGACCGTATGGATTCCGCCCGGCCCTTGGGCAATCAACCTCCGGAGCTTTTCCTTCCTAGCCTGTTCCAGCCTTGTGATCTTATCTGCCCGTAAAGGCTGTTGACCGCCATCTCGGTTATACTGGTAGCTGCCGCCCGCCGGTACGACATTCAGTTTATCTCCGATCTTGATGGAGGACACCTCCAGCCTTCTCTCCTGCTCGCCACGAAGCTCTGTCTCCTCATCAATGCTCAACCCTATCACGTGCCCGATGTCATCAATAGCACCCTTCTTATCCCGGTTCACCCAAGCCGAAACGTCCAGCTCGATCCGCCTTGCATTGACGTCCAGTGAACGCACCGTACCCGTTATGACATCATCCAGATAATAAAAATGGAACATCCCTTCCGGTTCCTGCAGTATATCCACGGCTTGTGCCGTGCGAACGGGTGGACGCATATCCAGCTGCTCGTTCGTCGATGCCGCCTTTACGCGCTGACCGCGCCGGATGAGATCAAACTGCTCTCGGCTTACCTCATACCACGCTCCATTTGAAGCTACCGCCAGCCGCTCCAGATCGCGCTGCCTGCCGTTCACTGCCGTCTGTTCATCGACCTCACGAAGGATCAGAACTCGGTATTTGATCTTATTCGTGCCCAAGATCGTATTTTTTCCGGCTACCAGCCCTTCATACACGACCGTTTCCTCGGGCCCTTCCGCAGTTTCGGAATCTCTCGTGTCTGCATGGCTCGCGGTAGACCCCGTTGCCGGACCCTGTGGGACTTCGTGCGCCGGCTTCGGCTGGGAAGATGATCCTCCCGACTCGCATCCAATGATCGATAGCACCCCTGCGACGACAACGGTCCAGATCACAGCTGCCTTAGATAATGAAGCCACTCCATTACCCCCTCTACGCCATCACTGGCTATTTGTGGATACAGACGCACATGACTTCCATTAGGTTGCAAGTGAATTGAAGGACAGCCTGAAATGAAATAAAAAACGATGCTTGTCTCTTCGACAAGCACCGTCATTTGCATTTATGAATCAAATCCCGCTTCTTCCGATCGGAGAGCCTTCTCGCCCGCCGGATCCTTGCGAAACTTTTGGACATGCAGCTTGTTCGCCAGCAGCGTAATAAGACTTACCGGCTTCAATCGGGCGGCAATGCCATCGCGCGGATCCGGGGCTACGATCGCTCCCAGCTGATGATGGTCCCCTGCATAAATGGCGCGCTGCAAAAACTTGCTTTCGCCCTGATGGTTCTGAACCTCCAGCTTGCAAAAAGCCGGGTTTTGCCGGAGAGCGCCGTGAAGCTGCTCCTTGCTGTGAACCAGGGTGCCGTTCACCTTCAGAATCGTCTCGCCCGGCTGAATGCCGAGCTCATGGGCCGGGCTATCCGGCAGAACAGCCAGCACCCGTAATCCGCGAACGGGATGCACAAATACCGGACTGCGCTGCTGCTCTTCATACCGGCTGTACCATACCAAGCCTTCATGCAGCAGCAGAGCGGCCAATGCCGCAATCAGGGTCAACGGCGACCACCATTCGGCAAGCATGCTCAATGCGAGCACGACCGCGGCGTAAATGATCAGCCGCTTGGAGGTGATCGCCGCCTTCTCCTTGGGCAGCATGCTCTGCGTCATCTCGCCGAAGCCGATGACGACCGGCAGCGCCATCATCATAAATCCGCCGCTCCACGCATCCCCGCCGAAGAACGGCGTCCACGGAAGCACGGCCCCTCCGCCGGCGGCAGGAACGAGCATGAACAGCGGCAGCGGCCAGAAGCTCTGCATATGATAGCCGCCGACCAGCTTGCCCCGCTTCCCTTCCAGGAACAGCGGCGTCGCAAAGCTTGACCCCTGCAGCTTGACCAGAACGGCCTCGGCGAAATGCAGCACGGCAGCCAGCGCCAGCAGGGCCGGAATATCCAGGCTGCGGATGGTGGACAGCACCGCATGAGCCCATCCCTCCGTTGCCAGATTCGGAAACCAGCTCAACACGAACTGGAGGATGCCGAGCAGTCCGATGGAATAAGCAAAGCACAAATACCGGATATGAAACAGCATCAAGATCAATGAGGTGACCCAGATGCAGATAATCGCCCCCAGGCTTAGGCTTACCCCCAGGAAAGCGACTGCGACAGACACCGCAAGCCCTGCCAGCAATCCGCCGAGAAATGTCCGCCAGGTTTGCAATCCCCAGGAATGCAAGCGTACATGAAACAGCTTACGCTCCAGGAGCACCTGCCTCCGGTAGAGCAGCATTACGAATAGGATCGAAATATAATAAAAGGGCTGCGTCAGAAGTTGCAAGCCTGCATCCATCCCACGCATCAGCAGTTGTACCAGCGTTTCCAACAGCCAGCCACGCTCCTTTCTCGAATCAAAGAAAAAAGAAGGCTAAGTTGCAGCCTTCTTATGGTTTCGACGCTCTTGCCGCGATTTCCTTCCGAACTTCGGAAAGTCCGCGATTCAGTTGATTATCCACTTTCGGATCCTGAATCTTCTCGATCAGTGCTGCCTCCAGGCTTTCCGCCGTCGCACTGTTAAGGACGCCGTCGGATTTCAGCTTATGCTTGCTCTGGAAGCTCTTGACCGCCTTCTCTGTCGCCCGGTCGAAATATCCGTCGGTGCGACCCGGATCAAAGCCGAGCGCCTCCAGCATAATTTGGGCATTCTTGACGTCGCTGCTGTTCGCGTCATACTTGTAGGTCTTCTTCTTGTCAATCGGGGCGACCGTAAAGTATTCCGGCTGGTCTACTTTAATATCCGGTTCAATCCCTTTCTCATGAATCCAGGTGCCGTTCGGCGTGAGCCACTTCGCAATGGTGACCTTCAACAGGCTGCCGTCGCCAAGCTGCTTCTCGAAGCTGGTCTGAACGGTCCCTTTGCCGAAGGAATGCTCGCCGACCAAGGTCGCACCTGCCGATTCCTGAAGCGCTCCGGCCAAAATTTCAGATGCACTTGCGCTGCCCTTGTTCATCAGAACGGTGATCGGATAAGGCTTCGCCTGCCCGTTCGACACATGCTTTTCCCGTTTCTTGTCTTTGTCTTCAACTTGGACGATCAGCTTGCCTTTCGGCACAAAATTCTCGGTGATCCCGATGACCTCGGACAGAACGCCGCCCGGATTGTTCCGCACATCGATCACGAGGCCCTTCATGCCCTGCTTCTCCAGCTTCTCAAGCTCTTCCGTAAAGCGTTCACCGGTATTTGATGAGAATTGGGTAATCTCGATAATGCCGATGCCGTCCTTCTCCATCCGTGCCGTCACCGTCTCCAGGCTAACATCATCCCGAACAATGACAAGCTCGATCGGCTCATCGGAGCCTGCGCGCTTAATCTTCAGTACGGCTTTGGAGCCTTTCGGACCGCGGATCTTGGCTACCGCTGCGTTCAGGTCGAGGCCCTGCAGCGATTCGCCGTTCACGGACAATATGGTGTCCTTGGCTCGAATGCCTGCTTTATCTGCCGGGGATCCCTTGATCGGCGATACGACGACGACATTGCCGTCCTGCGAGGATACTTCAGCGCCGATCCCGCTAAAGGACCCTGCGATGCTCTCCGTGAATTGCTTCGCGGATTCCTCGCCCATATAGTTGGAATACGGATCGCCAAGGGCTTCCATCATTCCGTTAATTGCCCCGTCAACCAGCTTCGACCGGTCGACGTCCTTATAATAATTGTCTTCGATCAAATCCAGCGCCGTGCCGAGCTTCCTGGCCTCCGCGTCATCAAGCCCGCTGCGGTTCGAAATGCTCGCCAGAAGACCTTCACCGTTTCCGGTCTGCTGCGCAGCCGGCAGCTGGGTCAATGCCATGGTTATGAGTACACCGCACAGCATAGCGGCAACCATTAGAAAGACAACCGTTCGTTTTTTCAGCATGTACTTCACCGCCTTTGTACATTTCAACTGCTCTTTCGGGAATCCCGTCCACCTAGTATATGATAGGCTTACCGGGAATATTTATACAGCGGTACGAAGCATGTGTGGCGCAGATGCGCCCTGCCGTTACAGGTAAGGCCCAGGATTAACCGGCGATCCGTTAACCCGTACTTCGAAGTGAAGATGCGGTCCGGTACTTTGACCGGTCGATCCGACCTCGGCAATCTTCTGGCCTCTGGACACCTTGTCGCCCTCACTCACCATGATGCCGCCGTTGCGGATATGTCCGTACAAGGTCCATACGCCGCCCCCATGATCAACAATAACACAGTTTCCGTAACCGCTCCACCATTCGGCCAGAATGACGGTGCCGCTCTCGGCTGCCCGGATCTCCGTTCCTTGCGGAGCAGCAAAATCTTGGCCGGTATGCATCTTGCCGACCTCGCCCGTTACCGGATGCACCCGCGGACCATAGCCCGATGAGAGTCTTGCCCCCGATACCGGAAGCGCAAACGGACCTCCGTTGCCGGTAAATCCGCCTCCCTTGCTTCCGCCAAGCTTGGTCGCCTTCGCCCGTTTCGCCGCCGCGGCGGCTGCCGCTTTCGCAGCAGCTGCTCTGCGTGCAGCCTCTTCAGCCGCCAGCTTGTTCTTCTCTTTCTGCAGATCCGATCGTTTGCTGGCCAAGGCCACCAGCATCTGGTCCTGCTCCTTGGTCAAAATCTCTGCATCCTCGATCTCTTGATCATACTGGGCGAGAAGCACGCGCTTCTCCTTTTCCTTCTCATTCAGGAGGCTCTTGCGGTCTTCCATCTGTGCGTACAGATCTTTCGCCGTCGCATACTGGGTCTCGAGCTGTTTCTTCTTCTCGATGACAAGGAGCTTGTCCTGTTTATGCTGCACGAGCAAATCCTGGTCCTGATTGACGATCGTCTTTAAGGAATCCGCCCGCTCCAGAAAATCGCTGAAGCTTGTGGAGGAGAGCAGCACATCAAGATAGGAAGGCTGCCCGTCCATATAGATCAAACGAATGCGGGATTCCAGCAGCTTCTCGCGGGAAGCGATGCGCTCCTCGGCCGCTTCAAGCTCCTTCGTCGTCGTTCTCAGATTATCCTCGGTTTCCTCGATCTTCATCGATATCTTCATCAGCTCGTTGCTGACGATGCTGATTTGTTCCATGACATATTTCAGGTTTTTGGTCGTCTTTTTCTTATAATGCTGCGCTTCCTTCTTCTCCTCGGCAGCCTTGCTCTTCTGGGCTCTGGCCTCGCGGACCTGCTCCTGCAGCACTTTCAGCTCACGGTCGACGTCGGCTGCGGTCTTCTTCTCAGCTTGTCCGTCAGAGGGTTGGATCATAACAGAGGCCAATAATAAGGCTGCTACTCCAGCGGCGATTTTCTTCAACGTTCGCTCCCCATCCTTTACCTGGTTTAGACTTTCAAAAACTTACGGATCGACATGGTGCTGCCCCAGACTCCGATCGCAACGCCGAGCACAATGATGATTCCGCCGAGCCACAACCACAGGTCTCCAAGCGGGATCAGGCTCTTGGCAAGCGTCATATCGGTCTGAGCGGCCGCATACAAGCGTCCGTATCCGACAAACAACAGGGTCACCGTGACAATCGAGCCGACGAGGCCGATCAATGCCCCCTCGACGAAAAACGGCCAGCGGATGAAGCTGTTGGTCGCACCGACCAGCTTCATAATGCCGATCTCACGTCTGCGGGCCAGAATGGTAACACGGATCGTATTCGAAATCAGGAACATCGACATCAGTCCCAGTCCGGCGACGAATATGAAGCCGATATTCCGGACCGTCCGCGTGATTTTGAACAGCGTTTCCACCGTTCCTTCGCCGTACTTGACGCGCATGATCGGCTCCTCCGCGTACTTCTCGTTCAAAGCGCTAATCTTGTCGGCGACGAAGCCGACGGTCGTAGGCTCGATGACGGATACCTCAAACGCATCCGGCAGCGGGTTCTGGTCCTCTTCGCTGAAGCCCTCCAGCCATTCCGAGCCGAGGCTCTCCTCCAGCTCCTTCATCCCGTCTTCCTTGGATACGTATTTAATCGAGCTGACCTCCGGCATCGTCTCGATCTCGCTGCGGATCTTCTCCCGAAGCGCCTCGTCGACATTCAGATTCAAGTAGGTGTTGATCTGCACATTACTATCTGCTTTATCGGCTAACGCGTTTACGTTCATTACAAGCAGCATGAACACACCCAATATAAATAACGACACCACGATGGAAGTTACCGATGCGACAGACATCCAGCCGTTGCGAAATATACTCTTCGCCCCTTCCCGCAGGTGCCGCAAGAAGGTTCTAAAACTCATACCCGTATTCTCCTCTCAGCTGGTCGCGCACGATCTGTCCGCGCTCGATGGCTAGTACGCGTTTGCGCATGGTGTTGACGATTTCCTTGTTATGCGTGGCCATGACAATCGTTGTGCCGCGAAAATTGATCTCGTCCAGCAGCTGCATGATTTCCCAAGATGTCTCCGGATCCAGGTTCCCGGTAGGCTCGTCCGCAATAATGACCGACGGATTGTTCACGATCGCCCGCGCGATTGCAATCCGCTGCTGCTCGCCGCCGGATAGCTGGGAAGGCTCGCGGTTCGCCTTGGCCTTCAGCCCGACAAGCTCCAGCACTTCCATCACCCGTTTCTTGATGATTCGCTGCGGCGCCTCGATGACTTCCATGGCAAAAGCTACATTTTCGTAAGCTGTCAGCTTTGGCAGCAGGCGGTAGTCCTGGAAAACCACCCCGATATTGCGCCGAACATAGGGGATTTTGCGCTGCTTCAGCTTCCCGATATTGAATCCGTTCACGGAAATTTGCCCCTTGGTAGGCACTTCTTCTCTATAAATAAGCTTCATAAACGTCGACTTTCCCGCACCGGACGGTCCGACGACATAGACAAATTCATTCCGGTTGATCTTAACCGACACGCCTTGCAGCGCATGAGCGCCGTTCGGGTAAGTCTTCCAAACGTCTTGCATTTCAATCACTAAGAATCACTTCCCAATCCATAATTAGCCTTTATAATTTCGACAGCTTCCATTGAATTCCTTTAAAATTCCTGAAAAATCCTCACAACACCACCTATTGTAACAAATTTGTTACCTTTTGAGTACCCGAAAGTTTATCCCCATCGTGACATATACATGAACAAGCGCATGAACGTCGGCCAATACGAAGTTAAGAGGGTGGTTTTGCATGAAAAAAATTCATCTTGGTCTCATCATTGTCAGCAGTTTGGTGCTGGTCCTCTCCGTAGGATTCGGCATGCTGACCCTGTACGTCAATCAGAAGGAGCTTCCTGAAGGGGTTGTCGTGTCCGGATGGGATGTCGGCGGCAGGCCCGCCGATGAGGTACTGGCCGAGCTCGATCAGCGGCTGGCTGCCCTGGCCGGCACGAAGGTCAAGCTGCAGGCGGCCATGCTGAAGGGGAAGACGGAGACGTTTACACTGAAGGAGGCTGGAGTTCGATATGATGCGGAATCGTTCCGGGAGGCTGTAAGCAAGCTCCAGGACAACTCCGGCACCTTATGGGAACAGATGTGGTTCAGGCGAAACTTTCGGTCAGAATGGGAAATTTCCGCCGCGTGGAACCGGGACCTGCTGAAGAAGCGGCTTAATGAGGAATGGGAGAAGGAGCGATTCGGAGAGCCCGTCAATGCCGTGCGGAGCATTTCCGAGGATGATATCGTCAGATACATGCCGGAGAAGACTGCTTACCGCATCGATTGGGCCATGTTATATGATCGGCTGGGGGCAGCGCTGCCGGGCGACCTGTCGGCGGCCGGGAAGCAGGCGGGCACCGAGTTGGTGCTGGAATTGCCTCTAAACCTTGAGAAGCCCCCCGTGACGCTAGAGTCGCTTCAGGCGGAAGGCATAGCGCGCAAGATCGTCGAGTTCTCAACAAGCCTTGGAGCCAGCGGGCCCGGAAGGGTCCATAACGTAACGGCGGCGGCCAAGGCGGTAGACGGCATGATCTTGAAGCCGGGCGATGAATTCAATTATGCGCACGTCATCGATACCGCCAAGAAGGAATACGGCTTCAAGGAAGCGCCTGTTATCGTAAACGGCAAGCTCGTGCCGGGAATCGGCGGCGGCATCTGCCAAGTATCAAGCACGGTGTATCACGCCGCCCTCATGATCGGGCTTGACATCACCGAGCGCCGGAATCACTCTCTGCCGGTCAGCTATATGCCTAAGGGGCAGGATGCCACTTTTGCCGAAGGGGCGATTAACTTCCGCTTCCGCAATAACACCGGGAAGCATCTGCTCATTCTCTCCGAAGTATCGGACGATGCGCTGACGGTCAAAATGTTCGGAACCTTTCCCGAAGATACCGTCTATGAGCTGGAATCCTCGACGATCGAAACGCTGCCATCACCGGAAAAGATCATCCACAACAAAGCGCTGCCGCCAGGCTTCAAGCAGGTCATTCAGCAGGGCAAGCCCGGTTATGTAGTCGAAACATTCCGGACCAAAAAGGTGAACGGCAAGCTTGTGGAACGCGTTAAAATTTCCACGGATACGTACCGCGCCCAAGACAGCATCGTTGCCATCAATCCGACCCATGACGACGGGATGCCGGTACCTAACGAAACGCCTAAGGAAGAGGTGGTGGAAGACGGAATTACGGCCGCGCCTTAACATGCTTGACTAACTTCATGCGATACGCGTGACTCTTCTGTGCGTGCAGGGGATCTATAGACATGAAAAAAAGAACTGCCCCATAGTAGAAAAACTACTTATGGGGCAGTTCCCTAGCGTATGATTTCAGCATGCCCGTCTTGCCGGCTTAAAATCTGTGCGCCGTCCCGATCTCCGCCTCGGGATCCCGGCTCAGCTCATCCCGGAACTCGACCTGCCGCACCTTGCATCCCTTGCCGAGAATAACCCGGTTACCGCGAACCATATCGGCTTCAACGTATTCCAAATCCAGAACGTCTCCCTCAATTACCCGGGCCTCCAGCCTTGGCCCGCTTAAGGAGAACGACAGCATCTCCCACAGCCGCTTGCCCTTACGGCGCACCGTTATCCGGTCGCCGATGACCTCCAGGGCCTTGCAGCGTCCGAATAGACGGATATCTCCGTTACCAAGATGCAGCCGGCCGCTGATGTTAAAGCTTCCTCTAAGCTCCGCCCATTCGCTCCGAACATCGCCATGTCCGCGGAGATTGCCGCTTAACGTGAGCCGTTCGGATTCCGAATCGCCATGAATGCTGCAGTGCCCCCCGATCTCGATGAAACGGCTGCGCAGCTGATCCTTCAGGTTCAAGTTGCCGGCCACATTTAGGCTTTCCGCCTCAACGGCCCCATGGACGGTGCCGGATCCGTTCACGCGAAGCTTCTGCGTCATCAAGGATCCGTTCACGCTCATATTCCCGTTCGCAACCAAGTCGACGCATTCGATATCGCCGTTGATTTGGCCCGAGCCGTCGATGCGAACTTTGCCGTACCGGCCGCCCGTTGCATTCCCGGTACCGGCAATTTTCAGATCGGACAGCTTCTCTTCATAGGGTATCATGGTAGTCCTCCTCCAATATATTACATAGGGTGAAATCACCTTATATAGTCGTTATAGTCGGTTATTATAAGTCGTCGAATGGTATCTTCATTCTATCGTTACATTAAGAATTCCACCCTTGTCGGCGGAATCCTCTGCCGGATCACAAAAGGAGCATCAGCTCTACGCTGGTGAGCTCCGTTCTCTTAGTAGATTATCACAACAGCATCCCTCGCTAAACCGCCTGATGGCTGAATCTTTCCTCGGTCTTGAGACCGAGGCGTTAAAAAGAATGGCAGGGAAATTTTACAGCTGCAGCCTGCTAAATTATGATATGATCCCATATGTAAACGCATTAGCTATTTCTGATCCTGATGATGAAAGGGGATACATACCATGGCTTTGATTCAATGTCATTTCTTCTCCGAAGTGCTTGGGCTCAGCACGTCCATGACCGTCATCTTGCCGCAGCAGACCTCCGCACAGATCGGCATGACCAATACGGCAGGCAGCGGCCTGCATCCAACGCTGTACCTTCTGCACGGCTTGTCCGATGACGATTCGATCTGGCTCCGCCGCACCTCTATTGAGCGCTATGTGGCCTCCATGGGATTAGCGGTCGTCATGCCGCAGGTACACCGCAGCTTCTATACCGACATGGAGCACGGCGGCAAATACTGGACCTTCATCAGCGAGGAGCTGCCGGCTCTCGCCCGCTCCTTCTTCCCGCTCTCCCATGCCAGGGAGGATAATTTTGTCGCCGGCCTGTCGATGGGCGGTTACGGTGCGTTCAAGCTCGGACTGCGCTGCCCGCAAACGTTCGCGGCGGCTGCAAGCCTGTCCGGTGCGCTTGATATGGTGAGCCGGATCGGCCCTGCCGAAGACCGGCATTATGACAACAGGCTCATCTACGGGGACCGCGACATTTCCGGAACGGACGACGACTTGCTGCATTTGGTGAGCAAGGTGGACGCCAGCGATGGACCGAAGCCGATGCTGTACCAGTGCTGCGGAACCGAGGACTTCCTGTATGAGGATAACCAGTCCTTCCGCCAGGTCTGCGAGCAGACCTCGCTGGACTACACCTATCAGGAAGGACCGGGCGGTCATGATTGGGGCTACTGGGACACCCATATTCAAGATGTGTTAAAGTGGCTCCCTCTGAAAAAGTAAACCCAAGTAAAAAAATGCACTCTTAAGCGAGGGCCCCTGCGGCTGCAGCCGGCGCTTTCGCTCCATGAGTGCATTTTTTCATTATTGCATGTATTCAGCTGATGGGATTACTCCACATTGCCTTGCCGAAGAGCAAGCCACTCCTCGGTCGCCTGCAGCAGCTTCACGCTGCGCTCGATCGCATCCTTCACCTGAGCGGTCGCCGTGCCGCCGTATACGTTTCGGGCGTTAACCACCGTCTCCGGCTGCAGAACGCCGTAAATGCTGTCATCAAACAGCTCCGAGAACTGACGGAATTCCTCCAGCGTCAAGTCCAGCAAATATTTGTTATTCTGGATGCAGTACAGCACCGTTTTGCCGATCACCTCATGCGCCTGCCGGAACGGCAGTCCCTTGCCGACCAAGAAATCCGCAATGTCCGTCGCATTCGAGAAGTCCGTATTCACCGCTTCGCGCATGCGCCCCTTGTTGACCTTCATCGTGGCAATCATCGGCGCGAACAGTTGCAGCGCTCCTTCCAGCGTGGCTACCGTATCGAACATGCCTTCCTTGTCCTCCTGCATGTCCTTGTTGTAAGCAAGCGGAAGCGACTTCAGCACGGTGAGCAGGCCCATCAGATTGCCGTATACGCGTCCGGTTTTGCCGCGAACCAGCTCCGGCACGTCCGGATTTTTCTTCTGCGGCATGATGCTGCTGCCGGTGCAGAATGCATCGTCAAGCTCAATGAAATTGAACTCCGTGCTGCTCCACAGCACCAGCTCTTCGCTTAAGCGGGACAGATGCATCATGATGATCGAAGCGTCCGCCAAAAATTCGAGAATGAAGTCGCGATCGCTGACCGCATCCAAGCTGTTCTCGTACACGCCGTCGAAGCCGAGCTGCTCGGCGACATAGTGCCGGTCGATCGGGAACGTCGTGCCGGCAAGCGCTCCGGCGCCCAGCGGCAAGATATTGATCCGTTTGTAGCTGTCGATCAGCCGGTCGATATCCCGCTGGAACATCGACACGTACGCCATCAGATGATGGGCGAACAGAATCGGCTGCGCGCGCTGCAGATGCGTATATCCCGGAATGATCGTATCCAGATTGTCCTTGGCCTGTCCGATCAGCGCCGTCTGAAGCTCATGCAGCATGCCGGTCAGTGCAACGACACGGTTGCGCAGGTACAGATGCATATCCGTCGCTACCTGGTCGTTCCGGCTTCGTCCGGTATGGAGTTTCCCGCCGACCGGCCCGACTTCCTCAATGAGATTTTTCTCGATATTCATATGAATGTCCTCGTCCGAAACCGAGAACTCGATGCTTCCTTCGCGGATGCGCTCAAGCACTTTATTCAAGCCCGCTTTGATCGTCTCCACATCCTCGACCGGCACGATGCCGCACTTGCCCAGCATGGATACATGCGCCAGACTGCCCTGGATGTCCTCCTCCGCCAGCTGCTTGTCAAAACCGATGGAAGCCGTGTACTCCTCCACCAGCGCGTTGGTCTGCTTCGTAAAACGTCCGCCCCATAACTTGCTCACAACACTTGCCCCTCTCTGTTTGAAGGCAGAGGGCCGCTTCCCGCCGGGGATGGCAGCAAGAGCACCTGCTTAAAGGCTGCTCCTGTCCGCGAATCCCAAGCATGAAAACGGCCTTCAGCCCCTTCATTACTTGCATAGCTTTGCGTGGCTTACAATGCTTATCTTGCTTGCATTTTATAAAATGAACTTTTGAACTGGATTGCTTACTTATTCTGGTTTACGCCCGCCGCCACTTTCAGCCGCAGCGCGTTCAGGCGGATAAAGCCGGTAGCATCGCCTTGATCATAGGCTTGCGTTGGGTCGGCCTCCATCGTGGCGATATCCGGATTGTACAAGCTGACCGGGCTCTTCACGCCGGCGCCGATCACATTGCCCTTGTACAGCTTCACGCGCACCGTGCCGGTGACGTTCTTCTGGCTTTCCGTTACCAGCGCCTGAAGCGCCAAACGCTCCGGCGCAAACCAGAAGCCGTTGTATACGAGCGTGCTGTATCGGGTGATCAGGCTGTCGCGCAGGTTCATTACTTCGCGGTCCATGGTGATGGACTCCATTTTGCGATGGGCGGTGAACAGAATCGTTCCGCCTGGCGTCTCATAAACGCCGCGGCTCTTCATGCCGACGAAGCGGTTCTCCACCATGTCGACGCGGCCGATGCCGTGCTTGCCGCCAAGCTCGTTGAGCTTCTCCATCACCTGCAGCGGGCTCATCGCCTCGCCGTTGAGGGCAACGACATTGCCCTGCTTGAATTCCAGCTCCAGGTATTCCGCCTCATCCGGCGCGTCCTCAGGCGAAACGCTGAGCAGATATATATCCTTGCTTGCCTCCGCGCTTGCGTCAAACCAAGGATCTTCCAGCACGCCGCTCTCGTAGCTGATATGAAGCAGGTTGCGGTCCATCGAATACGATTTCGCCGCAGAAGCCGTGACCGGAATGCCGTGCGCTTCCGCATATGCGATCATCTCGGCGCGTCCCGGGAAGGAGTTACGGAACTCCTCAAGGCGCCATGGCGCAATTACATCAATGTCAGGAGCAAGTCCGGCTACGCCGAGCTCGAAGCGCACCTGGTCATTGCCCTTGCCCGTTGCCCCGTGAGCGATCGCCGTAGCGCCTTCCGCGCGTGCAATCTCCACCATGCGCTTGGCGATAAGGGGACGCGCGATGCTTGTGCCGAGCAGGTATTGCCCTTCATACATCGCTCCCGCTTGGAACATCGGGAAGATGAAATCTTTAGCGAACTCGTCGCGCAGGTCGTCGATATATACTTTGGAGGCGCCGGTAGCGAGCGCTTTTTCCTCCAGGCCGTCCAGCTCTTCTTTCTGGCCGATGTCCGCCGTGAACGCAATGATTTCAGCGTCATACGTTTCCTTGAGCCATTTGAGGATAACGGACGTATCCAGACCGCCGGAATACGCCAATACGATTTTTTGCTTTGCCATGGTTAAACTCCCTCTCCTTGTAACTAACAAATCCTATTCTTGCGTCTTTCACAAGCTAGACCAACAAACGGTCCAATCTTCGTATTTCAAGATTCGATGCCGAATTGCTCCTTGACTCACTTCATGACCCAAGGATGACTTTTTGAACAACCTCTATTATGCCATTAATGCAACCATTAACGCTTTTTGCGCATGCAGCCGGTTCTCGGCCTGATCAAAAATGACGGAGTTCGCGCCGTCGATCACGCCTTCGCTAACCTCTTCGCCCCGATGGGCCGGCAAACAGTGCAGGAACAAGTAATCCGGCTTCGCCGCCTTGACCAGCTCCTCGTTCACCTGAAAATCCGCAAAAGCGGCCTCCCGTTCGGCTTGCTCCTCTTCAAAGCCCATGCTCGCCCATACATCGGTATAGATGACATCGGCATCCTTGGCAGCTTCGATCGGATCATGCGTGATCGTGATTTTTCCACCGGTTTGCGCCGCAATCTCTTCGCTCAGCTTCACAATGCCTTCATCCGGCATATAACCCTCAGGGCTCGCTACCGCCACATGCATGCCCATCTTTGCTCCGCCGATCAGCAGGGAATGCGCCATATTGTTGCCGTCCCCGATAAAGGCCATTTTCAGCCCCTTCAGCTTGCCCTTATGCTCCAGCACCGTCTGCAGGTCAGCCAGCACCTGGCAAGGATGCGCCATGTCGCTCAAGCCGTTGATCACCGGAATGGATGCATGCTTCGCGAGGTTGATGACATTGTCGTGCCCGAAGGTACGGATCATGATGCCGTCCAGATAACGGGACATGACCTGCGCCGTATCGCTGATCGGCTCCCCGCGTCCGAGCTGAATATCGTTCTTGCTCAAGAAGAGCGCATGGCCGCCCAATTGGAACATGCCGACCTCGAAGGAGACCCGGGTCCGTGTCGAGGATTTCTCGAAAATAAGTCCGAGCGTCTTCCCCTTTAACGGCTGGTACACCTCTCCGTTCTTCTGCTTACGCTTTAGCTCGATCGCCGAGTCCAGCAAAAACTGGATTTCCTCGGTGGAATACTCGTCCAATTCGATCATATCCCGGCCTTTCAAGCTGATTCCCTGTAGTTGTCCGCTAGCGGTCATCCCCTTGTCCTCCTTGCTGTTTGCTGTATTTTTCTATTGTATCATGACTTTCTATGCTTGGTTAACCGCCGTATGGGCATGAATAATATCCGTAAGGATCGACACCGCCTGATCAATTTCCTCCCGTGTGACAAGCAAATTCGGAAGGAGGCGGATCACATTCGGTCCTGCGGTTACGAACAGCAGTCCGCGGCGCTGCCCCTCCAGCACCAGCTCGCCAACCGGCTCCGCGCATTCAATGCCGATCAGAAGGCCTTTTCCGCGAATGCTTTTCACAAAAGGAATTCCCGCAAGCTTCTCTTGCAGCTGAGCCGTCAAGTATTCGCCCGCTTCCGCTGCGCGCTGAGCCACGCTGTCCTCCAGCATCGCCTCGATCGTAGCGGCTACCACCGCGCTTGCCAGCGGCGTCCCGCCAAAGGTCGATCCATGGCTGCCTGCCGTAAAGGCATCGCGCAGATAGCCCTTCCCGAGCATCGCGCCGACCGGGAAGCCGGAGCCAAGCCCCTTGGCTACCGTGAAAATATCCGGCTCGATGCCGTAATGCTCATGCGCGAACAGCTTGCCGGTCCGGCCCATGCCGGTCTGCACCTCGTCAACGATGAGCAGCAGCCCGTGCTGCTTGCACAGCTCCGTGACGGCCTGTAAGAATTCAGGTTCGACCGGATGCACGCCGCCTTCGGCCTGCACCATCTCGATCATGATGGCCGCGGTGTTGTCGTTAATCGCCGCTTCCAGTGCCGGCAGGTCATGCAGCGGAACGCTCAGGAAGCCGGCAGGGAGCGGAAGGAAGCCTTCCTTCACCTTGTCTTGTCCCGTAGCGGTCAGCGTGGCCAGCGTCCGGCCGTGGAAAGACTGCGTAAAGGTAATGATCTCATAACGGCCGCTGCCCTTCACCTTCTGGTGATAGCGGCGAGCCAGCTTGATCGCGGCTTCGTTCGCCTCCGCGCCGCTGTTGCAGAAGAAGACCGCGTCCGCGCAGGTGTTTGCGGTCAGCAGCGCCGCTGCTTTTTCCTGTCCCGGAATATGGAACAGATTCGAGACGTGCCACAGCTCATCCAGCTGGGCCTTCAGCTTCTCCTTCACCTTAACCGGGGCATGCCCGAGATTGGTTACCGCAAGCCCGGCCATAAAGTCCAAATATTTATTGCCTTGATCGTCCCACAACCAGCTGCCTTCCCCTTTGACGAGGCTGAGCGGGTATCTCGCATAGGTCTGAAACAATGAGCTCTCATGGCCTCCCGCTGCCGCATTAGCCGCTGCGCTTCCGCTTCCTTGTGCATCTTTCCCCATGACCTGTTACACTCCTTTACTTATGGCTTTGCTTAATTGAAGAAGTTGTTCAAAAAGTCGGCTTTTGATCACGAAGCCAATTAAGAAGTAAGCTCGGCATCGAATCTTGAATTCGGCCCGGCCTTCCGATCCTCAAGGGGTCTTACGAAGACCCCGTTCTATGATTGTGATTCTTCAGCTATCCGTACGGTGTTGGCGGCTACATCCGAACAATGCGCGTCCCGAGCACTTCGCCTGCGACTACGCGGCTGAGTACATTCGGCTCGCTGCCGTCCACAATGACGACCTCGCGCACCTTGCCGTGAATGCAGGCAATGGCTGCCCTGACCTTCGGAATCATGCCGCCGTAGATTTCACCCGTACCGATCATATCCTCGATCTCCTGCACCGTAACGGTCGGCAGCACCCGCTTCTCGCCCCCCGCACTCTTCATGATGCCGGGCACGTCGGTTACGACGATCATCCGGGCTACGCCGAGATGAGAAGCGACTGCGCCTGCTGCCGTATCCGCGTTAATGTTGTAGCGCTGCCCTGATGCATCGACGCCGATCGGTGCTACAACGGGCATATAGCCCATCTCCATCACGCCGTTAAGGATGGAGGACTTCACAAGCGTGACATCACCAACCCAGCCGACCTCTGCGCTGTTCGCAACCGGCCGGGCTTCAATCAGGCCGCCGTCGGAGCCGGACAAGCCGAGGGCCGAGCCGCCGACGCTCTGAATCCGGCGTACGATCTGTTTGTTGATCGTGCCGGCCAGCACCATCTCCACCACATCCAGCACGTCCTCCGTCGTCTTGCGCAGACCGTTCACGAACTCGGTCTCGATCCCCAGCTTCTCCAGGTTTCCGGAGATGGCAGGCCCGCCGCCATGCACGATCACCGGCTGAACCCCCTTCTCCTGCAGTCCCTTCAAATCCTCAAAGAAGCTGTCCGGCAAGGCGGCCAGCGTACTTCCGCCGCACTTCATCACAAACATGTCTCCGCCCGCCTTATTGCCGGGCGTGGTCGCCTCCTGGTTCAACGTGCTGTTCACATCCGTCTCCTCCCGTCACTGCTTGAAGTATTATGTGCGGTAAGCCGCATTGATTCGTACATAGTCATAGGTTAAGTCGCAGCCCCAAGCGGTGGCCGATCCACTGCCTGTATGGAGCTTCACTTCGATATTCACCGTATCTCCCTGAAGATAGGCCAGTGCGGCATCCTCGTCAAAAGCCACCGGCCTCGACTGCTCCAGCACCGATATCGGTCCGATCTTAATATCGACCGTCTCGGGATTCACCGGCCGGCCGGCTCGACCTACGGCTGCAATGATACGTCCCCAGTTGGCATCGGCGCCGAACACCGCCGATTTGACCAGGCTGGAGCCGATAATCGTCTTCGCAATGGCCTGGGCGTCCTCGTCGGTCTCCGCTCCGTTAACATGGACCTCGATCAAATGCGTTGCCCCTTCGCCGTCCCGGGCAATCGCCATTGCGAGCATCCGGCACACATATTGAAAGCCGGAAGCAAAAGCTTCCCAATCCGGGTGCGCCGGCGACAGCTCATCATGCCCGGCCAGACCGCTGGCCATGGCAATCAGCATATCGTTCGTGCTCGTGTCCCCATCAACGGTAATCATATTAAAGGTCAAATCGGCCGTCTGGCGAAGCAGCTGCTGCAGCGCCTCCTGCCCGATGACCGCATCGGTGGTGACGAAGCCGAGCATGGTTGCCATGTTCGGATGAATCATGCCGGAGCCTTTCGCCGAACCGGCTATCGTTACGTTCACCCCGCCGACCGAAACGGTTACGCAGGCTTCTTTTTTCACCAAGTCCGTTGTCAGGATCGCTTGGTTAAAGGCTTCCGCTCCTTCGCGAGCGCCGCTCAGACGGCCCGGCAGGCCCTCTATGCCCGCAATCACGCGGTCCATCTTAAGCAGCTCGCCGATAACGCCTGTGGACGCCACCGCAACGTCGCTCTCCTCCACGCCAAACTCAGCGGCAGCCCGGGAACGCATCGTGTACGCATCCTCTTCACCTTGCTTGCCTGTGCACGCATTAGCATTCCCGCTGTTGACCACGATGGCGCGGAGCCTGCCGTCCGCAAGGCTTTCCCGCGTCACCTTCAGCGGAGCCGCTTGAAATACATTTGTCGTATAAACAGCTGCCGCGACAGCCGGCACCTCGCATACGATGGCGCCCAGGTCGTGGCGGTCGGTCTTCTTCAGTCCGCAGTGGAGACCGGCAGCCTTGAAGCCTTTCGGCGTCACGATGGTGCCTTCCTCCAAAATCGCAAATAAGTTATCTCCCATGTCCGTCTCCCCCGTCTGTTACGGATACACTGGCGTAAACGTAAGACCGAGGCTTTCCTCCCATCCCATCATCAGGTTCAAATTCTGGATTGCCTGCCCGGCCGCGCCCTTCACGACATTGTCGATGACCGATATGACGGTCAACCGGTTCGTTCGGGCATCCACCGCAAAGCCGATGTCGCAATAATTGGAGCCGCTAACCTCTTTCGTCGCCGGCCATACGCCGTTATCGCGAATGCGGACAAAAGAGCGATCTTTATAGTACTCGCGATACAATCCGATGAAGTCCTCTTCGGTATACGATCCCTTGAGCGTTGCATACATCGTGCTCATAATCCCGCGCGTCATCGGTACGAGATGAGTCGTAAAGGTGACGGTAACGGGCTCGCCCGATACTTGGCTGAGCACCTGCTCGATCTCCGGGATATGCTGATGCTTGTTGACCTTGTAGGCCTTGAAGTTTTCATTGATTTCCGCAAAATGCGTCATGAGGCTCGTTCCCCGTCCCGCCCCGGATACGCCGGACTTCGCGTCGATGATCAAGCTGGCCGGGTCAATCCAGCCGGCGTTAATCGCCGGGATCAGTCCAAGGAGCGTAGCGGTCGGGTAGCAGCCGGGATTCGAAATGAAATCGACGCCCTTCACTTCGTCTCCGAATACCTCGCACAAGCCGTATACGGCTTTTTCAAGAAGCTCGGACGAAGGGGCCGGATGCTTATACCACTGCTCGTAAGCAGTACCGTCCTTAAGCCTGAAATCGCCCGAGAGGTCGATAACCTTCAGCCCTGCCGCTAGGAGCTCCGGAACGAGCTTGGCGCTTACGCCGGAAGGCGTCGCCGTGAACACAAGATCCGCAGCCTGCGCAATCTCCGCAGGATTAACGCCATCCAGATTCTTCGCAACAATATTCGTCAAATGCGGGAATCCGTCCGATATCGGGACCCCGCTGCTCGATGATGAAATCACCGAAGTAATCTCGATGTAAGGATGCGCCTGCAGCAATCGGATCAGCTCCACGCCTCCATAACCGGTGGATCCTACAATGGCAACTCTCAGCTTGTTGTCTGTCATATCCTCATCCCTCTCCCACGGAACATCCGATAGACCGCGAGTGGAAAGGCGCCTGCTTGTTTGTAAGCGTCCTGATCAAGCGGTCTTATGCACGGTTGCATGATTCCAAATCCATTATCCGTCTCATAAATATGTATTATTATACGACTGTATTCATATAAATACAATGGATTCTCATAAATTGGCTGGAAATGGGTCAATCTCCCCCTATAAGTCGGACGCCCGTTCATATTCTTCTTTTAATATCGAGAATACTTTGAGATTCCAATGCCGGTCCTTCACCTTCATCGCTTTGCGCAGTGTCCCCTCATAACGCATGCCGATCTTCTCCATGACGCGTTGGGAGCCGATATTTTCCTCGAAGCAGCGGGCTTGGACCCGAATCAGATCCATTTCGCCAAAACCAAGCTTCAAGAGCGCGGAAGCCGCTTCGGTCATGATCCCCCGGCCCCAATATTCCCGAGCAAGCACATAGCCGATTTCCGCGCTTTGATGCTCAGGCTTCCACCACACGAAATCGACCGTGCCAACCAGCCTGCCGTTCTCCTTCAGTTCTATTCCCCAGGGTGCGATGTCGTGCTTGGCATATTGGGCTAATATGTATTGAATAAATCGCTTGCTGTCCTCAATCGAGCGATGAGTTTCCCATGTTACGTATTGGGCCACCTCATCATTTGAGGCATAGGCGTACATATCCTCCGCATCCCGCATCGATATTCTGCGCAAGCGCAGACGGTCGGTTTCTAGTTCGGGCAGGCTTGCATAGATCCGTTCAATCCCCATTTTTCGTAGCCTCCTCCAAGATATTAGTTTCCATTATAGGCGCTTCCCCTGAAAAAGAAAGAAAAAATTCCCTGTCGTTATTTCGACTGCGTCTTTAGTCTGCCGGGCTCCTGAATAGAACCTGTAACGGCCATGAACCGGCTCAAGGTAACAAGCCATATCCATAAAAAAAGAACGGCGCTCATACGCCGTTCTTGCATCATGTTATATGATTTAGGTTCTAATATTCCGAAAGCCTTCACCCAGCACCTCGTGTGCATTATGGATAATGACAAACGCATCCGGATCCACCGATTGGACCACCGTCTTCAGCCGGGGAATCTCGCTCTGGCCGACGACGACCATCAGAACGGTCCGGTGTTCGCCGGTATATCCGCCCTCAGCCGTCAGCTTGGTCAAGCCCCGGTCTAGATCCTCCAAAATCGCCTTCGTAATCGGCTCCGTATGATCGGAGATAATGTAAGCGACCTTGGTGAAGCTGAAGCCCAGCTCGATCGCATCAATCACCTTGCCCGTTACATATAATCCGATTAAGGCATACAGCGCTTGCTCCAATGACAGCACCATGGCTGCCGAAGAAATGACGATCGCATCCAGAATGACGATGCATAAGGAAAATGCAAGCCCGCTGTATTTATGCAGCAGCTGCGCGACAATGCTGAGTCCCCCTGTCGAGCCGCGGCCGCGGTAGACGAGCCCCATGCCGATGCCGACGCCAATCCCTCCATAAATGGAGGCGAGCAGCGGATTAGAGAGCGGAATTACCCAATCCTTGGTCAAAAACACGAATAGCGGCAGCACCACGCTTCCCAGCAGGGAGCGGACGCCATATTCGCGGCCGATCAGCCCGAAGGCGAGAAACAGCAGCGGGATATTGAGCGCCCACTGCGTGAAAGCCGGTTCAATGCCAAGCCAAGCTTGGACAAGGACGGATAACCCGGACACGCCTCCCGAGGCAATGTGGTTCGGCAGGAAAAACAGATTAAACGCCAGCGCCATAATGAAGGAGCCGGCGATAATAAAGATCGTATCGACGGTCTGACGGAGCGGACCGTTGATCGGAATGATAGGTTCCCGCCTTCTCTTGCTGGCGGATGGTTTACGAACGGACTGCGCCATGTTCTTCAAATCTCTCCTCGCGGCCTATTCGACTTCCTGTTTGATTTGACTGCGCAAATATCCGTCGATAAAAGCATCCAGGTCTCCGTCCATCACGGCGCCCACATTCCCGGTCTCCACCTGGGTGCGATGGTCCTTCACCATGCTGTATGGATGGAACACATACGAGCGGATCTGGCTGCCCCATGCGATTTCGGACTGCTCACCGCGGATTTCAGCCAGCTCCTTTTGCTGCTCCTCGATTTTGCGCTCATAGAGCTTGGAGCGGAGCATCGTCATCGCGCGCTCGCGGTTTTTGATCTGAGAGCGTTCGTTCTGGCATGTTACGACGACGCCAGTCGGAATATGCGTAATCCGTACGGCCGAGTCGGTCGTGTTGATATGCTGACCGCCCGCGCCGCTTGCGCGGTACGTATCGATCTTCAGATCCTCGGTCCGGATTTCCACCTCTACGTCATCGGTAATTTCCGGTACGACATCGCAGGATACGAACGACGTATGCCGGCGTCCCGAGGAATCGAATGGCGAGATGCGGACGAGTCGGTGAACGCCTTTTTCCGCCTTTAGATAGCCGTAAGCATTAAAGCCTTTAATCAATAGCGTTACGCTCTTGATGCCCGCCTCATCCCCCGGCTGGTAGTCCAGCGTCTCCACCTTGAAACCGCGTTTCTCGGCCCACCGGGTGTACATCCGGTGCAGCATCTGGCCCCAGTCCTGCGACTCGGTACCGCCCGCGCCGGGATGCAGCTCGAGGATGGCATTCATTTTGTCATAAGGCTGATTCAGCAGCAGCTGGAGCTCAAACGCCTCCACGCGTCCGACCAGTTCCTTAATGGTATCCCCGATCTCGCCGGCCAAGGAATCGTCTCCCTCTTCATCCGCCAGCTCGATCATCACGACAGCATCGTCATAGTCCTGCTGCAGCTTCTGATATGAATCTACCGCGGATTTGACCGCATTCATCTCCGAGATAATGCCCTGAGCTTTCTCATTGTCGTCCCAAAAATCCGGAGCCGCCATCTTCTCCTCAAAATTCTCAATTAACTCCTGCTTGAGATCTAAGTCAAAGAGACCCCCTAAGATTGGTTAGTTTCTTGCTGATTTCACGCAGGTCCTGCTTTACGCTTGGATCGATCATAAGTCCTCGTCCTTTCTGTCTTTGCATCTTATCTTCTTCCAGTATACCCTCTCCGTCCGGGAAATCGTTCCATTCGGAGGATAAATTTAGCTGTTAACTTGCTCAACTACGCGACTAGGCTAAAGCTTTTTAGCTCAAATCGTTCAGCAGCCGTGTCGTTACGGGAGCATGTGCCGTCTCGTATGGGAGCATGTGCCGTGCTCTCAACCGGGATGTCGATACGTTCAGATAAACTCCCTTAATCGCTGCCGGGGCTTTGGAGTCATGGCCTTAGCCACCACCCCGACTGCCCAAGCAGCTCTTAAGGGAGTTCAATGATTGCCGGTCCATCGACAAGTCCGGCATGATATGCAGTTACCATTCTTTAAGATTGACTATACCGGGATGTGGGACAAGTACGTAAAATGTTCCTACGATCACTGTTGCTCTCGGATTTCTTGATCAAATGAATTCATAGGTTGAAATCCGATCACAAAGGCGACCGCTGCCGCTTCTTCGAAATCATTTTACTCCCTTGTCCTGCTACCCGCTCTTTAATTCGTCCTATATCGAATGTTACGCGTTCTGCCCATGGCAGTGCTTGAATTTCTTGCCGCTGCCGCATGGGCAAGGATCGTTGCGGCCGATCTGTTCACCGACCTGAACCGGACGCTTCTCGGCAGGCTCGCTGCTGCTGTTCGTGGATACCTTGTTCTCGTCCACTACCGCTTGGCGCTCCTGGTTCGTGGCGATTTGAGCTTTCATGATATACGTGGCGACTTCCTCTTGGATCGTCGCAATCATGGCGTTAAACATTTCAAAGCCTTCGAACTGGTATTCACGAAGCGGATCGGTACCGCCGTACGCACGGAGGTGGATACCCTGACGCAATTGATCCATCGCGTCGATATGATCCATCCACTTGCTGTCTACCGCGCGGAGCACGATAACCTTCTCGAACTCGCGTACCATTTCCGGACCGATCGCCTGCTCGCGCTCGTCGTACTTCTGCATGACACGCTCGAAGAGATAATCGGTAATCTCTTGGGCTTCCTTGCCCCAGAGATCTTCGCGCGTAACCGCACCTTCGTCCAGCAGCTTGCTGTTGATGTAATCGGCAACGTCCTGCAGATCCCAGTTCTCCGGAATATCATCGCTGCAATGAGCCTCTACAACCCGCTCAATGACCGGCTTGATCATATCAACAACGATCTGTTTGATATCCTCGGACTCCAGAATCTCCCGGCGCTGCTTGTAAATGATTTCGCGCTGTTGGTTCATTACGTCGTCATACTGGAGGACGACCTTACGCATATCGAAGTTATTGCCTTCTACCCGCTTCTGGGCGGATTCGACCGCACGGGTGATCATCTTGCTCTCGATCGGCTGGTCCTCTTCAAAGCCAAGGCGTTCCATCATGTTCAGCACGTTGTCCGTACCGAAACGCTTCATCAGCTCATCGCCCAGGGACAGATAGAACTGCGTAGAACCCGGGTCGCCCTGACGGCCGGCACGACCGCGCAGCTGGTTATCGATCCGGCGCGATTCATGGCGCTCGGTACCGATAATATGCAGACCGCCGATCTCTCGCACGCCATCACCCAGCAAGATATCCGTACCGCGTCCCGCCATATTGGTGGCGATGGTAACGGAACCCGGCTGGCCTGCGCGCGAGATGATCTCCGCTTCCTCAGCATGGTATTTCGCGTTCAGAACTTTATGCTGAACCCCTTTGCGCTTCAGCATTTCAGACAGTCGCTCAGAGTTCTCGATCGAAACGGTACCGACGAGCACCGGCTGATTTTTCTTATGGCGCTCAACGATCTCGTTCACGACCGCTCTGAACTTGCCTTCCTCACTCTTGTAGACCACGTCCGGCATATCAATCCGCTGGTTCGGCCGGTTCGTCGGAATTTGAAGCACTTCAAGACCGTAGATCTTCTTGAACTCCTCTTCCTCTGTCTTCGCCGTACCGGTCATGCCCGCCAGCTTGCGGTACATCCGGAAATAGTTCTGGAAGGTGATGGTCGCGAGCGTCATGCTCTCGTTCTGTACCTCGATGCCTTCCTTTGCTTCGATCGCCTGGTGCAGACCGTCGCTATAACGGCGTCCGGCCATCAGGCGGCCCGTAAACTCGTCGACGATAACCACTTCATCGTCCGTCACGACGTAGTCAACGTCACGGCGCATGATGACATTGGCCTTCAGTGCCTGCACAATATGGTGGTTCAACGTGACATGGTTGTGGTCATACAGGTTGTCGATACCGAAGATACGCTCTGCGGTAGCCACACCTTTTTCCGTAAGGGATACGGATTTGACCTTGATGTCCACCGTGTAGTCCTCTTCCGGAACGAGACGCTTCACGAACCGGTCAGCTGCATAGTACAGCTCGGTGGATTTCTGCGCCTGACCCGAAATAATCAGCGGCGTACGCGCTTCGTCGATCAGGATGGAGTCCACTTCGTCAATGATACAGAAGTACAGCGGACGCTGAACCATCTGTTCCTTGTACAGCACCATGTTGTCCCGCAAGTAGTCGAAACCGAACTCATTGTTCGTTCCGTAAGTAATGTCGCAGGCGTAAGCATGCTGTTTCTCCGGATGCTCCATGCCGCTCAGGTTGAGCCCGACGGTCATGCCCAGGAAATTATATATCTGCCCCATCTCTTCGCTGTCACGCTGCGCCAAGTAATCGTTGACGGTAACCACGTGAACTCCTTTGCCAAGCAGGGCATTCAAGTATACCGGCAGGGTACCTACAAGCGTCTTACCTTCACCGGTCTTCATTTCTGCAATTTTACCTTCGTGGAGGGCCATCCCGCCGACCAGCTGCACGTCGTAATGACGCTTGCCGAGCACCCGTTTGGAAGCCTCGCGGACTGTCGCAAACGCTTCAGGAAGCAACTCCTCAGGCGTCTCACCTTTCTCGATCCGCGCACGGAACTCTTCGGTTTTCGCTTTAAGCTGCTCGTCTGAGAGCGCCTCAAATTCCGGTTCCATTTTGTTGATTACATCGACCGTCTTCATGAGACGTTTGACATCACGTTCATTGGTGTCGCCGAAAATCTTTTTGACAAGTCCTAGCATGGTTAACCCCTTTCGTGCAAAACAAGTGATAGAATCAACTTCATTAAATGCCAAAGGGTTAAATGATGAAATCGATTCATTGATTCCTTATGATGGTCCCATTCCTGGCAGGGTTCACAGCCTGTCCCAGAGAATGAGGGTTTGCCTAAATTGTAACAGTTTGTAAGGGATGCCGCAACAAGTTGCTGCTTCTGCTGCCCGCATTCGTCTGGCGCGAATCCCTGCTTTATAAGACGAAGCAGCACGCATAAAAGTTGCGTGGAGCATTTACCCAGTACCTTATGACCCGATGACAGATGGCATCGACCCGATCCTGCTTGATTCGAAGGGCGTTAGCATTGACCCTGCGAACCAGGACATCTGTATATTTGAAAATTCGAAGTGACAGGCAAGAACCAACAGCTAAATCCAAGCATACTTAAGGCCAAGCACCATGCGCCCATTTAGTAACTAAACCACAAATATATTCGTTAAACGCAGCCAGATTTCGAAACAAAGCCATCCAATATTATCGACAAAAAGAGGGCTCCTATTTAGCCCTGAACGGCCTCCAACCAAATAAAGAGCCCCACCCGCGGGTGAAGGCTCATCTTGCATGTTCATTTCAGCTTAAAGGTTTCATTCGTTTTCAGTATGATTCGTTCCGGTCGCTGCAAGGTAAACATCCGCTGGCCCCAGGGACCCGCGTCCTTGCCTTACTCGCGCTCGATCAATCCGTACTTGCCGTCATTGCGCTTGTAGACGACATTTACTTCCTGTGTGTCAATGTTGGAAAATACGAAGAAATTATGACCAACCATGTTCATCTGCAGAATCGCTTCCTCAACGTCCATCGGCTTCATCGTGAAGCGCTTCGTGCGGACCACTTCATAATGATCCTCATACTCGTCCTGCTCGACTTCCGTCTGAGTCGCCGTAGCTGCGCCGTTCCCGGCAACGAGCGTCTTCAAGCCGCCCTCTTGCCTAATCTTTCGGTTCAGCTTGGTCTTGTGCTTGCGAATCTGGCGTTCCAACTTGTCCACAACAGCGTCAATGGAAGCGTACATATCATCGCTTCGGTCTTCCGCACGCAGAACCACGCCTGTGAGCGGAATGGTCACTTCCACTGTGTGCAATCCTCGAACGACACTCAATGTAACGTATCCTTCAGAGGTGGGGGGTGCTTCAAAATACTTATCAAGCCTGCTGAGTTTCTTGTCAACATAGTCCTTCAAAGCATCGGTCACTTCAATTTGTTGACCTCGAATACTGAATTGCATAGGGCACTCCTCCTTTGCACCTTTAGTATACCATTTTGTTAACGCTGTGTAAAAAGACAAATATGTGAATTTCGGCACAAATATTCGAGCAACAATGGCGAACTCCATTGCGGGATAAGAAAAGACCGTTTCAATGACCTTTAGGGACTAGATCCTCATCCTCTCATCGAATTTAAACACGGGTAAAGGACATTAAGCTGGCCACCGCCATGTAACGCACATCACCCAACGTTAAGTCCGCGGTTCAGAAGGGATAGCCGCTTCTGAAGCCATCAAAGAACCAAACAGCTACCCGCAAAAAGAAAAAGACCCCGGATTTACCGGAGTCTCCTCGCTAGCGAATTCAATTCTTAACCATCGATACCGTTTATGTAGGTCGGCTATGCCGGGATGATTATAATTTGATTACGTTAGCTGCTTGCGGGCCACGTGCACCTTCAACGATTTCGAATTCAACGGATTGTCCTTCTTCCAGCGTCTTAAAGCCTTCAGATTGAATCGCGGAGAAGTGTACGAAAACGTCGCCGCCTTCTTCAGTCTCAATGAAGCCATAACCTTTCTCTGCGTTGAACCATTTAACTTTACCTTGCATGCCCTAACATTCCCTTCATTGTCAAATAAAGTGTGACACTAATTGTCCACATTTCCGACTATAGCACCCGGCCTTACTAGTGTCAATCGCCCTGAAGACGGTTTTCTGCTGAAGAAAACGTCTAATCTTGTCGACATGGCTTAAACACTGAGCTCGGGGGTACTGCGGAAAATTGCTTTATCGATAATTACCCAGCAGGGGAGGGGGTGAAACAGGCATTAGCATAAAATAGTTTCTTATCTCTTTTCTATATATTCTTGTAGAATTGACTTCACTCTTAAACCAGCCTCATATATATCTGAGTAATTCTCAGCCAGCAAATCAATAATTATTCCATATGAATTTAGTAATGATTGACGGTAACTTACACCAAATCTTACTTTTGCAAAGTCTGTAATTTCCTTTATTTCCTCAACCTCATCAAGAATAGTCAAAAAAATCATCTGAAGTACTTTTGCACTAAAACCATAGAGAATAAATGGTGTGACGTGTGTGGGAGCATACTGAGTAATTGTGGACTCGTACAACTCGACAATTTCCGGTACTATTTTGCTTGCCTCAAAATTTGCAGCTCTCTCAGCGGCAAGTTTTTTATAGTGGAGATTCCTATCCCTAGACCCTAGCATTTCTATAATACCCTTTTCTAGAGCAACGCTGTCTTGCATCGGAACAAGCTTCCCCCAACTACTAACAACCTCACTAAGGCCACCGACATCACTAGCAATAACAGGGACTCCCATTAACATGGCTTCAATCGCTGTGTACGATGACGTTTCTGTTTTCACGCCAATTTGAATAGAAGGAATAGCACATAAGTCCGATGCATTATATAAAGAGGACATTAATTGGTTATCTACCGGTTCAATAATTTTAACTCTATTGTTTAGCTGACGATTGGCCACGCTTTCTTTCAATCCCGTTTGACCATTATCGATAAGTAACAATGAATATTCGTTGGGCAATGCCGCTACTGCATCCAACAAATAGTCAATGCCCTTGATATATTCATAACGGCTTGGACAGAAAATAAGGAATTGGTCATGATCAATACCTAATTGTGATCTTACATCGGATATTTTCACATCAGAAAATGAGTGGTGCAAGAAATTCGGAATATTAACCACATTAGCGTCTTTGTTTATCATTTTCAAGTATTTCAACAGTCCTTCTCCGACACTTACGACTGTCCCAACTTCCTTCAGTGCAAACCATTCACTTTTTCTCCAATACTTATATTCCAGCGAATTATTCTCAATGTGACCATTGATTACCTCTTCCTCCGGAATATGTCCATGAATTGTTAATAGAATGGGTATGCCCCACTTTTCAGCAATGACTTTAATTCGATTATATGCGATAACGTCCTGGCAATGAATAATGTCAGGTTTTGATTCACCCAACTTTAATCTTAAATTCATTTCTAAACGAACAGCCCATGTTTCAATCACATCGACCGACAAATTATTGGGGTATTTATTAAAAAGTTGCCGATTGGTATTGATTACTATATTAGATATATGCTCTGTAATTTCACCTCCGGGAGTTATCCATTCAACACTATGACCCATTTCGATTAATTGTTTGGTTAATGCACTTATGTGAGTTGTTATTCCGCCTTTTCCGTGTGCATCCAAAGCCGCTATCCAAATATTCATTATTTATCTCCTCACCTAGAAAATATCAATGTGTTTACATTTCTCAAAATAGTTTCTTTCTTCTTGTGAGGCTAATTCCGACACAACCGGTTCGGAAAAAGTCCGGTTTAGTTGAACCTTGGAAAATAACATCCCACCCATATAATTAAACCTACTTAATATCTCATGGTCTTCTATGACATCAAATCCTCTATTCGCAAATTGTTCATACCACCATGATTTAGGATACAAAGTTACATGCGTTTCATCCAAGTCCCAAGGATCATAAAAATGTGGCATTTTAAGAAACACAGTATTCCCTAATCGAGATAACTCATCTATAGCTTCAAAAACTTCTGGTTCTGGTATATGCTCCAAAATGTCAAAAGCTATAACAAGGTCGAATTTTCCTTCGAATGGGATTTTTGTTGCACTTGAGCAAACAACATGGCCTATTGCGTATTCATCAGCATTTTCAATGGCATAACTACTTATATCGACTCCCTTCGCATCAACGCCAAGCAATCTTAACGATCGGACTAGATATCCTTTTGCACACCCAACATCTAATAAGGTTTTTGGATTTAAATATTTTTTTATATCGTAAGACCATTGGATAAACCGAGTATCATATTGGTAAGACGTATAATTACTATTTCCGCTGTAGTACTTTTCATCAAAATGATTCATCATTGTTAAATCCACCTTCAGATTAATAGTTTTCTACCTTTTTGTATAAATCAAAAAACCATTCATGTTGGTCTAATCCTTCTCCTATAAAACGTATTAGTTTTTTTAAGTTTGATACATTCTCGTTACCATTCAGTAGATTTATTTGCAAGTTAAGATAATGGAGATCCACAGCGTAAGGGTACAATTTATGGCTATCCACAAGAATCTGCGAGGCTTCTTTATCTCTTTCCAACTCTATCAAACATAGAACTATCCACTTTGTACAAATTAGTTTCCATGATTCTTCAACATCTGGATATGTTTTTACAAAATATTGCAAGGCTTTTTCATACTCTTGTTCTGTAACTAGCCCAATTCCTTCACCTAAATATATCGAGTCTAAAGAGACTTTATCATTTGATAAAAGAGAGTACACTTTAATAAAACTATCATTATTTCTTGCCACTCTTCTCGCGGCTACCTCCCACCTTGCTATTGGATGGCCCTCAAGCCAATTGTAAATAACAGGTACGTAAATAGTATCGTCGGAGACAATATTCAATGCGCTTCTGAATTTTTGTAAGTCTTCATCAGTAAAGAATCTCTGTTCATCAATCATAATTTCCCAATCTGTTGTACACGACTTTCTTACATTGTAAGTTGAAACTAGCTGTAGATAATTCATAAGATCCAGGGTTACTTTATCCCAGTTATATTTTTTTGCGGTCTTCATGCCATTAAAAGAAAGTCTTCTTCTAAGAGAAGGACTTTCTATCACCAGTATTATTTTTGTTATAAGTTCTTCAAGATCACCGATTTGAGTTAAGATGAGATTTTTTTCATGCTCTCCATATTCTAAGACACCACTATTACGTGTTGAAATTACCGGGCAGCCCGTTGCCATGGCCTCTAAGACAGGAAGCGAAAATGATTCATACTCTGAAGCTGAAACATATACAAGAGCATCCCGAAATAACGCTGCTATTACTTCTTGAGATGGGTTTACAAAGACTTCATCTGCTAGGTTACCCCACTCTAAACTTGGCATTTTGGGATTAATCCAGAACAGTTTAAGATCCGGATAAACTGCCTTAACTTTTTCAAAAGCTTTAACTATATTATGGATACCCTTAAAGCTAAGATCCTCGTTCCCCATCATAAGAATATACTTTTCTTTAGAAGCAACACCCTCCATGTCTTCCCTAGGTTTAAAAATACTATGATTTATAGCATTTGGGATAACTACGGATTCTCTGCCGAAATTTTGTTTTATTAACGAAGACGCTTGGTTTGATACTGTCATAATGAATTTAGGTAATTTCATTTGAGTTTCTACAAAAGTCCTCAATTCATCAGATAAACGCTCAGGATGAAATAGATGTTCATCTCCTTGTTCGAAATAAACAACAGGAGCAATACCAGTCTCTATACAAGCCTGTATATGATCCCAATATGTTGCAATAATAACATCACACATCGGAATACCTTGAGCTAGGTCAATACCAAAAGGTACTTGCTTATAATCTGCCGTAATCGGATACCAATCAGGTTTGGGAAAATGAGAAATGATACAAACATCCCATCCTTGCTTGTTTAATCGGTTTGCATGCTCTAGAATAATTTTAACTCCACCGCAGACACTTACATGTGTCATAACAAACGAGATTTTTGGGTTTTTCCGGACTTCACCATTTCCAGAACGCTCAAGGATTTGTGGTTTAGCCAATGGAAGCCTAGAAACTCTGGCTAAAAGTTCTTTATTTCTTAGTGTAGCTATCATCTCTTATCTCCTTACCATCTCACTCTTACCTAATTGCATCTCTATCGTCTGTTTAGCCCATTTCGAATCAGGAAACTTATTTACCATCAATTGAAGAACATTGATTTCTTCCTCTTTGTTATAAGCACTATATATCTTCCATTGTTCAAATAATACGGGAAAGTCTGTTCTTAATTTCTCTGCCTTTTTTAAATAATACAAAGCATCATCCCAAGCCCCAAGTTTACTTAACGACTTTGAAGCTGTTATGAAAATCTCTCGATTAAGCCTCTGGCTGTTGCTCTCCACAAGTACTTCTAGTACTAAATCGTCAAACCCGAATGATTGTAATTGCTCAGCAATTAGCAGTCTCAATTGAGGATCATTAGTAGCGTTTATTAAAAGATCTAGCAGGTCATATTTATTCAAGAATATAGCATCTTTAACCAGTTGGTTCCAAATCGATAGAATGGCTTTCCCAGAAGGAACCTCGTTAACGGTTTTATTCCCTACTAAGTCTCTTAACCACTTAATTTCTTTTAAGGATAACGGTAGCTCATCTTTGAACACATTTATTAATTCTTTATTGTCAGTTGTTAAAGCTAAAAATACGACATTGTTCACCAAAAACGGATCAGTGTTTCTTTGCTCTCTGTTATTTAATAATTCTGTAACAGCTTTATCATATTTCCCTTCAACTAAGTAAACAAACACAGAGACCGGGAATAATAGTTCCAAGTTAAAAAAAGTTATGAATTCTTTTAGAAGAGGCTTTCTCTGACTGTACAGATAACTTATTAGCTCAACATATCGTTCTTTTGAAAAAGGCCAAATACTACTTATTGTTTGAAATAGATCCCTTCGGTCTACAATAGGGAAAATTGAAAGGAATATATCAAACAAGGCCAACGTATTGGGAGAAGCCTTGACCGCTAGTAAAATATAATTTTGTGCATCCTTTGGATTACCAAGCATTACACTGATTTCTGCCAGTTTAGCCTGCGCCAAATAGGAGCCTGTTCCATCATAGTGTTGGACCAGCTTACTAGCGTTCTCCTCCCCTATCTCTAAGCATTTTTGTAAACACAACTCTGCGTCCTTTAGTAATCCCCATTCGGTATAAGTAAGACCCATTTGATACCAAAAATCTGGAACATTCTCATAAAGATTAACTGCATCTTTACCTACCCTAATCGCATCAGCGTATTGTCCCAGAGCGTGTAAACATTTCATAATATCCAGAACTACCTTAGGTGAAAACGCATAATGGCTTCCCAACGAATAGGACTTCTTAAGTGAGTTTAGTGCTTCTGAATATCTCTTATCTATGAGATACTGCATTCCTAAGTTGTAATAATTAAATGCCGTTGGTTTTTCCCTAATTTCTTTTAACAGTATATTTAAGTTTCGTTGTGTTTTTTGCTTGTTGTTAACAATATGTTTTTTATATCCCTCGTGTAAAATAACTGTAGAGAGAAAGCCTGTCTGCTCATTGCCGGTTGGAAGAACTTGTTCATGCAGGGCTCCTTGGTAACGTATTTCAGGGGTATTTCGGAATAATCTAATAAATTGATGTGTTAGATATAATCCTGAACCGAGATCATTCTTTATCCGGATATAGTAAAGGTCTTTATCTAACTTTCGCTGAAGCTCACCTTCAGGATCCTCTAATACTTCATCTGCATCAAGGTGAAGAATATAGTCTGAAGTCGCAAAATTCAGTGCATAATTTCTAGCTGCTGAAAAATCATCTACCCAATTAAAATCGTAGACGTGATTAGTAAATCTCCTGGCTATTTCCTTTGTTCTATCCGTTGATCCAGTGTCGACAATAATAATTTCCCTTACAATTCCCGAGACACTTTGAAGGCAACGTTCAAGGCAACCCTCTTCATCTTTTACAATCATACACAATGACACCGAACTCATATTCATGACTCCAAAATCCTCTCTTAGTGCAATATCTTCTGCAGTCTTTCGAAAGCAGGTTGGTAACTGTCCTTGTAACTTAATCGATAGTGGAATTCAGCTTTATCTAATTGCCTAGTTAACTCATAATAAAGCCCCAAATTGAAATGGGCCTTAAATGAGCCCACACCCTTAACAGTTTCATATTTAAAAGTTGGAGCTTCCCCAATATTAATACATTTTTCGAAAACATCAGGTATTAATTCAAATGAATTGATGTTTTTTGATTCAATTAAGCCAACTCCATACATAAAGTATAAATCGGTAAAATCGGGGAATAATTCAATCCCTAAGTTAAAAATATTTTTAAGCTCATCAAATTTCTGCAGTTTAATATTGCAATATCCCAATGTAAGCAACGCCGAACTTAAGAAATTTCTTCTCATACTCCTTAATTCAGCTTCTATAGATCTATATAAAAAATGTTCCGCTTGAACATAGTCTTTCATAACATAATAAGTTCTACCGATCTGAAACAAATTGTAGCTAGTATCAGAATCTGTACTGAGTTCGCTTAGTAGAAGTTGTAGGTTACGCTCATACTTATTTTTTTTTGATATTACCTGTGCACTATACCCAGAATGGCTCAAAATAATCCCGGTATCTATTACTCGATCGATCAAATTTCCTGAATACGTCAATTGCTCATGAATTTTACCAGTGTATCTATACCGTCTATCTCTTGGAAATAGTCTTGTGACTGAAGATGAGGAAATATCCCCGGAGACAGTCTCACTAACAATTGTGACTGAACCAGCAGATCCCTTATGTTCCTGGATATATTTGTATCGTTCTTGGATGGCACTGAGACTTCCATTTACTATGATCTCATCAGCGTCCATTACAAATATGAATGGCTGACTTGCTAGATCGAGGGAAAAATTTCTTGCATCTGAGAAACTGCCATTCCATTCTCTATTTGCCACTATAGCGCCTAATTTACGAGCAATCTCGGGTGTTTGATCCGTGGATCCTGTATCAACAACAATAATTTCGTTAACAAATGGTTTTGCTGTATTTATCGCTTTTTCTAGTAGTTCTGATTCATTCTTTACAATCATGCATAATGATAAGCCAATAGTATCCATAACTCCTCCAGTAAAGAAGGAGCAGGCAAAACGCCTACTCCTAGAGATAAAAAGAATATCATTGGTACGAATACCCGCCTACCAGTAATACAAACTGACCGTCGCTGTTTTCAACTTTAATATCCACCGGACCAGTAATTGAGCTGGCTGGTACTCGTGCCCTTACCTCCCCAGTTGAATAGAATAAAGTTTGTACATTGATGTTGTTTATATACACCTTCGTTGCGGATTCAAAATTTGTTCCTTTAATGGAAATAAAGGATCCTCCAGCTAGTGGACCAGAATTAGGAGTCACACTCGTGATTGTTGGTGCCGGCTTCTTTGGAGGAGCCTCATAAGTGAAGCCACCTATTTTTTCAGCAAATTGACCATCTTTATTAACAACTCTTACATCGACAGACCCGCTTGTACTCGAAGCCGGAACTCGACCTCGAACTTCACTTACGCTATAGAATATTGTCTGTACCTCAGTGTTGTTGATCCATACTTTTGTGCTAGCATCAAAATTCGATCCTTTAATAATAATGTAATAGCCTCCTGTCATTGCCCCTTGAGAAGGGGAAATGGATGAAATAACAGGGGCTGGTGGTGGTGGTGGACTATTGTAACCAAACCCGTTAGTTACCGTCACCTCTTGACCATCACCGTTTAATACTCGTACATCAACAGGTCCAGACTGAGATGTTTGAGGAACTCTTGCTCTTAACTCATTAGCGGAGTAAAAGAGTGTCTGTGCGGCGACATGATTAATATAAACTGTCGATGTTGAGTTAAAGTTAGTTCCTTTAATTACAATGTAGTACCCTCCTGACATATCTCCAGAATTCGGGGTAATCTGCGTTACCGTCGGCGGAGGGGGTAACAGATAGGTAAATCCGTTGGCAAGTGAAGCTTCTTGTCCATCGGTATTCACAACTTTAACAGTTACAGGTCCAGCGGTAGTGCTAGCTGGAACGACCACCCTTATTTGTGACGTTGAGTAAAACGTTGAATTGACTAGAGCATCATTAAAGTAAACTTTTGTACCGGCATTAAAGTTCGTTCCATTAACGTAACTATAATATCCTCCTGTCATAACGCCACTATCAGGGGAAAGAGAAGATAGCGTTGGTCCAGGCGGGGGAGGTGGTGCAACATAAGAAAATGCAGCAGAAGCGACTGCTGACTGATTTTCAGAATTGACCACCGCAACATCCACTGTTTTTTCTGTTGTCGATGCAGGAACCCTTCCTCTTAGCTCGCCCCCTGAATAATAAATTGTTTGGACCGGCTGGTTATCCATATGAATAACTGAGGAGCTAGTATAATTGGATCCTTTTACGACAATAAAATAGCCTCCGTCAAGGTTACCCTCTTTGGGAGTCACTGATGTTATTGTCGGAGCAGGAGGTGGTGGCGGAGCCAAATAAGTAAACGCATCAGCAGCAACGTACTCCTGTCCATCAGCATTGACAACTTTGATGTCCACGCTTTTTGAAATTGACGATGCTGGGACAGTCAATCTTATCTCTGTGCTAGAATAGTATGTTGATTGGACAAGCACATCGTCTAAATAAAGCTTTGCGGTTGAGTCAAAATTAGTTCCATAAATTCTAATAATATATCCACCTTGCATTGCTCCCTCATTTGGAGTTACAGATGTGATTGTTGGAGCTGCCTTAGGTGGTGGGGCTAAATAAGTAAAAGCTTTAGGTGCAATAGCTTCTTCACCGCTTGTATTCAATACCTTTACATCAACCACTCCACTTATACTAGATGCCGGAACAGTGGCACGTAGTTCAGTGCTGCTGTAAAATAGAGTCGCTGCTTTAACGTTATTTATAAACACCGACGAAGTACCTTCAAAATTAGTACCTTTTATCGTAACGATATACCCACCTTGCATAGTTCCTTCATTTGGAGTCACGCTACTTATAGTAGGGGTAGGCGGAGGCGGCGGACTCAAGTATTCAAAGGCTTGTGGTAATGTAGATTCTCTACCGAATTTATCTACAACTTTAACATCTACTTTACCTGGGATATTCGATTTTGGAGTAGTAAACGTTAATTCCGTACCACTATTAGATTTAATATCAACTCTTACAGAATCCAAATATAGTTCGGTAATTCCAATTAAATTAGAGCCCGTTACTTTTACCAAAGTTCCTCCGCTTTGAGGCCCTTCAACTGGAGTTAAACCATTGATCTCTGGTGGAGCCGGGAGAACATAAGTGAATGCATCAACTATAGCATCTTCTTGTCCATCAGGATTTACTACCTTTACATCAACCGTATCTGCGTTCTGCCACTGTGGAGTTCTTACTTTCAGTTGATTTCCACTATAGAAAATAACATTTTGTAGCTGTATGTCGTCAAAATAAACCTTTGCACCATTCTGAAAATACTCGCCTCTAATATCAAGCGTGAGGTTCCCGGTTACTTCACCTTTGTCAGGTGAAACACTTTCAATTACCGGCTTAGGATAAACATATTGATACCCGTAATCCAATACCGCTTCTTGACCATCAGGATTTACAACCTTCACCTTGACGGATTCCGCTTTGGCCCAACTAGGGGTTGTGACTGAAATTTCAGTATCCGAAACAAACTCAGAGGTAATCAATGTGTTGTTAAAATAAACTTTTGCCCCATTAATAAAATGGTTACCGTATATTGCTACACTTTCATTCCCTAGCGTTAGTCCTTGATTTGGGGATAAGCTTTCGACTTTAGGTCCAGGCACATAAGAAAACGCCTGATCCGCAGTTACAACCGTTTCATCTGGATTTGTTATTGTCACATCTACGGTTTGAACCGAAGCAGATGGAGGCGTATTGACCACTATTTGCTTCGATGTTGTAGAGACTACCGTTCCTGCTTGATCACCAAACTTAATTTCAGCTCCTGGAAGGAAAAAGTCCCCGGTTATTACGACTCTAGTTCCGCCCGCTAATGGACCGATATTCGGGGTAATGGAGGTCAGAACCGGATTAGCAACGTACTTGTAACCCGCTGTCGCAAACTGCCCATCCGCATTTGTTACTTTAATCGTAGTATCACCTTGGACACCTTTTGGAGCCGTAACAATCAGTTGGGTCGAATCGATATATTGAATATTTGTTGCTGAATTTGATCCAAACACAACTGTTGGATTTGGCCTAAAATGCTGACCAGAAATAACTACACTCTCCCCACCGTCGATTAACCCTCTATCCTTTACAACTGAAGTGATCTCAGGGGCAGGATACGATACTTTAATGGAAGGATGCGGAACACTAAACTGATGTGGGGCTCCGGCGTAATCCTTGTAAGTTACATTTATATCTTCTGCTCCAGTGGAAATATTCCCCGTTTTCCCACCAGTTTTATGGCGAATTTTGTAGGTCAAAGTCAACGTTTGTTCTTTTAATTCATTAAATTTGAATGTGATAGTATTTCCGTTGACTACAGGTTGAGGAATATTATGAGAATAAGAATCTGGGACAATTTCAAATTCTGAACCTACACTATCGGTTACAGTTACATCGTAAGCACTGGCTACCCCTATCTCATCAACAATGGCTTCATATATCTCTGCAAGTCCAACCGATCCCAATACAAAATGATGATGGTGAGCTGTTGTAGCCATTTCTTTCATTAACTGGTTTGGAGCGCTTGAATCTGGATTTTCATTTACTTTTAATAAGGCAATCGTATAAAATACAATTTCTTCACTTTTAGCTAAGTTTGCTTGCTCCAAGGCTTTTAACCGGGCATTTTCCACAGGGGCAGGCTCTGTTGCTTCCCCGTCAGTCAAAAGAAGTATAACCGGTTGGGCATCTGGTCGATGATTGCTTAAAAGCTCCCGCGATTTAGCAATAGCGCTTGTTGTATTTGTTCCTCCGCTAGCACGAATACCGTCGATGTAGCTTTTTAATTCATCCGGATTGTTAGAAAGATCCTTAAACTTAACATCGCTAGCAAAATCAACGATTCCGATTCGGTGTTTCGAAAAATCCACCAAGTCTATAAACCCTTTTGCGGCAGCTTTAGCGTTAGCCATTTTATCTTCGCCATTATTGTTACTTGGCAGCATACTACCGGAGCGGTCAATAATAAGTATAACATCATTTGGTTTCACAAAACTTGTGTCCCCAGAGCCTGTTACATTAAGTTGGACGTCTGTTTCACCACCCTCGAGGATTTCAGTGGGATTTACTGTTTTAGTAACCTTAACAGCCTCTGGATATCCCGCAGCTTGTGAACTAATGGGAAATTGCGTCCAAATTAGTACTGCTGCCAAAAGTATGTAAATATACTTGGCCAATGACCATTTCATTTAGCGAGCCTCCTTTTTTCTTCACTTTTTATAATCCACGAAAAAAGCATCCATTCTTTCATAATCGGATACTTTTCCGTATTGACTGGATGCATTTTTCTTTCTATTAAACTTAGTAAATTCCTCACCTAAGCCCTCTTTTTCTGATAGAATCATGCTAACGATTTGTTCATGCAACGTTTTGATCTCGATCAATTTCCCTCGGTCATGCTGTATGTTCCCCCGCTGTTGCAGTTGCGAAAAGAGAGCATCAATTTCACCGGCATTTGCCTCATAATTTTCAAATTTCGGTTCTCTTAATACCTCTTTATACAAATGTATAAGACGATCTTCAAGCGACTGGGATTCTTTCGAACTAACCATCCTCTAATTCCCTTTCCCGCTCTTCACTAAGAGAACCGCTTGTTTCCATGTCTCAAGCATCCCTTTAGCAAAATCAAGAGTCTCATCCAACAACGTCTCATCTCTATTTATGATAAATTGAGCTAAATAGTTATTGTAGAAGAGGTATAACTCCTTTAAGTTTTGAGAAATTTCATACTGCAGATCCAACGTTATAATCAATTCGTTAAAAATGCTCCTCACCTTGTGCAATACTTCGACCATTCTTTCATAGTTGCCTTGGGCGTATAGCTGCTTTGCCTTCAGTAATGACCTTACCGTTTCCTGATATAGCAAAAGAGTCAACTCTCCCGGACTCGCCGTTTCAACCTGAACTTTCAAGTATTGCAGTTGTTGTGCATTTTGCATGTCCAATCTCTCCATAGTTCTTTTTAATTGGGCTTAGAGTTCAAATCAACCGCCGAGTTGTGAAACTAGCCATGAGCTTTGTGAGTTCATTTTCTGAATGGCCTGCTCCATAGCGGCAAATTTTTTGTAATACCGAGTTTCAATATCCTTTAATTTTCGTTCCAAATCGGATTCCTTGTCGCCTAACTGCTTTAACTCTCGACCAAGTACACTGTCGTCAATAGCTTCAATAGATCCGCTACCAATTTTTTTAGTAAATTTATTAAGCTGGGCCGTAACTTCCTCATAAAGTCTATCAGCAAACCCCAGCTCTTGCCTTCTTTTCTTGATGTTTTCCGGGGTATCCGCGGGTGTATCCGAAGATTGTGTAAATAGTTGCTTCACTTCATCAAAACGGTTGTTTATCGCGTCTTGAAGTTTTGCTTCATCAATCTCCAGCTTACCGTTCTCTCTATAATCCTTTTTTACAGTGATACCAATCTGAGATAACATTTTCAATTGATCCCCGGTCGGTGTATCTAGCGGCAAATTTAAAGCCGATCGAAGAGATGAAAGTGTACCCGTGAGTAGATTGTCATTGTACAGCGTTCCGGCACGCGCCTTATTCTCCCACAATTCAATTTCCTTTTCGGACAAACTGCTTTTTTCTTCAGAAGTTAGAGGCTCATAATCGCGATTTTTTTTCGTTGTTGCAGCGGTTGAAAACAAATCAACAATTTCATTGTATTTTTCAACGAAATTTTTGATTTTATCTGCAATCCCGGATCGGTCAGTAGTGGCACTTATTGTTGCTTGTCCGCTTCCCCGGAGAGTTACTTGAACCCCATTGATCGAAACATTATTGGTGCTAGACTTAATTACATTACTTCCATTCACGGTATACTCCGCGTCCTCACCCGTTTTAGAAAGTTGAGCAGCGTCTAGGTTAAACACTTGCGCTAAAGCGTTTGTTGTTCCCTGCGGGGTTATCTCAATTTTCGAGGAAGAACCCGTTGTCGTAGAACTCAGATACAGTACGCCAGAGCTTTGATCAAAACTTGCTTTAACGCCCGTCGTTTTCGAGTTATTATTAATATCTTTTACAATAGAATCCAAAGTCGAGGTACCCGCCGTAATGGTAATATTAGCCGAACCGCTCGCCCCTGTGATGGTAACAGTCCCACCTGTTGTGACCGGATCCGAAGAGGATTGGGAGACTTTATTCCCGACAATCGTCGCTGAAGAAGCCAATTTAGTCACCGATATTGTACTTGTACTCGGATTAGCCCCTCCTGATATAATGTCCAGTACGCCGGTATTCGAAGAAGTAGCCTTTACGGTTTCAAAATTAGATTCAAAACGCAATCCATCTACAGCACTTCGAAAGGATAACAAAGCAGTATTCATTGATCGATAGTCTTCCCGTTTCCAAAGTGTGTACTGTTTCTGTTTCAATACCTTGTCCAACGGCATTCGTTCGGCTCTCATTAAGTCCTTAATCAATGAGTCCGTATCAAGTGTACCGCTAAAGCCCGTTATCCTTATAGGTCCATTTATCCCCGCCATAACGCACCTCCCTACATTTTCTCGTCCACGAACACTCCAACTTGAAGACACATGTTATACACCATATCTAATAGTTTCTCCGGCGGAATTTCGCGAATAACTTTATTAGTTTCATTTTCAACGACAGTAACCATAATGGTATTCGTCTTCTCATGCAACTTCACCTGAATATGGGTCCCCATATCAGATAGCTTCTTGTTTAATTTATCCATAAGCTCAGGAACTGTATATTCTTCCTTGTTCTTGCCGCTTACCTGCTCTGATTGACTTGAAATTGCGGAGGTAAGATTATCATTTATCCCAGGGACCTGGAATGGAAATGAAGAGTTCGGTCCAACCTTCATTAGAGCCTCCAGTTCACATCAAAAATGGTTCTATAGTAAAAAAGCCGACCGGTTTCCCGGCCGGCTTAATGTAAAGATTAACGAAGCAATTGCAGAACGCCTTGAGGCTGTTGATTCGCTTGAGCCAACATCGCTGTTGCAGCTTGCTGAAGAATATTGTTCTTCGTGAATTCGGACATTTCTTTTGCCATATCAACGTCACGAATACGAGATTCAGCAGCTTGCAGATTCTCGGAAGTCGTTCCGAGGTTATTGATCGTGTGTTCCAAACGGTTTTGAACAGCACCGAGGTCAGAACGAATCGCAGAAACCGAGTTAATAGCAGCTTGAACGGAAGCCAAGTTTGCAGCAGCTGTCGAGTTCATTTCTGCAGATCCTTGCAAGTCAGTCAGACCGGCAATATCCAAAGAAGTTGCAAGAGCAGCTTGCAGATCAAGAGTGATCGTTTCTCCGCCGTTAGCACCCACTTGGAAAATCACGGAGCTTGTAGAGCCATCAAGCAATTTTTTAGTGTTGAATTGAGTTTGCGAAGCAATCGAACCAATTTGCTCAGTAAGTTGAGCAATTTCCGAGTCGATTTTAGCAGCATCTGTTGTTGTCAATACTTCGTTCGCACCCTGTACATACAACTCAGCCATACGTTGCAGCATCGCATGAGTCTCGTTCAGTGCACCTTCAGCTGTTTGGATCAGGGAAATACCGTCCAAAGCATTCTTGGAAGCTTGCTCCAAACCACGGATCTGATTGCGCATTTTCTCGGAGATTGCCAGACCAGCAGCATCGTCAGCTGCACGGTTGATTCTGTAACCGGAAGACAATTTCTCCAGAGATTTGCCTTGTTGTGTGTTGTTGAAAGACAATTGGCGTTGCGTGTTGTAAGAGCTGATATTGTGGTTAATACGCATGATAAAATTCCTCCTTGGAATGTGTTGGTGATTCGCATCCATGCTTCACCCATTTGTGATCGAGACCATAGCGTTCGGCCGTCACTGCTACGTCTTTCGACCAACTATTATATTTATCGGCGTTTTAACCTCAATGTTTATAGCATATTGATATTTTTTAATAGATTTTTTATTCCCTTTTTTGTGCTGCTACTTGATTTAAAATATTCTGGATGTCTGTGTTAAACTCTATAGCATGCTGATTCTGCTGTTTAATTGCCTCATAAATTTCTTCTCGATAAATCGTAACATTCGAAGGCGCATCGATACCGATCCGGACCTGATCTCCGTTGATTTCAATGACGGAGAGGACGATATTATCATTGATCATAATTTTTTGCCCCTTATTTCGCGACAGGATTAACATCAGACCCCTCTCCTTTCTTCCCTCCCAACAGCGGTTGTTTGGTTGTATAGTTTCCATGATCCAAAATGATCTGGGCAGCGATGTTTCTGGCTTTGTTCAGTACGATCGGAGCCTTTAAGTTACAGGTAATATCTTCAGCAGAACGGACGGTTACGATCACCATCACCTGAACCTCCTCCTCGCTTTGCACCCCCAAAGCTTCAATCCAATGAGGGTCCAGTTGAAATTCATACTCCTTGAAAAAAGCAAACGGGTCCGTCACGATAAACGTCAAATTTTCATCCTCAATGGATTGCAAAAATTCGAACGGATGTTGATTACCCTCAGATTGAATGATCACGTAGTTATGCAAGTCATTAAAGCCTAGTATAGGTCCTATAAAGGTTATTAATTGTTCTTCATCGATTTGGATAGGCCCAAATCTCTTGGTATTAACAATCATGCCTTCCGATCCTCCCTTTCTAACAACAATAGCTATAATGACACCTGTCCATTATAGCTATTGTATACCTGTCGTCAGACAACTGCATCCAGCTGTTTGCCCGTCGCAGACATAAATATAAAATTTTGATGAACCAAATACGGATTGACCTTGCCGGGATAGTAATCAATGATCGGCTTATGGGTCTCGGGATTAAAGGTAATTCCGCCCGGCGTGTAATTTGTATGCACTTGGCCCGGTATATAAGTAACATCCACATTGTCGTACCCCGGCTCCCCCGTAACCTCAACTCTCGGCCGATCTCCAAATACGCTGTCCCTTGCAATCTCTGCAAATGCGTTGCCGCCTTCATGAAAAGCCATCATTCGATCCCCGTTACGGGCAATATCTGCGATATTATGCATGGAGATTTGAAGAGAAGATTGCGACACACGATCCGTCATCTCCTCGAATCGGGCCTTGCCGAGTGCAGACCAAGCCTTTCTCGAATCAATCTCTAATACAGGACTAGTCCTCTCCATCTCAAGTTGACCGCGCTGCTGCTTCATGTTAAGTGATGGTCTTGGCTGCTCGATGCTTTGTTGCCCCTTGGTTATTTCAAGACCGATTATTGAATATCCTTGCTGAATCTGAATACGGGGAATATTCATTGGTATTCCCCCTTATCTTAGGAAGTCCATTAAGCTCGGACGAATAATCCGGGCCATCGTATCCAGTGATGCCTGATAAATACTTTCCGATGTTTTCAGGTCAATAATGACCTTGGAAATATCGGCGTCCTCCACCTTAGACTGGAGATCCATATAGTTAATATTCAAATCGCCTAGCCGACTGAGTGTAAACTCCAACCGATTCTGCTTTCCTCCCATTTCGGCCTGGGCCGTAATGGTTGTCTCCAAGTTTTTTTGCAAAGCCGGGATAGCATTCTGAATGCCAGCCGTATCATCTGCGAGCAGGGCCTTTTTCAGGTTATCCACGACGGTAAATATACCGGATGGGTCACCGTGAGCACCGAATACTTGCTCTCCGAGCGTATTAACAGAGACAGTAATCCCCGCACCAACCTGATACCTTACTTCACCGTCGTCTAGCTTATAAGCCGTTGCAATCGGGTCATCCGGAAATGGTTTCTGATCGGTCCGTTCTCCGTTAAAGATATACTTCCCTTTAAATTGGGAATTCCCAAGAGATATCAGCTGTTGATAGAGCTGCTCTACTTCAGCTGCTATATTTTCTCGTGCATCTTTCGGTACTGTATCCGTTCCACCTTGAACGGCTAACTCCGATAACCTCTGAACAATCTGCGTAACCTCAGTCAAAACCGTATCTCCGTACTTGAGCCAAGCATCTGCGTCATCCGCATTTTGCTCAAACTGAGTTGTCGCAGTAATTTGGCTGCGGTATTGCAGAGCGCTAGCTACGCCAACCGGATCGTCGGAAGGACGATTGATCCGGCGCTGGGTCATCATCTGCTCCTGGTATTTGTCCAGGCGTTTATAGTTACCCTGCAGGCCGCTCATCATGGTGCTAGTCATCATGGATTGCGTTATCCGCATCGTTCATTCCTCCTATCTGCCGACGATGCCGGTGCTGTTGATTAATTTATCCAGCATCTCGTCGATTGTCGTAACAACGCGCGCGGACGCGCTATAAGCATGCTGGAAGCGAATAAGATCGGACATTTCTTCATCAAGCGAGACGCTGCTGATCGACATACGGAGCGTGTCGGCGTGCTCTACAAGCAATCCCCCGTTCTCCACCATTTTCTTAGCGTTACTGCTGTCCGTACCTAATTTGGAAATGACCGACTGCAAATATCCTTCAAAACTTGTAACATCCGTTACGCCGCCGTTATTGTTGTTCGGGTTAAAGCTGAATGTGCGTTCCGACAAGCCGGCGATCAATAAGGCCATACCGCCATTTCCCTTTAGAACGACTTCGGCCGTACTGCCGTCCGGGTTTGTCTTCATCTCCGTCCGTAGGGACGCTGCGATATTTTTCAAATCCGCTTGAATGGTGGTGCTTAATCTCATGTTCCCCGCTGTAATCGGTCCGCCGTCTGCCGACACGAAGAAATCCGTCCCTGCGGTTGCCGGTTCATTCAATGTATAACCCAGCTTATGCAGTCCGTTGAGACCATCCACCGTATGCTTCGTGTCTTGGGCCAGCTTGCGCGGATTGGTTGGATCCATCACCGCATTCGGGATCGAGACACCTGGAGGCAGAATCGTGCCTGCCGGAAGTGTTACTTCCACTTTTCCGGTCGCGAGCGTATTTGCCATAATGTTAAGCTGGTTGATGTACGTTTCAACATGAACATCGCGGGACGTAACGTAGCCGGCAATCTCACCGCCCGTTAACGTAGTAGCAATCGCTGCGGTTACCGGGGTCGACGCCATATCATCAACTACGACCTGGTTTCCGAACGTCACCTGATACACATCGCCCGTTTCGGTCACGCTGACATTACCGAGAACGGAGAGCTGATCGACCAGTAAGTCCCGCTTATCTCTCAGGTCATTCGCGTTGTCGCCAAGACCCTCGATCCGTTTAATGCTTCGCGTCAGCTCCGCAATCTGATCGATATAATTGTTAGCTTCCTCCACCTTGGTGTCGATGCGGGAAGTCAAATTGTTTCGAAGCGTATCCAGTTGGGAGTATATGTGGTTAAACGTCTCCGTCAATGCGATCGCTTTCTGCTGAACGGCCATGCGGGCCGATAAATCCGTATCGCTCGGATTTTTGCTCAGCGTCTGCCATGCAGTCCAGAACTCTGCAACGCTTGCGCTTAAACTGCTCTCCGAAGGTTCGTTGAAAATCCCCTCGATATTCGAAAGCGTCTCCTGCTGAACGTTCCATGTTGACAAATTCGTGTTTTGATTCCGATATTCAATATCCAGTAGATAATCGCGTACCCGCCGGATGCTCTCAGCTTCCACGCCCATACCGAGCTGGCCCGCTGCCTGCGAGCGCTGCATTCCCGGAAAGGCAATCGGGTTAGATGCAACCAGACGTGTCGTCTGCCGGGAATAACCAGGGGTATTCGCATTCGTTACGTTATGGCCGGCCGTGTTAATCGCAGCCTGCTGGGCAATCAAGCCCCGTTTTCCGATTTCGAGCAAATGAAATGTAGATCTCATCGTACCTATTCCTTTCTTCTTATGCCCTGGTATCAAACATGCTTCGGACTTTGCCTGCCGTACTCGGCTGGTTCGGATTCTGATATAGCATGTCATCTTCTGGACGGCTGACCAGCAGATTCAGGCTGTAGTCTATAAATGCAAGGGACTGTTCAATCAGTTCCCGGTTGATCTGATTCAATTCCTTAAGCTCCGTCAGCCTGTCCATTAATTGACGTTGTACATCCAGCAGCTCCGTCTTCTCATCCGGGTTAAATACAAGACGAGTCATTTCAGTAACCGTCAGCTGAAGCTGGGAGCGGATGCCCTTCTCGCGCAAAAAATCCTCTGCAGCGCCTTGTCGCAGCGCTTCCGTTTCCGCCACCTGCTTCAGCAGGCGGTTCTCCCTGTTCATGACTGCTGCCAGGCGTTCCACATCGTTCGCTATAATGGCTTGCTTCTTATCATTCCCCGCCTCGATCAGCTGCCGGTGCAGCTCGTCCTGACGCTTCATATAATCAATAATGGATCTTGCACTCACTTGGATTCACCCGATTTATTGTAGGTTTGAAAATACGGGAGCAATTTATCTACAAGACGGTCTGCCGGCACTTCATAGGTGCCGTTAGATACGGCTTCCTTCAAGCGCTGGATTTTCTTTGCGCGCTCCGGATCCTGTACCTTGCTTTGTGCGCTCAGTTCCATCGCCTCCGGTGAAATCGATACTTCGTCTTTCTTGCGTTTCTTCTTATCGATATGCTGTAGCTCCCGAGATTCTATATTCCGTTGATACGAATTGACGCCGTTCACGCGTCCCGATTCGTTAATCTTCACGTTCAATCACCTCACTTAAAATAAAAAACCGATAAGCTTTACTAAGTTTATCGGTACGAAATGGAGCATAGTTAATAGTTCAAAAGTTAGTATTTACGCAGTTTATCGACTGCGCGATAAGTCTCTTTTCCTTTGCCGGACCCGGGCTGATGTTCCTGGTCGGTCTCAGCCGCTTGACGAAGCTCCCGCGTCAGTCTTGTCCTGCAGGACTCGCACATATTGCTCTCACGGATCAGCGTGCCGCATACCTCGCACGGATAAGCCATGTTGGGCGCATTGGCAATCGATATCCGGCCTTCCCTGATAAACCGGGTAATCTGGCGGATCGAAACCTCTGTCGCCTCTGATACTTCATGGATCGTCGCGCCTTTCTGCTCCCGCAAAAAAGTAGCGCATTTCTCGTATTCCTTCTCAATCTCTTTCAAGCATTCCGAACACATATCCCGAAAATTCAATGCATACAATCTGCCGCACCGAGGGCAATTCCCCAGATTCATGCTAAACGACCTCCATGCTTATCTAGAACCTTTGATACCCCTAGATTACATGATATCAGGCCTTACGTCTATCTTCCGAATATAGAAATCATGAGATTTCCCATGCGCTCCATTCTAACCTCTTAAGATCGGGCCCAAGTTAAGCAATAAACTTCTATCGGTTGACCCAGGGCTTTTTCATGTTTTCGCAACGCCTCCGCGCAGGCGTGGACCGTGCTCCCGGTAGTATAAATATCATCGATTAACAAAACGCGAAGTGGAAGCAGCGCATCATTGCTCCTGTCCAGGACCATGTTCATCCGCTTCTCCGCTGAAGCTGCTGCGAGAGCCCGAGACAAAAGCTCGATTGCATGCGGGCGCGTAACAAATGCGTCCTCCATATCCCTCATTCGATCCATTCGGGTTTTAAAGCTCTGCTTATCGGTATGCCTTTTCCGCTGAAGCAGGCGAAGATACGGCACCTTTATCTGCCGGGCGAGTTCCGTTGCCATCACCTCTGCCTGATTAAACCCCCGTTCCCGAAGCCGGACATCGCTGACCGGAACCGAAGTTACGGCATGGACCATCCAGCGGCTCATCTGCCCGACCCGAAGATGACGATTACGTCCCTCAGGGCTGAGCTCCCGCTCCATAAGCGCATAAGCCCGGGCCAGCATTCCCGCCAACAAACCGGCATACCGTTCATTTCCCCGATATTTGTATTGGGCCAGCCATTCGCGCATCAGCCCATTATACATAACCGCGCTCCGATTCAGGACAAAAGCCCGTTCGTTCGGCCCTGTACGGCTGCAATCCGGACACCCGATCGCCCTCCCGCAGGCCAAGCAGCGGGGACGGACGATCCAAGGAATCGCTCTGGCACAGGCATCGCATATGCCGGCGAACTCCCGGTTTAATGGAGCGTTCTTCCCGCAGGCAAAGCAAATCTGTGCAGCCGTGCCCAAAAAGCCGTGAGCCTTATCCAGAATCTGTTTGAGGGAGTGCAAAATCACATCGATCGTCTCCTTCCAAAAAAATCGGTTCATGCACGCATCCGTTCACGTAAAATCCCTATCTAAACTCTATCCGCAGGTAACCCCCTTTACCCGCAATCCGGTTCATCTGCTTGATCTGGCGTACGGCCAGGCTTTGGCTCCGGGTCCATTGCGGAGCGGCGAACACCACACGCCCCGCCGGGTCATCCTTCGATCGCCCTGCCCGTCCTGCCATTTGGATGAGCGCGGCCTCGTCAAACAGATCGCTGTTGGCATCCACGATGTAGACGTCGCTCTTCGGTACCGTTACGCCCCGCTCGAGAATCGTTGTCGTGACTAGCAGCCGAATCTCCCTTTGGCGAAAAGCCATGACCTTGTCCGCACGCGCGGGATCGACGGAAGACGTTCCTTCCATCGGCATATCCGGCATCGATTGCTGCAGCAGCTCGAGGAAGGGGGCGATATGGCGGATCCGGGAGACGAACAGGAACACCTGAGCCCCGCGCGACAACGAAGCTCTCAAGCTGCGCACCAAGGGGAGCGGCAGCCGGCGCTGCTGCAAACAGCGGTGCACCGGAAAGATCTTTAGCTTGCGAGGAACCGGCAGCGGATGTCCATGGAAACGGGCCGGAACCTTGGCATGGGGCAATCGTCCCCTGGCAGCCTCCCGTTGGAGAGGAGCAGGAGGCGTCGCCGACAAGTAAATGTATTTGCCCTCTTTCTTGCAAGCATTCCGGGCGGCATAAGCCAGCATCGGGTCGTTATGGTAGGGAAAGGCATCGATCTCATCAATAACCACGAGATCGAACGCCTCCCGAAATCGTAACAGCTGATGCGTTGTTGCCAGGGTGATGCTCCCCCGTTTCCATCGCTCGGGGCTGCCGCCATACAGCGTAATGACCTGCTCGTCCGGAAAAGCCTTGGACAACCGCGGGGCCAGCTCCAGCACGACATCACGTCTGGGGGCCGCAACCAGAACGCGGCCACCCGCGTCCAATACGGCTTGTAGCAGCGGAAAGATCATCTCGGTCTTTCCGGCGCCGGTGACCGCCCAGATGAGAAACCGGGCGGGCCCCGCGGAGCTCCCTACGGGCGGCTCCGCCAAGAACCGCAGCGCAGCGCCGGCGGCGGCGCTCTGCGCTGCACTCAGCCCCCATCGGCCCAAGGCCGCGGTGGGGGAACCCCCGGCCGTGCCCCGCACGGCCGGCCCTGCTGCGCCATGCAGCAGCAGGGTGCAAGCGCGGCTGCGCCCCATCGCGAGGCAGGCCTCGCAATAGGCGCAAGCCGCCGAGCCGCACGCGGCGCATGCCGTGCGGCTTCGGGCCTCGCTGCCGCATCGCCGGCAGCGAGGGGCCATGGCCCGGCCGCGGCGGAGCCGGCCGGGCGGCACCCGCGGGGCGGGCTGCGCCAGCCCCGCTTCCATGCGCAGGCGGCCCAGCAGGACGCCGAGCTGGGCCGCGGAGCGCCAGCCGCCGGTGCCCCCGGCGGCTTCCGTCAGAAGAGCCTCGATCTCGCCGGCAAGCAAGGCTCGGCCCTCGATGGCGCAGATAAGCTGCTCAGCCTGCCTCATCAGCGCCTTCCATTCCTCGCTGCCCCTTGGCGTCCAGCCGGACAGCACTGCACGCTCGTCGAGCACGCGAACATCCTGCGTGACGGTCCTCCATCTCGCTTGATTCCGCTCGGGCTCCTCGCTGATGTAGCTTGCAATTTTTTTATCCACATAGCCCTGCCACTCGTCTCCCCCCCATTGATCCATTTCTTGAAGCGGTCTGAACGTATCCCGGATCACGGCGGCCCACCCCAGAGGGATCGAAGAAGCAAGGATAACCATACGATGCGGACGGTCGCTGATCTCTCTTTGCCCCTCTCCGTCTCCATACCACCATTGCAAATCCACCTGCATATCGAGTGAGAGATAGCATCGCCATGCATCCGTTGTCCGGACAGCATATACAATCATCTGCATATCCACAAACCCTCCATTTTCCACCGCTAAAGTTTCTGATAAATCCAAACCACGACGAGGAATCATCCATGCAAAAACTCGAGCCATATTAGAGATCGTAAATTCCATTCCACGCCTATTCCACCGGAAGGCATTTGCCATCCCCCATCTTCACTGTACCGAGCGAGGCATGCAGCGAGTGATGCTTGGCGTTGCCGCCAGGCAGATTGTATGTATACCATTCGCAGACGCGTGACCAGAGCATCAGCAGCCTGAATTTTCTCCCCAACGCAAAAAAGCACCCTCCTTCCATCTGGAATCGGAGTGTGCTTCACGCCTCTTGTGTTCGTATTCTATTCCAAAGCATCTTGGGACGAGTCGGCATCTTGATCGTTCATCCTTGGACATAAGGAATCCGGATCGCCTCGAGCGGGTTGCGCAGATCGATCGTCATGATCGGGGGGTCCCCCGACTCCCCATTGGTGTCAGATAAGGACGAATTGCCGGAGCGCCAAGTTCCGTACACCAGCTCAATGCCGGACATAGGCGTTAATCGTTCAACAATCCGCAACGTATCGTCATGCGACTGGTCATCAAGGACGGTGACGCGAATCCGCGTCCCGCTCATCAGAGCATATAATGAAAGGGCTCTCAAGTACCATTCCACCTGCCGCTCATGGTTGGACGTGATCAGCACGTAATGCATGCGCCGCTTGGTGTCTTTTCCGTTTCTACGTAGATGGCGAGCGTGAATAATATGAACCAGAAGGGCAGCGATGCCGTACACCGCAAGGATCCACAGCAAATGGGCAACCATGAGGCTCACCTCCTTCTCATATCCACACTATATGCCGATATGGAAGGGACGGTGACAGTATGTAACGAACAGCCCACACCGAAGCCTGCCGTGGCGGCTCAAAAGGCGTTCGCTTTCCGTTAAGAAAGGAATCCGCCCAGGCAGCCCTCCTAAGTTATACTCGTCCATGCGCTCCAAATGAGCGAAAATTACAGCGTTACCCAGCCATATTTAATGGAGTTGATAACGGCTTGCGTACGGTCGTCAACCTCCATCTTCTGCAAAATGCTGCTGACGTGGTTTTTAACCGTTTTTTCGCTAATGAACAGATATTCACCAATCATCTTGTTGCTCTTGCCCTCGGCCATCAGTCTCAGCACTTCGGCTTCGCGGCGTGTCAGCGGATTATTCTCCCCTGCCACAAATTTGACGCCCGCCTCGCGTGTACCGCTCTCAGCCATGGCGCCTGCCTCGTTCACGTAGGTCATGCGGCGGAGCTGGTGAATCAGTTTGCCTGTCACCTTCGGATGGATAAACGCATATCCTTCATGTACGGAACGAATGGCGTTGATCAGCGATTCAGCCTCCATATCCTTCAAGAGATATCCGTTAGCTCCTTTGCGAAGCGTCTCGAACACGTAGCTCTCGTCGTCATGAATGGAAAGAATGATGACCTTGATCTCCGGGAACATTTCACGCAGCTTTTCGGTTGCTTGAACACCGTTCTCGGTCGGCATATTGATGTCCATCAATACGATATCCGGCTTCACTTCGTTGCAGAACTCCAGCACCTGGATGCCGTCTCCGCATTCGCCGATGACGTCGATGTCGTCCTCCATATTTAAAATGCGCTTGAGACCCTCCCTAAATAACTGGTGGTCATCCGCTAATAAAACTTTAATCAGTGTATTCTCGTTTTCTAAGTGTTCCATCCCATTACTCCTTTCCCTTTTCTACGTTCGTCGGGATATGAATGATGATCTTCGTCCCTTGATTCTCGGCAGATTCGATCTCCATTCTCCCTTCGAGCAGCTCTACCCTCTCCCGCATGCCAATTAACCCAAAGTGGTCCTTGCTCTTCTGTTCCAGCAAGTCGACATTGAATCCCAGGCCATTGTCCTGTACGACAATCTTGACCAATTGGGCCTGGTACGTAATTTCCACCAATACATAAGTCGGGTAAGCATGTTTTGCAGCATTCGTAAGTGCTTCCTGCACCAAACGGTAGATGGCCGCCTCCATCGCAGAAGAGAGACGATGCTCTTTCCCCCGTGTTTCGAAGATCGTGCGGATTTTGGATTTTTCTTCAAAATCATGCACATATTTACGCAGCGTGGGAATTAATCCTAGATCATCGAGTGCCATTGGACGCAGATTAAAAATAACCTTTCGCATTTCCTCCAGGCTAGAGCGAACCTGCCCCTTCAAATCTACTATTTCGTCCTGCACCATCTTAAATTCCTGCTTAGCTAGCATTCTTTCTACAATTTCCGTCCTAAGAACCAGATTGGCAAGCAACTGTGCAGGACCATCGTGAATTTCCCGGGATATCCGTTTGCGTTCTTCTTCCTGGGCCAGGATAATTTTCAGACCGATGACCTGCCGGTTCTTCGCAGATTCGATAATGCGGGACACCTGCCCCAGCTCACCGGACAAGTACTCCAGCACCACGCCCATCTGGGATCCGATCGATTCGGCTCGTTCGACGGAATTCTCCACGTTGCGGACGCGCTTTTGCAGCTCATCCCGTCTTGCCTTCAGATACATTTCCTTCTCCCGGTAGATCATGAGATCCAGCTGCAGCTGTGTCGCCTTCTCGTACGCCTGCTTGATATCCTCTTCCTTATACCGGACGAAATCCCGGCTGACTTCCGTCAGCCGGATCCGGGAACGGCGATAGTTCAGTTCGAGCTGGTCCACTTTCTCCAAGGTTTCCGTCGTTTCCTTCAAAGTCCGCTTTAGTTCCTGATTCAGAGACACGAGCTCCTGCCGAGACGCCTCCAAAATTTCGAACATCTGGTATTTGCTGTCCTCCATCACTTTGATGGCATTCTTTATGACACGGTCGATGGCATCGGCTTGATAATCCACGCACTCTACTCCATTTCTAACGTTTCATATACATATCATACCATATCATGATTCGATCGTAACGGTCTTCGTGTTCTTGTCCCATTTTACTTTAAGGCCTAATTGCTCGGAAACGAGGCGAAGAGGGACCAAAGTCCTACCCCCTTGAACCATAGGAGCCACAGCAGCCGAATGACGCTTGCCGTTCAAAATAAATTCCTTCTTGCCGACGGTCAGCTCAAGCAGCATGCCGCCTCTCAATACGCCTACCCGCTGTGCGGATTGATTCCACGTTGCTTGTCCGCCAAAGGCGTCCAGCACATGCTTGATCGGAACATACGTCGTTCCGTTCTTCAGGATCGGCGCTGAATCAATCGCTACCTTGGAGCCGTTAAGCACGAGTGATTTTTGCCCGATCGTCATGACCGCCTTGCCTGTCGGAAGAACTTCGTTGCCCGCAACAGCCGGCATCGTAAACCGTATATCATCAAAGGATACCGAGCCTGTCAGGGCCCGCTCATCCTGTCCCTCATCCACGTTCACGACGTACATGCGCTTCAATTGGGCAGGGAATGCGATATTGTAACCGGTCAAGTCGACATTCAGCGTTTTCCAGCCGGTCCAGTCGATAGCCTTGGCCAAATCAACATAAACGGTCTTGCCGTTGTTGTCCTTCAGCTCAGCCCGGAGCCAGTTCAGGCTGCTGTCGCCTTCCACGTCGATCGCCATGGACGTTGCCTGTGCCGGAATCGTTTTACCGGTCGTTCCGTTGAACTCGGCGTATGCATACATCTTCTGTCCAAGCCCGCCGGTCATATCATAGGTCAGCTTCAGCACCTTCGAGTCGGCGTGGCTTCCGCTTCCCTTCACGATGGAAGCCGTACCGGTTACGGCAGGCACATTTGTTGTGAATTTGATCGGATAGCTTACATTTTCAAAGTTCTCCCAAGTGCTCTCACCGGCCGCGGACAAAATGACAACCGTGCTAAAGCCGTCATATCTAGCGATCGCATATCCTACCTTGGTGTTGCTGTTTACGGATGTAACGGTCAGGCGGCCGTCTTTGACGCTGCCCTTAAACCCGATGAATTCCCACTTCAGCGCACTGCTTGGAACCTCCAGGCTTTGCCCTGATCTCGTTACAGCCGTTACTGGAACGGACACGCTCGTTCCTGCCTGAAGCGGCGCACTGGATACCGCCGTCGTCAGCGCTGCCAGATCATCGGCTCCCAGTACGTTCACCTGCATCGTTGCCTTCGTGCTGCCGCTAACCGCAGTCAGTGTGGATGTGCCCGGCTTCACTGCCTTAATGCTTTGGCCGTTGATCGCGAGATTACCGTTGCTGGATTTCCAGGTCGGTTTGATGGATCCCGCATCAATCGGGTTGTAATAGGTGTCGTAGCCCTTCAGTTCATACGACCCTGTCTGGCCGATCAGGAGCGTGCTGCTGCCGCTAACCTTTAGGCCCTTTAAGTTGCCCTTAGGCGCCGTGGAGAACACGCCGAGCGCGTTTACGACGCTCCGCTGCGTGGTGCCGTATTCCGTAGGGAATGTCAGCTCCGTATTCATCTCGGCCAGCGGACGATTGACCATCGTGGTGGATCCGCCGCCATCCAGATTCATGCCCTTCCATACCCCGATTTTGCTCATGAAATCCTGCAGCTGCTGCAGGGTCATACCCGTGCTGCCGTCATTGCGCTCGGTTGCAATCATATACGCATAACGGCCATCCTTCGAGTAGCCTACAGCCGTGCGGGCGCGCGTGCCGCCGAGATCGTTGACGTTGCGGGAGAACGAAGCGGCTTTGCCGTTATCCACCAGAATCGTATGACCGCCGATCATCATTTGGAGTGAGGAAGGGTCCAGCTTCTGACCTGATTTTTTAGATACTAGGGTGTAATCCGCCGTCAGCTTCTGACCGACCTCCAGGTTATTCTTCACGAATTCGGCAGCTGCTCCGTGAGTACGAAGAACATAGCTGCCTTCCGGGACTGCTGTTGGCAAGCCTGCCATAACGGATATGTCCGTAATGACGCCGTCCGTTACCATAACCTCTGTTGGTGTCGTCGAGCTATTTAATGGACGGTCAATGGCCTTCCAGGCGCTAGTGTACAAATACGCTGCGTTCACATGACTGAAGGTCGATCCGGTACCCTCCGGGTTGTAAGCTGTTTTGTTAATGCCTGCGAGCGGGAACGTTGCTCCATTCTCAGCCGTGATGCTTCCTGAAAAAGCAAACTCATCCAAGATCGGCTTGCCATCCTTTGTGACGGCAAATGCATACATTCCCTTCAGCGCGGATGGAGAGGACATGAGATCGCCATTGGACACTTGAGGACCCATTGGAGCCCCTTCGCGATTCGTAATGAAGAAGTCGCCGTTAATCGCGGCAACCGCCCCATGCTCCTTGGCCATACCGCCTGTGCTCTGTCTTGTTGTAAACTGGTTCCCCTTGCCTGCCATCACATCCAGCTTCACATACGGGTTGTTTAAGTCGACACGGACGACATTGGCAAGCGATTTCGCGCCGGTGCTGCTCGTATATTGATACTTCATCAATACAGCACCAGAGGTGATAATCTCTTCTCCAAGCTTCTTGACCGACGTCGTTGCCGCATAGGCGACGGAGGCTGGTGACAGCTTGTCTATCACAGGCAAACTGCCGCTAAGTACGGGGCTCACCCAGATGACCCCTGCCAACGTAACGATTAACCATTTTTTACCTACTGTCGTTTGGTTTGACTTCAGTGCTTTCCCCTGTCTTGCCATGTAATCGTAACTCTCCCATCTCTTTGTTCAACACATATGCCGAACATGTAAAGTCTCTAATTAATAGACTTCATTTTTGAGGAAAAGTTACGATTTTGTTATAAAAAAACGCTTGGGCGTATTCTACACCAACTCTTTCTGATTTCACAGGTGGATTTTTTGGTGGGATTGGATTCCCTGTCCTATTCTACTATATATTCGTGCAAAAATGACAGTTTTGTCATATAACCTCTTCCTATTTTACCATAAATTAAGCCAAAAAAGCTGATACCCTTAGCAGGCATCAGCTTTTTAAAAAGTTACTTTTTTGTATTAATCATTGTTTCAAATGATGATGCTTAGTTGGCTTGAGCTTGCTCCTTCAGAGCCTCAGCCTTGTCTACGCGCTCCCATGGCAGGTCGATATCGGTACGGCCAAAATGTCCGTAAGCCGCTGTTTGCTTGTAGATTGGGCGGCGAAGATCCAGCATGCGGATAATGCCGGCTGGACGCAGGTCAAAGTTATTGCGAACGAGCTCAACGAGTTTCTCTTCACTGACTTTACCGGTACCATAGGTATCCACGCTGATCGATACCGGATTTGCGACACCAATCGCGTAAGCAAGCTGAATTTCGCATTTGTCCGCCAGGCCGGCAGCAACGAGGTTTTTAGCCACGTAGCGGGCCGCGTAAGCCGCGGAACGGTCGACTTTTGTAGGATCCTTGCCTGAGAAAGCACCGCCGCCATGACGAGCGTAGCCGCCGTAGGTGTCGACGATAATTTTACGTCCGGTCAGACCGGCATCCCCTTGAGGACCGCCGATAACAAAACGTCCCGTTGGGTTAATGAAATATTTAGTTTCCGTATCCAGCAGTTCGGCTGGAACGACCGGAAGAATGACGTGCTCTTTGATGTCCTTCTGGATTTGCTCCAGCGTAACTTCCTCGGCATGCTGCGTCGATACGACAATCGTGTCCACGCGAACCGGCTTGTCGCCGTCGTATTCAATCGTAACTTGCGTCTTGCCGTCCGGACGCAGGTAGCTAAGCGTACCGTCTTTACGTACCTCGGACAAGCGACGAGCGATGCGGTGAGACAATGCGATCGGCAGCGGCATGAGCTCAGGCGTCTCGTTAGTTGCAAAACCAAACATGAGGCCTTGGTCGCCGGCACCGATGTTCTCGGTTTCCTTATCCACTTGGGAAGGATCACGACTCTCCAGTGCAGCGTTTACTCCCTGTGCAATATCGGCCGATTGCTCATTCAGCGATGTCAGCACCGCGCATGTATTGGAATCAAAACCGTATTTTGCACGTGTGTACCCAATTTCCTTCACGGTGTTACGAACGATGGATGGGATATCCACGTATTCTGAACTTGTACTAATTTCACCAATGACCAGTACCAGACCTGTAGCAACGGAGACTTCGCAAGCCACGCGCGCATTCGGGTCGTTAGCCAAAAATGCATCGAGTACCGCATCGGAAATCTGGTCACAAATTTTATCCGGATGTCCTTCAGTTACGGACTCTGATGTAAATAAACGTCGCCCTGTTAAAGACATGAGATCAACCTCCCATATAAATAGTATGTGAATATTCAAGAGGTCCTACACAAAAAATGAACCTTTTCCGACAGGAAAAGGTTTGAAATGTACAATCCTCAACATGCATATTAACGTATTTGTTACCAGGTGTCAATCCAGTTACCCGCCTGTTTTCAAGGATTTTCTTGGATGTTTTCAATGCGAGGCAAGTACGTAAATTTTCCTACATCGCTGTTGCTCCTGGATTTCTTACTAAGAATAAATAAGTTGAACTTAACGAGGTAGAGCAGCCGTGTGAAATGTTCTTACGATCGCTGTTGTTCGCAGATTTCTTTAATTTATCTGAACTCGATTGTGGTAGAAATCCTCTTACAAAGGCGACCACTGTCGTTTTCTTCAAAATCATTTCACACTCTTGCATTTCCCTCGTATTTCTTTTGCTCAACTTATCTTAATCCAGTTCAAGAACGATCACAGGCTTGTTCCAGATGAAGCTTTCTTTTAGAAATCTTTTACGGAAGTATTTTACTCCCTTGCTTGCATCTGTTTCTTGGTCCCTTCAAAACATCAGCTAAAAGTTATGAGGCCATTACAATCTGCCGAACAGACTCTGCTCTGCATTTCGTACAAGGCGCTTGGTAATTTCTCCGCCAACGGATCCGTTCTCACGGGAAGTGAGATGACCCCATCCTGGACGGCGGCTTGATGAGCTGCCTCCAATTGCTCCAAGTTCTGATCCAAATTCGGTATCGGCTCCATTCGAACCGCCATATCCCACATTCAAACCAAACTCAGCGGCAATTTCATATTTCATCTGATTCAGCATATGACGGCTTTCCGGTACAACCTGACGATTACGATTGCTGCGTGGCATAATGAAACACCTCCTGTAAATGTGATTACAGAAGTATTATTTGTTTAATATAAGGTACGCACACGTATTAAAGCTTGTCACTGCTGGCAATAATTATAGGAAGACCATTTATCACATTTAATTTGGCATGATGAAATTGAACAAGATATTTCATCCCTTGATTGCTTTATTTTATGGTATAACCGCCTCGTACCATGACAATGAGACCGTTCTTTTGCCCTTCCTTCACCTGAATGCCACGACCTTCACGCGGGAAGGAGAGCAAATGGTTCTTCGGCGCAGCTTGTCCATTGAGCAGGTCCTTACCATCCGTCAGATCGGCAACACCGTTGGAATCCTCGGTGTAAATAACGGCGTTACCCGAACGAACGATAAATTCTGCACCAGCATCAGCAATCAGAATTTTGCCAGGCTTCAAGGCAACGTTCTTCACTTCATCCGATCCTTGGGAAGGTTGCGTTGGAGTGGTTGGGTTCGTTGGGGTAGTAGGGTTTGTTGGAGTCGTTGTCCCTCCACCGCCATTTAGCGCTTTTTGGATTTGTTGATCGACGTAGCTCTTGGTCACGACCGGGTCGTCGGCTGTGCCGGGGGTGGTGCTGGCTCCGGATACTTGAAAGTTCCAAAGAGTTCCGACAAGAATACTACTTCCTACAACCAGTGTCCCGAATGCCATTTTATACATTTTTCGCATGATACTTCTCCTTCAATGAGTGTAATAAAAAACTGTCCGGAATTAATTCCGGACAGTTTAATAAGAACAAACAAATTAGTACTTAACTTCTTGGTAAACAGCATCTGCAGAATTGCCTTTGCTATCTACAATATACTTACCTTTTGCAATGGAGACTTGACCGCCAAGAGTTCGGTCCGTTGGGTTGAATGGCTTAGCAAGTTGTACTCTAACAACTGTATCGGATGCGTTGGTTGCACCTGTTACTTCAACAGCAGTACCATCAACATATACTTTAAATGCATCAGGTGTGTAGTAAACTGTAACTTTTTCATCAAACTCGATGTCTACATAAGTATTTCCTGTTACAGTTTTAGCTTCAACTGCTTTTGGTGCAATACCGTCTTCAATATCTTTACCAGTGAGTACCTCAATTTTGTGACCGAGGTTATCGGAAGTTTGAGGGTCTCCAACAGTTGTCACTTGACCAAGATTTGCTTTGTTCAATTCGCGGTCTAAAGTGAATTCAACAGTAGTCACACCGTTGTCATATTTAGGCTCGCCTGCAGTACCATGAATGTTTCCTGCGAAAGTGAAGTCGCTCGAAACAACCGAAGTAATGTTTCCGCTAAACTCAACCTTCACTTTATCAAGTGCAGTTGCTTTAACAGATTTCACAGGGATAGTTACTTTATCCGAAATTTTAACTTGAGAATCTGTCAAATAGTTTCCGTTAAGATCAGCAACGTTAACTACACGCAAGAAATTACCTTCCAATTCAGTCTTCCAGTTGCTGAAGTCCTTCTTAGGAATAGTAAGACGAACTGTCTCAGCATTTCTCAACGTAGGTTGTGGAGCATTCTTCGTTGGGAATACTTTATAAACATTGTTGACAACATAGCTGTATTTGTTGATTTCCAACGCAGATCCATTTCCTTCTACTGCAACAGCTCTGTTAAATTGAACATCGATGTAGAGATCATCGTTATCGGAATCAGAACTAATCCAAGCTCTCTCAACCTTAAGTGCAGATGTGTTAGTTACATCAATAGAGAGAGTTTGTGGCAACATTGTGTTTCCGATGGAAGCAGTATCGCGAATGTTCGCAACATCCAATGTGTACTTGCCAGCAGGCAGGGTACCGATGGACTTGATAACTACATGGTTTTTGTAAGTTTTACCATTCTTGACTTCGTAGGTTGGTACTGTTACTGGTTTACCGTTGTTGAAACCTTTATCAGTAACAACTTCGCCTTTAGAATTCTTCAGGACAAAGTTGTCGCGATTTTGGATGTCAGTCAAGTTTACATCTTCAGAGAATTCCAAAGTGAAGACTGTAGTGTTTCCATAAACGTCAGATTTTACGCTAGAAACAGTTGGACGCTCGGTATCAAGTACCGGTGTAACCTTAACATCACGGTTTGCAGAGTTGTCGCTGTAATCTCTTACACCTTCAAGGTAAATTGTGTTTTCACCCAGGCTAAGTTTCTTGCTGTCAGTGCTGAAAGTCAAGACAACAACGTTATCTTTAATTTCCACTTTATCAGCAGTCTTAGCGGAAGAAGTGTGGTAAACCTTGTCTACGGACTTCACGGATTCGTTGAACTCAACTTCAACTTTAGTCAAGTCTTTAGTTTTAACGGATACCACTTCTGGAGCTGCCTTATCTTCAGCTACAGTAAACTTCACGTCAACTGGGCTAACTTTAAAGTTAGCGTAGTCTTCAACGCCTTGGAGGCTCAGCGTGTGCTCACCAACAGCGAGATCAGTTGTAATGAAGGCAACGTTAGGATAGGTGAATTTCACCCAACCAGAAACTGCTTTGCCATCGATTTTGTAGTTCGAAATATTCGAAGCTGTTGTGGATTTAACCGGCTCAGAGAATACTACTTTGAAAGCTTTTGTTCCAAGACCTTTAACCTCAGTCACTTCAGGAAGTTGAGTGTCAACCGCTCTGAAAGTCAGAGTTTCGTTGAATGTTTTGGAACCATCGGAGTTTTTAACACCTTTGATTTCAACTTTAGTATCTTTCTGGCCTGGCAAGTTAGCGGAGTTTTCAGCAACCAACAATGTTACAGTACGCTTGTCAGCGGAAAGCTTAGCGGACTCGAAAGTAACGCCAGTAACTTTGTAGTTGTCTTCGTTCTCTGCAGTTTTAGCTTCTACTTCACCGTCGAACTTAACAACGAGTTCTTTGTAGTTAGTAGTAGATACAGATTCGATCTTAGTAGCTGCAGTCACAACCCAAGTTACACTTTCAGTGTAGTTGTAGTTGTTATGTGTAAATTTAACCTCAGTAGCCGTGTTAGCTTTCAGAGGAGTTTCAAGGGTTACTTTCACAACTTCATTGTTAGCAAGTTTGAACTCAACCACTTTACCGTCTTCTTTAACTTCGTAGGAAACTACTTTTGGTTTTTGTTGGGACAGGTAGATGTCATAAGCAACTTCAACCAGTTGAGCACGGGTAGCGTTCGCTTTAGGGTTAGCTTTAGCGTCTACCAGACCAGCGTTGATTGCTGCTTGAACATAACCTTTAGCCCAGTCAGAAGCGTTGTTGTTAGTTTCTGTTGGAATTTCAAGTTTTTGAGCAACAACGAGAACCTTCGCCATTTCTTGAACGGTGATTTTACCGTTGAAGTCGAAGATCATTTTCGTTGTGTTCTTACCTTGCATCAAACCAGCAGAGTAAACAGCTTCTACATAAGGAGCTGGCCATTTGCTAGCTTTGTAGTTCTTATCTTTGAAGGAAGCTTTGCCTTGGATTGGCTCAAGACCCATGATGCCAACCAGAACTTTCGCGAACTCAGCGCGAGTCATTTCCTTGTCAAGACCAGCAGATCCGTCTGGGTAGCCAGAGAAGATCTTAGCTTCTTTAAGTACGTCATACTTTTGTTGCGTGTTAAGTGCGTCGTCACCGAATGCAACAGAAGCAAACATGGAGAATGCCATTGCTGTAGACAGTGCTACGGATAAAATTTTCTTCATAACCTTTTTTTCTCCTCCTTGAATCATCACTTGATTGTTTTCTTTAATTTGGTAGCTCTTGTCACTCATTAGCCCTGCACCTCCTTTCCCGAGTTGAGCATAAATCATAAATGATGTCTGTGACGAGATCACAGAATCTTGTTAACGAGAGAACACTACATACTAGAATAGATTCCTAATCCTACCTAGGTATTATACAACGAGTCCCCAGCACCGTAAAGAACAATTTTCTAATTTATAGACAAGTTTCTTCTTCAGGTTAAACTTGGTTGCCTCATTGGGTTCTACATTATAAACGTTTAATTTTCCGAAAAGTTGCGGGGGTTGCAAAGTTTTTTTAAAAAAATTTTTCGAAGTTTTCGCACTTCCTCTAACAACAAGGGTTCTCCATGTTACGACAACAAAAAAAGACGCCCTAAAGGCGTCTCTTGTTGAATTCTATCGAATCTTCATGGCAAGCTGGATAATTTTTGCACGCATCTCCGGATCCTGATTCAATCTGCTGTACATTAAATCGATCTCCGCTTTATTCGAACGATATGTCTTGTCGTGTTTAATGGTTGTATGGGACCACTCGATCAGCGCATTCTCGGCTACGGTCAGTTCATTGAAGGAATCATGAAAGCCAGTCTCTAGTACGAGCCCCTCCATAATTTCTTGCGTTATCTCATTATGAGCGGCACGTGCCAGCTCAATTTTCTTCTCCATTACTTTGGCTTTATCTTCGAACTTCGTCTTCGCCTTCATGTAGTCGAGCTGCGCTTTGGATAAAATCGGCTTCATAAATTCATCTTCACCCTCTAAAAATAGTATGTGCTTTCGCTATTGTAGCGTATTCCATGCGAAATTACAAAAAATAGATTTTGGTAACCGCTTCTATTTACCGCTTATCGGAAGGCGCAATGCTTATGTCTGTCCTAGCATAGTCACCTTCAACGGATACAGCTGCTCACGAAAAACGAGAGCATCACCTGGAGATCCAGGCATATGCTCTCGTTCAACTGCAATCAGCAATTCTGGCTTACAACAGCTTCAATTTGCTCATCATGCGTTTCACCACAGTTGCGGTATCTGCTCTATTCATGACTGCATCCGGGTTAAAGTTGTACGTAGGTTTTTTCTCGCCTTCTTTCAGGCTATTGGCAACCCCAGTCAAAATGCCTGCTTTTGAAACGGCAAGAATGGCTGGATAAGAATAGTTGGACTTAATTTTGCCCACATCCTCAAACTGCTTCTGTAGCGTTGCCTTGTCTTTCTCGATCTCGCCCATTTTCAGGTTGAGCGCACGGGCAATAATGTTCGCCGCTTCTTCCCTTGACAGCTCCATATTTGGCGCAAAGCTTCGCGGAGCAATGCCTCGGATGATCCCTTTCCGTGCTGCTGTTTCGATATAACGATAATCCCACAAGGCATTTGCCGGGATTGTCTCCTGGTAAATGTCATCGAAGGTCAGCTTGTTCGAGCTGTTGTTAATCGGCACATCGTAATCCAGCGGAATATCGAGCAGCTTCACAACGATGGTTGCGAACTCACCGCGGGTCATCGGGTCATATACACCGAATGCGTCCTGCTTGGCCGCCTTCATATAACCTCTTGCCAGCATCAGCTCAATATCGTTCCGGGCCGTTTTATGTGAAATCGCATCGGAGTAGCTGTAACGCAGCGACTTGACGGCATAATAACCAAAACCTTTAAACGTAGCGGTGACTGTCTTTTTCTTGGAATCGACCTTGCCGCCGATATTGGTCCAAGTGCCCTGGGACGGGTTGTACCACCAGATACCCAGGTTGCCGGCAGCTGCATTAACCAACGCGGAATCATATTTTAGTGTAATAGTGCCTTTCTGGGAAAGCTCCATCCAGTTTTGCGGAATCAGGCGCTGATGGAATTCATGGCCCTTCGCGTATGGATGCGTAGCTTGCTTCACGTTGAAATCTTCAACATTGCTGCTGTAAGCGTTCAGCGAGCCCGCATCCAGCCAGTACAGCGGCGAAGCATATCCGAAATGAGGAGCCGGCGTGAAGCGGAACGCATTGCCGCTGTCACCAGGGATCAACGATAGACGTCCATCCATCTCTACTCCGTTTTCGATTTCTCCAATGCGATTGTATGCCTTGATTGTACGTCCATCAATCTGGTTCGCAATTCCGAATAAAATGTCATGCTCGCCAAGTAGGTTAATGGTCGGCACTTCGGCTTTCGGGTTGGAATTCGCTTGTTGGAGAACCGTTCCCTTCGGCAGTTGCAAGGACAGTCCACCCTTAAATACATTGATTTTGCCTGATTTCGAGATGCTTGCTTTATATTGAGAACCTTCTGTTGCATCATCCACATACTGCACGACAATTTGGCCGTTTGTCTTCTTGCTGCCTTGCTCGATCGTAAACTTAATGGTGTTTTTGCCGTTCTTCAGGTTTTTAACTTCCAAACGGAAAATGTCGCTGATTTCGGATTTTACCATTGGCTCTTTGCCGATGGTAACAGAGTCAGCTCCTTCAGCCTTAATGCTGACTTCTACGAAGTTCTGCTTCAGTACTCCTTCGTTCGGCAGCTTCGGTGACAACACTTGATAAGGCGCCCGTTCACGCGTGATTTCAATCGTATCCGTTGTCGTGACGGATTGAATGCGGGATCCAATCGAAATGGCCTGCAAACCTACCTCGGGCAATGCCAATTCTTTAAGCACAACTCGTACATTACTTGAGCTTGTGCCGGTTGTAATTGTGTAATACAAGTTGTGATCTACTTGGTTGATCGCATCAAGCTGTGTTTTCAAAGCGCCACCGGTGAGTCTCCATGTTCCGGTATTGTCTTGCGTAAACACGGCAAAAATCGTTGATGAAGGATGACTTAGCGTTACGGTCACTTCATCCGTATTATCGACTTCGAACCGAAGACCCATTTCTTTTTCGTAAGTTGTGAATGCATTTTTATCAGTTTCCGTGAACAGCTTGTCCGGATCAGATTCCGTTGGAGAGCCGACTGGGAACGGAATCATGTTTTTAATAACAGAACGGTTGTCACTGAAATACAGAAGCGTTAATCTCGTAGAAATTTTACCGCTTTTATCGGCTACAACCAAAGTGTTCGGTCCTGGAACCAGCTGTAAGAATCGATTTGCGGCTTGAGGTGACTCAACGTAATTGAATTCGCCATTGCTGCTAACTGGCAGATCAATCGTGTTGCCGTTCAAGGCCAAAGTTAGCCCTTGGGTACCGGTGTAATTCACGATACGGCCAGACACCTGGGTGAAGTCGGTGCTGTTTTTGAATAATTGGTTGTTGTACAGGTTATAAACATCAATATAGGAAGAGGACAGGAACGTTACCGGGATGACCTTCGTATCCGATACGCCGGATCCGTTGCTGACCTTAATGATCAGATTTTGCTGTCCGGAAGGCAAATTCGTAATTTTAAATACGGTGTTTCCGTTATACGTAAAGGTTGAAGCTATGTTTGCGCCTTTACTGGATTCAATCGTGGCGGTTCCCGCGTTTACTTGTTCTACCATTAAATAGAGAGGCAGTTCATTTAGAACCGTGTCGTTGCTGCTTGGAAAAATCGATTGCGAGCTAAAAGACACCGTACTGCCGCTCTCGGTTACGCCATATAATTGGTGGACCTGTTTGATCGTCGGCGCATTGGCATCGCGATACGTGAATGTCTTTTGTACATCATATCCGGTTGCGGTGTCCTTAATGTAGACCAGGTACTCCCCGCTTTGCGTAATGCTGACAGTTCCGTTCGTCGTAAAAGGATACATCAATGTATTGTTAAGAATGGAAGCTTGGCCCACGGTAGCTGTCAAATTCGCAATCGGTACGGTGGACCCAACCGGGAATACCCCTACTTCAAGCACCGGCGGAACCGGAGTAGCACCTGCAGCGGGAGCATCCACCACGACATAACCGGTGATTGTGCCGTTGACGTTCCCTGTTACGACAGCCTGTCCGTCAATGCTGGTGCCGCCGATTCTTAGGTCATTCGCCGTCAAGGATCCTGTCGGATGATATACGACCTGACGATGGATGGTCTGCGTCCGGGATTCGGAATTAACCACGATGACCAGGTCGTTGACGCCTTTCTTCAATTGAATACCTGCGGAATAGAACATATCGCCGCCGCCTGGATACATCGACTGTCCGTTTACGGTCACGCCTTTGGATCCGTTTGTAGCCTTAACGGAGATGCTTATCGTTTCGGTTGTAACGACAACAGGTCTCGAGCTGTTTTCCTCAAGAACCCGGCCGTCGCTCAGCGCGACTTCATAAACAGCCGGAACATCCGAAAACTTGACATAGGCTGTTGCGCTTACTTGCTGCCCTTGAGTGCTCATGCCCGAGACGATAATTTTGTTCACGCCCTGATTCAACTGAACGTTCAAGAACTCGAATGTGTTGGCCGCTTCGTCCAGAATCGGCTTAACACCCGTTCCGCCCGTCGTCGTATCATCAAAACGCTTAATTTCATAGGAAATCGTATTAGGGTTAACGCCGTTATACGTGCCCGACACCTTGATGGAGCTACGGTTTTCGGGCGTTGGCGAATTTGGATCTGTGCTCAGATTAGAAAAATGGAAAAATAAAGCCCCGTTTGCGGCGGAAGCCGGTAGTGCCGGTATCAATGAAAAGAACATCGCTACAGCCAGCAGCAGGCTAGCCATAGTATGAAATGGACGTCTCAACGGTTTTACCTCCTTGTTCGTTCGGACCTGCGGGTCCGCTTTGGGTGTTCGATCTTTCACTTGCTCCCCTCTCTTTCCCTGACAGTTGGTATTAACGCATAGTTCATATATCGGTCCCATACATTCAATTTTTTAGAAAAAAACACAAAAAAGCCTCACCCCTTTTCGGGTGAGGCCTGCATGTCCAATCGTATGCAAAAAGAATTAGAATAAGTTCTTATTTGGAGCGGCTTTCGGGATTCGCCTTCATCCTCATGCGGTTGATCAGGCCCAGGATCGGCCGTTTGGTCTTGCCTACAAGCCCGATAACCTCTGCGCCGATCTGCATGAAGCACATCATGACACAGATGACGACGAAGGTTACCCAGTTCGCCTCATACATGGCCGCCGAGGATTGAATGACGGCCAGAACGCCGAAGAAAGCGGCAATCACATAAATGATCAGCACCGTCTGGCGGTGGCTGAATCCAAGCTCGCGCAGGCAATGATGCAAATGACCTTTGTCCGGCGCGAAGATCGGCTTCTTCTGAATTTTGCGGCGCACGATCGCGAAGAACGTATCCGACAGCGGCACCCCGATAATAATCAGCGGCGTAATGAACGATACGATCGCAATCTGCTTGAAGCCGAGCAAGGACAGCATGGCCAAACTGAACCCAAGGAACAGTGAGCCGGTATCCCCCATGAAAATCTTGGCGGGATGGAAGTTAAAGAACAGGAATCCGATAATTCCGCCCAAGAGCAGCAGGCAGAGCAGAGCTACGGTCGTATTTCCCATCAGGAACGCCATGACGGAAATCGTCCCGATCGCAATACCGGACACGCCCGCAGCAAGACCATCGAGGCCGTCAATCAGGTTGATGGCATTGGTCACCCCGACAATCCAAAAGATGGTGAGCGGAATCGACACCCAGCTCTCGAGCGCCGAGTACCGGTCCTGAAACGGTATATTTACAAAATCCACAGTAATATTAAATCCGAACACGACAACGCAGGCCGCTGCAATCTGTGCCAAGAACTTGACTTTGGCCGACAGCTCAAATCGGTCATCCAGGGCTCCGATCAGTACGATCATGGAACCGCCGATCAGAAAAGCCTTCATAAAGTTGGCATCCCGCGGCGAAAGGCTATCCGGCAAGAAAGGAAGCACTGCAATGAGTCCGAGCACAAAAGCCAGATAAATGCCAAGCCCGCCGAGACGGGGCATGATTCGAGTATGAACTTTACGGGCATTCGGCACGTCGACGGCACCGATCTTGACCGCGAATTTTTTCACCAGCGGCGTAAGAACCAGAGCCAAAGCAAGCGCCACGATAAACCCGATGATGTATATCATTAACATGTAATCATTCGACCCCCAATATTGTCTACCGGTTGAATTATACTCCCTTCGGGTCCGAAATCCAATACCAATTTCCGGTGAAATCCCGGATATTCGCCATAGAAATAAGCGATTTAGCTTGTTTTCGTTACGTTTTCTCTCTCGCGCAGCACTTTCACTACGAATTTCGGCAGCGCAAGCATTCTTTTGTAACGGGAGGGCTCCTTCAGAAGCCGGTAGAACCACTCAAGGCGCAGCTTCTGAAATACCTTCGGAGCGCGCTTGAGCTTGCCGGAAATAATATCGAAGGATCCGCCGACGCCCATAACGACAGGAACCTGCAGCGCCTGCTTATGCTTGGCGATCCAAGGCTCCTGATTGTCCGCACCGCGAGCGACAAACAATATGTCCGGCGAAGCGGCCCGGATCTCCTCGATGACGGCGGCATCTTCCTCAGGTCCGAAAAATCCGTCCCGATACCCGCATATAATTGCAGCCGGATATTGCATTTGTAACCGATTGGCGGCTTCCTGAATCACTTCTGCCGTGGTTCCGAGCAAGTAAAACTTCCATCTGTAGGTTTCCCCGACCCGGAGCAATTCATGTAACAGATCGAAGCCCGTAACACGTCCCTCCAGCGGATCGCCCCCTACTCCGGCAGCCCATACGATTCCGGTTCCATCCGGTACGATGATCTCGGCGCTTTGCATCATGGCTTTATACTCGGGATTATTCTCTGCGGTCATGACCATAATCGGATTGGCTGTAATGACCTGATGCGGTTTCCCGGACTTTACGGCCTCCGTCAGATATTTGACGGTATCCTTCATGTCCATCTTGGAAAATGGAACCCCGAACACGGAAACGGTTGGAAAAGGTTTTGTCTGGTTCATGATCTAATCATCCTCTGTGGCGTAAATATTCGACGATGCGGCGGGCCGGCAGAGCAGCCTCCCGCTTCAGCTCGGCGATGGGTGCTTCATGCTCCGTCACCCATGCTTGCCCGCCGTCAAGCAGCTTCGCAATCTCGCTCTTCAGCCGGTCCGGATCCAGAGCCTCGCTGCTTCCGACAGGTTCGCAGCCCAGCCGCTTCAAGAAATGGTCAATCTTCGGATCATAGGAGATGCCGAGCAGCGGCACACGCCGATTCGCCGCATAGATCAAGCTGTGGAGGCGCATGCCGAGCACCACATCGCATCGGCTGACCTCCCTCAGCATATCCTGGGGCTGCTGCTCCTCAACATAGTAGCTGATCTCGGAGCCGTTCGACCTAACATCGCCGATCAGCTCGGCAATATACCGGGAGGCTTCCAGATCATCCGGCTTGTGGAACGGAAGGAAGCGAAGATGCACCTTCCGGCTTGCAGCCAATTCCTTCAGTCCATCCGCGATGCTCTGAAGCTCCTTGAGCTCAGGGTGCCAACGGCGAACCGAAATTCCAATCGTCGGAAGATGGCCGTCACCCTGATCAATCTGACCAGCGGATGCTCCTGCACCGGACGCCGACGGATCAGCCTCGAGCGGAGCAGCTTGTCCTTCATCCGCTGCGATCCGTCGTTCACCTTGAGTATCTTTCAGAGCCGCTTCATCCAGAACTCCATGGCTATGCTCCTGCTTGTCATCGGGGAGCGGAAGGCCCATGACCGGATCGGGAACAACCTGAATCGCATCTGCCGAAATTCCCATCGTCTGAAGGAGCTCGCCCGATTGGGTATCGCGAACAGAGATATACGAGCATTTTCGGAACACCGAGCGGATCATCGGATGGAAAAGCTTTCGGTTTACCGGTCCGACGCCCTGTGCGTAAATAAACGTCGGCTTGCCCAGCCACTGGGCAATCTTCAGAATGCCAAGGTAATATGGAATCGTCTTCGGACTGGTCGCATCCTGCAGAAGGCTGCCTCCCCCGCTGATCAAACCATCGCTCTCCTTGATCGCTTGCCTGACCTCGCCCAGCCTCATCCGATGCACGGATTTCACGCCGTACATCGCCTCCGTCCATTCCGGATCGATCGAAAGGACGACCGGGTTGATGTTCACGCCGGCAGCCTGACCTTCCTGCTCGAGCGCGGTCAAAATCGACTTAAGCACGGCCTCGTCGCCGCTGTTTTTAAATCCGTAATATCCGGAAATGACTATCGTCTTAGAAGTAGTGGTGACCATCGTTTCCAGATCCTTTCTAATATCTGCCACGCCGCAATCGCAATCAAACCGATGATCAGGCCGAGTCCAAGGCCGAGCACCACGCGAATCGCCGAAATATAGATTGGCGTATGAATATGCGTAAACGTTCCGACCATCGACAACTGCCCCATGACGCCAATAATAAGCAGGTAGACCGCATGGCGGTATTTAAAGGATAGGAAGACGCCAAGCACCATCATGGGATGGGCCAGCAAAAATTCCTTGTTCCGCGGACGAACCCCAAAGGTGTTCTCCAGGAACGAGCGGAAGGCCATCTCGATCGGAGAAACAGCGCCCGCGTTGCCGGTCCGGCTTAAGTAGTACATGCCGACGATTCCAACGATGCCGGCCGCGATCACCCATGTGAGCGTAATCGGTGCCTTAAGCAGCTTCTGAATCGAGCTGTACGTAGATCCGCCCCGGTACAACACGACATAAACGGCAATCAAGGCGATCGGTGCCGCCGCCAGAAGGCTTACGCCGCGGAACTGATCCAGTACGAGCATATAGGTCACATTGTTCAGCAGCGCAACCACGACCGGAACTGCAGCGAGCGATATGATCGTTGTTTTCACCAACAAAACAATGGAATGCGACACTCTTCGGCCTGCGCTCATGTCCGGAATGATCTTCTGCGTATCGTTGACCTTCCGAATGGCCAGTATGACGGCAACGGTCGGCGCACTGATGGCGGCAAACAAAGCGAGTGCCTGCTCGAGCAAGGTAGGCTTGAGGACGTACAGACCTGCGCTGCCAACCAAGCCAAGCAAGAAAGCCGGTACCGTCAGGAATGGGATGTAATACGAAATCATCAGCGTGATCAAGGCGATTGCGCCTATAACCGCTCCAAGCTTGAAGTAACGCTGCATGGAGGAGTCGGTGACTTTAAACGGCTCTGCAAGACCCATCGTAAATCCGTTGTCTTCCATCTTCTGAATCGCTTGTCCCGTACCCGTCAATGCGTCGATCAGATTATCCATCGGATGGGTGATCGATGCTTTGGTCATGTCCCGGCTCGGCTCGGCATTCAAATAAAACATGCGGATATTCCGGTCCTTTGATGCGAGCGCAAACCGGTCCCCGATGGTTTCCGGGTCAAGATTAGCATCCCGCTCACTGAGGGAATAAATACGGGTGACGTTATAATCCGTCATATAAGCAAGCTGGGTAAATCCTTTTTGCGGACGCTTAATGTTTTCGATAGCCACAAGGCCGATATTGTACTGATTCAGGAGTTTACCGAAGGCGTTCAAACTCTTCTTATCGGCATTATCATTGAAGCCCTTGGCTGCATCACCTTCAAACAAAATCCGCTTCACGCCGATATCGGAGAAATACGCCATCAGCTGCTCGACGTAAGCCTCGTCATACGGCAGACTGTCGGATAGACGCGGCACTATGGTAAAGCCCTTGTCCCGCAGCATCGCAATCGTTATCGGATCCGGCGTCATCGGTTTAATGACGGCATTGGAACGAGGCGTTTCAAGAACAAGACCGTCCATAGCCTTTTCATAGTTCCATGCTCTCACCGGAATCCCCAGTCTCGAATAGGTCTCCTCAATGATCGGCTTAATCAGAACTGCGCTTTCCTCGCTATTAAACGCAATATACGTAAAGTTCTCATTCGGCGAAATCGTCGTTCCGGTTAAATCCGCTGCTTGCTGCGCGTCATAGACGGTAATTCGGCGGGATTTCACCAGCTCGTCGAGCGTGCTCTCGTAGAGCGCCATGCTCATAACGCCATTTTCCTTCAAGCGATCCAGCTGCTCGGATATGAAATCCTCCGGCTTGGCTTGGTATACCGACACATCCAATAAATCACGGTAATCAAATACCAGTTCTACATTCTTGGATGTTGATTCTGTCTGCAGCCGGTCATAGCCCACCGGCAGAGACGCTGCAACGCCCAGAACAACCAGAATCCACAGCCACTTCCGGGCTGCCGTGTTCCAGCGTTTCCATTTCTGAACCACGAAAGTACCTCCTCATTGAACCTACAGGGTTAGCGAAGCGAATAGCGATGCCCCTAATCGATCGGCATACGCTCCATTCGCTTCGCTGATATCCTAAGTTTGTCCATCTCTAATTTGTTCGATTTAATCCATTAGGCGTCGACGCGGGCCATTACGTGCTCAACCAGCGTTTGAATTTTCTCCTGCGCATCTGAAGCGGAAGCTCCGCGAACGGCGAAATATACCTTAATCTTCGGCTCGGTGCCCGATGGTCTCAAGCAGAACCAGGAGCCGTCCTCGAGCAGATACTTCAGTACATTTTCTTTCGGCAAGCCGTCGAGACCGTTCGCGTAATCAAGCACCTGCTCGACCCGTATTCCGCCGATTTCCTGCGGAGGATCGTTGCGCCAATCCGACATTTTTGCCGCGATTTGCGCTACGCCATCCTTCCCTTTCAAGGTTCGGGACTCGAGCCTTTCCAGGAAATAACCGAACTGCTCATACAGCTCCTGAAGTACATCATACAAGGTCTTTCCTTGCCCTTTATAGTAAGCGGCCGCTTCGCAAATCAGCATGGAAGCCAGCACCGCATCTTTATCGCGGGCATAATTGCCTGCGAGGTAGCCGTAGCTTTCCTCATAGCCGAACAAGAAGGTGTGGCTGCCGGACTGCTCAAACTGAGTCATTTTCTCGCCGATATACTTAAAGCCCGTCAACGTATTCAGCACTGCTGCTCCGTAATGCTCGGCAATGGCCGCGCCCATTTCGCTGGTTACAATCGTCTTGATAACCGCTCCATTGTTCGGCAGCTTGCCCGCATCCTTCAGCTGGCTCATCAGATAATGAATCATGATCGCACCGGACTGATTGCCGGTCAGCACGACATATTCTCCCTGACGGTTCTTAACGACGGCCCCCATGCGGTCGGCATCGGGATCGGTACCGATCAGAATATCAGCGCCCACTTCCTCGCCAAGCTTCATGGCCAGCGTAAACGCCTCGCGCTCTTCCGGGTTCGGAGACTTCACCGTGGAGAAATCGGCATCCGGCTGCTGCTGCTCCGGCACCACATAAATATGCTTGAATCCGATCGTTTCGAGGACACGCTTAACCGGCTCATGACCCGTGCCATGCAGCGGAGTAAACACGATTTTGAAATCATCGGCAAGCCGCGATGCAATCGCCTCCCGATTCACGGAAACAGCGGCAACCGTATCGATAAAGGCTTGATCCTCAGCTTCGCCAAGCCATACGAGCAGACCCTGCGCTTCCGCTTCCTCCCTCGAAAGCTTCTTCACGGCGGCAAAGGAATCCACCTGCTGGATCAGGGCGATGACCTTCTCCGCTTCATGCGGCACCAGCTGGCCTCCCTCCTGATTGTATACCTTGTAGCCGTTATATTCCGGAGGGTTATGGCTTGCCGTAATTACAATTCCCGCCGAGGCACCAAGATGGCGGACGCTGAACGATAATTGCGGCGTGGAGCGCAAAGACGGATACAGCTTGGCTACAATGCCGTTACCGGCAAGCACCAGAGCGGCCTCAAGCGCAAACTCCGGCGAGAAATGCCTCGAATCATGAGCGATGACCACCGAAGGCTTCCCTTCCTTTTGACCATGGGTATCGAGAATATATTGGGCGAAGCCTTGCGTAGCCCGTCCTACGGTATATTTATTCATCCGATTGCTGCCGGCGCCGATCACGCCGCGAAGTCCGCCTGTACCGAACTCCAGATCGCGGTAGAACCGCTCCTCCAGCTCACGGGTATCATTCTCCAATGCGCGAAGCTCCCGTTTTGTCTCCTCATCGACATAAGGGTCATTTAACCAGCGCTGAACCGTATCCTTCGTTCTCTGACTCATCTCTGACATGAAAAAATATCTCCCTTCAAGCAAGAATTGTCTGCAAGAGGCTGTTCAAAAAGCCGTCTTTTGATCACACGGAGTGAACATGAAGACGCAATACTGATAAAACCGGCTTTTTGAACTCGCACTGCATGGGCTATTCCTTGTCCGCAAGCGCGAACATAATTTCCCCCTCGGCAACCACGCGTCCGTCGACCGTTGCTGTCGCTTTTCCTTTTCCGATCATGCCCTTCAGGCGAATGATTTCAACTTCCAATCGGAGCGTATCCCCCGGCACGACTTGACCGCGGAACCGGAAGCCGTCGATCCCTGCCAGAAATCCCAGCTTTCCGCGGTTGCTCTCCACATTGAGAATAGCGACCGCACCGACTTGTGCCAAGGCCTCCACAATAAGCACGCCCGGCATCACGGCATATTCGGGAAAATGGCCGACAAAGAACGGCTCGTTGATCGTTACGTTTTTGATACCGACTGCGCGCTTGCCGTCCTCGATCTCCACAATTTTATCAACAAGCAAAAACGGGGGGCGATGCGGAATAATCTCTTGAATCTGTTTAATATTCAACATTCTTCAAAATCCTCCTTATGTACGTACCCGCCAAGCACAGCATTTGAAAACGCGGGCCTCGAACTGACGGCTGTCTTTCGTGCTATGCTCTTGCCAGCGGGCATTAGAGTAACCTTCATTGTTCATCTCTAAGTTGAGCTTTTCTTTTCAAGTATGCATAAAAAAACGGGCATGCGGAAAAAATGATGATATCCTTCACCACTGCAGAAGTGAAGGTTTCACATAAGGGGCTTTTTTCGCAGGACAGCTTTGTCGTTGCGGAGAAGGCCCTTTTTACGCATATGTGATTTCCTCATCAAAGAACCGATGTGCAAGTCCCATCCCATTATACCGTTTTACCCTAAAAAAAGAAAACTCCCGGATTGGGAGTTTCAGCTTATATTAACACATTATTTCCATCACGTACTGCACCGGCTAAGGTGCGAAAATCAGGTCAAAAACATGCCTCCAAGTGTCCCAATTAAACACTTCGCTAAGCTCCTGCTTGCCCAGCACGACATAACCGAACGTCATGCCGCCAAACAATGCCAATATGAGCAAAATCGGGATCATGATCCGTACGGCAATTTTCCACCCGGAAGTTTTGGAGCGCGGCTTCGCTGCTTCCTTACTCTTGGATTCCGCCTTGGTTTCACGTTTCGCCCCGCTTTTCGGTTCGCTCATGATGCCCACCTACCCTCGCATAGTGTTGGCAAGGTTCATCATAGTGTCGCTCGAGCTGAGTGCCCGCGAAGCCAGCTGGTAAGCCCGCTGAACTTCCATCATTTTGGTCATTTCCTCCGTCAGGTTGACGTTGGATTGCTCTACATAGCCGGACAGGACCTTGGATTTTGCCGGATCAACCGGATTTCGCGGCGTCAGGTCGAAGACATCCCCTTCGGCGAGCCCGTTGCCGAGCACGAACTGATTATCCCCTACGGATACAAGCCCCTCCGGACGATTCAGCTCGACCAGTTTCAATGTAGCCCCAGGTCTCCGACCAGCAGGCGTATCCAGGATGATCTGCCCGTTCTCATTGACCGCAACCTTGCCATTAGCCGGCAGCGAAATCGGACGATTATTAACGTCCAGCACCGGATAGCCCTGGGAATTCACAAGCAGCACATTCTCGGCGTTGTTCGGATCCGGCGAAACATCAAAAGCGCCTTCCCGGGTATAGACGATCGTTCCGCCTGCCTGAACGGCAAACATGGCTTGTCCCTCAATCATCAGATCGAGCGGGTTGCCGGTTTCCCGCGGAGCCCCTTGATCCATATTCATCCCGAGGGAGGATAACCTCATCCCGTAGCCAAGCGTATAGCCTAGCGGCGTTGCGCGCCCGGGCCGGTCAAAATCCTGATGATGCCGCTGCACCTGAGTCAGGACATCCTCAAAGGACGCCTCTCGCTTCTTATATCCGACTGTATTCACGTTCGCCACATTGTCTGCAATTACATCCAGCCGCTGCTGGAGCGCATTCATCGAGACCATGGCACTAATCATGGAGTTGTTCATTCCTTACCTCCTGTAGGCTTACCTAATCCTAAAACGAAATCTGCCGTCAGACCAGTTGGAGCTGCAGCCCATACTAGACTCGGCCAATCTCATTTACGGCCTTCTCCAGCGTCTTATCGTAATATTGCACGATCCGCTGATTCGTTTCATACGCCCGTAGCGCAGCATTCAATTCCACCATCGATTGCGTCGGATCCACATTGGAACCCTCAATGAAGCCTTGGCGGATCTCTCCGTTATCCGCAGCCGTCATGAAACGAACCTCGCCGTCAGGATCGGCCATGCGAAACACGCCGTTTCCTTCCCGGATCAGGCCATGAGGCTCGCTTACAATGCTAATGCCGAGGTAGGTGCCTGTCCCATTGCCGTCCGCGTCTATGATTTGCCCTTGCTCATCCACTGTAAAGTTACGGGCCGAGCCTGTCAATACAATCGGAGTGTTATTGTTATCCAGCACTTGATAACCGGCCTCGCTCAGCAGGCTGCCATCCGGGTCAACACGGAAGCTCCCGTTACGGGTATAACGGATATCCCCATTCTCGTTCCGAACGGTGAAAAAGCCTTCCGGCCGGTAAATAACGTCCCCATTCTCGTCCACATATCGACCCGAGGCGTCGAATTCATAATTCTCCCCCGTGGCCGGATTCTGGACGTTGAAGGATGATACCAGCGCAAAATCAGTGCTTTTCCCGGTCTCGCGTAGCGCTCCCTCGGTATATAAGGAGATGCTCTCCTCCGCATAGACACCGGTGTTGAACTTGCCGAGCTTCCGGTTCGAATTGGAGGGATCATTTCCGCCGATCATGGAGACGAGCACTTCCGGGAATGAGCGCTGTACGCTATTGACCGCCTTATAACCGGTCGTGTTCAGGTTCGCAATGTTTTGGGTCACGGTATTGTGGCGCTGCTCCTGGGTCATCATCCCTGAAGCTGCGGTATAAAGTCCTCTTAGCAATGAAGACACTTCCTTCCATATTAACGAATGTTAAGAACCCTGATGTCCAGCCATGGAGATGGCATATTCTTCACTGCTTGTACACCGGTCCTTATCCAGATCCAGTCATCCTATCATCAATATAGATGAACAAACGAATTGGAAATCGGGCAAGTACGTAAAATGTTCCTACAATCGCTGTTGCTTCCGGATTTCTTGTTCTTATCAATTCAACAAGGTAGAAATCCGGTCACAAAGGCGACCACTACCGTTTCTTCGGAATCATTTTTCTCCCTTGCCTGTATCTCATTCTTTAGTACATCCTATATTTATATCGGAAGGTTAGAATTTTTTCTTAACGACCTTGTCCAAATTATCCAGCATAATGCCCGTTCCCTTAACCACACAGTGCATCGGATCCTCCGCAACGAGAACCGGTACCCGGAGCTCCTCCGTAAGCAGCTCGTCCAATCCGTGAAGCAGTGCGCCCCCGCCTGTCAAAATGACGCCGCGGTCGATAATGTCAGCCGACAGCTCCGGCGGTGTGCGTTCCAATACGGACTTGGCGGCCAGCACGATCGAGGATACCGGATCCCATAGCGCCTCCTGCACCTCTTCGGAGGATACCGTTACGGTTAACGGGAGTCCCGATACCATGTCCCGCCCCCGGATGTCCATTTCCGCTTGCCGTCCCCCCGGACGAACGGTGCCGATCGCAACCTTGAGATCTTCCGCCGTACGTTCACCGATCAATAATTTATATTTATGCTTAATGTACTTCGTGATCGCTTCGTCGAACTTGTCCCCCGCGACTTTAATCGAAGAAGCGGTGACAACATCGCCCATGGACAGGACGGCCACATCTGTCGTGCCGCCCCCAATGTCCACAACCATGTTACCGCTAGGCTGAAAAATATCCATGCCAGCGCCGATGGCCGCTGCCTTCGGCTCTTCTTCCAGGAACACATCTCTGGCGCCGCTGCGCTCAGCCGCTTCCCGAATCGCCTTCTGCTCCACCGACGTAATATTCGTCGGCGCGCAGATCAGGATACGGGGCCGGCTGTGCCAGCTGCGCGCCCCCACGCGATCAATAAAATACTTCAGCATCATTTCCGTTATGTCGAAGTCGGCGATGACCCCGTCCCTCAGCGGGCGGATCGCCGTAATGTTGCCGGGAGTGCGTCCGACCATACGCCGAGCTTCCTCACCGACCGCAAGGACCCTCTTCATGTCGGTCTCAATCGTGACTACGGAAGGTTCGTCTAACACTACCCCCTTCCCCTTAACGTGTATTAGCACGTTTGCCGTCCCTAGATCGATTCCTATATCCTTGCTCAACATCATGAAAAGCCCCCAAAGTGTTATTTTATGGTAAAGAGTCCTCATTCACTGCCCCGATATTCAATCGACAATTTCCAGCAATCCATGATAATTTACGGCAAGGCAGGTCCCATGATTCGATCCTATACCAGCATTTAACATATCATACTTTAGGGGAGGGATTCAACGTCATTCTAGCGACCTAAGCACTATTTCTCAGGATTTTGCCGTGGCCACCGGTTCACGATTGCTGCCGGATTTTTTGTACTTGATCTTCGTGGCTTCCCCGCCTCTTAGATGGCGGATGGATTTGTGGTATTCGAGAATGTGCTTCACCTGATCCGCCAGGTCCGGGTTAATTTCCGGCAGACGTTCGGTTAAGTCCTTATGCACCGTGCTTTTGGACACGCCAAATTCTTTGGCTATGGTTCGAACCGTATGCCTCGTTTCCACGATACAGCGTCCGATTTTAATGGTCCGCTCTTTGATGTAATCGTGCACGCTCCCGCCTCCCTACTGTGTGGATAGTTTGGTACATTATATGAGGGGCATGACGGGATATTCGCGGTTTCACGGGCTGACAAGCTTAAGCAGGCCCATTTATTTTCTGGACATGCCGGGACGAGGCCGGACCAAAAGCACGAAAACGCAAGGCGCAGCAAGGATTGGACTTGCCTTCACAGCACGCTAGGAGAACCTGCCGGATCCCCCGTTATGTTTCACCGGATATCCACGGCCCCATATGCTTTTCCTTCGGGACTTATTCGTAAAAAAATCAACCGATGCTAAAGGGTAAAAGCGTAGCTTTGTCCATAAGCTCCTTTTGCCGTCAATATGTCCTGGTTCATTTCAAGCAGATAAAAAAAAGGACAGGATCTGGATCCTGTCCGGTGTCGAGCGCGGTGGGCGCCGTTAGCATAATATTCAAATTATTTTTGCGGGAGCAGCTTCTCCGGGTTCACCAGCTTATCGCCTTCATACACCTCGAAGTGCAGATGATTACCGAGGTCCTTCTCAAGCTCATTGCGGCCGGCGGTAGCAATCGCATCGCCCTGCTTCACTTCAGCACCCTCGGAAACCTTCACCTCATTCAAGCTTTGGTACACGGTTCTCGTGTCACCCGATGTAACTTCCACCACGTTGCCGTTCAGCGGATGATTCTCCACGCGTGTCACTTTACCGGAAAGCGCGGCTCTGACTTCAAATGCTTGATCGTCGGCGGTTGCCAGATCAATCCCCAGGTTCGGGCTGAAGGTGTCGTTATATTGCACCATCGCCTCTTGATGCGTTTCCGGGGACTCCTCATCGAAGTAAGGCTTAACCACACTTACCGCAACGTCATCCGCTACAGGCCAAATCATCGATTGCGCATTCGCGGTCACTTCAACAGCTTCTCCGTCTTTGCCTTCCGCAGCCGGCGTCTCCGAACCTACTACCGATCCGGATACCGTACTGTTTTCCTCTTGTGGCTTCAGCGTTTTTTGGCTGGCGTCCTGGTAGACCCACACGAGGGTTAGTATAATTGCCGCTGCTGCTAAGTATGCTGCCGGGAACACCCACCGTTTGGATAATGCTTTCTTCCACGAAGACGACGTTGCCGACGAATCTCCCTGCACAGTTTTAGGAGCTTCTTCGTGGGGTTTAGTATTTTTGTTTTGTTCATTCATTTGCAATCACCTCAGTAACCTATTGTTACCGGGGGGAAATCTTTTATACGTTATCTCACTATTATTTTTTTAAGAGGTTGTTCAAAAAGTCGTCCTTTGATCACGAAGTGAATCAAGAAGTAACTCGGCATCGAATCTTGAATTCAGCCGGGCCTTCCGGTGCTCACGTACCTAAAACGTACGCTCTGCTCCTCAGTCCCTGGCTTCATTCAACCTTCTCGGTGCTGAAAATCCGACTTTTTGAACTCTCTTTTAAAGACAGAAGATTGGAAGTTTGGTCAAACGAAATATCCGTATAGTAGTGCTTCAGGATGTCCTGGGCCTTGTAGCCTTCCCGGGCCATCCCTTCAGCCCCGTACTGGCTCATGCCAACCCCATGCCCGTTGCCGTAGGTCGTAATCTCGATTTTCCCGTCTATCATCTTAAAGCTGAATTGGCTGGATTTCAGCCCAAGCTTCTCTCTCACTTCACGCCCTGTAAACGTCTTGCCTCCAACCTTCAGTCTCTCGATCCGATGACCTTCCGTATATGAAAGAATCTTCACGATCGGCGAACCGCTCCCCTGCCCGCCTGCCGATACCGGAACTGCGCCATCCGTAAGCCCTAGCTTGTCTATGAACTCCGCTCGGGACATTGTCACGGTCGTTTTATACTTTGGTGAAATCTTGACATCCCACGGGCTCTCCACGCTTCGCAGATAGGGAATCTCATTCTTCCAATAATCCTCTGAATTTTCCGTAAAGCCGTTGCTTGTCGAGAAAAAAGAAGCCGTAATCGGCTCTCCCTGGTAGGTCATGACCATTCCCCTCGTCTCGTCCACGGCCCGTTTGAGCTTCGCCAGCTCCGCTTCCTTCCCTGCTTGCTTCCATTCCTTCTCCAGCTGATCCTTAGACAGATAGGCCTGGTGGCTAATCGTATCCGTCACCACGGCCTTGGGGTCCGGTACACCGCTGCGGTCGCCGGACAACAGCCGCTGCACGATATAGGTCCGTGCAGCGATTGCCTGTGCCTTAAGTGCCTCCGGCTGGAATTCCGCCGGCATTTCGGCGGCGAGTACGCCGACCAGGTAGGTTTCCAGCGGGAGCTCCTCCACGGTGTCCGTCCGCGTTAGATAGACGGACACCGTGGGCTCCTCCGCCGCCTGCGGCTCGGCGGAAGGTACGGGCGCCGGGCCCGGCGGGAGCGGCTCTGGCTGGCCGTTGCCGGGGGCAACGACCAGCAGCGGCAGCGCAAGCGCCAGGGCCAGGAGCCCGGCTATGGCCCAGACGGCAGGGTGCACCCGCACCCGCCGTCTTCCGGCCGCCGGGCGGCGCCGCGCGGCAAAGCCGCGGCGCCACAGCCCCCGGGGCCGCGCACGGAACGCGCGGCCCCCGCGGGGGGCGCGGCCGTCCGCCGCCGCAGTGCGCGGCGGTCCGGCCGCGGGCTGCGGGCCATGCGGCATGGCCGCCGGCCCGCCAGGGTCCGGCGCAGCGCCGTGCGGCGCACGTGCGCCAGCAGGGCTGCCGGGCGGCGGCGTCTGCGCCGCCCGAAGGGGCCGGCCGGACTTGCCGGAGGCGTCCGGCCCGGGGCCGCGGTGCCCGCGCTGCCCCTGTGCCGGCTCGTATTGTTCCTCCTCGAGCCGGCCGGGCGAAGGGCGGCCCCCCTGGGCCTGCGGCTCAGGGGCTGCCGGGAACGCCCACTTCAATACCGGTGCGGCCGCGCCTTCCGTGAATTCACGATGCGCCTGAACATCATCCTCATTCGCTTGCACCGCCGGACCCAAAATTTGTTCCTTATCTGAAAGATGGACATTCATCCGATACTTGGAATCTTTCATTTGCGTTTCCCTCCTGACATCACTCTTCCAGCACTTTCGTTTCTACCTTTCGTACGCTCTACTTTATCTGTATGAAGCGAAGGGAATTGCTAGAACTGTTCTGAGAGAAAAGAAAGGGATTCAAATGGGGAGTAAACTGTCGGTATTAGAAACGGGGAGAGATCCTCTATCTGAGATCACATTCTTGTACGGGGCCATCAATAAATAAGAACAACCAATGTCGTATAAGAAGCTCCATCCCTACTTGTGAGCCCCATTATTGACGCTGCTTGAAAAATTAGATGGCATAGGCCTCCAGTACGCTTGCTTCAGTTATCTTTTTTATTACTAAAACATAACGCCTTACCAGTGATGAGAGTTCTTGCTGGATCGACGGAGAATACGAAAGCTCGCTGGACATAACAATTCTCCTAGAACTTCAGTATCGTTTCCGCTAGACCCACGCGATTCCGGATTAATCGAGCATAAGCTCCGATCCATAAACCATCCGGAAAGAAAGATCCCTGCGCGTTTCCCTGCAGCTGCGATCACTGCCTGGGCAAGTGCCTTTGCCGATTTGCGCATTTTTTGATATATAAACGACAAATGGCCTTGCCCTCAGGCAAAGCCATTTGCTACTCCGTATTAAATTCATGAATCTTGAATTAGAGAGTCTTCAAAAAACGAGGTCATTAAGCCCAGGTAGGCTGAACATTAAACAGTTTGCTGTCTTCCGCGTCGTCCGCAGGCTTCTTCGAAGCCTTCTCGGTGCCCGGCTCCTCCGTGGAAATTCTCCAAATGTCTGCGCCAAGACCCGACAGCTTCTCGGCTAAATTGACATAGCCGCGGTCGATATGCTGAACGCCGCCAACCTCCGTCGTGCCTTCCGATACCAAACCGGCCAGGATCAGAGCAGCTCCCGCACGCAAATCGGTAGCGGTCACTTTGGCTCCCTTCAGCTTGGCTCCACCGGTAACGATGGCAGAACGTCCCTCAACCTTGATTTCCGCATTCATCAGTTGGAACTCATCCACATGCATAAAGCGGTTCTCAAATACGGTTTCCGTCACGACACTTGTACCTTCCGACACCAGCAGAAGCGCCATCATCTGAGACTGCATATCCGTCGGGAAGCCAGGATAAGGCAGCGTTTTAACGTCTACCGATTTCAGCGGTTTGTCCGCAATAACGCGAATGCCGTTCTCATCCGGCAGGATCGTAACGCCCATCTCCTCCATTTTGGAGATCACTGGCCCCAAATGATCCGCAATTGCACCCTCGACGTACACATCGCCCCCGGTAATCGCGGCGGCAGCCATAAATGTGCCTGCCTCAATCCGATCCGGTATGACATGATGCTTCACGCCGTGCAGCTGCTCAACTCCCTCGATCCGGATAATCCCTGTTCCGGCACCGCGAACTTTAGCGCCCATGGCATTCAAGTAATTCGCCAAATCGACAATTTCCGGCTCTTTCGCCGCATTTTCGATAACCGTGACACCTTCAGCCAAGGTTGCGGCCATCATAATATTTTCCGTTGCGCCTACGCTTGCGACGTCCAGATATATCTTCGCGCCGCGAAGCTTACCATTGCTCTTTGCTTCGATATATCCTTGTCCGAGGCTGATCTCAGCCCCGAGTGCTTCAAATCCTTTTAAATGCTGATCGATCGGTCTTGTGCCAATCGCGCAGCCCCCCGGAAGAGAGATCCGGGTTTGTCCGCAGCGTGCAAGCAAAGGTCCCATGACCAAAAAAGACGCCCGCATCTTCCGCACCCACTCATAAGGTGCTTCACATGTCGTTATGTGCTCTGCATTCACACGAATGACTTCATCCTGATATGTAATGCCTGCACCAAGCGACTCCAATACTTTACTGATTGTAATTACATCGTCAAGAGGAGGAGCGTCAATAATAACACTTTCCCCAACTTCCCCTAGTAGAGAGGCAGCGATGATCGGAAGAACTGAATTTTTTGCTCCGCTGACTTTGACGCTTCCGGTCAGTCTTTTGCCACCGCGGACGATAAATTTGCTCATCATGGTTTCCCTCCGCGTCCATAATATTCCTCAAGCATAGTTGTAGTGCATTTCCTTGCTAATTCCCTAAATTTCATCTTATCATTGTTATTTTCCGCTAAACAAGCGATCTTTGAACTATTTATGACATCTGATACGGCGTTTAGTCCAGGAACTGAAAAACTCATGATGCACTTCCAAGACGCATCTGTTATCCACAGTATGGACCTATCGAAAGGTACCACGACTGACATGCAATTGTCAATGTGTAACCATTACCGGGAGAACAAGATAGTCCGGAAGTCATATCGTCCGCCCGATCGAATCCTTAACCTCAGTGTTCACATAATAAAATGTGTTTATTCGACATCTTCTTCAAGCAACCTAACAGAGATATAACCATTCGCACAATCATTCAAACAGGGGAGATATTTACAAATACCTAACCTTATGTACGGTTCAAAATTTCTTTCCCTAAGCTTGATGATGATACGCGGCTCACTCTTGCTTTAAAGCATATATCGGATCATTTGACTCCATGTAATATAGTCAATTAGAAATTCAGCAACAAAACGTCCTAATACGATGGCTAGCAGCAGATGCAGAAGCTTCCCCTGCGGTCCCTTCGGATGTCGGACGACCAAATCCAGTTTCAGATGTTGTAACGCCCACCATGCCAACGCAATACAAGCCAGGGAAACGATAATGGACATTAGTCCGTTAACCCCTACAGCACCGGAAATTGAATTGGATAAATCCTGATTCATGTTCCCTCCTCCATTCTTCAATTATCTGCCCATAAGGCTCGACTATTCTATAATACTTTGCCCGGACCGAAGAATCCAGCACTTTCTATCCGACATTTCCTCGGAAATAATAAAGATTGTCGACAAGATGATCAAATGTTCGGTCCAACGCAATTAGCAGAAGTCTAATCCCGGTATTGGCGTTTCTATTATGAACATTCATATTATGCGTATTTCCTCACAATTTAGCCTGTAACATCAACTATTCGCCTAGAATATACCATTGTTTGATCTTTTGATCATGGAACTATAATCCTTTTCTGATTAATTAGATTTCCAAATACTAGTAAAAATTGTTTTAAGTTCTTCCCTATGCAACAGTAATTATCCGTCACAAAAGATGCCGTATGCTTAAGCTCCCATTGCAGCATTCCCTCAAATTGCCTGTAGCTCCTGGAAGTGTTTTGCTCTCCCATGCCTGCAGTTCATCTTCTCCTATGCGTTCTATTGAATCTGTCTTAAGCTCTTTTTTTATGAAAAAAGCCTTGTTTTGATTCTTTGGTCACATGATTTCATTTATTAAAAAGAACCTCATTTCGAGGTTCCCATTGAAATTTCGGCTATTTATTTCTTTCAATTATACTGCCGTGGCAATATGAATCGTTCCGAAAGCAGGCACTGTTCCCGTCAGAAGCGCGGCCACCAACAAGTTGTCGACTGTGAGACTAAGACTGTTAAATCCAGGAATAACATAAGTGGTTACCGGTTCATTGACGCGGGTTAGGACGAGCCCCACCGCTCCTTCAGAAAAGTTGTTGACGATTATGGTGGCAGGATCGCCTCCTGTCAGGTTCTCGTAATAGGATTTACCGACTTGCGGCGCCAAATCAAATATTTGTTCCGGAAGCAATATAGCCATTGGAGTTACCTCCTCTCCTATTGGATGCTACAGTTTATGCTACGAATCTAGCAAAAGTTATGGATATTTGGTGCCTTATACCGGCATATTTTCATAGATTCATAATTTCCCCCTATCCGTTGGCTGATATTGTAGCTTGGGTCTAATCGTTCTGTAGCTTCTCCGTTTTTCGCGCAAAATAAAAAAGACAGCCCGCCGCAATAGCATTGCAGCCAAGCTGTCTGTACGATTAACCTTGGGTTACCTTAATCCGGTTCATCGCTCTTTGCAGAGCGAGCTCTGCACGGCGATGGTCGATTTCGTCCTGTCTTCCTTTCGCGTTCAAGCGGGCTTGCGCGCGCTCTTTCGCGGCTTCTGCACGCTCCCGATCGATTTCGTTCGCTCGCTCGGCGCTTTCAGCCAGGATGACAACCTTATCTTTGCGGACTTCGACGAACCCGCCTTGTACCGCAAACGGGGTGCGTTCATTACCGATCTTCACATAGACAGGAGCTATCTGAAGAGGCGTCACGAAAGGAATATGCCCAGGCAAAATGCCCAGCTCCCCTTCCACCCCGCGCACCGTAACACTGTTCACTTGCTCGGAATAAACGACGCGGTCCGGTGTTACGATTTCCAACAAAAAGGTGCTCACTTCCATCCCTCCTCACCGTTATCCGCGAATCACTCGCATACCAGGCTGCATGGCTGCAGCCCGATATGGTCAGATACACCCGCGAAGGTGTCCGGCTTACAGTGTTTTCGCTTTTTCAACTGCCTCTTCAATCGTGCCTACGAACAGGAAGGCAGCTTCAGGAAGGTGATCGTGCTTGCCTTCCAGAATTTCTTTGAAGCTGCGAATCGTTTCTTTAACCGGCACGTATTTACCCGGCATGCCGTTGAACTGCTCCGCAACGTGGAACGGCTGGGACAGGAAGCGCTGTACGCGGCGTGCACGAGCAACGATCGCCTTGTCTTCCTCGCTCAGCTCATCCATACCGAGGATGGCAATGATATCTTGAAGCTCGTTGTAGCGGGCAAGAATTTGCTTAACGCCTTGAGCGACATTGTAATGCTCTTCGCCTACGACTTCCGGAGTCAGAATCCGGGAGCTGGAAGCGAGCGGATCTACCGCTGGATAGATACCCATCTCGGAGATTTTACGCTCCAGGTTTGTCGTAGCATCCAAGTGAGCAAACGTTGTTGCAGGAGCCGGGTCCGTGTAGTCATCCGCAGGTACGTAAATCGCCTGGATGGACGTTACCGATCCTTTTTTCGTCGATGTGATCCGCTCTTGCAGACGTCCCATTTCGGTTGCCAGCGTTGGCTGGTAACCTACCGCGGACGGCATCCGTCCAAGGAGGGCGGATACTTCGGAACCCGCTTGCGTGAAGCGGAAGATGTTATCGATAAACAGAAGCACGTCCTTACCTTCTTGATCACGGAAATATTCCGCCATCGTCAGACCGGTCAAGGCTACGCGAAGACGAGCGCCCGGCGGCTCGTTCATCTGTCCGAATACCATGGCAGTTTTGCTGATAACGCCGGAATCGCTCATTTCATGATACAGGTCGTTACCTTCACGGGTACGTTCACCAACACCTGCGAATACGGAGATACCGCCGTGCTCCTGCGCGATGTTGTTGATCAGTTCCTGGATGGCAACCGTTTTACCTACACCCGCACCACCGAACAGACCGATTTTACCACCCTTTTGGTATGGAGCCAGCAGGTCGATAACTTTAATACCGGTTTCCAGCATCTCCGCTTGCGTCGAAAGCTCGTCGTAAGCAGGAGCTTCGCGGTGGATTGGATTGTTAACTTCGGAAACAACGTCTCCCGCATTGTCGATTGGCTCGCCAAGTACGTTAAATACACGGCCAAGCGTTGGGGCACCAACAGGTACCGTGATCGGAGCACCCAGGTCGACTGCTTCGATTCCGCGTACCAGTCCGTCTGTGGAGGACATTGCGATACAACGTACCAGATTGTCGCCCAGATGGTTAGCTACTTCCAGAGTCAGGTTTATAGAACGGCCGCCTTCCAATGCGCCTTCAATTTTGATGGCGTTAAAGATCTCGGGAAGATGACCGCGTTCGAATTCAATGTCAACAACAGCGCCTTGAATGCTGACAACGCGTCCTTTTTTCATTGTTTGATTTTCCCTCCTACACACTCACTATGGCAAGTGCTCTTCTTAAACCGCATATTTCATGATCGATAGATTCCGATAAAATATCAATGATATTACTGCTGCGCGTTTGCACCAGCGACAATCTCCGAGATTTCCTGCGTAATCGCTGCCTGGCGGGCACGGTTGTACGTCAGGGTAAGCTCCGAGATCAGCTTGCTTGCATTCTTCGTAGCCGCACCCATTGCCGTCATTTTCGCGCCAAGCTCACTTGCTTTGGCATTTAACATCGCGCTGAAAATGAGGGTTTCGGCGTATTTCGGAAGAAGCACTTCAAGCACGCGCTCCGGTGAAGGCTCGTATTCATAGCTCGCTACCGAGACGCCGCCGCCGATGTTCTCCATCGGGAGAAGCTGATCGACCTGCGGATCCTGCGTCAACGCATTAACGAAGCGGTTATAGCATACGAACAGCTCATCGATCTTGCCGTTCTCGTATTGGCCGACAGCCGCATTCGCAATCGCCTTGATATCGCCGAAGGTCGGGCTGTCCGACAATTCGGTCAGCTCTTCCACAACCGGCATTTCTCTGCGGCGGAAGTAGTCGCGACCTTTGCGTCCGATGACGAAAATGCAGTATTCGTCCTTGGATTGGTGACGTTCCGCAATGAAATTAGACACTTTACGCAAAATGTTGGAGTTCGACGCACCGGCAAGACCGCGGTCGGACGTAATAACGAGGTAACCGGTCTTCTTCACCTCGCGTTTCTCCAGCATCGGGTGGCTGATTCCTTGGGTGCCGGCGGCAATGCTGCCAACCACTTCTTTCAGCTTATCCGAGTATGGAAGTGCAGCGGTTGCTTTCTCCTGAGCTCTTCTGAGCTTGGCGGCGGCAACCATCTCCATCGCTTTGGTGATCTGCTTCGTGTTTTGGATACTCTTGATTTGCCGTTTAATATCACGTAATCCTCTTGCCATGATTTCACCACCTTAAAGCTTTGGCGAAGCCAAAGCTAACTTCGTAAGCGTAGACCTAACTTTGGCGGAGCCAAAGTTACTTCGTAAGCGTAAACTTAACTTTGGCTGAAACCAAAGTTGCTTGTTAATCCAGCTCGCTTTGGCTTTAGCCAAAGTTACATTCCATATGATGAAAGAGGATACCGGACATTGCCGCCCGGTTCCCCTCCTTGTGCCAAACCCAGGAGCTTAAACCGAAGCGGCAAAGCCCTTCTTGAATTGATCGATGGCTGCTTTCAGCGCGTTCTCGTTGTCTGCTGTCAGGTCTTTTGTATCCGTAATGGACTTCAGGATTTCTGGCTTGTTGCTCTCGATAAACGCCAGGAATTCCTTCTCGAAACGGCGGACATCCGCTACTTCGATGTCATCCAGATATCCTTTAACAGCGGTGTACAGGCTGACAACCTGCTGCTCAACGGACAGCGGCTGGTTGACGCCCTGCTTCAGGATTTCCATCAGCTTGGAACCGCGGTTCAGACGAGCGAGCGTCGATTTGTCCAGATCGGATCCGAACTGGGAGAACGCTTGAAGCTCACGGTATTGGGCAAGGTCGAGTTTCATACCGCCCGCAACCTTCTTCATCGCTTTAATTTGTGCGGAGCTACCAACCCGGGATACGGAGATACCTACGTTGATCGCCGGACGCTGACCCGCGTAGAACAGGTCGGACTCCAGGAAGATCTGTCCGTCGGTGATCGAAATCACGTTGGTTGGGATATATGCGGATACGTCGGAAGCCTGCGTCTCGATGAACGGCAGTGCGGTCAAAGAACCGCCTCCGAGCTCGTCGTTCAGCTTCGCAGCGCGCTCCAGCAAGCGGGAGTGCAGATAGAATACGTCACCCGGATACGCTTCGCGGCCCGGAGGACGACGGAGAAGCAAGGACAGCTCACGATAAGCTGCTGCTTGTTTCGACAAGTCATCATAGATGATAAGGGCATGCTCGCCTTTGAACATGAAATATTCGCCCATCGCGCAGCCCGCATAAGGAGCGATGTACTGCAGCGGAGCAGGCTCGGATGCGGAAGCGGTCACGATAATCGTGTATTCCAGCGCGCCGTGGCGGCGGAGCGTTTCCACAACCTGTGCAACGGTCGATTGCTTTTGACCGATCGCAACGTAAATACATTTAACGCCGCTGCCTTTTTGGTTCAGGATCGTATCGATCGCAACGGTTGTTTTACCTGTTTGACGGTCACCGATGATCAGCTCGCGCTGTCCGCGGCCGATCGGTACCATCGCGTCAATCGCTTTAATACCGGTTTGAAGCGGTTCATGTACCGATTTCCGGTCGATAACGCCAGGAGCGTTGCTTTCTACCGGACGGAACGCTGCAGCTTCAATCGGTCCTTTGCCGTCAAGCGGCTGGCCGAGCGGGTTTACAACGCGTCCAAGCAGCGCTTCACCGACAGGAACCTCCATGATCCGTCCTGTACGCTTAACCTGATCGCCTTCCTTGATCTCGGAGTAAGGTCCAAGGATAACGACACCGACGTTGCTCTCCTCGAGGTTGAGTGCAAGACCGGATACGCCGTTTTGGAACTCGAGCAGCTCCCCGGACATTGCATTCTCCAGGCCATATACGCGAGCAATACCGTCACTAACTTGAATAACCGTACCTACTTCGGAGACCGTGATATCGGATTTGTATTCTTCGATTTGACTTTTAATTAAAGTACTAATTTCTTCAGGTCTGATACTCAACGTTTTCACCCCTATCTACTATGCTCGTCTATTAAAAGACTTTTCGAGACGCTCCAGCTTGCCGGCGAGGCTTCCGTCATACAGCTTGTCGCCGATCACGACTTTCAAGCCGCCGAGCAGGCTTTCGTCTACCACATTGGTCACCCGGATATTCTGCTGAGCCAGCTGTCCGAATTCCGTGGCTACTTGTTCTTTTTCCTGATCGCTAAGCGGGTAGGTAGAATAGACTGTGGCATCCGCCATTCCCAGGCTGGCACCCTGAATCTTCACGTAACTGTTCAGAAGCTCGGCAAACATTTCCGTACGCCCTCTTTCAAGAAGCAGCTCGATGGTATTCAGCACAGGCTGCGAAACCTTTCCTGCTAACGCCCTTTTCAAAACGTCCATTTTTACGGACAGCGGAATATTCGGCGTGGAGATGAACTTCTGAATGTCCGCGTCTCCTTCGATCGCCGATACGACGGCGCGCAATTCCGCTTCCACTTCCAGACCCTTCTGCTGCTGAGCCGCCACGTCGAACAGCGCCCGCGCATACCGCTTGGCTGCTACTGTATTTTGGCTCATGGTCTGCCTCCTACCTCTTTAAGGTATTGGTCAACCAGTTCTTCCTGTGCTTTATCATTCTTAACTTCCCGTTCAATCAGCTTGGATGCAATCTTGACGGAAACGCTGCCCAGCTCGCTGCGGAGCTCTTCGACTGCCTTCTTCTTCTCGTTCTCGATATCCCGGACCGCTTCGGATTTGAGACGAACCGCCTCTTCCTTGGCTTGCTCCAGAATTTGCTCAGCCTGCTTGTTGCTCGTTTGTCTGGAACGCTCGATAATATCGTGAGCGTCTTGACGCGCTTGCTCCAGTGCCTTCTTCTGCTCTTCTACGTAAGCAGCCGCCTGCTGGCGGGTCTGTGCCGCTTCGTTCATCTGGCTCATAACCAGCTCACGACGCTGCTCCATGATGCCGAACAATTTGCTGAATGCAAATTTTTGAAGCAAAAAATAAAGAACAATAAACGAAATGATCGTGATTACGATATTTTCCCATAGAATGTTCATTGAGGTCACTCCTTTCCATCAACACGAAGTGCGGTGCCTAACAAAACGAAGGCGCGGATGGCATCGGCCCTCCCCGCCAAACCGTTGTATTGTTATTAAGAAAACATGATCAAGAACGCGATTACGGTAGCCGCCAAAGGAATAACCTCGACGATACCAACACCGATAAACATCGTCGTTTGCAATTGACCGCGTGCTTCCGGCTGACGAGCGATAGACTCAACTGTTCTGCTTACGATCATACCGTTACCCAAACCTGCGCCAAGAGCGCCAAGACCTACTGCAATAGCTGCTGCCAAAAATTCCATTGTTAAATATCCTCCTTAAAATTGGTTCATAATAGAGTGGTAGTGCTATAAATATATCTCTTTCGAAAAACACCGCTGTCACGGCGGATTCGTCCGAGTGAATCAATGCTCTTCATGAATCGTTGTTTGCGAAATGTACACCATGGTTAAGATTGTAAAGATAAACGCTTGCAGTGCTCCGATGAAGATACTGAAGCCTTGCCATGCGGCCATGAACGGAATACCGAAGAAGCCGGTTTTCAGAATGACCGTGATCAGAACTTCCCCTGCGAAAATGTTCGCATATAGCCGGATCGCCAGAGCGATTGGCTTCGCCAGGTTCTCAATGATGTTAAGCGGCAGGAAGATCGGGAATGGTTCGATATAGTGCTTCAGGTAATGCTTGCGGTTCAGCTTCAGGCCCAGGTAGTTCATGAGCACAAATACGACAAGCGCCAGCCCCGCAGTAACGGAAATGTCCGCTGTTGGTGATTTCCACCACAAGACGTGAGCGTAGTGTCCCGGCTCGAGACCAACCGTAGCCTCAATTGTCTTACCGAAGACTTTGAAATCTGCCGGCAAGTCGGTGATAACCGAGAACGGCAAGCCGAGCAGGTTCGCTACGAAGATGAATAGAATCAGAGTCAGGCCCAGGGATATGTACGCCTTCCCCTTCTTCAGATCCATAGCGCTTGCTACGACACCCTGCACAAATTCCACTACCCATTCCATGAAGTTCTGCAGTTTGGAAGGGTTTTCGACAGATAGATTCCGAACAGCCAGACGCACAAGCACAAAGACAATGATCCCTGTAACCAGCAGCATCATGACAGCGGATAGATCCAGACGGAATCCACCTAAATCAATAATCGGTGATTCATGCATAGAATTATTTTCACCCCTTTCCAAGTTAGCGCTGATCAATGATTGTTTCTCAAACTGAATACAATGCTGACAGGAATGGTCAACAATTGGGGGATGAACAGACCGGCGATAGCGCCGCCGAGCGACACTTGTTCGAGCTTCGCCGCGAAGACGACGATCAGAAAGCCGATGCATAGTCTCGTGATGAAGCCGAAGTTGTATCTCTTCGGTTCAGGATTGACAGCCAATTGTGCCAGCTGCTGCACTTTCATGGAAAGGAAGCGAACATTAAACAATCCCGCCGCCATGCCCATGATCATCCCCACGATGACGGGGCGATATTCCGGGTAAAGAGCCCATCCCAGAAACAAGGCAGACAATAAGAGCAATGATACTCTAAATACAGCGTTCACAATGGAAGTCAGATCATTCACTTTGTGCCCCCAGAAACTTTTTAATGAGAAGAGCAATATTCAAAATCCCTATAAAGAGCCCTAAAACGGTTCCAATCGCCAACCAGTATCTGGGCCCGTCCAGCCATTCGGCCAGCCACTTGCCTGTCAAAAAACCGATTACGATATACACGGCCAGTAATCCACCGGCCCCGCTGATATACAGCGCTATCAACCAAGGGTTGTCTTGACTATTCGGATTTTTCATATAAACCTCTAATCCCAACTCATTTTACTGAATATGACAAGACTTTGTCAATGAATCGATTTTTTGATTTTCCGTGTAAAATCGGGCGTTTTGGGCTCCCTAAACTGCGCAAAACGCCGCGGTAACCGTACAGTTCAACTGTATGCTGTCCCCTTGCGAATCAGAATGCGGCAAACTATGCCTTTGTGAACATTCTGTGAAATTCTTCGGGGCGTTCTTTGAGGATGCCAAAATGGTGCAAAATCGCATTGACAATCCGCTGGGAAGCTTGTCCATCGCCATATGGATTCGCCGCCTTGCTCATCTTCTCATACAGCGCATCATCCGTCAGAAGAGCCTTAATCCGACTATATACCTGCTCTTCTTCCGTCCCTACCAGCTCCAGCGTTCCGGCCTCAATGCCCTCCGGACGCTCGGTCGTATCCCGGAGCACCAGCGTCGGTACGCCGAAGGAAGGCGCCTCCTCCTGCATGCCGCCGGAATCGGTAATGATGAGGTGCGTATGCGGGTAGAAATTGTTCATATCCACCACATCCAGCGGATCAATCAGCTTGATGCGCGGATGGTCGCCCAGAATCCGGTGAGCCGGCTCCTTCACCGCAGGACTCGGGTGAACCGGATAGACGATCGCAATATCCTCGAACTCATTGGCAATGCGCTTCACAGCCTCGAAAATTTGACGATGCGGCTCCCCGTGGGATTCCCGGCGGTGCGCCGTCATCAGGATCAGTCGCTTGCCCTCGGCCCAATCCAGCACCGGATGCGTATAGTCGTCACGCACCGTATATTGGAATACGTCCGTAGCCGTATTGCCCGTTACATAAATGCGCGACTCCGGCTTGTTCTCTCTGCGGAGATTGTCCGCGGACCATTCGGTCGGCGCGAAATGGACATCCGCCAATACGCCGGTCAGCTGCCGATTCATCTCCTCCGGATACGGAGACAGCTTGTTCCATGTCCGAAGGCCGGCTTCGACGTGGCCGACCTGGATCTGCTGCAGGAAGGCCGCATAGCTCGCCAGGAACGTCGTCAGCGTGTCGCCGTGCACGAGCACGATATCCGGCTTAGCCTCGCGCAGCACCGGCTCAAGACCTTCCAGAACGCGAACGGTGATTTCATTTAATGTCTGGCGTTCCTTCATGACGTCCAGGTCATAGTCCGGAACAATCTTGAACACCTCAAGCACCTGATCCAGCATCTGTCGGTGCTGGGCCGTAACGCACACCACGGATTCAATATGCTCTGGGTGACGCTGCAGCTCCAAAATGAGCGGCGCCATCTTGATCGCTTCAGGGCGCACCCCGAATATGGTCATCACTTTCACTTTAGACATGGCTGATATTACCTCTCCTTATCATCCTTGCTTCCGATCCCGCCGGCCTCCCTGGTCAGGCAAGCCGGTTAGCGGACAGTCAGCGGATTCTATTATTTCGTCCCGTAGAGCCGGTCTCCCGCATCGCCTAAACCAGGTACGATGTATCCATGGTCGTTGAGACCCTCGTCCAATGCAGCAACATAGATGTCCACATCCGGGTGCGCTTCCTGGACCGCCTTAACGCCTTCCGGCGCGGCTACGAGATTCATCATTTTAATCTGGGTGCAGCCCCGCTTCTTCAAGACGTCGATCGCAGCAATCGCGGAGCCTCCTGTTGCGAGCATCGGGTCGATTACGATCAATTCTCTTTCGGTCACATCAGTCGGCAGCTTCGTGTAGTATTCCACGGGCTGCAGCGTTTCCGGATCACGGAACAAGCCGACGTGCCCGACCTTTGCTGCCGGCAGAAGCTTGACCACCCCGTCCAGCATGCCTAAACCGGCACGGAGAATCGGCACCAGCCCGAGCATGCGGCCCGAGATAACCTTGCCTTCGGTTTCGGCGACCGGGGTTTGGACGGAAATCGTTTCAAGCGGAACCTCCCGCGTGATTTCATAAGCCATTAATGTCGCGACCTCATCTACAAGCTCGCGAAAGTCTTTTGTGTTAGTCCGCATATCGCGAATAAATGTTAGTTTGTGTTGAATCAACGGGTGATCACAAATCACCAATTTTCCCATGTCAGGTCCCTCCGGTTGGATACAAATATGTTTTCAATATGGGCGTATAATATGGTAAGCTCCATAAATCCTGTCTATTATATCATTCCCTCCGGCCATTTGACACCCGCATAGGTCATGTTTCTTTCGACTCGAAGGGCACGTTAAAGCTCCTCGCCACCCACCCTATATACGGTTCCCATTTTTTCCAACAAAGATGCTCCTTCCAGGATTCAAACGACCTGCCTCTCGCAGCCGAAACCCTCCATATGCAAAAAAAGGGTATTCCTGCAGGTTCATAACCCTGAGGAATACCCACCCCGTCGATCCCGATTAGTACTTGAGGTCCGGATACAGCGGATACTGATCCGTCAGCTCGGCAACCATACGGCCTGCTTTCTCGAGCGTCGCCTCATCCTTCGGAGCCTTCAGCGTCATCGCGATGATCTTCGCGATGGTCACCATGGCCTGCTCATCCATGCCGCGCGACGTAACCGCCGGCGTACCGATCCGAATGCCGCTGGTAACGAACGGGCTGGTCGGGTCGAACGGAATCGCATTTTTGTTGACGGTGATGCCGATCGAATCCAGCACCTTCTCCGCATCCTTGCCGGTGATATCCAGATTGCGCGTATCCACCAGCATCAAATGGTTATCCGTTCCACCGGAAACGATGTTCAGGCCTTCCTCAATCAGCGTGTCGGCCAGTACCTTCGCATTGTTCACGACATTTTGAGCATAGATCTTGAAGGACGGATCCAGCGCTTCGCCAAGAGCAACAGCCTTCGATGCGATGACATGCATCAGCGGTCCGCCCTGCGATCCCGGGAATACGGCCTTGTCGATCGCTTGCGCCCAAGCTTTTTTGCACAGAATCATGCCGCCGCGCGGCCCGCGGAGCGTCTTATGCGTCGTTGTGGTCACGAAATGCGCGTGCGGAACCGGATTCGGGTGAAGACCAGCCGCAACAAGACCTGCGATATGAGCCATATCGACCATAAACAGCGCGCCGACATCACTCGCGATCGCGGCCAGCTTCTCGAAATCAATGATGCGCGGATAGGCGCTGGCACCGGCAACGATCAGACGAGGGCGATGCTTGAACGCCGCTTTGCGGACTTCATCATAATCAATGAGGAACGTGTCCTCTTGAACGCCGTAAGCCACGAAATTGTACAGCAGACCGGAGGCATTGACCGGGCTTCCGTGCGTCAGGTGACCGCCATGGGCAAGGTTCATGCCAAGAACGGTATCGCCAGGCTTGAGCGCTGCAAGGTATACCGCCATATTCGCCTGCGCGCCGGAGTGCGGCTGCACGTTGGCATGATCGGCTCCAAACAGTTCCTTCGCACGGTCACGAGCGATATCCTCGACAATGTCGACACGCTCGCATCCGCCGTAGTAGCGTTTGCCTGGGTAGCCTTCCGCATATTTATTGGTGAGGACGGTGCCCATCGCTTCCATGACCGCTTCGCTGACAATATTCTCCGATGCAATCAGTTCGATATTGCTGCGCTGGCGCTTCAGCTCCAGCTCCATCGCTTCAAGTACAGCAGGATCGTTCTTACGCAAATGTTCCATCATTTTTATATCCTCCTATGATCCAAAATCTTACTATAAATATCCTGTTTCCGTATTACACAGGGCCAACTACCAAATGGGATGTGGGGCAAGTACGTGAAATGTTTCTACAATCGCTGTTGCTCCCGGATTTCTTTGATCTATTGAATTCATCCAAGGTAGAAATCCGTTCACAAAGGCGAACACTACCATTTTTTCGAAATCATTTCACTCCCTTGCCTGCATCTCTTTCTTTAGTTAACCCTACAAACAAACAAAACAGGATGTCCAAGCCGTTCCAATCGAATCAATTGCATGATCCGGAATCCGCATCCGGCACCTGGCGATAAACGGCCCGCTCTCCGCCGATCAGCTTCGGCCGGGTATAGGCGGCCGTAACCCGAGCCTCGCCGATATACCGCTCACTCGGCCTGAAGGGAACCGCCACGCTGCGCAGATGCATGCCGATCAGCGTCTCGCCGATGTCGATACCCGCATGCGCCTGAATGGATTCCGCCAGGCAAGGCTGCTTCATGCTGCGGTAGGCGCTGGCTGCCATGGAGCCGCCGGCTCCGGGAATCGGCACAGCCGCCACTTCCGTCAAGCCAAGCCGCTCAAGCAGCTCGCGCTCAACGACCAGCGCTCGGTTCAGATGCTCGCAGCATTGGAAGGCCAGCGAGAATCCGTACTCCGCCTGAACCTCGGCAATGCCTTCAAGCAGCTGCTGCGCCGTCTCCAGCGCGCCGCCTGTCCCGATCCGCTTGCCCGCAACCTCGCTCGTGCTCGCGCCGATGACCAGCACCTTGCCCGGTCCAAGCTTCGCCGTCTCGGCGAGCTCGCGGACGATGCGGGCGGTCTGCCCGTTTAAGGAAATGTTGGAAGCATCGCTCATGCCACAGTCCTCCCTTAATAGTCTCTACGTCGCTTCATGCCCTAAGTCCCTCACAGCTTGTATTGCGAGGAACCGTCCGGAATACAGCCCAAATGGCCTTACGGAAAGAAACGTCCTATCCGTTCTTTAGGTAGCGTTCCTCGATCGCCTTGATCTTGTTGACGCGGCCGACATGACGCTCGCCGTGACTGAACTCGGTTGTCAGCCAGGCGCTGACGATTTCCGCAGCAAGACCAGGGCCGACTACGCGTTCGCCGAGCGCGATCACATTGCTGTCGTTATGCTCGCGAGTCGCTTTGGCCGAGAACACATCATGCGTCAGGGCGCACCGGATTCCCGGCACCTTGTTCGCCGCGATGCTCATGCCGATGCCGGTTCCGCAGATCAGAATGCCGCGATCGGCTTCGCCGGACACGACCTTCTCGCATACCGGCAGCGCATAGTCCGGATAGTCGACGGAATCGGAGCAGCCGCAGCCGAGATCCTCCACCTCATGTCCAAGGCTGCGAATAACCTCCATGATCTCCTCTTTCAGGCGAATGCCCGCATGATCCGTGCCTAGTGCAATTTTCATCGATGAAACCCCCTCATATGTTCGCTTTCGCGTGATTAGCTTGTTTCATTATAACCCAAATATCCCGCAAAAGACGAAAAAAGAGCAGTCGGCGCACACGTAGTGCTCCAATGCTCTTTGCCCAGGCGACCGGCCGTATACTCCGGTGCTCCACCGTGGTTTCATCCACTTCGTCGCCAGTTACACCGGATCTATTGTTGTTTCCCCTACATCTTAAATCAATCGTCCGGGAAAGGCAAGCGGCTTTTTTAGCCACGCCTGCAGCTGTGCCTTTTCCACTCACGCGCTCGGATGCCAGAGTCATAATTCGTCCGCCCGCAGCAAGCGATTACGCCGGCCCGCCCGCATTCAGCTTGTCCAACAAACGAAAGAGCGCCGTCCGAATCTCGGCCGCGGTCGCTTCATACTCTTCCTTCGTGCCGCCGAACGGGTCCGAGATATCAAAGCTCGGAATGCGCTGGCGAAGCTCAATCAACCGTTCGCGATCCTTATCGCTGACATTTTGACCAAGCGCTCGGGCCAGCTCAATCGATGCGTACAGACTGTCTTGCTCCTGCAAATCTGCAAGCACCTTGCTGTCATTCTCAACATATTCCTTTAAGGTATGCATTTTATCGGCCGCGTGAGGAAACTGCCGAATGGCATATTGCTTATGCGATTGGGTCAGAGTCAGAACGAGATCAGCCCATTCCACCAGCTCTGAGGTGAGCGGCTTGGATACGAGCTCGTCCCGGATATCCTGATCCCGCAGTACGGATTCCGCATGATGGGACACCGGCATGCCATCTATCGCCGATACGCCGGCGGATCGCACCTCCAGCGGAATGCCCCGCTGCTTCGCCAGCTTGCGCAGCATCCCTTCGGCCATCGGACTGCGGCAGGTATTTCCGGTGCAGACAAATAGTATCTTTTTCACAGTCTTAAGGCTCCCTCCCGTCAGTATTAGGTCACTAGGGATATTGTATCAAATCTCATCACAAATTTCGCAACTTCTATATTACTCGGACAAATGATTCCACAAAAGTTACTACTCTGCCGGTCAACGAATTCCCGCATTCATCCTCATTTCATATCCGGTGTGCCTTACCGCCCGTATCAGACAATAAACATCACGCCGAACACAACCAAAATAAGTCCTCCCAGCATCTCGCCGTACTCGCCCAGCTTGCTGCTGACCTGACGGCCCAGCATCAAACCGAGAATCGACATCAAGCCGCCGACAACCCCGAAGGTTACAACGATCAGCGTTACATCATGCACGAACATGCCCAGCGATAATCCGACCGAGAACGAATCGATGCTGACGCTAAGCGAGAACAACAGCATACCCAGCAGTGCGGATGGATGAACGAGCTTGCCCTCGCCTCCGCGAAAAGCGTTATGGATCATATGGCCCCCGAGCAGAACCAGCAATCCGCCGGCGGCAAGCCCGGTAACCTGTCCCAGCAGCAATCCGACATAACGGCCGGCAGCCAGCCCCAGCAGAGGCATCAGCATATGAAACAGGCCGATCAGAAAGCTCATGCCCAGCATATGACGGTGGCGCAGCCTACCTCGCAAACCGACGCCGATGCCAAGCGAAAACGCGTCTAGCCCGAGTGCAACCGCCATGAGCAGAATCGCCGCAAGCTGTCCCGATTGGACAGACGCCTCCAACATGCCCATTCCCCCAAGTCTCATGGTCTTGTACACCATATGCGGACAAGGGATAAATGATTCCTGATCGGCTTTGGAAAAAAAGGCTGCGGTTAAAGATCCACGTCGATAACGCGATGCCCTGCCGCCTTCAGCAGCCGGTTCATCACCGCGGCGCCGAGGCCCTCTTCAGGGCAGGCTTCCGCAAGAATGAAGGTGGCGCCGGCCTCATCGAACCGGCGCAGGCCGGCGTACAGCCGGCGGGCCGCTTCCTCCGGCGCGGCCTGGCGGCCGAGCGGGACTGCCACGTCCGCGCGGTAGCGACCGATGTGCTCGTCGAACGACAGCACTCCGGTCACCTCGCCGCGGCGGGCGGCGGCCGCAAGCTCGGCCGCGATGCGGGCCGCTACCGCTTCGGCGTCGCGGCCCTGCACCACGCACATCGCGCCCTTCGGCGCGTAGTGCGTGTATTTCATGCCCGGCGAGCGGGGCGCCGGGCTCTCCGCCTCCCCGGCGGCGCTTGTTAGCGCCGGGTCGAGGCGCACGCTTGCCGCCACCGCGGCAAGCTGCTCGGCCGTGACGCCGCCGGGACGGAGCACCGTCACGGCACCGTCCTCGCCGGCTTGCACGACCGTCGACTCGACGCCGACCCCGGCAGGGCCGCCGTCAAGCACGCCGTCAATCGCGCCGGCCAAATCCTCCAGCACATGGCCCGCAAGCGTAGGGCTCGGCCGGCCGGAGCGGTTCGCGCTCGGCGCGGCCAGCGGGCATCCGGCCGCGCGAATAAGCGCGAGCGCAGCCGGGTGGTCAGGCATTCGCACCGCGACCGTGTCCAGCCCCGCCGTCACACGGGACGACACGGCACCCGGCTTCACGGGCAGCACCAGCGACAGCGGGCCCGGCCAGAACGCCTTCATCAGCGCACGCTCGGTATCGTTTACCCGAAGCGCCAGGTCATCCAGCTGGGACAAATCCGATATATGCACGATCAGCGGGTTGTCCGAAGGCCTTCCCTTCGCCGCAAATATACGTTCAACCGCTTCCGTGCTTCCCGCATCGGCGCCCAACCCGTAGACCGTCTCCGTCGGGAAGGCGACAAGCCCGCCGCCTGCAAGCACCCGGCCCGCTTCAAGCAGAGCCTGCTCCTCTTCCGGAGTTCGGCTGCCGGATTCCATCGATTCAATACCGATACGCCACACCTTCGTCGGTTGTGACTGCGGGTCAACAGGCTGTTCGTTATGTTCCAATTGGCGGCTGTCCTCGCGGCCGCTTGCAGTATGTTCCATTTCCTATCCCAAGCTTTCTGTTTATGAAGTATATTAACCATCAAGCACGCGCCTTGCTCAAGCTAATCCCAATGGCTTTAGAGTTGATACTTTTTGACATTTAAAAAAGCGCTTCGATTCTTCAGTCCCGTCCCGGGTCCCCACCCGGGCAGCCGGTCGCGCTAAAGAGAAAGCACTCTTCTAAATGAAAGTGTATCACACTCGACTCGAATTGAAAATCAAACAGCCTGCATGTCTTCCTAATCAATCTTTCCGAATATCATCCTATGCATCCGCTAGATTATCCAAACAATCCTGCCACCCAATTCCAGATCCCGATAAACATATCCCATAAGAAAAACCGGACTTCAGGCTCGGTATCGCCCGCATTGACTGGCTCATCCGCCTGGCTCTTATCGGCTTGCGCCGAGACGGTCTGGACGCCGGCATCCGCCGGCTGCGCCGCCGCGTCTCCGCTGCCCCCGTCGATGAAGCACAGCGGCGGGAACAACACGCACCACCAGTTCTGTCCCTGTCCCTCGCCAAGCGTGATGCGCACCGCATCATAATCGCCTGCCGGATAGACCGTGCCGCCGTACAGCTTTGTCGGGAACGGTACGACGCCGAGTTCCACATTGTAGCTGTAGGTGATTCCCCGTTTTCTCAGCTCTTCGCCGACCAGCTGGCGAATTTCCGGCAGATGCCGGCTCGTCAGCGCCTTAGCTTCCTCGAGGCTCTGCGGGTTATCCAGCTGCTGAACCCATAGCTGCATTTGCTCCACGACCGCATCGCGGATTTCCCGCTTCACAAGCTGATCGGAGGGACTGTCGGAATTGGCCAAGATGCGCAGCCGGATCGATTCCTGAGGAATCGGCCCCCCCACAACAGAAGCATCAATTCGCTGACCTTCCCACACGGTAATGACCATAAACATACAGGATAAGAGCAAAATCATTTTTTTTACGATAATACGGAGGGTTTCGCTATAATGGTTCATCTTGGACAACCGCCTCTCTATCAACCGATAATCTATGATGCTATCAGTATGTCCGGCCTCCGAAGATCTAAACGTGAATCTAGCAATTTGTTTAAAAAGATGATAGAGACACCTGTCGCAAGGTCTTTCAAACCATATCCCCCGTTACCCTGTCAGCCCTCCAATAGGTTACTTCCCTGCCTAGGGCTAATCACAGGCTCATTTCTTGTCCTTACAAAAAATAAAAGATGCTGCCCCCTATGGACAACATCTCTTCATAAATGTATTTGTAAATTTCGGATATCCTGGTTCAAGACAGGCCATTTCGAATAGGATAGCCCCCCACCAGTGCACGATGGCTACGGCTTACGCCTGTTTCGCCACCGTCGACCGGTGGGCATGCGGATCCGGCATATCCTCCTCGATTTCCCGGCCGTGCAGCTTCACGCTCATGGCTACCCCGAGGCTCGCCATGCTGATTACGAGCGATGTTCCCCCGTAACTGATAAACGGCAATGTAATCCCTGTCAGCGGCATGAGGCCGATAAACATCCCGATATTCTCAAAGATTTGGTATAAGAACATGGACACGATCCCTATGATGAGAAACGGACCGGCACGTTCACGCGATTCGAGCGATATCAGAATCATCCGATGGATCAGAATGAAATAGAGCAGGAGCAGCACGGAAGAACCGATAAACCCGTATTCCTCCGCAATCTGCACGAAGATGGAGTCGGAATAGGTATACGGTACCCGTCCCGATTGCACCGAGGTCCCCTGCATAAAGCCTTCCCCGGTCATGCCGCCGGAAGCGATCGCCAGCTTGGCATTGTGGGTGTGATAGCCGGCACCGGCGTTGTCCGTCGTCTCGGGCATCAGCCACGGATCGATCCGGTCCAGCCAGTGCGAGCGGCTCCCTTCCTTCATGAAGGCTGTAATCTCGTCATGGTAATGAATGTAAGCCTGGATTCCGCCGAAAGCGGTGCCCGCAACGAGCACCAGACCGATCAGCGCATGCGATAATTTGACATTACCAATCCACAGCAGCCCCATCAAAATGATGACGTAGCTGAGCGCATTCCCCAAGTCGTTGATGCCCATGACGAGCACGAAGGGAATAAACGCCAGGAAGCCGACCGGAATGACATCCCGGATAAAGGAAAGCTGCGATTTATTTTTCTTCACCAGTATAAAAGTCAGGAAGATAATCAAGACCAACTTAAACATTTCCGCCGGCTGCAGGCTCGTAAACCCGAGATTAATCCAGCCCTTCGAGCCGTTAAGCGTTGACCCGAAAAACATAACGTACACAAGCAGCAGCAGGCCGCCGATATAAATGTAGGTCGCGTGTTTAATGAGAACGCGGTAATCCAATAGGCTCATGCCGAAGAAAGCGATAAAGCCCGCAACGTAAAAGATGAGCATCTTAATATGGTACCCGTTCCAATCAGCCGATCCGATGGTTACGCTGTATAAGGAAGTAACGCTGATGATCATCAGCATGACAAGGACGGTTACGACAACAAAGTCTATTTTTTTTAATTTCTGAAGCATGCCTTTGATCCCCCTGTGCCGGAGCTTATCGCTCCGATGTGCCTTACCGGCCATATAACGATCTGCCCGGATAAAAAGTTTGGGCTCTCCCGGCCCATACCTGGCGCATTAGCCGTCGCCCCAACAGCCTTTCAAGGATGCGGGCGGACGATAAGACAGAATACGAACCTTATGAGCACGAACGGATCATGAGCATGAGAAGCCTGCACGGGAAGCGGCGGATTTCCGCAAGTAAACCCATGATCATCATATATTGTAAAAGAATTTCCCTCCGAACACAATTTAACGGGCAATTCCCAAAACATGCCTGTCGATTCCCGCCAAATCCGGGATCGTAACGATCTCGTCCCAATGACCGGCAGCCCGCAGCATATCCGCTACATCCTGCGCCTGGCCCATGCCCAGCTCGAAGGCGATCAGTCTCGGCGGCGTCGCAAGCAGCGGGAGCTGATCCATCATCACACGGTACGGATAGAGGCCGTCGGGCCCGCCGTCCAGCGCAGTTCGCGGCTCATGATCCCGCACCTCGGGCTGAAGCTCTTCAATGTCGCTGGCCGGAATATACGGCGGATTGGAGACAATCATATCCGGCGCCAAGCCGGCGAACGGCTCGAGCAGATTGCCCTGCCTGAACTCCACGTCGGCTCCGAGCCGGGACGCATTACGCCGCGCAACATCCAGCGCCTGCGGCGAAATGTCGCTCGCCAGCATGCGCAGCCCTTTCGCCTCCAGCGCCAGCGTTACGGCGATGGCACCGCTGCCGGTGCCGATGTCGACGGCGGTCAGTCTTTCGCCAGGCTGCGGTGCCAGCTGGTTTCCGTACTTCAGCACGGCCTCGACGAGCAGCTCCGTTTCAGGACGCGGAATCAGAACGGCCGGCGTCACCCCGAACGATCGCCCGTAGAACTCCTGCTCCCCGATGATGTATTGCGCCGGGACGCCGTCGGCCTTCCGGTTGATGACGTCCTCGAAATCGCTGCGCCGGTCCTCGGGAAAACCGTCGCCGAGGGCCAAGTAATACGCCGTGCCGGTCAGCCCCAGCACATGCTCCAGCAGCAGCTGCGCATTTCGCTGCGGCTCCAGGACCCCGACCCCGTCTAAAAAAGAAGAAGCCTCCAGAAAGGCTTCCCGTATACTGCGCTCCGGCGTCAATGCAAATTTGTTTCGCTCCAAAGCGTTATACTCCTTTATCCATCATTTCCGCTTGCTCTGCGATGGTCAGGGCGGAAATGATCTCCTCGATTTCGCCGTTCATCACCTGATCCAGCTTATGCACGGTAAGCCCGATCCGATGGTCGGTCACCCGGCTTTGCGGGAAATTGTACGTGCGGATCCGCTCGCTTCGATCTCCGGTGCCGACCTTGCTCTTGCGCTCGCCGGCGTACTTCGCTTCCTCTTCCTGGCGCATCATGTCGTAGATGCGCGCGCGAAGCACCTGCAGCGCCTTCTCCTTGTTGGAGTTCTGGGACTTGCCGTCCTGGCACGTAGCCACAATGCCGGTCGGGATATGCGTTACGCGAACCGCCGACTTCGTGGTGTTAACGGACTGACCGCCCGCACCGCTGGAGCAGAACGTATCCACGCGGATATCCTTATCCAAAATCTCGATATCGACTTCCTCGGCTTCCGGCATGACCGCCACTGTTGAAGTGGAGGTATGGATACGACCGCCGGATTCCGTTGCCGGAATACGCTGCACCCGGTGCGCGCCGCTCTCGAATTTCATTTTGCTGTAAGCACCGCGGCCGTTGATCATGAAGATGACCTCTTTAAAACCGCCGAGGTCGTTCATGTTCACGTCCATCAGCTCAACCTTCCAGCCCTGGGAATCGGCATAACGGGTGTACATCCGGTACAGATCGGACGCGAAGAGCGCCGCCTCGTCTCCGCCGGCTGCGCCGCGAATCTCGACGATAACGTTCTTGTCGTCGTTCGGGTCCTTCGGCAGCAGCAGAATCCGGATTTTCTCCTCCAGCTCCTGTTGGCGGGCGGAGAGCTCCTCGATTTCCATTTTCACCATTTCGCGCATTTCGTCATCGAGCTTCTCACCCTGCATTGTTTTTGCAGCTTCAAGCTCTTCCATTACATTTTTATATTCAACATAAGCCTCATAAGCAGGCTGCAGATCGGATTGTTCTTTGGAATAATCCCTTAGCTTCTTGGAGTCATTCGCGACATCCGGATCGCACAGCAGCTCGCTCAGCTTCTCGTAACGGTCCGCCAGGGATTGCAATCGGTCTAACAAGGAATTCACCTCTCTTACGTAATATTCCTGATTCTAGCGCCTATCGCTCCCTCGAATATGCGAAGCGTAAACGACTGTTTATTATACCATGAAACGGCGTATTTGACTAGAAGGGCATACGCCCGGGAAACACGGGAAACGTTCCCTGCACCATATGAGATATCCGCTTGGCAAAAAGACCATGATCCCATGCATCAACTGGCATGGAGCCATGGTCTACGTATCATAATATGCTACACGTTGAAGCGGAAGTGCATGACATCGCCGTCATTGACGACATAGTCCTTCCCTTCAAGCCGGAGCTGTCCGCGCTCCTTCGCGCCGTTCATCGATCCCGCGGCAACAAGATCGTCATAGGATACGACCTCGGCCCGTATAAAGCCGCGCTCGAAATCGCTGTGGATGACGCCGGCCGCCTGAGGGGCCTTCGTGCCTTTGCGGATCGTCCATGCGCGCACCTCCTGCACGCCTGCGGTAAAGTAGGTGTACAGACCGAGCAGGCTGTATGCCGCTTTAATGAGGCGGTTCAGGCCGGATTCCTCCAAGCCCAGCTCCTCCAGGAACATGGCCTTGTCTTCGCCTTCAAGCTCGGCGATTTCGGCTTCCACCTTGGCGCTGATCGGAACGACGGCAGCATTCTCGGCAGCCGCGAACTCGCGGACCTGCTGCACATACGGATTGCTGTCCGCGTCAGTCACGCCGTCCTCGCTTACGTTGGCCGCATACAGCACCGGCTTGAGCGTCAGCAGATGCAGATCGCGGACGATCAGCTTCTCCTCATCGGACAGCTCGACGCTGCGTGCCGGCTGATCATTGTAGAGGGCTTCCTTCAGACGCTCCAGCAGCTCTACTTCCTGGGCGTACTGCTTGTTGCCGCCCTTCATGTTCTTCTTCGTACGCTCGATCCGCTTCTCGACGCTGTCCAGATCCGCCAGGATCAGCTCCAGGTTGATGGTCTGGATGTCGCTCACCGGGTTGACCTTGCCGTCTACGTGGGTGATATTCTCATCCTCAAAGCATCGTACGACGTGCACGATCGCATCGACCTCGCGAATATGGGCCAGGAACTTGTTTCCGAGTCCCTCCCCTTTGCTCGCACCGCGAACCAGTCCCGCGATATCGACGAATTCGAAAGCGGTCGGAACGGTTTTATTCGGCTGCACCAGCTCAGTCAGCTTATCAAGGCGTTCATCCGGCACCTCAACGACGCCGACGTTCGGGTCAATCGTACAGAACGGGTAGTTCGCCGATTCGGCGCCCGCCTGCGTTATCGCATTAAACAATGTGGATTTGCCGACGTTCGGCAAACCGACGATCCCTGCTTTTAAAGCCATTTATATGACAACTCCTTATCAGGTTACTCTATCACTTATATGCATTTTCTTTCAGAGGCTGTGGGGAGTTGCTCCCTTAAACCTCAGGGCCAAAACAATCTTATTAATTATAGCAGATACCCGATAGAGTTCAACACGTATTGCTGCATATACTTCCGCGTGTTCCATAACGTTTCCTGCATGGCGATCAGTCCTGTCGTTATCGACCTTGCTTTGCGGTCGTTAGAGCTTTCAGTACAGACCACCTTGCTTGTCGTTACAACCCTTGCTTGCGGATCAGGCGAGTCGTTGACCTTAACGACTCGATATCTGGAGCCCCGATCCCCAGCATCGCGGTTCGAAGCTCCAGCTCCGTCTGAGCGAGGCGCCGGTCCAGCGCTTCCTCGGAATCGACGGCAGGCCCGAGCAATCCCCGCCCAAAGCCCGCCAGATCAGCGCCCAGTGCAATCGCTTTGGCGGCATCCACGCCGCTGTTGAGCCCGCCGCTGCCGATCATCGGAAAATCGGGAACAGCTTCCCGCACCTCGACGATACATTCCGCCGTCGGATTGCCCCAGTCGGCAAAGGCCTCCGCTGCGGCGCGACGTACCGGATCATTCGCCCGGAATTTCTCGACCTGGCTCCAGGAGGTGCCTCCCGCTCCCGCCACATCGATGAAAGCAACGCCCAGCTCCTGCAGCGTCCGGGCCGTTTCCCCGTCAATGCCCCAGCCGACTTCTTTAACCCCGACAGGAACCTCAAGGCTGCTGCACAACTCTTCAATCCTGGAGGCAAGGCCGCCAAATCGCGTATTCCCTTCCGGCTGGAACACTTCCTGCAGGGCGTTGAGATGCAGCACCAGCATATCGGCGCCCGCAATGTCGACCGCCCGGCGGCAATCATCCGTTCCGAAGCCGTAATTGAGCTGAACCGCCCCAAGGTTCGCGATGATCGGCACGCTTGGCGCCCGCTCTCTCACGCGAAAGGTCGGGGCAAGCTCTTCCTTCTCCACCGCTGCCCGGATGGAGCCGACGCCAAGCGCCCAGCCCCGGCGCTCCGCCGCTTCCGCAAGCCGCATATTAATCTCCCCGGTTGTCCGGCTCCCCCCCGTCATGGAGCTGATGAGAAACGGCGTCCGTGTTGGAATGCCAAGAAAGGAGGTGTCGAGCCTGATGTCCTCGAAACTCACCTCAGGCAGCGCGCTATGCCGGAAGCGGTAGCGCTCAAAGCCTGAAGTAATGCCGACGGAGCCGACCTCTTCCTCCAGGCACAGCCGCACATGCTCAATCTTCCGCTCGCCGGTGGGGACATCCGGAAGCAGCCGGCCGCCGGATGACTCCAAGCCGTCTGCCCGATTACAAATTGCGGCAGGCTCCATCGTTCCGGCCCTTATTTTTTTCCATGCATTCATTTCCATAGCACCTCCTGTTTAAAAATTTTTGTGATCGATATTATGGCGGCTGTAGGCTTGTCGAACCGATGGGTGCTCAGCCAGAACGATAAATCCGGACCGGACGAAATGCCTGTCCATACTGCGCCGCATCTGTCCGGCTTATTCGCGAATCTTCACGTAATAACGGGCTCCGCCCATGTTATCCATATATTTCTCTTAAACGGCTGTTACACATCAGCCCAAATATTCCCTTACCCCCGAGCAACGCTACAGCAGCGGCGACATCAGCCGCGCCGCGGATTCGAGCAGCCGGGTCATGATGCGCTTCTTCCTCGTGCGGCTTCGGTCATACAGCACCGCGTGCTCCAGATCCTGCTCAAAATCGGCTACCAGCTGATTGACGCTGTCCGTATGCACGAGAAGAGCGTTCACTTCAAAATTCAGGTGAAAGCTGCGCATGTCCATATTCGCCGTTCCGATCGTGGCAACCTCTCCATCCACAATGAGCAGCTTGGAATGCATAAAGCCCTTCTCGTATTCGAATACCCGCACCCCCGCATCCAGCAAAGCCGGGAAATAGGAATGCGAGGCCAGAAACGGCAGCCACTTGTCCGGTTTCGACGGAAACAGGATCCGGACGTCAAGGCCGGACAAAGCCGCGACCCTCAGCGCCGTCAAAATATCTTCATCCGGGATAAAATAAGGCGTCGCAAGCCATACGGAACGACGTGCCGATGCGATCATGGAGAAGAAGATATGCTTGAGCGCCCGGCGCTCATTATCCGGTCCGCTGGCAATAATCTGCACGGCTCCGGAGGAGTGATCGACGAGATCCGGCGAGAAATACACCTGGTCTGTAGGCTGCTCTCCGGTCATATATTCCCAGTCCTGCAGGAACACAATTTGCAGCGTCCTGACGGCCTCGCCCCGGACCAGCATATGCGTGTCCCGCCAAAACCCGAAAACCTTGCTGCGGCTCAAATACTCGTCCCCGACATTCAGGCCGCCGATGAAGCCGACGGTACCGTCGATGACAACGATTTTCCGGTGATTGCGGTAATTGACCCGGCTCGTGAAGAATATCGCCTTCGGGCTGCCGAATACGGCTACCTTAATCCCCGCGGCTTTCATCTCCTCCAGGAAAGCGGGCGGCAGCTGCAGGCTGCCTACCGCATCGACCATGAACCGGACGGCAACCCCTTCCCTGGCCTTTCGCACCAGAATGTCCCGAATTTGGGTCCCGATGTCGTCAGGACGATAAATGTAATATTCCATATGAATATGATGCTTGGCCAGCTCCAGCTCGCGAAGCAGTGCCGCGAACGTCTCCTCTCCGTTCGTGAGCACCTTGGTATCCGAAGAGAACGAAACCGGCGCACGCCCGAGGCGGGTGGACAGCTGCAGGAGCTGCTGGTGCTCCCTTTTAAAACGGGAGATATCTTGGTTGCTGCGCCGAAGCACTTCGCTGGTATAGGCCAAGCCGTCCTTTTGCGCCTTCTTGTCATATTTTCTGCGTTTAAAATAGTTCTGCCCGAACAGAAAATAAAAAACTAGCCCTACGATCGGTACTAGTGCAAGCAGTAGAATCCAGGCCATTGTACTGGTCGGATGCCGGTTCTCCATGAAAATCATGAACCCGATCGAGACGACGGTCAGGGTCGAAAATATCCCGATGATAGTTCCTGTCGTCTTGCCGAAATAATCGATGCCAAAATAATAAAACGCGAATAATAACGCGGTAATCAGTACGGCCTGTATTCCCTTTCTCATATCCTTCTACCCCTTGCTTCATCGCTTCATCTCTCTTTTGTATGTACGATGCTGGTCAACCCATATTCTACATGATAAGTCTCGGGAACTAAAGCATGAACTAAAAAGCCCCGGTCCTCGTTAGGCCCAATAAAAAGACTATTGACAGAAGCAGCCCCGTTTGCTAAAAATATGACTAACGACCGTTAGTTAGGAGGATTGCGATGAGTGCCGCTGAGATAAAACAGTCCGCTCTGGCCCGCTTCGCCCAAGACGGCTATGAAGGAGCCTCGCTTAAACATATTGCCGATGATTGCGGAATAAAGAAGCCATCGATCTATGCTCATTTTTCCAGTAAAGAGGACCTGTTCCTGCAGGTGCTGGCCGATGTATTCGAGCGGCAGAAGCAGCGGATCGAAGACTATTTCGAGGAGCACGCCTCCCTTCCGCTGGAAGCGCAGCTGAAAGGATTTGTGGTGGATTGGCAGCAGATTTACGAACGGGATGCGGAGAGAAAGTTTTTCCTGAGAATGGTTTTTTTCCCGCCAAGCGCTCTGTATGACGATGTCATGAATCTCGTCTATCCGTTCCTGGATGAGCAGGAACAGAAGCTGTCGAGGCTTCTAGCCGCAGGCTGTCCGGTACAAGGACGGATCATTCGGCACCCTAGGCAGGCCGCCATTGCCTACCTTACCTTGCTCGACGGCATTGCCGTCGAGATGCTGTACGGCGGGGAAGCCCGCACCACTCGGCGGCTTGAAGCCGCATGGCCCGTGTATTGGTCCGGCGTGTCGAGAGAAAGATAACGATACTTCCCGATCAAACATCGGCCTGACGCTCCAGCGCGAAATGGCACAATCCATAAAATTTGCGCAAAAGGAGCACTTCGTGTTAGTCAAGAAAAGGAGAGGAATCATCATGAATCGGAATTGGGTTTTTGTACTTTTGGCCGGCTTGGTCGAAATATTGTGGGTCATCGGCTTAAAACACGCTTCAAATACGTGGGAGTGGCTAGGAACCGCTCTGGCGATTGTCGCCAGTTTCTTTTTGATCATTGAGTCGGCTAAACGGCTCCCTGTGGGGACGGTATATGCGGTTTTTACCGGGATCGGCACGGCTGGAACGGTCGGCACTGAAATGCTGCTGTTCGGCGAACCCTTTAAGCTGATTAAGGTGCTGCTGATCGGAGTGCTGCTGGCCGGAGTCATCGGACTAAAGCTGGTCACCGCTGACAATGCCGAGCAAAACGGGGAGGTGAGCCGATAATGGCCTGGATCGCGCTTATTTGTGCAGGATTGCTTGAAATCGGCGGGGTGATCGGCATTAAAGGAGTGTCTCAGCGGAAGGGCTGGATCTATCTGTTGCTGATGTTCGCTTCGTTTGCAATCAGCTTCTCCCTGCTGTCGTTTGCCATGGAGAGCATCCCCATGGGTACGGCCTATGCCATCTGGACCGGAATCGGGACGGTCGGCAGCACCGTCACGGGCATGGTCCTGTTCGGCGAGCCGAAGGAATGCCGGCGTATCCTGTTCATCGCCATGATTCTGTGCTCTGCCGTCGGATTGAAGCTGATCACTTAAGCTACTTCCTTATTCGTAAATGTACGGTGGTTGCATGGGTTAGCCATTGATGCTTGCGAGCGGATGTAGCTTTTATGCGGCGGAAACAAGTCCCTTTTGAGTACTTGTGAGGCGAATATAGCCTCATGTGACGGTAACAAGTCCCTTTTGGGTTCTTGTGTGGCGAGTATAGCCTCATGTGACGGAAGTAAGTCCCTTTTAGGGACTTGTGAGGCGAGTATAGCCTCATACGGCGGAAACTAGTCCCTTTTAGGGACTTATGAGGCGGATATAGCCCCATGCAGCGGACTTTTCGGGACTTGTGAGGCGAATATAGCCTCATGCGGCGGAAGCAAGTCCCTTTTAGGGACTTGTGAGGCGAATATAGCCCCATGCGGCGGAAGCAAGTCCCTTTTAGGGACTTGTGAGGCGAATATAGCCTCATGTAGCGGAAACAAGTCCCTTTTGAGTACTTGTGAGGCGAATATAGCTCCATTGTTGCAAAATAAGTCCCTTTTGAGTACTTGTGTGGCGATTATAGCCTCATGTAGCGGAAACAAGTCCCTTTTGGGTACTTATGATGCGAATATAGCCCCATACGGCGGAAGCAGGTCCCTTATGGGTACTTGTGTGGCGAATATAGCCCCATGTGGCGGAAGCAAGTCCCTTTTGAGTACTTGTGATGCGGATATAGCCCCATGCAGCGGAAACAAGTCCCTATTCGGGACTTGTGAGGCGAGTATAGCCCCATGTGACTGAAACAAGTCCCTTTTGAGTACCTGTGTGGCAAATATAACCTCATACGACGCAAACAAGTACCTTTTGAGTACTTGTGAGACCGATATAGCCCTATACAGCGGAAACAAGTCCCTTTTGGATACCTGTATGGCGGAAGTAAGCCCTTATTCATAACTAGTATAAGATCTTTAAAAAGAACGGCCTTTCACGAAAGTTGAAACGGCCGTTCTTTTTCCTTTATAATCGGAAATGACCGCAAGGTCAATAACGGAACTCTCAAGTTCCCAAGTGAGGTGAAATCAGGCTTGGCTGATAAAACGGCAGATAAAAGGCAGCAAATTCTCATCACTGCGATGCAGCTGTTTTCCGCGAAGGGCGCCTCGGAAACCTCCATGCAGGAGATCGCCGAAGTATGCGGGATGTCGAAAGGCAGCCTATATTTACATTTCAAATCCAAAGAGGAATTGGAAAAGAGCATCTACGAGCATATCATCGGCCGGATCAAGGATGAGATTTTGCGGGTGGATAACGATCCGCTCCTTGAACCGAGGGAACAGCTTCGCAAGCAGGCCGAGGTGCTACTTATCCATTTCATGGAGATTCGCGAATTTCTGCTGAAGCAGTTTCACGATCAGACGGTGCCGGGAAAGCCGCCGTTTGACAAGGATAACGCCCAGCAGGAAATTGTGCAGGCATTGCAGTGGTTTAACCATAAACTTCAAGTCATCTACGGGCCTGAAGCCGCTCCCTACACGATGGAGATCGCCATGCTCATGGGCGGTATATTGGGCACCTACATCCGGTTCCTGTTCATGCCGGACTTCCACCTGAATGTGGGACAAACAGCCGAACACCTTATTCAGCTGATGGACGACGTGATGGCAAGCATGCTTCGCCGGCGGCCGAAGCCGCTTATTCCGCTGGAGGTCGTTCTGGGGCAGAAGGATCTGTGTCAGGTCGACCTGCGGTCGCCGCGTCACCCGCTTATCGTGATTAAGGCAATGAAGAATGAACTAAAGCAGCTGAAGCTTGATCACGAGCTCCGGCAAGACACCCTGGAGTCCCTCGGGATTATGGAGAAGGAACTGATCACCCTCCAGCCGAGCCGGGCGGTACTGAAGGGAATGCTCAGAAACCTTGAAGGAATCGAAGGTCTGGAAGACTTATATGAAGAGCTGAAGAATACCATCACGACCGTACTGGAAACCTACTTAGCACCTGGCGGAATGACATAGGAAGATTTGTTCAAAGCTAGAGACATAAGTTATGGAGAGGGGAGAAACCCGACGCATGAAAGGAATTATTAATTTTTCGCTGCGGAACAAATTTGCCATCTGGCTGCTAACCATCATCGTAACCTTCGCCGGACTATACAGCGGGGTGACGATGAAACAGGAAACAATCCCGGATATTAACGTGCCGTTCCTTAGCGTAACCGCTGTTTATCCGGGCGCCGCACCCGAAGGCGTTGTGGAGGAAGTTACCAAGCCGCTGGAGACGCGTCTCCGGAATATCGATGGCGTAAAGACCGTCACTTCCACCTCAATGGAGAATGCGGCAAATGTCATGGTCGAATTCGATTACGGAACCGACCTCGACAATGCGACAGCGGCCGTTCGCGAAGCCATCCAAGAGGTTCAGCTGCCGGATGAGGCCCAGAAGCCGACCATCTCGAAATTCAGCATGAGCTCGATGCCGGTGGTCTCGCTGAGTATTTCGAACAGCAATAACATGAAGCTCGACGAATTGACCCGCATTACCGAGAATGACATCGTGCCTGCTCTCGAGGATCTGGACGGCGTAGCTTCCATCCAGGTTGCCGGCCAATACGTCAATGAAGTCCAGCTGAAATTCAAGCAGGACGAAATGGATAAGCTTGGCCTCACGGAAGATACCGTGAAGCAGATCGTCCAAGCTTCCTCGCTGTACGTTCCGCTCGGCATGTTCGAGATGGATAAATCGCAAAAGGCCGTTGCGATCGACGGCGGGATCATTACCATTGATGATCTGAAGAACTTGGCGATCCCCGTTATTCCAGGCGGTGCAGGCGCGCAAGCCGGTGCAGGAGCAGGGGCTCCGAACGCAGGCGGCGCTGGTCAGCCGGGAGCTGCTGCCGGTCAAGGGGCCGGAGCAGGGGCAGGCGACCAAGGAGCTCCACAGAACGGCACGGGTGCCCAGGCAGCAACGCAGACAGGCGCAGGCGCTCAAGGTCAGGGACAAGGCGCCGCAGGTGCCCAAGGTCAGAGCCAGGGTGCCGCAGGCGCTCAGGGACAAGGCGCTCCAGGCGGACAAACCGGCGCTCCTGCCGGCATCCCTACCGTGAAGCTGAGCGAAATTGCCGATATTAACGTCATCGGCACCTCGGAATCGATCTCCCGCACCAACGGGAAGGAATCGATCGGCATTCAGATCGTCAAGTCCAATGATGCCAACACCGTTGACGTGGTCAACCTCGTGAAGGATAAGGCCGAAGAACTCGGCAAATTGTATCCGGACATGGATCTGACCATTATGCTCGACCAAGGCAAGCCGATCGAAGACTCTGTGCATACGATGCTTTTCAAAGCGTTGTACGGGGCGTTGTTCGCGGTCCTGATCATTATGATCTTCCTTCGCAATATCCGTTCGACGATTATTTCGATCATCTCGATCCCGCTGTCCCTGCTGATTGCGATTCTGTGCTTGCAGCAGATGGATATCACCCTGAATATGATGTCCCTCGGCGCGATGACCGTTGCCATCGGACGGGTTGTGGACGACTCGATCGTTGTTATTGAAAACATATACCGGCGCATGTCGCTTTCCACCGAGAAGCTTTCAGGCAGGGAGCTCATCAGCGCCGCCACCCGCGAAATGTTCGTGCCGATTATGTCCTCGACCATCGTAACGATCGCGGTATTCCTGCCGCTCACCCTGGTCAGCGGCATGGTAGGCGAACTGTTCATGCCATTCGCATTGACGATGGTATTCGCGCTGCTGGCTTCTCTCGTCGTTGCGATCACGCTCGTGCCGGCCATGGCACACAGTCTCTTCCGCAAGGGACTGAAGAACAAGCATGACCATGCGGAGAAGCCGGGCGCAATCGCCAAAGGCTATCGCTCCATCCTGAAATGGTCCTTGAATCATAAGGCCATTACCTTCCTGATGGCGGTAGCTCTGCTGGTCGGCAGCCTGTTCCTTACGAAATTCCTGGGCGTCAGCTTCATTCCGGAGCAGGAAGACAAATACGTAATGGTGACGTATTCCCCTGAGCCGGGCGTCCTGCTCGAGGATGTTGAGCAGCGTGCGCTGAAAGCCGAGAAGCTGATCATGGATCAGCCGGGCGTAGAGAAAATGCAGTATTCCATCGGGGGCAGCAATCCGCTTGGCATGGGCTCTGCTAATTCGGGATTGTTCTATATTATGTATGAATCGGACACCAAGAACTTTGAGGATGTCAAAACAGCCCTGATTGAAGACCTGACGAAGGCCGTTCCGGAAGGAACCTGGGCCAACATGGACATGGCCGGCGGCTTTGGCGGCAACCAGCTGACGGTGAACGTGTTCGGCGATTCTCTGGATCAGATCAAGCCGGTAGCCGATCAGATTGTGGAGCTCGCCAATAAGGACACCGCGACATTCGATAACGCCGAAACAAGCTTGTCCGAGGCGTTTGAGCAGTACACGCTGGTCGCTGATCAAGAGAAGCTGAGCTCGCTCGGTCTCACCGCCGGACAGCTCGCCATGAAGCTTAGCCCGGTACGCGAACGTCCGGTGCTGACAGAGGTAAACATTGAGGACAAAACCTATAATGTCTACATCGAAGCCGATACGACCACTTACAAGAGCATCAAGGAGATTGAGAACGAAACCGTAACATCCCCGCTTGGCATCGAGGTGCCGATCAAGGACGTTGCCGAAGTCGAGGAAGGAACGACTCCTGATACAATCACACGCATCGACGGTAAAATGGTTGTGACGGTAACTGCCGACATTTTGACCAATGACGTTGGAACAGCATCCAGCAACTTGGAAGCTGAAGTCGATAAGCTGGAAATTCCGGACGGCGTCTCCGTACAATTCGGCGGAGTTACGGAACAGATTAATGAAACGTTCGGGCAGCTGGGTCTCGCCATGCTGGCCGCGATCGCCATCGTGTATTTCGTTCTCGTTGTCACGTTCGGGGGCGCGCTCGCTCCGTTCGCGATTCTGTTCTCGCTGCCGTTCATCGTCATCGGGGCGATTATCGGTTTGCTGGTGACCGGCGAAACGCTTAACGTTTCCTCGCTGATGGGCGTGCTGATGCTGATCGGTATTGTCGTCACCAACGCGATCGTTCTGATTGACCGCGTGATTCACAAAGAGCGCGAAGGCCTCAGCACTCGCGAAGCGCTGCTCGAGGCAGGGGTCACCCGTCTTCGTCCAATCCTGATGACCGCACTCGCGACCATCGGCGCTCTGCTCCCGCTCGTATTCGGATGGGAGAACAGCGCAGGAATTATCTCGCGTGGACTCGGCATCACGGTAATCGGCGGCTTGATCAGCTCCACGCTGCTGACGCTTGTCGTCGTACCGATCGTGTATGAGTTCTTGATGAAATTCCGCAAGAAACAAGTTGCCGAATAAAACGGCTCGTCTATAACAAAAAGGGCACCATTCAGGTCTGCTAAGACTCGAATGATGCCCTTTTGTTCATTCTATAGCATGCTTTCGGACCGAGCGCAGCCATCCAGACTTTCACATTCGCTCCATTTTATCCGCTTGGTTAATGTACAAGCTCCGCCTCACGGGATTGCCTCCATACCTTCAGCATCCGCAAATCCTGCATAAGAAACTCTTCCAGCAAGCGGAACAATGCCCGATAAAGCGGGCTATCCGTCGAGGCCTTCATATCCTCACAGAGCGAGGGCACCCACGCCAGCAAATGCTCCTCCAAAAATTGTTCCTGTGCGGCCATCAGCTTCAGCAAGCCGTCTTCGCCATAGCAATTATTCAGCATCCGGTCGTGGAGCACCGTCATGAATTCCAACTCGATCGCCAAATGATCGTCGGCCTCTCCGTGCAGTTTGTTAAACGCGACGCCGACCGTCTCATAACACTCGGCAACATCCCGAACGCAGCCGCTCTTCGTATACTGCGATTCGGACAGCGGGCGCTGCTTGTTCCGCTCGAGCAAACGGCGGTATTCCACCCCTTCGTACTCGCAGATCTTAACCAGCTCCTCGGGTGACCGGCCGCATAAATAATTCACCAGGTCGGCTCCCCCTTGGGTGCCTTCCGCTGCTTTGCCGATCCCGCTTCCGCGGCTCCATTCCGCAATCATAGACAAGCTGGGCGAGTTGCCCATAAAATCGATCAAAAGCTCATAAACCGTCCCTCGGTTTTCCAGCCACCGGTGACAGACGTCAGGTACCTCCAATGTTTGAACAGGTGATATCGCCATTTCGAACCTCCTAATGGTAACCTCTCTTGTTGGATGTGATATCCATGACAGTATAGCTTAGATGATTGTCTATTGAAAGTGATTTGAAATGATTTCCGAAAGTTTCGGAAAATTAAGGAAACTTTCGGAAAATGAGAATGCCGCGACTTCCTGCTTCCAAGGGGAGAAAGCGGTTATCTGCAGCTTCATTATAACAGGCAATGGTAAACGCTTTCTGTGAGACCGATCACAGGCTCATGAAATCTGATCCCGGCTTGTCCTATTAAAAACAGGGCTTACCCTCATTGACTCCTGTTCGGGGAATGGCTACAATGTGACCATGTCATGCAACTAAAGGGGGATTTCAATGATTGAGCCGCTGACAGACTCCTTCGGTCGGATCCATGATTATATCCGCATCTCGGTCACCGATCGATGCAACCTGCGTTGTGTCTATTGTATGCCGGAGGAAGGAATGGAATTCCAGCCCCACGATCAGATTATGAGTTATGAAGAAATTGCAGCTGTCTTGCGCGTGCTAGCCCCCATGGGTGTATCTAAGGTTCGCTTGACCGGCGGCGAGCCGCTGGTGCGGAAAGATCTTGAATCCTTAGTCCATATGATTGCGAGCATTGATGGAATTAAAGATATATCTCTTACCACAAACGGGTTGCTACTGCCCTCCAAAGCCAAGCTTCTGAAGGAAGCGGGACTGACCCGCATCAACATTAGCCTGGATTCGCTTCAGGAGGAGCGCTACGCCCGAATCACTCGCGGCGGTAGTGTGCATAAGGTGCTGAAAGGCATCGAAGCCGCTTATGAAGCCGGACTCGACCCGATCAAATTGAACATGGTGCTGATGAAGGGCTTCAACGAGGATGAAATCCGCGACTTTATCGCCATGACGCTGGATCGCCCGCTGCATGTCCGGTTTATTGAATACATGCCGATCGGCCATGCCTCCGAGGAATGGCGGGACTCCTACCTGCCGCTTAGCCGGGTCAAGGAGGTGTGCGGCGAGGCGGGCTGGGAGGTTCGGGAGGAGAAGGGTCCTTCCGGCAACGGCCCGTCCCGCAATATGAAGGTGGCCGGCGCCGTCGGCACCTTCGGCCTGATTCATCCCGTCAGCGACCATTTCTGCGATTCATGCAACCGGCTCAGGCTGACGGCGGACGGCAACATTAAGGCCTGCCTGTATTGGTCCGACGAATTCAACGTCCGCCGGGTCATCGATGATCCGGTCGCGGTGGCGGACCTGTTCCGCAAGGCCCTGGGCGCCAAGCCCCTCAACCACGAGATGGCGCTCGCGCTCGAGAAAAAAACGCAAAGCCATACCCCGACCGTACGGCGCATGTCGCAAATCGGGGGATAATATCGAACGATAAATTTATCAACGATGGCTGCCGCACGATGCTCAGCATCGACGTTTGGACGGCAAGCCAATGACACGTCAAAGCTTTCAACATTTGCAAAAAGCCCGGCTGATATCCAATCAGCCGGGCTTTCTTTGATTCCCCTGATCTGCGCTGCCGCCTTCGGATCCATGTACGGACTTTTCGTTGATCCGGCTCCAGAACATTTTCCCTCTTTTCCTTTTCCCCTTCCTTTTCCCAGAACCTGAACTTTCAGCGGCTCATCGCATCTTTTAATCCTCTGCATCCATACGACAAGCTTCCTCGTAATCCTCCGGGCGGTTCATGTTGAATACCGCTTTGCGTGGGGAGCATCCCATCAAGGCTTCCAGCTGGTCCTCCGGCACGAGCAGGGCATCCAGCTCTTCGACCCAATCGGTCATGCGCAGCTCCCCCTCCTGCAGTCTTCGCTCGAGACCAGCCGCCGTTTCCTTCCGGTACAAGGCCAGCAGCGGATGAATTCTCCCTTGGATCACCGGAATAACCGCTCCCGGCCCGGCTGCTGCCGGATCCCCTTGGCCTTGCCCAGCTTCAGCGAGACCGAGCAGCGCACCTAACAATGCCGGACTGATGAACGGCATGTCACATGCTGCGACCATATTCCATGGGCGATCGGACGCCATCAGGGCAGCATGAATCCCTGCCATCGGCCCTTGGCCGGGATAAACGTCCGGCACGCATTCCACTCCGAGATGCCGAAACGAATCCGGATCATTGGCCGATAGGAGGATTCGCCCGCAGACTTGTTCCAGGCACCGAACGGTTCGCTCAATCAGGCTTTCTCCGTTCAAGGACAAAAGCGCTTTGTTTGCCCCCATTCTACGGGAAGCCCCGCCTGCAAGAATAATGCCTGCCACCCGCTCGGACGGACTGCTGCGTCTCCACTCCCCAACCTCCATCATGTTTTGACCCCTTTCTGATATACAAGTTGACTACAGAATCCTCCAATTGGTAATTAAGTTAATTAAGGTTAAACTAACAAAAGATGGTTTGTATCCCTTTTCAATGCGTGATACATTGGAGAAGGTAAGCGGTGTGGTTATGCCGCAAACATAATGCATTCGGTTTGAAAGGAATGACCTGCTTGCGGAATATGGATAAAGATCAACCTTCTCTTACATCGCTCAAGCTGTTCAACTTCTTCATTTACGGAACGATGGTCATATTCACCGGTTTCTTTCAGCTGTATTTGCAAGATATCGGCATGAGCAAAATCGAGATCGGCAGTCTGATGGCCATAGCTCCCTTCGTGTCGATCTTCGCCAACCCCTTCTGGGGTTACTGGGGCGACCGGACAGCGAATATCAAGCGCGTGCTTCTGATGATGATGACCGGCACGCTGCTCCTGGTTCATTTTGTCTTCCAAGCGAATACGTATGCCATGATTTATATGGCCATGATTCTGTTTTATTTTTTTCAGACCCCGATGTTCTCGCAGACCAATTCGCTAATATTGACCTATATCGACGGAACCCGGCACAAATTCGGCTCTTTCCGGCTATGGGGCTCGCTCGGCTGGGCCCTGACCGCGATCGCAGCCGGCCCTGTCATTGATCAGCTTGGCTCCGGACGTATTTCCATCGTCTTCTCGATCATGCTGTTCGTGGCGGCCATCTTCATCTTCACGCTTCCCGGCGTGCAGAAGACGACCGGGTCAGCTACCGTAACGCTGAAGGGATTAAGCCAGCTGTTTTTGAATTCGTATTTTGTCTGGTTTATCGTTTTGGGCATTTTGGTATCCATCCCGAATACGGCCAACAATACGTTCATGTCGCTGTATATTTTGGAGCTTGGCGGCACGACGCAGACGGTGGGGCTGGCCATCTTCTTTTCTTCGGTGTTTGAAGTTGTCATTTTCCTTGTCCTGGACCGGTTCTTGAAACGGAAGATCCATGTGCTGGTCGGCTGCCTGGCGGTCGTGAGCCTGCTCTTTGCCCTTCGCTGGCTTCTGATGGCTGAAGCGAGCAGCCCGGTTCATGTAGCCTTGATCCAGCTGCTTCACTGCGTTACCTTCGGCGGCTACTTCTATGTCGGCGTCCAGCTTACGATGCTGTTCGTCCCGAAGCCGTACCGCGCATCCGGACAAGCGATCTATACCTTAAGCTGGAGCGGGATTTCCGGCGTCGTCGGCGGTCTCGCCGGCGGCTGGATGTTTCAAAACTTCGGCGCCCAAACGATGTACCGCACCGGGATGATGCTCGCGATCATCGGCGTCATCGGCTTCGGCTGGATGTGGTACAATCTGCACAAGCACGGGTATCAGCCGCGGCAGCCCGATGAACTGCCGGACGACGCGGAGGAGGAATACTCCACCGTCTGATCCTCACACTTGTACTTTCATCTCAAGGCTTGCCCTTGGCACGGGATGTATCCTGCTGTATATGACAAGACTCGAAGACGCCGCCCAGCGGAATCTTCGAGTCTTGTTGGTTAAGGGGGGCTGTGGTAACCGTTCTGCATCACAGTGCCCTGAGATGCTTATCTTTTCGGGAGCTGGAACGAGCTCTTCAGCGAGACGACCCGGTTAAATACTGGACGCCCAGGCTGCGAATATTTCGTATCGACATTGAAGTAGCCATGACGGAAGAACTGGAATTTATCCTGCGGCTTGGCATCCTTCATATTCGGCTCCACGAACCCGTGCACGATCTGAAGCGAATTCGGGTTAATATCGTCAAGGAAGGATTTCTCCGCAGCAGCTTCCGTGCTCTCCTCCGTTTCACCGATGGCCTCCTGCGTCAGTTCCGGCTCGGCTTCAGCCTCCTCGTCCTTGAACAGCGGCTCATACAGGCGGAATTCGGCAGGCACGGCCTGGCTCGCTTCGACCCAATGGATCGTCCCCTTGACTTTACGGCCGGTAAAGCCGGTGCCGCTCTTCGTCTCCGGATCATAGGTGCAGTGTATTTCGATGACCTTCCCGTTCTCGTCCTTGATGACATCGTTGCACTTGATGAAGTAAGCATGCTTCAGACGGACCTCGTTGCCCGGGAACAGACGGAAATACTTGCTCGGAGGATTCTCCATGAAGTCCTCCTGTTCGATGTATATTTCACGGGAGAACGGAATTTGGCGGGAGCCCATTTCCGGATTTTCCGAGTTGTTCTCCGCCTCCAGCCATTCCACCTGACCTTCCGGGTAATTGGTGATCACGACCTTGAGCGGATCCAGCACCGCCATCGTCCGCGGCGCCTTCAGCTTCAGATCCTCCCGGATGAAGTGCTCCAGCATTTGACGGTCCACCGTGCCGTAAGCCTTGGAGATCCCGGTCTCATAGACGAAGCTCCGAATCGCCTCCGGCGTGTAGCCAAGCCGGCGAAGGCCGGAAATGGTCGGCATGCGCGGATCGTCCCAGCCGTCCACATACTGCTCGTCCACCAGCTGCTTCAGCTTGCGCTTGCTCGTTACGGTCTGGGCAACGTTCAGCCGTCCGAACTCATATTGGCGCGGCGTGCATTCCATCTCGCATTCGGCGACCACCCAATCATAGAACGGGCGCTGATCCTCAAATTCCAGCGAGCAGAGGGAATGGGTAACTCCTTCAATCGCATCCTCGATCGGATGGGCGAATGCATACATCGGGTAGATGCACCACTTGTCGCCCGTATTGTGATGATGCGCGTGGGATATGCGGTAAATAACCGGGTCGCGCAAATTGATGTTCGGCGATGCCATGTCGATCTTGGCGCGCAGCACCCGCTCGCCATTGCCGAATTCGCCCCGGCGCATCCGTTCGAACAGCTCCAGATTCTCTTCCACGCTGCGGTCGCGGTAAGGACTGTTTTGACCCGGCTCCGTCAGCGTGCCGCGGGTCTGCCGAATTTGGTCGGCGGTTTGATCGTCCACGTATGCCTTCCCTTTCTTAATGAGCAGCACCGCGCGATTGTACATTTCCTCGAAATAGTCCGACGCAAAGCGCAGCTCTTCCCAATCAAAGCCGAGCCACTTTACATCCTCCTTAATGGAGTTGACGTACTCGATGTCTTCCTTCACCGGATTCGTGTCGTCGAATCGAAGATGGGTCCGTCCGCCGAACTCGTCGGCCAGCGTAAAATTAATCCAGATCGCCTTGGCATGTCCGATATGCAGGTAACCGTTCGGCTCCGGCGGGAAGCGGGTGACGATCTCCTTCACCTTGCCGGACTTCAGATCTTCGGCGATGATATTTTTTATGAAGTTGGAGGGGGTGCCCCGGTGGTTCTCCACGTTGATCAACCTTTCGTCCTGTAATTTCCGTCTATCTCCTGTATAAACGTGTTTCCCTTAAATATACCTGTAATATCCCGATTGTTCAAGGAACGCGGGCGCTTCCAAGGGATAAGGCAGTCCTTTCAAATAAACCGGATATATCCGCTGGGAGCCCTTATAGCCCCTGCTGCCCAGTGGATGTGAAGCTTCGCTGGGCAAGCCAGCAAAAAGCGGGCAATCCGCGAGTAAGCCAGCGCGTCTGCCGCGGCACTACATATGCTTTGACGGGTGCGGCTTGAATGAGGTAGCATGGATACAAAAACAGCCGACAGGAGGCAATCCTTCATGAGACCGATCAAGCTTGCCAAGGAACAGCGCGATCTGCTGGTCGAAGAAGTCCGCCATTATTTCGAAACCGAGCGCGGCGAAATGATCGGCCATCTAGCTGCGGAAGGTATCTTGGACTATTTTGCGGCAACCCTGGGACCTTACATTTACAATCAGGCACTCAGCGATTGCAGGCAAGTCGTAAATGAGCGGATGATTACGCTGGAAGAAGACATTTACGCGCTGGAAAAAAACACGAACACGAAGCGAACCCGCTAAAGCAGCGGACTAGGATCAATACAAAAGAGGGAGATACGAGATGTTTGGATATGCGCTTGACGAGCACGTCGAGCTGCGTCCGCTTGCGATCGAGCATGCGCGGGCGCTGTTCGAAATCACGGACCGTTCACGGGATCGGCTGCGGAAGTGGCTTCCCTGGGTGGATTCCGTACAGGAGGTTAACGATACCGTCAACTATATAAAAGGAGCCATGAAGCAGGCTGCGGAAAACGGCGGCTTCTCCGCCGGCATCTGGGTGAGAGAAGAGCTGGCGGGAACGATCTCCTTCCATGAGATCGATTGGAACAACCGCTCCGTCGGCCTCGGCTACTGGCTTGATCAGCAATTCACCGGACAAGGGCTGATGACGAGCGCTTGCCGGGCTTTCACGGACCATGCGCTCATGCGGATGGGGCTGAACCGGGTGGAGATTCGCTGCGCAACCGCCAACCACCGCAGCCGGGCAATCCCGGAGCGGCTGGGATTCGTCCTGGAGGGCGTTATCCGCGAGGCGGAGAAGCTGCCCCAAGGCTACGTCAACCATGCCGTCTACGGCATGATTCAGAGCGAATGGAAGCGGCTAGGCTAGATTGGAATTTTATTTTATTATCGAACGGGGGCAGGACGCAGCATCCAGACATCCGGCGAATCGCCAAGGTCATGGATGGAGGCGCCTGTCCCCTTTTACTGCCTAAGTCATAGCCTGGAAACCTATCCAGTAAAACTTCGCGGACCGCTTCTAGCTTGAGGGTGCGGTCGGCAAGCTGCAGGGTGCAACGCAATCAAGCTTTCGCTGAATTAGGATTCCCTTAATTTCTCCAGCGACTTTGCGAACTGCCCCTTCAAGCTTGCAGCCAGCTCCTCCAGCTCCAGCATCCGGCTTAGCGCCTCCTCATCCTTGCGGCCTTCCTTCATCACGCGCAGCACTTCCCGCACCGTTACACCGGAGCTGCGGCGATCCAGCCGGGTCACAGGGGAATCCGCGCTAACCTCGCCTTCCTCCAGGACGCGGAAATAAAACCCGCTGTAGCCCGTGTTCAGCACCCTGGCCGGCATATCCTTCACCCCGTGCTTGTGCGACAGCTTGAAGCACGGATATCTGGGCTGGCTGACCTGCAGGACTGCTTCGCCAATCCGAAACACATCGCCGATGCATACCTGGTCCTCCAGGAGGCCTTGCAGCGTTAAATTTTCCCCGAAAGAGGCATACTGCATATCCTTGCCCAGGGATCTTCGCCAATATGGATAGTGCTCGTATGGATAAGCGCACACCGCCTTGTCCGGACCTCCATGATTCACGAGATCGGCCTGACCGTCCCCTTCGAAATTCACATTGCTTAAAAATACCGGTCCTTGCACAGGCTGCTTATAGATTCCGGTTGTCAGAGCCTTGCCCTCATAATCCACCGTGACCGGCTTCCCTACATTCAGCGAAACGATTCCCAACGTCATGGCAACTTTACCTCCGTCTATCTGATCTTTTCATCATACTATATGAGGTTGTTCAAAAAGTCATCATTTGATCACGGGGCAACTCTAAAAGGCATATTCACATCGGCGCTTGCTCAACCTCCAGAGTCCGACACGCATACCGGTTATGACGTTGCATAAGGCCTGTACGCATACCGGATATGGCAATGCGTAAGGCCGGCCGGATACAGCAAACGGCCCGGCAGCAAGCGCCGGACCGTTCATCCCAAACCGCGCCCATCGCCGGGCCGGATGCTGAGCATTCCTGATATTTTTATAAAAAGCAGCACATCCATATATCATCCACATACCGGCCATCCACATAAAACTCCCGGACCAGCCTTCCCTCTTCCCGGAAGCCGCAAGCGCGGTATAAGGATAAGGCCGCAAGATTCGAGGACAGCACCCGGAGCCTCAGCTTGGCAATACCTTCTCCACTCGCCAGCTCCTTGGCCGCCTCGATCAGCTGCAGGCCGATGCCTTGGCGCTGATAGGACGGATGGACCGCAATATTCAGCTCCATCACATGGCGATGGCTTGCCAGCCCGCTGGGAGAGCGAAAGCCGACATAACCGCATAATATATCTTCGCAAGCCGCTACCAGCTGGCTTCCGGGAGGGCAATGCAGCAGAAACTGCTCCCTCGAGGTCCAATGCAGCGGCTCGGGGGCCGTATTCCTGTTCCACACCAGATGGTCCAGCTCCATCAGCTGGGCGGCGTCCTTCATCTCCGACAAGCGGATGGTGACGATTTCCTGACTGGCTTTCACCCTAGCATCCCCTCACTTTAAACAGCGCGTACCTCTTTATTATAACAGGTGGGGGCAACCGCTGCAGGGTAAGCTCGGTATGCAACAGCCTATCCTATATCGTTCGATCCGGCCGAGAGAACAATGGCAGCGGGGACCCTATGTCCAAGCAGAACCGGAATCCCCTACACACGGTATCTCATTGTACTCATCTATAACAACGGGTAAATTTCTGTCCAAATTGCATCCATGATCTCCTGCATTCGATCTTCCCGGCTATTCACCGCGATGACCGCATCTTTGCCGGGGAGAATGATGCATAGCTGGCCGGATGCCCCATCTGCACGATAGGCATCGTGAGTGCACATCCAAAATTGGCAGCCATACCCCTGAGCCCAATCGGGGCTGCCCTGCGTATCGATCTGTTTGGAGGATGCGAATCGTATCCACGCTTCAGGCACAATCTGTTGTCCTTCCCACAATCCGCGCTGCAGCAGAAGCTGGCCAAAAATGCTGAGTTCCTCATTGCTGATAGATAAGCCCGCACATCCCAGCGTCACACCCAGCGGGGATGACTCCCAATGAACATTTTCTATACCCAAGGGCTCAAACAGGCGTGGAGTCAGATAGTCCCTTACCGTCTCGCCTGTCGCCGCCTGGAGCATAGCCGAGATCATAAACGTATCTCCACTGCTGTATGTAAACATGTCGCCCGGCGTCCGGTCAAGCGGTAGCGACATATAGTACTTAGCCCAATCCTTCTCTTTCAAGGATGCTCTTTCGTTTGCCCATAAGGGCGGCGAATCATGGCCCGAAGACATTCGAAGCAAATTGTATAGTGTGATGTTGCCGGGATCGAGAGACGGCTCCAGATTGTCAACTATCGAAGAGTTACTATTAAAAAATTCACCCAGCCGGCTGTTCAGCGCGAGCTTGCCTTCCTCAATGGCCAGGCCGACGGCCATACAAGTAAAAGATTTGCTAATGGAATGCTGAACACGCCGTTTGTCCTCCGTCAAATCGTACTTCCCCCACAGCCGGCCGTTTTGACGAACCCGCGCTGAGTGAACCTGCAATCCTCTGTCTGCGATGTAATCAATAAAGCCGGTTAATGAATGATTAGACATGGATTTACCTCCTATCCGATTAGGCATATTCGCTTCGGTCTCGTAAGACCGCAGCCCCTGAAAGGGTCTTCAGCAAGATTCATGCTCTCATCTCAGAATAACATGTTTCAACCCCAATAGAAACGTTTCAACAAACGATGATTTTTTTGCCAATACACGATTACAGGAATCCCTTGTATCCCCAATGAAATGAAAGCGTTTTCTATGGCGAAAACACACTCCATTTAGGGAAAAATATAGATTTCAGTCCTTAACTGGATCATTTCACATGAAAAATTATAATTTTTAAAAACGATATTGACAAAGATTTGATGTGCAATTATGATGTTATCGAAACGATTCGATAAATCGCTTTCATAAAATAACGATCATATCTTGAATCACATCGGTAACGGAACTGACAGGTACCTTCAGCAGTCCCGCTTGGATATTGCGAATATCGGGGGATGCTTAGATCCCTCCGCCTATTTGCCTAGATCGTTCACACTTGAAAGGGGTTACTTATGGCGCATATTACGATAGAGACCGGCTCCCCCACTTTATGCATGACGACAAGCATCCATGTCGTGTCGCCCGTGGAATCAGGCAAACCGCCGGATTACACACTCTATCTTCTTCATGGAGCAGGCGATAACGCAAGTACTTGGCAGCGCCTGACTACCGTTGAGCAATACGCACATCAATACAACTGCACCGTCATTATGCCGGAGGCAAACCGAAGCTACTATACAGACATGACGTATGGGCTTAACTATTTTTATTACATTACCCAGGAGCTCCCGAAGTTTTGCAGCCGATTGTTCCAACTGAATGAGGACCGGGCCCGTACCTTTATCGCCGGCTTGTCCATGGGCGGATACGGAGCACTTAAATGTGCGTTAACTTATCCCGGACAATACGCAAAAGCCGTTTCGTTATCCGGTGTAACCGATATTCGGAAGAGGATTCACGATATGGACATGCCTGCCGGTATGGTCAAGGAAATGCAGGCCGTATTCGGTCCGGAGCTCGACATCAAGCCGGATCAGGATCTGTACAAGCTCGCGGAAACGGCACTTGCGCAGACCGGAAAGCTGCCCCCGATCCTCTGCTGCTGCGGAACGGAAGATCCCTTTATCGAGATGAACCGCGAATTTGCCGCGTACCTGAGACAAAGCGGTTCCGACTTCCACTACGTGGAAGGACCCGGAGCGCATGAATGGCGATTCTGGGAGCAGCATCTGGAAACGGCATTTGATTTTCTTTTTAACGACAAGACTCAAGAAGAGTGAGGAGATGCCACTTGAAACCTGCAGCCTTAGGGCCCACCAAGAAACCGCACGGACGCTCAAAATTCAAGAAGCTTGCGTCTGAAATCAAAAAAAACCGAATGACCTACACCCTGCTGATTCCGGGGCTTGTCTGGCTGATCATCTTCGCCTACATGCCGATGGGCGGCCTGTCCCTCGCATTCAAGGACTACAAGGCCAATCTCGGGATCCTGGGGAGCCCTTGGGTCGGATTCGAAAACTTTAAGTATGTATTCCGGGATCCGACCTTTATCGATGCCGTCTGGCGTACGCTCTACATTAACATTATCAAGCTGGCGGTCACGTTTCCGGTTCCGATCATTCTCGCACTGATCCTGAACGAGCTGCGGATGAGCCGGATGAAAAAGGCCTTCCAGACGGTGCTGACCTTCCCGCACTTCCTGTCCTGGATTATCGTCTCCGGTATTGTCATCAACGTGCTCGCTTATGACGGCCTGGTGAACAGCACCCTTGCGATACTCGGTCTGCCGACCATCAACTTCCTCGGTTCGGAAAGCAACTTCATTCCGATGATCCTGCTCACGGATATCTGGAAATCCGCCGGCTGGGGAGCGATCGTCTACCTCGCCGCCATATCCGGTATCGATCAAGACCAGTATGAATCGGCTCAAATCGACGGAGCTACACGTATGCAGCAGATGTTCCGCATTACGCTGCCTAATATTATGCCAACCGTGACGATCATGTTCATCCTTTCGGTAGGCGGACTGATGTCCTCCGGCTTCGATCAAATATTTAACCTGGCGAATGCCGCGACCAAGAACGTATCGGAAGTGCTGGACGTCTACATTTACCGGATTACGTTCCAGTCGTCAACGGACTTCTCGTTCTCTACGGCGGTCAGCTTGTTCCGGTCTCTCGTCAACATGGCGCTTCTGCTTATTGCGGACAGAGTAGCCAAAAAAATGGGCGGAGACGGTTTATTCCGTTAAGAAAGGAGTCGAAAAGAAATGAGCACCATTACTTCAAGTCCCAAGAGGACGAAGATTCGCAAGAACAAGATGAAGATGACTCTTCTCGATTATATTTTGCTGGCCGTGCTTGTCGTACTGGCTCTGCTGATCGTGATTCCGTTCTGGAATGTCATTATGATCTCGTTCTCCACGCCAAAAGAATACGCCGATAACCCGCTCATGATGCTGCCTGCTAATCCAACGCTGGAGAATTATAAAGCGCTGTTCGCCGACGGAAGCATCTTGACCGGCTACTGGAACACCTTCAAGCTCCTGATTATCGGTTTGCCGCTCAGCCTGTTCTTAACCATTACGATGGCTTATGCGCTCAGCCGGAACAAGTTTCCGGGCAAAAAGCTGATCTTTATGCTGGTCCTGTTCACCATGATCTTCAACGGCGGGATTGTTCCGCTCTATCTCATCATGAAGGCTCTGCACCTGACCGGAACGCTCTGGTCCGTTATTCTCGCAGGCAGCTTCAGCGCCTTCAACATGATTCTGATGATGAACTACTTCCAGGGGCTCCCGGAATCCTTGATGGAATCCGCCCGGCTTGATGGGGCCGGAGAATGGAAAATCCTCTTCTCCGTCGTCCTGCCGCTGGCCGCCCCGATTATTGCGACCATTACGCTGTTCTACGGCGTAGCCATTTGGAACAGCTGGTATGACGCCATGATCTTCCTGCGTAAGGCGGATCAGCTCCCGCTCCAGAACGTGCTGCGAACGATCATCGTCGAATCGCAGACCAACGCCTCCAACGCTTCAAGCGTGGATGCTGCCGGAAAGTCCAACTTCTCGACCGGTATGAAAATGGCGGCGGTATTCGTCAGTATGGTACCGATTATGTGCTTCTTCCCGATGCTTCAAAAGCATTTTGCCAAAGGGGTATTAACAGGGGCTATCAAGACCTGATTAATGCATAGATTTCAGCCAAAAAAATCTAATCATTCATGGGGGTAGAACATGAAAACGAACAAACGGCTGTCGGCTAAATCCATTCTGTTGCTGCTGCTGAGCATGAGCCTTGTGCTTGTGACCGCATGCTCGAAGGGAGACTCCTCAAGCAGCGGAGAAAGCGGGAAAGACGAGAACGGGAACTACAAAGATAAGCTGAAAATTTCCGTAGCAAGCACTGTTACGGTCAAGGACGGCGATATGGACAACGAGTTCCACAAGTACTGGATGGACAAGTACAACATCGAGTGGGATTACAACTTTGTCGAGTGGGATTCCTGGGGCGAGAAGCTCCGTCTATGGATCAACTCGGGCGATTTGCCTGATGTGGCTGTCTGGGATTATGTTCACGGCGATGCCATGAACTACATTGATCAGGGTCTCTTGTACAAATTCCCTGATGACTGGAAGGAACGCTGGCCGAACGTTGCGAAGGCTTACAGCCTGACTGGACTTGGCGATAAGCTGGAAGAACTGACTGGTGGAACTTACATTCTGCCAAGACCGGTATACTTCGAGAACAAACCAGCTGATCCGCTCACGAACCAGATTGGCGTTATCGCTATTCGCAAGGACTGGGCAGAAGCAGTCAATTTTGAACTCAAGGATGCTTACACAACGAGCGAACTCATGGAATACGCCCGTCTGGTGAAAGAGAAGGATCCGGGCAAGGTGGGATCGAAGCTCGTTCCGATTTCCTACAAGCCTGATGATGTCCTGACGAACATCATGATGCCGAACAGCGCACATTCCCGTGTGGAATCGGCGTTCTATAAAGGTGAGGACGGCAAATACAAGTGGGGTCCGGCAGATCCGGAGACACTTACCGGCCTGAAGCTGGTTCAGGAAGCATACAAGGAAGGCCTTCTGAATCCTGAATTCTATACCTGGAAGAGCAGTGAAGCCAGCAACAACTTCCGTGTGAACGGCACGGCTGCTGTCATGAGTCTCGGCGGACTGGCTTCCTACCGTCAAGACGTGGACAAAGACATGAAGAAGAACCTGAATCTGAACAGCGATGACGTTGTTCATACCGCTATCGTCCTTGGCGAAGACGGCAAGTACCGCAATCTGGAGCAGGTTAACTTCTGGTCCGCCCTGATCTTCTCGCCGGATATCAGCAAAGAGAAATTCGAGCGCGTTATGGACCTTGTTGATTTCTCCGTCACAGAAGAAGGACAAATGATTCTGAACATGGGCTTTGAAGGAACCGACTGGAAATACGGTGAGAACAAAGAATTGATCAGCCTCCTTCCCGAAGGAACGAGCGTCGGCGACAAATATCCTGGTCGCTTTGAAGGTCTTTACTTGCTTGGCGACGATTTCAGCATGATCAACCCTGCAATCAAGCAAGAATACCGTGATACGGCAGTCAAGCATTACCAGAACAAAGCGAAGTTCGGCAAGGAAGGCGGCGCGCTCGCTCTGTACGATTGGGATGTCCAGCTGTATGATTCCAAGGCTAAAAACCAGGCAACCTTCAATTACGCTGAAGAATACACCAACCTGATTCTCCAAGATGGAGATTTGGAAACGAATTGGAAGAAATGGGTTGAGAGCAAGCAATCTCTTGTACAACCCGTCTTGGATGAACTCAATAACTTAAAAAAGTAAAACAAACAGCTTCAAACTAGAGTTGGCCTGAGGCATTCGCCAGCGGTACAAGTCCTTTGAACCCGGTGTGCAGGATTTCGAATGCAGCCGGGTTCTTGACTTCTGCCCTGCTCATTCTTCTGAATGAGGAGTTTGCACAACTACATGCCCATCCATGTTTTGTGCATGCTCCTGAGAAAGGAGATAGAGACATCAGTCAACCCGTTCTCATTCTATTTATTCTCGTAGATATAAAGAAGTGGAGGGAAATACATGGACCAGAAGCAGTTAACCGACCTTTTAACAAAGATGACGCTAGAAGAAAAGATAGCACAGTTGCTGCAGCTTACATCTAATCTCCATGAAGGCACGGAAGATCAGGGTCAAATTACAGGGCCCATGGAGGAAATGGGGCTCACCACAGACATGGTCCGTGCCAGCGGTTCGGTTCTCGGTCTGTCAGGAGCCGCTTCGATCATAGCATTACAACAGAATTATATGAAGAACAGCCGTCTCGGGATTCCGCTCTTGTTTATGGCTGATGTGGTGCACGGGTTTAAGACCATCTTTCCGATCCCGCTTGCCATCGGCTGTTCCTGGGATCTCGAGCTTGCCGAGAAAAGTGCAGAAATTGCCGCACGGGAGTCCGCCGTCTCCGGCATCCATGTCACGTTCGCTCCAATGGTTGACCTGGTACGGGATCCGCGCTGGGGACGAGTCATGGAAACAACGGGCGAAGACCCGTATTTGAACAGCTTGTTCGCCAGAGCTTTTGTGCGCGGGTACCAGGGAAGCGCGCTGGCGGAGGATAACGAACGCCTGGCCGCCTGCGTCAAGCACTTTGCCGCGTACGGGGCTGCGGAGGGCGGCCGTGATTACAACACGGTGGACATGTCGGAGAGACAACTGCGCGAATATTATCTCCCTGCTTATAAGGCCGCACTGGATGAAGGCTGCGAAATGGTGATGGCCTCTTTCAATACCGTTGATGGCATTCCTGCTTCCGGCAATGAGAAGCTGATGCGCGGTATTTTGCGTGATGAGTGGGGATTTGACGGGATTCTCATATCCGACTGGGCATCCATTCGGGAAATGATCGCCCACGGGGCCGCAGAGGATGACCGTGAAGCTGCCTACCGGGCGATGCGCGCAGGCGTCGATATCGAAATGATGACCCCTTGCTACGTCCATCATCTTCCGAATTTGATCAAAAGCGGGCTCATCGATGAATCGCTGATTGATGAGGCCGTCATGCGTATTCTGCAACTGAAAAACAAGCTGGGATTGTTCGAAAATCCGTTCCGGGGAGCGGATCCGGAACGGGAGCGCGAGCTGCTCTTCTGTGACGAGCATCGCCAGGCAGCTTACGATCTGGCGGTGAAGTCCAGCGTCCTGCTAAAAAATAACGGTGTTCTTCCTCTTCAACCTGATTCCAATGTCGCTTTGATCGGCCCTTTTGCAGACCAGGAGGACATCCTCGGATGGTGGTCCTGTGTCGGCGCCAAAGAAGATGCCGTAAAGCTGGGCACGGCCATGAAAGAACGCATCAGCGGCAAGCTGACCATCACCGCCGGATGCAATTTTGACTCGATGGACGCAAAGCAGCTGGAATTGGCACTGGACGCTGCCCGTGAAGCGGATGTCATCGTTCTGGCACTCGGCGAAGAATCCGAAATGAGCGGTGAAGGCGGTTCACGCACGGATATTACGCTGCCGAAAGCGCAGCTTGAGCTGGTTCAACATCTGAAGCAGTTAAACAAGCCTATTGCTGCTGTCATCTTTAACGGCCGTCCACTGGATCTGCAAGGTATTTTCGATGAAGCGGATGCCGTGCTTGAAGCTTGGTTTCCGGGCAGCGAAGGCGGTGCAGCCATTGCCGATCTGCTGATCGGCCGCATGAATCCGTCCGGAAGGCTCACCATGTCCTTCCCGCAGTCCGTCGGTCAGGTTCCGGTTTATTACAACGTCTTTAACACAGGCCGTCCTATGGACCCTTCCAAAACCGGCGAACGCTATGTATCTAAATATATCGACAGTCCTAATGAGCCTCTGCTCCCGTTCGGCTACGGCCTGTCTTATACCACCTTTGAATTCGGTGAGCTTCAATTGTCCAGAAGCGAGATCACAGCAGATCAGCACCTTACGGCGCGGATTCGGGTGACCAATACGGGTGCAAGAACGGGTGTTGAAACCGTTCAGCTGTATATACGGGATATGACAGGCGAAGTCGTTCGGCCACTGCGCGAGCTGAAAGGGTTCCAACAGCTGAAGCTTCAACCGGGCGAGAGCAAAATCGCCGAATTCACCATTAGCGAAGATATGCTCCGTTACCATCACAGTGATCTCAGCTTTACTAGTGATCCGGGCCGCTTCCAACTGTTTGTCGGTCCTAACAGCCGGGATTGCCTGCAGGCTTCCTTTAAGCTTGTATAAATATATTACAATATCGATTTTTTAAACTACATCACAACTGCCTTGGCATAGCCGCCGGACTTGGCGGTTACTGCCAGGATAGGAGGAGTGACCTACTTTATGACAACCATTACACAGGATCTGATTCACATTCAGGCGGGCGATCTTTGCTTTAGTTTCTGGCAAAGCGGTGACTTATATAAAGCCGTAAGCGGAAATACAATGATCAATCAGCTGATCTCCAGTCCGCTGGACGGCTCCATGAACAATATCTATTTGCGAATTCACAATGAAGCGGGCATAACCAGTTATCCCCTGCTCGGTATTCATTCCTCCAGTAAAGTAAGCACGGGAAAAGGAATGATCGTCTGGGAGGGTACAGCGGAAGACGTGGAATACAAGGTTTCGTTCGTACTCCAGCCGGAGGGCATCTGGTTCTGGGATGTTCAGACCCGTGGACAAGGCCAAGTCATTGACATCATCTACGGACAGGATGTAGGAATTGCTGACATTGGAGCGGTTCGCAGCAATGAAGCTTATCTGTCCCAATATATTGATTACCGCGTCTTTGAGCACAGTGAACAGGGTTATGTGGTATGTTCCCGCCAAAACCAACCCCAAGGCGGTGCCTTCCCTTATCTCCAGCAAGGTTCACTTTCGGGAGCTTCAGCATATTCAACGGACGGCTTTCAATTCTTCGGACTTTCGTACAAGGAAACGAACACGCCGGTCTCCCTGAATCAGGAGAAACTGGCCTGTGAAGTGTACCAATATGAATTTGCCTATACCGGACTCCAGTCTGAACAGAAGACCTTGAACGGTGAAGAGCGTTTTGTATTTTATGGCCTCTTTAAAGGAGATCACCCGGCTGCTGTTGAGGAGCTTGAATACTTAACGGAGGTTCAGCAAGCTTGGCAGTCCTATGAGAATCAGACTTCCAAGCATAAGCTCGAGCCCCTCCCCGCCACTCGTCTTAAACCGTACATCGGCGAACCGCTGCAAGCGCTCGAGTTGTCCGAAGAAGAAATCAGTGCGCGTTTTCCAGTAGGCAGCAGACATCAGGAGGAGCGAAATCAGGGTAACCTGCTGGCTTTCTTCACAGATACCTATGAACATATCGTTCTGAAGCAAAAAGAAATGCTCGTTGAACGCCCGCATGGGCATATTCTGTTGAGCGGCGACAACCTGAAGCTCGGTGCTGAAGTGATGGCAACTACCTCTTTCATGTACGGCATCTTCAACTCCCATGTCGTGGTTGGCAACACGAATATGAATAAAATGATGAGCAATTCCCGCAGCGCACTCAATGTGCCAAAAACGTCGGGCCAGCGGATTTATGTAGAAAAGGACGGAACGTATCATCTGCTGACGATGCCGTCTATGTTCGAAATCGGCTTTAACTATGCTCGCTGGTACTATAAAACGGAAGACGACATGCTGATCATTACGAACTATACGGTGCTGGATGCCCCCGAAGTGCGGCTGCATGTCCGATCGGAGAATGGAATCCCGTACAATTATCTAGTCACGAATCATGTGACGATGAACGTTAATGAGTACGAAACTCCGGTACACATGACAGAAGAAGCCGGAGTGCTGACGTTCCACTCCGATACGAATCCTGTATCGGCCAAAGCTTATCCGGAATTGCAATACCGCCTTTGGGTTGACGGTGCAAAGGTAACGGTTGGAGATGAAACGACGATGGCTGACGGTGTGGCACCGGGCTCCTCTTCCCTGGTAACCCTCCGTCTGGATCGCACAAGCGATTGGACACTTACGATCCAAGGCCTGCTGGAGGGCAAGACCATTCCAGACCGGCCGCGCAGCGCATCCGAAGAAATCATTCGTTACCGCGAATACTATCGCCGCGTCATGAACGGCTTCCATCTCTCGCGTCCCGGAGATGATGCAAATTCATTATTCAAAGTAAACGCACTAGCCTGGTGGTATACGCATAATATGTTCGTCCATTACTCGTCTCCTCACGGCTTGGAGCAATACGGAGGCGCAGCCTGGGGAACACGTGATGTCTGTCAGGGACCTGTCGAATATTTTATGGCTACACAAAAATATGAGCAGGTGAGAGATATTCTCAAAATGGTATACTGTCATCAATACGAGGATGGCGGAAACTGGCCGCAATGGTTTATGTTTGACCGGTATTTCGCCATACAGCAGGAAGAGAGCCACGGCGACATCATTGTATGGCCGCTGAAAGTACTAAGCGACTATTTAACGGTCACGCAGGATTTCAGCATCCTGGATGAACAAGTTCCTTATACTTTGAAGCATTCTTTCCAGTTCACGGAGAATAAAGCGTCGATTCTGGAGCATGCCAAAAAAGAAATCGAATATATACGCAGTCATTTTCTGCATGATACCCATCTATCCTCCTACGGAGACGGTGACTGGGACGATACCCTCCAGCCTGCCAATGCGCAGCTTAAGCAGTTTATGGTCAGCAGCTGGACAGTAGCCCTGACTTATCAAACGATGAAGCAGCTCTCTACAGCTCTGCAATCGTTTGATCAAGAACTGGCAGACACAATATCTGATATTGCAGCAAATATCGGGCAGGATTTCAAGAGGTACATGCTGAACAATGATGTTATACCTGGATTCCTCTACCTCGAGGATCCGGAACAACCTAAGCTTATGTTACACCCTGAGGACCAGGACACCGGTATACAGTACCGGCTGCTCCCCATGACCCGCAGCATGATTGCCGAACTCCTCGAACCGGAGCAAGCCCGTTCCCATTACGAGCTTATTCAGAGTACATTGCTGTTCCCGGACGGCGTGCGTCTGATGAACCGTCCAGCCTCTTATAAAGGCGGCGTTAGCACACATTTTAAGCGGGCGGAACAGGCTTCCAATTTCGGGCGCGAAGTAGGCTTACAATATGTCCATGCCCATATCCGTTACATCGAAGCGATGGCGAAGCTTGGACATGGAGAGGATGTATGGAAAGGGCTTGAAACGATTAACCCTGTCGGTATCCAAGAGGTGGTACCGAATGCGGCAATTCGCCAGAGCAATGCTTATTTCAGCAGCTCTGACGGCAAGTTCAATACCCGCTACGAGGCTCAAGAGCATTTTGATGACTTGCGCAGCGGAAAAGTGGAGGTCAAGGGCGGCTGGCGAATTTATTCCAGCGGACCGGGGATCTACATGAACCAGTTAATTTCAAACGCCCTCGGCATCCGTCAGGATCGCGGCGACCTGGTATTGGATCCGGTTATACCCGTCAGCATGGACGGACTTCATTTTGACTATGAATTCGCCGGCACCAAGGTAACCTTTATCTACCACGTTACGGGCAACAGCATCAGCCGCGTTGTGATGAACGGGACCGAGCTGACAGCTGAGCGTATCACTAACCCTTACCGAGAAGGCGGTCTACGCGTTTCCAGACAGCAATTCGAACAGATGATTCAGGGACGGAACAGGATTGAAATCTTCATGTAGTCTGCAATCCCGCCAGGGATTGGTTTATGAACGAAGGAGCGAGCAAAATTGGTAAGTATTAAGGATATCGCAAAAAAAGCCGGTGTTTCGATATCGACCGTATCTTATGCCCTCAACGGCAGCAGTAAAGTGACGGATGAGACGAGCTCTCGAATTTTGGCCATCGCTCAGGAACTGAACTATATACCGAATGCGGCAGCCAGAACGCTTAAAAAGCGAGAGTCCAAAATCATAGGCGTCTTTCTGACGGATTTCAAAGGAGAAGTGTACGGAGATCTGCTGGATGGCATGAAGGAAGTCGCCAACACGCAAGGCTATGATCTGATTGTATGCAGCGGCAAGCAGTCCCACCGAATGCTTCCCGAGCGGATGATTGACGGTGCCATTATTCTTGATCAGGCCTTCGAAAGCGAAGAGCTGCTGGAATATGCGGATCGCAATCACAAAATCGTTGTTTTAGACCGCGAGCTCGATCACAAAAACATCAATCAGGTGCTTCTAGACAATAAAGCAGGCGCTACGCTCGCTATGGAATATTTGATCGAACGCGGGCATCAGAAGATGTATATCGTTACCGGTCCGCCGGGATCCTTCGACTCCATGCAGAGAATGAAGGCCGTTAAACAGGCCCTGGACCGGGTAGATCACATCGAGTGGATCGAAATCGAGGGAGATTTCAAGAAAAGCGGCGGTGAAAAAGCGGCTAAACAAATCATAGCGGACTATAAGGATCCGGTAGCCGTATTCTGCCTAAATGATGAGATGGCCATCGGGCTTTGCAACCAAATAACCGAAAATTCTTCTCTGGTCATTGGCGAGCAGATTCATTTAATCGGCTTTGATAATATTGAGCTGACCCGCTATATGCAGCCGCGCTTGGCAACGATCGATTACTCCAAACGCAAGTGGGGGGCCCTTGCAGCCGAGCAGCTGATCAAGTTGATCGCTGGGGATACCGTTGAGAATGAACGCATCTACGTCACCCTGGTCGAAGGCGAATCGGTTGGATACGCCGTCAAATAATTTAACAGTACTAATATAAATATCTAAAGAGGGGTGTCCCAAAAGAAAATTTGGAACCCCCACAGCAATAAAGTAGGATGGTATTCGAAAGAAATTAAGGAGCTAAGCGATTTATTCTCGCTTAGCTCCTTGTCTTTTGGCGTCGACGGAGGCATTGACGACTTGAAATTCAGCAGGCCACCCGGCCTGCTCTCTATCCAACCTTATTAGCATTCGTCTTGCTTGAAGCAATCACTTATAGCGGCAGGGTTTCCTTCGAAACGCCTCGCTGCCCGTCCACCTGTAAACGGCCGTCATCACCCAGGATGACGCTGCGGCTGATCCGGGCATGGACAACAAACGAGGCGAATGACAGCACCGCCGTGGCTGCGGCCAGCCAAGCCACCGGCGTCAATCCGCCGCCGTCATACATCGTGCCCATCGCGTACGGGCCAAGCACCCGCCCGGCTGCCCCCATTCCTCCGGCTACGCCTATGTAGAACGGGGCCGCCCGGCCGGCCCGCTCCGATATGAACGCCGGAATCGCCGGCGAGATCAGCATTTCGCCAAGGGTCGCCAGCACCATCGCCAGCACCATGCCCGGATAGCTGTGCATGGCGACGATGACAAGGTAGGCGGACAAATAGAATAAGGCGCTGACGGCCATCTGGCTGCTCTCCGTCCGGGCGAACCAGCGCTTGATCAGCTTGGTTACGGGCTGTGCCGCAAAGATCAGAATGCCGTTAAGCGTCCACAGATAGCCGTAAGCAGTCTTGGACATCCCTTCCGAAATGATGAAGGGCGACACGCCCGTGTTCCAGATGGAATTGCCGAACCAGAGAAACAGCGAGCCAAGCCCCATATAGAGGTAAATGCGCGTGTGCCCGAGAAGTGCCCATGTCCCTGGCCCTGCTGCGAGGGGCGCCCTCAGCTTCGGGTGCCGGTCTTCCTGCTGCACGGCGCCGCCATCCAGCTTGGTCAGATAGGACAAGAAGAAGATAGCGAAGCCGAGCGAGGTCACGCCGTTCAGCACAAAGCTCAAGTGATACGAAATTTCCGCCAGAAATCCGCTCATGGCGGTGCCCAGGGCAACGCCGATATTATTCGCTACATAGATCACGTTAAAGAGCTCCCCGCGCCGATCGGCAAACCGGAATCCGATAAACGCCTGGATCGCCGGCATCGATACGGCATTGCAAAAGCCGATGAAGCCCATCATCGCCACGAACAAGCCCCATAAGCCGTTAATGAACGGCAGGGTGAACAAACCCAGCGCATTCAAGAGGAGAGAGCCCACGATAAGCCGTTTCACGCCGACCCTGTGATACAAGCCCCCGCCCACCAGCTGACCGGCGATTCCTCCAAGCGATTGAATCAGGATGACGAAGCCTGCATCCTGCATGCTCCGTCCCAATTCGTCGAACACGTACATCGTGGTGAGCGGCCACATGAGCGAGCCGCCGGCCGAGGCCACGAGACTTGCCACAAGAAAACCTTTTACTTCCTTAGGGTACTGCTCCAACCATTTCATCGTCTCAATCTCCCAGCAGCCTCGCAAGCAGTATTCAGCAGTTAATGCCATGATCATTATCCAAATAAAAAAGCCCTTGGCGGGCTTGAATAGGTATCACTCGCAGGGCAATGGGCAGGATGCCACTCCCGCTTCTGCTGCAGCTTACATAACCTGTAACTTTGTGCTTGCCCAATCTCTAGTATCGCCGAAAGCGATGTAATTTCGCAAGCACATTTAGTGACGCTTTAATCGAGCAGCGAAACAGGACCGCTTCAGCTGCCCTGCTGCTCCGTTTTCCGCTCATCGCTCCGGTGCCCCCGTCTCCTCTTCGCAGGAATCCGGATTTGTACCGAGGTTCCGATGCCGACCCGGCTAAAGATGCTTACGCCATACTCGGGGCCGTAATGCAGCTTCACCCGCTCGTCGATATTCCGAATGCCGCAGCCGACATGGCTGTGATCCCCCGGATCGAAGATCTCGCGGATGCGTTCCGGCTTCATGCCCAGACCATCGTCGATGACCCGGTAGAGGATCGTGTCCCCCTCCTTCTTCACCAGCACCCGGATATGAATCCGGTCTCCGCTCCAAGCATGCTTCAGCGTATTTTCGATGAATGGCTGCAAAATCAGCTTGACGGTCTCGTAGGGCCAGATGTCCGGATCGATGTCGAAGGCAACCTCCATGCGCCTACCGTATTTCACCTTCTGGATATCCAGATAAGCCGAAGCCTGTTCGATCTCCGCGGCGATCGGAATCATCGTTCGGCCGGAATTCAGCGTCAGCCGGTAAAACTGCGCCAGCTGGACCACCATCTGCTGAAGCTTCTCCGTCTCGCCGAACTTGGCCAGCTGATTGATGGACGACAGCGTGTTATACAAGAAATGCGGATTGATCTGCGCCTGCAGCATCTCCAGCTCCGCCTCCTTCTTCTGAAGCTGGGTAAGATACACCTTATTGATAAGCGCTTCGATATCTTCCCCCATGGCGTTGAGCGCATCGGCGATCTGCGGAAATTCTCCCCGTCCCCGGTATTTGATCCGCTTGTTCAGGTTTCCTTCCCGGAAGGCGTTCAGCACGGATACGATCTTCGTAATTCGAATGGACAGATACCGGGACATGAGAAATCCCGTCAGGACGAATAGAATGACGCACGCCAAACAGATAAGAATAAAGACGGTGCGAACGCGCTTGGCCTCCTGCTCGATAATGTGAAGCGGGACCTCCGCAACGAGTCTCCAGGACTGCTGGGGAAGCTGTTCCTCCAAGACCAAAGCATTGTTCTTGGCGTCTGCCGCCGGTAGCGGGTCCATACCGGTTTTAAGACCATGGGCTTGAACGCCCCCGCCCGGTCTCCCGGAGGAATAAAGGACGTTCCCGGAGGCATCGACCACCGTCAGCGTGCTGCCTTCTCCCAGCTTCTTGTAATCTACGCTTTCGAACAACTCGGACAGGCGGACGCTGAACCGCATGATTCCCACTTCCTTGATCTCGAGCAGGTTCCCCATATCCACGATCCGCCGGATCAGCGAAATTCTGCCGTCCGTTTGATCCTCCTCGACCTGCCGCCACAGCATGGTTTTATTGTAGCTCTCTTCAGGAAGCTCTTCATACCAGCGCTTATTATAAATGCGATCCATATGATAGACATTGTAGGTTTGTTCACTGTAATCTTCGCGTCCTCCCCACAGCCGGTATATTTCGTCCAAGCTCTTATTATGGAAGTATACGGACAGCCTTAGATTCAGTCCGATTGCTTTGGAGGCGCTTTCCAATTTCGGGATGATGACCTTATTCATCCGGTTATAATTGTCCATCCGCTCGTCCATCCGCTTCACGCTTTGGATCAGGCTTGAGTCATTGTATAAAGTCGCGGAGGTTTGAACGATATCATCGACCTTGTAAGCCACATTATCCCGGATCTGTGCCAGCGTCCCCTGAATATTCTTCCGGGTCTGCCTCCGCATGCTCTCGTCGTACATGGTCTGGGATATATAAAAGTTCGCGGAAACCAAAAGGATAATAAACGCCAGATACGACAGCATCAGCTTGTAACCGATCGGTATGTATCCCGTCCCGCTGCCTTTGCGTTGTCCGGGTTGAAGGAATCGGCGGATCATTCGCTTTCTCTCTTTCGGTATTCCAGCGGTGTGATGCCGAATTTTTCCTTAAACTGCCTGCTGAAATAAGGAAGATACCGGTACCCCACCTGATCGGCCACTTCATAGATTTTCATGCCGGGCTGCTTTAACAGCTCGCAGGCCTTCTCCATCCGAAGCTGCACCAGCAGCTCATTGAACGTATGGCCCGATTTTTCCTTGATTAAATACCCGATATGGCTCGGTGAAAAGGAAAAATGCTGGGCGATATCCCGAATGGTGATATTTTCGCTCATATGCTCCTTGATAAAGCTGATCACGCTCCGGATGAACTTGCTGTCCTTGCTGTTTGCCTTCTCATACAGCTTCTCCGATATTTCGAACATGCGCCGGACCAGCCAGCCCCGGATATCGTTCACCGTCTCAAACTGCATCAGAATATCCAAGTGCTGCATCTCCATGCCGAGCAATTCGAACAAATCCTCATCTTTGCTGCTTAAATATTGATCAAGCTTCCAGATGATATAGCTGGACATATTGTGTACGGTAAATCGGGAACGCAGTCTCTTGACCGAATCAAACCATTTATCGAGCTCATCGCAAATCCGGACCAGCTCGTAATCCTCCATCGCTGCAAGCAGGCTCTTCATCCGTTCATCCAGCATCCGGGCATCCAGCATGGCCGGCTCGGCCCGTACATCCTCGTACTTGATCACGGTGCCCTTGCCCAAAAACATTTTGCCCTCCACCGCCTCTACGGCCTGCCTGTGCGATGCTTGAAGATCATCCGGCCCTTTAGCGGTTCCGCCGATTCCAGCGGTGACGGTTGCAGGCAATTGCCGACGGATCCGGTCAACCAAGTCCCGTACCATAGCGTCGGACTCGGCTTCCTCCAACAGCAGCGCGATCCGCTGGGAGGACAGCTTGCACCAAGTGACGATCCCGAGGGCCAATACGCTGTCCTGCACATGCTGCAAAAACTTGCGGGTCGTCTCCCGCTGCGAGGACATCCCTCCCGCCTGCTCCCACGGCAAATTGTCCAGCTCGATGACCGCTACCCGCACCGGCCAATGCATCCGGTCAAGCCCGTACGATACCATCTGTTTGGCCAGTGCTTCGCTGTCATCACTGTCCTCCCGTTCCAGCAGCCTTATCAGAATGTCGCTTTTGACAATCGGGATCATTTCCTGATAGGCCGTTTCCACTTCGCGCTGCTTGATCTCTTCATCCAAATCCCGCTTTGCTTTCAATAAAGAGGATACCAGCTCGCTATCGTTCATTGGCTTCAGAACATAGCTGTATGCCTTGAGGGATAACGCCTGCTGAACATAACTGAACTCCTGATAGCCGCTGACGAATATGATCCTGATGCTCGGCTTGCGTTCAAGCGCGATTCGGGCCAGCTCAAGCCCCGACATATAAGGCATATTTACGTCACTGACAAGAATGTCGATGTCTTCCTTCTCAATGATGTCGCATGCCGACAAGGCGTTGTTCACACTCCCCCTCACCACCATATTCAGGTCGGACCAAGGGATAAACCTCCTCATTCCCTCCAAATCAAGCTCCTCATCATCGACCAACAGAACCTTATACATGCCATCCCCCCTGTTCGAAATCGATCACAAAAGGAGGCCGCGGCGCTTCTGCGAAAGCCGCTGTGCTTTCCTGCCTGCGCCTGCGCCTGCTCCTCGCTCTTCCGTTCGTCTCTCTCTGCCTGTAAATTCCGTGATGTTTAACGCTCTCTTGCCGAAACCGGCAGTTACGTCTAACCACAAAGCCCTGTCTTTTGAAGCATCCTCCATCAAAACGGAGATATCCCAAAGAATCCACCCGCGGATTCTTTGGGACGTTGGGATAAGAATGGATAATATGTCCAGCAAGAGAAACTAGATTATTTCTGCATTTTGGCGAGGTTTTCTTGCCATTTGACCGTACGCCATTCCAGGAGCCTGTCATAACCCAGATCCATCAAGTCTTTATTGCCCTGGTCGAGGATTTTGTCGACTTCCTCGTCGCTTGCAGCCATGGACGACTTGGCATAGATCTCAAGGAACAATTCATCCACCGAAGTCCGGATAATGCCTTCCTCGGAATCGGTTGGCGGATTCAGTCCGGTAAACTCGGTCACATTCAATTGAGTCGGCCAGGTGATGGTCTGCTGATAACGTGCGACCCAGTCCTGCTCCTCAACCGGAAGGCTCTCCATGTACTTCCATTTGGCAGGGTCGATATAGCTGGTATTGCCCACGAACATCACTTTATCATTCTTGGTTTGAATCTCCGCCACTTCTTTCGGATCATAGTTCTCCGTGAAGTTCGGCTTGCCTTCTTCATCAAATCCTTTCCAGTTCTTCCCTTCCGGACCGAAGAACTGGACATTCATGCCTTCAGGTCCGGTATACCAATCAAGGAATGCAAAAATGGCTTCAGGGTCTTCGGCAGCCGTCGTGATATAAGCGGCATTCCAGCCGAAGCTGGTATACGTTCCCGGGTAAATTTTGTTCTTATCCAAACCTTCCTTCCGGATCGGCCAAATCATGAAGTAGCCGGCATTCGGATCCGTCTTGGTTAATTCCTTGTGCGCCTCGCTGGCGAAGAGCGTAGGGTTCGCCGAAGCATAGACGGCTACTCTTCCGGTCATGACCTTCTCCTTAACCTGATCCTCCGTCTGGTTGAACGCATCCTGGGAGATCAGCTTTTCCCGATACAGCTTGGAAATATATTTCTGGGCTTCGCGGAATACCGGATCGGTTAGCAGCGATGTCAGCTTGCTGTCTTTCGGAACCGCCAGCAGATTCGCGTTCAGGTTCGTGTAGCTTGCTCCTTCTCCAAACGCGGTGTACAGCACGCCCAAACCTTGTCTTTCCTGGGCCCGATGCGGCTCGAACGGCACCACTTGGTCTCCGTACTTTTCTTTTACCTTGACCAGGTAGTTGTAGAGATCGTCGGTTGTTTCCAGTTTGGGTGAACCAAGCTCCTCATAGATTTTCTTGTTCACGGCATATCCCGCATTTCCGAAAGGACGGGAGGAGTACCAGTTCGGAAAGCGGTACAGCTTGCCGTCTGCCGAACGGAGCAGGTTCAAATCATCTCCCATCCAGGTCTTCAGATTCGTGTACTTATCCAGATAATCATCATAAGGAACGAGCTTGCCGGCCTTCTCCAGCCGGTCCATGTCCGGGTGGTCCCGGTCCGTCCAGATCATGTCAGGCAGATCATCGGAGGCCATCATGGCGCTCAGCTTTTGCGTATGGGCTCCGGCAGCTTTGATCATGTCAATCTTGACCTCCTTCTCCTCGCTGAGATATTTACCGATCGGCGTGCTTTCCCATTTAGGGAAGTCGGTATCCTGGTAATGGGCGTATGCGCTGAACTGGAGCGGCTTCTCTCCCAGCACCCACTTATCTTCTGTATTTTCTTTAGGCGGTTCATTCGGCTGTTCATTGGTCTTCGGTGGATTGTTTGTTGGCGGCGGCGAGCCTTCGTTGGACTTGGTGCATCCCGTCATGACGGTAACGAGCACCAGCAGCGCCGATGCCATGACCAGGAGCGGCTTTTTCATCTTGCTCATTCTCTTAACCCCTCTCATTCTCGAATTATATATGTTCAAAGCTGTTCGCCTTAAACCGATGCCAGGATTACTCTTTCAGCGAGCCTACGAGCACGCCCTTGACAAAATACTTCTGTACGAAAGGGTACACGAGGATAATCGGAGCGGTGACCACGATCATCATCGCCATCGTCAGCGATTTCGAGCTGGTGTTCTTGGAGCTTTCGATCAACGCAAGCGCGCTGCTGTCGATAGCGGAGCTTTGCGCGGTTTTGATATTGGCGTTCAGGGTCTCCCGCAATATCGTCTGGATCGGCAGCAAATCCTCGTTGGTGATATAGATGCTTGGCAGGAACCAGTCGTTCCAGTGACCGACCGCCGTGAGCAGCGCCAAGGTCGCGATGACCGGCCCCGAGAGCGGAAGCACGATCCTGAAAAAGGTCCCCCAATTGCTGCACCCGTCAATATGCGCAGACTCTTCCAGGCCGACCGGCAGCCCTTTAAAGAACGTGCGGAAGATGATCATATTCCAGACGCTCACCATAGAAGGAATGATAAACACCAGGAACGTATCCATCAGGCCGAGGGACCGGATCAGAAGGTAGGTCGGGATCAAGCCTCCGCTAAAGTACAGGGTGAATATAAAGAAGGTCATGTAGAAGCTCCTACCATACAAATAAGAGCGGGTCATTCCGTATGCCACGATAGCCGTCATCAGAATCGAGGTGGCGGTTCCGACGACCGTCCGGGCGATCGAGATCATAAACCCGTTGATCAGACGCTCATCCTGCAGGATCACCTGGTAATTCTCCAGCGTGAATTGACGCGGCCAGAACGTGATGCCTCCTTTGGAGGTATCCACGCCGACGTTGAAGGAGATCGCCACCGCGTTCCAGAATGGATAGAGCGCTGAGAAGGCCAATAAACCAAGCAGAACGTATATGACGGCAAGCATGACCTTGTCTCCGAAGCTGATTCTTTTTAACATGCTGTACCTCCTAAGCTTGCGAATCTTACCACAGACTGTTGCCGGATCGGCGGGCCATGTAGTTGGCAATCGTCAAGAGCGTGACGCTGACGATGGCTTTGAATAGCCCGATGGCGACAGCATAGGAATAGCGGTGTGTGCCTAGCCCCACGCGGTAGACGTACGTATCGATAACATCGGACACCGGCCTCAGCACCGGATTCGTTGCGAGAAGCAGGATATCCTCAAATCCCGCATTGACCAGGTTGCCAATGGCAAGAATCATGAAAATAATGACAACCGGCATGATGGAAGGCAGCGTAATGTTGAAAATCTGCTTGAATTTGCTTGCGCCGTCGATATCGGCTGCTTCATACAGTGCCGGGTCGATCCCTGCGATGGCAGCCATAAACACAATGGAGTTGAACCCGATTTCCTTCCACACATTCGCCGAGATTAGAATCGACCAGAAATATTCCTTCATGCCGAGGAAGTTAATCGGCTCGTTGATCAAACCTACGCTTTTCAGAAGCATGTTGACGCTTCCATTCTCTGTGGACAGCATCGACATCGTCAGACCGGCCACGATGACCCAAGATAGAAAATGAGGCAAATAGGTAAGCGTCTGGACCGTCCGTTTAAAGAACATATGGCGGACTTCGTTCAGCATAAGCGCCAGCAAAATCGGTGCCGGGAAGCCGATAAAGAACTTTAGCAAACTGATGACGAGGGTATTGCGGATCAGCCGCTCAAACTCCGGCGCGTTGAAGAAGGCTTCGAAATGCTTGAAACCGACCCATGGATTCTCCCAAATTCTCGAGCCCGTAAACAGGTTGTAATCCATAAATCCGGTAATCACCCCGTACATCGGCAAATATGAGAATATGAAGACGAGGATGACTCCGGGAATGACCATAAGCTGGACATCCCATTGTTTCATGAAGCGGCGCAAGAAGCTGGAGCTGTGGATTCGGGGCCCCGGGGTAACCGTTGCCGGCCGCTGTTTCGGTGCAGATTGGGACATGTTGTTCCTCCCGCTTGAAAAATATAGTCAAGGCGCATGCGAACATCCTTGCGACACACGTTAACGCCAGCCTAAGGGCTGCGGTCTTTCGGACTTAAGGACATTCTAACCTTGGCGATGGGGTGAAACTATATAACAAACCCGCGATTTTTTATACTTCTGACGGATGATCGGTACGGACACAGCTTGAAAAAGTATAAAGTCTGCCTGCCCACGGCATAAAAAAAGATGCCGCCTAATGATAGACGGCATCTTGATCTTATCAATTACTTTTTTTGTATCGGTTAAATGGATCGTTTCAGGGCATTGCCCATCGCATTTGAAGCACTGCACCCCGCGCATTCATTTAGCTCCGTACCGCTTACGGCATTCGCGCATATTCCGATATCGGGGAGAGGCCTCCCCTTCGGCTTATGTGCGCTTGATCTCGACAACGGTCGAGAAGAAGGTTGCCCCCTCACCCATGTCTGCCAGCCTGTCCGGCGTAAGGGCATTGGCCCGCTGCTTCCGGCCCTCGCCTTCCCACCAGAGGCCTTGGCTGACCACGGTGCCCGGCAGCATCTTATCCACCACTTTGGCGCGAGCCTCGTAGGTTCCGCGATCGTTGAACACAACGATCGGATCGCCGTCGGCAATCCCGCGCTGCTCCGCATCCTCGGGATGGATCTGGAGCGTCGGCTCCTTCTCCATCTTCTGATGCTTCTCGACATTGGCAAAGGTCGAGTTCAAGAAATTGTGGTTCGGCGGGGAAATGAACATCAGCGGATACCGGTTCCCCCGTCCGCGCCGCACCCCGTCATAGCCTTCCTTCAGCGGCACATAGGTCGGCAGCGGCGGAAGCTTGGCTTCCGCCAGTCTGGCCGAATACAGCTCGATCCGTCCCGAAGGGGTCGGAAGCCGGTCCAGGAAGCTCTCGAGAGGCGTCATGTCCAGCTTGACATGGCGCTCTGCCTTCAGCCTGTCCAGGGTCACTCCGTTTAAATACGGATTATCGGGATTATCAAGCGCACGGGCAATCATCTCTTCTTCCGATTCCCGGAAGGCTTCTTCCTCAAATCCCATTGCCCGGCCGAGCAGGGAGAACAGCTCAACATTGCTCTTGCTTTCCCCCTGCGCCGGAATAACCGGCTCCTGAAGCTGAACGTATTGGTGCCAGTACGAGGCGTACAGGTCCGTGCTTTCAAAGGAGGAGGTGGCCGGCAATACGATATCCGCATACTTGGCCGTGTCCGTCATGAATAAATCGTGAACGACCGTGAACAGATCCTCCCGCGCAAAACCCTCCCTCACGCGCTCCGTATCCGGAGCAACCACCAGCGGGTTGCTGCAGTAAACGAATACCGAGCGGATCGGCTTCTCGGTCATGGCCAGCGCTTCCCCGATCCGGTTCATATTAATCGTGCGCGCACCCGGGTTCGGCCGCAGATCCGGCCGTTCCAAAGCCTCGCTGTTCATGCTGTTGTAACCCCCGTTTGATTTGGCGGCCCCGCCGCCCCGCTTGAGCCACTGCCCGGTCAGCGCCGGCAGGGCCGCAATGCTCCGCACCGTCATGCCGCCGTTATCATGATGCTGCAGACCGTTGCCGATGTGAATGTAAGACACGCCGGCACGGCCGTACAGCTCGGCCAGCTTCGCCACATCGTCGGCCGGAATGCCCGTTACGGAAGACACGTATTCCGGCGTGTACGTCTTCACATGCTCCCTCAGCTCCTCATGGCCGATCGTATAACGTTCCATGAACGCCTCATCCACCAGCCCGTCCCGGAACAGGACGTGCATGATCCCGACGGCAAGCGCGGCATCCGTACCGGGATACAGCGGAATGAACCAATCCGCCCATTGGCCGGTCTGATTTTTATGAACATCGATGACGACGACCTTCGCGCCCCGCTTGCGGGCTTTTTCGGCGAGCACCACCTGATGCATGTTCGTGCTGACGATATTGCCGCCCCAGACGATGATCACATCGGCGTTCACCGTGTCTTCAGGGACCGTCCCCCCGTTGAAGCCCATGACCGATTTCCAGCCTTCGTTTCCGGCCGAATTGCAAATGGACTGCTTCAGCTTGCTGGCGCCCAGCCTGTTGAAGAAGCGGCGGTCCATGCCGTCTACGCTCAAGATGCCCATGTTCCCGTAGAAGCTGTAAGGCAGGATGCTTTCCGGACCATCCGATGCAATCAGCGCCTTGTACCGGTCCGCGATTTCCCGGATCGCCTCGTCCCAGCTGATCCGCTCAAATGAGCCGGCCCCTTTCGGGCCGGTCCGGCGCAGCGGATACAGGACACGCTCCGGATGGTATACCCGGTGAGCCATATTGCGGACTTTATTGCAGATCGCGCCTTGCGTGATCGGATGGTCGGGGTTGCCTGTAACCTTTACGATTTTCCCGTTCTCTTTATGCAGCAGCAGGCTGCAAGTATCCGGACAATCCAGCGGGCAAACCGCCGGAAATACGCCGTGTTTCTGATGAATCAATTTGTCCTCTCCCCCTTGTCCTCCAGCCTCTTTCGTATCCCCTTATCTTAAAAAAAATCAGCCTTATCGTAAAGTCATACATTTTTTTCTAAAGATGTGATTCACCCCTCGAACTCCCGGGTATATTTCTATCAAGAGCAAGGATGAGAAACCCAGACCCTTTCTCCTCCTCGCCATATCATGGACCACTCCCAAAAATTCGCCATGCATGTATCTCCTCCCCCGAGATACGGCATGGCGAATTTACATTACGGCCGGCTCAAGAAGCGGCCGCGAATGCTCTCTTCGGCTTGCTTCTTCGATAGGAGCATCCTCTTTTATCTGCACGCCTACCTTTTCCCCTCACCGCGTTTTCTGCTTTCCCTACCGCGCTTTCAGTTTCCAAATCTTCGCATTCAGCGATTTATTGCGTAAATCTGCAAAATAATGATCCCGCGAAAGTCCGTATCCTATGTAATCGCTTACTTATGGATCATTCGGTTCCTTACTGCCGAAAATAGCGGCAAAAGGCCGTTTTACAATCGAATGCCGCAGGCGTAATATACTATTCAGATTTCAAATCCAATATAATCTCACAGTTGATTCGCCGAATTTCCAGAGAGGAAAATGGGGGAACCGAAGCGTATGCCTGCCGATGCGGCAGCCATACTATGGGGTGAATCCTGAATAACCGCGGCCGGTCCCGCGCGGCATCAGGTAGGGCGACTCTCGCGCCCGAATCCGACAGCTAACCTCGTAGGCGTTAATGGGAGGGTTGTGAACTTGTGCAAAAAACACAGGCTCTAACCTGTGTTTTTTCTATGCCAAAAATCGAAAAATCGAAATGGAGATGCATCCCATGCCCGGCCCTTGACCATTCACCCAAGCCACATAGCTTTATGCTTTTTTAGGGAGAACGACCCAAAATCCAAATCGAATCGGTGGTGAAACACGATGCTATCTTCCATCAAGCGCTTCCTCATCGGAAGACCGCTCAAATCCAATGAATTAGGCGATCAAAAATTGAATAAAACCAAGGCCCTGGCGATTTTGTCATCCGATGCCCTGTCATCCGTCGCCTACGGCCCCGAGCAAATCCTGCTGGTGCTGATGACTGTCGGCGCGGCTGCCTATTGGTATTCCATCCCGATCGCCATCGGCGTTCTCGTCTTATTGCTGGCGCTGATCCTATCGTACAGACAGATCATCTTCTCTTATCCGCAGGGCGGTGGAGCCTATGTCGTGTCGAAACGGAATCTGGGCATGTATCCAGGCCTCGTTGCCGGAGGCTCCTTGCTCGTCGACTATATCCTAACCGTTGCGGTCAGCGTATCGGCCGGGACGGATGCGATTACGTCGGCTTTTCCCGAGCTTCGTCCCTATAACGTCGGGATCGCCGTGCTGTTCGTCCTGTTTCTTACTGTGCTGAACTTGCGGGGCGTGACGGAATCCGCCTCGATCCTGGCCTATCCGGTCTACCTGTTCGTGCTGGCCTTGTTTATTCTGATCGGCGTCGGTCTCTACGATATTGCAACCGGCCACGCTTCGCCGGACCTGCACACCAAGATCGGCACGCCCGTCGCCGGACTGAGCCTGTTTCTGCTCCTGCGGGCGTTCGCTTCAGGCAGCTCCGCGCTGACCGGGGTCGAAGCCATATCCAACGCCATCCCGAACTTCAAGGAGCCCGCGCCGAACAACGCCGCCAAAACCCTGGCCGCGATGGGCTCCCTGCTCGCCCTGTTATTTTCAGGGATCGTATTCCTGGCCTATTATTACGGGGTCAGCCCCAGCGAAGAGGTGACGGTTGTCTCCCAAATCGCCGAGCATACCTTCGGCCGGAACGCGCTGTATTATTTCATTCAGGGGACTACTGCGTTAATCCTGATCCTGGCCGCCAACACGGGGTATTCGGCATTTCCTCTGCTGGCCGTCAACCTGGCAAAAGATAAGTTCATCCCGCGAATGTTCACGGTCCGGGGGGACCGCTTGGGGTATTCCAACGGCATCATCATCCTTGGCCTTCTGTCCATCGTGCTGATCGTGGCCTTCGAGGGCAAAACCGAGCATCTGATCCCGTTGTACGCCGTCGGCGTATTCATTCCGTTTACTTTGTCGCAGACGGGAATGATGGTGAAGTGGATTCGCGAGAAGCCTCAAGGCTGGATCCCCAAGCTGGTCATTAACACGACGGGGGCTGTTATCAGCTTTGCGGTAACGTTGATCTTTTTCTTCACGAAATTTGCCCAGGTGTGGTCGGTGCTTCTGTTTCTGCCGCTTATCATCTGGATTTTCACCCGGATTCGGAGTCACTATGAAGCGGTCGCCGATCAGCTGCGGATTACGACCTGCGAGCCGGCAAAGCCGATCGAAGGCAACATTATTATCGTGCCGGTAGCCGGCATTACGCATGTGGTGGAGAACTCGCTCAATTATGCCAAATCGCTGTCCGCTGACCAAATCATCGCCGTTTACGTGAATTTTGAACGGGAAGACCAGATTGCTTTCGAGGAAAAATGGAAGAAGTGGCAGCCGGACGTCCGGCTGGTGACGCTGCATTCGCCATACCGAAGCATCATCTCGCCGCTCACTAAATTCATCGACACGGTACAGCGCAAGGCCAGCGAGTCCGACTACCAGGTGACGGTCGTCATTCCACAGTTCATTCCAAAGAAGGGGTGGCACAACTTCCTGCACAATCAGTCGAGCTTGCTCATTCGCGCTCATCTGCTTTACCGGCGGGATGTTATTCTTACAACGGTTCCTTATCATTTGAAGAAATAGCTGCAGCCCGGACCCATGGCGGGGACGGGCTTTTTTCTGCCTTTGCATCCGGTTCGCTTCCCACATCCGCTCCCAAGCGGCTGATGCTGATTCTTCTGAGATGGATTGGGAAGAGACTGGTAATTTACCGAAGGAAAGCGTACGCGCATGGCCGCCAACACCTTCGACATAGGCTTTTTTCTGGGGACAGGCAGCCTTAGGCTTTCTAAGCGTCTTATTTTTCTTTATAATGTCGGAATGGATGGGTCATGCATCGGGGAAATCTATCTAAATAAACATCTAGGAGACTCCATTTATGAGCTTGAAACACAATCTGCTTCGCAAGAAGCCGATTCCGTCTTTGACAGGCGGAGAAGTGCGTTCCGCATTGAAGAAACAGCTCGGCGTCATGGACTTGATCGTCCTTGGCGTCGGTTCTATTGTGGGAACGGGAATTTTCGTATTAACCGGCGTGACGGCCGCCACCCATGCCGGTCCGGGACTGATCTTGTCATTCCTCCTGGCAGGGCTGGTATGCGCCTTCTGCGCACTATGCTATGCCGAATTCGCCTCCACCGTGCCGGTAGCCGGCAGCGCGTATACGTACAGCTACTCCGCCTTTGGGGAAGGCCTCGCTTGGCTGATGGGCTGGGATTTGCTCCTGGAATACGGCTTTGCAAGCGCCCTCGTATCCAGCAGCTGGTCGGGGTATGTGCAGAGCATTCTGTCCGGGTTCAATATTCATCTTCCTGTTGCCATTACAAGTGCCTTCAATCCTGCGAAAGGCACATACGTGGATGTGCCGGCGATCGTCATCGCGCTGTTGATTACATGGATCGTATCCCGGGGTGCGAAGGAATCGACCCGGCTCAACACCATCATGGTATATCTGAAGATAGCCGTCATCGTTCTGTTCATCGGTGTCGGAGTTTTCTACGTGAAGCCGGACAACTGGACGCCGTTCCTTCCGTTCGGCATCGAAGGGGTCATGACGGGGGCGGCCATCGCCTTCCTCGCATATATCGGCTTCGACGTAATCGCCACAGCTGCGGAGGAAGTGAAGCAGCCTCAGAAAAGCCTGCCAGTCGCCATATTAGGCTCTCTGCTTATCGTTGCCATCCTATACATTGCCGTTACGGCGGTATTAACCGGCCTTGTACCGTATCATCTCTTGAACGTGAAAGACCCTGTCGCCTTCGCGCTGCTGTATATTGAGCAGGACTGGATGTCCTACTTCATCTCGCTCGGAGCCCTCGCCGGCCTGACCACCGTCCTCATGGGGGTATTGTTCGGTCAATCCCGGCTGCTGTACGCACTCGGTCGGGACGGCTTGCTCCCGAAACGGATGAGCTCGGTCAATCCGAAGACGAAGTCGCCCGTATTCAGCACTTGGGTATCCGGCATCTGCATCGCGGCGCTGTCGGGCTTCGTTCCGCTTGGAAACCTGGCGGACCTGGCCAGCATCGGCACGCTGTTCGCCTTTATTACCGTTTCGCTAGGCATCATTGTCCTGCGCAAGACGCACCCTAACCTGAAGCGGACCTTTCGCGTGCCGCTGGTTCCATGGCTGCCTTTAATCGCCACGCTCAGCTGCTTGTACCTGCTCACGACGCTGCAGCGGATCACCTGGATCGGGTTCATCGTCTGGATCGGGCTCGGCATCATTATCTACGCCGTGTATGGTTACAGGCACAGCTCGCTGCGCCAAGACGCAGCACCAGACGAATCCTGACTTCGAGTGAACGTCTTGCGCGCTACCATAGATTAAACCAGCCTTGACCTCATCATTAACGAAGAGAAGAAGGGACTCTCCCGTAAGGTCCATTGACCTGGGACAGTCCCTTCTCTTTTCTTATAAGTAAGTTGTTGAGCTGAGCGCTCTAGGATTCCATCACGCCTTTAGGGGCAGCCGTCGGCCCGGCAGGCATGCCTTCAACCGGCACCTTGGCGGCGGGAAGCTTTATGCTGACGAACGAGGATACCAGGAATATGGCTCCTGCCGTGAAATATACCGCAACGATCGACGATGCCGCCATATACCATCCCGTCAGTCCGGAGCCGATCAGCAGCATGCCGGTAAAGACCGGCGTCATGACGCCATTGAGACGCCCGATATATTGTTCATCAACCTGCCGCATCATCAGCGCCATCAAGACGGTTTGCGCCAGCGCCATCAGCACGCCCGTAACAAAACGCATGGCACCGGTCAGGAGCGGCCACTTCGACAGTACTTCGATGCATGTGGACACCCCCAGGAAGGCAAGGCCAGCAAACAGAAGATACGAGCCTTTCACCCTCCCGGCGATGACGGCAGCAATAATCCCCCCGATCAGCATCCCTGCACCCTCAAGCGCGGTAAACCACTGCACGCTGGTCATATCCAGCATCAACCGCTCGGTGATGACAAAGATATCGAGCGGCTGGACAAGTCCCGCCCCGAGCGCCAGAAGAACATAAACCACCAACAGCACCTTCAGCCATCCGGTACGGCCGATGTAGCGGAAGCCCTCCTTCAGTTCTTCTGTAAAAGAGCTTGCAGATTCGGCCCTATCCGCTGCTTCATCCACATGCGAGGGGAGGAATGCCAATACGGCGGCAGAGCCGGCAAATATGACAAGCAGACCAATCAGTGACGCTTCGAGGCCGAAGGCTTGATAGATCGTCGTCCCGATCATCGGCCCTAGAATAATGAACAGCGACATGAGCGTCTGGGACAATGCCGTCGCCGACGAGACATGCTCATCCGGCAAGCAGCGCTTGATGATCTTGAACGAGGACGGCTGGGAGAATTGGGAGACAACGGCCGAGATCAGCGTCACGGCGAAGGCCGCCTGCCAATATCCTGCAAATACGACGAACAGGATGAGCAGCACGGATAAGAAACTCAGGATGTCCCCCCAAATCATCGTGCGCTTCGGCCGCCAGCGGTCGGCTAGTACGCCGCCGATAATCGAAACCAGAAAGATCGGCGCATATTCAATAACGGTCAGAAGCGATATGGCTACCGGGTTATGATGGCTTTTCTCCATAATGAAGTAGAGCAGCGCCATGTTGCGGATCCAGATGCCGATGTTCTGCAGGACATCCGAAATCGTGAGCAGTACAAATGCTTTGTTGCGAAACAGATGCTTCATTGTTCATGCCCCCTTAGTTGAAACCGACTAGTCGGTTTATTTATATTCATAAAAGCACGGAGCATGCCTTCGCATGTTCCTATGCTTTATCAAAAGAAGCTTGGTCATCCGGTCAGTCCTCGGCTCGCCCAGTCATCACCCCTTGCAGAAAAATGCTGACGCCCTTCCGGTACAGCATGCGCAATTCCTCTTGTGACCGTTCATAGAACGTGGTCGACAAGCCGTCGAGAAGGGATCCGAATATAACGGATACTTCCTCGATATCCTCCGGAGAAATGATTCCTTGATCGGCACCCTCCTCCAGGATTTCCAGGTACAGGGCCCGCGGCCCCTGCAGGATCGCCAGCAATTTATTCAGCAGCGTATTGTCATTCGGCTGGTTGATGTAAAATTCCTCTGCAACCTTCGTGAGCGGGTTTTGAAAATCATCGACCATATGATCAGCGATCCCATACAGCTTCTCTTCAAAGCTTCCGTACTTCGCCTTCTTCTCGTGCCATGCTTCCATCCATTCCTGATTCTGTTTGGCAAGTAGCTGGATAAAGAGATCCTCCTTGCTGTCAAAATGGTAATAGATGCTGCCCTTGCTGGCACCGGTAAACTTGACCAATTCGTCCATGGACGTTGCCGCATATCCGCGCTGGATGAAGAGCATCTTCGCTTTCTCCAGAATAAGGTCCCGCTTCCGTTGAGCTTTCTCTGTTGCCATCGAAAAGCACTCCTTGCTACAATGAATTGCCGTTACGGACAAGGTCCTGCAGCCCTTCTTGGGTGGAACCAGAGCCCGATTTATCGCCATTGTTCAAACCAATTCGTTGATTTCAGAAAAAAACCGACTATGCGGTTTAATTTCATCCATCATACCCCAACCCTCCCGCAATGTAAAGGAAAGGCCTGAATAACTAGAACAGGAGGGCTTTCGTTTTATCGAAAACCCTCCTGTCATCGTGCTGCCTACATTCTTAGCTATGATTCGTCTTATTCCAAATTCCAGACAGCTCTGTCCATCTTCATCGGATCCCCGAAGCTCAGCTGCAGACCTTTGGCATCTTTAGCTACCTCATAGGAAATTTCACCCTTCAGCTCCTCCCCGGGTGCTATGGTTCCATCGAGGGTCTGCACATCCGAGGAGATCGCCGGCGTATAGTGCACCTCCTGGTCATCTGTCAGCGCAAACGATAAGGCGGACGAAATGACCACCGGCTCGGTTCCGTTATTTTTAACGGTTAGATCGACAACCTTGAACATATTGCCATCCTGGGGCTTTTTATAATCGTCCCCTTCCGATTCCCGCAATCCGTTCAGCGTAATCACGATTCCGTAATAGTCGATCGTATCGCCGACAACGCCTGTCTCGCCGGCACTCAGCTTCTTGCCACCGTCCGGCGTAGCGGTCTGATCCTCTTGGGGCTTGGCTGAAGGGTCTTCAGCGGACCCTGAGGCATTGCCTGAATCGCCGCCTCCGCTTACGGCAGGGGGCTGTTCCGCCGGCGGAGCAGCCTGATCATTCGAGCAGGCTCCAATAAGCAGCATCGTCAGTATTGCAGCCGAAATTTTTATCATCATCGGATTCATCCTCATTCATATTACCTCCTATCGCAGTCATGGCTTGATTAGAATCTTTCCTTAATCCTGAACTTAAATAGTTTCGCCATGCATTCGCAAAATCCTGCATAAACACGAAAAAGCCCCCTGGAAAGGGGGGCTTCGAAGGGATGAGTTATACGTGCACAGGTGTCTCGGTTTGGATTTCAGGCAGCGCCTGCAATCCCGCCGTATTCAGGAAGTTCCACGGCTTGTTGTAATGCGGCTGGAAGAAGAAATCGATAAAGGCCAGCTGGTCAATCGTCATCCGGTTCTGGATGCATACCGACAGCGTGTTGATCGACTGGGTCAAGTCTGCCTTGGAAATCACTTGGGCACCGATTACGCGGCGGGTTTCCGTCTCATATACGACCTTCAATGTTACCGATTCAGACGTCGGCATAAATTCCGGACGGTAATGATCGGTGATCGTTACGGCTTCGACCTGAAGTCCTTCATCCTTAGCGGCTCCTTCCGTCAGCCCAGTGGACGCGATGTTATGCTCATAAATTTTGAGGCCCGAGGTGCCTTGCGTCCCCATATAAGGGGTGGTGTGCTTCACCAAATTGCGGGCAACCAGCGTCCCCATCCGCACGGCGTTCGTCGCCAGCGGAATGTACATCATCTTGCCTGTCGGGTTATAGAGCACCGAGCAGCAATCGCCCGCTGCATAGACATCTGGCTTATTGGTCTGCATGTACGAGTTCACAACGATGGCTCCGTTGTCGAGCATGTCGACCTGTCCTTTAAACAGCCCTGTGTTCGGACGGAAGCCGATGCAGAGGATGACCAGATCCGTTTGGATTTCTCCCTTGTCGGTAATCACCTTGGTTACTTTGCCCTCCTCTCCCTGGAAGGAGGTTACCGTCTGACCGAGTGCCAGCTCAATTCCTTTTTCCCGGAAAGAATTCTCGATCTGATCACTGAATTCACGGTCCAAATATTTGTTCAGAATGCGGTCAGCGCTGTCGATCAGCGTAACCTGCTTGCCGTTTTGCTGAAAGGCCTCGACCAGCTCGACGCCGATATACCCGGCACCTACGACGGTGATATGCTTCGCATGACGCGCTTTTTCGATAATCGTATTGGAATGGCGGTAATTCTTCGAGAGCAGGATATTGTCCAGGTCAATGCCCTCAAGTTTCGGAACGATCGGCCAAGAGCCGGTCGTAATGATCAGCTTGTCGTACGTATCGTCAAAGGTTTCGGACGTGACCAGATTGCGCACCTTAAGGGTTTTGCGGTCGGTATCAACCGATACGATCTCGTGGCGCATTTTGGTGTCGACGCCCAGCTCTTCGAGCTTCTCCGGCGAGGAATAAAATAATCCATCCGGATCCTTCACGACGCCTCCGACATACAGTGCGATGCCGCACGATAAAAAGGAAATATTGTCATTGCGTTCATAAACGGTAATCTGTGCATCTGGATACAGCTTGGCGGTATTTACAATGGCAGACGTTCCTGCATGGGTACAACCAATAACGGCAACTTTCATGGTTTTTCCTCCTCCAAAGTAAAGCTTGTATTTGTTTAAGATGATCTGTTTGGCATGGAATCATGCTTGGTAACCGTTGATGCCATTCTGCTTCTGATCCCGATGCCCAAGCTTGTTTGTGAATTAATTCACTTTTACTATGGTTTCATTATAATGTGATTTAATTCACATTTCAATAGGCTTTTGAAATAGCCACACTTTGTTCACAAATTCACAATCTTGTTGTGACTCATTCCATTGATTCTTATGATTGCGCAAACGGCTAGCTGTTATTCTAATTTTTGAGACTGGATGAACGGGAATGAATGAGCCGGCTTCAGAGCATACTATTTCGGTCGTTTCCGCCAGGTACGTTTGACACCGAAGCCAGGGGCTCAAATGTTCTGAAAGGGGCTGCACAGCAAAAAACAGGACTGCAGTGACCGGATCGTCCAGCTAAATCCCGGCACTTACAGCCCTCCTCTTAGCATTCGCAAAACTCTCGAAATCTTTAATCCAGCAGCGATTCAATTGCGCTTCTCATCGATTCAGGGGTCTCCCGCGGCTCAAACCGCTGCACGACTTGACCCTCGCGATCTACAAGAAACTTGGTGAAGTTCCAGGCAATCTCTCCGTTTCCTTCAGGACCAGGCTGCTGAGACTTCAAATATTGAAAGAGCGGATGGGCTTCTTCCCCGTTTACATCAATCTTCCCGAAAATCTTGAACGTTACGCCGTAATTCAATTGGCAGAACGATTCCGCTTCCTCGCTCGTCCCCGGCTCCTGTCCTCCGAACTGGTTGCAAGGAAAGCCAAGCACCTCCAGACCTCTGGACTTGTACTGCTCATATAACTCCTGAAGCTCCCCGTACTGCGGCGTCAGCCCGCATTGGCTGGCCGTGTTCGCAATAAGCAGCACACGGCCCTTATAATCCTCGAGCGAAATGGGTTTGCCTTGTGTATCGACGGCTTGATAATCATAGATTGACATCATTCATTCCCTCCTCTATAGTGCTACCATGTTTGGATTACGCTGATCCGGCGTTCACCATCTATTCCTCATCATACCTGAAATCATGGGGAGAAACCAAATTTCGATACCTCGGACTGATACCCAAATGAAAGCATTTGTATTATGATAAATTTATATTTATCGGGCAGGCAAAAAAACTAACAGTCTGATTCGCCGCGATGGCTCGTCTGCTTCGTCCTATCCCTTCCCGGGAATGGGATTGGATGGATGTGCCCTGCTGCAGCCGCACTGCTGCAATTTAACATGTAAGCGAGGAAGAAGCATGAAATTGTACCCAGAAATGTTTTTATCCCCTTGGCATCTCATTGTCCTCCTCTTTGTCCTGATTGCATGGGTAGGACTTATGATTGGCCGTTACGACCGGAAAACCATACTGCGCAGTACCGGCCTCACGGCTTTGGTATTTTATTTTATCGTGACGATTCCCGTGGGACTGATCACGCAGGAATCCTTGTATAAGCAAGAAACGATGCTGGCCGAGCTGGATCAGAGTTTCGAAGAAAAAAAGGAGGAGTCCAGCCTGACGAGCGTCCAGGATCATATCATTGTTTATGCCGGGGCATACAGAAATGATGATGGCGCCGATATTCTCGTCTATGCCGGCAATTACCATAGCAGCGAAACGTTCACCGGCAATATACGGGTTTCCGTTTATGATAAGGATAAAGAAGAGGTATTTACCGAAACATACGAGCGTGTGACACTCGCACCTGGGGAGAAGAAGAAACTCGATACGACTTATACAAGTCAGCCGATGGATACCTACTATCTCCAATACGAAGCGCAGCCCTAGGGCCGCGCTTTTTTACTGCTTATAAAATTGTTCGCAAGTGTGAAACAAAGTTCCGAATGCTTGAACAACCGGTTGTATTCCCAGCGATGCGCTAAAACAGCATCATGGCTTGATCACAATCTAGTTTCTAGCTCTTGTAAACTTCGATCTCCGATTCGGGAGCGTTAGCGGCTGGTCTATACGGCTCGGGTGCCGGCGGCAGATTCTTCGCGTCGCGGTCCTTCCGCAGACGGCGGATCCCAAGATAGACTAAGCCATATAACGGGAGAAGCATGAAGGACAATGCCAACAAACTTCCTGACATGATATAGGACGGATCCGTCTCAATGTCCGAGAAATCCACAAAAAAGAATGAAGCAAGCGATGCCAAAGAAAAAATAATGATCTGCGGCCATCGCATCCATTTCACAAGGATAAAAAACAGAATGCTGAAGCTGCCGAGCAGCGAAATCGAATAGGCGTAATTGTTCGGGTTAATTGAGCCGTTATCCGCTAATCTCACCAGCCAATAACCGATGGCGAATTGAACCGGAAATACAAGCCAAGCCAGCTTGCCGACCCCGCGAAAGGCGGACTTCCTCTTTCTCAGCTCCTCCTCGTATTCTAGAAGCTTCATCCCATGCTCAAGTTCTTCCAGTTCAGCTTCCGTATATTCGCGCTGCTCTTCCTCTTCAATTAACTGCTCCATATACGGACGGAAGTCGCGCTCGATATTCCCGTCAAATTCCGCTGCCTTCAAATCCTCATCGCTCCGCAGCTGCTGCGGCACCGATGCATCGCGGAAATCATGGATGATAAGCGAAGTCAGATATAGCGGTACATTTCTCCCGCTCATGACCTCCAGCCAACGATTCGCATCCATCGGATCCAAGAACGGAATGGCGATCGCCCGCTCCCTCATCCCGCTGCGGGCGATCAGATAGAGGACCGGCATCAATTCGACAACCGGGCTTCTTTCCATCATTTTGGTTTTCTTATAAGCATAGCTGTATTGGAGCACGTAACGTCCATAGTACATCTCCACCACATCGGTCAGGCGGACGCTTCCTTGCTCCGATTCTCCCGTAGCCGGATCCCACAGCTCATAGTCCACGCGATCCTCGTACAATGCGTATCGATCCAGATGCGTATTCGCCCACACCTGCTTCCTCAGACTTTTCAACAGCTTGACAAACATGATGATTCCGACAGGCACGGCCAGCAAGCTAAGCCAGGTCCAGACGGAAGGCCAGAGAAGCAGAAGGACCACCGGGCCGACGATCAACCCGAGCCCGAGCAGCATGGCGATCGAGTACGCCTCGAACGTCAGTATCCAGTAAAAGGGCTGCATTTTGGGTTCTTTCTGCTCATGAATCAACAGGGACATGCAGGCAACTCCTTTGTCTTCAACGTTTGACTTTTATAAGATATTGAACGGGATGAGGGCCAATTATGTGAAATGATCCTGCTTCCCTTCCAATACTCATTCTAACATTCTATATAATCATTCTTTATGTATGAATGCTCTAACCTTTATAATACGGCAAAATCCTTCCCGGGAGGAGATGAATTTAGACCCTTTTTTAGGCAGCTCCATCTAGATCATCCCAAGGCACAGGTCAGCTCAAAATCAAAAAAGCCTTCCCCGGAATTACTGCCGGGAAAGGCTGCCTGACACCATGTGAGAAAGGCTAAGCCTGACGTTTCTGTGCCAGCTTGACGAGCAGATGAGCCAGCTGGTGCTGCTCCTCCGGTGTGCCGACCTTCCACAATTCCTGAAGAAGCTTCTCCTCCGAATTTCTAGGCTCTTCGTTTGCAGCCAGATAGCCGGCCACCTTTTCCGCCGCCTGGGCAAGCTGCTCCTCATTCAATCCGATGCTCTCGGCCAGCTGAATTCGCTTGTTCAAATAGGCCTGAAACGAGTCGAAATCAGCCAGGATCCGCTCCTTCTCCTTATCGTCAATCCGATCTATCGCGTCATCGACCTTACTTACATCGAGCTCACCGTTCTTGTTCACGACATGATTATGTTCAGACATGATAACGCCTCCTTGTGATTGGATTAGATAACGATCAGTTATTAACCGCAAGGCCTGCGAATGAACCACCGGATGGCGTTAACGGCCGCGCCGTCCACCGCTCCGGCCGCTTCCTCCCCGGCTGCCGGAGCCGCGGCTGCCGCCCTGGTTGTCCTGGCCACGGGCGGGGCTGCCGCTGCGGCCGCCGGATCTTGCCGATCCACGGCCGGCACCGCCTTGGCTCTTGCTCTGCCCACGGCTGCGCTCTTCCGCGCCTGCACGTCTCCCGGGCCCGCCGCTCTCTTCCCTGCGTGGCTGCTCCGCTCTCCCCTTGGCTTGGGAGCGGCCTCCCCGGCCATCGGCGCTGCCGCCGCCTCCCCGGGAGCTGCGGTCCGACTGGCCGCGGCGTGCCGAGCCCGTTCCGCCTTCTCTTCGCCCGCCGCCTTGCCCCCGCTCACGGTCAGACTCAAGCGAAGAGACATGTCTAGCTTTTCTCGGACGGCCGGACTCCATACCCGCATTGTTCGCGCGCTCCTCCTGGACGTTCCCCTCGTGTGCGTCATAGCGCACCCGCTTCAAGCGAAGCGAGATGCCCTCCTCAATCCGCGCCAGGTCCGAACGGTCCTTGGCAGCCATAAAGGTCACTGCCATTCCGCTGCCTCCCGCGCGCCCCGTCCGGCCGATCCGGTGGATGTAACTTTCAACATCATGGGGCATATCGTAGTTAAAAACATGGGTAACCCCTTCCACATCCAGCCCCCGGGCTGCCACGTCCGTGGCGACCAAGAGCTGAAGCTTGGCTTCCCGAAACCGTTTCATGACCGCTTCACGCTTGGCTTGGGACAGATCACCGTGAAGCTCGTCCGATTCGTATCCGGCAGCAAGCAGGGCTTCGTTTAGAGCCGATGCCCGCCGCTTGGTACGGCAGAAGATGATGGCAAGAAACGGCCGGTAGCGCTCGATCATGGCCCGAAGGGCGTCCTGCTTGGACCGGTCGGTGCACTCGACAACCACCTGCTTGATCTGCTCCAACGGAATGGGGGATGCCCCTTTTATAACAATATCTTCAGGTTTATTCATGTAACGAGCCGCAAGCTGCTTCACCCCTGCAGGCATCGTAGCCGAGAAGAGCATCGTCTGGCGTCGGTATGGAAGGGCATCGATCAGCGCCTCCACTTCGGCCAAAAAGCCCATATGCAGCATTTGATCCGCTTCATCGAGCACGAGCATTTTAACCCCGCCGAGCTCCAGTGTGCCGCGTCGCAGATGATCCAGCAGCCTTCCCGGCGTGCCGATAATCAAATGCCGGCCGCCTTCCAGCTTGCGCAGCTGCTTCTCGACATCCTGGCCGCCGTACACGGCCAATATTTTAATCCCGTCCGGCTCCCCTGCGGTCAGCTTCCGGGCTTCCTCCGTGATTTGGAGGGCCAGCTCCCGGGTTGGCGCGATGATGAGCGCTTGCGGGAAAGGACGATTCGGATCGATATGCTGCAAAATCGGGAGCATAAAGGCCAGCGTTTTGCCGGTTCCTGTCCGCGCCCGGGCAATGACATCCTTCCCTTCAAGCAGCAGCGGAATCGTCTCCTGCTGCACCGGCGTCGGTACCGCGATTCCCTGCTCCTTCAATTTTCTCACTCTCTGCTCGTCAATGCCCAGCTGTTGAAAGTTCGGCAAACGTTCCACCTCATTTAAGTATTTTTCGCTATTGAATCGTATTAAGAAACTGACAAACGACCCTGTCTTTGGTAATGTCAATATTAGAAGATTCATCCCACCACGGCAAGGAGGTGTCCCCAATGAATCCGCTCCAGCTCATAGTCACTGTACTCGTTCTGCTGATCCTGCTCACCTTGATTAACATGATGATGAATTATGTTTCAAGACGGGACGGGGAACCGCCCGTCCCCCTTAAGAGAAAGCTGTGGCTTGTTCCGCTTCTCGCAGCCTTTATCATTGTGCCGATCGAGCTGTTCTCCATCCTGTATGCACTCCTGTTCCGGGTGACCGATTCTGCGGGACAGATGCTTGCCTATAACAGCGGCGGCGTGCTGCTAAGCCTGCCCCTGCTGCTCTTGATCGGGTTTCTGATCTTTGAAGGCCTCGTGCACCCGATCATGATTACCCTGCTGCGCCTATGGCTGCGGCGGGACGCTTCCGTATACGTCAAGCAGACCGTCACCGTGATCACCGATTCGATCCTGATTTACGCACTCGCGTCGGTGATCCCTGCCGTTCCGGTCGGCAGCTGGCTCCATGCGCTCATCATCGCCGTATTCTATCATCTCATAGAATGGGTCCTGATCGGCATTCAGGCTTGGATCCAGCAGCGTAAACGGGCCAAAGCCGCGGCCCCTGGCTAAACAGCCTTGATAAGCCCACGGCTAGAAACGGCCCGATTTAAAGATCGAATACAGCAGCCATGCCACCATGAGCAGCGCCACGATGAACCCGACCTCGATCACCGGGAAATTCCATAGCATCATGGGCTCCCGGCTCAAGGAGGAACCGATGATAAGTCCAACCATAATGATGCTGAAGGCCAGCAAAACGATGCTGAATGAGAGCCGGTTGCTGATCTGGTCCAGCTTCCGCATCAGCTGCTGCAGCTCCGGCACGCTGATTTCCACCCGGAGCTTTCCTTTGCTGATCAAGGCCGACAGCTGCCTGGCCTGTCCGGGCAAATCCAGCAGACTTTCTGCAAGCCCCGCCAACCCGTCCAGCACCTTCCTTCCAATCCTGCGCGAATTATAGCGCTCCTTCAGCAGCTTCCGTCCGAAAGGCTCCGCCATGTCGATGATGCTGATTTCCGGATCCAGCATTTCGATGACTCCTTCCAGCGTCAGCAGCGATTTGCCGAGCAGCGTCAAATCCGGCGGGAGCATAATCCGGTGCCGCTGGGCAACGGTGAACAGGTCGGTAAGCGCCTTCCCCAAGCGCACTTGAGAGAACGGCACGTCATAATATTCGCTCCGCAGCCGATCCATATCCGACCGCAAGGCGTCCATATCGCAATCATCGGGTATGAGTCCCATCTTGGAGATCGCGCGGATCATCCCTTCCGAATTTCGGCGCATCAAAGCAATGATCAGCCCCGAAAGATGATCCCTCATGTCCTCGCTCAACTGCCCGACAAGTCCAAAGTCCAGGAAGACGAGCTTTCCATCCTCTGCGACAAGCAAATTGCCCGGATGGGGATCGGCATGGAAAAAGCCTTCGATAAAAATCTGTTGAAGCATGCCGTCTATAAGATGCTCCGCAATCTCCTTCAGGTCATAGTCCTTCGCGGCCAGCTCCTGCCGGCGGCTAAGCGTAATGCCCTCCGCGAACTCCATCATCAGCACTTTCGAGGATGTATATTCCCAATATATCCGGGGAATACGGATATACTCATGGTCATCCAGCCGGGATGAAATCTTCTCAGCGTTACGTGCCTCGTGACTGTAATCCAGCTCCGCCATCATCGCTCTGGCAAATTCATCCACAATCCGGTCGACCCGGTACTGCTTCACCCAATCCCAGTGGCGCTCGGCGATCGAGATCATGTCCCGCAGGATTTCCAGATCGCGGCCGATCATCCTGGCCACACCCGGCCGCTGTACCTTGATCGCTACACGCTCACCGCTCTTCAGCAGGCCGGCATGCACCTGTCCGATTGAAGCGGCGGCAAGCGGCTTCTCTTCAAATTCCTGCAGTACATCATGTATCGGCATGCCCCATTCCTGCTCGATCAGCTCCCGCGCGCTGGCGGAAGAGAACGGAGGAACCCGCTCCTGCAGCTTGACCAATTCCTGGATAATATGGTCAGGCAGCAGATCCGATCTTGTGCTCGCTAATTGGCCCAGCTTCACGAATGCCGGTCCAAGATCCTCCAGCACCCTCCGAATCCGTTCCCCGAGCGTAACGGTCTCCGGCTGCTCCCTGGAGCTCCAGCGGACGGGCATCGACAGGACATGGAACAGTCCCATCTCCTCCACCATATAGCCAAAGCCATGGCGCATTAGCGCCATGGCGATTTCCCGGTAGCGTCCGGCATGCCTCATTCGGACCGCCATCTAATCCTGCTGCGGCCCTTCCAATTCCACGATTTTCCTCTCAAGGACAGCGATGCGCTGTTCCAGGCTCGCGACATCGGTTCCTTTCGGCACGTCCAGTTCGGACAGTACGCGCTGCACCTGTTCATAAATATACGTCTTGATCTGGGACTGCTCTTCCTCGCCGCGTTCAATGAGGCGATTCACCAGCGCTTTGGATTCTGTGGGCGCCAGCTCCCCGCGCTTAACCAGATCGTCCACGATTTTCTCGACTTTTTCTTTGCTGACAACGGTAAGGCCCAATCCTAACGAGATTGCTTTCTTAAAAAGATCACTCATGATTTTATCCCTCCCGATCTTGTCTGGTTCCATTATAACCGTTCGCGCTGGTAAAAACATCTATCCGCAAAGCTTCAGCACCCATGTCCTGTGAGCGCTCCCGGTTTATAGGCCGGCATTGTGAAAATTTAGATTCCAGCCGCTCCCCGGGTCAAATCTAGAGACGAACAAAGCCGTTTCGCTCTATAACTGTGCTGATGGGAAGTCGATCTTTGGATGTTGCAAAATCTCATATACTTAGAATTACCCGGATCCGGCCGTAAATATGAGAGCATGGATACCGATCTGTTAACGCCTAGTCGAGGAAAAGAAAACAGACCGACAGGGCATTGCCCCACGGTCTGCACGCTTTTCATAAGATCACTCAATCTTAATCGTTATAACGATCATCGTCATCGTCGTCATGATCATTATCGTCATGATCATTATCGTAACGGTCGTCTTGATCATCGTCATGATCGTCATCATGATCATCATCGTCGTGATCGTACTCGGACTTTACGATTTTCCCGCTCAGGGCGTTGACCTCGACTTCCATGCTGCCTTTGGAGGTCTTCACTTCAACGTCATAGATCCAGCGGTTATCGTCCTCATCCAGATCGACGTCAGTCACCGTGCCGCCTCCCGCATGCTTCAATGCAGCTGCAGCGGCCTGTCCTGCGCCGATCAAGCCGCTGGGATAACGATCGCGGTCATCATCAAAATCATCATCTCCATCATAGTGGTGGTGATATTCGAAAGTCCGCTTCCCGAGCGTTTTGCCGGTTGATGCGTCAATCCATAGCTTGGTGCCCCGATCACTTTGTTGGATGTACACCTTATAAGCGAGCTGTCCTTTATAGTGTACCAGATCGATATCTTTTACCGTTCCTTTGGCGACAGCCAGTGCAAGCTGCTCCGCCTTCTCGACACTGATCAGCTGCTTGCCCGTTTGCGCTGCAGTCGTCGTACCGGTGCTTGCACTTCCGTTCGAGCCCGCAGCCTGCACGGCATTATATCCGTATACGCCGCTTGCCGCTATAGCCACGGACAGCGCGCCGGCCCACAGTATTTTTTTCTTCATCTTGTTCTTTCCCATCGTAATAACCTCCTCATGTCTTATCGATCGTTCTCTTTACAATTTCATTATAACGCTCCAATATGAGAGCATTCAGAGAGAAAGATTAGAAAACGATGATAAATGATAAAAGAGGTTGTTCAAAAGATCGTCTTTTGATCACGAAGTGAAATCAAGAAGTAACTCGTCTGATCCATTCCCTAATCATCCCACGTTACGGTCATAATCTTGCCGGTAATGGCATGAACCTGGATCGTGGCTTCCCGCCCATCGCTCTTCTCAATTTCGACCAGATAATAACGAACGCCGTCATCCTCGCGGTATTCGATATCCTCGATCGTCCCGGGAACCTTAGCAAGCGATACCTTCTCGGCGTGCTCCCTCGTGATCATCCGCATCGGCGGATTCTCTGGTTCGGTGCCTTCGCCATCGTCAGAGTCCTCCGGGGTTCCGCCTGACCCCTCCCCATTCGGCTCCGAAGGTGGTTTACTCCCCTGGCCTTGTCCCTGACCCTCGCTCTGACCCGTCCCGCGGTTATCCGGATCAGGAGGCTCGGGCTGCTGTCCGGTCGGATCCTGATTGCCAGACCCGCCCTTTCCCTTCTCCAGCTGTTCGATCGACACAATGCTGCCTTCGCGAGCATCCACAGCCAAATCATATTTGCCTTGATCGGACACCAGCTGAACCCGGTACACATCGCCGTCCAGCGCTGTATCCGTTATCGTCCCATTTGGGTAGAGAGTTTCCACTTTACCTATAATTTCATCCTCGCTCATACGCTCGGACGAAACACTGAACGGCTTCCACAGCAGCGTACCGGCCACCACGACGACGACCAGCAGAAGACCGCCCGTCAGCATCCCCATTTGTTTTCGCATCCCAATCACCTCGGGTAGATTCTGTTCATTAACGCAAGTATACCGCAGCAAGGTTAGAAATCGATGAGAAACAAAAGGGCGTTTAACCTTGACCTCGGGTCCCGGAAGGCTGCAGCCGGATCGTGGCGGTGGTGCCGACTCCCGGCAGGCTTTCGAGCTCCAGTTCTGCCCCGACGGCCTCTGCAATCTCCTTCGCCAGCGACAAGCCGAGGCCTGCTCCGCCGGTCTTCCTGCCGCGAGCTTCATCGACACGGTAGAAACGGTCAAACACATGCTCCAAATCTTCCTTCGATATGCCGATTCCCCGGTCAATGACCCGAATATATACCCCGGGCGGCTTCCTTCCGACTTCGATGACGATCGACTCATCGCTGTACTTGCGGGCATTATCAAGGAGGATGAACAGCAGCTGCTTCAGCCTGCGGCTGTCCGTCCAGGCGTGCACCTCGCCTTCAGCGCGGACGTCAACCTTCCGACTGTAGGCATCCCGGATCGCACGCGCCGATCCGTTTGCCAGCTCGGAGAGCTCCACGGATTCCATCTCGATCTTCCATGAATCCTGATTCCTCGCCAGCAGCAGCAGCTGCTCGGTCATCTCCTTCATTCGGATCGCTTCCGAATGAATCGCTTCCACCGACTCCTGAAACAGCTCCGGCCGCTCAAGTCCTCTGCGCTTCAGCAGACTGGCATAGCTCTCGATAATCGTAAGCGGGGTCTTCAGCTCGTGCGAGGCGTTGGATACGAACTGCTCCTGCTTCTCATGATTGCTCTCGAGCAGCGTGATCATATCATTGAATGCCGCTCCCATCTCCGTCAGCTCGTTTTTCGGCTGCTCCTTAAGCTCGATCCGGCGGAACCGTCCGCTCTCGCGGATATCCTTCATCGTGCGGGTGAGCGCCGTTATCGGCTGCATAATCAAGCGGCCCAGCACGCGGGTCGACACGACGATCGGAATCAGGCCGATGGCCGTGACGGCCACGAGCACGACACGAAGCGCCTTCAGAATATCCATCGTTGGAGCAAGCGTGCGTGCAAGCTGAATATTGTTAACCGAGCCGTCCGGCCAAATGACCGGGATCGAGGCGAATGCGTACGTTTCCCCTTGGATCGTGATCAGCCGCACCTGCTCCCTTGTATCATACGGCTCATCAAGGCCGTCCAGCTCCACGCCTGGCGCCGTCGTCAACCGCTGGGGGCTGCTGTTATCGGGCATGACCACCTTGATCCCTGCGCCAGCCGGAACATAGCTGCGCTGCAAGTCGGCGAGCGGGACGGATTTCGCGGCCTCCACCATATTACCGGCGATCTGCACGGCTTCGGCCTTCGTCTGCTTAAGCTGGCTATCCACCGTCATCCGGCTGAATACAAAGTAAACCAAAATATTCATGACGATCAGAATGACCGCCATAAGTACCGATGAATACAGATGAATTCGGCTGCTCAGCTTCATGGGCTGTCCTTCAGCACATAGCCGACGCCGCGGACGGTATGAATCAGATCGGGCAGGCCGTCAAGATCGATTTTCTTCCGCACATAACGTATGTACACATCGACGACATTCGTATCGCCGTAATAATCGTATCCCCATACCGCCGCCAGAATTTGCTCGCGGTTCAGCACCTGCCGTTGATTTTTGAGCAGGTAAACGAGCAGATCGAATTCTCGGGGCGTCAGCTCGATCTTCGTTCCGGCCCTGACGACCTCGCGCGTTCCTTCATGGAGCTTAAGGTCACCGGCGGAAAGCCATTCTCCTCCCGGCTCATTGTCGTTCTGGCGCGTCCCCTGAAGGCGAAGCGCTGCCCGGATTCTGGCGAGGAGCTCCTCGATCTGAAACGGCTTCGTGATATAATCGTTAGCCCCCAGATCAAGACCCGACACCTTATCCTCAACCGAGCTCTTGGCGGTGAGCAGCAGCACCGCCGTGTGCGTATCCTGGCTCCGGATGCGCCTCAGCAGCTCGATGCCGCTCATGCCCGGCAGCATGACGTCTAACAGAATCAGATCGAAGGACCCGCTTCGATATACGCTCAGCGCATCCAGTCCGTTATCCGCTTTGGCAACCTCATAGCCCTCGCTCCCCAGCTCAATTTCCAGCAGACGGGATATTTTAGCTTCATCTTCGACGATTAAAATCTTCCCGTTGTTCATCCAATCCCTCCTACAGGCATGCTCCGTATGATTTAGCCCGGAACGCGCGCCGCCCATTTGGCGGCCTGCGTGATGAGCCTCCGAAGCTGCGGCTGAAGGAAGCTCGGCTCATGATGGCCCGGCATGACAAAGACCACCCGGCCGATTCCGTACGTATGGCACCAAGCGGCCGGCCACTGCTGACCTTCATACTCGTAGTGCAGCAGCACCGTTTTTTCCGTAAACGGGCTAAAGGTGAAGCGATACGGTTCCTCATCCAATACAAACGGCTCCACGCCTTCCGTAATATCAAGATCGTTCTCGGCGGGAACGAAATACAGCTTATCCATCGGCGGATGGCCGTCAAACCGCGCTCCGATGAGCTGGGCCAACTCATACCGGTTAGCCAGCGTAATGCCGTTATGAATGACAAGCAGGCCGCCGCCGCCGCTGACATAGGACAGCAGGCCCGCCGTCTGCCGGGGAGATACGCGTTCATCCCACAAGTCGCTGTAGGCAATGCACAGCTCATAGGGATACAGATTGCTCTCGTGGAGCATTTTATGATTTTCGGTGCATTGCACCGTGAACATGTCGTTTAAAAGATGTGTTACTTGTTTATCGATCCCTTGGAGCGGGTGAAACTTGGGGTGGGTATAGCTGCCTAGCAGCAGTGCTTTTCTTTTATCCATGGGGCATCCTCCTATTTACTACTTACAATATTACACGCGATGGTCCATTACATGCACGAGCCTAAGAATCAATCCGGAAGACACGCCCGTCTCCCTCCCCTATCATGCCATTAATTCGCTGATTGGGCAAAATATCGACCGAGCTCGACCATCATGCTGCCCATGCGCTCATCTTCGGGGACAAGCAGGCGCGTGATCCCTTCCTCGCGCAGCCCCTGCGCCGTTACCTTGCCGACGGCAACGGCGATCACTGGCCCGCGGAATGCCTCCAGCACCGCTTCGAGCTTGCCGTGATCCTTGGCGAAATCAGCCAGAAACCGGAATTGCGGCGCACTGGTGAACGCAACGGCATCCACCTTGCCCTGGATAATTTCGTCCACCAGCAACGAGATGTCTTCCTCCCGCGGCGGTATATGCTTATACGGCAAGATCGGCTCCACCTGAGCGCCCCGGCTCTCCAGCCATTCCACAAGCTTAGGCGCGGATTCGCCATGCAGCTGGAGGATGACGCGCTGGCCTGCCAGATCAAACGGCGCAAGCGCCCGAATGAGGCCGGATGTGCTGCCGTCATCATCTCTTACGATGGGCGTAAGCCCTCTTTTTTTCAACGCGTTCACCGTTTTGTAACCGCGCGCGGCAATGGTTGTTTGCGTAAGCGTTGCATTCAACCGGTCCAAAGCGCCCATCTGCTCCGCCATATCATAGATGGCCTCAAGGCCAATGCCCGTCGTAAATATCGCCCATGGCGGTGCGGGCTCTTTAAGCCAATCCTCAATCGATTCACGCAGTACCTCATCATCCAAAAAAACCGTTCCCTGTGCCGGACGAATCAGCGGGGTTCCCCCCATCTTCTCCACCAGCTTTGCCATTTCCTCCGCTTTGCGGGGGCCGGCCAGGGCCACAACCCGATCTTTCATATGCTGTGCCATTATTTTGCCTCGCTCTCCTAGAGTGTGCAGGTTCTGCCATTTGACTCCAGTATACTGGCCCGATCCGCAGAGCGAAAGTCACTTTGGTCTTAAACTTCGGCAGCAAGCCTTATAAAAAAGCAGCGAAGGGAATGCATCCCCTTCGCTGCTTGAACGTTCAGCTCGAAGCGCTGCAAGACGCCCCGCTCCTCCTATAGCTGCTAAACCTTGAAACGCCGGACCAGCTCCTGAAGCTCCTCCGCCTGCCGGCTCAAATCCGTCGCCGACGCGCTTACCTCTTCCATCGAGGCAAGCTGCTCCTCGGAAGCGGCTGATATGGATTGCGTCCGTCCCGACGTCTGCTCCGAGATATTCCGAATCGCATCAATAGCCGTTCTCGCTTGATTCGCATCGCCCGCCAGCTGACGCGCAGCCTCGGCGGTTTCGCTTACTTGCCCGGTCACCTTGTGAACCGCCTTCTTAATGCGGGAGAAGGAGCGTCCGGTCAGGTCAGCCGCGCCGACGCCTTCGGAAACGTTCTCCTGAGCCGATGCCATTACCGCATTCGTCCGCTTCACCTCTTGCAAAATGGCGGCGATGAGCTCGGCGATATGCTGTGCCGATGCCTCGGAGCGATGCGCCAGACTGCGAATTTCCGCAGCCACGACAGCAAAGCCTCTGCCGTGTTCTCCCGCTCTCGATGCTTCAATCGAGGCATTAAGCGCAAGCAGGCTTGTCTGCTTGGCAATCTCTCCAATCGTCCCGACGATGCCTCGAATCTGCTCCGACCGCTCGGACAGCTGGCTGATGACGCCGCCGAGCTCTTCCATCGAATGGTTGATGTCCTGCATCGTAGCCGCGGCCGTGATCACGGCCGTATTCCCTTCCTGGGCCAGCTCTTCCGTCTGATTCATGGCCCCTCTCATAACCTCGAGGAGAGAGGCAATGGAATCGGCATGCTGCGATACTTGATTCATCCGCTTTACGATTTCCTCGACGGCGAAGAGCTGGCTCTCGCTGCCTGCCGCCACCTCCTGAATCGAGGAGGTCACATGCTGGACGGCCGCTGTGTTTTGCATCGCATTAGCCGACAGCTCCTCCGACGAGGCGGACACATTCTCCGACATCCCCATAACGCCATGCACCATTTCACGCAGATTATCCACCATAACCTGGAAGTGATCGGCCAATTCCCCGATTTCGTCCCGCTTGAATCCGCTCATACGATAAGTCAAATCTCCGTCGCTGATCACTTCGGTCGCCTTGCTCAGCTTGCGGATCGGCTTCAGCACCGAGCGGATATTCCATAAGGCCAGCGCAAACGCGCCAAGAAGAGACACCGCCATCACCAATACCATCGTATTCCGGATGCCGCGGACGGAATCTTCCACCTCCGAGAAATACATCGTACCGGCAATCTTCCATCCGGTCCGTTCATTGGTAATGTAATTCAATTGCTTGTCCTCGCCGTTATGCTCATAATGGAAGTGCCCTTCCGGCTCCTCATACAAGCGGGAGATCCAAGCCTCTTGCGCCAATGCATCCGTCCCTGCCGCGTATTCCGGGTGAAATAAATAGTGCTGCTCCTGATCCAGCACCATGGTATAGCCTTCGCGTGCAACCTTGACTTCAACCAGATCACGGATCTGGGTAAGGTTCAAATCAATGCCGACCACGCCGGATCCGTCTGGAAGCATCTGCGCAATCGTCACAACGATCATCGATCCGGCCTGTGATGCATACGGCGTCGTAATAATCGGTTCGCCCTTGGCGGTGATGGCCAGCTTGTACCACTCGCTCTGTCTCGGGTCAAATCCTTCAGGAAGCTCCTCTGTAGAGGCTCTCAAAATGCCGCCCCGGGCTGTCCCGGCAAAAATATCGACCGTTTCGGGGTGCAGCCCCAAATATTGCCGCAGCACCGCAGCGAGTCCTGTTTCGCTGCCCGATGCCAGCTCCTGATCGACCGCGGCCCCTTTGATCTTCCCGCTGAAATAGCTCAGGTCATGAATCTTATTTTCGATCGTCTGGTTGATGACATCATTCGCCGTCTCCACGCTGCGCGATGCGCTGCGCAAAATTTCCTCCTCCACGGTATGACTTGCATCGCGATAAGTAATATAACCGATCGCAAAGCTTGGAACGAGCAGCACCACAAGAAACGTGATGATCATGTTTCGCCGCAGCCGGTTGGTTCTCTTTGTCTTCATATGGTTCCTGTCCTTTCAATCCGCAGGGAGAACGCTCCCTCGTAACTAAAATCTTCCCTTCAACTTATCGGCATCCGGTAAAGGAATCGTTACATCCTACATGTGGTAATTATTTACAATTAAGATTGGGAGACTTGAGTTGGACCATGGTCCTCCGTGCGAGCGGCGGGTTACGGACAAGCGAAGCGGTCCTTGAAACACCCTGTTTGAAGCGGCTCACGGTTGACCTCAAGAAATTGGGATAACGGCAAGATGAGAAACGATTCATGCTAGAGCGTTCTCCTCCCAAGGAAGGAGCCATCCTCCCGGCAAGATCCGAAACGATACGCTAGCGCCCCTTAACTAAAAAAGAGGCGCCCCAAAGATCTCATGATCTTATCGGCACCTCTTTATATATGATGGCTTCACGGCCTGCACAGCGGAAGAAGCAGACCGTTAGGCTCTGGCTCTTTGGCGGACAATCGACCAAGAAGTTATTCCGTAATGCCTTCCTTCGTTAAAGACGCGGTTTATACAGACTCCGGCTTATTTGCTGCCGGAATGAAGCCGCTCAGATCTACGCCGAGTCCCTCGGCCAGTCTGGCTCCGTATTCGGCATCCGCCCGGTAGAAGTTGCATACGGCCCGCAGTTGGATGTCCTGCTTCACCTGGCTCAGATCGGCAATCAGGTTGCGGAGCAGATTGTCTTTCTGCTGCTCGGTGAAGGAGCGGTACAGCTCTCCGGCTTGGGTGAAATCGTCCGTCTTCTCGATACGCTGGCGAACGACATGACCGCTAAGCGGCGCTTCGCTCTCCTGAACGGATGGATCCTCGACCGGTCCGGTCGTATAGCTGTTCGGCTCGTAGTTGACCGGAGACGGATCCTGCTTGACGTTCATCAGGCCGTCGCGCTGATGGTTGCGCACCGGTGCATACGGACAGTTGATCGGAATTTGCAAGTAGTTGGCGCCCAGCCGGTGACGCTGCGTATCCGGATAGGAGAACAGACGTCCTTGAAGGAGCTTATCCTCCGACGGCTCAATGCCGGGAACCAGCGCGCTTGGCGAGAAAGCGGCCTGTTCAACTTCCGCGAAGAAATTTTGCGGATTGCGGTTCAAGGTCATGGTGCCTACCGTAATGAACGGGAAGCGGTCCTCCGGCCATACCTTCGTTGGATCCAGGGGATCAAAAGGCAAATCGTCCATCTCCTCCGGCGACATCAATTGCACCACCAGACGCCATTTCGGAAAGTCGCCTTGCTCGATATGCTCGCGCAGATCCCGCGTAGCATGGTTGAAATCCTTGCCCTGCACTTCAACCAGCTCATCCGCATCCAGGGTTCGTACCCCTTGCTGCGATTCCCACTTATATTTCACATAAGTCACTTTGCCTTCGCTGTTGACCCATTTGAATGCATGCACGCTGAATCCGTCCAGCTCACGGTAGTTGGCCGGCGTTCCATGATCGGAGAACACCCAGGTCATCATATGCGTGGATTCCGGGGACAGCGTCATGAAATCCCAATACCGTCCGGGCTCTTGAATGTTGCTGTCCGGAGCCGGCTTCAAGGAATGGACCATATCAGGGAATTTGATGGCATCCCGGATAAAGAAGACAGGGATATGATTACCAACGATATCGTAGTTGCCTTCCTCCGTATAGAACTTCACGGCAAAGCCGCGCGGGTCTCGTGCCGTTTCCGGGGAACCTGTTCCATGAATGACGGTAGAGAATCGAACGAAGACCGGCGTCTCCTGCCCGATCTCCTGCAGGAAGGCCGCTTTGGTGTACGGCTTCATGTCATTCTCCACGACGAAGATGCCATGCGCCCCGGCTCCGCGGGCGTGAACGACGCGCTCCGGAATCCGTTCACGGTCAAAATGCGCGATCTTTTCAATCAGATGATAATCCTCCAGCAGCGTAGGACCGCGGCGGCCTGCGGTCTTCGAATTCTGATTGTCTCCTACGGGAGCTCCTTGGTTCGTTGTCAATCTATCCATGCGGAAAACCTCCATCATTTCTATAATTGATTTTAGACTGAATCTAAATCTATGAAATGATTGTATCATCCCGGAATTTGTCCGGTCATGAGTGTCGCATGAACCTTCGATGAGCGTTGCGTGATTGACCAATGAGCATTCATGTTCATTCGATGAAGTTCTTATGAATGATCCGTGAGCAGAAAAAAAGGAGGAGGTTAGTCCGCCAAGCGGTAACCTACTCCACGTACCGTCGCGATATAGCGTGGTGCTCCCGCATTATCGCTCAGCTTCTTGCGCAAGCTCTTGATATGCACGTCAACTACATTGCTGCCGCCCATAAAATCCGTGTCCCAAATCTTGCTCATCAGCTCCTCGCGGGTGCAGACGGCCCCCTTGCTATCCATTAGCAGCAGAAGCAGCATGTACTCCGTCTTGGTGAGATGAATCGGAGCTTGCCCGCGATGTACCGTCATTTTATCCCGATCAATGGTCAGATCCTTAAATACGAGACCTTTAGCTTCCTCATCACCGGCAGGAGCGGAGACGGGGGCGAACAGGCGGATCGTCCGCTGCACTTGGTACATCATCGTATCCTTGGAGCGAGCCGGCCAGACCATCAGCTCCTCGTTCATCAGACTAGCGCCGGCATTGCTCATAAGCTCCTCGCCAACAAGATAGAGGACCGGGATCGAAGGATGCTCCGGCAGCAGCAGCTCCCGTTCTTTGCTGAAGGCAGCCATGTCCCTGCAGCCGGTCATGTCCGCAATGATCAATCCGGTGTTCAGAGCCGTCTGGAGACGCGGCTCCCACTTCCGGAACATCATCACCTCGAAGCAGTTCTCCGTCAGCGTCATGAACATTTCATGAACCCGTCCAGGTGACCGGCTTAACAGCGCCGCGCGCATCGTCGTAGGACAAGCATCGCCGATCGCCATACCCGCTCCCGGATGCTGGTACAGGCTGGTCGTCTTCCAGTCCGGAAACGAATATACGGTCGCCATCTCCATTATTTCTTCCGTTTGGTTTGACATTCTGGACACACCCCCCCGAATACAACGTGAGCATGATGGATGACGTAGCTGGTTTCGCTTGCTACGGTGTCCGCCCAATCCTTAGGCACCTCCGTCATGACCTCGTCGACTTTGCCGCACACTTCGCAAATGATATGCTGATGCTCATCCGTCCGGGCATCGTACCGGCTTGCGCTTTCGCCAAGCTTCAGCTCCCGGATCAGCTGCTTATCCGTCAAATAGCGCAAGGAGTTATAGACCGTCCCATACGCAAGATTATATCCTTTCTCCACCAGGCGGTTCATGATCTCCGCAGCCGTCGGATGGTCATGCGACTCCCGCAGCACATCATATACCGCTTGGCGCTGTGTGGTTAGATTTAATGATTTCAAGGTATTCACCCTTTTAATTTATTTTTAGATCAAGTATAAATCTTATTTTGGTCAGGGTCAACCTTATCGAGATACTCAATTGCTGGTAATCTTTATGTTTTCTTAAGAATCCATTTACAATTCCTTTAGCTCGCGCGGTTACACTGGTTTATATCAATTTTCGGTACATATCCGCTAAAAAGGAGACGATCCATCCGTCATGGCAACGGTATCCAAGTCGCGTTTCTCTTCTTCAAGGCAGAGCGCTGATAACTCTTTGCCGTATCGTTCCCCGCGTCGGTCGAAGCCGGCGGAAAGACGTAAGGGACAAGCCGGCATGGCTCTGTGGTTCCTGGGTCTTTGCGTCAGCCTGCTCTTCTTTTACATTGTAAAAGTCTTCATTCCGCCTGCGATCGAGGCCCGTTCGGCCATTCTCATCCATGCCGAGACCGGAAGGGTGCTGTATGCCCAGCGGGCCGATCTTCCGCTTCCACCTGCAAGCATGGCCAAGATGATGACCGAGCTCATGGTCATGGATGCCGTCTCTTCAGGACGGCATGATTGGAACGAGACGGTAGCCGTCAGCCGTTATGCCGAAAAAGCTCCCGGCCCCCAAGTCGGCATGAAGTCCGGGGAGACCTATACGCTTAGAGAAATGTTCGAAGCGCTGATTATTCATTCGGCTAATGATGCCGCCATCGCCATCGCCGAGCATCTAGCCGGAAGCGAGCGCGAATTCGTCGATAGCATGAACCGCCGCGCTAGGGAGATCGGCCTGTCAGGACGGACGGTATTTGCCAATGCATCCGGTCTTACCGCCAAAGATTTGAGCGGCTTTCCCGAAGCGGCCTCCGAAGGCGAGACGGTCATGACGGCAAGGGATGCAGCCATGCTCGCCAGGTGGCTGCTTCAGAACTATCCCGATGTGGTGGAGGTGACGAGCAAGCGCGACCTTTCGATCCCGCAGAAGGGAATCTCGCTGCACACGACCAATCTGATGCTTCCCGGCGAGCCGTATGCCTATGACGGCAGCGACGGCTTTAAGACCGGATACACCCGCTCCGCCGGCTATTGCTTCACCGGAACAGCGGCCCGGAACGGGGTCCGGCTTATCTCCGTCGTTCTTGGAACCGGCCATGCCGAACAGAGATTTACGGAGACTCAGAAGCTGATGGATTACGGATTCAGACGGCAAAACGCAATATTAGGCCTTTTTTCCATCCATATTTAGGGTAAACTGTTGCTAGGAGATACGACGCCGACCGAATACCTGCCTTAGGGGCAGCGACTCCATCGACGGAATGGTACATATATAGGATGAGCTGCCGTATCTAATGTGGATTTACTGGAGGATTCAAACGTGAGAAGCGTATTAATCGTTGACGATGACAAGGAAATATCGGGATTGATCTCGATCTACCTGGAGAATGAAGGATACCGGGTGATTCAAGCGCATGACGGGGAAGAAGCGCTGCTTGAGCTGAAGCTGCATCAGGGATCGGTGGATCTCGTCATCTTGGATGTTATGATGCCAAAACTGAACGGGATCGACACATGCCGCAAAATCAGGGAGACCTCGTCCATCCCGATTCTGATGCTGAGCGCCAAGAGCGAGGATATGGACAAAATATTAGGCCTGATGACCGGCGCCGACGACTATATGATCAAGCCTTTCAATCCGCTGGAGCTGACCACGCGCGTGAAAAGCTTGATCCGCCGCTCCACCCAATACAACACGGGGCTCGCCCAGATGGACAGCGACCGCCTGCAAATCGACGGCCTGGATATCAACCGCACGACCCATGAGGTCAAAGCGAACGGCCGACCGGTCACCTTGACCGCCAGGGAGTTCGACATTCTGTACCTGCTCGCCCGTCAGCCGGGAAGAATCTTCAGCGCCGAAGACATCTTTCAGCAGGTGTGGAAGGAGAAATATTATGTCTCCAACAATACCGTCATGGTCCATATCAGCAACCTGCGGGACAAGCTGGAGAAGGAGCTCGGCTACAAGCTCATCCAGACCGTGTGGGGCGTAGGGTACAAAATCCATGCATAAGCTGCAGTGGAAGATCATCACCCTGTTCTTTGTGAGCGGGGCTTTGACGTTGTCCATCCTGTTCGGCTTCCAAAAAATCATGCAGGTGATCGGCCGGGAATACTGGCGGGAGCCTTGGGTAACCTCGCTGTTCAACATCAGCCGCAGGCTGGAAAATATGTTCGGCTTTCCCGTCGCTGCCACCATCATCGGGATCATCATCTTCATTTTTGTCGTGCTGCTCATGAGCCAGAGCACCATACGGCAGATCAATCAATTGATGCAGGGCACGGAGCGGCTGGCGCGCGGAGAGCTCGATCAGGAGATTAAGGTAAGCTCCGGGGACGAACTCGGCCAGATGGCCCTCCAAATCAACCAGATGGCCAAGCAGCTCAAGCTGTCCCTGGAGGAAGAACGGATGGCCGTCCAGTCCAAGAACGAGCTGATCAGCAATGTGTCCCACGACCTCCGCACGCCGCTGACCTCAATCATCGGCTATTTGCGATTAGTCAACGAAGACCGCTACAAGGACGAGGTCGAGCTCCGCTACTATACCGATATCGCCTATAGTAAGTCTTTGCGGCTCGGCAGGCTGGTCAACGATCTGTTCGAATATACCCGGATCGGTTATTCGCCTGTGAATCGTACCGATATTAACCTGGTTGAGCTGCTGGGCCAGCTGGCAGTCGACTTTTCATTAACCGGGCAAACCGTGAGGGGAGACGTGCAGGTACAGTTTACGCCTTCCGAGGAGAAGATCAGCCTCTCCGCCGACGGCGACAAGCTGATGCGAATCTTCGAGAACCTGCTGTCGAACGCGGTACGCCACGGCAAAGATGCCGGGAGGGTCGACCTGAAAGCGTTCCGGGACGGAAAGAGTGCCGTCGTTCAGGTGATCAATTACGGACCCCCTATTCCGCAGCATGCCCTCTCCCACCTGTTTGAACGGTTTTATCGGGCGGATGAATCCCGTACGGACCAGACCGGAGGCTCCGGTCTGGGGCTTGCCATCGTGAAATCGATCGTGGAGGCCCATGAGGGAAGCATCGAGGTGACCAGCAATACGGATCAGACCATGTTCGAAGTGCGCCTCCCTCTAAACGGTAGCTGAAAGCCACAAAATTTGGATTTTGTTCGACAGAATAATCTATTTTCCGATAAAATAGGGATGACTGTCCTTATCGCTCTGGGCGCATTTGTTCAGGGTTACGTGAAAGGAATGACTCCCTTACATGATCAACATCCTGTTTACCAACTTCTGTATTCTCGTAACTTTTCTATACGTATCGGGCCTGCTGTCCAGGCAATACGTAACGGGCTTCGATTCGCCCTCCCGCTCCGTTAAACTCTGCGGCGGGGTGCTCTTTGGAATCTACGGGATCATTCTGATGTATTACTCATTTCCGATCGATCCGAGATTTTTCGCCGATTTACGACATCTCGCCATCATTGTGATCGCCAGCTATCTCGGGTGGCTCCCGTCCCTGATTGCCGGATTGTTAATGGCCGTCGGGCGTGTGCTGCTCTTTGGCATGACCGGTTACTCCGCTGTAGCAGGCGCCGGAATGCTGGTGATTGGTATGATCTGCGGGCTTATCTCGTTAGCCCGATGGGACCGCCTGACTAAAATGATGACCATGTCCATCGCGAGCATGCTCGTGCTGTTCTTTGTGATTGCGTCGAACATTCCGGATCGCGATAAAGTGTTCAGCGTATTTACCCAACACCTGATTATCTCCCTGCTGGCCACGCTGGTCATCTACATGCTGACCGAGTATATCCATACATCCAATAAGCTGTTTCTTCAATTGAAAAAATACGCCGAAACCGATTATTTGACCAGCCTGAACAATCTCCGTCAATTTGAGCAGCTGCTGTCCGAGCGCTTTCTGGAAGCCCAGCATTTCAGCGAACGTCTGGGGGTGCTCATGATCGATATTGACCATTTCAAAAAAATAAACGACACCTACGGCCATGCGGCCGGAGATGCCGTTCTGCAGCAGCTGAGCAAGGTGCTGAAGGATAACGCCCGCTCGTTCGACGAGGTTTCCCGCAACGGCGGGGAGGAGTTCTCGGTCCTCGTCCCGGAAGCCACCATCGCCGAGACGACGGCCCTAGCCGAACGGATCCGGGCCGCGGTGGAGCGTCACGCCTTCACGCTCGATGATGGCACGAAGCTGCATATCACGATATCGATCGGCGTTGCGGTCCATCCGGACACGATACGCTCCAGGGAAGCCCGCCAGCTGATGGAGCAGGCCGACCAAGAGCTGTACCGGGCCAAAAACAACGGGCGGAACCGCGTGTGTTCCGCCCCCGAAATCCATGACTATATGCTGAGTTAAGCGTTACTAAGGATGTCCTCGATCGCGGACAGCGTATCCGGCGTCAGCTTGATGCCGGATGCTTTGACGTTCTCCTCCACCTGCTCGGGACGGCTTGCGCCGACGAGCGCGCTGGATACGTTGTCCTGGCGCAAAATCCACGCCAAAGCCAGCTGACCGACGGTGATGCCGAGCTCGTCCGCGATGCGCCCAAGCGATTGCACCTTCCGAATGCGGTCCTCGCTGATCTTGAGGCGATCCGCTCCCAGCTTGGACGCCCGGCTCTCTTCAGGCACATCCTGCTTGGCGTTGTACTTGCCCGTGAGCACCCCTTGAGCGAGCGGGGAATATACGACCTGGCCGATGCCTTTCTTCTCGCCGAGCGGAATGATTTCTTCCTCGATCTTGCGCTCGAACATGTTATACAGCGGCTGGTTCACCACAATCCGGTCCAGCAGGTAACGGTCGGCGATCGCCAGAGCGGCTTCCATCTGGGCGGCCGTCCACATGCTGACCCCGACATAGAGCACCTTCCCTTGCCGAACGAGGTCGTCGAGCGCCCGCAGCGTTTCTTCAAGCGGCGTCTCCTCGTGAAACCGGTGGCAGTAGTAAATATCAACGTAATCGGTGCCAAGACGCTTCAGGCTTGCATGGCACTGCTCCATAATGTGCTTGCGGGATAACCCCTGATCGTTGGGCCCGTCGCCCATTTTGCCGAATACCTTCGTTGCCAGCACGTAGGATTCACGCGGGAATGCTCGCAATGTCTCGCCTACGACGACTTCGGCCGCTCCCTGCGCGTACACATTTGCCGTATCAAAAAAGTTCACGCCGAGGCCGTAGGCGGTCTGAATCGACTTCACCGCATTATCACGCTCTACATACCCGCCGTACGTGAGCCAGCTTCCAAGACTGATTTCGCTTACCTTCAGTCCGCTTCCGCCCAATCTTCGAAATTCCATATCCAAGCCTCCTCTTCTACAGAGATTGATGCCTACATCCGTATTGTACCATTTTCCGGTACGCTAGAGGGAGGGAATCCCTGCTTACCGTTTGTAGCCGGTGGACTTGATTGTCATTTTGACATGAACATTGAACTTGGCCCTCGGGTAAATTTCAGCCCACTTCTCCATTTCGGTATCGTTATTCCAGTGGGTACCCCCGTATCGCAGCCCGAAGCCCAAGGGATCCAGTCCCGTCTTCTGGATCTTCTCCAGCAGCTTGGTAATCGACTCGGTCAGGTCCTTGTTGAACTCCTTCTCAATTTTGCGGAGTCCTGCAGGGGTCATCGGCGCCTTATCCTCTTTCTCCTCCAGGATGGCCGTGATGCTGACCTTATAATCGATGGTCTCCGCTCCCTCTTTGGATTCGTTGATTTTATAGCGGCTTCGGGTCCGGTCCGTGTTCACCTCGAACAATTCCCCTTCGATTTTAATACCGAAGTTGGTGCTTAAGTGCCGTTGGTCCAGCAAGTTATACAGCCTTGTCTCATCCCGCGTCAAGATCGTCTTCACCCGGCTCTTGTCCAATAAGGCAACCTTGTCAATGTTCAAAATCTCCTTCCCGGTCGCTTCAATGACCGGCATGACGGGATCCTCCCCGGTTTCCGTCATCCGCCTGCTTAAATCGAAGGAGTACGTCTTTGCAATGAAAGGCGATTCTGTCCCATCCTCGCTAAGCGCCAGAAAAATAGCGTTCCCGGCGATCCGCTCCGTCGCGGGCTGCACCTTCAGGACCGCCTCGGCCGTCGGAATGGCAACGGCCGGATACATCAGGAGCTGCATATCCCGCCTTCGGACGGTCCAGTCCTGAATTTTGCCGATATCCTGCCGGGCATACGCCTCCCCGTACAAGACCCCTTTGCAATGACCGAAGTCCAGCTCCTTGTCCACTTTGGACTTCGCCTCCCGGATCGCCTCCGCGATGCTGGTGGATTCCTGCGTAATCAGCACGGTTTTGACGTCCCCCGATTTCGGATCGCCTGTAGGGATCGCGATTTTAAAGCTGAACCGGTTCATGTCCGGATTCGTCTCCGAGACGTCGATGCCGATCGCTACGACGAAGAGCCGAAGATCGATATCCCGAAATTCGCACCCGCCGAGCATCATAATCGAACCGCAGATAAGGAGCGTATACCACGTTTTCAAGGATTTCACGCCCTCCTCCTCCTTCCTCTTCTTATTGCGGCGTAGATCAAAAGAATGACGAGCAGGATTTCACCCGCAAACCGGACGTCCAGGAACACAATCGCCATATCATTGAGCGTATACTGATTGATAACCGTGGCCAGCACGAAAATAACGACGGCGAAAAGGGCCAGAACCCACCACTCCGCCTTCCGTTTCTTAGGCAGCAGCGAGGGCTTCTCGCCTTCCAGCTTAAATCCTCCCAGAACCAGCTCTTTCCCCACATGCCAGTGGATAATCGAGTTCATCAGAGACAGGATCATATAGACGACAAAGAACACATAGATCATCCGCTCAATAATAAAATACCGGATTCGGAGCGCATCGACCGTCGAGAAAGCGGGATAGACATGCTCGCCTGCTCCATTGGCTCCCAGAATCCCGATCGGCCCAAAGAGCGATATGAACAGAGATACGATGCTTACCAGGATGATCGAGAACATGTACCTGACTTTGAATCGGCGGAAGATCCGGTTGAAGACCACCATGTTGATGTAGCCGGTATAAATATAAGTCGCTGCGGCTACAGTGCGGTAATTCGGCATATTCCAGGCGTAAGTCATAATTTGCCTTACGGAATCCCAGCTGAAATACGGATTACTGTAGACTCTCCAAGCCATATAGGCAATCAGCGGCATCGTTATGTACAGCACCATTTCCAGCGCGTAGAGCAGCGATTCCGAATCCAGCCTTGCGCTTAGACCGACAACGACGAGAAATCCGGTCAGAACGATATAAGGCGATACGTCCGGGCTGATGTAGCGGGACGTGATATCCATGAAACTAATCAGCGTAATTGCGCTGGAAAAGTACCATCCCAGTCCATACAATACCAACAGCAAACCCGAAATCCAAACCGGAAACACCGAATGGAAGATTTCCGGCAGCCCTTCTCCCGGAAATCGCTGCAGCATCTTGGCGAAGACATACATCAGGATCGCCCCCGCCGGGATCGCAATCAGTACGGACATCAACACTCCGCTGAACCGGTCCTGGATCAGGATACGGGGCACATAGTTGATCAGGTTGATCGAAGCATTGAGCAGAAAGAGATAGTAAAAGTATTTGTTCCTAACCACTCTGCGGATCTCCCTTCCTTCTCCACTCAATCGCGAACATCTTTAAATACGGCTTACCGAAGGAACGCAGACTCGTCAGGTACATAATCAAGGAGACGATCCCAAGGACGATCCCGACCAGGCCGAAGAAGGTGGATAGGACAATGAATAAGTATTTTGTGACGCGTATCCCCATGCTCATCATCGTGATCGGGATGACGAAGTTGGTAATGGCTACTGCCGCAACGAGAATTACCATGACGTTGCTGACCAGGCCGGCTTCCGTAGCGGCCGTGCCCAAGATAAGACCGCCTACCGTCGTTGCCGACTGGCTGACCGCTTTCGGGAGGCGGACGCTCGCCTCGACGAGAAACTCCATCGCCAGCAGCATGAAGAGAACCTCGAAAGAGGACGGATAGGGTACCGTTGCCCGGCTTCCCGCAATCAGCAGCGTAATCTGCATCTTCAGAATTTCCGGATTGTACGATGTAAAAGCTACGTACAAACTCGGCATCATGACCGTAATGAACAGGGCTATATACCGGATAGCCTTCAGGAACCAGCCAATGAGCGGCAGCTGGATCTTGTCGTCCATTGCCGTGAAGAAGTCATTAAAGATGGCCGGGAGCACTAGGACGTACCCGGTAGAGTCCATGAGCACGCATATCTTCCCCTGCGATATGTTCAGCACGGCCCGGTCCGGACGCTCGGTGAGCATCAATGTCGGAAACAGCCGCAATTTCGGATGCATCGTATGCCGCTCAATCTCAGAAGCAGACTGAATGATATCCGTCTTGAGCTCGGATAGCCGCTTCTTCAGCTCCTTCAGCACCGAGTGATCTACTTTCATCTCGTCATACATAATAATGAGCCGGGTTTGGGAGATCCGGCCGACCGTCATGAACTCCGTCTTCAAGTCCGTCGTCTGATAACGGTGACGGATCAAGTTGAGATTCACCTCGATATTTTCCGTAAACGAATCGTCCGGTCCCTGCATTACATTCTCGGTGCTTGCCGGTTGGACGGATCCGGCATTGACCAGCACGGCATCGAGCAGCAGCACCCGGTCGCGGATGAAGATCGCAACGCAGCCTCTAAGCATATTGCGCAGCAGCTCCTGCTTATCCTTAGGCTCCAGGCTTGACGGGAACGACCGGATAAATCGCTCGAACAGCTCCATGGAGTTCAGCTCGTAGAATCGGTTAATCAAATTGTCGTTAACTAGGATGGGGTCGCACATACTTTTGAGATAGATGAGATGCGCATGCCCTTCCTCATTCTTCAGCTCACGCTGCTCAACGTCCCCGATATTCTTCAACTGCTCCTGCAGGCATTTCCTTGCTTCTTCGGCTTGCAGCTTTTGGTCGGTGGCCATGATCGATCCCTCCTTTATCATTGACAAGCAAACCGCTCAAGTCCTTCTATTTTCTGTACAAATGTCCCAAATTATTAACAATCAACCAGAAAAGTTTGCCGGGATTCGCAAGCTTCGGGAAAGCACCCTATTTTTCACGCCGGTCTTCTCGTTTCTAATTGGTCTATTGTGGTAATAATGGGGACAAGCGTATTGGAGAAACAGCAGCTGAAATTATAGAGAGACTAAAGGAGGAATCCAGATGAACCCATCGGGCACATCTTATCATCAATTGCCCCGGTATCCGGAATCGCTGTGGAGAGCAACGACCGATCTCCCTTCCTTTCCGCGGCTCGCGGAGGATATTGAAACGGACGTCGCTGTAGTCGGCGCAGGCATAACGGGCATTACGACCGCCTATTTGCTGGCAAAGGCCGGGAAGGATGTCGTACTTCTTGAGGCGGGGAAAATCTTCAACGGAACGACCGGTTATACGACCGCGAAGGTTACGGCTCAGCACGGACAGATCTACCATGAGCTGATCCAGCATTTTGGAGAGGAACAGGCGCGCCTCTATTATGAAGCGAACCGGGAAGCCATTGAGTTTATAAGAGATATCGTAGGCGGAGAGGAAGACAAGTTCGGACTGAAGCTGGAGGATGCCTACATCTATACAGAGCAGGATGGCAAAACGCTCGAGAAGCTGGAGCAGGAATACCGGGCATACGAGAAGCTGGACATTCCAGGCGAATGGACGGATCGGCTTCCATTGCCGATTCCGGTAACAGGGGCTGTGAAAATGCCGGGACAATACCGGTTCCATCCCCTGCACTATGTGAAGCATCTGACCGAGAAGTTTCTGGAGCTTGGCGGGCGCATTTATGAAAATACGACCATTGGAGGAAAGATTGAGACCGATGGTCCGCTGTCGCTGCAGACCAAACGGGGCAATCATCGCATCACGTGCAAATACGCGGTGTCCGCCTCGCATTTCCCTTTTCATGACGGCAAGGGCCTCTATTTCTCCAGGCTGCACGTCGAACGTTCCTATGCCATTGCGGTTAAGCCGGAGACCGCGTATCCGGGCGGCATGTATTTGAGCGTGGACAATCCGACCCGTTCCCTTCGGTCCGCATCGTACCAGGGCGAAGAGCTCGTCATTGTCGGCGGGGAGAATCATGCGACAGGCCGCAGCATCTGTACCCATCAGCATTATGAGAACCTGGAGGTGTTCGCAGGAAATCTGCTGGGGGCAATCTCCATCCCTTACCGCTGGTCCGCACAGGATTTGATCACGCTGGATAATGTCCCGTATATCGGACCGATCACAGCGGACGAGGACCGAATCCTGGTAGCAACGGGATACCGGAAGTGGGGCATGACGACAAGCACGCTAGCGGCCCACATCATCAGCGATCACATCCTTGAAGCCGACAACCGGTACGCCGAATTATTCAGCCCGTCCCGGTTTAAGGCGGATCCGTCCATTAAAACCTTTATCGTTCAAAATGCGGCCGTTGCGAAGGATCTGGTGTCCGGCAAAGTGGATATGTCCGATGCGGATATGTCCACGCTTCAGAACGGAGAAGGCGCCGTGGTCCGCCATAACGGGCAGCGCGCAGGCGCTTATAAGGATGAAGAGGGCAAACTGTTTCTGGTGGACACCACCTGCACGCATATGGGCTGCGAAGTAGAGTGGAACGAGGGCGAGCGTTCCTGGGACTGTCCTTGTCACGGTTCCAGATACGGCTATAACGGCGAAGTGCTGGAGGGACCGGCGACTGAGCCGCTCAAGCAGCTGGACCCGGAGAGCTGATCCATAACGCAGAACCAGATGGATAAGCAGGTTCAACGCTGGCTAGGTCATTTGCAGTTGATGGGGCAAATGGCTGTCTGTCCACGTGTTGAGTTCTGTTTTTCTCATTCAAAAGCATGCAAAAAAGGCACCCCTTACGGGTGCCTTCATGTATTTGTAAGACGTCCAGCATGGAATTTCGGCCGACGACAGTTCAGCATGAATTAGGCGCTAACGGTTGCCGGTTCTTCCCGGTATGCCTCGAGCGATTGATCCACGATGACCTTCACCAGGGAAGGATCCACATCGCTTATCCAAGGCATCGCAAGATTCCAGGCATTCTCCTCAATTTGCCGCAGGATCCGCATGTCTTCCCATTCATCAACCGATGAATCCAGCAGATCGCACAGCTCGGATAATTGGCCGTCCATCGAATGACCCAGTTCATGCGCGAAGACGACGGCATAATAAGCGTACACCTGTTCAAGCGATCCGAACAATTGCAGGCACTGCTGGCGAATGACCTCCGTATACATGGTCACGCTGTGATCGCCTATGGCATATTTCCCTCCGACTAACCGACCCCCCGGGAAATAGCCGTCCAGCTGTACGGTAACGCTGCTGCCCGACCGACGTAGAAGCTCTTGCGTAATGCGGTTCAGTTCAGACTTATTCAATAATGATCATGGCTCCCTTAAAAAGTATAAACAACATTATAGTAGAACCCTAAGAAATTGCAACAAGAAATATGCTGTTCAGCTTGCTGTTACGGGCTTTTTCGCTGGCTTCCATGCCTATAAAAATCATCCCGCTTCGGGCTGATCGCTGAACTGGCTGTTGTACAGATCCGCATAAAATCCGCCTTGCGACAGAAGCTCATCATGCGTCCCTTGTTCGATAATGCTGCCCTTGTTCATCACCAGAATGAGGTCCGCATCCCGAATCGTCGACAGCCGGTGTGCGATAACGAAGCTGGTCCGATTCTTCATCAGCTCCTTCATCGCCTTCTGGATATACAGCTCCGTCCGCGTATCGACACTGCTTGTCGCCTCATCCAGAATCAGAATGGCCGGATTGGCCAGAATCGCCCGCGCAATCGTCAGAAGCTGCTTCTGCCCTTGCGAGATGTTGGATGCCTCCTCGTTCAGCACCGTGTCATACCCGTCCGGCAGCGTCCGGATAAAGTGGTCCGCATGCGCGGCCTCCGCCGCCCGTATGATCTCTTCTTCGGTTGCGCCTTCGCGGCCGTATCCGATATTATCCCGGATCGTGCCGTTAAAGAGCCATGTGTCCTGAAGCACCATTCCGAACAAGCTTCTCAAGTCGCTTCGCTTCATGGAGGCAATATCCTTGCCGTCGATCGTAATGCGGCCGCCGTTAACCTCATAGAAGCGCATCAGCAGATTGATGAGCGTTGTCTTCCCGGCGCCCGTCGGGCCGACAATCGCGAGTGTCTGGCCCTGTCGGACATTCACGTTCATATTCTCGATAAGAAGCTGATCCTCCTTATACCCGAAGCTGACATGCTCGAAGGACACGTCGCCGCGAGGATGCCGGAGCACGGCCGGCGCGGATGATTCGGCCACTTCCTCCTCTTCATCCAGCACCTCGAACACCCGCTCTGCGGAAGCAATCGTCGATTGAATGACGTTCGCAATATTCGCCAGCTGTGTAATCGGCTGCGTAAACTGGCGCGAATATTGAATGAACGCCTGAATGTCCCCGATCTTGATCGCCTGTCGGGTAACGAGCACCCCGCCGACAACGCTCACGATCACGTAGCCGATGTTCCCGATAAACCCCATCAGCGGCATAATCGTGCCTGATATGAACTGCGCGCGCCATCCGGCCTCATACAGCTTGTCGTTGACCTCATCAAACCGCTCCACCGACTGGCGCTCCCGGCCGAATGCCTTCACGACCTTGTGGCCGGTGTACATCTCCTCGACATGGCCGTTCAGCTGCCCCAGATGCTTCTGCTGGGCTACAAAATGCTTCTGTGACTGCTTGGCTACCATCATCGTCACGATCACGCTGAGCGGCAGCGTCAGAATGACGACGAGCGTCAGCAGCGGACTGATGGTCAGCATCATCACGATCACCCCGAGCAGCGTGACGGCCGATGTAATCATCTGCGTCAAGCTCTGCTGCAGCGTGCCGGCGATGTTGTCCATGTCGTTGGTTACCCGGCTGAGCGTCTCCCCGTGGGTACGGGCATCAAAATATTTCAGCGGCAAACGGCCGAGCTTATCGTATACCGCCTTCCTCAGATCGTATACCGTTCTCTGTGCTACGCCAGCCATTACATACTGCTGGACGTAGGCGAACAAAGAGCTGAGGAGGTACAGCCCGGCCAGCCACAGCAGGATGCGCTGGATCGCAGCGAAGTCAATGCCCGCTCCCGGTTCGCCTTTCATTTTCGCCAGGAAGCCTTCAAACAGGATCGTGGTCGCATCGCCCAGAATCTTCGGGCTTACGATGCCAAAGATCGTGCTCAGCATCGCCGCAGCCAGAACGATCAGCAGCTTGCCGGTGTGCGGCTTCAGATAGGTCGTCAGTCTCCGGAAGGTTCCCTTGAAGTCCTTGGCTTTCTCCGCAGGCATGCCCGGGCCGTGCGGGCCGCCGAAGGGACCGCCGCCATGACCTCTTGGATGTCCTCCGCGCTTCTTCTCGCTCATGCGATCTCCTCCTCCGAAAGCTGGGAAATGACAATCTCGCGGTACACTTCGCTCGTATTCATGAGCTCCTCATGGGTGCCCATGCCCGCGATCCGCCCCTCATCCAGCACAATAATCCGATCGGCATCCATCACCGTGCTGACCCGCTGAGCGACGATCAGGACGGTGGCGTCACCGGTCTCCTCCCTTAATGCTGCACGTAGCTTCGCGTCCGTCTTGAAGTCCAGCGCCGAGAAGCTGTCGTCGAAAATATAGATTTCCGGCCGGCGCACGAGTGCCCGGGCAATCGAAAGACGCTGCTTCTGTCCGCCTGACACATTGCTGCCTCCCTGCGAAATCTCGGCATCATAAGCGCCTTCCATCGCTTCGATGAAGTCGGCGGCCTGGGCAACCTTCGCCGCGTGCCGGATCTCCTCGTCCGTCGCGTCCTCTTTACCGTAGCGGATGTTATCCGCGATGCTGCCCGTGAACAGGAGCGCCTTCTGCGGAACGAATCCGATCCGCTGCCGGAGCTCTTCCTGCCGCATCTCCCGGATATCGGTTCCATTGACGAGAATACGCCCTGAAGTTACGTCATAGAAACGCGGGATCAGGCTGATCAAGGTCGATTTGCCGGATCCGGTTCCGCCGATAATGGCCGTTACTTCACCCGGTCCCGTACGGAAGGAGAGATTCGATACCGCCGGCTCCTCCGCTCCGGGATAGAAGAACGTAACATCCTGGAACTCGACAGCGGCCTTCTGAAGCCCCGGCTTTCCAGGCTCTTTCGGATCATGAATGTCCGGCTGCATATGGAGCACTTCGTTGATCCGGACGGCGGACGCTTGCGCGCGCGGAATCATGACGAACATGACCGACAGCATAATGAGCGAGAACATGATCATCATGGCATATTGAAGAAACGCCATCAGATCGCCGACCTTCATATGGGCATCGTTGATGCGATGCGCCCCGAACCAGACGATCGCAATCGTCGCAAAGTTCATGACCAGCATCATGACCGGCATCATCGCCCCCATGATTTTGTTCACCTTGATCGAGGTCGCCGTCAAATCCTCATTCGCATCGTTGAAGCGCACGGTTTCATGCGCGGCACGGTTGAAGGAACGGATGACCCGGATCCCCGTCAGATTCTCCCGCACCACGCGGCTCAGCGTATCGATCTTGACCTGAATCGCTTTAAAGAGCGGAATTCCCTGCTTCGCAATAAGGAAGATCGCCAGTGCGAGAATCGGCAGCACGGCGAGGAGAACGGTGGTCAGGCCCGGATCCCTCGAAATGGCCATGACGATGCCCCCGATGCACATCATCGGCGCAATCGCCATCATGCGCAGGATCATGATCGTTACCTGCTGAACTTGCGTAATGTCATTCGTCGTACGGGTAATAAGCGATGCGGTTCCGATCTTGTCAAACTCCTGGAGCGTAAAATTCTCAACATGAGAGAACACGCGGCCCCGCACAATACGTCCGAACCCTGAAGCCGCTTTGGACGCCAAATAACTGGCTGCGATCGCGCAGACCATTCCTCCGGAGGCGACCAGAAGCATAACGCCTCCCACCCGCCAAATATATGGCACATTGCCAAGCGTGATGCCTTTATCTACAATGTCCGCCATCAAGGTCGGCAGATACAAATCCGATAAGCATTGAAAGAATGTAAACAATAGGACCAGCAGCACCGCAGTCCGGTACGGTCTCATATAACGAAACAGCTTAAGCAAAGCGAACCACCCCCTGATCGTGACTTATGTTTCCTGCGATCGTTGTTGCTCCTGATAATGGTATACCTTCATGAGGAGGTCCGCGAGTTTAACGCTGTCCTCTTCGCCAAGATATTCGACCAGGCCGTTAAAACGGCTTGCGACGTCTTGATACACCTGCTGAACGACCTGGACCCCCTCCGCAGTTAGCTTCACGCGGACAGCCCGGCGATCGTTCTCATCCATCACCCGCTCGACGAGTCCTTTCCCCTCCAGACCGTTGATGAACTGCGTGATGGTTGGAGAGGTGACATTCATCATGCTGCTGATCTCCGACACCTTCATGCCGGGCCCGCCAAGCCTGTTAAAATGCATAAGACCCATCAGCACACGGACTTCACCCGGTGTGTAGCCCGAAATCATGTGCCGATCCCACTCCTGCTTGTGAAACATACGAATGCTGTGCAGAAGCCTTCCGGCAATACTGTCGTCAGGCAGTCTCCCTGGGTGATGACAGCCTTCCGGCGAGTCCGGGTCTCTCCCGGCTTGATGACGCTTATGTAAATCTGGATGAAATTCCTGTGACATCGTCCACCTCCTGCGCATAAAACCGTAACCATCCGGCCGGGATGGCCGGGCGGTTACAATCCAAGCATGCAACGAATTAGTTAGCCTGCCTATTAATTAGGCAACCTAAATATAATCCCTGGCGAAGATCGATGTCAAGTTCAGTTCAACCCGCAGCTCCCATGAAGGCCCGAGTTACTCATCCATCAGCTCGAAATACGATCCGGCATGCGCGTTACGGCTCCTGGCCGCATGCTTTCCGCCAGGCTTCTTGCCTTGCTTCTTCTGGCGCCGCGTGTTGGCCTGTTCCTTGCGGGCCTGATGGGCCAGCTCTCTCTCGGTTTTTCTATAATTCGCGTACCGATCGGCATCCAGCGTCCCAGCCTGGAGTGCCTCCTGGACCGCGCATCCATCCTCCTTCTCATGCCGGCAGTCGTGAAATCTGCACTGCGCCGCGAGCGAGGAGATGTCTGCGAATGCCGCCTCCCAGCCATCCTCCGATTCCCACAGCTGAAGCTCCCGCATGCCCGGCGTATCAACCATGATCGCCCCGCCCGGCAGCACAAACAGTTCGCGGTGCGTCGTCGTATGGCGTCCTCTGGCGTCCTCTTCGCGGATGCTCTGAACCCGCTGAACGTCTTGGCCGGACAGCCAGTTCAGCAAGGTCGATTTTCCGGCGCCCGACGAGCCCGTTACGGCCACCGTCGTGCCAGGGGTCAAATAGCCCTGCAGCTGCTCCTTTCCCTGATCCAGCAGCGAGCTGACGGCGTGAACCGGCACCCCCGGAGCCGCAGCTTCGACGAGGGCGGCATGCGATTCCGGAGAATCGCATAAATCCGCCTTGGTCAGCAGCACGACCGGCTGGGCTCCGCTCTCCCACACGGCGATCAAGTAACGCTCGATTTTGCGGATATTAAAATCCTTATTAAGCGCATTGACGATAAATACGGTGTCGATGTTGGCGGCAATGACCTGTTCGTCCGGCACGCTCCCGGCCTCCCTGCGGGAAAACGCCGACTTGCGCGGCAGCAGCTGGTGAATCACCGCCCTCGGTTCGCCCTGCAAGGGCTCCACCATAACCCAATCGCCGACAGCCGGGAAATCGCTCTTGCTGGCTGCCTCATATTCATATTTTCCCGTTACGGCGGCCGTCATCTCTCCATCTGGCGTGACGATCCGGTATTGCTTCGAAAATTGGGCGACGATGCGCGCAGGCACCAGGCGTTTGTCCCGCTGGATCGATTGGAGCGCTTCCTTCGCCGCCCGGTCCCAATCTTCATTCCATCCATAGTCGTTTAATGGCTTCATGTTTTGATTTGTCAAAATGGTTGTTTTCTCCTTATCTTGTTTAGGTTTAGGTGTTTCTGAACAACAAAAAAACCGCAGAATCATATTCTGCGGTCCATCTTGAATACAGCCTAAGAAAGACGCCCTCCCGGCCAAACGGGCTAAAAAATCCCCGTTTATGCCGGTGACGTTAAACCTATGCATATACCAAAAAGACCCGCAGAATACCAATCACGGTCTCCTGCGGGTCTTGATCTTAGCGAATCATGCAAGGAGCAGTCCTTAAACCTTTAGCGCCCCATGCCTATTCAACTTATCGATAACCCGTTCGAGGAGACCTAGCGCCGACAATTTGTCATCATTCATATACATCATCATGGTCATCAGCCTCCTTGTGCTCATAAATATATCCGTATTATAGATTCCGCCGCAGCGGCTGTCAACTTTTTCCTGACGCTTGTACCGCGCTCGGGCTAAATCCGCTTATAATGCCGCCATTCCTCTGGCAAGAGCATGCTGTACTGCCGGTTAAGAAACCGGTCATCAACCAGCGTCAGCGTGCCGGTGTCATGCTCGGAGCGGATCAAGCGGCCTCCGGCCTGCAGCACCTTGTTCATGCCGGGGTATACATAAGCATAGTCATAGCCCCTTTTGCCGGTACGGTCGAAGTAATCCTTGATAATATCATTCTCGAAGGACAGCTGCGGCAGCCCTACGCCTACAACCACAACGCTGGAAAGCCGCTCTCCCTTCAGATCAATGCCTTCCGAGAAAATGCCGCCCATCACCGCGAAGCCGATCAGCGGCTCCGCAGCATCGGCCTGAAAGGCCCCGAGGAAGTTCTCCCGCTCCTCCTCACTCATGCCATGGCCCTGAAGCAGCGTCCGCCATCCGGGATTACTCTCGGTAAACGCCTTGTGAATATCCTGCATATAGGGATAGGACGGCAGAAAGATCAGCGTATTGACCGGCTTCTCCCGAACCAGCTCGCTCAGCATGCGCACGATCGCATCCTTGCTCTGCTCGCGGTCCTTGTATCGGGTCGAAAGCGGCAAGATCCTCACATCCAGCTGCTCCCGGGAAAAAGGCGACGGAATGGACAGGCTGTAATCCTCCTCTTCCGCCCCCAGCATATCCCGGTAATAACCGAGGGGCATCAGGGTCGCGGAGAAAAAGACGGCCGACCGGTAGTTCTTGCCCGCCTTCTGCAGCAAATCGGACGGATCCAGACAGAACAGCTTCAAATACACCTCGCTTTGACTGATCTCGGCGTACGTGACGAAGCGGTCGTCATAAAGCTTGGAGATCCGCAAATATCCCTGCGCGGCAAAATAGCACTCCAAGAGCGCATCCGCCTCTTCGCCACTCTTCCCGGTCATCAGCTCGGCCTCGGCCTGCAGAACGAAATCCTCCAGCAGCTCGTCCATCATTTCCGGCTGCTGCGAGCCGACGAACCGCTCCTCCTCCCCGCTGACCTTGCGAATGACGATAAACCGGTTATTGACCCGCTTCGCGGCATGGTACAGTCCCGGATTACTTTCTTTATACGCCCGCTGAATGTCGAGGAAAGCCGATTTGTACAGCTCCGCCGAGAACATCCCGCGCGCCCGGTCCACCAGATTATGCGCTTCGTCGATCAGGAGAACGCTGCGCTTCTTCACTTCCTCGGGCATCCGTTTAAAGGATACTCTCGGATCAAAAACATAGTTATAGTCGCAGATCACGACATCGGCCGCATACGAGGCATCCAGGGAAAATTCGAACGGGCAGACCTGATGCTTCCGCGCATACGTCTCAATGACCGACCGGGTGATCAGCGTTTCGTTGCCCAGCAGGTCCAGAAGCGCGGCATTGATCCGGTCGTAGTAGCCTTCCGAGAAGATACAGCCCTCCTGACCGCAGCCTTCGGCCTCGCTGAAGCAGATCTTATCCTTAGCGGTCAGCGTGACGGCATGCGTATGCAGTCCCTGGCGTTCCATCAGAGCCATGGCCTCCTCCGCTGCCGTACGGGTAATCGTCTTCGCCGTCAAATAAAAGATGCGCGACAGCAGGCCCTCGCCGATCGCCTTTACCGACGGGAACAAGGTAGATATCGTTTTGCCGATGCCGGTCGGCGCTTTGGCGAACAGCCGCCGGCCCTCTTCAATGGTTTTATAGACCGAGCCCGCCAGCTTGCGCTGTCCCTCCCGGTAAGCCGGAAACGGAAACGCCAGGCTCTTGATGCTTCGGTCCCGCCGCTCCGCATGATCCCGGAGCAGACGGGCATAAGGGGCGTAAGCGGCTATGACTTCTTCGACGAAGGTCACCAGCTCATCGATGCTGAAGCTGCGTTCAAACTGCTTTCGCTCGCCGCTCGGCACCTGGAAGTACGTCAGTCTGACCTCCATCGTTTCAATACCATGCTGCTTCGCATACATATAGGCGTACATCTTCGCTTGCGCCCAGTGTACGGGATAGCTGTCCTCCTCGATTTGGGAAAGGTCTCCCGAGGTCGACTTGATCTCATCAATCATGATCCGATCATCCTTCCGGATCAATCCGTCGCATCGTCCCTCTACGACAAACAGCAGCTCCTCATATGCAATTTCGGCCTCCAGCTGGACCTCTTTCTGGTCGTTCTCTCCGTATTCGCGCTGAACCTGCTGATGCGCCCTTGTCCCTTCCGTGAGGGAAGCAGCGCTGCGGAACCCCGAAACGATGCTGCCGCTGCGAAATACATACTCCACCAGCGGCCTAACGGATATTTGTATCGTATGCGGCATGTCGGTCTCCTTCGCTCCCATAGTGTTTGGTGCTGTAATTATACCAAACATCCGTTCCTCACGGGTAGCGAGATGCACCGATTTAAGGTTGGCCAACCGAATGGAAACCGATGTGTGACGGAAGTGACGGATACGCTGTAAAATCCTCTTTTCCGGAACTCGTCTAAGCTCCCAGCGTGCGGTGATCGCGTCACAATGACGGCAGCCGACCCTATGCCGGACACTTGCGCTCATGCCAAAAAGCGCAGTCCCTCCAAGCGGAAAGGACTGCGCGCAATATGCAGCCGGATCGAAAATGCCAGCCAATTTTTTCTTGAGTTACGGCGCTTTCTTCTGCATTTGGTCCAGGCTCTTAAACTCGTACCCGCGGCTGCGGGCCTCATCGATAATCCGGCCGAGCGCCTCCGTGTTATCTTTGGAGATCGAGTGCAGCAGAATGACGGCCCCCGGATGCAGCTGTGCCGTTACCTTATCAAAGGCGTATTGGGCGCCCCGCTGGGATTTCACATCCCAATCCATATACGCGAGCGACCAGAATACGTTGGTATATCCGAGCTGCTTGCTTACCGCAAGGGAACGCTCGTCAAAAATGCCGCGCGGCGTGCGCAAATACTTCATCTCCTGCTGTCCGGTAACGCGGGCCACTTCCTTCTTCACCCGCTCCAGCTCCTCCGTCAGCTTCTCCGCGGAAATCGTGGTTACGTCCGGATGATTCCAGGAGTGGTTGCCGATAATATGCCCTTCCGTCGCCATCCGCTTGAGCAAATCCTCCTGCGTTTTCACATAATGCCCTGTAACAAAAAAGGTAGCCGGTACCTTCTTCTCCTTGAGCGTATCCAAAATACGAGCGGTATACCCGTTCTCGTACCCGTTATCGAACGTAAGGTACAATTCTTTCTGGCTGGCATCGCCCATAAAGATGGCATCGTATTTTTGCAGCAGCTCCTTAAAGCCTTCTTGATCGATCGAAGGTAGCTGACCGTTGACGCTTCTCTTAAAACCGAAATGAAATGGACCGCTGCCGGCCGCAGCTGCTGCCGGAACTGCCAGGGCCGCTGACAGAAGCACGGCAAGGGCAATTCCAAGCAGCCATGCCGGCCGAAGAGCATTGCGCTTCTTCATTCCTGTTCTCTCCTTCTTGAATGTGGTGTTGGGATCCTAATCCCCCATGGCAAGGCATGCTAAGGGGTCATACACCCTACTATCCCACAAACCGGAGCAAACTATGTGCCGTGGCATGCCAGCCAGGCTGCCACATACCGTCACCCTCGCCGGACGGCTCTCGAAAATTAGATGACCTCCACCGTGCAGCCTTTACGATGGCTCTCCGCGGCATATTCGATCATCCGGATCACATCCCGCGCCTCTTCCGGCCGAACAGGCAAAGGACCGCCCTCGAGAATCGCTTCCGCCAAGCCCTGATAGAATGCCTGGTACCGCCCGGGCAGCGTCTCGATCTCGCCTTGAACCGCGAGGCCGCTCAGCTCCGTTGACAGCTCGCCGTACATATCCGGCTGATCCTCTCCCCAGCCGGCATCCCCCGGCCGCATGCCTTGCTTCAATTGACCTTCCTGGGGATCCATGCCGTATTTCAAGAAGCTTCCCTTGTCGCCATGAAGCTCGAATTTCGGCCCGGCTTGCCGGACCAGGGAACCGGCGTGCAGGATGACGCGATGGGATGGATAGCCCAGCACCAGATGGAAGTAATCATGCGCCTGGGAGCCCTCGCGCTCCTGCCGTAGATCCGCCCACAGGGTCCGGGGCTTGCCGAACAGGAAGAGCGCCTGATCAATCAGATGAGAGCCTAGATCATACAGGATCCCGGAGCCGGGCAGCGCCTGCTCTCTCCAGCGTTCCAGCTGCGGATCGGGGCGGTAGCGGCTGAACTGCGATTGATAGATAGTCAGCTTGCCGAGCGCGCCGGTCTCAAGGAGATTGCGGACGGTTAAGAAGTCATTGTCCCAGCGGCGGTTATGGTATACCGTCAGCAGCACGCCTCTCTCGGCAGCCAGCGCAATCAGCCGGTCCGCTTCCTCCGAGGTTACGGTAAACGGCTTTTCCACCACAACATGCTTCCCCGCCTCAATCGCAAGCTTGGCGTATTCATAATGCGTTGTATTCGGACTCGTGATGATGACGAGCTGAACTTCCGGATCCGCCAGCAGCTCATCCACGCTGTCGACCACTTCGGTATCCGGCAAGTCCCGATGCACCTTGTCAGGATCCGACGACACGACGGTCCGTACATTAAAATCCGGCACGCTTCGAAGAATCGGTGCATGAAACACCGAGCCGGATAACCCATAACCGATGATTCCCGTCTGTATTGCCATAACGCATATGCCCCCTTTTCATTAGTACTAGGTTCTAATTCGAGATTTGCCGGGTCGATTCCTTGCGCACCTCCTAAATTCCATGAAAAACCAGGGAACGCATCACGCCAAAAGCCGCCCTCCACGATTCCTCGTGCGAAGACGGCTTCTTGTGCTTATTCGCTTTCGCGTAATAAAACCAAATCGTTACGATAGGTTGCTGTCCGCTTAGTAAGGATCCGCCTCGTGGCCCATGCGCTCGGCATCCTCCACCGCTTGATCCCGCGCGCTTTCTGCGGCGCCTGCCTTCTTCTTGGCGTCCAATCCTTCCCTCACCCGACGGCCGTAATCCTCGTCGGCGTTCGTAAAGTATTCCACCATTTTATCCTGAATGCGGACGTCGCACTGAATCAGCGCATTAACCAAGTTGTTGATCAGATCGTCGCGCTCCCAATCCTCGAACGCTCTGTACGTATCGCCCGCCTGCTTGAAGTCGAGCGTCCGGTCCAGCTTCTCGCGGACCAGGCTGGCATCGTAATGCGGCTGATGCGGCTTTGCGGTCTGCGACGCCTCCTTCAGGCCGTCCGTCATCGACGGTTCATAGTCGACATGCGTGCTTTGCCCTGGGGCCTTATCGACGAAGTAAGACATTTGCCCGCCGCGCTGGTTCGTCGCCACCCGCTTCTTCGGCGCGTTAATCGGCAGCTGGAGGTAGTTCGTTCCTACCCGATACCGCTGCGTGTCGGAATACGAAAAGGTCCGTCCTTGAAGAAGCTTGTCGTCGGAGAAGTCGAGGCCGTCCACGAGCACGCCCGTCCCGAATGCCGCTTGCTCCACCTCGTTATAGTAATTTTCCGGATTGCGGTTCAGCACCATTTTGCCGACCTTCAGGAACGGGAACTGGTCCTGCGGCCACAGCTTGGTCGGGTCAAGCGGATCGAACTCCAGCTCCGGATGCTCATCGTCGGTCATGATCTGGACGCACAGCTCCCACTCCGGATAGTCCCCGCGCTCAATCGCTTCATACAGATCCTGCGTCGCATGGCTGTCGTTCACGGCCTGGATTTTGTTCGCTTCCTCTTGCGTTAAGTTTTTGATCCCCTGCTTGAGCGGCTCCCAGTGATATTTCACCAGCACGGCTTGGCCCTCGGCGTTCACCCATTTATATGTATTGACGCCGGAGCCCTGCATTTGCCGGTAGTTGGCGGGGATTCCCCATGGAGAATAGACGAAGGTAATCATGTGCGTGGCTTCCGGTGAGCGGGATACGAAATCGAACATCCCCACCGGTCCCGGAACGTTGGATACCGGATCCGGTCTGAACGCGTGCACCATGTCCGGAAACTTGAGCGGGTCGCGAATGAAAAATATTTTCAAATTGTTGCCGACCAGATCCCAGTTGCCCTCCTCCGTGTAAAACTTGACGGCAAAGCCGCGCGGATCTCGAAGCGTCTCCGGGGAACCGGCGCCGTGAATGACGGTCGAGAATCGGACGAACACAGGCGTACGCTTTCCCTCCACCTGGAAGAGCTTCGCGCGCGTATACTTGGATACCGGCTCGTCACCCACCTTGCCATAAGCCTCGAAATACCCGTGCGCCCCTGCCCCTCGGGCGTGGACGACCCGCTCGGGAATTTTCTCCCGGTCGAAATGCGTGATTTTCTCCAAAAAATGATAGTTCTCCAGCGTCATCGGTCCACGGTTGCCGACGGTTCTTACGTTCTGGTTATCCGAGATCGGATGCCCCTGCCGGTTCGTAAGCGTGTCCTCGCGCTCGGTTTCCCCGCGGTTCTGGTCATAGCTCCGGCGTCCGTCTTCAACCTGCTTTCCTGCTTCAAACTCCTGATCGCTCACGGATTTCATTCCTCCTTGGATATATCGCTTGCTAATGGCTTTCCTTACTAGAGGTTGTTCAAAAAGCCGTCTTTTGATCACGAAGCGAATCAAGAGGGAAAAACCGGCTTTTTGAACTCACACTAATATGGATATTATGTCCAAGGCCTGAAAATGTATGAAAGGATCGAAAGGTTTGATAGGGCGGCCCACACCGGCGCTACCGGCCCTCTTCCAATCCATGGAAATATGCTGAGCGCTCCGGCAAATCACCGAATGCTACTCCTTCTCCCCTAGCAGCCCGCGCGTAAATGCAATCCACTCCCGCACCGCAAAGGACAAGTAACGGTCCTTCCGCCAGATCATCCCGAGCTGCCACGGAATCGAAGGATTGTCCAGCGGAATAATGGAGACGCGCGAGGAATCGATCTCCTTGCAGATCGTTTCAGGCAGAAGCGCGATCCCCAAATTTGCCGCCACCATCCCGCTGATCAGGTCCCACTGCGAGCTTTCATATACGACACGCGGCTCGAACCCGGCCTCCACGCATTCGCGGATAATCCGGTCATGCAGCGTGAAATCCTCCCGGAACAAAACGAACGGTTCCTCTGCAAGCTCCTTCAAATTCACGCTGTCCCTGCCGGCGAGCCGATGGGACGGATGCACGAGCAAATTCAGCTTCTCCTTAACAAAGGAATAATAGTGAAACACCTCTTCATTTACCGGAAGCACCGCCACGCCGATATCCGTCTGGCCGCTCTCCACGTCGGCCTCCACCTTCTTCGCCCCGTCTTCGATCAGCTGAATCGTGATTTTCGGGTAGCTCTTATGGAACTGACCGATCACTTCGGGGAAAAAGCTTGACCCGACCATCGGCGGCAGACCGATCCGCAGATGCCCGCGCCGAAGATTCATCAGATCCTCCAGCTCCGCGGACACGCGCTGAAAGGCCTCTACCATCTGCTGCGCCTGCTGGTACATGATATGCCCGGCATCCGTCAGCTCAATCCGCTTGCCTGCCCGGTGGAATAGCGTGACCCCCCACTCGTCCTCCATATTCCGGATCGTCTTGCTGATGGTCGGCTGCGTGATATAAAGCTTCTCCGCCGCCTTCGTAAAGCTCTGATTTCTCGCAACCTCAAGAAAATACTGCAGCTGCCGTATATCCATTCGCGCATTACCTCCATGCTCGTATGTATAGATATATTTTGTGTGTATAGATAAATGGAATAGTTGGCATTCGATATATGCATTTTACCTATGAAAGCAATCGCTGTAAAATTTCATTAAAATGAAAGTGCAAAAAGTCGGTTTTTCAGCACCGAGAAGGTTGGATGAAGTTAGGGACTGAGGAGCGGAGCGTACGTTTTGGGTACGTGAGCCCCGGGAGCCCGGCTGAATTCAAGATTCGATGCCGAGCTACTTCGTGACTCACTTCGTGATCAAAAAACGACTTTTTGAACAACCTCTTAAAACATGAAAACAAGGAGGCGGAGGCCGGTCATGAAAAACATCATCAAGGGAAGCCTGCAAGTGGCCGGTTTCATGCTGCTGTCGATTCTGATGAGTCAGCTTGCCAAACTGGCCCATATTCCGATACCCGGAAGCATCCTCGGCATCGCCGTGGTCTTCATTCTCCTCGAAACGGGCGTCCTGAAGCTGGAGTGGATTGAACTCGGCGCCAATTGGCTCCTTGCCGAGCTCCTGCTCTTCTTCATTCCCGCCGCAGTCGGGGTCATGAATTATTTCACCGTACTTGAAGCCGACGGATTCCGGATTCTGGCCGTCGTCCTGCTCAGCACCGTTCTCGTCATGGCGGGCTCGGGATTGACGGCAACCTTAATTTCTTCAAGAAAGGAGCGTAAATCATCATGACAACTTTGCTATCCGTCCTGACGGGTTTGCTGCTGACCATCGGCATCTATGCCGGAGCCAAGCGATTATACCGCCGTGTGCCGAAGGTCTATCTGTCCCCGCTCCTTATTACTCCGCTGCTTATTATTGTGATCTTGACCCAGTCGGGCATATCCTATGATGCATATAATGAAGGTGCGAAGTGGATCAGTAAACTGCTGGAGCCGGCAACCGTCGCATTTGCCGTCCCGCTGTACAAAAACTTTCAAACCCTTAAGCGCCATGCGGCTGAAATTATATGCGGCGTCGCAGCCGGTTCCGTGCTTGCCATGGTGTCCTCCGGCATGCTGGCCAAATGGATGCATCTGAGCAGCCCGCTTGCCACAAGCCTGATTCCGCGCTCGATCACGACACCCATAGCCATGAATGTGTCCGAGGTCATCGGCGGCTTGCCCAGCATGACCGCCGTATTCGTCATCATGACCGGCATTCTCGGCTCCATGGTCGGGCCCTCGATTATGCGGATCTTCCGGATTCGGGGAGATATCGCACGCGGAATTTTGTTCGGGACCGCGGCACATGGGACCGGGACTTCAAAGGCGTTCGAATTCAGCTCGCTGTCCGGAACCATTTCCAGCATCTCCATGATCATGGCGGCGCTGTTTACCCTCGGTGCCGCGCCGATGATGATGGCATTTTTACACTAGAAGAGCTTTACTTCGATAAAATCGGCCTCGGGCCGGTTTTTTCATTGTTTAATTTCGGTTGTTATGCGAAGAATATGGACTTACTTTAACTCTTTGACAACCTCCTTCGAAGAGGTCATAATAAATTCTGTTCATAACTTTTGTAAAATTTATGGGTTAATTAGTTGTAAACGCAGCTGTCGGCAAGCCGCGTTTAACTCTGCTCTTAGCCGCTAAGGTATCGTATAGGCGGTACGAAGAACGCGCTTTGCACCGGACTGATCAGAGAGCATCATCAACATCGTAAAATCTGCATGTGCGACATGAAAGGAAGGCGATACAGGTGTTTTCCATCTCACGGTTTCGTTTAACCATTACGAAGCCATTTATATTTTTCTCCGTCATTATGCTGCTTAAGAGCTACTTGGCCTGGGTCGTCATATTTGACGATGTGCTTCCGTGGAGGCCGCTGATTACGGAGATCCCCTTTATCTGGCTCGTGTTCAGCTTGATTGAGTGGTTTGCCTCCAAGCGCAAGCTGGCTGTCTACATGGGCGTCAACCTGTTGTTGACCGCCATTTTCTTCGCGGCCATCATGTATTATAAATATTACGGCGTTATCGTCACTTATCATGCACTAGAGCAGGTGAACCAAGTCACTGCGGTGAGCAACAGCGTATTTTCGCTCATGGATCCGTACTACCTGCTGATCTTCACCGACATTATCGTATTGTTCGTGCTCCTTTGGCGCAGCGACCGCGTCAAGAACTGGAAGAACCGGCACACCAAGAAGGAGAAGCGGAAGTTTGCGCCGATTATGTTCGTGCTCTCCCTGATGCTCTGCCTCTTCCAGATTATGCCGAACCGGGCAAGCATGAACGAAATCGTGAAGGCACAGGAAATGGGCATCCTGAATTATGAAGCGTACACCATTTTCCAGCAGGAGAATAAAAAGCTCGAGGATGCCAAGGCGATTACACAGGCTCGAATCAACGAACTAAAGGGCCTTCAGCCCGCCGAGAAGCCTGTGTTATCCGGCGCAGCCAAGGGCAAGAACCTGATCATCATTCAAATGGAATCCTTTCAGAATTTCCTGATCGATTTGAAGATTGACGGCAAGGAAATTACGCCGAACATGAATAAGCTCGCCCGTGAGAGCCTGTACTTCCCGAACTTCTTCCAGAACGTTGGACAGGGCAACACCTCGGATGCCGAGTTTGTTGTCAACACGTCCTTCTACATTCCTCCGCGGGGGGCGGCGACGCAGCATTATGCGGACCGGGTTCTTCCGAGCCTGCCGAGACTGATGCAAAGCCAAGGCTACGATACGGCAACCTTCCATACGAATGTGGTGGAATTCTGGAACCGCGGCGAGCTGTACAAGGCGCTTGGGTTCAACCGTTATTACGATAAAGCCTTCTTCGGGGAGGATGATAAGCTGTTCTTCGGCGCATCGGATGACGCGCTGTATACCAAAACGGCGGCCGAGCTGGAGAAGATGCACGAGACGGGCAAGCCGTTCTATACGCAGATCATATCGATGTCGGCCCACCATCCGTTTACCATTCCGGAAGAGAAATACCGGATGACGCTGCCGGAGCGGTATGAAGGCACCTTCGTCGGCGACTATATCCGTGCGCAAAACTATGCGGATGACGCCCTCGGCAAATTCATCGAGCAGCTGAAGAAGGACGGCATATGGGACGACAGCCTGATTGTCGTCTACGGCGACCATCTCGGTCTGCCGATTTATTCCTTGGACAACAAGGATAAAGAGCTGATGCAGGAGATTTACGGCCGGGAGTACACATCAGCCGATATGATCAACATCCCGCTCATGATTCACGGCAATGGTCTGGAGCCGGCCGTGAAGGAGCAAGTCGGCGGGCAGATCGATCTGCTGCCGACCATTGCGAACCTGCTTGGCGCTCCGCTCGATGACCAGCTTCACTTCGGTCAGGACCTGCTGAACCATGCGGACAGCAATCTGCTGCCGGAGCGGTACTATCTGCCGTCCGGGACGTTCATCAACAATACGACCATGTACATCCCGGGGATCGGCTTCGAGGATGGCACCAAGCATCCGCTGCCTCATCAAGATAAGGCGTCCACCCAAGCTTCGCGGGAAGAGTTCGAACGCGCCCTGCAGCTCCTCCATCTGTCCGACAGTTATGTCAGACAGCTCCCGCTCCATAAATAATAACAAGGCATGCAAGGACCTCACCCGTCTGTTTGGGTGAGGTCCTTTTTTCTTCGACAGATGCCGCCAAGGCAATCCTGAAGCGGACTTTCATCGGCTTAACCAACTGACATTTGACATAGTGGCACACTTTTTCTTATGATGTATAACAATATACCTTGTTTTAAATATGATGATCGTGGTGAAATTAGGTACAACAACGAGATTCATTGAATCATATGAACGCATTTCAGCCATATATTTGTTAGAGCAAATCGATTACGAATTCTAGGAGTGACGATCCGACTTGGACCCCATACGAAGGATAAACAGAATTATATGTTCCGCTCTTGGCTTCATGCTGCTCTCTTACGTTACGCCCGCGCTCGGCGAGGATCTGTCAGATTCCGTTATTGCCCAGCAAGGGATGGAGGCGCCCGAAGGAGCATATCCAGCCCCGGCCCCCGTGCCCAAAAGCCCGGATCCCGTCCGGCTAATGCTGGAGCTGCCTCGCCATGAGTCTCTGCTTTCCTTGAATGACGTTACATGCTCCACTGAAACCGATATGTTCCTGATCCTCAAGCACATGATGCTCGAACCTTTGAAGTTCCGGTCGAATTATGTTGACAGCCATGTATAGTTGACACTGGTTATTTAAAAACTAATTCAGATCAGAAAGAAAAAGGATGTGTTTTGTTTGGATGACAATATTGGCCTAAATATATTTCTTGTTGTATTATTAATCGCCGCTACAGCTTTCTTCGTTATGACGGAATTTGCCATCATCAGGCTTCGTCCCAGCCGGGTCGACCAATTGGTCATGGAAGGGCGTAAAGGCGCGCTCGCGGTTAAAAAGGTGACGTCCAACCTCGACGGCTACCTGTCGGCGTGTCAGCTCGGGATTACGATCACCGCGCTCGGCCTCGGTTGGCTCGGGGAACCGACCATCGAGAAGATTCTGCATCCGGTATTCGATAATTTCGCGATTCCGGCCGCCATATCTTCGTTGATCTCGTTCCTGCTCGCGTTCATCATCATGACATATATTCACGTCGTGATCGGCGAGCTTGCGCCGAAGACCATCGCGATCAATAAAGCCGAAGCCGTTACGTTCTTGTGCGCGACACCGATTATCTGGTTTAACCGCATCATGTATCCGTTCATCTGGCTTCTGAACGGCTCGGCGAATAAAATCGTCCGCCTGTTCGGCATGCACCCTGCAAGCGAGCATGAAGAGGCTCACTCCGAGGAAGAGCTGCGCATGATTCTAAGCGACAGCTATGAGAGCGGCAAGATCAACCAGGCCGAATACGGCTACGTTAGCCGGATCTTCGCCTTCGACGATATGCTCGCCAAGGAAATCATGGTGCCCCGCACCGATATGATCTGCCTCTATGTCGATAAGCCGCTGGCTGCGAACCTGCAGATCATCAAGCGTGAGCAGTATACCCGTTTCCCGGTCGTCCGGGGAGATAAGGACCAGATTGTCGGTACGATTAACACCAAGCAGTTCTTCCTGGAGTTCGACGACAATTCGAACATGGACCTGACCAAGCTGATTCATCCGGCGATGACGGTATCCGAAGCGATTCCGATCAAGAAGCTGCTGCGGAAGATGCAGCTGGAAGGCACGCATATGGCTATCCTGATCGATGAATACGGCGGCACGTCCGGGATGATCACCATCGAGGACATTCTGGAAGAGATCGTCGGTGAAATCCGCGACGAATTCGACGAGGATGAAGAACGCGAGCTCATCCAGCCCGAGCCGAACCGCATTATCGCGGACGGCAAGGTGCCGATCAACCGGATCAATGATCTGCTGCACACCGACCTGTCCACGGACGATCTGGACACGATCGGCGGCTGGCTGTACGGACACAACTCGGAGCTGTCCAAGGGCGACATCTGGACATACGAGAACTTGACCTTCACCGTGTTGGAGAAGAAGACGCATCGCTATACGAAGCTTCAAATCGTCAAAGAGGTTGCCGAGGAATCGATGCAGGAAGCATCGGCGGCTTTAGCCGGAGAACGTGATTCCTAATCGTGAGTCCTTAGGCATAGATGATAGATACAACCGCCGTACAGGCCCCAGTGGGCCGGTACGGCGGTTTTTATCTGTGCACGCAACAAGAGAGCCTAACGGGTATCGCTGATATGCATCACATAGGATGACGATTGTCCATTTTACTGCTTTAATAAGTTACTCCAACGCTGTAATATAGAAAATAACATTTCTCACTTACGGGAGGCGGCATATTATGAATCGTCAAATTGCCATCATCGGGAGCAGCGGCGGCAATCTGTATAATTTGGGCGGCAAGGAGCCCCGCAAACTGCTGGACGAAATCCTGGTGCAGATGGAGAGCGCGGGGCTGTCGTGCGGGGCGCTGCAGTTCATTGCTGCGGGGGTTTCCATGGATGCTGCCAAGGAGACCACACCTGCGGCGCTCTACAGCTGGAGCTCTTCGCAGGGAGCACCTGTCATAATCGCTGAGGGCACTCTGCAGCAGGTCAATCAAGCCGCAGAGCGGCTGGATCGGGAAATTGCCGAGCAGATTGAGCTCGGAGAGATAGACGGAGTCATCGTCATGAGCGCTGACCCGGAGGGCAGCAACCGCCATGCGGTGGAGGCCTGCGCCAAATACAAGCTGCCGGTGACCGGAACCGGCGGCACCTCGATGGCGATGATTCAGGCGAAAGGCGTGCATGTGATTGCCGCTTCCGGCACGACGGGAACGACGAACCGGACCCGTGCCGTTACGTTCGTCACTTCGCTCAGCAAGCATTGGCGGATTCCGTATCGCCCGGTGATCGGCACAGCCCAGGCATCTTCCTCTTCCGGTTCGGGAAGCAGCGCATCGCCCTGGCGCAGAATTAATATTCGCGGCATGATGATGGCATCGCTCCCCGGCTTTATCGGGATGGCATTGGTGCTGGCTGTGAGTAAAATCCCCGGCTTGTCGGCATTATCCGAGGTATTCGACCTGATGATCAAAGCGCTGCCGGTCATCCTTGCCGCTATCGCAGCCAAGCAGGTGTCCGAGCTGGACGAGGTATCAATCGTGGCCGGTATCGTGGCCGGCATCCTGTCCGTAGAGGGAGGCATCATCGGGGGCATCCTCGGGGGGATCGGCGCCGGGATCATCGTCCATTACCTGTTCCGTAAATGCGTGGAATGGCGCTTCCCCGCCACAACGGTCAATATCGTCGCCGGAGGCATTTCCGGTCTTATTGCCGGGCTGATCGTCTACTTCCTTATTGCGCCGATTGCGCTCAGCGCGGGTGAAGGCATCCGCACGCTGATCGAAACGCTCGTCTCCTGGAGCCCGGTCATGGCGGGGCTGATTGCCGGCCTGCTCATCTGGCCTGCCATCATCGGCGGCGTATACCATGCCGCCATCCTCCCTATTGTTCTGCTGGAAATGGAGACGACGAGCAACAGCTTCCTGGGTGCCGTCGACATGGTGGGCCTGGTGATGGTATCGGCAGGAATCACGCTGGCCAACATGATCGCCCCCCGCGACAAGGGAGAAGCGGCGGTTGCTGCACCGGGATTCGCCATGAATATGGGCTTCGGCACATTCGTTGAAGCCGCGTATCCCTTCATGTTCTCGAACAAGCTGGTTTTTGCAGGCGCGATTGCTTCAGCCGGTCTCGGCGGCATGCTGGTCGGACTGTTCGGCGTTCGGGGAACGGCCTACGTGCCTTCCTTTGTCGGTCCGATCACATCCAACAACACGTTCGGCTTCCTGATCTCAATGCTGGCGAGCCTGCTCTGCTCTTTCTTGATCACCTTCTTCGTTAACAAAATGTACGTCTACCGGAGCGCCAAGAGCACAATCGGCATGTAATAGGCAAACGAGGCGTTACGGCGATTCGGGCTTAGAATTACGGTAACACTCCATAAAACGGCCTGGGGCATCCTCGAGGCCGTTCTTTATTCGACAGAGAGAGCTTTTTCTGTGCAGACTCGTGTCGCATCTTGGAATCACTCTACCAACACTGGTAAAATAGGAGATACGGCCTTCAACATTTAAACGGCTTTATCTAGCCATGGGGCAACTCTAAGCGCCTGCAACAGTTCCTTAACCGGTTCCGTGCAGACGCTCGGATTAGAAAGAGGGGATAATTGACACAATGACGATGATCGGTATTGATCTTGGGACGACAAACAGCCTTGCGGCTTATTGGGCCGAGGACCGTGCGGCAATCATCCCGAATGTGCTCGGGGAGCACCTTACGCCTTCGGTTATAAGCGTTGACGACAACGGGGAGATTTTGGTCGGCCGGGTTGCGCAGGAGCGGCTTATCACGCATCCGCAATCGACGGCAGCGACGTTCAAGCGGTTTATGGGGACAGAAAAAACCTACGCGCTCGGCCCTCACACCTTCACGCCGGAAGAGCTCTCATCCTTTATCATCAAAGCGCTGAAGGCCGATGCCGAAGCTTATTTGGGCGAGACGGTGACGGAAGCCGTCATCAGCGTTCCCGCCTACTTCAACGATACCCAGCGCAAGGCAACGAAGACGGCCGCGGAATTGGCCGGTCTCAAGGTGGAGCGGCTCATCAGCGAGCCGACGGCTGCGGCGGTTGCCTATGGATTGCACCAGGAGAGCCCCGAAACGAAATTTCTCGTATTCGACCTGGGCGGCGGCACATTCGATGTATCCATACTGGAATTGTTCGAAGGCATCATGGATGTGAAATCCATTGCCGGCGATAACTTTCTGGGGGGCGAGGATTTTACGGAGCTCCTCTTTACGCACTTTTTACATACGCATGACTTGAATGCCGAAGATCTCAGTGCCAAAACGAGATCGCTGATCTATAAGCAGGCCGAAATGTGCAAGCTGGCCCTCGGCCAGGATAACGAAGCCAAGATGACCGTCCCTGCCGAGACCGGCAGCTTGGAGCTGCGCATAAGCCGGACGGAATTTGAAAAGCTTGCCCAGCCGCTTCTGCTCCGTCTGCGCCAGCCGATCGAGCGTGCGCTGCGGGACGCTTCCCTTACACCTTCCGAATTGGACGCCATTATTCTCATCGGCGGAGCTACGCGCATGCCGCTGATTCGCAGCGTCATTGGCAGGATGTTCGGCCGGATGCCTTACAGCAACATCCATCCCGATGAGACGGTTGCGATCGGTGCGGCGATCCAAACGGCGCTGAAGCAGCGCAACCAAGCGCTCGAAGAGATGATTTTAACGGATGTGTGCCCGTATACCCTCGGTACCAGCGTTGTGCGGGAGATGGGAGGCGGCCAATATTCAACAGGGCATTTCCTCCCGATTATCGAACGGAACACGCCGATACCGGTCAGCCGGGTCGAGCGCCTCTACACGATTTCCGATAATCAGCGGCAAATGACCGTCGATGTGTATCAAGGGGAGAGCCGGCGCGTGGAGAACAACATTAAGCTCGGTGAGCTCCGGATCAAAATTCCGCCGGCCCCGGCGGGGGAGCAGAGCATTGACGTGCGCTATACGTATGATATCAACGGCATTTTGGAGGTCGAGGTCATCAGCGTGGCAACCGGCGAGAAAAAAAGAGCGGTCATCGAAAGCAACGTCGGCTCCATGACCAAGGAGCAGATCGAGGCCCGGCTTGCCGAGCTGAAGGATATCAAGATCCATCCCCGGGATCGTACCGAGAACAGGCTGCTGATCGCAAGAGGCGAGCGGCTGTACGAGGAATCGCTGGGCGACCGCCGAGAGATGATTGCCCGGCTGATTCAGCAGTTCGAGATGCAGCTGCAGACGCAAAATGAGCAAGTGGTTAAACAGGCTGCCGAAGCGCTCAAGGAGCAGCTGGATCAGCTCGAAAGGTGGATGGATTTGACATGAGTGTATGGGACATTTTGGGGATCGAAGCAACCGGAGATACATCAGCCATCAAAAGAGCCTATGCGAAAAAGCTGAGACTCCACCACCCGGAGGATGACCCTGAGGGCTATCAGCGCCTTCGCGAGGCTTATGATTCCGCGCTTACGATGGCGCCTTACGTTGAGCCGGAGAAGGATGAGCGCCTGGATTTCGATGAGCCATCCGCTTACGATCGCGGCCAGACGGCGTTCTCTGGCGGCGAGCTTTGGACGGGTGAAGAAAAAGACGATTACCCCGCATCCGGACAATCTCCGGCTGCTTCCGATTATTACAGAGAACCGCTTCACCACGCCCGCGAGCCGATTCCGCAAGACCCGATTGAGCAGTTCATCGATGAGATCGACGAAATTTATGAGAATTTCCAGGCGCGCATCGATCCCGAGGCCTGGGAGGACGCGCTTAACCGGGACATCGTATGGGATGTCGAGCGGAGCGGGGAACTGCAGTACGAACTGATGGACTTTCTGGAGGATCATCGCCATCTCCCCCGCCCGGTATGGCAGCGGCTTGACGACATGCTCCACTTCACGGAGAACAAGGAAGACCTGCTGGGGGAATACCCCGATTCGCTCATCGAATATATCATGAGCCAAATTAACGGTACCTCCGAGCTGCGGTACGAGTGCTTTAAGGAGCATCCTGCTAAGGATATCGATATCGAGCAGTATCTCGATCTGAGGGAACAGGGACAGTACATGTTGAAGGAAGGCGAGCTGGAAGAAGCCCTCGACGATTTGACCCGCGCCAACGAGATATATCCTCATGATCCCGACCTTCAGCTTATGCTCGGTAAATGCCATGCGCGGACCGGCAACCTGACCGCCGCGGACGAATGCTTCGGTCAAGCCATCCGGCTGGCGCCGGAGGAGCTTGATGGATATTGGCACCGTGCCCAGATCCGGTTCGAGCAGGCGGATTACTCGTCCGCATTGAGCGACCTTGAGAAGGTGCTGGGCCAAGAGCCGGAAAATACCGATGCGCTCTGCCTGAAAGGACGATGTTATATAGGACTTGAGGAGATAGATCAGGCACGGGATATCTTGAAACAGTCCAATCAGCTCGAGAATCCCCATATTCACTCGTATATCTACCTGTGCATGGCGTCCAACAAGCATAAATACGGCCGGAGACACATCACAGCCGCTGACCGGTGGCGGTCATGGAGAAGCAATCTGTTATTCGATACGCTCATGGTGCTCCGCTTAAGCTGGCTCTACATTCTGGTTTATCTGGCTCTGCAAATATTCTTCGACCTGCACCCGGTATATACGTGGCTATTGATTGCCGTCATCCTGTGGAACACCTGGAAGGCCATCAAAGTGCATTGGGTGCTTGCAACCTAGAAAGGAGGCATTCGCATCATGGAAGGATTCAGCCGCAAGCACAAGAAAAGAATCGAGCTCTACCTCCGCTGCTTGTCCAGCGTTTGTATCGATAGCATGCTGGGCTATTATTATATTCCTTATGAATTTCATCCCTCGGAGCGCTGGCTGCGAAAAGGCGTGATGAAAAAAGCGCTGGCCGACTGGAAGATCACGGACGCGGCCTCCCTCAAGGAGCGTATCGATTTTTTGCTAAACGACGGCCACTGCCAGGAATACCTGGACATTCATAACCGTTTGTCCGCCCTAACCCTCAAGGCACGCGAGCGTTATCTCGAGGACGCCAAAGACGATCCCGATTACAAAAAAATGATCGTTGTCGGCAAATGGATGGGGATGCTGCCTTCGGCCGATATCGCCGCATTAGGCGGGGGCTGGGCCATCCTTCTTAGCCGGATCGGACGGATCTATCGCTTCCTGAGCGAAGAGGAGGCCTGGGAGATCAAACAAAAGGCAGCGGCCCTCCTACAGCAGCATTACCGCAGCTGGGACGAATATCTTACCGCCTTTGCGGCCGGCACGCATTTTATCAAAGAGGATATCGCAATGAAGTACTCCCACCATGTTATAAGCAGAGCCAGCAACATCCTCGGGGGCAGCAAGCTTGCCTACAATAAGGTGCCTTGGGATCTAAGCCTGCTACCGGACAAGCACGCTTCGGCCAGCATGTCGGCCTCAGTCTGACTGAACCTGGGTAACTGACGCTTGCGCTTGCGCGAACAAAGGCGGGAAACTCCCCTATCACGAAATAAACAAAAGCCAGGACAGACCGAATAAAGGCTCTGCCTGGCTTTTTCAATTCTACAATTTACGGAGCTCGATGTCCGAAGTGCCCGTGATCCGCGAAATGTCGAACTCCCTGAACTGATACGTCGGCGTCGCATCTTGCAAGGCGCCACTCCCCTTCTCCAGCTTCGCTGCATTGGCGGGCGTGTTCAGTTTTGCCGGATAATACTCGATCTGAAGATCGGTCTTGCCCGGAACCGTAACTCCGGGCAGCTGCTTGACCAGCTCCAGAATGCGCTCCTTCTCTTGGTCCAGGCTGCCCTCCGCAACATCGGCAAACACAACGATGTCTACATTCTGGCTAACCGGCTCGCCGCTGCAGGAATCCAGCTTGTCGTACTCCCGCACCACCTGCTTCATATTGCAGCTCACCCAGGCCTGAACGAAAGCGCCGTCCGGATACAGCCGGTCGATGACCGGCTCCGCCTTGTCACGAAGCTGCGCCCCCCATACACGATTGAGGTAGGTTTCACCGGATGGGACCGGCGGGCTGCCGTCGGTGCTGTCCAGCGTGAATTCCAGCTCAGGAGCTCCTTCGGGAATCGCCGTAAGATTGTATGATCCGACAGCCCATGTATAGTCCATCTTGGTGACCTTGAACGGCTCGCCGTATTTTTGCTCCAAATAATGTTCGGCGGCTTCCCGAACAACCTGCTTCTCCGCAGCCGACTTGGTAAACGGGGCGGTTCCCTCCGTGTAACCGACATACACGGATCCGGCAAGCAAGAGGAGGCCGATCACCGTGCGCGCGGCGATGGCACCTGGTGAAGACAGCTGCCGCTGCCGTTTCTGCTCCAGCCACGTTTTTTTCGGCGACCGGTAGTTAAAATAAATAATCGTAATCACGATGCCCGCAATATGCAGCGCAAGTGCGGCCGGCAGCGCCAAAAAGCCGAGAAAGCCGAGCGTCAGCAGCAGAAAATAAAGCACAGCTCCCTGCAGCGCCATAAGCAGCGCCCCGGTAATGATCAGCATCGGGGTCCCGATGTAGAATAGGCCGAGGCCTGTAAAGATCACGGAAAGCACCACCGCGGTCAGCTGATGTTTCTTCACTGGTCATCCCTCCTTTTTTAAAAAAATTCCGCCCCATCCATCCGTCGAAGCTTTATTATAACAGCCGCTCCCCCGTTAGAGAAACAAAAACCCATCCACCTCGCGGGTGCATGGGTTGATTGGCCTTCACAGCATCCTGCTTATTCCTTCGGATGAATCATCTCTTCCGGCCGCACGATCCGGTCAAATTCCTCTGCCGTCAGCAGACCGCTCGCCAGCGCAGCTTCCCGAAGGGTCGTGCCCTCTTGATGCGCGCGTTTAGCGATCGCGGCCGCATTCTCGTATCCGATATGCGGATTGAGCGCCGTCACCAGCATCAGCGACCGCTCCATATTGCCGCGAATGACTTCGAGATTCGCTTCGATGCCGACCGCGCAGTTCCGGTCAAACGAATCCATCGCATTCGACAGCAGGCGTGCCGATTGCAGGAAGTTATAGATGATCACCGGCTTGAATACGTTCAGCTCGAAATTGCCCTGGCTTGCCGCGAACCCGATCGTTGCATCGTTCCCCATCACCTGGCATACCACCATCGTAAGCGCCTCGCTCTGGGTCGGATTTACTTTGCCCGGCATAATCGAGCTTCCCGGCTCGTTGGCCGGTATGGTCAGCTCCCCGATGCCGGAGCGGGGCCCGCTCGCCAGCCAGCGCACGTCATTGGCGATCTTCATCAGATCGGCAGCCAGCGCCTTGAGCGCTCCGTGCGCAAAGACCACTTCGTCATGGCTTGTCAGCGAGTGGAATTTATTGCTGGCAGAGGTGTAGCTTTTGCCGATCTGCAGGCTGATTTCCGCCGCGGTCATCTCGCCGAATTTCGGATGGGCGTTGATGCCCGTACCGACGGCCGTTCCGCCGATCGCCAGCTCCCGCAGCGGCTCGATCGAAGAAGCGACCATAAGCTCGCATTTCTCAAGCATACGGTGCCAGCCGCTGATTTCCTGCCCCAGCGTAAGCGGCGTGGCATCCTGAAGATGCGTGCGGCCGATTTTAATGAGATCCTTGTACTCCTCGCTCTTCTCTTTCAGCGTCTTCTTGAGCCGTTGAAGCGACGGCAGCACGCTGTCCTCCAAGGCGATAACGGCCGCCATATGCATCGCCGTCGGGAAGGTGTCGTTGGAGCTTTGGGATTTATTCACGTCATCGTTGGGGTGAATGCGCTGGTCGCTGCCTTTTTCCTGAAGCAGCTGGTTCCCCCGGTTCGCGATAACCTCGTTCACGTTCATATTGGACTGCGTGCCGCTGCCTGTCTGCCAAACGACAAGGGGAAAATGCTCATCATGCTTGCCTTCAATGATTTCATCGGCCGCGACGGTAATGGCCCAGACCTTATCTTCATTCAGCTTGCCGAGCTTGCCGTTAACAATCGCGGCGCTCTTCTTCAACACGGCGAACGCCCGGATAATCTCCTTCGGCATCGTTTCCGTGCCGATCCGGAAATTCTCGGAGCTGCGCTGCGTTTGGGCGGCCCAGAGCTTATCGGCAGGCACCTTCACCTCACCTAACGTATCCTTCTCAATACGGTACTCCATCTTGTCTTCCTCCTTTGGCATCCTTGATTTCAGCATTAAACGCTTTATATTCCATCTCCCCTATTATGGCACAGTCTGGCGCTGGAGAAAAATGCCGCGGCATGGAGAAGCGTAATGAGAGCACGGGTGAGGATTGCAGACGGCGGGGCGAAGAGAGATGAAGCACGAAGGAGGATTGCAAACGACGTGGAAAAAAGGCGGACTAGCGATTCATGCCAGCCATTCAAACCAGCGCCCATGACCGTCGGCTCTAAGGATGGTCTGTTCGCTCGATATGCCGCCGACAATAAAGTCGGCATGGAGATCGCCATCCCACATGTTGTTGTACACATGGACGATGTCGCGTTGTTTACCGATCGTGCTCAGATGATGGAGCAGCCGATGTTTGTTATCCTCGGGAATCTGGTTGGCTACATGCGTATGAAAGACGCATACGACGGCCTCTCCGGGAATGTCCCTCACAAGATCGGGCAGCAGCTCCGTCCCGTCCCCTTCTATAAACCGAATATCAGACCGGCTCTTAAGAAGAGCTGCGGCCTGCTCGAGCATCGATACCCGGCGGGGGTTGCCCGGCCAGATGAGCGCCCGCAGCCATAATACATCCTCCGCGCTGTGCACATCGTTCACGTGAAGATCGATCCCCATCCGGTAGACGACCGGGGGACTAGAAGAGAGCAGAAACGGGGCCTTCCCGCCCCTGATCTCGGAATCGATGCGAACGGCGGACTCCTTCTTGCCGTATGCCTCCTGGCCGCCGTAAGCATAGCTGTACTGATCCCACAGCAGCTGCAGTCCGGCGCTGCACCCCAGCTCTACAAGGGCGAGCGGCTTTTGCACCTTGGCGTACACGGAGCAGAACACCGGAAAAAGATACGCGCAGCGCCGGACCTCGTTCGTCTGCACCCGCTTGCTTCGGAGGATCCCTATAATCTCCTCCCTATGCTCCAGCACAAATGTCCGAAAATGCGGATAGCTTGCCTCCATTTCCTTCGGCTCCTCCGCGAGCCCCGGATAGTAGGCGCTAAGCGCCGCCCCCTTGCCCTTCAGCAGCAAGTACTGAACCGCGCCGAACAGCAGATTGGGCAGCTATCGCCAAAACCTCCGCATCGCCGGCGATCTGCCGCGCCAAATGCGCGTACAAATCGCTGGATCCCGGAAATTCCTTATCGGCAAAATGCTGAAACACCCTCACCAGCCGCTCCTGATCCATATGTCACTCTCCTAACTAAAAAGTTATAGACCGGTCTAAGACCATGTTACATCTTTCCAGCCGCGCTTTGGATTGCGATCTTTTATCGGTCCGATAAGAGAAACAATGGAATGGTTCAGGACCTATTCAATTATGCGCCGGGGCGGTCCAGCCGATACAGCCCGCGATACCTTGGGTAGCGCTCCATCAGCTCGTCGTGCGTACCGCGCATGACGACTTTCCCTTGCTCCAAGAACAGGATCTCATCCATCTGCTCGACGCCGACGAGATGATGGGTCACCCAGATCAGCGTCCGGTCCTGAAGGCTGGAGAAAATGGTAGAGAGCAGCTCGCGCTCCGTTCTGGGATCCAGCCCGACCGTCGGTTCGTCAAGGATAACGACCGGACTCTTCTGCAGCAGAATGCGGGCAAGGGCCACTCGCTGGCGTTCTCCTCCTGAAAAACGCTGCCCTGCTTCCTGCATGCGGGTATGGAGGCCGTCCGGAAGGGAATCGACCAGCGTAGTTAGCTGGGCCATCGCAGCGGCCTGCCGGATATCCTCTTCCGTGGCATCCGGTCGTCCGAGCCGGATATTGTTTGCCAGCGTGGTGTCGAATAGATGAGGGCTCTGATTCAGGACGGAAATCACGGACGAGATATCGTCGCCAAAACGCGCAGCATCCGTGCCGCTGATCGTGACCGTGCCCGATGAGGGTGTCAAGACGCCCTGGATAAGCTGCAGCAGGGTCGATTTGCCGGCTCCTGAACGTCCGATGACCGCCACCTTGGCTCCGGCGGGAACGTCAAGGGAAATGTCCCGGAGCGCGTGTGTACCTTTGTCCAAACAGCCTGATGCTGTCGCGCCTGCCCAACGTGCCGAATGTGCTGCATCTGTCGCTTCTGGTTGATATGCTGTATCTGCCGCTTCTGGTTGATATGCCGCATCTGCCGGATCTGGTGAGTGTGCTGTTGTTGAATATGCTGCTTCAGCCGCATCTGGCGAAGGTGCTGCTGGTGAATGTGCTGAGTGTGCTGCATCAGTCCCATTTGCATCGTATTGAAACGAGACGGCCTCCAGCTTTATATGCGCGCCGCTTCGAATGACGGCATCCACTTCGCCCCGGCTCAATGACAGCTGCTCCGGGTATCCAGTGGTGGCGGAGCCCTCTCCATGCCCGATGGCCTTCAGTCTCTGAACCGATTGACCGTACAGCGGAATCCGCTCTACCGCCTCGGACACCGGCAGAAAAGCGTCCATCAGTGGAAACACCGCAAGCACCATCGCCGCGATCAGCGTAACGTCCAGTGAACCGCCCGCATACTCCTTGCCAGCTACATACACGACCGTGACGACCGTTACCGCAACGACCGTCTGCCCGATGAAGCCGCGCAGCCGCGCCCACCGCTTGAGCGCCCGGTCGGTCCGGTCCACCTCGGCTTCATCCTCCTCGTATCCCGTCAGAAACTGCTGCTGCCGGCCGCTGACGTACCATTCATGCATGCCAAGCACCGCATCGGTCAGCTTCTGGTACAGCCGGTTCCTTGCCTGCTTCATCTCCCGGTTCTTCCGCTTCGTCAGCAGCAGGGAAATGAGCGGCAGCACGAATACCAGAACGGCCACATACAAGGCCAGCAGAAGAGCAAATCCCGGATCGAATCGTCCAGCGGCCGCAATCACGCCGGCATATAGGACCAGCGCCACGAACGACGGAAATACCGTGCGGATGTAGACGTCCTGCAAATATTCAATGTCATCGGAGAGCACGCCGAGGAGATCGCCGGTCCGGTAGCGGGAAGTTAACCGGAGTGCCTGAGGCTCCAGAATCCGGTACAGCCTCAGCCGCATCCGGGACAGGATACGGAGAATCGTATCATGCCCCACAAGGCGCTCCGCATAATGCAGGACGGCGCGTCCGATCCCGAATGTACGGACACCTACCGTCGGCACGTACACCATCAGAATGTTCTCCGGTCGGAGCGCGGATTTGGAGATTAAATACCCTGACGTAAACATCAGCATGCACGCAAACAGAACGGTAAGCACGCCGAGCATGGCAATCAGCAGAAAGCGCCAGAAATTTGCCGTCACATAAGGCCGAAACCACGATTCCTGCTTCATCCGACTCCCTCCATCTGCGAAGTAATCAACCCGTAATACACGCCCTTCAATTGCATGAGCTCCTCATGCGTTCCCGTCTCTGCGACGCGCCCCCGGTGGAGCACGATGATAACATCCATATCCCGCATCCAGTGCAGTCTGTGCGTAGCAAGGAATACCCACTTGTCCCGGAATAGGGACAGCATCGTCTCTTTCAGCTCATATTCCGTCTCGATGTCAAGATGGGCCGTCGGCTCATCCAGCAGCAGCACCTGCCGCCCGCCGAGCAGCGCTCTCGCCAAGGCGACGCGCTGGGCCTGCCCGCCGCTTAAGGCTCGCCCTCCAGCTCCAATCATTTCATGAAGTCCATTCGGCAACTTGCGCACAAGGTCAATCAGTCCCGCCGCCTCAACAGCGGCCCGTACGTCCGCATCGGAAGCATCCGGCGCATAGAACCGCACATTATCCTCAAGCGTACTGCTGAACAAATACGGATGCTGCAGCATATACGTCACCCCGCTTCGCCATGCCTTGCGGTTCCCTTCCTCCAGCTTCACGCCGTTCAGCTTGATCTCACCTGCGGTAGGAGCCGCAAAGCCGCCAAGCAGATCAATCAGCGAGGATTTGCCGGCTCCGCTCTCCCCCACGATCCCGATCCTGCCTTTGCACGGGATCCGGAAGCTAACGTCCTGCAGGGAAGCCGGCCCGTGCTCTTCATGCCGCAGGCCGACACCGGACAGCTCCAGCATGCTGCAATCATCCCATCGAAATACAGGCCGCGAGCTTTCACGGTAAGTTGAATTATCCTTAATTTTAAGTATCGGGGCCGAGAGAGGCGTTCCAACTGTAACCGCCCTATCGGTTGTCGCCGCATGGGCCACAGCGGCTTCGCCGAAGCCAACGGCGCCCGCATTCCGAGCAGTCTCCGCCGCTTCCGGCTTGCCGGTCTCCTCGGCCCGCGATGCCCGAATGATCGACTGCATCGCTTCCCCCGCCTGCTTGCCGTCCAGCGTCGCATGGAAATCGGCGCCGACCATCCGCACCGGAAGGAAGTACTCCGGCGCGAGAATCAGAACCAGCAGCGCCGGCAGCAGCTCGATACTTCCGTTTATGAGCCGCAGACCAAGGTTGACCGCAACGGACGCAACGGACAGCATGGTGAAGAAGTCCAGCGCGAAGGAGGACAGAAAGGCCACGCGCAAGGTGCGCATGGTCGCTTTCCGGTAATCTTCGCTGACCTGCCGAATGCTGCCGCTGTGCTTGCGGCTCTGGCCTAGAAATTTCAGCGTCATAAGCCCCCTGAGCGAGTCGACGAAATGATTGGACAGCATCCGGTAAGAATCCAGCTGCCGCTCAGTCTGCTTCCTTGCAGCGAGGCCGACAAGAATCAGGAAGGCAATCAGAATCGGCATGGTCACGAGCAAAATAATGCCCGAAATCCGGTCGGTCATGAATACGTACAGCCATACCAGCGCAGGAGTTATGCCCGCGCCCATCATCCGGGGGATGGTCAGCTCCGCATATTTGCGGAACTTGCCGATGCCCTCCAGCACAAGCGTAACCACATTGCCCGTTCCTTCCTTCCGGATCAGCGCCGGCCCTCTCCGGAAGAGCACGCCGAGCAGCTCCTTACGAAGGCTTGTGCCGGTCTGCTCCGCAAAGCGCTGCGCAATCCCTTGCTGGATGGCTCCGACCCCGTGCCGCAGCAGAAAAGCAAGCAGAAACAGGGCAATGGTTCCCCCCTGCTCCTGCAGCGAGGCCCCCGCGAACAGCGCGGAAACCGTCTCTGCAAGCCATTTGGCCTGCAGGAGGATGGCCATGCTCTGTGCCAGGGTACATACGGCGACCAGTAGAAACGTCGTCTTGGCGCCACGGTAACCCAGCAGATCTTTTCCCATCAGTATTCCAGATGCTCCTTCTCATGTACCCGTTTGTGGAAAACGAAGTAACTCCAGATTTGATAACCCAAGACGAAAGGCAGCAGCGTGACGGCCACGATGGTCATCACCTTCAGCGAATACGGGCCGGAAGCCGCATTATAGATCGTCAGATCGAACGCCTGGCTGATAGAGCTGATCATGACCCGCGGGAACAATCCCGCGAACACGGAGGTTACCGTAAGAGCGATCACGGCGCCGGTCATCCCGAACGCCCAGCCATCCCGCTTCAGGCTCATGAAATATCCGCCGAGCAGGAAGGCCAGCAGCGCCAGCCCCAGCAAAACGGCGATCAGGCCGCCCCGCCGCTCGAACACGTTCGTCATGAAATACGTCATGACGCCGAATGCCGCGAACAGTCCCGCAACCGGAAGCAGCAGCTTCCGTGCCATGGAGCGTGCGCGCTCTTGCAAGTCCGAGGTCGTGCGAAGCGTCGTGAACATCAAGCCGTGCAGCAAGCACAGCAGCGTCATCGTCAGCCCGCCGACCACCGTATAGGCATTGACGATATCGAAGAAACCGGCGTGCATTTCCATTGCTTCGTTGATCGGCAGCCCCTGGATCAGGCAAGCAAATACGACGCCGAGCAGGAACGGAGGCAGCACGCTGCCTGTGAAAATGGCGCCGTCCCATACCTTTTTCCAGCGGGCATTCCCCACCTTCCCCCGGAACTCAAAGGCTACGCCGCGGCCGATCAAGGCCAGCAGGAGGAAGACAAGCGGAATGTAGAACCCGCTGAACAAGGTCGCGTACCAGTTCGGGAACGCCGCGAACATTGCGCCCCCTGCCGTTAGCAGCCATACCTCGTTCGCGTCCCAGAACGGGCCGATGGAATTGATGAGCACGCGGCGCTCCGTGTCGCTTTTGGCTAGAAGCTGCGTGGACATCCCAACGCCGAAATCAAAGCCCTCGAGAAAAAAGAACCCGATAAACAATACCGCAACCAGCACAAACCATACTTCATTAAGAGACAGCATTGTAGCCCTCCTTGTTAAACGGATCGCTTGCGTGGCGGTGGTCCGCCTCCTCCGCATACGGCCCTTTCTTAATCACCTTGACGAACAGATAGGCCATGACAGCCGCCAGCACCGCGTAAATCGCCGTAAACACGATCAGCGAGAACAGAATCGACCCGGCGCTGACATTCGGCGAAATGCTGTTCTCCGTCGTAATGAGCCCGAACACCGTCCACGGCTGGCGCCCGATCTCCGTCATAATCCAGCCCGAGCTGTTCGCTATGATCGGCAGGGAGATGCCAATCAGCATCATGCTCAGGAACCACTTCCCGGCCTGCTCGACCTTTTTGCGCAGCATCAGCCAAGCACCGTACAGACCAAGCAGAATCATGGCCGTTCCGGCCGCCACCATAATCCGGAAGCTCCAGAAGGTCGTGCGCACCGGAGGAATATAATCGCCCGGGCCGTATTCCTGCTCGTACTGGTACTGCAGCTCTTTCATCCCGATCACTTCGCCGCTAAATTTGCTGTAAGACAGGAAGCTGAGCAAATACGGGACTTTGAATTCCGCCGAGTTCTCCTGCTTATCCGGATCGATCGACGCAAAGACCGTCCACGGCGCCGGGTCCTCGCTCGTTTCCCACAGGCCCTCCGCAGCAGCCATCTTCATCGGCTGAGTCTGCACGAGGTACTGCGCCTGCTGGTGGCCGAACACCGCAACCAGAATGGAGGTAATCAGGCCAACCACAATCGCGAGGTTGAACGATCTTTTGAAAAAGTCCAAGTCCTGCTTCTTCATCAGCTTATACGCGCTCACCCCGGCTACGAGGAAAGCGCCGGTAGCCAGCGCCCCGAAAATCGTATGCGGGAACTCCACCAGCAGCTGACCGTTCGTGATCAGCGCGAAAAAGTCGTTCATCTCCGCCCGACCGTTGTTGATCTCGAATCCGACCGGACGCTGCATGAACGAGTTGGCGGCCAGAATCCAGAACGCCGACATCAAGGTGCCGAAGGACACCAGCCAGATGCTCAGCAGATGGACCTTCTTCGAAAGCCGGTCCCAGCCGAAGATCCACAGGCCGATGAACGTCGATTCGAGGAAAAAGGCCAGCAGTGCCTCGATCGCCAGCGGCGCGCCAAACACGTCCCCGACGAACCGGGAATAATCGGACCAGTTCATACCGAACTGGAATTCCTGCAGAATCCCCGTCACTACGCCGACCGCAAAGTTAATGAGAAGCAGCTTGCCCCAGAATTTGGCCATCCGTTTATACACGTCCTGGCCTTTGAAAACGTACATCGTCTCCATGACGGCGATCAGAAACGCCAACCCGATGGAGATCGGTACGAAAATAAAGTGAAAAATAGTTGTCGATGCGAACTGTATTCGCGCCAGCATCACCGGATCCATAACATACCCCTTCCTTTAGCTCACGTCATCATTTTAAATTTGATTCTTTTGGTATTGTCGCAGACTGGAGCAGGCAGGATTGTGATTAACATCACAATATCGGAGTCGAAAACGGATAAAAAGTTATAAATTTGTGACAAAAATCACGAGGTCCCGAACTTAAAAGGGACAGGCCCGCCATCCCTGGTGAGCCTGCCCCTTGTATACTATACCACGTGCCTCTCCCGGCGCGCGTCGTTCCTCATCACTGCTGCACGACCCTCGTCGTTATTGCTCGTACGATGCGGCATGCAGATCATTGCATTAGCTTGTACATTTTATTGAACCGGACCCACCTCAGTCTCGATCAGCTTAAACTCTATCACATCCGCAATCCCGCGATTTGTGATGCGGATTTCCGGAATGACCGGGAGTGCGATGAGGGAGAAGGTCATGAACGGCGCGTTGATGAAGCAGCCAAGCTCCTTCCACGCATCCTCCAGCGCCGCCACTTCCTCGGCCACGACTTCCACCGGACGGTCAGCCAAAAGGCCGGCGATCGGCATAGCCACCTTCGCCAGCACCTTCCCGTCCCGGACGACGATCATGCCGCCGCCGCAAGCCGCCAGCTCATTGGCGGCAAATGCCATATCGTCCACATTCGTGCCCATCACCAGCAGGTTGTGGCTGTCATGGGCCACGGTCGAAGCGACCGCACCCGACTTCAGACCGAAGCCGCTCGCGAACCCTAGCGAGATTTGGCCGGTTCCGCGGTGACGCTCGATACAGGCAAGCTGCACGACGTCCTGCTCCAGGTCCGGCCGGATGATACCGCCCTCCACCGGGAGAACCGCCGTCATTTTAGCTGTACGGGCACTGTTCTCAATGACGCGCACGACATTGACTTCCGTTCGCGCTGCCGAACCCGATTTGCTGCGGAGCAGGAAATCTTCCGGGGTGAGGGCCCGGGCTAGACGCACCGATTGATAAGCCTTCTCCGGGTATTGGTAGGACGGAAACTCCACCACAAGGCGGCCGTTCTCCGCAACGACCTCGCCATCGGCAATGACGACCGATGGAACCATGCGCTTCAAATCGTCAATGAGCAGGATGTCCGCCGATTTTCCCGGGGAGATGCTGCCGAGGTCCAGCTCCATTCCGAAATAGCGAGCAACGTTGATCGTGCCCATTTGAATCGCGGTTACGGGGTCAACCCCTTCTTCCATCGCCCGCCGCACGATATGGTTCATATGGCCGAGCCGCACCAGCGTCTGCGGGTATACATCGTCGGTAATGAGCGACATGTTGTCCGTGCGCACCTTATCCTCGGTCACCACTTTGATGACCTCCTTGATGTCCTGCCATGCCGAACCCTCGCGGATCATCAGATGCATCCCGAGCCTAACCTTCTCCAGCGCCTGCTCCCGTGTCACCGTCTCGTGGTCGGAGCTAACCCCTGTAGCCAAATAAGCCTGAAGCATTCGGTCATCCTCAGCCGGAAAATGTCCGGTTACCGTCTTGCCCGCACGCAGCGTTGCTTCAATCTCTCCGAGCATCGTCGGATCGCCGTTCACGACGCCTGGGAAGTTCATTACTTCACCGAGGCCTGCCGTGCCGGGCCAGGTCAGCCCCTCTTCGATATCGGATACGCCAAGCTGGGCGCCGCCATCCTCCAGATCGAATGTTGCGGGGACGCAGGAAGGAATGGTCGTGAATACCTTCAGCGGCAGCTGCTGACCTTCCTCATGCATCCAGCGCACGCCTTCCATACCGAACACGTTGGCAATCTCGTGCGGATCCATATAGATACCGGTCGTTCCGCTTACGATGGCCGCCTTGGCAAATTCGGTCACCGTCAGCATCGTGGATTCGACGTGCATATGGCCATCAAGCAGTCCCGGCGTAATATACCGCCCTTTGCCATCAATCACTTTCGTGCCCTCGCCGATGGTATGATCCGCATTGCCGATATAGGCAATGCGCCCGGCTGCAACCGCCACGTCCATATTCGCTTGAAGCTCGCCCGTAAATACGTTGACCAGCGTGCCGTTCTTGATCACCAGCTCGGCTGGCGACTGCCCCAAAGCAACCTGTCCCAGCTGCCGGCTGACCTCGTATCGTTTATGTCTTTTGCTTGAACTCATGATGATTGCACGCTCCCCTTTTTTGCTGATTGGATATCTACGCAGTGAGTCTGATGATGCCCTTCATCGCAAATTTTTCACGCATGGAGGGAGGGGCCCATGGTTTAGATCAATACGATCCCCCTGAGCTGCGGAACGCAAAACAACCCGGACAGCGTACCTGCCCGGGATGCCTAAAGATTGAATTCATCAAGATGAGAAAGTCCCTTGCTTATCTGCTGCGCTCGCGTAATATTGCCGCTGATTCCGGATTAGACCTTGCGCCGGTCCCACTCGGACGAATACGTGAAACGCCACGCGTACCGGGGTACCGCCATGCCTCGCGATTCCCCTTCAAAGCTCGGGCTGTCCTATTCTCATCTTTTATGTAGTCAAGTCATTTACGGTAACCTGGTAGAGACGCCTGGGCCCTATTCCCCGGCATATACATCAAGATTTGCTGCTAAGACCTTTACCCTATTCAATTCTACTCATTTGTTGTTAGAATTATAATCCTCCTGTCCAAGAAGTCAAGTGACAGGAAGGAACCGGCCTCTTTAGGAAATACCAGGATGCCGCCAAAATCATGGCCGCAAGCCAGAAGCCTATGTATCGAATGAAGCACCCCTGTATTACAGGCTGACTTCGGCTGGAGCCTTTGATACCTTTTTGGCGTACAGCATCATCAGCGGAATGCTGACGGCAAACGCCCCCGCAACAAGCAGGAACGGAATGCGCGGATCGATGCCATAAGCCCAGCCTCCGATCACGCCGGAAGGCGTAATCACGATCAGGATAAGCACCTGGAGCAGCGCGAATATTTTAGCCCGGTTATCGTCATCAATGGCATTCGCAACCGCCGTTTCAAGATACGGATAGGTCATCATCGTTCCAACCGCCGCGATGATCGTGCTTACGCTGAGCACGACAAGGTCGCCCTCCGGGGCGATGACGAGAACGACGTTCGCAAGCACCGAAATGATGAATCCCCAGACCATCGTCCGGTTCACTTTGGACTCACTGATCCGCGGCATGATCCATCTCATGAACATCAGCATGATGATGGAGGAGAATGCCGGAAAGACGGAAATCAATCCGCTGCCGAGATGCAAATATTCCACCATAAAAATAGAGACATAGGTCGTCTTCACGGTCATCTGAAAGTTAAACAGAATATAAACGCCGAAGATGATCAGCAGGAGCGGGCTTTTCAGCATGCCCTTCATGACGGATATATAGTCGACCATGCCTTCGCGCAGGCTCATGGACTTTGTCTCCTTCATCTTGCGGTAGCCGATCTCCGTCTCCCGGGTCGCATAATGCCTGCCGATGAATTGAATCGTCATCAGGATACAGGCCAGCACGAACATGATCCGCACTCCAGGCACCAACGAGAAGTGATACACCAGCAATCCCCCGAGTGGGGCGAACAAGCCCCCTACTACGCTGATCAGCTGCAGCAGCGTAAACACATACGTCCGCTCCTTAGGGGCCGTGTCTTCAACAAGCAGGCAATAAAACGCCGTATGGGGCACTTTTTGAAAACCGTTGATTACAGCCGCGATGACAAAGAACCAGAAGTTTTGCGAGACGGCCCATAGCAGCGTAGCGATGCTCCAGCTGAGCACGTCGAAATAGAGCAGCGCACGCTTGCGGCCCATCCGGTCCGTAAGATAGCCGCTAAGAAACGAGGAAAGCACTTGGACGAGCAGGCCGATCGAGGTGATCCAGCCGATTCCCGTCTCGGTTACGCCAAGCTGGTACATAAAGATGGAGCTGTACGTCGCAAACATGCTGTAGGGAATCAGGAACAGCGGTTCATAGACGAGACAGCCCCTGGCATTACCGGTTAATTGCCGAAAAGAAGTTGAGCCCATGGATGTCCTCCGGTCGATAGATAGTAAGCAAATGAAATCATTTCCAGGCTATTATAGCGCACCAAGGATCGCAGCGGGTGGATTTTTTTGCAGCTATCCGGCCGAGATCGGCAATCCCGCATTCAGGCGTGCAACCCTAGTTATAGAGCCGATTCCTGCCGGCATCCGCTCTCACTTTCCCCTCGAATCCTTGCCGGTATCGGGCTCATCCCCGTCTCCCTGCCCAGCCTCAGGCAGCAGTACGGTAATGGTCGTGCCCCGACCCAGCTCGGACCAGATGCCTACCTTGCCTGCATGAGCCTCCACGATGGCCTTCGCAATGCTCATCCCGAGACCCGAGCCGTCCACGCTCTCCTCCGTGTTCGTTCCGCGGTAATACCGCTCGAACAGGTTAGCCTTCGTCTCCTCGTCCATGCCGTTGCCCTGATCCGCGACGATGATTGCGGCACCGCCAGGCCGGCTTTCGACCCGAACCTCGATCTTGACCCCTTCCGGATTATGCTTGACCGCATTGATAATCAGGTTATCCATGAGGCGCTGCAGCCACTTCGCATTACCGTTCACGAGCAGCGGCGTTTCCCCGCCGATATAGGTAAAGGTCGCTTCATTCAGCGTGGCATCGTTCACGTATTTCAGCACACAGCGGCGGACCAGCTCATTCAGATCGAGCGGGATAAGCTCCTGCGGGCGGATCGTGCTCTTGAGGCGGAACACGAGCGAGAAATCGTCGATCAGTTCCAGCATATAATCCCCTTTTTCCCGGATGACGGTGCCCATCTCCCGCAGCTCCTCCGCACTCCAATCATTCGGAGCGCTTTCCAGCATGTAACCGTAACCCTGAATGGAGGAGAGCGGAGTACGCAGATCATGCGATATCCCCGACATCCATTCCTCCCGGTTCCGTTCCAGACGTTCGCGTTCCCGTTCAGCCTCTGCCAGCTGCTCGGCCATCCGGTAAAAAGAATGGATCACTTCCTTGTACAGCTTATATCGCATGCGAAGCTTGCCGTTCTTGCGGAAGACCCGTTTGCGGTCTTTCGGCGTCAGCACTTCTTCATACGCTCCGCTGCCCATCCGCTCGAACCAGCCGGTAAAGAGCAGTAACGGGCGACTGTAACGATAGCCGTGCCAGATCGCAATGGCGAGCGAGAGAAGCAGCACGCTCATCATGGCCCACAGGGCGACGCGTATCAGCTCGTTCATCATCGGCCGTTTCCCCAGCGCTTCATCCTGCGGGGTATGGTAGATCCAGGTGTTGCCGCTGTTCTTGTCCCGAAATACGGCAATATGCGTCGAATAGGTACCCGGCTGCTCCTGCATGGCGATGATCTCCAACGGGTGGTACTCCGACTTATCTCCGGCGCCTTCCCCGAGCGACTGCACGATACGGCCTTCCCCGTCAATGATATGGAGGTAGCCGCCTGCGCCGCCAAGCTTCCCTTGCAGCTCCCTTTCGAATTCAGGGTCGACAAGCCCGTCCTTCTCATAAGCGGCCACCCAGTCCAGGAGCTGGTCCGATCCGGCATCGACCCGACCTGCCAGGAACAGCAGCGGTTCTTTATAGAACAGGTCCATCTGCCAGTCCATCGTATATTTGCCGAGCCTCCGTTCTTCCTTTATGGCGAGCAGGGTGCTGACGGAGTACTCGCTTGGAACATCCGAAGGGGTATTCGTGGCATGAATGACGTTCCCTTCCATATCGACGACCTGAAGCCACATGCCGCTCTCCTGCAGCAGCACCTTCCAATGCTCCTCCAGCTGAACGCTCCCCTTCTCCGCAACGGTTTCCCCGACGATGCTGTCCAGCACCCCTGCCGGGAAGTTCCGCTTGATCTCCTCGTTGCTGATATGACTAATAAGGAAAAACATCAGCACGATGATAAAACAGAACATGAATGCCGAGAATGCAATCAATTGATAGGTAAAATGAAAGGCAAGCCTTCTTCGCAGTCTCATCGGCCGCTCTCCTTGACGAGCTTATAGCCGAGTCCCCGAACCGTAAGCAGATACTGCGGGTTGCTCGGATCCTCCTCGATCCGCTCCCGGATGCGCCGGATATGCACCATCACGGTATTGTCCTCGCCCATGCCGTCAATGCCCCATACCGCTTCGTACAGCTGGGATTTGGAGAAGACGACGCCGGGATGCTTGCAGAAATACAGCAGCAGCTGGAACACCTGCGCCGGACACGGCACCGGTTCCCCAAGGACCGTCAGCTCGCCGGCAGCCTCATCCACTCTAAACCGGCCGAAATCCCAGGAGCTTCGAATAACGGCCGGACTGACTGCCGCATTCGTTCCGATGCCGCCGCGCCGCAGCCGCGCTTTGATCCGGGCCGCAATCTCCAGCGGATTAAACGGCTTGGTCACATAATCGTCCCCGCCCATGGCAAAGCCGGTGAGCACGTCAAGATCCGAAGCCTTGGCTGTAAGAAACAGGATGTGCGGACTTCCGTAGGCACGCAGCTGAGGACACAGATCAAAGCCCGTGCCGTCGGGCAGCATGACGTCCAGCAGCACGAAGTCCGCGCCATGTGCAGCGATTTCCCGAAGGGCCTCCTTGCAGCTGGCGGCCGTGTATATCCGGTTGAAGCCTTCTTTGCGCAGCACCATCTGGAGCATTTTCACGATCGAAGGCTCATCATCTACTATTAAAATTCGTGTATTGTCCATAATTCTCACCCGTACATTATGCTAGCACAGCAACCTTAACAGGAGTTAAACAAATGCCGGAGGCGTTAAGAAAAAGTTAGGTTGCCGTTTCCTTTATATTCAAGTGCAATGGCTATACTTATGGCTAAGAGGTGATGATGTGTGAGTACACATAAACGTTCAACGGTCGTCGACGCGATTCGCGGGTTAAGCCTGGCGGGCATTCTGATGGCCAATATGCTCATTTTTCAATACGGCATGTTCGGAAAGGATGAGCTGCATTTCTTCCAGCCCTCCGCGCTGGATACGATCAGCCACAATATCCTGAAGGTATTCGTGGAAGGCAGCTTCATGCCGATCTTTACCTTCCTGTTCGGCTACAGCATGGTGATGATGAGGGAGAGCCTTACAGCCAAAGGCCTGAAATACGGACGCAGCTTCTCCCGCCGCTCTGTGCTGCTGATCGGACTCGGTCTGCTGCACTCGACCTTTATTTGGGAAGGCGACATTCTATTGTTCTATGGGGGAATCGGCTTCTTTCTGCTCCTGTTCGTGAAACGCAAGGCGAAGACGCTGCTGATCTGGGGAATTATTCTGCTGGCCCTCATGACGGCCCTTGGATACGGCTCCATGGAACCGACTCCGGAAGACGCCTCCCGAATGGAAGCCTATGTGACCAAATCAATCGAGGTCTACGGCAGCGGCAGCTTTGGTGAAATCATGGATTTTCGGTCAAACGAGGAGATGCCGCTCAATCTGCCAGATTGGCTGATGCTCCTTGTGGTCCTGATCGCTCCGCTTATGAGCGCCCCGATGTTCCTGTTCGGCATGGCGGCGGCCAAACGGCGACGCTTCCTCCATCCGTCCATGGAAATCCGGCTGTATATCCGGTGGGCGCTGCTCATTCCCGTCGGCCTTGCGCTGAAGACCGCCGGCGTAATGCTGGGCACGACGCATGAATGGAACGGCATCTTCATGATGCTTGGCGGCCCGCTGCTGGCTCTAGGGTATATTTACTTGTTTGCTTCGTTATACGCCTTCTCATCAAGGCAATCGGTCGTGATCCGGGCATTCGAGGCGGTGGGCCGCATGTCGCTGACCAACTATTTGACGCAGAGCGTCGTCTGCGTGCTCATCTTCTACGGATTCGGACTCGGCTTGTTCGGCAAGCTCGGCGTGCTGCAAGGGGCGCTTTTGGCGATCGGCATCTATGCGGTGCTGGCAGCAGGCAGTCTGCTGTGGCTGAAGCGATTCCGCAGCGGTCCCGTGGAGAGACTGCTCCGGATGGGCACCTATTGGTCCTGGAGCGGCCGGCCCAAGACCAAGGCCGCTCCGGCTCCGGCCATCGATACGCCGGGCGAGGGGCCGGCGGCAACGTAAGCATCAGGGGTACAAGAGGCAGCCCGCTCGGCCCGCCTCACCTGCACCGGCTCCCCCAAGATGAAATCGGTCCGTCCGTTCCTGTATAATGGACATACGTTAGAGGAACAGGATGAATGAAAAGGAGGATGCGGCATGCTGGTTGTGACCAACTCGATTAAAGTGAAGCCCGGCCACGGCAAGGAGATCGCACAGCGATTCGCTGAGGCCAAAGGGGTTCAGGAAATTGAAGGATTCGTGCGGATGGAGGTATGGCATGAAGCCAAGGAAGGCGCCGAAGCCGAGGAACTGAAGGTATCTACCGTTTGGGAGGATGAGGAAGCATTCAAGCGCTGGACGTCCAGCGAATCGTTCCGCCAATCCCACGGTCAGGGCCGTAACGAGAATATATTAGGCGCTTCCCTGAATAAATACGAGCTGCTGATTAGCCATTCCAAGTAAGGCAGCGAAAAACGGAAGGCACGTAAAATTGGTTTAAAAGATAAAGGCCTCGGCGCACGTCTCCAAGAATGTGCGCCGGGCGACAGATTGTGCGAAACACAATTAGATCCAGCTGCAGGCATATCGGGGAAGCTCTCCCTTTGCCTGTCAGCTGGATTCTTATTTTTATAGGGACTGTTACCCCAGCCAGTTCCCGCCGCCATCAAAATCACCAAATACAATGACGTCCGAATGGTTATATTAAGCAGGACACGCTTGTTATCTCATATTTTGATGCAAAGGAGCCGAATCATTAATGGAAAGCACCCATGATTTCGTAGAAAAAATGAATGAGAATGCGGAGAAAGCCCGCCGCAACAAAAACAACGGCAAAGGGACGCCTAGCGACAAACTCCCGACGAAGCAGCACGGGACAAAAAAATGAAGCCGGCCTCGTCCGCGATCCCGTCAAGATCGCGGATGAACCGTCTCCACCGATACCGTCCCGCCTGCACACCGGTTTCTTACTATAAGCTCGCGGAAGCCTGCTTCAGCAGGGCAGAAAGCGCCTGCTCATCCACATCCTGTCCTTGGGCAATTTTCATCGTTTTCCGCTCCGGCGGTCCATCAAATGTATCCTCCGGCCATGCCAATCCCTCCGCGTTAAAAATCGTAAAGCTCACCGCGCTCTTGGCAACGCTGATCACGGCCGCGTATTTTCCGTTTTTCAAGAAATGCGGCTTTTTGTACTGCATCCGTTCCTGAACCTCCGGGATCGCGTTGTGGACAAGCTCCCTGAGATTCGTACTCAACTCGATCTTCCAGGCATCGCCTAATGCTTCGATGTAATCGGACACTTCTTGGTTTTGGTTCATTTTTTACAGCTCCCTCTATGTCACTGGATAATGGGCTCACGCTGCAGTAATGCTGCGAAGGCATGTATCCTAAGCACATGCGATCATGTCAAAACGCCAAACACGCTACCGACAAGCTTTATGCTCACTCACTAGGTATGACCGGTATCTTGGAGATCCACGTTCTTATGCCTAGCCCTGCTTCACCAGCTGCCACGTCATGCCGAACCGGTCCACGAGCTCGCCGTAATAGAAATTCCCCCATGGCTGAAGGGCAAACGGATATTTCTCCACGCCTCCGGCGCTCAGGTTACGGTAAGCGGTGCGTGCAGCCTCCTCGTCATCAAACGATAGCGACAGTCCCATATTAGCGCTCAGTTCCGCATCTTGAAAGGCATCCGACATGATTAACGTATTCCCTCCCGCCAGTGTCATCGATAGATGCATCACTTTATCCTTGCTCGATTCCGGCGTGCCCGGAGCGTCCCCGAAGGTAGACAACGCATGGATTTCTCCTCCGACCGCTTCGATATAGAACGCGGCTTGTGCTCTCGCGTCACCGGAAATAATAAATGGAATCAATTGTGCTTGCATATTCTTCATCCTCTTTTCATTTGTTTTTTAATAAGATGTTAGGCAAGTACGTAAAGTGTTCCTACGATCGCTGTTGCTCCCAAATTTCTTAATCTGATGAATTCATATTAGGGTAGAAATTCGGTCGCAAAGGCGACCACTAAGCTTATGCTTCCGATGTAGCTTTCATTTAGAAAGCTTTAGACTTCTTCGGAATCACTTTACTCCCTTGCTAATATCTCATTTTTTTGTTCATCTTATATAAGTGACGAACGGCCATCGCCCAAATCGACATCCACTCGAAATTTTTTCGAAAAATTTTTTGTATGGGAGAGAGCCCACCGTTATTCGCCGCTTGACGCGCATTCCGCGGCACGGCTAAGCAATAATTGCTTCTCCCGCTGGTTATCGGTCAGCGAAGCGGCTCGCTTGAATTCTTGGCATGCCTCATCCAGCCGACCCAGCTTGAACAGCAAATCTCCTCTGACGCTTGGCAGAAGATGGTATCCTTTCAGAGACGGCTCGGCTTGTAAAATGTCCACGATCTCAAGCCCGATCTCCGGCCCGAACGCCATGGAAAGCGCGACCGCCCGGTTCAATTCCACAATCGGGGAAGGGGAGACCTGAGCGAGCGCCTCATACAAGGCCGAAATCCGGATCCAGTCGGTATCCTCGGCCTTCGGCGCACCCGCATGGCAGGCGGAGATCGCGGCCTGGATCGCATACGGACCGGTCATGCCGCCCAGCTGCTCCACCCGCTCCAGCGCGGCAAAACCGCGCCGGATCAGCAGGTAGTCCCATAGTCCCCGGTTCTGATCCATGAGCAGAACCGGCTCGCCGCGTTGATCCACCCGGGCCTTGAAGCGGGAAGCCTGAAATTCCATTAACGCCACCAAGCCGTGGACCTCCGGCTCCGCGGGCGCAATCTCGGCCAGAATCCGTCCGATGCGAAGCGCCTCCTGGCACAGGAGCGGCCTTATCCACTGGCTGCCCGATGTCGCGGCATATCCTTCGTTGAACATTAGATAAATGACCTCAAGCACCGACGAAAGCCGCGGTTTAAGCTCCGGACCTTGCGGAATTTCGAACGCCACCCGGGTCGCGGACAGCGTCCGCTTGGCACGGACGATCCGCTGCGCGACGGTTGCCTCGGAAGTCAGGTAGGCATGGGCGATCTCGGCCGTCGTGAGCCCGCCAAGAAGGCGCAGGGTCAGGGCGACCCGCGCCTCCGGCGAGAGGACCGGGTGGCAGGTCATGAAGATCAGCCGCAGCAGATCATCCCCCACCTCGCCGGGTTCCGGCACATCCGGCTCGGAATCGGCCCACGGCTCCTGCTCCCGGCCAATCAGCTCATACTTCCGATCGCGCAGCTTGTTTCGACGAAGCATGTCCAGCGCTTTACGCTTGGCCACGGTCATCAGCCAGCCGCCCGGATTCTCCGGCATTCCCGTCTCCGGCCACCGTTCCAGTGCGGTCACGAGCGCGTCCTGCGCCAGGTCCTCCGCCAGTCCGATATCGCGCACCATTCGAGTCAAATGGGCAATAATCCGGGAGGACTCAATTCTCCAGATTGCGTCTATCGTACGATGTGTGTCCATGGATCCCTCTATCGCTTCTGCCGCTCGATATGCTCACGCATCTCATATTGCTGGGCCTGGGATTCGGGATCCTCCGTCAATTCAGTCGGCTCGAACACCTGCCGAAGCTCGATCTGCCCCGCGCCATACCCGTGAGGGTCCGGCATGCGCATCGCCCACTCGATCGCCTCTTCCCGCGATTTCACTTCGATCAACGTATAGCCGGCGATCAGTTCCTTGGCCTCGGTGAAGGGCCCGTCCGTCACCTTCGGTTTCCCTCCTGGCTCCGGATACGAAATCCGGATCGCGCCTGAGCTTGGATGCAGTCCGTCCGCTGCGAGCAGCACGCCGGCCCGGGCCAGCTCCATGTTGTACCTCATCATGGCGTCAAGCTGCTCCTTGCTCGGCAGCACACCCGCCTCGGAATCCTCGGTTGCTTTTACAATCATCATAAATCTCATGGGAAGTTCCCTCCTGTTATCAAATAGGACCTCGAAATCGGGCCTTTACTAGTTCAACGAACAACCGACTAGGGAATCGACATGGCAAAAACATTTTTTAGAGAAAAAAATCAACTATCAACCATTTCGTGAGTAAACGGAGGATTCCTTTTATAAAAAAGACAGCTAGAGAGATTTATTGCTCGGCGACATTGTCACGTAAAAGGGGACTCCCGCTGGGAGTCCCCTTTGTCATATCAAAAAATATCCATGCTCAAATACCGTTCGCCCGTGTCCGGCGCAATGCAGACGACCCGCTTTCCTTCGCCCAGCCGCTCGGCGACGCGCATTGCCGCGAATACCGAAGCGCCGGAGGACGGCCCCACAAGGATCCCCTCCTTGCGGGCCAAGTCCCTTGCCGTCTGCAGCGCATCCTCGTCCGCAATCTGAATAATTTCATTATAAATGCCGGTATTCAGAATCTTTGGCACGAACCCCGGACTCGTCCCCACCAGCTTATGAGGACCCGGCTGCCCGCCGGAAAGGACAGGAGAGCCCTTGGGCTCCACGACCGCAATATGCAGGTCCGGCAGATGCCTCCTTAGCTCCTCGCCCGTGCCCGTTACCGTTCCGCCGGTGCCGGCCGTAGCGACAAACGCATCCAACCGTCCTTGGGTCTGCTGCAGAATTTCCGGGGCAGTCGTGGCGCGATGAATATCCGGATTGGCTGCATTCTCAAACTGCTGCGGAATGAAGCTCCCGGGGATCTGCTCCCGCAACTCAAGGGCCTTCGCAATCGAACCCGGCATGCGCTCGCTGCTCGGCGTCAGGACAACCTCGGCCCCGTAGGCCTTTAGCAAATTGATCCGTTCCTTGGACATATTATCCGGCATAATGAGGATGGCGCGATACCCTTTGGCAGCGGCGATCATGGCAAGTCCGATGCCGGTATTTCCGCTGGTCGGCTCGATAATGGTGCCGCCGGGCTTAAGCAGGCCCTTCGTTTCCGCCGTATGAATCAAATTGTAAGCGGCCCGGTCCTTCACGCTGCCGGACGGGTTGAATTTCTCCAGCTTCACATAGATCTCGGCCGCCCCTGGCGGCGCGAGACGCTGAAGCTTTACCATCGGCGTCTCCCCGATCATATCTGCAACGCTTTTATAAATGTTGGCCATGATGCTTCATACTCCTTATATGTTCAAAAATTATATTCAAAAATAATATTCCCGCGGTTTCTGTCATCATTTATCTAACAAAGGTAATAAGCTTACTCGGATTATAGGAGAGTTTCCTCTCGCTTGTCAATGAAGCTGTCTGCTGAGAACGTCCATACCTGACAGCCGCCAAGCCCGCTTTATGGTATGCTGTTCATGAGATTATCCCGATCGGGGATCCGTAATCGCCATACGGCCCCTTGTTTGATCACGGATAAGAGGAAACCTTGTTCACATATGTGGCAACTATAACGAACCGAAGATGGTATATAGCCATTGTACAATAGAGGAGGCGCAAGAAAGCGTGAATACCCCGCTGTCACTGCAACATCAACCGATCCTCCTGCTGGATCGGACCGACGATTTGAATTCAGATGATGTGCTGCTCCATTTTGCATTGGATGAGCTGTTATGCCGGCAGGCCGGAAGCGGCGGTCCTGCCGTGTGTCATTTGTGGCGCCACCCGAGGGCGTTTGTCATGGGCGCTCGAGACAGCCGTCTTCCGCAAGCGCCCGAAGGGGAAACATGGCTCCGCTCCCTTGGCTACGACACTGCCGTCCGCCACTCTGGCGGCGCAGCCGTGCCGCTGGACCCCGGCGTCGTCAATGTGTCCCTGATCGTTCCCTTTCAATCGGCCGGCCCGGCACCGGACTTTCATCAGGATTTCGAGCTGATGGTTGCGCTGATCCGCCAGGCGCTTCAAGGCACGGAACGGCAAGTAGACACCGGCGAAGTCGCAGGCGCCTTTTGCCCGGGAACGTTCGACTTAAGCATCGACGGCCTTAAATTTTGCGGCATCGCCCAGCGGCGGCAGCGGAAGGCTTTCATTGTCCAGGCTTTCGTTATCGCGGAGGGGTCCGGCAGCGAGCGTGCCCGGCTCGTCCGTACCTTTTACGATATCGCAGCCGCAGGCGCCGACCCGAAGCTGTACCCGGTCGTGGAGGATACCAGCACCGCCAGTCTGGAGCAACTGACGGGGATCGGCACGGGCGAAGACGCCGTACACCGCTTTGTCGACGATGTGCGGAACGTGATCCGGAGCTGGCAGGCGGATCAGGATTTGACCGAAGCCGCCGCCTCATTCGCCATGCCGGAGGCCGAGAGCATCCGTACGATGGCCATGCAGATGCGTCAGCGGTATCAGCGAACAGAATAACTTTCTTTTTACAAAAAATTAAAAGCGTTCATCATCCAACTCCCTCCCAATCCGGCAGGGAGTATTCGGCATGCCTGCTCCTCATCGCTCGAGGCGAACGATAGCTTCCTCCCATCCCCTCTTTAATCCCGCCGCAGCTCGCTTACCTCCTTTTGATATTTCCGCACCCGAAATTACTTCTATTTTACAAATCCCCCATGAACGATGATATGGACTTAACATTTCCAGCTTACACTTGTCCTATCGAACATTTAATCATGAGGGGTGGATTAGTTTGAGTAAAACGATGGACCGCAAAACCTTCCTTTCTTATCTGGGCACCGGCGCAACCGCGCTTGCAGCTGCTTCTGCCGGCTTAGGCGTTCTGGAGGGCAAAGCTTCCGCGATGTCGGGAACAGCCAATCATCTGTTCGGATTCAAGACAAACCGCGTCAGCGGATATTTCGATCCGATCGAGCCTACCAAGGCCGACGAGCTCGTCCTGCCGAGAAATTTCAAATACGACGTCATTGCCGCATTCGACGACGTGATCAATCCGGCCGGCGAAAAATTCGGCTCCGGCTGCGATTACAACGCCTTTTTCCCGATCAACGGGTCCAATGTCCGCGGTTTGCTGGTCAATAACCATGAATATTCCACCATCTTCTCGATCGGCCCGGTGAAAGACGGCAAAATGACGGCCGACCAAATCGAGAAAAACTTGTACTATCAAGGCATGTCGGTGATCGAGGTGTACCGTGACGAGAAGGGCGTATGGAAGATGGACACATCCTCCAAGCATGCCCGCCGCATTAACGGTTTCACCAAGTTCGACATTACCGGCCCGGCGCGCGGCATTCCGGCGCTGAAGGGAGCAACGACGGCTACCGGCACATTCGCCAACTGCTCCGGAGGCGTAACCCTCTGGAATACGGTGCTGTCCTGCGAAGAGAATTTCGAGGAAACCGCAAGCATCTCGGGATTGCCGGAAACCCATTACGGCTGGGTCGTCGAGGTCGATCCATTCGATAAATCCTTCCTTAAAAAGCATACGGCGCTCGGAAGATTCAACCACGAGAATACGGCAATGGGTCTTGCGAAAGACGGCCGGGTCGTGGTCTACATGGGCGATGACAAGAAGGATGCCTGCGTGTATAAATTCATCAGCAACGGCAAATACGACAAGAGCAAGGGACGCGCCAACTCCGCCCTGCTGGAGGACGGCACGCTCTACGTAGCCAACCTGAAATCCGGAAAATGGCAGCCGGTTACGCTGGAAGAGGTGCTGAAGGCGGCAGCCGACGCGCCGGAGGTTAAAGGCAAGTTCAAGTCCCAAGGCGATGTCGTCACGTATTGCCAGGAAGCCGCTCGCCTCGTAGGCGGAACGCCGACGGACCGTCCGGAGGATATCGAAATTTCGCCGTTCGACAACACCGTCTTCGTCTGCCATACGAACAATGACAACCACGGCAATATTCATGGCCATATTACGCGGATCTTCGAAGCCGGGAACGATCTGGCAGCCCTCGAGTTCGATTTTGAAATCTTCGCGGCAGGCGGCCGGCAATCGGGCTTCAGCTCCCCGGACAACCTGGCGTTCGATTCCAACGGCGATCTGTGGGTCGTGACGGACATCTCCAGCAGCAGCCAAAATAAAGGCGTGCATAAATCCTTCATGAATAACGGACTGTTCGTTATTCCAACGAGCGGACCGGATCAAGGCAAAGCGCTGCAGTTCGCCTCCGGCCCGGTGGAATGCGAGCTGACAGGCCCGTTCTTCTCGCCGGACGAGCAGACGCTCTTCCTGTCTGTACAGCATCCGGGCGAGAACACGGAGGATCTGAGCAAGCCGACCAGCACCTGGCCGCACCGCTCGGGAGAGAACATGGCGCGCTGCGCAGTAGTCGCCATCAGCGGCTTCAAGCTGGACTAATCTCAACTATAGATAGGAGCGATAGTCATGCCGTTTGGCAATATCGGAATCGGTGGCTTAATCTTGATTTTAATTATCGCCTTGATCATCTTCGGGCCTTCCAAGCTACCTGAGCTGGGACGGGCATTCGGCAGAACCCTGAGCGAATTCAAAGGCGCAACCCGGGGCTTGGTGAACGGGGATGAAGAGAATGAGGACGGGAAGAAAGACGATGCTCCTAAAGCGGCTGCTGCAGCGGGCAAGCAAGGCAGCTAACCCGAACGACCAGAGCGCGATCGAGCATCTCGAGGAAATGCGGAGGCGCCTGATCCGCACCCTGATCGCGTTCCTCGTTGCGATGGTGGCCGCCTTTATCTACGTCGAGGAGATTTACCGCTGGCTGGTTCGGGATATGGACGAGAAGCTTGTGCTTCTCGGTCCTTCCGAGGTCATGTGGGTCTACATGATCATCGCCGGCGTCGTGGCGCTGGCCGTCACGCTTCCGGTTGCGGCCTATCAGGTCTGGAAGTTCGTGCAGCCTGCGCTGCCGGATGGCGCCCAGCGCTCCGCGCTGCTCCTCATCCCGGTCATTAGCGTGCTGTTCATTGTCGGGCTCGTCTTCGGCTACTTCGTGCTGTTTCCGATGGTGCTGCAGTTCATGCAGCGGATGGCGGAAGGCCAATTCGAGACGATGTACACGGCTCAGCGGTATTTCACCTTCATGATTCATATGACCGTCCCGTTCGGATTCCTGTTCGAAATGCCGGCCATTGTCGTATTTCTTACCAAGCTTGGCATCGTGAATCCGCTTCGGCTGGCCAAGATGCGCAAGGCAGCCTACTTTCTGCTCTGCATCGTAGCCGTAACGATCACACCGCCGGATATCATGTCCGACCTGATCGTGATCGTCCCGCTGTTTCTGCTGTATGAGATCAGCGTATCGATCTCCAAAGTCGTTTACCGCAAGCAGCTGCAATTATCGCCTGCAAGCGGAGGCACATCCTGATCCTTCAGCTCCCCCTTGAAGGATGATACCCATGGAACCCGCGAATCTGCTCCCTTACCTAAGTAAGCGGCAGACTCGCGGTTTTTTTCGTATTCGCTCCGCCCAGACAAGTTTATTTTCCCCTTTCTCTGTAGCTTCTGGAAAGAATCCATCAAAACTTTTAAATGATGCATTGATTTATGAGGCAAGTTCTCCTAGTATTTTTAATAGATCATTTAACGGCTCGGCAATCCGGCAATTGCTTCGCTGTCTTTATGATAGCGCTATCACGGTGCTATTAAATAACGGGAGGCCTGCAAATATGAAATGGAATCACTTCAAGTCCAAGCTTTTGGTTAAGTATACACTCTCATATATATCCATTTTCCTGATCCCTCTTGTTATTTTGACCGTCATCATTTATCACAACGCCGTTAAGACCTTACGATCGGAAATTGAGCAGACCAACGTCAATCAGCTGACCCAGGCCAAAACCGTCATCGACGACCGTATGAAGGAGCTGCAGGATATCGCATTCCGTATCGCCTACGACGAACAGTTGACGCGTTATTGGACGCACCATCCGTATTACAGCCGGGAATCGATTGGCGCCCTGGTCAAATATAAAGCCACCAGCTCGATTATCGATGAGCTGTTCCTATTCTTTCGCGGGGATAATAATATCTATTCTTCCCAAGGTCTGGAGAACCTCGACGTGTTCACCGGCCGCTACAAATTCAACACCTGGAACAAGGAGGATCTGATCCGGGACTTGAATACCGTGCGCCTCCCGACGATGCGCCCGGCGGAGCAGGTCATCCAGGGCACCCGGGGGCAGAAATCCATGCTGGCCTATCTTGTGCCGATCGCCCCGAACAACACCCCTGCCCATGGAACCGTCATGTATTTGATCCATGAATCCAATTTGACGGGCTTGATCGATTCCATCTTGACCGATTACCATGGCATGACCTATATATTCGATAATAACGGCCAGGTGCTGGCCGCCAATCATCACGGTGACACCATTACGAAGAACGACGTAAAAGCGCTGTTTCAATTGGAGCCCGGTACGCACAGCCTGTCCCTGAACGGAGAGACCCATTCGGTGGTTTCCGTCAAATCGGATGACGGCTGGACGTATGTTACAGCTATGCCCAGCAGCCAGTTTTTCAGCCGCATCGTCCACATTCGGACCTTTGTTGTATTGGTGTTCTCGTTCGTTGTCATCATGGGTACCGTCCTTGCGATTTTACTGGCCCGGAGGCAGTACCACCCGATCTCCGATCTGATGGAGTTCGTGCGCTTGAGAAATGTCCGCAGCCTCTCCGAGCCCCCCTCCCAGACCAACGAGCTGGACTGGATCAAGAAGACGCTGCATGACTACAGCAAGCGCGTTGACCTTCAGGAGCCTTACGCGCGCAACCATATTCTGCTGATGCTGCTGAAGCACGGACATACCGGGGAATTGCCGTCCGACCTGAAGGAGCAGCTCGGCATCCGCTTCAACCGCTCCCATTATTTCGTCGTTACGATGGGCTGGGAGACGCATTCCCTGCCCGAAGCGGATCCATCAGGCGGCTGGCCGCTGATGCAGCTGATGAACGAGGTCGAGCTGCCGGAGCTGACCGCCCATGCGTACGGAGTGGAGCTGCCGCAGCCTGACCGGCTTGCGCTCATCGTCGGATTCAATGCCGATACCGGGCATGAGGCCAGCCTGAACGGCATCATGGAAGCGATCGTGGAGGCGCTCCGGTCGATGGTTATGGAGCACGCCGGCAGCCCGCCTGTCATCGGGACCGGCAACCGCTACAGTCATCCGGAGCAGCTGAACCAGTCCTACATTGAGGCTTCCACCGCATTTGAGGCCTCCATGCTTCACGGTCAGGGCAGCACCACCTTCTTCCATGCGCTCTCCGGAGCGAAGGATTCCTCCTCCTTCTGGGTGCCGAAGGACGTGCTGCTGAAGCTCGATCAGAGCTTGAAGCAGGGAAGCTACGACGTGGCGGCCCGGATGATCTCCACCGCGCTGGACAGCCTGAAGGAGGAAATGCCGTCGGTTCCGCTGCTGCGCTGCATCTGCTTCGACATTTTGAATACGCTGCTGAAGACGGCCTCGGAGCTCGGCATGCACCATGTCGTTCAAGAGCTTCCGAGTATCACATCATACGACTCCCTGGAGGACCTGGAGAAGAAGCTCGCCGGTCTCGCCGCCGACATCTGTACCCATGTCGAGGCGAAGAGCGAGACGGAAGAAAGCTCCTTGATGGACGAAATCGTAAGCTATATCGATGCGAACTATTCGGATTATGACCTTAGCCTGGGAACGATCTCATCGAAATTTTCGATCTCCTCGTCCTATTTCAGCCGCTCCTTCAAGGAGAAGGTCGGGGTGAACTTCACCCAATATATCTGGCAGAAACGGATGGACGAAGTCATCCGGCAGCTGCTGCATACGTCCGATCCGTTGAAGGACATTATTTCGCGGGTCGGCTACCTGGATACGCCGAACTTCATCCGCAAATTCAAGAAGGAAACCGGCTATACGCCGGGACAATACCGCAAAATGCACAGCCAGAATGGAAGTGCCGACGCCTCGGATGATGAGGATGAGGAATATATCGGGTAGCCGGTTGCTGCCTGCATGCACTACAAACAAAAACCTCCCCTGAAGCTCGCAAGCTTAGGGGAGGTTTTGTTTGTGCTCATATGTCCAAAGAACCATCCAGGTATCCCTGGATTCGCAACGCGCACATTGGGCATGTGCCGTCTATCTTGGTATTACGGAGCCTTCTGTACGGCCTATTCGATTGCTCGGGAACGGGCCGATTATTTGCTCCCCAGGCCTTGATGCATCGCATCCAGCAAGCGTCCGGTCTTGTCGCAGCCGTATTCCCAGAACATGATGCCCGCCAGGCCCTCGTCCCGGACATAGCCGCATTTGCGGCCGATCGACTCCTCATCGTCGTAGGAAATCAGACACGAGCCGTTAAACAAAAACGGCGCGCACGCCTCGTCGTCCCAGTACCGGACATAGCCGTTCTTGTCGATGTAATCGGCGGCAAGCTCGGCGTAGCCTGGCCCATAACCGCCCGTGGTACCGGCCATCTGGTGCAGACCCCGGTTGCGGTCCGGAACCTCGCGCCACATCCGGGAATAGAACGCTGCCCCGATCACGATTTTCTCCTTCGGCACGCCGGCGCGCACGAACAGGTTTACGGAAGCATCGACGCTGATCCGGAACAGATCGCCGGACGGCGCATACAGATTCGTATGATGCCCGGTGAGGATCTGAAAGCCGCCGCGCATGTCATACGTCATCAGCTGGACGAAGTCCAGATACTGCTGGACCTGATCCATCTCTGTGCCATCCACATAATATTGATCGGCTCCCGCCGCGATCGTCAGCAGATAATGGCGGCCATCGCGCTCGCCCTTGGCATCCAGCGCTTCGCGGATCGCCTTCAGCAGCAGCGTGAAATTCCGCTTATCGTCCGGGCTCGAAGCAATGCCGGCTTCGCCGTAGCAAGGATATTCCCAATCAAGATCAATCCCGTCAAACGGATGCGATTCCAGCACCCGGACGGCCGAAGCCGCCATGCGGCTTCTTCCTTCTTCGGTGGAGGCCGCTTCGGAGAATCCCCCCGCGCTCCAGCCGCCGACGGACAGGAGCACCGTAAGGCTGGGATGATCCCGCTTCATGGCATGCAGAACCTCCGCGTTCTTCAAATGCTCCGTCGTAATTTCATCATTCCGAACATGGCCGAAAGCCACGTTCAGATGGGTCAGCTTCAATAAATCCTCCCGCTTCATCTCGGGAAGAACGGCATCAACGGCATAGCCAGCCACAATATATTGCTTCATGTTCCTTCGCCCTCCAGCTCTCCATTTTAAGAGGATATTCCCGACAGTATGCGCAGCGCTTCCTTGCCCGTACCGATCTTATAGCCTGAAGCCGTATACCGGATCTGGTCCTGACTGTCCAGCACGAACAGATGCGGAAATCCGGCTTCGCGGGCCGGCGATTTCGAGATGAAATCAGGCAGGGCCGAGTAGCTGGCGTCACGCGCAAACACCGTGCGCTGCGGCAGCTTCGGATAGCTGGCAGGATCGAACGAAGCGGTCCATTCCTTCTCTCCGATCACCAGGACAATCGGAACGTTAAGCTGATCCAGCGACTCCGCCAGCTCACTCAATTCGCGGAGCAGATGCTTCGTCGGCTCGCGCTCCGGCTCAAGCCAAGCGGCTATCGCGCCTTCGGCACCCAACAGGTCTCCCATAAGCGCAGCCTTTCCATCAAGCAGGGTGAGCCCATGCTCGCGCGTAAGCGTGCCGAGCACCGGAATCTCTTCCCGGGTGTCGCGGAACGTCAAGGATACCGCAGCGGTTCCGTCTGCACGGACTGTAAAATAGGTGAAGCGCACTCGAACCGTGCCGTCCTTGAGACGGACACCGGTCGTTAAGCGATAAGCCCCTGCCTCGACCTCGAACGGATCATCATATACGTTAGACATGCCGTATGGATAAATCAGCGTCTTATATACGCCGTTCGTAAGGCGGGCGAGCGAAAAGTTCTCGCCGTAGGAGGCGGACGGCACGTCCTGTCCGGCATTCGAATCCTTTAACAGACGCAAGAGACCCCATCCGCCGGCTTCCTGATTCGCCTCACGATCAGCGCTGCCGGCAGCGTCCGGCTGCAGCGAAGCCTCTTCCCAAGCGCCGTTATGCCAGTACTGCGGCTTCTGCTCGCTCGGGTGCAGCCGCGCCGGGATGCCCAAGCTGCGGCATACGGCGACGAACAGAATGTCCAGCGACTCCGAATCGCCCTTCCGCAATCGGAAGGTGCCTGCCGGGTTGCCTTTCCCCTTCAGATTAGGAAGGTCCTCCCACAGCTCGAAGCCATCCGCCAGGCGGCCTGCAAGCTTCGCCGGCGTTACCCGGAAGGCTGCGATCTCTTCAGGGGTAAAGGTCCCCTGGAACAAACGGCGATACGGCACGAGCATTTCAAACGATACGCGCGGACAGAGAATGTATGGGACGAACAGTTCCTCCGCCCAGCTCCCTTGATGCTCCATCGCACCGGCCAAATGATCGTTCAGCGTAGGCCGGAAGGTATCGATCAAGTCCTTCTCGTTCAGAGATTCCAAGAGCCGCAGCGGCCACTCGCCATACTCGCCGGACTGCTCTTCAAGGAAAGCGGCAATCTCTCTGCTGTTGCCCCGGGCTTTATGCAGGACGTCCCACACCCGCTCCGGCGGCAGCCCGAGTCCGCGGGCGATGCTCTCCGCCTCCTCGGCTTTCAGGAAGGTATCCTCGTATTCGGTCCGGATCCTCGTCCCTTCCTCCAAGCGGCGGTTATGGCGTTCCAGCTCCTCCTCGGACGGCTGTTCATCGGCATCCCCCTGAGCTTCGGGAGGAGGAACCATATCGAAATCAACCGTACCGACCGGCTGCGCCGCTTCGGCGACCACGATTTGCACCTGCTCTCCGTCCCCGGCGCCCAGCTTATGCTCGCCCCAAGCGCCGTCTTTCACGGCACGGATCAGCACGTCGCCATAGCCCGTCTTGAACGAAGCTTCCCCCTGCTCATTGGTCGGCAGAATCGCAATCGGATACAGCTCCGCCATGTTATACAGCTCGAAACGCACCTCGGCGCCGGCCACCGGTGCCCCGTTGTTATCCTTGACTTTGACATGGATCGTGCGTGTTCTTGCATAATTCTCGAGCAGATTGATTTCGGTAAACCACTTATCGGCCAGCGTAATATCCTCCGGTCCAGGGTAATCGGCGAAAATCCGGGTGTTGATCAGCATCGCTCGCCGTGCGGGCGGACTGAACCAGCCTTGATTCAGGCGGGCTTCCGGCTCGCATGCGCCGATGTAATACCATTGCCCGTCAGCCCATGCCTCCACCCAGGCATGATTGCTGTCGCAATGGGCCCAGCGCGGCGTATATACTTGACGGGCCGGGATGCCGATGCTGCGCAGGGCGGCTACCGCGAGCGTGGATTCCTCGCCGCAGCGTCCGCGCGCGTTCCGAATCATCGTCAGCGGCGATATCGTCCGCAGATCGCTCCCGATGTACGTTGCCTTCTCATGGCACCAGTAATTGGTCTCGAGAATGGCATCCTTCATCGATAACCGCGAAGTTCGCTCTGCCAGCGCATCATATAGAATGCCGCGGGAATCCTCGATATTTTCCGTGTTGACGCGGTAAGGCAGCACGAAGTGCAGGAATAGATGATCCGGCACTCGATTTCCCCAAGGCACCTGCTTTCGGATCGCCAGCGTCCGGCGCACATGGCTGAGGAACAGCTCCCCGTCGTAATCGGCCATGTCATTCACCGGCATGTAGGCGTATAGATACTTCAAAGCCCACGTTTCCTCTTCGGTCAGCTCTTGGTCAAATATGCCGAACAGCTCCTGCTTTCTGGCCTCACCCAGGATCAGCTTCTCTTTGAATTTCGCCTCGATGGTCTCCCGCATATCGGGTTCCAATGAAAATGCGGAGGTTTGAATGGTCATATCGGCTTTCACTCCTTCCACAGCTTCCCGTCTTCCCGTATACAGATCACGGCGCTGCCGTCCGAGGACGGTGCGGTGATCTGGAACAGGCCGCGGGTCGTTTCGATGACGGGCTCGATGCTCCATGAATCCTCGCCCATCAGCAGCTTCAAATCCTTTGTGAATTCGCCATGCCCTTCGTAATAATTGCGCTCGCGGTAATAGAGCTTGCGGAGCTCCCATTTGATCCGCTCGTCTTTTGGCAATTCAAAGCCCGAGCCCGCTTCGCCCTCCGCGAAGACGACGTAGCCCCACAGCTCCGGATAATGCATATTGATGATGCCCATCGGCGACCAGACCCAGTTGTCCTCCGGGTATGGCTTGCCTGTCTCCGGATTGAGCACCTTGCGGTATTCGCCGTCCTGCACCTCTGTCCGCCATTCCACGCGGGAGAAGTTAACGCGCCAGAATTCACCCGGCACCGGCGGACGCCCCTCCTTCGCACATTCCCGCAGACTGCTCCAAGGCATCGCCACTTCCACGCTCCACTTCCGGTTATCCGCCCCGGGACGGTTCAGCTCTCCGTCGATATGCACGGCGGTCTTTAGCCCTGCGATATCCCAGCCGTTGACCGGAGGCCCGCCGTCCCGGTACGGCTTGACCAGCAGCAGATCCCATACGGTATTCAGCGCATTGATTTCGAACTCGTAATATTGATGACTATCCCCGTCCGGATCGATAAAAATCTCAAAATCATTGTCGTAAAAGATCACCGAGTCCCGCTCGGTCAGCGTTGCCCAGATCTGATCCTCGATCAGCTCCGCCGCGAAGTAGAAATACTCGTCATCCCACAGCATTTTGACCCGGGTCCGCTTTTCGGGCTTCGGCCTAAGATCCCCCTCGATATCCACGAAATCCTCGGTCCATTCCGCCGCTTCCCAGAACGGCTTATCGATCCGTCCATCCAGCTCAAGGGGCTCCTTCGCACGACGGCATATGTAATGTTTCGGAGCATATTCGATCTGCGGCTCCGGCACTCCGCTTCGGTTCATTTCATTCCCTCCGTTTGACCCGGGAGGAGGCGCCGGCTGCATAACCCGCGCCCTCCCGGCGATTGTTTAGTTATGGGTGACAACGGCTCCGGAGCCGCCGTACATCTCCAGCTCTTCGTCAAACTCAAGTTTCAGCACCGTTACCTGTTCATGAGCATCTTCCGGAGTCATATGGATCCAGGTCGTTCCCGGAATGTTGAACCATGGCACCCCGCCATGAATTTCGTGGGTCAGCTCCTTGCCCGAATGCAGCACCGTAATCCTCTTGATCGGGTTGCAAAGACCTTTCAGGCATACATTCTCCTTCGGATCGTCATAGACGAACAGGTACAGCGTCTTGCGGTCTTTCGAAATGGTGCTTCCCCCTAGATAATAACGGGTCATGATGCCTTCCCCGGTTCCGAATACGGCCTCTTCATGCGTCCGGATCCAGTCGCCCAGACCGAGCAGAATGTCCTCCTGCCGCTTGTCGATCGTGCCGTCTTCCCGCGGGCCGATATCGAGCAGCATATTGCCGCCCATCGAAATGCAATCGCAGAACATCCGAATGATCTGATTCAGCGATTTGTACTTGTGATCCGTCGGCACGTAGCCCCAGGATGTATTGATGGTCGTGCAGAATTCCCACGGCCCCTCCGGCCTCGTGATCGGAATGCCCTGCTCCGGCGTCTTGTAATCGCCATGCCCCTGAAGCCTTGAATTGATGATCAGATCCGGATTAAAGGACTTTAAATAATCCTTGAATGCCGGCAGGTTCCACTGCTCGGCGCTGCGCTCCCAGTCCCCGTCGAACCACAGCAGGTCCACCTTCCCGTAATTCGTCAGAATCTCGCGCAGCTGCTGATTGTTAAATTGAAGGAACCTCTGCCATCTCTCCTCATCCTGAACGCCGTCCACCGGGCTAGAGAATCGGTTGACGCTCCCGAGGTCTTCCGGAACGCGGCCTCCTTCATACACGCTCGGATAGTCCGGATGCGACCAGTCGATCAGCGAAAAATACATCCCGAGCCGAAGCCCCCGCTTCGTCACCGCTTCGGCATATTCCTTGATAATATCCCGCTTCGCAGGCGTCCGCTTGACCACATTCAAGTCGCTGTACTGCGTATCCCACAATGCAACGCCGTCATGGTGCTTTGTCGTCAGCACCGCATATTTCGCGCCGGATTTCTCGATCAGATCCGCCCAAGCCTCGGCATCGAATTTCGATGCCGTAAAGCCGTCCAGCTGTTTCATATACTCCTCATAGCTGATCCTTCCGTTATAGAAGGACCAGGATTCGGAGACCCCGTCCACCGCGTAGATGCCGTAGTGGATAAAGATCCCCAGCTTCGCCTCCTCAAACCATGGCTGCATATCGTCCGCACCTTTCCCCGATGTACTTGTAGCTTTCTTAAGCTTCCCGAGCTGTCGGCCTATCCCTTAACGGATCCGGAACACATGAGCGATCGGCGCCGCCCCATGCAGCTCCCTCTCCGGCAGCCGTACCGCGATTCCGTTCTCCGTCCGGCGGTAATCCAGCACCTCCTGGCCGCCGATCAGGTCGATACGGCTCGGCTCTGTCTGAAGCGGAAGATGCACTTCCCCGGCAACCTCCTCCTGCTCGTCCTTGTACAGATAGAAGGCGTACGTTGTGTCCCCTTTTTGAGTAAAATGCACGTTCTGGACGGAATACGGCTCGCAGGTCCGCGTGCCATAGATAGCATCGCCGTATACCTTCAGCCATTCGCCCATGCCCCTCATCCGTGAGATCGCCGTCTCCGGCAGCCTTCCGTCCGGCTGGGGCCCGATGTTGAGCGCCAGATTGCCGCCCTTGGCCACGATCTCCACGAGCAGATGGATCAGCTGGCGCACCGATTTATAACGGTCCTCATACCGGAAGGAGAACGACGTTCCCATCGTGATGCAGCTCTCCCAAGGAACGTGCAGGGCACGCTCAGGCAGCGTCTGCTCCGGCGTAATGAGATTCTCGTAAGGTCCGCCGACCGTCCGGTCCGCCGACAGAAGCCACGGCTGAATCTCGCGCGCTTTCTCCACGACCTCGCCCAGCCGGATGTTCTGATCCCGATAATCATTCACCCAGCCGGCGTCAAGCCACAGCACGTCAATCCGGCCATACCTTGTCATGAGCTCCATGATTTGCTGATGCGTAAACTGGACGAATTGCTCCCATAACCAAGGGTATTCCTTCGGATTATAGCTAGGCCCCCGCGACGTGAAGCTGCCGGCTTCCATGCCGGGCGCCCAGTAGTAAGGCGTATGCCAATCGGCTTTGGAGAAGTAGGCGGAGATGCCAAGCCCCCTTGCCCGGAACGCATCGAACAGGTTCTTGGTGATATCGGCGTATTTATGCCGATGAAACGGACAATCCGTGCCCGTGATCCGGTAGTCGGTCGTATGGGTATCCCACATGCAGAAGCCGTCATGATGCTTCGTCGTAAAATTCAAATACTTGAAGCCGTTATCGGCGGCCAGGTCCGCCCACAGGTCCGGCTGGAAGCGCAGCGGATTGAACGTTTTATTCAAGTCAAAATACTGCCGCTTGAGCTCCTCCGCGTCGATGTCCCAGTCAATTCCGTCACGCGACCATTCCGCATCCTTATCGCTAAGCGCCCAGGATTCAACGAGCCCCAGCTGGGAATAAGGGCCCCAGTGCATCATGAGCCCCAGCTTCTGGTCCTTAAACCATTCAAGACGCTCCAGCAGCAGCGGATCCTCCGGCTTGACCCATTTGTCTTCACTGCTGTAATTGTGGACGCCTGCCTCCACGACCGGCTGCTCTTCTTCGATCAGCTTGTTCTCCGACATGTTAATACCTCCGAGTAGGTTGATTGTTCGTCACCGGGCGATTCGCTTCGGGCGGTCCGCAAGCCGCTCGCCGGTTTCGCTGCATTCCTCATTCATCCGTTTAAAAATAAGAGCCAACCCCCGGTCTGAAAGCCTAGACCGGGATATGTTGGCCTTTTGTTGTTCTTGTTATAGATCTGTATTATTTATTGGTGTTCCAGCGGTCGTAAGCGCCTTGGTACAGCTCGACGATGCGGTCGCCGCCCATCTTCTTAACCTGCGCTACATACTTATCCCAATTTTCAAGCGGCTCTTGGCCCGTGATGAACTTCGCTTCCATCTGCTTGACGTAAGTGTCCAGATCGGACATCAACGCCGTAGCCTCGCTTTGCTCCTCATTGGTCAAATACACGTTAGGGAATGGAGCTTTGCCGATCGGCACCAGCTTCTCTTGGTTTTGCTGATCGATCCACTCATCAAATTCGGTACGCAGCCCTTTCGCCACTTCAGGATCGTTGATGCCCGGCGTCAGAATGCCGTAGTTTGGCGTGATTTTACCGCGGTATTCCTCACGGTCGCCGCCATCCGGAACAGGAAGCCATTCTTTCACGCGGTTCTCTTTATCCTTGAACTTCCAGAGCACGCCTTCAGGTCCTTGATTGAACAGCGTCGAACCTTCATAGCTGTAGAGGTAGTCGATCCAGCGCATGGTCGCTTCAGGGGCAGGGTTCTTGCTGGAAATGGCGAACGTGCCGCGTGCCGACATGCCCGGATGCTTGCCGTATACCGGAGATCCTTCGATTTCGCTCTTCACCGGCGTCATGAGCGGATGCTCGGTGCTAGGCTCGCCACCCAGGGTGAAGTACGGATGATAGTCGTTGAATAATGCGAGCTGATTGTTTTCGCCTTTGGCTTTTTTCTGGTCTGCCGTCTGGGAGAAGGTTTCGTGATCCAGCAGCTCTTCCTTCCATAGACGGTTCATGAATGTCAGGTAGCCCTTATAGCCTTCTTCTTGGAAAGGATAATGCACCTTTCCTTCCTTGTCGGCATAGATGCCTTCGTTGTACATGCCCCAGAAGCCGAAGAAGTACATCCGCAGGTCATCCAGCTTGACGGAAGTCAGCGGAATCTCGTCCTTCTTGCCGTTGCCGTTCGGATCCTCTTCCTTCACGCGCTTCAGGAACGTATACAGCTCTTCGGTCGTTTTCGGCTCGCTGACATTGAGCGCCTTTAGGAACTTGCCGTTATACCACATCGGTCCGCGGTACCATACCGCTGCGGTATCGATAAACGGCAGTGCATACATATGGCCGTCCGGTGTCGTAAATGATTTGCGCACATCCGGATGCGCATCCAGAACCTTCTTGATGTTCGGGGCATAGCCTTCATCAATGTATTTCTCAAGCGGAATCAGGATGCCTTGACTGCCGTAAGTTACCTGCTCAGCCGGCTTCAAATCCGCAGCGTAAAACATATCCGGGAGATCACCGCTTGCAAACACCAGGTTCTTCTTCGTCTCGAAGCTGTCGATCGGCGAGAGCTGATACTCCAGCTTGATGTTCGTCAATTTCTCCATCTCTTGCAGGACAGGCATCGTCTTCCAGTCCGCCACCCCGGCATCCTGGGACATGACCGTCAGCGTAATCGGCTCATCGACGATCGGGAAGCCTTCCTTCTTGACCTCCGTGCTGCTGGACGTTCCGGAAGGTGCGGCAGAACCGCCGTCTCCCTTAGGCGAACCACAGGCTGCAAGCATGGCTGCCGACAAGGTAAGACAGAGTAAAACGGATGATGCCTTACGAAGCTTCTTCATAACAACAACTCCCCTTTTTTGGTGTAGATTATGGTTTAAGATCAGCCCTTTACAGAACCAATCATAACACCCTGCACAAAGTAACGCTGAAGGAATGGGTAGATGACAATAACTGGCACCGTCGCGACGATGATGACGGCATATTTGACCAGTGCGGCGATTTCAGCCTTCGAGTTCATGGCGGCAGCCGATGAAATGTCGATGGCTCCTCCGCCTTGGGCCGCCATCTCCTGCAGAACCAGAATTTGGCGCAGGAAGAGCTGCAGCGGATACTTCGCCGCATCGTTCAGATAGATCATGGCGCTGAAATAGCTGTTCCAGTGCCCGACGCCATAGAAGAGCGCCATGACGGCGATGATTGGCATCGACAGCGGCAGCACGATTTTGATGAACAACCGGAAATTCGTACATCCGTCGATATGAGCGGCTTCCTGCAGCTCCTTCGGAATAGTCGACTGGAAGAACGTCCGTGCAACGATAATGTTCCAGATCGAAGCGGCTCCCGGCAAAATGAGCGCCCACATGCTGTTGATCATGCCGAGATCCTTGACGAGCAGGTAGCTCGGAACGAGGCCCCCGCCGAAAAACATCGTGACCAAGAACATCGCCATGAAGAATCCACGGCCTACAAAGTCGCTCCGGCTGAGCGCGTAAGCGGCCGGCAGCGTGACAAGCAGGTTGACCGCCGTTCCGATCACGGTATAAATAATGGTGTTCTTGTAGCCGATCCAGATATTCTGGTTCTCGAACACCCGAGCATAGCCCTCGAAGGTAATTCCTTTAGGGAACAGCCACATTTCGCCCGAGGCGACGGCCTTCGGATCGCTGATCGATGCGCTGACGATATACAGCAGCGGGTACAGAACAATGACCAACGCGATCGTTAAGTACAGATAGTTGCAAAATAGAAACAGTTTATCTCCGTTGCTTTCTTTAACTCCGGATGCCATGCGTAATTCCTCCTTCTACCACAGACTGTTTTCGCTGGTGCGCCGCGCAATTTGGTTGACCGTGAGCAGCAGAATCGCATTGACCACGGAGTTGAACAAGCCGACGGCTGTTGAGAAGCTGTACTGCGCATCCACCAAACCGGAGCGATAAACGAAGGTCGAGATGACATCGGACGACTCCATATTAAGCGGGTTCTGGAGAAGCAGGATTTTCTCGAAGCCGACGCCCAGGATGCTTCCCATATTCAAAATCAGCAATATCGTAATGGTCGGAACGATCGCCGGAAGATTGATGTGCAGAATCCGCTTGAACCGGCTGGCACCGTCCACGACGGCAGCCTCATGCAGCTGCGGGTCCACGCCCGACAAGGCTGCCAGGTAGATGATCGTTCCCCAGCCCGTGCTCTGCCAAACCCCGGACAGCACGTACACCGTCTTAAACCAGGCAGGGTCGGTCAAAAATTGGGGCGGTGTGAATCCAAGAAACTCCACCAGATTGACAATCATGCCCGTCGAAGGCGTCAAGAAGGTAATAATCATACCGGACATGACGACCACCGAAATAAAATGCGGTGCATAAGTTACCGTCTGTACCGTCCGTTTGAAGAACGAGTCCCTCACCTCATTAAAGGCAAGCGCCAGAATGATCGGCAGCGGGAATCCTATAGCAAGCTCGTACAAGCTGATGCTCAGCGTGTTCCAGAGCAGGTCCCAGAAATAATAAGAATTAAAGAAGCGAACGAAGTGGTCGAATCCGACCCACGGGCTTCCCGTTATCCCTAATGTCGGGATGAAGTTTTTAAAGGCGATTTGTATCCCGTACATCGGCCCGTAATGGAATATCAGAAAGTACAGAAATGCGGGGGCGATAAACAGGTACAGCTCCCAGTTTCGGACCATCCTCCTCCATAAGGTATTTTTCTTGCGGCTTGCCGTTGTGTTAACCGATATGCTCTGCGACAGGGCGGTGTGGCCATCTTGCTGCATCGGTTTCTCCCTCCTCTTCTAATGAAAATCCGGTCAATTTAAGAGGCTGTTCAAAAAGCCGCCTTCTGATCTCGTAGCCAATCAAGGTGCTGATAGACCGACTTTTTGAACGCTCGCTTTAAGGATAAGCACCCCTGTTCAAATGTAAGGAAAGAGGTTCCTTGAGCACACTTCCTCATCTGCGGGTTTGCCGCACCGGAAAATGTTAACGCTTACATCCCAAGTGTATGGACTGCGTACCGATCCGTAAATATGTCATTTTCAATGGTCATTGTAAGCGGCTACAATCGTTGATCCTACGCGGTTTTGGCCATTTTTGCGCAGCTTGTCATTGTCATTTCGGCCAAGGAAAACATGTTGATTTTGACCGCAGCCAACGCTTTGGCATACTGTGCAAACGATTCGCGCCGTCTTGACAGATGCTGGATAGGAACGCTAAGCTTCAAAAAAACAGCCGTATCGCAAATCTCACATATTTTATTGAAACGAGGTTGAAACTCATGACGGAATCCCCTTGGATTTTAGCCGGATATGCGGGACGCAGGGTTCTCTCCGAGGTTACGGCAGAGGACGCGCTGCGACTCACCCATCTGAATGTAGCTTTTGCCCACATCCGGGAAGGCGCCATTTCGTACCCCCATCCGGAGACTGCCGATGAAATCCGCCGGCTGAAATCGGTTAACCCTAAGCTTCAGGTTCTGCTGTCGGTCGGCGGCTGGGGCTCCAGCGGCTTCTCCGAGGCAGCCGCCTCGCCGGAAGCAAGGGTACGCCTTAGCGAATCCGCTAATGAAATTTTGGAGAATTACCCTTTTGACGGAATCGACCTGGACTGGGAGTATCCCTGCTATTCCGTTGCGGGCACCTCCGCTTCGCCTGACGACAAGCGGAATTTCACGCTGCTGCTTCAGGCGCTCAGAGAGTCTCTGGACCGGTTCGGGCGGGAGAAGCACCGCCGCTATATGCTGACCATTGCCGCAGGAGCCGATCAGTATTATATAGATGGAACCGAGATCGACCTCATCCACCCCTTTCTGGATTTCATACAGCTGATGACCTACGACATGCGGGGCGGCTTCCAGACGTACACCGGGCACCACGCGAATCTGTATACGTCCACCGGCGATCTGTTCCGGATCAGTGCGGACGCCTCGGTCCGATTATTCACCGCGGCGGGGGTGCCGCGCGAGAAAATCGTCATCGGAGCTGCCTTCTATTCGAGACGATGGAACAACGTGCCAAACGTGAACAACGGATATCTCCAGGTCGCTCCGGCCGCAGGCGGTTACGGTCCGACTTATACGGAGCTTGCGGCTCAATATTTGAACAATCCCGCCTTCACACGGCATTGGGACGACGAGGCGAAGGCCCCTTACCTGTTCGACGGCAGCAGCTTCATCAGCTACGATGATCCCGAGTCGTTAACGCATAAATGCCATTACGTAAAGGAGCAGCGGCTTGCAGGGATCATGTTCTGGGAATACAGCTGCGATGCGACACGCAGCCTGCTGGATGCGATGCATAAGGCGCTCGTTCTTGAATGATCGCCCTCTCTCAAAGCCCCCCTTTCTCTAAATGGATTGTCTTCAGTTACGGCCTGTTTCTCTTATTTGGAGAAGCAGGCTGTTCTTCGTTCGTGTGATTACACAGATGCAGAATGTTTAGATGTGTAATGTTTTATAACACCAAATTGCCATCTGTTCAAATCTGTGCTTGTTGCTTGTTTTCATTCTAGGGGACCCCCCTCTTCGCGTAAATATGTCGTTTTAATCGAGATGAAATGCTGAAAGCCCCTTGATACAACTAGGTTTATTCCGCATGATATGTTGATTTTGTCCTGTACGTCCAAATCCATGCACAAGGTTTACATCACCGTTCACACATAAAAAAGCCGCTCCCTTTTGTTGGGGCGGCCTTTAAACAATCCACTTTCTATCACTAATATTACGTTTCATGTTATATATATTAACTCATTTTGCTGTTCTTCGATCATCATTGGTGACGTCACCGAAGAATCGGATCGAGTACAGCGCACACAGTCCCACAATCGTGTAAACGATCCGCGAGCCTGCAGAGCTCTGTCCGCCGAACAATGCGGCGACCAGATCGTATTGAAACAAGCCGACCAGCAGCCAGTTGATGCCGCCAATGATCAGCAGCAAGAGCGCAATGGTATTCCACGTTCTCATCGTCTTCCCCCCTTATATGAACCGAATGTTGATGAACATCTTGAATCGCATGCTATATAAGATGAACGATTGAACGGGATGCAGGGCAAGTGCGCTGAAATTCTCCTGCAAATCGCTGCTGCTCCGACCTCATTCTTTTGGTTCATTCTATATAGTTCTAGTAGTTTTAGTATCTAGTTTTAACCTTTTCTTGGCATTGTAATCATCCAAGCGCAAAAAAACATCCTCCGTAAAGAAGGATGCTGCGATATCCTGCGATATCCTGCGATATCCTGCGATATCCTGCGATATCAGGATGTTGCAATGAAGGTCACTCTTTGGATTTTTGCAAAATCCTCATGTAAATGACTTATTGATTTTCGCGATCGATGGAAGAACCGCTTACGTATATTTTAGAACATTCCCTGTCTGCTCCTAAGCAGCTCGAGAAATACTTCCACGGCTTTCGTATGATAGGGAGTCTTCTGTGAAATGAGGGAGAAGCGGCGAATCACGGGCCTCCCGTTCGGCTTCAGCATATGGAGGGTGCCGAGCTGAAGCTCCTTGCGAACCACAAATCGTGACAGAAGCGTGACGCCTAAGCCCGCTTCGACTGATTCCTTGATCAGCTGTGTGCTGCCGAATTCAACCACATGCCGGGGATGAAAGCCGCTAGCAGCGAACATTCGCTCCGTCGCCTCGCGGGTGCCTGAGCCCTGCTCGCGCAAGATCCACGTCTCCGTTTGAAGCTCCGCCAGCGGGATTTCAGACCACGGGTCATAGCGCTGCCCGCGCGGAACGACAACGACCATTTCGTCCTCGGCGAACGCCTCAATATGCAGCCGCTCGTCCTGATAATCTCCCTCGACGATACCGACATCCGCCTCGTGCCGCAGGATCATTTCCGCCACTTCGGCCGTGTTTCCGATGGTGATGGTAGGACGGATTAACGGATACTGCTGTCTCAAGGAAGCGATCATCCGGGGGAGCAGATACTCGCCGAAGGTATAGCTGGATCCGATCGACAAATCGCCGCTTGCCCGATGCATCACATCATCCACAAGGGCGTTCATGCGCGTATATAACCCCAGGATCTCCTTCGCGTGATGATATACGATCTCTCCCGCTTTATTCAGTCGAACATATTTATTGCTCCGATCCAGCAGCCGCGTCCCCAGGGAACGCTCCAATGCCCGGATATATTGACTTACCGCAGGCTGCGTCATAAGCAGCTCCTCCGCTGCCCGGGTGAAGTTCCCTTTCTCAACGACGGTCACAAATACCTCTAACGCCTGATCCATTTCCTCGCCCTCTTCCTCCCTATACATTCGTTTATGTTGGACAGCTCCATATTATCATAATAAAATACTTATCATTACTATTATTATGATTTATTTTTCTTATTTAATAAAGTGGGATACGATAGGTTCAGACCAACCGAACAAACCGGAGGTTATGACTTATGGCTGAATCCGTGCATTCCCAATCGCAAGCCGCCGGCCCTGCTGCGCTGCCGAAGAAGCCGTCGATGATGGCTGTCATCGGTGGCATCGCATTTACGCTGGCCATCGCCCTCATCGGCTTAGCGCTCGCAAACCTTCCAGGTCTTCGCTATCTCGGCCAGTTGGCTTGGGCGATCCTGATTGCCGCCGTGTACCGCCAGATTCGCGGCTATCCGGAGGCGCTGCGGCCTGGAATCCAATTTACGGCCAAGCGGCTTCTTCGTCTGGCCATTATATTGTATGGGTTAAAGCTGAATATCGGCATCGTATGGCAACAAGGCCTTGGGCTCATGCTGAGGGATGTCATCAGCGTTGTGTTTGCCATCGCCTTGACACTGCTCATCGCCAAGCGGCTTAAGGCGGATATGTCCCTGTCCCTGCTGCTTGGGATTGGAACAGGCGTATGCGGGGCGGCTGCCATTGCAGCCGTATCGCCCATCGTGCAAGCCAAGGAAAAGGATACCGCGCTTGGGGCAGGGATGATTGCCTTTGTCGGTACGATTGCTGCCATTCTCTATACCTTGATACAGCCGTTACTGCCCTTATCCGATGCCCAGTTCGGAATCTGGTCGGGCGTAAGCCTTCACGAAATCGCTCATGTAGCGCTTGCGGGAGCATCCGCCGGCGAGGAAGCCTTGACGCTCGCCCTGCTCGCCAAGCTTGGCCGTGTTTTCCTGCTCCTGCCCCTGAGCGTCGTCCTGGTGCTCTGGATGAAGCGAACGCATCCGAATGAAAGCAAGGCCAGACCGGAGTTTCCCTGGTTTCTCATCGGCTTTATGGCAGCAAGCATGCTGGGCAGTTGGGAATATACCGGACAGCCGATGATTCCCCTTCCGCTCAAGGATGCGTTGTCGCAAATCGCCTCCTTTCTGCTGGCGATGGCGATGGTAGGCCTCGGATTGAATGTTCATGTCAAAGATTTGCGCAGAGCCTGGAGACCGCTGCTGGCCATGGCCATAGCGACGATCCTGTTGGTCCTGCTGACTTACATGTTGGTTTGAATACACCTGCTCCCGCTGTCTGGGAAGGCAATGTCTGCCGGCGGAAGCAGGTGGAATCCGTAGGCTGCGCCGCCGGAATCGTCAGGAACACCGGCAATTTCGAGCGTGTTGGAGAGTCTGGAAATCCTCGCGTCCCATGACCCGTGCGGCCCCGTTATCATCCGGGGCCGCACGTTTTTTTATACGCAAATTCGTTGTGTCTCGCCGTTTTGCTCGTCTGTTCCATGCCATATTCGGGAACAATTGAACTGTGGTTTAACACGGTATGCTCCCCGGGTATGGTTTATGGATATGGATAGCTATACCCTGTATGACATAAACGCAAGCCATCTTTACAGAGGAGATGAACGCAAGAATGCAGCGAAATCATACGATGATGCAATTTTTCGAATGGCATGTCGCCCCTGACGGAAAGCATTGGAAACGTCTGAAGGAAGCGGCGCCCGAGCTCAGCAAGGCGGGCGTCGATACGGTATGGATCCCACCGGTGACCAAAGCGCTATCGGCGGAAGATAACGGCTACGGTGCGTATGATCTGTACGATCTGGGGGAGTTTGATCAAAAGGGCACCGTACGTACGAAATACGGCATGAAGCAGGAATTGATCGATGCCATCGCGGCCTGCCACAAGTACGGGATCGCCGTCTATGTGGATCTCGTGATGAATCATAAGGCCGGAGCGGACGAAACCGAGCGATTCCATGTGGTGCAGGTCGATGAAATGGACCGGACCAAGGAAATATCGAAGCCCTTCGAGATTGAGGGCTGGACGAAATTCACGTTCCCTGGCCGGGGCGGCAAGTACTCCTCTTTCCAGTGGAATTTTCATCATTTCAACGGGACCGACTACGATGCGGGTAGAAAGCGCGCCGGCATATACCGCATTCTCGGCGAGAACAAATCGTGGAACGAGAAGGTGGATCATGAATTCGGCAACTATGACTATCTGATGTTCGCCAATATCGATTACAGCCATCCCGAGGTCCGCAAAGAGATGATCGGATGGGGTCAGTGGCTCGTCGATACCCTGCAATGCAGCGGCTTCCGGCTGGACGCGATCAAGCATATCAACCATGATTTCATCAAGGAATTTGCAACAGCCATGAAGAAGAAACGAGGAGAGGACTTCTACATCGTCGGGGAGTTTTGGAATCCGGAGCTTCAGGCGTGCCGAAGCTTCCTTGATCGGGTAGATTACAAGATCGATCTGTTTGACGTATCGCTCCACTATAAGCTTCATGCTGCGGCCAAAGGCGGGCGTTCCTTCGACCTGCGGACGATCTTCGACGATACGCTGGTGCAATCCCATCCAATGAATGCCGTTACGTTCGTCGACAATCATGACTCCCAGCCCCACGAATCACTGGAATCCTGGGTGGAGGACTGGTTCAAGCAGAGCGCTTATGCCTTGATCCTGCTTCGGAAGGACGGCTACCCCGTCGTCTTCTACGGTGATTATTACGGCATCGGCGGGGAGCATTCACTTCCGGGCAAGAAGGAATCCATCGACCCGCTCCTGTATGCCCGGGCTCACCTCGCGTATGGCGAGCAGGATGATTATTTCGACCATCCCAACACGATCGGCTGGGTTCGAAGGGGGCTGCCGGAAGCCAAGCACTCCGGATGCGCGGTCGTTATGGCAAACGGGGATCCCGGCGAAAAACGCATGTATGTCGGCACCCACCGCGCTGGTGAAGAGTGGATGGATCTGACTGGCAACCGGGATGAGCGCGTTACGATCGGGAGCGACGGCTTTGGCGTCTTTCCTGTACACGGCGGCAGCGTATCGGTATGGGCACGGAATACGGACCATCAAAATTGAAGGGCTCCTAACGCGACTCTCCTTGATTGGTTCGGATGATGCACAACAAAAAAACCGGAAGCATCGAATTCGCATATCGCCATGCATCGATTGCAGGCATTTAGGCGAATCATGATCGACTTCCGGTTTTTTTCTCGTAATTGAAGCTCGGCCAGCACGCTCTTAAAGCCTCTAGCCTCTCACCTGGAAACGGCGGCGCAGGCCTTCTGCGAGCAGATTAAATGTCACAATGGCAATCATCATCGCACACGCAGGATAGAATACATACTCAAACTTGCCGAGGAATATATCCGTGCGGTGTCTGGCCAGAATGGTCGCCCAGTTCAGCCCTGTCTCAACGAATTCCATCGTATAATAATCGACTTCCTTCCACTCATGCCCCAGAAAAATGTTTACAATCGCAAGCTGGCCGAGAAGGAGCAAAACCTTGCCCATGTCGAGACAGAAATTGACGATCATCTCCGGAAACATGATGGGAACGTAATAGTTCTTTGTCAGCGTTCTGGTACGGAGCCCCAGTGCGGTGCTCGCTTCCATGTACGGCTCCCTGGACATTTTATAAGCCTGCTCCTGAACGGTGACGGCCACACGTCCGACCTCCACGCTAGCCAGGATCAGAATAGCCCAGGCCAGCCGGTGCTGGGCAAACAGGAGGAACGGAAGCGCCAGCAGCAGCGCCGATGCGAATACCGGCGGCATATAGGAGAACAGCTGATTCCAAAACGTGATCAGCCGGTGGCAAAACCCTGTTTTCCTTCGGGCCATGATCCCCAGCGGAATCGCGATAATGTACCTGACGGCCGCTATGGCCAGGACAAACAGGATCGTTTCCTTCGCGCCGACAACCAATCGGCTTAGATTATCGACCCCTTCCTTGTCCGTGCCGAGCAGGTTTTTGGACGATGGTTTAAAGGCAGGCAGCACGAGCTTCTCTTCACCGTTCTTCATGACCCACCGGGATCGCTCTTTGCTCAAATCCGCGTCGATAAACGGAAGATGGGGGCCGACGAACGCTACAAACACCAAGAAAGCAAGCAATGTGCCTCCGAGCCATAGAGGGATATTTTTCAAGTCCGGCTACCTCCATTCATTTCTTTATCTAGGATCGAAATATTTGCGGGCTGAATGACTAATCCACTGCACGACCAGGAAGAGCAGCATGAAGAAAAAAGCGATGCCGATAATGACGCCCGGTTCATATTCGGGACCCGTACCCGTGTAGGGGTTGAAATCCAGCGCCTGGAACAGCCTCCAGGCTGCGCCCGGATAGTTCCGGTAATACTCGACCACCAGCAAATTCGATAGAATGAATACGAGCAGACCCGGAAGATGCGTCAAGATCGCCGCGATGCCGTTGCGGAGCATGTGCTTGTACACCACGGCCCTGTCGCTGAGCCCCTTGGCCTTTGCCAACAGGATGTACATCTTTCCTTCCTGGGCAAGAAGCGAAGCGGAGGTCACTCTGGCGATAAAAAAGATGGGATAGATCGAGACCAGAAGGGCGGGCAGCGCGAACGCCTCCCAGCCTTCCACGGCAAAATAGCGGACGGCCGGCACATGCTTGACCAGAAACCACTGCACAAACAGCATGAGGAAAAAATCAGGTATGGACTGGAACAGCCATGTTGTCCAATGGCCGAGCACATTGAATTTCGTCTTGGACAGCTTGTAGTCTGCAACCCCTTTCAAAATCCCGACGACAAACCCGATTAAAAGCGCCGAGACGATGACCAGCAGGCTCATACCGACGGCGACCAATGCCGCTGCCTCTGCCGTCTGCCCCTTATATCGCGACGGTCCGAGGCTTCCGTGCTCGATGATCTGGCGGAAGAAATCGCCTATATATGTAAGGTACCGGTTCATGTCGAATGAGGGATCCGCTACAACCTTATGACCATCCAATGAAATATTGATGTCTCGGGGAATCAGGACGATCAGGACAATGAAGCTAAAGGCCAGCAGGCTGATGATCGTCGATTTGAGCATTTGCGTTTTCAAATTCATATCGGCCTCCTAAGTGTCCTCGTAATACGGAAATTCATTCATATGCTTAATTGGTTATTCTACTACTACCATAATTCTCCTAGTTTAGTCCAGTAAAAAATTACATATTTTTACTCTCTTATATGTTGCTAGACTCGCGATGGAGGTGTATTGCCTGCAGCAATGTTGAACGGTAATCAGCGTCGACGCTCGGACGACAAGCCATAACGCGATCGGTACTGCGAAGAAGTTGCAATGCTTCCCGATAGCATATAATCTGGTTGCATAACCCAAGTGCGATGAAGGAGGTTTACCGGATGACCATTTATGATTACGAGGTAACGACAATCACCGGCGAACGCGAGAAGCTCGAGAAATATCGGGGTCATGTGCTGTTAATCGTAAATACGGCGACCAAATGCGGATTCGCTCCTCAATTCAGCGGGCTGGAGAAGCTGCATCAAACGTACCGCGACCAGGGACTGGCCGTGCTCGGCTTCCCCAGCAGCCAGTTTATGAACCAGGAGCTCGAGGACAATGCATCGATCGAGGAAGCGTGCAAATTGAATCACGGGGTGACCTTCCCCCTTTTCTCCAAAATCGATGTAAACGGCACCGATGCCCATCCGCTGTATAAGCATCTGACCCAACAAGCACCAGGCGTGCTCGGCAGTAAATCCATCAAATGGAACTTCACCAAATTCCTTGTGGACCGGGAGGGGAAGGTCGTCAAGCGGTTCGCCCCGGCCGATACGCCCGAGAAAATCGAAGAGCATATCAAGAAGCTTTTACAGGCGTAGACTAGGGAAATATCGCAGAAAAATGCAGCAGACCTCCTGAATCTCTCCCCTCTCCCTGAACTGATAAAAGTTATACTTTTCTATGACTGAAAAAAAAGACGCCTCCCGAAGGGCAGAATAAATGCCTCTTCGGGTGACGCCCTATCTATGGGATCTACTGTTCCATTAACCGTTTCCGCACGCTCCATGGTTGTCGTCCAAGCGTTGACGCTGATCATCGTGCAGCAGTCATCATTACACCGCGCGCCGGGCTCGGGCCTGCCAGTCGAATCCGGCATTTACACCAGGCTCGCTTCTTCCCGGATCCACACGGCCATCTCGTTCTCCCCGCGATTCCCCCACAGATAATACGGAATTGCCTTTAATGTGGCCGATTTCGCCTGCCGCGGCGCTGCCCGGTACAATTCTCCGTTCCAGGACTCCGCCTCTTCCCGCCAGCCGGCTCCCTCGATGACAACGGCGCCTCCCGGCAAATCCGCCTCGAATCGCGACGTTAATTTCGGATCAGCCGCCAGGGTAACGGCCGAGATTGGCGCGCCATTATCGACGCTCTCCCAGCAGTATACAAGCGGTCCCCGCTGAATGGCCGCTTTGCCGGCATTCGCACGAACCAGCGGATGGGCTCTTACCTGAAGAATGTCGAGCGAGAGCGCAAGCTCCAGCATATCGCCCGAAGCCCAGGCTCGGGTAATGTACGCATAGCCTTCCCGGATCAAGCCTGTCGCCTTCAGCTCCTCTCCATTCACACGGATGACGGCTTGGCCTCGGCACCACCCCGGGATGCGCAGTGCCAGCGTCCATTCCGCCGTCTGCGGCGATTCAATGGTAAACGTGACGTTCCCGCTCCACGGAAGCTCGCTGGTCTGCTTGACCTTTACGGCGTTTCCGCGAAGGGACACCGCTGCCTCACCGCCGATGTAAAGATGGGCAAACAACGTATCCTCATTCGAGGTATATACGTATTCGCCGAGTGAGGTCAGCAGTCTCGCCACATTCGGCGGACAGCAGGCGCATGCGAACCAGCCCGGCCGGACCGGCTTCACATGATGCTTGCCCGGATTATGACGGCAGGCATCCGGCCACACCTCGAGCGGATTCACGTAGAAGAAATGGGTGCCGTCCTGCGCCATGCTGCCGATTACCGTATTGTACAGCGCCCGTTCCATCACGTCTGCATACTCGGATTTCGGCGACAGCTCCAGCATCCGCCGGGCGAAGAAGATCAGTCCAATCGAAGCGCAGGTCTCCGCATAGACGGTATCGTTCGGAAGATCGTAATCGATCGTAAACGCCTCGCCGTGGTGGGTCGAGCCGATCCCCCCGGTAATGTACATTTGTTTATGGACGATGTTGTCCCACAGATTCTCGCATGCCTCCATTAGCGATGCATCTCCGGTGCGGGCTGCCAAATCGGCCATGGCAGTATACATATAGACGGCACGCACCGAGTGGCCCACCGCCACCTTCTGCTCCCTGACCGGCAGATGGCTCTGATGATATGAAAGATGGGGAGCTCCGGATACCGAAGCATAGAAGGAGCTTTTTCCGCGCTGTTCCCACTCTTGATGGAAAAAATGCGGCTCCCGCCCCCGCTCGTCGATAAAGTATTCGGCTAGCCGCACATACTTCTCCTCATGGGTAGCCTCATACAATTTCACAAGGGCAAGCTCAATCTCCTGGTGACCGTCAAAGCCATGGATTTTGCCCTCTTCCGGTCCGAATACCGTATCGATATAATCGGCGAACCGGCAGGCCACATCCAGCAGCTTCCGTTTGCCGGTTGCACAGTAGTGGGCAACCGCAGCTTCGATCAGATGCCCGGCGCAGTACAGCTCATGGCAGTCCGTTAGGTTGGTCCAGCGTTTAGTTGGCTCTTTTACCGTAAAATACGTATTCAAATAGCCGTCCGGCTGCTGGGCATCGGCAATCAGGTCAATCAGCTCGTCCACCTGCTGCTCCAGCTTCGGGTCAGGGTGAATGGCCAGGGAATAGGCCGCAGCCTCCAGCCATTTGGCCACATCGCTGTCCTGAAATACCATGCCTTTATATTCACCCTGCTCCCTGCCGGCGGCGATGCGGAAGTTGGCGACCGCGTGACTCGGCTCCACCCCCGGAATCCGGTCATGAAGCGCCTCGTATTGATAAGGGATGACCACTTCCCTTACCAGCCGGATATAGCGGGACCAGAAGGGATCGTTCAGCTTGACCTGTTGAAGCGGCACCGCAGCGGATCGTTCCGTTACAACTTTCATCGGATAATCACTCCTTGGGATCGTATTGTTGCCTCGACACCTCCCATTCTACGTTTTATGATAGGATGAAAGCGATAAAGGATATGACCCAGTTTTTTATACGATTTCACACATGCATTGAGGTGATTGAGCTGGCCGATTCGAATATTCTATCCATTCCATCCCTGCCCCCGCCCTACTACCTTGAATCCGGTTCAACCTTGTATGCCGCAGGGGATCAGCACCCGAATCGGAGAAATCTTGGCGTATATGATCTCATCCTCGTGCGAAGCGGCTGTCTGTACCTCGGCGAGGAGGAGGAGCAGTGGGAGCTGCACGCGGGAGATCTGGTCATCCTGCTGCCGGATGCCTATCACTATGCGGTGCAGGCATGCAGGGAGGAGACTTATTTTTACTGGCTGCATTTTCAAGCGGCAGCGGATAGTCCCACACATTCAGGCAGCATTTCACACAGCATATTCCTGCCGAAGCTGGCTCATGTCCCATACCCGGATCAAGCCTATCAGCTGTTCGAATCGCTCCACCTCCTCGCGACGGAGCCGCGCTCCATTGCCTTATGGAGGGAGCAGTCGCTGTTTATCGAGCTCATGCAGCTGCTGGACCAGTCAAGGGCCGGGCAGGAGCAATCCCGTGCACGCAAGGTGGCCGAACAAATCGAATCGTTCATCAAAATGCATTACCGGGAACCGATCAGCAATGGCCGTCTATCCGAGAGTCTTCATTTTCACTACAATTACCTGACGCGCTGCATGAAGGAATCCCACGGGGTGACGCCGTCCGAATACCTGCTGCAGTATCGCCTGGATCAAGCGAAAAGGCTGCTGCTGACCACCCGTTGGCCCGTGTCCCGCATCGCCGAGCATGTCGGCTTCCAGTACCCTCCCTATTTCACGCGCCGATTCTCGGCACGCTTTGGCATATCCCCGTTGCAATACAGGAAGCAGTATACCGAATAGGGGGGATAGCTGCTCGATGTGAGATTGGATTTACATATTGGATGAGCCATTGAATTGCAAGTGGGGCACGTACGTAAAATGGTCCTTCGGTCGCCATCATCCTCTATAAATCACACTAAAAAACCGCCCGGGCTAAGCGCCCGGGCGGTTCTGTGGCATTCAAATCACATGAAGGTTCCTATGGAAAGGCCAAGCCTGGGGCTAAAATGCCTACGTCGCATGTCAACACATCTGGCGGCTTTGAGGCTGCAAAGAATTGCGGAAAGAAGCTCCTTCTCGCACAAGCTTAGAGGCAATATTAAGCTTCAGCCGGAAGATCCAGCTGCCACGATACGCCGAACTTGTCCACGATCCAGCCGAATTTGCGGCTAAAGCCGTAATTGCCCAGCGGCATCAACGGTCCTCCGCCGTCCAGCAATAGGCTATACAGCCGATCGATCTCCTCGTCCGAATCGCAGGTCAGATAGATGGAGAACGAAGGCGTGAACGTAAAGTCATGCTTCACGTTGCTGTCGATGCACATGAAGGGCTGTCCCTTCAAGGTAAAGACGGCGTGCATGACGCTTCCTTCTTCTCCCGGCTGTCCGGGACCGTACCGCGTGATGCTCGTGATCTCCGAATCCTCAATCAAGGACGTATAGAACGTCATCGCTTCCTCCGCATTCCCTTGAAACATCAAAAACGGCGTCGCTTTGTTCATCATTCAAACCCCTCTTCTTATCGAATGGATAACATCGGTTAAAGCAGCTGGCGGTCTTTTCAAACGCCCATCCTTGCCCTATTTCTCAATTTGCGCGTGGTGGGAAAACTCCAACCATCAGGTCTTTATGAAGGAAATTCGATCGTACCCGTCTCCAAGAGCTGCTTCAGCCCTCCAAACATCAGGCTCCAGCCGTGTTCCGAAGAGCTGTTGTATTCATTTAGCGCCCGCTCCACGTCCTCGGCGGTCCAACCTTCCTCATGCGGCACAACGATCACCTGCGTAAACGTCATCTCGCAGCCTTCCTCAACCGGCTTCAGCTCGACGGTGACGATATCCTCGGTATCGCTGAATTGCGGCATTCTGAAGGTGAAGACCAGCCTGCGGGGCGGATCGATCTCCCGATATTCTCCGATCGCCCGGTAATCCTTCCCTCCGCGATGGTCGACTATCTCCCAAGTGCCGCCGACATGAGGCTCGTTTCTGGCAATCTTATTGGTCGCCTCCATCGTAAATAGCCACTTCCGCATCATCTCCGGATTCAGCCAGGCGTCAAACACCCGCTCGGGGCTCACTTGAAATATGCGCTTCATGACCAGAGTCGTTGTCGAAGCATTCTCCATAGCTGGAACTCATCCTTTCTGCATTCAAAATCATCAGGTCTTCCTGTTACCATCGTTACCCCCTCGAGCGAGGTGCAACCCTTTAATGCTCCTCCTTCTTCGCTTTATAGAGCTCGCGCTCCAGCGCGTCGAACTGTTGCGTCCAGAAGCGCTCATAGAATCGAAGCCATTCAAGCGCCCTGGCCATGACATCCCCATTGAGCCGGCAGGTATGGATCCGGCCCTGAACCGTTCGTTCCAGCAGGCCGGAGCGCTCCAGCACCTTAATATGCTTGGAAGCGGCGGCCAGCGACATGTCGAAGGGCTCGGCCAGCTCGGACACCGTCCGTTCCCGCGAAGCGATCATCCGAACCATCTGTCTCCGGGTCGGATCGGCCAGCGCGTGAAAGATATGATCCAATTGTTTCTCATCATTATGTTCAACCATATGGTTAACTATAGGGGATCGCAAATTAAAAGTCAACCATTTGGTTGAATATATATCGTAAAAATATGAGCTGTCTCTTCAACCCGATTCGTCCAGCGATGCCGGAAGAACGAAGCCTTTTACTTTCATATGAGCCAAGCACCGCGCGCTGACACCCACGCACGGTGCGGTTTATCTGGCAGCCCTCTGGACCGCCGCTTGAGGAATGTTTCGAGATATAAAGAGGAGAGTATCTTAAGAACCTAAAAGCCCGTTAAGCATACGTCCGAGCTCCTCATAGCTGGTCGCCACATGATGGGGCTTATGCTCCGATTCAGGCTCAACCCCGCGGTGATTAAACCAAATGACATGCCAGCCGGCCGCCAGGGCGCCGACCACGTCATTGCGCCAGGAATCTCCGATATAATAACAGTGTTCCGGCATGGTCCCCGTCCTCTCGTTCACGTGACGGAAGATCCGGGCATCCGGCTTGTCCCATCCGACCGCCCCGGATACGAATATGCGCTCCTGCGGAATCAGATCCCCCAGCATCATGGCCGTAATTTTGTTCATCTGATGGTCTGCCGGCCCGTTCGTTATTAACCCTACAAGATGCCCGGCATCCTTCAATGTCTGAAGCAGCTCGCGAGCGCCATCGAACATGGTAATCTCATATTGCCGTCCTAGATACGCCCGCTGAACCGCTTCGGCTTCCTCACGGGTCAGCTGTATCCCGAACTCCGCCAAGGCCAGCTGAAAGCGGCGGGTTCTCATATCCTCAACCGCGTCCCCGTAAGCCGCCGTACCGGCCCCTCCAAGCTCTTCGGACAACCGGTCGCTGTAATACCGCATCCGGTGGTAGGCCTTTTCATAAGGGAAGGACTCCCCGGGCTGCACAATCGCTCGCAGCGCATCCCGAAACGGTGCCAAATGGTCGTATAACGTATCATCTACATCAAAGAAAATCCCTTTCCGTTCTGATTGCCCAGTCATGCTCATCCCTCTTCCTATCATCGGGTCGCTTGTCTCTATCGGGATCATGCATCCACATCAATATGGTATGCTTGCCGGTAAAATCATCTGTGACCGGTTCCCTGCCACCCTGATCTTCTAATTCCTCTATTGTACATGCTGGACCTCCTGTCACACCACCCCACCCGGGCCGCCAGCTGCTTAAGGCCATGTCCCCCTCCTTTAGGGATGAACCCCTGTTTACCAACGGCGCGCCCCACTCCCCGCTCCATCTGTAAATATGTTCCTCCGCTATGATAAGATAGTTACAAACGCATGAGCAGCCAGTTCCATCGAGAAACGAAAAAGGAGATGAATCGCTTATGACCAAGGACTTGACCGAAATATGGCAAGGGGACTCCGTTCCCGAAGGCAACCGTGTCAGCAACGTGGAGCGCTTTAGCGGCTTCGAAGACACCTATGACCGGCACCGCCTGGAGGCGCCGGAGGAGGTCGTTACCCTGCTCACCGGATATCTGAGCCGCAGACCTTCGCTTGTCGTCGATCTGGGCTGCGGGACCGGATTGTCGTCTTTTGTATGGAAGGACGCTGTGGACCGGATTATCGGCGTTGAGCCTAACGATGATATGCGGGGAAAGGCTCTCGCCAAATTGCAGTCCCTCACGAAGCAGGGGGCTGACGGCCATGCTCAATCGGGCGCCATTACCTTCGTCTCCGGCTATTCGAATCAGCTGGCGCTGCCGGATGGGGCTGCGGACATCATTACCTGCTCCCAGTCCTTTCACTGGATGGAGCCTGCCAGTACGCTGAAGGAGGCCGCACGCGTGCTGCGCGAGGAGGGCGTATTCGCCGCCTACGACTGTGACTGGCCGCCCAGCCTCACCTGGAGAATCGAGCATGCTTATCATGAGCTGATCCGGCTGGCCGATGACATCATCGACCGCCGCGTCAATCCGGAGGACCAGGCATACAAAGGGGATAAAAACGAGCATTTGAAGCATATCCGGGAGAGCGGACTGTTCCGGTTCTCCAAGGAAATCGTTTTCCATCACGTCGAGCCGTTTACCGCAGACCGTTACACCGGGCTTGCCGTCAGCCAAGGCGCCATCCAAACCGTCTTCAAGTTAAATCAACCCGAGCTTCACGAGAAGATCGCGTCATTCCAAGCGATGGTGAAGGAGTATTTCCAGGAACGAACCCTTCCGCTCATGCTCAGCTACCGCATGCGAATCGGCATTAAATAACCTGGGCAGCATGACAGCAGCAGGGGCAGCCTCTCCCGTAAGAAGAAGCTGCCCCTGCTGTTGTTAACATATCAGGTCGTCCGGGCGAGGACGAACATCGTGCAGGAAGTCATCACTAAAGTGCGCACCGGGAGTTGCGCACGGTTGCTAGGCTAAATTCAAACGGAATGCCAATCCAGCCGGTCAACCGGCCAGGATCATCACCGGTTCATCGCCTGCATCAGGCGGATGATATTCTCCGAGGTTCTCTCCACATTCCGCCGCCCGCCTGCCAGCGCCTCCTCCAATGTGGAAGCGCCGGGCATAATTCCGAATATCGCATCAATTCCCAGGTCGTACAGGATCTCCGCTCCGTCGCCGACCCGACCAGCCAGCGCCACGACCGGCTTGCCGTGCCGTTTCGCAACCTTGGCAACGCCAAGCGGCGTTTTGCCGTACTGCGTCTGGGAGTCCATCGCACCTTCTCCGGTCCATACCATGTCGGCCTGCCGGATCCTATTCTCCAGTCCGGTGAAATCGATAACCATATCGATCCCCTTCCTTAGCGTCCCGTTCAGGAAGGCCATCAAACCTCCGCCCAGTCCGCCCGCGGCCCCGGCACCCGGTACGTCCGCAATATCCTTGCCGAGCTCCTGCTTAATCACCTCGGCATAATGACGGAGATTGCGATCTAAAATTCGGATCATATCCGGAGTCGCCCCTTTCTGAGGCCCAAACACGCTGGAGGCCCCCGTCTCCCCGCAAAGCGGGTTCGTGACGTCACAAGCAACCTCCACCTGCACATCCTGAAGACGGGAATCGAAGCCCGACAAGTCAACCCTAGCAAGGCGCCCCAGCTCCCCTCCGCCATAGTCAAGCTCCTTGCCTTCCGCATCCAGCAGTCTGCCGCCCAGCGCCTGCACCACTCCGGCTCCGCCATCATTCGTAGCACTGCCGCCGATGCCGACCAGCAGCTTGCGGATTCCGTGGCCCAGGCAGGCTCTGATCAGCTCCCCCGTCCCGTAGGTCGTCGCCGCCAGCGGATTCCGCTCCGCCGGCGGCACGAGATGAATCCCGCTGGCACTGGCCATTTCGAGGATGCCGGTGCTGCCGTCGCCGGAAATGCCGTACGAGGCCATTACCGGATGCCCCATCGGACCCGTCACCCTTCGGGTATAAACCGTACCACCTGTCGCATCCACAAGGGATTGCATCGTTCCTTCTCCGCCGTCCGCCATAGGCACATGAATGCAGGTGACATCCGGACTTCCCTTCTTGATGCCGTGTTCCATCGCTTCACATACTTCCTTGGCTGTCAAACTCTCTTTGAAAGAGTCAGGCGCCAGCACAATGACATAGTCCCGTTTCACGTTATCCCCTGCCAATCCTCATAATTTCAAGTCTCTTTGTCGCTTCAGGCGTCTTTTGATTGTTCCGGTCATGAATCCCCTTAGTCCTTTTCAACCTGCTTCCCGCGTTCGGATCTCGTCCGGGGCGACATGAGCGATCGTCTGCATGATCTCGAACTGTCCCCTCGAGCTGGTTCTGCGTGCCAGCAGCGTGCCGAGGATGCCGCCGGCGAACCCGATCGGAATCGAGACGATCCCCGGATGCTTCAGCGGAAATATCGCCTCGGCCCGGATCCAGCCCGTAACCGGGTCCATGACGTTCGGGCCGATCGCGATGAGCGCAAGGGACGATACCAGCCCGCAGGTAATGCTCGCCATCGCGCCGAAGGCGTTAAAGCCGCGCCAGAATAGGGTGAACAGCAGCACGGGCAAGTTCGCCGAGGCCGCAACCGCGAAGGCAAACGAAACAAGGAAGGCGACATTCAGCTTCTGCGCTCCGAGCGCGAGCACAATGGAAGCCGCGCCGACCACGATCGCAGACAGCTTGGCCACCTTCATTTGCTGTGCCTCGCTCGCCTGCCCGCTGCGGAAAATGCTGCTGTACACATCATGGGCAAAGGCCGATGAGGCGGTGAGCACGAGACCGGAGATCACGGCCAAAATCGTGGCGAACGCGACCGCCGATACGAATGCCATGAGAAACTCGCCCCCGAGTGCGCTGGCCAGCAGCGGAATCGCCAGCTCCACCCGCTCCGACAGCGCGGACCAATCCACGAAGGCAGCCGCCCCGAAGCCGAGGAAGATCGTCATCACGTAGAAGATGCTGATCGTCACGGTCGCCGTCTTCACCGACAGCCGAACCGCGCGCGGATCCCTAACCGTATAAAAGCGGGCGATGATGTGCGGTAGTCCGGCCGTGCCCAGTACCAGCGCCATGTTGAATGAGATCATATCCAGCGGGTGATCAAACATATTCCCCGGCTTCAGGAACTGTTCCTTGAGCGGTGTTCCATGCTCCATGGAGGCAAACAGCCCCAACAGATCCCAATCAAACCGTGACAGCACGATAAGGCTGATCATTAGCGTGCTGCTCACCAGCAGAATAGACTTCACGATCTGCACCCAGGAGGTTGCAAGCATGCCGCCGAAGGTAACATATACGGTCATCAGACCGCCGACAAGCACGATGGCCCATGAGGTCTCCAGGCCGAACAGCAAATGGACAAGCCAGCCTGCTCCGACCAACTGAGCAATCATATAAAAGACCGTGATCATCAGGTTATTGAGCGCGATTAATCCGCGCAGCCGTCTCTCTCTGAACCGGACCGCAACCGCATCCGCCATCGTATACCGGCCCAAATTATGAAGCGGCTCGGCGATGAGGTATTGCACAATCACATAGGAGGCCAGAAATCCGATCGAATAGAAAAATCCGTCAAAGCCGTACACCGCAATCGAGCCCGCAATGCCTAGAAAGGACGCGGCGCTTATATAGTCTCCCGAGATGGCCAGCCCGTTCTGGAGGCCGTTCAGCCGGTTGCCTGCCGCGTAGAAATCGTTCGTGCTGGTTGTCCTTCCCGCAGCGTAATACGTCATCATAAGCGTCCCGATGACGATCGCCAGAAAAAAAACGATGCCGGATATGTTCACGTACCAGGCCTCCTTATTCATATACGCTTAAGCTCCTTCTATCATTTTACGATAAGATGACAAAAAAAGGGTGACCCTCCTGCTAAAATGCAGATAGAAGACCACCCATTTTTGAAATCTGAGCCCATATGAAGTACAATCGGCGCTGCTTATGCGCCCGTATTCGCCTTCACCAGCACTTCGGCATACTTCGCATCGTCCTTGGAGGAGGATAGGAATGTGCCGACGTAGGCGGCCAGGAATCCGAGCGGAATGGAGACAATGCCCGGATTGCTCATCGGGAACAGCGGCTCCCCGATCAGAATGGCCTTGCCCGCCGGATCCCATATATTCGGGCTGAGCGCGACGAGGATAACCGTGCTGATCAGTCCGGTCAGCATGCCGGTGATCGCGCCGGCCGTATTGAACCTTTTCCAGAATACCGTGAACAGGATAACCGGCAGGTTCGCGCTGGCCGCGACCGCAAAAGCAAGCGAGACGAGGAACGCGACGTTCATCTTCTGCGCAAACAGGGCCAGCAGGATCGAGACGACGGATACGCCGATCGAGGCATAACGCGCCATCTTGAGCTGCTCCTTCTCCGATGCGCTTCCGCGGCGCAGGATTTGCCCGTAGAAGTCGTGGGCGAACGCCGATGCCGCCGACAGCACGAGGCCGGTTACGACCGCGAGGATCGTAGCGAAGGCAACGGCCGAGATGAGGGCGAACAAGAAGTCGCCGCCGATGACCTTGGCCAGCAGCGGGGCGGCCATGTTGCCCGCATTGTCGACTGCGGTAATATCGGACGCCCCGACGAAGGCAGCAGCACCGAAGCCGAGGAAAATCGTCATCACGTAGAAGATGCCGATGATCCATGTGGCGTAGACGACGGAGCTGCGAGCCGTCTTCGCGTCTCTGACGGTGAAGAAACGGATCAAAATATGCGGCAATCCGGCCGTGCCGAGCACGAGCGCCAGGTTCAGCGAGAGCGTCTCAAGCGGGATTTTGTACTTGTTGCCGGGATTCAGGAAGGCCTCCTTCAGCGGTGTGGCCGTCTTCATATGCTCGAACATATTCGTCAGGCTGAAGTCGAATTTCGCAAATACGATGATCGAGATGATGAAGGTTCCGGCCATCAGCAGCACCGCTTTGGAGATCTGCACCCAGCTGGTGGCATGCATGCCTCCGAACACGACATAGATGGTCATCAGCACGCCGACGATCAGTACGGACGTCACGTAGTCCAGACCGAGCAGCAGCTTAATCAGCGCCCCCGCGCCGACCAGCTGCGCAATCATATAGAAGATGGAGATCGAGATCGTGTTGAGCGCAGCGACGCCGCGTACCTTCTTGTCTGCAAAGCGGGCGGCGATCATATCCGCTACGGTATACTTGCCCAGATTCCGAAGCGGTTCGGCCACAAGGTACAACACGACCAGATAAGCGACCAGGAAGCCGATACTATAGAAGAAGCCGTCGAAGCCGACCAGCGCGATCGAGCCGGCGATGCCGAGGAAGGATGCCGCCGACATGTAGTCCCCGGCGATGGCCGTGCCGTTCTGCCAGCCCTTGAGTCCTCCTCCCGCCGTGTAGAAATCGCTCGTATTGGTCGTCTTTTTGGCAGCGAAATACGTAATGACAAGCGTCAGCAGCACAATACCGCAAAACAAAGCAATCGCCATATGCCTATGCCCCCATATCCTTTTTGATCTCATCGGCAATTCGGTCGAACTGCGAAGCCTTGCGGGAGTATAGGATGCACAAGACCCAAGTCATGATGAACTGCGCGAACGCAAACACCCAGGCCCACGTGATCGGTCCTACGGCCGGACGATTCAGCACGTCGGTGTATGACGTAAGAATCGGCAATGCGAAATAAAACAGCAGGAAAAATACCGTCATCGGGACAATGAATCGTTTCTTGCGGGAGAGCAGCGTTTTGAATTTGTCCGAGTGCCATACTTCCGTATAGCCTTTTTCCTTCGCTTCCATTACTTTCCCCTCCATCCATGGCGGAAATTCGGATTAACCTGCGCCTTTTCGATTGTAAGCGCTTTAAATCGATTATATACGGCAGCCGCGGCTCCTACTACCGCTCCTGCGCAAAGCGTCGGATGAGCTGCGCGAAACGCCGAATTTGCCGTCTGGAAAGTGTCGTTTACCACCGCTTTCCAGACGGCAAATTCACATTCGTGAAGCGTTAGCCGATACAGGGGGGGGGAAATGGCTCAGCGTGATCGAACACGTATTCAGCTGACGCCAAGGGGAAGCATTCCCGTATCAGATGCATTCTACCGACGCAGGTGAAAACGACTGCATTGAGTGTGTGCTGCCGACGCAGGGGGAAGTGACTGCATGGAGCGCGTGCTGCCGTCGCCCAGAGAAGCAACTCTGCATCGAAATGCATTCTGCCCTAACACTGGGGACGGAACGCTCCATGAGTCCGGGTGGCGTTAAAGGTCTACGCTTTTCGCAGCAGCCGGAATAAATCCTTAGCCGCCTCTCTGGATAGCGGGATCACCGTCCGCAACTCGTCTTTCATGACAATGTTATAAGCCCCGTTCGTCCAGGGCGACAGCTCGGCAATGCGGTTCACGTTCACCAGATAGCTCCGGTGCGGCCGAAAGAACGAATAGCCGGTCAGTCGCTCTTCCAGCTCCTGCAAGGTCTGCTTGCTCATGATCCGCTGTCCTTCCGCCGTGTGAATGGCGACGATCCGCTCTTCCCTAACGGCGTAAAGAATCGCCTCGGGATCGACCAGCACATGCTTGTCGCCGTCGTCCAGAAGCAGCAATCCGCTCATTTTGCCGGCCTTGGCTTCCGGCGGCTGCAGACCCCCCGGTCGTGCATGGACGGCTGCAGGCACAGTCGCGCCTGACAGTCCCTGACTTCCGGCATACCTGGCGCGGATCCGCTCGAGCGATTCCTTAAAGCGGATATGACTGTATGGCTTCAGCAAATAATCGATCGCATTCAGGCCGAATGCCTCAACGGCATATTCGTCATAAGCGGTCGTGAACACGATAAGCGGCGAGTGCGGCGAGGCTTTGAGCATCCGCGCAGCCTGCAGGCCTTCCAGCTCCGGCATATGGACATCGAGGAATACGACATCGGGCTGCCACTGCGCAGCGAGCTCCAGCAGTTCCCTTCCGCTAGACGCATAAGGCAGCATCTCGATATCCGGCTCCTGCTCGAGCAAATAGGCCAGCTCTTCCCTTGCCAGCCGTTCATCTTCAGCGATCATCACTTTAATTCGCTTCACGGCAACGACTCCCTTCCAATACGCTGCAGGGGATGCGGAACGATATGCGCAATCCGCCCTCCGCAACATTTTCGATGATAAGCCTGGCTTCCCGGCCGTACATTCCCATAAGCCGCTGATTGATATTGTAAATGCCGATTCCCGTCCCGCCGCTCTCGTGAAGCGGCCGTTCTCCGAGACGCTCGAGCAAGACCGGCGATATGCCTGAGCCGTTGTCCTCCAGCAGGACGACAGCCATATCCCCGTCCCGCCTGAGCGTGAGCTTAATGAGACCGCCGCTGGCCGTATTGCGCAGGCCGTGCTTGATGCTGTTCTCGACCAGCATTTGCAGCGTGGCGGGCGGTATTTGCAGCTCCTCGAGTCCCGGCTCAAGCTCGCAATGAAAATTGAACTGGTCCTCGAACCGGATCTGAATAATGTCCAGGTAGGCACGCAAGAGCTCCATTTCCTCGCGGACCGTCGTGGCACGCGAGGCCATTAGCTTGGCATTCAGACGCATGAACGCGCCCAGCTGCATCGTTGCATGCCTCGCCAGCTGCGGGTCCGAGCGAATCAGGGAGTGAATCGCATTCAGCGTATTATACAGAAAATGCGGGTGGATCTGGGCTTGGAGCAGCTTCAGCTCCGCCTCTTTCATGAGCTTGGCCATATTCTCGTGGGAGGTGGCGCCAAGCTGATAAGAGATCAGCTGGCCCAGCCCCCGGGCCATCGCCAGCTCGACCCGCCCGATATCCTGAGGCCGCTTGAAGTACAGCTGGATGACGCCGACGATCTGGCTTCCTTCCAGCATCGGGACGAGGATCGCGGCGCCGAGCGACGGATGCTGCGGCTGGATATCCTCGGCATGATCCACTACGTGGAGCTCGCCGGTTGCGATCACTTTTTTCGCCATAGAGGAGCTGATCTCTTCTCCTGGCTCAATGGTCCGGCTGGCTGCCCCCGCATGGGCAAGGAGCCGCTCGGTGTCGGTGACCGCGACGGCGGTCGTTGTCTTGAGCTCCCTTAGCAGCAGATCGGCCACCGCCTGTGCCGTCCGGTACGTCAATCCTTGCTTCAGATGAGGAAGGGCTGCTTCGGCGATGTGAAGTGCCTTCTCCGTCTCGTACGCCGCGGCCCGTTCCTCTTCGGCAAGCGCCACCCGCAGCATCGTCGTGAACACGGCGATCGAGATGCTGTTCGTCAGTACCATCGGCAGACCGATCAGATTTACGAGCTCGATCGCCTTTAGGGAATCTTCAGCACAGATCAGGATGACACCCATGAACAGCACCTCGGCAAACATGCCGACAAACAGCGCCTTCGCCGGGGAGACCACCCGCTCCTGCGCGAAGAAGCGGGCGACGCCGCCGGCAAGCACGCCGATCAGCGGTGCCGTAATGGCACCTGCCAGTCCTGTATAGCCGCCCATATAGAGAAGATGCGCTCCCGCCAGAAGACCTCCGCCGAAGCCGACTCGGGGACCGCCCATCAATCCTCCGATCACAACGCCGACCAGGGCGGCATGGGCCAGCGCCTGATCCTTCGTCAGGGGCATCAGCCAAAAGGAGGTGCTGATGCCCCCCTCCTCCACAACCACCCCGGCATACGTGCCTAGAATTCCGAAGAGCCCGAAGAGGCAGGAGTAAAACACGCTTTGAACGCCCGATATCCCCTTCCGATCGAGTAATTGGCGGAACAGCGGAATTCGGGTCAATATAAAGGCAAGGATGAGCAGCATGCCCATCCGTTCGAACAGATGGAGCGCAAGCTCCTGCATAGGAACCTCCCTCTTCCCGCGTAAAATACGGCTTATGCTTCAGCTACTTAGCTTCATTTTGATGTCTGGTTATGGTTACATGATTGGTTACGGTTATGAATGAATTCGATTCCATTCCCACGCGAATGCGTTTTCAATTGATGCATGATGATTATAAGGCACAGGTTGCAGAGAAGACAATAAAAAGGAATATATGAAGCGAATGGCAAAATGATAAAGGGCTGCTCTTGTATGGTGAAAGGCAAAACAAATGTAAGTTGGGAGGAAGTGAAGTGAAACAATGATACTTCATGAAATGGAGTTAATGATCGCTGTACTTGTACGGCGGGTGATTGTAACACGTTCTGCAAGAGTCCTGCTATCGAAATAATTGAATCAAACTCGTTTAGTAGCTGCAAAAAAAAGAATAAAAATTAAAAGCGGTCTTACGTTATTCTGAAAGTTCAGAAAGCTTGAAATCCATTGTGAGATCCCTGGGGGTCGAACATTCTATCTTTTTAAACTGGACTAGGCAATATGAGCATCACGGTGAAATAAATGGTTGATTTGGGTACGAGTTCAATTCATTCCACGTTGGCCGGCAAAAATCCGCTGCGTGATCACGCAAAAAATTCGGCGTGCTTCCCCCCCGGAATCGTTGGGGAATACGGATTTCCTCCTAATCTAAGCCCTCTATAATAAGGAACATACACAGCCATTGAATTGGTATCCTTATGTGGAGGGTTATTCTTATGCCTAAAATGCCGTCAACGTTCTATCAGAAAATTATTCATTTCTTCAATTTGTCTGATCCTGATTATGTCCGTTTCGTACGCTCATATGAAGCCAAGACGAAGAAGCAAATCGCGTTCTATCTGTTTCTTGGCCTTCTCCCCGGTCTGATCGCGTACTTATTCACCTTTCCGTTGCGTGAGCCGCTCATGAAGTGGACGGGTCTATCCTCTGTTTATGTACAGTTTATTGCTCTCGTCGTGATGTCGATCGGATGGCATATGCTCTTTCCTTTTTTGATGCTCCGCTTCAAAGACGGGCTGTCGTTCAAACAGTCCCTTGTTTACCTTGGTTTTGGAAAATTCGATCTGAAGGGAATACTGACCGTTCTGCCCCTCTTGACTGTCCTGTTCACAATACTTTCGCTGCCTTACATGAGATATGTGTATACACCGCTGTTTGAGTGGTTGAACGGGTTTTCTGCGCTTCATATGGGAGAATGGCATATTTTCAACCAGGGATATTACGATTTCCCGTTACCGCTGCTTCTGGTCGGCCTTGTCGGCAATTTCATCGGGGAAGAAATTTATTTCCGTGGCTATCTGCTGCGTAAAGTGGGGCGCTTAAAGTTTGACTGGCTGTGGATCTCCTTCATTTTCTATTTCTACCACATGTGGCAGGCTCCCATCAACTGGGCCCTCTTGCCTCTGGCAATCGTTACTCCATTCGAAATTTTAGTCAAGCTGCGGAAAAATATTTATGTAGCCATCCTGTTCCATCTGTTCACCAACTTTTTGTGGGGAGCCATTACACTCTATCTGGTAGGGGTGTGACGCAATCAAACCTGTTTGTCGTTCATCCACAGCAAAAAAGATAGTACAATGGCAGCAAGGGGGTTGCAGCTTGTCGACTATTCTGCGGAAATACAACTGGGTCATATACGGAACGGCCCTTTTATACCTTGTTGCAGCGGCCTACATCCATGTCGCTACGCTTCAAAATCCATATACCGGTTTATTGTTCCGCGAGGATCGTGGCGCATGGATCGTATCATCCGTCGATCGTGCAGGCCATGCAGCGCAATGGGGCGTTCGTATCGGGGATCAGCTCGTCGCGGTGGATGGCAAAGCACCAATTGATATGATCGAGCTCGGCAGCCAGTCATATTTGAAGCAATCGGGGACGCTTCTGTTCATGCGTGATGGACTGGGCACGATTGAAATGCGTAATAGCGCAAAATCATCAGACGTGTACAAGGGGTTGTTCACCGGTTGCGCGGAGCTGGCGCTGCTTGCCATCGGACTGGTGGCTTACCGGAAAAAGCCCGAGTCACATATGGTCCGTCGGTTTTATGCGCTGAATGTATCCATGGCAGCGACGCTGCTGTCCGTATACTCGACGGAGAACACGCTGACCGGATGGATTATGCCGTTGGTGGCGAGCTCGTTGCCTTACCTGTTGTTGGCTTTTTTCATCTCCTTCGTATTCCGATCTGTTCCCCGGTGGATCGGCCTGGTGCTGGCCTTATACCGGATGATGGCCGCATTGTTCGCCGCGTATGCCCTGGTCATCTTCTCACTGGGCGTTATTCCAGGTTGGACACGGAGCGTCATCCATATGGGGCTGTTCGCAACATTTCTAGCTATATTCGCTATTGCGGCTGCCTATTGGAAAGCGATGGACCGTGCCGAGAAAAACAGCCTGCTCACGTTTGCGGCCGCGCTGGCCTTCAGCCTTTTACCCTATTTGTTCCTGTGTGCGCTGCCCGATTTGCTGTGGGGTGAATTTATGATGCCCCCGGATACGGCATTGACCGGCCTTGTGATCCTCCCAGCTTCCGTATTGTGGCTATTGGCACGACAGAAGCTGGTCGACATGCGCTTCTATCTTCCACGACTGGCCATACACAGCTTGTATATCGGGCTGATGCTCATTTTGATCGCTGCTCTCATTCGCAGCAGCGCTTCCAAAACAACGCTTGTGCTATGCGGCGCATTCCTTATCCTTGTGCTGATGCACCAGATGAGCATCAACAGCATCAAGCGACAACGGGAGCGGCGTGAAGACCGGCTTGACCGACAACGGCTGGAGATGTCAATCCGGCTTGCAGAACACCGCAATAGCCGCGACCTGCTGCGTATGCCTGCAGAGCTTGTCCATAGCGTAACGGAAATAGAGGGGTTGTGCTTTGTCTGGAATCGTGATACTGAAGCCGTCATCTACGGAACGGGGCGGTTTGCGGAAATCACGGAATTCCCCGATGCAGGCAAGCCAATTCCGCGGGAGGCGCTGTCAGGACACGGTTTCGAACAGGTGCTGGACCTTGTTGTCCAACCCGGCGAACCGATCATAGGCTATTTGGGATTAGGCGCGAAAAAAAACCGAACCGTTTTCACCTCGGAGGAGCTCGGGTTAATCGATAAGGTGAGACGGGAAACCGTTCGTTTGCTGACGAACACTGCCCTGCTTGATGAGCTGCGTCAAGCACGCGGCAAATTGACCGGGGATCAATCCGAATACCGTCTAGTGGAAGCGCAAGAAGCGAAGCAGGTTCGAACGTCATACTATTTGCATGACCATGTTTTGCAAAACCTTATTTTTCTCTCCCGCGATCTGGAAGAGTTGCATGATACGCAACAATGCAGCAAGCAGCACACCGCAATTTGGTTGAAATGTCTCTACGATACACAGCGCGACATCCGCCTGCTCTGTGATGATTTGTATCCACATATCGTCGATCAAGCGGGACTGGGCGACGCTCTGCGCTGGCTGATGCGTACGATTAAAGAGAATGGCGGGCCGACGACTAATCTCGTGAATGGGCTGCCGGAAACGCTATCTCCGTTATACAAGATCACATTGTTTCGTATTGTGCGGGAGCTTGCAAACAATGCGTTAAAACATGCCAAGGCGGACAATCTGACTATACGTTTATGGGAAACCCATGACGCGGTCCACTGTCAAATCAAAGATGACGGCATCGGAATAGATCCGGTTGCTGCAGGCGGGCGCGGATTCGGACTCGCCACGATCGGAAGCCAGGTTGCACAATTCAAGGGTGATATCGATATTGACTCGGCAACCGGGCGCGGGACAAACGTCCACGTTTGGCTGCCGAAGCAGGAAGGGAGTTCAGAGCATGGAGCAGCCCATCAAGGTGGTACTGCTGGATGACCATCCACTAGTCATGGAGGGGTTGAAAAATCGACTTGAGCGAGAATCAGATATTCGTGTAGCCGGAACATTCAATGACCCTCGCGAACTATTGTCTCAAATCGCATTGCTGCATCCGGATGTCGTCGTTATTGATATCTCGATGCCCGGCATGAACGGATTCGAGGTGCTGGAGGAGCTAAAACGAACTTATGGCACTTCAGTCAAGCTGATCGTATTATCGGGATACGAGTATGACGAATATGTACATAAAGCTTTTGAGATCGGCGTGCATGCCTATTTGTCCAAGCAAGCGACCTACCCGCAAATCATGAATGCCATTCGACAGAGCCTGCTCGGTCACCGGTTGGTATCGGAGCGGATGACTGCTCTCCCCAGAACCGACCAGTTGACACCGACGGAACGGGAGGTGTTAAAACACATCGCGTTAGAGAAAACGAACAAGGAAATTGCAACGGCGTTGTTGATGAGTCAACGGACGGTTGAATACCACATGACGGCCATTAACCGGAAACTCGGTGTCAAGACGAGGATTGGTGCGGTTTCCAAGGGCTATGAGCTGGGTTTGCTGGAGCGGCTGCATGATGGGGATAAGTGAACATTCCCGTGGTGTATTACGACAGCGCTTATACTTGAAGCATTTCATAACCCAGCTCACCGCATAACGGACCATTTTCGGATCACCTGGTTGATGACCTCCGAGAGCAGCAACCCGAGCGCGATCGCGCCCGAGATCATAAAAGCCTGCGCCCCCAGCTGCACGGCCTGATCGAACTGGTTCTCCGCCACATGCCGGAGGGCATTGTAAGCAACCCCGCCCGGTACGAGCGGGATGATGCCCGATACGCTGAAGACGATGATGGGGGTCTTGTACTTCTTCGCAAAAAAGTGGCTGATCATCGTGACGCAGAAGGCCGCCACCACCGTGGCCGTCACCGGCTTGACCGCCATATCCTGGAGCAAAATATAGAGCAGCCAGCCCACCATTCCGGCAAAGCCGCATTGCAGCAGCGCTTTCCGCGGCGCGTTGAAGATCATGCCGAAGGCGGCGGAAGCGATAAAGCTCGTCACGAGCTGCTGGATATAAAAGCCGATCACGGCCATCCTCCTCTACCCTATGTTTTTTGACTAAAACCACCGATCCGGGATGTCCCACATCCCTCAGCTAGAATGAAAGGGTGAACGCTACACCCGCTCCGATGGCAAACGACGTAACGAAGGCCTCCGCCCCCTTGGACAAGCCCGAAATCAGGTGACCGGCCATCAAATCCCGAATCGCATTCGTGATGAGCAGCCCGGGCACAAGCGGCATAACCGAGCTGATAATGATCGTATCCAGCTCCTGCCCGATCCCGAGATTGACCAGCCATACCGAGACGATGCCAATGACAAGCGCACCCGAAAATTCCGCAAAGAACCGGACCGGAATGACCCGGTGCATCACCACAAAGCATGTAAAACCAAGCCCTCCGGCTACCGCAGCCGGTAGGAAGTCGGCCCAAATGCCGCGGAACATGATCAAGAAGCAGCCGCTGGCGACGGCCGAGAGCAGGATCAGCAGCCAGTTGGGATAGATGGACGGTTCTTGCTCGATCTGCTGAAGAGCCTGATACGCTTCTTCAATCGTCATTTCACCCAGGCTTATTTTTCGCGACACACTGTTGACCTTTTCAATCTTGTCCAAATTCGTGGTCCGGTCGGAAATCCGGATCAAGCGCGTAATATGCTGCGGTTCCTCCACGGAAAAGATGATGCCCGTCGGCGTCATATAGCTGTGGCTGTTCGTAACACCGAACGAGGCGGCGATCCGCATCATGGTGTCCTCCACCCGGTATGTCTCCGCTCCGCTCTGCAGCATGATTTTTCCTGCCAACAGGCAGACCTTGATGATGTCATGCTCCCGCTTCAATGATTCGTTCAATCCCAATCCTCCTGATGACAGCTTCCGATTCAACACGGTATGCCCCTATTATAGTATCATTGCCTCGATAAAGCATAGGATATGCTTTAAAGCATCGCCGCGGACAACAGACGGGCTTCCACCGCAAGTGCTCGGGGCAGTGTTCGTTTCAATCTCGCACCATGGTCTGGTAACTGGAGACTACCCCGGTGGCCTCTAAACAGAAGTCTTCCCCCGATCACATCTTGACAAATGATTCCATCCTCCATATAATCACCTTAGTTGAATATCCAACGTTGGATATTGGATTCTGGATGATCCCTTATTTTCCGCCCTTATATTACAAGGAGTCTCAATTCATTCGAAAGAAGTGAACGACATGACCAATTTGATTCTGCTCTCATTCCTCCGCCAGCGTCCCATGCACGGATATGAGATCCAGCAGCTCATTCAGAGCAGCCGCATGGACTTGTGGACGAATATTTTGTCCGGCTCGATCTATTACGCGCTGAATAAAATGGAGCAGGACGGCCTCATTGTGGCCACCGCGGAGGAGCGCACCGGCGCCCGGCTTCGTAAAATATACAGCATTACGGACGCAGGGGAAGAGCTGTTCCAGCAGATGATCCGCGAAACGCTGACCCTGCCCCCGCACTCGGTCAAATCGGACTTCTCCCTCGGTCTCATCTGGATCGAGAGCATTCCGAAGCCGGAGGCGCTGGAGCTGCTGGAGCAAAATTTGCGGCAGGTCGAGGAATCGCTCGCCCAGTGGCGTTCAGGCAAGGAGATAAAGGGACAATACGGGCTCTCCAAGATCGCCATGGCCACCTTCGATAACGCCATCTCGCTGCTCGAGCAGGATGCCGCCTTTCTCCGTAACATCATGGACTTATTGCAGGAATAAGTGCCTCAGGATAGCTGAAGTTCAGACTGCGGCTTTCATTTACGGCATATATCCAACATTGGATAAATAACATTGGTTAATATAAGGAGGATGTAGATGATGCATACGAAAACCTTGATTCAAGCCTCGGGATTGACGAAAAGCTACGGCTCCCGCACCGTCGTAGACGGCGTGGATCTGGCTATCCGGGAAGGGGAGGTGCTGGCCATCATCGGGCCGAACGGCGCAGGAAAGTCTACGACGCTGGATCTGGTCCTTCAGCTCCGCCGTCCGGATGCCGGACGCGTGCAGTACTGGACGCAGGAGCCCGCGCGCCATATCGGGCTGCAGCTGCAGTCGACCCCGTTCTTTCCCGGCTTCACCGCGCTCGAGAACCTGCGGATGTTCGCAGCCTTCTACGGCCTGCGTCTCCCGGACTCGGAGCTGATGCGCCAGCTGAGCCGCTGCGGTCTGGAGGAGGCCGCGAGAACCGATGCGCTGCGGCTCTCCGGGGGCCAGCAGAAACGGCTCGCGATCGCGATGGCCCTGGTGCATGATCCGAAGCTGATCGTGCTGGATGAGCCGACGGCCGCACTTGACCCTCGGGCACGCCGGGACATTCGGGAGCTTATTCGCTCATTGGCCGAGTCCGGCGCATCCATCGTCTTCACGTCCCATGACATGGAGGAGGTGCATAAGCTGGCGGGCCGGCTGGTGCTCATCAGCGGCGGAAGGGTCCGGGCCTCCGGCACCCCGGAGGAGCTGCTGGACCGTTACCAGGTCGATAGTCTGGAGGAGCTGTACATCCGGCTGACGGATGCGGATCCACAAGCAACGTAAACGAACCTGGCAAGAGAGCGGGGCCGGCTAACGCCCCTCTCTTCTATGGCTCCTCGCGCCGAAACGAAAACCAAAAAGGAGGAATTTCTATGCTTACCATCATGAACACCATGCTGCGGGCACTCTTCCGCGATACCCACACCCTTGTCTGGAACATTGTCTTTCCCATTGCAATGCTGGCGGGGCTAGGGCTTTATTTTAACGACGGAGCTTATTCGTACCGCCTGCTGAGCGGTGTGCTCACGACCAACATCCTGTTCGGAGCAACGATGGTTACGGCCTTTAACGTGATGGCTCAGCGCAACCGGGGCGTCTACAAGCTGCTGCGCGCCACCCCGTTCCGTACCGCCTCGTTCGTAGCTGCGATGACAGGCTCCCGCACCGTGCTGGCGCTCCTCGTCAGTGCATGCGTAACCTTGATGAGCGTTGTGCTCCTTGGAGTGGAGCTGAATCTGCTCAGCATAGCCCTGATGCTGACCGTCCTGCTGGTCGGTACCGTGTGTTTTACCGCGCTCGGCTTTCTTGCCGCTAATCTCTCAAAAGACGAAGGCAACGTCAACATGATCTCCAACCTGATGAGCTTTCCGATGCTGTTTACCAGCGAGGCTTTCTACTCCCTGAACCATGCTCCGCAATGGGTCGTAACCATCGGTCATCTGCAGCCGTTTCACTATCTGGTGGAGGCCATGGGCATCGCCGTCCAGCCTCAAGGAGATGCTTCCGGCCTCTGGCTGCCGCTCGCCATCCTGATCGGATTTACGATGCTGTGCCTCGTGGCGGCCGTCTTGACCTTTCGCTGGGACGCCGATCAGCCTCCCTTCTGGAAGAAGCGGCAGGCCGGGCAGCAGGCGGCTTCGATGTAATTTTTCGGCGTGCCGCCTCTTGTATAAAAGGCTCCTCTTGCGGTATACTGTACAACAATATCAGCATCAGGCCGATGAAGAGCATCCAACTCGGAGGCGTTTTCGCCAAGGGAACCGGGCAGCCGATTGATTGTAAGGCGCACCGTCCCCTAAGTTAACCGGGTCCGCCCGTTACCGCGGAATCAAGAGGATTGAACGAGGGCCCGCGGCATGTTATACGCGCAGGTACGGTTCAATCAATTTGGGTGGCACCGCGAGCGCATAAGCGTCCCTCGTCCCATATGGACTAGGACGCTTTTTTTATTTTTCAATAGGAAAAGGAGCGCGGTTTACCATGATGGACATGAAATGGATTCGGCAAAGCAAAGAAGCACAGGAGGAATTGCAGCGGGTAGCGGACCAGAAGGGGATCGCCCTGTCGGTAGAAGAGCTGCTCGAGCTGGATGACAAGCGGCGGGCGCTGCTGCTGTCGGTGGAGGAGCTGCGCCAGCAGCGGAACGCGTTATCGGAGGAGATCAGCCTCTTGATGCGTCAGGGCAGCAGAGAAGCGGCCGAGCAAACGAAGCAGCAGGTCAAAACGATCAACGAGCGACTGAGCGTTCAGGAGGCACAATTCCGCGAGGTTGAGGCTATGTATCAGGAACTCCTCCTGCTCATCCCCAATATCGTCTCGCCGGATACGCCGGTCGGGGCTTCGGACCAGGACAACGTGGAGGTCAGACGCGTAGGCGCGCCTCCTGTATTTGATTTTGACTATAAAGACCATGTCACGCTTGGAGAGCTCCACGGCATGATCGACATCCCTCGCGGTGTGAAAACCGCCGGCACCCGGAGCTACTACCTGACGGGCATGGGCGCCCTGCTTCATCGAGCGGTGCAGCAGCTTGCAATCGATATGCTTGTTGAAAAGGGCTTTACCCTGATGGATGTGCCGTTGACCGTACGGACGGAGGCGATGCGAAACACCGCCTTCTTCCCGCTCGGCCAGGATCAGGCATTCCGGATTGCCGAGGAAGACAAATGGCTGGTCGGCACCTCGGAGGTCCCGCTGGTATCGTACTACAGCGGCGAAATCGTCGACGTATCGCAGCCGATCCGCCTGGCGGCCGCATCGATGTGCTTCCGCAGCGAGGTCGGCTCGGGCGGCCGGGACGTCTATGGTCTTTATCGCGTGCACCAGTTCGCGAAGGTCGAGCAGGTCGTATTGTGCGAGGCGAACGCAGAGACGTCGGAACGCCTTCTTCAGGAGATCACGGCCAATGCCGAGGAGCTGCTGGGCAAGCTGGAGCTCCCGTACCGGGTCGTTGCCGTCTGCACCGGCGATATGTCGCAGAAGACGTATAAGCAGTACGACATCGAGACATGGATGCCGAGCCGCGGGGCCTATGGCGAGACCCATTCGTCGTCGAACCTGCTCGACTTCCAGGCCCGGCGCTCGAACATCCGCTACCGGGATGCGGAAGGCAAGCTTCGCCACTGCCACACCTTGAATAACACCGCCGTCGCTTCGCCCCGCATTCTGATCCCGCTGCTGGAGAACCACCAGCTGGCGGACGGCTCGATCCGTATTCCGAAGGCGCTGCAGCCTTATATGAACGGGCTCGAGCGAATTGAAGCTCCGGCTGGCTTCGGCTTGGAGGAGTAAACTATAGATCCAGCGCAGAAAAAAGCAAATTCTGCTTCCCTCTAAGGGAATCGTAATCACGCATAAGAGGTGCCCCATAAGATTAGCAGATCTTGGGGGCACCTCTTTGTATTATGGAGAGAGCTCCCGCGATTCATTCCGCAGTCGCTGCTGCATGACGTTTATCGTCGATGCTTGGACGAGTCGCCATTGGGACTCGTCTCGTTATACTGCCACTCCATAATGGTTACCATTCAAGGCTGTCAACGTCAACCAGCGAAAATATAGCGCTGAATCGCCTTGGCAACGCCGTCCCGCGCATTCGTGTCCGTCTGCGCATCGGCAATCGCCTTCAGCTCCTCATCCGCGTTCCCCATGGCAACGCCAAGTCCGGCAGCCCGGATCAGGCGGTAATCGTTCATGTTATCGCCGATAGCCATCACTTCGCGCATATCGATGCCAAGCCTGCTGCAAATCGTGCGCACGCCTGATTCCTTCGATATACCGCGAGGGGAAATCTCCACATTGACGGCTGCCGAACGGGAAATTTCAATCGTATCGATCTCGGAGGCAAGCTCCCGCAGCTTCGAAATGACCGACAGATCAGGATGATGCATGCCGAATTTCATCCATCGCCGCTCAAACATCTCCTCCGTCCAGTTTTTGCGATTCGTAAGGCTCTCCACGCTGTATCCCCAGAAATGGGCGTCCGCCTCCAGCGCCAGCCGGTGCAGCTGTCGAATTTCTTCCGGCTTCAAAAAATGCCGCTCGCACAGCTGCTCCCTTCCCGTCCACAGCTCGGCTCCGTTCAGCAGTACCATCGGGCCGTTCAATCCCAGACTGTTCCAAAGGTCGATGACGGTCTGCATCCCCCTTCCGGTTGAGAAAATCACCATGACGCCGGAATCAACCGCCTTTTGAATCCAATACCGGGTCGTATCGGTCACGATTCCTTCTTCATTTAACGTCGTGCCGTCCAGATCAAGTGCCAGCATTTTGTAATTTGCCATAGGCCATTCCCCTTGCTCTCCTGGATAATTTAAAGATCTTCATTTTGAATCGATGTAATGATAAGAAGTTCGTTAACGTCCCTGGCATTCCTTTATATTTTTAGTTTCAAATTTGAGAAAAGTCAGCCTCAATCGATCAATCGGAATGCCCGAATCGGATTATCAATAGCTTCGGAGCCTCGTCGGGTCCTGTTTTGGAATCCGCTAACCCGGCAATCATTCCCTTGCATATTTTTCTTATCAATTAACTAGGTATATAATGATGGTTATATAGGGAATCCGGTGACTGGGTATACCATACTTATCCGCGGTCATCCTCGGTGCCCTATCGTCAGGAAGCCAGGATGCCCGTCTCTATATAATCTTGCCGTGCTCTGCACGAAGAAGGAGGCAACCAACATGTCTGAATCCGATCTTCATCATACAGAACCAAGAACGGTGAGCGATATTCCGATCTCGATCCTGGATCTCGCCCCGATTACCGCTGGCAGCACTGCAGCACAGTCGCTCAAAAATACGCTCGACCTCGCCCAGCACGCCGAGCGATGGGGCTACAACCGCTACTGGCTGGCCGAGCACCATAATATGCCGGGCATCGCCAGCTCCGCGACCTCGGTCGTCATCGGCCACGTGGCCGGCGGAACGAACACAATTCGCGTCGGGTCGGGCGGCATTATGCTGCCGAACCATGCGCCGCTGGTCATCGCCGAGCAGTTCGGCACGCTCGAATCGCTCTACCCGGGCCGGATCGATCTCGGGCTCGGCCGGGCGCCGGGCTCGGATCAGCTTACCTCCCGGGCGCTGCGGCGCGGCCCCGGCAGCGATGGGCAGGATTTCCCGGACCGCCTCGGCGAGCTGCGGACCTATTTCAAGCCCATCTCCGGCTCGTCCATGCGGGTCCGGGCAATACCGGGCGAAGGGCTCGACATCCCGATCTGGCTGCTGGGCTCCAGCGGCTTCAGCGCACAGCTGGCGGGACAGCTCGGGCTTCCGTTCTCCTTCGCGAGCCACTTCGCGCCGGATTACCTTATGCCGGCGCTCGACCTGTACCGCTCCACCTTCCGCCCGTCGGAGGAGCTTAGCAAGCCTTACGCGATGATCGGCGTGAACGTCATCTGCGCCGATACCGACGAGGAAGCCCAGCGGCTGGCGACATCGCCGTATCAGCAGTTCCTGAACATCATCCGGGGCCGTACCGGCCAGCTCAGCCCGCCGGTCGACAGCATGGATGATCTGTGGAACCTGCAGGAGCAGGCGATCGTGAAGCGGCAGCTCAGCTTCTCCGCCATCGGCAGCCCGGCTACCGTCCGCGCGCAGCTGGAGGAGTTCCAGCGCATGACTCAAGCGGATGAAATAATTGTAGCCGCCGCGATCTATGATCACAAGGCGCGTCTCCGGTCCTACGAGCTGTTGGCAGACGCCGTCGGCCTGAGTAAGCGCTAAGCGAATCATTCCACTGGATAAGACCTACCCAGCGTTGTTATACGCGGGTAGGTCTTTTTTTAATGCACACGAAATCACACACAAATATGCACGAAAAAGTCATAGATGGGGCATAATTAATTTAATATAAACCAGCCAGCCATCTTACCATGCCAGGACCACACCCCGGCGCACAAGGTGAGGTTCGCTTGGTGTATAAAGCCCAAAAAAGCCAGCCCGCCGTTGAATCCGGCTGACTGGCCTTGCATATTGAAACCCTGTGTTACAGCGTCAACCCGCCGTCGATCGTCACGAGCGAGCCCGTCATATAACTGGACCCCGGTGAAGCCATAAACGCAACCACGTTCGCGATTTCGTCGGCCTCGGCCGCACGCCCCATCCGCATGTCAGGGATCTCCTCAGGCACATAGCCGCTCACTTCGAAGGACTTCGCCACGGCTGCCGTCAACGGTGTCTGCACGCCGCCCGGACAGATCGCGTTCACGCGAATGCCCTTCTTCACATATTCGAGTGCCGCGGATTTCGTCAAGCCGACGACCGCATGCTTGCTTGCCGAATAAGCTCCAGCACTGTGCTCGCTGCGGATGCCCGCCGTCGAAGCCGTATTCAGAATATGGCCGCTGCCCTGCTCTTTCATGACCTTCAGCACGTATTTCATGCCGAGGAAGCAGCCCTTCACATTAACGGACATTTGACGATCGAATTCGCTCTCCTCGATATCATCGAGCATGGAGAACTTCTGTATAATCCCCGCATTGTTGAAGAAAAAGTCAATTCGGCCGTAGGTTTCGACAGCTTTATTTACGTAGTTCTGCACATCCTCGCTCTTGGACACGTCGGCCTGTACGAAAATGCCGTCTCCGCCTTGTTCCTTAATCATACGGAGCGTTTCTTCCCCAGCCTCCTTGTTGAAATCAACCAGGACGACGGCTGCGCCGTTCTTTGCCAGCTTCAGGCTGCTCGCTCTCCCGATTCCGCTGGCCGCGCCGGTGATGACTGCAATCTGTTGATGATCGGACATGGAACAACACTCCCTTTATGAAGATATGAATGAACGCTATATATCAAGGACCAATATTCAATGATCTACAAAAGTCTTCTTAAAATTCCTGGGTACCCGTGTATCTGACAGTGATCCATTCGTTATATCCGATCATGTGCTGACCGAACATGAGGGATCTCCGGTTACTTCGCGTAGTATCCGCCGTCGATCGGGAGCTCGATGCCCGTAATGTAAGAGGATTCGTCCGAAGCCAGGAACAAGGCGCCATTCGCGATATCCTCTGGTTTGCCGAGGCGTGGAAGCGGAGTCTGCGATTGGAACCACTGCATCATCTGCTCGTTCTTGAACAGATCGATCGTCATCGGCGTTTCGATGTAACCCGGATGGATCGAGTTGCAGCGGATGTTATGCTGTGCAAAATCGACGGCGGTCGCCTTGGTCAGCATGCGCACGGCGCCTTTGCTTGCGGTGTAAGGTCCCGCGCCGCTGCCGCCCGTCAGGCCGGCTATGGAGGAAATGTTGATGATGGAGCCGCCTCCGGCTTCGATCATATGCGGGATGACGTACTTTTGGCCGAGGAAAATGCTCGTCACGTTAATCGACATCGTCTTCTCCCAGCCTTCAACCGTCAAGTCCATGAACGGGGTTGCGTTCGAGATGCCGGCATTGTTGACCAAAATATCAATCTTGCCGTACTTCCTCACGGTTTCGTCCACGACGCGGATCCAATCTTCCTCCGAAGCGACATTTTGCTTGAAGCCGATGGCTTCGCCGCCGCTGGCTTGGATCTCGGCCACGACCTCCTGGATTTTATCCTCCTGCAAGTCGGTGATCGCTACCTTCGCGCCCTCTTTCGCAAACAACAGGGCATCTGCCTTGCCCATACCGCCGGCCGCACCGGTGATGATCGCTACTTTATTGTCCAGTCTTCCCATATTGGATGACCTCCTGATTGTTATTTGCCGTCCCGATTTCCGGACGGGTTCATCTTGAGCTGGAAATGATCAATCATCTTCGCATAAGCGGAGATCAGCAAATCCAGCTCCTCTTCGGTATAATCGGACCACAATCCTTCGTTCAGCTCCCGGTATTTCTCCACCATGCGGGCTTCCATCTCACGGCCACGTTCCGTGATTCTCAGATAGACCTGCCGCCGGTCGGCTTCGGATGTGACACGTTCAATGAGTCCCTTACTCACCAGCTTGTTGCTAAGATTGGTGATCGAAGGCAAAGTCACGTTCAGCACGCTCGCGAAATAGGAGCTTGTCTGATCGCCTTCATTAGCCAGCGTCTGCAGCACGTAATATTGAGGTCCTGTCAGATCGCTGTCCAGTATTTGGGCATAGCTGGCCACAAGCGTCATCATCTGGCGGGACACCATGTGGGACAGCTGCTCCTTCTTATCCAGCTTTGATCACCCCGATCAGGAATAGTCGAATACATATATCACAATATTAAATAGTTAAAAGCTTTTAACAATTAAATTGTATACCCTTTCACTCCGTTCGTCAACTGTCCCGCAGCTGTATCATATGGGGGCTTTCCCTATTCCTCCCTATTTCATACGACCTCGCTCCCGGCACAAAAAAAACCTCTATAAAAAGGCCTTCTAAGTATATCCAGCTGCTCGTCAAATATAATTTCAGGGCGTACAAAAAAAGACACCACCATATGGTGATGTCTCGCTTTACCCTGCCGGCTCCATCCGGGCATTGGCGGTTAGCTTCCGCAGCTGTTCCAGTGTGATCCGGTCCACGAATCTTGAAAATTTCTCTTTCTTCTTACCCTGCTCCTGAAAAATCGCAATCAAGCTCCGTATCATCGGAACAAGCTCCTCTGCTTCCAGGCCGGCATGCAGCTGCTTGGCCAGCAAAGCCTTTAGGCCCCGCGGTTCTCCACCGACATACATATCGTATTTATCCCGCATTTTGATGACGGCGATATCCTTCAGCAGCGGTTCGCTCGTGCCGAGCGCGCAGCCTGCATATCCGATCCTGAGCGGCGAGGGTACCGGATGCCCGGCAATCGCTTCATCGAGCGCCCGGGCTACGTCCAGGCCCGCTTCCTCTGCCCCCCTGCAGAAATGGCAGGCGATCAGACTTTTGGTGACGAATCCGGCAGGGTGAACCTGGAGTCCGGCTGCCCTTAACAGGCGCTGAGCCTCTTCCATCTGTTCCTCCTCCATCTCGACGTACAGCTGCTTGAAGCTGGTCATTTCGATACGGGCATCCTCGCCGACGACGCTGCCCAGGACGGCCAGCTGTTCGGGACGGAACATCGTTCCGCCCACCTCAAACCCTGGCGTTACGGCAAACTTCCGCATACTCATGTGAACACTCCCATTTTGTTCAATTGATCGTATGGCCCCCGCAAACGCTATCTATCTTCAAGCCTTCGATGTCGGGGTTATACTTTCATACGCTGCAAACGGAGGGCATTGAGTACAACCGATACCGAGCTAAGCGCCATTGCCGCCCCGGCGACCCAAGGGGCCAGCAGGCCGATCGCGGCAATCGGAATTCCCAGCGAATTGTAGCCGAGCGCCCAGAACAGGTTTTGGCGGATATTGCTCATCGTTTTGCGGCTCATATAAATAGCGTCCGGAATGCTGTTCAGATCGCCCTTCATGAGGGTAACGTCCGCCGCTTCCATCGCCACGTCGGTTCCCGTACCGATCGCCATGCCGATATCGGCTACGGCCAGAGCAGGAGCATCATTGATGCCGTCGCCGACCATGGCCACTTTCTTGCCCTGCTGCTGAAGCTTCTTCACTTCATCGGCCTTGCCTTCCGGCAGCACTTCAGCCAGAACATGGTCGATGCCGACCTGCTTCGCAATCGCCTGTGCCGTCCGCTCGTTGTCGCCTGTCATCATGATCACTTCAATGCCCATATCCTTCAATCTTGCAACCGCTGCGCGTGAGGTTTCCTTAATCGTATCCGCGACGGCGACGAGTCCGGCATACTTGCCGTCGATCGCTGCCAGCATCGCGGTCTTGCCCTCGGTCTCCAGCTCCGACATCCGGGCGAGAACCGATTCCACCGGAATCTGATGCTTCGCCATCAGCTTGCGCGTTCCGACCAGCACCTCATGGCCGTCCACGCTTGCATAGATACCGTAACCCGGAATCGCTTCGAACTCCTGTGCTGCCGGGAGCGCAATCCCTTTTGCTTCAATTCCGGCTACGATCGCTTCTGCCAGCGGATGCTCCGAGCTCTTCTCGGCAGCGCCGACCAGGCGCAGGAATGCTTCCTCTTCAAAATCATGCGCTTGAACATCGGTCAGCTCCGGTTTGCCCTTGGTTACCGTTCCGGTTTTATCCAGAACAATCGTGTCCATCTTATGCGTCGCTTCCAGATGCTCCCCGCCCTTGAACAGTACGCCAAGCTCTGCCGCACGGCCCGATCCGGCCATAATGGAGGTCGGTGTGGCTAAACCGAGGGCACATGGGCAAGCGATGACGAGGATCGCAATCGCGATTTCAAGCGCATTCGCAAAGTTGCCTGGTGTTACCCAGAAGTACCATATGAGAAAAGCTGCGATTGCAATACCGACCACGATCGGTACGAAAATGCCGGAGATGACATCGGCCACCCGCTGAATCGGCGCCTTCGACCCTTGAGCTTCCTCAACCACCTTGATAATTTGGGCGAGAGCGGTCTCTTTGCCCACCTTGGAGGCCTCGAACTTCAGACGTCCGTTTTTGTTAATCGTAGCTCCGATGACCGTATCTCCGGCCTTCTTCTCGACCGGAATGCTCTCCCCGGTCAGCATGGACTCATCGACCGCCGACATGCCTTCGATCACCCGGCCGTCGACCGGGATCTTCTCTCCCGGCTTAACGACGACGATATCTCCAACCATGACCTGCTCAACCGGTACGGTCGTTTCCTGACCGTCACGGATAACGACCGCCGTTTTGGCCTGCAGACCCATCAGCGTCTTGATCGCTTCCGAGGTTCTGCCCTTGGCCAGGGATTCAAACAGCTTCCCGAGAATGACGAGCGTGATCAAAACGGCACTCGTTTCATAATACATCGCCGGGCCGTGATGCACGCTTCCGCCCGCTGCAGCCCAGTCAATCGTCAGGTACAAGCTGTAGAAATAAGCAGCCGATGTACCGAGAGCTACGAGAACGTCCATGTTGGCGCTCTTGTTGCGAAGGGCTTTATATGCCCCTACATAGAACTGCTTACCGATATAGAACTGAACCGGGGTAGCAAGCGCGAGCTGGAACCATGGGTTCATGAAGAGCTCCGGCATCCAGATCCATGAGGTAAAGGAGAAATGGGTCACCATGGCCCACAGCAGCGGCAGTGACAGGATGGCCGATATGATCAGCTTGCGCTTCTGCTTGGCAATGGCTTCCTTGCGGTGGCTCTCCTGATCGGGCGCCTCCTGCTTGGATACAGCCTGGTACCCCAGCTTTTCTACACGCTGCTGAATGTCGCTGATCGATACTTCCGCAGGGTTAAATTCCACCCGGGCCGTCTCCAGTGCAAAGTTGACATTAGCCTGGGTTACGCCCGGCATCTTGCCGACCACCTTCTCGATCTTCGATGCGCAAGCTGCGCAGTACATGCCAACCAGCTGAAAATCAACGGTTTCCTTTGCCGTGCCATAGCCGAGCTTCTGGATCTTCTCCTCCATCTCCTTGACCGAAACGACCGCCGGATCATAGGTTACGGAGGCCTTCTCCAGCGCAAAGTTCACGTTGGCGTCTTGGACGCCTTCCATTTTGCTTAGCCCCTTCTCAATCCGGTTCGCGCAGGCCGCACATGTCATGCCGGTCAACTGCAGCGATGCCTTCTTCTGCTCTTGAACTGCTCCTGTTCCCATCGTCTTACCCCCCTCTTCCGTCGTCTTCAGCCCTTAGGCTACCGTGTACCCCTGTTCTTCGATGATTCCTTTGATATCTTCGAGGCTGAACTTGCCGGCATCATAGTTCACCGATACGGTGCCCGCCTTCAAATCCACGCTCCCGGAAATCCCCTGCTCCTTCAATGCGCCCTCGATCGAATTTACGCAGTGCATGCAGGACATGCCTTCAACTTTCAATGTTACCTGTTCCATTCTTCATCGCTCCTTAATGGTTTATTTAAAATGCTTCGGCCTTTCGATCATTTCATCATTTCGCTGCAGGCCGTTATGACGTGTTGTTTGTGTTTCTGATGTTAGTATACCCCCCTACCCTATATTTAGTCAACAGTGAATTTCATCTTTTTTGAAAAAAATTGTCCGCACCGTAATGATCAGGCTTGCGCCCCTTTACGAGCAGGGCTTGTCCCTTTTATATCTAACATCCTCGAATGAACCTTTTTTTATTCCGAACGTGCTGTAAGGCTAGAGCATTCTTACATTAGGACGGAGCACCGGGCGTAAGGGTCCCTTCGGGGCTTCTAAACTATAAAGCCTGCCGCCCGAAATCGGGCAGCAGGCTCTTTGTTCGTTCGTATGCTGAAGCTGTGCGTTCGATTTGCGAAGGCCAGCTTTTTTCAATATCATTAAGCAGCTTAGCAAGCACGGGACACACCTTGAATTCTTAAACAGGCCCTCGCTTATTTCATCAGTTTGTTCATCGTTGTCAGCAATTCGGTAATGACGTCATCGTCGCCTTCCTGCAGGCGCTCGACCACGCAGCTCTTCATATGGTGCTCCAGCAGCAGCCTGCCCACGCCGTTCAATGCCGATTGAATGGAGGAGATCTGGTTCAATACGTCATCACAATACGTATCCTTCTCAATCAAGCCCTTCACCCCGCGAATTTGCCCCTCGATCCGATTCAATCGGCTAATGAGGTTGTTTTTCGTTTTCTCGGAATGATGGCTTTTCCGCTCACTCGTTACCGCGCAGGCTTCATGTGTATGGCTTTCGGTTGTCATCCCATTCCCCTCCTTCATCATGACCATGGATCTTTTTTCAATCTATTCATATCCATAGTATATCATATAGCCCCCCACCCTATAAAGCCCGAGAATCCGCAGGTCTTTTTTCGATGGAGACACGCCTATTTGGAGACGTCTTTATGTAATCTACCCTTATCATATAACAAAACCTGTGCTTGGTTCATTACGTTATTGTTATAAACCGTCTCTATAATCTTAGTTTATGAAGGCCGGCATCCGTTCATACAGGCTTATGACAGCATCTTCTTTTACATGCCCGCTGTGTACCCCGAATGCAGACACCACTGCACAGATGAACCTGGACCGCACGAAAAAAGAGTAGATCCCTCCTTCGCACCGGGTGATCTACTCCCTCTTCCAAGCGGAGCCGCTCGCGTAAGAGCGGCTCCTTCTTTATTATAACGGATCAAGATGTCCTACGGCAGTCCGAGTTACAACCTTCCATCCTCTATACTTTTAAATGGATGCTGTGCCTTTCCTTACCCATCCATACCTTTGAATAGATAAGGTGCCTACCCCTACCCCACGCATTGCTTAAAAGATGGTACGCCCCCGCCCATCCGGCACGCCGGACTTGCGGAAGAAATACGTGTTGATGACATCCCGCCAGTGCTTGGCATGCTCTGCCTGTTCGGCCAGCCTCGCGGCCACCTGGGCATGCTGCGCCGGATCGATTCGCCCCTCGAGAGATGCCCATTCCACTAGGAGCTCTGCCGCTGCATCCGCACCTTCAAAATGGGTGTCATAAATATGCTGAATCACCGTTTTCCCCGACTTCAGGCGGTGCGAGTACGGCACATGGTGGAAGAACAGCAGCAGCTCGTCGGGACAGTCCTCCAGCGTCTCGTACCTGCGCGCATTCGGCTCGAAATACTGGGCCGTATAACCCGTCCCCGTCGCAGCCGTACGGTCGACCCCGATGCCGTCCCGGTCCGCAAAATGGTATGTCCCCCACCTGGAATACTCGTATCCGTCCACGTCCGGCCCGTAATGGGTATGCGGCGTCACCATCCAGCCGACCCCGAGCGGGGACGTATAGCTTTCATAGATCGGCCAAGATTTCATCAGCATGCCGCAGGCAGTCTTTATAACGGCCTCGTCGTTGCCGAAGGTCTGCCGGGTCCATTCCTCCGCAATCTCCTCCGAGGTCAGATCAGGATTCCAGATCAGCCGTCCGTATCCATACAGATTGGCCTGTGCCAGCGTATGTCCCGTCCAGTTCTCGTCATCTCCGATGTTGGATACGGCCGCAATCCCGCTTAGCTTCATGCTGTGAAGCGAACCGGACACGATCCGTTTCACATACGAGCCCTGCCCGTCCGCGTGCGTATCAAAGTTCAGCACGTCCTTCCACTGCGGAACGAGATAGCAGACATGGCGCTGCTGCCCGGTATATTCCTGCGTCACCTGGAATTCCAGCACCTGGTTCGTATGCTTCATGCTGCCGAACAGCGGGGATACCGGTTCCCGGACCTGAAAATCCATCGGCCCGTTCTTAATCTGCAGCAGCACATTGTCCATGAACCGGCCGTCAAGCGGCGTGAAATGATCGTAAGCCGCCTTGGCACGGTCCGTACTCCGATCCCGCCAATCCTGCATGCAGTTATAGACGAAGCAGCGCCAAATCACGATTCCGCCATGGGGCTTTAGCGCTTCGGCAAGCATATTGGCGCCGTCGGCATGGTCGCGCCCGTAAGCGAACGGCCCCGGCCGGTGTTCCGAATCGGCCTTCACCAGGAATCCGCCGAAGTCCGGAATATGGCTGTAAATCTCATCCGCGGCGGCCCTCCACCACCGCCGTACGTCTTCATTCAGCGGATCGGAAGTGCCAACGCCGCCGATATGAAGCGGGGCCGCAAAGTTAATGCTCAAATACAGCGTGATGCCGTACTTGCGAAAAACACTTGCGATTTGGGCCACCTGTGGCAAATATTCCCGGGTGATGAACCGCGTTTCAATCTCATGCACGTTCACATTATTGATCGAAATTGCATTGATGCCGACGGAAGACAGCAGCCTTGCATAATCCTTAACGCGCGTAAGATCCTCCGTGAAGCGCCCATCCCGGTAAAAGATCGAACGCCCCGCATAGCCCCGCTCGATCGAGCCGTCCGCATTATCCCATTGATTGATCATCCGGAGCCGATTAACCGGCTCCTCGGTCACGTTCCATGCCGTTAACGGCTCGTGTGCGGCGACAAGCCGCAGCAAATGAAATACGCCGTACAGCAAACCTTTCTCCGAGCCGCCGATCAGGATCACTCGCTCCTGCCCCTTGCCCTCCAGATACTCAAGGCGGAAGCCTTCAGGTCCCAGCTTTCCGGGAGCGCTGTTGTTCCCTTCTTCCAGGTCCTGCACGTTATCGGCAGGCTGCACCCGCAGCTGAAGGCCGCGGGATATCCCTTCGTTCGATGCCAGTTGAGGCATCTCGTTGCCCAGCAACAATAGCTCCGGCTCGATGTCCAGCAGGGATCGGCATCCGCTGCGAAGCTCCTCAATGGCCGAATCCAGAAGCTCGGATCGCCTTCCCTCCAAGGAGATCGTGCCGAGAACCCGGCGGTAAGCCTCCCGAAGCTCCGCATCCTGGATCGGCGAATACTGAAGCCAGGCTCGATATAATGTACTGTTCATATTCTTTGTTCCTCCTTCGTCCTGCTCTTTATGCCAAACGACTGCTTTTTACTAATCAACAAACCAAATACCGGCCACCATGGACGACATCAAGGCAGACTGAAACCAATACTAAACCCGAGATTATTCGTGGATTTGAAAATAGCGCTCCGCGTTGCGATAGCATATATCCTGGATGATGCCCCCGATATAGTCATAGTCCGCCGGCAGCTCCCCCTCCTTGATCCAGTCCCCGAACAGGCGGCAAAGGACGCGCCGGAAATATTCATGCCTTGGGAACGACATGAAGCTGCGCGAGTCCGTCAGCATGCCGACAAAGGTGCTGATCAGGCCCATGGAGGACAGAGCGGTCAGCTGCTTCAGCATGCCCTCCTTCTGATCATGGAACCACCAGGCAGAGCCGAGCTGAAGCTTCCCTTCGACGCCGGCCGATTGAAAATTGCCGATTGTGGTGGCAATCATCTCGTAATGGGAGGAGTACAGGCTGTAAACGATAGTCTTCGGGAGCCGGTCGTCCTTGTCAAGCTCGCTCAAAAATCCGTTAAGACTCGCCGCCAGATGAAAGTCCAGGATGGAATCATACCCGCTGTCCTTCCCGAGCTTAGCCAGCATGCGGGCGTTGTTGTTCCGGGATGCTCCGATATGAAGCTGCATGGCCCAGCCCAAGTCATGGTACATCACAGCAAGCCGAAGCAGCGTATAGGTTCGGTACTTCGCCTCCTCCTGTTCTGAGATCGGGTCCCCTGCCATGGCCTTGGCATAAATGGCCGCTGCCTCTTGTTCGCTGGCAGGCTCATACGGAAATGCGCCGAAGCCGTGATCGGACAGCCGGCAGCCGTGATCATGGAAGTACTGAATCCGCAGCTTAAGTGCTTCAAGCAATTCTTCATAGGTATCTACCGCATGATTCGCCGCCTCCCCGAGCTGCCGGATATATCCTGCAAAATCGGCATGCGTCAGGTCAAGGACCCGATCCGGACGAAAAGCCGGCGCCACGACCGCGGTAATCTCCGGATTGCGCTGAATACGGCGATGAAATTCCAAGGAGTCGGCCGGATCGTCCGTCGTGCACGCTACCTTCACCTTGAAGCGAGCAAGGATGCCTCCAGCCGTTAGGGAAGGGTCCTTCAGCTTCTCGTTGCACGCATGCCAGATCTTCATCGCATTATCCTCAGACAGCCGCTCCTGAATGCCGAAATACCTCGCCAGCTCCAGATGGGTCCAATGATAGAGCGGATTTCCGACGAGCTTTGGAACGCAGCGCGCCCAAGCCGTGAATTTCTCCTCGGGCGGCGCGCTGCCCGTAATCAGCTCTTCTTCAACACCGAGCCAGCGCATCGCCCTCCATTTGTAGTGATCTCCTTCAAGCCAAATCTCGGCCAGATTTCCGAATTGGCGGTTGTCCGCGATATCCTTCGGGCTTAAATGATTGTGATAGTCGTACAGCGGCATGCTCTCCGCATAATCATAGTACAGCTTCCTGGCGCTATTGCTGTTAAGCAGCAGATTATCGATATCCAAACGGCTCATCTTCCCGATCCCTCCGTTCAAAATTTTCGTTTTCCGTTCCATACTACCATACTTGTATGGTAGTATGGAATATATAAGCCTGGCGGATCTGGAGGAGGATTCCGGCGGCCAATGATGAGCCGCGTGATTCAGCCGTCCTGACATTGCGTTCCTCAGGTAAAGTACAATGGCAAGCCAGGCTCAAGCGCTTATCATTGATTAATTTATTCAACAACCACATTCGTAAAGGCGGTGCAGCAATGCGTATGGTATTTCGGTGGTTCGGCGAAGGCAACGACACGGTCTCGCTGGATCATGTCAGGCAAATTCCCGGCGTAGAAGGAATCGTCTGGTCGCTCCATGATATCCCGGCCGGCGAGGAATGGCCGATGGAGCGGATTGAGGAAGTCCGGGACCAGGCAAGCGCGTTCGGACTTCATATTGACGTTGTGGAAAGCGTGAATGTGCACGAGGATATCAAGCTCGGCCTCCCGTCACGCGATCGGTACATCGCCAATTACATCCGTACGATTGAAAAATTGGGCCAGGTCGGCGTCAAAGTCATTTGCTACAATTTCATGCCGATCTTTGATTGGGCGCGAACCGATATGTTTAAAGCAGCGCCTGACGGATCGACGGCACTCTTCTTCGAAAAAGCCAAGATCCACGGCATCGATCCAATGGAGCTTGTAAGAACGATCACGCAGAACAGCTCTCTTACCATGCCGGGATGGGAACCGGAGCGGCTGGCTCACCTGGCCTCTTTGTTCGAGGCTTATCGCGGGGTAACGGAGGAGGATCTGTGGAGCAATCTAGGGTATTTCCTGAAAGCGGTCGTTCCGGTGGCCGAAGCCAACGGCATTCGAATGGCTATTCATCCCGACGATCCGCCTTGGTCCATCTTTGGCCTGCCCCGGATCATCACCAGCCAGGAGAACCTTCGCAGACTCCTGAGCCTGTACGACAGTCCGGCGAACAGCCTCACCTTGTGCAGCGGCTCGCTCGGCGCGAATCCGGATAACGATATCGTCTCGATGATTCATGAATTCCATGACCGGATACCGTTCGCGCATATCCGCAATGTCCGCGTCTTTGATAACGGCGACTTCATCGAGACCTCCCATCGGACGCAGGACGGGACGGTTGACATCACCGGCATCGTCCAGGCCTATCACGAAACCGGATTTACCGGTTATGCCAGACCCGATCACGGACGGCATATTTGGGGCGAGCAATGCCGGCCGGGTTACGGGCTGTATGACCGGGCACTGGGCATTATGTATTTGTGGGGGCTGTGGGATGCGTACACCAGGAAGAGCCAGGATCAAGCCTCCAAAGTGAAGGAGGCTGTTCAATGAGCGGATTCAGTAACGGTATGCCGGAATCAGCCGGATCTGGTCAAGGCGCGGTCGGATCTGCACGCCAAGAGCACATCGCCCTTCCCATCCACCCGTCCATCCATGGCAAAACCGCGGTTATTACCGGCGGATCCGGAGTATTATGCCGAGCAATGGCGCTAGAGCTTGGGCGTCAGGGAGCGAAGGTCGCCGTCCTGAACCGCACGGTGGAGAAGGGTCAGCAGGTTGCAGACGAGATCACCGCGGCTGGCGGAACCGCGATAGCGGTCTCCTGCGACGTAACGGATCCCGAAAGCGTACGCCAGGCGGAAAGGGCTGTACGCGAAGCATTCGGCCCGTGCGATATTCTGATTAACGGAGCCGGCGGCAACCGGAAGGATGCCAATACGACGAATGAAACCTTCCGCCCCGAAGATCAGGGTCAATCCGATGTCACCACCTTCTTTGGGCTCAGTGTGCCCGGCTTCCGCAGCGTCTTCGACTTGAACTTCATCGGTACGCTGATTCCGACGCAGATCTTCGCGGAGGGCATGGTCGGGCGGCCGGGAGCGGTGGTGCTGAATATTTCGTCCATGAGCGCGCCAAGCCCGATGACGAAGGTCCCCGCCTATAGCGCCGCCAAAGCCGCTATCAACAATTTCACCCAATGGCTCGCGGTCCATCTGGCGGATGCCGGTATCCGGGTGAACGCGATTGCACCGGGCTTCTTCCTGACCGAGCAGAACCGTAATTTGCTGACGAACAGCGACGGTTCGCTGACGGAGCGTTCTCATAAGATCATTTCCCACACGCCCATGAGACGGTTCGGCGTGCCGGAGGATCTCCTCGGGACGCTGCTATGGCTTGTGGATGATCAGGCTTCGGGTTTTGTCACAGGAACGGTTATCCCGGTGGACGGCGGCTTTATGGCTTATTCTGGCGTATGAAACAAAACGCAGCCCCTTGGGCTGCGTTTTTTGCGCTATGCGTGGCTTTATGGTTGTCGCCTAATGCGTTGCGGCTTTATTCGCAGTGCGTATTGCGTTATGGCTTAATGCATTGTGGTTTTATGCATTGTGGTTTATGCATTGTGCCTACCTGCGTTGCATTTAGCATTCTGGCAATCTACACTTTCTGCGTTTTCGATCCCGTGATGGTCAGATACCCCATCTGCATCTTTTTCTCGATGCTTCGGACAAACTCAAGCTCGGTTACACGGGCTTTTTCAGGCTCCGCAACTCCACTTCATGCAGAATTATAGAACTGTCTCCGGCTTGAAGAATGCCGGCAAATACTTCTTGTTCGCTTCCAGCATCTCATCCAGCAGCTTCTTCGCTACAGTGACGGAAGGCACGAGCGGATGATGCACCAGCGCCTGCAATGCGATGCCGCGATCGCCGGTGATGGCGGCTTCAATCGTCAATTGCTCATACACTTTCACGGCATGCATCAGGCCCTTCACGTGGGAAGGAACCTTTTGCGGGGCGAGCGGAATCGGGCCCTGGCCGGTTACGACACAGTTGACCTCGATGCTTGCGTCCGCCGGCAAGAAATCGTAGATGTTCCCGTTGGCTACGTTCAGCGTCTGAATATCATGGCGGTCATTATAAATCGATGTCATCAGATTGACCGCCGCTTCGGAATAGTAAGCTCCGCCCCGCTGCTCCAGCTGCTTCGGCTTCTCTGCCAGGTTCTCATCCTTATAGAGCTCGAACAGCTCCTCTTCCACCCGGCTGACGACATCCGCGCGGGTGCCATCCTTCTCTAGGGATGCCAGCATGTCTGCGAACATCGTGTCCGTCATATAGAAATACTTCAGATAATAGGTCGGAATGGCCTGGAGCGAACGAATAAAATCCGCATCCCAGCCGAAGGTCGGCACGTTCTTGGCCGTGTAGGATTTGCCTCCGTCCAGAAGCTCCGGCATCTTCTCCTCCCCGTTCACGATCGCCGAGGTTACCCAGTGCAAATGGTTAATGCCGACGAATTCGGCCAGCACCTCTTTTTCCGATACGCCATACTCTTTCGCGAGGAATTTTTGGAAGTTGATCGGCGAATTGCACAGGCCGACGGTTTTCACCTTGCTGTGCTTGAGCACAGCCTCGGTCACGATTCCGGCCGGGTTCGTGAAGTTCAGCATCCACGCATTCGGCGCCAGCTCCTCGATGTCCCGGCAGATGTCCAGAATGACCGGAACCGTACGCAGCGCTTTCATCATCCCTCCCGGACCGGTCGTCTCCTGGCCGATAACGCCGTTCATAATCGGGATATGCTCATCCAGCTTGCGGGCGGCCAGCAAGCCGACACGCATCTGGGTCGTAACGAAATCCGCGCCTTCAATCGCCTGCCGGCGGTCCAGCGTCAAATGTACCTCGATGGGAAGACCCGCCTGCTGCACCATGCGTTTGGCCAAATTCCCTACGATCTCCAGCTTATGCTTGCCTTCTTCAATATCCACGAACCACAGTTCGCGAATCGGCATTTGCTCGTAGTTGCGGATAAAGCCTTCCACAATCTCCGGCGTGTAGGAGGAGCCTCCCCCGATTACCGCTATTTTCAAACCTGCTGCCATATGAATCCCTCCAAGGTAAATATCAGATCAAAACGCAACGTTTCCCCGGCATCCGGTCAAATTGTCGTACTCAGGCTCACGAAACAGCCGTTTCTTCAAACGTGAATGCCTTGAGCTTGGCTTCGGTCTGCGAATCTATGGTCCGCCCGTCCGCATCCATCGCACAGAGCAGCGCTCCGGCTACCGGATCGGATGTCAGCCTTACGCACCGGGCGTAAGGCGCCCGGACGGCCACAACCCGTTCTATCGCATCCGTAAGGATCGAGCTGTTCGGACGGTTGAGTACGCTGCCGATATACACAATATCGAATGCTTCATCGGACATGCCCAGCCGCCGGATCAGCGTGCAAACGGCATTGCCCAGTTCCTCGCCTTCGGTCTGAAGAATTCGGGTCGCGACTTCATCGCCGGCTTCTGCCGCCTTGAACAAGGTCTTGACCAGGGTCGGCGGAATGGAGATCCGTCCGTAGAGGACATCCTCGTACATTGGCTCAACCGAGGCGTACCCCATCTGCTCCAGCACGAGCGAAGTCAGCATGGTGGCAGGTCCCCGCTCATCCCAAGCGCGAACCACCGCCCGGAAGGCCAGCGTAGCAAAACCGGATCCGCCGGCGTATCCGTCGCCGTAGAGGAATCCGAAGCCGCCGTACTGCAGCTCCGCCCCCTCGCGGTTCCGGGCTGCGCTGTTAAAGCCGGTGCCGCAGATCAGTGCCGCACCATAAGGCCGGCTCGTTCCGGCCCGCATACCGATGATCGTATCGCAGGCGATATCATGCCGTCGGTAACCCAAAGCCCCGATCATGGGGCGCAGGATTTCGTAGTCGGCTTCCCGATCCGCGCCGGCCAGGCCGAAATACGCGTATTCGATGTCGTCCTTGGATACGCCGGCCTCCCGAAGAGCGCTGTTGCAGGCCTCCTCGATATTGCGCGCCGCCTGCTCCCGGTTAATCTGGTGATTCCCGTTCCCGGATGCCCCCTTGCCAACAATGTTGCCTTGATCGTCGCAGATGACGGCATGGGTCTTGCTCCCGCCGGCATCCACTCCCAGATACAAACTCATGGACATTCACTCCTAGACGCCGAACCATTTGGCGTTATGTGATGGTATATGTTTAAGATACCGCTTCCATAAGCGCCCCTTCTACTGTTATACACCCGAGGAGTGATACGATCTTACTGTTTCTCTGCACTGTGCGATAAACGAGGGAGCGGGCTGCCGACAGAGGCACGCTCCCGGATGTCGCTGGGCGATGCGCCAATATGCTGCTTGAACAGCCGGTTGAAGTTGGAGAGATTGCGGAATCCGCAGGTCTGCGCGATCTCGATAATCTTCGCATCCGTTGTTTCCAATAGATGCACCGCGTGAGTCAAGCGAAGCTGAATCAGGTAATGATGCGGGGATGTGCCGACAGCCTGATGGAACAACGCGCTGAATCGGGAAGGGCTCAGATGCGTCATATCCGACAGCTCCTTCAAGGTCCATCCGTAATCCAGGTGAAGCTCCATCGTCCGAAGCACTTCCTTCAGGGCATGCATGCCCCTTCCCTTAATCGGCCGGTCCTCCGCAAGCGGTGCCGACAGATGCCGGTTCGCCAGGCTCAGAAAGCGAATAAGGTCCGAGCGGATCAGACTCATATAGGAGGTGCCTTGAGCTCTGTGCTCCTCCATCATGCTCATAAGCAGCCGGGCCATTTCAGGGCGAATCGGGGATTCCCGGTCTACCATCCCCAAGGAGCGGAACGGGTTCATCAGTTCGGGATCGAACTTCAAATCCAGCGAAAGCAGCGAAGGATCGAACATAATGACGTCCATGATCAGATTATCCGTCTCATAGGCGCGGTGGAGCGCGTTACTATTGATGAATACGATGTCTCCTTCTTGAAACGACAGCTTCATCCCGTTGATCAAAATAAAGCCCGTGCCGCTTCGGATATGATTAAGCTCCAGCGCATGGTGCCAATGCAGCCGCTGTGCGCCGACAAATATGCCGCGTGTCGTCGATGCGGTAAAAGGAAAAGCGGCATTCGAAAAATCAATGGCGTCCGGAACAACGCCCTGCGGACGTTCCACCATTCATGCACCTCCAGCGAGTCGTTATCGTCATTTTGTAAAAAAATCACGGCCAATCCCTATCGTTCTCCATATCGTATCATGCTCGCCGGGCAAACGAAAACAGGCAGCGCCCAAGCAGCGCTGCCCTTTGCCCGAATTCGGATGATAACTCCCGCTTCTCCTCCAAAACCTTCGCTTCTATGCCTCTATTCGATGGGCAGCCGCTTTCTTCGCGTTCCTTGCCGATCCCTGTGCTTCGCACCCATTCCTCTTTCGTTCCCCGTCCGTCACTGGAACCTTTACCATATCGCTACGCACCTATCCGAACCCTCATCTCGAAAATACATTGAAATTTTCTCATCGAAAGTCTCGTTAAGAATCTCTCTGGCACGTACTTATCCGATCCTCGTCGAGACACTCCGTTCCAATAACGCAAGCTGCTCGGGCAGCCGAACCACCTCGCCCAACAGGATGAGCGCAGGGTTACCCAGTTTCACCGCCTTTGCCAGGTCATGCATATTCTCGAGCGTGCAAATGAAGGTGCGCTGGCGGCTCGTTGTCCCCTGCTCAATGAGCGCGACAGGCGTCGATCCCGCTTTGCCGTGCTGCAGCAGCTGCTCTCGGATATACGGCAGCTGGCTGACACCCATGTAGATCGCCAGCGTATCCACCCCGTGCGCCAACAAATCCCACCGGACAGGCGAGCCATCCTCGTGGCAGCGGCTGCCCGTTACGCAGGCGAAGGAAGCGGCCAGGCCGCGGTGCGTCAGCGGGATCGAGGCTGAAGCCGCCGCTCCGACGGCGGACGTAATTCCCGGAACGACCTCATAAGGAATGCCGGCTGCCGCCAGTGCCAGCGCCTCCTCCCCGCCGCGTCCGAAAACGAAGGGATCTCCTCCCTTCAGCCTCACCACCCGCTTCCCTTGCATCGCATAGGCGACAAGACGCCGGTTGATGTCTTCCTGAGAGGCCGCATGCCGGCCCGGCGCCTTGCCGCAATAGATGCGCTCAGCTTCATGCGGCGCGTCCTCCAGCAGCTCTTCATTGACGAGGCGGTCATACAGAATGACCTCAGCCTGCCGGATTCGTTTCATCGCCTTTACCGTAATCAACTCCGGGTCTCCCGGTCCCGCTCCGACGATACTGACCATCCCCAATGCCCGCACGGCCTGCACCTCCTGTCTCTTTTTCTGATTTAGCGTTCGTTCAGCGTGCTTACATCACGATATAAATCGAGCCGCTCGTGCCGTCAATTTCCGTCCGGTACGTCGTTACGCAGCCATCGTCAGGTTCATAGACCCGGCCGCTCGCCAGATCGATCTTCCAGTCATGCAGCGGGCAGTGCACCGCCGTTCCGCATACCATGCCTTCCGACAGCTTCCCGCCCTTATGAGGACAGCGGTTCTCGACGGCCTTGACGCTGCCGTCGCTCAGCCTGAATACCGCGATTTCCGTATCCTCGATCCGGAAGGTACGCGCCCCCTTCGCATCGATTTCCGCCAAACTTGCCACCCGAATTTTGCTCATGATCTTCTCGCCCCCAAACCTTCACCGGTTCCCGCTTCCGCCAGTGGCATGAAGTTCTTGCGAAGCTCCGGATTATCTATGATTTCTTTCCAAGGATCAGTGGTGTAGCTGAGCGTTTCCTCGATCCGGGATACGAGCGCAAGACGCTCCTCACGGCTTTCCAGCGCCGCCTTCACCTCATCCAGGTCAATCCGCTCGATCCAAACGGAGGTGCGCTCGTTCCAGTTCGCTGTCTCGCGGTAATACTGGAGATAAGCGCCGGTCCATTCCATCACGTCCTCCTCGGTCTTCACCGTGCACAGCAGCTCCGATTCCCGAACCTTAACGCCGCCATTGCCGCCGACATAGATCTCCCAGCCGCCGTCGATCGCCACGACGCCCAGATCCTTAATGGTGGCTTCGGCGCAGTTACGAGGACAGCCGGATACGGCAAGCTTTACTTTAGCCGGCGTATTGAGCCGCTCGAAAGCCTTCTCCATCTGGATCCCCATGCCGATCGAATCCTGGGTGCCGAATCGGCAGAAGGTCGAGCCCACGCAGGTCTTTACGGTGCGGAGCGCCTTGCCGTAAGCGTGTCCGGAAGGCATATCGAGCTCCTCCCAAATCTTCGGCAGGTCTTCCTTTTTTACGCCCAGCAGATCGAGCCGCTGCCCGCCCGTAAATTTGACCATGGGCACATCGTATTTCTCGGCGACGGCTGCAATCCGCTTCAGATCCGCCGGCGACGTTACCCCGCCATATACCCGCGGAACGACGGAATACGTGCCGTCTTTCTGGATGTTGGCGTGAAACCGCTCGTTCGTAAACCGGGATTCCTTCTCGTCCTTATACTCGGACGGCCACAGCATCCCCAAATAGTAGTTGAGCGCCGGGCGGCATTTCGAGCAACCTTCCGGCTCATTCCAGCCCAGGACGTTCATCACTTCCTTCACGCTGACCAGGTGCATCTCCTTGATCTTTTCGATTATTTCATCGCGGTCCATCGTCGTGCAGCCGCAAATGCCTTCCTTCACCGGCTCGCCGGCCCCTTCACCGCCGTAGATCGACAGCAATCCTTCAACTTCCGGCCTGCAGCCGCCGCAGGAGCCGGATGCCTTGGTACAAGCCTTGATCTTGCCCACCGTGCTGCACCCGTCCGCGATGGCCTCCATGATTCGCCCCTTCGTCACGCCGTTGCAGCCGCATATGATCTCGTCGACGGAATACGCCTCGAGCCTTGCCAGCGGCGATGCGGAAGTTTGCCCGGCCGGGTAGCCAAGCAGCAATTCCTTCTCGCGCCCGGTGACGGATTCCCCGCTCTTGATCAAGGAAAACAGCGAGGTCCCATCCGATGTGTCCCCGAATAGAACGGCGCCGATCATGCGCTCTCCCTTCATGACAATCTTCTTGTACACGCCCTCGATATCATCCTGATACCGTAGGGATCGCGTATCCGGGGCATCATTGAACATGCCGGCGGAAAATACATCGACACCCGAAACCTTCAGCTTCGTGGACGTTACGGAGCCTGCGTAACCGGAGGTTTCGACGCCGGCCAAGTGCTTGGCAAGCACGGCCCCTTGCTCATACAGAGGGGCCACCAGTCCATAAGCGATCCCCCGGTGCTCGGCACACTCTCCAACTGCATAGATGCCGGGAACGCTCGTCTCCAGAAAATCATTTACGACGATGCCGCGGTTCACCTGCAGCCCGGCCGACTTGGCCAGCTCGACGTTGGGCAGAATCCCGACCGCCATAACGATCAGATCGGCCTGAAGCCGGCTGCCATCGGAAAATTCCAATCCGTCTGCGCGGCGTTTGCCGGTAATGGCCGCCGTCTGTTTCTCAAGAAGGAAGCTCATTCCCTGCGCTTCAAGCTCGCGCTGCAGCATTTCCGAAGCCGGCGGATCCAGCTGACGTTCCATCAAATACTTGTTCAGATGAACGACCGTCACGTCCATGCCCAGATTCAGCAATCCCCGTGCCGCCTCGAGTCCGAGCAGCCCGCCGCCGATGACGGCTGCCTTCTTGTATTTTTTCGAAGCCTCGATCATCATTTCGCAGTCATGGATATCACGGAAGCCGATCACGCCTTCCTTGCGCACGCCCGGCAGCGGAAGCATGAACGGATTCGAGCCGGTTGCGATAATCAGCTTGTCGTAGTCGGAAACGACGCCGGATGCCGATACGACCTTGCGGTGTACGGTATCGATCGATGCGACGGCATCCCCCGTAAAAAGCCGGATGCCGTTTTCCGCATACCAGTCACGGTCATTAATGATGATGTCCTTCATGTCCGTGCCCCCGGCCAGCACCTTCGACAGCATAATCCGGTTATAGTTCGGATGAGGCTCTGCGCCAAACACGGTCATGTCATAAGCCCCCGGCGCCAACTTCAACACATGCTCAATCGTTCGTACGCCCGCCATCCCGTTGCCGACCAGCACCAATTTCTCAGGTTTGTTCATCACGATTTCCTCTCCTCTTCGGGTATGTTCAGGTTTTCGCCTAACAACATAAAAAGCCTGACCGCCGCAATCGCAAGAGATCCATCTCTCTTGTCGTTTGAGGCGAAGTCAGGCTTCGTTGCCGCTTCGAACGGATACACCGTTGTATCCGTGACTTACGATTTTCGTTTTATTGTCCTTAACTATATAAGACGCATTTCACTATGTCAATATTCATGACACAATTTAGCCACAAAATAATTTTATCATGGAACATGTAAACTTTTATTACGTTTATGATCGAAGCAGAGAATATCCGTTATATCGGTATTTCTTTGAACTAAATCAGGGTTCCATCGACCAAACAATGTAAATTTTCCGAACATTACGGGAAGATTTCCTCTTTATGAAAAATTGAAAATGCGTTATCATCATAAAAACACCCCATTTTCAATTACGAAATCCGGTTTGTTTCAAGCACAAACTCACTGTTTGTGTAATATTTTATAACATAAATGATAGACATACGTTTATAAGCTTTCGTATAGGAGGGATTCCTTAGATGCGCCGCTTACTCCTTATTCACGAACACGTCGCCCATGCTTCCAAACCGAACCAAGCTTCAGCCGAGGCCAGCGCCGTTGCCGAGGAGAACCTGAGCGAGGGCGGCTATCATGTATATACGGCCTGTTCAGCTGCGGATCTCCCGCGCTGCATCCACGAGGTCGATGCGGCTGTCGTCCATCTGCCGATCGCCAAGATCGCAGGATGGCAAAGGAATCTGGAAAAGCTGAGGCCCGTCCCTATGCTTTGGTGGTGCAGTTCTTACTCAGGCACGTCCTCCGCTGATTATTGCCAAGATGACGCTCCGATTGACGGGATTCTGACTCCTTCCATGAGCCCATCCGAGCTTCATTGGGCCCTCCATGTCGGGGCAAAGCAATTTCTCGACCGGCAGCAGTGGCACACCGAGCGGCAGCAGCTGCGTTCCAAGCTGGAGGAACGGAAATGGATCGATATGGCCAAGGGTATCCTGAGCGACATCAACCGGATCTCCGAGGCAGAGGCCTATGATATGCTCCGGCGCAAAGCCATGAACGAACGAAAGCGGATCGTGGATGTCGCCACCTCCATCGTCAAGGCGCACCAGCAGCTGAAAGCATGATACAAGAATGGAGGTTGAAGAAGAATGACGATGATCAAGTTGCTGAAGGAAGTCGGACGGGGAAAACGGGGCTCTCGGGATTTGAATTATAACGAGGCCGTCTCTGCTGCCGAATGGATTCTGGAAGACAAGGCTACCCCTGCCCAAATCGGCGCCTTCTTTATGGCCGAACGAATGAAGATGGAAAGCGTGGAGGAATTGGAGGCCTTCATCAAGGCCCTGCGTGACCGATCTTTCCGTAAAGCGGTCCATGCCGGACTCGATTGCGCAGGACCTTATGACGGCAGAAAGACGTCCTTCTACGCCTCGTTTCCGACTGCCTTTCTGCTCGCAGCCGCCGGGCTGCCGGTTACGCTGCACGGCAGCGCTTCGCTGCCCCCGAAATGGGGAATTACGGTAAACGACCTATTGCTGTGCAAAGGGATTGATCCCGCCAGCATTACGCCCGAGCAGTCCATTCTGGCCGCCCAGCTCACTGGCGTGCTGTTCGCGGATGCCGAGCAGTGGTGTCCTCCCCTGGGCTCCATCCGCCCGATCCGCGAGGAGATCGGCATGCGCACGATCCTGAACACCGCCGAGAAGCTGATCGACTTCTCCCACTCGCCCTACCTCGTGTACGGCGTCTATCACAACACCGTCTTCGACCGGATGTCACAGCTACTCCAAAACCTTCGTTACCGTAAGGCACTGATCGTACAAGGGGCCGAGGGCTCGGAGGATCTGCATATCCATCGGGCGACCCGCGTACAGCTGGTGCACCAAGGGCATTCCGAGCTTCATCTGATCGACCCCGAGCTGTTCGGCCTCGAGGCTCAGCTTCCGGAGATCGAGTGGACCGCGGAGGAGCAGCTGCGGGTGACCGAGGAAGTTTTGCAGGGTAAGGGGCACATCGCGTTTACGAACCAGGTCCTCCTTAACGCTGCTGTAAGGCTTCATCTCTGCGAGCGCGCCGCTTCCGTAGAAGAAGGGCTGTACACCCTCAAATCCCTGCTCGACAACAGGCTGGCATGGTACGTCTACGACCGGTGGCTGCGTACACTGCTGGAGCATCCGGCGCAAGGGTCCGCTTCATCGATCAGATAACGAAAACGATCAGGCCCGATCCCATTTGTTCTGCAAAAGGGCCACCCGCAATCCTCATCTCCCCTTTCGGAAGACAACTAAAAAAGGACTGCAGCCAGGCCTATATCATGATGAAGGCCATAAAGCTGCAGTCCTTAAACTGCTGAATAAAAAACTGTCGTCTCTAATTAGGAATGCTCCGCCGCATCCGCCAGCGGCAGCTCGATTACCCAACCGAACGGATCTTCAAGGATGCCGCGCTGGATGCCGGTAATTGCGTCATAAACCCGGCTCGACAGCTCCCCGGTAACGCCTTGCCCGATCACCAGCTTCTCATCCTGCCATTCCAAAGACCCGATCGGCGAGATCACCGCGGCCGTTCCGGTGCCAAACGCCTCAACCAGCGTTCCGCTGCGGTGTGCGTCAATGATTTCATCGATGGAAATGGCCCGTTCCTCTACCGGAATCCCCCAATGCTGGAGCAGCTGAATGACCGAGCTGCGGGTCACTCCGTCCAGGATACTTCCGTTCAGCGCCGGCGTAATGACCGTATCGCCCAGCTTGAAGAATACGTTCATGCTGCCGACCTCCTCGATGTACTTCCGATGCACGCCGTCCAGCCAGAGCACTTGGGAATAGCCCTTCGCCGTAGCTTCGTCCTGCGCTTTCAAGCCTGCTGCATAGTTGCCTGCGGTCTTGGCATTGCCTACGCCTCCTACTACGGCACGAACGTATTTCGGCTCCACATAAATGCCGACCGGATTGATGCCTTCCGCATAGTATGAGCCGACCACCGACAGAATGATCATGAATTTGTATTGAAGGGATGGGGCCACGCCCAGCACCGGCTCGGTTGCGATAACGAACGGCCGGATATAGAGCGAAGTACCGGGCTCGGAAGGAATCCAGTCCCGATCAACGAGAACGATCTGCTTCAGAGCCTCAAGCACCAGCTCTTCGTCCAGATCCGGAATGCTGAGTCGGCGGTTGGACAAGTTGAGGCGCTCGATATTTTTGTTAGGACGGAACATCAGAATCCGGCGATCCTCGGTCAGATATGCCTTCAAGCCTTCGAACACCGTCTGCCCGTAATGGAACACCTTGGCCGCAGGATCCAGCTGAATCGGCTGATACGGAACGATCCGCGGATCATGCCACCCTTTCTTCGCATCATAATCCAATATAAACATATGGTCGGTAAAGACCGTGCCGAAAGCCTGGTTGTGATGGGCCGGCTTCGGTTTTGGGGACGACGTCAATTCAACGGGTATCGTGTAAGTCATTATGCATACATCTCCTTATCTGCAAGCGTTATTAGTTGAATCATATCAATCGATACCCTATATTAAAAGTATCTGATTTATAGGGATACCATACCTTTTAAGTATAGAGAGGGGCCACTTGAATCCATGGATATTCGCCAGCTCCGTTATTTCCTGACAATTGCCCAGGAAGGCCAGATCACCCGCGCAGCTAAACAGCTGAATATGGAGCAGCCTCCCCTCAGCCGGCAGCTGAAGCTGATGGAAGAGGAGCTTGGCGTCACGCTGTTCGAGCGCAGCGGCAAGCAGCTTCGGCTGACCCATGCCGGCGAGCTCCTGCAACAACGGGCCGACTCGCTGCTTAATCAGTTCAACGAGACGCTGACGGAGGTGAAGGAACTTCATGCCGGCATCCGCGGCATGCTGTCCATCGGCGCGGTCGTTTCCTGCATCTCGCTGCTGCCCCAGCGCATCCATTCCTTCCGGCAAACATATCCCGAGGTCACCTTCAAAATCCGGGAAGGCGACCATTCCCTGCTGGCCGACCAGCTGGATCAGCGCCATATCGAGCTTGCGGTGACCCGCCTCCCGTTCGAATCGCGCTTTGATCCGGAACGTTATGCCGTGCTGCCCTTGCCCTCCGATCCGTTCGTTGCCGTTCTCCCCGGCAGCTGGGAATGCGGGCCGACGCGAGGGCAAATCTCAATGCGTGAGCTGGCAGAGCATCCGTTCCTGTCGCTAAAGACCGACCAGACCAAAGGCATGCATGAGCGGGTCATCCAGGAATTCAACCGCAGCGGCCACCCGCCGCGCGTCATATGCGAATGCTCCAGCGTCGCGATCATCGTGGCATTGGTCGCCGAAGGGATCGGCGCCACGATTTTGCCGGAATCGGTCATGTCCTCCTTCGCCATCCCCAACATCCGGACAATGACCATACTCAGCGCCGATTTCCAATCCGATGTCGGAATCGTCTGGCTCAAAGATCATGTGCTATCCAATCGCGCCCGACATTTTCTGAACACTTTTATAGAATAACATTATTGGAGGCTTATCGTCTTCTCCATGTTTATCCGGTGCCGCGCCAATGATCCGCAGCCCGGACGGCCCCCGCTCTGCCTGTACACCCTTCATGCACGAAAATTTAATGACTGATCAAGCCAAACAGGGAGAGCTGTTACGCTCTATATAACATCCTCCCCGTTTATTCACCGCCGGAGAACGCGATTTCCGCAATTGTTCCGCAGCTTGTAAAGCCGATATTGCGGTATACTCGATTCGAATCAGAATTGGCTTGATCCGCATACAGCATCGGTGTAAGACCCTCCCGGTTCAGAAGCAGACCAAGCTCAGCTACAAGGACGCTGTGATACCCCTTCTTCCACTCTTCCTTCGGCGTATAGACGGCGTTAATGCCTTGAACGCCTCCCCTCCAAGCGCTTCATCCATGGGCACCAGCCTCTCCAGCATCATTCGCCACCCTCTCCTCTCATTCCGGGCCGATAAACGACAAAAAGACCCCGTCCCCATAGGGACGGAGCCTTGCTCCGCGTTACCACCCTGATTCGCGCCGGCTCTTCCGGCACGCACTCTTCGCCATCATCCATCAATGATGCCCCATGGATAACGGCAGGGAACTCCCGGATCAGCTTCACGTCATGGACAGTCGGCTGATCTGCTCCGAGGTGATGGCCTGTTCATCGCCGCTTCCGCTGCTTTGCACCCACCAGCAGCTCTCTGATTCGAAGCATCCATACGATGCCGGCGTCCTCTTCAGCGCATTTGTTTCGAAAATTTTATTCAGTTTAATCCGTTTGCGTTAAGCTGTCAAGGCTGAAATTCGTCCATCAACCCGCCGTTTTATGCAAATCCAGTCTATTTATTGGTGAACCGAAAGACCAGCATTTCTCCTTTTTCCGGATGGACGCCATCCAGTTCGGAGTATTTTCCGCCTGTATACGTATTCAGCGTCTTGCGCCAAAAAATCTGCGTGCTCATATTCCGTTCCGTCGGGTTGGTCTGAAGCTCCCACGCGCCTTGGAACTGATCGAACACAAGCTCAGCTGCTCGCCGCGCTACACCTTGTCTTCGATAAGTCCGAAGCACGAAAAAATCGCTTAAGTAATATTGAATATTGGGCGACGGAACCTGCGGCGGTGTAGAAACCAGCGCGAAACCGGCGGCAATGTCATCCACTGTGATCAGATAAGGAAAGAGAACCGACGGCTGCTCCCACCACACGTCCAGCAGTTTGCTCTGCTCGCTCAAGGTCGGCACATCCCCCTTCTCAAACACTCCATATCGGTTAGGATGGATCCCCCATATTTCAGCGATGTCATGCAAGTACAGCGGATAGAGGTTGTGCAGAATAAATGACTGTTCTTTCGGGCATAAACGCACTTCAATATTCAAGATCAATCCCCTCCCTAATCAATCATTTCAAGCAGGTTAAAATCCCGGTGAGTATGTTTAGAATAACATATTTCCCAGACCAAGATATCGACAAGTATGTAAATTTCGTTACGCATGCCATACAGGGCTGCGGATTGCTCTCCGCAAGTCAAAGCCGCCTCACGATCATTATATGACAGACAGCCTTTCCAAATATTTCTTGATCAGCCTATAAATATCCTGCACGCATCCGGCAGCGATTTAATTGGATTCTTAGGATCACAATCCCTCTCGGGCATCCGCTACATATATAAGCAGAGAACCTCTCTCTATAAGGTTGTCATAAATTCACAGGATTATGAGCACTCCACATCCCCTCCGGCAAAGCCCAAAAAAAGAGCCAACCGAATTTCATCGGCCGGCTCCTTGCTCCAATCTGCCCTCGCGGCAGCATGGATGGGAGAGGATTCCCTCAATCACTTCTTGCGTATTAGGTCAGTCCCAGCATGTTACGTGCCATCGCAAGCACTTCTTCCTGTTCCGTCAGCAACGCAAATTGTCCGACAGCCACCGGATACGCCGCGTATTGCTCTACGATATGGTCGTACATCCGCGGCCACACCTTCCCGCCGGCTTGCTCGTATCGCTCCAGCAGCAGCTTCAGGTTATCCTCGCCGTGAACGGCATAGTACAGAATGAAATCCTTGCCCGGGTTCGTCACTTCAGCCTCTGTCCAATCCAAAAGCCCGGTAACTTGAACCTGGCTGTCGATTAAAATATGCGGAGGATGGAGGTCGCCATGGACAAGCGACGAATGGCCCGGCCAATAGGAGTCATCACCGATCCATTTCTGCCAGCGGTCCCACAGCGCCGCGGATACTCCCAGGCGGCTTCGCACCTCCTCCATATTCCGCGCCATCTCTTCCCAGGCTTCCTGCGGACTCTTCACCCGGAGGCCGGCTGCCCGAGCATCCTCGTGATCGATGCCGTGGAGAGCTGCCAGCGCCTGTGCCAGCGAATCGACGAATCGCTCGCCCGGCTGCACAGGATCCATGTTCCACGCATACCCTTCCGCACCGACAGATGCGGCAGGCTGACCGCTAAGCAGCGGATAAGCGATAAGCTCTGGCGTGTAGATCCGCCAATCCGGTACGGCAACCGGCAGACGGGGCTGAATCAGCTTAAGCACCCGAGCCTCATTGTCCGCCCGTTCGAGCACATCTCCACGCCGCGGCTTACGCAGTACCCAAGACACACCTTCGGCATCCTCGGCAATGCCGACCAGAAAATCCATGCCGGATTCATTCATTTCGATGCCGTCAGGGCTCAGTTCCACCCCGTGCTCCCCTGCGATCGCCACCATGTCCCGGATAATTTCGGTATAATCCTGAGAATGAGCTGTTGTCATATAAAAACGCCTCCTTGATATCGTTATCACCCTCGCAAGCTTCTTGAGTCAAACAACAAAAAAGCACAGGCAATCATCACCTGTGCTCAGCGTAATCGACAATGGGGCGCTTGCTTCCGCCACGATCCCCTATGTCCGAGTGCACGAAAATAACCCCATCCCGGAAGACAGTAAAGGACACAGCAAATCATCCCCCACCTGCTTCGGATAGTCTTAATTTATTCGTCACTCATGACTATGGGTTACGTAAAATTGGCAGACCCATCCCGATTACCCTGCTTGAGCAGCAGGCCTCTTCATCGCGTATTCCATTAGCCGCGAAAAGATCTCAATCGGGAATAATCCAACACACGTAACCCTCCGTTCATCCTAAGTTGCATTTAGAATAACAGATTGGAGCAGGCAATACAAGGGATGATTTGGATTTAATCATTCTTTCCCTGCTATGTAGTTAGAGGATAGCCAATTCTCTCCAAGCCCGCTTCAGTCCGGTTGGGACCAACGGATTTCCTTCGTCCATCAACAGCCGCCCCCGCGGTCAGCTCGCCTTATGCGAGGAATTCAGCTCGGCAACCGGCGGGACCGCGGGTTTCTTTTGCGCCAGACACAACGCCAGTCCCGTAAACAGGAAACCGCCGGCAATGTTGCCAAGCGTCACGGGAATTTGATTCCATAGCCACCAATCCCCCAGACTAACGCCCGCTCCCATCAGCATGCCGGTCGGAATGACGAACAGATTGACTACTGCGTGCTCAAACCCTTGACCGAAGAAAATCACAATCGGCAGCCACATGGCGGCAATCTTGCCGCCTGTGCTCCGGGAGGCGTTAGCCATGACAGCCCCCAGGCACACCATCCAGTTGCACAGCATCGCCTTCACAAACACCGTTCCCATCCCTGCCCAGCCTAGCGAAGCATAACCAATCGTCTTCGCTTCAGCAGCGCCCCGTATAAGGTCAATAACGCCGCCCTCTTGTACATGCCCGAACTGTGTCACCGCCGCGTAATAGAGCAGCCCATAGAATACCGAGCCGATAAGGTGCCCGATAAATACCCACGTCCAGCTGGCAAGCATCCGCAAGGCCGTCGTTTTCCTTTCCATAACCGCGAGCGGAATGAGGGCGAAGTTGCCCGTAACCAGCTCCAGTCCAAGCAGCACGATGATGACGAACCCGGCGGGAAACAACAAGGCACCCGCCATGCCGATCCCCGTCTGGGCCGTTGCCGTAAAGGCCAGCGTCGTGGCAAATCCAAGCAAGGCTCCGCCCAAAAATCCCCGCAGCAGCATTTGCTCAACGGTCAGCTGCGATTTACTCGTCCCCGCTTGAATCATGGCTTCTACTACTTGATCCGGCTTTACATAGGACATGGTATCCCCCTCCTTCTGGGTGTATGGAACTGAACTGCCGCCCCCCATTACCACTTTTTATAAGTCAGAAACTTTCCGTTTAACGTGACGACCACCCGGTCTCCCTTCGGATCCTCCACACGCTGTATATCCATCTCATAGTCGATCGCAGACATGATGCCGTCGCCGAATTTCTCGTGGATCAAGTCCTTGATCGCCGGTCCGTACACCAGCAAGATTTCATAGAAGCGATATATCAGCGGGTCCGTCGGAGGCATAGGCACCGTCGTTCCACGGTATGGAATAACGGTCAAAGCCGCAACCGCCTCCGGATCCAGCCCAAGCAAATCCCCGACCTTGGCACTCTCTTCATTCGTCAGCGTCCCCTGTCCCAGCAGCGCCGTTGCCGTCCAGGCCTCCGAACGGTCGATTACGCTTGCGATATCGATCCACTTTAACCCCAATTTGCGTTTGGCCTCCACGATTCGTCTTGTGACCTCGGCTCTCTCCATGCATCCTCTCTCCTTTGTAAAAAGTAGTCTTACTCTCTACTGATCGATAAAAAATGAATTAATGTCATGTTTTCGTACGTACAATATGAAAATCTGGTCTAATTATACGAATTTTGTTTATTATAAGTCAATAAAATTAACATTAATTATGATTTTTATAAGACCATTTCAGTAAATAGATTAATTGGCGTCATATTAAATAACATAATCACAACAAAAAAATGGCATCCTCTTCAGGACGCCATCCATCTTCATTTCATAATCGCTGCAACAGAATACTGTTTTCGAATCAAGCCTCCACCTGCGCATGCTCTTTACAGAACGCAGTGAGCTCCTCCTCTTCTTCCGGCTCCATATCAAAATCAAGATACCGATCGGTCGTTCGCTCGTAGAAATCGTATTTTACAATTCGGGAATCAGCCCCGTCTTTGAGAAAGATCACCCGCAGGTAAACTCCCTGTTCAGAATAAAGCTCGTCCTCCTCCGGCACGTCCAGATCGCATACGAACTCATATCGCTGCCCTGCCAGGATCCCGAACGGATCTTGAATCAACTCTACGCTGTATTCCTTAATCGTCAGCATTAAATCTCACCCTTTCTGTCACACTTCTACATTATAAACCACGAAAACGCCCTGCCACACCTTAAAGATAGGTTCTTATCCCGGAGGACAAATGGATCAATTTTTCATTTCTCTATGCTTTTATCTCTTACACCTGATCCTTCAAATATTCTACGATCAAGAAGAAGTCGTTCTGATAAAAAAAGGAGTTGACGCAAATTGCCGATCAAGGACCAGCTGACGATCACCGTGGAGAAAGGCAGCCACCGGTATTCCTTAACCTCCCCGCTTGGCGGGATCGAACGGTTTACCGTCGTCGTGAATGATCAATTCACCAATGCGCCGAACACGACGCAAATCGCAAGCGGGGCAGGCAAGAGCAGCGCTGCCGGGAACAATGCCGCAATCCGCTCTCCGTTTACGTACCAGCAGCAAAGCGTCGGCGCAGGCGGCATCGCCAAAAACCTCGGCCTTAAGAACCCGCTGCATCATGGTGTCAGACCGGATGGTAAGCATCCTAAGTCCAAGAAACATCAGAAAGAAGTGGTCTTCGTCATTAATAAGCAGGTGGTCAGATTGCCGAGATCAAGTCGGAACGCCTCGGCCACCCAGATTGCGAGCGGCGCCGGAGACTTCAGTACAGGCGGCACCAACTCGGCGATTGAAAGCCGGGGCACCCGGCAGCAGCACGCCGTCGGTGGAGGGAGCGGCAGCAAAGCGATCAATCGGGATGTTCGCCGCAAGAAGGTTCAGTCCAAGCACCGCCGTCCGCATCACGGAAAGTGAAGCGTTTAGTGGCTGCATTCCAACAAAGAAGGGACCCTGATCAGGGTCCCTCTCGTATTGATATCAAGGATAGCCGTGCCTGTTGTCACGTGTTACACGGATTCTCCTTGGCCTGTCCGTTCTTTGCCCTTCAAGGTGGCCGCGAAGGATCTTGTCATCGTCTTGATCTGCTCCACCTTCCGGTAGCGGAGGGCCGACCAATCCTCGTCGATGGCGATCTGCCGCACCGGCTCATAGCCTTCATCCGCCAAAATGCCGGCGATGCTGTCCCGGCTGCAGTCGGAATTCTTGTAAGTTTTGGACGTCTTCTTCGGATAGCAGAGCCAGAGCAAGCCGTTATCCGCTACGGCGCTCGCTGCAATCTTGGCCAGCTCCCGCAGCTGCCCGTTGCTTGTTCCGAATGCCTGAACGAAATCATAGGGAGCTTGCACCGGCTCCGTATGAACCTCCCCTTGAAGCGAGCGAATAACCTCCTGATAGGCCTCCGGCGCGTTCAAGATCAGCACGGGCTGGCCCAAGTCTTTATACTGCAGCTTTTTCACAACCGGATGGGTTTCCAGCATATTGGTTCATTCCTTTCCGCCTGATGTGTCAGGGTCAATAGCAATCGAGGGCTCTCTAGCAGAAAAAAGCATACCGCTTCGTGAGGATATGCTTTTCCCACTACCCTAAGGCGAGCAGCTCTCCAGTTACTGCGCCTTCTTGATCTGCTTGCTCCGCAATTGGCCGCAGGCGGCATCGATATCGGTGCCGTGCTCTAGCCGTACGCTAACGCTGATGCCCTGCTTCTTCAATGTATCGTAGAATGCAGTGATCGTCTCCTTGGAGCTCCGCTGATATTGACTATGCTCATCCACCGGATTGTAAGGGATGAGATTGACGTTCGCCAGGCTGCGACGATCGCCGACCAGCTCCGCAAGCTCAAGCGCATGCTCTCGCTGATCATTGACATCCTTCAGCAGAATGTATTCGAGCGTAATGCGGCGCTTCGTTTTTTCCAAATAATAATCGATGGCCTCCATCAGCTTCTCGATCGGGATGGCCTTGTTAATCTTCATGATTCTCGTGCGCAGCTCATTGTTCGGCGCATGCAGGGAGATCGCCAGATTCGTATTCAGATCGCTGTCCGCGAACTCAATAATTTTGTTGGCCAGCCCGCTTGTGGACACCGTGATATGGCGTGGTCCGATAGCAAGTCCCTTATGGTCCTTGATCACCCGGATAAAGTTCGCCATGTTGTCATAGTTATCGAACGGCTCGCCGATCCCCATCACGACCAGGTGACTCACCCGCTCATCCTGGCCTCTGCGGTCCAGATGAAGCTGAACCTGCATCACCTGCTCGACGATTTCCGCAGCCGTCAGATCCCGGCTCTTCTTCAGAAGGCCGCTGGCACAGAAGCTGCAGCCAATGTTGCAGCCAACTTGGGTTGTTACGCAAACGGACAACCCGAATTTATGGCGCATGAGCACCGTCTCGATCAGGTTGCCGTCAGCAAGCCTGAACAGAAACTTGACCGTCCCGTCAATCGACTCCTGCTTCGTATGCTCCTCCAGCGTCACAATCGCAAAGTGCTCCTCCAGCAGCTCAAGGCATGAAGGATGCACGTCGGTCATCTCCGAAAATGCCGTAACCCGTGAGCGGTACAGCCATTCCCACACCCGGGTCGCCCGGGACTTCTTATGGCCCCGCTGGCCGAGCCAATCGACCAGCTGATCTAATGTCAATCCATAAATGGATGGTTTATTCATGATGGATATCCTCTTTCTATAAACAACATTTATTATGAGGCATATTGCAAAAATCCAAAGGGCGACTTTCAATCAGCAATATATAGACCGAATGGTTTAGTTCGTCTGTGTATTGTACCTGGAAGCGACCGGAATCGAATTTTGCAAATTCCTGATATATCAAACCTTACGGCGAGAAACGGACACCTGATAGCCCACTCTGTATTGTCCCAAAATTTCAACACGAACACAAGGGGAGTTATAGGCAATTCACGCTTCTTATACGCAAATCAGGATTGACATATCCAATAAATACCTTTATGTTTATCATTGACTGACTTAATCAATCATAAATATCTATAAGAGAAGGGAGACACTCAACACTCATTTCGTTATGGACGATCACCGCTATTTGTCCTGCACCTGTAATCTAAATTTGAATTTCAGAAGATATTTTTCGTTTATCATTGACTGATTAAATCAATCTATATTTGGAGGTTTCGTATGAAAACAAAAGGCAAAGCGCTCATTCTAGGCGGAGGCATAGCCGGACTATTCACTGCAACCGTGTTATCCAAGCATTATGAAGAGGTGATCATCACGGATCGGGATGAGTTTCCGGCAGGACCGGAAAATCGGTCGGGTACGCCGCAGGCCTATCATCCGCACCGTTTCCTTGCGCGCGGCAAAATGATCGTTGAAAGCTGGTTCCCTGGCATAACCGAGGAATTGCTTCAGCAAGGGGCGCATCCTCGAGAAATGAAATCCGTTAAGATGACCAATCGCTACGGCACGCTGGAAATGCCCGATGAGCCCAATGCAGGGTGCAGCAGATCCCTGTTTGAGTGGACCCTCCGCAACAGAGTGATCCAAATGCCTAATGTGACTCTCTTACCAAAGCTTGCAGCGCAGGAATTACTGCATGACGCGGACAGGAATGCCGTTACCGGCGTTGTTTTCCGGGACAAAAACGTCAGGGAATCAACGCTTGTTCAAATAAATGCGAATCTGGTCGTGGATGCAAGCGGACGCGGTTCCAAGCTCGCTGATTGGTTGCAGAACCTTGGTTACGCGGTACCGGAAGCAGAGAAACTGCACGTATCCCTAGGATATAGTACGCGGCACTATAGGGTTCCAGAAGAAATCCAGGCTGTATGGAGCACCATCCTGAATGATGGAGATCCCTCCCTTGGTATCGGCACGGCTGTGTTCAATCCGATCGAGAACCACATCGCAGAGGTTGTTCTGTACCGCGCGGGAGGAGCTTCCTATCCGACAACCGACCATCAGTTGTACGACCAGGAGGCGCAAAATCTGTTCGGTTCCACCATCGGAGATTTGCTTCAGCAGCTTGAACCAATCTCAAGCCCGCGGGGCTACCGGATTGAGGAATGCGTGAGACAGCATTTCGAGCAGATGGAGGATTGGCCTTCCGGTCTGCTGGTGCTCGGCGATGCCTTCTGCAGCTTCGATCCGATATTCGGCCAAGGCATGACGGTGGCGGCCATCCAGGCAGATGCGCTGGACCAGTACTTGCAATCGAGGCAAAATGAAGTCCTGCTTGAGGAGGGATTCGAACGCTTCGCCCTTCTAAAGATGCAATCCGCCATGGAGCCTGCATGGTGGCTTAGCACTGCCGCGGATCTCAGATGGCCGGGGGTGACATACGAAGGCCACCTGTCCGCCCAAGGGTTTTCTTTTGCCCAGAGGCTGTTCGATATATGCCAGGAGCTGGCTTATGCTCATAACGATATGGCCGTATTCGAACAGTATATGATGGTAACGGGTCTTTTCGCTTCGCCGCAGGCTTTGTTTAATGCAGAGTATATCAACTCGCTTGTGAATGCGGATCTATCGGGAAAAGGCAAAGCTTGGCTCCATCAGGTATTACAGGAGGTGAATTTGCCGCTGGAGGAACTACTCGCGCGGATCATCCCGGTTTTTAATAACGAATTTCTGCCCTTATCCATGGGATTGCCCGAATAAATCAAATGCGTTATTGTTGTTATCAGCACGAGAATACCAGGATGAGGGATGGACGCAATGACCCCTTTAAACGAAGAACAATTGCATCAAATACGCGACGAACGAAAAGAACAAATCATGCGAGCTGCCATCAAAGTATTTTCTAAAAGAGGAATCTTCGGAACCAAAATGAGCATGATTGCCAGCGAAGCCGGAGTCAGCCACGGCCTTCTCTATCACTACTTCAAATCCAAAGACGAGTTGTTCATCACGCTCGTTCAATGGTCGATGGAGGAAGCTCGGCAAGCGTTCTCCGAAATCTATAACGTACCCGGTACCCCTCTTGAGAAAATCGCTCTGCTAACCTCAATGATTCTCCAAGAGGATGATAATTCGCACTTTATGCTGATTCAGCAAGCACGCACCTCGGATGGCGTGCCCGAAGAGGCCAAGCGGATTATCGAGAACTATTCCATCCATGCTTTTGTTGACCAGTTGATGCCGCTGTTCGAAGCAGGGCAGGATGCCGGGGAGATTGCGGCTGGCGATCTGAGAGAGCTCGTAGCCTGTTATTTATCCGTGTTATCAGGATTAATGACGCTGAAGTCCCAAGAGGACCCGAGCTATACGCCCCCGAAGGCGGAGCTGCTGCTGCGACTGCTTAGGAACGGATAAGGATCATAACGCAAACCAAACACACCTCCCATGAAACCACCGGATCTTTTCCGCACATTTCATAAAAGGTGTGTTTTTGACTATTATCGTGTATCAGAGGGGCGTCTCGGGTTCATGCTTCTCCTGTTCCCGAATCTGCGAGCCGTCGCTCAGCGTAATCCAAGTGTCGAACTGCCGCTGTCCTTCATGCAGGCGAATAACCCTCGCACCACGGAGCATGCCTTCCCGGCCATATGTACCATAACCGGTAGCTCTGCCGTAGCAAAGCCGGATGCCGTAGAGTTCACCCCAGTAATCGTTAATGTGATCATGTCCGGCGAACGTGCCCATCACATCGCCCCGCTCCAGCATGGCCGCGAACAAACCGGTGTTCAGCTGCGGGCAGCACACTGCCTCAAACTTGTTGCCATAACACGTCCGGCGTTCCCATACATCCCTGTATTCCGGAATCGGGATGTGGAAGAAGGCCAATGCCGGCATGGAGTCGCCGCCACGCTTTACGCTGTATGCGGCAGACGCCATTTCATACCAGCGGATCTGATCGCGCCGAATCCAATCATAGCCTTCAACGGCCGGATGCTGTGACATTTCGCCCGAATCGAAGAAATACAGCACGGCCTCAGCCGTATCTTCCCCTTTTCCGTAAATAGGAAGCGTGTAGTTGCCGACACCGCTAATTTCCGGCGGCCCAGGCTCCGAACAGCAGCCGGGAAGATCCATGGCAGCCTTCATTAATTCCTCCCGCGTAATATCGCCTTCCGTATCATGATTGCCGAATACGAATGCCCAGCGAATCCCCCGAGATTCCGCCGCGAATACGGCATCCTTGAAAGCCTGAACCGGGTCCAGGCAGCTTGCGGAGCTATCCCCTGTCTCCCCCGTATAGATAATATCTCCAGTAAACACAACGAGATCGGGTTGTTCCAGGTCCAGCACCGCCTCCATGCACTGCCGGCTCGCTAAGTCTTGCGCATCGCCATTCCTCCAGTGAATGTCGGTAAACTGTACGATCGTAAACGTCTGATCTTCTTTAAAGCGGAGTACGGGCTTCATATTGCAGCCTCCCTTAATTTCGGTTTGCGGTTTTTGTGTGAATTGTTGTTGTTTTATGTGTATATTAGAGGGTATTCCATGATTTCGTCAATGATTTTTGTTGACATGATGAGGTAACTGCCATAATAATTAGTTGAAATCAACAACACTGGTCAATATCAGTCATACATATGTGAGGTGAATCCGCAATGTCCGTAACCTATGAAGACCGGCGGCAAAAAATCCTGCATCAATTGGAGCTTGAAGGCAAGGTCCAGGTTCACGCCCTCGCGAAGCAGCTGGATGTATCCGCCGAAACGATCCGCAGGGATCTGGACCGCTTGGAGAAAGAAGGCAAGCTGCGCAAAGTTTACGGCGGTGCCGTCAAATCGCGCTCCGGACAGATCGAACCGTCCTTCCTAAGCCGTTCGCAGACGCATTCGGAAGAAAAGGCCGCGATCGGCAAGCTGGCAGCTTCCCTTGTTAAAGACGGGGAGACCATTCTGCTGGACAACGGAACGACCACGATCGAGGTGGTGCGTTATCTTCAGGACCGCCCGCATGTCACGGTCATCACGCACTCGGTGCCTATTCTCAATCTGGCGATGGAGATTTTTCAGGGGAAGATTATTTTTATCGGCGGGGATATGGACCGGACCAAACAGGCTGCAACCGGCCCGCTTACCGAAATGCTGCTGGAACAGTTCAAGGTGAATAAAGCGTTTATCTCTGTCGGGGGCATCTCGTTAACCGACGGCATTACCGATTATGATGTGGATGAAGCCTACATATCCCGAAAAATGCTGGAGCGTGCGGAGGAAGGCATCGTTCTCGCCGATCATTCGAAGCTCGGGGTAACCACATTCTCGAAGCTCGCGAAGCTGGAGGACATCTCCATGCTCATCACGGATCCAGGCTGCCCGCAGGAATGGGTGGATAATCTGTCTGCTCGCGGGATCGAAGTTCTTACCGGGCCGATCTGATGGAGCTTCTGGCCCTGCTTCTGGTCCTGTCATCCGGTCTGACGCATGCGCTCTGGAATCTGTTTACGAAGCGAAGCATTCATAAATCGGTATTTCTGTGGTGCATTCATTCGGTAACCTTAATCATTCTGATGCCCTATTTCTGGATCGAAATGTCGCAGCTCACGCTGAGCCCGAAAGTATACGGCTTCATTCTGCTGTCCATGACCATACAAGGAGGCTACATCCTCCTGCTCTCTAAAGCTTATACGCATGGGGATATGTCCCAGGTCTATCCGTTCATGCGGGGGCTCGGCGCCATGCTGACTTCCCTTTGCAGCCTGGTTCTATTTCACGAGCAAATGAGCACCGCCGGCGTCCTTGGGCTATCCGCCATTATTTTCTCTTTATTCGCCTTATCGGGGATCCGGGCCGGCTCACGTCACAATGTGAATGGAAAAGCGCTTATTTATGCCTGTCTGGTGGGGCTCTGCATTTCAGGCTATACGCTCACGGACAAGGCGATTCTGGATGCCGGAGTTTCCCCCGTGCTGTTAATCCAGTTATCGAATATCAGCTATTTCATCGCGCTTATCATCCCTGTCCTGCGATCCGGACAACTGAAGCGGGAATGGTCCGTTAACTGGCGCACCATACTGCTCGGCTCTGTTCTGGCGCCAGGCTCGTACCTGTTGTTTCTGTTTGCCATGAGGCTGACGCCGCTTGCCCATATTGCACCGATCCGTGAGATCAGCACCGTATTCGGCACGATATTCGGCATTCTTATACTCCGGGAGCAGCAGGGCTCGCGCCGAATCGTGATGTCCGCGCTGATCACATTAGGCATCATCACCATCGCAATCTGGGGTTAGCTCTCGTCTCGTCGGTAAGTCAACCATGTATGAGTCCTGAGTCCAACACTGCCATTCTATGTATCATCAAAATGTACCGATCATGTACATAACAAGGAGGCTGCCATCTATGGCACAACGAGTCGTCATTCTTGGAATCGACGGGGCGGGCGGATTCATCCGTCAAGCAGACGCCCCTCATCTGCTTGAGCTTCTGCAAAGCGGAGCGTATACCTATGAGGCACGGACCGTTTATCCCAGCATCAGCGCAGAGTGCTGGGGTTCGCTCTTATACGGCGTGAGCCCGGAGCGTCACGGGCTTAACAACGACAAAGCGATTCATCGCAAGACCCCTTCCGACTTCCCTTACGCCTCGCTCTTCAAGCTGGCCCGCCGGAAGTGGCCGGATGCACCGTTAGCCGCGTTCAGCTGCTGGGAGCCGATCAACAGAGGGATCATTGAAAACGATCTGGGCGTCCACATGGAATCCATGCCGGACCCTGAGCTCGCGGAAGCCATCACCGCTTATATACATCAGCATCCCGATTTCAAGCTGATGTTCATCCAGCTTGACCATCCGGACGCCGCCGGCCATCAACACGGCTTCGGCACTTCCGGTCAGCTCGCGCAGATTGCCGTCACGGATCAATACGTGCATAGGATTATGGACGGCTTGCGCAAGGAAGGACTGCTGGAGGATACCTGGGTCATCACCGTGAGCGACCACGGCGGAGGCGGCGCCCATTCGCATGATCACGGCAGCGACCATCCGATGGATATGACCATCACCTGGGGAATTACGGGACCTGCCGTAAACGCCGGCCCTATCCAAACGCCGGTTGGCATTATGGATACGGCTGCCGTTACGGCGCATGTGCTGGGATTGCCCGTACAAGAATGCTGGGAAGGAACCATTCCCGGAGGACTGTTTTCATCAAATTTATGAATCGGCCAAACCTTTTTTAAATAGCCAACAGACCAAAAGCCGGCGATTACACGCCGGCTTCTTCGTGGAAATCGATCTCTTCCGTCCGTCGAATTGCCGCAAACCATCGCAGGACGTCATTATGATGATCTATAATCTGCTGGGCGGTCAGGGCCGAATTATTCCAGGTGCTGTGGGCGTCTCTTGCCAGCGTGACCCGGTAGCCCAGGCTTACCGCCCTTCTGCATGTCGTATCCACGCACAGATCGGTCTGCATTCCGGCAAGCACGAGATGCTCGACGCCGTGACGCTTCAATTCATCCTCAAGCGTCGTTTGATAGAATGAATCCGGCTTCGTCTTGTGAACGATCGCATCCATCATTGCAGGTGCAATATCGGCATGAATCTTCCATGCCTCCGACCCCTTCTCCAAGCCCTCATCGCTGTGTTGTATGTAGACCACGGGAACATTGTCCTTCCTGGCCTTAGCTATAAGCTGCTTGATGTTTGTCAGCAGCCGTTCTCCTTCATATACCGGATCCCCTTCCTCAAACATCGCATTCTGAACGTCAATGACCAATAACGCCGTTTTCCCCATCCCGCCAGCCTCCCTGTTCATATTCCAATCTTTCTCCACTATAGAACGTATATTCCCGTTTCACAATACATAAAAGTATATTTCGGAAAATTTCCGGACATTTGAGCAGCAGAGCTGGCTAACCGGAAATGATAAGGGATCATTGAAAAACGGATTGAATAATCCGCACCCCCTCAATTTGATATAACAACTGATACAAACTAAAATACCACAAATAAAGCAATACCACGCCCGCTCACCGTCCATCGAGGAAAAATGAAGCACTAAAACATTAGATTTCCCTCTTCCACCGACTTTTCAGGTTCGACATACCAACTTAAATGATGTAATATTAACCTATCGATTTTTCTGACGAATCCCGCATATATGATATATCAAATTATAAGGGGATATTCATGGAACAATTTCCGCTATACCAGCAAATCGCGAATGCGTTACGGGCAAAGATTAAATCCGGGGAGCTTCAGAGCGGGGATCAACTGCCAACCGAAGCTGAAATCTCGAAGACTTATAACGTAAGCCGCATCACATCCAAGCGGGCGCTGACCGAGCTTGAGAATGAGAAACTGATCTATCGGATCCAAGGGAAGGGCAGCTTCGTCAGTACATCACCGCCTCCCCGCCAAGCTTTCGGCGGAAGCGGCAAGGACGTTCTGCTGATCCTGCCGTTTGCCCATAATCCCGGGCTCGGCGATTACGAGAAAGGGATTAATGAATATCTGGCTGCGACGGATTATACGCTGAACATCCAATCGAATACGATTGTCGGGCAGCGCAAATTGCTGCAAAGCGCCCTTCAATCCTCCCACTCGGGCCTGATCTTCTACCCGGTTAACAGCGTATCGGATCTCGGGATTTTGTATCAGTATCATCTTTCCGACTATCCGTTCGTCACGATGGATAAATGCATCCAAGGGATTCCGTTCCTCTCCGTGGTCGCCGATAACTTCGACGGCGGCTACCAGGCTGCCCGTCATCTGATCGAGAACAATCACAAACGAATTGCCTTTCTCTCGTCCCAGAAGATCGAGGACTCATCGTCGCTCCGGGAGCGCTATTTCGGCTATTTGAAGGCGCTGTTCGAGGCAGGCCTGACCGATCCCGGCATGCATGATCTTACCGAACAGGGGCTGGCCCATGACAATCCTGCATCGCAGGAATATTTCCTCCGGCTCCTCGAATCCGTGATGGAGCAAGGCATCACCGGCATCGTAGCCGAGAATGACCTCATGGCCATCGAGATCATTCAAGCTGCCAAAGAACGGGGGCTGTCCGTCCCGGACCATTTCTCCATCGTGGGCTTTGACGATATTCAGCTTGCCGGTCTCATCGAGCCGAAGCTGACCACCATCTCGCAGGATTTCGAGCGGATGGGGTACCTTGCGGCCAAAAGCCTGATCGGGCTCATCGAGCAGCAGCCCCGGGTTCAAGCCAAGGAGAATGTTGTGGTTCCGGTACGGCTCATTAAGCGCCAGACCGTCAAGAAGCTGTAACCTGCCATCTATTTTCAATTGATTAAAAAAGGAGATGTTACATATGCTGCAATACATCGATACACGACAAGGCTCCAACAGCAGATATCCTTATTCCAACGGAAACACGCTTCCTTATACAGGCGTGCCTTTCGGCATGAACCATTTCGTTGTGCAGACCCACAATGAAGGCAGCTGGTTCTTTAACCCGCATGACCGCATCTTCCAAGGCATTCGGCTGACGCATCAGCCAAGTCCTTGGATGGGCGATTTCACCCACTTTCTGATGACACCGATCGCCGATGACAAGATCAAAGGCTCCGTCTTCACTTGTCAGAGCTCGTACCGCCCGGAAGAGGCCGTATTTAAGCCGCACTATGTGCGGGTTAAGCAGCAGCGCTACAACATTACAACCGAACTGGTTCCGACCTGTTACGGAGCGGCGATGCGCATAAGGTACAATTCCAAGCAACAGGCCGGATTGGTGCTGAACGTGAGCAATAAGAGCGAGTTCCGTCTGGATGCCGCGGGGCGCAAGCTCACCGGATACGTCAGCAATTTTGCCGACTGCCACGACAAGGATTTCAGGATGTATGTGGCCATGAGCTTCAGCAAAGATGTGGACCTCTCCGCGTCCGGTTATTATGACGAAGAAGGCGCGTTCACTCCCGAGGTCTCACTGGGCGGCACCGATCAGCATACCGTCATTCGGTTCAAGGATTGCGAGCGGGAGGTCTTGGACGTGAAGCTGGCAACCTCTTTTATCAGCATTGAGCAAGCCGAGCTTAACCTTCAGCGCGAAGTAACGGGCACCTTGGATGAGCTGAAAGACCGCGCTGCCGAGGCATGGAATCATTACCTTGGCAAGATTAAGGTCACGCATTCTAATGAAGAGTATTTGCGCACATTCTATACCTGTCTGTACCGCATGTTCCTGTTCCCGCAGAAATTCTATGAACTGGATGCCGATTTGCAGCCGGTCCATTATGATACGACGGCCAAAGCGGTCAAGAAAGGGATTTTGTACACCAATAACGGATTTTGGGATACCTACAAAACGGTATATCCACTCTACTCCATCATCGCTCCGAAGGAGTATGAGGAGATGCTGGAGGGCTTCCTGAATTCCTATCGCGAGGCCGGGTTTCTGCCGAAGTGGCTCTCTCCGGACGAACGCGGTCTGATGCCGGGAACGCTGATCGATGCCGTTATCGCAGATGCGGCCGCCAAAGGAATCGGCATGCACCTGATGCCTGAGCTGCTGCAGGCCATGCTGAAGGCGGCCACGACGCAGAGCGAGCAGAATTGCTACGGGCGCCAAGGGACGCTCGATTACCTCCAATATGGGTATGTGCCGAGCAGCTACCACGAAAGCGTGAACCATACCCTGGACTACGCCTACAGCGATTATTGCATCAGCCGTGTTGCCGACGTGCTCGGCGAGGAGGGAATTGCTAAGAAATACCAGAAAAGCGCATTGAATTACCGGAACATCTTCGATTCCGACACCGGCTTTATGCGGGCGAAGGATAAGAACGGACAGTTCCGCCAGGAATTCGACGATACAGCTTGGGGCCGAGATTATGCCGAAGGCAGTGCTTGGCAGAACAGCTTCGCCGTATTCCAGGATTTCGAGGGTCTGATTCGGGCGTACGGTTCAAAAGAACGCTTTTTCGACAAAATCACTGAATTATGCAACAAAGCGCCGGATTTCGACGTGCTCGGGTACGGCTTTGAAATCCATGAGATGAGTGAGATGGCCGCGATCGATTACGGGCAGCTGGCGATCTCCAATCAGCCGAGCTTCCATATTCCGTATCTGTTTAATTATGTAGGGCAGCCAGCCTCGTCCCAGGTCGTTCTGAAGCAGCTGATGAGCAATCTGTTCAACAGCGGCTATGAGGGCTTCCCGGGGGATGAAGATAACGGCAGTATGTCGGGTTGGTACGTATTCAGCTCAATGGGCTTCTACCCGGTCTGTCCCGGCAGCAATGAATATGTGCTCGGTATTCCACTCTTCGACAGCGTCACCATTGAGCTGCCGGACGGGAAGCAAATGCGTATTCATACCGACAACAACAATCCGCAATCCAATTTTGTATCGAAAGTGGAGCTCGAGGGCGAGGAATACACCAAGCTGTTTATTACGCATGAGGATATCTTGGCAGGAAAGACCCTTGATTTCCGGCTTGGTTTGGCACCCAGCTACCGTTCCTATACTCCCGAGGAGCTTCCATTCTCCTTATCCAAGCAAGAGCGCTAAAGGTTCGCTTGTAACTGATACAAGGGACATCCTCAAGGCCGGATTCACGGCCTGCAGGATGTCCCTTTTCTTCGTTTGGGCTCACTTCTCTGAAAATGAAAAAAACGGAATGTTCAGTGCCGCGTCGGGTAACAATACACTTGATCTTCATTTATGACCGATAATCAGAGGAACTATGGGGGTGATATTGTTGTGGTCGACCATTTTGTACTACGTTCCAAAGTGGACTGTTTTTGCTCAAGCCTTTCTGCTCTTGTTAATCCCTCTCCTGCTCATACCCATGTTCAAGATGATCCGAAAATCCTTAAACTCCAGCTTTTCGTTGAAGCCGGACAAGTATTCCCCTCCTAGAACAAAAAGTCCGCTGGAGGGTATCCGGATGACAGGACAGTTCGATAAAGACGTAAAGGTCATCCGGAACGCTATCGGAAATCAAGCGGATGTTCGTTTCCGCGAGATTATGATTAAGGGAACGAAGTCGAGGGCCGTGATTCTCTATGTTGAGGGGTTGACGGACATCGACCTGATTGATTCCCATATTCTCAGGCCGTTGATGCTTCAAGGTGTACAGGAAGAACAGCGAAATTCCTTTTTCCACTCAAAAAATATAATGAAAAATTATTTAACTGAACAACTGATGACCGTCAGTGAACTTCAGCCTGAACCTAGCCTGAAGAAGTTCGTGGAATCGGTTCTTTTCGGCAAAACCGGATTAATCGTCGAAGGGATGCAGGAAGCTCTTATTATCGGAGCCGCGAAAGGAAAAAGCAGGAGCATCGAGGACCCGATCTCGGAGGCGCTTCTGCGCGGCCCCCGTGTCGGCTTTACCGAGCGCCTCGGAGATAACACGGGCCTGCTCCGGCTCCACGGACAGAACGAAAGTCTCGTCCTGACGAAGTTCGAAGTGGGGAACCGTGTAAAGAAGGACCTGGTTTTGGCCTACATGAGGGACATTGCCAATCCAAAGCTGGTTGAAGAAGTATCCTCCCGGATTCAGAAGATCGAAATCGATGATCCTATGGAGTCGGGATATATTGAGCAGCTCATTGAAGATAACGTGCTTAGTCCGTTTCAGCAGGTGCATAACACCGAAAGACCGGACAGGGTGATTGCCGGATTGCTGGAAGGGAGAGTTGCCATTCTGCTGGACGGTACTCCATTTGCTCTCATCCTCCCGGTTACCTTCAGCATGCTGCTCCAATCGCCGGAGGATTACTATGATCGATGGCTGCCGGGCACTTTTATACGTGTGTTGCGGTTTCTGGCTGCTATGCTCGCCCTCCTTGCCCCGGCGCTCTATATCTCATTCATTTCGTATCACCCCGGCTTGATTCCGACCAAGCTGGCGCTTTCCATTACCGAGACTAGACAAGGCGTACCGTTTCCCTCGATCATCGAGGCGCTCATCATGGAGATCTCGATTGAAATCTTGCGGGAAGCCGGCATCCGGCTCCCGAAACCGATCGGGCCTGCGATGGGCATCGTCGGCGGTCTGATCATCGGCGATGCGGCCGTCAACGCGGGGATCGTCAGTCCGTTCCTGGTGATCGTCGTTGCCGTTACCGCGATCTCGTCCTTTACCATTCCGGTATACAGCGCCGGGATCACCCTTCGCATCCTTCGTTTCACCGGGATGTTCAGCGCCGCAGTACTGGGACTGTTCGGCGTCGTCTTGTTCTTCCTGTTAGTCTGCAGCCATCTGGTACGACTAAAGAGCTTCGGTGTTCCGTATGTCAGTCCTATGACACCTTACAACATCAGCGAGTGGAAGGACTTTATTATTAGGGCTCCGCTCAAAATGATGAAGAAACGGCCTTCTATGTTAAAACCGAATGACAGCGACCGAAGGAACTGAAGATATCCAAGCAGTGAAAAGAGGTTAGAACGATGAGCAGCTCCAACACGGGTCCGAAAGAGAATATCTCCACTTCGCAAGCGGCCGTAATGGTTATCAACTATATGCTTGGGGCTGGTATTCTTACTCTTCCCAGAACAACCGCAGAGGCCGTTCGAACGCCGGACGCATGGATCTCCATCATCGTGTCCGGACTTATCGTTTTGGCAGCAGGCTGGATCTTAGTATCGCTGTGCAAAAGATTCCAAGGAAAGACATGGTTTCAATTCGTCCCGGAAATTACGGGGAAATGGATTGCATTCCTCCTAAGCCTGCTGGTCATCGGATATTTCATGATCATAGCGGCTTCTGAGATTAGAATTTTGGCCGAGGTGACGGGGTTATTCCTACTGGAGGGCACTCCCATCTGGGCAATTGTCTTACCCTTCATGTGGATCGGCCTGTATTTGACGCTTGGGGGCATCAACTGCATCGCCCGTCTCTATGAAATCATTCTGCCAATCACGCTTGTGTTTTTGGTTCTCGCCCTCCTGCTAAGTAGTAAGATTTTTGACGCGGATAACCTGAAACCAGTACTTGGATCGGGGATTATGCCTGTATTGCGGGGAATAAAGCCAACGCTTCTCTCCTTTACAGGCTATGAAATTATGCTCGTAGCCACAGCATTCATGAAATTTCCCAAAAAGGCCACCAGAGCAGTGATCACCGGCATTTCGGTACCCGTCGTGATCTACACCTTTACCGTCGTTATGGTCATCGGGGGAATGTCAATTAACGGCGTGGAGAAGAGAACCTGGCCCACATTGGACCTGATGCGCAGCTTCGAAGTGCAGGGCTTGCTCTTTGAACGGTTCGAATCCCTGCTGCTTGTGATCTGGATCATGCAGATTTTCTCTACCTTTACAGTCACGCTTTATGCGGCTTCTCTCGGGTGGTCGCAAATATTAAACAGAAAATTCCGCACCTTTGTGTTTGCACTGCTTCCTGTCATGTTCCTGATCGCAATGATTCCTAAAGACGTTACGGAAGCCTTTAAGCTCGGCGATACGGTCGGTTATGCCTCCGTCTTTTTGTTCGGAGTTATTCCGCTGATATTGCTGCTCGTCAGCCTTGTCCGCAAGAAAGGAGCGAAGCCGAATTGAACAGACTGATCCGCCAATCGCTGCGGATTATTGCAGCCATGCTGCTCGTCCTTAATACCGGATGCTGGAGCAGCCAGGAAATTGAAGATTTGAGCATTGTCGTAGGACTCGGACTGGATGTTGCGAACGAGTCGAAATTCGAGCGCGATATTGCTAAACAAGGAGGAGCATACCCGAAGAGGAATGTGTTAACCGCGACGGTACAGATCGTTCCACCTATATCCGGCCGGGGACAGCGACAGGGACAGGGGCAGGGACAGAGCCAAGGAGGCTCGTCGGGAGGCAAGGCCTATTTAAACGAAAAGCTGACGGGAGATTCCATTTTCCAGATTTACCGCCAGTTCTCGGTCCGTAGAGACCGCCCGCTAGTTGGGCACCATCTTAAGGTTATCGTCGTTGCTTCGGATTTAGCCAAGCAGTACAGTTTGGAGCAAATCTTCGACTTCATCCTTCGCGATAACGATATCCGTCCAAGCTGTCTAGTCGTTGTAAGCCACCGTGATGCAATTGAAGCACTAAGCTCATCCGAACCTGGGGAAATCCCGGCCTTCTACCTGACGGGACTCGTTAATAACCGGTATCGGTCCAATAAGATCCTTCCTCCGGTGACCCTGATCAAGCTGGACAGTACCATGCAGTCGGGCACCAGCTTTCTGCTGCAAAACGTGGTAACTTATAACGGCGAACATAAATTTTCCGGCGCTGCTATTTTTAAAGGCAGCTCCAAGAAGTGGATCGGAGAATTAACCCAGTTCGACGTGGAAGGCTTGTCCTGGATCAGAGGGGATATCCATGGCGGAGTTCTTAAAGCATACGCGCCAGGCGGGTATACCGTAACCTATGAAATGAGGGATTCCAGCAGTAAGATCATTCCCAAGGTTAAAGATGGCGAGATCTCCTTTCATATTAAGATGAAATCAGAGGGCCGGTTAATTGAGGACTGGAGTTTCCCGGAGATCCCCTCCACCGAAGGTTATCTTAAGGAGATGGAGAAGGTGTTTGAGAAGCAAGCCTCCAAGCAAATCGATCAGGTGCTGCACAAGATGCAGCATGTATACCATGTCGACGTCGGAGGATTCGATAAGGAGCTTCAGATCAAGCATCCAAAACTGTGGAAGAAGATCAAAGATCAGTGGGATGATACCTTTAGCCGCATCCCGATCACCTATGAGATCGATATAAAGATAACGGATGCCGGATCATCCACGGATTGAAAAGAGCGGAGCGCGGAGCTGACAGGCCCGCGCTCGTTTACGTTTCCACATAGCCAATACGCAGCGTATGCCTAGCGCTATGGCCCTGCCAATGATTGCTGCAGCAATTGTGCTGCAGATGCTCAGCAATACCCTTATATGAGGAACATCGCTACGGCCGTTGTGGCCGCAAGACCGATCAGCACAGGCTTCAGATTGCGTCTGGCCAGCTCGAACGGGCTGACGCCGCAAATCGCTGCCGCCGGAATCAGCGCCCAAGGAATCAGCGTGCCGCCTCCAACCCAGATGGCAGCCACCTGGCCGAGTGCAGTCAGCGTCTCGGCGCCGGAGCCGATCGCAGCGGCGAACAGCTGCGCAACCGAGCCGGCCAGCGAGATCCCGGAGAACCCGGATCCGTCCAGGCCGGTGATGATGCCGGTAATGGTCAAGGTAACCGCACCCGCCGCACCATTGAGCGGCACCACATGGGCCAGGGCAACCCCCAGATCGTTCACGATGCCGTGCGAGGCGGATGGCAGAACGGTTCCGAACAGCTCCGCAAACGCTGCATCGCCCAGGTAGAAGAAAGCCGCGATCGGGATCACGGGCCCGAAGACTTTGAAGCCGAACATGAGGCCCTCGATCAAATACGAGGTCATTTTCTCAAGTCCCCGGTTACGGTGAGCGATCAAGGTAATGGCACCAAGAATGAGGACGGCCGTGCCGCCAACGAGGGCGGTTGCATCCCCTCCCTGCAGCTTCAGGAGGAACATCGCCGCAACATCTGCAGCGAACAGCAGCAGGATCGCGATCGCCAGCCATTTCTTCATCCCCGGCGATATAACCGCCGTCGCATGCTCCTCATCCGAATGGGTCATGAGCGCATCTCCCGTGCTTTTAATCGTGACGAGTCCATCCCGCCAAGTGCCGTTTCTTAAATCCCTTCGCATCATCCAGAACGCGGTCACGGTCGTAACGGCTCCCATCACGATAACAAGCGGCACGCTGGCGGCCATGACACTGGCTACGGGCAGCCCTGCCGCATCGGCCGTCAGCTTCGGTGCTCCCTGGATAATATAGTCGCCCGATAGCGCGATACCATGACCGAACAGATTCATGGCTACCGCGGCCCCGAGAGCAGGGAGTCCGACCCGAATCGCCACCGGCAGCAGAACGGCGCCGATTAACGCCACGGCAGGCGAAGGCCAGAAGAAGAAGGAAGTGATCATCATAATGATGCCGATCCCCCAATAGGCCATCGCCGGCGTGCGGAGAAAGCGCGTTAACGGCGCCACCATCGTCTCGTTAATCCCGGTCTTGATCAGCACCCTGCTCATTGCCACAATAATGGATATAATCATGATCGTGCCCATCAGCTCTTTCGTTGCATAAATGAACGATTGGAACACGCCCGAGACCGAGCCGCTGAGTGTCTCCGTCGCCAGCAGGCCGAGCGCAAAGATGCCGGTGACGCAAATCAGCGTCGTGTCGCGGCGCCGGATCAGCAGCGTCAAGATCAGCACGATAAACGCCATGTACACCCAGTGAATCGCGGTCAGTTGAATTCCCATATGCCGTCACGCCCTTTCCAGGCAGTTGGTTTATTTGTGACTACATCTTATGCATGGGCCTGGGCAAGGGTTCAATGACCCGTACGACCGGACGTTTACGAAATCTGCACGATGCGTATGGTATATTGAATGCGAGCGGTGTTTTGCGAGGAAAGGAGTTGAATCGATGTACACCATTCTGATCGTGGAAGACGATGAACGCATCGCGGAAAAATTAAGCTCGGCCATCTCCAAATATGATTTTAATGCACGCATCATTGATGATTTCAGCCGCGTCATGGACATCTTTACGGATACGAAGCCGGATCTGGTGCTGCTGGATGTTAATCTGCCGAAATACGACGGTTTCTATTGGTGCCGGCAAATCCGAACCCAGTCCCACTGTCCGATTATTTTCATCTCGGCACGCGACAGCGGCATGGATCAGATCATGGCGCTGGAAAACGGGGCCGATGATTATATTACGAAGCCGTTTGACATGGAGCTCGTTTTGGCCAAAATCCGCAGCCATCTGCGCCGTGCGGTTGGCCCTTATGCGACCGGCCAAGAGGAGGAGCATACCGTTGAAGGCGCCGGTCTCATCCTGTATCCGGAGCGATTCGTCGTGGCCTATGGGGACCGGTCAGCCGAGCTTACCCAAAAGGAGACGGCCCTGCTGATGATGCTGATGGAAAAGGACGGCCGCGTGGTCAGCCGCGAACGGCTGCTGGATCTGATGTGGGAGGATCAGCATTTCATCGATGACAATACGTTAAATGTCTATATCACAAGGGTTCGCCGCAAGCTTCGCGAGCTGGGCGCCGGAGACCTCATTGAGACCGTTCGGGGAGCAGGCTACCGGTTCGTGACGGGCAGGGAGCCCTTATGAGACTGTTCCTGCGGGAGCATCTCCCGCTCATCCTGTTTTTTACCGTGCAAATGCTGCTTGTCCCCCTCCTGTATTGGCTTACCGGGGAGGGCAGGCCCTTTGCCATCGTGCTGTACGGGATCCTGCTGGGCAGCGTCGTGCTGCTCGCCTATCTTGCGTATCGTTATCTTTCCCACCGCACGATGTATCAGGAGCTTTCTTCCGAGGATCTTTCGGAGGAGTTCTCCAACCCTCCCTTGGGTGAAGCGCCCCTACCGGAGGCGATGCATGAGCGGATCAGCCATTATGAACGTTTATATCGCGAGCAGCTGTACCGGCATCAAAGCCAGACCGACCAGCAACTCGCCTTCATGAACCGCTGGGTGCATCAAATGAAGACCCCGCTGTCCGTGATTCAGCTCACTCTCGATGAAGTCGGAGAAGCACCCGCCGAGCATATTCGGGAAGAGCTCGAGCGAATCCGCAAAGGCCTGGAAATGGTGCTGTACACCGCCCGCTTAGACCGGTTCGAGCAGGACTTCGCCGTAGAATCCATCGGACTCCGTGCCGTGGTAAGCGAATCGGTCGTCGAGAACCGCAGGCTGTTCATTCGTAAAGGCATTACGCCGGTGTTCCAAATCGATGATCAGATCTCCGTCTATACGGATGCCAAATGGTTCAGGTTCATGCTGGGGCAGATTCTGACGAATGCCGTGAACTATTCGGGCAGCCCCGGCAAGAAGATTCATTTGACAGCCGAAGCGTCAGGAGCATTCGTTAAGCTGCACATATGCGATGAGGGGATCGGCATCGCGCCGGAGGATATCAACCGGGTGTTCCACCCCTACTTCACCGGAGAGCGCGGGCGGCAATACCATGAATCGACCGGCATGGGCCTTTATCTTGTCCGTGAAATCGCCCATAAGCTTGATCATTCCGTACAGCTGGAGTCCACGCTCGGTGAAGGAACCACCGTTACCTTGACGCTGCGCCGAGCTGATAACCAAGGCACACCTTGAGACTAGGTGTGTCTTCTTTGTATAGGCATAGGATATCGTGAGATCCATCGTCTAAAGAATGCGAACAAAAAATACGAACATAACCTTATGGCAGATGTAAGCTCCGTTTCACCTAAATCCATAGCAGGGCCAGGGCAATATGCGATAGAGTTAGGTTACACTAAGAGGATGTTCAAAAAGTCGTCTTTTGATCACGTAGGGAGTCAAGAAGTAACTCGGCATCGAATCTTGAATTCAGCCGGGCCTTCCGGTGCTCACGTACCCAAAACGTACGCTCCGCTCCTCACTCCCTAGCTTCATCCAACCTTCTCGGTGCTGAAAATCCGACTTTTTGAACTCGCACACTAATTAGGCATATAGAAAGGAGCTTACGGGTTATGGCTATTCTTGAAGTCACAGCATTAAACAAAGTATATACGGGCAAAGTGGCGACACAGGCTCTTACCGATATTCACCTCACCATCGATGAAGGGGAATTCGTCGGCATCATGGGCCCATCGGGCAGCGGCAAAACCACGCTGCTGAACATGGTATCCACCATCGATCGTCCAAGCTCGGGCGAGGTCAAGATCGGGGGGAAGAATCCGTACACCATGAAAAAAGGTGAGCTTGCCCACTTCCGCCGGAGACAGCTCGGCTTCGTATTCCAGGATTTCAATCTGCTCGATACGTTAACCGTTGCCGAGAATATCGTGCTTCCGCTGACGCTGGACCGCCGTCCGCTCAAGGACATGGAGAAGCAACTGCAGCAGACCGCCTCGCGGCTTGGCATCCGCGAAATTCTCAATAAACGCGTATACGAGATTTCAGGAGGCCAAAGGCAGCGTACCGCGATTGCCAGAGCGATCATCGGCGCGCCTCTGCTGCTCCTTGCGGATGAGCCGACAGGAGCGCTCGACTCGAATTCCTCGCGGATTGTGATGGAGTCGCTCGCCGAGATCAATGAGCGGGACCGTACCACCTTGATGCTGGTTACGCACGATCCTTTGGCCGCAAGCTATTGCAACCGCATCGTCTTTATTAAGGACGGCAAGCTTGCCGCCGAAATTCACCGCGGCGAGAACCGGCAGGCCTTTTTCCAAAAAATCATCGATACGCTATCGTTCTGGGGAGGGAATACAAGTGAACTTTCCTCAATTCGCGTTTAACAACGTCCGGCGGAATGCACGTCAGTATTTTGCCTATCTCTTAAGCAGCTCGTTCATGGTCATGATCTTCTTTACCTATGCCGTATTTATCTATCATCCGGCTATCGAGAATTCGCCGATGGGCGCCATGACGCGTACGGGCATGACCATTGCCACCGTAATCGTGTATGTGTTTGCCTTCTTGTTCGTGCTGTATTCGATCAGCGTCTTTCTGAAGTCGCGGAACCGGGAGTTCGGCATTCTTACGATCCTCGGGGCGGAAGCCAAACAGATCAATTGGCTGATTTTCCTGGAGAACACGCTCATTGGCGCCATTGCCATCATCACGGGCATTGCCAGCGGAATGCTGTTATCGAAGGTGTTCTTGCTCATCAGCACCAAAGTGATTGATATGGACGAGCTGCCGTTCTATTGGCCGGTCAAAGCGATCCTGCTGACAGCCGGTGCATTCGCCGAGCTGTTTCTCGTCATTTCGCTCTTCACCTTGCTGTTTATCCGGAAGAATCAAGTTCTTGAGCTTCTCAAAGGCACCAGCAAACCAAAGACCGAACCGAAAGCCAATCTGTTCCTGGCCCTCTTGGGCGTAATCCTGCTCACCATCGGCTTTTCCGTCCTTCGCGTCAAGGAGTTAGACCCTACAGGACTGATGATTGCTGCGTTTACCGGCATTCTGGGCACGTATTTCTTCTACTCCCAACTATCCGTATGGGTGGTTCGCATGCTGCAGCGAAATCGCACGACCACTTGGAGAGGGACGAACCTCTTATGGATCTCCGAAATGAGTTACAAGATCAAGGACAATGCCCGCATGCTGTTCCTGGTCACGGTTGTCGTGGCTCTGGCCTCCATGAGCACCGGCTTCGTGCTGGCCATGCAGCAATCGATTCGATCGGTATATTTGGATAACCCCTACGCGCTTAGCTACACCTACTACAGCAATGCCGACGAGACTAAGGTGCAGGATGAGTTGGCCCTGATTGAACAGCGACTCCAGTCAGAAGGGCTTAAGTATAAACTTGCGGAGGTCGAGACCATCTACTATCGCTTGTCAGCGAATGGGGAGGACTCCTTACACATCATGCCGCAGTCCCAATACGACCGTTTGGCTGCCTTGATGAATACCAAGCCGGCTGGAACACTCGGCGAGAATGAAGCCTTATTGACGGAAACCCCGAATGCAGCGAAGAAGAGTAAGGGGAAGCTGAAGGAAGCGGATATCGATTTATCCGGTCAGCCCTACTCTTTCAGCTTGGAGAACCGCACAGACCGGATTGCGGCTTTGGTATATAGCGGCAGATTGATGGTCGTTACGGACACCATGTTTGAAGAGCTGCGGAGCGGGAATAAAGCAGATAGAATCAGTGTGAATCATACGTATCCGTTTATTCTTCCCGATTCCCAAGGGCTTCCCCAGAAGGACGATCCTGAAACCAAGCTCGGCCAAGAGCTGTCGGAATGGAACGGTAGCGCAATCAGTGAAGGTTATATAGAATCCAGGGCGGAGAACTATTACACCAATAAACAGGCCATCTCGTTATTCAGCTTTATCGGGGTGTTTGTCGCCTTGATCTTCTCGATTTCAACCGCCAGCTTCCTGTATTTCAAGCTGCACACGGAGCTTTCAGCGGACCAGGCGATGTACCGTTCCCTGTCCAAAATCGGACTCAGCGCCCGGGAGATGAATATCTCCGCAACAATTCAGATTGCCGTACTGTTCCTTATCCCGATCTTGGTTGCCTCCGTACAGTCCTTGGTCGTGCTCGGTCCCGTTCTTGGATATCTGGATGCTCCGTATGTTAGCGGTCCTGTATTGGCGGCCTCATCGGCATTCTTGGCTGCCCAAACGATCTATTTTCTAATCGCCAGAGCCCGTTACATCAAGTCTGTGAATAGAATGATGGTGTAACACAATGGCTACAGTAAAAAATGAGACCGTGATGAAACGCCAGCCTGCCACTGGAACGGGACGATTACAATTTCTAGACCAGTTCAGGGGATTCGCTCTGCTTGGCCTGCCGTTTGTTAACGTACTGGCGCTCTGGCTGATCGCCACGCCTATCGTGTCCTTATTTTATCTAAGCTCGCTCTTGATGCTCGGACATATCCGCATAGGCGCCAAGGTCTTGCATCCGTTACAGGCGTACGGCAGGATGGCGCTTACCAATTACATTGGCCAAACGGTTTTTTTGGTCGGAATTCAACGTTTAATATTGAATGGATCCCCGAGCACGTATGTCGTCTCCACGCTCGTTTCCCTAGGGATTGTGGCCTTCCAGATCATCATCAGCAACCTGTGGATGCGTTGGTTCCAATACGGACCTCTGGAATGGTTGTGGCGGTGCGGGACCTATTGGACCCTCGTGCCGATTCGCCAAAAAACAGGAAACCCGCAGGCCTGAGGCCTATAGGTCTCCTGTTTTTTCTTGTAGGTGCCGCCCAGTGATCATGTAAATCCCGAAAAGTATCGTCCATATAAACACAGGGCCTGCGGTGACCGGGTAGATGAACACGCTTAATTTCGGAAGCAGCAGTGCAACAGGTATTCCAATCGCCCCCCACACTCCTGTCGCTATGCCAATCCATGCCAAGACGGGCTTCATATTGCCTCCAGCAAGCAGCGCAAGGCCAAGCAGGCTTACTCCGATCCAGGCCAGCATCATGGCAAAGTCGCCGGCCATAATGCCGAAAGCAAATAATCCCACACCCAAGGCGGCTGTCCCAGGGTCCTGCACTGAACCCCACTCCTTGGCAAGGACCGGAAGAACGGTTAACTCCATCGCAAGTACGAGCACCCATATCGTGATCGCCGCAACGAACAAGCGGGAAGCCAACATCGCAGCAGGGCGCCTGCTGACGACGGCCTCCCCGAGCGACAGTCCTCCCAGCCACAATAATATGGCCGCCAGCATCAGGCTGTGATCCCATTGCCAATAGGTCAGCATGTCCGGAATCATCGATATGACATGGTGCCCCGTCCACGGATCCGTAGCCGGCGGGTGCATCAGCGCAGCTGTAACAAACAACGCCCCGCCCAATAAAATGCTGATTCCTGCATAACGGCCAACCCGCGAAGCATCCTTCCATTTGCTCATGAGGGGTTCCCTCCTTGCTTCTTCGTCTACCTATCCTTATACTTCCCGCACTGCGTTGAAACTAGAAGTTTAAGATTTTGTCGCGGACATTCAAGCAGATATGCCTGATTCCACTGAAACCGGGCCATTTACGTCCGTTGAAGAGCGGGATATGATATCTTTATCCACACGGTTAAAAAACCTACATCGCAAGGAGGCGGCATATTGGATGATGAAGATCAGCGCTTTTGCCAAGGTCAGCGGACTGTCCATCAAAGCACTGCGCTATTATGACGAGCTGGGCCTGCTCAAGCCGGCCCATGTGGACGAACAAAGCGGATACCGTTATTACGCCGAGGAGCAGCTTCTGACCGTCAAGCGGATTGCCGCCTACAAGGAACAGGGGTTTACATTAGAACAGCTTAAGCCGTTTTTGGAAGACAATATAAGAGCCGATGCCGTTAGAGACAAGCTTTCCGAGAAAATGAAGGAGCTTCAGGAGACGGTGCAAAGTCTCCAGCTGCAGCTGGATGAGGTGAACAGCAGACTATCTCACCTGGAGCACATCGGGACGGGGGATCCCGCGGAGTCCATCCGGACCCGGAAAGTCCCGTCTCAACGCGTCGCTTCCCTTCGTGACCAGGTCCCCCGCAGCCAGCTATGTCTCTTGCTCGATGAGGTTATGAAATATGCGGCTCTACAAGGGGAAGAGGAGGCCAGGCAGCTCATCATCCTTTGGCATGACGACGGCAATGGGAATGCCGATGTGGCAGACATTGAAGTTGCCCTCCCTTTATCCAGGGATATACCTGCCAATGGCCGGGTGCGTGTGCATGTCCTGCCAGAGCTGGAGTCAGCCGCATCCCTTATCCATCATTGTGATCCGTACGGCTATAGCTGCCCCGTCATACCCGAGCTCAAGGCATGGATTTCGTCCCAAGGTCTCGTTCAATCGGACCGGGAGCCGATCCGTGAAATGTATCTCACTTCGGACAAAGATATTTACGGCAGGAAGCGCCCTGCGGAATTGCTTATCCCCTTGCTAGGCAATGCAGAGTAGCCATTCCATAACGTGATCGGATACCGGAGAAGCGCCTGGGCCCAGCCCTCATCGCCTCAACACGTACTTGGAGAGGTAGTAATCCGGCTTGTTTTTCATGAAAGCTCAAAAAATGCTCCCCCCCTCTTGACTCTCCCCTTAACTGGAGAGTGTACAGTAGCTTTAAATCGAACAAGAGGAGTGGAGTTTCATGAAACGATTAGAAGACAAGATTGCATTGATTACAGGCGGAAGCCGAGGAATCGGCAAAGGAATCGCGCTTCGGCTGGCCGAAGAAGGGGCACTGGTCGTTGTTCATTACGGAACCCGCCGGGATGCGGCGGATGAGGTTGTTCAGACCATACAGGACCAGGGCGGTCGAGCTATCGCTTTGGGTGCCAAGCTGGAATCGGTAGATGGAGTCAAGGGGCTTATTCATTCACTGGAAGAGGAGCTGCTTCGCATCACGGGAGACACCCGTTTCGATATTCTGGTGAATAACGCAGGCATCGGAACCTCAAGCACCTTCGAAGACACGACCGAGGAGGGCCTTGACGAGCTCCTTGCCGTTAATGTGAAGGCCCCGTTCTTCCTGGTTCAACAGGCCCTGCCACTCCTGCGTGACGGCGGTCGCATCGTCAACATCTCCTCCGGCGTGACGCGGATCGCCTATCCGCATATTATGGCCTACAACATCACAAAGGGCGCGATCAATACGTTTACCTTGCATCTTGCCAAGCTGCTGGGCCCGCGCGGAATTACGGTGAACGCGGTGCTTCCAGGGATTGTGGACACCGACGTGAATGCATCCTGGCTGCACACGCCGGAAGGACAACAGCATGCCGCGGAGATGTCCGCGCTTGGCCGAATCGGCCAACCGTCCGATATTGCGGATGTCGTGGCGTTTCTTGCATCAAGCGACGGGCGCTGGGTAACGGGACAAATGGTTGACGCAACCGGCGGTTCTCATCTGTAACTGTGAAGAAGGGCTATCCTTGCTCGGCAGTAACGCCAAGAAGGATAGCCCTTATGCTATATTCTGCTGTTAATTGGATCTGTTAGTATGCTGCTCAATCAAGGTAGCTCTTTCCCTCAATTCGTTGTTCCATCGGATTCGCCCATCCGCACAACCGACTTTCGCTCCGGGTCCCAGCGTAGTGACAGAGCCTCACCTTGCACATGCAGGCCTCCCACCCATTTGTCGATGATACCGGTGCGGGCATCGCCGGCCTTTCCGGCTAATACCTCCCGGCCCAGATTCGTGACTTGCAGGACCCGATCTTGGAAATGCGGGGCGGCCTGCTTGAAGTCCGGAAACGGTGCTGTGCCATCAGTAACCAGCAGCGGGTCCGGCCCCTCCGTCAGCTTCGCAAGGTAAAACCAGAATTCCAGGTCCCCCATGCCGAGCATATGGAGCTGATCTCCTACCCTTCGGAACAACTTATACGGCTGATGAACTCCATCCGCTACAGCCTCTAACGTCGTCTGCTCGATGATTCCGAGCCCATTGCCCACAGAGGGCAGCCGGGCAAGATGGGCCTCGAATGCATCCCTTGCAAAAGGCAGCGCCGAGGAATCCACCTCCAGCATGCGCTGATGTTGCTCCGGCCGATCCGAGGTATAGGCTTCCCACAACATGCTGCCGAGTGCAAGCTCGTCTTCTCCGATCGCGTGCCATGTGCCCGATAAAGTCTCGAGCTGCTCGGTGCTGAGCTGCCCCAGCCCGCGAAAAAGCTCAATGCCCGGGTAGGCGCCAATGCACAGCAGGCTCAGCTTCGTATTTCCCAATGACTGCTCCTTAAACCAATGCAGCAAATAGGACAGCATGGTCTGGTCAAACAGGTCATGCTCAAACCAGAGCACGATTTCATCATATTTATGAAAATCTCGAAGCTTCCTCTCCTGCGACTCGCAGGTCTCGATATATTCCTTCTCCGGAATCCCGAGCGTTTGCTCCAAATAGCGAGCCCTCGTTCTGCGATTATCCGGCTCGTCCATCCTCGGAAAGACCGGACCAAACGAATAAAGCTCTCTCCACACCAGGATATCTCCTTGAATGTTCCCTTGCTTCAGCTTATCCCCCACTGAATCTCCGTTGACAATATGCAGCATACGCCTGCCTCCCTCATATAGATCGGTGAACACCGATACAAAGTCGGCTACATGAAGCGTGTTCTTCAGCTTCCGCCGGGCATCAAAGAGCCGCTTCTTCAAAGCTGCCAGAGATATATCCAGATATTGCGAAATCTCCTGCAGGCTGTAGCCTTGAAAATAATAGAGCTGAACCGCAATCCGCATGCCCGGCGGCAAATCCGCGATCGTGGCATGCAGCTGGCCGATCAATTCTTTCTTTTCCACAACCGTCTCCAGGCTCCGCTGGTCGCCAGCCGGCAATTCCATCTCGTGCAGCGGTAACGTCTGCAGCTGCTTGCGGCGCAGGTCCCTGTAGCACTGCCGCTCAACAATCACTTTGAACCATCCGGGAAAACGCCGGGGATCCTGCAGCTTATGCAGATTTGCAAAAGCCTCCGTAAAGGCCTCCTGCACGGCATCCTCCGCCGAGTGGGGATCCTGCAATTTATCGTAGGCTACGGCCAGCGCCATTCCGGTATAATGCCGGACCAGGCTTTCCTGAGCCTCCGCACTGCCCTGCCGGGCTTCCTCTATCCACTGAAGCACGTTCATCTAACCCTCCTTTCCCGGTGTCTCTATCCCTTAAGTGCCGATCTGAATGAAAAAGGTTACCTTCCTTCAAGAAATTATCGTCTGAACCGGATGGATGATCGATCGGAAATTCTCCATCGCCTTCGCCGGCGCTTCCGAAATACGGTTCCAATGGTGATAGAAGCTGCATGGAAATTTAAACAGATGGCCGAAGTCCCAGTCGATCGCAGCTCCGTCAATGCCCGCCCAGTACTCCGGCTGATGCGGCAGCCAGACCGATCTTGGAGCCTCCGCGAGAGGCAGCCGATCCACCGGGGATATGAGCCGGATCGGTTCCGCAGGGTCCAGCCGGCGGCTGGCACGGAGCACCTTCACGATTTTGAGCAAGCCCGGCAAGCCTCTATGGAAGTAAGTATGGTGGCCTAAATCGTACAACAGGTTTAAGGCATGGGAATAGGTCAGCATATGCCCCAGCAAGTCATGATGGGCTTCCGCGCGGTAGATCACCGAATAAGCGGCCAGTTCGTTCAAAATAAAAGCCGCCAGCTGATCGCCGTCCGTTATTTCAGGTATCCCGTCAAGCTCATCCAGAGTCAGCCGTTTAACCTCGGCTGCTGAATATCCGATCCAGGACCTTCCCGGGATCGTCTTCGCGAAAGAGCCAATTAATTCCGCAATATCGGCAGCTTCATGCCGTAGACCGCCTCCAAGCTCATGGAGTGCAGCCAGGCTTATTGCGGAATAGATCACGTTGTGACCTACCCAGTGCAAGCCATCAATCGTAGCGTCCAGGGCCGCGAGAATCCGTGCTTCCGCGTCTTTCACGCTTATGCTGTCCTCTGCCGCCGCCCTTCCCGGCTGCAAGTATTTGCCGACCATCCTCTGATTCTCCACCGCCACGGCCTCTTCAACCTTCCCGGTCAACCGGTTTGCCTTTGCAAAAAAATAACCCGCAATCGCGGCCGCTCCGTAATGGGCCTGCCAAATATCCCCCGTTTGCCGTCTGCACTGCGACAGTATGGTTAATCCGTCAGCGAGAATCGCCGTATCCTGATCCCTCAACATGAATTCCCCCATAACGCTTGACATTAACCTAACACCTGTGTGATGATACTCATCAAATCATCTTGTTCTCTCTTCTCATTCGAAAAAGAGCTGCGCAGATGATTTCAAGAACAACATACCACACGGCTAGGAGAAGAAATAGTAGCTTATCTTTCGAGGTCCAAGCGAACCGGCGAATGGTGCGAGGCCCGGTACCCCGGAATAAGTGAATGGATCTTCTCGCTTCAACCCGAACCTTCGGCTAATGCCGGGGCAGTAGGCCTTGACGGCTCTCCTCCGTTATCATGGGAGATATGACAGGAAGCATGGCGTTGTCCCCCTTCCCCATTCCTCCCGTGTCATGGATAAGAGCGGCTGTACGGTCGAATTCGGGTGGTACCGCGGAGTTACACTTCGTCCCATAGAGGGATGAGGTGTTTTTGTGTTGTTCGCAAACGATCAGGAGGTGTGTTATGAAACGATTATTGTCTGGCATTAAGCCAAGCGGGGATTTGAATATTGGCGGGTATGGAGGCGCGCTCCGTCAATATGTGAAGCTGCAGCATGAGTATGACTCCTATTTCTTTGTGCCGGATCTGCATGCAGTGACCGTCTATCAGGATCCCAAGGAGCTGCATCAGCGCTCGCGGGACATTGCCGCGCTGTATATCGCATCGGGGATCGATCCCGATAAAGCGACGATTTTTCTGCAATCGCAGGTCCCTGAACATGCCCAGCTGGGATGGTTGCTGGAGACGCAGGCGCATTTCGGCGAATTAAAGCGGATGACCCAGTTCAAGGAGAAATCCGCCGGGCAGGATACGGTTAGCTCTGCCCTGTTCACGTATCCGGTCCTGATGGCTGCCGATGTGCTGCTCTATCAGGCAACGCATGTGCCGGTCGGTGACGATCAGAAGCAGCATCTGGAGTTGACCCGCGATGTGGCCGAGCGGTTCAATAACCGGTATGGCCGCACGTTTACGATGCCCGAGCCGATCATTCAGGATATTGGCTCCCGCGTCATGGGCCTTGACGATCCGTCCAAGAAAATGAGCAAGAGCAATCCGAATAGAAATAGCTGCATCCACATGATGGATACGCCAGAGGATATCCGCAAGAAATTCTCCAAGGCCGTTACCGACTCGGACGGACAGGTCCGGTACGACTGGGAGAATAAGCCGGCGGTCAGCAATCTGATCGAAATTTATTCCGTATTCTCCGAGGAGGAAATCCCCTTCATCGAGAAACGGTATGAGGGCCAAGGATACGGTACGTTCAAGAAAGAATTGGCCGAAGTGGTCATCGAGAAACTTCAACCGATCCAGGAGAAGTTCCATCAAATCGTGAATTCCTCCGAGCTTGATCGCATTTTGATGGACGGAGCGAAGCGTGCTTCCGAAACCGCCGGCACAACACTGCTTGCCGCCAAGAAAGCAATGGGATTCGTCACGTTCTGAAAGCACCGCAGGGCGTCCCCTTGGTATCTGCATCCTGCTATTAGGATTGAGATCAAGGGGCGCCCTGCACCATTCATCCATTACATCGTGCCTTATCCACCGTCAATAACCTCTTATGAAGGTCCACTCCGTAATCCAGTAATCCATCGTACAGTTTCCTTTCCATGTGCTATTTCGGGCGCTCATCCACTTATGTTACGATGCCGCAACCGACTTTCCTTTATCCGAGCGTTTTCCCTTCTTCACCACCGAAGCTAAGTGCAATACCAAGAAACCGCCGGCGATCGCCCATAGTACCGTATGATTTGCCGTTGCGGATGCCGATCCGTCAAAATACATCACATCCCGAAGCGCCGAAGCGGCAAAGCGCAGGGGGGTCCACGAGTACAGCCAATCCTGCGTGGCCTGCGGCAGAAACTCCGGCGCCATATTGAGAAGCGGCATCGAGAAGAACATCAGGAGCACCAGGATCCCCATCGCCGGAAGTCCGAGCCAGTTAAGCAGCGTGGACTGCAGGAGGAAAAAGGCAGACCCGGCCAGCCACAGCATCAGCCACACGTTGCCCCCGTTCGTTAGCTCCATGCCATACCAGGAGGAAGCCATCCATACCAGGAAACCGGAGGCCAAACCCGCCAGCAGTAAACCAACAGCACCTTGAAGCACGATCGCGATCCCCCTGCTGCCATCACCAGCTGCTGCTGTCCGAAGCGCCTGGAACAAGGACAAGCTAATAATCAGGCATCCGATCCATAGAATTTGCGTCAGCAGCCCCGGCGCATTGCCGCTTGCATGATTAGCTCCGACCGGGTGGACAATCTTTTCTTGAACCTCAAACGGGGCAAGAAGAGCCTGTGCTGTTGTTACGGGCACCAATTCCGCCTGCGCGCCAATCATGGTCAATGCCTGTTTGGATAGCTCGGAGCCTGCCATCTTGAGCACCTGCCCAAGCATCTGCTTGACCACGGCGGACGCTTGGGCATTCATCCCCTCGTTTACCAGTATGTGAATGACAGCCGGGTTGGGAGCCGGAGACTGAAGGGTCAGCATGCCTGAGCTGAGATTCTCCGGAAGCACCAGCGCTCCGTAATATTTCTGCGCATCCATCCCTTCTCTCGCTTCCGCCTCCGAAGCTACGATCTCCCACCGAACGGGCAGCTGCGTGTTTTGCTCCAGCATTCCCTTCATCTTCTCCCCCACAGCAAGCGTCTCCCCGTTCGGAAGCGCTGCAGGCTGATCCAGCACGACCAGCGCCACTGGCAGAGATTTTGGCTTTGCGCCTACGATCGAGCCCATCATGGCAACGCCGAAGACGGTTAACACCAGAAGGACTGCCAATGCGCCAATCCACAGCATTTTTTGCCTTAAGAACACCATATCCACCACTCCTCATTATAATGAACAAACTGTTGATTAATGATCACACCGTTAATTATAATGGGGAAAGAATGCAGTTCAATCATCAGCTTTATTCCGAGTGTTCATTACTCATCATGTTCAAGATAGGTGTTCATTAATTGGGATAAATTCATCGGTCAGGGGGAGAACACGCTTTGCCTAGAAAAACGGACCGCAGGCAGATTCGAACGAATCAGCTGCTGCGCAAAACGCTGTTTGAGCTTATGCAGGAGAAGTCCGTCAATGCCATCACCGTGACGGATATAACGAGCCGCGCGGATATTAACCGGGGGACGTTCTATCTTCATTACAGGGACGTGCCGGATATGCTGGAGAAGTTGAAGGAAGAAGTGATGGCGGAAATCCGCAGCATCGTCCTGGAAATCGACCCGAGGGATACCAGGATTTATGCGGAGAAAGGCGAGCCATATCCGCCCTCCATCCAGATATTCGAGGTGCTCATCAAACACGGCGACTTTATCAAAGCCGTCCTCGGGCCTAACGGAGATATGTCTTTCGTGCGTCAATTCCGGCAGTTCATGACCGAGAATATGTACGACAAGCAGGCCTTTCGAATGGCAGCACAGAATAGCCGGATTCCAAGCGACTATCTGATTGCTTACATGACCTCGGCCAATATCGGGCTGGTCATCCACTGGATCGAGTCAGGGATGAATCTGTCCGCAGAAGAGATGGGCGCCCTGATGACGCAGCTGATCAATTACGGGCCGCTGATCACATCCGGCATCGTAAGCAAGGCATAACGAAGAGGGATCCATTCGCTGGATCCCTCTTTCATCATACCATGCAGCTGCCGCTATTTAATCATCTGCTTCACGAGCTCGCGGTTGCGCTCCTTGAACACCTCGTTGTGCGACGATACCATCGCGCTGCGGTGCGCCTCCGGCTCGATAAAGCGCTTGGCGCTGTTGACCGCATTGGCCGCATCCTGGAACGCGCCGGCAATCAGATGCAGCTTCCCGTCGTAATGCAGAATATCCCCTGCGGCATACAGTCCGGGCACGGAGGATTGGCAGTGTCCGTTCCCGGCAATGTAATAATCGTCCACGCGTTCGATCCCAAGCCCGCTGTTCTCAAGCAGGGAAATGTCGCGTTCATAGCCGTGGTTGATAATGACTTCGTCGACCTCAATGACATTTACCTCGCCGGTCTTGCTGTTCGTGAGTTCCACCCGCTCGATGGTTTCGTGGTTCTCCGAAGCGATCAGCTTCGTAATCTGCGTATGGAAGAAGCAGCTGGCCGAGCTGTTCAGCAGCTGCTCGACCTGGGCCTCGTGGCCGCTCAGCTCTTCTTTCCGGTAAGCCAAGTATACCTTCTTCGCGACCGGCTCGAGTTCATTCGCCCAGTCGATGGCGGAGTTGCCGCCGCCGGATATAATCACGGTCTTATCCTTGAAATGCTGCAGCGATTTGACGGTATAGTTGAGGTTCGACACCTCGAACCGTTCGGCTCCTTCAATCTGCAGCTTCTGCGGATTGAGAATGCCCCCGCCAACGGCAACGATGACCGTTCTCGAGAGGTGGGTGCCGGAGTTCGCGGTATGTAATTCGAAGATCCCTTCCTCGTTACGGGAAATGGATTCCACCTTCTCATTCAGCAGCACTTCCGGACTGAAGGTCAGGCCCTGCTGAACCATCTGCTCGATGAGCTTGGCGCCGGTAATCGGAGTCTGGCCTCCGACATCCCATATCATTTTTTCCGGATAGACGTGAACCTTCCCGCCCAGCACCGGCTGGTATTCAATAATCTTGGTCTTCATTCCGCGAAGCCCGCTGTAGAAAGCCGAATATAAGCCAGCCGGCCCGCCCCCAATAACCGTCACATCAAAAATTTCGTTCCCTGCCACGAATTACACCTCCGGGATATATCGGTAAAAGGTTATGTCCATAACCTATACTTGGACGTAAATGATTATCATTATCATTTAGTATACGTTGCCTTCATTTATTTTACAATCGCGGATTTTATTTTTTTCGTTTTTTTATGATTTTATCTATATATAGTAATCCCATTCGGATTTTAGCTATATATTGAACAATAGTGTTGTGTGCATGAAAATTATTTAAATATTCCATGAAGATACTTATTGACAAAGAGAGGTCCCCATATTATATTATGGCTGATATTGAGAATCATTATCGTTTAAAAAGCGAACTTTCCCCAGGAGGTGAACCTATATGATTCGTCTTTGCACAGATCGATTAACGGTCGGTTACGGTGAGAACGTCATATTAGACCGGCTGAACGTCGATATTCCCGATAAAAAAATCACAACGATCATCGGTCCGAACGGCTGCGGCAAATCCACGCTGCTGAAGGCAATGACGCGCATTATCCCGTATCAATCCGGGGCCGCCATTATCGATGGTCAGGAAATCGCGCGCATCAATACGAAGGAGCTGGCCAAGAAGCTGGCCATTCTCCCCCAAACACCGGAGGGTCCGGGCGGATTGACGGTAGGTGAGCTGGTGTCCTATGGACGCTATCCCCATCAGCGAGGGTTCGGACGTTTAACGAAGCAGGATATGGAGGTTATTGACTGGGCGCTTTCCGTCACCGGAACCCAGGATTATAAATATCGTTCCGTGGATGCCTTGTCCGGCGGCCAGCGGCAGCGGGTATGGATCGCGATGGCACTCGCTCAAGAGACCGAGATGATCTTCCTCGACGAACCGACCACCTACCTGGATATGGCTCACCAGCTTGAGATTCTGGAGCTGCTTGAGCAGCTGAACGTCATGCAAGAGCGCACCATCGTGATGGTGCTCCATGATCTGAACCAAGCGGCCAGATTCGCCGATTACATCATCGCTATGAAAGACGGAAGCGTTATTCAGGCCGGTGATCCCGAGAACGTCATCTCGCGCGAGGTGCTGAAGAAGGTATTTAACATTGATGCGGAGATCGGACGCGACCCCCGCACCGGCAAACCGTTATGCATCACATACAATCTATTAAGAGGAGAGCAAGAACATGAACCCCAATTGGAAGCAAAGCCTGAACTTGAGGAAGCTGATCATCCCGTTTATCGCGCTGCTGTTCATTCTTAGCGCTTGCAGCAGCCAGCCGAAGGATACCGGAAGCAACGGAAGTGGGACCGCTGCGCCGGAAACTCCAGCAACCAACGACAAAGACAGCGCCTCCGGCACGATTACATACCAGTCCGAGAACGGGCCGGTCGAGGTACCCGCTAATCCGCAGCGTGTTATCGTACTTTCCACCTTTGCCGGGGACCTGATCCATCTTGGCGTCAATATGGTCGGCGTCGATTCCTGGTCCAAGTTAAATCCCGCGTTTGCCGACAAGCTTAAGGATGCCGAAGAGGTATCCGATGAGAATCTGGAGAAGATCATTGAACTGAACCCGGATCTCATTATCGGACTATCGACAATCAAGAACGTCGATAAATTGAAAGAAATCGCTCCTACCGTTACGTTCACGTACGGCAAAGTCGATTACCTTACCCAGCATCTTGAAATCGGCAAGCTTGTGAATAAAGAGAAGGAAGCTCAAGCCTGGATCGACGATTTTAAACAGCGTGCGGAGAAGGCCGGTGAAGAAATTCGCGCCAAGATCGGTGAGGACGCGACCGTATCCGTAATCGAAAGCTTCGAGAAGCAGCTCTATGTATACGGAAACAACTGGGGCCGCGGGACTGAGATTTTGTATCAGGCCATGAAGCTGAAGATGCCTGAGAAAGTAAAGGAAACCGCGCTGAAGGAAGGCTACTACGCCATTTCAACCGAGGTGCTGCCGGAATTTGCCGGCGACTATATCATTCTCAGTAAGTTCAACGATGCGGACACCTCCTTCCAGCAAACCGATACGTATAAGCAAATCCCTGCCGTCAAGAACGGCCGCGTATTCGAAGCGGACGGGAACCGGATCTATTTCAACGATGCGACCACGCTCGAATACCAGCTTGAGTTTATTACCGAGCATTTCTTGGGCCAGAAGTAAACTGCCCATCATCCAAACTTAAGGAAAGATGATTCCATGACTAAGCCTACTCAGCGATCCATCCCTTTCTCCGTCAAGCTTGTTGCCGGTCTCATCGCCTTTGCGGCCATGTTCGTCATTGCGATGGTATTCGGAGCGGCGGAGACCAGTATAAAGGACGTGTGGCTCGCCTTGGCCACCAAGGCCGAAGGCGAGAAATTGTCCGTCCTGAGAGATATCCGTCTCCCCCGCGAGATTGCAGCCATCCTGGTCGGAGCCGCGCTGGCGGTCTCCGGCGCGATCATGCAGGGCCTTACGCGCAACCCGCTGGCGGATCCGGGCCTCTTGGGCCTCACCAGCGGCGCCAATGCGGCGCTCGCATTCACGATGGCCTTTATCCCCGCGGCCAATTATTTCGGCATTATGGTGGCCTGCTTTATCGGGGCCGCCGTGGGGACCATCATGGTGTTCGGCATCGGCGCGATGCGCAAAGGCGGCTTCTCGCCGCTCCAGATGGTGCTTGCAGGCTCCGCGGTCTCGGCCTTTCTGTACGCCATCGCCGAAGGGATCGGCATCTATTTTAAAATATCCAAGGATATCTCCATGTGGACGGCAGGGGGCGTCATCGGAACGTCTTGGGGCCAGCTTCAGACGATCTTCCCGTTCATTCTGATCGGAATCCTGATTGCGATCCTCTTGTCGAGACAGCTGACCATCCTCAGCCTGAGCGAAGAGGTGGCGACCGGGCTCGGACAAAATATCGCGGTCATCAAATTCGTTTTATTCGTGGTTATTATTCTGCTGGCCGGCACATCCGTAGCTCTGGTGGGCAATCTGGCCTTCCTCGGCTTAATGGTGCCCCATATCGTCCGGGGGATCGTCGGCACCGATTATCGCCATGTCATTCCGATGTCGGCTACGGCCGGTGCGGTGTTCATGCTGTTTGCCGATACCGTTGGCCGGACGCTGAATGCCCCGTACGAGACACCGGTAGCCGCGCTGATTGCAGTCATGGGCCTGCCCTTCTTCCTGTTTATCGTGCGTAAAGGAGGGCGAGGAATGGCATGATCCATCCATCATTAGTGAAAAAGCAGCGAATTACGTTTCTTATCCTGTTCATCCTAACCGTGTGCACCGTCCTGGTAGGTTTAGGGCTAGGGTATTCTTCGGTCAGCTATGACCGGATTATTCCGACCCTGCTTGGACAAGGAAGCTTCAAGGAAGAGTTCATTATTTTCTCGGTGCGTCTGCCGCGCATGTTGATTACCCTGCTGGCCGGAATGGCCTTGGCGCTGTCCGGCGCCATCCTGCAGAACATCACGCGCAACGACCTGGCGGATCCCGGCATCATCGGGATCAACTCGGGAGCCGGCGTCGGCGTGGCCGTGTTCTTTCTGTTCTTCCCGATCGAGGCCGGCTCCTTTATTTACATGCTGCCCATCGCCGCCTTTATAGGAGCCGTGCTGACTGCGGCATTCATCTACATGTTCGCTTACCGGAAAGGCGAAGGCCTTCAGCCCGTCAAGCTGGTGCTCACCGGTGTCGGCTTCTCTATGGCACTCTCCGGCGTCATGATCGTGCTCACCTCGTCGGCTGAACGGGAGAAGGTTGATTTTATCGCCAAATGGCTGGCCGGCGGCATCTGGGGCACGGACTGGCCGTTCATTCTAGCGCTGCTGCCATGGCTGATCGTCCTCGTTCCGTTCACGCTGTATAAAGCGCAGCGCATGAATCTGCTCGGACTCAGTGATCCGGTCGGCATCGGTGTCGGCGTGTCCATTGAACGGGAGCGGATCGTCCTGCTCCTGGCCGCCGTAGCGCTGGCGGGATCCGCCGTATCCGTGACCGGCGGCATCACGTTCATCGGTCTGATGGGCCCGCATATTGCCAAGGCGCTGGTCGGCCCCCGCAATCAGCTGTACATTCCGATTGCGGTCCTGATCGGAGGCTGGCTCCTGCTGCTGGCCGACACAATCGGGCGCAACATCGTGGACCCCGACGGCATTGCGGCCGGCATCATGGTCGCCATTATCGGCGCACCGTATTTCGTCTACTTGCTGTTAAAGCGAAGTTAATCGTGCCTAAACCTTAATAGGAAAGGCTTTAATTTAAGCCCATCCCCTGAATTGTAAAGAGCCCTGAGACATTTCACGTGTCCTCAGGGCTTTATTCATAACGGCTTATTCATACGTCACTTTCTCCCCTTATTCGCCGCTTCCTCCAAACGGCGGAACCGTTTGAGATCAGCCTTTCGTACAGGCAGCGGCTCATGGGCCATCAGCCTGACCACCGCGACGATCAGCAGCAGCAGAAGCACCGTAAACGGCAGCGCTGCGATCAGGGAGGCGGTCTGAAGGGCCTCTAGTCCCCCGGCATACAGCAGCACGCCCGCGATGCCGGCCATCAGCGTACCCCACACGATTTTGACCATCAGGGAAGGGTTCAGGCTGCCGAAGGTCGTCATACTGGATAGAATATACGTCGCTGAATCTGCTGATGTCACCAGAAACGTCAGAATCAGAATGATCGCCAGCACGTTCATCACGGAAGAGAAAGGCAGCTGATTAAACAGCTGGAACAGCGCCGAGGTGACATCCGCATTGACGGCTGCGGCTATCCCGGTATTCTCATGCAAGTCATACCAGAGCGCGGTCCCGCCGAATACGGCAATCCACAGACAGGCGATGAGCGGCGGAACGACCATAACCCCGACAATAAACTCCCGCACGGTCCGTCCTCTGGACACTCTGGCTACGAAAGCACCGACATATGGTGACCAGGCAATCGCCCAAGCCCAATAAAAAATCGTCCATTCCCGTACCCACGAGCCTTCGGCGTATGGCTGCAGCCGCAAGCTGTACGACACGAAATTCGAGATATAATCGCCCAGCGCCATGGTGAAGGTCTCCAGAATGAATACCGAGGGCCCGGTGACAAACACAAACAGCAAAAATATGAGCGCCATCGCCAGATTCAAATTACTTAAGTACTTGATCCCCTTATCCAGGCCAGTCGTGGAAGAGATCATATAAGCGACAAAAATAATCGCCAAAATCCCCAGCTGAAGGCCAACACCGTTATGAATCCCCGTAATGGTATTCAATCCGCCGCTCATCTGCAGCACCCCGAGTCCGATCGAGGTCGCGATTCCCATCACGGTGGCAATGACCGCCAAGATATCAATGCTGTTCTTGACTGCAGGTTTGGAGCCGGTTACCGGTTCGAGGGCCGTGGATACAAGCCCATTCTTGTTCTTGCGAAACTGCAGGAATGCAATCACCAGCCCGACGAGGGCAAATACCGACCATTGGCTGATCCCCCAGTGGAAAAAGGAATACCCCATTGCGACACGGGCTGCATCCACGCCTTGGGCCTCGACGCCTGCAAAGGGGGTTTTGAAGAAATGGCTCATCGGCTCCGCCACGCCCCAGAATACAAGCCCGACGCCGAAGCCGGCCGAGAACAGCATGCCGATCCAGGTGAAGAACGGATATTCCGGCTTTTCCTTCTCGCCGCCCAGGCGAATCGTCCCGTACTTGCTGGCGGCAACCCAAATCAGAAAGATGATGATAGCAAAAATCGAGAGCAGATAGAACCATCCGAAATTCGTGGTCGTGAACCTATACAGATGTCCCGCTACTTCACCAAAGGCGCCCGGCATGACCGCTCCCAAAACAGCGAGCACCGCAATGATGACAGCCGAAACCGAGAACACGACATTTTTCAATATATTCTGTTTCACAATGCTCACCCCAACCTGCTTAGTCATCAATCCCTATACAGTATTTGTATTTAAACCGAAATTCATGTACTTAACCGCGGGGCGGGTGTGCAGGCTAGGGTCTATGGGAAAAAAGAAGCCTTGTTTAAGATTCATGCTCGTCCTTGCGCGATGCGATATATGCTTCACCCAGGTGAACTAGTGCTTCAAGGACCGGTTCAAAGCTTCGGCCGTATTCCGTCATCGTGTATTCCACCTTCGGCGGAACCTCAGCATAAACCGTTCTGCTGACGATGCCGCCATGCTCCAGCTCCCTCAGATGGACCGTGAGTACATGCCGCGATACATCCGGGATCGCCCTTTGCAGCTCGCCGAATCTCCGTGTTCCTTGAAACAGCTCATATAAAATGCGGGGCTTCCACTTTCCGCTGATCATCTGCAGGCCGACATCGGCGGGACAGCCGTAAACCTCGTCTTCATAAGGCATGGTGCTCGACAACCTCCTCTGTCATTTTTAGATGACTATGTTATGAATTACTGCGTACTTCCTGCGCAGCTCTTATTTCGATAAGCTGTGACTATAACCATCATAACGAAAGAGGAGATCCAATGAAATCACCGTTTCCAGACAAGCCTGTCCTTCGGCCGGAAGAGATGAATGCGGCTTTTGCCGACGCCTATAATTCAGGAGAGCTTAAACGGCTGCTTGCGCTGTATGAGCCCGGGAGCATTCACGTGCACCCAAGCGGAGCCTTGGAGATCGGTCTCGAGTCCTTCCGTGCGAGCCTCAAGGAGCTGCTTCAGCTTGGAGGCACCATGACCTCAACCAATGTGTACTGTATCCCCTTTGAAAATATGGCGCTTTTGCGTGCGCACTTCACATTGCATTCGACAGGACCGGACCGAGAGCCCTTGCTGCTGCAAGGCCATACCTCGGAAATCGTCAGGCAGCAGCCGGAAGGTCACTGGCTTTACCTTGTCGACCATCCCTTTGGGTCCGGACCGCTGGAGCTTCTCCCAAGCAAATGACATCACTTGAGCGAAAAAGAAGCCGCCCTGACTCGTTAAACGAGCCGAAGACGGCTTTTCGCTGCTGCAACATTCATTCTATTATTCCTTCACGAGTTCCTTCGTGCTGCGCACCGTATCAATCGGCCGCACCAGCTGCTCGATCTGCTCCCGCTGCGGTTCAAGGAACGGCGGCAGCGACAGCTTCTCGCCCAGTGTCTCATACGGCTCGTCGCCCATGAAGCCTGGGCCGTCCGTGGCAAATTCGAACAAAATTTGCGGAGCGACGCGGGCATAGAGCGATTGGAAGAAGTAGCGGTCGACGAAGCCGGAGGTATGGAACTGGAATTGATCCAGCCGTTGAATCCAATGCTCCAGGACCGACCGGTCCTCGACCCGGAAGGCCGCATGGTGGACCGTACCGAATCCCTGCTGGGCCCGTGGAAGCACGGCGTTATACTCGACAATCACTTGGGCGCCATTGCCGCCTTCGCCAACATCGAACAGATGAAGCGAGCCTTCCTTCGCAATCTCCTTGAATTCCAGAACCTTCTCCATCATTTCCTTGAAGTATTCGAAATTCGAGACCCTGACGAAGATCGGTCCAAGTCCGGTAATGGCATATTCCAGCGGAATCGGGCCCTTCTGCCAAGGCGTGCCGGAGGCAATGCCTTCGTTCAATTCATCGGACACAAGCTGATACTGCTGATCGTCGAAGTCGACGAAGGAGAGTCTTTTTCTGCCGAAAAGCTCTTGAATGCCTTGGTGCTTCACCTTCATCCGGTCAAACCGCTTCACCCAGTATTCCAGCGCCGCATCGCTCGGCACGCGGAACGAGGTTCTGTAGATCTCATCGGTTCCGTGCGTGCCCTTCCGGATGCCGGGAAAATCGAAGAACGTCATATCCGTTCCCGGGCTTCCCGTATCATCGGCAAAGAACAAGTGGTACGTCTGGATATCATCCTGATTGACCGTCTTCTTCACAAGGCGCATCCCCAGAACATATGTGAAGAACTCATAGTTCTTCTCGGCGCTGCTGGTTATGGCTGTGACATGATGTATTCCTTTTAATCCATTCATGGTTTCTATTCCTCCATCTCATATGTTAGGCAGTGTGTACAACACGACAACGATTTATTATTTCTAATTCATATATCTTTAATTTAAGATAATTGTAGCACGGATGCGATCTGCCGTCAACATGAACACCGAAACCAATTATATCGTTAAACAAAAAATAGATGACTCCTGCCCATTACCGGTACAGGAATCATCTTGAATCCCTTACCTAGAAACATGCTTATTCTATTTATACAACCCCCGAATTGGTCAGCCTGATCACGGGCAGCAGCTCGATTCTGCGGTTCGTCTCTTCATGATACAGCCAGCCGTCTTGAACGTGATCGACAAACAGGATTCCGTTCAAATGGTCAATCTCATGCTGCATGCACCGGGCCAGATAGCCCTCTCCTTCCAAAATGACCGTCTCGCCCTGCCGATTGAGCGTCTTCACCTTCACGTGGTCCGCCCGCTTCACATATCCGTAGTAGCCCGGATAGGACAGGCACGCCTCGGGCCCTGTCTGCTCCCCGTCCATCTCCACGATTTCAGGGTTGATGAGCTCGATCAGCCCTTCGCCGCAATCCATGACCAGCAATCGGCGCAAAATCCCGATCTGGGGCGCGGCAAGACCAGCGCGGCCTTCCTCATCATACAGCGTCTCCACGAGATCATCCAAAATTTTCAGTGTTCTTTCATTCACCGCTTCAACGGGCCTCGCCGTCTTGCGCAGAATGGGATCGCCAAATGGCACAATCGGTTTTACCGCCATGGTGTTACGCCTCCTTTATCTTTGAAGGTGTCGGTGTATGGACCCATAAGTCGCTCGGCGTACATTCCAGTGCCGTGCACAGGGCATCCAATGTCTCCACCTTCATCTGCTTGGGCCGGTCCGACAGCAAGGCACTGATGGAAGCCGCTGAAAGACGGTAGTCCGCCTTCTCTTGCAGCAGTCTCGCCAAAGCTGCGCCCGACCAGATTCCGCGCTGGGCCATAACGCTTCGCAGCATCCATTCAAGCAAATGCTCCACCTCCCCATCCAACATTCACAAAATATTAGGTATTACCTAATTTTATTAGGCAGCGCCTAATTCGGCAACCCCAAAGTCATCTTACTCCTCACACAAACGGGCTTAGCCATTTAGGAAGCAGTCAGCCAAGGCCGATCTACTGTTCCTGAGCACCTTCGTCAATAGCACAACACGCCTTTTTGATATACACTGAAAGAAACAAGCCGAATACATAAAGTGTGGTGACTCCTTTGTTCAAAATTATGCTGATCGAAGACGATGCGACCCTGTTCCATGAAGTCAAGGAACGTCTGACCCAGTGGTCGTACGACGTATACGGAATCCATGATTTCGGGAGCGTGCTTCAGGAATTTACGGCCGTGCAGCCGGATCTGGTGATCATCGATATTCAGCTTCCGAAATATGACGGCTTTCACTGGTGCCGCATGATTCGTTCCCATTCGAACGTGCCGATTATTTTTCTGTCCTCGCGCGACCATCCGACCGATATGGTCATGTCCATGCAGCTTGGAGCCGATGACTTCATCCAGAAGCCGTTCCACTTCGAGGTTCTTATCGCCAAAATTCAAGCTACGCTCCGCCGTGTGTACAACTACAACACCGAACGCACAGAGCTGAGAACCTGGCGCGGAGCTACGGTTGAATATGTGAAAAACATGGTTACGAGCCCTTCGGGATCCGTGGAATTAACGAAGAACGAGATGTTCATTTTGAAAATGCTGATTGAGCGCAAAAATCAGATCATCAGCCGGGAAGATCTGATCAAGAGCCTATGGGACAACGAGCATTTCGTCAGCGACAACACCTTGACGGTGAACGTGAACCGGCTGCGCAAAAAGCTGGAACCGCTTGGGCTTGACACCTATATTGAAACCAAGGTCGGGCAAGGCTATATGGCAACGGAAGAGGTTCATTCATGATCCGTGCCTATTTGAGAGAACGGCTGAGCTGGATTCTGCTGTTTGTGTGCCTGCAGGTGCTGCTCCTGTTCGTTGCCGCGATCGACAACGCCATTCCCTTCCAGCCGATCCTTTACATCGCCTTCCTGTCCACGCTGGTGTTCATCGTGTTTCTGGCCGTGCGCTACAACCGGGAGACGAGGTTCTACAAGAGCCTGGAGGCGTGGGACGACACTTATGACTTGGCCGCAATCGATCAGCCGGAGCTTCCGTTCGAAACGCTCGCTATGGAGATGCTCACGCTGCAGACTGAACGCTTCAAGCGTGAATCCTCCATGCGCCGCATGGAGATGGAGCAGGAGAAGGACGAAATCATGTCCTGGATTCACGAGGTGAAGACTCCGCTGACCACGATGCAATTAATCATTGAACGCATGGAGGATGAAACGCTTAAGTCCCGGCTCATGTACGAATGGCTCCGCATCCACCTGCTGCTGGATCAACAGCTGCATCAGAAGCGCATCCCGTTCATCGAGAACGATCTGTTTATCGAAACCGCGCTTTTGGAGCCGATCATCCACAATGAAATCCGGGCGCTCAAATCCTGGTGCCTCCAAAAGGGCATCGGCTTTGATGTCTCCCTGGAGGTTACGGAAGTGCTGACCGATGCCAAATGGCTTGGCTTCATGATCCGGCAGCTGCTGACCAATGCCGTCAAATACAGCGAAGCTTCGGACATTATCATTGAAAGCGTCCTGGTCGATGGACATGCACAGCTGACCATTCAGGATTTCGGCCGCGGCATCGATCCGAAGGATTTGCCCCGCATTTTCGACAAGGGCTTCACCTCTACGACCCAGCACCATGACAGCGCGGCAACGGGCATGGGCTTGTATTTGACGCAAAAGGTAGCGGATGCTCTCTTCATCCGCATTCGCGTCGTATCCACGCCCGGAGAAGGGAGTATCTTCACGCTCATCTTCCCGAAGAAGAATGAAATCGTCCATATTACCGGCATGTGACAACAATGTCACATGCTTTTGCGCTTTGTTCGCCGAATCGAAGGAAAAGCCCTGCCTCCTCCTTTATGATAAGGACAACAAGAAAATAACCGGAGGCCGATCGGTGTGATGAATGCTCAGGGCACATCTGCCAGGTTATTTTCCATGGGAGACCAGTTGGGCTTCTTGGAGTGCTGAGCTCTAAAGCCCCCCGGTATCCATACGACAAAGGAGTGAAGAAAAACGTGGCCATTCTTGAAGCACATCAAATCCATAAAAGCTACGGCAACAAATTCAATAAACAGGAAGTTCTGAAGGGCATCGACATCAACGTGGACAAAGGAGAATTCGTCAGCATCATGGGCGCCTCCGGTTCCGGGAAAACCACGCTGCTGAACGTACTGTCCTCTATCGATAAAGTCAGCCTCGGCAGCATCAAAATCGAGGGTAAGGAATTTACCGGCATGAAGGAGAAGGAGCTTGCGGAGTTCCGGAAGCATCACTTGGGCTTTATTTTCCAGGATTACAATCTGCTCGATACCCTGACCGTCAAGGAAAATGTCCTGCTCCCGCTGTCCATCAAGAAGGTATCCAAGAAGGAGGCCGATCAGAAATTCCAGCGGATTGCGACAGAGCTTGGAATCTATGACCTCAAGGATAAATATCCGAACCAAATTTCCGGCGGTCAGAAGCAGCGGACCTCGGCGGCGCGGGCGTTCATCCATGATCCGAGCATTATATTCGCCGATGAACCGACCGGGGCGCTGGATTCCAAATCGGCCTCGGACCTGCTCAACAAGCTGAGCGATTTGAACCAGAAGATCCACTCGACGATCATCATGGTGACCCATGATCCAGGCGCAGCCAGCTACTGCAGCCGGGTCGTCTTTATCAAAGACGGTCAAATCTATACGCAGCTGAACAAGGGCGAGCAGTCGAGACAAGCGTTCTTCAACGATATTATCAAAACCCAAGGCGTGCTGGGCGGTGTGCAGCATGAACATTAATTATCTGATCTACCGTAATTTGAAGAAAAATATTAAAAATTATTATCTGTACGTTTTCGCGCTGATTTTCAGTGTCGGCTTGTACTTCTCCTTCGTTACGCTGCAGTACGATCCATCCATGGATGAAGTGAAGGGCTCGGTGAAAGGAGCCGCCGGACTCGGGGCCGCCTCGGTGCTGCTGGTAGCAATTGTCGCCATCTTCCTGCTCTACGCCAATACGATATTCATCAAACGCCGAAGCAAGGAGATCGGGCTGTTCCAGCTGATCGGGCTCACCAAGGGAAAAATCTTCAGGATCCTGAGCGCGGAAAATCTGATCCTGTATTTCGGCTCGATGGTGATTGGCGTTCTTGCCGGCTTCGCCGCTTCCCGGCTGATCCTGATGATTCTGTTCAAGGTGACCGGCGTCGAAAGCGAGGCCACCCTTAGATTTTCCAGCCAAGCCTTGATCCAGACGGCCATCGTATTCGCCGCCATCTACATTCTGATCATGGTCATGAATTTCACATTCATTAAGGGACAGAGCATCCTGTCGCTCTTCCGGGTCGTATCGACCACCGAGAACCGCGTCCGGAAAATGTCGGTTGGCGAGATGATTCTCGGGCTGCTCGGCGTCGGGCTCATCCTGGTCGGTTACTATGTATCCACCAAGCTGTTCAGCGGTGATTTCACAAACATGAATGAATTGTTTATGGCGATGGTCTTCATTCTTGGGTCGGTCATTATCGGAACCTACCTGTTCTACAAGGGATCGGTCAGCTTTATTTTCAATCTGATCCGCAAGAGCAAGGGCGGGTATCTGTCGGTGAACGAGGTGCTCTCGCTCTCCTCGATCATGTTCCGGATGAAGTCGAACGCCCTGCTGCTCACCATTATCACAACCGTCTCAGCGCTCGCCATCGGGCTGCTGTCGCTAAGCTACATCTCGTATTATTCGGCGGAGAAGTCGGCGCAGCAAAGCGTTCCGAATCATTTTGCCATCGCGGTACAGGACGATCTTGCAGCCTTCACGCATGCGCTTGCGGAGGCGGATATTGAATTCAAGCAGACCGATCGGGACGTGATTCAGGTGGACGTCGACGTCTCCAGGATTATCGGTTCCAGCTTTGAAGAAACGGGACAGACCGGCTCCATGATCATCGGGGTCATCAGTGATGAAGGAATTAAAGACGTGGACCTATCCCCGGAAGAAACGCTGTTTACGGGTTCAAGCGATGCGATCCAGCAGTTCATGTCCATTCAGGCCACAGGACAGATTGAGCTTAGCGGAAGCAAGGAGAGCATTCCGCAACAGCTGATCGGAACGAACAAGGACTCCTACATCTCGGTTAATTTTTCCAACGGCGGCCTGCCGACCGCCATTGTCGACCAAACCGTATTTGAACGGTTAATGCAGGATCTCGATCCCAAGATCCAGAAGGGAACGACTGTCTACCATGGCATCGATATCGTAGATCCAGCGGCCATCAATCAGGCGAACCAAGTATACATGGATCTGGGGATTGGGGAACATCCCGGTAATTTCTCCCAAATCGGGATGATCACGGACCAGAAGATCAACATGGGGCTAATCATGTTTATCGTTGGCTTCCTTGGCCTAACCTTCCTTATTACTTCCGGTTGTATCCTGTACTTTAAGCAGATGGATGAAGGCGAGGAAGAGAAGCCGACCTACACGATTCTGCGTAAGCTCGGGTACACTCAGGGAAATCTGCTCCGGGGCATTCAGTTCAAGCAGCTCTTTAACTTCGGCATTCCGCTGATTGTGGGATTGTCGCACAGCTACTTTGCGGTTAAATCGGGCTGGTTCTTCTTTGGAACCGAACTTTGGACTCCAATGGTTATCGTCATGCTGCTGTACACGGCGCTGTACTCCATCTTCGGCCTGCTGTCCGTGATGTTCTACAAGCGAGTCATTAAAGAGGCGCTTTAAGTAGGGGAACAATATACAAGCAAGTTTGAGGGTTCTTCGAGCGTCTGGGTTTGTTCAAGTTAATAGAATGAAGAAGGTTAGCTAAATCATATAGAAAGCCAGTTTCGGTTGAGCCCGAAGCTGGCTTTATTTTCGCTTGAAGGTTCATTTTTTCAAGTTAAGAATCATTAGAAGCGGAGCGTTCCCCTTTATCCCCTGACTTCAGCAAACGAAATGGGATTAGAGGAAACCCGGGGATAAGAGGGATCGGAAGTACAATCCGCATGTGCAGTGCTGAGAACACCCCTCCTCTAACATTACCAATCCAGCGCCCTGCAGCTCTTCTGCAGCTTGCGGATGTAAACAATCTGGCCGATATGATAAGCATTATGTGTTGCAGCGTTGCTGATGATCTCCCACCACTTGGCCGGCTCCGGAAAACCGCTAACATCCTTCTCCAGGGTATCCGCAGACTCGGACAGCAGCGGCTGCCATCCTAGTAAAACCTCCAGCAGTCGTTTCCTTAGCTCGGCAAACGTCACATGATCCGGAAGGAGAAAGCTGAGATTATTGTCTTCAATTGCAGGCACCGCATCCATACGTTCTTCCCTGTACCGGGTCTGCCACGTTTCATTCCAATAGAGCAGATGCTGAACGATCTCTGCAATGCTGTGACTGTCGTTCGCCGGCGTCCAGAACGCCTCGTCCTCCGTCAGATCCCGGGTGGACTGCTGGAAGGGAATATACCAGCTCGGATCATTCGCACCCGCGAGCAGCTGATTTCTTAACACCTCACTTGCATGCGCCATAAATGCCTCACTCCTCCACGAAAAAATAAATGAGACGCACAGACAATCATTATTCATTGTATAACAGGTCATGTGTGCGGAGATCGGATGAAACGACTATAAACGTTTTTTCCTGAAGAGCTACCACTTAAGCCACAACCCCCTTGTTTACTTTCCTTATGCATCCCGGTTAGGACATGGGGTACAACAGAAAAAGCCTGCAGATCTGCTCCTTACGGAGGTTAATCTACAGGCTTAAGACGGCTCTAAGTGGGCCAGAGAGTGTTTAATGGCGAGCGTCTGGAACTGGAACCTTGTCGTGCCAAATCCAAGGCCAAGGAGCCGTCACCTAAGCTTCTCTGAATACGAATCTTGGTTAGGCAGCCGTTCGGGCAGCCTTCTCTCGGCTTTCTCGTTTCCCGACGAGGAAATAATACAGAATCACCGACAGCGCCAGCAGGACCGCTATGGTCATGTACATGCCCCGGAACCCTGCCAGCGGCGTAAGGAAGCCAAGAAGGAGCGGACCGAACCCGATGCCGACGTCCACAAAAATGTAAAAGGTCGATGTTGCAAGACCGATCCGGTGCGCCGGAGAGCGTTTAATGGCGAGCGCCTGGGAGCTGGACTGTGTCGTGCCGTATCCGAGGCCTACGAACACCGCGGACAGCAGAAGGGTTATTCCATGATGTGCCAGACCGAGCAGCAGGATCCCGATCGCAAAGGATACGATAGCCGGATACATCACAACATTCGCTCCCCGGTGGTCAAACCAGCGTCCGGTAAACGGCCGGGACAGAATCACCACGATCGCATACACGATGAAGAAGTAGGTTGCCGCTTCCACCAGCCCGATTTCCCCCGCAAAGATCTTCAGGTACGACAAAATGCTCGAATATCCAAAGCCCATCACAAAGCTTATGATCGAAATCGGAAGCGCCTTGAGCTCAATGAAGTTGGATAGCCGGAAGCCCTTCATCTCCCGTGCCTGTTCGGCGGTGAGCACCAGCTTCGGAATGCGCATGAATAACGAGGATACCAATGAGAGCACGCCCAGGATTGCACAAAGGACAAAATTGCCTGTCATGGAGGCATGCTCCAGAATCATAAGTCCGATGAAAGGGCCGATTGCCGATGCAATGATGATGCTGACACCATAATAACCTGTCCCTTCACCCCTTCTCGAGTTTGGAATCAAGCTCGCGGCAATCGTGCCGGTCGCGGTAGAGGCCAGCGCGAAGGCCAGGCCGTGGAGGAAACGGACGATGAGCAGCACCGCTAAGCTGTTAATGATGAAATACAAACCGATTAAGACGCTGAATGAGACCAATCCGGTCAACAGCAGCGGTCTTCGTCCGACCCTCTCGATAATGCTGCCTCCGATCAGCCGCCCGATCAGCGCCCCCACCACGAAGATACTGGAAGCAAAGCCGGCCATTCCAGTCGATGCATGGAATTCCTCAGCTGCATAAGTGGGCATAATAACAACCAATAGATAAAAACAAAGAAAGAGCAGGAAATTGACGCCGAACACAATCAAAAAGTCCTTGCTCCATAAACGATCTTGGGAGTTTTCTTGCTGCAAGTTAATCACCTTTTCTTATAATGTTATCCCTGACTGTCTCCATGACACGGATGACGCTGGCTTGTTCCTCAGCGGAGACACCTTCCATAATCTCCATCTCGTAGTCATCGAATAATTGACGAATCTGCAACGCGACATCGATGCCCTTACTTGATAAACGGATTCGCTTCTCCCGCTTGTCCGATGCCGGGATCTGCTCCACATAACCCAACTTGATCAATGCGTTCACCGTTCTAGTCACCGTGGGCTTCTCTACATACAAAACTTTGGACAATTCCACCAAGGTCATCGATTGGTTCGCGTCCAGATAATACATGATCGACCACTGGGCATAATACAGCCCAAAAACCTCGAGCCGCCGGTTCAGTTCATTGACGAACGGGCGGTACAGTCTGAAGTACTGCTGAAAAAAATGTCGGTGGGTGCTCATGGGGAAACCTCCATCCAATTGGTTACTCAAGGTAACTATTTGATTATAGAGTAGTGTTCCGAAAATGTCCAGACATAATGTCTGGTATTCTGATCCTTTTACTCGACGATGCATCAGTTCACCTAACAATGCCCATCGACCGTTTTTCAACACAGGTTATTCAGAATATATTCAGATTCATATGATTTAATTGGTATATTCCATCCGTCTTCTAGACAGATATTACAGGATTTGTGTGGTGAGGATGAATTGACGTTATCGGAAATACAACAAGAAGCGCTGGAACAGGCCAAGAAGCATGGGAGACTTGTCCGCTGGAAGAAAGGCGGATACTGGACGTATGAGGGTGTCTTGACGAAGGCAAGCGGTGATTCGCCATCTGTACCCAACTTGGAATGGTATTGCCGAACCAATACGATTTTCGCGCTTGTTAGGCGCGGGTACATTACAATGGATAATTGGAGCAGCTGTTCGCTCGTACAGAAAAATGATTGAATCCAAGCACCTGACTTGAAATGGCTTCCCTTAAAGCTGGAAGCACCATATCTTTAAGCAAATAACCCCAGAAGGTCGAGAATCGACATCCGGGGTTCTATTTTTTATGGAGGACTTATTACTCATGGCTTGGTTTATTTAACTTTGCGCACTTTCTATTGATCTCTTCCTCATGGCTTTTTAATTCCATGTAACGGACAATCAGCTTATCGAACGACTGCGAAAGTGCGACAACATCTTGATGTACGAATTCAAGACTGCCGGCCATTCGCTCAAGTTCCCTCCTGAGATATTCGAGCTCGTCGGATACATGCTTCAGTTCGTTCTCTATAGAAACCATCACATCCACCCACCCCCATCGTAGCAAGTGATTTATGACAGCTGCCAACGTTTTTGCGGCAAACCTTCTCAAACAGAGAGTTGATCGCTCATTCCTAAACGAACAAACCGTTAAAGCATGCTCCTCTTCATGAAATGTTGAAGGCTACCCGATTCAGTTTCTGCAGCGGCGTCAGGTCAGCAGGGTTATCTAAAATAAACAGTTCCCTATTCAATCGTTGTCGCATGGCGGATCAGAGGTTTCCGTCGTATTCGGCCAATTGCAGGGATCGTGGTTGCATATGAGCGTCCACAACAGCCTCTGCAGCTTCGCGTCACCACCCTTTCGATGGGTTTGCGATAGATTGTACGAATTATGAATTAGTTTAAATTTTAACTATCTGTCATCAGTGGCTTGCCTATAATTATAAAATTTTACTTTAATAAATAAAATACCCATAATTGGGTAATTAGTGCTTGTGTATTGCCTATATCTTCATGTAAATTTTCTTAGGAATGCCCCTTTATGATTGACTCTCGTTTTGGCGTATATCTTTTTGATGAAAGTACGGACCGTGCTTTGACTGATTCCATAAATATCCGCAATTTCAGGCACGTTTTTATTTTCCAGCCATTCGTAGGCGATTTCTTTCTCGCGGTTTGTTAATTCATATTGGTCAAAGAGTGAGTAGGTCAGCTCTTTTTGTAGCATGGGATCCTTTTGGGGTAACTTTTCTTCAATATTTTTGGCCAGATGTTCAATGAGGGGCAGTACAAATGTAACCTCGTGAAAGTAATGAAAACAGAGGCTGAGGTAGCCTATAATAACATGATTTATTCGTATTGGCGTGCAAACGCAGGACAGCTCTGCAAACAATTTATTGCTGTGCTCGGCGCCGATTACGACTGAGACCGATTGATTTTCCATGGATAACGCAATGGCATTGATTCCCGCCTTGTTCATAGCAGAAGATGTTCCGATTTTCAAATGATTTCTTTCAAAATAACCTTTTAACAGCTCCGTCCCGCAATAATCGATAACGGTTCCCTCTGGGTCCGCAATCACAAATAAATAAGGTATAGACAGCAAATCGTTCATATTCCTGGTTTCCTCTTGCAACAGATACAGGATTTCTTTTCGCTCGATCAGCCTTTCTTTAATTTCAGAGATGCTGAGGATATTAGGAAAATGATCGTTTACTTTCAGCAATGTTCTTTGGCCCATTATTTTCCCTTCTTCCTTGTTAAGAATAAGTGATTAATAATGAAATCGATCTCCTATTTATCGCCGCTGTGAAGATTCGGTAGCTCTTAGCGAAAAATAAAAAACCTCCATCCATGAAGATTACCATAGCAAAATAGGACGGAGGCTTCCGTCGTATTCGGCAACTGGCTGGCATCACGTATCTTAGCAGATTCGCATTAGCCCCTATAGCTTTGCGTCGCCACTTTTCAGTGGGTTTGCTATTATCGTACGAAACGATTCGATTGGTTTGCTGTCAAAGACGCTGCCGCATGAATATTCCTTGTTATCCGCTGAGAGTCGAACTGCTGTAGTTATACCGCGCTGCGGGAAATCATGTTCCGCATCATTCACCTCCTTTCAGGCAATTGACCGTAACTTTTAAGGAACAGGCAGTTACTGCAGGAGCCTCCCTATAAAAATTTGTGAACAACAAATAGCCTCCGTCAGCTTGTAGACATAGGTAGTAACTAGCAAGAAGTGACGGAGGCTTCCGTCGTATTCGGCAACTGGCTGGCATCGCGGTTCTATGCAGAACCCCATTAGCCCCTATAGCTTTGCGTCGCCACTTTTCAGTGGGTTTGCGATTATCGTACGAACGATTCAATTGTCGAAAGATACAACATATAGTTCTGAATGAATGACCTAATCAAACTATAACTTACATTGTTTTTCATTGAATATAGGCTTCATGACTCAAATTCCCGACAATTTCCTGCTGGATTTTGTAATTTTTTGTCACAAAGTAACTAGCAGAGCGTGTAATATGTCAAAATAACCAGCTTCTCCATGATTTAAAAAAGCTTTGCCGCTTCGGCTGCCCGCCGAAGGCCTTCCTCAATGATTTCCTCGCTTCGATCCCGGAATTGATTATGCCCCTCAATGATAATCGTAGTAATGTCGGTAATCCCGAACACGTTGAGATGATTTTTTACGAAGCTGACCGCCATCTCGGATGGATCGCCCTCCGCATAGATCCCGCCTCTAGCATTCAGCAGTGCTGCTTTTTTGTCACCCAACAGACCGACCAAGCCCTGCTCCGTATATTTGAACGTTTTACGCGGATGATGCATGTAGTCCAGGTAGGCATGCAGCACTGCAGGAACCGTCAGATTCCAGAGCGGGAAGGCAAACACCAATTTGTCGGCGGCAAGAAATTGCTCCAAGTGCCGGTTGACGATGTCCCGAACGGCCTGCTCTTCCTCCGAAAGCTCCATGCCCATGGCTGACTTGAAATTCCCGCTAATCATAATGTCGTCCAGAAGGGGAATGCGTTCCTGATACAGGTCGACCTCAACCACCGCATCATTCGGATGTGCCTCGCGGTAGCTATTGAAAAATGCGTCGTATAATCTGCTTGTGACGGCCCCTTGGCGGTTGTTGGCTTTAATGAATAAAGTGGTTGTCATTAGAATCTCCTCCTATATTTCCTATTTGTAATGAATGGACTCGAAAGCATGCGATATCAGCTTCCCGCCGCTCTTATATGACCGTGCTCCGTTTTCCCGAACCGTAGGGAATAGAACATCAGCATGGCGAGCAGCAGCCCGGCTAGCACCAAATAAATATTGCTGTAAACCTGCCCCTCGGCATAGGCATACAAGGGGTTCCACGATACCTCGGAGCGGATATCGAGCATTGTTCCGTACACACCGGAAGCGATCCCCGCCGAAATAAAATTCAGCATCTGCATCAATCCCATCCCGATGCCGGCTTGCTCTTTCGCTAAGCTAAGGGAGACGGAGTTGGATAGTGCAATCATCCCGAACGTCTGCCCGACATTACCTAGAATCAGGAAGAGAGCAACCGCGACGGCTGAAATGGCGGAGAACGTGGATAAGAGTACAAAGCAAGCGACCAACATAATCATGGCGGTTAGAAACAGATCCGTGTTCCCTTTGGCATCGGCCAGCTTTCCCCCTGTCTTCCCGAGCAGAGCGGAGGCCGCGGCGGCCGGCACCATGACAAATCCGATCCAACCTGGAGGCAGCGCATGAATCTCTGCCAGCAGCAACGGGCTTAGAAAATGCAGCGCAAAGGCCGCGCCGCTGAACAGAAACATGATGACAAGCCTAACCGAATACTCTTGATTCCGGAACAAAACCGGGCTCACGAACGGGACGGATGCACGATGAATCCGGACAATGAACAACGCGGCTACCAGCAGTCCGGCTAGCGGAAGCCACCAGATTCCGTTCGTTATTCCCAGCAGCAGACAAGTGATCGCGACAGCCAGCAGGCCGCCTCCCAGCAGGTCGAATGATCCTGGAAACTGAGGGTCTTCGTCCTTCAGATATTTCCGGTAAAAAGGAAGCGTGATGAGAATCAGCAAAGGGATGCTGAACAGCCAGCGCCAATGAGCAAAGCCGGCCACTAGCGAGGACACCACCGGCCCAAGCGCGCTGCCGATGGACAATCCAATAAAGGCTGTCGCCATGGCTGCTCCTCTTCGCTCCGGCGGGAAGTAGCGAATCGGTATAAGCGTTGCCGCCGCCGGTATCGCCGCCGCGCCGATCGCCTGAAGGCATCTTGCGGCAAGGACCATCCAGAATGCCTGGGAGACGAGGCCGACCAGAGAGCCGGCCGCGAACAGCAGCAGACCGAATGACAGCAAATTTTTGAGCTGGTAGCGTTCCGTCAGCTTCCCGTACAGAACCGTGCCGATCCCGTACAGCAGGGAATACGAGGAAGTTACCCAGCTAACCTGAGCGGTGCTCAAGCTGAATTCCTCCCGCATGTCCGGCAGGACAAAGTTAAACATCAATCCGCTCATAGCGGACAGACACAGCGTGAACATGAGGACACGCATCAGCTTCCGAGTCTCCATTAAAGCTTCACCCTCCTTGTGAGTAGAAAATTTTAAACAGCGAGATTAGCATGTCTGTCAGTACTTACTGACGTATGCTTTGAAAAAAACTAGGGGGTTAACGCCCTAGCAAAAATCCGCACACTCTCCTCAATAAAGTCATCCAGCGTTACGGAAGGAAATATCTCCTTGGAATCCAGCTCGTTCATGAACGCGCCAAAGTTCATCATCATAAACGAGATCGCCCGCAGCTCGGGATCTCCGGCAACCAGCTTCCCCTTCTCCGTCATGATCGTAAAATATTTCGTCAACACGTCCAGAAACTGCTTCGGATGCTTGCTGGTCATCTCTCGAAGTCCCGGGAGATGATCACTCTCCTTGATGCTGATCGTGATCAGCTTGCGGTTCCGGATCATCAAGTCATGGTACGTCCGGCTGATCAGAATCAGATCCGCAGTAAGCTCTCCCGTGAGCTTCTCCGCGAAAAGCTTCGTCATTTCTTGACCGTAATGATAGCGTTCGAACGCCATCTCCAGGAGATTTCGCTTGCTGCCGAACTTTCGGAATAGAGTCTTCTCGCTGAGCCCGGCTGCCGAGGCAATCTCCTGCGTCGTGACGCCGTTGTAGCCCTTCCGGGATATCAGATCGATTGCGGCCTGCAGCAGCTTGTCGTCACTGCTTATATGTTGATCTCTACTCATGAAAGTCCCCCCTTCCTACATGAATGTCAGTACTGACTGTCATTCGATGGACTTATCATATTTTACATTGTCTGATTTGTCAAACGGAATTTTAATTGGATTTGCTTGCTTACTCCGCCGGCTCGCCGGCCGCTTCCCACCGGTCGATCTCGGAACGAACCCGAGGCGCAACCTCCGTACCGAGCAGCTCGATCGCCCTCATGACCTCTTCATGCGGCATCGAGCCGACCGGCACGTGCAGCATAAACCGGGTAATACCCACATGCTTGCGAAGATGGATGATCTTCTGAGCGACCGTCTCCGGATCGCCTACATAGAGGGCTCCCTCGAAGCTGCGTGCAGCATCGAAACGGGCGCGATCATAGTAACCCCAGCCGCGCTCCCGGCCGAGCACGTTCATGGCCGCCTGGGTGGAGGGAAAGAACTTATCCGCGGCAAGCTCCGTATCCTCCGCGATAAATCCATGGGAATGCGAGGCGACCGGAAGCTTCGATACATCATGCCCTGCATGGGCGGCCGCTTCTTTATACAGCTTCACGAGCGGGGCGAACTGCAGCGGGCTCCCGCCAATGATCGCCAGCACGAGCGGCAGGCCGAGCAGGCCGGCCCGGACGACGGATTCGGAGTTGCCGCCGCTGCCGATCCATACGGGCAGGGGGTTCTGCACAGGACGCGGATATACGCCCAGATTATGGATGGCCGGGCGATGCCGGCCCTCCCAGGTCACCCGCTCCGACTCCCGAATTTTTAACAACAGCTCCAGCTTCTCTTCAAACAGCTCATCGTAATCATGAAGATCATAGCCGAACAAAGGAAAGGATTCGATGAATGAGCCCCGCCCGGCCATGATTTCCGCGCGTCCGTTCGAAATCGCGTCCAGCGTGGCGAAGTCCTGGAATACCCGTACCGGATCCGCTGATGACAGCACCGTCACCGCGCTTGTCAGCCGGATCCACTTGGTCCGGGAGGCAGCAGCCGCAAGCACGACCGCAGGGGACGAGGCCGCATAATCTTGGCGATGATGCTCGCCTACTCCATATACATCCAAGCCGACCTGGTCGGCCAGCACAATTTCCTCCACGACCTCGCGCAGCCTTTGGGCGTGGCTGATCAATTCGCCGGTGTGAACGTCCGGCACGGTTTCAACAAACGAGCTAATTCCGATTTCCATCATCGGTTCCTCCTAGTAACGTATCGTTATGTGTATGTTTCACAGACGCTATATTTTCTTTAGTTAATATATCTTTATATTGAACGTTTACGCATCTTTTTTCAAGTGGAAAAACGTCAGGGCTGCAGCCTAAGGTTATCGGCATCAACAGATTCAAAAAAAAGACCGGCACTTCTCCCGAAGGCCGGTCTCTCCCTATGCGGTTTATTTCTTGGCAAGCAAGTATTCCTCGAGGCGGTCCCAAGTTTGCGTAATGCCTTCCTCCATGCCCATTTCGAGCACCTTCTTAAGCTCATCCGCGGATTGATATACGGTCCGGGAGACGATCTTCGTTCTTCCGTCCAGCTCCTCGAATGTCATCGTTGTTGTGGACGCTGGAAGTTCCTCGGAAGTATTGCCTTCGGCATCGGAGAAATAATCGGTGTAAACGATTTTGGTAGGCTTCTCAATCTCATGGTAGACCGATTTCCCCCATGACTCCATGCCATAAAATTCTCCTTGATTCTTATCCATGCACGTCATGCAATAATGCCATGAACCGCCGGGACGAAAATCCATGTTCGACACGGTTGTCTCCCAGCCACGCGGACCCCACCAGTGCTTCAGATGCTCCCCGTCCGAGAACACCTCGAATACGAGCTCTCGCGGCGCGTCGAATACACGCTCCAACACAATTACAGGTCCTTCCACTCGGGTAATCATTTTGCTTGTCATCATCATTTCCTCCTCAAGTTTAAGTTAGGCTATGGGTCCTTCTTCTCGCCCGATTGCAATTTCTTCAAGTATGCGTCCAAGCTGTCAAAACGTTCATTCCATATTCTGCGGTAATCATTCAGCCATGCATCCAGCTCTTGAAAGGGCTCCGAGCGAAGCATGTAGTTTCGCCTGTTCGCTTCCGCCTGAACCTCTACCAATCCGGCCTCCAGCAGCACCTTCAGATGCTTCGAAGCCTGAGGCTGGCGAATCTGCAGACGTTCGGCGATATCACCCACCGTCATCGGACCTCCGAGGAGCAGCTCTACAATCGCAAGACGGCTCGGCTCGGCTAATGCACTAAATATCGCTTGCTTCATTCCTGGTGGTGACGGTTATAGAACCGAAGCTTCGGGGAATACGGCTTTTGTCTACTGTCTATTCCAGCCACCAACATCACCTCGATGCGTTTATTTGATTATGCCGTGTTCTTGAATTGAATATACCACACTAGGAATATTCCTGTAAAGGAATATTTATTTTGTTCACATCACTTATGCATTCAGCCGCTATATTCGCCTTCCTTCCCCCCCGCTTCTCCATTCCATTAACATCGGTCACACCTGCATGGGCTTCTGCATAGCATATGATGAAAATCATAAATCACCATTCGTATAGGATTGTACAAACCAACGAATGTATCTGCTGCCTATACGGATGCAAGCTTGCAGAGGGCCGGTAGCCAAGCGGTGGCCACTGCCGTTTGCAGACTCTTGCAAGCCGTGCATGGCAGCATGAATCCCATGAAGGAGTGAAGTTATATGGCATTTTTGCCGCCGCAAGGACCACCAGAACTGCAAGGACCCCAAGGACCGCCTGGGCCGCCAGGACTGTTGGGACCACCGGGACTGCAAGGAATGCAGCAAGGACCGACATCCCCTCCTCCCCAGTTCATTCCCCAGAACCCCGCCGCAACTTCCGTCACCGGAGCTGGCCCTTCAACCTTTGCGGTTGATCCCGGCGCCATTCGGGGCTGTCTGTTCCGGTTCACGTTTATATGGCCTAGACGCGGGAGGGGCTTTTGGTTCTTCCCAACGTTCGTAGGACGTACTTCTGTAGCAGGTTTCCGGTGGACCGGAAGCACCTGGGTATTCTCGGGCTTTGATTTAAGAAGAATCGAGTCCTTTACTTGCTTTTAATAGTCCGGATCCGACATAGTATCCGCGACTGGCGATGATCATGCCGAAACATGGAATAATTGCCTGAATCAAAAAAAGGGATTGCTGTTCTTCGGCAGCACTCCCTTCCCCAAGCCAATTCCAAAGAGCAACGTACACCGGCTTACACAACCGTTTAGCGGTGTCGAAACGACCGTACCCTCCCCGTACAACGATTGGACAAGCTCTTCTCTCCAAATAATAACTTGATTATATTTCATCATCGTTAAATAATATGTAGCAGGCCTGCTTAAACCGATTATAAAGATTGGGATTATCAATATATTAGAAGCAGCAGAAAGGTTGACAGAACACAATGGCATTATCCCAGCAGCTTAGTAACAGCAATCCATCCATTAAACAACCGTTTCCCGTGTCCATTCTATCGCTTACGGTCGGCGCGTTTGCGATTGGCATGACGGAGTTCGTCATCATGGGAATTCTACCGAATGTCGCCGCAGATCTAAACGTCAGCATCGCGATGGCGGGCCAGCTGATCACGATGTACGCTTTGGGGGTTGCCGTCGGCGCTCCCATCCTGACGATTCTTACGCATAAAATTCCGCAGAAGAAGCTCCTTCTTCTGCTAATGGGACTATTCATATTCGGCAACGGAATCTCCGTGTTTGCACCGAATTATGCCGTTCTCATGGGCGCCCGGATGCTGACGGCGTTAACGCACGGCACCTTCTTCGGGGTCGGCGCGGTGATCGCCTCCGGCCTCGTTCGCCCGGACAAACGGGCTGGCGCCGTCTCCATTATGATGGCCGGCTTGACGATCGCCAATATAATCGGCGTCCCGCTCGGTACCTTCATCGGTCAACAGATGGGCTGGCGCGCCTCCTTCGGCGCAATTGCCATCATGGGCGTCCTTGCGCTGGTCGGCATCCTGATCTTCATTCCGCAGATTCGCCAGGAGCAGTCTTCAGGCATTGTCCAGCAGGTGAAGGAGCTTTTGAAGCCCAAGCTGACGCTGTTTCTGCTCATTGGCGCGCTCGGCAATGCCGGCCTGTTCGCGGTGTTTACCTACATCGCTTCCCTGCTGATCGAGATTACGGGATACGCGGAGGCAAGCGTCACGTGGATCCTCATTTTATTCGGCTGCGGCGTTACGCTGGGCAACATCGTTGGCGGGAAGCTGGCCGATTGGAAGCTCATGCCTTCGATCCTAAGCATCTATTTCGCGACCGCCGTCATCCTGGCGATCCTGACGTTCACCATTCACCAGCCGATATTGGCTGTGGTAACCATTGTGCTGTGGGGAGCGGCCTCATTCGCCGTCATGCCCGGCCTGCAAATTCGGGTGATGAACTTGGCGCAGGGAGCGCCAGCGCTCGCCTCAACCTCCTCCCATTCCGCCGGCAACTTGGGGAATGCGGCCGGGGCTTTCATCGGAGGGCTTGTCATCACGCATCTAAGCCTGAACGCCCTGCCTTGGGTAGGGGCCATTCTGGCGGGAATCGCCTTCTTATTGGGCCTCGCCTGCTATATCTCCGAGCGCAAGACCGGGGATGCAGCCGTGAAGGCATGAGACGAGGTATGCCAGAATAGTTAATGATGTGCTTCCTGGCTTTTTCTTGAAGATAGACCATATCTAAAATTCCGAGGAGGTCCTCCATGCCGCGACTTATGAAGTTCAGCCTCATATTCGCAGCCATTGCAGCTGTACTCTATGTCATGATCTATGATTTCGGATTCCCCAAATTTCCGTATGAGATCCGAATGAGCTATCCTGCCGTACAGTACACTGCGGAAGATCCCTCCTCTGCCGTTCCTACGACCATCGAAATTGAGGGAACTTATTATCGCCGGTTGTTCCAAGAGCCGCTGTTCGACGGATCGATTCGGGTCCCTCTGTATGACTTCACGATGAGCTCTGATCCTGATACTGAGTATCCGCTGTATCGTTATGACCGCATATACGAAGACCCGCAGGGAAGCAGCAATGACACCTATATCTCCTTCTTGAATTATCCATCGTACACGTTCAAATCGAATGGCGCGATTGATAGCGTAACGATCGAGACGCTCGGTCAGCTATACATGAAGGACCGCTTTCAGCAAGTATTGATTCAAGTCACCCGCGATCCGGACGTAGACGCGAATCCATGGTTCATCGTCGCTCCGGCAGCGACCATCGAGGAGGCCGAGCAGCTGCGGAAACACATACTTCCCTAGGCTCTGTTCATAGGCGGCATACTTATCGTCAAGCCTGCTGAAGATCACCCGGCCTTTTACTCATAAATCGCTCCAACCATTGAATGTCCATGGCAAAAAGCCCCGGATTCCCTATAATTAAGGAATCCGGGGCTTTTCAATTTCAACTCGGCGCTTCCCTGCTTAAGCTTAGGATCGGTTTTCCAGCTCAATCTTCAGCGCCTCATAGTGCTCCATCAGCTCGCCCATAATCGGATGCTCGCCCGCAATGCCCGTATACTTGGACGCCGTATCGCTTGGTCCGATCTCGCGAACGGAGCGCTGCAGCTCAGCGCTTTCCGGGTCCTCAGGCACGTCGAACAGCAGCGCGGCCGCCATCGATTTGGCCAGGCTTTTGTATGCCAGTCCGCTTTCGAAGGCCAGCATGGCCGGGGACACGAGACGGTCCCCGGGCGACAGCTTCCGGATCGGGGAGCGTCCTACGCGCACCACCTCATCGGTAAGAGCCGGGTTGCGGAAACGGTCCAGAATGGTTGCAATGTATGCCTGATGCTCCGCCGGATTGAAGCCGTGCTTGTGGATCAGCGCCGCGCCGGTCTCATCCAGGACGGCACGGACATGCTTCGCCACCTCATCGTCCTTCACCGCATCCTGAATCGTCTCGTATCCTTTCAGGAAACCGATGTAGGCAGCGGAGCAGTGCCCGGTATTCACCGTGAACAGCTTGCGTTCAATGTACGGCTCCAGCCGGTCCACATAATGCACGCCCTCGACCGGCTTGAAGCCATCCAGCATCTGCGAACGGTCCACTGCCCACTCATAGAAAGGCTCGACAACCACCTTGAGCCGGTCCTCATGCTGCTGGAGCGGTACAATCCGGTCAACGGCCGCATCCGGGAACGCAATGCTGGAATCCGCCTTCCGTCTCGTCTCCTCATCCAGCAGGCCATAGACATGCTCTTTCAGCTGGGTGCTGCCGCCGATGGCATTCTCGCAAGCGATAATGTGAAGCGGAGCAGCCTCCCCCTGCAGCCGGAGCTTTAGTCCTTCCGCAATCGTAGGCGCGATAAACTTCAAAATATTGACGCCTACCGCCGTTGTCACAATATCGGCTTCCGCAACTGCCCGCGCAGCCGCTTCGGGCTCCGAGGCGCTGTTCAGCGCAGTGATGCCCTTGACCACCGTCGTCTCCTGACCTTCGCTGGCAAGCGTCACCGGATACTCCCCGCGTGCTTTCAGCTCGGATACCAGCTCTTCGTTCACATCGACGAAGCAAACCTCGTAGCCTGCTTGAGACAGAAGAAGTCCGATAAACCCGCGCCCGATGTTGCCTGCTCCGAAATGGACCGCCTTCATGCGCCCATTCCCCCTTCGAAGATGGCGAGGATCTCCTCCTCCGTCGAAGCGTTCATAACCTTCTCAATGCTCTCGTCATCGGTGAAGATCATCGCTACATTCGTCAAAATCTCCATATGGTCGCCGCCGGCAGCCGCAATGCCGATAACGATGAAGGCCGGCTCGTCGCCGCCAAAATCAACGCCCTCCGGGAAGCGAACGATGGACAGGCCCGTAGAAGCGACCATGCCCTTGGCTTCTTTCGTGCCATGAGGTATGGCGAGGCCGCCGCCCATGTACGTGGAGGCGATCTCTTCGCGCTCCAGCATTTTGTCCACATAGTCCTCCGACACATGGCCCGCCTTCACCAGCAGGTTGCCTGCCATGCGAATCGCTTCGCTCTTGCTGCTCGCCTGAGCGTTCAAAATCACTTTTTCTTTCGACAGTATGTTGGTCATCGTTAATCTCCCTCTTTCTATAGTCTATGTTCGATTTGTCCGTGTACTTATGGTCTATGATTCAAAAAATGCTGCAGCTCCTCCGCCAAGAAGGAGCGTATCTCTTCTTCGCTGCCCTGCTCCATCAGCTCGATCAGCTCGGAGCCGAGCAGCATCGCGCTAATCTCGCTCAGCACCTCCAGACTCTCCTTCGGGAGCTGCTTCGGGGCGAGCATCAGCAGGATGACGTCGGCCTCCAGCCCCTCTTCGAGCGGAACGGGCTCCGCCAAACGGAAGAGCGTGATTGAAGGCTTCGCAATGTGCCGGCTCCGGGTATGGAACAGCGCGAGCCTCGTCTCGGGGATGAGCTGCGTGCCCATCCGTTCCCGCTCAAGCAGGCGGTTCACCACGCTCCCCGGATCATGTACCGCCTCCAACGCATGCATGCGCGATAACGCGTCTGTCAGCGTTCCTTCCAGATCCGCCGGAGCATTATCCAGGCGGTATACATGGAAGCCGTCTAACAGCGCCACGATTTCGTTCATGAGCGCGGCCTGCATCCGCAATCGCTCGAAGGATGCGGCCTTGCGCTCATCTTGCCCTGCGGCAGCAGCGCCTCCGCTGCCCCCTGCCGGCTTTGTCGCCGCGCGCTGGAGGAAATGGAGCAGACGCTCCTTATCATCTGCCGTAAGCAGCGGGCTCAGCCGGATGTATTTATCTTTTGAAAGGGGCAGGTCAATCGTGGAAATAATCAGATCATACTGCTCCTCCGGCATCCGCGCCGCTTCATACCATGACGCGTTGCCGAGAACCTCGATCTGAGGCATCTCCTTGCGCAGCCGGGTTCCAAGAAGCCTGGATGAGCTTAGCCCGCTTGAGCAGACGAGAATCGCCCTCACAGGCTGCTCCGGCTGATTCAGCCGTTCAATGGATGCGCCGAAATGCATGACGAGAAAGCCGATCTCTTCATCAGGCACATCCAGCCCGTTTCGGATTTCATCCACCGCCTGACGGACGATGCCGAACAGCTCCTCGTAATCCTTGCGGATCGGACTCAGCAGCGGATTACGGATGCGGGTGCCCTCCCGGAGCCGCTTCATTGCGGCACCCAGATGCTCCACCAATCCGGCCCGAAGCGTCCGGTCCTCTTGAAAATCCAGCCCTGTCCGCTTCGCCACCGCTTCGGTCAACCGGTGCGCAATCTCCACCATTTCGACATCGGAATGGGCGAGCTCGATAATCTCCGACATTTCGCCCGCTGCGTCAAACAATTTTGCGATATAAACAACCTCTGCGTCGGAGAGCCTTAGGTCCAGCGTATTTTCCAGCCGGACGGCAAAGCTTCTTGCGTCAGCCAGCATCGCTTTTGCGCTTCCTGCCTCCTCGGGCCGGATGGATTCAATCGGACGCCCCTGCCGAATTCGGCTTACGGTGACCGATAGAGCGATCAGCATCCGTGTGTAGGCTTCTTCGGTTAAGCTCTCCGTCCAGCTCCAGCCCATATCCCATAGGGCTCTTTCAACGTCCAGAAGGACAGGCTTGTCGATCATGGACAGCAGGCGGGCGATGGCGGGATGACTGTAGTCTTCGTAGCCGTCTCCGACCAGATCGGAGTAATCCACATGCTCATCGGCCAGCCTGCAGATTGCCCACCGCTTGCCGCTCTCCGCCCCTTCGATCTCGACGCCATATCCCCTGCGCCGGATCAGCGACAGTCCGAACCGCTTCATCCACGGCTCGACCTCATCCAGATCATTGCTGATGGTCGGAACCGTGACCTTCAAGCTGTGGGCCAAGGCAAACAGCTTAACCGGCTCCTCGGCTTCCAGCAGCGCGCAGAGCAGAAGGATTTTCCGCTCTTCCCCGGAGTAATCTGCGGGCTTGCCTGCGATCAGCCGTGCCCGAAGGCTTGCTTCGGCCCCGGGCGCCTTGCTCTCCAGCCGGATGCCCGTTCCCGACTTTTTGTAAAGCAGTACCCCCGCACCCTGTAGATGCTCCTCAACGGCTTCCAGCTCCCGATGGACCGTTCTGACGCTGACCCCGATCTCAGACGCGATCTCTGCAGCCGTCATGCCCTCCGGTCTGTCGAGCAAGAGCAGAAGCAGCTGGCGCTGCCGGGCAGTTATAGGTTCCAGATCCATGCCTCCCTTCTGCACGAAATGGAGACAACGCCGGCGTATAGGCGCCAGCGTGTCATATCGTTACTGCAATATTAATCTTTCAGACGTTCCACAAGCTCATCATATCTCGGGCTCTTCAGGAAGTTGTCGATCGAGATATGCTCCGCATTCGGATTTTTGGCGATGGCCCGTTCCGTCAGCGTCTTCTGCGTGATGACGATATCCGCATCGTCCGGAATTTCGCTGACCGCCGAGTTCACGACGGTAATGTTCACGCCGGCCTGCTGCAGCTTCTTCCGGAGGACGGAAGCGCCCATCGCGCTCGAGCCCATGCCTGCGTCGCAAGCGAATACGATTTTGTTGATATTCGTCTTATCCGCGTTAGCGACAGCAGCTGCGGCAGGAGCGACTTGATCATTCATGCCGCCTGTCTTCATCGCCTTCATTTTCGCAGAGGCTTCTTCCAGGTTCGGCTCCTCTTCACCCTTCTTACCCGTTTTGAGCAGCACTGCCGCAACGAGGAAGGATGCGATCGTCGCCGTGATGACACCGGACAGGACGGCCAGCAGCCCGCCTTTAGGCGCCATGGCAAAGTAAGCGAAGATGCTTCCCGGCGATGCTGGGCCTACAAGTCCAGCACCAAACAGCTGGAAGGTGAACGTTCCGACTACGCCGCCCGCGATGGCAGCGAGAATCAGTACCGGCTTCATCAGAATGTACGGGAAATAAATCTCATGAATCCCGCCCAGGAAGTGAATAACGACTGCGCCCGGTGCGGAAGCCTTCGCGGATCCGCGTCCTACAAGCCAATAAGCCAGCAGGATGCCGAGGCCCGGGCCGGGATTGGATTCAAGCATATACAGCACGGACTGACCGATCCGGGCCGATTCCTCGGTTGCAATCGGGCTCAATATCCCGTGGTTGATCGCATTGTTAAGGAACAGGATTTTCGCCGGTTCAATAATAATGTTGACCAGCGGCAGCAAATTGGCATTGACCAGCACGTCGACGCCCGCGGACAGTGCCTTGGTAACCCCCTGAATCAACGGTCCGATGCCGGTATAGGCGATAAGAGCAAGCACTCCGCCAATAATACCGAGCGAGAAGTTGTTGACCAGCATTTCGAAGCCGGATTTGATCTTGCCGTCGATCAGTTTGTCGAATTGCTTCAGCACCCACGCTGCGAGCGGTCCGACGATCATGGCTCCTAGGAACATCGGAATGTCCGATCCGACAATAACCCCGACTGTAGCGACTGCACCGATGACGGCCCCCCGTTTGTCGTGGACCATCTGCCCGCCGGTGTAACCGATCAAGAGTGGCAGCAAGTAGCTGATCATTGGACCGACCAGCTTGCCGAGCGTTTCGTTCGGGAACCAGCCGGTCGGGATGAATAAGGCCGTAATCAAGCCCCAAGCGATAAATGCGCCGATGTTCGGCATGACCATACCGCTCAGGAGACGGCCGAGCTGTTGAATTTTGACGCGTATGCCTCCGCCGGATGCGTTGGCCTTCGTCTCAGTGGACATGATGCGATACCTCCAGTCCTTATTTTGAAATATATAAAAAAATCGGTTGTGTCATGAACCATGTCTGACATCTTTATGTTAAGGCATTTTGGTAAGCGCACTCAACGAAAGGAAAATTCGGTTTCGGCAAGAATATTGTTGACAATTTTTAAATGGATCATGTTTGTTATTTGAAAATATCTCCCGATAGGCAGTTCTTTCATAGTTCACGGCCAGTTTGATCCTCATAAATTCTCGTTTTTCCCGTTGATTTTCGTTTCATATAGGTTATACCTATAAATTATATTTAATTTATATATTTCCTTAATGAGGCAAGGGTGGGTTACGATGGAGCCAGCCAATCATTTCGAGAGGAGTTTTGAACTATGGACCCGTCGGTAAAAGACCTGTTTGACGCTGTCGCCGGTGACTATGACCGGGAGCGCCGGCAGCTGATCCCCTGTTTTGACGATTTTTACGGAATGGCGCTGTCTCTCGTTGAGAGCGACCATCCATCGCCGCGTATCCTGGACCTGGGAGCCGGCACCGGACTGTTCTCCGGCATGGTGCTGCATAAGCACCCGCATGCCCGCTTAACCCTGATGGACCTGAGCGACAAAATGCTCGAAGGCGCCCGCCGAAGATTCGCAGGAGCGGATCAGGTCCGCTATATTACCGGCGACTACGCGGACTATCCATTCCGCGAGTCTTACGACATCGTCATCTCCTCCCTGTCGATCCACCATCTGACCCACCCTGCCAAGCAGCGATTGTTCCATGCTGTGTACGGGGCCCTCGAGCCGGGCGGGATCTTTGTGAACGCCGATCAGGTTCGGGGAAGGCACACGAGCTCCGATGAATACTACCGGCAGCGCTGGCTGGAATCGATTCGCCGCAGCGGCTTATCCGAGGCAGCGATCGAAGCTTCGATCAAGCGGCGGGCGGTTGACATTAACGCGTCATTGGAGGACCAGCTCCGTTGGATGGAGGAGGCGGGCTTTCAGGAGACGGACTGCATGTATAAGCATTTGGATTTTGCCGTGTTCTTCGGAAGGAAGCCGAGTTAAAACAAACGAAAACAAGCTCGTTCCTCAATAAGAGGAAGAGCTTGTTTGTTATTCGCTTATCTCTACTGATGATCTACTGCCTGTCCGGCACGCCGTCAAGCTTCATCATCCGCATGGATGTGAAGAATATAGCCTTTGCCCCGGATGCTCTCGATCCCAAGCAGTCCGCGGGTCTTCTTCCGAACCCGGTAGATGAGGGCATTCATCTCCTCTGCGCTAACATCCGGCACGTCGTCCGGACCCGCCTCCCGCTCGGGCCAGACCAGGAGCTTCAGCTGCTCTTTGGATACGAATTGCTCCTTGTGATGGAGCAGCAGTTCAACGCATTTATATTCTTTTTCCGAGAAGGCAATCACCGTTCTCCCATGAACGAGCTCCTGCTTATAGGGGTTGAGCGTTATGCCTCCCGTATCCTCGGCAGCCGCCAGATGTTTCATGAGCGGCGTAATATCCATCGTCTCATCCATTCGAAGCACCGAGAAGGTTAACACGACCAGATCACCGGCCAGCGCCACGGAATCCCCATGCTGCAGCGGAGCCTCTCCATTCGGTTCCAGCCGCTGCTGATTGACGAAGGTTCCGTGCTTGCTGTTCAGATCTTTAATGCTGAATTGTCCGTCCCTGTAGATCAGCGCTGCGTGCTTGCGGGACACGTACACATTATCGAACGTGATATCCGGATCCCACTGCTTGCCCTTGCGCCCAAGCACCGTCATCGATCTCCTCAAAGGGATCACATCTCCGCGCTCGTACGGGTTCCCCCGTTCCACCATCAAGTAGGAGGATCTATCCATCATGCTACCTCCTGATTATCGTAATATCGCCCATGCTTTGTTTCATTTATCAGATCGCTATTATGCAATTGTTATGCTCCAGCCATTGAGTATGCGCCCAAAATCACTAACATGGATAAAGAGAATGAAGCTAGAGATATAGAGGAAGCCGAAACGCTCGGCTCTTAACAGTAACGATTTTGGGGGATTGAATCATGCGTATTCGAAAAAGCTGGAGGAACGTCATTCTGGTTATTCTCATCATACTCGGATTTCTGTATGTTAACAACTCGTCGCTATTCACCAAGGAACGCGAAGGTGAGCCCTTGCTGCTCGCGCATCGGGGGATCGGCCAAACCTTTCCGATGGAGGGAATTGAATCCGATACATGTACCGCTTCACGTATTTACATACCGGAGCATGCCTTTCTGGAGAACACCATACCATCCATGAAGGCAGCCTTCGATGCCGGCGCGGATATCGTGGAGCTGGATATTAAGCCGACGAAGGACGGCCAGTTCGCCGTATTCCACGACTGGACGCTGGAATGCCGGACGAATGCACACGGCTCGGTCAAGGATTATACCATGGAGCAGCTGAAAAGCATCGATATCGGCTACGGCTACACGGCGGATCAGGGAGCCACCTATCCGTTCCGGGGGAAGGGCGTCGGGCTCATGCCGTCCCTATCGGAGGTGCTGGCTGCATTTCCTGACGGCGAATTTCTGATTCATATCAAAAGTCAGGATGCCGGCGAAGGGGAGCTTCTGGCCGCCTATCTCGCCCAGCTGCCGGAAGACCGCTTAAGCCGGCTCACGGTATATGGCGACGATGCGCCGATCAGCGAACTAAAATCGAGGCTCCCTGCGTTTCGGGTCATGTCGATGGATTCTCTGAAGAGCTGCCTCATCTCTTATATCGGTGCCGGCTGGAGCGGCTATATGCCGTCGGTCTGCCGCAATACCCAGCTGCATATTCCCGAGAAGTACGCCCCTTATTTGTGGGGCTGGCCCGATAAATTCCTGAACCGCATGGACCGCATCAATACGAGGGTCATTCTGGTCGCCGGAGACGGCGGATGGTCGGAAGGCTTCGATACGGTCGAAGATCTGAAGAGGCTGCCGAAGAACTACAGCGGCGGCATTTGGACCAACCGGGTGGATGTCATCGCACCGGAACTGACGATCAAGAAATGACATGGAGCAAGGCGCGCTTGCTTCTTGGCCATACCCCCAGCAATGGGGGTATTTTTTTCATGTCCGCATCCCCGCGCCATAAGCTCAACGCCTGCCTGCCAATTGAAATCAAGGCAAAGTTTTTGGGCCCATCCAGCCGATGATTTATATAGACCAGAAGGATCAGACCGTGACGAGGTGCCACCGAACTACCGTTGATTAGGAGAGGATATTTTTTGGCCAGAGACACTGAGAAAAAAGGATGGTTTAAAAGCGTGCTTGCCCCGCAAGCCCCATCAGAGAAGGAGCCTGCGGAAACGGCGCCGGTCCCGGCCCCGGCCGAATCGGTGATGGAAACATCCGGGCCCGCGCATCCTGCGCAGCCCCCGGCAGATCATCAGAAATCCCTGTTATCGAAGGATAACCAGGACAAAATCGCGCTGGACGTGATCGTATCGATTGAAAACATGCTCAAGGAGCGACAATTGCTGTCTTATAAAAACAACGGTCTGGAGGATCAGCTGGCGGCGGCAAACGAGACGATCCAGCGGCTGAAGCAAGAGCATATCAAGAAGGATCAGCTGATTCAGGAGAAGAGCAAGGAAATCCGCGAGCTCGAAAACACGCTGACCCACAAGCAGATGGGCTACGATCAGCTTCTTGAGGACTATAAAGAATTCCAGCTTAGCTCCAACCTGGCTTATGAGAAGCTGTCCGGACAGCTGGAGACAGAAACGGCGAAATACGGGAAGCTTTATGAGGAATCCACGAATGCCCAGTACCAGAGCATGCTCAAGATTAATGAGCTGGAGGACAAGATCCGGGAGCTGCAGATCGAGAATCAGAAATATGCCGAGCAATATCGGAAGATCGCCGACGAAAAAGCGGAGCTCTTGCAGACGATTCAGGACTTCACCGAGAGAATGGGCTTCTCCTTCGCACCCAAGACATCAACGACGCAGATGCCGGAGTAATTCCGCGGATCCGCAGCAAGAGAAAGGAGATCCATCATGTCCGTCTTTTACGGAAAAGTGATTGAATTGCAAGACATTGAACAGCATGAAGGGCAGTATGGCATGCGAATCCGGCTATCGGCCGCCGAGTCGTTCGAATATGTCTGGGCCATCGATAATGCGACTGCAGAGAGCCTGCTGGCGATTGTAGACTTTGACGGCATTCATAAATACCGGCTGTCCCGGCATACCGTATGGGATGCTAATCGTCGGCAGTACATAGGCTACATCACCAAAACCCGCCGCGATCAGAGCATCCGTTATCCCTTCGTCTGCTCCGAAGCATTTATACATAATCTTAATGCAGTTCAGCGCGTTCAGCATCTGGACGAAATCCATGCGCTGCCTTTTCTGTCCCTGACGTACGCGGAGCGGGAAGCTGAGACCTTGCAGGAGGAAGAAGAGCCGGGACGAAACCAGCAGAAGAAGCACAAAAGGCAACGATTGCCGATGAGGCGGGTCGCCATCACGGCCCTCAGCATGCTGTCGATCCTGTTATTGGGCTCGTTCGATGCCCTGTCCCTTCCGGTAGCGGAGTCGCCGGGCGCTTCAGCCTTTACGGCAGGGACGGCTCTTCCGGCATTCCAGTCCGTACGGCACACCGCTGCAATGGCTGAGGCCTCTTCGAACCCAGCCCCGAAGAAGCTGGAATCAGAGCCTCGGCCAAAGGTCAGCTCCGAGCCGAAGCTGAGGCCGCAGGCGGAGCTGAAGCCGCAGACGGAACTGAAGCAGCAGACTGGGACGAGGCCACAGACGGAACTGCCGTCCTTCGAGCTTAAGGACGCCGTCACCTACAGCCTGCCGAAGGGCTATGTCGCTTTGACCTTTGATGACGGACCGTCCAAATACTCGGCGAAGATCATGAAGGTGCTGAAGGAGCATCAAGTCGGCGGCACCTTCTTCTTCGTCGGAGAGAATGTGGGCAAGCATCCGGCCGCGGTTCGGGCCATCCAGGAGAGCGGCTATTCCATCGGCAGTCATTCCATGAACCATGCGAACATGCCGCTGCTGGCCTACGAGGAACAGGAAGCGCAGATCAAGAGCGCCGCTGAATCCATCGAAGCCATTACGAAGCAGCCGGTTACGCTCTTCCGTCCGCCATACGGGGCATTCAACGAGATGACGGAAGAGGCGAGCCGCGCACACGGCAGCAGCATCGTCCTGTGGAACAAGGACCCTGAGGACTGGCTGACGCGCGATAGAGACAAGATTCTCCATTATGTCCGCCATACGGAGCCCTCCGGCTCCATCATTCTACTTCACGAGTCGCAGGCGGTCATCGATGCGCTGCCGTCCATTATTGCGTACCTGAAGGATCAGAATTTAAAAATCGTCAGCCTGCAATAGCCATTATCGACTCCTGCATGTGGACCCCCGACAAATAAAGGCTGTGCCTGCAATTGATGTTCATGCAGGCGCAGCCCTTTTTTTCATGATGATACGGCATGGTTCATTACAGCAGATCTCCCTCGCAAGGGACATTTATTATGGCAGGCTTCCTCTACAAGCTCTCGATCAGCATGTACACGCCAGTAAAGATAAGGATCACATACGTAAAGATTTGAAACACTCGCTGATTAATGACCCGGAATAGCCGCTGTCCGAGGAACAGCCCCAGGAATACCAGCGGAAGCGCCATGGCACTGGAAGTCCAGACCGTCTTGGTCGACCCCGCTACGATCGCTTGAATCAGAAGGCTCAGCGTATAGATGAACATGTAGAAAGCAAGCGTCGTCGCTCTAAGCTGCTCCTTCTGCGTATCCGTGCCGGAGAAATACAGCAGCAGCGGCGGCCCCGGCATCCCGATGCTGGTGGTCAGGGCCCCCGACAATCCGCCTACGGCCAAATCTCTGCCCGGGCGCTGCCGGATCCGGAACCGCAGCATCAGCATGACGGTAAGCAGAAGGATGATCAGGCTCACGCCGAGCTTCAGTCGGCCGATATCGATCCAAGAGAAAACGGCTATGCCGATCGGCAGACCGATCGCGCTTCCGATCACCAGCCTTTTGAGGATGCCAAAGTCAATGTCCTTCCGAATTTTAAAGATTAAGGCAGCGGATATGATCAGCGACAGGATCAAATTGATCTGGATCGCCTCCGCCGGCTCGAACAACAGCAAGAGAAACGGCGTTGCGAGAATGGAGAACCCGAAGCCGGTGCTTGTCTGGAGGATGGATGCCACGAATATGATGACCATAAATAGAAGAATGTCCACGGGGTTACACCTGCTTTCTTCCATATGCTGCGTTATGGGGAAGTCGGCCCATATCAAACGCTCCATCCTGCCATTGTAACATATAATCCCAGTGATTCTCCCTTATGAGGCTGTTTTTTTCCTGCCTATTATGCTCGGCTATATAGAGTTCCGGCCTCAACTTACCCGCATCAGAAGCCGGGTGCCAGTCATGTATGCGTTCAGAGAAGCCCGCCCAACAATGAAGCTGAAACGGCCGTGGAGCTTATCGCTAGCTGCCTGTTATTTAGACTCCGATAGTGCAGCCTGCAGCCGGCTCCTTTGGATCCAATACGGTTTGCGGTTTCCTTCTTTTCGAAGGATTCCCTCGTCCGCAAGCTGATTCAGGATGGGCGTTACGGTCTCCCGAATGCTGCCCGTCATGCTGGCCAGCTCCTGGTGCGTCATTTCAATCGGTAACGGAATCCATTCCCCATCGCTCCTTGGAGCCGGAAATTTCGTCACAAGCTTATTGAATAGGAAGAGCAGCCTTTTACGCACGCTTCCGTAAGCCATGTACTCCAGCATGTCCTCGGTTTCCTGCAGCCTGGCGGTGACGATCTCGATGTATTTTAGGGCGAGCTCAGGCTTTTCGGCGATGACCTTGCGAAACTGCCCGCTATCCATCTCGCATATGACGGAGTCCTCCATCGTGACCGCGAACAAGGGGACCCCTGAACGAAAAGAGGTAATCTCCCCGAATAGATGGCCTGTCCCTAAAATATCAAGCGTCAGCTCCTTCCCATCCTTCGTAATCTTATACAGGCGAACGCTGCCGGATTTGATGATATATAGCACCTTGTGCTCCATGTAAGGCGAAGCGATCACGGTTCCTCTGGGCCGTGCTTCAAGCGGCGTGATATGGTTCAACTGCTGCAGCTCATCCTCGCTAAGCCCCTTAAACAAGTCCACTCTCGATAGATACGTAACCATCTCCATCTGACCTCATCCTTTTCCTATGTATTCCAGACTACATCCCTCAGCGCCCTGCCCCGGATAAACTATGCCTTGAAGGCTGTAAAAGCCGCACCTCATAACAAGGAGTGATTTCCCATGGAGCCGATATGGACCGTTCTGTTCCAAGGCATATTAATCGTCATCTTCGTCATTTCCGCATCATTGAAATTTCTGCGCGCCCCTTCGATGGTACGGCACTGGACAGAGTACCGATACCCCTTCTGGGGAATGTATGCCGTCGCCAGCCTGGAAGCCGCGGGTGTCGCGCTTATGATCACGGCATTCTGGTTGCCGGAGAACACATTTTATGCCGCCGCCCTGTTTGCCGTACTGATGATCGGAGCGGTACACGCCCATCTTTTTCGAGCCAAGCATAAACCAATCATGGCCCTCAATGCAATGCTGATGCTCGTGCTGTCCGTTACCCTGCTTTTTCAATAATCACCGCGCAAGTCCCCTAACGAAAAAGAGGCCGGCCGTCTGCATGCAACAGATGACCGAGCCTCTTTCGTCCATTCCATCATCAAAACCCGCTACTTCACCCATTTGTGCAGCAGCGGCCCTTCCTCGCCGTAGACCGGGTCCATAGACGGAACCGGCACGCTTCGGATCTCCGATATGGCCTGCGCCCGATCGGTCGGATTCCGTTCCCGCAGATTAGGCGTGATTCCGCCGGGATAGGCGCCCACCACCGCAAAATCCGGACTGGCGTCCAGCAGCATATGCGCCGTTCCGGCCGGCAGCACGATCACGTCGCCTGTTGCTAGGGACAGCCGCTCCCCGGCATCACCGCCGATCAGCACCGTCGCGCTGCCGGATTGCACGCCCAGCACTTCATGCGTATTGCTGTGGTAATGGTGGTAATCGTACACGCCTCCAGTCCAGCTGCCTGTCCATTGATGGCGGTTGAAGGCCGCCTCTATGCCGGCCGGGTGATCCGCAAACACGCCCTCGTACACGATCACCGGCAAATCCGGATGATTCGGAACTTCTCCATCGTCCCTTACGAAGAATGATCTGACCTGAGCCTCCACTGTCATCCGCTCCTCTCTGCACGATTGATGTACTCGTAGTACCAGTACCCGGACGGCCCGTGACTCAAACAGTAAACAGCCAAAGACCATCGGCGGATGCCGATAATCTGGCGAATGCCTCTTCAGAGATATGAAGCTCCCGCTCCCCTGCTGCGATCTTGCTGAATCGCTTTAGTCTCCTAAAAACTCGAAATGAGAACCAAGACGAAGACAGTCCATGAAAAAATACCATGTATTCGTTTTCTTGGTCCTTAACAGGATTTTACATCGAATCATGAACTAGGATAGTTTATTACATAAGATGTCATTTGGTTTTATATGTAATTTAAGGATGTAATTGGTTTATTTTATCCCTCTGCAATCCATTTTTATCCCTTGACGTCCATCTCGCATCCAAGAATACACCCATGGTCCATTCCGAAAAGCCACCTGCAGATTGCGCAGGACCCGATCAGCAGCAGGCTTACCCGTTCCATCCAATCGAGAGAAAGAGAAAGGAGAGAGACGTTTGCAGTACTTTTTCTACGGCATTGCCGGGATATTTCTGGTGTTCCAGACCTTGTATACGATCATTCCGTTGTGGTGCAGCAAGGTGAAGCGACTCGATCCGGATCTGCCTGAGCATTCGATCTCGGTGCTCGTTCCGGCTTACAACGAAGAGCTGACGATCCGAAACTGCATGGATGCTATGGCCGGTTTGAACTACAGCCGCTATGAGATCCTGATTATCAACGATGGCTCCAAGGACGGCACCTTATCCGTGCTTCATGAGCTGCTGGAGTTGCAAGCGGATTTAAGGCGGCCCGATCAGAAGCTATCCTACAAGACGGTGAAGGGCTTCTACCGCTCGAACCGGTACCCGAACATGTTTGTGATCGATAAGCTCAACGGCGGCAAGGCGGATTCGCTGAATGCCGGCATCGATTATGCAGCTTCGGAAATCGTCATCACGCTGGATGCGGACAGCATGCTGGAGGCAGACTCGCTGCGGTATGTAAATCAATATTTCCATGACGATAAAGTTATTGCGCTTGGCGGCACGGTCAAAATCGTTCAGGGTGCAAAGCGGGATCCAAATGGCGTGATCATCGAGAGGTTTCGCGGAAAGGGCTTGATCAAAAGCCAGATCATCAATTATACGCATGGCTTCTATGTGCGCAAGCTTACGCAATCGTTCTTTAATTCCATCGTGGTCATCTCCGGCGCATTCGGCGCCTTCCACAAAGCTGTGCTCGTGCAGGTGGACGGCTTCCGCAGCACCGTAGGCGAGGATATCGACATTACCCTGAAAATCCATGAGTACATCAAGGCCAACGGCCTGAGGAAAAAGCTTGTGTACGCACCGGAGGCGGTCTGCTACACCGAATGCCCCGAGAACCTGCGCAACTTCTACAAGCAGCGCATCCGCTGGCAAAAGGCCTTCATCGACTGCATCCTGATCTATTGGTCCAGGCTGTCCAGCAAATTTAGCGTTGGCGTCAGCCTCTTTTTTGCCATCGACGGGTTTATGCTGGGCACGTTCTCCGCATTCACCACGCTTTTTTACCTGGGACAGGCCCTGTTTCTGGGCGGCAATGTGCTGCATGCATTCATCTTCCTGCTGATTAGTCTGCTGTTCAATGCGGCGCAGATCATCATTTCGCTGCACCTATGCCGCAAATACGGCAGCACCTACCGCGTGGCCGACTATGCGGCCATGTTCCTGTTCAGCCAGTGGGAGCTCGTCACATACCGGAATTTGCTGCTCTACATCAATATTGCCGGGACGTTTAAGTACTTCGACAATGATGAAGGCTGGGGCTTCGTCGAGCGCAAGGGCGCTGTCGCCATTAGCCAGAACATTGCCGCAGGCTCGAACTAATATCAAGGGAGGCTGCCATAAACCATGATACGAAATAACCGAATTGTCTATGTGGATATGCTCAGAATCCTGTCCATCGTTGCCGTCATCGTGCTGCATTATACGGCGGAGGTGCTGACGAACACGAATGATTTCAACAGCTCCGCATGGTGGATCAGCAACGGGTTCAATTCCATCTCCCGCTTCGCCGTGCCTGTCTTCTTCATGATCAGCGGGGCGATGATTCTGCGGACGAACATCAGGTCCTACCGGGAATTTTACGCTAAACGGGTTATCCCGCTGCTCATTTCCCTCCTCACCTGGTCGCTCATCTACGGCTTGTATAATCAGTACTATATTATTCGAAGCAGCATGAACGCCTACGAATTTGTGATCGACTTCGGCTTCCGGCTGCTCACCGACCGGAACTATGTGCATCTGTGGTTCCTGTATGCCATTATCGCCATTTACATGACCGTGCCGCTCATCAGCAAATTCATCCGATCATGCAGCGAGCGGGATTTACGGTATTATCTGCTCTTATGGTTCATCGTCAGCATCGCGTACCGCTTCATCTCGGATGCCGTATTCCGTGCAACCGAGCAATACATCAACATCCCGATCATGAACATTCCGTTCTTCATGGGATTTCTGGGCTATTTCATCCTGGGACATTATCTGTTCCATTTCGATCTGCCGTTAAAGGCTAAGAATCTGTTGTACAACCTCGGCATCGTCTCCTTCTTCCTTACGCCGGTGGCTACCTATTTTGCGTCCATGCACAGCGGCGTTCTGGACGAGATGTTCTACGGCAACTACTCCATCACCGTGTTCTTCATGTCCGTCGGCCTGTTTATTCTCTTCAAGGAAAAAGAGACCCGTCTCAGCGAATGCTTGAATCACAAGGTTCAGAAATTGATCGGCTCGATCTCCAAAGCCAGCTTCAGCATCTACCTCATTCATCTGCTGGTGGAAATGATGCTCTCCGGCAGAACCGAGGTCGATGCGACGCTGCCGGAGGCGGCCCTCCGTCTTCTGATCAATATCGGCATCATCTTCGCCATCAGCTACGTTACCGTCAAGGTGCTGAACCTGAGCAAGACGGCAACCTATATCCTGTTTGGCGGACGGGGGTGACGCGGGATGAGAGTCAGTATCTATACGAAAATATTTATTGTTGTGCTGCTCGCCGGCATGAGTTTTTATTTCTACCGGATATCCGCGAAGGAGGATCGCAGAATTACGGCCGTGTACGTGGAGGCATGGCAGGATTACCGAACAATGAACCTGACGGAGCAGGGTGTCGACATCGCCTTTATCGCATTCGCCAAAATCAAGGGCACCGATCTGTATTTTCACGAGGACAGCCAAACCGACAGCCAGATCAAAGAAAACATCAAGCAGCTAAAACGGCATCATCCGGATACGAAGATGGTGCTGGCGATCGGAGGCTACGGCGCGGACGGCTTCTCCGATGCATCGCTGGACGGCAACCGTTACTTGTTCACGGAGAGCATTGTTAACATGGTCAAGGAGCTGGAGCTGGACGGAGTCGATATCGATTGGGAGTATCCGGCTTTCGATGCCTGGAAGACGCAGAAGGCCCGACCCGAGGATACGAAGAATTTTACCAGCCTGATGAAGGAGCTGCGGGAGAAGCTGTACCGGCTTCCGCATAAAAACAAGAAGTACCTGCTGACCTTCGCCTCAGGGACGCAGGACTGGTATTTCCGCAACGTCGAGGTGAAGAAGGTCGAGAGATACGTCGACTACATCAATGTCATGACCTACGATCTCACCGGCAAATGGTCGGATACGACCGGCTTTAATGCCAATCTGTATGTAGACAGCCAAGGCAAGTCCGAGCACAGCGTCGACGGCATCGTCTCCATGTATCTCGATCACGGCATCGACAGCAGGAAGCTGCTGCTCGGCATCCCCGCGTATTCCTACGGCTGGAAGGATGTGAAGATTAAGAAGGGTAGCCCGGACGGCCTCTTTGCATCCGGCAAGCCGATCGACATCGATAAGACGGATTTGAGCTATAAGCAGATCAAGCGGTCCTATCTGAACAAAAACGGCTACAAACGATATTTCGACAGCAAAGCGAAAGCCGCTTACCTCTACAATGGGGATACGTTCATCAGCTACGAGGATCCGGAAGCCGTGCAAGAGAAGATCCGCTACATCAAGAGCAAGAATCTCGGAGGCGCAATGTTATGGCAGTATGCGCAGGATGCGGAGGACGGGCTCGTACAGCTCTTATCCGAGCATTTGAACGAATAGTTCAATTGCCGGGCCGCGTATAGATTGGATGTCAGACGATCGTGGTGCCAGCTCAGCAAAGACCTTGCAGCAGGGAAGAGGATTCCTCGCATGATATGTCGAAATCTATCGTATTATGCGAAAATGGAATGAAACAGCTCTCAAATATTCTGCGATCATCATCTTATTTCTTGCCTTGTTATTCGGCCTGCGATGGGCTTGGTCCGAAATGTTCTCCACCTCGCACGATCCTCGCGCCGTTAACGGCGTGCTCGATCTCCGCGGGGTGGATTTAAATTCGTCCTCCCCATTCTATTTGGACGGTGAATGGCAATTCTATCCGTTTCAATTCCGATCCCGGGCGGATGTGGAGGAGACGCCGTTTCGCAGCGTTCAGGTTCCGGGGGACTGGAGCCGCGCGCTTCATGACGACGGGAACGGACCGTCCTACGGATACGGGACATACCGGCTCCGCATCCTGACCGACCCGCTGGAGGAGCCCGTCGCCATCTGGATTAAAGGAATCGAGACGGTCTCCCGCGTAGAAATGAATGGTCTGGCGGAACCGGAATTCGGCAAGCTGGCTGCGGACAAGAACAACTATATTGCAAAGAGCGCTTCGTATACGGCCACCTATTCCGAAGAAGGCGCGACCAAAATCGATCTGCTCATCCAGGTCGCCAATTTCGACGAGCCGCATAACGGCGGTATCGTCCGCTCGATCCGCTTCGGGTCGGCGGCGTCGATCGATTATGTGCGCTGGTATTCGATCGGGTTCCAGCTGGTGACCTTCATGGTCCTGCTGCTGCACGGGCTTTATGCCGGCATTCTGTTTGCGTTCAACCGGCAGGAACCGGCGCTGCTGATGACGGGGCTGCTGACCCTGACGGCGGGCATCGCGATCCTGGCCGGAAACGATTATATCCTGCTGCTGTGGCTGCCGATCGATTACGCGGGAGGGGTTAAGGTCCGTCTGATCGCCCTGCTGTGGCAGAACCTGCTGATGCTGCTCTTGTTCCGGCGATTCCTCTCGCCTGTCTCCGGACGAACCTGGCTGCGGGCATTTACGGCGGGGCTCATCCTGTTCACCGGCTTCCTGGTCGTTTCTCCAGCATCTTGGGTCCACAGTGTCATGGAGTTTAAGCTGTTCGCGTTCTTCTATCTGATTCCGCTTGCGTGGCTTGTCCATTTGGTGGGAACGATGATCTTCCGGCGGCAAACCGATCAGGACATCGTATTCCTGCTGCTTACGGCAGCCGGTATTATCACCAATCAGCTGTGGACCCTGGCGGAGTCTGGCAAGGAGATTACCACCGTCTATTACCCGGTTGATATCATTGCGGCGATTATCGGATTCTCGACCTACTGGTTCAAAAAATATATCCGCAACGCCAAGGAGAACGCCAAGCTGAACATCCAGCTGCAGAAGGCCGATAAGCTTAAGGACGAATTTCTGGCCAACACGTCGCATGAGCTTCGAACCCCGCTGCACGGCATAATGAATATCGCCCAATCCGTTGTCTCCAAAGAACAGGAGAACATGAACAAGGGCAGCGTCGAAGACATGAAGCTGCTCATTACAATCAGCCGCCGCATGTCCCATTTGCTTGAAGACCTGCTCGATATCACCAGGCTGAAGGACCACCGCATTACGCTTGCTCCCGAGCCCTTGCGCATTCAATCGGTCGTTCCCGGGGTATTCGCCATGCTTCAATTCATGGTGGAGGGCAAGCCGGTCCGGCTCCGAATGGAGATTGCGGAGTCGATGCCTCCGGTTATGGCCGATGAGAAGCGGCTTGTGCAAATTCTGTACAACTTGGTTCATAATGCGCTCAAATATACAGAGCAGGGAAGCGTAACGGTCTCCGCCTCGGTTCGGAACGGCCAAGCCGAGATCCAGGTATCCGATACCGGAATCGGCATGAGCACGGAAGCGCTGGAGCGCATCTTTCTTCCTTATGAGCAGGGCTCCCACGGCGTCCATGACGGCCGGGGGTTTGGACTCGGCCTCAGCATATGCAAGCAGCTCGTCGAGCTGCATGGCGGCGCGATATCCGTCAGCTCCGAGCCGGGTGCCGGCTCCGTCTTCTCGTTCAACCTGCCGCTGGCGGAGGCAGGGGCAAGCGAGGCGAGGCTTTCCAAGCCGTCCGGGGAAATGGCGGCGTCTATGGGACACGAGGCATCCGAGGCAACGGAGACAAGCGGAGCTGAACCCGCCTCCCTCCCGTCAGCCGACAGAGGCATCCACGAGCCGCTGCCGCCTCCCGTCGATCCGTCGCTGGGTAACGACGGCAAGGCCAGCATTCTAGTCGTCGATGATGACCCGGTTAACCTGAAGGTGCTGCTGGGCATCCTTTCTTCAGAGCCGTACCACATTACTACAGCCGGTTCAGGGCTGGAAGTGTTAGAGCTCCTGGGAATGCGGACATGGGATCTGCTCATCGCTGATGTGATGATGCCTCAAATGTCCGGCTATGAATTGACGCAGCGCGTCCGGGAGCATTACTCGGTAGCGGAGCTGCCGATTCTGCTGCTTACCGCCCGTAGTCAGCCTGAGGACATCTATACGGGATTCGCGTCGGGCGCCAATGATTATATGACCAAGCCTGTCGATGCAACGGAGTTAAAATACCGAATCCGGGCGTTGATCATGCTCCGGCAGTCGGTCCGCGAGCGCTTGCGGATCGAGGCCGCCTATCTCCAGGCACAGATTCAGCCTCATTTCCTGTTCAATACGCTGAATTCCATCATGGCGCTGAGCGAGATCGACACCAAGAAGATGCAGCATCTGGCGGGTGCATTCGCTTCGTTCTTGCGGATCAGCTTTGATTTTCTGAACACGGGCGAGCTGGTGGATATCACGTACGAGCTCGAGCTTGTCAAAGCCTATCTGTATATTGAGCAGGAACGGTTCCGCGAGCGGTTGGCCGCCGTATGGGAGGTCGACCCGGGGATTCAGCTGCGCCTTCCGCCGCTGTCGATTCAGCCGCTGGTGGAGAACGCCGTCAAGCATGGGATTCTTCGCCGGCATCAGGGCGGAATGGTCCGGGTTCGGATCAAGCGCCAAACCGAAGGGGTGCTGATTGAAGTGATCGACAATGGCCGCGGGATGGAGGCGGATCAGGTAGCCGAGCTGTTGAGCCCTGCCGGGCAGGCGCTGCGGGGGATCGGCATACCGAACACGAATCGCCGGCTGATTCAAATGTATGGTCAAGGATTGACCATCATCAGCCGCCCGGGTGAAGGCACGTCCGTGTCCTTCGTCATTCCGGAGCATCGCCGGCTAGAGAAGAAATCAGGGAATTAACCGATGTAAAGCTCCGATTGCAGACGATACTATATACGGAGCGTATGGTCAGGCAAGCAGAGGCTTGCCTGGCTTTTTTTGCGCTGATCTTCAGCCTTTGAACGTAATAACCTCGATATGCATCTTCCAAATCCAGGATCATTATGATAATATACCTTCAGAAAGAGTTAGTTAGTTGAATAACTTATACTGGAGGTGGGTATGTTGGCAAGACCTCAACGGATTACGAAAGAGGAATTGATCGCCTCAGCCCAGCAATGCATTCAAGAGAAGGGACTCGATAAGCTGACGTTGAAAGCCGTGGCCGAAGGAGCCGGTGTGACGCAGGGGACGGTTTACTACCATTTCAAAACCAAAGAGCAGCTCATGCTCGAAATCGTCCGCTCCATCTGTGATGCGTCCTGGCAAACGGCAGGGTCGGATCCGCAGGATGGCAGCAGACGTGATACGATGGTCCGCGTGCTGGAAGCCGCCCGTGACCGCTGCGCGGAGAAATCGTATCATACGCTGTTCTTCTCGCTGGTGGTACACAGCTTGCAGAACTATGCCCTCCGCGACCAGCTCAAGGGCATGGTCGAGCGTGAGAACACGCATGCTGCCGGCCTCCTTGCCCGGCTCTTCCCGGAAATGGAGATGTCCGGCCCCTCCCTGAAATACCGGGCCATGATGGTCAACGCCCTTATCGACGGCCTGGCGCTTCAGGCGCTTCTCGATCCGGAGTTTGAGGCGGAAGCGGTGTATGCGGAGCTGATCGGGGCAGCCTCCGCCTGGATAGAGAAATCCTCCGATTCATCCAACACTTCAAGTTAGAAAGGAGCTGCAAAGCCATGCGGTTTTGGATCAGCTTAGGATTCCTGCTGTGGTTGGCCGCTACATTCGTGTTCCGATTTTGGGGAGGTGCGCTGATCGATCCCGGCCAGCCCCTCATCTGGCTGTCCTTTATTGGGATCGTTCCCCTGATTCTGCTGACGCTTCGGGCGCTGTTTCGTGCCCGGGAGCTCTCTTCCTCAGAGCGCCCACGGGCTGCCATGCTGGTGGCGATCCCGGGGATGCTGCTGGACCTCTTCAGCGTAGCTTTTCATGACCTGGTGTTCCCCGGACTTCCACAAGCCCATCTGCACCTCTTCTTCGTTTGGCTGCTGTGGGCGTATTCGCTCATTCTTCTGGGAGGACTGCTCGGGCAGTTGAGCGGCAGCCCCAGTCGTGATCAGCCATGACGCCTGGATGTCGGGACACAGGGACGCCGTGACGGTCAGAATAAGGCAGAATAAAGGCAGAGGCAGACGCGGCCGGCCTTCATCGACCGAGCCATCACCCTCGGCTAGGCTGCCTCGCCTCCCTTCGCAAGCGAAAAAAACGGATGCCCATCCTCTCGAATGGCATCCGTATTGTCTTTTTCCGATCCGTTATTTTCCCGTCCGGTTCAAGATGCCCAAGTATTCCACCCAAGGGCCGACATCCATCCGGTACCGCTCCGCTAATACCCGGGCGATTTGGGCCAGATGCGTCAGATCATGCACCACCCAAGTCGAGAGCAATTCCCGTACCTTCACAACGCCGAAGGCCGGATGCACGCCCGTCAGCTCCAGCTGATGCTCCGATTGGACCAGCGTCTTCAGCTTCTCGATACTTTGCGCCCGAGCCTCCTTAAAGGTCTGCAGTCGTTCATCCGTCGACGCCGTCTTCCCTTCGGACAGATGGGCAAACCGGTCAAAAGGAGGGAACGGCTTGCCCTCCCCCTCCTCCAGCATAAACGCCAGCCTCGGCATCCAATTCGTTCGCTCCCCTTCAATAAGGTGATCGATCACTTCGGTAGCATTCCAGGTGCCTTCCCCTTCGTTGCTCGTCAGCCAGCCCTCCGGCAAGCCGGACAGCAACGCCGCAAGCGCTGCCGGCGTCCGTTCCAATAGCGCAATGGCTTCATTTAACTCGAAATTCATAAGAGCCTTCCCCCTATAAAGTTAAATCATGGTCATGATGTGGTTGACCGCCGTTATGTAACGCCGAGCACCGTTGCTGGAGCGAAATCTTGCGGCCGTCGCGGTTTTTTTTGATGCAGAACACATTCAGAGGTGTCTTCCACTGACCCCTAGCCCACCGGATGGAATAATGCTGCTCTCACCTTCTCGGCCTCTTCCGGGGTTCGATGTTGGTCCACGACTTCATTCACATCGAATTTATTCCCATCCGGGTCATAAAATACGAAATTGATTCCGCAGCTGTGACGGTCCTGAAGCTGATCCGTTACGACGCCATTTTCTTTCAATTTATGATACAGCACCTCGATCTGCCTGACTTCAAAGGTAAACCGAAACATTTCATATCCGTCCCTCGTTGGAAACTGATTATTGTGCGGGCCTTCGGTTTCCACCAAGTGCAGCCATTGCCCGTCGGAAAGCTTCAAAATCACTTGAGCTTCCGCTGGATTATAAGGTACGGCATACTCAAGCCCAAAGTTATTCTGCCACCATGCCGCCGACTTTAGCGGGTCACGGACCGGTACATAGATGGAACACACGGCTTTTAAAGCATTTCCTTGAACCTTCGACATTTACAGTTCATTCCTCTCACTGGGTTTATTCTCTTATTCTCTTTCATGATAAGAAACGCTTTCCGGAGCCAAAACCAAACACCTTTCCAAAAAAATAGCTCGGCATATTTCTGATTACATTCGTCTGCCGCCTCCCGATTTCCTGCAAAAATACGGCTCACGCCAGCCAGAATTCCGAAGCGGGGGCTCAGCCCGCCCGGCCAGCCAGCCGCTTATCCCTCCCCGCCGCCACCCGCTTTTACATGAGCAGCCCGCATAAGCCGTCAACGCAAAAAGGCGGAAGGCATCAAGGCCAACCGCCGGAGAAAAGAAATCGATCGAATGATCATCCATCATCTCATCTGCCCAACATCCGTCCTACTAACGGAACGTCACTCTTCAATCCGTTTAGAAGAGGGGGACGTGCCTCCTTCCCGTGCCAAGAAGCGTTGGAAATAAGACGCAGAGCCGCCAAGCGACCTGTACGCCCCGGCGGCTATATTTCCTGCCAGGATAGCTGCTGCCGTCGTTTGCGGCAAATCGTCAGCCCCGGCGAAATTGGAATCGTCACCATCTCATAAGCATCGGTCTTTTTGGATAACTCATCGATCGCTTGATAAGCGGTCCCGCATAGCGTCGGGTCCATCATTTCAGCGCTCCCCGGATGCGAATCATGAAGCAGGATCAGGCCGTGCGGCGACACATAAGGGAAAAAATCATAGAAATCCTGCAGCACGGCTTCTCTGGAGTGATCGGCGTCAATGAACAGCATGTCAATCTGCATCGGGCGAGCCGCCAGCTCCTGGGCAAAGGCCTGTGTCGTTCCATGGAAGAACCGCGTCTTGGGGGTCATCTGCATATGCTGACCGGCCTCACCGTTCAGATCAACGCCGATCAGGGTTTCCGCAAACGGAATGACCCGGTTGAACAGCGCGCATTGGTACAGCCCCAGCTCCACGTATACTTTGGGCCGGACGATGCTTGTCAGAAAGAGGATGAAGTCCTCATGCCAATTGATTCTCACTGGTTCATCGCCTCCTTCGCTTGTACTCATTCCTTTATTTTATTTTGAGCATATGCGATGTGTGCCATGATACGAGACCAAGTGAGAATGCTGCCTGAATGATGCACCGGGACCGCTGAGATGACCGAGCGCGGCAGCTTTACTAGGATAAGCATGGCTCATGATCAGCGGTGCAGTTTCCCGCTCCCCGAAAGCCGATGGAGGTTTCCGGCGCGCCTGATCGTCACCAAACAAAGAACCAACGTCAATAAACCCTGCACCAGATGGCGCAGGGTTGTGCTGTGCTGTATGATAGGCTCGGATTACTCTGATCCCTTCTGTTCCCGCTTCGTGCGCATAAGGAGAACCGTGTGCGATGAACAAACCAAGCCCATGCCTCTATCGGGGCTGCATCAGGTTCCGCAAAAGGTCCTGTAGGGACGGCCTGACTGCGGAGGCAGCGTGCAATATTCGTCCTGCTCGGGGACATAAGCGTACGGATTCGCCAAGGCCGCAACCAGACGCTTCAGCACACTGTAGTCACCGGACTCCACGGCAGCCTCCAGCGCCTCCTCCACCCGGTGGTTGCGCGGGATGATCGCCGGATTGCTGCTGCGCATCCGCTGCTTCGACTCCTCCTCGGACGCTTCCTGCCGGTCTAATCTGCCGCGCCACAGCTCCAGCCATTGTGCGAAATCGGCGCTGCCGTGCAGACCCGTCTCCTCAGGCCGGCCCAGCGTCAAAGCACGGAAGGTGTTCGTGTAGTCCGCTCCGTGTCGCTGCATGAGGTGGAGAAGGCTCTTCACGAGCTCTTCATCCTCTTCCTCCTCGTTCACGATCCCGAGCTTCGACCTCATGCCTTCGAGCCAGTGGCGATGGTACAGCTCGGCAAAATCGCCCAGCGTTTCCTCGGCTGTCGCGATTGCCTGCTTCTCGTCCTCCTGCAGAAGCGGCAGCAGCGTCTCGGCGAAACGCGCCAGATTCCAAGCGGCGATCTGCGGCTGATTCCCGTAAGCATACCGACCCTGCACATCAATGGAGCTGAACACCGTATTCAGATGATACGCGTCCATGAAGGCGCACGGCCCGTAGTCGATCGTCTCCCCGCTAAGCGCCATATTGTCGGTGTTCATCACGCCGTGGATGAACCCGACCAGCTGCCACTTGGCAATCAGGGAAGCCTGTCGCCGAATGACCGCCTTCAGAAGCGCCAGATAGCGGTTCTCCTCCTGCTCCGCCTCGGGGTAATGCCTTTGAATCGTATAATCGGCAAGCGCCTGCAGCTCCCCGGCTCTCCCCCAATTCGCGGCATACTGGAAGGTGCCGACGCGCAGATGACTCGCCGCGACCCGGGTAAGAATGGCACCAGGCAGTTCGGTTTCGCGGAAAATTTCCTCCCCGGTTGTCACTACCGCCAGACTGCGGGTAGTCGGAATGCCGAGCCCGTGCATCGCCTCGCTGATGATGTATTCGCGCAGCATCGGGCCAAGTGCAGCTCGGCCGTCGCCGCCGCGAGAGTATGGGGTTCTGCCTGAACCCTTAAGTTGAATGTCCATCCGCTTTCCCTCGGGCGTGATTTGCTCGCCCAGCAGAATCGCGCGGCCGTCGCCCAGCATCGTGAAATGCCCGAACTGATGCCCCGCATAAGCTTGGGCGAGGGGCTCGGCCCCCTCGGGGACTCGGTTGCCGCCGAATACGTCCGCTGCGCCTTCGGCCTGCAGCGACTCGGCATCAAGCCCAAGCGCTGCGGCTAGCGGCTCGTTGAAGATGACGATCTCGGGAGCGCGCACAGGCGTTGGGTCAAGCCGGGTAAACATCGTTTCCGGCAGGCGGGCGTAGCTGTTGTCAAAGTTCCAGCCTGCAGCTGGCGTTGATTCATTGGTCATCGGAAGTCTCCTTTTTCATTTTCATTATACGTTTCTCGGATTATGCTCTTCGTTTATGCTCGCAACAATGAGTTCCATGATTGCTGTACATCTTCTATGTATCATCCATTTCGACTTCAGCCTTTTATAGATTGTACCGGCTCTCCTGTATTATTCCTTGCCGACGGCTTAAGGGATCAACCCAGCCATTACCCTTTAGTTTACGCTATTCCGCCTGCTTCGCCAAACATGGCATACCTGCTCCCCGGTAATCGGTTAGCGCCAAATTGCGGGCCTTGCCTTGTTCGCGGCCGAATGCGGAAAGAGCAGCCCGAATGCAGCACGCGCGCATAAGACGCGTGCAGGACTGCTCCTTCGGCAGGCCATCTTCAGGGAACGTCCGCTTAATCAGCTCTTTAGGAAATCCGGATCCGCAAAGCTCGGATTCGGATACTTGTAGAAGCCCTCTCCGGTCGCCCGTCCAAGCTTTCCTTTGTCGATATACTCCGTCTTCAGCAGGTTCGCCACCCGAACGAACTCTCCATCCCCGGTCGCATCCGCCTTCGCTTGTCCGATATTGTAGGCTGTGGTGATGCCGACGACATCCAAGATCGCGAACGGACCAAGCGGTGCGCCCGTTGCCACCATCCAGGTTTTGTCGATCGTCTCGACGTCGGCCACTTCCCGGACTAACAGACGCTGGGCCGCCTCAAGCAGAGGCACCAAGAGGGAATTCAAAATATACCCCGGCTGCTCCTTATGGAGCGGCAGCGCCACCATCCCGATTGCCTTAGCAAAGTCAATGACATCTTGAAACACCTGCATGTCCGTTCTTGAATGCTTCATGACTTCAGCCGTATTGTTCTTCCAGATTTCATTGGCAAAATGCAGCGCCAGGAACCGCTCCGGCCGTCCGGTCGAATCGGCAAACTGGCTTGGCAGCAGCGTCGAGGAGTTTGTGGCAAACACCGTTTTGGCAGGAGCGGCCTGTCCCAGCTTGGCGTAAAATTCGGTTTTGATGGACACCACCTCAGGGACCGCTTCAATGACCAGATCCGCCTCGGCCACGGCCTGTGCTAAATCGCTGTGAAAGGAGATTCGGTCAAAGGCTTGATCGGTTTCCTCCTGGGTCGCCCCCAAATCCTGCCGGTAATGCGGCTTCAGCTCCGCAATCCGCTCCTTCGCACGTTCGAGCGCCTGATCGTTAATGTCGTATACCGATACCTGAAAGCCTTTGAATGCGGTCTGGTAGGCAATCTGACTTCCCAATACGCCGCTTCCGGCAACCGTAATGTGTTTGAAATTCATGATGATGTCTCCTTTATCGCTTAGTTAACCCTTTTTCCGTATACAATCCCCCAATTATTACAATACATACCCCCAATCTCTCGGGATGACCCCAGCCTTCCCTAACTTTATGACAGGTGTCATAAGGATCTCTTTACAGGTGTGAATGTTGCGGCAGACCGGCCGAATCTACAATAAAGCTGTAAGAGAGAACGATAAGGAGAGAGGGAAAGAACCATGGAACAACGAAAGGAACGCATTCGTCTGCTGGATATTTTGCGGGGATTCGCCATCCTCGGAACACTCGGGACGAATATTTGGCTCTTCGCGCATGCGGGAGACCTCAATTATATGACAACCTTTGAATATTCCGGCTGGTGGGGAATTGATGATCTTCTTCGCATGATCGTGTTATTCCTTGTGAACGGGAAGCTGCTCGGACTATTGACGATCATGTTCGGCGTCGGGCTCGAAATGAAGTATCGGCAGGCCAAACGGAAGGGAAAGCCATGGCCGGGCGTTTATCTGTGGGCTGTGCTGTTTTTGTTCCTGGAGGGGCTGCTGCATTTTATACTGGTTATGGAATATGACATCTTAATGAGCTATGGGATTACGGCAATCATAGCGGCGTTTATCGTAAAAGGCGGCGACCGGCTCATCGCCCGTTCGATGACGGTCATCGGCAGTGTCTGCGCGGTTGTGCTGCTCGGCTTAATGGGATTGATGCTGGCGGTTAGCGGGCAGGTATCGATGGGCAGCTTTGACAGTATCGTTGCTCTATATCAAGAAGGTACGTGGATGGAGCAGGTGCGGTACCGGCTGGATAACTTCCTTCCGCTTCGGATCGAAGCCATATTAACGATTCCATCCAACATATTTCTGTTTCTGCTGGGGGTTCGTTTCATGCGTGCAGGGGTGTTTTCCCCGGATGAAAAGGGCCAAAGGATACGAAAGAACCTATTTAAACTCGGCTTGTTTATCGGGTTGCCGCTTAACCTGCTCATTTTCATCCCAGGCGGCGCATTCGATCTGCCGGTGCGCTATTTATTTGCTCCGCTGATGTCCATCCTCTATATAGCAATCATTGCTAGAATGATACAATATACGAAGTGGGAATGGCTGTGGCGCCTCCTGGAGAACGCCGGGAAAATGTCTCTGAGCTGCTATGTGCTCCAAAACATCATCGCCTCCTTCCTCTTCTACGGCTGGGGCTTGGGGCTCGCCGGCAAGCTGAATTCTGCAGCCATCATCGCCATCTGGCTGATGATTTGCATCGTCCTGCTGTGCATTTCATCCCTATGGCTTCGGGGCTTTAAGCTAGGACCTATGGAAACCGTCCGCAAACAAGCGATAGGCCTCTTTGAATCGAGATAGCCAGAATTGGGGGCTTGATATGTTTCATAAGTTGTACCCGAGAGACCAAATCAAAAATTATCTGCTGATCGACCTCGTACTGACGGTGTTTTTATTCTACCGGGTGTTAAGCTCGGATACGGCACCGGGACTGTGGGGCAGCCTTCTGCTGCTCCTGCTGTTCCTGGTTTCGTTTTATATTGCATTGTGGCGCCGCAGCGGCTGGCTTCTGGCAGCCGTGTTATCAGGCCAGGGTACGCTTACCGTGCTCGGAATCTTTATTGGGCCGGGTATCCTGCTATTCGGCATCCTCTTTGCCGACTTGCTCGGCAAGTCCAGGTCCAAAGGGCAGATTGCTATCGGCAGTGCTGCTATTGCCCTCTCGTATCTGCTGGTGTTCGTCATCCGCCAGGAGCCGCTGCTGAAGACGGAGAATGCCATTTACCTGCCGGTTATGATCATTCAAACGTTGTACCCGGCCATTATCTATATTCGGGAGAAAGCAAAAAGCCTGCAGGGCGAGCTGGAGGAAGCCAACCAGCAGATCGCCATGTATATCCAGCAGGAGGAGCGTCAGCGGATCGCGAGAGATCTTCATGATACGCTCGGACAGACCCTGATGATGATCAAGATGAAGACCGAGCTGGCGACGAGATGGGTGGATAAGGATCCTGCCCAGGCCAAACGGGAGCTTGGCGAGATTCTGGACAGCTCCAGGACGGCCCTTAAGCAAGTGAGAGAGCTGGTATCGGAGATGAAATTCATCTCCCTGGCCTGCGAGCTGGAGCATTCCGTCAAGCTGCTGGGTACGGCAGGGATTGAGCTGAGGATCGAGAAGCCGGAGAAGTCCCCGCTGTTATCCAGCGTGGAGGAAACGATGCTTGCGCTCTGCGTACGTGAAGCTATGACCAACATCATCAAGCATAGCCGCGCCAAGCGATGCACCATCCGGATCGAGGCCAAGGACGAAGCCTACGAGATCCACATTGCGGATGACGGCACCGGGATCAAGGAGCCGGACGGCGGAAACGGCATCCCTTCGATGAAGGAGCGGATGAAGATGCTGGGAGGCTCATTTAGCATTGCCGCTTCCCCAGCCGGGGGAACCACCTTGTCTTTAATGCTCCCGTTACGCCAGCATAAAAAGGAGGACCCCGCATGATCCGAATCGTGATTGCAGAAGACCAGAAAATGCTTCGCGGCGCATTCGCCTCATTGCTCCAGTTCGAGGACGACATCGAGGTGGTGGCGGAGGTGCCGGACGGAGAACAGGCATGGGAAGCCATCTCGCTCCATCAGCCGGATGTGTGCGTGCTCGACATCGAGATGCCTCATATTAGCGGGCTCGAGCTAGCCGAGAGGATACGCCATGCCGGCTTGCCTTGCAAAATCATGATCGTCACGACCTTCGCGCGCCCCGGTTATTTGCAAAGAGCAATGGATGCGCGGGTCGAGGGATATTTGCTAAAGGACGAGCCGATCGATTACTTGATCGAGGCCATCCGCCGGGTCATGAAGGGCGAGCGGGTCGTCAGCACCGACCTGGCGGCAGCGCTCTTCATGAAGGAGGAGAACCCGCTCAGCGAGCGGGAGATCGAAATGCTTCGCCTGACCAAGGAAGGGATGACGACCGAGGACATCAGCAAGGCTCTGTTCCTGACGCGAGGAACGGTTCGCAATTACCTCTCTTCGGCCATTCAGAAGCTGGACGCCGAGTCCCGGCAGCAGGCGGTCGCGATCGCGGAGGATAAGGGCTGGCTGTAGGCGTTAAGCCGTAAAAGCGTGATATGGTGACTTTAGCAGTATTGTGGCCTGAAGTATTTAGTTTCTCCGATATATATCTCATGTAGACACGAAAAAAACAGCCTGCCGCTTGCCGGCAGGCTGTTCCATCAAATCGTTATAAGAATCTGACCTATCATAAATCAATGAGATCCATATTACCGCGGGAAATCTTATGAGATGATCTTCCCCTTAATAATGAGCCGATGCGTCGGATTGACCATCGGGTGGCAGGTCACGAGCGTAACCTCCTTATTCTTCCCGTCGCTTTCCAGCACCCAGACTTCCTCCGGCTTAACGATCAGCTTTTCGGTTACCTCATATTTAAATACTCGGGTACCCGTATCCACTTCGATGGCATCGCCCACGGCCAGCTCATCCAATCGGTTAAAGTTCCTTCCATAGGTTCGGTTGCGATGGCCGGCAACGGCAAAATTACCGATCTCCCCGGGTCTTCCCGTATGCTCGATGCTGGCCAATGTCGTCCTCAGATTCTCCTTCGTCGCCCCATGCAATACAGGCAGCTTGAGATCGATCTTGGGGATGGCAAGCATCACTTCGAGCTCCCCTTCAGATTTGATGGAGGCATGATCGGATGTACCCGCTCCACCGGCTGCTTCATTGGATTCCTGGTTCCCTGACGCCTGACGATCATCCACAACGCTGATCTGTTGAAGACTATCCTGCCATTCGCGGGCCAGCTGCTCCTGTTCCGCCTGCTGAACCCTTTCCGTCAGCTTCGGATAGAATATTAGGATTATTCCTGCAATGATGAATAGAACAGGCAATGCCCGTTTGATCATGGTCTCACTCACGCCCCTTGCTCATCAGCGACCTCAATGGTCTGCTCCCACTCTTTGTACCATTGAACGATGTTGTCCGAAAGGGGGACCTCATATTCCCCGAGCAGCACTTCCTTCATTCGCTGAAACATCTTTTTGACTTCAGAGTGATGATGCAGCGAAGCATAGATATACATCAATCCGACATAGCCGTCCTCCAAATACGGCAGCCGCTCGATCACCTGCTGGTGGATTCTTACGGCTTCCGCATACTGGCCGATCTCGACATGGCATGCTGCGACGGATTGGACATGCTCGAGCCATAGCAGCCGAAGCCGTTCCTGCTCCGGCTCCGCCCACACATACCGGTGGTCCGCCAGGAAATCCCCTTCGTACACATCCATGATCGACTGGTGGGTGGAAAGCGTGTCCGGCATTACCTCCGGCGCTTTACTCAACCTGTCTTCCCATTTCTCCACGTCCAGCTTACCCGCAAGCTCCAGCCGATAGCTCTCGTCATGATAATGAATTCGGGCATCCAGCCCGCACATTCTGATCATTTTCCGAATCTGATAAATGGCCGTATGGAGCTGCGTCACGGCTTTGTGCGGGTCGTGGACAGGCCACAGCAGATCCATGAGCGTCTGCTTGCTCACCGTCTTCCCCCGGTAGTAAATAAGGTAGGCGAACAGCTCCGGGGCCTTTAACGTTTTCCATGGAAAATGCTTAGGCTCCCCGTTCTCCCTATAGTGCAGGGATTGCAAGCAGCAGAGGGTTATTGGCTCTTGTTCATCTTCGGTACGGCTGACAACTGCTGCCGGCTTTGTTAGCGAACCTTTCACGATTCGGTCGATCGTAACGGAAAGCCTTGAAGGAAGCACCGGCTTCAGCAGATAATCCAGCGCGTTAACCTCAAATGCCTTGATCGCATAATCATCATAGGCGGTCACAAACACGATCTGAAGCTGAGGCCGAACCTCCCATAAACGCTCCGCCAATTCAAAGCCGGTCATCTCCGGCATCTCGATATCCAGAAATACGACATCAGGCTCCTCTGATTGGGCTGCATCTAATGCTTCGTATGGATTTTGATATTCGCCAACCCACTGGAAATCGGCGGCAGCTTCTTCTTGTAACAGCAGTCTCTTTAAATACTGTGTAGCCAGTATTTCATCATCGACGAACATGACCTTCAAGGTCCTCTTCTCCCCCTTCTGCAGGCTCGCCATCCCCCTTGAACCGGGTTCCTTATAGATGAAGTGATGTTCCTGGTTTTTTGCAGTCATGAATGACTTCTCGTGGTCCATCTCACGCAAAACCAGCGAACAGCTCCCCCAATCGTCCAACACCATTTCTTCTATATATTGGCATGTTGCGTTGAATATTTTCTGAATGCTTATTCTAAGTCTTTATACTCATCTTATCACAATAGAATGTTACTTTTGATATTCGATTACAATTTTTACTTGTCGCAGTTGGAATTATTTGTGGTGAGGCTCCCGGCGTAATGCCGACTAATGGAGCATTGTAAAAAAGCTGCTCAGGAGTAAGAGCTCACGCTCCTCTCTGAACAGCTTTTTATCGTATGGTTGTTTTCTTTTCCTGTAACCGGTGTGCCGCAACTGAATTCCAGCAGCATGGCTCTTCTACTGGCTTGGTTTCGGGCGAAGCTTCTTTATCAACGGTGGATGTTCAAAAAAGGCGTTTACGCTTGCACCAATCCCTGAACATAAGCTTGGAAGTTCGGCGCAAGCCGGGTAATCTTGTCCGGATGTCTCTGGTCAACATGAACGACCTCGGGCTCTCCGTCATTGCCGGCTGCCCGGTAGTCCAGCATGACCGCTTCCGATTCGGAAGGACACACGCATAGAACGACACCGATCTCCGGGTAGCCTCGATTCTCGATCATATACCGGCTGCCGGCTTCTCCGCAGAGCGAATGCTTCTTCTCTCGGCCGATGCCCAGCATGCCCGTAATCTCGATGCGGCCATCGGCTGCATCCCCCGATTGTACAGGGAAAAACCTTCTGCGGGGAATCCCGCCATTATGTACTTTCATCATCTGAATATAGGCTGTCGGCAGTTTAAAAACCAGCTCTTCCTGGATGGATTCAACCAAATCGTCCGTCGGCGGCGCCATGGTATACGAATCGGCAGCTTCCGCGCCATCATCCCAAAAATCCGTAACATCCATGTCGGCAGAGATAAACGCCTGCTCTGTTGGAGCTTCAACTGCTGACACAGCGGCATTAGCGGCATTATGCTCCTGCTCCTCCGTTTTACTCCGGATCCACTCTAGGAACTCCAGCGTATCCTCATCCCCCGGCTCCAGCCCGTCTGCGGCTTCGAAAGCCTCGCGCGCATTGTCATATTGCTCCAGGTAATAATAGGCCAGTCCGATGCGGTAATGCCAGAGCGGGTCCTCTTGCCCTTCTTCCGCAATCGACAAGAACTGCTCAACCGCCTCCTCGTAGCGCTCCAGATTATTCAGCGCTCTGCCCAAATGGCTTGTCAGGACGTAATCCCGTTCTTCTTCCGGAATCTCCGTGATCGCATCTACGATCGCTTCGAATTCATCCTCTTCATGCCATTCCTCGAGCTGTTCCAAGAGTTCTTCCCTCATTGGCCTTGCCCCCTCTCATACTTTAGTAGAATTATACCATTTCCGGCACGGCAGACTCCACATCATGTATCGTTATCGTTAGTAAGGCTGGACCTGCAAAGGTGCTGTACGAATGCTTCCCGTTGGAGTAGTGCGCAGGGTGGGGTGGGTCAATAACTGCGGGTTAGGCGCCAATACCGCAAAAGGCCGCAATCCCTGTGAGGATTCGCGGCCAGAAAACGGTGAACATCGGACAAACCAATCATCCATGCTGATAAGCTTGACGTGTGATTGGTTTGAAATTTAGCGCCTGAGCTTTCGGTCATGTCATGATTTTTTTACTGCGGCGGCTGTTCCACCCCGAAATGGATCCAGTCTTCTTTAGGAGGCCCGTATACGCCAAAAGGCTTTAATCCCGCTTGACGCATTAGAATCGTAACCTGTCCCCGGTGGTGGACAATGTGTTTGATGAGTCCCATTAAGATGGACGCATTCGATTCATCTCTTCCGAAGGCATTCTGCACCGCTTGCAGCGAGGCATCCGTCCACTGCTCCTCAATGGCGCGAGCCGCCCGGTCGCTGATCTCCGCAAAGGTATCGGCAATTTCCTTCGCGGAAGCAGGGACTTCCTCCGCATTCGGGATCTGTTCGATGGTAATTCCGAACTCTGACAAATATTCCGGGATATTCGTGGTGAAGTGCCAGGCGATTCTCCCCAACGTTCGTCCTTCCCCGTACACCTTCTGCTGCAGCGAGGCATCCGTCAAACCGTTCAATACCTGCTGAGTTAATGCAGCCTCCCTCTTCCACTCCGCAACAAAATCCGAAATTGTTACATACATAAGCGCAGTCCTCCTTATTTTTTAACAATCATATGTTATTTGGCTCGCCCATCCGCTCTGTTCCAGGGTCCTCCCCTAGCTGAAGTTCCGGTTCTCATTTACATGGTTATTGGACCGGCTGCCTTATCTTTATCCTAACCGTTAATAGTGACAAGGTTTGTCATTATTATGTGGCGAATTTAGCGATGATCTTAATTCATACTGATTTCAATATGTGTTCGTGAAGAAAAAAGAGCACCGTCAATAGGTGCCCTCATCAAGCATATGCGATTAAACCAGGTATTCCGCCATAATCTGCTCGATATCAAACGGCGTGGTTCCATGATCCACCGAAAAAACCGTTTCGGCCTGATCTTTCTGTTCGACGCACTCGCCCCGTGCCTTTGCATGGAGCATAAACAGATCGTACAGGTCCGGTTTCCGAAGCGCCGTCATGGCTTTCCCCATCAGAACCATTCCCTTCTGGTTCCCTTCGACATTGTTATAGTAATGCGGATGCCGCGTCAGGGACAGATCGGTCCAAATGACCGTGCGCTCCATCAGATCAAGGATAACGGGAATCGCAATCTGCGTGTCGGCGGTGACATCGATTTTGTTGACCACCGTGGCAGGCTCGAAGATTTCCCCGGAGCCGGGTTTTTTACGCATCATCCAGCCCGTGAAGCACTCCGGCAGCTCGCAATACGGCTGACTCGTATAAGAATGAAGGGTTGCCACGATGTAGCGCCCGCCGTACTGGACGATGGAAGGGATATGGAGATCAATGAATTCGCATGCGCCCTGCGGGGCGGATACGATGTCTCCGCTGTGCACGGCACGGTACTTGGACGACCGCAGATTCGTATACGAAATATGCTCCACATACTGCCAGTTCCCGTCATACATCACTGCGGACAGGTCGATATCCACGCGGCCGGTCGGTTGGCCGTCGACCATTCCCTCTTTCCACCAGCTGAAGAACCGTATGGTATCCCCATCCCCCATCGGGATGCGGCTTCCGCGTACGAGCGTACGCAAAGCTTTACTGGCCGATCGCTGTGAGAACGGGACGTGGTAGTGCTGCAAGCGTTGGTCGATATAGGTCTTCCCAAGCGGCGGCAGCTCGGAGAACCGCTGGATTAATACCTGGTCACATAGGTTCACGATGTCCTCGCAAGCCCCAGGATCCACCTTCGGAAGATTATTCGGAACCGCAAACGCCTTAGCCACATTGCCTTTCGGGAAGAAGATGCGAAGGTCGCTCGGCTCATGGCGGCGGGCAAAATGAGACTTCACCTGCAATAACACCGGCGTCGACACTTGATCCGCGACTTCTCCAAATGCAAGCACGACATACTCTGTATGCTCGGTCGAGCGCAGCAGCTGATCCAGCCGTCTCGCGAATTCGCCGGGACGCTTCATCAAGAGATCGATGAGGGACCAGACTTGATCATAGCGGAAGGCGAGCTCTACGCTGCCGTTGAAGGTCGTAAAGGGCTTGTTATTGCGCAAGATATCGAAGGCTTCTTCCGCACGCGGAAAACGCGACTTGTATTCGGAAGGGTGTAGAATCTCGCCAAGGCGAATCCAGCGGTCTTTAAATCTCAGCATATCCTCCGTTATCGGGTGGCATCGCTCCAGCAATCCGAGCAGCAGCCGTCTTTCCGGGCGCTTGAATTTACGGAAGCGCACAGGCGCGGTAAGGCTGACATCGCCCCCCGACCAAGCCGCTGCCAGACGCAATACATCCGTTGCCGTCTTGAAGTAGCGCTCGATCAGGTTGATGTTTGCCTTGTCATGCTTCAGCAAGGAGCTTGCGACGAAGGCGGCGTTTTCCTTGAACGGAATTTCGGAAGGAAGCAGCTCTTCCAGCTCCTCCGGCTCGGCATTCGCGATCGCGGTATCGATGTCCTGCCGGTCCGTGTCCGAAATGGACGTCTTGGCTTGAATTAGTTGCTGGATCATCATATGGAACTCGGCTTGGCTTCCAAGCTCGATGACGGTCAGCTGGGTTTTATCCAGCAAAGTAGGTCTTACCACACCAGGATGATCGGGAGCCTCCAGCGTAAGATAATGGTAGACCGCATTCAGATACAGCGCTGCATCGTCTTCCTCCATCACTTGCTGCGGGAATCCGGGATACATCGGCTGATACTCCACATGTGCACCGACCATAACGCTAAGGTCAGCGACTAGCTGGGCATAGAATTCGGAAAACTGCTCCATGGATAATGTACGAATGACGTGCATCAATGGGTGGGAGAACGTAAATCCAAGAAACTCGATATTTTTCAGGGCAGTGGCCAAAACCGCTTCCGAAAGCCGGCTCTCCCCTTGCCCTCGCTCCACCATAAGTTTATTCGCTCTTCGTAAATAGATGGTATTATTTATCATCAGGATTCCAGGAAAGCCTTGCCCTAAATACGTGAAAGGTAGTTTAGAAGGAAGGTACAAGATAGCCTGGATGCCTCCTCTCTTAATCAACATCCCTCAGGGAAGCTGCGACCCTAATTCGCTCAATTTGAAATAGAAGGAAGGATCGCAATAGCCTGAAGGTGTGTTCGGTTCCAGGCCATGTGGCCGTGAACCTTGGATGCACTTATCATCACACACGTCGCTTCCTGCGAACAGGGCGGAAGTATTACGACTTATGGAAACGTGCGGAAAATCGGGCCATTCCGATGAATTTCCTTGTGCCGTCCTGCAACTTTGCATTATTCTTGATGAGATTAAGTCGACTTAATATGTTGAATTGCAGGAGGAGCAGACATGAGCGAGAAGCTGACCGTGCTTGAATGGCACAAGCAACAAGCGGTAACGAATTTTAATGCCGCATGGGATTTGATTGAAAAAGCGGACAGGTCCTGGGAAGACGATCTTCAGATGATCCACATGGCCCATGCTTCCCGCTATCACTGGGGCGAGATCGGCACCCCCCTTCAATTCTCAAGAGGCGAATGGCAAATCTCGCGGGTATATGCCGTGCTCGGCATGTTCGAGAGCGCTTTATTCCACGGGAAAAACTCGCTTAAACTGTGCTTGGAGAATCATATCGGTGATTTCGATTTGGCGTTTGCTTATGAAGCCATTGCGAGGGCTTACATGATTGATCAGAATATAAATTCCATGATGGAATACCTCCAACTCGCCAAGGAAGCAGCCATTCATATTGGCGATCCCAAGGAGAGAGATTATCTTCTATCCGAATTGCAAACCATCTCGCTGGATTAGTACGGCCCTTCCCCTATTTCATTACCGTCTATGTTGATCACTTGAAAAAGCGCCGACTGCAAAAAAGCGGGATAACATAAAAATCTCACAATCCTTAATTGGATTGTGAGACATCTACGCCATTTGCATTAATTTTTTGGTTAATGAAAAACTAGGTGGTCTGCTCATCTCCAACCGGATATGCATAGAAGATAAAACGATCCGGCGCATTGCCTAAATAGCGGAACGGATAACAGGTGGAAATGACCAGCACCTCGGATCCCATCGATCGAATAACCGATGTATCGTCCTTGTCTACAATATCCGTGCTTCGGATCTCGTATTCAAATGTCCCATACGGCAGCTTTACGATGAATCGATCCCCAACCGCCAGCTTGTCGAAGTTCCGGAACACCGTGTCCCGATGGCCTGACAGCAGAATCTGTTCATCGTCTAGTGGAAATGCGGTAGAGCTATAATGCCCGACTCCTCTTTCAAGCATATCCTCATCCGTGCCCTCGATAATCGGAAGCTCGGCTTCCAGCTTTGGAACTTCCAGCATCCCGATCACATCGTTCGGACTTGGATCAAACTGGGATCTCTCGGCCATAGGATCACGCTGCGAGGCTGGATCAACACCCTTATCATCCAAATGATCTATGGTTTGCGGCTGAGAAATCAGCGTATTCGCTTCCGCCATGGCTTCCTTCAGGCTTGCTTGATGTTCGAAATATTGTATTGCAGCGAATGTTACAAACCCGACGCCTGCAAGCATCAACAACGCACCTACGATTCTTCGCATGGCTTCCCCTTTCATTCTGTTCAAATTCATCAGTCGGTGACTGCCGGAGCAACAATGGAATCTAATGTTTTTCCAATTGAATATCTATATTTTTACAACCATATCTTACTTCTTCTCCTACTTAAAATCCAGCCGATTGACCGCACTTCTTCTCTTAATAAGCCAAAAGTAATAAATTTCCTTTGAGTGATCCAACCCTCTAATCTATTTATCTTGTGTACTTAAGCGAAGGTTTCTTTTCGCATTCCAACAGCCCCTAACCCCCTGTAATACACGTATGACAATACATGTCGTTTCATAGGGGATTTCTCATGTTATTTTTCAGCCCGCTATACCGATTCATATTTGTATATTAATGAAAAACAACCATTGACGACGTTCATGTCATCAATGGTTGTTTGGGTCGCTTCTACTTATCGATCAGGTTCGTCACTTTCAGCATTCTTGCAATCAGTGCGGTGACTTCGGCGCGCGTCATTTGCGCTTTCGGACTAAGAAGTTCCGAACCGTTCCCGCGAATGATGCCTGCGGAGATCAATTGTGCTACATCGGCTTTAGCCCATTTCGCTACGTTATCTCCATCTTTATATTGAGCCAGAACAGAAGTATCCTGTTCTACTGCATTCTGAGAGAGAATCAGGCGATGAGCCCGGGCTACCATGGCGAACCCTTCCTCTCTCGTAATTTGCCGGCCGCCGACGAAGTTGCCATCGTCATAACCGCGGACAATATCGAATTCATCGGCGATCGCAATCGCATTACGATACCAGATTGTTGCCGGAACATCCGGGAAGCTCATCTGTGGAGCCTCAGGACGCATCAAGCCTAAACCGAGAACCACCATCTCTGCAAACTCGGAGCGCGTAACGCTGCGGTCCGGCGAGAATGTGTTATTCCCGTTGCCCTTCAAATCCAGTCTTGCCGCGATATTGTTCACATCCGCTTTGCCCCAGTGTGTTCTCACATCATCGAAATCCTGCGGATTCCAGATGACCGAATAGGTTCCGCTGCTGCGGAGATCGTTAATCTGAGCAAAATAACGGTTATTGATCTTCGTTACGACAGTTGGCAGATGGTACACACTGCCGTCAGGGTTGACTACAACCCCTGTTGTGATCCGGTTAGGGTCGATGCCCTCCGGAAGAGCGATATATTTCGCCGCATATCCGCTCAGCTGACCGGATCTCACGTTCTTTCCTTCGTGAGCAAACATCAGGTCGAGATCGATTGGATCGACCAGCAGCTCATAGCCTGCCGATGTCGCCTTGCTCTTGGCAGATGCGGTCACGGCTTCCGAAGCACGCTTAATGTCGATACGGACTGCAATATCACCAAGCGCGGCATTTCCAAGCTGCCCAGCTACGGAAGACAGATTCATTTTACCGGCTGGAACCGGATAGATGGCGAGCGGGTTGCTGATTTCCAAGCTTGCGCCCTTATCGCCGAGCCGCTTCAGATTATCCGCAGTCAAGCCGCCAACTGTCAGGTCACCTTCATTCGGCGAGTGAATAGCCAGCTTCGGATCTGTGCTCTTGGATATTGCATCAACCAGCTTGCCCTGATCTACCTTCACTGAGGTTACGGTACGGCCATCCGTAACTGTCGTGGTACCGGTGGCAAATGGATTGTCATTGCCGTCCACTCGGACATCCAGATTGCTCTTTGGAGTTTCCGGCTGAGGTGTTGGAGTTGTTCCCGGCGTGCTTCCGCCTCCTCCGTTTCCGCCTCCATTGTTGTTATCTCCTCCGCCACTGAACGCTCGATATACGGTTAGTTTATAAATCGTCTCTCTACCGTTTACGGTTACCTTGACTTCAATGGTGTTGCTGCCTTCTTTTAAAAGCAAATGATCGCTTGCCTTACCGTCAGCTGCATCCATCCAGGTACCGCCATTGAGTGAAATCTCAATCTTGGCATTCGGATCCAGGCCAGCCAGCTCGTCCAGCGTTGGTGTTAGATAGACGCTGTACGTTGCAGCGAAAACGGATGCGGTGTATTCACGAGTATTTTCAGCAAACTCAGGTGACAGACCAATCGGTGTACCATCATTGCTATTGTTCAATTCCAAACCAATGAGATGGGAATTTCCGGATACATCCACCACGATCGTCTTGGATTCGTTGGACACTTTGCCGTCTTTTATTGCCGTTACATCGACCGTATATTTACCATCCGCCAGGTCAGCTGATGGGATGAAACTCCAGTTGCCACTACTGTCCACTTCGACTTCTCGAGTCTCAATGACATTTCCGTTCTCATCCTTCAGATCTACGGTTACTTTGGCATCCGGGTCTGCGCTGCCCTTGACTTCCGGCTTAGCCACGGATACCAGCTCACCGGTTGGTTCAGTGATCGCAAGCTGTGGCTTGGTCGTGTCCACCGTCACATTTTTGACAGCGGTATTGGACTCGCCGTTCTTCGTGGCTGTCACTTCAACCACGTAGTCCCCATCCGGCAGATCTTGGTCAGGCTCAAAGCTCCAAGTCCCGTCAGCATTCACATTGACTTTTGGAGTGCCAATCACTTTCCCGTCTTTATCTTTAATCACGGCCGTGACATCCGCACCAGGAGCAGACTCACCTTTAAACTCAGGCTTGGCTACGTATGCGTGGCTGCCAGCCGGCTGCGTGATTTTAATCCGGGTCTTCAGTTGATCTTCCGCTGCCTTTAGGGCCTCAAGCGCTTTATTTACTTGCTCTTGCGTTTTGTTTCTGTTTTCAAGCACTGCTTTGGCTTGTTCCAGTGCCTGCTGATACGCTGGCCACTCGTCTTCCATGTAGTCTTCTTCTTTCAATTGGCTGAGTTGCTCAACCGCCTTCTTCAGTTCGGTAATGTTAACAAAAGCTACGGATTTCTCGGCGATAACCTCGTAATTGGTGTCAGTTGACATACCACCGAATTCAATGACGTATCCTGTAACGTTGTTATCATTCGGATAATCATTCCACTTCCCTGCTTGTTGACCAGATGAAAAAATATGAGCTACATATTCCTTATTGCTGTAATCATTAGGCTCCTGAGCGTCCCAGTTGGTATACGCTCCGTCTACTGGCTTCCCAGAGGTTTGATAATAGCCTTCATAGAATTTCAAGCCATTACCGCTATCCTTTTCACCTTCTGGGCCGGTTACCCAACGCCAGTCACCAGTTTTCCTAGGTCCACCATCTTTACGTTCGATATCCTGTGCGCCAATCCAGCCCAAGCCTAGAGTCTTTTCTTTTACGAACTCATTCTCCTTGGCGTCTGTAATCGTGACCAGGTACCCTTGCCGTCCAAAATAAGTCATACCCTCAGCTTCTTGCTTCGCTTTATCCCAAGTAATTGAGCTGCCCTTATTTACATATTTGTAAAAGTGACCGTTACCTTCATAAGGAAGGGCATCGCCTAAGGTAAATTTAATAGTTCTCACTGATTTATCGCTGGACGTCGTCGAGAACTTAACACTGGATAATGTTTGCGTATAAGCTTCTGCTGAAGCCTTTCCCGTAAACATTAGAACGCCGTTATCGGGGGTATTTCTTTTTGCTGTAATTCCCGCAGCCAAGGTATATGATAATGTATCTCCGGTCTGGAAATTTTCAATCATTACCGTTGCAGCATCCAAGTTAGCCGTATCGGGAGAGTTAAGAATCAGAACCTCCGGATCAATAACTACCCCGGTCGGAGTTCCCCCGTCAACAACATCATAGCTGGTCGTACCCCCGGATGTGGTAATTAAGGCTTGTTCTGTATCAGCCGCGTAGACTGAAGCTTTAGCAGCTCCTACCGGAAAACCACCAATAGTAAGAACGCAAGCCAGGAACAATGCTGCATGCTTTTTCTTACGAGGCTTGTTGCTAGATTTAAACACGTTTTTCTTTCCTCCTATCTTTTTCATCATATTTGTAAGCCTCGTGTCTTCCCTTTCCAACAGCCGCTTCGCTTAAGTAATTATGCAGAATAGTTAAAATACCCCTCACATAATCTCTATCCTTTTAAATCTAGGCTACATACTCTGTTAGATTCCTAAATACGAAATTTGTTGGACCGAGGATCTTATTCAAAGTCACTGTCGAATTATAGGAATACACGCCACTACATTATATAGAGGCAGTCTGAATAAAATCTGAACAGCCTTAAAGAATTTATCTATGAGAATTGATATATCGGTGCACGTGAACAAAAGAAAACAACCATCGAAGACGTTCATGTCATCAATGGTTGTTTGCGTTGCTTCATTATTTATCAATCAGGTCATTCACTTTCAGCATTCTTACCAACAGTGCGGTTGCCTCGGCACGCGTCATTGCTTAACTTCCAGCCATAATAGGTTACTTTGAGGATGTACGCAATTCCAGCCTATTCTCCCACATATCGATGAAAGATCGGCCAGACGTACCGCATCCTGGCCCCCCTTTCCGCTTCGCATAAAAGGTTACATCTGCAGATGCCCAATTTTTTAAACTTGATGTCCCTTTATTTTGAAGGCGAATGCTCTGCATACCATTTTCTTAGCAGATTAATATGCGCCTGATGATAGCGGTTATGGTCAGCCATATGCCATAATCCCCAGCGAATCGTTGCTTGCTTTTCATTCTCATGACCAAAGGTGACCACCCGATCTAAATCAGCATCCTGCAATTGGGTACAGATGTCTTTCAGCATGCTTAACACCTCTTCATACTCCGATATCAGCATGTTGAGCGACTTGCCTTGGATCATCGGCAGCCGGTTGTTCACATCGATCATGGGACCGTATTGTTTTTGTAACGAATGAGGGAGCGGCTCCCCTTTCATCCGGTACACCCAATTCAAATCAACATACAGGATATGTCTCATTAATTGAGCAGTGCTGTTAAAGCTGCCATCGGGTCCCTTGTAATCGACTTCTTCCTGCGACATGCCCTTCGTAATCAACTGAAGTCGCTGGCTGTTTTCTTTCACCGCGGAATATAACATCCCAACGATCGGGGACATATTTGCCTCGCCTTGCAAATCTTTAAGCATCAGGCTCTTCCTCCTGCAATAATGGCTTCCCGGCCAATTATTTCTTTATTTCTGTAAGGGTTGCATCCCACATTAATACATTTATATTCGGATTTTGGTCTTCATTCATTATCGAGATGGCAAGCTCCTGTGCTCCTTGAATGTCCATTTCGGAATAAGCAGGATCCTCTCGTTCATTTCCATCTGCGATATATATATTTTTTCTATCTTAGTAGGGGAACAGGGAGGTGTCAATTCCAGACTAATTAGATGTGAGCGCGGCCTGATTCCGTTTGGTTGATCCCTTACGGACAACAGAAGGCCATCGACGAATCGACGGCCTCACGATCTTACGCTTGTATGCTCGATGCTTTGCTTGCCTGTCTTGAGTGCAGAACCTTCATCGCGTATCTTGCGATAGGCTGTGCGATCAACACTTCAATCCAGAACGCAATGCCGAAGTTTCGTGGCCAGGTATGGAGGAAGTTTTTAAACGGATCCAAACTGATGTGTTTGGTACCTACCATGGGGCCAATAATGGAGAGAAGAAGTGATAATACCGTTACGTTGAGCACAATATTTAATAATACTCTTGCATTGACCCCATCAGTCTGCCCCAAGAATTTAGGCATCATCTTGCCAACAATCGGGCCAGCGATCAGCTTCACGCATAACACGACGATGACCCACATGATAGGAATCACTTTTAGACTATCCAGATAAACCTCTTTGCTGAACCCGCGCTCCAATCCAATAATGATCGGCGCGATCGTGTTGACCGAAATAATCGATACGATCAATAAAAATAATATTCCCTCTTTGCCGTTCCTAGGCAGTCTTGTCTCCACGTCCTTCTGGTTTGCCATCTCCTATCATCAACCCTTCATCTAATGTGTCACCGTGTTATTTTAGCGATTTAGGGAGGCTCTTCATAAGTGAACATTCTGTGAATAATTATCCGAATAGAATAGAGAATGAACGTCCGAAACAAAAAAATCACCAACCGATAACGGATTGGTGATTTTTATTGTAATAATGAAGTCTGGATCGCATACATACAGTCTCTCTGCCCTCGCCTTGCTGAATTTCGGTCAGCCAGCGCTTACGCCAGCATGCCGTTTACCTTGCCCAATACCGATTCATAGGATGTATCCAAAGCAATTGCCATTTCCTGAAACAAAATATTTTGAGCCGAAGCTAACATCACTTGATCTTGTTGGTTCAGCTTTTTGTTGTTGCTTTCGGCCTTCTGCTTGTGACGCATTAAGGTGTTGATAATGTTAGCGATCTCCTCCCGGTCGCCTGATCTAATTAATTTGGAGTAGGTCTGGAAACGCTCCGTATTTTTTTCAATCCATCCCGTGCCCGGCGATTTAAAGGATTGCATGACCTTCTCGGCTTCCTCCCGATCGATCAGTTCGACCATGAGCAGACTGTCGTTGTCTACTGGCGTGCTAATCTTTAATTTCACGTTGCTTACCGGATGCAGCTCATAATAGCGTCTGGTTGTGCCCAAGACTTCTTTCTCGCTGATCCCATCAATTTGGCATATGCCATGAACTGAATAGATAACCAAATGACCCGTTTCAAACATGCTGTTGTCCTCCTCACGTTGTCAACTTGGTTGACTATGTACCTCTATTATACACTATCGTCAACTTAGTTGACGAAGAATCGTGAACTTTTGTATATTGGTGGAGGAATTGCTGAAAGGAATGATGACCAATGCATGTAGAAGTGAAGACCGTGGATCTGATCGACCTGATAAGCGAACGTCATGTCCTTCTCCGCACCTTAAACGACCGCTTGTGGCATAAAAGCCATGACCTTCATATATCGAACTCCGAATGGTTTATTATGGCGAGAATCTATAAGAAACAAACGACGATATCCCATGTCGCCAAACAAGTGGATATCTCCCGTCAGGCTACCCATAAATTCATTAAAAATCTGGAAGCCAAAGGACTGGTCGAGGTCAGCAGAGCGCAGCATAACAATAAAGACAAGTGCATCCGTCTCACGCAGTTCGGCGAGGAGTGCTTTGAGCACAACGAAGCGATCAAGGCAAAGCTTGAGGCCAAAATCATCGCCTCGATCGGAGAAGAGCAAGCGGATCAGCTTAAGCGGCTTTTAACGATGGATTGGGGTTTGGGGACGAGTGTTTAACCTTACCTAGCCCTTGGCTGAAGATCATCCGGTTAACCATAATAAATGGATAAGAATCGAGGGTAAGATGAATGAAGCTTCAGCTCCTATTTCATGAATATTTAAATATAAAATTCAACAGAGGCTTGCCGTCGGTACAGACCGTTGGCTTTGAATATGGCGTTCTGGAAGACGAAAGAGCAGCGTTATTCTTTGTCGATCGCAACGGTCAGGCTTTTGTTGAATGGGCGTATGATTTACAGCCGGGAGATCCCCAATATGCTGCGAGCCCGGATTGGAAGCCTGTGCTCGCGGACACGTTTAAGCAGCTGGACGTCTACGATGAACAGATACTCTATTATCTGTTGTTTACCATCAACTCGACGACATCCATTGTTCGAAGCAATCCGTACAACGCCATGAATGATTTGATGAAGAATTATTGTTACTTCCAGTTGTCTCAATTAAACGGTGTCTCCCGGTTGAGCGATGAACAGAAGCTTCAATTAAGGGACTTTTTCCTCTTTTTCTACCTGTATGCCCACCCGGTGAACGAGGAGACGCTTTACGCTTTTTCATTCCACGGTCAGGATTTGGTTCATACGAAAACCGGCATCCACATCGAGCCATATTTCTCGGCGTACCATGATTACTACATCGAGCATTTCGATAAGCATCGCGATCAATTAATGATAGCTCCCCATGAAATCGCCGCCTGCAAAAACCTAACGATTGAGCTGCTTAGGTCCATCGAGGGAAAGTCGACCAAGCTGGTCTTGCCCCCGGAAGAAGGCTTCGAGGCTGCACTCCGACTGATCAATGATGTGGACGAGATGCTCCATATGTACTCGGAAAATAAATCAACGGTATTCGACATCATGAGAGATGCTCTCGCAGGCACTCGCTCTATCCCATATCGTGATCATTGCTTCAGCATATTGCTGCAGAATTACGTGTGCTATGTTCTTTATTTTGAGTTTGATGAAATTCATCATCTGGTGGACTACTTTAGAGGCACTCCGGCATGGTGCAAGACGATTCTAAATAAAATCTTCGCGGATACCATCTTTCTTCAGAAGATCATGCGGCAGAACCGGATCGATATTGCCGATTATGGGAGTGTGATTGAATTCTTCGATGAGGAGGCTCGGAGGATTTACTTGTGAGTGGCAAGCATCCCTGTTACCTACTCAGGAGCCGATGCTTCACACACTTGCTGTACCTGTCCCCCGCTCTTATAATACCCATTGATTAAACCCCCTTAGCGCATTACGCTTCCATGTACAGGCAGAGAACTTCCTGCCAGCAGCTCGTTGTGCTAATGGAGACCTTGATGAAATAAACTTGGCCGGCAGCTTAAAAAAGAGCGTTCCCCTCTTTAGGGAAACGCTCTTTTGCTCATTCATATTATTTCAAGCCCAATACCTCAAAGTCATAAATCCGCGCGGCCGTATCCCCGCCTTGGGTCGCTTTCTCGACTTGAAGACGAACGTACTGTGCGGAGGTAAGCTCGATGGCATGGCTGCTGACCGCTTCCGTATTGTCTTTGACCGAAACCGCATCCTTCCATTCCTTGCCGTCCGAGCTTACCTGTATGGTGAATGCCCGCGTGTTGAATGCGGCCGGCTCGCCTCCCGCCTCCGCATGCTTGATCACGAATTCGCTGATCTTGTGCTCAGCTCCGAGATCCACCGTCAGAGAATGTGGCCCGTCTCCGACCGCACACCATTTGGTGGCGGCATTACCGTCCACCGCAAATGCAGGTGCTTCCTTCTCATTCACGAAGCTGGATGCTGACGTTTTCTTGCCAAGGGCAAGATTGCCAACGCCATTCTCCGCTTCTCGTGTAACCGTGATGAGCTTCTTCCGAACCACGTCCTCGCCAATGCTATTTTTAGCGGTTAACGTCACTTCGAACGTTCCTTCTTCCGGATAGGTCACCTTAGGATTCTGCTCCGTGCTGGACGCCGGCTGTCCGCCCGGGAAGCTCCAGCTCCAGGACTCTGTTACTTCCGATGAAAGATCCGTGAATTGTACCGTTTCTCCCGGTGCGATCAGCGTCTTGTCCGCCTTGAAGGCTGCCGTCGGCTTCGGGTATTCCGGCCAGTCAAAGCTTACGGACGCTGCTTTTCCTTGTTCATAATGGCGGTTCACCGGAATCACGACCATTTTGGTAGACTGCTCTTTTTGCAGACGCTTCATTTCAGGCACATAATAAACGGTGTTGCCCGTCATGCCCATCAACTCGTACTTGCCGTCCGGATGAACCCGGTACACCTGATAATACATTACGTCCTCCGCCTGTTTCGGTGCCTTCCAGGACAACCGTGCATCCCCATAGATTCCGTCGCGGAAGTCGTTCTCGATCACCTGCAGATCGGTCACCTGGTGCGGCTTCTTCGCCTTGTCATTCACCTGTGTAACGGCCAGTTTGCCGATATTGGCCTGATAATTGGCCATATCCGCCGCGGATTCGAATTGAAGCGAAATTCCCGCAATCGTACGTCCTTTGAACTTGTTAAGTCTGACGCTCCCCTGCTTCCAATCCTGATTCGCGCCTGCCTGGGTCCAGTTGGACGGCTCGAAGAACACATAGTCATCCGGCGCATCGGAGAAGGCCAACCCGATCTTCACCTTGGCATCCTTCGCATTATCAGTATAAACAAGCGATACTTCCGTCGTTGCCTCGACCGGGATATCCGCCTTATACAGCTTGATATGGGTAGAAGAACCTTTGCTGACGGGACCTGCTACCTGAAGCGAGCTGCCTCCGTAGTAGGATTTGCTGAAATCAAATCCAGGCTTGATGGCTTCGCCCTTGCCGTTGGTTTCCGTGATCCAGCGCCAGGTCGGCAAAATATCCTGCAGACTCCGGTTGCTCCAATCGCTGCTCCGCATCACTTTGCCGTCCACCGCAAACATATGGCCGTTCCCCGTATTAAAATGGGTGACGAACTCGGAATCAGTAAGCACCGTTTTGGCAACGACATCATGGGCAATCCCTCTCCAGGCGAGCGGGTCGCTTCCTTCAGGCTGGGAGGTATTCGCCGGGTTCATGCGGGGCCCAGCCCAGAAAATCTGCTCCTTGTTCATATATTCCTCATGCGTCTCAGAGCTGTTGAACGCCCAATCCGGACGGTAAATGCCGAGGGAAGTGGTCGCTTTCTTGCCTTCCGGGAACACGACCGGCCAATTGAACCTGCTTTCGTAGCCGTTTGCCTCCACATCGATTCCGGCGTACAGATCATACGGACTGCGGCCAAGCTCGGCCGCCTTCGCCGGGGAATTCAAGAACGGCGTGATATAATCGTATTTGCCGTTCTTCTCGTCCTTGAACTGCCAGCGGAAATCGATAAACATATTGTCGGAAACGCGCTGATTTCCCGCCTGGAAGAACATCTTGTTCTGATCCGTCAAAGCTCCCTGCCACTTCACCGGTCCGTCCTTGATCATGGAATCGTACCAGATCACTTCCATGCCCGGTGCCTTCTTCTGCTGAAGATACGTTAAAAATTCAGCCATCTTAGCGGCATCCTCAGGCGTTCCGCCCTGCGTTTCCTGATTGATGAACCAACCGTCAAATCCGTAATACGCAGCAACCTCAATCAGTTTGTCTGCAACCGGGAAGGATCCGTCCTCCCGCTGCTGTAACAGATCGTGCAGCCACTGGATTTTGCCTCCATGCTCGGTTTGCGGTAAGAAAACGGTTCCAAACACAGGCACGCCATTCTTGTGGGCTGCATCGATCACGTCGGCGCTTGGCGGAACGATCAAGCCTTCACCTGCCGAGCCGCCCCACATCACCAGCTTGTCAATATACTGCCAATTACTGAACGTATACGTATGGAACTTCTCCGAGCCTTGGGAAGGAGCTCCGCTTGTGCTTGGATACATGGAAGCAATCGATAGTACCTTCACTTCCTCTTTGGCATGGCTGTTGACCTTATGGCCCTGAACCCGCTTGGTCTCCAGCTTCACCGTTCCCCGGTTAAAAAGCGCATCCTTATCGGTTGACGGCGACCATTCCAGCAGCGTGTTCGGATACCAATAGGACGAATGAGGCTGCGCCGCTTCGGCTTCTCCGGCAAAACCCGTCAGGGCTGCTGCCAGCACGGCTGTGCTCATCCATACGGTCATTCTTCGCTTCCACTGAGCTTTAGTAAAATAACCCGGTTTGATTTTTTTCACTCGAAAAAACCTCCTATACGGATAATGATCATGCAGTTTTTCTAGTATTTTACAGGAGCGTGATGATAAATAGAGAGAAACGGCTATCATCATCAGCCGTTTCTACTCTTCAACCACTTTTTATGCCTTACTTGTTCTGTGCTGCCTTCCACTCATCGAACTGCTTTTGAGCCTCAGCGATAACTTTGTCGATTCCAGCATCCTGGAACTTTTGTTTTGCTTTTGGCAAGTATTCGTCAGGATCGATGGAGCCGGTATACAGTGCAGGAATGAATTCCTTCGCTACGTTCGTCACGGCCGCAACTTCTGTTTTGACCGGAGCCGTATCGAAGTTAAAGCCGAATGTAGGTGCTACTACAGCGGAGCTGTTAAATTTCTCGAATGCTTCCCACTTGTCTTCAGGCTCGCCTTCATGAAGGTACGTCAGGAACATATTGCCGAGCGCAAATCCAGGCATTGCATAGTTTTCCTGCATTGCAGGCATATCCTCGATGTATGGCCCTTCAAGCTTCTTGTAATGCGTTCCTTCCAAACCGTATTGAATCATATTACGCAATTTCTCATCCGTGTTCAGCAGGTTCAAGAACATCATGGCCCGCTCCGGATTTTTGGAATACGAAGAAATCGCCATCATCGAACCCGCTGCGGAGCTGGTGTAAATCACCGGATCGTGCATCGGTCTTGTCACAATGTCATATCCTGCGTTTCTGGACCAGCCGAGCTCTGCATATGGCTGCGTAATCTCGCGGTCCACGAGCCATTTGCCGGTCTTGATATTATCAATGCCGTCCAGCGTCGCTACATCCTCGCGCACATAACCCGCTTTATAGTATTTGCGCATCGTGGCCAAAGCCGATTTCAGTTCAGGTGTATCCAGCAGATTCACAAATTTAAAGTCTTTGGTATCAAGGTACATGCCGATCGGAATTTCATCGCCAAGCGGGAAGTCAACCGGCAAGTACGGCTTAAAGCTTTTCGGTACGGCGAGCGGTGTAATATCCGCCGGCTCGTTCTCTTTAATCGTTTTCAAAAGCGGCTCCAGATCCTCAAGCGTTGTCACGTTGGAAATGTCCAGGTTGTACTTATCCAGATACTTCTTGTTGAAACGCCATACAAACTGCTGTGCCAGCTCCTTATTGGCCGGGATGCCATAGTTCACGCCATTCACCTTCGTTCCTTCGAGGAAACGAGGATCCAGCGCTTCCTTGATGCCCTGTCCATACTGATCAAGCAAGTCATTCAGCGGCTTGAAGGCACCCTTGGCCGCGTTTGGAAGATAATCAAATGCCCATGAGCTGGTGAAGGCGATGTCGTAATTCTCGCCGGAGCTGGTAATGACCTGCATCCGCTGGCTGTAATCGCCCCAGTCGATCATGTTGATCTCGATCGTAGCGTTGATTTTCTCCGTCAGGTATTTATTGATCTCCTCTTGAACCTTAGGAAGATCCTTCTGGTTAGGCCCGATCATGTACATTTTGAGCTTGACCGGGTCCAGCTTGGATGCATCCACCGTGCCGTCGCTCTGAATGGCCGCCTCTTCCTTCGCGGGCTCGCCAGACTTAGCGCCTTCCTTGCCGCCGCAAGCCGATAATACGACCGTGAGCAAAAGCACAAGAGCAAGGGACAGTATAGAAGCCTTTTTCTTAAACATGTGTTTTCCCCCTGTATCACTTAATGGTTAATGCTATATTGACACCGCTTACACACCTCAGACGTGAAAGCCGGATTACTCCGGCCGTGTGCGATGCGGGTACAACCTTATGAAATTAGCCTTTGACTGAACCTACCGTCAGGCCCTGGACAAAATACCGCTGGAAGAACGGATACGCCATAACAATCGGCAGGGTCGCCAATACGACCATCGCCATTCTTACCGTCTCCGTCGGCAGGCTTGCTGCTGCGTCGAAGGAACCGATATTCTGCGCATTCTGCGTCAGAAAGTCCATGTTCTTCTCGATCTTCATCAGCATGAACTGCAGCGGCGGCGTCGCTTGTGGATCGTTATAATACAGCAAGGCGTTAAACCAGTCGTTCCAGTACCCCAGAGAGCTGAACAAACCAATGGTTGCAATCCCCGGGAGCGAAACCGGCAGTACGATTCGGATAAAGGTCAGGAACTCGCCGGCTCCATCGATTTTGGCGGACTCGATAATTTCATCCGGAATCGTCGTCTGGAAGAAAGTCCTCATGACGATGATCGAGAACGCGCTCAAGGATAATGGAAAGATCAACGCCCAGATGGTGTTCTGCAGATGCAGGAACTGGGTCATCACGATATAACCAGGCACCATACCACCTGAGAACAGCATGGTGAAAAATGCAAGGAAGCTGAAGAAGCCTCTGAATTCAAAATTTCGACGGGACAATGCATAGGCATAAGTCGTAACCAATGCCAGACTCACCAGCGTCCCCAGCACCGTGATCAGAAGCGTTAAGCCGAATGAGGACAAAAGCTCGCTGCCCGTTTCGAAAATATATTCATACGCTGCCGTACTGAACTGACTTGGCAGCAACCTGAAGCCTTCCGAAACCAGTGTCTGTTCGTCCGTCAGGGAAATAATAATAACAAATAGAAACGGAAAGATACAGGAAAACGAGAAGAGGCCGATCACGATATTGAAAATCGTATTCCACAATGGGGAGATGGCGTTGTAGTCTCTCTTCTTTGAACGCTTTGCCGGTTGATTCGCGGTTTGCGTAGATAGCTGCGTCATGAACGGTACACCTCCCTCGGATTAGAAGATCGCATGATCTTTTTCAATGCGTCGAACGATATAGTTGGCAACCAGAATCAGAATCAGTCCGACAAACGATTGGTACAAGCCCGCTGCCGTACTCATGCCAATGTCTCCCATGTTCATCAGCCCGCGGTAGACGAAGGTATCGATGACGTTCGTAACCGGGTACAGCGCGCCCGAATCCTTCGGAAGCTGGTAGAACAATCCGAAATCGGAACGGAAGATGCCGCCGATCGCCAGTATGGTCAGGATGATCATGAGCGGCTTCAGCAGCGGAATCGTGATGTACCGCACCTGCTTCCACTTGCTGGCTCCGTCAATGACGGCCGCTTCATAATACGATTTGTCGATCCCTGTGATAGCCGCAAGGTAAATAACGCTGTTGTAACCCACGCCTTTCCAGATACCGACAAAAACGAGAATGAAGGGCCAATACTTCGCTTCCGAATACCAGCTGATCGGCTCTCCCCCGAAATAAGTGATGATTTGATTGAGCGTCCCTTTGTCTACGCTAAGAAAAGTGAACGCAAAATAACTAATGATAACCCACGACAAAAAATGCGGCAGAAACATGCCGGTCTGATATACCTTGGCCGTACGCTTGTTGACAAGCTCGCTTAGCATGATCGCAAAGCCCACTGCAATGACCAGGCCCAGGATAATAAAAGCCAGGTTGTACAGAATCGTATTTCTCGTAATGATATAAGCATCATTGGTTGTAAACAGATATTCGAAGTTTTTGAACCCTACCCATTCGCTGTTGAGCACGCTGGCAAAAAAACCGTCCGGGCTAATACGGAAATCCTTAAACGCGAGAACGGTACCGAACATAGGCAAGTAAGCAAAGATAAGAAACCATATGGTTCCGGGCAGGATCATCAGCAGCATAAACCGGTTGCGTATGACCTTTTTGATGAACCCCGACATGAGCACTCCTCCTCTTCCCTGTTAAATACAAGTGATGCGACTGCAGTAGAAGATCCCCATGATCTTTGTCGATGCGTTATTCTATCACTTGCCCTTAACTACTATCATTGTGCCAAGTAAGCGCTATCGCGCTCAAGTTGAAAAATACTAGAACGGGATGGACAAATTAAAGAATCCCCTATAAGTGCGTGTTCAAAAAGTCGGGTTTTAACAAAAAACAGGCCGAAGGGTTATCCGCCCTGGGCCTGTCGCAAATGGTTTCCCGGTCGATTTAGTTCCGGTACATGGATCTCATCTCGGTTGGAGATACGCCGGTATATTTTTTGAACTGCCTATAAAAGTAGGAGCTGTCCGTATAACCCACGCTGAATGCAATATCCGCCGTCTTTTGATCCGTATGCAAGAGGAGCTGCGTGGCTTTCTCGATGCGGTATTGGTTCAAATAATCCGAGAAGCTGGCGCCGACCTCCTGCTGAAACAGCTGACCTAAATAATTCGGATGCATCTGCAGCCGCTGGCTCAGCGTCTTCAGGGAAAGCTCCTCCGGATAGTGATGCTGCACCTGCTCCACAAGAAACGAGACATGCGGGCTATAGCCCTGCTCCGCTTCTTCCAGGCGCGCAAGACTGCGCTCGACGATGCGCCATACATGATTTCGGAGCCCCTGGAGCGTATTAATCCGGTGCATTGGCGTAAATACCTCGCTGTAATCGGGGTTTTTCTCCATATCCTTCGCCGCGACCATCAGCTGGACTGCCGCATTCAAGCAGGTCTCCCGAGGAACCATCGGTTCCCTGCTGTCACCGCTCAGAACGGACTCGATATAAGCCTGCAGGGAGGGAATGTCTCCCTCGATCAGCAGCTTCGCGAACGTATCGGGACGAGCGAACGGCGAAGAAGCCTGAACGGCCTCCGGTTCCGCAGACGAACTATATAGGATCATGTCATCTCCGGCAATCAGGCAGGCGTTGAAGAGGTCCTTCGCCTTCCTGTAGCTCTCCTGAATATCTTTGAAATCATTGAAGCCTGCATTGCCCTCCGAGCACCAAATGCGCAAGCCAGTCAGCTCCCGCAGCCGGGCCATGGCATTTCTCATACCCTCCCGCTCCGCGTCCCTCCGTTCATTCCTCGCGGCCGACATCATAACGATGTCGTCATCCGCATCAGGGAAACAGATCACCTCATGATCTCCCCCCAGCACTTCCGAAAAAGCCCGGCTGCATTCATCGGCTAGGCTGGTTAAGCGATAGAGCTGGGATACCGGGCGTTCGTCGGATATGAGCCGCAGAACATAAACCTGGTAAGACGCATAATTGAGCGGAATTCCGAGAAGCTCAGCTCTCTGTTTTAATTCCGAGCTCTTGATTTCGCCGTTAACCCACCGCTGCAAAATATTGCTGCGCAGGATCCTCCAATCCTCCTCGGAACGGAACCGGCTCAATTCCTCGCGCTCCCAATCGCCGCGGATATGCTTAATCGTCGCTTCCAGCTCCTCGATGCTGATCGGCTTCAGAATATAATTCTGGATGCCGAGCGTGATCCCCACCTTCACATATTCAAATTCTTCGTAACCGCTCAGCACAATGAATTTGGTGCGCGGATGCATTTCTTTTACCTTCTTGATCAGTTCCAGCCCGTTCATTCTGGGCATCATAATGTCCGTGATCAGCAGATCCACAGGATCTTCCCTTAACCGCTCAAGCGCTTGCACCCCATCGTTGGCCGAACCTGACACATGCAGATCGTAATTCTGCCAATCTACGATGGTGGCCAATCCCTGGGCAATCAAAGGCTCGTCATCAACAAAAAATACCTTCCTCATGTCGTCTCCCCCTTGCGCAGCATCGGTATTTCCATGCGGACCTCGGTTCCCTGTCCTTCCGTGCTGTTGATGGTCACTCCGTAATCACTTCCGTAGTTCAGCACGATTCGTTCATGCACGTTCATCAGCCCGATCGAACGGTATCCCTTGTCTGGAGGCTGGAGAACCTTGTCCAGCGTGCTGCGAATTTGGGTCAGCTTTTCCGCCGGTATGCCCGTTCCGTTGTCCGATACGATGATCACGACCCGGTCCCCTGCCCGGCGGGCATGGACTGAAATTTTATTGTCGTCGTCAAGCGGACGAAATCCGTGAACGATATAGTTCTCCACGATTGGCTGGACCAGCAGCTTGATGATGCTGGCATTTTGGATCTCCGGATCGACCTCGATTTCCGTCTCCAGCCGCCCTTCATAGCGAATGCGGAACAAGTCGAGGTAAACGGAACACATGTCCATTTCCTCTTCAACGGTGACCACGGTGCTTTTTTTCACCATGTTCTTGAACATCACCGACAAGCTGTATATCATCTGACCCACTTCCTTCGCGCCCACAAAGTACGCCTTCATGCGAATGGATTCGAGCGTATTGTATAGAAAATGGGGGTTAATCTGGGATTGCAGGGCAACGAGTTCCGCGTTTTTTTGCTTGATTTCCGAGGTATACATTTTATCGATATATTGCTCCAAACGGTCGCCCATATCGTTAAACCGGCGGGAAATCTGCTGCAGCTCATCTTCGCCGGACATCTGAATGCGCGTCGACAGATCGCCTTCGCCGATCCGGTTCATCGAACGGATAATCCGCTGCACTTTCTTGGAGAACCTGCGAATGATCGTAAAGGTAATTGCAAAACTGGCCGCCATAAACAGAAGGGTGACCAGAATCAGTCCCGTTCTTAAACTCTCCGTGCTCTCTTTGATCAGGGATTGCGACACAATCCCCACCACCGACAAGCCCGCATTGCTGACATTCAATATGTTCACTTTGGAGGGTTCATCCAGCTCTACCCAGTCCCCGGCTTTTTCCTGCTCCAAGCGGTAGGGATAGGTTTGCCCGTAATACTCATCCTCCGAATCGTAAATGACCGTTCCCTGTGCGTTCAACACCATAATCCGGCCTTTTACCGAAGCTCGGCTCTCCAGCCAGGATGAAATTTGCCGGGCGTCGAACTCCACATTCATCATCCCCACCCGATTCAGGGTCCAGGGATCCTTCAGCTCTCTCGAATAGGAATACGATCCGGGACTGGAGCCTCCGGATGAAGGCGAGGATTCATTCTGAGGCATGGTATCCCAGCTGTGCTGCTCCCGGCGGGCAAACCAGGTCTCCCACTTGTTCTTGGAACCGGCATCATTATTCAACTGCTGGTTGGTCCGGCTGATATGCATGTAAAAATTGTTCGGATAGCTGTAGATCGAGACGCATCTGGCGCTTGATTCCTGCTCCAGATAATTTCTTATCAAGGTATTGAAAGACCGTAATCGCTGCTCTCCGGCTCTGGTGTACAAATCCAGCCGGTATTTCAGGTAACTCTCATATTCGTGGTTCAGAAAATAGATCAGCTCATCGCTCAGCGTGGCATCTCCGTAAATCTGCTGAAATATATTCTGTATGCCCTCATACTGCCGGCTCAAATAAATGTTCAGCACATGCGCGGATTTGAGATTCGCATCGGTCTGCTCACGGAGTATGCGCTGTGTCTGGTATTGATAAACCAGCGTTGCCGCAATCGCAAACAGCACGATCATGACGGTCGAATACAGCACAACGATTTTGTTGAACATCTTTCGCTTCAAATGATTTAAATAGAATTGGCGCAGTCTGAAAATATGAAACACACCCTGTTCTATAATGGTCACTTCGGCACTCAGTGTACACCCTTTCCGAAAACCCGGCAATTGAAAATTACATACTATGCTCTCGCCTAGCCTAAACCCCGATCATGCAGCCGGACGTGCGTGAACATTCTCCTAGCGCGGCAGGGCGGATTGTGCAGGAAATAGGGAAGGCCAATACATCAAAAGATGTTTCATCAAGTACAATAAAAGGTGCGACTAAAGCAAATGATTGAATTGCCTACAGAGGGGATTCAGCTTTACTTTTCAACTTTAAGGGGGGAGATAATGCTTCAAATTAGTTTATTCATTGAAAGCGATTCGGAACAAGAGGCATCTGCAATAATTAACGAGGTATTACCGGAATTAGCAGAGTTAGTTTCAACATACCAGGTTTCATCTTGTGAACAATACTGGAAGATTGAAACATGGTATAAGGCGGTGATCGATGTCACTACAGTTAATCCTATAACTCTGATAGTGCAAATTATATGCTCAAGAGATTATGTAACGTTTGGATATGGGACAACAATAAATCATCAGCTCACACAAATGATAGGAACGACGATGTTATCTATGTACATCCCAAAATCAGATTTATTAATTGTTGGTTTGAGGATTTAGAGTAACAACATAGTAACCGACTAAACACAGGACATTTATTTGTACAGAGCAAAAGGGAATTTTACGATAAGTAAAAGGGGTGTTACTTTAACACATGATTATTAACAGTGTTGGCGTTGACTCCTATCAACTTGGGTGCGGACTTGAAGAAATAAAAGAAAAAATAAAAGACCTTGATTTTACTGAGGAAGAGTTAGACAATCACTTTACCATATCAACAGACTCTATTAAGTTTTGGATTGATAAAGATCAAAGTAACGTAACCCAAATATCGGTGTTTGGTGAGTATACGGGAAAATTCCTTAAAAAAATTGGTATAGGAAGTACACTCTCTGACCTAAATGATTTAGGTATTAAGTGGGTTAAAGAAGACTATGTGTACAAACTACCTGAATATCCTGGAGTATGTTTTGAATTAGAGGATATTGATGATTGGAACGAAATAGAGGCACCCATACAGTTCATTTCAATCTATTGCGAATAGTTACTTCTTACCTTGAGGAAGAGATTCCTCAAGGTTTTTCTTTTCCGTTGTCAGTGAGAATACTGATCAAAAGGGATGAAACCGAAGCGATTTTCCCTTCCCCTTTTAATATAAGCTAAAATGATCTACCTCCCCCCTCCTCCCACTTCTCCCTCAAACCTTTCAAGTCCTCGATAAAAAACCTTAGCAAATTGGGTCTTCTTCTTACTGCCAGCGGGTGATAGGTGAAGCCGATCGGGATCCCCTGGAACTCATGCCAGCTCCCCCGCAGCTCCTTGACGGTGGCATGCTCCTTCTCCGGGAATAATCCTTCAACCACGACATTGCCAAAACCAAATAGGACAAGCGGCTGCTTCTGAAGGAGCTGCGCCTGCAGATGCGGCAGGCATGCTGCACGGGTGGCAGGCTTATCGTAAGCGCGGATTGGCCGGCGTTTCAGCAAATAAGTGACGTATACCGAGTGGATATCGATCCCCGCTTCCCTCATGCCGAGTTGGAGGGTTTCCCGGGTCCCGCACAAGAACGGATTGCCTTCCCGGTCCTCCCGGGCTCCCGGGTTATCCAGGATCAACATCAACGAGCTCTGCGGATTCCCTTCACCCCAGATGATGCGATTCCGCTGTTTGCACAATTCGCAGCGTTCACAATGCTGCATATCCTCGGGGGCTTGCTCTTCTGGCAAGATGACACAGGAATGATCCATTTCCTTAGACATGCAACTCCTTCCTTTCCGTTAACAAGCACTGGTTCCATTATGCCCACCTAAAGTTAAAACTTGACCTCACCTATGGTTCGGACACCCGAAATAATGAGACCCTACCAAAAAAATCGTGCCTGTTCATCGGTTCATGATCTTCGATAGAATAAAGATGCTTACCGGTGTAAGCGTTTTCCGATAAACCCATGCACTGGAAGCAACCATCTATTATTAAGGGAGGGTATTTATGAAGCGATCTCACTATCACTCTACGGAAAGGCGGTTTAGGCGTAAGGGACTGAGCTTGTTCTTGGCGATCGTACTGCTGGTTAGCCTCGGTCTCATGCCGGCGTCGAAGGTTCAGGCAGCCGAAGAGGCTGGAACCACTATTACCTCGATGTCTTACTTTTCCGCGGCAGACGGACCGGTCATTACCAAATCAGGGGTTGGCCAGGCCAGCTATGGTTTTGTCATGCCGGTCTTCAACGGAGGCGCCGCCACCTGGAATGATGTTGCCCAAGACTTGGGTGTGAAGGTGAAGGTGAACGGCAGCTGGGTCGATATCGACAGTGTCGGCAGCTTTGTCTATAACCAGAACTGGGGTCACTGGAACGACGGCGGCTTTACCGGCTATTGGTTCACCCTCTCCACAACAACGGAGATTCAGCTGTACTCCAAAGCGAATGGGGTGACGCTGGATTACAGGCTGGTCTTTCAAAACATCAACAAAACGACCATCACGGCGATGACCCCGACGCAAGGGCCGCAAATTACGGCAGGTTTTACGGGCGGTGCGGGCTTCACCTATCCGATCTTCAACAATGATCCAGCCATCACCTATGAAGCCGTTGCGGACGATTTGAAGGTGTATGTAAAGCCCGTCAACAGCAGCGAATGGATCGATATCGACAACAATGCCGCCAGCGGCTGGATCTATGATCAGAACTTCGGTCAATTCACCGATGGAGGCGGCGGCTACTGGTTTAACGTCACGGAGTCGATCAACGTCAAATTGGAATCGAAGACCTCTTCCGCTAACATCGTGTATACCATCACCTTTAACGAACCCGTAAGAAATTCATATGTGCTTACGCCTTATGAAGGAACGACCTTTACAGCTGATGCGAGCGGCGCTATCGGGATTCCGCTGCCTAAGATTGATGGGGGCGCGCCAATCGGCACGGAGCTTGGCAATTTCGTATACCAGATTAACATCAACGGGCAGTGGGTGGATCTGGACAATTCAAGCCAGAGCGGATTTGTATACTCGGCAAACGGCTACAATAACATGTCCCCTGCCAATCAGTGGGGGTACTGGGCCGATCATATCTATGGCCTGTGGTTCCAGCCGATCCAAGAGGACATGCAAATCCGTATTGGCTATCCATTAAACGGGCAGGCAGGTGGAAGCGTGGGCAGCAATTACATCAACTACACCTTGATCGGGAATCCCGATGCTCCTCGTCCGGATATCACTGATCAGGAGGATATTCCGATCGGATCGCCAAGCGATCCAACCATCGCGGGCATGAATCTGATCTGGCAGGATGAGTTTAACGGAACGACGCTGGATAACAGCAAATGGAATTATGAAACAGGGTATTATCTCAATGATGATCCGAATACCTGGGGTTGGGGCAATTCGGAGCTGCAGCACTATACCAATAGTGCGCAAAATGTTTTTGTACAGGACGGAAAGCTCAATATTCGAGCATTGAACGAGCCAAAATCCTTCCCGCAGGATCCTAATCGGTATGCACAATACTCCTCCGGGAAGATCAACACCAAGGATCATTTTTCCCTCAAGTACGGTAGAGTGGACTTCCGTGCCAAGCTGCCTACCGGCAACGGTATCTGGCCTGCGCTCTGGATGCTTCCGCAGGATAATGTGTATGGAACATGGGCATCCTCCGGTGAAATCGATGTGATGGAAGCACGAGGACGCTTGCCTGGCGTGACGAGCGGCGCGGTACACTTTGGCGGGCAATGGCCGACGAACCGGCATCTTTCCGGCGAATACCACTTCCCGGAAGGGCAGACCTTTGCCAATGACTATCATGTCTATTCTGTTGTCTGGGAAGAGAACAATATTAAATGGTATGTGGACGGCAAATTCTTCTTTAAAGTGACCCGGGATCAATGGTATTCGGCAGCAGCGCCGAACAATCCGAACGCCCCGTTCGATCAGCCGTTCTACCTCATTATGAACCTGGCGATTGGCGGAACCTTCGACGGCGGCCGGACCCCGGATCCGTCCGATATCCCTGCAACGATGCAGGTGGACTATGTCCGGGTGTACAAGGAAGGAGACGGCGGGGGCCAGAATCCTGGAAACGTGCCCGTTACCGGCGTAACGGTGAATCCAAGCACGGCGCAGGTGGAAGTCGGGCAAAGCGTTCAGCTAAACGCCAATGTAGCGCCTTCCAATGCAACGAATAAGCACGTGACGTGGTCGGTTGCGAACGGCAGCACGGCATCCGTAAGTCCGAGCGGTCTCGTGACCGGGCTCGCTCCGGGCACGACAACCGTCACGGCGACAACCGCGGACGGAAATAAAACCGCCAGCTCCACCATCACCGTTGTACCGCCTCCTTCCACCGTCATCGTCATCGGCGATGAGGTGAAGGGATTGAAGAAAATCGGCAATGACCTGCTGTTCTATGTTAACGGCGCCACCTTTGCCGACTTGCACTATAAGGTCAACAACGGCGTGCAGCTAAACGTAGCCATGACCCCTACGGGGAACGGCAACTACACTTACCCTGTCAATAATCTAAAGCATGGGGATACGGTTGAGTATTTCTTTACCTATAACCCAGGGCAAGGAGCACTGGATACCCCTTGGCAGACGTATGTGCATGGGGTGACGGAGGGGACACCGGAATAAGCGGTATGAGCGGGTAGAGGGAAAATCGATGCCTGCTTTAGGGTTGCTTGAGCGTGGTAATGATATAAAATCAGGGCTCCCACCAGTTTGAGGGAGCCCTGATTTTATGGGAATGAATTGGTTTATCCTGTAACCCCCCTCTAAATTTACAATCCCACTATAAAGATTATCCCCTTCAGTACACTTATTGCGTAGTTATATAGATCGGCCATTTAAAGCAAATTCCCCATCAATTGATTTGTCTACTATATTAATTCAGAAAGCCACTTGGACATATTTGTTGAAATAGTATATTTTTTCATTTAAATAATATTCGTAGTGGGTTAATATGGAAATGATTAATTACTGATGATTTGAGGTGCAACATGCAGGACAATAGAAAACCTCTAACTGAAAATGAAAATCTTATTCTCTTCTCAGAGGTTGAAGGAATATGTCCTCTATGTGCAAAAAGTCTCATATACTCTAAAGGTGGTAGGCAATACAAAATTTTCGAAGGAGCCCATATTTATCCGTTAAACCCCAGCACTCATGAAATTTCACTTCTAAAAGATGAAGAAAAGTTGAGTGAAGATGTCAATGATATAAATAATTATATTGCTCTTTGTAGAGACTGTCATAGAAAATTTGATAATCCAAGAACAGTCGCAGAGTACCGAAAATTATTATCCATAAAGAAGCAGTTTATAGCAAGGAATGAGAATAGAAAACAATATTCAAATTACCAAATTGAGTACGAGATTAAAGCCATTTTAACAACATTAGCTAGTGACATTGACTGGATACTTGAGCCCGAAACACTTAATTTAGATGCAATAAAAGTGGATGAAAAAGCAAACGGTACTTTATCAAGACTTACAAAAAGGAAAATAAAGTCAGATGTAGCTGAATATTATTTATTTATTAAGGAGCAGTTTACAGAGCTTGACAAAACTAATGGAGATACTTTTGAAACTATTGCTACACAGGTAAAAGCTTTTTATATGGTGTTGAAAAAAGCCGGCCATACCCAGGAGGATATATACCAAAATTTATCTGAGTGGTTAAGCAAAAAGACAGAAAACAGCTCTTTAGAAGCTTGTAAAATTGTAATATCATTTTTTGTTCAGAACTGTGAGGTGTTCTCATGATTGTGCCTAACAAAATCATCTCATTTGAGAACTCCATTATTAATAGAATGCTAATTATTTTAGAAATGTTGCGTATAAATAAAAATTATAGAGTGGCAGATTTGTTTGTTGAGCTTGGTCCTGAATTTGAAGGGATTGATGAATTCATTTATTCTCTCGATGTACTTTTTTTATTAGATGTTATTGATCTTGACACAGATAGTGGGGTCATACAATATGTTAAAACAGATTCGATGTGATGTTTTTAGAGAAAAAACAATCGATTTCCATCCAGGTTTAAATGTTGTTTTAGGAGATAATCAAGGGTCAAACTCAATTGGAAAATCGACGCTGTTAATGATCATAGATTTTATTTTTGGAGGAACTTCTTACACTGAATACAATAACGATGTGATGAGGGAATTGGGTGATCATGAATTTCAATTTTTCTTTGAATTTAGTACTGAGAAGTTTTTCTTTATTAGAGGTACAGTGAACCCAAAAGAAGTATATGAATGTAATGAAAGCTTCGATAAGATAAATACCATGACGCTAGAAGAATATTTGAAGTTCCTAAAAAAACAATACTCGTTGCCCTCGGAACATCTATCTTTCCGATCAGCAGTAAGTCTATATTCAAGGATTTGGGGAAAACATAATCTGGACGTAAAAAGACCTCTCCACACTTTTCCTAAGGAGAGAAACGCCGATACCGTAGTAAGATTTCTTCTACTGTTTAATGCTTATGATAACATCATTCATGAAGAAAAAAAGTTGAAATTACTTAAAGATTCACGCCTTACTCTTAATAAAGCAGGCAAATATGATTATGTGCCAAAGATCACAAAAACTAAGTATGAAAAAAATCTTAAAGAGATAGAAGAAATTGAAGAAAAAATTACAGATATTAAAGAGAATATTTATAAAGTTGCACTTAACATAAGTGACTTTGTTTCAGAAGAACTCTTTAACTTACAAAAGGAAAAGAATAAATTAATCAAGGAACGCGATTACTTTAGAACAAAACTGATCCGTATTAATAAGAATCTTAAAAATAAGCATGTAGATCAAAAATTTGAAAAATTGGTTGAGTTTTTTCCAAATGTTAACTTAGAAAAATTAATGAATATTGAGAGATTTCACGAAAATATATCAAAGATTCTTGCTGAGGAGTTAAAAAAAGAAAAAAGGCGACTGGAGTTAGAAGTTAATTTTTTTGATGAACAGATCAGTAAAATTGATTCCACTATGAATTCGCTTCTCAGTAATGATGGGCAATCTAACCACTTAATTGAGCATTTGTTTGATTTATCAACAAGACTTAGAAGCATCGAACTCGAAAATAAAATTTACCTAAAATCGCAGAATATAAAAAAAGATATAGAAACAACTGAAACCGATATTAGCGAAAAAAAGGTGCAAAGTATTGAAAAAGTCACTGATTTGGTGAACACTAAACTATTGACAATTAATGACTCAATTCATAATGAAAGCAGGCGTTCACCGAAATTAGAATTATTGGAGAAGGACTATAATTATAAAGTATTTGATAATACTGGGACTGGAAAGGCATATACAAATTTATTAATTTTGGATCTTGCCGTCTTTGAACTTACTAAACTCCCCATTCTAATACATGACTCAATTCTATTTAAAAACATCGAAGATAATGTTGTTGAAAACATAATCAAGATTTATAATCAAAAATCCACTAGACAAATTTTCATTGCAATAGACACTATAGATAGATACTCTGAATATACACAGATAATTTTAACGGAACAAAAGGCAATTTCGTTATCGAGAGACCGTCTGTTATTTATTAAAGACTGGCGTTGATGATCATAAAAACAAGGAATCAATCATCGACTCCTTGTAATAGTATCTGTGATAATACAACGTATAATACCAACTTAACTTGAATAATGTAAAAGGGAGCTGCCGCAGCAGCTCCTTTTAACTCTCCAAGCTTTAGTCGACCCTCTCGGACCATGACTCTCCCTCTTAACTCAACTGATCATCCAGCATAACGTCTATAACTTTCAGTATCCTCTTCTGCTCAGCCTCACTCCTGCTTCGGAGCCTGTCCACAATTTCTGTGAGTGTAGACTCCCGTTCCTCTCCACTCACAGGCTGGATATAACTAAAGAACTCCACCATCGAGAGATCGAGTGCATTCGTAATTTTAGCGAGTACCACAACAGAGCATACTTTTTCAGAACGTTCTAGCTTACCAATATAAGTTTCGTGTACCTCCGCCTTACTTGCAAGCTCCTCCTGGCTTAGTCCACGTTGTCTTCGGAAGTGCCGAATGCCCTCCCCCACCATCCTCATCAAATCATCCATAGCAATCACCCTAAGCAAACCATAGACCAGCCATATAACCACTCCAAGATACTATAGGGTTTTGTTTTATAAAATATACCCTATAGGGATTGTATTTTGATATAATAAGATTGCCCTATATTTCCAAAAATAAAACTCCTTGGCTCAAAACGTGGCGCATGGAGCTTAAGAAAGGAATGATTCCAATTAGAGTCCAATGTATTTTCCCCGACAACTCAACGGCGAATATTTACATATCCGAAATTGGAGAATTTCTACGTCTTACAAGGTTGGTAGGCGGAATAACAATGGAAGGAACCTATTATAGGGTGGCCCATACAGAGCTAATTGTCGAAAAAGAAGGCTACTATATTTCAATGCAATTGAAGAAGCACAGGCATGTGCAATAAAAACCCGTCCGATACCCCCTACAACCACTGTATTTCAACAAAGTCAAACAACCTGAGCCCCTATGAATACCGGACTCAGGTTGCTATTTTTTTTACTTGTAGACTACTATCCATTTGCTTGGAGTCAAGCCAACATAGGTGCCTCCTAAGCCTTCTTCACAAACTCCGATTTCAGCTTCATCGCTCCAAAGCCATCGATTTTGCAATCAATATTATGATCCCCGTCGATCAGGCGAATGTTTTTGACCTTGGTGCCGATCTTCACGACCGATGACGTTCCCTTTACTTTCAGGTCCTTGATGACGGTGACCGAATCTCCGTCCCGCAGCATATTGCCGTTGGCATCTTTTACGACTTTTTCGTCTTCATCAACTTCGAGACTGGAGCCCGGACTCCACTCATGAGCACATTCCGGGCACACCAGCAAGCTTCCATCCTCATACGTGTATTCGGAATTGCATTTCGGACAATTAGGCAGGTTAGACAATGTTCATATTCTCCATTCATGATCATAATCGAATCTCTAACATACTGACATGGCTTCATCCGATCGTCAAGCACATCAGCTATCACCGTATTGAATTTAATCTTGACCTTCACATTAGTGTCATACTTTAGAATCCATTTCGAAGGCAATATTCCTTGAGATACGGGCGATCTCATATGGAATAATCAATTCTGGCTTGTTGTGATTATCGAAAGGAGCGAAGTTAAATGAACAAAATAATCAATCATGACCGTACAGCGGTAACAGTCATTGGCCTTGGAAATATGGGTGTGGCACTTGCAGAGGCGTTCCTGAAGGGGGGGCACCCCACAACTGTCTGGAACCGCTCAGCGAATAAGGCCGATGGACTGGTTGCAAAAGGTGCTGCGCTTGCGGCTACCTTTGCTGATGCGGTAGCGGCTAGTCCCGTGGTGATCATATGCCTATCCACTTACGAAGTTATGCATGAACAGCTCTCCCCATTAACCGATGAACTTTCCGGTCGAGTCCTAGTCAACCTCACGAGTGGAACTCCAGACCAAGCTCGTAACACAGCCATCTGGGCAGCTGAGCGAGAAGTCGAATATCTCGACGGAGCCATCATGGCAGTACCCCAGCTAATCGGGCTGCCGGAAACCCTCATCTTCTACGGAGGCTCCAAGACTCTCTTTGAAGCTCACGCGCCGCTGTTACGGGTTTTCGGAGGCAATGCGGCTTATCTTGGCGATGATCATGGTGCCCCATTGTTGTACGATCTGGCGCTGCTCACCATGCTGTATGGATCCGTGTACGGATACCTCCATGCCCACGCCTTCTTGAGTACGGCAAACATATCGCCAACAGCTTTCCTCCCGTTTGCAACGAATTGGGTCAACCATGTAATTGCCCCAAGCATAACCAACCCCGATAGCGCACGTGCACTCGAGGAGCGCAATTACGCGACCGACGTGTCCAACCTGAATACCAACAAATTAGGGCTGGAACACATTATTCGCGCCAGCAAGGAGCTGGATATCCCGGCAGAGTGGTTAAAGCCCCTGCACGCTATTGCTGCGCAGCAAGTCGCTGAAGGCTACGGCAATGATGCATTTGAACGAGTCTTCGAGGCTTTGCGGAAATCCTGATGGGCCAATCATCGAAATACAGGAAGAAGAGGATTCTGTTTCAAGCAGAATCCTCTTCTTATCTCAATGGATCGGTTCCATTCCCTAATCCGGTATGTTTCCTGACCGTGTTCCTACCTCATAAGAAGGAAGCACATGATCATACATGAGATGCAGCGTCATCCCCGTCGCCGCATGATCGAGGTTATGACAGTGGTCCATCCACATGCCCGGGTTATCCGCGATAAAGCCGACCTCATACGATTCACCCGGCATGACGTTTAACGTATCGGTCAGCCACGGCGTGGCCACCTTCTTGCCGTTCTTCTTCAGCACCGTCATATGATGCCCGTGCAGATGCATCGGATGCTCGCCCAAGCTTCGATTCACGAACGTCGTTTTGACCCTGTCGCCCTCTTTGACGACGAAGGTTGGAACCCGGGGATACACCTCCCCGTTGATCGTCCATAGGAAATTAATCTGGCCGTTGTAAAATCCCATTCGGTTGCCGAGAATCATATGGAATTCCCGATCGAATTTGTCCTCTGCCGTAACCTCATTCATGACGGGCTTCCCGTAATCAGACGGGTCAAACTCAGCAGATTCAGCCTGAAAGACCGGTCTCTCTGGACGGCTCCCGGCATAAAACACGGTTCCCGGGTTGCCCTCGTTCCTTCTATTGACGAGTTTAAAGAAGACCGGACGATCCGGCATCGTGAAGACCACGTCGTATCGGCCCCCCGCCCCGAGCCGAAAAGCCGTTTGGTCGGACAAGGGCTTGGGGTCTTGAATCCGCATGCCGTCGATACTGGTGATTCGGAATTCGGTTCCTTGAAGCAGGAATTTTTCCGAATAGTTATATGCGTTGATGATCCGCAGCTTCACGGTATCCCCCGGCTTCACCTGCTTCCACTGGAACTCGTCTTGGTTTCCAAATGCTTTCCGACGGCCTTGGTCGGTCTCCCATTGATGGTTAATCAAGGTTATCTCTTCATCATAACTTTCCGTTTCCTGTTTCGGCTCGACGATCAGGGTGCCGAACAGCCCTCTCACGACTTGCTCCGCCGCTTGCTGATGCGAGTGAAACCAGTAGGTTCCTTCCTGATTGGCCCGAAACTTGTAAGTGAATGATTGCCCGGGTTTAACGACATTTTGTGTCATCCCCGGCACGCCGTCCATCGCATTCGGCACGTTATAGCCATGCCAATGAATGGTGACTCCGCGATCGATATCTTGATTGACGAGCTTCACTTCAATCATTTCGCCTTGCTTCACTCTGAGCTCGGGAGCGATCTCTCCATTATATGTCCAGGCATCGATGACTGCCCCGGAAGCGAGTGTCACCTTCTTCTGCTGTGCCACCAGCTCAAATGTCCGATCGGCGGGCTCCGAAATATCCCCGGTGAGCGACGCTACTTCGACTTGGCTGGGATCGACCGAAGCCGACGCATGATGAGCTTGATGCTGCTGATGATTGGAGCTTCCCGACATAAGCGTAGGGGCGCCGCCTCCCTCGTCAATCCAGTCGTGATTCATCATGTCGGAGGCTTCCGGCAGCTTGGAGACCTGGACTCCGACCAGTACGTTGGCAACCAGAAGGGTTATAGCCACCATGGCCGTGAGCAGACCTGCCGATACAAAGCTTATAAGCCTGGCACCAAGCCCGCGCCGAAGTGGTTTCCCCTGCTTCAACTTCGAGTATCTTCTATTTGCAAAAATCGCCGGCACAAGCAATAGAAGCGCAACCACCAAGTAGCGGGAGCCGATCTGAGATAGGCTTGGAAGAACCGGCTGGACAAAGAACGTACTGAGCGCGGAGATGCCGGATACGAGCGCAGCCGCTAAAAAGGATATTGATATGGAAGGCTGGGCCACTGCTTCCAGTGCTGCTGGCGTCGGCGGTTCTCCGCCGGCATTGCGTAAGCTTTTCAACCGGGGGAGAATCGCTCCAGCGATATACAACTGAGGAATCAATGTCAACGGGATGAGCATTTTGACCGTCCCCTCTACAAACAACCAGCCGTCCTTGATGAGTTGGAGGGTGATTACTCCGTACCAGGCAGCGCTCAGTACAAAAGCAATGCCTGCCACCCAGAGCAAGAATGTGCTCTTATTATTCAGGCTTCGACTTGACTTGGAGTAGGGAAGGCCTGCTGCCGCAATGGCGGCGATTCCCCACAACAGGGTCATAACGACCGTAATGATGATGCTGAATATGGTTTCGAACATGCTGTTCACTCCTTTTAACCGGGGCTTCGTAAGCCTCACGCCCGGTATCCTTTTCTTGATGGTTGACCTGTAGCATTTGTCCCCATCTGCCAAACGTTATCTTTGATGACCATATTACTAGCGAAATGTTGCGAACTTGTGGTGAAGGTATTTACAGATTGTGAAAGCACCCATATTCTTTAAGTAGCTATCAAAATGGATAAGTCTGGGAGTGTAGGAATGGGAATCAAATTGCTAATCGTTGAGGATGAAACAAAAATTGCGTCGCTCATGGAATCGTACCTTCAAGCAGAGGGATATGACGTACTGACCGCGATGGACGGAAAAACCGCCCTGCAGCTGTATGCGCAGCATAAACCGGATATCGTGATCTTGGACTGGATGCTTCCGCAATTGAACGGGCTGGACACCTGCCGACAGCTTAGACAGTCAGGGTCCCCAGGGATCATCATGGTTACGGCCAAGTCGGAGGAGGCTGACAAAATCGTGGGCCTCGAAATGGGCGCGGACGATTATCTGACAAAGCCCTTCAGCTTGAGAGAGCTGTCCGCGCGCATCCGTTCCTTATTGCGGCGCATGAACCACACAGGAAATGACGAGGCCGATACTGTGCTTCGAAGAGGGGATCTGACGATTGATGAGAGCAGCCTGCAGGTTTTTATTGGCGGTCAGGAGCTGCATCTCACACCGACCGAATTCAAGCTCTTGCACCTGCTGGCGTCAAAGCCCGGGCGGGTGTACAGCCGCATGCAGCTGCTGCGGCATGCCTTCGAGGAGGAATTCATCGTCGACGAACGGACGGTAGACTCCCATATTAGCAAGCTGCGGAAGAAGATGGAGAAGGACGGCCGGGCGGCCGATTATATTCAGACGGTCTACGGCTTCGGCTACCGATTCGGGGCAGAACATGAAAATTAAAACCAGGCTGACCCTGTCGATGGGCGGATTGATCGTGTTGATTATGCTCGTCCTGCTTGCCGTCACGCATGTGCAGTTTTATATCACCCGCGATTTGGCATATCTGGAGGAGAAGGATGCCTTTGAAGCCTTGAGGATGGAGTTTGAGCAATATTACCGGAGTCACGGCAATTCTTGGGAGGACGTAGAAAGCGCAAGCTTTGAATCCGCTGCCCCCTTTGTCGAAATCGTGTTGTCCGCCGAGGAGCAGGCCTTATATCAGCAAGGAAGTTTAAGCGTAGATAAGCTCCGCGGTGACGGCTACATGCTGGCGCTTGGTCAGGGGGACCAGAGGATCGGCAGACTGTATGTAATGAACGAGCGGCAGTCCAAAATCTACGAGTTCAAAACCATGTGGTACGGCATGCTGCCGAATATCGGGATTGCTTCGCTGCTGATTACCGGCATTGCCGCGCTGCTGATCATCCTGTTGTTGTCGTGGCGGCTGACAAGCCCTATACGCAAAATCATTAGCGGGATCGGGGCCATCAAACAAGGCGGCGCACCCATAGTCTTACCCGCGCATCGGAAGGATGAATTCGGCGCGATTTCCAAGGCCCTTCTTGAGATGAACGATTCGCTCGCGGAGGCGGAGCGCACCCGAAAACAGCTGATGTCTGACGTCGCCCATGAATTGAAAACCCCGCTGATGATCATCCAAGGGGAATTGGAGCTGGCGCACGAGACGGGCTCTCCCCTCACTGCCGTGAAGCAAGCCTCGATTCTTGATGAAGTTTTGCGGTTATCGCGATTGGTTCATGAAGTGCTGGATCTGTCCCGGCTTGAAGCCGGCATGACGGAGCTGCACCCGAAAGAGGAGAACCTGGTTGCGCTGCTGGAGGACTTACTGACGAAAACCCGGTTCATGGCCGAGGACAAAGAAATCCAGCTGTCCTTGCATGCCGAAGAGCCGATGATCCCCGTCTCGGTGGAGAAATCCCGTATTCTTCAGGCGCTGTACAACATCCTGACGAATGCCGTGTACTATACGAAGACCGGCGGACACATCCGCATTCATGCGGAAACGGTGCACCTGCCTGACCGGCAGCAGCGCTACGCCCGAATCCGGGTTGAAGACAACGGCACCGGCATCTCCGAGGCGGATCTTCCCCATATCTTCGACCGTTTCTATCGGGCGGACCATTCCAGGGCTCGTCCCGGCGGCGGAACCGGACTGGGCCTCGCGATTGCGCAGCATAATATCCTTGCTCATCAAGGCTTCATCGAGGTGGAAAGCGTGGTCGGCGAGGGCTCGGTGTTCACGATCTGCTTGCCGCTTGAGGATTAGGGCCAGAGGGACTTGTATAACAAAGCCGCAGCATCCGTGCTGCGGCTTTCATAATTATAGGAATATTACTTCGGCTTTGCGAAGAGACGTGCACGGAAGGTTACCTCGGTCCCTTCCCCCAACGTGCTCTTGATAAGCAGTCCTGTTCCGAAGTGCCGTTTTAAGCGCAGATCCGTATTGATTAGCCCGACTCCTGCGTGCTCTGCCCGCCTTTCCAGGATCCGCTGCAATTGAGCTTCGTCCATTCCGACGCCATCGTCTTGAACGGTGATCTTGACGTCATCCGCCTGGACCGAGATCCGGATCCGGACCGTTCCCCCGCAGGATCGCTTCATGATTCCGTGCCTGATCGCATTTTCAACTAAAGGCTGGATCGATAGGAAGGGGATTTTTAATGGCTTGTGGTCATCGATCTCCCAAACAACCTGCAGACGCTCTCCGAACCGGACCTGTTCAATATATAGATACGATCGGACCATCTTGAGCTCCTCTTCGATGGGAACTAGGCAGTCTGTATCCTGGAACCTGAATCTGCTCCGCAAAAAATGGCTGAACTCCTCGAGCAAATCCCGCATTTTATCCAAATCAATGCCGCTTAACGCCGTTATGGCATTTAACGCATTGAATAAGAAATGAGGCTGGATTTGCGCCTGCAGCCATGCCGCCTCCAATCGCAGCTGCTCCCGAACCGTCTGCTTAATCGTTGTCAGCGCCTGAATCCGCGATCTGATCTCCAATGCTTCCACCGGCTTGGTCACATAATCGTTAGCTCCCGCCATAAAGCCGCTCTGAATATCATTCGGCTGACTTCTTGCCGTAAGGAGCAATATAGGGAGCTCGGTGAGCGTAAACCGCTCCCGAATCCGCCTTGTCAGCTCATAACCGGACATCTGCGGCATCATGATATCGGTAATGACCAGATCCCATTCCTTCCTATCCAGGAGAGCCAACGCTTCTTTACCGCTCGTTGCCATCGTAAGGTCGTATTCGCCTGTCGGCAGGATCGCTTCCAGCACTCGAAGATTGACAGGGTCGTCATCAACGATTAACAGGTGTGGACGATAACCGCTCATGCCGGATAACGTTGTCGGGCTCGAAGCGGATGGAATGATTTCTTCTAGCTCCAAACCGGTCCGCGCCGTTTCCCCAATCGGCAAGGGCTGTACGGCCAATGCTTCAAACGATGTATGAACCTCCTCTTTCTCCACGTCCACCCCCGCCAACTCTAACGAAAATGTAAACTTCGAGCCTCTTCCTAATTCGGAGGACGCCTTTAACGTCCCCCCATGAAGCTCAATAAGCTGCTTGCTTATGCTTAGGCCTAATCCAAAGCCGCCTTCAATCATCGTTTCGCTGGCGCTTGCCTGCTCATACGGAAGAAATAAGCGCTTCAGCATGTCTTCATCCATGCCGATCCCCGTATCGGCAACGGCGATATAGGCTTTTCCGTCCTCTGCATATGCCTGAATCGAAATGATGCCTTCGTTCGTGAATTTCACCGCATTATGAAGCAGATTGAACATGACCTGAATGACCCGGTTCTCATCGGCAATGACGGGAGGGAAGTCTTCAGGAATCTGGTTTACGATTCGAACAGACTTCATATCCGCGTTCCACTGCAGCATATCCATGACGCCGGTCACAATCGGTTGAATCGATACGACCTTTTTCTGTAAACGCGGATTGCCTTCCCGCAGACTCATTCCATCAATTAAATCATTTAATATGAGCGTCAGGCGGCGCCCTACAGATAACACCGTTTCAAGCTCTTTAATGCTTCGATTCTGCAGTACATCCCGTTCTCTGCTCAACACCGATTGGGACATGTTAAGGATGCAGTGGAGCGGATTTTTAAATTCATGCGACGTGTTCGCCAAGAATTGATCCTTCTGATCGTTCACCCTCTGCAGTGTCGCGGCAATCTCCTTCGTATGGGCATGCATGCGGAAATAATCCCGAAACCATACGGAGGCCAGGCATCCGATCGAAATGATCAGGTCGAACGGATAGTGGGCGATGCTTAGGCCGCTCTCCCGCCAGTATAAGGTCCACAGGAAATGGTGAACCAGCGCAAACATCGATAGAAGCTGCAGCAGATGATTTTTGAAATCCTTGAATACCTTTTTAAAGATAGCGGTGATCGCAACAACAGTTGCAACACAGCCCAATAAATAATAAGCGGGGAAAAGTTTGATGATCTGATGGGGAGCCAGAAACAACGTAACGGCAGCCGTCCCCAGAGTCGCTGCGGCATAGGCCGGATATACCCTTCTCCAAAAAGGGAGCTCCCGATGCTCCGTACATTGGAGCAGCGCGTAGCAGCCGATGATCGCCGCGGCATTCGTCAGCCGAAAATCCCAATCGCTGCCGATATAGAACAATTGGTGAAACAGCTTCTCATCGCTGCTCAATAAGCTGGGAAGCGTGACGCAGAGCGTCAGTAAGGAAAAATAAAGCAGCCTTTTCTCCCGGTTCCCCAGTAAGAACAAAATTAGCGCATAGACAGAATGCATAAGAAATATGACCGCTCCCAGCGTCTGCATCGATACAGAAAGCTTCATTTCCTGTGCTACGGCCTCCTCTGAGCCGAATTTAACCGATCTGGCAATGCCGCCGCTTCGACTATCCACATAATTTGCCGCCTGAACCACCAGCTCGATGACCCCGTTCTCATCTGCCGTAAAGCTTGTGGAATACGGGAGGTTCTTCGCCGTATATGCTTCCTTCGTCTTCCCCACCTGACCGGATTTGGCAAGCAGCCGACCGTTTACGTACACTTCCGATGCAGTACGCACGCTGGGCAAGCGAACGCTATAATTCAAATCAGTATCCGGATTTACCAAAATACGAAGGCGATAGGACCCGAATCCATACGGCGTCCCCTCTTCACCTTCACGGTGCAAAGCTTCCTCCCATTGCCCCGGGACCTGGAGGAGCTTTGGCTCCGGACCGCCTGCACCATGCTGCTTGCGTTCTGACAGCCACTCCGAGGGATAAAACTCCCACTCCCCATCAAGCAGCAGAACGCCGCTTTCTTCTGCATGCCAATGACGCAGATCCAATTGACCATTCTTAATGGACACCTGCATTTGATGAGGGAGCAACTCCATCCATAACACGCGCAGGCCGGATAAAATGACTAATAACAATCCGATGAACAGTATAATATGGCTCTTTTTCATAAATAACTCGGGGAGTCTTTTGCCAACAAATATCCCTCTCCTAATCCAATCTCTAATGCAGACGCGTCAATGATCCAAGGGATGGTTATCCGAGAACAAATCCGGATTGTCCTTCAGCATCGCCGTGATGATCTCCGCCACCGCAGCAGCATCACACACCCTTACAACGGCATCGCCAAGCTGCCCCTTGTGCATCGCGCCTTCACGTTCTAGGACCTCGTCGACCTTCCAGAAATGCTCCGACCACGACAGCCCGCAATGTCTGCGGGAAGGCACAGAAATTTCCGTTCCATCCGGCAATACCGTGTACAGCTGCTCATGGTCATCCGTTAACCTCCCCGGGATGTCCGCCCATTCCTCAACGCCATGAATAAAGGTGTTGCGCCTTAAATCAACCCCGACTAACAAAATGGTCGCCTTTCGGTCGAGCAGCTTCCCCCAGGCGGAGCCTCTGGCGCATGGCGTATCAAAGCGATGGTCGTCGCTTGTGAACGCTTCGGATTCCCGGCCCAATGCCGCCACCGAATGCGTGGGATGCAGCGAACGCACCACGCCGGGCCGCTTGCGAAACAGCTCGGGCAGTATCCCGACGCAGGAAGGCGAACGGTCCACGTAAAACCTCGGATTATCCGCATTGATGTAAGACCAAGTATGGGTGGGCAATACCAGCAGCCCATCCTTCATATATTCCGACAACGCATCCAACACCGTATCCGCGCCGCCCTCGACCGGCCCCATGCTTTTCATCGATGAATGAACCAGCAGCGTCCCCTGGCTGTCTATGCCCAGCTGCTCCAATTGCTCCATTAAGCTTTCTTTCGTGTGCATATTCCTTCTCCTCCCGTATGCTTATGAATCATAACCTATTGACGTTTCGATCTCTTAGCTGAACGATTCCTATAACAGGAATATAACATCCTTATTTGGGACCAGCCACCTGTCCTTCTTAGCGTTGTTGTTACACAGGTCATATTTAGAAATTCTTCAGAGACCCATGTTACGCTTAAAATAAAAACAGAAAAGGGCAGTGAGCTTGTAAGTGAACAAAAATTACTTCGAAGAGATGCGCAAATTCAGCCATGACGACGAAATGAGATACAAGCTATTGATCCAGGGAGTCAAGCGGGTACTGCAAGAGCGTAAGCAGGGACGTCGTAAACTCACGCAGATTCTTGATTCACGTAAAAGAAACAGAAATTTGCAGGCAGGGAAGTGGAGCCGTTAGCCACACTGAAATTTCAGTCCGATCGCTCTTTGAATTTCTATCCTGCTCCCCCGGCTCGCCGGAAGCATTCATAGGGAATTTTATAAGAGCCTGTCCAACCCGGAAGGCTCTTTTTTGCATGGCTTAGAGCTATGTCCCATCGACTTGCCTGCGCTAACTCCTTCGCGGTTCGCGGCCAACGGCCGAATGGGAAGCGGATCCGTCAAAAGAGTCCTTTATCCAAACCGCTGCGTTTTGTACCACTTTGCTTTTCTCCCCGTCACCTTGTCAACGACGAACGAGTAGAGCGCGCGCAAGGAAATGAGCAGGAATAGCTGGGCATACGTGAAATACGATATGCAGGACAGAATAAAGTTTTGGATCGTGCTCTGTCCGACATCGGTTGCCAGCGCCAAATTGATCTGCAGCACAAACAAGTAATACATCAATCCCCAGACCACCATCAGATAGACGTATACATCATCGGCGAATTGGAACGGCGATACTACATCCGGATTGAACAGCGCAACGACCCAATAGGCCACGTTGACGAGGATGATGATATCCGAGACGATAATGGATAACAAAAACCAGAAATAACTCGCCGCGTAGTACAGCACTTGCAGCTTGATCCGCCAGCTCGACCGATTGAACAAATGATGGATGTTATCAACCACGACGGAGAAATTCCCTTTGGCCCATCGTTCCCGCTGCTTCAGGTATACGCTGAGCTGCTCCGGTTCCTGCTGATAAGCTTCCGCCTGCGGAGCCAGGGCGATCAGTTGTCCCCTTGTCATAATCTCGAACGAGATGGCCGTATCCTCCGTGATGGCCTCCGTATCCCAGCCGCCGATCTCGCGCATCAGCTCTGTTTTCACAATAAAATTCGTCCCCGGGATCGTCCCCAGCTTGAACAGCTCCCACAGCCCGGTATGATAGATGCGCTGCGCGGTAACCAGCTCGAGATTAATGCATTTGGAGAGGAAATTCTGCCCGCGGTTCCGGGCCTTATTCCGTCCAAATACCGCTCCGTAGGTTTCCGGGTCTTCTATTGCTTTCTCGATCAGAAAGTACAATGCGTTCCGCTCCGGCGCCGCATCCGCGTCGAAAATACAAATCCATTCATGCTTGGCATACTCCAGCGCATCATTAAGCGCTCCGGACTTGCCGCCCGTTCCCGTACGTTCAAAAATCATGAAATCCCGGTCGCGATACGCTTCCTTGGCTTTCAACGCCCTCAACTTCCCGGCCGTATCATCACTGCAGTTATCGGCAATGACAATAAGCTGCACCTTATCCTTCGGATAATTCAGCCGTAAAATATTCTCCGCCGTTGCCGCGATCACCAGTTCTTCATTGTGCGCCGGAACCATAACGGTTACCTTGGGGAAATGCCCCATCTCTTCCACATCGGGAATGGTCCATTCCCTGCGGCTCTGCCGGAATATGAACCGGATCGCTCCCCCCATAATGAGGATCGACTCTAACACGGCAGCCCAAATGCTGATAATGCAGAACATCAATAATAGGTCAGCCACTGATCTTCCTCCGGTCGTATTTTCGATGTACGCGAACCCGAAGGGTCAGCGTTGCGATGAACAGCCCCAGCACCGCAACGGCAAAAAACAGGCTGACGATTTTGCAAAGCGGGACAAACCATTCCGTATAAGACATCTCTTTTTCTCCTCCTACCGCTAACTACACAACAAAGGTTATATATATTCTCCGATCAAATCCGTCTCCGTATTGCGCTCGAGCGCAGCAATGACGGCATCCGCATCTTCGTATTTACGGAACTGCTCCTTGGCAAACACCAGCGCCCCTGCACGGATCACCAGCTTCAGCTCCCCGCCTTTCCGGTCTTGAAACGGCATGTCCATCAGCGCGTGCTTGATCCGGTCCGTCAATGCCTTTAAATACTCCTGGTTGGTCATCGGTAGCAGCACGATAAACCTTCCCTCATCAAGCGCGAACTTGTAATCCTCATAACGAATATGATTCCGTATTCCTTCCGACAAGGAAGCAAGCAGCTGGACATAGCCCTGTGAACCCAGGGATTCCCGCACCATCGGCAGAAATTCGATTTTAAACATGGCCAGGCAGAAGTTATAGGTATCCGAATAACGATTGGCCAGATTGGACTGCTTGATCAGCGTTTCTTTAAAGGCTTCCTTATTACCTAGCGAGGTTGCTAAATCCACTTCCGGATTCCTTCGCTGCAGCTCCTCGAGCCGCTCCATCAGCCGCTTGTTGCGAATCAGCCCGGATTTGATGAACGTGGCTACGGCCACGTTAGCCGGCAGCAGCCACAGCCAGGAGTTGGACAGCACATCAACCTCGGCATGCGTTGTAAGCCATACAAAATAAGCGACGATATAAACAAAAATACCGACGGCCGAGACCCCCGGCGGGGCCAAAAAGCCCAGCAGCAGAGCCGCAAGGCATCCAATGGCGAATCCCAGCTCAGGTAAAGTAAGGGATTGGTCCCTAAACACATTCAAATAGATCAGCAATTCCTGCACGATTGCTAATCCGATCAGCAGTACGTATCCCCAGACCATGCGCTGGATGAATCTTTTATTTTCCATGTCCACCTCGTTGAATTGCGTATTCCCCTAGTAAAGGAAGCAAGTTATCAAAAATATGCGTATTTTTCCCGAACACATATCCTCCGGGATATTGGGGATCCCGCCCCTTGAAGGTCTGCAGACGCTCGTACAGCTGTTCTGCCAAAGGCCTGTCTCCCATTTGGAGCGCAAACTTGATCGCGAGGCCATACACCGACGGAGACTCGTAATCCACCGCGGCCTTTCGGTCGGCGCGTGTATACTGTCCTGCCAATTTCCCCGCCTGCCCGAACTCCTCCTTCAGGAATTGGTGAAGCGCCGCTTGGTCCCTTCCCGTCTCCCCGGCATACATCGCGATCAGCAGCTGATCGATTAAATTCACCTTGTCTTCATAGATATACTCCCGAGTCACGACATGAAAGGACTTGGGATAGAACACACCGTCATTCGGCATGTTTCGAAGCAGGGCATGATATCGAATATAGCTTTCCTGATCCAGGATGCCTTCGTTCTGGAGCCCTTTGAGTGCCGGAAGATCCACATAGGCCAGACTCAGCGTATCGGGCATTTCCTGCCTGGAGAAATCGTAGAAATCCACCAGATACCCGTTGTTTTGGGACCTGTTAAGCAAGGCTTCCGTAAGCTCCCTGGCCGTCTCCTTCCATTCCGGGTGGCCCTTCTTCCATACCTTGGCACCATCCAGCAGCGCCCCGATAATCCGCAGATCGTCGCCAAGCGCATTCGTGGTCACCTTCGCCTCCCCCTCGGGACTTAGCTTCCACACAATATAATCGCGATCCGCGATAAAATAGCGGGTTAACAGGTCATAACTCTTCTCAAACTCGGCAAGATCCCGACTTTCAATCGCTGCCTGCATCCAAAACCCAAGGGATTCGGAGAGCGCCTCTCGTCCTGCTGCCAGCTCAGGACTGACCGATTCCGCCTTCTGTAAATAGGTAGCCAGTGTGCCGTTAGCGTTGATCATATTAATCGTGATAAAACGTTTCGTTGGATTGTCCCCTTTGGCTTGCGTAAAGAATCCCCCGATTCCTACAACCGCGCCTAATAATAAGCCAAGTCCTGTCCACAGGACTTTACGTCCATATCGCCATTCCAAACTGCTTAAACCTCCATTCGCTGCGGAGCCGCGCCTTGATTCAACCCTAAATCCGCACCGGGATTTGCCACTCAAGGATTGTATCACTTCATTCTGAAGAAAAACTGTACATGGGATTGTTCAGGAGGATTCACAGGTCTGGAGGTTGGCTTAGTAAGGGGGAATTTTAAAATTAAAGCTTGTTTGGAAGGGTTTACATTACCAACTCCCTCCCCTAAACTTATCGGTATAACGAAGCGGGGAGAGTGACAAGGATGGGGTTGTTGAAACTGGGGGAGCCGTTGTCGACGTTCAAAATATGCAGCGCGGCTTACCAGCCGATGGAGGACGGCGGATACCGCATTTATACGGTGGCCCAAGGCAAGCCGTGCAGATTCGTTGCGATCGACGCACTGACCGGGCAAATGGTGACCAGCTTGCCGCTTACCGGCTCCAATCACTCCTGGGGCATATGCGTCACAAGCGACGGGTCGGTATATGTAGGCGGCGACGGTTTTCTGTACCGGTACGAACCCCGGTCGGACACCCTTGACCATTTGGGGCAAGCAATCGATGGGGAAATCTATTTCTGGAGAATGGCGGCGGACGAGAACGGAAATGTATACGGCGGTACCTACCCCGGCGGCAAAGTGTTCCAATACCGTCCGGCTGACCGCACGTTCCGCGATTACGGCACGCTGGTGCCGGGCAATCAATACGCCCGCAGCATGGATATCGGCCCGAACGGAAAATTATATATCGGCACCGGCGCCATGGAAGCCGCGATTATAGAGCTCGACACGGCAACCGGAGAGACTATCAAGCTGCCGATGCCGGAAGGACAGGAAGCAAGCACGTTCGTATACGACCTTGATGTTCACGAAGACAAGCTGTTTGCGCGGTTTACGGAATCGGCGGATCTGCTCGTATACGATCTGACGGAGCGTTGCTGGATCCACCGCATCGATCAAGCGATGGGGCTTGACGTTTCGCCGCCGGGCGAAGACCGGCGCGTCTATTTGTTCCGGGACCAGAAGCTGCACACCCTCCATCTGGATACGCTCGAGCTGACCCCATGCCCGCTTGCCCATGACGAGGGCGCTTACGATTTCGGATGGATCGCTTGGCCGGAGCCGGGCTTCCCTGGACAAAGCCTGATCAGCATATACTCCGGAGGATATTTCATCTATAATCCGGCCACGCATCGCGCCAAACATGTCGAGGTCGAGCTTGACGGCTCCCCGGTCGGCATACAATCCATCGCGCTCGGCGGCGACGGCAGGCTGTATCTCGGCGGTTATTTCGCGGGCGGATTCTCCTCGTACGATCCGGTGGCCGGCGCATTCAGTCCCTGCGAGCGTTTCGGCCAATCCGAGAACCTGTTCTGGTTCAAGGACAGGTTGTATCTTGGCGTGTATCCGGGAGCCAGAATTTATCAATACGATCCCGATCAGCCCTGGGAGCACGGCGTTAATCCGCGGCTGCTCTTCTCCCTCAAGCGGCACAGTCAAGATCGGCCGTTTACATTCGCCGCGGCCGGGGACCGGCTCGTCATCGGCACGATCCCCGCTTACGGCAAATTAGGCGGCGCCATCGCGTTCTACGATCCGGATTCGGACCAGTATGAATGCTTTGCCGAACCGGTGCCTGAGCACAGCGTCATCGCGCTCTGCTATTCGGACGGTTTCGTTATCGGAGGCACTTCCGCATTCGGCGGCTTAGGTTGCCCGCCTAGCGGGAAAGACGGAACGTTATTCGTATGGGATAGTTCCGCCAAGAAGACGGTATGGGAAGCCGTTCCGGTCCAGGGGGAAAAGGCGGTTGCCGCCCTCGCTCCCGGCGAGAACGGAATCATATGGGGAATGACCACAGGCAGTTTGTTTGCCTTTAATCTGGCCGAGCGCCGAATCGAGCGTATCATCGACCTGTTCCCGCCTCTCAACTGGGAAGGGCTCGATCTGTTCTGGAGAGGCGTCTATCTTCAATATGAAGAGAGCACCAATATGCTCTACGGCAACTGTCTTGAGAAGCTGTTCCAATTCGATACTCGCACCGGTGAGCTTCAGGTGCTGGCGGAAGGCGGGACGCTGTTTGCGCGGGATTCGGGGAACGGGGGCACCATCTATACGGTAAAAGGAACCGGGCTTTATGAATATCGCCCGGTCCCATCCTGATTCAATATCGCTTCGATGCCGGCGGCGAGCCTCTCTTTGGTCCGAAGTCCCGACCAATAGAGCTTACACTCCGACAGCATGTCCTCCAGCTGCTTCAGCGTCAGTCCCGTGTCGGTAAACGTACTGAAGCTCGGAATAATCTCCTTGTACATCTGATAGCGGGTCGGATATACCGTTTGCCCGGTCCACTGCGCCGCCTGCTTATGGGCCGGAATGCTGAACGTTTCCTTCCGTATAACCCGCTGGGCTTCATCCGACACGAGGAAATCGACCAGCTGTTTGGCTGCCGATTTCACTTTGGACCGTTTGTGGATCGCAAGGCCGATCGTAAGATTTAACGTATTAAAGCTGTTTAAATGGGGAAGCGGAGCGACGTCGAATTCGAAATCCGCTTCCCTCAGATTGTTAATGGAAAAGTACGTCGTCATGATGATGGATACCTGCTGCTCCTTGAACAGCCGCTCCGCCTCTCCGCTGCTTGCGGACAACAGGAGCGGGTATACGCCGGGCTGATACAAGATGTCCCGAACCTTCTCAATGCCGTCCAGCAGCCTCGTTTCATGAACGCGGTATCGCCCGTCTTCATCCCTTCGGAACACTTCCCCGCTCTGGAGCAGAAACACGATCCACCGGTTCGGACTGAGCAGGTGGTAATAAAAGCCGAACCGCTCGTTGTGAATCGCCAGCTTGGAAGCGTTTGCGATCAAGTCGTCCCATGTCCAGCTGCTGTCCGGCTCCGGAAGCTGAAGCGAAGCAAAGTGCTCCCGGTTATAACAAAGAATGACCGGAGAAAAGATGAACGGCTGCGCATAAAGCTCGTCCTTATATTGAAAGGCTTTTTTCAGAAAAGGGTATATCTCTTCAAACGGTTCTTGCGGCTCCAGCAATTCTACCGCCTGTTCCTCCAGAAGATCTTGGTACAGATACGTGTTCATCATGGCCATGTCGATCATGTCGTGGGTCAGCAAATCCCGAACATACCCCCGGGCGTCGCTGATTTGAATCGGCTCTACCCGAATATGCGGATGCCGCTTCTGAAACTCATTCAATAAATAAGGAAGCTCCCCTTGAGAATCGATGATCGGATAATAGCCCAGGCGGATGACGATTTGATCCTCGCTCGAAGGCGCTTTGATGCGGTTGCCGACTCTCGGAATTTTCTCTACCAATCCTTCTTCCACCAATGTGTCCAAGCCTTTGCGGACGGAATTGTTGCTGAGCTGGAACTTCCGGCTTAAATCCAGTTCCGAAGGGAGGTACTCCCCAACCGCGTAATGGCCGGCCATAATCTGTTCCCTCAGCGTCCGGATCATCTCTTCCATCCGCGTCCTGAACGTTTTTCTGCTTTGCTTGTCAGACATTCGCCCGACCTCCGATCCCTATTTTCATCAGCATCATACACAAACTGGAGCCCGCTTGCAAGCGCGCATATGGCAAAGCGCACGCGGCCGCCGCGGCATATGAAGGCGCAATCGTAAAAAGGCGCCCACGACCGGGCGCCTTCGCTGCACTAGCGTAACAATCAGTACGAGATAACCGCTCCAAGGATTTGGTCCGGTCTGGACGTATAATCCCGATAAATATCCGCGGCATGGGATAACGGCACTTGTGTCGTAATGAGCGATCCCGCGGATATTCGCCCTTCCGACAGGAGGCGGATATACTCCTTCATATTCCGGCCTTCCGTCCATCTGACGAATCCGATCGGGTAATCGCGCCCTTCCCTTTCGTATTCCGGGTCGTACCGCCCCGGCCCGCCGGCCCGGGAGATGACGACATCCGCTTCCTTCTTGAACATTTGTCCGCGGCTGAATTCCATCACCATATCCCCGACGATGACGATTTTACCGCGATCGCGAATCCAATCAAAGCTGCGGTCCAGCAGCTCTTTCTGGGCGCCGGAGGCGCAGTGAAGGACGGCGTCGGCACCGATATGGCCCGTTACGCTGCCGATAGCCTCCTCTACCTCCTCGAAGGTTGCGCACACCGTAATGCCTGCGACCTCCTGAAGCGTCTTTCGCCGCTCCTCGTATAGGTCAATGGCAATGACCTTTATGGCGGCGGCATGAGCGATTCGGGCGACCAGCTGGCCGATGACGCCGAGCCCGATGACAACGGCGCATTCGCCGAATACGAGCCCCGACTGGCGCAAACCGTGTATGGCAATGGCGCCTAAGCCGGCGGCCGAGGCTTCCTTCAGGCTGACATGGTCTGGAACGGGGGCGATCAAATGCTTAGGCACCAGCAAATATTCGGAATGGTTCACGTACGGTGCGCCGTAGCAAGCCACCTGCTGGCCGACGCGAATATCCGTCACCTCGCCTGCGACCTCCACCGCGATACCGGCTGCGCTGTATCCAAGCTTGCTCGGCGTCCCTCCGCTTCGATGAATGATCGATAATTCCGTGCCCGGGCTTACCATCGAATAGCTGGTTTTCATAAGAACGTGATTCGGCTTCATGAGAGGCTTCTCGCTCTCGATAATTTTTACCTGTTGTTCATGGGTTACGACGCTTTTCATCAGTCTGGTTTCCTCCATTTTTTATCGTTTGATTAGCCAGCTTTCTATCCACCATTCAGGAGTCGAGCAAGGACAAGGCGTCCCGGATTAAAATATCGGCTTCCGCCTCCGCAATATGCTTGCCTCTCTGGGCCTCGACTTGATGCAGGAACGCCTGCAGCTCCCCGCTTCCCAGCTTCCGGCGAAGGCTGTTCGCAATCCCGCCGTTATCAATCGCGCCCGATGCTTCAAACAGGTCGACCAGGCGGCTGAGCACCGCCGCGCTCGTCTCCGTATGAAAAACCACCTCGACTTGACTCGAATTGCCCGCCATATCGCTTCCGCTGACCACAAGCGTATGAGGACCGGGCTCAAGCAGATACAGCGGAACGCTTTCATTCGGAGCGATCGGCTGGCCGTCAAGCAGCAAGGCGGTGCGCGAGCTGTCCGGGCCGGACCCCTCATCATGCGTGATCACCTGCAGCTTAAGCACTTCGTCATTCGCGTAAACCGCTCCGGTCACCACGTTGGTCTGAACGCTCGGCGGGGTTCGATCAATCCGGAATGCCGCTTCGCGCTTCGCTTCCGTATGTCCGGCCAGGTCCACCGCGCGGTAGAGCAGACGGTACTCCCCGTCCGACGCGAATTCCAATTCGGCGCTGTCCGTCCCTGCGGTCAGCCACTCCGCGCCGCCGTTCAGGCTGTATTCGATCCGGCTGACGCCTGACCCATCGTCGGTGGCACTCAGCTTGATGCTTACAGGAGACACATACCAGCCGTTCGCTCCGTCAGGGGCTTCAGGAAGCATGGTCATCACCGTAACCGGAGCCTTCGAGTCGGTAATTGCCCGCACAACGACTTCAGCCTCCGGCGCCTGAACGGGTATCCCGCCCGGCAGTAATAGCACCTCCCCTGCATACAGACGCAGCGAGCCCGCAGCCTCTTCCGCAGCCTCCTTCATGCGGAAATTCAAGACAGCCGCTCCGGCGCTCCCGTCCGCTCCGCCGCTGCGGTTCCAAGTGAGGATCAGCCGGCCGGGCATTCCTTCTTGTACGGTATAGGCCTGACCCGGCCCCTCCTCGGCTGATCCTTCATAGTCAAACAGCGTCTCGTCATAAACAAGCACAGCCCGTTCCGCCCGCACGTCTAATCCGGAGCTGCCGGCTTTGGGTTCAAGCGTCGCCTGGAACTGCTCCCCGCTTCTTACCTCTTCCGGGGCGGCGAGCGTCAGGCCCGGCATATTCTCAGGGCTGGGATGGTTTGCACGGTCCTCCTCCGAAATGACCCGGACATTATCGAGAAGCAGCGTTCCCGTTAAGGCGTTGCTGAAAAACTGCAGCTTATCGATGCCCATGCTGTCTGGATTACGGAAGGCGAAGCCGTCTGCAGCGAGCGTACCATTGATATACAGGTCGTAGGTTTTCGACTCCGTATCGGCCACCGTTCTCATGTGATACCACTGTCCCGCTTCATACGGCATCAGCGTCCGAGCCGACGCACCGTCGTAGGCATGAATCGTACCGTTGTTCACAAACAGGATGACCGCGTTGTCGCGGCCTGCGGCATCCTTGATGTACGGCGCGCCGAAGGTCTGATTGGTCTGCTCCGGTCTGACCCAATACTCCACGGTCACCTCGCCTTCTAATGAATCGAACGCCCGGATCGCTGCCGTCTGGCCTGCCTTCGTATTGCGGAGGCTCAAGCTGCGGTTATCCACGCTCGGATTATCCGCGAGCGATACTTCCCCTCCGGTCTGATTCAGCTGCCAGCCGGAAGGCGCTTCGCTTCCGATGATGTTGAAGCTATCGTTCACCGTATAATCGAACGCCGTATCTGAAGTAAGGATTAGCCCTGCCTCATCCTGCTGAGTCCGGATCGATACGCCGTTTGGCAGCAGATAAAGCTCGGATGAGAACAGCCTTAGCGTCGTTTCCGTAGAGCCTGGCGCTTCCTTCACCCGGAAGTTCAATGCCGGGAGACTCTCGCTGGCCTCAGCATGCGCTCCGTTGGTCCAGGTGATAACTAGCTCGCCCGTTCCGGTGTTGAACACATCGTATGCCGCAGCCGGATCACCTGCCGCCAGTCCTTCGAAGTCCAATACATCCTCGTCATAGCCCAGCACAATCCGCTCCGGCAATACCCGGTATCCCAGCGTCAGGAGATCGAGCTTCACCTGCACAGCCTCGCCCGGTCCTGCCTCTTCCGGTGCGACCAGGACGATGGAAGGACTGACTCCCGGCGGAGGAGCTTCAAACTCGTCTTCCTCCGAGATAACTCGAACGTTATCGATATGCATGGCTCCGGCCGATGCGTTGCTGAAGAAGAGGAGCCGGCTGACGCGGCCGCTGCTTGTATTGCGGTATCCGAAGTCGTCTGCCGCCAATTGGCCGTTAACGTATAAATCGTAGGTTTTGGCGCTCGGATCGAGCTCAACCCGCATGTGATACCATTTTCCCGCCTGATAAGGGGTTACCACCGTCGATGTTGCTCCGTTGAACGCCGTAATATTGCCGCTGTTATTAAACAGGATAATCGCGATATCCCGATTGCCGGCATCGCGGATATACGGCGCGCCGAACGTCTGATTGCTCTGCTCGGGCTTCAGCCAGAACTCGATGGCCGCGCGGCCGTCGGGAGCATCGAATAGTCTGGTGGCCGAGGTCGAGCCCGCGCCTGTATTGCGAATCGTCAAGCTTCGGTTGGCCTCGCTCGGCATATCGGACAGCCCAATGGTGCCCCCCGTCGGGCTCAGTGCCCAGCCAACCAGCGATTCCGCATCCGCCGCATTAAAATGGTCGCTCACCGTGTAAGGCGGCAGCACCGCAGCCGAAGCATCGCTGTTCTGTTTGTCCTGCGGCGAGGGTGCCGGCTCCATCCGGTTCACGATTCCTGCCGCTATATCATCGATGAGAAACTGCCTTCCGGTACCGGCCACAAACCGGATCTCGTCAACCGCTGTCTGCGTCGGCATGCCAAGTCTTGCGGCTTTCCTTGCCTCGTCAATGTACACGTCGTAGCTGCCGGCCTGCGTGTCGATGACCAGCTTCACCTTATACCAGGTATCCGCAGCGTAAGCCTGCAGATTGGCAACCGAGGAGCCGTCGCTGGCTGTCATCCGTCCCTTGCCGTTCATCGAAATGCGTATCGCCTGCGATTCCCCGGCAGCAGGCAGCAAATCGAAGTGCAGCGGCACAGAGGCTTGCTCCGCTCGAATCCGGAACTGCGCATAAAGCAAGCCCTCTTGCGCTTCAAACTGAACGCCGGCCGTTAATCCTTCAGAGCCTCCTGCCAGCTGCAGCTCCCGGTCATTCATTGCGCCCGGCTGCTCCCAGACGATTGCCGACCCGCCCTCCGGCTCGGTCGCCCACCCCGGAGGCCGCTCGCCCGGAGCAGTCGCGTCGAATGGCTCGTCAAGCGCCGCCGTCACCGCTTCACCGTAAGCCGGCTCCTCGGGCGGAACCGGACCCCCGGATGCGAAGCTTCCCTCAATAACAAGCTGCGGAGTACCGTAGGAATGCTCCTTGCTGTGAAGCGCCAAGTTGACCCCTTCATAATCCGCGCCCGTTACGACAAGGGTCGCTGTTCGATCGCCCGCCAATTGACCGCGAACGTACTCGGTTACATCCCACTCGTAATACTGCTCCATACCGTTAATCCATACCCAATCCAGCGGTCCGGTCTCTTCAGCAGGAGCGTTCAGCCATGTCATATCCTGTTCATTCCAGCCGTCACCGGCGCCAAGCACGTTCAGCACCGCGGACTTGCCTTCCGGATTAAAGGTCTTCGCGCGCAATACGGCCCTGTTCACCGTATCCACCGAAGTCAGATCGAACTTCATGTACGCCTTCCGGTTGTTCCTTACGTCCCCGTCGTCCTTAGCCGACATGGTCGAAGCCGATCCGAACGGCTCTGCCGCTTCATCCCCATTGTGAACGGACGCATCCGCAACCGGTGATAACGCAAGTCTTGGCGGCGTTTCTACGCCTGCCTTCGAGAACGTGATCGACTGCGTCCGTCCCAGGGTTCCTCCTGTCTGAACGGCCAGCTTGATTGTCGGCGACATGCTCAGCACTTTAATGGAAGGATCGGAAGCTACGACACCGGCGGCGGCCCGGTGAATTTCCACCTCAATGATTCCCCGGTTCTCCTGCGTCGGGTCGGATACGGCGACCTCCAATTCGTCCCCCGTTTCCCGCACGGCTACCGCGGCCTTCTTATCCACGGTAATCAACTGATCGACCGTGCGTCTCACGTCTTCCCAGAACAAAGCAGCTGTCAGCTGCAATCGATTCTCCCTTACCGCATGGACGTAATCGTCCTGCTCCAGAATCGTCACGTCCTGCTGCGCCGAATAATCGGCCACTTCACCGGCCGTACGGTTCGGAAGCAGCGTATAAGCATACGAGCCGCCCGCCGGGCTTTTACCGTGATCGAACCATAGGTTCAGGAATCGGTTCTTATACACGGTCGGGTCCGTCGCCTGGTTGGACACTTCACCCCAAGTGCCGCTTCGCTCCTCCCGGAGTGCGTGCACCGTCGTTCCCTCATTCGGGAATACGTACCCGGTGCCGGCACTGCCCGACGGGCCCTCAAGATGAATATGCCGGACATGCTCCATCGCTGCGCTCCAGCCTAGCGACGTTGGCTGAAGTTGTCCGTTGACGGTGAGCGCCTGCCCTCCGTCACCGCTCAATTTGCGATTCTCGATCATGGTCTCGATCGTCCTACCATCCGTGCTGTTTATATCGGAACCGAGCGCCACAATTTCGTTATCAAAGGCAAACCAAGACTTTTTGGCGCTCAGCGTCGTCCGGTACCCTTCCAGCTCCATGCCCGAAGCTCCGAATTCGCCCGATATTTCCACGCCGCCGACCCAGCTTTTGGTGCTCAGCTTGTTACTGTCCATCTCCGGACGGTCGTATTCCGCGTCTACGGTGATGCCCGGAAGCCGCTTCATATTCACCGTCGCCCAATAATTGTTGTTATACTGCAGATCATCATCATCGTAGAGATAGGTCATCCCGGACGACGTATACCACCCCTTCTTGTTCTCCCCGTTCACCGTCTCAAAATCGTAAATCCGGTTCGAAAACATGCTCAGGCCGAATGCATAGCCAGGCCGCTGCTGAACGGCACGGTCCATGCCGGCATATTGCATGTAGACCGGCTGGACCGCCGCGGGAATGGTCGCGTCCTGCACAATCCTGTTCACGCGAAGCAGCATCGGGATCGACGCGGTGCTGCGGTAATCAAGCTGGTCCTTGCCCAGCACCCATGCCTTGATCGCCTGTTTGTACACGGACGCCCGTTCCGGCTCCGCGAACTCGCTCAGGATCAGCAGGGAATCGATCAGCTTGTTGCCTTGGACGTGATCGCTCGCCCCTTGCCTTGCAGTCGATCTCCCGTTCACCATATCCATCAGCCGCCCGTTATAGGCGAGCGGAAGATAGCCGTCGTCCGTCCATTGGTATACATTCTCCACCCTTGGATCGGACAGCTCCCAGGACGAGCCGTCCAGCAAGTACATTAACGTAATTAATATGCTGTACTGCTCCAATCCGTAGGTTCCGTTATACGCGTGCCTGTCATGGGAGATAAAGGAGCCGTCTCTGTACCAGCCGTTCCCTTCTTGTACATAGGGAAAGATCAGCGCTTCATAATCGCTCAGCCGGTCCCGGACGAGCGCCAGCCTGCTGCCGTCCTTCACCAGTATGCCGCGAAGCGCGATGGGCAGGGATTCCGACAGCCGATTCGCTCCATAAGAAGGAACCACGGACAGCGCGTACGTCGTCGGGTCATTGGCGAACCGGTGGACAGCGTCCATATAATGGCCCACCCGTTCGGGTCCGAGCTGCTCGTACAGCAGTGTTGTGATATTGCTTAGAACGGTCGGTACGTTAATTTCCCAGTGATGATAGTTGACCTTCCAGTCCAGACGCTCGTTGTACTGATTCTCGTATACCCAGTCCAAGCCTCCAATCAGATCGCTCAGCAATGCCGCGTCACCGTACAGCTCCGAACCTTTCGTGCTGTACGCCAGCGCCATGCGGTACAACCGCTTATAATTCTCATAAATATAAGACGAGCTGGGGAAATTGGCTTCTACCGCATCTTCCCACAAGTACGTTCTGCCGGGCTCCTTGTTCATGCTGTCCCAAGCGGATTGCCCGCCTGCCGAGATCGAATCGATGCGGGCCTGGACAGCGGGATCCTGAACGGGAAGCTCATACATATCCCCGCCGGTAAGATAATTGCGCCACTTCGCCCTTAACCGGTCGAACTCATCCCCGCCAGCTCCCGAGTCGGCAGCTGCAGGCTCTGCAAGCATGAACACCATCGCCACCATGAGCATCATTGCAATCGCGCGTTTCATCATGCACCTCCCAATTAGTTCTTGACAGACCATTACGTTATGCATATTATCTAATTGACAACTACATTCTAATAAACATTTGAAAACGCTGTCAACAGTTAAATTAACTACCGCACTGCATTATATCTAATTCATAATTGGTTTTCATCCTTTTTTTGTTGAGAGTGCCTTACCACATATAGAAGCAAGACGTCTCTCATGCAATGGGCTTCAATGAAGACCGCCAGATTAAAAAAGGAGGAGCATTTATGTCAAAAAAGATGTTTTCTGCAGCACTGGTTTTGACGCTTCTAATCTCGCTTCTTGCAGCATGCAGCGGGAACGGCAGCGGGAATAACCCGCCTGCCGCCGGTTCCGACGGATCGCCTGCGCCGGCTGGCTCCGGCGGCGGGCAAGCGGCGACCGCCGATTACGGCGATACTGGAGGTCTTGCCCTCCCTCTCGTTGATAAACCGACCACGATTAAGATGCTTGTCGTCAGCGACTCTACCAAGCTGAACGAGAAGTGGGCCGTCCAAGAGCTAGAAAGGCGAACCGGCGTTAAGGTCAACCTCGAATTTTACTCCACCGCCACGTTCAAAGAAAAGCTGAATTTCATTCTGGCTTCCGGGGATTTACCGGATATTATTCACGGCCCTTCGCTCGCGGAGCTCAACGACCTCGGCGGCAAAGGCGCCTTCGCCGCCATCAACGATTACCTCGACCAGCTGCCCAACTTCAAGGCACTTTACGTAGACAATCCGGAGAACAATTGGGTCATGAAGTCTTACTCCGATGAGAAGGGAAATCTGTACACATGGCCGACTTACGGCATCAACCGCGAAGTGAATCACGGCTTCCTGTACCGCAAAGACATTTTCGAGAAGCATAATATCCCGCTTTGGACCAATCAGGACGAATTTTATCAGGCGCTGAAGAAGCTGAAGGAATTGTATCCGAACTCCGTCCCGTACTCTTCCAAGACGCAGGCCAACATCTTCCGGGATTGGGGACACAGCTGGGGGCTCAGCGGTTACCCGAACAATTATGACGAGGAAACGAAGCAATGGGAGTTCTCGTTCACCCAGCCGGAGTTTAAAGAAATGCTGGATTTCATGAAGAAGCTTTACAATGAGGGACTGCTTGATCCGGAGTTTATGACCGATACGTCCGCCAACTGGACTGCCAAGATGACCAGCAACAATTCATTTGTCACCTATGACTGGATCGGCCGTCTCGACATGTTCGCGACCCAAGCGAAAGACGCCATTCCGGACTATGATCTCCGGTACGGCAATCCGATCGGCCCATCCGGCAAAACGCTCAGCCTGCCGAGAATCGCGACGTTCGGCCATGCGGTGGCAAAAAACAAAAACACCGAAGTCTCTATGAAGCTCCTGGATTATTTGACAAGCCCGTCCGGCGCAGAGCTGATGACGGTGGGCCAGGAAGGCGTCAACTATGAGCTTGACGAGAACGGCAGACCTGTCTATCCGGAGCTGAAGGACCTTGAGCTCGTTGATATTAAAGCGCTTGAGGATAAATACGGCTTGTGGACGCAAGGCTTCTATGTCCGCACCGATTCCCGCAGCGTGTACTATAACTTCACCGAGAAAGAGCAGGAAGCGCAGGATATGATGAAGGATAAGAAGCTTGCGCTTGATCCGGTCCTGAAATTTACCGACGAGGAGACCTCCACGATCGCGGAGCTCACCCAAGCGCTGCAAAAGGCGGGCGAGGAATTCAGCGCGAAATACGTCTTAACCGCTTCCCACGGTCAGGCGGAATGGGATGCGTGGCTTCAGCAAGCAAAGAAACTCGGCGAAGATGAGTTCGTCGGTGCGTATAATGCGGCGCAAGCGCGTTATGATGCCGAGTAAGGAGAGCTAGAAGATGACCGAGAGACCGTACCCCCTCCCTTCATTGGGCGTACGGTCCTATTTGTTCAAGGAGGTATGTCGATGAATCCGAAGATGAGCGCAGGTGAAGCCGGGCCGTCCAGAGCCAAACCGTCCTGGTTGATCTCCCAGCTTCAGCACATGAAGAGAGACCGGCAGTTTTTGCTGATGCTGCTCCCTTGTATCGTGTTTTACATTTTGTTCCGTTACGGCCCTATTTACGGGCTCATTATCGCGTTCAAAGACTACAGCGTGTTTGAAGGCATTCTGGGCAGCGAATGGGTTGGCCTCGAGCATTTCCGCACCTTTTTCAGCAGCAACGACTTCTGGCTCTTGTTCAAAAACACCCTGCTCCTCGGGCTGTACAGCTTACTGTGGGGATTTCCGTTCCCGATCCTGTTCGCCATCCTATTGAACGAAGTGCGCAACAAGCGCTTTAAAAAGTCGGTGCAAACGTTCAGCTATCTGCCCGCGTTCCTGTCCATCGTCATCATCTGCAGCATGGTTATCGACTTCCTGTCGCCAGGACGCGGTCTGCTCAATCAATTCCTGCAATGGATCGGGCTCGAGAAAATCTATTTCATGATCGCGCCCGAATGGTTTAGGACGATCTATGTCGCATCGGATATTTGGGCCTCGATGGGGTATGAAGCGATCATCTATCTTGCTGCCATTGCCGGCATTAATCCGTCCCTGTACGAAGCCGCCAAGGTGGACGGCGCGAAGCGCTGGCATCTGATGCGATATATTACGTTTCCTTCGCTATTGCCGACCATCCTTGTCCTATTTATCCTGAAGGCAGGCTCCATGTTCCGAATCGGCTTCGAAAAAGTGCTCCTTCTGTATAACCCGATGACGTACGAGGTGGCGGACGTATTCTCGACGTATGTCTATCGAAAAGGTCTGATCGAGCGTGACTACAGCTTCGCAGCCGCCGTGGGGATTTTTGAAGCCTTGATCGCTTTGATCATGCTCGTTGCCGCAAATCTGATCAGCAGAAGAATGGGGGGCAAAAGCTTATGGTAGGAGAAAAAAGATGGAGTCTGTTCACGATCTTCAACACGCTCATCTTATCCGCTGTAGCGGTCGCCACGCTGTATCCGGTCATTTATATTATCGCTATCTCGTTCAGTGAATCGTCGGCGATTGCGCAAGGCAAAGTGTTTCTGTGGCCGGTAGGCTTTAATCTCGATGCGTATCGCTATATCTTCTCGGAGGACCGGATTCCTTCGGCCTATTTGAACACCATCTTGTATACGGCGCTCGGCACGCTCATAAATCTCGTGATGACCGCTGTAGCTGCATACCCGCTCTCCCGTCCCGGTTTGTTCTGGCGGAAGTTCTTTGTTATCGGCATCGTCCTGACGATGTTCCTGAACGGGGGCATGATCCCGACCTACCTGGTCGTCGACAAGCTGGGTCTTCTGAACAGCATCTGGGCCATCGTTCTTCCAAACGCCATCTGGACGATGGAGCTGCTTATTCTGAAAAGCTTCTATGAGAATATGTCCGAATCGCTGCGGGAATCGGCCATTTTGGACGGCGCGACGGAGTTTCGCATTTTATGGAGCATCATCATCCCGCTGTCGAAGCCGGCGCTTGCGTCGATCGGACTGTTCTATTTCATGGGACACTGGAACAGCTATTTTCTCCCAATGATCTATCTGAACGACGTGGACAAATACCCCTTGCAGGTCGTGCTCAGGGATATGCTGATTCTGCAGTACGCGGAGGAATCACAAGTGGAGGGCACGAAGGCGCTAATGCCGGACGCGGTGAAGAACGCCACCATCTTCATCTCCATGATTCCCGTACTGCTGATCTATCCGTTCGCCCAAAAGTATTTCGCCAAAGGCGTCATGCTTGGTTCGGAGAAGGGATGACGCCCGCGTTAAAAAAACGCCCTTTCGCTTCCCCGGGTACACCGGCGGCGAAAGGGCATTTTCTTTTCGGGAATGCTCCACAATCGTCAGACTTGCTGGATTCTCTTGAAATAATGCTTAGCTATACAAGGAACGCATCGCTTCGACTTTTTCCTGAATGTATGTGATCGCTTCAACCGGCCCCTTAATCTTGACCTCGCTCCCGAGATTCCAGATCAAGTCTACATAGAAACGTAAATCCTCCGTGGCAATCTGAATGGCTGCCGCTCCGCTTCCGTCTTCGTTGCGCTGTATACTCGGGGCAAACCGGGGATTGGATTCCAGAAGCCATACTCCCTTCCTGGTGATCTCGATATGCAGCACCGTTTGATCCAGATGGCCTTTCTCCGGCTTATTCATCAGCGTCATCTTCCGGATCTCGTCCAGGGGAGGGACCGATGGATTGAGCGCTGCCGACAGGATCCGATCCGCCCTGAACTGACGGATATCCTCCCGCTCAAAACAATAAGCCGGGCAATACCAATAACCGGAGCTCGTGTAAAGGCCGATGGGCTGAATATCCCGCTTGGCTATCCCGCTGCTGGAGTTGTACTCCATGGTGACCACTTCGCCGGTCATGATGGCTTGCATCAGCGTTTGAAGAATCCCCGGAGCCATGGAACGGTACGGACTCCATAACATGATTCGCCCGTCCAGCCGATCGATCTGCTCCTTGATATCGGCAGGCAGATAATGATAAAACTTTTGCAGTGCGGATTCGGCCCCTTCGCCAAATGGCAGGGAGCTGAAGTAGTCCAGTGACTGGCACGCGAAGAACATCGCGATGGCCTCGCTTTCCGACAGGCTGATGGGCGGCAGCATCCTGTCTTGAAGCAGCTTGTACCCTCCCCCTCTTCCTTGAATGGAATAGATCGGGATGCCGAGCTCGGACAGCTCCTGCAAGTCACGGGTAATCGTTCGAGTGGACAACCCAAATTCATCGGCAAGCTCTCGAACGGTAAATGACTTTTTTGCATTGATCATCATAATCAGCTGAATGAGACGCTGCGACTTTTGCATGGGTCACCTTCTCTTCGAAGTTTTTTTCATTATAGCATTTAAATAAGACATGATTTGTCTTATTTACGTGATACGATGTTCACAAATAGCACGCAGCATATCAACCTGTGAGGGGAGTTAACTAATATGAAGAAGAACACCAACGAAGAGATCGGTTTTGTATTTATCCATGGAGCGGGATTAGAGGGCCGAATATGGAGTAACGTTGCGGAGGGACTGGGTCAGCCTTCTTTACTCCTCGATTTTCCGCTCAGGAAAGGCCCGGTCGATTCAAGAAGCGACTTGGCTTTAGAGGATTATGTCAGCCATATGGAACATCAAGTAAATCAATGGGGCATCCAGCGGTTTGTCATCGTCGCACATTCGCTCGGAGGCGTTCTAGCCCTAAAGCTCGCTTCCAAATTCTCTGATCGATTGGCCGGCTTTGTCGCCGTAGGGGCAGCGATCCCTAAGAACGGCGGTTCGTTCGTGTCGGTTCTTCCTTTCCCTAAACGAATGCTCATGACGGCCATATTGCGCAAATGGGGTACCAAACCGCCGGAATCCGCCATCCGCGCCGGCTTATGCAATGACCTGTCAGAGGAACAGACGACGGGGCTCGTACAAGGCTTCGTTCCCGAGGCCGTACGCGTATACACGGACCGGGCTCATGCGGACGTTCCGGCTGTGCCGAAGCTGTACGTCAAGCTGACGAAGGACAAGGAATTCCCTTCTTCCCTGCAAAATAAAATGATCTCGCATCTATCCCCGCATTCCGTTGAACAACTGGAATCCGGCCACTTGCCGATGCTCAGCAAGCCGGGAGATTTGCAGCGCATTCTGCAATCTTTCCTGGATCGCATCGCTTAATTGAAACGGATACCCGTAGAAGTTAGTACAGAAAAAGGCTGCCAGCGTGCTGGCAGCCTTTAAGGTTGTTACCTTTGTTGAATCAAAAAATCCAAAAACATCTCCGTCGTCGGAAAAACATAATTGCCTTGGAAACTTCGGCTAGTAAATGCCACGCCTTGGAACGTGCTGTAATAGAATAAAGCCAATCTTCGCGGGTCCCCCGGCTTGAATTCGCTTTGCCGCTGCCCGGCTTGAATGAGCTCTGATAGGCTATCGATCAACCGGTTCATCGAGGCCCGTACGGCATTCTTCAGATCCGGGCTCAGCTCTCGATCTGTAAAACTATCGATCTGGCTAATTAGAAGCAGCCCATCCGTGGAGGAAGGATCCTCTTGAAGGTTACTCAGCAAAAATGTGGTTGCTTCTATGATCACATCTTTTTCATTGCCCTCTTGTTCAAAGAGCCCCGCCATACGGTCAAACCCGGGGATCGAAATTTCGATCAGCCTGCTCATGATTTCTTCTTTGGTAGCAAAGTACCGATATGCTAACCCTTTACTGAGACCGGCATCATCCGCAATGTCCTGCATTGTGGTTTTGCCAAACGTTTTTGTAGCGAAAAGTTTAGCTGCCGATAATAAAATCTTCTCCGTAGCCTCGGCTCTCATGGTTTCAAAGCGTTCTTTCTGCTTGCTCAACGCTAACTGCTCCTCCCGTTCTTCACCTTATTCTGCTGTTAGGAATCCTTGATCCTCCATCATTTGTGTAGGGGCATCATGGGTAATCGTAAAGACCATCTTAATCGAATCTTCTTTAACATGCAAAATGTAAAAAGAATCATGAACCAGATCGAAGGATTTACCCGAAGCCTGCTCGACTCTCGCCGTGCCTTTAACTTCTACCAGCACATAGTTGTCTTTTAAAGGGGTTTCCTTTACGGGCGTAAGCTTGAAAAACTGATAGCCTAAAGATTTTAAGTATTCCCCCGATTCTCTCGTCCCTGCCAAGTAATCCCCCTTCTTCACCGCATGTACGTCACCGGATGGATAGGCGCCCACCAAGGGGTCATTCACCAAGGGATCAAGAAGCTCCGGATCGTACATATTGTTCGCGTGCTCGAAATCTTTGAAATAATTCTGAATTCTTTGGCTTACTTCGCTCATTGTTTATTCCTCCAACCTCTTTTTAGAGTGATTTCCAATAAAATAAATGACTGAATATATAGTCATTATATTTTCTGTTCCATTAACTGTCAACCTCGTTCGAGAAAAATATACCCAATATTACTTCTGGTTTCTTAATATTGAAGGTAAAGTGTAAGCATATACGCTCGACCATCAACACTCCCGGGGGAGCAAGCCGCAGGTTGGCCTATGTTTGAACCTTCATGAAAGGAGCTTCACCCGGCTTTGTTGATGCGATGGGCACGATTATTTATTTTCCAATCTGTCACATCGGCACGTTTCCATACGTCAATCCAATGAGAGCTTATAGAAGGGAGACTTTTCAATGACCGACACCCATTGGCTTACGGATCAATTCGAAGCCCATCGTTCCCATCTGCGATCGGTAGCTTACCGAATCCTCGGAAGCTGGAACGAGGCAGAAGATGCCGTTCAGGAATCGTGGTTTCGATTGAACCGCTCCGAAACGGATGCGATCGAGAATATCAGAGGGTGGCTGACAACCGTTGTGTCCCGGGTATGCCTTGACATGCTGCGTTCCCGAAAGGCACGGCGCGAAGAATCAATGGAGGCTTACGAAATCGGAAAGCTCACCGATCTTGAAGCTGGGGGTGACCCGGAGCGGGAGGCGTTACTGGCTGATTCGATCGGCCTGGCATTGCTCGTGGTGCTTGGCACCTTGAGTGCCGATGAGCGGGTTGCATTCGTGCTGCATGACATTTTTGCCCTCCCTTATGCGGAGATTGCTCCTATTATAGGCTGCTCCGAGGCCGCAGCGAGGCAAATGGCCAGCCGTGCGCGCCGCCGCATACAAGGAGCAAAGACTTCGTCCAAGACGGACCTCTCCATTCAGAGGAGACTCGTTGATTCCTTTCTGGCGGCGGCGCGGAGCGGCGATCTCGGCGCATTGCTTCAGGTCCTCAACCCGGGAGTCGTGCTGCGCAGCGATCGCGAGAACGCTCCGAAAGAAGTCCGCGGTACCCATGCTGTAGCCGAACAATTGATGTGGGGACGCGCCAAAGCGGCACGGCCGGCTCTCGTCAACGGAGAGGTCGGCGTCGTCATTTCGCCTGGGGGGCAATTGCTCCTCGTGTTGGCTATCGACTATGCGGACGGGAAGATCAACGGAATCGATGTGATTTCCGATCCGGCACGTATGAAGGAACTGGACTTGGTCACGTTGAGCGAGTAAAAGGCTTTTCATTCTATATTTATATGGAGGGATTTGCATGATCCTGTTCTCGATCGTACTTCAGAGCTTACTTGTGGCTTATTATCTATTCTCGGGCACGGCCAAAATCATCGGAGCCAAGTACTGGGCCGATATCTTTGCCCACCTTGGGCTCTCCCAGAGATTTCGCGTCGTTACCGGCTTCGTCCAATTAGTCGGAGCTGCCGGGCTTATCGCTGGTTACTGGTATAGCTGGGCAATCGCTTGGGCCGGGGTATGGCTTGGTATCACGATGCTGGTCGCATGCCTCGTGCATCTCAAAGCCCGGGACACTTTCGGAAAAACAGCACCTGCCCTCGTATTCGCTGCATTGAATATCATCGTCCTATCCATCAACGCAAACGAGCTGACTAATATTTTCTGAACGAGCCGGATTGCCCAAGATAACATAATGGCTGAATGTACACTGTTCCAAATCTCGCCGTAACGAAAAGGGCACCTCGTTCGAGGTGCCAATTCATCAACGGAGTGATCTCAAGATAACGTCCTCATCGGACCATTGCGCGTTATGCAGCCCTGTAATTACTTGATCACTCCCTCAACATGATCCGCCCTTGCAAAGGACACCGCCGCAAACTCGGCTTCATGGAAAGCCTGGGCCAATACTTGATCTTTCCCCCGTAACCTTCCTTGGGCACGGATGATTTGATAGTCAATGCCCATAAAGTTAAACATCGCTTTTAAATATTTGTGAGAATACTCGACTTCGGTGTACCAATCCTCGTTCGTATAGATACCGTCACTTGCTTGAATGACAAGCACGCTTCTGCCGTCTTTTAGCAGACCGACCGAGCCCTTGTCCGTATAGGCGAACGTCTCTTTAGCGATCATGATGTTATCCATATAGTCTTTCAGCTTGGAGGGAATGTTAAAGTTATGGAGCGGCATGGCGATGACATATTTCTTCGCACGCTTAAATTGCTGCAGAATTTCGGTCATGCGGGAGTCGAGCGCCTGCTCTTCTTCAGTCAAGGGCTCCCCGCCTCTCCTTTTCTCCTGCAGGCTCAGAAAGGTACGGTCTATGCAAGGAATAGGCTCCCGATATAAATCGATCTGTTCGATTGGCCCTTCCGGATTCATCTCTCGATACGACTCCAGAAAATGATGGAGCACTTGCAGGCTTAACGACGAATCGGCATCCACCATGGGGTGAGCATTGATAACGAGCAGTGTTTCCAATTTCGATCTCTCCCTTATCCTGTAGTTCTGATACATAGATGAGACAAATAGCAGATGTCTTTTGTGACATGATCGCTGAGGACGCCAAATAAAAAAACCGACCCCAAAAACAGGTCGGTTATTCTTGTTCCATAAGCAGTCCATGAACTCGGACTTTAGTTGGCTCAATTCCGGCTAAATTGATTCACGGCGCTAAACAGCGCTTTTACAGACGAGGTCATAATATCAACGTCAATGCCGCAGCCCCAATATACGCTGCCGTCAGCAGCCGTTATACCGATGTAAGAGACCGCTTGTGACTTCGAGCCTGTTTCCAAAGCGTGCTCTTTATAGATCAAATCGGTGTAGTTCATTCCAAGCTCGGTTTGGAGCGCATTGCTGATTGCATCAAGTCTTCCGTTTCCGGTGCCCTCAATCTCCTTGACTTCATGGCCGGTTCGGATCGTGACGGTTGTATGGAAGTCTTCATTGTCCGTCATCCGGTATTTGATAAACTCGACAGGTGATGTTATGTTCACATATTCCTTCACGAAAATGTCGTAGATTTCGTCCGGCATCAATTCCTTCTGCTGCTGATCCGATACGTTTTTCACGAAGTATCCGAAGTTTTCGCGCATTTTCGCCGGGAGATCGAGCCCGTACTTCAGCTGCAGGACATATCCGATGCCGCCTTTGCCGGACTGGCTGTTAATGCGGATAATATCGCCTTCATACTCCCTGCCGATATCCTTGGGATCAATCAGCAGATAAGGAACCGACCAATGCCGCGGCTCTTGTTCCTCGCGCCACTTCATTCCTTTCGCAATCGCATCCTGGTGCGAACCCGAGAAAGCGGTGAATACCAGCTCGCCTCCGTATGGATGTCTCTCGCTTACTTTCATCTTGGTCAGCCGTTCATAGACGGAGATGATCGCAGGGATGTTCTCAAAATTCAGCTTCGGGTCCACCCCGTGCGAGTACATGTTGAGCGCCAGCGTCACAATGTCGACGTTCCCCGTTCTTTCGCCGTTTCCGAACAACGTGCCCTCGACGCGCTGGGCTCCGGCCAGCATTCCCAGCTCCGCATCCGCCACGCCCGTTCCTCTGTCGTTATGCGGATGGACCGACAAAATGACATGCTCCCGGAAGCTCAGATGCTCGCTCATATACTCGATCTGGCTTGCGTAGACGTGAGGCATCGACATGGAGACTGTTGCAGGAAGGTTAATGATAACCGGGTTCTCGGCCGTCGGCTGCCATACGTCGAGCACGCTGTTGCAGATGTCCAGCGCAAATTCGATCTCCGTACCGGTGAAGCTCTCCGGCGAATACTGGAACTGGAAATTGCCCTCGGTCTCAGCAGCGCATTCCTTGAGCAGCTTGGCGCCGCTCACGGCGATGTCGATAATCTCTTGTTTGGACTTGCGGAATACCTGCTCCCGCTGCGCTACGGAGGTCGAGTTGTACAAATGGACGACGGCCTTCTTCGCGCCCTTCAGCGATTCGAACGTTTTGCGGATGATGTGCTCTCTCGATTGGGTCAGCACTTGGATCGTAACGTCATCCGGGATCAAATCCTGCTCGATCAATGTGCGCAGAAAGGTAAACTCCGTCTCCGATGCCGCGGGAAATCCGACCTCGATCTCTTTGAACCCGATCTCCACAAGCAATTTGAAGTACTCCAGCTTTTCCTCCAAATTCATCGGAACGATCAATGCCTGGTTTCCGTCGCGAAGGTCGACGCTGCACCAAATCGGCGCCTCGGTAATGTATTCCTTTTGGGTCCAGCTCAAGCTTGTCTCCGGCGGCATAAAATATCCTCTGGCGTATTTCTCAACATTTTTCATGGATATCCTTCCTCTCATCGATTTCCTGTGCTTAACTGCAAAAGATCCGGATGCACAAAAAAAGCCTTCCATCTCCAATAACAGGAGACGAAAGACTTTGACATCTTACGCGGTACCACTCCGAATTCATGCCGTCATCAGCATGCACTCTACGGATACAGGGCTGGCAGCAACGCACAATCCTTGCATCCTCCTGAAGATAACGGTCAGGCTCCGGCTCCACCTACTCTACGGGTTCAGCGAGCAACTCCAAGGCGAGTTCCGATTTTCTCCACGGCTGTTTCGCACCATCCAACAGCTCTCTTCACGTTTTGAAAAACGTACTATTCCTTTTCAACGTTTTAAATATTAGAAACAATGTATATCACCAATACGTTTGATGTCAAGTATTATCTTTCATGTGTCAGGGATGTGCATTGTTCTATAGTATCCCGCCATTACGGAATTTTTACCTTCAAGTTCTGCTGTTTCTGCCATATACAAAATATAAAGTAATGGTGGACATGATCATCAATATAACGGAATACACCAAGGTTAACGCTTTGGTATCCGCTGCGGCCTGCGCATCCGTGCTGTTCTTGATGACGATTCCTAACGGTTGGTACAAAGGATGATAGAGGAACACCGTAACGTCGTAATCCGCCAAAATCCCGTTAAAGTTCAAAGCGAGAACCGCTAGCGTTGACGGAAGAATGATAGGCAGCAGCACTTTCCTGAACGTATAGAAGGGTTTGGCGCCAAGGTTTCTTGCCGCATCTTCCAAATTGCTGTCCAAGCTGAAGAATGATGCCTTTACCATACGCAGGGTGAAAGGAATATGAACGATCACATACGCGATCAACAGCATCCAGACCGTTCCCACCAGAACCGAATTCCCGATCACCAGCTGGGGCGTATTAAACGTTACGATCAGTCCGATCGCGATTAATGTCGAAGGCAGGATCCATGGGATCAGCAGCGAGTATTCCAGGGCAAGCGTCCACTTGTTATTATATTTATGCAATAATCTTGAGACCGCCAGCGTCAACGCTACGACGATGACCGAGGCTGCCGCGGCATAGACGATGCTCACGAGATAAGGCTTGAATGCGGACATGGATGAAAACACTTGAATGTAATTGTCCAAGGTGAAGCTGCTCGGATTCAGCGTGGCGGTAGTAATGCTGGCCGAATCGGTGAACGAAAAGAGGATGATGAGCACGACCGGAACGATATAGAGCACAAACAGGCCGTAAGCCAGAATATGAGCGGCGATATTCCCGAATTTGTGGCGAATCTTTTGCTTGACCAGCTCGGATTTGACTTTGGAGACCGACATGAAGTTGCCCTTTCGTTCAAACCGGATCATCACGGTTAACAGCACCAGCGTTGCCAAACCGAGAATAAGGGCCAGCAGCGCGGCCAGATCCCTCGACGTCATGCTTTTCGAAAATGTCAGGATCATCGGCGTAATCGTCTGGAATTCCTTCCCGCCCAGGATGAGCGGTGCGGACGTGGCGGCAAGGCCGGTCAGGAAAGTCAGGATCGTTAGCGCATAAATGGTAGGCTTCAGAACCGGAAGCACAACTCTTCTTAGGATGTACCACGTTGAGGCTCCCATATTTCGCGCCGCTTCTATGGTCTGAAAGTCGATTTTGCGAATCGCATTGCCCATAAACAGGAAGTGGTTGGACGTGCAGGCGAACGTCATGACGAATAGAACCGCCCAGTAGCCATGAAACCAGGTTGCATCAAAAGAAGGGAATAAGCGGACCAAGAGCTTGGTCATAAACCCCTCTTCGCCATACACGAATTTATATCCGGACACCAGCACGACCCCGCTGTAAATCAGCGTCGTCGAATATCCGAGCTTTAAGATCTTCGCGCCTTTGATATCGAAGTATTCCGAGATCAGCACGAGCGTAATGCCCACGATGTTTACCGTAACGACAAGCGAGAACGCCAGGATAAAGCTGTTGTACAAACTTCTCATCGCGCGTTCGGACGACAGCAGCTTTTCCGCTGCCTCCAGCGTAAATTTGCCGTCTTTAAAGAAGATTTCGCCATAAATATTCAAGTTCGGGTAAATCAGAAAGGCAATGACGAACCAAATAATCAATCCGTACAGGATGATGGCGATCGGGTTCATGGAAGCCAGCCGGGTGTTTAGGCTCCGGACATTCATGCTTCCCCCTCCTTCATCGGATATTGCAATATATCGCCTACGGGAATGTAGATATCTACATCGTCGCCGACCTCATGCTGAACGAGACTGCTTTCCTTCTCGATGGTCTTTAATTGTCCGCCGCCGGCAATCTCCAGTACATATTTGCTGTATAATCCGTAAAATTCCCGATCCGCAATCTTGCCTTTCAGCTGGACCGTATCAATGCCCGGCAGGGCCAGCAGGCTGACCTTTTCATTCCGGACATAGGCGATGTTCCCCGGATGGACCACCTCTTGCAGTCGGCTGTTTGTTATCGCCTGCGGATCGATCCGGTTAATATCCCCGATAAAATTACACACAAACTCCGTCCGGGATTGGTTATAGACCTCCTGGGGCGTGCCTACTTGCTCCAGAACCCCCTGATTGAATACGCCGATCCGATCGGACAGCGTTAACGCTTCTTCCTGGTCGTGCGTGACATAGATCGTCGTGATCCCGAATTTCTTCTGCAATTCCTTCAGCTCGTTTCGAAGCTGTACCCTCAGCTTAGCGTCCAAATTGGATAAGGGTTCATCCAGCACCAGGATACTCGGCGTTAACACCAGCGCCCTGGCAATCGCCACGCGCTGCTGCTGGCCGCCGGATAATTCCGATACCTTCTTGAACAGCTGTTCATCCTTCAAATCGACCTTACGGGCAATATCCCGTACCCTTTGGTCCACTTCAGCCTTGGAAATCTTCTTTACCCGCAAGCCGAAGGCGATATTCTCGAACACATTCATTGTCGGAAACAGTGCATAGCTTTGAAACACCATACCGATCTCTCTTTTCTCGATCGGCAGATGAGTAATGTCGGTATCCTTCAACAGGATCCGTCCGCTCGTAGGCGTAATAAACCCGACCAGACTGCGAAGGGTCGTCGTTTTCCCGCAGCCCGAAGGACCAAGGAACGTGAAAAACTCCCCTTCCCGAATATGCAAATTGAGGTTCTTGACCGCATGAAACGCTCCGAATTTAATATCAACGTTCTGGAATGTAATCATCGTATACTCTTCCTTTTTGTTGTTCTTGAATGAACGGCTGTATATTGGCCTCCCAATATACAGCCGGCTTGACTCCATTCCTTCTTATTGCATAATCTCCAGCTCGATTTTCTCCGCCCACTGATCCATGTTTTCGGCGATAAAGGCCCAATCCAGCTCCTGCGGTTTTAAGGTGGAATACAGCTCCTTGACGGACGCGTTGGCTTGCTCGGCCGCTTTCGTATTGGCCGGCATCGCATTGAACTGTGCCGCGAATTGTCCTTGGACTTCTGCGGAGCCCATCCATTCCACGAATCGTTCCGCCGTTGCCTGCTTCTTCGTTCCGTTCACGATCGCAGCGTGCTCTACAACCATCGGCACGCCGATTTCCGGACTGACGATGCCTGCCTTCACTTTATACTGCTCTTCCTTCTGCTCCAGGGTTCCGGACACCAGCGCTCCCAGCGGTGTTTTGCCGCTGGCCAAATTGGCATAGAAGTCTTCGCCCTCGACAGCGTTAACCCCGTTATCATAGAGCTGCTGAATTTCGTTCCAGCCTTCCTCCGAGATGCCGAGATCACCATTTGGATCCTGGAATCTGGTCAGAATCCCCGCTACGACAAGGCGAGGGGTATTTTGTCCAAGGAGCGTCGGAGCTTCATACTTCCCTTTGAACGCGTCGTTCTTATAAAGGTCCGTCCAGTCCTTCGGGGCGGTATCGGCCGTGAATTCGTTCGGGTTGTACCCAAGCAGAATCGCTTGCTTCACAAGACCATGATAGTAGCCTTCCGGATCATTCAGGCCCTGCTCAACATCTCCGGCCCAGCTTGGAACAAACTTAGCCAGAACGTCTTCCTTCTTCAAATTCTCATACAGCATATTGTTCAAGCCGTATACAACGTCCGCGATCGGGTTGTTCTTCTCGGCGATCAGCCGGTTCGTCAAATCGGCGCCGCCCGCTCCGACAATTTCGATGTCAAAGCCCGCACTCTTCGCTTGCTCGATTAACCATTCGCCGCGGCCGTCGGAGTTTGCATTCGTGTACACGATCAGCTTCTCATTCTTGGCCGGTTCGGAAGAAGAATCCGTCCCAGCTGATGTTCCGGCCGGCGCTGCGGCCCCCGAATCGCCCGTGTTTGCATTGCCGGCATTGTTGCCGCCGCAAGCCGATACGACCAGACACAAAATGAGAAGCAAAGCTGCCATCGTCCATTTTCTCATGATTATCCCAACTCTCCTTTTAATCATTCTTCTTATTCGTTTCAAATGTTTATGATTAACCCGTCGTATGCCGGCACAATTCCGACGGGATTGAAGATGCGGACAAAATCCTCGTGAAGCAGCTTGGAATTATGGCTAAAGTGCGTGACGACGATTTTGCCTTCGGGCTTCAGAATGCTTTCTTTCTGGAACTCGCGCTGAGCCTCCAGCACCGTTTCCACGCACATATGATTGCGGTCGCGGGAATTTCCCGTATATCCGTGCGTGCAGTCGAGGATGGCGCAATCCAGATTTTTGCCCTTTAACCACGCCCACGTCGCATCCGGAAACCACCCTGAATCATGTCCGTACAGCAGTGCTTTTCCATCCTTCTCAATCACGTACAGCAGGCAGGTTTCCATGCGGTCATGATCCGCCAACAACGGCGTTACCCGCGCATCGCCCATCATGAACGTCTCAAACGGACGCACCAGATGGAACGCATACCTTTGTCCTTCAAAACGGCCGATCGCGGCACGCGTATGATGCATCACGGTACCATTGCCATAAATGTGCATCGGATGCTGAAGGCCGTGCGCAATTCCTTCCCTCCGGCATTCCAGATCAGCGGCATTATAATGGTCCGAATGGGAATGGGTGACGAGCAGATGCTCGATGGCCCCAAGGTCAATGTTGTCCCGCAGCGCCTGCATATAGGAATCCGGGGAATAGTCAAACTTGATGACATCGTCAATGATGGCGGAAGTTCGCGTGCGGATATTTTTGCCGCCTAGCTCCCGCGCTTTGGCACAATACTCGCAGTGGCAAAATGCATTGGGAAAGCCCTCTGCGGCTGCGGTTCCTAGAAAGTGTATTTTCAAAAGTCATTTCTCCTTACCATGCAAACTGTAGCGATCCATGTTACGTCCTGGTCAGAACGGATTTTCGTTCTACAATCGATGTTTGAATTTTAATGGTGATAGGATTTTCATTGTTGCTGCCAACGCGCTTCATCAGCAAATCAACGGCCGATCGGGCAAGCCTCTCGGTATCTTGTCGAACCGTCGTCAGCGGAATCGGAATATAGGCCGCCAACTGGATATCGGAGAACCCGACGATGGACAGCTTGTCAGGGACCGGGATATCCATATGGAGTGCGGTATATATCGTCGAAATGGCCACGTGGTCATCACCGCACATGATGGCGGTCATGTGGGGGTTGTCCTGAATGAACCGCTCCTGTTCCGGATCTCGCTCATGGATGCGGCTGGTATTGCAAGCCACGCTCCTGAAGTGAATGTTCTGGTATTTTACCGGGATTTTATGGTCGAGCAGCGCCTGGATATACCCTTGGTACCGCTCCTCCCTGCTTGTGATATGATCGATCGCGTTCGACGTATAGCCGATTTCCCGGTGCCCCTTCCCGATCAAATACTTGGTCATTTGGTAGGAGCCCATATAGTGGTCGTGATAGACGCAGTCGATCTCCACTTCATGGAAAATGCGGTCGATGATGACAAGCGGCAGCTTTTGCAGCTTTAACCGTAAAACCTGGTCGCTGCAGGTCTTCCTCCCCTGAGGGAATAAAATAATGCCGGTGATTCCTCCTTCGGCCAGCCTTTCCAGGCAAAGCTCCTCATCGTCGCAATCCTTCGTCATTTTCAAAATGAGGTCGCAGCCGTGCTTTCGCACTTCGGCCTCGGCGGCGGCGATGATTCGGGCAGTATAATCGGACAGGTGAGGCATGATGAGCGCGATCTGCCCGCTCCGCTTCTCGACCGCCGGAGCCGCCTCGGGATCCTGGGGAGGGAACCCTCCTTGCGTGATGCGTCCGTCTTGCGGTTCGGCAAGGAACGTTCCTCTTCGGGGCAAGCGGTACACCAGACCCTGCTCGGCCAGCTTTTGCAGCGCTAGCTTGCTCGTCATTCGGCTGACGCCAAACAGCTTGGCAAGCTCGCCCTCCGAAGGAACCGGATCATGCGGCCGCAGCCTGCGGCTTTGAATAATCTCGATGACCTGATCGGCCACCCGGTGATAGAGTTGGTTCTGTTTGGTCAAACGGATATCTTTCATCACATTATCCCTCTAATCGTTGAGTCGACTCGAATCCGCAAGGGATCTAATTTGAACATAAAGAATGTCACTGACATATTCAATGATATATATGTAAATGTCTTGTAAAATCTATGTTAAATCCGGATTTTATGCTCCAAAATCAGGAATTGTATATCAGTGATATCCCCTCTTTACGAGCAACCGATTATTTGGGACATACGGCATTGCGACTCCAAAAGAAAAAACCGACCCCAATTTCAGGTCGGTTCATCCTCTATTTTCATACTTTATCAACATAAATAAATATATTCCCGAGGTAAAATCATACTGGATCCCGATCGGACAATTCCAAGGTTTTATTAGGGGGGCTGGTAATGTACTCCAGCAGCTTCTCTCGAAATACTTTGGCAGGTGTGCCGAGCACCCTGTCCCTATGCCAGATCAGTCCGTGGTTCATCCGGACCGGCTTAGGCAGCGGAATACTGACAACCGTTCCTGTGGCGAGCTCCTTCTCCATGGTGATCTCCGGCACAAACGCAATGCCGAGTCCGCATGCGACCATAGAGCGGATCATCTCTGTGCTTGGAAACTCTGCTTGTGGTGCGGAAGCGGGCAGTCCCAGCTCCGCCAATATGCGCAGACCATCGTTGTGGTAGACACAGCGACTGCCAAAGCCGATTACCTGAACACCGGTTAATCCGCTCCAATCTTCGGAGCGGATCCGGCTGGCGAGTTCATTCGAACAAACGAGCACTAAATTTTCTTCGACGAGTGGCTCGAACAGAATGTCTTCCCGCTCGGGGTCTTTCGGTACGATACCGAAATCAATCTCATGGGAGGCGACCTGGTCGACAATATCTCCTTGGAATCCGGTCTCGAGCAGAAGCGTCACTTCCGGATATTCGGCGAAAAACGGATTCAAGAATCCGCTTAGCCGCGTAACGCAGAACGATTCGAGCGCCCGCACACGGACAGGCCCTCGCGGTCGTTCCAGACTCCCTAAATCCTCCTCCAGCATTTGCCCAAGCTGTACAAATTGCCTGGCATAAACGGCCAGCTTCTCTCCGGCGTCCGTCGGTTTTACGCCCCGGGAAAGCCGGTGAAACAGTTTATTCCCACAGATTTGCTCCAGCATTTGAATCTGTGAGGTGACAGTCGACTGCACGTACCCCAGCTTATCAGCCGCACGGCTGAAGCTTCCCTCTCCCACTACGGTTAGGAATGTGACCAGAAACCGCCCTTCCAGCTTCTCCAGCACGCTTTGTCCTCCTTGTGATATCGAATTATCCGATATTACGCATCGTTTATTTTCGTTTTTCGAATATGTAATACGATGATAGCATAGGAGTTAGTTCCGGAACAATGAAAATGTAGGAGGGTTACGATGGAGATGGAGAAGGAGAAGGAGAAGGAAAAGGAAAAGAACATCATCCCGGGCTTCCGCCTTGGCATATACGTGTTCAAGGATGCGGAAATCGTGGACTATGCCGCCCCGTACGGGGTATTCTCTGTGGCCCGCAGACTGGCTCCCGAGCTTGAGGCATTCCTCGTTGCAGACGCAATGCATCCTATTCAGACGCAAGCTGGTCTTACCGTACTGCCCAACTATAGTTTCCACGACGAGCCTGACATGGATGCGTTCCTGATTCCAGGGGGCTTCGGTACCCGACAGGAAATGCATAACGGCCGACTGCACAGGTACATCCGTTCTTTGCCGGAATCATGCCTGCTGACGAGCGTATGCACCGGTTCCTGGGTGTACGGTCAGATGGGACTGCTCGATGGCATCGCCGCGACGAGCCGGAAGGAAGCTGACCGATTGGAGGCATCAACGCTCGGCAAAGTGCCGATCGACCGACTCGCGGAAATCGCCCCGGCGTGCAAGATCAGCCGCGCCCGGGTCGTGGACAGCGGTCGGATGATCACCGCCGGCGGCATCGCTTCCGGCATGGAACTCGGGTTTCACCTGCTGCGCCGGGCGGGCTATGACGAAACCTTTATTTCGGAGGTAGCGCGAATTATGGAATATCACCAGGCGTATGACGGATACCGGGACGATATCGAACCGGGCCGCGCGGCAATCAGAGGTTAAGCAGCATGTCCAGCGACAATGTGTACCATTCCGGTGAACTGGCCGTACAAAGATTAGCAGGCGCCGAGGCGATCGCAGAGCAGAACGGAAGAATGATCAAGAGCAGATTTCCTAAGGGAGCGGCGGTTTTTTTATCGAAGCAGACGCTGATCATTGCTTCTTCCATTGACAAGAACGGGAATGTCTGGTGTTCGATGTTAACCGGCAACCCGGGATTTATCGAGCTGTTAGACGAAGTCACCATGGTGATCGACGCCGTTCCCGTGGAAGGAGATCCCCTGATTCATCACTTAGGGGGTAATCCGAATCTTGGATTGCTAGCGATCGATCTCTACAAGAAATCGAGATTAAGAATGAACGGCCAGGCTATGGTTGACAGTGAACATCGACTAGTTGTCAATATCGAACAAGTTTACGGCAACTGTCCGAAATACATTCAAAGAAGAACCGCGTTGTTCGAAGCCGATTCCCGAAGAGTTCCAAAATTAGCTGAGCGCAGTTCGGAGCTCAATGCCGTGCAATCGGCGCAGATTCAGAATGCGGACACTTTTTTCATCGGCAGTATCGGCCCGGAAGGGAATGCCGACGCTTCGCATCGGGGAGGGCCGCCGGGTTTTGTAAAGACGCTTGACGAACGCACGCTTCTTTTTCCCGATTATTACGGCAATTCCATGTTCAATACGTTAGGCAACATCTACTGCAACCCGAGTACCGGTTTATTATTGGTCGATTTCGATAACGGGCATTACTTGCAACTGACGGGGCGCTCGGAAATCATATGGGAAGATAACGAAATATCCCGCTTTCCAGGTGCGGAGCGGTTGGTACGGTTCGAGATCGACGAAGTACTTTATATCGAACAAGGTACAAATCGAGTTTGGGTAATCGAAAACAAGGAGGAATAACGATGGTAGCGGATAAGTTTCTGATTGTGATCCAAGCGAACCAACAGGATGTCGGCAAGGCGGTTCATGGACTTTTATACGGGCAAGAGCTTTACGAAGCAGGCTGCGAGGTTGAAATCGTATTTGACGGGTTAGGGACGCAGTGGCCCGATGAGTTCGGCAAGCCGGAGCATCCATTTCACGCTTTGTTCAAGCAAGTGATGAAATCCGGAATCATTAAAGGAGGTTGTCAAGCTTGCTCGGGATTTTTCGAGGTGGCGGAGCAAATCGAGAACGCTGGCATCCCGTTGATCGGTAACGAGGGTTCGGGTGGGCATATTCCTTTCGGTCAATATGTAAAAGACGGTTTCTTGCCGATCGTTCTCTAACAAAGACAAAGCCAGGAAGATGCTTCCTGGCTTTGCGTATTTAGCATTTTGATACTCGCCCAGCAACAATATATTACCTTTGGAATCCACGCTCTGCGTGGTTTTCTCAATTATAAGACATTAAGCTTTAAGGCTTCGATACGGATACGAGAAGCTCGTTATCCCCAGAGATGACCGTCACTTCAGGCGGTAGGGTCAGGTCTTTCACGAAGAGTGTATCTCCGACTTCCATCGCACTGATGTCCAGTTCAACTGTGGTTGGCAGGTCTTTCGGGAGAGCCTCTACTTCAACATAAGGGTCCTGGATTTGCACAACGCCGCCTGACTTGGTTCCGATCGGAGTCCCTACGAATTTCACCCCGAGCTTCGTACGAATGATTTCGCCCGTCTGGACGAGCTGAAAGTCAACATGAATAAGGGCGCCGGTTATCGGGTTCCGCTGAAGATCCTCCAGCAGCACCGTCATGGATCGGTCACCTTCCATCTGAAGCTCAATAAAGCCAGATGCCCCTCTCTTTAACCATTTTTCGAATTGTTTCATGGATATATGAATGATTTCGTTAGCGGCGTTTTTACCGAACACAACCCCTGGCAAACGCCCCTTCTGACGTAAATTACGAAGTCCCGAAGAATTTAATCGCGGACGTTTTTCTGTATGAATGCATGCAGCCATGCTCTACCTCTCCTTTACATGAGTGATCTTAGCGCTGTAAATAGCAGCCGTCGAACCTCCCCTGAGCGGGGATCAATAGAGAAACATAGCATCCAGACCTCCATCCTATCCGATCGATCGCAATACATTAAATGTAAAAAACCCGCAAATACAGACGAAGGCACCCCACTCCGAAGAGTGGAATGCCTATGGGTTTCATCTACCATATCATAGTTTGATGGATATTGGTATAGGGGTTAATTTTGTAGCAAATGTTTGCCGGTAAAGTCACCTTCGCTGGCTCAGAATCGCCTCCTAAGGTGAGGTGGTTATTCCCTTCAACTTCTTTACCTGGTAATACAATCTGAGTCGGCAGACCATAACCGTTATATTCACAAGCGATAATACAACCAGCCATATGATCAGCGATGACATGGCGGTCCATAGTCCATACCAAGGCAATACTCGCCCGGCTCCAATAAATGTAGCTAACGGCGACAGAAATAAGAGAATCAAGACTGGGAGCAGTCCTCCTGCTAATGAAACCATCATTTTCCCGGCTGTCATGGCCTTTTTGCTTCGATGGATACGATAGAGCCTATATATCCCCCAAGCAATCGTCGCAAGCACCAGGAGAATCATAACCGTCTCCATGTTTTTGCTGTTGACAATCGGCGATTCGGCCTTTTCTCCCTTCATAATCTTTGCGATTCCGTCAACAAAAGCCGAATAATCGACAAAGGCGTTTAAACCGGAGTCAAACATCATCGCAATGCCCAGCCGCTGATCCAAATCGATCGTCTCTTCCGCCTTATACGTCCATAAAATTCCGCTATGGGAAATCCTCCGGCCCCCTTGCTCATCCTCATCCGCAAGCCACCCCATTCCATACGGTCCCTTCTGTCCGACCGTGTGGTACTGCTCCATCAGCTCTGGCGTAAGAAGCCTGCCATTATATTGGGCGAGCATCCACTTGGCCATATCATCGGCAGTCGAAATCATACCGGCGGGTCCGTCAACGAACCAAGAGGGTTCAGACTGGCTTACAGGATGGCCAAGCAATATATAATGTCCCCGCGGAATGGCGGAGTTCTCATTGATCTGCCGTGTGTTGCTGACATTAAAGGTATCTCTCATTCCCAGAGGCTTAAAGATATGATCCTCCAAGTAATCGGAGAAGTTCTGTCCGCTCATTGTTTCGACCAATAAAGCCAAATATTGATAGTTCGGATTGTGATAGCTATAGGTTGCCCCAGGATCATTCGCTAGCTGAACCGCGTTCAACGACTCGTTAACCTGCTGCAGCGATTGATATGGGGACGAACGGGTCATGTCGGGATTCACCTTGTCATTAAGTCCGCTTGTCTGGTTGAGCAAATCCCGAACGGTAATATCGCGAACGCGCTCGTCCTTAGGTGCGAGGTCGGGAAAATAAGAAACGTACGGCGCATCAAGCTCGATTAATCCTTTGTCCGCCAGCTGAAGGACAGCCAGTGCCGTAAAAGATTTGCTTAACGAAGCAATAGGAAACGGGGTGCCGCCGTTTATATCACGGCCCTCTGAAATAGCGCCGTACCCTTGCGTATAGAACACCTCATCGTTATGAACGATGGCAAGGGCCGCACCCTGAATATGATTGGCGCTCATTGTTTTTTTAACGTATTCATCGATCTCCTGTTGGACTTCTGTTTTGCTTCGAGCTTCAACGGCGGAAGCGGGTCTGGCCAGGATGCCCATCAATAGCAGGAAACAACTCAAGACTAGCCACATTTTCTTCTCTACGGTTCTCATACCAGCACTCCTTATTTCATGTTAAGGAAATGCTAATCGATCTTTTTCAACTATTTATCAACTCCGTACCAAAAACTTGCCGTTACGCTCCCACCGCCATGGAGGCCGTTGGCTACCTGCAGACTCCCCTCATGCTTTTCGCAAAGAACTTTGCAAATGTAAAGCCCCAGTCCGTGATGTTCATTCGCATCCCATACCTCTCCGCGATAAAAAGGAAGCACGGCCTTGCGGAGCGTCACCTCGGAAAAACCTGCGCCGTCATCCGCGACGGTTATAGAAAAGTGGTCCTTGCCGACGTTATAATGAACGCTTACGTGACTAGAGGCATAACGCGCTGCATTTACGATCAAATTCTCAAAAACCTGCATCGTCAAATGGACATCGACCGTTATTTCGTTCGCTTCCTCGGCAATGGATGAACCGAAAGTCTTACCATTCCGTCCGGTAATTTGGCGTGCGCTGTCATTCAGCAAGGAGATGAGCTCATCCGTTTCAATCCTGCGGCTCTGTACCGGCATATCCTCCAGCTTCTGAATGGAATTCATCGCCTCCGTGAAGCTTTCAAGACGGACGATATGCGCCTGCATCGTTTGAATCGTGTCCAATAGTTTCTCCTCGGATATCTTGCGCTCCGGCAAGTAAGCGGTCAGAAACTCAGAGTATCCTTTTAGAACGGACAGAGGTGTTCTCAGATCATGGGCAAAAATAGCGTTAAGTTGTCTTCGCTCTTCGGCCGATCGCCAAAGCGTTTGGTGGTTCTTCTCCAACTGACCGCGCATGTTCTCAAATACACGGCATAATTCCCCCATCTCATCCCGGCTGTCGTAAGAAATATGAAACCCCAAATCGTTCGCCGAAATTTTCTCCGATGCCTGCATCAAGATTTCAAGCGGTTGTTTCAGTTTCCACCGATAAAACAAGCTGCCCATCAGGACGATGCCGACGGCAACCGTTAACAGGACAACCGCAACGAGGGAAGGCAGCAACCAGTCGTTCACGGAAGAATAGCCGGCAAACCGCAACCGTATGCTTTCCGCCCATCTAAACTCCAATGTGATGACGACTAGAACGGCGATGAGCGTAAGGCAGCATAATAGGATGAACGATTGCAGCAAGGTGAACCGCTTCAGGCTCAGCCAGTTTATCATTTTCGCCATTTGTAACCCACTCCCCATACCGTTTCAATCCTGTCGGCGCAGCCATGCTCTTTCAATTTGACACGAATTCGCCGGATATGCTCCGCTATTACGGCGCTGTCGCCTTCGCCGTCCAGTCCCCACACTTTTTCAAAAATACGCTCTTTGTCGAACACCATTCCGGGATGCATGGACAATAGCTCTATAATATCGAATTCTTTTTTGGCCAAGGGAATTCGTACATCGTGGATGTAAAGCGCGCGAGCCGAATAATCAATGGCCAAATCTTCGCTAAATCGTACGGACGTTTTCGTTTGGCTTCGCATCTCCCTGCGCAAATGTGCCTCTACCCTGGCACCCAGCTCATGAATACTGAACGGCTTGGCTATATAGTCATCCCCTCCGGCCTGAAATCCCGATATTTTATCCGCATCCTCGTCGCGGGCGGTTAGAAACAGAATCGGACAGGACACAAAATGCCGGATTCTCCTGCATAATTCCAGACCGTCAAGCTCCGGCATATTGATATCCAGCAGCACAAGATCCGGTTGATTCTCTAGTTGCCGCAGCGCTTCGCTGCCATCCTTCGCCGTCATCACAAAATACCCGTTTATTTCAAAGTAATCCGTGAGCAGTTTGCGAAGATCGGCTTCATCATCTACGATCAGTATCTTTTTCATCCTGCCCTCCCCGCCCCCCTATCCATTTCTCTGGATCCAGCATAACAAAAATCGCCGTCCGAGTCCCGACAGGGACCGTGAACGGCGACAATTCTAAAGTCATCACTTAAGCTGCAGTCTTCTCGGGTATACGTATATCTCAATCTAAAAAGCTAGTCGGCCATTTCCGCCAGCACCTTGCCCAACCGATCAAGCTGCTGTTCATTAGCTTCTATGCAGATGGGCTTCGCTTTTTCAAACTCCTCTTTCTTCTTGAAATTTTGACGGAAGGTGACCCTGGTTCGGCTATCCAAGTCTTCGAAGGTACCCGTCACCCGAAATTCGTGAACGTTCAGATGATCAATCACGACCCGCTCCGCCGGGACAAGCTCAACAAAGACATTATGGTTAGGATAATCCACGCCATCCGGTCCGTGCATAGTGAACTTCCACGTACCTCCCGGCCGTATATCGCACTCGTGAAACGTATTCTTGAAGCCTCTCGGTCCCCACCACTTTGCTAATAAATCAGGGGTTGTCCATGCCCGAAACACAAGCTCCTGCGGGACATCGTACTCGCGCGAAGCAATAAGCTCATTTTCTCCTATAATCATGTTCCTACCTCCTCTTCTATTTCCTTGCCCAATGTCTCTTCATGAACCATCTCCACTCTTTTGCGCTAGCTGAATACCGGTAACTCTAATGTAAATCATTACGTTGCGTAAGGTTCAAGTGCAATCGTGACAGCAAATTGTTAGTTATTTATAACTAACACCCACTTCAAAAAAAATATGCTCAGCTTGATGCATGAATATTGCCGACATGTTCCTCCTTACTGTGTAATAAGGTTCGTCACTGTGTAATAAGGTTCGTCTTACAAAACCCATGAAGACCAGTAAAGCAATGAACCCGGAAACCGCGCATGATGCAAATAGAGCAGGGTAGCCGAACTGTTGGGATCCTCCTTTCGTTAGTTATAGATAACTAACATTTTTCATTATCAATACCTTGGGGAACTGACTGTCAATCGTATATGCGTGCTATTAGAAATGAATGGAGTATGTAGTCACCACATACCCCATTCATTCCCACCATATTAAACCCTCAACCCAGGCATGCATGAAACGAAGAACCATTCTTAGCGGCTTCTCAGGACATGCTCGATTCGCTTATCCGGCATGAACCAAACCACGGCAACAAGTACGAAAAAGAACCCGGATATCCAGACACTCACGTAAGCGGTCAAGGCCGCAGTCAAGTAGAGTAACGGTGATAGTTTCCCCTTCCAGTCCTTCCCCATCGCTGCAACGAATGAGGAATCACCGGAATGCTGGTTCATGATCATGCGCTGAAGCAGCCAATACGAGAACGCCGCCAGGAGCAGAATAATACCGTACAGCGCCGTTGGAGTAGGTGCAAAATGGCTTTCCCCCATCCACGCCGTCGTGAACGGCACAAGGGATAGCCAAAAGAGGAGCAGCAAGTTGAGCCACATCAATCTCCCGTTCATGGTTCGAACCATATGCAGCAGATGATGATGATTGTTCCAGTAGATGCCGATATATACGAAACTGAAGATATAGCTAACAACTTTCGGGCCAAGTGCGATTAGCGCATGCCAGTCATGGCCTTCCGGCACTTTGAATTCCAGCACCATGATCGTAATGATAATGGCCAGAACCCCATCGCTGAATGCTTCCATCCGATTTGCTTTCAATGCGTCTCACCTATTCCCCTCGCTTCAAGTAATGACCCTTAACCTTCTCCTCACCATTTGCTTATTAAGATCGTCGCTTCACCGAGCCATCAGTCTATGCCCGCCGCTTTTAGCAGACAAAGCAGCAGCTCCTTGCGCGGTCCCTGCGCCTTGCGAGCCAATGCAGTCAGCTTCTCCGGCTTGCCCCAGATCGGATACAGTACCCGCTCGGCCTCGTCGTCCGACAGCGTCTCTATTTGCTGCACGAACAACGTCAGCTTGTCTTCGTTCTCCAGCTCCGGCTGAATCTTCAGCTTCAACGAATCGTGGGAGCGCAGCAGACTGGAGATCAAGGTCGGCGTCGAGCGTTCCGTAATGCCATAGGTTTCGGCGAAAACGGCTGTAAACTTGTCATGCATCAGCTGATGCTCATCATCTACAAGGTCCATATAAGCTTCAACAAGCGGAAAATACCGCTCAGAGGAAAGCCCCAGCCCAAACACGGCATAGCTGCCCGGCATGACGCTTTTTTCATCCTCCGCATCTTCATACCACTCGAATTCTACCATCGCCTCGCGAGCGTACTCCTCTAATAACGGATGCAGCTCGGAATAAGCCAGAGCATTCGCAAAAAAACGGTGCGTATCCGATTTGGCCAGCCCCTTGATGGGCAAATACTCTCTCACGCTGGATTTTAGCTTGATTTTGTAGCTTTTCGGGAAGTCCTTTCGGAGCAGCGAGAGAATAAACGATATCGCCCGCTCATACGCCCCGGCTTCTTCCTTGCGAATAACGATGGTGAAAAGGGAAAAAACATCGTTCGCCTTGCATTCGACCAACTCATGGCGCATATTGACTTCGTCGTGCGAGAAGCTATCGCTGCCCTGTTTCAGCATACGTGAGGCTTTGCCGCTGCCAAGCTGCTCCGCCAGCTCCAGAAAAGTCTGCCCTCTAGACTTGCTATAGTTCGGCTCATACCGAATAATCATTACAGCGCCGTACAACAGAAGGTCAATAGGCTGGTTCGGCTCATCCTTATTCTCAAGAACGGCATCCGGCTTGATCACATACTCATTGGCCCTGTATTCGGAACGGGTAACGTCATAGTAGCGTGGCAGGAATATATCCTCGGCCCAGCTGGTCAAGGCCATAATAATATCTCTTCGATGCTCCGCAAGCGCCTCAACCCGGCCTTTATTCAATTCTTGGATCCGGTCAAATAAAGCGATTGTCTTTGCGGCCTCCGGTTCAGGGAACAAATGCGGATCCAGCAGATGACGCGCCGAAAAGAAGGTTTCCAGCGGCTTTGTCGGATAAGTGCCCTTCTCGAGTTTCTTCTCGATATAGGAATGAATTCGCTCCAGAAGCTGCTGCTTTTTCGCTTCATATTCGGTTTCCAGCACCGTTAATTCGACAAGCCCGTCTGCTGTCGCGAAGGTTCCTTGAAAGGTAAACCGGTAATCGATCAGCGGCGACGTTTCCACCTTGTTCAGCCTCTCCCGTACGATATTCACGAGCAGTGGCTGAACCTCATGCAATATCTGCTCTCGTGTAAAGGGCGAAACTCTCATCGACTTATTGCCTGCCGCGCTCCCCAAAGGTTTCAAGCTGTCAACGCTTGTCCTCCCCGGCCGATAATCCAGCATGACAGAGTTAAAGATGCCTACTTGCAGCGTGGTGCGCAAGACCACTTCCTCTGCGTTCTTTCGATTCTCCTGCTCGTCAAACCATGTATGAATGGCCGTTTCCATCTCTTCCAGCGCTTCCTTCTGCAGCTCGTTCATTGTGTTCCACCTTTCCGCTTGTCCCATCTTTTCTCAACATTATCATACTATGAAAATAAAAAACTTACGGCCGCTCCATCCGATATATTGCACTTTCTTCAGTCCTTCCGGGCTCATTCACTCGCTAACGAGACTCAGGAATGACTGCAGTTACTGATGATTCGACTAATTCATCAAGAAATCGGATAACAAAAAGACCGTCCTCCGCATGCAACGCATGTCAGTGGTCGGTTCTTTTGACAAGATTGCCATTTTGCTTACCATCGGGGTTTTATCCGTACTTCGTTTCCAGCAATCCTCCAGGATCCGATCCATTGCTTTGCGACCCCTCCACAAATCATGAGAATTGCCAAAAACCTGCTATTGGATGTTGTATCCCCTCCGCCCCAATCTTCGCAAAAATATACAGAGATCCAAAACCAAAAGGATAACTGTAGTCGTCTCGAAGAAGCATATCGGGGTAACCATCTTCATCTACCTGAAATAAAAAAGAGTATGACTCCTCCTTCAGCTTCGTGAAATAGTAGTCGTTATTTTGGATAAGTCTCGGATTCCCGCCTAGCTTGATCAAAAAAGACTGATCCATGGATTTCTCGTCATTGCTTATATCCCCGGCGGAAATTGCATGTTTTAAGAGACCTGGATTCGTGAACGTCTCTTTAACGCTTTCCTTTGAAATTGGATGCTCGACCACCTTTATCGAGCACTTCGGATAAACATTATTGTCCAAATATTCCTCATAGTCCTCTGGGATGAAGATCGAAATCATGCTCTCCGGTTTAAAGGGATGGACGAGGCACATGTAAAAATAATATTTTTGATTACCTTCGTGGATAAGGTCTGCTTGATCATCAAAGAAGTCCGGTGCATTCCCGCCGATCCAGCCTGTACCCTGTTCGTTCGATAGACTTGGTTCCGCATAATAAAGAATACAGTCTGTTTTCTCAACTAAATAATTTGTGTGGTTCTCCATTTTACGCCTCTCCCTCAAGAAACTTCATGAGGTGCATTTCAGGCGACGCGAGGAACTCTGTAAAGCTGCATAAATCCGCATAAGTCTGATGTTCCTCGTCGTAGCAGCCGATCAGCCCTTTTTTCTTCGGATTCCAAACGAGCTGCAGATCGGAGTAATTGTCGATATCGGCTGATAGACGCAGCAGCTTTTGCTTGCCAACTTTCATCTCAATCGTATCGGTCAATGTGAAAAAGTCGATATGCCTGATTTCATACTCGTTTTGCGCGAGCTCAAGGCGCAGCTTGTCTCCCGTAAGGAAGCTGACCAGTTCATCCGTTAGCTTATATTTCTTTAACTCATATTTTTTGTTTTCCATATCATGCATCTCATCCGGCTCCAGCGATTTCAAATAATCGGCCAAGACGGTATTCTTATTACTGACTGCAATCGTATAAGGCCGCTCGCCGTTCTTTTCCGCTAACGTAACGTCCGCGCCGTGTTCAATCAAAAACTTGACCATGGCCATATTCCCAATCCGCGTCGCAACGGTTAACGGAGTCGCTTGATAAGGATAGACCATATCTGGTTTATTATAGTTGATGTCTACCCCTTGATCGAGCAGATACTTGAGTGTCTTCATGTCATGGTCCGAGGCGGCTTGACGCATTACGTCACCGCCATGCAGCTTGATATCTAATCCGAGCTCATGAATAAGCGGAATGTTTTTTTTGTTGCCATTGTAGGCCTCTGAATAGGCGCCTGACCCGATTTTATTGAGCTTGTCCATCTCGGCGCCTTGCGCTGCAATATAGCGGACGATGTCCTCCCTGCAATAGCGAACAGCCCGCAAAAAAGCCGGATTATGATGGACGTTCAGGTTGACGCCGTGCTCGACCAGCAGCTTTACAACATCCATTCTCTGCGTTACAAGCGCCAGATCCAACGGACTTAGCTTGGTGCGCTTGCTGAGTACGATGCCATCTTCAATATCCCAGCCTGCGGCAATTGCAGCTTCTAACGCGGGAATATTCCCTTGGTATATATGCATCGCAATTTCAGGCAGCTCCTCGAACCTCCCGATATCTTTTAGAACGATCATCCAATACCACTCCTATCTGTCCGTTAACTTAACCTAGCCAAGGCGGTTGCCATGTCCGGGAAATAAAAGTATTAAAAAAGCCAGCGGAAACGTACCGCCAGCTCATTTTCGTGCCGTATCACACTGCAGGCATGTTTAGTATAAAATTGATACTCAGCCGGCTCGATCGGGGCCCCTCCCGCGACTCCAGGCGCGAGGCCTCGGTCATACGTCAGCCTAATTTATTCTCGTTCTCCTGCCGCATATTCGCCTGGACAGACGTCCATCACTTCTCTGGCAGGCTGGATCAGCGACATTTCGAACCTGCAAGGCCAATGCACCTCCGGTGCCATCTCCCCGTTCAGCAAGCCGGCGATCGTCTCGCCGTCGTTCACCGGCACGTCCGCTTCAAACAAATAGGCTGCAACACTGAATGCATGCCGTGACACGTCGTTTGGATCCAAGGTATGAAAGTGATACTGGACATCCGGAAGTCCAAGCGCAAAGAGGCCGAGCGAATCGACCAAGCTGTCTTCGGTGCCATGAATGGTAAAATAGCGGATATTCATGCCGAACTGCAAGAACCTCGCGGCTCCTTCGTACGGATTATCCGCAATTTCGGACGGATGCAGCAGCTTCCCGCTCGATGGAATCCAGATCGCTTTGCAGGTCGGGAACAGGCTTACGGCAGCCTCCAGCCAATCCGCCAACAAGGCGCTGCGCGATTTATAGTCCAGCCCCGCCGCCATGAAGTCGCTGATCAGCAGCTTATAACGGCACTGTTCCAGAACGTCCTCCCCATCCGGCATTGTCCAAAACTGGGTGCGCTCCATGTCGGTAATCGACTCTGGTTGAAAAGGCGTAACGTCTGCCATCATTACCTGAGCCGGCATTTCCCCATCCCGGTAGGCTACTTTATACGCCTCTACGGCAAACGACGACAACGCGTCGGATCCCGACACGATATCCGTTTTTCCGCATTGGGTTTCTATCGCAATCCGGATGGCCTCGGCATTCGGCCGTTCCGCTTCCTCCTCAAACAGCAGGTACATTTGAAACAACCGCTGAAACTCGCTTTTTTCGTCTAAATTTTGCTGAAGCACGCGTTCGCTCTCCATTTTTCCCCTACCACTCCGTTCGTATGTCGTTCCCCTCTACTATAGAGATTGCCACACGGTTCCGGCAAGTCCGCCCAGGAAAATGATTCCAAAGTCGGATTTATGGGGCGCTCAGCCTTTCCTGAATCGGAACGCCCATCTCCGCCTTATGCCTATCAAAGCAGCTTATATCGGACATAAATTTTTCTCCGTCACTTGTTGTACGGTTCAGTTTAACGGGGATAACGAACAGAGGGCGAGTAAAACACGTCACTATGCATGTGCAGAATTCTGTCCCAGTTCCCGGGATTGGTCGTGTCTGGAGAGCGGTTCTCTAGAATGGCCTGATACAGGGTTGTTTTTTCCTCCAAATGGGCAACATGCCGTTTGGCTTCCTCGAGCTTAGCGAGCGCCGCTTCTTTATGCTCCATCATGAGTGTGTAGCGTTGCGGAATGGTTGAATCCCCTTCGAGACATAAATCGACGTACTTTTTAATGACTTCAATCGGCATCCCGGATTGCTTGAGGCATTTGACGCCAAACAGCCAGTTGATCGATTCTTCGTCGAACATCCGGATATTATTCTCATTGCGCTGTACGCTTGGCACCAGGCCTTTATCCGTGTAAAAGCGCACGGCATGCTCGGTGAGTCCCGTTATCTGGGCAGCTTCTTTGACCGTATGCATTGTGAAATCCTCCTGAAAAATAATTTGAAAGACGGCTTGACTTCGTGTAACACGAAGGCTCTAAGCTAATTGTAATGCAAATCGGCTGTAAGCGAAATCTTCGCTCGGCGGTACCGATTCCCCTGGGACTCGCGGCCGTTTGCCGTAATACATTTGAACAATAGGAGGAATTACAATGCAAACCGTAACGTTGAACAACGGAGTAAACATGCCGATCGTCGGCTTCGGGGTCTATCAAGTTCCCGATGCGGAAGAATGCGAGAACGCAGTATATGAAGCACTAATGACCGGTTACCGCCTCATCGACACCGCCGCCGGTTATCTGAACGAGGAGGCAGTCGGACGAGCAATTAAGCGCAGCGGCATACCGCGTGAGGAACTGTTCATCACGACCAAGCTTTGGGTCCAGGATGCCGGCTACGAGAGTGCCAAGCTGGCATTTGCCAAATCCCTGAAGAAGCTGCAGCTCGACTACCTCGATCTGTACCTGATTCACCAGCCGTTCGGCGATTACTACGGCGCTTGGCGCGCAATGGAGGAATTGTATCGCGAGGGCAAAATCAAGGCGATCGGGGTCAGCAACTTCCTGCCTGACCGTCTGATGGACCTTATCGTACACAATGAGGTCGTCCCCGCCGTCAACCAGATCGAAACGCATCCGTTCTACCAGCAGACAGAGGTCACCGCTTTTTTGAAAGAGCAGGGAGTTCAACATCAGTCGTGGGCGCCGTTCGCCGAAGGACGAGGCAACATGTTCGGCAACGAAGTGCTGACCTCGATCGCTGAAAAACACAACAAGTCCGTCGCCCAGATCGTGCTGCGCTGGCTTGTTCAGCGTGAAGTCGTTGTCATTCCAAAATCGGTGCGCAGAGAGCGGATCGCCGAAAACTTCGACATTTTCGATTTTGAGTTAAGCGCGGACGATATGACACAAATCTCTACCCTCGATACGCGTGAAAGTCTCTTCTTATCATACCGCGATCCGGAAGTCGCCAAGATGATGGGCAACTGGAGAGTCGACCTGTAAACCTCGGTCGAAACACAATCCCATAGAGAGAGCTATCGACGAAAAATGAAAAGAGGATCGATTTTAATACAGCACCTACGATCCTCTAATTCCGTTATCCGACCAAAAAACTAGCTCTGCAGCAGCTCGTCCCGCGCTTCGGTCAGCGCGAATCCCAGCAGGTTTTGGCCCCGCCATTTCACGGGGTTCTCCGCATTTGGATTGGACTGGCTCATACCGATCCCCCAAATGCGGTCCTGCGGGCTGGCTTCGACGAGGATGCGGTTCTTCGTCGACTTGAGATAATCGCCAAGCTCCGGATTCTGCGAAAACTTGGCCAAGCTGGCTCGTTTGACGATGCCGTAGCATTCCTGGTCCCAGGTATCCTTGTCGAAGTTTCGGACCGCGCGCCCATAAGCCTTCATTTCCTTGGGATGCTTAGCTGTAAGGATCGACTCCAGCATTTCATGGTCGCCGAACAGCCTTGCCTTCTCAGCCATCATAAACTGCTCGGCACACGAATACTCCGTCCCCTCTACCGTGAACGGGCACATCCACCACTGGCTGAAGCAGCTTTTGTCGATGCTCCCGTCCTTAGGCGGCGTATGGCCCCAAAAGAATACAAACTTGAACGTTTTCCCTTTGTTATAAGCTTTTTTTAACTCATCGAGATTGTAAATCATCAGTTATTCCTCCAGTTTTCTTCGATACAAGCGGGATGGCCGATGTCCCGCATTTTCGGTGTAATGATCGGTCTCCGCCACGAGATCGGCCACCTTGCGCCGGAAGGCCGCCTTCAATAGCTCTTTATCCAAAATGACCTCATAAACCTGCTGCAGCTCCGTCAAGGTAAAAAGCTCTGGCATCAAGTGCAGCGCAATATCGGTATAGTTCACTTTTCCCCGAAGTCGCTCGATCGCGCATGCTATAATCTTCGCGTGGTCAAAGGCCAATCCATCATTCGATACGATCTTGTAATCCGTGCTGGTCGATGTCGTCTTCACGGTCAACGTCCTCGCCACGACCGCCGAAAGCTCCTCCTCACCGCTTAGCTTGAGTTCATACTCCAGCGTCTTGACGTATCCGTCCTCCATCATCTCTTTCTGCTCCCGCAGCAGCCGATAGGATACCTTGAACCAAGCAGCGTCGGCCGCATCGTCTCCCGCCTGAAGCTCCAATTTATCGCTGTTGATCAAAGCCATATAGCTGCAGCTCATCACCCAGGTTCGGGGATCTCGCCCGATGTCACTGAACGTATACAACTGCTCCAAATAAACGTCGTCCACGCCGGTCTCCTCGCGCAGTTCCCTTGCCGCGGCCTGTTCAGTCGTCTCGCCCGGCTGGACAAAGCCGCCAGGCAGCGCCCATTTACCCAGGAAAGGGTGACCTCCCCGGCGGATGAGCAGGATGCGGAGCTCCTTTTCGGGTAGCTTCCGATAGCTGTCAGCCGCCTCATCCGTAACCGTGAAGATCACCATATCGGCTGCCACCGAAGGCCGCTCGTAATTCTCTGCCCGGTACTTCTCCAAAAATTCGCGTTCCGTTAGTCCGTCCCGATCCAACAAATCCAATGGGGGCGCCTCCTTGTTTTTTCATTCTAAGCTAGTTGTGGTTATGTGTTCATTTTACTCCCTGCCTGCATCTAATTCTAAACGTTTTAGCTCCCCGAAATAGTTCCGATAGGGCTCGAACCTCGCCAGCACCTCGTCTACCTTGCGCATGCGCTCCTCCAGGCTCCCCCGCAGCGTAATGTAGGGGATGCGCCGCTCCTTCAAATCCGCGATGATCTGTTTATGAAAAACATGCCGCTTCTGATCCCCGCTTCGATCCCACGTATCGTCGTAAGGAATATCGTCGTCGCACAAGAAGAACAGATCGTAGCGCTGCGCGTTCTCCAGGGCAATCCGCGTTAATCGCTCCGGCGCCCGGCCGTGGTAATCCATGGCGAACATATACGTCGTAATCGCATTGGTATCGACGAACAGAAATCGGTTCGCCGCAAGCAAAGCTTCCTCTTCACGCTCGATATGGCCCACAGCGATTTCATCGAACGCCTCCAGGCTGATTCTGCGGTCCACCTGATGCTCGGTCCAATAATCGCGCCCGTATTCGCTAGCATAGGTCGTGTGATACCGCCGCGCCAGCGCTTCGGTGATCGTCGACTTCCCCGTCGACATCGCCCCAACGAATACCACCTTCGTGATTAAGTCCCGGTACACGATATCACTTATGAACTCCCTGTATTTATACGGATCGGAACGGATCATCGTTGCAGAGATCGGAACCTGCTCGCGGGCTTCATCAACCCGCCGGTCAACCGAGCCCAAAGCGAGGCTCATATGCCTGCCGTAAAACTCGCTCGAATAAAAATGCGTGACCTGCTCCCCGTTCAGTAAACGGAGGATATACTGTTCCTCCCGAATCTCATGCTCTCGGTCATCCGAATACCCGTCCGGTCCGTCCCAAGCTTCAACGACCCGGACTGCCGGGTATAGTCGCCGAATCCAATTCGCCCGGATGTGAAGCGGGATCGGCGTCACCGTCGTCTCGTAAATGACCACGATCAACTCATCGACCTCTTGCAGCGCCGTTTCGATCATGAACTGATGCCCTTTATGCAGCGGGGCAAACTTCCCCAGCGTTAATCCGAGCTTTTTCATGCCGCCACCTCCCTGGCCCCTTTGTTCCAATTGTAATAGCCGTATACCGCATTAACCAAATACGCGCTCCACATGACGATCATCAGCATGCCTTCGCTGCTGCCCTCAAGCAGTCGAATCGCCCAGAGCAGCACCGTAAACAAATTCAACACAATATAGACAAGCCATTGCTCCTTGAATCTGCGGACCATTAAGAAGGTGGCTACAACGGACAACACCGTCGTAATAGCATCGATGTAAGGCGAGTTCTGTCCCGGGATGAACGAAAGCCCAAATCCCAGCAGCAAACAGCCCAAGATACAGGTTGCGCCAACGAGAAGCAGACCTCTAAACTCCATTTGGCGCATGATCAGCTTGCCGTCTTGGCGGTGATTTTTCCACATGTAGAAGCCAATGACGTTCATCGGAACGAAGAACAGCAGATTCAGCATAACCTCTCCAAACAACCCGTTAAAATAGGCCAGATAAGCGTAACCGATGGTGTTGTACATGCCGAAAACATAGCTCATCAGGCTGCCCTTCGCCGCAAGCACCACGCACAGCACCCCGGTAATAAAAACGGTAAATCCGAATAAAGAATCCTTGGACATCACCGTAAATCCCACCGCAATCAAGGTAAACAGCGCCAACCAAGCGATTTCGAACAGGTTCCAGCCGCGCGCAACCATCTTCACAATACATCCCCTCTGCTTTCTTCACTGGTTTATAGAGCGAAACCACCCAGTCAATACTTAGTATCATTTTGTTAATAACATTTTGTTACTATCAAAAATAACAGAAAAGCCTGCGCATGGCAAGTGAAATCTGCCCATTTATCGCAGACATGATCGTTATGATCTTGTACATTCCGCAAAATCATGAGAGGACGAACACCACTTGTTACAACACGGAATATACAAATACATAGGCACTTATCCCAATCATGCTTATTCTGTAAGCTTGGCGAATCGGAATAGGCACAAAGGAGTGTGTAGGTTGGTACTACAATCATCTCACTATTTTGCCCACGGCAACACTGCGCGCGGGGCTCATTTCTTGTATACATCCGCATTTGACGGATTGAACAAGATTTTTGTCCTTACGGGGCCCCAAGGTACGGGGAAATCGACGGTCATGCAAAGCTTGGCGGATCGCCTGCTGGATCAAGGCTTTCATGTACAATGCTTCCACTCCCCCCTCCGTCCCGACGAACTGGATGGCATCATTTTTACGGAATTGAAGGTTGGTATTGTTGACGGCAGAGTCTGTAGGGGAATTTCGGATAGCGGGGCCGATAACATCGTCTTTATCGATTTCGGGGAAGCATTCGATAACAGCCTGATTTCACCGGAAGACTTGGTCACGATAGAAGATCTTAGTGGCAAGCTTGAGGACGCCTATTCAACTGTGTATGAAACATTCGCAACGGCACTACGGATTCATGACGAGTGGGAAAAATATTATATCGAAAATATGGATTTCGCGAAGGCCGATCAGATTGCACTGGAATTCATTCAAGAATTATACGCCGGTCATGAAAGCGATACGCCAATCGCTCCGCGTCACTTATTTTTCGGAGCTGCGACCCCGAGGGGGGCGTTCGATTTTATTCAAAGCTTGACCGCTCAGCTGGAAAGACGGATATTCATCAAAGGAAGGGCGGGATCCGGCAAATCGACGCTGCTGAAAAAGCTTGCATCTGCTGCCGAACAGAAAGGAATCGACGTTCAAGTGTTTCATTGCGCCTTTGATCCGAACAGTCTGGATATGCTGATATTCCCGGAGCTTCGAACTGCGATCTTCGACAGTACCGCTCCGCATGAATATTTCCCCGATCGGGACGGGGATGAGATCCTAGATATGTATACGCGGACCATTGCCCCTGGAACCGATGAAGCCTATGCTAACGAAATAGCGGCTATCAAAGCACGCTATTCGGCAAAGATGAAAGAGGCCACCTCCCATCTGGCGGAAGCCGAAGCCATCGATTCTCAGATTAAAGCCTACTATGTTGCGGCCACTGATTTTTCGATCGTGGAGAAACTCCGCCTTCAATTACAGTCCGAATTGAATGAACGGATCAGCTCCATTCAGACTTCACAATAAGATACAACCCAAAAGCGTTCGTCAATGTCTACCTTTGAACCGTTTAATCGCTTCCTCGGTCACCGGCTCGAAGAGGTTAAGCAGATTGCCATCGGGATCGCGGAACAGCATAGAACGGTTCCCCCACGGCATCGTGGTCGGTTCCTTTACCCAATGATCGACGAATGGCTTCAAGCGCACATATTCGGCTTCGACATCATCGACGCGGAACTCAATAATGACAGTGCGATTATTGGCCCCCACTACGGAACCCGCGCCGAATAGCTGTGCCGTTTGGGAGTGGCCGATGGCAAGGGACCATGATGGCAAGACGAGTTCGGCAAATACGGGCGCGGGTCGCTCCGCCGAAACCCCCATGACTTTCTCATAGAACTCGACGAGACGATCCACGTCGTCAGTAATGATGCGTACAGAAGCGAAACTCACAAGTTATTCCTAATAATGGGTTTGGCTGTGCCCCACAGCCGTTGTAAAACATGCTTTTTTTACTTATTTCATTTACTTGTCCAATAATAAAAAAACGCTACTGACAACGTTATGTCAGTAGCGTTTTAGAATTTTTGGGGCTTCGTTCGATTCCTTCACCTTATCTGCGATGTCATGGTTAAATCGAAGGCATACTCGCAAGCGGCCATCAGCCTCTGACACACAAGAAACCATTAAAGACATTTATCGCGGTTGGGACGCCCCGTAGGTCATCGTATTGAGCTGCTATGCCGAGTTTTATTATACTGGCTGGAATACGAGGTTCCAAGTTTATAGATTTCCTGTAAAATGATGCTATGAAAAAAATATTATCTTTCATGGATTGGGGCATATTCGCTCTTCGTTCGTACCATTATATCTTGCTGTTGTTCCAGGCTCTGGCGGTAAGTGAGTTTTCGATCCGAACGTTATTAAATGTGACCTGGCTGGGCGCAGCCCTTGTCGTCCCTTTGCTGTTCTGGTTTCCTGGGCGCCGGATGAACAAAGTCTGGTTTTGCATATTGGAGTTATTGCTTGGCGGTTCTTATTATGTGAATTCTGTCATTCATCCGGATCTGACTTCAAAAGCGGACTATTTGCTGCCGAGTCTTACAATCGGGTACTTATTAACTAAGCAATCTCTTTGGATCATTCCCATGCTTGCTTTCATTCCTTTTTCCTTTCAGTCTTCCCTAAGACTGTCCTGGGAGCAAGCCCTAAGTCTCGGAACAGACAATCTGCTGTTCTGCTTCATCGGCATGTGGGCAAGCCTCGTAGCCAATGCGTATGATCAGAAGAATAAACTGGTAGCCGAAGTGGAGCATCAAAATAAGCTCTTAACTCACTACTCGGCCGAGATCGAGAAAATGACTTTGCTTGAAGAACGCAACCGCATGTCCAAGGAGCTTCATGATACGCTGGGTCATTCCTTTATCTCACTCATCCTGAGTCTTGATGCTTCTATTGCCCTTATGGATAGCAAGCCTGCCGAGGCCAAAGATCGGTTAATTCGCTTAAGGGCATTGGCTGAGAGAAATCTGGACGATATGAGAAACATCGTACACGAGATGGGGGAAGAAGAGGAATCCAGTCTGATCCGACAGATTGAATCCCTTGCGGCCCGTTTCCGGGAGCACACGGGTACGGCCCTGACTGTGAGTCTGCCGGGGACAGAGAGGTCGATACGTTTTGAAGTACGGCAAACAATCCTTCGGATCATCCAGGAGTCCTTTACGAATGCATTAAAACATGGAAAGGCAACTCAACTTCATCTGGAGCTTGGGTTTTCTGAGAGCCACCTGCTATTGTCCGTTCGAAATAACGGCAAGCCGATCGACAAGCTAAATTATGGCTTCGGCTTGACCACGATGAACCACCGGGTTGAGCAGTTAGGAGGCAGCTTGCACCTGTCATCCAGGGAAGGAACTCCAGTGATCACCGAAGTCAGATGCGAAATCCCGCTGAAAGGATTGGTACCGCATGGAGAAGATTAAAGTGCTGCTTGCTGATGATCAAGAATTGATTCTCGAAAGTTTACATATCGTGCTGTCCATGGAACCGGATTTGGAAATTGTCGGTTTGGCCAAGAATGGGGAAGAGGCACTGAAGGGCTGTGAGCAGTTTTTGCCGGATATTGTGTTGATGGATGTCAACATGCCGGTCATGGACGGCGTCGCCGCAACAGCCCTGATTAAAGAGCGGATGCCTGCAACTAAAATCATCATGCTAACCTCCTATAAGGAAGTAGAGTATGTGCTAGCAGCGTTAAGCCATGGAGCGGAAGGTTACCTGCTCAAAGCCCTTCATCCCAGAGACCTGGCTGCAGGCATACGGGTGGTTCAGGCGGGAGGGACTTTAATTTCGCAGGAAATGGCGAGTAAAATGATCAAGACCATGAACAATGCTCCCCCTGCAAAAAGTAACGAATTTGGGCTCACCGCCCGTGAAATGGAAGTGCTGCATAAGCTGGCTTCTGGCCTGCGTAATCAAGACATTGCCGAGTCGCTGTATCTTAGTGAAGGAACGGTCAAAAATTATATCTCCACGATTTATTCAAAGCTGAATGTGAAAGGTAGGCGCGAGGCCGCCCGTAAAGCCCGAGATTCGGGAATGCTGGATCATTCATAAGCTGATTCCCAAGAAGCCGGTAACTCATTAGAGTTACCGGCTTTTTTCTCAATAGCCATAGATTAAATGATGACCAAAGCGCACTGTCTCTTTATGACTTTTTCAGCCTATACTCTGAGCATCAAACAATAGAAGAGGCGATAAGAAATGAAGAAAAAAATGTCCGGAAATAAAGAACTTCTGCAGAAGCAGAATGGCAGGAAGTTAAGTGCTTGGAGTTCATTTTGGCGCTTTCCAATCGTCTGGATGCTTGTGGGAGCTATCGGTATTGTTCTTATCGATACGTTGTTCCGACAGCTGACTGAGCGAGTGGATGGGATGATTTCCCTTGTCCTTACACTAGTGATGGGGTTGCTGGCCATCATGGTTTATAAGCTCACGCTGACATACCTGGCCCGGCGTTCCACTCCAGAGATAACTAGACAACGGGCAGGGATTGAAGCAGTCCTTGGCGTACTTACCGGGACAATCTTTATCGCAGGGTCCGTCTTTATTATTATGGCTCTGGGAGGTTACTCCTTTCAGTGGGCAAGTTCTGCGAATGCGGGTTCTATTCTACTATCCTCCATTGGAGCAGCTTTAGGAGCAGCCATTGTCGAGGAGCTTATCTTTCGTGGACTTATGTTTCAAGCCATTGATCGATTGGGGGGGAAACCGCTCGCACTCGTTGTGACCTCACTATTCTTTGGAATTGCCCATCTCGGCAATCCAGGGGCAACATTATGGAGCGGGTTCGCCATAGCCCTGGAAGCAGGTGTTCTGCTCGGAGCGGCCTTCCTGTGGCGGCGGAACTTATGGTTTGCCATGGGGCTGCATTTTGCATGGAATGCCATTGAAGGAGTGCTAGGCATTCCTGTTTCCGGACACTCGGCTCCCGGTCTGTTTACTGTAGAGGTGAACGGTGCCACACTTCTCACAGGGGGCGATTTTGGACTTGAAGGTTCCATTGTTTCGGTTGTGGTCAGTCTTCTGATCTCCATTCCAATGCTAATTGGGGCTGCGCGGTATCGAAGGGTTGAGGCCCGGAACCTTCCTGTATCAAAGTAAACGGCAGACCTGATCCATCCCAAATAAATTTCAGATCTAGATAGGACGCTGTACCCACCAATATAAATCACTTGCAGACATAAAAAGAAAATGAGCCCGGTATAATTACCGGACTCATTTCATGAAACTGCCCAATACATATGATATCTGACCGTTTTGGGTCACTCCACTGGTGGAGCAGCCTCTATTTCATTAAAGCTTCGACACGGATACGAGAAGCTCGTTATCGCTTGAAACGACCACCACTTCAGGCGGTCCAGGTGGGTGCGGCATCCGGTTCGCGATCCACCACTCCCCCGTTGCGACAAAGGCCGAAGCAGTGAACGGGAGCGTTGCTTCCGCATCCAATCCTTGGTTGACTCCCTCCATCTCGATCTGCTTCGGAGTCAAGGTTTGCAGCTCATAGGTTGCAATCAAGCCATTATACTCTGCCGTGATAAGTACGGTTCCTTCCGAAATCGCCGTTACTACACCGCTAGCGCTGATCTCCGCTATACTTGGATCACTGCTTGTATAGATGACGTTTGTCTCTACCTTTTCACGGCTTCCATCACTATATACTGCGGTAGTCACTGTTTGATAACTCTCTCCTACGACCAGTGTAGAAATTCCTTCGAGCTCAAGCTCAATCAGGCTAACTGGCTCTTCTTCGTTGCCTGTTGATACCGATTGTAAAACAGGTCGTTTAGCAATATCGTCCCATCTCCAAATCGCGTTAAAATCCCACCCTAGCCTGTCTGTATAGGTGGATGGAGTCTTTATTTCAGTTTCAGATAGCCCCAATCCTTTAAGGGTTGTTAATGCTCCTTCAGCGACACCTTCCCGATCCACCATCATGCCGTCAAATGCATAATTATTTTCGAGCGTAGCGGTGTGCCCCGCAAGAACACGTCCCATCACCCGGTTTGCCATCGTTGGCGCCGTAACCGAAGGGCCCAGGGCAATGACATTTCTGACGACCGTATCATTGTATCCGTATCCAGTCACTCCGCCCGCATTGCTCGTAATCGCTCGAACTGTTCCTGACGCATACACGTTTTCTGTTAGGCTGCCCGAGTTCGTAATGCCGATTAGGCCGCCGGCCTGACTTACCTGAGCGGTTACATCCGCGGTTGAATAGCTGTTTCTTACGATACCATTGGAATAGCCTACTAGACCGCCCACTGTGCTGGAGCCTGTAATGGAGCCTGTTGAGAGACTATTCTCTATCTCGCCATTGTTCGTGTTGACGAGTATGCCAATTCTGCTCCCACCAGTGACGCTGGCATCGATCATGGCTATATTCTTAATCACTCCGCCATTGAGATGGAATAAGCCGCCGCTCGAAGAATTAAAGTTAACGATTTTCTTTCCGTTTCCATCCAAAACACCAGTGAACGAAATCACTTTAAAAAGCGACTCAGCCGGTTGTCCGGCGTAATCCAAATCATTATCCAAAATATACTTTTCTGCCGGGAAGCTTTCCATAACGCTCAGATCAGCAATGGACTTGATCCGGTAATAACCTGCTTCATTTCTTTCCAGTGGCACGACAGGCTCGCTAACCTTTTCAGGATTACCGCTCAATACCGGACGCTTTAAAGCATCATTCCACATCCATACCGACTCGAAATTCCAGTTCAGTCTATCGGTATACGTATGAGGGTCTTCAACCTGCTGCTGGGATAGCCCTAAACCCTTTCGGTTGTCAGCAGCGGCAACACTCTCGCCTTCTTTATCCACCATCATGCCGTCGAACGCATAATTATTTTCGAGCGTTGCTGTGTGCCCCGCAAGGACTCGTCCCATCACCCGGTTCGCCATCGTTGGCGTCACGACGGAAGGGTTAAGAGCAATCACGTTTCTGACAACCGTATCATTATATCCATAGCCGGTCACTCCGCCTGCGTTGCTTCTAAGCGCCTGGACGGCTCCGGATGCATACACGTTTTCCGTTAAGCTGCCTGCGCTTGTAATTCCGATCAGACCGCCAGCTTGGTTCAGCTGGGCCGTTACATCTGCCGTAGAATAGCTGTTTCTCACGATGCCATTGGAATAGCCCGCAAGACCACCCACGGTGCTGGAGCCTTGGATGGAGCCCGTGACATAACTATTCACTACCATTCCGTTGTTCGTATTAACGAGTATGCCGATATTACTTCCGCCAGTAACGCTTGCATTAACCATGGCTATGTTTTCAATCGTTCCGCCATTGAGATGAAATAAGCCGCCATTTTCTGATTTGAAATTGGTTAAGGATTTATTGTTTCCATCAAACGTGCCAAGGAATGGTGTCGCCTTGAATAAGGGCTCAAATAGCTTCCCTTCAAAATCAAGATCATTCGCCAGTATATAATTCTCATTTGGGAATTCGGATATCGTCTTTAATTCTTGAACCGAACGGATGATGTAGTACCCATCTTCATTCCGATCAAGCTTCGGTTTTGGAATATGATCTTCATTAATTTGTTCCAGACTACTTTGCAATAATGGTCGCTTGGCATCCTCATTCCAGATCCAGATTGAATCAAAATCCCAACCGAGGGTCTCCATGTAAAAAGATGGCTTCGTAAATACTTCTACGCCGACCCCCTGTCCTTTTTCATTGTTCGGATCAGCAATCGTAACATTCTCACTGCTCACAAACATATTTTCATCAGCGTAGTTATTGACTAAAGTTGCCGTCTCCCCAGCTAACACTCTGCCGACAATTCGATTCGATGCAGTACCTGTCACAATGGATGGATTTAATGCCATACTATTTCGAATGACCGTATTGTTATAGCCGTATCCGCTGATACCGCCAGCATTTGATTCTTCTGCTATTACGGCTCCGGTTGCATAGACCTGTTCTGTTGTACTCCCCCGGTTCGTAATCCCGATGACGCCGCCGGCTTGCTTACCTCGTGCATTGACTCGAGCTGTAGAATAACTATTTCTAACAATCCCGTTCGAGTAGCCCACAAGACCGCCAACTGTAGAATTGCCTCGAATGGATCCGGTGCTGTAGGCAAATTCCACGATCCCATCGTTCTGATCCACCAGGATCCCAACATTGCTCCGGCGAACATCAATGTCAGCAAGGATTCCTACATTTCGAATTGTTCCTTCATTAATAGCGAAGAGACCTGCGCCGCCTGAGGAGACCATAACACCTGTAATCGAATGCCCTTGCCCATCAAACGTACCCGTAAATGGGGTGCCATTCGCGCCAATGGCTTCAAAAAACATGCCTTTACCATCAATGTCCTGAGTTAAAATAAAATGTTTGTCCGGGAACTCGAGCATTTTATAGAGTCCACTGGCACTTTTGATTTGATAGGGATTGCCTTCCGAACCATCGCCCAGCATTCCTTCTTTAGCTATGAACGGTTCCGTTAACGGCTCTAGATCGATTGGATTATTAACCACTCTTACGATGATCGTATGTTCATCGCCAAATGAAAGAGAGGTATCAAATAAGATGATTTGTTCACGTCCGAGATGTTCTAGTGTTGCTTCTTGAACAACCGTTTCCAACAGCTGTTCACCTGTATGGTTACGCTTCTCCCCGATCACGGTAATACGTTCCAGAGAGCTCGGATAGTTCAGAACCCCTACGCCCTTTAGGACATTATTCTCTATAATTGCGCTTGTTAACTTCATATAATTCGCAGGTTGTTTAATCGTAAATGAATCAATTTCAACACCGTCGCTGTTATAAGCTTTCAACGTGAGAGACCGATCAGTAGATTCTAAAATAACACCCGTCTGCTTATTCTCATCATAAACAATATGATCCCAGTCAAATGATTTATTATCATAGAACGTTGGACCTGATGAACCGACGGTCACAAAAGTTGTGCCTAGATTCATCGCTTCTTCCGATATATCTTTTACACCGTTTCGTATGGTTGTCCGCTTGTAGACATGATCATGACCGCCAATGTACAGACTGACACCAAGCCGTTCAAATGCTTGAGACAATTTCACTCTCATCATGTCCATACCGGTCTCATCACCGGATTGACCGCCATAATAAGGATAATGCCCCATCACGATTTTCCACTTCTTGTCGGTTGCCCGCAAATCTTGCTCCAGCCATGACAGCTGCTTGTCAAAATCCAGCACGGAATTCAGAACTGCAATGTGCATATCGCCGTAATCAAACGAATAATTCGTTTCCCGGTAACTGCCTTCACCATTCTTTGGCAGGTTGAAAAACCCCGAGAACGGCACGAGCTTCCGCTCCGTCGCACGTTCACGGTCCCCGACAATGTGAGCAGAAATCAGACCCTTTTCGTTGTTGTAAATGTTGCTAAACACATCATCCCATGCATACATATTGCCGCCATTTTCGACCAAGTCTCCGACTTGAATCACCGTCTGTCCGTTTGAATTCTTTTCCCTCAGAACGTCCAGCATATTGTTAAAGAGCTGGAAGCTTTCCGGATTTCGATCCGGAACTTCAAGATCCCCCATCACATACATAACGGCTTCCTCTGAAGCTGGCGCGGTGCTAAAGCTATAATTGCTGCTCCAAGGTCCAGTCGGTGACATTCCATACCGATATTCATACTTAATCCCTAAGTCGAGATCTGTTATATTCGCTTCATGAGCTGCAAGCACGCGATAATTACTCTTGTCATACGTATCACCATAGGCGGCTTGAAAATAAGAGGCTTCTGCTTGTACTACTTTAGCATTGTCCCACGTCGCCACTGACTCTGGTTTATACTGAACATACGATGTTTCTAACGCCTTATCCGTCACCAAGTTTATTCCTACTTCATGTTCGTTTTCACCTACATTAACCATGGGCTGGAATTCATTTAAAACTTTATCGGCATCCAGCTTCTGTTGATCAACGAGTAACCGGATAAGTTCAACTCGCGTATTACCTTGAGCATCAGTGGCTACATACTTAATGAAATATTCTCCGTACATGTCGACCTTGAAATGCTGATTTGCTACGGCTACCTCTCCCTTGTCATTTAGAACGATGGCCTCAACCGATAAAGATTGACCGCCGTGATCCGTCGCAGAAGTGCCCAGCACTTCCACTTGATCCCCAAGCATAATCGTTTCGGGATATTGTCCATGAACCGTGATTTCAGGCGCATGCACAGTACCTCTCGTTTCATCACCAATCCATATTGGAGCACTTATAGCTTCTTCACCGTCTGCTTGGAAAGCTCTAACGAGGAAGTAGTCCCCATCTTCACTTGCTAAGGTTACTTCCTGTTTAAATTGATTGCTGGCAATGTTGCCATACTCCTTGACGATTTGACCGCTGTTTTTGTAAACAACGACTTTATCCAACACATCGTTAGCATCAGGGTCACTTATCTGTATCTTGAGATTAATTTTCTTTGTATTGGGCGGAAGAATCGCCCCCATCATCTGACCTTTGGCTGAAACCGCCATTTCTAAGTTGCGATCAAATGATACATAGGTGCGGCGGTTTCGCATCGCATCATAAAGACCTTCTCTAGTAAGCTTCTTTCCCCACATACCGGTCACATGGGGCTGAACCATTCCCCAATTCCCTTTGTGCTCGTCCCCGCCAAACACAGGCGAAACATGCCAGCCTCGATCTAATGCCTTGGTATAGACTGCAAAATCATTGGAGGATTTGTATTCGATCAGATTAAGGTTTCTGTCAACGTCTCGATTATAATGTTTAAATTCATTGAAACTCCAATTTCCTGACAAACGTGGATGATTAAACTGAGCAATCGCATTCGGATCTTGGGCAAGTCTTGCGTAAAAGGTGGGCAGATCATATTTGATGTCGCTCCAGCCCCAAGTGCCATCCGCACCTACTCCATGTGTTCTTGCAAACCATGGGGCATTAAATAAGTTGATATGACCCGATTCATCATACCAGGTCACTTCCGTACCCGGCAGCGTAATAAATTCGTAATCACGATTGTGAGCATCCGATTGTTCATGCAGCAGCTTGTATTCATCTGAATAAGAGTCTTGAACATTCGTAATGAAATCACTGCCCGTACTGATATCATAAGTCACGTCGTGTTCTGTCACTGCAAAAAAATCAAAATCTGTATTACTTTTCACAAAATTATAAGCATCATTAGGCAGCAATATCCCATCACTGAGTGAAGTATGAGAGTGCATGTGACCTTTGAACAGTGAAGCTCCTAAGTGCTTGGCTCTATCTTTTTTAGAAACATCAACTTCTTTCTCTGCAGACGCGAATACCAAGTTACCGTAACTAAGACTAACAACCCCCGCGATGATACAAGCCAGCACAATGAAAGGCAGTCTTCTTCTTTGGAACTTCACTCAAACCCTCTCCTTTTCGGCTTAAATGGTAATACAGGTGTCTGACTGATAAACAAACAGCCCTTAAACTAAAAAATGAAGTCTGAAGGCTGTTTCATATCATCTATCTTTGTTAATCACAGTCGCAATAATCGCTTAACGACAGGTGCTAGCGATTGTGCCATGCGCATAAATCCGAGGTCCGTTGGATGTGTTCCATCAACCGTACAATCATTGACGAAATCATCACCCAGCAGCTTAAAGCCGTCAACGAAATGGATATTGCGGTCTCCTTCTGTCCGCCTCTGTTCCACATTCTCGATCTGGATCAGCCTGCGGCGATCATTAAGCTCCCTCCTCTCCATATAGAACTGGTTTTCGGCAGTGCTAATCCTTGAGACTACTAATATAGGAACTTCGGGATGCCGATCTCTCAAGATCTGGATGAAGGCGGGCAGCGTTCGCGCGATGTTCCCCGCCTCGCCCGTATTCCCTTCATAATCGAGAATGAATAGAGCCGGATCATCGATTTCCGACATGATCCGCGCAAGCTCCGGCTCGCCCTTTCCACTTCCCGAGAAGCCAAGATTGACGAACTCAACCGGTATCATACGGCTGAGAATATTAGAGTAAGCCATTCCCGGCCGGGAGGCGCATCCCCCTTGCGTAATCGAAGTTCCATATATAATGACGGGCCTACTGCTTGCATAGGCGGGTGCTTCGCTTATGACCGCATCCTTATCCACACCGATCCACACCTCCTCTACTCCTTGGTAGAGCGGCAGGTTTAAGGTGACGGCCACCTCCTTTTTTGTATCCCACTGATAAAGCTGGGATTCATATTCACTTTCCGAAGGCTTGAATTTAGCCGTGGTGATAAAGCTCTGCTCTCCCGGTTCTCCAAGATAGCAGTCGACCCCGCACTGTCCTGTAGGCGGCATATGATACATATTGGCCGGTCCGGCAAGACGCACCCTTATGACCAGCCTTGAAGAATTGGTGCGAAAACGAACTTGTCCGCCTGCCGTACAATAAGCAAGCGTATCAACTGCGGGCGGCAATACAGCCCCGGAAGCCAATGGCAGACGTCTGTATATCCCATCCTGCTTAAGCCAAGGGAAACCCGCGATGTGAAAGGGCGCTTCAAGCGGAGAATGCCATCTCAACTGTTCGCTATTTTTTGTCTCCGGGTATAACGTTCCGCCCAGTTGATCCAGGTTTATCTCTTTCGATTGAACGGTCATCTATATCTACTTCCTCACTATATTTACTAGAATATGTTCCCTGTGTTTATTCCATTTGGAATACATATTTCCGAATTGCCTGAGCAACGCCGTCCTCATTGTTGGTAGCCGTCATCACATCCGCTATGGATTTGATATAATCTTCACCGTTGGCCATCGCCACACCGAGACCTGCTGCCTTCAATAGCTTCGCGTCATTGTCGCTGTCTCCCATCGCAATGACATCCGACATCGACAAGCCCAGCATCTGACAAACCTCTTGCACTCCGCTTTCCTTTGTAGTTCCTTTTACTGAAATCTCCATATTAGTAGGGGCTGAACGGGTAACCTCGAGCGTCCCCCAACGGAGCAGCTCTTCCTTAATTTCTGCAAGCTTCTGTTGCTCATGGCTGCCGATGCCGAATTTCATCCAATCCCGTTCGAACATCTCAGGCGTCCATTCCTTGTCGCCCGTCAAGCTTTCCACGCTGTAGCCCCAGTACCACTCGCCCCGCTCGGAAGCAATGGCGTGAATATTGCGGACCGTGTCCCGAGGGAGGAAGACTCGCTTCTTAAGCCTGCCCGGTCCCTCCCAAATTTCCGCCCCATTGAGCAGCACCATCGGGGAATCGAGCCCCAGCTCATCCCAAAGACCCTGTGCAGTTTGCAAGCCTCTTCCGGTAGAGAACATCACTTTAACACCGTGATCTATTGCATATTGAAGCCACCTTTTGGTCTCTTGCGTAATCTGTTTTTCATCCGTCAGAAGAGTCCCATCCAGATCCAATGCAATCAGCTTATATTTCGCCTTTACCTGCTGCACCATATTCATCCCTTCACCGCTCCCATCGTCGCGCCTTCCATGAGAAGTTTTTGGAATAAGATATAAATAATAATGGACGGTACCATCGCAATGGTTACACCGGCAAACAAAGTTACCCAATCGGCAGTAAACTCCATTTGCTTATTCGCAGAATACATTTGCACCGCAATAGGATATTTCTTTGGATCGCTCAAATAGATGAACGGCGCTAAGAAATTGTTATAGAACCCTAGGAACTTGAATACGCCAACGGTTACAATCCCTGGTGTGGACAAAGGTACAATAACACGCCAAAACTTTTGGAATAGTGTCGCACCGTCCATCGTTGCGCTCTCCTCAAGCTCCATCGGCAGAGAGCTCATAAATCCTCCGAGCAGCATAAGGTAGAACACGCTTTCACCCAAACTGGACAGGAGAATTAATCCCGTCAAGCTATTGGTCAGACTCAATTCCCGCATAATGACATACTGGGGTACAAGCGCATTGATGCCTGGAAGAAACAGAGACAACATAATCAAACCCCAGATCAGTTTTCTACCTTTGAACTGCATTCGAGTTAGCGCATAGGCGTTAATTGTCGTAAAGAAAATTCCAAGCACCAGACTTCCGCCAACATAATAAAGGGTATTTAAGAGTGATTGCCCAAAACCGTATTGATTCCAAGCCTTCGAATAATTCTGCCATCTGAGTTCCGAAGGCAGCGCCCATATATCTTTAAAAAACTCAGGGTTGCTCTTCAGCGATTCATAAATAACCCAGATTAAAGGAAATATTATAGTCAGCGACCAGGCATACAGCACCACACGCCACACAATGTCCATTAACGTTCGTTTTTCCTTCAACGGTATCCCTCCGAACCTTCATATGGAAACTAATACTCGTAGCCTTTGTTCGGCACAAATTTATCGATTAACAGCTTGGCTGTTACTAAGATAACGAACAGAATCATACCGACTGCGGAAGCGTAGCCATAATTCCGATATTCTATGCCAAAGGCTAAGTTAAACATGTAGAGGCCAATAACATCCGTCGACCCGTATGGGCCCCCATTTGTCATAATGAGGATGATTTCGAAGCCCTTCATTGTGCCAACGACGAGGAACAAAGCGCTGACGCGGATAATTGGCGTAACGAGCGGCATTGTAATTTTAAACAAGCGTGTCATATGTCCGGCTCCTTCAAGAATCGCCGCCTCGTACAATGACTTGGGAATCCCCAGCATCGCATTAGCAAAGATAATGACATACAAGCCGACGCCGCCCCAAACCCATGCTGGAATAATGGATACAAGTGCCGTGCTTTCATTGCCCAGCCAATAGAAATTCCCGGTATCAATTCCGATGAACTTAAGGATCCCATTCAGCAAACCGTACGATCCGTCATAAATGAAAGCCCAGAGTAGAGCGACTACGACCGTAGATAAAACATTCGGGAAGAAAAACAATACCTTCAAAAATTTATTTTCTTTATACGTTTTATTGGTAATTAAATAGGCAAGAAGCAAGGAGATGATAATAACAAAGAAAGGCACTGTTATCATAAAAATCAAGTTGTGGGTAAGCGCGCGCCACACATACTTATCTTGGAATGCAGTGGCGAAATTGGACAGCCCGACAAACGTGGCATCCGTAAACCCGTCCCAATTGAGCAGCGCATAATAAACGGATAAAATGTTCGGAAACAACGTAAAAAGCAAATAGCCGCCAAAGGGAGGTACGATGGCTATGATCAGAAATATCCACTTCTGCGTATTCGCTTTATCTAGCCCCAAACGCTTGCGCACTGGGGCTTTTGGTGTCGTCACAATGGTTGAATCTGACACGAGAGGTCAACTCCTATCTTACTAGCGTTTATAAAAGGGCTGTTCAAAAAGCCGTCTTTTGATCACGAAGTGAGTCAAGAACAGTGTGAAAGCTAGGTTCACAGAAGTTAAAACGGAAGAGCGGAGATGAATCTTCCCCGCTCCAACATGTCTTATTATTTCTTTTCAGCCTCTACAGCTTTCTTCAGCAGCTCTTCAGCTTGCTCCAGAATCGGTTTCGGATCCTGCATGCCCATAGCAAATTTCACAATATTCTCATTCATTAATTTTTCGGCTTGAGCAAGATTCGGATCGGAAATGTTGATAGACCGACTTGCTTTAAAAGTCTGAGCCTTATTATCTGCTATGTACTTCAGAACAGATTGAGCAGAGCTCGAAAGGTTAGCCGCTCTGGAAGGATCCTCCATTAAATCCTTGCGCATTGGCAAAGCACCTGCTTTTTCGGCAGCAAATTGTTGATTTTCAAGCGTAACCAGCCATGCGATCAATTCTTTAGCCCACTTTTTGTTCAGTTCCGGCTTAGCTGCCCAGATATAATTGAAGTTTGAAGTTCCGCTTCGAATCCAAAGCGTTTGATCCGTGTTATCTCTGAAAGGAACCGCCATGAAGCCCCAGTCGAAATCCGCAGGCGTTGCTTCCTTCATCTCATTCTCGACATGTGTCCCTGTGGATACCATCGCGGCTTGCCCCTGAATAACCTGCATTTGCGATTGCGTATGGTTCAGTGCCGGAAGTCCTTCTGCAAAATATCCTAGCTTGCCAAGCTCATAGAAGCGCGTCCAGGTTTCAACCGTCTCTGGATTTGTGTATTGCGGCAGACCATAAGTTCTATAATTTTCGATGAATTCATCGACATGGCCATTGATATCAGCCAGCTCAAAATTTTTGGCTGTTCCGAAAGCCCAGTTATGGTAGCTTGGATGAATGCCCGGGAACGTAATGGGAGCAATCCCGTCCGCTTTAATGTCTGCTAGTAGTGTTTTAAATTCGTCCCATGTGTTCGGGTTTTGGTTCCAGCCATGCTCTTCGAATAGCTTTTTGTTAAAAAACAACCCGCCAAAGCTGCTCGCCGTAGTAAATTCATATCGTTTCCCATTGATCAGCGGCGTTGACTCGTACATGCCAGGCATCATAAGGTCCTTGACCTTTTTGTCCGGTACGTCTGGAAGAGGGAAGTCCCAAATGTCATCCATTGGTTCAAGCTTGCCGGCTTCAGCGAGCCCAACAATACCTCCAGACGGCTCTGTATTGAATAGATCAAACATGTCATTATCATTGCCTGCAGAGATTTTTGTAGAAAGAATCGTCTTCATATCAGCTGAAGCTGTGATGTCTATTTTGACATTTGGATACTTGGCTGTGAACGATTCAACCGCATAATCGAACCATTCCCGGCCATATCCTCCTACAAAGAAGCCTACCTTTAGCGTTACTTCCTCATTCTTCGGCAATCCATTCTCGTAAGTCTCAACTTCTGCAGATACACCCGGCTTATCCGAACCAGCAGGAGTTGTACTTGGGTTAGCCTCGTTCTTTCCGCTGTTTCCACCGCAACCAGCCAGCATGGTTAAAGATAATAACGCTGCAACACCCGTGCTCATGAATCGTTTCATTTTTCCGTTAAACATTATTTCGCCCCCCGTTAATTAATAAATAAATTGGATTAACTATTTAAGCATAACTATGATTTGTTAGTTACCTATCAAATCAGGGTTAATAATTTGTAAACAACTTCTGGCTTATAGCCTCTTAAGCCTCACCTCCAACAAATCTGTAAACGCTTTCATATTAATCACTTATCGGCTGCCTGTCAACCTTTTTATCAATTGTTTTGATCATTGATGATCCTCTTAATAATGGGGAGAGTTAACCGAAATGCCCGAATTTCTAACAATGTTAATTTGAGCTGGAACCCCACAACGCTTCTAAGGCTTCGATTAGCGCTGAAACCGCCTTTCATGCCAAGACGATGCATAATATACTTCGTGCGGCGGACATGAAATAAATTTGTTATGATCATAAAAGATTTTAGCTGGTACTGCTCCATCAATTGCTTGCTAAAGATTAAATTCTGAACGGTGTTGTGTGACTTGTCTTCTTTTAATATTCTTTTCGCCGGAACGCCCTTATCAACCAGATACTCCTTCATCAGCTCTGCCTCCGATTGGCGTGAACCAACTGCTCCCCCCGATACAATGATGTATTTGTGCCCAAACTGCTGAAATCGTTCGTATGCCTCATCCAGTCTTTCCTTAAGCAAAGGGTGTATTCGGCCGTCTTTGGTTACATAGCCAAGTACAATAAGTGCATCTGCTTTGCCAGGTTGTAATATAACTGCATGCAGCCAACATATGTAAGCCAGCACCGTCATCGCTGCTATTGCAATTATCCATCCGATCCATACCATTACTTACTCCTTTAGGCGTCATTTAGTTATATTTAATCAAATCAGTTTACAAATATAATATCCTTTTTTATTGCAATGTCAATACAATTCGCTGTGTTTTTGGATTAAAACTTTTCGTATTGATCTGTCTCATACCGTATAATACCGCCATCTATCGTCGTTTTTATGAAAATTTAAATGATATGCTCGTTGAATTAAACGAACTTGCAACTTTTATTCGCCTTGTATTAATGCTACACTTGAAGTAAATTATGTTCCTAATTTGTCAAATGTTTTGAATCTATATTATATAAAACGTTGTTGGAAAGAGGATGCATATTGTGAGTGATTCGGTTAAACAAACCAGCCATATGTTATTAAAATCAATTAATCAGCAGAAGGTTCTTTTTCTCATTTATTCAGAGGGGCCGATCTCTCGCGTAGAGCTTGCGGAAAAGACTGGCCTAAGCAGACAAACGGTAACCAATATCGTGAATCGCCTGTTGAAGGAAAAAATAATCGTGACAGGGGAGCTTATCGACTTGGAGGCAGGCAGCGGAAGGAAAAGAGTCGGCCTTCATATCAACAGCGGCCACTTTTACGCCATCGGTCTTGAGCTCGCCGGCAAATACATTCGTGGAAAAGTGTTCAATCTGCGTCAAGAAGCTGTCGCATCCGCAGAACGCACGAGCAACAAATATGGTTCTATAGATGTGCTGATGCAGCTGTTGCATGAAGTTATCGATGAGCTGCTCACCCAGGTGCCCAACACCTCCAAAGTTAAAGGGATCGGAATCAGTATGCAGGGCCTGGTCGATTCACAGCATGGCATCGTTCTACGGACACCCGGCATAGGCGTTCATCGCCTTCCACTCAAGCAGCTGCTTGAAGACAAATATAACATTCCAGTATATATCGAGAACGATGTCAATCTTCTCTCTGTCAACGAGAATATGAACGGCTGCTTGAAGGATTCCAATAACAATATCACAATCAAGTTTGATTATGGTACAGGCGGCGCGATCGTCCATGATAAACAAATTATTGCAGGATCAAGCTTTGTTGCAGGTGAATTCGGGCATTATAAAGGCTTCTATGGAGAAGATGCCTATCCATGCCATTGCGGCAGATCCGGATGCTTAACGACGCTGGCTTCCAGCAGCGGACTTAGCGTTTCCATCAAATGCACACTAGAGGAGTTCGCAGAAGGCATAAGAACTGGAGATCCCAAGTTCCTTAGTTTATACGAAAAAATCGTTGATGGTATCGCGACCGCCGTTACCAATATCATTACATTCATAAATCCAGACAGTCTGCTTATAACGGGCCGAGTTATTCATACCATCAGTCCTGAAATGTTCAACGAGATTAGAGCCAGGGTGATGCACCAGCTGCCTGTGACAGTTAATAACGTACAATTGATCTACCTTGATAACAAACCGGATGAAACAAAGCTTGCTGCCGGGTTGGTTATTAAACGTGCATTTGAAATACCGCTGGATACTTTATCTCTTTAATTGACCCCGCTTTTTGATGTCATTCTTAAGATGGATAAGTCGATCGTACTCAATAAACAGAACTCTCCAGACTCGGAGAGTTCTTTCTTGCGAGGTTGAACCCGAAGGTTTCATTTCCCTTATTATCCAACCGCGAAATTATCCCGTATACTTGTTGCTTCGCAAGAATTACCTCAATCCGCTCAAACAATGCTCTAACTTTTGGGCTACTTTAACAATTATCCCTCTTCTTAAAGCCACTAATGTTTTTATCAAAGTAAAGAGATAAGAAGCAAATATTTTTTTGATCATTCAGTCCGAATATACTTGACCATTCAGTCCGGAAAGTGATATAGTGGGTCTAGACCTACCACTAATTGGATAAGGCACCCACTCTTCCAAGAAAGCGAGGCAACTGAAATGAGTACATTGTCTTACGAGCAAGCTGAACAGCTCATTCAACTTTTCGCAGACCGTTATATTCGTAAGGACTACGCTGCATTTTTCAATTTGTTTACTGACGATGTCGTCTTCGAATTTCCTTATGCCCAGGAGCCCAATCCTAAACGTCTGGACGGGAAAGCGGCGCTGCAGCAGTATCTGGAGAATTTGGGAAAGGTGCTTGAAATAACCTCATTCACAGAACCAGTCATTCATATAGCCGCTGACGCTCCCGTGTTCTTTGCTCAGTTCGGAGCGAGCGGCAGAAATTTATCCACAGGAAGAGCTTATGAACAAAGCTATATATCCGTAATCAAAGTTCAAGATGGCAGGATTGCCCACTATCAGGACTACTGGAATCCATTGGCACTAACTTGATACAGAACATAAATGAGAACTGAAGGAGATAACCGTATGCATAATGAATCATCCACTCGTATTCTACTCACCGGAGGACAGGGCAAGACGTCCTCCCGCATTGCACAGCTGCTGCACGGTCAGGGTTATCTGATTCGCAGAGCCGGACGCAGTATGCCGAGGCCCGGGGAGGAACAAATCGGTGAACACGTCCCATTCGATTGGTTCGATGACTCTAACCATGTTGATCTCCTGAAAGACGTACAGGCCGTATATCTGGTTGCACCTGCAAGTATGCATCCTGAAGAAGTCATGATTCCTTTTATCCGCAGAGCGCTGGATGCCTCGGTTAGGCGATTCGTTCTGTTATCCAGTGCCTCGATTCCGGAAGATGGCCCCGTTTTCGGAGCCGTTCACCGTTACCTGCGTGAGCATGCCCCCGAATGGGCCGTACTGCGCCCTTCCTATTTCATGCAGAACTTCACGGATGCCGGACATGGGCACGGGCATTCCTTGCGCCACAGCGGACACATCTATACTGCAGCCGGAGACGGCAAGGTAGGTTTCGTCGACGCAGATGATATTGCAGCTGTTGGCTTTCATGCCCTGACCGACAAGGAACCCCATAACCGGGAGCTTATCATCACTGGACCAGAATCCCTCACTTATGACGATGTGGCCGAGGTGATCCGCCGCGTTACCGGCCTGAACGCCAAGCATATCCATATCACACCAGAGGAACTCACTGAGAGGCATAAGGCCGCCGGCTTGCCGGGGAGCTATGCCGAATACTTGGCCGGACTGGATGTCCGCATTCGTCTCGAAGGATTGGAGGATCAGGTAACGGACACGGTATTTCGTGTAACCGGGCGAGAACCGCGTTCTCTGGAGCAGTTCATCTCGGAGCATAAGACCTCGTTTCCATCTAATTAACCAAAAGGTACCTTAAGATAAAAGGCTCTCCTGTCATCACCATTTCGGATGACCCAAGGAGAGTGTTATTTACGAACAAGGCGTTTCCGGAGCGTAAAACGTGACACTTTAACATCTATAGAGAGAAATCAAAAAGGCACCCCATCAGGTGCCTTTCTTCTTTGGCGTATCTTTATTCAATTCGCTTTATTACGTAAAATACTCAATTTTTGAATTAGGGAAATAAGTATGGATATACCTGCCTAGCGTATCTTTAATATCCTCCTGCTCTTGATCAGTGTACACGTATTTTCCAATCCCATACCGCCCCCACTTCCACTTTCTCTTCGTTTCATCAAGTTCCAGCTTCGTCATCGGATAGTTTTTCTGTATGACATTCTTCGCTGGTTTAGTAAAGCGATGCTGAATCAGCTCAAAGGTCAAATCCTTTTTAGAAGAATGGGTAAGTGCGGATTCTAATTTCTCGAACATATCCTTGTAGCCCTCTTTCCATCCATCATGCAAATATATAGGGGCAATAATGAAACCTAATGGATATCCTGCCTCCCCAACTTTTCTGGCAGCTTCGATCCTCTCTGCCTGTCTGGATGTACCTGGTTCAAAATTTTTAATAATATAATCGTCATTCATACTAAATCGAAAGCGAGTCCGCCCATTATGCTTGGCATCAAGTAAATGATCAATATGAGCAAACTTGGTTACGAAGCGTAGTTGTCCCAAGTCAGACTTACCAAAGTATTCGATAGCCTTCTTGAGTGTATGGGTTAAGTGATCAATACCCGCGATATCCGATGTACATGATGCTTCAAACCTTGTAATCTCAGGGGCTCGCTCTTTCATATATTGGTCCGCAGCTTCAAAGATGTCGTCAATATTGACATAAGTCCGGATGTACGGCTTACTTCCCATCGTCGTTTGTAAATAACAATAATGACAATGGCCCATGCACCCTGTTGCAAACGGAATAGCAAACTCTGCCGAAGGCTTTGAAGTGTCGAATTTTAAAGTTTTCCTAACCCCGACAACTAACGTTGACTTTGCTATTCGATATTTTTGAAAATCATTGTCTCCAGGCAGGTTCCGAATTTGGTTATGTGAGGTCGTCTCGCGGATTTCGATGCCCATGGTTTCAAACTTGGATATTAATTCTCTTCCCAACGGATAATCCAATGCCCTTGGCTCTACATATACGAGTTGAGGCACAAATGGCTTAACCATAATACGCCCCCATATCAGATAAACCGAATGCCTCTCTATAGGCGTGCTCAGCTTCACTTGCTGTTGGGTACACCGCAATCTCATCGTTCAATGGGTAATACGTCTCATAAATAAACAGCGCATAATTTCCCGGCGAATCAGGATCATTCACTACGGCAGCTTCCTGGACATTTGCGACACCCTGAACATGCGGGTTACGAATGATTACATACACAATCTGTCCCGGTTGATATTCATTCATCACTTCATTGACCCCTATCCTCGATGTTTCGGTTAGTATCACACAAAACAATCTGGAATATGCCGACATGTAAGGAGATCTGATACTGGGGGCATATAAGGGGAATCAACCCGGCTTTCTCTCTCCCAGCCACACTGTCCTTGCTTCTTTACCAATTCCAGATGTATCTCATTTCCCTAAATCCGACATCCCATATTCTCAACACTCAAATTAACAATTCGACATGCCTGATTTCAGCTCACCGCTGCCTGAAACGGCATATGCACGCATGGAAACTAACTGTTGACTTAAACCATGGTTTAAGTCGTATCCTATTCTTGTCGACATTGAAATGTAAGATTTGGGGGCCTTCAAATGAAGTATTGTTCCATTAGCGAAGTTTCAGCCAAATTCAATATTCCAGAATCAACATTGCGTTATTACGAAAAAAAAGGACTGCTGCCACGAATTGAGCGTGATGAAGCAGGCAGGCGGTTATTTTCAGAAGTCCAAATGGCGCTCCTTCAAACCGTAATTTGCTTAAAAAATACTCGCATGCCAATAAGGGAAATTAAGCAGTACATGGATTGGATCCAAGAAGGAGACGCCACAATTGAACGCCGACTTGAAATGATGACAAAACACAAACAGAAGGTGCTGGATGAGATTTCGTTAATGACAGACTCCTTGCAAGGTATTGATGAAAAAATAAAGCGCTATACAAATCGAATCAGGGAGGAACGATCATGAATCTTTCAGGGAATACAATTCTCATTACAGGTGGAAGTGCTGGAATCGGATTAGCCTTTGCAGAAAGGTTCATAAAGGCTGGAAATAAAGTCATCGTTACTGGACGGCGGGAAAATGCACTTCAACATGCAAAAGAAAAACTTCCAAGCCTGATAACTCGTGTAAGCGATTTGAATAAGGAATCCGAGCGTGCAGCGTTATTTGACTGGGTAACAGGAAACTATCCGGAAGTAAATGTGTTGGTTAATAATGCAGGGATCCAACAACGTTTTAACGTGTTGAAAGCAGATGCGACGAACAATTGGAGCTATTTCAACAAAGAAATCATAACGAACCTTGAAGCACCGCTCCATCTCTCTATGCTGTTTGCTCCGTTTTTTGCAGCAAAAGAATCGGCGACCATTATTAACGTAACATCAGGGTTAGCTTTTACACCGTTTGCGATGGCTCCGATTTATTCAGCAACGAAAGCGGCACTTCATTCGTTTACGATGAGTCTAAGGCATCAGCTGTCCGATACGTCTGTCGAAGTTATCGAAGTCGCTCCTCCGGCAGTAAATACAGATTTAGGCGGTGCGGGATTGCATACGCATGGCGAGCCATTAGAAGCCTTCGCGGATGGAATCTTCAACGAATTAGCAAAAGGCAAAATGGAAATCGGATATGGTTCTTCTGTGGCCCGCTTGCGCATGTCACGAGATGAAATCGACAAATACACAGAAAAGATGTATAAGGCAACGAAAAACACCGTTGAATAACAGCTTGTATAAAAAAAGCACTGCCATGACGCAGGCCCCGATCAGCCAATCTACAGTTGCTACGACTTCAAATTGGCATATAAGGAAAAACTCGCTTCCATAATGGATGCCCTCTTTAAATAACAAAAAAGCAGCATTATTGAACGCCAAAAAAACTTGCCTTACTTACGATACGGTTCACAGTATCATAAGTAAGGCAAATTTCTTTTCCACTCGCATCTCATCTCCACGTACCCGTCATTAAGCTCAGCGGTCAGCCGCCCGTTCATCTTTAACATGAGACTACGGGCGATGGTTAAACCCAAGCCTGTTCTTCGACTTGATCTGGATCGATCCGCTGTGTAGAAGCGGTCAAACAGCCTGTCTAAGTCTTGCTCGCTCAAGTTATTTGCTTCATTCCTGAAGATGAGCACGATGTTCCCGCCTGCTTCTTTCAAGCTAATCGCTACATCGCCTGTCGCATGCCGGAGCACATTGCTGATTAGGTTTTCGATTACACGTTTAACCGCTGACGGATCCGCGTTGGCAATCAGCACTTCATCCGTTATTTGCAGGTCCGGTTCCAGATGTCGCTCGTTAAATTGATCATAAAATCCGGTCAGCACTTCCCACAACAATGCATTCATGTGTACCGGTTCAAGCTTAAGTTCATAATCAGCAGATTGCACGAGAGGCAATTCGAAGAATTCCTGAAGTAATAGGTGTAAGCGATCGGCAGTTGCTCTGATGGTGGATAAATACTCCTGCCTTTTCTCTTCTGTAACCGAACTAGCCCCCAATAATTTGGTATATCCGATTATAGCCGTTAGCGGCGTCCTCAAATCATGAGACATATTAGCGATCGCTTGTCTCAATTCGCGATCACTGCGTATTCGCTCCCTGTTCGATTGGACCGCCAGATCCATCAATTGATTAATATTTCCGGCAAGCCCTTCGATATCTTTGTCCAGTAAAGCAATATCAACCTTCTTCCCGCTTAAGCCTTTATGAAAGCGTTCGACCTGGCTGGATAAGCGTCTCATCTCCTTCTTGACCATCACAAGGCGAAAGAGAAAAATGAACATAAACAGAACTGCAGCGATCGCTATATAGATCATTTTTCCTCTCCCTTACTATCTTATTATTTAATCTCTTTCCTCTTAAACACCAGAATCCCGAAGAACACCAAAATTAGAAGGCTGCTGAATCCAACCAACAAAGACTGGATCACATCGGCGTATGTCATCCGGATTCGGAAGGAGTCGATAAGATGATGGAATATCGAATAGCGATACATCGCTTCCAGAACCCCTGGCAACGGTCTTAGAACTTCTGCTACGGAGATGAACAATGCAATTACGATCGAAATAATAATGGTTTTCCCGCTATCTTCCGCAAGCACCGCGATCAGCATCAATAAGGCAACTAGGGCCAGCATATGAATGAGGAACAAGCCTACTGCTCTTGCCAAATAGCCCAAGGCCGACGGGTCTGTCATTTCTCCGAATCCGAATAATACCTTCCCGCCTATGATTACAATGAACGGACATACACCAGCTAGAACCATGGAACCGAGTGCCAAGACGATAAACTTAGCTAAAAAGATATGACTTCGGCGGTTTCCGCTCATGACAATGTTCTTGGCGACTCCTATTGTAAAGTCATTCGCCACAAAAAATCCGGCAAACGTACACAAGAATAGCATGAAGTAGAATGGGGCTGTAGCAAGTGCAAGCGAAGAGAACATTTCCAGACCAGCGCCCATAAACATATTATCCATCTTCCACCATCCGATGGTAATTAGAACGTGCAGGAGAGCAAAAACAACCGTTACAATGATCATTAGTGTCCAAAACATCCTATTTTTGCCGAGTTTGAACAGCTCCATGCGCAATAAATTAATCATGGAATCCGCCCCCAACCCGTTTAGTAAAATAGCTTTCCAAGTCATCCCCGTCTGGCGCAAAATATTCAATGACCAGACCGCTGCTTGTCAAAGCCATAGATACCCTTCTGACATCATGATAGAGGCTGTAAAGCTTGATCGTACCGTCCTGCAAAACTTCATAATCCTGGGTGCCCAGTTCCATCTCGAGAACAGTTGCGGCCTTGCTTGGATCATCAACTCGGATGCGTAGATGCTGCTTGCACTTCTCATTTAACTGTTCATGGGTCATTTGCTCCAACAGTCTGCCTTCATGGATAATGCCGTACTTCGTTGCCATCTGATGAAGCTCGCTCAAAATATGGCTGGAGATCAGAATCGTTAATTCCAACTCGCGATTCAGCTCCTTGACCAGTTCTCTAAGTTCCACGATGCCTCCAGGGTCAAGGCCATTCGTCGGTTCGTCGAGTATAAGCAGCTCCGGGTCGCCCAGCAAGGCGATTGCCAAGCCCAAGCGCTGCTTCATGCCGAGTGAGAAGTTCTTCGCCTTCTTCTTCCCCGTATCCTGTAGTCCGACGAGGGCAAGCGCTTTCGATATGCATGCCTTACCCGGGATGCCCCGGAGCAGCCGATGGACTTCAAGATTATCGCGGGCCGTCATATCAGGATATAACGCAGGGCTTTCAATAATCGCCCCTACGCGCTTCCGGGCTTCAATCAACCCCGCCTCGCTGCTTTCTCCAAACAAACGGACAGATCCGCTCGTTGGCCGGGCCATGGCAGTCACGATACGCAGCAACGTACTTTTTCCTGCTCCGTTCTGCCCGATAAAGCCGTATATATCTCCCTTTTCCACGACCAAGTTGACATGCTCCAGGGCGGTCTGTTCCTTGTATTTCTTCGTCAAATCGATGGTTGCCAGAACAGTCTGTCCCACTAGGATCTGCCTCCTTTAAGCCGATAATAAATTCTCTTTCCCGTCATGAACACCGCACATAAGAAGATGATCGATAACAGGATCGCCAAAGCCGGCCATAGTCGAAACACATCCAAGGTCGTCGAGCTATTGTCCTGCAGCTCCGGAACAACAAACATTAACCATCCTATTCCCGCAATAGGAATCAATTGAGGGATTAACCGCAGATAGTAACGCACAGCGGAATGGTGCTGGCGCTGATCAGACCACTTTTTACTGCGCAGGATTCCCCTGATCCCAAAGCTTGCATACAACAAAGTAAGAAATCCAAGCGATAAATCAATGATGGTAGGCACAGGTGCCTTTATCGCAGGTGCTTGTCCCTCGGTCAGCTGAATAATCCCTGAGCTCATCTCGTATGCATGCTCGAAGGTCGTTGTGAAGCTGTTAAGGATTACAGCTATGGCATAACCGCTGCTTAGTACGATGCTTTGTTGAGCTTGATAGCTTGATAATGCTCCACTATGCTGTATTCGTTGCGGCGCAACACCCGAAGAACTAAGCGACCAGCCTAGACCGTAATGCTCACTACCAGGCTGCGGGGAATAAGATTCCTCCAATAAGGATGAAGACAATAGTCTAACTCCTGATGGGCTTACCCCATCATCGGTATGCATGGAGAGCCATTTTCCCATATCTGCTGCTGTAGTAACGATTCCCCCTGCTCCACTGAACATGATCTCCATCTCTGATATTGGAATTGCTGTACCGTAGGCCGTCACATGCCCGCGAGGCAACCCTGGAATCGCAACCCTAGAGTTCACAGGCGAGAGCGAGTCGTCCATACCGAGTGGGGAAAACACCTTTGTGTCAAGATACGCAGCGAACTCCATGCCGCTTACGTTCTCCACCAGCCATGCCAAGATCCAATAGTTCGCATTGCTATAGAAATGCCTCTCCCCGGGGTTGGATTGAAGCTTCCAGGAGTGAAGACGACTAACGCCTTGTTCCAAGGTATCCGCCTTAGGCACAATGGTTGGGTTGGGAATCCCGGATGTATGGCTAAGCAGATGGCGTATGGTCACTTGTCCGAATCTGTTATCATCCATCGTCAGCTTAGGCAAATGGCGGATGACCGGGTCATCCAGTTGAATGGCTCCTTCATCCACGAGCTGCAGTATTGCAAATGCGGTAAATGTTTTAGACACGGAACCAATTCTCATTAACGAGTGTTCCGTTATGGGACTGCCCTCGGAATCATGCCCATAGCCTTGCGCATGGATGATCTCGCCATCCTTAACGATAACAATCGAAGCACCAGGCAGTCCATTCCGTCCCAAATAACGTTCAATATAGTCGTCTACCGTTTCCTTGTCGAGTACAGGCGCAGCGGCAAGGGTTGGTTGAGGAAGATAAAAAAACGGGGACAGAAGTGCTATTGTTATTACTATGAGTAGAAATTTTCTCATGTTACACTCTCCTATTTCAGCTGATGAACATCATACTAATCATCAAATCCTAATAGAAGATTAAATAAACTATTAAGAAACTATTAATTCATCCTTTCAGTCGATACCCCATTCCCCAGATCGTCTCAATATACTCGGCCTCCGGGTTTGCCTGGGCCAATTTTTTTCTTAAATTGCTCACATGTACGGTAATCGTATTGTCCTCCCCCAAGTAAGCGTCTCCCCACGCCGCTTCAAATAGATTCTGCTTCGTATATACTTTCTTGGGATAAGACATTAAGAGTTCAAGCACCGCAAATTCCCTCGCGGTCAGGATCACATCGGAACCGTTGACCGATACCGTCTTCGTATCTATGTTCAGCAGAATATCCTTGTACGTCAATTGCCGGATCGGATCGGGCTGCGCGACACGTCGATATCTGCCAAGATGGATGTCGATTCTTGCCGATACCTCTTCAACATCAAATGGTTTTGTAATGTAGTCGTCCGCTCCCATTCGTAAAACGGCGACTTTTGTCTGCTGTTCCCCTTTGGCCGATATAATGATAACCGGCAGTTGTCGATCCGGTCCTAACTGTTCAAGGATTTCTTCGCCGCTTCGACCGGGAAGCATCAGATCGAGCAGGACCATGCTCCACTCCTGCTTATTCGCCAAATACAACAAAGCCTCTGTGCCGGAATAAGCCGGCTGCGGAACATAACCACTATTGGCTATAATTTCGCACAGTAATTTATTTATTTCATTATCATCTTCTACGACCAATATCTTTACTATTCCGTTCATTTCATTCACCCCATCATTCTATATTCTCTCATAGAAATCCAGAGATTGGATCGAAAAATCAGGCAAAGATGAAATAATGCAGGTGCATTTTTTTATGACTAAATTTATGAAGGATAGGAAATTGGCATAAATTCAAGGGTATGACCCAGATCTTTTATCACAGATGGAATACGCAAATCAAATGCTGGATGAAGCCAAAAATAAAAAATGAGCCCGGTACAGTACCGAACTCATTTTGAGAAAGCTGCCTGATAAAATCACCGCGTCAAGATTTCCACATTTAGAATTAGTTGATTAATAATTTTGGTCCCTCATTTGCAGGCCCTACGATCGTGTTTCCGTCGAAACTGAGATGCTGACCATACTTCTCTACTATAAATTCGTTAAACGATCCGTCTGCATCCACTGTGGCAATGACTGTGGGAGCCCCTTTTTTGGTGAACGTCATTTGATCCTTGTCCCATGCATTTGTTCCTCTTGCTCCCTTATATCCTTTCAAATCCAGATTTAACATCGTTTTTGCGTCTTTCACTGCATTCTTCATTAATGTATCCAATGTCAGCTTCTTGATCTTTGCATCTTTTTCTTTTTCTTTCTTTTGGAATTCTTTGTAATTATCTATGCTTTTACCATTACTCTGATATACGCCTGCTTGAAGCAGTTCCAGCGTTTTTTCTTCAATGGCAAAGCTCGCATTCATCGTTTTGGATTTATACTTATATTGATACACATTCGGTTTGCCATCACGGACAAACACACGATCCAACTTAGCCCCCTGCTTGACCTTTCCATTGGTAAGCTTGGATAATACCTGAGCAGCCTTCTTCTCCACGCTTGCAGGGGCATCGTCAGGAGCATAATTCACACCATGAGCCTGCTCCTTCTCTGTCATATAAACTTGTTTATTTTGCTTGGCATTCGATGAGATCGCGCCCACACTGTAGTTTGACTCTGAGATACTCACATACTTTGGTGCTTCCCCTGGGAACAAAGCTTCCCACGTTTTCCCCAGCTCAGTTTGATATTTTCCGCCATTTAAATCTTCATAGTTGACGTTAATATTGATGCTTTCAAGCTTTCCATTCTTTTTATAAGTAATAACATCATATTTGAAATTCTCTCTTTTAAAACTCACCAAATCTTTCATGGCTGTTCCCTGAATTAACTTATAGGTATTTCCTGTTAGCTCTTTCAGTTTATCCTGAGCCTGCTGCATAAGCTTCTGATCCGCCTTAACATTCTGTGAAGCATTGATATTTACTTTGTTGGGCGAATCTGCCTGAACAGGTGTTTGGCACCCCAGCAAACTTCCTGATAATAACGCTACCCCGAGCATAGGGAAAATTATCTTTTTGTTCATTTCAATGAACTCCTTTCTTTTGCTCTCATGGTGATAATGAAATATAGGAGCATCTCAAGCTACTTTTCCATTCATATTAGTCAATTAACAATTTGAGTTCTTCATTTGGAGGACCTACGATGGTCATTCCATAAAAATCGATTGTCTGATTATACTTATCAATGGTAAAGCTGCTAAACGATCCGTCTTTATTAAATCTAGCAGTAACTGAAGGAGCCCCTTCTTTTGTGAACGTCATATAATCCTCATCCCATGCATTCGCTCCTCTTGCTGCCTTATACCCTTTCAAATCCAGGTTTAACATCGTTTTTGCGTCTTTCACTGCGTTCTTCATCAAAGTGTCTAACGTCAACTTCTTGATCTTTTCACTTTTTTCTTTTTCTCTTTTCTGGAATTCTTCATAACTGTCTACCCCTTTACCATCGGAATGATATACATCTGCTTGGAGCAGTTCCAGTGTTTGTTCTTCAATGGCAAAGCTGACTTCCATAGCTTCTGATTTATACTTATATTGATACACATTGGGTTTGCCATCAAGGACATACATACGATCCAACTTAGCACCCTGCTTGACCTTTCCATCAGTAAGCTTGGACAGAACCAGATCAGCCTCCTTCTGCACGCTTGCCGGGGCATCGTCAGGAGCATAATTTACGCCATAAGCCTCGCCATTCTCTTGCATATAAATTTGCTTATTTTGCATAGCATTCGATGAGATGGTGCCCACATAGTAGATTGACTCTGAGATGCTCACATATTTCGGTTCTTCCCCTGGGAACAAAGCTTCCCACGTTTCCTTCAGTTTGGTTTGATATTTCCCACCGTTTAAATCTTCATAATTGATTTTAATACTGATCGTTTCGAGCTTTCCGTTAGCTTTATAGGCGATGATATCGTCCTTGAAGTTCTCTCTTTTTAAATGGATAGATTCTTTTGCAGCAGTTCCTTGAATCAACGTATACGTATTTCCTGTCAATTCTTTAAGCTTACCCTGGGCCTTTTGCATAAGCGTCTGCTCAGATTTATCATCTTGCTTAATGTTCACATTCTCGTTGTTATGCGAATTAGCTTGAATCGGTGTATCATATCCAAGCAGACTTCCTGATAATAAGGCTGCTCCGATGATAGGAAAAATTATTTTTTTGTTCATACTAAATAAACTCCTTTATTTTTTATTTTGCTTACCCACAGCTTGTTAATGGAATGCTTCAGTCACGTTGAAATGAATCTATAGAAAAACAGTAGTCATCACCCCCTCTCTCTGCCTTAGACCGAGCAGCAGCACCTTCAACTTGCCAGGCAATACAGCTTGAGCCATTTTAATTCAGCTAATCCCAGCATCTTCTTGATTAGTCCGTTCCTTTTTCAGATAACTGCTTTAGCTCAATTTTAATAGAATAGATCGTTCCTTTAGAGGTGAACAACGCAGTCACATCTGGAGAACCCTCTTTTGTGAACGTTAATGTATCAAACCGTGATTCAAGTTTGGATACGTTATAATCAGCCAAGTCCAAATTCATCCATGCTTTAGCCTGTTTCACTGCCTCCTCATGAATCTTGTCCAGCTCAATTGCTTTTGTTTTCTCAACTAAATCATGATATTTATTTTTATCATCCAATTGATTAAGTTGATCCGACAGCGGAAAAGCTACAACCCTTGTGATCTGATTCGTATTTTTTTGTACATCAATGAGGATAGAACCCTTGTGTGTACGATACATGAACTTATACACCGGATTTTGATCGGGTCTTAAGATCATTTGATTTACTGACCGTTCACTTTCTTTAAAATCCCCAACTTTATGAAAAGCTTGGTCCGCTGCATCCTTTGTTGCATCTGGAACCTGCTCCTCTTCAATCGTTTGCTGCGCATAATACCATTTACCTTGGTCAAATTCGATGGAATTATTGTCGTTTCGCGCCTCTATGTGAAATGTGTTCGGTTTATATTCGTACATAATCACATCATTAATTCCTTCTCCTTGAGGGAAAATCTCATCCCAAACCTTTTGCAGCTGGCTTTTAAACTCCTGGTCCTCAATGTCCTCAAAGGGAATTATCCCCGTATGAAATTTCTTATTCCCATCCAAATCTCGTGAATAAATGGTATCCACCTTCTCATTTGGACTACTTTTCATTTCTTTGGCAAACGGATTAATATATTCAAGCAAAGATAGCCGCTCTATGGCTTGAGCCATGACAGGAGTTAGAGACACACAAAAAGCAACCAATGCCGCTGCGATAACGCCCACTCTTCTTGTGAGGAATGGCTTTTGTCTTGACACGCTTTTGGATTCGAGCTTTTCTACAATCTGTTGACTCATGCTGTGCTCTGGCGTCTCCGTATCCCGAATCATTTGCTCCACCTGATGAATACTTACGATTTTAGATGGATTAGGTGATCGACGCATTCACTGTTCCTCCTTCATTAACTTCCTTCGTCTGCAGTTTTTTGCGAAGGCGTTCATACTTTTTGCGCACGGTTGCCGGTTTCATATTCATGATTTCACTAATCTCATTGAAGTTATATCGATGAATCGCCCGGAGAACTAATATATGTCTCTCTTCGATCGTCAGTGAATTTAGAAAATCCTTCAGTGTCGTTTGACTGTCTATTTGCTGAGTCGGGGTCTCAGGCTGATCATATTTATAACGATCTATAAAACGAAGCCACCTTTTTTTGCTGCGGATTTGATTCAGACTGTAATTGTAGGCAATTTTGTACAGCCATGCCGAGAAACTCATATTTGGACGATACTTATGTATCTGTTCATACACTTTAATAAATATTTCTTGTAGAGCGTCCTCGGCTTCTTCCTTGCTTTTGAGCATATGGTAACAATAGATATACATTGGTTTTTCAAAGTTTTTAATAATTGAAGCGAAAGCTTCCTTATCACCAAGCTTAGTCCTTTCAACCAGCATCTCAATTTCTTCTGAGTTTGATTTATACTCTCTGTAATGACTATCCAAAAACTTACCCCCTCCTGCCTACATCCTTAAAACACCAATGCAGCTCATTTTGTGACAGCAGCATCAAAAATAATAACATCATCGACCTTGAAATGATGAAAAAGAAAATAATATTTACGGGTATACAACACTGGAGATCTTTGGTTTCCCCTCACTTATGATACGGTTCACCGTATCGGGTCTATCGGCGAAACAATGGCGGCCATGCGGCCGCCATTGCTCATCTTTTGCAACTTATCGTAGACCAATTTCTCATGGTCTTATTAAAGCTTACTTCAACAGATAGAGCAGCAGACAGATGCCTGCGTTTCCAGAACCGATGGCAAGCTCGGCAACCTCCTCGGGTTTGGCCGGCCGAGAGGAATACCGCCAAGCTCATCCATTAACTGCTGGCGGGCAGCCAGATAGTCCGTTCCTGCCTGTTCAGCCATTCTCTCGATTAACCGTTCCGCCGACTCCGTTTCGGTAAATCCCGGCGCCACTGCGTTGATTCTTATCCCCATAGGGCCGAATTGGGTCGCTATGTTCTTGCTGTAGTTAACGAGCGCAGCTTTGGCTGCCGAATAAGGCATGGTCATGTTGCCTGGCAACTTACGCTGAATAGAAGATATATGGACAATCACTCCGCTTTGCTGTCTAACCTTATAAGGCAGAAATCCACGGTCGAGACGGACAGATGAGAACAGGTTGACGTTAAACGTCGTCTGCCAATCCTCATCTGTTATAGCTAAAGCCCCTGCCGTGCTCGTTGAGGAACCTCCTGCATTGTTAATCAAAATATCCAGACCGCCGAACATTCGAATTGTTTCCTGAATCATGTGATCCACACCTTCTTGGAGGCTGACATCGGCTTGAATGAACCCTACTCCCTCCGGTAATGCTTCGGGCAGAGATCTTGCCGCAGCTATCACTTCAGCTCCTCCTGCTTGCAGATGTTGGACGATCGCCTTACCGATTCCCCGGGTTCCGCCGGTCACCAGGGCTCGTTTGCCTGCAAATTCTTTGCTCATATCCAATAAGTACGTGCTGTTTTCCATCGTTCTGCTGAATCCTCCTTAGTATGTTTTGAATACAAGGCTAGTTTAATCAACAGAATTCCTCATCTTCTGATAGCTGGGATCAGCGGCGGCGGGAAATCCGTCATGATCAGGTCAATATTGACGTCGCTTGCCGGCGCCGGCGGCCAGGAACTATATCTCTGTGATCTGAAGGGCGGTGTCGAGCTCGGATTATTCAAAAGCTTGCAATGCGTCAAAGCGTTCGCCACCACACTGAGCGACGTCCTGGAGACGGCAACCGTCATCAAGCAGGAGATGATCCGGAGGTATTCCGTCATGTCCATGAAAATTGGCTTAAAACTTTCTACATCGAATGGTACTTGTTTAACCGTTTCAAATTCTGTGAATCGAATAATCCCATCGGAGTAAACAAAGTAGAATGATTCGTGATGCCCATTTTCATCGGTAAGAGCTATACTGTGCTTCTCTATTTTGTTATATCTTTTCTCAGTAAACCTCTCGTCAATGTGAGTTAGAAAGTTTCTTAAATCACGGAATTTATCAGCTGAATCCATAAGTTCCTTTAGGGGATTGAGTAATTCGGCCAGTCGATTTTCTTTTATAAGAGGGGTTATCAAATGGTATACGTCCCCAACCAACGATACACATGATCGAAAGACCACGTAGTCTTTGGGATTAAACGGTATGTCGATTATGAACGTTTTGCTTCGCTCACCTGTTTTACCACCTCCAGATATTCGGCCTGTCCCTTCTTGGATTTCCATATTAGGTAGTTCTTTAACCGTTAAATATAGAGCGTCTAATGTCTTGAATAAGTGAGGAATTATCTGGGGGGAAGTGCTCACTAATATTCTGTACATTTTCTGCACACCACCAAAATAACGGTCTATCAATTAAAGATCCGGCATCGGTTGTCAAAAAAATTCACCCTTTCAAAGATTAGGTTCTTTTCGTAAGTAATGTGTTCCTACGAGCTGCAACAAAAACCGTTTTAAGCACTGGCTGTCAGAAACAGTTTCCCCAACTAGAGTATCGCACGAAAAGCTGGTGCTTTATATAAAAAGAACTAGCCCTTAGATCAGGGGCTAGTTCTTTTTGTTAAAAGTCAGTATTTGGTTTTTCAAGATGTTCACCGGTTCTAGAATCAATAATGAATGGCGTATTTTCATAAACCTCTTTATAAATCCGTTTGGATTCTTCTCGAGTAGGAGCGACAAGTTTATCTGGATTGTTCTTAGAACCAATAGGGGCTGATGTAGCTGCGAATGCTGCGGTGCTCATAGCAACAACTGAAAATACTGCTACTAGAGCAACGATTGTTTTCTTTTTCATGTTAGCCTTACCTCCTGATGTCATCAATTTGCCTTAGTGACATAATTTTCCTACGGATTCAATACTGCTCCACTGCCAGTAATGTCTCCGTTTCCTCTTGTTGGATCGCTCCAAGTTTTGTCATTTTAAAGCTTAACGTTGCACCTGGAGTAATACCGGTCCAGTCAGCGTGATTCCATCCAGTGTCTGGCCAGAATCTGTAAGTGCCTTTACTTACCCCGTTTTCATAAAGCGTGATGTCATACCATCGATCCTCATAAGGAGTTATTCTAGGCATATCTCTAGTTACCCACTCAAAGTTTACAGTAATACGGACTGTGGAGCTGTTCCCGTTTTTCATAGTTCTTGCTGAACTTAAAGTCGAGTCAAAGGTACCACTAAAATAATAAGGCAGTGGGGCATCTGCTTGGATACTGATACCACTATCTTCTGAGGTGGAACCTTTTCCTGGACTAGCATTTTTGATAAAAGGTGTCTCTGCATAAACTTCTTCATAAATTTTTTCAGCTTCCTCTACGGAAGCAGGTGTCGTAACTTCCACATCCCGTGAATCTTCAGCATCAGCAGCAAAGGCACTCGTCGAAAAGCCAACAATACCTACAAGAGTTAGAACACAGAGCAGAAATTTTTTCATATAACTCATCCCATATTTAGTATTATTTGCGCTCCTAACAATATAAACGCCTAAAAAATAGAAAAAGTTATGAAAAAATTTATAAAAAAATTCTCTGAGAACCAGTTTTGCATCAGTCAACTAAAATTCAGCTAGAAATTCCGGGGAATTTATTTTCAGCTTGTGCAATTTCCAAAGTGCTACGATCCCATGGTACGTATGGGATTGAGTCAAATTGGTTTGTATCGGCAACCCCCATATTATCGTACGGGGGTCTACTTGCCCTGTATGACTTGATTCATCCGGCAGGAACCGGGCTACGATGGCTCCGAATGCTTCATGAATTATTCTGGTTGGCAGCCTGTTATGATGATAACGACAATTTATATCGGGAGGCCCTCATGAGAACTGAACAACATCGTATCAAGAACCTGTAGACATAAAGGATCAGGTCAACAAGTACATCCAGGGGAAGAACGGGCTGATCGGCCTTGTCATTCCTCCATGTGACGAACCTGACAGCAGAGTGTCCAGTTATCTAAAATATTTTTCAGCCATTTTGGTCGTGCGACTTTTCATCTCCAGTCTGACAGACACCGATTCAATAACTTCCAGTAAATCTCCATATGAAAGAAGATACTGATATAGCCATTCTCCGGAAGGCATATCTGATGTGACCCGGAAAGACCCGTCTTCCTGTTTCGAAATGTTCTCTTCCTTAAACTCATCCACGATGCGATAGGCTCCCGCCGGCTCTTTTAATACCAGAGGGATTCTAGGCGTTTCGTTAACCTTAACTTCTGGAGAAGTCCCGGCAGCCTCCATCCACTCCTGTTGAATCTCCAAGAGCTTACCCTCGTCTACGTCTAAAAGCTGTACATTCCACATCCTGGTAATCTTAAAGGTTCTTAAAGCCTTTTGTTCGAAACTATAGGCCTCAACGTACCAGGCTCTATCCTTAAAAAAAAAAGTTTCACCGGAGCGCCTCTCCGGCTTTTCTGTTCTCCGGCCGAGCTCAAGTAGGTAAACGAAATCACTTTATGCTCAAAAATGGCCTGTTTTAGCAGTGTATACGGCTCTTTTTGTTTTTGCCCGCTTCCCCAAGGGGAGAAATCGACTTCAATCCAGTTGGTGCTATTTTTCCTGAACAAGCTGCTCAGCTTCGAGAAAACCTCGTCGGAATCGGGAAATTGGGCTGCGGACAAGCTTTGCAGGGCAAAAAGTATCTCATCCTGCTCCTGGTCGGTAAGCAAAGATTTGTTCAGGACAAACCTGTCGGAAAGGGAAATCCCGCCTCCTTTTCCTTGGCTGGTGTAAATTGGAACTCCGGCCTGGCTTAAAGCCTCAACATCTCTATATATCGTTCTGACAGACACCTCGAACCGCTCAGCCAACTCTGGGGCCGTAACAGTCCCCTTTTCCAATAAAATATAAACCAATTGAAATAATCTGCTGATCTGCATCCGCTCACCCCTAGTTATCGGTAAACAAATAAACTTGACAAACTAATGTCAAGTTAAGATTCACCGTATGAATCAAGTCTCTTATTTATGATGCGGTTCCTCGTAACCGATCTATCAGCGAATGTCAAAGCTAAAAGTGACCGTAACGTTCTATCTATACACACAGGAATTTAAAAAACACCAGCTATATATATGAGACGGGACTGATCGTTTAGCAAGAAGACGAACAATATACGGCTGAAACTTTCCTTGCCTTTCTCCAGAAGATCCTCACGGCTTATCCGACAGGAAACATTGCTCTTGTGTTAGATAACCCCCCGGATACATCATGCAAAACTGCTTCAGCCGTTTCGCCCTACTTATGATAAGGTTCCTCTTATCAACTATAGAGCGAAATTAAAGGGCACCCGATCGGGGTGTCTTCTGCTTCACTAAATCGGTGCCCACTTGCCTTTCTAATCCACTTTCCCAAAACTCCTTACATAATCTCTATGTTCCTCAATCATCTCACGAGTAATTCTAAATTTCCCTAAAAAATCACTCATTTTTAACATTTGCCTATTTGGATATGGTATTTCAAGCTCATGGACTTTCATTGTTCCTTGCAAGATTTTCGTACACTCTGAAATTAAAACAGGGTGTGTAACCGTATCACCATTGTTAAAACGAATACCCTTAATACATTCCATTAATAATCTTTTAAGTTCCGTATCTAACCCTAAAATATAAGCTATCGTGATAAAACATCTCTGGATACTCATTGCTTGACCTATAGCCAAAGGAAACTCAATTTTCAACAGATTTTCATACGCCTTCCCATAGTTAGCATTAGCGAGTTCCATGGCGGCTAAATAAAAATATGTTTGATTTCGTCTTTCTTTCATTACTTTTGTTTTTCCCGCTGCAAAAATCTGATTATATCCGTTAATCCTAGCAATTGTTTCATCAATTAGCCCATTTGTTCGAGCATCTGCTCCTATCTCGAATACTTTCTCCATAAGTAAATTTATAAGGGCATTAATTGGTTGTTCCATTTTCGGATCACTGTCTATACGTCTAGCTAGAAGTTGATACTTCTCACTGTCAAACATAGGAGATTGAAGAAAACCCACTCTCTCAGTATTATTTATCACACCAGAGAAAGCGGTATTGTCCATTTCAGCAGCTCTTAATAACTCATTAAGCTTTGGTCCATCAATTAACTCGAGATTCTTACCCCTGCTAAACTCCTCAGCTTGCCGCGAAAATGAACTTGTGGTTACTAAAATTCCTTTTAAAGCATTTTTTGAAGTGACCGTTCCATATAGATCTCTTAATTCAGGCTCACCAACCTTGGCCTTCCATCGCTTACACTGAATCAGATAAAGGCCATTAAATAATAATCCTTCATAGTTTGCTACAATGTCGACTCCACCATCACCGCTTGCCTTAGTAATTTGCGCCCTAAAGCCAAGCTTAACAAACAAATTATATACTAACCTCTCAAATTCCACCCCATCCATACTTTCGAAATTGATCACGATGTCACCCTCCATATGATGTTTAGAGACGATACTTCAGACAAGACTTTTCCCCATTTATTTTGAAATCCCCTTCTATTAAAGGGTAGATGTGTACTTCTAGACGATGAAAACGTTCAGACATACCTAGTAGAGGCAGAAATACTGCCTTCTCCCTACTTACCCCAATAATTGTTTGGCAAGGAATAATTAATGTAAAATTTTTTCCACCCTGACTCTAGGCTCTGGAAATGGGGGGATTCACTTGGTTTGGTCTTAGCTTAGAAGGTAATTTTAGATCGATAGACAAGCCAATCATAATAACGAATCAACTTTTTAAAGTTAGTCCTGATTGATTGGTTTTCTGCATTAAGAAAATCCAAATTTGTTATTATATACTCTTTAAGTACTTCTACATCAGTTTTCCCTTTTCCAAGAATGGGTATTAACCCCGCTGCTTTTTGGACAGGTACTTTACTTAATAGTTCGTTCAAATCTGCGTACCCTTTTCTAAGTTCCGATAGGTTTGCCCTCTGATATCGTATCAAAAAGTCCTCGTACTTCATGTTTAGCTTTTTAATGAGATTAGGCACTAAGCTTTCTTTGGACAGGCCACTTTCTGCAATATACTTAAATACAGGCAAGTAAGTATTTGCTCTTAGTAACAATGGCAGGGTCTCTAATACTATTTGTTCAGGAACCCACGATGTTTCTTTAACAATCCCCTCAAAAAGTTCGGTATCAGTAATACTGCCATAGCCCTTCAATGAAATTTGCTTTGAAATTCCTACCCCAAAGACAAATTCTACTTTTGAATTATCATAATCTTGTTCAAGTTCGAGAGCAGCATGGAGTTGATTATTTGGGTCATTATGCTTTACTAACTCATAAATTTGAGTTTTCATTTTACGCATTAACTTTGTACTAAACTTTCGTTTGTTTCTTGAAAGTGCTTTATAGACATTTGAAAAATCATTACATTTGACTATCGTAATTGGCAAGGGAATTTTATTTATCAATATCGTCCCTTCCTCAAATGAATCTAGTTCCTCATTTTTCGTTCTCTGAACGAATATCAATCTATCCTTTAATTTATGAAGGTTTTCAATACTTAGACAATTCGTTATTGATTCTAGGATACTTCCAATATTCTCATCTGACAAAGAATAGCCGATAAAAACAACAGGATGTTCAACAAAGATTGTAAGCAACTTAGCAGCTAAATATGGATTACGGTCATTAAAATCCTTATAGTCATCGTCAGTGAGAATAAGAGAATCTGGAACTGTACAGCAGCCATGAATCTTGTAAATTTCATTAATCTCTTTTGGATCCGAAAACAAAAGTTCCTTCTGACCGATGTATTTAACAAATTCCTCTTTTTCAAAAATCTGTTCAATCAAGCAATCCCAATTTGTAGTAATGACTCCATCAATATTAACTTGTTTTAGGCTCTCTATTTCTCTGTCTAATCCCTCGGAAATACCAAACTCATAGAATTTTTCTCTTAGATACTTTGAGATTTGAATTTTTAGTGGAGTCGTTTTACCAGATATTGTTCCTTTGAATTCCTCTCTGCTGTCTCTATATTCATCTCCTGTGAACCAAACTTGATGAAAATCGTTTGCAAGTAATCCTGCGATTTTCTCCTGCTTACCCGCAACAGAAGATGAATAGTACTCATAATCTGTAGTGCTGAACGCCGAAAATTTTTTCAATAATCCTTCCCAGTCTTCTAGCCCGAGATATCTTCTCGAGAAACCGGAGCCTACAAACAAGAATGGCGAGGAATCAAACTTCTTAAGATGCTCAGCAAGCCTATCTTGAACATGCTCATTTACCCATCTTGAACAACCATTCTTTTTCCCGCCCCTTTCTTGATCTAAACCAATTTCCGTTTCTTTGTAGGACGCCATTTGCTCCAGGATTCCAATTTCTGTCCAACTAGTCCTCCATGCCAATACTCCACCCTAAATTGCTCTGCTTCCTTCTTCGCAGGTCCCGTCAAGTCTGAGGTAGTGACCAGCAACGTCAGCATGCAATTGTGATTCCGCTTGGCAGCCACAAGCTCACGAACCGTCTGGACAGCAACCATGTTGTGATCGGCGTAACACTTTGCCTGCACAGCCGTCCTCTCGCCACGCTTGTCCACGATGACCAGATCCACTCCACCATCGTTTCCGCCAATGCCGACCTCGTGAACAACATAGCCCTGATCTCGAAAGTACAAGGCAAGAAGTCTTTCAAATTCAAACCCATTTAAATCATTTAATGGTTTGGTAAGAAGCACTTCATCCGGCCTGCAAGTCTTAGATGCCCGATGGGACGCCCTTGCCGATGATTCTTTGCGCTTTGTCCTTACCTTAGATGCTCGTTTTCTAGCGCTCCTTCTCTTCTTTGGCTTCAAGATCCCCTAAATAACCCCGAGCAGCACAACTCCAATGAAAAACCAAATGATCTCCTTCATGCCATCTCCCGTTGTCTGTTGTTCTTATGTATTCATTTTACAACAGGTGGGTATATTTTCCTATGTATATCAGCAAACCTTGGCGAATTTCGATGCTCTACTTCAATATTCACCATTTCAACAACGAAAGACCTTGTTGCATTTCGTCGTTAAGAAGATCACGTTGGATAGTAAGCGCTGTGCAAAATGCGTTGAGCTCGTGTTTAATGAAGATACCGAGAAGCATTTTATATGCGTAGCCCCTTCCGCTGACTATATCGCGGAAGGGGCCTTTCCTTTGTGTAGAAAGGCCCCCTCGACTTAAACAATTGATTTCTATTGTAATCTAATTACTCGTACCCTACATAAAGGCATCTTCCCCGCCCAGAACTTTAGCGATAATATCATTGGAAACCTTCAACCTTTCTGCTATAAACCTCTCCATTTCGTCTGTATCAATAACTACAGGCTCCGATTGTTCCGATTCATTTTCAGGCGGCACATCCATAAAAAGTCCCTTACTCCGTAAAAAAACCATTTCACAATCTAATATTGCTCCAACGAGTTCCTCTGGCTGACCTGTTTCTTGCTTGTATGAACATGCAGCTTCATAACAGCCTCCCCCTTATATAATTTGGCAGGCACACACAAGTTTTCCTCGCTATGCAAGGACTTTATTGTCTATGATTGCTCTCTATCGATCTGTAGATTTTCCGTTTCCTCAGCGAAAGAATTTCCAACATATATTGAGTTCGCTATACTTTTGCCCTGTTCAACATTACAATACTCTATTTATACTAAACAATAGGTAAGAGATTAAAGGGGGCAGTAAAAATGTTTGAAAGCAAAGTAGTACCTATTCTCGAGAGGCTTTCTACTACAGAGAAAAAAATGCTCATTTCGTCTTTAAAATCGCTGGATTTTGAAGACGATATGAAATATAACAGTTTTGGGCATAAATTTAGAGAAATGATGACCAAAGTTTTGCATCGTTTAGCTCCGGATAAGGATGTTCTTGCATGTTCTTGGTATGAAAATGAACATGATAATAAGCCGACTAGGAAACAACGGCTCTTATACGCGATAAAGAGTGGGCTAGAAGATGAATTTATTGAATCTGAGTTAGAGATTGATTTAGCCATTGTTTCCAAACGACTTGGAAAGGTTGTCTCAGAACTAAATAAGTATACTCATTTTGGTGAAGGTGCTATTGATGTAAGCAAAGAGATTGGGGAGGCTTTTGTATCTGAGTCTATTGATTTTCTCCTTCAGTTCTTTTCAAACATCGATGAAATTCGATCCCAAATTGTGAATGCTTATGAAGATCTTTTGAATCGAAAGATTACAGAAGCAATTATAAATGATGTGTTGCAAGAAATTGATGTCCTCGCAACTCACTACACTGTTGATGGCAATACAATTGATACTATCTCTGTCACTGATATCGATGCCCATTATATTTATATCTACATAGATGGATTCGTGGACGTTACACACCAATTTGGTTCTGATGGGGACTTGCGACGGGGAGATGGGGTGGAATTTGAGGAGTCTTATCCTTTTACTATTAATATGGAGGTACCCGTGTTTGATCCATTAGATATCGAAATTGAGACAGACGATATAATGGTTGATACTGATAAATATTATGATGATGGTGAAGAAGAGATTGATCCTGGTGACGAGCCATATGAACCCGATGAGCCTGATTATGACGATGAGCGTTAAATTATAATAAGGTATTTTTAATAGTAACACTTTCGCTGACACTGACAACACGACAGAAGAGGCTTTTCCTTTGCCCGGAAAAGCCTCTTCTATATAATATCGCCTTGAATTTTGCCCTTATTTAAGTCGCCATTGGATTTTGTCGGCATCATAAATGGTAACATCTATAGGTGTCGTTATGTCACGTTCGTCCGTCACGCTTCCATTTGGATTCCAGTGGAAATAGTAGTTTGCGAAATGACCATTATATGATTTTCTGCTCAAGTGTTGCTGTAGTTCGTTAGTATTAAAAATCAGTCCTTTATAGGAATCCCCATTTTCAACTAAGTATATATGATAATCAAATTGAGTAATATGCTGGTCATCTTCCTTATGCCACGAGCAGCATTGTTTTTGCGGATTGTAACTTTCATCGTGGTAGTCTCTGGATAGACCCACCTTCACTTTTACAATACGTTTATCTGCCAGTTCTACTTCCATAGTGCTGTAACGTACTTTAACAACCTTTGATCCTTTATTGTTCTTCACAATATTGCTCATTACGTAACCTACTGCTTTCTTTCTGTTCATACGCTTCTTCGTATTAGAATCATCCATGTCTTTATACAAAAACTGGCCCCTATCCTCATTTTTACGGTAGGATTCTTCTCTGTCGTCATCTTGGGTATTCTTTGATAATCGGAGATCCTCTAATGTATTGTAAACGCGACTAACATCTTCAAAAGATGCCTCTGTGATAAAAAGCGTGAATGATACATCGTCCGTAGCTAAAAGTGTTCGAGCTACCAACTTGTCCATCTGTGAAGCACTATCATTTTTAGTTTTCCAGTCCTTGTATACACTGGCCAACTTCATTATTTGCATTGCCCTATCTCCCTTCAGTTTTTAAGATGGGGTTCTTTACATGTTACCATCATAAACTACATAGTTAAAACAGGTAACACAGAAATTAAAATAAGCAACATAGGAATTATAAATAATTACGGGTTTAATTTTCGCTTATTTAGTTTAGGCTATTCTAACAAACAAAAAAACGCCTTTGTTTACTGATTTTCAGAAGCAGCAAACAAAGACGAAAGTTAGATTAATCTTAACCTTAATACATGTGTATACCATTTACAATGTCCGCAACATAATGGGGGGCAAACTAAAGTTTCGCCCTACTTATGATACGGTTCCCCCCGATTAATCTTCACCGCACGGTAAATCTGCTCCACCAACACCAGCCGCATAAGCTGGTGAGGCAAGGTCATGCGCCCGAAGCTGAGCTTCGTTTGGGCGCGCTTTAACACGGCCTCGGAGAGACCGTTCGAGCCGCCGATCACGAAGGTGACGGTGCTGGTGCCGTAGGTTCCCAGTTTGTCGATATGGGCGGCCAGATCCTCGCTAGACCACAGCTGGCCGCCGATCGCGAGCGCGATCACGTGGGCGTCCGGCTTGATGTGGCCGAGAATGCCCGCACCCTCCTTCTCCTGCACTTGACGCATCTCCGCCTCGCTCATGTTTTCAGGCGCTTTCTCGTCAGGCACCTCGTGCACCGACAGGCGCACATAAGGCGCAAGGCGCTTGCTGTATTCCGCAATGCCCTGCACCAGATATTTCTCCTTCAGCTTGCCGACGCATACGATCTGTATATTCATGGCGATGATTCGCTCCTTATCTACGCTGTTCTGACGTCCATTCTAACATGGTGCCACTGCCAATTAAAGGACATACCCATTGCCATCTCACCTCCAAGCAGAGCGCTCACCCTCATTCCATTCCACTTAAACTCGAGCCGATTATTAAAAAAGAGCCCTCTCCATCTGGAGCGACTCTTTCTTGACTTCCTATCTATTTTAAAATGATCGGCAGCTCTTTCAACGCAAACATCATCGTACTGTCCATCCGGGAAAGCGGGGCCGAGCGGTCGCGCCGATACTCCGGGAAGCGCTCCAGCAGCGCCTCAATCGCAATGCGGGACTCCATCCGCGCGAGCTGAGAGCCGAGGCAATAATGGATGCCGCTTCCGAGTCCAAGATGCGGATTCGGATTTCGGTGAATATTGAATACGTCCGGACGCTCGAACACCGCCTCGTCATGATTGGCGGAAGCCATCCAGATATACACATGCTCGTTCTCCCTCAGCGTCTTCCCGCCCAGTTCCGTCTCCTGCTTCACGCGGCGGAACATCACCTGTACCGGCGAGAAATAACGGAATACTTCCTCCAGTGCGCCCGGGATGAGCGATCGGTCCGCGAGAAGCTCTGCCCGCACCTCCGGCAAGCTATCGATGGCCAGAACGGCAGAGGAGATCAAATTCGTTGTCGTCTCATTGCCGGCGACCAGCAGGAGGATGCAGAAGCCGATGATTTCAAGCTCGGTCAGAGACTCATTATCGATACGGGCTTCCACCAGCTTCGTAATCAGGTCATCCTGCGGATGGCGGCGCCGGTCATCCGCGATGGCCGAGAAGTACTCGCTCATCTCGCGCTGGCACTGGATATACGCTTCGTAATTATCGCCAACCAACGCATCTGACCAAGCCTTGAAGCGTTCCCGGTATTCCAGCGATACGCCTAGCATCTCGGCGATGACGACGATCGGGAGCGGACTCGCTAAATCCGCCACGATGTCCATCTTCCCCTTCTTCTCCGCTTCATCCAGCAGGGACTTCGTGATCTCCTCGATCTTGGGAGCAAGCGACTCGATCATCCGCGGCGTAAACGCATGGGAGACCAGTTTCCGAAGCTGTCGGTGCTTCGGCGGATCCTGCCGGAGCAGGCTGGACTCGATCGGGTCCTCCGTAGAAGGCGAGCCTTGGGAAGAGAAGACCTCATAGTTGGTGAAGACCGCTTTGACATCCTCGTATTTAAATACGTTCCAGGCTCCGCTACCATCAATTGCAGCCACCGGAGATTCCGTTCGCATCTGGCGGAACCATTCCAGCGGGAGTAAACCGTTCTTATTCCATTCCATACCGATAACCTCCATCTTCGCTTCAAGATTTGAACTGACTGGTCAGTCAGACCTGCTTACAAAAGAAGGCCGAGTTTATTCAACCGATATAAACAGGCCTTGGGTAATGACCGTGAACACAAACTGCTCCAGGTCTTCGCGGGTATAGGCTTCTTGATGATTCAAATAATAATTACATACGCTCTCCAATGTGCCGATCATGCTGACTGCAGCCAGGTTGGCATCGACATCGCGGAACAGATTCTCTTCACACTTGCCATCCTCAATGATCTTCGCTAGAAAACCGATATGCGTCCGCTTCAGCTCCTTCAGCTCTTCCAGGACATCCTGCTCAATGCCGTTCGAGATCTCATTGAATACGATATGGGAAAAATGCCGGGATTCCAGAAACAGATCCAGATGATGACGGATGGTCCGCATAATCATCTCTTTGATCGGCAGCGGGGAATTCAGATCCGCTTCGGTCCGCCGCATAATATCCTCGAAGCCCTGCTTGACGACCGTCTTGAAGAGCTGGGATTTGCCCGGGAAGTTGTAGTACAGCGTTCCCTTGGCAACCTGAGCGCGGGCGGCAATCTCGTCCATGCTTGCGCGGTGGTATCCGTTCTCGGAGAATACTTCTATGGCTGCTTGGATAATTTTTTCTTTGCTCACAATGGGGTCTGCCCTTTCACACAAATTTCAGTTCAACGTTTCTTGTTCTGACTGGTCAGTTCAAAAAATAAGATAACATGCTGGGAAAAATTAGTCAACCGAAGAAGTCCCTAGACTATATCAATGTTGGATTCCATCCATATATATTTCGATTCTTAGGTTTATTTCCGTTCTATCCTATACATATGGTCCAATACAGTGTATATTTCAACAGGGCTGGTAAAGAATCAGCATATAGGGACAAGAATATATCGTAACGGAGTGATGGGTTGAGTAAATCCAAGGGCAAGGGCGGAACAGGCCGAGGCACAGGCAAGAAAGGTTGGAGCCGATGGGATGCCAGCGCGAGAAGAGCCAAGAGTAAACCCAAACCTTATACCAGTAAAGGGACCAAGCAGGCGGACAATGCAGCGGACGCCAGTAAGCATAAAGGTACCCCATAATGAACATATGGTTTTAGGAGCCCCCTGATACCACCTATGAAGGAGATGAACGGATTGGACAATCAAGAGGTTTTGACGGACGTGCCGTCGAATTATGAAGAGCTGAAAAGCTCCGCTAACCGGAACGCCAATTGGAGAGAACGGTTAAACGCCGTTGAAGAGCTGGGAAATTGGAAAAATCAGAAATCCATCGATATTTTGCTGCATAGACTGAATACGGATGCGGTTCACCAGGTAAGGGAAGCAGCCTATCATAAGCTCCGGGCCTTTGGCGAGGACGTGCAGATGCCTGAAAGACGTAAAGGCGAGCTGATGAAAGACGTTTCTAAGGTGCTGCTGCGCATCAAAAAAAGCCTTCCCCGTGACCACAAGTATGAAGACTTCAAAGACAAGCTAAAAAAGATGAGAATTGATATCTATGATACGTACGAGGGTGACAAAGGAGACGAATTCGACAGCTGGCTGGAGCAAACCTGGTCTTCCTTGTTAAGAAGATAACGGGGTAACCAGCCTTCCGGAAAGTCTACCATGTTTATAAGAATTCCGGGTATGTTATACTGAACACAAATATTAATTTATAGGAGTGGTACTCTGAGAAAGCAAAAGCCCATGTCGTTTGATGATCTGTTGAAGGAATTGCAAGGACAAAAATCGGTACAGGAGGATCCGGATAACATCTCTCTGGAAAAGCTGTTCAATGAATCGTTTATGCGTAAACATTCATCCCATAACAGCTTTGGGGATTTTGTCGTAAAAGGTAACTTCCAAGTGGAAACGCATGAAGATATCGATAACATTCCAGACGAACTGTTTGACCGTCACGTTTCAAGAGAAACCGATTTTCCGGATTGGAAATCGATGCTGGAGCAGGCCAAAGCCGATCATGAGGCTGCCACGAAGTAAATCAATGATAAATATCGCTGCTTTGACGCAGCTACGATTGGGGGCCGAAGGCCCCTTTTTCTATTCCATCCGTTTAACGTGGTATGCATTCGACATCGGCTTGCTTACTTCGACTCGGAATTGGATTCCGATTCCGTCTCGGCCTTCTCCCTGAATTTCTTATAGAGCTTTGTAATATTCGTCGTATTGATATGGATGTTGTGCTCGTAAGCATATTTCACAGCATATCCCAGCGCCAGGGTTGTAGCCCCCGCGACCGTCGCTCCGGCGACCGATCCTGCGCCAGGGAATACCTTCACGATCTGCCGGAAAATGCTCTTCCCGATATTCCCGAATATCGTGGCAATGACGAGCTCCTTCGCCGTCTCCTTGCTGATCGGCTTATTGTACAGCACCGCAAGCCGGGTAAGGAGACTCACTTGAATGCCGGTAATCGGAATGATATCCGATCCCGGAATGGGAGATGCGCCTACTGCTCCTGCCGAGATCGAGGCTCCGATGATCCACCCGTTGGCGGTCGCCGACTTTTCCTTGATGCTTTTGGCAAAGAGGATGTCTTTAGACTTTTTTTTAAGCATCTCCAGAATGCTGCTCCGCAGCCGGTCGATGTTCTCGCCCGTCCGAGAAGACACCGGCACAACCTCATAGCGCCCTCCGGTCTCCTTCCGGATACGCGCCACCAGGCGGTCGATTTCATCCGCGGCGTCAATTTTGTTCAGCACGATCAGGATGTTCGAGTTGACGCCTTGAATTTTCTCAAACGACCTCTTCTCCGCCTCCGAGAAGACGGTGCCTGCAGCGTTCAGAAAGAACAGCACCATATCCGCCTGTTTATAATAATTCAAGGTCACCTCCGAATTGGCGGTATTCACATCATTCAACCCGGGTGTATCAATGAAAGATATATTGTCCTTATATTTATGCGGATGAATCACCGTCGTTTCCCCGGGCTCGGCCCCGACGCCGGCCACCTCTTCGCCCACGATCCGATTCATGGTTGAGGACTTGCCCGTATTCACGTCGCCAATCAGCGCAATGAGGATTTCCTGCTTCAGTTGGCGGTTGATTTCATCCATTTCCTTCTCGTAAGCCTCATCGGCTGCCCGCTTGATCTCCTCTTCCCAGACCTTCCCGAAGTCATCCATCTCTGATCGTCTCCATTCACGATAGGTTATCGGCGTCTCCGTGCAATCTACACATCCATCATACACTACGGAGGACTGTCTACCAAAGCTTCGCTGCTTCGATTGCCTTCATGATCTCTTAAACAAAAAAAGCGTGAAATCATCACGCTTTCTCATTCGCATTATTTATTGAATTAAAATATTGACGTTATACAATTAAAAATTCAGCATGCTTCTCGCACTCCGCGCACTTCACTGGCGGGTCCCAGTCCGAAAACTCCGTCTCCTTCAAATCCACGATATCTGGAGCATCCTCATACTCATCCACGAAATTTTCGATTGCCAGTTCCACATGTTCTTTGCATACGACGTACATTCTATGCATCCTTTCTGTTATCGCCTATGAGCCCGCGTTTCTATCAAACCGTATAGCCACTCTTCTGTTCTACCACACTCTGCGGGAAAAAGAAATGCTTTTGCCCGAATTACCCCCGCATCCGGGCTTCCAATGTATTCTGCCTCGCTTCCAGGCTTGATATTCCCCCAAGATCTTCCTACTGGACAATGGATCATTCGTTATTCTGGGACAATACCACGCTCAAAGAGGCCCGTCCTCTACGTGCAGCCTCCATGAATCCATACTCGTGGAAGAGGGCGAAATGTCTGCAAGGAGTTGATCAGACCAATGTTCGGGACAAGGTATGCCGACGGGGAGGCCGCCTATCCCCATATGACGCTAAATTACCGCTAGGGATTGCCTCATTGCCTCAATCCCAGTAAAACAGCAAGAGAGCGTGCTTATGCACGCTCTCTCTTTAGTCCGCCAAGTGACTGACGCTCAACCTTTTTCATATCTCTTTCGTCTAAAGCCTAGCCGAAGCTTATTCCTCCGGCTTCTCTTCCAGCTTCACCTTGAGCGACTGCAGCTTCCCATCCCTGTAGAATGTTACATCCAGCTCACCACCAACCTTGGTGTTGCGGTACAGATGCTTGCGCAGCTCCAGGGTGGTCTTAATCGGCTTGCCATCCAGCTTGACGATGACGTCGTTCAGCTGAAGGCCCGCATCCTTGGCAGGTCCCAGGGCATCCAGTACGACCACACCCTCGGTTACGCTCTTCGGCAGCTTCAGATTCTCCTTCTCTTTCTTGCTCAGCGGCGCATAGGGATTGCCCAAATCCACCGTATAGACACCCAGGTATGGACGCGCGATGTAGCCCTTCAGCATAAGCTCCTTAACAACCTCGGTAATCTCGTTCACCGGAATGGCGAATCCAAGGCCTTCCACACCGGTATCCGCGATTTTCATCGTATTAATGCCGATCACCCGGCCATTGAGATCGACCAGCGCACCGCCGCTGTTGCCCTCATTGATGGCGGCATCGGTCTGAATGACTTCCTGCTCCCAATCGTAATTTCCGTCCTGATTGAGCGAGACCGGAATGATCCGGTTCGTATAACTGACGATGCCGGAGGTCAGCGTATCTCCCAGCCCAAGCGGGTTCCCGATCGCAATGACGGTCTCTCCCAGCCGCAGCTTGGAGGAGTCGCCGAACTCGGCTACATCGCCAATGCCTTTGGCGTCAATCGAGAGCACCGCAATATCGCTCACGCGATCGGTGCCGACAAGCGTCGCTTGCTTCTTCTCGCCGGTCACGGTAACGACCTCGAAGGAATCGGCATTTTCTACAACATGATTATTCGTGATGATGTAAGCCTTGCCTTCAAGCTTCTTGAAAATAACACCGGATCCCAGCGCATCCTCCTGAGATTCGCCGAAATCACCGAATTCATCCCCGAAATCGAATTCCTCTCCGAAATCAAATCCCTCCGGAAGCTCCAATCCCTCTTCGTCTTCAGGCAAGACTTCCTCCTCGCTCTCAAGATCCTCCTCTTCCGGCAGCACGGTCTCTTTATGCGTCAGCACGCTTACGACAGCAGGACGCACCTTCTCGGCTGCTTGAATAATCCGCTCATAAGGGTCCCCTTCCGTCGAGGACAGCTGATGTCCGCCGTTCACCAAGGAGACCCGGGATGTGGAGGCAGGATGGCCGGTAATGAAGCTGAACAGCATCACGGCAATCAATGCGCTGCATACCGAGCTGATCGCGGAGATTTGGAAGGTGGACAGCCCTCTGCTCCGGCGGCTGGTCCGCCACTTCGTTCGCCACTTGGTTCGCGCAGATCGGTCCTCGCTGGCATTTTTGCTCTTCCTGGATACTTTGGTTGAATAAAAATCATCGTCAAACAATCCCATTCGCGATCCCTCTCTCCCCTTGTCGCTGCACGTCAAGATACGATATCCGCTTAAAGACCATCGCCATTACCGACCGACTCCGCATTCATTCTGTCGCCATAACAATCCGCCCTGCATCGTGTATCAGATCTTTCTTCCAACGCATGCCCACGCCAATAAATCTCTCTATAGTAATAACTCTTGAGAAGGCCAAAAAGTTGCAGGTCTCGGCCATACTCTTTCGATTTGTACCATTTATACGAACCCTGCCTGAACGTTCCGACAGGAAACTATGAATCTTCATCCAGAAAAGGTATGTATTGGTACCCATATGGTTCAAAAAAAACCCTGTATCCTTCTATTACCACAAACAGGGCGGCTCCAAGCGCGAACTCCATGTAATTTTATGAAACAGCCGGCAATCCGCCTGCTCCATCCATCGTGAACAACCCAATCCAGTGCATTCCAAAGATGCACATTGTACCAAATACCAACAGCTGTCATGAGCATGTTCTTTAGTGCTCCTATTGTACCACATCAGTCACGTTTAAAGTTAGCTGTCTTTTGTAAAAACAATTGTCAAATTGATGGAAATATTTTTGGAATTCCGTTCACATACCTCAGGCATGATGCTGCAGCCACGCTTCTCCTAACACACACAATAAGGTATTACGCTATTTTCGCCCCAAGGTTCCGAGTTTTTCGCTGAGGCTGCCCGTTGTCTTCAAGGTGATCGAGCTGCTGCTTGCGCATGCGTCCGCCATAAGGCGGGGATGTTAAGAACGCGTCGTGATGATGGTTCACGAAAAGGAGGTGATCGAATATGGCTAGAAGATCAAGACGGCGCCGCAGTCCAGAAATGCAGCAGTTCATGAACGACGTCATGCGGAATGAGGGCTACCAGGTCAACCCGCAGCAGGAAGTGAAGTATGAGGTTGCAAAGACGCTTGGCGTCCCGCTCAAGCCTGAAGGCAACGGCAATCTGACCACCGAGCAGGCCGGGAAAGTCGGAGGCGCTATCGGCGGCTCGATGGTCCGGGAAATGATCCGGATGGCACAAGAGAGTTTAAGTAAGCCGTAAGAACGTTCTTAGTTGCCTGCTATGGATAAAAGCACAAAAGCACTCCATGGCTTCCGAATGTTGCACGGCCCGGGAGAATGCCTCATCATGCTTCCATGCCGTTCCTTGCACACTCGCTAGGGGTTAGCGCTCGGCGCTTCGCGGTGTGCAGCTGGGCCCCTTAACGCATGCGACGCAGGCATAGCTTATGGCGGCTTATGGCGATAACGCCGTTGCTGCATCTTTTTCACTTAGGGGTAAAAGAGCAAACAGGCTGCCTCTGTCACGATCCACGTGACGGAAGCAGCCCTTTCTTGTGTGCATATTTTCGCCTATTCTCTCGATTATACTGATTTCCAACGTTTTTTTAATTCATAACTAGGTGTCGCACAGCTTAAACTCACTGTCCTTGAAGAAGCAGCCGCGGTTTATCATCGTATCGCGCACGATCATTTGGACCAGCTCCTTCATGTTTCAATAGCTGACCATTCAGTATATGCCGCCACAATGCAACTATACCCGCCTGCCGCTGCATATACGGGAAACGAATCACTGCACATACCAACACACCCACTGTCCCAGCGGTTCGCGCAGTTCCTGTGCCAGCACAGGCCCTACTAATCGCTGACCTTATCCCAGGGGGTCGAGCGGTCATAATAGGTGTCGCACAGCTTAAACTCGCTGTCCTTGAAGAAGCAGCCGCGGTCCTCCATCGTATCGCGCACGGTCATTTTGGCCAGATCCATCATGTTATGATCCAAGCTGAGATGCGCCAGATAGGCCCGCTTCGTATCGCCTGTCAGCAGCTCGCTCAGCGCCTCTCCGGCCGAATTGTTGGACAAATGGCCCATATCGCCGAGAATCCGGCGCTTCGTGTTCCATGGGTAGCGTCCCATCCGCAGCATTTCGATATCGTGATTCGCCTCCAGCACCAGCACGTCCGACCCGTCCAGCGCTTTTTTCACTTTATCGCTCACATACCCAAGGTCTGTCGCAACACCAAGCTTCTCATCGCCGTCATAGAAGCAGTAACCGACCGGTGCCGCAGCGTCATGGGAAATTTCGAACGGCTCGACCCGCAGCGTCCCAAAATCCTTCACCTCATGACTCTCCAGCACAATCCGGTTCTCTTCGGCAATCTTTCCGAGCGATTTGCTCATCGCTTCCCAGGTCTTCTCATTGGCATAGATCGGCAGATTGTATTTGCGCGCGACGGCCCCGAGTCCTTTAATATGGTCGGAATGCTCATGCGTTACCAAAATACCGTCGATTTCTTCTCCCATCATATCACGTTCCTTGAGCAGCTCATCGATGCGCCGGGCACTTAAGCCCGCATCAATCAGCAGTGTCGTATCCTCGTTGCGGACAATGGTCGCATTGCCCGTCGAGCCGCTCGACAGCACGGAAAAAGATATCCCCATAATTCTGTTACTCCTTTGCCGTATCGCTTTTGGGTGTGAGCACATCCCCACTAATTCCCTGTACATAGATCATTTCGCCGTTATCCAGCGTGAACCGCCATGTCGGCGCCGCCAGCTGGTCCTCCGTATTGAACAGCTGACCGTAATAACCGAGCTGTATGTCCCTCACCGCCGTATCCCGCGGTATGAAATTACGCTCAATCAAGGTCTCCAGCGCTTTGGATGCCGGGAGCACCTTCTGCTCTTCCGCCCCGTCCGTCGGCAATATTTCAAACACCGGCTCACGATACGCATAAATCTTCTGCGACTCATGGATAAACTCCAGCTCCACATTAAACAGCGGCCATTCCTTCAGCACCAGCGGCCGGAACACAAATACATGCTCTTGATCCGAGGGCTGATCATGACGATAGTTTCCGAGATTCGGTATAGTCCCTTGCAGAACACTGCGCAGCTCCTTCTCATCGGCGTAAATGAGCTTCGTATCTACCGGCTCTTCGAGCTCCACCGGCTCCTTCTGCATTTCGGCGCTGTAGATATAATTGATTTTGGGCAGCTGCGGCGTTTCCGACGGAATCGGACTCTGCACCTGAATCCCGTTCTTCTCCATGATCTGCTGCGTGCTTTCCGAGAGCGAGGTAAAGTCCAGACTGGAGCCGGCCTGCTCCCGATAGTCGATCCACAGCTGATAGCCCAGCACCAGATTCAGCAGCAAAAAGGCGTAGATCAAAACATTTTTAGCCCGGCCCCAATCCATGACGGTCCCTCCTTGTTCTCGTAATTCCAACACAATCTGCTTTACCCGTTACTCCAGCGTGCGCACACTTCCGTTCTGAAGCTCGACGGCCCATACCGGTTTAAGCAACAGCCCTTCTCCTGTAATGATCGGCAGATATGCCGGCTCCAAATTCTGAATCCGGGATTCCTCTGCGATCGTATCCAGCTTCGCTTGGAGCTCCTCGCCTCCCGACAGGGTCACCATCTGCTTGCTCAGCGCCGGCGATTCCAGATAAAGCAGCGAACGTTCATACGACGTCACCGTGCCTTGCTGCAGATCTAGCTCCATCACGCCGTACTGGAAGCCTGACGTATTGAGAATCGGATAGCCTCCGTAGTACTGCTGGAATTTCACCAGCGTGCGCTCCTCAGATTCACTAGCTTTACTGAGCCGGTAGATTCCGTTCCACCCTCCATGCTGGTTGACAAAATCAATCGCAGACAGCACATCCTTGCCCGGACTGCTCTCTCCCGACGGCGGCGCAGCCGGGTCGGTATAGCTGATCCAATGCTGCCCCTGATCCACCTGCAGGCTGCGCTTGCTGTCGGTATAAATTTCGGAGCCGTCTTTTTCCCGAATATTGCGGGTGATGCTAGGGTCAAAGAACAGGCTGCGCTGCATCTGCTCAATCGTATACACGCCGATCGGCAGCTCGGTGCTGACCATATTCAGCTTCTTGTTCGGCACATAATATCTGCCATTAACCATGGTGTATGGCGTCCAATTGAACCCGAAATCGACCAGCTGATCAACGTCCTGAACGGTCAAGTCCGCCTGGACGGCTTCGTAAACGACATCTCCCTTGGTGCTGAAAAACATGACATGAACCTTCGCCTCGCCCGGAACGCTGTACAGCCACATTTTGTTGATGCTCTCTCCACTAAACAGCGAATCGGGCACGATCTGCATCACGCGCTGCAGAAGTGTTACCGGGATGCCTGAATCAAAGCTTAGCTCAATGCCCCGGTTCTCGGATCGAACCTTGTTCCAGTCGATATTGCCTACCATCCGGCGCTGGAAATTGTCGAAGGTCCGGCCCTTCAGCCGGTTGTACACCAGATTGTAGAACGTATCGTTCGGATAAAAGATCGTATGCTTGTCCTCACCGAGATGAATGATCATTTTGTCGGGATACAAGAGATTCTCCGGCTTCTCCTCCGGCCCCATCTCCTCGGTTCGGATGTAGGAATCCTTCGATTGCACAACAGAATCGCTGCCCGGCAGGCGGTAGATCAGCACATAGCTTTGCACGAGACTGCCAAGAACCAGCACGACCAGCAGTAAAGTCTTTAATCGTTCCTTCACGGCGTTGACCTCCCCTCGTCATTCAGGGGCAAGGTAAAGGTCACGGTTGTACCTTTCTCCAGCTCGGACTGAAGGGTGATTGAGCCCCCGTGGGCTCTAACAATTTCCCGGGCAATGGACAGGCCAAGACCGGTGCCCCCCAAATTGCGGCTTCGAGCCTTGTCGACCCGGTAAAACCGTTCGAAGATGCGATCCAGATCCTTCTTCGGAATGCCGATCCCGGTATCTTTCACGGATAAGGACAGCATGCCGTCCTCTGTGATGCTTGCCTCCATGGTGATGGAACCCCCGTCGGGCGTATATTTCAGGGCGTTGGAGATCAGATTGTCAAGCACTTGGTCGATACCGTCCCTATCCAGCATCGCTGCGGACACACCTGGCTTGATATCGATAATGGTGCGGATATGCTTCTGTTTCATTTGAAAAGAGAACCGGTCCTCGACATCCTCCAGCATCTCCACGATATCCGTCGGCTCCTTATGAAGCGCCGCTTCCTTGGAATCGAGCCGCGACAGGTGAAGCAGGTCGGTGACGAGGCGGATCATCCGCCCGGTCTCGTTCTGGATGACGCCGACAAAGCGCGGCCCCATCTGCTTGTCCTCCAGCGCCCCGTCTTCAAGCGCTTCGGTATAGCTTTTGATCGTGGTCAGCGGTGTGCGCAGCTCATGCGACACATTCGCCACGAACTCCCGCCGCGAAGCCTCAAGCTTCTCCTGCTCCGTTACGTCCTGAAGCACGGCAATGGTGCCCGTAATCCCGATCTCCCGCCGATGGATCGGCGTAAAGGTAACCCGCACCATGAACGGCTCTCCGCCTTCGCGCGGCGCGATCTCCAGCAGCTTGGAGTCATGATGCTCCCCGCGTGCCAGCGCCTCGGATTCCGCTTCCTCCAAGCCAAGGAGCGACCCGATATCGCGTCCAGCCAGCTCCTCGCCTTCCACGCCCAGCATCTCACCGGCGCGGCGGTTCATCAGGATCACCCGGCCCGCTTCATCCGTGGCAATGACGCCGTCGCTCATGTTGGTGAGGATCGAAGCAAGCTTCTCCTTCTCCTCTTCGTTCTGGGACAGCGCTTCGCGCAGGCGGCTCGTCATATAGTTGAACGCCTGGCTGAGCTGGCCGATCTCGTCACTGCCGAATACCGGCGTTTTCTCGGTAAACCGGCCGTCGGCGACCGCGCGCGCATGCTTCGTCAGCTCCTTGATCGGGTGCGTGATCGTATGCGACAGGATAACCCCCAGCACGGCCGTTAAGCCCAGCGCCAGGAGAATCCCGGATATAAAAATATTGTTAATCCGCTGCATCGTATTGTACAGCTCGCTCATGCTCGCAACGATATAGATCGCGCCTACGATCTTGTCGTTATACATGACGGGCTTGGCGACGACTTTTTTGCGGATATTGTCATCGTCAATAATGTATTCCTCGTTGTCCTGGATTCCCTGCAAAGCCCGGCTTACGACAGTCTGCGTGTTTTTCGTGCCCTCATAATCGGCGTGGGAAGGCAGTGAGGTCGTCAATACCCGTCCCGTCGAATCCAGCACCTGGATCTCGGCCCCGCTCAGATTGAACAGATTGTTCACCATGACGCGCAGGCTTTCCACGGGATCCTCCTCCGATTCGTTCTCGCCGCCAAGGGTTTTGGCGGCCAGCACCGACATCAGCTCCGCACGCTCCTGCAAATCCTTCGTAAAGTTGCTGGTCAGGGACGTCTTCATCGCACTGACGAAATACACCCCGATCAGCTGCATCGCGATCAGAATGAGCAGCACGTAGATGATGATCACCTTCGCCTGAATCGTGCGGAAGAAGGAGAGCCACTTCATTAGAGGCCTCCGTTTTTAGGGCTTCGCATCAGGTAGCCGAGACCGCGCCGGGTTAAAATATATTCCGGCTTGCTCGGATTCTCTTCAATCTTCTCCCGCAATCGGCGAATGGTCACATCCACCGTGCGTACGTCCCCGAAATACTCAAAGCCCCATACCGCTTGCAGCAAATGCTCCCGGGTCATCACTTTGCCGGCATTGCGTGCCAAATAATACACCAGCTCATACTCGCGGTGCGTCAAATCAAGGGCCTCGCCGCCCTTGTATACCATATACATATCCGTATCGATAAACAGATCGAACAACCGCAGGCCTTGTCCGCCCGCGCCGGTACCGCCCGTTTGATCGGCCGTGCTGTCAGGCTTTTGCTGCCGGCGCATCTGCGCCTTCACCCGGGCCAGCAGTTCTCTTGTGCTGAACGGCTTCGTCACGTAGTCGTCCGCCCCGAGCTCAAGCCCGAGCACCTTGTCGATCTCTCCGTCCTTAGCCGTCAGCATGATGATCGGGATCTGCAGGTTGGCGGCACGGACCTCGCGGCATACGTCCATCCCATCTTTACCGGGCAGCATCAGATCAAGCAGCATCAGGTCCGGGCGCCGAGTCAGCGCGATGTCGACCGCACTGATGCCGTCAAAGGCGCAAATGACCTCATAGCCCTCTTTTTCCAGGTTAAATTTCAAAATATCGGCGATGGGCTGTTCGTCATCCACCACCAGAATGGTTCCCTGCATCTTCCTGTTCACCTCATACCTTCACTTGAACGGTCTTCTTTTCATTTTAACACACCTGCCGCCTAGACACACCCATTCCGCCGGGGCAAAGGACACCCATGCATGCAGCACTCGCTCCTTTGCTCCAGCTTCCACTCCGCCTCCCACACCCCCGCCTCCATGGACCGCTCCGATTCACGGGGAGCGGCCACCTCTTCGGCAGCATCGGCCTCCACGGGAATGGGGATGGACTTTGCAGATAAGGGAAACCCTTCATACTCAGCTTGGGGTGGCATTCGGAAAGCGGAGCGCTCGCCTTTGAATTCGGAAAATCTCATCAGGGATTAGTAGTTCCAATTTTCCGAATTCAACAGCGATGGAGAAGGACACCCCATGCCACTAGACTGCAAAGATATTTCCCGCTCTGCCTCCCACACCCTCGCCTTCATGGCCCGCTCCGGTTCAAGGGGAGCGGCCACCTCTTCGGCAGCGTCGGCTTCCACGAGAATGGGGATGGACTTTGCAGATAAGGGAAACCCTTCATACTCAGCTTGGGGTGGCATTCGGAAAGCGGAGCGCTCGCTTTGAATTCGGAAAATCTCATCAGGGATTATTAGTTCCAAATTTTCCGAATTCAACAGCGATGGAGAAGGACACCCCATGCCACAAGACTGCAAAGATATTTCCCGCTCTGCCTCCCACACCCCCCGCCTCCATGGCCCGCTCCGATTCACGGGGAGCGGCCACCTCTTCGGCAGCATCGGCCTCCACGGGAATGGGGATGGACTTTGCAGATAAGGGAAACCCTTCATACTCAGCTTGGGGTGGCATTCGGAAAGCGGAGCGCTCGCCTTTGAATTCGGAAAATCCCATCAGGGATTATTAGTTCCAAATTGTCCGAATTCAACAGCGATGGAGAAGGACACCCCATGCCACTAAACTGCAAAGATATTTCCCGCTCTGCCTCCCACACCCTCGCCTTCATGGCCCGCTCCGGTTCACGGGGAGCGGCCACCTCTTCGGCAGCATCTGCCTCCACAGAAATGGGGATGGACTTTGCAGATAAGGGAAAACCTCCATACCAGCTTGGGGTGGCATTCGGAAAGCGGAGCGCTCGCCTTTGAATTCGGAAAATCTCATCAGGGATTAGTAGTTCCAATTTTCCGAATTCAACAGCGATGGAGAAGGACACCCCATGCCACTAGGCTGGAAAGATATTTCCCGTTCTGCCAATGACATCCCCATCCCCCATCCAAGCAGATGCAAACGAAGAAAATGGCCGCCCCCGTAAAGGAGCGGCCATCTTCATCATTATGATATATAAAACCAATAATGGCTTATGTCGTCACTAGTAACGATAGTATAACACAGATTTATAAATATTTCATCGGGTTTTGGGCAACTCCATTTTTTTGAATTTCAAAATGGAGATGGGTTCCGGTCGAACGACCGGTATTGCCCATCACGCCAAGCTTCTGGCCTTGGCTGATGGACTGGCCGTTGCTGACGGAGATCCGGCTCATGTGGCCGTACAGGGTACGGTAGCCGTTGCCGTGGTCCACAATGACCACATTGCCGTACCCGCTCTGCTGGCCGGAGAAGACAACCCGACCGGAGGCCGCGGCCATAATGGTGCTGCCGCCGACAACGTCGATGCCCTCATGGCTCCGTCCCCAGCGATGTCCGAAGGAGCTCGTGATGCGAGCTCCGCTCACCGGCCAGGCGAACTGCTTGCTGCTCGACGTTTTTTTGCTCACCTTCGGTGCAGCCGCTTTGCGTTCCACCTTCGTGCCTTTATAAACAACCTCCGGCAGCGCCTCCTGAACCACCTCTTGCCCGGTCCACAGCTTGGAGACCACCCTGCCGTTCTCCTTCGTGACCACGTAACTCACGGTTTTGACACCGTCTCGCCCAGGGCGGACAACCTTACGCTTCCCGAGAGGAAGCTGGTCGCTCTTGCGAACGATCGTCTCCGGCTTGCTCGGCTGCTTCTCGGTAACCGTCTCGACCGTCCGCACCGTGAGCAGCGCTTCCGGCTGGGTAAGCTGCAGCTCGGCTCCAATCTGCATGTATTTTTCCTCAAGCCCCGGATTCAAGGCCATAACCTCCGACGATTTCATCCCGTACTGCTTGGCAATCGAGGAAATCGTATCCCCTTCTTTCACCGTGTAGGTCACCGGCTTGTCCTTCGCTCCGGTCAGCACCTTCACGGCGTCCTCCACATCCAAGACCTTGTTCGGATCGGCTTTCGTGCCGGCCACGGTAATCTCTTCCTTGATCTGGACGGACTCCAGCTCTGCGTCTTCTTTATTCTTGGTAGAAGCTTGAGCAGAGACCTTCTTAAAAGCAACCTGCTGCGTCTTGGTCTTCCCCGCATCCGCGTCCGGCGCAAATTTCAGCTTGGCAGCCTCAATCGCAGCCCTTGCCGTCTCCTGGTCCTTGACGATCGCAACAGTCTTGCCGTCCACCTTCAGCTCGACGCCCCGAGCGTATGCCTTCAGCATGCCGTCCAGCTTGTTCAGCGTTTCCTCGCTGTTAATTTCCGGCTTAAAGGAGCGATCCGCTTTCGTCGTAATCCCATCGGTATGCAAAACCATCAGCACATCCGGGTATTTCTTCTGAAATTCCTGTCGCTTCTCTTCAAACAGCCGGTCCAGCTCGGCGTCATCAGCAATCGCGCCGATCGCTTGACCGTTTACATATACATGATAGAACGGAATGGTATTGGCGTTCACATAAGCCTTGCTGCCGGTATATATCGATCCTGCTAGGAGTAGAGCCCCTGCCGACATCCAAATCCACTTGCGCGGAACGGCCCGTCCAGTAGATTCCGGATGAGAAGGCAGCTCGGACTCGTCTGTTGAATTGTTGTGTAGGGCGGAGCGATCCGCTTGCTGTCGACGAAGCAAACCTTCGACCCACCGTATCCCCTTGAAACCCTTCATGTCCCTCTCCTTCTAGCCTTGTTCATATGTAATCACTGCATATCATCTGAACATGTTGACTGCTCGTTTGAAAAATGTCATCACCTGTCAAAAGGTATCAAAATTTTAACCTTTTTGATCTTTGTATACTTTAACATAGCCGTTAAGCTCATTTCAAGTTTGCCAAAACAGCAAAAAACCCGCATCACATGCGGGTTTTCACACGTCTTCCAATATTAAACGGCTTGCAATTTGTGACAAAATAGTGACCAGGCGCATCTCAGCTCTTGGCCTTGCTCTATTCCTGGAGCAGCGAGATTAGTTTGTCGTACTCAGCTTCACTCAAGTATTGGGTGATGCCCTCCTCGATCTCCGCGAGTTCGGCCTCCGTCAAGCCATCCTCCATAGCTTCCGATATTTTCTGCATTTCCGATTGGGGAAGCTTATTCATCAGCAATGTAAAGATTTCCTCCTTGTCCTCAAGCGGCAGACTGCCTTTGCGGTCTACAATATCGCCAGGAGTCATGACAATCTGGTCGTCCTCTGGCGCCGTTTCCGAATCGGCCGCGGAGCTGCCCATCACCGGCAGCGATCCATCCGGAGCCCCCTGCTCGGAGGACGTCCCTTCCGTTTCCCCCGTGCCTGCATCCGTTTCTTCAGCCTCCTGCGTCCCGTTAGTCTCCGCATCTGCCTCGTCTGCACCAGGCTCCTTGTCATCGCTTCGCACGGAGTCTGGTGAAGTTTGATTGGCATTCGTCACATTCACAGTTTCCGAAGTGGCTGGCGTCGTACCAGTTCCGGTGTCGGCACCCGCGCCAAAGCCAAGCATCGTCTTCATGATGCCTCCGACTCCTAGAGGCTGAGCCTCAAGCTGAATATTAAGGCTGGACAGGATCGACTGAATATAAGCGTTCACAACGATTCCCGTGGTCACAATCGTCAATGTGCTGACAAGGATTGCCGTCAGGCTGACCTTCAGCAGCCATTTCATCAGATTCATCCGCCTCTCCTCCTTCCTTCCGCATGCCATAAGACTGCGTAATGATGGCTGTCTTCTTTTTCCAGTATTGACGCTTATCGTTCTCTTCAACCTCAAAGCTTTCTATTTTCTATTGAGAATTGCTATATTGCAGGGATATCCACCCCGTGCATTCGCATAATTACGGCATGCTGATATGATCACCTATGCCCCCTATGCCGGACCTGCATACGATAAAGTACCAGTTGCATGAGATGCTAGAGCCGAACGATGTCCGTCTGCCAGTAAGCCGGAATGAGAGTGGTGCATTGTCATCTCAAAGTGAGAGGAGGCACATTAGACGCATGTTTATACATTCTCAAGAGAGCGAGCCGCTGGTATCCGTGGTTATCGCATGTTATAACTATGGGGTTTATCTCGAGGAAGCGATTGACTCATGCCTCGCCTCCACGATTCAAAATATCGAGATTATTGTTGTCGATGACGGTTCCACAGACCCTTATACCGTAGAGTTGTTCCGAACCATGAAGAAGCCAAAGACGAAAGTCATTCGACAAGAGAATAAAGGAATCCCGGCAGCGTTAAATCGGGGGATACGGGAGGCAAGGGGGAAGTATATTTTTCGCCTTGATGCCGATGACCGAATCCACCATACGCTGCTGGAGAAGGGGGCGCTCGTATTGGATACTCGCCCTCATGTCGGTTTCGTTACTTGTTATCTTCAGGCATTTGATCAGGAGAATTGGACTTGGATCCTCCCCCCCTTCTCCTTGGCCCAGCTGCTCAGAGATAATATAGTCGTGGGGAATTCAATGTTTCGGCGTGCCGCATGGGAGGGATCGGGCGGATTTGACGAACAAGGCAAAGGCTACGAGGATTGGGACTTCTGGATCCAGCTGACCAGTCTCGGTTGGGGAGGATTCTGTATTCCTGAATTGCTGTTCTTCTACCGCAGACATGGCGAAACCGAATCCGTCAGACAGTTTCCCCGCCAGAATGAGCTTCGCGAACATCTTCGGAGAAAACACCACCGGGCCTACAGCATGCTCGATGCCGGACAGCTAGAGTACAGCATGAGGCAATCGTCTGCGATATCGGCAAATTGGAACATTCAGTCAGATAACTATATGGTGACCAAACCGGCTGACGACAAAATTAAAATTATGATCATCATGCCTTGGCTCATTATCGGCGGGGCGGAGACCTTCTTTCTGGATCTGTTGGAGGCCATGCCCAGAGATCAGTATCACATTACACTGGTCACGACCATACGGGAGGAAAGCCCGCTTTACCAGAGATATGACCAATGTACCGATGAAATCTTTCTGCTCCCTTCGATTTGCGAGCTGCCGGAGCAAATGGAGGCCATCATCCATTACCTGATCGAAACCAGGGGCATACAGATTCTCCATAACAACAACAGCGAAGTCGGCTACAATATACTGCCTGGCTTGAAAGCGAGATTTCCTCATCTTAAAACCATTGCCCTGCTTCACGCCTATGTTCCTGAATTGCCCTGGGATCATGTAAGGCATTCCGTTCAGTTCGATCCTTGGATTGATTGCTATAACGTGTGCAGACAGTCAATGAAGGACACCTTGACGAGCCTGTTCCATATCAATCCCGAGAAAATCTGCCTGCTGCCAAACGGGATCAATACGAATTTATATCGCCCCGGTACTGCCGAGGAATATGCCATATTAAAACAAGGCTTTAACATCCCGCTGGATAAGAAGGTCGTCTCCTACATCGCCAGACTAAATATCGACAAGGACCCGTTAAAATTCATTTCCATCGCCAAACAAATGATCGCTGCCGATTCCGCGGATCGCTACCGGTTTCTAATCGTTGGGGAAGGTCCGTTGAAGCAGCAGGTAATCGAAGCCATCGGGTCCCTGTCGTCCAAAATCATTGTCCTTGGTGCGCGCGGAGACGTGCATCAGATTCTGAAGTTTACGGATGTCATGGCGTCCACCTCACCAAGTGAAGGACTTCCGATTAGCGGCTTGGAAGCGATGGCAGCCGGGGTGCCCGTCATAGCCTTCGCTGTCCGGGGATGGATGGATTTGATTCACCAGCACCATGACGGCGTTCTCATCGGGCGTTCCGAAGCAGAGGAGCTGGATTACGCCCAGCAGCTTATGTACCTCCTGGACCATTCTGAATGGAGAGAGCGAATGAGCGCTGCCGCCCGTCAGAAAATAGAGACTTATTACGGACGCGAAGCGTTCCTTAATCGGTATCAGGCACTCTACCGTTTATTGGTATCAGGCATCATTCCTCATTGAGGTTAACTTTCGTTCCCCGATCTATATAATCTATGGAAGGGATTCAGCAATGGCTGCCATAATGGGGTACGCACGTTAAAAGACCGGAATCATCCGCATGTAACGCTTTCGGATGATTCCGGTCTTTATGCTGCCGGGAATAGCATTCCCGGCTCTCCCATAAGGCCGTACGCCTTGTTAAGAAGCGTATGGCTTCTTCCCCTCTGTGATCATAGCTATCCTGCCGTGCGGTTCGCTGTCTTAGCCCCAATTCCAAACCCAGCGTCATGCTCTTTATTTCTAACTCCATTATAGGGTTGAAATCTTTGCGGTCGAGGGATAATTTTTTCGGACGGAGGGGTATAATCTTATACTTCTTCCCCATCGCCCCCAAAATAAAAAGCCTGCCGGGTTCTCACCCCCGAGCAGGCTTCAACAGGTCTAACAGATGACGTTCTCCGTCTCTATATTTTGGGACAATTGATGCTTCTACAGCATTATTCGTAGATCGGCAGCACTTGATTCGTCTGCTCCCGGTTGCGGCCTACCGAGAAAATCGCAATCGGAATGCCGGTCAGCTCCGATACCCGCTCCACATAACGACGGGTATTCTCCGGAAGGTCCTCCAGCGTCTTCGCACCGGTGATATCCTCGCTCCAGCCTGGCAGCTCCTCATAGATCGCTTCACATTCGGCCAGCATTTTAAGGCTGGACGGATAGTGCTTGATCTCCTCGCCACGGTATTTGTAGGCTGTGCAGATCTTAACAGTCTCGAGTCCGCTCAGCACATCCAGCGAGTTCAGCGACAGGCCGGTGATTCCGCTGACGCGGCGGGCATGGCGGACCACGACGCTGTCGAACCAGCCGACGCGGCGGGCACGGCCCGTAACAGTACCGTATTCATGGCCTTTTTCCCGGATATAGTCGCCGATCTCATTGTTCAGCTCGGTTGGGAATGGTCCATCGCCGACACGGGTCGTGTACGATTTCGCTACTCCGATAACCTGCTGGATTTTGGATGGGCCTACACCCGAGCCGATGCATACGCCGCCAGCCGAAGGGTTGGACGAAGTAACGAACGGATAGGTGCCTTGGTCGATATCCAGCATAACGCCCTGTGCGCCTTCGAACAGCACCTTCTTATTTTCATCAATCGCATCATTCAGCACGACCGACGTATCGCGGACGTATGGACGAATGAATTCGGCATACTCCAGGTACTTCGTCAAAATCTCCTCGACATCAAGCTCCTCGCCGCCGTACACTTGCGTGATCACCTGATTCTTCTCCTTCACCATATGGCGAAGCTTCAGCTCGAACTCCTCGGGATCCATCAGATCCGAGATCCGGATTCCGTTGCGCGCTGCTTTATCCATGTAGCAAGGACCGATCCCTTTGCGGGTTGTACCGATCTTGTTCGGGCCCTTCCGGTCCTCTTCCAGAGCATCCAGCACCATATGGTACGGCATGATGACATGCGCCCGGTCGCTGATGACCAGATTGTCCGTGCTGAATCCATTATCGTGAATATAGTTAATCTCTTCAATCAGTGCAGCCGGATTTACGACCATGCCGTTTCCGATTACACAGGTTTTATCTTTATAAAATACTCCGGATGGAATCAAGCTGAGCTTGAACTTTTTACCGTCAATCAGAATGGTGTGACCGGCATTGTTGCCGCCTTGGTAACGGGCCACCACGTCGGCGCTTTCCGCCAAATAATCCGTGATTTTCCCTTTCCCTTCATCTCCCCATTGTGTCCCCACAACGACTACCGTTGACATATTCATTCCTCCGCCCGGGCATTAGCACCCTTATTATTTCGTCAAACCCTTTATGAAATACATCGTCTTGAAGCATGTTTCATATCCTCAACTGCACAAAAGGCAGCAATACCAGTGTAACAGTCCTTATTTTTAAAGTCAAATAAAAAACGAACAATCGTACACTATGCAGTACGATTGTTCGGAATTAGGACGAGAACTACAGATGATTCCCGAATATATTCGTAGATGATTGGCTATCCTGCCGCAAAAGCATCGGCATGCGTACGCTCGTAATTGACGAATTTGTTGAAGTTCTTCAAGAACACCAGCTCGACCGTGCCGACCGGGCCGTTACGCTGCTTGGCAATAATGATCTCGATGATGTTCTTCTTCTCCGTCTCCTGATTGTAATAATCATCCCGGTACAAGAACGCAACGATGTCGGCATCCTGCTCGATCGAACCGGATTCCCGAAGGTCACTCATCATCGGACGCTTGTCCTGACGCTGCTCGACGCCCCGGCTCAGCTGGGACAACGCGATTACCGGCACTTCCAACTCCCGCGCAATCTGCTTGAGCGTACGGGAAATCTCGGATACTTCCTGCTGCCGGTTCTCGCCCGGCTTGCCGCGCCCGTGAATGAGCTGCAGGTAGTCAATCAGAATCATCCCGAGCCCCTTCTCTTTCTTCAAACGCCGGCACTTCGCCCGGATATCGGCAACCGTAACCCCAGGCGTATCATCAATATAAATTTCCGCTTCCGACAGCGCGGCGATCCCCATCGTGAGCTTGGACCAGTCCTCATCGCCTTTAAAATCGCCGGTCCGCATGACGCCTGCGTCGAGGTTCGCCTCGGCGCAGATCATACGCTGAACCAGCTGCGGCGCGGACATCTCCAGACTAAAGATCGCGACGGTCTCCTTCGCCCGAATCGCTACATTCTGCGCGATATTCAGGGCGAACGCCGTTTTACCTACGGATGGGCGCGCCGCTACGATAATGAGGTCACTGCGCTGGAAGCCGCTCGTCATTTTATCGAGATCAACGAAGCCGGACGGTATTCCCGTCGTGCTCCCCCGGTTCTGATGCAGAACCTCCACCTTCTCGAACACTTCCATCAGCACATCCCGGATCGCAATGAACCCGCTGCCCGTGCGCCGGTTGGAAATTTCGAGAATGCGGCGCTCCGCCTCGCTCAGCATGCCGGCCACATCTTCCCCGCCGGTATAGCCTTCGCTCACGATCTGCGTCGCTGTTCGAATCAGCCGCCGAAGCATCGACTTCTCTTCGATGATCTGCGCGTAGTAATCCACGTTGGCCGCCGTCGGAACCGCATGCGCCAGCTTCGCTAAATAGCTGACGCCGCCGATTTCCTCCAGCTGTCCTTTATCCTGAAGACGGGAGGTGAGGGTCACCAGATCGATCGGCTGATTCTCTTCTCCGAGCTGCACCATCACTTCGTAGATCATCTGGTGCGTTTTGTCGTAGAAGTCCTCGGTCTGCACCCGCTCCATCGCCGTAATCAGCGCTTCGCTTTGCAGCAGAATGGCCCCCAGCACCGCCTGTTCGGCTTCGAGGTTCTGCGGGGGGACCCGATCGAAATAGAGTTCTCCTCCCATGTTATTCCTCCGTAATTTGAACCTTAAGCGTTACCTTCACATCCGGGTGCAGCTTCACCGGTACCTGCGTCACGCCCAGAGTTCGAATCGGTTCACCCAGCTCGATTTTGCGCTTGTCGATCTTGATCTTCTGTCCAGCCAGCGCTTCGGCAATTTGCTTGCTCGTAATCGCGCCGAAAAGGCGGCCGCCTTCGCCGGCCTTCGCTTTCAGTACAACCGTCATTTCTTCCAGCTTCTTGCCGAGCGCTTGAGCCTCTTCCTTCTCTTGGGCCTTACGCTTCTGTTCGGAAGCCTGCTGCTGCTCCAGCGTCTTCATATTGCCCTCCGTTGCCGGACGCGCAACCCCGCGCGGGAACAAGAAGTTTGTTGCATAGCCTTCCGATACTTCCTTCACTTCGCCTTTCTTGCCTTGGCCTTTCATATCCTTTATAAAAATCACTTTCATTCGAATAACCCCTCTTTCGCTTCAATGTCCTCCAACACTTCCATCAGCTGTTCCTCAGCTTCTTCCAGCGTCGAGTCCAGCTGTACGGCGGCGTTGGTTAAGTGTCCGCCTCCCCCGAGACGTTCCATAATCATCTGAACATTCATCTTGCCCATCGATCGGGCACTGATGCCGATCTTGCCGTCTGTGCGCTCACTGATGACAAACGATGCTTGCACATCGTTCATGTTCAGCAGCATATCGGCAACCTGCGCGATCAGCATTTGCGGCATCGGCTCCCCGCTCTCCGCGACCGCAATGGCGATGTGATCATATACCATTCTAGCATGTTTTACGACTTCTGCCTTAGCGATAAATTCTGTCAGATCTTCTTTGAGCAGCCGTTGGATCAGCATCGTGTCCGCACCATGCCGCCGCAGGAAGCCTGCCGCCTCAAACGTCCTGGATCCGGTATGGAGGGCGAAATGCTTCGTATCGACCGTTATACCCGCTAACAGCGCCGTCGCCTCCACAGGGGTAAGCGATACCCGGTCATGAATATATTGCAGCACCTCCGTAACAAGCTCGCAGGTGGAGGATGCATACGGCTCCAGGTAGATCAGCACCGCGTCGTTGATGAATTCCTCGCCCCGGCGATGGTGATCCATCACAACCACCCGGCTTGCGCGCTGCACGAGCCGCGGCTCCATCGTCATGGACGCTTTATGCGTATCCACGACAACGAGCAGGGTATGCTCGGTCATCATCTGCATCGCATGCTCCGTCGATATGAAGCGGCTGATCAAGGCCTCATCCTTGCGAACCTCATCCATAATCCGCTCAATCGACGGGTTCAGCCCCTCCAGCACGATATACGCGTCCACTTTATACATCTGAGCGGCTTTCAGAATGCCGACCGATGCCCCGATCACGTCCATGTCGGGCAGCTTGTGCCCCATCACGATGACGCGGTCGCTCTCCTGCATCAGATCGCGCAGCGCATGGGAAATGACGCGGGCGCGGACCCGAGTCCGCTTCTCCACGGCATTGGATTTGCCGCCGTAGAAGGACAGGCGCTGCCCCGCTTTCACCGCTGCCTGATCGCCTCCCCTTCCTAGGGCCATATCCAGACTGGACTGGGCCAGCTGCCCGAGCTCGGTAATATCATCGGAGCCGAAGGCAAGACCGATGCTGAGCGTAAGCGGCACCTTCAAATCGGCAGTCATCTCCCGCACTTCATCGAGGATGACGAACCGACTGTTCTCCAAGAGATCAAGTGATCGGTGATTCAGCATCATCAAATAACGATCCGACGACAGCCGCCGCAGATAAACGTTGAATTCCCGGGCCCAGTCCGTAATTTCGCTGGTCACCTTCGCGATGAGCGCCGTCCGCTGCTGGTCATCCATCCCCTGGGACGCCTCGTCGATGTTGTCCATCATAATGATGCCCAGCGCCAGACGCTCATCCTCATACCGCTGACGCAAAACGACCAGCTCGGTAATCTCATCCAGATAGATCAGCCGTTCTTCGGGAATAACGGTCGCCCCATAAAACTTGTCCTCATGTGATATTTCGAGCCGAATCTCTTTAGGCTGGTTCTCCTTGCCATCCTTCTTCTCCCGCGTCTCCCTAATCGCCTTCACCAGCTGAGGAAACAGCTCCTCCAAGGATACGCCGACCAGCGTCTGGTGAGGAAACATATTCACAACGAATTGATTATGCCACTCCACCGTCTTATCCTCGCTGTACAGCACGATTCCGAACGGCAATACGCTGACGGCCTCTCCCTCTACTCGCCGAATGCGAAACGATAGATCGCCAATATACTCGACGAGCTCCCGCCGGAACTTCATCTCCGCCTTCAGCATCGCATACCCGCCGATCACAGCCAGCAGCAGCCCGACCAGACCTAGAATCGTGTTATAGAACGACAGGAATATGACAAGCAGAAGCACCAGCGCAAACGCCCAGACGGTGTGATAGCCGTGCCAGCGTTTCTGCAGAAATTTAGGCATGACTCATCACCCTATCTTTTGTTTTTACTAAACGCTTGACGAAGCGGGAACGCCAGATCCAGAATACCGATGATGATCGCCGGCGGGAACAGCACGATCGGAATGGCCGTGAGCAGCGGAAGAATCGGATGCCATTTCCGGATGTGGGCTAGGTAGTAGAAGAAGCCCAGCGCCTGAATCATAAAGCATATTTGCAGCAGCGGCGTCGCATTCGCCACGATCGTCTTCATGAACGCATTATCCGAGTTCACCGTTGCGATATTGATAAAGAAAATGATCAGGTAGTACCAAATCAGCGAACGCGGCAGCATCCACTCTCTGGCAGGCTTCAATTTCGGCACGGACAGTCCCATGCTGTTAAGCGTCGGACGAGCCAGCGAGTGCGTGATCACCGTCATCAGGAACGAGCTGATGATCATGGCGAACGGAACAAGCTGCAGCGTTCTGTCCTTGATCAGCTGCGTATCAAGTTCCGGTCCGACGAGTTGTCCGCCAAAATTGCCTTGAACCCCCATCTCGGTCAGCGGAGCCGTTGTCATCTTCACGATTTCATCCACATACGCCGATAGGTCCATCTGGAAGAAGGCCGTACTGATCATAAGCAGCAGCAGCAATTCCACCAGCATCGTGGCCACGCCGAATTTTAATACTTGCATGGCAGCCTTTCTTTTCCGGTATAGATATCCCATCACAACCCCCGGAATCGCAAAGTAAACCGCGAACAAGAGAAAAATCGGATGAATCAACAGCGCGATCAACCATACAGGCGCAATATGAAGAATAAACGATTGTGTATTTAATGCCGTAAACAGGACCGCAACCGGCAGAACCAGAAGGAATGCCGTCACAATGGAAAAGGGGGTTTGTAGAGAGAGCAGCAGAAGCAAATAAATGATGCTCCAGGCCGCTGTTGTCCAGCGTAATTTCAATATGTTCACCTCTTACGCAAATGTTCTTCGAGTGCGGATATATCCTGGTACCAATCCTCAAGCTGATGTCCTTCCTGCTTGTGCTTCCTCAATTTCTCAAGCAGGAGATCGTCCAAATCGCGATAGGTCATACCCAGCCTTCGGCCTAATATGTAGGAGCTCATCATCAGGCTTACCAAACTATCTCCAACTTTAGTAGTGCTGCCTTCCCATAGGGCTTTGAATAACCGAGATACATTGTCAATGACTTCGGTTTTCAGCCATTCAATCACTTTGGCGCGTTTAGCTACATCCAAGTCCTTTGGCATATTTGGCATATCCATCTCTCCCCGAAAACAGCTTTATTCTCCATTATAGCATAAATAAAATTCACCCACATAAAGTCCCCCGGCCCTTGGCTTGCCGGGATTCCGGCAGCTGCTTGTCATCTGCTCCCTTCTCTGTGTCTCCAATTATCCTTCTAATATTCCCGTGTATGAAAAATAGGGCGTGATACCTACGTATTCACCGCGGTTACACGCCCTGCCACTTATCCTAAATTATACCGAGGTTCGAGCCCCTTGGGACTCCAACGTCTCCTTTGAAACAAACCGCTCACAGTATTCGATAATAAGACTCCTGCGCACGATTCCGATAAAACGGTTCATGTCATCCACAACCGGCACAAAGTTCTGCACCTTTGCCAAATTGATTAAGTCTTCCATCCTGGCATCGATGGATACCGGCTTAATGTCCATTCGGAACGGTACGTCCTTCAGCAGAAATTTTGAAGCGTTCTCAAATGTGATTTTGCCATCGGAATTCTTCATGTGCCAGAGCAGATCGCCTTCCGTCACCGTGCCTGCGTACTGGCCGTTCTTATCCAGCACCGGTACCGCCGTATAACGGTGGTATTCCATGCGCTCCAGCGTTTGCCTTAGCGTGGAATCCAGGGTGAGGCAGACCACTTCCTGTTTCGGTAATAGAAAAAACGCGATATTCATAATGCCTTATCCTCCTTATGACCTTTCCCATCCCTAAGAATTAAGGCCATTTAAGTAACCTTGCCCATGTTGGTTGGACAAGCAGGTTACTCCTCTCTCCTATCCACTATCATACATACGCAGCCCACCCGTGTCCCGATTCATAAGCATCAGGACACAAAATCAGCAGCCAGACAATCCGGACTGCTGATTATGGTGAGAAACGCGTGTTAGGAACGTTCCGGACGATGCCGGTCTATAGTTTACTGCAATTTTTGCTTCTCAGCATCCTTCGGCTTCAGCAGCTGGTCGGATGGAGTATCCGGGTTCATCCAGTTGTCAATCATGTCTCTAGCTTCTTCAACATCCTCCATGTCAGGATCGTTGTAATAGACCCCTCCAATTCGCATGCCTTCTCCCATGATCGTAAAGCTGGTCATATCGACTTTAGGCCCGGTCAGCATTTGCTTCGCCAAATCAATAATGAACTTGGGCTGCATATCCGTCTGGAAGTTGTCACCCATGATCGCGATCAGTTCAGGTACCTTGCCAATCTGATCAGGCTGCTTCAGCCGCTTGGCGGCCATATCCAGAAATACCTGCTGGCGTTTAGCCCGGTTGAAGTCGCTGTCCTCCCGGTAACGGACGTAGTTCAGCGCTTCCTCACCGCTGTAAATCGGCTTGTTCGCCTTGACCGTAAACTTCTCGTGGTCCTTGCCCTTATTGACGATATCTTTGCCGATCGGCAGCTCCACGCCGCCCATGGCGTCCACGACATCCTTCAACCCTTGGAAGTTAATCGACGCATAGTAGTCGATATCTTCATCAAGAAATGCCTCCATCGTATCTTTGGCCATCTGGTGGCCGCCGAATGCAAAAGCATGGGTGATCTTGTCTTTCTTGCCCTTGCCGATAATATCGACATAGGTATCCCGCGGAATCGATACAAGGAGTACCTTGGATTCCTTCGGACGGACCACGGCGTAGATCATCGTATCCGAACGCGCGGGTTCGTCCTCTCGCTGGTCACTGCCCAGCAGCATGACCGAGAAAGGCTTGCTTTGGAGCACGACAGGCTCCGGCTTTTTGTCGCCTTGCAGCGGCTTATATGACTTTTGCAGCGAGTCCTCAACGTCCTTCGCCATAAACAGATCGAAAGCAGCTACGATAAGCTGGGTACGGAATAAGTAGGCTGACGATCCGAGGAGGATGAGAACTGCCAGTGTGATATATATTGATTTCCTCTTCATGAGATTAGATTCCTTCTTTATTATAAAATAAATTGATGAATGAGTCAGTTCCAATCAGGGGCAGTATGCTCCCAAAGCAGCTAGGCTCACCCTCCCTTCCTTATATAAACGGGATTGAATCCCGTTGACGCATGGCAACATCATGCGTGTTCAGAATTGGCACACCATCTATTGTAAACCACATCCCTGTCGGATGTGAACCCTCTCACTCACTTTTACAAACTTGCCAATTGATGTGAATCCTTAGAATTGCCCGGTGTATACAAAAGAGCAGCCGTTGTTCCCGCATTGAGAAACCAATCATCCAGCCGCTCTTTCCATGTTAATGTTTTTTTGAATCCATAGTCAAACAGCTTGCGCGTCGCCTCGAACCGGGCTTCCTTCGAATCAGTTCCCATGACGACTGCAATAAGCCGGCTGCCCTGCTTTTCGGCCGTTCCGGTGAAGCAATAGCCCGCCTTAGGCGTATATCCGGCCTTTAGTCCGTCGGTTCCCTCATACGAGTAGGGTCCGCCGATTGAAGGCAGCATCCAGTTCGTATTGCTTAAATATAATCCTCGTCCACTGAGCTTCATCTGCGCCTTGCTTGAGGTGGTCAAAATGTCCGGATGATGCTCAATCAGATGGGCGGCAAGCTTCGCGGTGTCCACGGCGGTCATCATGGTCTCATCGTCTGGTGACAGCGCTTGTGAGAGATTCGAACCGCTCTCCGCACCGGAAGCATTGGCAAATCTCGTTTCGCTCGACAATCCGATCTCTTTCGCCTTGGTGTTCATTCGATCAACGAAGGCCTTCTCCGAGCCGGCCACATGCTCCGCAAGCGCAACGGCCGCGTCATCAGCGGAATAAACGGCCATGCTCTGAAAAAGCTCGCGCACCGTCAGGGTCTCACCAGGCTTCAAATCGATATTGATGCCCTGGACATTACCCGCATTGTCGCTGATCACGACTTCATCGTCCCACGCTCTTCTTCCGGATTTGATTTCATCCAGAATGACCAGCTCGGTCATCAGCTTGGACATGCTTGCAGGGGGCAGCGGCATATCCCCGTTTTTGCTCAGCAAAATATGGCCTGTCGTGATATCCATCAAGACGACCGCTCTGGCGTCAACTCTCGGTTTAAACGCTACCCGTTCTATATTTAATATAAATACGGCCACGAGGGGCACAATTATCAGCAACACGAACCCAATCCAAAGCCACCGTTTATTCATCGATTTCGCCCTCCATAATAATAGACGGTTCAAACGGTGTTTTGGTCTGCGTTTTTTTCAAAAAAATTTAAGGGAATTTATGTATATTCCGTGAACTTCCGTACTTCTCTCTATCCCAGTCTCTATTCTTCTAACCCTCTCCCAATTCTCCCTAACTCGGCGAAAGAGCTTAACCTAGGTAGCAAATCCTAGGAAATATGAGCTTGGTTTGTTATAACAGCATGGAACGTTTACCTTGCAGGCAGCATATAACGGAGGCAACTAAATCAGTAGTTGCATGCATGGATCCTACTAAAAAAGGACTTCCTGTCAGTCTTTAGACTGAAGAAGTCCTTTTTGGATTCTGATACCGTAATAAAACAAGAGGATTTTGTCAGAATCGGGTTAAAGCGCAAGTCTTATATAATGAGAACCTGTTAAGCCGATTTTCGTTTGCACCTTATGCGTAGTGGCAAGCCACAAAGTGATCATTGCCGACATTACGGTATTCCGGCACCTGCTGCTTGCACAGATCGGAAGCAAGCGGACAGCGGGTGTGGAACTTGCAGCCGGACGGCGGATTTGCCGGGCTCGGAATGTCACCCGTCAGCACGATGCGTTCACGCTTCAGCGTCGGATCCGGAATCGGAACGGCGGAGAGCAGTGCCTTCGTGTATGGATGCAGCGGGTTGCGGAACAGCTCTTCCTTGCTGGCCATCTCAACCATCGATCCGAGATACATAACCCCGATCCGGTTGCACAAATGCTCGACAACGCTAAGATCATGGGAAATGAACAGATACGTGAGCTGCTTCTCGCGCTGCAGGTCGCTGAGCAGGTTAATAATCTGCGCCTGGATGGACACATCCAGCGCGGAGACCGGCTCGTCTGCAACGATAAAGTCCGGATTCAGAATGAGCGCGCGGGCAATCCCGATCCGCTGCCGTTGTCCACCGGAGAATTCATGCGGATAACGCTCATAGTGATACGCGGCAAGCCCGCATATTTCCAGTGTCTCAATGACCTTATCCTTGAGCTGTCTGCGGTTTACAAGACCATGGTCGATGAGCGCTTCGCCAATGGCTTCCCCTACCTTGATTCTCGGGTTCAGCGAGCTGAACGGATCCTGGAATACGATCTGCATCTTCGGCCGCATCGCGCGCATTTTTTCCTTGGGCAATGCATGGATGTCCTCTCCGTTGAACAACACTTTGCCGTCCGTCTTCTCGAGCAAGCGGAGAATCGTACGTCCGATCGTGCTCTTGCCGCAGCCGGACTCGCCTACAAGTCCGAAGGATTCACCCTTATTAATGGTGAAGCTGACGCCGTCGACGGCTCTAACATCACCGATTCGGCGCTGGAGTATGCCGCCGGTAATGGGAAAGTATTTTTTTAGGTTATCAACTTCAAGTAGTGCCTGACTCATTATGCTTTCCCCTCCTCTTCATACAACCAGCAAGCGACCTTATGGCCGTTCGGATCGGTACCGAGCGGAGGCTGTTTCTCTTTGCAGATCTGCATGCAGAATTCGCAGCGATCATGGAAATGGCAGTTGTCGCCTAGATCAACCGGGTTCGGTACTTGACCCGGAATCGAATAAAGACGCTCCTGGGTCTGATTGATGACCGGCTTCGCCTTCAGCAGGCCCTTCGTGTACGGATGCTTCGGTTGCTTGAAGAGCTCGATAACCGGAGCCTCTTCAATCACTTTGCCGGCATACATTACAACGACATAGTCGGCCATTTCGGCTACAACGCCGAGATCATGCGTGATGAGCATGATGGACGTCTTGAATTTATCCTTAATGTCACGCATCAAGTCCAGAATCTGGGCTTGAATCGTCACATCGAGCGCCGTCGTTGGCTCGTCTGCGATGAGCAGCTTCGGATTACAGCTCAGCGCAATTGCGATCATAATCCGTTGACGCATGCCGCCGCTAAGCTCATGCGGATAAGACTCAAAGATTTTCTCTGCACGCGGAATGCCGACCAGGTTAATCAGCTCGATCGCACGCTTCTTCGCTTCTTTACGGTCCACAAGCTGATGAAGCAAAATCGGCTCAACGATCTGCTCGCCAATCGTCAGTACAGGGTTCAAGGAAGTCATTGGCTCCTGAAAGATCATTGCGATATCATTACCGCGGATCAGACTCATTTCCCGTTTGCTCATCTTGAGCAGGTCCTTGCCTTCATATAAAATCTCCCCGCCGACCGGGGGAACATCGATCAAACGCATCAGTGACATTGCCGTCACGCTCTTGCCGCAGCCCGACTCGCCGACGACGCACAGGGTTTCGCCTTCCCGGATTTTGAAGCTGACATCGTCGACGGCTTTCACGGTACCTGCGGAGGTTTGAAAATGCGTTTTTAAATTGCGGAATTCAACTAATTCTTTTGCCATATTCGCATCTCCTACTTCTTCATTTTCGGGTCAAGTGCGTCGCGAAGTCCATCACCGATCAGGTTGATTGCAACTACGGTAACCAGAATACACATACCTGGCGGTATCCACAGCCACGGCCGCTTTCGGAAATCGATCATATTGTTGGCGGCGGAGAGCATATTCCCCCACGACGGCGTTGGTGGAACAACACCAATTCCGAGGTAGCTCAGTGCAGATTCGTAAAGAATCGCTCCTGCTACACCCAGTGTTGCGGATACAATAATGATTGGAATCGTATTAGGAAGCAGATGGCGGAAGATTTTCCGGCGATCTTTCAGTCCCAAAGCTTCGGTAGCTTGCATAAACTCCTGCTCGCGAAGTCCTAAGATTTGACCGCGAACGAGACGGGATACACTACTCCATCCCAATACACCGATAATCAGCATCAAGAAATAAATACGATCCGAAGGCTCCACCTTCAGGTCCGACAAGATCGTACCCAAGATAATCAGGATCGGCAGTGTAGGTATTGCCATAAAGATATCAGCTATACGCATGGTCAGCGTGTCTACCCATTTACGATAAAAACCCGCTATAGCTCCCAAGGTTGCTCCGATAATTACCGAAATGCCTGTCGCAACAAGCCCAACCAAAAGAGATATTCGTCCAGCAAGCATCATGCGTAGCAGAATATCGCGCCCCAGTTTATCGGTGCCCAGCCAATATTTCGAGCTTGGAGGTAAGTTCTTATCAAGCTTATTGTAATCGTACAGGTCATAAGGTGAAAAAAATGGGCCAATAAAACAGAGCAAAAACATAAATACAACTATAAAAAGTCCGATGACAGCAAGACGGTTTCTGGCAAAACGGCGAATAGCAATTTGCCATGGGGAATCCGGCCGCTTCTTCGGAACTGGTAGATTCGTTTTTAATGGTGCAGTCTCTGCGGACAAGTGAATCTCCTCCTACTTTAAGCGAATTCTTGGATCTGCAGCTCCATATAGAACGTCAGACAATAGGTTGCCCACAAGTGTCAAAACGGATATGAATACTGTAAAACCAAGCATGAACGGATAATCCCGCATATTGATCGATTCCAGATAAACTTGACCGACCCCTGGCCAGATGAAAATCTTCTCCAGGATGATGGCTCCACCAAACAAGGATGGGAGCTCGAAACCAATGAGAGTAATGGCAGGTAGCATCGCATTACGCAGCGCATGCTTGAAAATAACCGTACGTTCCTTCAATCCCTTTGCACGGGCTGTACGGATATAATCCTGACGAATAACCTCCAGCATACTTGTACGGAAATACCGCGTCAAACTACCTGTGCTAAGCATCGTAAGTACCATAACCGGCAAGAACATATGCCATGCAATATCGATCAGTTGATCCCATGTGCTTCCGTTCAGTCCCGAAGTCTTCATTCCGCCTACAGGAAACCATCCTAAATCCAAGGCAAAAAACTTGATAAGCAGGAGTCCGATAAAGAAAGACGGCAGTGACATGCACAAGAAAATTAGTAATGTGACGATTTTATCAAACAATGAGTACTGAAACTTTGCTGAGAACACGCCAGCAAAAGTAGCTATAATCCAACTGAAAATTAAACTAAAAATTGCTACAAAAAAGGAATTCCATACGTAGTTATTCATTACGGTTGTAACTGGTTGCTTGTGCACAAGGGAATCTCCGAGATTACCCTTTATCATATTGCCGACCCATGTAAGATAACGTTCTACAGGCGGCTTATCCAAACCATAAATTTCCCGAAGCTGAGCTGCTTTTTCAGCAGTCATCGTCGGGTTGTTCACTGCAGTGATATAATCACCTGGTACCAAAGATGATATTGCAAATATGATAATCGAGATCCCGATCAATGTCGGGATAATCTGCAGCAGCCTCCGGATAATGTACTGCTTCATAATATTCCTCCCGGCTTATAAGTGCATATGCCCAGCTCTTGCGAGCTGAGCATATGTTTCTTGATGCTATTGTTCAATTTCTGCTTTGTACAGATCAATTGCAAAGTTTTTGTAAGGCGTGATGTCAATGCCTTTCAATCTAGAGTTAATTGCCCACATATCACGTCTTTGGTAGATCGGAAGATCTGGAACGTCTTGGTTCAGAATCCGATATGCTTCCGCATAAGCCGCTTTACGCTCTTCCAGGTCAAAGGCGTTCAGACCTTTCTTCATAGCTGCATCATATTCAGGATTAGAATATCCGAGGTCATTTTGCTGTCCATCTGTGATATAAACCGTGGAGTCTGGATCCGGAGTCAAGCCCCAAGCAGCAAAGAACATTTCGAACTCGCCTTTATCCTTCTTATCCATGATTGCGTTAAAGTCCAAAGTTTCAGCTGTTAATTTTATGCCCAGATCTTGGTAGTTCTTTGTCATAATCGGAATCAGTGCATCAATTACCGGGTTGTCAGCCGTTGCAGAGAAATGAATCTCGAATTTCTTGCCGTCTTTCTCGCGGATACCGTCAGCACCTGGAACCCAGCCTGCTTCATCAAGAAGCTGCTTTGCTTTCTCCATGTCAAACTCGTACGGCTCAATGCCTTCATTCGTGTAAGCCCATGATTCGCTCGATTGTGGAATATTGATTACATTCGCATATGGACCATAGATGATTTCAACAATTTCAGCACGATTCAAACCGTAGAGCAAAGCCTGACGAACTTTTTGATCTTGAAACTTAGGATCTTTATGGTTCAGCGCTACATAGCCGTAACCATTGTATGGGAACATATTATAATCCAAGAAGCCCATTAGCTTCACAGCTTCTACGTTATCCTCGCTAACGGATACCATATCCATATCGATTTCACCGGATTGGAACATAGCCAATTTGGTTTCATCAGTTGTAGTTTTGTAAATGACATTCTTGATTTTTGGTGCGCCCAAGAAATAGTTAGGATTAGCTTCTAAAACTACCTCTTGTCCAGGAGAGTAGCTTTTCAGTACATATTGACCACTGCCGATTGGTTTGGAATGCAGGTCTTTCATGTACTCCAGGTTGCCGTGCTTGTAATCTTTGCCGTAGTAGGATTCCGGAACAAAAAACACAGTACCCAGATTATCCTTAGTCATTGCATTTGCTTCTGTAACTTCGATTTCAACGGTATGGTCATCAATGACTTTAATACCGGAAATCTCGTCAGTTTTACCATCGTAATACTCTTTTCCACCTTTAACGTTAACGGAGAGAATATCGGATTGACCGTCGTAACTCTTGTCATGTAAAACTTTCATGGCGAAAGCATAGTCTTTTACAGTAACCGGTTCGCCATTAGAGTATGTCACACCCTGCTTCAATTTGAACGTGTATTTCAATTTGTCTTCGGATACTTCAACGCTCTCAGCCAGGCGATTATTGTAAGTGCCATCCCCGTTCAGAGAGAAGAAGCTGTCAAAAATGGCGTCTACAACGTAACGGTCATACGCAGTCTGCCAGTAGAATGGGTTGAACACCCCTTTAGGGGCTGTCATACCAACGATCAGCGTATCTTTGCGAGCCAGAGCATTTGCCGGGTTCGCGGAAGGATCCTCAGCCTCGAAATAACCTTGGCTCTCGTCCTGTCCTTCAGCTGGCGGTTCTGTTTCTTTGCCTTCGCCTTCGGCAGGTGGAGTCTGCTCAGTTTGCGTGTCCCCTTGGTTTGGTTGTTCTGCTGTCTGACCGCCGCCGCACGCTGCAAGAACCAAAATGGCCATGAGCATGATGGCAAGCAGTAACGACATTCTCTTCTTCATGCTAATCCTCCTCTTAAAATATAATGATGCTATAAATTATCAGGACGAATATTGAAATCATCCTTAAATAATTTCGGCCTCGGATCGGACTCGTGGATGTCAAAGCATGATGTGAAATCCGCTGAAAGATTTACAGAAAATATACCAATGGTCAATTAGTGCCAAAGTCTCTAGCAAAATCTTCTTGCCTATAAAATTAATGTTATGATACGTGTAAAATTAGGTAACGTCAATTACTTTTTTTCAAATTTCTCAAAAAACATGTTTTTAAGGTCATTTTCGGGGTTAATAAATACTTTTAATCGCTTACTTTACCCTTCGTTTACTGAAAATGTATGTAATTTCAAGTCCATTTTACATTTTATAGATAATGTTATATATACGCTTTCGACATTTGTGTCAACTTATATTACACAGGTATATAAAATTACCCAATATCCGATTCAACACCCTGTAACCATCTTCTTTTCTGTCAAAAATAAGTCAGAAAACATTCCATCATGATGCAATAATCCGTGATAATATAGTTGGACCTATTTCCGATGTTAAATATTGTTCTCCACTAACCAAGCAGGGCTAGGAACATAGGCCATCCGAAGTTGTTCCAGATCGCCCGCCTCAACAAAAAACAACCCGGGATCGGTTCCCGGATTGTTTCGATTGCTGCAGTTCATAGCGTCTGATCAAGTACATGAAAGACTTCATACTTACGAACTAAACGCTTTTCACCCATGCCCGCTTCAAATCCATCTCCTCGATGCACTGCTGGTGGTCATGAGAATCATCGGCGATCAACGGCGTGACCGGATATATCCGCATCGAACCCCGGTATGTTCCAAGCAGTGGTTGCAGTGCACGCACTCCCTTTAGCTCTGGATCCAACCACTTCTCCATGCTTTCCTCCGACAAAATCGCCGGCATACGCGCGTCGAACTCCCGGATCGCCTCGTTCGCTTCCGTCATAATCACCGTGCAGGTTCTCATTTCAACACCTCTTGCATCCCGCCATGTTTCATACAATCCGGCCATGCCAAAAATCTCGTTGTTTCCAACCACAGTCCGAACCGCGTAGCTTCGCTTCCCTACGGTTCTCCAGTAATACAAACCATTGCAGGGAATGATACACCGACGTGTATCAACGGCTCTGCGGTAAGTAGGATTCTGATCCACCGTGATCAGATCCGCATTCACCGCGTCCTTTCCCCAGTAAGGGACCAGTCCCCAACGATACTCGTCAAGTGCCCTTTCTCCTCCCTCCTGGACTACTACAGGCACAGACTGCATCGGGCTAATATTGTAGCGGCTCTTATAGTAATACATCACGCGGCTGATTCCAAAATAGCTGTTCACTTCTTCAAGACCGGCGGAAATGGAATACCTTCTGCACATAGACATACCTCCTTTTCCCTTTAGCATCTGGATAAATGAGGTTGAATATGCATCATTCGACGGTCGCTCCGTTTCTTCCATTTGATGTCCGATTGTATTCTAGGAGTGGACAGGTAATTTGAAGTCACCATTTGTAAATTTTATGGTAATTCTCATTTTACTTTCTTTTGAATAGAAGAATAACCAAAGGTACTTTTCATGTATACTCACAATAGACACCCTTATTCTTAAAACAGCCTTTGCAGGTTTGTGCTTCTTGTGCCTTCGATATAAGTTTCTCTAAATGAGGTGCCATTGTAATTGGCCATTTGGTTTTTCCATGCTCTATATTAGTACATATATAATAGAAGGAATTTTTTTAAAGACACAAAATAATCTCTGCATCTCACTACAAATCTTCAGCCATACGAAACCACCATTTGGGGAGGATGTATTTCACTCAATAGACACTGTCCTCTATCAATAGACACTATTTCATACTTTAAAACTGGAAAGCTTTAGTATACCCTCGCGTCACAAAAGCAATTCATGAAAATTATGTCTTCTCAGAGAAGACAAGATTCCTCCGAAAAGACATGCTGAACTTGTTCGGTATTCCTAATGCAGAATAAAATTATTTCATGATTGCGACGAATATTCCGGAAAAATGTCTAACTACTCAGAAGCATGATCGTGTTACAAGACGAACGAGTATCCGCAACGTCACTTGAATAGATGCAGGCCGTGATCGATCGGAGTCGAACATAACAAATACAAATACAAATAATAATACAGATAATACAAGTCTCTGTACGGTCATCCCTTCGTTCCAAGAATGCTGGCCCATTAAGCCTCGGCTTATCCCTGAGGACAAGGAGCCCAACTTAATCAACACAGAGGCATTATTTTGGGGGAGGTTCCGAGACAACAGCCGAATGGGTACCCGAACAAAAAAAGCGGCCCAGCCTATCAAGGCTGAACCGCTTCTGTAACCGAATTACTCGGTTGTGTATGGAAGCAATGCGATTTGACGGGAGCGTTTGATCGCAATCGTCAGAGCACGCTGATACTTCGCGCTGGTACCTGTTACACGACGAGGCAGAATTTTTCCGCGCTCGCTGATGAATTTCTTGAGCAGATCGGTATCTTTATAATCAATGTGAGTGATCTTGTTCACAGTGAAGAAACATACTTTACGACGCTTGTTGCGGCCGCCGCGGCGTGCCGGTCTTTTGTCGTTGTCTCCGCCTTCTCTTTGTTTAAAAGCCATGCGTTGTCAGTCCTTTCCGTATTAAAATGGCAAATCATCATCCGAAATATCGATCGGTTTTCCTTCATCGGAAAAAGGATCCTGATTGTTGCGCGAGAAGTTGTTGCCCCCGCGGTTTCCGCTGCCGCTTCCTCCGCCGAACGATGACTCCTCACGGTTTCCGCCGCCTCCGCCTTCACGGTTAGACTCCAAGAAACGAACATTATCGGCAATGACTTCGGTGACGTATACACGCTTACCTTCGTTATTCTCGTAATTCCGCACTTGAATGCGCCCTTCTACGGCCGTCAACCGGCCTTTACGCAGATAGTTGGCACAAGTCTCCGCAAGCTGTCTCCAGGTCACGACCGGAATGAAATCCGCCTCGCGCTCCCCGCCTTGTCCGGTAAACGGACGATCTACAGCAAGTGTAAATTGTGTGACAGCGACTCCTGAAGGCGTATATCTAAGCTCCGGGTCCCGAGTCAGTCGGCCAATCAAAATGACACGGTTCAACAATCCAATCCCCTCCTTTAGAACGAAATCAATTACAAAGACTTCTCGTATTAAGCAACGTCGTTCGTGATGAGATAACGAATAACTTCGTCAGAAATCTTCATGAGACGCTCAAGTTCTGCTACAACATCTGGTGTTGCGTTGAAGTTAACCAGAACGTAGACGCCATCACGGAATTTCTTGATCTCATACGCAAGGCGGCGCTTACCCATTACTTCGTGCTTCGTAATTTCTCCGCCGTTGGAGATGATGCCTTGGAATTTTTCGACTGCAGCTTGAACAGCTTCTTGTTCAATGTCAGGACGAATAATGTACATCACTTCATATTTGCGCATATATTTCCACCTCCTTATGGACTTCGGCCCCCAATCTTAGTTGAGAGCAAGGAGCGAGCCTAACTCGCACCATAATACTATACCAGAACGGATGATCGGATGCAAGTTTCTTTTCCCTTATCGCAGGCTGCTCCCTTTTCGGTTTTCTTGAGGTCTCTTCCCTATTTTTCCGTGCTTATCTCACTTTACCTGCCATGCATTCCGGCCTTCCGGCACATGCTAACAAATGCAGTCCATCCAATACGTTAAGGGAGGGTTCCATGATGGGAGAACAGACTGAATTCCGCGGAGGAGATAAGGCTCCGAACAACGGCATCTATATGGAAGTCGGTGTAAGAGACCACATAATGGGGATCGAGAATCCACGTCAGATCAAAATGGAAAAAGGCGACACATTCCCGGAAACGCAAAATGATGACCGAGTATGGCTGAATAAGCGCCGGGTTCAACCTAAGTAAACAAGTACATCCTGCCCCAAGCCCGCAAGTGGCTAATTCCACCGCTTGCGGGCATTTTTGTGCCAGCTTTGTTGACGAAATTATGGTGCAGCAGCTTAGTACAACAGCCAACTGCATTGCGCGCCTAGCCAAGAATGGAATAGGACCCGCTCAAATGTTGTTGATCCACTTGGTTTTTGGTACATTTTCCCATCCATGCAGATTTGCATAGGAATCCGTCTTCCTGCACATATTATCATCAGGCGGTGCATGAGAGAGGTGTGGTTCCGTTGGACGTTGCAGCTGAACGACGCAGAATGGTTTCTGATATTCACACGTATTGCAAGCGGAGGACATAAGCGAACTGGCTTGACCTGATGGACAAGTTTTAGCTGTTGTCGATGGTTTTGCAGCATGTGTTGATGAGATGAGGATTCCAAAATCACAAGCACCGCCTACCCAGAAGGAAGGACCCGTATGGGTCCTTCTTTTTTAATGCTGTTTGTGCCCATCCTGTCATGCTAAACATGGTTATTACCGTCCCTTCGTTCTGCCTGGTCTCAAAGCAAGGAACCTGAATCCGGAGTTATGGATCTCCAACTGGATTGGAATTAAACTCGGCATTGTACTCGGATCACGGCATTCGGAATTCGGTCTATCATAGGAATGGCAAATGGGCGTGATTCAGGAAATGTCTTAACGTGCCCTTTATCAAAAAAACACCCTCATCACGATCGGGAGACAATCCCTGTTCATGGTGAAGGTGTTCTGTTATGCAGTGATTCTTAGATCGCCTGCCTTATGTACCACTAATTCCTCTATATTCATAACAGCGGAGCTTGAATATAGTTGGTGGCGGAAAGGGTGGGATTCGAACCCACGCACGCCTTGCGACGCCTAGCTGATTTCGAGTCAGCCCCCTTGGGCCTCTTGGGTACCTTTCCACAGCAGAATTGATTATATCATGAAAATAAGGCTTGGTCAATACCTGTTCTTATTCGATCCTGAAACACCGATCCAATAGCCATTTAACCTAAAGAGGCTGAAGGCGCGAAATGGTTACGCCTCCTCTGCCCCTTCCTGCTCCTGAGCTGACCTCAGCACCTTCTTCATATTTTTCTCGAATTTGGCTCTCGGTATCAGCACACTATGCTGGCACTTCGTACACTTGATCCGGATATCCATCCCCATGCGGATAATTTCCATCTCATTATTCCCGCAAGGATGCGGCTTCTTCATCTGTACGATATCCCCTAGTTGAAATACCTTACGCTCCATCGCTACCGCTCCTCCGTAATCAATCACATCTTATCTATTATATATCATCGGATGCCGACATGATCAAGCCTGGGCCCGTTCCTGACCTTTATCCCGCGCTTCAATGGCTTGCTTAATATCGGTTAAAATCCGCCGTTCGACCGTTTCCCGCGCGTTCGGATTACATTCGGCAGCAATGCGCACCACATACTCGGAGGTGCTCAGCGATTGGATTCCCAAAACATCCGGCGTTCCCTTAACATCCGGACACCGGTCCATAATATTGCTGAGCGCAGCCTGAATGAGTGTGATTGTGTCTTGTAGCTGCTGTTCGTTCTTGACCGGCAGATCGACCACGGCAAGGGAATTGGAGAGGGAAAAGTTCGTAACGCTCGTGATTAATCCGTTTGGAATAATATAAATTTCTCCGTTGAAGCCTCTTACGCGTGTCGTGCGCAAGCCAATAACCTCTACCGTCCCCCGGTATTCTCCGCTCTTAATGACGTCCCCTACGGCAAACTGATCCTCGAAAATAATGAAGAACCCGGTAATAACGTCCTTCACCAAGCTCTGAGCACCAAAACCGATTGCAAGGCCCAACACACCGGCACCGGCCAATAGCGGACCAAGCTTGAATTGGAACTCCGCCAGAATAATCAGGATCATGACAAAGTTACATACAAACGAGGTTACATTTTTCAGCAGCTCCCCTACCGTTACAAACCGCCTTGCATTGACTTGGATCCGGCTTTTTTCCTGTCTTAGCAGAAACCGATCGATCATTTTATAAACAATACGTATGACGATCCGAGTTAGGATGAAGATGATGATGACCCGGATAGCGGACGAAAGAATGTGCATCCACATCACTTCATTCGTTAACCATGCCCAAATCTGATCTTTCAACTGCAATGCCTCCTCTCCCATTTGCTCAAAATTTTCTGGATCAGCTGGATTCTCTGTCAGATAGCCCATTGCCTTCATTCGTTATTTCCTCCCTAATCTTCGATGTTCACATAAATCTGGTTGTCATTGAGAGCAAATATTCCTCTGATCTCCACTTGCTCCCGCCTGATGATATCTTGAACCTCATTTAACGCATCAGGCGGAAATTGAATCGACAATGCGCATCCTGCGGTAATTTCCTTCGGAGTCGGAAACAAATCAATTTCGATATCCGCATACTCCAGCAGCATCTCGGCACGCAGCGCCTGCTGGGTGGAATCAAAAGCAATCAGCATGGCTTCCTCCACGGCTTTATCCCTCCCTCCATCTATCAGGCCTTGTATTCAACCACCCAGCCGTTCATTCACTTCCTTACCTCTCTTCCTTCGCTTCCCACTCTATTACGTAAGCCTCTGCCCTCTATTATTGTATTGCCACCATCTAAGAGATTTATATACGATATTCACCTTTAACATGAAGCCAAGCATTGAGCCCTTGAACGGCCGAGCCTTTCCCCGTTCAGCCTGGTTTTGGGATTTTGAAAAGGACCTCTTCTTAATATTTCATGGCATCGCAAAGTATAAAAACAGTCTTTCATCCATATACTGATACTACCAAATGCAGACGAAAGGAAGATTCTATGAACAGGCTATCTAAAATAACGTCTCGTTCTGATACCCCGAGCTTGAAAATATCCCATACCGATCCTGATATTCACTCTGCCATTATTCATCGCTTGCTCTTCCATCTGTCGGATGTCCGCGTCCAACAAAGGCCGCTTGTCATTGTCTGCATCGGCACTGACCGTTCAACCGGCGATTGCCTTGGACCGCTAGTCGGCACCTCTCTGGCACGTTATAATAGTCCGTTGTTCCATCTATACGGTACATTGGACGAGCCTGTCCACGCCATGAATTTGAAGGAAACACTGACTGCAATCTATGAGAAATTCGACAACCCCTTCGTCATCGGCATCGATGCCTGCCTTGGCCAATCCTCCAGCGTCGGATCGATTCAGGTATCGGATGGACCGCTCAAACCTGGTGCCGGCGTGCATAAAGAATTGCCGCCGGTTGGCGATATCCATGTAACTGGCATCGTCAATGTCGGCGGCTTTATGGAGTACTTCGTATTGCAGAACACGCGTTTAAGCTTAGTCATGCGGCTGTCTGATATCATTGCAACCTGTCTATTTGCCGGGATCAAGGAATGGCATCGTTCTACCCTTCTTGCAGCGCAAGAGTAAGTGCCTCTTTCTCCTCCGGAGACAATGGATATTTGGATTGTCCATCTTTGAGCGGCTTGGCATACACATACGAGCTCTCCCGGTTATGAAGACCGGTCAGAACAATCCCTTCCTCTTGATCGCTAACAATAGCCAGGGAGAAGCTCATTTCGTTTCCACGTTCTCCGAATGCATTATAGCGAACAATGCCAACCCGTGATTTCATTCCTTTCAGCTTTCGGTTAATCGAATCGAGCATTTTCTGGTGATCGGCATGACCCTCTTCAATTTCATCCATTTGTACCTTCAATTGAACCAGCAAGCTTTCCAGATCCTCAACTCCGCTCCCTGCCATCATAGCATCATAACGGCGACGCATCCCCCGAAGCTTTGCCCCTTGAACGATGACCGTAATCCATAAGATCAAGATGATCATGATCATTAAGACGACAAACCAATGCAGCTGTTCCATGATCAATTCATTTAATTCAGTCATGCTTTCTTCCTTCCTCTTCTCCATCTTGATCTCTATACTCAGCCATGAATTTCTGCCATAGCCTGAAGCATAAGGCTAATTTCCTCCGGACGGGTCGTTATACCGACACTCGTCCTAACTGCACCCATCCGATCCGTGCCTGCTGCCATATGCGCAAGCGGTGTACAATGGTAGCCGGAACGAACGGCTATCCGGTATTCCCGATCTAATCGAAAAGCTATTTCCGAAGCGCTGTATGTATCCGATACGAATGCCACAATTCCGGTTCGCGCTTCCCCCTGCCCCGGTCCAAGTATCCGAATCGATGGCAGTGCAAGCAGCCCCTCCATCAACACCTGTGTAAGCTCCCATTCATGCTGGTATATCTGCTTTGGCGTCAGCTCCTGTACCTTATGCACTCCAGCCTGAAGGCCTGCGAAGCCGACGGTATTCGGAGTCCCCGCTTCGTACCGATCCGGACGAATCGTCGGATGTTCCAGCGCCTCCGATTGACTGCCCGTCCCTCCATGCAGAAGCGGCTCCAGATCAATATCAGGTGACAGATACAGTCCTCCTGTCCCCTGCGGACCGAGCAGCCCCTTATGTCCGGGGAAAGCGAGCATACCGATATTCATGTCCTCCACATGGATATCCAGCACACCTGCACTTTGAGCTGCATCTACGAGAAGGACAGCGCCTTTCTTCTTCGCGAGCGCCCCTAACTCTTCCAACGGAACAATAGAACCGAGCAGGTTGGAGCTGTGACTGCAGACGATAAGCTTCGTATTTGAGCGAAAAGCCGACTCCACCTCCTGCAGCCTCAACTCTCCTTTTTCATTAACCGCCACGTAGTCTACCTGCACTCCCCGCGTTCGCTTCAAATATTCCAGCGGGCGACGCACGGAATTATGTTCGATCATCGTTGCAATCACGTGATCTCCTTCTCGCAAGTATCCTTTAATCGCTAAATTCAGCGCCTCTGTCGTATTGGATGTGAGCACGATATCATTAGGATTTTTAACTCCGAACAAAGCTGCCAATGCCCTTCTAGTCCCATATAACACACGAGAAGCCTTCACCGCCATGGCATGACTCCCCCGTCCGGGATTGGCTGCAGCCTCCTCCATCGACACTCTCATTGCTTCCAACACTTCGGGAGGTTTCGGCCATGATGTTGCTGCATGATCCAGATAAACGATTGAGTCCACGTTCGCCGCTCCTTCTCAACCCGAAGTTACGTTTCTTTGAAACCCTTGTTCTCCCTCAAATCAAACACATTAGCCTTGACCATTCAACCACAATGTTCATAACTATACTCGTCACACTTTCCCATACGAGCCCAGCGATTCACCTAAGACCTTGTCCCACGAACAAATTCTCGCCTTTTCTTTTACCACAGAAAGACAATTCATATCATTTCATTCGTTCTAATAGGGTTAAACAAAGACATATCTATTTCCCGCTCCGGGAACATCGACATGTCTTTGGTTTTAAGCACGACAACGCAACGATTCTGTTGCACGTCCTCTCGATCTTACGGGCGCTCACCTATTATACAGGATCCTGCACCTGAATTATTTGCAATTTTGATAACTATTACCGAATTATTGGAGCATCTCCAGCAAGCGTTCCAAGTCCTGTTTGCTGTAATAATTCAGCTCGATTTTCCCCTTATCTTTGTTATGCTTGATTTTCACCGTCGTCTTGAACCTTTCTCTCAAGCTTTCCTCAAGATGGTCAATATACGGATCTTTCTTCTTCGTTTTAACCTTACTCTTGTCAACTGGTTTACGATCCAGGTTCTTAACGGCCTCCTCCAATTCGCGGACACTCCACTCCTGTTCCACGCATTGCTTAGCCAGCTGCTTCACAAGCACCGGATCTTTAATTCCGACGATCGCTCTTGCGTGTCCCATAGACAATGTTCCACGTGAAACATTTTCCTTCACTTCCTCCGGAAGAGACAGCAACCGAAGAAAGTTAGCGATATGCGAACGGGATTTCCCGACCTTTAGCGACAGCTCCTCTTGCGTTAAGGAAAATTGTTCCATCAACCCTTGATAAGCCACTGCGATTTCCATCGCGTTCAGATTCTCCCGCTGCAGGTTCTCGATCAATGCTATTTCCATTACCTGCTGATCACTGAATGAACGGACTACGGCAGGAATGGTCGCTTTGCCGCAATATTGAGATGCCCGGAACCGACGCTCTCCGGCGATGATTTCGTATCCCTTTAAAACACTGCGTACAATAATCGGCTGAATGACACCATGCTGCCGGATGGACTCTGCCAATTCCTGAATAGCTTCATCGTTGAACGTCTTGCGCGGCTGGTACGGATTCGCTCGCAACTGAGTCAGCGGAATTTCCACAACCTTGTCATCCTCATGAATAGACAAAGAAGGAATAAGCGCATCCAGCCCTTTTCCTAAACGTTTACTCATACGAGATCACTTCCTTTGCCAGCTCCAAGTATACTTCCGCTCCCTTTGAACGAGGATCATAGGTCATGATCGATTGTCCGTGGGATGGCGCTTCACTCAAACGAACATTTCTTGGAATAATCGTACTGTACACTTTCTCTTGAAAATACTTCTTCACTTCTTCAATAACCTGAATGCCGAGATTGGTCCGGGCATCCAGCATCGTCAACAGCACACCTTCGATCTTCAGCGATGTATTCAGGTGTTTCTGAACGAGACGAACCGTATTCAGCAGCTGGCTAAGCCCTTCCAATGCGTAATACTCACACTGAATCGGAATAATGACCGAATCGGCTGCCGTCAACGAATTAATCGTCAAAATCCCGAGCGATGGTGGGCAATCAATGAGAATATAATCGTATTGGGGTTTGATCAGCTGCAGCGATTTCTTAAGACGCACTTCACGGGAGATCGTGGGAACCAGCTCAATCTCCGCGCCAGCCAATTGAATGGTTGCCGGTATGATGTCGAGCCCCTCTACGTTCGTCCCACATATAGCGTCCTTCGGGTGTACTTCATTGATGATAATATCATAAATGCAATTTGCAACATCGGCTTTATTAATACCAACCCCGCTTGTCGTGTTGCCCTGGGGGTCTATATCCACCAAAAGCACCCGTTTGCCTAGCGTAGCCAATCCAGCTCCCAGATTGACGGAAGTCGTCGTTTTGCCGACACCGCCCTTTTGATTTGCTATGGCAATAATTTTAGACACTCATTTCACCTCAATGTAGGAAGACTCTTCTAAGTAGTCGCAATAGATGATACACAGCCCGAGAGCCGGATATAGATCATATGAACACCCCCAAATCAATAAGCAGATCCGGGTCATTCATCGATGAAAAAAAAGCAATACAGTTATACAAGCTTTTCATCTTTAAACGAAAGCTGTATTTCTGGCTGTGGATGATACCGGTCAATAACGACAAGATTCAGCCCTCCTGAATCGGAAGGTTGAATATTGCCGGCATCATTTTTTTATATTGGATATAACGCTGATAATTTCGAGAATTCATAAACGACCAATATGAGGGTGCCAGCGAAACGTAAAGGGCTTACTTTCGAACTTGAAGCGAAATCATCCCGGAATGCCCCAATTCCATTAACGCTTAAGTCAATGAAACAGGGAGCAACAAGCCTCGGATTCAAACACCTCGTTTATGCTCAATAGAAAAAGCGGCACGATGCATACCGCCTTTACACCCGATTAACGTTTAGGTATTTTGATCACGATTTCATAATGATCTTCATGATCGTTCTCTGTTGTCTTGATGGCCATGCCTGAGCCTGAAACCATATCAATCGATTGACGGATCGTATTCAGTGCTAGACGAACGTCCTTGCTATAGGAGATCCGTTTGGCCTTCTTCATCGTTGTTACCTCTTTATAGAAGGCAATGCGCGCCTCCGTCTGTTTCACATTCAGTTCCTTGGTGATGATCTCATCCAACACCTTCAGTTGGGTCTCCTCATTGTCCAAAGAAAGCAGTGCACGCGCATGGCGTTCCGTGACTTTACGTTCCATTAATGCTGCTTTGACCGGTTCCGGCAGCTGCAGCAGACGGATTTTGTTAGCAATCGTCGACTGGCTCTTGCCAAGTCTCTGCGCCAAGCTTTCCTGTGTTAATTGATGAAGGTCGATCAGCTTCTGATAAGCAACGGCCTCTTCAATTGAAGTAAGCCCTTCGCGCTGCAAATTCTCGATCAGGGCAATCGATGCTGCCTGAGAATCGTTGAACTCCCGAACAATAGCCGGAATCGTATCCAGACCCAGCTTCTTAACCGCACGCCAGCGGCGTTCCCCGGCAATGATTTCATACACGCCGTTACGGACCCGGACAACGATCGGTTGAATCACTCCATGGGTTCTAATCGTCTGGAGCAACTCATCAATTTTCTCATCATCAAATATCGTCCGCGGCTGGTATGGGCTGCTGACAACCTCGTTGACCGGGATTTGTTTCACTTCATCCCCTTGGTTACGCTCTGCCGCCAAGCCAAACAACTTCGAAAATTGTTCTTTCATTCCGTATATTACCACCTAATTTCATGATAGCATGGATGAGCCCCCGACAATCATCAGAGCCGGCAAATACCGGCAGGCAAACTACCGCCCTGCAGTTTACACTGCTAGCCTCGGCACCCCATATCCCCTATATGTGGAAGCCGCTTATGTAGTAATAGAGCCAGGCATTTCCCTGCAAAAACATACTTCATGCAAATTGAGAACCAACGCCATCATCATCTTCGCTGGGCGCACTTCTCTGAAAAGCCGCATTCAACACGACTAATTCTTGAAAGATACAACAGGAGGTAATATCATGATGTCATTACATTGAATATCTAACAAGAATAGATCTATACCTCTACTCGTGCAGCAAACCATCGTGAATAGGACCGCCTTCAACAAATGGACATCGCTGTCTCAACAGCTATTCTCCGTCGCTGTGTGGTAGCCGTTCGTCTGCACGAAGCAAGGATGGGCGAATCACCTTGATCGAACCTTTCGGTGCCCATCAAAGAACGGGCTAAGTCAGCCCGCCTGCTTGTATAATGCTACGATTCTATTCTACCACTTTTTGTTCTATAACTCTATTCTCCAAAATCACCTTTTTTCCTGCATTTCTCGTTTTGATTAGCACTCATTTATGTGAAATCTCACAAAACAATAACACTCATACCTTCCTATTTGAATAAAGGCATAGTCGGTTTTTATCCTAAGTGATTGGTAAGGTAGATTCATAGTTTTTGTGAATTCCTTCATAAGTAGAAGTTTCGTTCCTCTACAATGGGTTTTCCCAAAAATGTTCCATGCCGACTGCGTAATGCCCGCCATGCCATTTAAGGCTGGAAATGGGCGTCAACCATCACGCATGCAAATAGGTTTTGCTTTGGTAAAGCAATATGCTATCAGGCTTCAAATTTTATGCTTTATACTCCTATCCTTCATACTTCATTCTTCATACTTCATTCTTCATACTTCATTCTTCATACTTCCTGCACCATGTTAGTCACCTTATTTTTGCCTATGATCAACTCCACTCCCCCCCTATCAAATGTTTCACGTGAAACATTTGCATAATTTCTACCAACTAGCGGATCGTAGTCACTTTTATAAGCTCTTGGAGAGCACGCTAGTGCATGCAAACCAACAAAGTCTAGAATTTAAAAACAGAGTCTGCCCATGGCCTTTTATAACCGCAAATTCCATGAAAGCAATTAATGTATAGGGTTTAACTTGAACAGATTCTCGAGCTGATGGCCCAGCATGGCCGCTTCTCATTGAATGCGTTGGTTCCGGCCGTTCAACCGGCGATTGTCTTGGGCCGTTAGTCGGAACGTCTCAGGCACGTTAGAATAACTCGTTGTTTCATGGATTATGGATCTCTAACGAACTGATCTGTAACTGACTACTTTAATGATGATTTATAGCTGGTCTTATAATTGATCTTGCAGCTAAGCTAGCAACTGATTTTGCACTAGCTGTTCTTACAATTGAGGATACGGGGTGTGAAAATATGCTGTGTGAAATCGGTATATATAAAATAATGACTCTTGGTATGTGGCGGCACACCAGATTATAAAACGCCAAAAAATACATCCTTGGATCCTTAAATCCTTGATTTGTTCTAAATCATACCATAGCACAAAAAAGAAGGACCCGCCTTGGGTCCTTCTTTACATTTACCTTCACGGATGCCGTCTGAACGATGCTGCAAATTTCACGCCATCAATAATGTGACTATGCCCCTGCAACTTGACCAACCATCCAATCCAATAAGCAAACATCTCTGATCATCGCTTTGCGCATCCCCAGCATGCCACAAGACCTCTTAGAGCGGAGATTTGGCCGCTGTCCCCGCTTTGCGCGGGTATTTGGCCGGGGTAGCGCCCTTCTTGTCGATAATGACGATGTGGCGGTCCGATTCCTCAATCGGAAGCGAGAATGAGTAAACTTGGTTCAGGGAGCCTCTTAGCTCTTTCAGGCTGCGAGCGGCTTCCTGGATTTCCTCCGAGGGGTCGCTGCCTTTCATTGCCGCGAACCTCCCTCCCACCTTCGTAAACGGTAGACAGAATTCATTTAGTACCGCCATTCGGGCTACCGCTCGGGCAGTAACCAGGTCGAATCCGTCCCGGTATCCCTGCTTGCGGGCTACCTCTTCCGCCCGGCCGTGGATCAGTTCAACCTGCTCCAAGCCCAACGTCTCCACCACATGCTTCAAAAAGGTGATGCGCTTATTAAGTGAATCTACAATAGTCAGATTCAAATGGGGGAACGCGATTTTGAGCGGAATCCCCGGGAAGCCTGCACCGGACCCGATGTCGGCCATATTTCCGATGTCGGGCATCTTTACGTAGAACGCAAGCGTAAGCGAGTCGTAAAAATGCTTGGTATATACTTGATCCCGCTCAGTGATCCCGGTCAGGTTCATCTTCTCGTTCCATTCCACTAGCAGCTCATAATATTGCTCAAACTGATGAAGCTGCCGATCATCTATCGCGATGCCTTGCTGCTGCAGCCGTTCAACAAATGACTTCTGGATATCGTCCATACCTTATCCTTTCGCTGCGGTTACCCGGTTATAGTGCTCAAGATACACAAGCAGTATCGAAATATCCGCCGGTGTGACGCCACTGATCCGGGATGCTTGCCCAATGGAGATCGGGCGGATTTTGTTCAGCTTCTGACGAGCTTCGATGGCCAAACCGTGAATATCATCGTAGACGATGTCTTCCGGAATCCGTTTCTTCTCCATCTTCTGCAGGCGCTCCACATGACCCAGCTGCTTCTCGATATAACCGGCATATTTGACTTGAATTTCAACCTGCTCCTTCATTTCCTCATCCAATTCATAAGGAGACGGTGAAATCGACTCGATCATCGCAAACGTCACTTCCGGACGGCGAAGGATGGTGAGCAGATTGCTTCCGTCCTGGATAGAAGCCGAACCGGCTGCTTCCAGCATCGGATTTACCTCAACCGGCTTCACCTTTGCTTGACGGAGCCGCTCAATTTCCTGCTCGACCAGTTCTTTTTTGCGCAGGAAATTTGCATACCGCTCTTCCGAGATCAGGCCGATGTCATGACCGATTTCGGTCAAGCGCAGATCCGCATTGTCATGGCGGAGCAGCAAACGGTATTCGGCACGGGAAGTCAGCAAGCGATAAGGCTCATTGGTTCCCTTCGTCACCAAATCATCGATCATTACGCCGATGTAGCCTTGCGAACGGTCCAGAATGACCGGTTCTTTCCCTTGCACTTTGCGGGCGGCATTGATGCCGGCCATAATCCCTTGCCCTGCCGCCTCTTCGTAGCCGGATGTTCCGTTAATCTGACCTGCCGTAAACAGCCCCGGAAGCTTCTTCGTCTCCAGCGTTGGCCACAGCTGCGTCGGAACGATCGCGTCATACTCAATAGCATAACCATTGCGCATCAATTCCACTTTCTCCATCCCTGGAATGGAACGGAGCATGGCCAGCTGTACATCTTCCGGCATGCTGGTGGATAGCCCTTGCACATAATATTCCTTCGTATTTTTGCCTTCCGGCTCCAGGAAAATCTGATGCTTCGATTTGTCGGCAAACCGAACAACTTTATCCTCAATCGAAGGACAGTAGCGTGGTCCGGTGCCTTCGATAAGACCCGAATACATCGGCGCACGGTGCAGATTATCATTAATAATTTGGTGCGTATCCACCGACGTGTACGTCAGCCAGCATGGAAGTTGTTCGTTATCCGACGATTTCGTTTCGTACGAGAAAAACTTAGGATTTTCATCACCCGGTTGAATTTCCGTTTTGGAAAAATCAATCGTATCCTTATGAACCCGCGGAGGAGTTCCTGTTTTAAAGCGGACGAGGTCAAAGCCGAGCTCGCGAAGGTTCTCCGCCAGCTTCACCGATGGCTGTTGATTATTCGGTCCGCTCTCGTACGTCAGCTCGCCCATAATAACTTTGCCGCGCAGGTACGTGCCTGTCGTCACGACGACAGCTTTGGCGCGGTATTCCGTACCGGTCTGTGTCACAACGCCTACGCAGACGCCGTCTTCGACGATGAGGCGGTCAACCATGCCTTGACGAAGCGTGAGCTTCTCTTCCTTCTCGAGCGTTTCTTTCATCGTGTGCTGATAGGAGAATTTATCGGCTTGCGCACGCAATGCATGCACCGCCGGTCCTTTTCCTGTATTCAGCATCCGCATTTGAATAAAGGTTTTGTCAATATTGCGTCCCATTTCCCCGCCAAGCGCGTCAATCTCGCGAACGACATGTCCTTTGGCCGGACCGCCAATCGACGGGTTGCAGGGCATAAAAGCAACCATATCCAGGTTGATAGTGATCATCAACGTTTCGACACCCATTCGGGCAGACGCAAGCGCCGCTTCACAGCCGGCGTGTCCTGCACCGACGACAATAACGTCATACGTGCCTCCCATAAAACTCATGGCTAACCCTCCTATTCGAATATTGTTTTCATATATTAAAGCCTCCACCATGTCTGTGGATCAGCTTAGAACTTCTAAAAAAACTACAACCTGCAGCTTATCGCTTATTATAGAAGAAAAACGATGGTAATGGAGACCAAGAATTGCGGAAGAATATCCGGTCACCCCAATCACCCACAACCTCCGGCTCCGCATTTTCCTTCCATTTCAACAAATTATCCTCCAGCGATTACTTGCCCAGACAGAACTGCGAGAAAATCTGGTCAATCAGTGAATCGCCAACGGCTTCGCCCAGGATTTCGCCAAGCTGCTCCCAAGCGAGCCGCACATCGATCTGGATCATATCGATCGGGATGAGCTGATCGGCCGCTTCATAAGCATCCTGAAGCGACTGCTTCGCTTTTTTCAACAGGGCAATATGCCGCACATTGCTGACATACGTCAGATCCCCGCCTTCGATTCGGCCGCTGAAGAACAAATTCGAGATGGCCTCCTCCAGCCGATCAATGCCCTCCTGTGCCTTCACGGACATCGGAACGATCAATTCATCCGGAACATACCGGTTCAGCACATCCTTATCGAGCTGAGACGGTAAGTCCATTTTATTCATAATGACGATACATTGTCTACCGCGTATTTGTTCCATCAATTCCAGTTCATCCTGATGCAGCGGCTCGCTGGCATTCAGGACGAGCAAAATCAAATCGGCCTCGTTCACCGCATGCCGGGAACGCTCGACGCCGATCTGCTCGACCACGTCCATCGTTTCGCGGATTCCGGCCGTATCCAGCAGCTTCAGCGGAATATTGTTGATCGTCACATATTCCTCGATCACGTCGCGCGTCGTGCCCGGAATATCCGTTACGATCGCCTTATTGTCTTGCGCCAGCGTATTGAGCAGCGAGGATTTCCCTACGTTCGGACGCCCGACAATCGCTGTCGTGATGCCTTCCCGCAAAATTTTCCCTTCCTGGGCCGTCTTCAGCAGCTTGTCGATCTCGCCCATCACTTGACTGCTCTTCTCTTTAATGAAGTCTGCCGTCAAAGATTCCACGTCATGCTCGGGATAATCGATGTTCACCTCGATGTGGGCCAAGGTTTCCACCAGCGTATGACGAAGCTCCTTGATTTTCCGGGACAAGGTCCCCTCCACCTGCTTCAACGCCACCGAGAAAGCACGATCCGATTTCGAACGGATCAGGTCAATGACTGCCTCAGCCTGGGACAAATCGATACGGCCATTCAGGAAGGCCCGCTTCGTAAACTCCCCCGGCTCGGCAAGACGGATGTTCAGCTGCAGCAGCAGATCCATTACCCTTTTTACCGAGATGACCCCGCCGTGGGCGCTGATCTCAACCACATCCTCGGTCGTGAACGACCGGGGCGCCCGCATGACCGTAACAAGCACCTCTTCAAGATTCTCCCTGGTCTGCGGATCTACAATATGGCCGTAGTGGACCGTATGGGATTCCACCTGGCTCAGCTTACGCTTACTCTTAAATATACGCTCCACTTCCGTCACGGCGTCCGGTCCGCTGACGCGAATAATCGCGATCCCGCCTTCACCGACGGCCGTAGAAATGGCTGCAATTGTATCGCTATACATGCTGTATTCACCTCTTTCTATTTAGAACGGGTGCAGATTCATACCCTATGCATTCTGCAACTCGCTGTATCTCCTCTTCGATAACGCCCTCCTCGGGCGTATAACGGCTGCACCAAGCTGTAGCTCGAACAATCGCCCGACTGATGCGCCCCAAAACTGTATCTTGGTAAAAAACAATGACTCCCTTTAACAAGCTTAAGGAGTCATTGATCAACATATACTCTTCTGATTAAGGCTTACGACGATTTCGGAGTGATGACCACTCTGCGATTCGGCTCTTCGCCTTTGCTGTACGTCTTCACGCCGCCGTGGGATTGCAGTCTGGCATGGATGACCTTCCGCTCTGCGGCCGGCATCGGCTCCAACACAATCTCCTTGCGGCTCTTCAGGACCCGTCCGGCAAGCCGGTCGGCCAGATCCTCCAGCGTCTTCTTGCGGCGTTCCCTGAAGTTCTCCGCATCCAGAACGATGCGAAGGTAACTGTCCGAATAACGATTCGCCACGATGTTCGCCAGATACTGAAGGGCGTCCAGCGTCTGGCCTCTGCGGCCGATCATCAGCCCGAGACCCGCGCCGGAAATATGAAGCGTCGTGAAATCTTTCCCCTTTTCCTGCTCGACCGAGATATCCAGCCCCATGGCCTGTCCCGTCTCGCGAAGGAAGCTGATGGCTTCCTCATAAGGGTCCTTCTTCGCCTCAGCGGCTTCCGTGCGGCTCTCTTCCATCGTTGCCACGGCGGATGGTGCCGGCGCGCTCGAGGCATGTGATACCTTCACCTCTGCGGCAGGTGCCGACTGATGGGACGAAGGAGTCATCGGATGGTGTGATTCGCCGCCGGCGCGTTCAGGCAGGAGCGTTAGTTCAACTTTCGCTTCCTTGACCCCGAACAGGCCCAGGAATCCTCTTGATGGCTGACTCAATATTTGAACCGATACACGATCCTGACTTACACCCAAGCGGGCCAGCCCTTGTGCGACAGCTTCTTCAATGGTTTTTCCTGTTGCGACGATTTTACTCATCTCGACTTTTTGGCTCCTTTCGAACCCTTTTTCCCGCCTTTATGACCGCTCTTGTTCCCGGATTTATTGCTCTTTTGACCTTGGGTCGCGCTGGCAACGCTTGCCGTTACAGCTGCCTTGTCATTGTTGCGGTACAAGAAGTAGTTCTGCACGATCGTGTACAGGTTACTGTAGAACCAGTACAGCGGAAGCGCAGCAGGAAACTGAAAGGACATGACAAAGATCAAAATCGGATACACGAACAGCATAAACTGCATCATCCCCATCTGTGGAGACGGGTTCATCTTCATCATCATCTTCGTTTGCAAATACGTCGTGGCTGCTGCCAATACCGGCAGGATGAACAGCTTGTCCGGCTCACCGAGCTGCATCCACAAGAACTCGTGCTCACGAAGAAGTCCATTATAGTAGATCGAATGATAGAGTGCGATAAAAATCGGCATTTGAACGAGCAGCGGCAAGCAGCCCGCCATCGGATTGACCTTGTTCTCCTGGAAAAGCTTCATCGTTTCCATCTGCATTTTCTCAGGATTGTCTTTATATTTCTCACGGATCTTCTGAACCTCAGGCTGGATCGCCTGCATGGCCTTAGAGCTTCTGACCTGCTTCAAGGTCAGCGGCAGGATCAATGTACGGACGATAAGCACCATTACAAGGACAGATAATCCGTATTCACCGTTAAACCATGTAGCAAACGTATCAAGTGCCAAGGTAAAGTAGTAAACAACGTTGCTCTGCCAAAAGCCGCCATTTTTCAAGTCTTCGATGGAACGCGTTTGGTCAGCTCCAGGCGCACAACCTGATATAACCGCCACTGCGAGTATTACAGCGGCGAGGAGGAACCATTTTCCTCGTCTTGTCTTCATGAACGACACTTCAAAACCCCTCTCTTCGCCATTGCCATTCCACGGTAAATCATAACATATTTATATGGACAAATAAACACAAGCGTTCAGCCCTTTTTCGGTTTCAAAAGCGAGGATTTCCGCAGAACATGCAGCACGCTTTTTTCAAGCTCCTGATACGACTTGCCCAGCGCTCCCTTTCGGACAATGAAGATCAAGTCGATATGCTCCACGATCTCATGCTGATGGTGCCGGACAATCTCCTTCACCACACGTCTCATCCGGTTGCGTACGACGGCATTTCCGATCTTCTTGCTGCACGATACGCCGACGCGAAACTGCTCTACCTCTTTTTTACGCGACCAATACAAGACAAACTGATGATTGGCAAAGGACTTTCCGTGCCGATATACCCGGCTGAAGTCCGCGCGGTTCCGTAAACGAAGTTTTCTATGCACAAGTCTCTCCCTGCCTGACCGATAATCAAATTCATTAAACGACATTCTCCGCCTCCGGGCATCGCTTCCTATATATAGTATAGTCATGCCGGTACGACGGTAAACGCAAACAACATCACATACACGAAGGGCCTCCTAAGTGATCTAATACAGGTCGGCATTTACCCCACCCTTCATCAAACAGGAGATATTACGAAAAAAAGACCACCTCGGTGGTCTTCGGCACAGTATTAAGCGCTAAGTACTTTTCTTCCTTTTTGACGGCGGCTAGCCAATACTTTGCGTCCGTTCTTCGTGCTCATTCTTTTGCGGAAGCCGTGCACCTTCTTGCGCTTGCTCACATTCGGTTTGAATGTTGGTCTCATGATCTAATGCACCCCCTTACAGGAATCTCTCATACGTATTTTAAGATTAAACGTCTACCGACGCACTTTCACGGAAGACAGACCGCCAAGTCGTCGTCCATCGACGCATCTCTTGATAACAGACCGCAGTGATTGCGGATGATGTCCTTTATCTTCACAGAAAATGCCTTTTTACATTTAATCACGATCAGGCCTAAAAGTCAAATCAAACTTTGCCTTTTTAGGAAGCTTAAGTTTTCCACATGTAGCGTTTATTGCTAGTTTTGATTTATCCACATGGGGATAACCTATTGAAACCGTCTGTGAATAGAACTATTGGCGTTTTTCGGACCTTGATCGGGCGACGCCTCGCCGGTTTACACCGGCGCCATAAAGGAGTAGTATAAATAATTGAATTTAAGTTGTATACAAGTATACATCTAAGAAGGAGCTGCATCATATTATGAAAATAGGCATGATCGGCCTTGGGAAAATGGGTCTCAATCTGGTCCAGAACCTGATTCATCATCAGCATGAGGTTGTCGCGTACGATTTGAATGCCGATCTGGTGAGCAAGGCTGCCGGTTATGGGGCCGAAGGCACCGCTTCGACTGAAGAACTGGTGGCGAAGCTGGATTCGCCCCGTATCATATGGATGATGGTTCCTGCCGGTAAGATTGTGGATTCGGTCATTGATTCGCTATCCCCTCTTCTTGCCCAGGGCGATATTCTGATTGACGGCGGCAACTCTCATTATAAGGATTCCATTGCCCGGGCAACCCGTTTGTCGGAGCAAGGAATTTATTATTTCGATGCCGGCACGTCCGGCGGCATGGAAGGTGCCCATAACGGAGGCTGCTTTATGATCGGCGGCAACCGCGAGGTATTCAGCCGCATCGAACCCCTGTTCAAGGACATGGCTGTCGAGAACGGCTATCTTTACGCCGGCGAAAGCGGCAGCGGACATTTCCTCAAAATGGTCCATAACGGGATCGAATACGGGATGATGCAGTCCATTGCCGAAGGATTTGAAGTGTTGGAAAAGAGCGCCTTTGACTACAATTACGAGGATGTTGCCCGGGTATGGTCGAACGGTTCCGTCATCCGCAGCTGGCTCATGGAGCTCACGCAGAACGCTTTCTCCAAAGATCCGAAGCTGGAAGGCATCAAAGGTGTCATGCATTCCTCCGGCGAAGGCAAATGGACCGTCGAAACGGCGCTCGAGGTTCAGGCAAGTGCACCGGTTATCGCTCTCTCCCTGTTTATGCGTTATCGCTCGCTGGATCAAGATACGTTTCATGGAAAAGTCGTGGCAGCGCTTCGCAATGAATTCGGCGGCCATGCGGTCGAGAAGTCGGAATAATCCGCTTCTCCATCCGCGTTTTAGCAAGCGTCTTCATAGCCTGGATAACATCCGGGGAAAAACGGCATCATGAATGGAATCCGGAACTTTTCCTGTGGTATGATTACCACGAAAGAGGATGATTACTAGTTAACCGGATTGGAGAATCAGTCTATGAAATACCCATCGGCCTGGCTGCAGGGAGCTTCGCTTGGCGAGGCCATTGCGAGCGAGTTAAGGCTGCAGATCATTAGCGGCACGATCAAGCGCGGGGAAGTCATTTCGGAGAACCGGATCGCAGGCGAGTTCGGCACCAGCCGATCCCCTGTTCGCGAAGCGATGAAAACGCTGTCCAGCGAGGGCTTGATTCAGTTGGAGCGCATGGGCGCTGTTGTCATGGGCCTTTCCCTTAAAGACGTCGAAGAGCTGTACGATGTGCGGTATCTTATTGAAAGCTTCGTGCAAGGAGAGGTTTTTGCGCGGCAGCAGCCGGAATTGATCCGCCAGCTTCGGCAAATTGTCGACCGGATGGAGCTTGCCGCCAAGCATGTGGATCCGATCGAGTATTCCTATCAGGATCTGAGCTTCCACGAGCGCATCATAACCGAGGCGAATCATAAGCGGATCCTTCATTTATGGAAGAGCATCCGCCCGATTGTGATGACGGTCATGCTGATCACAACCCGGCAGGTGTTCAGCGGAGGTGCCTCCAAGCTCCGATATGTAACGGACAAGCATATCCGGCTTATTCAAGAGATGGAATCCTTGGATCAGGACCGGATTCAAACGGCGGTTCAGCAATATTTCGATGATTCCCGCCGGACGCTGCATCTGAGTTTCCCGGAGGATTAACTTATCGTAGTCCTCCCTTCCTCCGTTTCTTATTGCACGCTCTAAGTTGTCGACAAGTATACAATAGAAATTCATTCTGTTTTGGGCATACTACCGCAGAAAACCGCTCAGTTTACCAATAACCACCCGGACATAATGGGTAATCTATAGGAGGAAGACAGCTATGAACACACTTTTTGGTCTCAGCCATAACGCTACTTTAATGTTCTGGACCTTGCTGACGATCGTTTTTCTGATCGTGCTGATATCCAAATATAAGTGGAATCCCTTCGTTACACTACTGATCGCTGCGCTGCTGCTGGGGCTGTTGACCGGCATGCAGCCGATGGACGTGATCACATCCATAACCGGCGGTCTCGGCGGAACGCTCGGAACGATAGCCATCGTTATCGCGCTCGGCACCATGCTGGGCAAAATGATGGCCGAGTCCGGAGGCGCCGAGCAAATCGCAACGACGCTGGTCAATCGCTTCGGGGAGAAGCGGGTACACTGGGCCATGATGATTGTCGGCTTTATTGTCGGTATTCCCGTGTTTTTTGAGGTCGGCGTTATTTTGCTGATTCCGATCGTCTTTACCGTAGCCCGTAAAACGAAAATGTCGCTGCTGCAGATCGGCATTCCGATTCTGGCCGGCTTATCCACGGTTCACGGTCTGGTTCCGCCCCATCCCGCTCCGATGATCGCGATTGATGCGTACGGCGCGGACCTGGGCATTACCATTCTGTACTCGTTTGTCATCGGGATTCCTGCCGCCATTCTTGCAGGTCCGGTATTCGGCAAATATATCGGCAAGCGGATCACAACTGAGCCGCCTGAAGAGCTGGCCGAGCAGTTCTCCAGCAAAGCGGATCGCGGACTGCCCGGCTTCGGCATCACGATCTTCACCATCTTGCTTCCCGTCATTCTGATGCTGATCGGCTCGGCAGCTGAGATCATCGATCCTAACAACACGAGCGCCATATCGGTCATCTGCAAATTCGTGGGACACGAAGTCATCGCCCTTCTGATTGCGGCGGTGTTCTCGTTCTTCTCGCTCGGCTTTGCGCGCGGCTTCAACAAGCATGAGCTGTCGAAGTTCACCAGCGAGTGTCTAGCGCCGATCGCCTCCATCATTCTGATTATCGGTGCAGGCGGCGCCTTCAAGCAGGTGCTGATTAACAGCGGTGTCGGCAATGCGATTGCCGAGATTGCCACAGGCGCCAACATCAATATCATCCTGTTCGCATGGCTGGTCGCAGCCCTGATCCGGGTTGCAACCGGCTCGGCCACCGTAGCCATGACGACGGCTGCCGGCATTGTTGCACCTGTGCTCGCCATGACGCCGGACGCCAATGTCGCGCTTGTCGTCCTTGCTACCGGCGCCGGATCCATCGTCTTGTCCCACGTCAATGACGCTGGATTTTGGATGGTTAAGGAATTCTTCAATATGACCGTAGCCCAGACGCTGAAGACCTGGACCGTGCTGGAGACCATTCTCTCTGTAACCGGTCTTGTATTGGCCCTTGTCCTAAATCTAATTGTATAATTGAACATAAGCTCATGAGGTCCCCGGTGAAGATACGCGCATCAACGCAAGACTTCGCTTGGGGACCTCAAATAGAAAGAAGGTATGTCTCTTGAGTACACAGAACTACATGATCGGTGTCGATATCGGAACGACAAGCACCAAAGCGGTGCTGTTTAAGGAGAATGGAGAGGTCGTCGCCAAGGCCGGCGGTGAATACCCCCTTCACACCCCTACGCCTTCGACGGCCGAGCAGGATCCGGAACAGATTTTTCAAACGGTGCTCTCCTCGGTCCAAGGTGTGATGGCCGATACCGGAATTTCTCCGAAGCAGGTATTGTTCGTGTCCTTCAGTGCCGCAATGCACAGCGTCATTGCCGTGGATAAGGACGGAGTCCCGTTAACCCGCTGCATTACGTGGGCGGATAACCGGAGTGCCGCCTGGTCCGCGAAACTCAAGAAGGAGCTTGGCGGCATGGAGCTGTATTTGAGAACCGGCACGCCGATTCACCCGATGTCGCCGGTGACAAAGCTGATGTGGCTCCGTCATGATCAGCCGTCCGTGTTCAAGCAAACCGCCAAATTCATTTCGATTAAGGAATATGTATACTATAAGCTGTTCGGCAAGTATGTGGTGGACCATTCCATCGCCTCCAGCACCGGCATGATGAATCTGGAAGCCCTCGCTTGGGATCAGGAAGCGCTGAAGCTGGCCGGGATTACCGAGGATCAATTGTCCACACTCGTGCCAACCACACATATCATGACAGGCCTGAAGGAAGAATACGCTGCTCGTATGGGTCTCCTTCCTTCCACTCCGTTCGTGCTTGGGGCTGCGGACGGCGTTCTGTCCAACCTTGGCGTCAACGCGATTCAGCCGGGCGTCGTTGCGGCGACCATCGGTACGAGCGGCGCCATCCGAACGGTCGTAGACCGGCCGATGACCGATCCGAAAGGACGGATCTTCTGCTATGCCCTGACCGAGAAGCACTGGGTCATCGGCGGTGCCGTCAATAACGGCGGCATGATTTTCCGCTGGGTACGGGACGAATTCGCGGCATCGGAGATTGAAACGGCCAAGCGGCTCGGGATCAATCCGTACGATGTGCTGACCAAAATTGCAGACCGCATTCCTCCGGGCTCGAACGGCCTTTTGTTCCATCCGTATTTAACGGGAGAACGTGCCCCGCTGTGGGATCCGAATGCGCGCGGCTCGTTCTTTGGCCTTACGCTGAACCATCAGAAGGAGCATATGATCCGTTCCGTATTGGAAGGTGTCATTTTCAATATGTATACCGTTCTGCTCGCCATGGAGGAGCAGATGGGCCATCCGGCGAAGATTCACGCCACCGGCGGGTTTGCCCGCTCACCGATCTGGCGGCAGATGATGGCCGATATCTTCGACCAGCAGGTGATCGTGCCGGAGAGCTATGAGAGCTCCTGTCTCGGCGCCGTCGTCCTGGGCTTATATGCTACGGGAAGAGTGGATTCGCTAGATATCGTCTCAACGATGGTCGGCGGCACGCATGAGCACCAGCCGGTGAAGGAGAACGCCGATGTGTATAAAGCGCTCCTTCCGATCTATATCCGGATCTCGCGCAAGCTGGAGGAAGACTATGAAGCCATATCGGAGTTCCAGCGCAGATTTGAGCAGAAATAACATGAGTGACCTAGTAAAATAAAGACAGCCTGTCTTTGGCGGAGGAATATCCCTCGCAAAGACAGGCTTTTTTTATGATGCAGGATGTATGCTCCCCGGCGCACCAGCAATCTCGGTGATCATGCAATCACCGAGGGCGGATTAAGAGCCTGGGGCGAATCGCCAACAGTCTCGAATAAAATGGTCCTAATGCCTTTTTTACAAAGCAGACAGCGTAAGCCTCCCTCCTACTGTCCTAATCACAGCGCGTGAGCAAAAAATATCCACAACGAGAATCCCATCCCAAAAATACCGCCGACCTTGCACATGAAGAAATAAAAATCGCTCGGCTCCGGGTCACTCACCATCAGATTGGAAGGAGATATATGAAACATAAAGCGCTGAAAGGCTTCATAACGAAAACTGCACCAGTTGAAAATAAACAATGCGACCGCCAAAAGGAAGAACCCTACGCTGCCGTTAGGCTGATGGAACGCTTCGTCCGACGCAGCGGCAAGATCCGCTGGAAAATAACGAGGGCTATCCGGATCCCTTATTTTGTTTCCCAACCCAACTTGTATGACTGCCGGGGGAAGCACCCACTCTCCAGCCTGATCAAACACCTGGAATCCGTCTTGGCCAAACGGCTCCACCCGGAATTCGGTACCATCCGGATAAACGACAGCATACGGCTCCCATTCCCCGCTCATCCCTTCTTTTCCGTGAATCTGGTACCTTTCTCCCTCGGCTTCAATCACCCGATCTGACTCATACTTGTGAACATACACCGGACTTCCCCGGCCGAATAAAGCGCGATATTCGACCGTACCGCTGCCCGAATCCTCATACTTGAAGTATTTGACGTCGTCCAGATAAAAAAATGTCTTCGAATAATAGCTTTGCGCCCAGCCTGCGACCGCAGCAACGATCAAGACCAGCACGAGCAACCCTAGCCATCTCCTCCACTGAGCCCTAGGCTGCGTTTCTCCCATCCCGTTTCCTCCGTTCGAAGTTTCCTTATAGTACGGCGATGAATGACCACAGGTTGCACTGCTCTCAACCCTCCTGAGCAGACAAAAATCCCCCATTCGACATGCCATGCACGCCCTAGTGAGGGATATCCACAACCGTTTTTACCTTTGGTTGATTATAAAGGCCGCTAGAACATTCAACCAGAAGTTATGAACAGATGGAGATGGAAGCAAAAATTGTTTGCGATTTGGACAACCTGTGCATAATTTTTTTCGCATGAAGGCTAATGATGTCGAAAGCTGAACAATTTATAAACAATATCTAGTGGTGTGAATAAGATTTATGCACAACGTATTGAATTTGTGGATAAATTAGCGACATACATTGAAAATAAGGCCTTCTTTTGCTATGATGATATTACTTTTGGATGTGAATATGTGAATGAACACATGATATTATCAACAGGCTGTGGATAAAGTTGTGAACAATTTCAATTTATCCATATTTTTTTGTTTCCACAGGGGGTTAGCTTTGGGGATAATTTGACATCGTTCATTTTGGTTCGACATTTCCACTCATGGCTCTAGCCACATTTGGAAGATTTAAAGGAGTGACAGTTTTGGAAAGCCATACTTCCGAATTATGGCAGGAAATATTATCGATAATACAGACCAAGCTCAGCAAACCGAGCTTTGACACTTGGTTTAAAGCGACCAAGGCATTGACCATTAACGATCACTCCGTCGTCATTTCCGCGCCGACAACGTTTGCCGTGGAATGGCTGGAGAGCCGATATACGAAGCTGGTAAGCTCAACGGTCTATGAGGTGATCGGCAAGCAGGTCGATGTGAGGTTTGTGATTGAAGAGGCAAAGTCGCAGGAGCCGGCTCCTCAGCAGCCGTCCCCCCCGTTAGAAGTTAGCGGAGACGAAATTCAATCCCATATGCTGAACCCGAAGTACACCTTTGACACGTTCGTCATCGGCTCGGGCAACCGGTTTGCGCATGCCGCCTCGCTCGCCGTCGCCGAAGCGCCGGCCAAAGCGTACAACCCATTGTTCCTCTACGGAGGGGTAGGACTTGGCAAGACACACTTGATGCACGCCATCGGCCATTATATTTTGGAGCATAATCCGAGCAGCAAGGTCGTGTACATTTCCTCAGAGAAGTTCACCAACGAGTTTATCAACTCCATCCGTGACAACCGCGCCGAAAGCTTCCGCAACAAGTACCGCAACGTCGATATTCTGCTGATTGACGATATTCAGTTTTTGGCCGGGAAGGAATCGACGCAGGAGGAATTTTTCCATACGTTTAACGCGCTGCATGAGGAACGGAAGCAAATCATCATTTCAAGTGACCGACCGCCCAAGGAAATTCCGACGCTGGAGGAAAGACTCCGTTCACGGTTCGAATGGGGACTGATCACCGATATTCAGCCGCCGGACCTGGAAACCCGGATCGCGATCTTGCGCAAGAAGGCGAAGGCTGAGAATTTGGACATTCCGAACGAAGCAATGATGTATATAGCCAACCAGATTGATACCAACATCCGGGAGCTTGAAGGCGCCCTTATCCGTGTTGTTGCTTATTCCTCTCTGACGAACCAGGATGTGACCACGCATCTTGCAGCGGAAGCGCTGAAGGATATCATCCCGTCCAGCCGGCCGAGAATGATTACGATCCAGGATATTCAGCAGAAGGTGGGCGAGTATTATAATCTGCGGCTGGAGGACTTTAAAGCCCGCAAACGGACCAAAGCCGTCGCCTTTCCGCGGCAGATCGCCATGTACTTGTCCCGTGAATTGACCGATTATTCGCTTCCGAAGATCGGAGAAGCTTTCGGAGGACGGGATCATACCACCGTTATTCATGCGCATGAGAAGATCACCCAATCGCTGAAGACCGACCAAGAGCTATTCAAAGTGGTCAACAATATTACGGAGAAAATCAAAAATCCAACCTGAACAAGTTCAAAGCCTATGCACAATCTATACACATGTGGATAGGCTTAATTTTATGCCTTTTCACGGGCTTATCCACATATTCAGTGCGCCTACTACTTGTACTATAAATAATTAATAAAATAATTATCCATAAAGAGGGGAATCATCGGCCTTCCGCCGAATGAAACAATACCCCTCTCATTTTTCCGCAAGGAGTGAAATTGATGAAAATCAGCATATTGAAAAATGTATTGAACGAATCCATCCAACACGTGTCCAAAGCGATTTCCAGCCGGACCACCATTCCGATCTTGAGCGGCATTAAACTCGATGTCACTTATTCCGGCGTGACGCTGACAGCCAGCGATACGGATATTTCCATCCAATCGTTTATTCCTTCGGAAGATGAAAAGCACACGATTGTTCAGGTTGAAAGACCGGGTAGTGTCGTCCTTCCGGCTAAATTTTTCGTTGAAATCATCAAGAAGCTGCCTTCCCAGGAAATCCATATGGAGGTTAAAGATCAATTCCAGACCTTTATTTCCGCAGGCGCAACCGAAATTCAAATGGTCGGCCTTGATCCGGATGAATTCCCGGTATTGCCGAACATCGAAGGCAGTCAGACGATCTCGCTTCCGGGAGATCTGCTGAAAAACATGATCAAGCAGACGGTATTCTCCATCTCGACGCACGAGACGACGCCGATTCTGACAGGGGTTCTGTGGAGCCTGAACAACAATGAGCTGAAATTTACCGCAACCGACCGTCATCGTCTGGCGACTCGGTCCGCGAATATTGAAGGTGTGGATGATATTTCGTTCAACAACGTAGTCATTGCCGGCAAAACCTTGAACGAGCTGAGCAAGATCATTCCGGATCAAAATACGCTGGTCGATATCGTTGTGGCCGATAATCAGGTATTATTTAAAATTGACCGTGTGCTGTTCTATTCGCGTATATTAGACGGCATTTATCCCGATACTTCTAGAATTATTCCGACGACGCATAAAACAGAACTCGTTTTGGATACAAAAAAATTAAGCGAGTCGATCGACCGTGCGTACCTGCTGTCGAGAGAGGAAAAAACGAATATCGTGCTGCTGCAAACGATGGAGAACGGGGGCATTGAAATCTCCTCGAGTTCCTCCGAGCTCGGTAAAGTGCGTGAAGAATTGGATCTGATTGAATTCAAGGGGGATCCGCTGCGCATTTCCTTCAACTCGAAATATATGCTGGACGTGCTGAAGGTCGTCGAGAGCGAGCAGCTGATGATTGCCTTCATGGGAGTCATGAGCCCGATCATTCTGAAGCCGCTCGATGACAGCAAGAGTCAGTATATTATTCTGCCGTACCGTACGGCGAACTAAAGAGGATGTTCAAAAAGTCGTCTTTTGGTCACGAATCCGACTTATTTGAACCCGCTATAAAAGTTATCCCCATGTTGATAAGGGGGAAAGGACAGGCAAATGAAGCAAATCTTTATCCACAGCGAGTATATTAAGCTGGACCAATTTCTGAAGCTGGCGGATTGCGTATCCACAGGCGGCATGGCGAAGGAGCTGCTGGCGGAGGGGGCCGTGCTGGTCAACGATGAGAAGGAAGAGCGGCGCGGACGCAAGCTGGTTCCCGGCGACATCGTCAAGGTGGAGGACTGCGGAACCTTTCAGGTGGCGGCGCAATAGACAGCCTCCCGTTAGGCGCTAGGCGCGGATGACGAGGGAGAGGATCAACTTGTTTGTTAACAATATCAGTCTTCAGCATTACCGGAACTATGATCAGCTGCAGCTGAATGCGTTCGGTGATGTCAATCTGATTATCGGGCGCAACGCCCAGGGGAAGACCAACTTGATGGAGGCGCTCTTCGTGCTCGCTTTGACGAAGAGCCACCGCACCTCCAAGGATCGTGAGCTGATCGCCTTCGAGCAGCCGAGTGCGCATATTGCAGCTGAGGTTGAGAAGAAGTACGGGATGCTGAAGCTTGAGCTGAGCGTGTCCCAGCAGGGGAAGAAGGCGAAGGTCAACGGTTTGGAGCAGCGGAAGCTGAGTGATTTTATCGGCTCCCTGAACGTGGTTATGTTCGCACCCGAGGATTTGGAAATCGTCAAAGGCACGCCGGGGGTTCGCCGCCGGTTTCTTGACATGGAAATCGGGCAGGTCGCGCCGAGCTATCTCTACCATCTGCAGCAGTACCAGAAGGTGCTCGTTCAGCGGAACAATCTGCTCAAGCAGCTGTGGGGGAAGGAAGCGTCCCAGCAGGCGATGCTGGACATTTGGAACAGCCAGTTGGCAGAACATGGTGTTAAAATCGTCAAGAAGAGGAAACAATTTATAAAAAAGCTTCAAAAGTGGGCTGAGGGCATTCATCAGGGCATCACAAACGGCCTGGAAGAGCTGTCCCTGCACTATGTTCCGTCCTTTGCTGACGCGGAGGAAGAAGATGAAGCTGTCTTATTTGAGCGTTTTATGATAAAATTATCACAAATGAAAGAGCAAGAAATAAGGCGTGGTATGACATTGGCAGGTCCTCATCGAGATGATCTGGCTTTTTATATTAACGGTAAGGAAGTCCAAACGTACGGATCTCAAGGTCAGCAGCGAACGACGGCGCTCTCTTTGAAGCTGGCCGAAATCGAGCTGATTCAGGAAGAAATCGGTGAATATCCGGTATTGCTTCTGGATGATGTGCTTTCCGAACTGGATCCATACCGGCAGACGCAACTGATAGAGACATTCCAGAGCAAAGTGCAGACATTCATCACGGCGACGGGCATCGAGACATTGAATACCGACAAATTGAAGGGTGCCAGCATTTTTCATGTCCATGACGGACAGGTGGGCTCTTAAGGAGTGATTCCATTGTATATTCATTTAGGCGGAGAAAAGATTATCCGTTCGTCCGAGCTGGTTGGCATCTTCGATATCTCGATCGAGAAATCGTCAAAGATCTCCAAGCAGTTCGTCACGCATGCCCAGCAGCATAAGGTCGTGGAATTAATCGGTGAAGAGGATCCGAAATCCATCGTGGTGACGAAGTCCATCGTCTACTATTCCCCGATTTCCTCCGCAACGCTGAAGAAGCGGGCAAATCATTTTGTAGCTCAGGCATAACAGAATCTGTAGAAGTAGGTGAAGGCATGTCTATGAATCAACCGACATATGATGAGAATCAGATTCAGGTACTGGAAGGGCTCGAGGCTGTCCGCAAACGTCCAGGGATGTACATCGGCTCGACCAGCGTCAAGGGTCTGCATCATTTGGTATGGGAGGTAGTGGACAACAGTATTGACGAAGCGATGGCGGGAATATGCGACCATATCGAGATTATTGTCCATGAGGATAACAGCGTTACGGTTATCGATAACGGACGCGGAATTCCGGTCGGCGAGAACGCCAAGCTGAAGAAATCCACCCTCGAAGTCGTTATGACCGTCCTGCATGCCGGCGGTAAGTTCGGCGGCGGGGGATATAAGGTATCCGGCGGCCTGCACGGCGTGGGCGTATCGGTCGTTAACGCATTGTCCACCAAGGTTGTCGTCCAAGTGAAGCGGGATGGGCATATTTATCAGCAGGAATACCGGCGCGGCGTGCCTCAGTATGACATCAAAGTCATCGGGGATACCGAAGAGACCGGTACGACGGTTACCTTCCTGCCGGATCCGGAAATTTTCACGGAGACAACGGAGTTTGACTATAATACGCTCCTGACGCGGGTTCGCGAGCTGGCCTTCTTGAACAAAGGCATCGCGCTCACACTGACGGATGAGCGTACGGGAGCTTCCGATTATTTCAAATACGAAGGCGGTATTATCGAGTACGTTAAATTCTTGAATGAGAAGAAGGAGGCGCTCCACGAAGAACCGATCTACGTGGAAGGCTCCCGGGACAACATTCAAGTGGAGATCTCGCTCCAGTACAACGACAGCTACACCGAGAATATTTACTCGTTTGCGAACAATATCAATACGCATGAGGGCGGAACGCATGAATCCGGCTTTAAAAGCGCATTGACGCGCATCATTAACGATTATGCCCGTAAAACCGGCATGATTAAGGACAACAGCAATAACTTGTCCGGAGACGACGTGCGGGAAGGCTTGACGGCGATCATCTCGGTCAAAGTGCCGGAGCCGCAGTTTGAAGGGCAGACGAAGACGAAGCTCGGCAACAGTGAAGTCCGCGGCATCGTGGAGTCCCTGTTTGCGGAAAAGCTGCAGGAATTCCTGCAGGAGAATCCTTCGGTGTCCCGCCGCATCCTGGAGAAGGCGCTGCAGGCTTCCCGTGCACGTGAAGCAGCGCGTAAGGCTCGGGAAATGACCCGCCGGAAGAGCGCGCTTGAAGTAAGCGCCCTGCCGGGCAAGCTGGCCGACTGCTCCTCCAAGGATGCGTCGATCAGTGAGCTGTATATCGTCGAAGGCGACTCCGCCGGCGGATCGGCTAAGCAAGGTCGTGACCGGCACTTCCAGGCGATTCTGCCGCTGCGGGGGAAAATCCTTAACGTCGAGAAAGCGCGTCTGGACCGCATTCTCTCCAATGCGGAGATCCGTGCGATCATTACGGCACTCGGTACCGGGATTGCCGATGACTTCGATCTGTCGAAGGCCCGTTATCACAAAATCATCATCATGACCGATGCTGACGTCGACGGCGCGCATATCCGCACACTGCTGCTGACGTTCTTCTATCGCTATATGCGTAAGCTGGTAGAAGCGGGATATATTTATATCGCGCAGCCGCCGCTCTTTAAGATCGAGCGCAACAAGGTTGTCCGTTATGCGGGCAGCGAGAAAGAGCGCGACGAGATCATTAAGGAATTCGGCGAGAACGCCAAGTTTAACATCCAGCGGTATAAAGGTCTCGGCGAGATGAATGCAACCCAGCTGTGGGAGACGACGATGGATCCGGAGAGCCGCACGATGCTGCAGGTAACGATCGAGGATGCCATGCTGGCAGATACGCTGTTTGACACCCTCATGGGTGACAACGTTGAGCCGCGTCGTGATTTCATTCAAGAGCACGCGAAGAGCGTCCGCAATTTGGACATTTAGCATAGAGCACTAGCCAGGAGGGAGCATCCGGGCAGGTCAGGGACCTGCGGATGCTCCTTTTTGCTGTGAGCGGCTGGCTGATCACTTAGAAGGCTGCTATGCTCATACGCCCTACTATCTATTGTCTGCGATGATAGGAGCAAACAACCATCAAGGCAAGTCCGGAGCGCGTAACGAGCGCATAGAGTTACTGCGGGTTCAGTCTTAAAGCAGGGCTTAGCAATGCGACATGAATTTTACGCGCCAGTCATGTTGAAGTGACCCATCGAACCAAGGTAGGGTAAGATTCCGGACGTGCAGCGACATAGGTTAGGCTAGCGGACCTTCTTTGTACTGCTGGACAAATTCCGTCCGTAGGCGCTGGCGTACTTCTTGACCTTGTTATAGATGCTTGGATCCTTGAAGAACTTCTTAAACGGAAAGAGCGCAGGCTTTGTGTTGACCTCCAAAATCCAAATGTTCCATCGTCCATCAATTGCGATATCCAGCCCGATTTCCTTCAGATTCGGGTAGGACTTCTGCAGTTGGCCGGCGACATTCACACCGAGCTCATGCAGTTCCCGGCGGATGTTCTCCGCCTCTTCGGCCGTCATATGCTCAAGCATAAGCGGCTTGTAATGCTGGACGGTGCCGCCGCTATGATGATTTGTAATGATTTTGTTTTTGGCCGCTACCCGCCCGATAATGCCGGTGCTTACCCACTGTCCGGAAGGGCTTCTCTGTGTAAGAACACGCAGGTCAAAGGGACTGCCCTGGTACCGGAGCAGATGGATGCCCTGCTGAATCAAATATTCCTTGCCTTGGAGCAGTGAATTCAGCGTTTTATGAAGACTGTCCAGTGATTGGAACGTCTCGGTCTTTTGTTCATACCGGAGCTTGTAGGTCTTGGAGGCGGCCGATTCCTCCTCATTCTGCGATTCGATTTGCTCCACGGACATAACGCCGTTGCCGTACGTCCCCCGATCCGGCTTAATGTAAACCAGCGTGTGGGTATTCAGCAACTCTTCCAGCGCTTCGAACGAGTACTGGCGGGTTGCGGGAATGTAGGAGGCAAGACCTTTATTTTTCAACAAGATTTTTGTTTTCGCCCATTTGCTTGCAACGCGTTGTATAGCCAACCAACTTCATCCTTTCCGGCCGTTTTTTTGAGTGAAGAGCAGATGTACCTGTCACGGAAAAAAAAGAGCACGAGCGCAGGGATACGCCTATAGTTTGCCTTAGCCATAGCCCGTTAGGGGAAGGTCGAACGCTATTCATGATCGATCGAAGCACCGGGCGATACATCCGGCACATAAAGCTGCCAAACGGGAAAACATAGGACAAGTATGACAAACAGTGGTATAATATAAAGATGTGATCGATGCGAAATCTTTTTCAATGCATTGTATGTGAAAAGCGGCACGGAGGACAGGGCGTATGTCACGGTTTCCGGGCAAAAATCATACTTTCACGCTTTCTATCCCGTGTTTAATTGTGCATGGTTTGTGAAAGTAATATAATAAAGGTTGGTGCATTTATAGCTTCCTGATCATTATTCTGCTTTTTTCACATAGAGCAAGGCATGGTTGATAGAAAATGAAGGAGGTCCAGCATGGCGGAAGAAAATTTCTCCCAAATTAAAGATCGGGACATAGGTACCGAGATGCGCGAATCCTTTATGGATTACGCGATGAGCATCATTGTCAGCCGGGCCTTGCCAGATGTGCGGGACGGAATGAAGCCGGTTCACCGTCGCATACTATATGCGATGTCGGAGCTCGGCATGGCCCCGGACAAACCGTACAAAAAATCGGCAAGGATCGTTGGCGAGGTTATCGGTAAGTACCATCCGCATGGTGATTCCGCAGTGTATGAATCCATGGTCCGGATGGCGCAGGACTTCTCCATGCGATACATGCTCGTCGACGGGCATGGTAACTTCGGTTCCATTGACGGAGATATGGCAGCGGCAATGCGATATACGGAAGCCCGTTTATCCAAGATTGCCATGGAAATGCTGCGTGATATTAATAAAGAGACGATTGACTTTGCGCCCAACTACGATGGCGAGGAGCAGGAGCCGGTCGTTCTGCCGGCACGTTACCCGAACCTTCTCGTAAACGGGGTATCCGGGATTGCGGTCGGTATGGCGACGAATATACCGCCTCATAATCTTGGCGAAGTCATCGATGGCGTACAGGCGATGATTCGGAATCCCGACATCACTCCAATGGAGCTGATGGAGTATATACAGGGACCGGACTTCCCAACAGCGGGCTACATTTTGGGACGCGAAGGCATCCGCCAGGCATATCGTACGGGACGCGGCTCGGTAACGATGCGCGCGAAAGCGACGATTGAGGAAAACAATAATAAGGCGCGCATTGTCGTTCATGAGATTCCGTATCAAGTGAACAAAGCACGTCTCGTGGAGAAAATTGCCGAGCTCGTTCGCGATAAGCGAATTGACGGTATTACGGATCTCCGTGATGAGTCGGACCGTAACGGCATGCGGATCGTGATCGAGCTGCGCCGTGACGTCAACCCGAACGTCGTCTTGAATAACTTGTATAAGCATACGGCAATGCAGTCGAATTTCGGTATCAACATGCTGGCGATCGTCAACAATGAGCCGAAAATATTGAATCTGCGTGATGTGCTGCATTATTACCTGGAGCATCAGGTGACGGTGATTCGCCGTCGTACCGAATTCGAGCTGAAGAAGGCCGAGGCCCGGGCCCATATTCTGGAGGGCTTGCGGATTGCGCTGGATCATCTGGATGAGGTTATCGCGCTGATCCGCGCCTCGCAGACAACCGAGGCCGCGCGCGAAGGTCTGATGGAGCGCTTCGGGCTTAGCCAGGAGCAGGCTCAGGCGATCCTCGATATGCGTCTGCAGCGTCTGACCGGACTCGAACGCGAGAAGATCGAGAACGAGTACCAAGAACTGCTGGCCCGGATTGCCGAGCTGCGCGAGATTTTGGCGAACGAACATCTTGTGCTGCAAATCATCAATGATGAGCTTCAGGATATTAAGGAGCGCTTTGCAGATGAGCGCCGTACTGAAATTACAGTAGGTGAAGACAGCATCCTGGACGAGGATCTCATTCCGCGTGAGGAAGTGGTTATCACCATTACCCATACCGGTTACATCAAGCGTCTGCCTGCCAATACGTACCGCAGTCAGAAGCGGGGCGGACGCGGCGTCGTTGGGATGGAAACGAAGAGCGAGGACTTTGTCGAGCACCTCTTCGTAACGAATTCCCATCACTACCTGATGTTCTTTACGGACAAAGGGAAGGCTTACCGTCTCAAAGCTTATGAAATACCGGAGCTTAGCCGTACCGCCCGCGGAACGCCAATCATCAATCTGATTCAGATTGAGCAAGGCGAAACGGTCAATGCGGTTATTCCGGTCGAGAGCTTCGATACCGATAAGTTCCTGTTCTTTGCTACCCGTCATGGGGTTGTGAAGAAGACGCCGCTTGAGGACTATGTCAATATCCGCAAGGGCGGCCTGATCGCCGTTAACCTGCGCGAGGACGACTCCCTGATCGATGTGAAGCTGACAGACGGTCAGCAAGAGATCATTATGGGAACGGCACAGGGCATGTCCATCCGGTTCGAGGAGAGCGATGTGCGTTCAATGGGAAGAAGCGCAACCGGGGTTAAGGGCATAACGCTCGATGAGGGTGACGAAGTCATCGGCATGGACGTTGTGGATCCGGAGCTTGATATTTTGATCGTAACGACCCGCGGATACGGCAAACGGACACCGGCCGGCGATTACCGAGTTCAGACCCGTGGCGGTAAAGGGATCAAAACGATCAATATTACCGAGAAGAACGGACCGGTTGTTGCGCTGAAGGTCGTGAAGTCGGAAGAGGATCTGATGATCATTACGGCCAGCGGCACCTTGATCCGCACAAGCATGGAGGGCATCTCAACGATGGGCCGCTATGCGCAGGGCGTGAAGCTGATTAACATCCGCGAGGATGATTCTGTCGGTACGGTATGCCGTGCAGACAAGAGTGATGAACCAGAGAACGATGGTGAAGAGGGCGAGTTCGAAGAAGGCATGGACCCTTCTGAACCAACCGAGGAATAAAGCAATGGAGAGCATGGATGCACATGAAGCATCCATGCTCTTTTTTTTCAGTGATCCAGATTACAAAATAAGGAAGTCAGTATTGTACAGGCTGAGTAAGTCGAACTATAATAATGTATAATATAAAGGTGAAGTTTCGCTGCGATGAGCGCAGTGGAATAGATGGAGAGGTTGATCATGACGATCAAAGCCGTGAATGAAGTGGTGGCCGGTGTAAAGCTGGCTAAGGATGTGCATACACCTTTAGGGGGGCTTTTACTTCATAAGGGGAAGGTACTGCTGCCACGCGATCTGGAAGTGCTGAAAGCATTTATGGTCGAGCAGGTGGATATTGAGTCCGTCGATGGAGAGAGCACTCGAATTCCAACGGTGAAATCTGCAGGGCAGAAGCCCGCGTTGATTTTTGCGGAGAGTTCGCAAGGAAGCGGGGACGAGGAGGCACCGAGTCGCAAAGACCTTCCATTGCATGAAGAGTATGACAAGACTCTGACTCTGGTCAAAAGCTGTTATCAGTCGGCGATTACCGGCGAGCTCCGCATGTACGAGATCCGGAATCAGATGGAGAACCTGCTTAAGCATCATAAGGATTATCAGATTCTTAAGTTTATTCCACGCATGACGAATCGCCATGATTACCGGTATCACAGCTCGGTCTTGTGTGCTCTTTCTTCCTATAAGCTGGCGCAGTGGCTCGATCTTCCTCAGAAAGACTGGATGCAGGTGGCCTTTGCGGGGCTGCTCCATGACATTGGAAATGCCAAGATTGATCCAATACTATTAAATAAGCCGTCCAAATTAACCGATGAGGAGAACGAGGAAGTACGTCGTCATACCACTTACGGTTATCAAATCCTTAAAAATGTTGCCGCAGTTAACGAAGGGGTTCGCCTAGCGGCACTGCAGCATCATGAAAAAGTGGACGGGTCCGGCTACCCTCTGGGTCTGGAGGGCAGCAAAATCCATATTTACGCCAAGATTGTGGCTGTTACGGATATCTTCCATGCCATGACATTGGACAAGTTTTATCGGAATGCACAGTCTCCTTACTTAGTGCTGGAACAAATTCAATTAGAGGCGTTCGGCAAGCTGGATCCGAAAATCGTCCAGACTTTTATCCGTAAAGTAACGGCTCTCCATTCCGGAACGAAAGTCCGGTTAAGCAATGGAAGCACAGGGGAAATCGTGTTTACCGATAGTCAGCATCCGACCAGGCCAATGGTAGCCGTCCAAGGCAACATCATGAATTTAATGCAGCAGAGGCAGATCTACATTGAGGAAGTTATTTCCTAGGCAATAAAGGTTGACCTAATGATAAAAGCTGTGATATATTATTCCTTGCCGCTTTTGAAGCGGATGTATATCACGGCTTTTTCGATAAAAAAGTTTTTAAAAAAGCTTGCTAACTTCTCGAAAACATGATATATTATAAGAGTTGCTGATGCGAACGAGATTCGCTGGTAACGAAAAGGTTGATCTTTGAAAACTGAACAACGAGTGAGTAAAAACGAACCGCTTCGGCGGGGAGTTACAATAGAGAATTGAACAAATTCTCGTCAGTTTTTCTAATGAGCTTAATCGCTCTTTCAATCGATCGTCCTTCGGACGATCTTTATTGGAGAGTTTGATCCTGGCTCAGGACGAACGCTGGCGGCGTGCCTAATACATGCAAGTCGAGCGGAGTTGATGGGGTGCTTGCACTCCTGATGCTTAGCGGCGGACGGGTGAGTAACACGTAGGCAACCTGCCCTCAAGACTGGGATAACTACCGGAAACGGTAGCTAATACCGGATAATTAAATCTGCTGCATGGCAGAGTTATGAAAGGCGGAGCAATCTGTCACTTGAGGATGGGCCTGCGGCGCATTAGCTAGTTGGTGAGGTAACGGCTCACCAAGGCGACGATGCGTAGC
>NZ_JAGGKI010000002.1 GCF_017873605.1 Paenibacillus lactis
TTCAGAGGTACGCCATTTGTAATAACCGCTCCGAGACACGTGAAAGAGAACGCACATCTTCTCCAATCGAAACTCGGAGCGATGATCTTCGATAAACTGGAACCTTAGTTCTTTTCTTTGCTGAAGATGTGCATGGCCTTTTTTAGGATCGCAATTTCTTCTCTCAAATCATCAATTTCGCGTTTCTGATCTTCGATAAGTTGGGTTTGCTGACGTAAGGTTTCCCCATGATTGACAGGCTCGTGCTCGAATGTTCGATACTTTTTGACCCAGTTGCGTAATGTGCCTGGATTAATGTTCAACTCATCGGCGATCTGCTCCAGCGTCTTCGACTGTTCTTGCACGTACTTTACGGTTTCACGCTTAAATGTCTCGTTGTAATGCTGCCTGTTACCACTCATATTTTTGACACCCTTTCGTCTGCTTTGTTTCATTATCGTTTTATCACTAAGGGGTGTCCACTTTTTATTCTAGCTGCAAAAAGGGACTTGTTCGCGCTTTTCAGGCCCACAGGCCGCGCAGCAAGCCCCAAAAAGGGACTTGTTCGCTCTCTTCGGGGCCATAAGCCCGCTGCAAGTCCTCAAAAGGGACTTGTTCGCTCTCTCCGGGCCCACGGGCGGCAGCAAGTCCCCAAAAGGGACTTGTTCGCGCTTTTCAGGCCCACAGGCGCACAGCAAGTCCCCAAAAGGGACTTGTTCGCGCTTTTCGGGCCCACAATCGCCCAACAAGTCCCCAAAAGGGACTTGTTCGCTCTCTCCAGGCCCACTGGCGCGCTGCAAGTCCCCAAAAGGGACTTGTTCGCGCTTTTCAGGCCCACAGGCGCACAGCAAGCCCCCAAAAGGGACTTGTTCGCTCTCTCCAGGGCCCCAGACGCAAAACAAGTCCCGAAAAGGGACTTGTTCGCGCTTTTCAGGCCCACAGGCCGCGCAGCAAGTCCCCAAAAGGGACTTGTTCGCTCTCTCCGGGCCCACGGGCGCGCAGTAAGTCCCCAAAAGGGACTTGTTTGCTCTCTCCAGGGCCCCAGACGCAAAACAAGTCCCAAACAGGGACTTGTTCGCTCTCTCCGGGCTATTAAATGCCCGGGATCGTATTCCGTTTATGCGCCGTTCTGCGATAGTAGCTCTCCAGCTTCTCCTGGACCTCCGGAGCTACCTGCTTGCCCTCCAGATAGTCGCTGTTATCCTCGTAGCTGATGCCGAGCTCCTTCTCGTCCGTCTGCCCTTCCCATAGGCCTGCCGTAGGCGCCTTGTCCAGAATCGATTGCGGCACGCCCAAGTAGGAAGCCAGCTGGCGCACCTGACGCTTGTTCAAGGAGCTAAGCGGCGTTATATCCACCGCGCCGTCGCCCCATTTGGTGTAAAAGCCGGTAATCGCTTCGGATGCATGATCCGTCCCAACGACGAGCAGATTCTGTTCGAACGCAAGCGCGTACTGGACAACCATCCGCACTCTGGCCTTCACGTTGCCTTTGCCGGGGATGCTGATATGCTTGTTGACTCCGATGTTTTTCAAACCATGTTCCACTTCAAGCGCAATCTCGTTGACGGCTTCCTCGATGTTGGTCTCAACCGTATATTTCAGATTAAAAGCCTTCGCCGTCGCATAGCTGTCCGAGATGTCGGCCTGCTCGCCATATGGCTGAAATACACCCAGCGTTTTATATTCCTTGCCGGTCTCTTCCGTAAGCTCATCGGTTGCCCGCTTGCACAGGCCTGCCGCAACCGCGCTGTCGATCCCGCCGCTAATCGCGATAAGCAGCCCCGACGTGCCAGAATTGGTAACATAGCTCTTCAGAAAATCCACCCGCTTGCGGACTTCTTCCTCCACATTGATCGATGGCTTGACGCCCAGTTCGGCAATAATCTGTTCCTGTAGACTCATCGTAAGACTCCTTTCAGAATGGCTTCTCTCTTCTCCAATGACGGCACTTACAACAAAAGCCCCGCGGCTTCGGAATAGGCCGAACGCTTCGGGGGCTTTGTTGCTGCCGGATTACTGGCAGTAGCGATTGAATGCGTCTGTCAGATCAGCTGCGATCTCCTCGGCGGAGCGGTTCTCAACTTGATGACGCTCAATGAAATGTACCAGCTCCCCATCCTTCAAAAGAGCAATCGAAGGCGAGGATGGCGGATATGGCGCAAAATATTCACGGGCCTTCGCCGTTGCTTCCTTATCCTGCCCGGCAAATACCGTGAACAAATGATCCGGCTTCACCTCGTTTTGCAGTGCAAGTGCAACGCCTGGACGCGCTTGACCAGCCGCACAGCCGCAAACGGAATTGACAACAACGAGCGCCGTTCCTTTAGCTGCCTCAAACTGCTCTTCCACTTCCTCCGGCGTTGTCAGCTCGCGGATCCCCAGAACCGTGAGCTCATCGCGCATTGGCTGAACCATGTCGCGCATATATCGGTCAAAAGACATACCCATAACTGCTTCACTCCTTATATAAACAAGATTATTCGATTGATAACAACTCATCGCTATCTATATTATACAATCACGAAGAGTGAAAGCAAGAAAATACAAAACGAGCAGCATCCAAGGTAGGATGCCGCCCGCCGATAAAGAGGTGATGCAAGCCTAGGTGGCCGGGTAATTAATCCCGTCCTGCTTTTTGTCCACGATGGGCTCACCGCGGCGCTCTTTGTTTTCACGCTTTTGCTGCTCTTGCTCCTTGGAATTGTTTTTGCTCATCCGAATCCCTCCTTTACCGTTGGCTCTGTCTTATGATGCCAATCCGTCCATCCGATTATTCGAATGCAGCTGCGCTTTGGGGTTCAATCATCGTCTGCGGAGAGGAGCGGACGGGCAGCGATATGATAAAGACCGTGCCTTGTCCTTCACTGGATTTGACATCAATCGTTCCGTTGTGCCGCTGGACCACGCTCATGCACAGTGCCAGCCCAAGCCCGGTGCCTTTATTCTTCGTTGTAAAAAAGGGCTCGAACAACCGCTGCAGTACATCGTCCGGAATTCCTATCCCGGTATCCTTGACGAATAGCTTGACCTGTTCGCCTTCCAGGCGGGTCTCGATCGTCAGCGTTCCCTTCTCCCCCATCGCTTCCATTCCGTTGCGGCATAAATTCAGGATCAGCTGCTTCATCTCTTTTGGATTCAAAAGAAGCTTCGGCATCATCGATCCCAGCTTGAGCTCGATGGACTGTCCGCGCAAATTGGCGTCCGCCCATAACAGCGGGCTCAGCTCGTGAATGATATCGTGAAGATGACACTCTTCCTTCTCGGCCGTACGATTCTGGGCCAAGGATAGAAAATCGTTAATGATGCTGTTCGCACGGTCCAGCTCTTCCATCACAATACGGTAATAATGATCAAGGGTATCCGGGCTCTTCTCCTGCATCAGCTGCAAAAATCCGCGCACAACTGCCATCGGATTCCGAATTTCATGCGTAATGCCGGCCGCCATCTGACCGACTAAGCTGAGACGCTCCACATTGATAAACTCGGAGCGCAGCTTATCAAGTTCCGTTATGTCTTCAATAATCCCAACCGCCCCCGAAATTTTGCCTGTTTGATTATGTATAAGGGGGTAAATCCCTGTCGAGTAGACTCGGGAGGCGTTACGGACAATTTCTCCCGGCGTTTCGATACCTTGAAGGGCCTTCTCGATCCTCGTTAGCAAATGCTCCTTCTGAAACATACCGTCCAAAGCCTCGTGTAACGGTTTTCCGACGATATCGCTCCTTGACAGATGCGGATAAGCAGCTTTGCTCAAGTCCGTGATCAAATGGTGGTTGGCTGCTATGATATTGCCCTTCAGGTCAACAGCTATAATGCCCAGCGGGATGAGATCCAGAAACGGACTCACGGATTCCTTGCTCATCAAAGGGCTGTTATGTCGATTGGAAGCGAGCCGCTCCGCGTTCATTTCAATCCAGTATACAATCAATCCGGAGTGGAACATGCCGATCAGCATATAGAGAACCGCTACCAGAATCATATCGGGATTCAGGTGATGATTATTGACTTTTCCGTCAACGGCCTCGTGGCCCACAATGAGAAGCATGGATGGAACAAGGGCGCTCCATAGCCAGCATATCTTTTCAAGGATCGAGCCCTTCTTGAAATGAGTCGATACCCGAGGCAGCATTGAGTAGCATATGATTAGCATATTTAACAAGAGGCAGGCCAACGGCAACCCGTAAATCAGCCCATGGGTTGTTATATATACGACTGCAAGACATAACCCGGAAAACCGGCTCCCATATAAAATGCCTAAATACAGGGGAACGACTCCAAGATGAATCGGAACATAATAATCGCTCATTGCCGAGAGCAGGACACATAGAATGATGCTGATTCCGCATGCGATGACGATATGATCGCGGAATCGCAGCACAACATCCGGTTTCTTCTTGTACAGGCAATTTACATGTCTGTCGAGGAGAAGCGGCAGATGAAAGATGAGCGTACCATACAGCAGAACTTGCAGCAGAATATCTTTCCATAGGCTCAGCACAACGCTAAATCACCTCAATTCGACAACGCCTCTAATATTTTTGATTAAATCACAGGCGACACCAGATTACAATATCTTGTAAGTTCATGTTGAAATGACGAAGAACAAAGGCTTTTCGTCCTATGCTGAAGGACTTAGGATAATTCACGGTTACCGTATATAATAAGGATGATCTACTAGTGATATACCCTTAAAGGAGCTAAGAGCAAACATGCCGGATTATGATGTAATTGTGATCGGGGGCGGACCGTCCGGGCTTATGGCCTGCGTGGCGGCCGGAGAGAGAGGAGCCTCCGTTTTACTCGTGGATAAAGGGGACAAGCTTGGCCGTAAGCTCGGCATATCGGGCGGCGGCAGATGCAATGTGACCAACGCGAAAGAACAGGATGAACTGATCGCCAATATTCCGGGTAACGGCCGGTTTCTGTACAGCGCTTTTCAGCATTGGAATAACCGGGATATTATGGCCTTCTTCGAAGGGCTCGGCATTCCGCTTAAGGAGGAAGACAACGGGCGGATGTTCCCGGTAACGGATAAGGCTTCAAGCGTTGTCAACGCCTTGATCGGCAAGGTCCGTGAGCTGGGCACCGATATCCTGACGAACAGCCCCGTGCACCGGGTTCTATTCGAGAACCATCATGCGGCGGGCATAGAATTAAAATCAGGAAGGACCATAACCTCCTCTTGCGTGATCGTTGCGACCGGCGGCCAATCGGTACCGCAAACTGGCTCCACCGGCGATGGCTATCCGTGGGCCGAGGCAGCCGGCCATACCATCACCGAGCTGTACCCGACGGAGGTGCCGATCGTGTCTACGGAGCCATGGATTGCCTCCAAGGAGCTGCAAGGACTCTCGCTGAGGGATGTAGAGCTGTCGGTCTGGAACCCGAAGGGTAAGCGGATCATTGCCCACCGCGGCGACATGCTGTTCACCCACTTCGGCGTATCCGGTCCGATCGCCCTCCGATGCAGCCAGTTTATCCGCCAGGTTCAGCGGAAATTCGATATCGTGAATGTGGACATGGCCATCGATATGTTCCCGGACCGATCTGCCCCGGAAATGGAACGTGAAATTAGGATATACCTTGAGGAGGAGCCGCGGAAAAGCATTAAGAATGCGCTCAAAGGATATCTGCCTGAACGCATGATTCCCCTGCTGCTGTCCAAGGCCGGGATCGACAGCGATACGGTCTGCAGCGGCATCTCCAAAACCGCTGTAGCCGGACTGGCCGCCACCCTTAAGAAATTCATGTTCCGGGCTTCCGGAACGAGATCGCTGAAGGAGGCGTTCGTAACGGGAGGCGGCGTAAGCCTTAAGGAGATCCAACCGAAAACCATGGAGTCCAAGCTGATGCCGGGCCTCTTTTTCTGCGGTGAAATATTAGACATCCACGGCTACACCGGGGGATACAATATCACGGCAGCCTTCTCCACCGGATACACGGCTGGCAAGCACGCTGCAGAGGCCGCTTCCGGATAGTTACCGCCCTCCTTCGGGCGTATCCTAAAAGCCGACGCCCTAACTGCCCCATCAACATGGAAAAGCGCTGGTCAGCTCCTTAAGGACTGACCAGCGCTTATTTTCATTCTCCAAATGCAAATCCTACTATTATAAGAAGCGGCAATTCATGGTACCGATCGAACCACTCATGCCGATTCGTCGCCGACTTCTTCCTCGTTCTCTCTTAAAGTCCGTTCCTCCTTGTAGACCGGCAAGGACGTCAGGGTCGGTGCAACGATGACGGCCACAGCCGTACATGCAAGCCCGGCCAACCACCCGGCCGCTCCTGGAAAGAGCGTCAGGCCCGCTACCAACGAATATAGTAACGCCGGCAATACCAGCAGGGTCCGAACCACGACCACGCCTGCCGACCGGTAATGGCGGTTGTTGAACGGAAGGATATGCATGAAATCCGCTTTGGCAAACTGCGCCCAACGGGTATGAAGCCAATACGATATGAGAATGACCATGGCAATGTAGACGATCACTTTGACTACATGCGGCGGCATCCAGATCGCCGGAACTCCGAGCAATGTGATCTGGAGGTACACGGCCAGATTTTCAGACTTGCGCAGGATCGCCTTCAGACCGGCATCCGCCAGCCGCTTCTCTGCGGCCCCCTTAAAAATGCGCCCCGATTTGCGGAACAACCAGGTCTTGCTCCGGATGCTTGGGGGCTTGCCGACCGCTTGGATCATAATCATCTCGGTTAATTGGATACGCGTGCTCGCATCCTCCCGCGTATCGGAGATGAAGTCTCCCTTCATGCGCAATCGGTACCTGCCGAGCAGGAGCAGCAGCACGAGAAAAATCACAGCGCCAAACCATAAAACAAGCGGCGTTTTAAGCCCGAAGGTCACGCCTACCATGAACGTGCCGAAGAAGAGCCAGCGGCTGAAATAGCCCCCAAGCCGCCTTGCCCATCCCTTATAACGAGAACGGATTATCCTACCCGCCAGATTGGCGCACCAGGCGCAGGCTGCGGCTGCCAGCAGCAGGGGGATTAATGTCGCTTCGCCAAATCCATAGCCTCTTACAAGAAACGGGAGGGCAAGCCCCGTGAACAGCAGCCCTTTAACCGCGGAAACACAAATGCTGTATCCCATCCCGCGGACCATCAAGCCCTTGATCCATTGCGGATGCTGGCGGAGGAACAGCACGTCGGCCTCCTCGAGAAACAGCAGCACCCTGCCGAAGAACATCAGCAGCAGAAGCGAAGCAGCTCCCTGCACCGGGATATAATCAACCCAGACGGGAATCGGTCTTGTCCATAGCTCCCGATAAAGCCCTCCGCCAAGCAGCAGACCCGGCACAATGATGTACAGCATTACCGTCCAATCTGCCACGGTAGCGAGACTTGCACGCTGATGCTTCCAATGGGATCGTACTCTTGTCCAGAACAGGGAGCCCGGGTTCTTCACATGTCGCGACCGTACCATCATGTCCTCCTCCCCGTTCATGTCAGTGCATCGAAGCAGTCAAACAAAGAGGCACCCGGAAGGTCCGCTGCGAGCCGGATGTCATCCAGTGTTCCCTGTGACGCTACTTGACCTTGTGAAATGAGGACAAAGCTGTCGCAGATTCTTTCCGCGGTATCTAGGACGTGGGTGGACATCAGTACACCTGCCCCGCGCTGCCTCTCCTCCAAAAGCAGGTTCAGAAAATCCCTCGTTGCCCTTGGATCAAGTCCGATAAACGGCTCGTCCACAATATAGACATCCGGCTTGGACAGGAAGCCGATCATGAGCATCATCTTCTGCTTCATCCCTTTGGAGAAGCCTCCGGGGAGCTCATGACGTACCGACTCCATGCCAAACTGCCGTAGAAGCGTCTCCGCCTGCTCCTCGAACCGTCCATCGTCGATCCCATATGCGGCCGCAGCCAGGTCCAGGTGCTCCCAAAGCGTCAAATCCTCGTAAAATACGGGCTGCTCCGGGACATATGCGTATCTTGGCGGATCGCCGGCAATCTTGACTTCGGCTTTGCAATCTTTCAGTAAACCAAGGACCGCTTTGATCGTCGTGCTCTTTCCTGCGCCGTTGGGGCCGATCAGCCCGAGCAGCTCGCCGGGAGCGACCCGGAACGAGATATCGCGTATCCGCGGCCGCCCGGGCTCATATCCGGCTTCCTGAATGTTCACGGCGAGAACGGGGTCTGGTTGTGATTCATGATTCTCCCGTATCATTTCCATCTCGTAAATCCCCCATCCATTTGAATTCCTATTTCAGGTAATACGTAAAGGGATGGAATTCGTTGCAAGAGGATCAATTCTGATTGGCCGTTCGGACCGGAGACGTAGCAGGGCACCGGGCCGGATATTGAAAATATTTTTATTGGACTGTGACAAATCGCATGTTTCAACGGCCTGTGATTCGAGTAATCTTAGATTTGAAGGAATTATGGTGGACATGTCATATCCAAGTTAAAGGCGGGGAAAATTAATGAAGGTATCCATGGATCGAAAGACTCAGCTGGCGATGAGCCTTTACAAAGTGCTTGCCAACTCGTTCAAAAGCGTGAGCGAGCATGTCGTAAACGGCGGTAAAACCGAAGGCTTAAACCCGACGTCTTTTGCCGTCATGGAAATATTGCATAATGCAGGCCGCCTGCCTATTCAGCAGATCGGATCCCAGCTGCTCCTGCAGAGCGGCAACGTGACCTATGTCGTCGACCGACTCGAAGAGAAGGGGCTCGTGCGGCGCAGCCCTTGCCCCGAGGACCGACGGGTGATCTATGCCGAGCTGACCCCGCAAGGCGAAGCTCTTATGCAGAGGCTTTATCCTGAGCATGAACGCCAGATCTTATATGCGCTGGAAGGGTTAAATGAAGAGGAGAAGCTCCAGCTCATCCGGCTCCTTCGAAAAATGGGGGAATATGCGAAGCAAGCCCATTCTTCGGCACGTCGGTAGTGTCCTGAAAAAAGGACAACATAGGAAAGAACCCTGTCCTCCATGGGAGACAGGGTTCTTCGTATTTTTCAATGATTAATATAGCCGCATCTTAAAAAGTCCTAACGAACATTTTATGAATACATCCATCGGACATTTCGCTCATGCAAATTCAGTCTGTGTCTATGTTAATGAAACAGCCGCGTGGTCAGTTCCCCGGTGACGCCTCTCCGTCGGTCTCATCCTCAGGCTGAGGAGGCGCATTGCGGAAGGCCGCTACAATCAGCATACAAACAACAGCCATGACGGCCATGCCGATGAACAAAGAGTTCAAGCTTCCTTCCAAAATGCCGCTCAGCAATCCGCCTGCTCCCTCCGGAAGCTCCGCCGTCCCGTGCGGAGAAAGCAGCTTGTTAATATCGTCACTGGTAATGCCGACCGCATCCGGTTCAGCTGCAAGCCGGTTTGCAATCCCGGCATTCACCCATAATCCGAACACCGCAACGCCAACCGTCTGGCCAAAGGTCCGGATAAAGGAATTCAGCGCCGTCGAGGCTCCCCGCACCTGATAACCGACCGATGACTGGGCAATAATCTGAAACAATGTCGAAATATACCCGAAGCCCAGCCCGTAAATGAACGTAAACGTCAGCAGCAGGGCGAGTGCCGTCTCCTTATGCATAAATGCCAGCCCGACGGCCCCGATGATGAGAAAAACGACACCGATCAAAGCGGTTTTGCGGGATCCCGTCTTCACGATCAGGCGTCCCCCGATCACCGATCCGATCAGCCAGCCGATGGACATCGGAGCCAGCGACAGACCTGACAAGGTGGCATTGCCTCCCCTGACGCCTTGAATCCATAGCGGCAAATAAGTGGTTAATCCGATGATCAGTGCGCTTACGAGAATATTCGCCAGCGTGGACACGGAAATATCCCGGATCTTGAATAAATTCAGCGGCAGCATCGGCTCCTTTACGCGGCTCTCTACGATCAAAAAGGCAATGAGAAGCACCACGGAACCTCCGATAAGGCCGAGCATCATCGGGGATGTCCAGGAATAGCCCTCTCCCCCTCCGACAGCCAGCGCGAAGAGAAGCGCCGTCATGCCGACCGCAAACAATGCCGCGCCGGTATAATCGATCGAAACCTGGCGGGTTGTACGCTCTTCCCGGAAATAGCGGAGAATCAACCAGATGGAAACAACGCCGAACGGCATATGGAATACAAAAATCCAGTGCCAGGACAGAAAGTCGACAAAGTATCCTCCAATCAATGGACCGATCAGGGAAGAAATGCCCCATACGGAGCTGATCATTCCCTGAACCTTCCCTCTCTCCTCCAGGTTGTAGATGTCCCCGATAACCGTAAAGGTCACGGGGATAACCGCCCCGGCCCCAATCCCCTGGATCGCCCGGAAAATAATGAGCTGCGTCATGCTCTGCGAGAGGCCGCACAGCAGCGACCCCGCCAGGAATATGAGGGAGCCGTACAGAAATACCGGCTTTCGCCCGTACAGATCGCTAACCTTGCCGAAAATCGGCGTCGTGACGGCCATCGTTAGCAAGAACGCCGTAAAGATCCAGCTCATTAGACTAACACTGCCGAAGCTGCTAATAATCGCCGGTCCTGCAGGACCGACAACCGTTCCTTCGATCGCGGCCATAAAGGTCGACAGCAAAATACCGACCAGGATATAGCCCCGCTTATTTTGTTTCAGTGCATTCACGTATCCTTCGTCCCCTTTACTTTGAACAGCTCTTGACCGCCCGCCCCAGGGCGCCCATCCCCCGGCGATTAAGGATATGCGAAAAAGAGCTGACCACAGTATAAAAAGCGCCTCCCAAAAATGCAGGAGCGCTTTTCGCACATGTAATATTTCTATTATAAATGCTGCTTGGGGATATGCACAGACTCTTCTTGGTTTCTGCCCCGAAGATGAATCACGGAATCGGCGTACGGCCGCATGATGTCCGGATCGTGCGTAATCATCAGGATCGCAGCGCCCTCGTCAATGACAAACCGGCAGAGCTGGACGATGCGCTCCATAGCGGCATAATCCATGCCGGAGGTCGGCTCGTCCAAAATATAAAGCGGCCTGGCAAGGATCATTTGGCTGATCAGACTGAGCAGCCGCTTCTCTCCTTGGCTGAGCAGATAAGGGGACATATGAAGGCGCTTGGCTAAGCCTGCCGTTTCAAGCAGATGGTTCGCTCTGCTCCGCTCGGCGTCTGTCATCTCCGGGCGCTTGGCTGCAGACAGACCGCCATGCAGGCTGTAGACCAGCTCTTCCCAGACATTCGGAGCCGTAAACATATATTCGGGCTGTTGGAACACATAGCCGATCCGCTCGGCCCGGCGATGCACCGGAATCCCGGTGAGATCTTCCCCCCGCCACAGAATACTCCCTTTCGGCGCCGGCAAAAGGCCCATGATCAAACGGCTCAGCGTCGTCTTGCCCGAGCCGTTCTCTCCCGTCAGAAGCGCCCAGCTGCGAGCCTCCAGAACGGCATCGACAGGGCTGAGCGCCTCCCGCCCGCCGGGATAGCTGTAATGGAGCGAGCGCAGCTCGAGCAGCGGCTCAGGGGGCCTGGCTGCGGGTGCTGCGGCGGGCGCATTTGGCGCGGCCGCGGTGGTGGGCGCAGCCGACGCCGATTGTGACGCGGCGCCTTGCATGCCTGCGGCATCTTCCGCTGGCGCCGTGACAGGCGCGACGATTGGCGGGGCGATTGGCGGGGCGGCTCCGCCGCGAGCTACCTGCGGCGCCACGGCGCCCCTCGCGGCCGCGCCGCCAGCTGCCTCCCCTGCGGGACGAGGCAGCAGCCCCAGCTGCGCCAGCTGCTCCCCGCAGCGGCGCAGCAGCTCCTCCGGCGGCCCGTCGAGCACGAAGGTGCCGCCGTCCAGGACGATGACGCGCTGCGCGGCGCGCGCGGCATCGTCAAAGCGGCCGGACGCCGTAATGAGCGTCCGGCCCTCGCCCTGCAGCGCTTCGCACAGCTGCAGGAATCTCGCCTGCGCAGCCGCATCAAGGCTCGCGCAGGCGTCGTCGAAGACGTACAGCCGCGGCTGCAGGGCCAGCACCGCGGCAATGGCGGTGCGCTGCCGCTGTCCGCCGGACAGGCTGCGCACCGGATCGGACCGCCGGTCCAGCAGATCGACCGCAGTCAAGGAGGCCACGATGCGCCGCTCGATCTCTTCCGGCGCAACCCGCAGGTTCTCCGGCCCGAATGCTGCCTCATCCTCGACGATGCCCTGGACAAGCTGCGCATCGGGATCCTGGAACAGCACCCCCATCGCCTCCGTAACATCGGCGAGCGGGGCTGAGGCAGGATCCATCCCGTCCAGCAGCAGAACGCCTTCCCGGGTTCCGCCCCCGCTTCGCGGAAGAAGACCGCTGAGCAGCTGGCACAGCGTGGATTTACCGCTTCCGCTTGCCCCGATCACGGCCGTCCACTCGCCCGGCTGCACCGTGAAGCTAAGCTGATGCAGGACCGGCCGCTCCTCGCCGTCGTACATAAAACCGACGTCCCGGCACTCCACCTTCGTTCCGATCAAGCGAATCATCCCTTCGCGCTGACGGCAAATCTGCGCAGCAGCCCCGTCTTCGCCAAAGCTTCGCCCAGCACTTTCGTCAGCAGGCCGCACAGGAAGATGCCGCTCAGGATCCGCACAACCAGCGCAATCCCCAGAACACCGATCGGCCATGCTGTGTAGCCGAACATATTCGCGGCAAACACGAACCAGAGCGGCACCATCGCGCCGCCGACCAGCATAAGCACACCCGTGCTCCAATTCCGGTAACGCACAGCCGCAAATATAATCTCCGCGATGACCATGTAGCATGCGGCGGCGACAAAGCATGACGCAATGCCGTAAACCGTTCCCGTCATGGCCTGGATCGTCCCTCCGATCGCATAAGTGACAACCGCCGTTCCGGGTTTACGGATGATGTAATAAGCCAACAGGCCGTACACCATGTAGATGCCTGTGGTCGTCGATGTCGCGATCGGTCCGCCAAGGCTGCTCAGCAGCTTGTTGACCGGCCCGATATACACGGTGATGACGGCGTTGACCGCAGCCAGCATCGCCATCAGAATAATTTCCTGGGTCGTGAATGCAAACCATTTTCGATTCGTTGATGAATGATTCAAAATTAATCCTCCTTAGGTACCGTCCAAATCGGCCAGCGCGAGCTGATAGGGTTCACAGGGGTCCCGCAGCCAACCGAATATGCTAGTCCGAAAATTAAGCTGCTAGACTACAGATTTCGGGCCGAGCTGGACGCTTTGCTAAGTCATATTTTGCATATATCCGTGCTTATCGTCAACCACATTTTAATATAATCTGGTTAACAATTTAAACAATCCACCCCAATAATGCCGTTAACAAGACGTAGGCGAATGCAGAAATTACATGCATCGGCGAAATGTTAACCGTCTGGCGAAACGTTCTGTCCGGATATGCTCCAAAGCCCTTGGCCTCCATTGCACCGGCTGTCTGCTGAACCCGCCGCAGCGCATTTAACAGCACGGATGATACGAATGCCAGCACATAGCGGATTCGGCTCATGAGCCCCTTGGGAGGCTGGTGTCCCCTAACCTGCTGAGCTGCCCGAATCTGTGCTCCCTCCTGCTCCAAGAGCGGAATAAACGTGAGCGCGGCGGAAATGCCGAAGGCAAAACGGTACGGAACGCCAAGCCTGCGATTCAGCTCTGCCACCAGCTCCCGCGGGTCGGTCGTAACGATATAAGCCATCGAGGATAAAAACAGCGTAAACATCCGCAGCGTCATCGCTCCCGCGGCATTCAGCCCTTCGGTCGTAATCGTCAAAGGTCCCCATTGCATCCACACGGTTTCCCCCTTCACCGTCAAGCCGGTCAAGATGAAATACGGGATAGCCACGACGGCAATCAGCCGGATGCCCAGAAGCAAGCTTCTCCAGGTTAGTTGCCCGGCGAATCGCGCCGTGCCGATGCATAGAAGCAGAAACACCCCCTGCTGCCAGGCCTGGTCCAGCATCATGGCGATGACCGCGGTACACAGCAGAATGACCAGCTTGCTTAACGGATCGTATCGATGAAGGAGAGAGCTTCCCCTCCTGTACTGAATCAACATGCCTATCCAACCTCTCCCTTGCGATGATTCCAATCCCTTTTCAACATTGAAAAAACTACTGCATCTGCATATCCCGTGGAGGTATGCCGGTACTCCCGCAATACGCCTTCCCGCGTATAGCCTAAACGCTCAAAAAACCGTACCGCTCGCGCATTGCCCGGTTGAACAAAGGCTTCGATCCGATTCAGGCCCATCTCTTGAAAAGCAAACCTCATCGCAAGCTCGGCTGCTTCCGTCATAAAGCCTTTTCCCTGACAATCGCTAGCCAGCTCGCAGCCGAATTCCCCCCGGTACGCCCCAGCCAGCTGCCATTGGTTCAGTCCGCAGCTGCCAATGACCCGTCCGGAGCCGGTAAGCTCAATGCCCCACCTGAGCGCATCCTCCTCTTCCGACATGGCGTTTAGCCATGCGATGAGCGCCGCCGCATCCGCTGCCGCGTGCATAGCCGGCAGCGCGGTAAACTTCCTCGTATCTGGATCGGACCAGCACCGGAGCATATCCGCAGCGTCATCCTCAGTAAGCCTGCGGAGCCGGACCCGATCGCCCGCGAGCTCCGGAATATGACCTTCACATGCATACACCGCGTCCACCCCTTTACAAAAATGCTGACTTGTATTTAACGTTTTCGGTGATACTAACTGCGTGTATTAAAGATGTATAGCTTTAAGATTCCTTTGGCCCGGGATGTGCAAACATCCGCATGAGGGCTTCGATGCTATCTATATTGATGGATTCGGGAGGCATCCGTCAATATGCGTAGCATCCCCCGTTCATCAGCATAGAACAGAGGAGGGATATTCGATATGTATATTACTTTAGTCGTTCTGATCGTTGTTGCTCTTATCGCCGCAGCCATCACGGAGATCGGATATCTCCAAATCACGCGGATGAAAGTCAAAAATGACCTGAAGCTGTTCACCGTCCTTGAGCAGGCGGGATTGTACACGCGTGAAAAGTATGATTCGCTGAGCAAACAAGAGGTGAACATAACCAGCTTTGACGGGTTGAAGCTGTGCGGCGCATCCATCGAAGCGAATCCCGGCTCTAAGCACTGGATGCTCATCGTTCACGGGTATACCGGTTCCCGGGCGGTATCCACCCAGTTTATCGATATGTTCACGGAGGAAGGCTACAATGTGCTGCTGATTGATCAGCGCCGGCACGGCCTCAGCGAAGGCCGATACACGACGTATGGATATTATGAAAAATACGATATCCAGGCATGGATTCGCTGGCTTACCTCACAATACGGGAAGGATATAGCCGTTGGACTGCATGGGCAATCCCTTGGCGGAGGCACCGTACTGGAATATTTATCGATTGCGGATCCGCAAGTGAAGCTTGTCATAGCGGATTGTCCCTATTCCGACCTGACGGACCTCATCCGCCATCAGCTGTCCTCGCTTAATAAAATCCCGGCCAGACCTTTCCTATCCTGGGTCGATGCCCGAATACGGCGGAAAGCCGGCTTTAGCCTAAATCAGGTCAGCCCGATTCGCGCAGTGCGGGAAAGCACGCTGCCCGTCATGTTTATCCATGGGGCGAAGGACAATTACGTGCCAACCCGGATGAGTCTTGAAATGTATGAGGCGAAGCCTGAGCCGAAGAAGCTGCTGCTTGTCGAAGGAGCTATTCATGCCAATGCCTATCATATTGACCCGAAAGGCTACAGAGACGGAGTCCAATCGTTTCTGCGGGAGTATATGGGTCAACCCCAGGCCAGCCCGCAGCCCCGGCTGCAGCAAGCAGAAATGAGCGCCGTACCGATGGACCGTTCGCTTGAAAGCGTGTAGACATCTTGAATTACGGAGCATGCAATCAAAAAAGCAGCCCCGCGTCGGCCAAGGCCTGACCATCATCCAGGGCTGCTTTCATGTTTTTATCGAAAATGGGGAGCCGTCCGTTAAGCCATGGTGTCCGCTTTCTTCGCGTTGACCGGCTTCAGCACCTCGTTGCAGAGCTCCTTCAGCTTGCTCTGAAGCTCTTTGAATTCTTCGATGCCAGCCCCCGTCAGACTATATGCATCCCCATGAGCCGTCAGGAAATTTTCCTGCGTCAAGCGTTCAAGCTCATTCTTGACCTCCCGGTCACCAACCTTATACCCGTGGCGTTCGAGCTCGGGCTGCATTTCGCTGACGGTAAGGTCCCGTTCGTGAGCGTGATATAGCATGTGAATACCGATAAACAAATTTTGTACGTCTGCACGCATTCTGATCCTCTCCTCCTTGACATTAGGTTGGCACCTATTCTGTCATTCATTACCCCTCGGAAGGTGCAGGGAATCAGCGGATTCTGATCGATACGGCCCGGACCGGATGCCAATGCTTGACGAATATCTTATACTTATACTATCGTGAGTGAACGATAACATGATTAAGGAAGGACGGGGAACACGATGTTTCAAAATACGCCATACGAGGGTACCCGGAGCGAGCAGTACGCCCAGGTCCTTCAACAATTGAAGGCATTGATTCATGACGAGCCCAATGCGATTGCCAATCTCTCAAACGCCTCGGCCTTGCTGAAGCATTTTTTAACAGATACCAATTGGGTCGGCTTCTACCTCTATGACGGCAAGGAGCTGGTGCTCGGTCCCTTCCAGGGTCTGCCGGCCTGCATCCGGATTCCGATGGGCCGCGGCGTATGCGGAACCGCCGCTGCCAAGCAATCCACCGTCCTGGTAGAGGATGTGCATGCATTCCCGGGACATATTGCGTGCGATGCCGCATCCAACAGCGAAATTGTCGTTCCGATCGTCGTTGACGGAGCGCTTTACGGCGTTCTGGATATCGACAGTCCGCTGAAGGGAAGATTCGATCAAGAGGATCAGCAGTTCCTGGAGGAATTCGTCCACATATTGGAAGGCTCTCTATCCCTGTAGACCGGATGTTTCCCCGTGTTGTTCCGCACAATAATCAAGGGTTCATACCTACAAACTCTTGAGGAGGAATACGCGCATGTATTCAACGAACAACACGCAAATTTCGCAGCAAATCCGCCAGTGTGAGCAGTTGCTGCAGCAGCTGACGCAGCAAACGCAGCAAGCTTCCGCCATGTACCAGCAGATGATGCAGCAGGAGCAGCAGAACGCCGCCAGACTGGAAGAGCTTGCACAACGCGAGCGTCAAGCAACGCAAATGATCCAGTCCGCGCTGCAAGGGCACCAGACAGCGATTCAGCAGTTCCAGCAAATCTCTCAGCTGGTGAAGCAAGTGGAATATTCGGCGCGGGCTAATCAAGCCCAGCATATCCAGCCTACCTTCGGCCAAGGCTTCCCGAATACACATCAAGGCTTCCAATAAGCCTTTATTACGAGACAAATAAGGGGCTCCCTCAAGGTTCTTCTCAACCCGGGAGCCCCTTATTTTAAGTCTAGACTTCGATATAACCTTCTTCCGGTCCACCCCCGCCGCCTTGCTTACGGGCTTACCTCAAATTCAATCTCCGCCTGAATCTTGTACTTTTCGGGTTCTTCGCCCGTCTCTCCTTCGGCCGGGTGAATCACGAAATCAGCCGAGCCATACACGACATAACGTCCCTCGGGAAATCCATCCTTCAAGGAACGTATGAAATTTTGATAATCCTTCGTATCCTGTTCGCTATAACCTCCGCTGCCTGTATAATCCTCCCGCAACAGCTCCCCCTTCTTCAGGGTCGTTGTAATGTACGGCTCGTTCATCATATAGTCAATGCTGTAATTTCGGGTCAGCTCCTTTATCGGAAAATAGAAAGGAGAGGCGGCATGGCCAATGGTAATCTCATCCTGTTCCCCGACATATTCAAGCTCTGCATAAATCTTTAGCTTCTCTCCTTGACCGTAACGCTCGCTTTCGCTGACCAGTCGGTAGACGAAATCCCCTTCCTTCATTTCGGTACGGCTGGGCCGGACTGCTTGATCTGAGGCAGGCTCAGGCTTGGCAGGCGCAGGTTCTCCTTTCTGGGCGCATCCCGTTATAAATAGCATCACAATAGCCGCAGCTATCAGGTATTTTCGCATATTTGATCACCTCAACCTCCAGACGGCCGAAGCGGGAACAATGTTGCATGCTCAATTAAAAAAAACCGTTTTTGGAAATCCCTCCCACATGGAGGAGCTCCAATAACGGCTTCCAAACTTAGCTTCACATGACCATATCGTGAACTCTATGAGGGACTTTCAAGGACTTTCAAGCGGCAACGCGGGCCTGCACCAAAAACCGGACCACGAATGGCCATCATCGGTAAGACGCTGTGCATCATCGATTTAAAGAATCTTTCTCGGCCCATGGGCCGAGGCGTTTACGGCTCGTAGATATGTTTAACGCGCCCGACTTGTCCATCCTGCAGCCGAACCTTGATGCCGTGCGGGTGGCTGGGAGAATTGGTCAATATGTCCTTAACCACGCCGCGTGTAAGCTTCCCTGTTCGCTGATCCTGCTTCAATACGATATCCACCTCAAGTCCCGGCTTGATGTTGGAACGCTGTCCGCCATTCATTTTCTGATCACTCCTGTTCATGTGGTGTATAGCCTCTGATGCAATGAAAGTTATGTACACCATACTGAATACGGCTTTCAATTGCAAATACCCGTCTTATGCCTTCCCTACGCACAGCAGGGCCGCCCCTTCTTGGATACGAACATCCATTCAAGGAACGGCCCTATTGTCAGACACATATGATAAAGATATGACGATTCATATTGGTGTTACAGTACGCTGCCGCCATAGAGGAAGCGGTTCTTCCAGGAACTGCTGAACTCGCCTACCAGGACGCCTCCGGATTTTTTGGAGTACGTATGCAGCAGCTTGTTATCGCCTAAGTAAATCGCTACGTGCGTAATTCGCTGAGTTGCTTTATTTACACCGGCATACGCGGATACCGAAGAGCCTCTGTAGCTCATAAAGAACACGAGGTCGCCCCGCTTCAATTGGCTGATGTTGTATACATCGGTTCCTTTATCCTTGATCCATTGGCCTTGAGTCCGGGAGTTGCCCGGGAGTGTAATGCCGGCTCCGTCCATATATGCGCGGCGGACGAATGCCGAGCAGTCAAAGGTCTTGGTTGAGCTGCGGTTGGAGCCGAATTCGTATGGTGTACCCAGGTACTTCATGCCTGCGCTGATGACTTTTTCAACACTGGCATTGGCGGACGGCTTGGCAGCGCTTTCCGAACCGCTTCCGGAATTGGAGTTTGAGGAGCCGCTTTTCTGGGTAATGAACTTGGAAGAAGCATACCCTTGTTTGCCGTCCGAATTTTTAATTTTATACCATCCCGAGCTGACACCCAGAATTTGAACGCTGTCGCCTTTATAGACACGGTCAAGCACTTTGCCCGACGTCGAAGGCTGGCTGCGCATATATACATTCGCATTCGCTACGCCGCTAGCTGCAGACTGCACGCTTGCAGCAGCAACCTCATTCACAGACCCATATCCGTAAGAACCAAGAACAGCTGCTGACAGTAGTGCTCCGGCCATCAATCTTTTAACACTTGTTTTCGAGAAAATATGAATCTCCCCCGTCTCGTTTGATTTTAGGAATGACGAAATTGTCATATTTCGTGATCCCGCAATCATTATAGACAGGCTATGTCTCGGGACGCATGCAACTATTTTCATAAAACAGCATGCCAAGTATTGGTAAAGAGGAGGACTTTAGTCGCTTTTTAGACCTGTATTTTGAATAAATAACACATATTTGAAGAAATAAATGCCAAAATAACCCATGCACCGGAAGCGTCACTAACGTTTCTTCGGTATGATGGGTCTTTATTCTTACGGTAGTATTCGAATGCGGAAGGGATAAAATCAGAGCTTGTCCGATCGTTTTCCTATCAGACAAACTCTAGTTTATCGCACGACTTATATCTTATTCCACTACAATTTTGTAATCTTTAGGGCTTTATGGCCTCTTGGCGTACAGCCGGTATCCAGGATCTTCCGGCACATCGATAAGAATCATGCGCAGATTGTCCTGAGCCTTAAGGGTCAGCCATTCTCCCTCCTCTGATTTCATGACTACAAAGTCCCGATGATGGAAAACCAGCTCGTCCTCTCCTGAATTGAATTTGCCCTTCCCCCGAACCGTCAATGCGGCAGCATACCTTCCGGGCTTCAATTCATACTTGGCTTCATGTCCGGCTAAAATCTGAATATCCAGCATCCTTGCATCCACCGATACGTCGACCGGGGAACCGCTGCCAATTAACGTCGTCACCGAGCCCCCCTGAATTCGATTCACCGGAAACACGTCCTGCCGATACTGCCGGCTGGCCGGATTCTGCTTCAGCGAATCGCGCAGATAAGGCTCAAGCCAAATTTGAAAGCCTTCCGCATCCGGTCCGGTATAATGCTCCTCATGCTTCAGCCCCGAGCCCGCTCTCATCAGCTGCAGGCCTCCGGCTCCCGTTTCGCCGCGCAGGCCTTGCGAATCCTGATGCACCGCAGTGCCCTGTATCATATACGTTACGATTTCAAATCCTTGATGAGGATGTTCTCCCACAGTGCCTTCGATAGGCGAACGAAACCAAGACCAGTAGAATATCGGCCCGACACGATTCACGGCTGACCCTTCCCCTGAGAGGCCGATCGGCTTCAGCTCGGCAATTCTTCCTCCGTCTAAAGAGCCTTTCCCATAGTTCTCCGGCATATATACTTTGCCTATCATGTTCAGTCTCCCCCTTTAACCTATCCCGCAAATTCCCTATGAACAGGTGACTTGCCCAGATCATCTCGACTTCAAGATAGCATCGCTGATAACAGATTATATATCAACATCCTATTTTTCCCTGTCTCCGTTTTAATGCAGCAGTCGATTTTTTAGTTTTTTTTCAGGTTAGGTTCAGCTCGGCTTCAGTTAGACTACTTATGATAGGCTTTAGCTAACAGATAGGGGAGCGCTGTAAGAGATGGAATCATTCAACGGAATTCGCGTATTGCTCGTCGATGACGAGCCGCATATCCTGCAATTTTTGGAGCTCGGATTACGCAATGAGGGCTTTGATGTAAAGACGGCGTTTGACGGGGAAAGCGCGCTGGCGGCCGTGCACAGCTATCAGCCGCATGTCATTATTCTTGATGTCATGATGCCCGGAACCGACGGTCTAACGGTGTGCCGCAGGTTAAAGGAGGAAGAAGCGGACATTGCGATCATCATGCTGACGGCGAAGGATGAAATCGATGACCGCGTCAAAGGACTCTTGATCGGGGCCGATGATTATATGGCCAAACCGTTCAGCTTCGAGGAGCTGCTTGCCCGCATCCAGGCGCGGCTTCGCAATCAGTTCCCCAGCCTGCTCGGAGAAATTCGGCTGGGGCCGTTTGTCATTGACGATCGCAAGAAGGAAATCGCTTTTCGCGGAGAGGCCCTCGGGCTGTCGCCTACGGAATATAAGCTGCTGAAGCTGCTTGTAACCAAGCACGGCACCGTGCTTAGCAAGACGAATATTTTGAATATCATATGGAACTATGATTTCGGCGGAGAGGATAATATCGTGGAAGTGTACATCCGATCGCTGCGTGAGAAGCTGGGGGACAAGGAGCATCGCATCATCCGGACCCTGCGCGGGGCGGGATACCGCGTGGACCTGCCATGAGCCAGCAAACCAAGCGACGGCTGCGGCTCAAAGGGCCTAGTTCGCTGCGCATGCAGCTGCTGTCCAGATCCCTCATTGTCCTCGCGGTGCTGCTGATTCTGATCGGCATGCTGCAATATGTCTGGATGAAGAACGCCATGCTGCAGAACCAGGCGGAAGCGCTGGCCCTGCAGCTTCGCTCGATCCCAAGGGAGCTGTGGGATCCGGATCTTGGGAACGCCGCCCGGCACGCGATGCCCCGCCCCGGCACGGACAATACGGCGGACGAAACGACGGACGAATCGAACGGTTCGGCGGGGAATGCAGGCAAGGGATGGACAACTCCCCCGCGTTCGGAAAGACCTCTGATGTTTCTGCCGAACATGTCCCTTGCCCGGATCGAAACGAACGGCAGCCATACCGATCTGTCCTCGGACAGCAGCGGACGGACCGCTCCCAAGCTATCGTCCGATACCTACAGTCAAATCCTTCAGGAGTTCCAGGAGCACCGGCCCGTGAAATACAAGGTTGTCGACGATGCCGATGGCAACGAGCAGCTGATCGTATTCCGGCCGCTGGGAACTCCGGGATCCCCCACCGGCCTGCTTCAGCTCGGGATCGATACGGACGCGCTGCATGCCGTGCTGATGCGGCAGCTGGTCATCTTCGCTCTGCTTGCCTTTCTCGCGATGGCGGGGGGCGTGGCGCTGTATCTGCCTCTCCTTCGCCGGACGCTCCTGCCCCTGAACCGGATCGTGGATACGGTTAAGCGCACCGATGCCGGGAATCTGGCGGAACGGTTTCCGGCAGCCCAAGGCCAGCAGGAAATCGACCGTCTGGCCGAGTCGTTCAACGGCATGCTCGAACGGCTGGAGCATGCTTTCGAAGCCGAACGGGAGGCGAAAGAGCACATGCGGCGGTTTGTTGCCGATGCTTCGCATGAGCTGCGAACGCCGCTTACCTCCATTCACGGCTTCCTGGAAGTATTGCTGCGCGGGGCGGCCGATCACCCGGAACAGCTGCATGCGGCGCTCTCCAGCATGCATGGGGAATCCCGGCGAATGAAGAAGCTGGTCGAGGATCTGCTGCTGCTGGCCAAGCTTGACCAGAGGCCAAAGCTTCAGGTTCAGCACGCAAGACTGGATCTGCTGCTCCGCGAAATGGAGCCGCATTTGCGAATGCTCGCCCAGAACAGAGCCGTAGCGTTTCAGCCCCTTCCTGTCCAAGGCCGCTGCGACCCCGACAAGCTGAAGCAGGTCATCTACAACCTCTTTCAAAACGCGGTCCAGCACACCGACCCAATCGATGGCGCTATTACCGTAGCCTTGAAGCAGCAAGGAGATCACGCCGTGCTCATCGTAAGCGACAACGGGCCCGGCATTCCGGAGGAGCATCTTCCCCATCTGTTCGAGCGCTTTTACCGCATTGATCGTTCAAGAGCCCGCATCCAGGGCGGGGCCGGACTCGGACTGGCCATTGCCCATTCCATCATGACTGCGCACGGCGGCAGCTTGTCCGTCGCCAGCACCCTCGGTGAGGGAACTGCGTTTCGCGCGGAATGGCCGGCGGAATAGGGACCGAAGCGAGAGAATCTCCATCGTTCTTCGTATTTGCGCTCGTGAGGCCTGGTGGCCATACTTCGAGCCTGCATAGGGGCTGTCTTCAGGGTTTTTCATTTCCAAAAAATCCGGTTGGACAGTCCCTTTGCTTTTCCCTGTAACCTGACAATTTGGTACAATAACAGACGTTAGTACAATGTCAATTGAAGGGAATTTTATCGATATGTTCAAAATCTTGATTGTTGAGGACGACACCCGTCTCGTCAGCCTGCTGAAAGAGCATCTTCATAAATTCGGATATACGACCCAGTCCGTGGATGATTTCGAAACGGTCCGCGATCAATTCGAGGACTTCGATCCCCATCTCGTGCTGCTGGATATCAATCTGCCCAAGTACGACGGTTATTACTGGTGCCGTCAGTTCCGCAGCCTCTCCACCTGCCCGATTATTTTCATTTCGGCCCGCGACGGCAAGATGGACCAAGTGATGGCGCTTGAAAACGGTGCGGACGATTACATTACCAAGCCGTTCGATTACGAGATCGCCATGGCCAAGATCAAGAGCCAGCTTCGCCGCGCCTACGGCTCCTACGCCGCCGGGCACAACGAACGGACGCTGTCCGTTTCTGGCCTTACGCTGGACGTCGAGCGTCTCTCCCTGTCGCTGGATCAGGCTCATACCGAGCTCAGCCATACGGAGGCTAAAATTTTGGACGAGCTGATGAAGAAGCCCGAGCAGGTTGTCAGCCGTGACCGCCTGCTTGAGAAAATCTGGGATGACCAGGCCTTCGTTGATGATAATACGCTAAATGTGTACATCACCCGTGTTCGCAAAAAACTGGCGGCGCTTGGCATCCAAGAAGGACTCCAAACCGTACGCGGGCGCGGCTATCGCCTCATACCGAACTGGAGGGATGACGCATGAGACTGTTCCTGCAAGAGCAGCGCCCTTTAATCGTCGTCTACATCGCCCAGCTGCTGCTCGTATCGCTTATCTACCGGCTGGACGGCTACCGCAACGGCAAGGTCGTCCTGTACGCCTACATGATCAGCCTCCTATTGCTGCTGGGCTATTTGGCATTCCGCTATATCGCCAACCACTCCTTCTACCGCCGGCTTGCCCAGCCGATCGCGGGCGAAGCCGTTACCGGCGAATCCTCGGCCGAATCCTCCCATACGCCGCTTGCCGAAGCCCTGCAGCAGCTTCTGCGCAGCCAATTCCGCCAGTACTCGACCGAACTGCACAACTATAAGCATAAAATCGAGGGACATCTCCACTTTATCAACCAGTGGGCTCATCAGATGAAAACACCGATCTCGGTCATCCACCTGATCCTTCAGGACGATGACGACCCGCGCTTCGCCGCCATCGGCGACGAGCTCGACCGGCTCAAAAAAGGCCTCGACCTTGTCTTATATACTGCAAGGCTCGATACCTTCGAGCATGATTTCTATGTTGAGCAGCTGCCGCTGGAGCAGGTCGTCCGCGGGGTAACCTCCGAACAGAAACGGCTGTTCATCCGGCGCCGAATCTATCCCGCCGTACGGATCGAGAGCGGCTTGACGGCCGCCTCGGACGAGAAGTGGCTGTCCTTCGTGCTCACGCAGATTTTGACGAACGCGGTTCGGTATACGCTAAAGGAGCAAGGCACGGTCCATCTGACCGGCTATGCGCGAGGTGAGCAGGCCGTGCTGGAAATCCGGGACGAAGGCATAGGCATTCCCGCAAGCGACTTGCCGCGCGTCTTTGACCCTTACTTCACCGGAGAGAACGGCCGCCGGTTCCAGGAGTCGACAGGCATGGGGCTTTATCTTGTGAAACAGATACTGGACAAGCTCGGTCATGCTTTGGAGATTGAATCCAAGGTGGGTGAGGGCACCACGGTCCGCATTATTTTTGAACGTTCCGTTTGCTAAAAAAACCTTACAAGGTTGTAAGGAAACTGTAAGTTACGGACATGGCGGAGCCGGATGCAGGTATTTTACAATGATAGCAACGTACACAAGGAGTGAAGTTATGCCGATCCTTAGCGTCAAGCACCTATCCAAAATCTACGAAGGCAAAGTGGCGTTCCAAGCGCTGAACAACATTCACTTCGCGGTTGAAAAAGGAGAGTTCGTCGGGATCATGGGCCCATCCGGCAGCGGCAAAACGACGCTGCTGAACCTGATCGCCACCATCGATCAGCCGACGGCGGGCGAGGTCATCATCGGCGGACGCAATCCCCATCTGCTGAACCGGACCGAGATGGCACTGTTCCGGCGCCGGGAGCTGGGCTTCGTGTTCCAGCATTTCAACCTGCTCGATACGTTGACAGTCGAGGAAAATATCGTGCTGCCGCTAACCATGGAGGGGATGCCTTTAGTTGAAATGGAAGCTAAACTGAAACGAATCTGCGGTCAGCTCGCTATCGAGCCTATCCTGCACAAGCGCACCTATGAAATATCCGGGGGGCAGATGCAGCGGACCGCCATTGCCCGGGCGCTCATTCAAAAGCCGTCCCTCATCCTGGCCGACGAGCCGACAGGGAATCTGGATTCCAAGGCATCCAAGGACGTCATGCAGACCTTGTCCGCCGCCAGCCGGGAGGCTTCCGCCACCGTGCTGATGGTGACGCACGACCCGGTTGCCGCCAGCTATTGCGACCGCGTCTTGTTCATCAAGGACGGGCAATTATATAATGAAATGTATTGCGGCGACAACCGCCAGGCTTTTTTCCAGAAAATTATCGATATGCTCGCCCTGCTGGGAGGAGGAAGCCATGACCTTTCGACAATTCGCTTTTAGAAATGTCTTGAGGAATAAACGGACGTATGCAGCCTACTTCCTGAGCAGTGCATTTTCGGTCATGATTTTCTTTGTGTGCTCCCTGTTTTTGTTTCATCCGGAGCTTTCTCGGCAAATGTTCTATCCGGTTGTTATTCAGGCCATGGTTGGCGCCGAGCTGATCATGTACGTGTTCTCGTTCTTCTTCGTGCTGTATTCAGTGGGGGCGTTTTTGAAGACGCGAAAGCGCGAGTTCGGCATTTTGTTCATGCACGGCATGACTGACCGCCAATTCAACCAGATGGTGTTCCTGGAAAATATGATCATCGGCATCAGCGCCATTGCGACCGGGATCTTGTCCGGCATCATCACCGGCAAGCTGTTCCTCATGGCCGGCTCGGCTTTTCTCGGGGTGCCTCCCCTGCCGTTTCGCCTGTCGCTGCGGGCGCTGGGGCTGACCATCGCCAGCTATGTGCTGCTGTTCATCGTGATTTCAATGTTCACCTCCAGGCTCATGCGGCCCAAGGCGCTCATCGACCTGTTCCAATCCGGGCAGCGTCCGAAGACAGCTCCGAAGACGTCGCCCTGGCTGTCCGTTCTCGCAGCCGTGCTGCTGATCGTCAGCTACACGCTGGCGGCCACGACCACGGCGTCTACGCTTGCTCTGCGGATGTTTCCGGTAACCTTGATGACGATGCTCGGCACCTACCTGTTCTATTCGCAGCTTGGCGTAGCTCTGGTGCGGCGAATGAAGAACAGCCGCCGATTTACCTGGAAACGGACCAAGCTGATCCTGCTGTCCAGCCTGCACTACAGGCTGAAGGACAATGCACAGATGTTTGCCATGGTCACCATCGTGCTGGCCGTCTCATTCTGCTCGGTCGGCGTGTTCGCCTCCATCCCGGTGCTCACCAAGCAATTTAACGAGGATTTCCCTGCCGCCATCGGCTACATCGCCAAGGAAGGAAACACCGCCGAGAGGGAGCATCTTCAGACCATCCGGCAGGAGCTGGATGAACGTAAAATACCGTTTGAAACGTTGTCGTTTCACGTTAAATATACCGAAGCCAATCCCGATTCTTCCCGGTCGGAGGTCCCGCTCACCCTGCTGTCCTTCTCCGACTACAAGGAGGCTGTCCTGATGGCCGGACTGCCGTTTAACGAGCCTCCGCTGGAGGCTGACGCTGCCCTTGTCCTTGTCGCATCGCAGAACGACCGGGCCTATATCCGGACCCGGCACCATGTATCGTACCAGATTCCGGATACGGATATCCGGCTGCGCGAGGTCGGGTATTCGGAGCATGCCGGCGTCCCGGAATATTTGCTTCCGAAGCTGGATGGAGACGACCGCTTTGGCGGTCTGGTCATCAGCGATGACATGTTTGAGCGCATCCCTCCTTCCCGGACAGAACGGTACACCGGCTTTTACATCGAGGATTTCCGGCAGACGGAGGGCGTCGCATCCCAGCTTGCGCCCAGAGGGGCCGTCCGTTATGAAATGAACCGTCCTTACGCGCTTACCGTAAGCGGAACCCTCTTCGCCCTGCGCGATAGCCTGTACAATATGCTGCTTTTTGCCGCTTTGCTCGTCGGAACCGTATTTTTTATCGCTGCCGGCAGCTTCCTGTATTTCCGCCTGTATGCCGATCTTGACTATGACCGCAGGCATTATGCCACCATCTCGCGGCTTGGCATGACGGACAGGGAGTTTCGTCGAATCGTCACCGGACAGCTGGCTCTGCTCTTTTTCGTTCCGATCGGACTTGCGATCACGCACAGCATCTTTGCGTTCATCGCGCTGCAAAGCTATTTCTATCTGTCCATTGCGGCCGAAATGGGTATCGTGCTGCTGAGCTTCCTCATGATGCAGATCCTGTACTTCTACTTCATTCGAAGCCAGTATTTGCGCAAGCTGAAGCAGACCCTGATCTAAGAGGACCAGCGATCGACGCTCCCAGGCCTTTAACTATGTGAAAGAGGTGTAACTTTTGGAAAACTGGATTACGGATATTATGGAGCAATTCGGCTATGTCGGGATCTTCCTGATGATTGCCCTGGAAAACGTGTTTCCTCCGATTCCGTCCGAGGTGATCCTCACCTTCGGCGGGTTTATGACCACCTATACCAAGCTCAGCGTTCCCGGCGTCATTCTTGCTGCGACCCTCGGCTCCGTCGTCGGGGCCGTCATCCTGTACGGTATCGGCCGCCTGCTGGACGTGGAGCGGCTCGAGAAGATTGTGGATCGGTGGGGACATATTCTCCGTGTGAAAAAAGAAGATATCCGCAAAGCGGATGCATGGTTCGATAAATACGGCTACTGGACGGTGCTCTTCTGCCGCATGATTCCGCTGATCCGGAGCCTGATTTCCATCCCGGCGGGCATGTCCAACATGAAATTCGGCATGTTCCTCCTCTTCACCACGATCGGCACCTTGATCTGGAACGTCATTCTGGTCTCGGTCGGCGCCGCGCTTGGCGAATCCTGGGAAGATATCGTCGCCTTCATGGACGTATACTCCAATATCGCTTATGCTGTAATAGCTGTGGCCGTTATCGCATTCCTGATTATCTTTTTCCGCAAGCGGAGAAAATCCGCTTAATCGCATCATGTGAACAATTATGGTACGTGAGGTCCGCGTGACCGGTCGACCTCCGGCTTCTTCATGCGATAAATCATTAACGGCGCTGCATTTTTACATTTTTATTTTTTAGTAAGGGAGAGACTGTAGGTCATGGATTTTATAACTATCCTCAAAGCAATCATTCTGGGAATCGTCGAGGGACTGACCGAGTTCGCTCCCGTTTCCTCTACCGGCCATATGATCATCGTGGACGACATGTGGCTGAAATCCGAAGAGTTTCTTACGAAATACGTAGCCAACACCTTTAAGGTCGTCATTCAGCTTGGCTCGATCCTCGCGGTCGTTGTCGTGTTTAAAGATCGCTTTCTTGATCTTCTCGGCCTGAAGCGCAAAAAGCCCGAAGCCGGCGCTCCCGCCGGTACCGGCCGCCTGAAGCTGAGCCAAGTGATCGTCGGCTTGATTCCGGCGGGCGTGCTGGGCGTATTGTTCGAGGACTTCATCGACGAGCATCTGTTCTCGACGGAAACGGTGCTGATCGGCCTTGTTCTCGGGGCAATCTTTATGATCCTCGCTGACAAAATGAGTTCGAACAAGGAAGCGAAGGTCGTAACGGTCGATCAAATTACGTACAAGCAGGCTTTCAGTGTCGGCCTGATTCAATGTCTATCGCTCTGGCCGGGCTTCTCCCGTTCAGGCTCCACCATTTCCGGAGGCGTCATGCTCGGCATGAGTCACCGCGCAGCGGCCGACTTCACATTCATCATGGCTGTGCCGATCATGTTCGGGGCAAGCTTGCTGTCCTTGCTGAAAAACTGGGAGTATTTCACGATGGATGCACTGCCGTTCTTCATCGCCGGGTTCTTGGCGGCCTTCGTGTTCGCGCTGATCTCGATCCGCTTCTTCCTGAAGCTGATTAACCGGATCAAGCTGGTGCCGTTTGCGATTTATCGTATTGTGCTGGCAGCGGTTATTGCGCTTGTGCTTTATCTGTAAGAATACGAGAGTATCACGCGCCGGAGACGCTTCGCGTACGTATCGTTCCTGCGATCGCTGTTGTCGACGAATTTCTCGAATTGTCATTGGTATAGGGGAAATCCGTCGACAGCCTATGCTTCCGATGCGAGCTTTCCTTCGGAAAGCTTTCAGGCGAACACTTCGTTTCTACGGAATCGATTCGTCCGCTCCGCTGGTGCGCACAAGAAGAGCTGCAACATCCCGCTGCCTATGTTTGGGGAAATAAAGGAGGGCAAGATTCCATCTCTTGCCCTCCTTTTTGTTATGCTCCGGATTTCGAGAAGTCAAAAAGCTGTAAGCTGCCCTTGAGGGCGGTACGTAAGGGGAGTCCCTTGTTCCTCTTGTTTCTCTTCTCTCACTTGTCTCCGAACTTTCGCTCCGCAAGTCCTCCGCGTCGTATCGTTCCGCCTATAGTATGATCCTCACCCAGGTCCGCTTCCTCTCTCACGCTCCGCCTACCGCCCTGACTGCACTCCTTCGCCCTTCGAGGACCCTTAACGGCTTCAACTATCACTAATCGTCAGCCCTCTAGCAGGATCAGCGGCTCCTTGGAATAGTAGCGCACCGCTTTCCCCTGCGAGCTTGCGTATTCGATCTCGCCCCGGGTGCTCTCTCCGATATAACCGTTCACATCGATGACGTAGATCTCGTCCGACATGTCGATTTTACGGAAGTGCAGCTCCTTAAGCCGCGCCTCCTGCTCCGGCGTGATGTCGATGCCGTCGCTCTGCTCGAAAAAACCGACGCTGAGCACGATATGCCCGCTCAACGTCAGGGCCGCCTCAGCCTCCCGGAATTGAGGCTTGAACCTGGTCGACCCGCATAATGTAATGACTTTCATGGCTGCGCCAACCTTTCTCAACGGTGATTAAGTGCATTTTGTCAGTCCCCAATTTAGCGGTGCCAATGATCAGGTCGCTGGTGCCAATGACCCGGTTCGCTGGCGCCAATGGGCGCAATCGCCCTACTCTTCAAATGACAGGTTGGACGGTTCGTCCAACAGCTCATAATGTACGTCCAAATGAGTGGTTGGGACACTCAGGTCCACTTCTTCGAATCGGAAGCTGTCCACCCATACCTGGCCCGCTCCCATCAGGAGTACGCCGATCGAGATCGTGGCGCTCTCCTCCGGTACATCCAGCACAATGGCGTAATGGTTCCAATTCGTGCTCCCGGTGATGCGGCGATCATTCATGTTATCGAACTGGAGCACGTCCTCGGCGTGGTTGTCGATACGCATCCACAAGCCGCAATACTCGGCGACGTTGTCGGTTTTGACAAAGCCGGAGAATCTCATCCGCTTCCCCCTGTATTTATCGGCTTTGAACTGCTGCATCATCGTGGCGAAAGCGCCGGGATCCATCGGCGTCAGGGCGCGTAAATAACCGGATGCGCTACCTTGGTGCACGACGGTCCGATCGACTCCCATTTCATAATCCTGCGGGTGGCTTCCGCTCAGGAACCAGCCCTTTAGAGCGGATGGATTGTTTGTTTGTTGATTCATGCTATCATCTCCCTTGGCTTGGATTGAGCTTTGCGCGTGGAGCAAGAAGATTTTCCGGTAGCGTCCGGGCGGAATGCCGTACATTTTCTTAAACGCTCGCGTAAAAGACTCCTGGCTCTCAAAGTGGCAGTGCAGCGAAATATCGATGATCGGCGTCTCGGTGTGGAGCAATAGCTGCGCTGCCAAAGCCAGCCGGCGTCTTCTCAAATAGTCCGCAATATTCAAGCCGATCTCTCGCCGGAACAGTCTGTGAAAATGGTGCGGCGAAAATCCGGCATACGAGGCGATATCCGCCAGCGTCAGCGGCTGCTCCAGATGCTGCTCCATATACGCAATGCTTTTTTGGATGATCTGTTTCGTGTTCAAGGCGGGCCCTCCTTTGCCCCTAAGGATAACAAAACGAGCGTCGTCATTTTTGATCTTTTTTGCCAAAAAAGAAAGACCTCTTCAATCAAAGAGGCCTTTCTTCGAATTTTTAGGGTATGCGGTGCGGTATGCAGCTAAAACCCGTTGATTCGCCTATTTGCCACTGAGGCAGTCCCGGAACAGATACCGCTGGAACTTTAGGTTTCTGTACCGGAAGGTGCGGGGAATCCCTTACTTCAGGCGGACCGTTTGTTTCGAGCTTGCCGATTCATACGCCGCCAGTGCCACCCGCGCCGAATAATATCCGTCTTCACCGGAAATCGCAACCGGCTTGCCGTCCCGAATGCTGTCCACGAAGCTGTTAATGAGCCCTTCATCCATATCGTCCCCCCAGAAGCTCCAGGCGGCTTTGCCCGTGATATCGCTGTACACATCGTTCTTCTGGGCGAACGAATCGATGTTAATCACGCCCTTGGTACCGATAATCTCCAGCGTGACATCCCCCCAGGTCGGGAAGGTCCGGTTTCGGGACCAGCTTGGATCAAGAACAGCCACAACGCCGTTTGCAAATTTGACATGGACCATGCCGGCATCGTCAATATCGGTTTCATGAAACAGTGTTTCCGCATGGGCGTACACTTCCTCCGCGACGCTGCCGGTAAACCAGTGCATCAAATCCATTACGTGAACGGTATGGTCCAGCACCGCTCCGCCGCCGGAATGCTCGCGCTCGATAAACCATCCCCCCGGCATGGTGCCCCGGTTGGTTCCCTTCATCGCCAAGATCTCGCCGATCTGACCGGCGTCGATCGCTTCCTTCGCCTGCCGGACCGACGTAATGAACCGGCACGGGAAAGCCGTCATCAGCTGCACGCCGTTGTCCTTGCAGGTCTGAATCATATCCAGCATCTCGGATTCGGACAGCCCGAGCGGCTTTTCGCAGAGAACGTGCTTGCCCGCAGCCGCCGCCCGCTTCGTGATCTCCGCATGACGGGCATTCTCGGAACAGATCACAACGGCGTCCAAATCTTGTGCCAATAGTTCATCGTAATTCGCATAATACGGAATGCCCCGCTCCACCGAGTAAGGGCGTACCCGCTCCGCATTCTCATCGGCAATGCCGACCACCTCAACGTCTTCCCGTTTCTGCATGGAATTCAAATAGCTGACCGCATGCATATGGGCAAAACTGATAAATCCGACTTTAATTTTGTTCATGATGCATTCCCTCCCATAATCACAGGCTGTCCCGTCCGGGCCGAACGCTCTGCCGCCAAAGCGATTTCTACCGCATAGCAGGCATCCGCCGCGCTGACCCTAGGTTCGCTGCCGTCTTGAATGCACTTGATGAAATGCTGCACCTCATCATAATACGGATCGTGGAGGCTGGGGCTTGAAGGAATCTGAACGGCTGCCTGTTCTCCCGACGGTCCGGCGGCAAGCTTGATATCCAGCGACTGCACCTGATTGCTGTCAAACCGGATGATCCCCTGGTCTCCCGCAATTTCAAACTGGGTTGTAAACGGTCCGGGATAACCCCAGTATCCGGTTAGGTTCGCAATTGCGCTGCTTTTGAATCGAAGCGTGACCTGAGCATATTCCATCTCAGGCTCTTCCCGTTTGATCACGGAAGCGAAGACGGACTCTACTTCGCCGAACAGCCAGCAGGCAAAATCAATATCATGAATCATTAAATCCAGAATGACGCCGCCGCTTTGATCATGATTGCTGTACCAGCCGTCCATTCCCTTCGGATAGGAGCCGTATCGCTTGAAGTGGGCCATCTTCGCCGTTCCGATCACGCCCGAGTGCGCTTGACGGTAAGCATTTGCATAATTCGGGAAGAAGCGCACGACATGCCCGATGAATAACCGGACGCCGTGCTTCTCGCATGCAGCCTTCATTTCAAGCGCATCCTCTAGCGTGAGCGCTGCAGGTTTTTCGCAGATGATATGGAGTCCCTTCTCCGCCAGCTTCAGGACAAACGGTTTATGCAGATAGGTCGGCAAGCAAATCGCAACCGTTTCCAACTCTTCCTGCTGAAGGAGCGTATCGACATCCGTATATGCCTTCGCACCGGACACGGCTGCAGCCTTCTCCGCCCGCCCGGCGTTAATGTCTACAACACCCGTAACCTTGACTCCAGGCATGGCTGCAAGATTGCCCGCGTAAGCCATTCCCATCGTTCCACAGCCTATGATCGCTATGTTCACGTTAAATTACCTCCATTATCCTTGAATGATGATCTCCTCGCACCGTTTTTTTGTTGGTGGCCAGGACGGTAGTGCCTTTTGAAAATATGGCTGACCTACATAACATTCTTCAACGTTCTTCGCATTCCTGCTCAAGAAGACGGATTATGTCATTTTTTGAAACCCGGTCGTTAACTTGGTAAAGTGTATATAGATGCTTCCATAAACACAGAATTTTCGATCCAGGGCAAGAGGTGGGGAGTAACAATGCACGTCGGACTTTTACCGTTCCTCCTTCCGAATTCGGGCGCCGCTTGCCGGATCCTTCATGTTTAGACACAATTACCGATACAAGAAAGAGAGAAAGGGTGTAGAGAACAATATGACGAATCCCGTTGTATCAACCAAGTATGGACGAATTGAAGGCCGTTTGGAGAACGGCGTCCGCATATGGAGAGGCATCCCCTATGCAGAGCCGCCGATCGGCAAACTTCGCTTCCGCCCTCCTGTACCGCCGGCAGCCTGGGAAGGGATTCTGGATGCACGCCAGTTCTCTCCAATGTGCCCGCAGCCCGTGGAATCCTCCTCCAGCATGATGACCGGTGCGGTTACGAAGACGATGTCCGAGGATTGCCTGTACCTGAATGTATGGGCACCCGGGCATCAAGCCGGGGAGCCGCTGCCGGTCATGGTATGGATTCACGGCGGCGCATTTGTAACGGGCTCGGGCAGCCTGCCGACTTATGACGGCCATTCCTTCGCCACGCGAGGAAACGTCATACTGGTCACGATCAATTACCGACTGGGGCCGTTCGGCTTTGTCCATCTCAGCCCTTTTCACGAAGCCCTCTCTTCCAATGTCGGTCTGCTGGACCAGATTGCGGCGCTGACGTGGGTTAAGGACAATATCGCCGCATTCGGCGGGGACCCTGACCGGGTTACCGTCTTCGGCGAGTCGGCTGGCAGCATGAGCATTGCCGCGCTGCTCGCCATGCCGGCAGCCAAGGGGCTGTTTCATCAAGCGATCATGCAGAGCGGAGCTTCGCAGGCGCTGCCTTCGGGACAGGCGCAGCAGATTGCCGACGGCCTGCTCCAGGAGCTTGGCGTAACCGCCGATGGGCTGGATCAGCTGGAGGCCATGACTGCGCAGCAGATTTTCGAGGCCGGTGAACGACTGAAGAAGCGGATCGGGCCCGGCGTGAACATGATCTTCCAGCCTGTCGTCGAGCCGGACACGCTGCCGCTAGAGCCGCTGCAGGCGGTGCAGGCCGGGTCAGCCGCATCCGTGCCGCTGCTCATCGGAACGAATCTCGAGGAGGGAGCTTTGTTCTTCCGGCCTAACTCGCCGCTGATCAAGGAAGAGCATCTGGTGCATGCTGTCGAAGCGATGACCGGGATTCAGGACGCGGGCGCCTTTACGAAGCAATATCCTTACACCATTGATGGCCATGCCCAAATCATGACCGACCTCTATTTCTGGCGCTCTGCCGTTCAATTCGCGGCAGCTCACAGCGGGCAGGCTCCGGTCTGGATGTACCGGTTCGATTGGACGCTCCCGGAGCATCCGGTTCTCGGCAAAGCGATGCATGCTTTGGAAATCCCGTTCGTGTTCAACACGGTACGACTGTTCCGCAACATTGGCGTTGAAGTTGACCGGGACACGCAGTCGCTTGCAGAACGGATGCAGGATGCCTGGGCCGCATTCGCCCGCACCGGATCCCCGGACACGCCGTCGCTGCCTTGGCCACAGTACGACCGGAGCGAACGGTCGACGATGATTTTCAACCGCCACAGCGAGGTTGCCAGCGATCCGGATTCGGACAAGCGCATGATGCTGGGATTGTAGAATTACGGGACAAGGCGGACCGGCTCCCCTAATCAATCCCGATTTGAGGAGCACCGGGACCGAGACAGCATGGGGGCAGCCGGATCTCGAACAAGCTTTCCCGGCGATTAACCGAACAAAAGCTGTACGCCGCGCATGAACCACTAGCGCGAAAGCGTACAGCTTTTTTGGCATACAGCATATTTTGTTTTTTCTATAGCTCATCTCTCCGTCTACTTGACCGCTCCCTGCGTAATGCCGTTAATGATCCATTTCTGGGCGAACAGATAAATGATGATCATCGGCAGCATGGCCATCAGGTACGAGGCGAAGGCCAGATTGAAATCGGTATTGAACTGCCCTTGGAAAATGTACTGCACCAGCGGCAGCGTATAGGAATCCGTGTCGCTGATGATGATGAGCGGGAGCAGGAAGTCGTTATAGGTGGACAAGCAGATCAGGATGCCCACCGTTGCATTGATCGGCGCCATAATCGGGAAGATGATCCTCCAGAAGGTGCCCCACGTGGACGTCCCGTCAACCCGGGCCGCTTCCTCAAGAGCAACCGGTATAGACTTGATGTAGCCGACATAGACAAACACGTTGAACGCGAGCGCATAGACGGTGTGCAGAATCGTCAGTCCCACCAGATTGGTCATGTTCAAGCCGGCCGTCAATTTCACCAGCGGCAGCATAATGATCGGAAAAGGAATGAACATCGCGCTGATGAAGTAAAAGTAGAGCCCCTTGAAGAACTTCCGGTTCATGTTACGCGCAATCGCATAGGCCACGAGCGAATTCGTAAGCAGCGTCAGGACGACCGTTGCGGTCGTTACCATGGCGCTGTTGCCCAGGGCATTGAAGAAGTTTGTCATGGCGATCGCATTGGCGAAATTCTCGAAATGAAGCTCCTTCGGCAGGCCGAACACCGATGTCAGCATATCCTCCGGCGATTTGAGCGCGATCGTAACCGTCATGTATAACGGAAACAGGATCAGCACGGTGCCCAAGGCAATGAGGATCATGACCAGCCAATTGGTTCTTGTCCGCATTACATCTCCGCCTCCCTTCGCTGTAAAAACCGGATTTGCGCAATGGACACGGCCGCGATGAGAATAAAGTAAATGACCGAGTTGGCGGATTGATACGCGAACTCGCCGCCCTCGAAGCCCCCCGTATAGATGAGATGCGAGATGGACTGCGTCGCACGGCCCGGGCCGCCGTTTGTCAGCGCCACGATCTGGTCGAACACCATCAGGGAATTCTTCATCGCCAGCACCATGTTAATCGTGAAGAACGGGGCGATCAGCGGGAAGGTGATCTTCCAGAATTCCTGCCAGCGGTTCGCGCCGTCCAGGTTCGAGGCCTCATATAACGTGCCCGGAATCGTCTGCAGCCCGGCCAAATACAAAATCGTATTATAGGCGACGCCCTGCCACACTGCCACGATGACGATGCCGATCCAGGCGTGCTGCTCGCTCCCCAAAAGGTTGGTCGAGAGCCAGCCAATGCCGAGGTTCTGCCCCCATATCGTAAAGACGTTCGAGAATAAATAGTTGAAAATGTAGCCGACGATCAGGACGCTGAGAATATTCGGCAGAAAGTAGATGCCCCGAAAAAAATTCCTCGCCTTGATCTTTGCGTTCAGTCCCATGGCGATCAGGAGACTGAGAATATTGATCAGAATCGTGACCACGACAGCGAACTTGAACGTGAACCAATAAGCGTTGCCGACATTGCCGTCTTTGAACAGATTCACGTAGTTTTTGATTCCAATGAAATCATAATGGTCGCCGAATCCGTTCCAGTTTGTGAAGGAATAATACACGCCCTGCAGCGCAGGCAGGGTCAGAAATACGAAGAACAGCACAACTGCCGGTACGGTCATCAAATAGTAAGGCATAAGCCGCTTGTTCATGCTTGAATCCTCCTCATTGTTCATTGGAATGGCGTTGGTCAGGGCTGTCTGTTCCTCAACGTCTAGCGCCTGTCCGCAACCTTGTCCCATTCCGTATCCAGCTTCTTCAGATAGGCGTCAATATCCCGATTTTGAAGAAAGGACTGGATAATGGAGTTCAATTGAACGGCAGCCGGGATGTAGTGGTCGGCAAAATCGACCACTTGTCCTCGCTCAAGGTAAGGCAAAAGCTCAGCCACGGCCGGATCGTCCTGCGTAACGCCCTGGACGGTTGAGAACAGCGTCTGCTCCGAGATGTACTGCTTGCTGTTCTCCGGCTCAAGCAAAAATTCGATAAACCGCATTGCCTCCTCCTTATGCTTGGATTCTTCGGCGACCGCCAGCAAGGTGTCCACTCCCGAAATCAGCTTGTTCGATTCCGGATCGTCGCCGGTCGGCAGCGGAAAGAAGCCGATCGGCGCCTCGGGATTGGCCTTCCGGATTTCGGAAATCGCCCAAGTCCCCTGAATGTACATGGCCGACTCGCCTCTGGCGAAGGCGCGGTTGCCGTCGGCGTAGTTTTTGCCGAAGTTGTCCCCATGGCCATACTCCATGAGTTCCAGCTGCTTCTCCGCAATCTCACGGTACCGGTCCGCGAACGTGACCTTCCCTTCCCTGCGATCCAAATAAAACTCGATGCCTTCCAGATTGGAGGCCAAGGCGTTGAACGGAAGCACCGTCTGCCAATCGTCCTTGTATGTGAAGTAGAACGGGATCGTTCCCCCGTCCTTTGCCTTCTTCGCGGTGGCCAGCAGCTCGTCCCAGGTGCGCGGAACGGACAGGCCCAGCTTGCTGAAAATATCCTTGTTGTACATCACGCCGTTGGCGTTCGTGGAATATGGAATGCCGATGACTTCCTCCATGCCGGAAACGTCCTTCAGCATTTGCACGTAGGTTTCGTCTATCCGGCTCAGCAGCGGACTGCCGGTCATATCCATGAAAATGCCGCTCTGGGCGAGCAGAGAATATGTATCGGTTGCCCCCATGCCGACGATGTCGGGAATATCGTCCTTAACGACCCGTGTCTTCAGGACCGTCTCCGCGTCCGGCGGATTGACTTGAACGACCGTAATGTCGGATTGGGATTCGTTAAACTTCTGAATCAATGCATCGAAGGAGCCCTTGGCTTCAGGCTTGTTCTGGAAAAATTCAATCTGCACGCGCCCGGATGTGTCACTGCCGCCGCAAGCCGTGAGCATGCATATCAACAGGATGCTTACGCTTGCCGCCAACCCTTTTCCAAACTTCATCGTCCGCCCTCCATTTCAATTCATGATGCTGTAACAGGTACGCTTGCTTCATACCTTGTCTATTTACTACCCTTATCGCTTGGTTGCTAAACGGCGCTAGGGGCGCGACCGGTCATGCGGATCGAGCGGACGAACGCAAAAAAATACCGGCAGATCAGGAGTTTCATCCTGTTCTGCCGGCAGATTGGTGCCTGTTGCTAATCGGTGAGGCTAAATCCTACTCCAGCCACTTTTTGTGGATTGCGTCGAATTTGCCTTGCAGCTTCATTTCATCGATCCACATTTCCAGGTAGCTTGCGTACTCGAAGTCGCCGCGAGGAATCATGTAGCCCTTCTCGCTGTTAGTGAAAGGCTTATCCGTCAATGCAGCGTACAATCTGGAGTCAGCCTTCGCATAAGTGATCGCTTCGATCGTATCGGTGATCATTACGTCATACGTGCCGTCCGCAACCAGATGCGGGATGTCCAGGTTGTTAGGAACAACGGTTACGTTCGCATTCTTCAGATGCTCGCGCACGAACACTTCGTTTGTACCGCCTGGGTTCACGCCAATGCGTACGGAAGGCTTGTTGATGTCTTCAATCGTCAAGTATTTGTCCTTGTCTTCAGCGCGGATCAGAGGCGCTTTACCGAAGGAGATGTAGCCTTGGGAAACGTATGCTGTTTTTTGTCTAGCTGTGTTACGAGTAACTCCGCCTACGGCGATATCGAATTTATCGTTCTGCAGATCCTTCATCATCGTGGACCAAGTCGTGTTCACGAACTGAACGTCTACGCCAAGATCTTTACCCAGCTCTTTCATCGCGTCAACGTCGTAGCCTTCGTACTCTTTGGTCTCCGGATTCAAATATGTAAACGGCTTGTAGTCTCCGGTCATGCCTACCCGAATATAGCCTCTTTCAATAATTTCATCCAATTGGGATTCCGCTTGTTTCTTAAGCTGTCCCGGTGCTTGGGATGAAGCGGATTTTGCGGAAACGTCCGGTGTTCTCAGAACCTCGTTTGCCGCAAAGCCTGTTGCTACGAGGGATAAGCTGACTACCCCTGCCAGTAATACCTTTTTCCAATTCTTAGCCATGGTTTCAATTCCTCCAGTTTTCTTCTTGTTGTAATTCTTGCTTTCTTGCATAGCTAGCTTCTGATTGCTTGCTTGCCTACCTTACTTCTGCTTTCTTGCATACTTGCATCTGCATACTTGCTACATTCTTGCATCTGCATTCCTGCTTCTGCATTCTTGCATCTGCATTCTTGCCTCTGCATTCTTGCTTCTGCATTCTTGCCTGTTTTGCCTCGTACCCCTGATTGCTGCTTGACTCTCTTAACGCTTTCCTACAGGCATCCCCCCTTTCAAGCAGCTCGGGGAGACTACAATTTGAATTTTGCCAGCTCTTTGCTAAGCTCCTCGGCTACGCTCTCAAGCTGCTTAACCGAATTTGAAATCTCCTTGATCGTCACGATCTGCTCTTCCACAGCGTCTGCCACATTCTTCGCATCGCTGGACGTATGGTCGGCGATCGATTTCAGCTCTTCAATGGAAGCGCTGACCTGCTCGGAGCCTGCCGACATCTCTTCGGAAGCCGCCGAAACCTCGAGAATATGATCAGCCACGTTCCGGGTCGCATACAGGATGTTATCGAACTTCTCGCGCACCTCTTCAATAAGCGCGATGCCTTCCTGTACATCCTTACGGCTGACGTCCATCACTTCGACCGCGTTCAGCGTGTCTTCCCGAATCTCGGTGATCAGCTTCGCAATTTGATCGGTGGACGCTTCCGATTGCCCTGCCAGCTTCTTCACTTCTTCAGCGACGACTGCAAAGCCTCGGCCATGCTCCCCTGCTCTTGCCGCTTCAATCGAAGCGTTGAGCGACAGCAGGCGGATGCGGGAAGTGACCTCCGTAATAAAGCTCAAAATCTGCTCGATTTCCGAAGAACGTTCGTTCAAACGCTCGATGGCGGTTCCAACCTTGGATGTCCCCTCGCCGATGTTGCCGATCTGCTTCACGGCCTGCTCAACGACGACAGAGCCGCTCTCCGCCTGCGTTGCCGCTTCCTGCGCAGCCTCGGACACCATGGATGAAGTTTCCGCAATTTTCACGATGCCGCTCGCCATATCGCTCATCGATACAGCGATCTCGGAAGAGCTTGCAGCATGGGCGTTCGCTCCGCTCGCAATTTGGCGAATGGACGTTCCAATCCGGTCGACGCTGTTCAAAGCCGTATCGACTCCGCCTGAGACAACCTCGGTTACGGTCAGCACCTGCTTGGATGAATCGTTCACTCCATCGACCAGATGTTTCAGATGGGATACCGTCTGGTTGAAATCGCCGGAGAGAACCGCGACCTCGTCCTTGCCCTTCACTTGAATCGTCTTGGTCAAATCCCCTGCGGCCACTTCCTTCACGGCCGCATTCAGCTTACGGATCGGCTGCACAATCTGCGACGTCACCCAATATGCTGCAGCGATGGATACAAGCAGCGCTCCTGCCGAGATGGCAACGAGCGTTACCGATAGCTTGGAGATCGGAGCGTTCAGCTCCTTGCTTGGCGCCGTAACGAATACGCCCCAATTTAATTTGGACGGGGCATAGGCTGCCGTATATGCCGTTCCGTCCAGTGCATATTGGAATTCTCCCGGCTGACCTTGGCTCACCTTTTCATAAGCTTTCGTCAGTTCCGCATCGACATCCTGAACCTTGGTTTGCAGGACAAGCTCCTCGGACGGATGCCACATGAACGTTCCGGTACGGCTCAACAAGAAGGCATAGCCGGTTTCGCCGAAGGATTGATCTGATACTTTCTTCTGTACCTCGTTAATCGGAAGCGTCGAGCCCATATATCCATACTGCTTCCCGTCCTTCATGAGCGGAATGATCATCGTCACGATGTTGTTTCCGGTCCGCTTGGACAGCACAGGCTCCGACACGACAATCTTGCCCTCGCCCTTTCCGGCTTCCTGGTAATGAACCCGGTCGGACACGTCGGTAACCTCTCCAAGGAAGTTGATTACGTTCTTTCCTGTCAGATCATAGGAGAAGAAGAAGGTTTCGAATTCGGTATTCTGTTCCTGCGCCTTCTGAATCAACTTCAAATCCTGCTCTTTGTCCCCCGTAATGAACTTGCCGACGGTTTCGATCTTCGCAATTTCCGCGTTCAGAAAGTCGTCGATTTGCAGCGCCAGATTCTCGGCGCTCAAGAGCGCTTCCTTGTCCAGACTGTCTCCCAGCAAATTGGATGAGCTGTTATAGGTTACCGCGAAGACAGTGCCGAGACTGACAAGCAGAATCAAACAAATCATCGTTATCATCTTTTGCTTAAGGCTCTTTAGCATGGCTCTAAAATCCTCCCCAAAAATGGTTCCGGGGTCCTACTCATTCCTGTGTCCAAAATTTTTGCGTATGCTCTCTTTTTGTGTTAAGGCGCGCTCACTACAAAAACAAAAACGAACAAGCGGTATCGAAAAAATATTGGTATAAGCTGGACTGTAAGACTCCGCTTAGTTTGTTATCGGCAGCTTAGGAGAGGAATTTAAGAGCTTCATTTCACTTTTTACAAAATTCGACTTCTTCGTTCGCATACTAAACGCATTTGGTGGATTTAGGAAAAAAGGACCAATATAGTCTATTCATCACATCATCTATAGACCTGAGGCAGGTTCGGCAGGACTTATTCCAGGCTCTATGGAATGTTAAAGGCAGGATGATTAGGAGTGAATACATATGGCTTTCGATTCCGAATTTTCAAGCCTCATAACCCCGTTTGTGCCTCTTCTTCGAAGCTACTGTCTACAACTTGCATCGGGCTCTAGTTGGGATGCCGAGGAGCTGCTGCAGGAATCCCTGATCAAGCTTCATCGATCGCTATCCCGATCGCAGGATCGCCCGATTACCAAGGCGTATTTATACCAGGTCGCCCGCAGCGTCTGGATCGACAGCTATCGCAAGCAGCGCCGTCAGGCCATGCTCTCTGGAGACGGCTTAACGGAAAGAGAATACGAGGAGGACGGTTTCCTTATCCGGGAGACGATCGAACTGATCGCCGGCCGGCTTACAGCCAAACAGGCGGTGCTGGTCATTCTGGTGGACATTTTCTTGTTTACGGCCAAAGAGGCGGCTCAGCTTATCGAGAGCACCGAAGGAGCCGTGAAGGAAGCATTGAAGCGGGCCCGCAAACGGTTAGCCAAGCTGCACGCGGAGAACGGAGCATCCGTTCCGCCTTCTCCGCCGCAGGAGCTTTCCGGCTCACCGGCATGGTTCGAGGCGCTGATTCACGGCTTTCAAACGGCCAACCCGTATGCCATCGCCAATGCCTACCTGTCCATCAGCGCAAACCGCATCGCGCTGCGTCAGGTCCATCATTCCGGACAGGCGCTGTTCTTTACGTTCAGGGATCCTGACGGACATTTGCTTGCCTTTACGACAAAATTTTTTTTCGAGCCCGTTTCTTTTTCCGCATCGTCTTCCGTTTCTTAGTGTGATTGCACCAAAGGGAAGGTGCAGATGAGAACAAGTGAACCAATTGTAAGAGGAGCGTGAAAGTAACCATGGCAATTACACCGCACCGCGTTGCCGTAATTCAATGGCCGGTCAAAGACGTAGAGAAATCGCTGAAATGGTATCAGGAGCTGCTGGGGGTACAGCTGTCTTTTCCCTATACGCCTGGAGATCCCGCCGCTTGGCTGTGCATCGGCGATGTCGGATTTGGTCTCGTACAGGCCGAGGACATCCCGAGACTTCAATTTACCGATTCACAGGGCAAGCTGCAGCCCATCGTTCAGCTTCAGGTCGATGAGATCCAGGAAGTGTACCGGCATCTGCAGAATAGCGGGGTGACCGTCAGCGAAATAAGGTATATTGAGGACGGCGGTTACAGCTTTAGCTTCACCGATCCGGACGGCAATCACGTAAGTCTGTGGGGCGGCTGGCCATCAACTGACGAAGAACGGCCCGAGTAGACAACCGGAATTTTAGCCTATCACGACACAAAAAAGCTGTTCTCCATAGCGATTCGTTCGCTAAGGGAACAGCTTTTTTGGTGCGGCTGGCCGCTACCAGGTGACTACTGTCAAGTTATTGAAGACAAGGTGTGAGAAAGACAGGCAGGCGCCCCTAAGGCATAAGCCCGCAGAAGTTTCGTCTTATCGGACATATTCGTTATAGATATGAAGCAAGGTTTTCCTGCTCGAACGAACGTGATGCGCTTCGCGAAGACTCCGCTGGAGCAGATCGCCGGATATCGGAAGCTCCGACACCGATGCCGGGCCGCCGACGCTGCGCATCAGCTCACTAAGCTCGAGCGGACTCGGGATTTGTTCCAGAAGCAGCCGGATGCCGTTCCAGTGCTCGGATACCCGATGACGGATGCGGTCCGCTTCCTGCTCCGCTTTCGTTCCCGTTTCCCCGAAACGCCCCGCGCGGATTTCAAGCCCTTCTTCCTTTATCGCATGATACAGACGCGAGATTTCAATGCAGGCTGCGCCCACCTTGGCGCCGTGGAGCAGCTGTTTCTTGCCGAGCCGGATAAACTCCATCTCCCAATAATGGGACAGATGATGCTCCGAGCCCGATGCGGGATGCGACTGACCGAACAGCAGCATCGCAAGGCCAGACTCGATCAGCGCCTCCATCAAGGTCCGGATTCCCTCCTCGGTCCGTCTCGCGATCATTCCCGCCGCATCCACGCATTTGCGGAGTGCCGCCGCCGTGATGTCCGCGGATCGGTCCAGGTAAGGCTCATCAGCGATCAGGCTGCCGAATCTCCAGTCGAAGAGCGAGGTGTATTTCCCCAGCATATCCCCGAACCCGGCAGCGGTGAGCGGTGCGGGGGCCTGCATGAGAATGTCGACATCGGCAAAAATCGCGCTTGGTCCGATGGCGGGGATCGTCCTTTTTTCCCCCCGCACGATAATCGGCGCTCCCTTGGACGTAAAGCCGTCCACGGATGCCGCCGTCGGCACCGAGACGAACGGAAGGCCGGCTGTATAGGCCGCATACCGGCTAATATCGTGAATCGTTCCGCCGCCCACCGCAAGCACGGCGCCCGCTCGGCTCTGCTGAATATCCAGAATAACCTGGATCAGCGAGGCTTCATCGGCAATGACATCATCTTTGGCATCAGGGCGAAGCAGCGTTACCTGCACCTGAAGCGATGCTCGGACGAGGAGCTCCTCCAATGATTTGCCGGCCTTCTCGTACGTATTGCGATCCGCGACCAAGACGGCCGAGGTCCAGCCTTTCTGCTCCAAGAAACCGGCAACGCCGGACAAAGCCCCGGATTCTATCCGGATCGCCTCGACTTCATCGAGATTGGCGAGATGCTGCGCCGGCAAATCTGCCGTCTGCTTCCTAATGTTCGATAACAAAGAGCTCATCATTGGTCACCCTTCTTTCGGGTTAGCGCAAGCGCCGGAAGCGGATCGTTGCAGGTCATGCCGGTTACGCCGCATTCCAGCGAAGCTTGCACCCCCTCCTCATCGTCAGGGCAGTAGCTCCAGACGAGCAGCCCTTGCTCCTGAAACCGCGCGACGATCGCCGGAGACAAGAGCGACATCTCAATGCCGATGGCCCACATTTTTGCATATGTGCCGTCTTCGCCAGGGACGAAATGCGACATTTTCTCTCCGGGAAAGCCTTGGGTCTTCATTCCGTAAGCATCGTGTATATAAGCAAGCACCTCGGCATCAAAACAGGTAAACACGCAGCGCTCCAGGTATCCGTGCCGGCCTAATATCGCGATCGTCAGATCCGCAGCTTCCTTGGCATCCGGACTTGGCTTAATCTCCACGTTGCACAGCACCTCGGGATATTCTGCCAGCAGCTCGCACAGCTCCTCCAGGGTCGGGATGACGTGGCCCTTGAACGCCTGCCCGAACCAGCCGCCCGCATCCAGCGCCTTCAGCTCCTCCAGCGTAAAGTCGCTTACCTTGCCGGTGCCATTGGTCGTCCGGTCGACGGTTGCGTCATGAATGACGACAACCTGGCGGTCCTTGGACAGCCGGAGGTCGAATTCCAGCATGTCGACGCCGAGCTCCAGCGCTTTGCGAAATGCCGCCAGCGTATTTTCCGGATAGGCCGCTTTGTAGCCGCGGTGTGCGGCCACCATGATGCCGGCTTGTTCCTGCAGTCGTTCGATCATAAGTTCTGCCACTCCTTTTTTCCTGTTGTTATCGATTACTGAGCCAAAATCCGCTCCGTTTCTTTCTTGAACGTGTCCAGCGTGGACGGGATATCCTTACTGTCGTACATGATGGCTTCGATCGCCGAGAAAAACTCATGCATAATTTCAGGCCATGCTACATCCTTGTTCGTATCGACGGCAAACTCCAGCTGATCGTAAGCAACCTTGCGGTTCGGCTCCTTCGCCCACAGCTCCTGCATCTGCTCCGATTCCACCATCTGCTTCGTAAACGGCAAATACCCGGATTGCAAAATAAACTCGAGTCCGCCTTCCTCCTCCATCTCCATCCAGCGGATAAACTCCCACGCGGCGTCCTTATTCTTGGAGGAAGACAGCATCGTGACATTCGCCCCTCCCGTCGGATTGGCGTACACTTCATCCTTCGGCAGGAAAGCCGTCACATAATCGAAATCCACCGTGCTGGCCAGACCGCCGATCGAGCCTGTGGATTGAAAGATCATCCCGACCTTGCCTTCCACGAACATGCTGTTCACAATATTCCCGGAATCCTGGGCCGGCGGATAATAAAGCGCGCCTGTGCTCTGCAGGTCCTTCAGGTAAGAGAATACCTTCTCTCCGGCTCCGTTATCGGCAAAGCCGATCGAAGTATTATCTTCATTGAAGAAGGAGCCGCCGGCCTGCGAAATCATCGCGATCGGGTACCAGGTATCATAAGGCATGCTGACCCCGTACCGCTTAAACTCGTTCCCTTCCTTCACCACAAGCGCGTTCGCGACTTCCTTCATCTCCTCCCATGTCGTCGGAACGGAGAGCCCGAGCTCATCGAGCAAGGTCTTATTCACATGCAAAATCGGAGTGGAGCGATTCAGGGGCAGCGAGACAAGCTTGTCGTTAAAATACGAGTGGCCCATCAGCCCCGGCGTAAAGTCATCGGCGCTGATCCCGGACTGCTCGAGATACGGGGCCAGATCCTCCAAAACTTCAGCATCGGCAAACATCTGCACGTAAGCCCGCTCCAGCATGCTCACGTCCGGGCCCGTGCCCGAAGCAATGGCCTGCTGCAGCTTGGTTACCGTCTCGTCATAGCTTCCCTGGAAGGTGCCGACGACCTCAATATCTTCATGGGATTCATTGAAGCGTTGGATGAGCGCATCCATATACTCCCCGTTCTTGCCGCCCAGCGAATGCCAAAATTGAACGGTCGTGACCCCTTCGCCGCCTGACGGGGCTTCTGCAGTGCCGTTTCCCGGACTCTCGCCGGCACTGCCGGTATTGCCGGTGTTCGCAGTGCCGCCGCTGCCGCACGCAGCCAGCAAACTGAACAGCACCATGATGGACAACAGCGTAAACCACTTGGATTTCATTTTTTCATTCCTCCATTATGTTTCGATAATTGCATGTAGTTTCCTGTCAAATTTAAGAGATTGTTCAAAAAGTCGCCTTTTGATTTACGAAGTGTTTTATTTAATTCCTGAATACACGAACGCCTTCACGATATGCTTCGAGCAGAATAGATACACCAGCAGGATAGGTACGACCAGCATCACGTTGCCGGCCATGATGATATGCCAGTTACTGATGCCCTCGGTTTCCCGCAGCATCGCGATCCCGAGCGTCAAAGGCCGAACCGCGGCCGAATCGGTCATGACGAGCGGCCAGAAATAATCGTTCCAATGACTGACGAAGCTGAACAGCGCAATGGTTGCGAGTGCGGGCCCCGACATCGGGATCATGATTTTCCGCATAATGTTGAACTCGCTGGCATTATCCAGCCGGGCCGCCTCGATGATTTCCTCCGGAATCTGCATGAAATACTGCCGCAGCAGGAAAATGCCGAAGGCATTCGAGACGAACGGGATGATTTGCGGCAGCAGCGTCTTCACAAGCCCCCATTCCGCCATCATGAGGTAGACGGGAATGAATGTGACCTGGCCGGGAATCATGAACGCCAGCAGAATCATGCCGAACAGGACCGTTTTCCCCGGGAATTTATACTTGGCGAACGCATAAGCCGCCGGGATCATGACAAGGAATTGCAAAATAATGATGGAGCCTGTCACGACGACGGAGTTTTTGAAATACGTCAGAAACGGCCCGGCATTCATCGCCTCGACGAAGTTGCCCCACTGCGGCGAAGCGGGGATCCATGTCGGGGGAAACGCCATCGTCTCGCGAAGCGTCTGCAGCGACGTGGAGATCATCCACAGAAACGGAAAAATGAACAGGATCAGTACGGCGGCCTTCAGCACGATGCTCAGTGCTTGCCCGATGCTCTTCCATTCCAGGGTCTTCAAGCTTTTCCTCCTTTCTGCCTTTACGCGGCGGGGATTATTGATAATGGACCTTCTTGGCCAGCAGCCGGAAATAAACGAAGGTAAGAAGCCCGATAACGGCCATCAGCAGCACGCCCGTGGCAGACGCATACCCGATATTGGTCGTACGGAAGCCATAGATGTAGTACACCAGCGTCGTAGTGGCATTGTTGGGCCCCCCGCCCGTCATGACCTGAACGGTATCGAACACCTTGAACGAGCCGATGGTCATAATAATCAGGATGAAGAACAGCTGCGGCGAAATCATGGGCAGCGTGATTTTGTAGAACACCTTGAACTTGCTTGCGTTATCCAGCGCAGCCGCTTCATAGATGCTGGGCGATATGCTTTGAAGAGCCGCCACGATAATGAGCGTATAGTAGCCGATGGCCTGCCATACGGACACGATGATGATCGACATCAGGGCGGTCTTGGAGCTTTGCAGCCAATCCGAAGGCGGGAGCCCGACCAGTTTGAGGACATAATTGAGCAGTCCTTGATTCGGCTCCATCAGCCACAGCCACACGAGCGAGATCGAAACGATCGAGACCACATGGGGCGTAAAAATTCCGGCCTGCACGATGGAATTGAATCGTCCTTTCTTGTTCAGCCATACGGCGAACAGCAGCGACAGCAGCATGGTCAGCACCACAACGCCGGCGGTGTAGATCGTGGTATTCCACAGCGCCTTATAGAAATCGCCCCGCCCCAGGATCTGCGTGAAATTATCCAATCCGACGAATCGGCTCTTGTCTTTGTTGAGCAGATTGTATTTGAAGAGGCTCAAATAAATCAGGTAGCCCACCGGATACATGACGAACAGGAAGATGCCCGCCATCGCCGGCGCGATGAGAACGTATGGACGAAATCCTTCCCAAATCCGCTTCTTATCCATGACTTTGCCCCCGCAGCCGCTCCAGGAAATCCAGGTAGCGCGCGTCCCGCTCCTCAATGCGGTTGCCATCCGCCCCGAAGAAGAACAGCTTATCGGCCGGCACGCCAAGGTATACCTCCTGATCGACATGGAATATATCGTCCGGGCACTTCACCATAAAGGACCGCCCATCCCCCGTCTTCACCTGGTAGATCGTCTCGGAGCCAAGCATTTCGCGCGTGGCAATCTCCCCTTTGGCAGAAAAATGGAACGATCCCGGCTCGGCGGCAAGGACGGCATTCTCCGGACGGAAGCCGAATGTGCTCCGGTCTTCGCCGAGCGGAGCGATATTCATCGGCGGCACGCCGATGAACTGAGCGGCGAACAGATTGCTCGGCTTCCGGTACACCACTTCCGGCGGCGCTTCCTGCTGAATGACTCCCTTATTCATCAGCACGATCGTATCGGCCATAGACATCGCTTCTACCTGATCATGCGTCACATAGACAAAGGTGGTGCCCAGCTTCTTGTGCAGCTCGATCAGCTCGATGCGCATCTGCACTCTCAGCTTCGCATCCAGATTCGACAGCGGTTCGTCCATGAGAAAGACGGACGGATTCTTCACCATCGCCCGTGCAAGCGCGACCCGCTGGCGTTGGCCCCCGGACAGCGTGGAAGGCTTTCGGTCCAGGTAATCGGCGAGGCCGACCGTTTCTCCGATCGTCTCGACAAGCCGGGTCCGTTCCGCCTTCGGTACCTTGTTATTGACCAGCCCGAACTCAATGTTCTCCCGGACCGACATCGTCGGGTAAATGGCATAATTCTGGAACACCATCGCCACTCCGCGTTTGCCTGGAGCAATGCGCGTCACGTCCTTGCCATCGATGAGCACGGTTCCGGAGGTTTGCGGATCAATCCCTGCAATCATGCGCAGCAGCGTGGTCTTTCCGCAGCCGGACGGGCCGACGAGGACGGTGAACGTGCCGTCTTCGATTTTGAGATCCAGATCCTGTATGACGGGCTGACGGTCGAAGTATTTGCTTACCTTCACGAATTCAATGGATGCCAAATGCGATCCCCCTCACCTGTGTAATAATCTGATCATGCTGTACAGCGTAATGAACAAATCATCATGCATGAAATCCCTTTCAATCCCTGCTTATTTGTACGCATAAAATGAGCAGATAATGATCATTTTTGTTCATTTTTATTCAAATTGATTGTAGATCCGCTTTATTAGGAGAGTGTTAGCTTGGGGTTCGGTTTGTGTAAATTCGCGCGGCTCCTGCAGTTTTAACATTGGCTTAACGTTAGAAGGGTACAATGAGAGGGGACTAAAACGGTGAGCATAAAAGAGCAATAATGCGCATTGTATATAAAAATGCCGTGAGCCTATGCTCGATTCAGGAAGGGAGATATGATTGGTTGCTGGCACATGAAAGAAAGCGAAGAATCATTGATTATGTAAGGCAATATCGAACGGCTACGGTCGCCCAGCTTGCGCAGGAATTCGGCGTTCATACCGCAACCATCCGCCGGGACCTGGCGGAGATTGAACAGGAAGGCGCCCTGAAGCGCACTCATGGCGGGGTCATCATGGAGCAGTGGACGCGGAACGAACCGTCCTTTAATGAACGTGCCAACGTTCACCGTGAGGAGAAAATCCGAATTGGCCAGCTGGCGGCCTCCCTTGTCGAAGACGGGGAGAATATCATTATCGATTCGGGTACAACCACCCTCCATATCGCCACCCATTTGATTCACCGGTCCGACATTACCGTTATAACCAACGATATGAACGTAGCCGTTGAGCTGCGGGATGCTCCAGGCATTAAGGTCATTCTGACCGGCGGGGAGTTGTACCCCTCCAGTTATATGCTGAACGGGATGTTTACTGATCATGTGCTTGGCTCGCTGCATGTGGAAAAGGCCTTCATCGGAACGCCTGCCTTGCATCCGCAGCATGGGCTGATGCACCCGGAAGCGCTGCTTGTCCCGGCCAAACAGGGCATGATCCGCGCCGCAGGCGAAATCGTCGTTGTTACCGACCATTCCAAGATCGGAAAGCTGTCCCTGCATACCGTAGCCCCAAACAGCGCTATTCACACCCTCGTCACGGGAACCGAAGCGTCCGATGCCGATATTCGGCCGTTCCAGGAACGGGGCATCACGGTGTACCGGGCGTAAGGGGATTAGACTTAAGGCAACGGCCTATCTTGACTGCTCGATGAAAATACAAGAAGGGACCCTGCGGGAGGCCCCTTCTTGTTTCATTATTGTCGCATGGAACGTCCCGAAATGTGTTATGTATGAATCGTTCCTCCCATCGAAGATGGAACGCTAGGGAGTCCTAACGCTTTCGCTTTTCATCACAATCCATAAAAAAAGACTGTCCCGCAGTAGAGAAATCTACTTAAGGACAGTTCATTATTCATTCACATTAGAGAATCCTTGATAATCGAAGGAAATGCTTATGGGAGAAGCTTCCACACTTCGGCAGATCCCGGAGTCTCACCAAGCGTCCACCATCTTGCTTCATAGTTCTTCCCGTTGTACGAAACCTTGTCGCCGCCCAGATACACGGTGCTTGCGCTCCAAGCAGGGTAGGTCGCGGAGCTGCCGGACGTCGACACCGAGAGCGGTGCAGATGCCGCGGATTTGCTGCCGTTGCTGCTGACAGCGACCACGGTGTACGTGTAGGACGTTCCAGCCGTCAGGCCCGTATCATTATAAGAGGTTGTTGCGGATGTACCCACAAGGGTTCCATTACGATAAACCTCGTAGCTGGAAGCTCCTGTCGAAGCTGTCCAAGCCAGGGAAACGCTGCTGCTTGTTTGGGATGGAGAGGTCAGACCTGTCGGAGCTGGTACGCTCGGGTTCGGGTTACCGTTACCGCCGCCAAAGTCGACATCGATGACGTTGTAGAATGCATTCGCCGTATCAGCTACTTCCCATACAGCCAGAATGACGTGATATCCGGATTTTGCCGGAACGTTACAGGTTGATGTGTAATCGGTTGGCGGTTTTACGCCTCCGTAGTTAATCGAGCAGAACGGCGTCAGATCGAAGGAAGCTCTGCTCAGTGGAGCATTTTGATCCCAGCCGTCCTTCGTAATGTAGTACTTCCAGCTTGCCGACGCATGCGGAGCTGTCAAATGCCATTTGAACGTCGTCGTTCCTGGAGAAATGCTGACTTTGCTCCAGCGTGTAGCGGACTGCTCGTCAAGCTTAGGGAATGCGCCGCCTGCACTTGCAATCTTGCCGTCGGCAGGACCTGCTGCCGGCCAGCCTTTAGGAGCTTCCAAGCTCTGCGGCTCGTAAACGATCGCGCCGCAATCGGAGTTAACCCCTTGCTTACACAGAAGCGCGCGGCTCGCCGGGGATTCAACATATCCGTGGGCAAACGCCTTATCCGCAAATAAAACCATGAATAAAGCCATCAACAGCATCGTGGAGCCTGCAATGATTACATGCTTGAGCCAAGATTTGTTCGGCAAACTTAATGTCATACAATGTTCCTCCTTTTAATTGTAAAATTCAAACAACTGCCGCAAGCGATTGTCGTTTACCTCTTCCTTGGCACCCCTCCTTTGTTCGTAGCTCCGAGCCCAGAGCCGTCACCTAAGTTCTGTCAAGCTTGGAAGAATCATTATAATGTCCAAGCTTTACCATCCCTATCATCATTTTAATGGATCTGCTTCCGGTATCCCATAATAGAAAACAACGATTTTTTACACAATCCAATGGGAATTGGATAATATTGTATCCCACATTAGACAAACTTAGCTCGTCCACGACAACAGCTGACAGGTTAGCAAGCAAGTGCGCGCGATCCCAGCTTCCGTTTTTCGCGTTGTAAATCAAAAAAAGAACTGCCCATAGTAGAAAAATCTACTTATGAAACAGTTCTCTCGTACGCTTGCCTTGCCGGAAGCGAGCCAGCCGTCTTCAGAAGATCACTCAACGCCATCCTTGAAGTTCTTCTCGTACCGCTTATCCCCTTTGTGCTCCAGGTCTTCGATCGTCATCTCCAGCGTGTGCACGATCAGCTCCTTCACCTGGTTAAGGGTATCAAAATAGACACTCTCTTCGGAGCCGACGATCCGTACCCCGCTGAGCGCTTGAACCGCTTGGTACCTTCGGTGCTCTTCAGCCAGATCGTCCACGGCCTGAAGCGTATGCTTCATTTGAAGAAACAGGTCTTTATGGTGCTTGCTCTCCAGGCGTTTCTCGAGTTCCTCGATTCGGGCATTCATCGTCTTCTCTCCTTCACCGTATAATGATTTGGATCCAATCCCCGTATACGCTGCTCCCTGCCATTAATTTCTTTATGCGGATCCGGGATTGTTCGATCCGGGAAACAGGAAATTGACCAGCGTTTAGCGAAAGATCTTATTGTTAACATTATACACCGTTACACCCACTAACAATCATGTCAATGATTAAACACACATGGAGGTAGCAATGGAAAAAAACGGACTCGGAGGAAAGAGCATTATTCTCAGACTGGAAATGAACACGCAGGACATCAAATTCGGCCAGGTTGCATCCGCAATTTTCGAAGCCGGGGGAGATATGGTGGCCATCGACGTCATCCAGTCCAGCGGCCATATCACCGTCCGCGATATTACGATTACGGTTACTGACAGCGTCGACATCGGCAAGATCACGCATACCGTCAAAAATTTGAAGGGCGTTAAACTCGTCAACGTATCCGACCGCACATTCCTTATGCATCTCGGCGGCAAGATCGAGACACAGCCCAAAGTTCCAATCCAGAACCGCGATGATCTCTCCCGAGTCTATACGCCAGATGTCGCCCGTGTCTGCGCAGCCATACAGGAAGACCCCAAGAAGGCCTATACCCTGACAATCAAAAGAAACACGGTCGCCGTCATTTCCGATGGAAGCGCTGTACTCGGACTCGGCAATATCGGTCCTTATGCAGCGATGCCGGTCATGGAAGGCAAGTCCATGCTGTTCAAGCAGCTGGCGGGCGTGGATTCGTTCCCGATCTGTCTGGACACCCAGGATACCGAGGAGATCATCTCCTGCATCAAAGCATTGGCACCTGCCTTCGGGGGCATCAATCTGGAGGACATTTCGTCTCCGCGCTGTTTTGAAATCGAGCAGCGGCTGCGGGATGAGCTCGATATCCCCGTGTTCCATGACGATCAGCACGGCACAGCCGTCGTATTATATGCGGCGCTCATCAATGCCTTGAAAATCGTCGGAAAATCGATTGATCAGATCAAGGTGGTCGTCTGCGGAATCGGTGCCGCCGGGGTCGCTTGCAGTAAAATTCTCCTCTCGGCCGGAGTCAAAAATCTCATCGGCGTCGACCGCGAAGGGGCACTAGTTGCCGGTGGCAATTACAACAATTCGATGTGGCAGTGGTATGCGGAGCATACGAATCCGGACAAGGTGCAAGGCTCGCTGCAGGAAGTCATTCGCGGTGCCGACGTGTTCATCGGATTGTCTGCAGGCGGCCTGCTCCGCCGCGAGGACGTACTGGCGATGGCCGACGACCCGATCGTCTTCGCCATGGCCAATCCAACGCCGGAGATCCGGCCCGAAGAGGTGGAAGACATCGTTGGCGTCATCGCTACCGGACGCTCGGATTATCCGAACCAAATCAACAACGTGCTTTGCTTTCCGGGAATTTTCCGCGCGGCGCTCGACTGCAGAGCGACCACGATTAACGAGGAAATGAAGCTTGCAGCAGCGGAGGCTATCGCGTCGGCTGTACCGGATGATGAACGGAACCCTTCCTACATTATTCCGAGCGTATTCAATCAAAACGTCGTAAAGGCTATCCGTGAGCTTGTTGTAAAGGCTGCGATCAAAACCGGCGTAGCACGGAGAATTCCGCGTGAATAAAGGGGCGCTGATTCGGAAGTTCAACAAGCAAGCCGCCATGTACGAAAGAAACTCCAGGCAGCGTTATATCGGGAGATGGCGGCAGCGGCTGCTTCAGGACGTCTCAGGACAAGTGCTTGAGGTCGCCGTCGGTGCCGGTGCGAACCTTCCGTTCTATCAGCGGGACAAGGTCGAGTTGACCGCGGTCGACTTCTCGCCGGAAATGCTGAGCCGCGCGCGGCAATTTGCGGTGGAGCTTGGCATTCATGCGACTTTTCTTGAGCATGATATCGAGACGCTGGAGCTTCCGGAGCGGTCTTTTGACTGCGTGGTGTCCACGCTGTCGCTATGCGGCTACGAGGATCCCTTGGAAGCATTGCGCCGCATGAACCGCTGGGCCAAACCCGGCGGCCGCGTCTATCTGCTGGAGCATGGGGTCAGCGCCAACCGGCTTATCGGCCTCGCCCAGCATCTGGCCAATCCTGCAGCCCGGCGGATATCCGGCTGTCACTTCAACCGCGATATCCTTCGCATCGTGAAGGACTCACCGCTGAAGGTGCTTCGATCCGAACGCTATTGGAACGGCATCGTCCACTTGATCTGGGCGCATGCAACCTAATGGCGTACTGATCATTCAGGCGCTTGATTGAGCATAACATAAGCCTTCCTAACGAATCATCATTCTGGCGGCTCTGTCTGCATATGAGTCTATGTATGAGACAGTAAATTCTTAAATCGGGGGAATCGTTATGAATACAAGACCGGATCCAACAGAATATTTGCCTTTGGCTGAGAAGTACATCAGCCTGGTGCCTGACGGAAACATAGTGGATGTGCTGCAGGAGCTGCATGACGATACATTAAAGACGCTGGGCGATCTAACGGAGGAGCAAGCAGAGTACCGGTATGCCGAGGGAAAATGGAGCTTGAAGCAGGTGATGGGCCACATCGCGGATGGGGAGCGTCTATGGAGTTATCGTCTGCTTCATATAGCCCGCGGGGACGCCCGGGAGTTTTCCGGCTATGACCGGGAGGCATTCGTTCAAAACTCGCCCTTTGCCAGCTTGCCGCTGAAGGAAGTGCTGCGGGATTACTCCGCGGTCAGGATGTCGACATTAACGCTCGTGGGAAGCCTGACGGAGAAGGGGATGCTTGCGCAAGGCAGCTTTAACAACTACCCCCTCTCCGCCCGAGCCGCCGCTTTTATCATTGCCGGTCACGAAATTCACCATATGAATTTGATTCGCGATAAATATTTAAGGTCATGAATGAAAAAGGGCATCGGCACTGGAATCGCCAACATTCCGGTACTGGATGCCCTTTTTTATAAGGATGTACAGGTCAACCCGATCGGTCTTCCGCTTATCTAAGTCTGATCCCCAGATGCTCTCTCAATGTGCGCCCCGAATATTCTGAACGAAATATTCCCCTTTGCTGCAGCAAAGGCACCACCGAATCCACGAATCGCTCCAGCCCGCTTGGCAATAAAGGCGCCATAACATTAAAGCCGTCGCAGGCTCCGCTCCTGAACCAGTCCTCGATCATATCCGCGATCTGATCAGGACTTCCGGTAACGGTCATATGGCCTCGTGCCACAGCATAATGCCGTCCCAGCTCCTGAACGCTCATTCCGCTTCGCTTAGCCGTCTCTATAATCATGACCGCCCGGCTGCTGTTCCCTTCCTTGGGGAGATCCGGTAACGGCCCATCGGCCGGGTATCCGCTCAGATCCGTATTCAATAGCTGTGACAGATATTTAACCGCAGCCTCCGGCAAAATAAGCTCGCTCCACATCTGCCTGGATTCGCGGGCTTCCTCCTCGCTCTCCCCGAGGAATACGAGCAGGCCCGGCATTACTTTTACATCATCCGGTTCACGCCCATATTCGGTCAGCAGGCTCTTAAACCGTTGATAGTACCTGATGGCCTCCGCCTTATCCTCGCATGCCGTAAATACAACATCCGCCGTTCGCGCAGCCAGCCGTTGTCCGGCGGCCGAGGTGCCTGCCTCGATAATCACGGGTCTGCCTTGCGGCGATCTTGGCATGTTCAACGGCCCTTCGATGCGAAAATATTCCCCTTGGTGATGAACCCGGTGGATTTTATCCGTATCGGCAAACACGATTCCTTCCCGATCCACAACTACAGCATCTTCCTCCCAGCTGTCCCACAGGCCGGTAACCGCCCGCATGAATTCTTCCGCCCGTTCATACCGCTTCCCATGCTCCAGCAATGCAGCTGATCCGAAATTCCGCGCTTCCGCATCCTTGGTGGAGGTGACAACATTCCAAGCTGCCCTGCCACCGCTAATATGGTCCAGCGTTGAGAGCCTTCTGGCCAAGCTATAGGGCTCGTTGAAGGTGGTTGAAGCGGTCCCCGTCAGGCCGATATGTGAGGTCACGCCCGCCAAAGCGCTCAGCATCGTCAAGGCTTCAGGCTGAAGAAAGCTGACATTGGTTCTTAAATCCCCTATTAAAGGAATCGAGTTGTTGTCCGCAAGGAATATCATATCAAATTTTCCGCGCTCAGCGGCAAGAGCGCAATCTTTGTAAAAGGCTAAATCGATCGGCCGGACTTTCGACGACTCCGGATGACGCCATGCCGCGATATGATGACCGTAATTCATCAGAAAAGCACCGAGACTCAATCGTCTCTCCTGTTGGCTCATCGTTATTCCTCCATACATTCAGACACTGTGAACTGAGGTCTTACACACTTCTATATCGATGATCTATCCTTCTTTTGCGAACTTGGTCTCACAACACTCGTGACAAAGTCGGTAACTTGGTCTTCATCAGCTATGCGGGATTGGACGTGGGTCCTCCACAAATCGATATCGCGCAGAAGCGCAACGCTTCCTACTTCCCGGTACCATGTCTCAACCTCATCCCGCCGAATCGTAAAGCTTTGATCTTCAAAAGTGAATATCAGCTCCTCGAGGTTATCGATCAATGCAAAATTCGCCGTTGAATTATACATGAACAATGCATTCAGCTTATCAGGGGCAAGCTCCCCTGCTCTAGCCTGATACAGAATCTCGGCTGTCAGCCGGTCAGGGTACATCTGAAAGGTTCTTCCGATGCTGCGAAAAGGCAGGGATGCGTTCAGATTGGCGAAGTTCGCCGCATTCCCCATATACTTGTTCGAATACGGTATCGATTGACGGATGTCATGCGTTAACGGATCGTTTTGCTCAGCCTCGTATCGAACCGCCTGCGCATTCGCCCTGGGCTTGATGAAGCCTTCCAACGCGAAGAGGCCGCTGATGCCGATCATCAACAGTACAACGATCCATACATTTTTTCTGCTCATGCTTCCTTCACCTCATGTTTGTCGGTTAATCTGGAGGCCCGATGAACCAGCATCGGGACGATCACCGATGTCAAGGGAAGGGCAAGCTGCATTGCGAGGACATACAGCGAATAGGGCCCATCTACCTTAAGGGGACGGCCAAACCAAATATCACTGCCGAAATGCAAAATAAACGTATACGCGGTAACGACGACCATGAATATCCCCCAGATCGCCCACGCCGTCTTGGGCCAGTGCGACCGTCCGGCCGAATGGACGACAGCCGTTTGCGTGTCATCTCGTTTTAGATGCGAGGACACGACTAAAAACATGATGCCGGCAAGGGCGGCCAAGCACAGCAGAAGGGAATTAATCATCACCCCGCTAGGCATAATCCGTGCAGGCAGAGTCAGTATCCATGCCAGCAGAATATAGATCAAGGCACTTTGCAGAAGCTCATAACGATAACGGGTAACATACATCCTCGGGTTGTCATCGAGCAGGTCATCGATTCCCTCGATGCCATCGATCGCTAAACGGATTGCCGCTTGACGGTCCATTCCATGAGCCATCTCATCGGCAACCTTTGCCTCCAGATTACTAAGAATCTCCTGCTTCAGCTCCAGCGTCTCCCTTGTCTTCCGATGATTCGCAAATAACCGATTAACGTAAACCTCCAATTCATGTTCATTCGACATCATGATCCAGCTCCTCTCCATATCCGATCAAGTCATCGATAACGACCCGCGCAGCCTTCCATTCACTCCTGTTTCTTAAAAAACGCTCACGCCCTTGCGGTGTAAGATGGTAATATTTCCGTCGTCCTCCTTGGGTCTCCTCCCCCCAATACGAGCGTATAAGCTCCTGCTTCTCTAGCCTTCGCAGACTGGAGTACAGCGTTGGCTCCTTAAGCTCGAATCGTTGGCCGCTTCGCCTTGCAATTTCTTTAATGATTTGATACCCGTAATTATCTCCGTCCATGAGCACGCGAAGAATAAACGTGTCGATGTTTCCCCGTATCAAATCGCTGTTATGTAATGATTCAAGCAACGTTTCCGAAGCCTCCTCTGACGGAAAGAATGGGATTAATATAACACAAATTACTATGTGTGTCAAAGTAATATCAAAGACATAATAATTCCTGATTCATGCTTCCGCTGAATGCTGGGACAGAAAAAAGGGGCTGCCGCCGTCCTAGTAGACGCTCTTGCGGCAGACCCTTCGATTCTCTTATTAACATGCTGTCTTTCTCTTCCATTTTGCCGTTGCTCGTTAATCCCAGTTCCATACCTCGATGCGGCCCAGCCGGAATTCGCGAAACTCCGGACGCTCTTTAAGCCGCTGCAGCTCCTTCACCGGTCCCGTGACCGTTGCCCCGTACACCTGAACCCCGTTTTTCTGAATATAGGCAAGCCGCTGTTTATCCTCATCCTCCCCGTTATACGAAGCATTGTTGATCATCCATTCGATGTCCGACTTCATATGCTCCACATGCTCGGGCATATTGTGTTGATCTTCTTCCGGCTTAAAATAAAACTGCCACATGGATAGACTGTTATCCTCCCTGAAGCCGTATCTGGGCTTTAGCGACAAATGCGAAACATAGTAATCCTTGCTGTCGCCCAGCGAATAACCAACCTCAAACTCTTTAAGCTCCCCTGCATATACCGGCATCCCCGTTATGGCAAGATCGTAATCCGCAAGAAGCTTGTGCAGCTCCTCCGGCGGCATTAAAGTTTTCGTTGAGAATGACAGCTGCGCAACATGACCTTCTCCGACCTGATCCAGAAGTTTAAGATCGCTTTCCGTCTTCGGGTTTGCCTCTATCGTCTCCTCAAACATAACCGAATAGGGGAGGATAAAAGCAGGCCGATCATCCTGATTAAGATAGGGACTTGTTCTCTCGACCGAATAGGTCAGCTTGCCGGAGATGGTTAGTTTCGCGTGAACCTCTCCGGTGATCACCTGCCATTTGCCCACATCCCGATACAGTTTCAGCGTTGTTTTTTGGGTGAGGAACGGGGTAACCTCAATATTCGGAAAGGCCGGCTTCTCCACCCGAAGGCCATCCTCGTGAAGCTCAATAACCGATAGGACTGCCCGGTTAAATTGCTCACTTCTCCCTGATCTGTCCAAGTAAATATGAATAGCCGAAATATAAATGCTATAAAGCAATAACAACAGGATAGCTGCGCCAAGCACGTTCGTCAGAAACTTCACCCTTGTCGGCCAAATCATGCGGTTACGCCGATCCTTAATCCGTTTTCCGGGCTTCGACTGTCCTTGCTCGTCAACAAAGAGCACCTGCCCCTCCTCATCCGCTCCCTTATGATCGCTCATAAAACACCAGACCTCCCTCCTTCTACTCATATAGACAACGGGAGTATTCACTTAATGTTACGAAAAAACATAAAAAAAAACGCTACGGCTGCAGCTTCCCGCTGCAAACCGTAACGATTTAATGCTGAATTTTATATAAAATGAGTACATCCGTTCAAAGCGAACCGGGCTTTCCATCCCAGCACTCCACATCTTCCAATCCCTTGATGCTCGCTTTGGTAAAGACCGGATCCAGCCCTTCCCGCCGCTGCTTCAAGTAATCCTTCAAGGCGGCAAAAGCCACCTTGGAAAGCAGCGTTATCGCAATCAGGTTTACAATAGCCATCAGCCCCATGAACAAATCGGCAAGATCCCATACCAGCTTGACGCTGGTAACGGAGCCAAAGATCACCATGGCCAGCACACAGGCACGATAGAGCCATATCCAGGCCCGATTCGATTTCAAAAATTCGATATTGGTTTCGCCATAATAATAATTGCCCAGAAGCGTGCTGAACGCAAACAGGAAAATCATGATCGCCAGAAAATCCGACGCCCATGCCCCCATCTCCATGCCGAGCGCCGCTTGGGTCAGGGCAACGCCATCCAGCCCGGTCTCTTTATATGCGCCCGTAAACAAGATGATGAATGCCGTGCTTGTGCAGATAACGAGCGTATCGATCAGCACGCCAAGTGATTGCACGAGCCCCTGCTTCGCAGGATGGCTCGTCGTTGCGGTTGCGGCAGCGTTCGGGGCGCTACCCATCCCCGCTTCATTGGAGAACAATCCCCTTTTGATGCCGTTCATTAGGGCCGCCCCGAGGGTGCCGCCTGCAATCTGCTCATAACCGAACGCGCCTTTCACAATCAGCGTGAGCACCTCCGGCAGCTTCGTAATGTTGGCCAGAATGATATACAGCGCGGCACCGACATACAGAACAGCCAGCACGACGACGATCAGCTCCGACATTTTCGCAATTCTCTTCACACCCCCAAAAATAATAACGGCGAAGATGGCAGCCATCACAAGGCCCACCGTTAAACGGCTCGAGCCGAATGAATTTTCAAAGGCGATCGTGATCGTATTCGACTGAACGGCATTAAACACCAATCCGAAGGATAATGTGATCAGCACAGCAAACAATGCGCCCATCCAGCGCTTCTTCAGGCCTTGCTGAATGTAGTACGCCGGACCGCCGCGGAAGCCTCCTGCGCCGTCCTTTATCTTATAAATCTGCGCCAAAGTGCTTTCAATAAAGCTGGAAGCCGCTCCGATAATGGCAATGATCCACATCCAGAACACGGCGCCCGGCCCTCCGAGCGATATCGCGATCGCAACCCCCGTAATATTTCCGGTTCCGACCCGCGCCGCCATACTGATGGCAAATGCTTGGAAGGGAGAGATGCTTCCTTTGGCTTTCGGTTTGGATTCCCGGATCACCCGGAACATTTCACCCAGCAGACGGAACTGCAAAAACTTGGTGCCGAACGTAAAATACAGCCCTCCGGCAATAAGCAATACAATGAGCAGCTTGGACCACAGAAAATCATTGATGATGTCCACCGCATGTTGAATAAACAGCTCCATAATTCCCCCCGTTTTATATGAGATAAACACCGATTGGTGCAGGATTTGTGAAAATTAGTCCAAAGATCATCTAACCATTTTTACCCTGCGGGTGACAAGGAACAGATTGTGGAAATTGGCCGGCCTTTTGAGCCGGGGGATCAGGGGGAATGGAGCCTATGGCACTGTATATCCGGACATAACGAAAACCCCTCTACTGCGGGTTAACCGCACGCAGAGGGGAGATTTTCGAAGCGGATGACTTAGCTTCGTGTCATGGCGATGGGTCCTTAAGATTTCATGCCGGTGTAAATCAAAATCGCATCGCGCAGGAACGCCGCCGTTCCCGGCTGCTTCGCATCATAGTGTGCCGTAAACCGCTCATCATCCACATACATTTGGGCAAGACCCGCATGGGCCTCCTTGCTGTAATCACTCCAATAATACGTGAGCCACTGCTTATGCAAATCCGCCGCACGCTGTGCCAGCTCCCCGGCCGGATCCCCCTGTTTGAACGCTTCGGCAAGCGTTGCATACAGATCGTCAGCCAGACGGGTCACTTCCTCGTACTGCTCCTGCGTCATGCCCTTCAATTTCGCATTGGACCGGTCTACCGTCTCGTCACCATATTTTTCACGGATTTCCTTGCCGTATTGTTGCTCATTGTCGTCAATCATCTTCTGCTTAAAGCCTTCGAATTTCTCTTGATCGCTCATGGTTATTCTCCCTTCAGTGGAGGCAATCGACTTCTCCACATTCGCAATCAGCAGATCGAGCTGCCGTCTCTTGTCAAGAAGCTGCACATGGTGCTCCTTCAGCGCCCGGACCCGGTCAAAGGATGGCGAGGCCATGATCGCCTTAATGTCTTCCAGCTGAAGCCCCAGCTCCCGGTAAAACAAAATCTGCTGCAGCCGGTTCACTTCCTCCTCCCCGTAGATTCGATATCCTGACGAGCTGATTCTGGCCGGCTTCAGAATGCCAATCTCATCATAATATCGGAGCGTCCGGGTGCTGATCCCAGCCAGCCGTCCAAGCTTCTGTACGGTATATTCCATGATTTCACCTCCTGACATCCTAAACTGTACACCTTAACGTAACGTTAAGGTCAACAGGATCATTGCAAAACATTCGCCCAATTCGTAAAAAGAAGACTGCGGGACCCATCGCCCCTGCAGTCTCCAGTATATCCGGTCCCCCCGGCTTGTACATTCCATATCTTAAACCATCCATGAGATCTTAACTATTCGGCGGCTGACTCAGCTTCCGTATCCGTCTTCGATGCATCAGATGGATTCGAATGCGTGCTCTTCTCATGGATCCATTGCTTTAAAGGTTCCGTCAATTGCTCCTTCAGCTTCTGCAGCAGCTCTTCCTCCGTCATGCCTTTAGCGGCCGCCAGCTCGGCCAGCGATTGCCCGCCCTCAAGGCCCGCCTTCAATTCGTCCTCCGTCATCCCGAGCAATGCTGCGATTTCCTCAGGCTTGCCGAACTTTCCAAAGCCGCGGCCACCTTTGCCATGCCCCTTCATCAGAAGCTCTTGCGCACTCCCATCAACCGCTTCCGTTAATCGTTCGTTCAGCCCTTCCTTCAGCTCCGCCGCCTTTGTGTCCGATATGCCGTCCTCGCTTAGACGCTCATCCAGCTTCGCGGATTCCAGCGCGACCAGCTTCTGCACGAAATCGAATTTGGACATGCCGTTATTTTCAGCAATCTCTGCTAATGTGCTGCCAGCTTCGAGCGCTGTCCGGATATCGCTTTCCGTCAAGCCAAGCACCTCAGCCGCCTCCGTCATCAGATGGCCGCCAAACGGACCGCCGCCCCGGATTCCTAAACGCTTCCCATCGCTGCTCTTCACGGCATCCGTGTCCGTCCCGGCGTTTGTGCCTGCCTGTCCAGCTTCTGTTGCGGAAGCCGCTGCGTCTGTGCTTGCGGCGGCGAAGACCTTGCTTTGCAGGTATCCCGCTCCTCCCAGTACCAGAGCTGCCGCCACACTGCTTACCAGCACTTTTTTACTAATCGGATTCATTGCAATCTCTCCTTTTGGGTGATTTAGATTTGCTTACAATCCGAAGTATAGAAGGCGAAGCTGAAACAGGGCTTAGAGCAGCCTTATGCCTGGCTTAGGCCAAGCTGAAGGTTTGCTGAATGCAGCAAGCGGGCAGGTCCTTTACAGGCCACGGAGCCGATCTCTATTGCAAAGAGCCTGATCCCGGGCTTCAGGATCAGGCTCTGCCAGCCTAACGAAAGGACCAAGTGCGAGCATTCATGACTTTGCGAACCGTCAGCCACAAGGTAAGAAGCAATAGCAATTCGAACACGTTCGTCACGACAGAGCTTTCAACCGGGATTGGAATGGCGCTTCCCGCCGCCATCAATATGGTGCCGATGAATAGCAGGGGCGACCGTTCTCTGCGCCATACAGTCACGCCTGCAAGCAGCAGCGGCACAAGGACGATCATGACCATCAGCGGCGGGCCGGACGATTCGGTGGATACGTATCGAAGGGCACCGTATTGATGTGAAGGGGCAAGCGACAGATCCATCGTTACCGTGACAACCTCCAGCACGATGAGAAGGACGGTCACGAGCCAAGCCCCCCAAGCGGCCCCCGGCTTCCGGGCCCAGGCGCTTCCCGACCGCCGGATCAGATCGAAGGACACCAGCGCCAATAAAGGCGTTGCCAAAGCATGCACCCAGTAGCGCGATAGATTCAGCTGCTCAAGCAGCCTCCCTTCTCCGATCCACCTGCCAAGTCCGATAACTCCGTTGTCCCAAACCAGCCCCGCCGTCACCACGAGCAGCAGATACCGCAGCCCGGGCGATGGATCCCGCTTGAACAGCACCAGGCCATAAACGAACAGCGCCATATACAGAGCGGCCAATATCAAGTAGAGTACAGCATCCATACTTGTGTCAGCTCCCTTCCAGTCCATCATCTTTTCGCTTAAGCCTATCGAATTCCGTTACCATTTATACCCTGTAAACCGCCCCGTTAACCGCATCCTCGGGGTTGTTATCGGCTAAGCGGGAAGCGGGCTCTGAGAAATAACGGCTTTATCATCATAATGCCCAATCATTGCCGTCATGCATGTAATAACAAAAAAAGCGCCAGAAGGAGCTCTCCCCCTCTAGCGCTGCATGTTATTCTAATTCTCGCATCACGTTCGGCCTCCGTGGCTGAATACCGTTATATCACGCCAAGCGCCGCGCTCCGGAGCTTAGTACGGTGCTAAATGTGTCTCGCCATAGGCTTCAGATGGTCATTGTCGGCCGGGTCAACCTTGATCCGGCCGTTCCTCCCGCTCTCGAATCGCCTGCTTGGCCAGATTCGTCAGAACCATATCGTCCATCGGCGGATTATGAAGCCCTGCCCGCACGTCCCGGTACATCCGTTCGAGCGGGAGCTTCCGGGACAAGCTGCTTCCGCCGACGATCCGCATCGCCTGATCCACAATGCGGACAGCCGCATTGGTCGCCGTATATTTAGCCAGCCCCAGCTCCGCCTTAAGTGAGGCCCGGTTGTCCGGCTCCCGGTCCCAGCGGTCGGCCACCTGGTACAGATAGGTCCTGGCCGTAATCAAATCGGCCTCGATCAGAGCGATCTGCCTTTGGATATGCGGCAGCTCCGCAATCGGCACCGTCAGCGAATTGGGCCGGTACCGCGCCGCAAAATCTATCGCAAAATTCCGGGCCGCATAAGCGATCCCCAGATAACAAGCCGGAATATGAAGCAGCGTTCCTTCAGTCGGTACGGGAGAGGACGGCATCTCGTAATTCTCGTCCCGAATCACTTCCGAATCCGGTACGAATACGTCCTTCAGGACGACGTCATGACTTCCCGTCGCACGCATGCCCATCGTATCCCAGGTCTCCTCTAGCTCCACGCCGGGACCGCTCCGAACGAGAAACGCCCCCTTACGCTCGCTGCCTTCGATTCCCGCCGTAACGACAAATACCTTTAGAATCGGGCTTAACGTGCTGAAGGTTTTGCGGCCCGTGATGCTCCAGCCTCCATCGACCTTTACCGCCGTCGTCTCGGGCCGGCCTCCCCGGCTCGGGCTTCCGGTAGCCGGCTCGCTGGCCAGCTCATTGATCACGATGCCTTCCTTGACAATCGATTCGCACAGACTTTCAAACAATGCCTCGGGCCATGCCCGGGTCAGACGCTGCTTAAGTATGAGGCTGATATGCCAGCCGACAGCCAGTGCGGTGGAGCCGTCTCCGCGCGCCAGCCGTTCCTGGGCCAGCACCATTTCATAGACGGAGGCTTCCTCTCCGCCAAATCGCTTGGGAACGGTTAGTTTTAAATAGCCTGACGCCTTGAGATCTTCAAAGTTCTCGTACGGAAACGATCCTTCCCGATCATGCTTGGGAGCTCTCTCCGCGAATATGGCGGCCAGCCGGTCGGCCCGCTCCGCAATGTTCGCCTCGCGTTCATTTCGTATGAATGGATCTGCGGCATAAGATCGGTTCAAGCTCGCCCCCTCCTTTTCAATACCGTGTATTCCGGTAGCAATATAGAAATTGTAGCAACCCGGATTTGGGGTGTCAATGAAGGGACGCTATGGCAAGTGAAGCTCGAAGACCTGCTCGACGTGGCTTACGCCCCATGCTTCGTTCGGACGCTCGCCGGTCTTGCGGAAGCCGACGTTCTCGTACATCCGAATCGCATTCTTCTGATCCTCGGTCGTCTCCAGGAACACGTTCCGGTAGCCCTTTTCCCGGCAAAACTTGACGGCCTCGTTCAATAACGTCTTGCCAAGTCCCCTTCCCCTGAAATCGGGGTGCAGGATGAACCATCTGAGCTGCGCTTTGTCCGGCGTATGCCCGACAATGGCGATGGCGCCGACGATGCGGCCGTCCGCCTCCGCCAGCCAGAACCGGTCCTTCTCCCGGTCATAACGTTGGAAGAATTCATGAAAGGTCTTGCAAACATAGCCCTCGAATCCATGATTATAACCGCATTCCTCCGCGTACAGCCAGCCGTGCAGATGGATCAGAACGCCAACGTCCCCCGGTCGCAGCTCGGTGCGGATGACCACGCCCGGGCCGCGATCCTCTTCGCCGGAGAGGGAGCTTTCAATGGCCGTCATGCTCTTGGCAATCAGGCCCTTTCTGTGCTCCGGCAGTCCCTCAATCAACCGGCGGACCTGCTCGTCGGATAGCGCATCAAGCTTGTGCAGCATCTCACGGCCTTGATCGGACAAGTAATGGTAGTAGGACCTGCCGTCTTTATCGGATTGAACGCGGTAGGTCAGCCCGAGCTTATCGAATCGCTTTAAAATGCGGCTTAAATAACCGGCGTCGATGCTCAGCTTGTCGATCAGCATTTTGGCCGTGCAATGCTCCGTATTCTGAATTTCATACAGCACCCTTGCCTCGGAGAGAGAAAAATCGCTGTTCAACAAATGTTGATCGAGAAGTCCGAGCACATTCGTATAAAAACGGTTAAAGCGCCGGATCGTCTGAATGATGGTTGCATCTGACATGATGAGTGAGCCCCTTTCTTTTTATTCGGTTAGCAAAAAATTAACATTTATACTTGACTAAGTCAATTATCAATTTGACACAGTCAACTAAATAAACGACAAAAAGCACGGAATCCGTAAGTTCCGTGCTTTTCCCATGGTGACCCGCTCCAACCACCTTGCCTACTTGTGCAGGTCGACGGTTTTATTCAATTCGGAATCCTCTTCCTGGCGCTGGCCGGTCATTTTCCGGAAGAACGCCTTTACGGTCTTCATTCGGTCTCCCGTTTCCCAGTATTCGGCCGTCTCGGTCCGGATTTTGATCAAGATGATGTTTGGATCATCATAGGTCGTGTCCAGAAATTTTTCGTACATCTTATTCCAAAGCTCTTTCTTCCTGTTCAGATCATCCACGATTTCCGCGGTGCCGCGAATGGACACATACGACTTGCCGACATAAGCGACGTTCACGTTCGGATTCTCCAGGATTTCCTTGTATTTGCTCGTATCCTTCTTGGTCAAGAACCACAGGTCTCCGTCAAATTCGATATCCTGCGTCTGCATCGGCCGGGAATTAATGCCGCCCTCCGATATGGTCGACAGCATGGCGGTTTCAACGTCTTTGATAATATCCTTAACAGTCTCGACCGCTTCTTGGTTGATTACTGCATCCTTCGACATGGTATCACCTCATTCATGTAGTTATGTTGGTCGATGTTTTGCGTTTAAGGCAGCTATGAAAAATGTTCTTCCGATCACTCATTTCTCACTCTTGCCTCTTTACAAAATTCTTTAGTTCAACTTTGTAATTAAACGATTCTTAAACCTGCAATCGAATCTTTAAACAAACAGCAACCGGGCAGCCGCCCTCGCCCTATCCTCGTTTTCCCAAGAAGCGCAGATATGGGTAGGATGCGTTATTTCGGCGAAACTATACGGTTTTACCGCCAGGGGCCATCAGCCATGCCATGAAAAAGCCCGTCAAATCTTGGACGATTTGACGGGCAGATCGTATGATTATTCGCTTATTGCTCACTGCCCGAAGAGGACAAGCCCTTTTTCGGCAGCAGAACCGTAAAGGTAGTGCCTTTCGATGGCTCGCTCTCCACCGTAATCGTACCGTCATGGGCCTGGACCAGCTTGTAGACAATCGCCATTCCGAGCCCCGTCCCCTCAGAGGAAGAGTCCGTGGTGGTCCCGCGGTAATACTGGTGGAATAAATGCTCTACCGTATGAGCCGGCATGCCGACGCCGTTGTCCTTGATGCGAATAACGGCATGTTCTCCCGAGTCCGCGATCTGTACATAGATATCCGTATGCTCAGGATTGTGGAGGACGGAGTTCATCATTATATTTTGCAGGATGCGCTGCATGAATTTCGAATCAAAATCAACATGAATGGCAGGAGAATCCGCTTGAAAATGTAAATGATAGCTGCCCGCTTGCGGATTGTTGCTGATATCGGCCACTACCCTTTTCGTAAATTCGACGAGATCTTGATTCGTCTTCTGTAAGGGGAGCGCGCCATCAGCGCGATTCAGCTGCGTGACTAAGCTTAGGTCTTGAATCAATTCCTCCATATGCTTACCCTTGTCATCCATTTCCCGGATAAAAGAAATCGCTTCTTCCTTCGACCACTCGTACTGCTCATTCAATAAAAGGGCCGAGTAGCCCTTGATATAGGTTAACGGCGTCTTCAAATCATGGGAAATCCCCGCGATCCAATCCTGCTTCGCCTGCTCGATTTGGGTTCGCTCGATTTCGTTCGCTTGCAAAATGCTGCCCAAGGACTGCAGATGCTCCAGCACCTCCCGATAGAGGCGAAATCGCATGCGAAGCTTGCCTTTTCGGGTATATATCTTGGATACATTAGCAGGCGGCTTGTAAATATCCTGTGAAAGTCGATGAATCCAGGACATGATGAAGCCGAGCGGGCCGCCGAAATACCATCCGAACAAGGCAATGCAGAGCAGCGTGCTGGCCCCGAAGATTCCTCCTACAACAAGACCTTCATCGTCCATGCTGATATGGATACCGAGCACGGGAAGAAGCCCTTCCAGCATAATGACAATGAGCAAACCGGTCCCCAGCATCCATAGAATAAGTCCTAATGCCAAATGGATCGTGAATCGTGTTTTTATTCGCATAGCCGTTCCTCATTCGGGGGGATGAATTTATATCCGATTCCCCTTAAATTCACGATGATTTTCGGCTTTCGGGTATCGTCACCGAGTTTTTTCCGCAGCTTGGAGATATGGATCGTGACCGTTTTTTCTTCTCCGAACACATCATTTCCCCACACCAATTCGTATAGCTGCGCCGTCGTAAAGATATGATTCGGATGCTTGCAGAAGAAATGCAGCAGCTCCAGCTCCTTCGCCGTGCACTCTACAGGTTGACGCTTTACGGTTAACGTTGCCGACTCCGGATGAAAAGAGAAGTATCCGTAATCGTACGCCGTGTTTTGTTGAGCCGCATTCTCCATGAGTCTCTGCCGGCGAAGAATCGCCTTGATTCGGGCAGTGACCTCCAGCGGATTAAACGGCTTGGTAATATAATCATCCCCGCCAAGCCCCAGCCCCGTAATTTTATCGAAGTCGGTAGAGCGAGCGCTGATAAAAATAATCGGCGTATTCGTATGCCTCCGGATCTCCGTGCACAGCTCAAAACCGCTAAGGTCCGGGAGCATGATATCGAGCAAAATCATATCATATGTCTTCTCTTTGACACGCTGCAGCGCTTCTTTGCCCGATGAGGCGGTATCAATATGGGTGAAGCTCTCCTTCCGGAGCGTAATCTCCAGCAGCTTCAAAATCCCAATTTCATCATCGACAGCTAATATGGATGCAGATTCCATTATCAATTCTTCCCTCATTTCATATGTATCCTCAAACATGCTGTCTCTCTATCTTACTCTATTTAAAAAGGCAGGGGCTCCATCGAAGTAAAATGTTACGAGCTTTTTCCGCACCGTTTACTTTGTTTTTACTTTCATTCCCTAAGCTTAGGGTAGCACATCACTACGAAACGGGAGGTAATCAGACATGGACGCCGTCATTCAAATCAATCAGATAAGCAAGGCATACAAAGGCACGGAAACGATTAAGAACGTCAGCATGCGTATTAACCGAGGGGAGATTTACGGGTTTTTGGGTCCGAACGGAGCCGGCAAAACAACCGTGATGAAAATGATATTAAACCTGGTGAAGCCGTCTTCGGGTGAAATCCAAGTATTCAATCAGCGGATTCAACCGTCATCGGTTCAATACTTAAAAAGAATCGGCAGCATCATTGAATATCCCGTGTTCTACGACCGGCTGACGGCCGAGGCCAATTTGGAGCTTCATTGCAGATACATGGATTATCGCAATAAGCCGGCAATCCAGGAAGCGCTGGAGATCGTAGGTCTTCACGGCGTGGGGAAGAAGAAAATCCATGAATTTTCACTAGGCATGAAACAGCGGCTGGGGATCGCGCGCGCCCTGGTTACGAAGCCGGACATCCTCATTCTGGACGAGCCGATCAACGGACTGGATCCGATCGGGATCAAGGAGATGCGAGAGCTTCTCTTGCTGCTTAAGGAGAATTACGGTACGACCATTTTGATCTCGAGTCATATCGTGTCCGAAATCGAATCGGTCGCCGATGCGATCGGCATTATTCATCAGGGAACCCTGTTAAAGGAAGTAAGGTTGGAGGACATCCGAAGGCAGCATGCCGGATCGCTCGAAGACTACTTCATTCATCTCATTCATGGAGGCAAACGCTATGCTTAAACTCATAAAGCTGGAATGGCAAAAAAGCAACATCACCGGTTATTTTAAAGGATTAGCCGTTTGCATCATCGCTATTTTCGCCGCCGTCAGTTTGATGGCTCTGGGCTCGCGCGGTGAAAGTGAACCGATGTTTGAGAATTACGCCGCATTTATGTCTTTAGCGGATATTTTGACGCGCATCACCTATATCATTTTCGCAAGCGTGATTTTGTCGCGTTTAGTGATTGAGGAATACAAGAGCAACATGATCCAGGTGCTGTTCACCTACCCGCTGCAGCGAAAAAAAATCATGCAAGCCAAGCTATCGATTGTATTTGGGTTTTGTTTATTCAGCATCCTCGTCACGACGGTTGTCATCAATCTGTTAACGTACTTCTTGAATCCGAAGATCGGGTTATTTGAAGGATCGGTTCACGTGGATGAAATGATGGCTACCCTTCCGGCAACGCTGCTAAACGCCTTTATGATCGCCGGAATCAGCCTGATTCCTTTATTGTTTGGCATGAGGAAAAAGTCGACGGCTTCCACGATTACCTCGGCTGTCATCATCAGCTTCGTGATTAATGCCACGGTGTCTAACGGAGGAAGCTCGACCAGCCTGTTCCAATTCATTGCCGTCCCGATGACGCTCTGCCTGCTTGGGCTGATCCTTGGCTATTTTTCTTTTTACAGAGTGGATCGATGCGACGTGGCCTAAGATGTACCGTAGATAACTGGAGGAATCGAACATGAGAAAAATCATAACCGCTTCGCTGGTCTTGCTTGCCGTTGGCGGGTTAGCTATGGGCTGCCGAGGCCTAGGAACATCACAATATAACCATGAGGTATCCTTTGGGGCCGACCGAATTGATGAAATTGAAGTCAACAACGATTCTTGGGATATCGAATTCAAGCATTCAGATTCCCCAAGCATCACCATCGCTTGCGATGGGAAGCGGCAGAACAATAAGAGCGAACCAGTAACGATAGATCTTGACGGGAATAAAATCATCGTGACCCAGGAGGATCAAGGGGATGGCATGGGAGGCTTTACTTTTGGCAAAAAAGGCACGATCACCCTATCCATTCCTGACCATGAAGTCGATACGATTACATTGAATAACGACGCGGGGGATATCCAGCTGCAGGATGTCGCGGCCCCTCGCGTGGTCTTAACCAACCATTCGGGCTCAGCCGATCTCGAAGGGCTCTCGGCGGACCATGGTGAGTTTACTTCCATAGACGGGGATATCCAGCTGACAAACAGCTCGCTAAACGAATTAACGGTAACCACAGGCAGCGGCGGCAGCTATATTACCAACGTGACCAGCCCTGAGATGATAATAGCCTCAAATGATGGGGAGGTATCGATCAAAGCGGCCGAAGAAGGAAGGCTGCTGCGCGTTGAGACAGAATCCGGTGATATCGCCGTCTCCTATACAACGCCCCCGGCATCATTAAAGCTTACCGCGAACAGCGGCTCATCGGATATCCGCGCCCGATTAGACGGCTTTAAGGAAACACGGCGCACGGAACAATCCGTAGAGGGCACGATTGGAGATGCATCAAATACCTTAGAGCTAGTCAGCCAGGACGGAACGATCAGTGTAAAATAGTTGGGTTCCTGCGGGGGCAATTAAACGGAATAAAATATGCGTTCACCCGACAAATAAGGTGTACAGTACTCGGCACACAGCTTCGGCATCCGCTCGCGCATCCATGCATGGACGGATTCATTCTCCATCTGGAAGACATAGTATCCGATAATGGCCAGCAGCATGAAGCCTTCCAGCAGAACGAGTTCGTCTGTTCCCGTAGAATCATTGCCATAATAGCCTTTCAAGAAACGATCCCGAAGCTCCGATGGAACCATCATGGCACCCATAGCAACATCCGTGTAATAATACCCTGGCCCGAAAAAACCAAAATCGATAAAACCCAGCTCCCCTTCCGGGGTCATGATGATGTTCCCCAAGCTTAAATCGCCATGGATGAGTCCCCAGGCATCTTGCTGTCCGCCAGCTTCAAGCCGGGCATTTACCAGCGATACTGTTTGTTCAATAAGGGAAACATCGGAGGAAGCGAACAATCCTCTCCCTAGCCCTTTCTTTATAACCTCGATCATATATTGATTATAGCCAATCCCCTGACTCGGACGCTTGTCCAGGCCTTCCTGCTCGTACTGGCTATAGAATTGGTGCAGCTCTGCAATGCGAGTCCCCAGCTTCTCGACCAATATCGGGTCGCTTACGTCTTCTTTCCGCAGGTCTCTTCCCTCCAGCCAAGACAGCACAGAGCTGTTCCACCTCTTCCCCTCGAGCTCGATGATCGTAATCAGGTCACCTTTTCGATTACGCAGCGGCCTCTGGACGAGAAGATGATCCCGGTCTGACATCGCCTCCAGCATCTGCAGTTCACCCAGCAGACCGTCATAGGTATGCTGCAGACCGGCCATCCCGTCTTTGACCGGTTGATGAATGCGCAGCAGATATGGGCTTCCGTCGTGGCCTTTTACTTTATAGGTTCGATTCTCATTATGCCTGATAAACGTAATCTCCGGTTCCCGGATGCCGTATTGAATCAAAATATCCTGCAGCTGTTCATGTTGCATTTGGGCTTCTCCCTACCCTTCCTAATTATTGACTATATCATATCACCCTCTGAGGAACGTATGGTCAAAATACGTCTTGAAGTCCCTGTATAGATAATCCAGCGATGCTTTAAGCTCAGCCCGGTCCGTTTGCTCCTCATCCAGATCAAATAAGATTTCATGCTCGATCTCATAGATGGCACCGAAGTCTTCGCCAGCGTCTTCATTTACGTCGATGCACCATATCTTGCCGTATTCGGAATCCCATGTGAAAGGTAGATAGCCCAGCCGGCACAACAAGGGATTGTACATATCCCTGACGTTATCCAGCGGCTCGTCCACCGGTTGCTCAGGAATGACGTCAAAGTAATGATGATATGTAGAGATAAATGCTTTATACCACTCGAGAAATGTCAATCCGTACCCGTCTTCCAGTTCCCTAATATCAGCTTCACTTACAACGGAAGGGACCAGCTTCCAGATGGACCACTCCTCGTCGGTATCGGTAGCCTTCATCTCTGCAGGAACGTGAGGGCGCATCCACCTGCAGAAGCCGTCCTCCGTAACCTGGCTGTATTTTGCGTAATAGGCCTCAAAGCCTCGTTTGATATAGTCGCGTATGTCCATGTTCCAAATCTCCTTATGCAGAAAATACAACCCGCTCAGCGCTGCTAATTTATACGGAGAGGGAAGAGAATGTGCTTCGTTTCCGGTTCGAAACCGAATGTTCCTTCTTCCATGATCCCTATCCTTGATTCTATCAGCGGATCTTCCATATTATAGCATGACAAGGATCCCTGCTTGGATCACAAGATTCCCGCTCTACCGTCTTGCACAGACAATACCAAACAGGTGCATATTTATGTGCCTATGGATATTTGATAAAATATTACGATCAACCATTGGAGGATCACGTGTAATGGAATTAAAAACTACGCACAGGTGGGATTTAGACGAGCAGGAAGCCATTGAGCTACAGCATCAATTGGCTTTGCAAGTAATGAAGGAAGATGCGCTGGAGCCGGTTCGTTATGTCGCAGGCGTGGACGTTGCCTATAGTGAGCAGAATGATAAGCTTATCGCTGCGGTTGCGATTTTAGAGGCCGACTCCTTAACCCTCGTTGACACCGTTATGGTTGAAGAGAGCGTTTCGTTTCCGTATATTCCGGGGTTGTTTTCCTTTCGGGAGCTTCCGCCGATCATGAAAGCTTTTGAGCAAATCAGCATCTTGCCTCAGTTAATCGTTTGCGACGGTCAAGGGCTCGCGCATCCGAGACGTTTTGGGCTGGCCTGCCATCTGGGAGTTCTTTATGATATTCCAACGATCGGCTGCGGAAAAACAAAGCTCTCGGGAAGTTACGTTGAACCCGATATCCAGCGAGGCTCGTATTCACCGCTCATGGATCAACATGAAATAATTGGGAATGTATTGCGCACCCAGGACGGCGTTAACCCTGTGTTTGTGTCTATCGGCCACCGCATTTCTCTGGCGACAGCGTGCGAATGGATTTTAAAGCTCTCCCCCACATTCCGCCTGCCGGAAACGACCCGCCAAGCGGACCAAATCGTTAGAAAGGGATTAAAGCTTACCCAATAGCAAAGGATGGGATTGTTCCCATCCTTGTTATGTATAGTATTACTTTTCACGGGTAAACCGAGATGTGTAGTATACGTGATTTGTTGTACCAAACGATGTTGAATCTGCGATTTACGCCGCCTCCAGCAAGCCTACCTGTAATACTGGATACACCTTTCTAGAAAAGGGATTCTATCATCGAGCAGCAATTCTTCTTGCAGTAATGTTGTTATATTCTCTAATTTTGCAATGAATAGTGCGTAAAAATCGCCCGATGTGGGATATGAAAATAGCCCATACCCCTTAGGTGACAGTATCTTGTTAACCTCTCTGATTTTATCAGGTAAAAATTCATAGTTGTACGCTTCTAAATGCTCAAGGTCTTCTTTGGCTGCTAATTCAATATGATGGGCAAATTCATAGTCGAGAATAAAATTGACGATCTCTTGATATTGCTCACCTTTATAGTCCACGTATAAAAATTGTTTCGTTTTCAGACCAAATTTTAATAGGTCCTCATGGATGTCATCACTTCCTTCATCTCTCAAAAACGGTTCGAGATCCTTGTTATCAGGGAATAGCAGCTGTGCTATCTCTTGATCCTGCATACTTCTTCTCCCCCTTATTGAAACAACTCCCCATGCCGGTTAGGAATGTATTCGGGATAGTTTTCACGATAGAATTGATCGATCTTTTGAAGCATCGGGTCCCATTCAGGGTATGGCTCAGGGTCTCCAAACACCATTTTCGCTTCCGGGGTATTCATGAGCAATCCATCTGGCTGAGAGGGAACCGGCAACCCCAGTTTTCTTCTTACATGGAGCAAGAATAGGATTTCAAATGGATAAAATCCATATCGAAACTCACCAAACTCACCCAGCTGTCCAATTTCAGAAGCTAATGCAGAATGATACAGGGACATTGTCGAAATCAGAGATTCTATTTCCTGCAAATCACCTGTGGACCATCGTTCAAGCACTTCATCATAAACGTCTAGATCATCAGGGATTGATCCGCATCGCTGTCCAGCTTCCTTAAAGCTATTTGTCACGGCTAGATGCAATTGTTTATTCGTTCCCATGATGGTTTTATTTCTATACTGCAGGTACAGCTCAAGCAAAAACCAAATATGTCTGTTCTCTTCATTGGCATCCATTAAATGTCCACCGAAGTGATGAACCACAAAATCATATAGTATATTTTCTTCTTTCTCCCATCCATACATAGCGAAATGTACCAAGGTAATGACCACTTCTCTAAACGAATATCCCAAGATCATCTCCGGATACCTGATTGTATAAAGGTCCTGCCCCATACATTGATAAAACACGACCTTCTGCATGTTCTTTAATCCTTCTGGGTTGTTTTCACCGCTGATCAATACATCGTGTTTCCATTGTGACAAGTAATATGAGAAAATTTTATTTAGATTTATTAATAGGATATGATCTTTCTCTGTGTCATTTTGCTCTACGATTTTCTCAATCTTGCTTTTGCTGGCATCATATTTATCTTTAACATCTTCAAATTTGATCCCATCCACAAAATTTTTACTATATCTTTTATATGCCATTTCAAATTTCTTTTGGTTTAGCATTACATCCTCCCTATCAATGAACCTAGCTGAATAAGAGAAAGAGTTCCATGGATTTTAGATCTTTTAGAATTTCATATTCGAGATGGATAGTACGAAACCCTTGCAACAGGCCAAAATAACCCCATGAAAATGATGCGCATGCCCCGCTTACCCTTTACGAAGTCCAACCTAATAAACAGCCGCCCGAATCGGGCGGCCGCTCCATCAATTATGGTTGCTTTCGTTCCTCATTCATTTTCGCCGTAACGCTTCTGACATCCAGCGCGTTGATAACGCCATCCCGGTTCACGTCCAGCTTTCGCAAATCGCCCGCCGGTTCTTTACCGATATGCCTTGCTACCAGTCTGACGTCCCGGTGATCCACGATCCCGTTGCCGTCAACGTCTTCAGGCATTGCGGACTGCGTTCCAATCTGAATCCGCGATAAGAACGTACGGTCCTCGCCATCCGAATAATACAGATACCCGTCATCGCCGATCGTAAAGCTGTAGGCGCTTGTTACGGTTCGGAAGTCCATGGTAACCGGATCCACCGCCACCAGTTTCGTGCCGAAGAGGGCGTACAGAATGCCGTCGGAATCCCACTTCAAAGGAACGGACGACCATGCCCCGTAGTTGAACGGACCGCTGTGAATCTGCTTGTGCTTAACGATTTCCTTGGTCGCCGGATCCATCGCGAATATCGTTCCGTTAACAGCTCCCCAAATAAGTCCGTCATGTGGCCCGATCGTTAGACGACCGATAAATTCAGGCTTATCAATACCTTCAAGCTGAATGGACCATTCGTCGAGCTTCTGACCGGTCACGGCATCCATGGTGAACAGCTTAGCTTCATTAGCAGTCGGGTTGCTTCCAAGGCCGTTATGGATATTGGTGGACCCGAACAGAATGCCATCCTTATACGCCAGCCCGACGACGCTTTGATCTTGGACTACATTTCGGATCACCGTAACGCCGGTCTTATTCTCGGCATAAGCCTTGGGATCAATAATCGTCACGGCACCGCCGTTCACGCCGTATGCGGACACGCTGCCAAAATAAATGCGTCCCCCTCCGGATGTCGCTTCAATTAGGCGGTCCTGATGAGCCTCCGGGTCAACCTGCAGGAACAGGGAGGGATTACCGCTTCCCGGCTCCCTATTTTGATCATATTTGTGAACATTGGCCTTAGGATATACCCCCATATACATGGCATCCTCATGATAAACCATGCTGTCGGCCTGACCGAGCGAGATCGGCAATACTTGCTGTTGCTCCGGATCGTAAACAGCTCCTGTACCTGCACCGAGCGTACTCATAAACAATTGATTGTCCTTGCCCTGTTCAATGACATGAATGTTCAGGGGAGTCCCCTCTACGACGGGAGGCGTCACCGTCAGCTTGTTCTGCGTGACGTTGAAATAGACAATCCCTCCTCCAAACTGCATGGTCACCAAGTTCATCCCGATTAGATCGGGATTGTCATGGCTGGCAATCTCCATCCAATCCGCGCCCCGGAGCCCGCTTCCATATTTCATGCCGGTGGTTCCGATTTCGCCGGTCGCCAGGTTATAATACTTCAGCGTATTGTCTGCCACGAAGTACACCTTGTCTTGATAGGAGTCAGTTACATGCAGTCCCGTTACGTTGGACAATACGACATCGAGCCAACGAGAGGCTTTCACGTCATAAATGTACATATTTTTGGACTCGGAATATCTTGCAAATATATACCGGTCATCCACCAGGTTCATATCGTAGACAAAGCCGGTTTCTTGTTTGTTCATCAGCGGCTCGGCGATATTGACTTTAGCTCCCGATTCCAAATCCAACCGAATGATCTGACCGTGGGCGGTCCCTGCGTAAATATGCCCGCCTTCTTCATCCAGAGCGATTGACCGGACATATTCTTGAGCCTGATTGCCCAACATTCTGCCGTAATCCTTCGTTACCGTCCCCGCCCCTAAATCGTACTTGAACACCTTTCCTCCAGGGTAGGTGCCGATATATGCATTTCCTTGGCTGTCGGTTGCGAGGGACCACGGGCCTTCCTCACCAAAGTCATGCACCAGCTTCATTTCCTGGGTTTCCGTCGAATACAGCCACAATGTTCTATGGGAGGTTACATACACATGCTTGCCGTCCGGTGTCACTTCATGATGCCAAGCGTCCCCGCCCCCTCCGTGCATAATCGTCTTATGGATCACCGTATTGGTTGCCATGTCCACCACGTTGAACTGGGCCGGAGAACCTTTGACCGTCGTAAACATCACCTTTCTTCCGTCCTGTTCGCCAACCGCGCCGTCATAGATGCTGATCCCCCGAATCGGCTGCGCCAGACGCTCCGGCTCCCCGTATACCTTATCCTCCAAGCGAACGGCACCGCCCTGAACGGAATCCTGGGCGTAAGTCACGTTAACCGGGTGAATCGAAGCCACGCAAGCGCATGAAAGCATAACCATAAGTCCCATCTTTACACTCATCTTCATCAAAATCAGCACCTTCCTTCCACTAAATAATAAATTCATAGGAAACAGAAAAACTGCTGCGTGTCATGATGATCGCCGGTCTCTTGTAATTCATGAGGTCCTTAAAAGGAAGGGCATCTGGTCTACGAAGTTCATTCCAGATGCCCTTAAGAAGCTTAAAGAACGTTTATAGGAGTGCCGTGGCCGCCTGAATCAAATAAGCTGCGGCTTCCGTGGAAATATGCTTGCCTGCCTGCGCTTCGACTTGGTCAATGAATGAAGAAACGTTGCCTTTGGCGGCCTTTGTTGCCAGGCTGTTCGCAATCCCGTGATTATCGATCCAGCCCTGCTCCGCAAAGCGTTGCACCAGCTTTTCCAGACTTTCGAAGCTGTTTTCAATCGTAAACGTAATATCATGCACCGATTCATTGCCCGCCACATCGCTTGCCCGGATCGTCAACGTATGCTGGCCGAGCGGAAGGCGGAACAACGGAATGGAGGAGGAATCCGAATTTATTGGTTCGCCGTCCAGCGTGAGCGACGCGGTGTTCGAAGCAACCCCTGACCATTCATCCCGAAGCTCGAAGCCGATCTCAAGATCGTCCGAGCTGCTGATCACCTCAGGCACCGCCGATTTCCAATCGATGAAGGGCCCCTCGTGATCCAACCGCCATTGGATCGATTTCGCAGCTTCTTCATTTCCGGCTTTGTCGATGGAACGATAGGTGAGCTCATAGCGTCCGCTCTCGTTCACTTGCAAAGGCGAACCGGCATAGGACGTCCAGGTTTGCCCGCCATCCCACGAGTATTCAGTGGAAGCGATCCCGCTTCCTTCATCGTAAGCCGACAGCGTTACCGTTACAGGGCTGACATGCCACCCCTCTTGTCCATCAGGCTGCTCCGGGCTGACCGTGGCCTCTGTCGTTGGAAGCTGGGTATCCTCCTCTTCCCCAACATCGGAAACAGGGATCATGTACATCCGTGTTTCTTGCGCGTAGTATATGTTTCCGTCATTCCCTAGGGTAAAGAGCGCCGTATTAATCCCTAATGCCTCATGCTCCATCGTCTTCGGATCCAGAACCGTCAGCTTGCCATAGAGATCGGTATAGAGCAAGCCGTCCTGTCCCCATCTCAGATGGATCGGCCGCCACATCCCGTAATCCGTGACGCCCGGATAGATAACCTTGCTCTTCACTACCTCCTGCGTCTCGGGGTCAACGGCAAACAGTATGCCGTCCGCGGCAGCCCAGAGGAGGCCGTCTTGATCGAAGGTCAGCCCGCTGATCATGATCGGTGCCTTCACCGCTCCCGGGATATCCGGCGTAAACTCGCTAAGCTTCACCCCGCTTACGGCATCCCATACAAACATCTTCGCTTCCGATTCGGTCGGATCGATTCCGAGACCTCCCCGGATGCTGGTCGAACCGTAGACCTTGCCGTCCCTGTAGGCCAAGCCCACAATGCTCTGGTTATGCACGACTTGGCGATGTACATCGAATGTATTCGATGCCGGGTCGTACGCAACTAGGGCTCCGCCCAATTCCCCGTAATACGGTATCGTTCCGAAGTATACCTTTCCGTCTCCGGACGTCTGAACATAAGGGCGATCTTGATCTTCACCCATGTAGAACAGGGATACCGGATTCGGGTTCGGCTTGCTCGGATCCGTCTGGATCGGCTTCGTCGTATCCAATTTGCGGATCTCCGCCTTCGGATATATGCCGAAGTACAGATCATTGCCGAGCGAGCCGATGCTTTCGGCTTGACCCATCGGATACGTCGAATGGGTGCGCGTAACCGGATCGAATGCTCCTCCCAGTGCGGAGGTCATGCCGCTTGTATAAATTTTGCCGTCCGGCCCTTTCTCCAGAGCCTGGATCAGCGTAGGCTGCCCTTCGGCGACGGCAGGCAGCATCTTCTGTATGCCCGATTCAAAATTGAACAAGGCCGCCTTTCCGCCGAATTGGATCGTAACCAAGGTCTCCCCCGGAAGCTCCGGATCGTTCGGAAAACGAACCCATCCGCTGGAGCGGAAGCCGGTTCCGTAGGCAAGTCCCGTATCCGTCACCTGCTGCGTCGTCATGTCAAAAGCCTGGACCTTCCGATTTTGAACGAAATATACTTTCCCTTCATGTTCAGGCGATACATCGAGGCCGCCGTATCCGTTGTAAACCTCATCCAGCCACACGCCCCGCGCCATATCGTATATAATCAACGCGGTTGTTCCGTTGCCGTTTAAGTAAGCGAAGAGATAATCACCTCTTGCATCCAGACCGTATACGAACGGAAGACTGCTAACGCCCGGAATATCCCGAATCGGCAGTTCCTCCTTCTCGCCGGTAACCGGATTCAGCTTGACGATATGTCCAACCGTCCCGATTCCTGCATATACGATGCCATCGGCGTAAGCGATGGAACGAACATATCCTTGGCCCTCCACCATCGTGCCGTAATCCGTAAACGTCTCCGTTCGAGGATCGAATTTAAACACTTTGGCGTTTGGATACGTACCGCCGTACAGATTTCCCTGCTCGTCCGTAATCAATCCCCAAATCGAAGTTTCACCCGGAATCGCGACCCCAAGATCATCAAGCTCTTTCGTTTGAGAGGAATAGCGGTAAACCTTGGATTGACCTGCTATATATAACGTTCCGTCTTCGGCTACGGCTTTTGCCCAAGAGCTGTCCGCATCCGGAAGCGGGAACGTACGGAGCAGTTTATTGTCTGCGAGATCGATGACATTTAACATCGCCGGCTTCCCATTGACCGTGGTGTACATTACGTCCCGGCCGTCCTCTTGGCCATAAGCGCTTTCAAAAATCGCGATTTGCTGGATCGGAGCCCCCATGGAGACCGGCTCACCGAATTGTTTGTTAATCGGCGAACTCGCTTGCGCAGGCGATGCCTGCAGCGCAAATCCTACCAGCATGACCGTAATTAGCAGCAGCTGTTTCTTCAATTGTTTGATTCCCAATATCATTAAGGTTCCCCTTTCTTTCATATCGTTCCTGGCTCACACTTGGCTTTTAGGTGCACTTCGTTTACAGGCTTACCTCTTTTAGCCTCCTTTCTTATTGAAGTGGAGGGGCTTAGAACCGATAAACCAGGCCCTCGCTCCGTTCTTGCTGATTATTATAAAAACAAGCGAACGGTTTGAGAAATGTCTCATTTTCATGGAATTTGTAATTCTTCCTTGCGTTCTGGACGTCACCCCAAACTGCGCTTGATTCAAGAGGATGGAACGCTTGTGGAGATTTCAAAAGAAGTAGAAATCGCTTAACTGCCTGCTTTACACTTGCATCCAAATCCAGCCTTATTTAAAGGGGAGCGTTTAGCAAAAATAATCAAACCTGCCGCTCGGAGGTCTGCTACGATCTAGTCAAAGAGGGCGGGACTCGGATAAGCTTCAAGCCATCCATCCCCCCGACGTTTGAATAGGAGGAACCATGCGGATGAAACATCTTGTACTTGTAAAATCCATACTGATCGGGTTGTTATGTGCCCTGTTATTTTCCTGCCTCAGTTATGCGCTCGATTGGACTATCCATATGATGCAGGACGAAGCTCCCGGCAGTCCATTCACCATAGCCTACGGCGCTCGCTTCATTCTCGTATTCTGCTTTGCTGCAGGGATGTGCCTGGATCATTATCGAAAAAAAGGATCGGATTAAACCCGGAATCTCCGTCTGTTTCCCTGCTTAAGCATATTACAAGCATTTTCTGTGTAGAGATGATAGCCCGTAGTAGCTTGCTATTATGACCTTCAAGTATCGCTCACTGCATCGCATGCCCATCTGCTAATGGAAGCCCGCTCCCGGCGGGCTTTTACTTTTGGTATTTGTTTTTGCGGTGTATGGGTAGCTGTGGTGAAGGGGCATTTCGAGAACCGGCTCTCCAGGTATATTTAGCTTTTCGAATTGCAACAAAGCGCAGTTTCATTTTTTTGCGACGAAAACTGTAACTTTATGCTCCGCTTATACGTGAATTACATAGAGAGGAGGGCGGGAAACTGAACAGTCTGGAATCGATTTATCAATATTACGTCAAAGACGTTTACCGTTACTTGTACTCCCTCTCTTATGATCACCATACGGCAGAAGACCTGGTACAGGAAACCTTTTACCGGGCGTACCTGTACCTTGAGGATTGGAAGAATGAACGAATCAAGCCATGGCTATTTCGCGTTGCCCATAACGCTTATGTGGATTATCAGCGCAAGGCAAGCCGCAGCATCGTCAAGGATGCCGTTTTTTTCGCTCGGATGGTCGACCGGGATACGCCGGAGATCACCCTGCTCCAGCAAGAAGTCCAACGAGAAATTGGACGGATGTTAGCCGATATTCCGGAGAAGCAGCGGCAGGCGGTGCTCCTGGTGGATTTTCACCAATTCACCTACCAGGAAGCTGCGGATATTATGGGCATCACGTTATCCCATATCAAGATCACCTTATTTCGAGCCAGGCAGCGGCTGCGGGAAATGAAACGAAAGGACGGAATGTTATGAGCGAAGATTTCAAGCAGCGATTGAGAGATTATGCGGACGGCAAGCTGACTGACGAGGAGAAAAACGAAATCGAACGGGAAATGGAGAAGCTGGAGGAATATCAGGCTTATTTAAACGAATGGATGGATAACGAACCGGACAATGCTGGATCTAAGCGCCCGGCCGATGTTCAGAACGACCTCTCACCCAAGAAGGAAAAACGCATTGTTCGCAGGGCCAAATGGAAAGCCCGAATCTCAAATACGTTGACAGTGATAACCGCATTCCTGGTGATTACCTTTCTTAGCTCGATCGGTACCGCGCTGTTCTACGGTGTCGGCGATCCGAGCCGAAACGATAAATATCGGGATGCCATTGCTTCGGCCATCTCGATCACCATGCCTAACATTAACGTTTCACTGAACAGTCAGGGCAAAACCTATTTCATGCAAGAGATATACGGAGATATGGAAAAGCAAGTAGGAAGCGAACGAGTGACTGTCGGTGAGTACACCGTCAACTTCCTGTTTGGGCTGCCTTCCGTCAATGCGGATTGGAAGAATGGCAGCTCGCGTCAATCGCAGATATTCTATCGGCCGGACCCTACTCCAGAGACTTCTTCCGCGAATCCAAATGAAGATCCCAGGGAACAGTCAAACAAACAGACAGCAAGCGCCTCTTCCGCAAAAAGCGGTGACTGGTCCCGGCTCGAGAAGCTTCCCGAAGGCACCGTGGCCGAAGCCTATGTATCGTTTAACCGTTTCTTCACTACGGATGAGCTGCTGAAGCAATTCGAGAAACGGAACATGGAGCCCGTCTGGTTTGCCGTGGATACCGGACCGGAGGACCGGTTCGGCAATCATGATGGCGTAATCACCGACCCTGTCGGCTTTCCATCCTATCCCGTCTGGCATCATGACGATTTGACGATCACCTCCTATAAGGAAGAAAAGCGCGGCTGGTTCGGCAAAATCGTGTCCAGCGGCGGACATTATCCGTCATTGGACACCTACGGGGACGGGAAGCTGCGGAATGCTCACTTCATCAAATCACTGCGGCTTATGCAGGAGTATAAACTCATTAGCGAGCGGGTAGCTCCGTTCATTGACGTCGACGCTTCATTGGCTTACGTAGAGGAGAATGGCGTTCATCTCTATGGTGCCGTCATTACCGGTCCCGTCAAGGAGCTGCTGACGCTGCGCGAGGTTTCCTGGGTGCATGACCTGCGTGTCGGGGAAGTACGGCTGTGGAATTGGAACGAGTAATTATTTTTCACCGAACCTCTTGGCGACTCGGAGCGAATATATAGGTGAGGTCACATTAAAGGAGGAGCAAGCTTGCAAGGTTCAGACTTAACACCGTGGCTGCAGCGACTAAAGGAGGGGGACAAGGAAGCATTCCGGTATGTTTATGATCGAACCGTCGATAATGTGTACCGAACGGTGGCTCTTCTTGTATCCGGCCGGCAGGATATAGAGGATATCATGAATGAAATTTATTTTAAGCTGTGGCTCTCGCTACCCAACTATGACCCCAATCGTCCCTTTCGGAATTGGCTGCACGGAATCGCGATCCGGCAGGTTCAGGACTGGAGGCGCCGAAAATGGCGTAAATTCCGCCTGTTCGAGCGCCAAAAAATGCTTGAAATCCAGCCCGAGCACCCACGGACGGACCGGGTCATTGTATGGAACGAGACAAGCCGAGAATTGCTCGAGCTTCTAAATCATTTATCCTACAAGCTTCGAATTGTCGTTGTTCTCCGGTACTATCATGAATACAGCCTAACCGAGATTTCCGAGCTGCTCGCGGTCCCGATCGGGACCGTGAAATCGAGGCACCATCAAGCCTTGAAAGAGCTTCGCAAACATTCTGTAGAGCTGGATTTAGAAAAGGGAGGTGATTGCTTTGTCCATTGAAGAACGGTTGAAGGATCACATGCATCAGGCGGCTGATCATCTGAATATCCCGCAGGATCTATATGACAGCATATTACAATCGACGGAGGAACGCATTTCCGACAGAGCTCGGTTAACCCGAAAATCACGTAGTCGCAGCATCATTCGTAATGCCTTTGTGATCGGAACGGCAGCTGTTTTCATTGTCGTTGTCATCGTGTCCTCTGCCTTCATTTCCCCCGTGATGGCCGAAACCCTAAGCCGCATTCCAATGATGCATAATGTGTTTAAGCTAGCAGGCGACTTAGGATTAAAGGCAGCTGAGCAGAAAGGGTTGGCCACGGAAACGGATTACTATGACACACACGAGGGCTACACTTTAACGGCATCGCAGGCTATGTTCGACGGCATGCGCGGAGCTATAGCGCTTCAACTGGATGAGGCAGGACATCCCGCCTCCCTGTTTGATCCTTTCGCTCGCGGCCAATCCGAAGCTTCATCACTAAAAAGCAAGGGTTCCTTTCAAGTGATGAGGGCCTTCATCAATGGAACAGAAGAAAGCATTACTTGGGATATCGGCCCCGGCAACGATGCGGAATCCGCCATTGTCACGATTACCGGAGCGTCTTCGGATCAAGCTGCCCGCAGGCCTGTGCTGCCGGAAACGTTTAATTTGACGCTTGAGGTTAGGCTCGAGATGATCCCGGAGCCGTTTATCCTGCAAATTCCGATGCGCAAAAATACAGATAATCATATCCTATATCCGGAAGCGGAGAAATCATCAAGGCAAGTTAGCTGGAGGCTGGAAGAAATGGAGCGCTCCCCAGTCTCCACTCGCATGGAGCTGGTATTAAAAGAGACTTCTTCGGATGAACGGACCATTTACTTTGAAGTCGTAGGTCAAGACGGCACAGAAATAAAAATCATTGACCTCTACGCTAACGATATGAAACAAGGTTACCGTCGCTTGGACATGCTGTACGAGCCCCTTCCTTCCGATCATCAGTCATTCACGATTAAGCCGTTCCGTTATGTGTATGGAGACTCCCCTGACGCTTGGGAGAAAGAATACATCAAGGATCTGGAATTGACTGTACCGATCGAGGGAAATGACTAAAAATTTTCGAATCACTGGAGGAAACATACATGAAAAAATCGATAAAAGCAATGACGATCCTGACGGCTGCAGGCCTTTTAATGACTTCCGCACCGCTGTTGACTACGCATGCCGCAGCCAAAGCCAATACTTCTGCTGCCGCGGCTTCTTCCCTCAAAAAAATCGATCCCAAATTAATATCCGAGGCACAGAAAAAGCTGAAAGATGCAACCGGTAAAAGCTATTCTTTCAGCAAAGTGGAAAGTTGGAAAACTGGAAATGATACCGGCTGGACGCTTACGATTAAGGGAGCTCATTACAGTTACGTCAACATTACCAATAATAAAATAGACTCCATCCAACTTGAACAAAAATGGGCGGATCTGCAAAGCTCCAGCAAAGAGACTATCCAATCGGTGCTCAAGGATCTGGATGTGGAGTCGCTGCCCGAATCAGCCACGCTTACGGTCAGCTATTCCGGCAAGCAAGCCGATTCAGGCAAGGTTGAAGTGTTTACACACGTAGATAATCATTACATTACACTTCTTGACGGCAAAGTTAAGCGGGTGATGTCCACCATACCAGTTGAGTCGGTATCTCAGGACATACAGGATGCAGCGAGCGAGGTTACCAAAGGATTCCAGGGCTTGAGCCTCGGCAAACTGACGAAGGCGTCCTATGTTACCGAAAAGGGCAAATCTCATTTCGAGCTGACATTCCAAGGAACTTCCGCAAAAATGCCGATCTTTATAAGCATTGACGAAGCGTCGCGGGGAGTTACGATGTTTGAAGTATCCAGCCTTCAGGATTCCGCAGCCGAATATACCAAAGGGTATAAGAATCTAATGAATATGAGCGAGGACAAGCTCTTGCAGGCTGCCATTCCACTTGCCCAGAGCAGCATGAATCTGGATTTGACCGGGTACAAAGCTGCCAAGGATAAAGATCTTCCAGGAACCGTCCATTTTACTATGAAAAATAAACAAAGCGTAGAAGGCGTGTATAATTCGAAAGGGCAAATCTATGCTCTCAAGTTAAAGTAACCGCTGCTCCTTCTAAGACGGCTCTCTCCATAAAGTATGCCCTGATCATCGAGGAATTGAGCCCAGTGGGAGATCAATTAAAGCGTTGAAAAAATGGGTGTCGGTACGCTGATCTTCCCCCCATCAAGTAGACAGCATTAAAACGGATAGGCTTTAAGCAACCTTGGTACGGAGTTCCACCGTATCAAGGTTGTTTAAATTTTTCTGTGGCCACCTTCGGAAGTGACTTGATCCAACGCGCACCCGACGCTTCATTTTATTATAGTTGAAGACGATTAACGAAACGAAACAGCCAGTCGCCGGATATTCGGCGACTGGCTGTTTGTACATGTGTTTGTAAGGTTTTAAGCTTTTTCTCATAAACGGGTCTGTCCCCGGCGATCCTGCAAGGCGTTTGCTACTTTACGGAAACGGCCATTTCGAGCTCTTTGATATATTGTTTGACAATCTCGCCGTTTCCATCTAGCTTGAATCGACCGGAGCCGTCATCTATCACTACCGGTTTGAACGGCTTCACCGTAATGGACTTGGCAGATTTTCCGACAGCTTCTAACACGAAATCGTAGTACATATCCCCTTTCGCGTTGTTTTCGTCTGTGCCGGATCCGGAGATACGTTCGATGATATGGCCTTGATCGTCCACAAAATCAAAGAGTATGTCCTGATTTGCTTCCGGATGCTGCTTGTACCCCTCCATAATCAATTGCAGCCTGGACGAAGTCGATGTGAGTGTTGCCTTGTTCAGCTTGATGGTTACATTGCCTGATGTTTTGGTAACGTTAGGCTTCACTACAACCGGCTTTTCGGCAGTCTTTTGGACAGGAATCTTCAGCTTATACGGCTTTTTGTGGCCTTCCAGATCAACCTCGGCGGTAAGCTGGAACTTGTCCGGGAATGCTTCGAGATTGCCTCCGAGCTGGGAGGCATCCGTCAAGTAGATGACGGCCGTATCATTACCTTTTGGTCCCCATACCAGGGTTGGTCTTTTCGCGTGATCGCCGCCGCCATACTCGTTAATCGATTTGCCGTTAATGGCTATCCTGATATTGCTGATCGATCCCTTGCCAAGCAAGTAGTCGCCTGTCTTCTCGTCAATTTTCCCTCCGACAAGCTTCCCGTCAAATCCTTTCCCGCTGCGCTTAAGCTCAATACGGACATGGTTTCCGTCATACAGCGCTTTGGCAACGCTCAGGGTTACCCCCTCTTGGGTTACACGTTCGGATACCGCAGACTGCGCTTTCGCCGAAGGTTGGTTGGCTGCCTGCGCCGTCCCCCATGCAGCACCGCTTATAATCATGCCGGCCAAAGCCACGGAGCTCATCACTTTATATGCCTTTTTCATATTGATTCCTCCTGATTAAGTTTGTTATCGTCCGTATCATCTTTATTGCTGACGATCATCATACAGCTGCTTCAAGCCGGCCTGATCGACCGGAATCGTGATCTCAAGCTCGTCCAAGTACGTCTTTAATAAGTCCCCATTTTCGTCGGTCTTAAATGATCCGCTCTTTTGGGAAGGATCCGCGAGCTCGGGCTTAAACACTTTGAGCGTGATCGTTCGGGGAGCCTCTGCAAAGCGGTCAAACAGCAGCTCCTCCCGTTCTTGCCGGTGGTTGTCCTCCGAATATATCCCCAATCCGCCCACCGTTTCCAGAACTCTGCCCTTCTCATCCCACACCTCGAATAGCAGGGTCTCATCGCTGAGCGCTTTGTCCGGATTCGTCTGCTCAATGTTCATCAGAATGCCGGTCGTGATCGGCGTGAATTTAAGCTGCTCGAGCGTTAATTGAATGCCGTTCCACTCCCTGGTTTCTTTGAGAGGCAGGATGATCTGATCCGTGCTTTTGCGGACAGGAATTTCCATCACGAACGGCTTCGCAATCCCTTCCAGCGTGATGTTCACCGTCAATTGAAACTCATCAGGCATACGGATCCCGTTCTCGTCCAAGGACATGTTCAGCAATTCAAATAATGCGCCGTTCGGGTCCGAAGTCGGCTTGCCCGATAGCCCTGGTCTTGCTCCAAGGTCATAGTCATCAATCGAGGTGCCGTCGATTTGCATTTCGATCCGGGTAATCGCGCCTCTCGGATAGATATCTTTCGACGTATTGCCTTCCTGAATGGCCGTATGCTCCAGGATACCGCCCTCCAAGCCTTCACCCTCCCGTTTAACGGCCATGGACAGACGGGTTCCGTCATAGACGACCTCCGGTATGCTGAGCGTTATGCCTTCCTGCTCGGCGCTGACGCTCAGCGGAGTAACCAGCCCGCGTTCTTCCGCCGTCTGCAGCCCCAGGTCGTTAACCATCTGAAAGATGCTCCCGATCAGCGGGACCTTTTTGAGCGATTCCGCCATAATCGGCGATACATAAGCGCTGCTCATCACCCCGATAAAGGCTGCGGCCGCTGCGCCAATGGCGAAGGTACGGGCCCTGCCCGAGCGCTGCTTCCGGCCGGTTCTGGTCTGCATCGGCAGGTCGGCCAGCGATGCATAAACTTCATCCTGACGCTGCCGAATCATATCCGGCACCCCGGCCGCCAGCTTTTCTTTTCCTGTCTTCCGGAGTTCCTGGTCTAAGTCAAAAGGCTTCATACGCCAGCCTCCCTTCCCGTGATTGCTTTACCCGTTCCGCTAGAATCCCGCGCGCCCGGTGCAGGCGTGCCCGGACAGCCCCCTCCGAAATTTCCAGTATGCTTGAGATCTGCTTAATGGGTAAATCCTGAAAATAAAACAAATGAATGACGATTCGCAATGATTCATCCAGGTGATCGACGGCTTCACGAAGGTCCAGCTTGTGGCTGTCCCCGTAATAATCCGCGGAGCTGGCCGTTTCCGGAACCTCGGCCATGGCAACCGTTCGTTCCCGGCTGCGAAGCAGCTGGTTGCACTCATTGATCAAAATCCGGATCACCCAGGTTTTAAAATACTTCGGCTGCTGCAATGTCGACAAAGCTTTATATGCCTTCAGGGTCGTTTCCTGAAAGACGTCCGCACAATCTTCATCGCGTCTTACAATGGTCTTTGCCAAGCAGTACAGCTCGGGTTCCAGCTGGCGGAAGAGTCGAATAAACGCTTCCCGATCTCCCCGCTGTGCCCGCTTGACCTCCGATTCCATGTTCTGCACGATTTTATTCATCTCCTTTTGAGGGCCCTCTATAAGATTAGATGGGCTTGTCTTGCGAAAGGTTATATTTCGAGCAAAAAAAGATCGCCAGGCTCCTGACTCTAAGATCAGGGAGGGCGATCTTCTTGCGATCCAACCATATTCTGCTGCTTCAATTTTAACATACCAGCTATCAAAAATGTCCTAAACATATGAATTCATTCGTAAAGATGATCAAGGTTTAGAGAAGTACTTTCTCCAAAAGCCGTTATTGGTTGGTGTCGTGAGTTATCGGCGGACTGACCAGCCCGCGGGCTCGATATCAGTCTTCGATTGCCTGATATACCATGGTCCAGAAGTCGTGGATAAGATGCGCCGAATCCGGGGTGGACATCCCGACCTGGGTGAGCAGGATTCCGGTCAGCTGTTTGGCCGGGTCCGCGTACGCCGAGGTGCCGCTTCCGCCGTCCCAGCCGAACTGACCGATGGACGCATAGTCGCCGCGGTAGGTGCGCACCGCCATTCCGAAGCCCCAGCCGCCGTGCTGCCCTTGGCCATGCGACAGGTGGACGTTGTTTTTGGCCAAGTCGTCCCGGAATGCTTGCTGCTCGGGCGTGAGTCGGTTCGTGCTCATCAGCTCGACAGCGGGCCGGGACAGGATCCGTTCGTTCCCGTGCATCCCTTGGTTCAGCAGCATTCGTAAAAATGCGTCATAGTCGTCGACGGTGGAGAGCAGTCCGCCGCCGCCTGCTTGGAACGCTGGCGGCTTACTGTAGCGTCCGCCGCACGCCTCATCCCATACGATGAACTCGCCGGTCTGCGGATCGGGAACGTAGGCCGGAGGCAGCCGGTCAATTTTGCCTTCGGGCACGTAGAAGCCGGTATCCTTCATCCCCAGCGGATCAAAGATGCGTTCGCGCAGGAACGTCTCGAATGTCTGACCGGTAACCCTCGCAACGAGTACGCCGAGCACTTCGTTGCTCATGTGGTACTGCCACCGTTCTCCGGGCTGGTAGCATAGCGGGAGCGTACCCAGGCGGCGCATCCACTCATCCGGCTCCGGCATCTCCTGCCCTGGCGTGTCAAATAATCCATTCTCGAAGATCGCGTTTTGGATCGGGGAGCCCATTAACGTCATATCCACTCCGAGTCCGAACGTAGAGGTCAACAGATCCCGCACGGTGATCGGTCGCCGTGCCGGCACGGTTTCGTCCAGCGGGCCGTCAGGTCGCTTCAGCACCTGCCGGTTGGCGAGCTCGGGCAGCCACTTATCTACCGGGTCATCCAGATGCAGCTTGCACTCGTCGAGCAGGACCATCACCGCCGCGGCTCCGATCATCTTGGAAGTGGACGCCATCCGGAAGATCGTGTCCCGGCGCATCGGCGCGCCGCCGTCATGGCGCATCGTGCCGATCGCTTCGACGTGCGTCTCCCCGTTTCGGCTGACGAGGGCGACGAGCCCTGGTATCTTCCCGGAATCCACATGACTTGCCAGCACGTCGCGCATTCTGCGCAGCCCTTTGTCGGTAAATCCTTTGTTGCTATGTCCCATTGCAATCTTATTCATTTGATATCCCTCACTTAAATTTTTTTTGTAAATCCCATTGTTTTTAAACTACACTTTCGCCCGGCTTGGCGTTTTCCATTTGTCTTAAACAACCGTAACCTTGGACAGATTAGCCTCCAAGCCTTTAAGCGCCGCATAGGTCAGCTTATCCATCGTTGCGCCGTCAAAGCAGATGGTTTTGATGGCACGGTAATACTTCTTGGACAACGAAGATCCTTGGAAAGACGAATTCTTGATTACCGCCCCCTTGAACGAAACGCCGTTCAACCCCGCCTTGTCAAACCTGACGCCGATGAAGGTTTGGCCGTCAAGCACCAGCCCTGTCAGATCGCTATTTGTGAAGTCTGCCCCGTCGAACATACAATTTTCAAAGACGGTGTTTCTAAGATCGGTCATCGTCAGATTGACGTCGGTCAGCTTGGCATCCAGGAATGTTGCTCCGGCCAACCTCGACTTACTGAAGTCGGTGCGCACAAGGACCGTTTTATTGAAGCTTGCATTGGCCAGGTCAAGGGTAGACAGGTTGCAGTCCGTCAGATTCGTGCCGTCAAAATGGGCACCGTGTACGTCGCTGCTCTTAAACGAACTGCCGGTCAAATCAGCGCCCGAAAAGTCGGAACCCGAGAGCGAGCTGCTTTTAAACTGTCCATTGTGGGCCGTAACGCCTGCAAAGTCGCTTTTCGCCAGATTGCTTGCGTTAAAGCTTGTCACTACTTGCCGATCCTGCGAGTTAGAGGTTTTGGTTTGATTCATAAATATTCACATCTCCCTTATAATTAGTTTTCTAATGATCACTTTTGAGCCAGGTCACCTATTCATACCAACCGATGGTATGTATAGGCTTAAAAATAAGCTGCCTCTCGGCAGTTTAGTTTTCTTTGCTGACTTCTCTCGCTGACACTCGAAACAATTCCTCGTATCGTTGATACATTTGCTCATCGAACAGATCAAGCCCCAGGCCTTTCAATATTTCATCGAAAAATCTTACCTTATGCAGCATCATCTCGGGGGAAGCCTCAATGACCTCCGGGTTTAGCCAAATATTGGTGAGAATCACCAGGACTTCGCTAAGCTCCCTTGGATAGTCGGTTCGGATCGAGCCGTCCCGCATTCCCTGTTCGATAATGGGCTGGATATAGACGGGTACGGCTTTTTCGAGGATGTTCTCGATCTGGGCCGCCAGCAGCTTCGGATTACGCAAGAGGTTCGGCCCCACCGATGCCAGTTCGTTGCTGGCAGCATTGTCGAGAGAGGCTTGAGAAATCTTGCGGAGCTTCTCCAGTCCGTTCAGCCCTTTATCATCCCGGATGCCGGACAGCATCTCGTCAACGCCTTTGAACGCATGATCGATGACGGCCTGCCAGATCTCTTCCTTCGACTTGAAGTGATGATAAATTGCTCCTTTTGTCAGTCCGCCCAGCTCGTTGATAATATCCTGAATGGAGGTCTGCTCGTATCCCTTTTGCATGAACAGGTTAAGAGCCACGGTTAGGATTTGATTGATGGTTTCTTCCGGATATTTATTTCTTGCCATTCGTTTTCACCTTTCATACATTCGGTTGGTATGTATTGAATATATCCGATGAATCTTTTGGTGTCAACCTCTAATTCGTTATTTTTATAAAATTCTTTGTCGTTATGTATCATGAACAACTTTCGCCGGCTGCTGCACCATTAGTCAACCTTCCTGAAATCAATATTTGATTATCCGCCGTCTTCAGTAGGGGGTCGTGGGGACCCGCAAAAAGGATTGAAAACCGGCCTGCAGCAGGCCGGTTCAATGCTTTACGGCGTAAGAACGCCGTCGCCGATAATAATTCGCTGGGTCTCGCCATATTTGCCGGGAGTAGGAGCGATGATAAACTCCAGCGTGCGGACGCCGCTCACATTCACATCAAGGTCCAGCGGAGCGGACTTTGCCGAACTGAACGACAGTATTTTCAACACTTTTCCGTCGCCCATGACCTTGACCTTGCTGCTTCCGTACTCGCCTCCGGCGGTCAGCTTGTCGACTGCGGCTTTCGCGGTCAATCGCTTATATTGCTGGTTCAAGCCGACTGAAAAGGAGGGTGACTCGGTCCAATGATATTTCTGGATAAAGGCGATTCCGTCGGCGAACAGATTGCCGCTCCCGTCTTCCAGAAACGTATCGTTCCATTCATCGAAGCCTTCGGTGACGTCCGTTTCTTCGCCGGGAACGATGATCTGCTGCGTTAATAGTTCTTGGCCCAACGGAGCATATTCCTTCCCGGTCGCGAGGTCGATGTTTACTTGAACTCCCGCAATGTAAAATTTCAGGTACTTGGCTTCAGCTGGAATTCTGTGACGTAAATCGAACTGTACGGCAAACTCTTTACCCACCCCGGCGAACAGTTCCTCGTTCATCCAATTAGAGTCGAAAAGTTCATGGGACGGCACGTAGAGCGACGCAGGGGTTTCAAGACTGACATCTGCGCCCGACGTCAGCTTGCCTTCGACGGTTACCGTACGTTCCTGGATGGCGATCTTGCTGATCTCGACCGTCATCTTGCCGTTCACGGCGCTCAAGGAAGGCTGGAGCTCCGTGTCCGGCAACGCCGCGACCTCCTTGAGCGTTGCCGTCTCGCCTGCAGGTCCGATTTCGGCTTTTTTGTACGTTTCGTCTTCGTTCATACCGAATCGATAGTCGAGCCGGACGAGCGTGTGGGCCGGATCATCCGACACCGGCTGGTATGCAATGGTGTGGTCCGGAAAATGGCGGAACGTGGTGTCATCCTCGTCCAGCTCGACCGAACTGCCGTCACTGAATACGGCCTGGATTTCCGGGGCAACCTTCGTGGACGCAAGCCGGATTTCCCCTTCATATTTGTAAACCAGCACAAGCTCGTTCTGTCTTACCCCTTCGCCAAGGAACGTAATTTTGCCTGCATCATTTTGCAGGAGCACTACTTCCCGATTGTTGTACGTGACCGGAAATTCGATATACTTCGCTTTTTCCATCTCGATCCGGGAGGAAAAATCCTCCGGAATGCTCCCCACCACCTCGGAGAAGCCGTCCGCGAATTGTCGCAGCTCCGCTACGCCGCTTTCGGCAACATCAAACTCGAGTTTCCCGATACTGGCTTCGATCCCGCTCACAATCGGATCGATTCTCTTGGTTTTGATGTCATTCATGAATTGATTTCGCAAATCCGAGATTTCCTTGTACAAGGAGGTCGTTGAGAACTCTTCGAGGTTTGATTGAATATCGTTTAGCTCCCCGTTCATTCGGACGACTTCCTCCGCCTCTGCATTCTCGATATCGAGGCCTGCTACCGCCTTTTTCACTTCCTCGGTGCGCGATTTCAGTTCATCCAGTCGGCCCTTCAGTTCTTCAGCGTTCATCAGCAGCTCACTGGCGATAACGAGCCGTCCTTCGCCGTACTTCAACTTTTCAGGGTCCATCTCCGTTACTTTGCGGTACTGGGCAATGGCGGTATCCACGTCCAGGCTCTCCATCGCCTTATCGGCCGCCGCCATGAGCTTCTCGTACTCTCCGCCGCCGCTGCTGCAGCCGGCCAGCAACCAGAGGCATCCCAATATCCCGACCCATGCACGATTTCGGTTACGCATTCGGAGCGTTTCCTCCTTTCGTCCCGGACGCTGCGTTCCGGAACCGCCCTTTCCGATAGATGATATACGCCGCGATGATGACGGCCAGCAGCACGCCAACCCATACCATCCACGACCTATTCGCAGATGGTTCGTAGACGATGACCGCTTCATCTGAGGCCAGTTGGAGCGTTCGAGGCTTGCCTTCGGCAGCGGTTCCGCCGGTGGCATACAGAATATTGCCCGGCACCGTAACCGTAATTTCCATATCATCGTCCAGGTTCAGATAGACGACAGGCTTATCCGCAATCTTCTCGATGTCCCCGGGCGCTTCGACCAGCTCGTTGATCCGCTCGGGATAGAGCCTCTTCATATCCGCAACCGTCGCCAGCAGCGAGTCTTCCCCGCCACTCAGCGCGGTCAGGCTATCGAACGAAACCGTTGCGTCGACTTTTCCGTCCTTCTCCTTGAAACTGTCCAGCCGGATGACTTCTTTCCCGGCATCCGCGTTCGCGTTCGTGATCTCCTTCTCGAGTTCCTCCTTCAGTTCATCGGCGGATATCATCCCCGAAAGATCGACCGAAAACTTCCCTTTACCCGAGCCGTCATCATGGATGACGAGATCCAGCTTTCCGCATCCCGTCAAGACGACAAGCATCATAAGGGACAAGGCGATTACGATTTTTCTCATCTTCTATCTCCCGCCTATCGATAGTTGTGTACCAGCAGCTTACTCGATAAAGTACATCTTGCCGTCCACTTCGAGCGATACGGAAGATTGGCCTAGCTCCACTTTCATTTTTTTGGCATAATCGACAACCTGATTAATTGCGGCTTTATCCAGCTTCTCCGCGAACGCGTAGACAATCGTCACTTTTTCCTTGATCAGCTTCTTATTGTCGTCCACCCAGGCTCCCGTACCTTCAACCGCCGTAGCCCCTCCGAACCAGCCTGAAAACTGGGTAAGCGCTTGGTCGACGAACTTTTCGTGCGCCTCTTCGGTAATCGGAATATCGCCGTTCACCGTGGAAGGAACGTAAATTTTCACAACGTGCCCGAGTTGAAACTGGCCGTCCAGGGCGCTTCCGGCGGTGCCGTTCGCACCGGAGCTGCCTTCCGCTGAACTGAAAGACTGCTGCACGGGTGCAATGAAAAAAGCCAATACGAAAACAACAGACAGCGCGGCAAGCCACATCTTCTTCATGATTTTCAGATCTCCTTTGTCAGGTCAAATTAAATACCTACCGGTCGGTATTTACTTCACCAGTATAGAATGTGCAGATTTCATGCACAATGGGAACTTAGTCTTATAAAAATGGCCGTTTGGTTCCAAAGACAACGGTGGAATCGGACCGACGGAAAACGCGGCAATGAGGATATGGAGCGAACAAAATTCACTCCTTCGTAAGCTGATCAGATTGTAATACCCCTAAAAAAACCTCCATCATATCTTCCAACGGTACTTGTTCGTCGATGTAATGCTGGATATTGTACCCCATAAACAAAGCGACTCCTACCGTAAATATTCTTTCGGAATCAAGCGTTTTGTTGATGAACCCTTCCTTCTTCATCTCGTCGAAATAGGGGATCAGATTATGCTTCCATTCATCGATCAACGCCTTCAGTTTTTCATGGACGTTAGGCAATTGCCGGGAAACCATCGCCGATTGCAGCAGAAGCTGGGAGAAACCCTTTTGATATGATTCTTTTAATGTCAGCTTGGATGATTCCATATAACTATCCATTAAGTTCTGATTCTTCCGGTCCAAAATATGCTGCAGTCCTTCAAAATATTCGCGAAAGCTTTCTCTCAGAATCCGGATCAGAAATTCTTCCTTCGATTCAAAATGGGCATAGAACGCCCCTTTGGACAATTGCGCTTTCTTGACGATTTGATCAATGCTGGTGCTTGTATATCCCTGCTCCGAAAACAAATCGATTCCGACCTCGATGAGCTTCCGCACGGTACGTTCGGACATTTCTCTGTGTTTCATTGCATACTCCCCTGTAAATTATTTAATATATCCGAGTATAACATAACGCGGTCCCGCCGCCGAAATAGGGTCACATCAGGTCGATGTGCCATCACAAATTCTGCTGCCCCGATTTAACATAGCAGCTGCAAAAAGAAGCCAAGAGCACGCCTGCTCTTGGCTTCTTAATCACCAACAAATGAAAAATGAAGCTCCAATGCTCCATATGATTACGCTTGTTCGTTCCTAGACTTGTTCAGATTGCCGTTTCCCAAAAAAACGTCGGGGCGTCGTTCATTCCATCGCTTTTGATCATTGTGATATGCCTCCAACATGATCCTTTTGTGCGCCATAATTGCTTCCTGTCGTGATTTTCATCTCCGTAAAATTCTCAACGCTCTTGCCCTTTTCGTAAAAATAAGGAACATTCCCTTTAACACCATCCTGCGTATAGAAAGGATCGTCCTTTCGCAGCGGAAGCTGCACGTTCTCTCCCGTGCTCGCGGATTTGTAAATGCTCATGATCAACTCCAATGTGCTGCGGCCGCTTTCTCCGTCGATGAGCACCGGTGTTCCATGCTCGATCGCGCTCAGCATATTGTCGATCTGACCGGTATGGCCCTCGTACGGCAAATCCGGCAATTCGTCATAGTATTTCTGAATTTTCTCTTCCAGCTTCAGATCGCGTTCAGGGAATCCGTTCGGCAAAGAAATGGAGGCCGTGACCCGCCAAGGTGCGGAAATCCGGGCAAACTGCCCTTGGAAGACGTATTGCTGCTCTTCGCCGTGGTGAACAACCGAGCTGGTAAGCTGCCCCAAGGCTCCATTCGGATATTTCATCATCGCAATGGATAAATCCTCAACCTCCGCATTATCATGAGCAACGTTGCTCATATAGGCTTGTATTTGGCTTGGACGACCGAGCATCCAAAGCAATCCATCAATATGATGTACGGCATGATTTAGAGTAGGGCCTCCCCCTTCTTTCTCCCAAGTGCCGCGCCACCATAAGTCGTAATAACAATGGCCTCGCCACCAGAAAGAATCCACTTGAGCATGCAGAATCTTGCCGGCCATGCCGCTGTCCAATATGTGCTTCAGCTTCATAATCGGGTTTCTGAATCGGTTCTGGGCGATAACGGACAACAGCTTACCGCTATTCTGTGCCGCTTCGATCATATCGTCACATTCCTTAAGCGACGCTGCCATAGGCTTCTCAACAACGACATGGCTTCCTGCATTCAGAAAATCGACCGTAACCTGCGCATGAACATACGGAGGCATACAGATGGAAACGAGATCGATTCCGTCTTTGAGCAGTTCTTTATAATCTTGTACGATTTTGGCATCTAGTCCGTACTGCTCCCGCCTCGCTTCTGCCTTCTCGGGATAAAGATCGCATAGGGCAACAATTTTACAGCGGTCCTCGAATTGCAGATATGCTTCGATATGACTGGGTGAAATTGCTCCCGTACCTATAATTGCAACCTTTAACATACGTTTTTGCCTCCCAACTTTGTTTTATATAAAGAAGTGTAGCTGGGGCAGCCTTGCAAATGTATTTTGTTATGGGGGGAAAATAACGCTGTGTTGCGGATTGTATGGTATATTCAATGCAAGCACGAAGACGAGGAAGAAGGAGGCGAATAACTTGCCGTTGGTTGCAAGCGACGACAGGATCTCTCCCTTGTACTTTGCCTATAGACGTAAAAGCGAAAATTACGAGCATAAAGAGACTTTCCATTCCCACCTTGGACTTGAAGTGTTGTTCATTCATCAAGGAAGAGGAACCATGATCGTAAATAACATCAGCTATGAGATTAAGCCGGGCATGCTTTGTATTTTTCAGCCTTGCCAACTCCATCATCTAAAGCTTGAATACGACAACCAACAATGCTTCGAACGATCGATTGCGATTTTCGAACCGACCGTGTACGAGTCTTATTTTAAACAATGGCCCGCACTCCACGAATTTTACAATTTTATATACTTAGGCAATCTCCCCTTCCCTTGTCTCTATGAAGTCGATGACCCTTACCTGGACAGTGCATACAAGAGCATGCACGATCGATTCCCGACGCTGACCGGCACGGAAAAATATGAAGAAATTTCGCTGTTTCTTGTCGCACTGTTTCGCTCCCTGAAACAGATATGGGATAAGCGGAAAGAACGAGGCACAACATACCCAGCCCGCCGTAAAAATCATCGGGTGGAGCACATTTTGAACTGGATCGAAACGAACTATTCGGTTCCTTTCCGATTGGACGATATGGCCAAGTCGCTGCATCTGTCTCCCTACCATTTGTCACATCTCTTTAAAGAAGCGACAGGGATCAGTATCACGGAATACATTGCAGCCCGAAGGATTCATCAATCCATCCAGCTGTTAGCAACTACGAAAAAACCGATCTCACTCATTGCGGAGGAGATCGGTTTAACGAATAGCTCCTATTTTTGCAAATTGTTCAAGTCGCATATGGGAATCACGCCGCATCAATATCGAAAGAAATGGACGAGTACATGATTCTTCTGTTTAGATATCATAGTCAGCAACTACAAGAAGCCAAGAGCACATCCCTGCTCTTGGCTTCTTGTTCACCATTGATTTAAGCTAATATAATCCAAATTATTACGAAGTATGATTCGATAAGCCTTACTAGCTTCTTTCCAAACCCGGTGTTAGAGCCTCAACTTTTGCAGGCCAATCTATTTACGAACAACGGTGTACCCTTTGTCCTCCAGCAGCTTGACGATCCCATGCTCACCCAGATAATGGGCTGCACCAACCACGATGAAGTACTCTTCGTTTTTGCCGTTTTTCAGGTATCCGTCGATTTTCTCGGCCATTCCGATGTTTCGGTCAATCAGCATCGCTTTGTTGTATTCCTCATCAACAGCCATGCTGTTGGTGAACTCCAGCAGCGCCTCATCATTGCCCGTCTTCCACATTTTAGCCAATTGCTCCACGCCGTCATCCAGCACGTCGAAATTGTCCAAGGCGATGTTGAGATTCTTCTCCTGCAGCTCTTTGGAGAAGCCGTTAAACATGCCCAGCTGCAATTCATAGGATTCCAGCTCGATTACCGGAATTTTGCGTTCGATCGCTTTCTGGACGAAATACAGATCGATCCCTTGAGCGGCTTCATATCCAGCCTTCACCGCTTTCAAGCTGCTGATCGTGGATTCCACTACCCAAGGCTTGAACGCATCCAAGGCATTCGGCTTCATGCCGCTCTCCGTCAGGATTTTGCCGAGCTTGGCGTACGTCTCGCTGGACACATGATCCTTGAGCGTTGTTCCATCCTTATACATGCCCATATCCATGATCAGCTGCTGCTGCGCGTCGTCGGCTGCCTTGCTGACATCCACCTCGACACCGAGATAATCCGCTTCGGCAAAGGCTTCCTCAAATTCCGGACGCAGCGGGTAGAAGCTGTCATCCGCAATATGCATGGAGCCCACCAGATACACTGTGTTCCCATTGCTCTCTACTTCCCACATAAACCCGCGGCCGCCGGTCTGCGCGGTTTCAGTTGCCTTGGAAACCAGCACCACCGTGCGCGTTTTGGCATCCCAACGGACCTCATATCCGGCCGCATCGCCGACCACCCGAATTGGGGCATAGGTTACGCCATTGATGCGCTTGAGCTTGCTTTTCAGCGTAATCGTCTTGCCGTCCACAACGGCGTGAATCGTACCATCTGCGGCATTCTTAAGCTTCGCATCCATTGCCTGGAGCGTCGTTTTCAGCGGAACATACGTTGTTCCGTGATCGATGACCGGAGTACCTCCGGCATATGCTACGGTCTGATCATTCACCTTAACTGCCGGCTGCTTGGGAGCAGCCATTGCAGGTGCAGCCGCTGTGGTGATAATTCCCGCTGAGACGATGAGCGATAAGAGCATTCGTTTCCAATTTTTCATGTGTGGTTCTCCTTAATATTGTTGGTGTTGTGGGATTGCGATCATGGTTACATCTTATAAGCCTTCATTGCTTTGCGAAGCTCTTTAAAGGTCGGACGCTTGCCGTACATCAGCACGCCGGTGCGGTAGATTTTCGCAGCCAGCCAGCCAAAGATCAGGATTGCGACGAACAGAATCGCCAGCGACAGCAGGATTTCCCAGAGCGGGATATCTCCAAGGCCGATTCGGATCAGGATCGTTGTCGGCGAGATGAACGGAATGTAGCTGGATACCTTCAGCAGCATCGAGTTCGGCGTGCTTAGACTAAAGATTGCGATGTAGAAAGCGACGAGCGACAGCATCGTGATCGGCATAACCGCCTGGCCCAAATCCTCGGTACGGCTGACGATGGAGCCGATAGCTGCATACAGCACCGCATAGAGGAAGTATCCGAAAATATAGAAGATCAGACCGAACACGATCAGCATTGGATCAATGGCCGAGACATCCAGGTTCATATCCTGAAGTGCGCCGATATTATGCGGCAGCATCACGTTCACGGCAATCACGACAGCAAATACAGCGATTTGCGACAATCCCAGCAGGAACATTCCGATGACTTTGCCAAACATTTGGCTAAGCGGCGATACGCTGGTTATGAGGATCTCCATAATCCGGGAGCTTTTCTCGGTTGTAACCTCTGAAGCGATCATATTCCCGGTCCCCATGAGCGTGAAGAAGAACAGGATGACCAGTGCATAAACCACGATGTAGTTCATAACCTCGGAAGCTTCGTCTTCGGCAGCAGCACCGCCGGCCTTGCCGGCTTCGTTAGCGTCAATGCTGCGAGTATCGATCTGAACCGGCGTATTCAGCGCATTGATCTGATCATCCGTCAGATTCAGCCCCGCAACGATCGTCCGGGTTTTTGCAACTTGGAGCGCCGCCTGCAGGTTGGATTGAAGCTCCATGTTGATGCCCTCATCCTCCGAGCTATAGACAACCGTCGGGAAGGCATTGCCTTCTTGGGTTTCGAATGTCAGGTACCCCTCGATAACCCCGTCTTTAATATCTTGCTTCAGCGCAGCCTCATCATTTGCCTCGTATTTCACCAGTTCATACGTAGTCGGCAGGTTGCCCCATGTGGTCTGCAATTGTTCAGCAAGGGTTTGCTCTTGTCCGTAAACAAGGCCGATGCGTACCGCTTCGCCGGAGTCGTCCTTGTCGCCGGTAAACCATTGGATCAGGAACGGCAAATTGATGCCGATGGTAATAATGAGTGCAAAAATCAAGGTCGATACAAGAAACGATTTCGTTCTTGCCTTATTCATGAATGTAAATCGAATAACCGTCCACATATTATTCATTGGATTCACCTACCGCCTTTATGAAGATTTGGTTGAGCGTCGGCTCCTTCACTTCAAACCGATGCACGACGCTCTGCGATATTGCCTTATTCAAAATTTGCTGCCCAGCGCTTACGTCAGAGATCCGGATGGAATATCCGTCCTCGGTACGATTCACCGCCGTAACACCCGGTACCGACTCCAGTCCTTGAACCTCGCCCGATGTGCCAAGAATGACTTCCTCGCGCGGGTACTTAGCTTTGATTTCCTTCAGATTGCCTTTCACGACCGTGTTGGATCGATGCAGGATCGTTATGTTTTTACACAGCTCCTCGACATGCTCCATACGGTGGGTTGAAAATAGAATGCTGGTGCCTTGATCGCGAAGCTCTTTTACGGTGGATTTCAGCAGCTCTACGTTAACCGGATCAAGACCGCTGAACGCCTCGTCCAGAATCAAGATTTGCGGGTTATGGATGACGGCTGCGATAAAGCCCATTTTCTGCTGGTTCCCCTTCGACAGCTCTTCAATCTTCTTATCGTAATATTCCGGTACTTCGAACCGCTCAAGCCAGTACTTGAGGCTCTTGTCGGCGTCCTTGGCGGACATGCCGCGAAGCTGGCCGAGATACGTAATCTGCTCGCTGACCTTCACCTTCGGATACAATCCGCGCTCTTCCGGCAGATAACCCATAATATGTCTAAGTTCCTTACTGTAAGGCTTGCCGTTGTAAAGAATCGTCCCGTCATCCGGGTAGATCAGGCCGAGCACCATCCGCATGGTCGTTGTCTTCCCTGCACCGTTGGCGCCCAGGAGTCCGTAAATTTCGCCTTCCTCCACTTGTAGCGAAATCCGGTTCACCGCGGTTTTGTCCGCATAAATTTTAACGACATTATCCAATAGTAATCGTTGCATTTCTTATTCCCCTCTCCTATTTCTGCATGCCGGCAGGTTGATGGCCATCGATCCATAAACGAAGCACTTCGTCCAGCTCCAGCGAGCGGGTCTGGATAAAGGTCATTCCTGCTGACCGTAGAATATTCTCAACTTCCAAGCATTCCGTCGTCACAAAAGATATCGTTGTCGCATTCTCCTGCCTGCTGCTGATAATCCCCGGCAGTTCACGCACGATGGAGGCATCGCCTTGAATCCAGCATTCCTTCCAATTATCGAGCAGCGAATCCTTCTCGACCATGCCGAGCAGCTTGCCATGATGAATCAGAATCACATAGTCCGCAAGACGCCGGATTTCATCCACCACATGGGTGGAGAGGATAATCGTCGTGTCGATGGACTTCATCAGCTTGTGCAGCTGGTCAATCATCTGCTTCCAGGCAAACGGGTCAAGTCCCGACGACGGCTCATCCAGCAGCAGCAGCTTCGGCCTTGGTGCCAGCGCAGCGGCGATCTCGAATTTCCGCCGTTCGCCCTTCGACATTTTGCGGAGCTTCACGCCGCGTGGAACATCGAACCTTGACATCAGCTCGTCAAAAAAGTACCCGTCCCAATTGTCATACCAGGATGCGCGAAAGGTAGCCGCCTGATCTGCCGTCATATGCTGTTCTTCCACGCTCAGCTGCTCAGGCACAAAAGCCATCTGCTTTCGAACCTCGATCGGCAGCTCCTTCGAATGCGATTCACCGAACCAGGTAACCTCCCCTTCATCCGGGAACACCGTCTGGATCATCATGTTCAGCAAGGTGCTTTTCCCCGATCCGTTCGGTCCCACCAGCGCAACGATATACCCTTGAGGAATCGATAATTGGATGGGTCCGATGGTTTTCGTTCGACGCCGTTTCATGACGTTACGAAACTCAATGACATGTGGTTCCATTCGTTAATGACCTCCCCGTGATTGATATCGTTCGCGGACAACTTCCATGAACAGCTCGATTAACTCCTCTTGTTTCATCTGGACGGCAAGCCCTCGATCTACGGCCAGGTTCAAGGCTTCGATTACGGCATCGCGTTTAAATTGCTCTCTTGCCTGGTCGCCGACACCGGCAACGAAGGTTCCCGTACCCTGTCTGGTGCGAAGAAGGCCCTCACTCTCCAAATCCTGGTACACCCTGCGTACCGTGATCACACTACAATTCAGATTTCCGGCAAATTCCCGTATAGACGGCAATAATGTCCCCTCCTCGATCTGACCGCTGATGATTAGCGAGCGCAGCTGTGTCTCAATTTGGTGATATAAAGGCTCTGCGCTATTTTCGTTAATCTGAATCGGAATTCGCACCTTCTACCACCTCGCTTTTTCCATATCCTTATGGGGTCCCCCTATTTCTTCTGCTTATAAATCCAATTAATTACGATAAATCCCGGGTTTGCTGCCGGATATAGGTCAGTCTGCTCATCAGCAGCATTCCGCCTAACCCAATGATCAGTGATCCCCACATAACCGGGGACAGCAGCTTCCATCTCATGGCCGAATCCATAACGAATTTGAACATGCTGTATCCAAGCAAGCTGAGCGTACCTGCTGCCACGACCGTGACGATCATGAGTATGAGGGTTTTCCCCAGGTAAGCCTTGCCGCTCCCCATGTTCTCCCAGTATATATAAAATCCAGTCAATAAAAATCCAATGCCGATCCAGCTGATGACAAATGCGGCGTAGCTGGCGATATCCACCGCCTCTCGCATTTGATTGGCGATCGCGTAGGCGACTCCGAAAAATACGATGCCGTTAATCACATAGGCGATGATCGCGTTAATGATCCGGCTGATAAAGATCGCATAGGCCGGAACCGGGAGGCTCCGGTAATAGTACAGCATCTGTGTGTAAGAATCCTCGTTGATATACCGGAACGACCTGCGATTAAACGTGAGGCCCATCAGCGGCGCGTAGAGGACTAGCAGAAAATCTACCAGCGGGTTCACATATTCGTTCAAATGCTCGAACTGCTCGTTCATGACTACGCTTGTCGCGAATCCCATGTATATCATAAAGATCAGGGTCCATAATATTTGAAGCTTATCGCTGGCAAAATCTTTCCTGACGATTTTCATCGCGTTATGAAGCATGTGCTGCAACTGGCCTCATCCTTTCCCCACATTAACCTTGTTAATATTTCGCGTTATGAATTGGTTTGATTGATCCGATACTGTGATTATGTAATGATCACTGTGCTCACTGTGTATATCTTTATACACAGTGTACAGTGTGTATATAAACAGTGTCAATAGCATTTGTAAAATAATGTGAAGGCGACCGGAGCGACTGTACTCCCCGGGCTAATTTCCTGTTTCTTCCTTCAGCTGAAACCGCGAAGCTGCTGCACCTGCCCCCCTCCTACACCAAACACCCGCAAGAGTGATCCTTGCGGGTGTGCCTCCATTGACTCGGCTGCGGCTCGGTCGTCGGGCTTCCCTGCTAGAGGGGAGTACAGGCGCGGAGGAGACCTGGCGTTCGCCTTTGAAATCGGGAAACTCCATTAACCCTCATTAACGTTCAGGTTTCCCGATTTCAACAGCGACCGGAGCGACAGTTCTCCCCGGGCCTGCAAGCTGTTTCCTCTCACAGCTAACTCCCGGGCCAACTGCCTGCCCCCTCAGCAACAAAACACCCGCAAGAGTGATCCTTGCGGGTGTGCCTCCATTGACTCGGCTGCGGCTGGGTCGAGCTTCCCTGCTAGAGGGGAGTACAGGCGCGGAGGAGACCTGGCGTTCGCCTTTGAAATCGGGAAACTCCATTAACCTCATTAACAATTCAGGTTTCCCGATTTCAACAGCGACCGGAGCGACTGTTCTCCCCGGGCCTGCAAGCTGTTTCCTCTCACAGCTAACTCCCGGGCCAGCTACCTGCCCCCTCAACAACAAAACACCCGCAAGAGTGATCCTTGCGGATGTTCCTCCATTGACACGGCTGCAGCTGGGTCATCGAGCTTCCCTGCTAGAGGGGAGTACAGGCGCGGAGGAGCCCTGGCGTTCGCCTTTGAAATCGGGAAACTCCATTAACCTCATTAACATTCAGGGTTTCCCGATTTCAACAGCGACCGGAGCGACTGTTCTCCCCGGGCCAGCTGCCTGCAATCCCTGGTCCCACTGCCTGAAATCCAGCCTTATAAATGTAAAAACACCCGCCAGATCGCTCTGACGGGTGTTCCTCCATTTATAAGCCAAAAATAACTTTCCACACCGGCTGGGTATGTCCCCCCGGATACATCAGGTAGAGCAGCGTGTATACCGCAACGCCTGTGATCGCTGTAATAAACCAGATGATCGAGGTCACTCGGCCCCATTTGCGGTGCTTCGCATACTTTTCTTTGAAGCCAAGAACCAGCGTGGTGATTCCGAAGACGGCGGCCACCGTGGCCAGCACGATATGGAAGATCAGGAATGTCTGATAATACGGCTTCAGGCTATCCGGACCGCCCCACGAGGTGTTCCCGATGAACACCGTCCGGGAAGAATAAATAATAAAGAAGATGATAGCTGCCACGGCAGCCCAAATCATCGTTTTTTTGTGAGCCTCCCGTTTTCCCTTGATAATCAGTCCCCAACCGATGGCGACCAGCACGGCGCTGATCACGATGAAGGTTGTACTGATCGTGGGAAAGAGAAAGAACAAATCCATGTAGATCCCCCTTCAAAAAATAATCCTCATTATGCCTGGTTCAGCTTGCCCGGCGGAACCTCGGTAGGCAATGGATCGTCCTCCTTATTTTCACGCTTGTACCAATGGAAGAATACGTATGCGAGCATGGAAGCGAAGATAATCTCTTGGAAGAATTTCATGATGATCCCGCCGACCCGCTGGTCAATCGCAGGCTCCAAATATCCGAAATACTCCGGGCCTCCGAATTGAGTGAGCAATCCGGACGTATCGGATACGCAGTATCCCATCGCTTTTGCCCAAATGGCAGGATCGCTGTAGGTCGCATACATCGGCTCGCTCGAAAAGATGATCAGCGCACAAGCCGGCGTCAGCAGCACCATATTGAGGAAGATGTATCCCATCTTCGCCAGCCCTGTCGTCTTGTCCTTTTCAGGGATCGGATTCAGAATCGCCCACCACATCACAAGTGAAGCAATGAACAAGATCAGATAGTACAGACGATGCACCCAGAAATTGAGCATGACAAAGTCATGAATCACCGGGAAGTGGTAGAACGAGAACAAGCCGTTGAATAAAATCGCAGCCACAACCGGACGAGTGAGGAAACCGAGCTTCTTAAACGGATTCACTCTGTCAAAGGCGCGCCACATCCATACCGGGATACCCAGAATCAGGAGCGGAGTAGCCATCAGGTAGGACATTGCCATGCTGACCATATGAAACGAGAACATCGTATGGCCCAGCAAGCTGATCGGTCCGCCCTGGGCAAGGTAGAGCGTGAACATACCTGCAACGAATAAGGTCTTCCGGCCTGCCGACACCGGAGCATGGCCTTTAAACCGGCTGCTCAGCGGTCCCGTGAACAAGAAATAGGCAGCGGTCACAAGCAGCATGAACGCCAGAAACAAAGGACTCCATTTATCCGCAAAACTAAAATATTCTAAGCCCAGCATGCAAAAACCTCCCCATAACGGGTTAAATTCTAGTCGAAATTGTGACACCTTCCTACGACTTAAAAAAAGAGGGGGCTATTAGCCCTCCTCTTTTTCATTTTACCACCAAACCCAGAACAATGCCATGATGATACAGGTGCTTGCTACGAAGAAGCCCCCGATCATGAACACGATCGGCATCAGATGACCTTTATCCTTAAGGTGCATCCAGTACCCCATCTGCACGAATACTTGCAGGATCGCCATCACCAGCAAAAGAATGATGGTAAATGCAGGATTCACGCCCCCGGCCGCAACCGCGGCAAACGCGATGGCAGTCAGGATGATGGAGAAGATAAAGACAATAATATGTTTCTCAGGGCCTTCGGTACGATGGCGGTGCTTCACCGTATGACCCTCATTGGATTGTTGATTCGCTGTCATATCTTAGCCCACCTTTCCAAGAAGGTATACGACCGAGAAGATGAACACCCATACAACGTCGATAAAGTGCCAGTACATCGCAGACACGTAAACCTTAGGTGCTGTCACGAAGGTTAAGCCTTTTTTGAACAGCTGAGCGATCAGCAGGCTGATCCACACAACCCCGAATGCAACGTGGGCACCGTGGAATCCGACTAATGTGTAGAACGAGGACGAGAATGCACTCGTCTTCATGTCGAACGATTCATGGGCGACATACTCATAGAATTCATAAATCTCAAGTCCAAGGAAGCCGAGACCAAGAACAACGGTAACGATCAGCCAAAGCTTCAGCTTCTCGAGATTATGCCGGTGCATAGCCTGGATGGCAAACACACTGGTCAGGGAGCTGACAAGCAAGATCAGAGTCGCTGCTGCCGTAATCGGCAGCGAGAACAGTTCGGCTGCTGTCGGGCCCTCGTTGTTCTGATGGCGCAGGGCCAGAAATGTTGCAAACAGCGTACCGAAGAGCACGGCTTCACCGCCAAGGAAGAGCCAGAAGCCCAAGACCTTATTGCGGCCCTCGAGCGTTGCCTTCTCCGGCTCGTGAGGAAGCTCTCCATTTACATGTTCAGCGTGTGCGCTCATGCTTTCCCCTCCCCTTCGAGTTCTTCAGTCTCGATGTGATAACCATGGTCATCGAATACGGAACGTGCAATCATTGCAGCGAACGTAATGACAAGACCGACGATCATAACGATGTATTTGTTAAAGATTAGGCTCATGAACGAATTCGAGAATTCCTCTGTGCTGAACATGAAGCCAAGACCCGCGATGAACAAACCAAGCGACATGACGAACGGAAGAATGCTTGGCGACGGCATGTGGATCGGGCCGAGCGGCTCCGACGGAGTCATCTCCTTGTTGCCTGCCATTTTCTCTTTCCAGAAAGCGTCAAGACCGCGAACAAGCGGGATTTGCTTAAAGTTGTACTCAGGCGGCGGAGAAGGAATACTCCACTCGAGGGTACGACCGTCTTCCCATGGATCGTTCGCAACACCGGAAGGTTTTCTCGCCGTCACGACAACGTTAGCCAGGAAGAGCAATACGCCGACGCCCATCAAGATCGCGCCGATTGTACTAATAAAGTTCAATGTGTCAAAGTTTTGGTTCGGCAGGTACGACACGATCCGGCGTTGCATACCGAGCAAGCCCAGGAAGTGCTGTACAAAGAACGTCAGATGGAAACCGATGGCGAACGTCCAGAACGTCCATTTGCCAAGCGGTTCGTTCAGCATCCGGCCGAACATCTTAGGCCACCAGTAATGAAGTCCGGAGAACAGACCGAATACCAAGCCGCCTACAATAACATAGTGGAAGTGCGCGACTACGAAATACGTGTCGTGGAACTGGAAGTCGGCCGGAGCCGATGCCAGCATAACCCCGGTCACGCCGCCCATAACGAACGTCGGCACGAAACCGATCGCGAACAAGTTCGCGCTCGTGAAGCGGATTTGTCCGCCCCACATGGTGAAGAGCCAGTTAAAGATCTTAATACCCGTAGGTACTGCAATCAGCATCGTTGCAATGGCGAACAATGCGTTCGCTACCGGTCCAAGACCTGTCGTAAACATATGGTGAGCCCAAACCATGAAGCCCAGGAAGGCGATCAGGATGGTCGCAAACACCATGGAGCTGTATCCGAACAACCGTTTACGCGAGAAGGTCGGAATGACTTCGGAAATGATACCGAAAGCCGGCAAAATCAGAATATATACTTCAGGGTGACCGAAAATCCAGAAAATATGCTGCCACAATACGGGGCTTCCGCCTGCCGCAACGTCAAAGAAGTTCGCGCCCAGCAACCGGTCGAAGCTGAGCAATACGAGACCTACGGTAATCGCAGGGAATGCAAACAGGATCATTGCCGATGTAATGAAAGAAGTCCAAGTAAACATAGGCATTCTCATGAAGGACATTCCCGGAGCACGCATCGTGATGATGGTAGCCAGGAAGTTGATACCGCCGATCAATGTACCAAGACCTGCTATCTGCAAGCCGATGGTATAGAAGTCTACGCCGTGCGTAGAGGAATACTCAGTTGTGGATAATGGCGTATAGGAAGTCCAGCCCGCATCCGGAGCGCCGCCCATAATCCAGCTAAGGTTAAGCAATAGTCCACCGAACAAAAACGTCCAAAAGCCAAGCGAGTTCAAAAACGGAAACGCGACGTCCCGCGCGCCGATCTGAAGCGGAACCACCGCGTTCATCAAAGCGAAGATGACCGGCATGACGCCGAGGAAGATCATCGTCGTTCCGTGCATCGTAATCAATTCGTTAAATACCTGAGCCGATACCAAATCGTTCATCGGTTTGATCAGCTGCAGGCGGATCAGAATTGCTTCAATACCGCCGATACCAAAGAACAAGCCGCCCGCTATCAGGTATAATATTCCGATTTTCTTGTGGTCAACGGTTGTAAGCCAATCCATTAACCCCGAGTAGCGCTTGACGCTATGGCTATGAGCATGAGCATGAGCCAAGGTTTGTACCCCCTTTTAAAGTTCTTGCTGTATTAATAATCCAACTTATAATTGGCCAGGTAATCGGCGATTTGCTCGATCTCTTGATCGGTAAAGCCGAGATCCTTCGGATTAGGCATCGTGTTTCCAGGTTTTACAGCCTGTGGCTCCGACAGCCATTCCACCAGGTTGTCCTTCGTCGGCTTCGAGCCTGGTTCGCCGCTTATATCGTTCAGCAAGATACTCGCTACGGTCTCACGTGATCCCATACCGGTCAAGTTAGGACCCATCGATCCGCCTTGGTCGCCCACAGCATGGCAAGAAAGGCAGTTGGTCTTGAACTTCTCGGCAAGTGCCGGATCTTCTGGAAGCACAGCAGGTGCTTTAAATGCTGCTACCCAATTGTCAAATGTCGCATCATCAACCGCTTTCACCCGGAATTCCATGAATCCATGGGAAGGCCCGCACAACTCTGCGCATTTACCAATGTATGTATCCGCCTTGTCGGCAATCAGGGTCATGTAGTTGACGCTGCCTTCTGTGTTCGTATCCATCTTGCCGCCGAGCGACGGCACCCAGAAGGAGTGAAGCACATCGTTCGTTTTCAATTGGAAAGCAATTTTCTTACCTACAGGAATGACAAGCTCTTGAGCCGTCTTAACACCGTAGTCGGGATAATTAAACTCCCACCAGAATTGGTGAGAAGTAACCTCTACCTTCACTGCATCCGGATTGTTCCAGTCGTTTTCGCCGTAAGCGAACACCTTTTGAATAGTAGGAATTGCAAGCACGAGCACCAGGAGCAGCGGAATAGCCGTCCAAATAATCTCAAGCTTGTGGTTCCCTTCGACTTGCTCCGGAATCTTATCCTGTCCCTTTTTCTTGCGGAATTTAACAAGCACGTACGCGGCGATGCCAAATACAACGACCATTACGACGATCATAATCGAAATGGCCAGCTTAATTAAATCCAATTGACCCTGCGCCACCGGACCTTGAGGTCTAAGGACCGACAAATCCTCCCGGCCGCATCCGGATAACACCAAAGCAAACATGGCCAACAAGGGAAGAAGACGCTTTACAGCCTGCCACCGTTTCATCATTGATCTACCCCACTTTTCCGATTTTCGTAGACTACCATCCGGCGCAAACAGCGGTAATCTACCTGCACAATCACGGATGAAGTAATCCTGTCAATTAAAGCAATCACTTATTAAATATAAGTTCACGGGTTGCTTTTGTCAATCATTCACAGGGAGTTCACAAATTGTTCGAAAAGTCGTCAAAGTCCCGCCGTTACTGAATTTGCAATCGCTTTCACGGCTTATCTCCCATCCCGTGCCCTATGGTTCGACAATCTTCACCGGAGCTTGTACGACAACGTTCTATGCATTATATACAGTCATTTCTCCGTTTTGAATCGACCATCGAAAAGGAGGTCCCTTAAGCAAGCCATCTCCGGCCAGCAAGGTTCCTCCTATCATTATGCGATATTTTTCCGAATCTTAATCCGTCAGAACGAACGGACCTTCCTTCGTGATGGCGATCGTATGCTCATACTGAACGCCGATCGACCCGTCCGCGCTCGATATCGTCCAGCCGTCGTCCCCCCAGAATACCGCACCGGAGGACCCTAACGTAAACACCGGCTCGATTGTAATGACCATCCCCGCCTTCAGCTTTAATCCTCTGCCTAATGTGCCATAGCTGGGGACATCCGGCGGTTCATGAAGCTGCCGTCCGATCCCGTGCCCGACCAAAGACATCACGATCCCGTAGCCTTCCCTCTGCGCAACCTCTTGGATCGCATGCCCGATATTCCCCATGGCGGCCCCGGGTCTTGCCTGCTCAATTCCCTTGAATAGGGCTTCATGCGTTCGCTTCATCAGCTTCATGACAGCAGGATTGACTTGGCCAACCGCATAAGTCCAGCCCGAGTCCGCCAGCCAGCCATTCTTGTTCACGACCATATCGATCGTCACGACGTCTCCCTCCCGCAGCGGCCGGTCATCCGGAAACCCATGACACACCACCTCGTTAACCGAAGCACATGTGGCATAAGGAAATCCTTTATACCCCTTCTGTTCGGGAGTCGCCCCCTTTTTCTTTAGAAAGTCCTCTACACGCCCATCAATCTCCAACGTGCTCACGCCCGGCTTGATGTGCTTTGCAATCTCCCGGTGGCATGCCGCAAGTATGCGGCCGGCTTCCCGCATATATCCGATCTCTTCGGCGCTCTTCAGCTGTATTCTCACATCCGCCCACTCCCTTATATGGCTTCGCCAACTGCTATCAATATATGTCCGGGACAAAGCGATAATTAACCGCAGGGATGAAAAGCCTCGAATGCCTATCTTGGATGGATATTCTCTGAAGGCCCGTTCCCGTCTTATAAAAGAGCCAGCTGTGCACAGCCTTTACGGAGGACGACTTAAGCCCCAATAAGCAAAAAAACCGCCTTCGGGTAATACCCGAAAACGGTTTAACCATATACGTAGTAACAAGGTGAAACATGCTAATAGCGATATTTCTATCGTTCAGGTGCGCTAACGGTCAGGATACGGAGGAATTCATCTTCCCAAGCTCATGCTCGACGACGAGGGTGAGCTCTTCTTCATAACCTCCCATAATATGGTATTTCCGGACATACTCCTTTACAAATTTTTTCGGATCTTTAGGCCGGAAAATTCGTGTCATTTCCCGCAGACTTTCCTTAACCTCATTGTGACCTTTCGTTGCCATGATGGATCCCTCCTAAAACGTGTGGAATTAAAAAACTCCGTTTAAAGAGAATGCCGAAAAGATCTACCCCATTAATTAAAGATGAAGCCATATTGCAGTTCTTACGGTGACCATAGGTTGATATTCAGCAACTAACCAAGTACACCTGACACTATACATACCCTAGCAGCATGCATCTGAATCATTAATATATTGTATCATATTCTTCTGTTTGTTTCATCTTTCCCAAAAAAATGTTTTTTTGCCCATATTTTATGTACAGCTCCCTCATGCGTAAATTTGGTTAAGATACATACAACCATCCCTATTTCTTGTACATGAAGGAGGTCTGGAAGGACATGATGAAGCCTAAGCCGATCATGCGCGCTCCCGTCATTGCCAGCTCGCCGTTTCCAGCTGCCGAACCGGAGGAGCTCGGGCTTGCCCGCGATCCGCTGGACAAGGTGGACAGCCTAATCCGGAATCAGTATCCGAAAATGCGGAGCTTCCTGTTCGTTCATGCCGGCAAACTGTTGTATGAGCGATACTACGGCGGGCATACGGCCCAGTCATTGAACGATCTCAGGTCCGCAACCAAGAGCTTCACATCAATCCTGATTGGCATTGCCGTTTCCCGATCCGAGCTCCCGGATCTGGATACACCGGTAACGGATGTGCTCAGCAGGTATATCCCAAGTCGGGCGCATCCCCTCCTCGGTAAAGTGACGCTTCGTCATCTGCTGACGATGACCTCCGGCTTCGCCTGGCAGACGGGCAAAAAGCTCGGGGAGCCGCTCATTCACCGCTTTCATCGCAGCCGCAGCTGGACCTCCTTCGCGCTTTCGCTCCCGATCATGGAGGAGCACATGGGCGTGTTTCAATACCGCAGCACGGACTCGCATCTGCTCTCCGTTGCCCTGACCGAGGCCTGCGGCAAAGATGCGTATGCCTATGGCAGAGCGAATCTGTTCGAGCCGCTTGGCATCGATCACGCAGCCTGGACCCCGAGCCCGGAAAGCCACAGCATGGGGCACATCGGCTTGTACCTGACTTCTAGGGACATGGCCAAATTCGGGCTATGCTGCCTGAACGGCGGACGATGGGAAGGTCATGAGCTGATCCCGGAAGGCTGGCTGAGCGAGGCTCTGACTTCTCAGGCTGAGGGATACCCCGCCTTCGGCGATTATGGATATCAGTGGTGGACGGGCACCCTAAGCGGAACTCCCTTCGCGCTGGCCCACGGCCATGGCGGTCAGCAGATCTATTTGCTCCCCAAGCTCGACGCTGTGGTCGTTTTTACGGCTGACAGCAAGGTAAGCCGTTGGCGAAATCCAAGAATTCTTCTGGAACGGCACCTTATCGGGCTCTTGCAGTCCAAATTCAACTCGTTATCCTGAAATCTCGAATGATACGGATAGTCCTCCCCGGTTCTGGTTACTTTATGCGATATGAATCATTACTAAATTTCAAGCTGAGAGGAGCATGCAACATGGCCGGCAAGGACAAAGATCTGCCACCGATTTCAAGGGATGAAGTTGAAGTAGACGGCACCTATACCAACGAATGGGGCCGGGAGGAATATTTAAAGCGCGGAGAGACCTTTCCTTTCGATCCGCAAAAAGGCTCTACGGAATGGAAGCTGTCCGAATACGATTTCGAGAACCATCACCAGGGACGAACCGATGAACGTCTCGTTCCGAAAGAGAAAGGGCCGGACAAGCAGGTCAATATCGATTCCCCGTTCCGCCACGTAGAAATCGACTGACACGGTTTATTTTAAATGAAACAAAACGATGCGGCCGATTCAGCGGCGAACAAACGAAACTGCGATGCGATATACTTCAATGAACAGACATCCGGATCCGCGGTAACTGTTCTTCCGTGAGCAGAAGCACATTCGTACTGCTCTCATGCAAAGGGTGAATAAGAATATGACAACATCCAGATGGCTTAGGCTTCTCATCCCACTGGCTGTCATCTGCGGAATATGGCTCGCCGTCGATATCAGAGGGCTTGAATATGCCTATATTCCGCCCAAAAGCAAGCTCGAAAATACTCAAGCTCTTCAAGTTCTTCTTCAGCGTAACGCAATACGCCAGTATGATATCTGGGGCAAGACGCTGACCGTTCCGGGAACCGCTCTGCAGGATCCCGATCCCCGTCTCAAGCCTGGTAACGGAGCCGTCGAGATCACAGAGGATTTACTTGCGCTCGGCAGGCGCACGCTTTACAAGGAGTCGTTCGGCAATGAAGTGTTCTTAACGGATATCGTGGGCATCATTGACGGCCCGATGAAGCTGAAAGGCATTCTCAAGGCCGTCGCCGACTTGAAAGGAAAGGGAACGGACAATCTTCAGGTTGAACTGGATGAAGACATTACGGTCGGGGGAAAAACGTTCCGCAAAGGAGATAAAATTGCCACCGGCTTCGATGTACCCAAAGGAGCCCATGCCCCGATCGGAGTCACCTTCCGGTACGTCGAGGGCAGGACCAAGCTCGGCGTCAGCTGCATGGCATGCCATGCTACGGTCAACCGGGATACCGGTAAAATTGTGGAGGGTGCTCCGAATTCCGATCTGAACCTGGGACTGCTGCTCGCGCTGGCTCCTAACAGCTCAGCCTATTTCACGCATACCGATGTAGCCAAGCTTGTGGATTATGTGAAAGACCAGAACCGGACGGTAATCAACTCCAAAGGAAAGGCAGAACCTTTGCCCGACCCGGATATGCTCGAGAAGGCCGTTGACGATAATCTGGTCAAATGGGTGCCGGGAAGCTTCGATACAACGGTGGATATGATCAGCAACGTTACCCAGATTCCCGACATGTTCACTAAAGGCGGCCACCCGTTCAGCTGGAGCGGCTTTGCCATGGCCGGCGGGTTCAGCGGGTTAAGCACCTTCGGCAACAACGTCCACGCCCAGAATACGGATACGCTCAGCCAGACCGAGGTGAGCGAGGTTCTACTCGGTATCGATAAGGAACTTTACGTCGGTACCATCTTGCAAAATGCCCCAAGCCGGAAGTTCCGCTATGACCCCAACAGCGGGCTTACACCGACCGAATTTTTCAACAAGCAGGACCCGAATCCCGGAACGCCCGGCGTTAATGAGGTCATTAAAATGCCGAACTTCCCGAAGGTATCGCCGATTGCTCCGAATGGTCTATATATCAGCTCGCCCGGCTACAGGGCAGGTGAACAGGTCACTGCCATGTCCGCTTACCAGAATACGATCCGGCCTCCGGAGACAACTAAGAAAGGTGCAGACGCCAAGACGATAAGCCTCGGGGCTGAAGTATTCAAAAAAGCACAGTGCATTACGTGCCATGCAGGCGATTATTTTACGAACAATCGCATCCTGCCGGTTAATGAGGTCGGTACCGAGCCGTCCAGAGCGAAGGCCTTTCAACGGACGAAAAAGGACTTCGGAGAAGCGCTGTTCTACGCGCCGGACACGCCTGTACCCATCCCCCCTGACGCCAAGGTGGTCAAAGTGCCGATGGAGCACATCGATCCGAAGCAGATTGCGCTTGGATTTGGGCATAACGGAAGAGGCGGCTATAAGGTGAAAGGACTGATGGGTCTGCGGTGGTCAGCACCGTATCTCCATGACGGCGGTGTGGCCGTCGGCCCCGAGCTGTCGCAGGCAGGGCTTTCCGAAACCCTTATGAAGGGAATCGAGCCGGACCCTTACAACAGCTTGAAGGCGATGATCGACCGGCGGCTTAGACAGCAGGTCATCGATGCCAACCGGAAGGATTCCCGGCTCAGGGACACCCATGTCACGGGGCAAGGCCATGAATTTTGGGTGGATGACGGCACAGGCTTTACGAAGGAGCAGCAGGATGCGCTGGTGCACTATTTGCTCAGCCTGAAAATGAAATAGGATCGGGGACAATAAGCATCATACTTTGTCCAAACCGTTCATAAGGTAAGGTATACAGCTTGACCTGCCGAAATGAACGGTGCTCAAGACAAGGAGTTGATGACATTGTCCCCTTTCAAATCGTCCACAGGACTTCCCGAGAATCTGGCTGCAACGCTCTGCTACCTGTTCCCCATGGTCGGAGGAATTCTGTTTCTGGCGTTAGAGAAAAGAAGCCGCTACGTAATCTTCCATGCGCTGCAGTCCTTAATGACCTTTGCGGTTCTGGCGATTGCACATCTGCTGTCAGGCGCAGTTCCGATTATCGGGCTGCTCGCTTCGGCTCTGCTGGCGCTGGTCGGCGTGGTGCTGTGGCTCGTGCTGATGGCCAACGCCATTCAGGGAAAATGGTACAAGCTTCCCTGGATTGGAGCCATCGCCGAAAAGCAGATGCAGCGGATTTGAGCAATCCCCGCTCTATGAAAACGGCCGCAAGCCCTGTGAACAGGGCTTGCGGCCGTTTTGCGTCATCATTTATATAAGGAAGAATTCCATGGATATCTACTAAACCGGCGCAGCCAGCCTTAGCTTAGGAGCTGCATCCTTTATGCGGCGTGCCCTTCGGCTGCATCGCCCTGCTTCATAGCAGGCTTCGTATATTTCAACCCGTTAAAGATCAGATTGAGCACGATCGCCGTCACGCTGCCGACGACGATGCCATTATCGGCAAGAATGCGGAAGTTTTCCGGCAGGCTCTCGAACAGCCCCGGCACCGTTGTTACCCCAAGCCCCATGCCGACAGAGCAGGCGATAATGAACAGATTCTCATGACGGTTCAAATCCACCTGGTCGCCCAGCATGCGAATGCCAGAGGAGACGACCATCCCGAACAAGGCAACCATAGCTCCGCCGAGAACGGATGTCGGTACAAGCTGGGTCAATGCCGCAATCTTCGGCACGAAACCGATCAGCACGAGCAGGCCGCCCGCAACGACAATGACGTCGCGCGTCTTCACGCGGCTCATTTGAATCAGGCCGACGTTCTGGGAATACGTCGTGTACGGGAACGAGTTAAAAATACCGCCGACCACAATCGCAAGACCTTCCGCGCGATAGCCCCGGGCCAGGTCCTTGGATTTGATATCGCGGTCCACAATTTTACCGAGAGCCATAAATACGCCCGTGGATTCCGCCACGCTGACAATCGCAACCAGAATCATCGTCAGAACCGGCATCAGCTTAAATTCCGGAGTACCGAAATAGAACGGCTGCGGTGCACGGAACCAGCCCGCTTCACGCAGCGGGGTCAGATCAAGCCCTCCGAACAGCGCTGCGGCGATCGTTCCGAGGATCAGGCCGAGCAGAACGGAAATCGAACGCAAGAAGCCTTTGGCAAAGCGATTCATAAGAATAATGAAAGCAAGGACGCCAAAGCCGAGCGAGATATTCAAGGCACTGCCGAAATCCTCGCTGCCTTGACCGCCGCCCAGATCATTAAGAGCTACCGGAATCAGCGTCAGGCCGATAATCGTAACGACAGAGCCCGTTACGACCGGCGGGAACACCTTGATCAGCTTGCCGAACAGGCCCGAGAAGAGAATGACGAACAAGCCGGAGGCGATGATCGCTCCATATATAGCGGACAAGCCATGCTGCTGGCCGATGATGATCATGGGACCAACGGCTTGAAACGCGCATCCGAGCATAACCGGAAGCCCGATGCCGAAATACTTATTGCCAAATACCTGAAGCAATGTCGCCACACCGCATGCAAGCAAATCGATCGCAATGAGGTAGGTCAGCTGCTCCGTCGTCAACCCAAGCGCGTTCCCCACGATCAGAGGTACAATAATGGCTCCCGCGTACATGGCAAGCACATGCTGCAAACCAAGTGAAAAGGTCTTGCCCGGATTCCGGCGTTTATCAAAGATCGGCTCCAGCACCGCTTGTTTCTGTTCTTCCATGGCTCTTGAATTCCTCCTAATTGATTGTTGTATGGCTTGTTACCTATGCAAAAGTTACTGTTCCGTCTTCAAGCGATGCAATGCGTACGAGCGATTCCACCCGGTAGCCTGCTTCCGCGAGCAGCCGTCCGCCCGGCTGGAACGCTTTTTCGATCACGATTCCGATGCCGACAACCTCGGCGCCGGCCTGCTCAACGATTCGGGCCAGGCCGAATGCAGCCTCGCCGTTGGCCAGAAAGTCATCGACGATCAGGACGCGGTCGCCCGGCTTGATGAATTTCTTTGAAACGGTAATTTCATTCGTCTCTTGCTTGGTGAAGGAATAGACTTTCTCCACGAAGATATCCTCACGGAGCGTCAGCGACTTCTGCTTCCGTGCAAAGATCATCGGCACGTCCATCTCGAGGGCGGTCATGATGCCCGGCGCGATGCCCGAGGATTCAATGGTCAATACACGGGTGACGTTCTCATCCTTGAACCGCCGCGTAAATTCCTTGCCTACCTCTTTCATGAGTACCGGATCCATCTGGTGGTTCAGGAACGAATCCACTTTCAGCACCTGTCCGCTAAGTACGATGCCTTCCTCTTTCACTTTGTTCTGCAGTAATTGCATGATGCTCCCCCTTCAATTTTGTACACATTCCAAGCACGAAAAGCCCATCTCCTTCTTTCGCCGTTATCGCCGGGAAAAGAAACAAATGGGCATAAGCAGCAATAATACGCCGAAAGCTGCAAGATGGGCCGTGGCCCTCATAGCTTGTCCGTCGCTGCCGCTGTATCCCGTAGTCCAATCATTTCCGGTGATCGGGTAGAAACATGCAGGCCAATCCCTGCACATATACGAGAACACGTATGTTCAGCATTTTGCAACAATTCAATTCCAGCCGCTCCCAAGTACAATGTCATAGGCGACCAAACCGTTTCGCTCTAATAATTGCTGATTGAAAGTCGATTTCGATTTGTGCAAAATCTGCATGGTAAGAAAAAATCAATCTCATGCTTACGTGTAATGTGATAATTCCGAATGAATGAAGTATAACGCAATTAGTATGAAAAAATAAAGTGAAAATTTACGGAAATCTATTCAACGAAGAGCTAAGCGGCCAAATCTTGAGCATTTGAGCACCAAAAGGCCACCGTTAACCGGTGGCCCACGTTGTATTATGGCTGAAACGCGACATGAATTTGCACGATTTCGGAGCGGGAGCCGAGCCGGATCGGCGGTCCCCAAAATCCATAGCCCGAGGAAACGATGGAGTGCATTTGTCCTTTTTTCAAATAACCCCAATCATTTTCAAACAACGCCCCGGTAATCAGGTGAGCCGGGAATACCTGCCCGCGGTGGGTATGGCCCGATACGACCAGGTCCACGCCCTGCTCCTTGGCCTCATCCAGCGCATTCGGCTGATGATCCAGAAGAAGAATGGGCCGCGTCTTGTCGGCCTCCTTCAGGATCTCGGATAATGGGGCACGCTCCGTATCCTGCTTGTCCCGTCGCCCGGCAATCATCAAGTCCTCGACGGCTGCCGCCTCATCATACAGCACGGTCATCCCGCTGCGCTCCAGTGCTTCAATCAGCTCTTTAATGTCACCTTCGAAGCGGTCATGGTTGCCAAGCGAAGCATATACCCCGTATGTAGAACGGATGCCTGACAAGATTCCGTCAATGCCTTGGCCAAGATAAGCATCCAGATCGTCGTCGATCATGTCACCCGGGAACAGCACCAGATCCGGCTTTAACGCATTAATTTCCTCAACCATCCGCTTCGCATGGCCTTTTCCCGACAGCAGTCCGAAATGCATATCGGAGGCCATGACGATATTAAGCTCATCCATCGCTCCGGCATCCTTGGCAATATTCACGCTGTATGCCCGTACCGTCGGGCTATAGGCATTAAACGTACCAAGCCCGATCAACAGCAGTAAGAGAACCAACACGAGCAGACCTGCCCTCTTCCCCGCGCCGTCCCGGCGGAGCTTCGTTCGGCGCAGCACCCACATCGTTAAATGCAACAACGGGAGAACGAGGATCAGCACGTAAAAGACCGCCATCCAATAGGCACCGATTACGTTCAGCACCGTAAGATTGCCGAGGAAACGCCCTGATATAAAAGAGGTCGATACGACCGTCAGGACGATAATGTACAGTGTCTTGAACAGGGCGGATTTCCCAGGCCCCATCCAGCTCCATACACTTCGCCCGATATAATAGACGAGCAAGCCGTAAATGATCAACGCTATGATTCCTATGAAAATATACATCGCCATCTCCTTTTCATACACTCATTATATCAAGGCTAATGAGCAAATCCCAGCACTCGCCGGTAAGGAAGACAGCATCCGTAATGATATATTCATACTTGAGATCGTATGCTATATTGGTGCTTGTTCATAATTATAGGCTACAACCCCGTATGCTTTCGCGGAATGAGCTCATTCAAGATCGATTTCAGGTTGCGATCCTCGGTATAACGCTCCTGACCCATATCCAATTCATTGACCCGGATGTAGGAGTACGTTGCATCCGGAGTCACCGGCTTGAACAGCAGCTCATCGCGCTCATCCGGAACGACGTTGTATTCCATATCGTGAAACATATCCAGAAGCTGCTGTCCGGTGGGCTGCTTCCCCTTATCAACAAAGATCAGGCCCCTTAATTTCTTGGGTCCTTCCTTGTGCCCGACTGTAAAATGAACGATGCATTCCATGCAAGCCACTCCTCTCGCTTCGTTGTCTGAATATCCTGCCCCTTACTCATGATATCCTGCATCGCGGCGGTATAGTCCCTTATGCAAATAAACGCCAGGATAGTTCCCGGCGTTCGTTAAAGTTTGATTGTATTTTATCATAAAATTACGGATCGGGCTGTGATTCATGTCATTGCCGATTCATACAATGCCATTGCGCTGGTGTGCGCAAGCCTAGTATAGATGAACTAGCGATTTCAGGCGCAGCATCTAATACGGGCAGATCGTGCTTGTCACGATCAGCTATCTGTCCCTTTGGATGCGTGCTCAGATGACGGCCCCTGCTCTGCCTCCGCGTTAACGCCGGATTCAGCTTCCGCTTCCAAGCCGGTCGCCGCTTCTTCAAACGCTCCCGTCTCGGGTAAAGCTACCCTTAAGGCATCAGGATCAATCGCACGTTCATCCTCTTCCCCGTACGGGTCGGCATAGCCTTCCGGCGTGACGTACTCGCTTTGAATGAGCCCGAAATTCCGGCCGTACCGCGACTCCAGCGTGTCTCCCATATCCTGCTCAAGCTGGAACAGCACCATCTCTTGGGTGAAATGATGCAGCAGCAGCTCAGCCATCACAGGGTGTTCCGTAATTACGGCACCGGTCTCGAATTCACCGCCGCGCATCCCGAGCATGCACCACTCGCGGTCCACGACGAAGGAGAATTTGCGGCCGCCCCGCTTTCGTTCCTCGAGGCCCCTCCAGCCCGGCCAAGCAAGCGTCCGCGACAAGCTCTGCTCAGGGCCGTCGCATGCCCACAGCACCTTCACGCCTCTAGCCTCCGCTTCGGCCAGCGGCTCGCGAAGCAGCGCAGCCTCCTCCCGCCAGACATCGACCACAATCTCGCGCTCTGCCCGTCCCAGCTCCCGAACGAGAGCATCTAGCACGGCTTGATCTCCTTCCATGCTGAGGAACGGGGCAGCCGTACCGCTGCTGCGCGGCAGGCTTTTCTCCACATAGGCAAGGGAAGCCTCCACTCGTCCCGAGATCATGCGCGTCAATTCCTCCGGCTTCAGCGACCGGTATCGGACGGGTTCTCCGTTCATGCGCTCGAGCGCTCCCTGCCGTTCCAGCCGCTGCATGGCCGCATACACATTGGACCTGGAAGCCCCGAGGCGCTTCGCCACCTCGTAGCCTCCGGCGGGTCCATGCTCGGCAAGGTCCACCATAATTTTCGATTCGATCTCGGTAAATCCTAAATTGCGCAGATGATGCAGCAATTGTTCCATAATTTCTAGTCCCCCCAAAGATGCTCGAACGCTTGCTCTATCATACACACGATTGTTGTTGAACTTGCGCTTAAGGCCATGGTCGTCCGATTCCCTTACAATTCAATTAGATTTGCTCCGCTCCGCAGCGCGGGCACCATTTCGAGCCCTTCGGCAGGTCGACGCTGCAAATTTGACATTTTACCGTATCCCGCACCGTCTCTTCTCCGGACACATAATCCTGGTTCTGATTGTTTTCCTGCCAGAAACGAATGCGCCGGTCCAGCTCCAGCTGTCTTTCCCGTTCACGCTCGAGCTCTTCCCAGTGGCGGCGCTCCTTCTCCTGCTCCTCCTGCTCAAGACGAAGCTGCTCAGGATCCACCTCCGGCTCAAGAAGCTCCTCATCGACAGGGCTAAACGGCTCCGGACCTTGGCGATACGTGAATGGCTCATGGTCTCGCTCATCGGCAGCTGCCGCATAAGCATCGGCCTCATCTTCATCCTCGAAATCGAATCTAACCTTGTTCAGCTCAGGCTCCTTCACCGCTTTTTCAATCGGTTCTTCCTCTTTCGGAGCGATGCTGGCCAGCTTGCGGCCGCAATTCGGACAGAAATTGGCATCGAGCGCCACCACGCGTCCGCATTGGCAGACCCGCTCATTTTTCAGCACCGCAATCCGGTTGCGGATCTCTTCAATCTTCTCCTGAAGACCGTCGCAGGTCTTGGCCAGCTCTACCATTTCCTGCTCGGCAACGGACATATCCTGCATGCGGTAGCCTTCGTAGAATACTTTCCCCATTTGAAGGTAGTACGAATTTTTCTGCTGCTCGATCTCCGCAATTTGGCTGTTCAGTTTATTGACTTCTACCACGTGCTGAGCTTTTTCCGTTGCCCGGTTCGCACCGTCCTTAAGCCTCTGTAATATATTCATCCCTATTTCCTCCTCTTCCTTATACCCGCATCATAACGCGCTTCCTAAAGCAGCGCATAGTTAACATCATTAATGAATTAAACGCTCACCCCTAACCGGTCCTCCGGTTCCCGCATGCCGTCGATCGGGCCATGCCAGGAAGGCGGACATCTCATCTATCCAGTATACGGCGGTGACGGTGATTCTATCATACCAAATTCCTTGCTTCTTGTGAAAATCGCCGTCTTCCTGTCATTTCAAGTGATTCAACCCGATTCCGGTTGTGTAAAGAATAGAAAAAAGCCAGCACCTGCCTCAAGCCAGCGTTCAATCTGGCATCGAAAGCTTACCGGCCGTGCGGTAAGCCGGCTGCCATTACTGGAGGGATAAAGCATGACAACCGATAAAAAAACCTATTATGTCTCCGTCAACCATAACCTGATCCGGGATGTCCCGGGAGATTCCAATGAATTCATCGTCATGCTCAGCAAGGACGAATTAACCCGGCTGAAGGACTTGATGAATGATTTCAGCAGCACCGACCGCTATGCGTTCCAACGGACCTTTGTACCGTATAAATCGGCTGATCACGATGAAGCCATCGAGCAATTCGATGAGCGGACAATCGACCTGTACGCATTCCTCCATGAGCATGGGGATGAACGTACGCGCCGCATGATCGAGGATATGAACATTATCCGCAAAATGGATGACACCGGCTATGACGATCCGGGCTACGAGAATGCCCCGCTTAATAAATAAACGAAATGACAAGCCATAAAGCAGCACCCATGTGAAAAAAATTCCTGGTAGGCGGCTCTTCTTACACAATTTCAGCGGCCGAAGGGCATGACAAGCCTCTCGCTGCTTACATTAGTAGGAAATCCTGCATGGAGGCCGTAAGCTTGCATTAGGCGGGAATCCTGCATGAGACCGGAAGCTTGCATCAGGCGGAAATCCTGCATCATGCGTGGAGTTTGTGCACCTGGCGTGAAGCCTGAATCAGGCGTGAGGCTTGCATGCCGGGAACCGCTCGCAGGATTGATCCAAAGAAACCCCGAAGCACAGCTCCGGGGTTTCTTTGCGATTGCTTAGCATTCCCGACGTCCAATAAGCCTGAAAGCTCGTTCAACGGTTTAGCCTTGTCCGGTCATGGCAATGAAGGGATTGCGTATTTCCCCTGCTCCGACCATTTCACACGACAGCTACAGCTTCAGGTTGGCTTCGTCGAAATACTCCTCCAGCGTCAGGCCGTTCTTGGCAATGTCCGGCGCCAGATCCTTCCCGACATAGCGGATATGCCAAGGCTCGTACACGTATCCCGTAATATCCTCCGCCCCTTCCGGGTACCGGATGATGAATCCGAATTCCGGCGCGCGTCTGGCCAGCCACTCGCCTTCCTCCGTATGGCCGAACGCTTCCTCCAGCGCGTTCCCTGCGCTTGGACTCGACACGTCAATCGTCAGGCCGGTCTGGTGCTCGCTCGTGCCGGGCACTGCGCTGACACGGTTCGCCTCCGCTTCTCCCTTGGTGCGGACATTATTTTCATATATCACCTTCTGGCGGTCATATGAACGGTAACCCGAAACCGCGCGAAGCTCCATTCCGTCCGCCTCGGCCGCTGCAAACAATTCCTCAAGCGCCTTGGCTGCCTCTTGTCTCAACATCCGCTTCTCATGGGGACCGTCGAAGGAAAACGGAACGTTCGGCTCCACAAGATCATTCGGCTCGTAGCCGTCCGGGAGACTGCGCTGCTTGTTCACCACTACGGTGACGGCATCCGGATTGGTCACGACCTGCTTGCCGTTCTCCTCCTGCACGGTTGCCTGGAGCGCATTCTCGCTCCGCTTGGCCATTACGGGATCCGCCGGCTCGTTCCCGGCCTCCGCGCTTGCGCCCTCCCCGGTTCCTTCCGGAAGCGTCGTGCCTTCCTGGCCCTCGGCCGGCGATTGAAGCTCCTGTCCCTGCTCTTTGCCTGAACCCGCGTCATTCGATTGGCATCCGGCCAAAATGCTCCCCGCTACCAGCAGAGATGACAGCATCAGGCTTGTCCAGCGTATCCTTTTTCCATAAAATGCATTCATCGCTGCCTCGTCCTTTCCCATCTTCATTGTCCTCATTGTACCTTATCCAAGCGTTACAGGACAAACGCTGTCATGTCGAAGAATGACGCGCTATGCCGTCATTTCTCCGAATTTGCGGTGCCGAGGCCGCGCTTTACGGCCATTAGGCGTGAAAAAAGCAGCCATGCGCCTGGCCGCTCCTTTCGAGAGGTGCGGCTACAGCTATGGCTGCTCTATGCGGCGGCGCTTCTGCTCGGCCCGCTCCGAAGCCGCACGGGCAATGAGGCCGAGCGCCTGGGTAACGCCGCTTACCCCCGGCAGCAGGCCCGCCCAATCGCCGGCGGGCCCAAGCTCCCCGGGCGGCGGCGGGGACAGCGGCACCGCCAGCTCGCCCAGCTGCGGCCCTGGCCGGTGCAGCCGGCCTTCGGCCGCAGCCTCGGCCACCCATTCGCCGGGAGAAGGGCCGGACGGCCCCTTCTCCTTCACGCGGGTGGCCGCGTCCCCGGCGGTGCCGCCTGGCCGCGGTGGTACGGCCTTGGCCCAGGCGTCGAAGACGCCGGCCAGCAGCGCCTCCCGCGGCAGCCCCAGCAGCGCCAGCAGCTGGAGCGGCTCCGCCGCAAGCTTCTGCCGTGCGGCGTCCAGCACGGCCGCGGCTTGACCGCAGGCTTCGCGCCCGCATGTGCAAGGCACGCCCTCCCCTTCGCCCGGCAGGGGCGAAGGAACAAAGCCCGCCAGCCACGGGGCTTCACGGCCTGCAAGGAGCGAGTACAGCTCCAGCGGATGATCCGTAAGGTAGGCGATTATCGTATTGCGGGCATCGCTAGTAAGCGGCTCGATCGTCACGCTGATTCCGCAGCTCCCGCCTTGCTCCCCGTCCGGACCGGTCCAGCCCTGAAGCCGCCCCGCAGTCAAATCAAACCGAGGCTCGCCAGTCTTCGTCGGTTCCATAACAGCACCCTCCTCTTCGCCGTAAATCCTTCTATGTCATCCAAACATTCAAAATTGTTTCGCTCGATATAGCAGCCTGGTCAGAAGAGAATCTGGGCAAGCATCCTGAACGAAAGAATCTGGCTAGCGTCCTGATCGAAAGAGAATCTGGACAGCATCTCAATCAAAAGAGAAAATCCGTATAGCACCCTCATTCATAATCGAACGGGATGCCCGTTTACATCCAATCCTGTCCTTGAAGCTCGATCAGTCGGCGGAGCTCGCCGTCGGACATTTCCGTCAGCCATGTCTCGCCGGAGCCGACGACCTGCTCGGACAACGCCTTTTTCTGTTCGATCAGCTCGTCAATCCGTTCCTCCAGCGTCCCCTGGCAGATCAGCTTATGCACCTGCACATTGCGGTGCTGTCCAATCCGGAACACCCGGTCCGTTGCCTGATTCTCCACCGCCGGGTTCCACCAGCGGTCGTAGTGGAGCACATGATTCGCGCGGGTCAAATTCAGCCCCACGCCGCCGGCCTTCAGCGACAGCACGAAGAATTCCGTGCCTTCGCCGTTCTGGAAGGCCCGGACCATCTCGTCCCTTTCGCGCTTCGGGACGCCGCCATGGAGAAAATGAGGCTTCTTCCCATACTTGCGTCCGAGCACGTTCACAAGCAGCTCGCCCATGCCGACATACTGGGTGAAGATGAGCGCCGATTCCCCCATATCTGCAATCTGGTCGAGAATCTCGAGCATCCGCTCCATCTTCCCGGAGGCTTCCGCGCGCACCGCTCGTCCCTCCTCCTGCCGCAGCAGCTGAGGATGATCGCATATTTGCTTCAGCTTGGTCAGCGAGGACAGCACCAGCCCCTTGCGAGCCATGCCCGTCTGGGTTTCGATCTGTCCCATCATCTCATCCACGACGGCCTGATACATAGCTCCCTGCACCTCCGTCAGCGTGCAGTAGGACTTCACCTCCAGCTTCTCCGGCAGATCCTTGCGGATGTCCGGATCGCTCTTCAGCCTGCGCAGCATGAACGGCGATACGAGCCGGTGAAGCTCCCGGTACCTCTCCTGCTGCCCTTCGCCGGCTGCATACCGCTGACGGAAGGCATGGAAGGAGCCCAAATACCCGGGATTGAGAAAATGGAAGATGGACCACAGCTCTGCCAGTCGGTTCTCCACCGGTGTACCGGTCATGGCAATCCGGTGGGGGGCCGACAGCTTCATGACGCTCTGCGCCTGCTTGGTACGGTAATTCTTAATATACTGGGCCTCGTCCAGTACAACGCTGGACCATCTGATGCCGGACAGATCTCCTCCGTCACGCCCGGCCAGATGGTACGTGGTCAGCACGACGTCGTACTCCTTGGTCTTCTGCGTGAACTCTTCGCCCCGAAGCCGCCGGACACCATGATGAACATGAAGCGACAGCTCCGGGGCGAACCGCTGGAGCTCCCGCTGCCAGTTCCCAAGCAAAGACGTCGGGCATATGATCAAGACCGGCCCGGTCTCCCCGTCCGATTCCCTCCGGTCCAGCAGGCAAGTAATGACCTGAATCGTCTTGCCAAGCCCCATATCATCCGCAAGGCATACGCCAAAGCCCATGTCGCGCATCATGCTGAGCCATTGATACCCCCGCTCCTGATACGGCCTCAGCTCCCCATGCAGCGTCGAGGGGACAGGCCGGGGAGGAACCTTCCGGATGAACTCGCCTTCGAGCAAGGAGGACAGCAGTCCTGCGGATTCCACCTCCTCGATAAAGAGGCCCTTCCACAGCCGTTCCCCGTCCATCTCGGCGGTCAGATGCATCCATTCCGCGAGCTCCATCTCGCCCTTTTCGTGGCGCTTCATGAAACGGAGCACCTGGTTGATCTCCTTCAAGTCGACCTCAACCCATTCACCGCGGAATTGGACGTACGGCAAATTCTGCTCCGCCAGCGATTTCAGCTCATCCCGGGTGAGACGCTGGCCTCCCATGGCCGCGGAAATTTCAAAGCGAACCAGATGCTCCATCCCCATCACAGGGAGCGGATGCATCCCGCCCGGCGATCTCGCGTCGGACATCATCTTTAGGGACAGCCCGACCCGTCTGCGGCCTTCCTTGCTCCACCTTGACGGCATTTGGACCGTCACGCCTCTTCGGGCCAGTCTCGGAACCGAATCCTTCATAAAGGAAGACAAGGCGCTGAGCGGAATCGTCGCCCCATCGGGTGCCGGTCCGCGTAAGCCCTCCGCCAGCTCCGGCGCAAGCTCCGCGGCTTCGCCAAGCCTTAGCAGCAGCTGCTGCTTCACGGAGGAATAGATCCGTCCCCGGATCAGCGGATCCGGCTCCGCCATTCCCCAGATGCTGCCTGCGGGGAGCAGCAAGCCCTCATCCTCCAAGCCCCGTGCCCAAAACGAGATTTGCCAATCCTGCCGGTTGTCCGTAAGCGGAGGCTCAAGCCGAAGTCCGAGCCCGACCGTTCCGCTCTCAGGGGGCGCATCCTCGCCCGCGGCATACGGAACCGACGTTCCTCCCGCCGCCTCCACCGCCGATGTCAGCTCCCCGATCTCTTCGGCTGTTCCTTGAACCGGGAGCTCACGGTTCACCGTCAGCAGACTGTTCCACCACAGCTCGGCTAAGGGAGAATGCCCGCGGCGATAATTCGCCAGATGGGGCCGCAGCTTATCCTGGGTTTCCCGCACCGCCTCCCGGGCCTCGCTGTTCAGAATGCCGCACAAGAACGAGTACAGCACGATCGCGCCCGCTTCTTCCCGGGTTGACGGGTCATGCCCGGCCAGAGCTGCCGGCACGCCGATGCAGACCGGCGGAATATTGGCCGCCAGGTGCATGAATCGCTCCGAGTCCTCCCCGGAGAGCTGCGGCTTCCATACCGCACGGATGCTCTGCATCGTGGTGCGCCGTCTTCCGACCGCCGGCACTTCGGCTGTTCCGGGCGCAAGCTTGCCTTGAAGCAGCAGCTGCAGCGCAAAGCGGCTTGCTTGTATCCAAAATTCCATCTCTTCTCCGGCTGCGAGGCCCTGTGCTTCATAGTTTGCCGGCGTAAGCTCGAGCAGCATTTGGAACGCATCCCCCGGCGTCAGCGCCAGTCCTTCCATCGTCCGGCCGCCAACCATCTTCCGCTCCGGACGACGCGTGCTTCTCGCCCCATAGGTCGGGGACGGATATCTGAGCTCGGCCAGCCGGAGGGTTGCATTTGCGAAGGGACGGCTTCCATCCTGCATCCGTACGGCACGGACAACGCGGCTCCATGCATCTACCTTGGGCTCGGATACCTCTCCGGAAAAACAAAAGAATGCGTCACCTAACCATACGCCATAAAGCGCTTGATTCATCGTTGTCTCCCGTCTTTTCCTGCTTTTTATAGATATTATTACTATCTTATACGATCGCCGCATAATTTCAAAACGGTAACCAAAAGAATTTTCGGGCAAATAAAGGATGCCGCTCCCCTAAATGTTGCCACCTAGCCGGTCCTTCATGCGTATTGAATAAATAAACCTACATTTGTCAGGAGGAGCTCGTGTGGACATCTTATTTGCCGGAAGCATTATTGGGCTGGGCGTTATATTAATAGGTATTTTATTTTTTATTATTCACATCTTGATTTGTATATGGGGATACCGCGATGCACGCCGTCTTGGCAGAAGCCCTGAATTCGCGCTGCTTGTCGTCCTCGGTCTGCTGTTCTTTCCGATTGTCGGACTCATCATCTATCTGCTGATCCGAAGGGCTTAGAGCTTGTCAGCCGTCGTCGCGGCATATCCAGCGAACACTCCGGGATCATTTGGCGATCGCAATGATGCGAGGACATCACTCTATTCCTGCGCGCCTGCATTCCCATAGCTGCCCCATACACGCAGAAGAGGCCGCTCCGACTAATCGGAGCGGCCTCTTCTCGCTTCTATTCGTTTATTTCGCCTTCAGGCTCTCCCAGGATTTCTGGATGCCCTCGAACAATTGGTCTTTATTCACATTGCCGGCAACATAGCCTTGCATTTGGCTGCCGAATTCGTTCATGCCGCCATCCGGGAATTTATTGAACTCCCAGCTGAGCGTCTTGCCTTCCTTGCTGTATTTCACGATATCGTTGCCGAGATCGCCCAGTGTTTCGCTCTTGGTTTCAATGCTCTTGAAGGCCGGGATGAACTTAAATTCGTCCGTGATGTACCGTTTGCCGGTTTCCGAGGTGACAAGCCAGTTCAGGAATTCCTTCGCTTCAGGCTTTACCTGGGATTTGTTGTTGACTACCCAGTTGTTCGGCACGCCGACCGGAAGCTTGTCGTTCTCCTCGGCATTGTCGTTGATCGGCATCGGCAGGAAGCCGATGTTCAGCTCCGGATTGATTCCGTCAATCTGCACCTGGGTCCAGTTGCCGTTCTGTGTCATGGCGGCTTCCCCGCTGGCAAACATCGTGATCTCGGTGTTGTAGTCGGTCGTCAGCGGGTTCTTCTGGCCATACTTTACCGTCAGGTCAAGCAGGCGGATCCATTCGTCGAATTTCGCATTGCCCGCAATCTTCTCCGTTCCTTCGTTCAGGCCTTTGACAAAAGCATCCGGATTCTCTTGATGGGCAAACGGGATATTCAGCAGGTGGTTGGCCAAAATCCACGTTTCCTGATAGCCGTTGGCAAATGGCGTAATGCCTGCCGCTTGGAGCTTCTGCGCAGCTGCCTCAAGCTCGGTCAGCGTCTTCGGCAGCTCGGTGATGCCCGCTTGCTTGAACAGGTCCTTGTTGTAAATGAAGCCGTAGCCCTCAATGCCGAACGGCTGCCCATACAGCTTGCCGTCTTTCGTCATAGGTTCCTTCGCTACGTCCAGCACATCGTCCACCCATGGCTGGTCGGACAGATCTTCGATATTCTCGAACCAGGTTTCCAGGTCACGGTACCCGCCTACGTTGAAGATGTCCGGCTCATCGCCTGATGCAAACTTTGCCTTCAATGCCGCGCCGTAGTCAGAGCCGCCCCCGACCGTCTGAATGTCCAGCTTGATGCCGGGATGCTCCTTCTCATATTCCGCCTTCAGCTGGTTCAGCGCCTCCGCAATTTCAACCTTGAATTGGAAAATCTTAATGGTCTTCGTTCCGCCCTCAGCGCCGCCTTCGGCTCCCTGGCCGCTCTCTTTCGAGCCGCCGCCGCATGCTGCAAGCAAGGTGGAGAACGCCAGGATCATGACCAGCAGAAGCTTACCTTGTTTCTTCATGTTATGAATCCTCCCTTTTGTATAGGTGTATCAGTTGCTATGAATGGCGTTTTGCTTCTTCAGTATAATTAACCTTTTTTCGATTCACCAGGTACGATATTGATCTCTCGGGTGGATGAAATTGACCGCTTTACCGGTTTATCCCTTGACCGCCCCGTGGGTAATTCCTTCAATAATGTATTTCTGCATCGCCAGGAAGAAAATGATGATCGGCAGAATGCCGAGCACCAGCGCCGGCAGCGCCAGATCCCACTGCTTGGTATATTGCCCGAAGAAGGCGAAGGTCGCAATCGGTATCGTCCGCAGCTCGGCGGATTGCAGGATCAGCGACGGCAGCAGATAGTCATTCCAGATCCACAGCGTGTTCAGAATGATCACGGTCACGAACATCGGCTTCATGAGCGGAAATACGACCCGGAAGAATACGCCGTAGCCGCTCGCTCCGTCCACCGTTGCCGCTTCCTCGATCTCCAGCGGAATCGACTTCGTAAATCCATGGAACAGAAATACGCTGAGCGGAACACCAAACCCGAGATAACAGATGATCAGGCCGTACAGGCTGTTATTGATGCCCATCGTTGCGGTTACCTTCACCAGCGGAATCATGATGGACTGGAACGGAATGACCATGGCTGCAACGAACAGGGCGAACATAAGCCGGTTAAAGCGCGTATTGCGCCGCACCATCTGATACGCCGTCATGGCGCTCAGCATCGCCAGCAGCAGGTTGCTGGCAACCGTGACGACCAGGGAGTTCCAGAGCGCCGACGGAAAGTTCGTAATATCCCATGCCCGCGAATAGTTGCTCCATTCAAACGTTGTCGGCAGCCCCGCCGAATCGGTCAGCAGCTCGCCGAAGGTTTTGACCGAATTGACGAACAGGAAATAGAACGGTACCAGGAAGAGCAGAGCAACGATGATCATGATGAGCTCGGTAGCCAGCGTATTCAGCTTGTATTTTCTAACGGTCTCCATTAAGCCTCGACCTCCTTGCTCTTCGTGAACCGAACCTGCAGGCTTGTGATGATGGCGACGACGATGAAGAAGATGACCGCCTTCGCTGTGCCGAGGCCCAGACGGTTATTCGTATACGCTTCGTTATAGATGTTCATGGCCACCGACTCCGTGGAGCCGAACGGCCCGCCCTTGGTGAGCGACAGGTTCAGGTCAAACATCTTGAACGACCATGAGATCGCCAGGAACAGGCATACAGTGACGGCAGGCATCACGAGCGGTATAATGATGGACCGAAGAACTTGTCCCCTGCTTGCGCCGTCGATTTCGGCCGCCTCCAGAATATCCTTTGGCACGTTATTGAGCGACGAAATATAGATGACCATCAGATAACCGGCCGTCTGCCATACGAAGACGATGACGATCGCCCAGAATGCCGTCCCCTTCGTCCCGAGCCAAGGCAGATTGAAGAATCCGAGATTCGTCGCGTTGCCGATCGCCGCGAAGCCTTTTACGAAGATGAATTGCCAGATGAAGCCCAGAAGCAGGCCGCCGATCACGTTCGGCATGAAGAAGATCGTTCGCAGCACGTTCCTCGTCTTGAGAGGCTTGGTCAGAAAATAGGCCAGCACGAAGCCGAGAAGATTCGTAAGAATGACACCCAGCACCGTGAACCTTGTGGTGAACCAGAATGAGCTGCGGAATTTATCGTCATTGGTAAATATCGTTACGAAGTTATCAAAGCCGACCCAATCGATTTTATTCGATACGCCATTCCAGTTGGTGAAGGAATAATACAGTCCTAGAAGGAATGGAATGATCATGATCAGGATGAAAAAAATAGTGGAGGGTCCCACGAACAGAAACTGCTGGAGCAGCGCCGATGATTTTTTTCGATTCATCCCTGTGATCTCCCCTTTGCGATAAGATGTTGTATGATGTATAGCCATTATGAGGTAACCTGTTATCATTGAACACGGAGAATCATGAACCGTTAGGTGTAAAATATTGACCATACCCTTTTGTACGATTGATCCTATCTGAGGTGAGCTGTCATGAAATTCCGCAGTATTCAAACCCGGCTGATTCAATTCATGCTGGCCGTTACAACGATTCCGCTTCTGCTCTCCTTAATCATCACATTCTCGCATACCCGCGAATCCGTGAAGGAACAGACGGTTAACGAGAACATTCGGCTAATTTATCAAGGAGCGACCAATTTAAGAAACTATATGAACAGCATCAATCGGGCTTCGCTCTCCGTCTATTCGGACTCCTATTTTCTGCGCAATCTCGCCCTGGATCCGGACAATCACCGCGTCATTGCCGAGCTCTATGCCACCCTGCAGGCGATTCAGACAGGGATGGAGGACATTCATCAGATCTACCTGCACAACTACTTAACCGGTCAATCGACCCAAGTGTCGAGCAATCTTCCAAGGCGCGAGTTCCGGAAGGAGCCTTACCGCCGGATTGAGCAGTTCGGTCCCGGCCCTGCCGCGGTCGAGCCGATCCATGAGGTTCATAACTACGGATTTCCCCGCAGACCGGCTGACATTACCGATTTCAAGGTGATCACCTTTTACCGGTCGATCAACAACATTCCATCTCCCGAGCAGTACGCTCTAATGGCGATTGATGTGAAACTTGACAGTATCTTGGCCATTTGCGACCAACTGTATGCCAAGGGGGAGGAGCAGTTATACTTGATTGATGATACAGGCAGCATCATGTATAGTCCGAATCCCGATGAAATCGGGCAGCCCTTTGCCGATCAGACGCTGCTGAATGAAATCGCCAAGGAAAAACAGGGCTATTATGACGGCAAGCAAGCGATGGTGATCTATGAGAAGCTGGATCTGCCGTACGCCCCCTGGACTTTGGTGAAGCAGATACCGCATAAAACGCTGTACAAAAATTCGACGGAACTGACGGGGATCAACGCGATCATTGCCATTTTTGCTCTACTGGTTGTCATTTTCGGCACCCTATGGATATCCATTCGGATTACAAGACCCATTAAACAGCTCACGAGTTATATGAATCAGGTACAGACCGGGCGGCTGGATGTCGATATCGATGTAACGAGCCCGGACGAGATCGGAATTTTATCCCGGCGGTTCCGGAATATGATGGACACGATCAACAACCTGATCCTGCGGGAATACCGGCTGGAGCTGGCCAACAAGACCAACCAGCTGAAAGCGCTGCAGGCACAGATCGACCCGCATTTTCTGTACAATGCGCTTCAGTCCATCGGAACGTTGGCCCTTCAGCATAAGGTGCCGCGGATCTATTCCCTGCTCTCCTCCCTCGCCAATATCATGCGCTACAATATGCGTAACAGCGAGGCGAAAGTAACGCTGCAGGATGAGATCCATCATGTGCGGCTCTACTTGGAGCTCCAGAAGCAGCGTTTCCGCGATCAGCTTGAAATTACATGGGATTTGGAGCCGGAAAGCCTGCAGGCTCCCGTTCCGAAGATGATTCTGCAGCCGATCGTCGAGAACTATTTCAAGCACGGCATGAACACCAGGGATACCGTGGGACGCTTATCGATTTCTTCGCGTATTACAGAGGAACATAGACTCGTCGTCGTGGTCGAGAATAACGGCACGTCGATTGAGGAAGACAGACTGGCCGCTATCCGCCGCATGCTGGCCGATCCTTCGGGCTATGAGCCGCGAAGCGGCGATGCCGGGGATATCTCCATCGGGCTTATGAATGTGCTGATGCGCCTGAACCTGTATACGGACAACAAGGCTGTTTTAACCATCGAGAATGCAGTGCCGCATGGCGTCATTGTCACGCTCAATATCAACGCTTGGGGAGAGTGAGCAGAAGAGATGAAAGTATTGATCGTAGACGACGAACAGCACGTAAGAGAAGCGATTGAGATGCTTGCGGACTGGGAGCGTCATGGCATAACGGAAATCTATCAGGCTGCCGACGGCGAGGAAGCGGTTCGGCTGATTGAGGAGAAAGATCCCCAGATCGTCATGACCGATATGCGGATGCCGAATTCAAACGGCCTCGAGCTGCTGACCTGGCTGCACACATCCAGACCCGACATCAAGGTGCTCGTCATCAGCGGATACGATGATTTCGAGTATGTCCGGCATACGATCCGCTCGGGGGGATCGGATTATATTTTGAAGCCGGTCGAGGCGGAAAGTCTGAACGAGGCGCTCGGCAAAGCGGCGGATGCCTGGCGGTTGGAGGAAGAAAAGCGGAAGCAGATCATGAGCCAAAATATCGAGATGAACCAGATGACCCCGCTCTATATGGACCGGCTTCTCTCGGATCTTGTGAACGGATACGGCAGCAGAGAGAGCATCGTAGCCCAGCTGCGAAACCGGATAGCTCTGCCTCAGACAGGAGCTCTCTGTCATATCGTCGTTATAAGCGATGTTCAGTTTGACAAAGACCTGCTGTCCAAATTTCGGAACCGGCGGCATCTGCTCTCCTTCACCTTGATTAATATCTGCAACGAGCTGCTGCGCGATCAGGGTGTCGCTTTCCGCCATATCGACAAGCCCGGTGAAATGATTGTGCTGTACTGGAACCCTCGTCTGCCCGTCAACGATATGCTCGAACGGATCAACGACGGATTGTTCGCCATTCTCCGGCGCCGGGCCCATTTCGGCTATGCGGCAGCAGCTTTCCCTGCTGAGCTGCCGAAAGCATACTTGAACGCCGTCCAGGCCTTGTGGAGCCGCAACCTGCTGACAGGCAAATCGCGAGTTCACAAAGACCGCGTCCCGGAAAGCGAAGGCTCCCGTACCCCTCGCTTGGCCACGTATGAAGAGAAATTCAAATTAGCCGCCCTGAGCGGGAGCAAGGAACGGATCGAAGCAGCCGCGGATGAGTGGATGAAGGATATCCGGGACATGGATCGGGTGTCTCCGGAGCAGCTGCTGCGCATAAACTCCGAATGGGACTGGATGCAGCAGCATTGGACCGAGAATGAGGTAAAGAGCGTACAGGAGCCCGTGGAGGACGCGGAAATCTCCCAAGACCTGCCGTCCCCTCTTCCCTTGAATGAGGACGGCATGCTGTGCTGGGACCGCTGGCGGGAACAGATTTGCGGCCGACTCAACGCAGCCTCCAGAGTGCTTACCCAGATTCATTCGAAGGACAGCCATATTATTCATGATATCGCCCGGTATTTGGAAAACAGCTATCATGAGGAGATTTCATTGCAGCAGATTGCCGGTCGCTTCTTCCTCAGCAGGGAGTATATCTCCCGCAAATTCAAACAGGAATTCGGCGTGACCCTCTCCGATTTTCTCGGACGTGTACGCATCGACAAGGCCAAGACCCTGCTGCTCAATCCTCAGCTCCGCATTGCCCAGATTGCAGAGATGGTCGGTTACCAGGATGAAAAGTACTTCAGCAAGGTGTTTAAAAAAATGGAGGGCGTGACGCCCAACGAATATCGGAAGGTGCACCAGAAGTAAGAAGCAACAGCCGGAATATTTGCTACGGGAACACCGGCTTGAGCCTGGGAAAACACCGGGTCACGGGACTGGAACACCTACTGCGGCCTCGAAAAGACCGGGGGGCACGGAACGCCCGCTTGGGTTCCTGGAAACACCGGGTCACGGGTACGCCCGCTTGGGCCCGGGAAACACCCGCTTGGCGACGGCAACGTCCAGTCTTGTTCCTCGCGCTCCCAGTTGAACTGGCCGGCTCCCATACAAGTAAAGCTGACCCTGACAAAAAAAGAGCTCCCGGCCGCCTCTAGGGCGCCGGAGCTCTTCCTTACGTTTTCCTTCGATCCATTATCCCTTGACTGCAATGACTTCGATTTCCACCAGTCCGTCCTTAGGCAGGCGGGCTACCTCCACCGCGCTCCGCGCCGGATAAGGCTCGGAAAAGAAGCTGCCGTACACCTCGTTTACCGCTGCGAAATCATTCATGTCCTTCAGGAATACGGTTGTTTTGACGACCTGGTCCAGGCTTGTCCCTGCCGCTTCAAGAATGGCCTTTACATTGCTTAAGGACAGCCGCGCCTGTTCCTGCACGCCTTCACCGAATTCCCCCGTTTCCGGATTCAGACCGAGCTGGCCGGAGGTGTATACGAAGCCGTTGATCTCTACCGCCTGGCTGTAAGGGCCGATCGCGCCTGGCGCTTTAGGCGTGGAAATAATATGTTTGTTCATGGATAAGGCTCCCTTCTATGTAATTCTGTTATGTTCACATTGTAAACGTCCGGCTGCAGACTGGCAAATTTATTCAGCCGTATCGCCCAGCACATGAATGACTTCATTCGGATAGATGTGATGCCCCTTCATATCGGTAAGCCCGATCCTCACCATGGCGCGGGCCACCTTCAGTGAAGGGACTGCCCGGTATGGAGCGAGCTTCGGACGCCTGAACAGCACATCCAGAGAAGTCATCAATGCCGCAGCTGCCTGCTCGCCGAAACGGCTGTCCGGCCGCTTTCCAAGCAGTAAAGACGGACGGAACAGATGCAGGCCATGAAAGCCCATTTCGGTCAGGCCTTCCTCCATTTCGCCCTTGGTCCGAAGATAGAAATTCCGCACATCCGGGCTTGCCCCCATCGAGCTGACCGCCAGGAATTGGCGAACGCCGTGCCTTCTGGCAAGGGTCGCCGACTTCAGCACGTATTCCACATCGACCTTCCGGAATTGCTCCCGGGAGCCGGCCTTCTTGATCGTTGTCCCGAGGCAGCAATACACGCTGTGAACACCCGCGAAGGCTTCTTCGAAGCGTTCGAGCTCATCCCAATTCACGGGAATGCTCCGCAGACTCGGATGGGTAGCGTCAGGCGGTCTTCTCACCAGCACCCGGACCTCATTCATCTCGGGTCTCTTCAGCAATTCCTCGGTAACCTGTCCCCCTACAAGCCCCGTTGCCCCAATAACGAGTGTTATCCGTCCCATCTAACTGCCCTCCTTAATTATTCATCATCTAAATCATTCATCAGGTTAAGACCGCGGCTTATGGACAACCTGGACAGCTTAGATGTGGACAAAACCTCCGTCAAAGTTAGGCTGACCGAACTCCTGCTACTGAGATCATTCTACACCCCATAACGGAGCTGTCAACATACTTGAATCAGGTGAAACCACTCATGGACCATACAGCCGTTTACAGGAGGATGAGCCGCAGCTTAAATACAGAAAAAGAGTGCAAATCAGGCACGATTCGCACTCTTTCTCCAAGCGGTTATCAAGTTAAGCAGCGGCTTCCAATCTCTGCGGAACCAGCCGGGGGCTTCGGCATGCGCCGCGTCCCCCTCCGGCAAACCGCCCGTTATGGACGCCTCGCTCAAGCCTTCGTGAATAGGGAAGGGCTCCTCCTCCATCCAGACATAGTACTTCATATCAAACGTACTGACCATGTCTCCATGAAGCGTAAGCACCTTATCGTTACGAATATCGATCACCTTGCCGGTCACAACCCGGTTCTCCAACACGATCATTCGCCTCCCTTAATCTAAGGCTTTAATCCCGAAATCTGGCGCTCCAATCCGCATATTCGCGCTCTGCGGCATCCTTCGAATGTCCGTAGCGTTCCTGCAGCTTCCCAACCAATTTATCCTTCTCTCCGGCGATGACATCCAGGTCGTCATCGGTCAATTTGCCCCATTGCTTCTTCGCTTCACCCTTGATCTGGTTCCATTTCCCTTTAAAAACGTTGTTATCCATAGATATCTGCCTCCCTATCAAGTAATGACTCCTGCATTCATCTATCGTCTGTACATTGTGTTTACCCGCCTGCTGCCGCTCTGAATCCTTGAAGGAAGCTGTCATGGAAGGATCACCTTCTACCGCTTGCCTCACCTGGCGCCAATTCTGTAGGGAGGGTCACTGCTTTATCATCCATGCTATAGCCAAGGCAGCAGAGGGGCGAACACAGCAAAATGCCCCGCGAATCCATGAGGACCCGCAGGGCATCTATCTATCAACTGTACTTGAGGTCTGATGTAACAGCCTCTCATTCTTAGCGAATCGAGGCCACCTTTGTCTCGCTTTTCATATAATTCACGAACATGCCTGCAAAATCCGGATCCCACTGGGTCCCCTTGCCCTCCTCCAATATATTCAGCGCATCCGCCGATCGCATGCCGCTGCGGTAAGGACGATCCGACGTCATCGCATCATACGCATCCGCGACGGCAATAATCCGCCCGAACAACGGGATTTCCTTGCCCTTCAGGCCATCCGGATAACCGCACCCGTCATATCGTTCGTGATGGGATCGCACCCCTTCCAGGTAAGGAGCCATGGCGTCGGCCGGTTCAATCTGCAGCAAAATATTCTCGCCCTGCTGCGGATGCGTCTTGACCTGATTGAACTCCTCTTCCGTCAGCTTCCCTTCCTTCAGCAATATATGATCACGCACACCGATTTTGCCGATATCATGCAGAAGCGCCGTCTTACGCAGCAGATCGATCTCCTCCTCGCTGAGACCGGCCAGACGGCCGATCAGAACGGAATATTCCGCAACCCGAAGCGAATGACCGGCCGTGTAAGGATCTCTTGCATCAAGCGCGGCCGCAAGCGCCGCGAAGTAGCTGTCAAGCAGCTTACGGTTCCGTTCCTCGCGCACCTGAAGGCCGCGAACCATCATATTGAAGCCCGCGATCAGTGTAGAGAATTCGTCGGAATATAGATTCGAGGTCTGGATAAGGCGTCCTTCTTTAATTTCATTCATCGCCCGGTACAGCTGGCGGATGGGGCGCTGTAAATCCTGGGTTAAAAGCCATGCTCCGACATATGCGAATCCGACGCCGAGCAGCAGGACGAACCCTGCCCAACCCCAATACTGCTGCGGAGCAATTTTGTTAAGCCCCTCCAGCCTAATCTGGACGGCCAGCGAGAACAGAAAGAGCGGAAATGTGCCGATGAGCATCGTGCTTAGCAAAAATTTGGTGCGAATCGCCATGAATACTTGCCCTTCCAGCGAGAAATCGACACCATACCTCGACAGCGCATTCCGCCTTATTCCCTTGATCAGCGGGCGAATGGCGGCAATCGTCAGGAAGAACTCAATCATGGCATGGCAGCTGGCAAGGAGAACGGCTCCAAGTGACGCAAGCCATATGTAAAAGGCAGGAAAGCTCAGCTTCCCCTGCTCCATCATCCATAAGGTCAGGAGAATGGCCGGCAGCGACAGCCCGAGCAGATGGGGGCCGAATATGCGATAAACGGCGAGGCGCGGCATACGATGCACGTGTAAATAGGCTTTTTCAAGCAGATCCAGATCCGGGTTTTCCTCTTCAAAGACCGCACGGATCGGCTTAAGCTGCTTCAGGAAGACGCTGAGCTCCGAAACGCTCATGATCATGAACGAAATGGCAAGGATGACCATCAGACGCGCGCCTTCCTCGAAGGAAATTTCCAGGGTCGTTACCAATAATACGCCGCCGACGACAAGAACAGCCGCAATCGAGCCGATCATATAATTCCGAACAAGCTGATTAAGAAATGACTTATACAGTTGCATGGTCCGCCTCTACTTTCGTAACAGAAATAAACACCCCGTTTAAGCCGAACATCGGTCTGCAGCATCATTCACAAAATCCCGCATGAAATGAGGATAATTATCGAATTTGCTAAAATTGTCGTTACTATGAATATCGTTGGAAATGCCAAAAAAATCAAGAACTTTAAACCTCATTCGCCAAGATTCTTGAATATTTTTGCTTATCGGGCCCAACTATGATATAATAATAAACTGTTACATGAAGTTTAACCCCGTAAGTTCCTCGAAAATTGATATTACATCTCAGATGAAGTGGAAAATTCCTATTTAATGACCCTAAGAGTAAGAGTTTTAAGGAACGTTTTCTGATTCACACTGGAGCGGTCATCGGAGCCGCAAGGACGAAAGAGAGGCAGGGCTTTTGTTGTTTTGGAAGTAATGATTCTTGAATGACTTCACACACGGAACCGACTGTACAGACCGCATGCGTCTGTCAGGGGTTAAATTTTATAGGCGGCGCATTTCACGCCGCAATAAGGGACCTGGCTGCACAGCCGGGTCCCTTTTCCATTTTACCGGCAGCTCCCCATGGCGACTTCTATCGGAGAGGCCCCCTGATAAAAGCCCCGGCCGTTCGTCTGCTAAGCTCCCGAAACATCTGTGACAGCCGCCTACGCGTCTGCATAGGATATCGGAGACGATTTAGTATTCAGAAGGAGTGTGCCGTTTTGAAAAAAAAGAAGAAAACCTCATCCTCCTCTACCCAGCCCTTCAGAGTCGATCCGAGTACCCGGGAGATTGACCTGCTGGGGCGAGGTACGGGACGCAACTCCAAAAAAGACAAGGAGGCCCGCATCCTGTCCGCGGCTTCCGTCTTGGATTCCGAGGAAGACCTTGTTGGTCTAGCTGAACTGAAGCAGGAGAAAGAGAACGAACAACAGTTTGAACAGGAGATAAGGCAGGAACAGGAAGAGATACAGGAACAGATACAGGAACAGATACAGGAACAGATACAGGAACAGATACAGGTCATCCACGATATTCTGCCGGAACAGAACCCGAGCAATCCATTGAGCGAAGTTTTCCCGAGCCAAGAGAAACCTGCCGATACCTCATCCTTTGCGGCCATACATGCTGAACAAGAGCAGCTGCTGGCCGATAGGGAAATGCCCGGAGTGAAGGGAGCATTCATATACACCGAAGATATCGGCGAATATGCGATTACCGATAGCCGCATTGCCTCCCGGGCCGTGACCGCCTCCAAAATCGCACCCGGTGCCGTAGGAGCCGAGGCGCTTCAGGATTACAGCGTGAGCAGCATCCATATCACGGACGAGGCCGTTACCTCAAGCAAGATCGCCCCCCTGTCCATTACCAGCGATCACCTGATGGACGGCTCGCTATCCACTCGGAAGCTCCGCGACGGCGCAGTAAACGGAAGCAAAATCAAAGACGGCGCAATCACTGCCCAGAAGCTCGCGGATCATTCGGTCGAAGGGAATAAAATTGCCGATGGCGCCGTGACGGCCCGCCACCTGCAGCATCTGATCGTGACGACGGAGCTGCTTGACGATCAATCTGTCAGAGGCGACAAAATTGCCTCCAGCGGGATCGAAACCCGGCATCTGGCCAACGGAGCCGTGCACACCTCCAAGCTCGCTGACTACGCAGTCACGACAACCAAAATCCGTGACGGCGCGATCAGCAGCGAAAAGATTGAATATGGTGCCGTTTCCGGCTCACATATCCAACAAGGCTCCGTAGACAGCGGGCATTTGGCACCCGGATCGGTCACTGCCGAGCATTTAGCTTATGGCAGCGTCGGTTCTAGCCAAATCGCCGAAGGCGCCGTTGGTTCGGCACATCTACAGGCTGGCACCATCCTCTCCCGCCATATCGCGGACGGCGCGATCGGTACCGAGCAAATCAGACATGGCTCTATTGGAGATGAGCAACTCGCTTCTGGCGCCGTGGCTTCTCGGCATCTTGCCGATTCCAGCATTACAAGCTTCAAGCTGGCCGACCAGTCTGTCCATACGGCGAAGCTGGTGGAGCAAGCCGTCACTGCCTCCAAGATCGCAGACCAAAGCGTTCTCCCGAGCAAAATTGCTAACGAAGCGGTGCAGACCCGGCATTTGAGCAAAGGATCGGTAGAATCGGCCCATATTGTAGATCAAGCGATTTCATCCCAACATCTGGCTGAGCAAGCGGTGAAAGCGTCCCATATCGCGGAGGGCAGCCTGACGCCGAAGCATTTTGCAGCGGAAAGCGTAACCGGATCCGCCATAAAGCCTAAAGCGGTCGGACCGCAGCATCTGGCCGACGGCGCCGTAGCCAGGCAGCATCTTCAGCCTGAATCCATTGGCGAAAAGCAGCTGGCTTCTGGCAGCGTCACAAGCAGCAAGCTGGCGCTCGGCTCTGTCGGCGGAGCGATCATTGCGCTTGATGGCGTCACCTCCGTCAATATCGCCAAACAGTCGGTGTTGCAGCATCACCTAGCTCAAGGCAGTGTCGGAACCAGCGCTCTTCAGGAAGAAGCGGTGCGCTCGGCCCATCTGTCCGACCAAGCAATTGAAGCAAGGCATCTCAAGGCCGAAAGCGTACAGAGCAAGGCGCTTGCGCGAGGCTCGGTCACGGCGGACAAAATCGCGGAGGGCAGCGTGACCGAATCGGCCATCGGGAATGGCGCTATTGCCCCTCGCCATCTGGGCGACCACGCCGTTACATCATTAAAGCTGTCGCCAGAAAGCGTATCGACCGACAAGCTTGCGGATCTTGCCGTTACCTCCTCCAAGCTTGCAGAGGGCAGCATCACTGCAGATAAGATTGCCCAGAAGGCCGTACAATCAGCCCACCTGTCCCCGGGTTCCGTAACGGGAGAGGCGATCCAGAACCAGGCGGTTACTTCAGACAAAATTGCACCGCAGGCAATAGAAGGCGCTCATCTCGGCCTGGAATCCATCTCGGGCAAGCATATTGTTCAGGAAGCCGTCCACGGTTACCACCTGAAGAAAAAATCCGTCACATTAAATCACTTGGCGGACGAAGCCCGCTCTCCGGAGATGTTGTTTAATGACGGCAGCATTCCGGGTTCCAAGCTGGGAGATCAGTCCGTCTCGGAAGCCCATCTCTCCCCTGCGTCGGTATCCGAACAGGCTTTGAAACCAAACTCTGTCAGCGGGGACAAAATCAAGCCGCTCTCCATCAGCGCCGGGCACCTGCAGCAGGAGAGCATCCTGTCCGACCATCTGGGGGCAGACATTGTCAAATCAGAGCATATCGGAAACAATGCCGTAACGGATCGCCATCTTGCTCCGGATTCGGTCAAAACGCATCATATTCAGAACTCGAGCATTAAATCGGACCATGTCGCCGTTCAAGCCATTTCGGCCCGGCACCTGGCTGAACAAGCGGTAAATCAGGCTCATATTGCGGAGGGCTGCCTGATTCCGAAGCATTTTGCACCGGACAGCGTTACCGAATCCGCCATCGCGAACGGCGCCATTGTCCCCCGCCATCTGGGCGACCACGCCGTTACATCGCTGAAGCTGTCGCCGGAAAGCGTATCGACCGACAAGCTTGTGGATCTTGCCGTTACTTCCTCCAAGCTTGCGGAGGGCAGCGTCACCGCAGATAAGATTGCCCAGAAGGCCGTACAATCGGCCCACCTGTCCCCAAGTTCCGTATCGGGAGAGGCGATCCAGGACCAGGCGGTTACTTCAGACAAAATCGCACCGCAGGCAATAGAAGGCGCTCATCTCGGCCTGGAATCCATCTTGGGCAAGCATATTGTGCAGGAAGCGATTTACGGTTACCACCTGAAGAAAAAATCCATCACATTAAATCACTTAGCGGACGAAGCCCGCTCTCCGGAGATGTTGTTTAATGACGGCAGCATTCCGGGCTCCAAGCTGGGAGATCGGTCCGTCTCGGAAGCCCATCTCTCCCCAGAGTCGGTATCCGAGCAGGCTCTGAAACCAAACTCCGTGAGCGGGGACAAAATCAAGCCGCTCTCCATCAGCTCCGGGCACCTGCAGCAGGTGAGTATTCAGTCCGAGCATCTAGGGGCAGACATTGTCAAATCAGAGCATATCGGGAACAATGCCGTAACGGATCGCCATCTTGCTCCGGATTCGGTCGGGTCGCACCATATTCAAGAAACAAGTATTACTTCTTCCCATCTCACGGAAGGAAGCATTCTTGCAGGTCATATCGCGGAGGACTCTGTAAACAGCCAGCATATCGCAGAAGGTTCTGTCGGTTCCAATCATATTGAGCTGTTCGCGATTCAGAGCCATCACCTGGCGCCTTATTCCGTTAATGCCGCCCATCTGGGGAATCAATCCGTAGGGCACGTGCATCTGCAGCCAGACAGTGTCGGCGTGGATCAACTGCAGTCGGGTTCGGTAAGATCCCGGCAGTTAGCCGAAGGTGCGGTCCTTCCCCACCACCTGCAGATGCACTGCATCAGTACAGAGCATATCGAAGCCGGGGCGATTACGGCGGAACTCATAGCTGAAGGAACGATGACTGGAGATAAGATCGCGGATGGAACCATTGCAGGCTCGCACATTTCCGACGGCGCCATCGAGAGCAGACATCTCGGACCGGACGCCTTCAGCGGATTTACCCTCGCCGATGGAGCCATTGACAGTGCCAAGCTGGGAATGAGGGCAGTGACCAGCGCTCATTTGACCGACGCCGCTGTCACCGGAGTCCACATCGCGCAGGGCGCTATTACGGGATCGCATGTTGCCGATGGGTCGCTCGGCGGCGCGCAAATTGCTGATGGCTCCATTGAAAGCCGCCATCTGGGGCCGGATGCCTTCGACGGATTCACCCTCGCCGATGCTTCCGTTACCGGCGACCATATTGCGCAGGGTGCTATTACAGGTTCTCATATTGCCGATGGGTCTCTGGGGGGCACACAAATTGCCGATGGCTCCATTCAAAGCCGCCATCTCGGACCGGACGTCTTCAGCAGCTTCGCCCTTGCCGATGCTTCCGTTACCGGCGACCATATTGCGCAGGGTGCTATTACAGGTTCTCATATTGCCGATGGGTCTCTGGGCGGTGCGCAAATTGCCGATGGCTCCATCGAGAGCCGCCATCTCGGCCCGGACGTCTTCAGCAGCTTCGCCCTCGCCGATGCTTCCGTTACCGGCGACCATATTGCGCAGGGTGCTATTACAGGTTCTCATGTCGCTGACGGTTCTCTGGGTAGTGCACAGATTGCCGATGGCTCCATCGAGAGCCGCCATCTCGGGCCGGATGCCTTCGACGGTTTCACCCTCGCCGATGCTTCCATCACCGGCGACCATATTGCGCAGGGCGCTATTACGGGGTCGCACGTCGCTGACGGTTCTCTGGGCGGTGCGCAAATTGCCGATGGCTCCATCGAAAGCCGCCATCTCGGGCCGGATGCCTTCGACGGTTTCACCCTCGCCGATGCTTCCGTTACCGGCGACCATATTGCGCAGGGTGCTATTACAGGTTCTCATGTTGCCGATGGGTCTCTGGGCGGCACACAAATTGCCGATGGCTCCATCGAGAGCCGCCATCTCGGACCGGACGTCTTCAGCAGCTTCGCCCTTGCCGATGCTTCCGTTACCGGCGACCATATTGCGCAGGGTGCTATTACGGGGTCGCACGTCGCTGACGGTTCTCTGGGCGGTGCGCAAATTGCCGATGGCTCCATTCAAAGCCGCCATCTCGGGCCGGATGCCTTCGACGGTTTCACCCTCGCCGATGCTTCCGTTACCGGCGACCATATTGCGCAGGGTGCCATTACAGGTTCTCATGTCGCTGACGGTTCTCTGGGCGGTGCGCAAATTGCCGATGGCTCCATCGAAAGCCGCCATCTCGGGCCGGACGCCTTCGACGGTTTCACCCTCGCCGATGCTTCCATTACCGGCGACCATATTGCGCAGGGCGCTATTACGGGGTCGCACGTCGCTGACGGTTCTCTGGGCGGAAAGCAGATTGCCGATGGCTCCATTCAAAGCCGCCATCTCGGGCCGGATGCCTTCGACGGTTTCACCCTCGCCGATGCTTCCATCACCGGCGACCATATTGCGCAAGGTGCCATTACAGGTTCTCATGTCGCTGACGGTTCTCTGGGCGGCACGCAAATTGCCGATGGCTCCATTCAAAGCCGCCATCTCGGATTTACGCCAGTGCGCGGTACGGCCGGCCAGGCGAAGCTCCAACAATATGGAATGACGCCTTTCGTTTTGAGCGGCCCCGAGGCCAAAGCCGAAGTGGGGGTTCAATTTGAGGAGCCTTTTGGCGGCATCAACTATGTCATCGTAGGCATGAGCAACAATCCCGGCTTCCAAATTTCGCTGAAATCCCAGCAAGAAGACAGCGCCGTGCTCGAGGTTGTGCGCCAGCCCGGCTGCAATCTGGCCTACGGCTTCATATCTTGGATTGCGATTGGCCCTTCCCTGTAGAACGTGCATAATTCTTTATAAGACTCCCCCGATCTCAGCGTCTTGGGGGAGTCTTTTTGTACACGGCTGCAGCTAAAGCTGCCCATCAGGGGATGTGCATGATTGTAAGTGTAAGCAGCAATTCCCGACCTATGAAAAGCACGGCAATCTGCTAACATCCTCCGCTCCTGGACAGCTTATCAAATGGTCTATATTATGCCAAAAAAGACGAGCCATAGAGCTCGTCTTTCAATATGAATGATAATCCCTTGATCATCCGAAATCGGGCGGACCGAGTAGCCCCCTGCCTTCTGCAGTTGAAAACAGGACCCTTTTAAGTACTTGTAACGCGGCAATCGCCTTTTACTGCCGCTACAGGACCCTTTTAAGTACCTGTGGCGCGACAATCGCCCTCTACTGCCGACACAAATCCCTATTCGGTACATATGACGGACCCGTGCTGCATTACGAAAAAATGCCCCAGCGTATTTTTCATTGCGCCTTATCTGGAGCGTTTTTACCCGACGGCCATCGGGACCGTGCCCCGAACGCGTAGCAGCCAGATAAGAACAATATCCCTGCCGCTGCCATAAAGGTCGCCCTGACACCAAACCGGTCTGTGACATACCCGAACAACAGCGTAGACGCTCCAAAAACGAGTGAGATCAGCGAGCTTTGGGCCGCATACACTTTGGGCATCAGCTGCAGGGACACGCTCCGCTGAAGCATGGTTTGCAATGAAACCGCCTTGAGCTGATCAAACAGACCAAACCCTGCCGAAAACATCAAAGCCAGCCACGGCATCGAGGTCATTCCGAAGCCAAGCGTCATCAGGCTGATGCCGAAGGAGGAATATACGGTTAAGCTGCCGATATGGCGATCAATCCACCTCGAGCCCTTCATGCCGCACCATCCGCCTGCCATCAATCCCAGAAAAAAGCTGGCGTTAATATATCCCCACCAAGCCTCTTCCTTGTGCAGCACCTCGGACACGTATACATATAGGATAGCAGCGATCCACACGACTCCGGCAATGGATTCCAGCACATATATGACGTGGATCGTCCGCAAAGCAGGCTGTTTCCAGATGAGTACCCAGCCTTCACGCATGGAGCTCCAATACGGAGGACGGTCCCTCCGTTCGCTTGAGTCGCCTGAAACGAGCGGATCCTCCATCCTGTTCATCAAAACAGCTGCAGCCGCTGCCAGTACGACGGTCAGCCAAATGACCTGACCGCCTCCGACCATGGCGACCAGCATTCCTCCGGCAGCCCAGCCGCCTAGCTGAATGATCTGGTCAACTACGGCAACGAAGCTGTTCGCCCGGGTTAATTCATCCCGCGGAACAAGCCGCGGGAGCATTGCATGGCTCGCCGGAGCGGCCCAGCCGTCCAGGAACGAGATAAGGAACACCATGCCAAGAATCACATACACCGTCATCTCTTGATTCCCCAGTGCATATCGGGTCATGACGAGCAGCAGCAGTGCTGTTGTTTTTCCCCATTGCGAGATGAGAAGCAGCAACTTCAGGGCATATTTGTCCATCAGTACGGGCGCAAAGCCCCCGCTAATAAATCGAGCAAGCGTAGTAACAAAAGGAATCATAGCCATATACATGGCAGATCCCGTGATCTCATGGACGATCGCCATTAGCCCGACAACGTAAAATAAATCGCCGCAATTGGCGAGGGCCTGACCGGTCCAGAGATAGCGGAAAGATTTGTTATTCATGGTTCTACCCCGTTTCTTTCAGTATTCAATTGTATGGGTGGTGGGGTAGTAACCTACATGTTCCGGCCTCGCTTCCTAATCTTATATGCTCACATGTTAACATTATTCCCTATCGCTTGTTAACCCCAAGAAACGAAATCACCCCAGGGAATTCCTTGCGTGAAAGATGTCTTCTACTCTGGCGTCTAAGGGTTTCCTGAAACTCCCATGACTTTTTAGTCATGCGCTAAAACTATTTCGGCTCCTACTCGGTCTAATAGTCGGTGTGGCTAACAAGCATGAAGCTGGCCAGCCAATGATGCGCGCGCGAGCATCGATCCTGTACAGCAACAACCGATTATATGAGCGGCAAGATTTGACGCAGAAACAATCCGTGTTTTAAGCAGGTGTAACGGAGTTTAGACAGTGGCAATCGTGTTTATGCAGCTTCGGCCGAGTTTCATACAGCGGCAGCGACTTGACGCATAAGCAATCGGTTTATGCTGCAATCGATCCTGTACAGCATCATTAAGACGTTAAATAGCAAGGAGTGAGTGAACTGGCCAAGGCACTTTCGCAACAGCAGTTCAGCGAACATATTACGAGGTGCAGCGGCAAGCTGTACCGGGTGGCATATTGTTATGTCAAAAATGAGCAGGACGCGCTTGATATCGTCTCAGAGGCGACTTACAAGGCTTATCTTTCCTTCGAGCGGATGAAGACGCCGCAGTATTTCGAATCCTGGATTACCCGGATCGTGATTCACTGCGCGCTCGATCGTCTGAACCGGAACAAGCGGATCGCCTTTATGGAGGATCAGACCCAGGAGTACGCGGCCGCCGAGCTTGCCGTTCCGCTGGAAGAGAAGCTGGATTTATATGAGGCAATGGACCGGCTTGCGCCGGAGGAGAAGGCGTATATTATTTTGAAATTTTTCGAGGACCTGCGCTTCAGAGACATGGCCGATGTCCTGGAACTGCCGGAGAACACGGTCAAAACCCGGTTTTACCGAATCATCGGAAAGCTTAAACAATATTTGATCGAAGGAGAGGTCGAGGGATATGACAGGTAAGGATCGTTATGAACAGATCGAGATTCCGGCTCAGCTGGCTAATGTGATGGAGTCGGCCCGGCACAAAGCGGCCGCGCGCAAAAGATCCCTGCGCTTGATGCGATACTCGAGCGTGGTTGCCGCAAGCCTCGCCCTGTTGTTTGTCGTTAACATACCGGGCGTTGCCAATGCCTTGTCCAAAGTCCCGGTTGTGGGCAGCATTGTGCAGGTGCTTCAGTTTGGCGGGGGCGGTGAGCGGACCGATGGCGTAAGCGTCAACACCGAAACTGTAGCAGATGTGCTTCGCATCAACTTCGACCAGGCAGGCGAAACGGTATCCAGCGTGCCCTCCTATACCGTAGAGCACCGGGAAGCGCCGAACCGGCTCATTTTTACGCTCAACGGCGTTCGAAATTTCGATTACGATGCAGTCAAGAGCGATCTGCTGGCTCTTTCGCTTGTGGAGGACGTCTATGAAAATATCATCCTGGATGATTCCGCCATGCGTTTTGTGGTAGAGTTGAAGGATGGTGTGACCCACAGCGTGTCGGAGTATCGGGATCCGGGGTATATCGAGCTGAAGCTTGCCTTTACCGGCAAACAGGCAACGCCGCGCGAAGTGTTTTATATCCGTAGTGAAGCTATGCCGCAGGGAGAGTCCCTCGCAATCCTCGAGGAGATATACTACGAAGATGACGTAACGTTCATTAAGACAGCCGGCGGTGGTTTCATTGCCGCGATTGGCGGATTCGATACCCGGGAGGAAGCGGAACAGAGGCTCAGCGAAATCTCATCCCGTGAAGGCTACGCCGGGGATCTGCGCATTGACAGCTGGATGAGCAATGCCCATCCGGAATAAGAGGCTTGGGAGGATTTCACCCCTTTATTGGGAAGACATACATTTAACGAATCCCCAAAATGTACAGCAGCCCGGCTCCATGATGATTGGAGCCGGGCGCTTGCTGCTAAGTAACTTTTGGGATTAGGCACTAATGAAATTTAGAGAACCGTATCATCCAGAGTGCTGCTGTGCCGAGAAACGAACGAATGGGCGCTTTTTATGACGTCCGTCCCGGATATATCATAACCTTCACGCTGGTGTCCTTCTGCGTCCGGGCCAGCTCCACGGCCTCCTGGATCCGGTCCAGCGGGAATTCATGGGTAATGATATCCCGGATCCGGCTGCTGCTGCTCTGCAGCAATCGAATCGCCGCCGGATACGTATTGGCATAGCGGAACACGCCGTACACGTCCAGCTCGGCATCCACCAGTGCGCCGATATCGACAGGAATGGCGTCCTTCGTCGGCAGGCCGACAAACACGATCCGTCCGCCACGGTTCACGTAGCCGATGGAGCTTCCAATCGCGACTGCATTGCCGGACGTCTCGATGATCAGGTCGACGCCTTCTCCTCCAGTCAGCTCCTTCAGCCGCTCAGGCACGTCATCCGACAGCGGATTGATTACGCCAGCGGCTCCGATCCGCGACGCCAAATCGCGCCGGAATTCCACTACATCACTTCCGTACACCTGCGATGCCCCGGACAGCTTGGCCGCCTCGATGGCCAAGAGGCCGATCGGTCCGAGGCCGAGCACCAGCACCCGGTCCTCCGGGCGGATCCGGCCGCGGCGAACCGCATGGAGACCAACGGACAGCGGCTCCAGCAGCGCCCCTTCTTCAAAAGACATATCGTCCGGCAGCTTAAACAGAAAATCGCTGCGAACCGCCACGTATTCCGCCCATGCCCCATCCACCGGAGGGGTAGCCATGAATACGACATCCGGGCAGAGGTTGTACCGGCCGCTCTTGCAATACGCGCAGCGACCGCAGGTTACGCCCGGCTCGACGGCGACACGGTCTCCTACCGATACGTTCGTCACTCGATCCCCGGTCTGAACCACAATGCCTGCTAGCTCGTGTCCCAGAATCAGCGGCTCCTTAACCTCATATCTGCCGATGCGCCCATGTTCATAGTAATGGACATCCGAACCGCAAATGCCGATGCAGTAAACCTGAATGAGCGCTTCATCCGGCTTCGGCTCGGGAACGGGAACCTGCTTCACGCCGATCGACATCGGCTTGTCCAGAACGGCCGCTGCCATCATTTTCGATTGTGACATACTGACAACACCTCGAATCTCAAGTAATCGCTTTCCCCTGTAGTGTAACACGATATACAACCGCTTCATAAGGGCGCAGCGTGAATCGGTCCTGTAGAATTTCGGCTGGCGTATAATTGGAGAGAACGACTTCGAGCTTGCGCTCCCGCCACGGGGAGGGCATGCGAAGCTCGGGGGTGTTTCCAAAAAAGTTCAAGACGATCAAATAAGCCTCATCCTCTAAGCTTCGGGAATACATGAAAATTTCCGGATGTTCCTCCAGCCAATCGTCATAGGTGCCGTAAATGAGCGTTTGACTGGATTTCCGCAGGCGAATCAATGCTTTGTAAAAGTTCAGGATCGAGTCCGGATCCTTCTCCTGCTGCTGTACATTGATCTCATGGTAATTCGGGTTCGTGCGGATCCACGGCACAACGGTCGAAAAGCCTCCGTACAACGAGTCATCCCACTGCATCGGGGTTCTTGCGTTATCGCGTGCCCGATATGCGATTCTCCGCATCGTCTCCTCCACGTCCTTCCCGTCCAGCAGCCGCTCCCGGTAATAGTTGTAGATCTCTACATCCCGGTATTGGCTCAGCTCGCTGAAATCCGCATTGGTCATGCCGATCTCCTGTCCTTGATAAATGAACGGCGTCCCCTGCTGGAGCATGAAGAAGGTAGCCAGCATCTTGGCGGATTCCTTATGGAAATTCACGGGATCGCCGAAACGGGAGACGGAGCGCGGCTGATCATGATTCTCCATAAACAGCGCATTCCAGCCGACGCCCTCAAGTCCCTTCTGCCACTTGCGGGTAATACGCTTCAGCTCCGCCAAATCCCACGGGGCAAAATCCCAGCGGCCCTCCGCTCCGAAATCCATGCTGACATGCTCAAATTGAAAAATCATATTGAAGGCCCCGTTCTCCTCACCGATCCACAGATCGGCCTCGGAGACATCGGTTCCGCTGGCCTCGCCCACCGTCATAATGTCATACTCCGCAAAGGCTTCGCGCTTGAACTGCTGTAAAAAGTCATGAATGCCTTCAATATTGCGGTGGCCCGGATTCGCATCGACATAGCGGAAATTGCCCGGATTCGGCATGTCCGGGAGACCCGGCGCTTTTTTGATATGCGTTATGGCATCCACGCGGAAGCCGTCAATGCCCTTGTCGAGCCACCAGCGGATCATCCGGATCAGCTCCTGCCTCACCTCCGGATTCTCCATATTAAGATCCGGCTGCTTTCTCGAGTAAAGATGCAGGTAATATTGGTCGGTTTGCTCATCGTACTCCCAGGCGGAGCCGTTGAACATCGACGCCCAATTGTTGGGCTCTGCCCCTTCCTTGGAGTCGCGCCATATGTAATAGTCCCGTTTGGGGTTGTCCCGGGAAGACCGGGATTCAATGAACCACGGATGCTCATCCGACGTGTGGTTCAGGACCAGGTCCATGATCACCCGCATGCCCCGGTCGTGAATTTCCGCCAGCAGCCGGTCAAAATCCTCCATTGAGCCGAATTCCTCCATGATGGCATGATAATCGCTGATATCATAGCCATTGTCATCATTGGCCGATTTATAGATCGGGCAGATCCAGATCACGTCGATGCCGAGCTCCTTCAAATAATCCAGGCGGGAAATGACGCCAGGAAGATCGCCGATGCCGTCTTCGTTCGTATCCATAAAGCTGCGCGGGTATATCTCATAAGCGACAACTTCTTTCCACCATACTGTTCGCATTGTTAGTATCCCCCGTTATGTATGCGGCCCGTGCGGTAGCTGACAGGACGCTGCAATGATTGAATGGTGCAGGCAGGAGAGGGCTGGCGTAACTGCAGCGGGCGTAATCGCAGCTAACGTAACTGCAGCTGACGGAACTTCAGCTGGCGTAATTGCAGCTAACTTAACTGCAGCGGGCGTAATCGCAGCTAACGTAACTTCAGCTGACGGAACTTCAGCTGGCGTAATTGCAGCTAACCTAACTGCAGCCGGCGTATCTTCAGTTGACGTAACTTCAGTTGACGCATCTTCAGCCGGCGTATCTGCACCCGGCGTAAGAGCGGCCCGCTCATCATTCGGAAACTGCTCTCCATGCCTCTCCTGTACCTGCCGCTGCATCCAGTATTGCCGGATTGCCCTGCTTATAAGCCCTCCATGTGGGAGGCCATCCTGAGTTGGTCGGTGAGGCTTCCTGAAACGAGCTGTTAAGGCGACTTCTTCATTGGCACTGTTTGAGGACTTCGTGTGAATCGGAGACGTTGGGGGGCCTCCTGAATCGGAGCTGCTGGGGGACTTACTGAAAAAGAGCTGCCCCGCAGCAGTAAACACCACGGTTTAGGACAACTCCAGCATCGCAGGTCTTAAGGATGATTAATCACACCACATACTTGGCGGTGAGCGAATGCTTCGCCTTCACCAGCTGCGCAGGTGTACCCTCGAACACAACCGTTCCGCCCCGGCTGCCGCCCTCCGGCCCCATATCGATAATCCAATCCGCCTGCCGGATGACGTCCAGATTATGCTCGATGACGATCACCGAGCTACCGTTATCCACCAGCCGGTTCATGATTTCGATCAAATGCCCGACATCGGACATATGCAGCCCGGTCGTCGGCTCGTCCATCACGTACACCTTGCCCTGCTTGTGCAGCTCGCTCGCCAGCTTGATGCGCTGATTCTCTCCCCCGGAGAGGGTGCTGAGCGGCTGACCAAGCGTCAAATAATGCAGCCCGACATCATGCAGCGCCTGGAGACGAAGGATGATCTCCTTGTTTTCGAAAAAATCCAGCGCCTGCAGCACCGTCATATCCAGCACCTCGGTGATCCTTTTGCCATTCAGCTTGTATTGGAGCACCTCGTCCCTGAAGCGTCGTCCCTCGCATGTTTCGCATGGCGACACAACGCCTTCCATAAAGGCCAAGTCCGTGTAGATAAAGCCCAACCCTTGGCATTCCGGGCAGGCTCCCTTCGAATTGAAGCTGAACAGCGACGGGCTCTGTCCATTCGCCTTGGCAAACCGTTTCCGAAGATCGTCCATGATTCCGGTGTAGGTGGCCGGATTCGAGCGAATCGAGGTGCTTACGGCAGACTGGTCAATGACAATCGCTTCGGGATGCTCCGGCAGGAAGGCATGGTGAATGAGCGAGCTTTTGCCCGACCCTGCTACCCCAGTGACAACCGTCAGCACGCCTTCCGGAATATCGACCGTCACGTTTTTCAAATTATGCACGTTCGCGCCGGAAATCCTCATATGGCCGGAGGGCTTTCGGAAGCTTGTTTTAATCGGCAAGCTCTGCTTCATGAAGCGCCCGGTTAAGGTGTCCTCCTGGCTGTACAGCTCTTCCACCGTTCCTTGAAAAACAATCTCTCCCCCACGGGTTCCCGCGTAAGGCCCGACATCCACCACATGATCGGCGATTTCGATCACATCCCGGTCATGCTCCACGACCAGCACCGTGTTCCCTTTATCGCGCAGCTTGCGCAGCATCCCGTTCAGTCGCTGCACATCCCGCGGATGGAGCCCGACGCTCGGCTCATCGAAGACATACATCATATCGGTTAAGCTGCTGCCCAGATGACGGACCATCTTGACCCGCTGGGACTCGCCGCCGGACAAGGTGGTCGTCTCCCGATTCAAGGTCAGGTAATCCAAACCCATATCGATCAAATGCTGCAGCCGTTCGGTTAAGCTGTCCACCATCGTCTGCGCGCTCGGCTCCCGAATGCTCTCAATGACCTTCTTCAATTCCGGGATCTCCATCGCCGTGCACTCAGCAATATTGTAGCCGTTGATCCGGCAGCTTAAAGCCGCTTGGCTGAGCCGGGTCCCTTTGCATAACGGGCAAGGGGCGTGCGTGATGAAATTTTTGACATGGTTCATCGTCCGTTCGGACAGCTCGCTGCTGTCCCGCTGAATGTAGAGCCGATTAAATTTATGAACGAGCCCTTCAAATTCGGCTTCGATCGGCCCGCCCTTGGACGGAAACGACACCTTGCGATCCTTGCCGTACAGCAGCAGCTCCCACTCCTCGTCGGTATAGTCCGAGAGCTTCTTGTCATTATCAAAGAAACCGGAATACGTGTAGTTTCTTAAATACCAGCTGTCTACCGAAAAGATCGGGAACAGCACCGCTCCCTCGTTCAGCGATTTCGACGGATCCAGAAGCTTATTAAGATCCAGCTCGACCTTCTTGCCGATCCCCTGGCATTCCGGGCACATCCCTTGCGGGTCATTAAACGAGAACGCGTTGGAATACCCGATGAACGGCTTCCCCACTCTGGAGAACAGCAGCCGCAGAATCGAATACAGATCCGTAATCGTTCCAAGCGTCGACCGGGAATTGCCGCCCAGCCGCTTTTGATCGATGACGATGGCCGTGGACAGATGATCGATCGAATCGACATCCGGCTGCTTATGCCGAGGAAGGCGATTGCGGGCGAATGCGGTAAAGGTCTCGTTCAGCTGGCGCTGGGCCTCCGCGCTGATTGTATCGAACACGATCGATGATTTGCCGGAACCGGACACGCCGGTAAACACCGTGATTTTCCGCTTCGGAATTTGCAGTGACACGTTCTTCAGGTTGTTCTCCCTTGCTCCCTGAATGTCGATAAACGAATGTGACATCCTAAAATCCTCCTATGCCCTGTAATGTGCTTCCATTATAAGAATGAATCATGACATGTACTGTCTTAATTGAAGGAAAAGACCAAAAAATAATGAATGGTTTGCCATTGCTCATCCAGTCCGTTACAATTACGGGAAAATCATATTTATTCCGGTTCCGGATTATGGGAGAATAATAGAGATATGAGTAAAAAAATCGTAGCGATTGATATGGATGACACGATCTGCCACCTGATTCCCAAAGCCATTCACTATCATAATTTACAGTATAAAGACCTGCAGCTTACGCTGGATCAGATTACGGACTACAACCTGAGTGAAATCTGGCATCCCGAATGCTCGGAGGATTTCTTCTTCGGAAAGCCCGGTTTATATGAGGAGCTCGACATTTTTGATGAATATACCATTGACGAAGTCGAGCGGATGACGCACGATTATGACGTCATTATCATTACGGCTGCCCGCCCGTCCTCCGTGCCCGAGAAATGGAAATGGCTGCAGACGCATATGCCGTTTATACCGTTCGATAATTTTTTCGTCGCCAAACGCAAATATTTAGTAGAGTTCGATCTCCTGATCGACGACGGTCCGCATAACGCGATTGCGGCAAGGGAAGCGGGGAAGCAGACGATCCTTATCCCGCGTCCATGGAATGCGCATATTCAGCATGAATTCATCCTGAAGGATTCCTGGAAGGGCATGAACGAATTGGTCGGCCGGATTTTGTCCGAAAAATAACACTCAAGGGGATAAACAATGAATATAGAACGAAATAGTAGGTACTTGTCGCAAGACGTTCATTTCTTTGCAGCTGCGCTGTCGGAAACGCTCGTATCCGTATGGGAAGAGGATCCCGCCAGCGTGTATGTGGAGGTTGAGCGTGGATACATCGAATGCTATACGCCCGACGTAGTCCGTGTCCGGAATGAAGAAACCGGTCTGGTCAGCCACTACAGCCGGGATACGGCTATGTTTCAGCGCATGTAAGGATTTTATGAGGCAGTCCCGTAATTCTCATTACCTTATTACAGTCTAAAAATGCCGAGCATAACACAAGAAGGTGCCCCATAAGATCGATAGATCTTAGGAAACACCTTCTTTTTTGTGGGAAGAAATGCTTCGGTGCACGAAGCATTTCTTCCCGGGATTCGAGCGATTACCCAGATTGCGTTTGACACCCGCCCGTAACGATTCCTCCCTCGTCTGCTTGTCCGATGCTGTTTAGGAAGAAGAGCTGGATTTTTTATCAGTCCTTATGCCTCCAAGCCGTATATCCGCCTCTAATCGCTTGGAGTACTCGAAGATAAGCCGGGCATTTACTTCTTCTTTCCGGAAATCGCCTCTGCCGTCTGCTTTACAGCCTGATGGCCGAATACGGCAAATGCGCCCGCGATAATACCTTGTATGATATTTTCAACGCTCCAGCCTATAAGGCCTGCCGTGAACAAAATGGATACCACGATAACGACATAGATGATGCTCCAATTCGGAACCTTTGGCGTTTGCTTGAGCACGTAGCCGATGACCCAGCAGGCGACAACTACCAAGGACAGCCTCGGGTCGATCATCTGTGCAATAATGCTCCATTCCATGGCATATCCCTACCCTTCCTCTGATGTCTTTCTACTACATCCTATTCTCGGAATCTATCGATTTGCTTGGACTCATGCCCTGTAACCCCCTACCTTGTGCAGTCCCGCTAACCAAGCCTTTATTTGGCTGTCATTGTTTGATTCTTTGCATTTCTGAGTGCATTTTTGAGGCATGCCAAGCAGTCTCTGCGCCACTGTTAACCGTCCATAGCTGCCAAGCACCCAATGCGTAATGAAGAATTTCGCTTGGGTACTTAGGGTTACTTAACGTACTCTTCCTCTACTATCAAGGTATGCGGGACAGGAGGTGGAATATTCAGAGTTTTTGAGAAGAAGCGGATGGATATAGCACAACTTGATCGATCCTTGCTTCCGCTTCAGCCCTTGCCCGACCACATAAAAAAAGACGCGCCCCGTATTATACGGGTACGCGTCATCTTCTTCTTGCCAATTCCCAATTCCAATAAAATCTTACGTGTTGCGTTCGTTACCTGAGAACGACTTTTTCGCTTACCGTGACCTTCGGCTCTTCACGCTCCGCGGCCGTTTGTTCTCCCGCCCACAGCAGCCTCATTTCTTCGCTTGTCGCGAGCAGCTCGGATAACGTGCCTTCCGCCTCAATCCGGCCGTCCTTCATGACGATGATATGATCCGCTTTGGCGAGCGCCGCCCTCCGGTGCGATACCGCGATGCAGGTAACATCGCTTTCCTGGAAGAGCCCCTCCCATACCTGCTGCTCCGTCTCGACATCCAGCGCGCTTGACAGGTCATCGAAAATATACAGATCCGCCCCCGTCATTAGCATGCGCGCCGTAGCCGCACGCTGGATCTGTCCTCCCGAGAGCATGACGCCCCGCGGGCCGACGAAGGTCTCGAGGCCCTGGTCGAGGTCCTGGATATCCTTCTCCATAACGGCGAGACGGATTGCGCGATTCAACGCCTCGTCCGCATGGTCTCTTTTGCCCTGGACGATGTTCTCCCTCAAGGTATCGCTGAACAAACGCGGCACCTGCGGCGTATAGGCGGCTCTCGGCGGAACCAGGAACACAGCGGGATCCACCTCCGTGCCGTTCCAGCTGATTGCCCCCTCTTGCTTCGACAGCAGACCGAGCAGGGTCCGCACAAGCGTGGACTTGCCCGCACCGATCCGCCCTGTAACCACCAGGAACTTGCCGCGCTCAAGCCGGAAGCTGATATCCGATATTCCGCTCTCGGAACCCGGATACCGGTAAGTTAGCCCGCTCACCGTAAGCTCCTTAAGCTGCAGCTTCGGATCCCTGACGGGCTCCTGCAGTTCCGGCGGCTCCCCGTTCAGGTACGTTTCCCGCGCTTCAATGAGCCGGTCCTCTTCGCCCGGCCGGAACAGCATCCGCATCCGGTCGAAGGATACCTTCAGCCGCTTATGCTGGAACACCATGTAACCAAATAAGGAAATGCTGAATCCGATGTTCGCCAAATAACTCGTGAACAAGGCGAAGTCGCCGACGCTAAACCGTCCGGCCTGCATTTCCGCAGCGCACATCAGCAGGATTAATCCTGTGCAAATGCTGAGCACATGCTGGTTCAGCGACCGCATCCACTGCTTGAACAGATTATCCTTGAGCGCTGCCTGGCGGCGCTCCTCGTTCAGCTTCGTAAAGCGCTCATGCACGTGATCCTCAGCCTGGCCGAGCTTGAGCGCCTGAACCGCGCCGAAGGTCTCCGCGATAAAACTCGTGATTCTACCGGTCGCTTCCCGGTTCTTCTGACCGTATCTCCGCGCCCGGTTGCCGGACAGATTGTTCAGCAGCGTTACGATGACCAGCGGCAGCACCGCGACCAGCATGATTTTCCAGTTAATGCTCGCCATAATGACAACGGACACCAATGCAAATACGAGACGGCCCCAGAAATCCACCCAGGACTCGACATATTCGACAACCTCATCCACGTCATCGCGGAAGCGGCTCATCGCCTCGCCCGGCGAAGCGGGCAGATTCCGCCCCGGCCAGCGCATAATGCCGGCCAGCATATTCGTGCGCAGAATCGCCTGAATGTGGTAGATATAGGTTACCCATTCATAGAACGCGGCGAAGAAAGTCCCGACTCTCGCGACCCGCACAGCCGCAATAAAAATCAGCGGCACAGCCAGCCACAGGTAGTCGGCAGCCCCGGAGCTTGCAGTCGCCCGGTCGAAGAACCACTGCATCCCGAGCCCGATCAACAGCGGCAAAGAGTGGAATACGCACCACAAGACGCCGTTAATCAAAAACAATGCGGGGCGGAAACGAAACAATCGCCCGATAAAACCGGCTACCGTCATGCAAGCTCCTCCTCTCTGCCTGTCGTCAGCAGTCTGGCATAATGGGAAGACGGATCCTGGGCCAGCGCCTCACGCTCCCCGAATTCCAGGATGCGTCCGTCGCCGAGCACCATGATTTTATCCACCTGCTCCAGCGTTGCCAGCCGGTGCGCAATAATTATTCCCGTGCATTGACGCATCAGCTGATCCACAGCCGCCTGCAGCATCGTCTCCGTGGCTGCATCCAGGCGCGAGGAAGGCTCATCCAGAATGACGAGACTCGGCTGTGTCAGAAAGACTCGCGTTAACGCGAACAGTTGGGCTTCCCCGGCAGACAAGGATGACCCTCCCGTCGATAGATGGGTGTCCAGCCCTTCCGGCTGCGCATCAATCCATTGACGAAGTCCAAGCCGCTCCGTCGTTTCCAGGATGAAGTCATCCGATACGCCGGCATCGAACAGCGTCAAGTTGTCGCGGAGCGTGCCGTCGAACAGCTGAACGTCCTGCGTCACCATCCCGACCCGCCGGTACAGGGCCGGGAGCGTCAGCTCCGTAATATCCGTGCCGCCCACGCGAATGACCCCGCCGTCGATATTGTACAGCCGCAGCAGCACCCGGCTCAGGCTCGACTTTCCGCTTCCGGTGCGTCCGATGATGCCGAGGCGCTCCCCTGGCTTCACGGTAAACGTAATGTCCTTCAGGACAGGCTTATCCTCGTTGTAGCTGAAGTTCACCCGCTCGAACTCCAGGCCGAGGGGCCCCTCCGGCAGCTGTTCCTTCTTCCCGTTTACAATCTCGCTGCGATTCGAGAGCAGTTCCCTGGAGCGGAGCATGCCGGACTTGGCTTTTTGAAATTCCTGCACCTGGTCGCCCAGCATCTCAATCGGATCGTTCAGCATCTGCGTGTATTGATAGATGAGAAACAACGTCCCGAGGCTGATCTCGCCGATGAGATAGTAGCGAACTCCGAGCAGAAGCACGCCCGTGACCGCAAGCGCGAACAGGATAACCGTGGTGTTCCAAGGGATGACGCGAAGCATCCAGGCCTTCCGCCCTTTCAGGAACACGGCCCGCATCAAACGGTAAAACCGGTTCATCACATACGGTACGTTACCATTTGCCTGCACATCCTCGATCCCGGCAATGCGCTCCTCAATCAGCCCGAACAGGGATGCGCTTGCTTCGCGCTCGTTCTTGGACGATTGAACGCCCAGGTTGCGGATGATCACCATAAACATAATCGACAGCAGCGTGAAGACGGTCATGACAATGGCAATCGGCAGATTGACCGTAAACATGAATCCTAATATGCCGGCGAGAAGCACGAAGCTGCCGATAACCTGCACGATGAACATCGCGAAAAAATTGGAGATGCTGGTCACATCGCCGTCCACGCGTTCGATCATGACGCCGGGCGTTTTCGTATTATGAAACCGCATATCCAAGCGGAGGCAATGCTTCAGCAGATCTCCGCGCAGCCGGTTCGTCGCCCGCCAGGAAATGTCGTTGCCTAAATAGCTGACCGCCACCGTAATCAGCTGATTAACAACGGCGACAATCAGAAACAGCCCTGCCAGCTGCAGCAGGGTGCCAAGCAGCCCTCCGCCCGCTGCCGTGTCGATGAACCGCTTCACGATCTGCGGATTCAATAGCTGCAGACCGCTTGATGTCAGCAGCATGACGAGCAGAATGATCAGCCTTCCCTTGACCGGACTCAAGTACCGCAGGAGCCAGGACATGGATATCTTTTCTTTTTTGGGCACAGTGCCCACCCCCATTATGCAACCAATATGGATGTCGACCTTTACGAAGCCATGATCGGATCAAGCCGCTCACCAGTAAATCATTACCAGTTTACATGATAAACCCGGCCTTTCCTAGGTAAAGAATGATTATAAAGTTCCTTCCCGGCGCAAGCAGCCAGTGGTATAGTATATGGATCATTGACAACAGTCTGTCATGTAGATCGGTCATGAAAGGAGATTCTAACGCTTCCGTTGATTCTGATGATGGTTCATGAGGTTAAATAAGCAAAAAAGCTGACCTTCCCAACACATAACAACCACCTTATGCATAAAAATCGAAGTCGGATATTTATAAACTCGTAGATATAATGAATGGATCAATACCACGTACGCCATCGCTGCGTGATCTTACCGGAGGTGCACATCATGAATACGGAGATAAACCCATTGGATGGGCTTAATGAAGAGAAGCTGCAGGAAATTCGGGATAACGCCTCGAAGCTGTCCGAGATGCAGCAGGAAGTGCCCGTTGAGGAAGTGTTCACGGATGCTTTCGTGCAGCGGCATACCGGATTTCCCTCCATTGGAGAGCTTCTGAAGTCCGCCGGATATCAAGGAACAACCGACGAGGATTTCGACCGCTTCATTCAGCATTCCTCGATTAGCCGGTTCATGGCGGAGCACACACCATTTGATAACTGGCAGGCATTCCAAGACCAGGCCGTGACCGCCTACATCACCCGATTGCTGGGATTATAAGATTGTTGTGTAAGAAGGCCTGATCCGCTGCATAAGCCCTATACGCGAAGAAGCCCCGCCGATGCTCACTCGGCGGGGCTTCCAATCTATTGTAAGGGGTGTCTTTATCATAGTTCTCGAATCTTAAAGGAAGCTTAAAGCTGGATTAGTGAAAGATAAAAAAACACTTGCCGCTCCGCTTTCAGCCATAATCTCACCTGCAATTTTTATGAACCTATCCGACGCAATTTGGTATAATATACCTACTACTGCTGTAAAGGAGAAGGGACCATTGCCTATTTTCAAGAAACTTACATTGTCTATTTTTGCGCTAAGCCTCATCTTTTTATCAGCGAACTTGTCTTACGCTGAACCACACAATCCAATGAAAATACTGAATCAGAAATACCCTAATGAAAGAGTAAAGATAATAAAATCTGCCGACCTTAATAACGACAACAAAAAAGAGTACTTCATACTTACCGAAGCGGGTAACTTTTATCTTCTTAATTCAAAAGGAATCCTTGTATTGATAAATACAGGAATTTTGAGCGATGATGACGCTGATGACCCATCGATTCAGATCTTCTCCGCTACGAAGAAAGAAATGCATGTTGCGGTCTCGTTTAACTATTTCCCTTCCAATACAAGAATGTACGTATACCGATTACAAAACGGAACCTTGATAGAGAAACTAAACATTATGGGGGATTTGCAAGTGTTCATAGACTCTAAAAGCAGAGTTGTCGAGTACTGGAAGAAGTACTTCCCGGAAGGCGGATGGGAAGCCGCTAAAGCGGTTTACACCTGGGACCCAAATAAGCTTAAATATAAGGGTTCTGGACAACTGCCATAATAGCAAAGAGACCTGTCGCATAGAGGCGACAGGTCTCTTTTAGAATCTCCCGATTCCTTAATCACTCACCTGATGCTGAGAACAAAAAGTATAAGTTAGGACCGATAGCTGATTCCCTGCTGCAGCAACCACAAAGACACGGCCCCCCAAATCCAGAAAATCCGCATTCTCTACGTCTTGTTTATTAAATATCGTTGAATCTTTCTTTGGAAATCCTAATGAATTCGGATACCGCTGCTGTTTTAAAGGTGTCTTTACGCCGTATAAACAATGTAGGTGTTCTGAGGAACTCATCCGAGATGTTGTGTGATTGTAAGTTATATTTCATCATGGCTCTTTCGATTACCGACCGAGGCAGCAGCGAAACGCCAAGCCCGGCATGAATAAATCCCAGAATCCCCTCCAAAGTTCCGAATTCCATGATTTTCGCGGAAACACCCTTTGCATGCAGCCAATCCTCGAGTATACGACGGTAATGACATCCAACACGAAATACCAATATGGTCAGATGGCGTAGATGTTCCGGCCGATGGATCGGGTCAGTTTGCCCGCCTGATAGGAGAACAAGTTCCTCAGCCCCAACTTCTACGGTTTCAAGCTCTGCATGCTCACCTGGTGAGGACACAAAAGCTCCGTCCAGCTCGTATTTCAGTACCGAATGGACAAGCTCCTCCGTCGTCCCCGTTCTGAGTACTAAATCGACGTCGGGATATGAATGATGGTATTCAGCGAGAATCGATGGAAGCCGAATCGCCGTTGTGGTTTCAAGCGATCCGATTCGAAGAGGCCCCCGAGGGATTGAACGATCGGATACGACCCGCTCTGCTTCTTGGGTAAGGAAAATAATTTTTTCAGCATAAGATTTAAGCGCCTCTCCGGATGATGTGAGCCGAACTCCCTGACGACCGCGATGAAACAGTTCTGTGTTTAGTTCGCTTTCAAGCTGCTGAATCCTAATGCTTATGCTTGACTGAACGTATTCTAACTTCTCGGCTGCTCGGGTAAAGCTCCCCTCATTGGCTACAGCCAAAAAAATCTGCATGTCCCGGATGTCCACTGCATACCTCCGTATTAGGCATTAAAATTTTTAATGTTAAACATCATTTAGATTCATTTTACTTGATATGTGAAGGCAGGTAAAATAAGCAGTAATCTTACTTACGTTTTATCATCCGTGTTTCGTAATGGATGCCCAGGTGGCGCTCAATCTAAGCTCAACCTTAATCTGCAGTTATAAGCTAAACATGTCCTCGCCATATGGAGGCACGAAATATGCATGATTAACAGGAGGCATTAAAAATGTTTGAAACAGCGATCACAAGCAAGCTCAACATTCACTATCCGATTTTTCAGGCACCGATGGCAGGCGGGCCAACGACTCCTGAGTTAGTCGCAGCCGTTTCAAACGCAGGTGGACTAGGCAACCTAGGGGCCGGATATTTAACCCCTGAACAACTCCGTCATGCCATCCGTAAGATCCGAGCGTTAACCGACCGGCCTTTCGGAGTGAATTTGTTTGTCCTGGAGCAACCGGAGGAATCCGAAGAAACCATTGCCAAAATGGCTGAATACCTGAACTCCTGCCGTAAGGAGCTTGGAATCCCGCAAAATCCACCACTTCCCCAATATTCGGAATCGTTTGAAAAGCAGGTGCAAGTACTGCTGGAGGAGCGCGTTCCCGTTTTTAGTTTCACGTTTGGTATACCATCACCGGGTGTTATTCAAAGTATGAAGCAGCGTGGAACATTTGTAATGGGTACTGCTACCACAGTAGATGAAGCTATACAATTGGAGCTATCGGGGGTTGACGCTATTGTAGCGCAGGGCAGCGAAGCAGGGGGACACCGAGGAACATTTCTGAAGAACGGCTCCGATGCTTTAATAGGACTCATGGCTCTGGTTCCCCAAATTTGTGATCATGTTTCGATTCCCGTGATCGCATCAGGGGGGATCATGGATGGACGGGGTCTCGTAGCCAGCCTTGCTTTAGGAGCAGCAGCGGTTCAAATGGGCACTGCTTTCCTGGCCTGTACAGAGAGTGGCGCACATCCTACGTACAAACAAAAGATACTTTCGGCAAACGAGGACGCTACAGTAATTACATGTGCTTACTCAGGCAAAGCAGCGCGCGGTATTCGTACAGAATTCATACGCGGTATGCATATGTATCCCGGCAAGATCCCCTCCTATCCCATTCAGCATGTCATGACACGGGATATTAGGCAAGCTGCGGCAATGGCAAACAACCCGGAGTATATGTCACTCTGGGCTGGACAAGGCTTGAGGTTGGCTAAAGCCCGACCTGCCGCTGCCATTATCAAACAAACAATGGATCAGGCGAATATGCTTGTAAACAAGAGCTTCCATTCTAAGAATGATGATCAAAGTATTCGCGACTCACAACCATTACACGAATAATTTCGCACAGAACGGACGCAGCGATCGAACGATACGCGGCTTCCGTTTTTTTATTGAACGGGGAGCTGGAAGATGAATGCATCTGGGTACGTCTTTACCTAATTTTTCATGATTTGATTCAAAGCGCTTGACTATGACGTTAGGTCATAGTGCATAATCTCGCTATGAAAACATAACTAGGAGTGAAAGATATGAACATACAAACACTGCGTTCAGACAAAATTTATCAAAAAGTTGCCCAGGCTCCGCCCGAGGAAAAGCTAGAATTATTCAGAAACGAAATTATGGCTCCCTTTATGAAGCAGTGGCAAATTCAACAGCTCCCTTTTAAAGCTGAAGAGGCCAACGGTTTTGACGTGATTACGTTTAATAGTATGATGCATCGAGCCCCTCATCAGATTAGCCCGCAGATTTCGGCAGAGATCGAGCTGATTTCGTCCGAAGCCTTTTGGTTAGAGTGTGAGCATGCCGTGAAGAAAAGCTTGAATCTATTTGTTGAGCACGATATAAATCTTCCCGTTTCCGATTATTTGTTTACCATTCAACTCGGGAATCCGGAAAACCGTGCCTTAACCATAAACGAAGGATATAGCGGTTTTGGTGGCATTCCCGGGTTTATCTGGGGTACGCTCTTGCCAAATGAATACACGATGCCTCGAATGAAGGCTGCGCTGGCGCACGAATGCAACCATAATGTGCGATACCAATTTATCCAGTGGGATCACACCGTGAATTTGGGCGAGCTCATTGTAAGTGAAGGATTGGCTGAAAATTATGCTACGTTTATGTTTGGGAAAGGATTGCTCGGTCCTTGGGTAACGAAAACAAACGCAGAAACGCTTAACCGGCGCATAAAACCTGTGCTTAGAGAGCAGCTGCAGTTAACGGGGTTTGATCAAATTGCTCCGTATCTTTACGGTGACGAGATCGCGAAGCTTCAAAATTCTCAACCAGTCAATATGCCTTATAGTGCCGGATACGCCTGCGGATATTATTTGATCCAATATTATTTAAGAAAAACAGGAAGAACGATTTTTGAGGCCACCATCACGCCTGCTGCTCAAATACTGGACGAAGTAAAAGGATTCTGGGATGAAGAAACCATTATTAGCGGTTAAGGATATTGTTCAGATTACAGGCATTACAAGTCGGACCTTGCATTATTACGATAGAATTGATTTATTCAAACCGACACATCTGACGGAAAAAGGGTATCGACTATATGATCGAAGCAGTTTGGAAAAACTTCAAACGATTTTGTTCCTAAAGGAATTGGATTTTTCCTTGAAAGAGATTGCGGACATTTTAAAGCTGACCAGGCAAGAGCAGAATCAAATCTTAAAGGAGCAGCGACAAGCCTTAATACTGAGAAAAGAAAGATTAGAAACGATCATGGAAGCTCTCGAAGAATACGTTTCGGGAAATGATATTAGTAATCTGCAGCTCTTCAACAGCACTTCCGTCCTGCCATTGAAAGAGCAGTATGCAAATGAGGCGAGATTCTTTTATGGCGAAACCGAGGCGTATAAAGAGTTTAATGATTCGTTGGAAGAATTGTCACCGGATGATAAAGAAGAAAGCTTTCAAGCCATGGAGGACATATTCAAACGAATTGCGTCTTGTATCGATCAGGATCCTTCCTCCAATGAAGTTCAGCGATTAATCGAGGAATGGAAAAATAATCTGATGCAATTCATGACATGTGATGCAGAGTTACTGGCTTGCATTGCCCATACTTACAAATTCGATGCACGATTCAAAAACTATTTTAATCAATATGGCAATGAAGAGTTGGCCGATTTTCTCTACAGTGCAATTATGCATAATATCAACCGTGAAACATCTCAATGAATGGTACATGCTCTGGATTGGGCGATCTTGTTACCTCAATAAAAAAAGAAAGCAAACACTTTCCCTAAAGGAAAATATGTGTTTGCTTTCTTTCGTTGATCAAGCTTTTTCTTTTTCTGATCATTAGAACCAACCTCATACAAAATGCATCTATACCGAATCACTGGTCAGCCGTATTCATTGCCTGTATTTCCACTATATCGATGAGCATGCGGGATTCTGCCATCAACGGTGGTATAACCTTCAAAATAATGATAGTGCCCACCACCTGCCAAGGGAATGGCAGGACCCGTAGTTCCTCTAATCATGTGCTTGTGCTGGTCATTAAACGATGTTTGAGCATGATAGTTATGGACGTGTGGAACACCACTCGGAGCTGGTTCAGTTACACCCACGTAATGATGGTAATGTCCAACATCAAAGGACGTATCTCCTTCAAAGGGATGAACATGAACGTTAACTGGCCTTCCATCCCAAGATGTAAGAAAAAGTTGATGTGAATGTCCGGAACCCGAGTCATCGGAATGAACAACAAATCCCGTTACTTGTATTTCCATCACTTAAGGCCTCCCTTACATTAAAACAGGATTTCTTTCTTGTTTACCTTCATGCCGCTCAATGACCGGTCGAACATGTCGAGTATGAATAAGAATCGTTCGGCTTCACGAAACACGTGATCTGCTAATAGAGGGTGAATGATGCTTTTGATTCGACACTGCTCAATCAAATCGCGCGCAGTCTTCTTAAAATCTCGCAAGGATTTGACTGAAACGCGGTTTTCATCAACAAATTGACTAAGCAGTGGATGTGTTTGCGATTGTGGACGCATGGAACTTAAGTCGATGGCTTGAAACATCAACGTATCGAATTCTTGGCTAAACTCTCTAGCCTGTTCCACTAATTTTCGCTCGGATGGATCAAGCAGATGACCTATAAATTTTGCATGGTCAGCCATTATTTTCAGGAAAAAGACATTTTCATCAATAATCGCATCAGGCAATGGTTCAAGTCTCCCGCTATTGAGCTCCTCCAACCGATTTCTAAAGTAATTTGCTTCCCGGCTAACATGATCGACAAGCAAGGGAAAATTGTTTCCCCCAGGAAGCTGGCACCTAAGTATAAGCCCAAGGACCTTTCTCTTAAATGCCCAAATGTGTGAAGCTGCATTGCGGACTTCTGAATTAAACTGTCTAATGGTTTCGGGATCCGTATCTGCTTGATATGAATGTGCTCTTCTTTCAATATCCTCAAATATTGCATAGAATTGGTTAGCCTCATTAATTAACTGCGTATCTTCACACCTAAATCCAAGTCGAAGAAATAAAGAATGTTCTTTCATAATGCGTGACCAAAAACGTATTTCGTCTAATGATCTGATTACAAAAGGATCCGACAAACCATCTCCCACCTTTCGGCACACTACAAGACAACAACCATAGATATTGTCATGTTATCAGAGCGTATGAGGATGGCATGTTTCAATATGCTACTGGAGAACAAAAAATCAATTAAAGAGCTAATTCACAAAAATTCCTCATCAGATATCCTGCTGGGACAGGAAAATTTCGCCGGGGTTTCCCGTCGCGTTTTAGTTCCCTTTGGGAGCGGCGCGTTTATTAACATTACCTTTCAAATCGGAAGCCCGCTTATCTTGGTACTTCCACTGCCTGACCGGTGCCTCCCCAAATAGAAAGAGCGTCCATTTCAACGCTCAAATCACATGGAAGCTAGCCACAAAAAATAAAGACGTTCTTCTAATTGCCGAAGAACACCTTTAGCACTTTAATTTATTCGGATGATTAAAAAATGTGTTTTATATAACAGCTTTAGTTTTCTTGCGGCTTACCCGTTTATTATTCCTCACCGACACCCCCAGTTTGATGTCTACCGGGCATATTCTACGGTATTTTAGGCATGAGTTTCGCTCTCTTTTACTGCTCCATTTTATTGTGTTTCTGCAACCTGCTTTGCTGCGAATGTAGAGCTGAAACCGATGCTTATAGACGGTTCGTTTTTTTCTGACAACCAAACAAAACGTGACTCGAACGGGACTGAAGCCATGCCGGACGGAATGATTCTTGCCCTTAAGCGCCAGCGGAACCCATCTACTTTCTTCAGCACCGATTGAAAAAACAGAACTGCCTGTAAGAATTTTAGTCTCCTTCATCCTGTATTCACCTGAACGGTCCCTTTCACACGATAGGTTCCCGGGGGCAAATCGCCAAATAGGTAGAGCCCCCCTTGATTCGTACGCGTAATCTGGATGATCTGTTCCACTCCTGCGTTTAACCTATAGAGCGCCACTAGGGCATTGGGTATCGCTGCTCCAGTTGCTTGGTCTGTCACGATACCACTTACAGTCCCTGTATTTGCATCCGGATCGACTGTCAGGTTGATGTCAAGGGGGGCATATTCAGGACCTTGGATCGTTACAGTGGCACTTTGGCTTGATAAAAATCCGGCTAGGGTAGCCTGAACGAAATAGGTCCCGTCCGGAAGCTCAGCAAACAAATACTGTCCGGATGCGTTGGATGTCAAGGTTCCGATCGGAGTAACCGTGCCCCCATTGATTTGAAAAAGACTAACCAAAGCATTATTCACAGGTTCATTATTCGAAACGTTCCTTACGATGCCAAACAATGCTCCTCTCGTTGCTGCGGGGTTTGGCTGTAAAGTAATCGAAACTTGTGTTGGTCGACCTTGGGTAACTGTTAGCGGAATACGGACAGGTGTCAGGTAGCCAGGTTCAGCAGCAGTGATTAAATAAGAGCCTACTGGAATATCTGGTATGATATATTGCCCCTGAGGGTTGCTGTTAACTTGCTCAAATGGCACCCCTTGAGAAGTATATAACTGTACTGTGGCAAAGGGGATCGGATTTCCATTCGGCAGCAGCACTGTCCCCTGCACGACACCAACGGAGGTGTTGGGTGAGGCTTGAAGTGCTAAATTGACACTCTCTTCTTCATGTCCATCTACGGTAACTGGAGCACTTGGTTGAAGTTTATACAAGTCGGAAATCGGCAAAACAACACCTCCTTTCACCAATCGTTCAACTCAATATATGCTTGGGCGTTTATAAGCGACTGGTCTATTGACGATACTCTTACTTTTTAAGCAGTTACTAACCTGAACAACGTCGAAAAAGCTTTCTGTCGATGATTTTGCCTCTTGCTTATGTATTTGGCATTCCGAATAAGCTGACTATCGTGTAGGAGAGCTTTCATGGGGACGGTAAATCGCCGCCCCCAAACCAAAGGGATGATCCATGAGTTTGACATGACATCACAACAGAGATGAATGAATTCTAAACAAATTTACAATGTTTTTCTTGCCGTTGTGTGATTAAATCCAAAAAGTTCCTAAGATAATAACCAAGAGAATAAATAAAACCAGGACAATACCTACTGTATTCCCATAGCCGTTGTAACAAGGTTTTTCGTAACCCACTGATATTTACCTCCTCGCATTTTGGAATAGTACAGTTTATGAGCATAGACGCCCTTAGACTGGACATTTCGGTAATAATGTTCAGAATGTGCGAATGTATCATGGAGATAGATTTCTGATCAACCATTTAATTCATTTCACGAACTATCACGCCCCTGCAGGAAATAAAAAAACGCGGAATTGAACCCCCGACCTACGCATTACAAGTGCGACACCGTAGGTTTCGGAAAGGTTCTACAGGGTTCCGGAGGTCTATTAGTTATGGGCTTTTATGCGCCTAAATCCGTTTAAGGTTCTCGAAGTATTTCTTGGCCGTTAGAAGATTTGTTAGAAGTTCTGTTAGAAGACTGAAGCCCGTGAGCTAATACTTCGGGGATTTTTAATGGGTATTCGGATTTTATAGTTGAAATCAATGATATAGCATCAGCAATGTAAATCGGGATATATGGTTGAATCGTCTAAGCTAACGTTGTATTCGGTCGGGCTGTGCCACATTAGCAATCCATGAGAAACCGGGCATGCCGTTGGATGATAAAATTTTAGACATAGAGGAGGCTGCATATGGAACGTGTAATCCTGATGATGAATGTGCAAGAAAAACAGGGAGGAGAGTCAATCACATGGCAAAAATCGTTTTCGCGTTGAATCAGTCTCTGGACGGGTTCGTCGACCACATGGCACTTCAGCGCGACCCCATGCTATTCCTTCATTTCATCGAAGACGTGCGCGGTCTGACGGGTATGCTGTACGGGCGCCGTATGTATGAGACTATGCGATATTGGGACGAAGACCCTTTTGAATGGGATGCGCAGGAACGGGAATACGCAGCTGCGTGGCAAAGCAAACCGAAGTGGGTGGTGTCGAGGACGTTAAAGTCCGTCGGACCGAACGCTTCTCTGATCGAGGGCGACCTCTCAGCGGCCATACGGGGGCTGAAGGCTCAGCATGAAGGGGACATTGAAGTTGCCGGGCCGGAGTTGGCGCACAGTCTAACGGAGCTCGGTCTCGTTGATGAGTATCGACTCTATCTCCATCCCGTCGTGCTGGGTCACGGCAAGCCGTTCTTCGCCGGACCGCGTCCGCCCCTGCGCCTCGTGGCAAGCGATCGCATTGGCGAGCAGGTGATCAGGTTGACCTACGTTCCAGTTTAGTTTTGCGGTTGGTCCAGCGACCTAAGGGGACGATAGTTCGATAAACAGCGGCGGTCTATGACTTTATTTTTTCATTCTTGGCTACCGCTGTTTAGGTTACTGTGTGTTAGTCTAGAACTTATTTTTCAAAAGGATATTGAATCCCTAATTGATGGCGAAAAACCCACTTCAATTGACTAAAAGGGTAGAAAAATGGTAAAAGATCGGCCAAAAACACGAAAAAGACGCCGTCTCCGAAAACTCGGAAAACCGCGCCGTTATTGACTTTCTAAGGATGCTGGTGAAGGGAATTGAACCCCCGACCTACGCATTACGAGTGCGTTGCTCTACCCCTGAGCTACACCAGCGAATTTGTTGAAGTTATCATTCGTTTTTGGAACAACAAAATATATTATATTCCTTCGGCGGGAAAATGCAAGCCCCTCATTAATGGAAAAAACACCCTATAGGAGGGGTTGCATTACCCGCCTAATTTCTCCTGCACCGATTGGATCTTCTGCTTGCTTGAGGATGCCCGGTCGCGCCGGTCGTCGATTTTGACAGAGGTGGATACCCGCTTGGCACCCGACAAGAACGGCGCCTCGTGCAACGCCTCGATCGCACGCCAAATCATAGGGAGCTCCCCTTCAATAATCGTGCTCATCGAAGTCAATTCGTACGTAATTCCCTCCTGTTGCTTCAATATACGCTGCATTTCCGCCACATATGAGCTTAAGCTGGTCGTTGCCGTTCCGATCGGAATGACCGTTACTTCTGCAATTGCCATCACAATAACCTCCCTCGAAGCATTCCATTCATCCACAACGTGGTTGAATCCGATATAGATATCATATCAATTCCGGGGCGTCTTTTCAAAATTTCGCAAAGTCGTCAACACACAATATCTTGTATGTCCAAGATCAAATTTTTATATGGGTCATACGATCCGTTGTCAAAACGCAACCGATGCGGAATCCGCGCAAAAACCGTCGCATTTGGTCACAATCCATGGAATCTTGAGCAGTTTTGACGGTTGGCCAACTAGCATATTACCTGTCCGTTTGCTATAATTCTCCTTGCGTTTATTTTTAAGAAATCGGTTTACAGATACAAGATATTGGGTTACATTAGATTAACGACAACCAAATATAGTGTATACAGGTGCCGCGCTAGCCTATCAGGCAGCCCGGCTTAATAGGGAAGCATGGTGAAAATCCATCACGGACCCGCCACTGTAAAGGCCTCGGGGCTGTTATGCATATGCATATGCAGCTGCCGGCAGTTTGGCAATACGTCACTGAAGTTCCCCGAAAGCGAACTTTGGGAAGACGCCGAATATGTACGGCCTAAGTCAGGAGACCTGCCTGTATACTTCAGACACCGACCTACGGGGTTATAGGGATGTGTTCGTGAAACTTGCGTCTGTACATAACATCATGCCCGAATATGGGCTTATGTCAGCTTTATTCAAACCATCCACAGCGCACGGACATTTTCAAGCCTGCCCTTAGGTTTTAGAAAATGTTTTTTTCATGTTCTTTTTTCAATTTCCCCCAAAGAAAGCGAGGATTTTTTGTATGCCCCAGCTCGTAGTTAAACCAAACAACCGTCAGCTTGCCTTTGATGAAATTCGCCTCTCCGTCTATGCCGACCGGATCCTGAAGGGATTGGACATGCTAGACAAGGAGCGCCTGCTTCGAGGCGTGAATTCCAAACTCCGCGGTGAGCAAGTTACCGGCGAGGAAATCAGCAATGCCTTTACGATGTCCGCGCTTGAGCTCGTATCCAAGGAAGAGCCTGACTGGAAATTTGCGGCGGCTCGTTCATTCCTGACATCTTTATATAAAAAAGCGGCCCACAACCGCCGCTACAAAGCCTATCCGGAAGAGCCTTACGGCGCTTTCTATCCGCTCATTACGGAGCTCGTCCAGAAGGGCATCTATCGTGAAGACCTTCTGACCTGCTACACGAAGGAGCAAATCGAGGAGCTTGGCGAGTGCATTGATCCAAGCCGCGACCTGCTGTTCGATTACATCGGTCTCTTGACGCTGGCCGAGCGTTACCTTGCAACGGATTTCGACGGGCGCGTGATGGAGCTCCCGCAGGAGCGCTACATGGTCATTGCCATGTTCCTCATGCACCAGGAGCCTGAAGACAAACGCCTCGAGCTTGTTAAGGAAGCGTACTGGGCAATGAGCAATCTGTACATGACGGCCGCAACGCCAACGATGTCCAACGCCGGCAAGAAGGTCGCAGGCCAGCTCTCCAGCTGCTTCATCGACACCGTTGACGATTCCCTGGAAGGCATCTTCGATTCCAACACCGACGTAGCCCGTCTTAGCAAAATGGGCGGCGGCATCGGCGTCTACCTCGGCAAGGTCCGCGCACGCGGCTCCGATATCCGCGGCCACAAGAACACCAGCTCCGGCGTCATCCCTTGGATCCGCCAGCTGAACAACACGGCGGTGAGCGTTGACCAGCTCGGCACACGCAAAGGCGCCATTGCGGTCTATCTGGACGTGTTCCACAAGGACATTTTGTCCTTCCTTGATCTGAAGCTGAACAACGGCGATGAGCGCATGAGAGCCCATGACGTGTTCCACGGCGTATGTCTGCCTGACCTGTTCATGGAGGCTGTTGAAGCCCGTGAAGAATGGAGCCTGTTCTGCCCGCATGAAGTGAAGAAGATCATGGGCTGGAAAGATGAGAACGGCCGCCCGCTCGGTCTTGAGGACTTCTACGATCAAACGCCGGGTCAAGGCGCGTTCCGCGAGAAATATGCGGAGGCCTTGGCGAATCCGAACCTGCCGCGCATTACCGTACAAGCGATCGATATTATGAAGCGGATCATGAAATCCCAGCTGGAGACCGGAACTCCGTACATGTTCTACCGCGATACGGTAAACCGTGCGAACCCGAACTCCGCACACGGCATGATCTACTCTTCGAACCTGTGCACGGAAATCATGCAGAACCAGTCGCCAACCGTGGTTGAGCAAGAAGAGCTCGTCACCAAAGACGGCCAAACCCGGATCGTGATTTCGAAAATCCCTGGCGATTTCGTTGTCTGCAACCTGAACTCCATTCACTTGGCGCGTGCAGTGCCTGCCGGCGTGTTGGAGCGGCTCGTACCGATCCAGGTTCGCATGCTGGACAACGTAATCGACATCAACAATATCGAAGTGCTGCAAGCTCAATATACGAACAGCCAGTACCGCGCTGTCGGACTCGGCACCTTCGGCCTGCATCATCTGCTGGCTCTCGAAGGCATCCGCTGGGAATCCGACGAAGCGGTTGAATACAATGATAATCTGTACGAACACATCAATTACCTGCTCGTGAAGTCCAGCATGGAGCTGGCCAAGGAAAAAGGCCACTATCCGAAATTCAAAGGCTCTGCCTGGGAAAGCGGCGAATACTTTACGTTCCGCGGTTACACCGACGGCGAGCATGAAGGCAAATTCGTAACGACCGAGCAGTGGCGCGAGCTGCAGAAGGAAGTTCAAGAAAATGGCGTCCGCAACGCGTGGATGTTCGCGATCGCACCGAACGGCTCCACGTCGATCATTGCCGGTTCTACGGCAAGCATCGACCCGCTGTATGAGCTGCTGTCTTATGAAGAAAAGACGACATATAAAGTAGCCAACCCGGCTCCGGATCTGTCTGAAAAAACAATCTGGTATTACAAAACAGCCTTCCTGATCGACCAGCATTGGTCCATTAAAATGGCTGCTGCCCGTCAACGTCATGTGGACCAGGCGCAAAGCTTCAACCTGTATGTTCGTCCTGACATCCGGGCATCGGAATTCCTGGACCTGCACCTGCATGCCTGGAAAGCCGGCATCAAGACAACGTACTATGTGCGCAGCCGTGCGCTGACGATTGAAGAATGCGAAAGCTGTGCTAGCTAACGAACCCACCCAAACCCTCCCTTCCAAGGGAGGGCCCCAAGGGCTCTGCCCTCTGGACACCCGCAAGCTTGTGAAATGAGACGGATGCGGCGCTTCTTCCAGGTACTTTGGTGCTAGGAGCGCTTTCTCCCTGCGGGAACGCTGGAATGTTGGTGCAGGGACGAATGATTTCATGCGTGCTTTGATGGTGCGACTTCCTGCAAGGATCGCTCTCCCTTTGGGATTCGCTGCTCATGCGGCGCGAACACAATGAGCGGGCTGCTTGCGTGTTTGGTGCGACTTCCTGCGGGGATCGCTCTCCCTTCGGGATTCGCTGCTCATGCGGCGCGAACATAATGAGCGGGCTGCTTGCTTGTTTGGTGCAACTTCCTGCAAGGATCGCTCTCCCTTCGGGATTTGCTGCTCATGCGGCGCGAACACAATGAGCGGGCTGCTTGCGTGTTTGGTGCAACTTCCTGCAAGGATCGCTCTCCCTTTGGGATTCGCTGCTCATGTGGCGCGAATACAATGAGCGGCTGCTTGCGTGTTTGGTTCAACTTCCTGCAAGGATCGCTCTCCCTTTGGGATTCGCTGCTCATGTGGCGCAAACACAATGAGCGGGCTGCTTGCGTTTAGTCGAGCGCGAAGCGAACATCCGTTGAGTAAGCAATAAAAAAGACTACAAGGGTAAGGGTATCCAATCGGAGGAGTTTACGTCCGCCTTTGGGAGCCCTTTGCACCCTTCACAATACATTCAGGCAAAGGGCGGACAACAGCGGCCGGAGAGTGGATACCCGTCCTGTTGATACCCGCCCTACTATAAATGCAAGGAGAGAATGGTTATGCAAATGCAAAAAATATTCAATACCGAAGCACCTAACCGCTCCACACGGATCATTGAGGGCGAATGCTCAGGGATCCTCAACTGGAACGATATTCGGATGCCTCATATGTACAAGCTGTACAAGGTGCTGCTGCTGAACCACTGGATCGCGGACGAAATCCCGATGTCCAAGGATGCGCAGCAATTCCCGCACCTTGATCCGGAGGAGCAGCGCACCTTCAAGATCAACATCTCCCTGCTGGCTGTGCTGGACTCCATGCAGACGATGTTTGTCAGCGACGTGAAGCGCTATTTCACCGACTCCTCGCTTGAGGCCATCTCGGCCATTATCGGGCAGCAGGAAGTCGTTCATAACCAATCCTACTCCTATGTGCTCTCCTCGATCGTTACGGAGCAGGAGCAAAAGGAAATTTTCGAATACTGGAAGCATGATCCGGTTCTGCTGGAGCGCAATCAGTTCATCTCGAACATTTACCAGAGCTTCCGGGACAATCCGTCGCCGCAATCCTTCTTTGAAGCGATGGTCGCCGACCTGATTCTCGAGGGCATTTTCTTCTATAGTACGTTCGCCTTCTTCTATAACCTGGCCCGTGATCAGAAGATGATGGCAACGAGCCAAATGATCTCCTACATTCAGCGTGACGAGAACCAGCATTGCTACTTCTTCGCTGAAGTGTTCAAGCAGCTGCTCAAGGACTTCCCTGAGCTGAACACGAAGGAGAACATCGATTACGTGTACCGCACGATCGATCGCGCGGTCGAGCTGGAGACGAACTGGGCGCATTACACGCTGAGCAATGTGCGCGGCATTGATCTGAACGAGCTGTCCGATTACATCAAATACATCGCCAACCGCCGCATCACCATGATGGGACTGGAGAAAGCGTACGAAGGCGTGGACGTGAACTGCATGCCATGGATCAAGCCGTTCTCCGACGAAGCGCTGAATGCAACGAAGACTGACTTCTTCGAAGCGAAGTCCCGCAACTACGGGAAAGTCGGCGACGACAACGGGTTTGACGATCTGTAAGCTGTACTCGCAGGTAAGCCCGGATCTGCCAAGCTTTTATCTCTCATAGACAAAACCTCCGCTATCCCTGCAAAGGGATGGACGGAGGTTTTTTACATGGATGACAGGGTGGATGATGAATTTACTTCGATGACATGATGGATGCCATCATGATTTTACTTGGGCGGATGAACTGTTGAATATATTTGGATGGGCTATATGGATGAATTACTTGGACGGGTTACATGAATGAATTCCCTCTGGACGCGATCCCTCTTCCTGCCCGCCTTTTCTTATCCGGCAGCCGCCCATACCTCGATCTCGACCTTCAGCTCCGGCATCGCAAGCCCCGGCACATAAGCCATCGTCATCGCCGGCGGCCGACCGCCATGGAACTTCGCCCACACCTCATGGAAATGGCTCCAATCGACCTCTTCCACTGCCCAAATATTGATTTTGACGATATGGTCCGCCGTGAGCGATTCGGCTTCCAGCAACCGCTGAATATTCGCAAGCGTATGCTCCACCTGCTGCTTCATGTCATCCGGCAGCTTCCCTTCCGGATCGGTTCCGACTTGGCCGGAGAAGACCAGCAGCGCGGCTCCATGCGGCACCTTGGTGACATGGGTGTACGGACCGAGCGGCGGCGCAATGACGGGCGGGTTGCAACGTTCAATTCCGGACCGCTTCTCCTCATCGGCTTCGTTTAGGATCGCCAGCGTTTGATGGTCCTCCCACCGTCCGTTGATGTTGACGTTTTTACGGGCGATGCCTTCCTTATGGAACCCGGCCTTCAACAGCACGTTCATCGAGCCGAGATTATGCGGCATGACTCCCGCCTCGATCCGGTGGAACCGCAGCTCCTCGAAGGCATGGCGGACGACCAGCCGTACGGCTTCCGTCATGTACCCCTGCCCATTGAATGACTTATCCAGAAAATAGCCGATCCAGCAGCTCTGCAAATTCCCACGCACCGGCTCGGTCAGCATGACTTCACCGATGATCTGCCCGGTGTCCCGCAATACAATGGCATACAGATAGCCTTGATCCGTTTCCCGATCGTCCACCGCCTTCCGGATCCGTTCGATCTGTCCCTCCTTGGTAAAAAAATGCTCGTCCCGCTTGCCAGTAAACCGCTGAAAAAACTCCCGATTCTCCTTCTCCAGCTTCAGCAGAGCCTCGGCATCCGAAAGCTCCACCGGCTTCACAACAATACGTTCCCCTTGCAGCTGCATGCAAATCTCTCCTTTTTCGATAGGATGATATGGCCGCATCTCCTATGCGGCAAAACAAAAAAACACCATAGGTTATACCTGTGGCGTACGCTGCCGATCCATGCACCACAGGTAAGCGACCTGTGGCGTTTATTCCACTGTATCCTTACATGATCATGAGGCCGATCGCAGGATAACGGTCGCGTTCAGTTTCCAATTGTGGACACACTTCTCCCGTGATTGGCCAAGATCAAAGAAAACAGCGGTGGAGTATCCGATGCCGGGGGACAACGAAACAAGCGATCTCTTCTTCATCCGAATACTCCTCCTCTTCGTTAAAAAATGAACTTTCCTAACCTGCCGTACGTTCTTAATCCCCCATAGAATACATCATTTCAAAACGGTTGGCAAATCGCCGCCGCATCCCCTTACCATCCCGATTCTACCTGGACTGAAGGTCTAATCGCAGCTATGGATTTATGACGACAGGAATATTCCATAACAACAATAAATTAATATTAATCAATATTAATTTATTGATAAACGATAAAAGTCGTGTTATTATGATGAACAATAAATAAGCGAGGTGCATGTTATGAAACAAGGAACAACACTCTTTTTAAGAATCGCGGTTATTCTGATTGGAATTCCGGTTCTTGCTTTGTGCATATTTGTGGTGCCTAATATCGCGAGTTTCGCGGCTGAATTGTATCCGGACCATGTTTATCTAAAATATCTCGTTTCCATCGATTTGTATGCATCGGCGATCCCCTTTTACTTAGCTCTGTATCAGGCTTTTAAGCTGTTAAACTACATCGACCAGAATAAAGCCTTCTCCGAATTGTCCGTGAAGGCATTAAAGAGTATTAGGAACTGCGCCATTACGATCAGCATTTTGTATGCGGCCGGCATGCCGCTCTTCTATCTCCTGGCGGAGAAAGATGATGCCCCGGGGATCATCGTGCTCGGACTGGTCATTATTTTTGCTTCATCCGTGATCGCCGTCTTTGCCGCTGTTCTCCAAAGACTTTTACAAGAAGCGATTCATATCAAATCCGAAAATGATTTAACGGTCTGAGGTGAAAACAATGGCAATTATAATCAACATTGATGTGATGCTGGCCAAACGGAAAATGAGTGTTACCGAGCTGTCGGAGAGGGTAGGAATCACCATGGCAAACCTGTCGATATTGAAGAACGGAAAGGCCAAAGCGATTCGCTTCTCAACGTTAGAAGCCATTTGCAAGGCTTTGGACTGCCAGCCCGGAGATATTTTAGAATACCGCGATGAAGACGTCCAGGTTAAACGGGATTCATCAGGGAGTTAGTTCAATGAATCCATTCCAGAAGGGGAGCTTGCTCATGGACCATTCAAAAATGGAGACGCGCAGCATGAGGGCACTACGACAGCTCGTTCGTTTTGGTTGGGAGCAGGCCTTATCGTGCTTGTTTCCGGTCGTTATTTTTGCCTCATTGGCCTTTACGAAATTCGTGCCGCTTCCCTTCCTTCCGCGCTACGACTGGCTTCTCATTATCTGCCTGCTGATGCAGTGGTGGATGGTGCGTTCCGGGCTTGAAACACGGGATGAACTCAAAGTGATCACGTTGTTCCACCTGATCGGACTCGCTCTTGAAATTTTCAAGGTTCACATGGGCTCTTGGTCATACCCGGAGGAGGGATATTTTAAAATCTTTGGCGTGCCTCTGTATAGCGGATTCATGTACGCAAGCGTAGCAAGTTATCTGTGCCAGGCTTGGAGGCGGCTGAAGGTTGAACTGGTGAAATGGCCTCCTTTCTCGCTCGTTGTAACGCTGGCAGCCGCGATTTATTTAAATTTCTTCACGCACCACTATTGGATCGACGTTCGATGGTGGTTATCCGGACTCGTCATCCTCGTCTTTTGGCCATCCTGGGTCACCTACGAGGTGAACGGGACTCGTTATCGGATGCCGCTTGCCCTTTCTTTTGTACTTATCGGATTTTTTATATGGGTTGCCGAAAATATCGCAACATTCTTTGGCGCGTGGAAATATCCAAACCAGGCCGAAGCCTGGAGTCTCGTTCATCTGGGGAAGGTGAGCTCATGGCTCTTATTGGTGATTGTCAGCTTTCTGATCGTGGCAACGTTAAAGCTGGTCAAAGGAAAGGGAAAGCATTCCGACAGGAAAGATCACTGGTATAACGGTTAGGGACCCTGCTATTAAAAAAGTCGAATCCTTACATGGTAAGGTTCGACTTTTTTAGTGCAGCGTTCTGCTGAAACACGGGTTTTACGAATAAAATCACGCTATTCCTCATCGTCCGCAAACAGTTCGCGCAGCATCGCTCCCCGGTTGTTTACGAATTCCTTGGTGATCATATAATGGTCCGTCTCCTCCAGGCTGGACTCCTCTACGCCCTCAGGGGTCAGCTTATAAATGACCGAGTCCGGGTAAGCCATGACAATCGGGGAGTGCGTCGAAATAATGAACTGCGAATCCTCCTGAACCAGATCATGGATTCTCCGAAGCAGCGCCATTTGGCGAAACGGGGACAGCGCCGCTTCCGGCTCATCCATAATGTACAGCCCGCTCCCGCGGAACCGGTGCAAAAAGGTGGCAAAGAAGGATTCCCCGTGCGACTGCGCATGCAAGGATTTTCCTCCGTAGGAATCGTACAGCCCGGGAATCTCCCGCTCCATCGCATCCACCTCGGACGCAACGTTGTAGTAGCTCTCCGCCCGGAAGAAGAAGCCGTCCCGCGGTTTGCGGACGCCCCGGACCGTTCGGATGTATTCATACAGCCTCGAATGGGTTTCCTCGGTAGCGAACGAGAAATTCATCGTTCCCCCTTCCGGATTGAAGCCGAGTGCCGCCGCAATCGCCTCCAGCAGCGTCGATTTGCCCATTCCGTTCTCCCCAACGATGTAGGTGACCTTCGGATGGAACGTCAAGCCGTCCATCGCGTTTACAGCCGGCAGATTGAAAGGATATTCCCGAAATGAAGGTATCCGGTCTCTCATAAGCACAACGCTTCGTAAATAAGCCAGCATGGCAGAGCTCTCCAAGGGCCTTCCCTCCTTGCGTCCTATGATTAAAATCTACGATTCGGCGGGTTACATAATGCTCGGCACCTGCTTATCCTGCATCTCCCTATACGACAAGCGCGCATGACGGCTTCATGAAGATAGCCTGCCATGCGCGCAGCATAAGCTTCGTGGTGAACGAAAAGCCGGTCCTTTTGCCAAAAAGGGGGGCCTTTCTATTCCTGCACGATGAATTGGTACAGCTCGTCCACCTTATCCTCGGTAAGATCACCGCTGTTGTCGAATACTTTGATCGACGTCTGCGGAATGTCCCAATTCACTTCCGGCACGAAATCCACCCGCTTCTTGAAGTCATCCCAATGGTCCAGCTTCCACTGGTCCCGCTCCGTTTGGCGATCGATAATCCGCTCCTTCTGCAGATCCATATCCTTTAACGTCACCACGATCACCTTCACGTCCACATCGCTCTTCGTCAGGCCAGCGGCCGTGATGACCTCCTTGATCCACTCGCGGTTCTTGAGCTCGGCGGTAAACGGCGAAATCATGAATACGTTCTGCCCCGCATTCAAATTCTCGATGCAGATATCCTTCGTTGTATCATATTCGAGGTCGCGCAGATTTTCCTTATAGAAGGAAGAGTCCCGGTCATTCGGATCCAGTCCGTTGCTTTCCAGGAATTTTTCAACAAAACGGCCGCCTACCGTATCGCGGTCAAGAAAAGCGGCCGGTATACGTACCGCAAGCTTCTTGGCAACGGTGGTTTTCCCCGTCCCTGCGACTCCGACAAAAAACACTAGCTTCTGCAATTGCTATCCCTCCACGGTTTGATGTATATAGGTTTGATGTATATAGGTTCAAAGTATCTTGGTTCCATCTATCAAGTGGCCAGCAGCGGCAAGCGGTTAACCGCGCCCGGTCCGGTAACGAGTCTCCTCGATCAGCTCCTCTATCGCTTGAGCCAGGCGCTCTTGAAGCACCTCCGCTACATCAAAGCCGCCATCCTCCGTACGAGCCACCTGGGCGTCCACCGCATACACGCCGCCGAGAATATGGCGGGCTCCGATTGAGGAGAGCACGGGCTTCAGTGAATAATCAATCGCCAGCAAATGTGCCAATGAACCGCCGATAAAGAGCGGAAGCACGATTTTCCCGGCCAGGCCCTTCTGCGGAATCAAATCCAGAAACGTCTTAAGCACCCCCGTATAGGAAGCCTTATATACCGGACTCGCTACAATGACGGCATCGGCCTCGGCGACGAGGCCGTTCGCTTTGACGATATGCTCGCTCTCGAATTTGGTATGGATCAGATCCTCAGGCGGAAGTGAAGCAACATCAATCCGGCTCACCTCGAAATTCGCGGCAGTCAGCGCCTGCTCGGCATATTCCATAATCGCATTCAAGCGGGAGCCTGCTGTCGGACTCCCGTTAATGATGACAGCTTTCGCCATTTTTCTCACCTCGGTTATTTTCATAATGTTTCCGTCATCCCCTCCCGGACGCCCTCGCTAATGTCCCCCGTCGGGAAAGATCGGACGGTATGTATGCTCCACTTCCATATACCAAGGCTTTACATAAACGCACCCGCAAAGTCTTCGTTCATCAATAAGGGCCGTCAGCCCTCCCGGAACGTTACGGAATGTCAAATCAGAGCAAATTAGTCAGAATTATTATCATCGTATCAATGTGTCTGCGTCTTTGTCAATGGACGCCTACGACATATAACGCTCTGCAGGCAGTGCATGAACATGGACGATTCATCAGCCGGTAAAAATGGTTGCTTTCTCTGTGTTCTCTGCTGTCTGTGCTGCTTGTGCTTTCCCTGTGTTCTCTGCTGTCTGTGCTGCTTGTGCTTTCTCTGTACTCTCTGTGTCCTCTGCGTTCTGGGCAAGCAGGGGAGAATACATCATAAGCGCATGATTCTCCGTAATCCATTCATCGTCAAGCAGCTCGCCTTCCCGGCTGAACACCTTCCGGCCGATCACGTTATGCCGCGCATATCCGCCCCACGCTTCCTGCGTGATGCGGTGCTCCCGCTCATACACCTGATAGCGGTACAGCGGCTGAGCCGTACAGCGCCACTCCCCGATCAGCTCCTCGTCTGATACATATACCGACAGCTGATAAATATCCTCCGTCGGATTATAAATCTGTAGATCCAAATAATTGTAAGCACAGGTCGCTCCGCTGCCGAACGGCTGGGTGCGGCCAGAATCCGGAAACACGTCGTAGCTGTGGCGATGACGCTCTGTCACCTGAAGCGGCGTATGCAGCGTCATCCAGTATATCAAATTCGAGAGCTGGCACAGGCCTCCGCCGATGCCTGCCCTAAAGCCGCCGTAAAAGAGCACCATGCCATCCACATAACCTTTGCGCCGGGTAGGACGGCCGATCATTTTCCAATAGGACATGGTTTCGCCGGGACGGATGAGAAGGCCGTCCAGACGTCGCACCGCAAGGCGCAGATTGATTACTTTATTATGCTGGTACCACATGTCGACATCCTTCAGCCGGCGCATCAGCGGCGTCCGATGCTTGAAGACGGGATAGTGCAGCGGCTCGGAAGACCTTATCCGTGCCATGCCTCTTCTGCCTTGCTTCAGCCATTCCCAATAGCGCCGGCAGGTAAAATACTGTTTTCCCGCCCAAAGCCTTAGTTTAGAGCGTTTCACCGGTTTCATGACTTCCCATTCTCCCCTCGCGGACCATTCCCGTTAATCCCAACACTTCCATCAATTTGGAAACAGTTTAACACACTATTTGCAGGATGTTGTGAATATCTTGTAATGAGGCCGCACCCCGAACTGGGCGAATGCATAGAGATAAAACATCACCGTGGATGCAATGTCATCTATGCCCGAGGAGGATTGTCATGAATGCTGAGCAGCCCATCCCTTATATCGGCTTCAAAACGGTATGCAAGGAGCAGCCTATTGCGTTCCCGCCGCAGCATCAACCCGTTCAGCCCGGTCTTGAAAGCTTGATGAAGCCGGTTCCCATTACGGAAGACCCGGCTTATCGCGGCAGCGGCAAGCTGGAAGGCAAAGTCGCCATCGTGACCGGAGGAGACAGCGGAATCGGCAAGGCGGCAGCCATTGCTTTTGCCAAGGAAGGCGCCGATCTGGTCATCCCCTACTTATATGAGACATCGGATGCGGAAGTCACCAAAGCCCGAATCGAACAGCTTGGGCAGCGCTGCATCCCGATTAAAATCGATTTGCGCTACAAAAAAAATTGCGAGGCTGTCATCCGGCAAACCCTTGCCGAGTTCGGCAGGCTGGACGTGCTCGTTAACAATCATGGCGTCCAATATGTCCAGCAGAGTATTTTGGACATTACGGAGGAGCAGCTGTACCAGACCTACCAGACGAATATTTTCCCGTTCTTCTTTATGATTCAGGCCGCTCTGCCGCATCTGAAAGCCGGCGCTTCGATCATTAATACGGCATCGATTACCGCCTACGCGGGCTTCAAGGAGCTGATCGATTATTCCTCCACTAAGGGGGCGATCGTCTCGCTTACCCGGTCACTGGCCCTCTCGCTGGTCGATCAAGGCATACGCGTCAACACGGTTGCGCCCGGCTCGGTCTGGACGCCGCTTATTCCTTCCAGCTTCCCGGCCGAGGAAGTCGCCGTATTCGGCACCGATTCGCCCATGAAGCGGGCGGCACAGCCCTATGAGCTTGCTCCGGCTTATGTATACCTGGCCTCCTCCATCGATTCATCGTTTGTGACCGGTCAAGCAATCCATGTAAACGGAGGTCAGATGGTGACCAGCTAATCCGGGGCCGCTAACTTCAGAAGCTCCATAGCTTCAAAACTTTGTCATCATATACAGAGGATGTGTCGGTATGAACAATGGAAATGCCAAATGGTCCAGTGGACGGATGGACGTCGGACTCTACGCATTAAACAAGCTGGCCAGCGCCGGCGTCGTACTGTTGCTGCTCACGGTAATCGGTCAGGTATGGCCCGCCGGGACGGAGAAGCCGGCCGAGCTGCTCGGACTTTCCATGGAGCAGAAGGAATGGGTCTACGGCTATGCGCTGATTGCCTCGCTGGTTGCCGATGCCCTGCTGTCCCTTCTGCCCAAGCGCGCCAAAAGCCTGCAAATCGGGCTGTATGCGGCGGCCGGATTTGGCTTCTTCGCCTTGTTCAACGGCGGAAGCCCGGACCAGTTGTGGATCCGGGCCGCCTTGGGAGCAGTGACGCTGCTGCTGTTTCTATGGGGGAAGCATGCCTTCCCTGCCCATTCTTTGATCACGCCGATCTTTGCCATTGCCGTACCGCTGCTGTGCTGGGCGATCTAAACGCCCGTGCCGTTGGAAGCGTATGTTTTAGAGGGCATCGATGACGTCGCCGGCAAGGATGGAAGCCGGGTGCCCGCGGCGTCTGGCCGCCTCTTCGCCGGCGCGCCCGTGCAGCCACACGCCGAGCGCAGCGGCACCGGGACCGGAATATCCTTGCGCCAGCAGGCCGGCGATGATGCCGGTCAGCACATCCCCGGTTCCGCCGGTCGCCATGCCGGAGGTGCCGGTTGTGTTGATATAGGCGCTGCCGTCCGGTGAGGCGACAATGGTACGCGCGCCCTTGAGGACGAGCGTAACCCCGTACCGGTCCGCATATTCGGTAGCGACGCCGATTCGGTCCCGCTGCACCTCGGCCGTAGAGATGCCGAGCAGCCTGGACATCTCGCCGGGATGCGGAGTGAGCACCGTTGCCGCCGGACGAACCTTCCAGGCGTCAACGACGTCTGCCGATGACAGCATGTTCAGCGCATCGGCATCCACGACCATCGGCCCGTCCCAGCCTTCCCACAGCTTGCGCAGCCATCCGGTGTCCCCCTCGAAGCGGCCAAGCCCGGGACCTACTGCCAGTACGTCCCGCGTCTTGGCCAGCTCCAGCACCCGCTCGGCGGAAGCTTCGTCCCAATAGCCTCCGCTCTCCTCGCCTGTAGCGGGGGCGAGCATGACCTCCGGGGCCGCACCGCTTAGCGGCAGCACCAGGCTTGCGGGCAAGGCCCAGGTCACGAGACCGCAGCCCGCGCGCAGGGCCGCCCGGGAAGCGAGCAGGCCTGCACCGCTCATCGTGCGGCTGCCTCCTACAGTAAGCACGTGCCCGTAGGTGCCCTTATGCCCTTCCGGAGAGCGGGGGCGGGCAACATCGGCATCAAGGACCGTCCGCAGAACATGCGGCGTCAGCAGGTAGGTGCCGATGCCAAGGTCCCGGCAGAGGGAGGCGGGAATGCCGATGGATCGCACGACCACACGACCCGCGGCCCCGGCGCCGGGATATTGCACCAGTCCCCGCTTCAGAAAGGCGAGGCACACCGTCACCTCGGCCGAGATGCACGGCTCGTGCAGCGCGCCGGTGTCGGCGTCCAGTCCGCTCGGAATGTCCGCGGCCACGATCGGAAGGCCGCTCGCATTGGCGGCCTGGATCAATTCGGCGTAAGCCCCGCGGGGGGCGCCCGCCGATCCCGTGCCCAGCAGCGCGTCCACGATCCCGGTGAACGCGCGGAAGTCCACGGCATCTCTGCCGTGGACCAGGACCTGGATGCCGAGCGCAGCTGCGGCATCCCGCTGCAGTGCCGCCTCGCCGGCAAGCGTCGACGGCTCGGCGGCGTAAAGCAGCGTGACGCGCATGCCGGCGTCACGCAAATAGCGGGCGGCGGCTGCGCCGTCGCCGCCGTTGTTGCCCTTGCCCGCCAGGATGAGCCAGTGCTCCTGCCCGGCCGCTTCGGCCGGCAGAAGCTCATCCACCGCCACAGGCGGCGGGCAGGCAGGGCCCAAGCCCCGAAGCGGCGCTGACGCGCCCGCTTCGGATGCGCCGGCGGGCGTACAGGCGCCCCGCCGCGCAGCACCATCCGCAGCGCCGCATTGCGGCGCAGCATCATTCGCCGCCGGGCCATGCCAGGCTTCCGCCATCCATCCGCTTCCGGCTCTCTTGTGCAGGCATAGCTTCAGCACTTCCTCTGCGATCACCCTGCCCGCATTCTCCATCAACGCTGCCGCCGGAATGCCGATCTTCTCGATCGTATGGCGGTCGAGCAGCCTCATCTGCTCCGATGTTACAACATACATCCAAGCTCTCCCCTTCGCTTCGATATATTCCTGTGCTTCGGTTCTGGCACAATCGCCCTGTGGTTCGCTTGTTCGCTGGATCGAACCATCACCGATTGAAACATGCCTCCAAAGGATCAAGGATTCCAAAACCTTGGGCTGCTTTTATTGAAGCTTGTTCGACACAAATTCAGCTACAGCAGAAGGCTCAGGCGTATCTAGTACGCTACCGTGAAGCGGGCCCGGATAAACTGCGGATCCTCCAGCTCGTCGATCATGGCTACCGCATAATCCTCCGCGGATATGCGGCTTGCACCGCTCTCGTCCGTCACCAGCCGGTCCATCCCGATGCGGAACTGGCCCGTGCGTTTCCCCGGCTCTATGATCGCCGCCGGGCTGACATATGTCCATTCAAGACCGCTCTGCGCGTACAGATCGTAAGCATCCGCATGGGCACGCGCGAGCGTCCGGATCTCCTCAGGAAATTCGGGCGTCTCCATGAGCGGAACGCCGCTGTCCGTGATCAGGCTGCCCGCGCCGCCGACGATGAGCAGACGGGATACGCCGCCGCGTCTTGTCCCTTCCACGATCGTGCGGGCCGCAGCGACCAGCTCTTCCTCCTGTCCGAATGACGGGCCGAAGGCGGAAATCACCGCCTCATGACCTCGAATGGCCTCTTCCAGCGAGGCAGGGTCCATGACATCCGCCTTTTGCTTTTTCAGCCGCTCATGCTCGGTGTCAAGCCCTTCCGGGTTGCGCATAATCGCCGTCACCTCATGGCCGCGCCGCAAAGCCTCCTCTGCAATTCGCCGCCCGATCGTACCGCTTGCTCCTATCAATGCTATGTTCATCATTCATCGCTCCTTCTGTTCACAATTATAGTACATTTCAGTCGATCGAATATGGAACAATCCATTCACCACCAAGCTTCTTTTGGCAGGCTGACGAAAGACGCAAGACGCGCCTTCTATTTACTTATCCCCAGTCTGCGGGGTTCAAACTCCCACAATTTCATTTTTTCTCCAAACATAGAGACTATAGACCTATATAAAGCATGATGTACATTTCCGATAGTAAACGTAAGTGCATAATTACGAAATCCGATTGCATATAAAATCGATCATCCGCCCTGACAACGTTTCTTCGATTGTCGAATTATGCTAGGTATACCCGATTTTTTATTAAAGGAGCCATTCAACAATGAAAAAGCACGCCCTTCGCTTCCTGACGCTCTGTCTCGCTTGCGGATTGCTGATGCTGACCGGCATGTCCGTCCACCCCGGGCCTGCGAAGGCACAGTCCCATCTCAAAGCCACCTGGTTATGGCACACCTCGATGATCCAAAGCTCGGCGGATGATATTATCGGCTTCGCTTCCCGTCAAGGCGTCAATCTCATCTATCTCCAAATGAATCAAGATGTACGTCCCGAGCATTACCGCAAATTCATCCGGCTTGCCGGGGAGAACGGAATTCAGGTTCATGTGCTCGGCGGCGCGTCGAATTGGGCATTGGAGTCGGAGCGGCACCGGATCGATACGTTCCTCAACTGGACCGCCGAATATCAGGCTGATGCCGCTCCGGAAGAACGCTTTACCGGCATTCATGTCGATATCGAGCCGCATACGCTGCCCCAATGGAAAACGGACCGCGACTGGCTCGTTGAGCAGTGGCAATCCAATGTCCGCTATCTGGTCAGCCGGGCCCACTGCCTGGACCTGCCGGTCGGCGCGGATATTACGTTCTGGCTGCATACGTATAGCCTTCCTGATCAATCGATGACGATCAGCCGCTGGATGATCGGCCAGTTCGATCAAATCGCGATTATGGCTTACCGCGACACGGCTGCGAATATCTATAACCTGGCGGCTGCGGAGCTTAAAGAAGCAGATGCCCTCGGAAAAGAAGCGCTGATCGCCGTCGAAACGAAATCCAGCAATGAAGGGGAGTTTATCACCTTCTACGAGGAGGGCGTCTCCTTTATGGAAGAGCAGTTGCTCAAGGTCGACGCCATGGCGGGCTCACATTCCTCCTTCTCCGGTGTTGCGATCCATGAATACCGAAGCTGGAGAGCGCTGTACGAATCCGGCCGATAAGAGGGTCAGCCCCTTGCCTGTAAATTGCCGATAAGCTTAGATTTCTGCAATGTCAGCAGACAACATAAAAAAGATGGCGTATTCAAGAGGCTGTTCCTCTGACGCCATCTTTTTTGCTGGCTTCCCAATTCGTCCATTCCGCCGTGCATCTCGCCCGGTCCGATCTCAAACGGTTAACAAGAGAAGCAAGACATATCCCACCGTCATCTTCGCGCGGCAAAACGGCGCTTTTTTCACCTGCATTTCCATGATCCCGCCCCTCCCTCTCTTCCCTGCAAGCAGTGATGATTTAGTTCAATATATGCGGCTCGCCCCCTTTTGTTTCCCTGAGGAAACACTGTTTATTTGGGGCAATACCAAAAACCTAAAAGTAATGCGTTTCACCTTTACAGGTCGTCAGGATAGCGCTTCAAGACTTCTTGCAAATATTCCTCGGCCTCTATGATCAGGCGGCGCTCTCCGGCATTCCATCGGTCTCGATTATGGTCGACCGACGTAAAGGCGGAGAGAATCCGTTCGTCACCCTGTGTCGCGTGGCGGACCATTCCCTGCCATTCCTTCGCCAAGGTTCTGGCTAATTCGGACTCGACGGGAACGCCGGATGCGTTATACGCTGCCGCTTGGAGCGATATTTTTCGGAACCTATTGTAAAAATCCAGGGCCGCCTGCTCCGAATCAAAAACTTCCTGAAACAAACGCAAGTCTTCTTCCGAATATTCGTACTCTCTCCACGTCGACATATCGACCTCGTCCAGGGATCGCATAAGATGGGATAACAGCTCCCAAGGAACCTCGTAACCTTCGCTCATCAATTCCTTGGCCACATGCAAGCCGTCAAGCTTGGCCTGTATGCTCTCTTTTTGCGAATACAGCACCGATGCCTGATAATCCAGAATACGCTCGATATCTTTGACCTCAGTGCCTACGATCAATTGTTCTTTGATCTTGCTTAATGAAAAGCCGATCGCCCGAAAGAACATGATCTGTTCCAGCAAATATAGTTGTTTTTCATAATAAACCCGATGCCCCGACTCGTCCCGTTCCGCCTTCAGTATCCCTTCATTGTCGTAATACTGAACGGTTCGCGGCGTGACTCCCGACAATTGGCTGATTTCTTTTACGGAATATTTTTTTCCCATAATCCCATCCCTTACTCGAGTTTATCTAAGAAGGCTTCTATCGTTTCAGACAACGCATCGGGATATTCCCCGTTAATGGCATGAGAGGCATCTTCAAAAAGCACCATCTTGCTCAAAGGGTCTCTCAAGGAATTCACGCCGGCCTCATAAGACTTCTTCGAATCGTGCATCGTTGACTTTCCGGCCAATATACCGAGCACCGGCATCTTCAATTCGGTTAATTGTTCCGGCTTGATGGTTTCCGGCATGGGCAGCTTGCTCTTAAACGTCCGCATCCCGGTTTCGATTAATTTGGCGGTCGGGTCGCTATCATCCACTTCGGCTCCGCCGGAGATATAACTGAGCATCTTCTCCCGGATCGGTTTGGGTACAATGGGAACGGTCGCAGGAATGGATGCTAAGATCATTTTAAAGGGAATCGGGCCGAACACATAGACCGGATCCACCAAGATGAGCGACTGAATGTTACCGGGATGCTTGAGTGCCGCATTAGCCGCGCTCCACCCGCCGAACGACAGTCCCAGCAAATGGAGTTCCGATTCCGGCAGCTGGTCCAACACTTGCTGCAGCCAGGCGGCTTGATCAGCAGCCGTACGAATGCGGCTTGTTTCCGTGCTCAATCCAGGCTCTCCGATCAAATCAAGCGTATATACGGGGCGATGCTCAAGGAAATCGTTCAGGTTGGCTTCCCACATGGGGGTTGCGGATCCCTTTCCAGGAAGCAGCAGCAGCGGCGTTTTATCCGGCGTGTCACCGTTTTGGAACTTGTAGACCTGCACCTCTCCGAAATCCGTACGGATCTTCAGGGATTCCGCCGGTTTCGGCAAGTAACCCATCGCCTCTCGATAAGCCGTCATATATTCCTTCCGCCCTTCCGCAGTAACAAAGCCGCTCATCGAACCATCATCTCTGAATAGAAAACCGATTAGCGTCAGTATAGCCAGGATTGCAAAGAGAATGCTGCCCAGGACGATCCATCTTTTTTTCCGTTTCATTTCATATCCCCTCCTGAGGCCACTATAGTCTATAACGTAACGTTATAGGCAACCCCCGCTGAACTCTTGCCTACTCGCGTTCTCCCCTTCCAGGGTTAATCATAATTATGTCGTTTGCGTTTATGTCCCCTAATCTGTCCCTATCGATCTTCGAATCGGCTTGAAATCATTTCCTTCTTATGCAATAGTGAAAATAGAATAATGAAGGAGGGATCCGCTTGTCCCTTACGGATTGGATTTATGATCTGTTCGGCTCGCTGAACGGGCTGCTGGCGGTATTGCTTGCTGCTGCCGTATTTTCGGGCCTATACATATATAGCGCATCACGCCTGCTGGGAGCGCGCAAGGACTCGCTCTCCCGCATCCGGCAATCCCTATCGCTCTATACGAAGCTGGCAGGCCCGCTTAGCACCCTGATTGATCATCCGGGCCGAAGCACTGTTCCCGAGGAGCAGCTGATCCGGCTGCTGCAGGAATGCAAAACCGCGGATCGGCTGACACACGAGCTTCACGGGCAGATCGATATCTTTCTGAGCGATCGCGATGAGTCGAGGCTCATGATGCTGTATAAGCAGCTGAACCGCGAGATCAATCAATTGGTGCAGGAGCGCGACGAGCTTGTAAAACGGCTGGAGCAGCCTGGCTGGGGCATGGGACTGTGGCTGCTGCTGAAGCCGGCCATACCGGCTTTATCCCTGGCGGCGGCTATTGTGTGGACCGCAAACCTTGTCCAGGGACTACAGGAGCACCAAGGCTGGACCAACCCTTATGTATGGTGCTTATGGCTGTCGAATATGATTGCTACCGTTTCTTTTTACCGGCTGCTCATGGACTCCCGCAAGAAATCCCACGGGCTGATCTACATCCTGCTTCATCTGCTGATTGCCGCTTTAGCCTTGCTCAATCTGGTATGGGCCGAAGCCTCGCCCTATGTACTGACTACCCAGATTCTCCTGTACATTGCCGGATTTCGCTTCACGGTGACGCGCAGAAGACGGGAGCGTCCGTATGCGGGGCATCCGGAGCTGCTTGATCAGTTCGTGCAGCAGCCGGGCACCGCTCAGACTGGCGGCGATCCGGATCCGGCATCCCCGGACGAAGAAGGCGGACGCTAAAGCAGCCGCAGACTTCCGTGCTTATGCCGCAGGCTGGTGCGCGTTCATACCATGTGCGCGACCTGCCGACGGTACCCGGCCAACCAGGTTATAATGGATACAAAAAAAAGCACCTCCGCTTCGTAAGTTAGCTTACGATACGCGGAAGTGCTCTTTTTCTCTATGTCACTTGTACTTCACGTTGACAATCCGGTTCTGCCGGCCCCAACGATTATTTCACGTTGGCACTCCGGTTCTGCTGACCCGAACCCCGGGACTGCCCTGCCGATTTGGCCGCTCCGGAGGCCGTATTCTCAAACCGCTTACGCTCCGTTCGTTCCATCTGAACGATTTGTCCCTCATGCACCACAATTTGCAGCGAACCAAATTCCATGTCGTTTAGCAGACCTGCAATGCGTTCAAGCCACTTTTCATCTACTTTAAGAGGTTTAGCCATGGATACGCCTCCTTAACGGGCAGGGCCCAAAATATGTGAATATGCGGATGCTTGATCTGTTTATGCTTGCGGGGGTACAAGATAACATTCCTGCATCCAAAGGTTTATTCTTTCTTTTCCAACCCGTATACTATGAATTAACTTTACATTAGCACGGGATGGAAACGACTGTCAATGGACATTTTTCCGAGTAAGCCAATTTTTAAATAATAAGGTGATTAGCGCCAAAAGCAGGAGCAGAGAGGCTGCGGCAAACGATGCCGAGAACTGGTATTCATTGTATAAAATCTCGACATGCAGCGGCAGCGTATTGGTCTCTCCGCGGATATGACCAGAAACGACCGAGACTGCGCCGAACTCGCCCATGGCTCTCGCGTTGCACAGAACGATACCGTACAGTAGGCCCCACTTGATGTTGGGCAGCGTCACCCGCGTGAAGATTTGCCAGCCCTTCGCGCCGAGCGTCACGGCCGCCTCCTCTTCCTTCGTGCCCTGTTCTTCCATGAGCGGAATGAGCTCCTTGGCCACGAACGGGAATGTCACGAACAGCGTTGCCAGCACGATGCCGGGAACGGCAAATATGATTTTGATATCATGGCTCGCAAGCCATGGGCCAAACCAGCCCTGACGTCCGAAGACCAGCACGAAGATCAGCCCGCCGATCACCGGCGATACGGCAAAAGGAAGATCGATCAGCGTAACGAGCAGCTGCTTGCCCTTGAAGCTGAACTTCGTAATCGTCCAGGCTGCGATGACGCCAAAGATCGTATTGAGCGGCACCGCAATGGCGGCCACCAGCAAGGTGAGCCGAAGCGCGGATAGCGCATCCGGGTCGGACAAAGCCGCGATATACACATCCCAGCCCTTCTTAAGCGCCTCCGTCAGCACCGTGACGAGCGGCAGGACGATCAGCCACAGCAGCACGAGTCCGCCCAGGCTGATCAACGTCCACTTCACCCAGCGCTTCTCCTCGGCCGCCGGGGACGCCGAGGCCCCCTTCTTCACGGATGCCGCCGCAGGAACAATTCCAGCCATCGTCATTCCCTCCTTCCAAGGTCAGCGCGCGGTCTTCCGCGTCCAATGCTGCAGGATGTTAATGCCGAGCAAGAGCACAAAGGAGATGAGCAGAAGCAGCAAAGCCACTGCCGTTGCCCCGGCGTAATCAAACTGCTCCAGCTTCGACATGATCAGGAGCGGCGCGATCTCCGTCTTCATCGGCATATTGCCCGAGATAAAGACGACGGAGCCGTATTCCCCGATGCCGCGGGCGAAAGCAAGGGCGAAGCCCGTCAGCAGGGGCGGGATCAGCGTCGGAAGGATAATCGTGCGGAAGGTCCGCCATCTCCCCGCGCCAAGCGTTGCAGCCGCTTCTTCGGTATCCCGCTCCGCGTCCTCAAGCACCGGCTGCACCGTTCGCACGACGAACGGAATGCCGATGAACATCAGAGCCAGCGTAATGCCTAGCGGCGAGAACGCGGCTTTGATCCCGAGAGGTTCAAGCAGCGACCCGATCCAGCCATTGGCGGAATAGATCGCCGTCAGCGCGACGCCGGCCACCGCCGTCGGCAGGGCGAACGGCAGGTCGATCAGCGCATCCCACAGCTTTTTGCCAGGAAAGTCATAGCGGACCAGCACCCATGCCAGCAGCAAGCCCAGCACGGTATCCGCGAGAGCCGCCAATGCGGCCGTCGTCAGGCTGACCCGATAGGATGCCAGTACCCGCGGGTCGGCTGCGACCGACCAGAACTTCTCCCAGGTCAGCCCCGTCTGATTCAGCAGCAAAGCCGACATCGGCACCAGCACGATCAAGCTCATGTAAAATACCGTAACTCCCATGCCGACCCCGAATCCGGGAAGCACGCTGCGGTTGCCGCTCCGTTTCTGTCGCTTAAGCACAGCCATTATCTCACTCATTCCTTTCCGCCTTCGGCCTTTTAGGCCGATCAGCTGCCCGGCACGTAAATTTGATTGAAGATTCCGCCGTCATTGAAATGCTTCGTCTGCGTTTCCTCCCATGTTCCGAAGACGTCCTTCAGCGTAAACAGCTCGATCTCCGGAAACTTGTCCTTATACTTCTCGCTTACGCTAGCCAGCGTCGGCCGGTAGTAATTATCAGCCGCAATCGTCTGTCCTTCCTCGCTGTACAGGTACTTCAGATAGGCTTCAGCGACCTCCCGTGTGCCGCGCTTGTCGACATTCTTATCCACGACGGCGACCGGCGGCTCGGCCAAGATGCTGACGGACGGATTGACGATTTCGAATTTGTCGGGACCGAGCTCGTTGATGGACAGGTAGGCTTCATTCTCCCATGCAAGAAGCACATCGCCGATGCCCCGCTCCACGAAGGTGGTAGTCGCTCCGCGCGCCCCGCTGTCGAGCACCGGTACATGCTTGAACAGTTCCTTCACGAATTCCTGCGCCTTCGCTTCATTGTTGTTGTTCGCCTTGAGGGCATAGCCCCATGCCGCGAGATAGTTCCAGCGTGCTCCGCCGGAGGTTTGCGGGTTCGGGGTGATAACCTCGACGCCCTCCTTGATCAGATCCGGCCAATCGTTGATCCCCTTCGGATTGCCTTTGCGAACGAGAAACACGATCGTAGACGTGTACGGGGAGCTGTTATGCTCGAACTTGCTCTCCCAGCCTTCTTCGATTAGCCCGGCCTGGCGGATTGCATCGATATCATAGCCGAGCGCCAGCGTTACAACATCGGCCTCCAGGCCGTCGATAACCGATCGGCTCTGCTTGCCCGAGCCGCCGTGCGACTGCTTAAACGTAACCTTCTGCCCCTTCTCCTTCTCCCAATACGCGGCAAATGCCTTATTGTACTGATCGTAGAGCTCTCTCGTTGGATCATAGGACACGTTCAGCAGCTCTACGCTCTCCTTGGCGCCCTCTGGTGCGGGCTCCGAAGCTTTAGGTGCATTTCCTTCCGCCGCATTCTTGCCCTCTCCCTGCGTACCCGATCCGCACGCCGTGAGCATGACGGCGAGCAGCATCGTTAATCCTGACAGAACCCCTAATTTCAACGCTTTGTTCATACCAGACCACTTCCCTTATTTTTCTCTACTAAACAGGCCGCAGGATCATCAGTCCAAAAAAAAGACAGAGGAAGGCTCGGCAGCATGAAATGAGCGTGGGACCCGGCCTGTTAAAGCTTAGGACCCTGCTTCATGCTTGGGAGCGTTCCTCCGTCCGTACGGTGAGAACGATATATAATAATTCCTACCTGTTTAGTGTGTTATTTGTAATTGTAATGAGTCACGGTGCTGCTGTCAAACCTTTTTTTTGAATAAAATCCAGTAAATTTATGCTCGGTCCAAAGCACCATTTTTCATGGAAAATCCCCCGCCGTTACGCGATTTTCCATATCCTGATGGTTGTATGCAGCCGCTTCCGTCCTTATAATTCAACCCGAAAGGAGATGATCATCATACGAACGAAATTGCGGAAAAACATTTCTGCTCTTATCTTAAGCTTTCTTCTGTTTATCCCCGTATTCGCGCAGCCGGTACAGGCAGCAGCCACATTAAAGCCCGGAAGCGCCAGCGGAGATGTATGGGATCTTCAGTATCGCTTGAAAACGCTTGATTTCTATACCCAGCCGCTCGATGGTAAATACGGACCGAACACCAAAGCAGCCGTCCTGCGTTTCCAAAAAGAGTACGGCGTGCCTGCCGACGGCATCACGGGTCCGCAAACCTGGAGACAGCTGAAAAAATATACGCTGAACCAGTCCGAAATGGACATTATGGCCAAAATCATCTACAGCGAAGCCCGCGGCGAGCCCTATAAAGGTCAGGTCGCGGTCGGAGCCGTTGTCATGAACCGTATCCAGTCGAGCGAATTCCCGAATGACATTAGGGGAGTCGTATTCCAGCCGCGGGCCTTCACAGCCGTGGATGACGGCCAGTATTGGCTGACGCCGAACCGAACCGCCTATAGGGCGGCACTTGATGCGGTGCGGGGTTGGGATCCGACCTACGAGTCGCTCTATTATTTCAATCCGGTCACGGCGACCAGCACCTGGATCTGGTCCAGACCGCAGACGGTGCAGATCGGCAAGCATATATTCGCCCGATAACCTCCGGCTGGCCGAGGTCTGCTCCGGGCATACTGTGACCGGGAATTACAACTACGTTAATGGGTATACAGCAAGGGGCAGCGGCACCGTCAGGCGGTGATCGCTGCCCCTTTATCTATGCGCGGGAGAAGCCTCTGTTCTCGGCCGTCTTCCTTCAATATGCTACCCCCTAATCACTTTCGCTTTCGCCTTTTCCACCGGGCAGATGCATACCGGACGTGTAACCTCCAGCGTATAGCCGGTCGATACCAGGTTTCCGTTGTCCGGATCGATCCGGTAGCTCGCGATCAAACTGCTGTCCTGATTCGCCGCAAGCAGAAATCCTCCCGGGAGAATATTGAAGTGGCGCGGGGTTTTTCCACCGGAAGAAACCCAATTCACGGCTCTCAGCATACCGGTATCCTGGTCGATGACATACTGGACGATGCTGTCATGCCCCCGGTTGGAAGCGTACAGCCAGCGGCCGCATGGGGAGACCAGCAGATGGGAGGACGTGTTGTTGTCCATCACGACATCCTCCGGCAGCGTGGACGCATGCTGAAGAATTTTCAAATCCCCGAACGTTGCATCATATGCATAAGCCGTTACGGTGCTGTTCAGCTCATTGGTGCCGTACACCCATTTCCCGCTCGGATGGAAGGCTACATGGCGCGGACCTGAACCCGGCGGCAGGCTGATTTCGCGGTGCGTCACCAATTTGCCTTCATCCAGGCGGTATAAATTGACGTCATCCATGCCAAGATCGCTCACGACGATATATTTATGCTGCGGGTCTTCAAACACCGAGTGAGGGTGCGCCTCGGATTGGCGGTCATCGCGAAGCCCGCGTCCGCTGTGCTTAATCTTGGAGACGATTTCGCCAACTTTGCCGTCCTTCTCCAAAGCCAGCACGGAAATATGTCCGTCGCTGTACCCCGTCGTAAGCAGATATTTCCCGTCGGACGTGCGCGACACATGACAAGCACCGGACGAGCCGGTAGGCTGGACGTTCAATATGGTCAATTCACCGGTTACGAGATTCGCAGAATACGCAGCCACCTTGCTCTCGCCGATCTCGCTGGCGGCATACAGCACCGAGATGGACTCGTCAAAATCCAAATAGGTCGGATTTTCGATGCCGGCGGTACCGCCAAGCAGCCTCAGCTCCCCGGTATTCCGATCCATCGCTCCCCAATGAATGGCATTCTCTTTCTCGGAATTATACGTTCCTATGTAAAATATCAGTTCCTGTCCTGCTGTCATGTGATCCACTCCTTTATCATTGGATAGAAAAGCCAATCCACCAGCGTTTGTCTTCGCTTACTATGTATTACCCAGCATCGCCCCGGTCTTACCGTTACTTGAGCAAAAAACGGGCAAGCGTAGACCGCAGGGCATTCCATATATTAGTCCCATAGAAAAGTATTGCCGGAGCTGGTTTTATCATGTACGATTACCACGATTACTACTCTATTCTATCATTAGATGAGGGAGATGACAGTAACTTGTACAAAAAAATCAGCCTTCTCGCCATTGCCTTCCTTCTGCTGTTCGGCGGTGCTGCCCAGGCCGCGCAGGCGAAGGAACAAAGCCGTATCCGCGTGTACCTGGACGGCCAGGAAATCAAGTTCCAGGCCCCGCCGATCATGAAGAACGGGGTAACCTACGTCCAATTCCGGCCGCTGTTTCAGGCACTGAACTACACGGTTGGATGGGATGGAGCCAAGAAGCAAATTACGGGGACATACATCGACCAAAAGCTGCAGATGACGCTCGGCCAGTCCGTGGCATATGTCAACAGCGTGAAGAGCAAGCTTCCGGGCGCTCCGTTTTCGCAAAGAGGCAACACGCTCGTTCCGCTGCGGTTCGTCGCGGAAGCGACCGGCCTGCCGGTCAAATGGGATGCCAAGGCGCGCACGATCAAGATCGACCGCCAAGGGCCGACCGCAAAGGCGAAAGCCGATATCGAGAAGCTGTACCGCACGCTGGATGCGGCCGAGAATGCCAAGGATCTCGCCAAGGCCAAAACGGTATACCATCCGCAATCCCCGCTTCTGGCAGGACTCGACGAATATTATAAGGATCAATTCCAATTTGACCTTAACGTATCCAGCGAGGTATCGGACGTCATGCTTGCGGGCACAACGGCTGAAGCGTTCGTCGCCACGACCGTCCAGCGCGTCTCGGGGCCCTTCACTTGGGACACTACGATCTACAGCTATAACTACTTCAAGAAGGATGCCTCCGGCGTCTGGAAGCTCGCGTTCCCGGGGGAGTACGAGCAGGAATATAACGTCTCCGACGAATTTCTTGCCTCCCGGGCCAACGTGCCTGAAGCGGAGCTGAAGGCGATTCAGGATGTGATCGATACCCAGTACAAGGGCTTTAACACGGAGAATGGCCCGCTGCTGATGTCCGTCATTCACCCGAACTCCGAATATTATGAGCTGTTCCAGAGCAGCATCGCAGACGGCATCTTCGATGAGCTGAACTTCAACCTGAAGGCCGAGGTGACCCATCCTCTCTTCTACGACGGGGAGGACGCGGTCTTGTATATCGAGGAAAGCGATGATGCCGACGGCGATATGATATCTACCACCTATCTATACTGGCTGACGAAGTCGGAAGGCAAGTGGATGATCTACGATGTGCTCGAGTTGGAATAATAGAATTCTTATTAAACCTGCTGGCCCGGCCTATGAACCGGACACATGCTTAACCGGCGGTTCCCTAGTGGAGCCGCCGGTTTTCTATTTTGGATAGATAAATCCCGCCTTCCTTCGGTTCTACTTCACCGCAGCGGACATATATCATAGTAGTTATCCATGAAGGGGGCCTATTATGGGAATCAAACTCATCAAAATTGCAGCCGTCTATTTCGTCATCGGTGTCCTGCTCGGCATGTATATGTCGATCTCCCACAGCTATACCTACAGCTCGATTCACGCGCACATCAACCTGCTCGGCTGGGCATCTTTGGCTCTGGCAGGGATCGTTTACTATCTGTTCCCCGCCGCAGGGGAGTCAGCCGCAGGGAAGGTTCATTTCTGGCTCCATAACATCGGCCTGCCCATCATGATGATCGGTCTGTTCCTGCTGATGAGCGGAACCGAATCGGTCGAGCCGGTCGTCGCAGTAGGCGGAGTCCTGGTCACGCTTGGTATTCTGGCTTTCCTGTACAACGTGTTGGCAAATGTCCGGGAAGGTGCAAGACGATAGGAGTTGTTCTTGGCCGAGCGAAGAGCTGTACGGGCCATCCAAGGAATGCGGCTTCAACGCAGAATGCCCCTTGGATGACCCGTTTTTTCGTGCCGGGCGGGCAGCCTGTCATGGTCCGTGTGGGTCACCTCCTCCAAGTTTTGGGTAAGGATAGGTACCGTTCTCTTCGAAGGAGGCATCCAAGACATGTTGACCAATACTGAAGTACGCGTCACCTTCCGCTGCCGCAAGTGCGGCTGCGAAGTAGAGACCCATTTCCATGAGGAACCGTTCACCACGGTTCACTGTCCGCGCTGCGAGCACAGCTACTCCCTCATGCGGCCGACCATTGGGGAAGAAATACTGCTCGATTGGGAGAAGGAGGCCGTCTTCCATAAGGTTCGGGCCGACCAGTCCGAACGGGACAAGCTCGAGCTTACGCTCCTGGTGATTAAAGTCGCCGAGCTGCTGACCTGGAAGGACGAGGGGAACGGCCACGTCCGGGCTATTGAAACGCTGCGGCAGTGGCTGCTGCTGAACGGCGTGCCGAAACCGCTCATCGAGCTGTTCGACGCCAAGCGCCCGGAAGGAAGCTCGCCGACCGAGCGCAGGAAGTAGTTCGGTTGAGATAACGATACAAAAAGCCCCCCGGAAAATCCCGGAGGGGCTTCGTCATTTTGGGGGCGGGAAAAAGGCAGGCCGCATGCACTGGCAGCAGAACAGGGGCTTGCGACTGCACCGGCAGTAGAGCGTGGGCAGAGACTGCATCGTCCGCATCGTGAAGCTTCCAAGCTGCACCGAACGCACTTCTGGCGGCCCGGACTTAAATTGCCGCTTGAAGCCCGTTACTGGATCGGCACTTCGATCGCCTGCTCGATCACGCCGGGAAAACTGCTAACGTCAAAGGTCAACGGCTGCGGGTAATCCTCGGGCTCCAGATACAGGTACATCGTCGTACTCCAGTATCCGTCCACTCCGGTCGATTCCGAACTGGACCGGGAGCCTTCCTGCTCTTTAAATACATGCCGCTTTCCTTCCCCATCCGTAAAGCCTAGGGAGTCGATGGAGACTGCTCCATGATTGAAATCGCGTTCTTCATATTTTAGCGATAGCGTATATTTGTCCTTGCTCTTCGTATAGTCTCCGAACTGAATACGATCCTCCGGCGAGCTCAGCACCTTCTTCTGCTTAACGTCCACGACGATCTGCATATCGTCCCGGTCTACGGCATGCATCCCTCCAGCTTTCAAAACGAGTGTGTCCGGATGATCGAGTGCATCGCTCTCAAAGAAATACGTCATGTCTCCCTGGGCACCCGGCAACCACGTCAGGGAATTGCCGAGCTGCACGGCAGCGGAATCGTCCTTGCGGGATTCGATATAGGGTTGGAACAGTCCGGACACCTTCATCGAATTTTCATTTGGAATATTTGCCTTCACTGTGATGCCCGCCGGCGACAGCACGGCTTCCTTAAACGTCATGGTCTGCCCCTGGACTTCAATCGTTTGGTTTAACGACACGGTGCTCGTAAACCGTCTCATCGTTTCCAGATCAAGCTTCAGGTCCATCTCCATGACCTCTTCGTTCGGGGACTCCGAGCTGTGCACCGTACTTGTGGAATACGGAGCCACCGCAATGTCGAGGGTGACTGTTTCGGGGATTGGCGTACTCTCCTCAAAATAAAAATTCACCTGCCTCGCCCACTTTCCCTTCTCCAGAAGCGGATCCCCGCCTGTGCTGGAGGCGTAGGACAGCTCCTTTCCGGTGTCCGGCTGCTTCAGTTTTTCTCGCAGTACCGTTGCCTTACGGCCAGAGTGATTCTCTATCGTGTAGAAGACCTGCAGCCGCTGAGGCCCCGTTAGTACACCTTGAACAGTGACTGTGTACTCGCCTGATGACTTGGATTGGTTCACCGGCTGGATCAAGCCGTGTCGGTTCGCCGTACGAGCCGTAATATCGTCTGCGATATCGAATCCTGTCAGCGGCGGATACGGCCCTTGGGCGAGCTGCGGCGAGGGTCCCGGCGTGCTGCCGCCTCCCCAAAGGGTCAGCAGCAGCACGGCGGCGGCAGCGATGACCACTGAGGAAGCAGCGCGAAGTCGATACCGCTTCTTCCCTCTCCGCTCCCCTGCTCGAATCCCGCTCCGAATCGCCGAATCCAGCGCCTCATCGGGCACCATCATGGATTCCTTCTCCGTTTCATGCTTCATTTCAGCCAGCAGCCGCTCTTCCTTCTCAAACATGGAATAAGGCACCTCCCGGTTCCCCGATTTTCTGCCGCAGCAGCTTTAGTCCCTGATGGATCCGCGTCTTAACCGTGCCCTCAGGGCAGTCCAGAATGTCGGCGATTTCGGGTACGGTCATGTCTTGATAGTATTTAAGAATCAGCACATGCCGGTATTTGGGCTTCATCCGGCTTAACGCACGCTCCAAATCCAGCTTGCTGTCATGGATCATCTCGAACATCGTCCCGGATTCCAGCACATGCTCCATCGGCACCGTTCGCGCTTTTCGCTTTTGCTCATCGATGCAGCAATGAATCAAGATCCGAATCAGCCACGGAACGAACGCTTCCGGCTGCTTAAGCTTCCGGCGCTTCATCCATGCCCGGCACACCGTCTCCTGTAGCGCCTCCAGCGCATCAATCTCATTATGCAGATAGCTGTACGCGATCCCGTATAACCGTCTCCGGTGCTTTGCGACAAGCGTGTAAAACGCTTCCTCATCCCCCCGGCATGCAGCCAGCGCAAGCTCTTTCTCGTCCATCCGCCGCTCCTTCCCCCCATGAATCCTGCAGCTTTTGTATAAAGTGCCACATTTGCAAAATTCGATTCCGGCCGCTCTCAGGTACAATAAATTACGAACTCAACCGTTCGCTCGATTTATTGCTCTGTTGGAAAGTTGTCCTTTAAATTCTTGCAAAATCCTCACTATAGTAAAGACCGTGCAGCATCGGGAATCGTTTTATTATTTTGAAAAAGACAGCAAAAAAGCCTGTCCGGCGGTCGGACAGGCGAATACGGCCATCTGCTAGCTTCTTCTGCGGCCCTTATATAAATAATGATAGCCTAAGTAAGCAATTCCGCACAGCAATAGCAAGAGCGCCGAGAACCAGATGACAGGAAGCAGATACGGCGCATGCTCGCTGGCCACGTACAGCAGCACTGCCGAGAAGGTATACATCAGCATCAACAGAACGATACGCTTGAAAAAGTCCATCTCGTCCGCCCTCTCACCCTTTGCATAAATGTTTAAAAATAATCTACATTTTTTTCCGTAATACCTATTCTTTATGGTAACGTATACGCTATAAAATTGCACTCAAATTTTGGTAAAATTATAAATTTTTTAGTGTCGCATCTTGCATATTCAAGAAATATTTAAAATCAGGCTTGCTAAAACTAATGATATTAGTTAATATGCTAACATAATTAGTTTTGAGCGAGAGGGGATTGATTTCCATGTTAACCCGCACGATCGAACAGGTGACCCAAGTTTCGTTTCTGCCCAGCCTATTTCCCGTTAATGTCTATCTCGTTGAAGAAAGTGACGGCTTGACGCTGATTGATGCCGGCATGCCGTTTTCCGAGAAAGGCATCCTCGAAGCCGCAGCGGCGATCGGAAAGCCGATTACGCGCATCCTGTTAACCCATGCCCACGATGACCATATCGGCGCCCTCGACGGGCTGAAGAAGGCGCTGCCTCAAGCCGCCGTGTATATCTCCAGGCGGGATGCGCAGCTGCTCGCAGGCAATCGGGATCTGATCCCGGGCGAGCCGCAAACCGCGATCCGCGGCGGCGTGCCTAAGCCTAAAGCGGTAAAGGCGGTGCCGGATGTGCTGCTTGAGGACGGCGACAGCGTCGGCTCGCTTAAAGCGCTCGCGTCGCCTGGCCACACGCCGGGACATATGGCGTTTCTGGACCAGCGCAGCGGCATTCTGATCGCCGGGGACGCCTGGCAGACCCGCGGCGGGCTGGCAGTCTCCGGCGTGCTCCGCCCGTGGTTCCCTTTCCCGGCAATGGCAACCTGGAGCAAGGAGCTGGCTCTGTCGACCGCAATTGCCCATGCAGCGCTTCAGCCGGCCGTGCTGGCCGTCGGGCATGGTCCGATGATTACACAGCCGGAGGCGCGCATGCAGCGTGCAATTGAAGAGGCGCAAAGACGCATCGGGAGGGCTGCACGATGAGTCCAAGACCCGGCATTGATCGCCACCAGCTCCTGCAGGCCGCGGCGGAGCTCGCCGACCAGGGCGGCTTCCATTCCGTTACGCTGGCCGCGCTGGCCGGGCGGCTAGGCGTCAGATCCCCGTCGCTGTATAACCATGTCGATGGGCTTCCCGGCCTGCATGCCGCTTTAACGCAGTATGGCCTCCAGATTCTGCATGAGCGGCTGCTGAAGGCTGTCGCCGGCCGTTCCGGCGAGGAGGCTCTTCGACACGTTTGCATCGCCTATGTCGAGTTCGCCAGAACGCACCCCGGCCTATATGAGGCCGCTCTTCAGCCGATCCAACCGGACCACGCGGACACGAAGCAGATCGGCGATGACATTGTCGGGCTGCTGCTGCAGGTGCTCGCCCACTACGGACTTGAAGAAGCCGAGGCGCTGCACTCGGTCCGGACGCTCCGAAGCCTGTGCCACGGCTTTTCCTCCCTGGAACGCGGCGGCCAGTTTGCCATGGATCTGTCCCTGGACGAAAGCCTCGCGTACATGATCCAGATATTCATCCAGGGACTGAACGCACAGCGCAGAGACTGAACGTTCATTGCAGACTCCACTTCCTCTCCGTGTGCCTGTCCAGGCGGCGCAATGATAGCTCCCGCCCGATGTCTCGCGAACCGGTGTACGGACAACTAAGCTTGCGACAGCTTCTTTCGCCGAAAAACAGCTTCTCTCGCCCCTGATTTTGCCTGTCATGAGAATATGCTATAATCAAGGAACAGAATATAGCCATCTCATCTTACTTAGGGAAAGAGGTTCTGAATTGTGGTTGATTTCAATTCCCCAATTCTTCAAATAGGCTCCACGGTCGCGATGCTCGTCATGGCCTTAACGGTGATTTTCATTCGGATGAAGGCCAGCCACCGGCCGGTAACCGTTAGGAAGATCATTATTCCGCCGCTCGCGATGAGCACAGGATTTCTGATGTTCGTGGAGAAGCAGGTGCGAATCCCGATATGGTGGGGGATCATCGCATTTCTTGTCGGCTGGTTTATCTTCTCCTATCCGCTCATTCGGAGCACCCGGTTCGAGAAGGTGGACGGGCAGATCTTCATGCAGAAGTCTCGCAGCTTTGTCTACATCCTGCTTGGGCTTCTGGCCTTCAGGCTTCTGCTGCACGGGTATATTGAGCAGCATATTTCCATTCCGCAGACCGCGGCGCTGTTCTTTCTGCTCGCCTACGGAATGATCGTACACTGGCGCATCTCCATGTACCGCCAGTATCAGCAAATCACGGGCCCCGAAGCGGCCATGTGAGCCAGGGCGTGTCACGAAAAAAAGAGTGCCGATCCGCACGGTGCAAGGGCTCCTTTGAGCCAAGCCTTTGTGCGGTCGCCACTCTTTTTTCTATTTGCCGGATGCCCGAATCCAATGGGTCAATTCTGCTCCTCGCTTACCTTCACCAGCTGTTTTCCGAGATTCTCCCCGCTGAACAGCCCCAGGAACGCCTCCGGCGTATTCTCGAAGCCTTCGATGATATTCTCGGCATACTTAATCTTTCCGTCCCGCAGCCACTCGGCCAGCTCGTGAAGCGCTTCATTGTACCGGCTCTGATAATCGCCGACGAGAAATCCCTTCATCAAGGCCGTATTGGTCAGCAGCAGGCTTTGAATCCGCGGACCCGTGTCCGGCTTCTCCAGATTGTACAGCGCAATTTGTCCGCAAATCGGAATGCGCGCATTTTTGTTAATCAGACGCAGCACCGCATCGGAGACTTCCCCGCCGACGTTATCGAAGTAAATGTCCACGCCGTCGGGACAAGCCTCCCGAAGCTCATCCTCAAACGTCTCCGAGCGATAATTCAGAGCCGCGTCAAAACCCAGCTCCTCCGTTAAATACCTTATCTTCTCATCCGATCCGGCAATGCCGATCACCCGGGTTCCCTTAATCTTGGCGATCTGTCCAACGATCATGCCGACGGCCCCGGCGGCCCCGGATATAACGACGGTCTCGCCAGCCTGGGGCTGGCCGATGTCGAGGAGCCCGAAGTACGCCGTCAAGCCGGTCATCCCGAGCACGCCCAGTGCGGTCGATACGGGAGCCAGCTCCGGATTGATCTTGCGCAGTGTGGATGAGCTCACAACCGCGTATCTCCGCCAGCCCCAATTGCCTGCAACGAAATCGCCTTCCCGAAATCCCGGGTGCGTGGATTCCATGACCTGGCCGACCGCGCCGCCCTGAATGACCTCGCCCACCTCATAAGGCTTGACGTAGCTTTTCGCTTCGCTCATTCTTCCCCGCATATACGGGTCAACCGAAAGATACACCGTCCGCACCAGCACTTCGCCGGCCTGCGGAACAGGCATGGGCTGTTCCTCGAACGCAAAATCCGCCTGATTCGGCATCCCTTGCGGACGCTTGGCCAGAATAATTTGCTCATTGACAGACATCTGAGTACCCTCCTTTAAGAAGTCATTACATTTATTTACCCATTTTGTCCGATCCTGATCCATTTCATGAACCACTCGCAGCAAATTAACATTTAAGACACAGTGCCCCCCGCTTCTCCCCTTCTCACCGCTTGGGATTGCCGGGAGGCCTACCTGCTCTTGACGAGGAGGTTCACCGCTTCTTGCACGAGCTTCTCGGTATTCTCGCCGTCCAACTCGGCCTTGCGCACGCAATCCACCAGATTGGCGCTGACCACGACACCAATCGTGCGGTCGATCGCCGTTCGGGCAGCCGTTAATTGCGTAATGACCTCCCGGCAATCCTTCGCCTCCTCCATCATTTTCAATATCCCCCGAAGCTGTCCCTCAATCCGCTTCACGCGGTTCTTCACCTGATCATCGTAATGCATTCTTTGTCATCCCCTTTATCGTTTATCCGTCCAGGCTTGTCCCTCTTCTTCTAATTATAGCATCATTCATGCCCCTGAAACCCGCAATCATACCCGTACTGGCACAGGCACGGTACTATGATTGGCTGCTGAAACTTGATTGTTCCCGGCTTAGGGCTTGTATCGTCGCAGACCGCATGGTATATTTTTAGCAGAGTCATCAAATTCATAATTTAAAGGCAATGTTATCTTACTTGAGGTTTTGCACAAATCCATAGTTCAATCATCAATATAGAGATCGAAACGGTTTAATTCGTCTGTATATTGTGGCCCTGAAGCGGCTGGAATCGGATTTTGCAAAATCCCCTACTTACAAAAGGTACAACCTCGGCTATTTTTTAGTCCTGGGTGTGCCTTTTTTTAATTTTATCAATCAAGGGAGGAATTTATCGATGTTCTTGGAAGCCATTTATCATCGCCCGCGCAAAAACTGGTCCTACGCCTATGACGGAACGACCGTCCACCTCAGAATCCGTACGAAAAAGGATGATCTCACCGAAGTCTACGCGCTTGCCGGCGATAAATACATGTGGGATCAGACGATGGAATACATTCCGATGACCAAGCTGGCCACGGATGAGCTGTTCGACTATTGGGAGTGCGAGGCTACGCCGCCATACCGCCGCCTGAAATACGGCTTCCTGCTCCAGAAGGGGCAGGAGAAGCGCTGGATGACGGAATATGACTTCCTGACGGAGCCGCCGGCTAATCCGGATCGTCTGTTCGAGTACCCGTTCATTAACCCGGATGACGTATTCCAGCCGCCGGCTTGGGTGAAGGACGCCGTATTCTATCAGATTTTCCCTGAGCGTTTCGCAAACGGCGACCCGGGCAACGATCCGGAAGGCGCACTGCCATGGGGAAGCGCAGAGCCGACGCCGAACAACTTCTTCGGCGGTGACCTCCAAGGGGTGATCGATCATTTGGATCATCTGAGCGAGCTTGGCGTCAACGCGATCTATTTCACGCCGCTGTTTAAGGCAACGACCAACCATAAATACGATACGGAAGACTATTTGGAAATCGACCCTCAGTTCGGGGATAAAGATACGCTGAAGAAGCTGGTGGACCTGTGCCACGCGCGGGGGATCCGCGTCCTGCTGGATGCGGTCTTCAACCATTCCGGCAGAACGTTCGCGCCATTCGTGGACGTGCAGAAGAACGGTGAAAAATCGAAATACAAGGACTGGTTCTATATCCGTTCCCTGCCGCTTGAAGTGGTGGACGGCATCCCGACATACGATACCTTCGCCTTCGAGCCGCTCATGCCGAAGCTGAACACGGAGAATCCGGAGGTGCGGGCTTACCTCCTGAAGGCTGCCGAATACTGGATCAAAGAGACAGGCATCGACGGCTGGCGCCTGGACGTTGCCAACGAGGTCGGACACAGCTTCTGGCGCGAATTCCGTCAGGTCGTGAAAAAAGCCAATCCTGACGCCTACATCCTGGGTGAAGTATGGCACGAGTCCTCCATCTGGCTCGAAGGGGACCAGTTCGACGCCGTCATGAACTATCCGTTCACGAATGCGGTGCTGGACTTCTTCATTAACCGCACTGCGGATGCGGAGAAGTTCTCCTTCATGCTGGGCAAGCAGCTTGCGGGCTACCCGAGACAGGCAAGCGAAGTGATGTTCAATCTGCTGGACAGCCACGATACCGCGAGACTGCTGACACAGGCCGGCGGCGACAAGCGCCTGATGAAGCTTGCGGCCATGTTCCAGTTCACTTATTTCGGCACCCCTTGCATTTACTATGGCGACGAAATCGGCATGGACGGCGGACACGATCCGGGCTGCCGCAAATGCATGGAGTGGGATGAGACCAAGCACGACAAGGATCTGTTCACGTTCTACCAGACCCTCATCAAGCTGCGTAAGTCCCATCCGGCGCTGCGCACAGGCTCCTTCAAGTTCCTGCAGGCGGAGAAGAACGGCGGCAAGCTTGCCTACCTGCGGGAGGACGACAACGAAACGATCATCGTGGCGGTCAACAACGATAGAGCCGGCAATACCATTTCCTTGCCTGTGCAGCACCAGCAATGGACCAACCTGTGGAACGGTCAATCGCTTAGCGCGAAGCAAGGGCAGCTGACCGTGAAGCTGCCTGCGTACGGGTTTGCGATTTTGAAGGCCCAGCAATAATTCATATTCTACAATAAGAGATGCAGCTCCCTTCGAGCGCCGTGCTTACGGCTCGGGGGGGAGCTTTTTGAATGCCGGCGCCCGTGGTTTCGGTGTCAATTTTTCGTTGATAGGTGATCGTATTCCTCTGTTTTTTCTATTGACTAACCGGTCAACCAATAATAAAATAAACGCATCGGCCGATCCATATTTCGGAAAATGAATGGAGGGTGTTCACATGGATTTGTATTACGAGATTCACGGCAAGGGGAAGCCGATCTTGATGATTCACAGCGGCGGCGCCGATTCGCGGGACTGGAGCCTCATCACGCCGTTGCTCCAAGATCGATTTCAAGTGATTGCGATGGACGGTAGAGGAATCGGCAACTCCCCTTCTCCTGTCGGGCAGCCCAACTATATTCTTGATGTACTGTCCCTGCTCGACCACCTTAACCTTCCGCAGGCCGCCATCGTCGGCCACTCCATGGGCGGCCAGATTGCCACCGAATTCGCGATCCATTATCCTGAAAGAGTATCGGAGTTAGTCCTGATCGCACCTGCCTTATCCGGCTATCCGTATTCCGATGAATTCCAGGACTATATGAAACACGTGGGCGAAGCCGCTCCGGACGTAGAGCTGATGATTGAGCGTTCGATCGGCGCCCCGTCCTATGAGGTGGCCAGGAACAGCCCCCAGCGGGAGCTCATGGTTGACATGCTGCGCCGCCATTTCTTGCGTACTTTTACGTGGCCTGCCGCCGCCTTTGCGCCGATCTGGCCGACGCCGCCTGCCTACGAGCGGCTCGAAGAGATTCAGACCAGAACGCTATTCATCATCGGAGACCAGGAACTTCCTGATAACCTGCTGGTCGCCGAAAGCTTTCAGAGAGTTCCGGATATCCGATTCGTCAGGATAACAGGGGCCGATCATATGGTCACGCTGACTCATCCTGAAGCTGTATCTCAGCATATTACCGATTTTGTGGAGGACTGAAGGATTCATGCCGCGGACACCTAGCGAGAACGAACGCATTCGACAAATGGCGAAAGCCAACATTTTGGAGGCCGCGATGGACTTGTTTATCCGCCAAGGCTACCACGCCACCTCCATCAGCGATGTAGCCCGCCATGCCGGGATATCCAAAGGCCTTATGTATAATTACTTTCAAGGCAAGGAGGAGCTGCTCGCCACGATGGTAACGGAACGCATCGGGGCCATCGCGCAAGTCATGCAGGATGCAGCTGCGCTCACCGAACCTATTGAGCAGCTGAAGTTCATTATCGGGCACGCGATCGACAGCGTCTACCAAAAGCCGGAGGAGCACCGGTTCTATCTCCATCTCCAGACTCAGCCCGAAGCTGATCAGGAGCTGATCAAGTACAGCAGGCTCCTCGTAGAGGAAGCGGCGCGGCAGTTCGAGCTCCAGTGCAGGATATTCGAGCGGCTCGGCGTCGCCGAACCGCGCAAGCGCTCGCTTTATTTTTCCTCTACGCTCCAAGGCATCATGCTCATGATCTCCACCTATCCCCAGCAATTTCCGATCGAGGAGATCAAGGCGCAGATGCTGGACGAATTCCGCCGCTAGCAACCCTATTGCCGCCATACCGCTCTGTGCTGAAATGCAGTGGGCATGCTTCATCCATTGAAATGCCTGTGTTGTTTTCATGCTTTTGTGGTATACTTTGGTTAAAGATGCGTAAACTTAAAAAGCCGCGATGCTGGACACATCGCGACTTCTAACAAAGGCCGGTGGGCGACCACGGCGAGGATTTCACAATTCAATGAAAAGCCACCGGATAGCTAGGCGCCAACCTATTCCCGGTGGCTTTTCTTGTTTGGCCGCGATCGTTTCCGGGAGGCGTTAACTAAAGCATTCAGGCCAGTAATAATGCCGACCAGCTTTAGCATTCCGTCCAGGAGCTTGAGCGTCAATTCAAGAAGGGACACGGCGTCACCCCCTTTCGGGTTAGCTTCGCCGCGTCACTCCCACCGGTTACTTTGTCTCTTCAATTATACCATAATTCCCCTGGTAGAACTTTTATTTCCGTCGCTTGAACGCATAGGACCGTTTGTCGCTCATATCTTACCTGATTGATACTATATTTCCCTCTTCCTTCATGCCATGAATGCGTTATGCTATGAATAGTATATAGGATGAAAAACTATCAAATTCAGCGAAGATATCTTTCAGGAGGACAACGAGATGGCCATTCACTGGATCAAGCCCGATATTGCCGAATGCACCCGCCGGGGCATCGCCTACTTTACGTCGGAGCTGGAGATGATCAGCGGCCTGCCGTGCAAAATATACCGGATTACCGAGGAATTCGGCAGCCTGTCGGACCATATGCACGACTACTTCCAAATCTGGTACATCAGCCGGGGAGAGTTCGACCACACCCTGTTCGGCCAGAAATACCGGATGACCCAGGGCAGCATATTCGTCCTTCCTCCCTACAGCGTGCACAGGGTTGAAATGCTTCCAGGAAAAGAGCTTGAAGTGCTCGGCTGCGAGTTTATGCCCGAGTTCATTAACGAGCATCTGCATGCCCGCACGGAAGAATCCGGCGGGTTCGACCAAGCCTTTATCGAGTCGTTCATGGTACCTGAAGACAAAATCCCGCTCAAAATCATGCTCTCCAGCAGCAGTGATCTTGCCGTCAGGGAGCTGATGACCGAGATGCTTGCCGAATTCGGACGGCGAGGCCCCCGCTTTGAGCTGCTGCTTAAGGCGAATCTGCTCAAGCTGCTTGGCATCCTGAGCCGGGAGCTGGAGGAGAACGGGGCCGCCGGATTGACGGGTCCCAACAACCAGTATCGCGAGCCCATTATGAAGTCCATCGAGTTTATCCATAACCATTACGATAAGCCCCTCAGCCTGCAGGAGCTGTGTGCCGTCACGATGATGTCCCGGACGAACTTCTGCCGGCATTTCAAAGAGGTGACCGGCCGTACCTTCAGCCAGTATGTGACCAACTTCCGGGTCCGCATGGCGATGAGACTGCTCGCGCAGCCCGAGCTGACCGTCACGGAGGTATGCTATAAGGTGGGATTTAACGAGCTACCCTACTTTTGCCGCGTTTTCAAGAAATATACCGGCACCACCCCGGCTTACTATAAGAAGAACGCCTATTAGATGGCAAGGGTTGTTTTCCTAACCTGAACAATAATCCAATAAATAAACACAATAGTGAAATCCGAATGCATGCAGCCCATGATATACTCTGTGCAAGAAATGAATGAAAGTTCAACTCGGCGTCATGATTATGCATGCCTTACCAAATCCACGATTTTGGAGGAGAACCGATGAACAAAATTACAATTGCCGTCATTGGCTGCGGCACGATTGCCAACAGCGCTCATATTCCCGCCTACATAGCCAACGAAGATGCTGAAATCAAATACTTCTGTGACATTGCCCTGGACCGGGCGGAGGCTGCCGCTTCCAAATATGAATGCGGCCAAGCTGTTTCGGATTACCGTCAAGTGCTGAACGATCCGGAGGTTGACGCTGTATCCATCTGCACACCGAATGATGTTCATGCCTCGATCGCCATCGACTGCCTGCGGGCCGGCAAGCACGTATTATGCGAAAAGCCTGCAGCACGGACCTATGCCGAAGCACTCGAGATGCAGAAGGTTCAGCACGAGACCGGCAAGACGCTCAATATCGGGGTTGTGAACCGTTATAATGAAAGCGTTAACCGTATCAAGAACATGATCCAAAACGGCGAGCTCGGCGAGCTGTACCATGTCTATGCCAGCTTCCGTGCCCACCGCTCCATCCCGGGTCTCGGCGGCGCATTTACGACGAAGGCGATCGCCGGCGGCGGCGCGCTGATCGACTGGGGCGTTCATTTCCTGGATGTCGTCATGTACTGCACCGGCGATCCGAAGCCGCAAACCGTTTCCGGCCAGGCTTACTGCAAGCTCGGTAAGGATATGGAGGACTACACCTTCCTCAAGATGTGGGCAGGCCCGCCGAAATACGATGGCACATATGACGTCGACGATTTCGTTACGGCCCTCATTCGGACGGAAGGTCCTACGATCTCCTTAAACGGAGCGTGGGCGCAAAATATCGGAGCCGAAGAAATGTTCATCGACTTCCTGGGCGACAAAGGCGGCATCCGTCTGAAATACGGGGCCGAGTTCACCTTCTATACCGCGAAGGACGGCGCGCTGCTTGAAACGACGCCGAAATTCAATATCGGCAACATGTTCCAGAACGAGATCGATGGCTTTATCCGCTCCATCCAGACCGGGGAGAAGCAGCCATCGCATATCGATACGGTCATTCTGTCCTCTCAGATCATCCAGGCGATCTATGATTCGTCCGACAAGGGAGCAGAGGTATCGCTTCAGCCCGTAGCCCAGAGCAGCAACTAACCCAGTTCGAAACGTCAGGGAGGCATAGGTTTTATGAAAAAAATCGGATTTGTCGATCTGCATCTCGACCAGTTCCATGCGAATAAATATCCCGGTTGGATTGAGCAGGCAAGCAACGGAACCATGAAAGTCGTCTGCGCCTACGGCAAACAGGACAAAGAAGGCGGCCTCACCAATGAAGCTTGGTGCAAGGAGAACGGGATCGAGCAGGTGCATTCCATCGAGGAGGTCGTTGAACGAAGCGACTATCTGATCGTTCTGTCCCCGGACCATCCCGAGTACCATGAGGAGCTGTCGCAGCTGCCGCTGGCTTCCGGGAAGCCTACGTATATCGACAAAACGTTTGCGCCTGATCGCGAGACGGCCATCCGTCTGTTCGAGCTGGCCGCGAAGCATGGAACGCCGATGTACTCGACCTCGGCGCTTCGCTTCGCCAGCGAGTATGCCGAGCTTGAACCCGCAGGGATTCAAACGATCAGCAGCTGGGGACCCGGTGCTTTCTCGAATTATTCCATCCATCAGATCGAGCCGATCGTCCAGCTGATGGGCTCGAATCCGAAACGCGTCATGTTCACCGGAACCGAGGCGTCTCCCGCCCTGCTGATCGACTTCGGCGAAGGACGCCAGGCTGCAGTGAACCACCTCGGGGACAATTGCCCATTTACGCTAGGTGTTCGTTACGACTCCGGCAGCTTCAAGCAGGCAACGGCGAACTCCAACTTCTTCGGGGCGTTCATCGAAAATCTGGTGCACTTCTTCGAGACAGGCAAGCCTGCGGTCGATCCCGCCGAGACGATTGCCGTCATTACGATCATCGAGTACGGGCTGAAGGCATCCACAACGCCGTATGTTTGGGTAGAGCTGCCGGTATTCGCGAACAACTTGCAGTAAAGCTTAACAGAATTTTGCATAGTTCATAGGGTTCATTTCCATCATGGAAAAACAAGAGCTGTTCTTAGGACGCGTCCTCAAGAACAGCTCTTTTCATGTCGAGCAAGATTCCGTTTTGCGCAATTTCGGTCGGTTGGAGAGTCCTCCACGAGCTATATTTCCTTCCGCTGAAAATAGATAAGACCCGCGATAAAGAACAGCAGGAACCCGCCGACCACCACCATCATCAGGCTTTCGAACGGCAGATTGAACGCTCCGAAGCCGGCCTGTCCCTGGGGCATCATGGCCAAAAACGGCTGAGCCCATGGATAATACGGCGCATAGGTTTCCGAATTCGCCACGAGCATATTCGGAATCGTAAACACCACGTTCAGTGCCAGCGGAGCGGCAAAGCTGCTCCAAGCCGTGGACACGCCAAGCTGTAAGGCTGCGAGCGGCAGGCAGGCCACCCAGCCGCCAAGCAGGCTGCGTCCCATCATGTCCCACGGAATCGAAGCGTCGATCCCCTTGATCATCCCTGCTCCCAGCACCGCTGCGAGGAACAGTGCCTGCACGACTGCGAGCAGCAGGCTGACTACGGTAAACTTCGCAAAATAAACCGCGCTGCGCGAGACAGGCAGCACCAGCAGCTGCTTCCAGCCTCCGCCCGAATGCTCATACCGGCACACCATTGCGCTGAAAATCCCCGTCATGATGGGCAGAAAGAGCATCGCATGCAGGATGCTCATTATGCCGACCAGCGCTTCCCAAGGCGCGATCGGATTCGATGAGCCTTCCACAATGCCAAGCAGCATAACCAGGGCCGCGCACATAAGAATCTGCACCCATAGTCTTGACTTCGATAATTTTAGCCACTCGCAGGACACCGCTCTTGTATAGGCCGTCATCTCAATCCACATCCTTCCGGTTAAAATGAATCAGCCCGGCGCAAGCAATGACAACGCCCAGCAGCAGGCCCGCACCGATTACTTTCGCTTCGCCCGGCCCCATATACGCTAGCAGCGGCCACTTGAGCGGCATCCAATTCGGAAATTGGAAGGCGAACATGGACACGACCGATGCCGTAATGCCGATGCTTACCGGCAAGCCCTGATTCTTCAGCGTCAGCGACAGCCACAGCTGGAGCGCAAGCATCGGTAGTGCGGCGAACAACTGGACAAAGCCGATCCGCAGCAGATCCAGATACGGCATCTGCTCGACGCCCATCCCCAGCAGCAGCCCCAAGCCAGCCGTACCTAATGTCAGCAAAATGCAGGACACGCACAGAATCAGGAACGCCTGCACGAATTTCGCGCTGAACACGGCCGTTCGTGAAATCGGCAATGCCAGCAGCTGCTTCCAGGAGCTGAGCTGGTGCTCGACGTTTGCCATGAGGGAGCAGACCAGCGTGATGCCAAGGAACAGCGCGATCGGCACGAAGAACAGTACGTTCTCCAGCAAGCCGCCCCACGGATCATCCGCATAGGACTTCATCAAGTAGTCATACCGCAGTCCGAAGTTTAGGCCCTGCATCGCCACCAGCCCGATCGGTCCCAGCGCGGCGAGAAACCAAATGCCTTTGCCCCGGATTTTCAGCCAATCGGCTGACAGTGCTCGGACCATCATGGGCGGCTCCCCTCCCCTACGATTTGCATGAAGATATCCTCGAGCGACTTCCGCTTCTCCTCGACCCGATATACCGCATGCCGATTCTCGACCAGCCGCTTGACGAGCAGCGCCACCTTGGCATCCTGCATTGATTCCAGCTCGAGCACATGGTTTCTGAGCGTGCCTTCGCAGCCAAGATCCAGCGCGAGCTGCAGAGCGTCCTCCGGCTCCGACACCGCCAGGCGGAAGCCGCTGGAAGCCGTCCGGATCAGGTTATCGATCGAATCCTGGAATACCATTCGGCCCTCACGGATGATGCCAACCTTGTCGGCCATCTGCTCAACCTCGCCCAACAGATGACTGGAGACCAGAACGGTGATGCCGTATTGGCGCGGCATGTTTTTGATCAGCTCCCGGATTTCATGAATCCCGGACGGGTCCAATCCGTTGGTCGGTTCATCAAGAATCAGCAGCTCCGGATTGTTCAGCAGGGCAGCCGCAATCCCGAGTCGCTGCTTCATGCCGAGGGAATATCCCTTCACCGGGCGCTTCGCCTCTTTCGTCAGAGAGACGATTTCCAGCACTTCCGCAATGCGGGATTTCGGGCTGCCGGTGATCCGGCGGATGGCCTCCAAATTTTCCACCGCCGTCAAATGTCCATAATACGACGGATATTCTACAAGCGAGCCGGTACGGCGCAAGATGTCCATTTTCTCGCTCTTCAAATCCTTGCCGAATAGATGAATGGCTCCGCGCGTCGGCTGGATCAGCCCGAGCAGCATCCGGATCGTCGTTGTCTTTCCGGCCCCGTTCGGCCCGAGAAAGCCGTAAATGTCACCGCGCGCGATCTCCAGATTCAAGTCCTCGACTGCTGCGCGTTTTTTGTATGTTTTATAAAGTCCCTTTGTTTGAATGACGAGTTCCGTCACGTTCATCACCTCGTAAACCATCGTACTTGGTCAAGGTTAAACGGCGGTCGGGGGCAAGTTTAAATTTTCTTTAAAAAAGCGAATCAGGGTAGAGCGCGCTCCTAGCTTCGTGCAACTATGGCGCTTCGGTGGCGGTCATAAACTCTTCCTGTATCTAAGGCCGCTACGGTGGCGGATCGTTCTTCCGATCGCTGTTAAATCCGGGAAACCGGAATGATCCTAAACGAGGTTGTTTCCCGGATTTAAAGGCGAGCGCTTCGCTTCTCCAGACCGATTCCTCCCCCTCCGCTGGTGCGTGAATATCAAGATATGCCCACCAATGTTTCTATGAGCTGGCACTCAAACTCTCATACAGTTGCTCGCTCTGCCCTTGATCGCAGTGCGGGGGATGGGTAGGACAACCACCACCGCTTCGAGTGGTGGTCATAAACTCTTCCTGCAACGATGGCCGCTTCGGTGGCGGATCGTTCTTCCGATCGCTGTTAAATCCGAGAAACCGGAATGATCCTAAACGAGGTTGTTTCCCGGATTTAAAGGCGAACGCTCCGCTTCTCCAGACCGATTCCTCCCCCTCCGCTGGTGCGACGGGTATGAGATATGTGCTATCCGAGGTTTCTAAGTTTCCATGCCTCTGCTCGCTGTCAGCGCACATCGCTCCTTCTATAAGGCACTCAGACTTCTCATGCAGCTACCTAATGCCATACTACTCGCCTTACCCATGATCGCAGTGCTGGGGGATGGGTAGGACAACCACCACCGCTTCGAGTGGTGGTGATAAAACCCCCGTGCAACAAGGCCGCTTCGGTGACGGTCATAAACTCCTCCTGCAACTAAGGCCGCTTCGGTGGTGGTCATAAACTCTTCCTGCAACGATGGCCGCTTCGGTGGCGGATCGTTCTTCCGATCGCTGTTAAATCCGGGAAACCGGAATGATCCCAAACAAGGTTGTTTCCCGGATTTAAAGGCGAACGCTACGCTTCTCCAGACCGATTCCTCCCCCTCCGCTGGTGCGACGGGTATGAGATTATGCAGTACAGGGCTTCATTCCCTAATAATTGGTACGTCGATTGATGATGATCTAAAATTTACTGAAACTTCCAATCCCTCATTACGTATGGTCACTTAGGGCTTAATCACTGAATGCGTGCTAGCTGACGCTGGCCAACAGGATAAGGGCATGTTACAGCCTAAGGTCCGAGCTGTGCTTGTTTCTGGTAGTGGTGCTGCTTCTATAGGCACTGTCGGCTGGCTATCGTCCCCCGTTCATGGATATATGCCCGACAATTCAATTCGAAATGAGGTCATTCGCATGAAAAAGGTAACCTGGCCTGGAAGAACCAAGCTAGACAACTTCTCCAATTACGTGACTTTGATCCTGGATGTGATCTTGTATATCCCACGTTGGATTATGAGATTGTTTTAAATAAAGGGAGGATTAGCCTTCCCCTAGGTAAATGCCGCAGTTAAGGCGGCAAACAGCACAAAAAAAGGACCCGGAAACGTCCGGCTCCTTCATTCGCACCTCAATGATTTGTCTTGTTCACGGCGCTGCGCGTCATCACGATCATCAACTTCCGAGTGAGCTTTACAGGCCGTCGCGGCTTATTACATATCGTCCACTTCAAACCGGACCTGCTTCCCTCCGGGATTAAGCTCCTGCCCTGGGTAAACGCCGCCGCTTCCCGGCTTCCAGATGGTGATTCTCGTTCCTTCGCCGGAGCTCTCAACCTCGCATTTTAACCCCATTTCCTTCGCTAGGAAATCCACGACCGCAAGCCCGATGCCTGCGCCCTTGTTATGGGACTCGCTGCCGAATCCCGGGCCGCGATCCGAGATGATCAGCGCTCCGGTCTCTTCACCGCCTTCGACTTGGCGTTCCTCGGTATAAATGCCGATATACTTACCGGATTGGGCATGGCGCACGACATTTTGAAACAAATTGTCGAGCAGCCGCCGGAACCATAACACATCGACATTCCAGATCAGCGGCTCTTCGCGCAGAGCAATGTCGGGCTCGATGCCTGCTTTTTCCCATACCGGATACCATGCGGCCGCACTCTCTTTGACCAGTCTCAAAACGTCCTTCGCATCAAGGTTTAGCTGCACCTTGCCGCTCGTGAGCAGATTATAGGATAGCAGGTTATCAATTAATCCCCCCAAATCGCCGATTTTGGCCTCGATGAGGGAGAGCGATTCCTTGCCCCTCCCGCTGAGCGGCTCCCGCTCCAAAGAGAAAATATGGCTTCGTATAACCGTCAATGGCGTCCTCAAGTCATGCGACAAGCTCGCAATGAGCGACTTGCGCAGCTCCTCCTCCTCGCGCTGGCGGCGCTGGCCCTCTTCCAGCTGGCTCACCATATCGTTGTAGCCCTCTTCCAGCTGCCCGATCTCATCCAGCTTGGTCAACGTGACCGGCTGCGGGATGCCTGTTGCTTCATTCGGGGATGTCATTGCGTTCCGGAGGCGCAGCAGCCGCTTGCGGATGCGTACGAAGAACAGCCAGGACACCAGGATGAAGAGGCCGGACATGGTCGCCATGAATAAACCGTACAGGGTCGTCTCGCTGGCGATCGGATCCTGTACGCTGATATATTTTCTCGGAATCCGCATCACCATGAAGCCCTCGTCCGCTCCCTCATCCCCGATAAAAGCGACCACCGTGAACGGATCGGCCCCGACGGAATTTTTCATAAATTGTACGGTATGCTGGGCGCTCCATAACGCGGGCATATCCTCCTGCACAGGGAGCTCGATCCGCTTTCGACTATCGCTGTCCACCCACAGCATCTGAACTTCAGGATAAGCCTGCCGCAGCGATTTCAGCCTCTGCTCGATCTCCTCCGGCGATGCGCCTTCTAATTGGGTTGCTTCCTTATGCCACATTTTCTCCAATACGGTCCCATTCTCATATTTTTTGTCGGGAAGCGGCGGCACGTCCATGAATGTGTTGGCAACGAACCAGTAGAACACGGAGGCGAGCGGGAACAGAATCGGCATGAAAATCATGGCCACCGAAATAAGCAGCAGATACCGATTCGTCAGGGATTTGCGAAACCGCCCCTTCGCTCTCCACCCTTTCATGCTTTCACCCGGTAGCCGAGCCCGCGGACCGTCTCGATAATTTCCGGGGACGCCGGGTCCCGCTCCAGCTTCTCGCGCAGGTAACGGATATGAACCATCAACGTCTTGTCCCCCTCGATATAAGACTCACCCCATACCGATTCATAGATCTGCTCCTTGGTCATGACGCGGCCCTGATGCTGAAGCAGGTACATAAAAATCTGATACTGCTTGCCGGTCAGCAAAATTTCCTCTCCGGTATCCTCATTGACGATCCGGTTCTCGCCCTCATAAACCGTCAAATGCTTGACCCTCACCGGTTCGGCGGATTGTACGGCAGAACGGCGCAGCAGCACCTCGACCCTTGCCGCCAGCTCGTCCGGGTGGAAAGGCTTGGTCAAGTAATCGTCCGCGAATTCCAGACCCTGGAGTTTGTCGTCGATGGACGTTCTGGCCGACAGCATCAGAATCGGCAATCCGGGGTACGCCTTCTTCAGCCGCTGTCCGACCGTAAACCCGTCGAGCCCGGGGAGCATGACGTCCAAGACGACAACCGCGCATTGGGCAGCTTCTTCCACTGCCTTTTCTCCGCTCTGGAGCCATTTCACCCCATAGCCCTTTTCCTTCAAAAAATCACTCACCCATCCGCCGATATCGCGGTCATCCTCGATATATAAAATGCTTGCGCTCATGGATATCTCCCTTTCCACCACCAAAATGTCGGCAATGCTTCTTCCAGCCGCTAACGCAAGGTGCGGGTCAGCGATTCGTTCCTCCGGCACCTGTCTTTTGTCATTGTAACATGTAAAAAAGGAAGAGCTACACCTCTGCAGCCCACTCACAACCGTCCCTGATCATAGTGGGCGATGAGCCGCCTTGCCTTATCCCGGATCAAATCCACAATCTCCTGAGGCTCGATGATCTTCGCTTCCGTTCCAAGCCTGAGAAACACATCGGCTATGTATTCAAAATCGCTGCGGTCTACCGTCACGTCGACAACGCCGCGATGCTCTTCAAGCATAACCACCTCATCCTCCAGCCAAGGGATGCTCGCGCATTGCCGGGCCCCTTCTCTTGTGAGCTCCGCATACAGGCGGACCGGCTGCCGGATCGGGTATTCCTGAAGCCATTCCTCCAGCGTCATATCAAGCTCCCACGACCGGTCCGTCGGGGTCCAGGACTCGATCCGGTCAGCCCGAAACAAGCGCGGCTCCTCCGTCTCCCCCTCGGCGGCCAGCATGTACCACAGACCGTCGCGGGCATACACGCCGATCGGCTGAATTTCCCGGTCGCTCGTACGGTTCTTTGAGCGGTACCCGATCCTCACAACGCGCTGGTATAGGGCTGCTTCGATCATTTCTTTCAGAAAAGGGGAACCTGCCGTTCGGCGCGGACTCCAAAAGGCCAGCACGGATTCCAAGCGGCTGATCATCGCTTTGGCATCCTCGGGAAACCCCGCCAGCAATTTCCGTGCGGCCGAATCCATGTTCAGCTCAAACGGCAGTGACCGGTAGCGCTTCAAAGACTGGAAGGCAAAGAAGATCGCAAACACCTCATCCTCATCAAACAGCACCGGCGGAAGAACACGGCTGCTGAGCGTACGGTAGCCCCCATGACGTCCTTGCTCGGTATATAAGGGAACGCCCATATCGCTGATTTCGGTCAAATATCGGTGCGCAGTGCGCACCGAAACGCCAAATTCATCGGCGACCTCCTGGGCGGTAAAGCTTCGTTTGGCATTGACGAACAGAATCACATCCATCAACAGCTTGGCTTTGGACACCGCTTGCTCCTCCTTTTCGGTCTTGCCAATAAGTAGACAATTATTGTCATGTTTATAAGATATGCTATTCCCGTAAGCAGGTCAAAGACTGGAACCGGAAAGGAGAATGAATCATGAGCTCAGACATGAACTCGGGCAAAAAATCAGACATGAACTCGAACACGAAATCGAGCATGAGTCCAGGCTTGATTTCGGACAAGAGCAACGCTTCAAATCCGAACAATGTCATTCGCGTTATCGGCGCCAAGAATAAAAATTTGCGCAGCGTCAGTCTCGATATCCCCAAAAAGCGAATTACGGTATTCACCGGCGTATCCGGCTCCGGCAAGTCCGCCCTCGTCTTCGATACGATCGCCGCCGAGTCACAGCGCCAGATGAATGAGACCTATTCCAGCTTTATTCGGCACCGCCTTCCCGGATACGGGGAACCGGATGTCGAATCGATCGAGCATCTATCCGCAGCGATCCTGATCAACCAAAAGCGGATCGGCGGCAACGCAAGGTCCACCGTCGGAACGGCTACGGATATCCATGCTTTGCTGCGGCTGTTGTTTTCACGGATCGGTCAGCCTTTTGTCGGGCACTCGGACGTCTTCTCCTTCAACAATCCGCAGGGCATGTGTCCGCGCTGCGAGGGGCTTGGCAAAGTCAACGTCATCCGGATCGATCGCCTGATCGACAAGGAAAAATCACTGAATGAAGGAGCGATCCGATTCCCGACCTTTCGTCCCGGTGATTTCCGCTGGAAGCGGTATACGGTCACTGGATTATTCGACAATGACCGGAAGCTGAAGGATTATAGTCCGGAAGAGTGGGACCTGCTCCTGTACCAATCCGGGTTCAAGCCGCCAAACCCGACGCCGGAATGGCCGCCGACCTCTTATTATGAAGGCGTCATTCCGCGAATCGAGCGGTCATTTCTAAGCAAGGATTCCCGAGATGCGCAGCTGTACAGGGAAGCGATCAACGATGTAGCCCCCCGCTCGGTGTGCCCTGAATGTCAAGGGGGCAGGCTCAATCAAGAGACGCTGTCCTGCAAAATCAACGGCTATTCCATCGCCGACTGCTCACGGATGCCGGCGGATGAGCTGATTGCATTTTTGCGGAGGATTCGCGAGTCGGAGGCTGCACCGATCGCAAGCGCCTGCATAACCCGGCTGGAACAGCTGAAGCTGGTCGGAATCGGGTACCTGTCCATGGATCGCGAGACCGCAACATTGTCGGGCGGAGAGTCGCAGCGCATCAAAATGGTCCGGCAGCTCGGAAGCAGCTTGACCGATCTCACCTACATTTTCGACGAGCCGAGCACCGGTCTTCACCCTCATGATGTCCATAACATGAACAAGCTGCTGCTCCAGCTTCGCGACAAGGGCAATACGCTCCTGATCGTGGAGCATGATCCGGATGTCATCCGGTTGGCCGATCATATCGTCGACATGGGCCCCGGGTCCGGCGTTGCCGGCGGCACGATCGTTTACGAAGGCGATTACGAAGGACTTCTGGAGTCCGGCACCTTGACCGGCAAGCATCTTCAGCAGCGGGCACGGTTAAAGGAACAGGTGCGGGAACCTTCCGGGTGGCTGACGATTTCGAACGCCGCCTTACACAATCTGCGCGATGTCACGGTTCGCATCCCCACCGGGGTGCTGACGGTTGTCACCGGCGTCGCCGGATCAGGCAAAAGCACGCTGATCAACCACGTGCTCCCTCAGTGCTATCCGGAAACGGTGATCGTCGACCAGGATGCCATCCATGCCTCAAACCGCTCCAACATCGCCACATATACCGGCATCTTCGATCCGATTCGGAAGCTGTGCCGCTGCTAACCATGTCAGCGCATCCCTGTTCAGCTTTAATGCCAAGGGCGCTTGCCCGGCCTGCAGCGGTGCCGGAACGATCGCGACCGATCTCGCCTTCATGGATCAGCTGGTCACCGTCTGCGAAGCATGCCGGGGCCGCCGTTTCCGCGATGACGTTCTGCGGTACCGCCTTCGCGGCAAAGACATCAGCGAGGTGCTGGCGATGTCGGTTGACGAGGCGATGTCCTTCTTCCCGGAGAAGGACATCCGCCCCGCTTTGCAGCGCCTGCACGATACCGGCCTCGGTTATATGACGCTGGGCCAGCCGCTCAGCACACTGTCGGGCGGCGAGCGGCAGCGAGTCAAGCTGGCGGCGGAACTGGACAAGCACGGCGAGATCTATGTGCTCGATGAACCATCGACGGGGCTGCATCTGTCCGACTGCGAGAAGCTCGTATCGGTCATCGAGCGGCTGGTGGAGCAAGGCAGCACCGTCATTGTCATCGAGCATAATCTCGATATCATCCGCCAGGCGGATTGGATCATCGATCTTGGCCCCGGCGCGGGCATGGACGGCGGGCAGCTGCTTTTCTCTGGCAAGCCGAGGGAGCTGTTAGAATGCAAAGACTCCTTAACGGCAAGATACCTAGAAGCGTACCGGTAATTGCAAGTCATGAAGGTATCCCGAAATTGCAAGCATAAAAAAAGACCCCCGTGCCCTCATATACGAAGGCTCGGGGGTCTTGCTGCAACTGTAGCCGCTTCCCTTACGGACGCTACTCCAATACGGCGGTAGTATACGGCGGCAGCGTTAAGCTTGACCCGTTTAATGCCGCTCGGTCATCCGTCGTTTTGGCCAGCGCCTTGAACGGATCGCCGCCGCTCGTTCCCGCCAGCTCCACACGCTGCTCCTTGCCGGACAGATTGTGGACGACTAGCGCTTTACTGTCGTTCGTCCGACGAACGTAAGCCATCACGCTCTCGTTGCCGGAGGCAAACGATTCGATCGTTCCCCGATTTAGCGCAAGCATTTCATGGCGCCATGCGATCAAGGTACGGTAGCGGGACAACAGGGAATCGGGATCGCCCGTCTGCTGCAGCACACCTTCGACCTGATCGCCCCGGTTATGCTTGAGCGGCTCCCAAGTGGTCTGTCCCTTGTCGCTGCCTGTATTGGACCAGATCATCGGCTCGCGGATCTGTTCATCCGGCTTCGCTCCCCGCATACCGATTTCCTCACCGTAGTAAATAAACGGGTTGCCCGGCATGGTGAGCAGAATGCCCGCAGCCATCTTGGCATGATCCAAATTGCCGTTCAGCTGGGTCATTACACGATTCATGTCGTGGTTGGTAAGGAACGCCGCATCCGAAAATGAGCCTCCCGACACCTTGCTGAACAAGCCGTATGTCCGCTCCAGCGTGAAGGCCAGATTGTTATCCTTCTCATTCGTCACGGCCCCGATCATGCTTTCGCCGAGACCGAAATTGAAGCCCGAATCAAATGCCTTATCCAGGTACGGGGCAATAACAGCTGCCGAGTTGTCCCAGATCTCCCCTACGATGTAGGCATCGGGGTTCACCTCGTTCATGCGGCTGCGGAACTCCTGCCACCAAGCGGTATTTTTGGCTGTCGTGGCCTCGCCCTTGTCGGACATCAGATCCTCATAAATATGCTTGGCCGCATCGATGCGGAAGCCGTCTACTCCCATCTCCAGCCAGTAGGCTCCAATATCCTTCATCTCTTCCCTGACCTTGGGATTGTCGAAGTTCAGGTCCGGCATGCCGCCCCAGAACGTCCCCATGTAATGGGCTCCGTTTAACTCATGCCAAGGGGTGCCGCTGCCGGCTGCGCTCGAGCCCGTCGGCTTCTTGCCTTGGTCCTCGGCCCATACATACCAATCCCGGGTCGGCGATTTCGAGTCGGCGGCTGCCTCCTTGAACCATGGATGCTCCGTGCTTGTATGGTTGACGACCAGGTCCATGATGACCTTGATTCCGCGCTTCTCCGCCTCGGCCAGCAGCGCTTTGAAATCCTCCAGCGTTCCGTAGTCAGGATGAATCGCCCGGTAGTCGGTCACATCATATCCGTGATAGCTGGGTGATGGATTAATCGGCATGAGCCAGATGCCGGTGACCCCCAGATCATCGGTCGTGTCCGGATTGCCGTCGTTTAAGTAATCGAGCTTCTCGATAACTCCCCGCAAATCGCCGACACCGTCTCCATCAGAATCATAGAAGGATCGCACGAAAATTTCGTAGTATACATCGGACGGCTGTTCATCCACCTCCGCCTGCGCGGACTCAGATGAGCTCGTATCGCCTCCTTGCCCCGGCTCTTGGGCAGTCTCCGCCTTGCCGGGGTTCTGTCCCTGCTCCTGCCCGATTCCCGCCTTCGACCCGGCTTCTTCCTGCGCCGAAGTCCCTCCGCTGCCGCTGCACCCGGCAAGCAGAACACTTACAAGCGCCACGCAGCTAAACCAGACGGCCCAAGATCGCCTGCTGCCCCATTGCTTCATCATCTTCACTTCCTCCTGTTTGTCTTATTCTTAAATTTTGCCTTAATCTTAAAGTTAGAGCGGTTTTGCCTACAGCTCATAACAACGCGCAAACGTTTGAATTCATTTTCCTAACATCTACCAATAAAACGGTTACAATTCTTAAATCAACATACCGGATTTCCTTTTACAGCCTGGTCCAACTGCCCATGCTATGCTTATGATCATTTTGTAAAATACTCGAACTTCTCCTATCATACATCACTTCACAAAATTGTTAAATCGTTTGCACAAGTCCGTATTGTGTTGTTTTCAGCAGTTTTCCAAAAATAATATAGGGTTTTCTCTCGATATCTGTAAATATCTTCGTTTTTGTTGCGTTTGTGAATAATTGCGCTCGGCGGATCCGGATACGTATTTACAAGCATTTCGATTAACGTTAATATTACAGTGTGAAACCGTTTAAAGTATCGCATGAATACGGCTTATTATCAGCTTGAACCTTGTATAATTGGGGCCTTACAGACCCAACATGGAAATGAAGAGGAGCACCGCGGCTCGCGCAAGAGCTATTGATTCTGTTCTAAAAACAGCGGCTGCCCTTTTCTTGTTTTCAAAAAAACGCAAACGGTTCCACTGGAGGTCCTATTATGTCTGTGACGATTAAAGATGTCGCTAAACGAGCGGGCGTATCCCCCTCTACCGTCTCTAGGGTGCTGTCAAATCACCCGAGAATCAGCCGCGAAACCTCGCGGAAGGTCAGAGACATTATGGAGGAAATGGGCTACCACCCCAATATTATGGCAAAAAGCCTTGTTTCCAAAACAACGGAAAGCATATGTGTCATTCTTCCCAAACCGGCTGAAGAGCTGTTTCTCAACCTGTTCTTCATGGAGCTGATCCGCGGGATCGTCGCCCAAGCCAACCGCTCCGGGTACGATGTCCTGATCAGCTCGGGCGGCAATGAGAAGGAGGAGGTCGAAGCGGTATCACGGCTGCTGAACGGCCGCCGCGTCGATGGCGCGATTCTGCTGTATTCCCGGCAGGATGATGCCGTTGTCGATTTCCTGAAATCCAACGATTATCCGTTCGTCCTGGTCGGACGCAGCGAGAAGTATCCGGACCTGCTATCGGTCGATACGGATAACGTCCAGGCGGCGTATGATGCGACGAAGCATCTGATCTCCCTGGGCCATAAACGGATCGGCTTTGTCAGCGGGCCGCCTAACCTGATCGTATCCCAGGACCGGATGAAGGGCTATGGCAAGGCGCTTGCCGATGCCGGGCTCGACATGCGGAAGGAGTGGGTTGTCGAAGGCGAGTTTCTCCAGGAAAGCGGCTATCGTGCCATGTCCTTCTTCATGAATCTGCCGGAGCGCCCTACCGCGCTCGTTATCGTCGACGATATCGTGGCGTTCGGCGTGCTTCGGGGCCTGCACGAGCTTGGATACAAGGTTCCCGAGGACGTGTCGATCATCAGCTTTAACAACATTTCGTTGACCGAGCTGTCGACACCGCCGCTGAGCAGCGTGGACATCGGGATTTACAACCTTGGCTACACCGCCTCCCAGGCGCTGATCCAGTCAATCCGCCACGATGGCGAGACGGTCTTGCCCCATCGCTATATTATCCCGCATCGCTTGATGATCCGGGAGTCATCGATGTACTCGATGCCGAAATCATAAGCTTGGCGGCTATTGCCGTCAGGCCACCAACAATTTTTGTAAAATAAAGAAGCCACCTAGTGCTTCCTTTATTTTTGATGTTTGGTTCAAACGTTTGCACTAATTCGCATTTCAACGATTTTATGCAAGAGGAGGAATTGTATGTCACCGATCACCGCATGCTTATTCGACCTGGACGGCGTCTTGGTTGATACGGCCAAATACCACTATATCGCATGGAAGCGACTTGCCGAAGAGCTGGGATTTGAGTTCACGGAGCAGGACAATGAGCGACTGAAGGGCGTAAGCCGGATGGCTTCCTTGGACATCCTGCTTGAGATTGGCGGGCTTGCCCCCGATGAGGAGACCAAGCTGGATCTTGCCGCGAAAAAGAACGCCTGGTACGTGGAGTATATCTCCACCATGGACGCCTCGGAAATTTTGCCCGGCGCGCTGGAGTTCATTCAGTCGCTGAAGGAGCGCGGCATAAAGGTCGCGCTCGGGTCCGCCAGCAAGAACGCGATGCTGATTCTGAACAACACGGGGCTAACTCCCTACTTCGATGCCATTATCGACGGCACGAAAACCCAGCAGGCTAAGCCGGACCCGGAGGTCTTCACGCTCGGTGCCCGGGAGCTTGGCGTACCGACTGAGAGCTGCGTCGTATTCGAGGATGCCGAGGCTGGAATCGAGGCCGCCACCCGGGCCGGCATGCGCTGTGTCGGCATCGGATCGCCGGAAACGTTGGGGCGCGCCAATCTGGTAATCTCCTCACTCGAAGGCTTTACGGTGGACCGTCTGCTCGGATTGCAGGAGAAGTAAAGCAGTTCTCCCGCCGTTTCCGGCAGCGATCATCCATATATTTTTTGCATTAGCAACCATTTTCCTAAAATCAAAGGAGCCGATGATTGTGAAACAATATTTAAAGCTTGATGAATGGTCAATTATTGAAGAAGGCTTTGACCCGCATACGCATGAAATTTCAGAAAGTATTTTCAGTATCGGCAACGGCTTTATGGGCCAGCGCGCCAACTTCGAGGAGTCCTACAGCGGCCCCTCCCTGCAGGGCAGCTACATGGCCGGTGTGTATTACCCGGATAAGACCCGCGTGGGCTGGTGGAAGAACGGATATCCCGAATATTTTGCCAAAGTGCTGAACAGTACGAACTGGATCGGGATCGGCATTGAAGTTGACGGCACGCCGCTCGATCTGGCCAAGTGCACGGTGAAGGACTTCGTCCGCGAGCTGAACATGAAGGAAGGCTACCTCGCCCGTCGCTTTACCGCGCGTATGGAGGATGGCAAGGAATTGAAGGTGGAAGCGATCCGTTTCGTAAGCATCGTGCGTCATGAGATCGGGGCCATCCGCTACAAAGTAACGCCTCTGAATTTCAGCGGTGAGCTGACGATCACCCCATACCTCGATGGGGATGTGAAGAACAAGGATGCCAACTATGACGAGAAATTTTGGCTGGAAGTGTTCAAGGAAGCTTCTCAGGGCTCTGCCGCGCTGACGGTCAAAACCAAAAAGCTCGATTTCCACGTCACCTCCGCCATGTCCTACGATATTGTGAAAAACGGCGAGAAGCTGAGCCTGCAAGCGGAATTGGTAGAGAAGGAAAAGTATGCGGCGAACCGACTGCGCGTTCAGATCGCTCAGGATGACGAAATCACCGTCTATAAATACGTGGCTAACGTGACTTCCCGCAACCACGGGCTCGGTGAGCTGCTTGACGCAGCCCGTTCCGTGCTGGCGCCTGCGGTCCAGACCGGGTTCGAGCAATTGCTCAAGGAGCAGGCTGACGCCTGGGGCGATAAATGGAAAGAGAGCGATATCGTCATTGAAGGCGATGTGGCGGCACAGCAGGCGATCCGCTTCAACATTTTCCAATTGAACCAGACATACAGCGGCGAGGATGACCGCCTGAATATCGGTCCGAAGGGCTTCACTGGAGAAAAATACGGCGGCAGCACATACTGGGATACCGAGGCTTATTGCCTGCCGTTCTATCTGAGCACGGCCGATGCAAGCATCTCCCGGAATCTGCTCATCTACCGTTACAAGCATCTGGAAAAAGCGAAGGAAAACGCCAAGAAGCTCGGCTTCACGAAGGGCGCCCTCTATCCGATGGTCACTATGAACGGCGAAGAGTGCCACAACGAATGGGAAATTACGTTTGAAGAGATTCACCGCAACGGCGCGATTGCCTATGCGATCTATAACTATGTCAACTACACCGGCGACCTCTCGTACCTGGGCCAATACGGGCTTGAGGTTCTCGTGGAAATTTCCCGTTTCTGGGAGGAGCGCGTCAATTACGTGCCTGCGAAGGACCGTTATATGATCCTGGGCGTCACCGGCCCGAACGAGTATGAGAACAACGTGAACAACAACTGGTACACGAACCGGATCGCCAGCTGGACGCTGGAGTATACGCTGGACGTTCTGGCCTACGTCAAGGAGAACGAAGCCTCCCGCTATGCCGAGCTGATCGATAAATTGGAGCTCGAGGGCAGCGAAACCTCCAAGTGGCAGGACATCATCAGCAAAATGTACTATCCGGAGGATCCGGAACGCGGTATTTTCCTGCAGCAGGACGGATTCCTGGATAAGGAGCTGGTACCGGTCAAGGAGCTTGATCCTGCGCACCTGCCGCTGAATCAGAATTGGTCCTGGGACCGGATCCTGCGTTCCGTATATATCAAGCAAGCCGATGTGCTGCAAGGTCTGTTCTTCCTGGGCGATCGGTACGATCTAGAGACAAAGCGGCGCAATTTCGACTTCTACGAGCCGTTCACCGTACACGAGTCCTCCCTCTCCCCTTGCGTGCATGCGATACTTGCCTGCGAGCTCGGGTATCAGGAGAAGGCTTATGAGATGTATTTACGCACAGCTCGCCTTGATCTCGACAACTATAACAACGATACGGAAGACGGCTGCCATACGACCAGCATGGCAGGCACATGGATGTCCGTCGTGCATGGCTTCGGCGGCCTGCGCGTGAGAGACGGCGTCCTCCACCTGAATCCGTTCATTCCGGGCCACTGGTCCTCCTTCTCGTTCAAGGTGATGTTCCGCGGATCCCGCCTGAAGGTTCAGGTGACCGACAAGGAAACCATCATCGTTAACGAGACCGACACGCCTGCCGTGCTGAACGTCAGCGGTAAGGAATACGGCATCGCCGGCCGTGGCGAGGTAAAAGCACCGCGAGCTTGATCGGTTTATTCGGGCAGACCCAAGCAGCCCGGGCTTCATGTAGGACCGACTGATTGTAGGATTGAGGGCTTGTAGAAACGAATAATGCTCGGGACGGTCTGAGGATTTACTTCACCGTTCTCTGCCCTATCACGAAAAGGAAGAAGCTCCGTCACCTGTGTGCGGAGCTTCTTCCTTTATATAAACGGATATTCCGCTTGCCGTTGGCACGCTAGGACAGGACCCGTATCTTCACTAAGGCTATAATAATACTGTGATGATCAGGCTAAGCCGCCGGGCTAGCTTTGGTTAAATGAGCTGCGGCTCCGGACCGCATGGGGGTCGCTGGGACGGTTTTCCGAACAGATATCCTTGCGACAGCTCGATTCCGATTTCCCGGCAGAAATGGAATTCCTCCCGTCTTTCAATCCCTTCGGCAAGCACCATCGCCCCGAACTCGTGAGCCATATGGGTAATGGTCACAAGCTGCCTTTGCTGGGTTGGATTCTGATCACAGCCGTCGATCAGGCTTCGGTCTATTTTGACATAATCCGGTTTCAGCTTGATCATTTGCTCCAAGGTGGAGTAGCCTGCCCCTACGTCATCCATCGCTACCGAGATCCCGTGGCTGCGATAGGCCTCGAAGATCGATTGCAGGTGCCCGACATCATCGACCTTCTCGGTTTCCACCACCTCGAATACGAAATCCCCGGGATCGAGCCCGAGTCGTTCAATCGTATGGAAGGTATGGTTCAGGCACATCTGGGCGTCGTAGATCGAAGATGGCAGGAAATTCACGAAGCGCTTCACGCCCTTCGGAAGCCATTGTGCGCTGGTTTCAATCGCAGACGTTCTGGCCGCTTGATCCAGAAAAACCTGCAAACCGGTCTTGCGTGCCGTTTCGAACAGCTCATGGGGCTTAAACGGGATCCCGCCTTTGAGCGGACGCAGCAGAAATTCATAGGCAACAATATGCTCGGACGGATCCACGATCGGCTGCATATAGCTCGTAAATTCTTTATGTAATATAACGTTCACCATATCATAGTGCTCCATCTGCAGCTCAAACCTCTGCATCGGCGTCCAAATATGCCGGGTCTTCGGAGCTTCCCCTCCAGTGACACAGAAGGACAGCTCATCACATAGATTTCGCGGAAGGGATTGCAGACACTCCATAATGGAGATCAGATCGGAACGTTCCTTATAGTTCACAGCACAACTCTCATTGTGTTCCTGCACCGTGTAGCCGTTCTGTGCAAGCAAGCGCACAAGCTCTTGCCGAGCAGGCTTCATATGAACGGTTCTTCCTTGGTCCTCAATCGCTTCAAAGGTGCTGCAATTGTCGCAAATCATGTTCGTCCTCCTTGGCAAGCAAGCTCTCACTATGCTTTATCGGCATTTAGAATATGATTTCTTTGCATTTTATGGATTTCTATCAAACTTATGACCTAATTTTACTGCAAATGCGTAATATCTATGTTAAAGCGACTCTTGATATAGCAAAAATCGACAAGAATTGCCGATAACAACTGACTTTCGACGATCCGACAAAGGAATCGCACCTTTTAATCCGCTTTCTTATGAAGAAGCTGCAGCAGCATGGTCTGCTCTACGTCAAAATGCCACCGGGCATGCCGCTCCTTCGCCGCATACATCGCCGTATCCGCACGGCCGATCAGCTCCTGGTCATCCTTGGCATGATCGGGGTAAACCGCAATCCCGATGCTCGGCGAGGTGTAAATTTCGGTTCCTTCCAGCTCATAGGGCTCGCTCAGCAGCGTCCAGATATCCTCCGCCATCCAGATCAGCTCCTGATCCTCTCCGGCCGGATACAGCATAACCGTAAATTCATCGCCGCCGAGCCGGGATACGATTACGCCCTTTGACTCCAGCGAATGGAGGCGCTGCGCCACCTTCTGGATCAGCAAATCCCCCGCACGGTGCCCATACTTGTCATTCACGCGCTTAAAACGGTTCAAGTCCATATACAGCAGTCCGACACGGAAACCGGCCCGATCTGCTTCGCCCAAAGCTTCCGAAAGCCTGGCGTTAAAATAACGACGGTTATACAGGCCCGTCAAATCGTCGCGGTGCGCGAGCGATTCACTCTTCTGCAGGCTGACATGCAGCCTTTCGAACAAGCGGTCATTCTCGACCTGAATCAGGATTTGCCTGATCAAAATGAGAATGAAGCAGAGGGTCAAGCCGGTAAATAGACCGCTCCATCCCCCGAACCGATGGGCCATCAGGGCAAACATTCCGCCAAGGACGCTGTAGGGCAGCAAATATCGTACGATCAAGGTTCCTGCCGGCCACGGCTTCTTCTCGGATAGGGATCTCCTCCCCCTTCGAGGCAGCGTTTGTCCACCCGCAAAGCCGATAAAGCATGCAGAGAGGGTGTGCAGCGGATATACATATAGGCCAGCTCCGATGTTCATGAAACTATCAAGAAAGATCCGAAGGACATCCCCGAGCGCAAATGCGCTTCCACCAAGGCACAGGAAGATGACCGCCCGCTTGTGCAGCTGCTTAGTGTTAAAATACACGACCAGCGTAAAGAACATCAGTACGATTCCGCACAGCGGATAGAGCATCGCTCCTCCGGCCGACCTCCAGACGGTATCCGTCCCGCTCTCCATCTCCGGCTTAATGAGATACTCCCACCCCACCGTCATCAAGGTAATCGCAACAATGATGATGTCCAGGGTAAACCGAGCGCCCCGCAGCGGACCCTGCACTCGTCTGAACAGGTAAATCAGGGCACCGGCGAACAATAGAGCTTCCAAGCTCCAGAACAGTTCCGCCAGCCGGATGGATCCGCCAAACACCCCTCCAATCCATTCATCACCCGCATACAGGATGCGCCCTATTGCATCGCCGGCCAATCCGGCTGCAATCAGAAGCCAAAATCTGCGAAGATGGCCTTGCTCATACCGACTGCCAATCACCCCGATCAAATACGCGAATGCGGCTATCGGAGCCATAATGGCTAAGATGCGGTGAAGCAATAAAGCGTCCGGCATCCACAGGGCCAATATCCATTGGATCAATGCGTATCCAATCGCGAGCCGAATATATATGGAATCGGATGGACCCGGGCTCATTCATATCCCTCCCTGAAACAAAAGGTAGGCTTGGTCATTCATGATGAATAGGTCTTTCGAATTAAAGCGTTTCCATATCCAATCATACTTTTAGCCCGAGGAAAAGTAAAGAAAGAAGCGCCCAACAACTGGATATTTATAGGCATATAGGCCGCGTAGAATCGTTATTTGCGGAATTGTCCCGGGATTGTAGTCACTCAATCCCCACTTGACACATGGGGTTTATGTAGTATTATTCTTTCATATCAACGTATCTTTGGTTTTATATCCTAGCATAGTTTCATGGAAGGGGTTCTTGTAAAATGGGACAAAGACGATTGGACCATGTAGGCATTGTCGTAAGGGATCTGGAAGCAACGATCGCTTTCTATACGAAGGTGGTCGGCCTTGAGCTCAAGGACCGTCTGACGCACACGAACGGTGTCATCCAGCTGGCTTTCCTCGGCTTTAACGGCAGCGATGAAACCGAGGTCGAGCTGATTCAAGGATACAGCGACTCCCTTCCTGCGGAGGGAACGGTGCATCACTTTGCCGTCAGCACGGACGACATTGAAGCGGAATATGCACGGGTGAAGGAGCTGGACGTTCCGCATCTGGATGAGGAAATCGTCACGCTGCCCAACGGCTACCGCTATTTCTTCGTGCACGGTCCGGAAGGCGAATGGATTGAATTTTTCCAGCGCTAACAGGCCAGGTCTAAGGTTGCCCGCCCGCATATAGAGACTCCTATGGGTCGCCTGGATCATTCGGGTCTTCCATGCCTGGACAGCCACTCAACCTATACGAACGTAGAAAATCGCCTTCAGGCATGGGGCGTTCCCGTACTGGACAGGTGCTTCCGGTAGGTCTATAATAACGGAAGTATAACCCGTAACTTCATAAATACCGGGGGAGCTGGAATCGGCCGGCTGAGAGTGTATCCCATAGAGATACTGACCCTTATACCTGATCTGGGTAATGCCAGCGTAGGAAGCCATAAGATTGCGGCTGTTCATAAGCCGTAGTATATACTTACGCCGTCATGCGCTCCGATACGATCGGGGCGTTTTTTGTTGTTGTTATGAAGTTAATACGGAAAATGGAAGACATATAAGGAGAGGAGAAACACGATGAAACAACGTACATGGCTCTCTCTGCTGCTCGCCTGCGTCCTGCTTCTGGTCGCTTCCGCCTGCGGGGCAAGCGGCCAGAACGGCGGAAGCGCGCCCGGCAAGCAAGAGACTGCCGGAGAAGGAGAACAGCCGGCCAAGCTCCGCGATGTCCAATTGATGCTGGACTGGTCGGCGAACACGAACCACACCGGATTATATGCAGCCAAGGAGCTCGGATATTATGAGGAGGAAGGGCTGAACGTGCAAATCGTACAGCCGGGCTCCGGGGGAACCGATGCGATGGTCGCTTCCGGCAACGTACCGTTCGGCATCAGCTATCAGGAGGGCGTAACGCTCGCCCGGACACAGGGGCTGCCGCTGGTTTCGATCGCAGCCATCATTCAGCATAATACGTCCGGATTCGCTGCACCGAAGGATCGGGGCATCCAGAAGGCCTCCGATTTTGAAGGAAAATCCTACGGAGGCTGGGGCTCTCCGATTGAGGAAGCCGTCATGAAATCGATCATGGAGATCGATGGAGCCGATGTGAACAAGGTCAACATCGTGAACATCGGAGACGCCGATTATTTTACGGCGGTTAAGCGGGATATTGATTTCGCCTGGATCTACTATGCCTGGACAGGCATTGAAGCCCAGCTTCGCGGCGAGCCGCTGGACATGATCTACGTGAAGGATTATTCCGAACAGCTGGATTATTATACGCCGGTCATCGTAACGAACGAGAAGCTGATCGCGGATGACCCGGAGCTTGTCAAAGCGTTCATGCGCGCAACGTCCAAAGGCTATCAATATGCGATAGACCATCCGGAAGATGCCGCGGCACTGCTGTCGAAGGCAGTTCCCGACCTGGATGCCGAGCTGGTGCTGGAAAGCCAGAAGTGGCTCAGCCCGCGCTATCAAGATGACTCGCCGCGCTGGGGCGAGCAGAAGGCCGAGGTTTGGTCCGGATATGCCGACTGGATGTTTGAGCGCAAGCTGCTGGAGAAGGAATTGGACGCGGAGCGCGCGTTTACGAATGAGTTTTTGCCTGACAAATAGGAGAAGCACTCCCCGCAGCATTGCAATGCTGCTTCGCGGCTCATCGGCATGAGGCTTAACGGCCGTGCAAATGAGAACCCATATACGAAAGGACGATTGACTCATGGCGAATACACTGCTGAGCATTCAAGTCATTCCGCGTACGCCGGACGGCGGAGACAGCATCCCTTATGTGGATGAAGCCATTAAGGTAATCCAGGATTCCGGCGTCAAATACGAGGTCCATGCTTTGGAAACAACGATGGAAGGCGAGCTGTCCGAGCTGCTCCGCATCGTGGAGCGAATGCATGATGCGCTGGTGAAAGCCGGGAGTCCGAGCATCATCTCCCAAGTCAAAATCGCACATCATCCGCAGGGCATCAGCATGGATAAGCTCACGGAGAAATACCGTCCATGAAAAGCTGGTGGAGCTCGATATGGCCGCCCGTCGTGGCGGTCCTCTTCTTTTTGATCGTGTGGCAGGCTGCGGTCTGGATGTTCGATATCGAGAAATTCATTCTGCCTGCGCCGACGGCTATCGGGCATGAAGCCATCACCGGGGCGTCGGGACTTATGGAACACACTTGGGCTACCCTAAAGTTAACCGTGATCGGATTTGCCATCGGAACCGGTATCGGACTCCTGCTCTCTTTGGCTCTGCACAGGGTACCTTTTCTCAAAACAGCCCTTTATCCGCTTCTCATCTTAAGCCAGAACGTGCCGACCATCGCCTTGGCCCCGCTCCTCATGATCTGGTTCGGGTTCGGCATGCTGCCGAAGGTCATCGTCATTACGCTCGTTTGCTTCTTCCCCGTAGCCGTAGCGGCCCTCGACGGGCTGGCACGGACCGACCGCACGATGATGAATTATATGCAGATGACGGGAGCCACGCCGTGGCAAATCTTCACCAAGCTGGAGCTTCCGCACGCGCTGCCATCCATCTTCTCCGGGATTCGGATCGCGGCCACGTATTCGGTCATGGGGGCGGTCATCGGGGAATGGATCGGGTCTGACCGGGGAATCGGCTATTATATGATGCTGCAAAAATCCGGGTACCGGACCGATCGCGTATTTGTGGCCATTCTGGTTATCGTGCTGCTCAGCCTGCTCATGGTAGGCGTTATTACCCTGCTGGAGAAACGGCTGATCCGCTGGAACCGGAAGCATTGATTGGCATGGCTTGGCCATATAGATGCTCTCTGCTTCATAAGTTGAACGATTGGACCGGGATTCGGGGCAAATACATGCAGAGTTCCTCTAAGCATCGCGGCTGCTCCCCAGATTTAAATGGTTCTTTCAAATCCAGGTTACAGATAAGGTTGAAATCAGGGATCTTAATAAAGAAGGGAGGCTGCCCATATGACGCAGCGAGCGACTGATTCCGTCTTGAATTCAACCGGCGGCGCAGCCGCCGCCCCCGCTCCTGCCCTGGAGGTCCGGGGGATTCGCAAGGTGTTCCGCGAGCGGCGCAGTGAAGTGCATGTGCTGGAGGAGCTGTCGCTTAGGGTGCTTCCAGGGGAATTCGTATCGATCATCGGCCCTTCCGGCAGCGGAAAAAGCACGCTCTTTCACATCATCGGCGGATTGATTGCGCCTGATGCCGGCCAGGTCCTCATGGAGGGGCGGGAGGTCACCGGGGAGAAGGGGCGCATCGCTTATATGCCGCAGCAGCCGGCCTTGTTCCCGTGGCGGACGATTGAGGACAACGTCCTGCTGCCGGAGGAGCTCCGGGGGACCTCTAAAGCTTCCGCTCGCGCCCATGCCCGCGCTTGGATGGAACGGGCCGGGCTTGGCGGCTTCGAGCAGGCATATCCGCATACCCTATCAGGCGGGATGCAGCAGCGCGCGGCATTTCTGCGGGCGCTCATGAGCCCGCAGGAGGTCATGTGCCTCGATGAGCCGTTCAGCGCGCTCGATGCCCTGACCCGAAGCGACATGCAGCGCTGGCTGCTCGATATATGGGAGGACACCCGGCGCTCGGTGCTGATGATCACCCATCATATTGAGGAGGCGCTGCTGCTCTCGGACAGCATCTATATTCTGTCCGCGCGTCCCGGCTCGGTTCTGAAACGGGTCGAGGCTCCGTTCACCCGTCCTCGCCGGGAGGATCTGCTGCTGGATCCGTCCTTCATCGAGCTGAAATCCGAGATTTCAGCCGTGCTGCGGCAGGAGCAGCAGAAGCGCAATTGACTAGCAGGGACTGGTTTCAGGACGCTGACTTGCTATGCTTCCGGCTGCATTCAAGATGCTGACTTGTTATGTTCCAGCCGCTGTCAGGTGCAGATTTGTTATGCTTCAGCCGATTGTAGGAGATGTTAACTTGCCATTCCTCGGAAGCTTCGGTATGCGTGCTATACCAACTTCATTTGATGCGGATTCAGATCCCATTCCTCAGACGGAACAGCCGGCTGCATGCATAAGCAAGCGGCCGGCTGTTATAGGTTCCGGCACGGAGCCGGATATGTAAAGAATAGCTTTCTATATAATATATGTAGAGACAAACTGTAAGAACATTGGAAACGAAAGGAGGGCTCATTATGGCATCCGGAACAGCTTCAACCTCATTGCCGCTTGAAACGTATGATCGCGCGGATATCCCGCTCATCGATACGCATATCCATCTCGACAGCTATTCGCTTGCCGATCAGGAGAGCATCGCCTCGGCGCTCGCGATGGGAAACGTCCAATACATCATCACCGTGTCCATGAATCTGCCCTCTTGCAAGCGCAATCTGGAGCTGTCGCGAATCTACGGGGACTCCATTAAGCCTGCTTTCGGCTATCACCCGGAGCAGCCTCTTCCCTCTCCGGACGAAACCGAAGAGCTGCTTCGCTGGATGGAGAACCATGTCCAAGACATGGTGGCGGTCGGGGAGGTCGGCCTCCCCTATTATGCAAGACTGGAGGCGGAGTCAGCAGGACATTCGTGGGACAACGCGCCTTATATCGAGCTGCTCGAAAGATTCGTCGCCTTTGCGAAGAAGCACGATAAACCGATCATTCTGCACGCCGTGTATGAGGATGCGGATACCGCATGCGATCTGCTCGAAGCCTACGGGATCGCCCGCGCTCATTTTCATTGGTTCAAGGGCTCACGCGATACGTTAGACCGGATGGCCGCAAGCGGCTATCATATCTCCTTTACGCCGGATATCCTTTATGAAGAAGAGATCCGCGATATTGCGAGAATGTATCCTCCGCAGCTGGTCATGACCGAGACGGATGGTCCTTGGCCGTTCGAGGGTCCCCTTCAAGGGCAGACGACCCGACCGGAAATGACCGCCCTTGCCGCTGCCGCTTGGGCCGAGCTGCAGGGGATTTCCGAACAGGAAGCGCGCAGACAGCTGTATCGAAATGCCGCACGGCTGTACGGATTATAAAAGCGAACGGTACATGCTGGCCGAAGGCAGCTTTTCGTTGGTTCGACGGTTGATATACTATCCTTGGTTCGCGGAGTAATGTGAAATCGGAATCTATGAATCTTGCGTTTCGGTAAACCGCTTCAAGTCAATCTTTATGCAATCGGCTTGTCCTCCCGAAGGAAGCGGTTATACTGATTAATCAGCTCGTCCAGCACCGCCGATTGCTCGAGGACCTTGGGATGATTAAAATCACGATATCGCTGCTTCATCTTATGAAGCTTATTTCTCTCTCGCTCGATATCAAATTTCATGCCGTCCTTCGTTTTCATGATTTATGCCTCCCTTATGTAATATTTTATACTTTAATGTAAAATTCTAGAATGTTTGATGTTAGACATCAGGGAGGCATCACATGGGGACTCAAAGCTTGCTATGATGCGGAAATAATCTCCGTAAGGGCTTGAAACAGCTGCCTCTTCATACAAAAACAAGGCCGCCCATGAGCAGATGCTTCTCTGCCCGGACGGCCACTTTCATATATAAATGCGAGTTCAAAAAGCCGGTATTTCAGCACCGAAATTTGAACAGCCTTTATAGATTATTTCAGGTACTTCTCCTGATACGCCTTAGTCATTTCTTCCGTAATTTCCGCCATCTTCGGATCATTCTTGATCGTTTCGATCAATTGATCATACGCTTCAATCGGCTCCTTGCCCGTAATGACCATGACGCGCATGTCTTCCACTTTCTTGGAGATTTCAGGATAATATTTATTATACGCCTCCGAATACAGCTCTGCCGAAGGATTCGGCACCTTGACCGTCTTGCGCTCCGTTACGATCTCCACGTTGCGCTGATATACCTCATCCGGCATCCCCACGGCGCTGATCGCCATATCGTCGCTCACCAGATGAATCATATTGTTCAGGTTTCCGTCTCCCGTCTTATCGATTGCCGCTTGCGGCGTTGCCACCTTCTTGCCGTTCTCTACCTTGTAATGAACGCCCTCGAGGCCGTACGTCAGCATCTCGTTGCCTTCCACGCTGTAGCCGTAGTCAAAGAACTCCAGAATTTTCTTCACCTTGGCTTCCGGAACCTTCTTCGGGATCAGATATACGCCATAATACGGTGAGCCTGAAGGAGTATATTTCACCCCATTCGCATTTTCCAAATAAGCCAGCGGCATCAGGTCCGCCTTCGGATCAACCTCCTTCACCGGTTGACCGGTTACCCAGGCATGGTTCATGGACATGCCCCCGACTCCGGCCTTGGCGCTGCGCATCGTATCCATGACCTGCGAGAACTTCATGATGGCGAAGTCCTTAGGGAACAGGCCATCGTCATAAGCCTTTTTGATCCACAGCATAGCCTCCCTCGACGCATCCGACGTGATGATCGGAGATAGCGTATTATCCGGCTCCAGCTTCCAGCCCCCTTGCGTCTCGTTGAAAATATTATAAATATAAGCAAGCGCGCCCGGGTTGGCCGCGTACGGAATTTCATCCGCTTGGCCGTTCCCGTTCGGATCTTTCTCCTTAAAGGCCTTTAGCACGTTATAGAATTCGTCGAGCGTCTTGGGCGTTTCCAGTCCCAGCGCATCCAGCCAATCCTTGCGGATCATCGGGAACACGCCGCCGCCATAGCTCGGATAGTAGCGCGGAATAACCATGTTCTTGCCGTCTACCTTCGTGATCTCCCACATTTCCTTCAGCTCTTCGCGGTTTAAATTCGGATAATCCTTAAGGAACGGGGTCAAGTCCCAGAACACCCCTTGCTTCAGCATTTTCTGCAGCTGCGGGTTCTGCATCGATTCGACGAACGTTACTTCCGGCAGGTCGCCGGACGCAAGCATGACGTTAATTTTCTCCTCCGCCGTGGAAGGGGACAGCCAGGTGATGTTCAGCTTGGTGTTGGTTCGCTTCTCCAGCTCCTTCCAGAGAGGATTCGTGTTATCGATGAATTCAGTCGCGTAGTTCAGGGTCTGAATCGTAATGCTTGTCGGCTCTCCGCCATCCTTTCCGCCTCCGCTGCCGCTGGCGGTGCCTCCCGAGCCGCCACCGCATGCACTGAGCAGGAGCGAGCTGGCCAAGATCAGTAAGCTGGCCGTCTTAACAAGCGATTTTCCAGGCTTGAGCTTCATTGTTTTCATAAAATGGACCTCCCTTTATCATTGGATTGGCTTCTGTCTGAACCTGATGGATAATGGATGTTGTATCCATGTGTAACCATATATCGAATCATTCCTTGACGGAGCCTACCATCGCCCCTTTGGCGAAGTGCTTCTGCAGGAATGGGTACACCAGCATGATCGGCACGGTTGCAATAACGACCGCCGCCATTTTCAATGTTTCGGTCGGAACCTGCCGGTTCACTTGGAACGCAAACCCTCCGCCATTGCCTGATCCCATCGTTGTCGGATCGACGAGCATATTTTGCAGCAGCACCTGCAGCGGCCACATCTTCTGGTCGTTAATGAACATCAAGGCGTTAAAGTACGTATTCCAATAGCCGACCGCGAAGAACAATCCGAAGGCAACGAGGGCAGGCAATGACAATGGCAGAATGATGCGCCAGAACACGCCGATATCATTGGAGCCGTCGATCATGGCGGCTTCCTCCAGGCTGACCGGAATGCTGTCGAAGAAGCCCTTCATGAGCAGGACATACCATGCACTGGTCAAGCTCGGCAATATAAGCGACCAGACGCTGTCGATCAGTCCCAGATTGCGGACGACCAGGTAGAGCGGAACGAGCCCCGGCGTGAAGAGAAACGTGAGCAGCACCATAATCATCATCGCTTTGCGGAACCGCAGGCGTTTACGGGACAATGCATACGCCATCCCGCCCGTAACGAGCAGGCTGAGGAGCGTGCCGATCGTCGCCAGGAACACGCTCACCGATATCGAGCTGACAAATAATCCGTTCGACAGCAAATGCTTGTACGCATCCAGGGTCCAGACCCGCGGCCATAAAATCAGGCTTCGTTGATAATACTCCACCGGATCCGTAAACGAAAGAATCACGGTATAGTAAATGGGAAATATCGTTGCCAGACCGACGACCAGCAGCAGCCCGTTATTTACGAGGCTAAAGAGCCGCGTCTTCCAACCTTTCTCATGCATGCTTCCATCCTCCTTGTCTTCGTCGATGTTCTAGTACAAGCTTTCCTGGCCGTATCGTCTGGCCAACCGGTTGGCGGTAACGACCATAATGACGCCGACGATCGATTTAAACAATCCGATAGCCGTGCTGTAGCTGAACTCTCCCTGCCGGATCCCCACCCTGTAAACATAAGTGTCGAACACTTCGGCCACCTGGGTGACAGGCGCATTCATCATCAGATAAATCTGCTCGAATCCCGTATCGAGGATCGTTCCCAGGCGGAGTATGAGCAGGATCATAATCACATTGCGCATGGCCGGCAGCGTAACATGCCACATTCGTCTAAAGCGCCCCGCGCCGTCCATGACGGCCGCTTCATACAATTGAGGATCAACGCCGGCGATGGCCGCAAGGAATATAATCGTTCCCCACCCGACCTCTTTCCAAATGGACTGTGCCGTAAGCATGGCCCAGAAGTAGTTCGGATTGGAGAGAATATCGACCGTCTCCCAATTCATGGACATGAACCACTTGTTGACCAAGCCCTCGGATTGCGAGAACATCAGATAAGTCAAGCCATAGATCAGCACCCATGACAAAAAGTGCGGAATATACACTAACGATTGGATCGTTCGTTTATAAAGGGAGCTTCGAACCTCATTCAGCATCAGAGCCAGTATGATCGGCGCCGGAAAAAAGAAAATCAAGCTCAGGAAGCTAATCGCAAGCGTATTGCGCAGCAGCATCCAGAAATCATTGTTGGAGAAAAAGCGGATGAAATGCTCAAAGCCTACCCAAGGGCTCCCCAGCACCCCGAAGTACGGCGAATACTCCTGGAAGGCAATGACGAGATTCGTAATCGGAACGTATTTGAAAATGATAAAAAAGATAAGGCCCGGCAAGGCCAGGACATACAAATATTTATCGCGCGCTACATCCGCCCATAGCCGTCCCCACTTCGTTTTGGACTTCCCGGAAGTGGAAGCTTTCCTGCTTGCTCCCCTGTTCTTCGGTTCGATCTGAACGGTCTCCAGTTCTTTCATCGTTAATCCCTCGCTTTCAGCCTCGTCATCTCGTTTCGATCTGCCGTTCATTTGGAACGCATTCTAAATGTAAACGGTTCCAACATTCCCTGCAATTTCACTTTTTTTCCGTCGGCCCTCCCCCTCGTTCCAATCGATGCAGCATCCGCGCAAAGCTTGATACGTCAAGTGGTTTGGCTTGTCCATTTCCTTCTCTTGCACTTTTTTTCCTGGAGGTGATTTAGGCAGATACGACCTTTTCACTGCACCGCTCATTCGTTATGATAATACTTAATCCATCCCGGCTTACTTCGACCAAGCCTTTGATTTCGTTTATAACCAACCAGGGGGTTCATGCAATGAGGGCAAGAAATCTTGAAACCGATTTCAAAGGAATTATGTATTGGAGAAGCATAGCGCTTGCCGTGCTCTTAACATGCCTTCCCATCTCGGCCATAACGGCCGTTTATCTGTATGTAGGGAATCAGCATATGATCAATCAATATCAACAGCGGAACGAGGAAACCTTGGTCGACGCTGCGAGGCAAGTGGACGAGCAGTTCACGCAGCTGGTCCAATATGCGCTCAATATGGTGGTGAAGCCCCACTTTAAGCCTTCCTTGTCAGATATGGATTTTGTATCGAATATTGAAGAGACGGACGAGCTGTTCAATACGTTGAACCTGGTGGAGAATGCCGATCCTCTTGTCGACCAGGTATACCTCTATATCAAAAAGCAAAATAAAATCATGGAGCCTGATCTCGGCCTCCGATCGCTTGACCGGGAAAAGGATGCGGCCAGCTTCAAGAGTCTGATGGACGGGGATGCCGATATGTTCTGGGTGCATGATCTTGAGCGTCCTTTCAACAAAGGGGGCTCCACCCATGCGCTCGTGATGAGGCTTCCGTTCAACGGCCATACGCCGTACGGGGCCATCGTCATTTACATTGACCCATCGAAGCTGCACGTTATCCGCAATAGCGAGAATGTATCCTTCCTGCTGGATGACCAGGGCCATGTGATCGGGGAGTCCGGGATGAGCAGCCAAATGCCGGAGGCGATGCAAGCGATCCGGGAGCAGCTGATGCTGCGCGGACGCGAAGACGTCCAGACCTCCAATCAGCTGCGGATGAAGGTTCGGATCCCACAGGATGTATTGCTTGTAAATACCGTTCAATTTGAAAAGATGCAGCGGCAATGGACCTATGTATCCGGTACGCCGCAATCGGCAATCATCGCACCGACAAAACCGTACACGCATATCATTCTGATCTGCTTTGCTTTTGCGCTCGCGGCTTCCTTGGCAATAAGCTGGTATGCGTCCAAGAGCATGTACCGTCCGATCCGGAAAATGCTCCATATGATCGGCAGCGATAAAGCCAAGCCCGGCGCAAGGTATAATGAGCTCGATTACATAGAAAATGAGTGGAAGCAGTACCGGTTCTCCCATTCCACGATGCAGAGCCAGTGGAGCCAATCGCTGCCGGCGATTCGCGAGGCTTATATCAATCAATTTCTGAGCGGACAGGCTGCCCATCTGACCGAGAGTGAATACGCGGCAAAGCTGCAGGAAATGGAGCTCGATATTACCGGCAAGCAGTTTGCGGCCATTGTCCTTCAGCAGCATACGCACGGGGAAGACCGGACACCGTTAACGGAAAATGATGAGCATCTCCTTACTTACGCCGCCCTGAATGTCATTCAAGAGCTGGCGGAGGATTTGAAGGCCTACGTTCATCCGATCAACTTCTTTGACGGCTCCTTCGGCGTCATCCTGATCGTCCCGGCCTCCTCCGATGCAGATGACGGGCGTGCCGACATCATCAAATCATTGTGCGATCAGATCATGCGCGCCCTGCGGGATACGCTGCGCATGACGGCAACCCTTGTGCTTGGGGGGCCGAGCCGGAAATGGACCGATGTTCCCCATCTGCTGGAGCAGGCCAAGCGGGCGCTGCATTACCGCTCCTTCGATGCCGGCAGTCAGGTGCTTGAGGCCGAAACGGTGCTGTCCCAGAAAAATGACTGGGTCGACTTTCCGCTGGAGCTGGAGCAGGAGTTCATTCATGCCTTGAATCTGGGGCTGCACGACAATGCACGGCGGTCCCTAAGCCGGTTCGTCACGGCCCTTCAGGCGGGAGGCGGCTCGGAATGGCATGTCCATCATGGGCTGATGCGGCTGCTTACCAGCGTTCATCGCTCCATGCTGCAGGCCGGACTGAACCCTTACCAGGTGTACGACTTCTCCAATCTGCAGGAGCAGCTGTCCCTGCTCCGCGATTCCAAAGCTTGCGTGGACTGGTTCCAAAGGGAGATTATCGAGCCCTATCTCGATCAGCTGAAGAAGAATTTCAACAGCTCCATGAAATCCCTGGTGGAACACGTGCTTGAGCAAATCGAACAGAACGGGATGCAGGATCTGTCCCTGGATACGATCGCCATGGAAGCCGGCGTCAGCGTATCTCAGCTAAGCAAGGCGTTTAAGCAGATGACGGGCACGAACTATGTGGACTATCTGACAACCGTGCGCATGAACCGCTGTAAAGAGCTGCTGCTCACGACCGACCTGCGGATTCATGAAATCGCGGAGGCCGCGGGGTACCAGCCCTCGTACTTCAACCGAATGTTCAAGAAGCTCGAAGGCGTGACGCCAGGCCAATACCGCCAGCAGGGCTCCGCCGATTAGTGTAATTGTACGAGAACCCCCTCCTCGATTGGAGCAGAATGAAAAAGCCGCAGGTTGGCTGCAACAGCAATCCACCTGCGGCTTGATTTCGTCTTGATAAATAGGTTTTTCCTATTGGATATTGGAAGGACAAGCGGACGAAAACTCTCCCTTTATCCGGGCTCCTCGCGGCTGTATCGTCCAGTTATGCCTGGCCCTCATTCTGCCGCTCGCCTACCGCTTCATGAAGCCCTTCCCCTCCAGGAATTCCTTCATATGCAGTCTCACCGGCTCGGCGAGGCGCTTGCCCATCAGCTCCGACCAAGGCGTGCGATTCTTGCCGTTCGTCCGCTTGGACAGGTATTCGGCGGAGATTTGGTCATATCGCTTCGCTTCTTCAATTGTCGCCCGGTCGTAGCTTTCCCGGTGCAGCACCGCTTCCACGGGGAGACGCGGGCGGAGGCCCGGCTGCTGGTCCGGATGGCCGAGACACATGCCGAATACGGGATAGACCAGCTCCGGCAAATCGAGCGCTTCGGCAAATTCGGCAATCCTGTTGCGGATCCCGCCGATATAAACGATGCCGAGTCCGAGCGATTCCGCGGCGATGGCGGCATTCTGCGCAGAGAGCGCAGCGTCTACCGTCGCAACGATGAAGTTTTCGGTCGAATCCTCATACGTCGGCTGGTCGCCGACATGGGGCTCAGTTATTTTTTTCAGCCGGTACAGATCCGCGCACCATACGAGAAATACGGGACATTCCACAATATACGCCTGATTTCCCGCTAATTCCGCCAATCTTCTCTTCTTCTCCGAATCGGTAATCGCGATAATGCTGTAAGCCTGGACATTGCTGGACGTGGATGCCATCTGCCCGGCCGCCACAATCGTCTTCAGCTGCTCCTCCGTCACAGGCTCGTCCGTGAACTTCCGAATCGATCGATGATTCATTAACAAGGACAACGTATCGTTCATCATCTATTCTCACTCCTAGGTATTTGTAATATGGGTTATACTATCCTCCCGGCAAATGCTCCAACCATGATGGCGCACCCGCACGAAAGCTGATCGCTCGGACCGACTTGCCATGCATAGTTGTACCAAAAGTCATTATCCCCTTGCGTGGTACTTTCAATCTATTATGTAACTTTGGACTTGGAGCCGCAAGCTTCCGCGCCCCGCCAGCATACGAAGGGAAGCACCGCAAAAAAACCGGCGTGCTATGGCGAGATAGCAGCCGGTTTCTATTCAGCCCGAAGCTGACAGCCTACGGATTATTCCATTGCCTTCCCTTAAGAAACGACGTCGTATCCCTGATCTTCGATGGCTTCCTTCAGCGCGTCAAGGCTTACCTTGGAATCATCATATTCAATGCTTACGGTGCCTGATGCAAGATCTACGGTTCCCGAAGCTCCGGCATTCTTCAGCGCGCCTTCAACCGAATTTACGCAATGATTGCAGGACATGCCTTCTACGGTTAATGTCACTTGTTTCATGATGCTCCTCCTCCTATCGATCGTTTCATCTTACACATCTTCACTGTACTATACCCCCGGTAGGTATGTAAAGTCCATGATTACGCATGTTTCTGCAATAAAAACACGAAAAAAGTAGGAAGATTTATCCTTTAATTTTGCTATAATGAAAACAATATCAACGCTTTAATTGCAATTCATACAATTTCGGACAACATCTCCCCAGCATCCTCAAAATTTTTTCCATAAAATTTGAATATTGTTGCAGGAATTACCAATCGAGTGTCGAACTCTCTTATTACGGAAGTAATGAATGATGAAAGTAGGAATTCGATCATGGTATTTGACGGTATTATATTAGGGATACTTGTCGGACTGATTCGGGGCGGTTTCCGTCACGGACTGCAGCAATTCAGCAAGATTCGCCTGAAGGGCGGCCTTATATTCCCGATCCTCCTGATTGTGCAGCTGCTCATATTCCGCTTTCAAGAGAATATCGGTTGGTTGGCAGACGCGAGCGGATATATATTTATGCTCATCTACGTTGCAGGCATGATTTTCCTATGGATGAACCGGGATCAGAAGGGCTTCGGCAGCATACTGGCAGGGGTGTTCCTTAACTTCCTCGTCATGGCCGTCAACGGCGGCAGAATGCCGGTGTCAATGAGCGCCGCATCTGTCCTGGATCCTGTCTATGTGGACATGCTCATGGATGCGACGGCGACAACCAAGCATTACTTGATGGATGCATCAACGCGTCTTGCATTCCTCGGCGACATCATTCCATTATCTCCGCCATATCCGAGAACACAGGTTATCAGCATCGGCGATATTATCATGAATATCGGAATATTCTTCTACATCGTTCATCTCATGACTTCCGGTAAGAATACCGCCGTTAAGAACATCATGCGCAAGCAAGGCAAGCCTGAACATGTGGAACCGCAAAATTAATCATACATCAAACTACCTGGAAAGGAGGGAGAACTATGAAGAAAACTGATAAAATCAAGTATTCCCGCATCGTGCTGAATGCGATCATCGTTGCTTCCGTTGTTGTCGCCCTGACTTCCGGTTACAGATTGGGATAATAAGCATCTCACAAAAAACAGGCTGGAATTTTCAGCCTGTTTTTTTACATCTTTTTCGTTGTTTTGCCCTGCAATATATCTTAAAATGTGTAGAAAACAACATGCTTTATTGAGGAGAAACCATTATGTCCCTATTCAAGCGCGCTCAGATCTCCAGAGAGCTATCAGGACAGCTGTACTTTGTGTTTATTTCACTGATGGGCTGTATAACCTTTATGATCGTACATCAAGGAGAATTTTTAAATTACGCTCCTTCGCAGTGGGTATGGGTTTATGCCATGTTAGGCGCCGCGCTGATATTGAATTATTTCACCTTCCAGCTCCCTCCTGAAGGCAACTTGCAATCAATGGATTCCTCCGTTTATTTGGCGTGCATATTTATTTATGGCGCTCCGTTCGCTCTCTCTGTCATCCTGTTTAATACAATCGCAATCGCTCTCTATGACAGGAAGGTGCCGTTCTGGAAGCATTTTGTTAACTTCTGCATATACACCCTTATGATCGTCGGCTCCTCTTTGGTGTTCAAAGCCGCCGGAGGGCAGACAGGGCCTATTCTCAACAATCATTTCGGCGCTTATCTGGCAGCCCTTCTCATCTATTTCATCATTAATGTGCTTCTGCTCGGATTCTATTATTATTTACTGTACAGAGGCTCTCTATATGATATTCTCAAATCCTTTATCAAGGATACGCTGCTGGTCTACTTGAGCACACTGATCCTTTCCCTGGTTCTATCCGTTCTGATCGTACATAACGGCGTCTTCGGGCTCACGCTGTTCATCGGGCTCAGCGTCATGCTCTCGTATTCCTTCAAGCAGCTGTTCCTGATGTACAACGAGGTTCAGGAGAAGGCCATCAAGGACCAGCGGACAGGATTGTATAACCACAGCTATTTCGAGAGCCTGCTCGAAGACGAGATCAAAAAAGCGAAGGCCAGTCAATCTCCTTTGTCTTTGGCGATGATCGATATTGATGATTTCAAGAAATACAATGATCAGTTCGGACATTTGAAGGGCGACATGCTGCTCGGCTTTCTCGGAAATTATCTGAAGGTTGAGGCCCAGGCGGCCGGAGTTGTGGCGTCCCGGTTCGGCGGCGAGGAGTTTACGCTGCTTATGCCAGGGTATGACGAAAGCAAAGCCGAGGTATTCATCAACAGGCTCCGCAAAAAATTGAATGATTCGTATTTCGACGGCGTGGAAATCTTCCCGTCCGGCTGCCTCTCCTTTTCCTCCGGGATCGCTCCATACCGGATGGATATCCACGATAAATCGCAGCTGGTCGAGCAGGCCGATCAGGCACTGTATTACGCCAAAAAACAGGGCAAGAACAATGTCCATGTGTACGGAAGCGGCGAGAAGAAGGAATTCGAGATCGACTTTGCGGAGGATGCGCGGGATATCGAGCAGCAGTTGAAGCTGTTTCTTTACAAGGATGTGGATACGTTCAAGCACTCGAAACGGGTATTCCGCTACGCGATGGATATGAGCGAGGTGCTTGGCCTCGACAGTGTCGAGCGCCGCAATTTCGTGCTTGGAGCGCTCATCCACGATATCGGTAAGCTCGAAATTCCATGGGGAATCCTCAATAAACGGGACAAGCTTACGGCAAGTGAGTGGGAAACCGTGAAAAGGCATGTCAGCTGGGGCAAGCGCATCGCCGAAACGAACGAGAAATTCAAGGAGCTCGTTCCGTATATAGAGCTGCATCACGAACGGTATGACGGCGGCGGTTACCCGCACGGATTCAAGGGAAGCCAAATTCCGAAGCTGTGCCGGATGCTTACCATTATCGATTCCTTCGATGCGATGACAACGGAACGGCCCTATCAAAAAACCAAAACGTTCGAGGAGGGTATTGACGAACTCCGCCGCTGCGCCGGAACGCAATTCGACCCCGATCTTGTTGAAGTTTTCATCCTCTACATTGTGGACAAGATCGCAGGGCAGCAGCAGCCCGCTGCAGGTCTGGAAACCAATTAACATAACGACGGACAAGGCGACTCTTTAGCTTGATTCTCCCTGATTTGATGTTTGATATGCCTTGAAAAATGGTAAAAGGTAGTATCCCAACAAAGAATGAGGTGAGTTTCATGGCTGATCGCAAAAAGGAGCTTCCCCTTGATCACGGTCCGGGCCATATGGACCATCCTGAGCAATATCCGACGGAAGAAGAGAGCTTGTTCGACAAGTTCGAAAGCGAGCGTCATGTCGATCCGATTCCGATGGAGGATGCTGCATTGGAGCGCCGGGAGGAGAAACGGCGGGACGGCACATCCAAGGACCAATCCTCCAGTCCAGGCAAGTATCACAGCGGCTTTTAGGCCGGTAAACGAACCATCGTCTTCCCCCTCTCTCCCTTAACATGCGGGCTCCGTTCTGGCGGAGCCTTTTTATTTCCGTCTTTTTTCTTTAATATAGAGGAGGATAGATTATTGGCAAACGCCCTAGAGATTATAAAAGAGTGGAGTTGGACCTGTTGTTTTCCATCTGGACATTGAACCGCCTGACGCGGAGGATGCTGCTGTCACTGATCGGAGCCGTTCTGGCCCTTTCATGCCTGCTGGTGATAGCCGGCGGCCATGAAGCCTCTCAAGGCATTACCGCCGCCATCGAACAGAAATATATCGACAGTGCGGCCTTGATCAGCGATCCGGGGCCTGCCCCCGAGGAGGCTTCGGGCGTCATGCCCGGCGTACCGCTTATGATGGCCGGACTGATCGGGCTGCTCGGAAGCATGGATGCGGCGCTAATCATTTATCAGCTTCTCCAGTGCATCTTCCATGCGTTCTCTGTCTATCTGGTGTTCGTGCTGTCACGGTATATGTTTAATCCGCGGATCGCTTTTCTGTGCTGCTTCATCTATGCCCTATTCTGGCCGGCTTACGGGGCCGTACGGCTGATCCTGCCGGATACGACGATGCAGATGCTGATGCTGCTTCTCGTCTGTGCCGTCATCGGCGCGCTCGAGCTGAAGCAGGCCGGCTGGTACGCCGCTGCAGGGGCGCTCACAGCGATTATGGCGTGCTACAATCTTCAGGCGCTGCTGTATCCGCTCCTATTCATTCCGTTCTGGATCAAGTACCGCAGCCCGGCAAGCATCATCGCCGGCGGAACCCTGCTCGTTATGGCTGGTTATTTGCTGATCCTCTCGCCGTGGTGGCTTAACATCCCCCTCTTCAACCGGCTGGCGACCTACCTGCCGGGCCCGTGGAATCTAGCATCCTTATGGCTGGACTCCAGATACATCGAGGGCAACCCGCTGGTGCATCTGTACCGGAGCATATTCGAAGGCCGGACCTCCAAATATGCCGCCGCACTCGGCAACGAAGAGGCACGCAGAGTCGTGCAGTCCGCCCTCGACGCCGTCCGGCTGGTGCTTCTCTACGCCGGGGTAAGCGGCGTAATCTGGTCGGTATGGAAATACCGGCTGAAGCGGCAGCTTCCCGTGCTGCTTACGCTCCTGTATTTCATTACGGCGGAATGGCTCGTCCCAAGCCTCGACGGCACCGGCTTCCCATATGCGGTGTTCCTGCTGCTGTATGTCGGGTTTCTGGCGGACAAAGCCATTATATACGCGCATAAGACCCGCCTACTGCGGTCGTAGAACATACGGCCGTAAGACAGATGATCCGCCGGATCGTCCCCGCCCCGCATCCGGCAGGCAAGGACCTATAAATATTTCATACTCAGCCTGAAAGCACGGATGATAATCGACAAGTGCCTTCAGGCTTTTTTATGTGCGGGTACAATTTCCCTTACATTTTCTTCTAAAAGAGTAATTTTCTCGATAACCTTTTGTCGGCTTTAAACGTCTATAAAGGTAAAGACAATCTGACGATCTGACGACTACTTATAAAGGAGGATGGTCTTCTATGAAATTACAACGAAAATCCATGATGCTCCTCGGCATTGCTGCTGCCTGCGTGCTTATCGTCAGCCTGATTCTTTACTTTGGCGATCGCTCGAATCCTGCGGAGCTGCGAGGGCGTGGAGCTGTGGAGAATGCTTCCGGACAACCGCTGGTTCAGATCGGGCCCGTTTTCATTACGGAGGCTGATCTCATCCGATATAAAGAACATATGCAGTTTACTTCGGCTACCCCGGCTGATGACCCCACGCTTGTGAAAGAGCTTGCCATCGACCAGTTGATGCTGTATTTGGCTGATGCACAAGGGCTGACTGCAACCCGTGAGGAAGGGGTTCGGGAGGCTGAGCGGATGCGGAAGACACTACAGGAGCAGCCGTCCGATGTGCAGGAGCAGCATGCTAAGTTTATCGATGAGCTGAAGGTTAACGAGGAAACATACTGGGAGGAATACGCCGCACCGTTTTATCAAGAGCAATTATCCAAAGAGAAATTGGTGAGCGCGCTGGTCGCCAAGCAGAAGGAGGACGGACGGGACGTGATCGCCACCGGCCAGGCGCTTCGAAACGAGCTGCTGGAAGCCGCCTTGAAGGATGGTACGGTGAAAGTGCTGGATCCGGACATGCAGTGGTAACATCTATCATTTGACGGAGAACGCCCTACCCTTACTGCAGCTCGTTTTCCGAAGCCAACTGCTCCATCCGCTGCTTCCTCTCCCGCTCTTCTCTCGCTTTGCGATCCCGCTCCAGTGCTTCCGCGATATAATCGCGAGGCTTAAGCTTGCCATTCATATTCAGTAGTATAGCAATCATGACAAGCTGAAGGATGACGATAATAGCCAGCACAACATCACCCCCTAACGTTAAAGTATGGTTCACCCAAAGCTGCCTTTAATAAATAAAACACCTTGTTCCTACGGTTGGTTTGGAGCTTTGCCAGATTTCCGCGAATCCGGTAAACTGGATAGGCATGTTTTTTAACTCCGATTGCTGAATCGGACCCCAAATATCGGATGACGAAATGATTGGTGAAGCTTATGACAACCTCAACCGTTAGCATACCTTTTTATAAACGCCCGTTCGGCACGAACCGCTTGGATGTTCCCTTGGCAAAGCTGGCCACCTTGGAAAACAGCCGGGATCTGGTGGCCCACGATGCGCCGGACGCGGCTTTTTTTCGCGGATTGGAATCGCAGGGTCTATTCTTGAACCGCGCCCAGATCCAGGCCGTACGGCATACGCAGGGCCCGCTGCTTACCCTTGCCGGAGCAGGCTCCGGCAAGACGTCCGTGCTGGTCAGCCGCACCGGCTACCTGATCGCCTGCCGCAGGGCCGCCCCGGCCTCCATCCTGCTCGTTACGTTCTCATCCAAGGCCGCGGCCGAGATGAAGGAACGCATCATGGCGCTTCCCGGGCTGAGAGCCGGAGAAGCGGCCAAAGTGACGGCAAGAACATTCCACTCCTTCTTCCTGTATCTGCTCCGCACGCGAGGGTATCGCCAGGAAATTCTGGGAAACGCAAGGCATCAGCAATTCATCATCAAGCGCATACTCCGGGAAATGGGACTGCAGGACCGCTATGAGGCTGAAACGCTGCTCTCGCTATGGTCCGCTTACCGGATGAACATGACCGGGATGAATGAGCTGCCCGGCAGCACGCCGGCGGAAGTGGAGCAGCGCGAAATCTTCGCCCGCTACGAGGCGTGGAAGGAAGCGCACGACCAGATGGATTTTGACGATATCCTGGTGCTGTCGCATCGTCTGCTTACAACCGAGCCGGCATTGCTGGCCTCGCTGCAAAGGCGTTACCGGTATGTCATGGTCGATGAATTTCAAGACACCGGGCTGCTGCCGTATGAGCTTCTGAAGCTAATCGTCGCCCCGCACCGCAACCTCATGGTGGTCGGCGATGACGATCAGACGATCTACGGCTTCAATGGCGCCCGAAACGAGTTTATTCTTGAATTCGATCAGACCTACCCCGATGCGAAAATCATCACCCTGGATATCAATTACCGCTCCCTCTCCTCGATCGTCGGGCTCGGCAATGAAATCATCCGGGTCAACCAGCGGCGCCGTCCCAAGCAGCTGCGATCCACCCGCAAGAGCGGCAGCGTGCCGCTGTACTTGCGTCCCGGCGACCCTGACCAAGAAGCCGAGCTGCTGCTGAACCATATTACGGAAGAGATCCGGGAGCGCGGCAGGTCCTATCGGGATTATGCGATTTTATACCGGACCGCCAGCAATAGCAGAGCCATATTTGAACAGCTGGTGATGCGGGAAATTCCGTTCATTCATTATGAAAATGGCGAGCTGTTCTACGAGCAATGGGTCGTCAAGCCGGTGATGGACCATCTGCGCCTGTCGCTGGACCGCCGCAATTTTAACGCTATGGAGGGAATGCTCCATACCTTGTATGTGAACCGGGACAAAGGCATGGCCTTTATCCGGGAGAAGGATGCGCCCCGTCCCAAGAAGGGACCTCTTGCCCATCTGCTGAGCTATCCCGGCCTGAAAGACTTTCAGGTCGAGCAAATCCGGGAACGCTCCAAGCTGATTAAAGGGCTGCAGGCCATGGAGCCGGTATCGGCCATTCAAGAGATCCGGCGGCGCTTCTATGACAAGTTCCTGGAGGCGGATGAGCGGCAGGAGCTGACGCTGCATAAGGAGCTGATTCAGGAAGGGCTTGATGAGCTGGAGGCCTCAGCCAAGCGGTTCAAAGAGGTTGCCGAGTTCGTCGGCTTCGTGGACCGTCTCATTGATATCCATCGGGAGATGGCGGCAATGAAGCGGGACGAGGAAGCGGATGCGATCCGGCTGATGACGATTCATAAATCGAAGGGGCTGGAATTCCCTTCGGTCTGCCTGATCGGGGCAAGCGAGGGCATTTTACCCCATTCCTCTTCGCTCCTCGCCGAGCATTTGGACGATCACCATCCGTTGTCGGACAAGGAAGATAAGGCACTGGATGCGCTGGAGGAGGAGCGCCGGCTGGCTTACGTGGCGATCACCAGAGCCCGGGATGAGCTCATCATAAGCTCACCGGCTTACTATCGCGGGCGTAAAACCGACGTGTCGCGCTTCTTCCGGGACGTCTTCCTTACGGAAGAGCAGCGCGAACAAGCACGCGGGAACGCTTCGGAAGCGGCCGAAGCCCGGAGAACCCGCGGAAATGGCTTTGAGACAGCCCGCAGGCCGGCATCTTCGGGACGGCCCGTGTCAACGCGGACGGCAGGCGGCGGCTCCGACAGAGCATCACGGGAGCATAAGCGGAAGCCGATTCCGGTAACAGTTCCCGGTACGGTTAACCCGGAGCGACGGGAGCCCCAGCCGCCCGTTGAAATGGAAACCGTCAACGTATGGCTGTGCACGGGAGCGGGCTGCAAGGGCTGGCAGCGGATCCAGCCTGCCGGGCAAGCTCCTGTCCGCGGCTCCCGGGGTTCTGAGGGCAAGGCATGCCCGCTATGCCAAGCGCCGATGAAGCAGGGCCGTAAAGAGGTGCCTGTCCCGAAGCGTGTGCGAAGGTCGTAATTGCAAGGCTTCCCGGTGAATCGAACCATGGAGGCCGTAAGGGCCATGCCTACAACATCCGAAAATTTCGACACCATTCGATGTTTCCTTATATAATAACGAAAGATTCAAAAGAGCCTCCTCTCTCGCATGCTGGAATCCGAGAGAGGAGGCTCTTTGGTCTGTTTATCCGGCATTTTTCGTCCCGGTGACGCTTTAGGTCGTTCCGTAAGTTTCGTGCATTTCCGCTCCGGTGAGCTTTAGGTCATTCGCAAGCGCCGTACATTATCGCTTGATCCTGCTTACGCACGGGGAGATGACGTGGAATCGCGCTCAATCAGCGTCGTAGGCAGCAGCAGCTCCATATACGGGGCCTCCGGCTGCTCCATCCGCCAGAACAGCTGCCGGATCGCGGTCTGACCGAATAGCGCCAGATCGACGGCCATCGTAGTCGTTTTCGGCGTTGCGAGCCTGGACAGCTGCCCGTTATCGAAGCTGACGATGGATATATCCGTCGGAACCTGATAACCCATATTCTGAACGGTCGAATTCACGATGAAGCCGAGACCGTCATTGACGCAAAACCAAGCGGTCGGCTGTTCCCCCATCGCCCCGATCCGCTTCTCCAAGAACTCCGGGTCCTCCAGCGCGTCCGAAACGATCCACTCCGGATTCACGATCAGCCCAAGCTCATGGTGGGCAAGATGGAAGCCCTCGAGCCGCTCGTAATAACTCGGCGAAAAGGAGGTGTTTCCGATAAAGCCCATTCGGGAATGCCCCAGCTCAGACAGGTACTTCACGGCCCGGTAAGCGCTAAAGCGGTTGTTCGTCAAAATGGCGTCCGCGTGCACGTCGGGATGATGATGATCGATCAGCACCGTAGGAATGCCGGTGTCTACCAGCTTATTCATATAGTCGGTGCTCAAGTGGGAGAGGATGAGAATGCCGTCGACTTCCCGTTGTTCAATGAAGGCCGGCAGCGCCTCTTCGTCCATCATTTGCTTGGATATCGATTGAATCTGCAAGCTTTTGCCCCTCTTCTGCACTTCCTTCTCGATCGTCAAGTAGATTTCCCCGAAGAAACCTCTCATGGAAAAGGCAAAGTCCGTCGCAACAAGCGCAATGCTGCCGGTTCCTCCCGTCTGTTCCGCCTGACCTGCGCTCCGCTTCCGGCTCCCCGTATACACGTAACCCAGTTCATCCGCCGTCCGGAAGATCAGCCTGCGCGTTTCCTCGCTTACCCCCGCCTTGCCGGACAAGGCCTGGGAAACTGAATTTTTCGAGATATTCAACCGGTCTGCGATATCCTGCATCGTAATTTTTGGCTTCGTCAAGGATAACGTTCCTTTCTCTTATATGAAGAATAGTAGCATCGCATCGAAATATTGGATTCTCATCCTACTATACCGAAAACCGATAGAGATTTGAAAGATTCGCCCAATAACATTACAATTAATATTGTAACGTTACAATAAATCATTGTAAAGCAAAACCGTTCTACACCTTCCGTCAATAAACGCACGAAATCTGATAATTTTCACAACTATATCGTTGACAAACCGAGTTTAAATCCATAATAATGTGGATATAGCGCTTTCAGTCATGTTATTAATCGAATTAAGTAACGTTACAAATCAATTTATTGTCATTCTCCCATTGGAAGTCATACGTAAATTAGGAGGACAGGTCAACATGAGGAAAAAGAGAATCGCCATGCTTCTTGCCATGACATTGGTAGGCGGCGCTGTGCTCACCGCTTGCGGAGGCGGCGGGAAAGCCGCTGACGGGACGACCACCGTAGAATTCTGGGCTGCCCCGAACCCGCCGCAGCAGGCCTTCTGGCAGGAGATGGCCAAGGAATACGAGAGCGTTAAGCCGGACGTGAAGATCAACGTCAGCCCGATCAAGGAATCGCCAAGCTCGGAAGCAAGCATCCAGGCAGCCATCGCAGGCGGCAATGCGCCGACGGTAGCCGAAAACATCAACCGCGGCTTCGCGGCCCAGCTGTCGAACAGCAAAGCGCTCATTCCTCTTGACGAGCTGCCCCAATTCCAAGAGATCGTCAGCTCCCGCAACATGAAGGGGACGATCAAGCCCTGGGTATTCGCCGACGGTCATCAGTACGTGCTGCCGATCTATTCCAATCCGATGCTGATCGGATGGCGCACCGACCTGCTCCGCGAAATCGGCTACAACGAGCCTCCCCGTACGTATGGCGAGATTTTGGATGCCACGAGCAAGCTGAAGGAGAAGCATCCGGATAAATTCATGTGGACGAAGGGCGCCGACCTGGCGGATCCGACCGCATGGAAGCGCTGGTTTGACTTCTTCCTGCTGTATAATGCAGCCTCGGACGGCAACAAGTTCGTCGAAGGAACCAGCCTGGTTGCGGATGACAAAGCCGGCGTCGAAGTGCTGAGCTTCGTCGATGAGCTGCGCCAAGCGGGCGGCATTTTGTCCCAGAACGCGACCGACCCGTTCGAGACCGGAGCCGGCGTATTCACCGATATCGGCCCTTGGACCTTCGATATGTGGAAGACGAAGTATCCGGAGCTTAAGTACGGCGAGAATTATGAATTGACGCTGCCTCCTGTTCCGGACGGCATGGACCCTGCGGATGCGAAGACTTATGCGGACGCCAAGGGCCTCGTCATCTTTCGGGGAGCACCGGAAGCATCCCGGCAAGCGGCAGCCGAGTTCCTGAAATGGGTGTATTCCAAGGAAGAGCATGACGTCAAATGGTTCGAGCAGACCAATCTGCCGCCTGCACGCGATGATTTGACGGAGCTGGAAGGCTTCAAGCAGATTCTCGCGGAGAAGCCGGAGCTTGCTCCTTACGCCGAAGCGGTGTCCAAGGGCGTGCCGGCGATGGACAATCCGAAGTTCAACGAGATTCAGACGCTCATCGGTCAAGAGGCGTTCAATAAAATCATCCGGGGTGAAACCGATCCGCAAACCGGCTGGGACAACATGAAGAAAGCGATTGAAGGTGAGCTTCAATCATGATCGATAAGCGAAATGATAAATTGGGCTGGATATTCTCCAGCCCCTACCTTATTTTCGGACTGGTGTTCTTCCTGGGGCCGCTCGTTTGGTCCCTCTATCTGTCCTTCACGGATTGGGATCTCATCGCTCCCGAATACGATTATGTAGGCCTCGACAACTTCCTGAAAGCCATGGCAACGCCGGGGGTTCAGGCTGCCTTCTGGGTCACCTACAAATTCATGATCATCTTCGTTCCTTTGGTCACGGCCATGTCGCTGGCCGTCGCCGTCGTCATCCAAGGCTTGCCCCGGTTCAAAAGCGTATACCTGATCGGGTTCTTCCTGCCGTATCTGTCCTCGGGGGTCGTCGCATCACTGATCGTGCAGGGCTTCCTGTCCTATAACAGTCCGGTCAACGAATTTCTGAGAGGGACGTTCGGCATCCAGATCGACTGGCTCGGCTCTCCTCTCTCGGCGCTGTTTATCGTCGGTTTGATTTTGGCTTGGAAATTTACGGGCTACTATGCGCTGATCCTGACGTCGGGGCTGGAAAGCATCGATCAGGAAATCTATGAAGCTGCGGCGATTGACGGGGTCTCGGACAGACAGCGGTTCTGGAAAATCACGCTGCCGCTCCTGTATCCTGCGCTGTATACGACGCTTATTCTCTCGTTCGGCGTTACCTTAGGCATCTTCACCGAGGTGTACCAGCTAACGGGCGGCGGTCCGAACTTCGCGACGAACACCTGGCAGATGGAAATTTTTAATCAAGCCTTTACGAATCTGCAAGCGGGATATGCTTCGGCGATCGCCATTCTGGCATCCCTGGTAACCTTCATCTCCATCTTCGCAATTCGCAAAGTGCTGGAAATGTGGGGGAAACGCAATGGTTGGGTCTAATAAAAATAACAAGCGGCGTCTTGCGGTCCGTTATGTCTTGGCAACCCTGCTGCTCCTGGTCATGGTCTATCCGTATCTGTACATGGTGCTCAATTCGTTCGCCGATTGGTCACAGGTGGACCGCCAGCTGCTTCCGAGCCAATACTCGCTTCAATCCTATGAATGGCTGCTGACCGGGGGCGAGGTCGGCATTGCCAGACCGTGGACGAACGCATTCCTGAACAGCGTAATCGTATCAGTCGCCTCCACCTTCTTGATGATGCTCTTCGGGATCATGGTGGCTTATGCCCTGTCCAAGATGAAGTTCCGAGGCCGGGACACCGTCAACAACTTCGTGCTCTTTCATATGTTCTTCCCGGCCATCATCCTGCTGATCCCCAACTTCCTGATTATTCAGAAGCTGGGGCTGTACGACACGTATTGGGCGATGATCATACCGAAGGCGGTCAGCCTGTGGGCCATCTTCATGTACACGAATTTCTTCAAGGCGATCCCGGATGCGTTCATCGAGGCGGCCAAGCTGGACGGCGCTTCAGACTTTAAAATTTTGTATAAAATCATGGTACCGATGTCCAAGTCCATTACCGCGGTCATCTTCCTGTTCCTGCTGATGGAACGGTGGACGGAGCTGCTCTGGGATATGATTGTTGCGCGCAGCGACAACATGCTGACGCTGAACGTGCTCCTGTCCCAGATGTTCGGGCCGTACGGCAGCTATCCCGGACCGCTGTATGCGGCATCCGTGCTGCTGACCGCGCCGATCATCATCCTGTTCATCATTTTCGGCAAGAAGTTCAAGGAAGGCATGCAGTTCAGCCTGAAATAAGGCCACTTGCTGCGGCCAAAACCCATCATTACGTTTACTGTCCAAGGAGGCATACTGCATTGACTATGAACCGTTCAACTATAAAAACATGCGAGATCCTGCTGCGCGAATACCAGGATAAGCCGAAAGGCGTCAATAACCCGGTGAAGCTGTCCTTCACCGGCGTTGGCGGCAAGGATGTGTATAACATTACGGCGCCGTTCACGCTGGGCGGGAAGACCATCCTCGCCGGCCGGGTGGAATCCCGGGACAGCGAGCGTTCGGAAATCCGCTTCTTTACCGAGCGCCCGGACAGCAGCTGGGCGCCTCTAAGCGGCGCTCCCGTCTTTATGCTGCAGGATCCGTTCTTCACCTTCATTCAAGGGGAGCTGATCCTCGGCGGTGTCGAAGTCTTCCCGCATCCCCTCAAGGCGGATGCGCCGCTGTGGCGGACGGTATTGTACAAGGGAAAAACGCTCCATGAGCTGACTCCGTTCTTCACCGGCCCCGACGCCATGAAGGATCTGCGCATCGCCGAGCTGCCCGGCGGGGAGATCGCGGTCTTTACCCGGCCGCAAGGAGCGAAAGGCGGCCGGGGCAAAATCGGGTACGCCGTCGCCTCCTCGCTGCGCGACCTGACCGTAGAGCTGGTCAACGAGGCCCCGCTGCTCGCGGACCAGTTCATCGACGCGGAATGGGGCGGTGCCAACGAGTTGCACCTGCTCAAGAACGGGCGGATCGGCGTACTCGGACACGTCGCCTGCTTCGATGACGCCGGAGACCGGCACTACTACCCGATGGTGTTCGCGCTCGACCCGGCTACGGGTGAGCATTCCGACATGGCCCTAATCGCAGTCCGGGCCGATTTCCTGCCGGGCGAAGCCAAACGTCCCGATCTCGCCGATGTCGTGTTTAGCGGCGGGCTCATGCGCAAGCCGGACGGAACGGCGGACCTCTACGCGGGAATCAGCGATGCCGAGGCGCAGCGAATCAGCATGCCCGATCCTTTCCTGCGATTTGAGTCCTGATGCCGTTGCTTTTTGACTGATGCTCGATTCCCGAAACAGCTGTTTTTCGGATCGCTACCCGAACTTGGACATGATTCATCTTCTTAATTATAAATCTGCTTAATGATTGGGGTTGCAGCTATGAATATATATCGTTATGAGGAGAACCCTCTGATCACGCCGGCCGACGTAAAGCCGTACCACGAGGGCTTCGAGGTGATTGGCGCCTTCAATGCAGGCGTTGCCGAATACAACGGTGAAGTGCTGCTGCTGCTGCGCATTGCGGAGCGTCCGGTGAGCAGCGACCCTCGCATCGTGAAGGCTCCCGTATACAACACCCGAACCCGGGAGCTCGACATTCTGGAATTCCGCACAGACGATGAACGCTATGATTTCTCCGATCCCCGGGTCATCCGCAACGTCCATCAAAGCGCATCGTTCGAGTATTTGACCTCTCTGTCTTATATTCGGCTGGCGCGCAGCAAGGACGGCCACCGCTTTACGATCGAGGATCAGCCGCTCGTGTATCCGGCCCAATGCCTTGAGACGTTCGGCATCGAGGACCCGCGGGTAACCCAGATCGAGGACACTTACTATATCTACTTCTCCGCCGTCTCCCCCGTCGGGATCGGGGAATCGATGGTGTCCACCAAGGACTTTGTCACCTTCACCCATCACGGCATGATTTTCGGGCCGGACAACAAGGACGTGCTGATCTTCCCGGAGAAAATCGGCGGCAAATACTATGCGCTTCATCGGCCGACCACCAAAAGCACCGGCAATCCGGAAATGTGGATTGCCGAATCCGACAATCTTGTGTATTGGGGCAACCACAAGCATCTTGCCGGACTCCGCGAAGGCATGTGGGACAGCGGCCGCATCGGCGGCGGGGCCGTTCCCATCCGTACGGAGAAGGGCTGGCTGGAGCTCTACCACGGCGCTACCAAGGAGCACCGCTATTGCATGGGCGCCTTGCTGCTGGATCCGAACGATCCGTCGAAAGTGATTGCCCGCTCGAGCCGCCCGATCATGGAGCCTGAAGCAGACTATGAGAAGAACGGATTTTTCGGCGACGTTGTGTTCTCCTGCGGTGCCCTTGTCCATGGGGACGTCGTGAAGATGTATTACGGCGTTGCCGATACGTCCATGGCTTGCGCCGAGCTGAGCCTTAGCGAGATTTTGGACAGCCTTGCCTATGAGTAATGCGCCGGCTCACCTATGAGTAACGCGCCGGATGACTGATGCACATGAAGCCGAGACCCGCTGAAGGTGGGGGCTCGGCTATTTTTTTACGGGATAAACCCTCTCCATAGAACCGGCAGATTCATCCTAAAAAATGACTATGGAAGCGCATTCGAATTGCGTTACAATAGAAGGCAAATGAATTCCATTTTGACGCTCCAGGTGCGCATGTGAACCCTTTCTATGAAATGCTCCCTGGAACCCTAAGGAGGAATCGACGGCATGATTCAAGGCATTGCCCATTTGGCTTTCGATGTGGCCGACATGGAGAAATCCCTGCACTTCTACTGCGGCATTCTCGGATTCACCCGCGCGTTCGATATTCCGGACGATCAGGGCCGGCCATGGATTGAGTACATTAAGGTCAGGGACGGACAATTCATCGAATTGTTCTACGGCGGCCGGAACAAGCCGGAGCGCGTGCAGCAGCCGATCGGCTTCTCGCATCTCTGCCTGGAGGTGCGGGATATCCATGAAATCGCCGAGCATCTCCGCAAGCATGGCGTCCCTCTCGACGTGGAGCCTGTGCAGGGCAAGGATCACAACTGGCAGTGCTGGGCCAAGGATCCTGACGGGAACCGGATCGAATTCATGCAGCTGGATCCGAAATCGCCTCAGATGAACTGCTAATGAATTTTTTTACAAAAGAGAACTCATTCCATGAGCCGGCATAGTGACGTACCGTCCTAGCAGTTGGCATAAACATCCGGAATCATCGACTCAATTAGAGCTCTTCCGCGGGAGTACGTTCCCTGCTGAACAGCTCTTTTTTTCTCCGCATAAATCCGGCTGTTCCCCTCCCTCCTAACCTCTTGCCAACTTCTGTTAATCCGGCTACAATAGAACCACCGTATTATTCAAATTTGAATAATATGAATCAATTTGCATATAAAAAAAGGAGCATACATATCATGAATGCACAGCAAAGCAACATCAAACTCGTTGTGGCCGGGCTGCTGCTCGGGATCTTCATGTCCGCAATCGATAATACGATTGTCGCCACGGCGTTATCCACCATCATTCGCGATCTGCAAGGATTCGATCAAGTGGTGTGGGTAACCTCGGTGTATATGGTTGCCGTCATGGCCGGTACGCCGATCTTCGGCAAGCTGTCCGACATGTATGGACGCAAGCGGTTCTTCATTTTCGGGCTTGTCGTCTTCCTTATCGGATCCGCCTTATGCGGAATGGCCGGAAGCATGACCCAGCTCATTATTTACCGGGCCATTCAGGGCATCGGGGGCGGCGCCCTCATGCCGATCGCCTTTACGATCGTGTTCGACCTGTTCCCGCCGGAGAAACGGGGGAAAATGACGGGTCTGCTCGGCGCCGTCTTCGGGACCTCGAGCATCATGGGGCCGCTTCTTGGCGCCTTCATCACCGACAGCATCGGCTGGGAATGGATTTTCTATGTCAACGTTCCGATCGGGATCGTATCCTTCATCTTCATTATGACGGCATACAAGGAATCCCCTGGGCACACCAAGCAGAAGATCGACTGGACGGGAGCGGCTACGCTCGTCGGCGCCATCATCTGCCTTATGTTCGGCCTCGAGCTCGGCGGCCAGACCTATCCTTGGGGCTCCCCGCAAATTCTGGGACTGTTCGCAGGCTTCCTCGTCCTATTCATCGTGTTTCTGTTTGCGGAGACCCGAGCAGCCGAGCCGATTATCTCGTTCAAGATGTTCCGCAAGCGTCTGTTCGCTTCAAGCAATCTCGTCGCCCTGTTCTATGGCGCAACCTTCATCGTGGCGACCATCTACATTCCGATCTTTGTCAGCGGCGTATACGGCGGCAGCGCCACCAATTCCGGGCTGATCCTGATGCCGATGATGCTTGGCAGCGTAGTCGGGAGCCAGCTGGGCGGCATGCTGACGACCCGTGCCGCATTCCGGAACATTATGATTCTGTCCGCGGTATGCTTTATCGCCGGGATCTTCTGCCTCAGCACCATCGGCCCGGATACCCCGCGTTATTTGCTGACGGTTTATATGGTATTGACGGGCTTTGGCGTCGGATTCTCCTTCTCCGTGCTCAGTATGGCCTCCATCCATAACTTTGACGCACGGCAGCGGGGCGCCGCCACGTCTACGAACTCCTTCCTCCGCTCCTTCGGAATGACGGTAGGGATTACGATATTCGGCATCATTCAGCGTAACGGCCTGAATAATCGTCTTGCCGATCTGGGCGGAAACGCCCCTGCCGGCGCCGACCTGAGCGCCGATGCCATTCTGTCGCCTGAGGTAATGAACCAGATGCCTCCTCAGGTGCGGGAGCAGATCATCGGCTCGCTGGCGGATTCCGTTGCAAGGACCTTTATGTGGGCCTTGGTGCCGGCCGTCCTCGCTCTTGTCTTCGTGCTCATGATGGGCAAAGAGCGGGTCATCGTACCTGGCAAGAAGGCCAAGAATGCGTAAGAGGGCATAAGCCTATGTCGATGAAGCTGGCCATTCTCGGACTGCTGCTGGAGGGCAACTACCACCCTTACGAAATCCACAGCATCATGAAGGACCGCGGCATGGACCAATACACCAAGCTCCAATTGGGCTCCCTATACTATGCCGTGGACCGGCTGGCCGAGGAGGGCTATATCGAAGCGGTAGAAACGATTCAGAGCGACAACCGGCCGGACAAAACCATTTACCGGATCACGAATGCCGGCCGCAAGCATTTTGAGCAGCTGCTGCTGAAGAAGTTCAGGGATATAGAGCCGGTGCATCACCCGCTCTATATCGCGCTCCCCTTCTCCCGACATGCGGATCCCGAAACCCTCGGCCCGATCCTTCAGGCCCGGATTCGGGATGCCGAGCATCGGGTCAATCAGGCGTATCAGTTGTATGTGGAGCACCGCGGCTTCGTTCCCCGAAGCACCCAGCATCTGATGGTCGGAATGTATGAGCACGCGAAGACTGATCTCAACTGGCTGAAACGGCTATATGCGGATGTGATCGATGGACGGCTCGGCATAAAGGGAGAGCCGCTGCCGCTTGATGAGGATGAACGATGATCGGACATTGAACGGATGTTAAAAATGACAAAGAGCGAGACGCCCCTGCCGGGCGGTCTCGCTCTTTTTTGTTTATTTTCAAATTTAGAACAGGAACTCGTCCGGATTGGAGCCAAAGCGCTTGTTCTCGTTCAAGCCGTCGATAGCTGCCATATCCTCGGAAGACAGCTCGAAATCGAAGATGTTGGCATTTTCGCGGATACGATGCTCTTTGATTGACTTCGGTATGACGATCACGCCGTTCTGAATATCCCAGCGCAGAATGACCTGCGCCGTCGTCTTGCCGTATTTCTCGGCGATCTGCGCCAGCACCGGATGATCCAGATTGCCCTGCATCAGCGGGCTCCAGGCTTCGAGCACGATGTTGTTCTCACGCGCATAGGCAAGCAGCTCCTTCTGGGAGAGCAGCGGATGCAGCTCGACCTGGTTCACGACCGGAACGACGCCCGTTTCCTCGATAATATGCTTCAGATGGCGGATTTGGAAGTTACTCACACCGATCGAGCGGACAAGCCCCTCTTTTTGCAGGTGAATAAGTGCCTTCCATGTCTCCAGATACTTATCTCTACCCGGCCAGTGAACCAGGTACAAATCCACGACTTCCAGACCCAGTTTCTTGCGGCTCGTTTCGAAAGCCTGCAGCGTCTTCTCGTAGCCCTGATCGTCGTTCCACACCTTGGTTGTAATGAACAGCTCGTCCCGAGAAACTCCGGATTCGCGAATGGCTTGTCCTACACCCTCTTCATTGCCGTAGATCGCAGCTGTATCGATCATGCGGTATCCGGCGGCAATGGCGGATTTTACGGACTGAATAACCTCTTCGCCTTCTTTGGTCTTCCATACGCCGAGGCCCAGCCAAGGCATCTTGACGCCGTCATTCAAAGTAGGTCCATCGGTAAAAACTTGATTGGCCATTCTGAAATCCCTCCTGATTATGTAATGTCATGCGGTTAGCGGCCGCTTCCTCCAGTATATCAAATTCCAAGTATCCCGCTCAACGTTAGTCGTTAACCGCCTCGGCCTAAGTGATTTCTAAACTTGCTTTAAACGGGATTTAAACTTGGACATGTACAATAGAGACAGCTAAGAACACAGGGAGGAATGCCGGATGGAAAAAATAACGCTGGTCATCGCGCTTGCTGCCCTTGCGGTTGCCGCGATCCTTTTTATAGGCAACATCTGGAACAACGGAATTGCATCCGCCTTTTCCATGAATGCCCGCGCCAAAAAATACGCCGTAGCGTCATTATGCATCTACGCCGTTTCCATCAGCTGCTTCGTGCTTCTCAGGAATATCTGACTTGGATAGGTCCTGGAGCTGAACGCGAAAAGGGCTGATCTCAAGGCAAATAGAAAATATGCCCCAAAGACCAGCCCCCGCTTTTGGATGAACACGCTGCCCAAACCCGTCAGTCAATATTTACGCATGAAGATGCCGAATGTCAGCAGGCCGCAAGCAACCATGAACAGATACGGACCTGCTGCAGCGCCCCGGATCGTTTCCCCTAAGAATTCGATCGTCCTGGACGACACGTACATGATGGTGAACAGCACGGCCAGCAGCGCGAAGCTGTATGCGATAATCTTGTTCATCCGCTTTTCTCGTACTACCTTCACGAACGGATAAATATAGCACACGATAAAAAACACCCCGCCCTGAAGAAACCCGTTCTCCGCGTCGATACCGATATCCAGCCAGTTGAAAAAGAAAGAGGCCAGCGCGAGGCAGGTGGCGATAAAAATGATTTTGCCGCCCAAATCCCATTCCATAAACCGAAGCTTCATTCATTACACTCCCCTAGCCCGCGTCCATCGCCGCAAAAGGGCGGATGAACCGTGGACTTCAACAAAGTCAGGGATAATTATACCGGATTTTGACCGGGGACGGTAGAGAAACTACACGTCCTTAGAGCTGTTCAGCCAAACGGTCTTGTCGGCTGCCGGCTGCCGCTTGCCTTGCTTCGGCTCCATATCCGGATATCCGATGTACAGGAAGCCGAGCATTTTCCCATTCGGGCTCAAGCCGAATGCTTCATTCATCAGGGCGTGGAAGCACGGCTCTCCCGTTCTCCATACAGCACCCAGACCAAGACCATGAATCTCAAGGAGCATGTTCTGAATGGCGGCGAATACCGCGCCGTACTCCTCAACCTCAATCACTTTAGGATCCGTTGAGGGCTCGACAGCAACCCCGATCACGACCGGGGCACGGTATGCCTTCGTGCGTCCCGACTCACGGGCGGCGGCGATCCCTTCTTCGCTGGTGTCGCCTGCACCTGCAGCTTGAATGTCGCCAAGAGCGTTACCGAGTATATCCCGGCCCTCGCCCTGCATCACAAAAAATCGCCAAGGCTCCGTCATTTTATGGTTCGGCGCCCAGGTGCCCGCCTCAATAATTCGTTCCAGCAGCTCCTGCGGCACGGCGTCAGGCTTTACTTTGCCGATACTGCGGCGCGTGCGGATCGCTTCACTTACGTTCATATCCTGTATCCTCCTAAGCATATTATCGATATTAGGCCTTCCTATGCGGCCGCATAGTAAGCAGATTCATTTCTCTTCAGAATCGGCTTACGCCGACTCCTAGTTCAGATTTTGCAAAATTCGATTTCAGCCGCTTCCGGGTACATTATATAGATGAACTAAACCATTTCGTTCTATATATTGCTAATTGAAAGTCGCTCTTTGGATTTTTGCAATATCCTCAATTGAGAGTCTATCTCAATTATACCAAAAAGAGAAGAGGCTCACGAATTGCCTGGGACGCTCCCGAGACGCATCCGGGTCAGGGCCGGAATGCGCAGGTAAAACGAGGATAAATTGACCGTCTGATAATTAATAGAGTGAATTCAACCTTAGCAGGAGGCAGCTCCCCCTTCATTTCTGTCATATATTCCTGATATCTTCGGTTTTGCATGAAAATTACCAGGTTAATTCTCTCGATTTTCATCTAGTAATTCATGCCATTATCTGGGATAATGAGCATTAATATATACTAGAATTGGAGGATGATTTATGACTGCAAAGAGACGGATGACCCCTGAGGATCTGTACCGGATGAGCTGGGTGAACGACCCGGTCGTATCTCCTGCCAGCGGCGCTATTGCCTATGTACATAAGACCGTTAATGAGAAAAAGGATGGCTACCGCACCCATATCCGGCTGTTTCCAGCCGGCGCGGATCGGGACATTCCGTTCACCGCGGGCGAAACGGATGGCGCCCCGGCTTGGTCGCCGGACGGTCAACAGCTTGCTTTCCTACGGAAAAAGGATGACAAGCCTCAAGTATGGACGATGCCGGCAAGCGGCGGCGAAGCTCGCCCCGTTACCGATTTGAAATATGGCGTCAGCGCCTTTAAGTGGTCGCCGGACAGCAAGATGCTGCTCGTGCGAAGCGAAGTGGCGGATGCCGCGCAAGAGAGCGGAGAAGAAGAATCGCAGGAGCAAGGCGGGAAGGATAAGCTGCCGGAAGAGAAAATCTACAACCGTATCCGATATAAAGCCGATGGCGCGGGATTGTGGAACGGACGCCGGTCTCATCTGCACCTCGTGGATCTTGCGGCCGAAGAAACCAAGCAGCTTACGGATGGCGAGTTCGATGTGCAGTCCTTTGCCTGGTCGCCGGACGGCACACGTATCGCTTATAGTGCCAGCACCGCTTCCGAGGCTTTTCCCGATCCGGACTTCCGACTGACGAACGATGTATTCGTAGCCGAGGCATCCGGCTCCAACGCCCGCCAAATTACGGATGGGTCGCTATCCATCGGAACGATCGCTTTCACGCCGGACGGCCGTCACATTCTCCTGCTCGCCAGTGATCTGTCCTGCGGATTCGCCACCCTCTCCAAGATTCATCTGGTTCCGCTAGCGGGTGGAGAATCCCGTATGCTCTTCCCGGACATGGATATCCAGCTGGGCCATGCGGCAGTCAGCGATATGCGTGCCGGCGCCGGCACGCCGCCGCTGTTCAGCAGAGACGGCCAATCGGTATATCTCCAGCTCAGCCAGGACGGCGGCGTGTACATCGGCCGTTTTGCACTGGACGGCTCCTCCTACGAGCTGGTCGTATCCGGGGAACGCGAGGTTTATCAATTCGCCCTGACTCCGGAAGAGAACATCGTATTCGCCGCAGCCGATTCCCTGCAGCCGGGCGATTTGTTCCTCTACTCGTCAGACAACGGCAGGGAGAAGCAGCTTACGGAGTGCAACAAGGAGCTGTGGGATGAGCTTGACCTCAGCAAGCCGGAGGTATTCACGTTCCGCACCTCCGACGGTTGGTCGATCCAAGGCTGGATCATGAAGCCGGTTGATTTCAGGGAAGGCTCGAAGGTTCCGGCGGTGCTTGAGATTCACGGGGGACCGCAGGCGATGTACGCGCACACGTTCATGCATGAATTCCAGCTGCTGGCTGCTGCCGGTTATGCGGTATTCTACACCAATCCCCGCGGCGGTCATGGATACGGTCAGGTTCACGTCAACACCGTCCGGGGAGACTATGGCGGCCGGGACTACCAGGACCTCATGGAAGCCGTGGATTATGTCCTGAATACCTATGATTACGTGGACGGCTCCCGTCTCGGCGTAACCGGCGGCAGCTACGGAGGCTTCATGACCAACTGGATCGTCGGCCATACCGACCGGTTCCAGGCGGCGGTCACGCAGCGCTCAATCTCGAACTGGATCTCCTTCTACGGCGTCAGCGATATCGGGTATACGTTCACGCATGACCAGATCTGGGGCAACCCGTGGGACGATCTGGAGAAGCTGTGGAAGCATTCCCCGCTCGCCTACGTGAAGAACGTGAATACCCCGCTCTTGATTCTGCATGGGGAGCAGGATCTTCGCTGTCCGATCGAGCAGGGCGAGCAGCTGTTTATCGCCTTGAAGAAGCTCGGCAGAAAGACACAGCTCATCCGCTTCCCTGGCGCTGACCATAATCTGTCCCGGAGCGGCCATCCGCATCTGCGGGTAAGACGTTTGAGCCACATCGTTCGCTGGTTTGAGGAGCATATCGAGCGTTAAGATCGATATCATCGGCTGCTTCGCCCCTAACTTCACAATGCCCCTTGCAATGTTCATTGGAATGCATCGCTTGCAAATGAACATTGCAGGGGCGTTTTTTTGTGTTCAAACAAAAAAAGTCCGCCAGGGATGCCCTGGCGGCAAGTGTATAAAATGGTGGAAGGAACTTCATAAGTTCAGTAGGATGACCGAGCCAACAGACAACAACGCGTTTACACTTCAGGCGTACCGTACGTTTCGAACCAGCCCTTGATCGTATTGAAATCGTCGGTAAAGGACAGGGAGAGCAGCAGCAGGATCCGTGCTTGCTGCGGGCTTAGGTTGTCGCCCGAAATAATGCCTTCTCCCCCGCCGTAGACGCTTCCCGAACCGGTGCGGGTGGTCGTTACGAACACAACGCCTTTCTCAATCGCCTCCTTTCGTGCGGCGCTCATCTCACGGGAGATGCCGCCGGCTCCGGTGCCTGCCGTGACGATGCCCTTCGCGCCGTCGGCGACAAAGCCCTTAATCGCGCCGCCCCCAGCTTGCTGGTAAGAGACCGCGATCTCCACCTTGGCGAGATCGGCTTTCGAAATTTTGCTCAGATCGAACACCGGCTTGCCCTCGCCGTCCGCCTTCGTTGCCCGAAGCGGTGCGCGGTAAATGCGGATATTCTCCTCATCAATGTAGCCGACGGCCCCGAGCATCGGCGTCTCGAACGTGTCCGTACGATAGTCGTTGGTTTTCGTGACGCCACGGGCCAGATGTATCGTGTCGTTCAGCATCAGCACCGTCCCGAACGAGGCGGTGCGTCCGCTGCCCGCCAGCTTGATGGCATTGTACAGGTTGGCCTGGGCATCGGAACCGATCACCGTCCACGGCCTCATCGCTCCTGTAATGACGACCGGCTTGTCGCTCTGCACGGTCAGATCAAGGAAATACGCGATTTCCTCCATCGTGTCCGTCCCGGTGGTTACCACCACGCTGTCATACGTCTCAAGCGCTTTGTCCACCGTCAGGGACAGGTCGTATAAGTCTTCCATCGTATAGGCGCTGGAGCCGGAGTTGCCGAACTGGAGCGCCGTTACATCGGCAACTTTATCCTTGTTCGGCAGCTCGCCGACCATATCCTCAATCGCCAGCGTTCCTGCTCTGTAGGACTGGAAGCTGGTCGCATCCGTCGACTGCCCGGCAATCGTGCCGCCTGTTCCGATGACGAGCACATTCGGACGCGTCGACTGTTTAGAAGCCTCGGACAACGGCGGAACCGTCGTATTCCGTCCCGGCGCCGCAGCTGTCGATGCAGATGCAGGCGTACTAACCGTCCCTTTGACCTCCGTTACCGTCTGGGCATATGCCGCATAGCTGCCGACCGGGGTTAACGAAATGACTAGTGCGGTTAAAGCTGCCGTGCTCCAGACGGCTATAGGGTGATTGGTTCTGGACTTCATGATCGCACGCTCCTCTGATGTCATATTTCCTAACTCAATACTATGTATTTATTGAGTTCATTCTATTTTATGTTAATTAATATCACAAACGATAAATTCCTTCAATTAAGCGATTACATCTAGTTAATTCATGGTTTATTTCCGATTTATCGGCTTTTATCTTTAAATTTCGATTTGCGGACACCATATCTGTAACTACATAATCCTACTTTATATGTGATAATAAATAACATCAATGACGTATGTTATTTTCACAACATAAAAAAGCCCGCCACTAGGCGAGCCGCTTTTATATGCTTGTTTGAATTTTCAAATTTTGTACATTGTACATCACTCGTTCTGTTGGTCCCGTATCTTATTCAACTGAACCCCCGCCGCCCATTGTCCCGTCAGATCAATCTCAATCTCTCCCGGCAGGCTCCTCAACGGCTCCGTCTTCCGTTACCCGATACTCCATAATCTCCCCATCCGCCATATAGTACAGCGAGGCAGACTGCACGGTCCCGTCCTCCCCGAATGTCACAAAGAGCTGTTCCTTCATGCTGCCGTTCGACAAGCCTTGGACATCGACCGATACGGCCTTCTCCGGGTACCGGTAGCCCTCCTTGGCGAAGTCGTACTGTCATGTTGCGGTGCCGCCGGCTTTGCCCGTCGTCTTAGGCTCCCCCAGCTGCGCCCGGATGTCGTCATTGTCTTGCCGACGAACGGAACATCCTTAACGAAGCGTCGGGGGCGCTCTCATCCAGCACCAAGCTGAAATTTCTCATCTCTTTATTCTCCTTCTCCCGCCTGTTTTTCCCCGGCATTCGTCGTAATATGGAACTCCTTCATCATATTGTGGAAACGCGCCCCGTAGCCTTCAGCCGCTTCAAGGAAATACTGCTGCTTCACCACAAAGCTTCCGCCCTGTCCGTTATCGAAAATATAGTAGCGCACGATCGGATCATTCCATTCCTTGCCGCCCGTCCCGCCTACCGCCCGGACTTCGAAGCCGTTAACCGGCTCCTGAATGGCTTCCGCCTCTACCTTCGGCTGATCCGACAGCTCGGCTTCCAGCCGTTCGGATACCACCTTCGGTGCTTCTTGGTCCTGCGAGATCTCCATGTACACTTCCGGATAGCGGTCATCCTCCGGCTTATGAACCGGCTCGATCCGATCCACGCCTTCGCCTTGAATCATCTTGAACCGGCTTTCGTCAATATAGATGACATAATCGGCGCTCTCATGCAGGGAATCCACGCTCGTCTCCGGCGACCCTTCCAGCTCCTGCTCCACCGTCTTCTGGGGAGCGAACCACTCTTTCACCTGGTCGATAAATGCTTGCACCGGCGGCGTCTGAACGCTTAATGCCAGCACAATCACCGCCGCAGCGGCCGTTCCGACCATCCAGCTGGCCGTCTTTCTTCCCGAACGGCGCGCCTTCGTCTTCCGCGGGGCGAACGGCACCGCGGCCGGCTCCGAAGACTGCGATGCGCGCTCGCTGTCAATCCGCTTCTTAATCGACGCCCATATTTCATCCTGCTGCTTCATCGCGTCCTCCGTCCCTTTTTCCAGGCCGTCCTTCAACTCTTTCTCCCATGGCTCACGTCCCATGCTGACTCCCTCCTTGTCTCTGCAGCATCCATTCCTTCAGCTTCTTCCGCGCCTTGAACAATCTTGATTTCACCGTATTGACGTTCAGCTCCATCATGTCCGCGATATCCTTCTCCGCCAGATCATTCAAGTATTTCAGCACGATGGGGATCCGATGCTCGTCATCCAGCCGCTGCACCATCTCATAAACATCGCCGTGGCGGTCAAATTCGTAAGTGTCCGTCTCAGGTGGAAGGTCCGTCTCCTCCGAAATTTCCGAAGGTACCATCCTCGCATGCTTCTTCAAATAACGGTTGCATTCGTTATAGAGAATCCGGTGAAACCAAGGGTCAAACGGTCTGCTCAGATCATACATCCCCAAATTGCGGTATACCCGGATAAAGGTCTCCTGGACGACATCCGCGGCGCTCGCCGCGCTGCCGGTGATCGCCGTTGCCGTTCGGATCGCCCGATCCGCATACAGCCGGTATAGCTGTTCGAACAGCTCGTCACTATATTCCTGTTGTAATCGTTGTATCAGGTCGTGTACCAACCGCGCCTGCCTCCTTTCCAATTGGCCAATCACTTAAGATACCCCGGCATGGTTGCGCAAAGTTTTCGATTTATAATTTTTTCTCATGACAAAAAAAGGATACCATGCTGCAGTGCAGTCACAGTACCCTTTTCGTGTTTGTTATTTCGCTTCCGTCTTCAAGTCGTCCAGCATTTTATCGTTAAAGCCGAACATCCAGGTCAGCACGAAGGTAATCGCCATCGCCGTCAGGTTGCACAAAATGTAGAGCGGCAGCTGGCTGTTCAGATACAGGAGCGTCCCCGGAATAACTGTAATCGCCATGCCGGTTGCCTTCAAGTGGAAGATCGAAGCCATGAAGCCTCCAATGCCCCCGCCGATCAGACCCATGATAAAAGGCTTCACATATCGCAGGTTCACCCCGAATATGGCCGGCTCCGAAATGCCGAGAAATGCCGAGAACGAAGATGGCAGGGAAAGTGCCTTCAGCTTCTTGTTCTTCGTCTTCATGCCGACGGCAAGGCAGGCTGCGCCTTGAGCCGCCATCGCGCTGGTAACGATCGCGTTGAACGGATTGCTTCCCGTCTGCTCCAGCAGCTGGATTTCCAGGAAGTTAAAGATGTGATGAACCCCCGTCACGACGATGATCTGATTGAAGAAGCCGATCAACAGTCCGGCGATGCCAAACGGAAGATCCAGCAGATACGTGACCGCGCTCAGGATGACGTCTTCAAGCGAGTGGAAGATCGGGCCGATCGCAAACAGGCCGAGAATGATCATCACCAGCAGCGTGACGAATGGCGTCACGATCAAATCGATCGCTTCAGGAATGCGCTTCCGCAGATAACGCTCGAACTTCGCCCCAAGCAGCCCCATGAAAAATGCCGGCAGAACCGATCCCTGATAGCCAACCACCGGGATAAAACCAAACATAATAAGTGCTTCCTCGGACCCGTTAGCCACGCTATAAGCGTTAGGTAGAGCCGGGTTGACGAGCATCAATCCCAGCACGATGCCGAGCACCGGGCTTCCGCCGAATACTCTAAAGGTCGACCAAGCGACAAGGGCAGGCAAAAACGCAAACGCCGTATCGGTCAGCACCTGGGTGAACATCAGGAAATTAGCCGAAATATCGTCAGGCGCCATCCCGAACCAGGCAAGCACCGTCTCCTGGGTCAAGAGGCCCCGCAGCCCCATGAACAGTCCCGTAGCGACCAATACCGGGATGATCGGAACGAATACATCGCCAAATGTGCGGATCGCGCGCTGAAGCGCATTGCCCGATTTTTTCGCTTCGGATTTCAGCTCTTCTTTGCTTGTGCTCTCCAGCCCAAGGTTCTCAACTTCTTCAAAGATTTGGTTGACGGTACCGGTGCCGAAGATGATCTGATACTGGCCGGAGTTGAAAAATGCACCTTTCACCTTGTCGATATTCTCGACCTTCTTCTGGTCGATCTTCTGCTGATCATGAACCATAATGCGAAGCCGGGTGGCGCAATGGGCAAAGGAAGCGATGTTCTCCCTGCCGCCGATGGCTTCAACGACCTGCTTAGCAATCTCGCGGTTATTAGCTGCCATGCTCATTCATTCCCTTCCATATCATTTACGGCTTGCGCCAAATCCCATTTGGCTACCTTCAAGCCGGCACTGCCGTTATTGGCGAAAAACCGAATGCCCGTGCTGTCGGGGTGTGGAAAAATACGACTAGTAAACACTTCTTCCCCGTCGTTGATAAAACACTCCACCGAGGAAGTGTCCACAAACAAATGAAGCTTGAGGGACTTCGTCTGCACTCTGCATGACCGGGTCGAGCCGTACTTGCTGTTGATCCTCTCGCCGGCCTCCGAGCGATCAAACGTCAGGATTTGCCGCTCGAAGTCATAATGAATGACGGTACGCTCCGTTTCACCGGCCCGAAATTCGATGCCTACGGATTCGGCGTTCACATCGGCAAATTCGCAGATCAGCTCGAATGCGGTTCCGCTCACGCCTGCATATGACTTTTTCTCATTCGTTAGGGTGTCCTGTACCTCGCGGCGCTCTCTTCTCAGCTTCTCCAGCTCCCGCACCGGCTGCTGCACCAGCTTGCCGTCCCGAAGCTCCAGCGTCCTCGGCAGCGTCAGGCAGTGCGCCCAGCCGTGCGAATCCGTCGGGTAGCCGATCTCCGCCTGCCCCATCCAGGCGACCAAGATCCGGCGCCCCTGATCATCCTCCATCGTCTGCGGCGCATAGAAATCAAAGCCTCTGTCCAGCTCATGAAAGGCGCCGTGTTCAAAATCCAGCGTCTCCCGGTTCAGCGGCTTGCCGACCAGGTAACCGGATTGGTAAACATTCCGGAAGCGATCTCCTTGCGGCTCTATCCCTTGGGGACAGAAGAGAAGAACCCCCTGGCCATCGAGCTCAAAATAATCGGGGCATTCCCACATGTAGCCGAAATGCTTCAGCCCGGTCTTGATCTCCCCGGCGAAGCGCCAATTGAGCAAATCCGAAGACTCATACATGACGGCGGTCCCGGTGGCATCCTCTCTCTGGGCGCCGATGACGCAGCGGTACAGATCGGGATCCTTCCACACCTTCGGATCGCGAAAGTGCTCGGTATATCCTTCCGGCACATGATCGATGAGAGGCTCGGGAAGCTTGGTGACAGCTCCCGCTGCATCCATGACGGCCATGCACTGGAAGGAGCGTCTGTTCCAGTCACGATCCCTGGTATTTCCCGTGTACATCAAGTGCAGCTTGCCGTCCTTCACGATACCGCTCCCCGAGTAGGCGCCATACCAATCATGCGGATCCCGCGGCTCGATCGCGATTCCGGCATTGCGCCAAAAGACCAAATCCTTCGATGCCGTGTGGTACCAATATTTGAGCCCGTGGTAGGTTCCGAGCGGAAACCACTGATAGAACAGGTGATACTCACCTGCAAAATAAGCAAACCCGTTCGGATCGTTCAAAAGGCCGGTGATCGGCTGAATGTGATACGTCTGCCTCCAGCCGCTATCCTCCACCTTCTTCCTCAAGGCGGACATTTCTTCGGGAGAAGCCTGTTCCAGGCGGCGGTATTTCTGTTCTCTGTTCATATCCTTCTCCTTACTGGTCTGTTCTTAACAACATCACAACAGCGACATTGTAGTGGAACCGGTTCCAACCCGAGGTAAAAATAAAGGACGCAGTTCCAAAGTGTTTCAACGCTTTGGAACCGGTTCCGATGCTTTGAGTATAATCGATTCTATTCGATATTGTCAACGCTTTCGCGCTCGATAAATTCATAATCCAGTACCGTCAGGGTGTCGACGGATTCCTCTTGGACAAGCTTCATGACTTGACGCGCGGCCAGACGTCCCCCCGCTGCGTAGCCATATTTAACCGTTGTGAGGCCCGGATGAATCACTTCAGTCACATCGTAGCCCCCAAAGCCGGTAACCGAAATATCCTCCGGAATCCGGATTCCCCGCATATGCGCCGCCTTCATCACTCCAAGCGCAATATTGTCCGTTGCGCATACGATGGCCGTCGGACGCCGGTCCCGGTTATCCAGGATACGGGAAGCCGCTTCTACCGCTACCGACATCCTAAACCCGCTCTCATAAAAATCGGCCGAGGCGCCGGCCTGCTCCTTCAGCGCTTGCTGGAACCCATGCTTGCGCCGCACTCCAACGGCCACATCCTTCTCGGTTACCCCCAAATAAGCGATATCCCGGTGTCCTTTGGCTAAAATATACCGGCCGATCTCATACCCCGCCGTGTAATCGTCATAAATAATGCTGTGGACATCCTCATGCTGCTGACCGAGAAAAATGACCGGGATCCCGATTTCCTCGATCGCCGTCAAATGGGATTCCGTAATCTGCGTAGCGAACAGGACGATCCCCGATATTTTTTGCCTTGCCAGGTCATACAGGGCCTCGATCTCCCGCGATAGATTCTGGCTTGTATTGATAATCAGCAGCTGGTAGCCGTTCTCCCTCAGCTCCTCATCCATGCCCGTCACCGTCTGAGATGCGGCGAAGGAATCCAGCCGGGGTACGATCGCGCCGATCATGCTCGTCTTCTTGGCCTTCAAGCTTTGGGCGAAGGAGTTTGGAATGTAGCCCGTTTCCTTGATGACATGCTCGATTTTCCGCCGGGTAGCCTCGCTGACGGAACCGCCGTTCAGGTAACGGGACACCGTGCTCTTGGCCACGCCTGCGATTTTGGCGATATCTGAAATGGTAGTGTTCATTCTTGTCCTCCACCCATGACGTCAACGGCCTGTCCAGCCCCGAGAATGGTTGCGATATGTCTGTACACAGTATTCTCTCCTTCATCCTCTGTTTCCCCTAAATATAACATGCAGGCAGGGATGCGGGAAACTAAGGGGGCTTGGCGGCAAAAACTTAGCTGTAACGGGAGTTACCTTGAATTTTATTTGAGCTTCAAAACCAAATTCCTTGAGCGCGCTCTCAATGCGGCTTCCCTCTCTCTTCCCTGCCCCATTCTCCAACTTTGTAACTGTTCATACCAAGGATGGATCGAAACACGGTCTATTAGAATGGAAATTTTTACTCCAAGGATGTAACATTGATCAATTTCAAACTGTTATGTAAGTTAGATGGAAAAAGAGGAACTCGTATGCTGCTGTACCTTTCTAGGTAATGATAGCATCCGGTTCTTAACCCAGATACCGCCAAAACAGATGCTGATCATGATCCACCTCATCTTTTAAATAGGAGGCAGCTATGTGTTATTTTATGCATATTGTAATAGATCGTAATATCCCAGATTCTATTATCGGGAAATTCATCGACATGAATATCTATATTAGGGACATTACACAGGGTGTGGAACATAAACATCCAGAGAAGTACTATTATGATATTACCAACCAATGCTCCTGCGATTTTGTCTCTTCTGACCCAAAAAGAAATCAGGCTAATGAAATAAAAGAGTTATTTCAAGCATTACATTTATGTACGGATATTACCTTCTGCATTATCTTAGATAACAATAAATATACCAACTTACAATTGGAAATACAGGACATTATCTCTTCACTACCAAATGAAGAATTGGATTTTAACACTTTTATGGATTTATATCCTGACCAATTGGAAAAGGATAGAGCTTATCTAATTCGTTGAAACGATGGTTTATGTAGAGATGAAGATTTAAATTGTATAAAAGAAAAAGCCCGCCTGATGCAATCGCCTCTCTAAAAAAAGTGTGTCCCAAAGTCTTCACGATGACTTTGGGACACTTTTTTGGCCAACCCCCGCCAACTAAAACAATTGCAATCTTCTTTCTACCTCTACGCTTGCAGCACAATGATTTATACGCTACACTCCGGCGGCTGCCACCGATTCCCCTGGCATTTTCACGGAATCCGCAGGTGCCTGCGATTCCGCTTTGCGCAGACACTTCTGTCCCCGCCAGCGGAAATAGGATAAGACGCCCCGCAAGTATTCATCGGCAATCATGCAGGAGTAAATGCCGATGAGTCCCCATCCCATATAGATCCCCAGTACGTAGGACAGGACCGTTGCGACGATCCACATCGAGCCGAGGGAGATATACATCGTAAACCGCGTATCGCCCACTGCATTTAGCGAGTTGCCGAGCGCCATATTGAGCATTTTGCCTGGCTGAAGGATCAGGTTCATGCCGAGCAGCGACGCGCCGATCGCAATGATCGTCTTGTCATCCGTAAACAGTCCGAGCAGCTGCTTGCCGAACACATACAGCACGAACGCATTCACGATCACGTATATCGCGCCGATGCCGAGCGCACGGTATGCGCTCCGGTACGCCTCCCGGGTCCGGCCGGCCCCGTACAAATGCGCGATCTGGATCTGGGCCGCCATCGCAATGGAGGAGCCGAGCAGGAAGCAGAACGATTCCAGCGTATTCATGTACGTACGCGCCGCCAGCTCCGCTGCCCCTAGCTGCGCGATGAACGAGTAGATGACCAGCTGCGAGAATACCCAGCAGGACATATTGATGCCGAGCGGCCAGCCGATCTTCAAAATCTCGCCGAACAGCGGACGGTCAAACACCCGGAACTCCTTCCACTTGATCTTGTATTCGAACGCGCGCAGGAACATGTACAGCAGCATCAGCACCGCGAGCAGCCGGCTGGCCACAGTTGAAATCGCCACCCCGGTCAAGCCCCACTGCGGGAAGCCGAAGGCGCCGAAAATAAAGCCGTAGTTCATGATGACATGAATAACGTTCATGCCGATCGCCACGTACATCGGTCCGCGGGTATTGCCCGTGTTGCGAATGACGGTGCTCATCGTTGCCATCATTGCGATCAGCACCATGCCCCCGCCGACAATCGAGATATAGGTTCCGGCAAGCGGCAGCAGCCGGTCCGGCAGCTGAAGCATGGAAGCAATCGCCTCAGGCATGGCGAACAGAATCACGCTGCACACCAGGCCGATCAGGGTCGTGACGCTCACCGCCATGATGCCGATCGTCCGGGCATCACCCGTTTTGTATGAGCCGATCTTCTGCGCGATCAGAATCCCCGCCCCGCTCGCCACCGTCATGAATAGCGTCGTCATCGCCTGGAACAGCTGGTTCGAGAAGCCGACCACCGCTACCGCGTCATCGGAAATGCGGCTGACCATCAATGTATCCACCGCTCCCAGCAAAAACTGCAGGAACAGTTCTATAAATATGGGCCATGCCAGAACCCATAGCGTAAATTTTTTCGTATCTTTATCCAACATTCCAACCTCCACCCATGATGTAAGGGTTACACGCCAATTCGCTTCAAACGGCGATAACCTTTTCAAATTATAGATGGTATACTAGGGTTATAATATCAGTATCCGAACGTAAATTATAAAAAATCCAACCTCACTCATCACGAAAGGGCTTTTCTTTATGACGATCCTGAATTTTACCGTTCCGCCGCTGCCGGTCTATATTCATAGCGGACTCACCCGTGCCCCCGTGAATGGAGGGCATCCGAACCGTAAAAACATCGGCATCTTCGACCTGCTCGTCGTCGTCAAGGGGCAGCTTGACGTGACCGAGAACGGCCATCCCTATGAAATCAGGCAGGGCATGTTCCTTATTCTGCGTCCCGACACCCATCACTTCGGTACAAGAGGCTGCACGGAGGAAACCGATTATTACTGGCTGCACTTTCAGTCGTCGGGGCCATGGAGCGCGGAGGAATCCGGCGATGCTACGAGAAGAGAAGACATCGTTGAGCTGAAGGCGATGACGCCGAACTATTTTTCCGTCAAAATCCCGCAATTCGGAAGCCTCCCGCAGCCGGAGAAGGCGGCAGAGCTGCTGGCCACGCTAAACGCCTTGGTCCAGCATGGGCAGCAGGCCAAATTCCTATGGCGGCAGCAGGTCGTCTTTCAGGAGCTGATCGAACAGCTTGCCGCCGCCCTGGATGCACCGGTCTCCACGCCTTCCTCCGCCTGCGCCGAACGGGCCGCCGCTTATTTGCGGAAGCACTACAAGGAGGAATTCAAGGTGCAGCAGCTAGGGGACCGGATCAATTTCCATCCGGTGTATATCGCACGCTGCATGCAGAAGGAATACGGCTGCTCTCCCGTCGAATATTTGCAGCGCTACCGGATCGAGCAGTCGAAGCTGCTGCTGCTTCAGACGGACCTGAGCATCAGCCGCATCGCCGAAGAGGTGGGGTTTAACCATGCGGCCTACTTCACCTCCTGCTTCACCAAGCAGGAAGGGATCTCGCCTCGAAAGTACAGGCAGCGTTTCTTTATGAGTTAATGTTTTTTTGATGCCGGATAGGAAAATCACTTGCAATTACGCGGGAAGTCTTTATAATAAACATTAGTTACATGATAATGATTATCATTACCGGACAAGTGAGAATGAGCTGAGAATGGACGCAGCGGCCGCCTGGCTGCTGTAGCGGTGGATGCAAGCAGTTAGTTCTATAGGGCAATAAGCGCGGAGGGCTCAGACAGACATCCGTGCGGGTCTGGAACATCCGCTGCTGGCAAGACCGCCTCCATGACCGCCATTCCTGCTTGAAGAATTGAATTATAAAGGAGAGCCGATGGTCTTATGAAAACGACTTCCCGCCGTTGTTCACTGCAGATTGACGATTACCTGGATCTGCTGAATCTTGCCATCCAGCTTGGCGATGTGAAATGGCAGAGAGAAATTACCCGCAAGATGGAAATGACGCTGTCCTCTCTGGAAACGACCTCGAAATAATCACATCCATGCATTTAAGGATTATGGCCACATGATCCCATATATACGAAAGACACCTGGACGTCTGTGCCCCGGAAAGTACCGTGGCCGTGAAGAGCGTTTAAGGTGTCTTTTTTTGACGTTAAGTGACGAGATGCTTTGAATCCTCAGCATGGCAAGGGACGGAGCGACTCCACTTCTCTATCCCCGCCCCAGCTCCGCGTCAGCCTGCAGCTTCATGCGGTATTCATGCGGCGATATGCCTTCCAGCTCCTTGAACACGCGCGAGAATTGCTTCGTGTTCTCGAATCCGACCGCCTTGCCGATATCGGCCAGCTTCATCGCCCCGTCCTGAAGCAATGCCTTGGCCCGCGAGATCCGCAGCTTCTTCAAATAAGCGACAAAGTTTTCGCCCGTATGGGCTTTGAATGCCTCGCTGAAATACGAATAATTAAGCGACACGTGATTGCTGACCATCGCCATGTTCAGCGGTCGGTGATAGTTCTCTTCCATATAAGCGATGGCTGCCTTCATCTCGGAATGCTCGCTATGAGCGGACCGGATGCCTTGAATATATTCGTCCACACTCAGCAGCAGATGCTCGAGACTGCGGTAATACGCATGAAAATGACGGTAATTATCCATCGTCCCTACCCTCCGGTAGAGCTTGAGCACCTCGACCATCGACTCCCCGTATACGCGGAACACTTCATCGAGCACCTGCTCATTGATCTGCTTGCCGACACGCTCCAGATAAGCGATATCGACATGCGGCATATCCCCGATATGAAAAATATCCAGCAGCAGCGTCTTGATCTCCCGGTCGCGCCCGGTGCCCAGCATATTGCCAAGCTTGCGGATATCCTCCTCCGGCATCGGATAGCTGCGCAGCTCACCGTTTATGTCCTCATGATTCATCAGCCTGATGTTCGGTTGAATGAAGGTGTAGCTGAGCGCGTGGAGCGCCTGACTATAGCAGATCCGGACATCCTCGATCCGGGAGCCTTCCCGGCTGATGCCGACGAATAATCCGTCCATCTCCCGCTCCGCAAACTGCCGCGCCAGCTTCTCGAACTGTCCATCGGGACTGCCGACCAGCACGAGCCTCCCCCGGCCGTCCAAAACGCTGGCGCTGATCCGCCCCTCGACGGATTCCATCATTTTCTCCACGAGCTGCTTCAGCTCATCCTTGTTCATCGTGTTGCCGTCTTCGTACTTATATTTCATGACAGCCACCCGAAACGGCTTGACGTACGCTTCGAAGCCGATCGATTCGGCTGCTGCCGCCAAATCAATGTCGGTATCCTCCGGCTGCTCCAGCAGCTCCTTGAGACGGTGAGACTGCAGCTGCTGCAGATACACGTCGGTGGCGGCCATGCGGCTGTCCACTTCGGCCTGCCGAATCAGCGCTTCCTCCGTCTTGCGAAGGGCGGCGAAGAGCTCCTCGCGCCGGATCGGCTTCAGGAGATATTCCTTCACCTGATACCGGATCGCTGCCTTTGCGTATTCGAAGTCCTCATAGCCGCTCAGGATCAGCACGACCGGCTTGGCTGCCCCCGTTCCTTCCAGCTCGGCCAGCGACTCGATTAGCCGGATGCCGTCCATGACCGGCATCCGGATGTCGGTTATCACGATGTCCGCCGGCTGGGCGCGAAGCAGCTGCAGCGCTTCCTCCCCTTGCGAAGCCATCCGGATATCGTACGCCTCCGGGAACTCCCGCTCGATCATCATCTTCAATCCGAAGCGGATGTTCTTCTCGTCATCCACGATCAACAGATTTCTCATGTCCGCCTCCTCCTCCCGTTAACAACACCTTCGGAAACGTCATCGTCACCTGCGTAAACCCGCCTGCTTCGCTATTCACGTCCAAGCCGTATTCATTCCCGTAGAACAGCTTGATCCGCTGATGCACGTTCCGGAGCCCGATGCCTCCGGCCTGGTGCCCGCCTCGCCCGTAATCTCCGGACGGAAGATCCTCATCATGCACCGTGCGCAAAATTTCGCGCAGCCTACCCAGACGGTAGGCTTCGATGCCAACCCCGTTATCCTTCACGTAAATCGTAATCCGGTCCTCCTCCCAGGCCACCACATCGATCTGGATCCGCTTCGCTTCGGCCGAGCCGTCCGGCCAGCCGTGCTTCACCGCATTTTCCACGATCGGCTGCAGCGACATCTTCAGCACCTCCAGCTCCATGAATTCCGAAGGTATATTAAGCTCAAACTCAATCGGCTCATCGTACCGGATATTCATAACGTCAATGTAATTGCGAATATGGCGGATTTCATCCCTCAGCTTGACGTATTCCCCCGACCACTTGAAATTGTAGCGCATCATGCCGCCCAGCGAGGTTAACGCATCCGAGATCGTGCGCTGTCCCTCGATTTCGGCCAGCATCTTGATATTTTCGAGCGTGTTGTACAGGAAATGCGAGTCGATCTGGCTGTGCAGCGTTCGGAGCTCTGCTTCCTTCGTGACGGCTTGCTTCCGGATCCCTTGAGCAATCAGCTCATTAATCGTGCGGATCAGCTTATTGAAATGATGCGCTAGCTCGCCGACCTCGCCGCCGCCCCGGATATCGATGCCGGAGGAAACCTCGCCCTTGCGGACCTTCTTCATCGTGTCGGTCAGGCGCCGCAAATTTTTCAAAATAATCGAGTTCAAATAGTACGTGATGACCGACAGCAAAATGATCAGGATCACGTTCGCCGCTATGATCTGCCACTGTGCCTTGGAGACATTGTTTAACGCGCCCTCCAGGGAAACGACATTCAGCACATGTGCCTGCAAACGCTCCACCGGCGCGGCGATGAGCAGGTACGACGCCCCGTCCACGCTGAACCGGGAATGGACGATGCGGTCCGATTCAGGATCGGTTTCCTCCTTTAGGAGCTTCTTGAACTGAGTCTCGACCTCGTCTCTCAGCCCCTCGCGGCTTGTCATGAAGGACTGCCTGCGATCCATGAAGAACTGGCCGTCCCGATCCACGATCACCATCTGCGAGCCGGTATCATGAATCCCTCCGAACGTCTTCGGCGCGAAATACTTAAGCAGCATATCGACCTGAATAAGCCCGTCCTCGGCACTGCTTCCGACCCGCCGGATCAGGGACACCTTCGGCTGCTCCTCGGGCACGTCTGTAGCGTAGCGCTGAAGAATGTCCGGATCCCGGTGATTGAATACCCACAGCTCGCTAACGCCTTGCGACTTCATCGGGGCGAACCAGGGCTCCGCGGCAATGCGGCTCTCCTTGAATATAATCGGCCACATTTCCATGACATGCTCATTGCCGGTGAACAAGCGGAGGTGTGCGATGTTGGGATTATTCGTCTGAATCCGCTGGATGTCCTTGGACGGCCCCCACGCCACCTCCATCAGCGCAGCCGAGCTGAGCTCCTCCTCGATCCCCAGGTAATCCTTGATGGCCTGGTCAGAGATCGCAAGCTGCGCCGCCATCTCGATCGACTCGATCTGGCTCTGCATGTTCATCTTCTCGGTCTCCAGCAGGAACGTGTTTTGGTTCAGCGCATCGCTGATATACGTATCCCGAATCTGTTGAAAAAAGTAATTCGACACGATGATGCTCGGAATGAGCAAAATCAATATATAGGCGGCCACCAGGCGGCTCTGCATGGACCTGCGCCCGACCCAGTACATAAAGGATGAAATTAGCTGCACCCATCGTTTTCTCATGACGGTCACTTCCTGTTTCGTTAACGTCCGCGCTTCCATCGTGAAACTGACGCTCTTCCTGCGACAAGCCGGATATGCTCCTATCATATCGCTTGACATGCCAAAAGGCACCCTATTTCGACATCAAATGAAATAGGGTACCTTCGCATCTATTGGAGCAACTAGTTAGCGTCAACCTCGCCGCAAATAGTAGCAGCCGTTCACCTCAAGAGGGTTCCTTTCATTATTTCAGGAATTCCTCAAGCTTTTTCACGTTCTCCTCGTATTCTTTCTGTCTGTATTCCTGCACTTTCGCAAATCCGAGCGACTCGCGTTTAGCCAAGTAATCGTTCCATGCTTGGTCAAACTCCGCATCCGAGGAGGAGAGCAGCAGCTTCGGCAGCGTCTTGCCCCATTCCGTCAGGACCTTGTCGTTAATGATCCCTTCCTCGGAGCTGCCGTCCGGATCAAGCTGGTCAAATTGCGAGAAGCTGTGGGCCTTGCCGCGCGTCCAGTCTTCCATCTGCTTGAACGGCTCGACGGCCGGAGGCGCCCATGCCGGAGTCATGTTCGTGTCCATCATCATCCAGAAGGTGTGGGACGCGCCGTATTTTTTGTCAAACGCGCCGCGGTCGCTGTTCAGCAGCTCCACAACCTCAGGGAGGAACTGGTCCTTGCCGTCAATCGTATCCCAAGTAACGCCTTGCTTGCCGAGATACAGGTCGCGCTGTCCTTCTTCGGAGATCAAATAGCTCAGGAAGCGGATGGCGCGCGCTTTGTCTTTAACATCCTTGGAGATCAGCGTCAACGTCCAGCCGGAGATCGATGGTCCCGACAGCGTCGGCTGATCCAGATTGGAGTTGGCCGGTCCGTCTACCGCAATATATACGGAGTTCGGATCGTTCGCGTAAAGCACGTTCTGCTGGTTAGCCATGTCGCTGCGCTGATACAGCATCGCGAAATAGCGGCCTTGCGCAATCTTCTCTTCCATCTGCGGACGCTTATCCACGAAGATATCCTTGGACAGCAGCCCTTTCTCATTCGCCTGGCGCAGCGTCTTCAGCCATTTCACGTATTCCGGATCGGTGGAGCGGTCATACAGCTTGCCGTCCTTCTCCAGCGGGATCGCCAGGAAGTTTTGGATATAGCTCTCTAGCGAATAGTTGCCCTTCTCGTGGAAGTCGTGCAGGCCAAGCGGAATCAGCGGCTGCCCGTTCACGTCCGGGAACATCTTCTTTGCATCTTCAAGCGCTTTCAAGAAACCTTCAGGCGTGCGCATATCCGGCTTGCCGAGCGCCTCGTACATATCCTTGCGCACGAGGAATGTCTGGTTGGACGTGATGTTGTCGCTGAACTTCTCGTAATCCTTCGGCGAAGAGGACGCGTTCGGATAGCCGTAGATGTTGCCGTCGTCCTTCGTATACCACGATACCTTCCCGGGATCGGTTACTTTAAAGAAATACGGATCGTATTGCTCCGCCAGCTCATTCAGCGGCAGGACGAGCTCACCCTCGATCATTTTCTTAACCGCGTCATTGTTCCAGTCCAGCGTGATGAAATCCGGAAGCGTGCCGGAGGCGATCATCGTGTTCATCTTCTCGGTCTCATTGCCGGCAGGGACGATAAAGTTGATGTTAACCCCGGTTTTCTCCGTTACGTATTGGGAGGTGATGTCCTCTCCCCATTTGTTCGGGAACCAGGCGAAGTTGATGTACCAGTCGAACGTGATCGGCGATGTGTCCACCTTCCAGCCCGGATCGTCCTGGGTCAGCTTCACTTCCTCTGCAGGAGGCGACTGCTCCCCTTCCTTCTCGGAGGCGTTTTTGTTATCGCCGCCGGACGAGCATGCTGTCGTAAAGGCCATGACCAGCGCGAACATCAACAGCAGAAGGCTCTTTGGCTTAAGCATCTTGCTCATGTGTTTTTCCCCTTTTCTTATTTAGAGATATGATTATATAGAACCCTTGCCAGGAGTGGCAAGAGAAACTACCCTTGCTTCGGCAGTACACTCCAGCGGTTGCCCCGCCGGCCGTCCGGAAGCGCCGCCCTTGCTGCATACATGCCCTGGCGCTCCGCGGCCGATTACGGTTTAACCCTTGATGGAGCCGATCATCATCCCTTTGACGAAATAACGCTGCAGGAATGGGTAGACGAACACGATCGGAAGCGTCGTCACGACCATAGTCGCCATTTTGATCGACTGCGAGGTCACCGTCTTGGAGATGCCTCCCGGCACCTGGGCCATCATCTGGTTCGAACTGGACTGCGCGATGACCTTGTACAAGTAGGTCTGGATCGGCTGCAGATCCGTGTTGTTGATATAGATCACACCCGTGAAATAGTCGTTCCATTGGTACACGCCGTGGAACAGGGCGATGGTGGCGATGACCGGCATCGAGACCGGCAGCACGACCCGCAGGAAGATCGACCAATCGTTCGCCCCGTCGATCTTCGCCGCTTCTTCAAGCCCGTCCGGAATTTCCCGGAAGAACGTCATGAAGATGATGAGGTCGAAGAAGCTGAACATGGCGGGAATGATATACACCAGGAAGCTGTCCAGCATATTGAGATCCTTGATCAGCAGGTACGTCGGAATGAGCCCGCCGGTGAAGAACATCGTGACCGTACCGAGAAAAATATACAACTTGCCGCCGATCAGCCCCTTGCGGGAGAATGCGTAGGCTACCATCGCCGTAAACAGGACGTGGACAAAAACGCCGACGACCGTCTTGGCGACCGTAACGCCCATGGCCGTCATGATGCCGGAGCTTTGGAAGACGGCCTCAAAATTTTGCAGACTGAACTCCCTCGGCCACCAGTAAATGCCTCCGCGCATGGCGTCCTGCCCGTCGTTGAAGGCATTGACCAGCACGTACCAGATCGGGTAAATGGTCAGAAAGCATACGATCAGCATGCCGAAATTGTTGAACATGTCGAAGATGGCTTCGCCCTTCGTTTTGCGTTTAAACATCGTTTGCCGCTGCCTCCTTTCGTTAGAACAGGGATGTATCGTTCAGTTTTTTGGTAACCCGGTTGGCAATCAGCAGCAGGATGATCGCGATGATCGACTTGAACAGCGAAACGGCCTGGGCGTAAGAATAGCGTCCGTTCTGCAAGCCGGTATGGTAGACGAAGATGTCGATAACGTTGCTTGTACTTTCGTTCAGCGGGTTGCGAAGCACCAGGATCTGATCGAAGTTGGAGCTCAGCACGCTACTGACGGCCAGGATAAACAAAATGGAGATGGTCGCTTTAATGCTCGGAAGCGTGATATACCACATTTTCTGAAAGCGCCCCGCCCCGTCGATTGTAGAGGCCTCGTACATCTCCGGCGAGATGCTCGCGATGGCGGCCAGATAGATGATCGCGGACCAGCCGAGCTCCTTCCAAATATCCGACGTAATGACGATGCCCCAGAAATACTTCGGCTCAGCCAGGAACGTAATCGGCTGATCAATCATGTTCAGCGCGAGCAGGATTTTGTTAATGACGCCGGTGTCGGCAAGCCAGGTCATCAGAATGCCGCCCAGGATAACCCAGGAGATGAAGTGCGGCAAATACGATATCGTCTGGATCGTCCGCTTGTAACGGAACGACCGGATTTCGTTCAGAAACAGCGCGAAAATGATCGGCAGCGGAAACCCGATGAACAGCTTCAGCAAGCTGATCCCGAGCGTGTTGCGCATGACGCTCGTGAAATCGTCGTTGGCGAAAAATTCCTTGAAATGCTCCAGTCCTACCCATGGAGCCTCGCCAATGGACTTGATGATGTTGAATTCCTTAAAGGCGATGATGACGCCGTACATCGGGATATAGTTGAAAATAATCATCCAGATGACGCCGAGCAGCGCCATGATCTGCAGATGCCGCTGGCTGTAAAGCTTCTTGAGCCATCGGCTTCGGGCAAGCTTCCTCGCGTCCTCAAGGGGCGGCGCAGGCGCCCGGCCCGCTCCGGTCTCTGCTGCAGGTTCGGCATGGGGTTGATTGCGCATGGTTATGACCTCCAGGTTGATGTCTCTCTATTTTTGTAAACCCTTTCAAATGTTTAGCTATATTGTAGTCCCACACGGCATCCTCTCGTAAGGTTTCAGATTTCGTATCGGGGTGCTCATTTTTCGGGTGATTTCGGCAATCCGCCTTGCTTAGACTCTTTCAGCATCCGATGTCCGTAACGCCGAACAAAAAAATTGCACAAAAAAACATGAGCGGGAAGCTAAAGCTCGCTCCCGCTCATGTTCTCAATCTATATTAAGCTGTTGTAATTCGGTTATTCCGATTTCTCCTGCTCGCGCTGTTCGTGCTTGCTCTCATGCTCTTGCTGAAACTTTTCGCGCATCAGCTTCTGCATGATGAATTTTTCCTGATCATTGAGGCTTCCTTGGTTATCCTGAATGATCATGTTGTCGATGTTGCGCTTGAGTACCTCGGTATGCGTGTTCAATATGATTCACTCCTTTTAAATAATCACACCCCTGCAGATTCGTCCAAAAATCTGACAACCTGTGACAGGGACATGTGTATTACCTAACCAAACTCCATCCGATGAATCAGTTTCGGCCGAATTTCCAGGTATTGGAGCATTCGTGAGCGAACCCACGCTCTCCCTTCTTCCGGCTCTATCTCTGGGTATTAGCTGCTGCTTCCGTTAATCTGGATTCCCTTGCTGAGCGATTTCTGCTGTTTGTTCGTATTGATGAGCTGGGGAAGCTTTCTCGTTTCCTTGACCATAGGGGAATGACACAAGTGGCACACAGGCTCCGTGTCGAACGCAAAATCGTCCCGCATCCACCCTTTGCAGTCTTCCTTCGTGCATGCCCACACTTCCGTAATTTCCTCAGGAATACTCTCCATCGAGTTTTTACGCGAATACATATAACGCTCCTCCTTGTGCTTGTCGTTAGAAATCGAAAAACATCTCTCCTGCAAACGGGCGCTTGCCTGCAAGCCAGCCCGCCTCCGCAGGGGCCCCTGAACATCCGGCTTTTGTTGAAAAACGAAAAGAGGACTGCCCTTAATGTGACACATTAAGGGCAGTCCTCGCTCGTACTTACAGTTTTACAACGTTCTCAGCTTGTGGTCCACGGTTGCCTTCAACGATGTTGAACTCAACGCGTTGGCCTTCGTCCAGCGTCTTGAAGCCATCGCCTTGGATCGCGCTGAAGTGAACGAATACATCGTTTCCGCCTTCAACTTCGATGAAACCGAAGCCCTTCTCAGCATTAAACCATTTAACAGTTCCTGTTTGCATGGGGGAATCCTCCTTGATTTGTATTTACATGACCTTTTTTTCTTCGCAAGCGGAATAAAAAAATTCACATATTGCACAAGGTTATCTGAAATGACAACCCTCTACAATATGTGAATTCAGGTCGATTTCGATATTCATATCTTACCACATCTGCGCTTCGATAGCAAATAATTTGAAAAAATAATCGTACACCATAATGAACCGGTGCGCAAGCCCGATCTGACGGGCAATCGCCGCGTTTTATCCGCTCTGAAGACCGAAGCAAGACACCCCCGGTTTTACCGCCGGGGATTTCTTGCAGCTGTATATCTTCATCGAAAGGGCCGTATTATTGCCATTATTGCCGAAGCTCCTGCAGCGTTTCGCGCCATCTCTCCAGCACGTCATTCGGGTCATGCAGCCGGATCGTAACGGCGGACAGGATATCCGCATACTTCGCCCGGTCTTCCCGAACCGCCACAACCTCGGCGCTAAATCGCTGCCGGGGATGGCGGGCGTCCGGCACATCCGGAAGTGCGCGCAGCGCAAGCCGCACGTAGTGGGCCGCCCCCTCATGAATGGCGACCAACGTAGCTTGGCCTGAACGAAGAATATTGCCCGTCGTTACCGTGCCCGGCCACAGCGCGATCCGGATCGTGCTCCGGGTTAGTGCCAGCACCTCCCCGGCGCTGACCATGGCGGTATGCGGCCATAAATCCTCCGTAACGGTCAGCAGCATCATTGCCGTATGCTGCTTGGATTCCAGCTCCAGGCCGTTCAGCCATTGGCATAAACCTGCCGAGATTGAAGCCCTCTGCGTCACAGCGACATCCTCTCCTTCCTTGTTCTTACGAAAACTCCACCCAATCCAGCTCGACCCAACCTTGGCTTACGCCGATCACGAGATGGACCGGCCCTTGTTCGACCACAAGCTCCGAAGCAAGCCTGAACACCTGCCATCCTTCACCGCTGACAGACAGCTTCCCCAGCTCCCTGTCCCCGATCCGCAGCGTTAACTCTGCGCTGCCTTCCGGAAGCAGCGCCCGGACATCGAGCTGGTATGCAGCCGCTTGGGCGCACAAAGCTTCATAGGCGAGCCAGTCTCCTGCCTGCAGCTGCACGCACACCAGATTGTCCGTCTCCCACGGCTTGCCGCCTTCCGGCGCGTAGCTCGGCTTCTCGGCCTTGCCGGTCACCATCCGCATCGGGACGCCGTCGCTTACCCGCAGCCCGATGTTTCTTTCTGCCTTCGTGCCAACGTGATAAGAAACGCCTTCCCCGCGGTAGCCGTAAAATTCAGCCGGAATCTGGATCGGCAGCTGCCGGAACAGCGAACGCGATACATTCGGATGGGCGTCGCAAGCTTCCAGCGGAAGGCTGTCCAAATACGCCTGAAGGATGGCCTCGGCCTCTTCTTGGGAAGGCTTCGCTCCACCCTCGAGGTAGCCCGTCAGCTTATCCCAGCCTTCCGGCCTCCGGATCGAGTACGGCGAGTTGCTTGTGTCCATCTTCTTCCATGTCCAGAAATTCCATGAAATATTGTGGTCCTCGAACAACCGGAACGCACCCGTATACCACTGAGGGTTGTTCTCGCCGCCTTCGCCCATAAAGATGGGCAAATTCCATTGCTCACGGTGATCCAAATACTTCTGAATGCTCTCCGTATCCGGATTGTTCCAATATTTATGGAATTGCAGCAGCAGATTATCGTCAAAAGGTTCATCGAATATTTGCCAATCCGTCGACCAGTGCACGCCTTCCAAAATGATCATATGGCGTTGATCCACTTCCCGAATCGCTGCCGTAATTTCCCGATAGAGCGGCATGACCCGGTCGTTATACTCGCTGAACCAATCCGGCAGCGGCTCGTTCAGAAGATCATAGCCGGCTACGATCCACTCATCCTTGTAGCGCTCGGCGAGCATCCGCCACAGCGCCACCGTCCGCTCGGTATTCAGCGGATTTGTGAACAGCTCCGGCAGATCACGCGCTGAATCATCAATATTCGCTCCCGTCTGTCCTCCGGGCGCTCCATGTAAATCCAGAATAACATACAGCCGGCACGACCTGCACCAATCGATCACCCGATCGATCAACCGAAGATGGCCCTCATGGAAGTGAAAAGGCTTCTGCTGCCCCTCCTCCATAATAACCCTGGCATTGATCGGCAGCCGGATGGAGTTAAAGCCCTGCTCGGCGATCTGCCGAATATCCGCTTCTCCGATATACCGGTCATAATAGGTTTCCCAGAAGAGCGCTGCTTTCTCTTCTCCGATCAGATCCTTCACCATAGCCTCGATCCGCCGCGGCCGGTCTCCCTGCTCGGGCATCTTCCACATGTATCCTTCAGGCAGCAGCCAGCTGCCAAGTCCTACGCCGCGAAGCAAAATTTCTTGTCCTTCCCCGTTCACAAGACGTTTGCCGTCTGCACGAATGAAACCGTTTACCAATGAATTGCCGCTCCATCCCATCATGTCATCCTCCCCGCTTTCTTGTCTGTAACGAATGTACTTGACTGCCGATTTCCCAGCCGCCGCTTCCGATGACACGGCGATATACCTTCGGCTCGTAACGCATAACACCCAAACTTTATACGATGGCCGGGATGCCAATCCTTCTGCTGCCGAAAATCAGGGAAACATCCTGAAATTTCGTGCCGCTGCTTCTTAGGCCATGGTATACTGCAAGCGAACGGAACACGGTTTCTGAACGGAACAGCTTATGTGCTGTATAGCCCTAAACCCCGGTAAATTTCGGCCGCACGCTTTGGAAAGGATGATCCCTTTGACAAAAGAAACGAATCTGAGCCTGCTGTACTTGATTTCGGGTCCGCTTGGCGTTGGAAAATCAACGACAGCGAAGATGTTGGCAGAGCGCGTGGAACGATGCGTGCTGATTGAAGGTGACCTGCTGCTTCACATGCTGCATCATGAGCTCCCGCTTTCATGGGATGAACGCTTAAGCTTAACATGGAAGAACCTCCTGGCACTAACACAAAATATGCTGCGCCAAGGCCTGAATGTCGTTATTGATTTTGTCGTAGAGGATGAGCTCGAGTGGTTTTGCGAGCAGTTATCCGACCTGGATGTAAGCATAAAGTATGCTGTGCTGCATGCAGACAAGGAGAAAATCGCCGAAAGGCTGACAACAAGAGGGGATATTGATTCCCTGGAGCGCTCACTATTTTTGCTGGACAAATTGGTATCCATGCCGCAGAACCGGCAGTTCCTGTACGATACGGCGCTGAAGCGGCCCGAGGACACGGCGGAAGCAATACTCCTGGAGCCCCGTTTCCAGGTGCTTTCATGACATCGGCAAAAAAATTGCAGTACGTTCGTGCGACACAAAAAGGGTGGTTCCCCATTGGCAGATGCCTTCTGCCGGGAGCCACCCTTATTTCTTCTCCGCGTGCTTAGCCGCTTACGTCATCCTGCGGATGAGCTGCGGCTAATCCCGAGCGTTTACGGTGCCGCCTTGGTAATCCCTGGTGTAGAAGCGGCTGAAGCCGGAATTCCCGCCGAGCCCCTGCGCTCCCCGCCCGGCAGTTTGCCGAACAGGACCCATGTCCAGCCCCCGAGCCGGCGAATGCCGTACACCAGCAAGTAGGAGACTACCAGCGCCGCTGCCAGTCCGCCAGCATACCATGCAAGCAGAAGCCAGGAATTATCCGTCTTCGGCCGATAGTCCCGGTAAACGAGCAGCACCAGCGGGTGCACCAGATAAATCCCGAAGGAATACACCCCGATTCTTCGAAAGCCGCGAACCAGCAGGCTCCGCTTGCCGCCGAGGCGCAGAGCGGTCTGCATCATGACCAGCGCCGTGGTCAGCGTATGCACGTTCCAGAACGCGTCATAGACAAGCGGGTGAACCTCGATTCCATGCAGCCTCTGATTATAACGCAGCCCGATATGAACCAGCGCACTGGCGATCCACGTTGTCCACAGCGCGGCCCAGCCGAACCTTCGAAGCAGCGGCCTTGCAGCATGCTTGGCATCGGTCAGCCAGGATTTGACGCGCTCATAGTGAATCCCCATCCAGGCACCGAGGAAGTAATATGACAGAAACGACAGCGACCAGCTGTTTCGGTTCGTCACATGCCACCACGCGTCATTCCCCAAGTAGAAAATCCACTGCAGCACGATCCCGACCAGTACGCAGATGGCAGCAAAGCCCCTGAAGCGCTTCAGCAGGAGCAGTACCAGCGGAAACAGCAAGTAGAATTGAATGTTGATGAAAATAAAATACAAATGCGTGTACGATTTTCCCGTAGCCAGCTTAGGCCAGAAGCTATCCAGCATCGCAGAGACGTCGGTCACGCCTCCCCGATGGTACCAAGCCACCGTAAAAAACAGCACCGAGAAGATAAAATACGGCACCAGAATATACATCAGCCGGTTGCGGTAAAACCGGGCAAGGTCTTTGCCCCGAAACGGACGGTGATAGTAGTTGTAAAACAGCACGAAGCTGCTCAGAAAAATAAACGTCGTCGTACCGACTTTAGAAAATATGTTCAAAAAGTTGTATAAGCCAAAAAAATCGTCCCCGCGCATCTGGACCGTCGCGAACGATGTCGCATGCACCATCAGCACGCCCATCATCGCAAAGCCTCGAACCAGGTCGATTTCCGTAAGTTTGGCGCGTTTCTCCATTCATTTCCCCTCTTTTCCGAACGCCCCCTATTATAGCCTACGTTACACCCCCTTGGTACTTAAATTTTTCTGAATTTGGTATGGAACAAGCATTCTTTGCCATACCAGTGTAAAAAGAGCCTGGCAGGAAAGTCTGGACAACAACCGGCTCAGGCTGCATTTCAACATTCAGCGAATAGGAGGAGATTTCTGCTGATCGAATTCAAACGCGTCAACAAATTTTTCGGAAGCTTTCACGTTCTGAAAGAAATCGACCTGACCGTTTCGCAAGGGGAAGTCGTGGTCATCGTCGGGCCGTCCGGCTCGGGGAAAAGCACGCTGCTGCGCTGCATCAACCGGCTCGAGAGCATCACGGACGGCGAGCTCGTTGTAAACGGCGTCAGGCTGCATGACAAGCGAATCGATATCAACCGGTTCCGGCGGGATATCGGGATGGTATTCCAGCATTTCAACCTGTATCCGCACAAAAAGGTGATCGATAACATCATTCTTGCACCGATGAAGGTGCTGGGTATGACCAAAGCCGAAGCCACGGACAAGGCGATGACCTATCTCAAGCGCGTCGGCATTGCGGATAAAGCGGACAGCTATCCTTCCCAGCTGTCCGGCGGGCAGCAGCAGCGCGTGGCGATCGCCCGCGGACTGACGATGAATCCCAAAATCATGCTGTTCGACGAACCGACCTCGGCCCTCGATCCCGAGATGATCGGCGAAGTGCTGGACGTCATGCGTTCGCTTGCCCACCAGGGCATGACCATGGTCATCGTCACTCATGAGATGGGGTTTGCCCGGGAAGCGGCGGACCGGATCGTCTTCATGGATGAAGGCAAGATTATCGAAGACGCTACGGCGTCCGAGTTTTTCTCGCAGCCGCGCGAAGAGAGGGCGCGAACCTTTCTAAGCCGGCTGCTGCATCATTAGCCCGAAAATCAAGCGAGGCTTCCTTGGTCTCGGGATGATTCATTCATGACCTTAATGATTGATACCGTGAAGAACATTGATTTTGAAGGGGGATCCGAAATGAATAGAAAATTGTCCAGAACGTTCAGGTGGAGCGCGGCGGTGCTGTCGCTGATCATCATGCTGATCGCCGCGGGCTGCGGCAGTTCAGGCGAGGTTGACACGCTTGAGGCGATCAAGAAGCGCGGCAAGCTGGTGGCGGGCGTGAAATACGACACGAAGCTGTTCGGGCTGCAGGACCCTGCTACCGGCCAAGTGGAGGGCTTCGATATCGATATGGCCAAGGCCCTCGCGAAAAAAATCCTGGGCGACGAGACCAAGCTCGAGCTGAAGGAAGTCACCTCCAAAACCCGAATCGACATGCTGCGAAACGGGGATATCGATATTATCATCGCCACCATGACGATAACGGAGGAACGCAAGGAGCAGGTCGACTTCAGCGATGTTTATTTCGAGGCCGGCCAGTCGCTTCTCGTGAAGAAGGGCAGTCCGATCACAGGACTGGAGAGTCTGAACAAAGACACGAAAGTGCTCACCGTTAAAGGCTCGACCTCTGCGCAAAATATCCGCGAGAAAGCGCCGGACGCCGAGATTCTGGAATTCGAGAACTATCAGGATGCCTTCACCGCGCTCCGGGCAGGTCAAGGCGATGCGTTGACCACCGACAATTCCATTCTGCTCGGTATGCAGAAGCAGGATCCGAATTACGAGCTCGTCGGCGGCAATTTTACGGATGAGCCATACGGCATGGCCATTAAAAAAGGGAATCCCGAGTTTGTGAAGACCGTCAACGAGCTGCTTAAAGAAATGAAGGAAAGCGGCGAATATGACAGGCTGTATGAGCAGTGGATGGGCATCAAGCCGGAATAATCCGCTCATGAATGCAAGGCGTTCCAGGTATGCGCATACCGCCCCTCCTCTTTATTGATCGGGGGAGGGAGCGATTTTAAGCCTTACCGGACGCTGGCCTAATCCCCCTATCGGAGGTGAGGAACATTGAACCTGTGGGATTTCAGCATCCTGATCGATTATTGGGATGATTTTATGGCAGGCCTAGGTCGGACGGTTCTCGCAAGCCTCCTCGGGCTGATCGGCAGTTTGGTTCTCGGCACCTTGATTGCCATCCTCCGAATCGCTCCGTTTCGCATACTCAATGTGGTCGGGACCGTCTATGTCGAGTTCATCCGCAACATTCCGCTGCTGGTGACCGTTTTTTTCTTTTTCCTCGGGGTCCCTGCGCTCGGGATCGCCATGGAACCCTTTACCGCCGGCACGCTCGGTTTAATCGTCTACACTGCCGCTTTCGTTGCGGAGTCCATCCGGGCCGGTATCCAGGCTGTTCCTTCAGGACAATCCGAGGCGGCACGCTCCTCCGGGCTCAGCTATATTCAAACCATGCGCTACATTATTCTCCCCCAAGCGGTCAAAATCGTGCTGCCGGCAATCGGCAACCAGATGATTAATCTCGTGAAGAATTCTTCCGTGCTGGCCGTCATCGCCGGTCTTGACCTGATGTACTACGCGGACATCATCAATCTGAAAACGTTCAAGGGTATTCCGGTGTATACGCTTGTTGCCCTGTTCTACCTGCTGCTGACCATACCGCTCAGTCAGGCGGTTCATTACATGGAGCGGCGCTTTGCCAAAAGCAACTGATATCTTTTGAAACTTGCCGATCTCAGGATTTTGCAAATCCTCATCTATAAGGGAGGTGGCACAAGATGGATTTTATTGGCGCATATTCCTGGCCAAATTTGCGATATCTCCTTCAAGGCTTTTGGATTACGGTACAGGTTGCCGGCTTGTCGATTCTATTCAGCTTTATCATCGGAACCGTGCTGGGAACCGTCAGGTATACGAGGGTTGCCTTCGTCTCGAGGACGGTCGCCATCCTCGTGGATGCCATCCGTAATCTGCCGCTCCTGTTGATCATTTTTTTCATCGGCATGATTCTGCCTCAAGCCGGCATCCGCATTCCGACCTTTTGGGCGGCGGTCGTCGGGCTGAGCATCTTCGAAGGGGCGATGATCTCCGAAATCGTACGCAGTGGTCTCGTATCCGTCGATAAGGGGCAGATCGAGGCAGCCCGCGCCTCGGGTCTATCCTACATGCAGACGCTTCGGCATGTTATCCTCCCGCTCGCGCTGCGCCGAATGTCCCCGCCGATGGTGAGCCAATTCATATCGCTGATAAAGGACACATCCCTGGCCATCATCATTTCGCTGCCGGAGCTGATGCGGAACGTAAAGATTCTAAGCGGATCCAGCTTCTCTTATGTCATTCCGGCGCTTGTATTTGCGTCCCTGCTCTACTTCACCTTGAATTATTCGCTGTCGCTGGTTGCTAAACGGCTCGAGGCCAGACAGATTTAAGGAGACGAAGACCCTGGGCGCTTGCTCCGATGAAGCCTTCGTCAAGGAGGCAGGAGCTTCGCAAACCGCAAAGCTGCTTCTTGATCCCCAAGGCTATTCCTTGAAAACCTAAGGCTGCCCCTTAAACCGCAAGGCTGCTTCTTGAACCGCGAGGTCTTTTACGCCCTGCGGTTCTTTGCCGTTCCGTCATACTGGTCATTCTGGGGAAATTCGGATGATTTTCCAAGCGGACTGCAACCCTGTACGTCAACACATCGTCTAATGGGCATACATGCTAATCATTCACAAAGGAGTGCTAAGATGATGAAGAGAGGATTGCAGCTGCTGGTCGGCGTTTCCCTGATGGCCGGTCTTTGGCTCGGCCCGGCGAGCCCGGAGGCCTCGGCCTTATCTTGTGCTGAGCCCCGAAAAATCACCGAAGAGCTCAAAGTATCGGATATCGTGTTCCGCGGAACCCTCGTCTCCTACGACGAGAACGCCGACTTCATGAAAAGCACCTATACATTCTCGGTTTCGGAATGGTGGAAGGGCGATCTGGAGAAAGGGACGATCACGCTCCATCCTACCGGCTGGGACACCTTTGAGGAAGGAAGGGAATACATCGTGTTCGCGAATGCGGGTAAAGAAAGGGTCAAAGCCCGACTCTGCGGGAATACGGGGCCTTCCTCATCGGTCGACACCTCTTCCTTGGGCGAAGGCAAACAACCTGCAGCTTCCGAACTGCCCGAAAGGACGGCATCCGGGGCGGGATTCGGAAACCTCCTTGGCAGTGTGATTGAGATTATCCGCTTCCTATGCAGCAAATATTAAAACCGACTACCTCAAGCCTCGTGCCATCTCCACAAGAAACCCCCTATAGACGTACTCCCACAGAAGACAGACCGCGTTTAGCAGTATTTTTTCTTGCGATATCAGGCAGCAGATCCTCCGAGGTTATACTTTCTGATATCTTCAAAAATATCGAACCAATCCTCCGAACATGCGTATATAACAATAAGATTGCACAAGCTGACAGGAGGATGAGAGATGATCAAGAGATTTTTGCTGCTAACGCTTCTACTGGGGGTTCTCTCGGGCTGCTCATTGCTGGACAGCGTGAACAATTCCCTGGATTATACGAAGGAAGCCGGCACGTTCATCAATGAGGCTTCACAATTCGCCCAGTCCATCCCGGATCTGGCCCAACAGGCGGCTACGAGCGCGGATGCCAAAGAGACGCTGACCAAGGAGCTTGAAGAGATGAAGACCCGCATCTCGGAGTTTAACGGGATCGAGGCTCCCGCTTTTGCGCAGGATATACATGAGCAGCTTGTAGCTTTAAACGATACGCTGCTAACCGACATCAACGGATATATGGACCAAATCCAAAACGGTGTGACCGACCTCCAAAATTCCGGCATTGTTGAGACGGTGAACAAAATCAACGAAACGATGGACCTCATCCAAAACCTCCAGCCATAATCGAACATTCGCACAGCAATAAGGCTGTTCCCGAAGATCTCGCAGATCTCGAGGACAGCCTTATCGCTTGTGTCCGAAGACAGATTATGTCATGCATAGAGATCAATTTCGACTCACTGAACAAAGAGCTGAAGATTGCCCGTAAAAGCTTCACGAACGACATACCGGGTCTGGTCCGTGCTGGGAGTCAAAATCCAATACGTGCCGCGCCTCTCCGCCGGATCCTCCGGTTCCCAGGCCGCAATGAGCTGCCAGTCTTCTCCGTACCGCTCGTCGCAGGATTCCCGAAAGGCTTCGGCAATCCGGTCATGGGGCAAGAGCTCCAGCGGGAACGCCTGAACGCTGCCATAGGCCTTCATCCAGTCAGCGAACGGCACCATATCCGATGCATACAGCTGCGCATAATATCCTTCTCCTCCACCTGCTATGGCTGCAAAGGCTTGCTCGTCGCCTTCCTGAGCAGCCTGGTACAGCAGAGAAACCGTCTGAATCGGCGTCCAGAGGGGCGTATCATAATTGGAGGCCAGGAACTCCCTGTATTCCGCAGCCGACTGAATGCCTGCCGCAACGAGCTCCTCGAAGGACGCCTCCCTTCCCAGCTCATACGCTCCCGGATAAATCGCCGTCTGGTCGATCACCTTCGGTCCGTCCGGAAACACATTGACGAACCATACATTCTGATCCCCATAGCTCAGCTCTTCCAGCACAAGTTCGACCTGACTGCCGTAATGGATGGACAACAGCCGCCTGCTGTCTTCCGCCAGAGTCAGCTTGTCGAAGGACCGAAAGCGCTCCGGTTTCAGCTCGCGCTTCCCTGCTTCCTCGATCAGCACATCCAGCTTTGACGGCGTCATGCGGACACTGGCAATGTCCGCATACCGGAAATACGCTTCGCGATCCTCCGCATGCAGCGCTTCGTACATCTGCAGAACGGTATCGACAGCCATGCGGTCCCGTCTGTTCTCCAGCTGGCCGAGGCTCTGCGAAACCGTGCCCACTCGCTCCTTATCCTCGTTTGCCGTACGCTGGACCTCGGACTTCTCCGCTGGCGGCTGCTGCGCCCGAGCCGTTGAGAGCTCCTCGACGGAAGCCGGCATAGCGCTGGACAAAGGCTGCGGCGATGCCCCCTCTTGACTGCACGCCGCAGTCAGCAGCATCAACGCAATCCACAGGGATAATCCTCCCTTACGGCGGTACCGCCTTATACGATCATTCAGCTTGTACACCCCCTCGTAACGACAACCAACGATTTATATGTAATCTTTGTGTCAATCCCTATATATTCATCATCGTCATTCCCGAAGCGAATGTTAATTGCTGCAGCAATAAAAATCGCACGGATGAAAGAATTCACCCGTGCGATAGCTGCCATTGCCCCAGCGGCATCCTCGCCCAAACTCACGCAAGCCCAAACTTACGAGCTTATCGGGGATATAGGAAGGGCCTGCTGCTGCATCATGAACCATTGCACATCTTCAAAACCGGTCATAGCTGACAAACTCCAGCACCGGCTTACGGTAGCCTCTCGGACGAGGCTTGGCTGCATCTTCCTTGCCGATCGCAATCAGCATGGCGGGAACATATTCAGCGGGAATACCGAGCGCCTTACGAAGCAATTCGGGATCAAAGCCGATCATCGGACAGGTATCCCACCCTTTATCCTTCGCCACGAGCATCAGCATCATCGCGGATAAGCTTGCATTGCGAATGGCCTCATCCCGCATGAAGGACTCTCCCCGTTCCTTGTAGAATCGGGTGACCTCCTCAACCGTCTGGTCATATTCCAGCTTGTCGATGATCCCCAGACTGAGGAATCCCTCGTTCATCCGTCCAACCTCCTCATAGGCCCGCATATTGCCAAGCACAACGATTACCGCAGAGGCCGTTCGGATCTTATGCTGCTTGTTTGCGGCTTCGTACACCTTATCCTTAAGGTCCGGAGCCTTCACCACCACATAGCGGGCATGCTGGAGATTGAAAGCCGAAGGAGCGTATTTCACCTCGTTAAATATGTCGTCCAGCGTTCTGTCCGGAATGTCGATGCCTTCGATGAACCGATTCGCCGACCTCCGGCTTTTGATTAAGGTTGTTAAATCATTCATTTTGTACGCCCCTCCAATCGAATTCTTTCATTAAAAGATCAATGCATCCAGAGAGTAAGTTCCCGCACCGGTAAGAGCAAGCGCCACCGCAGCTGCGATCAGCAGCAGATTATACTCGTAACCATTCGCAGTAGACCAGTAGCCGTTCTTTCCATGAACTTTAACGATTGCCCCAAGCATTGTCAGCGTGATGAGGGCAGCTCCAAGCACGGTCAGGAAGCCGGAAGCGAGCAGCAGCCCGCCCGCCAGCTCCATCAAACCAGCCATTACAGCCGCTGCAACTCCTGGCTTGATGCCGATCGATTCCATCCAGCCGCCGGTTCCCTTCGGACCGTAGCCGCCGAACCAGCCAAGCAATTTCTGTGCGCCATGGGCCATAAATGACAGCCCGATGACCAAACGAAGAATAAGCAAACCTAAATCCATCGTCATTATAAAAACCTCCAAGTTATTTGCTTTATTTAAAATCATTTCTCATGATCGATTTATTTTTACATTCTGAATCGCAGATAAAGCCGTACGGAACCATTCGCTCATAGCCGCTAACGTTTATACAACATCAACTCACTCCTTTATACTTACTATATTTTTTATAGTTATTTGTCTTGATATTAAGATAAATCATAGACTACCCTTCTGTCAACCACTGATTATGAAAATGACGGATTCCCATCAGAACAACGAAAAAAGCACTCCTGCATGCAAAGAGCAGGAATGCTTCATCGGATCTTTTCCTATATTATTCCGCCAGCTTCTTGATTTCGCTGTCGGTTAGCGCCATGTTATAAATCCGAACCTCATCCAGGCTTCCATTGAAGTACGGATCGGCTGCAAAGCGGCTTTTGCCCAAGTAAGCTTCCGTGGTCAACAGCCCGCTTGGGTTCAGCTTCATATGATCGCCGGAGGCAACAAGCTGTCCGTTTACGTACAGCTTGCCCGTATCCCCCTGAAGGGTCACGGCTACATGCGTCCATGCATTTACCGGAAGCGGCGCGTCAGCAAGGAGACTCTGGTCGCCGCCGTTGCCGTGAATCGTAAACTGAAGGACGCCGGTGTGCTGGGACGGGGTCAGGAACATATGCCTTGCGAGCCCGCTGCCGGCATCGAGCACCCGCTGCCACGGAGCCCCTCCCTTCCAATATACCCATGCCGCGAACGTTAGATCATCCGTGTCTGTTACCAGATTAGGCAGCTCAATATATCCGTTCTTGCCGTCAAAATCAATGCCCCCGCCCTGATAGCCTCGCTCATTCCACTGAACGCCGCCGTGCGTCCGCCCGTCATATCCGTTCGGGGAGCTGTCGATCACGACGCCCTCTCGGTTCTCACCGAAGCCATAGTTCAATAGCATCGGTCCGGCCGACTGCTGCAGCACGGTCACGTCAAAGGACCGGGAAGTCTTGTAGCTGCCCTTGACGATCCCGGCAGTCAATGTAACCTTCGCATTTCCGGAGCCCGCGGCTGGACGCGTCACCTTGCCGTCAGCGGTGATCACGTTCGGATCGGAGGTCGACCACTGGATCGTTGTGCCGCCGGATGCCTCGGAAGGCAGGGTCAAATCGTAGAAGATGCCGCTCACATCACCGAGCGACAGGTCTGCTCGAACTTCCTCCGCAATCTGCTTATCGCTGCGCTCCGGCTCCTTCGCTCCCCAAACGGTTGTTCCATCCGGCGATAAAGCCGTAAAGGTCATGAGCTGCTGCCCGGCCTCGGGATTCCATTGCGGCGCGAACACGCCCTTATACACAACACCGTCCAAAGTCAGCGTAACCTGCTGCTTTCCGCTAGTTTTCCATGTGCCGGAGACGCTTCCTGTCACCCGGCCGTTCATATGCAATTGGATCGGCTGCGACTCCTTGATGTTTGCGGAAATATCCTTCCCATGGTTGATCAGCTTGTATTCCCCTGCTGCATCCTTCGGGGTTACCTTCTTGTCCACTGCTTCCTCTCCTGCATAACGGAACGGGGCTGCGACAGGCCAACCTTCCTCGTTCATGTACAGTTCATGGACGCGGATTTCATGCTCTTCGCCGCGCTGCGGAAAGCGGCTGTGGAAGATCAGGAACGTTCTGCCGGTTGCTTTATCGTAGTATACCGAGTTATGTCCAGGGGATACCGCACCGGTTCCCAAGCCCGTTCCCGGATCGCCAATCAAACGCTTGAACAGATAGTTGCCCATCAGCTTGGTGCCGAACGGCTCGATCGACCGGTCATCGAAGAGCGGCAGGGACGGATCGGCCTTCACCTCTCTCATGTCGTTTCCTTCCGCATCATAGAACGGGCCGTCGGGGTTCTTGGATCGGACGACCCGCATATTGTACCCGCCAACCGCATCAAGTCCGCCGTACGAAAGATACAAGTAATAATAATCCGTCTCCGGATTGTAGAGCATATACGGTCCTTCGATCCGGCTATGGTTGCCCCCCAGCAGCTTTTTGCCATAGCCCTGTCCAGGAAGCGGCTTGCCGTTCGCAGGATCCATCTCCATAATGAAGATTCCCCCGGAATAAGAGCCATATACCATCCACAGCTTTCCATCCTTATCAAAGAAAACATCCGGATCCACCACATTCGGATGCTTCGTTGCATCGTACACGGTGCCGTCCTCACTCGGCTCGCCCCACATGCCGGATTTCAGAATAATGCCGGTGTCCTTATAAGGTCCTTCGATCCGATCGGCTACGGCAATCCCCATCGCCGAGCGCGGGGAGTCTCCTTTGCAGGCATTGTAGTACATATAAAATTTGCCGTCGGCAAGCTGGATCACATCGGCCGCCCATAGCGTATCGCTCTGAGCCCACGCCAGCGTTTCCTTCAGTTCCTCCGTTACATTCGGAATCAGAGGATTCCCCTCAGCAACCCCGGAAGCGATCATGTCCCACTTCATGAGGTCCTTGGATTTGGCCGCTGCCAAATGGGAGCCGAATACATAGTAGGTATCGCCCGCCTTGATCACGGATGGATCGTGCACAGAGGCCTCCCGGAATACCGGAGCGCTTGGCTCCTTCTTTTTGGCCGCCGCCTCCACTTTCACGCCTAAGCTCCCCGTCTCCGGCCCCTGCCCAAATGCCATAGCGCTTCCCGCCAATAAAACGCATACAACAGCTGCGGCAGCTCCAGTTCGAATCATGTTCTTTCGCATACGACGCTCCTTTCAACCAATCGCTGATTTTTTGTAAACCCTTTCAAAACAGACAAACAAGAGTGACATGAAGCCTGAACCACGATAATTTTAATTCATTAAAACATAAAACGTTTTATATTATATAAGATATTATCATTGCAGTTGCTCCAATTTCAATCCCCTTTTCCATTTATTTTATCCGAAGCGAATCGGTATGGTCTTAAAGACCCAGTATAAGAAAATGCCGAATCCCCCTAGAAAAACCTGCCCTTGTTATATTTTCACCCCCCTCTCCGCCGCTTGCACGGAGCATGGGATCTTAATGAACGAACGAAACCCCGACCACAAACGGAGGTCGGGGTTTTGTTTTATGTTTTTATGAATCAAATGAATATAACAGCTATTCTGAGATTAGTAGGTCCACCAATTCCCGGACATGACCAGCATCGATAACAGCTTGATGCTTTCTTCGTAATATCCCTCGGCCGACGCATTCGCCGTATAGGTCCACACGGCGTTCAGCCAGCTTTGGTGGTTCTGGGAGACCATCGCGCTGACGCCGAACGGAGCGTAGAATGCGCCGCTGTTATACGACACAAGCGGGCTTCCGCCGAGCGTATAGCCAGCCTTGATATTTGCCGGCTTCTGGCTCGTGTTCGATTTGATGAACGCGTTCATCTTCTCGAGCTGACCCAAGGCCCTCGTGTCGCCGGTCATCAAATAGTCGGTAGCGATTCGCCAAGGCGTCCGCGCCGAATTGTAATAATAGTTCCCGTCGTTCGCGCCTTCAAGGAAGTCGGCCGCCGCAGGCTGATAGCTTCCCCCCTGCAGCACGACGAAATCCGGAAGCAATCCCGTATTCGGGCTATAGCTGCTGTGGACGGAGTTGATAATACTATACGTTTTGTTGATCACCTGATCCCATCTGGCATCGCCGGTAGCCTTCCGGAACGCCTTCAGATGATTCAGCATGAAATCGGACGGGCGTGTGGCGGTATTGAAGCTCCCGCTCGTTGCCCAGTCTCCCAGACGAAGGGTCCATTGCGATTGATTCACGTCATGGCTCATGATGGCGCCTATGATGTTTTTGGCGGCTTGCAAATAGTTAATGCTGCCGCTGCTGCCCCACTGCTTGTCTGCCAGCAGCAGTGCGTATGCGATATCCATATCGCCGTCCGTCGCCGAGTTGGCCCCCTCAATATTCTGGAAGCTGCTGTTCTGCTTCCATGCCATTAAGTATGGATTCTGGTTGCTCGGATGAGCCTTATAGTATCGGTATAGTCCGTCGAAGTAGGTCTGAGCGTTGGCATCGGCTCCAGCCATCATGACGGTCAGGATCATCCCGTAGCCATGTGCCTCCGATACCGTTTCTCCGGCCGAGTTGTATTTAACGTAATATTGACCCGTGCCGGCAGGCTTGAGGAAAGAACTCTTCCAGCTGTTCCACTTGGTCTTTACAGCATCGTCCATCGCCGTCTGCGTCACATGATTGGGCTTGATCGAGCCGCTCGTATAAGTCGTATGCTGCGGAAACGGCTTTTGATTCGCCGCCATGGACAATCCCGCCGGCAGCATCAGGAGGACGACACAGAACAACAGCGCGCTCTTGCGGATGACTCGTTTACCGCTTGATTTCATCAACCTCATCTCCTTCATAGATTCGAATTGAAAATTCGGTTACCCTTACCGCTTGTCCGGCCGATTTCGCTTCGATCACCACCTTTCATCACTGGATGACACGGTGACGGAGAATCTTTATGTAATCCAAGTATAATCTAAAATGGTTAATTATGTAAGTCTATAGTCTCGTTTTTCCGTCAGTTTTTCAAAAAAAAGATAGAAAGCATCGAACTAACCCCCTGCTCCAAGCGTTTGTAAATAGCGAAGGGGAATTACGGGGAGTATCCGAAAAGGAACACCCTTAAGATAAAGGTGGTGGGTATGATGCCTTATTATATATGGCTGGTTGTTTCTGCGCTGCTGTCCTTGTACGGCGTAATCACGTATTGGCCGAACTATTCGCCGGATGACGAAATGGTTCTGTTCAATGACGTTGCGACGGCCATCTTCTTCACGCCTTCTTTCTTTATTCTGTTTCTGTCCATGATCCTTCAGGCTGCCATCCTGGGTTTAAAGCGGTATCGTGCGTTCAGGCGCGTGCTCTATATTCTGATCTATCCTGCCAACGTTGCCCTCTTCTATGTCATCACGATGAATCTGATGCCGATCTCGACGATCATTATCCTGGTACTGGCGGGATCTGTGGTTGCCGTTCTGCATTACTTTTTGTCTTATTTATTCAAAAATTAGGGCAAACGGACCGCGTTCTTCCGGTCTATAGATGTAACCTAAAATGGGCGGTGCAGGATCATACCTGCACCGCCCTATATTCCTGCACCGCTCTGGTTTAAACCGCGTGAATGGATGGCCACGACAGCTCGATCCCCTGCCGCACCAGCAGGTGCTGGAACGCCTCCAGCCGCTCTGGATTACTGCGGACCTCGGACGGCTTCAGACCATGCTCCACGCAATAAGCCGCTAAATACCCCGCCGACTCTCCGATGTTCCACTCGACCGGATGAAGGCGGTAACAGCCGTTCGTAATATGTGTCGTGCCGATATTTTTGCATGCGGCCAGCACATTGCTCACCCGCACCGGAATCAGGCTTCCCATCGGAATTTGGAAGGGGAGACTCGAAATGTCGATATAGGTGCGCTGTCCCGTGCTTGGATGCAAATCGATCCGGTAGCAGCCGACGCCGACGGAATCGAAAAACTCCGCTGCCTTTCCATCAGGCCGGCAATCGCTGGCGACATGCTGCTCCTTAACAGTGAATTCCGCCCGGATCCGGCGTGACTCGCGGATGTACGGCGCCTTCGCCAGACCGTCCTCTGTGCCGAGCACATCGGGACGGAGACGAAGCCCCGGATAACCGGCTCCTCCGTCCGGACGAGGAGCTTCCGTCTGCATCCAATAGAGAAGCGACAAGCTTAGGCTCCGGGCCTCTTTCAAATGCTTCTCCCGCTCCTCCGGGCTTACATCAATGATCGGTCCCAGCCAATAATCGTTCTGCGGCCAATTCACGATCGTCACGTTGCTATCGAAAGCGCCTGCGGCGAAATGCTCCCGGTCCAAAATCTGTCTGTATTTCCACAGCGAGAATGACTTGCCGTCCGGGAACAGGCTGTAGGTGACAGGCTCCAGCGTATGCGGGACGAGCCCGCTCCAGCTGAGCATGCGATCGGGCCAGAAATCGGCTTGATACGCTTTCCAAAAGTCATACCTATCCGGCTTCGGAATCGTATGATCTTCACCTTCAAGGTAGTCAACCGCGAAGCACCACGTGAACGCCTGCATATCCATCGGGTCCGGCGAACCGGACAGCGCATGGGGTTCCCCTGTATCCTCCATGGATTCCGCGCCGGTGACGTACTCGATTCCCGCAAGCGGCAGCAGATCCCCCTCTTCGGTCGCATCCAGAAACAACGCGCCGGTAAGGGTAACCTCATTGCCGGATTTTACGTTCCGCAGCGAAACGGCCGTGACCCGGTCACCGTCGCTCTCTGCTCGGGTTAGGACGTGCTCCGTGAGGATAACGAGCCTACCGCTGTGGACGTACGGAGCCAGCATATCCCGCAGAACGGCCAGGGCTGCCCGGGGTTCATGAGCGATTGCGCTCACCAGCGCGCTGCCGGGGTTGAAGCGTTCGGCCGCTCTGGCTTCCGGCTTTAATGGAAACCACGACCGGTAATACTGCCGAACCCGGCTGCGGAATTCGCGATAGCTCGCCGTACAGCCGAACTGTTCGATCCAGGGATGCTCATCCGGCGGCACGCCCTGACTGGTGATCTGCCCGCCTAGCCAATCTTCGGCCTCCGTCATGATGACGCGTTTCCCGCTGCGAGCCGCCGCCAATGCTGCGGCACATCCGCCCAGCCCCCCGCCGAGGATGATAATGTCCGCCTCTCTATGTTGACCCAACGTCTGTTCACCTCGTATCGATAATGTTATTTATCCGCCAGGGCTAGCTGTATTTAAAGATCGTTCCGAGCGTGGTGGAGCCGGGCCCGTACCGCTCATATGCGCCGGCCGCTTGCTCTACGGGAACGACGTGGGAAATAAGCGGTCTTACGGATATTCTTCCTTCCGCAAGCAGACGGATATATTCGGCGACATTGCGCCCTTCCGTCCAGCGTACGAAGCCGATCGGATAATCACGGTTCTCCAGCTCGTAGTTCGCATCGTAGCGCCCCGGACCGCCTGCCCGCGAGATGAGAACCTGCGCCTCCTTGGCGAACATCTTTTCCCTGGAGTACACGGTGGTCAAATCGCCGACAATGACGATTTTCCCCTTGTCCCGGATCCAACCCATCGAGGCGTTGATCAGCTCCTCTCCGGGGCCGCTTGCGCACAAAATAACGCTGTCCACGCCATGCCCGCCCGTCAAGCGCCGGATGCTCTCCTCCAGCTGCTCACGGCTATCGGCGGCATGCGAGATATACGCCCGCATCTCCTTCACCCGCTCCGAATTCAAGTCGAATCCGGCGACAGGGAAGGCTGCCGCATGCGCAATCTGGGCAATCAGCTGGCCGAGAATACCAAGGCCCACGACAACGGCAGATTCGCCGAAACGTAAGTCGGCCACCCGCAGCGCATGAATCGCGATCGCTCCGAGACCCGCGAATGCCGCTTCCTTGGGATCGACCCCATCCGGCACCGCTGCCGTCAAATTCGAAGGAACGGTCAGCACCTCGGCATGGCGCACATAAGGCGCCCCGTAACAGGCGACGCGCTGACCGACAGACAGGCCGCTGACGCGCTCCCCGATCGCTTCAATTATCCCGACCGCACTGTAACCCATCACCACAGGCTGATCGGAAGCTCTCTTGATAAACGTCATTTCGGTTCCCGGGCTCACGGCCGAATATTCGGTGCGTATTCGAACATGCCCTGCCGGCACTTCAACCGGCTCCTCGAGATCGGCAATGATCACATTGCCTTGAATCGTAGCCACCGCCTTCATATGATGCCTCCTGCTTCCTTGCGGCCCCTATTTCCCCGAGGTCTTACGGTACTCGCTCGGGGAGACGCCGCAATACTTTTTGAATGTCGTTGTGAACGTGGACGAGTTCGAATAGCCCGTCTTCTCGCCGATTTCAGCGATGCTGAGCTCCGTGTTGCGCAGATATTCCCGGGCATGGGCCAGCCGGACCTTGTTCAAATACTCCACGTAATTGACGCCGAATGTCTTCTTGAAATAATTCGAGAAATATTTGGAGCTTGTATCCAGCACCTCCGCCATATGGTCCAGATACAGGTTCTCCATATAATGAAGCTCGATATATTGAGAGATGAATGCCGGATTCAGCTTGCTGCGCGGATCGTGATTGCGCATATTCGCGACCACGCGAATCACTTCAACCAGCGCCTCCTGAATTTCCTTGTACGTAAACGCATGATCGACCTTGCGGATAAAGGCGCTTTCCAGCTGGAACAGCTCGCTGCGATCCGCGGAAGAGGATTCCGCCTGCTTCAGGACAAAGAAAAACATGCTCTTGGCAATATGAACCATCTGATGATGATGAATTTGCAGCGAGACGTTCTCCTGAATGATCTCATTGACGATCCGCAGCCCTTCATCCACCTTGCCGCTCAACATGCAGTTGCTCAGCTTCTCGATCTCCTGAAGCGGGAAATACAGCTCGGGGACGTACCGGATGCGTTCCGTGTCCACTATGACAGTCCCCTCATTCACATGCCGGTACAGCAGCCCTTCCTTAATATTTTCATAGGCTGCGCGGCAGTTGCTAATCTTGGACTCGTAAGCCCGGCTGACGCAACCCCATACCCCGAATGCCTGCAGATACCCTTGCTTCGCTGCCCCGAGGAATTCCTCGAACCGCTGCACCAGCTTCTTCCGTTCCGAAGGCTGGTCAAGGCCGATCAGCGCCAGAAACTGCAAATGCTCGATATGATACACAACCGCATGCTCGTAGCGCGCCGTCAGATCGCTTCGAATCGCTGCCGTCAATTCCTCCAGCACGAATCCGCCCTCCGAGTCCAGCTTGTCTTCCGGCTGCAAATAGATGGCCGCCATCACGAAATGCCTGCTCTGGAAAAAATGCGTGTACTGCTTCTGCATCTGAATTTCCTGCTCCCGCGAATGATTCTGACCGTCAAGGGTTTGCAGGAATACGCCCCTTCGTATTTCTTCGTCGACAAGGTCCATTTGCTTCTTCAGCGATTCGTTCTCCCGCTGGACCTTGATAATGCCGCTTTGAATTTTTACGAAATCGTTCCCTTTCAGCGTGCTGCCGCCAAGCAGCTTGACGATATTTTTGACAGGCCGGTACAGGTAGACGCTGAGCAGCAGCGACATCAGCACCGCCAGCACAATCGCCCCGTACATAATCCACTGATTGGCATCGGTGACGGAATCGATATTTTGAAACTTGTAAGGCAGCTTGTTGATATAGATATATCCGTTATACTCGGACTTGTAGAAATTGTACTCGTAATTGCCATGCGTCAGGGAAGCTTCCTGGGACGGGTTAAAATACACATCGTTCAAGATATCCACCAAATCCAGGTCCTTCTCCGTGCTCAGAATGACGTTACGGTTCGCATCCAGCACGATGAGCGAAGCGCCGGGGATCATCGAGTTCAGGTCGATGCCTTTCAGCAGCTTGTTCACGTTGATCAGAATCATGAGGTTCTTGTTCGATAACCGGACCTTGTTGCTATCCACCGCGATCATCAGATTTCGCCCGTACCCGGTGCTCTGATCCATGTAAACCTCGGCCGGAAATACCGTAAATTCGTGCTCGGAACGGGTAAGATTCTTCCAGAACATCGAATTGTAGCGCTGGGATGTGTAGCGTCTGTCAAAGAGGGCATCCAGGTTGCTCGTTCCCCGGGTCGTAATGGCAAGATCATGATCATCGAACGAGATGATCACGTCCTCCACGATATCAACATTGGACACAATGCTCGTCAGATTGTCCTGCAGGGTTATGACCTTCTCCATGTCAAGCCCTCCGCTGTCCGCCTGAATCCGGTCCGAAGGAAGCGCATGAATGTTGAAGATCAGGTTGTTGATGGAGGAGAAGCTGGTATCAAACGATTGAATGACGTTTTTGATCACCATGCGATTGTTATCGCTCACCTTGTCATAAATTCCGCTGATGGAATTTTTGTACACGATGTAATTGAATATGAACATGATGCCGATGACCAGTTGCAGAGCGAAGAAAATCTGAAGCAATCCTCTGTTGGCGATCAGTCGATTCATTATGGATTCACCTCTCTTGATGTCATCCCTTCATATTCAACACACATGGCCCGGGTCCCTTCACGATCAGCCTTTTTCAGAGCCGAGCATAACCCCCTTGGCAAAATACTTCTGCGCAAACGGATAGATCAGCAGCACCGGAATCATCGACAATACGATCGTTGCGTTCTTCATCGCCTGCGGGGCCAGCGCCGCCGCGTCGACCAGGCTCGGATTGCTGCCGTTCTCGCTGAAGATCAGCATATCGCGCAGCACCACCTGCAGCGGGTACAGCACCGAATCGTTCAAGTAGATCATCGGGATGAAGAAGCTGTTCCAGTGACCCATGAAGTAGAATAAACCGATGGAAGCGAGCGCCGGCTTCGAGAGCGGGATCACGATCTGGAACAGGATCCGGTACTCGGATGCGCCGTCGACGACAGCCGCCTCGCGCAGCGATTCCGACATATTCTCATAGAAGCTCTTCAGAATCAGCAGCTCGAAGGTCCAGATCGCATTCGGCAGCACCAAGGCCCACACGCTGTTCAGCAGCCCCAGCTCCGAGACGATCAGATAGTTCGGAATAATGCCCGGGTTCAAGAACATGGTGATGATGATGGCCAGCAAAAAGAACTTGCGTCCGAAGAAATTTTTGCGTGCCAGCGGGTAGGCCGCTACGGCCGTTAAGAGCAAGTTGATGGCCGTCCCGAGCGCCGTGTACATGATCGTATTCAGGTACGCGCGCGGCACCCGGTCGTCATTAAGCACCTGGGCATACGCGTCCAGATTGAAGCCCTTCGGGAACAGCGTAACATTCCCCTGCACCACCTCGGACGTCGCGCTGAGCGAAACGGCTGTAATATATATCACGGGATACACGGTAATGATAGCAAGACACGTCAGAATGATCGTGTTTACGACGCCGAACAATGAAATATTTCGAAGGCTGAATCGTTTGTTTACCATAGTCCGCTGCCTCCCAATCGCTTGCTGAAGTAATTAGAGGATAACAGCAGGATCATCGCGACAACGGCTTCAAACAAGCCTACGGCTGCGCCATAGCTGTAATTGCTCTCCATGAGTCCCTTCCGGTAGACGTAAGTAGAGAATACGTCGGCTACCTCATATGTCATCGGGCTGTAGAGCAGGAGCACCTTTTCGTAACCGATGCGAAGCATCGAACCCGTCTTCAGGACAAACATAATGATGATCGTCGGAAGAATAGCGGGAATCGTAATCCGAAAAATCATATGGTGCCGCTTGGCCCCGTCCACCTTCGCCGCTTCATACAAGGAAGGGTTGATGCCCGCGATCGCTGCCATATAAATGATCGCCTCATAGCCTACGGTCGCCCAGATGTCCGAGGAGACGTAAATGGTTCGGAACCAGCTGGGTTCCCCTAGGAAATAGATTTTCTCAAAGCCTAACGCCGCGATGAACTGGTTAATGATCCCTTGGTTCGGCGAGAGGAAATCGATAATCATGCTGCTGATGATGACCACCGACAGAAAGGAGGGGAGATAGCTGAGCGTCTGTACCGAACGCTTGAACCAGCGGACCCTAACCTCATTTAAGAGAATCGCCAAAATGATCGGAAACGGAAATCCGAAAATCAGATTGTATACGCCGAGAAGCAGCGTGTTCTTAAAGAGCAGCCAAAAGTCCGGACTGCTGAAAAATTTCTCGAAATGCTTAAGTCCCACCCATTCGCTTTCCATGATGCCGGTGAACACGCTGTAGTCCTTGAAAGCAATAATCAAGCCGTACAGGGGCCCGTAACGGAAAATAATATAAAACAACAGACACGGAATAAACAAAATTAACAGCTGCCGGTCCCGCTTCATATGCTGAAAGGCTGCAACCATTCGTCCGCCGATTCCCCCGCGGGGAGCGGCCGGCTTCATCTCTGTCCCTGCACTTGCCATGGTGTTCTTTCCCTCCTTAAGAAGATGAGCAGCACCCGGGTGCGAATCCCGGATGCCGCCATCAGCCTTATATCTGTTGCTGCTTACTTCGTAGCTTCATCCAGTCTCTTCTGAGCGGCATTGAAGATGTCGACCAGCTGCTTGGCGCCTTGCTTCTCGGCTTGCGTTTGCCATTGCTGCCACTGCGCGTCGCCGTAGTCTTTGTTCAGAATGTACTTCGCGTTGAATTCATCCGCCAATTTTTTCAGTGACGTCTGAATTTCCGCAATCGTGGCCGTTTCGTCGTCCGTGAAGTTCAGGACCGGATCCAGCGGCTCGAATTTGTTGCCGTTCAGCAGCTTATCCTGGGCTTCCTGCTCTTTCTCCGTATAGTTGAAGTACACGCTGCGTTTGTCGGCATTGACGTACAAGCCTTGCAGCCACAGTCCATAGCGGTCCTCCAGGACGCTGATATCCACCAATGGAACGTCCGTCAGCTCAGGATAAACGGCTTTATCGCCTTCGATTTTAAATGTCTCGCCTTCTACACCCATCGTTACCAGCGTTGCGCCGGACGGGCTCGTCAAGTAGTCCAGCAGCTTCAGGGCCGCTTCCTTATTATCATTGTTCGCAACCGCGATGCTGAAGCCGTTCGTAATGCTCTCGATCGTCTTGCCATTGCCCGTCGGGCCTACCGGATTGCCGTAACGCAGATCATAGTTCGGGTTCTGGTCCTTCACTTGGTTGTAGAACAGGTCAAGGCGGCCGATCCAGTCATAGGTAACGAAGGATTTATTACCGCTCGTCATCTTCGCGGTCCAGGAATCGTCGGTATCGGTCATAAATTCCGGATCGAGAAGACCCTCGTTGTACAGCTTCTTCATGAAGTCGAGCATTTCCTTATGCTCCGGCTGCACGGTCGCATATTTCCAAACCTTGGCCGCCTCGTCGTAATATACCGGATAGTTGGCGCCGCCCATGCCCCAGCCGTATGCCCAGTCGCGGAAAATATGCTCTTTCGTCTTGGAAGCGTAAGGATAGGAGTCCGGATAAGCCTCTTTCAGCTTCTTAAGCGCTTGGTAGAACTCCTCGGTATTCGTCCATTCCTTAATGCCGAGCTCGTCGAAAATATCCTTGCGGTACAGGAAGCCGTGGTTCACGTCACGGTTGATGTTCGCCACCGGCCAGGTATAGATGTTCCCGGATTCATCCCCATAGGAAGGAATGACCCAAGGATTCTCTTCGACATACATCCGCTTGAAATTCGGCAGCATGTCAAGGTGTTCGTTAATCGCCACAACCGCCTTCTGCTTGCCGATCTTCTTCAGCTCCGACGGCGTCAGGCCGTGGAAAATATCCGGCAGCTTGCCGGAAGCGACCGTTACCTTCAGCTTGTCGTTGAACGTGGCCGCCGAATACGCCTGGAAGTTGATTTTAATCCCGGTACGCTTCTCGATTTCCTTGGCCAGCAAAGAGTCATTGAGATTCGTCTTCTCGCTCACCACCATCCAAGTGAGGGTTGTCGGTTTATCCACCAGCGGCAGCGTGAGCCCGCCCGTATCTCCGTATTGGTTCGGATCGGCCGGTGCGGCCGGAGCAGGTGTTTCGCCTGAGCCGCCTCCCGCCTCCGGCGCAGCCCCTTTGCCCCCGCCGCTGCATGCAGCGAGCATCGACATGATAATGGTTAATACAAGTGCCATACGAAACCATGGTTTTGGTTTTCTCATATATGTGCTCCTCCTAAATCTGGATTTTCGTATTTGACTGAGTCATAAGATGCCTTCGTTATACTACCCCCGTCGTTTCCCTACTTCATTCTCGCTCAATCATGCCCTGCCGCGTGATGCGCTTAGATGATGACATTTCATCAGATGTTCCTGCGGGCGTTATCCCCTCCCAAGTCCTATCGTCCTGTGCAGCTTTTCAAGAATGTATTTCTTACTTTTCATAAAGCTGCCTTCGGGCTGAAGTCCATATTGCATTTTCTACCCGCCCTCATCATAAAAGCGCTTTCAGGTTTTCGTAAACCATCGTATTTCAGCCAGCTGGACTTTTTCCCTGCAGCCGATGTTAAAATCGCTGAATCCCTTGATATAGCAGGCTTTTTAGCTGTGTAGAAAATGCTAAAGCGGTAGAAATAGAACAAAAAACAAAGGGATTTCCCTCCGGAAATCCCTCACATTTCGTGTTCATTTGATGTTCATTTTCCCCTCCGAAATGGAGGCTGCGCGCATGGTTCAGCCGATCAAATTCGCGAATGACGGCGTCACATGAGCCGCTCTTTGCAGCCGCTCCGTCTGCTCTTCTCGGCAGCTTCGAGGAATGAGATCACCTCAAGCGTTTCCTCTGGCGGAAGAACGGTTCGCCGCTCGGTAAACATGATCATCACCTGCTCCAGCAGGCTGGCATACCACGGCTTATCCGATGCCCCAGCATCGATAAACCGGCAATCTTCGCTTCGATGGATCAACGCCGTGAATCTGCCGGTGCCCCTCCGGCTCCCGCGTACCGTTCCGATGCGGCCATCTTCCCAGACGCCGGTGATCAGCTCCTCTGTTTCCGTAGAGACCGCAGTAACCTCCTTGGCGCCGCTCCCCATCACGGCATACAGCATCTCGACGGCGTGAATGCCGTACCAGAAATAGTGGGACTGGGTCGGCTGCACATCCATCGGCCCCGATACGTCGGTGCCCAGAATGCTGCCGCGGCCTTCTCCGACAAGCTCCTTAGCGAGCGCATCCGCATAGCGGAGCGAGGAGGAGCTCATCAGCGGCACGCCGGCGCTGTACGCTGCGGCGAGGATCTCCTTCGCTTCATCCGTGCGCAGCGCCAGCGGCTTGTCGATGAACACCGGCTTGCCGTAAGAAGCGATCGAGCGGAACTGCCGCAGGTGTACCCGCCCATCTGCCGACAGCAGAAGGACGGCGTCACAAGCGGCAGCCACCTCTTCCGGCGTATTCAGAATCGCAACGTCGAATTGCTCCTTGATCTCCTTCGTGAAGCCGTCCACCCGGCCGGCGCTAAGCGGAAAGTCCGGCGATCCTCCGGGGAACGCAGCCGTAACCCGGCCGCCCGGAATATGGTACGGGTGTCCGGGATCGTTCAGCAGCCGGGTAAACGCGACCGCGTGGGACGTGTCCAGTCCGATAATGCCGATATTCAACAGCGTCATATCCGGTTACTCCCCCTTCCCTTTTGCACCCTTCTCGCGCAGCTTCTTGCCTTCCTTCCCGTAGAGGTCCTTTAAAATTTTCTTGCCGGTCGGCGTCTGTGCAAGCCCGCCCTTCGCGGTCTCCCGGTGCTTAGCCGGCATGGCCGTGCCGACCTCCAGCATGACATCGATCACTTCATCAGACGGGATGACGCTTCGAACGCCGGCCAGCGCCATATCCGACGCCGCCAGCGCCGTAACCGCGCCGAAGCCGTTGCGAACGATGCACGGAATCTCTACCAGACCGCCGACAGGGTCGCAGATGAGGCCCAGCGAGTTCTTCAGTGCAAGCCCTACCGCATGGACCGCCTGCTCCGGCGTGCCGCCACGAAGCTCCGTCAATGCGCCGGCGGCCATGCCGATCGCAGAGCCTACTTCGGCCTGACATCCGCCCTCGGCGCCCGAAATGAATGAATTGTTCGCAATGACATATCCGATGGCGCCTGCACTGAACAGCCCCATCACCAGATGATCGTCATCCCAGCCAAATCGCTGCTGCGCGCTGACGAACACGCCGGGAATGATGCCGCATGAGCCGGCGGTTGGCGTGGCCACGATCCGTCCCATGGACGCGTTCACTTCCGATACGGACAGCGCATAAGCGAGCGCTGTACACGCATCCGTGCCGAGCGCCGGCACGCCTGTTGACAAATATTCATGAACCCGGACGGCATCGCCCCCGGTCAAGCCGCTCTTCGACGGAACCGGCTCATGAATGCCCCGGTGAACCGCCTCTTTCATAATGCCGTAATAATCGGCCATTTGCTTGAATGTCTCTTCCCGGCTTTTGCCGGTTTCCTTGATCTGCTCCTGCAGCATCAGCTGCCCGATCGTCACTTGATCCTTCTCGCAGCAGGCAATGATGTCCTTCAATGTGGAAAATTTCATGACGCCGCCTCCTCTGTCGTCAAATCCGCGAACACGACGCGATGCACGCCAGGCAGGCCCTCGATATGCTTCATCAGCTCCTGCGGAACCGCCTCGTCCGATTCGACGACGGTCAGGGCATCACCGCCTCGTCCCTTGCGATCCACATCCATATAGGCGATATTGACGCCTCCGCCCTCGAGCAGGCGGGTGATATGCGCCACCATGCCCGGCGTATCGTCATGGAAGACCAGCAGCACCGGATAGTTGGTCGTGAACTTGACGTCAAAGCCGTTCACCCGCAGCATCTCAACGCTCCCTCCGCCTATGGAAGCGCCTACAATGCGATCTTCGCGCTCTCCGCTGATTAGTCTCAGCTCCACCGTATTCGGATGGAAAGCGACATTCTGCGCCGTCTTGAAGGTCAGCTTCATGCCTGCCGCCTCGGCCAGCTCAATCGAGCTTCGGATGCGCATATCGTCCGTGGCAAAATCCAGCAGTCCGCCGACGACGGCCAGGTCCGTGCCGTGACCGCGGTAGGTATCGGCAAAGGAGCCGTAAAATACAATTTCCGCCTGGTCGGGGAACGCGCCGAATATGCGCCGCGCAGCCCTTCCGATCCGGACGGCCCCGGCGGTGTGGGAGCTCGACGGCCCCACCATACTCGGCCCGATAATTGAAAACACATCTTTAAACCGCATACGCGATTCCCCACTTTCGACTATTCTGCCCTCATTGTATCAGTCCGAAAGCCATTCTTCCAAGTGCTCGCGAATAAAGTCGTCGTCATTCAGATGCGGATAATCACGATAGACCCGATCAATTTCCTCGGCCTGTCCCGGCGACAGCGTCTCATGCGGATTCAGGCACCAGGTGCCCTTCAGCAGCCCTTGGCGCCGGAGAACCTCGTGAATTCCCGGGATGCATCCGGCGAACCCATGCGCGGGGTCAAAGAAAGCCGCATTGCAATCCGTAATCTCGACATTGCGCGTCAGCCATTCCTTGGAGAGGCTTCCGGCTTTTCTCGCCTCCTTGATTTCCTCCAGCAGCTCGACCGCTTTCTGCGTCCAAACAGCCCAGTGGCCGAGCAGTCCGCCGACGATCCCCTTCTCTACAGCAACCCCGTCGACCTGAAAACGGTACGTGCTCAGCAGATCGTTCACGATATTATCGTCATTGCCGGTATACAGCGCGATCTCGTCCCGGCGGCTGGAGTAGCAGACGGCACGAACGACATCGATCGTCTGGTACCGGTTAAACGGCGCCATCTTGATGGCCACGACGTTCGGAATTTCGGCAAAAGCCCGCCAGAAATCGAAGGAGAAGATCTTTCCGCCGACCGATGGCTGAAGGTAGAAGCCGATAACCGGCATTTTAGCGGCGATCGCCTCGGTCCGCTTCAGGATGTCTGTCTCGCTCCAGCCGTCAAGACCGCCCATGCTGAGCAGCACCGCATCATAACCGAGCCTTCTGGCGGTCTCCGTCTCCTCGAGCGCTTGCGGAGTCGGTCCGCAGACGCCCGCGACCAGGATGAACGGACGCTCAAGCTTGGCCTTGCCGATTTCTTCGGCCGCAAGCCGCAGCACCGGCTCGTATAGATCAATGCCGGGCTCGCGAATTTCGAACTGGGTCGAATGCACGCCGACCGCAATGCCGCCGGCACCGGATGCCGCATAGTAACGGGATAAGGCCCGCTGACGACGTTCGTCCAGCTTACGGTTCTCGTCCAAGGCGAGGGGGTGAGCCGGAATGACGAGCCCTTGATGGAGGGCCGCTAATTTTTCGGGCGCCAATTGCAAGGTTGTGGTTGTCAGTCCGCTCATTTAGAATTTCCCCTTTCTCTCTTGGAAGTGTGTCGGCTTGTTCCAGCTTTCGCCGCCAGCCTGTACCCATGCTGCGGTCCAGTCGATCATCTGCAGCAGGGATACCTTCGGATAGCCGAACAGCTGGTGCGACTTCGACGCGTTATTCAGCAGCGCCGTTTCGGATTCCGTGCCGATAAACTGCGCCTCTTTCCCCATCCGTTTGGCCAGTTCCTGTGCCGCCCAGCGGATCGACATCGTCTCCGGTCCGGTAATGTTAATGATTTCGGGCGGAGTGCTGCAATGCAAGAGAGATCGGAGCGCCATCGCGTTGGCATCCCCCTGCCATATAATATTCGCGTGCCCCATCGCCAGGTGAATCGGGCGGTCCTCATGGATGGCCTTGGCCAGCTCATGCAGTACGCCGTACCGCATATCGATCGCGTAGTTGAGACGGTATATGGCCATCGGCGTTCCATTCTGATGGGAGAAATATTCAAAGACCCGCTCCCGGCCCAGGCAGGACTGCGCGTACTCGCCGATCGGCTCCGGCGCAACCGATTCGTCCACACCGCCGCTCCCTACCGGGGAGAAGGGGTACACATTCCCCGACGAGAACACCACGATCCTCGATTGCTTGAACTTCTCAGCCACCCGCCCAGGCAAATACGAATTCATTGCCCAGGTGAAATACTCGCGGCCGGTCGTGCCGAACTTATTCCCGGCCATATAAATGACGTTCGGGGCCTCCGGCAGCTGCTGCAGCTCCCCATCGTTCAGCAGGTCGCACGAGATCGTGTGGACGCCCGCTTCCTCCAGCTCGCGTCTAGCCTCCTGGTTCGAGAACCGGGACACACCAATGATCCGTTTACCCCCGCCTCCTTCGCGGACAGCGTTCGCCGCCAGTCTCGCAAGGCTCGGACCCATCTTCCCACCGACGCCAAGTACCACAATATCTCCATCCAATGACGCCAGATCGGCGACCAGCTGTTCCGAAGGCTCAGCCAGCTTCGCTTCTAGTTCTGCAACTGTCAACATCATTCCATCTCCTCCTCGTATTGATTCCCTTTCATCATACGGGGGGATATTATATAAAGACAAATCTTTAAATCGTCTTTAAATAAATGGATGTTAGGGCAAGCACGCAAAATGTTTCTGCAATCGCTGCAGGTTTCAGATTTCTTGACGGTATAGAACCTGGCACAGTAGAAATCTGAAACCAAAGGCGACTGCCTGCATCGTATTCTTAAGTTTAACTCTTGCCGTTATTCGTCTTTCCTTTCGTTTTCCTCGTCCTGTGGGCCTTCCGGATGCCTTTCCTCAAACGTCGGCCCGTTATTGAGCAGCTTTCGCTTTTGGGCAGCCTCTTCCCGTTTCCGCTGCCCCGATTTTCGAACCAGCCATAGGATGAGCAGGACGAGGGCCGCGATGACCAAGACGGGAAGCGAGCCGGAAAGGATGACGATCATCCATTGGACGATGATGGTGATCACGTCGATGCTGCCCTGAAAGGCTTCGGAGACCCGCTGGCCGAGCGGCGCCTGGGCGGCGGAGGACTTGGGATCATCCTTTTTTTGCGGCGTCTCGTAAAGCCTGATTTCTACGGTGGAATACGACACGTTTTGGTCAATGTACCGCATCCGGCCCTTCATCTGCTCGATTTCTGATTGAATGCGCTCCAGCTCGTTGGCAAAAGCAACAAGGTCGGTCGTTTTGGTCGCCTTCTTCATGAAGGCTACGTACTGCTCCTCCATGATTTGCTTGGCCTTGAGCCTGGATTCCAGATCGACATATTCCTCGGTCGCGTCCTGCCCCTCGATGCTTCGCTGCAGGTTTTCATGCGCAATGTTCTCCAAACGGTTTAAGAAGGAGGAGAAGCCGTTTGCAGGAACCTTCACAATAAACGTGCCGCCTCTTTCGCTGCTGGACTGGGTTTCGCTGAAATTCACGATATAGCCGCCTGAAAGCGTCACGATGTTCCGGACTTCCGACTGCGCTTTGCCATAATCCTGAATCTCCATCACGATATTCGCTTTGTACATCAGCTTTTTGTTAAGCCCGTTTGACAGATCCTGCGAATTAATGCCCGCGCCGGAAGTCTGAGCAGGCGATGGCATATTCGGAAGCTCGGCATCCGCCGAGGCCGGTTCCTCGGCATTGTGACCGCTTTTCACCGACGTTACGTTTTTCGCCGACGCACCTCCGTCTGTGTTTGAAGTCCGATCCGCCGAGGCTGATTGCGTTTCGGCTTCCGGGGCTTTCGCTTTTGCCTTGAGAACCCGATGAGCAGCCGCTGACCAGCAACACGATAAGCATCAACGCAGCAATCCATGAACTCCGCTTTCTCATCCTTTAACACCCTATATATGGATATTTCCCGTTTTAACTACTAACGGTTCCATCATATGGAAGGTTGCGGATCCGGCTATAAGAAATTATCAAGGCGAGTCTTACGGCTCGCAATATGCCGCGTTTATCCCCTTAACTCCGCATATGCGCTCGGCGATTCGGCTTAGGACACCATCTTAGCCCCACCTGCTCCAATTCCGCTTTTGATGATGTAGTCCATCGCCAAAAGCGCCTCCTCCGTCGCATAACGGAAGAGGCGCCTGTTCTCAGAGCAATTCCACAGAGCTATTCCAAAAACGTAAATCTGAAAATCTGTCTTGGTCTTCCCCGAGGCACCTTCTCGATCCCCGAAATTTCGACAAGACCGTGGTCGGTCCACAGCTGCAGCAGCCGATGCGCGCTCCGCACCGTAATATCCAGCAGATGCGCAAGCTCATGGACCTTGTACTCATACTTGCCGGAGCGGGCCCGCTGGTTCAGCAGCTTGCTCAAATACGCGCTTGTCATCCCCGCATCCTCCGCCCGCTTGATCAAGGCCGGATCCGTCACGGATAGCACCTCCTGAACCGGATCGGCCATCTCCAGCGGGCCGATCAGCGTTCCGTCCTCCCGGACGATGAAGCAGGCGTTGCCGCCGACCTCCTTCGCCTTCCGCATCGCGATGCGGGCATTCGTCCCCGCCATGCTGGCCGATCTGCCAAAGCCCATCCCGATGCTCAGCGAGATCCCGTAGGTCTTGTTCACGTCCTTGGCCAGCGGAATGGTCTTATACCCGCCGCTCTCCCGCTCAAAGATCCCCCGTGTCGTAAAAAACAAATATTCATCCCCGCCCAGATGGGTCAAATACCCATCGAGCGATTCCACATAATCCAGCACCATCCGGTGGATGTCGAGCTTCAGCTTCTGCACCTCGTGCTCATTGCTGCGGCGAAGCGCCTGGGCTCCGAAATCATCGACATTGATCATGCCGACAACGATTTGCCCTTCCCGGCTTCGGCGGGATGCCGTAGATAACAATGCCCGCTCCAGCGACACCACGATATCCTGATCCGAGGGAAGCAGCCATTCATGCGGAATACCAAGGGCGGCCAGCTCCCTGGCGACCGATTCGACGCCGGTAAGCGCAATGGAGCATGCACCCGATTCGTACTGGGCTTGGTGGAAGGCGGTTATGTGCTGCTTAGGGGCATATGCCGGCCCATCGTATACGACGGCCCGTACCGAAGGGATGCGTAAATCCTTCAGCGTGCGCACAACCATCGTTTCCGTCAGCGTATCCACGGATACTCCGCCCGCAAGCTCCCCTTTCTGGCTGGCTGAGAACAACGCTTTATACAAGCCGGCATCGGTGACCGGCACATAATGAACGGGGATCGCCAAGCGCCCGCTCTCCTTTACCTTCCGCTGCGACAACGGATCGGAGAGGAACAATACCTCCACCTCATCACTGATTCGCTGAGCCAAGGCAGGCGCTTCATCTTCTTCCTGAAATACCAGCGGCATCGGGTCGAAGGACGGAAAAGTGTCCATGATCTTCATGATTTTATCGACAATGGTCTGCGTCCCAATAATCCCGATGCGAATTTGCTGAACCTGCAGCCGGCTGCTCTCACTCACGATCCTTCACTCCCGTTGTTTTCGGTTTGCACCGGCGATTCGAGTTAATCAAGCCGGCATGGTTACCTAAATCATACCTGCTATCGAAAATTTGGCAAGTTATGAAGCCAAAGTGAATCCATCTCCCAGCATGATGGGATCGAACGAAGCTTTGTACATGGAGTACAAAAAGTAGCACTCCGCACTTCGTGATTTCAAGCAAATGAACAAAAAAACGCTGACCCCCATCCCGGCCGATTCGGACCGAAAGATGAAGCGGTCAGCGTTTGCTCGTTCATACCTAAGAGATACACAAACAATCGTCGTTACCGTCCCCAAGGCGCCCCGGGATCTCCCAAAAGTCTACATATCCTGAATCGGCAGTCCGATTTCGACCGATGTTCCTTTTCCCGCTTCGCTTCGAATGGTCATCGTCCCGTCATGGGTTTCAAGAATCCGGTGAACGATCATCATCCCGAGGCCGTTCCCTTCGGGCTTCGTTGTATGAAACGGCTCCACGATCCGGGAAAGCACATCCTCCGTCATGCCGGTGCCGTTATCGGTAAAGGTAATCCGCTGATACCCTTCCCATACATCCAAACGAACATGAATATGGCCGCCGTAAGGCAGTGCCTCCATCGCATTTTTCAAAATATTCAGGAACACCTGCTTGATCTGATTCCGGTCGCAGCGGATGGTGGCGCTCTGCTCAAGGGTGCGGGTTATTTCAATGTCATTCAATTCGGTCTGAATTTCGAACAGCTGGAGCACTTCCTCCAAAATTCCGCCGCAATCCTCAAGCTTGAACACCGTCGCCTGGGGCTTACCCAGTATCATAAATTCCCCCACGATGAGGTTGGCCCGTTCCAGCTCGGACATCATCAAATCATAATGGCGCAGGTTATTGTCCCGATGTGCCAGCTGCAGCAGCCCTTTGACCGTTGTTAGCGGATTGCGGACTTCATGGGCAATGCTCACGGCCACCTGTCCGGCAAAGACCAGCTTCTCCGTATTGCGAAGCACTTCCTCCGTTCGCTTCATCTCCGTAATGTCCCGCAGGGTGCCGATCACGCGGATGAGATTGCCCTCCCGGTCGTAGACCGGCTGCACATCCAGCATATAGTGATGAATATCCCCGCCAAGCTCCATGGTCAGCTCGGCGCCGATGCAGGATTTCCCCTTGTGAATGACCTGCTCATAATACCGGCTGATCGGAGGAATCTCAAATATCGGCCGGCTCACATAGTTCGAACGGTCGCCATCATCCGGACAGAGCAGCCTTAAGCTGCAATCGTTCATCTTCAGAATCCGCCCGCTGTCGTCGGTAATGATGACGCCGTGGTACTTTGTATCCATGAGCACCTGATTCAGAGTCTGAAGCTGGGTGTTCTGCTTCCGGGTAAACATTTCGCGCTCGAGCGAATCCGCCATTGTGCAGAGCAACGCAAGCAGGTGAGGATGCTCGTGCTCGATATCGGTCATGAGGGAGAGCGTGCCTAGAATCCTTGAGCCGTCTTCGCCGCGGAAAGGAGCGGAATAACAGGCCATCCGCTGGAGAATGTGATGATAATGATCCTCTCCGACTAACCGGAACGGGCGCTTGTGCTGAAGGCACAGATGCACCGAGCTCGGGCCGTTATGTTCGTTATACCCGAGCCCTTCTCCGATTCCCAATTCTCTCACCGTTTCAATAATGGCAGGATCCCCTGCAAGATCAAGCACGTACCCGTCATCATCCGTTAGCGTAATGGTGACCGGATTGCCTGAGCCGGAGGAGAGAAATTTCCGAACGAACATTTGCGTGACTTCGATATATTCCTTATATTTTTCACGCCTTGCGGCCAATGTCTCGGGATCCAATCGATCAGGATGAGATGGAAGAAACGCCGGATTCATCCCTTTATCTTTGCACTGCTGTTTAGCATCCTGTATAATCTCCCGATCTGTGATTTCACCGTATTGATTCTCCACAAGCGTGTACCCCTTTATATTACGTTTCATCTATTTAAGCATAGCTCTTTAATACAATCAGAGGGCTCAACACAAGACCCTGCGGCCTGCCCTCTGCCTAATATATCTAACATTATCATACCATAACGGCTTGTCTCCGCCCTTGGCTTTTTTTGGCCGTTTGGATTCGATCACCATGATCCGGATGTCGGATAAGGAACTAAGATATAAGTTCATGAAAAAAAGCGGCGCAGGATTAACCTGCACCGCCATGCTATTCAAGCCGTAATTCGTTTACGGTAAGCTTGGATCTACCGTATTGCCATTTACCTGTAACCGAAGCATTCTGCCTTCTTGGAGCCTACTGGTTCAGCAGAAACTCCTCGCCTGCGATTCCCGGGGAGGTCATGTGATACGGATCCAAAATAACCTCGACCTGCTCCTCCGTCAACAGACCCTGCTCCAGAATGATCTCCCGGATGCTCTGGCCCGTCTTCTGTGCTTCCTTCACCAAGCGGGACGCCACATCATAACCCAAATGCGGATTCAATGCGGTAATGATGCCGTAGCTGGTATCAACGAAGTGCTTGCAGCGTTCCTTATTGGCCTGCAGGTCAACCACCAGGTTCTTGTAGAACACGTCCATTCCGTTTCTCAAAATTTTAAGGGAATGCATCAAATTGTTCGCCGCTACCGGAACCATGACATTAAGCTCGAACTGTCCCGCTTCGCAAGCCAGACTGATCGTATGGTCGTTTCCGATCACCTGGAAGGCGATCTGGTTCATTACTTCGGCCATCACCGGATTAACCTTACCTGGCATAATGGAAGAGCCCGGCTGTCTTGCCGGCACGTTCAGCTCATTCAACCCGGCTTTCGGCCCTGAAGCCATTAAGCGGATGTCGTTGCACATTTTCGAAATATTCACGGCGCATACCTTCAAGGCAGCCGAGAGCTCCATATAAGCATCGGTATTCTGGGTAGCATCGACGAGGTCCTCGGCCTGCTTCAAGGTGAATCCCGTCTGTTCAACCAGATGCTTCACCACGCTGTCCATATAAGCCGGCGTTGCATTCAGTCCTGTTCCAACCGCTGTCGCCCCCATGTTCACGACGAGCAGCCCTTGCGCAGCCCGATCAATCCGGGCGATATCCCGGCTGAGCACGTTGGCGTACGCCCCGAACTCCTGCCCCATCCGAATCGGAACCGCATCCTGCAGATGCGTGCGTCCCATCTTGATCACATCATCGAACTCCCGGGCCTTCGCCCGAATACCATCCACCAGCGTCCGGAATACCGCGAGCAGCTCCTGCGCCAGGCGGTAAGAGGCAATGCGGATTGCGGTCGGAATGGCATCGTTCGTGGACTGCGACATATTGACATGATTGTTAGGATTGCAGTAAAAGTATTCCGCCTTCTGCTTCCCTAGAAGCTCCAGTGCACGATTCGCCAAAACCTCATTCATATTCATATTAATCGAGGTGCCTGCTCCGCCTTGAATCGAATCCACGATGAATTCCGAACGGAGATTGCCTGCGATAATTTCATCTGCTGCTTCAACAATGGCTTGGCCGATTTTCTTCGGCAGAAACCCGAGCTCCATATTGGCCAGGGCTGCCGCCTTCTTCACTTCCCCTAGCGCAGAGATCAGCTCTGCGTGGATCGGCACGCCGCTTATCGGAAAGTTCTCAACCGCTCTGACGGTATTAATGCCGTAATAAGCTTCAGCCGGAAGCTGTTTTTCCCCCAGAAAATCTTTTTCAACCCGAAATTGCATACCCATGGACAATCACCATCGCCTTTTCTTTTTTTGTAAATGCAGGGAACCTGCTATCATCCATCATGCCCGGATATATATAGAATTCTGCTTGAAACGGGAAAATCCTCTAACTCCCCCTCTATAGTTTACGTCCGATGTCAGGGAAGATTGATCATTTTGTGCGGATGTGCAAGCAATCGCCGGTCTGAAGGCAGGCCTTTAGGGAGATGGAATGACGCTCCATCGGCATTGGTTCAACAGAAGCTATTCATGGTGCTCCCGGCTGATTCCATCGGATGCTTCCTTCAATCGGTGCAGCACATCCTCCCAATGCGCCTTCATCTGCTCCCTGGCGTACAGATCCTTCAACTTCTCCTGATGGAAGCTGATGGTCGTTCCCCCCTGCTTGGTTGGCAGAAGGCGGATCTGCAGGGTCGAGGGGACGCTCCAGCCGGCCCGCTGCCATGACATCCGAAGCTGGTGCATAGGCTTGACGACGCGCAGCTCCCCATGATTTCCCTCCCGTGTCGCAAAAGCCGTTCCCCGAGCAAGCTCCAGCGTCTCGACCTCTCCCAGCCATAGGGACAATCCCTCGGGTGAAATCAGCAATCGCCATGCCTCCTCCTGCGTGATCGGCAACGTTCTGCGGACCCCGACCTGAAATCCCGCAGCTGCGGTCAAGCCGACCGGCTTTTGCTCGGAGCGTGTAATTTGAGACTCTTTCATAAACAGATCCCTCCTTTTTTCATACCTGCCTTTGATCACAATCAATAGTTAGTGCTAACTATCTATTCTTGTAAAAAAAACGTCGTTCTGACGAGTTTTTTCCTGTACCGTGGCGAAAATTTGGGGGCACGAGGCTGGCTCTCACGGCCTCATGGCCCTTGCGAACAGCGAGATCCCGTTCTCCAGAAGCCCCGGCATACTCCCGTCGGTAATCGGCTCCGCTTCGAACAAGCTGCTCATGAACGCCCCGTAATTCATCCACATGAACGACAACGCCGCCGCTTCCGAATCGGTACTTGCTGCCTTTCCCTCGCGCTGCATCTGATCGAAATACTCCGTCAGCATCTCCTTAAGCAGCCTCGGATGCCGTTGGGCCTGGTCCCTAAGCGGCTTCAGCTCTGGCTCCTGCAGCACGATGCGGATCATCTTCCGGTTGCGGTTCATGCTCTCTTGGTATCGCCGGCTGATGAGCAGCAGGTCGCTCTCCAAATCCGAGACCAGCTCTTCGTCAAACACACGCTTCATTTCCCCGGCGTAATAAAAGCGCTCGATTGCTGTCTCCAGCAGATTCTGCTTGCTTCCGAAGTTGCGGAACAGCGTCATTTCGCTAACCTCCGCGGCTGATGCGATTTCCTTGGTCGATACTCCCTTGTATCCCTTCAAGGCCATCAGATCGATTGCCGTCAGCAGCAGTCTGTCTTTGTTGCTCATCGTTTCCCTAAGCTTCACCTATGCTCCCTCCCCATTTCGTTTGTTAGTGCTCACTATCGCCCTTTTTGTATGATTGTAGCCCCTTGCACTTTTGTTGTCAATAGAAGGTAATCGGGCGTGAGGCTCTGCTTTAACCCACGCGCCCTCAATCTTTGCTCAAGCCAGAATGCATGCAGGCTTTAGCGGCTCCCCGTTGCTTCGCAAGGGCCGTTCGTGTCAGCAGCCCGTCCAGCCCGTCCCTTAACAGCTTCACGCTCCTGCAGCACGATACGGAGGGAAGCCGAGCGTGATAACTGCGCCCCCCTCCTTGCGGTTGGCAGCCATGATCAGTCCGCCGCAGCGCTCGACAATCGCCCGTGCGATGGCCAAGCCGAGACCGGATTCCCCGTTCTTCCCCTTTACGAACCGGTGGAAGAGGTATGGAAGGAGCTCCTCGGCGATTCCCTCCCCGTCATCGGAGACGGACAGCACCACCCGTCCCTTCTCAATGCCGGCGTGGATGTAAATATGCTTACTGGCGTGCCTTGCGCCGTTAGTGACGATGTTCAGGAGAGCCTGCAGCAGCTTATCGCGGTCCGCATATACGATTAATGTTTCGTTCTTGGCATAGGAAAGATGCACGGACAACCCCTTCTTGACGAGGACCGGATTGATCCTCTCGACGGCTTCTTCCACCAGCTCTTTCAGGTGGACGGGAGCCGCCCGGAAAATATCCTCCTCGCTATCCAGCTTCGCCAGCAGGGTCATTTCAGTTACGATATTTTTCATTCGGCTGCTTTCGCTCATGATGATGTCCAGCCCCTTGCGGATATCCTCCCCTTCGAACACGCCATCCCGGATGCCTTCCGCATATCCGGAGATCGACATGAGCGGCGACTTCAGCTCATGGGAGGCATTCTGGAAAAATTGCTTCTGCACATGGCTATACCGCTCCAGCTCGTTCGCCATTTCATGGACGGCTTCCGCCACAATGCCGATTTCTCCCGGAGCGCCCACTCGCCGGACCTCCGAGAACTGACGCTCCTTCACCTTCTTCAGCTCTTCCCGAAGCAGCATGAGCGGCTTGATCAGCTTTTTCGTTATAAATAGACTTAGGATCAGCATCATGACCGCCCCGGCGCCGAAGACGAGCAGCAGCCGTCCCAGCAGCGCCTGCTCGATCGCCTTGATCTTGCTGATCGGCGTGATCAGCGTAAGCGTGCCTTGAGGCACCGAGGTAACCTCCGTAAGGAAGAGATCATCTTTCAGCATCTGTCGGACCGTCAGGCCTTCGGCAATCCCGACAGATCGGCCCTCGGTACCCTTGATCGGGGCTGCTTCCGCCGGGACCGCCGCAGGAAGCGGCATGGAGCTGACCACATTTCCCTGCATGTCCGTAATGACGGCAGCCACGTCGACGATCGGGTAAGTGGAAATCCCGCTCGCCATTGCCAAAGGGGCTTCTTCAATCGGAATCTGCTTCTCAGCCGCGCTGACCAAAGTTGCTGTCATTTGAGCTCCAATGGACTGCATGTCTTTCCGCTGCGTTCCGATGAAATGGTCAAGAAGCACGTAATGGATGATCACCGCCGTCACTGACAGAACCGCGATCAGTGATATCGCAAACGCCAGATTAATCTGATGCACCAACTTCATGGCAATATCTCTCCTCCTTCGGCCCGCATTCGGTATCCGTGTCCCCAGATCGCCTCGATCGGCAGCTGCTCCACCTTTTTCCGTAGACGTTTGATCAGATGGTCGACCGCACGGTCACTGCCGAAATAATCATCCCCCCATACGGAGGTCAGCAGCTCGTCCCGCGTAAACGCGCGATTCGGATGCTCGGCGAACACCCGGAGCATCTCGAACTCCTTGTTGGTCATATCCACTTCAGCACCGTCCCAGAATACGCGCCGCTCGTCCGGCAGCAGCCGGAGACGGCCGTTCGTAATCCCTGCAGACATGGACGCAGGCTGGAAAGCTCCGCCTGTATGATTGAGTTTATACCACCGGCTCAGCTGCCGTTTGATGCGGGCCACCAGTTCGCGGGGGCTGAACGGCTTCACCATGTAATCGTCGCTTCCGAGCTCAAGCCCCAAAATTTTGTCCACTTCGCTGTCCTTGGCGGAAATCATGATGATCGGCACTTCGGCCTCCGTACGAATTCGCCGGCACAGCTCGAAGCCGTCCATGCCAGGAAGCATAATGTCGAGCACCCACATATCCGGCGGATTCGTCCGCCACAGCTCCCAGGCCTCCTCAGCAGTTCCAAGACCGACCGTCCTGTAGTTTTCCTTACGCAAGTAGGCCTCCACCAAGTTACGGATATGCTGGTCATCGTCAACGACCGCAATCAGCACATTTGCATTCATTTCATGTACCTCCGGGCTTTATCTTCTCCCAGTATACCAAGCGGCGGTCGGCGAATGGGAAATGCCATTATTTTTCCACAAAAGCACCAACGTTCTGCCAATGCCGATCTGTAAATTGGAAGCTGTAAGACAACTTATCCCCCAAAAAAGGAGTGTTACGATGAATCACAAGCATGTTTTCGGCAAGCTGGCCCTTTCGGCCGCTCTGCTTGCGGCATCCGCCGGCACGGCCCATGCCTCCGCAGACTCGTCTACGACCGATCGATCCCTTCACAATGTGAAGATATACCACACGGAAGCCGGTCCGGTCGCTTCCTCCGTTCGCATACTGCCTGATCCGCTGGAGCTGGCCAAGCGGTACGCACCGGAGACGCTGAAAGACTGGGAGCAGGCGCTGGAGAAATACAAGAAGCTGGCCGTAGCGGAAGGGAAGGCCCTCTTCATTACGGCCGAAGCCGCTCCTTTCGAATCGGATCCGGAAGCACAAGGAAAGCCTGCGGCCATCCGCGCAGCAGCCGTTGCAGCAGTTAAAGCGCTGGACATTCAGGGCCAAGACATCAAGGAATTGAAAGAGGCTGCGAAAACGGTTGAAATTACAAAGATCCTGGGAGATTCAGAGATCTTGGGAAATTACGAGATAAAAAGTGATGCCGGCCTGGTACATGTCGCGAAACCGAGCGATATCGCGGAACAGGGTTTCCCTAAGCAATGGGTGAAAACGATCATACGGCATGAGCTTAAGTCCGATGATACGGCTAGCGACACAATCGTCTCCCCTATAGAAGCGAGCATTGCTATCAAAGCGGCAGCAGCCGTATCTCCGGACGGTATCCCTATTGAAGCAGCTCCAGGCCACCATAAGGAATTTAAGGCCGTCAAACTTACCGAGAGCGATATCGCATTCATCGAAGCGCGAATGGAGCTTGCAGAAGCCGTGGAATCGAAGGATTCCGCAGCCATCAAGAACGCGCTGGCCCACCTTCTTGAGCAGTACAAGGCACAAATCACCCAACTGGAGCTGAAGGCTGCGAAGGAAGATGCCGGGCGATGAATAGCCTTTAGGAAACGATAAACTAAAATTCAAGAACAAGCCCTGCCCGGGTTGGGCAGGGCTTGGCTTGGCGGACCCGGCAGGCTTGATGCTTGGCCCAGGCCAGGCAGTCGTTATAGCTGACCCGCTTCAGGATGGCTTGCTTGCTGGACCCGGAAGTTCTGTTGGAGAGCCTAGGCTTGGCAAGTTTGTTGGCAGGTCTGGCCGGGCAGAGGCTGCTTGCTGGATCCGGCAAGTTGTTGGCTGGACTAATGTCATGCAGGCTTGGGTGTGTCGGCTGGCCGAATTCGGCGACCAAGCTTGCCAGACTCCAGCGCCCGATTACGATTTCTTGGCCAGCACCTTGACCAGCTTCATCGCCGACCGCATGCGGGGACGTTTCAAGTGCGCCTCGACATACCGGTAATCCGTCAGGATTACGCCGGCATCCCGCATCCCGTAGGCAAAATCATCGTCAAACAAAAGCTTGAACTCCCACACCCGCTTCTCCCAGTTCGGAATATTCGCCTCCATCCAGTCATCCTCCACTCCCGGATGGACATAGGTTTCGCATACGCCTTCCGGCAGCCGATACAGTCTGGCAATGATCGATTGCTTGAAGCTGTCGTACGTCTCCCCCTCCAGCTTGGCGAAGGGATGCGAGAGCAAATAATCCGGAATCGGAACCCCGAAGGTATCGGCTAAGCCCGATGCCAGCGCTACCGGCCGCTCGATGTTCGGCAGGGAGCGGAGCAGGGAGTCCTCCGGATCGATATAGCGGAAGAGCCGCACCGGGAGTTTCCAGCGGGAGGTCTTCCACAGCATCTGAGGGATGAGGCTGCGCCCCGTCTCTATCCCGTACAGGCTCCCCATATGATTATCGACATGGCTAATCCGGATCCCTGCCCTGCGGGCGAGCCGGTACTGGGCTTCCAGTTCCTTGAGCACCGCTCCAGCCTCAGCGCCTTGTTCGAACTCGCGGACCGTCCGGTATTGGTAGCCTTCGGCATCATGAAGCGAGGAATGTCCGGTCAGGCTTCGCCATCGCAAGGCTTCAAATTCGCTGGTCATCGTCAGATGCAGACCCACATTGGCCTGATTCCTGCGCGATGCCCAGGCTGCCGCCTCCTCGAATCCGGGGGCAACCGTCATAATAGTGGCCGATGATGCCTTATTCTCTTCAAGCAGGTGCTGGATGGCCTGATTCATCGGCCCGCTCTGCCCGAAATCGTCACAATTGATGATCAATCTTCGCTCCATGCTCATGCACGCCTCCGATCGGTTTAGAAAATTCGATTTTGGTAAGGAAGGATACGAGGAATGAAACGACCAGCAGGCATAGCGGAACGACGCTCATTAAATAACGGAAGGTCGATTCCGGATCGCTTCCCGGGTTGTCGCCGCTTTCATATCCAAAGATGATGCCGACCACCCAGAAGGCAAGCGCGGAGATCAGACCGCTCGAACGCGTAATAAACCCGCTCACGGACGTGTAGATCCCCTCCCTCCGCAAGCCTGTTCGCAACGCATCCTCATCGATGATACTGCCGCTGACAACGGCCGGGGTCACCAGAAAGCCGGCAAGCCCGAAGCCGACGCCGATGCCGGCCAAGATGCCGCTGACCAGGTTAAAGCCGAACCAGAGCGGAATGACCGACAGACCGTATATCGCCAAGGACAGCCGCCAAGCCTTCACGCCGTCCATGCTGCGGATGATCCGGTACCAGACGAACACGAGCGGAATGACCGATACAAATACCGACGCCAGCAGCAGCGACACCTGGTCGTCAGGAATCTTCAGCACATATTTGGCATAGAAGGGAATCGTCGAGCTAATAAGCCCGTTCACCGTCTGTGCGAACGAATTCGAGATGTTGAATACCCAAAATTTCTTGTTGCGGAGCGTTTCCCGGAATGCCGCGCCAAGCGGGAGCGGGTCTGCTTCCCGATAAGCCTCCAGCTCCCGGACGCTCATCATGCATATGAACATGAACGCGCCGAACAGCACCGCATATAGGATCGCCATGTTCGAGAACCCCATCGCATCGTACAGAATCGGCGTCACGGCCGTACCGATCAGCAGAGCAACGACTTGATAGCCCTGCTGCACCGCCGAAGCCTTGGCACGAAGACGGTCGCCCCGGAACAGCTCCGGAAACAATGCCCCGTAATTGACCCACAGCACCGTCGCTACCGCCTCGTAGAGAATTAGGGTTATCAGAAACCACGTAAAAAGTCCGTTCTGCCCAAGTCCCTCCGGCGGGGAAAATACGAGCACAAAGGTGAGCATAAACAGCGGAATCGCGCCGAACACCCACGGCCTGCGCCTTCCGAATCTTGTCTTCGTCCGATCGGACCAATACCCCATCAGCGGATTATTGACCGCATCCCAGATTAGAAAAACCGTCCGTGCCAGAGATGCCAGCCCAATTCCCAATCCCAGCTGATCCACATAAAAGAAGATGTAAAAGGAGCTGAACGCCTGGCTCGGCACCATCATGGCAAACATCCCGAGCGAAAATGAATACGGCGAATTGACCCAACTGCGCTTCATGCGCATCCCCCCACCAAAGGTCCATCCTGGAATGGACGATATTGGTGTACAGTATTCGCCGCAGCCTGGGTTTATACCTGCTCACGCGCCCGGGGCCCGATTATGAGCAAAGCACTTGCCAAATGAGTCTCGCGGGACCCTTCTCTTATACCGGCTTGCCGCTTCAGGCCTGCTGTAACAACAGGAAAAGAAAAGCCGCTTCGCCAAGACCGGCAGGTCTTGAGGCGAAGCGGCATGGTTACCGCGAATGCTATATGGTTGAACGGTCTACAAACAGCGGATCCACAAAGCTTCGGCAATATTGCTCGGCAATCTGCTCCGCGCTGTATCCCATGTCGCGCAGGAACAAGATAATATCCGCACGCGGCAGCGAGGCCATCATGACGGAAGTAAACTGCGGATCCACGGGCATCAGAACGCCTTGTTCCGCCGCATCCTCAAGCAGAGTCTTGATCTGCAGCCGCAGATAGGTGAAGGGCGGATTTTCGCACAGATGATTCTTGGTTTCCTCCAGCCTGTCGGAGGTCAGCATCACCCGAAGCCACTCCAAATCCTCATTAAAATGCAGGATCACGCGGGTGATAATCGTCCGAATCCGGACGGCGACCGGTTCATCACTGTTGCGAAGATACTCATCCAACTCCTGCAGGAACCGATCGATTTTCGCTTCCATCAAGGAAAAGCATATCTTGCTCTTGCTTGGATAACGGCGATAGAGCGTGCCTTGACCGATCCCGGCCGTTTTGGCCACCTGATGCATGGATACGTCCTCGACCCCGTATTTATTAAACAACGCTTGAGCCGTATCCAAGATTTTTTGACTCAATTCGTCATTCTCTTTTTTGCTCAGAATGCATGCATCCTTTCCCATCGACACAGGAATCTTTATGCGGCGGACCGTTCCTGTTCAGAAGGCGTAGATGCGCGTTTCACGAACAGACCCAGCACCAATGCGGCAATTGCCAGAACAAGCCCGGTGATGAAAGCACTATGAAGGCCGGCTATCATACTCTCGACCGGATTCAGATCCCCGGTTGTCACGACATAATTTTTAGCTCCTGCTGTCATGATGCTTATAAACAGCGCCATACCGACGGCCCCCGCTACCTGCTGAAGAGTATTCATAATCGCGGTTCCGTGCGGGTACAGCAGTCTCGGCAGCTGATTCAGAGCCGTTGTTTGGGCAGGCATCATGACCATGGATATACCTATCATCATCATAACATGAAGGAAGATGACATAACCACCCGTCCATGAAGCGTTAACGCGCGAAAACAGGAAGATGGCAATAACTAACAGGACGAGTCCCGGAATGACCAGCACTCTCGGCCCAAACTTGTCGAACAGCTTGCCCGTGATCGGCGCCATCAGTCCGTTGATAATACCGCCCGGCATCATGACAAGGCCGGCTGCCAGCGCCGTCATTCCCAGTGCATTCTGCAAGAACAGCGGCAGCATGATCATCGTGGAGAACATGCTCATCATCAGCACAAGCATCAGAATCGTCACCAGCGAGAACATCGGATATTTGAAGGTACGCAGGTCCAGCATCGGCTCCTTCATGCTCAGCTGACGCCATACGAAGAGCAGCAGGCTGATAGCCCCGGCCGCGATGCACCAAATAACCACCGGATCCGACCAAGAGCCTTCTCCGGCACTGCTAAAGCCGTACACGATGCCCCCGAAGCCGATCGTCGACAGAATGATGGAGATGAAATCGACCTTCGGTTTCGTAAGCTCTGTTACATTTTTCAAAAACATAGCTGCAAAAATAATGGAGAACGCAGCCAGCGGCATAACGAGGTAGAACAACCAGCGCCAATTGAGCGCGTCAACAATCAAACCGGACAGCGTCGGTCCAATCGCCGGGGCGGTCATAATGACAAGCCCGATCATCCCCATGGCGGCTCCGCGGTTTTGGGGCGGATAGATGCTGAGGATCGTATTCATCAGCACCGGAATCATGAGACCCGTTCCGACTGCCTGCAAAATGCGGCCGGTCAGCAGCACCCCGAATACTGGAGCGAACCCGCATATAATGGTCCCGACAAGAAATAGCGACATCGCGCCGATAAACATCTGCCTTGTCGAAAACCACAGTTGAAGCAGCGCCGTGATAGGCACGAGAATGCCGACAACGAGCATGTAAGACGTGGACAGCCATTGCACCGTCGCCTCACCGATGCCGAACTTCTCCATCAAGCTTGGAAACGCGATATTCAGCAGCGTCTCATTCAAGATCGAGACGAACGCGCCGATAATCAGCGCGGCGACGATCGGTCCCCTCTTTATCTTGCTTAAATCAATTTTGGCCGAACTCGGCCCCACTCCCATATCCAAAAATGTATCCTCCTTATCTCTATATACGGACAATTGTCCGTTAGCGTGGTATTATTCTAACGGACAATTGTCCGCAAGTCAAACTGAAATTTAAAATTTTACATATTCTTTACAAAGAAAGGGTATGTCCGGCCTCCACCGGCCCGGACATACCCTTAACCATTCGTATTCCATTTGATTCAACTCCAAACCCGCTGTCGGCCAAACGAGGAGTAGAGAACAACTTGCTTACATGCTGGAAGCTCTTCAGGTTCTCTGCAAACACTGCAAATGCTTTACGAGTTCAGCAGCACCTTCTCCTTGTACACCTTCGCCCAGCCCTCCAGATTGTTCGTGCAGATCAACAGGTCCGGATACTGTGCGAGGGACTCGAGCACCGACTCATCGTCAGGCGTCCACACAATCAGTTGAATATCCCTCTTTCGCGCTTCCTCCAAAAATTCAGGCGTGATAAACACGTATTTTACGGACACATACTTTGCCCTTAATTGATCCAGATACGGAAATACCGATGGCGTTGCCCCGTAAATAACCAGGCCAAGCTCGATGTCCGAATCCAGGGTCCGGGCCCGCTCGATCGAATAATGATCGAAGGAGGTCAGGAACACCTGCTTCTCCATGCCCGCATGCCGTACCGTCTCGATCACCTTCTGCTCCAGCCCCGGATAAGCAAGGCCTGTCTGCTTCAGCTCGATATCCACCGTCATGCGGTCTTTCGCCAGCAGCAGCGCTTCCTCCAGCGTGGGGATGGCTTCCCCCTGTCCGGCATCGAGTCGCCGGATCTCCTCGAACGTGAAGGACTTCACCTCTCCGGTGCCGTTCGTCGTCCGGTTGACCGTCGGATCATGGATGACGACAGGCACCCCGTCCTTCGTCAGCTGAACGTCCAGCTCCAAATGCGTGTACCCAAGCTCCAGCGCCTTCCGAAAGCCCAGCATCGTATTCTCCGGATATTTCAGCGGATATCCCCGATGGGCCAGTCCACGTACTGTCATCGTTCAATTCCCCCTCGTAAGCTTTATGGTTATTATTCCATGATGCGGCCTGCCGCCGCAACATGGAAAGGCCCCGGGGAGCGAGCGCCCCGGAGGCCAAGGCATGCCTCTTACTTAAAAGTCGAATTTGCCATAGCCGCTACGATATGCTTCTGCATGACCGTAAAGACGAGCACGATCGGAATAATCGCCATGACGCTCGATGCCATGATGATATGGAAGAACATCGCTTCATTGCCTGCAATGGAATCGCGAAGCATCGCGATGCCGACCGTAAGCACCCGCATATCGTTATCATTGGTCATGATCAGCGGCCAGAAATACGAGTTCCAGGTCGAGATGAAGATCAGAACGCCCATCGTTACGACGGTCGGCAGCGCCATCGGGAGCAGCAATTTGTACAAGATGGAGAACCGGCCGGCACCGTCGACACGTGCCGCCTCCAGTACATCATTGTTGATCGATTTGAACGATTGCCGAAGCAGGAAGATCGCATAAGCCGAAGCGCCATGAGGCACGATCAGGGCCAAGAATGTGTCCAGCCAGCCCAGCTTCGACATCATGACGTATACCGGCACGAAGGTAACCTGCTCGGGGACGATCAGGGCAGCCAGCACGAGCAAGAACAGCGCATCCCGTCCCCGGAATTGCCCTTTCGCGAACGCATAAGCCGCCATTAACGCTACGTTCAGCTGCAGGATGATCGTCCCTACGGCCATAATCAGCGTATTGCCGAAATACCGCGCGTATGGAATGACGCGGAAAGCTTCGGCGAAGTTTTCCCATGCGAAGCTTTGCGGCCAGAACGTCGGTACGGCCATCCGCATCTCTGCCTGCGTCTTAAGGGAGCTGATCAAGAGCCAATATACCGGAAAGAACATGACCAGAGTGACCAGGACCGCCGCTATAATGCGAAGCGCCATGAGCAGTTTGCGGTTTGCGGCCGAACCGGCCATATAATTATCCCTCATAGTGCACCTTCTTCCTGCTGACCCACATCTGAAACATCGTTAACAGCAATATAATCACGAACAGAATCATGACAAGCGCAGAAGCCCTTCCCGTTTTGAATTCGACGAAGGCCATCGTATAAATCCAGTATACGATCGCGTTGGTGGCCTTAAGCGGTCCGCCATCTGTCATGACATCGATGGATTGGAAGACCTGCATCGACGAAATGAAGCTGGTAATAACAAGGAACAGCGTCATGGGCGACAAGAGCGGAAGCGTAATGTTGCGGAACTGCCGAAGCCGACTGGCTCCATCAATGGAGGCCGCTTCATAATATTCCGCCGGAATTCCGCGCATACCCGCAATGAACAGGATCATGGCAAAGCCAACGCCCTTCCAGACCGAGACGGCGACAAGCGCCGGCAGCGCGGTGGACGGATTGATGAGCCATTCCACGGGATCCATTCCGAACCAGGACACCACCTGGTTCAGAAGCCCGTACTGCCCGTTATAAATCCAAGTGAACACCATGGCCGCGATGACCATGGAAATGTAATACGGCATGAAGATCACGCCCCGCATGAATCCGAACAGGCGGGAGGATGACACGTTGAGCAGCAGCGCCAGCAGCAAGCCGATCGCCAGCGTAAAGACGACATCCATGAGCGTGTACAGGAACGTCACCTTCATCGATTGATAGAACTCTTCGTTCGTCAGCAGCCGGGTATAGTTGTTCGCTCCGACAAATTTCATCACCGGGCGCGTCATGTTCCAGTTCGTGAAGCTGATATAAATGGAGTACAGGAGCGGAAAGTACAGGAAAGCCCCCATGAATACCAGGGCCGGCACCGAAAAGGCAAAGTCCTTCCATTTCTCGATGACCGAATTCGACACCCGTCTGGATACGGAAGCGGACGCCCGGTTGGGCGCCGCCTTGTTTAATTTTGGATTGGTTCCCATAGACATCACTCGTAATCCATCAGAATATCGTTAATCTTCTTGGCCGCTTCCTGCATTAACGGCACCGGATCTTTCTTGTTAAGCACCATCTCGCCGATCACTTCCTTATACACCTCGCTGAATTCCGGATAAGCCGGATGCTGCAGGCGCGGAGTCACTTCGTCAAAGTGCTCGTAAACCGCTCTGTATTGAGGCCATCTTTCGAAATATTGGTCGCCTTCTTCCGATTCGATGGCCGATTTCCGAGTTGGCAGGTAGCCTACCGATTCCGCCCACTTGATGTTATGCTCGGCTGCGGTCATGAACTCGATAAACTTCCATGCAGCTTCCTTCTCCAGATCCTTGGCGCCGTTCATCATCACGATGCCTGCACCGCCAATATTAGAGGTACGCTTCTTGTCGCCAGGGAGGAAGGATACGCCCACTTCAAAATCCGCATTCTCACGGTACATTTTCAGCATGGCCGATGTGTGCTGTACCATTGCGATCTCGCCGTTCAGGAACATTTGACGCATATTGTCGGAAGCGCCCTTGCCGAAGCCCATATGCATGCTGCCTTCGTTTTGCCACTTGTAGAAGTTTTGGAGGTAGCGCAGGGAATCCTCGTTCTCCACCGCCGATGCGCTCATATCCTCTGTCAAGATTTGCCCGCCGCCGTTAATGTTCCACGGATCGTAGTACCAGGTATCCCAACCAGGAACGGAGAAGGCATACCGTGTCGTCTTGTCGCCTTCCTTCTTCACGACTTTGGCGTTGAAGGCTTCAATCTCGTCCCACTTCTGCGGCGGCTCTACGCCGAGCTCGTCCAGCATCGTTTTGTTGTACACGAAGACGCTGGTGCTGACGATCAGCGGGAAGCCGTACTGCTTGCCGTTAAATGCATACGCGTTCAACATGCCTTGCGCGAAGTCATCCATGTTCACTTCGTCCCGTTTGATCCATGGTCCCAGGTCGGCGAATACGCCGCTGTCCGCAAAGTTCGGCAGGGAGGATACTTCCACGTTCGTCACAGCCGGAACGTCGCCAGCGGCCACGGCAGCCGACAGCTTCTTATGCAGATCCGGATACCCGCCTTGGAATACCGGTTCGACTGTAATGTGCGGATACTTCTTCTGAAACTCTCCAATCATGTAGTTCAAGCCTTCCAGTTGTGCCTCGGCATGCGAGTGCCAATACTGGATTTTGATCGGCGTCGTATCGTTCTTCAAATCCATCGAAGCCGCTTCCACGTCATCGAGGTTAACCTCGCCCCCTGCATTCCCGCTTCCTCCGCTGCCTCCTGCGCACGCGGTCGTCATGATCATCACAATGGTCAACAGCGTAAGCAACCATGTTTTCTTTTTCATCAATGTTCTGGCCCCTTTCGAATGTTTCTATCACTGCATATCTGCTGTCTGTGATTCAAAGCCTGGATATCTCCTAAAAAATGCGCACAAAAATAGAGACGTTAACGAGCAACCAAAAGAGCCACCACCTCCTAAAAAAGCTAAAGCAGCTGCCTCCCAGGGTTATCTCATCGTCTCCACCCCTAGCGATATGCAATTAAGCAAATTCATTCACTGCGGATCAAACCGCCCAATGAAACACGCACGACTTCGTGTTAGCGACGGTTGATCAAGGGAGTATTAAACAAGCGTTAGTCTAAACAACCTCCTGTTCAAACGGCCATTTCTATGAATGCGCTTTCGGTTATGGCTGCACAAACAATGGATTGGAGTTATCATACCGGCTTTAGCCTCTTCCAATCCTTCAGTTATTCGCCGCCTCACCCAGGAGAGCGCTTTCAGAATAGCCAAAACTGCTCTCAAGCTGTGTCTATCATGTTTAGTATCTATCATAGAGGAATTAATTAGCAGGAGTCTATAGCGAATTTTGTGTTTTTTTGTCGAATTAAAAAGAATTTTAGCTTGATGTAACAATTGTCATTGCGAACATAACAAATGAAACAAACCCTTCACCTCAACTTGGATAACACGCTATGAAAAAGTGAAAAAAATTATAATATTTCCGAAAAACCATGAAAGAACGAAAAAAAGGATCCGATATAAATGGTGTGTTACACGCAATTCCAAAAATAGCCGCAGTTTGCCCGTACCCGGAAATGCCGCGGCCATTGCGACAAAGGGGGCGTACCGTACTTCAGCAAACATAACGACACCGACAATTTGGACAAGAGCGGCTGCTTTAAGCTATCCGCTAAGGGAGAAATGTTAACGTCCTCCTAGCTGCTTGAATCGGACGAAGAAACTAAACATCCGATCGGACAATGAGATTTTTGATACGGAGGAGAAATGGGCATGGAGCGATTAGCATCACTGTTTGAAGAGCTTGAACGCCTCACAGGCGTGGCCGATATCGCCTATCATGAAATCCGGGACGGCCGTTTGAATCCGGTATCCAAAACGAAGACGGACCAGCTCGGCGTGGAGAAGTGGAAAAGCGTTCATGCAGAGCACCCCGTCTACATCCGGCATGACCGCCTTTTGCGCGAAATGATGGAGCATCCGCAAACGGTTGTCCTGCAAGACGTCAAGAACGATCCGCGCGCGGCCGACGAGTTTTTCCTGTTTGGGATCGACAGCATTATGGTTCTGCCTGTCATGCAGCATGAGACGGTGAAGGGGATCGTCGTCGTCGCCTCGATTGGAGCACGGCATGATTTTACGAAAGAAGAGGTCAAACGTGCAGAATCACTTGTGTTTGAATACAAGGATGCGTTTCAACTACAGCATAAGGAGGATTCTTCAAGATGAATATTGCCGAAGCCGTGCTGAAGTATTTGCGAAATGTCGGAGTGGACTGCATATTCGGAATTCCGGCCGGGATCATCGGCCCGATCTATGACGCGTTGATTGATGTCGATATCAAGCCGATCATTACGAAAAATGAAGCCGGCGCCGCCTATATGGCTGCGCGATATGCCAGCAATTCCGGCAAGCTCGCCGTTTGTGCCGGTGCCGGTGCGGTCGGGGTCGGCAATATGATGAACGGGATTGCCGATGCCATGCGCGCCAAAGCCCCTCTGCTGGTCATCACCGGATACGTAAACCGGTGGCAGATCGGCAAGGGAGCCATCCAAGAGATGGATGCGCAGGATATTGTCCGGCCCATCACCAAATACAGCAACACCGTGATGAACGAAGCCGATGTGTTGGCCGAGCTGGATAAGGCGGTAAGGATCGCGCTGACTCCCCCTTGCGGGCCTGTGCATATTTCGGTTCCGATCGATGTGCAGCGGATGGAAGCGCCGGCGCTCTTGCCTGCGGCTCCAGAGCCTTCCGCGCTTCAGCGTATTCGCCCGAATCCGGATGAGATGGAGCGTGCTGCAGCCCTCCTGAATGAGGCTGAGCGGGGAATCATTATGGTCGGACGCGGCGGGCGCTCATCAGCCGAAGCCATCATGCGTCTCAGCGAACGGCTGCAGTGGCCCATCATTACGACGCCATCGGCCAAAGGCATCATTCCGGCCGAATTTCCGCTTAACTTAGGGAATTACGGATTTTCAAGCACCGATGCGGCGATGGAATACGTCACCTCTTCGAAGGCCACCTGCATTTTAATCTTGGGTACAAGCCTGGGAGAGTCCTCTACATGCAACTTCAATGATGTCCTGGTGGACGGACGCAAGGTGATTCATGTCGACCGTGATGCCAAAGAGCTTGGGAAAGTCTTCCGGACCGATGCAGCCGTTGTTGCCGATCTCCGGGATGCCGTTCCTTATTTTGCGGAGCACGTGAGTCCGTCTTCAGCTTCATTTAAGAAGCCGTTCCCGCTTAACGAGGCCTACGAGCCCAATCATACAGGCTTGTCGCTGCGCCTGTTTCTGGAGAAGCTGAGCCAAGTGATGCCGGCAGACACGCGATATGTATGCGATATCGGGGAATTTACCAACTTTGTCCTGAAGTACTTGGAAGTGCCCGCCGGCGGCGATTTTGAAATCAATCTGAACTATGGAGCGATGGGATCGGCGATGGCGGGAGGACCGGGACTATATCTGGCCGACTCGACCCGCCCGGTTGCCGTTATTGCGGGGGACGGCTCGTTCTTCATGAATGGCACCGAGGTGCTTACCGCTAAAGAGTACGGTCTGCCCATCATTTATTTCATTATTAACAACGCCATGCTGTCTTACGTCGAGCGCGGGCAGAAGTTTCTATATAACCGCACGATCCCGGATTACAAGCAGGAGAGAATCTCCATCGCCGACATGATGCGAATCGCCGGAATCCGAGCGATGTCTGTCGACCGTCTGGAGGACATGGAGGATATTCCGGGATTCCTGCGGGAGATGACAGGGCCGTGCATCATTGAGGTCAATACGGACGGCAGCGAGCCCGCGCCGATCTTGGATCGCTTGAAAGCCCTGAAGAAATAAGCACTAAGGTACAACACCAATTCAACATAATATGTTTCGATCATAGGAGGAAGAGCAACATGGGAAGCTTTAATATCAAAATCGATCAAGCTGCAAAAGTATTTCATGCCGAGGTGGAAGGCACCTTCTCGCCGGAAGACGGAATGGCATCCATTGAGGCTTACGGCAAGGCCATCTCAACCATTTCCGTTCCGGAATATGAAATTGACATCGACTGCACGAAGCTGAACGTCTCTGCGCCTGAGACGCTTCCGCTTTTGGAAGGATGCTTCGAGATGTATAAAAAAGACGGCTTTAAGAAAGTTACGCTGCGCATTTCCAAAAATCCGATCCTGAAGATGCAGCTCGGGCGTGTTGCTCGTGGCGTGAAGCTGGACAACTACGAAATTATCGAACAATAAGGAGAGATGGCCATGAGAGGTGTACAAATTCGCGAGATTGAAATCTACCATCCTGCTAATGAAGTAGACAACGAATACTACATTAACTATTTTGCGGAAAGAGGTACGGATGTTACCGGACTTGTAACCGCTCTGGGCCGTAATAAGCGTTTTATTATCGATAATCCGGAAGAGAATACATTCACGATGGCCGTGCAGGCATCCAAGCTGGTGCTGGAGAAGAGCGGGCTGTCCGCAAAAGACGTAGATCTGATCATCTTCACTTCCCAGACACCGGAATATTTGCTGCCCAGCAATGCGCTGAAGCTCCACCATGCCCTTGGAGGCGATCTCCTAACGGCTTGCTTCGACATTAACGCGAATTGTGCCGGCATCCTTGTTGCGGTAGAGCAGGCTTCCCGCTATATGACCGCTAATCCTAGGGTAGAGCGTGCGCTTGTGGTCGGCTCCGATTATCTTTCGGTTCACAGTCCGGAGGAGCCGGTGTATTATTCGAATTTTGCCGAATCGGCAGTAGCCGTGATTTTGGAGCAAGCGGAAGGCACCCGCGGTTTGATCGATTCCGTCTATCAAACCGATACATCCGTTATCGACAATTCCCTGTTCCCGGCCCACGGCTTGTCGAATCTGTACCGTGAGGAGTTTACGGCTAAGGATGCGCAGGTGAAGTTTACGCCTTTCGATGATTCGGTCTGTGCCGAATCCGCGGTGAATTCGATTCGCATCTTGCTGGAACGCAACGATCTGACCAAGGATGATATTGCCGGCTTTATGTTCTCCCAATTTACCTTGGGCAATATCAAGCATGTTTCGGAGCGCCTCGGGATTGATCAGGACAAGGTTCCTTATATCGGGGACAAGTACGGTTACACCGCGACAACGAGCCCTTTCCTCGCCCTGTACGAAGCAGTTCGGGCCGGAAAAGTGAAGCGCGGCGATTACCTGGTCTTCTGGACGGTAGGAGCGGGTTGGCAAAATGTCAGCCTGTTGATTCAGTACTGAGCATCCTGCTCTGGGAACGGACCGATTCTCAACGTTAATAATAAAAGGTATCTGCAGCAAGAAGCCCGCCCATTTTCCGCAATGGACGGGCTTCTCCATGTCATGGATTCATGCAGGGGAAAATCACCCTGCCAATACGGTTACGATCTTGTCCCGAAGCGCGTCCGGTCCTGCAACAACCCCGGATGTTCCCCAAGTGAACGGCGATCCGTCGACATCGGATACGCAGCCGCCCGCTTCTTCGATCAGCAGCGCGCCTGCCAGCCAGTCGTAAATTTCGCGGCCAAACTCCCAGTAGGCATCCATGCGCCCGCAGGCCACATAAGCCATCTGAAGCGCGACGGAGCCGAGCATGCGCAGCGCCGTGCATTCCGGCAGCAGCTTGCCGACGCTCCAGGCGGTCAGCTTGACGTTCTCGGGCTCCACCTCGACTTTGTTAGGGGGAGCCGTCAGCAGAAGCGCATCGGCCAGACCCGTTTTCGCCGATACCCGAATCCTCTCGCCGTTCAAGTAAGCCCCTTCTCCGCGGACCGCATGGAACAATTCGCGGCGGCCGGCATCATAAACGGCCGAGAAGACGGCAACGCCTTCCCGGATCAAGCAAAGGGAGATCGCCCAAAATCCGAATCCCTGATGCAGATGGACGGCTCCGTCGATCGGGTCAAGCACCCAGTAGGCGTCTCCGTATTCCGGACTTCCCTGCCTGGCTGCATCCAGCTCAGCATCGGACCATGGCAGCCCGGGATGGATTTCGTTCACCGCCTGGCGTATGCGGCGCTCTGCCCAGCCGTTGGCGTCCGCAAAACGTTCAATCAGCTGCTCCCGCGACGCTGCAGGAGCAAGCCCTCCATATTCCTCCAACAATTCTTCCCCGACTTGAGCCAGTATGGCCCCGATGGCATGTGGATCTACATGGATCATAAAATGTCCACTCCTCAGGATAGTATTTTTGAATACTACTAATATTTTCGCAAAAAGAAGCGGTCTCCCGCTACTCTATTCCAGCAGCTCCCGAAACGGGCTGATAATCCGTTCATAATCGCTGCCGTATTGATCCGAAAGCTCGGCGGCGAAATCCTCCTCAATCCGCTCCATCACCAGATCGTGATATAGACCGTTCTGAAGCAGTTCAATTATGGAAGGATGATCGGTTTCAAGCGCCGTTAATCGGAGAGACCGGCCGAAGCTTCCGATTAATGCCGACTTCGAATCGCACAGCATCGAGAATTTTCTGGACTGCGCCTGCTGCCATATCTCGCTCCGCTTATGCTCGATGACATGCTTCAGGGAGAGCCCGGATTCTCCGATGACAATCGCGACAACTCGGACGCCGCGCCGTTCGGCCTCAGACAGCGCCTCGCTCATCCAGTGGACGTCTTCGGACCATAGATCAACGACAATGCTCTTCTCGGCGTTTGCCGCCAGACGGTCAATGGCTTTGCGCAGCGCCTGATCCCCCTTCCAGCTGTAGAACGACGGCGAGGACTTCGGCGGCGCGTTCAGCTCCTCAAGCAGCATACGTGCATTTTGATCGAATTGGGTTTTCAGCGTCTTCACCACCTGACCGATCGGCACCGCATCATATAACACGGGATCCGCCTCGATCGTTCGGCACACCCCCTTATCCGTCATCGCCCGCAGGGCCGCATAAACGTTCGAACGGGATACCGACACCCGCTTGGCTACTTCATATCCCGACATTTCGGGGGATTCGTGCAGGGCAAGGTAAATTCGCGCCTCCAAATCCGACAGCCCGATGCTTCGCAGCTCATCAATCATCGTAACGCTCCTTCACGCTATTATTAGTATTATTCAATAATACTACTGTTGAGGAGGTATGTTGTCAATCCTTTCATTTTATCAGCCATTCCAATTGTGATGAGGAACTCTAATCCGCAAAATTAATTAGCCATGATATAGGCATCTCTTTAACGCTATCTAGCAATAGGCTATAACCTCGATAAGTAGTCTAATATAAAAACCACTGATTTTATCAAGATCAGTGGTTTAGATCAAACTTCAATTCTTTACATTTAAACGCTGCGGTGTTTTAGGATCTAATTGTGTCCATTCTCCTGTATCTCTATCAGTAAAAATATATTTAGTATTTGGATCGTCGGCGAATATTACGTAAACAGGGAATTTAGGCATACCACTTAGTTTCGCCTTAATACTGATGATATCAGATTCAGCGTAGCCTTCTACATTAAATAAATGGTTCTTTAAGCTCTTTTCTAGTGCATTGTATTTGTATTGTAGTGCTGCATAACCGCCTCCTATAATTAACACAATTACTATCACAAAAATAGCCAAGGTTTTTTTCACTATTAACATCCTCCCTTACGAAAATCTAAGTTGTCAAATTGAAAATCTCATAACACTTTATCATACTTTGTAAAGCTCCGATAATCTTAAAAAGAAAAACTGCACAATGGCAGTTTCTAGTATAAATTATTGTGCTGTAAATTGAGTTACATATACCAAATTAGGAGCATTTATTACCATTGATGGAGTAATAAATCCTCTTAGATCGGGGGTATTACCAAGATCCAATAGATCTATTCCTTCCCCGTAATAGAATGCCTGCCATACAAATTTCGAACAATAGTTTGGAGTGGAGAGAGTGTGCTCTTCTTTGCGTATGGTTCAATTTCGTATTTTGTCACATACTTATAGTTGTATGTTGCCCATTTGGCAGCCTCAACCCCCATACCATTAATAGGTCTATAGACTTTGATAGTTTCTCCTTTGCCATGTCTACTCATATAACCTGACATGTTATCTACGGTCCCACCATTCACAGGTAATGTTACGTGGACCACTTTATAATTTGAATTTACAATTCCAGTATGCCCCACAATCTGTGAACTAAAGCCAAGCGTTTTTGTCGAATAGAGGACATCTCCGATTCGCATTGGAACATTAGTACCGGGATATGTAGGCCCAATCTCCGCAAATGGTTCAATTAATTCGCTATCATTTTGGATTGAAATATCTTCGCTACTGTCCGTGTTATCATTAACTTCTATGTTATAAAGATTGATACTCTCCTCAGAAGTAAGACTCTCAGCACTAACAACTGATCCCCCCGTTGGGAAAAATGCAGCTAATGTCTCCCTCCGTTTCCAGCCACTCCTGTGCCTTCATATTCAAATAACAGCACCTTGGCCTAAGCCTAAACAAAAAACCGCTCCTATCGCATCTCGGGAGCGGTTCTTTGATGCCAATATCTTACTCGAACAGCGGCACCTTCGGGTCTTTGCCATTGCAGTGGACCAGCATCGCATGCAGCTGTCCCCGGTGATGGTACAGGTGGGCCAGAATCTCAAGCAGCCACTCGTAACGGGTATAGGTTGCGCCCCAATAGGACGTTACCTCCCGATGCAGTTCTTCGTCGTCCATATCATGAAATGCCTGCGCCAGATACGAATAGCTCGTTAACAATTCAGCCTGGATATCCTTCAGGTTATTCAGCGACACGCCGGCGTAATAAGCGCTCATCTCTTCCTGCGTCGCCCCGCCGGATATAAGGAAGTCGGCCCTGCAGATGACCGCGATATGCTTCAGCAGCTCGCCGACGGAATGCTTGTCCGCCGTTGGCCTGACGAGCAGATCCTCCTCTGTTAGCTTGTCAATAATCGCCACGACCGACAGCACCGCCACTTCGATCTGGTGCAGCGCATATGTACAAAAGGTATTCATTCCCGTTCTCTCCTATCTTAGGTTGTCGTTCAGCATGCTTGGGGTATGTAGTTTAAAACTCCGCTCTATATTATAGAACACATGTTCCTGTATTTTCAATAAAAAACAACCTGGTTCTCTTTGAAGCGAGAGAACCAGGTTGTTGTCCGTGTATTTGCTGTTCGTGTTGTCGTGCTGTCGTGCTGTTCATATTATCTATCCGACCAGCGTATAGCCGGTCGTATTTTCAAGCACCTTCACGTTGAAGGATGCTCCGCCGGCATCACGCGTTACGCTGACCGACAGATGGCCATTACCGATCGCGATCCGCTCGGCCTTCAGCTCGTTCATGCCCTCCGGCAGGAACGGTGACAACGCGATTTCCTTCTTAGGCGCATCGGGGTACAATCCGAGCATCGCCTGCAGAAAAGCGATCGACGTGCCGGCCGCCCATGCCTGCGGCGAACAGGTCGTCGGATAAGGCACCGGATAACCGAGCCCCGCATCATTCCCACAGAACAGCTCCGGGAGGCGCTGGTACTCGAAGTGCTCCGAGGCCTTGAGCAGTCCGGAAATGACCTTGCCGGCCTCTTCCTTGAAGCCCTGCTTGCCCAGCCCAAGCAGAATCATCCCGTTATCGTGCGGCCACACGCTGCCGTTGTGATAGCTCATCGGATAGTAGCCCGTGGAGCCTGTGCTCATCGTACGGATGCCGTATCCGCTGAACATGTCGTCCTTCAGCATCCGCTTGGACTGGGCTGCGGCCCGCCCGGCTTCAGGGAGCCCGCTCATGAGCAGATGCCCGGGATTCGAGGTTACGCTTCGCACCTGACGCTGCTCCTTATCCAGCGCAATCGCGTAGCACTGCTGATCCTCCATCCAGAACGCCGCCTCGAATCTTGCGCGGAGCTCCTCGGCCTCCTCTTCGAGCTTGCGGGCCAGCTCGTGCTCGCCCATGTCAGCGAACACGGGGACGAGCGATTTCTTCGCCTGATATACATATCCTTGCACCTCGGACAATGCGATGGGCGACTCCGCATATTCCCCATGCTCATGGATGATGGAGTTCGCTGAATCCTTCCAGCCTTGGTTTGGGAAGCCCTTCTCGGCTTCCTGCTTGTAGGCCATGAAGCCGTTCCCCGCTTCCAAGGCAGCATTGATATAATCAAGCGCCCGCAGCATGTTCGGCTTCAGCTCCCCCGCGAGAGACAAATCGCCCGTCCAGCGGTAATATTCTCCGATCAGGGCAAGAAACAGCGGAGTGGAATCGATCGTGCCATAATAAGGAGAGAACGGCGATTGCCCGGTCGTAACCAGCTCGCCGTAACGAATCTCGTGCATGATTTTTCCCGGCTGCTCGTCTCGCCAAGGATCCGTCTTCTCCCCTTGATTGGAGGCCAGCGTCTTCAGGGTTCCCTTGGCCAGCTGCGGATTCACCGGCAGCATGAACAGGGCGGTGATCAGGCTGTCCCGGCCGAATGGAACCGCGAACCATGGCAGTCCGGCCACCGTCGTGTCGCCGAAGCCGACGTCCAGGGTCAGCATGCGCAAATCCTGCAGACCTCGCTCGAACAATCCGCTGAACACGGCAGAGTCGGATTTCACCCGCGTGCTGTTTGCGTACCACTGCGCATAGGAAGCCTCCAGCTTCCTCAGCCCCTCGTCATAAGACAGCGGCTCCGGCTCCGCGTGCTCCTCCGTGATCGGCGCAATGAAGAAGGTGACCACCCGCTGTTCCTTCGGTTTCAAGAACATCGGGAACGTAATCGTTCCGCTTCCATGCGCCTTGCCGCCCTCGGCATCCCAGGAAATGCGCGTCTTGCGTCTTTGGCTATCCGCGCCCATATAAGACAGTGTCAGCTCCCGGTCTTTGGCGCTTGCTTCTTCCATGCGGCCAACGTCCCCGGTGCGGTATTTCCGAACCAGGAACATATCCTGGAAATCGGCATCGAATGCGACCGAAAACTCAACGTTCCGGGCATCGATAAAATAGTTGGTGAGCGTGCAGCGCTCGTAGAGGATCCCGCCGTAAATAAACCGCTCCCGGTGCAGCTCGATCGCTCCCTCATCCTTGGAATCCTTCATCAAGCGGAAGGAAGCGATGTAGCTCTTATCCCCGGCGGAGGACAACAGGGAAGGCCTCTCCCCGTCAATGAACGCCTCCATGCGGCTTAAGAAGCGCGTATCCTTCGTATATAAACCGTGACCCTGATCATCCCCAGGAGCCATATCCCCATTCAACCCCGTCAGAAAGAACAGATCCCCTTCCTTAATTACGCGATAATCCATCATTCATCCCCCTTTTATCGCCCTTACGGCGTTTCAAATCACGGTGAGCTCCGTACGCAGCCCTTCCTCCGAATGCGGCCCGACCCAAATATGAAACTTCCCGGGCTCAACCGTGAACGCCATCCGTTCGTCGAGAAGCCCGAGCTCATCCGGCCCAAGCGCAAAATGGACGACACGGCTCTCTCCTGGCTCAAGAAACACCTTGCTGAAGCCCTTCAGCTCCCGGACGGGACGGGTAGAGCTGGCCACCAGATCGCGAATGTACAGCTGCACGGTCTCTTCGCCGGCGCGCTTGCCGGTGTTCCTGATTCTCACAGACAAATTCGCGCTCTCGTCCTTGCCGATTACAGGCTTGTCCAGCGCCAGATCCGCATATTCAAACGTCGTATAGCTGAGGCCGTACCCGAACGGGTACAAAGGCGAATCGTCGCAATCGATGTAATCCTCGTACAAATGCGGACGTCCCGTATTCTTCCGATTGTAATACATCGGAATTTGTCCGGTTGCCCGCGGAACGGTTACCGGCAGGCGGCCGCTCGGGTTGTGCGCCCCGGTCAACACATCGACCACGGCATACCCCGCAGCCGTCCCCGGGTGCCATGCCTCGATGACCGCATCCGCCAGCTCGTGCAGCCATGGCGCCGCGAGCGGGCGACCGTTCATCAGGATGACCACGACGGGCGTGAAGGTCCGGCTCTTCAGCTCCCGGATCAGCCGCTCTTGGCACGCCGGGAGCGTAATGGACGCCACATTGTAATGCTCCCCGGTCATCGGCTCCGATTCCCCGACGACCACGACCGCGACGTCACAGCGCCCTGCCAGGTCCACGGCACGATCGATCCCTCCGGGAAGTTCCTCCAAAATGCCGCTGCCCGGTTCATGGAACACCTGCGTATCCGGAGCCAGCTCGGATTGGAAGGCATCCCATACGGTAACAACGTCCTCGTCGCGGCCCTTCCACGCCCAGCAGCCCATCGTATTGTGGCGATCGTCGGCCAGCGGCCCGATCAGGGCCAGCTTCTTGAATCGGCCGGTATCCAGCGGCAGGATGCCGTCATCGTTCTGAAGCAGCACGATCGATTTGCGTGCGCTGTCCCGGGCCTGCTCCAGATGAGCGGCAGGAATGCCGATTTCCTCCGGATCGTCCTCGCTTACATAAGGATTCTCGAATAAGCCGAGCCGGAATTTCACTTTCAGAATGCGAAGCACGGCATCATCCAGCAGCTCCATCATCTCGGGATGCTCCGCAATGATGGACTCCAGATGATCGAGATAGACGCCGGAATGCATATCCATATCGACGCCTGCCGCCAAGCCTTTCAGCGCCGAATCTCTACGGTCCTCCGCGTAGCCGTGATGAATCAGCTCCTCAATCGACTCCCAGTCGCTGACCACGATGCCGTCAAAGGCCCACTCCTCCTTCAGAATATCCCGCAGCAAGTACCGGCTGCCCGATGCAGGCACGCCGTTCAGCTCGCTGAATGCGCTCATCACCGACATGGCGCCGGCCCGAATGCCGTGCGCAAACGGCGGAAGCACCGTCTCCCGCAGCGTCCGTTCCGACATATCCGTCGTATCGTAATCTCTTCCGCCCTCGACAAAGCCGTACCCGGCGAAGTGCTTCACGCAGGCAGCCACGGCCGGATATCCGGACTCGTTCGGGCTCTGGAATCCCTTGACCTTCGCCGCGGCAGCCAGAGAAGACAAATACACATCTTCGCCCGTGCTCTCCGCGATGCGTCCCCACCGGGGATCGCGCGTAATATCCACCATCGGGGCAAAGGTCCAGCGGATGCCTTCGGCCGCCGCCTCCCTCGCCGCGATGCGGGCATTCTTCTCCATCGCTTCGGGATCCCAGCTGGCGGCTTCGCCAAGCGGGATCGGAAAGATGGTCCGGAAGCCGTGAATGACATCGTCGCCGATCAACAGCGGGATGCCGAGGCGGCTTTGCTCCACTGCCAGACGCTGCAATTCATTTATTTTCTTCGCCCCGTGAACGTTCAGCAAAGACCCGATCCGCCCCTCGGCGACCAGCTGCCTCTCCCGTTCCTCGCAGCGGCCGTATTGTACCGTCTGGCCGATCTTCTCGGCCAGCGTCATCCGGGCTAACAGCTCCCGCGCTCGCTGTTCTGCTTGATCCATGCAGCTCCCTCCTCAACGTATGTCTACTTAGCGATCAACAATCAGCAATCTAGCCTTTGACGCCGGCATTCGAGATGCCTTCAATATATTGGCGCTGGAACAGGAAGAAGAACAGGATGATCGGCAGCGTCGACAGCACGACGCCCGCCATGATCATCGGTGTATTCTCGAAGAACATGTCCTTCACGCTGTTCAGGCCGACGACTAGCACGTACATCTCCGGCGTATTGGCGAGCGTGCTCGGAATCAAATAGCTGTTCCAGGTGCCCGCAAACGCAAGAATCGACATCGTGATCAGGGAAGAGCGCGCCAGCGGATAGACGATCCGCCAGAAGGCGCCCATCTTCGTCAAGCCGTCGATGCGGGCGGCTTCCAGAAATTCATTCGGAACCGAGATAAAGAACTGCCGGAGCATGAAGATATACAACCCTTGATACAAGAACGGCACCGTCAAGCCCCAGAACGTGTTCAGCCATCCAAGCTGCGCCACGTTCACATATACCGGGATCAGAATCATGTGATAAGGCACCATCATCGTAGCCACCACGATCCAGTAAATCAGGCCTTTCCCGCGGAAATTCAGCTTGGCAAGCGCAAAGCCGGCCATCGGGTTAATGACGAGGTTGCCCAGAACGACGGCGCCGGTCATGATGACCGTATTCAGAAACCATCTTGGCACGTTGTACGCATCGTTTGTGAAGAATACCTTGAAATTTTCGAACGTCCAGTTGGCCGGCGACGTCAGCGTATTGACATACCGCATCGGAATGACGGACGTATAAATCGTATAGAGAAAAGGAAGGGCGAATAAAAGCCCCAGAATGATCGTGCCGATATACAGAAACGGCCGATTGCTGTTTATGCGGGTCTTCATTGCTCTCACTCCTTCTCATCCAGGAATTTTTTTTGCAGGTACGTGATCAGCATAATAATGATAAAGAACAGTACGACCGCCGCGCTTCCGTATCCGATGTTCATGTAACGGATCCCGTGCTGGTAGAAGTACGTCACCACCGTGCTGGTCGCTCCCGCCGGCGAGCCGAGTGCGCCGTAACGCGAAATCGCCGCGATCTGGTCGTAAATCTGGAAGCCGGCGATAGTGGATACCGACACGATAAAGAAGGTGATCGGCTTCAGATAAGGCACGGTGATATAGCGGAACTTGTTCCATTTTGAAGCGCCGTCGATCTCGCCGGCCTCGTACAGATCCTTCGGTATTTCCTGCAGGCCGGACAGATACACGATCATCGTGAAGCCTGCCTGCTGGAAAATGAACAGGATGCAGACGAACAGAAGCGCATAGCGGGTATCCGCAAACCAGGTGACGTTCCCGAAGCCCAAAACGCCGAAGAAATCGGTCAGAAAGGTCCCTTGCTTAAACATCATCATGAAAACGGTCGTAATGGCGATCTGCGAGGTGATATACGGCAGGAAAAACACCGTACGGAAAATCCCCTTGCCCTTCAGCTTCTGGTTCACGAGGATGGCCAAAAGCAGCCCGAGCAGCGTTTGGATCGGGATCGAAATGACCACGATCTCCAAGGAATGCAGCAGCGCCCGGAAAAACTCCTTATCGTGAAGAATCGCCGTATAGTTCTCGAGGCCGATGAATTTGGCCTGGTCCAGTGCCGCAAAATTGGCGTCCTGGAAGCTTCTCACGAAGGATTGGATAAACGGATATAAAAACCACCAAGCCCACAAAATCAAAAAGGGCAGCGTAAACAACCAGCCGAGTGTCTTGTCGGAGTCGGCCAGCGAACGCAGCCAGGACTGCTTGATCTTGCCGCCCTTCGCGCCGACATGCTTGCTGCTGTATTCGGACATAAGTTATCCCCCACTCCCATGCTAGAATTGAATCGCTCATGCAAAATAAAGGCTCCCGCCTCCCTGATATCAAGGAGCGGGAGCAGGTTGTTGCCTGTTTTTCTTATTGGAACTGGCTCTGAATATCGTCGAGAATTTGCTGAGCCGTCTTACCGGAACCGCCAAGCACAAGGCCTTCCAGCTCTTTCACCAGTTCATCCGTGAAGCGCTTGGTATCGGTCGGATAGCCATAGTCGGTGCTGTATTCCAGCGCCGGCTGAAGCGCCTTGAACTCCGGATTTTTCTCGAAGTATTTCTCGGACAGCGACGACACGGCAGGATTGAAGCCAAGATCCATGAATGCGGTTTGCGTGTCGTCATTGGTCATGTAATAAGCGGCCTTCAGTGCGGCCTCCTTGTTCTTGGCATCCTTCAGCACCATATAAGCGTCGGAGCTCATGGTGCTGCCGTTCGTTGTGCCTTTCGGAACCGGAATCGCAACGTATTTCATATCCGGGTTGGCGTCCTTCAGGTAGCCTTTATACCAATATCCGCCGGTGCTCATAGCACCCAGGCTGTTCGCGAACACTTCGCCGTCCCAGCCGAAGCCGGCGGATTTCGGAGTAACCGCGATGCCTTGGTTGTACATGTCGATGATCAATTCCAGCGCTTTTACGTTTTCAGGGGAGTTGATGGTCTTGCCGTTGCCCCATCCGCCGCCGAAGCTTTTCACGTAGTTCGTAATATGGAATGCGTCCAGATTGACGATAATGCCTTTTACATTGCCTTTGTTCAGCACTTTCGCCGCTTCGATCACTTCGTCCCATGTGGTTGGGTAATCGCCAAGACCGGCGTCCTTCCACATCTGCTCGTTAATGAAGAACATGGCCGGCATGTCGCTGTTCGGAATGCCGTACTGCTTGCCGTCAACATTCCAGATCTTCTTCGAGGTATCCGGGAAACGGCCCATGTCAACGCCCGTCGCTTGAACCAGATCATCAATCGGCGTGAACAGGCCTTTGTTGATGTACTCGTATGCGCCTTCATTGGACATCTTAATAAAGTCAGGCGCTACGCCTGCCGCAATTTCGCCGGGCAACGTATTCCAGAACTGCTCGCTGCTCGGATACTGCTTGATCTTCAGCTCGATCTCGGGATATTTCTCGGAAATGGTATCGGCTGCTTTCTGGTAGATCTCCAAATCCTGCGCCGTACCCCAGAAGCCGAAGTTTACGGTCACTTTCTCTCCGGATGCTCCTTCTTTATTGTCAGCGCTTTTATTGCCGCCGCAAGCGGTTAACGCGACAACAAGAGCCAGGCATAATACCAGCATGGCGGAAATCTTCTTGTTCACTTTACCCATGGTTGCTACCCCCTATGTTTCGTTTCGTTAAACCTTACACATTCATGATAAGGAGTCCGAAGAATAAAAAAAATTAATCAAATGATGATTAATTTTTTAATATTGACTATTTTTTTATAGATATCTTGCACGAGAGAAACGATTTTATGAGAAATTACACTTTCTTCTCTAAAATCACACTTCTTCTTTCCTATATTGCTTAGGAGATAAGCCTGTGTATTTCTGAAATACAATCGCAAAATGGGCCTGATTATGAAATCCCACCATCTCGGCGACATCATATATTTTGTATCGATAGTCCCGAAGCAGTCTCTTCGCTTTCTCAATCCGGAGCTCATTAATATAGTCGAACAGCCCTTGGCCAACCTCCTGCTTGAACAGCCGGCTGACGTAATTCGGGCTGACATGCAGCAGCTCCCCGAACAATTTCAGGGAAAGGCTCTCGGCATAATGCTCCTCGATATATTCCATAATGCTGCGCGTAAGCTGGCTGTAGCCTTTATTCAACAGTCGCTGGCGCTGCTTGAGACGGTCCTCGAACAGCTTCCGGTAGCCCGCGGCCAGTCCCCGGAAATCCTCGATATCCTCGAAGCCTCCGCTGTGCTCCGCCCCTGATTCAACTTTGCCGTCGTCCCCGCCGATCATGAACAGCAAGCCTTCGTACACTTTGCGGACATCCCGCTCCTCCATGCACTCCTCCTGCTCCAAGAACGCCTCCCAGCGGGACAGCAGCTCCAGAAAACGTTCATTCTCCTCTTCCCGCAGCGCCGACTTCATCTGGCTCACATAGGCATCCGCCTGCTTCAGCGCGCTCTCCCCCTGCAGCCGCAGATGCTGATAATAGAAGATGGACGTATCAGGATGGTAAAAATGATGGGACAGCGCTTTAGCCGCCTGCTCATAGCCTGCAGGAATGGCGCTGTAGCCTTCGAACCAATCGCTGACGCCCAGCACGATATCGATGTTCACGAACCGCTTCAGGGCCGAGCTGATCATCTGCACCAATTTGTTTACGCGGTTTAGGGATGCGAGCAGACTCTTATGCTCGCTGTTGCTGATGAATACGCAGCTATGCTGGACGTCTAGCTGCAGGTATTCGACCTCCTTCTCTTTGGAGAGCATCTCGCGCACCACATTTTGAACGGTGCTGGGGAGCACCGATTCGGTTTCTTTCGTATATCGCTGAATGACTGTGCGATAGTTTTTGATTTTAAAGAGAACGATATACATATTCCCTTCCTCAAGACTCGTTTCGGACAGGTCCTGCACCTTGCCTTCGAGGGCCTCATACAGCAGCTGTTCCTTCCGGCTGCCTTGCGTCACCACGGTCGGCGGGGCAGGCGTCCCGCTTGTTCCAAGCTGCTCCCGGATGCTCCGAAGCATCGCTGTCAGCTCGCGTTCGTTCATATCCGGTTTATGGAAGTAATCGAAAGCCCCAAGCTTCAAAGCTTCCTTCACATAAGCTATATCGTCGAAGCTGCTAAGCACCACGATCTGAACCGGCAGCTGCTGCTCACGAACCCTGCGAAGCACCTCAATGCCGTCCAGCTTGGGCATTTTGATGTCGAGGAGCACCACATCCGGGTCCTTGTCCGCAATTTGCTGCAGCGCCTCCTCTCCGTCACCGGCCTCTCCGACGATCTGCACACCCTGAGCTTCCCAGTCGATTGCTGACTTGATGCCGATCCGAACGAGCGGCTCGTCATCCACGATAAGTATCCGCACTTGCTATCACCCTGCTTCTTCTGTGATGATCGGAACGCGGATCCATGCCACCGTTCCGCCTTGCTCCCTTCGCTGGATCCAAAGCCCGTATTCCGGACCGAAGTGAAGGGATATCCGGTTACGAATATTGTTCAATCCGATCGAGTTGAAGCCATCCCTTGGCCCGTTCTGTTCCTTCTTGGGCTGCCCGTCCTCCGGGAAGCCCCGTCCGTTATCCTCGACCTTCATGACAAGCGCTCCTTGATCCTCATAAATAGCGATGATCAGGTGGCCTTTATAGTCAATGCCTTCGAATCCGTGAAACACTGCATTTTCCACTAGCGGCTGCAATAGAAACTTCAGCGTCCTATATTTCATAACGGCCGGATCGACCTCATACGTGACATCGAAGGTATTAAAGTACCGAAAATCGAGGATTTTGGTGTAATTCTCCATGAATTCGACCTCCTCGGCAATGGTAACGTAGTTCCCTTCCTTCTTTACCGTGAACTTGATGACGGACGAGAACGCCTGCAGCGCTTCTTCGATGCCCGCAGCGCCCTGGATTTTGGCCATCCACTTAATCACGTTCAGCGTATTATAGATAAAATGCGGGCGGATCTGCGACTGGAGCGCATTCATTTCCAGCTTCCGCTTCTCCTCCTCCTCCACGTAGATTCGCTCGATCAGCTCCCGGATCTCCTTGAGCATTTGGTCGACCGTGTTGTTGATGACGCCGATCTCCCCACGCTGCTTCGTATCCAGGCTTACGTTCAGCTGCCCTTGGGATACCAGCTTCATCTTGCTGTTGAGCACCGCCAGCGGCTTCATGATCGTGGTCGCGATTCGGGCGGAGATCAGGATCGAGAGCACCAGAAGCAAGATGAGGACGCCGATCAAAACCGCTACCATCAGGTACACGATCGAGAACAGGTCCTTCTTCGGAATGACGGTGACGGCCTTCCAATTCGCCAGCGAGGAACCGGAAGAAATGATATAGGTGTCCCGGGCAATCTGCGTGTTCACCTTGCCGTCCTTATGATATTGAAACTCGCTGCCAAGCACCTCGGAAGCCGGCAGCCCGATCTCTTCCGCATTCATGCTGTGAACGATCCGGTCGGCTTCATCGATAAGGTAAAAGCTCGTGTTTTCCGAAAAGGCCGTATCGCTCCACAGCGTCTTCAGCTTGTCCACCGAAATGTTAAACAGGATAAAGCCGAGGTCCTCCTTCGTATAGGGGTCCATAATGGCCCGGCCTACCGATACGACCGGCACGCCCTTGGCGGACAGCAGCTCCTCCTTGTGTATGCCGATTGGCACAAAGAGTCCATACGCCTCCCGGATCTTCCGGACAAACGGCTCCTCGGTGAATCGGTCCCTGAAATAAGCAGCATTCATATATTCCCGGTTGCTGCGGCCGATGATCGACTTGCTGTTCTCATGATAAATGACCACCGAATCGATCAGATCAGAATATAGCATGATGCCGCTCTGGATCAAGCCGTTCACTTTGTCGAAATCCTGGCCGCGTTCCAGCAGGGGATACTCGATTTTGGCGTAATCCTTGCGCATGATCTGATACACCGTCGAGTCCTGGATCGGGAACATTGACAGCCGCAGCAGGGGCTGAAGGGATGTATCGATATTTTTGACGATCTGTTTATTGTTCTCCACGGCCGCATCAATCATCGTTGTACGGTTGTTGTCCACATATACCCAGGATACGATCCCGCCGATCAGAATGAGCGGCACAATGATGAAGCAGGAGAAAGCGGCGATCAGCTTATGCTCCAGGCTTAAATCCAGCATTTTCTGTTTTAGTCTGTTCATGCTAGAGGTCTCTTTCTTCATGTCGATATGGATTTGGCTCCGCTTAACCGGAACTGGCGCGGCGTCATCCCCGTAAAATTTCGGAACACCTGCGTATAATAGCTCTGGCTGCAGAACTTGAACGTGAATGCGATTTCGGAGATGGACTGATTCGTGTACACAAGCAGATGCTTGGATTCCTCCACCTTTCTCCGGTTAATATACGAGGTCAGCGGCATGCCGGTCTCCCGCTTGAAGCGGTCGGACAGGTAGCTCGGGTGAACGCCCAGATGGTCCGCGATTCCCTGCAGGGACAGCTCTTGAAAAATATGCTCGCGAATATAATAGATCGCCAGGTTCACAATATGCGAGTACGTCAGCTCTTCCTTCTCCTTGCGGATCATCGAGACGAACTGCACCAGCATCTCGTATTCGAATGCGACGAGACGCTCCACATCGCCGATCTTCTCGATTTCCAAAATAAGCGTGTCGCTGAGATGAAAGGCCGTCTCCGGATCGACGCCGCCCTTAATAATCGCCCGGGTAAATAACGTACAAGAGGCAATCAGCGCGTTCTTCTTGGAGCGGAGCGGATAGCTGGCCAAGACCGCGGCCTCGAGCTCATTGATCTTGCGCAGCATATCCATCGCTTTGGCCTCGTCGCCGAATCGGATCGCTTCCAGCAGCTCATGCTCGTAATCGAACGGCGGATGGATAAAATTGTCGCGTAAATACTGCATCCGGGAAGACAAAACAAAGGGCGGGTTTGCCGGCCGGGACAGCTCCTTCATTATTTGCACACCACCTAAAAATATTGATAAAAATCTGAATATTTTAGTATAATATAACCCTTTTTGGCTCTAAAATTCAAACATAACCTTGCTAGGGAGGAAGTGTACACGATGACTTGGAAGATTTCAAATTCCGAATTATCACAGCAGGCACTGCTCAATATGGAGAGCCTGTTCGCGCTTGGAAACGGTTACCTCGGCGTCCGGGGCAACTTCGAGGAGGGATATGGCCCGTCCATGTCGACCATTCGCGGAACCTATCTGAATGCTTTTCACGATATCATTGAAATTCCATACGGCGAGAAACTGTTCGCCTTTCCCGATACCCAGCAAAAGCTTGTTAACAATATCGACGCTCAAACCGTTCTCGTCTACTTGGACGACGAGCCGGAGCCGTTTCGTCTGGACCACGGCACGATTTCGGCCCATGAACGCCATCTGCACATGGATAAAGGCTATGCGGAGCGAAAGGTGCAGTGGACTTCTCCGTCCGGCAAAGAAATCCGATTGACGTTCCGGCGCCTGGTGTCCTTCACCCGCCGCGAATTGTTTGCGATCCAGCTCCAGCTGGAGCCGGTCAATTTCAACGGCCGGGTACGCATCGTCTCGACGGTGAACGGTAACGTAAAAAACTACACGAACCCGAACGATCCGCGGGTCGGAGCCGGTCATGCGGAGCGGATGACCGTGATCGATGCCGGCGTTCGAGGTCAGGACGGCTACGTCATTGACGAGACGATGGCTTCCAAGCTGCGTGCGGCTTGCGTGACGCGTCACCGTCTGGAAGGCTCCGGGGCGCAGGTGCAGCTGGAAGCCAGATCGGGCGAAGTTCTGTTCACCGCTTCATTCCCGCTCTCCGGACCGGTTACTTTGACGAAATACAATATGTACGCGGACAGCCTGCGTCATGGCTCGGATCTCGTGGAGGAGGGCATCAGGCTCCACGAGCGGCTGCAGGATCTGTCGTTCGAGGATCTGGTCGCCGAGCAGACCCGGTATTTGGACAACTACTGGAAGTCCGCCGATGTCACGATTCGTAACGATGATCGTCTTCAGGAGGGCATCCGGTTCAATCTGTTCCAGCTGCTGCAATCCGCCGGTCGGGACAAGTACAGCAACATCTCGGCTAAAGGCCTCAGCGGCGAAGGATACGAAGGGCATTACTTCTGGGATACGGAAATTTACATGTTCCCGGTATTCCTGATGACTCAGCCGGACATCGCACGCCAGCTTCTGCTGTATCGTTACGCTGCGCTTGACCAGGCACGGGCAAGAGCCCGCGAGATGGGGCATAAACAGGGGGCCCTGTACCCGTGGCGTACCATTTCGGGAACCGAATGCTCCTCGTTCTTCCCATCGGGAACCGCGCAGTACCATATCAGCGCCGATATCGCTTACAGCTATATTCAGTATTATCTGGCTGAACAGGATCAGGACTTCCTGTTGTCTTACGGTGCGGAGGTGCTGATCGAGACGGCCCGCCTCTGGGCGGACATCGGCCATTACTACAACGGGGCGTTCCACATCGATGAAGTGACGGGACCGGATGAATATACCTGCTGCGTGAACAACAACTATTACACCAACGTGATGGCGAAGCATAACTTGAAGTGGGCCGCCAAGAGCTGCTCGATCCTGCAAGATTACGATGCGGAAGGCTACAAAGCGCTCTGCGACAGACTCGGCGTAACCGATGCGGAAATCGCCGCTTGGGCCAAGGCTGCGGACGCGATGCTGCTGCCTTACGACGAGACGCTGGGGATCAATCCGCAGGATGACACGTTCCTCCGCAAAGCGGTATGGGACTTCGAGAACACGCCGGAAGACAAATATCCGCTGCTGCTGCACTACCATCCGCTGACGATTTACCGGTACCAGGTGTGCAAGCAGGCGGACACCGTGCTGGCGCATTTCCTGCTGGAGGACGAGCAGGATTTCGAGACGATCCGCCGCTCCTACGATTATTACGAGGGCATCACGACGCACGATTCTTCGCTGTCCTCCTGTATCTTCAGCATCATGGCTTCGAAGATCGGCAATATGGACAAGGCGTACGAGTATTTCATCGAAACCGCGCGCCTGGACCTGGACAACACGCACGGCAATACGAAGGACGGGCTGCATATGGCGAATATGGGCGGCACCTGGATGTCCATCGTATACGGATTTGCCGGGATGCGCATTAAGGAAAACGGGCTGTCCCTCTCTCCGGCCATACCGAAGGATTGGGAGCAGTATGCATTCCGCTTGAACTTCCGGGGCCGGCTGATCGGCGTATCGATTGAAAAATCAGGTGTGACGATCGAGCTCGTCGAAGGCGAACCCCTCGAAATCAAGCTGTATGAGGAGCTTGTGGATCTGGCTTCCGGACAGCCGGTGAAACGGCCGCTTAAAGGCTAAACAGCTCAAGGGTTTTAACTCAGCCAGAGGCTTGGATGTCCACGGCTCGTACGACGCATGCGCCGGGAATCTCACCTGACATGTACCAAGCACAATCGCATACTGGGTACAAATTGCATACTGGGTACACATCGCAAAATTGCCGGGATTGACGCGGCATGTTGCTGGTGAAGGTCCATGAAAGTCCATCCCCTATCGGCTGCCAGACTATTTAAAAGTGATAATCGGGAACATGACTTAGACATGTTTCCGTTGATAGAAGGAGAAATGAACCATGAGCGAAGGAATAACGCTTCAAGCCGTCATCTTTGACCTGGACGGCGTCATTACCGATACGGCCGAATATCATTACCAGGCGTGGAAAGCCATTGCCGCCGAGCTTGGCATTCCCTTCACCCGCGAGTTTAATGAGAACCTGAAGGGCGTCTCCCGCATAGACTCCCTGAAGCTGCTCTTAAGCCAAGCGGAAACGCCCGTCAGCTATTCGGACGAGGAGCTGCATCAGCTGGCGGAGCGTAAAAATAAGCTCTACGTCGAGCTGATCGAGACGATTACGCCGGCCGATCTGCTTCCCGGCGTCGCCGATTTCGTCGCCGCTATCCGGGCGGCGGGCCTGGCGACAGGCATCGCTTCGGCCAGCAAGAACGCCGTAGCCGTCCTTACCCGGCTTGGCGTCATGGATCGCTTCGACGTCATCGTTGACGTCACGAAGCTGAAGAACAACAAGCCGGACCCGGAGATTTTCCTGACGGCGGCTGCCCAGCTTGGCGCCGATCCGGCCGCTTGCATCGGCGTCGAGGACGCTGCGTCCGGCGTGGAGGCCATCAAGGCCGCAGGCATGTTCGCGGTTGCGATCGGCCGGGCCGAGCATTTCCCGCATGCGGATATCGTGCTGCCTAGCACGTCGCAGCTTGACTTCCGCGAGCTGAAGCAAGCGTTTGAAGGGTAGCTTTGAAATAAGTATGGGAGTGTTCTCGAAAGAGTCTGGCGTTCTTTCGGACACTCCCATTTTTATTCCAATGCCACCGTTGTCGATTAAATCGTTTTCTCTCTTATAACACTTGAATTGCAGATATTATTTTTTGAAAGTCACCTTTTTGGATAATCCGTCTTCCAGGTTCATCTCACCTTTATGGCGAACGAATACATTTTGGTTTCCTTCAAATGTTGGAGGGTTCTTCGGATCATAGTCTACCCAGCGACTTTTCCCATTCACAGAGTATTCCATGTATTGGGTAGCACCGATCAATTGATTTTTTTCGTCATCTGCTACTACATCGGGTGGTAATTGAACAACAGTACCATTGTGCACACCAAGCTCTTTAATAACTTTATCTGTTTTATAGTCATACGCCTTGATCTTCACATCATTTCCGTACACTTCAACCTGGAGGCCCTGTTTAAAATCATTGCCTGTCGAAACTTCACCGCCATTAGGCCCTGCCGATGCCCACCCCGCTTGAATCCCGGCTGTGTTCACAACGGTAAACCCACGTTGATCTCCACCTTCTACTACCTTTTTACCTGCCCAATCCGGAAGATTCAGATCCCAATGACTGTGGCTTGTGAAAAGAATGACTTGCGGATAATCCTTTAAGATTGCTTCTAATTTAGCCTGGTCTAAGTAGTCACCTGTATACGGCGATTGATTAGAGCCTGAAATCGTATCCTTTAGGATATGATGACTAAAGAGAAAGATCGGTTTATTTGGTTTTTTCTTTGAATATTCCTCAAGATTCTGCTTTAACCAATCAAGCTGCTCATCGCTAAGATAAACCTCATCCCACAAAGACTCATCATGATAGTGCATATATTTTTCGGTACCCAAGAAAAGGAACGGATATCCGTCTAACTCTTTTTTATGGTAGACTTTTTCCTCACCAGTAAAGTTATAAAAATTTTGGAACATTTCAGATTCCGGTGTATGATTAGGCCATGTGTCTTGTGCTAATTTGTTCGGTGTTGCCCATTTCGGTTTATAAAATTCATGATTTCCTATGCTGTACCATACATTTTCCGGGTGAGGATTACGATCTAACACTTGTTGTACGGCTTGATATTCGAAATCCCACCCTCGGTCCGTAATATCGCCATTAATGATTAATGCTTTCGAAGCAGGATTTACCTCTTTCATATCATGAAGCACATGCTTAAAGTCAGCGTAATCCCCTTGAATGTCACTAATGACATCAAAGGTAAGGCCTGGTTTTTTCGAAAATAGATGTTCATCCGGTTTTGCTTGAGCGGATCCTGAAACAGCACCTATATTAAAAAAAATAGATGTTGCCATAATACTTGTTAGCAGCTTCTTCATCATTAATTCCTCCTAGTAATGTTCATTTTCAGAATACTTTCGCAAAACAATGTATGCTTTAATGTATGCTTCTCTCTTATTGTAAACAGGAAATATTAAGCTAATATTCACTTAAAGTAAATCGTTCACATAATGAGCGGGAAGCCTTTTCAGAAGAGTTGCCGCCACCTTGACTTGACAATCCGACAATAAAAAATAGTAGACTGATAGATACAGTGATTCCCATCATATGATAGTGGTTATGCCGTGGGCGGGAATCTATGAAGAGTAGCGGAAGAGAGGGGAATGATCGATGGAACAGGCTGTTTTGAACCAAGGTGCCGGGAAATTCGGCAAGGGGGCGTATTCGTTAAAGCTGCTGGGGGGATTTGATCAGAGTGTATTCGAGTATGCCGGGGAGGATGGGTCCCGTTTCGTATTAAAGTTTCTGGATGCCGCCAAATACCGGAAGGCTGACATCATCCGGGAGCAGACCTGGATGGCCCATCTGGCCGGACACGGGCTTCGCATCGCGGAATCGTTAACCTCACATCAGGGACTCCTTATCGAAGAGGTAGCCCATGGCGGACAGTTATTTTATGTGATCGCCTTTACGATGGCCCCGGGCCGGCCGTTAACCGATCTGGAATCGGATGCTGCCGTGATCGAGCGCTGGGGACGCGGTCTGGGCAGGATGCATGCGCTCGGCAAGCACGGTTCCGCCGCTCTCCTTCACCAAATGGGCTTTGCCCATTGGAACAGCCATCCGATCTTTACGGATGAATTTCCGGCTGCCGCCGGCGAAAAGGTGCACACCCGTTGGAAGGAGTATCTAAAGGAGCTGTCCTCCCTCCCCCAAGATCCGCAAGGCTACGGCATCGTCCATAATGATCTGCATCATCGCAATTTCCATGTCCACGACGGCGACATCGTCTTTTTCGACTTCGGAGACATTGGCTATCACTGGTACGCTTACGATATCGCGATCTCGATCTATCATGCGGTACAGACCGTTCCCGGCCCGAGAAAAGCCGAGTTTGCCTCCCGCTTCTGCGATGCGCTCTTAACCGGATATCTTCAGGAGCATCCGCTCAGCACCGATTGGATCAAGCGGATTCCTTTTTTCATTGATTTTCGAAACGTATACTCCTTCGTCTACTTCTCCAAATACGTTGACTGGCATGAGCTCGACGAACGGACCCGGAAGTATCTCGCAGGGATGAAAGCCGATATCGAGGCCGGCACTCCGGTCGTTCATTGCCGATATCATAATCGATAAGGAAAGCAGGACCTATTTCAAAATGAAATCAACCACGAAGCGAACACGGCGGACCCTCTTTCTTGCGGCGGGGCTGCTCCTCGCAGCCGCCTTGCTCTATCTGCTGTATCTCCGCCCCACACCGATTAAGACGGATTTCTTTACGACGGTCGACAACGAGCATACGATCATCTTCGAGGCGGTGAACGAAGGGATTGCGGACGTGCAGCTGCTGGACGTGCTCGTCAACGGCGGACACCGGCCGGTTAAGGCAGAGCTTGGCGTGAGCTACTCGCTGCACCTTGTCGGCGGCTCCAACCTGGAGGGCAATCCCGATATCGCGTTTGTCGGGCTCGGGGACATGCCCCTCCATCCGGACCTCTCCCCGGAAGACAAGCAGGCCGCGCTGAACCAAAGCCCCCGCATCCCGCTGAATTATGGGATACGCCTACTCCACGATGAGCCGATCCGGGCAGTCGAGCTGAAATATCGATACCTGGGGCTGACCTTCAAGAGGAATATCTCGATGGGGCGTTTTTTTCAAGAATAGCGTGTTAGTGGACAACTGACAGAAAGGCTGAGGGCAGGGCGGTCTTAATGTCCTGTTCCCATTTCGCATTGGCTGCCTCGTCCAAGCTTTCCCGGTGCCAGTATAAAATCAGGACGTTCGCAAGCTCATGTTCATTCGGGACCTGCATATTATACACATCCTTCTGCTTATGGAAATCAGCCTGGCCTTGGATGCGTTCTTCTTCCGTATCAAAAATGTACACCGAAATTCGCTCCTCGATGCCTGAGCCTTCCGGCTGGTTCTCATCCAGTGCATACATCATGGCTTGCACGCCACTTAGCACCCAGTCCGGGCTGATGTGCTTGGAGCGGAGGTCGATCCCTTGCCCCTTCAATGCTTCTTCCACATCCTCAAGCGTAAACCGTACCTCAGTGGCCTCCCCCGCGGCGGATGAGTCCATCGGGTTATCAGCCTGAGCCCGCCCTTCGGTTTCCTGCTTCGTAACAGGCCCCCTCGATTCCGCCTGGAAGCATCCTGCCAATGCGAATAGGGCAACCCATAGAAGGGTAAGCATCTTCAACGCTTTCAAAATCATGCACCCCTTTTGCTCTTTGCGATCCCGTTCATTAAGGTCTTCTACATTTTTTTAGGCTATATCTTATAGACTCCGGAACGAAAGGCAAGGTTTCAGGTTATAACCAAAAAAAATCCCCTCCTATTTATGTGACCAGCTGTGCTTTGTTAAGTTGATATTCACGTGTTTTGGCAGCAATGTTACTTATAAACAAAGAGCCTTCACCGCGCTAACGGTAAAGGCTCTTTGTTGCAACCCGGCATGGCTGCGGATCTTCACGGCAAGCGAAGAACCATGGCCAACAGCCTTGGATTAGTACTGAATTTTAAGCGTGTCCCCATGAACATACACGCCCTCGGAGCGGGTAATCGGCAGCTTATGCTCAGCCGAAAATCCGATGGTTTCCCCAGCCCTTAACGTGACGTCCTGCTCAACAACATACAATGAAATATCCATCAAGAATTCACGGAGCTCAGCCGGGGTTACCTGGCTGTCCAGCACCTCAATTTCGTCCTTGCCTAAAGCTCTCAGCCCATAGGTATATCCGCTCACTCCCGATTCCGTTCCGACCAAACCGAAGTGAACCAGATTTAACAGAGGAAATAGATCTTCCTCCTTCATCAGCTCTGCCATATCGACAAAAATCTCGGGCTGAAATACCGTTCCGGATGAATAAAGCCCCACCGCATTGGGCAGCTTCAAACAGCTTGCCGCCACTTTCGCATACATTTTTCCGCTGTCCAGCGGAGAACCTGTGCGTGTAAATACCGCCACGATCAGCTGCGCAACATGGGTCTGGGTAACCGCAGCCGCCTCGGGCCACAAATAGTTTCCTTGCGCGTAATGCTCAGCCTCTCCATCCGGAACCGGAGCCTCAACGAAGCTGACCGCAGCCATACAGCCCTCTGCCTCAAAAACCAGAATGCCGTCCTTCTCCTTACTGGAGGCACCATCTTCCTCCTCGGGGGACCAGGTGATATTCCAGTCATGCCGGAGATTGGCCTTGATCTGTTCCAGATCACATTCCGGGGAGTTCAGCAGAACAAACCCGTTAAAGATGCCGGATCCGGATGATTCATCTGGCTCGGCCTTGCTGTCCTCTGCGGTTTCTTGTTCATAGGCTGCCGCCTGCTTCATCCAATACTCCCGGATCATTTCGACCATAGCTATGGCCTCCTGCTCTGCTGTTGCGGGGTTGTAGGGCTGCATCTCGCTAAATACATGTCCGCAGTGGTCAGTATCAGAGGAGCTTTCATAGCCGCCGCAGACGCCAAGTAACCATTTCCCGAGCATGGACTTCTTATATTTAAATATGTAGTAATGCATATCGTGGAGATCAAATTCTCCGGCTATTTCGATTCTGCTGGGCTTGTGGCCGAGCTCCTGTTCATGGGCCAGCCATTCGATCATTGAATCCGTGGCCGCTTGCTGTTGAGCTGTCATGTATTCCTCTCCTTAATTTCATCTAGGATTGCACCTGTTATATTCTACCAGCCCCCAGCAGGTTCAGCAACAGAACGGCAGATGGCCAGCCAATCCACACTCCCGGAGGCTCTGGGGCGGTCGCTGCGGCGACATGTATCCTCAACACATGCGATTATGTCAAAACGCACTCACCATTCCCCTCCCCCAGCTCCCTCTTATGCAAGCAAACCAATCAAGCTCTCGGTCCCCTCATCCCTACGGCCTGTACTGCCGGCGATATTCCCTTGGCGACATGCCGACGGTCCGCTTGAACACTTTCCCGAAATGCGAGAAATTGCCGAATCCGGCATGCAAGGCGACATCCGTTACGGAATCGCCGGATTCGCGCAGCAGACGCTGTGCTTCTTTGATCCGCAGCAGATTCACGTAATCGCTGAAGGTAAAGCCTGTCATCTGTTTAAACAACCGGCTGAGGTAATACGGGCTGATCCGGAAGTCTTCGGCGACACCGGTCAAGGTGACGGGGCTTTGGTAGTGCCGGTTCAAATACTGCACGATCGCCTGGGCTTTCGGATGAAGAGCCGGCTCGGTGTCCGCCGGGCGGACCTGGCCCAGATGCCGGCCCCGGTAAGCTTGGAGCAGCAGCTCCAAAGCGCGATGTCGCAGCAGCTGGCCGCTCCCCGCTTGAGGGCGGACCATCTCGCCCACCATCTCGTCCACGATGCGCCGGATCGCTTCTCCTTCGGCGGTTGGAAGCCGCAGCAAAGGAACCTCCCAGCGGAAGGGCTCCAGCAAGCTCTCCTCGAGCTCGGACGAAACCGATAAATCGCCGAATAAGCCTGGGCTTATATACAGGACGACCCGGTCGTGGTCGGGCCGGCCGCTGTCCAGCGTCTTATGCACCGCATTCCGGTCGACGAATACGAGGTCCCCCGCCATCACTCTGTACGAGCGGTCCTTAATAAAGTAAATACGCTCCCCGGACAAGAGATAATACAGCTCATAATGGTCATGAAGATGATCGGTCGCCATCGAGAAATACCCGATCCGGCGATCATATTCAATATCCAGGTATCCGCCCGGATCGCGGTACTCCGCTTTGAACGGTCTCACCATGCGCTCGCCCCCTCTTGTTCTGAATTATAGCAAAATATGCGGTGTTTGAAAGCGATTACGCATAAAATGCGGAGAAAGAAGTGTTCCCTTGTTATAGGCTTGAGCTATATTCAAGGAGGCGATTTAAGATGAGCAGCAAAAAACGCTATGTCCTGGTCGGAACCGGGGGCCGGGCCGAATTTTTCTACGGTGCGCTGGCGGAGCATTTCCGCGATCAATCCGAGCTTGCGGCCTTTTGCGATATCAACCATACCCGCATGAACTATGCCAACCGGCTGCTTCGCGAGAAATATAACCACCCCGAGGTGCCAACCTACGGCGCCGATCAATTCGACCGGATGATCGAAACGGAGAAGCCGGACTACGTCATCGTGACAAGCATTGACAGGACGCATCACAAGTACATTATCCGCGCCATGGAGCTCGGCTGCGACGTCGTAACGGAGAAGCCGATGACCGTCGACGAAGAGAAATGCCAAGCCATTCTGGATGCCGCCAAAAGGACGGGCCGAAACATCCGGGTCACCTTCAACTATCGCTATGCGCCCCATCATACCAAGGTGCGGGAGTTGATCATGAACGACACCATCGGACAAGTGACGTCGGTCCATTTCGAGTGGCTGCTCAATACGCGCCACGGCGCAGACTACTTCCGCCGCTGGCATCGGGATAAGCGCAATAGCGGCGGGCTTCTCGTTCATAAATCCACCCATCATTTTGATCTGGTCAATTTCTGGATCGGGTCTCAGCCGGAAACCGTGTTTGCTTTTGGCGATCTCATGTTTTATGGAAGGGAAAATGCGGAAGCCCGCGGAGTAACGCAGTTCTACAACCGGGCGACCGGAAATCCGGTCGCCAAGGACGATCCCTTCGCGCTCCATTTGGATTCCAATGACCATCTGAAGGCGATGTATTTGGATGCGGAGCAAGAGGACGGCTACCAGCGGGATCAGAGCGTGTTCGGGGACGGCATTAATATCGAGGATACGATGGGCGTCCTCGTCCGTTACCGCAACAAAGCCATCCTGACCTATTCCTTGGTCGCCTACCAGCCATGGGAGGGATACCGCCTTGCCATCAACGGGACCAAGGGCCGGATCGAGATGTCGGTCATCGAGCAGTCCTACGTCAACTCGGGAGGAGATAAGAAGCTGGAAGGCGCGTTGAAAGGAAAAAGCCTCCGCGTACTTCCGATGTTCGGGGCTCCGTATGAAGTTGAGGTTGAAGAAAAGGCAGGCGGCCACGGCGGCGGCGATCCGGTTCTGCTGAACGATCTGTTCGGAGAGGCCGCGGAGGATCCATTCCACCGCGCGGCCAATCATATCGATGGGGCCCGATCGATCCTCACGGGAATTGCAGCCAACCGCGCCATCGCAACCGGTATGCCGGTTCATATTCATAGCCTGGTCCGCTTCTAGGAGCGCATAGGACGGCTTCCCGCCGGCATACACACATCCATAAGGCTGCGTGCTTCACGCAGCCTTTTTTGCTGCTTGAACAACAAACAAGTGGCAAACACAAGGAGGGGTTTCATGTTTTTCTCACTAAAAAGCCGACTCATCGGATTGATCGTGGTGCTCTTCGTACTCTCGTTCGGCACGCTGTCCTTTCTGCTCTTCAGCGAGGCCCGCACCGTCATCCGTTCTTATATCGAGTCCTCCGCCTTGGAAAAGATGGAGGAGTATGGCTCGTATGTCGATATGGTGCAGATGCAGATTTACGATGCCGCTTCGCTTGTGTTCAACAGCGACACGACCAAGAACTGGGACAGCGCCTTGAATGACAAATCGATGACCGAAGGCGAGAAGATGCTGGCCAATCTGGCAATGAGCCGCTTCCTTACTCAGGCAACCAACAGCTATACCAGCATTTCCGATATTTCGGTATACCGCGAGGACGGCCTGCGAGTCGGTGGTGAGAATCAAGTCGCCTTCGAACCGGCATTCCTGCAGGAGAGGTGGTATCGCAGCTTCTTCGACTTGGGAGAGCGCTGGCTTCCTGCCCACATCGATGCTCACGAACGAGTTCGGGACCATGGAAATCCGGTCATCAGCCTGTTGATGCCGATCGGCACATTCCACCATCAAGCGGCTCAAACGGTCATGAAGGTAAATGTGAGCGAATCCTATTTTCTGGAGCCGCTGAACAGGATTCACTTGGCCAAGAACAGTACGATCTTCCTTTTGAATGAAAAGGGCGGGCCGATTCTTTCCCAACAAGCGCATGAGCTCGGCGCCGAGGCCGCGCACGAAATAGACCGCATCCGGAGCGGGCCGATGAAATCAGGGGTTGTTTATCTGGACAACGCCGAAGGAAAGCGCGACATCCTGGTCTACAAGAAGCTCGGGCGAACCGGATGGATGCTCGCCGGATTGGCGCCGGAGCAAGAGCTGTATGCCTCGCTTCATAGACTTCAGAGCACGATCATAGCCGTCACGGCCATCCTAGTCCTCGTCTCGCTGTTCGCGGCGGCCTGGCTCTCCTATGGCGTAACCAAGCCCCTTACCCGTCTCGTGCTGGCGATGAGGCAGGTGCAGCGCGGCGCTTTCGATCAGGCCGAGACGATGTTGCCTCCTGATAAAAACGTAAAAAGCGAAGTCAGCTACGTTATCTCCACCTTCCGTTATATGATCAGCCGTCTCCGGCAGCATATCCAGAACGAATTCGAGCTCAAGCTGCTTCGCCAGCAGGCGGAATACAAAGCATTGCTTATGCAGATCAATCCGCATTTCATGTTTAACACGCTTGAGCTCATCAGCAGTCTCGCAATGCAGCGCCGAACCGACGATACGGTTCAGGTCATCGAGGATCTCGGCAAAATGATGCGCTTTTCGATGAACACGAGCGATGACCGGGTTGCCCTAGCGGAAGAATTGGGTTATGTCCGGCACTATATTTCCATTCTTCAAACCCGCTTCGGCGATAAGCTTCGCATCGATATCGCCGAGGAAGGACGACTGGAAGCACTGATGGTCATTAAGTTTATCCTTCAGCCGCTCATCGAGAATGCGGTCAAGTACAGCTTCCGGCACCAGCCCATCGCCATCGTGGAAATCCGGGTTACCCGGGAGGCCGACCGGCTCCGCCTGCGCATTTCCGATAACGGACCCGGCATGCCGAAAGGCATCTTGCGGAAGCTGCGAGATCAGGATGCCACCCCGCAGCTGGACCCGATTCTGGACAGCCGGAGCTGGCATATCGGACTAGGGAACGTCATCGCCCGCTGCCACCTGCACTATGGTTCATTGTTCACGGTTAACATCCATGCCGAAGAAGGAACCGGCACTTGCATCGAGCTGATATTACCGGCACAGGAGGAACGTTATGTACAACGTATTGATTGCGGATGATGAAATTGAGGTACGCGAAGGGCTAAAGCTCAAAGTCGACTGGCAAGCCTCCGGGTTTCAGATCACCGGCGAAGCGGCCAACGGCTTGGAAGCGGAGTCCCTGCTGAAAGCCGGCCATTATGACCTGCTGATTACCGATATGAGCATGCCCGTTATGGACGGGGTGAAGCTGCTTGACGTGTGCCGGAGCTATATTCCCGACATTCGGATCATGATCATTACCGGCTACGAGGATTTTCAATACGCAAGAGCGGGCATCCGCAGCCAAGCCGCAGACTATTTGCTTAAGCCCGTAACACGGGACGATCTGAAGTCGGCACTGGAGCGCATCAAGGCCAGCCTCGATAAGGAGCGGAAAGTGCGGGATGAGTCGGAGATGATGCAGTGGCGACTATCCCAATACTATCAGGAAATGAAAGGGCGATTCCTAATGGACTTGGTGAGGGGAGACCGGATTCCCCCCTCCTCGTTATCGGAACGCCTCCGCTTGTTTCATCTGGATGCTTGGCAGGAATCCGAAGTCTGCTTCATCACGGCGGGCATCAGATCAACGCGTTCACGGATGGAGGCTGGCGGCCGGGATCTGGAACAGCTCCGCCTTCCGTTTCATATGCTCTGCCATGAACTGGCACAGCTTCATTCGGAGAATATCCAGATGTTCCGTGATCATGCCAACGCGGCTACGGTGCATTGCGTTATCGCAAGGGGACTTCAACAGGAGTTCGCCCGCAGGCTGACGGAACAAGCCGATGCGCTACTGGACGTTGACGTTCTCATCGGAATAGGCCGGCCCGTAACGGGCTTGGCGCGTTGGAAGGAGGGCTATCTCCATTCCCTCCTCGCTTGGAACATGGCTTGGCGTCAGGGCGGACCTACCCCTGCCCCGGTAACGGATCACAGCCCGTTATTGCCTGAGGAAACGAGCAGGACACTGCATCGCTGTCTCGTTCGCGGACAAATGGATGCCTTCGGGGACATCATTCGGAAGGAACTCCGGGACGCTTTTGCTATTTCCTCTCCCCGGTTCTACCGCTGCATTTTTCAAATTTCGCTTCTCATGGAATCAATCTTGGCCGACGTACCGCGGGATCTTCCCGAACGCGAGCCGATCGGTCTCTCCCCGGATTGGGTCCTGCTGATGGAGTCGCCCGAGCAAGCCGAGCGTCTGCTGATGGAGTGGGCGCAGCAGTATGCCTTCGGAGAACGGGAAACACACGCCGAGCAGACGGTGATCGAATCGGCCAAGCGGTATATTGAGGAACATTACATGCAGGACCTTACACTGACAAATCTGGCCGAGCAATACAACTACCATCCTACGTATTTTTCGGAGATGTTCAAGGAAGCGGCAGGTGTCACCTTCATTCAGTACGTCACGGAGATGCGCATGAGGCAAGCGGTTCGCCTTCTGACGGAGACGGGACTCACCGTTTGGGACATCGCGGAGCTGGTCGGATTCTCCTCCCCCGGCTACTTCAGTTCCAAATTCAAAAAGATGTTTCACATGAGCCCGTCGGACTTCCGCTTGGCAGCCACCCGAAAAAAACAACAATCATGATCCGAAGAAATGAGATTCCGCCTTCCGGACTCCCCCGTTATGATGAATGCAACGGATCGTGCACCGCGCCATTTGTAAGCGGTCACAATGCGCTGATCGAACTACCGGTCAGGCTACCACTGCATCATACCCGAAGGGAGGCTCATGATGAGAAATTCGTCCAAACCCTTGTATGGACAGCAGAACAAAACGGCATACCTCTTTTTGCTTCCTTGGCTCATCGGTTTTTTCTGTCTGACGCTCGGGCCGATGATTGCTTCATTGTACTTATCCATGACCAAATTCAACCTGTTGTCATCGGCAACATGGACCGGACTGAGCAACTATGTCCAAATTTTTAGCGAAGATGATACCTTCCGGCGATCGCTATGGCTGACGTTCTATTACGTCTTCTTATCCGTGCCGCTCCGGCTCGCCTTCGCACTCTTGGTCGCCATGGCGCTGAACAAGGGCATCCGCGGTCTCGGCATCTATAGAACCGTGTATTACATTCCTTCGCTGTTAGGGGGGAGCGTGGCCATTGCGATCGTATGGCGCCAGATCTTTGATGGCAGCGGACTTGTCAACCAGTTCTTAAGCTGGTTCGGAATTACCGGACCTTCCTGGATCGCGCATCCAGATTATGTGATCTATACGATCGTGACCTTGTCCATCTGGCAGTTCGGATCGGCGATGGTCATCTTCCTTGCCGGCCTCAAACAGATCCCGGCAGACCTCTATGAAGCTTCGGGGGTCGATGGTGCCGGGAAACTGCGGCAATTTTTCAGTATTACGCTGCCGATGCTGTCACCCGTCATCTTTTTCAACCTGATCATGAGCATGATCAATTCCTTTCAAGCCTTCACGCCGGCTTATGTCATCGGCGACGGGCGTGGAGGACCGCTGGACGCCACCATGTTCTACACTCTGTACCTCTATCTCAAAGGGTTCTCGTACTTCGATATGGGATATGCGTCGGCGCTGGCATGGATCATGCTGGGGATTATCGGCATCTTTACGGCAGTCGTCTTTCTGACATCGAAGTTCTGGGTTTTCTATGGCGACAACCAGGAAGGGAGGTAACGATATGCCATTGGAGCGCCGCCTTATTCAAGCTGGAAGGCATGCGGTTATCATTCTGCTGGGCATCGCCATGCTATACCCGGTCTTATGGCTCGTCTTGAGCTCGTTCAAACCGAACCATCTAATATTCAACAGTTCCGGCCTCATTCCCGAGGTGTTTACTCTGGATCATTACGTAAACGGGTGGAAAGGCCTGCAGGGCGTGTCCTTCGGCCGGTTCTTCAGCAACTCGCTGGTCATCTCAATCCTCAGCGTCATCGGAAACGTCGTGTCCTGCTCGCTTGCAGCCTATGCATTCTCACGGTTGAAGTTCCGGCTCAAGGGCCTGTGGTTCAGCATCATGCTCGTGACCATCATGCTTCCGTACCACGTGACGCTGGTGCCCCAGTACATTATGTATAATGAGCTGCATTGGATCAATACGTACTTTCCGCTGATTCTCCCGAAATGGCTTGCCCATGACTCGTTCTTCATCCTGCTGATGGTGCAGTTCATACGCGGTATTCCGCGCGAGTTGGACGAGAGCGCAACGATCGACGGGTGTGGTCAGGCGCAGATCTTTTTCCGAATCGTGGTTCCGCTTCTCGTACCCGCCCTGATCACCACCTCGATCTTCACCTTCATCTGGAGCTGGGACGACTTCTTCAGTCAGATGATTTATTTAAGCAAAATCGACCTATTCACGGTTCAGCTCGGCATTCGATCCTTATTCGACCCTTCCGGACAATCCGATTGGGGCGCCTTGCTGGCCATGTCCACGCTGTCGCTGCTGCCCGTGACGATCATCTTTCTGTTATTTCAGCGGTATTTTCTCGAGGGCATCGCCACGACAGGCTTGAAGTAAAGTTCCCTGCAGAAAAGCATCGTAATTGATGGCTTGTATAGCACGAATCACGAATTTTTGGGAGGAATAACGATGTTAAAGCGAATCATGGTTGGCATGTTGGCTTCTCTTCTCTTGTTCATCACAGCCTGCTCCGGAACGGATCATACGGGTAAGAGCGGAAGCACTGGTTCAGCGGGCGAAGCCGAAGGCCAAATCGAGCTGCGGATGATGTGGTGGGGAGACCAGAAACGCGCGGATATTACGAACGAAGCTCTTAAGATATTTATGGAAAAACATCCAAACATCAAAATCGTAGGCGAGTTCTCGCCCTCGTCGGGATACTTCGACAAGCTGAACACGCAGCTTGCCTCCGGCACCGCTCCCGACATCTTCTTCCTGGGCGGGAACGTCGTCGACTATGCCAAGAAGGACGTCCTGTTGAACCTCGATCCTTACGTCGGCAACGAGCTGAAATTGGATGGCATGGATCCGGCAATGGTGGAATACGGGCGCATCGACGGCAAGCTGCAGCATATATCCGCCGGTGCGAATGCAAGAGGAATTGTCATCAACAAGGCGTTGTTCGAAAAGGCAGGAATGCCAATGCCTAACCAGGATTGGGACTGGGAAGAGTACGCTGCAGTCAGCCGGGAGCTGTCCGAGAAGCTTGGGAATGGCGTATACGGAACGTATAACTTCACCGTGGACGGTATGGACATCTACTTGAAGCAGCGCGGAAAGCAGCTGTACGACATGGAGAACGGTACGCTCGGCTTTGCCCAAGAGGATATTCTGGGATGGTTTGAATATTGGGAGAGGGCATCGAAAGCCGGCGGCGTGGTGACGCCGGAGCTCCAAGTCTCCAATCCGCATGACGACACGAGCAAATCGCTGTTAATTACCGGCAAGGCGGCTATGAGCCTCCTTCCTTCGAATCAGCTGGCCGCTTTTCAGAGCCTAACGGAAGACCCGCTCGTGCTGTATCCGGTCCCGCGAGGTCCTAAGGGAACCGGCGTCGTGTTCGAATCGAGCCAAGGATTGTCCGGTTATGCCAATACGAAGCATCCGAAAGAAGTCGCCTTATTAATGGATTTCTGGATTAATGATCCGGAAGCCGCCAAAATCCTCGGCAATGACCGCGGGGTGCCCGTCACGGAGGCGAACCGGGAGCTGCTGCAGAAGGAAGCCGGACCCGTCGAGGAGATCGTCTACGCTTATACGAGCCTGGTATCCGAGGCGACCAAAAAAGAGCCGTTCGACGTCAGCTATAACCCGCCGGGGTTCGCGGAATTCTCCAAGCTGGCCCAGACGACAACCCAGGAGATCGGCTTCGGGCGTAAAGACGTCAAACAGGCTGTGGCAGACTTTTATAACGGCACGGTCCGCATTTTCGAATCCAATCAATAACCTAACTTCTACCGTCATGTGACGCCGAGCACCGCGCTGGAAGCTTCGCGAGGAGCTCGGGGAAAAGGAGGTGGCTTTAGAGCATGAACGAAAATGCAATGGAGAAGCTGCGCCGGATGTCGATTGAGGATCGGGTGCGGCCGGTCAAGCAGGAGGATCCGCTGCTCTTAGCCGAGTGGCAGGAATCGGGCGTCCGGTTCGCCGCTTCCGGCGGTAATCTGGAAGATGCTTACTATGCCGCGCTGCAGAAGCTTCTTTGCTGCATCGTCCCCATAAGGGGCCGCAATCCCATTCTCCAGGAGGGCGGCATCTATCTCGGGTGCTGGCTGGAAAGCACGGGGACAATCAATGCCGAGCTGTTGTCCCGCTTTCTTCCCTCTGTGGCCGAGTCGACTTATTTGGCCTTTGCCGACTTCCAGCGGGACGACGGCTTAATTCCATACAAGCTGACCGAGAACGGGCCGGCCTTCCGCCAGATCCAGCTGGTCACTCCGCTTGCACGCTGCATTTGGAATCATTACCGTCTGCATGGCCGGGACCGGTCCTTCCTGGACATGATGTATCAGGCCATGGCCCGGTACGACGAGTGGATTGCGCTTAACCGCAACACCCGGGGCACAGGCTGCGTCGAAGCCTTCAGCACCTTCGATACCGGTCATGACTTATCACCAAGGTTCTGGCATGTACCCGATACACCTTACGGGAGCGATGCGGCGGCCTTCCACCCGGATTCGCCGATCCTCCCCTTCCTGGCACCGGATTTAACGGCCAACATCTACTGCCAGCGGCTGTATTTGTCCCGGATCGCCGAGGAGCTCGGGCAATCCGGAGAAGGCTGGAGGGCGAAGGCCGTGGCCAGCCTGGACAGTCTCTTCCGCTATTGCTACGACGAAGAGGATATGTTCTTCTATGACCTGGACCGAAACGGCCGTTTCGTACGGGTCCAGTCCGACGTTCTGCTGCGGGTCATGGCCTGCGAAGTCGGCGACCGGTCCTTGTTTGATACCATGCTGGAGCGTTATCTCCTTAATACGAGCAAATTTTTTGCCAAGTACCCTTTCACCTCCTTGGCCATGGACGATCCACGTTTTGATCCGTTCTCTACTTATAACAGCTGGGGCGGACCATCCAACTTCCTGAGCCTGATCCGCGCGCCGCATGCGTTCGAAGCGCATCACCGTTATGTCGAGCTGACTTGGGTCATGCAGCCGATCCTGTCCGCCCTCGCCAGAGCCGAACGCTTCCCGCAGGCTTTGAGTCCGTGGACCGGTCAGGAGGGTTTTACGGAGACTTACTCGCCCGCCATCCTCTGCCTAATGGATTACGTGGAGCGGCTATGCGGAATCCTGCCTAAAGACGGAGAACGTCTATGGTTCACCGGCCTTCTGCCGGCAGCCATGGATCATGGAGAGGAAATCGCAGGCAGTACAGCTTATACCCGGATAGTGAACGGCATGCGTTTCGAGCTGACGAATGGTTCGGATACCATGACGATCCTCCGAGACGGAGCGGTTCACATTCAGGCTCCGTCCGGGATCCGGCTTATCACCGACACCGCCGGAAAACTGGAAGGGATTGTAGGCATGAGTGTACGAACCGTAACGGGAATGTTGCATTACGACGGCCGGTCAATAGCCGTCGAGATCAAGGGTAATGAACAGCAGCGCTACCAGGATGGAATCCTGACGACCGAGCGGGATATCGGCATTATTTATCCGACGTACCGCTGATAGTTTCCGGTTATCTACCGAATGATAAGGAAGCATCACCTCCAATTTATCCGTTCTAAAATGTAATTAGGGGAGCCGTATGATACGGCTCCCCTCTCTTATGAACTTATTACAGCTTCACGATTTTGCCGGTAGCCTGGGATTCGAACGCGCCCAGAATTACGTTGAGCGAACGGAGACCTTCTTCGCCGGAAATCCGCGGAGGCGTATTGGTCAGGATGCACTCCACGAACTCGTCGATAACGCCGCTCGGCACCTGCTTCTCGTTCGTTGCCATCGCACCGACTTTATATGTCTCAACCGTGCCGTCGGTCAGCTCGACGATCACTTCGTCGCCATGAACCGTACCGATCTTCATGGCACCCTTCTCGCACCAGAGCACGGTGCCGTTGTCGCCGGCCCGGTAATGCGTCCAGCTCGCCATCAAGGTGCCTACGGCCCCGCTCTTCATGCGCACGATACAAGTCGCATTGTCGTCCACGTCGGTGCCTTCTTTATGAACTGTGCCGATGAAGCCGGCAACTTCCACGATTTCATCGTTCAGCAAGTAACGGATGAAGTCGGATTTGTGCACGCCGAGGTCGCCCATGGCGCCCATAACCGCTTCCTCCTTGCGGAAGAACCAGCTGTCGCGTCCGTCCAAGCTCCATCCCTCCGGACCGCCATGACCGAAGGATGTACGGAAGGTCAGCACTTTACCGAGCTTGCCGGAGTCCAGAATTTCCTTCGCCTTCACATGCGGAGGCATCAGGCGCTGGTTGTGTCCGACCATCAGATAAACGCCGTTCTTGCGGGCAGCCTCGATCATCTGCTCCCCTTCTTCGGCATTGGAAGCCATCGGCTTCTCGACCAGCACATGCAGGCCGGCATTAGCTGCCGCGATCGTCATTGGCGCATGCAGGTAGTTTGGTGTACATACGCTTACGGCATCCAGCTTTTCATTCTTCAGCAACTCCTGGTAGTCCGTGTACGCCGTACCGCCGTACTGGGCCGCCATTTCTTCGGCACGCTCCTTCACCGGATCGGCGAAGGCTACCAGCTCCACGTTCTCATTGTTGGCATACTCAGGAATATGTCTGCGCTGGGCGATCGCGCCGCAGCCGAATACAGCTACTCTAATTTTGCTCATGAACAATTCTCCTTTTCCTCGTTCTCAGGTACGAATTAATTAAAATTGGTTCAAATAGTTCTGCTTCAGCCAGTTCATGCTGTTCTCCACGCTTTGGAGCGGCGGATTCTGGCATACGTCCTGCTCAACGATCAGCCATTCCGTGCCTGCATCGGATGCAGCCTGAATGACGCCCGGCAGGTTTACGTCGCCCTGGCTAAGCTCCAGCGTCTTCATGTTCCCCTCGGCATCCTTGCTGAAGTCCTTCAGATGGAGAAGCGGCAGACGGCCAGCATATTTCGGAATATAGGCAAGCGGGTCCTGACCGGCAAATTGTACCCAGCATACGTCCATTTCCACTTGCACAGCTTCAGGTGAGGTTGCCGCATACATGGCATCAAATACGAACGCTCCATCCACTTTATCTTCAAATTCAAATGCATGGTTGTGATAACCGAAGATAAGACCCTGCTTGCGGGCTTCAGCCCCTACCTCTTCCAAGAACGCGAACAGCTTCTTCCAATCCTCGGCATTCTCGCGGTCCTCCGGAGCAACGTATGGACACATCATATATTTCGCGCCGATCGTCTTCAGGTAATCGATCTCCTTCTGCAGATCCTCGCGCAGCAGATGCAGACCGACGTGGCTGCCGATCGCTTTCAGTCCGAGCTCTTGAAGAAGCGTTTTCATTTCTTCGGCGGGAATGTCTCCGTAGCCTGCAAATTCAACACCCTCATAACCCAATTCCGCCACCTTGCGGAGCGTACCGCGGAAATCCTGTGCCGTCTCGTCGCGCAGCGTGTACATTTGCAAACCGATATTCATTCTTCTCATGTTTGGCGCACCTCGATTCAAAATTTGGGTTAATGCTCAATCTGCTACTATCATACAAGGAAATGGGCTAAAATGAACATAAACAATATGGCTGCAACATGAACTATCTGCTTATATTTTTCACTGGAGGTTTTGGCCATTATGGATGCAAGACTGCTGATCTGCGACTATTCGTACCACTTCCAGCAATTCAGCAACAGCCATCGGGGCGGCTTGACGAACTATTTGTTTCGTCTGCAGACGGAAGGATCCTGTGAGGTGTACTGCAACGGAATCGTGCACCATGTGCAGGGGGGAGATCTGCTGCTGCTGAAGCCCGGCGACGAGTACGAGCTGCGTGTCAAGGACGGCGGCGGGGAAGGCCGCGTGTCCAGCGGGGATTATTTCATATTTTGCGATGGGGCATGGATCGATGAATGGTGGGGCCGGATACAGCGCCCGGTCGTCAGCCGGATCGGGCTGGACGATCATCTGCTTGGACTATGGAGACATCTCCTCTTGGAGAAACGGCGCGGAATGGACGGGGAAAACGATGAAATGACAGGCTACCTGCTGCGCGGGCTGTGCCTCAGCCTGGATCGCGCCATTACCGAGACGAAGCCGGCCGACCGCCTCGCCTTTACAGCCCTCCGGCTGAAGCGGTTTGTGGAGGAGCATGCCACGGTTACCTTTAAGCTGGAGGATGCGGCAAAGCACGTCGGCCTGAGCCTGTCGCGGGCAGTCAAGCTGTTCAAGGAGTATTACGGCAAGACGATGATTCAATATGCTTTGGAAATCCGCCTCAACGCGGCCGTTGAGCGGATCAAATACAGCACGATGACGCTGGAGGAAATCGCGGAAACCTCGGGGTTCGCCAGCTATTCCTACTTCCACCGCGTCTTCCGCGCCAACTACGGCATGTCGCCGGTTAAATTCCGGGAAGCTGCCACCGTCCCGGCGAGTCCTGAGCGCCTCATTTGAGTGTATTCTTCAACGAATACGCGGCCTATGAGCATTCTTCAACCAATGGCGGCAGCCCATGAGTATTCTTCAACTTACTGACGGCAGCCCATGAGTATTCTTCAACCAACTGGCGGCGGCCTATGGGATTTCGCTTCTATGAAAAGAGGCATCATTATTCCTTCCATATATCCACCCCGAGCTGCCGGAGAACATTAACCGCCTCTTCTACCGGCAGCTTGGGGAGTTTGAATTCTTGATTGATGACTTCACGTAATTCTCCAAGATCCGACAATACCCGCTTCTCGACCGTTCCATCGATATACCGGATGCTCAAACCATTGTTGACCAAGGACAGCGAACGCTGCTGATCCAGCTGCCAAAGCTGGCAGCGCAAGGTCGAAGTAAACATATCATCCGGCTTGAAATATTGCCGTATCGCAGGCTGGAAATCATCAAATTGATAGGTTTTTCTCGTATCGAAGGTCCACAAGAGATCCGTTTGCAGCTTGCCGTCGACATACCGGTAATACGCATAGGTTCCCGGTTCGCCGGCTGGGCGTAATCTTACTTCAATACCGGCATACGCAGACACGTAATCGGGCTCGCTCATCAATCGAACCGGCTGAAAGAATGGTGCTGCATTCCCGCAATCCACATAGACCTCTTCCTCCTCATCAGGAAGCTGAACGAGCAATCCGACATGCCCGCCTCCAAGCAACGTGTAGCGGCTGCGGAAACCAAGCTGTGTCAACAACTGTTGAAGGCTGCTGTTGATCATGTAGCAGGTCCCCCCCATATTGAACTGCAGCAGCTGATCCACGAACCGCTTTGCATCTTCCTGGAGGCTTCCTGTTTGATGATACTCATGGAATCGAAGGAGTGTACTGATATTCTCAAACGGAATCCGGTTATGATGCGCCGTGCAGATTTCAGTTAAATACGCATAGGAAGGCTCCTTTAACGGAACTTGAATATAGTTCAGATAATTGGTGACCCATTGGGGTAATCGCTCTTGATCCATCACGATGATCAGTCTCCCTTCTCCGATAGTGGAAGCTATGCTCTTTATTTTAAAGACCTTCCATCTGAATACATCATACGAACGACTACTTAATCGATACAAAAAAAGTCCGGCCCGAGCTAAGACCATTCCCTACGACTTAAGTCTAATTATCAGCTCCGGCCCCCATCGCCCTCTCATGGTTTAACAGCCACTGCTTGCGCGACAATCCCCCGCCGTACCCGCCCAATTCACCATTCGCATTGATCACGCGATGACAGGGTATGACAATCGCGAGCTGATTCGCCCCATTCGCCTGAGCAACAGCACGGTACGCGGTTGGCTTTCCCATCGTTGCCGCGATTTCGCCATACGAAGACGTTTGACCGGTAGGAATCTGTAATAACCGACTCCAGACTTCGGTTTGAAACGGAGATCCCAACATGCGCAGAGGGGTTTGAAACACCGTTAATTTCCCGTCAAAATACTCGCCCAACTCACGCTCAATCGAACGGAGGGGGGCGGTGCAACCCGGAATGATTGCCGAACGGGTTCTCCGCCGAAGTCGTTCAACCTCGCGCTCCAGCCCTCTGCGATCAACGAATTCAAGCAAATATAACGCTTCCTCGTCCGCAATCGCGATCATCGGCCCGAGGCGCGTGTCCAGCCAGGAAGCTCTTAGAACACGGTGATGGCCTGACCGGGTAGGCGCTGCGCCCATAATCCGGGAAAAGGCATCCCGAAACCCGCTGCTGGACTCGTAACCGATCGTCAGCTGGGCATCGATGACGGCATGTCCCTCCCGAATCTGCTTCAAGGCAATCCCCATCCGCCGTGCCCTTGCATATTCGACAAAGGTCATCCCGAACCGCTTTTTGAATTGGCGCCTCGCCGTTGAGGCATCCACCGACAGCTCCTGAAAGTCCTGGTTGGTCCATCTCTTCTCCGGGTTTGCCTCCACCGCGTCTACAAGCAGCCGAACCAGGTCGGACACCTGATTGGGATGCGAAAGCGGCCGGCATCGTTTGCAGGGCCTGTAGGAAGCAAGCAGCGCTTCTTCGGCCGTCCCAAAAAATTCGCAGTTCTCGATTTTCGGCTTCCTTGCCGGGCATGTCGGGCGGCAGAATACGCCGGTTGTCTTAACGCCTACATAAAAGACGCCCTCGTATTCCGACTTCTTCTCCAGCAGCGCCTGGTAATATTCCTGTTGATTCGAGGCTGATATCATGCAAAATTCCTCCCGTATCCTTTGTTGGCACGCCATGTGCGACCGTGGTTCATGTTGTGAGCTGCTTTGGGGTAATCCAGGCACCGCCATTTGTTCTCATTATATTTCTTCTGCAAGCATGACATCGCCGAAAATCGTGCATGAATTTTTTTAAAATTAACACGTTGAATCCACCGCCATCAACAAAAACCCTCTTCCGAATGAATCGGTAGAGGGTTTTCAAGATGCATATGAAGTGGAACTTCCTGAATCCATCGACTGTATTCCCGCTATACGGTACAGTTTGTTAATTTCCCTTGCAGCTGACTTAACCTTTAATCGAGCCGGCCACCATGCCCTTCATGATCTGCTCCTGCAGGATCAGGTAAGCGACAATGGTCGGAATGACCGCGATGGCCATAGCTCCCATCGTCAACGCATAATCCGTACCGAAGCCGTCCGAGAAGAGCGACAGACTGAGAGGCAGCGTCTTCAGCGCTTGGGTATTGATAAAGACGAGCGCGAAGGAGAAATCGTTCCAGAACCGCAGGAACGCCAGAATCGAAATGGTTGCCACGATCGGCATACAGAGCGGAAGAATCATTCTGCCGAAGATTCCCCACCAGCCGCTGCCGTCGATCATGGCCGCTTCCTCGATCTCCCTTGGAATCGATGACATATAAGCCATCGACAGGAAGATTGCGATCGGCAGCTCGAACGCCGTGTAGGGAAGAATGAGCGCCCCGTACGTATCGAGCAGGCCGATGTTCTTCATCATAATGAACAGCGGTACAAGCGTGCTGTGAATCGGGATCAGCAGGCCTGTCGTGAACAGAACCACGACGGCCTTTTTGAACGGGAACTGGAATCTGGACAGCACATAGGCAGCAAGAACGCTGAGCAGAATCGTCAGGGCGACGGATATAATGGTCACCACGGTCGAATTCAGCATCGCGCGGCCCATATTTCCAAGCTCCCACGCCCGGAATATGTTCTCTGACATCCATTCCTTCGGCAGGCCGTAAGGATTGGTAAAGAAATCCTGATTGGATTTAAACGCGCTCGTAAAAAGCCAGTACAGGGGGTAGAGCGTAAGAATGGCGTAACCAAGCAGCAGCAGTTTGACGAACCCGGATAATCCCTTCATGATCGTTCTTTTTCCCGAAGCGCTTCCGATACCGGTTGTCTGTAAATTCATGTCGCTCACTCCTTCCTGTTAACTTGACTTTCTGCGCGTTGCAAAATAGTTGATGGCGATCAGGATCGCGCTGACAATCATGATCATGGTGGATACGGCCGAGCCGTAACCGTAACGATAGACGCTGAACGTGCTGTTGTACATGTAGGTGGCAAGCAGCTCCGTCGATTGCGCCGGTCCGCCGCCCGTCATGACGATAACGTGGTCGAACGCCTTCAAGCTTCCCGAGATGCAGAGCACGATGGTAACGACGACCGTGCTCCAGATCATCGGCAGCGTAATGTTTCTCAGCTTGTTCCAGCCCGAGGATCCGTCGATTTTGGCTGCGTCATGAATCTCCGGGGAGATGTTTTGCAGCGCTGCGATAAAGATGACCAGATACGGGCCGACGTTGGCCCAGTTGATCGGAATCGAAATCGCCAGCATATTCACCTTCGGATCCGACAGCCAGGCCCGGGTCCACGATTCCAATCCGAGCATTTCCAGCACGTGGTTTGCAATTCCGAACTGCGGGTGGTAGATGTACCCCCAGATGAGGCCGACAACCACCGTGGAAAGAACCATCGGCATAAATACGGCCGAACGGATGAACCGGCTGAAGAGCGAATTTTTAAACAGGACGATCGCCAGAACCAACGCGATGGGCACCTGACCGATAATCGAGGACACGACCAGGATCAAGTTGTTGCGAAGAGCGCGCCAGAAGATCGGATCCTTGAACATCTCTTTATAATTATCAAGTCCGATAAACGTGGCTTCACCAAACCCTTTCCAGCTGAAAAATCCGTAATAGGCCGACCAGAACACCGGGATGATGACAAATATCAGAAACAACAGAAGCGCAGGAAGAAGCGCTATGGCTATAAATCCTTTGCTTCTCATCGCTGTAGGCATGGCAGCCTCCTCCTCCTATCCTTATCCTTAAGCATGTTCAGGGCTGACAATTTACGGAGTAGCGGATCTGGCTTGCGCATCCTGCAGCTTCTTAGCCACATCTTCAACGGAGCCGCCCATCATAATTTCTTGCAGACCGTTGTTGATGACTTCAGCTGCTTCTGCAGACAGATAAGCATCGTATACCGGCGTGATTCCCGTCGATTTCACAAGGTTGTACGCCTTGTAGTAAAGGGAAGTTACTTTGGATTGGTCGATCTCGGCATCGTACATAACCATGGAATTGCTCTCGGCAATGGATTTCTGGGCTTCCGGTCCGCTCACGGTGTAGATCAGCTCCAGTGCGAGCTCCTTCGCTTTGCCCTCGGTTCTGCTGCTGAGCGCAAGTCCGCCGCCGGCGCCGCCGGAAATGGTGTTCGCTTCGCCTTTGCCGCCTGGAATCGCCGGCAATGTGGTTACTTCAATGTCCTTCATTTGCTCTTCCGTAGAAGATGCCGCAAGATTCGTCAAGGTCCAAGCACCGCTGATCATCATCGCTGCATTGCCTTGAATGAAGTACTGCTCGGCTTGCGTGTTATCAATGCTGTTCGCGCCTTCTTGGAACGCCTTGTTATCCACGAGCTGCTTGAAATAGCCAAGCGCCTCGATGAATTCCGGATCGGTGAATTTCGCTCCCTGCTGGGCAGCGGCATTCTTGAACCATTCCGTACCCGTTACCCGGTCCGCAAGCGAGCCGAGAATCGTCGACTGGGCTACCCACGGCGCCTTGTTGCCAAGCGCAATCGGCGTGATTCCGTTGTCGTTGAACGTCTTGATCGCGGTCATCATTTCATCCCACGTCGTTGGCACCTTCACGTTGTGCTTCTCAAAGAGCGCCTTGTTGTAATACAGGATCGATGTCGCCGACATTCCGAGCGGAGCGGAATATATCTGGCCTTCTTCAAATTCGAATGGATCGAATGCGCCAGGGAGGAACTTCTCTTTCCATTCCGGATGCGCATCCAGCACTTCCGTAATCGGCTGGAGCAGCTTCGCTTGATGCAGCTCGGACGATTGGCTTCCGGCATAGACGAAGAATACGTCCGGCATTTCGTTGGCGGCAGCCACCGTGCTCAAGCGCTGGCGATAGCCGTCCGGCGGGATCGCCTGTGCGTCCAGCGTAACCTCCGGATGATCCTGTGCGAACTGATCGATATAGCTGCGAACGGCCTTCGCCCGCAGGTCGTCACCGGCAAAGTTGTGCCAGATCGTCAGCTTTACCTTCTCCGAGCCGTTCGTGCTCTCGCCGGCCTTCTCACTGCTCTTTCCGCCGCCGCAAGCGGCCAGGAGCAGAGACATGGCCAGCAGGACTAGACCTATTTTTCTTCCTGGTCTCATAGTTAAATCCCCCTTTTATAATCGTTCGGATGGGTTAATCTCTTGATGATCGTCTTTAGTATAAAAGAGGATATAGCGCTTACATAGGGGATATACTTCAGTCCATAGAGGGACAAAATTCAGGATTTGCCCGATATTCCGACGGGGTCTGTCCGGTCCATTTCTTAAACAGCCGGTTAAAGTACTTGATGTCCTCATAGCCGATTTCATTGGCAATTTCGCTGATTTTGGCCGGTGTCTCCCGAAGCAGCACCATGGCCTTCCGCAGCTTCGCCTGGGTGACGAATTCAATATAATTTTGACCGGTTTCCTTCTTGAACATCTCGCTGAAATAGTTCGGATTCATGTGCACATGGCGGGCAACCTGCTGGAGCGACAGGCTTTGGCCCAAATGCTCGTGAATATAGGCGATCGCCCGTTGAACCGGTGTCGTCGCCGATACCATTTCACCGTACTGCTTCATGATCAGCCCGAGATAACGGGTCAGCACGCTCTCCGGCGAAATCTTCAACTCCCCGAAATGGATCGGCTCCTCCGAAGCCAGCGGGCTGGAATACCCGATCGAGTCCGCCGCGCGTTCAAGCCAGCGCTGCGCATAGATGAGCAGGGAATGCAGATATGCCTGCACCGATCCCGGGGTTGCGTCCGGATCGCTTGAAATCCGCTCGAGCAAACGCCCGATCCAGGCATACAGAGCCGGCTCCTGGCCGGAACGAAGCAGCGAAGCGAGCTCCGCTTCCTCGTCCTGCGTGCATACGGTCCGGATCCCTTTACGGCCGGAGATGTCCTCAAAGCGGATGCTCCGCTCATGCCCCAGCAGCCATGCATAGGAGGCAGCCTCCTCCGCCGAAGCCACGGCAATATGCAGCTCCGAGGCCTCATGAACGGGCCGGCCGCTTGCGGCTAAGACCCGGCAGCCGTGCCGGGTCTCCCACGCTCGGACGGCGGCGTTCACCCGGTCCGGGAAGCCTGGCTCGGTTCTAGCAAGCACAAGCAGCGCGCCGTTCCATTCAATCCACGCGCAGGGCAGCTCTTCGGCGAGGACGGAGCCTAGGGATGCGTTGCATTCGGTTGGCCGGGATGCTTCGTCCCCTTGCTCCATCGCCTGAATGGACAGCAGCCAAATTTGAAGCGACTTGCCCGCTTCGATGCGAAGCTGGGGATATCGGTTCCACAACTCAGCTATGCTCGCTTCATCGGGCGAAGAGCCCGTTGCAAGCACCCTTCGCAGAAAGCTGCGGTTAACGGCGGCTTCCTGCTCCATGCCCTTGGCGTGATGCTGCCTGCGCGCTTCAATCCGTGCCCTCGCCTGATTGGCAGCCTCGATGATTTCGGTCGGCCTGCTCGTCTTGAGCAAATAATCGCTGACCCCCTCCCGCATCGCCTGCTGGGCATAAACGAACTCGTCATAGCCGGAGATGATAATGATCTCGATCTCGGGAAAATGCTGCCGTACCTCATGAGCCAGATCGAGCCCGCTTGCGCCCGTCATCCGAATGTCGGTAAATATAATATCCGGCATCTCGAGCGGAAGCCGCTGAAGGGCTTCCTCAGCCGAAGCCGCGGGGGGAAGCACCGTATAGCCATGCTCCGCCCATTGAATCACCGTGCTCAGGCCATTGCGAATGATCACTTCATCATCAACGATCAATACCTTCAAGGTTTGTCATCCCCTTTGTTATTTCCTTCATGGCCGGTGTCATCCATCGTATCCGGTATCGTAAACAGGACCCGGGTTCCGGCACCTTCGGTGCTTTCGATCTCCAAGCCGGCATCCCGCCCGTAATGGAGAAGAAGCCGTTTATGCACATTGCGCAGCCCGTAGCTCCCGCGCTCGGCTTTCTCCCGTTCTTGCTGCTGCGGATGCTCCGTCAATTGCTCCTGCAGCCATCTGAGGCGATCCGGGGACATCCCGATTCCGTCATCCTCCACGGTGAAGCGAATACCGCCCGGTACGCGCTCCCCGTAAATCGTAATCATCCCTAGGCCGTCCCGGCTCAAAATACCATGCAGCATGGAGTTTTCCACGAGGGGCTGCAGCAGCAGCTTCAGCATCGTCTGGTTATACAAGCTCTCCTCCACGCGGACGTCAAACTCGAACTTGTCCGGGTACCTGATCTTCTGAATATTCACATAATGGCGGACATGCATGATCTCTTGCTGAATCGTGCAGTATTCCTGGCCGTTGTTCAGGCTGAACCGCAAAAAGTCGCTGAGCGAGCCCACCATCTCGGCAATCTTTACATCCTGGTTCATCAGGGCCAGCCAGTGGATGGAGGATAGCGTATTGTAAAGGAAATGCGGATTGATCTGTACCTGCAGCGCGTGCATGTCCGCTTCCTTCTTCAGCGACTCGCTCAGCTTTACCTCATCGGTCAGCTTCACAATCCGCGAGCTCAGACGGTTATAACTGATGATCAGCTGGCCGACCTCGTCAACCGTTTTGACCGGGAGGGCCGGCAGCGGCTCCTCGGGACTGGAGTTTTTCAGGAACTTCGCGAGCACGGACAGCGGGTTCGTAATTTTCTGGATCAGAAACAAGACGAGCACGATCACGAACACGACGGCCACGGTGACCGCCACCGCCGTTAGCTTCAAGAAGTATTGGTTCTGCGAGCGGTATTCCTGCGACGGGATGATGCCGACGAGCTTCCAGTTCACGCTGGACATTTTTTTATATAGGATGGTCTTCTTGTCTTCATCCTTGCCGTAATCCATGCTGCCGCTGACGCCTTCAAATTCGCCGATGGAAGGGTAGTAATCCGAAAGCGTCAGATTGGTCTCCATATCCGGCGGGCCGACGATGATCCGGTTCTGCTCGTCCAGAAGCAGCACGAAGCCGCTCTTCTCCAGCACCGCCTGCCGGAATTGGTTCGCGATGACCGCTTGATCGAGGTTGATCTGCAAATTGCCGATCGGCTTGTACTTGTCCGTGCTGCGGATCGGCCTCGCCAGGGTGATCACCTTCCTGACTCCTTCAAAAGTCCACTGCCGGTGGACGAAAGACCACCATTTCGGATGCTGCGCGTAATAATCCGGAATCTCCTCCGTAATGTCCTTGAACTCGGATCGCACCAGCGATTTATGGGAGATCGGATCCTTATTGCCGAGCGGCTCCACGATAATGTTGGCGATGTAGTCTTTGGAAAACGCCAGATTGGTCAAAAAGTTGATGACGGTCGTCTGCTGAACGTAATTGCTCTCGGACGACTTCAGATAGGACTGCACTCCGTTATGGCCGATCAAAAACAGCGACATGTTCTCAACATCCTTCACCATCGTATCGAGATACGCTTCAAGCTGGCGCAAGGTGTTCATGCCCGTAATTTTGGCCTTCTCCTCCGTCAGGCTTTCCGCCATGTTAAAAGAGAAAAAGCCGAGAAACAGCAAAGGAACCATCGTCGTAATAATGATAAGCAGCGATAATTTATGCTTTAATGATTTCCCAAGCCATTGCTGCAATGCGTTCACCTCATTTATACCCTAGGGAATGGGTCCGTAAGGCTAGTTAGCTTTGTATGCGGTTACTACAAAATTGGACAACGGTCGACATCCACCAAGTTTATTACCTATCTTAGAGGATACTTAAGACTCAAGTAAATGGTATTAAAGGCTTAGGGAGGAAAATATACGTTCCCTTCATCCCGCTCACCAGAAATCCAGGAAGCAGCTTATGGGAAGCGCCTTTTGCAGCCTTACATATTACCTTCTGCAGCTTGTCTTAAAACCGGAAGATCTCTTGGCCCAATGGGCCCCAAAGCCACTAGAGAGCTTAGAAGGGTTCTATTCAAAGCTCTTACACATGGTCAGCAGTAGCAGGCCAGGGGAGCTTTACATGCCTGCGAAGCCAATGCCTTGCGGTGCATTCTATAATCTATCATAAACCGTTTAGATTTGCAGAAATATGCAATACAGGCAAGAACCGTTTGCTTCCCAGTGTCCGAGTCGGCATGGAACACCAAGAGCCATTTTCCCACGCACGATTGTGCGCGATTGTGCCCGATACATATTACGATTACCACCAATTAGACAGAAATTTAATTAAAAATTCGTTAACTTGACCCGAGATCAGTAGCACCGCTTTGGCAAACTACCAGCTCTAAAGAGTACAATATGTCCCGATATGAAACAAACATTATTTGATAAAATGTGTTTTTATAATTAGATACTTAAAAAACCTATTAGGAGGAGAAGCAGTGCAGGAAAAAAGCAAATTAACTATTATGATTGGAATCTTAATTTGTCTTATAATTATTGCTCTTAAGCCAGTCCCCCAAAATAATGCTCCTGATTTTCCATCATACGTCAGCGAGTCAGTTGTACAACTAGCTGAGAACAGAATAGCTATAGTTGAAACAGAAACTAATTCTGGACTGAGTGGAGAAGTAATTGTTTTGGAGTTCAATGAGGACAGGAAGACCTTTGAGCCTATTGGAAGATATAATTATCTCGACTTTTTTAAAAACCCTGAAAAATACAATTTCTAAAACTCGTTTTTATTTTTGGTTTTATTTTGCTAAACGAAAATGGATTAAAGCTTACAAGGCGAAAAGGGCGCAAGATATAAAGGATACATGTTCTTCTCCTAATTGATTTAATATGAAAACATCCTTCCTGCAGCTCAAACATCGTCGCCCGGATCCAGAGCAATTGATTCTATTGGAGGAGGTGATGGACTGTGAGCATGAGTTTTTCCGCATTTGCATTCTTGCCGCTTATCGCATTAATCGTTCAGGGGCTATTGGCACTGCTTGGCCTTTATGCGCTGTTTCTTCTGATCAAGCTATTGATCCGGCTCATCACGGCGGTCGAGCTGTACATTGATGATAAGAAGAACCGTCGTCTATAAAAGGAAGCCTGACGGCAAATAACATGCAAGTTCCTTTTGGAAGATTTGCTTAAAACCTGGGGGGCTCCCTACCGCTGCTTGTCACGCACATCTGCTGCTTGCTGAGGATATGGAGCTCCCTTTGGCGCGTACGTTTCTCTTCTCCCGATGGCTTCTAGCTCCCTTTCTCTCTTCGGCCCCCTGTTTCATGCATGTTAGGGAATTTTTCCACTGTTTCGGCTTCTTGGCCTTGTTTCGCCAATTCTGTGAATATGATAGATTAAATGGATACATGGATATAAATTCTCTTAGGAGACTATGCGAACATGAATTCATACTTGACCTTAGACGATATGCAGTGGCAGGAACTCATTCAGCGAACGACCCAGACCTTCAGCGACCTCACGATCAAGAGGGGCTTTCAATATTTCAAGCAAGGCCGCGTCCGCTCAAGCGAGCTGTCTGACCCTTCCTCCGGGGTGATCGATGCCCTCGTACAAGGCTCGGTTGCGGAACCCTATCAGGTCCGGCTTCGCGTCAATTCCCTGAGCGACAGCGAATGCTCATGCCCTGTTGAAGGGGCATGCAAGCATATGGCGGCCGTTCTGCTGGATTACGCCCAGCAGCAAGGGCGGTCCATTCACGCCCTCGTCAATGCACATTCGATGTCCTGGGCCAGCTCCCCCATTACTCCCAACTCTCTACGGCCCAGGACTGCAGCAGGGCAGGCTGCTCCGAGCCCCCAGAAATGGAGAGACAAAGCGGAGCAGCTGCCGACGCTGCCTATTACGGCATGGCATGAGCTGTTTGATATTTGCACGGCTTCGCTCGGAACGAACACCCAAAATTCGTTTTACGCCAAAAACGCCTTGGCCGCCCTTCATCATATCAAGCCGCCTCTGCCTGCCGATCTGGAACCGCTATACGGGCTGCATGCCCATCTCTTTGTACTGGAGAAGCTGGTAAAGCAGCAGGCGAGCGCCTGGAATTCCTCCGGCTCCTATATCGGCTACCATACCCAAGTGGCAGCTGACCACGTCCAAGACCAAATCGGGAGAATCTTAAAAGACGGACTTGAAGACATTGAACCGGGAGAGGCGTTTCGGGAACGCCTGGACGAAACCAAGGCGTATATCCGCAGGAGCATGCTGGTCGAGCCGAGGAACCGGAAGTTTTTTGCCAAGGTCTATATGCAGCTGTGGATCTACTGGATCAGCCCGGTTTACGGGGAGAATCAGCAGACATATGCGGATGAGCTTAAGGAGCTGCAAGCGGCCGAAGGCGATTTCGGCGCATCGCTCTCCCGTGCGGCATGGTTGACGTCACAGAGCCTGATGCACTTCTATATGAGGCAAGACGAGGCGGCCTGGGAGCTGCTCCGGGAAGCGGACAAGCTCAGCACCCTTTCGGCCGAATTCGTGTTGGGCTTCTTCCATATGCTGTATTCGGCTTCCGAGTGGGAACGACTCGCCCGCTGGCTTCCGGAGATCGGCCCGCTGCTTGGCAGCCATCGAAACGAACATCTCAGCCGTTACCAGGACTACTGGGATGCGGTGATCGAGCATGTTCCGGAGGCGGCCGAGCGCATGTGGAATTGCCTTGCCTCCCTGCTTCCATACTCCAAGCACATTTACCAAAATGCGCTCATGACCCACGGCCGCTGGCGGGAGTGGATCGATTATCAGCTGAGCACGGGCAGAGAACCGCTGGAGCTGAGGGTAAGCGACCTTGCGCCTGTTGAGAAGCATGCGCCGGAGCTTCTGCTGCCGTTTTACCACCAGGCGGTCGAACGCTACATTCTCCATAAGAACCGGGACGGCTACAAAGCTGCCGTCAAGCTGCTGAAGCGGTTGGCCAAGCTGTATAAGAAGCTCAAGCAGCAGGAACGCTGGGATTTGTTTATCACGTCCCTATCCGTCCGCAACAGCAGGCTGCGCGCATTTCAAGAAGAGCTGCGGAGAGGAAAGCTGATATCATGAGCAAATACACGGAAACCATCACGATTCATATGGCTATAAGCGAATTCGGGGACGCGGTGATTTACGGCTCGACCCTGATGCAGGGCTATGTACCCGGAACGTATTTGAAGCATCGCTTATTTGCTTGGCATGAGGACTCCTTCTACGGCACGGAGCTCACGGTCCAATCCGTCTCCGATATCGAGGTCGTCATACTGCCGGCTGAACAGGCCATTCCGTTCTTCGCGGACCTGCAGCTGCTGGAACATATCGAATGGCTGTGGGATGAAGCCTGTATTCCCTTTATCGAATTGGCCCCTGCCCTCGCTGCGTGCGCGAGGGACCGCCGCTTTGTTCCCGATTTCGGCGCCTACAAGGCCGGAAAGCTGCAGTGGGTGTGGGATGAGCAGGCTTTAACCCATGAGGGGCAGGAGAAGCTCGCCCTGCTGTGCGCGGACGAAACATGGGATGAGGGACTGCGCGCTTCCTTCTCGGCCTATGTTCACCGCCTATATTATGGAACGGAAGAAGCGGCAGCCGATCTGCGCAGAGAATATCCTTTGCTCTTCACGCCGCAACGGGCGGCGGCAGCCGGCATGGACGCGGCGGCTTGGCTCATCTCCATCGGATGGCGTCCGGATACCGCTCCCTTCCGTCCGCTGCTGCAGCTGCTGGAGCCCGATGAAGAAGAGACGAGTTGGCGTCTTGCGCTTGTGCTGCAGGACAAGCAGGACGCGGCGGCTTTTACCGACATACGGCTGGCGGAAGACGGAACGGCGCATGGTGCTTGGCCGGACACATGGGCTGCCCATATCGCCGAGCGCTCTCCCGGCTGGCTCCGAAGCTTGAGAGCGGCACTGCCGGACCGCTTCTTTGACGGCCATGGTGAACAAGTGCTCGGCAAGCCCCTCTCCGATGAGGCCGCCTGGCAGTTTCTGACGGCCGACAGCGCTCGGCTGCTGGAGGCCGGCTGGCAGGTGCTGCTTCCCGCCTGGTGGGAAGCGGCGCGCCGGAAGAAGCCGAAGCTGCGGGCCAAGGTGCGCGCAGGGGAAGGCGAGGCCGCAGGAGGAAGCAGCGGTGGCTCCTTGTTCGGCTTGGATTCGCTGGTCAACTTCGACTGGCGTATCGCCATCGGCGAATCCACGCTGACTGAGGCCGAATTCGCCGACCTTGTCGCCCGGAACGAACGGCTTGTCCGGTTCCGAGGGGAGTGGATTCCGCTCGATCCGGCCCTCGTCGCGCAGATCCGTCAGATGATGGCGGGCATGAACCGCGAAGAGGGGCTGTCCTTCCAAGACATTCTTCAGCTGCATTTACTGGGCAGCAGCGACGAAGCGGAGACGTCCGAAGCCGCCGGGGAATCTTCATCAGACGCAGATCGGGTGAAGCTGGAGGTAGAGCTTAACGAGCATTTCGTGAAGCTGATCGGGCGGCTCGGCCGGCAGGAAGAATGGCCGGAGCTTCCCGTGCCGCCAGACCTTAAGGCCGAGCTTCGAACCTATCAGCGGGACGGCTTTGCATGGCTTGCTTACCTGCGGCATTACGGCCTCGGAGCCTGCCTTGCCGACGACATGGGCCTTGGTAAAACCGTGCAGTTCATCGCATACCTCCTGCATGTGAAGGACACGGTGCGGCAGCGCGGCGAAGAGCCGCTTCCATCGCTGCTGATCTGCCCGACCTCGGTTCTAGGCAATTGGCAGAAGGAGCTGGAGCGCTTTGCACCGACGCTGCGGGTCATGCTTCATTACGGAGGCAAGCGAAGCGGTGGCGAAGCATTTTATCGGATGGCCTATGATGCCGACATCGTGCTGACCTCCTATGCGACCGCCACGCTCGACCAGGAGCTGTTAAGGGACGTCAAGTGGGAGTCCATCGGCATCGACGAGGCCCAGAACATCAAAAACGCAGACACCAAGCAATCCGCCGCTGTCCGCAGCTTTCCCGCAAGGCACCGCGTCGCCTTGACCGGTACGCCGATCGAGAACCGCCTCTCGGAGCTGTGGTCGATCTACGATTTCATCAATCCGGGATATCTCGGCAGTCTCCGCGGATTTACCGTGCGGTTCATTCAACCAATCGAGAAGGACAAGAACGAGCAGCGCATGGCGGAGCTGCAGAAGCTGATCAAGCCGTTCATGCTCCGGCGCAAGAAGAAGGATCCGGCCATTCAGCTCGACCTGCCGGAGAAGAACGAGATGAAGACCTATATTCATCTGACCGCCGAGCAGGGCGCCCTGTACGATCAGACGGTAAGCGGACTGCTGGAGCGGATGCAAAAGCTCGAAGGCATCGAGCGCAAAGGCGCGATCTTGGCCGCCTTGACGCAGTTCAAGCAGCTCTGCGACCATCCTGCTCTGCTGACGAAGGAGCCGCTTCCCGAATTGCCGGGAACGGGCGGGCTTCTCGACACCGAAGCGATCGTGAGCAGATCTGCGAAGCTGGAGCGGCTGCTGTCCATGGTGAAGGAGCTGCGGGAAGAAGACGAGCGCTGCCTGATCTTCACCCAATATATCGGCATGGGCGATATGATGCGCCAGGTGCTGGAGCAAGAGCTTGGCGAGCCGGTGCTGTACCTGAACGGAAGCACGACCAAGCGGGCCCGGGACAGCATGATCGAGCGGTTCCAATCCCGGTCGCTGCCCCCAAATGAACAGCCGAATGTGATGATCCTGTCGATTAAGGCGGGCGGCGTCGGTCTCAACCTGACCGCCGCCAACCACGTGTTCCACTTCGACCGCTGGTGGAACCCGGCCGTTGAGAATCAGGCAACGGACCGGGCCTACCGGATGGGCCAGACCAAGGATGTCCAGGTGTACAAGTTCATCTCTATGGGAACGCTCGAGGAACGGATCGATGAGATGCTGGAGAGCAAGCAGATGCTCAGCGATCAGGTCATCTCAAGCAGCGAAGGCTGGATTACCGAGCTCTCCACCGATGAATTGAAGGAGCTGTTCACGCTGCGGCGGGACTGGGTGTAGGCGAGCAGGAAGTTTGGGGTGTGATCGACTGACCTAAACTATAGTACACCGTTTGTCGCAGATTATTGGAATTTACTGGGACAAGCGTTTTATTATGATGCTATACTCATCTACAAGGACAAAGTGCGGTGGAGTGATCACGGCGTTAGCCTCTTGTTAAAGGGGATGATGCCATGATCACCCTTGTGGAGCTGCTGAACATTCTCAAAGGTGTTGCCGCCGTGTTAAGCATTCTGCTTAGTGCACGGAAGCTGTACCGCTGAACTGCACCCCTAATGTTGGACACCATCTAACATATTGGGGGTGCAGTTTTTGTATGGCTAAATTTAATGCCGAAAACAGACCCAGACCCTAACTCACCCCCCCATCTCCTCCATCAGCTGCCGCAGCTTCGCTTCCGTATTCGTGTCCTGTGCAGGCGTGTAGATGCTGCAGCGCAGGTCGGCATTCCCGTACACCTTCAGCGAGGTGAGCTCGTACACCATTTTTCCGGCCTTCGCATGCCTGAATTCCAGATGCACCTCCGGCGCGTAGCTGACCTGGCTCTCCTCCCACATCCGGGTAAAATCCGGATTCTTCCGTTTCATTTCTTCCAGAAATCGGTCATACCATTCATCTCCGACATATTGTCCGTAGTAGGACCGGAACATCGCCAGATAACCGCTGGCGAACTGCTCCCAGTTCACGGCCAGCCGCCGGAATTCGCGGCGTGTGAACAGCAGGCGGATCATATTCCGTTCCTCCGGCGGAATCCGGTCGAAATCCAGGAATACGAAGGCTGCGGCCCGGTTCCACCCGACGATGTTGCACATCCGGTCGGAGATCACGACAGGGCACAGCTTGAGCTCTGTCATGATCTTCTGCAGCGAAGGACTGATCTGAACGGCTTCCTGCTGAACGGGGTACACTTCCCCACCCCCCTCAAATGCCAAAGAGTACAAATACCGCCGCTCATCCGCATTCAGCTGCAGCGCATTCGCAACGCAATCCAGCACGGACGAGGACACCTGAATGTCCCGTCCCTGCTCCAGCCATGTATACCAGGTGGTGCTAACGCCGGCCAGCTGTGCCACTTCTTCCCGGCGCAACCCCGGCGTTCTTCTGCGCGTACCTGGCGGCAAGCCGACGGATTCCGGCGATATTTTGGCCCGCTGGCCTTTCAGGAACGCCGACAGCGCCTGCAGCCTGACTTGAGAGTTCATACCTGTCCCCCCTCGCTATCCAGCTCAGGATAGCAGTAATTATACTAGGATAAACACTATCTTGTAATAGGATATAACTAGTGACATTATAGCCTTAAGCAAGACAAGATATAAAGTCTTAGAGGAGGCTGACATCTTATGGAAAGAGTTGTGATTACGGGCATGGGCGTCATTTCGCCGCTCGGCAATGACACCGAAACCTTCTGGGCGAGGCTGTCCCGGGGCGAGTCCGGCGTTTCGCCTATCGATACATTTGATACCTTAAAGCATAAAGTGAAAATAGCAGGCACCGTCAAAGAATTCGATCCAAACGAGCGATTCGGCGCGAAAGAAGCCCGCCGCATGGACCGCTTCTGCCAGTTTGCCCTGGCAGCGGCCGATCAAGCCGTGTCCAGCTCCGGGCTGGACCTGACCCAGGTCAACCGGGAACGCATGGGCGTCTACGTCGGCTCCGGCATCGGCGGCATCCAGACACTCATGAATCAAAGCGAAACGTTGGCCTCACGGGGGCCGGAGCGAATAAGTCCTACGCTCGTGCCGATGATGATCCCCAACATGGCTGCCGCCATGATCAGCATTCGGTACGGGACGTTAGGGCCGACGCTCGCTCCGGTGACCGCCTGCTCGATCGGGAACACCGCCATCGGCGAGGCCTTTTATCACATCCAGGCTGGCCGCTCGGATGTCATCATTGCAGGTGGTACGGAAGCGGCTCTGACCGGCATATCCGTCGCCAGCTTCGCGAACGCAACCGCCCTCTCTACCCGGGAAGGCGATCCCGCCCGCGCCAGCCGTCCGTTCGACGCGGATCGCGACGGCTTCGTCATGGCGGAGGGCGCCGGCATCCTGATCCTGGAGTCGCTTACGCATGCCAAGCGCAGAGGCGCTCCCATCCTTGGCGAAGTGATCGGCTACGGCGCCAGCTCGGACGCCTATCATATGGTTGCTACTCCTGCGGATGGCGAAGGAGCTGCCCGGGCGATGAGAGCTGCGCTTGCCGAGGCACGGCTGTCGCCAGCCGATATCGATGTCATCAGCGCCCATGCCACGAGCACCGTCATTGGCGACCGTTCGGAAACAGCGGCCATTAAGCAGGTATTCGGGGAGCATGCGTACCGGATTCCGGTGACGGCCAACAAATCGATGACCGGCCATATGCTTGGCGCCTCGGGCGGCATCGAGGCGATCGCGCTCGTCAAATCACTGCAAGAGGGCGTCATTCCGCCCACCATCAATCTGGAAACGCCAGACCCCGAGTGCGATCTCGATTATGTACCGAACCGGGCCAGACGCTCCGATGGTCTGCGGATCGGCATCTCCAATTCGTTCGGCTTCGGCGGGCATAATTCCGCGATTATTATCCAAAAATGTGAAGGTGAATAGAAGTTAGCGTCAGGACCCCGGTGAAGCTGGGGTCTTTTGCTTGTTGCGCGGCTTTCTCTGCCTGCTAAATCGTGGACGGTCGCAGCAGACCAAAATTTTTTTTAAGCTAATCAAACTTTTCAAACCACTCGCACGTCTTGCTTCCGTAAGGCAATTGCAATTGATGGTTACCCGCGCGGGCCCAAAGGAGTGTCTGATTACATGAGAGGCGGCCGGAAGCTGGAGAAGCTTCTAATCCAATGCATCACCGAAAACCAGGAAAGGGCGTATCGACTGGCTTACAGCTATGTCCGCAACAAAGAGGATGCCCTCGACATCGTACAGGACGCCATCCACAAAGCGTTCATGTCCATGGAAAACCTAAAGTATACGGGTTCATTAAAAAGCTGGTTTTTCCGGATCGTTGTGACAACATCCCTGGATTTCATACGAAAACAGAAAAAAGTCCAAATCATGGACGATGAAAAACTGGAGGTCGTGCTGCCAAGCAGTCAAGACCATTATCCGAATCTGGACCTGGCAAGATCACTGGATGAACTGCCGGACAAATACCGGATCGTGATTATCCTCCGCTTTTTTGAAGATATGAAGATCGAAGAAATTGCCGAAGTGCTCCATGAGAATCTCAGTACCGTGAAAACAAGGCTCTATCAAGGACTGCAGAAGCTTCGGGTGAACATGAGCGAGGAAGACCAAGAGGAGGAGCGACGATAATGCATGACAAGCTGAATAGGATGAAGCAGGAGTATGAGTCCATTCCTATTCCCGATGAATTAAACGAGATGGTGAACAGAACGATCGCCTCCCGGCGAAAAAAAATAAAGGCCATGCCCTGGCTCGCCAGCGCCGCGGCTGCATGCATCCTGCTGTTTGCCGGCGTAAACGCCAGCCCGGCCTTCGCCCAGGCGCTGTCTGAAGTGCCGGTGCTCGGGAAGATCGTCAAGGTGATCACCATCCGGGAATATGCCGAGCAGAACGAAAACACCGATGTGCATCTTAAAACGCCCGGCATTGCCGGCACCGGCGATCCTGAGCTGGAGCAGTCCCTAAATACCAAGTATTTGGAGGAAAACAGGAGGCTGTACGAGGACTTTAAGGATGAAGTGGCTCAGCTGGAAAAAGGCGGGGGCGGACATCTCGGGCTGGAAAGCGGCTATGAAGTCGTCACCGATACGGATCGGCTGCTGACCCTCTCCCGTTATGTCGTCGAATCGGCCGGATCATCCGCCGAATCCCGCAAATACGATACGATCGATAAAATCAATCACATCGTCATCACGCTGCCGAGCCTCTTCAGCGACGACCGCTATATCCAAGCGATCAGCGACAATATTAAAGAGCAAATGCGTCAGCAGATGAAGGACGACCCTAACAAGGTCTACTGGGTTCAGCAGCCGGGCATCGAACCCGATATGCCGGAAGAGGAGATGTTCCGAAGCATCGCGAAGGATCAGAACTTCTACATTAATCAGGACGGCAAGCTGGTCATCAGCTTCGATGAATATGACGTAGCGCCGGGCTACATGGGCGTTGTGGAATTCACGATTCCGACGGAGGCGATCCAGGACTTGCTCGTCAGCAACGAGTATATCAACTAACTAATAAGAAGCCGTTTTGTACCGCGCAATAGCTCCACAGTGTACGGTGTGGCGTCACATGTCGGGAAATCAACCACATGAATGGCGCCGCGTAAGGGAGCAGGAAATCGCCTCGGGCGAGCCCGGCTGGGCATGATTCCAATGTAACAACTAACAACTACTGTACGACTATATCCTTTTTTAACACCAGGAGGTAATTACGATGAAAACGATGCAGCATACAACAAAATGGACCAAAACCTTGGTTGCGGCCGGCTTGGCAGGCATTCTGATGGTGTCCGCTTCCGGGCTTCCTTTCGCTCATGTCCATGCACAGGCCCAGGCCGCTTCCGGCAACGGACGGATCACGGCTCCCGCGCTTGCCGCGCCGCTGGTTACCAGCAAGACGCTCCAATCCACCGAGAAATGGCTCGAGGCCGATATCACCATTCCCGTATTCCAAGGGCTCGCCGACACCAAATATCAGGATCAGCTGAACGATATCATTGAATCCCATGCCTTCAAGGATCTCGCAATATGGGAACAGGAGGCCGCGGCATCCGCAGCTCTGGCCCAAAAGAACGGCTACGCCATGCATCCCTACCAGCTGCTGATTCAATATGAGCTGACATCAGACGGCTCGGACAACGGTCTGGTCTCCCTGAAAATCACGACGGAGGGGACCGGCATGAACAATCCGGATACCCGTATCGATACGTACAACTTCACGAATGAGGCCGAAGCGAAGCGCGTAACGCTTGCGGACCTGTTCGGCAGTAAGTACCCATCCATTCTGGATGCGCATATTAAATCCGCGATCGCTGCAGATCAAGAGCGCTATTTTGAAGGGGAGGACGGCTTTCAGGGTGTAGATCCCGAGCAGAGCTTTTACGTGAAGGACGGCAAAGCGTACATCGTGTTCCAAGAATACAGCATCGCCCCGGGATCGACCGGCACGCCCGAATTTGCCGTGAAGCTTCCGGACCGTAAGGAGGAAGTGCACGGAGCTGTCCAATCGATCATTCCTTCCGGCAAGCATTACATCGGCAAAGACGGCAAGATCATGGTGCCGTTGGCAAGCGCCCTGCGCCAGCTGCAGTTCGACGTTGCATGGAACGGCAAGCGCAAAGCCGCCGACATTTCGAAGGGTGCCCTTTGGAGCTCCATCAGCTTGAACAAGGACAGCTACTTCCTTGGAAAAAAAGCCCCCCGCAAGCTCGGTGCAGCACCGGAGATGAGAAACGGACACGTATACGTGCCGCTTGAGTTCCTGTCCGACATTCTGAATTTGAAGGTCAGCCAAGATAATAAGAACGGTCAGATCACAATCTCCGTCGCAGGAAAATAAAAAAACGCGCTTCAGTCCTTCTACACGCCCTCATATTACAGTACATTAAGAGACCGCCCGCATTCATTTGCGCGAGCGGTCTCTTTTTCACAGCCAAAATGCCTATTCTCTCGTCGAAGCGACGATGTTTAAGGCACCTTCCGAACCGTCATCATTATAAACATACAGATGGTATTCGCCCCATGACTGCTTCCCTACGCCCTTTTCAAATACTCCCGGTAGCCCCACAGGGCTTCATCCAGCTGGCCTTCGCCTTCCAGCAGCACCATGACCGCATAAGAGATCATGTCAATCCATTCCTCGATTGTTTCCTCTTGGTCGGCCGTCAAGAGCCCATTCCTCCGCAGCATCCCCTCCGGATACACCGCCCAGGCCGTTGCCAGTTGGCAGATGCTCCAGAAGCAAGCGATGATCTCCCGATCCAGCGCCGGTTGGCCAAGGTCATCAGCCAGCACCTCGATGATCTGCATCAACTCGTGAAAGTTCTCCTCCACCAGCTCGCCGTTGAACGGGCGCAGCATGCCGAGAAACCCGCGCTGCATCTTCGGATGCTCGAGGTCTTCATGCACGAAAGCGTGACATTTCAGAAGGAATACGGCATGCTCTCGATCCATTTTGTTTCACCCCATGTTGTTTATGTATAAAGGAGAGCCTTTTATCCGCTGAACCATTTAAGCCTCTATTCCTCAAATACGAGCTTGCCGAACCGGGACGGAATATGGTAATTCACCTCTCCCGTCGGGCTCCACGCCTGAAATTCCTGCAAGCCCTGGGGATCCTCGTCTATACGGTAAAAGTTGACGTTCCAGCTCCCGCCCGCACGAGGCGGATTCCCGAAATTGACGGCCGGGATCGCGATGTCGTATATTCTTCGACCTTTGTCATCCTGCGTTACGGTAGTTTCAAGTCCGGCCAAATCCCACGCCACATCACTGGCGGTAATCGACTTCATGCCGTCGTTTTGGATCCGGGCGTCAAAAACAACATTATGCGGGCTGACCTCAAGCTCGATATATTCGCGCCCCGCTCCCGTCTCATCAATGAACAGCTCGACCACATCCTGCTCGTACAGCGGATCATCCCTGTGCCGATATCGGGATACAACATGAGAGTCTTTGCAGATAAACCGGACATGAAACCATTCCGGGCTCCAACAGGCCTGGACGCTTGTCTGTTCCTTCACAGGCTTTCCCGTCACGGTATCGGTCAGCTCCACCGCTTCACAGCGCTCCCAATCGATTGCGGCGCCGTCCTCTCCTGCCCCCCTGTAAACCGCGCGCTTGCAAGGATAAATCGGTACTGATGCCATCCTTCATCTCTCCTGTCCATATGAGCATTTAGCTTTATGATAATCGATCCAGATTCTGTTAACCATTCCTTGGTTAGAATAATGATGAGAAAAATTCGAAAATCCCAGCTTTTACTCTGCGTCCTCATAGTGAAAAAAGGCGCATGCTGTGCTACAATAATGAAATTGTAAACTTCTAGGGAGGGTTATGGATTCGCCATGCTCATTATAGGTATCGCCGGCGGCACGGGGTCGGGCAAAACAACGGTTGCCCGCTCAGTCATCGACCGACTCGGCTCAGATAAAGTGACGTTCATTTCTCAAGATAATTATTACAAGGATCACCCGGAGCTCAGCTTCGAGGAGCGCGAAGCGATCAATTACGATCATCCGTTTGCCTTCGATAACGACCTGCTCATCGAGCATCTGGGCATCCTCAAGCAGGGCTTGCCGGCACAGGCGCCCGTGTATGACTTTACCAAGCATGCCCGCTTCAAGGATCAGACCGTAGAGCTTAAGCCCAACAACATTGTCATCATCGAGGGACTGCATGTGCTGTCCGATGAGAACCTTCGCAAGCTGCTGCACATTAAAGTATTCGTGGACACCGATCCCGATGTGCGCCTCCTCCGCCGGGTCGTCCGGGATATCGAGGACCGCGGCCGGACGATTCAGTCCATCCATAATCAATACCTGTCGACCGTAAAACCGATGCACGAAGCGTTTATCGAGCCTTCGAAAAAATACGCCGACCTGATTATTCCGGAAGGCGGACAGAATGAAGTCGGCATCCAGCTGCTATCCACCCTGACGGAAAAATATTTGACCGGCGACCGCTCGCTGTCCGGCGAATAGAAGCCCTTAAAAACGCATAACTGACCGTAGCTTTGCATAACAACAACGCCCGCATTTCCTATACAGGAAGGCGGGCGTTCTGATAACTGGAACACTATCGGCGGGTCATTGAGCGTATAGGGCATCATCGGCTATCTATCGCCTGAAGCAACCGCCCTTTACTGGCCGGTGTCGGCAATGACCAGCACATCCATATGCCTGGCCCGTCTCAGCAATTGCTTCACAAACCGCATTTGGGAGGAGCCAGGGAACCCTTTGCCCGGCGGCTGAGCAATAATAAGCTGGGTAGCCTTCACTTCATCAGCCGCCGCGATCAGAAGCGCAGGCAAGTCGTACGCTTGCTTTCCCTGCAGCTCCAGCGGACGAAAAATCCCCCCAAGCCGCTCCGTCATCGCCTGAAATGGATCCCTTCGTGCCGGCATGGACAGCTTGCCGTCTTCAGATCTATCCGGCAGCGGCGTTACATACCAGGCCGCCTTCAGCCGGTAGGCGATTCGAAAGCCGCGGCGAATGATTCGCTCCGACTCGGGACCGCTGCCGACGAGAACATAGATCACTTCCTCCCGTCGCCACGGTCCCCGCAGCGAGGCGCTTCGCTCAAGGGATTCCAACCGCTCATCCACGTCGTCGGCGATTTCCCTTAGCGCTAGTTCCCGCAGCGCAATCAGGTTTCCGGTCTTGAAGAAGGAGCCGAGCGCTTGCTGAATGTTCTCGGACGCATAGATTTTGCCCTCCCGCATCCTCTGCTGCAGGGTCTCGGGGGTGACGTCGATCAGTTGAACCTCGTCAGCCAGCTGCAGAATGCGATCAGGCACAGTTTCCCTGACGCGGACGCCGGTAACCTGCAGGACCGCATCGTTCAGGCTCTCCAGATGCTGCACATTCACGGTCGTAATGACGGAGATTCCGGCAGACAAGATATCAAGCACATCCTCATACCGCTTTTTGTTCCGGCTGCCGGGCACATTCGTATGGGCCAGCTCGTCGACCAGCACGACATCGGGCTTTCGCCGCAGGATCTCGTCGGTATCCATCTCTTCCAATCGCGTCCCGCGGTATTGCTTCGTCTTCCGCGGCATTACTTCCAGCTCGCCAACTTGAGATTGGGTTTCGGCGCGGCCGTGGGTCTCGAGGAGACCGACGATCACGTCCAGACCTTTTCGGCGCAGGTCGCCGCCTTCCCGCAGCATCGCATACGTTTTTCCAACGCCGGGGGCCGCGCCGATATACATCTTGAACCGCCCCCGCTTTGCCTGCTCGATCCGCTCATCGAGCTCGGTCCCGCTAAGCCGTTGAAACGCCCCTGCCCTCGGCGGATTCGGTTGAATCCGGGCGGGAATGATGCGCTCGCCGTTATTGGCTGTCCGGTCAGCCACCACGAGCAGGTCCACCCCTCGCATTTGCCGGAGCAGATCATGAATGACCGAGCCCTGCCACAGCTCTTGACTTCGGGTCTGCTTCGAATGTCCCAGCACGATCCGGGTGACATGCCGATCCAGTGCATACGTCAGGATCGCTCCTGCGAGTTTGCGCCGGGAGCGTAACGGAAGCTCCTCCAGGGTCGCTCCGATTCGCTCTGCCAGCTTCTGAAGGGAACTTCTGAAGGCGGCTTGCTCCTTCCCGAGCGTCGATCCGGGCTTCACGAACGTGACGACGAGCAGCTCGCCGTTCAGCCGCTTGGCAATCTGCTGGCCGCGACGCATATAGATGGATCCGTTCCAATGATACTGCGCTGCGACCAGGATCCGCTCGGCGGCGCCGGAAGGGCCTGTCAACCCACGCTCCCTCCGATGCCGCTCCAGCGAGCTGTTAACGCCCTCCGCTACCAGCCGAAGGGTAAGCTCTCTAAGCACGGCCAGATTGCCCCGCTCCCAAGCATCGCCGCCGGCAAGCAGACCGCTTTGCACCCGCTCCAGCATCGTCTCGGGCGTAACGTCGATCAGTACCACTTCGTCGGCGAACTCCAGCGTATCCGCAGGCAGCGAATAACCGGCCGTGACGCCCGTCAATCTGCTCGCGATATCGCCTACGTCCTTCAGCTCATAAGCATTGATCGTCGTAATAACGCTGATGCCGTGGCTAAGAAGAAAACGGATATCCTCTAGCCGGGTCTCGAACCTGGCTCCCTGGCGGTTCCGGTGCGCCAGACCGTCTACCAGCAGCACCTCCGGATTCCGCCGCAGCAGCCGTTCCAGATCCAGGTCCTTACGCTCATTCCCGCTTTCGAACCAGTGGATGCTGGACACCCGCTCCAACTCCCGGGCCTGCTCCACCGTATCAGGCCTCTGCATCGTTGATACGGCGGAGATGACAACATCGATCCCCTGCCGTTTCAGGCTCTGGCCTTCGCGGAGCATGTGATAGGTTTTGCCGGACCCGCTTACAGCTCCGATATAGACCTTGAGACGTCCTTGCCTCAGCTTTAAGATCGATCGCAGGATTTCCTCCGGCGATTTTCTTCGGTAGGGCTCAGTCAATGTTCCAAAAGCTCTTGCAGCGCCAGATTCAGCTTGAGCACATTGACACGGGGCTCGCCAAACACGCCGAAATCCCGCCCTTCCGTATGCTCCTTCACCAGTCGTTTCAACTCCGCTTCGGCAATTCCCGTCCGCTCGCTGACGCGCGGAATTTGAACTTCAGCCGATTTCGGCGTGATATGAGGGTCTAGTCCCGAGCCCGAGTTCGTGACGAGATCGATCGGAAGCTCTTGGACGGGAACGTTCGGGTTGTTCTTCTTCCACGCCTCGATCTCAGCCTTGGTCCGCTCCAGCATTTCCGGGTTTGACGGGGCATAGTTGTTGCTGCCGGATCCCGCCCCGTTATATTCGATGCTGGATAACCTGCCGTGGAAATATTTCGGATCCGGGAAGCTCTGACCGATCAATTCCGAGCCCACCACATTGCCGCTTCGATCCTCGATCAAGCTGCCATTGGCCTGCTTCGGCATCAGCAGCTGCGCGGCGCCTGTCGTTACGAGCGGGTACAGTAAGCCGCACAGAACAATAAAGACAAGGCTCGTTCTCACCGCAATCCCGACCGGAACGCGGGTCGCCTCGGTTTGAGCGGAAACACGTCCAAAGGCTTTTTGCACAGGATGCTTCATCATGGTTCTTCGATCCCTTCTGATTAGGTTCATCGCGATATTGCGACCGGCGGGCAAACTCTTCATCCCTTGATAGGACCACCAAGACGCTCGCCTTAAATCCATAGATGGACAATCATATCTATCAGCTTGATGCCGACGAACGGGACGATAACCCCGCCCAATCCGTAGACCAGCACATTGCGCTGCAGCAGCTTGGATGAGCTCATCGGCTTGTAGGACACGCCCTTCATCGCAAGCGGAATCAGCACTGGTATGATGATCGCATTGAAAATCAGCTCCGATAAAATCGCCGACATCGGGGAGCCGAGCCCCATAACATTAAGTGCGCCCATGCTTGGGATAGCCGCTGTGAACATGGCCGGAATAATTGCGAAATATTTGGCCACGTCATTAGCCACGCTGAACGTGGTCAAGGCACCGCGCGTCATCAGCAGCTGCTTGCCAATCGCAACCACCTCGATGATTTTCGACGGATCGGAATCGAGATCCACCATGTTGGCCGCTTCCTTCGCGGCAACCGTGCCGCTGTTCATGGCGAGGCCAACATCGGCCTGCGCCAGCGCCGGAGCGTCGTTCGTCCCGTCGCCGGTCATGGCAACCAGCTTGCCCTCCGCCTGCTCCCGTCGGATGACCGCAATCTTATCCTCCGGTTTGCTCTCCGCTATGAAATCATCGACGCCCGCCTCGCGGGCGATCGTCGCTGCGGTCAACGGATTGTCGCCGGTGCACATAATCGTCTTGATGCCCATCCGGCGCAGCTGCTCGAACCGCTCCTTCATGCCCGGCTTCACCGTATCCTTAAGATAGATCAAGCCGTAGAGCCGGTCGTCGACGGCGACAGCCAGCGGCGTGCCGCCCTCGGTGGCGATAGCATCGCTGCTTGGGATCAGATCTGCGGGGATTTCTCCTCCTTGTGCCTGCACCCAGGCTTTCACCGCATCCACCGCTCCCTTACGAACCTTCCGGCCATCCTTCAGGTCCATGCCGCTCATCCGCGTCTCGGCCTTGAATTCAATGCACTCGCCGCCGGACGCCGTCTCTTCATCGAAGGCATACCCTTCCCTCTTCATCAGCTCCAGCACGGAACGGCCCTCGGGCGTCTCATCCAGCAGGGAGCTGACGGCCGCCCACTGGGCAACGGAAGCCAGCGGTTCGCCGCCCACCGGGATGAACCGGCTAGCCATCCGGTTCCCGAATGTGATCGTCCCTGTCTTATCGAGAATCATCGTGTTGATATCTCCGGCCGCCTCCACCGCCTTCCCCGACATTGCCAGCACATTGAACCGGGTGACCCGGTCCATCCCCGCAATGCCGATCGCCGACAGCAGGCCGCCGATCGTCGTCGGAATGAGGCAAACAAGCAGCGAAATGAGCACGGGAACCGACAGCTCGATGCCTAGATACTTCGCAATCGGCGCCAGTGTCACCACCACGATCAGGAAGATGAGCGTCAGTACCGTCAGAAGCGTGTTCAGCGCAATTTCGTTAGGCGTCTTCTGACGGGAGGCTCCTTCAACAAGCGAGATCATTCGGTCGAGAAACGATTCTCCCGGATCGCTCGTAATCCGAATTTTGATCGTATCGCTGACCACGCGGGTGCCCCCGGTAACCGAGCTGAAGTCGCCGCCGGCCTCTTTGATGACCGGCGCCGATTCGCCAGTAATGGCCGATTCGTCGACGGATGCCAATCCCGCGATGACCTCGCCGTCGCCGGGTATCATTTCGCCTTGGGACACGATGACGATATCCCCTTTGCGCAGCTCGGTCGACGGAACCGCCGTGACGCCGCCTCCTTCCGTTACTTTATTGGCCGTCATCTCCTTCTTGGACTGCTTCAGGGAATCGGCCTGCGCTTTGCCGCGCCCTTCCGCCATCGCCTCCGCGAAATTCGCGAACAGCAGCGTAAAGAGCAGGATCAGGAACACGGTCAGATTGAAGCCGATGCTGCTCTCCGTCCCGAAATAGGACGGAAACAGCATCATCAGCAGCACCACGATCGTTCCGGCCTCCACCACGAACATGACCGGATTTTTCAGCATCAATACAGGATTCAGCTTCACAACGCTGTCCTTCAGCGCCTGACCGACCATCGCTTTGGTCATTAAACGTTGTTTGGGATTATTCATTTGTCTTAATTCACCTCTTCTATTTAACGGATCGTAAGATGCTCGGCAACCGGCCCGAGAACCAGTACAGGCAAAAAGGTCAGCGCGCCGATAATCAGCACGACGGCAATCAGGATGCCGGCGAACAGTCCGTTATCGGTCCGGAACGTTCCCGGCGTCTCCGGCACCCGCTGCTTCCGCGACAGCGATCCGCCGACCGCCAGCAATGCGATCATCGAAATATAACGGCCCAGCAGCATGACCAGTCCGGTTGTCACGTTCCAAAACGGCGTGTTATCGGCAAGCCCTTCAAACCCGGACCCGTTGTTCGCTGCCGAAGACGTATACTCATACAACACCTGGGAGATGCCGTGGAACCCTGCGTTCGTAATGCCTGATTGACCCGCATTCGTCATCAACGCGAGCGCTGTCGGTGCCAGGATGATGAACGGGTGCACCAGGATCACGACGGCGATCAGCTTCATTTCCTTCGCTTCGATCTTCCTGCCAAGAAATTCGGGTGTTCGTCCGACCATCAGCCCGGCCAGGAATACGGCCAGAATCGCGTACATGAGCATGTTCATCAAGCCGACGCCCTTCCCGCCGAAGACGGAATTAAGCATCATTAGCGCTAGCGGCGTGATGCCCCCAAGCGGGGTCAGGGTATCGTGCATGTTGTTGACCGATCCGGTCGTGGCCGCCGTCGTGACGGTCGTAAACAAGGAGGATTGCGGAATGCCGAAGCGGACCTCTTTGCCTTCCATGCTGCCTTGGGACGAATCAATCCCGAGCCGGTTCAGCGCTGGATTCCCGCTTGATTCGGCCGCATAGTTCAGGGATAGAAAACCGATGAACAGCGTCATCATGACAGAGAACACGATCCAGCCCTGCTTGCGGCTCTTGGCGAACAATCCGAACGTATAGGGCAGGGCAGCCCCGAGGCTCCACATGCACAATATTTCGATCACGTTCGTCAACGGGGATGGATTCTCGAACGGATGCGCGGAATTGGCTCCCATATGGCCGCCTCCGTTCGTTCCCAAGTGCTTGATCGATTCAAGCGCGGCTACCGGGCCGACCGCAATCTGCTGCTCTGATCCCGAAAGGGTCGTTACGCTCATGGTCGGCTTTAACGTCTGCGGCACCTGCAGTGCCACCAGCAGCATGGCAATAAGGAAGGCCGCCGGGATAAACACCCGGGTCATGGCCTTCACGAAGTCTTCGAAGAAGTTGCCGACCGTAGCGCCTTTCGTCGTCACGGCCCGGATAAAGGCGATGGCAACGCACAGCCCGGTGGCGGCGGACGTGAACATCATCATCATGATCACGGCCATCTGGGAAAAGTAAGAGAGGCCCGACTCCCCGCTATAGTGCTGCAAGTTCGTATTGGTCATGAAGCTGATCATTGTATTGAGCGACAACGTCGACTCCATGTTCTCGATGCCGTTCGGATTCCACGGCAGCACCTGTTGAAAACGGAGGATGGCATACCCTGCTCCGACCAGGATGATATTGGTGAGCAGGAAGCTGAGCGCATAGCCCTTCCAGCTCATCCCCCTGCGTTCCTTGAGTCCGATGAGGGCAAATATCGGGCGTTCCGCCCAGGAGAACCATTTGTCCGTGCCGCCGGGTTCATTGCGAAACACGAGATAGAGGTAGGTTCCAAGCGGCTTGACGAGCAGCAGCAGAACCAGGATGACGATGGCGATTTGTACGATGCCCATGATAAGCGGCTTCCTCCTTTATGTTGGAATCCTAAAATTTTTCCGGATGAATCAGCGCATAAACCAAATATAAAAATATCGCAGCGGTCAATATCAAAATCAGCGTCATGGCCTGTCACCCTCCGATTCTTGAATAACGCGGCCGCACCAGCTTATGAACAGCCGGAACAGCCCGTAGGCTGCACCTAGCAGAAGCAGCATATATACATCCTGCATTGTTATCCCTCCTTGGCGGTAAGCCGTAAAAACAGCTCTTTCCGGTAGCTAGTCTAAAAGCGCGGCGATCAGGAAATCGACGCGGTCATGATTCGTATGCAGCACGACATCCGCGCCAAGCCCTCTGTAAATCAGTCTCGGATTGCCGGAATTTGTAATAACATAGATCGAAGCCGAGGTCCATGTCCGGCATATTCGCAAGTAGCGGCAGCAGAGGTTCAAACTGTTCTCGAACAGAAACACCTTGCCGATCGGCCGTTCGGGAAGCACCCAGGTCTGCTCGTCTCTCGTGTCGATCATGATGACATCCTTGCATCCGAGCCTGCTCGCCCTCTCCCCCTCTGCAGGGTTGTTTGCCAGAACGGCGAACGGGATCTCCCTTAAGAGCAATTGGCGGATGAATGCCTCTCCGGCCTTGGTCGGCGCGGATATCAGAATCGTGTCTTGCTGTTTTTCCATACGTTCTCCTCCTCGTGTCCGTCGGAGAAGGCAACAAAAAAGAAGCCTCGGGAGGAGAAGAACTCTTCCCGCGGCTTCTTCCTAAAAGCGCGGCGAAAAACACCGCGGCTTCGTCAAGTCACGACAATCGTTGCCTCTCTCGATACGCTTACGAGGTTAGCTGACGGATTCGGGCGTGAGAGTCGCCCTACCCATAGACCGTTATCTTGTCTATGGGATTCACCCCGGAGAGAACGCGCGAAATCGCGTCTCCCGATTGGTTCCCCCGCTCCTTTTTCATTCAAGGACTCAGCGAAAATGAATCTAGCGAGCTGCATGTATTCGGTTAATGGTTGACCCTGATGTTTTCGAAAACTGTCAAAGCGGCCCGGCCGAGGGTCAAGCGGTGAGAGGCACTTGACGCAAGTACGAGCCGAAGGACCCCATGGCGGTCTCCGGCATACGCGCTTTTTTCCGATGGAAGGCCGCAGCTCCCACACTGGCCGGCTTCCACTGCGGTATCAGGCCGCCCTGCCAGCTTCCGGAAATCATCCGGTCAATTCATAGTTCGTATCATACGACCGGCGATTCGGGAAGTAAATGCAGACGAAAACCCGTGTAACGTATTATGGAACAGGTGCAATCCGGAAAGTCCTCTTCATCCCCGATTATCTTCTCCATACTCGATATCCCTCTCTATTTCGCCATTTCTTAGCAATAAAGCGATATAAGGCGATGGAATGGCAATAATGAATGCCATTCCCAAATGTACGCGCTTTCCTTCGCTGTTTTCACGTTTTTTCAGAAAATAACGGCCACAAATCGGAATTTACTTTTTCCGACCTTTCGTACCGTTTCCCTACCGAAATCGCCAGCGGTATTTCGCTTCCCAATCACTTGAACATATTCCTCAGCACCATCATCAGATTGGCCGGCTTCTCTGCAATGCGGCGGGTAAAATACGGGTACCACATCGTGCCGTACGGCATGTAGCATCTTATTCGATAACCGTCCTGCGCTAGCCGGGCCTGGTCCTTCATGCGCAGCCCATACAGCATTTGAAACTCGAACGCATCCTTCTTGATCCGGTTCTGCTCTGCAAATACTTTGACCCAATCGATGATGTTGTTATCGTGGGTCGCGACAGCGGTATAGGCTCCTTGGTCCAGCTGAAGCTTGATTAAATTTTTATAATTGCCGATGATCTCCTGCTTCTTCTGATACGCAATCGTTCCCGGCTCCTTATAAGCTCCCTTGACCAGCCGGAGTTTCACCCCTTCCTTCATTAGCATCCGGACGTCCTCCTCCGACCGGTACAAATAGGCCTGGATGACCGTTCCCACATTGGTCAGCCCCTCCTTATGAAGCCGCAGCGTCATATCGATCGTGGCCTGCGTGAATGGCGAGTCCTCCATGTCCAGCCGTACGAAGTTGCCATGCCTTTGGGCCGCCCGGACCACCGTTCTAATGTTCTCGTATGCTGCCTGCGGGTCGAGCGCCAAGCCCATCTGCGTCGGCTTCAGGGATACGTTCGATTGCACTCCCCGGTTGGCGATGCCCTCCACAAGCCGAATATATTCCTCCCGGTAGGCCGAAGCCTCCGTCAGCGAAGTAATGCCCTCTCCCAGATGGTCCAGCGTTACCAGGATTCCCTTCCCGTTCAGCCTTTCGATCTCATCGAGTGCCTCTTCCAGCGTATCTCCCGCAATGAATCTGCCCGCTAGTTTCTTGCCGTAACGAATCGAAAGCCATTTCACCAGCCGGTTCCCCGACACCGTCAACACGACTTTCCGGTAAAGCTCGGTCCCGTCCATGCATGCCTCACCCTCTTCTCGGAGTAAAATGCGCTCTACCTTAACTCATATGCAAAAAAGGTCGCATCATGCGAAGAGGACATTCCTTCGGCTTGGTGGGAGTTTCCGCTAAAATGGAAAAGCGACTTCGGAAGGGAAAGAAACACACGTTAAAAAACGCTCGGAGAAATCTCCGAGCGTCCAAGCGCGTTTCTTCATTGCTGACGTTACGGCTGTGCTTCAAGCAATTCTATGGTTCACGCCCCAATCTGCACTTGAGGGAGCGCCTAGCCTCATTACTGCCCTTCCCTTGCCTGACCCGTAATCGGCTTCAGCCCCGGGTCTCCAAAGGATACATTGAACGATTGGGCCAAATGAAGCCCGCCGTCCGTAAAGTCAGCCTCCATAGTCAAGCAGAACGGCGTCTCGACCGCTCGAAGCGTGATCACCAGGTTGCCCTTATCATTCCACGTCATGGAGGAGCATACCTTGCCTTCCTCCATCCGGAACAGTCTCGTCGTGCCTTCCACCCATGCGTTCCGGCCAAGCGTGAGCGATTCGAGGCCGTAGTGCGCTTCGATCTCCAGCAAGGCTTCTTCCTCCGAGAAACGAACGCAGAAGGTACGAAGCTTCTGCTCATTCTCCTCGAGCTCGAACACGATTCCGGAAACTTCCGGCTCCCGAGTGGAGGAAGCCTGGAGTTTCGGCGGCTGCACGTTCAGCGCTCCAAGCGTTTCGGTGAGCGAGACCGCCGCCCCTTCATTCTCCGGTAAAGCCTCCGGCTCAAAGGCCGGCAACAGATGCTCCCATACGCTGTTCAGGACGGCCTGCATATCATTCAAGCCCGAGGTGATGGCGATAACCGCCTCCAGCTCGGGGTGAACGATGCAGTATTGGCCGAATGCGCCATCGCCGCGATAGGCGCCGTGCCGGCATCTCCAGAACTGGTAGCCGTATCCTTCCGTCCAATCGGAGGAGCCGTCTGCCGGCCCGTTCGAAATCTGCTTCGACGTCGCTTCGAGGACCCACGCCTCCGGAATGAGGCGCTTGTCTCCCCAAACGCCCTTCTGCAGATACAGCTGACCGAATTTCGCAATATCCTCCGTCTTCAGCTTGAGTCCCCAGCCGCCGGCATTGATGCCCCGCGGACAACTCTCCCATGTGGCTCCGTGAATGGCGAGCGGTTCGAAGAGCCGGGGCTCCAAATACTCCAGCAGCGTCTTGCCGGTAATCTTCTGCAGGATCGCCGAGAGCATATACGTCGCCGCGCTGTTGTACACGAAGTGGGTTCCCGGCTCATGCTCTACGGGCTGCTTGAAGAAGTCGGCTACCCAGTCCTCGGATTCCAGCGCCGGTTCCGCCGCATGGCCGGTCCCCATCACGAGCAAATCCCGCACAGTCATCGCCGCCAGATTTTCAGATGGAGCCTCCGGCGCATATTCCGGAAAGAAGCCGATCACTGGATCCGTCAAGGCGATGCGGCCTTCCTCTGCGAGGAGTCCGATCGCAGTCGAGGTAAAGCTCTTGCTTAACGAGAACAGCATGTGCGGAAGCTCGGGCCCGTACGGATCCCACCAGCCTTCCGCAATGACATGGCCGCGGCGAAGCAGCATAAAGCTGTGCAGCTCTAGCCCTTGATCCTGGACCGAACCGATAAAGCGCTCGATCGCCCGCGAGGAAATGCCTTGGCGTTCGGGGGTGCTTCTTGACAATGATTGAACCGTGTCCATACTCATAAGAATCCGCCTCTCCCTGTATATTGCAAGTAATCGATCATCCTGTCAGAACCATTATACACCAGATCCTGAAACCGCTTCATCATATCGAACCGGTCGAAAGCCATGGCGCTCGCTGATCTCGATCAAGTTCTCCTGCATCAGAAAGGCAGCCTCGGCATCACGCCCGCGCGCAAGCTCTTCGCCGTCGACCCGGGCGTTGCCGCATTGCGTCATCTCCTCCGAATAGAGTGCCGGATGGGACAGAAAGAAATATTGCTCGTCTGTGAGCCTGCTGAGCACAGCCTCGAATTGCGGGATGGAAGATGGAACGCCGTCAGGGAAAAAGTTATAGTAATACCGGTGATTGATCAGTCCTTTGCTTGCGATCCAGCGGTCCAGCTCTTCCTGAAGTCCGGGGACGAAGCGCTCCGGCATCATATGCGAATCCGCATACGTTATGCGAAAGCCTAGCGCCGTCAGCTTATCCAGCTGCGCGCTGCACTCGGCCACAATCTCCTCCAAGGCCGGAGGAGATTGCTGGAACATCGACGGATCCTGATAGAAATATCCGCTTGGGTCCACAAGCGAAGGAACCTGTTCCTTCGCCGAAACAGGTCCCCATCTGATGCGGTCCCACTCCGCATTCAGCGTCATGTGGAATCCGAAGCATATGTCATCGCGGCGGGCCAGCAGCTCGGCAGCTTCCGCCACATACGGCCCCGGCGCCATAACGGATACGTTTTTGATAAATCCGGCGTTTACGGTTCTTGCAATCGCCAGATTGGCCGAACGGCTCGAGCCCAGATCATCCGCTCTGGTAATGATCCGCCTCATTTTACCGCACCTGCAGCAATCCCTTTGATGATATACTTTTGCGCGAAAATATAGAAGATGACCACCGGGATAATCGTTAAGGTCAGGCCGGCCATCGCCTGGTTCCATACGATCGTGAATTCCCCGAAGAAGTAGAACGTCGAAAGCGGAATCGTCCGCAGCCCTTTATCCGACAGCGTCAGGGACGGCAGCAGATAGTCATTCCACAGGGCGATCACGTTCAAAATCGCTACCGTTACGGTGATGTTCTTCAGCAGCGGAAATACGATTCTCCAGAATACGCCCAGCTTGGAGCAGCCGTCCAGCGTCGCGGCCTCTTCCAGAGCGACCGGTACCGACTTGATAAAGCCATGGTATAGGAAGACCGCCATGCTCGAGGTAAAACCGACATTCATATAGATCAAGCCCTCATGCGTGTTCAGCATCGGAATATGCAGATTGCTGCGAATCCAGTCCATGACCTGCATGAGCGGCATCATCAGCGTCTGGAACGGAATGAGCATCGTCGCCACGAACGTGAAGAAAATGATTTTGCTCAGCTTGTTATCCGTCCGCACCAGCATCCATGCCGTCATGGAAGCCAGCACGATGACAAGAATCACTGAGACGACCGTCACGTAGAGCGAGTTGCCAAGCGCCGTAAAGAAATTCATCTTCTCCATCGCCGACTTGTAATACTCGAAGCTGAAGGATGACGGAAACGCAAGCGCGTTCTCATACAGCTCCGCACGGTCCTTGAACGAGTTGATCAGCATGATGAAGACGGGAGACAGGAAGACGATCGCGAAGAGAAGCAGCACAATATCGAGCAGCCATTTGCCTGTTTTCTTCATCACATCTGCACCTCTCTTCTCTTCGTAATGATCACTTGGGTCAAGGTAAGTCCGGCTACGATCAGGAAGAAGATGATCGCTTTCGCCTGGCCTATGCCGTAATTGCCGTAAGCGAATATTTCATTGAAAATATTCATCGCAAACATCTCGGTCGCGTTATTCGGACCGCCCTTGGTCAGGGACAGGTTCACGTCGTAGATTTTGAATGCGCCCGACAGGGTCAGGAACAGACAGATCGTGAACGATGGCATCAGGAGCGGGAAGACGATGCTCTTCAGCCGCTGCCACAGGCTCGCGCCGTCGACTTTGGCCGCTTCCATCAATTCATCCGGGATCCCCTGGATGCCGGCAATGTAGATGATCATGGTATAGCCGGCAAGCTGCCAGGTAAATACGACAACGATCGCATAAAGCGAGAACTGCGGATGCAGGAGCCAGTTGAAGAAGATGCTGCCGAGCCCGGTTTTCTCCCCAAGGAAGCTAAAGGCATCGGTGAAAATGAACTGCCAGATATAACCGAGAATAAGGCCGCCGATCAGGTTCGGCATAAAGAACATCGTCCTTGCGGCATTACGCGAGCGAAGCTTGGTCGTCACTAGCAGCGCGAATCCCAGGCCCAGGATATTGACGCATACCAGCGCCAGAAGCGTAAACTGCACGGTGTGCCAAGCCGATGACAGGAAGCGTTCGTCCTGGAAGATCTGGACATAATTGTCCATGCCCACAAATACTTTCGGATTGGCCGGAATTCCGTCCCACTGGACGAAGGAGTAATAAATCCCGATGATGAACGGGATGATGACCACGGTCGTGAAAATAAACAAAAGCGGTACCGTGAACAGGGCAAACCAGGCTTTGTCCTTTCCTTTGCTCATAATCCATACCTTCTTTCTGTCCCGGATGATCCCCGTGGTAAGGCATCACCTTGATACTTGCAATTGCTGTGTTTTTCGTTTAAACGAGCCCGGTCGGGGACGTTTCTGGCCCCTTCCGAAGCCGTTGTGCTATGCATGCTGGTGGGAGTAGATGATGTTCGTTACCCGATACTTCGAGCTTGAAAAAACAAAAGCCTAACGCTCAGAGTCAATTCGGAACGTCAGAGGCTAGGCTTTCGTTATGATGAAATTGTTTAGATCACCGCTCGTTCACGAGCGCTTGCTGTATCCCTTATTTCGAGGCTTTCGCCCAAACCTCATCCAGCTTCTGCAGGAATTGCTCGCCTGTCATATCCTTGTTCATGAAGAATTCCTGAGTAGCCGGCGCCAAGTCGTTCGTGATGATGCCGGACGGGAAGTAGTTCAGCGCCCAAGGAATCGTCTGGCCGCTGTTCGTCGCTTCATGCACGGCCTGGGACAATGGATCCAGGTTGCCTGCCTCGATGTTGGTCAGCGCCGGAATGAACTTGAAGTCGTCGACGATCGCTTTTTTACCGGTATCGCTGGTGAAGAGCCAGTTCAAGAATGCGTTGGCTGCTTTCACTTCGTCCGCATCGGCCTGGTTGTTGATCACCCAGTAGCTCGCAACCCCGACCGCAAGTTTATCGTTGCCTGCCAGCGGGAACGGCATCATGCCGATTTTCGAATCCATATCCCCGAAATCGGCGAGCATGGAATAGCTCCAGTTGCCTTGGTGAACCATCGCCGTTTTGCCTGTTGCGAAATCACCCATTTGGCTGTCGTACTTCACTTCCATCGGGTTTTTGGCATTGGCTTTGATCGCGTCCATGAATTTCGCCCATTCCTGGAATTCCTTCGTATCCGCCATCTTCACTTCGCCTTTGTTCAGCTGGTCGATAAAGGCCAGCGGATCGGACTGAAGCGCGAACGGAGTATTCAGGATATGCCCGATCAGAAAGTAAGCTTCCTGCGACAGGCTCAGCCCGTTCTTGCCTTCTGCCTTCATCTGCTCCAACAGCTTCGTGAACGAATCCAGGTCCTTCACGTTTGCCGGATCGACGAGATCCTTGTTGTACACGAGGCCGAAGCCTTCAACGCCGTAAGGAACGCCGACCGTCTTGTCTTCCACCTTCAGCTCCATGTCAGGCGCGATATTTTTGACGTATTCCTCACCGCTCAAGTCCGTAAAGTAAGATTTCAATTTCTCCGATTCAGGCCCCGGCGCTACGCTGAAAATCGTAGGGCCTTGATTGCTGCCAAGCTTCGCTACCAGCTGCTGCGAATAAGCATCGCCGGCGGCTCCCCATACTTCAACCTCATTGCCGGTTTCTTCTTTATAGGTCTTAACCAGTGCTTCAAGAGGCTCCGTAATTTCAACCTTCGATTGGAAGAGTGTTATTTTCTTTAGTTTGTCTCCTCCGGATGCTGCTCCCGAATCTTTGTCGGCTGTACCGGAAGTGCCGCCGCAGGCCGCCAATGTGGCCACCAAAGCCGTTGCAGTCAGTACGCTTAATACCTTTTTTACTTTTTTCAAGTGACACGCCTCCCCCGTAAGGACTCAATAAAGTAAAACGTTTACAACCCAATCATAGGCCTGTTATGCGCTCATGTCAATAAAAATTGTACGCGTTTTCATAAAATATTAAGTAAAATATTTAGTAAAATATATTACTTTTTACTAGAATAGTTCGTAAAACTTTATTTAACGGTCTTTCTCCACTGAATGGTGGCACTTAATTTAAAAGGCTCCTTGCCAGTCGTCCCCTTAATCATGCCGAGCAGCTCCTTGGCGGCCAAATAACCGCTCTCATAACGCGGGATCGCAATCGTCGTCAGGCCTGCCATGGCCGCCGCGTCCGAGTTGTCAAAGCCGGTAACGGAAATATCCTCCGGCACGCGGAGCCCGTTCTCCTCGAAAGCCTTGATCGCCCCAAGCGCCATATTATCATTCGCGCATACCAGCACTTCCGGAAGCGAGTTCCCGAGAATCAGAATTTTGGCTGCCTGATATCCGCTCTCTTCGCTGTAGTCCCCATGGAAGTAGTTGCGGCGGTCAAAGAGGATCCCATTCTTCTCCAGCGTATCGACGAATCCGGCGTACCTCTCTTTATGGTCAAGCGTAAACTCGAGACCGCCCATAAACCCGAAACTGCGGAACCCCTTATCCACCAACGCCTGCACCATATCGCACATCACCGGATAATTGTCGACAAGGACGCTTTTGGTATTGGCAAATGCATTATCGATAATGCGGTCCATGAGCACGACAGGGAATTGAGGGGTCGCCACGGAGATTAAATAATCGTCCGTCATATGCCGATCCAGGCTTATGGTACCGCTTGCAAATTTGCTGCGCATGAAGTTCGCGCTCGATTTGCTGGTGCAGATGATCAGATCATAGCCGTTCTCCGTCAGGCAGTGGCTGATGCCCTTAATAATTTTCAAATAATAGTCGCGGTCGAAATCGCTGAATACAAAGATGATCGTGTTGCTGTGATCGGATTTGGCCGCCTTGTTCGGAAAATAACCTTGCTCCGAGCAGATCCGAAGCACCCGTTCCCGGGTGTCCTTGCCAACGTTCTTCCGTCCGTTGAGCACATTGGATACCGTCGAAACCGAGACCTCCGCGAGCTTGGCAATTTCCTTTAAACTACTCATGATTCCAGTCCCCCTCCAAACGCTATGTAATTTTAATATAACATGGTTTTATTTTTAATAAAATTTACTTGTTCTGGGTAAACGAATTTTTTTGCCGGAAGCTTCCCCCTGTCACTATATACTTCCGGACCGAACAGCTCCTTTTTTCTCAAGCAAAAAGCAGGCCGTGCCGGGCTGCTTGCAGAAGTCCGATTGAAGTTTTCAATCGGATGCAATAACAAAGAACCGTGGCCCTTTTAGCCACGGTTTCTTTTCACGCTATGCACTTCTTATCTCGAAATATGGCCCGCTGAAGGCTGCAGAAAGTCCACGATCTCCGGGGCCAGCACCTCCGGCGCCATGACGACAGCCGAATGGTCTTGGCCTGGAAGCATGCGGTGTTCACAATGCGGGAGCAAGCCGGCCAAAGCGCTGGCAGCGTTATGGAATAAAGCCCCGCTGTTCGCGCCCGTCATTACCATCACCGGGGCACTGACCTCCCACCGGTCCGTAGGCAATGGTTGACCGGATTGCGTATTTCCCATAATCATTCCGTCGTAAGCCAGCGTATGCGCTAAACCCTCCATCGCCTTCCAGGATGGGTCTGCCTTCATGAATTCGATGTATTCGCCCGGAATTCCCAGTGCGGCTGTCATGTAGTATTCTACCGCTTCGCTTCGTTGGTTCCCGGCCATCAATGCATTCAAGTGCTGCACGTATTCCGGCGGTACCGGAGCACGGCTGTCATCGATGATAAACGGCGGTTCGTATAGAAACAGCTTGCTAACTTTACCGCTGCCGAGGCTGCTGGCTGCATCCAGGGCCAGAACGGCCCCCGATGAGCTCCCGAACACATAGGCGCTGCCGCCTGCCTCCTGGATAAGGGCTTCCAGGTCTTCGATCTCGCGTTCAACTGCATATGGAGCCGTATCCGCGCTGTCGCCGCGCCCTCTCCGATCGTAATTGTAGACGGTGAAATGCTCGGACAGCAGCTCGGCAAGGCGCGATCCGTCGTTGTGATCCGCAGCGGCGGAGGACACAAGCACGATTGCCGGTCCCGTACCCTTTTTCTCATAAAAAATCCGTGTACCGTCTTTCGAAATCACATGGCTCATCCCAATTCCTCCTTGTTATGGTTGATTAATTATGTACTGCATTTGATGCTCGAATCTTTCCAGCGTCTCCTGGTATCCTTCCACCATGCCCATGGGCTCCGCCTGATCCAGATCCTCTGCGCTTGCAAACTGAGTGATAATGCTCAGCCTTGTTCCACCCCTTGCCTCGTCGAATGTGACGGACGTCAGCATATCGCTTCCCTCGACGGGGTTCCACTGCGAGTCTGTAAATGTGTCATTGTAGACAAGCCTCGACCATTCCACCACTTCGGTATAAATCGCCTTGCAGAATGCCGTATCTCCCTCACCGGCCGTATCGGGCGCAATCCGGTAGCGCCAAGCGCCGCCCGGTCTTACATCCATTTCGTACACCGTGGCGGTCCAGTTCCTCGGCCCCCACCAGCGTTCGATGTGCTCAGGCTTGGTCCAGCCTTCCCAGGAAAGCTTCAGGGGGATGGAAACGATGCGTTCCACCGTCAGCTTTCGCTGTTCTCTGTCTTTCGTAATGGTTGTCTTCCTGCCCATGTGAATCCCTCCCGTCTATTCGGCTCTGCCCCGGCAGAGCCCTTCCTGTGGATCTAGCAAAAAAGTCAATTAACTCTCCTTTCCGTTCAAGTCGCTCATATAGTCTTCGAAATTGTCGAGTCTCTCTTCCCACAGGCGGCTGAAGGAGTCGAGCCACTCGTCCAGTTCCTGGAACGGACGGGCTTCAAGACTATAGATGCGCTGCTGCGCATTCTTGCGGACCTTCACCAATCCCGCTTCGTTCAGGATCCGCAAATGCCGGGATACTTGCGGCTGACCGATGTTAAGCAGCTCTACGAGGTCACTTACCGAACGCGGTCCTTGCTTTAATAGCTCGATAATGTTAAAACGGTTCGGTTCCGAGATCGTAGACAGGGTTAATTGCATTGCTGAAGTGTTCATGATTGAAATATACACCAATGTGTATATACGTGTCAACGAATATATTGGCGTAAACATTATTTTTCTTTCAAATGCCTCCCGTCAGCCTCTTCTTCTCAGCATCGTTAACCGGGCGGATCTTCCCTGGTGAGTGCTCAGTGCTCTATCCTATATCAAAGAGAAAAAGACAGCCCGATCGGGCTGCCTCCCCCTAAAATGAACTGCTTACGAGAAATTGAAATCCCGTCGCACCATTACCCTTTTATGCCTCTTTTATGCCTGCACATTAGGGCTGAATGGACACGTCGTGCAGCTGCATTATGCCATTCGGGTGCCTCCAGAATCCTTGCACCTTGCTGCTAACGCCGTTCAAATACTCCTGGTGGTGAATGTAGAGCATCGGTGCGAGTTCGACCAGCTTCTCCTGGGCCTGCTTATAGATCGCCTTGCGTTTCTCCGGATCGTTCTCCTTGCGTCCGGCATCGAGCAGCTGATCCAATTCAGGGTCATTGGTAAAGGTTCGGTTGCCCGGCTCTCCGGCGTTCTTCGAGTGAAACAGCTCATACATTCCGTAGTCGGCATCGGCCGTGACCGTGGACCAACCGAGCACGAACATATCATGCTTGCCCTCTGCCGTTTGGGCGAGGTAAGACCCCCACTCCACCACTTCGATTTTGACGTCGATGTTCAATTCTTTCAGCTTGGACTGGACGTACTCCGCGATCTTGATCCGTTCCGGATTGTCGTTCGTCCAGATGGACGTCGAGAAGCCTTGTTCATAGCCGGCCTCCTTCAGGAGCTCCTTCGCCTTATCCATATTGTATTCAATCGGCTTCACGCTCGGATCATAGCCGTTCACGTCCGGGGCTAGCGGGCCGACGGCCGGAATTCCCGTTCCTTCGTAGATGCCCTGCATAATTTCGTCTTTATTGATGGCCATCGTCAAGGCTTGCCGCACGCGAATATCGTTAAACGGCTTCTTATTGTTGTTGAACCCGATATAAGACAAGCTTAACGACGATTGCCGATTCAGCGACATTCCGTCATTGCTCTCAATCCGGCTGATGCTGCTTGGCGATACCGGATCGATGATATGGGCATATCCGGTCTCCAGCTCCGCAATCCGCGTCCCCTCTTCGCTGACGACCTTGAACGTCACCCGGTCCACCTTCGCCTTGGTTCCCCAGTGGTCCGGGTTGGCCGCAAGCTTCACCTCTGAGCCCGGATTCCAGCTCTCCAGCTTAAAGGTCCCCGTGCCGACCGGATTTTGGGCGAGATAAGCACCGGCCTTTTCGCCGGCATTGACCTTCTCATAATCCAGCTTGATCGCCTCCGCGCTGATTATGCCGACGGCCGGATGGGCGAGATGGGCGAGCAGCGGCGAGTAAGGATACTCGGTTATAAGCTGAACCGTGTGTTCATCCACGACCTTGACCTCTTTAATCATAGCGACGAGCGAAGCCCGCGGCGATGCGACCTTCGGATCCTGCATACGATCCAGATTGGCCTTCACCACTTCGGCATTAAAAGGCGATCCGTCCGTAAATTTCACGCCTTGTCTCAGCTTGAACTCCCACGTTAATTCATCGACAGCCTCCCAGCTCTCGGCAAGCCCCGGCTGGAAGTTCAGGTCTTTATCATGCACCAGCAGCGTGTTATAGATATGCGATGTCACGATGCTGCTTTGCTGGTCTGTCGACATGTGGGGATCCATCGACGCCGGATCCGAAAGCCAGGCTATCACAAGCTCATTAGCTGCCGCCTCCCCGGTATCCTTGCCGGTGTCCGTGCCGGGGTCCTTGTTGTCCGTCCCGGAAGGCGGCGTTGTTGTTCCGCCGCTTGGCGGCGTCTCCGGGTTAGCGCTCTTGCCGCCGCCTGCGCAGGCCGACAGCAGCAGCGTAAAGATGACCAGCATGCAGATCAGCCACCATTTTGTCCTCTTGTTACCTGTCATAGTAAACATCCTCCCCCTTCTTGCGATAAATAGGAAAATATTTCATGCACAGTTAACATATATTTTACTATTTGATATTTATACGAGGATTTTGCAAAAATCCAAAGATCGACTTTCCATCAGCTATATTGCATATTCCTGATACCAGCTAGATATTAATCCAACATCCGCATGCGCATGTTAGCAACAATTCTCAAATTCATATTTTGGAGAAAGGATGATTCCCCATGGATAACCTGACCGCTGATGCTAGAACAACACAGCAGCCCGGCCTGCATGAGGCTCACAGGACTAGATGGAAATCTTTCTATTATCGGTTGAGGAAGAATAAAGCGGCATTATTCGGAGGCTACTTTCTCCTATTCGTCATCCTCGTTGCGATAATCGGTCCGCTATTGACCCAATACGACCCGAGCAAAATCGACTATACGGCCAAATTCCTGAAGCCATCCGCCGATCATTGGTTCGGCACGGACCATAATGGACGAGATATCTTCACCCGCATCATTCACGGCATGCGGCTGACGCTGTCGGTCGGCTTCGTCTCCGTCATCATCGGCGCCGCGTTCGGGATCGTGCTCGGGATTGTTTCGGGGTATTACGGGGGCAAATGGGATACGTTCATCATGCGGATCACCGACGTGATGCTTGCATTCCCCGGCATACTGCTTGCCCTGGCGATCGTCAGCGTTCTTGGCAAAAATCTGTTCAATGTCATCATCGCCGTCAGCATTTTCTCCATCCCCATGTTCGCCAGGGTCGTGCGCGGCTCCACCCTTGCCGTACGCCGGCTGGAGTACATTGATGCCATGCGCTCGCTCGGCGCCAGCGACCGGCGGATTATTTTCGGCCACATACTGCCGAATATCCTGTCGCCGATCATCGTACAGGCTACGCTCCGGATTGCCGTTGCTATTCTGACGGCTAGCGGGCTCTCCTTCCTCGGGCTCGGGGCCCAGCCGCCCACGCCGGAATGGGGGGCCATGCTGAACGACGGCCGCAACTATATTACCGACCATCCGCATGTCGCTTTGTTCCCCGGCTTGTCGATCGTGCTTGTCGTCATTGCCTTCAATCTGCTGGGCGACGGACTGCGGGACGTCCTTGACCCGAAATTAAAAAAATTATGAAGGGAGCTGCCGGGCCATGCTCAAGTATTCCGTTCGGAGACTGATTCAGACGATTCCCGTGATCATCGGCGTCACGATTGTCGTCTTCCTGCTCATGCATCTCATTCCCGGGGACGCGGCACAGGTCATCATCGGGGAAGGCGCGCCGAGAGAGCAAGTCGAACAGATCCGGGAAAATCTCGGACTCAACGATCCGCTGCCGCTTCAGTATTGGAACTATGTCAGCGGGCTGCTTCAGGGGGATCTGGGCGACTCGATCCGCAGCAGCCGGCCGATTGCCGATGAGATTTTCACCAGCCGGTTCTGGATTACGTTAGAGCTCGCCGTGTATAGTACGATTCTGGCCGTGTTTCTCGGCATCCTCGCCGGCATCATCTCCGCCGTCAAGAAAAGCTCCCCCGCCGACATCGGGGTCATGTTCATCGCCCTGTTCGGGCTGTCGATGCCGAATTTCTGGCTCGGTCTGATGCTGATCCAATATTTTGCAGTGGATCTCGGCTGGTTCCGTCCCTCCGGCTGGGGCACCTGGTCGCAGACCGTCCTGCCCGTCATTACCCTTGGGACCGGCGGTGCCGCGATCATTGCGCGGATGACCCGCTCCAGCATGCTGGAGGTGATCAGCCAGGACTATATCCGCACAGCGCGGGCGAAGGGCGTTCGGGAACGCGTCATCATCTACCGGCACGCGCTGAAAAATGCAATGATTCCGGTCATCACCGTCATCGGGCTCGAATTCGGCGGACTGCTTGGCGGCGCCGTGCTAACCGAATCCGTATTCGCGGTCAATGGCATGGGCCGTTATGTGGTCGATTCCATCAGGGGCAGGGATTTCCCGGTCGTGCAGGCTACGGTGCTGGTGCTCTCGGTCATGTTCGTGCTCGTCAACCTGCTCGTGGACATCTCCTATCGGTATTTCAACAAACGCATTGATTTCGATTGATCGACGAATTCGAAGAGAAGGGAGCGAGGGTAGATGAAGTCAGCATCAACGCTGCTGGACATTAAGGATTTGCGGACTTCTTTTTTCACGGAGCAGGGGGAGGGCAAGGCCGTGGACGGGGTCAGCCTGCATGTCCGCAAAGGAGCGACGCTTGGGATCGTAGGCGAATCAGGCTCGGGGAAGAGCATTCTGTCCTTGTCGATTCTCCGTCTCATCTTGAGTCCGGGCCGGATTGTAGGCGGTCAAATTCTATATAACGGCGAGAATCTGCTGGATAAAACGGACCGGCAGATGCGCAAGCTGCGGGGCAATCAAATTTCGATGATCTTTCAGGAGCCGATGACATCGCTGAACCCGGTCTTTACGATCGGTGATCAAATCGCCGAGGTTTATCGCATTCACGAGCAGCTGGGCAACAAACAAGCGCTGGAGAAAGCCGTGCACATGCTGCGGCTTGTCGGCATCCCCTCCCCGGAGAAGCGGATTTCGCAGTACCCGTTCCAGCTGTCCGGCGGGATGCGGCAGCGCGTCATGATTGCGATGGCGCTCGCCTGCAATCCCGACCTCCTGATCGCGGATGAGCCCACGACCGCGCTCGACGTGACGATTCAGGCGCAAATTCTGGAGCTGATGAAAGAGCTGCAGCAGAAGCTGCATATGTCGATTATTTTCATCACGCATGATTTGGGGATTGTCGCCGAAACCTGTGATGATGTGGCGGTGATGTACTGCGGCAAGGTCGTGGAATATGCCGATGTCCGGTCCCTATTCAAGCATCCGAAGCATCCCTACACCATCGGATTGATGAATTCGCTGCCGCGCCATGACGTCGACCAAGAAGCGCTGGAGCCGATCCGGGGCTCGGTGCCGAGCCCATTCGACCTGCAGAAAGGCTGCCGGTTTGCCCCGCGCTGCCCGGATGCCCGGAAGCTCTGCTATGATCAGCAGCCCGAGCTGTCGGCGCTGACGAACCGCCAGCAGGTCAGCTGCTGGAAGTATACCGATCAATGGGATGCCGTAAGCGAGGTGAATGATAACGATGAGCGATAATAGAACCGCAAAGGAATTATTGTCCGTTAAGCATCTGAAGCAGTATTTTCCGATCAAGGGCGGCATCTTTGGACGTACCGTCAATGTCGTGAAGGCCGTAGACGACATTTCCTTCTCCGTTAACGAGGGGGAGACCGTCAGCCTCGTCGGCGAATCGGGATGCGGCAAATCGACGACCGGACGGGCAATTCTGCGCCTGGATGAGCCCACCTCCGGTGAAGTCATGTTCGAGGGCACGAATCTTCTTGCCCTAAGCAAATCGCAGATGAATCGGAAGCGCAAGGACCTGCAGATGATTTTCCAGGACCCGTACGCTTCGTTGAACCCTCGCAAAACCGCGGTTCAAGTGCTGGAGGAAGCGATGGAAATCCAGAACATCGTCCCGAAAAAGGAACGCCGGTCAAGGGCCATCGAGCTGCTCGAAACCGTTGGCCTCTCCGCCTATCAGGCCGATCGCTATCCCCACGAGTTCAGCGGCGGACAGCGGCAGCGGATCGGCATCGCCCGCGCGCTGTCGGTCAATCCCAAGCTCATTATCAGCGACGAGGCCGTGTCTGCCCTTGACGTCTCGATCCAGGCTCAAGTGCTGAACCTGATGAAATCGCTCCAGAAGGAATTCAAGCTGACGTATCTGTTCATCTCCCATGATCTTGGCGTCGTCCGCCACATCTCCGACCGGATCATCGTCATGTACCTTGGCACGATCGTTGAGATTGCGGACAAACAATCGCTGTTCCGGCGGCCGCAGCATCCCTACACCCGAGCGCTGCTGTCTGCGATCCCCACCCTCGATCCCGACCGCAAGAAGGAGCGGATTCTGCTGAAAGGGGACGTCCCTTCCCCGCTCAACCCGCCGTCCGGCTGCCGCTTCCATACCCGCTGTATGTACGCCACGGACCGCTGCAAATCCGAAGCCCCAGTCCTTCGGGAAGCAGGCATGGGCGGCGGCCATCAGGCAGCGTGCCATTACATCGAGGAAATTGCGGAAGGTGCGCTTTATTCTAGGCGGGAGTAATATACCGCAGGCCGGTAATACATCGCTATGCGGAGGAAAGAACCGGGTGCGAAATTATACGGGTGTGAGTGGACGCAGGTGCGGATAGAAACAGGTGCGTAAGAAACAGGTGTGATAGAAATGGTGCGGGTAGAAATGGTGCGGGTAGAAATGGTGCGGATAGAAGTGATGCAATAGAAAGACCGAGCGGCTGTGCCGCTCGGTCTTAATCATGGGCTAGAGCAGAATCAACCGCTACGTGGTAGCTTGTTTTCGCTCACTTCACTCTAACCGCTTCGATTCCTCCGAGGTCGCTCGGAATCATATTTTTCCGCCGGTAAATCGACAGGATCAGGCCGACGACAGCCAAATCTATGAGCTGGTTCGTTCCGCCGTAGGAGATGAAGGGCGGGTCCAGAGAGACGAGCGGGGCAATCCCTATTCCCATAAGTAACGGCCATAACAGCCGGATTCCAAAGACGACCATGATCATCGCTGCCATATGTCTGGCATAAAGATCCCGATGCGTTTTGGAAACTTTCCAGATTCTAATCAGGAATAATATCGTCAAGACTACAACGGCAATACCAAAAATCCAACCGAAGCAATATACGAGATAAGGAAATACGCTATCATTCAAGATATAAGGCAATTTGGGGGATTCTGCTCCGAATCCTTGCCCAAACCACCCGGCATTCTTAATCGCACTTATGCTGTTGCCAACATGCCAGTTATAGCCGGAAAGCGGGTTTAACATATCCCTCCACCGAATAAGCAAAAGCTCCATATGCGTAAAAAGAGAAATCGTTAAGCTCGCAAGTGGAAGCGTCATGATTAGGACAAATTGCCGCGGGTTTTTCTTCGTTCTCCAGGTCAAGACAAGGAATCCGGCCGCGTAAATAAGAGAATACATAACCGAGTTGCTCATGCTGTAAAGCACGATTGGCAGAACGCCCCGATACAGCAGATTCAGCACCATCTCCCATCGCCCCCACTCGAATGCAGGTTTCATTCCAGCCTGTGCAACAAGGAGCGGGAGCAAGGAAAAGGTAATCATATTGACCCCAATAAAGCCGATACCCAAATATCCTGTATTGTATCCATGCAGCTTACCGTAGACTAAAACATATCCAAGTAAGAATAAGACAGAGAAAAATACCATTCCCGCGAATCTTCTTAATTTTCGATAATCCGTAAAATAAAGAACGATAAGCAGGAAAATCCCTATTCCAAAAAACAGTATCTTCCTATCAGGGATTTGCATAAAGCGAATAACATCGGTATAGTAAACGCTCATTGTCCCGAACAGTCCGATTACCGAGAACAATCCTACAATGACAAGCAGCTTCCAATCCAGCTGCGGCCGATGGGCCATGTGCAGACTTCGCCCGATCTCCTCCGGCTCGCCCATCTGCCGTACCGCCTCCAGCACGGCCGGCTCCTCGGCATTCCCCTCCAGCATCAGCAGCTCTGCCCGCTCCTCGATATGGCTTAGCAGCTCTTCCCGGATCTCCGCATGCATGGGCTTTGCCCGAACCTGCTTGCACACGCGGTCCAGAAAATCCTGTACCGTCCTGTACTCTTCAATATACCGCACGGTTAGCTTCCCTCCCCGATGACGGTATCTACAGCGGTGCGGAACGCAATCCATTCTTTGGTCTTCTCATGTAGCTGATCCTTCCCCCGCTCCGTGATCCGATAATACTTCCTCTTGCGTCCATCAACCTGACTCCAATAGGATTCAAGCCACCCTTCCGCCTCAAGCGTATGCAGGATCGGATACAGCGTGCCTTCCTTCATAACGAATACGCCGTCCGAGCTTTGCTCGATCTCCTTGATCAGCTCATACCCGTACATCTCCCGCTTGTTCAAAACGGTCAGCAGTAAAATGACGGTGCTGCCCTTCAGCAGCTCTTTGTTGATGCCCATCCTGCCCTCACCCCTATACCTAGTAAATCTATGTATCGTAATCCTAGGTATGAGTATAAATCATCCTTCCCTGATTCGCAATCCTAAACAGGCTAAATTATCGCATGAAAACAACGCTAATTATGCGTGTATGAAGCGGCCGCCGTCCACGATATGATAGAGTTGATTTCAATTCGGCTGCAACGATGGGAATTGCTCGGCTGTTACTGACAGCGTTTCCATTTCACAATCATGCTAAGAAATGAGGTTATATCATGAATTATCCATTCCAAAATCCCGATCTTCCCTTGGAAGAACGGGTTAACGACCTGGTCTCAAGATTCACGCTGGAGGAGAAAATCGAGCTCATGTGCCAATACCAGGCAGAGATTCCCCGTCTTGGCGTGCAAAAATACAAACACGGCACCGAAGGTGCCCACGGCGTTGCATGGCTTGGCGAAGCGACGGTCTTTCCCCAAAATACCGGGCTTGCCTGCACCTGGAATCCCGAGCTGATGCGTCAGATCGGATCGGTTATCGCCGATGAGGCCCGCGTCTACTACCAGCGCGACAAGGCCGTCAACGGCCTGACCATCTGGGCGCCGACCGTCGATATGGAGCGCGATCCCCGCTGGGGACGCACCGAGGAAGCCTACGGCGAGGACCCCCATCTGACCGGCGAGCTGTCCACCGGACTCGTTCAAGGCATGCAAGGCGACCATCCTTTCTACTACAAAACGGTCGCGACCCTTAAGCATTTCTACGGCAACAACAACGAGGTTGACCGCGGCTGCGCTTCGGTAAGCATCGACCCGCGCAACAAGCGGGAGTACTATTTGAAGGCCTTCGAGTCGGCTTTCCGTAAAGGCGGCGCCAAGTCGATGATGACCGCTTATAACGGCATTAACGGTACGCCGTGCAATCTGAACGATGAGGTAAACCGGATCGTCAAACAGGAATGGGGCATGGACGGATTTGTCGTCGGCGATGCCGGGGACGTGCTCGGCACCGTCATGGACCATCATTACGTCGATTCCTACGCCGAGGCTGTAGCCTGTTCCGTAAAGGCCGGAATTGACAGCATTACCGATGACCAGGAGATCTCCTTCCGCGCCCTCCGCGATGCGCTGGAGCAGGGCCTGCTTACAGAGCAGGATCTCGATCACGCGCTCCGCAACACGTTTCGCGTGCGCTTCCGCCTCGGCGAATTCGATCCGGAGGACCGCAATCCATACAGCCACGTCCCGGAATCGAAGCTGTGCGCACCCGAGCATGCCGAGCTGTCCTTACGGGCAGCTCGTGAATCCGTAGTCCTGTTGAAGAACGACGGCCTGCTGCCGCTGAACAACAATATGCCGTCGGCAGCGGTGATCGGCCCGCTTGCGGATGAAGCCTTTACCGACTGGTACAGCGGCACGCCGCCATACCGGATCACGCCGCTCCAAGGCATTACGGAGAAAATGAACGGCCGCAAGGTGAACTTCCATACCGGGCTGGATCAAGTGCGCCTGCGCAGCGCGGCCAGCGGTCAGTACGTGACGTTGGCGGATGATAACAGGCTTCTCTTCGGAACGAACGAGTCTTCGGAGGCTGCCCTCTTTGAACGCAACGATTGGGGTTGGGGATCCGTTACGCTCCGCCTTGTGAGCAGCGGCAAATTCGTGACGGAGACCGAGAACGGTCTTCAGGCGATCGCTGACGAAGCCCGCGGCTGGTTCGTGAAGGAAGCCTTTGGTCTCGAGACGCTTCCGGACGGTACAACGGTCATGACTTCATGGGAAGGCAAGCCGGTCATTCTGGATGAACAAGGCCGGTTAACCATCGGTGCTGACGGTGCAGAGGCCGCACCGTTTATGGTGGAGACCGTTCAGGATGGCATCGAAGCAGCGGCTGCCGCGGCGAAAGCGGCCGAAACGGCCATCGTTTTTGTGGGCAACAGCCCGTTCATTAACGGCAAGGAAACCATCGACCGTCCTGACATCGTGCTCCCGCCATCCCAGCAGCAGCTGATTCAAGCAGTACATGCAGCGAATCCAAACACGGTTGTTGTCATTGTGGGCAGCTATCCGTTCGCCGTGAACTGGGAGCAGGAGCACGTGCCTTCCATCGTCTTCACGTCGCATGCCGGCCAGGAGCTCGGCCGTGCCGTAGCGGATGTCCTATACGGAGACTACAATCCGGGCGGCCGATTGAACATGACCTGGTATAAATCGGTTGACCAGCTCCCGGACCTGATGGACTACGATATCATTAAAGGGAAGCGTACGTATCAATATTTCGACGGGGATGTGCTTTACCCGTTCGGACATGGTCTTAGCTATACCCGCTTCGCTTACGGCCGGCTGTCCATCAGCGAACCCGTTATGAAAGCGGACGGTCAGGTTACGGTCTCCGTTCAGGTGCGCAATGAAGGCGATCGCGCCGGCGACGAGGTCGTCCAGCTGTACGTCAGCGCGAACAACTCCCGCGTCGTGCGTCCGCTCAAAACGTTAAAGGGCTTCCGCCGGATTCACCTGGACCCGGGCGCCTCGGAAACGGTAAGCTTCGAGCTAGCCGCGGAGGAGCTGGCGTTCTGGGACGTCACGCGCGAGCGTTACTGCATCGAGAGCGGTGAATACAGCGTTATGGTCGGACCTTCCTCTTCACAGGCTGCCGAAACGGCTATCCTGCAAGTGGAAGGAGAAGTCATTCCGCCGCGTTCCTTATCCGGGCGTGTCCGTGCCGTCAATTACGACGATTACAGCGGGGTGTTCATCGACGAATGCCGCGAAGGCGGCGAAAGCATCCGTGTCGCCACGGAAAGCGGATGGATCGCCTTCCATGACGTTGAGTTCAGCGAACCTGTCTCTACGTTCGAGGCCAGAGTGTCCGGCCATATCCGGGGCGGCGAGTTAGTTCTCGCAACAGGCAGCCCAGATGGCCCGATCATCGGAAGCTGCAAGGTGATCCCGACCGGCGGACGCCAAGCCTGGACGACCGTCAAGGCGTCCGTAGAGGCCATATGCGGACGGCATGATGTGTTCCTTATCTTAAAAGGCGAAGTTCAAGTCAGCTGGCTGCGGATGGTTTAATCGGCGAAACTGCTTATATTTTCGGCAATGCCTTCTCCCTATCAATTCCGAGAACATCTGCCCCTCTTTTTTTAGAGCGGGACAGATGTTCTTTTGCTATCTTAGAGTCATAGCTTTAACGGATTGTTCTACCATACTTGGGGCTATTTCGGAAAATGAACCTTTTCCAAGGGTCATTTGTTTATATAGCATAACGCGAAGAAAGGAGTGCCATAATTGACCGAACGTGAGCTGTTTGATTCGTACAACAAGGAAGTGTACCGGACTTGTTATTACATGCTCCGAAACGCGCAGGATGCGGAGGATGTATGCCATGACGTATTCGTCACCGTATTTCGGCAGGACTGGAAGCGTATCGAGAATATCCGGGCATGGATTATGCGCATCACGATGAATCACTGCCTGAATCTGCTTAGGAAAAACCAGACGAAACGTGAGAAGCAGCCCCAGGTTCAGTGGCTCCATGAACACAAGGCCGCATCGATCAAATCGGTCGACGCAGTCGTGCTCGAGAGAGAGACCTCGGCCGAATGGGAGAAACTGCTGAAGCAGCTTCCCGATAAGCTGCTTGCGGTGGTAACCCTCCGCTTTATCGGCGAGCTGTCGGTGGCGGAAATCGCCGATACCTTGCATATTCCGCAAGGAACCGTGAAGTCAAGGCTCCATAAAGCATTGAAGCTGATGCGCAAGAAGCTGGAACAAAATCATTCCGTATGGTTGAAGGGAGAGGAACGACTTGGAACGTCTTGAGAATCAAATGAAAGACCAAATGAAACACTCGAACACGGTGCCTTATCCGGATTTCGACCGGATGTGGAGCAGCATCCAGCAGGGCGAGCTGCGGACAGCCGCCGGAGGAGAATTAGCAGCCCCCCGTTCGCGCAGCCGAAAGCGGACCGCAATTGCAGTCTCGTTGTCTGTCGCCCTTATGGCAACGCCCGTATACGCAGCAGTGACCTATGATTGGTCCAATCTTCTGTCCTTCAGAGCCGGTATTGAGACTGCCCTGGAGCAGGGGCTCGGCCAAACGATCGAGCAATCGGTCACCCGGGACGGCATCACGTTGACGCTGCATACCGCCTTTACGGATGAGAACCGCACCTTCCTCCTGTACAGCCTAGATCCCGGAGCTTCAGGGAAGGGGAAAAATATCGGGTTCCAGAACATAGGACTTCAGGATGCCGACGGCAAGTTAATTAAAGGCCACTACTATCACCAATGGAATGAGGAGCTTCAGGTCTTCCAGGGATATTTCGAAACCGATTGGGTGCTGAATGAGCGCCAAGCCGAGATGGAGTTTGTCGTGGAAAACATCCGTTTTATCGGAGACGGCAGCCAAACCATCGCTTTCCGTCCCGACCATCCGGAGACGCAAACATTCGAGATCCAGAAGGACGGGATCGGCACGGTTACGCTGCAATCCTTCGATCAGCCCGGAGACAAGGTTCTGCTGAATTCCGTCATTACCTTTACCGATCCGGCCGTTCAGTCTAACAGCTGGGTTCGGATCGAAGCAACGGATAAGGAAGGGGCAGGCATAAAGGAGACGGAAACTCCGGTATTCGGCGCACCAGGTGCATCCGGCAACTATACGAGCCAACAGGTGTTTTCCGCAGCCTCCTTAAGCGCCGAAGGAACGACGTTCCAGCTCAAATATGATCGCACGATCGGAAGGGCCGATGGAACTTGGAGCCTGGGCACCTCCCTTTCGAAGAAGCAGCTGGAGGACAGCTCGTTTAAGGAAGAGTTGAATATTCCATTCACCGAGGTACCAGGGGGAACGAAAATCGCAGAAATGATCGTCACGCCAACTCAGGTTCGGCTCGTCTTGACCCATGAAGAGAAATTTACAAGGGCCCACTATATGAACTACAAGCTGGATGTGGGCGGCAAACTTCTCAATGGCAACGTGTGGACTGTGCCGAATCAATCAAACAAAACGGAGCTTCGGTTCGAAATGGCCGGCCTTACGCCTGAAAGCTTGGCCCAACAACCACTAACGCTGATTGCTAACCATCGGGTCGATGAGCACAAGGGCGATGATAATCCGGTGGTTCGGCTAACCGGGATCTCCACAGAGCGGCAAACGGTAAGCTCTAGCATTGGGGGTTATCCGGTCACCTGGACCTACTACATGAAGGACGGCAATCTGTACGTACAATCCAGCAGCACGGATTCTGCGTTCGGCGGAGTGAATCAAACCTATTATCTGGACGGCAAGGATCGGGAATACGGAAGACCTGCCATCCTCGGGGTATTCGGAGACGGAAATAATCAGCATATGGACGTCTATGAGAACTATACCGGAACCGAGCAAGAGCTGTATATCTATAACTATACGACCACCCAGCCTGATGACGAGCTTCGCGTTCCAATTAGACAGGGAAAATAAGTCATGATGATACCACCGGTGCGTTGCTTAGCGTCCACGCTGGTACGACAAGCCATTAACGCACGTCGCAGCCAATTCGTGTGCAGCCAACCATTTAGCAGCTGAGCGAAGCCCACAATCCGGCCGCTCCCTCATTTTTCACGGCTGACAGCCTAAGCGGGCTCTCTCGCCCACAAAAACAGCAGCCCTTCCGGCAGAATCTCTGCCCAGGAGGGGCTGCTGTTTTTCACTGCCGATAATCCGGTTCTGTCGGATGGTTTTCCGAGCTGGCACAGCCAAGCCGCTGATATTATCCTAAACTGCCTTAGATAGGGTAGCGTCAGCTAAGGCCCACAACTCTAAGATCACTGGAAATTGCCGGATTTGCTTGGTCAAAACTTTTTCGGATGGACGTCACAATTCCATGGACCCGGTTGTCATAAGGGTGAACACAAAATAAAACAACCGCAAAGGAGACCCTCCCATGACCCTTAGAATGAATCACAGATCCGTCAATCCAAATGCCTTTAAGTCGCTGCTCGCCTTAGAGCAGTCCGCCAAAAACAGCGGCCTTGACCACAAGCTGTACGAACTGATCAAGCTTCGGGCATCCCAAGTCAACGGCTGCTCGTATTGCGTCGATATGCACGCCAAGGACTTGCTGTCCATGGGGGAAAGCACCGATCGGCTGCTTCTCCTCCCAATGTGGCGGGAAGTACCGATCTATTCCGAGGCTGAGCGCGCCGTTCTGGAGCTGACCGAATGCGTGACGAAGCTCCATGAGGCCGGCGTTCCCGATGACGTCTATGCGCGCGTGCGGGAACATTTCGACGAGAAGGAATACGTCGATCTGATCCTGGCCATCAGCACGATCAATGCCTGGAACCGGATCGGCGTGTCTACCGGCATGTTCCCGGGCTGCTTTGATTAAATCGGAGCAGTTTATCGGGATTTACCATAAGAAAGATCCGTCTGATGCGGGAGACGTCAGGCTCCCACTCTACGGTCAGCACCAGCGTAACCCGGCCGTTCTGTTTCAGCTGAAGCCCGGGCTCCCCATTCACCGCAACCGGCTCAAAGCCTTCACGAAATCTACCCTTTGCCGAAAGCCCCTCGAAAAAGGCGCGTACCCGATCGACCCCCAGAATGGGCTTAAGCGCAGCTCTTGCCTTGCCCCCTCCATCCGAGATGAGCGTTACCTCATCCGTCAAAAATGCCAGCAGAGGTTTGAAATTACCCTCATCGGAAGCTTTCAAGAATGCCTCGACAAAACGCTCCTGCGCTTCTATCCGGTGCTGCCGCGTGTCCGTATTCCATGAGATTCGGCCAATCTTCTGCTTGGCCCTGCTGAAGATTTTCCTGCAGCCGGGCTCCGTCTTGCCAAGCATCTCCGCCAGATCCTTGTATTCCAGCCCTAGCGTTTCCTTGCATACGTACACTGCACGTTCCAGCGGCGTCAGCTGCTGAAGGAGCACCAGGTAAGCATAGCCTATATTTTCACGGCGCTCGGCGGGATCGGCCGGCATTACCGGCCCGTCAATCGGCAGCGGCTCCGGCAGCCAAGGTCCTGTATAAGTCTCGCGCTGACGGCGGGACGAGCGCAGGAGATTGATGCAGCGATTCGTGGTCATTTTTGCCAAGTACGCCTTTACATTCGATACCTCACCTTGGTCCATCGCAACAAATTGGGAAAAGACGTCCTGTACAATATCCTCCGCATCGGCGGCACTTCCCAGCATTCGGTATGCGAGGCTGAACAGAAGCGGTCGATAGGCGGTATAAATTTGTTCCAGCAGCATAAGCTCCCTCCTCGTCACTTCTGCATTTCTCTATCCTTACCTCATAATGAAGACAATTCAGCTGCCGCATTTGTGACGTCACCTGCCGACTGTCATGATTAGGGTGTCCCGAAACTGCGAAATTGCGAAGCTGTGACCAGCTATCACAACTTTGGGGCCTCCCCGTCTTCAGGGGCGGCTATAAAATCTGTGCCCTTCTTCCGTGCAAGCCAACCCGTGTGACGCTTTCTCCAAAACGCCGCAACGGCGACGACGGCAAGCGGATAGACGGCCGGCCATCCCAGGAATGGATAAAGAGCCACCGTCACGACAAGCGATACCCCGGAAGCCAGCCTTCCTATGCGATCGTCCCGCAGCAGCTTGAATCCGGCAAGGCAGCCGCCGACATATGTTGCTATAAATGTCGCATTGGGCAGCGCAATCAATTCGTTTAACGTTACCACACCGCTCCCCAAGACGCACAAAGCGAGAATTCCGCCGGCTGCGATAAAACCAAGTCCGCCGACAGGCGTCCCGTATTTGCCGTTCAACGTACCCATCCACCGCGGTGCGGCCCCTTCCCGAGCCAGCGTTAACGCAATGCGGGAGGCTGCGCTTGAATACGCATTATGTGCAGCGAAGCAAATAAAGAGCGCGGCCGCGGCAACAATCCACCCGCCTGCCGGGCCAAGCGTCAGCTGCACCATGGCGCTCAGGGAAGTTGCCGAGCCCACCTCTTGGCCGTAGCTTCGGGTTGCCACGTTCATGAATGCCACGGCAAAATATATGATCGCTACGATGCCGGCGCTCCATATCACACCGCGAAGAGCATTCCGCTTCGGGTCAACGAACTCGGCCGACAGGTGGGTCACCGCCTCCCAGCCGATAAAGCACCAGAACATTAAAGCAGCTGCCTGAAACACGCTCAGCCCGCCGTGCGGAAGAAAAGGCGTGAAATGAGCGGCGTCATAATGCGGAACCGACGTGCAGATTGCCAGCAGCAGGATGCCGAGGATTAAGGCTACGACGATCATTTGCACCCTCCCGGCTAATTTTAGCCCAAACCCGTTCATAACCAAAGGCAGGATGAATATGAGCAGGGCAAGGATATACGTCTCCATACTGCCCCACCCAAGCAAAACAGCCACGTACTGTGCTCCCGTTACCGCAAGGACCGGTCCCCCGATCGGCACCGACAATAGGAACAGCCAACCGACCAGATTGCCGTAATGGCGGCCAAAGGCCAGCCTGACAAAATGGGATACGCCGCCGGAACTCGGGTGCCTTGACGCCAACAGCCCCATTGTTACGGCCATCGGAACAACCAGGATGGACATGGCCAGCCAGGCTATGAGCGATGCGGGACCTGCCAGCTCTGCCGTTAAGCCGGGGATGAGCAGAATGCCGGACCCGATCACCGAACCGAGATATAACGCAATAATATGCGGAAGCCGAAGCACCTGGCGCAGCTCTTTTCTATCCATTTTGCACCTTCCTTTCGTTCAGTGTGTTTTGTCTCCCCAAATTATCTCCTACTCTAGCTGAGGGCCCATCGCTTTTAAAGGGTCAGTTTTCAATGATTTTTAGCGGATAGTCTTGTAGGGCAATGGCCTGCTTGAAGACATTAGCCGCTCCAAAACCAATAAATCTATCGACAATCAGGCAAATATTCAATAAGATATGGGTTGGCAGGCATGGAACAGGCGGCGCACATGGTACAAAACAAAGCCGTTTCGGGTAACGCGGAGTTGTGACGAAACTCCCAATTTAGCGGCCGTGGCCTGCGCACTCGGACGTATTAGGAAAATTTACTTATGCCTTATAAGCAAACTTGAAATATAATAGAGAAACTTAAATAAAAATTCTACTGGGGGAACATCTATGAAAAAACAGCTAAACGACCCAGCTGCATCCGGAAAACAGGATCGTTTTTCTTCAGCGGGTTTCATACTGGCGGCCATCGGAAGCTCCGTCGGACTCGGCAACATGTGGAAGTTTCCGTATATTACGGGTGAGCATGGCGGCGCCGCATTCTTCTTGCTCTTTATCATCTGTCTCATCCTGATCGGTTTGCCGGTCCTGCTCGCTGAACTCGCCATTGGACGAGCCGGCCGCGGCAGTGCGGCCACTTCCTTCGTGAAAGCTGGAGGAGCCAAAATATTCGGCCATCTCGGATTGCTGCAGGTCATCGCTCCATTCCTGATTCTGACGTTCTATGTCATTGTGGCGGGCTGGACGCTCCATTATGCGGTCATGTCCTTTAGCGGTGCACTGTATGAGAGCACCGATTTTACCGGACAGTTCGGCTCCTTCACGGCAGGCTATATGCCGATTGTATGGCAGGTCGTTGCGATTGCACTCACCGGATGGGTTGTCGCCAAAGGCGTCTCCGGCGGAATTGAGAAATTCAATAAAATTCTGATTCCGGGTCTCGTCATCCTGCTGATCGTATTGATGATACGGGCGGTCACGCTTCCGGGATCCGGCGCGGGGGTATCCTTCTTCCTGAACCCGGACTTCTCGAAGCTGAGTGCAGAGGCTGCACTGGTCGCTCTCGGCCATGCCTTTTTCTCCTTGTCGCTTGGAATGGGAATATTGCTGACTTATGGGGCCTATGTGGACAAGCGGCAGTCGCTTGGACAAGCTACCCTTGCCATTGGCGCCGGGGACCTGATCTATGCGTTTATCGCCGGCCTGATTATTTTTCCAACGACCGCGTCCTTCGGAATCGCACCGGATGCCGGTCCGTCGCTCGTATTTATTGCACTGCCGGCTGCCTTCTCGGCAATGCCGCTCGGCGCATTCTTCGGCGGATTGTTCTTCATCCTTCTTGCTATCGCCGCATTGACCTCGGCCGTCTCCTTGCTCGAGGTGCCCGTGTCGTATGTCATGGACCGCTGGCATTGGGGGCGGACGAAAGCCGTTGCTATCGTAGGCTCGCTAGTGCTGCTGCTGGGCCTTCCATCCGCATTGTCCTTCGGGATCGTACCCGGCCTTGAAGACATCGGCGGCAAAAATTTCTTTGACTGGCTTGATTTCATTACGTCCAATATCCTGCTTCCGGTAGGCGGCTTGATTACAACCTTGTTTGCAGGCTACTTCTGGAAAAAAGCAGCCGATGCCGCCGGCCTCAAAGCAAGATGGTTCCGCGTGTGGCTGTTCATGCTCAGATACATTGCACCGATTCTGGTTGTCCTCGTTCTGCTGCATACGACAGGTGTAATTAAAGTCTAATAAGAAGACTTAAAGCAAGACAACTTAAGGCAACCTGACCCGTCACCGGGGTTAGGTTGCCTTTTTCATGGATTGGGACTAAGCAAGAATTTCCGCGCTATTGCTACGCTCGACAAGCTGAGCATACGAAACCAAGCGCCTTGCCACTCAAAACATGCATGATCGATGATCTTAATGCTCATATATAAGGCCGAAACGGTTGCGGAGTTCCAGCAGTTATTCGATGGGCCGATATCGCCTATTTTGTATGACGAATAGAAACGGACACCCCAAAGGGTGCCCGTTGTTCGTTATTCGCCAGTCTTATTATTACGTCCCCGTGGTCATCGCCAACGCTCCCCTGCATGAGCAGGATTGCTTGAATTCCCCAATTCCAATTCTGCTTATTGCCGTTTGCTCAGCAGGTTCAAGATCGCCTGAGCGCTCTCCGCCCGGGTCGTTGCATCCTTCGGTGCGAAGCTGCCGTCCGTGCGGCCCTTCATCAGGCCGTGCGCCAGCGCCTCTTCCACCATCTCTGCTGCCCACGCCGAGATTTGCTCCTGATCCTTTGGAGCCGGCGCTTTAGGAGCTGTTCCGTTCGCTTCGTAAGCACGCAGGAGCATGGCCGCCATTTCTTGACGGGTCACCGCCGCGTGAGGCGCAAACATCCCGCTGCCCTTGCCATTCACTAGTCCATGCTGGCTCGCGGCGGCGACGGCGGAAGCATACCACGCCGAGCTGTCGACGTCACGGAAGACAACCTCGGTTTGATCGGCTTCCAAATGCAATGCACGTACGAGCATAGCCGCGAATTCCGCCCGTGTCAGCTGCTGCTGCGGGCTGAATGTCGATTCGCTGGTGCCGTTCACGATATGCTTGGCCGCCAGCTCCTTAACCGCCTGCTCCGCCCAGTGGCCGGCAAGGTCGGCAAACGACTTATCGTACTCCCAAGCGGCGAATATGCCAGGTTGATTAAGCTGCGCGGTCAAATAGCCATCACCCGACTTGCCGCCGATATACGTCAAACCTCCATCGGTTGCAATACGGTAGATTCCTGCCCACTTGGCATTGATCCCCGCTTCCAGGGCCAACCCGAACGTAATCGGCGAAGCGAACGCTTCCGGCTTGTATTCCGTGCCGTCGGACAGCTTAACGGCAAGCTGAACGTCGTACATCTTGCCGCCGCGCTTGATCTTGGCCTTCACGGACGATGCCGCCTTAGTCGTCATTGCATCCGCGTTCTGCTGCGCGATCTCCTCCAGCGTGAAGGAGATCACGGCATTCTTCCCCTGGCCTGCCGGTACCAGCTTCTGCAGCGAACTTAGCAGTGAGGCAGGAAGTCGTACCACCAAGCCTTCCCGTTTGAGCTCCAGTGCCTTCGTGCCCAGCAAATCGCCTGCCTGAAGCGGCAGCAGGATCTCCTTGTCCCCTGCTTGCAGTCCGATCGTTACGCTGCCCTGTCCGCTCTTCAGCATGTCCTCGGTAAGGATTCGCTGACCGGTCTCCGGTTGCTGCGGCTTCGCCGGATTCGTCGGCGGAGCAATGCCACCGGCACCTCCATCTCCGTTGCCTGAACCGCCGCCGGAGCCTGCGCCAGGGCTGCCGCCGTCGTTGCCTCCTGGGTTCGTGGCAGGGTTCATCTTAATAACGACCGCGGTCAACGGCTCCAGCGCAATGGAGCCGGATGTCAGCGTGAAGCCCGACTTCGTTGTGACCCCGCTCGTGCCGGCTTCATCGTCGTCCACGAGCACTTGCCCGGAGGTCAAGTCCTCGCTCAGCGTCAGCGAACGCTCCCTATTGTCGGCATTCACGAACACATAATAGGATCCGGTGCCGTCCGTTGCCTTATTTTTGTACGCGATCACCAAGTCCTGCGCCTTTACTTCCGGAATCTGCAGCAGCGTCACATTGGAATCCACCAAGCCGCGATCGCCGAGCCGGAATGCGTCGGTTGATTTCCGAAGCTCAATCAGGCCTGTGGTATACTCCCGCGTCTTGTTGTTCTCCGGAAACTGGACTTCATCCGTCGCCTTCGCCCAGTCGAACATATTGATCGCATCCGAGGAATCGTAGGAGTCATGAATAAAATAGCCGAAGCTCCTGCCGTTCTCATCAAACAATTCGTGATATTTCTGCTCCGGAATCCCCTGCCCCTTCCATTGCTTGGTGCGGCCGTATTCCTGCCCGGCATGGAGGAACGCCGTTCCCTGGGATGTTAACGTGATCAGGTTGCCAAGCCGGATCCGCTTATGGATCTCCAGATCATTCGACGGATCGGAAGGATCCTTCCTGATAGACTGCGCGATGATGTCATATAACGGCAGATTATCATGAGCTTCGATATACTGCACGATATCGCCCGGATCGTCTTCTTTCGTATTGCTTGGCTGTGCCTTGATATTGTTAAAAATCGTCTGAATGTCGCGTGCCCCGCCTGTAATGAATCTAGGCTCCCCTTCATGGCCGAAGCCCGATTTCAGCTCATTGCGGAACTCATCGGAAAATACACCGACATCATCCGTTTTATCCATCCAATTCTGGTCTGCGCCTTTGCCTGCCAGAGATGGATCGGATAGATGCCCGCTGAATGTCACCCAGCCTTCGCCGATGAACAGCGCGTTCGGATTGATTGCAGCTGCAGCGTCATACGCATTCTGGACAGCCTCATATGTGGCATCACCCATCATGTCCCAGCGCATGCCGTCGATTTTGTATTCCTTAAACCAGTATTTCACCGAATCCACCATCAGCTTCTCGGCCATTTTGCGGTTGGTGGCCAGGTTATTGCCGAACCCGCCGATGAAATTGCCGTTGGCATCCTGGAAGGCATAATAATTCGGCACGATATCGTTCAGGAAATCGGCCTTGGCCATATGCGTGTACACGACGTCGAGAACGACGCCCATGTCCGCTTCATGGATCGCATGAATCATCGCTTTCAGCTCTTTGATCCGTAGCTCCGGATCGGCCGGATTCTCCGAGTAAGCGCCGTCCGGCGAGAAATAGCTGTGCGGGTCATAGCCCCAGTTGTATTCGTTGTCCTTCGCGGAGTATTCCAGCTCCCGGTTCTTCATGGCGGCCTCGTCGCCGTAATACCATGCCATGACGGGCAGAAGCTGAACATGCGTCACGCCGAGGGATTTAATGTACTCAAGCTTCTCTTTGAAGGCATCGTAGGACCCCCATGTCGCATGGTTCAGATCGTGCTCGATCGAAGGATCTGACGTGAAATCCCGGACATGGATTTCCCAAATAATCGCATCTTCGCGCTGCTGATACCCCGGGATATTCGCGAAGTCGAAGCCGGCCGGGTCTGTCCCGCTCAAGTCCACTATCGCAGCCTTGCCGACGGTGTCGCCGTCCGGTCCTGCTTCGCCCTTCGTGTTGACCCGAAACTCTGCCATCGATTTGGCGTAAGGATCCAGCACCTTCTTCGTAACGCCTTGGTTGGTCACTTCATACTGGTAGTAATAGCCTCTAAAGTCGGCAATCCCGAGGTCTCCCGGCTTCAGCTCCACCGACCATACGCCGCGATCGCCCTTATGCAGCGGGACGTTTCCAATCAACTTTGTCGCGTCGCCTTTATCGTACACATTCACCGTCACATTATCTGCCGTCGGCGCCCACAGCTTCAGTACAGCACCTCCGCCTTGATAGGTCGCGCCGAGATCATCGCCTTCGTAGGCGTACATCTCGTCCAGCATGCGCCAGCCGGTGGAGGCCGATACGGTCTTCCCGGCATAGGTGACCTGAAGCGGCACCTGGTCCAGCGTAAAATCAGCCTCTACTTCCACCGTCGTGCCATCAAGGATGCTCACCTTGCCGACATTGACCGTGCTGCCGTCTTTGTCGCGGATCTGCAGCTCGGTTTGGACAGCGCCGGCTTCCAGCCCGTCCGTCATTGTAAAGCCAAGACGCAGCTTGCCTGGAGCCAGCACTTCGGCCGAGACCAGCCCGGTTGCAACCTCTCCGTAAGGAGATACATACACCGTATTGTCTCCCTCTTTCAAGAACAGATGCTGGTAACGATCGACTAAAGCAAAGCCGCGATCGCCTCCGTCCTTGCCTGCATCCCCCTTCGACGGATCCAGCACGATCAAGTTAATCTTCTGCGCATCGGCCTTCATCGGAATGTCGACGTAAGCCCCGTAACGGTCTGTCTGACCCGCAGGGAACATGGTTGCGCCGGTAGGCCAGTTCTCCGAAGGCGCGGCCACATCTCCCCACAGCCATAGGCCGTATGAAGAATAGTTACCGTCCTGTCTTTGATAATGAACCCGTACGGTGTCCGCTGGCAGATCCACCGGCTCGAAGAGGTATACCGTATCGGAGCCTTCCTTGAGCCATACCTCGTTCATCTCCGGAGACGTAACGGCGAAGTTTTTGTCCCCGCCGTCCTTGTTGCCGCTGACCCGGTCAACGACCACGATGCCGGCCTTCTTGGCGTCCGCTTTCAGCGGAATGTCCACGAAGGCGCCGTATTCGTCGACTTGCCCGTCAGGAAATGGTGTCGCACCTGCCGGCCAATTTGCAGACGGTGACGCGACATCGCCAAAAATCCACAGCCCCATATTGCGGTAATTGCCGTCCATCCGTTGGTAATGAACCCGAACATGATCGACCGGGATCGGATCCGCCGGGTTGGCCGGCTGCTGCGGAATTTGATAGGTTGCGGATACACTGTGATCCAGCGCGTTGTAAGCAAAGGTGACCGCAGCGTCCTCTGGCAGCTTGAGCGTTTCTTTGCTTGCCGGATAGACCTCGGCGGCTGAATCCGCCCCGAGCGCGATCTGGTATTCATGATCGCCGCCGTAAACATCTGCCGTCACGGTATAAACATCGTCATAATCCGTATCCTGCAGCAAGAGCCGCGAATCTGAAGCAGACCAATCGGCGGCTTCACCAATGCCAGTCTGGAAGCTGCCAATGACCCGCGGAAGCTTGTCCGCGGCAAGCGGCTTGTAATATGTAGAATCGGCAATCCGATGTGTACCGTGATGATAGTAGAAGGTTACCTCGGTCTCCTTATCGAGTGTAATCTCAATGTTATCGCCCTTCTTGACACCATTGCGGTTCGAGTAATTGTCGAATCCGTAGCTTTCGTTCCAATCGCCATTAATCGCGATTTTGTACTCATACGTTCCTGCCGGCAGTACCCCCGTCAGACGGTATTCGCCGTCAGCGGTAGCGGTCATTTCGGTAACCGCCGCCGCAGGGTCCCAATCCTTGTCATGGCCCAGCTTGGTTTGCAGGCTGCCGACGAAGACAACCTTGCTTGGCGCCTGGTTCGCATGTACCGTTGCAGGAGAGATGCCCAGCATGGACAGCACCAAGGATAGAATCACCAGGATGGACCATGCTCGCTTCATTGCCGGATTCATTACGGCCCTACTCATCATCAAAAGCCTCCTTTTTTCGTTAAATGTACAATACTGATTGAGTGCTATCGTTTGCGCAAACGCTTGCATAAATGGGTAAGGGCTTTCAATTCTTCGAAACTGACGACATTCCCCGACAAAGTCTGGTGAAAGATGCTGAACCTTCAGATGCGTTGTCATAGGCTAATTAACCGAAAGCGATTACAATGTAAACGTTTGCATTCTCTATTGTAGTATCGCTCCAAGTTAACGTCAACCACCCTTTTTCCTTCATTTCTCCCTTCTCTTGACTTCATCAACAAAATGTGAGGAGTGCTGGTTTCGTTGGCAGCCTATAACACTTCATAAAAAAGGGAGATCCCGCGACGATAGCGGACCTCTCCCTTCAATTTCCCGTTCCATTCCGGCGTTTAGCCGCTACACCATTTCTGCCGTATTCCAGCGTTTCATGATTTCTCGGTTACCTTATGTCCGAAATCCTACTTTCCGCTTCGCCGTCCAGAGCGTACTCTCTTGGAAAATCGCCAAAAATCGCTACAAGCCCTCACCGGCATATCGAATCATCAGCTCATAGTCCCCCGACAGAAGCTCCAATTCCAGCCGCGTTCCGTAAAGCCGGCACCCCGCGATCCCCGGAACGTCCCGAAGGATGGCCCCATCCTCCCAGACCGGCTCATCCCGGTCCGCTATGCTTGCTATGGGACGATCAGGCCGCGAATCAAGGACAACAAGCCCCTTCATCGTGCAGGGCAGTGTAACTCGCAGCCGAATCCCGCCGCGCAGAACCCGCTCCCAGCGCACATTGATGCTTCCCCTCACAGTTGGCACCGCAGCCTCGGCGAACTCAAGCTCATCCGGGAAAAAGGGACGGATTCGAGCCTCCGCAAATCCCGGCTTGCCGCTCTGGATACCGCATATATATTCTTGCAGCAGTCTGGCGGGATACCCGTTCCACGCATGGCAGTGGGACTCGATGTCGTCCCAGCCCTCCCACAGCGTCTCTGCGCCTTGGGCAATCATATACCCCCAACCTGGGTTATCGGATTTACTAAGCAGCTGATAAGCCAATTCAGACCGTCCTTCCTCAAACAACAAGCGCACCAGCGGCAGCGAAAGCACGGTTCTGCTCTCCCATGGCATACCCGCAACGGCTTCCACCGCAGCTTCCCGGTCCTCCTCCGGCAGCAGTCCGGCATAGATCGCCAATGCATTCACGCCTTGGTGGAAGGCCTGCGAGCCGGAGCTGTCGCGAAGCAGCTTTCGGAACGGATCGTACAGTAAAGTCAGAATACCTGAGCGCAATGCCGCAGCCTGTCGTTCATACATTTCCTGGTCCTCCGCCTTGCCCAGCACATCCGCCGCTTCCGCCGCAATCCGGAGCGCCTGCCAAGCTTTAATCTGCTGCACCGTCAGAAACTCGCCCTCATGCTCAACCGTTGGATATGGCCAATCGCTGATATGCCAGCCATCTCCGACCGGTATTAAGCGGGTCTCCGGCGACGCCCCGGAGATGTAGGCGTCAATCATTTGCCGCATCGGCCCGTAATGGCGGAGAAGCAGCTGCCGATCCCCGGTAAAACGGTACAGCTTCCAAAGCAGCGTCGCATAATGCAAATCCCACTCCGGAATACGAAGATTAAAGTCCGGATGCAAGTAGTTCGACGGGAACACGAACGGAAAGGTGCCATCCGGAAGCTGCCCGTCCGCGAAATCCCCCAGCGTTTTGTCCAGCACCGGAACCGCTTCGAAATTATACAGCAAGGCCTCGGCCTGCAGATCGGTATCGGCCAAATACTGCGCCTGCTCGCGATGCGGGCAGTCCACGACCTGGCCCAGCACGTTGTTGCGCTGGGTTTGCATGCAAACGTCATACAGCTTGTTGATGAAAGCGGAGGAACAGCGGAAATGTCCCGTTCGCTCCATGTCCGTTCCCGCTGCGCAGATGGTCAGCTGCCCCTTCTCCAGAGGAGCTGGATATCCGCTCACCTCGACATAGCGAAAGGCCTTGTAGCTGAAATCCGGCTGCCAGCACTCGGGACCTCCCCGGCCGTGCATCGTATAACGGTCGAAATAGCTATGCGAGATTTCATTGCAGACCTGATGCGGCACCCGGCCGTCCGGGTCCAGCGATTCCGCGTAACGCAGCTGCACCGTCACCCCGGCCTTGCCGGGAAGCGTGATCCGCGGCCAACCGGAGACGATTTTCCCCGCATCGAACACCTGAACCCAGCCTTCTGCCCCCTTCCTCGGCTGCCCTGCGGCGGTCGGCTGGATTAGCTCCAGCTCCGCGCCTTCCGGAAGCCGCTGCCACATCAGCGGCCACGCTCGGCAATCCGGGCTGGCCGCCACGGCAGGATCGCATAATGAATCGTCGTAAGCCGGAGTAAGCCACCTCGGATCCAGCTGGCCCCCGTCGTAATCCTCCACGGCGGACAGACGGCGGTTCTGTTGATAAGAAGTCCCGATCCGATGCGGGATGCGCCGAAGCGTCCGCCAGCTCCGATCGGAGGCGACGAGCGACTCGCTGCCGTCCGCATGCTCCGCATGAAGCTGCAGCAGAAGTCCCGGGGAGCCGTCGACATAGTTCTGGCCGCTGCCCCCCAGATAATGGACGCATGCCCCGATACAATTGGCGCCATGGGACAACAAGGAGGTGACGTCATACGCCAGGTAAAACTTGCGGCGGGGAACTCCCGTCGGCGCAGGCGACCCGAAGCCGCTTACCCGCTGCCCATTTACATACAACTGCACAATATGATGAGCCGAGACGAATAATTTTGCGCGAACGACCGGTGCGCCAAGCTCGAAGGTTTTGCGGAAATAGACGAAATCATTGATCACAATGTCGCCTGCTCGCCAGATCCACTCCGCCTGCCAGTCGCCAGAGAATAGTCCCGTCTCCCACCAGGCAGGTTCCATCGCATAACGGCTCCCGTCGCAGTCCCACACCTCGGCCTGCCACCAATAGCGCCGGTTTCCGCGAAGCGCGGGTCCTTCATAAGACAGGGACAGCTCATGACCGCAGCGCTTCCCGCTATCCCATAAGACTTCCCCATCCTCGCTGCGAAGACCCGCCTTCGTTGAGGCTACCTTCACCCGGCAGGCAGCCGGCTCCTCTCCCCGCCTAGTGCCGGTCAACTGCCAGGAGAATACAGGAACCCGCTCATCCAGCCCCGGCGGCGCATTGAGCCCGTTGACCCTTGGATTTTGTATCCTAAGCATGTCGTCCATCCCCTATTCATTCGACCTCTGCCAAACCACTCTCTTTCATCTTGGGACCTGTACTTCAGCCGTGACCACCGTCTCATTGCCTGCCTGATCGGTAACGGTATACGTTATCGTGTAGATTCGGCCGGAGCCCTGGCCTGACCTTGCTGCCCGCAGCAGGAAGGCGGTATCGGGCGTGCCGTAGTCCGCATCCTGAATATCCTCAGGCTGCAGTTCTTCATTGCTCGTAATCGACGTGAGAACAACCGAGTCGATATCCGAAGCTTCGTCGCTTGCTTCCACGACCACATTCACCTGCGCGAGCTTCTGATTCGGCGGCCACAGCACCGCTTGATCAAGCGTAACATTCACGCTCGGCGCAGTCCGGTCGATCGGAATGGCCAGCAATGTGGACTTTCCAGTTTCACCCGAAGTATGGACGGCGCGGTATTCGACCGTATTGACACCGTCCGTATCGATCGTAAATGCGGCGTCGTAAGCCTGCCACTCTCCGCCGTTGACGCGATATTGAATGCTCAAGCCTTCAGGTACGCCGCCTTCCGCCTCGATGGACACGTTCACCGGCTGAAGGTACCAGTCCCCGCGTCCATCCGGCTGCTCGGGCGATACAGCTGCGGCAAGCTTCACCCGTTCGATGCTGTCCGCAAGACCGATGCCGTCGACATGGAAGGAACCGCCAGACCAAGGAATCCGGTTCTCCGGGGCAATCCAGATTTTAATTTTCGTTATGCGGTCCTTATGCGCCCATTCTCCAAGATCGACTGCCACTTGGGTCCACTGCTTCGCCGGGACATTCTCTTCCGCTTCAAGTATATGCTGATCGCTGTAGATCTTCACCCGTACAGTATAAGCTTCGGCCGACGCCGGACCTTGCGAAGGATGAATGCCGAAGAACAGGTACCGCTTGCCTTCGGCGCTCCATGGCTGATCGAACGTCTTGGCAATCCCTTTGCTGTCGCCCAGCTGTGCTCTCCCCATCACGGATGCCTTCAGTGACCGGCTGCCGCTGGCGGCGATGGAATCATCCATTCCGACCTGGGAGACGTATTCCGCTTTGGTCCAGCCTTGATCGTCTTGTTCGAAATCAAACCTGACCTCGGCCCCTTCCAGCTGGCCGACCTGAATCGCCTCGGCCTGGGCTGCATCCGGCATTTCCCGCCGCGCGAGCTTGCTGGCATCAAAAGCCGGCGCGATCTCCGTCCAATCGCCGATGCCGATGATCGGTTTTGCGAATTCCGTCACCTCGAGCGAGCGCTCGGTATCGATATATTTGAACACATCGTATACGAGCTTGTGCTCGTCAGGGATGTTTAAGCCTTTACTCGTGTCTGGATCATGCGTCCACAGACCGAGGTTCAAGCCGTATTCTCCGGCATGATCCACATGCCTGTGCAAGATGAAGGAGTCAATCCCGTCCAGAAAATCGGTAATGTAATAGGCATACGCATAAGCGGCCGCCTGCACCCGCTGGCTCTCCGGCGAATTGTCGCCGCTATGAAAGCCCTGCTCCGAAAGGATGATCCGGCGCGCCTCATCACCGTACAGGAACTTCGGCTGGTTCATGTATTCTACAAGGACGTGCAGGTTCTTGAACGTGATTTTTGGCGTATCGAATTGCTCCAGCGACTGGGGTGCAATCCATGCCCGCGGATCGAACAGGTTCTCCGGGTATGGGTGATAAGCGATATGCCATGGAATATCGCCTTCCGCAGCAATCTCCGCCTGCAGCGTGTCGATAATCGAGCGGCCGTCAAACGAGCCGATCTGTGTCGGCGGCAGCTGCTGGTCCCAGTTATGCGTGAGCGAGATGTATACCCTGGCGTTGCTGTAGTAGCTTTTTACGATCGTATTCGTCAGACGCACCGTCCGGGCATAGTCCGATACGAACTCTCGCACCGTCTTGTCATTGCCCATGTTGTACCATGTCTCGCCCGCGTCCACCTCGTTGCCGACGATGTAGTTCACGGCCCTTCCGTATTTCTCGTCCTCGCGCGTGTAGCGTTCCGCCAGGAAGGCGGTAATCGCTTTATAGTACTTCATGCCGAGCTCATCCGTTGTATTGAAGGCATACACAATGCCGTCGGTCGCATCCGGATGGAGGAGATACCGGTTTGGCGTTGTGGCGTCCATCCCGGTCTTATACATCAACAGGATCAGGGATACCGTCACCCCGTTATCCGACAAGCTCTTAATGGAATTATCCCTCTCTTCGATCCAATCCTTCTTGAAGTAAAAGGTCTCTCCCTCATGCACGTACTCGAACGTATTGGCCGGGTTAACCGTGCCATCGATATATAAGGCGTTATTGTAGTCCACGTTCAGCGCCGCGTGACTGATGCCCAAATCCTCCGCATCGCCCACCATTTGCACCTGGAGCCCCTTTTTGCTCTTCGCAACCGGGAACGGATAAGTTCCGAGCGCGAGCGCATCCGGATTGCTCACATACTTGGCTCGGTCTACAAGGTCGATCGTCCCGTCCTGCCGGACGATGGCAACGGCGAATTTGGAATATATCCGGGTATGGCCCGCGTCGTCCGCCAAGCCGATGTCGAACGTGAATCTTTCGGACAAATCCTGCTCGGCTAACGGCGCCCGGTTCTGCAGGTCTCGATCCGATTCGTAAGGCTGGAGCTGAAACAATTGTAGCTTTGCGCTCTCATAGGAATCGACCGTTTCCGGGTCGAGCACTCCTTCGATGATGATCCGGTCGAGAGAGGAGGCGATCTCATGCCTGGTCAGCTCTCCCGGGAAACGCTCGATCGGCGCCAGCTGCTTGAACCGGATCTGATCGATGCCGATCTGTCCCCCGCTTGCTCCGTCCTCGCTTATGAACGACAGCCTGAACTGTTTTAAGGTACCGGTCCAGTCGGGACTCAGCGACAGATTGAACTCATACTCGGCGGACGAGGCGTGATTAGCCGCAATATCGAATTCCTCCGATTTGGCGGTGTCCCAGGCCGGGCTCTCCTCCGTCACCCATTCGACCCTTACTTTATGGAACGAAGCATCATTCCGAAGCTTTACGCTGAGCGTATTGTAATGCTCGATGTCCTGAATGATCATGGGAGACTGCAGCACCGGAGCAGCATCCGACACATCCAGCAGCAGCTCGCCGCCGGCCGCGCTCACGGCCGCCCCCTGCGCGGTAAATCCTTCCGTTTCACCGTCGATGCTGAAGTCCATGCCGATCGCGTTCGACCCGCTGAGATAATCGATTTGATAATTGCCTCCCCAATATTCATAGCCGGGATCTCCTGGCTTCAAGCCGCCGTGGTCAAAATTGAGCATGAACGCGAATTCGATCTTCGTGATCGCATCCCGATGCGCCCAATCCTCGATGGATACCGCGATTTTGTTCCAGCTGTTCGGGTTGATCTTGGCAATGCTCTCGTAGGCTTCGTCTCCGTTAAACAACGTCGCCTTAATGAGATAATCCTCCGTCTGCCAGCCATAGCTGTTTGCCGCAAACGTTAAATAGTTTACTCCCGATAAGTCAATGGGCTGTTCAAACTCCTTGGATACGGTTCTCCATTCATAGGCTTTGACTTGGTCCGACCAAATCTCCAGCGTATGGCTTCCCTCATAAGGCGTATTCGGGCCGTTCGCATACCGGTCGGCATAGGTAACGTTCTCCGCACCGGCTCCCGCGCTCCATTTCCCCGGCTGGTTCACCTCGTCAGGCTGATTAAAATCATCGATGATGATGGACGGCGTGTAACCCGAGACGCTTCTGACATGGGCAGATGCTGTCAGGTCAGGGTCATACGTACCTGCAAGGGCAATCCCCGCAGGGAATGATTGCAGGGCAATCGCCGCCATGGCGGCAACGAGCAGCGGTTTCATGAACCTCTTCAGCTTATTCACGTTCAATCCTCCTCGCATGGCTATGAATATGTTCACACACGGATATTACTGCTGCTTCACCATTCACCCCCTTTCCGCTCTCCTCCGCATTGTTCCGGATCCGTTACACAATCATCCCTTCTCGTGTGCTCACAACAAGCTCCGTTCCTTGCTCAGCCTTCACCGTCAGGCATTGCGGAATCGTCAGCTCATAGCGCAAACCTCCCCCTTCCTTTCGATTCCAGCGGGCTTCAATCAGCCCGTAACGGGTTGGCACTGCTCCTTCCGCCTCGGACAAATCACCCGGATCGAATTCAATTCGCACCTCCCGATCGCCAAGCCGTCTCAAATCCAATCCCAGCACATATTGGGTCAAAATATAGCTGGGCGACGCCCCCCAACCATGGCTGAAGCTCACAGGGATATGATCGATCAGATAGGTCGGCGTGTGTCCCTGATACGGACTCGGCACCGTGCTGAACGGCAGGGCTGGATCGAACGTCTCCCACCAGGTCGTCGCTCCGCGGTCCAGCATTCCGCCCCAGTATTCGCGAATAAGGTCCAGCGCGCGCCGGGTTCTCCCTTTGCCGATTAGCGTTTCAAGGACCACATGATAGAAGAAAGCGCCCTTTAAAGGAGGAAGCTTCCCGGCCTCATACCATTCATCCAGAAACCGATCGGCTTCCTGCGGATCCATAACGCCCGACCAGACGGCAGCAAAATTGGTCTGAGCCGTGATCTGAGCCGACAACCCTTCCGGACCGATGCAATCAGCGAATACGATATCGCCGGGCTTCCGCATCTGCCCCCGGATCGCCGTCCTCAGCCGGGCCGCATGCTCCCGCCACTGCCTTGCCAAATCGTGGAGATCCATCTCGGCAGCCAGATCCGCCGCCAATCCCAGCGCCTTGTAATAGAAGCAGGAAACGGCCGTCACCCGGTCCCGCCGATCGATGTAATCGGCCCAGTCGATAAAGCACCACCAGCCTGGCCTGTCGGCCCGTGCAAACAAGCCGCTGGAATCCTCCTGGTCCCGGAACCACGCCATGAGCCGCTCGACCGCTGGCCAGATTTCGCCGAGAAACCCGCGGTCCTTCGTGTAGAGCCAATGGGCGTGCACGCCGAACAGCCAGTGCGCGCAGAAATCCGGCAGCAGGAACGAATTTCGCTCCGGTCCCGTACCCGGAATGGAGCCGTCCGGATTCTGAATGCGCGCTCCTTGCAGCAAGCATTTACGAAGCAGCCGTTCGTCGCCGAAAGCATGGTAAATCACTTTGCCCATTACCACGGCATCCGCTACCCATAGCGCCTCCTCCCGCAGCGGGCAATCCAGCAGATGATCCTGGCTGTTGACGAGGGTCGTGTAGACGCCGACCTCCCAGATCCGGTTGAGCCGCTCATCACTGCTTCGGAAATAACCGGACCGGTCAAACGGATAATGCACGGATTCGACGGCAAAATTCGCCACCTTCAACGGAACCGGCGTCGCCTGGCACGACACCTGCAGAAACCGGAATGCCCGCCGACCGAACGGCTTAAGCCGGTTCATCCCTGGACGCAGAATAAACGTATCGTACAGCTGCAGCTCCAGCGATTCCCCATACGACAGCTGGATGACGCCGCCTTCCGGGGCATGAACCTCCAGCTCGGGGTACCCTACCGTTTCCTTGCCGAAGTCGAACACCACCCCGGGGAGCGATCCGGGGGCGCTTGCATCCAGCGTCCAGCTATCCCAGCCGCTGCCGCCGGCTCCGGCCGATGCTTGCGCTGCTTCGGCCAGCATTCGGCATTCTCCGGCGCTGACCCCGAAATTGGAGTCCGTCCGGACGATCGCAGCCGGCTTCGCCAATACCCGTTCCAGCGGCGGAATCTCCCGGGGAAGCAGCCGCGGCCAAGGGGAGTCCGGATCCAGCGCAGCGGCGACTACGGATGCTCCGGCCCATGAAGCATCGTGATAATCGGGCTCCTCCCAGCCATCCTCTTTCTCCGCCAAGTAAATTTCGCGGAAACCGTTCCACAAATGCTGCCTGGAGACCTGGGCCATCCACCTTGGCGAACGGCGGACCTTCCAGTCGGTATCCGTTGCAATAACAGCCAGTGTCCCGTCGCCCATCTCTATTTCCAGCTCAGCGATGAGGCCGCCCGGACCCTGCATCTGTCCTGTCACGATATCGGAGGTTCCGAAGTTGTAGGCGACGATCGCGAGCGCATTCCTTCCTGAGCGGATCAGGCCGGTTACGTCGATTTCGTCGTAATATTTCCACTGAAGGTCAGCGGGAGACGGGCCTCTTCCCGCAAAGCTTCCGTTGAGGTACACCTGATATTTTTGATTCGCCGACACGAACAGCCGGGCTCGGGAAGCTGATTTTTCAAGATCAAAGCTCTTTCGAGCCTCCAGGTAAACATTCGGCGTATTGGGGGGAATGTCTCCCCAGATCCAGCTCGCCTGCCATGACGCCTTCTTTTTGTGCAATTCAGCTTTCATCCCAGCCTCCCTGCCAGCTCCGCCCCTCGGATGCGGGCCGATTTGATCATACGACCGTCCTTCTCCAATCTCCACTCCACCGAAATGGGTCCCCGCGGGCTCGGGATCACGCCGCTTGCCGCCGTTAGCCCTCCGATGGCATGAGGTTCAAACGCAATGCGTTCATATCCGGGAGAAAGCGCCCGAATGCCGAGCACATACTTGGCGATCCACACGACCGGCGTACTGGACCAGCTATGGCACAGACTCATCCTGTAGGAGCTGTACGCGGTATATGTGGTCAGCGCGTGGTGAATATCGCTGCTCGGCGTCAGCCTCACGCCTTCCCAAAAGGTCGTTGCTCCCGCATCCAGCATCGTCCCCCACACGGTGGCAATCACTTCCCACGCCCGCTCGTGCATTCCATGCTCCGAATAGCACTCGGCCAGCCAATAAGCCGAAAGCGGGGTGAGCGGGTCCCTCAGCCGATAGCCAAGCAGAAACCGGCGTGCATGCTCTTTACCGACATACCCGCTCTTAATGCCGATGACCGAAGTCAGCAACGCGTAGGAGGAGCCGATGAATCGGCTCTCGTCAAGCTCCGCGCGCGGCTCACCCCACTGAATGCCAAGCTCCGGTATATCCCCTGCCAGCTGCTGCATTTGGCTCTTCGTCATGCTATAAATCGCATTCAAGCACGCCCAGGACTCGGACTCGGCCATCGGCGACCATTCGATGAAGGAGTAAGTCCCCTCGGCCTCCGGCATGAACACCCCGGTGCCGGCATCCGCATTCGCCCTTACCCAGGCGATATGCCGCAGCAGCTCCTCCCGGAGCTCCAGCACAAACGCACGGTCGCCCGTCTCAAAGTAGTACTCCCAAATGCTGCTGAGCCACCACAGCGTATAGGAGGGCAGATTGTTCATCCAATAGCCGTAAGGCGTCCGGCCCAGCTCGCGAAGCGACCGTTTCAGGACGGAGTAATCGTCCCACAGCGAATATTCGGTTTTGGCTGCCAAATAAATATCGTACGCCCAATTCAGACGGTCCCGCTTGATGCCGTCCCACAGCCCGATTTGGTGGCATACCCGGCTTGTATGGACCGATACATCATAGATTCGCCGCATCAACGGCTGATCGACCTGCAATTGCCCGACCTGGTTCAGTGCAACGCCGGCAGCCTCCAGCCGAATCTCGGCTTGGAAGGGCGCTCCGCAATCCCCGCTCACGTACATCCTGACGTAGCGCATGCCTTGGGGATTGGTTGCGACGGCGCTCCCCGCAGGCACGGTCAGCCATTCGGTCATGCATCCGTCGTAATGCAGCAGCTCTTGCAAAGATTCCGCGCCGTTCCATAACAGACCGATCTCCGTATCCCCCCTGTTCTCGACCCAAAACCGCACGTTCAGCTCCTGAGGCAGTTCAAGCAGCAGCTGCGGCACCCGGCTTAAATCCAGCTGGCGCTGCTGCGTCCGGCGTTCCTTCCACTCGCCCTGCTTCAGGAGATGGTAGAAAATATGCCGCTCGTTCCGGGCCTTTACCTCCCCCAGGAGGATCGGTCCGGTTGTAGTCCCTTGTAGAAGAAAGGCGCCATCCTGATCAGAGTCCGCCACCATGCCGTTAACCGACATAACGTTCACGCCATGGATCGGCTCGGTAGCGATATCGCCGTAACCGCCGGCAATGAACCAGCCGGGAGCCCCGTCCAGATCACCGAAGGGCTCCTCGCCCCATACGCACACCACTTCGGCGGGGGAATCGCCAGCGCTCCAGGTCTCGTCCGTGGCCAGCCACAATCCTTCACTTCCGCTTATATACGCGATACAGCCGACCGAGCGGTCGTGCAGATGCATGTTGATCGGATGCATGGGCATCGATACCGTGTTGCGGATTTCCAAACGAATCGTGTACGCCCCCGGCTCCAGCCGGTCCGGCAATCCTTCTACCTTGAAGAATGCCGACGTATGCCTGGCGTGCTCCGCAACGCGACCAACGGGCGCTCCGTTCAGCATGATTTCCACTTCTCCCGTGCAGGCAAGCTTCATCTCTATCCGCTCCGCCTCTTGCAGAACAAAGGATCTCTCCAGCACGATCCGTCGTCTGCCTTCCCGTTCCGGGTGCCAGATCCAGCTGGGAATCTTCTCCGCTTGTCTGTGTATATTCATCCATCTCTCTCCATTTGGTCCGTCGTTTATATTTTCAAGGCACCCTGCGTAACCCCTTGAATGTAGTACTTCATCCCGAAGCTGAACAGCAGCACGAGCGGAATCGCCGAAATGATATAAGCTGCGAATTCCACGCCCATGTTGGATATGCCGAACTGGTTCGTAAACTGCGTAAGACCGACGCCAATCATCTGAATGCTGTTCGATTTGATCGTGAGCAGCGGCCAAATATAGTCGTTGTAAATACCGACCGATTGCATGATCATCAGGGTCATGAGAACCGGAACCGACAACGGCAGCACCATTCTCGTAAAAACGACGAATTCGCCTGCGCCGTCGATTTTGGCCGCATCAAACAGCTCATTGGAAATCCCCGCCATGAAGCTTCTGCACAGAAACGTGCCGAAGATTTGTCCTCCAGCCGCGGCGCTGATAATAATAACCCAGGGCGTATTGACCAGGCCCAGGTTCGCATACAGCACGTACGACGGGATAAGGGTCATCACGCCCGGGATCATCATGATCGCGAGCATCATCATGAAGAGCAACTCCTTGCCGAGGAATTCCTTCTTGGCAAAGGTGTAGCCCGCCACAGCGGACAAGGCCACCACGAGCGTGCCTCCCACCGCCGCATACAGCACGGTGTTCAAGGTGTAGCGCCAAATGGCCGCGAACGCTTCCGCATAATTGCCGATTTGCGCCGGGACGGGCAGCGTCCAGATGCCTCCTAGAATCTGGGCGTTATTTTTGAAGGATGAGATCAGCGTAAAGACGATCGGGGCGAGGGTTAATCCTACAAAAACCGTAATCAGCACATAAAGCGCCGACTGCTGAACAAGCCTTGCCTTGGTATTCATGCCGCTCCCCTCCTAGTCCGTATTCGTTTTGATAAATTTCATATTGATGACCGTAATGATCATTATGATGGCAAACATGCTGACGCCGAGCGCCGAGGCATACCCCAGATCATTGAATTTCGTAGCGGCAAAATACATCTGCAGCGCCGGTACGTAGGTTGAATCCGCCGGCCCGCCCCCCGTTACGATCAGAATCGAGCCGAAGTCCTGGATGATGCCGATCAGCCCGAGCACGATCAGCAGCTTGAATTGCCCGGCCAGCAGCGGCAGATGGATGGTGCGGATAATCCGGAAGGATTTGGCCCCGTCGATCCTGGCCGCTTCAATGACCTCGTCCGGAATGGCGATCAGCCCCGAGTAGAGCACCAGCAGCTGAAGAATGCCGACGAACGGGAAGCCCATCATGATGATAGCCCACAGCGCGGTATTCGGGTCTCCCAGCCATGCATGGCTAAGCGATCCGAGCCCGATCATCCGCAGAACCTGATTCACGAGACCGATGTTCGGATCATACATATCCTGCCAGACCAGCAGCATGCCGACGGATGGAATGACCATGGAAATAACAAAGAACGTACGGAATACGTATTGTGATCTCTTGCTTCTCAGATGGTAGATCAGCTCCGCTACAATCAGCGGAGGGATGAGAGCCTTAATCAGCCCGGTCACGATCAGGATCAGAAGATTGCCCACGCCTTTAGTGACGTACGGATCATTCAGCATGCGCCTGAAATTGTCCAGGCCGATGAATTCGCTCCTGGCCCCCGGATTCCAGTCATATAAGGAATGAATCAAGCCGGAGAAAGCCGGGATATACAGGAATATGATCAGAAGCGTGAAGCTCGGCAGAAGCATGGCATAGGCCAGCTTGCTCCTCCACAATCGCTGAAGGATGTGGGGCTTCTTGCGCCAAAGCCACAGGAACAACAGTGCGATCAGCACGATGGAGACCACGACCGCCCCGATTTGAAGCATCTTCTGAGTCATCGCCGCTTGTTTGCCTTGCGCAAGCACGGCTCCGACTTCATATTGGAAAACGGCTCCTTGATCCGATCCTGCAAAGAGCCTCGTGCCGTCAGCGCTGAATCGGATTTGCTGGCCGGCACCAACCTCCTTCGTGCTCCACAGCAGAGAGCCGCCCTCGTCCGCCACGTAATAATTGCCGGAATAATCAGCGACCGCAACAAATGCTCCGTCATTGGTGATATGGACAGATGTGACCTTGTCCTTGGTCACCAGTTCGCCAAGGCTGTCGCCTTCGGACGAGTAGATGACCGCTTTATTGTTGGACGATCCTACGACCAGCGTGCCATTGTCGCCGACGGCCACATGCTGGATATCACCGTCTAGGGGGATCTGAAATAGCTGCTCTCCGGAAGGGCCGAACATATAAGCATACTGATTGGCCGCACCCGCTGCCAGCCATTGCCCATTCGGCGATAAGGCTGCTGTCTTCACGGCGATGCCCACAGGGATCTCTTGCAGCACCTCTCCCTGTTCGTCCAGCAAACGAATCACGCTTTCGTTGTGGAGCGTTATGATCACTCGTTTGCCGTCCGGTGTTGCCGATAAATTCTTGATCATTTTTCGGAAATCCCTGCTCCAGATCTCCTCGCCCTTCGCATCAAGCTTATACAGATGCCGGTCGTCGGAGGAGACCAGCATCTGTCCGTCATTCAGAAGCGCGACACCGGTAACGACGTTTTTTGCCGCAAATTCGAACTGCTGCGTGCCATCTTGCTGAAGCAATATTGCGGTTGCATTCTGCGTGCCGACCGCCACCTGCTCGCCGTCTTCGGAGATGGACATCGCTTTGATCGTCAGCCCCTGCTCCATGGTCCAGATCGGCACGGAGGCATAAATCGGCGGGATCCACAGACATAGCAGCAGCAGTACTAATAGGATGGATTTGATTGCCCGCATAACCTTATGTTCACACTCCCTTCCATGCCAAGTGGAAACGCAGGACCGTTCGATACGAGTACCCCTTTTTGTTTAAAACGGTACCCTGCGCTTCACGATTTCGCATGCTACTGCCTAACCGGCGGCTGCCGCTCCGGATGCTCAAGGTCGGAGAGCTCCTTCTTGCGTTCCTTCAGCATAGCCTCAAACTTGGCATCAATGTCGGCCTGGTACTGCTTCAGCAATTGGTCCACATCGATTTCATCGTTGAAATATTTGGAGATGAGGCCGATGTAGCTCTGCACGGACGGCTGATAGTCGTGGAGACCGCGCGCCAGCACATTGCCCGGGCTGTTCAGTCCTTCCGTGTTTCCGATCGCGTCGAACGACTCGAATGTCTTCTTCATTTCCTCCGGCAGCTCGATATCGTTTAACAGCGGAGCGCCGCTTAAGGAAGCATCCTTGGAGTTTTGAACAGCCTCAAGGTATACCTTGTATCCTTCCGGACTGGTCAGATACATCATGAAATCAATGTTCAGTGCGGTCTGCTCCGCATTCTTTTTGACAAAGCCGTAAAAACCGGTATAGATATGGATCGTTCTAGCAGGCGCCTGCACCAGCTCCCCTTCCATGGAAGGCATGTTGAAGAATCCGAAATCGAATGATTTTACGCCTCCGCTCTCGCCCGTCTTCTCCGCATCGGCAAAATCCTTCGGAAGCTGCCAATAAGAGGACGGCAGCGCAACCATGGTTGCGGCCTTGCCGGTTAGGAACAGCTTGTAGGCCTGCTCCTCCGACATGCCCATGAATCCCTCGGGTGCGTAGCTGAACAAGGTCTTCAGATTGGTCAACACCTCGCGCCAAGCAGGATTGCCCTCGACTTTGTATGGACCGACCTTGTCTTTGATTGCCTTATACATCCGCAGCTCATTCGTCGACACATTGGAACGGGAATCGTTGTACGGATCGTTTAGATCGAACTTCCAGTTATCGTCGATGCTCGGCATATAGGTATAATCTTCCGGCTTGGACCGGATCAGCTCCACATAGTCGCGGAAATACTGGTCCGGATAAATGCGCATCAGCCAACCTGCCTGACCGCTCCATAAGGAGAGCGCATTGCCGCCGATCGTAAACGGGATGTACCCTGCTGCCTTCAGCTTGTCAAAAGCCGCGGTCAGCTCGTTAAAGGTTTTCGGGGTGTCTGTGATGCCGGCCTTCTCAAACATCTCTTTGTTGTACATCCACAAAATTTGCACCGATTCGAAGTTCAGCGCTTGCAGCGTTTGCAGGTTAGGATCATCCAAATTGACGCCCATGCCGTCAAGATTGAAGCTTTCCTTCCAGAGCTTCCCCGTATAGGGGTTCTCCGTCTCCAGCCAAGGCTTGAAATCGACGAATTTCTGGTCTTCATTCAGATCGCTGTTCTCATTCGTGTTCACAAAATCGGCCTCCGGTTCCCCGGCGGCAAACTGGGCCTGCAACCAATCCCGGTACCCCTCGGCCGGCTTGATATCCACGACGACTTTAACGTCAGGATGCTTCGCCATATAGGCTTCGGCTACCTTGCCCCATACTTCAGCGGAGGCTCCGCGCAAGGAGATCTGGATGGTGCCGCTTTTTGATGGTGCTGCCGGCTGGCCGGTAGCAGGTTCTGCGGGTGTCGTATTGTCGTTATTGTCGTTACTAACGGGAGTCGGTGCCGGTTCGGCACGGTTGGCGCTGCCGCCGGAACAAGCGGCGAGCAGCGTAATGAGCGAGGTGATCAGGATGAGGCTAACGAATCTTCGAAATGGAAACATGACTTTCACTCCCCCTAAGCGTTCAATGTATTCGCTTACATTTATGTGAAGTCTAAGCTGATCAAGTTGACCTGCATCACTCCCTTCAATGACGATGGGGTACAAAAACGTTTTTGTATGGCTTAAAAAAAGAACCGTCCAACGAAATCTATTCGTTATCAGGTCGATTCTCTTTCGCACACGGTGCAAGGCAGTACAATGGTCTGGATATCATCAAAGCCGATCTCGCCGTCGATCAGCTTCATCAGCAGCTTCGCCGCTTCGAGTCCCATCTGTCGCATCGGCAGCTCGATCGAGGTGATGGACGGACGGGCCAGCTGGGATACGACGGTATTGTCGAAGCCGATGACCGCTACGTCGTCCGGCACTGCATAGCCGAGCTCCTGCGCCCGCTCCACAACGCGGGAGGCAATGACGTCCCGGCCTGCGATAATAGCGGTTGGGCGGTCCTTCAGGCTCAGCAGCTTCTCGGTTTCCGCATATCCGCTGTCCTGCTCGAACGAACCGATGGCAACCAGCTGCTCGTCGAACCGGCCCACGAATTCCTCCATCGCCAGACGATACCCGTTATACCGGTCAAGCGAGGCATCCACCTCCAGCGTGCATGGCGTAATAAGCGCAATGCGGCGGTGGCCCTTGCCGACTAAATACTTCACCGCTTCGTATGCCCCTTGTTCGTTATCCGCGTTAACGCTGTGGCATAGACCCGGGATGGCGGGCCTTCCAAGCAGCACGAACGGGAAGCGGTTCTTGATCAATTCATCGAATGGCTGATTGATGGCTGCCCCCATCAAAATCAGGCCGTCGGCCGACTGCTTCCGGTACACGTCGAGCAGATGATCCGCAAGCTTGCTTGTGCTGGGCTTCTGGAAGGAGAGCAGCAGATCGTAATTATTATCTCCCGTCGCCTGCCCGAGACCCTTGATCACGTCAAGAAGAATGCTGTTCTCCAGCCCGTCTACGGTGTCCTCGACGACCAAGCCGATGTTGTTCGTCTTCTTGGTCACTAATCCGCGCGCCGATTGATTCGGCCGGTAATTCAGCTTCTCGATTGCTTCAAAAATGCGTTTCTTCGTCGCTTCGGCCACATGGGCCGATCCATTCATCGCGAAGGATACGGTACATACTGCCACTCCCGCTTCGCGGGCGACGTCTCTAATGGTTGCTGCCATGGTTATCTCCTTATCTCGAATGAAATCATATGTAATCCGTGTAAGCGATATCATAATAACATAAACGATCGATTGGGGTAGTAGCTTGGTATGCAAAACGTTTTTGCAAAAACGATTTGTATCTAAAATACACCCGTAATTTACCAGTGTCAACAGAATTTTTTCCTCGATTCGATACCGCGGATTTGGAATGAGTTACAGATTGCTGTTAAGAAACCGGTTCAGCCCGGCTTGATAAAATCCTTATTGCTTTCCGCCCACGATTGCAATACCATTAAACATTATAATGATATAATGTTGTGACGTAAAAATCGTGAAACAGGGGGATTATCTCGATGAAATTACGTTTCGAGGGCCTAACCGCGGATATTGAATCCGGTGCCCGGATATTGTTGCATGAGCTTGGCGTGGAGATGAGTGAGGACGGATTTCCTGTCCGCATCGGACAGTCGGAGGGCGAACTCGTGGTCGGCCGCGAAGCGGACCATGCCTACATCCGCTATGGGGCGAAGCATCAATTCTTCCGTGGATTGGGCCTGCTCGTTCAGCACAGCCGCCAGCGCGAAGCCTTCCATATTCGGGAACAACAACAATTCGACCAGATCGGGCCTATGCTCGACCTGTCCCGCAATGCAGTGCTCACGGTAGAGAGCTTCAAGCTGATGCTGAATAAACTCGCCTTAATGGGCATGAATACCGTCATGCTGTATATGGAGGATACGTACGAGATCGATGATGAGCCCTATTTTGGATATATGCGGGGCCGCTATACGCAGGAGGAGCTGCGGGAAATCGACGACTATGCCGATCAATTCGGCATTGAGGCGTTCCCGAGCATCCAGACCTTGGCACATCTGGAGGAATTCCTGAAGTGGGAGCCGATCAAGCATTACCGCGATACGAAGGGAGCGCTGCTCGTTGGCAGCGAGCGAACCGATTCCCTTATTGAACGGATGATCGAAGCAGCCACCGCCCCGTTCCGCAGCAAGAAAATCCACATCGGCATGGACGAGGCGGAGGAGCTCGGCCGCGGCAAATATTTGGACCTGAACGGATATGAGAGCCGCTTCGACATCATGCTCGCGCACCTGGACAAAGTGCTGGCTGCCGTCCGCAAGCGCGGACTCAAGCCGATGATGTGGAGCGACATGTTCCTCAAGCTCGCTTCAGGCGGAGGCGGCGATGCGGCATATTACGCTAAGGACACCTCGATCCCGGAAGAGATGGCCCGCCGCATCCCGAAGGACGTGGACATGGTGTACTGGGACTATACCCACATGGAGCCGGGGGACTATGAGAAGTTGATCGCAAATCACCGTCCTCTCGGCTGCAACCTCGTCTTTGCCGGCGCGGTTTGGATTTTCAATACGTTCGGCGTCAATTACGGGCTCTCCCTTAACGCATCCGATGTCGCATTGCAGATGTGTAAGCAGGAGGGCATCCGCGAGGTATACGCAACCATGTGGGGAGACGACGGAAATGAGGGCAATCCGTTCGCGGCCCTGCTGGGCCTTCAGTTATACGCAGAGCATGCCTACTCGGAGCAAAAACCCTCCTGGGCCCACTTGGCCGAACGGGTAAAATTCTGCACGGGCATCGAGATGGACACCTTTCTGCTGCTCAAAGATCTGGACGAAATTCCGGGCCAGGAGCCGAACAATGCGAAGCAAAGTAATCCATCTAAATTTCTGCTGTACCAGGATGTGCTTCTCGGTTTATTCGACAAGCAGATTGAGGGCTTGGACCTCGCGAACCATTACGCGGAGCTGGAGCAGCGCATTCGCGACAAGCGCTGCCCGGATGCCGGGCTGGATTATCTGTTCGACATGCCGGAAAAGCTGAGCGCCGTATTGAAGCGCAAAAGCGAAATCGGCATTACGTTGAAGCATGCCTATGATGCCAAGGATCACGAGTCGCTGCGGCAAATCGCCAAAAGCGTGCTTCCTGCCATCGCGGATGCCGTCCGTGACCTGCGCGCCTCGCACCGCATCCAGTGGCACCGGATGTTCAAGCCTTTCGGCTGGGAGGTCATCGATATCCGCTACGGCGGCGTCCTCACCCGCCTGGACACCGCATCGCTCCGCATTCTTGATTATGTGGACGGACGAATCCCGCGGCTCGAGGAGCTGGAGCAGGAGCGGCTCGTGTTCAGCACCACCAACCGCTTCAACCACAAAGGCGTCGGCTGGTGCAGCCACTATTACCGGATGGCGTCGCCAAACGTATTCTATCATGTGCTGAATCCGTTCTGATCCGGCAAACTCCGAATGGACCCGAAGGCCGAAGGCCCTCGGGTTACCAGGTCGTACCTCTCGTCCATGTCGCAGCAATGAGCCAACATCATCGAACAAACAATGGGCCAACCACCAAGCCAACATGGAATCGACATTGGATCAACATTGAACCAACATTGGACCAACATTGGACCAACATGGAATCACCTCGAATCAAAGTTAAACCGGCTTCATCCGTTGAACCCAGCGTCTCATCCGCGGTAACTCAACCCATTTGCATCAGCTCGGCTGGCTCATCCAACGAGTGACCCAAAAAAAGAGCGGCCCCAAGGGTCGCTCTTTTTTCATAAAGTCAACGTTTCCTATAATCAAAGGCACTCCATTTATGCTACTCCATGCGATCCCATAGCGCGCCGAAGGCCTCGGCATCCATTTCGAAAAACACCTGCGCATGGCTGTATTTTGCATAAGGCCCGCTTTTGAACAGCCGCAGCTCTACCTTGGTTCCATCCTCCAGATTCAGATATAAGAATTTCTGTTCACCCGAACCGGCATCGTATATTCCGGCTTCCATCAGCTGGTTCTCCGCAACCGGCTTTGCCTCATATAACGCCTTGATGAAAGCGTCCAGTGAAGCATCCGCGGGCAGCTCCTCGAGACGGGTCTCCCCCATATTCCAGCTGTCAAAGTCCTGCCACTGCGCTGAGGCGATCCGGCCGTCAAGCTTAAGCTTGCCCGCGATATCCTCACCCCGCATAACGGTAATGCCATTCAAATGCTCATATAACTCGGCAAAGACCTGACCGTCGTGCTCTTCATAGGACATGATCCGAAACGTCTCATCGTACCCCTGTACCGCGTAAATATCCGCCTCGCCGATGGTGGAGGCAAGCTCCGTATAATCCGCCTGCGTGCTCCATTCCGTAATGCCCGCCGTCGTCCTGCCGAGCTTCTCTCCGCGCAGCTCCTTGGCCGTCTCGGCCGTGATCTGCGTCCCTGTCTGGGTGTAAATGTTGCCTTTATAGACGACCAGGCCGATCATATCCATCATGACGCCGTCGTCTTTCGGAAGCTCGATCGCAGGAAGCTCCACCTTCTCGTGCCCGGCTTCGGCCGGATCCCGAGGACCCTCCATCCCGGGCAGTGCGTCCTGGCCATCGCTCACGGTCGGCGTCACAGCAGGCGCTTCCGCTATAGGCGTATTCTCTGTCTGCCAGATGATCGATATCACCAGCACCACGCCTAGCATAACGGCAGCGCCAACGCCAGCCATGCCGATCCGGCTTCTCCTTATCGGCGGATGTTTCTCTTGCTCTTTTTCTCGGATTCCATTCATGAGACGTTCCTCCAATCCTTGATCAGGTTCTATACGATTTATCAATTTCTTGTAATCATTCCGGTTCATGGGCGCTCCTCCCCTTCCAGGTCCATTCGCAGCAGCTTTCTGCCGCGCTGAAGACGCATCTTGACGGCAGATTCGCTGATCTGGAGAATGCCGGCGATTTGCCGCACCGAATAATCCTCGTAATAAAACAGATGAATAACCGACTTGTATTTAAAAGGCAGGCCCATCACATGATCCATAAGCAGACGTTCCGACGGCTCCTCGAAGTAATCGTCCATATGCTCCATTCGGGTCACCCGTTTGCGCCACAAACTGGACAGCATGTTTTTGCACTGGTTTGTAATCACCCGGATCAGCCAGGCTTTCTCGTGCTCCCTGTCTGTGAACACAGGTGCTTTGTTCATCAGCTTGATGAACGTTTCCTGCATGGCTTCCTCGGCATCCTGCTTGTTTCCAAGGTATACCATCGCAATTTTGAACAGCATGCCGCCGTAAAGTTCATAGGCTTCCGCAATATCCCCGCCCGGCCGGAGCGAATATGTCTGCATGGTGTTTCAGACCTCCTTTTACCCTTAACACAGTTATGGACGCAGATGGGTCACATTTGGGTACAAAAAAAAAAGAGCCGTTCCCACAGGGAACAGCTCTTTTGCGGTCAATCCTCACAGCAGCGCGACACGCTGCCGTACATTTCGCACGATGATGTGCGCCCATGTTACTTCGCAAAGGTCAGCTTGCCCAGCATCCGGTTCAGCACCGCGGCGCTCTCGCCTCGCGTTGCATGGGACTTCGGCGCAAACCGCTGTCGGTTATCGCCGTTCAGAATATCAAGCTCGCCTAAAACTTGCACCGCTTCCTCGGCCCAAGCACCGATATGAGCCTCATCAGCGAAGCGGATTGGCACATCGCCGCCTTGCTCGTACCCGGCGTATTCCAGCGCCTTATGCGCCATAGCCGCCATCTCTTCGCGCGTAATCGTCCGGTCCGGCCGGAATGTGCCGTCCGAATAACCATTGACGATGCCCGCTCCCACAGCCGCCCGGATCGAACCGGCATGCCAATCGTATACCGATATATCCTCGAAGGAATCCGGTCCCGCAGCAGCACTCAGACCGAGCGCCCTTACAATCAGCGCTGCAAACTCCGCCCGCGTGATCGGAGCATCCGGCACGAAGGCTTGCTCCGAACGTCCGGTTACAATCATCTTGGCAGCGAGTGATTCAACGTCCCCCTTCGACCAGTGGGAACCGATGTCTGGGAACGTGGCCGTATTCCGGAGAACCAGATAAGTTCCGCTCTCCCGGCTGTAGATATCGACCTGCTGCGCGTTCACTTTGAACGGCACCGGTGTGTAGCGTCCCTCGTTCAGACGCACCACCGCCAGCGAATTGGCCGGTCCGGTCTGATCCACCACGACCGAACGTTTCACGTAAGAGGCAAATTCATTCAACTGTGCGGTTTTGCCGCTGGAGGCATGCGCCTCTACAGCGTAGTTCACCGCTTGCAGCGGGCGATAGCCCTGGGCTGCAGCTGCCTTCAGCGCGTCGGTATCCTTGGCCACCCGGACAACCAGGCGAATCCCCGCGGTATCCGTCCCAATCTGCTTCGCCAAGCCTTGAAGGTCAATCTCCTTCTTCGGCAGATCCAAGCTTCCGAAAGGCGTTACGACGCTCAGCACCTGGACGCCTGCTTGGGCAAGCCAAGCTTGCAACGCTTCGTTATCCACCGTAATCGAGGCGGATTGGAAAGGCTGCGTGCTTACGGCCTCGACCGTTACTTTTCCGCCAGTCGGCTGCTTCAACGCATCCTTCAAGGCAGACCCGGTCACCGTGCCGGAAGCTTCTCCATCCTTCACTTGAGCCTGCACCTTGACTTTGCCCGGCTCTGCAGGCGATGGCGTGCCGGTACCCGGCGGGTTCACCGGAGGGGTTGCCGGTCCAGGGGAACCCGGTGTGCCTGGATTTCCCGGCTGGCCAGGCTGCCCTGGCTGTCCTGGCTGCCCTGGATCCGGTCCTCCAGGAAGCGGTGCTCCCTTCAAGTCAACGATCCGGCCTTCGACTGCCGAGGTTTTGTCCGTAATCGTGCCTACCTTTTTCACATAACCCGAGAAAACCTCATAGTCCGGAAGATAAAGCAGCTTTACGCGCCCTTCCTGATAGGCCTTCTCTAGCGATGCGTAGAAATCGCCGCCCTTGGCGGTAAACGCGTTCGTAGCAACCTCGTACGATTGCTTCGGATCGATCAGCTCATAGCCGTTCTTGCCCTTCACTTCCATGCGGAGCACACGCTCACCGGCCGGTTTCGTGGAATCATAGTAGAACCTCATGCCGGCAATATGCGGGAACCGTCCGTCCTGGGCAGGGATTTTGGACACTCCGTTTTCCAGCGCCTCTTTAATTTCCTGACCGGTCAGGGTGATGGTAACCAGATCGTTGTTGAACGGCAGGACCGTCATGATGTCGCCCATCGTAACCTTGCCGGCTTCGATCGACTCCCGGATGCCTCCGCCGTTCTGCAGCGCGATCACCGCATTCGTTCCCGCTGCCCGCGCCGCATCCAGCATGCCGTCGGCAATCAGGTTTCCAAGATTCGTCTCCTTCGTCCGCACATCGGCCCGGACACCGTTTAATTTAACCTCCGTATAGCCGACCTCCGTCTGCTTCAGTTCCTCTACGCCCGGCTTATATTTCGTATTCAGAAGGTTGAGCGCCTCGGCATCCGGCTGGATCACGTACTGGCCGCTGCTATCCTTTTCATCAACCGAGATCAAGCGGCTGTTCCAATCCTGCAGAGCACCCTCGTCGTCGAACACGACTTCCAGCCTGCCTAGGAATTGACCCTTCTCGCCGGTCTGTACGATCAGCTTTGGCTCGCTGTCCGTACGATCCACGACGGCTTGATCCAGCTTGGTGTGGCTGTGCCCGCCCACGATAATATCGATGCCTTCCACGGCCTTGGCCAGGTTTACGTCGACGTCGTAGCCCAAGTGCGACAGCACGACGATTTTGTTAATGCCTTCCTGCTGAAGCATCGCGACGGTATCCTTAGCCTTCTGTACGGCATCGTCAAACGTGACCGGCCCCGGAGAGGCAATGTTCGCCGTGTCTTCGGTGGTCAGGCCGATCAGGCCGACCTCCTGGCCGTCCACTTCCATGATGACCGCCGGATAAATGTTGGCGGCTTTGGCATCCCGCGTGACGCCATCGTTGAATTTCTCCCGAAGCACAGGATCTGCCGAGAAGTTCACATTCGAAGACACAAACGGGAATTTTGCGTTCTCGATGAATGCGTTCAACACCTCGGATCCTTTGTCGAATTCATGGTTTCCGAAGGTCATCGCATCGTATTGAACCAGATTCATGAACGCCAGATCGGCTTGTCCTTCATATTGATTAAAATAGAGCGTCCCGGAGAATACATCCCCCGCATCCACAAGCAGCGGATTCACCGCTGAAGCCTTCGCTTCTTTAATGGCCGTCACCCGGCGCGCGATGTTGTCGGGCGAGCTGACGGTATCCAGATTCGCGTGCGTATCGTTCGTATGCAGAATCGTCAGCGGGAAGCCCGAAGCGGCCTCGCCCGTCAGGTCCAGCTGCGCGACCACCGGATCATGGTCGGACACGCGGCCTTTGGAGGCCGGGAAATCGGCGTTAAGATGGACAACGTCAACCTCAGCCGACTTCGTCAGATTCTTGCTGACCAGAATATGGTCAAGCACCTGCGAGTTGCCATCGTACGTATACGTATACCGCTCTCCCGGCGGCAGAATGTCGATCAGATTGTCGAGCTCATTGCCTTTCAGAATCGTTCCGGTCTGCGTGAACTGGAAATCATTCAAATCGCCCAGAACGATGATATTCGCGTCAGGATTGCCCTGCAGCACATCTGTGACGAAGCCGTTCACGACAGCCGCAATCTGATGGCGCTGAGCCTCACTGGATAGCAGTGGCGGCTGCGTGCTGCCAAAAGGCCCTTGGTCTCCCGATTTCGAATTGAAGTGATTCGCTACGACGATCACTTTTTCGCCGCGGAATTCGAACTGGGCGGCCAGCGGCTTGCGGGATGCATGGAACGCGCTGTTCTCCGGTTCGATCCGGCCCGGATTGTAGGTAAGCTGATCCGTGGCCGCATCATAGGCAACCGCATCCGTCGAGGAGCCTTTCTTGCCGTTCACGCTCTCCGACAGCTTGACGCGGTCGGCGTTATAGAGGAAGCCAACCCGGATATTCGCACCCGGTGCACCGCCATCTTTGTTGTTGACCGGATCGATGTCCGTGAAGCTGTACTCCGGTCCGCCGGCCGCTTTGATCGCTTCGATCAGCGCCCGATAGCTTTGATCCGCCGCGGTCGTGCCGTCATTCTTCTCCCCGTTGTTGTCCTGAACTTCGACCAGTCCAATGATGTCCGGGGATTTCAAATGACTCACGATGGAATCCGCAAGCTTGTTGATCTTGGCGGAGCCCACGCCAGGGTAAAAGTTCTCGATATTATAGGTCGCCACGCGAAGCTGGTCATCCTTCACGTCGATCGTGGATACCTCTTGTTCAAAGGAACCGCCTTCGATCGCAGGCAGCCCGTCTTTTGGAGGAATGACCTTGAAATTGCCGCTGTTGTATCCGATCACGCCGATGACATCCTCGGCAAACGTATCGCCCGTGCTCACTTCCTGCCCCGGATTCCCGTAAGCGATGATCAGGCGCTGCGGGTTGAAGTTGCCTTGCTCCTTCAGCACCAGACCGCCTGCCGGCGTAATGACGTCCGGAACGTTATTTTCGACACGGGTCGGAATGTTGTAGGTGCCGCTGCTCGTCCAATACGGACTAATAATCGTCGGCTCCGGCAGTCTGACCCGCATCCCTTCAAGCGATTCGTAGAAATCGATAGCGTCTTCTTCCGGATCGAACACCTGGAATCCGTCATTATCGATGATCGATGCCGGGATCGGCCGCCCGCCCTTGCCCAGCGTAACCGGCTCCGGCAGCGGCTGATTTTCCGAGATTACGGTGAGCGATTGCAGCTCGATCTGGGTTGAGGTCAGATTGGACGAGCTTCCTTCGTTATATTCCGCCACTTTGCCGGTAACGGACACAAGGTCGCCTACATCCGGCAGGTTAGTACTGCCCGTCCCAAACACGAAAATCGCATCGGAGGTGTTCGGATTATTATCCGGCTCTGCATCCTGGATATAGAAGCCCTTGATGCTGCCATTGGAGAAGGTATAGCCGTATTGCGTAACGATACCCTCAATGCCCTTTACGGTTTGCCCATTATACGGCGAGGCGTGTCCTTCGCCTTGAATGTCCGCAATGCGCGGCTGCTGTGTCGCCTTGTAAGCAAACTCATACACTTTGCTCACATTCGTGCCAGAGACCACGATGGCCTTGATGGTCATGTCGCGGTCCACTTGAATCGGCTTGGTGTACAGCGTGCTTGCCGTCGTCGGAGTCGTTCCGTCCACCGTATAATAGATGCTGGCTCCAGTCGTCGGACTCGACAGCTCTACCGTGCTTCCGATCATGATCGGGCCTGGCCCCGGGCTTGCGATCACGGAGAACAAGTCTTCAATCAAGGCATCATTGCTTAGCGGGATCAGCTCGTAGATATTGTCGTACTGCTTCACCACGCCCGTTACCCGGCTGAAGGTTTTACCCGGAGCAAGCTTCGACAGACCGGAATAAATGATGAATTCGTGCCCGCCTTGCTCGGCCGTAAACTCGCCCGCCCGATTCTCGGACTTAATGGACACATCCTCCAAATAAACCAGCCTTGCCTCGTAAGCTTCCCCTTTGTCTGCAGCAAGATCCGCTCCGCTAATCCGTACCGCCTGCGGCGGTCCGACGTTGCTGTCCGTCACGTTATACGGCAGCAGCGCATGCGGCTTGATCTCTTGCAAATTGTTGTAGATTTCCATCACGCCGGCCACGCTGACCCGATCACCCACTCCTGCGCCAATCGGATAATCGTAGAGCACGATGCCGGCCGTATCGTCCTGGATATAAGTTTCTCTGCCTTCGATATGCGTGATGATGCCTTCCGTCCAGACGTGTTCGCCTTTAGACTTGGTTCTCGCTTCCGCAACCGATGTTTGCTTCAAAATATCATATTGGAACGACGTTACCGGCCCATCCGGAACGCCTTCCATAGCGGCAAACGCATCGATTCGGGTCGGCTCGTTGATGACGATCGGACCGTCTACGAGCTCAAACCCTCTGCCGGCGTTACCCGAAACGTACACATCCGCATAGACCGAGGCGCCTACCGTAGGCGGGGCCAGCTTAATCTCTGTCCCTGCCGGCCAGGCATTCGGTTCCGGGGAGGCCGTTACCCTGCCTAAGCCGCTGCCGGGATTTCCGGGCGTAGCCTGATATGATTTGTTTCGAGGGTCCGGTGAACCAACGTAGAAATCTTCTGCATTGTTGTCCGTATCCAAACCGCGATTCCCTGGCTGACCTGCGGTCAATTCTTTCCGAATCGCCGCCGTGCCGGCGGATAACGCAGCCGTCGGCTTGGTTTCCGAATCGCTTGCGGAGCCGTAGCCGATCAGATCGACGCGCTCCCCTGCTGCGTTCACCAGGTCTACCTTGCCGTTACTGGCGGCTAGGGCCAAGTTCCCTGTCAGATCGGGTGTTGGAAGAGGCAGACCTGTGTTGCCCCCGCTTTGCTGAATTAATAGATATTGGTAAGGCTCGATGCTACCTGTTAAAGAGGTTGTGTTATTAAAATCACCTGCTGCACTTGCATAACGTACCTTCCAGCCTGTAAGGTCCACGGCCTGTCCCGTAGGGTTGAACAACTCGATGAAATCGTTGGCATAGACCGCCCCGTTGCCCCCGCCGCCCCCATAAACCTGGCTGATGACCACTTGATCATTCCGAGGCGAAGCTTCCGCTACCTGCACGGATCCGAAAGGAACAAGAATACTTACCAGCATAGCAATAGCAAGAAGTACACTAAGTGGTTTTCGGCCCTTCTGGAATCGAATGCGCATTCAGGTATTCACTCCTCAACTCTATTAGATTTTCAGCCTTATTTACTATATATACCAGAATTGTTTTGGCCGATCTAATAGAAAGTGAATCCTATGTAAAAAAACCTCCGTTAGACCCAGCCTTCCAGGCGGAGGTCCTATCGGAGGTTTCTTTTTTCGTCAAAATCCTATCGCTTGCCTGAGTCGAACGGCTCCCCGACGGCCTTAGGCGCATTGGAGGACTTCGAGAAAATGACCAATGCGATCAAGGTGACCACGTAAGGGAAAATCTTCAGGATCACCGGCGGGATCACGGCCAGCTGCGGAATAACCTGCGAGACGTTCGCCACGGTGCTCGCAAATCCGAAGAAGAACGTTGCCGCCAGAATGCCGAACGGCTTCCATTGGCCGAAGATGAGCGAGGCCAGGGCGAGGAAGCCCAAACCTGCGACGTTGCCGGTAAATTCGCCGGAATAGGTCATCAGGATAACGGCACCGCCAAGCCCGGCGAAAGCGCCGGAAATCATGACGCCGACATACCGCATGGCGCGTACCCGAATTCCGGCAGCCTCCGCTGCGTGCGGATGCTCGCCGCAAGCTCTTAGGCGCAGACCGAACGGCGTCTTGTACAGGATAAACGCGCTCACCAATAGCAGGATCAGCACGAGCCACGTCGTAATGTAAGTGTTCGTAAAGAACAGATCTCCGATGATCGGAATATCCGACAAAATCGGAAAATCAAACGGTCTAAAGCCGCTCGTAATGCGGATGTTGCCGCTCCCCGTAATATTCCGGGCCAGGAAGATCGTCAGGGCGCCCGCAATCATATTGATTGCCGTACCGCTGATGATCTGGTTGGCGCTAAGATTAATGCTCGCAAAGGCGTGAAGGAGCGAGAACAGGGCGCTTGCCGCCGCTGCGGCCAGAAGTCCGACCCACAGCACCCACCAGCTTCCCCCGAACTGCGCCTGCATTTTGGATACGACAAAGGCTCCAATAAAGGAACCGACGATCATCAGTCCATCGAGGCCGATATTCACGACCCCGCTTCGTTCACTGAACAGCGCGCCCAAGGCGGTTATCAACAGCGGGATGGTGAAGACGATGGCATACGGAAAAATCTGTTCAAGCGTTGTCCACATGTTCTCGTTCCCCCTGCTTTTTATTTGCCGCGCTGTGCGGTGCTCGTGACTTGCGCACTTTCCACTTGCGGAACAGGCGCTCGATCAGAATGCTTGTCGCCGCAAAGTAGATGATGATGGCAATAATCGAATCGGCGATCTCCGGCGGAATTTCCGTCATCGCATTCATGAATCCCCGGCCCGAGTACAGCACGCCGAAGAAGAGCGCGGAGACCATCACGCCAAGCGGCGCGTTCGCCCCGAGCAGCGCAACGGCAATGCCGTCAAAGCCCTGGCTCGGCAAGACGCCGATCTGAAGGCTCGACGCATTCCCGGCGTACTGCGCCACGCCCGCAAGGCCGGCAATGCCGCCGGCGATGAACATCGACAGCACGATGCTGCGCTTCACCGCAATCCCTGCGTATTCGGCCGAGTGGCGGTTGAATCCGACCGCCTTCAGCTCATAGCCGAGCGTCGTTTTATTGATCAGGAAGGCGACGACCAGAACGGCCACCACCCCGATAAAAAAGCCGAGATTGATGTACGAGCCCTGGAACATATCGCTCAGCCAGGACGCGTGAAGCATCGCCTCCGGCGGGAGCTGACGGGATTCCGTCTCCAGGCTTTCCCCTTTAAAATATCCCGGAATGACGTAATACACGGTCCAATACGCCGTCCAGTTCATCATGATGGTCGATACGACCTCATGCACGTTGTAACGGGCCTTCAAAATGCCGGGGATCAGCGCCCACAAAGCGCCGCCGATGAATCCGGCCAGCACCATCAGCGTCAGCAGCAAGGCCCGCGGCAGATCCACCGACAGGCCGACTGCCGTCGCGCAGAAGCCGCCGAACAGCATCTGGCCTGCGGCCCCGATGTTGAACAGCCCCGTCCGGAAGGCAAAAGCAACCGACAAGCCCGTCAAGATAAGCGGGGTTGCCGTCGCCAGCGTGTTGCCGATCCTCTCTGGGCTCTTCAGCCCGCCCTGGATCAGGAATTTGTAGCCTTCCACCGGATTGTGGCCGGTCACCGCCATCAGCAGCGCCCCAGCCAGGAGGCCGAAGAGGACGGCCAGCAGTGATTTTATGCTGTTATTCATGCGCTGCCCTCCTCTTTATGATACCCGGCCATCATGAGGCCCAGCTCTTGTTCGTTCGTTTCGGAAGCGTTGACCACGCCGACCAGCTCGCCGTTGTTGATGACTGCGATGCGGTCGGACAGGTTCAGCACCTCATCGAGCTCCAAGGATACGAGCAGCACCGCTTTTCCTTTGTCCCGCTGCTCCACAAGACGTCTGTGAATATATTCGATCGAGCCGACATCCAAACCGCGCGTCGGCTGAACCGCGATCAGCAGATCCGGATCCCGCTCGACCTCGCGGCCGATGATCGCCTTCTGCTGGTTCCCCCCGGACATGGAGCGAACGATGGAGCGGCCGGCCTCCCCGGAACGGACATCGAAGCTCTGAATGATATGCTCCGCATGCTTGCGGATGGCCGCTCGCTGCAATAGCCCGTTCTTGGAGTACGGGGGCCGCTTGTAGATTTCCAGAATCAAATTCTCTTCCAGCGTATAGTCCAGTACAAGCCCGCGCTTCTGACGGTCCTCGGGGATATGCCCGATGCCGCTCTCATTGCGCTGACGCACGGACAGCCCGGTAATATCCTTTCCATTCAGGATCACGCTGCCGCTCTCTGCCTGCCGCAGACCCGTGATAGCCTCTATCAGCTCGGTTTGCCCGTTACCGTCCACCCCGGCAATGCCGACGATCTCGCCGGCACGCAGCTCAAGCGAGAAGGCTTTAAGCGCATCGACCTTCTTGCTGTTCTTCACGGTCAGCGAGCGAATTTCGAGCACCGTCTCTCCAGGTCGACTCTCCTGCTTGTCGACCTTAAAGGAAACGCTGCGGCCGACCATCATCTCGGCCATCGTCTCCCGGCTCGTATCAGCCACGTCGACGGTGCCGATCGTCCGGCCACGCCGGATGACGGTGCAGCGGTCAGCCACCGCCTTGATCTCCTTCAGCTTATGGGTGATCAGGATGATCGATTTGCCCTCTTGAACCAAATTTTTCATAATGCCCTGCAAATCCTCGATTTCCTGCGGCGTCAGCACCGCGGTCGGTTCGTCGAAGATCAGCACCTCCGCATCGCGGTACAGCATTTTGAGAATTTCCACGCGCTGCTGCATGCCAACCGAGATGTCCTCGATTTTGGCGTGCGGGTCCACGTTCAGACCGTACTGCTTGGACAACGCCTCCACTCGGTTGGCAGCGGTCCTGATATCTAGCATCCCCACTCGACGCGTCTCGCTGCCCAGTATAATGTTCTCCGTCACGGTGAACGCCTCAACAAGCTTAAAGTGCTGGTGCACCATCCCGATGCCGAGCCTGTTCGCCACGTTCGGATTCGAAATCCGCACTTCCCGGCCGTTGACCTTAATGACTCCGCGGTCGGGCTGGTACATGCCGAACAGAATGCTCATCAGGGTTGATTTCCCCGCGCCGTTCTCGCCGAGCAGCGCATGGATCTCCCCTCTCTTCAACTGAAGCGTGATGTCGTCATTGGCCACGATGCCCGGAAATTCCTTGCGGATGCCCACCATCTCGACAACATAGTCCATGGTTTAGCGTCCTCTCCTTCATATTTGGTAGATGCCGTCTGTTGTTCCAATCCTATTCCCACTTACCTTAAAAAAAGACGGAGGGAAGTCCGTCTTTTTTTTAACGCATTGCGGTTATCCATTCAAATGTGCCCGGCAACCCCGAGCAGGGCGCTCCCTTGACTATTCGATCAGGTCGCCTTGCTCTGCCGCCACCGTAATTTCGCCGGCTTTGATCTTATTGAACACTTCATCCACTTGCTTGAGAATGTCCTCGCTCAAGTTTGGATTTTCAGCCGGAAGGCCGACGCCGTCATTCTTCGCATCCAGCGTGATCGTCTGTCCGCCAGGGAACTTGCCTTCGGTTTCGGCTTTGATCATGTCATAAGCCGCTTGGTCGATCTTCTTCACTGCGGAAGTCAGGATCACGGATTTGTCGCCTTCATACACGCCGTCTTGATACTGGTCGACGTCTACGCCGACAACCCATACGTCATTGCCGTTCTGCACACGCGTCTTGGCTTCGTTGATCGCCCCAACGCCAACGCCGCCTGCGGCAGCGAAGATGACATTCACGCCGCGGTCGTACATTTGGGCGGCCAGCTGGCTGCCTGCGGCAACATCATCAAAGGTACCCTGATACACGACATTTTCCTTGTTGATCGTCACTTTCGTCCCCAGGCTCTCATTCGCGTATTTCACGCCCTGCTGGAAGCCCCAGTTGAACTTCTGCACCGGAGGAATTTTCATGCCGCCGATAAAGCCGGCCTGTCCGTCCTTCACGTGAAGGGCTGTCGCAACGCCCGCCAGGAAGCCGGACTCCTGCTCGGCGAAGTAGATGGCTACGGTGTTCTCTTTAAGTTCTGGATCCGCATCCGGATTAGGACGAGGAGATCCGTCGATCAGGACGAATTTTGCGTCCTTATACTTCTCTTGTGCCTTATGCACAGCCGTCTCGAACTTGAAGCCAGGCGTTACGATGAATTTGAATCCGGCATCGTACAGGTTGCCGATCTCCTTGGAATAGTCAGCTTCCGTTGTTCCAGCCGGCTTCAGGTATTTATACTCCATATTAAAATCCTTGTTCGCCTTGACAATACCTTCATACGTCCCTTGGTTGAACGACTTGTCGTCAATGGTGCCTGCGTCGGTAACCATTCCGACCTTGAAGTTTGCCTTCGGTGCGTCCGAGCCTGCACCCCCGGTTGGCTCAGATGCTGGCTTGCCGCCGCAGCCCGCGAGCATGGTGACCGATAACGCCAAACTGATTAATGATAAGACCCCTTTTTTCATTAAGGTTGACCCTCCTAGGTTTATATGCCCGAATGGTAGATTCGCGCTATTTACAATATATTAATAATATAGACCGTTTTCAACAAAAATTTGGGTGTTTTTGCCAAAGTACATCTGTAAAGCGGTGAATGGCTTAAGCCTTGGTATATAGCCATTTCATGCGCATTTTAGAGCTCCTAAACAGAAAGAAGGCAATAGATCCGCATTTATAGATAACATAGGGATTACAGGAGGTGTGATGCAGTGGTTGAAGCAACGAATTTTATAGAGAAAGAAAAAAATAGAGTTGATCCTCTCATTCCAGTAGCATGCGCCTATTCCGTTCATTTGAAAGCATAAAAGAGCACCCCCCGAGGTGCTCATTCAGTATATATAATGATGCATTCTGTATATGTACGTTTACGGCTCACAGCTGAACCTTCTTACTTCCTACGCTGATGCTTCGTCATTCGGCTGTACGTGATGAACGCAGCAGCAATCATCGCGATGAACCCCAAATTACTCGCCGACTCCGGCGTCATGCCAAACAAAACGCATAAATTGGTTACCAAGCTTCTAGTCAGCAGCGCCGCCGCAATCAAGATCAACGGCCGCCACACATTATATCCTCTCATCCCCGCAACACTCCTGCTCCCAAGGTCTATTGACGCATCCTGCTCCCAGCATTATCATCTTTCATAAAAACATTATACCATGAATAAGTATGCGCATACATTTTATAAAATGGTTAGAAAGCAGCTCCAATGTAGAATCTACAATGAGATTCAAGCAACTATATTAGATAGCGGTATCCTGATAAAAACAGCCATAAGTTGGCCGCTTATCAAAAGCCCCCAGCTTATGGCTGTACTTTACGCCAGGCTCTGCCTGAATCTATCCCAGCTTATGTCCGCAGTTCGGACAAAAGTTCGAGCCCTCGTTCTTCGCTCCGCAGTTGGGACAGAAGTTCGGTTTGCTCTTGCCCTCGGAGGGTGAGGACGCCGGCGGCGATTGGGATTCTCCTCCTGCATGCTGCTTGTCGTTCCGGGCTTGGTCTTGCCCCTCCGCCCTCTCGGGGTCACGTTGGTCCCGAGTTGGACTGGCATTCATGTTTCGCATCATCTCATTGACCATATTCATCCCCATCATCATGCCGGCCATATCCGAAGCAGCGCCTCCGCCCTTTATTTTACCTGAAGCGATGCCGTCCGTTATGCTGACCTGCTGGTATTTCTGCAGGTTGCCGATCATTTCATGGGATGCCGTCTTCGTGATCATCTCTTGGATTTCCGCCGGATAATTGAAGCTCATGACCTGGAAGCCGGTGATAGAGATTCCATTGTCCATCACTTCCATATCCAGGTCCTCCCGGATGCCTTTGGCGATCTCGGAGGCATTCGCCTGTAGATTGAACATGTTCTTGCCTTCACGGCTGATCCATTTCATCAGGAGCTGATCCAAAACGGACGTAATGCGGATTTTGACATCCTCCACCAGATAGCTCTCCCGCATGCCCGCAATCTTGTCGATCAACGTCACATAATCGGTGACTTTGAAATTGAAGGTGCCGTTAGCCCGGATCGGCATGCCGCCCGGAAGCTGGGGCGTCGGAATCAGAATCGGATTTTGCGTTCCCCACCGGACGGTAAACTCCTTCGTGTTGACGAACAGAACCTCTACCCGCATACCGCTGTTGAACCCGAACCGAAAGCCCTTCAGCGTGGACAGAAACGGAATGATGTCCGAATCGATACTGTACTCGCCCTCATCTTCAAAGATCCCTTCAATCTTGCCGTTGTTCACAAAGATGGCGTCTTGGCCGGCGCGAATGATCAGCCTGCTGCCTTTCTTGATCTCCCGGTTGCTCCACTTCCAAAAAATCATATCGTCTCTAAACTCTTCCCATTCCACCACGTTGGAGAATTGATTTCTGAAAAATCCCATGCTACGATTCCATCCCTTCCTTTAGAATTTCCCACGGCTGCTGCTATGCGAATGGCCACCGCTCGTTACGCCTCCGCCGGAGCTGCCTCCATCATTTTTGGGTATCTCCCGTCTTGTTGTCGTCGTTCGAATGTACCGATCTTCCTGATCAATAATGCCCGAGGTGCTCGCATCCTCATAAGTCCGGCGATTGACCGTCACCCGGCCGCCGGCGCGGTACGTCATCAGGCCGACGGCCAATCCGCCGATCAGGACAGCACCGCCGAGCTGAACCCATATATTGAACAGCGGATTATCGGGATTGAATCCCGGCTCATAGCCCATATATTCATGCGCGGATATAATGTAGGCTTCGAATGCCTTCTTATACTCCCCATCCGATAAGTCGCCCGTGATCTTGCGGCGGATTTTATCCAGCCGGTTACGGTCGAGGTATTCCTCGGCTTTGTAATATCCTTGCAATTCCACATCGCGGTTGCGCATATCCAGCCCCAAAATGACGGCGTTGCCGTGTGGCCTGTCATACCCGGGCGCATACGCATCATAAAAATCCTCAATCAATATCTCGATATCCACATTGTCCGGATTGTCCGTAGTAATTATGATAAAGTCCGTCTCCCGTTCGGCTCCGTACTCGCGGGCCAAGGCGCTTAGCTCCTCATACTCCTGCGCACTCAAAAGCCCGGCGTCATCAAAGATGAGCGGCTTGGCCTCGGCAGCAGCGGCTGTGGTTCGAAGCGGCATCATAAGGAATACCGCCAGCATCATAATCCATCCTAACCTTAGCAACGACCGTCGTCTTCTCACCAGAACCCACCTCCCATCATCCAGGCGATCAGCTTCAAGGACAAGAAGGACACGCCGGATATCCCGGCGAACCACGCGGCGATCTTCGCCTTGCTGAGCGGCGGCCTGCCCACCACCTTGCCCGTTTGACCGTTCATGGCGAACGTGTATACGGTTTTGTTGTAGTCGTAATGCACCATCCATACCGGAAGAAGGACGTAATCCGCTTTTTTCATCGTTGTATCAATCTGCTTATTAGTGTAATTAACCGTTGTATACCCGGCGACTGCAGACGAAATAGCCGCATCGATGTAGCTGCGAACCTTCTCTTTCGCCCGAGGGAGAAGCTCCTGGTCGTTGTAGCTGTATTTTTCCGCCAAATATCCGGCAAGATACGGGGTTTTGAATTCCTTCAGCTGCTCGTAAGGAAAAGGCTCCAGCTTATCCATCAGCTCATCGTCCATTTTCGCCGATGCATCAAGCGGAAGCTTCGTGTAATTCAAGCGCATCTTACGGTAGATCTCGTAGTGCTGCGTTTCGGTATATTCGTAGTCACCTTGCGTGTATGTTCTTACCTTCGTTGCGTGACCGTGTACCTCCACCCGGTTATGCAGCTCATATAACCAGAACGGCACATACATGCCGGTTAAGCTCTTGATCCGGTTGGCGTTCATGAACCCCCGCGGCGTGAGAAGGCCGTTTCTGCACCATTTTCGAAAAGCCTTAATCGCTTCCTCCTTGCTAATGGAAAAAGGAATGACCATCGCCGGAGCAAGCTCTCCGGTCAGCCGATCAGCGAGCACTACCGCGGAACCGCAATAACTGCAGCTCGTTGCGCTGGTCTCCGCATCCGTCATGATCACGGCCCCGCAGCTGCCGCAGTGGTATTCCTTGACTTCACCCTCCGTAAACACCTGCTGCTTCATCGGATCGGGGAGCTGATCAATATGTTCTTGGTTTCCGCAGCCCGGGCAAGACAGCGTTCCCGTCGCCGCATCAAAGCTCATCCCGCTGCCGCAGTACGGACATTTGTATTCAATTACCGGCATCGGATCACCTCAATTCCCATCAGACCATTACTCCTTCTGTTTCGATTCGCCGCTGCGATCATCCGGGGCTGCTTCCGGACTCGCTGCCGTATGGCTATCATCGCTGCGTCGCTTCATCTGTTCCTCAAGCTCCGCCATCAGCACGTCCAAATCGTCTTCCTTCGATCCGGCCCGTAGCTCCGCGAGCGCCAGCGCTTCGTCCAGGGTCCGGTTCGCCTTCTCCTCCATCGATTGGAACGCCCCAGCAACGTCGCCACGGGAGGAGCCGCTCTCGTTTAAGCGCTGCTGATGCCTCGCCTCGGCCATTTTCCCTTTGAGCTCCAACCGTCTTGCTTCGAGCCGCTCCATATCCGCGACTAGCTTATCCTGCATCTGCTTCATGCTCACCGCATCGGAAGCGGCCTGCTCATATGCCTGCTGCAAGTCATCGAGCTTCACGGCCGTCTCCGCCTTACGCTCCAGGAATTTGCGGGCATCGACTTCATTTCCTGCTTCCGCCGCCTTCTCGGCATACCGCTGCAGCTTGGCGACCTCCGTAATGCACTCATCCAGCGTCCGTTTGGCCCGCCGCTCCTCCGCAAGCAGTGAGGCCGTCTCCGCCTTCACCTGGCCCAAGTCGCTGTGCAGGCTGCGCATATATTCATCAATCGTCTTCTCCGGATCATCCGACCGATCCAGCAAAGCGTTCACATTCGCTCGCATAATATCGGTAAATCTCGACAGCATTCCCATGGACATGTTCCTCCTTGGCAACTTTGTTTATCTAATAATACCGGAATTCATCCGGAGAGGTTTCATTTCTCGATATTTCATGGCATGTTTTCCGAAAATTTACATTAGGTAGCGAGAGGTAGTTAGGCGGGGCTTCATTAGTGGTTGATCGTAACGGGGAAACCATTGTCTATCCTGGTCGAATGTTGAGTATTTCTGGGAAATATGACGAGGAATTGTTGTTAAGGCAAATTGGACAAAAGGTTATCAAAGCGTCTAGCTTTAAGGATTTTTACTGGTTGAAGGAGGAGTTTTAGGCCTTGTGCGTAGATTCTTCATTCAGGCTTCCCCATTAAAAATAAGTCTATATTGAATTCGTTCGCTCCTCATCCCTTGATATTCTTCACTGCCTATTCGACTTATTTCTTTGAACCCTAAGTTCTCAAGCATTTTTCTTGAACGAGCGTTGGCCTCGTGAGTTTCAGCGTTAAAAAATGAAATTCCTAACTTCTTCGATGCATATTCCATCATACACTTTGCCGAAGCAGATCCGATCCCCTGCCCCCACAGCCTGCTCTCACCAATTGCAATGCCCAGTTCAGCCGTATTACCTTTCATGCAGGCCATATCTGCATATCCAATTAATTTCCCGTTCAACGTAATTCCCATTCGAATAAAATCTTCGGCAGGATGATTTACGCAATTGCGCCACCATTTATATAATTCTTCAGAGCTTCTGTTGATTTCCCATCCATTCGCTTCACAGAAGGAGTCATCCTTGCTCCATGCCAAGACATTTTCAAAATCATCCAGGGTAATCGGCCGTATGTGAATCCACTGTGAAAGGTTGCTTTGGCCATCCATTCACTTTCCCCCTCTACATATAAAGATTGAACATTGGCCGATAAACACCGGCCATCGTTAGTACAAATGATAATAGGAATTCGGGTGAGTGCCAACACCGCAAACTAAAAACAAAAAAACAGCCGCCCCTCAACGAGGGACGGCTGTTGAACACTGTTTACATCTGGGCGCCTGTTTGGTAACTGAGAAGCTGCCGGAAGGTGCCCTTCTGATCCTGAGACAGCTGCTGATAGCCTCCTTGCTGGATAATCCGCCCTTGCTCCATCACGATGACCTGATCGGCATGGCGGATCGTGGACAGCCGATGGGCGATCACGATAATGGTCATGCTTCCCTTCAGCTGCTCCAGCGCCTCCTGGATCTGCCGCTCATTCTCGCTGTCCAGCGCGCTTGTCGCTTCATCCAGCACAAGAATCGAGGGCCGCTTCAAGATGGCTCTTGCCAGGACGATCCGCTGTCGCTCACCGCCGGACAAGCGCACGCCGCGGTCGCCAATGACCGTGTCAAGCCCCTGCGGAAGCCTTCGCACGAATTCGTCCGACGCCGAAAACCTCAACGCTTCCCACAGCTCATCATCCGATGTCTCGGGAGCGGCCAGCTTCAGGTTATCCCGGATGCTCTCATTGAAGAGAAAAGGGTCCTGCGCCACATAACCGATGCTCCCCCGGAGCGACAGAAGCTGACGTTCATCCTGGATAGACACGCCGTCCGCCAGAACCTGCCCGCTCTCCGGCTGGATCAGTCCCATGAGCAGATCGATCAGGGTGCTCTTGCCCGCGCCGGATTTGCCGACGATGGCCGTCATGCGGCGGGCCGGAATATGTAAGTTAATGCCCCGCAAAGCGTAGGTCGGAGAAGAAGCGTCATATCGGTAGTCCACATCACTGCAAGTAATACCCTGCTGCAGATGCAGTCGCTCGCCATCCGGGACTCCAGCCGTTCCGGCAAGCTCCCGGTCTGCCTCGTATTCCGCTTGCAGCTCGCGTATTGCCCGAAACGCCGGGAAATTCGAAGCAAGCTGCTCGGTACTGGTTTGAATACTGATAAATCTTGGCCATAACCGTGAGAAAATAAGCACAATCATCAGCAGCTGCTCAGCCGGGGTGCGAAGCACCTCAAGAGCAAGGTATACGAACCCGGCAACGAGGATGACGGACGAGAGCCGGTAAATGAGCTGGGACAGGGAGTTCACTTTATTGAATTGGATGAAGTTCCGCTCCATTTTTCGCGACAGCCTGTCAAACCAATCCATATGGGACGGCTCCAGCCGGTTGCTCTTGATGTCCTTGATGCCGCTGAAATGCTCGCTGATGCCGGCAAAATAATATTTTGAAAGCTCGGTCGTCTGCTCGCCGATCCGCTTCGAGCTGCGGATGAACTTGCGCCCGAACAAGGCGAGGACCCCTCCGCTGACCAGCACGATGAGGGTTAACAACGGAGCCAGCCATAAGGCAAGGCCAATCTGAATGATCGTGAACAACAACGACGAGATCATTTGGAAGAACAGAAAGGTGCCTTGGTTCACGCGCCCAAGCTCATTGGTCATGACATGATTGAAATCCGATTTGCGGTGGCGGAGAAAAAACTCCCATTTCGCATGCAGTAATCCCTGGTACGTCTCCATGCGCAGCTTGCGGATAAATCGCTGCAGGATCTTGGCGTTTAGCAAGGTCTGGCTTCGCTGCAGCAGGGCCTGCCCGCCCACAATCACGACATAGATGGCCAGCACCACCGGCAAATTGAGCTGCAGGGACCACGAATCCGCAAGATCCATCAAGGTCGAGACGAGCGGGACTCCGCTCAGATCGGTCTGAAATACGCCGATCACGCCGAGAAGCGGGACGATCAGGTAGATGCCGATACCGTCCAGGATGCTGATGACCAGGATCATGCACATATTAAGGTAGAGCTTGAACCCGGCCATCCCGTGCATTTTTCGGATAAAATAAATGAGATCCTTCAACGTAAAAACTCCTTACCGGATGACCGATTAAAGTTCAGCTCCTCCGCCCGCATATCCTTGCCGAATATTCCGACGATCGCATATTTCTCATGCCCTTCCTTGCCCGTAACAATGTAAGAACCGCTGCGGAGCCAGGCGTGAGCCACCATTTGTCCTTGGTCATCCCGCCCGCTTCCTAAATACAGTGTATAGGGAATGCTTCTTCGCTCCAGCATTTTCTTGGCGGCAACGGCTTTGACCAGGCACTGGCTTTCCCACCAGGTAACTCGGCTCATCGCATGTACGGCTCTGGAGATTTGGCGAAGCTGCTTCAGCTCCTCCTCCGAGCAGGTATACGGCGTTTCCTTCATAAAATCGCCCAAGGAGGGCGCCACCTTCGCGAAAGGCAGCTGCTTGAACACTCTCCCCCAAGCCAAGTAAACATAAGCTTCGATGAACATCAGCTTCATCGCAACGGGAAAAGACATATACGTCCTTGCTTTCCGGTATAGACTCATTAGGCCTTCTTCACCTGCACAAGCCCTTCATCGGCAAGCTGCCGCAGGAACCGCTGTACCTGCTGCTCGCACGCATCCGGTTCGATATCGTATTCCTCAACGAGCCTCTCCACCATACCGCCGACCGTAATCGGCGTAGACGCCAGCTCCCAGATCCGGCCGCCAATCCGGCCCAGATTGTAATACTTTCCATTATCGATACTCAGCATAACCTTCTCGCCGTCCATATCACTGACCAGAAAGCCTTCGGACTGCATGATCAGTACCTCATCCGTAATGAATTCCGTGCTCATGGGCTCATCCTCCGTTCGTTTCACATCGTAACCGTTACTCCCGTCACACCGACGGCTGCTTCATCCGCCTCCAAAACCAAAGGAAGGGCCGAAGCGGAACATATAAAAAATAAAGCGGTTTAGGCAAAGGCAGCTGAAGGGCATCCCGCGAGCTTGGAAGCAGCTTATTAAACACGTAGGCGATTCTCTGTTTGCCGGACATCAGCGAAAAAAGATAACGGTTATAATGACGGGCTACGCTTTTTTCCGGTACCGGATTCAGCTGCACGATTCTTTGGATGTAATAAAGAGACTTCTCCGCCAGTCGGTACGATTTAGCGCCAACTGTTGCCGCCTCCAAGTCATGAGGAACCTTAGCCGAAAGGAGCAGCGACGATAAAATAAAGGCCTGCCCTGCATACATCTCGCCTCCGTACCGCTCCAGATGCTGGTTTAATCGGCTGTTGTCAAGCAGAGGCAGCAAACGGACAATATCCGCTAACCAACGTAATCGGAACCAGCCATGCCTGGCTCCATGGTCCGTCAGGTAACACAGCAGATCCTCGTTACCAAGGCAGAAATAGGTCTGGCTGGACAGCCTGACCTCTCTTCGCCGCTGCCACAGCTGCTCAAACGAGAAGGACCTGCTATAATGGGGATTTAATCGCCAATGAATCTCCACCTGAGCGAAATGCTCCCGATGCTCGAACGAGCGATGATGGCTTTTCTTCTTCCAATTGCCCAGCACGATCTCTTCCTCGGCCTCATATCCGAGCTGTGTCAGCACTTGCTCCGCCTTCTCCACATCTTCTGCATCGACTAGGATATCCAGATCCTTCGACGTTCGGTGAGCCACGTCCCCGTATAGGTGCAGGGCCAGAAGCGGCCCCTTCAGCCAAAGACTCCTAATCCTAGCCTCTGCGAATACGTCGCATATTCGGCTCATCTCTCTGCTTAAGTGAAGCATCTTGATCGTGTTGTTATGATAATGCCGCTGCAGCGACTGCATGACATAAGCCGGGATCAGCGAGGTATCGCTCCCTTTCAAAGCCAAGTAAACCAGCGGATAGACTCGGTGATGCACAGCCAGCTTCATGAACAGATTCCAATCCATGTCGGCGGCCTCCTGCGGAAGAATGGCCTGATCCTGATCCCGATTCCGTAAAATCGACAGCAGGAACGACAGCTCCTTCGGCGCATCGCGCATTTCAAGCGTCAAGGCGTCCTCCATAATCAATCCAACCACCCCAAATGTTTGCTTTGTCATAGCAAAATATACGGTGCAGGTTCCTTCACACCCCGATTCATCCCCGGACGGCCTACGGAATAGTACACTAGCTGCGTATTGGCCAGCTGCTCTTCCTTATAGATATTGCGGCCATCGATCAAATACGGGGACTTCAGCCAACTCTCGATCTCGGAAAGCGGAATGTGCTGAAACTCCTTCCATTCCGTGAGGACACATAGCGCATCCGCCTGCCAAGCGGCTTCGCGGGCAGTGTCGCAGTAGATTAGACTGTCGACATCGCAGTTTCTTCTGAAGTTCTCGGCAGCAATTGGGTCGTAAGCCTTCACCTTGGCCCCCATCTCGGTTAAAGCTGCAATGATTTCGAAAGCAGGGGAATCACGCACGTCGTCCGTCTCCGGCTTAAACGCCAGACCCCATATGCCAATCGTCTTCCCGGCGAGATGGCCCATCAAGGATTCCAGCTTGCGGATCACATTAAACCGCTGCTCCCGGTTCACCTCGACGACCGATTTCAACAGCTTGAAATCATAATCCATCTGTCCAGCGATTTGGATCAGGGCTTGGGTATCTTTCGGGAAGCAGGAGCCGCCGTATCCGATCCCCGCCTTTAAGAACGAAGCACCGATGCGCTGGTCAAATCCCATTCCATAGGCGACCTTCGTTACATCCGCTCCTACCTTCTCGCAAATATTCGCAATCTCGTTGATAAATGAAATTTTGGTTGCCAGGAATGCATTGGAGGCATATTTGATCATCTCCGCGCTGCGGATGTCCGTAACGATAATATTGGAGGTCAGGCTCCGATGGAGTTCGGTTAGCCGCTCCCGCACCACTTCGCTGTCCGTACCGATAATGATACGGTCAGGGTTCATCGTGTCCGAAACCGCCGTTCCCTCTCGCAGAAACTCCGGCACAGAAGCAATATCGAAAGGCTCCTTCGAATGCTGCGCGATAATGTCCCGGATACGCTCGTTCGTCCCTACCGGCACGGTACTCTTGGTGACTATGATTTTATAGCCGTTCATTGCCTGACCTATCTCGCTCGCCGCTTGTTCAATGAAGCTCAGATTAGCCTGGCCGTTCGGCAGCGAGGGCGTCCCTACCGCAATGATGATGACCTCGGCATGCTTTACGGACGCTCCCAAGTCGGTCGAAAAGCGCAGCCGCCCCCTCTCACGGTTGTTTGCGATCAACGTTTGCAGTCCCGGTTCATAAATCGGTACCTCCCCCCGATTCAGCATTTCAATCTTGGCCTCGATATGATCAACGCATATAACCTCATTGCCAAGCTCTGAAAAACACACGCCGGATACCAGCCCAACGTAACCTGTACCGATCACCGTAATTTTCATTGTTCTCACCTCACCTTTATGTTCGTTCTTGCACAACGGTCAGCCCTATTAATTCAAAACGCTAATCTTGATTTCATCCCAGTCCATGGCCAGCCGGACAATGTCGTCCTCAATCAGCTCGCTGCCCGTCTGAACCTCTATAATTTCAATATCCGTAATGGCCCGCAGGCTGTGCTTGGCTTCCGCCGAAATGATGACGACATCACCCTTGCCGATCATGCGAACGGCACCGTCCAATATCATTTCGCCTTGCCCGGATACGACGGTCCACACTTCGCTGCGCAGCAAGTGGTATTGATAGCTCAAATTTTTGCCCTGAAGGACGCAAATGCGCTTCGTCAACACCTCATGACCGTTCGGATACTTGATATAATCCAGCACGCGATAACGTCCCCATCGACGCTCTTCATACATCGGTCGTTGGTCTCCGAATTGGAGCACCTCCTTGATCCGCATGCTGGCATTCTTCTCTGATACCAGAATCCCGTCCGGGCTCGCGGCCACGATCAAATTCGGCGCACCGATTACCGTAATCGGGATATCCAATTCATTGATGACATGCGTATTCACGGAGTCGTCGGTCAGTGTCCCCTTTCCGACTAGTGGTGTATGAATCTCCTCCGTGAGCGCATCCCAGGTCCCGAGGTCCCTCCATAGCCCCTGATAAGGCAGTGCAACGATATTCTTCGCCTGCTCGACAACCGCGTAATCAAAGCTTGTTTTCTCGACTTGCCCGTACTGCCGAAGCAGCTCATCGTACTGGATTGGAAGGGAGCGCTCCAACAAGTGCTCAAGAACATATTCCAGCCGGAACGCGAAGACGCCGCAGTTCCACAGAGCCTTATGCTCGATTAAGCTGTGTGCGGCCTCTTCTTCCGGCTTCTCGACGAAGTGGCTTACGTTCAAATATTCCGTGCCGTTCTCGAGTCTCGATACCGACTGCGGGACGATATAACCGAACTTCGAGGAAGGATGATCCGGCGAGACGCCGATCAACCCTATATCTGCTCCGGTTTCCTGCATAAGCGTCTCCAACTCCTGCACCTTTCGGAAAAAATGCGTATCCACATACGGATCTACCGGAAGCACGATGGCAATATCCCGGGGACTGACGCCTTTAACGGAATACAGATAGCAGACCGATAAGGCGATGGCCGGGAAGGTGTCCCGGCGCTCCGGCTCGATGACCAGCTCCACTTCATAGCCCAGCTGATTCTGCAGCAATTCCACCTGGGACTTTCCGGTAGCGATCACGGCGGCTGGATGGAGATTCATGAGCCCTAGCTGGCTCCACACCCGCTGCACCATGGACTCCCGCTTTCCGGAAGCGCCATTTAATATTTTCAGAAACTGTTTGGATCTGGTTTCATTCGATAGCGGCCATAACCGATTACCGCTTCCTCCAGACAACAGCACGATTTGCATGGTTAATAGCTCCCTTCCACTTGCGCGATCTTGGCGCCTCTCTCCCTGGCGCCCATCAGTCCGTCGATGCTGGATTGCAGACGTTCGATGAATACATGCTCGCCGAAAGCCTCTGCATGCTCCCGAATCCGGGCCGGGTCCCATTCATATTGGTCGAAACGCTCGATCGTCTCCGCCAAGGATTCCACCGATTGCTCTGCAAAGAACAGACCTGTCCGCTCGGCTACAACCGTGTCCAATGCTCCGCCTCCGCGAAATGCGACAATCGGTCTGCCGCAAGCATTCACCTCGAGCGGCGTTATCCCGAAATCCTCGATTCCCGGAAAGATCAGTGCCTTGCAGCGCTGCATATGACTGACCACTTCCTCGTCGCTTCTTCTCCCAAGGAACGTAACCGTATTACCTGCAAGCTGCTCCAGCCGAGGCCGATCGGGCCCATCCCCAATCACGATGAGCTTTCGGCCAAGCCGGGAACAGGCTTCAACCGCAAGATCGATCCTTTTGTACGACACAAGTCTGGAGACAACCAGGAAGTAATCCTCCGGATCGCCTTCTCCAACACTGAACCGGCTGATTTCTACCGGAGGAAAAATAATCGTTGCGTTCATTCCGTACGTATGTCCGATCCTCTCTTTAACAATGGTCGAGTTGGCAATCAAACGATCCACCCGCTTGGAGTTGCGGCAATCCCATGCCTGAAGCGGATATGTCAGCCATTTTGCAATCCGTTTTACGTTCTTTGGCACCGGAACACCTTCCATATAGGCCTCGAAGTTCCAGGCGAATCGCATCGGCGTATGGCAGTAGCAGATATGTACACTGTCACGGCCCTTCCTTGCCCCTTTCGCATAAGCGCTGCTAGAGCTCAGGATGAGGTCATAGCCTTTCAACTTCATGGATGATACGGCGAAGGGATAGAGCCAGAAGAACAGCTTGAATTGGCGCAAAATCCCCGGTATCCGCTGCATCCAGGTTGTATGGATGTCCGCATCCTTCAATTCCGGAAGCAATTTGTCCCGGTCGACAATCGTCGTATAAATCGGTGCGTCCGGGAACATTTTGTGGAATACGGCCACCACCCGTTCCGCGCCGCCCATTTGGTTGAGATAATCATGGACAATGGCAACCTTCACTTTTCGCATTTACATGAACTCCTTTGCCTGTTGGCGTCGGGACCGTTCCCGGCCGGATTTCGTCAGCAGCTGCTGATAGATCAGTTCCACGCGGTGCGATGTCTGCATGATGGAGAACCGTTCCTCCGCCCGCTCCTGTCCGCCACGGCTCAGCATAGCCCGGATTTGCGGATCATCCAGAAGGAGACGGATGCAATGATTCAACTCGTCAATGTTTCCAGTCTCGTACATCAATCCGCTCTTGCCGTGCTCAATAATTTCGGGGACGCCTCCGCCCCGGGTTCCCACGACTGGGGTGCCTTGAGACATCGCTTCGATCACGACCCGGCCGAAGGGCTCGCGATCCGAGCATAATAAAAGGAGATCTGCTCCGCAGCAGATCTCCAGTACATCTTCTCTAAATCCCGTAAATATGACGTGTTGTTCAAGCCCTAACGATCGTACCTTTTCCCTCAAGCTAGTGAGGTAATCCTCATTCTCCTGGCGGAACTTCGCTTCACCAACGATCCACAGATACGCCTGCCTTCCCTCGCGGAATAAACGGGAAAGCGCCTCAATGGCGTCCTCTTGTCTCTTCCAAGGGGCGATCTGGCCTATGATTGCCATGACCTCCGCATCCTGCGGCGTTCCCAGCTCCCTCCGGGTCCGTTCACGTATCGATTGCCGCTCTTCAGCTCGGAATGGCTTAATCTCGACTCCATTATGTACAAGATGGCATTTCCCGGTTAGGGACCGATGGTCCATCGCTTGAATGACTGGCTCGGAAATGCCGATCAGCGCCCCGGCGGTGCTGCCTGCAAACCTCCGGATCAAGCGGCCTATTATTCCTTCCGGAGGCATATCCCTCACATGCCAGATGACCGGTATCCGATGGTACCACCGGAACAGCCCTGCCATGATGCCGGCGCGTATGGAGTTGGCATGGATGAGATCCACCCCGCTTTTCTTCATTAGAAGCGCCAGCCTCCAGCCTGCCAAGAGCATCCCCATAACATAGATCAGCAGGAGAAACGGATTGCGGGTCATTCTCGCACGGTAGCTAGGGAGGGCTACTACCTCAAGCCCTTGATCGCGAGCCTTCTGCAGCAGCTCCCCCTCGGGAGCGAATAGAATCGGCTCGGCTCTCGTCAGATGCTTGGCGGTCAGCAGAAGGCTGATCTCCGCGCCGCTGATCGCGCTCGTATGGTTATAAAAGGCGATCTTCATTTCCGAAACACCCTTCTCTTATCGATTTCCTCCGCGAACACCTCGGTCACGGCTTCTGCAACCCGGTTCCATGTGTATCGATTCAATACATGTTCTCTGCATGCTTCACGTGACGGGAGAAACGATTGCCCATTGAGCACGTCAATGATCTTGCGGCTCATCGCCTCAGACGTCCCGTCCTCAAACATCAAGTCGTCGGAGATGCGATGCAAAATTTCCTTCGTTCCTCCATACGGGGTGCCGAGCACAGGTGTTCCGCAAGCTAGCGATTCCACGGTGATCAGGCCAAAGCCTTCGAGCGTCAATGTCGGAACGATGCTGATATCGGCAGCCTGATAGTATTGCACAAGCTCCTCGTTCGTAATCCGGCCGAGCAGTCGAACATTGGCAGTAAGCCCGAGCTCCCGAATAAGCGCTTCATACGGTTCGCGCATCGGCCCGTCTCCCCCGATATAGAGGCGGACATCCGGGTGCTCGCGAACGACAGCCACCATGGCATGAATGAGGCGATCGATTCCCATCCGGCGTACCAGCCTCCGAATACAGAACAACACAGGCTGGTCCGGAAGGATCCCCATTTGCAATCGGAGCCCTTCCCGATCCGGGTTAGGCAGGAATAGATGATGGTCAACCGCACCCGGTATAATATGGATTTTTCGTTCATCTACGCCGTAGGTGTTCCTTAAAATGTCCCGGAAATACTCACTAAGCACGATGAAGCTATCCGACCGGCGATAGGTCAGCAGCTCCACTTGTTTTTTGAGCCAAAACTTCGCGCCTTGGATCATGCCGATATTGCCCTTCTCCTCTACCCTGGACTCCATCGCCCACGGTCCGTGAAAATGGGTAACGATCGGGATATGGGGAGGGATATGGCTTCTTGTAACCATCGTCGCATAAAAAGCAAAATGCGGATTAAAGACATCCGGCCGAAAGCTTCGGACCGCATGGACCGCATGCTTCTGCACCGATTTCATGCGCGGCAGGAAATGGTTGAGACGAAGCTCTTTGGTTGCATTGCTGATGTTCCGGTCGGGAGGCAGCTCCGCTCCTTGCGGGGCTACCACAACACCCAGCCCGGTATGCCCGTAATCCTTCATAGCCTTGGTGTAGTCCGCAAAATAGCGGTTCAGTCCTCCATGCTGGATATCAATCCATCCCATTCCCGTCGAAAGCACATTCATGGCCATCTCTCTTTTCTTAATTCTGATATGAGAATATTGAATAAATCAAACATTTAATCTCAGGATACTCCTAGCACCAACAAGAATTACGATTCCTGCGCATAACCCCTCTTCATCTCACGGATTGCCTGCTCATAACATGCCAATCGATTTTTTGCCGCATTGTCCCAAGTGAACTTCTGAGCCGTGCGATAAGCGTTGAAACGAAGCTGCTTCAGCAAGCTCGGATCGTGTATCAGCTTCTCTATCGCGACAACCATTTGATCAATGTTTCGCTTGGGTATGACAAGAGCATCGACCCCATCCGTTACAATATCGGCCGGTCCTGCCGTATCTGTCGTAATTGGCGCCAAGCCGCATGCCATACACTCGATTAGCGTTTTACCGAATCCTTCGGATAATGTCGGGAATAGTTTAATATGATAGCCTCTTAGCAGGTGCGGCAGCTCACTGTGTTTATACGTTGGAATGGTCGTGACCCTATCCCTGACCTCGGGATCGAAGTCGGCCAATACCTTCTCATCTTCACAGCCCGTACCCATAAAGGCAACTTCCACATGGGCATATTTTGCAAGGATGGTATTCAGGGCCTGTGCACTATAAGATATCCCCTTCCTGTGGATGTAGCTCCCAACCTGGGCTATCTGGATGACTTCATTGTTCGCTGTTTCCATATCATTTACCGGAAGATTCAAGAAATAACTTGGGATCCCATTAAAAATGGCGCTAATTTTATACGAATCTTTGCCAATCTGATCCTGTACGAAGTGTTTGTCCTCGGAGTTGAGGACTATTGAGAAGTCGGCTCGCTTAAAGGATTTGGATACCTCCCAAATCCGATAACCTCCCCAGTAAATAAAGTACTTCTTGCTGAGAGGCAGATTGCCTAAACGATGTTCCTCCAAAATTTCCCTATGGGCCAGATGTTCAAGTCCATGACTGCTTGATACAATTACTGGACGTTTTCTGAAGTATGACAAAACCCAGCTATCTCCAGAAGCAATATCCAACAAATCATATTCCTTCCATTTCGACAGTCTTGAGGCCAGCTTCCATGGAAAAATAATTTTGTCCATGATCCCGCCATCGAATACTTTAAAGTCGTCCATGAAATATGTATCGACTTGTACGCCAAGCTGTCGTAACGATTCAGCAATCGCGATCCTTGTTCCTGACACGCCTGAGTTCACATTATGATTAGAGTTTGCTATCATGGCTACTTTCAAGGAAACTCACTCCAATTATTCATATCTTCATCTCCTGCCCTGCTGCAGTATGCATAAATAGCGCACTCCCAGTTCTAACTAATCAGAATCTCCTCATAAATTCGTAATGTTTCTTTCGCGACGCGTTCCACCTTATAGAAGTCCAGACCTTGCTGAGCGGAGTGTTTGTACTCCTGGCGAAGCTTCTGATCGCACAGCATGTTGAGCATCGCTGCAGCCAACTTCTCCGGTGCCTTTGGCGGAACCAGCATGCCTGATCGCCCGAAATCCAGCGCCTCCGGTATACCGTCCACCTCGGTAGCGATGATCGCGCATCCCGACTCCCGCGCCTCAAGAAGAACGAGCGGGAATGGATCTTTATGTGATGCTAGAACAAATACATCGCACGAGCACATGTATCGTCTTGGATCTGTCTGAAAGCCTTCAAAATGAATTTTATGAGAATGAGCCGATTGGGAAGCCATCTCTTTAAATCGTTCCCTCTCCGGTCCGTCTCCAACGATATACAATTCCGAATCAGGGCATTGCTCAGAGACGATACTAAACGCCATAATGAGATCTGCAATGCCCTTCCGTTCATTAAGCCCTGCAACGGTAACGATGGAACGTCCTTTGAGCTGTACTTCTTCCATGCCCGTATTCCTTCTGCTGCCTATCGTTCCGTTAAGGACAACGCGGAGTTTCTCTTCATGAACTCCGCGTTTGGCCATCGATTGGGCTACAGCATGGCTGACGGCGATTACCGTGTCACCAACCTTCATGTAATCGGCACTCTTCTGGAATTCGTTATGGACATGCGTGACGATCTTGTATTTGCTTAAACCTTTCAAATAACGAGACAGTAACGCACCTGTCATCATATGTGCATGGATGATGTCCGGCTGGAATCGTTTGACGATGCTTCTAAAATCAAAAAAAGCCTGAAGCATCTGCATCGGCTTTCTCGTTTGGTCCAACTTGTAATGATCGATATGATGTTGTTTCAGCAGTTCCAGGTACTCCCCTCCTTGGGAAGCTACCGCCACTCTATGTCCCAGAATCGCTTGTTCACAAGCCAAGTCAACCATGACATTAACAATACCGTTTCCCGACTGTTTTACATGGTTTGCTATGTGCAAAATATTCAAGGGATCACCCCGTCTTATTGTTCTTCTGTGCCTTTGACCTTCCTCACATGGCTTCAGTATTGCTCCGTCCCTTTTGCCTGCGTATACGCTCAAGAAGCCATACGATATCGCTTTTTGAAATCATCCAATGACGCACTGCAACTCGATGCTTCAACGTATAAACCAGAAAAATGACCGACAATTCTATCAAAGCCGTAGCCAACAAGGAGATAGCTGCCCCTTTGATACCCAGCAGCGGTATGAACAAATTCATAAACACGACGTTCAGTCCAAGCGTGGTCATCCGAATAATGGTCACTGCTCCGGGCTTGCCGATGGACATAAAACCTTGTGCCAAAATCCACGAAATACTGGTAATCGCGGTTTGGAAGATCAAAATCCGAAATACAGAGACCGCTTCCGCAAACGAGGGGCCGTATAAAAGAATCAGAAAATAGGGCGCAATTACAAATACCGCTGCCCCCACCATGAAGGTTATAACCGAACTGATGCGCGTTACTTTAAACGTTAGTCGCAAAGCTTCATCCTGCTGAAGGCCCGAAGCCTTGGGAAACAATACCGAGGTTATGGACCCCTGAATTGTGTTCAACATTTTGGCTAAGTTAAGTGACACCACATAAAGACCCAGGCTGCTTGGAGATAGCAGCCCTACCACTAAAATCTGGTCGATGTACCCGGAGAAGGTTCCGGCCACGTCCGTTCCGTAGGAACGGATGCCGTAGCCTAGCAGCTTTTTCCCGGACTTCGCCTTGTTTTTTTGCTTCAACCTGTAACGGGAGACGAGTTTAAATGTCGTCCAGACGGCGATCGGAATAGCCGGAAAGAGATATGCGACGGACGTAAGGAAAGGCGTAACGTGCCCGGTTGCAACAAGCGCACATAATAATATCAACGTTCCGAGCACCGGAATATATCGCATAAAATTATAAAGACCGTACTCTCCCCTGGACTGTAAAGCTGCCGTATTGATGGTTCCGATCATGGCTACTGGAGACATGATCAAGGCCCACACGGCAAAATCAACGACTTCGCCGGAGTACCCCTTCATCCAGACAGGGATGATCACGGCTCCAACCGCCATGGCCACAAAACCAAGCAGCACACTCATGTACAATGCCGTTACATAGAGGGAGCCCTGATCCTCATTTTTTTTCTTCATGTAATAAACAAGCGCCGCTGGAATCCCTAATGTCAAGGAATACGCCAGAAATCTAGGCCACATAATCATGGCCGCTTGCTCGCCTCGTCCCTCTGGCCCCAAGAACCTTGCAATTATTATGCCTGTCAGCACATTTAATCCAAGAATAAAGACATTGGATGCAAAGATTTGGACAACATTCCCAAGACTGCCTCTTTGTTTTACTGAATTCGTAAGTGCCATTTATACGTATCCCTTCAGGCCTGATTAACGGTCTCAAATTTAGGATGCATCGCATAATGAAACAATCGTAAATATTTGCCGGACATATGCTCCCAAGAATGGCTCTCCGCATCCTCCCTCGCCTTGACCGCCATCATTTCCAAACGCTCTTTATTAGAGGACAGTTCCCGAAGCGCCCGTACCAACGCAGAAGTATCGTCCGGATCTTCAATTACAACGGCGGATTGATCGGACAGCAGTTCCACAACTCCACAACGGTTGCTTGTGATCACGGGCAGTCCAGAAGCCATCGCCTCCAGGATAACAAGAGAGAAGGGCTCGTACCTGGAAGGAAAAATAAATAAATCGGCGAGCGACATCATGTCTGCGATATCCCGCCGGTACCCCAGGAAGTGAACACGGTCGCTAATTCCAAGCTGCTCGGCTAACTGGGGATACGGGCTTCTCTCGGTATATCCGAGTACAATAAGCTCAATATCCTTGACCTCGGCCAGCGCTGCCAGGACTGTATCTAGGTTTTTTCTCCTCGATCTCAAATCACCGGCGAACAGCGCATAGGTTCGATCATCGGCCAAATAATAATCGGCCCGGTTTACAGTTCGGGGATAAAATTCATTCAGGTCAACTCCATTGGGAATGACCGCAATCCGTTGAGCCTCTACCCGTGCATCCTGTACCAGCTCTTGCTTGACCTGCTGCGACACCGCTATAATTTGCCTCGTCCTTCTTAGGGCATACCGTTCCAGGAATGCATTCAATCCGTTATAAATCAATTGATAGAAGCTTCTAGCATTTTTATGTTCCCGGAATGGATGATACCAGGACTTTATCCATGCGCTATGAACGAAGTGAATACAGTTAATGTCGGAGCGGGCATACGTGATGAAACCGTTCACCACGACAAGATCTATCTTGCTTCGGTTCATCCAAATCCAAATTGCTGAAATCAAGGCGAACCACTGGTATTGAAGCAGAAGCGTCGGGATCCTTCTCGTTCCTCTCTTAAGCCAAGTCACTTGGGGATGTCCTTGGAGCTCCTCTGCCAATTCGGAGCATATAATGCTTACTTCGTGCCCCTCCGTTATTGCTTTCACGATGACCTCGTAGTTGACTCTTCCTTGACCGTCTCCCTTCTTCACCTTGTGCGTAACGAAACAGATCTTCATCCGCTTACCTCTCTCATTACATGCATACGTTCATCATCTATTAGCGAGTACTTCACGATTGTGTCCATGAGAGCCTCGGCAATTTTGTTATGCCCTCCCTCATTCGGGTGGAAGCGATCCTCGAAATAATCATCCCATCGATGTAACTTGGTTGACGAATCGCACATGAACACCCGGTTTGTCGATTTGCTGTTTTCATAAATGTCCCGAAGTGCATCGCGGTACTTCTGCATGGAAGCCGGAGATCCGGGGAAATACCTTTCTTCGATATCGCCTGGGGTAAGAAGGATTATTTTCGTTTTTTGATTATGACCCAGCACGTTAAGAATGAAGTCCGTGGTGTGTTGCTTAAATTCATCGACACTCATCCATGGCCTGCCTCCCAAGGTTTTAATGAGGATTACCTTCACCCTCCACCGGAGACTCGACTCCAATTTCTCTAGCCACACTTTAGGCTTTCGTCTTGAGAAATAAGGCCTTGGATCCATCCAGCCCGGCTTCCTCCATCGTTTCGGTAAAAATCTAAGATGCTTTTTCTGTTCCCTGACTACAGACTCCGTAATTCCATGCGCGAATATAATAATCTCGGGCTGCATTTCCATCAGTTTTTTTTCATATTTCATTCTGGATTCATGAACCTGCATGGCACTCCCTGCAAGATTCATGAGTTGAACGGATTGGGCATATAGCGATTGGAGCTTACTTTGCAATAAATTCCCGTAAGACCTGCCATATTTACTAACACCTAGCCCTTGTGTAACGGAATCGCCCAAACAAACGATTAACACGCTATATTCCCTCCTCTCCTGGCCTTGGCAAGTAGACAAGCGAAATAACCAACAAAAGAATAAATCCGCTAAAACCACTTAAAACGTTGCTCCCCATAAGCAGCAACAATGTAGCTGTAATAGCTGCGAAGGATATCGGAGAATACATCCTTTCAGTCCGACTCGATTTATATAGATAAATTAGAAGGTAAATGAGTACGCTAACGACCCCTAACCCCAAAGGCAAACCAAAGGTATAAAATACATTCAAATAGCCGTTATCGAATACCGTCAGCGTATCCGAATTCTGGGTTAATTTCGCCCCTAACCCGGAGCTGCCAAGCCCCATGCCAACCGGATTTGCTAGAACTGCTGAGAAGATGTGCGTAGAAAAATGAAGCCGCTCATTGAAGGAATGGTCCTCTTCAAGGGACCCGAACGTATCGATGCGAGAAGCCACCTGGCTTGCCCCCGGCAGAACAGGCAGCAGGAATTGATAGGCGAGCACGATGACAATCCCGAGCATAAGCAGCTGCAATTTGCTCTTTAACTGAGAACGAAGAAAGTAGGCTAATATCATCAAAACATAAGCAATCCAACCAATGCGGACAAGGGTTAGCAGTAGAGCGAAGGCTACGAGCAAGAGCCCGACTACTCCGAACGCCCTCCACCTCTTTTGAACCGTCATAATGGCCAGTGCCAGGGCAAGAAATACCCCGGTAGGCCCTGGGGAATTTAGCAACGAAAATACCCTGAATTTTTGAGGCTCCGCAGGACCGATGGATTTCATCTCGGAACTGGTCATCCAGAAGTGATCCCATGGAGGAAGGACCATGTACTGATAGATTCCGTATGCTGCAACGATTACGGCAAGATATCCGAAGCTGCGAAGCCATTGATCTCGTACATCCCGGCCAAAGCGGCTTACGCTTACATAAGCCAGGACAAGAAACGGCACAACGTAATTCAATAGGTCAAATACGGATGAAAATCCGTATTTTAGAAAGCCGACGCCAAAACCATAAATCAAGGCAGCCCCTAAAATTTTTAAGAGGATGCCCACTTTACGGTCCAATTGTTTCATGTTTTTGATAATTGGAATTAACATGGTCAAGCTCACGCAATAAGGAATGAGCGAGATTAATGATGTATCGGTATATGAGCGAAAGGACCAATCGAGCAGTCGCCTCAGTTCCGGGCTTACGACCCACATCAACAACGCATATGGAACTAACGCATGAGGGCGTTTAAAGTGTATGCGCAGGGCCGCCATCATACTGAGGATGAGAAGCGTAAATTCCAAGAGCCTCATATGAAGCGAGCCCGTCGCCCCAGCAACGCCGACCATCCCCCCAAGAGCGATTACACACGCCAGTAGGATCAAGCGCCTAAGGCCCGCTGGCAGTGCCGATGCGCTTATTCCAAAGATCCTCTCCATGTTCTCCAACCATCCCATCTGCCTTTATAGGCCAGCCATACTTTTTTTAACGCTGCCGTTCGTTCTCGGGGAAGCAACCGCAGGAACTGAATGATTCCTGGCGAAGCCTTACTCCCGACTATAAGCACCCACAAGACGTACAGCGCTCGATGGCACGTGCCGAAATGCTTCAATACGGCATACGTTTCGTTATGCACCGCATTCAAAAAGGCGGTCTCGTTAAAGCTGTTCCGTTGATCCTCGTCGAAACGTTCGGCCGGAAAATGATCCACGCATACCGTAGGGTCGTAAATCAGCTTCCACCCCTTCTTTTTCACAGCCAGGCTAAATTCCAGCTCGTTATGAACCTGTGCGCCCGTCCCCTTCATCCGCTCGTCAAAGGCTAAGCCACAGATGGCCTCTCTTCGGAAGCTCATATTCGCACCTTTCAGAATATCCACTTCCCGGGCGCTGCCAATGCCTACATGATGATTGCCGATGATTCTGCCATAGGGTTTGATGATACCAACCTGCTGTTTTCCCGCTGGAATCTCATGTCCGCGTAAAAACACGATATCTCTGCCCCCTACGCCTCCGATTTCCGAGTTCGACGCATAATGCCGCTCAAGTTGTTCAAGCCAATTCGTATGAGGAACGGTATCATCATCGGTTAGTACGATAATCGAGCCCGTACTCTGCCTGATCCCGGCATTCAGTGCGGCAATCACGCCGCTTCCCTCAATCAGCGCAATTTTTGTGTTTCGGATGTTCAAGGATCGAAGGTAATTCAATGTCCGTTCATCTGTATTTCTAACGACCAGCATAATCTCGTCCGGATATCTCGTTTGCCTTTGAATCCCTTCGAGGCAGTGTTGAAGAGCTTCCACACGCTTGTACGTTGGAATGATGACGCTAATTGTCATGTTCATTCTATATCCCCCCGCGATCTAATAGGCGGAATTCGGAAAAACCATAATCTTGACCGTTCGAAGCATGACCTTCACATCCAGCCATATTCCTCGGCGTTCGATATATTCCAAATCTAATGCCAGCATTTCCTGAAAACTTAAATTGTTGCGTCCGCTCACCTGCCATAGACCCGTACAGCCGGGACTTACTCTCAATCGCAGTTTGTCATAGCTGCTGTACTGCATCACTTCTCTTGGCAAGGCCGGGCGAGGTCCTACCAACGACATCTCTCCACGAACGACATTCCACAGCTGCGGCAATTCGTCAATGCTGGTCTTCCGAATGAATTTACCGATTTTCGTAATTCGGGGATCTTCTTTCATCTTAAACATGGCGCCGCTGATTTCATTCTGTTCCAGCAGCTTATCGAGCAGTTCCTCGGCATTGGATACCATTGAGCGGAACTTGTACATCCGAAACGGCTTTTCGTCCTTACCGACACGGGTTTGATAAAAAAAAACGGACCCCTTCGGGTCCTCAAGCTTAATGAGTATCGATACGATCAGGAAGAGCGGAGAAAGCAGAACAAGCCCAATAAGCGCGAACACGAAGTCCATCCCTCGCTTAATCAGCAAATACAGGACCTTGGATTTCTGGTCATCAAATGCGTAGTTCGCATAGTCCGAAGCTCCTTCAAAAACTGCGTCTGCTTCGTTCCGTTGCGGATTGGGGTACATCTGTCGTTCACCTCATTAGCGATTTATTTTGATGAGCTTCTCTCTCTCGAGAATCGTCTCCATCCCCTGCAGCAGAGGTGTTCGGAGCTCCTCGTTTTTCAACGCAAAATCAAGCGTCGTCATAATGAAGCCTAGCTTCTCTCCTACGTCATATCGGGTTCCTTCGAAATCATAAGCGTACACGCCTTGGGTTTCGTTCAGCTTTTGAATAGCATCTGTCAGTTGAATTTCGCCGCCGGCGCCTTCTTCCTGATGCTCCAAAAACTCGAAAATTTCCGGTGTCAATATGTATCTGCCCATGATGGCCAGTCGTGATGGTGCCTGCCCAACAGGCGGCTTCTCGACAAAATAATCCACTTGGTACAATCGATCGATTCGCTCTAGCGGTGCGACGATGCCGTAACGATGCGTCTGATCCTGGGAAACCGTCTGAACTCCGATCATGGATTTCTGCGTCACTTCGAATTGCTGTGCAAGCTGCTGGATGCAAGGCGTCTGAGATTGTACAATATCATCGCCGAGCAGCACGGCAAACGGCTCGTCGCCGATGAAATTGCGGGCGCACCACACAGCGTGCCCAAGTCCACGGGCTTCCTTCTGACGTATGTAGTGAATTTCAACATTCGAAGATCGGCGGACTTCGTCAAGCAAGTCGAATTTCCCCTTGCTGAACAAATTATGTTCAAGTTCGAACGCATGGTCAAAATGATCTTCGATAGCACGCTTGCCTTTGCCGGTCACAATGATAATGTCTTCAATCCCGGATGCCACCGCTTCTTCAACGATATATTGAATGGTCGGCTTATCCACGATTGGGAGCATCTCTTTCGGCATCGCCTTCGTGGCAGGCAAGAACCTTGTTCCCAGCCCAGCTGCGGGAATAATGGCTTTCTTTACTTTCTTCATCCTTCATTCACTCTCCAACTCTTTATATGGTATTTGTGCGATAATCCCATAACCCATGATCAGTGCTTCTATAGCAGAAGGGCTTAGCTATGTACTCTTCGAGTGAAAAGGACATAGCTAATACTTCTTGAAAAGGGCATTGAACCCACCCTCACATCACACCCTCGACAATCATGTCTAAGGTCCTTTAGGACCCACAGTGTGACCGAGTGCCTACAGTGATAAAGGTGCAGTAGACATTACCTGTATTGTTGTAAGGGTTACAGCCTTTCTCTTTGATGAGCTAGTGCCCATTTGTGGAAGAGGAGTTTAAACCACCCGATTGAGGACAATACCGAGCATGCGGGCATTCACATGGTCCAGTTGTTCCTTCGCCTTCTTGAGATGATCTTTCTTTACCTTGCCGGCCGCGGCGACCATAATGACGCCGTCACATAAAGCACTGACGATGACGCTATCCGACACGGATAAGACAGATGGCGTATCGACGAGAATGACGTCGTATTGATCTTTTATCTGATGAAGCAGCTCGCGCATTCCCGAAGAATCGATTAATTCCGAGGGATTGGCAGGAACCGGGCCTGAAGGAAGGAGCCAAAGGTTGTCGATCGATGTCTTTTGAACGGATTCCTGAATGCTCGAATGACCAGTCAGTAGCGAACTTAAGCCCTGATGATTTATCTGGGAAAACACGCGATGCAGTGAGGGCTTGCGCAAATCCGCGTCGATTAGAAGCACCTTTTTGCCTTCCTGAGCGTAGGTAACGGCCAGATTACTTATGGTTGTGGTTTTTCCTTCCCCTGGCTGAGAAGAAGTTACCATTACCGTCTTAAGTTCCTGGTCCTTGGAGAAAAACGGGATTTTGGTACGAAGAAGACGATATACCTCTGAAATGGATGATTTAGGGTTGTGTGATACGATCAAGCTGCCCTCACTGATTGAGCGTCGCATATTGGCTCTCACCTGCCTTTTGTTTTTGGACGGCTTTCCCTCTGGCTGATTTTTTCAGATCGCCTTTGCCGATTTTGCCTACGACGGCTAGAACAGGAACATCCATAATTTCAATAATTTCGGCTTCCGTCTTGAGCGTATCGTCCAGATAATCCAGAAGGAATACGAACCCTATGGCCAGTACGAGGGAAACAACGAAGCTGATTAGCAAATTCATAAAAGGATTGAAGTTAATCGGGGCAGGAGCAGCTGACGTGTCGGCCTCGCTAAGTATTGTGATATTATCGATGTTCATAATGTTCGGAATTTCCTCTTTGAATACGGTGGAGACAGCATTGACGACCTTGGCGGCCTTGGCGTAGGACGTGTCCTGGTAAACCAAATTCATGACCTGCGAATTACTTGCTGAAGTAACGGATATTTTAGCGGCCAGCACCCCAGGACTCTCGCCAAGGCCCGGATATTGCTGGACAACTTTATTCATGACAGCTGACGACTTAATAATCTCCTTATAGGAATTAATGAGAAAAATGCTGGTTTGGATCGTACTTGCATTGAGTGGTCCATCACCCGATGATTGGTTGACGATCAGCTTTGCGTTTGCCGCATAGATCGGTGTCGTAAAGTAGAAGCTTTTGACACTTGCCGCGGCCATCGCTACGAGGACGATTACAGCGATCAACCACCATTTTTTCTGGATAATTCGAAAATACTGCTTGAGTTCCATCTCCTTAGCAGCCCCCCGTTGAAATCTGAATTGGATATTACGCTGGCCTTGAGGCCTTTCGACGCATAACCGGGATGAGGACTAAGCCTGCAGCCCCTCTTTTGCTACATTTCGTATACATTTATATCCCATAATTTACGATACACTTTGTATCATGTCAAGGCTAATTTTCATGAATTTTCATTTACAGGAGACAAAATGTATCGCTGTTAGCGCTTTCGATTTCTGAGGAGTTCGGAGATGATTCCTTTTCTTACAAGCCTTTCGAAAGCAACAAAATAAGCCCCGCCGATGCAGGGATCGACGGGACTGACTGTATAAAATGATTTTTTATTCATCAGGCCTGCGTAATTTGCAAGCTGCCATTGGCCATCGAAAGGCGATACCTTTTATTCGTTACGGAATCCGTAAGAATCAATCCGTTGCCTGGTCCGCCGATTTCAAGCGAATCGGCCATATAGCTATGGGGGTAGGGGGAATATGATCCGATATGGTCCCACGTGACCATAACGCCCGCAATGTAGGTGTCACCGGTCTTCGGAATAAACCCGATGTTGAATTCATGCAACAATCCGGACTTGCTTGCAAGCTCTCTGCCTCGCAGATGCTTCCATCCCTTCGTTTTCCACGTGACGGCGTCGTTAAAAATAAACTCTGCGTTTTGGGCCGAGATCCGTCCAATCGACTTGTAGGAAGTTCCGCTTTCGTATTCCGTTTCCAGAATAAAGTACTGCATGGCCAAGTTTCTCCCCGCATCTCCCTGAAACGGCAGCGGCTGTGCATTGAATTTGATTCGGAGGCTGGGCGAAAACACCCCATTCGGTGTTACCTTTAAAATAACTGGCCGGCTGCCGATAACCTGTTTCATCTCGTTCGTGATGGGAACGGGTACTTCATCCACTGTGACAAGACTGATCATTCCGCCATTAGTCACGGTCCAATTGGATAAAACCTCCGGATTGGAGAGTAGATTAGGAGCTGACACCGGCATAAGAGTTCGATGTTCCCGTTCCTTCATCCGCTCCTGCAAGTCAACCGTTTTATACAAGGGGGTAACCTTTCTCCTGATGACCGTATCATCGATGCCAAGTCCAGACAGATCGGATTCCTTGTCTCCTGTTAAAATATCAATATAGGCCGAACCAGCTGCTCCGGGAGCGGTAGACTTTCTTAAAACCCCCAAGTCATCGTTGAATGTGACGGGAGCCGTTACCGTTCCGAACCAAGCTGCATACTGCTGTTTCTCTTCGAGCGGTTTCAGTTCATCCGGCAGAGGAAACTCCCAGACCCCTGAGTTTCCGGAATAGGCTGGTACCGACCAGGAAAAGCCGAAGCCGAACATCCGTAAATTTGAAGTGGCGGATTTCTCCAGGAGCCGGATGGCCGCTTCTCCACATTGCTCAAACTGGGCACCTGTGAACATCCCGCTTAATCCTCTGACGGAGGAAGACCTGTTATATTCATCCAGCGAACTGTCAATGCATTGGTAGATGCCGTATGGCGAGAATCCTAAATGTACCCGATGCAAATGGCCGTCAAATCCTCCCCGATGGCCTGCATTCAATATAGTTCCAAGCAATAACCCACAGAATGCTCCCGATATGCCACCACCCTGATAAAAATAATCGCCGGAGTTCACCCGGCAATAAACACCAACCAGTCCGTTCCAGCTGCAATCATATGAATATACGTGACCGTTGGTGCTGTTTAGCAGCTGACCCACCTTAACGCCGGACGTCCTAATATTCCTGAAGATCGGAGTCGATTTGGCTGCAATTTCAATGGCAACGGCTCCAACCGAAAACATGTCATATCGATTTTGCTGGAATAGATTCCTATCGATCCAAGCTGCTAGATTTCTAGAGTTATATTCGGAAATTCCCGTAATGGAAAAGTTCTCGAACACGGCTTTATCCCCCGAGCTTCGAATTCGTAGACAAGGAAGCAAATCAGTGGCGATATCAACTGGATCCCAGATGATTCGCGAGCCCATTTGACCGCTGTCCACATAGGGGGCAATTCCAAAAATCCCGCGGCTGTTATTCTCAATAGTTTGCCTGACCCGATAGTTTCCAGCAGGAATAAACAATCTATACCGCTTGTCGCACACGGCCATAGCAGCCTGAAACGCAGCCGTATCATCAGTCCGGCCGTCTCCCTTAGCTCCGAACCACTTGACGTTGATCCCGCGTTCCATCAATTCCTCATCGAGCATATTGAAATTGGAGCTTAAATCCTCTGGATTGATCGGGTCTGTGGATGACCATGTATCCATCTTCATGAAATCCGTTTCCTTGGCCATGCTGATCCCCTCCTTGCTACCATAGTAGTGGTTCCTTTGCGGATGTGCTTGATGAAGATGCCTATTTGGGACGCATGCCTCTCACCCAATTTATGACTTGCAATGGCCCCGATCCTCCTATAATATACATATCTAAAGATACATTTTGTATCATCATACTTAAGGCTAACAACATACATTTTTATAATAGAAGCGTTTTCATTAAAGGAGCTTTCTCATGCGCACCATTCTAACCGTCCTATGGGGCTTGATTCTCTTCATCTTCACCTGCTCACTGAACTTTCAGCTTCTTATCCGGTATCACATCATCAATTTTCAACTAAACCCCTCCCCGGATTGGTCGGAGCTCTTTAAAATGGATTTTCAATGGTACAGCACGGATTGGGTCATGCGAAAAATAGGTCATTTCCTAGGCTTCTTTATTCTTGCCCAGCTTGCCTCCGGCTTCGGCAAAAGCAAGATGGCCTTCTATGTATGCGTGGGATATGCGGCATTAACCGAGATCTTGCAATTGTTTTTCTTCAGGGGCGGGCGGATCTATGATGTAATCAACGACGCCTTCGGAATCGGTCTCGCTTACCTGATTTGTCTCATATTCCGTAGGAATGAACACAGAGCAATACATCTAAAAAAATGATTGGGATTAAGTTATTGCATAATACGGGTGAAAATGTATTGATACAAAACGTATACATGATATATAATGTCAATGATACGAAATGTATCCAAATATAATCGTGAAGATAAAGCCGGGATAGGCCATAACGGAGGAATATATAAATGGGCGCAATTGCCGGTATTTATCGTTTTTATGGGCAACCGGTTCACTTGGGGGACGGCGAGCTCATCATGTCAGCGATGGACGCTTATCCTGCAGATCGAAGAGCTCTATGGCACAAAAGCCACGTTATAATGGGTTGTCTTGCCCAATGGATTACGGAGGAAGCAGTCGACGAGACGCTGCCTTATTACGATCCGCAGCGCGGGCTTGCCATTACGGCTGACGCCATCCTAGACAACCGGGACGATCTCATGGATCAGCTGCAGGTTCCGCATCCGGTAAGAGCAATCATGACGGATAGCGAAGTGATGCTGTTGGCTTACGAGAAATGGTCAGAGGCGATGGCGGAGCGTTTGACCGGAGATTTTGCCTTTGTCATTTGGGATGAACGCAAGCAGCTGTTATATGGGGCAAGGGATTTTTCCGGGGCTCGTACCCTGTATTATCACCGGAATGAACAGCAGTTTTCCTTCTGCACGCTTATGAATCCGTTGCTCGCCTTGCCTTATGTACATAAAAAGCTTAATGAACGGTGGCTGGCCGAATTTCTGGCGATCCGCGGCGTATTCGAACCACCTGATGCTTCAACCACCGTGTATCACCAAATTCATCAGATCCCACCTTCCCACTTCTTTGTCATCCAGCGCGACCGGCTGCGCATCAGCCGATACGACTGCCTGGGACATGAAGAGCCGCTGCGACTGAACTCGTCTGAAGAGTATGAAGAAGCCTTCCAGAACGTATTCCAGCAGGCCGTCACATCCAGACTTCGCCGAACCCGGCGTCATGTCGGCGCCCATCTGAGCGGCGGTTTGGACTCAGGCTCAGTAGTCAGCTTCGCTGCCAGGGCACTTCAACAAGAGCAGCGTCCTCTCCATACATTCAGCTACGTCCCTGAGAGCGACTTCGTTGATTGGACACCGAAGCACAGGCTCGCGGACGAGAGGCCTCTTATCAAGCAGACGGTGCAATTCGCAGGTAATATCGAGGATCATTATTTGGATTTCCAGGGGCGCAGTCCCTTTACCGAAATTGACGATTGGCTCGACATCCTGGAAGCTCCTTATAAATTTTTCGATAACTCCTTCTGGCTCCGAGGCATCTATGAACAGGCCCAGCAGCGCGGTATCGGTATTCTGCTTAATGGCGCCCGAGGGAATTACAGCATCTCTTGGGGCCCGGCGATCGAGCACTATGCCCAGCTTATGAAGAGGTTTCACTGGATTCGGCTAACACGGGAGGTCAATCAGTACAGTCGGAATGTCGGTGTCGGTCGTAAGCGGCTATACTCCATCCTGGGCCGCAAAGCCTTTCCTTCCCTACAGAAGCTGGCACCGCTCGGATCCTCCACCGATGATCTCCCGCAGCTTGTACATTCCGATTTTGCCAGACGGACTGGAATTTACGATAAGCTGGAGGACCGCGCATTTATCGGGATCGGATCGACGGACGATCTGCCGAGTGATCCTCTGGAGGCAAGAGTGCAGCATTTCAAACGAATCTATATATGGACCACCACGGGAACGAGCGGATGCAAAATGTCTCTTCGATATGCTGTCTGGAGCCACGATCCGACCAACGATCTGCGGGTCATCCGTTTCTGCCTGGCGACACCCATGGAACAATTCGTTCACAACGGGATGGACCGCGCCTTAATCAGACGCTCAACCAAGGGCTGGCTTCCCGACGCGATCCGGCTCAATCAGCGAACCAAAGGCATTCAGGCTGCCGACTCTATCCATCGGATGCAGAGAGACTGGCCTCAATTTATCGATGAGTTGGATCGGCTCACCCGTGATTCCAGAATGCAGGACATCATGAATATGCCCGTTCTCCAAGATGCGCTTGCAACGGCGCGTCACGGAATGGACACGAATCAAGCCTACGGCCCTTCCATTAAGCTGCTTATGCGGAGCTTGATTCTATATCGATTTCTTCAGAAAAACTTATGAAAGGAGGTGAACCAAATGAAAAAGCAATGGAGTGAGCCTGCTTTGGAGGTACTGGACATGAAGATGACGATGGCTGGTCCTGGTAACGCAATTCCGGACGGTGTACAACCGGATCCCGATGAATTGGTCCATACTAGCTAATAGCAAGCTGGAATTTTTCTGAGTGAGCCCCTATACGCCTGAACGGGTATAAGGGCTTATCTTCTTTTATTGGAATATGAATTTTTGGAGTGAGGACCTTGCTTCACACAATAAAATCAACTGCTTATAAGGCCTTCGGGCTCACCATACATAGTGACATTCCCCTTCCGGAGCTGCAGTCCGCCCCCAACCTCGGAGCTTCCGCTGATATTAACGTGGGCTATGCCGATTTGGCAGAGGCATGGCTGGAGGAATCGAGCGCGGCCAACGCCTCATTCGTATGTACAGAGAACAGGGTCATGTTCAGGGTACCCGAGCTTGCGATCTTTGCCATCGAAAATGGCACACTCATTTCGGTCTCCCCCGAAAAGAATGGGGAGGAGGATCGGATTCGGCTGTACGTGCTCGGATCCTGCATGGGGGCGATCTTGCTGCAGCGCAGAATCCTCCCGCTTCACGGCAGCGCGGTTGTCGTCGACCATAAGGCATACGCCTTCGTCGGCCACTCCGGACATGGCAAATCAACATTGGCATCAGCCCTGCTGCAGCGTGGCTATCGGCTATTGACCGATGACGTGATCGCCGTCACGCTGGATGAGCAGAATATGCCCCTTGTCACGCCTGCTTACCCGCAGCAGAAGCTGTGGCAGGAAAGCCTGGACGCCTTCGGGATGAATTCGGTTGAGTATCGCCCCCTGGCCGACCGCGAAACCAAATATGCCATTCCTGTAGTAGAGCAATTCTCCAATGCCAAGGTACCGCTGGCTGGTGTTTTTGAACTGGTGAAATCCGATTGTGACAAGGTTCGGATTCAACCGATCGACAGATTGGGGAGGCTTCCGCTTCTATATCTTCATACATATCGCAATCTGCTGCTCTCGGGCAGCGGATTAACCCAGTGGCATTTTGACTTTACCGCACGGTTATCCGGATGTATAGACATGTACCGTTTGGAACGACCGCTGTATGAATCGACGGTTCATGAGCTGGCTGAGCTGGTTCTTTCGACGATCGGTGCCGACGACAATAGGTGAGACTAGGCATGGTTATGGATGGCTCCAACGCAGCAAAAGCTGCCCCCTGGTGATATCACCCTGGAGGCAGCCCTTTATATAAACGCGGCTTAAGGCCGCGTAATTGGATTACATGTCATCCCGGATTTGGATCCGTTTAGCACGAGTGTCCGGCTGTTTCGGGATTTCCAGCTTCAGCACCCCGTTCTTCAACGATGCGGTGATGCCGTCTTCGTCAATATGCTGAACATGGAAGCGGCGTACGTATTCGCCGTAGCTGCGTTCTCTCCGGATGATATTTTGATCGGAATCCTCCACGCTGCTAGCTTCCTTGCGCACGGCTTTAATCGTCAGGTAAGGCTCCTCGTAGCGAATTTCAATGTCGTCTTTATGAAAACCGGGCAATTCCGCTTCAACCAGATAAGCGTTCTCCGTCTCACGGATGTCGGTCTTAAAGGACATCGCCGCCGAACCCTTGAACGGTGCAAAAAAGTCGTTGCTAAACACATCATTGAATGACTTCATCAGCTGGCTGATGGAGTCCTCTCTGCGTTTTCCAAAAGGAATCATATCAAACATGATGCATTCCCCTTTCTTTGACCTTGTTTGACCTTACATGTTCATTATATGCCCGTCGAAGGGTTATGACAAAGCCGAATAAACCCGATATGGCCCTGAATCCGCTTGTTTTGGCCGGAAATGGCCGTGTTTTAGCATTCGATTTTTGATTTTGACTATCTTTGACCTTTTTCGTTCTGTTGAGACTAAGCACTCGCGGAAGATATACATCAACCATTCATCATCGAAAATAGACTTCGACGAATTTGTACCCGTTGATCGACGATTACGTTACTTACGAAATAGCTTGTCATCATTCTAAGATATGTGTACTATGAGAGTGAATATTGGAAATTGAAGCGGGCAGAGAATATGAGAAGCCCTTTGCATCATCAGAGCCTTTATCGATTAAAGGTTTATTGGTGCAAAGGGCTTTTTCTTATTACCCCTCGCAGATCTGCTGTACTTTTACGAAATTCATACCGGTCTTGAAAAAAACGTCCACAGGAGTGAGTCCATGAACGTCATTGCCATGAATGAAGCGATCTGACATTATTTTCTTTCATAAGCTCATGACTCTCTAACTGTTGCCAAAATGGATGGGTTTCTACCTTGGGACAAGAACTGCACAAGATCGGTTTTTTCGGCTACATTATCGGTTCATTGGCTAACATCACCTTGGTTCTCCTGTTCCCGTTTGCCTTAATATGCGCGAAGGGGTTTAGGCCGCCAGCTTGAATGCTCTCTGACTAAATCGCTGATCCCGACGAACTCCACTTTTTTTTGGAGCTCCGGAATGGATTTTTTCAGCGCCTCTGCCGTACGAATTCCGTACACGCCTACATGGCCTATCGCTATACAAAATGTTCTTTCTTCCGCTTGCTGTGCCGCCGTTTGGAGTTGCTTGCTCACGTGCTGTACGGCATGAATATCATCCAGGAATATGTCGTTGGCAATGGATGGCATTCCCTTCTCTACAGCCAGTTTGCCGACAACGCTGTGGTAATTCGTCTTGCTGTCGATGAAGAACAATCCTCTCGCCCTACAGACATCGAGCACGATGGACATGCCCCGTTCATCTCCGGTAATTTTGGAGCCCATATGATTATTTAATCCAACGGCGTAAGGAATCGAATCGATTGCCTCTTCCATTCGTTGACGAATTTCTTCATCCGTAAGCGAACTCAAAATTGCCCCCGGTCCAAGCCATGAGGATCGGCCTTTCTTAGGCTCCATGGGCATATGGATAATGACGTCATGGCCATGTCGATGCGCAGCCTCTGCGTCTTTCTTGCTTGTCGGTAAAAAAGGCATCACGGCTACCGTAATCTTGACAGGCAAATTTAACATCTCCTGCGTCCCTTTTTGACCATTTCCAAAATCATCGATAATGACGGCTAATTTGGCCTTCTCTTCCTGTCCAGTCATGATGCCATCGGAGTCTATCTTTACTTGGGTTGGTTTCTGACGAGACGGATCAGCCAAAGCCCCCCCATCAGCCCCATAGCCAATACGTGATCCGCATACGATCCCCCACATCATACACAGCAGGATCACCGAATTTTTATGCCTTTTTCATGCTTTAGCCCTCCACTCCTGTTCATGATAATCTAACTACCCGTATTGTTTGAGAAGAGGTATAAAAATATGTAAGCCAAGAATGAAGATTATATTCTGTACGACCCATTAATTCCTTCGATTCTATTCAGTTGAGAAAATTGCATATGAGTTTACCCAGAGAACCCTCCATATTTTTTCAGATGGGGTTATTCTTCATAATCACTTATATGTCAGATTTGAAACGAAAAGTTCCATAAATTAAACTACAACAAACATAAATCATCATTCGAATAATGGTCTGTGTTGTTATTATTCCAGATTCTGAATGATGAGTAAAATTATTAACAATAGTTCAGTCCGGGTATTGCTACAAGATAATAATGAACGACAATTGATATACTTATACCAACGATTAATCCAATTAATGGTACTTTTTTATACTCTTGGACCCAAAGTATGCTTGTGCTGACCTCACGTATACCGACAAGCAACGGAACGATAAATAAATATTGAATGGGTTTTGCAGCTTCGATTGTGTCAAATAGAATAAGTGAAATTTCCTCATTATAGACATAAAGAAATAGACTCGCTGTCCAGCCCCATATCCAGCTTATCTTCAGTGCTATTCTCGTACGCAGATAAAAACCATCAAAGTTTCTTGCCTCCCAATCTGCTACCATTCTCATAGCTAATGTATGTGAAATCGCGGCAGTGACCAATGTGGGCATATAGGCTACAAGTGCAGCCATGCCTGTGAGAACTCCAAAAATTGCCGTTGCTTCTGCGGATGTATAACCAGCGGCTTGAAGTCGGTTAGGGATAATGATCGCGTCCAAAGCATCTGAGAGTGGTACCAGTAATCGGGTAAGAGATATAATGAGAGAGCTGTTTAAGAACCATTTTATTTCCTTTTGAAAACTAGTGTCTTTCCAACGAGGCGGAGGTTGATCACTTTTTCGATTCACGAATAGATAATATGAAATTAATACGAAGAAAGCAGAAATCGCACCCAATGATGTACTTATCATGCTGTTACCGGTTGCAATGGCAGGACCTTGAGGCATATAGAGAACAACAATGACCAGCATGAAGAACACTCGAATGGCTTGCTCTATAATTTCGGAGAAAGCAATGACATTATACAATTCAATGCCTTGCAGATAACCGCGAAGCAGACTTAATAATGGAACCACAAACAAGGCTGGTGCCAGCTTCCTGTTCCCCAGTTAAATCGGGAATCCTGCTCTTTTTGGATTGTGACCATTCCAGCCGCGTGTTTGGATTCCATTCAGCAGAAACAAATACCAAATCAAATTCCACTTAAGGGGTCATGTTCATGCCGAGGACGTCCCGCCTGAACATGCCCTATAAATATGTAGCACTAAATATGTAGCACTTTTGACAATATGAAAAGCGACCGGTGCTCGGCCGCTTCTTAGGTGATTGTTTTTTGGGACAGGGTAGTTAAAAACAAAAAAACAGCTAGAAGGGAGTAGAGGGGGTACCCCTTGATGATAGTTCTTGGACTTGTTTTCGTTGTACTTGCCATCGCTGACATGCAGTGCTTGCTTTCGGCGATCATTGCGGGCCTGCTGGTGCTGGGCGTCCAAGCTGTTCACGGGCGTCTCATCCAGTCTCTCGACCGTATTGATCAAATTATTGTCCGGTTGGTTCGTGCTCAAATGTAAGGCCTTCCTTATGCTGGAATCGATTGTGATGAGTATTATGTGTGGGAAGCAAAGCGGGTATTTAAGCATACGGGCTGTGCCATCCTGTTAGGACTCCCGGTTGTTGATAAACCTCCGGTTTTCCGGGGCCTTGTACGAGTGTTTCATAAGGACGGTTCTTTGACTTCCTTCACCGCAATGAGCTCAATGGCTTTGCCAGGCTTTAAGATGATCAGCATGCCGCTTTGCAAGATCATATTCTCCAGACTTGTACAAGTCGCCGGCAAATAAAAAGGTGTTGTCCCCATCGTGCATCTTCATCACGAGTGACTGTTTATTGATATTCTCTGCCGACCAATCCTCAAATTTATCCGGGGATATGCCTTTTTCCGATTCAGCAGCTCAACCTCCACATGCTCGCGATCTGATGGCGGTCGCCGTCCTTCAACACATGCAGCGGGATATATCATGCTGCTCAAACAAATCCATCACCGTGCGGTATGTGCCGGTCGTGTGTTCAATATTCGGAATATAAAATCCGCCAATTTCTTTCGCCCTTAGCAGCGATGTATATCCGCCCATATGGTCATAATGAGGACGGGTATTTATGGCGTAATCGATTCGGGTTACACCCAGCCGTTCATATACTCCTCCAATTGGGAGCTTGTCTCGGGAATGCCTGCGTGGATCATGATGTTGAGCCCGTTGGGCGTTTTGCAGAAAAATAGAGTCGCCGGGTTTCTCCTCCCGGTCGAGGAAAAAATAACGTACTGTGAGCTGATCCTGGTATGATTTCGTATCGAATACGTCACCCGTCCGGTGGACAATCGCGTATTCGGACCGCGGCTTAGCAGATGCATCGGCTGAAGCGCTGGCGTTCTGCAGGTTCGAGGGATCTGAAGCTCCTGTTCTTTGGCGCGCAGCTCCTGTTGTCCGCGGTTTCACGCTCCGGCCTGCGAGCTTCGATCTGCGCGAATACCGCCTCCCCCGCGCCTACAACACCAACATAAGGAAAAAAACGAAGCTGCCGGACGGCAACGGGATCTGCGCTAGGATTTCTTTGCTGTACATCAACGGCATCCGACGCAAGTCGCTTCGTGAACACTGTCACTTTCGCGAGATAATTTTGAAATGACGTCTGTTGGCTTAAGACGACCGGTGCTTGGTTAAGATCAATCTTTGCTCAAAATCATTTTAAACTTTGGACATGATTCCTAACTTCAAATTGTGAATATGTTGTTAAGAAATAAACCAGGAGGTAAGAGCCATGTTTAATATGCCGAGTTATTATCAGCTTAGTTCTATACAAAGGGGCTATCCATATTATCGTAGTGCATCAGGAGAATCCTCGTACATATCTTTAGAGGAGGCACTATCATTAATTGAACAAGCAGTTTCTGGGGAGCGAGAAGATGAGTTGTTTTATGATTATTTAATTTCAATGGCACCAACGCAGCAGGAAAGGGAAATTATAATTAGTATCAGGGATGATGAACGCAAACACAATAGGATGTTTCGTATGATCTTTGAGGCATTCACAGGGAGAGCGATCCAGTCTCCGACGGAAGTCCAATTTCAAAAGCCAGAATCATTTAATGAGGGTGTAGAGAAAGCTTTAATGGGTGAGTTAAAAGCGGTAGAAAGATACCGTAATATCAGAGCAGGACTGCTAAACAGGTATTACCGAGACATGGTATTTGAGATACTAACTGATGAACTCAAGCATGCAAGTAAGTATAATTTTATTTTGAATTTAGAACTCAAAAGAAAGTTGAATGATATTGCTAATTGATGATACGTATAACCATTAGTTCTGAAGTATTGAATCAGGTTGCTGAATAATCACATTTGTGTAACTGGCAAAAATAAATTTTCATATATCACGGGACCTGCAGAACATAGGAGGAGATAGTTCCTATCATAGAGGATTAGTTTTGGGGGGAAGAGCAGTGAGAAAAAATAACAATAACAGTAATGGAAGGAACAAGAAAAACGGTAAATGTAAAAAAAAACTCACTGCCCAAGTTATCCCCTGCCCAGATTGCAGTAATAGTCGGAATACTTACCAATGCCTTAGAAGTAAACTCTGTCCTTATCGATAAAGACCAAAAGGTTCAAGTATTATTGGAGGGTTCATTTAGAAAGAAGACCAAAGCAGATAAAGTCGCTGAAGAACTTGACGATATCAGTGTGAGTGACTTAATCGAAGCATATATTTTACGATAAGGTAGACTATTTCTTAGCCTTATCGTTTTTATTTTTCTAAAACTGCCCATACTTAGGATAGAAAATGTAATCTATGGAGGTTTGGATGAAGCATGGTTGATCATATGATAATTTTACTTCGTAGTATATCAGCATTCGTAATTCTGTTAATTATTACGCGTTTCTTAGGAAAACAAACACTATCTAACATGAATTTTCATGAGTTTGTTACAGCCGTTATTTTGGGTGCAATTGCTGCGAATTTTGCTTTCAATGAAAAAATGCAAGTCATTCACTTACTGATTTCGCTTGCCGTTTTTACATTTACGTCATATCTTTTATCAATAATTATCGTAAAAAACCGGAAATTCCGTATGTGGACTGAAGGGACACCGACGATTCTTATTGAGGGCGGGAAAATTCTTGAGGATAATTTAAAGAAAAACCATCTAACTTTAGACACATTAAATCAGATGCTGCGCCAAAAGGATATATTTGATTATAGCGAAATTGAATATGCTTTATTGGAGATCAACGGGAAAATCTCAGTGATGAAAAAAAAGGAATATCACAACGTAACGCTAAAAGACTTAAAAAAGGGATCCAAAGACCTTGGAAATTTTCCGATTGAACTCATAATGGATGGACAACTATTAGAGGGGAATCTAAAGGTCAACAACATCCCCCCGGAGTGGGTTATGGATAAACTAACCGCTCGCGGGAAGCAACTGGATGATGTTTTTTATGCAGTAAAAGGGAGTAACGGACAACTGTACATTGATTTCTATAATGATAAAATAACCCATCCCATTGATATCGAATAAGAAACAGTTGAGGTTAAGTGTAATAATGCAAAAAAGCTCAGAAACGCTCTGGGTTCAGTTAAGTATGAATGCGTGACGTTTAATGATGACGCGTAATTCCAAGCGACAGGCATACTGTAATAGCAATTGGAGCAGCTTTATAGTGCGACCATTTGTTTTTCCAGCACCTTGAAAAGGCTCCCTCTCGGGAGCCCTAAATATGGTCAAACATAGCACAACGATAGTCACTGGAATATCATATTATGCCAGTCGTTCAATAACAATAGATGCACTCACTGTCGGTGTGCCTCCGCCGATGGCAGCTTGCAAGGTCTGTGTTCCCATGAAGTCGATACGATTTAAGGTTAGTACCCCCCCTGCTGTTAATGAAGCTACGACTTGACCTTGGTATGGTTGGTTACCAGACCCTGCTCCATAGTTGCTACATGGAACCAGCGCGGGAGCAGCAGGTCCAGCAGCGTCAGGGTCAAAGAACAATCCAAAAGCACTGTTACCAGCGGTTGGGAATACCTCCCAACTAATATGATAGACACCTGTCTCGTTAAAGGTGAAGGTTGATGGTGCGGTGAAAGTAACGGACGTCCCACCAATAACTGGAGGGTTGTTAAACGTCACAGCTCCACCTTGAGCACCTGGTGCTGGAGCAGCGGCCACGGTCTGTGCTTCCGAGCTACATACAAAGGCAAATGCGGCAAGTCCGCCTGCTGGTCCTGTAGGTCCTATTGGTCCAGGGGCTCCTGCCGGTCCTGCAGGACCAACTGGTCCTTGTATTCCTTGCGCCCCAGCGGGTCCTTGCGCCCCAGGAATGCCTTGTGGCCCAGGAATGCCTTGCGGCCCTTGTGGCCCTTGTGGTCCAGGAACAGGAGTAACATTTATTTTCGGTGTAGGACAGGTTACTCTTACCACCTTTCTTTTTTTAACCACAATTTCTTTTTTCTTTTTCCCGTGGCAACACGAGAGTGTTCTCTTTAGTGGCTTTTTCTTTAATTTACTTATAGATCGATGCAATAGAGGCACCTCCTTATGGTTTAATGCAGGGTATGTTGAAATGCCTTTAGATGCATGGATGTACACCTACGATTTATTAGACTATAGTTGGATTTCGTTGAAAACAGGCTAAAACATACAAGGAATCGTGTTTTTTTAAAAAAGAGTCATTTTAGCCTGAACGTATTAAAGAAGTTCTGTATACATTGGCATGAGAACGATTATACACTTCCTTAATTGGGCCCATTCCATGGGCCTTTTTTTTTAAAACTAAATGTAAACTTAATATTTCAACTATTCTTACAAAATGGTCTATATAAGAAAAATCTATGATGGAATTACCTTGTTAGCTTCCCAGTTCATGACTGATTTTGCATCAACGCCGAGTCTCTGTGCTGATCGATCTCGCGCAAGCGAATGCCGTCCTTTGCGTACGTGTGAACGATATAGTCGCGCAGCGTATAAACACCTTATAATGGATAGTCGCCGGTGACCAATACCATGTTGGCCGGGTCGAAGTTCCTGACATGCCCTTCGAGCCCAAGCCGCGCGCTTCTTAAATGCGCCGTTGTCTCGGGTCCCGTCTCAATCGCAAAATAGTGTTGCACACTCGCTAAGCTCCTTGTATGCGTTATGCATCGTTTCATAGGCGGCGCGCTGTTCTCGTCTTAGAGAGCGATTTCGATATATGTCGTAACGACACGAGTGCCCAACTCGATCAACTAGGTCAAGAATACGCTTCGATTTCTCGACTTTAGCTGGATTCGCTCCCGATCCTGGAAGCCGTGGCCGCCTAAATCGCCGGCAAGCGCGGAAATTTCCAGCCCGAGTGACTCGATGAACACTTCCACTCCCGGCGATTGGCCGGCGTCAAGGCCGCCAGGTCCATCTCTCCGGTTACCGCATAAATTTGCACTCCGTCTGCGCCGATGGCTTTCGCTTTATGAAGTCTTTCGCGGACACCGACCTGGGAGGCTGGCGACAATTAGGCCGATTTTGAATGTAGGTAAAAATCGATTGCTTATGTTTTATCAATTTCCTGAAAATCAATATATTCCTTGACAGGAATATTCCTGTTGTGGTATATTCAATTCATAAGGAATGCAATATCCAAATAGGAGGGAAAACAAAGCGAATCAGGAAGTTACAGCCTACATTGAAAATCTGCCGAAGTGGCAAGGTGAGGTCAGTTCAATCTTGCGGGACATGGTTCATGAAACGATTCCGGAGGCCGAAGAACGTATTCAGTACAAAAAACCTCATTTTCTGAAAAACGGACATTACGCAGCTGTCATTTCGCCTTCAAAGGACGCCATTGCATTCATGATCATGAATGCAAACGGGATTGACTTTCCGAAGGGATTTGAAGGACCTGCCGAACGAAAGTGGATTAAATTGCGGGAAGGGGACAATCTGGATCTTACAATGCTGTCGGGGTTTCTCAAACAAGCCTCCAGCTCTTTATAACGATCATCTCATCGGGAGGGACTAATGAATACGACAACCTTGAATGCGCTCGCGGAACCCAACCGATTGCAGATCATTGAACTGATGCGCGAGGGTCCGCTAATGGTCGGAGAAATAGCGAATCGCTTGCACCTTCGGCAACCGCAGGCATCCAAACATCTGAAAATCTTGAGTGAGGCAGGTCTTGTTGAAGTACATGCGGACGCCAACCGAAGAATCTATCGAATTCGCCTAGAACCCCTAATAGAGCTGGATGATTGGCTAGAATCATTTCGTGGGATGTGGGAAGAACGTTTTGACCGTCTATCCGATTATCTTGATCATCTGAATAAAGAACGAATTATCCCTAAATCCTAAGGAGGAAGTGTAAGGAAGAACCAACAACAAGGCATTGTATTGAAACGTGAGTTTAACGCCCCTCGAGAACTGGTATTTAAGGTGTGGACCGATCCAGCGCACTTTGGTAACTGGTGGGGTCCCCAAGGATTCTCGCTTGAGGTGGAAAAAATGGATGTCCGTCCAGGGGGAATTTTTCTGGGATGCCAGAAGTCTCCGGATGGGCAGCATGCCATGTGGGGCAGATTTGTTTACCATGAGGTAAAGGCGCCTGAGAAATTGGTATGGGTACAATCCTTCTCCGATGAAGAAGGGAACATTATTCGAGCCCCGTTCAATCCGAACTGGCCCCTTGAAATACTGAATGTCCTAACGCTTGAAGAAAACGAAGGAAAGACGTTGCTGACACTGCAAGGTGGACCGCTCAACGCCTCTGCTGAGGAACAGGAAGCGTACAATGCTATGGCACCAATGGTTTCGCAAGGTTTTGAAGGCACGTTCGAGCAACTTGCTAATTACTTGGCAAGTCAACAATAATGCGGATACAATCTGCTTTGACGAGAGAGCTGCGGTGAATCGCTCCGCAGCTCTCTCGTCTGTTATCGTATAAGTAGACGGAAGAATTGGCGATAAAGCTGCTCGAAAGCAGCTCTGCTCAGAAGCATACCCCAAGAGGCTTCGACGAGCTAGCAAGACGTATCACGAGGTCATGAACCGCAACGGTGAGTTGGTTCAGTTCAGTGATGCCGGAATTTAAAGAGGCTGCATCGGCATCCTCTTCAGTATTTGGTCACCGCTCCTCCACTCTCTTCTGCTTCTAACCAACAAATGTATGTAAAAAACTAAGTATCTCCTTTAATTTGCAAAAAGACACTGGATCTAACTGGATGCTACAATTTCTGGAGAAAGGAGGCTGCCTGTTAAGTAATGAAAGCGCTTAATATTCTTAGGTTAGGGGGAGTACAGTAAATGAGTAAATGGATCAAACAAGGCATCTCGATTCTGATCGCGGCAGCTTTACTTCTTCCGACGGGCTGGAGAGCCTCGGATGTTCGGGCTGACGCACAGGAACCGGAAGCCACCGAAACCGTTTATCATGAAACCTTTGAGACAGGCGTAGGAAAAGCCGTGCAATCCGGCAGTGCCAGCATATCGCATGTATCCAATAAAGCGTTTGCCGGCAATGAGGACGGAGGCGCTCTGTATGTAAGCAACCGAGCCAATAACTGGGACGCGGCCGATTTCAAATATGTCGACTTGGGCTTGGAGAACGGCATAACGTATACGGTGACCGTCTCTGTATATGTAGACGCCAATGAGCCTGTGCCAACAGGCGCTCAGGCTTTTCTTCAAACGGTAGACAGCTATGGTTGGCTGGCCGGTGCGGATTTTGCCGCAGGCACGCCTGTACAGCTAAGTAAAGAATTCACCGTTAATACCGAAGTCGATTCGGCCCTCCGGGTTCAATCCAACGAGGACGGGAAGACGGTTCCCTTCTACATCGGGGATATACGGATCACCAAGAAGGCGGCTTCCGGCGGTGATGGTGAGGAAGAGCCTCCTAGGGAACCCGCTTTACCCTTCACTCCCATCGATTTTGAAGACCAAACGGCTGGCGGATTTGAAGGCAGATCCGGTAATGAAACGTTGACCGTCACCCAGGAAGCCAACCATACCCCCGGCGGCTCTTACGCTTTGAAGGTAGAAGGCCGTACAGCCACATGGCACGGGCCATCATTGCGAATCGAGAAATACGTTGATCAAGGCAGCGAATATAAAGTAACGGCATGGATCAAATTGATCGAGCCCGCAAGCTCGCAGCTCCAGCTGTCCTCCCAAATCGGCTCCGGAAGCAGCGCGAATTATGTGGCCCTTTCCCCCAAAACGATCAGCACCAGCGACGGATGGGTCCAGTTCGAGGGAACCTATCGGTACAACAGTGTGGGGAATGAATACTTAACCATCTATGTAGAAAGCTCGAATAACGCGACGGCATCCTTTTATATCGATGACATCAGCTTCGAGAAAACAAGCGCCGGCCCCGTCGAAATCGAGAAAGACTTGATTCCGGTCAAACAAGCGTATCAAAATGATTTCCTCATCGGCAACGCCATTACAGCGGAGGATCTTGAAGGCGTGCGGCTTGAGCTGCTATCGATGCATCATAATGCCGCCACCGCCGGAAACGCGATGAAGCCGGATGCGCTGCAGCCGACAAAGGGTAATTTTACATTCACGGCCGCGGATGCCATGGTGTATAAAGTTCTGGCTGAGGGCATGCAGATGCACGGGCATGTGCTGGTATGGCACCAGCAGTCCCCGGCATGGATGAACACGGTACAGGATGGGCAAGGGAATACGGTCCCTTTAAGCCGGGAGGAAGCCCTTGAGAATCTGCGCACGCATATCCGCACCGTAATGGAGCACTTCGGCGACAAAGTTATCTCCTGGGATGTCGTCAATGAGGCGATGAGCGATAATCCGCCGAATCCGTCCGATTGGGAAGCCTCGCTGCGTCAGTCCCCTTGGTATCAGGCCATCGGTCCGGATTATGTCGAGCAGGCATTTCTCGCGGCAAGGGAAGTACTTGACGATCATCCGGAATGGGATATCAAGCTTCATTACAATGACTATAACGAAGACAATCAGAATAAGGCCCAGGCCATTTACAATATGGTGAAAGCAATCAATGACAAGTATGCGCTGGACCATCCGGGCAAGCTGCTCATCGACGGCATCGGCATGCAGGGACATTACAATATCAACACCAATCCGGAAAATGTGAAGCGCTCCCTGGAGAAATTTATCTCCTTGGGCGTGGAAATCACCATCAGCGAGCTTGACATCCAGGCCGGAAGCAACCATCAGCTCTCCGAGCAGTTAGCCAATGCACAAGGCTATTTGTATGCCCAGCTCATGAAAATTTTCAAGGAGCATGCGGCTCATATCAGCCGCGTTACCTTCTGGGGCCTTGAAGACAGCTCAAGCTGGCGGGCCGCCTCCAACCCGCTGCTGTTTGATAAGAACTTGCGGGCCAAACCGGCCTATTACGGTGTCATTGATCCTGATACATTTATTCAGGAGCACCAGCCTGATTCGAAGGATGCCAACCAGTCCACTGCCATGTATGGCACACCTGGCGTAGACGGCACAGTCGACCCGATCTGGTGCCAAGCTCCCGAGATGTCGATCCATCAATACCAGACGGCATGGCAGGGTGCGACCGGTGTGGCCAGAACGCTCTGGGATGACCACAATCTATATGTATTGATCCAGGTTAGCGACGCCCAGCTTGATAAAGCGAGCGTGAATGTGTGGGAGCAGGACTCCGTTGAAATTTTCCTGGACGAAAACAATGCCAAAACAACGTTCTATCAAGCGGATGACGGGCAGTACAGAATCAACTTTGATAATGAAACCTCATTTAATCCTCCAGCGATCGCAGAAGGCTTTGTGTCCGCAACCAAAATTTCCGGAACGAACTACACGGTGGAAGCAAAGATCCCTTTCAAATCCATCAAACCTGCAAATCAGGTTAAAATAGGCTTCGACGCCCAGATCAATGACGCGAAAGACGGCGCTCGCCAAAGCGTTGCCGCGTGGAATGATACGACCGGCAACGGCTATCAGGATCCTTCCGTGTTCGGCGTCGTTACCTTAGACGGCAAACCCGCAAGCCCTGGGAACGGCGGCGGCTCTGACAATGGCAGCGGCGGCGGTGGAGGTAACAACAATGGAAGCAGCCCAAGCAGCAGCAATGGCAGCAATCCCGGCTCCGGCAATGGAAGCACCCCGCAAGCCGGAAGCATTAGGAACGAAAACGGCGTGATTACCATCAAGCCCGCAGTGAAGGTCGCTAATCGACATGCAGTAGGCGCCATTGCTAGCGATGATCTCGCAAAAGCGCTTGGGCTAGCCACTCCTAACCCCAACGGCAAGAAACAAATCGTAATTGAAGTGGCCCCTCAAAATGCCGTAGATGCATATGAAGTACAGCTGCCGGGCCATAGCCTGAACGCCCAACCAGCCTTTGAGTTTGTGTTGAAAACGGACAACGCGACCCTTCATATCCCAAGCAGCGGGTTGTCGCAAGCGGCAAAAGCCGCAAAACAGGTGTCGATCCGCGTAGGCACAGCTTCAACGGCTCATCTGGCTGCAGCGGACCTCGAACGGATCAGCGGCCGACCAGCCATCGATCTGAGTCTTTCGGCAGACGGGAAAGCCATAGACTGGGATCATCCTGAGGTTCCTGTAACGGTCAAAATTCCATATACCCCAACCGCCAAAGAACTGCTTAATCCGGAGCGCCTGGTGGTTTGGTACATGGACGGCAAAGGAAAGGTTGCGGTCATTCCAAATGGCCGACATGATGCTTCGGCGGGCGCGGTTGTTTTTCAAACGACCCGTTTCGGTACCTACGCTATAGCTTACGAGGCCAAGTCCTTCGAAGATTTGCAAAAGGTTCCTTGGGCTGAGCAAGCCATTCACCATATGGCTGCGCGGGATGTCATCAAAGGGACGTCCGAGGGCAGCTTCTCTCCCGAAGCATTTATGACGAGAGGCGACTTCGTCGCACTTCTTGTCAGAGTGCTCGAGTTGAAGGGATCCGGCGGCCAAGGGACAGCGACTCTGCAAGCAGGCTTCAGCGATGCCGAGTCTGCCGGTTACGATCACAGCGAGCTGGACATCGCCTATGCACTCGGAATCGTAAAAGGTTTTCAAGATCAGACCTTCCAGCCGAATGAGCCGATCTCAAGACAAGACATGATGGCGCTGACCGTGCGGGCATTATCGGCAGCCGGCAAATCCCTCGAGGGTACCGGAAGCTTAGACGGTTACCGCGATGCGGCAAGCGTCTCCGGTTATGCATTGGAAAGTGCGGCCCGACTGGTCAAGTCCGGGATTGTAAACGGCAAGAACGGCCGCATTGCACCGCACGATCCCCTCACCCGCGCCGAAGCAGCGGTGATTCTGTACCGTATTTGGAAGCTGTAGTACAGCAATAGAACAGGATGAAAAAACAGACGCCGGTTAAAAATCGGCGTCTGCTTTTGATGATGGGGGATATTGGCCAAAGAAGCGGCTTACTACGATCAAAATTCTTCGTAAGTGCTCGGATCCTGTCCCCACAACCGTCCATCCTCGCGGCTGAAGGATGAAATGACATCCATCTCCTCCGCAGTCAGCTCGAAATCGAAAATATCGAGATTTTCCGTCTGATGCTGAAGGGAGCCCGACTTAGGAATCGGAATGGCCCCAAGCTGGGTGTGCCAGCGCAAAATCACCTGCGCTCCCGTTTTTCCATGAGCCTCGGCTATTCGGACGATTTGTTCATCCTGCACGATATCATTGCCGCGCCCAAGTGGGCTCCACGATTCCGTAACGATGCCATGCTCCGCATCCTTCTTCCGCTGATATGCCTGGTCAAAGAAAGGATGAAGCTCCACCTGATTCAAACTAGGCGCTGCCCCGGTCTCTTTAATTAGACGGTCAATATGTTCGGGAAGGAAATTGCTAACCCCGATGGACCGGATGTATCCGCGTTTTTTGGCTTCAATCATCGCCTGCCAGGCTTCCACGTAGATATCCTGCTTGGGATTCGGCCAGTGGATCAGATAAAGGTCATAATAATCAAGATCCGCTCGGTACAGCGACTCCTCGATGGTCACGAGCGCCTCTTTGTAGGCATGGCGGCGGCCCGGCAGCTTGGAGCAAATCAACAGCTCTTCCCTGGCAACGGAGCTCCGCTTAATGGCTTTGCCGACGGCACCTTCATTTTCATAGTTAAAAGCCGTATCGATCAACCGATACCCGGCATCCATCGCGGCAGCCATGGCTTTAACGCCTTCTTCGCCTTTCAGGCTATAAGTGCCGAGTCCGATTGCGGGCACCTTCAAGCCGTCATTTAGCGTAAGCTCCGGAACATTCTGATTCATTGGAAAGCCTCCTTACATAAAATTTGAGTCCTCGCTAGTCCTATTATAAACCTCATTCAGGGGACATGACCCATTCATGATTCAGCTAGCTCGCATCTTTTATTTACTCTTTATAACACGAAAAAAATCCACAACCAGTAAGGCTGTGGATTTTGCAGAAAGGCGAGGGGATCTGAGCCTATGTTACAGACCCTTGCACCCTATTTCCATGAAAACTCGAACTCTCGTGATCGAAGGATGGCTAATTATATTATTTTTTATGGATCACAGGCCGAACTACCCGTGTCGTTAATACATTCAGCGTATCCCGGGTATCTCTTGCGAAGTCGAGCGGTTGATCCAGCCTTTCAAAGTGAATATACCAGAGATTCGGATTCGTAAATAACCAATGGTTATGAAGCGCGGTTACCTTGATTCCATGCTTGCGCAGCCGGGAAAATAATGGGGGTGATTTCCTTTGTCAGATAACCGTCTCTCCCAAACATAGAGCTCAACCGTCTGGCCCAAGGCGGATTATTTTGAATTAAGAAATCCAAATTACCCCGATTTGTAAGGAATCGGGAGATGAAATTAAAAAAAGCGACCAGGTCCGGTCGCCTTCTAATGAATATTTTCTATCCCTGCCTCAATATCCCCGCGAAAATTCCGGGCTTTGCTTGAGTTGGACGATATCATGGCCGCTTGGATTTTGGAAGGCACGAAGCCCGAATGTCGGCGCGACTGCGAAAATATGGTCAAAAATATCCGCTTGAATCGATTCATACACTGCCCAGGTGGTATCATTGCTGAATGCATAGATTTCTAATGGCAGCCCGTTATCTCCCGGCTCTAACTGCCTGACGATCAGCGTCATTTCTTGATGAATTCTCGGATGATGCCTCAGATATTGTTGGATATATGCCCGGAACACGCCGATATTCGTAAGTTGTCTGCCATTCACTTTGCTCTCCGTATTAATCTGGTGTTCAAGGTTGTACGCGTTGATCTCGCTTAATTTTGTCGTGATATAGTCGGTAAGGTAGTGAATTTTCTGAAACTCCTCAATCATTTCCTTGGTACAAAAGCAGATGCTGGTCGTATCGACATAGAAGCTTCGCTTGATCCTTCTGCCGCCGGATACCTGCATGCCCCTCCAATTCTTGAACGAGTCGGAGATGAGTGCATAGCTTGGAATCATGGTGATCGTCTTATCGAAATTCATCACCTTCACCGTATTTAAGGTAATGTCGATGACGTCGCCGTTCGCATCGTATTTCGGCATTTCAATCCAGTCGCCGACACGCACCATATCATTTGACGATAACTGAACGCCTGCCACCAGGCCTAAGATGGAGTCCTTGAAGATTAGCATCAGCACAGCCGATAATGCACCCAGCCCGCTGAGAATAATCAGGGGATTCTGACCGATGAGGTTCGAGATGACCACAATGCCGCCGACGATGTAAAGAACGATCTTCGCTACCTGAATGTATCCCTTAATCGGCCGGATCTTGGAAACCTCGAACGAACGATAAATCGCATCAAACGCATTGAGCAGCGCATTAAATACCATGATCGTTACGATAATCATATAAGTCATGGCTGCCTTTTCAATCAAAGTTTGATAGGACGGAAAGATCGACGCCGAATAATAGATGATGATTGCCGGCACCAGGTGCGAGAGCTTATGAAACACTTTTTTCTCCACAATGATATTGTCCCACGTATATCGATTGTTATTGACGATGTGAATGATGATCTTCAGCACAATCTTTTTGGTTATAACATTGGCCAGTATGGAGACCAGCGCGATGAAAAGGACCATGATCATGTTGGAAAGATAGATCACCGTTTGCTCGCTCATGCCATATCCGTCTAGTTGATTTCTGATAAAATCCATTGTTGCCTCCTAAAGCCTTGTTTCCTATATGAGTATGAAATTGATGCACTGCCTAGTACGTAAAATGTTCGTGCTGTCTACACCTCATTTCGTTCAACTTATATAGCCTACTATTATAAAGTAGAGGGCGACCCGAGGTAAAGGACACGGATTCGATGGTTATATGTACCATATTTCTTTTAGCTATCGCCTTCTTATAGCATAGATGGATAAAGGCGACCCCGAATTTCTAGCTGACCCCGATGCCCCGTCACCGCTTCTCCATGGTCAACCTGATTGTCTTCTTCAGTTAGCTTCAGGCGAAGACTAGCCAGCGTATTCCACTAAAGTTGGACCCTCATTACATCTCTTGACGATGGAGAGTGTGAGAACGTAGTTAGTTGAAATTCAAATTCATAATTGTATAATTGTTATAACGATTGAATATGCTGATAAGGAGAGAACCTTTATGAATAGGATGGTTGTGATGGAACGAAAAGTGACCAAATTCGGCAACAGTTTAGGTATAACCATGACTGACGCTTTGAAGCAAATCGGATTGGATCAAGGTGATACAGTCAGCATTGATGTTAGCCCGGAAACAGGAGAAATTATAATCAAGAAGTCAACAAGAGTCTCATTACCTGAAGGAATTAGTGCAGACTTCATGGATACTTTAACAAATGTTATTGAGGAATACGATCAAACACTGCAAGGACTCAAGGATAGATGACATCAGCTCGTTATTTATCCGTCCAAGAAGTCATTGCCATTAATGTATCCATGATTCAACGCTACAGTCCAGGTGAACAAATCGGGGTAAAGGAACCAGGGTTGCTCGAATCCGCTGTACTACGCCCTCAGTCCTCCGCTTTTGGGGAGGAGGCCTCTCAGACCGTTTTCGAAAAGGCTGCAGCTCTGTTTGAGTCATTAGGGCAAAATCATCCTTTTTACAATGCTAATAAACGCACCGCTTTTACAGCACTTGTCATATTCCTGCGTTATAATGGCTTGTATTTTAGGATGAACCCAAAGAAAGCCGAGGATTTTACGGTAGATATGGTTAATCATAAATATCAGTTTCCCGACTTAGCAGCTACCATTCGGAAGCATTGTGTCCCAGTAGCCAAACCAACAGGGGAAGTATAAAAGCGACCGAACCACGGTCGCTTTTATATTCGTAAGAGGAGGCGAGGGGAGCCTACCCCCCTGTCCGAAGACAACACCACATAAGCTTCCACGGATGCGGTCGCCCTTTAATGTCACCCGAAAGCATTGCAGTTGAGGTAGTCATGCCCCGTGCATCCCTTTTTTGACCGACGTCCGCTCTACTCCAACTCCATATAAAAGAGATTCGCCGTGTTATCTTTTGTAATCGTATGCGCTCCTGGGAGAAGTGACACCCTGACAACACCATTCGTCATTGGATAACTCGTTCCATCAATCTTGATCTTGGTTCCGTCTGCCGAATTAAACACTAATGTTAATGTGGCCGTTTCCGTAGAGGTGAAGGTGATACGGGTCGAGCTCTCGATTTTCAAACATTGGGTTAGCGTCAAGCCGTTATACACCACGGTTCCCTTCGTTGTCGAAAGATTCCCTACAATATCAAAGAAATCACTTTCCAATCCGGACGTTGTAAAGTTATGAGCCGGTTCCCCTGTGGATGGCTCGGGCTCGGGCTGGGGCTCGGGTTCCGGTTCCGGATCTGCCCCGCTTGAATTCCCACCTACGGATACGAGCCCGCTGGTGTAGCTTCGTATTTTAGCCATAAGAGCGGTGTTAAGGGCATACGACGTGTCGTCAACGGAATCATCGAATTGCCACGTGAAGTCCCCGTTATTCAGGCGTCCGGCTTGTGCGGTAACAATTTTCTCCACATCGCTGACGTTATCAATATCGGCGTTATTCACTCCCGTATCGACGGTTGTATCGAAGTTATTATAAGCCGTTCCTCCCACTAACGCTCTGTAAGAGCTTGGTACGGTTTCATTTCTTGACGAAGCCAAGTATGCATCGAATGAGGTTGCATGTGCCGGAGCTGTCCCTGTATTGGAGTTTGCATAAATCAGACTGTCCGCATCTACGATCCTATTGTTATAGGCCTTAATCACGCCTCCGTCTTCGCCCGAAAATGTCCCTTCCCCTAAAGCATCCGTACCTTGCAAGGAACTCAGCATCGGGTATTTGGCATGTCTAAAGTAATTGGATTCCACAAAGGCCGAAGCTCCCGTTGTCACACCGACCCCATATTTTGAGACTCCGTCATAGAAGTTATTATAGATGTGTACCGATGCCAATCGAATTCGTGGATGGCGCGAGTCCGAGTGATCAAACCAATTATGATGGAAGGTGACAAAGAATTCCTCCGATTCACTCAACCCGACAAGAGCCGCTTTTCCCGAATCCCAGTAGTGATTGTAAGAGATGGTAATATAGGTCGATCCTTTCTTCAGATCCGTTGAACCATCGCCCTTGGCCTGGTCGGCATCTCCTCCAGCAGTTCCATAAAATAGATCATTATTATGAACCCACACGTTGATGTTGCCAGTATCCATGGAAATCCCGTCATCAGGGAACAACATGAGTCCGAGGTTTCTTACTTCCACATTCCCTACATATCTAAGGAGCAATCCCCACCCATAAGCATAAGCGTCGTCTCCGATCCCTTCGATCGTCGTATTCATTTCCGAGTAATTGTTTTTGCCTTTTACTTGAAGGTAGCCGCTGCTATTCAGCTGTCCGCTCATGTCATCATCGGTAACCTTTCCAATAACCCGGATAGCAAGAGGGGTTGTATCATAGCCCTTTTGTCTTAGCGTCAAAATCTCGCCGATCCCCACGCCCGTTTGAACCCCGCCTGAGCTATTGATTTTCACATCAAGAGTCACGGTTCGTGCCGTCTCGGAGGTCACATAAATAACTTGTGCACCGTCTTTAAGCGTACCGTCATCATTGTAGGCACCCGAGCCTGTCCCGTATGGCGAGTCTGAGGAAAAAGCAAACCCGGATCGATCATGGGAAGCTACGGACAGGTTATTCGAAACGGTGCTTACCGTCGAACCGTCACTCAGCCTGGCTTCAACCTTTATGACATAATTTCCGGCAGCTAGGCCTACGGCATCCGCTCTCAAATAAGAAGGGTATTGTCGGATGAGCTCATTATCGATTTGTTGATAGCTGGAATCCGGCGCGCCTGCGTTTTTAACATATACATTGTATCCCTCCGCATTACTTAGGGGTGACCATTCGATATACGCCGTTTCATTCCAGCCCCCACCGCCGATGATCGAAAGACCGGCTGCATGGACCGTTGTCTTATTCGTCCACCCTCCCGCTATGAGAGACAGTGCCAGAGAAAACAACAACACCATGCCGGTTGCCTTTGCTACCCTGTTCTTCATTTTATCTCCTCCTTTTTTACTCATCCGATTTTTGTAACCGCTTGCAATAAATTGAGCTTTCTTATCGACCTCCTCGCTTATGGACCAGGTTTTTCAAGGTCCTTATTGAAAATCAACAAATTTTGGAATTTCACCCACAGCATATCAGCTGCGAAAGCAGTTCCGAAATAATCATTTTCTCATACTTTGCACATTCCGCGATATTCTGAGTTAATGATTATTCGTCTGGGAAATGACACTTACGCTTGAAGAACATCCTTGCCGGCAAGTCGTGAACTGCAGAAAGCAACAAATTCAAGGTGCAGATTAGGATAGTTCAGGCTTAACCGGGCGCAAACGAAAAAGCGACCGGTTAAGGTCGCTTTAGGGAGGGCTTTTAAAGCTCTCTATAGGCTGGCTGCATCATCCCTTGAGCGGGCTGATCCTCCAGGTACTCATCATATTGCGGCTGAACGGACGCATGGATTTGCGCTTCCATTGGCGGTACTGACGGCTGCTGATAGGGCTCATCCACATACATGATTCTGCGCTGAATTTGCATGAGCCCATTCACGACGCGCAGCGCGACCCAGAACAGGACAAGACCAACGCCTACGTACAGCAGGTATTGCTGATTATAAGTCCAATCGATATGGAAATAACTGAACAAGCTATTCTCCAAAATATCAAGCTTCAATTCATTCATCAAAATGATATGCACGACGGGAAGAGCAATCAATCCGAGTCCCAGTGAAATCACCGTTACCATAATAACAAAGAATACGATGCCAGTAACAAACCTTAGGAATACGAGCAGCAGATTTCGAATAAATAGCGCTCCGTCAAAACCGCTCACCATTCGTTTCAACCAGTTCTGCCCAGCTACAGGCTGTTGATGGTAGGAATATGAAACGGATGGGGCAGGAAGGCCCAAAATTTGCCTAATCATGCTTTGTTCAAAGAGCACAATCCCGTTCAACAGCTTCGCTACGCCAAAGAACAGCGGTATTCCGATAAATATGGGAGTTAGACCGATTGATAATACTAGTCCTGTTATCGCTACTGTAAAATAAATGATCCCTAACGGGAGAGATAGCAATAAATAGAGGATCGTCGCGTAGGTTTTTGGATTAAAAAGCACCCATTTCACCTTACCTGCCCGCGCCGTGTTCGTCGCTTCGATTGCTTTCAAATTCAAACACCCCTTTTGGCTTCATATATCACGTATCAGCGAGTTATATAAATTCATTATAACCGCGCCATTTACCTGACATAACCGTCTTAAGGGGTATCTGAACCTAGACTTAAGACTAGGGATCGGCCTGGCTCTGGTGAATTTATTTTACGGCTATTCTCAATCGGAGCTTCTGTAAAGGGTCCAATTCGAATCGTTGCTCTTTGATATATATGTAGGCGAAGGGATTGTACACCCATTCACTGGACTATCCGGGAGACCTTCATTAATGCTGATCCTTGAGGACTAAAACCGGGTATGATAAGATAAGAATAGAAATAAGGACGGATGGCAGTCCGTCCTCAGCACAACCTCTTGAGTGGGGATTCCCTCCAGGGTAATGCTTGTCCAGAGAAGTAACCCACGGTTTGCCAACCTTAAGAGTGGGTTACTTCTTTTTTCGGTCGATATAGGTCAGTAACGCAACGATAAACCCTGCGAATACGATCACATCGGAAAAAGAGAAGTTCATATGGACTCACCTCCTTTCCGGAGGAAGCCCCACCCACTCAAGGTGTGTTGTACATTCCAAATTATAGCATACAAGCTCCGTTGTTCGGGGCTTTTTTCTTTCGCCTTTACATCAGTAAAATCCTATTAAAATTGACCCGCTTTTTCAGAATTTCTCGGAGTTCTCCTCAATCCAACCATCCCTTGCTACGTGCGATATCGATTGCCTCGATCCGTGTATTCGCCCCGAGCTTCCCAATCGCCTCTGACATATAGTTACGTACCGTTCCATAGGATAGAAACAGCTGTGCTCCAATATCTTGAAGAACTAAGCCTTGGGCAGCCAACTTCATGACTTCACGCTCCCTGGGTGATAATGGACATGGATCATCCCATACCGCGAGCGACAATTCTGAATTGATGACGCGTTTCCCATCATAGACCCGACGAATCGCATCAGCCAGTTCATCGCTGCCCGTATCCTTGAGAAGATAACCATAAACTCCTGCCTGCATGGCCCGCTGGAAATATCCGGGACGCGCGAACGTCGTCAAGATGATGACACGACAACCCAACTTATTTTTTTGAACCCATTCCGCAATATCTAACCCCGTTTTCAGTGGCATCTCAATATCCAGAACAGCTACATCCGGTTCATACTCCTGAATCATGGACATCACTTCTTCCCCATTTTCAGCTTGACCGACGACTTCAATATCATCTTCTAACGAGAGTAACGTTGCCAGTGCTCCCCTTAATAACTTTTGATCTTCTGCCAAAACAATACGAATCATCTAAGCGCTACCTACCTTTTCATTTCGTAATACCCTAGGTATATGTAAGGTGACCTCCGTCCCCTTGCCTGGGGACGAAGACAGCGACATACGACCATCGATCATAACCAACCGCTGCCGTAAACCGGCGAGGCCATTACTGCTAGTATAGAATTGATCCATATCTGCCCCAATACCGTCATCACTTACGGATACACGAACTTCCCCTTCCTGAATGTCGAGAAGAACGCTGCAACTTGTTGCTCGGCTATGACGAACCACATTTGTAATCGTCTCGCGAAAACACATTGCCAAGATCGTCTCCTGCAAGGGTGTTAACGGAAGCGGATTGTTCACTAAAGCGTCTTCCGTCCCTACATTAGAAGGTCTGGGATCTGAAATCGATTGATATTGAAATAAAAGCGGTATGCCCGCTGCTGAACATAACGATACAGCATGCTTATATTCGTCAGCGAGATATGTAACTTTCATCTCCGTAACCAATTCTCGCATTTGTTTCAAGGCTGCGCGTGCCGTTTCTCGTATTTCACGAGCCTCTGCTATCGCTCTCTCGGGTTGACGATTGACCAATTTCTCAACGACCTCACCTTTTAGTGCGATTAATGACAGCGTATGTCCCAATGTATCATGTAATTCACGCGCGATCCGCTGGCGCTCCTCCTGCTGTGCCATTCGTTCAGCCGTTTCTGCCCGCAGCCGCGCAGACTTCTGTTGAAATCGGGTCGAAGTTCGAATAATATACGGCAGAATACAGATGCCAAACATAGGCACCAGCCCTATCCATACTAGGCTGCCCATCCGGTCCAAGTAAGGAACGGCGATAAATCCCATAGCTACCGTAAAAACGATCGTTATAGAGAGTAATATCGGCAGCTTTTGTTTGCTCAGCGGAGCAGCGATCATAAAACCCATAAACGTATACATAGGGTGAAAGACAGCTGCTAAAATTAAAAGTATACCCACCTGAACGATCAATATTGGCGTGGCCCACTTTAAATAAAAGTAGGATTGTCGAAACAATAGAACGAATATGCCTAACAGAACAAAGCCAAGCCACTGTATACTTGATGGCTCATAGAGTAAAAAGTACATGGGTATTATTAAATTTGTTAACAAAATATAAGGGGCGACTCCTTCCGATTTTGGAAAGAGACGCCATTTCTCTCGATTCAATTAAACCGCATCCCGTCGATTGTATATATAGATTGATAGTAGCATAAAGAGGAGTCCGCATCCTGTCAAAATTATGAAATCGATGCTTGCCGGATTTTTTCCGGCGATCATATTCCATGCCCCATTGGCGTAACGGTGAGATGGCAGCCATTCCCCGACCGAGCCCATCCAACTTGGCAAAGTACTAAGCGGCATCCAAAGCCCCCCCACAATGGCAAGCCCCATCTGTAACACATTTCCTATGGCAACGGAGGTATTCGCATTTTTAAGCGTTCCTAACAAGGCACCAAGCGCAAGAAAAGATATGCTCCCAATCCATAACCATAATCCGCATAAAATCCATTGCCCGGCTGTCAATTGTATATCATGAACAAGGCCGGCAGATAAAAAGATAACTACGATGACGATCAAGTGAACAACCATTTGCGATACAATTTTGCTGCCAATCCAGACGGCAGGAGATAGTGGAGTCAGCTTCAACAGGCGCACCCACCCATCTTGATGCTCGAACGAAAGACGGATACCGAATTGAGATACGGCTGTACCGATCAAACTGAAAGCAGTCATCGACATCAATGAAAAGACACCCCAAGTTGTCGATTGGATCGATTGATCTACCCCATTCATACTCGCAAATAAAAAGTAGAAAGCAAGCGGCATCGCAATGGAGAAGAGTAAGAAAAATGGACTGCGGATAATTCGTATACTTTCTGCTTTGGTCTGGGCAACAAACATATGGAACATGGCTATTTTCCTCCTAAAAATGTTTATTATCGTATAATCGTTTATTTATTTGAGCCTGTAAGACTTCGGAATGTATCTTCTAAACTGGCGGATTGTATATCAATATCGGAAATTCCCCATTCAGACTGCATCAGTGTAAATAACAATACATCGGTCTCTTGGGCATAAAGGCGAATCCGCTCGCCGTTGCATTCCGCCTTTTCTACACCAGGTAATGTGAGCCACTCCTGCTGGGCTGGCGCATTTGCCGCCCGAAATGAAACCGTTCTAAGTGCTGTTTGTGCCTTTAAACGTGCCGGAGTCCCTTCCGCAACAACCTGTCCCCTGGCGATGACTGCGATATGATCTGCGACAGCATCAGCTTCATCTAAATGATGTGTAGTTAAGAGCACCGTACGTCCGTCACTTGCCAGTGCTTGAATGGTGTCCCAAAAGCGACCCCGAGCCTCGATATCCATTCCGACGGTTGGTTCATCCAGCAGGAGAAGCTCCGGATTCCCCGCCAAACTCTGGGCGAAAGCTAATCTACGACGTTGACCTCCAGACAGGGAGGATGCGCGTCGTTTCTGATCCGCGTGGAGACCCGAAATGTCTAACAATCGCTCTAGCGACATCGGATTACGATAATAACTGCGGAACAATTGAAGCACTTCTTTCACCGTAAGTCCATCTGCTGCTTTAACATCCTGCAAAAGCGCTCCAACGCGCTGCCGTAATTCTTTTGTTCCAGATGGCATCCCCAAGACCCTGACTTCTCCTGATGTTGGCTTGATCATTCCAAGTATCATGGAAATGGTGGTTGTCTTGCCTGCTCCATTCGGTCCGAGCAATGCTGATATTTGACCTTTCTCAAAAGATAGATTCATATGATCAACGGCGCAGTACTCGCCGAATTTCTTCACTAGATTGATACATTCAATCGCCTTTGTCATTTTGTCCTAACCTCCGCTAATTTCTTCTTTCGTTCCTTGATGTCCTTATTATATTGAGAAAGCGCGAGAACCAATTAGTGTGGGTTGTCACAAGCCGATTATGACAAATGTCAGAAAAAAAGGGGGCAAAAAAAGAAGGACCTCTAAAGGCCCTTCTTATGCATAATGTACATTTGATACTCTTTGAGTGAGGTGTCTTGCTTTGCAAACTTATAGCTAAGAATTTTACACTTTTAATCGAACACAGCAAGATTATTTCGGGAAGTGACTTAGGGCTGTTGATTATTCCTAGGACTTACGTTTTCTCCTAAAAGCTGCGCAGCTTCAATGTTTGGTGATATCGCGGTTTTTTGATCGACTTCGAAAATATCGAGCAGGAACATAAAGATCGGAATCCCGAGAATTAACCCCCAGATCCCCATGAAGTGCTGGGAGAAAATAAGAACAATAAAGGTGTAAAACATCGGCAGCTTCGTTTTATGAGCATACAGCTTCGGATTTAAGAAGTATGTCTCAACTGCATGGATGATCAAAATCATGACAATCGCCCAAATGACGGTTGAGATACCGCCAATCTGGTAACCGATAATACTGATCGGAATGAAGGAAAGAACAACACCGGCTACCGGCACAAGACTTAGTAGAAAAACCATAATCGCTAGAGCGAACAAGTAAGGATAGCCCAAAATCGACAACCCGATCGTCGTTAGAATCGTGTTCAACAAGGCGATCATTAATTGAACCTCGATCACTTTACCAAAGGAGGAGGTGAATTTTTGGCCAAAATATTTAAACTCATTGTAAGCCCAGCTTATTTTGCTTTTGCTCAACTTATCTGTAAAGTCATTGACGGTTTTCTTCTGGATTAAGTAGAAGTAGCTCAATACAATAACAAAAATGATAACCTCCGCCCACTTGCCTAGCTTCAGAATATAATTTAGTGCCTGGCTTCCGTATTGCTCTAATTCCAGCTTACTAAGTGCGGAGGAGACAAGCGCAGCAATTTCATCTGACTGAGGTGTATTTAGAAATCGGATAATGGAAAAATACAAATCAGAAATTTGACTAATGAGCTTCGGAACATAATGGAGAATTCCGTAGACAAGCCCAAATATTAAAGCCGCATACAATACCGTATTAACGACAATAGGCGATATAGGAAACAGCTTAGATATTTTCTTCGTAATATATTGCTCGAGGCGTCCCATGACGAAGGTAACAAGAAACAGCAATAACAGCAAATTGAGCATATCTCTCAAGCTATACAGCAATAAAACGACTAGTAGGAGGAATAGAATTCTTCTTACTATATTGTTAGCAAAAAACTCCCGCAAAAAATTCATTCGCTTCCCTCATTTAACTATATTTTAGTTATCTAATCATTTACGGAGTTCAACTTAGACAGTTCAATTATATATGAAGATTGTTACATTATGAAATGTCGGCACTTAAGCAATAAAACACATGCCATTTCTACTGCCCAAGACACATACAATGACGGCAAATGAATAGGTGGATTTGCATTTGGGTAGAGGGGGCTGTCCCCTCCCCAAGTAATAAGAAAGCAAACCCTTCTATAAAGAACATGTTGAATTCAGACTGAAGCTAAAAGTGATAACAAGCAAAAAAAGCGACCAATTGCGGTCGCTTTTTACTGTATGCATGGAGGCGAGGGAGGTCGAACCTCTGTCCGAAGATAACGACAACACAAGTTTCTACAGATGTAGTCACAGTTTTAATGTCGGCAAAATTAATGAGCGTGTCACGATTCCTGCATAGACTTCGGTCGGTCGAAACAACAATTCTAGGTCTTTACTCAAGTGTCCCCTTTTTCATTGGGCGATGTCTGTAATTCGCGATAAAGATACGCCAGCACAGCTTTATAAGATTCGGAACAGCGCGTGCGTTATCTTTGAGATAGGACCATGCCGGACGGTTTCCACGTTTCGTATTGCATTCGCTGCAGGAAGCGATCAGGTTGTGGGGAAGATCCGAGCCGCCTTTGCTTGAGGGGATAATATGGTCTACTGTCGTGGCGTGCCCTCCGCACCACAAACAAGTGTGATGATCTCGTTTCAGTGCAGCTTTTCGATAGCCCCGAAATAAGAACGGATTATAAAGCAATTGGATCGTCTGCTCATCAATCCAGACAGCTCGGGATCGCTCAACTTCCCGCCAAGCCCTATGGAGCAAACACGGGGTTAGCTGTTGACCATCCATATTGAGCACCGTTATCAATCGATCCTCTCCATCATGACTATGATTCATCGATTTCACTCCATCTGTAAGACATGCTCTAGCCTATAGTATTAATATAAAACAAAAACACCATCCTCATGCGGATGGTGTTTTTCAAGATGGAGGCGAGGGGAGTCGAACCCCTGTCCGAAGATAACGACAACACAAGTTTCTACGGGTGTAGTTACAGTTTTAAATGTCGGCAGAGCAAACGCCCCGTAACCGGCTTTCGCTATGCCCAGCCTGATTGTCTTCTTCAGCACACCCCAGGCGGAGATGTGACTGCGTATCCCACTAAAGTTGAGCCCTCATCCCGGTACATGGGCGATACAGAGCGAGAGCACGCGTGCAGGTTATTAAGCTGTAATATCCCCTAGAATACATCATCAACTATGGTCTCTAATAACACTTGCAGACCAAGCAGGTATATGATCTATGCAATATATCAGCTTACTTCCTGCGATTTCAGCAACAATCATGGGTTCATTTGTATTATCTATAATAAAAATCTGATCTGCAATGGCTAGTGCAGGCCTTAAATTTTGCAATGACTGGCCTTATCGAAAACGAATATCCTCTTCTGCAATCCAATGTCCACCCTGCTCGACACGAGAGGCCACACGGTCAATATGCATTTGCACATCTTGAAGGCCAATATAGTACATGACGATGTCATACCCGCTTTCTTTAGCAACTTGCATATGCTTTAGAACAAATGTACCTGATAGTGTCGTTTCAATTGCAAAATGCTCCTGTCTTTTTATCAACGATCTGATTCTTTTGACCGCTTCTCTTCCCGCCGAAAGATCGACACTTCTTGGATCATCTGGTTTTAGTTCACGGGCAATCTGATCAGGATCAACCAACTCGCCTAACCATGCTCTCATTTGCATACTCAGCGTGCTTTTTCCGGCCCCATTTGTTCCGGCAAAAACCGTCATAACTGGTTTTTGCTTATTCATGATATTCGAACTCATGTCGTTTTCCGGTTGCATCATAAATGATTTCGAACTTATTTCCGTTAGCATCCTCACGAACTCGTTTATTATCCTTGATATAGTAAATGGATGCCCCTGACTCCTTGGCTTGCTTGCGTGCATGTTGATTTGCTTTTTTCAGAATTTCTTGGAGCTGCTCTCGATTGGCAACCATCCTGAGTCCCCTCCAGTTTTCTAATTACTTATCATAAACAGAAGAGCCACCAACCAGATCACTGGCTGATGGCTCTATCATTGTTATGTATGGAGGCGAGGGGAGTCGAACCCCTGTCCGAAGATAACGACAACACAAGTTTCTACGGGTGTAGTTACAGTTTTAATGTCGGCAAAGCAAACGCCCCGTAACCGGCTTTCGCTATGCCCAGCCTGATTGTCTTCTTCAGCACACCCCAGGCGGAGATGTGACAGCGTATCCCACTAAAGTTGAGCCCTCATCCCGGTACATGGGCGATACAGAGCGAGAGCACGCGTGCAGGTTATTAAGCTGCTACAGCGTAAGAAGTTTGTTGTTTGCCAGTTATTATGGCTTTAGCGTTGATGAAGTGGACGCGTCCCCACTACCCGCTACTCATGCCCGAACTATCCCCGTCGAATCCAAAGAACGCCCCCTTATGTGGAGAAATGCCGATGCGCTAAGCACCTGACGTTTCCGCCAAAAAGGGTACCTGGATTAGATCTAAAGATGATTCAGCCACAGTAGTCAATCAAACGTTCGCATTCCTTCCCTCCAAAGAAAGAATGCCGTCTACTGCATGCTGTTGTCAAAGAGTCAATCTTGCCTTACATCAAATAGTATATCACAAACTGCATCAAAATGATATATATAATGCAGGTAACACAGCTAAAACATGCCACTCAAAAAGCCAACTTGCTTCATCAACGCACAATCTTCTGCTTCTCCCGCAGTGCCCGCTGGATATCGCGCTGCGCGTCCTTCTTGGCAGCATCCGCACGCTTGTCGTACTGCTTCTTACCTTTGCCGAGGCCCAGCAGCAGCTTGGCATAACCGTTGCGGATATAGATTTTAAGCGGAACGATCGTATATCCCTCCTGCTTGGATTGCCCTAGCAGCTTGCGGATCTGTTCCTTGTGCAGCAGCAGCTTCCGCGCACGCGTCGGGTCGGACGGATTGCTCCGGTTCCCTTGCTCAAACGGGCTGATGTGCATATTGTGAATGTGGATCTCGCCATTGCGAATTGTCGCAAACGCGTCGCCAATATTGGCACGGCCGTTACGGATCGACTTGATCTCGGTCCCGGTCAGAACCATCCCCGCTTCGTACGTATCTTCTATGAAGTAATCATGGGAAGCTTTCTTGTTCTGGGCCAGAACCTTCCCGTCACTCTTCTTACCCATGGTCTCACTCCTTGTCATGAGCAGTAAATGGAAAAAGGACTCCGGCAGACCGCCGAAAATATGCAATCTCACCAGAAGTCCATTGTATCAAACGTAGGCCTGCTTACGCAAGGCGGGGCAAGCGTTCCACTCTGAATATCGAATGGCAAAATCGGCAGCCATGATTCCAAGGCCAAGTGCACCGGGGAGGGACTTCAAGATTAAAAGTATCCCATTCCCCTTCATTACTGTGTTCACAGTGCTGGTCCTAGGGATGCCAAAGCGCTTGCCGTCCGCCCCAGCCCTACTTTTTCTTCTTCCTCACAAAAGCGGCTGTGCCGTTCCCGCCTTTGCTCTTCCGCTTGCGCCGTCCGCCGCCGCTTGCGGCATCGCCCTCAGCGCCGGCTGGCCCGCTGCCCGGCGTCGGTCCTTCGCCGATGAAGATGCCGCTGCGCGACGTCTTCTTCCGGCGGCCCTTGCCGCCTCCGCCGCCCGAGCGGGCGTTGCGGTCAAAGCCAAGGGCCCCGCCGCCGGCGGAGCTGTAGCCGCCCTTGCCGGAGCCGAACGCGAAGCTGCGCGTCTCCGTGCCTTCGGCGGCGGCCTCTCCGCCGCCGCGCTTCCCGCCGGCACGGCCGCCCTGGCCGCCGGCGCTGCCCTCGCGGCGCCCTGCCGGCGCGCCGCCTTCTGCCGCGGCGCTGCGCTTGCCGCGGCCCTTGCCCCCGCGGGCTGCGCCATCGCGGGCGCCAAACCCGCGGCCACCGGCTCCGCCGCGGTCGCCGCCGCCAGTACCGCCGCCGCGGCCTTGCCGGCGCGGCTTCATATCCACCATCTCAAAATCGATGGTGTGCTCATCCATATTCACCTTCGCCACGCGCACCTTGACGTCATCGCCAATGCGGAACACCTTCGATGTCCGCTCCCCGATCAGCGCCATGTGGCCTTCGTCGAAGTGGTAATAATCGTCGGTCAGCGCGCTGAGCCGAATCAGGCCTTCCACCGTATTCTCCAGCTCGATGAACATACCGAAGCTGGTCACGCTGCTGATAATGCCCTCGAATTCTTCGCCGACCTTATCCAGCATGAACTCGGCCTTCTTCAGGGCCTCGGTGTCACGTTCGGCATCAACGGCGACGCGCTCGCGCTCCGAGGATTGCTGAGCAATGTCCGCCATGCGGGCCGCGAGCTGCTCATGCCGCTGCTCGCTCAGCGTTCCGCCGCTCTCCAGCACCTCCCGGATCACCCGGTGAATGACCAGGTCCGGGTAACGGCGAATCGGTGAAGTGAAGTGGGAATAGTACTCGGCCGCCAGACCAAAATGACCTGTACTCTCCGCATCGTACTTCGCCTGCTTCATCGAACGGAGCATCATCGTGCTGAGCACCGTCTGCTCTTTCGTGCCGTGGATGTCGTCCAGCAGGCTTTGCAGGGCACGCGGATGAATCTGATTGCCGCGCCCTTTCACATGGTGGCCGAAATTCGCGGCAAACGCCATGAAGTTCTGCAGCTTCTCCGGATCCGGGTCCTCGTGGATTCGGTAGATGAATGGCACCTTCAGCCAGTGGAAATGCTCAGCCACCGTTTCGTTGGCGGCCAGCATGAATTCCTCGATGATCTGCTCCGCGATGGAACGCTCCCGTTTGACGATATCGATCGGCTTGCCGTTTTCATCGACAATGACCTTCGACTCCACAAAATCAAAATCGACCGCGCCCCGCCGCATCCGGCGGTTCCGCAGCTTCAGCGCCAGCTCCTGCATCAGGCGGAAATCCTCCACCAGATCGCTGTAACGCTTGATCAGCTCCGGATCCTCGTCGACCAGAATTTTACGCACATTGTTGTACGTCATCCGTTCCTTCGTCCGAATCACGCTTGTGAAAATATCGTGCTTCACGACCTTCATCTGCTCATTGAATTCCATGACGCAGGACATCGTGAGACGGTCCACCTGCGGATTCAAGCTGCAAATGCCGTTGGACAAGCGGTGCGGCAGCATCGGAATGACCCGGTCTACCAGGTAGACGCTGCACCCGCGGTTGTACGCTTCCTTGTCCAGCTCGGAATGCTCACGCACGTAGTAGCTCACGTCGGCAATATGCACGCCCAGACGGTAATGGCCATTCGGCAGGCGCTCCACGTTGACCGCGTCGTCCAAGTCCTTGGCATCCTCACCGTCAATCGTGACGATATTTAAGCCGCGAAGATCCCGCCGGCCCTGCTGGACGATCTCTTCTTCCGTAATGGAATCCGGCGCAGCATCCGCCTCGGCCAGCACCTCTTCCGGAAAGCCTTCCGGCAGCTGATGCTTACGGATAATCGACAGGATGTCGACGCCCGGATCGTCCTTGTGGCCCAAAATCTCCACAACCTCGCCCTCGGCCGCCGCCCGTCCCTCCGGATAGCTCACCAGCTTGACGACGACCTTCACGCCGTCCACGGCGCCGTTCATCGCATGCTTCGGTATAAAAATATCCCGGTTAATCCGCTTATCATCCGGCAGCACGAAGCCGTATGCCTCGTGATTTTGGAAGACGCCCACCACTTGGGTGACGGCGCGGGTGACGATGCGGACAACCTCGCCTTCCATTTTGCCGCCCTCGCTATGCTGCGAGCTAATGCGAACCAGCACCGTATCGCCGTTCATGGCGCTCTTCAGGTCGTTCGCATGAATGTACACATCGGGATGCTCCCGATCATCCGGAATCAGAAAAGCAAAACCCTTCGGATGCGCCTGCAGTCGCCCGCGCAGCAAAGACATCCGCTCCGGCACGCCGTAACGCTGGGTGCTGGTCAGAATGATTTTTCCGGACTGCTCCAGATCGTTCAACAGCTTTAAAAACTCCCTGAAATCATGAGCATCCTCAATCGCAAAATGCTGCTCCAATTCCTGGTACGTCATCGGTTTGTATGCAGTTTCCCGCATAAAATCGAGTAAAATTTGTTCCGTTATCATGATTATCACCTCGGGGAACCTGCGAATTCATTCGTTCCTCTATCCATTCTTTACCTACATATACACATACCCTAGTATACACGAATTTAATCCGCGGTATCCTTCGAAATCCCCCCAAAGATCACCATTCGCCCAAGGCATATAAAAAGCCCCCGCTCTTCCAGAGTGAAAAGCGAGGGCCGTATTATTATTTCAACATCGCAACAACAATCGCCAAGATCATGAATCCTGCCGCCAAACCAACGGTAATGCGCTGCAGCACGAGATCCATACCGCGAGCCTTCGTTTTGCCAAACAGATGTTCCGCACCGCCGGAGATGGCACCGGCAAGACCTGCACTTTTCCCTTTCTGGAGAAGAACAACCGTAATCAACCCGATGGAGAAAATGACGAGCAGCACTTCGAACAATACAACCATGACTTCCACCTCCTACGCGTATGTAAACATCAGATTTATAATCAAATATAATGTTCAAATTCTGATGAAAAACAGCATTATTATTGTACCATAGCTTATTCTGACTGACAAGGCATTACCAACCGTCTCTGGTGATCTGATCTAATGTTTGGATTCAAGAGACTCAAGTGATTTAAAAGAGAAGGCAGAATTCCAAGAACGCAACAAATTCATGAGAACGTTTCGACAGACACAAGATTCGTAGGATTCCCTGATTCGAAGTTTGTGAGCGATAATACGTGAATACGAGAAATTCAACGTTGAGAAACGTTTATCTAACTATGTATCGCAACAAAGCCTATAGAGCTTACCTGGTTTCAACAAAAAACGGCCTGCCCTCTCCACCCTTAGGAGACGACAGACCGCTTTTTATTCCGTCTTGCTTCATTTCACCCGGAATGATCCGGTGCTTATGGCAACCAGTTCTCCCTTTGCATCCGTAATTTTACATTCCGTCGTGACCGACCGGCGCGTCTGATGAACGATGCTTGCCGTCACCGTGAGAACCCCCTCCCTGGCCGGCATGACAAAATGCACGTTCAGGTTGCTGGTCACGGTCGACTCGCCGGGACGCTCCAGCATGACGGCGATGCCCATAGCATTATCCATCAGCGAGGAGAGGACACCGCCATGCACGATCCCCATCATATTCATGTGATGAGGCTGCACATCCAGGGTGACGACAACCGCTTCCGGGGTAGCGGAAGCCAGCTCACAGCCGAGATATCCCCAGAAGGTGGGCTCGGCCGCCTTGGCCATCGCCTCCATGTAGGCCTCCCGGTCAAATGTCGGCTGTTCGGCCTTCGGATCCTGGCTCGTATCGGCTTTATGCATAAGGCCGCCTCCTTGTATCGAATTTATTACACGGCATACTTACAATATTCAACGTTTAGGGTACCCCATCTTCCGATTTTCAACGTTACCTAATCCTAGTTATTGATGATAACTTCTTAAAAATCGGCGGAAAATCGCCGACGACATGCTGGGAGTGACCTCAGTGGGTCATCCAAAGGGCATGGCTGGTCGCCCGAGCGTCGACGCTAAGCATCGTGCAGCAGTCATCCTTACACAGCGCCGGGAGAGGCACGCGGTAAGAGGAGAAGCTACGTCTTGTCGACCGATGCATGCCCACAGTGCCTGCACCTAACTTCTCCATCCTATGCATCAGCCCGTCGGTCTGCCTTCCTCCTCTTCCTCCAGCAGCTTGCGGCGAAGCACCTTTCCGACCATCGTCTTCGGTAAAGCGTCACGGAATACGAACTGCCGCGGCACCTTATAAGCGGCAAGCTGGCTGCGGCAAAACTTTTCCAATCCCGAAGGATCGGGAGCAGCTCCATCTTTTAGCACGATGTAGGCTTTGACCGTCTCGCCGCGGTAATCGTCCTTGGTGCCGACCACTACGGCTTCCTTGACGGAAGGATGCTCATACAGCACTTCTTCGATCTCCCTCGGGTATATATTGTAACCGCTTGCAATTATCATATCCTTCTTCCGGTCGATGATCGTAAAATATCCTTCCTCGTCCATCGTTGCCATATCGCCGGTAAACAGCCAGCCATTGCGGATCGTATCAAAGGTCTCCTCCGGCCGGTTCCAATAGCCTTTCATGACCTGAGGGCCCTTCACAATAAGCTCGCCTGGCTCGCCGACCGGCATCTCCTCGCCTGTCTCCGGGTTGACCACTTTTGCCTCCGTATCGGGAACAGGGATACCGATCGTCCCGATCTTGCGTCTTCCCCAGATCGGATTCGCGTGGGTCACCGGCGAGGCTTCCGTCAATCCGTAGCCCTCGATCAGCCGTCCCTTCGTCAGCTCCTCGAACTTATCCTGCACCTCGACCGGGAGCGCGGCGGAGCCGCTGATGCAAGCATTAATGGAAGACAAGTCGTATTCCTGAATCCGCGGGTGATTGATGAGAGCAATATACATGGTCGGCGCCCCGGGGAAGAGCGTCGGCTTTACTTTTTTGATCAAATCCAGAATCATCGCCACTTCGAATTTAGGGACCAGAATCAGCATACCGGCACGGTACACCGCCTGATTCAGCAGCACCGTCAGCCCGAATACGTGAAAACACGGCAGCGCGGCCATATACCGCTCCTTCCCGTCTTCAACCTGGTAACACCAGTTCGCGGACTGGACCGTATTGGCCACCAAATTCAGATGCGTCAGCATGACGCCCTTGGGCGTCCCCGTCGTGCCGCCGGTATACTGCAGCAGTGCCAAATCCCTTTCCGCATCCACGCTTTCGCAGATTGGATCGTTAGGCGATGCGGCCAGCAGCTGTTTAAATGCATGCACCCGGCTGCCATAATGGACGACCGGGAGAGGGCCTGCCTGCTTCGCTTTGATCGGATAGAGCAGATTCTTCGGGAACGGTAGATAGTCCTTCACCGACGTTACGATGATATGCTCAAGCTTCGTCTCCTCTATTACCTTCTCCACCCGGGAGACGAACATATCCATCGTTATGATGATTTTGGCACCGGAGTCCTTCATCTGATACGCGATTTCCCGCTCCATATAGAGCGGATTGGTCATGACGCACACCGCTCCAGCGAGCAGCGCGCCATAATACGAGATGACGACCTGCGGACAATTGGGCAGCATGATCGCCACCCGGTCTCCCTTCTTCACGCCCTTGCTGCGGAGCGCATTTGCCATGCGGTAGGCGGAGTCCAGCAAGCTTTGGTAGGTGATCATTTTCCCCATAAAATACATCGCCGGCTTCCAGGGATATTTCTGTGCCGACGTCACGAGAAACAACGCCAAATTCTGTTTCGGATAATCAAAAGCGGGGGCTACTTCCGGCGGATAAAACTGCAGCCAAGGCTTTGTATCCATACAAAACCAACCCTTTCCTAAGGAATGCTTCTTCCTTTCCTACTCCAAGAAAAAACCTGTCTCTTTTGATAAGCTCCAAAAAAATCCGGTATAGATCACCCCCGCACATCCCGGGAGGAACGGTTTAGATCGTGCGCTTGCTTGGAGTTGCCCGCTGTCTTAGAATGTCCGCGTGCTCTGAATGTCTGGACATCGGTTTGCCCGGATTTATCGAACCGCTTTGGTCCGGTCTCCGAGTCGTACGCCCTTTGGCTGTTCGCACGACTTGACTCCTCCCTGCGTTTATACGAGGCGGGAACCCTATGAACTCGTTCACAGGGTTCTCCGTTATCCGCAAACTGCGCAATGAGCTTCAGGGCGATCCGCCGGAAGATTTGGATACCTTGTTAATATGCCGGCAGCAGTATGGGCGCAACGTTACTTACACCGTATACCGCTCGTTTTTGACGACGCGGGCCGCAATGCTGCGCTTCAGCGCTACCGTATCGACCGGGCTGGTGCGGGTCAGCTTTTTCAATACCGACAGCTGCATGCGCAGCATATCGCCGGTTTCCACCGAGGCCAGCGTTTCTTTGGCGAGCGCCTCGATGCGTTGGAACGCTTCATACGCAAATACCTGCGTCATCTCGATCATGCCGGCCGCTTTCTCTTCCGATGTACGAGCGATATGCTTCTTGGTGCGCAGCAGGGCGCTTTCCAGCGCAAAAATATCAATCATCATGTCCGCCAGATTGGACAATAGCTCCTGTTCCTTCTCGAGCTTGGTCCCGAATTTTTGAACCGCGAGGCCGCCGGCGAGCAGGAAAATCTTTTTGCTCATGTCCAGGAAGTGGGCTTCCTGCTCCAGCGTACCCTCGAACGTTTGGCCTGGAACGATCTGCAGCAGTTCATTTTGCAGGCCTTGAGCTTTTTGCAGCAGCGCGATTTCGCCCTTCATGGCTTTTTTCACGAGTGTTCCCGGGATGAGCAGGCGGTTAATCTCGTTCGTGCCCTCGAAGATGCGGTTGATGCGGGAATCGCGGTAGATCCGTTCCACCTTGTATTCCTGAATGTACCCGTACCCTCCGTGGATTTGAACCCCCTCGTCCGCTACAAAATCCAGCCCTTCCGAGCAAAATACCTTGTTGATCGAGCACTCGATGGCATAATCCGAGATTGCGGCGGCCGATAAGGCGCCCGCGTCCTCGCTGGCATAATCGATGTCCTGCAGCGCCTCGTCGAGCAGGCCGGCTGTGCGGTACACCATGCTCTCCATCACGAAGGTGGCAATGTTCATCTCGGCCAGCTTTTTGCGCATGAGCGGGAACTGGGAGATCGGGGTGTCGAACTGTTTGCGGGTATTTGCATATTTCGCGCTCAGCTCGATCGTTTCCTTCGCCGCGCCGACCGTACCGGCTGCCAATTTATACCGTCCGATATTCAGGATGTTGAAGGCGATGCGATGGCCTTTGCCGATTTCGCCCAGCAAATTCTCCTTCGGCACCTTCACGTCCTCGAAGAAGAGCGGACGCGTCGAGGAGCCTTTGATGCCCATCTTCTTCTCTTCGGGTCCGAGCGTGAAGCCTTCCATCTCCTTCTCCACGATAAACGCGGTGAAATGCTCGCCGTCGATCTTGGCGTACACGATAAAGATATCCGCAAATCCGGCATTGGTAATATATAACTTCGATCCGTTCAAAATATAATATTCGCCGTCATCGGATAAACGTGCCGTCGTTTTGGCGCCGAGCGCGTCGGAGCCCGACGTCGGCTCGGTCAGGCAGTAGGCCGCGATTTTGGCCCCGGTGGCCAGGTCCGGCAGGTACTTCTTCTTCTGCTCCGCCGTGCCGAAGAACACAATCGGCAGCGTCCCGATGCCGACGTGCGCCCCGAAGGACAGGGCGAAGGACGAGCCCTTGGCCAACGCTTCGCTGATGATCGTGGAGCTCACTTTATCCAGCCCGACGCCGCCGAACGGCTCCGGCACGTCAGCGCCCAGCAGTCCGAGCTCCCCGGACTTGCGCAGCAAATCCACGGTCAGCTCGTAATTGAGCTTCTCCAGCTCCTCGTCATGCGGCACCACTTCACCGTCGATGAAGTCCCGGACCGTGTCGCCGATCATTTTATGCTCCTCGGTGAAATCCTCCGGGGTCAGGATGCGCTGCACGTCCAGGTTATCGATAATATAGCTGCCGCCTTTGATTTTCGGTTCTTTCGTTTGGTTGTCGCTCATGGTTATGGCTCCTTTCTGGAATGGGATTAGTGATTGTGGTGGTGCGTCTGCTGCGATGATTAGGTCTGCTTGCTTAGATAGCGTCGCTTCGATGACTACTGTGAATGCTGCTTGGTGTCCGCTGCGATGGCGGATTGCACTTCCTGGTGTTCTGCTTCGATGACTAGTGCGGGGGCTGCTGCGATGTACTTCCATGGATAGCGTCGCTTCGGTGACTACTGTGAATGCTGCTTGGTGTCCGCTGCGATGGCGGATTGCACTTCCGATCACTGTTAATTTCAGATTTCCTGAATGACCCTTAGTGCGGTCGAAATCTGAAATTAAAGGCGAACACTCCGTTTCTCCAGTCCAATTCCGCCCTCTCCGCTGGGTAGGGCCGCCTCCCCCCCACAATCACTGTTGGTGGGGGGAAGGGCGCGGGTGCCCGGTCCGTGTTCGGAGCGGGCACAGCGCTTGTTGGCTGTGATCTGCTTCGATGACTGGTGCGGGTGCTGCTTCGATGTACCTCCTTAGATAGCGTCGCTTCGATGACTGGTGCGGGTAATGGCCGGGTGTCCGCTCCGATGGCGGATTGTATTTCCGATCGCTGTTAATTTCAGATTTCCTGAATGACCCTTAGTGCGGTCGAAATCTGAAATTAAAGGCGAACACTCCGTTTCTCCAGTCCAATTCCGCCCTCTCCGCTGGGTAGCCGCCTCCCCCACAATCACTGTTGGTGGGGGGAAGGGCGCGTGTGCCCGGTCCGTGTTCGGAGCGGGCACAGCGCTTGTTGGCTGTGTTTATGCTTCGAAGACTGTACGGGTGCTGCTGCGATGTATTGGATGGCGTCGCTTCGATGACTGGTGCGGGTAATGGCCGGGTGTCCGCTCCGATGACGGATTGTACTTACGATCGCTGTTAATTTCAGATTTCCTGAATGCCCCTTAGTGCGGTCGAAATCTGAAATTAAAGGCGAACACTTCGTTTCTCCAGTCCAATTCCGCCCTCTCCGCTGGATAGGACCGCCTCCCCCCTCAATCACTGTTGGTGGGGGGAAGGCGCGGGTGCCCGGTCCGTGTTCGGAGCGGGCACAGCGCTTGTTGGCTGTGAAGGTGCCTGCTCCGATGTAGTGAATAGCTACCTCACGCCCCGGCTGCATGCACCTCGAACACCCCCGCGGCGCCCATACCGCCGCCGATGCACATGCTCACGACGCCGTAGCCGCCGCCTCGCCGGGCCAGCTCGGACACAAGGCTGACCGTCAGCTTCGCTCCGGTGCAGCCGAGCGGGTGACCAAGGGCGATGGCTCCGCCATTGACATTGACTTTGCTCTCGTCAATGTCCAAGGCGCGGATGATGTGGAGACATTGCGAAGCGAACGCTTCGTTAATCTCGAACACATCCACCTCACCCAGCCCGATGCCCGCCATCCGAAGAGCCTTCGGAATGGCCTCCACCGGGCCCACGCCCATAATTTCGGGCTCCACGCCCGCCAACGCGAAGGACCTGAAGGTCGCGAGCGGCTTAAGGCCGAGCGCTTCCGCCTTCTCGCGGCTCATGACCGCGACCGCCGCCGCGCCGTCGCTGGTCTGTGAGGCGTTCCCGGCGGTTACGGTCCCGCCGAGAGCAAAGGCAGGCCGCAATTTCGCCAGTACCTCCGGCGATGTGTCGGGACGTACGCCTTCATCCATATCGAAGGTGAAGGACTTGCTGCGCACCTTGCCCGACTCGTCTGCGGCAGCCAAGGACACGTTCACCGGCACGATCTCGTCCCGGAACTTCCCTTCCGCAATGGCAGCCGCTGCCTTGCGGTGACTGCTGGCCGCGAAGGCATCCTGCGCTTCGCGGGTAATGCCGAACCGGCGGGCGACCTCTTCCGCCGTATGCCCCATGCCGATGTACACCTCCGGCATCTCATCAACGATCGTCGGATGCGGAGCCGGCTTGAAGCCGGTCATCGGCACATGGCTCATGCTCTCGACGCCGCCAGCGATAATCACGTCGGCGTAACCGAGCATAATCCGTTCCGCTGCAAAGGCGATTGCCTGCAGGCCGGAGGAGCAGAACCGGTTCACCGTCAGGGCGGGAACCGTGACCGGATATCCCGCATACAACGAGATGATCCGGGCGACGTTCAATCCCTGCTCGCCTTCCGGCATCGCACACCCGAGGATGATGTCTTCAACATCCTCCTTCTTAAGGCCCGGCGCACGAGCTATGACGGCTTCCAGCACCGCCTTCCCCAGGTCCTCCACGCGCGTCTGGGCCAAACTCCCTTTCTTCGCTTTCCCCACCGGAGTTCGGGCAAGCGATACGATGACTGCTTCTCTCATGCCATCTTCACCTCGTCACCTTGAATTGGTTGGATATAATAGGACAACTTCTAACTTCATTAGCTAATCGGATTTGCCGACTATAATTCAATCAGGACCTAAGGCACTGCTGGAAATCGAAAGGTTCGATGAACGTATAAGACCTATTTGCAAGCAGCAACAGCATTTGATGAATGGTGAATCACAGAGGAATTGTCAAAGTAAAATCTAATCCCCAACGGAATACCACCAACTCCCCTAATTCCGCAGTGACTTGCTTTTGACCAACAACTCCCCTAGTTCCGCAGCGGCTTGCCCTTGGCGAGCATATGCTGCATGCGCTGCTGCGTCTTCACCTCGCCGAGCAGGCTGAGGAACGCCTCGCGTTCCAGATCAAGCAGATGCTCCTCGCTGACGATGGTTCCGGCCGGCACGTCACCGCCGGTCAAAATATGCGCCAGCTTCTTCGCAATCAGCAGATCGTGGTCGCTGATATAACCGCCTCGCCTCATGTCGATGGCGCCCATCTGGAGCACGGCGCGGCCGTCGCGGCCGACGACCCGGGCCTTGCCCGGCTGCGGCGGGACATAGCCTGCGCGATCAAGCTCGAGCACGGCCTGCTTGGCCTCATAGATCCGGTAGTCCTGATTCATGACCACCGTATCCGCCCCGCGGCCGTACATTTGAACCGCTTCGTGACCGCTGGTGGACGTCTTCGCCATGGCCACCATCTCGAACATGCGGTTAATCTCCGGCTGCGGATCGCTGCCCGGATCCGGGTAGCGGCTGCTAGCCATCAGGGCGAGCTCCTTGCAGCCCCCGCCTGCTGGAATCAGGCCGACACCGGTCTCTACCAGGCCGAAGTAGGTCTCGGCCGAGAAAACAATCCGGTCCGCCGGCAGGCACGCCTCCACGCCGCCGCCGAGCGTCATCCGATGCGGCGCCGCGACGACCGGCTTCTCCAGCCGTTTGAGCTTCATCATGCTGCCCTGGAACAGACGGATGATGTCATCCACCTCATCCCAATCACCGCTTTGGGCCTCCATTAGCATGAGCATCAGATTCGCCCCGACACAGAAATTGCGTCCTTCGTTAGCAAGAACCAACCCGCGGTAATTCGCCCGGACTTCCTCCACGCTCTGCTGGATCATGACCAGAATGTCCGCACCGATCGCATTGTTCGGTGACGTGAACTCCAGCAGTGCGACATCGTCCCCGATATCGATCAGATTCGCCCCCGTGTTGGATCGGATGACCCGATTCTGCGCTTTGAGCGCCGATAGCGAGATCCGCTCCGGCTCTGCATCTACGGCTTTGTATTCGCCCTTCAAGTAATGGAACACCTGACCGTCCTTCTCTTGATAGAAGGATTTATTCCCTGCGGCGATCCAGTCCTTGACCCAGGCCGGCACCGTCAGCCCCTCGGCCTCCATCCGCTGCACCGATTCCGGCAGGCCGATCAGATCCCAGGTTTCAAACGGCCCCAGCTCCCAGTTGAAGCCCCATTTCATGGCATTGTCGATCTCCTGGATGGAATCTGCAATTTCGCCCAGCTTCTCGGCGGAGTACACGAGTACCTGCTTCAGCACATTCCAGGCGAGCTCCGAGTAGCGGTCCTTCGTGCCGAGAAAAGCCTTGATCTTCCGCTTGGCCCCCTTCACCGCCTTAGCCGCCTCAATGGATGCGGAGCTGATTTTAGCGCTCGGGTTATATTCCATCGTGGACAGATTCAGGGACAGAATGGTGCTGCCCTGATCTCCTTTTATTTTCTTATAAAAGCCCTGGCCGCCCTTCTCCCCGATCCATCCGCGGGATACAAGCTCATTCAGCACGTCGGGCACTGTAAATACGTCCTTCTCATGTCCGTCCTGCACGTTGTCGTACACATTCTTCGCCACATGGACGAACGTATCGATCCCGACCAGATCGAGCGTACGAAAGGTGGCGCTTTTCGGCCGTCCCAGCACGGGGCCGGTCGCCGCATCCACTTCCTCGACGGAGTAGCTGTTCCTTACCATTTCCTGCAGCGTGACGAGCAGGCCATAGGTGCCGATGCGGTTCGAAATAAAATTCGGCGTATCCTTCGCCAGCACAACGCCTTTGCCAAGACGCTTCGTGCAGAAATCCACCATGAACTGCGTAATATCGGGATCGGTATCGAAGCCCGGAATGATCTCCAGCAGCTTCATATGGCGAGGGGGGTTGAAAAAATGCGTCCCCAGGAAATGTCTGCGGAATTCCTCGCCGCATTCCTCCGCCATCGCATTGACCGAGATCCCGGATGTATTGGTGCTGACGATCGCTCCATCCTTGCGAACGCCTTCGATCGTCTTCAGAATGCTCTTCTTGATCTCCAGCCGCTCGGTGACGACCTCAATGATCCAGTCGGCCTCCTTCAGCTGGCTCAGGTGATCCTCCATATTCCCAGGCGTAATGCGGCTGGCAAAATCGGCACGGTACAGCGGAGCGGTGCTTGATTTCGGCAGCGCAGCAACAGCCTTGGCCGCCAACCGGTTACGCACCTTCGGATGGTCGAGCGTAAGACCGGCCTTCTCCTCCTCCGGCGTCAGATCCTTTGGAACGATATCGAGCAGCAGGCAAGGGATGCCTGCATTGGCGAGATGGGCGGCAATGCCGGATCCCATCACGCCGGAGCCGATGACAGCGGCTTTGGTAATGTTTCGGCTAGCGACGCCGGAGCCTCTGACGGCTTCCCGGGTAGTGGTTTGATTCATTGCACAACGACCTCCTGTTCATGGATTTCGGATAGACCAAATACGGATAACTCCAAAATTTCCGCGATATCCCGCGTCCTTACGCTGTCCTCCACTTCCTTCAGCTTCGTGCCGTCCTCCAGCATCGTCAGGCAGTACGGGCAGGCCGAGCTGATCATCGTCGGCGAGACCGCCAGCGCCTGCTCGGTTCGCGCCAGATTGACGCGCTTGCCGGCATCCTCTTCCATCCACATCTGGCCGCCGCCGGCTCCGCAGCACATTCCGTTCTCGCGGGTACGCTCCATCTCGAGCAGCTCCACGCCCGGAATCGCGCGAAGCACGTTTCGCGGCTGGTCATAGACGTCGTTATACCGGCCGAGGTAGCAGGAATCGTGGTAAGTGATTTTTTCCCGGATCGGATGCTTCGGCGTAAGCCGGCCTTCCTTTACCAGCTGATCCAGCAGCTCCGTGTGATGGAGGACTTCAGCCGTGAGCCCGAACTCCGGATATTCGTTTTTGAAAATATTGAAGGTATGCGGACAAGCTGTGACGATTCGCTTCACATCGTACTTCTGGAATGTCTCGATGTTCTCCATGCACAGCTGCTGGAACAAAAATTCATTGCCCATCCGGCGCGGGGTATCGCCCGAGTTCTTCTCCTCATTGCCGAGAATGGCGAAGTTCACGCCCGCTTCATTCATGAGCCGGACGAAGGCGCGGGTGATTTTGCGGCTCCGGTTGTCATAGGACCCCATGGAACCGACGAAGAACAGGATGTCGAAATCCGGATTTTCCTTCACGGTCGGAATTTTTAAATCCAGCGTTCCTTCCGGATCAATCTCCTGCACCCATTTGCTGCGGTCAGCACGGCTGATGCCCCATGGATTGCCCTGGCGCTCGATGTTTTGCATGGCACGCTGCCCCTCCTGCGGCACACTGCCTTCCATCAGGACCAGATGCCGCCTTAGGTCAACGATTTTGTCAACGTGCTCGTTAGCGACCGGGCATTGATCCTCGCAATTCCGGCAGGTGGTGCATGCCCATATCTCTTCTTCCGTCATGACCCCGCCGATCAGCTGGACATCCTTCGGATCCACGCCCTCAACCTGATGCCAGGAGCGCTTCTGGACCTCCATCGTCGGCCCGATATCGGTAATGCCCTCGCCCTTCCAGCCGACCAGCGCCAGATCGGTGGCGGCCATCGTATGCACGCCGGCGGATCCAAACACCGAAGCCGGCATCCACGGCGACTTGGAGGTAAGGGCCGCCCCTTTCTCCGTCAGGTGGTCGCGCAGCTTCACGATCATGTGCATCGGCGACAGCAGCTTGCCGGTATTCGAGGCCGGACACACATTCGTGCACCGTCCGCACTCGACGCAGGCGTAGAAATCGAGCATTTGCTTCTGGGTAAAGTCCTCGATTTTGCCGACGCCAAACGACTCCGCCTCTTCATCCTCGAGATCCAGCTTGCTGAGCTTGCCGGGAGGATCGGTACGGCGGACCAGAATGTTGATCGGTGCCGTAATAAGGTGAAAGTGCTTCGACTGCGGCACGTAGACTAAGAACGACAACAGAATGAGCAGATGAATCCACCAAAATGCGAAATAACAAACCGTGACCGCCGTGGAAGGCATCCAGGCAAACGCGGCGGCAATGCTCGAGGAGATCGGTGCCAATGCCGACCAGGGAAGACCTTCCCGCAGACGCTCGAATGCCATCGTCAGAAGCACGGAAGCCATCAGCGAGGTAATGAAGAAGATCACGATGCTCGGCTTCCACCCGCGCTTCAGCCGCTTCAGCTTCTCGCCGTACCGCCGGTATGCCGCATAGCCGATCGCGAGCAGAATAAGGGCCACTGTAATCTCCTGCATCAGGATGAAGCCCGCATACCCCGGAATCGGGAGCCCGTGCCCTGACAGGCCCTTCCATATAATGTCGATCGCGCCAAACTGCAAGATGATGAATCCATAAAAAACGATAAAGTGCATGATCCCGCTCTTGCGGTCCTTGAACAGCTTGCTCTGGCCGAACACTTGAATCGCAAATTGGCTCAAGCGCTCCTTCAGATCCTTTTTCAAATTCGCCGGCCTTCCCAAACGGATGTACAGGTATCGGCGATACACCACGCTCGCGAACATATATACCGCCCAGCCTGTGATTCCAACAAAGAGCACGGCGTTGATCAGATCAAGAATCATCCCTCTCAGCTCCTTGCGTTATTTTTCTTTCCCCTGCTTGCCGCTCAGGCGATGTGGTTGGACTCTAAACCCGCCTCCTAAGCCGGAAGACTGCCAACAACGAGGTTGGTGTTGATCCAACTGCACTCTGCACCGTGAAACCAGGCTGCCGTCACCCCTTCCGCTAATCCGCCCGTCCATGCGTGAATCGGACAACATATGAAGCGCTTACATTCATGGACTAAAAATAGACCTTCATAACCTGTGCCTGCCGACTTCTTCAAACCGAACTTGCTTGCGTTAGCTGCGTATCTAGATCCTTTAAACCGGTAATGGCTTTGCCGATCCTTAAAGCTGCATTTCGCTCTTACGGTTAAACTGCCGTCTGTTGCCCTAGTGATATGAACGTCTATAATTTGTGGTCCGAATACGCCCGCTTCATAAATTTCCCGGCCTCATCAACCGGTCGTTGACAATGACATGAACGTATTTTATGATGGATACAAGAACTGAATGAGTATTCATTCATAATTTTAACTGTATTCTAACATCGGGGTGAGCATATGACAAGTAAAAAAAATGAGAAGTACCATCTGATCCTTCAAGGCGCCCTGAAAGTATTCGCCGAGAACGGCTACCACCGCTCCCAGGTGTCCAAGATCGCCAAGGCAGCCGGCGTAGCCGACGGTACCATCTATCTATACTTCAAGCGAAAGGAGGATATCTTGATCCGTCTGTTCCAGGAGAAGCTCGGCGAGCTCGTCGGAAAATTCCACGAAAGCGTGAAAGGAACGACAGACGCGGTGGAAGCCCTGCGGACCGTATGCAGCATTCATTTTTCCGAGCTGGAGAGCAATCCGGAACTGGCTTATGTCACGCAGATTGAGCTCCGGCAGAGCGATCTCGAGCTTCGCAAGGAAATCGGCAATGCGCTTAAGCCCTATATCGTATTGATCGAGAATATCCTGGAGCAGGGTATCCAAGAGAAGAAGTTCCGCCCCGATCTTAACGTTAAGCTTGTGCGCAGCCTGATATTCGGAGCGATGGACGAAGCGGTAACCTCCTGGCTCATCTCGGGCCGCAAGTATTCCCTGTCCGATCAGGTGGAGGAGACGCTTGGATTTTTTCTGAACGGTGTGTCCAGCGGGCAATAAAACAAGTCCCGCTCATCATATTTTATGAAGGCAACCATTCGAAAGGAGAGCTGAGGCCGATGAAGATTGTAGTATTGCTGAAGCAAACATTTGACACCGAGGAGAAGATTGAGATTGAGAACGGGTCGATTGCCGAGGATGGCGTCAAATTCGTGATTAATCCGTATGACGAATATGCTGTGGAGGAAGCCGTAAAGCTCCGCGACGAGCATGGCGGCAGCGTCACGCTTCTCTCGGTCGGTCCGGACCGCACGTCGGAGGCTTTGCGGACCGCGCTTGCGATGGGTGCGGACGATGCGGTGCTTATCTCGGATGAACGGATTCCGGATGACGAATATGCCGTATCGAAAGTGCTCCATGCGTATTTGGCTAAAGAAACGCCGGATCTGATTCTAGGCGGCAACTTCTCGGTCGACCGGGGTTCGGGCCAAGTCGCGATACGCCTTGCGGGATTGCTCGGCATAGCCCATGCCGGATCGATTACCAAGCTTACGATCAGCGGCAATAAGGCTGAAGTGCACCGGGACGCCGAGGGCGATCTCGAAGTGCTGGAGGTTCAGCTGCCAGCGATTTTCACCGCCCAGCAGGGCTTGAACGAGCCGCGTTACCCGTCGCTGCCGGGCATTATGAAGGCGAAGAAGAAGCCGTTTCAAACGCTGTCGCTGGATGATCTCGGTCTCTCCGAGGACGATATCCGCCCGGCGACGAAGCAAAGCGATCTGTCCTTGCCGCCGGAGCGCAGCGCCGGACGCATTCTGAAGGGTGAGCCTGCCGAGGTGGCGCATGAGCTTGTTACGCTGCTGCGAACCGAATCCAAGGTGATCTAGTTTTTTACGGAATACGGGGAGATTCTTCGCTCCTTACTTTTATACGATTCGTTGAATGCGGTTACACAGGGGCTGATCGAGCACTTCCCCTTTCACTACGTATTCTGATTGTATGGTTCATGGGATGTCCGTCATGCACGCATTTCGATGGCCGGGCCCTAGGTTCGGGTGGGCGAATTACAGCCCTCTGATTAATCTAAGCTTGAACCGCGATTGTTTGATTGGCTCTTAACTTATTGATTTATCATCTCTTCATCCATCTCGATAGGGACCTAAGGAGGTTATGTTATGAGCAAAACGATACTGGTATACGCGGAAACCCGCGACGGGAAGCTGCGTCAGGTCGCCCTGGAAACGCTGGGGGCAGCCCGTCTGATCGCAGGTGACGGGGACAGCATCCGCATTCTCGTGGCTGGCTCGAACATTACGGAGGCCGTATCCGCTCTTAAGCCTTACGGCGGCGAAATCATCTATACCGTTGAGCATGACGACCTAGAGCACTATAATCCCGACGCTTACATGGCGGCGATCGAAGCGGTGCTAGGCGTTGCGAAGCCGGATGCGGTTCTATTCGGACATACGGCGATCGGACGCGATCTCGCTCCGCTGGTGGCGGCTTCCATGGATGCCGGTCAAATCTCCGACGTAACCGCGATTGAGAATAACAGCGGCGAAGCGGTATTCACCCGTCCGCTCTATGCCGGCAAAGCATTCGAGAAGCGGGTGTTCGTAAACGGACCATGGGTGGTGACCGTGCGGCCCAACAACATCCCGGCAGCCGAAGCTGTTGAGGGTGTGGACACGAGCATCGAGGATGTCGCCTTTCCCGCGCCTTCCCTCCGCTCCGTCATCAAGGATGTCGTCCGCAAAACAACGGGAAAAATCGACCTCTCCGAGGCCAAAATCGTCGTCTCCGGCGGGCGCGGCGTAAAGAGCGCGGAGGGCTTCAAGCCGCTCGAGGAGCTGGCCGAGCTGCTCGGCGGCGCTGTCGGCGCTTCCCGGGGCGCATGCGATGCCGGATACTGCGATTATGCGCTCCAGATCGGGCAGACCGGCAAGGTGGTTACGCCGGAGATCTATATCGCTTGCGGCATCAGCGGCGCCATTCAGCACCTGGCGGGCATGAGCCAATCGCGGGTCATTATCGCGATCAACAAGGACCCGGAAGCGCCGATCTTCAAGGTAGCCGATTACGGCATCGTCGGCGACCTGTTCGACATCGTGCCGCTGCTCACCCAGGAATTTCGCAAGGTGCTGGTGTCTTAACCGGCCAAAGCAGTAGCGGCCTGTGCTCATAAAGCCTACCCGGCTTCTCCAGCTCAAAGAAGGTCGAGTTCCCATCCGGCATATCGGATGACAGGACTCGACCTTTCTTTTTTTCATACATTAATGTTCTATGTCAATCCGTCACTGCACTCAGGAGCTGAACCGTTTCAGCAGCTTCTGCTGATGTGCCCGAAATGCCTCCTCCAGCGATATATCATAGAGATCGGCCAGCAATGATATATTGCCAAGAACGTCGCCGATTTCCTCCACCAAATCCTGCTTCAGCCGCTCTCGGGACGATACTTCCTCGTCCGGTCGGTCTCTCCCGATTTCATAAGCGCGTACTGCCCTGGCGGCCTCCCCCGCCTCCTCCATCAGAAAACCGATGCGGATAAAAGGACCGTAGTCCGTCCAGCCCCGCCCTCCGTAAAATTGCTTGATCCATTGCTGCGCTTCATTCATGTTCACTGTCCAAATACCTCCGAGTTCTGGGCTGTACCCTATGTCGTGTCTTGAGCCGCTAAAAAGATACGCCTTGCCCAAAGCCGATTCATTTCATGGTTGAAACCGCGAGTGTTGTCGGCTTATTCATAAATTTTTACATATAAGGGGAATCTTCTAACATGCGGTTTAACATAAGGCGAGTACGATATAAACATGCTCTAACTTAAGGAACACGAAGACATGTTTTTTCGTTCCATGACACCAATCACTATATATAGTATAATTACTCGGAATGATTATCAACATCTGGTTAGGAGTGGCTGAATTGAAATCAATATGCGTATTTGCAGGCTCGAACATGGGTGAGCATCCGGATTATAAGACCCAAGCGGCAGCGCTCGGCGAACTGATTGCCCGAAAACAATACCGGCTGGTATACGGCGGTTCGCGTGTCGGATTGATGGGCGAGGTGGCCAATACGGTGCTTGAGCTTGGCGGCGAGGTCATTGGGGTCATGCCCCGGGGGTTATTTAAGGGCGAAATTGTACATACCGGACTAACTCAGCTGATTGAAGTTGCGGATATGCATGAGCGTAAGGCAACGATGGGGAAATATGCCGATGGCTTTATCGCTTTGCCTGGGGGCTTCGGAACCTTTGAGGAATTGTTCGAGGTGTTGTGCTGGTCTCAAATCGGGATTCACCAGAAGCCGATCGGGCTGCTGAATATCCGGAATTACTACGATCCGCTGATGAGTCTGGTCCAATCCAGCATTTCCGCGGGCTTTGCGAATTCGTCCCATTTGAATCTGATCAATATTTCTGACGATCCGATCAAGCTTCTGGAGCTGATGGAGAGCTATACGCCGCCTACGCTGGATATGAAGTGGAAGGATCTTGATTAAGTCAACGAGAGGCCCGTTGTTACATAAGAGGCTGACTCAAGGTTGCCTTAATTTGACACCATTCACGATCAAGTGTTTACACCCTATCCTTTTGAAGGCTGTTCCCGGTTGCTGTCTTAGATCAGCTAAGCCCATAGAAAGCCAAATAGCGGCCAATAAGACGAGCCCCCAAATAAAAAAATCCCGCGGATTTACTCCGTGGGATTTTCGCTTAGTCGGCTGCCTTGATTGTGTATTTACTAATGGCTTTATCTTTCAGTTTGTTGTAATGCTCCGTATTTTCACCAAGGTATTCAACATCTCCTAATTGTTGTGGAGAAATTGAATTACTCGTGAAGTTCGAAACTTTACCCGGTTTATCAACATTAAATTTGCCCTGGTAAGATCCATTAACAGCATATGTGTTATCACCGGTTTTGCGCAAAAACAGTAAATATTGATTGGAATCGTTCATTTTGACGTATCCTTCCAGGTTGTGGTATACACCATCTTCAATACGCCCATCCTCCATTACGGTGATTGTAGATTGTTTAAAGATGTTACCCTTAAAAACTTTGTCAATCTGAAAAGGCGTTTTATCAAGCTTGTCAATTATCGCTCCAGTATCTGTTTTAACTTGATAGGTGCCTTGTTGCCCTACTGCATGTCCAATTACGATTATTTCCGAGTAGTTCTCTAAAGTGCTAAACTCTTCAAAGAAAGGTATTTTAGCGTGGGTCGTAGCTATTTGATAGGTGCCTTCCTTCAGTTGTTTTGTGCCTGCAACCTGACTGGTATCTCCACCAGTTTGTATCATTCCAAATCCGATCGATGAGACGATTGCCAAAGAGGCAATGATATAAATAGCTTTTTTCACGTGATTCCCCCTTAGTATTTGTAAAAGATATTTACGTAGTCGAGAACGAAATCCACTATTAAATGTTGCGTATTTGTATTAATCCAATTTTTAACAAATATATATCCCCAGGAACTTCCGGCAGCTCCCTCAATCAGAATGTATATTTAGCGTATAACTATCCATTGTGCGGCCATCAACGCCCAATGCTTCAATCGATATATGATCATGCAGCGGTTGATCCCCTACCTTCCATTCCAAAGACCAGCCATCGGAACCATCGGCATCATAACCTATTATTTTACGTTCCTTCCCCGTCTCGGTGCCGGTAGGAGCAATCCAGAACAGAACCGTATTCGTATGCTCCGCTTCCACCTTAAATGTCACGGTTTTCGTGTTTTCCGGAACAATGAACCAGTTGTCCTGTTCCTCCAGGGTTGTAGATACATTTGTAATTTTGGCTTGGGGCAGCTGTCCATGCTGTTCTTCTTGATCTTCAGGTAGAGGATTCTCCGCCTGCTGTGGAGAACACGATCCTAAAACAAAGGTGCAGCAAAGAAGTACAGCAGCAGTCATCCATTTGATCACTTTCAAGAACCATTCACCTCACAGTTATACGAAAATCTTACTCCCACGCTTATAAGATCACCACAAAGAAAGGGAGCCGAATGTTGATCGGCCCCCTAGTTTCTTCATCTTGTTTTTCGAATCTGCAGCATGGAGTTGCCATTGATCATAAATTCATAGGACACCTGTTTCTCAGTCACTTCGAGACCTTCAGCTTCCAGATCTTGAATCAGTCGCTCCAGATACTCATATCGGTTCCCCGACAAATCGGCTAGCGGAAAAATACGTACTTCCTCCGAAGCAACCCGAAGCAGCTCTCGAATCGTGTTTCGGTGAAAGTCATAGTCCAAACGGTCGCTGTACATAAACAGAAAATGAGCGGATAACACCAGATCGAACTGTTCTTCGCAAAATGGCAGCTCCGGCAGCACTGCAGCCACATACCGCTCCGGATGTGCTCTCATATCCGAAACACAGTCCTGGAGGGCTTGATGGCGATGACGGCTGACGCCCGCAACATCCCCGTAAAAGTCCCATACAAAGTTTCGCTTCGTCTGCTCCATGGATTCCATTGCGTGCGCGGTATCCTCCAAGCCCTTCCGCTCCAGATCATCGATCCGATGATCGTAAGCGATGTCGCTTGCGGTGACATCCAATCCGGCCGCTGCGGCATGCGCCGTAAAAGAGCACGCTCCGGCGGGGCAATCTAATATTTTCTTGCCTGCCAGCTCCCCTGCCTGCAGATCAAACATCTGCATGTACTCCTCATAGGTCCGGCCGATAAACACCACCCGGTTCAATTCCAGCTTCGTCTTCCCTTGCCTCTTCTCGTCTCTTCTCATCTCATCTCACCTCAGCTATGATCTTGGTGCGGATTCCGGCCATCCAAGCGCCATCTCCGCAAACCTATATTACCATATGATGGAATGCATGGATAATAGTCATTTTCCGATCCGTGCAGGTGCCCGTGTACTTGCCTCTTCTCTATCATCCCTTCTCCATTCGTTTTCGGCCCTCCCCTGTTTAAGCTATACTCTTTTTATGTACGTATTTAATTTGAAAAAAGCCATATAAGGAGGATCACACGTATGCTGCCTTACCCTGCTCCCACGACAAGAGAGGAAAAAATGAAATTGGTTGCCCAAATCAAGGATCGGCTGCTTCAGCTTCACGGCGATGCCATTCTGGCGATCGGCCTGTACGGCTCGCTTGCCCAAGGGATCGACGGGCCCTACTCCGATATCGAGCTTCGGGTGATTACGAAGGATGGCATCTCTCTTCCCGGGCATGAATTTATCTATCCTCCATTCAAAATCGAAATCGGAATGAAGCAAAAACACGAAGCCATGCGCTCCGCTGCGACCGTTGACGATTCCTGGGCCATTAAGGCAGGCGCATATGCTCATTTGCAAGCAATCTATGATCCGGACCGGCTGCTCGATGAGATTCGCACACGGCCGATGCAAATTTCCGACGAAGCAATTCGGGACGTAATGAGAGAATTTATGATTTGGGAGCCTTACGAAACGATGGGCAAAATCCGCAACAATAAACAGGCAGGCAATTACGGCTACCTGCCCCTCGGTGCCAAGGATCTGGCGTGGCAGAGCGCAAAGCTGATCGGACTCGCCAACAAAACATTCTATACTACCCGAGCCAGAACCTATGAGGAATCGCTTCAAATGCCATCTCGCCCATCGGGCTATGATGAGCTTATCGAATTGGTGACACGGGGACAGCTTCATGATTCGGAGCTTATATATGAGCGCTGCGAGCATTTGTGGACCGGACTAAACGAATGGTATGCGGAGATGGGCATCGAGTATAAGTTGGACAAGCTTCCTTTTTGATAATCGCTCCAAGCATGAATTTCTCACAGGCAGCTATTTGTACACCGTGCGCATTGCTCTCTATGCGTACGGTGCAAAAAAGCATAGGCTAAAAAAACAGCTGCCCCTCAAGTTTTTGTACTTGGGGGGCAGCTTGTTACTTTGGTAAGTTGTTCTTTTAAAGGAATACGATTATAAGCTATGATAGGAAGCAGCATACTCTCTTCCCAGAATCACCGCTCGTTCGATGTACGGCAGCTCAGCGCGACGTACACCACAATGACCATAGAGAGGTAATCAATCATATTGAACAAAGGATTGTCGTCATGTTAGCAGCAATTACGGCACTAGTGCTTTTTATAATCGTGATGGTCGCAGTCAGCTTTTATTTTTATCACGTCGCCATCGCCCGCGCAGATAAGGAATTTCTAGCAGAGAATCCGGACCTGGCAGCCAATGCGGATGTCGAGAACCCTTTTGCGGACAGCAAAGACTGGTGGAGCGCGCAAAGCTTCGAGAATTGGAGTCTTATCGCGGACGATGGCCTGAAGCTTCATGCCTATTATTTGCCGGCAAAAAAGGCCACTAACCAAACGGTTCTCCTTGCGCACGGCTATGCCGGACGCTCCGAGCAAATGAGCAGCTTCGCTCACATGTACTATGAGGATTTAGGCTTTAATGTCCTTCTGCCTGATGCCCGGGGCCATGGCTTGAGCGAAGGTGATTATATCGGCTTCGGATGGCCGGAGCGCAAGGATGTGGTGAAGTGGATTCATATGATCGTTGAACATACGGGAGAAGAAGCGCAGCTCGTCCTGCACGGCGTATCCATGGGCGCCGCAACCGTCATGATGGCCAGCGGCGAGGAGCTGCCTCCCCAGGTGAAGGCCATCGTAGCGGATTGCGGGTATACCTCGGTGGCGGATGAGCTGGCGTATCAGCTGAAGCGCATGTATAAGCTCCCCTCGTTCCCGATCCTTCCATCCACAAGTCTGCTCACTAAGCTGCGCGCAGGCTATTCGTTCAAAGAGGCTTCGGCTTTGGAGCAGGTGAAGAAATCCAAAACCCCCATTCTGTTCATCCACGGCGGCGGCGATTTGTTTGTCCCGACAGAAATGGTCTACAGGCTGTACGAGAACGGGCCTGCGGAAAAACGACTGTTTGTCGTTCCCGGTGCCGGCCATGGCCTGGCTCGTCAGTTCGATCCCGAAGGCTATGACGGGGAAGTGACGGAGTTTATCGGGGCGTATGTCCGTGAGGAGAATAAAAGAGCGGCCATGGTACGCTAAAAATCCTAGTTTAACCAAGCAGCAAGAAGCCGCGCCCAAGGCGCGGTTTCTTCTCGTATCATGCTATTCATAATGATGACCCGGTCTTTTCCCCTCGCTCAGCAAACCGTCGATCCGCTCGATCAATGCCGGAAGATCGCGCATCGTATCGATCGTAAAATCCGCCCCGTGCCGAATAAACGTCTGCCGTGTGCTCATGATGGCTTCCGCCCGCTCCGATTCGGACAAGGATTCGAATTCCTCAGGGGACAGTCCCATTTCCGAGCTGCCCACAGCAACGCCTACCGACCACACCCCGGCATTTACACCTTCTTTAATATCAGACGCGGTATCCCCGACCTTCACGACCTTCCAGGCAGCCGACAGCTTCAGATGCTCCATGTTCCGGTAGATCATATACGGATAGGGGCGTCCACATGAATGCGTATCATCCGGCGTAAAGAACACATCGGGGCGATACCCCTTGCGCTCGGCATACGATACGACCACCTCCATCATCCCGGCCGTATAGCCGGTTGTAGAGCCAATCCTCAGCCCCCGGCCGCGAAGCTCTTTCACCGTCTCGATAACTCCAGGAATAGGGTCTGTGTATGTGGACAACGATGCCATGAGCGCAGGCTCGAATTCGCCGTACAGCCGCTCCACATCTTCTTCATTGAAGGCCCTTCCGTACTTCTCCTCCCACAGTCCCGACACACGCGGCATAGACAGCATTGCGCGGATGTGATCGATTTTCAGCATGCCCATCGGCGCTCTGGCTTCCTCCATCGTTACATCGATGCCTGCATTCCGGAATATATCCACGAACACATTCACCGGTGCGAAGCAGCCGAAGTCCACAGCCGTCCCGGCCCAGTCGAGAATTACGCCTTCGATCTTGTTCATTGTGCCATCACTCCCATATATTCTTCGATAATTTCGCATAACCGCACGATATCCTGCTCATAGATCTCTCCGATGTTCCCGATGCGGAACGTGTCCACCTCCGTCAGCTTGCCCGGGTAGATGACATAGCCCCTGTCCTTGATGTACGCGTAAAATTGCTCGAAGCTGAACCGGTCGCTTGGAAAAACAAATGTAGTAATAATGGGAGATTGAACAGGCTTGGCGATATAAGCGCGGATTCCGATTCTCGCCATTCGCTCTCGCAGCAGCCGGTTATTGTTCCGGTAGCGCTCGAATCTTGCAGATACTCCGCCTTCCTCCATGAGTTCATCCAGCGCCTTGGAAAAAGCGGCTACGACATGGGTGGGCGACGTATAACGCCATTTGCCGTCCTTGTCCATTCCCCTCCACTGATCATACAGATCCAGGGACAAGCTGCGCGCAATGCCTTGGCAAGCCGCCAGCCGCTCGATGTTCGCAATGACAAACCCGAAGCCCGGAACGCCCTGGATGCACTTGTTCGCACTGCTGATCAAATAGTCGATGCCAAGCCCTGCCACGTCGATCTCGATGCCGCCAAAGCTGCTCATCGCATCGATGATCAGGGTTTTTCCGTATTCCCGGGACAGCCCCGAGATCATGTCCAGCGGATTAAGAATCCCGGTTGTCGTCTCGCAATGCACCATCGCGATATGGGTGATGCGCTGATCCTCATTCAGGATAGTGCGAAGCTCCTCCTCCTTCGGGTGCACATCATAACCGGTTCTGTAAGCGGCGTACTGGAGTCCAATGTACTCGGCCATTTGGATAATTCGTTCACCGTATGCGCCGTTGGACACGATCAGCACTTTATCCTTATCGGAAATGGCGGAGGTCATGACCGATTCGACCGCAAACGTGCCGCTGCCCTGCATCAGCACGGCCGTATATCGATTTGATCCGCTGCTTGATCGACTCCTTAATGACGCCGTCCAAGGCGCTGAGCGGCTCATCCAGCAAAAGAATCTTCGGCTTCGTCACCAGCGTTCTTGCGAGTGCCACCCTCTGCTTCTGCCCGCCGGACAGCTCGCCGATCCGCTTCTTCAAATGCGGCTGGAGTTCGAGAAAATCAATATACTCATGAACCTCCTGCGGGCTGGCGGCCCCCTTCTTATTGCGCAAGCCATAGACGATGTTCTCGTAGGCATTCAGATTCGGAAACAACGCATAATCTTGAAAAACAATGTTGAATCCCCGCTTCTTCATCGGCACGCGGCTCAGGTCCTGATCGTGGAATAAAATCTTGCCCTGGTCGACTTTCGTCAGACCGAGGATCATATTCAGCAGCGTCGTCTTCCCGCTTCCGCTCGGACCGAGCAGGGAGACGATCTCTCCCGTGCCGATCTCCACGCTGATATCGTCCAAAACCGCTTTATTGTCGAAATGTTTGCTTACATGTTGGAGTTTCAGCAAACCGGTCACCTCCCTTAAACACACCCCCAGTATAGAAATCCTATGTAAACAGGAATCATGCCAACTGTTAAATCCACGTAAATTATGCATAAATTATTACTAAATCTATACCATGTTATGGTCATATTGATCCTTAATGGATGCCTAACTTATGAATAATATGGGATGCTCTATTGAATAAGCAGGAGAAAATCGGTAAACTGGACATGAAAAAACGAGGCTTCGGCTAATGCTGATGGGATGGGTGAGGGCATGTTTCCGCTGGAGAGGCAACAGAAAATCATTGAACTGCTGACAATTCGAAAAGTCATGAAGATCACGGAGTTGACCGATGAGCTGAAGATTTCTGTAGATACGCTGCGCCGGGACCTGAATATTCTGACCGACCAAGGGCGGATCGAGAAAATATACGGCGGCGTGAAGCTTGCGGAGTCCCGGTTCGGCGAATCCTCCATGGATGAGCGCATGGTTAGCCATCTGGAAGAGAAGGACCGGATCGCCCGCAAATGCAGCGAATTTGTCGCAGAAGGCGACTGCATCTATATCGACAGCGGCTCGACGACCTACCAGATCGCCAAGTACGTGAAACACCGGAAGAAGCTGACGGTCGTAACGAATTCGCTTCCGGTTGCGATGGAGCTGATGGACAGCGACGTGGAGCTGATTATGATTGGAGGAAAAATACGGCGGGAGGAGCAGTCGGTCGTTGCGTATGAGTATATCTTTAATTTTCACGAGCTGAATGTGCAGAAAGCCTTCATATGCTGCAGCGGCATTACGATCGAGCGGGGCATCTCCGATTACAATCTGGAGGAAGCCATTACCCGCAAAAAGATGATCGAGCTGTCCAAGGAGGTCTACGTGATGGCCGACAGCACCAAATTCGGCAAGGACGTGACCGTGTCGATTGCTTCGCTCGACAAAATCGATTGTATCGTGACCGATTCCAACGTGAATCGAAGCTTTATTCCGAAGTTCAAGAAGACGGGCACCGAGCTTGTTATCGCTGAGATGTAATCATAGCAAAAGGACATTTCTACTTCGGGATCTTGAGGGATCCATCCGGAGGAAATGTCCTTTTTTAGTACGGCAGGGGCATGGAGCAGAATCGTCGGTGCTGGAGCAAAATAAGTGATTGATCGATCAATGGTACTGTAGTTGTACTACCAAATGGAAGTCAATATAATGGTAAGAAGATCAGGATGTTTTTTCTAAGTGAATACAACACTATGCAGATAGGGGAGGAAATCGGGTTATGAACGTTGGATCAGCTCGGGCGGCCGCGGCCGATTGGGTGCTGCAGCATGCCGGCGGCGAGCCCGGATTTATGGGTGCCTACTTCAGCGGCTCCACCGTAGGAAAGCCGGACGATGCCGAGATCGCGCCATCCTCCGATATCGACGTTGTGGTCGTTACCGATCGCGCAGAGCCTCCGATGAAGCCTGGAAAGTTTCGTTACCAGGACGCCTTGATTGAGGTCACTTATTTGTCGTGGCAAGACCTTGCTTCGCCCGAGCAGGTGCTATCCTCTCATCATTTGGCCGGCAGCTTTCGCGTGGACACACTGATTGCCGATCCATCCGGACAGCTTCGCAAGCTGCAGGCTGCCGTTGCCCGTCAATTCGCTGACCGGGCCTGGGTCATGCGCCGCTGCGAAGGCGTCCGGGAGCGCATCATAACAGGTCTTCGCTCCATCCAGAAGGACGCACCTTGGCACCAGCAGGTAACTTCCTGGCTGTTTCCCACCGGGATTACGACGCATTTGCTGCTGGTTGCCGACCTTCGTAATCCAACTGTTCGGCTCAGGTATTTGGCGGCCCGCGATGTGCTGAGAGCATATGGTTACGATGAGGTGTACAGCGAGCTGCTGGAGCTGCTGGGCTGTCAGCTGATGACACAGAATCAAGCTTTAGGTCATCTTGAAGGTCTTGCCCGCACCTTTGATGCAGCCAGCGCTGTTGCCAAGACGCCCTTCTTCTTCAGCAGCGATATTACGCCGGAGGCCAGGCCGATTGCCATCGACGGCAGCCGGGAGCTGATCGCCCAGGGGAACCACCGGGAGGCCGTCTTCTGGATGGTCGCCACGTACGCCCGCTGCCATGCTATCCTGGCTGCCGATGCATCACCCGAGCTGCAGCAGGAGTACCAGCCGGCCTTTGATTCGCTCCTTGCCGACCTCGGCATCACCGGCAGGGATGACCTGTTGAGCCGAGCGGATTTAGCCTTGCAATACTTGCCGAAGCTGTGGAAGGTTACGGAGGATATTCTTGCTGCTAACCCGGATGTGAAAGATGGAGACAGCCCTGCTCCGGCTTAACGTCATATCTAACAAGGGGGAGAAAGTTGTTTACTTTAATCGGCGCCGCGATTCCGTCGCTGCTCGTGTCGTTGGTGGCCGTATATGCGCTGACGGTCGTCTTCAGACGAAAACCGCTGCATCTGTTATTGCTCGGCATCCAGAGCACATTGTTCGGGATCGGACTATTCCTGCTGTACCATATCACGCAGATGGGGGCCGACAGCATTGTGCTGCTCGGAGCGTTTCTCATGATCTTCGGCTTCGTTCTTAGCATCGCGGCCGTTTTTCGACGGGAATCATAAAATTAAGGAGAATCGCAGCCGAAACGGCAGCGTTTCTCCTTTTTGCCATGCCCTTCCTCACGGGATCGGCAGATAGAATCGATGCTCTTCCCCGGCTTGGGCGAATCCGACCGATTGATAGAGCGACAAGGCCGAGGCATTCGCCGCTTTCACTACCAGCTCCGCCGTTTCCGAGCCGTGTTCCCGCAAATAATCCATCGCCCGGCTTAACAAGTATTTTGCAAGCCCTTGCCGGCGCCAAGGCTCGCGGACGAACACGTCCTCAATGACGCCCTCGCCTTCCTCCTCCCGCCATGCCATGACACTGGCTGCAATCTGCTCTCCCTCAGCGACGATGATCGCCGTCCAATTCGGTTTCGCCTTGTACTCCCGAAGCCGGTTCAAACCAAGCGGTGCATCCGGCCATACCTCGGCCTCCAGCTTCAGATACCTCGCTTCCTCCCGCTCGGTCTGCATGTCCCATAACTGACAGCTAAAGTTCTCATCAATCGCAAATGAAGGGATCGGCTCGTTCAAGGAGCGGACCATGGAGTACAGGTTCTCCAGCGGCCTAAATCCTTTTTCCTCTGTGAAAAAAGCCGTATTCCTCTCCTCATGGGCAAAATTACCGACACACAAATAAGTGCCGTGATGACTGGGCAGCGTCTCGTTCAGCTCGAGCGCCCGGGCGTAGAGACGTTGGTACAATTCCTCCAGCAGCTCAGCATCCCTCTCCCGTTCGGGGATGGTTTTCAAATTTACGTAAATATGGTGCTTGCAGTTTTCCGGGCAATCCTCCGGAAGCACATTGATGACAGCCACCTGGCCTTTGGCAACCATCTTCCCCTCTTCAAATGCGCAGAAGACGTTCGTCCAGTTGTCTTCATCGCCCACCCACCAGAACAGTCCGTCCCCTTGGCGCACGGCCTCGTATAACGCTCCGAGCAAAGGCATGTCGTCCTGCCGGAAGTTTCGTGTGATTCGTATATTCAAGCTTCGCTTCCCCCCTTTTGCCTTCATTCTACGATGGTCCTGCGGCCTGAACCTATATAAAAAATGGCTAAAGTCAAACAAGGCTTTCCAAATGCTGGACTCCTTCGTTTTAAGCCTATGGTCTCGTTGCAATCAGCTAAAAAACCTATACCCACCATTTCCGGGTTTCCGGTATACTGGCATCAAAGAACCATGATGTAATCGAGGTGAGCTTGAAATGCTGGAGCGTTCGATGGAGAATGTGATGGAATATTTCGCGAAAGGAGTTGATGCTTATCGAATATAAACGAAAAGAGGACGATGAACATGAACAGAAACGGCACGATCATGAGCGGTGAATTTGCATTGAACTATACGGTCCGCGGGCAAGGTCAACCCATTCTTGCCGTAGGAAGCAGTGTGTATTACCCGCGCTTGTTTTCGGAGCATTTTTATACAGCATTCCAATTGATTGCCCTTGACCACAGGGGGTTTGTGAAGCCGCCGCGGCCTCTTCAGCCGGAAGATTATACGCTGGATCGCATCGTGGAGGATATCGAGGCCGCGAGACAAGCACTTGGCTTGAAGGATCTTGTGCTCATGGGCCATTCCGGGCATGCGTTCATGGCAGCGGCCTACGCCCGCCGTTATCCTGAAGCTGTCCGCAAGCTTGTTCTGCTGAACACCGCGCCGACCAACAGTCCGCAGCGGCAGCAGCAGAGCCTGGCCTTCTTCCAGGATACCGCCAGTCCGGAGCGCAAGCGCCAATTCGAACAGGACATTGCCCTTCTTGAGGAAGATCTTGCAAAGGAGCCTGAGAGACGGTTTGTGCATATGTGTATCCGCATGGGCGCGCATAGCTTTCATGATTATACCTTTGACGCCTCGCCAATGTGGGACGGAGTCTACACCAATATGCCCGTCATCGATGATTTATGGGGCAGATCCTTCGCTGAGCACAATCTGATTCCGCTGCTGGCGGAGCTGCGTCCCCCCGTGTTCCTCGGGCTCGGACGGTATGACTACCTTGTCGGTCCGGTATCGCTGTGGGATCCCGTAGATGAACGGTATGGACATGTGCACAAGGTTGTATTTGAAGCCAGCGGCCATAATCCGATGCTGGAGGAGCCTGAAGCATTCGTCTCGGCGCTTTCCGATTGGATCCGCGAGTGAACGGATGTATTGAATGAAGAAGGCCTGTGCTGTCCGAAGCCTCCTTCGCTGGGGTAAATTTTAAAACAGCAGGGCACCCCGCGGTCAAATGATCGATAGGGTGCCCTGCTATATTTTAATCAAAGGTTCAGCTGATGCATGGGTTTCTTCAATAGCGAGCCTAAGCTCCGAGTTCAGTACACTAGAGGGCTCAGCACGCTTTTTCAACGCTCGGGCGTTGTTTAAACGGCTTTTCGCGAAGCGGTTAGAAAATACAACGCATACAAGGCGCAGATGACGGCAATGAAGCCATATCCGCCGAACACATCGAATTTCGACGAGAAGTATCCGAAGCCTAAGCCGATTGCAATTAGTACCGCCTTCTCCCCCAACGACTGGAATGACCCCGTCGTCGCCCGCATCCGGGAGTCTGCCCGGTGTTGGAGATATCCTGCGGCCAATGGCTCGACGAGCCCGGCGAACAGGGATATGACAAACAATGCCGCTATCGAGCGGCTATCCCGCATGGCGGCAAGCCAGAAGAAGCAGGCTGCCAGCACGCCGGTAACCAGGGTTAAGAGCAGCCTGTAGCTGAACCGCTCCTTCAGCGCGAATGCCAGTAAGTTTCCCGGAAGCCTGAGCAGAAAGATGCCTGCGGAGAACAGGCCGAAATACAGCACGGGAATCTCCACACGCTCTAAATATGTCTGCCAGAACTCATCGATGAAATTGACGGCTGCCCCTGTGACCATGCCGGACAGCATTACCAATAGCAGCCCCCGGTTCTCCCTGAACAGTCTCCATGATGCGGTAAGGTACACGCGGATTGGAATCGGACTTTCCTCCCCGTCCCCGGACGACCCCGCTTCCGTCAGCGTCAAGGTCAAGCCGAGGCAGACCAGCATGCTGATTAGCGACAGCGCGTAGTTGAATTCGTAAGGCAGACGGCTTGCCAGCAGACTGCCGCACAGCGCCGCCAGCACCGTTGATGCTATATCCACCGCGTTCAAGCGGCCGAGCCACTTCTCGAAGGAGCGCTCCCGCCCTCGTTCTCGCAGCGACTCATACAGCAGCGCCTGCTCGGCCCCGCTGCTGGCCGCGCCGCCAATTGCCGCCACAACGACAACGAGCGCAAAATGCCAAAATGCCTCGGCGAACAGGAGCAGCAGAAACTCCGCGCAGCCCATGAGCGCGGAGACCAGCATCATGGTCTTCCGCCCCCAGCGGTCGGCCATCATGCCGCTAGGCACTTCCAGCAGCACGATTGTAACGGCATAAATAATCTCCGCATACACGACCATCGGAATCGTCATGCCTCGATCTTCCCAGTACAATCGTTCGATGACGTACGCGGGAATGAGACTGTAGAAGAAGCGGATCGCCAGCAGCTTCCACACATTTATATTTATCGAATGGTTCATTATCGGCTCCCTCTCTTATCGGACTGTCTTATTTCAAATCCGGATACAGAGGGGGGACCTCGTGCACGAAGTACGGCGAGGGATTAGCAGGGCGGTCGGGCTTGATTCATTCAGCGGCCTCCTCTTCGCTTGATAAACTTGCTTATATTATGCTCGCTTGCCTCTTTCGTTAACGCTATTATAACGGATATTGTCCGTCCCCGGGAATCCTTCTTTCCGGGCGCTGACTCTTGCGGGCAGTCATCGACCGACCCGCTTGGGTAGCTCTCTCCTTCTTCAACATTTCGGTAAACTACCGGATGTTCTTGGCCCGGATTTCCGGCTTTTGGACGCAGCCGACCCGATCAACATCATACAGCAACCAAGACCCCTTATCCCTAAAAAGGGTCATTGCAGATCAGCCCCACCCAAGCGGCTCATCTCCTCCTCGATCCGGCTCGGATCAATGCGCTCAAACAGCTTCGCCAACTGGCATACCGTCCGATTTACGGGTACATGGCACCGAGACCAGCCCGGCTCATCCAACGCAAGAAAGTCCCGTATCCGATCACAGGCGAACGGAATAAAAGGCTGCAGAAGATTCGCAAGGTTAGCGATGATTTGCACACAGGTATGCAGTGTGTGACCGCAAGCCTCCGGGTCATTCTTGATTTGAAGCCATGGCTTCCGCTCATCATAAAATTTGTTAGCCTGGCGCACGATCCGAAAGACGGAGGCTAAGGCTTCCTTCAAACGACCTTGTTCGATGAGCGTTCCGGTATCGACATACGATTGCTCGATGATCCTCCGCCAATCCTCTTCTAAATTCCCTTCAGGAATCTTGCCGCCAAACGATTTTTCGATAAAAACCAGCGTCCGATTCACCAAATTCCCGAAAGCCCCGAGCAGCTCACCATTATGCCTGTTAATAAAATCGAGCCAAGAGAAATCCGTATCCCGATGCTCAGGTCCGTTGGCGATCAGGAAGTAGCGGATCGAATCCGGCTGATAGCGGCTAAGAAGGTCCGGCACCCAGATCGCCCAGTTTCGGCTTGTCGAAAATTTTCTCCCTTCCAAGGTCATATATTCGCAGGACAAGATCCGATCCGGCAGATGCAGTCCGCCTACCCCTTTAAGAATCGCCGGCCAAATCAACGTATGGAACGGAATATTATCCTTACCGTGAACGTAGTAGGTGGTAATGTCGCCATCTTCCTGCCAAAAGGACTCCCAATCTCCGCCCGTTTCCGCGGCCCATTGCCTGCTTGCCGATAAATATCCGCTAACCGCCTCGATCCAGACATAGATTTTCTTCCCTTCAAGCCCCGGAACCGGGACGTCGATCCCCCAGTCCAAATCCCTTGTAGCCGCCCGGTCCCGCAAGCCCTCCTCCAGATATCGCCGGCTCTGCAGCACCGCATTCTCCCGCCAGCCCTCAGCTTCCTTCACGTATTGCGCGAGATCTTCCTGAAACTTGGACAACGGTACATAAAAATGCTCCGTGGGGCGTTCTACCGGAGGGTTGCCGCAAATTTTGCAGGCTACGTTCGTCAGGTCCGAAGGGTCCAAAATAGCGGAGCATACGTCACATTGGTCGCCGCGAGCCCGGCTTCCGCATATCGGGCAGTCCCCTTCCACATAACGGTCCGGCAAAAACCGGTGGTCGGTCTCGCAATACGCTTGCCGGATCGTTTTCCGGTATAAATGCCCGTTCTCCTGAAGCTTTAAAAACAGCTCCTGTACAATACGGTGATGGAAGGGTTGGTCTGTACGGGTGTACAGATCGTAGGTAAACCCAAGCCGCCGGAAGCATTCCGAAAATTCTTGATGGTACCGGTCCGCAATATCCCGCGGAGCAATCCCCTCGGCAGTGGCCTGAACCTCCACCGGCGTTCCGTGGCAATCGCTGCCGGATACATACAGCACCCGCTCGCCTTTAGCCCGAAAATAACGAGCCAATACATCGCCAGGGAGCAGACTCGCCAGCCTCCCCAAATGGAGCGATCCATTCGCGTAAGGCCACGCGCCCCCGATAAAAATGTTGGTCATCATATAATCCCTCCTTTTTTTCACAAACAAAAAAAGCCCTCATCCCAAAGGGACGAGAGCTTGTGCTCACGTGGTACCACCCAATTTCACGAATGCCTCACAGCATTCACCTCTTCGGGTACGGCGCATTCCATGCACGTATACCCTAGCACAGTAACGGGTGCAGGTTCCGGCGCAGCCTACGGCTTGGATCAGCTTCGGTGCGCAGCTCAGAGGCCATATTCCCTTAGGCTCATTCCTTACCCCTTCTCACCTGCCGGGGCTCTCTGGTCAAGGACCTTACCTAGGTACTCTTCTCATCATCGCTTGTCATTGGCATATTCAAGTTATTGGAAATCATACCTGATCATAACTCCCGAAGTCAAGGGGCGACCTGTTACGTAAGAAAAAATGCAAAGCCGCTTAGCATCTAATCTCACATAAGCGCCAAAGATTTTTGTAAAGCGAGTGTCGCTTCTCCATATGATTTACAGCTGCATAAAGCCTAGATCCATCGGGATCGAAATACGATTCAAGCAGTCCTGCCCATCCAATGGTCAGCCATCGCTCTCTTCATGAAAAAAACAGCCCCTTCTGCCATCCGGCAAGAAAGGACTGCATATTGGTTGATACTCACAGTCTGATCGGTTAAGCCTTCGGCGCCAGCTCGGCCCCTTGGCGGATCGCTTCCATCAAGCTCTTCTCATCCGCGATGCCCGTTCCGGCAATATCGAATGCCGTGCCGTGGTCAACACTTGTGCGGATGATCGGCAGCCCGACCGTAATGTTGACGCCCGCATCCAGGCCCAGCACTTTGACTGGTCCGTGTCCCTGATCGTGATACATGGCCACGACGATATCGAAGTCGCCGCGAACCGTCCGGAAGAAGAGCGTATCCGCCGGGAGCGGTCCCACAACCTCAATGCCTTCCGCCTGAGCTTTCTCAACAGCCGGAATGACTTTCTCCTCTTCTTCCCCGTACCCGAAGAGGCCGTTCTCCCCGGCATGAGGGTTAATCCCGCACACGGCAATCTTCGGCGCATCGATCCCCGCCTTCCGCAGCGTCTCATGCGCCAGCTTGATCACATGATATACCCGCTCCGGCGTGATCATCTTCACGGCATCGATCAGTCCGACATGGGTCGTCACATGGATGACCTTCAGGTTCGGCGCGGACAGCATCATGGAGAAGTCCTGCGTTCCCGTCAAGTCTGCCAAAATCTCCGTATGACCCGGATATTTGTGCCCGCCCTTGTGAAGAGCCTCCTTATTCAGCGGAGCCGTGCAAATTGCTTGAATGCGATTTTCCTTCGCCAGCTCAATGGCTCTTTCCAAATATTTAAACGCGGCATGTCCAGCCTCGGCCGACACTTGACCGACCGGCAGATCGCCCGGCAGCAAGTCCAGATCCAGCACGTATACCGTGCCCAGACGGTAATCGGCCTGCTCCAGCTCGTCCGCAGCAATGCTCTCGATGGCCAAATCGCTGTTTACGAACGTCTTCGCGCGCTCCAGGATCTTACGGTCCCCGATGACGAACGGTCTGCTGATCTCATACATCTCCCCTTGCTTGAGGCTCTTCAGAATAATCTCCGGTCCGACGCCAGCGGCATCGCCCATCGTGATGCCGATTATCGGTTTGCGCTCACTCATACTCTCACCCTTTTCTTTGTGGTCATATACTGCAACGCATCAACGAGCGACTCGTCACGGCCAAAGCCTCCGGCTTTCGTAATCGCCCAATAACTGCGACCCTTGCCTTGGAGCTTACCGAACGGCAGTCCGGGCTCCGCCTCCGAATGGAGCTGCATTTCGCCGATCCCCAGCTCCTGGCAGACCGCCTTCGCCGTATCTCCGCCCGTCAGCACCAGCCCCTCAATATCCTCAAATGCCTGCAAAATCTCCCGTGTAATATGCCCGAGTCCCCGAGAGATCGCTTCGCTTACTTCCGTCAAGGACAGCCCAAGCTGATCTCCCGCTGCTTTCGCAGCGATGCGATTATGCTCGGAACCGTCCACATACAATACAGCATAAGGCTTGTCCGAGCTCTTTTCCAATGCTCGAACGTAACGATCGGCATCTGTATCGCCTCGGACCAAGTCGACCGGATCCACTTCCAGCATGCAGGCCTCCGCCATCTCGCCGACCTTTGTCAGCTGCTGCCGCGTGGTTCTGGACAAGCTGCCGGAGACAACCAGCGTTTTGCCCGCCAGCGCCTCAGCCTCCTCCCCGCTACCTGACGGCTTCAAAGCCAAAGCCTCTGGCAGGTATTCGATCAGCCCGGCCGAACCGGCCCAGACGATCGATCGATCCCAGCTCGAGAAGAAGGCGGCGATGGTCCGAAGATCCTGCTCGGACTCACTGTCGCAGACCAGCCAGGTCTGCCCATGCGATATCGCTTGGTTCACATATGCCGCAAGCTCATCCGCGGGCCCCCGCAGCAGGCTCGTATCGATCAGCCCTACCTCACGGCCGGCCCCTGCCTGGAGAAGCCCAGGAATAAAGCTTTCCGTAACAGGCGTCTTAGGGTCCTTGGCAAATTCCGTATCCGTGATGAGCGAGCCGTTCACATAGTGATGCCCGCCGACGGTTACCCGGTTCATCTTGGGAAAAGCCGGAGCAATCAACATCAGATCCGGGCGGAACACCTGCTCCACCGCCCTCAGCTCCTCCGCCATGTTGCCCCGAAGCGTCGAGTCCACCTTTTTATAAATATGCCCGTAACCATGCCGTTTCAAATAATGGGCCGCTCCATATGCCGCTTCATAAGCTTCGGCACCTTGCTTCGCCCGGCTGTCTGTATCCACGATCAGCACATCGGCAGGCGCAGCGTCACCGCTCTGACGATAGTCGAGTATAACGGTCGAGGAGAGGCCTTTCTTCGCCAATTGTACGCCTGAATCGTTCGCCCCCGTCAGATCGTCAGCGATAATTCCCATTTGATTGATCACATTTATCACACCTTTAAACTTCGGTTTCCGCTTCCCGCTCAAATGAATATCCCTTCTTCTCCATCCGTTTGACCAGGAAGCCGACATAGATCGGAAGCAGGATGGCCGTCGTTACTACAGAGGCCGCCACCTGCACGGTTGCAATATCGGTAAAGGCCGCGAAGGATGCATTGGCGGCAGCAATGGCAGCAGGCGTCGCCACCGCGTTGCCTGCAGTCGAGCCTTCAGCCGCTCCGACAATCGGATTCCATTTCATCGCTTTAAATACAAAGTAACCTGCAGTACCTGTAACAAACACCGTCAAGAGTCCAAGAATGATGCCGGACAGTCCGCCTTCCACGATCGCGCCGAAATCGATGCCCATACCGAGCGAGAATGCAAAGAACGGAATCAGCATAGAGCTTCCTTTATCCAGAAACTTGCGCATGTCTTCGTCCAGGTTGCCCAGCACCATACCGACGAGAATCGGCAGCAGCACCGAGATGAACGAGACGAACGAGAACATGCCGTCGACGAATCCCATCGCACCGAAGATCGACAAGGCCACCATGGTCAGGAACGGACCGTCATTCAATGCCAGCAAAGAATAGGCCGCGCGGTCCTCTTTGCTGCCATACTGGCCGACCAACGCCACGAACAAGCCCCCGTTACTATTGGTCATCGCCGCGATGACCGCAATCGGCGCCAGGCCGAGCCACAATCCGTTCTCGCCGGCAAACGCATAAGCGATCAAGCCGAATGCCGCCCCTACTACCCACTTGGTTACGAGCAGCGTCGCGCCTTTACCGACCGATACGCCGAACGATTTGACGTTGATCTGCGCCCCCGTACAGAGCAGGAACAGCGCGATCAATGTGCTTGAACCGTTTACGAACAAGGCCTCAGTAAAATTACCGATGCGAAGCAAATCCGGAGCGAAGGTATTGATAACTGCTGCAATAAGCAGCGGAACTACCATCATGCCTCCGGGAATTCGATCTAAAGCTGCTTTGATCTTCATTATTGTAGCACCCCTTCAATAATTGTTTCAATATTAAACAGTGATTCATGATTGAAATCGCTTGCAGGGATTATTGTAAATGCTTACTTTAAAATTTGCAACACATTGTTCAAAAATTGTTGCAATTTTAAACATTCTATCGAAAGGGCCATATTTCCTTCTCCAAGATGCCACACTAAAGATACATTGCCGCTTGGGAACCAGACCCTGAGCCTTCCCTTAGTCTGACCACTCCGCCTCAACCGATCCCTCGCCCGCTTTATGAAATGCAGTAACATCCGCCGCATAACAAAAAAGCTGAAACTATTGTTTCAGCTTTCGCCACAGCGTCGAGCGGTTGATCCCCAGCCGTTCCGCAACGCGCGTTTGATTATCATGTTCTTCTTTCATGACGGCATGAATAATCCGCTTTTCAATCTCATCCAAAGTTCCTTGAAGAAAATCCGCCGGCAAACCGGCGTTTACAGAATGCTGTATCTGCTTCCTGCCAAGATGCCGGGAAATTTGCGCCCTCCCGATCACATAGCCTTTTTCCTCCGTCACCGCATCCTTCAGCAAGGTCCTTAATTCGGCCACATTGCCTGGCCAGCTGTACCCTTCCAGCATCATCGCGGCTTCGTCCTTCAGCTTGACCGGCGATGTGCCCAGCGTTCCGTGATAGGCAGCGATATAGTAGGTTGCCAGCGCCTTAATATCTTCCTTGCGCTCCCGCAGTGCCGGCACATTCACGCGAACGGACTGCTCATCGAACAGGAGCGATTGATAGACCGGATCCTCCTTCTCGAAGGCCAGTATCACCGTTCGCCCCCTGCTGCGTTCAGCCCTCACCAGAGCTTGAAGGTTCGAAATCTCGTTCGGACTAAGCATGTCGATTCCGTTAATATAGACCGTTTTGATATCGTCGTCGAAGCCTTCGCCTTCGATCTCGGTCAAGGCCTGCTTCGCCGTCAATGCCGCGTACAGCCCCTTGCGGTCGTGTTTCTTGAAGTGAATGTAGCGTGACAGCAGCTGCTTGCCGGTACCCGTTTCCCCAATCAGGATGAAGGAGTCGCTCTCGAGATGATGCTCCATTGCTGCGAGGCATCCGGCCATCGATTCGCTGCGGGCAATGATCATCGGCAGCTGGGATACGGCCTCAACAGGGAAGGCCACTTGTCCGGTACTCTCCTTCATTTCGGAGAAATCGAACAGATAGTACGGCTTCCCCTGGATGTATTTCAATATCCGCTTCTGCTTCAGCTTGCGCTGCCCGCGCTCCTGAACCGTCAGAACACGGGTCTGATCCGGATTTTCCCGAATGCCTGCGCTTAATTCATCGACCGAAACCGGGCAGGAATCGTAGTCGGCCCAGTTTTGATAGACCACTTCGCCTTGGCGATCCAGCACGATGAGGTTGTTGGCCGTCTCGGCAAGCAGGGAATGGAGGAACGAAATCTCCCACTCCTTTCGCCGATAAAGGCGATGAACCGACTTCGCCCTTTGGAACGCTTCAAAAATCGCTTCCCGCCCGGACTGGATAAGAATGCCCTCCAGACGGTACTTGGCGGCAGCCTCTATCGTTACGACATCCCCCATAATCAGCTCATAGCCCTTATCTTTGAGTTCCTCCAGAATCGAGTCGACCTCCCCTGCCTTCTCGACCGTGCACACCTCGATCTCGATATCCAGCACATCGGTAATGGCCTTGGCCCCAAGGGTAATGTTGGAGAAACCGACAATCGCTTTTTTTCCGGGAAAATCATTCGCCAGCGTCAGCACCCGCAGCATGTCATAGCCCGAAACATGAACGTCAATGACCGGAATCGCCACCTCGGGCTCGATCAGCTTGGCCGTGCCGCCCCTGCTGATGATCACGTCATAGCCCTGAGACTCTCCTGCCTGCGCAAGCGGAATCGCCTCCTGGAGGTTCGCCACCTCGATATGAATATCCAGATCGGGATCCTCTTGCCGGCATTCGTCGATGAGCGGGGTCATGGCCGGGTAAGGAGCGATAAACAATGTTTTTATCTTCATCATGTTCCACCTATAAGTTCTTTGGTTAACCCTATGCTCATTATTCTAAACGTTCCGGTTCAAATAACCAACTTTTTATGGGATCACAGGGCAGGGACCTGGCCGGGAGCCAGACTATTAAACGGGATCCGATCAGGATGCGCTAGCGGTAAGAAGATTTCCCATCGGCACAAAATGAACAGCGAACACCCCCAAGGCCGTCTTCCATGCCAGGGGGTGCCTCTATCATATTCAGTTATGCTTCAATCCGTACCGTTACGGCACTCTTGGCTTCCATGCGGAAGCTTAACGCCTCTATACCCTTCAGCGCAAGCGATACATTGGCAGCCTGCTCCCCGTCGTTGAACATCACGGCGGCCACCGAGCCGTCCGTATTTTTGAATGCAACGTTGGATACCAGCGCATGGCTGGATTCGGACGCGATTCGGACCGCTTTGGGACGAATGCATTTGCTGAAGTGGGCGAGCGCGTAGTAATCCAGCGTATAGGTCAGCTCCTTGGTTCCTTGATCGATCTTGACGATGCCGCGGCAGGTGCTCTTGCCGAATCCCGGTACCGTAGGCCCGTTCTTCTCATCGAGCGCCATATTCCATAGCACGAACGACTTGCTGCAATTCCGGAGAATGTCGATGCCCGTCCGCATCACATTAGAGAAAGCCGGTTCGAACGGCGGAATCCACTCCCCGCCCGATCCTTCCGTGAAATGGACCTCTTTGCCAGGAAAAGCTTCAAACACCTCGGTCTGCGCCGATGGCCGCCCTCCATACCAATGCCAAGCGACGCCATCCACCTCGTCATGCGCCTGCTCGAGCACTGCCTTTGGATACTCCGGCTTGTCCCAGTTGTGGTCATAACACAGTATTTTCGTGTTGATGCCGTGCTGCACGAATTTCGGCTTGAGATGGTTTTTAATAAAATCGCTCTGCGCTTCCGGCAGCATGATCATGCCCGGATAGTGCACGGGCGAATACAATGCCTCGTTCTGCGGGGTTACGGCATAAATCGGCAGGCCATGCTTCGCATAAGCCTGGATGTACCGCACGAAATAATCTGCATACACCCCGTAATATGCCGGCTTCAATTCCCCTCCGATCATCGAGCCGCTCGTCTTCATCCAGCCGGGAGGGCTCCAAGGCGAGCCCATCAGCTTAACATCCGGATTCAGCCGCAGCGCCTCCTGCAGTAAGGGAATGATGTCCTCCTCATCGTGCGCGATCGAGAACCCCTTAAGCTCCTCGTCCGTTTCACCTTCCGGCATATCGTCATAGCTGTAGAAATCGCGGGCATAGTCGGAAGCGCCCATCGGATTGCGAAGCACCGACAAGCCGATCCCTTCCTCCGCATCGAACAGCCTCCTCATCAGCACCGAACGCTGCTCCGGCTCCAGCACTTGATGGATCAAATACGCGGCCGAATCCGTAAACGATGCCCCGAATCCGTCCATCTCCTGATAGGTAAGCTCATCGTTAATGGTAATCGTGCTATGCTCCTCGTCCGGTGGTACCGGAGATAGCTGTTCCTTCGATTTCGGGACGAATAGCTCGTCTTCCCCTCTCGACTCATAAATGGTGATGTTTCGCATGCTGTTTCCCTCCAGGTTCGCTAAGTTTCCTATCCATCGGATCGGCCCATGCCAGGGGCTTGTCTGCCGAAGCTCTCCCCTTCTTGGAAAAATCTCCGCAGCCCCTGCATGGACCTTCGTCTATTTAAAGACCAAGCTTCTCCTTATTCGCTTTCATCTTCTCGTTGCGGATGTCCACGATTTTGTCCCAGCTGTTGGCCTCAAGGAACGATTTGTATTCATTCAAAATGCTCTCGAATTGCCCATCGTCCTTGGCACGGATCATGCTGACGAGCGTCGTGTTCCACTTCGTATTAATGGCGCTCAATGCGCGAGCCTCCGGGGTCCCTTGATCCGGATTGATATTCTCCAGAATAAAGTGCGGCACCAGCTTGCCCCGGCCCCATTCCTGCATCTGCTTGATCGCATCCGGGAAGGCGTCCTGGCTTAGCGCCTTATGGCGGTCATGGCCGAAGAACATGAATTCACCCATACGATAATCCTTCTTGAAGGTGTCCGGATTGTTCAATTGCAGCTCCTTCACGGCCGGCAGGAATGCTACGGTGCCGTCGGCGTTGACCTGATAGGTTTCGCCTTCGATTCCGTAGTTCATCAGCATTTGGCCCTCTTCGCTCAGCAGGTACGTGAACAGCTGAATCGATTTGGCCGGATCGGCGTTGCTCTTCGTAATGAAGCTGATCATCCAGCCGGTGATGCCGGATTGGTTCAAGGTCGGAGCATGTCCCGCCGTGCTTTGCGGCCCGTCAATCGCGATGTATTCCTTGCCCGGGTTAGCGCTGGCGAAGCTTTGGAGATTGCCGCCCTGCTGCGGGGTTCCGTCGAGCAGAATCGTTGCGTATTTGCCCGCTTTTACCTTCTCTTCAAAAGCCGTCCCGTCGTCCGCAAAGCTGTCGTCGCTGATTGCGCCGTCACGATAAACGGTGTTCAGCGTCTTCACCCACGTCAGGTAGTCCTCGTCCAGATTGCGGTTGTAGAACCCGCCGTTCTCGTCCTCCAGCGGCACGCCGATGAAGTCCTGCAGCACGTCGCCCAGCGACCCGGTTCCCTCGCCGATCGAGTTGAATCCGAATGGAATCAGCTGCGGGAATTTTTGCTTGATGTCAGCCAATACCGCGCGGAACTCATCCGGCGTTCCCATGCTCGGCTTGCCCAGCGCCTCATACACGTCCTTGCGGATGATGAACGCCGTCTTCGCCGGAATGTTACCGCTGTCATAATCCGCCTGGGTGTTGGAGTAGTTCGGGTAGCCGTAGGTTTTGCCGTCCTTCAGCTGGAACCAGTTCAGCGTATCCTGCGCTGCCACCTTGTTGAAGTGAGGGTCGTACTTCTCGGCCAGATCATTGAGCGGCAATGCCCAAGTCGCAGCCTTCTGCACTACCGGCGAGTTGGAGTCGAAGGTCGTGATCAAATCCGGCATATCGCCGCCGGCAAAGAACGTATTCAGCTTCGTATCGTCCCCCGTGATGAACTTGATGTTGATATTAAGGTCTTCCTTGATTTTCTTCGTGACGACGTCCTTGCCGAAATCGGTGTTCCACCAATCAGCGTTCACATACCAGGTCAGCTCCGTCGCCTCTTCCTTCTTATCGAGCTTCCACGCCGGCGTTTCCGGATCCGGGGTGTACCGGTCCTCGATTGAGATCCAGTTTTCCTTCTTGGAGCCGGAGTCGCCGCCCGAGCCGCAGCCGGCAACTACCAGCATAATCGCCAGCATGAGCGAAGCCCATGCAAATCTTGTTTTGCCCTTTGATTTATCCATCTTCAACATCCAGTAACCCTCCCTTTTAATAAAAGCGCTTTCTTTCAGACCCGACCTACTGCTGCTTTCTTATTCTTTCACCGCTCCCAGCATCATTCCGGAAATAAAGTACCTTTGAAGTATTGGATAGATCGCAACAATCGGCAGCGTAGTAACAACGATCGTGGCAAGCTGAACGCCCTTCGTTGTCGTCTCGATCACGACCGAGCCGGCGTTCTGCATCGATTGCGTCTGCGACTGCACGATAATTTCGTAGAGCATCATTTGCAATGGGTACAGCGACTGATCCGTGATATAGAGCTTGGTCGTCATAAAGTCGTTCCATTGTCCGACGCCGTTGAACAGCGCAATGGTCGCCATTGCCGGCATGGACAGCGGAATGAAGATGCTCAGGAAGATCCGCCAATCCCCGCCGCCGTCAATCTTCGCGGATTCCTCCAGCGAATCCGGCACGTTGCGGAAGAAATTCATCAAAATAATGACATCGTAGAAGCTGAGCAGCGCCGGAATAATATACACCCAGAAGCTGTTCAGCATGCCCAGGTCCTTGATGAGCAGGTACGTCGGAATCATCCCGCCCGAGAAAAACATCGTGATGACGCCCATCGTGACATAAAATTTGCGGCCGCGCACGTACCGCTTGCTGAGGCCGTAGCCGACCATCGCACAGAAAAAGACGTGGGTGATGACCCCGATCAAGGTTTTGGCGACCGAGATGAAGAAGGCCTGCCAGATGCCGTCATCCCGGAATACGGCCTGGTAATTTTCAAGGGAAAATTCGGTCGGCCAGAAAATAAACCCGCCCTCCGCCAGAGCTCTGCCCGAGCTGAAGGAAGAGACCAGAACATTCCAAAGCGGAACCACGATGATAAGCGTAAACACTACCAGCAATGCGATATTGACGGCATCGAAGATCCGGCTATCCCAGTCCCCTTTCGCTGCTTTCGAATTCAAGGTAAAGCCTCCCTCCCGTTACACTTCTACCGCCCGCCCTTAACCCTTAGCGTCCGATTCGGCGCTTTGGATGCAGCGGGCACTTTTGGGTGAACAACCGTTACAGAACCGACTGGTTGTCGTTTAATTTGCTGGTGACTTTGTTGGCGGTCACGAGCAGAATGACCGAAACGATCGAGACGCCAAGGCCCACGGCCGTTGCGTAGGAGAAGTCACCCTGCGTCATCCCCATCCGGTATACGTAAGAGTTGATAACCTCCGCCTTTTCCCGGTTTTGCGAGTTCATAAGCACCAGCGTCTGATCCAGGTTCGAGCCTAATAAACCGCTTACAGTTAGGATCAAGTTCAAGCTGATGATCATTTTCATGTTCGGAATGGTAATATTCCAGATTTGTCTGAGACGGCTGGCGCCGTCGATTTTCGCGGCTTCGTAATAGGTCGGATCGATCTTGGCCATAATCGCCAGATACAGAATCGTCCCCCAGCCCGCTTCCTTCCAGATGTCGGACAAGGTGGCGATCCACCAATACTTGTTCGGATCCAGCATAATGTTCTGCGGCTGCGAGATCAGACCCAGGCTGAGCAGCAGCTGGTTGAACAAGCCCGTCGTCGAGAACCAGGTAATAAGCATCCCGCCGAGCACGATCCAGGACAGGAAGTGCGGCAGGTACGACACCGTCTGCACAAATTTCTTGAACCGCCCGAAGCTGACCTCGTAAATCATGATGGCAAGAATAATCGGAATGACGAACCCGATCGCTAATTTCAGAAAGCTGATGCCCAGCGTGTTTACGACGGAATCCCAGAAGTACTTGTCCGACATGATGATTTTGAAATTGTCCAAGCCGACCCACGGCGCGGAATCGATCGTGTCGATGACCGTGTAGCTCTTGAATGCGATCGTCAGACCGTAAATCGGAATGTAGCAGAAAATAAACATGAACACGACGCCCGGAAGAATCATGGACTGCAGCTCCCATTGCCGTCCGAAATCCACGACAAACTCCTTCACTCTCCGCCCCATCGGCTTTTTGCCGGATGGAAGCACGGCTCCCGTTCCTGCGGGCGTCGCGGACGGAGCCTCGGCTGTCTTTGCCACCTCGTTCGCCTCCTCCTTTAATAACATGGTTGTTTCCAGACCCCTCGATTGCACTACACCTTGTTACCCATCCATAAGAACGCAATCATTCATCATTCAATAAAAACGTTTTTATTTTTGGTAATAAAAACCCCCTATGCTTGGATGAATTTAAAAAAACAGATCCGAAATGATGCCTTCTGCCTAGTCTACTGGCTCCGGCTCATTCCGATCGGACCTTCACTTGACTGGAGCCGCGGACGATCAGTTCTCCCGCCAGCTTCTGCACCTTGCCCTGCTCCTTCTTCTGGATCATGCGCACCAGATGGTCAACGACCAGGATGCCTTGCCGCGCAATCTGGTTGCGCACCGTTGATAACGGCGGCGTAAAATACTGTGCGATATCGATGTCGTCAAAGCCGACGACGCTGATATCCTTCGGAACCTCGTAGCCGAGCGATTTCAGTGCCCGGATGCAGCCGATGGCGCTGAGGTCGTTCCCTGCCAGGAACGCGTCCGGCACCTTGCCTGGATGCATGTGGATGAACGATTTTACGGCGTTATAGGAGCCTTCCTCCTCGAAATAACCTTGGAGGATCAAGTCCTCATCGATCGGAAACTGCACTTCGCGTAAGGCCGCGAGATAGCCCTCCTTCCGCTGCACGCTGTCGAACATGGTGTCCACGCCCGATATGTAAGCAATATTGCGGTGTCCGAGACTGATCAAGTATTTCGTCGCCTCATATCCAGCTTCATATGAGTCGAAAATAATGCTCCCCATCGTCTCGTTCTGAACGACGCGATCGAGAAATACCGCCTTGATTTTGTCCTTCTCCATGACGGCAATGTCTTTATCATCAATTCTCAGCTCTTCGAAAATGATGACGCCGTCTACGCGCCCGCCCAAAATGTTGCTCATAATGACCTGCTTGTCCTTCGTCACGAACACGTTCAGCCCGTAGCCGAGACGGTCGCACTCGCGGGACATGGATTCCACAAGCGTATAGAAATAGGGCCCCGATACGCTGGTGGTGAAGAAGCCAAGCATCTTCGTCTTGCCCGATTTCAGCAGCTTGCCGTTCAGGTTCGGCACGTAGTTGAGCCGTTCCGCCACCTTCAACACATGCGACTTGGTCTCGGGATTCAGCACGTCCACGTCATTGAGCGCGTTCGATACCGTCGAAATCGATACGCCGGCCTCTCTTGCGACATCTTTGATGGTTACCTTGCCCATTCACTGATCTTCCTTTGCAATAAAAACGTTTTTATGTACATAAGTTACCATACGATGGCGTTGAGCACAATGCTTATTTTTTCGGGTAGGCGGATTTTTATGCGAGGCTTGTCATTCGCACCAATCCTCGGGGCCGATGGAAGCCGATGGAAGACGACGGAAGTGGATCGGGTGATCCCATCTGCGTGCGAGTGATGGAAGAACCTTTTGAGGGAGGGCAGTACGGTTCCAAAAGGAACAGAACCTTTGGTGAATGACATCACCAAGGCTCATTTTGGGGATAACCTAGATTACATGCGATGATTAAGCCGATTCAGACGGCTCTTTAAATTAAGAAAATAAAGGAAGGGATCATTTCTTGAAGAGATGTCCGCAGGGTTTCAGTCAAAGGCTGGAATTCAATTAAATGTAGAGCAGAAATGTAGAGCAGAACTCCAGCCACTAAAAGACTTCGCAATTTTTAATTTTGGCATTTTATCCATTCACTTTTTCTTTTTTTCGAAGAAATCGAACTTGATCACGTAATCAAAAAGAGATGTAATAATAACAGCTCCAAGCGGAATCATGGCGGGTGCCCATGGCGGATTAACCGGAGCCTCACCAGGGGGTGCATCAATTAAAATCGCATAAAGGACAAAACAATAAATTAGGGCCACAACAATACCTGTCTTGTTTCTATTTTTCACAGCTGTTTTCACCTCTAGTTCACAGAAATTCAAAGTATTGTATTTTCTAGCTAAGAATATTGTAACACAGATCGACAAAGCTGGAATAATTTATCTCTCTAGTTATAGATCCTAAGCTGAAATCCTGCGACGAGTCCCGGCCGATTCAGCGATGAAACGAAGTGGATCCGAGAAAACGAGAAACGTTTTAATGACCTGAAATCCTGTGTGCTATCAAAAAGTGAAGAGTAAAAAATCAGCCATGGAGTCGGGCATGTCCCGTTCTTCCATGGCTGTTTTCGATTGCATGTTTACTTCGCGACTATGTTTGCGCTTATGAACGCTGGCTAAAACCCCCGCAAGGCGCTTATCACGACCGCAACAACTCAGCCAGGCCCTGCACATCCAGCCCGTCGGCGGCAAACGCCGTGCGGACGAGCTTAGGCGGCACAAACTCGTCGTATTTGCCGAGGTAAGGCGCCTCGTCCGGGTCCAGCAGCGAACTGGCGTCGCTGCATTCCGCCAGCTCGCGGCGGATCTCCTCCAGCAGCGTCCCGGCATCCGCCTTGCCGGCAACGATCATGTAATAGGGCTCCATCGGCACGATCGAGCGCAAGGAGAGCGGCTCGGACAGATTATGCTTAAGCAGCCGCTCGAGCGTGCGGAACTGCTTGCTGCCCGCCCAAGGCAGTATAAACAGCGAATCCCCGCCCGCCGGGATAACGACCTGCTTCAGAAGCCCGCTCTCCCGGGCAAGCCGGCGCGCCCGCTCCAGGCGGTTCACGGCACCGGGCGCGAGATACGGGTAGATGGTGCTGTCCGCCAGCACCTCCCGCATCTTCTGCACGACCCGGGTGTGGACATCGCCGCCGGCGCCCAGCCATAGCGTATCGACCTTGCCTTTGGCAGCCTTCACGTACAATGCTTTGTGCTTGGTGTCCACTTCCTCTACCTTCCACAGCTTGCCGGCCAGTGAGAAGCAGTAGCCCGGAGGCGGCACGGTCGTAATCGATCCGATCTCCTCGGATCCGTTGTAGACGACATGCTCCTCATCGTCCTTAAATACCGCATAGAAGCGGTAGTTATTTACGATCTTCTCCCCGCCAAGACCGATGATGAGGCTGCCTTCCTCTGTGCGCTGGATATGATCGGTCTGCAGCAAATACTGCAGGAACTCCTTATACTCCTCCGGCTCGATGCCGCGAAATGCCGGGAGCGTAAGCACAGCCCGCGCCAGATCCTGCGGCTCGGCTTCTCCCATGCTCTTCAGCGTGCTCATCGTCTGATGGTACAGCACGCCCACCGGCTTCTTCCGCAAGGTGAGCGGCTCAACCCATTTCTCCCGGATGTACAGCTCGATGACGGCGATCGCCCGCAGCAGCATCCAGGGCATGCGCGCCGGCAGCAGCGCCTCTTCATCCTCGTCCTCCGGGCAAAGAAACATCATCTCAGAGGCCTGGTCCCCCCTGCGGCCGGAACGGCCGAGCCGCTGCACGAAGCTGGAGCAGCTGTACGGCGCACCGAGCTGGATGACCCGCTCCAGCTCGCCGAGGTCGATGCCGAGCTCCAGGGTTAGGGTTGCCGCGGCCACCGCCGGCCCCGGACCCGACCGCAGCGCGGCCTCCGCTTCCTCGCGCAGCATGGCGGAGATGCTTCCATGGTGCACATGGAAGACGTCCGGCTGCTGCCGCTTCGCGGCGATTCGCCGCAGCTCCAGCGTCGTGAGCTCTGCGTCCGAGCGGCTGTTTGTGAAGACGAGCGCTTTTTTCATATGCGTGTGATCGTACACGAAATCATAGTAGGCTTTGCGCGCGAGCTCCAGCTGCTCGGCCTGCTTCTCGTCCCGCGCATCGGGAAAGGAGAAGTGCTCCACCGACAGCCGCAGCTTCCGCCCGCCTTGCGGAGCAATGACCTCGACCGCATGCTGCGTTCCCGCACCCAGCCACCCGGCCGCGGTCTCGTAGTCGCTCAGCGTAGCCGACAGGCCAATCCGGCGAGGCTCGCACGAAGCCATCCGCTCGATGCGGGTGAGCTGGCTCAGCACCTGAATGCCGCGATCAGCTCCCATGAACGCATGGACCTCGTCGATAATGACGTACCGAAGATCCTGAAACAAGGCCGGTATCGCATTCGGCCGGTTCATCAGCAGCCCCTCAAGCGACTCCGGGGTAATCTGAAGCACGCCGGAAGGCTTCCGCATCAGCTTCGTCTTCTCAGCCTGGGACACGTCGCCGTGCCAGTGCCATACCGGAACCTGCCCCTCCTTCAGCAGATCGCTGATGCGCTCGAACTGGTCGTTGATCAGCGCCTTAAGCGGCCCGATATACAAAATGCCTACCGAGCTTGAAGGCCTGTTATACAGCTCCGTCAGGGCGGGAAAGAACGCCGCCTCCGTCTTCCCCGAGGCCGTACCGGATGCGATCAGCAAATGGTTCGGCGTATCGAACAGGACGCGGCAGGCTTCAACCTGTGCCTCGCGAAGGGTATCCCATCTTTTTTTATAGATAAATTCCTGAATGAATGGCGCCAACCGGGAAAAAGGATTCGCTGCGCTCATAGCTCAAACTCCGCCAGCAGATCATCCAGGTCGTCCCCCGGCTCATCCGCTCCTTTGCCGATTGGCTGCGCCTCCGCACGTTCGCCCATAAGCTGCTCGAAGCTGGCTTCCGGATGCTGATGCAGCGTGTGCAGCAGGTCCATGAAATCCCGCACAACCTCCCGGGTCGTCAGCAGTTCTTCCGCGCCCAGCCGGTTCACGGCAGCCTGCATAAACGCCACCAGCTGCTCGTCCTTCAGCTGCGGCTCATACTTGAAGTGCAGGGCATGGATATCCCTCAGCTTCTGCAGAAGGATCAGAATTTCTTCGTACGAGAGCATGTCCAGCTTCAGGATCGGGGATGTATACGTCCGGAGCGTGCTGCTGCCGTAACGTCCATCGATCAGACGTGAACGGAGGGCGTCATAGCTAAACAGCCCCCGGCGCTCGTCTTCGACAAACTGGGGCGTGCCGCCCATGTAGATCCCCAAGTGCTGGGCTTTGCCCTGCATCGTGTCGTTGAACATGGTGAGCAGCTTCTCGTAGTTGCTCTGACGGGAGATGCTGTTCGTGATTTTGTACAGGTTAACCCCTTCGTCAATGAACAGCAGCAGTCCCTTGTATCCAATCGCAGCCGTGAATTCGGACCACAGCTTCATATAGTCGTACCAGTTGTCATCGTCGATGATGACCCCTACGCCGAGCTCCTTGCGGGCTTCCGTCTTGGTCGGCACTTCCCCGCGCAGCCATCGCAGCGCCGCCGCTTTCCGGTCATCGTCGCCAAGCTTATAGCCCTTCCAATAAGCAGCCAGAACCTTCGCAAAATCAAACCCGTGCACCAGATTCTGCATCTCATTCGTCACCGCGAAAATGTCCAGCTCCACGCGTTCGTTCAGGGCGGGATCATCCGGCCGAAGGCCCGCCTCACCCATGATTCGCTGCTGAATCGCCGCAATCCACTTCTGCAGAATAGCCTCCAGCGCTCCGCCGTCAGGCCGCGTCTTCGTTGACAGATGGGTCATCAGCTCCCGGTACGTCGCCAGCCCCTGTCCCTTCGTGCCTACCAGCCGGCGCTCCGGCGACAAATCCGCATCCGCCACGACGAAGTCGCGGTCCATGGCATAGTTTCGCATCATCTGGAGGAGGAAGCTCTTGCCGCTGCCGTAACGTCCCGTGATAAGGCGGAAAGCCGCTCCCCCTTCGGCGATATTGTCCATATCCCGCAGGATCGACTCCACCTCCGGTTTACGCCCGACGGCAATATATTCAAGCCCAACGCGCGGCACGACGCCTGCCGTCATGGAGTTCACAAGGGCAGTGGTGAGCCGCTTCGGGATTTTTAACTCGTTCATGATCGATATTCACCTTCTTTCAAAAGCATTAGAGGCCGGTTGTACCGCCCTTGCTTTTATATCCTCTTCAAAGCATCCATCTTGTCGATATATTCTTCCGCAATGGATTCTCCGTCAATCAGCAGATCCCCGATGGTGTCCATCGCAGCCTCGTTAATCTCATCCAGCAGCAGGGCGGGCATCGAGCCTGCGCGCTCTGCAATGGGCTGCAGCGCAGCCGAATTCGGTCCCGCCTTCAAGGCGTGCAGAATCTCCATATGCACGGGCGTCAGACGCTCCGCAAGCTGCTGCCAATCGTCATCCTCAACATCCCATTGCCATGCCTGTCCGTGTGAATGGGATGCTTCCTCTGCTTTACTCGCTTCAGCCTCCGATCCCCGTTCAATATGAGGGATTTCTTTAGCGCCAAGCGTTACTTCAGCGTTTTTTTCGGTAGCTTCTTTGGTAGCTTCTTCGAAAGGTTCTTCGATTGGTTCTTCGATAGTTTTTATGTTAGTATCCAGGGTAGTTTCTACAGTAGTAAGCGCGATAGATTGTTCAGCAGCCTGTTTATAGATTTGCTCAGCGGTTTCCGCAGAAGATCCCCCCGTAGTTTGTCCAGTCGGTACGTTTGCCGCTTCGACGGTCGTTGGTTTAGCCGCTTTTACGGTCGTTGCGTTAGCCGTCCCTTCGATCCGCGGTTCCATTCCGGAAGAATCTTCGCTAGGGAGCCCCGCATCAAAATCCATCACGGCCTGAACGACATCCACACTCTTCGGTTTGCGCTTTCCAGATGAGACGGCTTTCGGGGACTGATCTGAACCTGCATGGACTAATGAAGACTTCTCATCCAAGGCCTCCTCCGATCCGGCCCCCTCGACAAGCAGCATGTCGCGGACCTCGTCCGACTCCCGCTGCAGTCGCCGCAGCTTCCTTGTATCGATCTGCACCTCCGGGATGCTCTTCTTCCGCTCGGCTTCAAGCTGCTGCTCTATTTCTTTGGTCAAATACCGTTCAACCAGCTGCGCCACATCCGGTCCGATGGCCTCCGTCCCGCGAAGCCGTCCCTTGAAGCCCCTAAGCTCCCTCAGCTTGTTCTCCGTCAGCCGGATCAACCCGGTCATGTAAGCCCGCAATGGGGCATACTCGCTTAAGGAGAGGATTGTCAGGACAACCGTTCGCCCATGCAGACCATGGTCATACACCGCGCTGCGAAACAGATATCGCTTGACCTGTCTTGGCCGGGGTTGGAAGCGGTCGATGAAGCGCTGCCCCGTCTTTTTGACCAGATAGCTGTCGACCAGCGCCACAACCTTCGGGGCATACCGCTGCATGTCCTTGCGTCCGGATTCCTGATAGAAACGGCTCTTCTCGGCGTCATAATCCAGCAGGCCGCACAGCAGCTCCCAGGTCAGCTCGGCAGGCTGAAGGGAGAAGCGCCGCATGTACTCCCGCTCCTTCAATTCTGGCGAAATGGCCCGCGGCAGGCGATCATACGTCTCGGGAATCGGCATATCCAGGTGATGCACGATCATAAAATCATATAGCCATTCCCGCAAATACATATCGAGCTTGGCATAACGCTCTCGGTAAGCGTTCCACGCTTGCAGCATCAAATCGTATCCTTGCCGCGGGTCGCTCCAGCCTACGCCGTGAATCAGCTCGTAAAAGTACAAGAACAAATAGGATAAATCCGTATCCGGGTACCGGCCGGACCGTACCTCCTCCCGCCAGTAAAAATACCAGCGAAACTGTTCAGGCCTCATCTGCTCGTACGTCGGCCAGTATGTTTTGAACGGAGCGAATGGAGCCGCCTCCTCCGTATGCCAGGCCAGCTCCCGTGCTTTCAGCGCAAATTGCTGCTCCTTGGTCACATAACGGAAGCTGTCGTCCAAATTCAGATCGGGGGGCTCCTGCGGCTTTACAACCAACGAGCTTCTCCCCACCGGTGCTTGAGGTGCCTCCGTTTGCCGATCCTGCTCTTGATCCGGATTCAGCCCCTCCCCGGTCCGGGTGGCAAGCGGCATGTCCCGCTCCTCCCCGCCGAACTCGATTTCAGCAAAACGAATCCCCTGATCATTGACCAGTGTGGTATGTCTTATGTGCTCTATGTGATTGTTTTTGTTATTATTGAAATCCGGCTTCTCATTTTTCATCGGTCATGAACCTCCGTCATGACTTCAATTATACCATTTTGCGTGGCTAGTCTAATGGATTTTCATATGAAACTCATCTATATTATAAGGGATGAAAGCGAACGATGCTCCAGATCAAAGACTGAAGCCGGAAAGGACTTCCTGATGAATAAATGGATCAAGGCACTATTATTTCTGGTAGGGGCGGCCATTCTGACCCGGCTGATCCCCTTCTCTTCCTGGTTCCGCATCCTCGATACGATGATTCACGAACTGGGACACGCACTCATGACCCTCCTCATGTCCGGCCGAGTGCTCAGCATTGAGCTGAACCCGGATCACAGCGGCGTCACGTATTCCATGCTGTCCTCGGGGGGCTGGAGTCCTGTCGTTGTCTCGTTGGCAGGGTATGTATCGGCCTCCGTGTTCGCCATTCTCATGTTCCTGGGATATGCCCGCAAACGGCAGGGCGAAGGCTTAATGACCATTACCGCGCTGGCGGTTATTATGATTATTTTCTTCGTACACAAGGGGTACGGGCTGTGGTGGCTCATTATTTTCATCATCGTCAATCTTATCTTTTATATGCTGGGACCGAAAATCCGCAACTTCTATTACCTGCTCCTGGCCTTTCTCGTGCTGGAGGAGTCCGTCATGGGGCCGTTGACCTTGGCCATACGGGCGCTGAGCCAGCCATCGCAAGCAGGAGACGCAAGCAATCTGGCCAATATGACTGTGGTTCCCGCGATTATCTGGGCACTGCTGTTCTTCGTCTTTTCCTTGTGGTGCGCCAAGGTGGCGCTGCAGCTGTTCTGGAAGAAGCGATGATGGGCCGTCCCGCTTACCTGATTTTGAAAGGAGCTGCTTAGCATGGCCCGGAAGCAATGGATCAGAGCGCTTGTGGTGTTAGTTGCCTCGAGTCTCATCACTTTAGGCATCCTCTGGTCTAAAGCAATACCTGATAACGAAACTGCAGATACTAAGACTGCGGATCATACGGAATTATATACACTAGAAGGGAATGGAGCCGCCTGGCGGGTGGAGGACTATACCGTCATTCGAACAAAGGACTCCATTTGGCGCGGCAATGCCAAGCTGGTCTATCTGGGGGACTCTAACGAAATCAGGCACTCCGACTACCTGAGCTATACCGTTTATGAGACGCTCGGCAGCGAGAATGAAGCCGTTCCCGTGCTTAGTGGAAGCCAGACAGCCGTAGGCGGGGCGATCAATCTCCTCCAGAATCTGGAGGATCTAGGCTCGGTGGAAAGCCCGATTACGGCTGCCGAACGGAATATGATCAAATTCCAGCCTTCCGGCGTTTATGTCGTCGTCGAGTGGAGGAACAGCCATGGGCAATCCATCCGGGACCGCATTCCGCTTGAAGTGCTGTAAATGGAATAAGCCGTCGTTTCCTCGGTGAGAGGGACGGCGGCTTCTTTATTAGCTGAAGTGGGTAGTAGCGCTTTTTAAAAAATATTGAGGTCCAGTTAATCTGTTCCGACAAGCTCAACCTCTACGAGTTCATCTATGTACTCGGCTTTCAAGTAATATTTGGACCCTTTTTGATAAATGATCACTTCCGGCCAAGAGGGATTATAATAAAATACATACCCCACTTGCTTCCACGTTTGCCCGTTTGCTAATTCATAAATATTCCCGTAATCAAATCCGGTAAATTCATTTTCGATATGGGACTTTGTGACATACGTATAACCTGGAATGGTTGGAGCAGGCGATGGCGGGCCATTCCTTTTCTTGTTAATTGTTGTATAGTCTACTTTAGCATCCACAAATCCCTCGGAGTGAGGCCCAACTTCACCTGGATTGAAGCGGATGACGATGCCCTGATCATAATAGTAAAATGAGTGATTGGACTGAGTAAGGTAAAATTCAATATGATCCGTGAAGATCGGATCCCCTTTGGACTCCCTCTTTACAAGCTGCGATGTAACAGCCTCAATCAGATTGAGCTTTTGACTTTCAGTCTTGATCACATCATCAAGCTCCAAGCGCTCGCCTGTCCTTAGATCAAAATTAAATGTACTGGCTGAGATGGTTTGGCCGCCTTCAGAATTTAAGTAGATGGTATTAACAATCGATAACTTTCCGTTTTTATTGTATTTGGTATTGGCTTTGGAACGAAAAGAGGTATGTTCACCGCTCTTTTTGTATTCCATATTCGCCCAGGCTAAAAGCTGGGCGTCTGCTTTAAGAATCCTATTGATATCACTGACCACTTTTTTGTTTTCCCCGCTAATTTGCACATATTGTTGGCCGAGGAAGTAATGTACGCTTGTCTTAACCTTGGTTGAAGCCGCATCAACCCCTGATGCGAATGAGATCAGGCTGATGAGGCACACGATCAACCATCCAGAAACAACTTTACTCATTACGTTTTCGTTCCCCCTACGATTGGATGAAACCCCAATTTCTTTTCCATCAGTATTTCAAAGCAACTCCAATCACTACCTGACAATATGAATGATAAATCCAAAAATAACGGCGATCACGATCAATACACCAGCCGCTAATAAAGTCATCGCCATATCGCTCAGCAACCCCCGCTGCTGATGACCTGCAAGCTTCTCCTTGACCTTTCTTTCTGAAACTTCCTGTTGTACTTGATCCAATGGCTCCGGGCCCATGACCATATGAATGCACCTCCACTATGCCGCATACCCAATTTTACCATAGTTTGCGGAATGAGGAATTCAAATCTGCTCACTTATTCGATATACGCACCGCCCCACGGCACGCTAACAGGTGTGCAGCCACAGCCCCTCCCCCACTCCCAAAAAAAGCGCAAAATAAAAAGCCCAGCCCCCGCAAGAGCAGGAGCCTGGTGCAAAGCAATCGGTTGTTTTCACCATACGGTCGAACGAAGAGCGCGTGTAATGGTATAATTGTAAATAGTTTAATAAAATCCCATGATAAGGGGGTGTTGATATGGGTTCGGCATTTGGTTTTGGAGGCCTGATCGCCAATCTAGTCATAATCTTTGTTGTTTTATTAGTCCTATATCGAATCGTAAAACTTGCGGTTAACCGATCTGAAATTAAAGAGGACATCACAAAATTAAGGGCAGAGGTAAAAAACTTACATACAAAAATTAATAACCTTGAAAAGTCAGACTTATGAGCGACCGGAGACGATTTACGCACCGCCCCACGGCTCGCTAAGGAGTGCAGCCACAGCCCCCCTTCTCCATAAAAAGCCCGGCTCCTGCCTTTGCAGCCAAGCCGGGCTTTGCCTTTGCGTTTCCATGGGACACCCACAAGGGCTTTGCTGCACACTTCTTCCCCTGCCACAGGTGCGAATATCGGCGGAGGAGCAGCGCGCTCGCCTTTAAAATCGGGAAGCATCCTCTACCTATTCCAGTCTAGCTTCCCGATTTTAACAGCGACCGAAGCCGATATACGCACCGCCCCACGGCACAAACCCTAATGTGCAGCCCTTCCTCCCTCCTCCCCAAAAAAGCCCGGCTCCTGCCTTTGCAGCTGAGCCGGCTTTGCCTTTGCGCTTCTATGGGAACCCACGTGGCTGGGCTGCACACTTTCTTCCCTGCCACAGGTGCGTATATCGGCGGAGGAGCTATGCGTTCGCCTTTAAAATCGGGAAGTATCCTCTGCCTACTCCATTCCAGCTTCCCGATTTTAACAGCGACCGGAGTCGATATACGCACCGCCCCACGGCACCCTAATAAATGTGCAGCCAACAGCCACGCCCTCACCCAGAAAAGCGCAAAATAAAAAGCCCAGCCCCTGCAAGAGCAGGAGCCGGGCTTTACCCTAAATTATTGTTGCTTCAAGTTATAGAACGACTTCAAGCCGTTGTATTGAGCAAGCTCGCCCAATTGGTCTTCGATGCGAAGCAATTGGTTGTACTTCGCTACGCGGTCCGTACGAGAAGGTGCACCCGTCTTGATCTGACCTGCGTTGGTAGCAACAGCGATGTCAGCGATCGTGCTGTCCTCGGACTCACCGGAACGGTGGGAGACAACAGCGGTGTAGCCTGCGCGTTTTGCCATTTCGATTGCATCGAATGTTTCAGTCAATGTACCGATTTGGTTAACCTTGATCAGGATGGAGTTACCGATGCCTTCCTTGATACCTCTCTCCAGACGCTCAGTGTTCGTAACGAACAGGTCGTCACCAACCAGCTGAATTTTGTTGCCCAGCTTCTCAGTGAGCAGCTTCCAACCTTCCCAATCGTCCTCGGAGCATCCGTCTTCGATGGTGATGATTGGGTATTTGTCTACCCAAGAAGCGAGCAGGTCAACGAATTCCGCAGGCGTGAAGGATTTGCCTTCGCCTTCCAGAACGTATTTGCCGTCCTTGAAGAATTCCGTGGAAGCAACGTCCATACCCAGGAATACGTCTTTGCCTGGCGTGTAGCCGGCTTTTTCGATCGCTTCGATGATGGAGGACAGTGCATCTTCGTTGGACGTGAAGTTTGGAGCAAAACCGCCTTCGTCGCCAACTGCCGTGTTCAGGCCTTTGCCTTTCAGAACGGACTTCAGGTTGTGGAAGATTTCAGCGCCCATGCGAAGCGCTTCTTTGAAGCTAGGTGCGCCCACAGGCAGTACCATGAACTCTTGAACGTCTACGTTGTTGTCGGCATGTGCACCGCCGTTCACGATGTTCATCATTGGTACTGGAAGCTGTTTGGCGTTGAATCCGCCGAGGTATACGTACAGCGGGAGATCCAATGCGTCAGCAGCAGCGCGTGCTACAGCCATGGATACAGCCAGGATCGCGTTTGCGCCGAGCTTGCCTTTGTTAGGCGTTCCGTCCAAAGCGATCATCAGCTTGTCGATACCGAGCTGGTCAAGCGCGTCCATACCGATTACTTCAGGGGCGATGATTTCGTTCACGTTCTCAACAGCTTTCAGAACGCCTTTGCCCAGGTAACGGGATTTGTCGTCGTCGCGAAGCTCAACCGCCTCGTGAACGCCAGTGGAAGCGCCGGATGGAACGATCGCGCGTCCGATCGCGCCGGATTCCAGGTATACTTCAACCTCTACAGTCGGGTTGCCGCGGGAGTCAAGGACTTCGCGAGCATATACGTCAGAAATAATAGTCATGGGTATAGTCTCCTTTTTCTTTGGTATCGTTTATGGTAAAGATTTTGTCCGTCTTTATTTACGCGCCGCAATCATGGAAGTTCCGGTCATTTCAGCCGGCTTCGGCAGATCCATCAGGTCGAGGATCGTCGGAGCAATATCGGCCAGAATGCCGCCTTCGCGCAGCGTCACGTTCTCATCGGTAACGATGAACGGTACCGGGTTGGTGGTATGAGCCGTGAATGGGCGTCCATTCTCGTCGAATACCATGTCCGCATTGCCGTGGTCAGCCGTAATGATGGCGACCCCGCCTTTAGCCAGAACGGCCTCAACCACTTTGCCGACGCACTCATCCGTCACTTCAACCGCCTTCTTGGTTGGCTCGAGCATGCCCGAGTGGCCAACCATGTCCGGGTTCGCGAAGTTCAGGATAATCGCATCATGCTTCTCGGCTTCGATTTCCTTCACGCACGCATCTGCGACCTCGTAAGCGCTCATTTCCGGCTTGAGGTCATAGGTTGCTACCTTCGGCGAGTTGATGAGGATGCGCGTTTCGCCTGGAAGCTCCACATCGCGTCCGCCGCTGAAGAAGAACGTCACATGCGGATATTTCTCGGTTTCCGCAATGCGCAGCTGCTTCTTGTTATGCTGCACCAGCACTTCGCCAAGCGTGTTGTCCAGATCCTTCGGCTTGTAGGCAACGAAGCCCTCCACCGTCTCGCTGAACAGGGTCAAGCACACGAAATGCAGGTTCTGCGGGAATCCCGGACCGCGATCGAATCCGCGGAAATCCTTATTCGTGAACACCTGGGACAATTGAATCGCGCGGTCAGGGCGGAAGTTCAGGAAGACGACCGAATCGCCGCTTTCCACAAGGCTTATCGGCTGGCCTTGGTCATCAACGATCACCGTAGGCTCGACGAATTCGTCATATACGGATTTCTCATACGATTCGGTAATCGCTTTGAGCGGATCGGTGTACTTCGGTCCTTCTCCGTATACCATGGCGCGGTAAGCCTTCTCCACGCGATCCCAACGCTTGTCGCGGTCCATCGCGTAATAGCGTCCGGACAATGTAGCGATCTGTCCAACGCCCACTTCCTGGATCTTGGCAATGAGATCTTTCACGAACTGCTTGCCGCTGTCAGGCGCTACATCCCGTCCGTCCATGAAGCCATGGATGTAAACGTCCTGCATGCCTTCCTTTTTGGCCAGGTCCAGCATCGCAAACATATGCTCGATGTGGCTATGTACCCCGCCATCCGACACAAGCCCGTACAGATGAAGCTTCTTGCCGCTGTTTTTTGCCGCGCGAACCGCCTCGACCAGCGTATCGTTCTCGAAGAACTCGCCTTCACGAATCGACTTCGAGATCCGGGTCAGGTCTTGGTACACGATCCGGCCTGCGCCGATGTTCAGGTGGCCTACTTCAGAGTTCCCCATCTGGCCTTCCGGCAAACCAACCGCTTCGCCGCAAGCGGTAAGCGTTGTGTTCGGATACTGCTTCAAGTACCGGTCATAATTCGGCTTGTTCGCTTGAGCGACTGCATTGCCTACTTCGGTGTTGCGAAGCCCGAAACCGTCCATGATGATCAGGGCTACTGGTCTTGGAGCTGTCATCTTACTTCGCCCCCTCAACGAGTGCGATGTAGGAAGCCGGCTGAAGACTTGCACCGCCGACGAGCGCGCCGTCGATGTCGCTTTGTCCCATATACTCCGCTACATTTTCAGGCTTCACGCTGCCGCCGTACTGAATCCGTACTTGAGCTGCAACACTTTCACCGTACAAGCCCTTCACCAGCTCGCGGATATAGGCGATCACTTCGTTAGCATCCTCAGCCGTGGAAGATTTGCCTGTCCCGATAGCCCAGATTGGCTCGTAAGCAATGACAACATGAACCGCTTGGTCTGCAGGGAGACCTGCAAATGCGGCTTCGGTCTGCACCTTGCACACATCTTTCGTCTGGCCGGCTTCACGCTCTTCCAGCTTCTCGCCTACGCATACGATCGGCAGCAAGCCGTGACGGAATGCCGCATGAACCTTCTTGTTCACGATCTCATCGGTTTCTGCAAAGTATTGGCGGCGCTCGGAATGTCCGATAATGACATAATCAACGCCCAGGTCCTTCAGCATCAAACCGCTGATTTCGCCTGTAAATGCGCCGTTATCTTCAAAATGGAGGTTTTGCGCGCCGATCTTGATGTTCGTTCCTTTGGCTGCTTCCACCAAAGCCGGAAGATTCGTAAACGGTGCGCAGATCACGCTTTCCACGCCTTCTACTTCCGCTTTGCCTTTAATCTCTTCGAAAAAAGCCTTTGCTTCCGGAACCGTCTTAAACATTTTCCAGTTGCCAGCTATGATAGGTGTTCTCACACAGTTCACTCCTTTATTCCCCCCGGTGAGCCGGGGTTCAAGCTTCTTCCACATTAGCTATCCAAAATCATTGATCTATATCTTTATTTATCGTTCAGTGCCACAACACCAGGAAGTGCTTTGCCTTCCATGAACTCAAGAGACGCACCGCCGCCGGTGGAAATATGGTCCATCTTGTCAGCGAGTCCGAATTTCTCAGCAGCTGCTGCGGAATCCCCGCCGCCGATCACCGTGTAGGCTTCCGTTTCTGCACATGCCTGTGCCACTGCACGGGTACCATGGCTGAATGGTTCGATTTCGAATACGCCCATAGGTCCGTTCCATACAACCAGCTTGGAGTTTTTAATGACTTCAGCATATTTGGCACGAGTCTTCGGTCCGATGTCAATGCCTTCCCAATCAGCCGGAATACCATCGATATTGACAATCTTGGTGTTGGCATTTGCGCTGAATTCGTCGGTAACGACGATATCTTCAGGCAGGTAGAAATTCTTGCCGAGCTGCTTCGCTTTCTCGATGAATCCGAGCGCGGCATCCAGCTTCTCTTTATCAAGCAGAGATTGGCCGATTTCATGCCCTTGCGCCTTGAGGAAGGTATACGTCAATCCGCCGCCGATGATCACGTTGTCGGCAATGTTCAGCAGGTTGTCGATGACATCGATTTTGTCCTTAACCTTCGAGCCGCCGATAATCGCCGTGAACGGACGATCCGGATTCGAGAGGGCTTTGCCGAGAACGGACAGCTCCTTCTCCATCAAGAGGCCGGATACGGCTGGAAGATGATGAGCAATACCTTCAGTAGATGCATGCGCACGGTGTGCTGCGCCAAACGCGTCGTTCACGAACAGATCGGCAAGCTCTGCGAACTGCTTCGCCAGCTCCGGATCATTCTTCTCTTCACCTGGATAAAAACGAACATTTTCAAGCACCAGCACGTCGCCGTTTTGCAGCTTTTCGACCTGCGCTTTTACCGCTTCCCCTACAGCTTCGTCCGCTTTTGCTACCGGCTTGCCCAGCAGCTCGGACAGACGCTCGCTCGCAGGATTCAGACGCAGCGATTCGACAACCTCGCCTTTCGGACGGCCCAAATGGCTCGCCAGGATGACCTTGGCGCCCCGCTCCACCAAATATTGAATCGTCGGCAAAGTTTCGCGAATCCGAGTGTCGTCTGTAATTTTACCATCTTCGAGCGGTACATTGAAATCGACGCGGACAAACACCCGTTTGCCGCTTACTTCTACGTCACGCACACTTTTCTTGTTCATCTCCACGTTCCTCCTAACAAAATGTTCTCCCTCGCCGGGCAGCATGCCGCTGCTCTCGTTTCTCTCTCTAATCGCCCGCCAGAGCCGGCTTCTCTCGCTACTTCCCAGTACTCTGGCATGAAAACAGGTTAAAACCATGAACCAAAGAGGAGGCCCGTAAACGGAACTCCTCTTCGATTGGTTGGCTGGATCAATTACAGACCTTTGCTTGCGATGTAAGCAGCGAGGTCAACGACACGGTTGGAATAGCCCCACTCGTTGTCATACCAGGAAACAACTTTAACCATGTTGTCGCCAACAACCATTGTGGAGAGCGCGTCGATCGTGGAAGAAGCAGGATCGCCATTGTAGTCGCTCGATACGAGCGGCTCGTCGGAGTAGTTCAGGATGCCTTTCAATGGACCCTCAGCAGCTGCTTTCAGCGCTGCGTTAACTTCTTCTTGCGTAACGTTCTTGGACAGCTCAACAACGAGGTCCGTTACGGAAACGTTCTTCGTAGGTACGCGCATTGCCATACCGTTCAGCTTGCCTTTCAATTGCGGCAGAACCAGGCTAACCGCTTTAGCAGCACCTGTTGTGGAAGGAATGATGTTCTCTGCAGCTGCACGAGCACGACGCAGGTCTTTGTGCGGAAGGTCAAGCACTTGCTGGTCGTTCGTGTAGGAGTGAACGGTAGTCATCATACCTTTCACGATGCCGAACTTCTCGTCGAGAACTTTAGCGAATGGAGCCAAGCAGTTGGTTGTACAAGAAGCGTTGGAGATGATGGTGTGGTTAGCAGCATCGTATTTCTCTTCGTTAACGCCCATAACGATAGTGATATCCTCGTCCGTAGCTGGAGCGGAGATAATAACTTTCTTAGCGCCGCCTTTCAGGTGAGCGGAAGCTTTCTCTTTCGCTGTGAAGATACCCGTGGACTCAACAACGATTTCTACGCCGTACTCAGCCCAAGGCAATGCTTCAGGGTTGCGCTCAGCAAATACTTTGATCTCACGGCCGTTTACAACCAGTGCGCCTTCTTTAGCTTCAACGGTTGCATTCAGTCTTCCGTGAGTCGTGTCATATTTCAAAAGGTGAGCCAGCGTGCTTACGTCCGTCAAATCGTTGATTGCAACGATTTCTACTTCGCTGTTGTTCAGCGCAGCACGGAACACGTTGCGTCCAATACGTCCAAAACCGTTAATACCTACTTTAACCATGAGTAGTTCCCTCCATATTTGTAAAATTAATATATTCAAGACCGACCGTTAAGCCGATCAAGACAACGGGATAAAGAATAACGAGGCCTTGCACCTGTATGCTTGCCGGACCTTAAGGTTACGATGCCGCTGCATCGATCTCCTTCTCTACCTCCAGCGCAGCCGCCTCATCCGTAACGAGGATATCCTCGTGCCCGAATTTCAGCACGGCATGAATCGCTTTGCCTTTGCTTCGGCCGCCGGCAATGCCAATGATCGTCTCCGTCTGCATGATGTCCTCCAGCCGGAGCCCGAGAGTCAGCATCTTGTGGACAACCGCGCCTTCCTCGCTGAAGTAGTATCCGAAGGATTCGGCAATCGCCCCATCCTGCTGGAGGCTGCGGATCGAGTCCTCGTCCAGCTTGCGTCTTCTGGCCATTTCCATCGCGTCGCCGATCCCGTGGATAATGATCCGGGAACGTCGGATGACATCCACAATCTCCTGGATGTGCTGATCCTGCACTAGGGATTGATAGGCATCCTCGCTAAGGAGATCAGGCACGTGCAGCAGACGATATTCGGCACCCACGCGCTTTGCCATCTTGGAAGCAATCGTGTTGGCCTGAATTTCCATGCTCTCTCCGAGACCGCCGCGTGCGGGCACAAACCATGTGCCTTTCAGAGGCCCTGCCGCAAGCGGTGACATCTGCTCCGCGACTTCGGCGAGCGTGGATCCACCCGTGACGGCGATCGTATCGCCGTTCTCGACGAAGCTTAGCAGTGTTCTTGCTCCGGCACGTCCGAGCTCGCGCTTCACTTCCGGAGAGGATTCACTGTCACCGGGAATGACGACAACCTTGCGGAGTCCGTAGGCCTTCTTGATCTTCTCCTCAAGCTCGACCAGCCCGAACAAATCCTTCATGAGCGGCTCCAGTTCTTCGAGCAGACACAGTCCTGCATGGCTGATCCGCATACCGAGCGTCTCAATCTCGATCAGTCCCTGCGCTTTCAGAAGATCGGTTTCAGCCCGCAGAACCCGTTCCGTCATCGATAAGGATGACGCCAGCGTTCGTCGGCCGACCAGCCCGGACAGCTTGATCTGATGGAGGATCGTGTACCTTCGTTTAAAGGTGTCCATCAAATCGGGCAGAAGCTGCTCTTGTATTTCTAATAGGTTACGCATGCATTCCACTCCTGCAAACTTTCGTCTCGGCTCTTCTATCGGTTGGACGTAAAATGTCCCAGGATAACCTTTTAAGTCCCACCCCTATTCTAACCAATAATGATGCAGGTTGCAAGTGTCCGAACGTATATTTCTCTGCAACCATCATTCTTATACATTATGGCCAAATCGAAACCTCTCTATATATCAAAACAATGTTTTATCCGCTCTTGTGTTTTTCTATTAGATAGGGTATAATCATCTTCGTTGCTGATTTTTTATATGCGCCCGTGGTCCAATGGATATGACGTAGGCCTCCGGAGCCTGAGATCGAGGTTCGATTCCTCGCGGGCGCGCCATCTTTAAATTTTCTCATATATGAATTACCCGAAAGTGCCCATGACGGCTCTTTTTTTTGCCCAATAGTTTGACTATCTTTGACTTTTTGATTAAAATTGTTTATCATGTGGGTAATACGGTAACAGTATTTATTAGTGATGCACTTAATGAGGAGGTTTTTCACGTGAGTTTTATACCTATGGTCGTTGAACAAAGCAACCGCGGCGAGCGGGCATACGACATCTATTCCAGATTGCTGAAAGACCGCATAATCTTCCTCGGCTCCGACGTCAATGACGTGGTCGCCAATTCCATCATTGCCCAAATGCTGTTCTTGTCGGCAGAGGATCCGGAGAAGGATATTCACCTTTACATCAATAGCCCTGGCGGTTCGATCACCGCGGGGATGGCAATATTCGATACGATGCAATTCATCAAGCCGGACGTCTCGACCATCTGTGTCGGTATGGCCGCCTCCATGGGTGCATTCCTGCTGAATGCAGGCGCTAAGGGCAAGCGCTACGCGCTGCCGAACAGCGAAATCATGATTCACCAGCCGCTTGGCGGCGCACAAGGTCAAGCAACGGATATCGAAATCCGGGCACGCCGCATTCTGAAGATGCGCGACAAGCTGAACCGTATTCTTGCCGAGCGCACCGGCCAACCGCTGGAGCGGATCGAGAAGGATACCGACCGCGACTACTTCATGACGGCTGAAGAAGCCAAAGAATACGGTCTCGTCGACCAAGTGTTGGAGAAGACGCCTTCGCAAGGACTATAAGAAGCAATACATGCAAAAGGCATGCACACGTAAAGGTGCATGCCTTTTTTCTTATGTCTGTATAGAACATAGTGACCAACCCCAATGGTTATTTCTGGTATAATTGCATTGTTGATTCCTAATATACAGGGAGGTCCTTATGATCGGCTCTAAAATATCCTTTGTTTTCATGCTCGTGCTCGTCCATCTTCCGTTTCTGATCATGAACCTGGAGCGTGCCGTTTCCGGCGCCGATCCGCATGCAATTCATGGAGTTGCCTCCATTGTTCTTGTCCTTCTGCTTCTGTTCTCCGGTTTTGTGATGGGGTATACCAATCAGACATTCTACCCCCGCTGGTTCTCGGCTTATTGGCTCGTCGGCGTGTTCTTCATGGTCGTCGGCTACTTGCTGAAGCTCTACGTCGTTCTCATTCCATTCGTCCTTCTCTACGCCGTCCCCCTTTACGGGCTCGTCCACTACACCGGTCACTCGGAGGAGACGGTTTATCCTCTTGTCCATGCGGCCGTTGGTTGGGGAGCCGGTATAATTGGTTACGGAATTGGACATTCCCGCTTCAGACGGAGGGATCCTCAACAAGCAACATGAGATTCCATCGGATCCCTTCAGGATGGATTCGTAATTGGTTCATGAGCTTGTGAATGCCCATATCCGTCTGATTAGCTATACCCAACTGTGATGCAGACCCCTCCGCCATGCCCTACGCATACAAAAATCCCTTGGCCGCTAGGCCTGAAGTTAACCTCAGGCTGCGATCCAAGGGATTTCTTTTTGTATTCCGGCACATTGTTGCATCTTTACATCACAGTGTATCAAACGGTCACAGGCCTCGCGCCCCCTAGGATTCAGTTATCCCATGGTTCAGAACCTGCGGTTCCCATCCTTATTTCCATTCCTTCAGCTTCAATTCAAATTCAGGGAAGCCGTAGGCATAAGCCGTGTATTCATACAGCTGGAAGTACAGGACCACGGCGTTATCCTTCAGATAGAATTCCGCATCTTCCGGAACTCCTTCGAATCCGCCAAGGTAGCCCCCGCCCTTCTTCAACTCGCTCAAGACGCGGTTGTCGAGCTTCTTCTTCTTGCCCTTCAGGTCGATGAAATCGCCAAGCTTCAGCAGCTTTCCATCCTTCAGGGAGAACGTGAAGCTGTTCTTGAAGGTCATGCCGTGCGCGCCGCCGAGATAGGAATAATCATGCGCCGTAACACTCAGCAAGCCGTCCTTGTTGTAGTGGACCACAAAATTGCCTTCGAAGGCATAAGGGAAGCTGTCTTCACCCGGAGGAAGCTCCTTGATGCTTTCCTCTGCGCGGGCGATCACGCTTTCCGCATGCTTTTTCAATACGCTGTTGATTTGAGTTTGGGCCTCGCCATTGCTTAGGCCGCTGACAACCGGATAACTCACAGCAGCTTCCACGCCCTGGATCGTCTTCTTCAACGTTTCCGATTTGATCGTTAGATCGCTCTGCTTCTTCGTCAAGCTGAGCGTCTTCGAGGACGGACTCCATTGTCCCTGGATCCCTAAGTATTCGCTGACCGTCTTGAACGGCAGATAGAGCCGTCCGTTGAGGATTTGACCCCCAGGCTCTCCGGCATAGAGGCCGTTGACCAACAAGCCGATTTCCTTCGAATCATACACAACGGCACTTAGTTGATGATAGCCGGCGTTCAGGGTATACGTACGGTTTTTCGAATCATATTTCAGGGGCATTCCCGCCGCATCCCGGAGTACGGTTGCAGGGATATAAGTAACTCCGTGCAGAAGGACTCCCTTCTGGGATAGGGTCTTGCCGTTCCATTTCAATGTCACTTCATTCTTCTTCGCTACGTTGTGGCTGGCGGAAACAGAGGGCTTCGAGGGGCTTGCATCGATGACCTGTCCGTTCAAGCCAAGACTTCCGAGCAGGACGCCAGTTGCAATAATTGTTGCGCATACGCGAAATTTGGAATTCATATTAGTTCCACCTTTTCCAATTTAAGTTGCCATAGTTGTTTATTACCCTCATTCATTATAAAAAATCCGGACCACCGTTTGGTAACAAGTGAATGACAATTTTGATTCCATGCTATAGGAACTACATGAAGAATATAGTCTTATAGTCTTATTTCCCCATATTTGACCAAAACTTATGAACGGGCTGCTTCCTTCACCTGATCGATCTGCGAACCGTATCTCTTTATAGTGTCTTACCACTTCAGCTGGTTCTATAACATTCAAAATCTTTGGCATATCTCATAGACCGCTGCTCCTCCGTCATGATCCCCATTCCAATCAGAACCACCCGTCAAACGGGTGGTTTGCTCTTGGGGTATAACCCCTTGTTGCCAAACTGCGCCTAAAGACGCTAGCCTGACAATAAAATT
>NZ_JAGGKI010000003.1 GCF_017873605.1 Paenibacillus lactis
AATGGTCTTGTTGGTCAAACCTCGATCTCTCCACCCGCATAGCGGGTGGTTTTTTGTTTCGCACGCTTCGCGAGCTCAACTGGCTAAAGCCGCAACAAAGAAGCACCTGCCGTTAACCGGCAGGCGCTGTCTTTACGTCATTGTACCAGGCAAAATCCATCCGTTATCCGAAGGAGTCACAACTTCCAGGATATCGGAAGCTTTTCCGTTCTTGGCCACAAGGAAAAAGAAGTCCGTGAATGGAGTCGGTGATGCTTTTCCATCTATCGCAGCTCATTGCATTGCATAGCTTTGAGAATCTGCTTTTGCGGGATGACCCTCTAAGTAAGCCTTAGTTCAAAATCGCATTTCCGCTGCCTTCCCTCGTAATGATCAGCTCGGCCTTGACGAGCTCCTGCGAACAACCGCCGATCCCGATTGTCACACGGCATGGCTCGACCGCAAACGACATCTCCCGGTTCCAGAAAGCCAGTTCCTCCCGGCCCAAGCTGAAGGTAACGTCCCGCTCCTCGCCAGGTGCCAGCTCCAGCTTTCGAAACGCCTTCAGCTCGGCAATGCGGCGGGTAATGCCCGATTCGCGGGCCGAGATATACAGCTGAACGGTTACTGCTCCGGGGCTACGGCCCGTGTTGGCGAGCCGGACCGTCACGGCGACTTTCCTGCCCTCCTGCAGCTCGAACACCGAGATTTCACCCCGCGAGAGCCGAACGTCCCCGTACCGGAATTCCGTGTAGCTTAGCCCGTAACCGAATGGATAAAGCGGGGCGGACGGCATATCCACGTACACACGCGGCCGGCCGGGATCCTTCTGGTTGTAATACACCGGCAGCTGTGCGGCGGAACGCGGAATCGATACGGGCAGTTTGCCGCTCGGGTTCGCCTTGCCGAACAGCAGCTCGCCGATTGCGGCGCCCCCTTCCGGCCCCGGATACCAAGCGCACAGCACGGCCTCGCAGTGCTCGACCACGCCGGCGAGCGCATGCGGACGCCCTTGGATGAGCACCAGGGCTACCGGCGTTCCCGTCGCGGCCACTTCCTCCAGCAGCCTCTGCTGCAGGCCGCCCAGCGCAAGATCAGCCAGGTCAACGCCCTCTCCGCAGTCCATCTCGGAAGGATTGCTCGTTTCGCCTTCGGGGACGATAGCCTCGCCATTGCTGTCGAACATCCCGTCAAAGCGGCGGGCGCTGCTGCCGCCCAGCACGAGCACGCAGACGTCCGCCCCCTTCGCCGCCTCCACGGCCTCGGCCAGGCCCTCCTCGGACATATCGCGAATGCCGCAGCCCTTGGCGTAGACGATGTCCGCGTTTGCAGGGGCAGCCATGCGCATGCCCTGCAGCACTGTAATCCCGGTGCCTTCGCGTTGAACGCTCGTATAATCGCCGAGCTGATTGTAGAGCTGATCGGCGTTGGGGCCGATCACCGCGATGCGGCGGCGCTCCTCGCCCAAAGGCAGCAGGCCGCCTTCGTTCTTCAGCAGAACGGCGGATTCCCTGGCCACCTGCCGGTTCAACTCGCGGAATTCGGAACGGCCGACAATGGAGATCGGGCCGCTCTCGCTGACATATGGATGGTCAAACAGTCCCAGCCTGAACTTCAGACGAAGCACCCTACGCACCGCACGGTCGATGTCCGCTTCCCGAACGAGCCCCTGCCGTACTGCGCCTTCCAGCGTCGAGAATGCCGTATCCCATAGGCTGAGATCCACGCCCGAGTCCAGGGCGAGCGCTGCGGCGGACTCGTAGCTGCCTGTCAGCGCCAGAAGCCGGTCGATTGCGACGCCGTCGGCCATGACGATGCCGTCAAAGCCCCACTCCTCGCGAAGGATGCCGGTTAACAGCCGCTTATTCGCATGGCAGGGCACGCCGTCGATCTCGTTGTACGCCGCCATGAAACCGGCGGCGCCGGCCGCCTTCCCGGCCATGGCGGCTGGAAGGTGGATCTCGCGCAGCTCGCGCTCCCCGATCGGAGCCGGTCCCGCATTGCGCCCGCCCTGCGCGGTGCCTTGGGCGCACAAATGCTTGAGCACGACCGCGACTTTATCCGGCCCGGCCATCTCCTCCGGCGTCTCGCCCTGCATACCCCGCACGGCCGCTTCCGTAAACCGGGCCGCCAAGTACGGATCCTCGCCGTAGCATTCCTCGGACCGGCCCCAGCGCGGATCGTGGAGGATGTCGAGCGCCGACACGAGGCCGATATGCGCTCCGCGGCTCCGGATCTCGGCGGCCGCCAAACCATAAGCCCGCTGAAGCAGCGTCGGATTCCAGGTAGCCCCCGCGGCAAGGTTGACCGGAAGGAGCATCCCGTCCAGCGCCTGATGCCCATGCGGACACTCCTCCACCAGCAGCACCGGAATGCCGAGACGGGTATGCTCCATCACGTACCGCTGCACCATATTAGCCGCTTTCGCGCTCTCCGCCGCCGTAATGCCGTTGCCGTAGTGGACACCGGACCACGGATCGCTGCGAAACAGCCCGTAAAGCGCGCCCATGCCGCCGCCCCAAGCCACCTCGGCCTTGAACGCTTCGGTCAGATGGAACCCGTCGTCCTTTTTAACATAGGCGTTCCACCCATACATTCGCTGGTTCAGCTGTCCTACCTTCTCCGTCAACGTCATTCTTCCGAGCAAATCCTCGATTCGCTCTTCCAACGGCACTCGGGCAGACTTATATTTTTCCATCTTTTCATTCCCCCGCTTCATCGTTGTGGGCTTTGGCCCTTAATGCACTCTGCCGCCCGCGTCCCTCGCGGCGCTGAGTCCGCGGTACTCCTTCGGCGTCATCCCTGTGTACGTTTTGAATACGGATACAAAATATTTGTATTCTTTATACCCTACTTTGTCCGCAATCTCAAACACTTTGTCATGCGTCGTGGCCAAGAGCTCTTTCGCATGCTCCATCCGCATTTCGTTCATATATTCCGTAAAGCCCTTTCCCGTGCTCTGCTTAAAAATATAGCTGAAGTAGCTGGGCGTTATTTTCAGCCAAGACGCCACTTCAGAGGCCTTTAAATCGGCTCGGTAATGCTCGTTCATATACTTTTTTGCCTTTTCGATGATCCAGTACGATTTATCCATGCCGGACCGCTCGATGAACTTCAGCCATTCCCGCATATGTCCCTGCACGAGACGCTCCAATGAGCCATAAGAGTTGAAGTGGTTCATATCCGGGCTTGCCAGATGGACATCATCTAGCCCGGTCTGGCCGCTTCTCCGCATTCGCTGCCTTATCAACACGGCCAATTCTTCATATGCGATCCACAGTTCCTCCGACAAAAACCGCTTTTCCCGGAAAAAAGCGAACATTTCCGCAACGAGCGCATCCAGTTCGTTATGATCCCGCTTGAGCATTGCCGCCATCAGATTCCGTGCCGCAGCCTCCGCATCGAAGTCGGCTGTGGCTGTACCCGGGCCGCGCCCGGCCGTGCGCGGGTAATCCGGAAGCAGCACCGTCTTATTCTCCAGCAAATGATAAGGCAGCAGGCGGCTAGCCTCCGCGCACCGCTCGGCCGTCTCTGTCAAATCGCCGTAGGGCCCGGAAGCTCCGCAACATATCCCGGCCTTCTGCAGCACGGGCTCGGCCGCCTCCAGCAGACGGTCCCAGGCAGCGAGATCCATTCGGATCTCGGATACGATCAGCGTATACAACAGATTTTCGTGGTCAAATACAGAAATCAAGCGGAGAAAAGGACAACGCAGCTCCGCATGCAGCCGATCCACCCAATCGTCCTGAATCTCGTCGTAATGTTCCGGAGGCTGCTCACCGAACCGTTCCATAAACCGTACCATCTGGGTTGCCAGCACGCGAAATTCCGCTCCATGAAGAGACGGCGGGGCTTCTTTGCCGTAAGCAGTCCCTTGACGCGCCATATTCGACAGCCATAATTTCGCTTCCTGGATGCCCCCGTCTCTTTCCCGACCCCGAACGCCTTCGACAATGGCCTTGACGACTTCCGTCAATTCATCGATATCGACCGGCTTCAGCAGGTAGTCGCTAACGCCGAGACGAATCGCCTGACGCGCGTATTCAAAATCCTCGTAGCCGCTGATCATGACGATGCGGACATTCGGAAACCGCTCCTTCAAGCGCTCCGCCAGCTCAAGTCCGTCCATCCCCTCCATGCGGATGTCGGACAAGACGACACTCACGTCTCGCTCCCCGACGAGCCGCAGTGCCTCCGCCCCGTCATAGGCTACGTCCACGACCCGGACGCCAAGACGCTCCCAATCGATCGTGCGCCGCAATCCTTCGCAGATGACCGGCTCGTCGTCCACGATCAGCATATTGACAAGCTTGCCCCTAACCGTCCATTGATTGTCCATGCTTATCACCGCCTTGATCTTGAATATCTCCCCCAGGAAGCCTCAGCCTGACCCAGGTGCCTTTTGAGGAAGTGCTGACCAACTCGAGCCCATAGCCGGGTCCGAAAAAGATCGAAAGCCGCTCATGAATATTGGACATCGCTCCCTGCCGGCCCCCTTCCCTGGCCCTCCCCTGAAGCGATGACATCACCTCTTGGCGGCGAACGGCCGGCATTCCCTTGCCGTTGTCGATCACGTCGATCACGATTTCATCGGCGACCCGGGAAGCGTTCACGAGGATGTCATTCATCGGTTTGCCCCGGTCATACCCGTGCTTGAGGAAATTTTCCACCAGCGGCTGGATGGTCGCTTTCAGCATTGGCGTATCCTCCAGGCCTTCTTCCATCGATAACGTATAGGTCAGCTTGTCACCAAGACGTCGCTGCTGCAGATACAGATACGATTGAACGAACTCCATCTCCCGGCGCAGCGTCGTCCGGTAGCTGCCGTTATTAACGCTGGCGCGGAAGAACTTGGACAGCATTTCGATCAGCTGGCTCGATTTTTCCGCTTGCTCTAATCTAGCCGTCCAACGGATCATGTCCAGCGTATTGTAAAGAAAGTGCGGATCCATCTGGTTCTGCATCAGCTTCAGCTCGGACTCGCGCTCCCGGAGCTCCAGCTTGTACTTATGCTCGATCAATTGCTGGATGGTGGATACCATTTCGTTGAACGTCCGGTTCAGCTCCGCGATTTCATCCCGGGATTGGATCGGCACGCGGGCGTTGAAGTCCCCGTAGGCGACTCGGCTCGCCTCCTTCTTCAGCCGCAGTATCGGAGTGATGATCGTATAATGAAAGCCGATCAGCGCCGTCAAACCGAGCAGCAAAATCGCGGCGAGTATGAACAGCATCAGCATTTTGACGCCGCGGAACTCCTCCGCCACGGTAGCCTCGGGAATCAAGGCCACGACGTTCCAGCCCGTGCTTTCGATCGGCTTGTACAAGGTTAAATAGCGTTTGCCTTCAACCGGATAATGAAAGAAGCCTTCCCTTCCGGAGGAAAGCTTGTTCACCAGCGTTTCGTCGGGCGCAAATTGTTCGCTCAATGCGCCGCGGGAGCCGAGTACGATCTGACCCTGTTCCCCAACGATGAACACGCTTCCCTGATCCTCCTCGAAAATCCCCTTCTCGAGCAGATTGACGATGCCGGCCTCGTCCATGCGGATGGTCAGCCTGCCTAGCGGCTTCGTAATGTCATTGTACGAATTCAAAATCCGGAACATCGAGAGGAGGCGGGTGGGCCCGTACCAATCGCTGTTCAGGCTGTACCCCTCCGTCCAGACAATGCCCCCCTTGCGGGCCTCGGCCTGACGCACCCACATCGATTCATCCCCGCTGAACGGCTCGCCCATCTCGATGAAACTTCCGTTATAGCCGGAAATTTCGATCGAGCGGATATAGCTCCGGGACATGAGCTGAAAGGTAAGGAATTCTTCGATGTTGCGCTTGAGATTGGCCTGCTGGCCGCTGCTTAGGGGAGGTGATGGCCTCAGGAAGGACCGCATATCCGGACTTAGGATGAGATAGTTGGCGATATCCTCCACCATTTTGGTTTGCTCGCCGAGCTGGCTCGCGACGTTATCCAAATTCCGTTTGGTAGAGTTCATGAATTGGTCCATCAGGACTTGATTGAATTTATATTGAGCGACGACGCCGACGCCGAACGTAGGCAAAATGACGAAGAGAAGAAAAATGGCGAGCGCTTTCCGCTTCAAGCCGAAATTTCCCAGGTATTTTCCGTAACGGGTCTTCATGCTGTTCTCCCCTTCCATCCGCCTACCCGCGCACTAGCCTTTGACCGCGCCTGCCGTCATTCCGTTCACGAGCTGCTTCTGCAGCAGCAGGTAGAAGATCAGGATCGGAATGAGCGCGATCGTCAGAGCCGCCATTTGAAGCGTAAGGCTCGCCGTTTCAATGCCGGCGAAATTGGCCAGCCCGAGCGGCAGCGTTTTGAGCTCCGTCGAAGTGATCAGGACCAGCGCAAACAGATACTCGTTCCAATTATAAATAAAGTTCAATATAATGACCGTCGCCAAAGCCGGCCGGGTAATCGGCAAAATAATTGACCAGAAGATGCGATACACCCCCGCGCCGTCCATGACGCCCGACTCTTCCAGATCTTTAGGGAATCCCCGCATAAAGCCCTCTAGGATAAACACGGTCAATGACAAGTGAAAAGCCGTATACGGCAAAATCAGCGACCAGTACGTATCGAGCAATTGCAGCTTTTGCATAATCAAAAAGATCGGGATCAAGGTTGCATGGATCGGCACCAGCATCCCCAGCAAGAACAAGCTATAAGTCACGCCCCGCAGCTTGAACTGGAAGCGGGAAAGGAAATATGCCGCAAGTGCTCCCAGCAGCACCGTAATGATCAGGGAAGCAAACGTGATGATAATGCTGTTCAAAAAATAGACGTCCATGTTCGCAACTTCCCAAGCCTTGGCGTAGTTCGAAAACTGCAGCGTATGCGGCAGCGAAAACGGCGAGGCGGCATATTCCTGCTCCTCCTTGAAGGAGTTGACCACCATCCAAAAGAGCGGGATTATATTCATAATAGCGAACAGGCCCAAAAATGTGTATGCGAATAACTGGAACAGGCCCGACTTTCTCTTCATGGCGTTTCCTCCTTTCGTTAAGCGTCCTTCTCCCGGCCGACCCGATTGATGAGCGTAATGACGATCAGGCTGAACAGCAGAACCAGGATGGATACCGCACTGCCGTAACCGTAACGCATGTTGATGAACGCGCTGTTGTACATGTAGATGGTCATAACTTCCGTCTGGTGCGCCGGGCCGCCGCCCGTCAGGATCTGAATGAGGTCGAAGACGCGGAACGAGTTGCTGATGCTGTATACCACGCCGACCATAATCGTTCCCCGGATCATCGGAATCGTAATCCGCAGCGTTCGCTTCAGGCCGGTGGCCCCGTCCAGCTCCGCAGCCTCGTTGACTTCCTCCGGAATGTTCTGCAGTGCAGCCAGGAAGATCACCATATAAAGGCCGCAGTTCTGCCAAATATAGGCGATGCTGATCGACAGCATCGACCATGTCGAATCCCCCAGCCAATTCTGCTTCCAGCCGTCCAGCCCAATCATGCCGAGCAAGTTGTTCAGCATGCCGTATTCGGTGTTGTACACCATGCCCCAGATGAGGGAGACCATGACCGAGGAAATGACGACCGGCATGAATCCGATGGTTCGGAACAAACCGGACCCTTTCATGCCTCGGTTAAGCAGCAGGGCAAGCAGCAGGCCGAGCGGAATTTGTCCGATCAGGCCGGTCACCATGATGATGACGTTGTTTTTCACCGAAAGCCAAAACGTGTCGTCGCCCAAAATTTTTACGTAATTATCAAGCCCGGCGAAAGTCATCGAGCCGATCCCGTTCCAGTTCATCAGGGAATAATACAAGGACAACCCGATCGGAACGATGGCAATGCCCAAATAGATGATCAGCGCCGGAAACAAACCGAGGAATATGGCGAGTTTGGTTCCTCTTAGCGTTTGCATCAGGGTTCCTCCTTTGTTGCACCCCTGCCCACCCCCGAAGAAGGAAGAAAACCCGTTGAAGTTCGGGTTTTCCACATCGTTTCGGATTTGGGCAACAGGATGAATGATTGAATGATTGAATGATTACGTTACAGTTACTGCTATTGATTCATGTCGTCAAACGTTTCCTGCATTTCCTTCGCAACCTCTTCCGGCGTCCCGTGGCCGACGGTCAGCGCCTGCAGTCCGTTCTGAAGCACGTCAACCACTTGGGTCGGAATAACGCTGTCGAATACCGGGGCAGTGCCATTGCCTGTCAATTCCAGCATTTCTTTCAGATATGGGCTCGCATCCTCCGGCACCTCTACCTTCGCCGGGACGACGACGCCGCTGCTGATCAGTTCTTTGTACAAATCCTCGCTGACGAAAAACTTAAGAAACTCCTCAGCGGCTTCCCGTTTCTTCTCGTCCAGCCCGCTCTTGATCGCAATACCGTACTGAACGACGCCTGCGCTCTTGGACGGATCGCCTTTGCCGCCTTCCACGCTTGGGAACAGGGCAATGCCGAACTTGTCGCCTTCCTCGTTGTTGATGCGAACCCGGCCGTCAACCGTGGCGGACGAAATATGCATAGCGGCTTTGCCTTGGATGAAATAATCCTGCGCCTGCACCGAGTCCATGTTGTTGGCGTCGGTATTGAACGCATCCAGCTTGGTCAATTCGTCGATGACCGACAACGCCTTCACGAACTCCGGATCGGTAAACTTGGCCTTCTTCTCCAGGACGTTCGTTAAGAAATCGCTCCCCGTAAAACGGTCGCCGATGATCGAAATATAGGACGATTGAAGCGGCCATTGTTCCTTGTTCCCGAGTGAAATCGGCGTAATGCCCGCCTCTTTCAGCTTTTTAACGGCATCGATAAATTTATCGTACGTATCGGGGAACTGATCATAGCCGACTTGTGCGAACATGTCCTTGTTGTAATAGATGATATCCACAAAGTTTTGCTTCGTTGGCACTGCGTACTGCTGCCCGTCCACATTGAACCCGGCCAGCGCCGATTCCGGCAGGATCGAGGACCAGTTGTCCATCAGGCCGTTGATCGGCTGCAGCAAATTCCCCGCCACCAGCGGATCGAGGTCCGCTCCCGGCCAGACCACGTTAATATCCGGAAGATTGTTCCCTGCCGCAAGCGTGCGCAGCTTGGTCTTGTATTGGGCGGCCGGCACGCCGTCTTGCTTGATCACGATGTTCGGATGCTGCTTCTCGAATTCGGCAATCCGGGCCTTGTACACTTCGTTGTCCACGTTAGGCGAAGTCCATGGATGCATCATATTTAGCGTGATTTGCTCTCCTTCGGCCCCGCTGCCGCTGCTTCCAGCGTTGTCCTTGCCGCAGGCGGCAGTGAAGAGTGTAATCATCGCGACCAGTCCGAGCAGCAGCATTCTTTTGCCTTTGATTGTTTTGTTCATAACCAGCCCTCTTTTCGTCATAATAAAAGTCTCCGAGATAAAAACATTAAATGGGGTATTTACGATCACAACGGGTTATCTTTCCTGTAAAAATGACTGTATGCGGTTTCAAATTGTTATCATGATGAACCGCGGTATCGCGGTCATCTCCTGATCAGCTTTGCGGTTCGTTCAATATATAATCCACCAGCTCGTCCAGAGGCACGGTCGCCAGTGCAATCGCCGTATCGGTCACACCATAGTAAATGTATAACAGACCGTCCTTCACCACATTGCCGGTCGGGAAAATAACGTTCGGAATCTGGTACCCGAATTTCTCGTAATACGTCTCCGGCTCCATGATGAAATTCCGGGTCCGGGCGATGACTTTTTCCGGGTTATCGAGATCAAGCAGCATCGCCCCTACGCGATATACCACCTCGTCGTCCACGCCGTGATACAAGACGAGCCATCCGCGGTCCGTCTTAACCGGCGGCGTCGATCCGCCGATCTTTCGCGATTCCCAGGCCGGATTCTCCCCTTTGGCCAACAGTCTTGGCTCCTCCCAATGAATCAGATCATCGGAATACGTGATCCACATCGCCGCTTTGTCCGTGCCGTATTGATCCCCCACGTATTCTTCGGGCCGACGAAGCAGCACGTATTTGCCGTTGATTTTTTCAGGGAACAGGATGTTGTCCCGGTCATTGATGTCCAGCGGCGTCGTGTCGGTCAAAAACTCCCAATCGATCAGGTTTTTGGAGGTGAGGATCGAAGAACGGGTCAGCCAGTGGCCTTCCTGTTCGCCCCAACCGTCCGGATATTCCGGAATCGAACGCTCCGGGACGCCCCGTCCGGTCGGATAATAGCTCATGGCGCAAGGGCGCAGCGCGTAGTTCATATAAAAAGTGTCGTCAATCTTGACTATGCGCGGATCCTGCACGCTGCCGTACGGGAACCCGAGTTGGTCCGGCGTCACGATCGGCTCGTCTTTCACGTGCGTGAAATGCACGCCGTCTTCGCTTTCCAGCAATCCGAGGAAGTTTTTGCATGGCGTCAGCGAACCGGCAGTCCGCTCGATCATGTAAAATTTCCCGTCCTCGATAATGACGGCAGGATTGAATACGGTAACTTTCCGCCATTCGTATCCTCCCGGCACCACGATCGGATTTTCCGGATGTCTTTCAATCTTCATCTGTAGGCCTCCTCATGTAAATCCCTAAAACTTGGTAACCCTAATTCCGCTTGCGTTCCATTGTTCTTGAAGCATCTCGATTCCTTTCTGCCCGGTCTCGATCGGGAGACGAATGTTGTGAATCCGCTTTATTTTTTCCCAACGGAATCGCCGCTTGAGTTACAAGCAACCGCTTATAGGGCTATTATAGGTCGCTTTCGGACGGCAAAATATCCTGTGAACTTTAGAAAACATCCGAATTATCGGGGCAATCTTGTAAACGCAATCATGATTCGAGTAGGACCGGCCAAACATTCGTACTTGTGTGTAGGGTCGTAGCTCCTCAAATCCGTGACCATGTCATTTTGCGGCGCCGGTTCGACGATCCGCCATACGGACGCCTGAATTTGACCGTGATCTGATCACTAATCTATAATTATAATGAACAATTGTTCATTATTCAGATCATTCATTAGGAGGGAGGTTATCGTTGTCCGGAAGCTATTCATCGGAAATATCTACTATTCTTAACGTGGCTCAAGTAAGGAGGAAATGGTTGTTTATTGGTAGGAATGCAGATATTGAAGTCTGCTTGCCATTTAGAGTGGGGAGACAAAATCGACCTGTGAGAGAGGATGGTTACCATGGACAGATCGAAACTAAGCGCATCAGATCAAGCCGGATTCAGCTTTTTTGGCGGGAAGAACGATACAGACCCGTTCCCGTTATTCGCTCAGCTTCGCGCTAGCGGTGCCGTGATTCCGATTCCGAATCCGCTAGGCGGTTCCGGGGGAACGTGGATCGTCACTCAGATGGAGGAAGCCATCCAGGTGTTGAAGGATCACGCTCGCTTCACCGTGGATCCCAGCTCGCTCGACGGTTATCAAGACATTCGGAGAACGCTCGCCGAAACGGCGGAAGCATCCGCTCCAGCGACCTTTTTTACCGGCAAATCCATGTTATTCGTCGACGAGCCAGATCACAAGCGGCTGCGCGGCCTGGTTTCCAAAGCTTTCACGCCCAGATACATGGAAAGCTTGCGCCCCCGCGTTCAAGAAATTGCCGACGAGCTCCTCGACCAGGTACAAGCTCAAGGGCGGATGGACATCGTCAAGGATTATGCCTATCCGTTACCGATCAATGTCATTTCCGAAATGCTGGGCGTACCGTTGGAAGACCGGGACCAAATCCGCGTTTGGTCTGAGGCGCTCGCACGCGGCCTTGGCTATGAGAAGCAGGATCCAACGGTCGCAGCCCATATGAGCGCCTTCGGCGAATATACCGCACGGCTTGTAGCGGATAAACGAAAGCGCCAGGCCGAGGATTTGATCAGCCAGCTGATCGCCATCGAAGAGGAAGGGGACCGCCTGAACGAGGATGAACTGATCTCGATGATTACCTTATTGATCTTTGCCGGCCACGAAACCACATCCAACCTGATCGCGACTGGAACCTTGATGCTGCTGGACCATCCACGGCAATGGGAGAAACTCAAAGCCGATCCCGGTCTCGTGCCGTCAGCCGTCGAGGAGCTGCTTCGCTTCAACGGACCTGCTACGGCCTCGGGACCGCGCTATGCCACCGAAGACGTTGAGCTTGGCGGACAGCGGATTAAGAAAGGGGATATCGTGATCCCCGTGTTGAAATCGGCCAATCGGGACGAAAGCCAGTTTACCGATCCGGAAGAACTCGATGTTGCGCGTCGGATCAAACGCCATCTCGCATTCGGGCATGGGATTCACATGTGCTTGGGGGCGCCGCTTGCCCGCGTTGAAGGCGATGTAGCGTTCGGCACGTTGGTCAAGCGCATGCCGAATCTGAAGCTCGCCATCCCAAGGGAGGATATCGCCTGGCACTTTACGCTCTCCTCGCAGAGCTTGGCTTCACTGCCGGTCACGTTCTAAAGGGCAGCGCATCCGCTCTCGGGCGCATATCCCGCCCTTCGGCATTTACCGCTTTTAGCAACAGAACTTACCGTAAAGAAGCGCCTGCCGTTAAATCGGCAGGCGCTTCTTTACGTCATTTTCACAGGCAAAATCCGTCCATCCTCCGAAAACTCCATGACGTCCAAGCACAGGACTCGATGATTCCGATCCGTCTCCGTCAGCGGCCGTCGATGGTAGACGATGTACCACTCCTCTTCGCCCGCCTGGATGAAGCCGTGATGGCCGGCCCCCGTCGCCACGTCCGGATCCTGCTCCAGGATTTTCCCGACGCGTTCGAACGGGCCAAGGGGAGAAGAGGCGCAGGCGTAGGCCACGGAATAATCCGGTCCTCCCCATCCCCCTTCCGCCCACATGAAATAATAGAGCCCCTTCCTTTTGACCATACACGGTCCTTCAACGTATTGGTCCGGCGTAATCTCCGCATAAGTGCTGCCGTCCTCGAACCGACCCAGGCTGATCATGTCCTCGTTCAGCTTGACGACATTACAGCGGCCCCACCCGCCGTAATACAAATACGCGGTGCCGTCATCGTCGATGAATACATGCGGATCGATGGGCTGGGCTCCATGATGGAAGCGGTCGATGAGCGGCTTGCCGATCGCGTCGCGGAAAGGCCCCTCCGGCTTGTCGGCGACGGCGACGCCGATTCCCCCGTACTCGTCATCACTCTGAATGTCATTGGCGCAAAAGTACAAATAATACCGTCCGTTCCGTTCGATCGGCGACGGCGCCCACAATGCCCGCTTCGCCCAAGGAATCCGGTCGATGTCCAAAATGCGCTCCACCTTCGTCCACTTAGCCAGATCCTCGGAATAGAACGCATCGAAAAACGTCTGCTCGTCATAAGGAGCCGAGTATGTCGGATAGATCCAGTACCGCCCTTCAAATATTCTCGCTTCGGGATCCGCGTACCAGCCGGGGACGATCGGATTAGGAGCAAGCTGTGCGTGCTTTCCGTCCGTCCGTTTTTCATGCTTCGCCATCTTCATTCCTCCTGTCGATAGGTTATATTCCTTTGCCTTGTTGAGCGCAGAGCGACTCCAGGTGGGAGGTTACCAGAGCCTCAAGCCTTTCCACTGGCAGCCGATCCGGCTGCATCATGCGATGCATGGCGAGCCCGTCGATCAGCGCGAACAATTTTTCCGTCTCCAGATCGATATTCAAGTCGGGGCTTGCCAGCTGGTTCTTGACGATCTCGTCCACCACGAAACGGGAGACCTTATGGATCCCGTCTTGAATTTCCGAGCTTAATTTCCTTAGTTCGGGATAGACCAGCGCCTTCGAATGAAACGCAAACCACACCTCCATTTCCAGCGTTCTCTCTTCATCGACGGGCAGAAATTGCAGCAGCAGCCGCTTCAAGTCCTCCATTAAAGGCCCGTGAAGCTCGAATGTCTCCAATCTGTGCTCGACCCGCTCGACGAACATATTCATGCAAAAGGCAAACAGCTCAACCTGCGTCGAGAAATAATGGCGCATGGAACCGACGGACAATCCCGCCTCTTCCGCGATGCGGCGTACGGTTGCCTGCTCCAGGCCCGAGCGCCGGATCACGTTTAATGCAGCCTCTGCGACCAAGCGTCTTTGGGTGTCATGATTCACGATTTTTGGCATGGCTCTATTATACGCCCTTTTCTTTTTTAGTACAACGTGTTAAAAACCTTTTTGGTACATTGTACTAAATAAAATCGGGAAAGGAACCATCCATGAAAAAGGACAAAAAGAAGAAGAGAGCTTCAATATGGAGAAAGCTTGCATACGGGTTCGGGAGCATCTTTGCTGTTGTCGTTATGGCGCTCGTCGCCGGCTTCGTGTATGAGTCTATCGCTGCCAAACAAGCGGCGAAGGATTACCCGCCTCCGGGCAAAATGGTCGATGTCGGCGGTTATGCTCTGCATGTGGTGAAAGCAGGCAGCGGTTCCCCGACGATTGTATTCGAAGCCGGAAGCGGCGAAACGAGCCTGTCCTGGCGCGACATTCCGGACAAGCTAGCCCCGTATGCAACGGTCGTCACCTACGACCGCGCAGGTTATGCCTGGAGCGAGAAGGCAAGCCGCGAACGCACCGGAGATCAAATCGTCAGCGAGCTGTATCGCGCTTTGAAGCAGGAAAATATCGAGGGCCCCTACCTTATGGTCGGTCATTCTTTGGGCGGGATGTATGCCCGGCTGTTCGCCGAAACTTACTCGGATGAGGTGATGGGCCTGGTGCTGATCGATGCCAGACCCGAGGATGATGCCAGGGATACCCAAGCGATACTGGAAGCGGAGAATTTTGCCGGCAACCCGCCAGCCTCCACGCTCAAGCTGCTCAAGCAGTCCGGCATACTGCGCCTGTTCCAGGACGATTTGCTGAAGGGTCTCGTGGCCGAGGAAGACCGCGGGCAATTTATCAATGTCATTGCACAGCCGAGCTACTTCGAAGCGAAGGAAGAGGAGGCGGAGCTGGCTCATACGACTGAAGATGCCATTCGGGGGCAGCATTTGGGGGCGTTGCCGGTGCGAGTGATCGCCCGGGGGCTCCCTCAGGATTATGCCCAAGCGGGCATTTCGGAAGCCGGCGGTCGGAAGCTTGAGGAAATTTGGCAGGCCGGACAGCGAAAGATGCTGGATATTTCGACCGACAGCCGATTGATCGTCGCCGAACGAAGCGGCCACATGGTCATTCATGATCAGCCGGAGCTCGTCGTCGATACGATTCTCGATGTTTTGCAGGGCCGGTAAGCACCCTTAACTATCCCCGCAACTTACGGATACGCATGATAAAAAAAACGACTCAAGCCGGATATAAACATCCCTTGAGTCGTTTCCTTGTTCTTTATTTTTGGTTCGCCAAGAACTCGTCCAGCTGACGCTGAACCTCCGCTACATATTCATCAATGCCCGCCGCTTTCAGCTTCTCGATCGCCTTTGGATATTCCGTTTCGAAATCCACGAAACCGGAACGGATCGCGGCCATATCCTTGCCTGCTACTTCCTTCAGGGCTGTCTCGATGAGCTTGACATTTTCATTATTGAACCGGAACCCTAATGAGGCGGATCGGACGGCATCGTCGTCCCAGCTTTTATATTGATCAATGGACGCCTGGGCCACTTCCGGCCCGAACAATTGATAATTTTGGTTTCTGAACATCCACTCATAGAAAAATTCGCTAGCGGTCAGCTTTTTGATTCGTCCGTCCACGATTTCGTAATCCTTGCCTTCGACGCCATACAAGGCGAACAAATAATTGTCCTGCGACTTGTAAATCCAGTTGATAAATTTCATGGCGCCTTCCGGATTTGGAGCGTTTACCGGCATACCTAGAACTTCCCCGCCTGCTGCCGTAACATATCGCGGTTTCTCTTCGGCTAACAGATAAGTTTTAATTTCGGCTTCCGGAGCATTCGCCTTGACGGCATCGATAATTTCCATTTCTTTGCCCAAGGAGCCTTCTACCCATAAGTACAATCCTGTCTGCATGCGGGAATCTCTTTCGTTGTATTTAATTGTCAGATCCTCCGTATATAACCCGCCGTCATACATGCTGCGGTTAAACTTGGCAACCTCTTGGAACGCCTCGGTTTCATAATAGCTGTACGCTTTCTTACTGTCTTCCCCGAATACCACCAAATCCTCGACCGCGATCCAGTTATATTGTTCATCGGCAAAGTAGCGGGTTAACGGCTTGAATATAATATCCGCCGGCCCTTTCATTTCAGGAAACTTCTCTTTTGCCTTTGCTGCGAATTCTTTCAAATCGTCCGGGGTCTTCACCTCCGACATTCCTACGGCTTCAAGGATATCCTGACGAACAGCGACCAGCTGATACATCGCGGAGGACGGCGCGTATGCCGATGGAATGCCATAGACCTTTCCGTCAATCGTTGCCCCTTGAAGCTGCTCCTTCGGCAGCACCTTTAACATATCCTGACCGTGCTGCTGAATCAAATCATCCAGCGCCATGGCTTGCTTCTTGTTTACGATAGTCGACAGATCCGGAAGACCGTCCCAATATAAATCGATGGGTTCATTGGCCGCCAGCATGATATCTTTCTGCTCCCAATACTGGGCCCAAGGCACGAATACGACCTCCACCTTCAAGCCGAGCTCGGACGCCATTTTGTCGGCAAATTCGTTCTGAAGAAATTCATCCATCCGATCGCTTCGCTCGCCAGGGTACAGAATCGTCACGGTTTCGAGCGCGGCCTCCCCCTCTTTCCCGCCGCCGCATCCTGCTAAAACCGATACGGATGCAATCAATAAAGCCAACAAGATCAGCATTTTCCTTGCCATCATTTAAGACCCTCCCCAAATAAACAAAATTCATCTATGTAAAGCCTGAGTCGGCAGTAACCGCGCATGCGCCGTCTATTCCTTGACTGCACCGGCCATAATCCCGTGCACGAAGTATTTCTGAACGAAGGGGTACAGGAAAATGATCGGCCCGATCGTAATGACCGTAACGGCCATTTTCACGGTCTCCGCAGGCAGCGTAATGCTGCCCGATGCACCGGACGGAATGCGCCCTGAGCTGACCGCGTTGACGTTAGACAGAATGTTGTAGAGGTAATATTGCAGCGGAAATAAATCCTGATCCTGAATGAAGATGAGCGCATGCCACCAATCATTCCAATATTGAAGCGCATACATTAAACCGACCGTAAGCAGTGCGGTCTTGCTTAACGGGAGGGCTATTCTCATATAGATCGTAAAATAATTGGCGCCGTCCATCTCCGCAGCCTCATAAAGCGATGTCGAGATGCTCGCAAAATACGTGCGCATAAGAAACATATTCCAGACGCTGAAGATGGAAGGCAGAATGAGGGCCAGAATGCTGTCCTTTAATCCGTAGTAATTGACGCTCACCATGTACCACGGGATCAAGCCTGCTGAGAAAATAATCGTAAAATTGCTGATAAAGGCCAGCACATTGCGGTATTTGAGCTTTTTGACGGACAGGGAAAATGCAATCAGGCTCGTAATGAGCAGGGCGCCCGTCGTCCCCGCAACCGTGATGAAGATCGTCACGCCGTAGGATTTCAGTATTTTCATGCCGCTGTTAACGAAGATGTATTTGTAGGTATCCCAGGTAGGGCTCATGGGGAGGATGGAATAGCCGTTTCTTGCGACGGCCTGCTCTGAAGAAAAGGATACGCTTAAGGTTAAAACAAGAGGATACAGACAAACGAGTGCGAATAAGCCGACGAAACCGTAAGCAAAGGCGATGACCAGCTTATCGCCGAGCAATCGATTCTTTCCAATCATTAAAACAGACCCTCTCCGTCATTTATTTTCTTAGCCGATCGATTGGCAGCCGTAATCAGGATTAACCCCATCAGGGACTGAAACAATCCGATGGCCGTCGCGTAAGAGAAGCCCAGCGTCCGCATGGACTGATACACATAGGTATCAATGACCGTTACCTCATCGGCCAGGACCGGGTTGTTGCCAACGATGCCGTAAATCATCCCGAAGTCGCCATAGAAGATCCTTCCCACGCTGAGCAGGGTTAAGACGATGATCGTCGGTTTCAACATAGGGACGGTTAAGTAAAAAATCCGCTGCAATTTGCTGGCTCCATCGACTTTAGCCGCTTCGTACAAGCTCCCGTCGAAATTGGACATCGCCGCCAAATAGATAATGGAATTGTACCCGCTCCATTTCCAGACGCTCGACAGAATGATAATCCATTTCCAATACTTCGGCTCCGAGTACCACCTGATCGGATCGGCTCCAAAGAACTCCAAAATGTTGTTGGCAACGCCCACATCCGTGGAAAAGATGCCGTACAGAATCGCACCGACGACGACCCAAGATAAGAAGTAGGGAAAGAACATCATGCTTTGGGCGATTTTTTTGTAAGCCTTATGCCGGATTTCCTGAAGCAGGACGGCTATGCTCACCGGGACGACGATCCCCAATATAAGACCGAAGAAGTTGATATACAGCGTGTTGTAGATCACCTTCCACCCCATGCTGTTCTCCGAGAAAAAAAATTTGAAGTTGTCCAGCCCCACGAACTTGCTGCCGAAGATCCCGTCCACCACATTAAAATCGGTAAAAGCCATCCATGCGCCCGCAAAAGGGATGTACGAGAACATGATCAGCACGATAAGCGCAGGTACGCACATAAAGTACAGAATTCGATTTTTCTTGATTTCATGGAGAAACCCCTTAACGACGGAGCCCATCCCCTCACCACCTTTAACTTTGCATTTCGAACGATTAGGCTGTAATGCTTTGCCGCAGCTTCGCCTTAAGCTCATCCATATCGATTACGGTACCGGTCATTCTCGCCTCTTCCGCTGCATAGGCCATGATGTGGCTCTCTACCGACATTTCGATGGAGGATCTGCTGCTGAAATCAGGGTTTTTCAAATTCTCCAGAAAATCGATCATCAGCCCCGTATCTCCGCCGTTGTGCCCACCGCTTACGGCAGCCGGCCGAATGACGGTTTGCTGCTGGGCTTCGGCCATATTGGAGTTAAATCGAGTGACCTCGATGACATTCAAGGTATCATCGCCCCGAATTTCACCGTGCTCGCACATGATTTTGATGGTGCGGTACATTTTATTGGTAAATCCGCTTAAGTTAAAAGTGGCCGTTACCCCGTTCTTGAACTCAATCAGGGTTACCTGATGATCGCACACATCATTATCCATCCGATACACGCAGCGTCCGTATGGGCTTGTTTCGAGCTCCTTAAGCAGCCCCTCTTCCGATTGATCAGCCGAAACGACCGTAGCCGGCCATTGCCCTCGAACAGGCAGATAGGCTTTTCTCGCATCGAAGCGGCAATCTGCGGCAACCTTGCAGTCCAAGCATCGATCAGCGCTGCCTTCCGGTGCATTCTCCTCTTTAAAATAAGCGAGATCCCCGTAAGAAGAGATCCGCTTTGCGCCGCTGTCCACGAGCCAGGATAAAACATCCATATCGTGGCAGGATTTCTGCATAATGATCGGGCTGGCCAGATCGCTTCTCCTCCAATTGCCCCTGACAAAGGAATGGGCCATATGGAAATTGCCGATATTCTCGTTATGCTGAATGGTGACGACCTTGCCGAGTTCCCCGCTATCGATGATTTTCTTAATCTCCATAAAAAAATTCGTGTACCTCAGCACATGGCAAACAATCACTTTCCGGCCCTTTTCACCGGCTTTTTCCTGAATTCTCATGCATTCTTCGGGACTTGGCGAAATGGGCTTTTCGAGCAAAATATCATAGCCGAGCTCAAGCGCTGCCATCGTTTGGGCATAATGATCCCGGTCCATGGAAGAGATGATGACGGCGTCGCAAATACTCCCTAATCGATAAAATTCTTCAATGGATGCAAATTGCCGCTCCGGCGGAATCCGGAACTCGTCCGCGGCCGCCTTTCTTCTCGCGAAGTCCGGCTCGACCACCGCGGCGATCTCGTCACTTTGATGAGCATGCCTTGCATAGATCATGCCTCGTTGTCCTGCTCCGATTAATGCCAGTTTCAACTCCATTACCTCCAGCGATTCGTATTTTGTCTAAACTCGTTCTATGCAATCGCGCCTGTCTCATTTTATTCCTGCGGGATACGCCCGGTACGTTTCGGCAAGTGGCTGTCCACGGTTTGCAGGAACCGCTCCCGGTCTGCATCCGTTATATATGGCATGCTGCCGATCCGCGGAACATCCTCCCTAAGCACCACCATGCTCAGCGTGTTGAACCTTGCCCCTGCCTTCATATATCCGGCCGCGGCCCGCTGCAGAGAAGTCGTCAGCTCGACGGGGCTGACGACTGGGTCCGCCTTCCAATCGCCAAAGACTTCATAGCGCAGCATGCCGTCCCCCTCCAATGTCGGATAATTGTAAAACTGCCGTTGAACGCGGACGATATTGCTTTTTTCATTGTCCAAAACGAGCGATAACCGGGTATCGTAAAGCCAGCTCGAGCTCCAGAAACCCTTGATTGACAGCTCGGGGAAATATCGGTCGTAAAATTCAAGCGCCATGGCCATGGATTGCTTAATCCGCTCCGGCGTATAGCCTGGACCCGACGGTATATGCAAGGCAAGAAGCGTATCCCCCACTTCCAGGACCCGCTCCCACTCCTGCTTCAGGATCGGCGTCGTTTCTCGTTCCACGAATCCCATCGGATTGATCCGATTGGCAATGATGAAGGTCTCGTTCTCATGCCACTCCGAAGTGAAGCTCCCTTCCACGTCAATCACATCGTTGATGCCGTTTCGTTGTCCGTCGCTGCGAAACTCTTCCCCCGCATGCCGAAGCGCTATCACCTCTCGCGTATCCACCTGCCGAAACATCGTGAACGGGTCCCCGAATCGGTAGGGGATGAAATAGAACCGGTCTAACAGAAAGATGGAGCAGGTGTAGAAATTCATCACCCATGGAAAATCATGAACCTTAGGATCGCCGTAGAGCGCCAATTTTTCCAATTGATGCTTCAGCGGCTGATGCGGGATGTGCTCGTAGTACGCTTGGGGCACTGAACGCCGCCGCAGCTTGTTCATGGACGGAACGACACAGGCGAGCAGCAGTAGGAAGGAATAGAGATCTCCATGGTGTCTCATGCAACCCGGCGTCATATTCGAGTAAGGTGTCTCGTCGCACCGCTCGCGCGCGGAACACATGTCCTCCACCAAAAATTTGGTGAAGTGAAACAATACGTCGTTTTGCTCGATCTCCTCGATGCCTTCTACAAGCCGCTGCCGGAGATGATTAGGTACTTGATAGGACTCGAAGAGCTCCGAGAGGTATGTTCGCGGGATAAGCTCGGAATTGTTGTTCGGTGTATACATGTTGAACTTTGCTTCCAGACCCTCAGGCAGAACATCGAAGCTGCAAATTGCAGCACACTCTTTAAAATTCATCAGAATCGCCATTTCACGGTTTACCCCCATTGGAATAATGAACGCCTTCACGCTGTTTCATGGTTTGTTACGTTGTTTTTACGTAAAAAATATTATATGTTTAGTGATTTCATGTTATATCATCCAAACTTCATCTTGCAATAGAATTTTTGGTTTTTTATCATTTTTACGTAACATTTCGCGACAGAATCATGTTATTATTGATTTTGAAGCAAGACTCATATAAGATGTAGTCACGCAAATAAACAACGTAACAAACTACGAAACAAAACACAAAGTTCTTATGAATCATTGTTTGGAAGGTAACATTCCTATAAACTCATAAATGGTGATCATTTGTAACAAAAAGGAGAATGGTTTTAACGATGAGTACGATTCGGGATGTTGCGAAGCTAGCGAATGTATCCACTGCCACCGTGTCCAGAGTTTTAAACAATGATACGAAATATAAAATCACGGAAGAGACCAAGGAACGGGTATGGCAGGCCGTTACGCAGCTCAACTATAAAATCAGTTCCAGCCCCAAGCGCAAAGTCGCAGTCAAGGATCAAACCGACAGCAAGTCACATATCAAAATCGGATGCGTATTAAGCGTGACGAAAGATAAGTACAACGATCCGTACTTCATGTCGATATTGTCCGGCGTAGAAGAGCGGCTTCTCAGTGCAGGGTATAGCATCTCTTTTATTCGGACCGGCATCGAGCTGGATGATCGCAAAATCCTATTCAATACGTTCAGCGAACCGATTACCGGCCTGATCCTGATGGAGTCGTTGAACAGCGAAACCTACGAGTATATTCGCAAGCAGGTCCCTTACATCGTAGGGATTGATACGGAACGCGGGGATATCGATAACGTGGGCTACGATCATTACAATGTGGCTTCGGTGGCGGTGAACCATCTCATCGAGAAAGGCCATACACGGATTGGATATATCGGAGGAAGCGGATTGACGGGAAATTTGAAGGACAGCCGCCGCTATCGAGGGTACTACGCCAGCATGCATGCGGCCGGATTGTCAGTGAATCCGGATTGGGTGATTGATTGCTTATGGGATGAGGCGGTTTGTATCGAGCAAATCAATCATTTATGCCAAACCGGCAAATATCCTACCGCCTTCTTCGCCGGAAGCGATTTGATGGCGATGGCCGCTCTTAACGGGTTGTACAACAACGGTATTTCCGTTCCGAATGAAGTGGCCGTTATCGGCCTGTCCAACATTGAGGTATCCAAGTACTCCAATCCTCCGCTGTCGACGATCGACGTGCCAACCAAGGAAATCGGCATGGTCGCCGTTGATAACCTGATCGACCGCATCAACGGAAATCGGCTGCTGCCGAAGAAAGTGATTCTGCCTACCCGCTTGATCGTACGCAGCTCGACTTAAGTGAATTTTGAAAGCCGGCTAGATGGAAGGCTGCCGTCCAACCGTGCTCCATGACTGCGCACCGCGCGCACTGGAGATTGGCACATGGCGTACAGCTAATTTCCAAATTTCGCACATGCATGAAGCACCTGAACCGGTGCTCTTTTTTTCAGAAAGATCCCGATACAAAGAAAGGGGGTGAGCCTTGAGCCAATCGCGATAGCCAGGATTGCCGAGTGTAAGCCTGCAGCTATACGAACGCCCATATTTGTAGGAGGAGGTTTGATATGAGAATACGGGGTAATTCAATGAAAATGATGATTGTAGCGATGATGGCCTTGCTTCTGACGTTGTCCCCTTTTCCCGTCTCGATTTCGGTTGCGGAAACGGCCTCAATCGAGATTGACGGCGATGCAAGCGACTGGGAAGGGATTCCGGCCCTTTCCACGAATTCCGGAGCCGCCAAAGTTCTGAAGGCTTCCCACGACGAGCAACACCTGTATCTCCTTGTAGAAGGCTCCGGTCTGAGCACGACCATGGGCAGCTTCTGGTTGAATACGGACGGAAGCGCTGTTACCGGGTATCAGGCTTATGGCTGGGGAGCAACAGGGATTGAGTGGCTTCTCGAAAATGATTCCCTGTACCGCTATGGAGGCAACGGGAGCACATGGAGCTGGAATTGGTCCTCCTCGCTTCCTTCCTCTCAATTTACACGGACTTCGTCCCTCATTGAAGTTGCGCTTCCGCTTCAGACGCTTGGACTAACCGCAGGCGGCAGCGTTAGCCTCGGATATCTGGATAACAACTCGGATACCCATCGCCTGCCGGGGCAAAACCAGCCGCTCCCGCTTTATACCCTTGATGAAAGGAATCCCGGAGAAAACATGGTCGAATTCTATCCAACCGAGCTGGATGATCCGCTCAACAATCCATTTAAGGGCTGGGCCCCTTCCGCAAAATCCACCGGCTATCCTCAGGACCACCGTCTTGTATATGTCGGCGTCACTTGGAAAGAGCTGGAGCCCGCGAAGGGGCAGTATGATTTCAGTGCAATCGAAGCAGCCAATCATTTCGACCATTGGCGAAGCCGTGGCGTCAAAGTCGTTCTTCGCTTTATTATGGACAGTCCTTCGGGCGTCCCTCACCGGGACATTCCGGACTGGCTGTACAACGATATGGTCCGACTCGGACAATCGCCGGGCAAGGCTTATCATGATGAAACCGGAGGCATGGGTACGGGCAACAACATCGGCTTCTCCCCGAATTACAGCTCCGACTATTTGATTGCGAGGCACAAGCTGGCCATCGAGGCGATAGCGGAGCATTACAACGCGCCTGACAGCCCGATTGCTTTCGTGCAAATCGGTTCGCTCGGCCATTGGGCTGAATTTCACACCTGGCCCTATGTAGGACCGAACGGGGAAAGCAACTATACGGGAGCCTTTCCACCGAACGAAATTTCCAACCAATACATTCAACACTACATCGATGCATTTGCCGATCAGGAGGATCACACGCAGTTAATGATCCGGCGAAGCGTGGACCTTGCCAAGAATAACAACAAAGGCCTTATTCTAGGTATGTATAATGACGTTTTCGGCGACCAGCCAAGCTTCGATTCCGAATGGGGCTGGTATACGGGCACACAGAACGGTTATTGGGACGATATCGGCCAGCGGCAGCCGGGTCATCCGAATTTCTGGGATGTCCGCATCTCCGGTGGGGAATTTTACGGCGGTGCCTATGGTATGAATGCTGCGCTAACGACAGGCAGCGGCTTTAATGAGACGCTGCGGCAGACCGAGCTGAGCAAGCCGAGCTGGCTCGGACCGAACGCCCCCGCTTCCTTGGCGGTGGGCAATCCGCTTCAAGGCAATATGGATCGGCTGAAGAAACGAATGGGCTACCACTTTGTCTTGAACAAGGCCACCTACCCGGAAGCGCAGAACGGAGGCACGCTAGACGTATCCGTCGTCGTGGAGAACAAGGGCGTCCAGCATTTCCCGTTCAACTGGCCCATCGAGCTTCAGCTTCGAAGCGGCGGGAGCATCGTGGCACGTCAAACGGCAACCGCAAACTTAACAGCCTGGAGAACCGGCTTGCATACGGTGTCAGGTTCTCTCTCCACTTCCGCGCTGCCAAACGGTACCTATGATTTGACCATCGCTATCTTGGATCCAGCCTCGAACCGGCCGGCGGTTGATTTTGCGAATACGGACCGACTGTCCGATGGTGCTTACAAGATTGGCGTGTGGACTAAGAATTAATCAGAGCATGCCGTAAAATGAAAGATCAGCAGATCAGGCCGTTATGAACGTACGGCTCCGAGCTGCTGATCTTTTTTTCGCTGAGATGTTGCCAGCGCTTTCTGTAGAAGAAAGCTGCTCATATCGGGTGACAGCTAGATCCAAAGCCCTTGGCTGTTAGGGTTATTTCAGGGCTGCAGATCCATCACCGCCCCGAACGTTTGGGAAGCAGTGGTAAAGCACACGAAGGAGCATAGCTCCGCGATCTCAGGCTCCGAAAATTCACTTCTTAACACGTTGAATGTATTCTGATTGATGGAGTCGCGGTGGTTTAGAAATAAATCCGCGAAAGCCACCGCCAAGCTGATTCTGGAATCTTCGTGGCTGATTGACGGCTTACCTTTCGCTTGACAGTATTTACACCCGTTCCCGAAAGCAAGCGTACGGCGAACTTGTTCTTTTAATTCTTGGCTTAATCGGCCGCTGCGGTAAAAAGCTTCCTCCAGCTCCACCCACTGTGCTCGAATATCTTCATTATGACCCAGCAGTTGTTGAAATGGCGTATCCCCTGACTTGGAGTAAGAAATTCTCGCCAAGGTCATCCCCTCCTTCCACTTCTCCATTATAAAGGCTTACCCCCTCGAGTTCCTTTACAATTGAAATCATTCATGTATGATAAACTAACAAATACAACATAATTTATGAAATGAGGTTTCATATGAAATTCGACGACATTGATCTCTCCATTCTGGATGAGCTCTCGCGGGATTCCAGACTGTCCATGCGGGAGCTTGGCAAGAAAGTAAATCTCTCCCCTCCATCCGTAACGGAGCGGGTGCGCCGGCTTGAGAGCGAAGGCGTCATTACCGGGTACACCATCGGGATCGACCGGAAAAAGCTTGGATTTGGGCTTGAGTGCATCATGGAGGTCACCGTAAGAAACGGGGATTTTGAGAAATTCAAGGCATTTGCCCAAGCACATCCCCGCGTGCTGGGATGCTGGCGAACAGCGGGGCGGGCCTGTTTTTTCGTCAGGATCTGCGCGGCGGACTTGGGGGAAATCGAGGCGTTCGTGAACAGCATCGCGAGCTATACCTCTCCTTCGACCCATATCGTTTTTTCCGAGGTGAATATCGTTACCAGCCTAAAAGAGCAGCTCTCAACTCCATCGTGATGCTCGACCTGTTCCCCTTCCTCTACCTCCTCCCTCTGTGCCTCTGCTTATTGAAAGAGCTCGCAGCCGCCCCCTAATGAGGCGGTCGCGAGCCGGTCCTTGCTTGCAAAATCCAAGCCTTATGATGAAATCGGAAACTTTTGGGCATACCGCTTGGACAGCCGGTGCAGCTGCTCGACCTCCAAGCGTTGGGTGGCGCTGAACTCCTCATGGTTTTTCGAGCGGCAGCGATAGTTCGTCAGCACGCCTTCGAGCATAAGATAATACTTCGCGTTCACGGGATAAAGCTGTCGTTCGATGAAGGAGGCGACGCTGAGGAAATCGGACAGCTCCTCCGCCTCCTCCGGCCGGCTCTCCCAATTCCGGAACAACCACGTATACAGCTCCGGATGGAAATTGGCCATCACGCCGCTGAAACCGAAGGCCCCGAGCCGGTAGCTGCCGAGAAGCGTCGCCGTATTGGCGTTGAAGATTTTCAAGCTTCCTCCCTGAACCGCCTTGAGCTTGTCCCCGATCAGCTGCAGATCGCAGCTCACATCCTTGATGAACCGGAAGCGTCCGGTATCCGAGCATTTCTTCAGCATCTCCGGCGTCAGCAGACGACGGTACGGGGCCGGACACTCATACAACCCGAGAGGTACGTGTTCCGGAATGCGCGCGAGCAGCTTATCGAGATTCGCCAGCCACACATCATCGGACTCATCGGGACCTGCGAGCCGATTCGTGATCAAGACGACGGCGTCGACACCGGTTTCCGCGATGGCGTTCAGCTCCGCGACTTGGTCTTCAAAGTCATCGGATACATGCCCCGATGCAATCACCGGCACCCGGCCGGCGGTCTTCGCTTTGACGAAGGCGGCGATCAGTACGCGCTCCTCCAGGGTCAAGGTATACATTTCGCTGGATTGACACACGGCAAACAGGCCGTCGGCCCCCCGCTCGATATACCAGTCGATAAGCCGCTCCAGGGCCTCGTAATCCACTTCGTTCTGCTCCGTAAACGGCGTTAGCATAACCGGCCAGTTGCCGTTGGTAATGTTCTGATACATAGGCGTCCCCTCCTCATTAGGTTCGCATCGTTTATGCGTGATTGATTACGCTCTCGGCGTCAACAAATGCTGCGGCTCGCGTCCTTCGAATATATCCAGCAGCGCCTGCGCGGTAACCATGCTGACCCGCTCATACGTCTCGTACGTCTCGGCCGCGGTATGCGGCGTCGTGATGAGATTACGGGTCCGCAGGATCGGATTGTCGGCGGATACCGGCTCGGCCTCATAGACATCGATGGCTGCCCCGGCGATGGCGCCCGATGTGAGCGCCCTGGCGAGCGCCTGCTCGTCCACGACGGCTCCCCTGGCCGTATTGATGAACACTGCCGAAGACTTCATCATGGAGAAAGCCCCGTCATTCATAATATGGTACGTCTCGTTCAGGCTGGGCAAATGCATGCTGACGATATCGCTGTCCGTCAGCACTTGCTCGAAGGTTGTCAGCTTCACGCCATACTCCTCCGCCTTGGCTGCATCCGGATATTTATCGTACGCGATAAGCTCGACATCGAAACCTCTAAGCTTCTTGGCGGTCAGCTGGGCGATATTTCCGAATCCAAGGAGACCGACCGTCCCGCCGGCAAGCTCGGAGCCGACAAACCGGTCCCAGCCGCCGTTCTTCGTGGATTGGTCAAGCAGCGGAATGCTCCGGCGCACGGCAATCATGAGGCCGACCGCCAGCTCGGCTACCGCATTGGCATTGCCTCTCGGAACATTCGTGACCTGGATGCCGTACTTTCGCGCCGCTTCAAGGTCGATATTGTCCACGCCGACGCCGAAGCGGGCGATCCCTTTAAGCTGCGGCGCCAGCTTGAACACGTCCTCGTTCCAGGTGTCCACGCCGGCAATGACGCCGTCGACCGAGCCTACCACCTCCTTCAGCTCCCCGAACGTCAGTGGACGTCCATAGGGGTTCTCTATGATCTCGCAGCCATTATCCAGCAGCAGCTGCTTGGCATTCGCGCACAGCCTGGAGTAATTCGTAGCGGTGACCAGCACTTTTTTCCCTTTCATTATTTAACCCCTCCTACCGTCATCCCGCTAACCATATATTTGGATGTAAACAGGTACATGATGATGACCGGAATCGATGCGACGATAGAGCCTCCCATCAGCGGTCCCCAAGCGAAGACGTCGCCCACGATCATGTCCGACAGCCCCAGCGTGATCGTTTTGTCCGCGCCTTTGGTGACGACGACCAGGGCGTACAGATACTCGCTCCAGCACAGCGTGAACGAAAAGATAAAGGTAGCCGCAATGCCCGGCGCCGATAGCGGAAAGATGATTTTGGTCATGGTGCTGATTCGGGAACACCCGTCGATCATGGCCGCTTCCTCGATCTCGTCCGGAATGGACTTGAAGTAGGAGATCAGCATCCATGTAGCGTACGGAATCGTAATCGTCGGGTAGATCAGCATGAGCCCGTATATGGAATTGTTGATGCCGATGGCCGTCACCAGCATATACAGCGGAATGAACAGAACCGCTCTTGGCATCAGGTACGCGTACAGGATGCTCTTGGAGATGAAGCTTCTCCCTCTGAACTTGAGCTTGGAGATCGCATATGCGGCCAGCATGCTGACCACGATCGAAAATACGGACACGATCAGCGAGACGAGCAGGCTGTTTTTGATATTCGTCATGAAGCCCTTTTCGTTGATCAGCCTGTCATAGGCGGTTCCAAGGAACTCCTTCGGCCAAAACGTAGGCGTCATGGAATAGATCTCTCCATTGGACTTGAAGGACGTAATGACCATCCAATATAAAGGAAAGAGCGCGAACAAGAGCAGCAGGGCGAGTGTGGCATATACCGTGATCTGCTTGCCAAGCGTATTTTTCATCAAAAATCACTCCTTACTTGTCGGACGCCAGCGAACGCTTGGTCACATAGTTGATCAGCATGATCAAAGGCGGCAGCGTAATGACGGATATCGCAATCGCTTTGCCGAGGCTCATGTTCAGGAATCCTACGGTATAGCTGAGCGTGGACAGAACCTGCGTGCCGTTGTCCGGGCCGCCCCGCGTGAGAAGCCAGATGATCTCGAAGTCGTTCAGCGTCCAGATCGTCGTGATGACGGAGGACAGGATGGTCACTTCTTTAACCGAAGGCAGCGTCATGTAGAAGAAGCGCTTGATCGCTCCAGCCCCGTCCAGCATGGCGGCTTCGTACATTTCCTTGGACACCGTCTGCAGGCCCGCCAGTATGGCGATGCCCATGAACGGAATGCCTCGCCAGACGTTGACCAGAATGACCGAGAACATGGCGAGATCCGGTGTGGCCAGCCAGCCGACGGGACTATCGATGAGCCCTGTCTTTAGGAGCAGCGCATTCAGTACGCCGCCGACGTCGGAATAGATCCACTGCCAGGTAAACACGGAGACGATCGTCGGGATCGTCCACGGGAGAAAGAGCATCACCCTGAAAAAGTTGCGGGCAACGATATTCTCGTTGAGCACAAGCGCCATGATCATGCCGAATACCGCCTTCAAAATAACCGCGACAAGCGTAAAGACCAGCGTGTTCCAGACCGCCTTCCAAAACACGGAATCAGCAAGCAGCTCCGCATAGTTCCGCAAGCCGACGAACGTTTCGGGAACCCCGACCACCTTATTCGTCAAGCTGAGATAAACCGCCCAGCCGAATGGAATCGCCATGACGGCCAGCAAATAGATCAGCACCGGGCTCATGAGCAGGTAGGCCAGCCAGCTGCCGCTCTTGCTTCTCTCCCTTCCGGATGCCGGAAGAGTTCCCGGCGTCGTTTGAACCTCCAAGCTTTTCATGGATAGCACCTTCTTTCTGTCGCCTTCCTCAGGCACGCCGCAGCCCAGACCGTGCACGATGCCTTGGACCGGACTGCGCAGCCTGATGGTTGTGATATCTAGCGCGCCTGTCGCTTACTTGGCGTACAGCGCCTCGATCTTGGCCTGCAGCTCTTCCACTGCTTGCTGGGCCGTAAAGCCGGAATCGAGGAGCATTTTTTGGAATACGTCGTTGACATAACGGAGGTTGTAAATCTCTCCAGCCTTCGGATTATACACCCCCGGGTATCCAAGGAAGGCGAAATGAGCGATGGAGTCGACGAATCCCTTGTTCTTCTCCTCCTGCCATACGGCTTCGGCTGCCAGCTCCTTATAGATCGGACCGGTCAACGGAGCCCCGTTCTCCACCCACGTGCCGTACCATGATTTATCCGTCATATATTCGATGAAGGATTTCGCCAGGTCTTTGTTCTTGGATGCCTTGAATATGCCCAGATTGTTGCTGATCCCAGGCACTACGGCTCCTTTCGGTCCTGCCGGCAGCATGGCGATGCCTGTATTCTCATACAATTCAGGATTGTCGTTCTTGATGGTTGCCGCCAGGCTGCCGACGTTAAAGATCATGGCCGATTGGCCGCTTAAATACGATTTGTTATTGCCGCTGTCATCCCAACCGATGGAGCTTGGCGGAGTCACCTTGTCCTCAATGAAAATGTCCCTGATCAGCTGTACCGCCTGCAGGGTTTCAGGCGTATTGACGACCACGATCTTGCCGTCCTCGGTATCAAGCGATCCCCCATGGGACCAAATAATCGCCCGGGTCAGCCATTCGGCGTCCGAATTGCCCTTGCCGTATCCAAGCCCGGCCCCGTAGATGCCCTTCGAGGGATCCGTAAGCGCCTTTGCCATTTCGCGGAATTCCTCCCACGTTGCCGGCGGCTCGCTGAACCCGGCAGCTTGCAGCATGTCCTTGCGGTAGTACAGCGCCGTCGACTCGGTCCAGAGCGGTACCCCGTACAGCTTGTCCTCAAAGGTTACGGATGCTTTCAGACTGTCTTGAATCTCCCCGTTTGCTTTCTCCACCTTTCCGACAAGATCGGTCACATCCTCCAGAACATCCTTGGCATAGAATTGTCCAACCTCCTGATATCCGAAAAAGGAAACGTCCGGCGTTGTCCCCGATTCAATCGCTGCCGACCATTTCGGGTAGAAATCCTCGTACGCGATAAACTCAACGTTCACGTTCACATTATGTTCTTCTCCGAACTGTTGTGCTCTCTCCTGAATCATCTGGTTCTGCTCTTCGAACATTTGCTTCTTCATCCAGAAGGTCAGGGTTTCCTTGCCCGGATCGGCATTCCCCGAGCCGCTGCCTCCCGTTCCCCCTGCGCCGCATCCTGCCGTCAAAATCAGGGCCAGAACGGCCGTTATCCATCGAATCGTGCTCTTCTTCATCTCATCATTCACCCCTCGTATATAGTGGAATGCCTTTACACCATTCATTGTAAGCGCTTAATGGACAGGGTTAAATGATAGAGGCTTAACATCGGCTCTCCTTCCTTAACACGATGCCGGGCCATCGGCCGCAGCGGCCGGCGCACATAAAAAAGCCCGTTTCCAGCAAGAACAAACCGCTGAAAACGGACGGTATACGGGCGAGAGCCTGGAGTTACGGCTTTCCGGCCTCCAGGTTGTTTCGGTACTCCTGGGGCGTTACGGAATAGTATTTCTTAAACACCCGGATGAAATAATTCGGATTCTGGTATCCCAGCTTCAAGGCAATTTCGAAGTTTTTCAAGGAATGGTCGGCAAGCATCTCCGCTGCTCGCTCCATCTTCAGTCGGAGCACATAATCGCTCAGATTCGAGCCGGTCTCCATTTTAAAAAGCCGCGACACATGCACCGGATGCATGTACATATGATCTGCAATCGCCTGCAGGGAAATATCCTCGGACAGATGGTCCCGGATGAACCGTTTCATCCGAGACACGGCTGCACTCCGGTCACTTCGGGTCGCGCGCTCGGCGCTTTGCTCCAGAAGCGGCAGCACCTGGTTTACCCACTTGCCGAGCGTGGCCGCGTTCGTGCATTGGGAGAGTCCCGTCACGTCCGCAAGGGATGCTCCCAGGTAATCGCTCAAGCTGCGTCCGTTCTTATGCGCATAAGCGCTCAGGGAGGAATAAATGAAGAAAAAGGCTTCGGTGACATGCTCCTGGGATTGGCTGTGCGCGAGCGACAGCTCCTTCAGGATCTGTTCCAGCTTGTCCCTGACCAGCTCCCAGCTGCCGGACTCCAGCAGATGATGCAGCAGCGGCGGCTCATAGCATTTTTGCAAGGAACGTACCGGATGGAGCTCCTCCTCGTCCGCGGCGTACACGAACATATCGCTGTGGCTGCCGATGTGGCGGCGCAGCGCCAGTAGGCTGTCCTGGTACAGCTTGCGGACATCCTCCGGAAAGCGGCCCCGCCTGCCGATCAGCACGGAAATCGTTCCTTTCAGATAACGGCTGACGTTCATTTGCAGCTGCGAAGCGTTGTGCTTTAGTTCGTATTCCGGGGCTGTATCTGGCGGACGCTCCTCCTTCGGATCATGGCTGTCAAAAACAAAAAATACAAGGTACCCGTGAATGTCACGGCACCGCCATAAACGAAACCGGTCGCCGAAAATTTCGTCGGCCATATTGCCGATGGCATACTCCATAATCGAGGAGTCGTACGGACTCATCTCCGTCAGCCGGTCCTCCATCCGGACCAGCATCAGGGCTGCTTCGCTGCAGATCGCGGAGCTCATCTCAAGCAGCTCCAATTTCTTGGTCCATACGTCCTCCGGGGAGTTCATGCCCTGCAGCAGCTGATTCAGAAATTCGCTGCGCATTTGGGGCAGATTGGCGCGGAAGGCCTGAACCGCCCGGTTATAGGTTTCGTCCGACTCCCGCTCCAGCCGCAGCGATTCCACCGCCTTCCCTACTTTAGCCAGGACGACTTCGTCGCTAACGGGCTTCAGCAAATACTCGGAAGTGCCAAGCGAAATGGCTTCCCTCGCGTAAGCAAACTCGGCATGCCCGGACAACAGAATCGTTTTAAGCTTCTTCCACCTCGTTCTCGTTATTTCAATAAGCTCGAGACCGCTCATCCGCGGCATTTTGATGTCGGATATCATAATGTCCACCGGCTGCGTCTGCAGGATTTCCAATGCTTCGAAGCCGGAGTATGCCTTGTGCACTTCGTCGATCCCGACATGCTCCCAAGGTATAGTATGCGCCAGCCCCTCGACGACGCTCGCCTCATCATCAACGATCAGCAATTTATACATGCGGATTCCTCCCTTCCCAGATCCGGATCGTTCCAGCATAATTCAACCCGCAGCCCGCCGGACGGCGATTCCGAGAAGGACAGTCCGGATGATTTGCCGTAACGGGTGACCAGTCTCTGCTGGATGTTCCACAGACCGAACCCTCCGCGCTCGTGGAGCGGCTCCTCGATCTGCCGCCGCAGCTTAGCCAGAATAGCGCGGTCCAAGCCATCGCCGTTATTGTCGATCACGATTTTGCACAGGCTCCCCTCGATTTCACCGTGAATGTGAATGAATGCAAAATCCAATTGATCCTCCACGCCATGGATAACGGCATTCTCCACGATGGGCTGAAGCAAGAGACGCGGAATCTCAAGCTGCTGCATATTTTCGGGAATCTCGATCTCGAAGCTTAATCGCTGAAGGCGAAGCATCTGAATGGTTAAATAATTTTCCACCAGCTTGACCTCCTCTTCAAGCGGCGCGGTCGGTTTCTCCAACCGGGTTGTATAGCGGTAATAATCCCCGAGGTTCAGGGCCATGGCCACGACGGCTTCCTTCTCGCCGAGGTTCGCCATATTTTTGATATAGAACAAGCAATTGTACAGAAAGTGGGGATTGATTTGCGATTGAAGCTGCTTAAGCGTCGCTTCCTTGGACCGCAAGCTCTCCTTGTATACCCGTTCGATCAGATCCTCGATTTGCTCGGCCATATTATTAAAGGCGTGAAACAGATACATGAATTCATTCTTCGGCGCATCCTGCAGACGGGTCATATATTGACCGTCCCGGATCCTTCGAACCGCATGCAGCAGCCGGGAAATCGGGCGCTGAACGTTACGGTACAGCAGCAAAGTCAGCAGCAAGACAAGCACGAGCAGGAGCGTTACGGAAATGTAAAAGAGGGTGCTGCTCAAGGTAATGGGAGAATACACGCTGTCCAGCCGGACAAAATCTACCAGATACCAGCCCAGGCTGCCGGACCGGACGTAATTCATGACGTATTTGCCCTTCCCCGACTGCACGATTCGGCTGCCTTGATCCCCGAGCTGCATGTCCCTTAATACGTCTACAGCTAACTGAACGGTCTCGCTAACCGATGTGTTGCTTGCAATAACAGGTTTGCCAGGTGCGTAAAGAAACGGCTCGCTGTCCCCATCCTGCTTCAATCGGTTCAGCATATTGATTACATTCTGGTCGGTAAACCGGATCTCCACGACCAGCTCCTTCGAGGAAGCCGGCGTTCTCATCCAGCTGAAATAGGCCTGGCCTTGCGAATCGTGATGATAGGACCAGACCTGCATACGGGCTTGGGCCAAGTACTCGGCATCATACCTGGCCGACAGATCCGTCGTGAGCAATTCCTGATACTTCGTGAGGTACATCAGAATTTGACTGTCCCAGCTGCTCGTCGCTATCTGCATATTCAGCATGTCCATAATCCGCTGCTGGCTGTCGATTCGCTGCATCGGGGTACTTCGGGGACGCTCCGCTAAATAACTTTTGATCCCGTCATCGCTGCTTGCGATCACCGAATATTTCGTCAGCTGGTCGACCATACTGTCCATTTGGCTCATGAAAAATGTCAATCGATTGTGCTGCCCCACCTCCACGGTCGATCGGACCACGTTAATGCTGACCTGATGGGAATAGGCATACAGCAGAATCGTCGGGATCACCAGGACCGCCAGCAAGGTGGTCAGCTTTGCAAATGTACTTGTTCTTAACCGATTCATCGATCATCCCCCCGTGTCAGAGCAAGCTGCTCTACTTCTCGCTGTCGATCAGCTCTTGCAATTGAACGTTCGCGGATTCGGCCGCCGCTTCGATGTCCTCCCCGACCAATCCCTTCACGACAATGCTGCCGATGATGTCCCTCGCTTCCTTCACATGAATGACCTTCGGGCGGTCATAGCTCATTCCGATCGGAATCGATTCATTAATGATCGGGATCAGTCCTTCCGGAAAGCCGGAGATGCCTTCCTCGTCACGCCAGAGCGAGCTTCTCGCTCCCGGGTTTCCGATCTTCTGGGCTTGCAGCACCATCTCTCTCCCTGAAGCCCACTCGATGAATGCCCATGCGGCTTCCTTGCGCGGCGAGTTCGCATTCATCGCGATGCCCCAAGCGGTGGTGCTGTAGGGCTTGCGGCCCGCGTCGCCTGCAGGAAACATCGCATACCCGATGTTCTCCTTATTCAGCCCCGATTGCGATAGCAGGGAGTATATCGCGCTGGCATCGGTAAAGAATGCTGCCTTCCCTTGGGCGAACAAATCCGCGGATTGCGGCCAGCTGAAGTTGATTGCATCGGGAGGCCCATAATTCCGGAGCAGATTCACATACCGCTTCATTCCCTTAAGCGCTTCTTCCGTATTTAGCGCAGCCTGATCCTCGTTCAGAAAATTCCCGCCTTCGGAATATATGAAGGAGGAGAGCTGAGTGACGAGAGCGCTTCGCTGCCCTCTTGCAACAAAGCCGTAGACGCCATGCTCGGGATCATGCAACTGCTTGACTGCTTCTTCCAGCTCGTCCAACGTTTGCGGCACCTCGATTCCTTGCTTCTCCAGCAAATCCTTCCGATAGAATAGAATCTGCTGCTCAGTCGACAGCGGGACGGCAAGCAGCTTGCCCTCAACCGTCACCGATTCCAGCGCCGTGCCGGAAAAATCGGCAAAATCATAGCGGGGGTCTGAAACAGCATACGATTCCAAGGGTGCAAGCCAGTCATTGCTTTCATACAGGCTAAGCTCCTCCAGCGGCCGGATCATAAATACATCGGGACTCTCGCTGCCTACCGTCATTTGAACGAACATTTTTTGGCTGAGCTGCTCATTGGTCAACGCTTGAAAATCCACCTGGATGCCCGTCTTCTCCTCGAATTCCGGAAGATGGGCGCGGAGGATGTCCGCCACCGGATTTTTGGCCATATACGCGGTGATCCGCACAGGGTCCATCGGCCGCTCTGATTCGGCAATCCGGCTGTCAATGCCGCTGCATCCCGCTGCCAGCATCATCAATGCGGCCATCCATAACACGCTGCAGAAACGTCTTGCTAGTTTCATAATCCCCCTCCGTTCAGTCATGTCATAAATCGATATTAAAGCGTTTACAAGCAGGATAACACTGAAAAAATTTAACATATGGTATCTATATTTAACGTTTTTTATAATCCTCCTGTATCTTTCGGCCATTGGCGGGAAACGCCTGCGCTTCGCGCCATCAGCGCGCTCTGGCCATGCTTTGCAGCTTGGGAGCTGGCAGATTTTTTGCAAAGAAAACCGCCCTTCGCTAAACCTCAATGGCTTCCAACCATTCCGAAAGAGCGGTTTCTTTGTTCGGCAAAGCTCTATAGTAGTAATGTGCGGTCGATCTTTCCAATATAATCTAGAAGCACTCAAGACATTGGCTTCTTCTATGTTCAAAGGAGGAAGATAAGGATATGCCGATACGTCCGCCAATATTACAGCGGGGCGATACCGTGGGGATCGTGACCTTAGGCAGCCCGCTCGCGGCTAACATCATTGATGCACGGATCGATTTTCTGAGAGCACTCGGGTTCAATGTCGTGTTGGGCCAGTATGTATATGCGCAAAACGGGTTTCTTGCCGGTACGGACGAACAGCGGGCATCCGATTTGATGATGATGTTCCAGAGCGAGCAGGTTAAAATGATCCTGCCCACAAGAGGCGGCACCGGGGTAGCCGGAATCCTTCCCTACCTTGATTATGGCGTGATTCGGAATAACCCGAAAATCATTACAGGCTACAGCGACATAACGGTATTGTTAAATACGCTGCATCAGCTTGTGGATTTGATCACCTTCCATAGCCTTCTGCTGATTGACTTCAAACCCGATACGCCCTCCTATAATTTTGACCAGTTTTTTGCCGCGACGTCCCTATATTCATTATCCCGTCCGATTCAGAATCCGCCGGGCATGCCGCTGGTGAGCCGGATTCCGGGGAATGTTACGGGACCGCTCGTTGGCGGTAACCTGACATCCTTTGTAGACACGTTAGGGACCCCCTTCGAAATCGATACGCGCGGTAAAATTCTCGTCCTTGAAGAAACGCATGAGCCTACCAATACGGTCTATAGATACTTGAATGATTTGAAGCTGGCCGGAAAATTCCGCGATTGCATCGGCATCATTACAGGGGAATGTACGGGCTGTCAGGCTGCATACGGCAAGTCCTATCAGGATATCATCGACGAATTCATCGTACCGCTCGGTAAGCCGCTGATCACAAACCTCGCGACAGGTCATGGCATATATAAAGCCGCTTTGCCGATTGGCGCCATGGTTAATCTGGATTCAGTCAATAATACCATCACGGTGGTTGAGCCTACCGTCAGTGTATAAAATTAACGGATCCATTCATCATCAAGAGCTTCATCGAAATACAGAAGAGACCTTGAGCTCGTGGCTTAAGGTCTCTTGGCCGTGTTACTCCCATTTATCCAAGGCTGCATGCAAATTGGCTGCCGACAGCAGCCCTTTTTGCAGCTGTGAATTCGGAACCGTCCGGTTGTACTTAATAATTTTTTGATTAATGGCCTCATACTCTGACTCTGAAATCATGCTTGGGTCTGAACGGTCCACAAGCCGCTTGATGTCGGCAGCGATTTCTTTTCTCAGCTCAATCCAGGCGGGCTGGTAATTCGCGTTCTTCATGATCCCTGTCAGAACATCCCCGTCTTCGATCTTGATGGGTTTTCCCTTCAAGGGTAAATCGTCAAATCCGCCTTCCCGGGCAAACCTGTCGATGGCTGATTCCAGAAGCGAGCTGCTGGTCGACATTTGGCGCCGTTCGTCTTCTTTATTTTGATCTTCTTCAGGTTCAGGGGCAGCTGCTGATTTTGTGAGGTCAACATTCCGGTCCATTTCGTCACCTCCGTTTTACATATCAGGGAAATAAATTCTTTGCTTCGATGAAATATCAAAGATTTTATACGCTCCCTTGCCATCCTGATTAATATGAAGCTCATAGTCATTCTTTTCGTAAAAGAATGGCTGTTCGTCCTTGGGAACCTCTTTAAAGAATACTTTATCCGTGACCGTCGCTTTGTAAATGAAGCCGCCTTCCTCCTTGGGTTCAACGGATTCTTTCTCGATCGTATCGATTTCGGCCTTGCTGTGCTCCTTCACGTCATCCGGGTGATAATTCTTCAAGGCGTTGTATCTCGGATGGTCCTGCATGGATATATCGAACAGAACATTCAAGTACCCTTCCTGAAATGCTTCAGGAGTCGTGAATTTATAGTAATCTACGATGTACCTTGTTATGAGTTCTCTTCCGGCCGCGATCCTTGGATCAAGGTCGTTATCTTCCGGCTTCTGCGGATCCTTCTCGTTTTCTGCCGGTTTCATTTGCTCGTTGCTTTGGACTTCCGGCTCCGAAACCGGCTTTTCGGAAGAATTGCATGCCGCTAACAAGGCCAACAGGAAGAAGAGTGAGACCGACATGAATACCAGCTTCTTATTTCTCATTCTGTGTTCCCTCCACCATGCCATGCAGAATTATCCAAAATATAACATGCTGCAAATGAAATTACCAGTTTGTTTTACGACATAGCAAAAAAACCGCCAAACCTTCGAGAATCCTCGAGTCTAGCGGGTTTTTCATAATGTACAAACTGCGGTTGAAGTCCCTGGCGGCATCGCTGCAAGAGACGGGTCCTCCAGAATTATCAGCCAGGAGGCTGGGACCCCGATTTTATCGATCTTCGGCAGAACTGGAATGGTTCTCTTGAACGAGCATCTCCCCGGTTTCAAGCAAAGTTTTCAAGCCTGAAAGCACAACAGGCAATCCGTTCTCCAGAATTTTTGCAGTGCTTACCGCTTGTTCGAATTGATCATGCACAACCGTGACAAGGGTTACGCCCTGAAGCTCCGCATGTGCACCGATCTCCCAAGTAATTTGCGATGCGGAGTCGTTCTCCGTACCGGGAAATGAAATAAAACGCCAGCTCATCACGAGCTTATGAGGAGGGTCTATCTCCAGGATGACCCCTTCCGCTTTCTTCTCTTCGCCGTTCCATAACTCAAATGAAGATTCAACTTCCCACGTAGATCGAATGGCGCAATTGAACCAAAATTTCGATGTTTTGACAGGGTCCGTAAGAGCTTGCCACACCTGCTCAGGCTTTGCCTTAATCGCTATCCGGTGGATATGTTGTGGTTTGTTTTCCAAAATTAATTCACGCTCCAATTCATTTTGAAGAGATGACAATCCGATTGCCCAAGGTTCGGTGAACTTGCTGACCCATCGTTCGTAGATTTGACGTATGGGGACCGCATTCAAATAATGCAGCTTTTCCCGCCCTGCTTTTCTTGTGGTAATGAGTCCAGCTTCTTCTAGAATATTAAGATGCTTCATGACGCCGAACCTGGACATATCGAGCGGAATGCAAAGATCGTTCAGCGTCTGTCCGTCCGATGCATGAAGCAAATCCAACAGCTTACGGCGGCTGGGATCCGCAAGCGCTTTGAATATGTTATTTTCCAATTGCTACACCTCCTTCTGACGTTATGAAAAAAAATGGCTTAAATCCACTTGACACGTTACCATTCAGTCACGTATGATGAAAACATCACAAGTGACTTTATAGTCACATATTATCACAAACGGATTTGTTTGTCAGCCGGCGGCATGCAAATCCACTGACCCGAAGTCGACCATTTTAGAAAGGTGATGTTCAACATGAAAGTAACCATGATCGCAGGAAGCAACCGTCATAACGCAACAAGCACGCTCCTTCTCCGTTACATAGAAAGCCTAATGGAGGCTCAGCATGTTTCGGTTACATTTATCGATTTGTCGGAGCTGCAGCTGCCGCTTTTTTCACCGGACAACTGGGATTTTCATCCGAACGTACAGCATATGCTGAAGGCCGTCGCAGATGGGGACGGTTTGATCCTTGCCACCCCGGAATACCACGGCTCCATATCGGGCGCACTCAAGAACGCTTTAGATTATGTAAACGTTAATCAAGTCGCTGGCAAATCGGTGCTTGCCATAAGCTCGGCTGGCGGCCCGCTCGGAGTCAGCTCGCTTACACATCTGCAAGCGATTGTGCGAAATTTGCACGGGATTAATTGTCCCGAGTGGATCTCCATCGGGTATGGATCCAATACCTTCGGATCAGACGGCGCTCCGCTGGATGATGGCTTGAGAGACAGGGTTCTCAGCTCAGTCGACCGATTCTTACAGCTGACCAAGCAGCTTACCGCAACAGTCACGATAGCGGCAGCATCGGCGGCAACGACTGCGGCAGCAACAGCTCCATCAGCAGCAGCTGCAGCAGAACCATCAACGATTACAATGGCTGCAACGACACCCGCATCACCCACAGCCGCAGCAGCAAACTAATTTTTTTTCGATAATATGTTACCTAACGGTAACATTTAGTGAAGGAGGTCAACCTGGCAATGAATGAACAGCAGCATGCTGAGGACCAATGGATCGGCTCTTGGTTCGCGAGTCCAACGTATGAGGATCGAACGGTTGCGGAAGAACGGTTCGAGGATCAAACCTTACGAATGATTGTACATCCGCATGCATTCGGTTCCAAGCTCCGGTTAAAGTTTTCCAATCTCTACGGTTCCGAGCCTGTGCACTTCGGTAAAGTTGCCGCAGCTTTATCCGAAGAGGATGGTCTTATCGTTCCCGGTACCTGTCGGCATGTGACCTTACATGGCCATACAACCATCACCATTCCTGCCGGAGAAGAAATTTATACCGATCCTATCGATCTTCAGCTTCATGAAAATACCGATGTTGCAATCAGCATCTATATTCCGGCATCGACTAGGACCTCAACTTGGCATTTTTCCCCTCCTAGCATCACCTATGTTGCTGAGGGAAACCGAACGGACGACAGCGACACGGGACATTTTCGGAATAAGATACATTCTTATTATTGGCTATCCGGACTAGAGGTATTGACCTATGGTGATCCGTTTCGTGTCATTGTTGCTCTTGGAGACTCCATTACGGAAGGAAGCACTTCTACCCCAGGCACGAACCGGAGATGGCCGGACTTTTTCCAAGAACGGCTCGATCGGGAACAAATTGCGCTTCCCGTCTCTGTTCTCAATGCAGGGATCGTCGGGAATCAAATTTTGACAAACGGCCCGGATGCCGGAATGCCCCTTGGCGGAGAGTGCATACTTTCCCGCCTGGAACGCGATGTGTTCTCTCATTCCGGTGTTACGGATGTTATTTTTCTCGCAGGCATTAACGATATTGGGATCGGAAATGCAAGCGCCAACGAGATCATTGCCGGAATGAAGGAAACGGCAGCCAGAGTGCATGAGAAGGGACTTCGCATCTTTGCCGGTACGCTCCCGCCATTTGGGAATGCCCCTTATTACACAAATGAAAAAGAAATCATCCGGCAAGAAGTGAACCGCTGGATCCTCGCCAACGAAGGATTTGACGGCATTATAGACTTTAACGAGGGGCTGGCTGATCCGCAGCATCCCGAACAACTGCTGCCCGCCTATGATTTCGGCGATCATCTTCATCCGAACGATAAGGGATTCCGAGCATTAGCCGATTGCATCCCCTTGTCCCTCTTCGGGATCAATCCAAACCATATCTAAAAAGGAGATGTTTGTATGAGCACGATGGAACAAAAGAAGGTAGAGACGATAACCGCTTTTATCGAGGACGTTGCAAATCGGCATGTTTTGGAGAAGACGGATCAATTCTTTGTCCCGCAAATGATTGAGGCGTTCACGGATCGGCGCTTCACTGTGGATGAGATCCTGGTTCAAGGAGAGAAGGTCATCGCAAGAATGTTCATGACAGCGGTGCATGCTGGCCATTTTGCAGGAAACCCTCCTACAGGCAAAACGGTAAAGGCGACTCAATTTCGCGAATTTCGGGTAATCGACGGAAAAATCATCGAACACCACGGCTGGTTCGATACGGCAACACTTTTGCCTCAAATAAAGGCTTAACTTCGGCAGGTTCGAACGACTGTCTTCGTTGCGGCAATCTAATTAAGAAAAGGAGATGTTTGGGAATGAAAACGATAGAACAGAGCAATGTGGAATTGGTTGGCGACTTTATCGAGGCATTCTGGAATCGAAGTGAACTGAATTGCGTGGATCGGTTTCTGTCCGACGACTATCAGGAGCTCGCTTACGAATCCAAGGAAGGTCTGAAAACATTTGCTGCCACGATCCTGGAGGCATTTCCCGATAAACGCTACACGGTGGAACAAATCATTGGTCAAGGGGATAAGGTACTCGTCAGAATGACGGTAAAAGGCACGCACCAAGGCATATTCTTTGGAACTGCGCCTACGGGCAACTCGATTGATGTCACGCTGTACCGTCAATATCGTGTCGAGAGCGGCAAGATCACCGAGCATCGCGGCTGGATCGATATGGTGACCATGTGGCACCAGATTCGAGGGAACTGACCCGAACGATTAGTGGCCATGTGGCTCCGGATTCGCGGGAACTGACCCGGATTTAGCTGCTTCGTTCAGATTATTTGTTCTCCTATCTCGCTCGCACAACAAAACAACCGGTCCGGTCCTGGATCGGTTGTTTGCATGTCTCGAATAGGAGTGACTCCCGTCACTCATTCATAAAGTCATCCTTACCAAAAATCCGCGCACTGATCTTCGTAAGAAATTTTGACCACTTTTCTTGAAATTGCGGGTCAGTAGGCTCGCTTCCAGTCACCATCTTGGTAACATCCCCAAAAATAAGCGGGTACGTAGTCAATGCGCTAATAGCCAAAGTCAAAAGCTCCGGGTCCAAGTCCTCCGGCACAAGACCGGCTTCTTGTTTTGATTTCATATCATCAACGTACGATTGAAGGGCTTCCGTTCTTCTTTTTTTCCTCGAATTCTGCTGCGGCTGTTCTTCAAGTGCTTCCCAAACCGTGAACTTTAAGAAATCCATTCTTGTTTGACAATTCACTTGGAAACGATGCTCCGCAGTATGTACAGGATCTGACGGAAATTGGGTAGTCCACTCCGGCAATTCGACTGTCATTTGATCGAGAACCGCCACTAGCAATTCTTCTTTCCCTTTAAAATAATGATAAATCAATTGCTTCTTCACATCAGCGTTTACCGCGATGGCCTCTATCCTCGCGCCTGTATAACCCTTCTCGAAAAACTCTTTTCTTGCTGCTTCAAGAATCCTCTTTCGGGTACGTTCGGCGTTACGTATCTCCCCCATTATTCAGCACCTCCGCTACAAGCCTATTCATCCTAATGGTAAGTTTTAATTTCCCGAAAGTCAAATTCAATTGAAAATTTAGTCAGTTATACTTGACAACTGTAAAGTTATAACTTACCATGTGGTCAATAGCGCTGAGCTTCCACTTTATGCTAAATGGCTTTTATGAATTCACTTCAAAGAGTCAGCTCGCCTAAGCCTAAGCAGGCGATGTCGCAGCGTCTTCATCATATCGAGAAAGGAGGTTGCTGATCTCACTTACGCAAGCATATGAGCTGCTCAGGAATTTGGTAAGTCAATTGTAAAAGAAGCTAATGAACCGTTTTTCATTCTATTAGAAGAGGTGTTTTGTCATGGCGACAGTAGTTGAAACCAGCGTCATTAAAGTTATGAAAGAGCGCAGCAGCGTACGAAAGTATCAAAGTGGGGTCGGTATTCCACAAAGTACGCTGCATCAGATTCTAGAAGCAGCCGCAACCGCTCCATCGGCTTGGAACCTTCAGCATTGGAAATTCGTCACCATTCAGAATCAAGAAAACAAAGAGCGTTTACTGCCTATCGCCTATCATCAACAACAAGTTGCTGACGCGTCTGCGGTAGTCATTGTACTCGGTGACACGAAAGCGAATGAAAATGCTGAGAACGTGTATGGAGAATCGGTTCGTGCAGGCTTCATGACAGAGGAAGTTAAAAACTCAATCGTCAACGATATAGACAATCATTACAAAAATGCCGGGCATGCTGGGATACATGATGCCATTCGAAACGCCTCTTTTGCAGCGATGCAGCTTATGTTAGCCGCAAAAGCCCATGGAATTGATTCAGGGCCAATGGGAGGATATGATGCAGAAGCTCTAAGAAAAGAATTAAACATTCCCGACCGCTATATTCCGGTATTGATGTTGACTTTAGGCTATGCTGAACAGCCGGCGTATCCAACGAACCGTTTCCCTGTCGATCAAGTTGTTATCCGCGAACGGTTTTGATAGATGGATCAGAGCATTCTAGGAACGAACGTCATCACCCAAATCGGATTGCTTGTCAATGACATTGAAGCAACGAGTCAGGTATACGCAGACTTCTTCGGCGTTGATAATCCGGGCTGGTTCTGGTCGGATCGTTTCGCAATCGAAAAAACGGAGTTCCGAGGCATTCCTACTGAGGCACGCGCAAAGCTGTCTTTCTTCGACATGGGTTCGCTTCAGCTGGAGCTGATCGAGCCGGATCATCATCCAAGCACATGGCGAGAAAGCTTGGACCGAAACGGGGAAGGCTTTCACCATATCGCATTTATTGTGGAAGGCATGAAGGAGAAAATCAGCATTTTGCAGAATAATCAAATACCTATCTTGCAGCATGGGGAAAATGCCCAGGGAGATTACGCGTATGCCTACATGGATACGTTTCCTCAATTGAAGCTGTTGATCGAGCTGCTTGAACAGGATAAAAAGTAGTCACAATCGGATTGGGTTCATATTGAAAAGTTAATCCGATCTAAAAGAGACCCTTAAAGCTAAAAGCTTCAGGGTCTCTTCGCAATTACTGACATATATCATTGGAAGCATAAGTCGATACAACGTTCCATCTCCATCGCCGTATCTTATCGAGGTCTCGATGGTGGTTTCCCTTCTTCATCATCGTTCTATTGAGGACGCCGTCTTTCGTCTCACCGGTTTCTTAGCGACCCGTCCATAGACAATCGGTTTGGACAAATTCACTCGGTAATCAATGATGTTGCCGTACTTGTCGGTCCGTATCGTACAGCAGCTATTCATCAAATCCCGCACCATTTCCCTGCCCCGTTGTACCCTCGATTTTGCACCTGAATAAGAAATGCCGAGCCGCTCGCTCAGCTCCTTCTGCGACAGCCCCTTCAGTTCGGAGAGCTCGACCGCCTCCCGATACTTATCCGGCAGGTAGGGAATGACGCCCTTCATCCCGCAAATCGCCTCCTGCAAGGTATCTTCGTCTTCCTCTTCCATCACGATTGGGATCTGCTCCGGCAGCTCATCCAGCCGTTTCTCCTTGCGGAAATGATCCGCTACCGTATTCCGGGCAATCTGGTACAGCCAGGCTCGCAGCCGATTCGGATCCTGCAGCTCCGGCAGGTGCCGGTAAGCCTTCATAAATACCGTCTGCACGATATCTTCTGTATCGGGGTGACGATTCGTTCTTCTTGCGACAAAAGCAGCAATCGGCTTATAGTATTGATCCCACAGCATTTCCGGCGTAATTCCCGCCTGACTCAAGCCTGCCGCTGGCTGTTCGGATTTCCCTGTTTCCTTTTTCGTCTTCCGCACCGGTAATTTTTCCATTACATTTCTTTCCTGCATTCTATCTTCCCCTCCCCTGAATTTTGAGTTTCTGGCGTCTATTCGCATTTATTTTTTAAAAAATTTCCGTATTTTTGCGTCTTTCTTTGAGCATCCCCGTCTTCATCAATATAAAACAAAATTTGGAGGGATAAAAGATGAAATACAATTTGCTGGGAAATACAGGGGTGCTGGTGTCGGAGATCGGACTGGGGGCAATGTCGTTTGGCGGCGGCGGCCAGTGGGGCGTTTTTGGCGGCCTGGGTGATCAGGACGCTGCAAGACTCGTCGGGCAGGCGCTAGAAGCGGGTGTCAATTTCTTTGATACCTCCAACATTTACGCCGGCGGTCGTTCAGAGGAAATTCTCGGTAAAGCGCTTGGGTCGAAACGGCAAGACGTTATTCTCGCTACGAAGGTGAGAGGACGCACGGGAAGCGGGCCTAACGACCTGGGCTTGTCCAGGCTGCACATCATGCGTCAGGTGGAAGAGAGCCTGAAACGGCTCGGAACCGATTATATCGACCTGTACCAGATCCATAATCCGGACCAGCTGACCGATTGGGAAGAGACGCTGCGCGCGCTGGACGACCTGGTCCGCAGCGGCAAGGTCCGCTACATCGGCTCCTCCAATATGACCGGCTGGGAGCTGATGAAAGCCCGCGGCATTTCCAGAGAACTCGGTCTGCACGCGTTCAAAAGCAGTCAGTCGTATTATTCGCTGGCCGGACGCGAGATTGAAAGAGAGATCATTCCCGTCCTGAAGGATCAGAATATGGGGCTGCTCGTATGGAGCCCGCTGGCCGGCGGATTCCTATCGGGCAAATACGCCCGCGGCCGCAACGGAAATGCGGATGACCGGCACACCAAGTTTGCTTTTCCGCCAGTGGATGTAGACAAATCCTATCACATCATCGATGTGCTGGAAGACATCGCGAAGGATCGCGAGTCCACAGTGGCTCGCATCGCCCTCGCCTGGCTGCTGAACCAGCCTGCGGTAACCAGCGTCATCATCGGTGCCAAGCGGCCGGATCAGCTGCAGGATAACCTGGAGGCGAGCGGCATCGTGCTGACAGCTGACGAGCTCGCCCGGCTCGACGAAGTGAGCAGGCTCCCGGTGGAATACCCAGCGTGGCCGTTCATGGAAGAGGATGATTCGATCATCCGCAAGCATCCCTGAAACCTAAATCAGCCGATTTCATGCATTTTTCTTCGGGCTGTGATTAGCCGTACCATTTGATTATTACATTATAGCCCGGCGCTTTTATTACCAGGCAAAAGAAGCCATGACCTCCGATTTATCGAGTCCTGGCTTCTTTGAATTGAACTAACATTTTATTCTCTGGAGTAAGGCTATCGAACAAGCCCTCTGAGGACTTCGCTGTCTCCCTAGAATTTTCGCATGAAAAAAAGCTCACTTCATTTCCTCGAAATCGTGCCTCCATCGGTATATAAAAAAATGGCCTTCAGTTTCAAGGCCATTTGTAAGAATAAGCTATTGTCTGTTGGATATTACGTTATCAAGAAACAGCTCCGCGTCACGATTAAATTTCCAGTTGACTCCAAATTTATCAACCAGCATTCCAAAGCACGAAGACCAAGGTGTATTGGATAACGGCATGATCACATAACCACCCTCAGATAAACTAGAAAAGTAGCTTTCCAGCTTCTGCTTATCATCGATGACTAGACTAATCAGAATATTGTTTCCTTTCACCAGCTCACCTGTCACACTCTTCATCGAAGGCAAAATGTCCGACATCATGATCTTCCCGCCTGCGAATTCGATCGAAGCTTCCATGATCATATCCAGCTCATTTTCGGGCAATGGATAGTTTGGATCTTGCGGAATATCTCCAAATTTAACTTTCTTCACTTCAATCGCGTTGAAAGCTTTTGCATAAAAATCAATCGCTTGTGCTGCATTTCCATCAAAGTTTAAATAGGCAATAGCTGACATAAAGCAATACCTCCTTCTAGTGATACATGAAGTATAATGTATAAAAGGTGACAGCATTCTGTCACCGTTCTTAGATTAAATATAAAAGCAATGAGGGACGAATATGGACAAAATTGAGAGGCTCATTTCGATCATCATGATATTGCTAAAAAAAGAAATCGTTTCAGCAAACGAATTCGCGCAATTATTTCATGTATCCAAAAGAACGATTCTTCGCGACATGGAAACACTGAGTCTATCCAACATCCCGATCTATGCGGTCAATGGAGTTCATGGCGGCTACGGCATTTTGGACGAATTCAAGGTCGATAAACGTCTCTTAAGCAGCTCCGATTTAGAGAATATATTAACCGCGCTCGGCGGATTGGAAAAAATTCTCGTTAGCGAAGAAGTTGAAATGACGATTAAAAAAATAGAAGCCATGGTCAGTCCATGGTCTCTGAATCATTCAGTCCGATTGTCATTTTACGATTGGGAGGGCCGGAAGGAGATGCTTGAAATCTTGAGGACCTGCCAGGAAGCCATATTAAAGAGAAGATTAGTTTCGTTTGATTATATAGATAAGAATGGCACTGTGACGAAAAGAACGGTCGAGCCCTATCAGCTCCATTTTAGCGAAACGAGTTGGTACCTGAAAGGATTCTGTCTGCAACGTATGGGATATAGAGCTTTTAAATTATCCCGGATCGATCATCTTCACATGAATGGACCAACGTTCAGTCCTAGAGACGATATGCTGGAGCAAGAGCAGGAAGCAAATTATCAACCCGAATTAGTCGCAGTCAAGGCGTTGATTTCGCCTGGCATAAAAGATCAATTCATTGAAAGATACGGCCGAAAGAGTATTGAACCCTATAGTTCTGAACTTTTGTTGGTCACCATCCATGTCCCTCAAAACAGCATTGGTTTTCAATTTTTAGCAGGTTTCGGCACAAATCTAGAAATCGTAGAGCCCCAATCATATGTTGAAGAATTTCGAAAATACTTACTAGAAATGGTGGATAAATACTCCTGAAGTCGTTGCGTACAGATCGCCCAGGGCCATCATGTTTCCAAATTTTGAAACATTTCAATCCATTTTACCGTACATATATACAATGAAAAATAACGACAGAGAGGAGTGCCGTCGATGATGCCGCAAGGACCGTCTTTTGGCGGAGGCTTTGATTTTATGTTTACGCTGGTCCCCATTCTGTTTGGAATTGTATTCGTGATTGTGATTGTGGGCTTCATCTCCAATGGCGCCAGTTATGTTAAGAACGCCAAATCGCCCCGCAAGTCAGAGTATGCCCGGGTTGTCTCCAAACGCATGGACGTCCGTCACCATACGAATCATCACAGTGGAGATAACGGCATGATGCATTCCAGCAATTCATCACGAACGTATTATTACATCACCCTCGAATTTGATAATGGAGACCGGAAAGAATTCCTTGATGTCAAAAATCTGTATGGCCTCGTTGTGGAGGGAGACACCGGCTATGCCGCCATTCAGGGCGATTGGATCGTCGCATTTGAACGGGATGTGCAGCCGCAGTCGTAACTAGACACTATACAGCATACGCAAAAATGGATAACAGCACGAACTCATCAAATTGCACGGTAAGTCCCTTAAGGAAATAACAGCCTTAGTCCCCGATGAGTCAGGGCTAAGGCTGTTGTTGGATGGGCTTGAAAAATTAACACAGACGCTTTACGAAACGCATTAAGTCAATGCAATAATTGATCGTGCTTGAATTTATCACCTGTTACTGAGTAGACCAGAGCTCGACCCGATTTTTGATATGCTTGGTATAAGCCTCTTCCATTTCTTTAACTCCGGCCTTCTCCAGCTCTGCCATATAGGCATCCCAAATCTTGTCGAAGTCTTCCGGCTTGGACATCACGGCCTCGGGGATTCGTTTCCATGTTATATCCTTCATTTTGGCAGCCAGGATTACAGCAGGATCATCGTTTGGCAGCGACATCGTGTATGCTGCTCCATATGCTCTCGGTTGAAATTCGTCTTCTTTAGGGAACAGGTCCTTCCAATGCTCGGCCTTATAAGCCTTCAACGTTTCCTTTTCCGCTTCATTATAATTCGCGGTCAGCAGCTCCGGATAGTTCCGCGTGAAGTAGTTGCCGGTAGAATCCTTGATGCCGTCGCCGTAATGGACCATCAAGTTCCAGTATAGTCCGAGACCGGACTCTTTTTGGAACGCCGCGGCATCATTGATCGCCCGCTCCTGTACCTCCGGAATTAGCGTCCGCTTCCCGTTTTCCATCGTGTAATGCTTGCCTTCGATACCCCAGTTATTCAGAATTTGTCCTTCCTCCGATGCCAAAAAGTCGAGGAACTTAATGGCACGTACCGGATCCTTGCATGTGCTGGAGATTGAGATTCCGTACCCTCCGTCAAAGCCGGCAGACCAGAAGCTCGTGTCCTTGTACTCCTTGCTCATCGTGACCGGATAATGACCGTAGGTCTGGTCGAATTTGCCCGCTGCCTTCAGCGCGTTTTCCCCGTCTCCATATTCCCATTCCGGTGCGGCAAGACCAAGAACCCGGCCCGAAGCCACTTTCGCCTTAAACTGATCGGTCTTCTGCACGAAGCTTTCCGGATCCAGCAGTCCAATGGCGTTCATATGATTCAACCAGCGGAAGAACTCCTTTTCTTCCGGACGGCGGAAATGGTACGTCGCTTGGTGCGTTTTCTGATCAATGTAATATTCCCCGTCATCCGGTCCTCCGGTCGTCTTGAATCCCAAATTGGTCACTTGGTACATATGCCAATCGTCGGCGTTCAAGGACAAGCCGATATTTTTGTTGCCGTTTTCGTCTGTCGGATGCTTGGTAATATAATCCTGTATCGCTTTTTCAAAGTCCTTTACTGTGCGAATTTCCGGATACCCGGCTTCCTTGACGACACGGTGCTGAAGCTCAAACCCTCCGTCAGCTTTAATTTTCACCTCATCGACGGCCGACCAGGTCGGGATCGCGTAGATCGCTTGGTCGTCCAAACTGTACTTCGTCCGAACAAGCTTGTCTCCAAGCATTTTCTTGATGTTCGGTGCATGCTTGTCGATCAAATCAGTCAGATCGATGATCGCTCCGGCGTCGACAAGCTTGCCGACATCAGCCTTGGCTGCGATCAAATCGGGGTAATTGCCGGTTGCCGCAATAAGCGAAATCTTTTGAACCGGATCGCCGACAGCGAACTCCGCGTCCAAGGTCACGCCGGTTTTTTCCGTGATTACCTTGCCGACTTCGTCGTTCATGTTATTCCAGTTGGTGCTGGAGTCCTCCGAAAAATAAGTAAATGTAATGGGCTTCAGATCATTGCTATTCGCCCCGGATGAATCGTTATCTGAATGAGCTGCAGACGAGCCATCACTTCCGCCGCATGCTGCAAGCGTTGCAACTAAAGTCAGCGCCAGTAAAGACGCCGCCACCCTTTTGAATTTCGGTCTCATGAAGCTTAACCCCCAATGAATAATAAGTATCGACAATAAAGTAAAAGACGGGCGATAGGTCTGGACATACCGGTATCTTCGTTTTAACTCTTCACGGCTCCGAGCGTCATACCCTTCACAAAATATTTTTGCAGGAAAGGATAGACGACCAGAATCGGCACCGTAACGATGATCGTGATTGCCATTTTAACAGATTCCGGCGAAACCTGCGCCATGCGCTGGGCCATATTGGCAGCATCCTGGGAATTGGTCGCACTGGTTGTTGTGCTTTGCAAAATTTTCATCAGCTCATATTGCAGCGTTGTCAACGATTCGTTGGACCCGTTGAACAGATAGGTATCGAACCAAGAGTTCCATTGCCCTACCGCCAAGAAGAGCGCTACAGTGGCTAACGCCGGTTTGCAAAGAGGCAGGATGACGCGCCAGTAAATCGTAAAATCGTTGGCACCGTCGAGTTTGGCCGATTCTTGCAGCGCATAAGGCAGACCGTCAATGAAGGAACGGATAACGAAAACATTAAACGCGCTTACGAGGCCCGGCAAAATGTAAACGGCAAACGTATTGATGAGATGCAGATCCTTCATCAGGATAAATCCCGGAATCAGTCCGCCCGAAACATACATGGTTATAGCCAGAAAGGTTGAAATAAATTTTCTTGCTTGGAATTCCCTGCGCGCAAGCGTGTAAGCCAGCATGGAACCGCTAATCAAGCCCGCTAAGGTGCCAATGACCGTCCGCAGTACGGAAATTTTAAATCCGGTAATCAAGCCGCTGAAAGAAAAAATCATTTCGTAATTTCGCAACGTGAATTGCCTTGGCCAGATCGTAATCCCCCCTCTGACGGTGTCCACCGAATCGTTAAAGGAGATCGCCAGCACGTTTAAAAACGGATAAATCGTCAGAACGGTAACCACGATCATGGATAGATAAACGAACACTTCCAGCATTCGGTCCAGCGGTGATTTTGACTTCAGCTTGCTTTTCATTCGACCGGCCGATGTAGTACTCTTGACAGTCCCCATGTCTTCCTCCTTACATAATGCTTTCGTTAGTAAAGCGCTTAAATATTCCATTAGCCGCAAACAACAGGATCAGGCTTATGACCGAATTGAAGATATTGATCGCCGTCCCGAACGAGTAGCGTCCCATGGCCAATCCATAATTAAGCGCATACAAGTCAAGCACTTCGGAGTAATCGATGACCAGGTGATTGCCTAACAGAAACTGTTTCTCGAAGCCTGTACCGAGCAAATGGCCAATGGACATGATCAGGAGCACGATGATTGTCGGTCGAATCCCCGGCAGCGTGATATGCCACATTTGCCGCAGCCGGCTTGCGCCGTCGACCCGTGCCGCTTCGTACAACTCAGGGCCGATTCCGGAAATAGCCGCCAAGTAGATGATGGCGTTCCATCCGGTTTCCTTCCAAATGTCCGCTCCCGTTACAATCCCCCAGAACCATTGCCCCTGTGCCATGAACTGAATCGGCTGATCGATAATGTTGAGACTCATGAGCAGGCTGTTCACGACGCCGCCGTCCGTCGAGAGCATTTTGGTCACGATGCCCGCAGCTACAACCCACGAAACAAAATGCGGCAGATAAGACACGGTCTGCACAAAACGTTTCATAACCTGTGAACGAACCTCATTGAGCATCAGGGCAAAGGCGACCGGGATGATGAAGCCCGCGATCAGTCCCATAAAGCTCATGGCCAGCGTATTTCGGAGCACCTGGTAGAAATGGTCATCCTGGAACAACGTGCGGAAGTGCTCGAATCCGACCCATTTCTGTTCGAAAAAACTTGCGCCGGGTCTATATTTTTGGAAGGCCATTGTCCAGCCCCATAGCGGCAGGTACTGAAAGACAAAGACCCAAAGAACGAACGGGATGGACATGAAGTAAAGATACTTCTGGTTTTTGAACACCTTCCATGCAGTCCTCTTGGATTGCTCTGTCTTCTTGTATCCGTTTTCTGTTTTTAATGTTATCGCTTTCATGTTTCCCCCCCTCTCCTAGACTTCATCATAAGTCATAGGAGAGAAGCGGCCCATACCACGGATTTCGGTAAAAATCATCCACAAATTATGGATTTTTAAATTCAGAGGGTGAACGGCCCTCGTATTTTTTGAATTTGCTGTGGAAGTAATTGACGCTTGTGTAACCGACGAGTTCGGCGACCTCATAAACCTTCTTTCCCTGTTCCAGCAGCTCCTTGGCTTTTTGGATCCGGACCCTGTCCAGGTAGGTGTTGAAGTACTCACCAGTCTTATTTTTAAAGAGCTGTCCCAAATATGCCGTGCTGTAGTTCAGCATCCCGGCCAATGTTTCCAGTTTCAGGTTATCGGCATAATGCCTATGAATGATGTTGATCATGATCTTTAATTCTTTTTCCTTCCCTTCCGGTTCAGCGTCCTCCGCTAATCCGAGCAGAAAACGGCAGGTCTCGTCGATCAGCTCGTCCAGAAACTCGAATTCGAATATCCCTTTCAAAAATCGCGAAACCTCCTCCGTCCCCTTCATTTCCTTTCGTGAGCCCGCAGTCAGCTTATGAATGACGGCGTTGGATAGAAAGAAGAACGATTCTTTGACAAAGCTTTCATCCGGCTCCTGCGTAAGGAAAAATGCAGCCGCCTCTTCCAACAATGGACGTATCATGGTCTGGTTTCCTGCATCCAAGCTGTAATACAAGCGGAAGACGAGCTCCTCCATCGTCTCTTCGACGTTATGGTTCGAGAGCCCAGTGGATTCCGGTACAGAATGAAGCGAAGGATTGGGCCCCAGCAGACGTCCCTTCTCGCAGAAAAAGGCTTGCTTGATCAATTCCTGCGCTTTTAAAAATGAGCGGTTAATCTCTTCGGGCACCGATACCGTTCCCCCGGTTGCAGCGACGAATCGGTAGTCGCCCGAAGCGTTCGCGATCTCCCGGTACAATTCCTCCCGGCGCTGTTTGCTGCGCAGCGGCTCTCGCAGGAGCAGGATTACGTACGGGGAACTAACGGTAACCACCCCCATATCCCTGCCCTCAATGATCGGCTTCAGCGCATGATCAAGCCTCTGCAGCGCAGCGGGGCGCTCGACTTCGGAAACCCGCGGAAAAACCGCAACGGTCTCGTAGCTGCACCACAGCAGCCCGGCCTCTTTTGCCATGCTCTTCATAGCGGCGGGGTCTTTGGATTTATCCTGCGGAGCGAAAAGATCGTGCAAAAACCAGTTCCGGTTCACAGCCTTCATCTGGTGCTGCCCCTGTTTCAGGCGGTCCTCTTTGATACGCTCGCTTACCCGCTTTAGCGTATTCTTCATTTCACTGATATCCACAGGTTTAAGGAGATACCCGGAAACCCCGTATTTAATCGCTTGTTTGGCATATTCGAAGTCGGCATACCCGCTGAGGATGATAAATTGCATTTGATGACCGGTCGATGTAAGGGACTGGATCAATTGCAATCCATCCATAAGCGGCATGCGGATATCGACGACGGCAATGTCTGGAGGCTCTTGATGAATCATCTCCAACGCTTCTATTCCATTGGATGCCGTGGCCGTAACGGTTAGTCCCAGGCTTTCCCACGGTATCAAGGTTTGAAGGCCTTGACGAAGCTTCGGTTCATCGTCCACGATCATGACCTTCATCATTCGGAACCACCCCCAGGAATAAAAAATGTGACACAAGTTCCGACTCCAGGTTCGCTTTCGATATGCAGCGCACTGGCTGCCCCGTACAGCAAGATAAGCCGGTCATTGACGTTTCGCAGCCCGATCCGCTGCTCCTCCTCATCCAGAACGGATGAAGCAAGCTCTTCCCGAATAAGCGCGAGACGATCGGCCGAAAGGCCAGAGCCGTTATCACTCACGTTGACTTGAATTCCTCTCGGAATTTCTTTTACTTCTACGTTAATGATGACTCCTTCCGCGCGGTTATCCAAGCCATGAACGACGGCGTTCTCCACCAAAGGCTGAATCATGAATGGCGGGACCATCATCTCCTCCAGGCCCGGGTCCACCGTCAATTGATACCTTAAACGGTCTTCATACCTGAATTTTTGAATATCGAGATAACAGCGCACCCGCTCAAGCTCTTTGCTAAGCGAAATCTTCCCGTTGCCGGTCTCGAGACTGCTGCGCAGGAGCGTGCTCAGCAGCCACACCGCCTCCGCGATATCGTCTTGCTTGCGAATATGGGCCTCCATCCGGATCGACTCCAGCGAGTTGAACAGAAAATGGGGGTTAATCTGGCTGGTCAGCATCTTGAACTTAATCTCGTTCTGCCTCTGCTCCACCAGGCTTTTCTGGTGATTCGTTTCCTGGACTTCATGGACCAAATCGTTCACGTCTCTGACCAGCGCATTAAATTGCCTGGACAGCATGCCAATTTCGTCATTTCCATCGATATGCAGAAAGGCTTCCCAGGATCCGGACCGGACTTTGGACATATGCTTGCTCAACCGAAGGAGCCTTCCGGACAATAACGAAGCGGAAGCATAAACAAGCAGGGCGGCAAATAGCAGACTGGCTGTGATCACGGCCGCGCCGAGACGGATCACTTGATCAGCATTACGGGTAATTTCGGCAACAGAGAAAATGGAAATAATGCGAAGTCCGTTCCAGCTATCCTGTGGATGTAAACTGGCGATAACCACCTTGGACGCTTTGCCGTTAACGGACATGTCGTAACTTCCCTCCTGAAGGGATCGTATATTTTCACTGGTGTGCATATCCGATAATTCCTTTCCCGATCCCCTAACTTGATTGGACGCGACGATCCGATGCTGATTATCCACGATAAAGGTAGGAAACGACTCCTGGTCCAGAATGGAATTTAAATGCTGCTTGTCCACATTGATGACCAGAACCCCTTTTCGCCCAGAGGAGTCAAGCGGAAAGGAACGAAACAAGCTTAGATACTCGGCAGCCTTCCGTTCATCCTCGATTAAATTCCAGCCAACCAGCCCTTTCTGCTCGATGGCCGCCTTATACCAGTCCCGGGTTGTGATGCTTTCGTCCGGCTGGATAAATTCCCAATTGTTGAGCGCTCCCTTATTTTCTGCATAGACGCGGATACCCGATATCTCCTTGTACAGCTGGAGGTAGTCTCGAATATCCGTGTACTCCCGGTATGCCTGAATGACTTCGACATAGCTGTCGTACTTTTGGCCGGCTACTCTCTTCATCATGTTGTCATTCATCAGCCGGTTCGAAATATCGAGCGGCACCTTGATTAGCTCTTCCGTACGTTTTCGAACGCGTTCAACATTGCTGGACACTTGCGTAAAGGCGTCTTTAATGACAAGCTCGCGGAGCTTCCCGGTCAGAAACAGGCCGGATAGCAGCAAGGGAAGAACGGCCACCGATATGAACGTAATCGCCAGCTTCTTCTTCATTTTCATGTCATTCATGATTCGGATAAAAAACATGTCTACAACCTCCCGAGTCTGTCTTGCTGCGTGCAAAAGCCCCTTTTCACTTAGAAAGGGGCTTAGCTTCGTCGATGATTTCTCAATCGGGCATAGGACTTGATATTAAACCTGGTCAGGGGCTTCACTGCCTTCAGCCTGAACCACATGCTTTGATAGTCCTTCTGTTCGTATTTAAGGGGCAGGCCAAGCTGCATCAGTCTGTCTCCCCCATAGATCGATTTCTCTCCGCTGATCGAGGACTCCACTTCGTATTCCAGTTCCGGGTCAAGTCCGCCAAGGCGCACGGTCCGCAAAGGCGCGTTCGGCACGGCCATCACTTGAAAAGCGTAAACGAGGGCTTCCTCTTTGTCTTCCGAAACGAACATCCAGGCGGACTCATTTCCTTCAAAAGGGCTCTTCAGGCGGTATAAGTCGCCTTGCTGAACCAGACCCCGAATTTGCTTGTAGGTCGCGACTTGGCGTTTGACCGTTTCCTTTTCTTCATCGGTGAAGTTCGTAAGATCCAGCTCATATCCGAAGTTTCCGGACATGGCGACATCTCCTCGAAATTCGAGGGGCGTGATTCGTCCAACCTGATGGTTCGGAACCGCCGACACATGTGCTCCGATTGCGCTTACGGGATACACAAGGCTGGTGCCGTATTGAATCTTCAGTCTTTCGACCGCATCGGTATTATCGCTTGTCCAGGTTTGGGGCATGTAATACAGCATGCCGGGATCGAAACGTCCGCCGCCGCTGGAGCAGCTTTCGAACAAAATATGCGGAAAATCGGCAGTGATGCGCTCGAGCAGCTCGTACAATCCAAGCACATAGCGGTGAGCGGTCTCGGCTTGATGCTCCGGCTGCAGGGCAGCGGAACCGATCTCCGTCAGGCAGCGGTTCATGTCCCATTTTACGTAAGAGACCGGCACGCTGGTGAATATCGCAGACAACGAATCGTAGATGTAATCGCGCACTTCCTGGCGAGTGTAATCCAGCACTAACTGCCATCTGGCTTCGGTCCGCCTCCGGCCAGGAACATGAAGACACCAATCCGGATGCTTACGGTACAGTTCGCTGTCCGGGGAAATCATCTCGGGCTCGAACCAGAGCCCGAATTTCAGGCCAAGCCGATTGACGCGTTCCGCAACATCCGCGAGCCCGCCCGGCAGCTTCCGGCGGTCCTCGTACCAATCGCCCAACGACGAATTGTCGGAATCCCGTTTCCCGAACCAACCGTCATCCAACACAAACAGTTCGATGCCTAGCTTGGCCCCCTCTTCTGCGATCGATACCAACTTGTCCGCATCGAAGTTAAAATAGGTGGCCTCCCAGTTATTGACCAGAATCGGCCGTTCTTCGTCCCAATACTTCCCTCGGCAAAGGCGGGTACGATACAAACGATGGTACGTCCGCGACATCTCTCCAAGTCCATGTCCGGAGTATACCATCACCGCTTCCGGCGTCTGAAAGCTGTCCCCCGGATTCAGCTGCCAGGCGAAGTCAAAAGAGTTCACGCCGATGCTAAACCTCGTTGAGCCGAATGAATCCACCTCCGCTCCAGCTTCAAAGCTGCCGCTATACACAAGGCTGAAGCCGAAAGCCTCCCCGTGATCTTCCGTCGTTTCCTTGCTGACCAACGCGGCGAAAGGGTTGAATTGGTGGCTGCTCATGCCTCTTTTGCTATCGATGCGGGTTTCGCCCTGCACTAGCGGTCTTCTTCTGATAGTTCCTTCCCTCGCCCAGGCTCCGGAAAGATACATGATTTCCATATCGCCTTTGCCGGTCAAATCGACGCTTGCGCTTAGGGCACGGCGAAGCCGCAGCTTCTTGTCCCCCTCGTTGCTGAGCTGCGTTGAACGAACGATCACGTTGCGATCCGCAAAGATGGTATAGAGAAGGACTACTTTAAGTCCCGAGTATGTATCCTTTAAAATCAGCTCGAGTGAATCCGCTTCGGATTCGTCCTCCGTATAAACAGCCGGAAGTCCAATTAAATGCGGCTTTCCCTTCAGAATCCGGTAGCCGTCATACTTGAGCTCGGTAATCCGCGTTCCATCCTCAAGTTCGGCTTGGTAAGCCGGATTACGGAAGTCTCCGCTGCCGTACTGCGGGTATTCTTGCGGCAACCGGTCCAATCCAGCTCCCGCGGGAGTATGAATCAGCAGATCGCTCATCTTCTCCCGCTGCTTCAGTTTGCCTCCCCAATACACATGTACAGGATAACCGTCCACGATCTGAATCAAATAGCTCATGTCGGATGACTGTAAATGAAACAACCCTGTTTGCTCTTGCACCGTTACGCCCATTGTTACATCCTCTCTTTCTCTTCCATTGAAGCTTCATGCATGATATAGCTGCCTTGACCACCTGCTTATGACATATCCTGAATCAAAAAAACATGGTTTAAGGATTGATCAGGTTATTGCAGAAATGCGGCAGACCCATAAAATGATATAGCACAACAGATATTTCGTACATGGCACGGTGCTCGCTAGTTATGTTATTATGATAGGTATTATATCATGAGGGGTTTTGATTGTGATTGAGTATTTGCCGAGAAGTAAACAACACACCGAACTGCATCTCACTCAATTTGGCATAGAGGATTGTATCTCTGGTCATTATTTTGGGCCCGCTATAAGAACTCACTATTTGCTCCATTATATTTTCAATGGGGAAGGAATCTTCGAGGTAGGGGGAAGCAGGTATCGCCTCCGGAAAGGCCAGGGGTTCCTGATTTGCCCCAATGTCGTAACCTATTATCAGGCCGATGAAGTGAACCCTTGGTCATATGGGTGGTTCGGATTTGACGGCACGCTGGCCGAATCGCTCCTTAAGCAAGCAGGGCTAACCCCTTCATCTCCGATCCTCTATTATGATAGAGACGATAGGATCTATCAGTATTTGCAGTGGATGGCTCAATCGAGTGAAAGCCATAAAGCCCGCGAAACCAGACTAACGGGGCTGCTCTATCTGATGTTATCGTTGTTGGTGGAATCCGGACCCGAAACGCCCCCGATTCAGAAGGATAGCCGGGCGGAAATTTACGTTGAGCAGGTGAAGGATTTTATCGAAATGAACTTTTCCCAAAAAATCACCATCGAGGACATTGCACATTTTATCGGGCTGAATCGAAGCTATTTATGCTCATTATTCAAGCGACAAATGAACGTAAGCATTCAGGATTATTTGATTCGCTACAGGATCGATATGGCATGCAAAATGATGGGAAACGCTGAGCTGTCGATCGGCGATATCGCTCGTTCTGTCGGCTATAGCGACCCTCTGCTGTTTTCCAAAATGTTTAAAAAGATCATGGGTACCTCCCCTAAACATTACCGAAGCATGACGCTGGACAGAGGATAACAGACCTTAAGCGTTTTCAATGGATACCTTGTAAGACGACTATTATATTTCCACTTTGATACAAAAATTGGGCTATCACCTTCGTCACACTGGAAACGTATTATAAATTCGCCCAAGCCCAATAAAAACAAAAAAGTCCTTGGAAATCCAAGGACTTTCTTTATAGTATGGAGCCTAGGGGGATCGAACCCCTGACCTCATCGCTGCCAGCGATGCGCTCTCCCAGCTGAGCTAAGGCCCCGTAAGCGACTTCTATATCATATAAAATTTCTGCAGGCCTGTCAACATATTTTCTGGACTTTTTGTTCGAAGAACAGATGCAGCATTTTGCTTCATAATATAACGTCACTTAACACGGAATACAAGACACAAGGGACCTTGAGCGCCCACGGCAGCACATGGGCTGCAGGCGCTCTTAGAGGTTATGTTCGTCCGTATCTTTGGAGAGGAGACTTTTCAGCTCCTTCATGAACATATTGATATCTTTAAACTGGCGGTATACCGAAGCGAACCTCACATACGCCACCTCGTCGACAGGATACAGCCGTTCCATCAACAGCTCACCGATCTGACGGCTCTCCACCTCGGCAGCGGCCGTATTTCGGAGCGCCTTCTCCACATCGGATACGATCATATCCAACTGATCCACCGAGACCGGACGCTTCTCGCAGGCCCGAATCAGACCGCGCAGCACCTTCTCCCTGCTGAATTCTTCCCGGCTGCCATCCTTCTTCACGACGATCAGCGGCGTTTCTTCCACCATCTCAAACGTTGTAAAACGACGGCTGCACTGCTCGCATTCCCTCCTGCGCCGGATGGATTTATTCTCGTTGGCCGGACGCGAGTCAAGCACCTTCGTACCGGCATAGCCGCAATATGGGCATTTCATAAAATCATGTCACTTCCTCTACACGAAAGTCTTCATCCAATCGGACTGCAAAAATTACCAAAAAATGTTCTGTCTTTGTTGTTATGAAAATGCGAAACCGGAGACATAATACTTTTACCAACTCAAGGAGGTGAACTACAATGCCACAAAGCAACAACAACTCCAACAACCTGGTTGTGCCTCGCGCAAACGCTGCTCTTGAGCAGTTGAAGTACGAGGTAGCTCAAGAGCTTGGTATCTCCATCCCACAAGACGGATACCAAGGTAACATGACTTCCTACGAGAACGGTTCGATCGGGGGTTACATCACGAAGCGCCTGGTAACCCTGGCCGAGCAACAATTGGCTGGTCAATTCTCCGGTCAATAATTGATTCTTACTCAAAAGGAGTGTTGGCGGCTTGATAAGAGCTGTCAACGCTCTTTTCTTCGTATAGGCTTAGAATCGATCATTATACACACTCGTGTATTGATTATAATAATAAATGACACGCTGCACATAATGCCGCGTCTCTCCGACCGGAATCCGCTTAACGTTCTCGTACGTGCCGTCCCACATGCCCTTTTTGATCCAGTTCTTAACGTTTCCCGGACCGGCGTTGTACGCAGCGATAGCCGCAATCGGATTGCCGTCCATTTCCTGATGCAGGTTCTGAATATACCACGTTCCGAGCTGAATGTTCGTGTCCACTTCATTCTTGACGCTGGACAGCGTCACGGAAGGAAGCTTGGCCATTTCCATCGCCCAGTTAGCTGTATCCGGCATCAGCTGCATAATCCCGAGCGCTCCCTTTTTGGATTCCTTGCCGGGCTTGAAGTTCGTCTCTACACGGATAATGGAGGCAACCAGAAACGGATCGACATCATAATAGTCCGCATGCTTTCGAATCTCGTCCCTGTACTCGATCGGGTACAGCAAGGTCATCCAATTCGAGCTCAGAAACAGCAGCCCGACAAAAGATACAAACAGCAGAAGCAGCACTCTTTTTTTACGGAGCCACTTCATACCCGAACCATCCTGTTCCACAGCTTGTCCACCTGCTGCTTCGTCTCGTCCAGCGTTCCGCTATTGTCGATAACGATATCCGCAAGCTTCTTCTTGGCTTCAATATCCATCTGACTCCCGAGACGGGCCGCGGCTTGTCCTTCCGTCAGCGCATCACGATCCATCAGTCGCCGGATTTGCAGCTCTCTGGGAACATAGACGACGACAATCTGTTCCAGAAAAGAATACTGTTCACGCGCCTCCAGCAGCAGCGGGATATCCGCCACGACAAGGCGGTCTGGATAATCGCGTTCGTAGGCTTCCGTCCGGTCCCGGATTTCCTGCCGAATGGCCGGGTGGGTAATCCGGTTCAGCGCTTCCCGCTGCTCGGGGTCCCGAAAGATGATCTCCCCCAGCTTTTTTCGATTGAGCGTTCCGTCTTCCAGCAAAATATGTTGTCCGAAATGAGCGGTCACCTCAGCCAGCACCGGATGACCCGGGAGCATGACTTCCCGGGCGATGACATCCGCATCGACGAGAAGCGCCCCCTTCGTGGTCAGCATGGAGGACACGGTGCTTTTGCCTGTTGCGATTCCTCCGGTTAAACCGATATTCATGACTTCACCTCATAACAGCTTCATTATACCCATGATGATTAACAATAACGCGGGAAGGTACGAGATCAGACGCATGCCGTTCTTTGATGCAAACCGCAGTCCGACCCTCATCCCCAGCATTAGAAAGATCCCGCTGAATAGTGCGACCACTGAAGCCGTGCCGAGCGGGGAAAAACCGAGCATCGCCGCGCCAAGACCGGCTCCGAATGCATCGAGCGACAGCGCAATGCCTAGCCACATCGCTTCCCATGAAGAGATGCTCCCGGAATTGTCCATATCCGCTTGGACAGGGCTCCGCAGAATTTGGATGACGAGGCCAAGCTTGCGGATTTCAAATGAGAAAACCGCCTTCTGCAGAGCTTCGCCGCCACCCGCATGTTCTTCCCGGTTCACGCCCGACTGTTCGTCAGCCCGCGGTCCGTCCGTTCCGTAGTGCGCAATCCCCTGATCGATTCCATGCGCCCTTACCTTGCGATCTCTTGTTCCCCAAACCTGCTGATATAACGACCATAAGCCGAGCAGAATCAGAATGGCCGCCCCGATCACCGATGCCGCTGACGGGGACAAAAACCGCTGGAGCAGCGCCCCCGCCTGCATGGAGACGCCAAGCACGAGTCCCGAACACAGCGAGATAATAAGAACGGACAGCAGCGGGATTTTGGTTTTGCGCAGACCGTATGTAACCCCTGCCCCAAACCCGTCCAAGCTTAGCGCCATAGCCAGCAGTATGGGCGAGAAAAAATGACTGAGCACCCTCTCTTCCCTCCTTCGCAGAACCCATCAAGCCTTCGCTTAGCCGTTATTTCATGGCAGCTAATAGCCTGATCAGCTTCCCAATTGTCTCCTCATTATATGAGTGGAGAAAAGAAGGGGTGCACGCCCAGTTCCTTACTTCCTGTCCGGCTGGCATGAAGGGCAGTAATGCGTGCCCCTTCCGCCGACAACCGTCTTGAAGACCGGACCGCCGCAGCCGTAGCAGGGCTCGTCCTTCCGGCCGTAGATTTTGAGACTGTGCTGGAACATGCCCATCTCGCCCTGACCGTTAACATAGGACTTAATGGAGGCCCCGCCCGCTTCTACCGCCTCGGACAGGGTGGCCACAATCGAATGGTACAGCCGGGACAGTTCATCGTCCCCGAGCTTATTGGCCGGGATCTCCGGATGAATGCCGGCCCGGAATAAGGATTCATCGACATATATATTTCCGATGCCGACGACATATGCCTGATTCAGCAGCACCGCTTTGATCTTCGTCTTCTTGCTGCCGATCACTTCTTTGAAAGTATCCGGAGTCAGCGTATCGTCCAGAGGCTCATAGCCAAGCTTCGATAACGGCGGATGGTTAAACTCCTCGCCCGGTGCGAACAGATGCATCGTGCCAAATTGGCGCACGTCCTTGTATCTCAATTCCGTACCGTCCGAAAAATGAAAAATGACGTGGGTATGCTTCTCTACGGGCTCATCCTTCCGGTAGAGCCCATAGCGGCCTTCCATCCGAAGGTGTGAGACAAGCACAAGCCCGTCCAGCAAGATGCGCAGAAACTTCCCCCTGCGCTCGACACCTTCAATCGTATGGCCTTTCAGCATAAATGCAAAAGCATCCACATCGTCAGGCCGCTGAATGATTCGCGGCAGATTTACGGTCACATGATCTATATATTTGCCTTTAATCAATTGATTAAGGGTTCGTTTGACTGTTTCGACTTCCGGCAATTCCGGCATAATAACTTCACCTCTACCTCATTATACCGGAAGATGGGATGGAGCGGCACCCACCTGGGGTGGAAACCTGTGGCATTTTATCCTAAATGACTTTGGTCCCGCCGACCTGCTGCCGCTGACTTCAAGACAGGCGATGCCGACAACGGTGCCGCCAAAGTAAATCCACGGACCGACCGGCACTTTCGTTCGCGTAGCTGCGCAACGCTAAAACCATCGTACCCGCGTGCCTCGCCGCGTTACTCCACATCGCCCTCGACGAATGCAGCTGTATCGCTTTCTACAGCTCCTAACGGCACCACCTTGCCTTGCCCCATCGGCCAGCAGAGACTCTACTTCGCCTCGTACCAGTTCGTGCCGTAGCTGACCTCCGATTTCAGCGGAACCGACAGCGCTAGCGCATGGCTCATCACCTCAGGCACAAGCTCCTTCATGATTTCAAGCTCATCCTCCGGCACCTCGAATACCAATTCATCGTGTACCTGCAGCAGCATGCGGCTCTTCAGCTTGCGCTCCTGCAAGGCGGCATCCATATGAACCATCGCCAGCTTGATAATATCGGCGGCCGTCCCCTGAATCGGCGTATTCATCGCCGTCCGTTCGGCAAAGGAACGAAGGTTGAAGTTGCTTGCATTAATCTCGGGAAGGTACCGTCTGCGTTCGAGCAGCGTCTTCACGTAACCGTTCTGCTTGGCTTCCTTAACGATTTCGTCCATGTAGCGGCGAACGCCCTGGAACACCTCGAAATACTGGTCGATGAAAGCCGCCGCTTCCTTCCGGGTGATGTTCAGGTTCTGCGACAGGCCGTAATCGCTGATGCCGTACACAATGCCGAAATTGACCGCCTTCGCGGACCGGCGCATGTTGGCATCAACCTCATCCACGCCGACGCCGAATACATCCATGGCCGTCTTCGTGTGAATGTCCATATCATGCAGGAACGCTTCCTTCAGCCGCTCGTCGTCCGAAATATGGGCAAGCACGCGCAGCTCGATCTGCGAATAGTCCGCGGCCAAAATGCTCCAGCCCGGCTCGGAAGGCACAAACACTTTGCGCAGCTTCCGTCCTTCCTCCAGCCTGATCGGAATATTCTGCAGGTTCGGATATTGGCTGCTCAGCCGTCCCGTGGCGGCGATAGTCTGACGGTAATACGTATGCACCTTGCCCGTCTTCCCGGAAATCTCCTTCAACAGACCTTCAACATACGTCGATTGAAGCTTGGCAAGCGTCCGGTATTGGAGAATCAGCCGGACGATATCGTGATACGGCGCCAGCTTCTCCAGCACTTCGGCGTCCGTCGAATAACCGGTCTTGGTCTTCTTGATGACAGGCAGCTGCAGCTTAACGAACAGAATTTCGCCGAGCTGTTTCGGAGAATTCAAATTAAATTCCGTTCCTGCAATCTCGTAAATTTCCTGAACGAGCCGCTCGATTTGCGCCTCGAACTCGCGCCCGAGCTCCTTCAGATCCTCCACATTGACGGCAATGCCCTGCTTCTCCATATCGGCCAAAATCCGGGACAGCGGCATTTCCAGATCATAGAACAGCGGAAGCATTTCATTATCGGCCAATTCCTTCTCCTGGAGCGGAATCAGCTGGGCGGCAGCCAGACATTTGCGGGCCATATGCTCGCTGAGCTTGTCCGTGTCCGGTACCTTGTATTTTGCCCCTTTCCCGAACACATCCTCATCCGCCTGCAGGTACGACAGGCCGTACTTCGCAGCCAATCCGCTAAGGCTCTGGTTCGCCTCTGTCGGATCAAGCAAATACCCGGCCAGATGAACGTCGAACGCCGCGCCGGCAAAAGGGATGTCCTGCCAATGAAGCGCCAGGTCGATCCGGTGAAGATCATACCCGCGTTTTGGAATGTCGCTGCTGGCCAGCCACGTCCGGATCGGCTCCGCCGCCTCCGACTTCAGCACGTCGAACGGAATGTAGAACTGGCGGTCCTCCGTGGCCAGCGCCACGCCGATCACCTCCGCATGATGCGGGTTATCGCCATGGGTTTCCACATGCAGGATGCTGACCTGCTCCAGTACACCTGCAAGCTCCGCAAGCTTTCCTTCATCCACGATCGTCACGTCGATCTGAGCCTGCGGCTCCGACTCGGCTTCCGAGCCGCCTCCGCTCGTGCGGAGATCAAGCCGTTCGATCAACGATTTGAATTCCAGCTTCGCCAGCGCGGGGCCGGCTGTCTCCTCGTTGAGACCATTAAACACCATATCGTCCAATGTCTGCTCAAGCGGTACCTCGCGGAAGATCGTCGCCAGCTTTTTGCTTAGAATCGCCGAATCGGCATGCTCCTCGATCTTTTCCTTCATCTTGCCCTTCAGCTCGCCAGAGCGGGCGACAACCTCTTCTACCGAACCGAATTCATGCAGCAGCTTAAGCGCCGTCTTCTCGCCGACGCCAGGAACGCCGGGAATGTTGTCCGAGGCATCGCCCATCAGGCCTTTCAGATCAATGATCTGTTCGGGGGTGAGATCGTAACGCTCCTTGATCTGCTCCGGTCCGTAGTACTCGATTTCGGTGACGCCCTTGCGGACCATCGCAATCGTCGTATTCTCGGATGCCAGCTGCAGCATATCCTTGTCCCCGGACACGACCATCACCTTCCGGCCGGCTTCATCGGCCTGGCGCGTAATCGTTCCGATAATATCGTCGGCTTCATATCCGCCGATCTCGAATTGGGAAACGCCCAATCCTTTAAGCAGCTCCTTCAGCAGCGGAAATTGTCCGGACAGCTCCGGCGGCGTCTTCTGGCGGCCGCCCTTGTAATCCTGATAGTCCGCATGCCGAAACGTTTCCTTGCCCGCATCGAAGGCCACCATCATATGTGTTGGTTTATGCTCTTCGATCAGGCGAAGCAGCATGGTTGTAAAACCGTAAACGGCGTTCGTCTGCTGGCCGCTCGCATTCGTCAGCGGCGGCATGGCAAAGAACGCCCTGTAAATAATATTGTTTCCATCAATCAGGATCAGCTTGTCCATAGAACACCTCGCACCCATAATTCTTCCTTACCTCATGATAACATAGGTTACCGCTAAATTCCGAATGATCCTCCCGTCTTACTTAAAAAATGAAGAATGCTTCCTAATAGACGCTCGGATAAATCCGGGGGATCTGCATTAAATCTGCGGTTGCTGCTTTAATGGCAGGCCGTAGCATAAAAAAACGCCGGCATATAGCCGGCGTTCCCGTTCTTTAAAGCATCTTATTGATTCAGGTCCGGACGGTGTCCCGTCACCAGATAAACCGTGCTTTCCCCGATATTGGTCGCATGGTCGGCAATGCGTTCGATGTACCGGCCAACCATGACCAGCAGCATCGCTTGATTCGCCGTATCCGGATCCGAGGTCAGGTGAGCGAATAGGTCCTGCAAAATAATGCTGTACAAATGATCCACCTGATCATCGTCCTGGGCCATTTTATAAGCCAGGTCCGTATTCTCCGTCAGATAGGATTCGATGGATTCCGATACCATCGCCCGCACTTGATCCGACATGCGCGGCAGATCCACCAAAGGCTTGATCAGCTTCTGGCCTTGGAGGCGAAGGGTGACTTTGGCAACGTCGCGTGCCAGATCCCCCATCCGCTCCAGATCGCTCGCGATCCGGAAGGCGACCAGAATGCGCCGCAAATCTTTCGCCACCGGCTGCTGGGTGACGATCAGGCGCGAGCCGATGTCCATGATCTGCTCTTCCATCGCGTTCAGCTGGACGTCGTTGTCAACGACGCGCTGGGCTTTGTCCGCATCCAGGGTCTGCAGAGACTGTACGGCCAAGGCCAGTGCCTCCTCCATATGCTTTCCCATCTCGCGCAGTAATGTTTTCAGCTCGTCGAGCTGCTGGTCAAACTCAATTCTCCGGATCATGTGGTGCTCCTCCTATCTATGCTTAAGAAGATGATAATTGAACCATTAACCGAAACGGCCGGAAATATAATCCTCGGTGCGGGCATCCGAAGGCGTGGAGAAGAGAACGTCGGTGCTAGCCGACTCCACCACCTCACCGTTCAAGAAAAACACCGTCTGGCCAGATACCCGAGCGGCCTGGTGCATGTTGTGCGTAACCATAACGATTGTATAAGTGCTCTTCAATTCCTGAACCAGCTCTTCAATCTTCAGGGTCGAGATCGGGTCAAGCGCAGAGGTCGCCTCATCCATGAGAAGGATATCCGGCTGAACGGCCAGCGCACGCGCGATGCACAGACGCTGCTGTTGACCGCCTGAAAGGCTCAGCGCCGAACGCTTCAAATAGTCCTTGACCTCTTCCCACAGCGCAGCTTGCTTCAAGCTCTGCTCAACGATGCCGTCCAGATCGGACTTGCTCTTGATGCCGTGCAGGCGCGGTCCGTAGGCAATATTGTCATAGATCGATTTCGGGAACGGATTCGGCTGCTGGAACACCATGCCGACCTGCTTGCGCAGGGCTTCCACATGAACGTCCTCGCCGTAAATTTCGGTGCCGCCGATCCGCACGCTGCCCTCGATCCGGGTTGCCGGAATCATGTCATTCATGCGGTTCAAGGTCCGAAGCAGCGTCGATTTACCGCAGCCGGAAGGTCCGATGAATGCGGTGACTGTTTTTTCGGGTATGTCCAGATCGACATTTTTGAGCGCATGATACGTGTCGTAGTATAGGTTCAGTTTCTCAATCTGTATGATGGCTTCCATATTTTATTCATGTCTCCTTTTTTACGATTCGATCTGCCTTATCGTCTCTTGCGCGTCTTAGATGTTCTTCGAATACTTATTCCGGATCCATACCGCTGCAATGTTCATAATGAACAGCATGATGAGAAGCAGAATAATACCCGATGCCGCCAGCTCGTGGAATGCTTCACTTGGTCTGGATATCCAGTTGAAGATCTGGATCGGCATTACGGTGAAGGAATCCAGCAGATTTTCCGGCAAAAAGGCTACGTACGTTAAGGCGCCTATCATAATGAGCGGTGCGGTTTCCCCGATTGCCCGTGACAAAGCCAGAATGACCCCTGTCATGATGCCGGGCATCGCCGACGGCAGGACCGACTTGGATACGGTCTGCCATTTCGTCGCGCCAAGCGCATAGGAGGCGTCCCGCCGATTTTTCGGAACGGCGCGGAGCGCTTCCTGTGCCGCTACGATAATGATCGGAAGGACAAGCAGCGTCATCGTCAGGACCCCGGACAGCAAGCTGCGTCCAAGATTCATGCCGCGGACGAAAATCGCCAGGCCCAGAATGCCGTAAATAATAGAAGGAACGCCTGCAAGCGTACTGATATTCAGCTGAATGAGCCGAACCCAGCGGCTGCGTCCCGCATATTCTTCAAGAAAGATCGCTGCCCCGACGCCCAGGATGAAGGATAGCGGAGCCATCAGGAGCAGCAAATAAATCGTGCCGACAATCGGCGACTTCAGACCGGCCCGGTCCGCAATCCGGGAAGGATAATTCGTGAATAAGTCCGGCGACAGCCGGTGAATTCCGTCCATCACGATCGTGCCGATGAGTGCCATCAGGACAAGAATGCCGATGCTGGTGCAGGCGAGAAAAATCATATGCAGGGTTTGGTCACTAATGCGTCTTCGGTTGATTCTCTTGCTGTCTCCCAGATTCAAACGTTCCATCTAGTATTCCTCCCTGAAGCGGCGAGCGACCCACTGCGCCAAAATATTAAGCAAGAAGGTAATGACGAACAGCGTCAAACCTACCGCAAAAATAGTACCGTACTCGATCGTACCGCGCGGTACGTCACCCATGCTGACCTGAACGATGTACGAGGTCATCGTCTGGATGCTCTCCAGCGGGTTCAATGTCAGCTGCGGCGTTGCCCCCGCGGCTACGGTAACGATCATCGTCTCGCCGATCGCCCGCGAGAAAGCCAGGACGAACGAAGACACGACCCCGGACAAGGCTGCAGGCAGCACGATTTTCAGCGCTACCTCAAAGCGGGTAGCCCCGAGCGCATAGGCGCCGTGGCGCAACGTTTTCGGCACAGCCCGCATGGCGTCCTCGCTCAGGGAGGAGATCATCGGCAGCACCATAACGCCGACGACGATCCCTGCGCTAAGCGCATTGAATATGCCCATATCGGGAAAAATCTTTTGAAGGAATGGCGTGACGGCTTCCAATGCAAAATAACCGTAAACAATCGTCGGTACTCCGGCCAATACCTCAAGTACCGGTTTGACTACCCCCCGAACCCGGGCAGGAGCGTATTCATTCAAATAAATAGCGCATGCCAAGCCGATAGGCACTGCGAATAAGATCGCAATGCCTGTAATCAGCAGTGTGCCGCCCAGGAGGGGCAGCACGCCGAATTCTTTTGGAGGGAGAATCGGACTCCATGTCGTTCCTGTCAGGAAGGACCACACCGGCACTTCCTTAAAGAAGATGATGGATTCCTGTAACAGTGTATATACAATCCCGATGGTGGTGACGACCGATAGCAGTGCGCACATGCCGAGCAGAATCGGAATGATTTTATCGGAGAGGCGCGTTTTGCTGCGACGAAACGTCATTTGCTTAGGTGCACCCGCCACGGATGATGTTTTGTTCATTCTCCTCTTCCCTTTCTATTACCTGGAATAACCGTTCAATTATTGGGCCAGCTTGCCTTTTTCCTCTTCATATTGCTCATCTTGCAGAGGAACGAAGCCAACTTCGCCCGCCAAGCTTCCGGCATTCTCAAGGTAGAAGTCTACGAAAGCCTTCACTTCAGGACGTTCCATTTCCTTCTTGCTTACGTAGATGTAAAGCGGACGGGACAATGGAGCATAGCTGTTGTCTTTAATCGTTTCCATGCTTGGCGCTACTGTTGCAGTACCGTTGTCGATCGGAACCAGCTTCAATTTGTCCTGATTCTCTTCGTAGAAGGAAAATCCGAAATATCCGATAGAGTTCTTATCGCCGGCAACACCCTGTACAACGGCATTCGTGTCGGCACTGAACGTAATCTGGCTGTCGTTACGGCTGGATTGAGCTTCGCCGTTAATGGCTTCGGTGAAGTAGTCGAAGGTTCCATGGTCCGTACCAGGGGAGTAGATTTTGATCTCCTCGGCAGGCCAGCCTTCACGTACGTCCGCCCATGTTTTTACTTTGCTGTTTGGCTCATAGATTTTCTTCAACTCATCTACGGTAAGCTTATCTACAAAATCATTATCCGGATTGACAACGACGGACAGTCCGTCATAAGCAACCAGAACTTCGTTGTATTCAACATTGTTCTTCTTGAGCTCTTCCGCTTCTGTATCTTTAATTGGACGGGATGCATTCGCAATTGCGATTTCGCCGGTTGCAAAGCGCTTGAAGCCTGCGCCTGTACCGCCGGTTCCGATTGGAACGCGTACGTCCGGATTTGCTGCTCCGAATTCCTCAGCGATCGCTTCTGTCAACGGATGCACCGTGCTGGATCCATCGATTTCAATCGTTCCGGACAAAGCATCCGTCGTTTTGCTTTCTTCTTGTTGAGCAGAGCTGCCGTTACTGTTCGTTTCTCCCGACGCGCTGCCCGTTGTACTGTTTCCGCCTCCGCAAGCTGCGAGAATGGCGCTCAGCATCAGCACCAGAACGAGAATGCCTGCTGGTTTACGACCCCTTTTTCTAAACAAACGAATCCACTCCTTCAAAATGGTTGTTGTCTTTACTAACCGTCTTACAATATAGATCTTAATCCCCTAATGTAATTGCAGTTTTTCAGAAATGTAAACGCAGTGTAAAATTTATAATAGAATGCTAGACTTGCAGATTCACATCTTATTGCTCCGCCCTCGGCTCTAACGAAGCGTTCATACCGGCCAGCTCTTCCTTAATCTGGTGCACGCGTTGTACCGTATTAACCGCCAGCTCATAGACCTGGCTCCCGGACAATTCCACTTCATGAACCGCCTGCTGCATTTCATAAAAGAGACGGGTTCCCTCTTCGACGTCGCCTTCGCAGGATTGAAGCTCCTTTAGCGCCGATCCCGCAGCAGCTGCCGTATCCGCAGCAAGCTGCTGGATATGCTCTAGCAGCTCGGAGATGTCGCCCGCCAGCTTCCGTGTCTGCTTCGCCAAGGATTGGACCTCGCCTGCTACAACCTGAAAGCCCCGTCCATGCTCTCCGGCGTGGGCCGCCTCGATTGACGCGTTCATCGCCAGCAGGCTGCTCTGATTGGCAAGCTCGGTTATCGTGCCCGTAATGGAGGAGATGCGGCCTGCGTGGCGCACAAGCTCTTCGGCTTGATCGCCGCGCCGGGTCATATCCCCGATCAGCCCCGCATAGGACGAGGATACCCGCTCCAGCTTGTCCGCCCCGGTCTCGGAAAATTCGCGCATTCGGACACATTCAGCTCTCGTCTTGTCCGCGGCTGCCTTAACATCATCGAGCGAAGCCTCGATATTGCTCGTGTGTCGGTAGCTTCCAGTCAGAATCAGCTCTCTCTTCCGCTCCGCATCCAGCTGCAGCCTACCGGACAAGTTCATAAGGTCCCGAACGGTGAGCACGCCGGCCAGCACTTCTTGCTGTTTTACAATGATGCAATCGTAAAATTTGTCATCCGGGCGGTGCAGCGCCAGGTTTAACACTTCGGAGACGGTTTCATCCGCTTCGACTATGGTTGGACTCAAATCCGCGAACTGGAACGCCGGCTTCGGGTAATATAAATCCACTGCGAACCTGCCCATCATCCGCTGAAAGAAGGCGTCTCTCATAATCAGCCCGGACGGGTTCCCCGGGGTATTGCAGTAGATTACGCACGGGATGCCCGGGTTGCCCATCAACAGCTCCAGCACATCAAGGCATGTCTCGGTCTCGCTGATTTCAGGCACGGTTCGAATATATTCCATCATGGACGGCTCCTTCAGCTCGCCCGATGCCTGCGGCGCTAGCCTCGCTTCCGGATCCTGTAACCGCTCCTCCGCCTGACTGGCTTGATTCATTCGATTCATTTGATTCGTTTGCTCCGTCAGATCCTCGAGAGCTTCCGCGATTCCATGAACCGCATTCGGCGCCCCAGCCGCTTGAACCGTTCGTTGATTCTGACCTGCTTGATTCCCTTGATCCACTCGTTTCCCTTGAACCGCCTGATCCCCTTGAGTGACCTGTCGTCCCGGTGTTTTCCGAAGCAGCGTCATCGGCTCCATCCTCTCCTAATGGTTCTTTAGACGCATCATATCGAAGGATTGTTATCGGTATATATTCGGTATGTTAACGCCGTGTAAATCGCGCGCCAATCTTGGCTGGATATGTAACCAAAGTCTCAGAAAAACGATCCCCTGGAACTAAATAACCCCGCAGCAAGCGGGGATTGGCATCCGATAGAGTTGCTAGTGTCGTTAGCTTCCTTTAACAGCTGGCATAAAAAAAGCCTCCGCATCATTTACAGTGAATGATGGGAAGCTTTATTCGTATTAACAACCAATTTATACCCGACGCCGCGAATCGAATCGATATGCACGGATTCCGGATCGAGCTCCAGCTTTTTGCGGAGCGAGCTGACATGGACGTCAACGGTGCGTTGGCCGCCGATATAATCGAACCCCCAGACGACGTTCATCAGATCGTCCCGCGTCAAGACGACGCCCGGCTTCTTCGCCAAATAGAGCAGCACCTCGAATTCCTTCGGACGGAGATTAATGCTCTGCCCGCCGAGCCGCACCTCATATTTCTCGGGGAAGATTTCGAGCTGTCCGAGCGAGATCACGTTCGCCTGCTGCTCCGAAACCTTCGCTTCCTCGCTTTGACCAGACGTTCTGCGCATGACGGCCGAAACTCTGGCCAGCAGCTCGGAAACGCCGAACGGCTTCGTAATATAGTCGTCCGCCCCCATCTTCAGGCCTTGCACGACTTCCTCCTCTGCATTCTTCGCCGTGAGAATAATGATCGGCGTCTTAATGCCTTTGCCTCTAAGCTTCTCTAAAATTTGAAAGCCGTTCATGCCCGGCAGCATGACATCGAGCAGAATCAGGTCGAACTCCTCCTGCGACGCTCTTTCGTAACCTGCCGTCCCATGCTCTTCAACGGTGACGTCAAAGCCTTCCTGCGTCAAATTGTACGATAACAAACGAGACAGTGTAGGCTCATCTTCAATAACAAGTAAACGTTGAGTCAATATTAACCCCGCCTTGTGTATGGATTGGATTACTTGTTTCAGTATATAAACTGAATGTTAACGCTGTGTTAAATTCCCGCTTCCTCGTGTTCCTGAAGAACGGGAAGCTCGATGATGAAGGAGCTCCCAACGCCCAGCTCGCTTTCCACATCGATCCGGCCGTGATGCATATCCACCAGATGCTTAACGATCGATAGGCCAAGTCCCGTACCGCCTGATCCCCGGGATCTCGCTTTGTCCACCCGATAAAACCGCTCGAAGATACGCGGAAGATCCTTCTTCGGTATACCGATCCCCGAATCCTTTACAATGAACTGGACGATGTCCTCGGACTGGCCGTTATGCAGTTTTTCCCGTGCCGTCAATTTGACCCTGCCGCCCTCCTGCGTATAGTTGATCGCATTGGATAACAGATTCATGAAGATTTGGCGCAGCTTGTCCTCATCGCCTTCCATGAACAGCTCTTCTGGCACGTCGAGCTCGAGGCTGATCCGCTTCTTCTCCGCCACCGTGCGCATCATCTCGGATATCGTCTCGAAGAATGCCTGCAGATGGATCGGCGAATAGTCCATCTGAACGCGCTTGGACTCGATGGAAGACAGCTCCAGAATATCGCCGATCAGCCGGTTGAGCCGCTCGGATTCATCATAGATGATTTGGAGAAACGATCTGGCGGTCTTCTCATCCGACACGCCGCCGCCAAGAAGCGTCTCGGCAAACCCCTTAACGGCCGCAAGCGGTGTCTTGAGCTCATGCGATACATTCGCCACGAATTCGCTTCGCATTCTCTCCAATCTGCGGATGTCGCTTACATCCTGGAGCAGGAATAGCATGCCCCGGTAGGCCCCATCCTCCTGCACCATCGGGACCCCGTCCAGCCGGACAATCGATTCGACCGGGTAATACAGATTCCGTTCTTCATGGAAGCTGTTACGGTTCTCGAGCCCTTCCTTCATCAGCTTCGTGAGCTCGTAATGCTGCTTGAGCTCCCGATACGATTTTCCGGTAATCACTTCGGCGTCAACGCCCAGCATTCTCTCGGCCGCCCGGTTGATGAGCATAATATGGCCCGATCCGTTCACCATGACGATCCCGCCTGTCATGTTGTTCAGGACGCTCTGGAGCAAATCTTCATTGTCCCGGATCGTCCGAACTTGGGTCTGAAGACTGTCGGCCATCCCGTTGATCGCTTGCGCCAGCTGGCCGATCTCATCCTTACGGTTAATATTCACCCGCGCATCATACTCCAAACGCGCAATGCGTCTGGCGACTCTCGTGATTTTCTCGAGCGGCGACGTCAGCCCCTTCGCCACGCGAATGCTCAGAAGACTCGCTGCGAGGAACAGAATCGCAAGACCAATGCCCATCACCGTCCAGCCTTGCCGGACGCCTTGGTCGACCTGACTGAGGCTGAGGGACAGTCGCACGAAGCCATCGAAGGAATCGCCGACCTTAACGGGCAGCGCGACGTACAGCATGTCCTGCCCCAGCGTGCTGCTGCGGCGGATGGTGCTCCCTTTGCCGGTCTTCTCCGCTTCCAAGACTTCCTCGCGGTAAGCATGATTATCCATGGTCACGGGGTTGCTCTCGGAATCTCCGATCACCCGTCCATCCTTCGTTATAAACGTAACCCTTGCATCAGACAGCTCTTCAAGCTGAAGAGAACGGTTCGTATAATACTCGACGGCATCCGGGCTGTCGGTATCCGGAAAATCCATCATCGTCTGCAGAAGCCGGATCTCCCGGATCATATTGTCCTCCAGCAGCTGAATATGGGATTGCTTAAATACCTTTACCATGGCCAGACCGGCGCCAAGCATGGATAAACCGATCAATACCAGCATGATCAGGGTTAGACGGTTGCGAAACTGCTTCATGCTCTCTCCCTTTCCTCTTGTGCCTTGCATTCGATGTATTTGCTTCCCATCATAAACCTTGTCCCCGTCATCCTGCAACGTTAAATCCGTAAGACGAAGGGGATCCCTCCCGCCAGCAATCTCTAAATGCAAAAAGCACCGATCGGCATAAAGCCAATCGATGCTGCTTCATCATTATGAATTATGAAAAGACCGGATCCTTAAACATGGCCAGCTTGGCGGCGGAATCCTTGCTTACATCCGCATGCAGGCTGTTTCCGTGCGAATCCATCGTAACGATTGCGGCAAATCCATCGACCTCGAGATGCCACATCGCTTCGGGAATGCCGAACTCCATGAAATCCACGCCGTTCACTTTTTTGATGCACTCGGCATAATACTGGGCCGCGCCGCCGATGGCGTTCAAATATACGCCGCCGTGCTCCTGCAAGGCTTGAAGCGTCTTCGGACCCATTCCGCCTTTTCCGATAACCGCCCGGATGCCGAATTTCTTGAGGATTTCCCCTTGATAAGGCTCCTCGCGGATGCTTGTCGTCGGTCCGGCCGCCTTCACATGCCAGCCTTCCTCGTCCTTCAGCATAACCGGCCCGCAGTGGTAAATGACCGCGCCGTTCAGGTCGATCGGTGCGTCATGATCCATCAGATACTTATGTAACGCATCCCGTCCGGTATGCATCTCCCCGCGAATCACAACGACGTCGCCGACGCGGAGGCTGCGGATTTGCTCCTCGCTGATCGGCGTCTGCAGAACGATCTCCCGTCCTTGCCCTTGCACCGCGGCAGAGCCTGCCGACGCAGCGGCTGCTTCACTCGCTGCATTCATCCGTACCTCGTTGCCCGCTTCGTACAGCCACTCCGCAATTTCGCCGGTCGCCGGCTCAATCATGACACCTTGTCGGCGGAACGCCCAGCAGTTGTACGCAACCGAGACAAAGAAGCTCGCAGGCAGACGGTTCATGACGCCGATTTTACAGCCCAGCAGCGTAACTTCGCCGCCGAAGCCCATGGTGCCTATGCCCAGCTTGTTTGCATTTTCGAGAATATAATCCTCCAGCTTTGCCAAATCCTCGTTCGGATTCACATCGTCGAGATGACGGAAAAGCTGCTGCTTGGCCAGCTCATAGCCTGTTGTCCGGTCCCCGCCGATGCCGACCCCGATAAAGCCTGCGCTGCAGCCTTGTCCTTGGGCCTGGTAGATCGAATGAAGAATGCATTTGCGGATGCCGTCCAAATCACGGCCCGCTTTGCCGAGACCCTCAAGCTCCGTTGGCAGGCTGTATTGAATATTCTTGTTCTCGCAGCCGCCGCCCTTCAGAATGAGACGGACATCGATCTTGTCCTGCTCCCACTGCTCGAAATGAATGACCGGCGTTCCGGGTCCGAGGTTATCCCCGCTATTGGCTCCTGTCAAGGAATCGACCGAGTTCGGACGGAGCTTGCCATCCTTGGTTGCGCGGACGACGGCCTGATATATGGCCTTCTTCATTTCGATTTGGTTGGCGCCTACAGGAGTATGTACGATAAAGGTCGGCATTCCCGTATCCTGGCAGATCGGCGATACCTCCTGCTCGGCCATTTCGATATTCTGAGCGATCGTTGCCAAGGCGAGCCCCGCGCGCGTAGCCGCATCCTCTGCAGCGCGTCCGCGGTTTACCGCTCTGCGGACATCTCCCGGAAGATTCGTGGACGTCTCCACAATCAGTTTGTACATGCTTTCTTCAAAATGCTTCATCACTTGATTTTCAACCTCTCTTTCGATGACCAGCTTGCCGCTAAGGTATCCTGGTTAGTCCCAAGGTATATCATATCACAACAAACCGGCCATGAAAGGGTTTACTTTGAATTTGAACGCATGGCTGGAAATGTGCCGTTTACATGCATTGAATAACCATACCAATCTATAAACCTCGCATATGTTAATAGAGAAGGAGGTGATATGATACGGCGATAGGATCGGCGACGATGAGCCCGAATCCATCATCCGTTCCAACGTTCCGGCAGACGCTCGGCAGAGACTCGGCTGACGCTGTCCCGGATTCACGCCATCCGCGATTCGGGCACCCTTCCATCCGGATCCGTCGCCTCTAAAGCCATAGAATCCAGCGCCGAACGTATCCATTGCGTTAACGTCAGCTTCACCGTAACCGCCGTTTAACCGTGTTCCGCGCACCTCAGCAAAAAACAGCGGATGATCGCCCCGGCTTTACGCCTGATCATCCGCTGATGCTCAAAGATTAGGGTTCGGTATCCTCCAGCCTAACCGTTAATCACTTCGCCGCCGTTCACGTGAATGACTTGCCCGCTAACGTATGAAGAGTCCGAAGAGGCGAGATAGACGTATGCAGGCGCCAGTTCTTCCGGCTGCCCCGGTCTCTTCATCGGCTGGGTCGAGCCGAACTCGCTGACCTGATCCGCAGGGAAGGTTGACGGGATGAGCGGCGTCCAGATTGGTCCCGGTGCTACCGCGTTGACCCGGATCCCTTGTCCGACGACGTTCATGGAGAGGGACCGCGTAAAGGCTACGATCGCTCCCTTCGTCGAAGCATAATCCAACAACTGCGGGCTTCCCCGGTAAGCCGTAATGGATGTGGTATTAATAATCGCACTGCCCTTAGACAGATGCGTCATGGCCGCCTGGGTCATAAAGAACATGCCGAATATGTTCGTACGGAACGTGCGCTCCAGCTGCTCCTTCGTAATATCTTCAATCTTCTTCTGCGGATGCTGCTCAGCGGCATTGTTCACGAGAATGTCCAGTTTTCCCAGCTTCTCCACCGTCTCCTTCACCGCATCGCGGCAAAAGGCATCATCTCCGACATCGCCTGCAATCAGGATGCACTTTCTCCCTTCCTGCTCAACCTGCCGTTTGGTTTCCTCGGCATCCTGATGCTCATTTAAATAAACGATGGATACGTCGGCGCCCTCCTTGGCATAGTGAACCGCTACCGCCCGGCCAATTCCGCTGTCTCCGCCGGTAATCAGCGCCACCTTTCCCTCCAGCTTGCCGGCCGCTTTATACGCATTGCTTTCGAACTCCGGCTGCGGGTGCATCTCCGTCTCGGAACCCGGCCGATGATTCTGGTGCTGAGGGGGCATTGTCTGTTTTTGTTGGTCTTGTGTCATGTTCACATGTCTCCTTTCAGGTTAGCTGTAGAGGTTGTTCAAAAAGTCGTCTTTTGATCACGAAGTGAGTCAAGGAGTAACTCGGCATCGAATCTTGAATTCAGCCGGGCCTAAGTAGATGCTTCCGAAGCATGTTTCCTGCGGAAACATTTCAAGTGCTCACGTACCCAAAACAGCTGATGCTTTCGAAGGCGTTTTCTGCGAAAACGTTTAGCTCCGCTCCTCAGTCCCCAGCTTCATTTAACCTAAAGCGTTTTGAATAAAACGCACTTCGGAAGGATTCGCTAAAGCGTTTTGAAAAAACGCACTTCGGAAGGATTCGCTAAAGCGTTTTGAAAAAACGCACTTCGGAAGCATAAGCCTCGGTGCTGAAAATCCGACTTTTTGGACACGGACTGTAAGACAACCTTTCATAGGATGTGTACGACTCGGCTCTTTATACGAGTGAAAAGCCTTCGATATGATATTTACCCGAATGCGGGATGATCAAACGTTTCATAAGAAAACCAAAAAGGTGGAGAACTAGCCTGTTCTCCACCTTTTTTTATCCATAAACGGAAAGGAGCCGTCCCTGTAGAAAAATCCACGCAGGGGACAGCACCTTCTTGGTTCTATGTAGCAATTTTAGATGATATGGCTGTACACCATGAAGAAGATCATTACAAGCAGAAGCAGTGCCAGCAGCGCGCTCAGCGTTCCAAGCTTGCTTGTCTCTTCCTTCACTTCTTTCTTCTCGCGAATGCCTGCCAGCGCGCTCTTCAGCGGCTTGCTCATAATTCCACCAATTGCGAACATAGCAAGAAGAAGAATGGTCACGATTATCATCCAAGGCACGGAATAGTCGCCTTGTGACATCATGTAACCGCCTGTAAGAAGTTGAAGCACGAGTCCATACTGGGCAAAGCGGTTCGCTACCCGAACCGTATTCACGGCGCCTTCTTGAGCAGCGAGAGACAGCTTCTGAATGCCGCCGACAACAAACGGCAGAATCAAATAGAACCCTAGCGCTGCTGTTCCAACCATATGCAGGAAAAATGTTACCGTCAACATAATCAAATTCCTCCATCGTTCAAAGTGTGATATATGTCATTTACGAATCATCGTCCTTATTATACTGGACAGACCATCCAATGAAAAGCAATCCCGCCCCGAATATCGGGACGGGATTGGATTTAGAGGCAAATTTGTGAACCCTTGCCGGATTTAAAGGGAAATGACCGATGTAACGCTGCGTACGGATTCGGCCGACTTGTCGAGCGCCGCCTTCTCCTCCGGCGTGAGCTCGAGCTCGAACACCTTCTCAATGCCGTCGCCGCCAAGAATGGCCGGAACGCCCATGAACAGGTTATCGTAGCCGTACTCGCCTTCCAGAAGCGCGATGACAGGAAGGATCCGCTTCTTATCCTTGAGGATCGCTTCCGTCATTTGCACAAGGGATGCAGCCGGCGCGTAGTAAGCACTTCCGTTGCCGAGCAGGTTGACGATCTCGCCGCCGCCCACGCGGGTGCGCTGCACGATGGCTTCGATCCGGTCAGCCGGAATCAGCGTGTCGATCGGAATGCCGCCGACGCTGGAGTAGCGAACGAGCGGAACCATGTCGTCACCGTGACCGCCCAGCACGAAGCCGCGAACGTCCTCAACGGATACGTTCAGTTCCTGCGCAATGAATGTGCAGTAGCGAGCGGTATCGAGCACGCCGGATTGACCGATGACGCGGTTCTTAGGGAAGCCGAGCGTATTGTACGCTACATAGGTCATCGCATCCACCGGATTACTCAAAATGATGACGGTCGCATTCGGAGCATGGGTCTTCACGTTCTCGCATACGGACTTGACGATGCCCGCATTCGTATTCACGAGATCATCACGGCTCATGCCAGGCTTGCGCGCAACGCCGGCCGTGATGATGACGATATCGGAACCGGCCGCATCCTCATAGCTGGATGTGCCGACGATGTTGCTGTCGAAGCCTTGAACCGGACTGGCCTCAAGCATGTCGAGCGCCTTGCCCTTGGTCGGGTTTTCAAGCTGCGGGATATCGAGCAGAACGACGTCACCAAGTTCTTTTTGAGCAAGCATTAGTGCGGTAGTCGCACCAGTAAAGCCAGCACCTACAACCGTAATCTTTTTACGAGTAATCGCCATGATGGCTCTCCCCCTTACAGGTTTTTAATGATTTCGTCCGCAAACTCGGAGCATTTCACTTCCGTTGCGCCTTCCATCAGACGTGCAAAGTCATAGGTTACGGTTTTGTTGTTGATCGCGGTTTCCATACCTTTGTAAATCAGATCCGCAGCTTCCTGCCATCCCAGATGCTCAAGCAGCATAACGCCGGACAGGATAACGGAACCAGGGTTTACAACGTCTTTGTCCGCATATTTCGGAGCCGTACCGTGAGTAGCTTCGAAGATCGCGTGACCTGTCACGTAGTTGATGTTCGCTCCCGGAGCGATACCGATGCCGCCTACTTGCGCTGCAAGCGCGTCGGACAAGTAGTCGCCGTTCAGGTTCAGCGTTGCGATGACATCGAAATCGGTTGGACGCGTAAGCACTTGCTGGAGCGCGATGTCGGCAATCGCATCCTTGATGATGATTTTGCCGGCTTCCTCAGCGGCCTTCTGTGCTGCGTTCGCTGCATCTACGCCGTCTTTTTCCTTGATGACGTCATATTGTGCCCAAGTGAACACTTTATCGCCGAACTCGGCTTCAGCCACTTCGTAGCCCCAGTTTTTGAAGGCGCCTTCGGTGAACTTCATGATGTTGCCTTTGTGCACCAGCGTTACGGATTTGCGGCCATGCTTGATCGCGTATTCCACAGCTGCGCGCACAAGACGCTTGGAGCCTTCGGAGGATACAGGCTTGATGCCGATACCGGACGTTTCCGGGAAGCGGATCTTATGAACGCCCATTTCCTCCTGGAGGAACTTGATCACCTTCTTCACTTCCTCGGAGCCTTCCTTGTACTCAATGCCGGCATAAATATCCTCCGTGTTCTCGCGGAAAATAACCATGTCCACGAGTTCAGGACGTTTAACCGGGGATGGCACGCCGTTGAAGTAGCGGACCGGGCGCAAGCAAGTGTACAGATCCAGCTCTTGGCGCAGAGCAACGTTCAGGGAACGGATGCCGCCACCGATTGGCGTCGTCAAAGGTCCTTTGATGGCAACGATGTATTCACGGATTGCTTCGAGCGTATCGTTAGGAAGCCATTCTCCGTATGTATTATAAGCTTTCTCACCTGCGAACACTTCATACCAGGCAAGCTTCTTGGATCCGTTGTATGCCTTCTCTACAGCGGCGTCAAGCACGCGCTTGGAAGCTTTCCAGATGTCGCGCCCTGTTCCGTCACCTTCAATAAAAGGGATGATCGGATTGTTTGGAACCTGCAGCTTGCCGTTGTCGATGGTGATTTTTTCGCCTTCGGTTGGTAGTGCGAATTTTTCCAATTTCATGAGTATGAGTTCCTCCTTAAAATTTGGTTCTTGTCTCTAGCCCGGAGCTTCGTTATACGAATACCGGACGAATAGGCAAAGAGAACTCCGCCTTAAGGCGATCAACTCGCGTTTGAGCGGTTCTCTATGCCTATTGTACATGATTTCCTGCAAGTTAGCGAAGCTCTACCGGCACATATTTCTGATCGGTAAGGCCGGTGTACTCGGCACGCGGACGGATGATCCGGTTGCCTTCATACTGCTCAAGAATATGCGCTGTCCATCCCGACACGCGGCTGATGGCAAAGATCGGCGTGAACAGCTCCTGCTCGATGCCAAGCTGGGTATAAACCGATGCGGAATAGAAATCGACGTTCGGCTTCAATCCCTTCTGGCTCGTTACCGTTTCGTCGATCACGACGGACATGTCGTACAGGGATGTGTCGCCCTTCATTTCTCCGAGCTCACGCGACATCTTCTGAAGATGCTTCGCACGAGGGTCTCCGTTCTTGTAAACGCGGTGACCGAAGCCCATGATCTTCTCACGGTTGTCCAGCTTCTCCTGGATGTAAGCCTTCGCCCGGTCGATGGAGCCGACTTCATTCAGCATTTTGGCAACGGCTTCATTCGCGCCGCCATGCAGAGGCCCCTTCAAAGCGCCAATCGCGGAGGTAACGCCCGAATAAATGTCCGACAGCGTGGCTACGGTTACACGGGCCGCAAAGGTTGAAGCGTTAAGCTCATGATCGGCATGGAGCACGAGCGCTTGATCCAGGGCCTTGATCGACGTTTCGTCAGGCTGTTCGCCTCTGAGCATATACAGGAAGTTCTCGGCCACGGATACGCCGGCTTTCGGCGCGACCGGTTCCTTGCCTTGACGAACCCGCGCGATTGCAGCGACGATCGTCGGGAGCTGCGCCTGCAGTTTAACCGCTTTCTTCTCGTTCGCTTCACGGCTCATATCGTCGCCGGCTTCGTCATACAGCGCAAGCGCGGAAACCGCCGAGCGGAGCGATGCCATCGTGTTGGCGTCCTTCGGATACAACTTGATCTGCTGGATGAGCTCATCCGGAATTGCGGCATAATCGCTGAGGTCCTGCTTCAGCGCCTTCAGTTCCTCCGCATTCGGGAGCTTGCCGAACCAGAGCAGATAAGCCACTTCTTCAAAGCTTGCATGCTCTGCGAGATCGTCAATATTATATCCCCGATAAGTCAGAACGCCGTCGACGATCGAACTAATCGAAGAAGTGGTAGCTACAATGCCTTCCAAACCCTTAGTAGCTGTCATGCATCATCTCTCCTTTATGATCGGGATAAACGGTACTATTTTGACATTCATGAAAACATTTTCATGAAGTCGGATAAAAAAGAACACGCAAAAAAAATGCTATGGTCCTTGTCATAAAACCTTCTCATATCATACTGGATTTTGTCTGATATGTGAACAAGAGCGGAGACATTCGCCGCATCAAAATGTTTTATCGACACCATAAACTTTTTTTTGAAATCACTTACAATTCCATTATAACTGTGAATTTTGTCATTGTCGAATTTTGAAAAGAATCGGGATAAAAAGCGGCGATCCGCCGGGGTTTATTGAATTCGAAACTTCCTAGCCTAAAACCTTCTCCTCCTTGCATACCTATAAATGTGTACGGGTCCGCTTGTCTGCTGACAAGCCTGGAAAGGAGGTTCATATATTTGGAACGAATACTGCTCAAACGGATCGGCCGGGGAGTGTGGGTTCTGTCCGCTCTCTTCATCACGGTCTACCTGATTTATGTATTGCTGCCCCTTCTCTATCCCTTCCTGCTGGCCTGGATCATCGCCTACGCCATGAACCCGCTGGTTAACGTGCTCCAGCGAAAAGTCAAGCTGCCGCGCTTCATTGCGGTCACGCTGTCCATCATCGTCTATTTCGGAGCGGCGATGCTGATCCTGACGGCTGCAGTTACCCGTCTGGTGAAAGAACTGATCACGCTGTCCCAATCGTTCGACCTGCATATCGACTCGTGGATGGAATGGATCACCGGCTGGACGCGCAGCGACAGCTTTCAAAATATTGTGAATGAGATTAGTCTTTTCTACCAGAATAACCCCAATTATCATGACACCATTAACCAAAATATAAGCAGAACGACCGAGACGATCGGAAATGCCGTGACGGGTTTGATCACCGGCATTTTTAACGGAATCCTGCAAATTATCTATTCGCTGCCGAATATGGGAACGATCCTGATCGTGGTCCTCATGTCCACCTTCTTCCTCAGCAACAGCTGGGAGCGTCATAACCGGGCCATCCTTCGATTCGTTCCTGACGTGATCCGCAAGCCTATGGCCTACATCTTCTCGGATCTGAAAAAAGCGCTGTTCGGGTTTGCGAGGGCCCAGCTCATTCTCATCTCCATCACCGCCTGCATCGTGATCATCACGCTGTATGCGCTCGGCGTTAAGTCCGCATTCACCATCGGGCTGCTGATCGGCTTCATCGATCTGCTGCCATACCTCGGTGTCGGCATCGTCCTGATTCCCTGGTCCCTGTATGCCTTTATGTCCGACGATCTTACGCTCGGCATTGGACTTACGGTCCTGTACAGCGTCATCCTCGTGGTGCGCCAGATTCTGGAGCCGAAGGTGCTTGCCAGCAGTGTCGGCTTGGACCCGCTCGCGGCGCTGCTCGGGATGTTTATCGGGCTCAAGCTGTTCGGCATTCTTGGGCTGATTATCGGCCCGATTGCCCTTGTCATCTTGGATGCATTCCATAGAGCCCATGTCTTTAGAGACTTGCGAAATTATATTATCGGCGGACGTTTCCGATGAAGCCACTCGTGAGCCAGCAAGCCAAATCATACCGCAGCATAGCGAAAAAAAGGCCATGATTGAGCCGATGATGCAGGAATCGATCCTTATTCGGTAGCGGTTGCGATAGCGATAGTGGTGGCGATGTCAGTCGCGATGGCGGTGTCCACGGAGGTACGGTGGCAGCGTCGCTGAACCGCCATACCATTAGCGAGCGGCGCGGTATCAGGCCTATTCAAATTATTCGCAGCAACCGCCATAAAGGATATAAGAACAACAGGGGCCGTTCCCCCTGTAGAGCAACAGCATCTACGGAAGGGATCGACCCCTGTTCATTTATCTGCGAAAAATCGTGATTTTGCCGTTCTTCATATTTTTCTTCATCCACGCAAGGAGCAAAAGCCTGTAAAGCGGACGGGTTAAAGGAAATACGAGGGTAAAGCCGATGATATCCGTCACAAATCCCGGGAGGATCAGCAGCAGACCGCCGAGGAAAATGCACAGGCCATCGGCCATGGTGGAACCGGGAACCATCCCCGCATTCATCCTCTGCCTTGCGTCCTCCATCGCCTTCCGTCCCTCAAACCTCATCATGGCGACGCCAATGGCCGAGGTCAGCAGCGTCAGCAGCAGGGTGTTCATGCCGCCGACCCGCTCCGCTACGAATGAGAAGCCGAATATTTCGATCGCCGGTACGAAAATGACCGCCGCCAGTACCCATTTCATCATGATGCTACTCCTTCCTCCCCAAAAGGGTGTCCTTCAATGCATCATACAGCTTTGGCACGTTTTTATCCAGTCTGGACGGCTTCCATTCGCGATTTAACCATACGTGGCGGGTTGTGCCCGAAGTCAACAGCTCGCCGGGCAGCGCCATCATCGTGGCGTCATCCGGATCGGACGGCACCTCGCCGGACATTCTTCGAACCTCATACTCATAATGTATTCGAAGAGGCGAGAAATCAATCATCCGGGTAAATACGGTTACCTGATCATCATAGCGGGCAGGCTGATGATATTTTACGTCCAGATCGACAACCGGCAGCAAGGCGCCTGCCTCCTCCATCTCCCGGTAGGAAAATCCCAGCTCCCGGATCATTTCGGTGCGGCCGATCTCAAACCAGTTCAAGTAATTCGCGTGATAGACGACGCCCATTTGGTCGGTTTCCTGATAGCGCACCCGGAAGGATGTGTGAAACCAGCGGCTGAGCTTGGATATGGAGCCTTTCGTCAATATGCACACCCCCTCTCTATGCAAAAGAAGCAATGGCTCGAAAATCGTCCATTGCTTCTAACGCGGCTATCGTTAGACTCCCTAAGGGATCCTGAATATGAATATTTCTGTACAGAACTATTTCTGCGCAGGAATTGAATCTACTTTGAGCAGGTTGGTCGAGCCGGAACGGCCAAGCGGTACCCCTGCCGTAATCACAACCAGATCGCCTTCCTTCACCAGGCCGGATTTCACACCGCCCTGCAAAGCGTAATCAAACATTTCGTCTGTCGACGTAGCCAGCTCGCCTTTAACCGGCGTTACGCCCCAAGTCAGAGCGAGGCGTCTCAGCGTTCTGTCCTGTGTCGTTACGGCAATGATCGGCGCCTGCGGACGGTATTTGGATACCATGCGCGCCGTTTGGCCGGATTCCGTGGACGAAATGATCGCCTTGGCGTTCAGATCCAGCGCGGAGATGGCAACCGATTGGCTGATCGCTTCCGTTACGCTGGTTTCTTGCGCGATGCGCTGCTTCAGGAACATTTCGCGGTAGTTCAGCGCGGATTCCGCTTTCTCGGCAATGCGGGACATGGTCAGAACGGATTCGACCGGATATTTACCGGCAGCCGTTTCACCGGACAGCATGATGGCATCCGTGCCGTCGAAGATCGCATTCGCCACGTCACTAGCTTCCGCACGGGTAGGACGAGGGTTGCGCTGCATGGAATCCAGCATTTGCGTAGCGGTAATGACCGGCTTGCCTGCAAGATTACATTTCTCGATCATGCGCTTCTGAACAAGCGGTACTTCTTCAGCCGGAATTTCGACACCGAGGTCGCCGCGGGCAACCATCAAGCCGTCGGATACTTCCAGAATCTCATCCAGATTGTCAACGCCTTGCTGGTTCTCGATCTTCGAGATGATCTGAATGTGCTCGGCGTTGTGCTTCTTGAGCAGCTCGCGAATTTCAAGCACGTCGCTTGCTTTGCGAACGAAGGAAGCCGCAATAAAATCGATGCCCTGTTCGATCCCGAATACGATGTCGCTCGCGTCCTTTTCCGTAATGCCTGGAAGAGAGATCGCGACTCCAGGTACGTTCACACCTTTTTTGCTCTTAATGGTGCCGCCGTTGACGACGCGGCAGCGGATTTCCGTGCCCTGAATTTCTACAACGGTCAGACCGATCAGACCGTCGTCGATGAGGATCGTGGATCCAACCTGAACGTCATTCGGCAGCTCTTTGTACGTAATGGAAATCCGATTCTTGTCGCCGAGGATTTCCTCGGTCGTAAGGGTGATGTACTCATCCTGTACAAGCTCAATCGGTTCCACTTCAAGCTTACCGGTACGGATTTCCGGTCCTTTGGTATCAAGCAGGATCGCTACCGTTTTGTTCAGTTCTTCGCAAGCCTGGCGGATATTTTTGATCCGGTTGCCGTGCTCCTCGAAGTCACCGTGGGAGAAGTTCAGGCGAGCCACGTTCATGCCGGCCATAATGAGCTTCTTGGTGTTTTCCAACGATTCACTGGAAGGACCGATGGTACATACAATTTTAGTTTTGCGCATTTGGGTTTCCTCCGTTTTTCAAGGTTCTCTATATCTCTTTTTCCAACAACTAAATTTACTACAAAAAGTTTCATTTGTATAGGAACTTTGTCATATCGTCAAACTTGCAAACATTTACATGATGGCATCCTGCTGCTCGTTTTTTGCGAAATCGAATTCGCCGATTTTACGGAACTTCCGGTACCGGTCTTCCTTCAATTCGCAAGCATCCATCGCAGACAGCTCGGTCAAATGCCGGATCAGGGCGCTTTGGATCGCGCTGGCCGTCTCCTCGTAATTGCGATGGGCACCGCCCTTCGGCTCCGGAATGATCTCTTCAATCACTTCCATCTCCAGCAGGTCCTGTGCCGTGATCTTCATCGCCTCGGCCGCCTGGTCCGCCTTGGAAGCGTCCTTCCACAGAATGGAAGCGGCGCCGTTCGGCGAGATTACCGAGTAGATCGCATGCTCGAGCATGAGGACACGGTTGCCTACGGCCATCGCAAGAGCACCGCCGCTTCCACCTTCGCCGATGACCACACAAACAATTGGCACGCCGAATGTCGACATTTCCCGCAGGTTGCGGGCAATCGCCTCGGACTGGCCTCTCTCTTCAGCTGTATTACCCGGATATGCGCCTTTCGTATCAATGAAAGTGATAATCGGACGATTGAACTTGTTCGCCTGCTGCATGAGCCGCAGCGCTTTGCGGAAGCCCTCCGGATGCGGACTTCCGAAGAATCGGGCGATATTGTCCTTCGTATCCTTGCCCCGCTGCTGGCCCAGCACCGTTACCGGCACGCCGTTCAGCTTCGCAAGTCCCCCCACGACCGCCAGATCGTCTCCGTACAGCCGATCGCCGTGCAGCTCGATGAAATCCGTAAAGATCAGCTGGATCAAATCAAGCGATGTCGGCCGCTGCTGATGGCGGGCCAGATGCATTTTTTGTGACGGGGATATCGAGGAATAAATTTCTTCCTCCAATCGGCTATATCGTTCTTCAAGACGGGCGATTTCATCCGTGAAATCAATCCCTTTTTCTTGACCGAACTGTTTCAATTCTTCAATCTTCTTGCGCATTTCTGCAAGAGGCGTTTCAAAAGGCAGTACGCCTGACATTAGAATCCCCCTTTCACAGCATGCATCTCCAGCAGCTTGCCCAGCATGGAACGCATGTCTTTCCGATGAATAACCATGTCAAGCTGACCATGCGCCAAATTGAACTCCGCCGTCTGGAAATCATCCGGCAGCTTCTGGCGAATGGTCTGTTCGATAACGATACGGCCGGCAAAGCCGAATACGGCTCCCGGTTCAGCAATATTAATATCGCCAAGCGTTGCAAAGCTTGCGGATACGCCGCCGGTGGTCGGATCCGTAATAACGGAAATATACAGCCCGCCCTGCTCATTGAATCTCGCCAGAGCTGCACTCGTCTTGGCCATTTGCATTAAGCTCAGAATACTCTCCTGCATCCGGGCTCCGCCGGACGTCGAGAAGATGATCAGAGGCAGACGCTTGTCCGTTGCGATCTCGATCGCCCGGGTAATTTTCTCCCCTACGACCGATCCCATGCTGCCCGTGAAAAAATCAAAGCTCATTACAGCCACCACGACCGGCTGCCCCAGAATGGTTCCCTGGCCGGTAACGACCGCGTCCCGAAGACCAGATTTCATCGTCTGCTGCTCCAGCTTGGCCGCATAGCCCGGAAACTTCAGCGGGTCCACGGATATCATATCGGCGTCGAACTCCTCGAAGCCTGTCTCATCCAGCGTCATGCCGATCCGCTCTAACGCGTTCAGACGCATATGATGGCCGCATTCCTGACACACCTTCAGATTCTTCTCAAGCTCTTTACTGTATTGAATCGTGCCGCACTTGGCACATTTGTTCATCAGGCCTTCCGGAATTTCACGTTTCGGGCGTTCGCCTTCCTGAGGCTGCCCTGCCGTCCCAAGTCGCTCTGATGGGATCGTTGCGTATTTCCTTTTTTTCTGAAATAAGTCTTTGAACACAACTACACCTCTTCAGCCCTAAATTTGAATGGCCGCCGTAGATAACACTTCGCCGATCCGTACACATGCTTCGCTATGTAGCCCATATATCCTATGGGTGCAATATCGAATTCAACACTTCCTGTACTTCCTCAAGCTCTCCGGAGGGTACCAATATTTCAAACTGCTGTTTGGATAAATTCACAGGACGGCTTTTAACCAAAAAACCTTCTTCCGTCAGCCTGGTTTGGATCATTTCCGCCACCTTCGCAGTTGGCGCAATATAGATAACCGTCCACATGCCTTTCAGATCCCCCTAATCTCGTTCCACAGGCATATCCTGAGCCGATATAATGGATAATGATAACATACTTCAGTTTTTACCTCAACAAAGAGAGCAGGGGGCTGAAAAGCGGCCTGACCGGCCGCCGACCCTTAAACGACAGGGCTCGCGGTCATTCGTCAGAACTCGCGGAATAGCTTGCCGCATCGGGATTGTTATGCGCGATCCGCGAGGACGCCGCTGCTGCGATGCCTGCCACCAAATCGTCGAGAAATACATGAATTCCATCCATTTTTTCATTCAATATTTCAATAACGCCAATTTTTTCTTTATCCAAATATCCGAAACTTGTCAACCCGATCATTCCATAAATGCTGGTGACCCCGAGCGCCATCGTTTCATCGACCCCGTACAGCGGCTCGTCGTTCTCCATGATCGATTGCAGAGGCTGCGGCAGCAGCTTTCTCTCCGCCAATTCATCGAGCGCAATTCCCGTAAACAACGTATACTGCACTTCTCTCTTGCCAAGAACGGCGCGGACGCTGTCCTCGCACTGTTCCAGCGTTAATCCCGGATGATACCGCTGCTGCAGCTGAAATACGATGTCCGCAATGGCGGTAATGCTGACCCCCCTGCGGCTTAGCATGCTCTCTGCCAAGTCCAGTGACATAATAATCCCTCCCGCTTACGATCAGCCGATAGCTCCATAGGTGGATGGGCAAAATCCTGTGCCCGGATCACCTCCAGGGAGTACTCGGCCACTTTGCTGTAGTGTCCTAATTGTATGCGGGAGGGATATGAAACGTTCTTATTTTTTCAGGCTTACCGAACCTTTACGGTATCTTCGCCCAGCATGCTTATCATTTGGGCATTCAGCTCATCGGAGAGGTTAATCCGATACGCGTCGCTCAGGGCGAGCACCTTCTGGCTCCGCTCGTAGAACAGTACGGTCGGCATGTCCCCCGGATGCCGCTGCAACAGCTCTTTCAGCTTCACCAGCAGCTCCGGCTTCTCGGCCTCCCGGCTGATCTTGATAAAGACCCGCTGCTCGGGTCTTGACGGGCTCAGCCGGTCCGGGCGGGCGGCTCGCTTCGCGGCCTCGCGGGGCTTCGCCGTCGCCGGCGATGCGCCCGCATCCGGCTGCGGAGCGAGCCCTGCAGCGGAAGCGCCTGGCCGGCGGCTCGGCGCTTCCGGGGCCGGCGGCTCGGCGGCAGCCTCTCGCCGGGGCATGCCGCCGCCGGAGGTCTGCTGCGGACGGCTTCGTCCGCCGCCTGCCGCGCGGACCTTGCTGCGCTGCACCAGCTGCCGCAGCGTCCCGGCTTCAAGCGGCGCCACCTCTTCGGCAAGCAGCTTGAAGCCCTCATCCTGCAGCTGCACCTTGGCGCGAATGGCCAGCAGGGCCCCCTTCTCGATCAGGTGCGCGCTTCGCTTCCACACTTCCGGAAACAGCACCACTTCGCAGCGCTCGATCTGATCCTCGCACTCCATGAAGGCCATTGCCTTCCCTTGCTTCGTCGTGATGGTCTTCAGGGAGACCACCATGCCGGCTACTGCTGCCATCGATTCATCCTGCGCTTCGTGCAGCTCCATCAGCCGGTCCGCCCCGGTCTCCTCCAGAATCTCGTCGAATCCGTCGAGCGGATGCCCGGACAGATACATCCCGAGCAGCTCCCGCTCGAATTCAAGCTGCTGGCCTTGAGAATAGGGCGCAATATCGGGATATTCGATATCCCAGTTCGGCGTCTCAACGAAGTCGAACAGCTGAATCTGCAGGTCATCGCGTTCCTTGCGCCACTTGACGGCCGCTTCCACGGTTTCGTCAAGCATCGCGACGAGCTGGGAGCGGTGGCCCGGCAGGGAATCGAACGCCCCGGCTTGAATGAGCGATTCGATCACGCGTTTATTGCATACGCGAAGATCGACGCGGCGGCAGAAGTCCAGCAGGCTCTCGAACGGCTTCTCTTTGCGGATGGCCGCAATGTTCTCGACCGCTTGGGTGCCGACGTTCTTAATCGCGGCCAGCCCGAAGCGGATACTCCCTGCGGATGGCTCCGCCGATTCCGGCCCGCGCTCCGCGCCTGCCGATCCTGCGGGCACCGGCACCGGCGTGAAATAGGTCCCGCTCTCATTGACATCCGGCGGCAGCACCTCGATGCCCATCCGCCGCGCTTCGAGCACGTATTCGGCTACCTTTCGGTGGCTGCCCATGACGGCCGTCAGCATCGAAGCCATGAATTGAACCGGGTAGTGCGCCTTCAGATAGGCCGTCTGAAAAGCGAGCACGCCGTACGCCGCCGCATGCGCCCGAGGGAAGCCGTAATCCGCGAAGCGCACGATCATATCGTACACGCGGTTAGCGTCGTCCTCGCCGTATCCCATCTTGAGGCTGCCTGCAACGAAATGGCTCCGCTCCCGGTCCAGCACCTCGCGTTTCTTCTTCGATACGGCCCGGCGGAGCAAATCCGCCTCCCCGAGCGTAAAGCCCGCCATGCTTGAGGCAATCTGCATGATCTGCTCCTGGTACACGATGATCCCGTACGTATCGCCGAGGATCGGGATCAGATCCGGATGCGGATACTCCACCTCGATCCGGCCGTGCTTGGCCTGAATGTATTTCGGAATAAACTCCATCGGACCCGGACGGTACAGTGCGTTTACGGACACGATATCCTCGAAGGCCGAAGGCTTCAGTTCCTTCAGGACCCGGCGCATGCCGGCGGACTCCAGCTGGAACACGCCCGTTGTCTCGCCTTTGCCGAGCATTTCGTACGTAAGCGGATCGTCGTCCGGCACCTGCGTCAGGTCCAGGGCCTCCTCCCGATGCTCCTGGATCCACTTCAGCGTCCGTTCAATAATGGAGAGGGTGCGCAGGCCAAGAAAATCCATCTTGAGCAGTCCGACGCTTTCCAGATGCTCCATGGAATACTGCGTCAGCGCGGTCCGCTCGCTGCCCTCCTGAAGCGGAACGGCATCGGTAAGCGGATCGCGGGAAATGACGACGCCCGCCGCATGCGTAGAGGCATGGCGGGGCATTCCCTCGACCTTCATCGCCATGTCGAGCAGCTCGCGCACCTTCGGTCTTGTCTCGTATTGCTCCTTCAGCTGCGGACTTTGCTCCATCGCCTTGGCAATGCTGATGCCCAGATGGTTCGGGATCAGCTTGGCCGCTTTATCCACGTCGCCGAACGGCACGTTGAGCGCGCGTCCCACATCGCGTACAGCTGCACGCGCTGCCATCGTACCGAACGTAATGATCTGGGCGACATGCTCCCGGCCGTATTTGTTCACCACATAATCGATAACTTCATCCCGCCGCTCGTCGCTGAAGTCGATATCGATATCCGGCATCGTGACCCGCTCGGGATTCAGAAACCGTTCAAACAACAATTTATACTTCATCGGATCGACGTTCGTGATCCGGAGCGTATAAGCGACAAGGCTGCCCGCGGAGGAGCCCCTGCCCGGTCCGACCGCGATGCCTTGGCGATGCGCATACGCGATGAAGTCCCACACGATCAGAAAATAATCGCTGAAGCCCATTCTTTCGATCACGTCCAGCTCATAGCTCAGACGCTGCTCCAGCTGCTCCTTAAGCTCGGGGGACTGCCAGCGTTCGGTATTCTCGTATCGGTCCCGGAGCCCGTTCTCGCACAGCTGCCTTAAATATTCCGCGGAGCTTGTCCCTTCCGGAAGGGAACGGTACTCCGGCAAAATGGATTTTCCGAATTCCAGCTCAAGGCTGCATTGATCCGCAATTCGGGCCGTGTTGGCGATCGCTTCAGGCACATGCGGGAACAGCCGCTCCATCTCCCGGCCGTCCTTCAAATACAGCTGGCTTGTCGGGATCCGCAGCCGGTCCTCATCCTCCACCGTCTTGCCTGTGCCGATGCAGATCAGCACATCCTGCACCTCGGCATCTTCCTGCGTCAGATAGTGAACATCGTTCGTAGCCGCAAGCGGAATGCCCGTTTCGCGGCTAAGCGCGATCAGCTGCGGATTGACCCGCTTCTGCTCCGGCAGCCCGTGGTCTTGAAGCTCCAGATAGAAATCGTCTCCGAAGATAGCCTGGTAGCGAAGCGCGGCCGCCCTGGCCTCCGCTTCCCGCCCATGCAGCAAATGCTGCGGCACTTCCCCGCCTAGACAAGCGCTCAGACAGATAATGCCTTCATGATGGGCTGCCAGCGCCTCCATATCGATCCGCGGTCTGTAATGATAGCCTTCCAGATGGCCGATGGAGCACAGCTTCATCAGATTGCGGTAACCGATATCGTTCTTGGCCAGAAGAATCAGGTGATAGATCGGCTGATCCTTCCGGCTTCCCCGCTCTTTGCGGGAGCCTGCCGTGATATATGCCTCACAGCCGATGATCGGCTTGATGCCATGGGCCAGACAAGCTTTGTAGAACGGAATCGCGCCGTACATGACGCCATGATCCGTCAGCGCCAGCGACTTCATTCCAAGCTCCGCAGCTTCCCGCACCAGGTCGCCGATACGTGCCGCTCCATCGAGCAAACTGTATTCACTATGCACGTGCAAATGCACGAAAGAGCTCATCGTAACGCCTTCCTTTCGCCGGTTCATTTATATCAATCGAACAAACAGATCATGTTCATTAAAAAGTCCTTATATCATTTTATCATAATCCCACAAGGCCCGCCCATATAATGAAACTAGAGCGCCTGCGGACAGGCAGTCGCAAGTGGCGGCAGCACCGCCACGAGAAGAAAGGGGATAAAGAGTATGGGCGTGTTTTTATCCAAGGCGATTCTTGACTTTTTCATAGCCTTCGGCATCGTGCTGGGAGGAGCCATGGTAGGAGGCATAGGTGCCGTCCTGTCCCTTCAGCCCCCGACCCATACGATGATGGAGATCGCCGACCGAATCAAAATATGGGCGTTGGCCGCGGCAATCGGGGGCACCATCGATCCGATGCGGGTTATTGAGAGCAACATGCTCGGAGGCAATCTTTCGCCTGCGATCAAGCAGATTCTATATCTATGCTTTGCATTTCTCGGAGCACATATGGGCAGCGAGCTGGTCAAATGGGTGTGCTCGAACAAGGGGTAGCCTATGCGAGTGCCTCCTCCCCACCGATTCCGCCCTTTCTATCAAGCCGCTTCCATCTTCGTGCTGGGGATGATCGTCGGCAGCATCGTCTACAACTCCCTGTATCATGCAGCCTACAATAAGCTGTGGGAGACGAATCTAGCCCAGCAGCTTCAGATCACCCAATATGAGGATGATATCGCGACGTTAAAAAAGTACAACAAGCAGACCACCGTCATTCGGGAAATTAAAATCCGAAGCGAGGAGAATGTCAGCGCGCCGCTCGATCCACTGATTTCGAAAGAGATCGTCAAGCTGATGTCGGAAGATCTCGCGGTTCTTCGCGGACGCAGCGTCTTCGATATCGACACGGATAGCAAGCTTACCCGCTCCCTGCTCAATGACAAGATTTATACCGTCAGAGAGAAGGATTACAAGGTTCAGATCCGAACCATGCTCGTTGTGGATGGCGTGCTTCAGATCTGGTTCACCGTCACCCCCGTGGATGCAAAGTCGACCGGATCATGATACAATATCGTTGCCAAGATTGAATCGGATCGACATGCTGCGTTCCAAGCGGACATGTTGTGAACCAAAAAAGGAGCTTTTCCATGATAACCGTTATCCGTTATGCCCTGTTCATCATCCTGGTGCTGTCCGTCATCGCCGCCGCGCTGTACAGCATTCGGGCCCGGCGCGTTGCCGATCCGGCCGACCGCGGCTTCCATATGGCCATGATGAATCTGTACATGGGCATTATGCTCATCTCGCTGTCGCTCGTCTGCATGTTCCTGTTCAGGGGATCGACCCCGGCCGTCATCGTCGAAGCGGCGTTTTTGGTGCTCGGCGCCTTTAACCTTTTTGCCGGAATCCGAAGCCGGTCCTATTACAGCAGATTGAGGAAAGCACGCGCCGAAGGCTGATGGCCGTGTAGCCTAGTATATCCCACCGCAAGCCAGGCAGCTTCTACACATGCTTGACCTGCTTGTACATCAATAAGGGCATCCCGAAGGTTGATTTAACCTGCGAGATGCCCTTTTGCTGCTTCCACTCTCCCGAATGTTTCCGTACGCCGCCGGTTCATTAGCCTTTCCTGCCAGCGATCGTATAGCTTTCTTATCCGTGCTTTCCTATACGCGATCCTTTTTCCTATCCGTGATCAATCGCTTGCATCGTCATGACCGCCTTGGCGATCGTACTGGACTGGTGCTGGATTTCAACCTCCATCTTGCACGTTTTGCGGCTGATCTCCAGCAGCTTCGGCATAATTAGAATCGGATCCTCGATCTGGACCGGCCGGAGGAAATACGTGGACAGATGATCCAGGACGTAATCCCAGCCGCTGATATCTTTAGCAGCCTTGACGGCAGCTTGACTCATCACCGTCGTCAGCACTCCTTGCGAAATCGTACCCAGATCCGTCGCCATCTGGGGCGTAATGAAACCGTGGAAGAACAGATGTCCTTCCTCATCCCGGTCCTCCGCAATGCCGTTCCAGATCAGCTGATCGAACGTCTCGCCGAGCTGAGGCTGGTTTCGCGCATCACGGAGCGCGCCGAGCACCTCCTTGCGGGTGACCGTGGCAATTAGCTTGCGGTTTTTGTCCACGATCGGCAGAAAATCGATGCCTTCCCACATCATGATCTGGGCGGCCGATGCAAGCGACGTTTTCATGCCGGCTGTCACCGGATTTCGCGTCATCGCCTTCTCGATCGGCTGCGTGTCCGCCATGCCTTCAACGTCCCGAACCCCGACAATGCCGATCACCCGGTTCCACTCATCCGTGACCGGATAGCGGTTCTGGCCCGTTTCCTGCGTGATCCGTTTAAACTCCTTCACGGTCACTGAGTTTTTCAGCTGATGGTTTCTCGGCTTTTCCAAAGCGATGTCTTCAACCAGCATGATTTTTTTCTTGATTAACCGGTCGAAAATAGCGCGATTGATCATCGAGGCTACGGTAAAGGTATCATGCCGGGAGGAAATGATCGGCAGGTCCAGCTGATCCGCCAGCTGCTTGACCTCACGGCTCGTTCCGAACCCGCCGGTAATCAGCACCCCTGCCCCCTGTTCCAGTGCAAGGGAGTGGGCGTCCTCCCGGTTGCCGACAATCATCAGGCTTCCGGCATCGATATATCGGATCATCGCCTCCACCTTCATGGCGCCGATCACGTATTTGTGCAGGCTTTTGTTCAGGCCCTGTGCGCCGCCGAGGACGTGGCCTTCCACAATTTCCACCACATCGGCGAAGGTCAGCTGCTCGGAAATGTTCCGGGGCTTGCGCTCGACGCGAACGGTGCCGATTCTCTCCTTCGTGACAACGATCCCAAGGCTCTCCGCCTCTTTCACCGCCCGATAGGCGGTCCCTTCGCTAACGCCCATCTCTTTGGCCAGCCGGCGAACGGAAATTTTACTTCCGATCTTCAGGCTTTCAATATGTTGAACCAGCTGCTCATGCTTGGTAATCGTATCATCACGTGCGTTCAACTGTTATACCCCCTAGTCCCTATCTGTACCATACTGTATCTATTATATCACGGGTGCAGCCTAAACATAACTAGGTGTATAACATAATCGCAAGGCTTTACCATGCGATTTCCGGGAGGTTTGTCATGCTGCCGGGAACTATGCCCTCCATTTTTTCGCGGGATTCCGAACCGGAACGGCTGCTTGCCTTTGCAGCAGTCAACGTTGCAAGACGACAGCCTCGGTTGCGTGTGTGGCGTTTTGACATGATCGCATGTGCTCAGGATACATATCGTCGCGGCAAACGCTTCGCAACGCACAAAAAAACTCCCCTGCCGGAGCAAAGCATGCCAAATGCATCGTAACACCGTACAGGGGAGTTCTTTTCATTTTTTTGTTCAACGGTCGTCGATTGCAGTCCTCAAAGCCCGCAAGTTCCCGCCAGGCTGACCGCTTCTGCGGCTTAATTGGCTTCCTGGCCCTTTTGCTCCTCCGGCCATTTCAGCTCCCACTGCCGCATCTTCTCCTTGCGGATCTCGTCAAGCGCCTTCTGCTTCGCTTCATCAACGCCGATCAGGTAATACAGATGCGAGGCGATGACAAGCAGGGCGAACCCGGCCCAAACCGCGCCGAACAGAGATACCCATGAGAACCCTCCGGAGAACGAAATGCTGGGAAGGGCGTATACAAGCATGCCGAGTGCTATCAGCAGATACGCCGTGTGCTTGAATTTGTTTCTCTTCTTTTTCATGGACGTTTCGCAGCTCCTCTACTCTTGAAATCTATATTCCTACTCTATGAGGAGAAGCTGCGATTTATGAGACAAGTTTTCAGTTTTTTTCGAGGATTCGCAAAAAACGGATCGGCTCAGGCTTGATTCGGGGCGTACAAATGCGCCAGGCTGTCCGAAATGATCTTGTTTACATCCTCGATGATGATGCTCAGGCGCCGCTCCGCATCGAAGAGGCGGCGGATGTTCAGATTCAAGCTCAGCACCTCGAACGACTTCTCCATCTTCTCCATTTCGTCCTGCGACGGCATATCGCCGGACATCATGCGCTGCTGCATCTCCATTTGCCGCTGGCGGAAATCATCCAGCATCCGCTTGCTGTCAGGGTCTGCCTCCACCAGCTTCATCGCTGCCGTAATCTCCTGGACCTCCTGGCTTTCCTTCATCGCTTTTGCCAAATCATGCGCTTTATCATAAATATTCATGTTCGATTCCCTCCAAATATATGGCGGTCTATTCACCGCCTAAAGATTCGCATTGCTTACTTGCCGATTCCTTACCTCCAGAGCATCGTCAGCAGCGATTGAAACAACCCGATGAATCCGCCAAGGAGGACCCCCAGCCAAGTAATCGCCCGGAATTCCCGCCCGGATACGCTGAGAATGACCTGCTCCAGCCGTTCGACGGGAAATTTCTGCACCTGCTCTTGAACGAGCTGCGGAAGATTCACCGCCTTCATCGCTACCGGAATACTGCGCTCGAGGAACCGGAGCCCTTTATCCAATAAGCCCGGCAGCACTGCTTCAATTGCCGGCATTCGCGGGCCGATGATCGTAGCCAGGCGCAGCTGCCCCAGCCGCTCGAGCCATTCGGACCATGGCAGGCTCTCATCCAGTCTGCGGCTGATCAAGGCTAAGCCGGGTTCACCCGCAGCCTGTTCGATCAGCTCGCCAAGCGGCATTTCTCCGTATTCCGCCAGCTTCCTTGCGATCATGTCCGCTACCGCCTCGCGGACCTTCTCGCTCTCCAGCTGTTGAATGAGCATGGGCGTCAGCTTCTGCACCATCTTCTCCTCATCTACGAAGATCGCTGCCATGGTACCGAGAAAACCGCCGGCTTTATCCATTAAGGATGAAGCCATTTTAGTCAGCATGCGCTGGCCTTCGGCTGACATCAGCGTACTCCCAAGCTCCTTCAGCACGATATCGGCCGCCTTTTCGCCCCAGCCTTCCAATGTTTCCTTCGACCAGCCGGGAATCAGCGTCTTCAGCGGCTTCTCATGCAGCCTATACTCCTGCCAGACCGCAGCCGCTCCCTTGGCCGTCAGTCTGCGAGCGGCCTGCTCCGCCCGAAGCTTGAGCTCCTCCCATTCCTCCGCGCTCCATACCTTCAGCGCCAATTCGTGAATGCTGTCCTCCGAGCCGTTCCATTCCTGAAGCTTACGGCTGATTGCCTCCTCAACCTTGCCGCGGAATGCCGGCTTGCGGATAAATTCCTGCAGGCCTTCGCTGGTCACGAGATAATCCGAGACCACATATCCTAGCGATTCGGCGATTTCATCCTTCCGCTTCGGAATCAGTCCCGGGGTGAAGGGCAGGCGGCGGCCCAGAAAGGTGACCTCTTTGCGCGGGTGAAACAGCATTTTGATCGCAAAGTGGTTCGTGATGCCGCCGACGAATGCAGCGACCCCCACGTTCACCAAAATAAACAGCCAGTTCGGCATTTCCTACACTCCTTTTTCACGAGCAGTACAATCACCAAGGGATATATGTCCTCATATGATGCATTACATGCAAATGATCAGATGAAGTCTTCGTCTGTTCACCTAGACATCCAGTTGTTTGTCGGAAGGAGATCCAAGATGTCCAAATCGAAATCCATGTCCCGCACCAGAACCACGATATCGCTGATCCATTCAGCCGGGCTGCCGGAGAACGATATCAAGCTGGGGGACCGGCTTATTAGACAGCTCCGAATTCCAACAGATGCACCGATACAGCTTGCTTTCGGCTCCTTCAAGCAGGAAATACGCGTCAGTCCGGGAGGAAAATCCAAGTCGCTTCGCCTGAACCCTACGTTATTCAACAAATCCGGACTTCTTCCAAGCTCCTTCATGAGTGTCAAGTACTTCCCCGCGGAAAGAATACTGAGGCTCGGTCCGCTTATCGGCGTCATGGTCAGCCGCTATCAGCCAGATGACCCCGCCAAACCGTTCGGATCGATCTCTTCCTTCTGCCTGGAAATGGTAAACGCCTGCAAAAAGCTGGGCGCTTATGTGTACTTTTTCACCCCTGACATGATCGGTACCAACCCTTCCACGCTCGAAGCCGTTTCCTATCATGATGGTTGGAAAAAGGTAACCGTTCCGGCTCCTGACGTCATCAATAACCGGCTGTCTACCCGCAAACTGGAGAACAGTCCTAGCGTACAGCATTTTATGAGAGAAGTAAAATCGCGATTCGGGACACATATCTTCAATGAAAAGTTCCTGGATAAATCCGATGTCTTCGAGGCGCTTGCACCTGACCCGAAGCTGCAAAAATATTTACCTGAATCCTATTTGCTCGGCGGCTACTCGATGCTCAAAAAAATGTGCAACGCTTATCAGACTGTCTTCCTCAAACCGGTTCGGGGAAGCCTTGGCAAAGGAATTATTCGGATTACCCGCTTAGGGAACGGCACCTATCAGACGATGACCACCTCCCTTGAAGGGATCAGTAAACACTCCTACTCCTCGCTTTCCAAGCTGTTCCGCAGCTTATCCGGCAAAATTAAAAAAACGCGTTACCAGATCCAGCAGGGGCTGGATCTGATCCGAATCAATCGCCGCAATGTCGATTTCCGGGCACTTGTCCACAAAGACAAAAGCGGAAAATGGGCGGTTACTTCCGTCGTCGCGCGCATTGCGGGCGGCAATCATTTTGTCTCCAACCTTGCCCGGGGCGGCACATTATCCCCCGTTAAGGATGCGCTGGCGATGAGCGGCATCCCGCAATCACTGAAGCAGACCGCGCCCGCCAGAATGAACAGGGCGGCTCTTGACATCGCCAACGGATTAGAGGCGGCGCTCCCGTACCACTTCGGAGAGCTGGGCATCGATCTGGCGATCGATACGAAAGGGCAGATTTGGCTGCTGGAGGTCAATTCCAAGCCCTCCAAAAGCGAGAACGCTCCGCTGAGCGCCACCTCCAAGGTAAGGCCCTCGGCCGTCCGCCTTGTTCAATACTGTCAATACTTGACGGGCTTTTAAAAGGAGAAACCTATGTCTTCTAGCATAAACGGCACCATCGGTGTCATGGTATGCCGCAGACCGGGCTCGCCTCCCTTTGCCGAGAAGCATTATTTAAGGGAACTCAGCTTGGCAGCGGAGAAGCTCGGAATGAAGGTATTTGTTTTTTGTCCGGATGAGGACGCCGGCCTTCCGCTTGCTCAGGCCGCCGGCAACCGGGCAGTCAGCATCAAGGGCTACCGCTTCCATCCGGACGACGGCTGGATCAGCGGAAGCTTCCCGCTGCCTGACGTCATTTATGACCGTTGCCTGCACGGCAGCGGCCAAGAATCGGCAGCCGCCGGCGAATGGATCAGCCGATTGTTGCAGCAGGGGTCCAAACTATGGTCACGCGGATTGCCGGGCAAGGCGAAGGTGCATCAGCTGCTCAAGCGCTCCCCATTGCTGAGGCCTCATTTGCCGGCAACGATCCGTTATACCGGGGCCGATTCGCTAAGCAGAGCTCTGCTTGCGCTGAACGGCAGCATCTTTATGAAGCCCAGTGGAGGCTCCCATGGGCGCCATTCATTATATATATCCTTGAAAGAGAACCATACCGCCTTGCTGCAAGGAAGAGACCGAAGCAATACGATATTCCGGCAGACCATTCCGGCACAGGAGCTGAACACCTGGGTGAGAAGCTTTACCGGAAGGCGCAGGTTTATCATTCAACCCTACCTGCAGCTTCATAACCAAGACGGGAACCCCTTTGACGTCCGGTCACTCGTTCAAAAAAATGACCGGGGCATCTGGTCCATAACGGGCATTGCGGTTCGCCAAGGCGCCGAGCAAGGAATGACCTCCAACCTACATGGAGGCGGCACAGCCTATCCGGCCCTTCCTTATCTAATATCCGAATTCGGTGAAGAGAAGGCGCGGGCGATTATGGACACCATCTGGAATTTGTCCGCCCGGATTCCCCCTCTTCTTGAGGAAGGCTTCGGCCGGCTTGGAGAGCTCGGGATCGATTTCGGGGTGGATACCCGGGGAAAGGTGTGGATCCTTGAGGCAAATTCCAAGCCGGGCCGGCGCGCATTCGTGCTGACAGGGGATTCCAAGGCCGCCCGGCGGTCCGTCGAACATCCGATTCAATATGCCCGTTATTTATTGCTTCGACAACTTAGGAGGGTAAATACATGAGTTTGAATTTCGGTAATATTCATTTCTCGCAGCAGCCCGAAAAAGTCGTCTTTTTGTCCGGTTCCTTAATGAAAAGTTTGGGGCTCTCGAGCAGGAAAACGATCAGGCTCCGCATCGGCACCGACTCGGTGAACGCGGTGGTGAAGCCGATTGACCGATCGGGAAAGCATATCTATGTGAGTGCCGGCACGCGGAACAGTCTCCATGTACCGAGGTCCGGGCCGGTCTATATCCATTCACCGCGCGACGGAGAAGTCGAGCTCGGCCCGGTGGTCGGCGTGCTGTCCGACGGCCCTCACAATCCTTCCAATCCCTTCGGTGCCCGCACCTCGTATATCCGCCAGCTTCTGCGGGAGGGCAACAAGAAGGTGTTCGTATATGCCTTCACCCCGCGGGACATCAATTGGCAGCGAAATACCGTGCAGGGCTATATGCTGGGCACGGGCGGCGGCTTTGTCCGTAAAACGGTGCCGCTGCCGGATGTTGTTTATAACCGGCTTCCAAGCCGAAAAACCGACTTTTCGCCCTTTACCAATCAATTAAGAGACCGGTTCCTCAAACGGAATATCAAATTCTTCAATTGGTGCTTCTTTAATAAATCCGATATCTATTCAAAGCTGGACGGCGACGTGCAGGCCGGCAAATATTTGCCGGAAACCTATAACAATCCGAGCCCGGAGCGGATCAAGGATATGATGGAGCGCCATCATTTCGTTTACTACAAGCCGTCCGCCGGCAGCCTGGGCCTTGGCATTTACCGCTTAACCTATCTCCCGAAAAAGGGATATTACGCCAGATACCACGGCAACGGCGGCAATACGCTGCTAAAGTTTCCGAGCTTCGGCAGCCTGATGCGGATGCTTCAATCCAAGCACGGGTCCAAGCTGAAGAGCTACGTGATCCAGCAGGGAATCCGGCTGATCGAAATCGACGGCTGCCCGATCGATTTCCGGTTCCATATGCATAAAAACGGCAGAAACCGCTGGACCCCTGTCGGGATTGGAGCCAAGAAAGCGGGAAGAGGCAGCGTGACGACGCATATCAAAAACGGCGGCTCCCTGCTGACCCCGGAGCAAGCGCTCTCCCGAGCCTTCGGTTCAAAAGCGAATGAAGTGCTTGAACGGGCCAAAGAAGCATCGATTGCCATGTCGGAGGCTATTGAAAACCACCACGCTCATCTGCTGGGTGAAATCGGATTTGATATCGGGATTGATGACAGCGGGAAAATATGGATGTTTGAGGCGAATTCCAAGCCGGGCAGATCGATCTTCAATCATCCTGCGCTCAAGGGAGAAGGCAGAGCGTCGGTTGATCATGTGATGGAGTACAGTATGCATCTGGCCGGATTTCACAGGGGGAATGACTCGTGACCAGTCGACTTGAAGGAGATGGGAAACCGGTCGTAGCGATACTGACCATGCATGATCCGCAGAACCTGTTCAGGGGCAACCGTCAGAACTTTCAAGAAATCATCAAGACCGGCAGAGATATGGGCTTTCTGGTCTATGTCGTGACCGTGCGTGATCTCAAGCTTCAGTCCCCGACAGTTAAAGGCTATATGTTCAACAGCGCCGATCAATCCTGGGAGCAGAAGCTATGTCCTCTGCCCCAGGTCATTTATAATCGGATTCCCAACCGCGACGACGAAGCTCTTCCATGGGTACGGCGAAAAATCAAGGAGATCCAGCAGCATCCGCGAATCGACCTCTACAATCCGTACTTCTTCAATAAGTGGCGGCTGTTCTCATGGCTGAACAAATCGCGCCTGACCAAGCAATGGACGCCGCTCACCAAACGTCTCAAAGGATTCCCCACGCTGCATGAGATGATCCGGAGAAAGCCCTATCTGTATCTGAAGCCGGAGGACGGCAAGGCCGGGCAAGGCATCATGAGCGTACGATTCCAGAAAAACCGCCCGCTCCCTTACCGCATCCAGATTCAAAACCACAAGAACAGCACGACCTACAAGGCAGCCTCCATCGAGCGGCTGTGGAACCGGATCTATCAAGAAACGAAGGGAAGCTCGTATCTGATCCAGCAGGGCATCGAGCTTGCACAGGTGCACGGCCGGGCATTCGATCTGCGCATACTCGTCCAGAAGACGGAGTCCGGCAATTGGGCTGTAACCGGAATCGGCGCCCGCATGGCCGGCGCCAAGAGCATTACCACCCATGTTCCGCGCGGAGGAACGATTGAGGACCCCGAGAAGCTGCTGCCGATCGTATTCGGCCAGGAGCAGGCCGAAACGATCCTGGGCGAAGTCCGTAAAGCCGCCCTGCATATCGCTAGGCAAATCGAAAAATGCTCCGGCTATGCACATGGCGAAATGTCTATGGACCTGGGCATCGACAGCGACGGCATCCTCTGGTTCTTCGAAGCCAACTCAAGACCGATGAAGTTTGATGAGCCTGCCATTCGCAAAAAATCGCTGGAGCGAATATTCCAGTACTCCAGCTATCTAATCAATCAACGATAGGTCCGGTTCGCCGGACCAATCGGCGATTCCACGAAAGGAGGGATCATGTGGAGATCACGCAGCTCTCACTCTCGCGCCCGGATGAATGGCCGTATGTCCGGCAGCAGTGCCGGGACTTTTTCCGGCGATACGGCAATAAGCGTTTAACCCTCACCGGCGTTCAGCGCCTCAGCTCGCTGACCTACGAACAATTGAAGAAGCCCGGCACCTCCATCATCGCCGCCACCGTTCGCGGCGATGTGGGCAGCATTCCGATTGGGATGTGTTATGCAGAGGATTACGGGGAGAGCGCCTGTCTGATTGCCGTTCATCCGCTCTACCGAAGCAGAGGAATCGGTTCTTCCCTGATCCGCTCTCAGCTGAGCCGGCTCGGGCGGCTTCGCTGCAAGGTGGCCGCCGACCATATCGCAAGCCTCAAAATATGCTTTCAGGCAGGGCTCCAAGCGACTGAAATCGAACTCGGCCCCACCGGCAAGCCTACGCTGGTTTTGAACGGAGTCATGGGCGCTCCCTCAAGTTCCTTTCGCTGTGATGTCTGAATCTATTCAAGAAGGTGAATTTTTGTGTCCAAACCTGTCTTAGGAATCATGACGCTTTACCTCGATGACCGAAAAAGACTGGAAGAGCGGCATATCTACGAGCATATGATCAAGGAAGGGAAATCGCTCGGGCTCGATCTATTTGTGTTCACCCCCGCGGACGTCAATTCGGCGCAAGGCTTGATCAACGCCATGGAATATGATCCAACATCCCGCAGGTGGGGCCGCAGATGGCGGCCGTTTCCGCATATGATCTTCGACCGATGCCGTATTCAAAAAAGCGCCCGCTTCCAGCAGCTGCTGCGGTTCCGCGCGCGCTACAGGCATCTGCTGTTTCTCAATCGGCCCCTTCGGAACAAATGGACCATTCATCAGATTTTATATACGAAGAAGCGTTTCCGCCCGCATCTGCCGGATACGCGGATCGTACAGAGCGTGAATGACGTCCACCGAATGCTGAAGGAGCATGATACGGTCTATTTTAAACCGATCAACGGCACCGGCGGACGCGGCATACTGAAGATTTCCCGCATTCCCGGGGTCCCCGGCACCTATGAAGTCCGCGGCCGTAACGCCAACCGCACCATCATCAAGCCGAAGCGGATGCCCTCAGGTTTTCTTGGCCAATACTTGTCAGGCTGGGGCGTGAAGGACCGATACCTGGTTCAGGAGGGACTCCATCTGGAGCTCCCGGACGGCCGGGTGCATGACTACCGGATGCTCGTTCAGAAAAACGGATCCGGCCAGTGGGAAGTGACCGGCTGCGTCGGGCGCGTCGGGCCGCCAAAAAGCGTAACCTCCAATCTGCACGGCGGCGGCCGTGCCGCCATGATGGAGGAGCTGCTGGAGAAGTGGATCTCGGATCCGGCCAAACGGCTCAAGGTCCGGGAGGATGCCGGTCAGCTGGGAGTGGACATCGCGCAATTTCTCGACGGTCAGTATGGGGGACTGTGCGAGATCGCCCTCGACTTGGCGGTCGATAAATCGGGCAGAGTCCTTCTGATCGAGGTCAACCCGAAGCCTTCCCGGGAAGTGTTCTCGCAGGTCGGAGATCTCGAAGCTTACCGCGTATCCATCTTGAGACCGCTTGAATATGCGCTGTATGTATACAACCACAGAAAGTCGGCAAAGAATGCTTAACCGGATATCATGCGGACATTGAGCAATAGCAGAACGGCAAAAAGGCTGTTGTCCAAGAAGACCCTCTTGGAAACAGCCTTTTTGTTTCGATTCATCGTCCGTCTTACTCCGCCTGATCGTGCAGACGGAGCAGCTGTGAGAACGAATGGATGACAACATCCGCTCCCTTTAGCTCCTGATCCGCTCCGAATCCGGCATAGTGGCAGCCGATGACCGTCTGTCCGTTCTCCTTGCCTGCCTCAACATCGGATGAACGGTCGCCGACCATCCAAGCATGTCCGATGTCATGCTGATCGAGCAGCAGTTTAACAAGGTCGACCTTCGTCGATGTTTGATGCTCGCCTGCACTGTATATTCCTTCAAAAAGCGGCATGATTCCTCTTGCTTCGGCAATGCCTTTCACATAATGCTCCAGTCCGTTGCTGGCCACGAACAGCCGGACGCCGCGGCGGTGCAGCTCCTCCAGCGTTTCCTTAACGCCAGGGTACAGAACCGCGGCCTCATTCTCCAAGCCTTCAAGCTCCAGCTGAAGCAGCAGCTCGTCCGCCCTCCGGTGAGCCTCCGGCGTACCGCTTGGCAGGACTTTCTTCCAAATATCCGGAAGGAGCATCCCCAGGCAGCTAAGCATGAGCTCCTCATCCGGCGTTTCGCCTTCGTAATGGCCCTCTTCACGCAAAATGTCGAACAGCTTGTGATAGGCGGGCAGCAAAAGCGTCTCCGTTTGGAACAGGGTTCCGTCCATGTCGAAAATCATCGCTTCCGGTTTGATCAACGTTGCGGTTTTTTCCAAGTCTGGTCCTTCCTTTCACTCCTATGATTTGTCTCTGTCTCCCCTCATCATAAAGGAAGGCATTCTCAACTGCAAACGACATTTCTTGCGCACGGCATAAAAAAATCGTAACTACAAAGGACTTGTTGTGGTTATAACCTATAGAGGAATAACGAAAGGATGAAGAAGATGTCCTTGCAGAACGAATCTTCCCAGACCCAGCACATTCACAATCTGGAATCGGAGCTGCTGAAGGAGCTTAGCCGCTACGAACAAGACGAACAGGCCGCCATCTTGAAGAAGATGATCAGCCGTCTTCGCAAAGAACGTTATATCCGCAGTCCTCTGCAGGTTGTAGGCGAGATGGTTCGAACCCCGTTCATCTGGCTCCTGATGACTGCAGGGATCGCACTCCCTCTGCTGGTGTATGCTTTGCTGGTATGGGTGTCGCTTGCTGTAGAGGGATGACCCCCTTCGTTTGCCGATTCATTTCTTCCTGCCCGGCTGCCAGACCATGACGGTGACTGCACACAGAATCGATGTAATCATCGGCAGAAAGCCCAGACCTCGAGGCAGGTGCATATCGCTTTCGAAGAGCAGGCGGCCGGCAATCGCAATCATATGATTCAATGCGGCACCTCCTGCAAACCCGCAAGCCAAGGCCATGATTAGAAGCGGAAAGCCTCTCATGCCCCGGTCTCCTTCCCCCTTCGCAGGCTTCGTCTGGCAGCGCGAGCCGTCTCTACCGAAAGCCAGAACATGAAGATCGCCATGACAGGGTGCAATGCCCCTGCTGCCGGAACATTGGCCGTGAAATACTGTGCGAAAACGAGCAAAAGCAGCGCCAGCGAGCTCCACTTGTAACGAGCCGCCATGCTCCCCGCGAATCCGGCGATCAGCATGAGCAGCGGCACGATCTCAAAGATATGAACAAACATGACATGGCTTCTCCACATCGATCCATCACGAAACAGCGCCAGACCTGCAAGCAAGGTTTGAACCGCGATACAGACCGTAAGCAGCCAGGCCAATCCGACGAACGTCCCGCCAAAGAAGGTCTCCCTTCCCTTTGAAACCACTTTTTCCTTCATCATCCTGCTCCTTTTCTTGATCATCGGTATGATTCATGCCATCATCCTATCACCGTCATGTTGCGAACCTGTGACGATCCTTTGCGGGTTGCGTGAAATTTTCCAAAGTCGGCTGGAAACCGTATATAATGGGGGAAAATCAAGGTTACGCCTACCATTGGCCCAACATAGGAGGGGAAACGCACAATGTCGCACACGCTGCTGCTCGTGGATGACGAACGCAAGGTTATCGAGTTTATGGAGCCCTTCCTCCGTCAGGAGGGATTTCGGATTATAACGGCTGCCTCCGGGAAAGAAGCGCTTGACAAAGCCAAGCAGTTTAAGCCGTCCCTGGTCATCCTCGACTGGATGCTGCCGGAAATGAGCGGGATCGAGGTATGCCGGGAGCTTCGAAAAACGAGCCGGGTCGGTATTATTATGGTGACGGCCCGGATCGAGGAGACGGATAAATTGATCGGGCTGGAGGTCGGCGCAGACGATTATGTGACGAAGCCGTTTTCCTTACGGGAGCTTGCGGCCAGAATTCGATCGGTGCTGCGCCGAATGGATCAGCAGGACATGGTGCATGAAGACAAGCTGGTACGGGGAGAGCTCACAATCTCGGAATCCTCGTGCCGCGTGTGGAAGGGCGGAAGGGAGCTGCAACTGACGCCGACCGAGTTCAAAATATTGCTTACCCTCGCTGCAAGGCCGGAGGTCGTATACAGCAGACTGCAGCTGCTGCAAGCGGCAGGTGAAGATGACATCTACAATGACGAGCGAACCGCGGATGCCCATATCAGCCGGATTCGTAAAAAGATCGAGGATGACCCGGCAGCCCCCGTCTATATTAAAACCGTATACGGATTCGGCTATCGGTTTGAGCAGCCATGAGCGCAGGACGTAAAATCTTCTTCGTCATTGCTTCGTTCATCGTAGGGATGAGCGCGGTATTCGTTATGCTGACCTATATCGTAATACGCGACTCCATGGACGTGATGCTGCAGCATTCCCGCAAGGAGGAGCTCTTGGAAATATCGGAGAGCCTGACACGTTACTATACAGAGAACGGGGGGAGCTTCGCCGGTGTAGAGACCGAGGCAAGCGCGCAGGAGCCCGTGCGGAAAACCGGTCACCAGGAAAGCATTCTGCTCGTATCGCCGGACCAAACCTTACTGCTGCACCAAGGGACAGCCCAGCCAAAACTGATCCGGAACCTGGGCGTCATGCGGGAGCTTACGGCCGACGGAAAGCTCATCGGGAAGCTCTATTACTATGATACGGATGTGGCCAATCTGACCAAGCTGCGGATCGGTACGCCGACCTCCATCGCGATTTTGCTGGGAGGCGGCGCGCTCTTGTTCGTGCTGCTGTCACTCGGTGCAGCCTATTGGATATCCAGAAGGCTGACGTCGCCGCTTCGGGCGCTGATCCCGTTCATTGACCGCCTGGGCCAAGGCGAATACGGCATCCAGGCTCCGGTTGTCTCGAAGGATGAATACGGAAAGGTGGCGCTTGCCTTTAACGGCATGTCCTCCAAGCTGAATCAGGCCGAGGTTGTCCGCCGCAATTTGGTTGCGGATGTCGCCCATGAGCTTCGCACCCCGCTGACCATCGTCCGCGGCAAGCTCGATCTTCTGCAGCAGTCCGGACAACCGATCGAGCCTACAGGCCTGCTTCCGGTTCAAGACGAGTTGATTCGACTGACCCGGCTGGTAGGTGATCTGCATCAGCTGTCCCTTGCGGAGGCAGGCAAGCTCCCGTTGGACGTGAAGCCTTGTGATATGACCAAGCTGCTGCAGCGGCTTATCGAACGGATCTCGCCCGAAACCGAGGACAAGGCTTTGGTTGTACGATTCACGAGCACTACGGCCAATACGACGGTTCCGGTCGATCCGAACCGGATCACCCAAGTATTTCTGAATCTTCTGATCAACGCGATCCGGTACACGCCGGAAGGCGGGGACATCTACGTTTCGCTTCATGAAGACGAGGACTCGAAGCGGCTTCGTATCGATATCCGGGATTCGGGCCCGGGGATTGACGAGGAACATCTTCCGTATCTCTTTAATCGCTTCTACCGTACCGACCAAGCGCGCGCCCGTCACCAGGGCGGCATGGGGCTGGGGCTTGCAATCGCCAAGGAGCTGGTTGACTCCCATGGCGGGGCTATCGAGGTGGAGAGCCGGCTCGGACGCGGGACGACATTCAAAGTCAGCTTGCCCTATCTCCACCCGGCCAGCTGACCGGATTGATTCAGTTGGGCTTTGAGACTGGTGCCATCGTCTAAGAAAATACCGCTAACGCTATGCACATGACAAAGACAGGCTGCATGAGGGGCATATTTGCCCTCCGGCCTGTCTTTTGCGTTCTGTTCATACCCTGCATGCAGCCCTATCCTCAGAAGATTTTCTTGGTCGCTCGGTCATCCTTAATGATTTCCACCGCTTCACGGAACCGGATCGAGTGGATAATTTCGCGCTCACGCAAAAATTTAAGACTGTCCTGCAAATCCACATCATCTGTCATATCGATGAGCCACTGATATGTAGCGCGCGCTTTCTCTTCCGCCGCAATATCCTCATACAAATCGGCGATCGGATCACCCTTGGCCTGAATATAGCTTGCGGTCCAAGGAACCCCGGCTGCGTTCTCATAGTACAGTGCATTGTCATGATTCGCATAGTGTGCGCCGAGACCTGCCGCCTCAAGCTCCTCCACGGTCGCATCCTTCGTCAGCTTGAACACCATCGCGGCAATCATCTCCAGATGGGCAAATTCCTCCGTCCCGATATCGTTGAGCAAGCCGATCACCTTATCCGGGATGGTATAACGCTGATTGAGATAACGCAGCGCCGCTGCAAGCTCTCCGTCCGCTCCTCCGTACTGTTCGATCAGAAATTTCGCCATTCTCGGATCGCATTTACTTACCCGCACCGGATATTGAAGCTTCTTCTCATATACCCACATGGACTCTTTTACGCCTCCTTCATTAGCTCTACGCGTTTCTACGGGCTGCATGCAACAATCGGCACACCATCGGCTGCAGCCCGTTGGTATACCCTCCTACACCTGCCAAGGCCATGGCCCTTGAGCCCATTCGAACGGATATTTGGAGTAAGCACGGCCAAAATTCTGGAGTGGTCCGTACAACTCCTGGAAATGCTTCGCGAGGATCGTTCGCTCCTGTGTCAGCTTATTGAACTGTTCAATGCTTTTAAGATCATCAGGATGGGTGTCTAGGTACAGGTTCAGCTCGACAAGGACAAAGTCCAATGCCTGCAGCTGCTCCAGCAATTCGTAGTACTTCGGATCTCCGGCCTGAGGTCTTCCATCAGTCACGGCCTTTCACTCTCCTTTAAATTTACGTGATGTGTACGGACTGTACAGTGCGGGCCACAGCGTTCCATGCCTTAACGCCTCGGCCGGACTGAACTGCGGCAGGCCCGGCGGTTGAAAGACAATAAATTGATTGACCGGCACGACATACGTTCTGTACGGTTTGGGGGGGCAAGGATCAAACGGGGAATGGAATACGGAATATACACGCTCCTCTGGATTTGCCTTCAAAGGGGATACCTCCTTCTCTATTTACGGTAGCGGTTCTTCTTATAGGGTTCTTCGTAATTAACATATGTCAATCGCCCAGAAAATGAACTTCAAAATGACAAAAAAACCCTTCCCGCGAAAAATTACCGCGAAAAGGGTTGTCTATTGGTGCAGCTGTGTCAAAACTTGATTTTAATTTGGAACAAGCCGGCCTTGCGCATAGCGGCGTAAATAATGATAACGAGCGGGCCGATAAAGAACCCGATCACGCCGACCAGCTTAAAGCCGACATACATGCTGATCAGCGCAGGCAATGCGCCGATGCCCACGGCATCCCCGATCACCTTCGGCTCCAGTACCCGGCGAATGACCGTAATCAGGATAAATAGAAGGATAAGGCCGACTCCCGTAAAGATATCCCCCACGACAAGCTGGTAGATCGACCACGGCACCAAGACGGAGCCGACGCCGAGAATCGGAAGGATATCGACAATCGTAACCAGGAGCGCAATGGCGAGCGGGTAATTGATCCCCAGCACCAATAGTCCGAGCAATGTAATGACATATGTGAACAAGCTGAGGATAAGCTGTGCCCTTAAAAATCCGAAAATGGATTTTTTCAAGCTGAGCAGCACTTCATTCACCTGCGACTGGGACGACTCGTCAAACAGAGACAGTACTTTTTCGCGCATCGTGTCCAGGCTGTAGGCGAACATATACACAGCGACAAAAAATACGATGGACGTGACAAACAGATTCGGCAAGGACTTGGCGAAGGACAAAAAGGCCGAAGATACCGAGTTGACCAGCGACTGGACATAAGATGAAATATTCGACATAAACTGTGTCAGGCTGTCCGCCAGCCCTGGCGAAATGCCGTTTAACGCGTCCTGTGCTTGAATAATCGTATGCTGCAAAAACTCGTTCGCACTTTCAAAATATTGCGGTGCCCGGCTCCAATACTCGACGAGCTGGCTGAACACCTGCACTCCGATCAAATACGCGAGTGCAAGCAGGAGCAGCAGGAACAGCGTGCTTGTCACCGTCACTGCAGCCAGGCGCTTGAATCGAAGCCGATTGATCAGGAGCCGATTGAGCGGCTCCAGGGAAATCGCAATGACGATCGCCAATAAAAACGGCGCTCCCACCGTAAACATACCGTACAACAACAAGAGCCCCAGCGCGATAAATATCAGCTGCTTAATCGACATAGTCCACTTCCTAATCCATAGAATCTAGCCGTGCTATCAGAGACTGCCCTCCGGCTTCTGATGAATAATGACTCGGGTTACGCGCAGACGGGTAGACTCCTCGACTTCAAACACAACGCCGTCAAACGTTGCTTTCCTCCCTACGACGGGGTTGCCTTCCAGCTCGTTGAACAGCCAACCGCCGATGGAGTCGATATTCTGCTCTTCAATCGAGAGCCCCGTCAAATCATTCACGTCCTCAATAAGCATGCGTCCATCTACGGAGATATAATGGTCATGCACTTCCACTTCCGGGCGCTCGTCCTCAAACTCATCATACAAGTCCCCGACGATCTCCTCAAGAATCTTCTCGGCGGTCAGAATCCCTGCCGTTCCTCCGTATTCATCCACGACAAGGGCCATCTGCTCGTGTCTGGCTTGCATTTGGCGCAGAACCTGGCTGATCTCCATCGACTCGGAAACGTCCATAATCGGTCGGACCAGCGCCGCAAGATTGCGCTGCTTGTCAGGCTCGGCCAGCAGAAGATCGGTAATGTGGACGAATCCGATAATGCGGTCCTTGTTGTCGGTTGCGACCGGATAGCGGGAATGTTTCGTCTCGGTGATAATTCGCAGATTCTCTTCTAGGGAGTAATTCGTGAACAGACAGATCATGTCGGTTCTTGGCAGCATGATTTCACGGGCCTTCAAATCGGAGAAATCGAACAGGTTGTCCATCAGCTGCATTTCATTCTGGTCGATAACGCCGCTCTTCGCGCTCTCGTTCATCAGGATGCGGATCTCTTCTTCCGAGTGCGCAGCCTCCGCCTCGCTGGCAGGCTCGATTCCGACCAGCTTCAAGATGCGGTTCGCCGATGCATTAAGCACCCAGATCACGGGCAAAAAGATCCGGTAAAACCAGAGCAGCGGCGCCGACAGAATCAGCGCAGTGCCCTCGGTTTTCTGAATGGCCAGCGATTTCGGCGCAAGCTCCCCTAATACAATATGCAGGAACGTGATGATGCAGAAGCCGACCGCAACCGAGATCGTGGTGATGACTCGTTCATCCGTAAACCCTATGCTGTGCATGATCGGGGCGACAAGAAGCTCCGATATCGCAGGCTCTCCGATCCATCCGAGACCCAGCGAGGTGAGCGTGATCCCCAGCTGCGTAGCCGACAGATAGGCGTCCAGCTTCTGATTGACCTTTAGCGCAAAGCCGGCAAGCCTGTTCCCTTCGCTTACGAGCTGGGTTAGCCGCGACTGCCGCATTTTGACCAATGAAAACTCGGCAGCCACGAACACGCCGTTCAGCAGTACTAGCAGTAATACCAAGAGCAAATTCAAAATCAGTTTCCCGACCTCAAATCCCTCTGTCATGATGATACGCCTTCTTTCCGGATTCTAGTTAGTCTTTGCTTTTCTGGACTTGAAGTCGACACCCCGGTAATACATGTCCGCCACCAGCAGGTTCGGCCCGCAGCAGCTTACCGCATCGCAATGGCAGTTTACGGTCTGATTCAGCGGGTGCCCCGTCGACCATGCTTCAAAGATGTCATCAAGCCTCTGTCCTTTAATATTACCAAAAGCCGGAATATCAGCAAAATCCGTCACGTATACGTCACCTGAGAATAAATTCACGTTTACCCGGTTGCGCCCGTCCGGATCGTTCCGGACCGTAACATTGCGCTCCGTGCGGAGACGTCGAAGCAATGCCTGATCATCCTCATCCGAGCTGCAAGCAAAGAACGGCAGCGTTCCGAACAGCATCCAAATGTCGGGATCGCGCGCGTCCAGCAAGCCGTGTATGGCTGCCTTCGTATCGGCCAGCGACAAGACCGGGAGCGAGGATGCAAAATTCGAAGCATACATCGGATGCACCTCATGCCGCTTGCAGCCCATCTCCTTGATCAGCTTGTGAATTCCGCCCAGCTTCTGATGGGTTCGATAGTTAATCATCGATTCGGCGGATATATACATCCCCGCATCACTCAGCTTCTCCGAATTAAGAAGCATCGTATCATACATACGATATGCTGTCTCCTTGGAGACCGGACGAGCGCTGTTTGCAAAACCGACTTCGTAGAAATCATCTCCGTTTAAGTAGTTGAAGGAGATATGCATGACATCCAGATAGGGCAGCATTTTTTCATATCTGCTGATATCCAGCGTCAGATTGGAGTTGATCTGCGTTCGGATCCCCCGTTCTCTCGCATATTTAAGGAGCGGCACGATCACATCATCCACCGTTTTGCCAAGAAAAGCCGGTTCGCCGCCTGTCAGGCTGATCGTCTGCAGATGCTCCACCTCATCCAGCCGCTTTAGCATCATATCGAGCGGCAGCATCGGCGCTTCCTTCATCACCAGCATATCCCCCACGGCACAGTGCTCGCACCGCATATTGCATAGATGGGTTACGGTCATTTCCACGCTGGTCAGCACATGCTTGCCATGCTGACGCAAGGATGTAATGGGATCCCACGGATCATAACTCGGCGAAATCGGCCTTAGGGCCGGTGGTGTTGGCTGTGCTGTATTACTCATGGTTTACTCACCTTATTTCTTTGAATTACCGGTTCAATCAGATACAACGTCTTTATGTACCCGGACGGCTGACAGTTCATGGTTCATTATATGATTATAGCATATCTGTATAGAAGGTCTCTGCATGTACCTGTATCGTTATTGGGCTGGTTTCTGTTCCGGCCCCGGCTCCAGCGGGTCCTCCGCAGTCGTCACTGCCATCCTCCTCGGCAGCAGCCAACGCGGGCTCCACCAGTTGGCCTTCCCGAGCAGCTTCATAAACGCCGGTACGAGCAGCACCCGAATGATGGTTGCGTCCAGAAGCACCGCAACCGTCAGCCCGAGCCCGATCGCTTTCATAACTTCATTGTCCGTAAAAATAAATGCGCCCACGACCACGGCAAGAATCAGGGCCGCGCTCGTAATCAATCCTCCCGTGCTCTCAAGGCCTTCGGCTGTGCTGTATTCGTTATCCCCCGTGCGCTCATAATTCTCCATAATGCGGGAGATCATCATGACCTCGTAATCCATGGAGATGCCGAAGACTACGCAAAAGATCAGAATCGGCAGCAGGGCGAAAATCGTTCCCGTGTAAGATACCCCGAGCCAATCCGCACCGATTCCCTCCTGGAACACCCACACCACAACCCCAAGCCCTGCCCCAAGGCTGAGCATATTCATCAGGCTCGCCTTTAGAGGGAGCAGCACGGAGCGAAATGCGATCAGCAGAATCACATACGTCACGGCAAATACAAAGCCCAGCACAAGCACAATGTGCTCCTGCATCTTGTCCATAATATCAAGCTTATAAGCCGGGCTTCCGGTAACATGCGTCTCCAGACCCGGCGTATCCATCATTCTCAGATCCCGGACAAGCTGAGCCGTCAATGCATGCGCCTCCCCGTATTCCGGGACTACGGCTACAACCGCCATCTTATCACGAACCAGCCGGTACTGCTCCAGCTGCTCCCGGATATCCGCACGGGACAAATATTTCGCCACTTCCTCTTCCGATCCCCGGCCGATGCTCAGATAGCTGCCAACCTGTTTAACACCGGGCATCATCCGCACTTCGTCCGTATAAGCCTTTAACGCGCGGATGCTTTGGGGATCGTCATAGGCGGCCGGAAGCTCAGCTGCAACCACAATGGAGTTCAACTCGCGTACATCGTATGCGCGCGTCATTAAATCATTGCCGTATCGGGATTCATATTTCGGCGGCAGCACCTCGGCAGCCGGAATGGCGATATTCATGTTTCTTACCGGATAAATGGCTGCCAACAGCAGCGCGATAACAGCTACGGAGATGATGACAGGATGTGCCATCACAAATCGGGAGACATTTCGCCAGAACCCGGACGGACGGACAACTTCACGGCGCGATCTATATCTTTTTGGAAGGAGGGGCAGGGCGTGGATTCGTACTCCCAGAATACCGAGCAGCGCCGGCAGGAGCGTATTACCGGCAAGAACCGATACGACCACGACCGTAATGCCTCCGATGCTGAAGGAGCGGAAAATCGGCAGATCAATAAAGCTCATCGCCGCAAATCCGATCAGAACGGCTCCCCCGGAGAACATCACCGCTTTTCCGGCTGTCGCGCAGGTAATCGCCAGGGCCTTCTCCACGTCCCCGTTCCTGAGCTCTTCCTTGAAACGGCTAACAATAAGCAATGCATAATCAATGCCCACGGCCAATCCCAGCATCGTAACGGCATTCGGCAGAAAATTGCTGATCGACCCGTCCGCCAGCGCCAGGAAATACAAAGCTCCCATCGTGGTCGCGACGCTCACCAGCCCGGCGATCAGCGGGAGAACTGCAGCCGTCCATGTGCCAAAGACCACTAGAAGGATTAGCAGCGCAGCAGGAATGCCGATGATTTCCGCCCGGATAATATCGCTCTTCACGGCCTCATTCATATCGGCGAATACGGCGGTATTCCCGGTAATATAAGCGTTTGCACCGACAATGTCGGGCACGTTACTGCGGATCTCCCCAAATCGCCGGAGCGCTTCCGACGCGTCCAGATTCAGAAGCACCTTCACCGCAACGATATGGTCCTCGCCGGTTTGGCGTGAGGACGTATTCATATAGATATCCCTAACATACGGAAGTGACCGCAGCGGCGCCAGCTCCTCCAAAATTCGCTTCTGCGCCGTCCCGGCCGTCAAATTCTCTTTCGTCCTGCTTACCACTACAATATCGAGGGACGCCGCAGACAGTCCGAGCCCCTCTTCAAGCTTCTCGAGCCCGACCTGTGAAGGGCTGTCCTTCGGCGTAAAACCGTTATGCTCCAGTATGGAAGGGAGCTTGAGCGCAAACGGAAGCAGCACGCAAAACAAGGCCAACCAGGCAAGAACAATGGCTTTACGGCAGCGGTAAATCTGCTGCCCCCATCTATACAGCGGTGTCGGGTGGCTATCCTGTCTCACGAGTCTACCTCCTAGTTAACAATAATCAGTCCACGTTAGCTTGTCCGATACCGGCAATCATGACGGCCAGTGTTTTGGACAAATCCACTTCATAAGGCGCGGCTAGCGGCACCCCTTCTGCATCCGTTAGCACCCGAACGACCGGACGGTGCGGTACATGGGGATGAACCTTGGAGACAACCCCGCTCTCCCCTGTGTGGAGCTTCACGGTGATCCCGGGTGGGTATATCGCGACCCGATCCCGGAACACTTCGAGAAATTTCTGTTCATACAGCGTCCCCGACCCGGTATACATCACTTCTGCCGCATGATGCGGCAGCAGCGCGGGCTTGTATACCCGCTGTGTCGTCATGGCATCATAGGAATCGGCGATTGCAACCCACTTGGCATAATCGTGAATTTCCGGTCCCTTCAACCCGCGGGGGTAGCCGCTGCCGTCCAGGCGTTCATGGTGGGAGAGCGCGCAGTGCGCCGCCATTAGCGGAATGTTGGGCTCGTTCTTTAGAATCTGATAACCGAGCTCCGTATGTCTCTGTACTTCACGAAACTCCTCCAAACTCAGACGTCCCGGCCGCTGCAGCAGCGACTGGGATATTCTGGTCTTGCCTATATCATGGAGGAGTGCCCCGAGACTCAGCACCCGGAGCTCCTCACGGCTGTAACCGAAGGATAAGCCCAGCACCGTCGTATACAAGCATACGTTTAATGAATGGCGATACAAATTGTAATCATTGGTGTTCATATCGGTCAGCAGCACCATACATTCCTCGTGCTCCGACAGTTCATCCATGATCGCTTCCATGACGCCGGAAAAGGCCTTTCCCAGATGGAGAAAGCTTCCTCCCAGATCCGGACGACTCTCCAATTTTTTGAAATTGCTCCGGATTGACTGAATGGCCCTGAGCCGTGTTTCTTCCGACAGCAGCTCCTGTACCACGATATCCTCTGTCATCGCATCCTGGATATACACATAACTGATCTCCAGCCCGCCAAGACGGCGGATCAGGCGATCCGTCAACTCCACACCTTCGGACAGCAGCACCAGACCGTCACTGTTATATATTTTTTTACCAATTACCATTCCCGGCTTCAACGCATCAATAGGTATTAGACGCAATCCGTCACTTCCTCTGCTATTCGTCACACGTATGGGATTTATGCGCCTGGCCTTTACAGGGTGCTGTACGTAAAAACCGGATGGTTCAGGCTTAACCTGTTCTTTATTCTGTATATTAGTGCATAATAAACAGCCAGAATACGGCAGCCAGAACAAAACGGTAAATCGCAAAATGCGTAAGCCGGATCTTCTGTATAAGCTTCATAAAGGCCAAGACAACAAAATAAGCGACAACAAACGAAACAATAAAACCTGCAATAAATACGCCGATCGTGTCCGACGTAAAGTTTCGGTAAGAATCCAGCAGCTCATAGCCGGACGCGGCACACATAATCGGAATTGCAATCAGAAACGAAAAGTCAGCCGAAGCCTTGTAGCTGACACCGCTGATCATGCCTCCGGCGATGGTGGAGCCCGACCTGGAAAACCCCGGCCACAATACGGATATAATCTGATACAAACCGATCAAAAACGCCTGTTTGTACGTCATATCATCCACATTTTCAGCGGTCAATCGAGCTTTATGTTTATTGTACCACTCCGCGAAAATCATAAAAATGCCCCCTGCGACAAGCGCAAACAAAACGGTCTGCGCATGGAACAGGCTTTTGATGAAATCTCTTGCGAAATAGGCAACAAGCAGCGCCGGGGCAATCCCCAACAATACGTGGATCAGATTCAGTCTCTTCGGCGCTGCCTTGGCAATCGGCTCGCTGCGGCTCCATCCAAGCAGTGTAAGGATACGGTTCCAGTAGACGATCGCGATCGCCAATATGGCTCCCAATTGGATGACCACCTCGAACGTCTTCATGATGGGCGTCTGATCGTCATATCCGAGCATCTTTGCCGTTAAAATCATATGCCCCGTAGAGGATACCGGGATGAATTCGGTGAAGCCCTCTACAATTCCCAATATGATGGATGTAAGAAAATCCATGTCCATCCCCTTCCTTTAACCTTTGTCCTCCTCATATGTATGCTCGGCCAAAGGAAGTTAGTCGAAGGAGATGTTCAGGATATCCAGCGGGGAACAAGCGTCTCGTCAAGCGATCCGGGTCTTGACAGCTCTTCCCTAAGCAAATCCCGGATAAATTCCGGAAGCATATAAGCCGTGTCCGTACCAAGAGCCAGTGTTTCATAGCCGATCTTGAACGTGAACATGTCCAGCGTGCCTACCCTGTATTCCCGTGTACGCTCGAGCGGCTGTCCGCCCAGCGTAATGCTTGTGATTTTATGGTAAGGCAATCCCGATGGATCATAATGAACCTGTAGTCCGTCCACTGCCAAACAGCCCAATATATAACCGCGAAATCCGAACCCCGTAATCTTCTTGTTGTTAAACTCCAGAAGCAGGCTCTCTTCCAGCGCCTGATAAATATGCTCTCCACGCAGAGTTACGACGCAGGGATTGATCGGGGACGGGCACAGACTGTGCAGCATGCCGGCGCTGATTTCACCCTTCGGAAGCGGTCCGAGCAGCTGCCCGGAATTAACGATGGCAAACTCGGCTCCCGTATGGTGCAGCACCGCCTGGGCGAGCAGATTCGCAAATGGCGATTCCTCTTCGTAATGGATCGGAAGCTTGCGGTCAATGACCGCTACCTGTTCCTGCAGCCGCTGCTCGGCCAGTTCATGATGCCGCATAATCGCCTGCTCGACAATCGGCTCAATCAGCGCTTGATCCACGGAAAGCAGCAGCCCTTCCCTGCTCATAAATCGATCATTCTCACTGCTCCGCTCCATGACTAGCCGACCGACATAATTCCCGAATTTTCCGGCACCGCATATGACGGTGCCACCGATGACAAGCGGGTCCTCGAGCACATGATGGGTATGACCGCCCAAAATAATATCGATGCCTTCAATGTTTTCCGCCAATCGTTTATCCGTCGTTAAACCGAGGTGCGACAGTACAATGACGAGATCGCATCGATCCGACAGCAGCCGTACCTGCTCCGCGATCGCTTGATCCGGGTCGGAAGCCTCCCAGCCCAGCAGCTGATAAAACCCCGCGAAAGCAGCCGTCGCACCGGTGATTCCCACCCGGATGCCTTCCTTCTCAACGACGATGCTCGGCTTCATCCAGCGTGGGGGGGCACCACTCGTGGTCTCGCGGATATTGCAGCAGACGACGGGACATTGAAGACCGGCGTATAGATGTTCCAGCACATCCGCCGGAAAGGTAAGCCCTTCATTGTTGCCGATGGTAATTGCGTCGTATCCTGTCAAATTCATAATATCCACGTTCGCCTGTCCCATCGAGCCTTCCGTCTCGACAGCGGCTCTGTCCATATGGTCGCCTATATCAAGCACCAGCACCGGGCCTTGCGCGGCCGTTCTTTCCCGGGAAATAATAGCCGCCGCGCTACTCATCATTTCAAAATGACTATGTATATCATTTGTATACAGGATTGTAAGCTTCTGGTCATGGCTCTTCTTCAGCATTCAGGCGGCCTCCTCCCATGTTCGTATCACGTGATTTTCCGGTCTTTCAAGCATAACATTTTGACGAGGAATATGGTATATTGTAGCCCAGAAGAATTATGAGGTGATGCAAAATGTCGACGACTATTCCGATCCTATTATTCGCGGGGCTGGCCGATCGAATCGGTTCCGCTTCGCTTGCGTTTTCCGTACCCGCCCTTCCGATTACAGCCGGAGAATTAAAGCACAAGCTTAGCGACGCTTACCCGGACGCCGCACAGCAGATCGCGGTTTCGTTCGTAGCAATCAATCAAGAATATGCGTTGGAGGATCAGCTTATTCAGTCAGGGGATGAGGTTGCTCTGATTCCGCCTGTATCCGGCGGAGACGGTGCCGGGGAGCAGCGCTGCAGAAGCGCTCAGTCCCCCGATGGAACTTGTCTGATCACGTCCGAGAAGCTCTCGGTCGAGGAGACCGTGGCGAAGGTCCATGATGCCAACCATGGCGCAACGCTCTCTTTTATCGGCACGACCCGGGAGATGACCGGAGAGCAACGAACGGTTACGCTAGAGTATGATGCCTATATCCCCATGGCGCTAAAAGAATTGCAGCAAATTTGTCGAGACATTTCCAATCAGTGGCCTGGCACCTTATGCGCGATTTCCCACCGCATTGGCACAGTCGATATTGGTGAAACCAGCGTGGTCATTGCCGTCTCTTCGCCTCATCGAAACGACTGCTATGAAGCAAGCAGGTATGCCATCGAGCAGCTGAAGCGAACCGTCCCGATCTGGAAAAAGGAAATCTGGGATGACGGCTCCGAATGGAAAGGCCCGCAAACTGGCCCATGGGACCCGACTGCTAGGCTATAAGACTTATTCAATCATTGTAAAACCATAATTTTCTTGCTAAGATGGTCTTAACTTTTCATTTATATAAGGGCAAGAGGTGCAATGATTTGAGAGTACATGTCACGGACCTGAGACCCGGCGATCACATCCAACAAGATGCATTCAACAGTAACGGCGTTCATGTTCTTCGCAAAGGAACGATTCTGCGCATGGAGGACATATCCAAGCTCCTTCAGCACGGCATCGATTATATCGATATTTCCCCCCGCCAGCTTGCAGAATCCATCGAGCTGCTATCCGATATCTCGGAATCGTTCCGACAGGTTCAACCGCAGTTCAATCTCGCGTTCGACGGGTGCAGATCCATGTTCGAGGAAGCGGCAATGACGGGAAAGTTTAATGAATCCGTCGTCGACGACACCTTTCATCCGCTCGTCGACTCGCTCAGCGAACAGAAGGACGTGGTTTCTCTCCTGCTTCTGTTTAATGGCAAGGATGATTACACCTACCGCCACTCCATTCAAGTTGGAATGCTGTCCTATTATATCGCCGAATGGATGGGCTATTCTGAGCAGGAAGCGTATGACATCGGCAAAGCCGGCTTCCTCCATGATATCGGAAAGTGCCGAATCCCCCGGGAAATACTCGATAAACCCGGCAAGCTGACACCGGACGAATATGAGCAAGTCAAGCTGCACACCATTTACGGCTACGAAATGATCTATGAATCAACGCAGGACAAAATCACTGCAACCGTGGCCCTCCAGCATCATGAACGGGGCGACGGCTCCGGATATCCGAAAGCGATCGGCGAGGATCAGATCCACCCCTACGCGCAGATTTGCGCAGTCGCCGATGTCTACAGCGCCATGACGACCAACCGGGTGTATCAATCCAAGCAGCAGCTGCTGACCGTTCTGCGGGAGCTCTACGGCCTCAGCTTCGGCAAGCTGAACGGGAAGGCGACTCATGCGTTCATCCGGCAGATGCTTCCATATTTCATCGGTAAAAAAGTCGTCCTGACAACCGGCGAATCAGGCATCATCGTTGCGAATAACCAGTCGGACTACTTCCGTCCCCTCGTTCAAGCCGGAGAGCGCTTTATTGATCTGTCCAAGGAACCGGATACCGAGATCCAGGAGATCTTGCTCTAAAATGAACTCATGCCTTACGTATATACATAAACGAAAATTCCCCGGCGATTGAAACAGCAAATCGTCCGGGGAATTTATTTGTAGAACAGATTACCGCCAAAACATCGTAAAGCAAGCCGTCCCACAGGCTTCCCCGGTTATATACGGAACAAGCTCGCAGTTTATTCGAATGTTGGTAGGTTTGCATTCCTGGAGAAGCCCCGCTCTTTTGTAAGGCTTATTGTCCGAGTAGCGACGATGCACATTCAATGTCTGAAAAAACTCGAAACCACCGCGAAATGAGAAATATTTGCCTCAGCGAATACCTCGCAATAACAGAAAGATGGGCTGCCCAAGATCTGTGATCTCGCGGGCAGCCCATTCTTCGATGTCAGCCTATATTCTAATCCTGCTTGGAAGTTATTAACCGATGGAGCCTTCCATTTCGAACTTGATGAGGCGGTTCATTTCGACCGCATACTCCATTGGCAGTTCTTTCGTGAACGGCTCAATGAAGCCCATAACGATCATCTGAGTAGCTTCGTCCTCGGTAAGACCACGGCTCATAAGGTAGAACAGCTGATCCTCGGATACCTTGGATACCGTCGCCTCATGCTCTAGCGTAATGTTGTCGTTCTTGATCTCGTTGTATGGAATCGTATCGGATGTCGACTCATTATCGAGAATCAGCGTATCGCACTTGATATTCGCCTTCGCGCCTTCGGCGTTGCGGCCGAACGATGCCAGACCGCGGTAGGTTACTTTACCGCCGTGCTTACTGATCGATTTCGATACGATCGTTGAAGTGGTGTCCGGAGCCAAGTGAAGCATCTTCGCACCTGCATCCTGGTGCTGGCCTTTGCCTGCAACCGCGATGGAGAGCACCATGCCTTTGGCGCCGCGTCCTTTCAAGACAACGGCAGGGTATTTCATGGTCAGCTTGGAGCCGATGTTGCCGTCGACCCATTCCATCGTTGCATTCTCTTCCGCAACCGCGCGCTTGGTCACCAGGTTGTAGATGTTCGGCGCCCAGTTCTGGATTGTCGTGTAGCGAACACGTGCATCCTTCTTGCAGATAATCTCGACAACTGCGCTATGAAGCGAGTTCGTGCTGTAGATCGGAGCCGTACAGCCTTCGACATAATGCACGAAGCTGCCTTCGTCGGCAATGATCAGCGTACGCTCGAACTGACCCATGTTCTCGGAGTTGATACGGAAGTACGCCTGCAGCGGAATTTCACATTGCACGCCCTTCGGAACATAGATGAAGCTTCCGCCGGACCATACCGCGCTGTTCAGCGCGGCAAATTTATTATCTGCCGGCGGAACGACTGTTGCGAAGTATTCTCTAAAGATTTCCGGATGCTCTTTCAGAGCGGTATCCGTGTCCATAAAGATAACGCCTTGATCTTCAAGGTCCTTCTGCATGTTGTGGTATACCACTTCGGATTCGTACTGCGCCGATACGCCTGCAAGGAACTTCTGCTCCGCTTCCGGGATCCCGAGCTTGTCGAAGGTTTCCTTAATTTCGGCTGGAACCTCCTCCCAAGTCTTCCCTTGCTTCTCGGACGGTCTTACATAGTACTGGATGTCGTTGAAATCCAGCTCATCGAGATCGCCGCCCCAACGAGGCATCGGCATCTTCTCGAACTGCTCCAGCGCCTTCAGGCGGAATTCCAGCATCCACTCCGGCTCATTCTTGATTTTGGAAATTTCCGTAACGACCTCGCGGGTCAATCCTTTACCAGTTTGAAAAACGGCTTTGTGCTCGTCACGGAAACCATATTTATACTCTTCTAATTCGGGTGCCTTTTTAGCCATTTGACTTACCTCCCTATCGATCTATTGTCATTCGCTTACTTCGCGTCTATTCCTTTTCGGAGTGCGTTCCACGCGAGTGTTGCACACTTAATGCGGGCAGGAAACTTGTTAACACCGGATAGGGCTTCAATATCCTCGTACTCTTCGAATTCAACGTCCTCGCCCTGCATGAGGGAGGAGAACCGGTCCGCCAGGCTCAGCGCCTCTTCGAGCGATTTGCCTTTTACGGCGTCCGTCATCATCGAGGCGGAAGACATGCTGATGGAGCAGCCTTCCCCCGTATATTTGGCATCAGCCACGACCCCGTTCTCAACTTTCAGCTGCAAGGAGATTCGGTCTCCGCACGTCGGGTTGTTCAAATCGACCGTTACCGCGTCGTCCTCGAACTTTCCGCGGTTGCGGGGATTTTTATAATGATCCATGATGACACGTCTGTATAAATCATCAAGTTGCATCGCCAAAATACTCCTTTGTCTGGATTAAGGCGCTAACTAACCGATCAACGTCCTCTTCTGTATTATACAGATAAAAGCTTGCGCGTGCCGTAGAAGATACTTTCAGCCAGCGCATCAGCGGTTGACAGCAGTGATGGCCTGCCCGGATCGCGATGCCCTGCGCATCAAGAACGGTTGCCACATCATGCGGATGAATATCGCCGAGATTAAAGGTAACGATCCCGACCTTGCGCTCGCGCGGGCCGTAAATCGTCACGCCCTCAAGCTCGGACAAACGATTCATCGCATAAGCAGCGAGCTTCTCTTCATGCTGCTCGATGGCATCCATGCCGATCTCCTGAAGGAAATCGATGGCTGCACCAAGACCGACAGCCCCGGCAATGATCGGCGTTCCCCCTTCAAACTTCCAAGGGAGCTCCTTCCACGTCGACTCATACAAGCCGACATCGTTGATCATTTCGCCGCCGAACTCGATCGGCTCCATCGCCTCCAGCAGCGCCTTCTTGCCGTAAAGCGCCCCGATGCCGGTCGGAGCACACATCTTGTGTCCGGACAAGGCATAGAAATCGCAGCCTATATCCTGAACATCCACCTTCATGTGCGGAGTGCTCTGCGCACCGTCTACAACGATGACGGCACCGTGACGGTGAGCGATTTCGGCTATTTGCTTCACAGGATGGATCACGCCCATGACATTGGAGACATAAGCGATCGCTACCAGCTTCGTACGGTCTGTGACCAGCGCCTCGACATCCTCGACGCGAATCGTGCCGTCAGGCTGCAGCGGAATATATTTCAGCGTAGCGCCGGTGGCGATGGCCACCTGCTGCCACGGAATGAGATTGCTGTGATGCTCCATTTCGGTCAGGACGATTTCATCGCCGGGACCGCATACGGAGCGTGCATAAGACGAGGCAACCAGGTTCAGCGCCGTCGTCGTGCCGCGCGTGAAAATAATTTGCTCGGAGCTTTCGGCATTAATGAAACGGGCGACCTTCTCCCGTGCTCCTTCATAGGCGTCCGTCGCACGGCTGCCGAGCGTGTGAACCCCGCGGTGGACGTTGGAGTTCTCCCATTCATAATACCGCTTGACGGCGTCTATTACGACCTGCGGCTTCTGTGAAGTCGCCGCATTGTCGAGATAGACCAGCGGATGTCCGTTGATCTCCTGATGGAGGATGGGAAATTGCTCTCGAATCCGGGCAATCATTGTCCCAGCTTCCTTTCAACGAGCCCCTGCAGCTGGTCACGAAGTCCCTCCAGCGGGATTTCGCTGACGACCGGAGCGAGGAAACCGTAAATGATGAGCGATTCCGCCACCGTGCGTGAAATTCCGCGGGACATGAGGTAGTAAATCTGCTCCTGGTTCACTTGACCGACGGATGCAGCATGACCTGCAGTTACGTCATCCTCATCGATGAGCAGAATCGGGTTGGCGTCGCCGCGCGCTTTCGGGCTAAGCATCAGCACCCGTTCGGTTTGCTGACCGTCAGCCTTCGTTGCACCCTTCTCGATCTTCGTAATCCCGTTAATGATCGCTTGCGCTTCTTCGCGCATGACCGCGCGGGTAATCATCTGGGACGCCGAGCTCTTGCCGAAATGCTTCGCTTGGGTGGTGTAATTGATCTTCTGGGAGCCGGAGCCGACCGCGATGACCTTCGCATCGGATGTCGAACCGTTGCCCTTAAGAACGCTCATCGTATCGCTTGCCGTATCCCCGTCGTTCATCTCTCCGACAATCCATTCGATGGAGCCGTCGTTCTCGACGACCGCGCGGCGATACGTGACGTCCGTTGCTTCAGCAGCCAGCTGATGCACTGATGCATAGCGGACCTTGGCGCCGTTCTTAACGAACACTTCCACCGCTCCGTTATGGGTCACAGAAGCGTTCAACGCATCGGACACGTAGTTATCGACATAAGTTACCATGCTGTTCGCTTCGGCAACGACGAGAATATGCGGAGCAAAGGTTGCACCGGCGTCGTCTGCCAGCAGCACCGCCTGCATTGGAACGTCAACTTCGACATTTTTCGGTACATACAGGAATACCCCGCCGTTCCACACCGCCGCATGCAAAGCCGCCATTGCGTGTTCATCCCGCTTAACCGCTTGATGCAGGTAAGGCTTCACCAGATCCTCGTGCTCTTTAACCGCGGTTTGCAGATCGGTGAAAATCACGCCTTTCGCTGCAAGCTCAGGAGCGAGGCTTACATGGACCGTGCCGGAGTTGCGCTGAATGATCAAGCCGCCCTCACGGGAGCCTTCGACAAGCTTCGCAACATGCTCTGGCAATTCTTCAAAGGAAGCTAGCTTGCTGCTTTCTTTATATTCGCCATAGCTTTGGATGTTCCAGCGCTCGATGCGCTGCTTCTCCAGCTTTGGCAATTCCAACTGGCCGGCCAGTTCCAGAGAAGCCAGACGGCTCTCTGTCAGCCAGGCCGGTTCCTGTTTACTTTCGGACAATGCCTTCAAAGCCTCAGCGTTGACCGGAAGAATGGTTTGTGTAGTCATATCGTTTCCTCCTCCCGTCAATTTACGCGTCTTGACCTACAGTTTCATCGGTAATTCCCAGCTCTTCCTTGATCCAGTCGTAACCTTCGGCTTCCAGCTTCTCGGCCAGCTCAGGGCCGCCGGATTTCACGATGCGTCCTTGCATCATAACGTGTACGTAATCAGGAGTAATATAGTTAAGCAAGCGCTGATAGTGGGTAATAATCAAGAAACCGCGCTCTTCCGATTTCATGGCGTTCACGCCGTTTGCCACGATTCTCAAAGCATCGATATCGAGACCGGAGTCGATTTCGTCAAGCACGACAATTTTCGGCTCGAGCATCATCATTTGCAGGATTTCATTACGCTTCTTCTCGCCGCCGGAGAAGCCTTCGTTCAAGTAGCGGTGAGCGAACTCTGGGTTCATCTCAAGCTCCTTCATCTTGCCTTCCATCTGACGGATAAACTTGATCAGCGAGATTTCATTGCCTTCGCCTCGGCGTGCATTGATGGAGCTGCGCAGGAAGTCGGAGTTCGTTACTCCGGCAATTTCGCTTGGATACTGCATGGCGAGGAACAATCCGGCGCGTGCACGCTCGTCAACCTCCATCTCGAGCAGGTCTTCATCGTTCAGAAGAACCGTACCTTCCGTTACTTCATATTTAGGGTGACCCATCAAAGCGGAAGCGAGGGTACTCTTACCTGTACCGTTAGGTCCCATGATGGCGTGAACTTCGCCGCCTTTCATCTCAAGGTTGATCCCCTTAAGAATTTCCTTCCCTTCGATTTGTGCTTTCAATCCTTCAATGACAAACTTTGTTGACATATTAGATTCCCTCCGTTGAATAGGTAGTGTATTATGGTCCTATATGATAACAGGATTGTACGCCCTGATTTCATAAAAAGAAGCAAGAAAGAAAAGTGATTATTTATTTATAATTATTCTAAACTGATTCTCACTGATTCTCAAGCCATTTTATAATAATACAGGATGCATTTCAACCGGACAAGCCTTTTACGGCTAAGCGGCAGACTTCCCCTTCATCAAAACAACACCTGATCGTCATAACCTCCGATTATCCTGTAGCATAACCGAAACTAAGGGCACCAATAACCAGCAATTCCCATCAACAATTAAAAAGCAGGCCTGACCCATCGGCGGTCAAACCTGCTTGTTGTTCCCTGTTCATGGCTAGCTGCCATCGAGATGCTGCATGCGTTAAACGCCACAGCACCCGGCGACGGCTTTCACAAACGCTCGTCGCCGGACGGTACAAGTCTAACAGCATGAAGCTTGTGATGCGATTGGCGATCGAATACGATCCTTCTTTATGCCATGAAGAACAGGTGAACTAAACTTCATCCTATGAAACAGCCTCTTTATCCCAAGAAAGAGCGCAGCATCCACATATGCTTCTCAAGGTCGGCCTTAAAGCCCGTGAACATATCCGCCGTCGGGGCGTCGCCTGCTTCCTCGGCCATTTCGATCCCTTCTGCAAGCTCTTCCGAAACCGTGGCAAAATCCTCGATCAGCGCCTGCACCATGCCCTTCGTATCCTCATTGCCGGATGCTTCCTGCACGGTTGCCAGGTCCAGATATTCTTTCATGGTTGCCGCCGGCTTGCCCTTGAGGGCAAGAAGCCGCTCTGCAACCTCGTCCATTTTCAGCGTAATTTCATTATACAGTTCTTCAAACTTCACATGAAGGGAATAGAACTGCTGCCCGGTAACGTACCAATGGTAATTATGAAGCTTCACATAGAGCACGTTAAAGTTTGCAACCTGCTGGTTCAACAGCTGCTCCAGCGAGGAGCTTTTCGTTTTTCCTGCGGATTTGCTAGACGATGTTTTTGCCATGGTTAATCCCTTCCTTTTCTATATATAATGCACCCTGTGACACGCAAAGGAACGGCCGTCAGCCGTCGGCATCCTTCTGCTGCAAGGCATGCCGCCTTTCACGTAATCCTTCAATTATATAGGAGCACAAATCTGCGCTTGGGCGTCTATTTGTAGTTTACCCCTTGAGCCGATATGCGAATCATACTCCTTTCGCATATTCCGCAGCCGTCCAAAAAATTATACAAAATTCGCGAAAAACCGTTATACTAGGTAATACCAAGCAAAAAAGTTGGCTTTAAGTTTTCTTCTATTATATTTGGGGGTGACCATCCATGTCTGCATATCATCCGCTGAGCGCAGAGGAAGCTATACAGTTAGCAAGAAGTATCCCGGGCCGGTTCCCGGAGCATGCCGAGCTGGAGTGCCGGGAAATCGGCGACGGCAATCTGAATCTGGTGTTTCACGTCACCGCCAAAAATACGGCTGATAGTATCATTATCAAGCAGGCCGTTCCTTATGCAAAGGTCGTCGGCGAATCGTGGCCGCTGTCTCTGGACCGTGCGCGAATCGAGCGTTTGGCCTTAGAAACCGAGCATAAGATCTGCCCGGAACTTGTACCTGAGGTCTACGGATATTCCGATGAGCTTGCCTATACCGTGATGGAGGATCTGAGCGAATATACGATTATGCGCAGAGGGCTCATCGAAGGCCAAGCCTATCCGAAATTCGCCGAGCATATCGGGGAGTTTTTGGCGAGAACGCTCTTCTACACGTCGGATCTCGGGATGAATCAGCAGGAGAAGAAGGTGCTTGCCGGCCAGTTCGTGAATCCCGATTTATGCAAAATCACCGAGGATCTGATCTTCGAGGATCCTTACCGGAAATCGGACAACAACAATTATTCCGAGGCGATCGAGGATGAGGCGGAGGTGCTTCGTTCCGATACGGAGCTTCACTTCGAAGTCACGCTGCTTCGCCATAAGTTTTTGACGCAGGCGCAGGCGCTGCTTCACGGGGATCTTCATACAGGAAGCATCTTCGTCAAGCCGGATTCGACCAAGGTCATCGACCCGGAATTCGCCTTCTTCGGGCCTATGGGATTCGATATCGGCGCGGTCATCGGCAATCTGCTGCTCAACTATGCGTCGCAGATCGGATGGTCCTCGGATGAGCAGACACGGGCTGCCCGTGAAGCAAGACTTATTGAGATGGCGCGGGGCGTATGGACGCATTTCGAGAGCGGTTTCCGCCTGCTCTGGAATGAAGGTCTGCAAGACGAGATGTCCCGTACGGCAGGCTATCAGGATTATTACATTTCCCAGATTCTAAAGGATACCGCCGGATTTGCCGGCTGCAAAATGATACGGCGCATCGTAGGCCTGTCTCACGTGGCCGATATCGACACGATCCCGGGCGACAAGGGCAGGGAAGCGGCTCAGCGTAAAGCATTGGCAATCGGCAAGAGCCTGGTGCGGCACCACCGCTCCATTCAATCCATTGATGATATCGTAACATTGGTCGAACAAGCATCCCAAGGAAATGAGGTATCGATATGAGCGGTATGACCACCGATAATTCCACCACCCATGAACCGCTAAGCTCCGTATATTGGGGCGGAGACCACCTGGTATTGCTAGACCAGCGGCTTCTGCCCGAAGAAATCGTCTATCTGAAGCTCTATACCCCCGAGGAAGTCTGGGAAGGCATTCATTCCATGAAGGTTCGGGGCGCGCCGGCGATCGGCATCGCGGCCGCCTTCGGAACTGTGCTTGGAGGACTCCGTTATGAAGGCAGCGATGCCGGCGGATGGCTCGAGCAGGTTGTCAAGACGAGCGAATACCTGGCCACCTCCAGACCGACAGCCGTCAACCTATTCTGGGCGCTGGACCGGATGAAGCTTGCCGCGGCCAAGCTCGCTGCGGACGGCCTCGATATCAGCGGGCTGAATGCGGCATTCCTGGCAGAAGCAGAAGCCATTCGCGCGGAGGACGAGGATGTTTGCCGCCGAATCGGCGAGAACGCGCTGCCGTTCTTCAAAGACGGTATGGGCATCCTTACGCACTGCAACGCAGGCGGCTTGGCAACGGCCAAATACGGTACCGCGCTGGCGCCGATGTACCTTGCCCATGAGCAGGGCATGAAGATCAAGGTGTTCGCGGACGAGACCCGTCCCGTGCTGCAAGGCGCGCGGCTGACCGCCTTCGAGCTGCAGCAGGCCGGCATCGACGTAACCCTCTTGGCGGACAACATGGCTGCCATGGTCATGTCCAAGGGTTGGGTGCAGGCGGTTATCGTCGGAACGGACCGCGTCGCCGCGAACGGCGATGTCGCCAACAAGATCGGCACTTATGGCGTAGCCGTTCTGGCGAAGGCGCACGGCATTCCGTTCTATGTAGCCTGCCCGTTATCTACGATTGATCTGGAGACGCCTACCGGCGCCGATATTCCGATCGAGGAGCGACCGGCGGAGGAAATCACCGAGGGCTTCGGCAAGCGCACGGCTCCGCAAGGCGTAAAGGTGTATAACCCGGCCTTCGACGTAACGCCGCACGAATACGTCACCGCGATCATTACCGAGAAGGGCGTTGTACAGGCGCCATATCACGAAAATTTGAAGAAGCTGTTCGAATAGCTGCAGCTTAATCACTAACAAAACGGACACCACGATGATCGGTGTCCGTTTTTTATGTTACGATCCTGACACTCTCGATGCCCTGGGAAAGGAGAGCTTTCATTTACGAAATCGCCTTGCTGCATAAAACACCATTACAACATCCGAAGAATTGCATCTTTGCCTTGCAGTCCCGGATGGATGCCCCATTTCTCCGCCTCCAGCGTCACCGATTCCAGAGGTGCCTCCAGAAGCTGTTCCAATGTTCGCACGCCTACGGCTCTCCCTGCAATGATCTTCCGGTCCGCAAGCTTATCGTTCAGCAGACCGACATCCAGCGCGCCGCACATAATATAACCGCGGGAAGTATAGACGGCCAGCAGCGTCGTCTTTGGCAGCTTAACCTCGACCCCCATGACGGTGTGTCCTTCAATGTCAATCGGCAGCAGCGTAACCAATCGGCTTAACCCCCTCTCACATCAGGTCTAGAATTATGTTTATTCTTTTATTGCCGACATGGTGCGAAAGGCCCTTTCGCTGCCTGAGACGTTCCTCTCAGCGGCATTTGTGCAAATGTCTATTAAAGCGAAGATAATCATGTACGAGCGTGTGACATTAGGACTATGAAAATCTCAAAATTATGGTATATTTGATTCAGTAGAAACATATGAAAGCTGGTGAATGATAAAAGCTATGAACACAAACCCTGACATCGAGGACCACGGCTTTTTATTTAACGTTGATATTTTGGTTAAAAGCCCCTCCAACGCACTGGCTTTACAATATTTGCTTGAAATGCTGAACGGCAAATCCGAAGTCGTCGATTTCCGGATCAAATCCGGCATGGAGCTTGGTGAAATCATCAATACATTGGTCCAAGCCAAGAAAACTTCCGTCATCACGAAAGCCTCACAGAAGATGACTCCCGCTTCTCTCCCTGTCGAGAAGACCAAACCGTCCCAAGCGGCATCCCCGCCTGCAGCGCAGAACGGATCGGCCAGCAAACCTCCCGTCACGGCTTCGGCTCCCGAAACCGGAACAGATCCTTTCGAGTGGATTAAAATGTACAGCAAGGATAATCGCCTTGTTCGCCTGACGACCAATCGCCACGGCAAACAAACCAGCCTCCCGTGCCGTATTCTGAATTATGATGAGAGCAATTTCCTGGTCAACGTCTATCATGTCGACGAGAAGCAGGTATATACGTTCAAGCTCAATGAAATTGACGAGTTCAGCGTCAGCTGAACGTCTGTAATAGGGTTGCAGAAAGATAAAGAAACGGCCCCGCCCTCTCCCTTTCCTTGGGATGGACGAAGCCGTTTCTTCTTGTCTGCCATGCTCTTATGCCTTGCTTCGGGACAACGCTGCCGACAGCAGCATAATCCATCCGACGATGAACGATACGCCGCCGATCGGCGTAATGGCTCCAAGCCACTTAGCACCCGAGATGCTGAGCACGTACAAGCTGCCTGAAAAAATGATCACGCCTGCAATAAACAGCGTTCCCGCCCAGTACAGCTTGCGCGACTCTCCAAGCGCACCTGCCAGAATGCCCGCGATCAGGACAGCAATCCCGTGAATCATATGATAATGAACACCCGTTTCATATACGGCAAGCTCATCTGCCGAAATCTTTCCTTCCAGCATATGCGCTCCGAAAGCTCCGATCGCCACGGACAGCGCCATCAAGACCGAGCCCCAAGCTATAAATGTCCGACGCATTGGTTTCAATCCTTTCTTCTCATACGGGCGTTATCCGCCCCGCTATGCCTTAAGTTTACCGGATGATACGAAGCTTTTCCACCGGTTGGCGGCAGGATTGGACTTGATTTAAGGTACATTTTGTGAAAAATTAATAAGGATGCCTAATCAAGCTTCCCTGTGGACGGCATGTATATCGAAAGTCATTCCAAGTAAGGAGCGATTTGTATTCATGGATCAACGTTCTAGCTCGTCGCCTTCCGGAGACAAGCCTGCTTCAAGCCATTCGACAACGACCTTCATCCCTCCCGAGGATCGGAAGCACTCCCGCTTCGGCATTGCTTCGTTCATCCTGTCGATCGTAACGCTGCTCGGTTATATTTTTCTAGGCGCGCTCGGCACGACAATGGTCGAGCCGTATATCACCGAGGCTGGCGTGCTGCAGCCGACCCAGGAAACCGTGGAGGCGATGACTACGCTGGCCGCAGTATTCATCATCGTCATGATCATCAATCTGGCCGGACTCATTCTCGGGATCGTTGGGTGCTTCTCCAAAATCCGCAAGCGCACCGTTGCGGTCATCGCTACGATCGTAAACGGCGTCGTCGTACTAACGATAGGAGCATTATTCCTCTTCGTATTGAACGGATAATCGCATATGCCTAACCCATCGCGAAGACATCTTGTTCGCCGAATCGGCGGGAAGATGTCTTTTTCATGGCTTGCACCGATTCGCACTCACATATCGCTCTTTCTTCCGAATATAATGAAATACTACAGCCGAATGAAGGCAGCAGTGTCAACGCCAACTTGGGAGGTGACTGTCCATGCAAAGCAAAGATGCACACTCGTTCGTCGTATCCCGCGAAGACTGGTCGCTGCACCGCAAAGGCTACCAGGATCAGGTGCGCCACCAGCATAAAATCCGCGAAGTGATCAAGCGCAACCTGCCCGACCTCATCACCGAGGAAAATATTATTATGTCCGACGGCAAGCAGATCATTAAAGTTCCGATCCGCAGTCTTGACGAATATCGGTTCATCTATAATTACCAGAAACAGAAGCATGTCGGTCAAGGAGACGGAGACAGCAAGGTCGGTGACGTTCTCGGACGCGACCCTGCCTCTGCCCAGCCCGGTAAAGGGGAATCGGCCGGCGATCAGGCGGGCTATGATATTGTGGAAACCGAGGTCAGCTTGGAGGAATTGGAGAACATGCTGTTCGAGGAGCTCGAGCTCCCGCATCTTCAGCCCAAAGACAAGGAGCAGATCGAGACGCAATCCATCGTCTTTAACGATATCCGCAAGAAAGGCATCATGTCCAACATCGACAAGAAGCGGACCATTCTTGAAAATCTGCGGCGCAACGCCAGAGACGGCAAGCCCGGCATCCATGGCATCAGCCCCGACGATCTCCGCTACAAAACATGGGACGATACGGTTGTCCCTGAATCAAATGCCGTTATTATCGCCATGATGGATACGTCAGGCAGTATGGGCTCCTTCGAGAAGTACTGCGCGCGAAGCTTCTTCTTCTGGATGACCCGCTTTCTCCGCAGGCAGTACGAAAAGGTGGAAATCGTATTTATCGCCCACCATACCGAAGCGAAGGAAGTGACCGAGGAGGAGTTCTTCACCCGGGGCGAAAGCGGGGGCACGATCTGTTCATCGGCTTACCAGAAGGCACTCGACATCATCCATAACCGGTATCCTCCTGCCAACTACAACATCTACCCTTTTCATTTCTCGGACGGCGACAACCTCACCTCCGATAACGAACGATGCGTCAAGCTGATCGGCGAGCTGCTGAAGGTAAGCAATATGTTCGGATACGGCGAGGTCAACCAATACAACCGAAGCAGTACGCTAATGTCCGCTTACAAGAACATTAAGCTGGACCAGTTTATGTATCATGTCATTAAGGATAAGGGCGAGGTGTACGAGGCGCTGAAGACATTTTTCCGGAAGCGGGAAGGAGCTGCTGTGTAGCTGTTCGCCCCGCGAGAAAAATAACCTTTTGAAAATGGGATTCATCGCAAACGGAGGAGGTACTGCCTCCTCTTTCTTATGGGGATTGCTCTCGTCTCGCCTTGCCTCAATTCCTCTACCCATTGCCGCTAACAAGCCGAATGCGAGCCGGCACGCCGGCAAGCACAGCCGCACCGAAATCAAATGAATAATCTGTCTTCATATTGTTATCTCGCTGTAGCCTCAGGTTCATTATTTTGTCACCTTCTACTCCTCCGAAGATGATAGTATTAGCTATGACATCTTGTTGCAGGATTTTGCAGAATTCGATCCATTATTACATAAGCTGCAGCTTCTGCTAAATGAAAGGGAAGGTTTACCATGTTCCAAATGACACATCCATATCTAGACATCCAGACGTTTGTGAATATGTCCTACATATTATCACGGCAGCTGTTGCAGGGCGGAGCAGGCCCATGCCGCTCGAAAGGGGGAGTGGGCCGTGCCCGGATCCGGTAAGTCGCACTCGCGTTATATGCCCGGTCTTGACGGGCTCCGCGCCCTGGCGCTCATCGGCGTCATGGCGTATCACTGGGGCTTTGGCTTTGCAAGCGGCGGATTCCTCGGAGTCAGCTTGTTTTTCGTGCTGTCCGGATATCTAATCACGGACATCCTTACATCGCAGTGGCATCATCACCGCCGAATCGACTTGAAGGACTTCTGGGTCCGAAGGTTTCGGCGTCTGCTGCCGGCCATCATGATCATGCTCCTCCTCATCGTTGCATGGGTAACCCTGTTTGATCGCGAGCGTCTGCCAAACCTTAGGGGCGACGTGCTCGGGGCGATCACGTACATAAGCAATTGGCAGTTTATATTCGAGCAGCAATCCTATTTCGAATCCTTCGGTCCCCCTTCGCCTCTTGGGCATTTCTGGTCGCTGGCTGTAGAGGAGCAGTTCTATCTGTTGTGGCCGCTGATCATGCTGGCCGGCCTTAAGCTGTTCCCGCGAAGAGGCCAGCTGTTCGCGTTCATCGCGGCGGGAGCCCTTCTGTCGGCCGCGGTCATGGGTGTGCTGTATCAGCCTGGAACGGATCCAAGCCGTGTCTATTACGGGACCGATACAAGAGCCTTCGGCCTGCTCATCGGAGCCGGACTCGCCATCGTTTGGCCCAGCTGGAAGCTCCCCGTTTCCGCGTCGCCTGCCGTCAGACGTACGCTGAACCTGATCGGCATGCTGGCCCTGCTCGTTGTGCTCCTCATGATGTGGAAGGTAGACCGTTACGATCCGTTCCTGTACCGGGGCGGGATGTTTCTCTTCTCGATTGCAGCGGCCGTGCTCGTAGCCGTATTGGCCCACCCGGCAACCGGACTGTCCCGCTTGTTCAGCGGGAAGCCGCTGCTGTGGCTCGGGGTTCGGTCTTATGGAATTTATCTGTGGCACTATCCTGTGTTGATATTGTTTTCCCCATCTTCCGGCGTCAGCGGGCTCAGCATGCCCCAGATCGTCTTGCAGGTGGCGGCGAGCATCGTACTGGCTGCCCTGTCCTGGAAATATGTCGAGCAGCCGATCCGCCGGGGCGGGTTCCGGAAGCTGAGGGAGCGCTTGAGCTCGCTCCGGAAACGCCCGGCCTCCATTTCCGTGAAAGGCTGGATCGTCTCGTTCAGCTCGCTTATCCTGATCGGGATATTCTGTACCGGCATGATGAGCAGCGTCTCGGACGCGAAGACGGCCGGTGATATCGCAGCGATGCTTCATATTCCGGGACCGGACCTGGATCAGAACGGAACCGATCCAACTCGCGCCGGAGCGCCGGAAGAAACGATTACGCAGCTGCCAGCGAAAGAAACAATCACCGAACCGGACAAAGCCGGGAAGGACCCTGCCGATCCTCCAGCTCCCTTGGAAGGTTCCGGCCAGACTGACGGGAAACCGACGCCGGAGCCAACGACGCCTGCCAAGTCGGCCGATCCCGGAGACGAAGCTCAGTCCCATACCAATTCCAGCTTGAAAGACCATAGGGGAGTTCAAGATCAAGGGGATGACATGCCTCCCTCTGCAGGGAAGGATGCGGCTGTGAAGGAAGGCTCTGAGACAGGCGGTAAGCAGTCGGATGCGCCGCCTTCGCCATCCGGGAATACCGCCAAGGATTCGTCCGGTTCGAAGCCGGCCGGCCAAGAAAAGCCGTCGGAAAGCGACTCCGGCAGCAGCGGCATCTCGAAGCAGCCGGCAAGTCCGAAACCGGGCACTCAGACTAAAGAGCCGATATCAGGCGCTGCCGTATCAGCGATCGGCGATTCCGTCATGCTAGGCGTCTCCCCTTATCTGGAGAAGGCGATCCCCGGCATCCATGTCGATGCGGTTATCGGCCGTCAAATGCGGCAGGCGAGGGATCTCCTGCCCGGGCTGCAGGCGAATAACCGAATCCAAGGCGGCACCGTCATCATTGGGCTTGGGACGAACGGCGCCTTTGCGCAGAAGGACCTGGACAGTCTGTTAAAGTCGCTCGAGCCCGCGCAGCGCATATTGCTCGTCAATACCCGGGTACCCCGGGAGTGGGAGCAGAACGTCAATGAGATGCTGGCAGCCGCTGCAGACCGGTATCCGAACGTGAAGCTCATCGATTGGTATTCGGCCAGCAAGGGCCATCCGGAATATTTCCGCTCGGACGGCGTTCATCTGGAGCCGGAAGGCGCAGCCGCTTATACTTCCATGCTGCTGGAAGCTCTTAAGTAACATAAGGTTTTATCTTACTTATCCTGCATATGCTATCATTCATTTACTAAGCGATTTGCCTATACGCCGGCCCTCTCTCCTATTCTATGAGACAGGCCGGCTTTTTACTTATATACGTGAGCGCGGCAAGCAATATGATATAATTCGATTACGAATTCATCATTTCGAATGAAAATGAAAAGGCGGTGCTAAAAATCTCTATGAACCATATCGTATCGATGAAATGGCTGCTGGCAAGGCTCTACGAGCCCGATCTCGTCATCGTGGATTGTCGTTTTACCCTGGGCCAGCCGGATCAAGGCCGTACCGCTTATGACGAGACGCATATTCCGCGGGCCGTTTATCTTGACCTGGAGAAGGACCTCTCCTCTCCTGCAGCCCAGCATGGTGGCCGTCATCCGCTTCCGGACATGGAGCAGCTCGCCTCGGCCTTTGGCAAAGCCGGAATCCATCAGGACGCGCGTGTCGTTATCTATGATGACCAAGGCGGCATGATGGCCAGCCGGCTGTGGTGGATGCTGAAATACACGGGACATGAGCAGGCTTACGTGATGGACGAAGGCTTTACGGCCTGGAAGGAGGCTTCCTATCCGGTCACGGACGAGACGCCTGTCGTCATTCCGGCGACGTATGAGCCGTCGCTTCAGCCGGCCATGCTCGCCTCAATGGAGGATGTGCGTGCCGCTTCCAAGGACGGCTCGCACATCCTTATCGATTCCCGCGATCCGCGCCGCTATGCCGGCATTGAGGAGCCGCTGGACGTGAAGGCCGGCCATATCCCGGGCGCGGTCAACTATTTCTGGAAAGGCGTCCAGGATGCATCCGGGCATTGGAAGGATGCGCAAGCGCTCCAGGAGCATTTTTCAGGGATTTCAAAGGATGCCCAGGTCATCGTTTATTGCGGGTCCGGCGTCTCTGCATGCCCGAATGTGCTCGCTTTGAAGGAGGCCGGATATACGAACGTGAAGCTGTACGCCGGAAGCTGGAGCGATTGGATCAGCTACGAGGGGAACCCGATCTCCACGGGAGAAGAATAATAAAGGTCCGCGCCCGGACACGTTGAAGGGGCTGTGGCTGCTTGCCGTGAGGCAGGCTGCTGCAGCCCTGTCTGTGCTTTTCATTGCAGCTGCAAGAATGGATATAGTTGTTTTTTATCGGTACATATCCATTGTGGATTGGTAAAATAAGGTTGCCGATTTTAAGGGGGGAACGTAATGGGTCATCATTTTGATTCCTTATTCAATAAATATTACGAGGAGCATCATTTCGCAGGAGCGGTTCTTATCAAAGACGGCAGCGATACGATTTTTGAACGGGCATACGGCCTGGCTCATCGCGGCTTCCAAGTCCCGAATACGATCCATACAAGGTTTGATACCGCATCGGTCACGAAGCTGTTTACAGCAGTGGCGATTTTGCAGCTTGTTGATCGGGGAATGATTCGGCTTGACGACCGTATAACGGACATTATTGACCTGACCGGCACCAAAATTCCTGATGATGTGACAATTGCCCATCTACTCACGCATACTTCGGGCATCGCAGACGACGCAGACGAAGAATTGGGAGAGAGCTACGAGGCGTTGTTTATCAGCAAGCCCAACTATTCAATAAGAAACTGCATTGATTTTATTCCGCAGTTTGCCTATAAGGAGCCGAAGTTCAAGGCGGGAACGGATGTCAGCTATAATAACTGTGCTTTTGTGCTGCTTGGACTTGCCATCGAAGAAGCAACCGGTCAAAACTACCGTGATTATGTGGCACAGAACATATTTCGAGCTTGTGGAATGAAGCACACGTCCTTTATCGCTAAGGATGAGGGCGATATGGCGGTGGCTGAAGGATATGCCGCTGCCTTCAACGAGGACAATGAAATGATATGGAAAAAGAATATTTACTCCTTCCCTCCAATCGGTACTGCTGACGGAGGAGCCTATACCACAGTCGGCGATCTTGATGTATTCATGCGTTCCTTGGCGGACGGGAAGCTTCTGTCCGTTGAGATGACCAGGGAAATCATGAAGCCGCAAACCGACATCGAAAGAGCGTATGAATGGGGAAAGGTCATAAACGGGTACGGATTTCATTTCACCTATGATCTTAAGGGAAATCTCGTTCGTATGTACAAAGAGGGTTCTAATGCCGGAGTAGCCGTCATGTTTGCGTACTATCCAAAAATTGAAACGACGAGCATCATTCTGGCCAATCAAACCTGTGATGTATGGGAGCTGCATGCGATGGCGGAACAGCTGATATTGGCAGCAAAATAATACACTTATGTTAAGCAGTAACCCTTAAGATAGATATCCAAAACTCTCTTTCGACAAACGATGGGAATTTTAAGGGTGTTTAACTATTTCAGCATTTCCGTTTGACATTGCACCATAACCTTAAACTCAAGTGACGGATTTCCTGCGCAACACCCATGCTTCTCACCCGTAAGCTTCGCATTTGCATGAATGTGATAAGCTGGTTTTAGATTTCCAATTTCTGAAAGGAAGTGTTGCAGATGAAATTGAATCACGTTAATCTGACCGTCACGGATGTATCCGCTGCGAAAAATTTCTTGCAAACCTACTTCGGGTTGAAGATCGGTGGAGAGCGCGGGGAAGCCTTTGCCGCGCTGTTTGACGATGACGGGCTTGTGCTGACGCTGATGAAGGGAACCGAAGCGCATTATCCGAAAACCTTCCATATTGGCTTTATTCAGGAGAATGAGGAGAAGGTGAACGAGATGTATCGGCGTTTAACGGAGGACGGCTTCGAGGCGTCGTCTCCGAAGCGGGCCCACGGTTGGACCTTCTATGTGAAAGCTCCCGGGGGCTTCACCGTGGAGGTATTGGCGTAGGTTTGCCAGCTTCCCAAGTTAAAGTAAGGAAAAAATCTAAACACCCCGTGCGCACAGCCTGTGCGTACGGGGTGTAATCTTGTGCACATTGCATTCCGTTACAGATGGATGCGATCCGCCGCTTGCATCGATGCACTGTCCGGTGATCCAGCGGCTTTCCGAGGATGCCAGGAAAGCGGCCACATCGGCGATATCCGCCGGCTCCCCCCACCTGCCAAAGATGGAGTATTCCGCGCCGAATTGACGGGAGGCCGGATCCTACAGCATCGCGGCATTCATCTCGGTTGCGATGAACCCCGGCTGGATGGCGTTGATCGTAATCCCCCGCGCGCCAAGCTGATTAGCCAGCGACAGCGTAAGCGTGTTAATCGCTCCCTTGGTCATGCTGTAGGCCGGAACGGCCGGCAGCGATATTCTAGTCGTTGCCGACGACAGATTAATGATGCGCCCTCCGTCCCTCAGCCGCGGCAGCGCCTGCTGTATCAGGAAAAACGGCATTTTTACGTTGACCCGCATCACCTCGTCGAAATCCTTCTCGGATGTCTCATCAATGGTCACGGCCAGGCCGATCCCGGCGTTGTTGACCAAAATGTCGAGCCCCGTCTCTCCTGTCCGCTGCCGTAATTCTTCATCCAGGGCAGCGTAGAGCGATTCGACGCTCTGGACCGTATCCAGCACAGCCCCGATCGCGAATGCCCTTCCCCCGCTTCGCTCGATTTCGCGCACAACCTCCTCGGCAGCTTCCCGGTTCTTGCCGTAATGAACGGCTGTTAAGGCCCCTTCTTGAGCCAAGCGTTTCGCTATCGCCCCTCCGATCCCCCGGCTGGCTCCCGTGACGAGTGCTGCTTTTCCATTTAACTTACTCATGTATATCATCCCTTTCCTCTGATTTCACTTTCAGTTGTACCATAGGGGCCGTTTTGAAATGTTGCGCTCCTATTCTGTCCGTTCAGAGAGGACACGGATCGAAAATGATTTACAAGTCATGTCATGTTCCTATATAATAAAAAGTATCAAAAGAGCTGCGCAACTTACGTTTGCATAAGGCGATTAAAGGATGATTTTTCCTTTAATCGCTTTTTTTGTGAGTTTAGATTCAGTGGAGGTATTCGTATGAAAAAAAGACTTTTCGACATGCTTATGCTGCTGGTAGGGGCTTTCCTGTTCGCTCTTGCCGTCAACCTGTTTATTATTCCGAACGATTTCGGGGAAGGCGGCGTAACGGGGATTTCGATTATTTTATATTACCTGCTTAAATGGTCCCCCGCGCTCGTCAGCATCGTCATTAACGGCATTTTGCTGATTATCGGCTATAAGCTGCTTGATAAGAAAACGACCGTCTACACCATCATTGCTGTCGGCTTCAATTCCCTGTTCCTGCATCTGACCGAGCATTGGGAAATTTCGTCGAGCGAGCCGGTCATTAATGCGATATTCGCCGGGCTCCTTGCCGGGGTCGGCATCGGGCTCATCATCAGGGTAGGCGGAACGACGGCGGGTACGGCCATACTCGCACGGCTCGCCAACAAATATTGGGACTGGAATATCAGCTACGCCCTTCTGTTCTTCGACCTGATTGTAGCGGGACTCTCCATCTTCGTCATCGGAATTGAGAAGGTCATGTTCACGGTAGTTATTCTCTATATCGGTACCAAGGCTATGGAGTTCATTATCGAAGGCCTGAATCCGAAAAAAGCCGTCACGATCATCTCCACCCACCACGACCGCATTGCGGTACGGGTGACGGAGGTTATGGACCGGGGAGTAACGGTTTTGCGAGGATATGGCTATTATACCGGTCAGCCGAAGGATGTATTGTACATCGTGATCAGCAAGCAGGAGGTATCGATGCTGAAGAAGATCGTTCGCGCAGAGGACAAAAACGCATTTGTTACAATCCATGACGTTCGCGACGTATTCGGCGAAGGCTTCATAGATATATCCAAGTAGTTAAATTATTAATTTTACACTAAAATCAAACAAAGATCGAGAAAAATCTTGCGAGGGGGTTTTTTTCGATCTTTTTTTTCATATCCGTTTTGAAGTTGAAAACATGCGGACGGGAGCGGAGAAAACAGCCGTGCAGATGCTTGAAACATCTGATGTTTCAAGTTCGTCCAAAGCAGGAAAACCCCTGATTTTTCGGCACTTTCGCGGCCTTAAACTCACATAAAATGTTACCTGCATAGAAATATTTAATAGGTCCATAAAAAACATTTTATTGGAAAATGACGCCGAAATTCTATAAAATTCTCATCAACCTAACATACAGTTGTGACAATGATTTATCGATTTAGTGCAAATTATTTGGACAATGGTCCTACCCTGTTGCTGCCGGACGTTCACGACAACCTACTTTAACGATTTGAAGGAGTGCATCATAAAAGTGACTACGAATATTTCTGTTTCTTCACCTCTTGCTGCTGCCCAAGCGTATGTTGAGTCCATTTATTCCCAAGTCGTATCCCGAGACCCGCATGAGACCGAGTTCCATCAAGCCGTTCGGGAATTCGTAGATTCCATCGTGCCGGTCCTGGCTGAACACCCGAAGTATCAAGAGCATGGAATCCTCGAGCGTCTTGTCGAGCCGGAGCGAATGATTACCTTCCGTGTCCCATGGACGGACGATCAGGGTAAAATCCAAGTGAACCGCGGCTTCCGCGTTCAATTCAACAGCGTCCTCGGTCCATACAAAGGCGGAATCCGGTTCCATCCTTCGGTCTATGCCGGCATCGTGAAATTCCTCGGCTTTGAGCAAATCTTCAAAAACTCCCTGACCGGCCTGCCGATCGGTGGAGGCAAGGGTGGTTCCGACTTTGATCCGAAAGGCAAATCGGACCAGGAAGTCATGCGCTTCACCCAAAGCTTTATGACAGAGCTGTACCGCCATATCGGACCTGATGCCGACGTGCCTGCAGGCGATATCGGGGTAGGCGCTCGCGAGATCGGCTACATGTTCGGTCAATACAAGCGCATTCGCGGTGGACATGAATCCGGCGTTCTGACCGGGAAGGGCGTCATCTACGGAGGCAGCTTGGTCCGGACCGAGGCGACAGGTTACGGCTGCGTTTATTTCACGCAAGAGATGCTTGCTTCCAAAGGGCTTGATTTCAAAGACAGCCGCGTGATCGTATCCGGCTCCGGTAACGTCTCTATCTATGCGATCGAGAAGGCCCAGCAGCTCGGCGCCCGCGTCGTAGCCTGCAGTGATTCGGACGGATATATTTATGATCCTGAGGGCATTCAGCTGGAAACCGTTAAGCTCCTCAAGGAGAGAGACCGCCTCCGGATCAGCGAATACGTTCGCATCCATCCGCATGCGGAGTATCACCCAGGATGCTTCGGCATTTGGACGGTTCCTTGTGACATCGCACTCCCATGCGCTACGCAAAACGAGCTGGATGCCGAATCTGCCAAGACGCTGATCAACAATGGCGTCAAGGCGGTTGCCGAAGGGGCTAACATGCCTTCAACGCTTGATGCAATCGAGCTGTTCCTCGAGGCAGGTGTCCTGTTTGGACCGGCGAAAGCCGCAAATGCCGGCGGCGTGGCCGTATCCGCGCTGGAAATGAGCCAGAACAGCATGCGCATGGCCTGGACCTTTGAGGAAGTCGATGCAAAGCTGCATCAAATCATGAAGAACATTTATAACAATGCCGTAGATGCGGCAGAGCAATACGGAGTACCCGGCAATTTGGTGGCCGGCGCGAACATTGCAGGCTTCCTGAAGGTGGCCGATTCCATGATCGCCCAAGGCATCGTCTAAAGAGGGTATACGCCAATAACAGGGCCGTCCCGCCAGCAGGAATTCTCTGCTGCGGGACGGCCTTTTCATGTTTTTCAAACCCTACATGTAAAAAAAGAAGCCCCCCCGCAAGATGAACGTTCTTACGGGAAGGCCTTCTCTTACGGCTTATAGAAGCTCGCGACGGAGCTCTTCGGCCGATTTAGGGGACAAGTATCCGAGCGGAATATCAAACACCGTTTTGGCGCCTTTCTGCCCTTCCCCGCTCAAGCGGAAGGCTGCTCTCGCATAAGCTACAAGCACGCTGGCGGTAAACTCCGGATTGCTGTCCAGCTTCAGACCGAATTCGATGATCTGTCTGCTGCCGTTGCCGGTAACGCCGCTGCGGATGACAAAGCCGCCATGCGGCATGCCCGAATGCTCGGCGTCCAGCTCTTCTTGCGTGATGAAGGTAACCGTCGTGTCGTAGTCCGCGAAATAGTTCGGCATCGAAACGATGGTCTGGCGGATTTGCTCCTGGTCGGCCCCTTCCTCTGCAACGACGTAGCAGGCTCTGATATGCTTCTCGCGGGTCGTCAGCTCAGGCGTCGAGCCGGAACGGATATCATCGATAACCTCTTGTACCGGAATGGTGTACTGTACGCCTGCCTTTACGCCTGGTACACGACGGATCGCATCAGAGTGACCTTGGCTCACGCCCTTGCCCCAGAATGTGTAATCATGGCCTTCCGGCAGAATCGACTCGGCAAGCAAGCGATTCATGGAGAACAGCCCCGGATCCCAGCCTGTCGAGATGACGCTGACATGGCCGCCAGCCTGTGCTGCCTCGTTTACCTGCTCGAAAAACTCAGGGATTTTGGCATGGGTGTCGAAGCTGTCTACCGTATTGAACAGACGAGCGATCTGTGGAGTCTGCTCAGGCAGATCCGTTGCGGATCCTCCGCACAGGATCATAACGTCAATTTTGCCGATATACTGTTCCGCTGCCGAGATATGCTCGAAGCGCACACCGGATACCTCCGGCATCTGCTGCGGGTCTCTGCGCGTAAAGATTGCGACCAGCTCCAGATCGGGGTTTTGTCCGATTGCCTTCTGGACGCCTTTGCCTAAGTTGCCATAACCTACGATTCCGACTTTGATATTCGAGTTCAAGCGTGATCCTCCCTTTGCCAATCCTATTATTCGTTGGCTTGATGTGTTAGTCTACTGCTTTAAAGTATAAAGACATTACATAGGAATGTTAAACTTTTTTTGCTCGCAGGCCCATGGTGTTTACCAATAATGTTCACGATTTATTCACAAAAAAACCGCCGTCCTGCTTAAACCAAAAAGAAACCTATGATTTTTAGTATAGCGCCTTTGGCATTACGCAATCAATTTTGGTGCCTGGCATCCTGAACTTAACGGCGCAATCCTCGTGTTAACGGCAGGCTCCTCCCTGCTTTCATTCCCTTAAAAAGGAATATCGCCGGCTTTACGCGAATGTAATAGAGGATCATCTAAGAAAAGGAGAATTTTTTAACATGAAAAAAATGACGGCAATCACCCTGACAACGGCGCTGGCGGCCTCACTCACCGTCGCTTCGCTCATTCCGGCTGCGGCTTCTGCCGATGCTTCAGCGGCGAAAGAGCGGATACAAATGTCCGAGCGCACCTCCTACTACGGCGAAGTTTCAAACGGGCAGCCTAACGGTCGTGGAACGATAAAATGGGGAACGGAGAAGCAATATTCCGGCGATTTTGTGAATGGCAAACGCTCCGGAAGCGGGAAGTACATCAATCAATACATCGAGGACGGCGAGCAGCATAAAGTCGTTTACACGGGAAGCTGGTCCGGTGATCAGATGAATGGAAAAGGCGTCCTTACGCATAAGGTGACCCAAGCAGACGGGACCGTAAGATGGCACCAGATTCAAAAGGGGATCTTTAAGGATGGGGTGTTTACAAACGGATATGATGTCATTCAAGCCGTTGCTGACCCTGACTTCAGCTTCACCTATACGAATGGCAAGGAAACGCTGGAGATCATGGGAACGAATAAGGGCCTGCATCAAGCCTGGAAGAAAGGCAACCTGTTCGACGTCAAGTACAAGAATGGTTCCGTCAACAAGAGCTACACGATCTTCCCGCTGGGCACGGAAGCGGAGCAGCGGAAGAACGACGCTGACCGCAAATATTTGCAGAGCATCTATAAGAAGATCGCTCCGCACTTGGGACAGTTTGAAGCATTGTCCAAGCAGGTCCCGTTGAAATAGGCGTTCAACGATATCGATCGCATCGAGGCTTGCCGATATGGTGCAGCATCTGCTAGGCAGCCGGAGACGACACTCCGTTATATTGGATCATGAAAGGAAGATGGGTCAGATGGATTGGGTCCGGCGCATGAATGATGCGATCGGTTATATGGAAGAGCATATCACCGAAGAGATCAATTTCGCGGAAGCCGCACGAATCGCCTGCTGCTCGGTGTATCATTTTCAGCGGATGTTCCCGTATATTGCGGAGGTTACGCTATCGGAATACATACGAAGGCGAAGACTTACGCTGGCGGCGTATGAGCTTCAGAACAGCGACATCAAGATCGTTGATCTCGCGCTGAAGTACGGCTACGACTCGCCGGAGGCATTTGCGCGAGCATTCCAGAACATGCACGGAACCACTCCCTCCGCAGCCCGGCTTGCCGGAACGAAGCTGAAGGACTATCCCCGCATCTTCTTTCAAGTTTCCATGAAAGGAGCGGCAGAAATGAATTACAGGATTGAAGAAATACCGGCGTTTTCGATTATCGGCTATTCCAAAGAGGTAAGCACTCAGAATGCGTATGATGTCGTCCCCCGATTGTGGCAGGAAGCGGCGGAGGAGGATGTCTTCCACAAGCTGTGGCCATTTAAAAGGCATGATCATCCGATCCGCGGATTCCTCGGCGTCTGTGCCGACGGCGATTACGGACGGCAGGATACGTTCTGCTATATTTTATCGGTTGTGTCCGAGCAAACGCCGCCGGAGCCTCTTATTCAGCGTTCGTTTCCCGATTCCGCATGGGCCGTATTTGAAATGGGGGGCGACCCTGGCCAAATCGCGGAGATGTGGAAACGCCTGTATTCCGAATGGATTCCGTCCCAAGCCTATGAGCTTGCCCCGCTGCCGGCCATCGAGTGCTATCTCCCGCCAGATGAGGACAAGAACGAGTTATGGGTCCCGATCATCCGTAAGCAGTAATCCTTAAGCTTGCAGCCCGCAGCACGGCACGCATAATTGCGGCCATCCGTTTGCCGAAGGAAGGCCGCAAGTGAGGAGCATATCACGAAAGGAGCAGCCCGCTTGCGGCTGCTCCTTTCGTTTTTGCTGCACCAAGATGCTCAGCACACCGGGATCAGGATGAACGGCAGAGGTGATTACGTCTCGACCGGAATCATGATGACAAATTCGGGATGATCGTCGTACGGGTCCTGGCTCATCGGATATTTCTCGAAATGGGTTAAATGGTCCGGACTATATTCCTTATATCCTTGTTCCTTAATCCAATTGTAAATATTCGTATACGATGCCTCGATGGCCTGCTCCTTGCTGTGCTGGCAAGCCGCATAGGTCAGGGTCGGAACCGACACGTTCACCATGCCGTCAGGAACCTTGCCCAACTTCTCCACTTCAACCGCCGCATAATGGATAAAGCCTTCTCCACCAGGAAACGCATGGTACGATAAACCGAGCATCGTGTCCTTATGTATGGCATGCGGAATTTCCTCAAGCCGTTCCTGCAGCTGCCGATGAACGGCGCGAATCCCTCCTGCGGCCGCATCCGCAAAGGTTCCTTCCCATTTCAGGCCGACCGCCTGAAATGCCTCCTTCGTCGTCAACGCAGCCTCATTTCGTTGCTGAGCGCTCATCCTATATCCTCCTTTCATTTTTACAAATTCATTATATACTGAAACTATGACAGAATTTGTCACAGTACGAAATAAAAAGGAGCATCGATTCCATGCCGAAAACCGAACGCATGCTCAAGGTCATGCAGCGCGTCTATGAGAAGCGGAGCTTCACCGTCGGCGAAATAGCCGAGGAGTTTTCGGTCTCCTACCGTACCATGCTCCGCTACCTCCATGAGCTGTCCGAGCTGGGCGTCCCGCTGTACGCAACGGAGGGCAAGCACGGCGGCTATTCCATCCTGACTTCCCGCCAGCGGCGGGAGCTGGCAGAGCATGACACGGAAGCTGTCAAGCGGGTGGTCAAGCCTGGAATCCTGATCGTCGGTTTGGAGATGAAAGCACCCTTTACCGCCTTCTATATGACACATACCCTCAAACCCAAGCTGTGGCAGGAGCTCGTCAGCCGCCTGCATGAAATCCCGTACCGCCGGTCCACGCCCCGGCCTTCCTATGTCGCCGCGGTTATGAATCGGCAGCAAATCTATCATTACGTCGCCGGTATCGAAGTGACGGCGCTGGGGAGTCTTCCCGAAGGGATGGTGAGTCTGGCGATACCGGCTCAGGAATACGCGATGTATACGCATGAAGGCCGCTCGGACAGGGAGGATATCGACCAATCTTATGCGTATGTCCTGCAGCGGATGAAGCAGCTCGACATGAATCCGGATCCCGGATGCTATGCCTTGGAACGTCGGGACGACGCCGATGCTTCGGTCATCCGGATGTTTATCCCGATAAAAAGATAGCAGGCAGTTCCCCTTCCGGGGAGCCTGCCTGCCTGTTCATGGACGAACCTAGATCGCTTTGGGATTCTCCACGATCGGATTCACGTCCGCATCGTAATCGACGCCGTCGGTCTCAAATCCGAACAACTGGAAAAACTCGCGGCGGTACCCCGCCAAATCCGTCAGCTCTTCAATGTTATCGCTGTCGACCTTGCTCCACAGCTCAGCAACCTCCTGCTGGACGTCCTCGCGAAGCTCCCAGTCGTCAATGCGAATCCGGCCTTTCTCGTCGACCGGAACATCCTTCCCAGCGTACAAACGGTCAGTGAAGAGACGATAAATCTGCTCGATGCAGCCTTCATGCAGCCCCTTCTCCTTCATCACCTTGTACAAAGCGGAAACATACAACGGCACGATCGGAATCGCCGAGCTTGACTGCGTAACCAGCGCTTTGCTGACCGTCACGTAAGCGCGGCCTCCGCGACCCGCGAGCGCCTCGTTTAGCTTCAGTGCGGTATCCTCCAGATGATCCTTCGCTTGACCGATGGACCCGTCCCGGTAGATCGCCTTCGTAATCTCGGAGCCAATATAGGAGAACGCAATCGTGGTGGCATTGTCCGCCAGCACGCCTCCTTCCGACAGCGCCTGGATCCACAGCTCCCAGTCTTCGCCGCCCATGACCTCGACGGTATTTCGAACTTCCTCTTCGGTAGCCGGCTCAATCGTTACTTCGGTAACTTCTCCCGTATGGAAATTGACCGTTTTATTCGTGTAGGATTGGCCGATCGGCTTCAGGACGGAGCTGACCGTCTCTCCGGTCCGCGGCAGCGTCCGGCGCGCGGAGGCCACGCTGTAAACGACCAGATCTACCTCTCCAAGCTCCTTCTTGATCAGCTCGACCGTCTTCGCCTTGGTCTCCTCCGTGAATGCATCGCCGGTTACGCTGAAGGACTTCAGTCCCGCCGCCTCCGCTGCCTGCTCAAAAGCAGCCGAGTTGTACCAGCCTGCCGAAGCGGTGCGCTTCTCGGTTCCCTGGCTCGGACGATATACTCCTACCGTGTTTGCCCGTGCACCAAACGCAGCGGCGATTCTCGCCGACAATCCGTATCCGGTGGATGCCCCGATCACAAGTACATTACGGGGACCTTGTATGCCAGGCTGTTTCAGCACGTAATCGATCTGCTCCTGAACCTGCGCAGCGCAGCCGACAGGGTGCGACGTCGTGCAAATAAATCCGCGTGTTCTAGGTTTAATAATCATGATTTAGTTCCTCTCTTTACACTCATTATCGTTTCAAATGATACGTATGTATCCCGATTGTCCCTTTCTATTGTAACTGTTTTTTTCAAAGAGGAAACCTTTTGACGGCAAAAATAAAATACCCCCCTTCTAAAATCGATCGGGGATTTGCCCCCGCCATTCATTAAAAGAGAGGTACTTGGCTGATTACTACTACCATGCTATGCAGCCTGGCCGAATCTTATTATTCCTTCTTCCGGGCTTACGCCTTCAGTTCCTTGCTGACCGTCAGCCGAACCGGGCAATGATCGCTGCCCAGCACATGACAATCGATTTCGGCATCGACCAGCTTCTCGGACAATCGGGCCGATACGAGGAAATAATCAATTCGCCAGCCGATGTTCCGTTCCCTGACCTTGGCCATATACGACCACCAGCTGTATACATCCGTCCTGTCCGGATAAAAGAATCGGAATGAATCGATAAAGCCTGCTGCGAGCAGATCGGTCATCTTCCCGCGCTCCTCCAGTGTAAAGCCTGAATTGCCGAGATTGGACTTCGCGTTCTTCAGGTCGATCTCCTGGTGGGCGACGTTCAAATCGCCGCAAATGATGACCGGCTTGACCGCATCCAGCTGCTGCAAGTAACGGCGGAACCGTTCCTCCCACTCCAGCCGGTACGAAAGCCGGCTCAGGTCGCGCTTGGCGTTCGGCGTATAGACGTTCACCAGGTAGAAATGCTGAAACTCCAGCGTAATGATTCTTCCTTCCGGCTCCTCGTCTTCCTCGATCCCGTAACGGACGGACAGAGGCTCCAATCGGGTGAACACGGCCGTTCCCGAGTATCCCTTCTTCTGGGCGTAGTTCCAGTACTGGCGATAGTCGGAGCCTAACTCAAGCTCCGATCTGCCCTTCTTGAAGCTTCGTTTCCTGCACGCAAAATATATCCGCATCCGTCTGCTTGAAATAATCGAGAAAGCCTTTATTCACACAGGCACGCAGCCCGTTCACATTCCATGACACCAGCTTCATATTGGGAACCTCCATGATATCCGTATCTTTTCGTTTGCTGAATCTATGAATCTACTAAATTCTATAATGGTATCATGACTCGGCGGGAAGGGACAAGGCAGCTTTACGCATTCATTTAAACTTCATGAACGAAAAAGGAGCTTTCCCGTGCATAATCCCGCACCGAAACTGGAACAACATAAACGTTTGCGATCGTTTCGCTTATTCGAAGCGCCCGCAATTCGATGGATATTTCGCATAAGGAGGAGTACAGCATGACAGGAAGAAACAGTAAACCTAAGAACGACGGTCCGTCCAGCAGTCCTGAACGTTTGGACCAATACGGCGATAAGCTGGCAAACGAGAATGAGGAAGAGTTTACTTCGGCGGCCGAGGAGCACTGCAGGGATCAGGACTAGCGATGGATATCGCCAACATGCATTCCTTATAATTCAATAACAAAAACACCCGTCCATGCGAAGGTGTTCGGATCCCTGTCTTATAAACGGGGAGCCGTCCCTTGCAATGCAGCGGGTGTTTTGTTGCTGTAGCGGTATTTTTCTTTTTAAATTCAGAGCCAGCTTTCCTGTCTGTGCATGCACCGCCGTTCCGTTTGGTTAAGCTGTTACGCCGTACCGGTTGCCGTCGGGGTCCGTCAGGGAGAAGCCTTTGAACCCCTCAAAATCCTCAATATCGCCCACATCCGCTCCCTTGGCCTTCAGCTGCCGATGCATTCCTTCAACATCCTTGGCATGAATGTTGAAATACTGTCCTACACCGTAATTATTTTTAGGAAACACCGGCTGCTTTATCTCATCGGAACGCACCAGACAAAAGCTCACCTTCTCATCGTTCATTCGCATGACAATCGCTTCGGGTTCATCCGTATGAATGATCTCGAGTCCCAGCATCTGGGCATACCATGCCGCAGAACGCCTCAAATTACTCACCGGCACAAAGATACCTACGCCGTACAATTGGGGTTTGGCCAATCTCCAGTCTCCTCTCTCATTACGAGTTTGATTGTGTTCCAACACCTAAATAACGATATTTCACGTTAGAACCAAACAATCCTCCCCAAAAAACTTGCTTACTCCGTAATCATCCACACATTCCCGTCCGGATCCTCCATATAAAATGCAAGAGAACCGCGAACCCGTCTCAATCTGCTGATTCGGATGCGCAGCTTGGTCAATTGGAGGTATGAAGCACAGATCGCTTTCGGATCCCTTCTCCGGAAAGCGTCCACGAGCGCGTCCATATCCAGCCCTTCGGCTGCATCCGCATGGGTCCTCACTTCCGGCTTAGCTTCAATGCCTGCCTGCTGCAGCTGGTGCAGCTTTCTCAGCCTGGCCCGTGCACGGCCGAGCGACACTTGTACCGTCCCTTCCGACATGGAGAGAAAATCAGCCGTTTCCCCGGCTGTGAAATCCAGCACGTCCATCAGCAGCAAAATGACCATCGCGCGTGGAGATAACCGGTCTGCTAATGTCTCCAGAAGCTCCCTCGTTGATAATCCGCCATCCTCGCCGGGTCTGTCCTTCAGCTCCTCATCCGTAACGCTCTTGACGGATTTCTCTTTCCTCAATCGGTCTTTCCATGCATTGCTTGCTATTCGATATAAATAGGCATTGGTAATTGGCCGATCAGGCTTGATTTCAACCGCCCGCATCACTTTGATCATCGTTTCCTGCAGAAGATCTTCAGCTTCCCAGCGTTCCCCGGTCACATGCAGACAGTATTGATGCAGCTTGGCCTGAAGAGCGGGTACATCCAGCGCATATTTTGACATCACAGCCCACCTCGCTAACTAAGTTCTCTGGAAGCTGAAGTTTTCCTGCACAAATTTCGGATGCAGTTACTTATAAACGAAAAATGCGGTAAAAGCCCCTTCCATCAAGAGCCGCCTGCCCGGTTAACACCGCAATCAACAAAACGTGCATTTTTCATGCGTCAACTTCTCTGGAAGTTCAGGTATAAGTTGCTAAGAGTACGGCATCCTAAGAACAAATCTCTCCATGATCCACGGATATCGCCCTCAATCGGCGGCAATGCCCAATCATTCACTCATTCTTTACTCTTACTAATCTGAAAGGGAGGGAGCATAGATGAGATCCAGTGCCAATGTAAAGAGCGAACTGCTTGAGAATGTCAAAAGCCGGCTTTCCGGCTGCGGGGATGTAAGCTATCAGTCCTTGAGGCTTCATGGGTCTGACTGCACGTTGATATTTATAGGGCCCATCATTGACTTTAGCTCCTTGCACGGGCATATCGTCACCCCTTTGCTTAAGGAATCGGCCAAGGTTGAGCATCATTTCGATGATTTTATCGACCGGCTGGACCGGGGAGATTTGCTGTCGATTCCATTCGAACGCTCCGATTCAGCAGAGCATATTGCCAACGCGATCGTCGAGGGCAGCGCGGTTCTTCTTATCGAGGAGACCGCGGAAGCTTACCTGTTCGATATTGTGTTGTATCAGAAAAGAGCCGTATCCGAATCCCAGAACGAGCTGGTCGTGAATGGCCCTCAGGAAGCCTTTATCGAGGATATCAGCACCAATCTATCGCTGCTGCGCCACAAAATCAGGCACCCCGACCTGAAGACGATCCGATTCCAAATTGGAAGGTATACCAAAAAAGCCGTGTATATGGTTTATATCGAAGGATTGGCCAAGCCGGAGGTTGTACAGGAGGTCAATCAGCATCTCGCTGCGATCGATATTGACGGAACATTCGGGATCAGCACCTTATCTGAGCAGATGAAGGAAGGGGTACGGTCTCCGTTTCCCCAGTTCCAATATACGGAGCGTCCCGACTCGGTAGCGGCATCGCTCCTCGAAGGCCGGGTGGGCATCATGCAGGACGGGACGCCGTCGGCTCTCATCGTACCGGTAACCTTGATGTCGCTGCTGCAATCGTCCGAGGATTACTACCACAGCTTCTACTCCTCAAGCTGGATTCGGCTTGTCCGGTTCGCGTTCGGACTCATGTCCCTGCTGATGCCTTCCTTGTATGTGGCCATCACGACATTCCAGCCCTCCATCATTCCGACCGATCTGTTGATCACGATCTCGGCGTCAAGGGAGAATATTCCGTTCACGGCGCTGGCGGAAGCGCTCATTATGGAGCTGACGTTTGAAGCGCTTAGGGAGGCGGGCACCCGCATTCCGAAACCCGTCGGCCAGACGATCTCCATTATCGGAGCAATCGTCATCGGACAAGCGGCGGTCGAGGCCGGCATCGTCTCCAACCCGATGGTTATCGTCGTATCGATTACGGGCATCGCTTCTTACATCATTCCTAATTTTGAGCTCGGGCTGGCTTTCCGCCTTCTGCGCTTCCCGATCCTGATTCTGGGAGGAACGCTCGGGCTCATCGGCGTATTCGCAGCTGCATTTCTGGTGTACGGCCATTTGGCTTCCCTGAAATCGTTCGGAACGCCCTATTTGCAGCCCATTGCTCCCCTGATCCGGTCAGATTGGAAAGACGCGTTTTTCAGGGCTCCTTCCAAAATGATGAAGAAGCGTCCGAAAACCTATGCTTCTGGAAACAACACAAGGAGACAAAAGCCATGAGAGCGTTAGTCCTACTTCTCCTGGTCATAACGCCGCTCTTCACCCTTGCCGGCTGCGGATTCATGATGACCAAAGTCGAAATCAACGAACAGACTTTCGTGTTTGCGATGTACATCGACAAAGGGAAGCAGCCTAATACCGTCGAGGTTACGATCAGCGCCCCGCTGCCTAACCGGCTGACTTCAGGTTCCCAGGCAGGGGGCCAAGCAAGCGGGGATCCGTATGCGATGGTTACCAAAAGCTCCGTTACCGTTCAGGATGCACTGAGTTTAATTCAGCGGGATTTGACTCGTCGCTTCGACTTCAGCCATACACGAGCCGTCGTGGTTGGTCATCGTTATGCAGAGGACGGCTTGCACGATCTGATGGACTGGTTTCAGCGGGAGCCGACGACGGACCTCGATACCTACCTGTTCGTAGCACCGGGAAAGGCGACACAAGTAGCCTCCCTGACCCCCGTCTTCGAGCAAATGCCTTCCGAAGTTCTGGCCCGGATAGGCGATCAGCATAACGTCATCGGCACGACTTTTCTGGATTGCCTCGTCGCGGCATCGGCCAACCAGGGCTATGCGCTGACCTATTTGAGCGCCGGCATGAAGCCCATGATCGCCGATCAGGGCAAGCCGGAGCCTTGGGTCGGCGTTCATGGAACCGCGCTATTTCAAGATCACAGGCTTCGTACCACCCTTCCGCTAGAGCCTTCGCTGACGATCAGCTGGGCTGAAAATCAGCTAAGGGGTTCTTTATACACGGTGAGCTGGGATAAATCCGGAAAAGCGAGCGTGTATCTAATCCAAAACCGGGCGAAGAAGTCGGTAAGGTTGGTGGACGGCCGTCCCGTGTTTACGATCAAGCTAAAAGGAATCGGCGATGTCATATTCAAGAGGAACGGCATTCAGACGGATTCGCTATCCGCCAAATATGCCATCGAACGGGAATTGAACGAGGTGATCAAGGAGCACCTGGCAACGGCCATACGCACCTCTCAAAGGGAACGCGCCGACATCCTGCAGCTCGGCATGCTCCTTGACTGGAACTATCCCGATTATTGGGAGAAGGTTCGAAGTAACTGGTCCCAGGCTTATGCCAACGAGGCTGTAATCGAGATCGTAGCGGACGTCAAGGTCCGTAATTTCGGTTCCGTGCTCAAATCCAAGCCTGAATAAGGAGGCATCAGGGGATGTTATTCTTTGTGTTTTTAGCGTATTCCCTACTGGAATGGTTCGTTGCTAGGCAAAAGCCGGGCCGCGAGAAATGGACGGTGCTCGCTCTGATTGTCGTCATGTCGATATGGAGCGCGTTCGCGCTTTGGATGAACGGATGGCCGACCCCGAACCAGCTGATTCGCTTTGCTTTTGGCTGGCTTGACCAATAACTTTGAAAGGAGCCCTTTTCGCGATGGTGAATAAAACCCCTTGGCAATTGTTCCGATTCGCCTTCGTATACCTGAATGCGATCCCGACAGGATTTTTAGTTACCCCTCTGCTGTGGGGCTCGGCGTACTTGGGATGGATGGCCATCCTGATTGGATGGGGCGCCAACTTGATCCTTCTATGGTTCACCGTCAAGGTTGGGCGCTGGGATCCCGACCGCTCCTGGATCGACTTCGGCCAGGACCTGCTGGGAAAATGGATCCACTATCCGATCATCTTGCTGATTCTCTTCTGGTCCGTCAATTATATCGGGCTCGATATCGAGGGCTTTACCCTATTCTTCGACACCAATTACATGCGGGAGACGCCGCAATGGTTCATCATCTTGATCGTCGGCCTCGTCGTCACCCTTACCGCGCGTTGGGGGATGGAGACGCTAGTTTATATCTCCGACGGGCTGTTCATTGTCATTGTGCTGACGATTTTGCTCATGAACATGTTTTTTTTCCAAGATGCGGACTTCAATATGGTACCCGCCATGTACAGACATCATAACTACGGGGACGTCTTTAAGGATTCGCTGACCACCCTCGCCTATATCGCGGAATGGGTCGTGTTTCTGTTCCTCGCCCCTTACCTTCAAATCGATCGGAAGGCATTCCGAAACCTTGCGGCCGCAAGCGCAATGGTTGCACTTGGCGTATTGCTCCAGTGGGCCTCCTCCCTGCTAAGCTTCGGCCCCTATATCGGCCGGGAGCTGCAGTACCCGCTCGTGGAATTGCTGCGGGCGGGAAAAGGGTTCCTCGGCAATTCCGATCCGTTCATGATCGGATTGTGGAGCAGTTCCATGTTCCTGCATAGCGCATTCCTGATCCATATCAGTGTCCGGTGCCTTGCCAAGCTGCTTGCGCTAAAGGAAATGGACGCCACGCTGATTGCGGTGATCGGCGGAACAGGCTCTATCCTGGCGTTCCAATATTCCAAGAACCCGGTCCTGTTCCAGCAGGATTTTAGTTCTTCCTCGATGATTGCGTTTTTCCTTCTCGTCGAATGCATTCCGATCCTGTATTGGATCGCCTCCCTTTTTCGCAGAGGAAGGCGACAGCGGCGAAATGCAGCATGATCTTATGACCGCTGGTCGTTAGTAACACCCGGATAAACAAAATAGATAGATAGGTGGGAGGCGGATGCTACCTCCCTTCCATTTTGTAAACGGCAAGCCCTATGAATCTCGGCGGATGAATGCATGTTACCATCAATCGCTTGATCTACCGCTGGTTGTACCGAAAAATTTAACAAAAATTAGAATTTTTCATGAAAGCGCTTCCCGAAAATAGTTCTTTTATTGTAAGAAATTGGCATATTATATAGTACAGTAGAACCAGCAAACAAGGGTGGCAGCGGGAGGTGATAGGCATGGGCGTGAATGAAGCATTGGCTCTAATGATTTCGTTCGCCACTCTGGTCGTTTCGATCCTTGCTTTCCATAATAAGAAATAGACCCATCCCTCAGGAAGATGAATCTATTTCTTGTGTCTGGGCAGGAGCAAGCATTCAGCCGCCCTGTAAGCGGTGTCTGCTGTACCCCCGGAGTCGGCGGCATCCGGCTCCGTTTTGTGATACACAAAAATATCCTATTCCGTTTTCGGCGGCATTATGACTGGAGATCTTTTTATCAAGTATTCAGAATGGGCTTAACCTCCTGCAGAATACGGGCCATCTCTTTGGCGCTTTCCTCGTACATCTTCTTGGCCGCCTTGTCCTTGGTGTTTAAGCTGAACAGCTCCAGATCCGCCTGGCATTTCTTCAAATTCGCGAACAGTAAGGCTCTCTCCTGGTTCTGGGGCTGCTGCATTTGGTCGTCATATAAATCAATGGTCAATCCGCCAAAGGTATCCACTTGTGCAAAGTACACATCTTTGAGCTTGACGCCCTGCTTGTCCAGTTCATCCTTAAGCCAGCTTTGGCTGAACCCCATGACGCGCAGCGGCTCATCCAAAATTTTACCGTCCATAATGACCGCCTGCGGCATTTTTTCAGGGGCAATCTTAACGCCCAAATCCTTCGGCGTGACCGGAAGCGTATCACGCTTCTGCAGCACGGTGATATCCCCGCTGGACTCCATGATGGCAAATTCGACGTCAGCAATCTGGAAAATGTCCTTCTTCCGCAGCTGCTGCATGAGATCATCGGATGTCAAACGTTCTTTTTTCATATTGTCTTCCAAAACTTTGCCGTCCTTGATGAGCACCGTAGCTTTAAAATCGATAAAATCCCTTACCTTCTTGCTCTTCATTTGGGAGTATTCAATCAGCAAAGAGCAGAGCACCCACACTCCCAGGGCAATCAGTCCAAGATACCAATTGGCTTCCAAATCGAGCGAGATGTAAGCAGCCAAGCTGCCGATCGTAATTCCCGTTAAGTATTCGAAAAAGGACAGCTGCGTAACCTGCCGTTTACCAAGGGCTTTGGTCAGCAAAAACAGAACAATTACAGCACACAGCGTCCGTAGGATAATTTCCAGCCATTGCGGCATAAGAGTGCCCTCCAATCCTTGATGGGTTGTCGCGATATATCATCTTTATAAATTATGGACAAAAGTACGCTATGAAATCACGCCACTATTTTCCTGTCCGTCTTAAACGCATGTTCCTGGCCGAAATGTGTACATTAGTTCAAGAAAGGAGTGATAACAAACCATGACCGTAGCATCCGATGTCAAAACCTGCCTCTCTTCCTTGAAAAGCGCGCAAGCCAGCCTTGAGCAGTTTGCTCTGTCCACACAGGATGAGAACGCTAAGAACATGTTCACCCAAGCGGCTCAGCAAACCCAGCAGATCGTAGACCAAGTAGCTCAGCGCGTGCAGCAGCTTGAACAGGAGGAGCCTCAATACAAAGGCTTCTAAATCTCCCGCATCAACAAAACATCTAAATAGGATTCGGCGTCTTGGCCGAAGCTCACCCCCGGACCATTCACGGTCAGGGGGTTGTTTATTATGTTGGGAACTTTAATATTGAGTTATCCCCCATGGCAAGGTAAAGTGTTAAAATAATGGTATTGTTTATAAAGGGGGCAGCATGTATGACGAGTGACACACCAAAGCTGGATGTCATCACATTCGGCGAGTCGATGGGATTATTTTATCCGGAAGGGCCCCGGGGCATCGGCCAAGGAGGAAGCATGGCCCAGTCCTTCGGCGGTGCGGAGAGCAACCTTGCAATCGGTCTTGCGCGGCTTGGGTGCACGGCAGGCTGGTTCGGCAGACTCGGTCGCGATCCGGTCGGCACCGGCATTTTGAAAACGCTTCGGGGAGAGGGGGTCGACGTTTCAAGGGCTACCCAGACCGATGAAGCGCCGACAGGAATTATGCTGCGGCAGACCGTTCGCGGACAGTCCTCCGTTTACTACTACCGCAAGGACTCTGCGGCAAGCAGGATGACCCCTGCGCATGTGGATGCCGAATACATAGCACAAGCTAAGATCGTTCATATCACCGGCATCACTGCTGCCCTAAGCGGCAGCTGCCTGGAAACGATCCGGCATGTGGTATCCCTATGCAAGGAGCATGGCGTCCGGATCAGCTTTGATCCGAACCTGCGACTCAAGCTGTGGAGCATAGAGGAGGCTCGTCCCGTCTTGCTGGAGCTTGCGGCTTCCTGCGATTATTTCCTTCCTGGATATGACGAATGCAAGCTGTTGTTTGAGACCGAGGATGAAGAGGTCATTACCGAGCAGCTCCGGAAGCTGCCGGGGATGAGCATAATCAAAAGCTTCAACGGAAGCAATGTGATTGTGCACAGAGAACAGACGTATTCCCTTCCGTTTGAGAAAGTGGGCCAGGTCGTCGATACGGTAGGTGCTGGAGACGGGTTCTGTGCCGGCTTCCTCGCCGGAGTTGCTAAGGGCTGGTCGCCGGAGGAAGCGCTCTCGTTAGGCGGTCTGACCGGATCGATGGTTATCCAGGCTCCAGGCGACTGGGAAGCCCTTCCGACTTGGGACGAAGTGCTGCAGCGCCGCGGACAAGCCGCCCACATCGAGCGTTAAGAGGCATAGGCTGTTTTACGTCTTTCCACTCCAGCAGTGTTTACGCTAGGCCTTGATCCATTCATTTAATAACCGATAGGAGTGTTACTATGAAGAAACTCAGACTGATCCAACAAATTCATGATGCCGGCGTCGTGGCGGTGCTTCGCGGGGACTCGCCGGAAGAAGTCGTCGAGGTCGCCCAGCGTGCCATTGAAGGCGGTATCAAAGTGATCGAAGTGACGATGACCGTTCCGTTCGCCACCGAAGCAATCACCCGGCTGGCAAAAATGTATTCCTCGGAGGATCCGCAAGCCGACAATTATGCCATCATTGGCGCCGGCACCGTGCTGGACTCGGAAACCGCAAGACTGACCATCCTGGCCGGTGCGGAGTTTGTCGTATCCCCTGGCTTTGACCGGGACACCATCATGCTCTGCAACCGCTACCGCGTTCCGGTAATGCCGGGGGCCGTCACCGTACATGACATTGTCGCCTCCCTAGAGCTCGGTGTGGATGTCATTAAGCTGTTCCCGGGCAATCTGTACTCGCCATCCGTGATCCCATCCCTTAAGGGCCCGCTCCCGCAGGCGAACATTATGCCTACCGGCGGGGTGAACCTCGATAACCTCCATGAATGGATCAAGGCCGGTGCATTTGCAGTCGGAATCGGTTCAGATTTAACCAAGGATGCGATGAAGAGCGGCAACCTTGATCTGATTTCGGAGAAGGCCCGTGCATATATCGATGCATTCAAGAAGACCAAGGCCTAACTTGTACGTATGCAAAAGGACTGCCGCGCATTCGCTGTGGCAGTCCTTTTTTAGATGATGTCCCCTCTTCTCTTCCCCGCCGACGGCTTGCTGCGTGCATTCAGAAGCGCCGTTCCCGCAGTGCTTGTTGAAGCACGCCGATCATAACCTTCTCGTTCTTCGATGACCATGCTTTAGCGTACAAAGCCCGGTTGCCACGCCCCCAGACAAGATCGTGAAGATGGAGTTAACAAACGTATTGCCTGAGAGAACAGCACCTCCGATGCCGATGATCACCGCATCCATCAGCAGAATGATGATTCCGACATTCAGAGGCACATACTTGGACAGAAAATGCGCCAGCAGGTCCGTTCCCCCCGTACTTGCGTCATTTCTTAGCATCAGACCAAGGCCTGTCCCGATCAGAGCGCCGCCAATCATGGCGCTGGGTATGGCGCCGGGGGCAAACACACGTAATACATCCCCTTGATACGGGGACAGCAAATCGATGACAAACGAAGAGATCAGCATGCCTGATAAGCTGTTGTAAAATATTTCACGATTAAGGACCCAAGCCGCAATGAATATGGGGACACTGCACAAGATGATGACAAAGCCGATATGTAGGTCAAACACATAATTAGCAATGAGAGCAATACCGATCACGCCGCCATCCAGCACTTTTTGCGGGACAAGAAAGAAATTGGTCCCCATCGCGATCAGGAAGCTTCCGATCACGATGATGACATGTTTTCGAAATGACAGCATATCCAACAGCTCCATTTATAAGGCATGTCTCATTTATATGCTCGTCAAATCGAAAAATTGCGGCCTTATCCTTGTTGATTTCAAAAAAATTCCACTCTATAAGCGCAAAACCACCTGTACGAAGGGCTACGCCTTGACATAAATCAATCGTTCCGTTCGCGCCATCACTTTGGTCTTCATGTAGGGATGGTTCTCATAACAGTAATCGATAAAATGCCCCGGTCTTTCCCCGTTCCACGGGAATACGTCATAGTGGAGTGGGATCGTCAGCTCGAAGCCCGCTGCTGCAGCAAGCTCAGCCGCCTCACGGAAGCCCATATTGCCCACGATCCCATCCTGCCTACGGAAGGCGTCTCCCCCGTTGATCGGCACCATGCCGATGTCAATCGCGTGATTCCGCAGCCGCTCAACAAGACCCGGGTAAACGACGGTATCGCCAGCATGATACATTAGCACGCCCGAAATATCAATCAAATACCCGACATACCGGTGCCCCAGCATCCGATCCTCCTCAAGCACTTCATGAGCCGCCGGCACCGCCATCAAGCGGAAGCCCTCAAGCTCCTGCCATTGGTCGCACGCGGCAGCCAGCAGCCGGTCTTCGGCAACTCCTGCGTCTCGCATCGCCTCATGACAGATTGCCGGCGCGACAAAGCGGGTGTCCGGGTTATTCTTGGCGATAACCGAGATCGTCCCCAAGTCCATATGATCATCGTGCTCATGCGTAATCAGCACCACATTGGCATTCGTAACATGCTGCGGCTTAAGCGGAGCTGGAAAAGCCCGCTGGAGGTCGCTCTTCCGCTCCAGCTCGTCGGACAGATAAGGATCGATATAAATAACGGTCTCCCCGCCTTTAATTACAACGCTCTCCTGTCCCAAAAACCAAACCGCAGCCATTCCGTGCGGAGCGGATGTTCGATTCATCTCCCCGATCAGCTGCTCCGGTGTTCGTCCATGGCCGTTATGACGTCCATTCACTTGTCCCCTCTCCCTTCGGTTGATGTTGCAATAAACGGTGAGCACAGATGCTTCTGCTTATTCATCGACTCACCAGCCTCTGTACATACTGTACCCTAAATCAGCATCTTCTGGGAGCTTTTCATCGTAGGAATTGTGTTATGTTAAACGGGACAACGTAAAAAAAGAGCTGGAAAGGGGCTTGCCGCCTCTTATTCCAACTCGCATCAAGTATTTGGAGATATTTTTGCTTTAAAACCAGCAACATTCAAGAGATAATGCCGGTAAGATCGGGCTAAAATCCACTGCTCTATTTGCTTTCAACCGGCCGCTTCCACAGACCCAGCAGTACACCTGACAGCGCCGCGCCAATGATAACGGCCAGCAGGAACAGCAGCGCGTGGTTGGCCAAAGCCGCTACGAAAATCCCTCCATGCGGGGCCGGAACGTTAACGCTCCACAGCTGTGTCAATCCGCCGGCAACCGCCGAACCGAGAATGCACGATGTCAGTACGCGCAGCGGGTCGGCAGCGGCAAATGGGATCGCGCCTTCCGTGATAAAGGAAAGACCCATAACATAGTTCGTAACCCCGGACTTGCGCTCCTGTTCCGTAAATTTGCGCTTGAAGAACGTCGTAGCCAGGGCGATTGCCAGAGGAGGAACCATGCCGCCGGCCATCACCGCCGCCATCATCGCGCCGTTCGTATTGCCGCTCGACGTAAATACGCCGATAGCGAATGCATAAGCCGCTTTATTGAAAGGGCCGCCCATGTCAATCGACATCATTCCGCCGAGAATCAGACCAAGAATGACGGCATTGCCCGTTCCGAGATTGTTCAGAATATCGGTCAGGCCAAGATTGATCCAGCTGAAGAACGGATCGAACAGATAAAACATGATGGTACCGGTGATCAGCAAACCAACGACTGGATACAGCAATATCGGCTTCAAGCCGTCCAGTGCCTTCGGCAAGCCGGCAAACCATTTGCGAAGCAGAATGACGACATATCCGGCAAGGAAGCCGGCAGCCAAACCGCCGAGGAACCCGGAATTCGAATTCAGCGCCATCAGGCCGCCGACCATGCCGGGCATCAATGCCGGACGATCACCGATGCTTAAGGCAATGAATCCGGCAAGGACCGGAATCAGGAAGTGGAAAGCGCCTTCTCCTCCGCCAATCGTCTGCAGCAGCTGAAAGAGCGGATGATTCTCACCGGCAAGCTGCTCGATCAGGAAGGATACGGCCAGCAGAATGCCTCCGCCGACAACGAATGGCAGCATATGCGAAATCCCGTTCATCAGATCCTTGTAAATTTTGCTGCCGATGCCGCTGTGTCCGCCCTGCTGTTCTCCGGATGTCCCGCCGCCTTCGCTGCGGTAGATCGGCGCATCACCGCTCGCTGCCTTTCGAATCAGCTCCTCCGATTTGCGGATGCCGTCGCTGACTGGGCGCTGCAGCACCGGCTTGCCGTTAAAGCGGGCCATCTCGACCTGCTTATCGGCAGCAATGATGACGCCGGCGGCGCGCCGAATTTCCTCCTCGGTCAAAATGTTCTGCGCCCCTTCCGAGCCGTTCGTTTCCACCCGAATCTCGACGCCCATCTCTTGGGCTTTCTTCTTGAGCGCGTCCTCCGCCATAAACGTATGGGCGATCCCGGTCGGACAGGCCGTTACGGCAACGACGAAGGCGCCTTGCTCACCGGAGGCTGCTCCGTCCTGAACGGGTGCGGCTTCGATAGCGCTGTCAGACTCCGGACGCTTGTCCGATTGCTTCTCTGCTTCTTTCCTTTGCTTGGCAGCTTCCTTCTCGGCCTTTGCCGCTTCTTCTTCCGCCTGCTTGGCATCGAATAGCGCCGTTACTTCCTCAGGCGTCTTCGTCTCCATCAACCGGCTGATGAAATCGGCATCAATCAGCAGCCTGGAAAGTGCAGCAAGCGTCCGCAAATGGGTATTTCCCGCGCCCTCAGGCGCTGCAATCATGAAGAACACATAAGCCGGCTCGCCGTCCAATGCCTCAAAATCCACACCCTTGCTGCTCTTGGCAAATACGACGGTCGGCTCGTTCACCGCCCGGGTCTTCGCATGGGGCATCGCAATGCCTCCGCCGATCCCCGTGCTCGATTCCGCTTCCCGCTTCAGAATCGCTTCCTTGAACAGGACCGGATCATTGATTCGTCCGCTTGCGGCCAGGCTGGCAATCAGCTCGTCGATCGCCGCCTCCTTCGTTACCGCTTGCAGATCCATAATCATGGTCTGCTGAATCATTAATTCCGTTATTCTCATTATGGATAACACTCCCTTAATTTCTGCCTTAGATGTCTGCCGTTTCGCAGCCGCATTGCAAACATGCATGTCCTCACAATGGCGTGATCGTGACCTGTTCACGAAGTTTATCGATCATTTCTCTGGCTGCCAGATCGTCCGAGAACGCCGTTGCGCTTCCCGATGCAACCCCGGTCCGGAATGCCTCAAGCGGACTGTGCCCCAGAGACAGCGTGCCGACAAACCCGGCAATCATCGAATCGCCTGCGCCTACCGAATTCCGGACCGTTCCCGCCGGAACGTTGGCGTGATAAACCTGATCAGCCGTAATGAGCAGGGCTCCTTCTCCCGCCATGGAGATCATCGCATGCTGCGCACCCTGCTCAAGCAGCTTGCGGCCGTACATGACAAGCTTATCGCGCGAATCCATCGGGACGCCGAATAACTCGGCCAGCTCGTGATGGTTCGGCTTGACGACAAGCGGCTGCTGAGCCAAAGCCTTCATCAGCGCATTCCCCGTCGTATCGATCACGAATTCGGCTCCGCTCTTCTTGCACGCTTGAATTAACAGGTCGTAGAAGCCTGAGCCAAGCGATGGCGGAACGCTTCCGGACAGTACCGCGATATCGCCCGGCTGAAGCCGTGACAGCTTATGGACCAATTCATCGGCCTCCTCTTGCCGGATGCTCGGCCCGAGGCCGTTAATCTCCGTCTCGTCCCCGTGCTTAAGCTTGATGTTGATTCTTGTATCATCTTCAATCCTCACGAAGTCGGTGACGATCCCTTCCTTTCTCAGCGTCTCGTCGATAAACCGCCCGGTAAATCCACCAAGAAAGCCGATCGCGGTATTGTCTGCGCCGAGCTGGTTCAATACCCGCGAGACATTGATGCCTTTGCCCCCCGGGAACTTCAAGTCCCGGGCCATTCTGTTCAAGCTTCCAAGCTCGATATGCTCCACTTCCACGATGTAATCGATGGAAGGATTCAAAGTTACCGTATATATCATCATGATCCCTCAATTATGTTGGTTTTCTGTGCTATGGACTTCCGCCAGGCTTCCGGCAGCGATTCGGTAATCAACGTCGCTTCGCTTAAATCCAGCAGCTTAGCGAACGTGACTTCTCCGATCTTGCTGGAGTCCGCAAGAACATAGCTGGTAGCGGACAGCTGATGGGCCCGCCGTTTGATCAAGGCTTCTTCCGGATCCGGCGTCGTATACCCCATCTCGATATCGACGCCGTTCGTCCCGAGAAAGCAGCGGTCAAAGCGGAAGTTATCCATGTTTTGAAGAGCTATGCTGCCGATTACGGCTTTCGTGCGAATCTTCATCATGCCGCCCAGAAGATAGCTGTTGATGCGTTTGCTTACCAATGCTTCGATATGCGATAAGCCGTTGGTCACAACGGTCACGTTGCTTGCTTCGATAAACGGGATCATCGCCAATGTGGTCGTTCCCGCATCCAGATAAATGCTCTCGCCATCCTGTACCTGCTGCGCAGCCAGCTTGGCAACGGCATTTTTCTGTTGAATGTTTTTGAATGATTTCTCTTCCATTCCCGGCTCGGGGGCCTTTTGACTCGGCAGCGCTGCTCCCCCGTGAATACGCTTTAATAAGCGGCGTTCCTCAAGATCAATCAAATCACGCCGCACTGTAGATTCCGATGCTTCCAGGAGTTCGACCAATTCCTGCAATTTGACGACCCCGCGCTCTTGTAAGCGCTCTAAAATAACGCGGTATCTTTCTTCAGTCAGCATAATGAATCCCCTCCAGATCTAATCCTATCATATTTCGCGCAAAAAACAATCAAAAATAATCATAAACATTCATAATCCTTCAAATTATTGAATGGCATATTCCCTATATTTTTCATACCGCTCCAGCTTTATCCGCCCCGCTTGCTTCTGGCTCTTCTTCGTTGCGGCTGGGTTTTATCGTCCTAATGCCGACTCGCCTGCACCGTCTATAAACGTTTGTGCAAGTATGCCTCTTCACTATATACTGGTAACTAGGAAACTCTCACAGTATAGAAGAGGTGACATGGATGGATCAATTGAAAGAAGCCTACGAACGAATGGGCTTGCCGGAGGATGCGACCCGGGAACAGCTTGATGACAGGTATACCCTCCTCATGCGTCAGACCCGTTCGCAGCAAAGGCGTGAGCCGGACCGGGCGGAAGAGATTGAAGCCCGCTTCGCCGAGATTACCAAGGCCTACAAATTCATTCTTGATGAAGAGAACCGCAAGTCTCTGGAGGAATTGAATCAGAAGCGGTATGGAAAATACAAAAAACTGGCCGGAACTGCCGAGAAAACCGACCATTTCTTCCGTTATTATAAATTTCATCTGCTTGGGGGCATCGCCATTCTTGGCATTCTTGTGTATATCGCGATCAGCATCTTTAACCATCAGGCGGAAAAAGAGCGGCTGGCAAAGCTGCCCCCGGTAGACCTCTCCGTGATGTTCCTGGGGTCGTATTTCAACCCCGACGGCGGTACGGATGTCAAGCCGATTGAAGACGCGATTTTGGCACAGTTTCCCGAGTGGAAACGCGTAACCGTTAACATTAATTATGTGCCGGCGCTCGACTCGAACAATCCGCAGGACGCCGCCATGCTGCAAAAAGCGCTGCTCGTGCTGGCAACCGAAAGGCCTGACCTTTATATCATGGATAAGAATGCATTTGACTGGGTCGGCAATCAAGGCATGGTACGCCCGCTGGAAGCAGAAGTGAACGGCGAGCTGAAAGCGCTTGTGACACCGGAGATGCTTCTGAAGGGGGTCGACGAGGAAGACGGCACCGAGCATGTGTATGCCGTCGATATTATGGGAAGCAAGCTGGGCGAGGAAATTCCCGTGCTCAAGAACGAGATGTACGCAGGGATTCGTGAGGGGACGGAGAAGGACGCCAACGCAAAGCTCTTTATTCAGAGATATCTCGAAGCTTCTAAATAGCACGCAGCATTGAGGGAATAACAAAACCGCCCGGGAGGCAAGGAGTCGGCTCGCGATTCCCCTTACGCCGGGCGGTTTCTTTTATCTAAATAAGTGGAGAGTTATTGGTTAACGATCGTAGCTAGCGATGCAAACGCATGTGGCACAAAGCCCTCGGTCGGCTCGCGATGCGGGATATTCACACGGAAGATAAAGCCTTGACCATCGATTTCCGCTACGATATATTCCCGGGTCAGCTGCTCCCCTCGGGCAATCATGTACACGGGGGCATTTTTCAGCGCCTGATTTCTTTCATTCTCCTTCGCCTCAAGGACTTTACCCACTTCGGCCAATTCTTTCTCGGCCTCTTGCTTCAGCATGTCCCCGTTGTAATCCGAGGGCAGCTTCGTAATTTTTACATAATAATCTGGATCCACATTCATTGTCAGCTTGCCGGTCTTCGCGTCAAACGAGAAGATATCGAATATATACAAGGAATACCCGTTTCCTGAAGCCAGCTTGGCGGTCTTCGTCTCCTTCATGCCTTCGAGCTCAAGCTCCACTTCCTTCGTGGCGGGAAGCTGCGAGGTATCCGAATCCGAGCCGCTGCCGGACTGCCTGACCGTTATTTTCGTCAGAATCAATTGCTTCAGCCCTTCATCGCCTTCAACCGGCTCCTCGAAATATTCGAAGGCAACCTCTTCATTTCCCTGGAGTCCGGCAATGGCTTCGTTCATATGATCCCCGAGACGGAAGGCGGTCGGTCCGTCTTCGGTTTCAATCTCTACGGAATGATTATCAATTTGACCCACATAGGTACCGGTCCCCTGTTTCGTTTCAGTGCTCTGACCCTCTTCCGGATCTCCCGGCTTTACCGGTTCTTGCGTTTCGCCTTCTTCAGGATTGGGCTCCGCCGGCTGCACCGGTTCTTGTACTCCTTCTTCAACCGGATTCGGATCGACCGGGGGCTCTGCTGCCGGTTGTTCACCGCTGCACGCGGTAACGGCCAGAAGCAATACAGCCGCAGTTGTGAGTGCAACCAGCTTGTTCCGAGCTGCTCTCTTTCCCATAAAACCACCTCCTATCATTACGGACGAAGGAGGACCGATGAAGGTTGCGGCCGATTACCAATTCTTCTTAATATTTCCTGCCGCCACCCGGCCCGCCTGACAATATCATTCACTTTTACTATCAAACAAGGTATGCTAGTAGTACAGAGCAAAATAGTTGATAAAGGGAGATGTTCATGTCTGGAAAAATTAAAATATTCGCTGATAGTACTTGCGATCTGCCCTCTGCATGGATAGAAAAGCATCATATCGGAATTATTCCTCTCTATGTGGTATTTGGTGAGCAATCTCTGCGTGACGGCGTGGATATTACGCCTGAGCAGCTGTACGCCAAGGTCGACCAGGTAGGCCATCTGCCAAAGACAGCAGCTCCTTCCCCATCTGACTTCATCGCCGCCTTCACGCCTTCGATCGAGCAGGGCGAAGATATACTGTTTCTCAGCATTTCATCCGAGCTGTCCTCGACGTATCAAAACGCGCTGATCGCTGCCGGCGAGCTGCCTGAGGGCCGGGTTACCGTCTTCGATTCCCGCAATCTCTCCTGCGGCATCGGACTCCTCGTGATGAAGGCCGTGCGTGCAGCCGAACAAGGCGCCTCCATTCCTCAAATCGTGGAGCTGCTCAGCCGAACCGTCAATGAAGTGGAGTGCGAATTCGTTATCGATACGCTGGATTATTTGCATAAAGGCGGTCGCTGCTCCGGCATGCAGAACATCATCGGCAGCTTGCTGAAGATCCGTCCGGTGATTAAAGTCGTCAACGGCGGAATGATTCCTGCCTACAAGGTTCGCGGCAAGAAAGAAAAGGCACTGGACCAGATGATCCAAAATGCGCTCGCTCAGGTCCAGGACATGGACAATGATTTGATCATTGTTGTACATACGATGGCGGAAGAGGAAGCCCGGTTCCTGCAGAAGGAGCTGCAGGAGAAGACCGGTGCACGGGAGGTTGCCATCTCCACGGCCGGATGCGTCATCTGCAGCCATTGCGGACCGCATACCGTCGGCCTGATGTATACCAAGAAACCGGCCGTTTAAGAGGCTGTTTTTCTAAAAATTCGTCGTTCCCGACTTTTTAAGTAGGGCTTTAAATGGTGGGTTATTCAAAGACAGTTCTGCTGTGCAGTTAGCATCATGCAGAGCTGTTTTCTTTATGTCAAATTGCTTCATTGCAATATCCTAGACTTTGGTCCAGTTCCGCGGGATACTCGGGACCGAGGACATCCTCATCCAGAACATGGTATTCTTGAGTTAACTATTTCTTTATAGGAAGGAAGTAAGCTCGTATGTTGAAACGTACCATCCTCGCTCCCCTGCTCATTCTGCTCGGTGCTTACCTGCTGCTCAATCAAGGCGGCTCCGTTGGCGCCGGCTCCATCTTTGCCACCTTCTGGCCAACCTTGTTCGTGATTCCGCTGGGGCTGTTTTTCCACTGGATGTATTTCTCGCTGGTCGGGCGTCAAGGCATCGGCCTGCTCATCCCGGGAGGAATCCTGCTGACAGCCGGTGTCGTCAGCCAGATCGCTTCCTTATTCGACAGCTGGGACACGATGTGGCCGGGATTTATTCTCGCCGTTGCAGCCGGCCTGTTCGAATTCTACTGGTTCGGCTCGCGCAATAAATGGCTGCTGATCCCCATCAATATTTTGACCGTGCTGTCCCTGCTGTTCTTTGTTGTCTTCTCCATTGGTCCGATGCTGAACTATTTGTCCGTGATCCAGCCTGTCATTGCGGTTCTGCTCGTGCTCGGAGGTGCTTGGATCATACTCGGACGCAAGCGGCACAGCTGAATTCAAGCCGGCACGAATTCAATAACTCAAACAAAAGCTGCCACGGGAAACCCGGGCGGGCGGCTTGTGCGCATGCACAAAGAGGCTGTTCCAAGGTCCCTTGACCTGGAACAGCCTCTTTTTATCCCCAAGAGGGATCGATCAGGATGATGCCGCAGCCGCCAGCGTTCCCGATCCCGCGAACAGCTGGTGGACGCTCCGCAGATAACGGACCGTTTGCGTACCCGAATGCATCAGGACCGAGTGCGTCTCCGCCCGCTGTCCCGGCAGGAATTTGACGCCCTGCAGAAAATCCCCGGGCGTTACCCCGGTCGCCACGAACAGCACGCCTTCCCTTCCTACCATATCCTCCATCCGAAGCAATTGCTCGGGATCCTGAAGCCCCATCCTGCGGCAGCGTTCCATATCGCCCGGCGTAACCGGAATCAGCCGGCCCTGAAGCTCGCCGCCAAGGCATTTCAGCGCGGCCGCGGCCAGCACCCCTTCAGGCGCCCCGCCGGACCCGACATAAAGATCGACCTCGCTGTCGGTGCAGGTTTCGATCGCTCCCATCACGTCTCCATGAGTGAGCAGCTTGATTCGAACCCCCGATTCCCGCAAAGCCGCAATCATGGCGCTGTGACGCTCACGGTCCAGAATGGATACCGTCAATTCCGATAACGGCTTATCCAGAATGACCGCCGCCTTCTGAAGCGTTACTTCGATCGGGTCGTCCAGGCTCAGCCTTCCCGCGAGCCGAGGACCAGCCGCCAGCTTGTGCATATAAATATCGGGTGCATGCAGAAGGCTTCCCCGCGGAGCTGCCGCGATCACCGATAGAGCATTATTCAAGCCGCTAGCCACCGTTTCAGTCCCTTCCAGCGGATCAACGGCAACATCCATCTTCGGTCCTTTGCCGCTGCCTACTCTTTCCCCAATATACAGCATTGGCGCTTCATCCATCTCGCCCTCACCGATCACGACCACGCCGTTCATAACGACCGAATCGAAGTGCTTGCGCATCGCAAGCGTCGCAGCCTCATCGGCACTGTGTTTGTCTCCTCTGCCGGTCCACCGGGCGGACCTGAGCGCCGCTTCCTCCGTTACTCGTACCAACTCCAATGCCAATGAGCTCTCCATTGATCGTACCCTCCCTCTCCTATATGTTCCGTCATATAATTTGGACAGATTGAATGCATGTCGTGGGCAAGCACGTAAAATGTTCCTGCAATCGCAGAAATCATTTTACTCTCTTGCCTGCATCGTATCGTTAAAACAAACTTCTATGGACATATTATTTCAATAAATTCGTGATCAGCCCCGCCGTCTCTTCAATGGCCTTATCCGTCACATCAATGACAGGGCAGCCCAGCCGTTCATACAACGACAGCGCATAATCGAGCTCCTCGCGGATCCGCTCAAGGGTCGCATACTGAACCTCATTCGGAAGCCCCATCACCTTGAGCCGTTCGCTGCGGATCTTCAGCAGATGCTCCGGCTCCATCGTCAAGCCGATGATCGTCCCCGTCTTCACCTCTTGAAGCTGCGAAGGCGGAGACAAATCCGGCACGATCGGATAATTGACCGTCTTGTAGCCTTTATGAGCAAGAAACATTGACAGCGGCGTCTTGGATATTCGCGAAACGCCAAGCAGGATGATGTCTGCCTTCAAGATCGCGCTGACATCCTTGCCGTCATCGTATTGAACGGCGAATTCCATCGCCTCCACTCGGCGGAAATACGTATCATCCAGGCGATGCAGCAAGCCGGGCAGCCGCTTCGGATAATCGTTGAAGGTGTCGGCGAAGGCCTGCATCATCGGTCCCATAATATCGACCGCGCGGATATTCAGCCTTACCGCCTCCTCCCGGATTACTTCCCGCAGCTCCGGCTGCACCAGCGTGTATGCTACAAATCCGCCCCGTCTGGCAACCTCCTCCATCAGCTCCGTAAGCTCTTCCTCGTCCCGAACATTCATATATCGCTTGATTTCGGCGTCTTCCAGCTCGAACTGCCGCAGCGTTGCCTGTACGACCGCTTCGGCCGTCTCCCCGATTGAATCTGAACAGATTGCTATAAAATGAGTCGATGCCTGATTCATCCGATTCCTCCCACTATTCCTCGGCTACCATGTCGAGCAGCATTTTGATGATATTAGTTTTGGTAATGCGTCCTACAACCTTCCAGTGATCCGGATTGCCGTCCTCTGACGGAACGACAACCGGCAGGCTGTCGATCTGCCTTGTTATGATTTTGCGGGCGGCATCAAGCACCGTATCCTCCGGCTGTACCGTGGTCACATTCGCCCGGCGCGTCATAATAAGGCTGACCGGCATGGACGAGGCCGACGGATTCCCCAGCGTCACCTTGAGCAGGTCCTTGCGGGACACGATGCCTGCAAGATGGCCGTCCGCATCGGTCACAATGAGGTTCCCCACGTTTTCAAGGAACAGGGCGACAACCGCCTCCTGGATCGTTGTGGTCTCCCTTATGATGATCGGAACGCCGTGGAGGTCGCCAACCTTCATTTTGAGCAGTCGGAACTTTTCCTCCCGATCAGGCTCGCCCCGCTTTCCGAGAAAATATCCAACCTTAGGCTTTGCATCGATGTAATCCAGTATGACAAGCTTGGATAAATCGGTACGCAGAGTAGCCCGGCTAACGTTAAGCAGCTCCGCGATTTGATCTCCCGTAATCGGGGCATGCTTCTTTACGATATCGACGATTTCCAGCTGTCTTGGCGTCAGTTCGATAGTGATCCCTCCTGCTTCCATTTCCTCTGCTTGCGGATATAATACGTCATATATATTATATATGCAACATATTTTCGTCTAAAATGATGACATAAAGTATTAATATTTTTTGTATGGCCTATTAAAAAAATTGATAAAGATTGTTCTCCTGATGATCCTCGGGTCCCCATCTCATGCCTGACGCCAAATAAAATGCAGAAAATAAAAAGCATGCCCCGGAATGCACTTCCTAGGCATGCTTTGCTTAGATTAATGAACTTATGAATTCTGGGCAGTACTTCGCTCGCACTCTCCTTTGCCGCAGTATCCGTGAATGATTTTAACGCCGTCGGTGGGGATCGTATCAACCATTTCTTCACATCCGGAGCAAATAATAAGCCCCATATCCTGTCTTCCTTGAGCCACTCCTGCCTCTGGACTTGTCAACGCCTTCATTCCCATTTCCTCCTTAGCATTGTTTCGCATTGCTGCAAGGCAGATGTCCTTACTCCTTACCCAATGGTTCAACCTTCAATCCCTTCTCGCCGCATCCAGAACGGCTTCGCCCCACCCATCCTTTATTTTCCACTATATTGTTAATGTATTGGGTAAGAAATAAAGTTATGAGTAATTCATGGAGAATGAGCTTTAACTTCGGGTAAACTAAGGAAACGGCCGTACGCTGGAGGAAAAAATCACCATATATTCGGTATCCTGTGATAATATAGATTTCGGAAATCACCTGGAAATTGACACTGATCGACGGAGGGTTTGGATGAAAAACTTGTGGCAGCTCATTAAGAAAGGAAACACGTCTTCGGCCATCGCATCGCTTGGCAATACGGGACTTGCGATCATTAAAGCGATCGCTGCTTCCGTCAGCGGCAGCGGGACGATGTTCGCCTCCGCCATGCATTCTGTCGCCGACGCCGTGAACCAGGGCTTCGTATTCGTCGGCAGCGTGCTCGCCGAGCGAAAGCCGACCAAGAAGTTCCCTACAGGGTTCGGGAGGGTCATCAATCTGGTCTGTATGGTTGCGGTCATCGTCGTAACGATTATGGCCTATGAAACCATTCATAAAGGCTACAAGCTTCTGAAGCATCCGGAGGAGGCAACGAGCTTCTGGCTGAACTTCATTGTCCTGGCTATAGCGGTCTTGATTGACGGCGGTATCCTGATGAAGGCGATGAAGGAGATTTTAAAAGAAACCCGGACCGAAGCTGCCGGACTCGGCATGTTCCCGGCCGCCTTCAAAAACGCCGGCAAGGCCGCACCGCCTACCCGGCTTGTGTTCTATGAAGACATCGTCGCCACGCTGGGAGCGCTGTTTGCGCTGATCGCCATCGTATTTGCCCACTTCATGGACTTCCTGATCCTCGACGGCATCGCAACGATTCTGATCGGATGTCTGATGATCGGCGTAGCCTTCAAGGTCGGGTACGACAATATGGTCGGTCTGATCGGCGTTTCAGCGCCGAAGGATGTCGAGGAGAAGATCTCCCGGATCATCCTTGCGGACCCGGATGTGCGTGACATCAATCGGCTCCGCATCGTGCAGGAAGGACGAAGCTACCATGTCGAGGCATACATCGAGCTGCGGCAAGGCATGTCCCTGGCCGAGGCCAGCGTATCCAAAATGCGGGTCAACTCCTTGCTGCTGCAAAACCCGGACATCTCCGATGTTACCCTGGGCATTCTGGAAGACGACAACATCCGGGTCTGGAGCCCGAGCGCCGATCTTGGCAGCGAACCACAAAAGCCTTAAAGCCCAGCACCTGTCGCCCCCTCGCGAGCACTGAACAGTCCGCTGCAGCCATAAAAAAGGCGCCCGCAATCGCTTGATGCGAGGCGCCTTTTTGTGATCCGATTATTGATTTCTCCGCAGGAACTCGGCCATGCGGGCATAGGCAATTTTTTCGTTGGCTTTCTTTGTGATGCCATGTCCCTCATCCTCGAACACGATATACTCGACGTCCCGGCCCTTGGCTCGAAGCGCCTCAACGATTTGGTCCGATTCCGCTTGAACGACACGCGGGTCATTCGCTCCCTGGATGATCAGCATCGGGTTCACCATGTTGTCCAGGTAGGTGATCGGCGAATCCTTGATGAACCGCTCCCGATCCCGCTCCGGATCGCCGAGCCAACGCTCCATGATCGGCTTCCAATGATCCGGAACCGAGTTGTAGAAGGTAAACAGATTGCTCACCCCCACGATGTCAATTGCCGCTTTGAAGTACTCGGGATTGCGGCCGGCCAGGAGCAAGGTCATATAACCGCCGTAGCTTCCACCCATAACAAAGAGCTTTTCCCGGCTTGAAATTCCCTGTTCGAACAGCCAATCCATTCCTGCAAGACAATCCTTGCGCGGCCCTTCGCCCCAGTCCTGCTCCACCAGCTTGACGAAGGAGCTGCCATAGCCTGTGCTGCCCCGGAAGTTCGGACAGAAGATATGGTATCCCTGTGCCAGGAGATACTGGAACATCGCCCGGAACTGCTTGCGCTCTGCGGCTTGCGGACCGCCATGCGGCCAGAAGATCGTGTATCCGTTAGCCACTCCCTCCTTGGCCCGGAACAGCAGCGCTTCGATCTCCATGCCGTCAAAAGACGGGTACGTAACGGTCTCAGGTGAGCACAGATCCTCCTCTGTCAAGCCTGTCAACACGTTCTTCGTCAGCATGGTCCAGCTGCCGTCCTTGTAGCAGTAAATATTCAGCGGCTTGACCGCGCCGCGGGCCAGCAGGTACAGAGTCCCCGATTTCGTCACGTTCAGCTGCTCTACGATATCCGCCGGCAGAGGCAGCTCCGTCAATTCGCTGCTGTCCATGGAATAGGCATACAGCTTATCTTCCACGCCTTTTTCCGTCAGGATATAAAGCGTTCGGGAATCCTCATGCCAGCGTAGAAGCTGAACGCTCTCCCGTTCGATCCGGCACAGCGGCTCAAACTTCCGCTGGGAAATGTGATACGCGGCGACGTAAGAAAACTCGGAATCATAGTCGGTCGTAAACACGACATGATCGTTGTCGATAAACTGCACGCCGCCGGCGGTATGCACCTGCTCTGGCGACGGAGTCAGACACAGAGGCTCCTCGGATTCCCGCTGTACATAGCTTATGTAATAGGTATTGGCATACATTTTCGTATAAGCAATGGTCTTCTCGTCAGGACTCACGGCAGACAGCTCGGTGGCCGTATCCCGGCCTTCATGCAGAAGCTTCTTCTCTCTCGTCTCCAGATCATAGACCAGGGAGTTCAGACAGGACGGGTTGCCTTCCGATGTGACGTAATACAGCCTTCTGCCGTCCTCGGACAGATGTACGAAGAAATACTTGTCATCCGGATTGGCATCCTCGAATAACGGAATCGCTTCCCCGCCGCTCCAGCGCAGCGCGTGCATGTGATAGTTCTCATTGCCGTCGCGGTCAAACCCCGTAAGAATATGGCGCCCCTTGGGGTCCAGCTTAATGAAGCTTGCGGCCTGGTCATTGTAGGTAAGCGGGTAAGGATATGCCGTCTCCTCCCTCAGGTCCATCGCCCATAAATTGAACTTTCCGTTCATGCTGCTGAATACCAGTCTGGACTCATCTGCGCTTACAGCAAAATTACGAATCAAATAAGTCTGGAAAAATTGCTCGACATCCGGTTTAGGAAATGGAATCATTCCTTTGCCTCCCTGTCCCTCTAATTATCCACAGGTTGATTAACTGGTGGATTATGCCAACGCAGCGGATTATCTCATATTATAGCGTAAATCATTTCCGCGAACATCCTGACATTGGCATGAGGGCAAATCCGTGATCGACAGTCTCGGCATGGTATTTTTTTACACCAAAAAGTGGTCTCCATGCTTTCACCGCCCGCTCTCTTAACAAGCCTATTCTTCGCCCGACTCCTCCCTTGAGCCCGCATATCTCCATCAAGTTCCCATATATATGATAAGAACCAGGTTTCCATTAACGAAGGAGGGATCCTCGTGCACCAAGACGAGATTGCTGAGTTAGAGCGCTCCATTGCAGAGATTACCGAAATTGCATCAGGCTTCGGCCTTGATTTTTATCCCATGCGGTATGAGATCTGCCCGGCAGACATCATATACACCTTCGGCGCTTATGGCATGCCGACGCGGTTCAGCCACTGGAGCTTTGGCAAAACCTTCAATAAAATGAAGATGCAATACGATTTCGGTCTCAGTAAAATCTACGAGCTCGTGATCAATTCCAATCCGTGCTACGCTTTCCTCCTGGACGGCAATTCACTGATTCAGAACAAGCTGATCGTCGCCCATGTGCTCGCCCACTGCGATTTCTTCAAAAACAACGCCCGTTTTTCGGTCTCCAACCGCAATATGGTGGAGAGCATGTCCGCTACCGCCGAGCGGATATCCCGTTATGAGCTGGAGCATGGAACGGAAGCGGTCGAGCAATTCATTGACGCGGTTCTGGCGATCCAGGAGCATGTCGACCCTCAAATCCTGAAGCCCGAAAAACTCGACAAGCAGCGCTATAACGAGCGGCGGATGCTGGAGCGGCGGGAAGAGGCCAAACGCCAGAAGCCTCCCGGCCGGTACGATGATCTATGGGAGCTGGATGAAGACGAGGAAGAAAAGGCGGAGCAGGCTCCCGCCGCGCCAAAGCGGTTTCCGGCTGAGCCGGAGAAGGACATCATGTGGTTTATTCAGGAGCACTCCGATATTCTTGAGGATTGGCAGCGGGACATCATGAGCATGCTTCGCGAGGAGATGCTGTATTTCTGGCCGCAGATGGAGACGAAAATCATGAATGAAGGCTGGGCCTCGTACTGGCATCAGCGCATACTGCGGGAGATGGACCTGACCAGCGAGGAAACGGTGGAATTCGCCAAGCTGAACGCTTCCGTCGTCCAGCCGTTGCGCCACAGCCTGAACCCGTACTATCTGGGTCTTAAAATCTTCGAGGACATCGAACGGCGCTGGGACCGGGAGAAGATGTTCGACGTGAGGGAATACGACTCCGACATCTCGTTCCTTCGCAATTATTTGACCAAGGAGCTCGTTGAGGATCTGGACCTGTACGTATTCGAGAAGAAGGGCCCTGAGTGGAAAATTACGGACAAAGCGTGGGAAAACATTCGGGATCAGCTCGTCGTCTCCCGCGTAAACGGCGGCAACCCCTATCTGGTCGTCACCGACGGGGACCATCTTCGTTCCGGTGAACTCATGATCAAGCATCTATTCGAAGGCATCGAGCTTGATCTGAAATACATGGAGCGCACAATACCGTACGTTTACCGGCTCTGGGGCAAGCCGGTGCATTTGCACAGCATGATCGAAGGCAAGCCGATTCTATTCTCCTATGACGGCAAGAAGCTCCACCGGCGATTTATTTGAATGACTTTTGTCGCAGCTTCGATTCGTTTCTTCCGCATTAATAAAAATAGAAGCAGCATCCTCCCGGTGCAATCGCTCCGGTCCGTGGATGCTGCTTTCTTGTTCATCTGTAAGATTTATCGCCAAGCACCGCCTTCGCTTTCGAATCAAACGGTGGCCTTCTCGGACTTCATCGGAGCCGATTCAGCTTCCAGATCATGCTTGTGCACGTCATACTCGTGCTTTAAAGCCTCCAGGTCATCCGCGAGCTTCTCCATCATCTTCACGAAAGCCGCCAGCTCCTGGGAGCTTGCCGCCTGATTTCGGGCGTTCACCGAGGTCTTCTCGGACTCCTGCTCCACCAGGCCCAGCTTGCGTATAATCCCGCTGACTTTGCTTTGGATCTCTTCCATCGCTTTTTTAGAATGTGTTGCGAGCTTTCTCACTTCGCCCGCCACCACCTCGAAGCCTCTTCCGAGCTCTCCGGCATGCGCAGCCTCAATCGCGGCATTCAGTCCGAGCAGATGGCTCTGGTCGGAGATTTCCCGGATCAGGCTGCCCATCTGCTCGATCTGGAGAATCTCCTCGCCAAGCTCGGCGGTCAGCGTATGGGCCTTCTCTTGAGCCTCCGCGGTTTTCATGGCATTATCGGCCATCAGCGCTGCGCTTTGATCCAGCTCAACGATCATGGCGGTCAGCTCCTGCACCGATTCTGTAATCGCTTCCAACATTTTCTGTTGATCCGTGACCAAATTTTGAATTTTTTCTTTCTCCTTCATCTCATAAGCCTCCAGAACGAGCTGAGAATCCAGATTGAACATTTTGCTGAGCGCATGCACGACATGCGTCCATTGCTCAGGAAGCAGCTGCTTAAACAGATCTGCTGCAATATCCAAATATAGCATATAGCTGCCGAGATAATAATCGGTATTCAGCCCGATTCTCGAATGAACTTGTCCGATCTTAATCCGGTTCTCGAGATAGGCCTCATCCACCCGGCCTTCTGCAAGCGACAACCAATATACCCGCTGGGTTTCCTTCAGCCGCTCCATGGTCGACATTCGGTTAATAATCTGCATGAGCTGCGGCTGTTCGCCGATTCTCGCGTAAAACCGGTCCACCACCTCCTCGACCACCTTGACAAACACATCGCGGTGCTGTGCAAGCAGCTCTAAATCATGCTCACGTAGTCCGATATACTCCAGCTGCTGACGTCTTTTCGGTGAAACATCCATCATGACGAAATCCTTCACTCCTAAATAGAATGATCCCTGTTACAGGTCTAAGTACTTAGGGTTCATTATAGACTATATTTACCAATCAAGGCATAATTCTAAAGTCCTAATTGAGTGTATAAAATCACATCTTGCCATTGCCTGAATATGCAAGTTAAATCGAAAATGCGATCATACCGGACGAGTTTCGATACCCCCATGCAGACAGAAACAAGCTGCGCTGGCGGTAACCATTTACCGCCAGCGCAGCTCGCCTTCAACCTTCGTTTGGATTACCGCTCCCAAGCATTCTCCCTCTGCGTAATCCCTAACAGCTGACCGGGCTGACTCCAAAACAGGCTATGCCCCCGCCGGTTCATTTTTTTGCGAGTCCTTCCGCTCCTGACGTTTAGTCTCACTTCCCGCAAGAACGGTGGATGACGCCAGCTCTCAGGACGAAAGTTATCGGTTCAGCAGACTGCCTACGTACCGCAGCAGCTCATTGGCGCAGACCGGGCAGTAGCCGTGCTCCTCGATCAGTCTGGAGCTGACTTCGTTAATGCGTTTCAGCTGCACCGCATCCGGCGTTTTTGTGGAGGTGGTGATTTTGACGATGTCTTTGAGATCTGCGAACAGCTTCTTCTCGATCGCTTCGCGCAGGCGCTCATGATTATGGTACTCGAACTTCTTCCCTTTGCGCGAATATGCCGAGATGCGAATCATGATTTCCTCGCGGAAGGCCTTCTTGGCATTCTCTGATACCCCGATCTGTTCCTCGATGGAACGCATCAATCTTTCATCCGGATCCATCTCCTCGTCGGTCAGCGGATCGCGGATCTTGGTCCAGTTGCAGAATGCCTCAATATTATCAAGATAGTTCTCGAACAGCGTCTTGGCCGACTCTTCAAAGGAATAGACAAACGCCTTCTGCACTTCCTTCTTGGCCAGCTCATCATACTCTTTGCGCGCAGCTGCAATAAAGTTCAAATACCGTTCCCGCTCCTCCTTGGTAATGGAAGCGTGCTGATCCAGCCCATCCTTAATCGCCCGCAGCATATCCAGCGCGTTAATGCACTGAAGATCCTGCTTAATAAGAGCGCTTGAGATCCGGTTAATGACATACCGGGGATCCACGCCGGACATGCCTTCCTCTAAATATTCGCTCTGCATCTCTTTCAGATCGGCTTCCTTGTAGCCCTCCACTTCTTCGCCGTCGTACATGCGCATTTTCTTGATCAAGTCCATTCCCTGTTTCTTTGTCTCCTTCAAACGGGTCAATATGGAGAATATTGCGGCGGAACGCAATGCATGCGGCGCAATATGGATATGCTTCATGTCGCTCTGCCCGATCAGCTTGGCATAGATTTTCTCTTCATCGCTGACCCTGAGGTTATACGGGATCGGCATGACGATCATCCGGGATTGGAGCGCCTCGTTCTTCTTATTGGCGATAAAGGCTTTGTATTCCGCTTCGTTCGTATGGGCCACAATCAGCTCATCGGCGCTAATCAGCGCAAAGCGTCCGGCCTTGAAGTTCCCCTCCTGCGTCAGGGACAGCAAATTCCACAGGAACTTCTCATCGCATTTGAGCATTTCCTGAAATTCCATCAGCCCCCGGTTGGCCTTGTTGAGCTCCCCGTCGAACCGGTATGCCCGCGGATCCGACTCGGAGCCGTATTCCGTGATGGTAGAAAAATCAATGCTGCCGGTCAGGTCGGCAATGTCCTGCGATTTCGGGTCGGAAGGGCTGAATGTCCCGATCCCCACCCGGCCTTCTTCCGAGATGAGCACCCGTTCAACCTTCACGCTCTCAATATCGCCGCCGTATTCGGTCTTCAGCCGCAGCTGGCAGGCCGGGCACAGGTTCCCCTCGATGCGAACGCCAAGCTCCTTCTCGATCTCCGGCCGCAGCTCCAGCGGGATCAAATGAAGAGGCTCCTCCTGCATCGGGCAGCCTGAAATGGCGTACACCGCACCGCTGTCGGTTCGGGAGTACTTCTCCAGCCCCCGCTTGAGCATCGTAACGATCGTGGATTTTCCTCCGCTGACCGGCCCCATCAGCAGCAGGATCCGCTTGCGGACATCGAGCCGCCGGGCTGCGGAGTGGAAGTATTCCTCGACCAGCTTCTCAATCGCCCGGTCCAGTCCAAAGATCTCCTGCTCGAAAAACTTATATTTTTTCCGGCCGCCGCTCTCCTCGATCCCGTAGGATTCGATCATGTCATACACACGGGCGTGAGCCGTCATGGCTGGAGAGGGATCCTTCTTTAATAATTCAATATATTCCCTGAATGTGCCGCTCCACGCCAAACGGTCGCTCTCTGCCCTATATGATGCTATGCGTTCGAAAATATCCATTTTCGCTACCTCCTATGAGTCTGTTTATGGGGATTGGCTTCCATTCCACAGCGTCATTTGAAATTTTCGATTTCGAAAAAGTGTACTACATACCTATGCGCCTTGCCCGGAATAGTTGACCTTATTTTCGAAGTCAAGCCGGAGCTTTTTTGCTGAGCGCCGCTCGTCTTATCCCAATCGGGAACGCCACGATGCGGTCCTCATGCTATACTGATTTTACATGAACGTAACATTCGAGCAGATGCAATAATCAAGGAGGGCAATCATGGCGATCAAGCATGAAGCCGAGCTGTACGCTCCATTGAAGGCTTTTTTTGAAATAAATGGGTATGAAGTCAAGGGGGAGGTTCGGAATTGCGACCTGGTCGGAATGAAGGAGGGAGCGGACGAGCCCCTGATCGTGGAGATGAAAAAAACATTCAATCTGGCGCTGCTTCTCCAAGGGCTCGAACGCCTGAAACTGACGCCTTATGTGTACCTGGCCGTAGAGAAGAGCCGGGCCAAGAAAGGGGCCGTCAATCAGCGCTGGTCCGAGCTGACCGGATTATGCGGGCGGCTCGGCCTCGGGCTCATTACGGTCACCTTCTACAAGACGAAGGCCCCGTTTGTGGAGGTGCTCTGCGAGCCGGAGATCGCCGTCACCCGGGGACGAACGGCGATCAGGCGCAAGGAGCGGCTGCTGAACGAATTCAGGGAACGCAGCGGCGACTACAACACGGGCGGCGTCACCCGGGCCAAGCTGGTAACGGCTTATCGCGAGAAGACGCTCCGCGTCGCCGCTGCCCTATACAGCGCGGAGAATGAGCAGCGGGAAACGCTGCGGCAGAGCGCTGAGGCGTCTGCCGCAGCCGTGGACATTACGGCAGCTCCCTTGCCCGGAGTCTCGCCTGCGATTGTACGAGACCGGAGCGGAGTAGGCTCGGCGGCGGCTATCCTGCAGCGCAATTACTACGGCTGGTTCCGGCGGGTTAGCCGCGGACGCTATCGGCTTACCCCGGCCGGTCTCCAAGCCCTCGCGGATTATGCCAACGTGCTCGAATCCGCTAGTATGACGGGACTTAATGGCTTGTCGTCCGAGCGTCTACGTTGATCATCGTGCAGCAGTCATCATTATACCGTGCGCCGAGAGGATCGCGTTACCAATTTGAGTAGAACAGATGATTCCAATGGATCAAGGCTGGTCCGCAGAGTCAAGCCATATAAAGATAAAACTGGCGTTTTGGGAACCCAAAAAAGCTGCCGCTCCAACCAAACGCTGGTTGAATCGGCAGCCTGTGTTCATCGTGTATCTTACTGTAGATGTAACTCGTGGCTGTAGCTGTAACTTGCAGCTGTCTTTGTATCTTAACCCCGCTTAATTCCGCTGTACATGCTGGATCCTGAGCCCGCTTAATTCCGCTGTTCATACTGGATCCCAGCAAGCTTATATCCGCTGTGCAAACTGGATTCTGAGCACGCTACGGTTAATTCCGCGCGGTAAATTCCATGACGGCTTCACTGATCAGGTTCATGCCCAGCAGCAGCTCATCGCGGCCGGGATGGGTAAAGTTCAGCCGGATGCATTCGGCATTCTCCCCTCCTGCCGAACACATCGATCCCGGGAGGAAAGCAGCCCCCTTCATTAATGCAGCCCGCAGAAGAGCATCGCCATTCAAGCCGGGAGGGAGCTCCACCCACAGAAACATGCCGCCGGGAGGGACCTCGTATTTAGCATCCTTCCAGGCGCTCCGCTTCAGCAGCTCCACCATGAGCTTAAGCCTCGTGGCGTACTCTCTGTTCAGCATCTCGATATGGTCCTCGAGCTTAAAGTGATTCGATTCCAGCAGATGATGGAGCATCCGCTGATTCAGCATGCTGGATTGCCAATCCGCCATCTGCTTCACCGCCGTCATCATCTCAATGACCTGCGGGCTGCCTGCCGCCCAGCCCGTGCGGAGCGCCGGAGCTACCGTTTTGCTGAACGAGCCGACATAAAGCACATGCGCTCCCTGCTTCTCCTCCAGAGAAAACAGGGATGGAAGCCGCTGCTTCCGATCCGGCCCGCCGGCTGCTCCGAAATACAAATCCCCGTACGAATCATCCTCTACGATGAGAAGCCCGTGCTGCACGCACAGCTCCAGCACCTGTGCTCGCCGTTCCAGGCTCCACATGACACCTGTCGGATTCGTGAAATTCGGCGCTGCCATGAGCAGCTTTGGCCTGTGCTTGCGAATCAGCGGCGCCAGCCGGTCCGGGAGCATGCCGCTGCTATCTCCCGGAACCGGCACGATTTCAGCCCCTTGGAGGCGGAGCACCTGCAGCAGACCGGGTGACGTCGGATTCTCCACGAGAACCGCGTCGCCCGGCTCGACGTACACCCTGACCAGCAAATCAATGGCCTGCTGTGTACCCGTTGTCAGCAGTATATTCCCGGGCTGGACACTCAGTCCTTTGCGCTTGGCAAGATCCCGGCTCAGCCACTCACGCAGCGGGCGATAGCCTTCCGCTTCCCCGTACTGCAAGGCTTCCGGATCGGCGGTTAGTACAGAGGTAGCGGCCTCGGCCAGCGAATGCATAGGGAATAATTCCTCAGCCGGCAGCTCCTCTGCCAAGGAAATAAAAGAATCCCGCTTCGCAAGCTCACGGATATTGCGCAGCGGGGATGACAACAGGGTCTGTGCACGGGAAGCAAAGGAATACTGCATGGAAATCCCTCCTCTAACCGTTTATGGAAACCTCGGTTTTATATTCAGGGAGCCTCTTTACAACCTCTAAAAAATATTCCCGATATCTATATATTATACCTTATGTAAAATTTTAAGCATATATTTGCCTTCCTTGACGGGTATACAGCGCATACTTCTCAATGGCCTGCGCCCGGGTCGATACGCCAAGCTTGACATAAATTTTCCGGAGGTAGTTGTCGATGGAGCGCCGGCTGACCTGAATTTCAGATGCGATCTTATCGTATGTAATGCCCTGCACGATCCGTTCCATGATAAAGGCCTCCGTCTCAGAAAGCTGCAGCCCGCCTTCGTTCATCGCCGAGGCCGTCAGCGGCCATATCCCCTGTTTTACCCATTCCAGCGGAAGAGAAGCTACCCCCTCCCGAAGACCGGCGATCATATGGATGAGCTGAAAGGTCGAGGCCTGCTTGGACAAAAGCCCGCTCGCTCCCCGGTTAACCAAGGACTGAAGCAGCGGAAGGCCGTCGTTGTCGGTCATGACCACCACATGGGTGTTCGGGGACAACTGCTTCATCTGTTCCAGGATCGCTTCCGAGGTCTGGTCCTGAAGTTGGTAATCCAATAAGACCAGTTCGGGTAACAGCTCAGCGACCATCCTCACCCCTTCCGTACCGGAAGAGGTCATCCCCAGGACGGTCAGGTCCCGCTCCTCCTCCAATATCAATTTCGTTCCCAGCATGCTTGTAGGTTGACTGCCGACGATAACTACCCGCCAAACCTGATTCATATTCCGATAGACCTCCTGTTTCGTCTTGATATCTCTATTTCTAAGTAAGCGGCATCATCACGAAGCATACATCCGACATGCGAATTTACGTTGTTTACGGCATGGATCGACATTTCGAACTGTGAATCACATGCAGATCCGTGGCGAACTTAATCCTGAAGACGCAGAGAAGTCAAAATAAGCATGGCGAATGTCTTATATGTATCCTACTTGATAAACAAATCTATACAGATTGTATCCCACTCTAACTTTCTAAGCAATCTTTTTTCATAAAACAAGTGCCTTTTGTTCGTCTTTGCGAAAGTATTTCTGACATGATAGAATAGATATCTGGAAAAAATGATAGATTTTGAGGGGTGATGAAATGCCGGTGTTGGAATCAGAAAACAATACCCCCTATGAGTCCCGTGAGGAAATGCAGCGCAAAGGACCTTCGGCCAGATGGTTCTGGGTATTTTGGATTGTACTGATTGGGCTGGGCACTACCGCAGCCTATTTATACAGTAACCATTTGAAGGAACAGGTCGTTATCCAGCTCCAGGAGGATACCAATAGGCAGATGGCTTCGTTCAAATCGGAATACGATCAGCGTTTCAATGAGCTGGTACAGGAATTGGACGAAATGCAGAGTCAGGTTCAATCCTTCAACGAGCTGCTGACCTTCACCAAAGATCAGGCCAGCGGCAAAACCGACAACAGCAACAAGCTGTACAGCCAGCTTAGCGAGGTCGAGAAACAGCTCAAAGAACTGGAACGCAAAATGGAGCTCTTAAAGTGAGCAAGCTCAAATATATCCGACCAAAGCAGGTAAACCGTTTATTTATGCTTGCCATCGCGCCTTTCATCGGCATGCTGCTGTGCATGTGGCTATTAACCCAGCCGCCGCGCATCACGCTGCACTCTTCGGAGTACATAGCCGACAGCCATATCTCCGAGCAGTCGGCGAAGATCAGGAGCGATCTCGGCCAAGCGGCCGCAGCTGCCAAACAAACCGTATCCTCCATTGAAAAGACGGCCGTTCTCTATCAACAGACGACCGCCAAGGTAGGATCCCTTCTGGGAAAAGCCAAGACGCAGGCCGCAAAGCCCGAGCAAATCTATAACCGGAGAATCACCTCAAAGCTGGGAGCCCCCATCGAGACGGTTCACAGCGACCGGATCCGGATTGAATTGTATAAAGTCAATCCCGGCCCCTACCATGGCTATGCGATGAAGGTCAAGCTGAAGGACCCTTCCGCGATGAGCATGTCCCTGGGCAGCGAAAGCGGCAAGCCCGGAACGGTGGAAACGACGATGCGGGCCGTCAGCCGGCACGGGGCCGTAGCCGGCATTAATGCCGGCGGATACGCCGATGGGAACAAGGGCCGCTTCCCGCTCGGCACGACGTTTTACGAGGGCCACTATGTATCCGGATTTCAGCCTAGCTTTAAGGATCTGGCCTTCGTCGGAATGAGCACCTCCGGAAAACTGATCGGCGGCAAATTTTACAGTCAACAGCAGCTTGACCGTCTAAGCCCGAAATTCGGAGCCACCTTTGTGCCGGTGCTGCTGCAGAACGGAAGAAAGACGACCATTCCCGAGAAGTGGAGAAGCACGCCTGCACGTGCTCCGCGCACCGTCATCGGCAATTATAAGGACGATCAGCTGCTGATTCTCGTCACGGAAGGATATGATGAGAACGGCAAGTCGGGTGCTACGCTGCAGGAGCTGCAGAACAAGCTTCTTAAACTTGGCGTGATCGACGCATATAACTTGGATGGGGGCGGCTCCTCCTCCCTCGTCCTGAACGGACGGGTTGTGAACAAGCCCTCGGACGGACAACTCCGTCCGGTGCCGACACACTTCCTGTTTTTCAAATAAAGGGGCAGTTTTCATATTATCATTTATTTTTTCGGCTAAGATGGTTATAATATAGATTAGCTTAGCAGGAGGTGGCCGTAATGTCTTTCTCATTAACCTTTTGGATCGTCATGATCGTATTTGCCCTTTATATGGTCGGCATTTTGACCGCAGCCTACAATGATGACAAAACCAAAGGCCTGTAAGGCATGACTCCCTCTTCTTATGAGGGGGTCTTTTACTTTTTTGCGATAAAAAAAAGCACCGCTGTCCGCGATGCTTATCAAATGAGACGATAGAACCTTTATATTAGGAATCAAGCATGTCTCGGAAGCTGCTGCATCTCCGACATGCATTGTGTGCAGATATAACGCTCCTTAAACTCGCTTACGCCGTCCATCGAGCCGCAAAAGACGCATTTGGGACGGTAACGCTCCAGAATAATGTGGTCCCCCTGCACAAGAATTTCTACGGGATCGCCCTCGTTCATCTGATATCTCTTACGCAGAGACTTTGGAAGAACGATTCTCCCCAGCTGATCGACCTTTCGAACTACACCAGCAGGTTTCATAACAATTGTACACCTCTTTCATCTTCAACAAGTGATTTCTGGAATTCTCAAACTGATAATAAGGGCCTAGTAGTATAGTTCGATAAAAAGCTGTCGAATCCTGCTGGTTTTAAGAATTTATTAGTTTTTTCGATATCTTATAGGTATACTGGATGGTTTTTCCGAATGATTTAAGCGTCAGCACGACTCATTCCATCCCTGGAAAATCCAATTGGCGCAAAGCCTCATAAACGATAATGGCCGCCGAATTGGATAAATTAAGGGAGCGGACCTTGTCTGTCATCGGCATCCGGATGCAGGACTCCGGATTGGCAGCCAGCAGCTCGGGCGGCAGCCCCTTCGTCTCTTTCCCGAATACAAGAAAATCCTCATCCTGAAATTGAATGTCCATATACCGCTTCTTGGCTTTCGTCGTAGCATAGAAATAGCGCCCGTCCGGATATTTCGCCTTCAGCTCCTCGAAGGAGTCATGATATTCAATATGTACGGCATACCAATAATCCAGGCCAGCCCGCTTTAAGGTCTTGTCATCGGTATTAAAGCCGAGCGGTCGAACCAGATGCAGATGTGTGCCCGTAGCCGCACAGGTTCTGGCAATATTGCCCGTATTGGCTGGAATTTCGGGTTCAACGAGTACGATATGCAGTGCCATGTTGTATTGTCCACCTTTTCTTTAACGTTTTCTTCTATTATAACCGATCCGCCGGACTTTTCAGGCTGATTCCAGAAAAACCCTTCCGCTGTTTATCAGGGAAGGGTTTAGGTCTGTTGTTGGATTTATATCACATTAGCGGTTGTTCTTAAAGTGCTCCATAAAGTCCACAAGCGCTTTGCAGCTCTCGTAAGGAACCGCATTGTATACGGATGCCCGCAAGCCGCCTACGCTCCGGTGCCCCTTAAGTCCCACAAAGCCTTCTTTCTCGGAAGCCTTCACGAATTCCTTCTCCAGCTCCTCGGTTTCCAGGCGGAACGTAATGTTCATATCGGAGCGGCTGTCCGGATTCACGCAGCCGCGGTAAAATCCGCCGCTGTTGTCGATGGCATCATAAATGAGCGCGGCCTTCTTGCGGTTCATATCCTGAACCCCTGCAAGCCCGCCCTTCTCTTCGATCCATTTCAGAACCTCGTTAATCATGTAAATGCCGAAGGACGGCGGCGTATTGTACAGGGAGTTGTTTTTCAGATACGTGTTATATCTTAGCATCGTCGGCAGATGCTTCGGAGAGTCCGTAATCAGGTCCTCTCGAACGATCACAACGGCCACCCCGGACGGTCCCAGATTCTTCTGCGCGCCCGCATAGACCATGCCGAATCGTCTCAGGTCAAAAGGACGGCTGAGAATGTCGCTGGACATATCGCAGATCAGCGGCACTGCGCCGGTATCCGGGAAGTCCTTGAACTGCGTGCCCTCGATCGTCTCATTGGAGGTCAGATGCAGGTAAGCGGCATTGTCGGACAATTGGATGTCCGCAAGCTTCGGCAGGGACATGTATTTGCTCTCTTCGGAAGAGGCGGCAACATGCGTCTCCCCGATCAGCTTCGCTTCCTTGAGCGCCTTGTCGGCCCAGCTTCCCGTCATGACGTAATTGGCGGCATGGCCCTGTCCCAAAAAATTCATCGGAATCATTGCAAACTGCGTGCTCGCACCGCCCTGAATGAACAGCACCTTATAACCGGACGGATTCCCCAGCAGTGACAGCAGGCGTTCCTGCGCTTCATTATGTACAGCTTCATAAACGGCACCACGGTGGGACATTTCCATGATCGACATGCCGGTATTGCGGTAATCGACGAATTCCGCTTGCGCGCGCTCCAGCACTTCCAGCGGCAATGCGGCAGGTCCTGCATTAAAATTGAAGGCTCTCTTGCTCAATTGACTCTCCACCCTTTCTCTGTGTTCCCTTTATCGCTTTATTGATTTAACGCTAATCATAGCAACAATCTGATGGTCCTTCAAGTGTAATTATTCACAATTTTTTTGCCGCTCCCGGTGACTACCTAAAAAGCGCCAAGGGCTTAATTATAAGCCCTCGGCGCTAAATGAAGCTGATCTCTTACAGATCGTAGTACAGGGAGTACTCGTGCGGATGAACGCGGATGTTAACGGCTTTGGCCTCGGCACGCTTGAAATCGATGAAGTTATCGAGGAAGTCTTTCGTAAATACGCCGCCTTCGGTCAAAAACTCATAATCTGCCTGAAGTGCATCCAGCGCTTCGTCCAGAGAACCCGGTACACTGCGGATTTCCTTCTTCTCGGCATCGGACAGCTCGTAGATGTTCTTATCGAATGGCCCGTATCCAAGAGCCGTTGGATCGATTTTACGCTTGATTCCGTCCAGACCTGCCATCAGCATTGCCGCGAATGCCAGGTAAGGGTTCGCCGTAGAGTCCGGCGTACGGAACTCGATCCGGCAGCCTTTAGGGGTTACTGCGGCAACCGGAATCCGAACGGCCGCGGAACGGTTGCCTTTGGAGAACACGAGGTTGACCGGTGCTTCGTAACCTGGAACCAGACGTTTAAAGGAGTTGGTGCTTGGGTTCGTCAGGGCGATCAGTGCCGGAGCATGGTACAGAATACCGCCGATGTAATGAAGCGCAGTTTCGCTCAGGTTAGCATACGCGCCTTTCTCGTAGAACAACGGAGTATCGCCATTGAAAATGGATTGGTGAACGTGCATCCCGCTTCCGTTGTCCCCGAACAGCGGCTTCGGCATGAAGGTTGCCGTTTTGCCGTATTGACGAGCCGTGTTATGAACGATGTATTTATAGATCAACAGATTGTCTGCTGTTTTCTTCAAGGTATCGAAACGGAAGTTGATTTCCGCTTGCCCTGCCGTCGCCACCTCATGGTGATGACGCTCCACGCGAAGTCCTGCTTCATTCAGCAATCTGCACATTTCACTGCGGATATCCTGCTGCGTATCCACCGGCGCCACCGGTACATAACCGCCCTTTACGCCGACTTTAAAGCCGAGGTTGCCGCCTTCTTCTTTACGGTTCGTATTCCAGTTAGCTTCCTCGGAATCCACGAAGTAGCTGGAGCTGTTCATCGTGCTTTCATAGCGGACATCGTCAAACAGGAAGAACTCGGATTCAGGCGCGAAGTACGCTGCCGTACCTACACCGGACTGCTGCAGATATTCTTCCGCACGTGTCGCAATGCCGCGCGGATCACGCTCATATGCTTCACCTTCCGGCGTATAGATGTTGCTCATAATATTGATGGTAGGATGTGCTGTAAACGGGTCGATATAGTAGGAATTTGGATCCGGCATCATCACCATATCCGATTCCTCAATGCCGCGGAAGCCTGGGATAGAAGATCCGTCAAAGGCTACCCCGTTCACAAACGTCTCAGCATCTACTTCTGAAGCTGGCAGGGAAATGTGATGCGCCCGTCCCGACAAGTCTACAAAACGAAAATCGACCCACTCAATGTTATTCTCTTGAATTGTATGCAATAATTTCTCTACCGACATGTCTCTTCCTCCCAATTTCCGAACATTAAGATTAAAACAGCTTAACAATGTTCCTATATTCTTCGTTTTCTTTTCGTCATTATATGCTGGCAGATAACCTCACGTCAATAGCTATGTAAGGTATTTTTAAAAACCATGTCATATAAATTGACATATGAAACCAATTAAAGTAAAACAGCATGAAAAAGACACCTGCAAATAACGTGCAAGTGTCTTCATAGCTATGCTGTGACTCTGCCTATCCATATCCGCTATTCATAACTTCTCCCGCGGTTTCCCGGCTGCTTCTCCCGGCATCGCATCGACATTGCGATCAGGTACGAAGCGTATTATACGCGGGCAAAATCGGATGCCGGAGCCTTGGAAGTATTAAAGCTTTTGCCCACGAGCGGAGCCAGCTGCTCCAGATCCTTGAGCAAAGCGGCAAACTGATCCGGGAACAGGGACTGTACGCCATCTCCTGTCATCGAATTATCCGGGTCGGTATGCATTTCAATAATAAGTCCGTCCGCGCCTGCGGCTACGGAAGCCTTCGACATCGGTTCAACCAACTCCCGGCGGCCTGTTCCATGGCTTGGGTCCGAGATGACCGGAAGGTGACTGAGCTGCTGCAATACAGGGATGGCAGATAAATCCAATGTATTCCGGGTATAGGTCTCGAATGTTCGGATTCCCCGCTCACAGAGCATTACATCCGGGTTCCCCCCGGCAAGAATGTATTCCGCCGCATTTAAAAATTCATCGTAAGTTGCGCTAAATCCCCGCTTAAGCAGCACCGGCTTTCCGCAAGTGCCCAGCTTGCGCAGCAAATCGAAATTCTGCATATTCCGTGTTCCAACTTGAAGAATATCCGCGTATTCCGCGCAAATATCAACGTACTCCGGTGTCATAACCTCCGTAATCGTCAGGAGGCCATGCTTTTGCCCGGCTTCAGCCATCATGATCAGCCCTTCGACGCCGATCCCCTGGAAGCTGTATGGTCCTGTTCGCGGCTTGAAAGCACCCCCGCGAAGCACCTGTCCGCCGGCCGCCTTAACCAGCCTTGCAATCTCGTCGATCTGCTCCGCGGACTCCACGGCACAAGGACCGCCCATGACAACCAGATTGCCGCCGCCGATTTTCGTTCCTTTAATATCGATGACCGTGTCGTCAGGATGGAAATCACGGCTTGCAAGCTTATAAGATTTAGAGATTTTAATGACGTTCTCTACGCCTTTCATTTGACGCAGATGCTCGGCAAGCTTCGGATTGACGCTGCCGATCAGCCCGATCACCGTTCGGTCCGCACCGCGCGATACATGGGCTTGCAGCCCCTCCTTCTCAATCTCGCCTACAATATGCTTAATCTGCTCTTCCGGTGTTTGATTCGAAGTTATTACGATCATGCTTAGCCCTTCTTTCCTCAATATGCTCAGTAATTATTCCTGATTCCACTATAGACTTTCACGCTTAAGCGCTTGTTCGCTTTTAAGCTTTTATGCTTTTATCTATTAAAGTAACTATACAAAAAATGCCCCTTTCCGTCAAGCCCAAATCCTGGACCTTTTGAAAAGGGGAGCTGTTGGTGTACTTACGGAATCGGTTTGTCGCGTCCCTCCGACACTTTACGCTTAACCAGCGGGATAACGATTCTTACCGTGGTTCCGATCCCAGCCCGGCTGAACAAGGTAACCCCGTATTGACTGCCGTAGTGCAGCTTGATTCGCTGATCCACGTTACGGATCCCGTAGCCAGCGTTCGTCAGATTCTGAGCCCCGGTGTTATCCAGCCTTCGGTCAGGAGGGAAACCAACCCCGTTATCGATAACCCGGAATTCCAGCACATTCTGAAGCACCCTGGCCGTGATGCGGATATGAATGGAGTCCCCGGTCCAGGCATGCTCGAGCACATTTTCAATGAACGGCTGAAGAATTAGCTTCACCGTCTCGTACCGGACGACTTCCGGCTCTACGTCATAGCTGACTTGCATTCGTTCATCGTATTTAATCTTCTGGATATCGACATAGGCTTGTGCTTGCTCCAATTCGTTCTTGACGGAAATAATGTTTCGGCCGTCATTGAGCGACAGGCGGTAAAACTTGGCCAGATCCAGAACCATCCGATGCAGCTTATCCAGCATGCCAAAGCGGGCCAGACGGCTGATGGAGGATAATGTATTGTACAGAAAATGCGGATTGATCTGCGCATGCAGCGATTCCAGCTCCGCTTCCTTCTTCTGCAGATCGGCCAGGTACACCTCGTTGATCAGTCTGCCGATGTTGCTGCCCATCTCATTGAGCGCGGATGAGATATGCGAGAATTCATCATTGCCTTTGAAATGGGCCCGCTTATGGAATTCCCCTTCCTGGAACGAATCCAGAACTGAGACGATTTTAGACACGCGGAGGCTAAAATACCTCGAGACGATCAGGCTCACCACGAAGAACACCACGATGCAGACGAGGCAGATCAACAGCGTCAGGTTGCGAATCTTGACTGTATCCTTCTCGACGATTGGCGCGGGGACAACAGCGATCAATTCCCAGCCAAGCTGAGGAATCGGTTCCCGGATGAGCAAGTCGCCGTTATTGCGGAGCTCCTTCTCCCTGAAGACGGTCGTCTTCACACCGCCCGAGGAAAGGATGATTCGCCCCTGCGAGTCGGATAAATAGAGGGCCGTTCCTTCACCGATTTTTTTATAGTCCATACTCTCGAACAAATAATCCAGGCTGACGTTGATCCGCATAAATCCGATTTCCTGCAGCTTGATCGTGGTGATGTCGATCAAACGGCGAAGGAGCGAGATGCGGCCCTGGGCAGCATCATACTCGATCTGTTTCCATTGCAGCGTCGTTCCGTATTCTTCTTCCGGCGGATAAAGCTTGTACCAGGTTTTGTCAACCAGGCGGTCATATCGATAAATATCGAACAGCCGTTTATCCGCATCAAGCGGATCGGAATTCGAATAATTATCATACACTTCTCCGAGGTCGTTATTCTTTAAATAGATCGACATCCATATTTTTCGATTGGCCGTGCTGATGGCCGTCTCCAGCTTGGGAATCAAAACCTTGACCATGGTATCGTAACTGACCCACTGGCTCTCCGTGTAACGAAGGCGATTGTTGAATAAGGTATCGAAATACAGCATATCCGAAATCCGCACGATATCCTCGATCTTGTACGTAATGTTATTATTCATTTGATGAAGCGTGCCTTGTATGTTATTGTGCGTCTGTTCCCGGATGGACGTAACAAAGATCTGGGTGGCGATGTTCCCGACCAGCAGCACGGGAATAATGATGAACACGCAATAAGATATCATTAATTTATAGCCGAAGGGCACCTTGACCCGGATTCGTTCGAATTTCCCCGTCATGACCAATCACGACCTCATTATCTACGGTATAGTATGGAAGGCTATGCGTGCTTGCGCCGATATTCCAGCGGCGTCATCCCGTACATTTCTTTGAATTGCCGACTGAAATAGGGCAGATACTGATAGCCGGTCTGGGATGCAATTTCATATATTTTAAGCTTTGTCGTAACCAGCAGCTCTTTCGCCCGTTCCATACGAAGCTTGATGACATAATCGCTAAAATTGTATCCGGTTTCTTCTTTGAAGAGAACCCCTAAATAGTTCGGTGAAAACGAAAATCGGTTCGCCATATCGCGTAAAGTAATATTTTCATGCATTCGTTCGCGGATATTGCTGATGATATCCTCAACCAGCCGGCCGTTCCTGGAATGCTGCCGGAAGTTGAGCTGCTCCGAAATTTCAAACACTTTCATCCGGAGCCAAGCGAAAATATCATTCATCGTCTCAAACTGCATAAGGATATCCAAATTTTTCAGATCAATCCCAAGCATGCGGAACAGATCCTCATGCATCGTGTGAAGATGTGCATCCAGCTTCATGATGATATAAATGGCCAAATTACGGATTGTAAATTTGGATCTGATGTTTGAGGCCAATGCTTGAATCGCTTCGATCTCGTCGTGAATCCGTACAATATCGTAATTGGTCATCGCCGTGAACAAGGAATCGAGGCGTATGTCCAGAATTTTGGCGTCCTCACGATCCTCGGTCGGAACCTCGTGATAAAGAATCCACTGACCCTTCCCGCGGAACATCTTATAATCTAATGCTTCCACCGCCGTCAGATAAGAAGCGTGCAGCTGCTCCAGCTGATTGGCAACGCCGCCCTCGCCAACCGTTACGGTTAAGGCATAATCGTCCTTCAGCTGCTCCAGGAGAAGCTGTATATCCGGCTTATCGTGCTTGCTGTCCAGCAGCACCGCCATTCGCTGGTCCGTAACCTTGCATACATGCCGGAATCCGGCCTGCTCCAGAAGCATGTGCAGCTTCGCGAAGAACTGCTCGTTAACCCTTGTCCCCTTTTTCCTCTCCTCATAGCTGCTGCGCCAGGTACTGACATCATCGATTTCCAAGAGTGCTACACGGACAGGCCATTCGATTTCATTCAGTCTGTACTCCCGTTCGATAATCTCCAGCATCGCTCCATCATACGGCTTTTGCAAAATTTGAAGAAAGTATTGGTTTTTCAGGATCGGCACCATCTGTTGATAGGCACGCTCCGTCTCCTTCCGCTCGCGAAGGCGGTCCAGCTCCTGCTTGACCTTGGTCAGCGCTTCGATAAGCTCCTCATCCTCCATCGGCTTCAGCACATAATTACATGCTTTGAGCGCGATTGCCTGTTTAACGTAACTAAAGTCCTGGTAACCGCTCACGAAAATAACCTGCAGCTCTTCATTCATCTTCTGCGCCTTCTGTGCCAGCTCGATCCCGGTCATATTGGGCATTCGAACATCGGTGACGAGAATATCCACCGGCTCCTTCTCCAGCACTTCCCATGCCGCAAATCCGTTATTAACCGCAGCCGCGACCTCCATGCCGAGGCTTTCCCATGGAATAAAGCTCCTCATGCCTTCTAGGTCCAGTATTTCATCATCTGCCAGCAGCACTTTATACATGGGCATCTACTCCCCCTAAAATTCCGATAAGGGTATACTGCATCCGCAGCATACCCTTTCGGTATTCCATATGGTATTATTGGCCGTTCATCTTGGCGAGGTTTGCTTGCCATCTTTCGGTTTTGAAAGCAAGAAGCTTCTCGTAGCCTGCTGCTTGAGCATCGGCTTCTGCCTTATCCAGCACGGCCAACACTTCGGCATCGTCCTTCGCAAACAGAGCCTTCGCTCTAGCTTCGGTATAGATATCTTCGATACGTTGACGAATAATTCCTTCTTCGCTTTCAGGTGACGGATCCAGGTTAATGAATTCCGTTGCGTTCGCTTGCGTTTTCCATGTTATTTCGTACTGCCAGCGAGTCGACCAGTTGCGCTGCTCTTCAGGCAGTGTGCTTTCGTACTTCGCTTTTGCGGTGTCGACGAATACGGTATTACCGTTCCATTGGATATTCGTTGTTGTTGCTTGAAGCTTAGCCAGACCTTCTGCATCCGTTATATACTTCTCAGTAAACTTCGGTGTCTTTCCGTCTTCTTCAAATCCGTCCCAATATCCGCCTGGAGGGCCCCACATTTGGACGCTTTGTCCTTCAGGACCCGTATACCAATCCAGGAAAGCAAAGATGGCTTCCGGATCTTTCGCGCTTTTCGTAATGACGCTTACGTTCCATCCCAGCTGCGTATAGGTACCCGGATAAATTTTGTTCTTATCCAGACCTTCCTTAGCAATCGGCCAGATCATGAAATAACCGCCGTTCGGATCTTTCTTGGCCAGCTCGGCATGAGCATTCATCGCATTTTCCGTCGGGCTTGATGCAGCGTAGACTGCAACACGGCCCGTCATTACTTTTTCTTTAACCTGGTCGTTCGTTTGGGTCAGGGCATCCTGCGAAATCAGCTTGTCGCGGAACAGCTTCGCCGCATACTGCATCGACTCGCGATACGTCGGATCGGTGAAGATCGAGGTCAGCTTGTCGCCGTTTGGCACGCCGCGGATCGCGATCCAGCGAGTCAGCGCATCTTCCTTGAATGCGGAGTACAATACATCGATCCCTTGGCCTTCAATGCCCGGCTCGAACGGTACGACTTCATTGCCGTACTTCGCCTTGACGGCCGCCAAGTAATTCGCCAAATCTTCGGTCGTCTCGAGCTTCGGCTCTCCAAGCTCCTTGTAAATCTTCTTGTTCACGACGTAACCGGCGTTGCCGTTCGGCTGGCTCGTATACCAGTTCGGGAACTGATACAGCTTCCCGTCATCGGAACGAAGCATATTGATCCCGGCTTCGCCGAGCCATTCCTTCAGATTCGGATATTTATCCAAATACTCATCGAAAGGCACGAGCATATCCGCCTCTCTGAGCTTCTCCACGTCAGGACCGCGATCGAGCCAGATAACGTCCGGAAGCTCTTTGGACGCGATCATCGTATTGAATTTTTGCTGCGCGTTGCCTTGGGAGTTAATCGCTTTAACATCGACTTTTTTGTTCTCTTTAATCCATTTGGAAGCGTCGTCCTCACCCCAAGGAGGCATCGTATACCAATCGTAATGACCATAGAAGCTGAACTCAAGCGGCTGCTCACCCAGCACGTACTTGCTGTCGGACGCTTGCTCTGTCGGCGTGCCTGTATCGCCGCCCGTGCTAGGAGCCGGATCGGACGTCTTCGTCCCGCCGTTGCCACCGCCGCCGCCACATGCCGACAGCATCAGCGCTGCTGCCAGCAAAGCGGTCATCGATGTGGTCAGAGATTTCTTTCTCAACCTCATTCTCTAATTCCCCTTTCGTATTTCCACTTGATATTTATGTCTAAAGCGAATGCTTCAAACAACATGTTTAGATGCTCAGGATTATGCAAAATTCGATTCCAGCGGCTTCCAGGTCCAATAGATAGATGAACCAAACCATTTCACCCTGCATATTGCCGATTGAAAGCCGCTCTTTGAATATTTGCAAAGACTCTCGGGTTCTACTCTTTCAATGAACCTACCAGTACACCCTTTACAAAGTGCTTCTGTACAAACGGATACACCATAATAATCGGCAAGGTTGCCACGATCATCGTTGCCATGGACAACGATTTGGTCGTTACGCTCTGCATTCTCGACAGCGCTGCCGCCGACGAGGAATCGAGCTGGCTCATCTGCTCGGACATGATGTTCGAATTCAGAATTTGACGCAGAATCGTCTGAATCGGCAGAAGCTCTTCCTTCGTAATGTAGATACTCGGCAAGAACCACTCGTTCCAGTGCGCCACGGCTGTAAACAGGGATAGTGTCGCGATAACTGGACCGGACAGCGGCAGGATAATCCGGAAGTAAATCCCCCAATTGCCTGCGCCGTCAATCTTGGCAGACTCCTCCAGCCCGTTCGGAAGCCCTTGGAAGAAGGTTCGGAATATGATCATGTTCCACACGCTTACCAAGCTCGGAATAATGAACACCCAGAAGGAATCCATCAGACCCAGACTGCGGACGAGCATGAACGTCGGAATCAAGCCGCCCCCGAAGTACATGGTAATGATGCACATCACCATGTAATATTTGCGTCCGATAAGCTCGCGCTTCGTCATCCCGTAAGCAAAGATCGACGTCACCAAAATCGAGCTGATCGTACCGACCACGGTCCGGGCTACGGATATGCCGAAGCCGTTCAGCAGCCGTTTGTCCTGGAAGACGATTTCATAGTTCTCCAGCGTAAAATCTCTCGGCCAGAAAGTCACTCCGCCCAGGGCGGTATCCGAACCGGAATTCAATGATATGACAAGTCCGTTCCAAAACGGATAAAAGGTCACAAAAGCCAACAATGCAAGCAAGATATAGATGACAACCTGCATGACGCGGTCACCGAATCCTAATCGTACCAAATCTACCCGCTCCCTTCATCACAATGTTCGTTTACCATAGACTGTTGCCCGATCTGCGTGCAATCAGGTTGGCGATCGTCAGAAGCATCACGCTGATTACCGCTTTGAACAAGCCTACAGCCGTTGCATAGGAGAACCGGGAGTTTTCGATACCGATTCGGTAAACATATGTATCAATAACATCGGACACCTCTCTAAGCACAGGGTTCTTTGCCAAGAGCAAGATGTCTTCAAACCCGGCAGTCAACAGGTTGCCGATCGCAAGAATCATGAAGATGACAACCACCGGCATGATCGAAGGCAGTGTAATGGTGAAAATCTGGCGGAACTTGCTGGCTCCATCCATGTCAGCCGCTTCGTACATATGCGGATCCACTCCCGCTACGGCTGCCAAATATACGATCGACGAGAAACCGATTTCTTTCCAAACTCCCGTCGTTACAAGAATGGTCCAGAAGTATTCCGGCAAGGACAGGAAGTTGATCGGCTCTTCGATCAGGTTCAGCTTCATCAGCAAAATATTTACGCTCCCGTTATCCGTGGACAACAGGGAAATGACGAACCCTGATACGATAACCCAGGATAAGAAGTGAGGCAGATAGCTGACGGTCTGCACCAAGCGTTTGAAGAACATGTGCCGGACCTCGTTCAGCATCAGCGCCAAGATGATCGGCGCCGGGAAGCCAATTAGAAATTTGAGCAAACTGATGACGATCGTATTGCGCATGACGTTCATGAATTCAGGAGATTCAAAGAACATCCGGAAATGCTTCAGTCCCGCCCAAGGGCTGTCGCCCATGCCTTTGAAAATGTTGTAGTCCTGGAACGCCATCAAAATCCCGTACATCGGGATATAGCTGAATATAAAAATCAGCGCGAGCGCGGGAAGCACCATAAGCTGGATGTCCCACTGTTTGGCAAAGCGAACAAGTAAATTGTCTTTCTTCCGTTTAGGAACAGGTTCCTGCTTAACGGATATTTGTGCCATCTCCAACCCCCCGTATGTTTATGCCATGAAGTATCTCTAATGTCTATCATTCTAGTTGAAAGAGGCGATCATGAATATTTGCCTGATCAACGAAAAATGATAATATTCAATCGAAATGTATCCAAATGAAAAAAGAGCCCTTAAAGGACTCTTAGGAGGGCAGCATGTCGCGGCCCCTTCATCGGTAAATTACTTCTTACTACCCCCGGTTTAAAGAAAATTGATATTATTCAACGAGCTAGCAGCATCCGGGTGGCATAAACAACGGTTTGACACAAAAAAAGCCATTGCGAAATTACCGCAATGGCTTCTTCATAAATATCTATGGTACTTAAGCTTGCGTCTTGCTTTTCGCACGTACCGGAGGCAGCAGCTTGCTCATGTTCACCGTACGCTTGATTTCCCAAGTTTCCGGTTTGTCATGCTCATACTGCTCAAGGTATGCGATGACTTCTTTGGTGATCGGCGTCGGCGTCGAGGCGCCCGAGGTGACCGCCACCTTGCTTATGCCTTCAAGCCACTCGCGCTTCAGCTCGGTCACATCGCCGATCCGGTGCGCGGGAACGCCGGCAATTTCCTCGGAGACTTGAGCAAGCCGGTTCGAGTTGTTGCTTCGAGGATCGCCCACCACGATTACGAGGTCCGCCTGCCCTGCCTGCTCCGCTACGGCCTCCTGCCGCACCTGCGTCGCCAGGCAAATCTCGTTATGGATTTCGGCACCCGGGAATTTCTCCAGCAGGCGCTTCATAATATGCTTGATATCCCATTGGCTCATCGTGGTCTGGTTCGTGATGATGATCCGGGATGCGTCCACCTCAAGCTGATCAATCTCCTCTTCCTTCTCGATCAGATGGACGTGCTCAGGCGCGATACCGATCGCCCCTTCGGGCTCGGGGTGGCCTTTCTTGCCGATATAAATAATTTCGTATCCGTCCGCAACCTTATCCCGAATCAAATCATGGGTCTTCGTCACGTCCGGGCACGTCGCATCCAGCGTGGTCAGCCCTTTATCCCGGGCAAGCTTGCGAACCTCCGGCGAAACGCCGTGTGCGGTAAAGATAACCGTCCCGCTGTCCACCTGCTTCAATATTTCCATCCGGTTCGGACCGTCCAGCGTAATGATGCCCTCATCCTCAAAAGATTGCGTGACATGACTGTTGTGCACAATCATGCCCAGTATATAAATAGGCCGGGGAAGATCCAGGTTCTGGGCGGCCTGACGTGCCAGCACCATGGCATCCACGACGCCGTAGCAGTAACCTCTCGGCGATATTTTGATGACTTCGATGATCCTCACCTGCTTTCGCGTTGTATTCCTTAGGTTCATAGACCATTATACCCTATTCCAGGGGAGGAGCAAAGACGACCGGCAGCCATACAATGAACGTGCTGCCTTCCCCTCTGCGGGTAACGACCTCGACCGAGCCCTTGTGTTCATCGATGATCCACTTGGCAATCGAGAGCCCAAGGCCCGTTCCGGCGGTAACGCCTCTAGACTGGTCCGCGCGGTAGAATCGTTCGAAGATGAACGGCACCTCGTCCTTGTCCATCCCGATTCCGGTATCCGAAATCCTCAGACCGACCTGTCCCTTGTACAGAACGGCGTCCAGACTGACCTCACCTTCCGGCGTATACTTGAATGCATTTTCGATAAATATGAACAGCATCTGCTGCAAATAATCTTTGTTCCCCTCGACATACACCCCGTTAAGAACCGACAGCCGGCCGACGTGCCACTCTGCGGTCTTTTCCAGAAACTGTGCCCGCCGCGCAACCTCCTCAACGAGCGGCTGCAAAGGAATCGGCGACAGCTCGAAGGTCTGACCGGTATCCGCGCGGGCAAGAGACAGCATATCGTTCACGAGCCGGCTCATCCGTTTGGCCTCATCTGAGATGTCTCCAACCGCTTCGATCGAAATTTGCTTGATCATTTCATCGTCCATATCCATTCGTTCGCCTTGCTCCGCCGTCCACATCTTCTGCAGCAGGTCGACGTTGCCGCGGATCGTGGTCAGCGGGGTGCGGAGCTCATGGGAAGCGTCGGAGACGAAACGCCGCTGGGCGGCATAGGCGTCCTCCAGCTCCTTATAGAAGCCTTCGGTTCGCTCGAGCATCGCGTTAAAGGTGCCGATCAACTGTCCGATTTCGTCCTGCGGACCGTCGTACTCAATCCGGACGCTAAGGTCCGTTCCCTTCTGGATATGTTCTGCGGCCTCGGTCACTTTGCCGATCGGATTCATCGATTTACGCGCCAAGAACAGACCGAAGGTGGAAGCAATCACCAGCGTTGCGGCCGAACCCATGATCAGAATCGACTGGAGCCGGTCCAGCGTTTGGTCGATTAGCCTAGTATTGGCACCAATCTGAAGCCACAAGATGGTTTGATTAGGGTTTTTAAATAATGCTTTTTGATATACAAGAAAAGAGTTTCCGTTGATATTCATGCGTGTAAACTTATTGTCGTATTTTTTTATATTGTCGGCAGGAGGAATATCAAACTGAACCTCGCTAAAGATCATATTATCAGAGCGCCATGTCGGTCTTTCCGTAGTCGATGTCTGCATAAATAAATCAGCTGCTTCGAGCCGGTCGGCTGTATCACGACTAGGAAACACTTCATAGCCGTCGGTTCCAAGCTCCATCTCGCCTGATTGTTTGACAATCCTCTGTTTCAGTTCCTCATACGTGTACAAATGCACAAAGCCGTACACCGCTGAGCTGAATATCAGCAGCGTCACAAACAGAATTCCGGTATACCAAGCGGTCAGCCTTAAACGAATGGACATATTTAATTGTCACCTCTTAGAATGTAGCCAGCACCGCGGATCGTCTGGATCAGCCGCTTCCCTCCATGTTCCTCAGTCTTCTGCCGGAGCATGGCGATGTAGACCTCCAGCACATTGGATTCCCCGCTGTAATCGTAGCCCCATATTTTATCCATGATCAAATCGCGGGATAGCACCCGCTTCGGGTTCTGCATAAACAGATGGAGCAGCTCGAACTCCTTCGCGGTCAATTCCAGCCGCTGTCCCGCCCGGATGACCTCCCTGGCATCGGTGTCCATAACAAGGTCCTCGAAGGTCAGCCGCTGAGAGGCTGAGTCCTCCCCTGTTTTACGCCGCAAGAGCGCGCGCACGCGAGCGAGCAGCTCCTCCAGCGCAAACGGCTTGACCAAATAATCATCCGCGCCGGTATCGAGCCCCTTCACGCGGTTCTCGACTTCGTCTTTCGCGGTCAGCATCAGCACCGGCACCGTGCTGCCCCCTTCACGAAGCCTTCTCAGCGCTTCAAATCCATCGACTTGGGGCATCATGACATCCAGCACGACCACATCCGGATCTTCGCTCAAAATCAGCTTCAAGCCTTCGGCCCCGTTCGAGGCCGTCAACACATCATAACCTTCGAAGGCCAACCCTCTTCGAAGCATCGAAATAATTTTCTCATCATCATCCACGATTAAAATTCGGGACCGCATCGGCGACATCTCCTCTATCTGCTAGCATCTCAATTGTTACGTCATTTACAATCCATTATATCGGCCGGTCCAAGCACAAGACAAGCGGAAGGGAATCCACCCTTCCGCTTGTATCGCTTCTATGTCAGTGCTTACGGCTGCTGTTGCTGCTGCTGTTGAAGGGAAGCCTCAAACTCGTTTCTGTCCCCAATCGTCAGCGGCAGGTCGATTTTCTTGCCGTTGCGGTCGACGTTAAGCGTAATTTTATCGCCGACCTTCTTCGATTGAATGAATTCGACCAGATCGGTATGCGTCGGGTATTTCTCACCATCCACGCCAATGATGATGTCATATTGGCGAAGGTCGGCTTCATACGCCGGCGAGCGGAATACGACGCGATTGACGTAAGAGCCTTCGGTTACCTTCGAGCCAAGCTGCTGTGCAATTTGCGGCGTGACGGTTGCCAGCTCCGCTCCGATAAACGGTTCCGGCTCTTTCGGAACTTCCTGGTTGTTCTTCAGGTATTCCAGCACTTCCTTGATCGTGCTGGACGGAATCGCAAAGCCGATGCCCTGCGCTTCCGCGCTGACGGCCACGTTCATCCCGATCACTTCACCCTTCAGGTTCAAGAGCGGCCCGCCGGAGTTTCCCGGGTTGATCGAGGCGTCCGTCTGCAGCAGGTGCTGATAGTTGCGGTCCTCTTCCCCATTCGTTCCTGGAATATCGATTTCGCGCTCTTTGGAGCTTAACACGCCGGCGGTTACGGTATGATCGAACCCTTTCGGGTTGCCGATCGCCACCAGCCATTCGCCGACTTTCAGGGAATCGGAGTCGCCCAGCTTAACCGCCGGGAAGTTATCCCCTTCAATCTTCAGCACGGCCAGGTCGAGCTCGTAGCTGGAGCCGAGCAGCTTGGCTTCATACGGCTTCTTGGTGCCTTGAACCGTAACTTGAATGACGTCGGCGCCATGAATAACGTGCTCGTTCGTCAGGATGTAACCGGACTTATCGAATATGAAGCCGGAGCCGAGACCCGAAGGCACGAGCTGCTGATTGCCGCCATTACCGCTGTTTCCGCTATTGCCGCTGTCTTCCTGCTGACTGGACGGGCCCCCGCCGAAGAAATACCAGAATGGATCATTCAGACTCGGATTGGAGCTTTGCCCGCTGCGGCTGTTGACCAGCGTTTCGATCAAGACAACGGCAGGGCCGGCTTCATCCACGACAGCCGAAACGTCCCCTTGGTTGGTTGGAATCATCGCGGATGCCGTTGTCGCGCTGTCGTTGCCGTTACCGTTGCTATCGACAGGCGCCGCCGTTTCCTGAGACGGCTGTTCGGATGAGAAGGCCGCGTCCGGCGTGAACAGATTCGTCCGGTCTGCCGCAAACATCAGGCTCGAGATGACGATGACGCCTGCGAGAAAGGACAGCAGCACCGTTTTGACCGACGTTTTCGGCTTGGAGCTGTAGTTCCATTGCGTATTCCTTGTCACGGCGTCCGACGGTCCCCCGCTGCCGCCCTGTTGTCCGGCCGATTGCGATTGGGCATAGCCGGAAGACGGAATCGGCTTTACGGGCTGCGGTGCCGTAACCTCAACCTCTTGGGATTCCCGTCTCCGATACGGGCTTTCCTCGGTTGGCTCGTTGCCTCCCTCATTGGATAGGGACTGAAAGGGTCCGTACGAATAGTAGTATGAAGAGCTGCCCGAGGATGGCTCCTCTTGTCTGTTCGGCTCATTGCCGGGTTCGTTGTTCGCTCGCTCATCATCTGGATAGCCATATCGCTTTCTTGGATCGTCCATGGGTGTTTACCTCCTATTTGAATCGCCTGCTTCCAAGCGGTTTCATTGATTAACTGTCTTTATTGTGTACTATAAACCTTAATAGTACCTTAAAAACAATTAAAAGGCAGATAAAAACCTTATCAGACGGGATTTAGCTTCCCTCGCTTACGACGATTTGACCCAGCCCTTCCGGTGGGCATAAATCGCAAGCTGGGTCCGGTCCTCCAGCTCACACTTCATCAGCAGGTTGCTGACATGGGTTTTGACGGTTTTAATGCTGATATGCAGTTCCTCCCCGATCTCCTTGTTGCTCTTTCCTTCGGCGATGAGCAGCAGAACTTCCCGCTCTCTCTCGGTCAATCCGGACTCGTCTTCATTCACCATATGCCGCCGGATTCCCCGGGTCAACGCTTCCGAAACGTCCTTCGTCATGACCGGCATGCCCCTGAACGCCCCCTGAAGGGCATAGATCAGCTCATCGGCGGATACCGTCTTCAGCACATAGCTGACCGCGCCCGCCTCAATACACTCCACGACCAGATCATCTTCGAGAAAGCTGGTCAGAATGACGATCTTCTGCTCGGGAAACTCCGACATCACCGCCCGCGTCGTCTCCGCTCCGTTCATAACCGGCATCATTAAATCCATCAAAATCAGATCCGGTCTGGAGCTGTCATCCGCGCTGCGCAGCATGTCAATAACCTCTTGCCCGTTCGCCGCCTCGCCGATCACCTCAAAGCCGGGATCAAGCGACAAGTATGTTTTTAGCCCCATCCGCACCATATCATGATCATCAGCCAGCAGTACTCGAATTACACCACTCATTATTCTTCCGCTCCCCTTTCCAATGCGCCGGCGCCTGCCGGTACTTCCCGTTCCGTCTGATCCTTGCCGCTACCTTCATGTCCGTTCTCGTCTTCAAACAGAGGGATATTGACTCTAACAGTCGTACCTGCTCCCTTTTTGCTGATAATCTCGACCTGCCCGCCAAGCTTCTCCGCCCGCTCGCGCATGGTTGAAAGTCCATAAGAGCCCTGTCTTCCGGCAATCTCGTCGAATCCGACGCCATCATCGCTGATGCTGAGCACGACCCGTTTCTGGTCTTCCCGCAGCGACATGCTGACAAGCCCCGCACCCGCGTGCTTGACAATGTTGGCAACCGCCTCCTGTATGATCAAGAACAGCTGGTGCTCGATCGCCTCCGACACGCCGCCGTACAGCTCCACGTCCTTCATGCCTTTTAGACCATTTTGACGACAGTAGTCGGGGAACCATTTCTCAAGCGCTTCCTCAAGCGTTCGACCCTCCAGCTCAACCGGGCGCAGCTGTGCAATCAATGCCCGCATTTGCTTCTGAGCGATGTGCGACATCTCGATAAGCTGTCCAAGCACCAGATCCCCATGCTCCGGGTTCCGCTTCAGTACGGCCGGCAGCGAGGAGGCCGACATGTGGATGGCGAAGAGCTGCTGGCTAACCGTATCATGCAGATCGCGCGCCATTCGGCGCCGCTCCTCCAGGACGGCGGCTTCAGCCGCGATTTCCTTCTCCATCACTTCCTGTTCGCCCAGCCGCTGCAGTATCTTTACCTTCTTCTCCAACGCCTCGATCATGCCGTTAAATTCATCATATACTCTGGAAAACGAACCATCCTCAATGACAGGCAGCCGAACCGTCAAATTGCCCTTCGCTGCCTGAAGCATATTTAGATGAAGAAGATCGAGCGGCCGCTGAATTCGCTGGCCTGCGATGTACCCGGCGATGCCCGAAAACAGAATGACACCGGCCGCGTAAACGAACCACAGCCGGTTATCTATTATATGTATAGAACCGGTTCGGTCCGCTGCATACAGGAATACAGCGACTCCGGCTCCAATCAGAAGGAAATTGACCATGATGATCCATTTTGTGTTCTTTAAAAATCCCATGGCGTTACCCTACCTTGTTCACTTTAACGTCACCGATAAAGACGCTGACATTGATTCGAATTTTCTTGCCCGCTTCCCTGTAATACGGGCTTTCCAGACCGGTGCTTCCCATAAATCCGCTCCGCTTCTCCTCCAGCACCTTCATATCGCCGATGAATGAGCTGGTCGATACATGGATCCCGACATCCGAGTCATTCGGAACGAACACTTTGACATCGCCGATGAATGCGGAGATATTGATTTTGGTTTCCCCGTAAGGGATCTGGGCTTTGGTTAAATCAAGCACCGTGTCGCCGATAAACTGGGAAATATTCGTCGGCTTGAGCTGAAAATAATCCTTGCCCATATGCACATCCCCGATAAAAGAGGACTTGTTCACCGTATCATGATTGGAATGTCCATGATGGTGTCCATAATGACCGTCATGGCCGTAACGGCCGTATGGGCCATGATCATTAGGGTCGTGCTCGTTTGGACCGTAAGCACTCCCGTATTGTGAATCCCGGCCATCCATACCGATATAATCCCGATATTTTCTGCGATCGTCCCGTTCACCGCCATGTTCTTCATTCCGTTGATCCGCATGATGATTGCCCTGCCAGCGGTATCCCTTAACCGATTCGTTGTGCCTTGTCTTCCGTTCTGCTCCGCCGCCCATACCGCTCATGCGGCCCTTGTCGGTCTTGTCCATGCTGTCCTGCTTTCCGAATCTGCGCTCGAATTCCTCATCCAAAGAAGAATCCAACGGCTGTGCCTCCGGCGGCTCTGGCAGATCATGATAGCCCTCTCCCCGTGAGGAGGTGAAATCGTCAGGCTTGGGCGGGGACGGCGGCGGTGCTTGATGCTTCGGATTAAAAATCACCTGCAGACCGAATCCGATCAAGATAAGCGGGATCGCGTATTTAATCAGATCGCCGAAGGAAAAGTCGACAACCCCCAAATTGCGGCCCAGGAAGTAGAAGCCGATGATCAGCGGAACGACGGCCCCCCACAGCCCTCCTCCGCGTGCATAAATCAAGCTCTGCAGTCCGAACCAAATGATGAACACCGGCCAGAAGGTTGAGAAAATATATCCGAGATCCACATCTACAATATTCATCTGATTGAGAAGAAACAATACACCGATCCCGATGAGCAGCAAACCGCTGCTGAGCTTGCTCCACCCTTTTCTACTCATGGTCATCCCCTTGCTTTCGTAGTTCTATTTGTAGCTTACCTACAGTGTACTACATGATGGGGGAAATCGGTTAGCGGCGCCGGGATGAAACTATTCTCGGTCTCGAGACCGAGGCGCTGGATATTTCTGGGCTTGACATTAGAAAGACGTCTATCGACGTACTCTCAAAGAAGACTAACCGTTTAGCGGTAGTCTTTCTTGCGGTGCCGGGCAGCACATCTTCCGAAGATTATATACTATCTAATATCTACAAAAAAAGACCTCCGCCTAGGCGAAGGTCTTTTTATCTGAACTCGAACGATCTACCATCAATAATGAATGGTTAGCGGTTCGTCGGGTGGTCGCCTGGCTGGTTCAGCTCACCAAACTCGGCGTCAAACTTCTCGTTCGGTTTTTTGTAGTTCTCCTGAACTTTAGCGTTCCCCTTAGGATTGCTCTTGATTCCGCTGGTATCTTCAGCGAACTCAGCGTTGAACTTTTCGTTCGGTGTTTGGAAATTCTCCTGAACTTTAGCGTTCCCCTTAGGATTGCTCTTGATTCCGCTGGTATCTTCAGCGAACTCGGCGTTGAACTTTTCATTCGGAGTTTGGTAGTTCTCTTGCACTTTGTTCTTTTTAGGCACAATGTTCACCTCCCTGTTCTTATCGATACCTTCATCCTCTTCAGGGGTTCTTGCCCCCCGAAATGTAGTATGTGATGAACAGGGTGACCTTATTCTGAAATTCCGCGAGGTGAACTCCCGGCTCAAATCGATGTTTCGGAATGCTCTTTAGATCGCTTCCTCGAGCACCGAGGACGGCAGAAACCGGTACGTCTCGATCGCATTGCCAAACGTTCTCAGCATCTGCTCCGTACATTTGCCGCTGCCCTGCTTAATGACCTGAACCTCGACATCCTTCTTTCCCCACTCCTGGAACACCTGCTTGGTTGTAGCAAAATACAGGTCGATCTTCCGGCCTTTGATCGCCGATCCGATATCAGCGACGATCCCATAGCCGTAGCCCGGAATGTACAGGATGCTTCCAAGCGGAAACACATCAGGATCTGCGGCGATTGTGGACAGCGTGTTTTTATCCCGCTTGACCTTAACGCCGGAATAGGTAATTCCGTATTGCGGGTGGCCCGGTTTCTTGCCCGTCGATTCGTATCCTGCCGTATAGCCTGTTGCCGTCACTTTTACCGTATGAAGCACCTGATCCTCCGGCGGTGCAAGCACCGGCATGGAGGATGCCCGCCTCTTCGCAGGCCCGGTTTTCTTCGGCGCCGTTTCGGGCAAGGTAATATACCGGCTCAAATCGGATAAGCCGGCGGCACGCATGGCATAAAACACGGACAGATCTACGTAATCCGAGCCTCGGACTTCCCCTTTCCTTAAACCTTCGTAAATAGGACTGCTATCGATCCTGCTGTATGATTCGCTTAAAATGGTATTGTAGGCTTTCGCTGAAGATGTCCATGTGCTGAATATCAAAGCTGACAGAACGGAACCGCAAAGAACCCTCTGCCATGTTTTCCATTTGATCATGTGAGTACCTCCCCCTTAATAGCGAGGGTTCCCACATCCCGAATGAAATATACATCATAACAGAGGGTTCTAACGGTTTACTATTTAATGGATTGCAGCCTTCAGTTGCGCAAGCTGCTCCGACGATTCAGCCCCGAAATTAAACGAGGCGCGTGTCGATCTCTTCCCGAAGCTTCGAGATGATTTCGCCGAGCGGCTGGGCGCCGATATCTCCCTCGCCCCGTTTGCGGACGGAAACCGCACCCGCATTTTTCTCATTCTCGCCCACAATGAACATGTAAGGAATTTTCTCAAGCTGTGCTTCCCGGATTTTGTAGCCGAGCTTCTCGTTGCGGAGGTCCGCTTCGACGGAAATGCCTGCCTGCTGCAGCTTCTCGGCCACTTCCTTCGCATAGTCCTCGAATGCGCCCGAAACCGGAATGACCTTCACCTGAACCGGGGACAGCCACAGCGGCAGCGCACCCGCAAAGTTCTCCAGCAGGAAGGCGGTAAAGCGCTCCATCGTGCTGATAATACCGCGATGGATAACGACAGGGCGATGCTTCTGGCCATCGTCGCCTACGTATTCGAGCTCGAAGCGTTCCGGAAGCAGGAAGTCCAGCTGGACGGTCGACAGCGTCTCTTCCTTGCCGAGCGCCGTCTTGATCTGCACATCGAGCTTCGGACCGTAGAAGGCCGCTTCGCCTTCAGCCTCGTAGAACGGCATATCCAGGCCCTCCACGACCTCGCGCAGCATGCGCTGGGACATTTCCCACATTTCGTCGTCTTGATAATATTTTTCGGTATCCTGCGGATCCCGGTAGGAGAGGCGGAAGCGGTAGTCTCTAATGCCGAAGTCCTTGTACACCGTCATGATCAGCTGAATGACGCGTGCGAACTCGTCCTTGATCTGGTCCGGGCGGCAGAAGATGTGGGAATCATTCAGCGTCATGGCCCGCACGCGATGAAGGCCGGTCAGCGCTCCCGACATTTCGTAACGGTGCATCATCCCAAGCTCCGCTACGCGAATCGGCAAATCCCGATAGCTGTGCATCCCGCTCTTGTAAACCATCATATGGTGCGGACAGTTCATCGGACGAAGCACAAGCTCCTCGTTGTCCATAGCCATCGTCGGGAACATATCCTCCTGATAGTGGTCCCAGTGTCCGGATGTTTTGTACAGCTCTACGTTACCGAGTACCGGCGTGTACACATGCTGATATCCGAGACGCTCCTCCATATCGACGATATAACGCTCCAGCGTCCGGCGAAGCTTGGCTCCGTTCGGCAGCCAAATCGGCAGTCCTTGTCCGACGAGCTGCGAGAAGGTAAACATCTCGAGCTCCTTACCCAGCTTGCGATGATCCCGCTTCTTGGCTTCCTCCAGCAGATGCAGATGCTCATCAAGCTGCGCTTTCTTCACGAAAGCCGTTCCGTATACGCGCTGCAGCATTTTATTCTTGCTGTCACCGCGCCAGTAAGCGCCCGCAACGCTCATCAGCTTGAACACCTTGATCTTGCCGGTAGACGGAACGTGCGGCCCGCGGCAAAGATCGAAAAACTCGCCCTGCTCGTAGATCGTGATCACGCTGTCCTCAGGCAGAGCATTGATCAGCTCAAGCTTGTATGGGTCGCCCAGCTCACCGAATATACGCAGCGCTTCCGCACGGCTGACTTCCTTGCGAACAATGGGAAGGTTCTCCTGGGTAATGCGCTCCATTTCCTTCTCAATCTTTTGCAGGTCCTCCGGATTCAGCGGCTCCTCAAGATCCATATCATAGTAGAAGCCGTCCTCGATCACAGGCCCCACGCCAAGCTTTACTTCCTTCGCGCCGAACAGGCGCTTCGTTGCCTGGGCCAGCAGGTGAGCGGTGCTGTGGCGGATGACCTCCAGTCCTTCCGCGGAGTCTTGGGTCACGATTTCAATCAACGCCCCGTCCTGAAGCGGTGTCGATAAATCCACCAAAATCCCGTTCTGTTTGCCTGCAACCGCATTTTTCTTCAGCCCGCTGCTGATCGAAGCGGCAACATCCTCAATGATGCTCCCCGCTTCGTACTCGCGGACGGAGCCGTCAGGTAATTTGATACTGATAGCCACCTTGCATTCCTCCTCCAAAATGATGTTTCTTTCACGTTCATTGACATTCTGCAGGACAGGCTCAATCCCGTGCGTGCCAGCTTTCATCCCCGTATAGCTAGGCTTAAGTGAAGGCTGTTCGCGGGCCTATAAATAACAAAAAACACCCGTCCCGCAAAGGGACGAGTGTTATACCCGTGGTTCCACCCTAATTCGATCGCTCCAGCCGTGCGCACACATTAGACTCGGAGGATCCTTCATCAGCATGAGGTAACGGTCATGACCGGTGATGCCTACTAAGCCCGAAGGATGTTCGACAGCACAGCTACAAAGGGGTAAATCAATGGCATTCCGGAGGAAATTTCAGCCGATGTTTCCTCTCTCTGAAAGCGGTCTGGTCCGAATTGATTCATGTCTTTGTCAGAGCTTTTTACGTGAATTTATCAGTAATTATAATCCTGTCTCGCGCAAAACGTCAAGTCATCATCCGTCCGCTCCCGAGAAGCGCGCTGCATTCCGGACAGCTGCAGCATACCTCGGCGCGATTATCGAAGATATGGGCAAGGGTCACGATAACCGGAAGTTCCGGCTGCCTTGTATGAATGATCATCCGGGCAGGGGATACGGAAATCAGCGTGCTGACAACCATGTCCTCGATTTCCATCTCCTGATCCAGCCGCTCCATCACAAGCCCCTCCTCCCGAGGGCGCTCAATCGGCCGTAAATTGCCGTCCAGCAGGAGGAAATCCTCGTCTCCCTTATGAATAACATGGACCAGCGGCATTTTAGGCTCTTGAAAATAAACGAAATATTTCAGCAGGCTCACAAATTCCTCATACTGCTGATCCAGCATAAATTCATCTACGGCATACTCTGCCATCTCGCGGAGTTCCTCTTCATATCCTTGAAGCCGGAAGGTCATGAACCCGTCCAGATTCAGCTCCGGGCTCTCGAGCAGGCATTGATAAATGCCATCGGTCAACTTACGCCTGCGGCTCCGCCAGAAGTCGCCCGAAGGACCTTCTTCCTTGGTCAACAGCATAAGAAACCATTGCAGAATCCGATCGGCCTCTTCCTCATCGTCAAACTCGAATTCCGAGAACATTAACCGTGCAGCAATCTCCTGCTCCTTCTCCTCGAGAATATAAGCCGTTACGGCTTCGGAGACTTGGCGCCGAAGGGTTTCGGCAGAGACTGTCCAAGATGACAGCGGGAGCTTGCCGGAGCAAGTCCAAATGACGCGGTCCTCGGAAGCGCTGAACGTGAATTTCAGCTGCTTGCATTGTTTATGTAACTCCTTCTGCTTGTCTGACAATATACGGTGAAACGCTCTTTTCTCGTCTTCGGTCCGTGCACTGACAGAAATGCTGAACAGTTCCATGGAATCACTCCTTTCGAATCCCTTTTCAGTATATGGGGACCCGCTCGGGGATATACGGAACACCTGCTTGGAAAAACAAGCAAGTCCAAGGAATATTTAAGCGCAGGAATGAATAAGGGCCGGGCGCTTACCGGCATGCAAAAAAGCGGACCGGGGCTGTTCCCCGATCCGCTTCTCAAGCAAGACATCTAAGTATTTGGAATTAGTTCTGCATGACAAAATCGCGCTCTACGCTGCTGTTGTCCTCAAACACGCGGAGGATTTCATAGCGGGTGTTCCGCTGGGCCGGGATATTGCCGGTCTCGCGGATCAGCTTCAGAATCGACTCGATGTTAACCTTGTATACGGCACCGGCAGAAGAAACAACATTCTCCTCCATCATCGTGCTGCCAAAGTCGTTGCAACCGTAGCTAAGCGACAGCTTGCCGATCTCCGGTCCCATCGTTACCCAGGAGGATTGCAGGTTCGGCACATTATCGATGGCGAGGCGGCCGATCGCAACGGTCTTCAAGTAAGCCTCGGGCGTCTCCCGCTCGCGCTTCAGGTTCGTATTGTCAGGCTGGAAGGTAAATGGAATAAAAGCAAGGAAGCCCTTGGAATTCCAGCCGTTCTGAATGCACTCATCCTGCGCATCCCGCACGCGCAGCAAATGCAGCGCCCGCTCCTCCATCGTCTCGCCGAGACCGATGACCATCGTGGCCGTCGTGTTCATGCCGAGCCGGTGAGCCGTCTGCATGACATCCATCCATTGGCGCCAGGAGCCCTTCAAGCGGCTGACCTTCTTCCGGATCCGGTCATCCAGAATCTCGGCGCCGCCGCCGGGAAGCGAATCCAGTCCGGCATCGCGGAGCTCGCGTACGACCTCCTCCAGCGACAAACCCGACACCTCGACCATCTTCATGATCTCCGCAGGCGAGAAGGAGTGCATCGTAATATTCGGGAACCGCTTCTTGATGTTGCGCAGAAGATCCGTGTAATAGCTGAACGGCAGATCCGGATTGGTTCCCCCCTGCATCAGGATCTCGGTTCCGTTAACGTCCTCGGTCTCCTGAATCTTCTGAAAGATCGTCTCGTCCGGCAGTACATATCCTTCCGACGAGCCCGGTCTCCGGTAAAAAGCACAGAAGCGGCAATAAACGTCGCAGACGTTCGTATAGTTGATATTTCGGCCGATGACAAATGTCGTGATCGGGTCTGGATGCAGACGCTTGGTCATCACATTCGCCGCATGCCCTATTTTCTCCACCTCATCGCTTTCAAACAGCGTTACAGTATCCTCAAGATTTAGTCTTTCACCGCGTAAAGCTTTATCCAAAATACGGTTTACCGCACTCATTTCTTGCAGCCTCCCTTATCCGAGAAAATGACAACTCAACAAAAATTTCAAAAACTTCGTCTTTTCATCCTACCACAATCCGGCAACAAAAACGACATCCCGCTGCGGGCGGGATGCCGAATAAAAATATGGAAATATTGTGAACGACCCAGTCGGAGCGCCATGTTCCATGGGATTTTATCGCCGTTCGTCTCGCTCAATAGCGGCTGCCGGCAAGTGCCTGATCCAGATCGGCAATCAAATCATCCACATCCTCGAGTCCGACCGAGAAACGCAGCAGTCCATCTGTAATCCCCCGTTCATGACGAACCTGCTCCCCCATCGCCGCGTGGGACATCATGGCCGGATAGGACAGAATGCTCTCCACTGCTCCCAGGCTGACCGCTACCAGCGGCAGCTTCACTTGGTTCAGCACCTGCTTGGCCCGCTCCCCGGAACCGACGTCAAACGAGATGACGGCCCCATAGCCGCTCGATTGCTTCTCGTGAATCTCCCGACCCGGATGATTCAAGAGACCCGGATAGTAGACGCGCTCGATATCGCTTCTTCCTTGCAGCCATGCCGCCAGCTTGGCGGCACTCTCTTCGGAATGAGCCATCCGCGCGCCTAGCGTCTTCATTCCCCGCATGAGCAGCCATGAATCCTGAACGCCAAGCACCGTGCCGAGTCCGTTCTGCAGCTGCTTCAGCCGCCCAGCCAGCTCTTCCGTTCTGGCAACCGCCAGACCTGCGAGAACGTCGCTGTGTCCCCCCAGAAATTTGGTGGCGCTGTGAATGACGATATCAACGCCGAATTCGATCGGCCGCTGATAGTACGGGGTCATAAAGGTGTTATCCAGAAGCGTAAGCAGATCATGCTCCTTCGCCCAATCGGTCACTGCGCCGATATCGGTAATGTTCAGCGTCGGATTGGACGGCGTTTCCATATAGACCGCCTTGGTGTTCGGCTTAAGCGCAGCCTTCACCTGATCGAGATCGGTCATGTCCACGAAGGTGCTCTCAATGCCCATCCGGTTCAGGATGCTGGTTAATAGACGGTAGGTTCCTCCATACACATCCTCCGTGACGATCATATGATCGCCTGCCGAGAGCAGCATGAATGAACTGGAGATCGCTGCCATGCCGGAAGCGTAAGCGAATCCGCGAACACCGCCTTCGAGCAGCGCGATATAATCCTCGAGCGCTTGGCGGGTCGGATTGCCGGATCGGCTGTAATCATGAAGCGGAGGCTGGTAGATATCCTCGTGGTGAAAGGTCGATGCCTGATAGATCGGCACGCTTGACGCTCCGGTGGCCCGGTCGATCTCCCCGCCGAAATGAAGCAGCTTCGTCTCGAAGCGGAGCGATTCCGCTTCCCGTCCTTTCGGGCCGGAATGCTTTCGACCCTTCGCGTCTATGCGTACGCCTTTATCGATGCTCATCCCAGAACGCCTCCTTCCACCTCGGCCACAGCTGCGTTCAAGGCCTCATCCAGATCCGCGATCAGATCGTCCGCATGCTCGATGCCGACCGAGAAACGCAGCAGTCTCTCATCCACCCCGACGGCCTCGCGGATCTCCACCGGAATGTCTGCGTGCGTCTGCACCGCCGGATAAGTCATGAGCGATTCAACGCCCCCGAGGCTCTCCGCGAAGGCAATCAGCTTGATATGGCGCAGAACAGGCTCTACATAGCGGGCATCTTTCACTTTAAAGGAGAAGATGCCTGTATTTCCGCTGGACTGCCGGTGCTGAATCTCATAACCCGGGTGATCAGGCAGCGCAGGGTAGAACACCTCTGCGATTGCCGGATGAGTCGTGAGAAAGTTTGCGACTGCAGTCGCATTGCTTTCGTGCCGGTCCATGCGGAGCGCCAGCGTCTTCATGCCCCGCATCAGCTGATAAGAATCGGAAGGGCTTAGCACCGCTCCGATGGAATTGTGCAAAAAGGCGATTTCTTCGGACAGTTCCTTGCCTTTCGTTACGATTAGCCCTGCAAGCACATCGTTATGTCCGCCCAAATACTTGGTGGCGCTATGAATGACGATGTCCGCCCCTAGCTCGATCGGCCGCTGGAAATACGGTGTCAGCAGCGTGTTGTCTACAATCGTGATCAGTCCATGATGTCTGGCCCATGTACAGACCGCTTCAATATCCGTGATCATCATCAGCGGATTGGTCGGGGTCTCGATAAATACCGCCTTTGTATTCGGCTTTCGGGACTGCTCCAGCGCGTCCAGGTCATTCGTGTCGACATACGATGCGCTCACGCCGAACTTGGACATGATTCTGTCCAGCAGCCGATAGGTTCCGCCATACAGATCCAGAGATACGATCAGATGATCCCCTTGGCTGAACATGGCAAATATCGTCTGCAAGGCCGCCATGCCCGAGCTGCAGGCAAAGCCGGCATCGCCGGATTCCAACCCGGCAATCGAATCCTCCAGCACTTGCCGGGTTGGATTCTTCGTGCGGATATAATCAAAGCCCGTGCTTTGCCCAAGCTTCGGATGACGGTATGCGGTCGCCTGATAGATCGGGAACGTGACGGCTCCCGTCACCGGCTCATGCACCGATCCGATCTGCGCCAGCCGGCTCTCGATATTCAGCGGTTTTCTCTCCATTACAACTTCCTCCTTGGCGGCTTCTATATTTGTGGACCGATATCATATGGGGTTTCTTGATATACATAGTAATTGAGCCAATTCGTAAACAATAAGTTAGCATGGGCCCGCCAGATCGAAGGAGGGTTGCTGGTCGGATCGTCATTCGGATAATAATTGCGCGGCAGCGCAATATCCAATCCCTTCGCAACATCCCGGTCATATTCCCATTTCAAGGAGTCCGGATCATATTCCGAGTGGCCGGTGGCGAATATTTGTTTGCCGTCCCTGCTTGCTACCAGGTAGATGCCTGCCTCCTCGGACTCCGACAGAATGACCAGGTCATCGATGCCCGCAATGTCTTCGCGCCGGACCTCGGTGTGGCGGGAATGCGGAACGAAGAACATGTCGTCAAAGCCGCGGAGCAGCTTCGTACAGGGCTCGCTGACCGTATGGGAAAACACGCCGAAGCACTTCTCTTCCAAGCTGTATTTCGGCACGCCGTAATGGTAGTACAAGCCGGCCTGGGATGCCCAGCAAATATGCATGGTCGAGGTCACATGCGTCTTGCTCCACTCAAAAATTTCCGTGAGCTCCTGCCAGTAGTTGACCTCCTCGAATTCGAGCTGCTCCACCGGAGCGCCGGTGATAATCATGCCGTCAAACCGGCGATTCTTCACTTGCTCGAACGTTTTGTAGAACGACTTTAAATGCTCAGCCGATGTGTTCTTGGATACATGGGAGCTTGGGTGCAGCAATACAACATCGACTTGAAGCGGCGAGTTACCGATCAGCCTCAGCAGCTGGGTCTCCGTCGTTTCCTTCGTCGGCATGAGGTTCAGAATCGCAATCCGCAGCGGGCGGATATCCTGGTGAAAGGCATGACTCTCATCCATAACAAAAATGTTCTCTCCAGCCAGCACTTCTTTGGCCGGCAGGGCATCAGGGATTTTAATTGGCACCTTAAGCTCACTCCTTCAAAATATGTAGTGGTACATCCGCTGCAGCTTGAGTCAGAGCGCTTTGACTGTATAAACGCAAGAAGACCTTTCTCGGTCGAGAAAGGTCGTCGTATACATTACTACAATGCTCCTCTCTCATCTGCCAGGCTATACGGTCAATCATGAATCGTATATCCTGCAAGAATTAGCACCGTGCGATATTGCCGCCGGTTGCCGGGTTTCATAGGGCTAGTCCCTCCACCTGCTCTTGATAAGATTTCGCTGTATTTAGTTGTATGGTTATATTGATACTTACTTTATATCATCCGAATATTTTCGTCAAGCATCTTTTCAAGCGAGCCGTCACATTACACCCCTTTCTCAATACCCTGTATTAACGCCTTCTGTTTGACCCGATTACAGCTTGAAAGCTCCCAAACCCGGCGTTATACTAGACAAGTGCTATTTAGCCCCATGATGAAAGAGGTGAAACATGAAAATGGACGGTGACCCGAGCCAGAACGTGGAAGCGAAGGATGCACAACCGCATAGGACCAGGATCAGCTTACCGGCAGAGGGCAGCGTTATTTTTCATGCGCTTTTGTCATAGTTCTCTTAGGAGAAAATCAACAAAGCCCGTACACCGGCTAAGCTGATATCCTGTGCCTTTAATGTACGAATGAAGAAGGAGTGATATCAGATGAAAATCCGGTTGGTTGATGCGGGTGTATTTACCCCTGTTGACGATATCCAGATGACGCTGACAGCACCGGCCAGCGGCTTTTACTGGCTGGATGCGGATGTCGATGATTTAGCCGAGCTGCAGCCGCTTTTCTCCCTGCATGATCTTGCGGTGGAGGACTGCCTGAGCGAAGAGGAGCAGCGTCCGAAGATCGAAATATATGAAAACCACTATTTTATCGTTGTAAACAGCATCCGTTTTGATGACGAGGAGATTTTCCTCCGGGCCCTCAATATTTTCCTGGGCAGACATTTCATCATCACGGTCACGAAACAGAAAATTCACGAGCTGCGGACCGTCAAGCCCCTTCTATGGGAAGACGAGGTCAGCACGCCCGACCGTTTCCTCTACCTGCTGATCGACTTGGTCACGGACAACTACTTTTCGGTCGGCGACCGGATCGAAGCCCGGATCGAGAAGCTGGAGGAAGACATTCTTATTCATACCAAGAAGACGCATCTCAGCGAAATTATCGGCCTGCGAAGCGAGATTCTATGGCTGAAGAAGGTGCTGGGGCCGCAGAAGGAAGTTATCAATACGCTCAACAAAAAGGATCTTCGGCTGATCGACGATCAGCTGCAGAAATATTTCAGCGATATTTATGAGAATGCCGTGAAAATTTCGGAAACATTCGAAACCTACCGCGATTTGATGGGCAACCTGCGGGAAGCGTATCAGTCGAGTATTGCGAATCGTGCTAACGAAATCATGCGCGTATTTACCGCTATTACGACCATCTTCATCCCGCTTACGCTGATTACAGGCATCTATGGGATGAACTTCGACAATATGCCGGAACTGCATTGGGAATATTCGTATTACGTTGTGATCGGGGTCATGGTATTCGCCGGCCTGCTGATGTTTTATTTGTTCCGAAAAAAGGACTGGATTTAATTTCACCGCATATACAGCAGCTTGTTGTTAAAGAGGAGGCGTCCCATGAGATCATTAGATCTTGCGGGGCTCCTCTTTTTCTATGTGAAATGATGCTTCCCTCGCAGCAAGCGTTCATTAAAAAACGGTCCCACAAGTAGAAGGTTCTACTCATGGGACAGCGCTACCCTGCAGTCTATTCTTGCTTCAGCCCGCACTCGCTTGGCTGGATTCCTCTCGGCGGAAGCGGATCCGGATCAGGCGCAGCCGCTCATACAGCTTCTCCGTTCCGCCAACCTCCTCTCCCCCCTTTTCTTGGCCGTATACCCGCTGAAGAACCGGCTTAAGAAACGTATCGCCAAGCTCCTCAAAAGCCTTCCATACCGCTGCTTGCTCAGCATCCGGCACGGTGCACAGCTCGGCTTGCACCAGCTGTTCGGTGTCATAGCCTTCCTTCTCAAGCCCCTCCAGCTGCTCGATCAGATCGCGGCGGGACAGCGACGTTCGCTCTTCCAGCTGCTCCAGCGTCGCTCCCTCGGCAATGCCAAGCAGCATCGAGCGGCGGATCCGGTACCGCTCCAGCTCCTGCTTGTACTTCTCCTCCTTCTGCTTATACAACCAGGAGACGAACACATCCTCCGGGAGCTGGTGATAAACCCAGTCCAGCGGAAAGGTTGTCTTGCGCTCGATCTTCGCCGTGATCTCAAGCCACTCCGCCCCATGCTCGGAAGCTTTGGCAGGCCCGATTCCGGGAAGCTGCAGCAGCTCCTCCTCGCTCTGGGGAACGAACGCGCTGATGAGCCGCAGCACCCGGTTGCTGGCGATAAAGTACGGAGCCTTCCGCCCGGAAGCCGCCTTCCGGCGCCTCCAGGCGCACAGCTCGGTATACAGCTCCTCCGAGCCGTGCAGCTCGCTGTAGCATTGAAGCTTCTGCATATGGAGGTTCCTGCCGCCGATCTCTCCGGTCTCGTTAAATATCCCTTCGATGATCGGACGATACCCCTCCGCCAGCTTTCTGGCCAAATGGTGACGGTATACACAGAGCAGCTCATTCCACGAGCCTCCTTCATACCAATCGTCATCTGCGGCCTCGCCCTCCGGCTCGATGTCCCGCCAGCCAAGGCTCCAGACGCCCTCCTCCTCTCCGATCCACACCTGAGCGAAACTCGAATGCCCCTGCTCGTCCGTCCTGCTCATCTGATTCATGAACACAATTTGCATGTCCTGTCTACCTCCCGTTATCACATTCTTCAGTACAACCTAAGACAACGCAAAAAAGCACCCCTACTCCGCCGCAGCGTCGTTAAGGGTGCTTCCCGTTTCACTATGTTATACTGTTGGCTATATAGTACCATAATTTGTAACGGGAGCCAACAGATTTTATAAAGATCTATCCGTTTACCGTCACGAAGTCTTCGGGCTTTCTGTTACTTCTCGGCAAGAGCCAGCTTGGCAAGCGCGATGGCGCCGCACAGCCCCGCATTATCGCCCAGCTGCGGCGGCACGATAAACTGATCGATGTTCTCGCGCAGGCTAGGATGATGAACGTAGCCGGCCAGCAGCTCTTGAAGCTTGGTACGGATCATCGGAAACAGATGCTCCTGCTTCATGACGCCGCCGCCCATAACGATCCGCTGTGGAGAGAGAATCAGCACATAATTCATCAGTGCTTGAGCCAGATAGTACGCTTCCATCTCCCAAGCCGGATGGTCCGGTGTCAGTTCCGCCCCCGGAACCCCCCAGCGTTTGCCGAGCGAAGGTCCTGCAGCAAGTCCCTCCAGGCAGTCTGCATGGTACGGGCATGTGCCTTCATAACGATCCTCCGGATGGCGGCGGACATAGATGTGACCCATTTCCGGATGGGACAAGCCGTGGATCAGCTCGCCGGATACAACAGCGCCTGCTCCCACACCCGTGCCGATCGTAATGTACAGGCAGCTGTCCAAGCCTTGAGCAGCTCCCCAAGTATATTCACCAAGCGCGGCCCCGTTAACGTCCGTGTCAAAGCCGATCGGAACCCCGAACCGCTCCTCCAGTGCTTTTACGATGTTATAGTTGCTCCAATGCGGCTTAGGCGTCGTCGTAATGCAGCCATATGTAGGACTGCCCTTCACCGGATCGATCGGACCGAACGAACCTACGCCGATCGCTTCAATATCCTTATCCGCAAAAAAGCTGAAGACGTTCGCCATCGTCTCCTCAGGGGTTGTTGTCGGGAAGCTTACCCGTTCCACGACCGTACCGTCCGCAGTTCCAACTCCGCAAACGAACTTCGTTCCTCCTGCCTCAATAGCTCCAAGTAAACTCATGCTACTCATCCTCTCCACGTGTGCTCTCTTTCTCTTGGGTTGTTAAACAAGCTCTATTCGTCAGCATATGGAAACATTCCTCTTCCGTCAAGCCTAATCCCTCTTGCTCGGGCCTCGCCCCGTTCCCGAAGCTGCCAGGAGCAGCCAGGAAAAGAGGACGATCATGCCGGTCCAGGCCCAAGCGAGCCGGCTGTCACCGTTGCTTACAGCAACGTAAATCGCTGTTGGCAGCGTCTGTGTCACCCCGGGAATGTTGCCGGCCACCATCCACGTTGCACCGAATTCGCCCAATCCTCTGGCAAACGCCAGAATATAGGCCGAGACCGCCGCACGCCGCACGAGCGGCAGCGTAATCCAGCGGAACACCTGCCATTCGCCGGCTCCGGCCGAACGGGCCGAATCCTCAAGCTCGGCATCCACCGATTCGAACCCGACGCGCATGCTTTGATAAACCAGGGGAAACGAAACCACGATCACCGCGATGACGGCGGCCCCCCAGCTGAATACGACCGGTCTTGCGAACAGCCATTCCGCCGCCATCCCTACCCAGCTATTTCTGCCCAGTATAACGAGCAGAAGAAAGCCGACAACCGTCGGCGGCAGGACGAGCGGAAGCATAAGCAGCGTTTCGACCGCCGTCTTGCCGGCAAATCGGCGCCTCGACATCCACCGGGCTGCCGCAGTACCTAGTATAAACGTAATGATGCTGGAGAGCAGTGATGTTTTTATCGACAGCCACACCGGCATCCAGAACATCTCGGCTTCCGTCACGGCGATTCCTCCACCACGTCGAAGCCTGCCTTCTGAAATATCGCTTTCACTTCCGGCGTTTTCATAAAAGCCAGCAGCTCGCTTGCCTCCTCCGGATGCTTGGCCTGTACCGGCACGGCTGCGGGGTACTCGATCGGCTGATGCAGGCCCTGATTGATCTCCATGGACAATACGGCTTTCGACGAATGGGTCAAATCCGTTTTGTAGACGAATCCCGCATCCGCATTGCCAGACTCCACGTAAGCCAGCACCTGTGACACGTCCTTGCCGTACACGGCCTTGGACTCCACCTCGTCCCATAGCCCTTCATGCTGCAGCGCTTCCGCAGCGTACTCGCCGGCCGGAACGGTATCGGGCTGACCGACCGCCACAATCCGGACATCCGGTCTTAACAGCTCGTCCAGCTGTTTGATGGAAGGCTTCGGCCCAGGCTCAATCAGCACAAGGCTGTTCCGGAACATCAGCTGAACCGAGTCGGCCTTTACAATCCCCTTATCGACAAGACGATCCATCGGCTCCACTGCAGCGGATACGAATAAATCGACAGGGGCTCCTTGCTCCAGCTGCTGGCCCAGAGAGCCGGAGCCGCCGAAATTGTACCGGATCCGGACATGGGAATGCTGCTCTTCGAACAGCCGCCCTGCCTCCTCCATACTGTCCTTAAGACTTGCGGCTGCGGATACCAAGAGCTCCACCGGTTCTTCCCCGCCGGACGTCATATCTTGAGCATCATTTCCCGAAGAACGACCGGAAGCGCATGCCGATAGCAGGAGCAGCACCGCTAACAGCGCAGTGATCATGATCGGCCGTTTCGGGAAGGTTCCGCGGCCGGCCATGTCAGGAAACCACCGCAGCGCCGATCAGATGACTAAGGCTCTTCATCTCAAGCTCTTCCAGCTTCTGCAGGGCACGTTCAGGATCCACGGCCAACCGGCATAGATCCAGCTCGCATTCCATCGGAACCTCGCAGTGGATCTCGGCAAGCTGACGGGACAGATGAAGCATATCCAGATCGGCTTCAATCTTGCTCCGAACCCCCTTCGTTAGGGCATCCAGATTTTCCAGTATCCCTTCCACCGATTCATATTCCTGAATCAGCTTGACCGCCGTCTTCTCTCCGATCCCGCGCACGCCCGGGTAGTTGTCGCTGGTGTCGCCCATAAGCCCCTTCACATCAATGACCTGCTTCGGCAGGAGGCCTTTCTCTGCATACAAAGTTTCCGGAGTATACACCATATAATTGCCGTGGCCTTTTTTCATAATAATGACGGAGGTGGATTCGTTGACAAGCTGCAGCAGATCATGGTCCCCTGACAAGATCATTACCTTCATGTCACCGCCGAACCGTCTGGACAACGTTCCGATGCAATCATCGGCTTCGTAGCCCTCGACCCCCAAATTCGGCATTCCGAGGCATTCGGTCACCTCTCGTACGAGGGAAAACTGGGGGATCAAATCATCCGGCGCATCCGGACGGTTCCCCTTGTACATCGCAAACTGTTCCGAACGGAACGTTTTCGATCCCATATCCCAGCAACAGGCGACATGGGTCGGGTTGAATTTATCGATTGCATCCCATAAATAACGCAGGAATCCGTAGACTGCATTGGTAGGCAGACCGGATTTCGTACGGCGAATGTATCCGCTGGATGCGGTAGCATAATAAGCTCGAAATAATAAAGCCATCCCGTCTACGAGCATTAAGGATGGTTGTTGATGGGGTATCACGTAATATCGCTCCTAACTGTATACTTCTGTTATGCATGGGTTACCATCATGATTCTTTGCCATTATACCATATCAGCCTCGGATCTTGGGCTTGTCTAAAGGCGTTTCTTTGAATTTCCTGCCCATTCCTTTCATCCGGGTGGCATCTGAAGACCAGCCTGGTTCAAAAATCCGCAAAAAAGAAGCATCCTTTGGTCTCATGACCTTAAGATGCTTCCTCGTTGGATCCCGCTGACTGGCCGGCTGCCGGGGCCGGGTGAACTCCGTTGGCGGCATGATGCCCATCTTCTCCAGCACCAGCGTTCAGCTTTGAGACGATTTCGGATTTCGATTGATGTCCGGGTTGACCGGAGGGTTCTTATACCCGCCGCTGACTCGGTGGGGCTGCCATCCTACTTGCCCCAAGCCTCCTGATATTGCTCGGCCTTAAAACCAACGGTCACCTGTTTGCCGTCCGTCACGATCGGACGCTTGATCAACCGGCCGTTGCCGGACAACAGCTCGATCTTCTCATCATCGGAAAGACCCGGCAATTTATCCTTCAGGTTCATTTCCTTGTAAACCTCGCCGCTCGTATTAAAAAACTTCTTCAGCTCCAGCCCGCTCTTGGCAACCAGATCGGCCATTTCTTCCTTGCTTGGGGCCTCTTCAAAAATATTTTGGAGCTCAAGCTCATAGCCTTCATTCTGAAGCCATTTCACGGCATTGCGGCATGTGCCGCATTTCGGATATTGGTATACCTTCAATTTGCTCATACGTTATGTGCTCCTTCTTATGTCGTAAAAACTGCTAAGATCTTGCCCTTTCAGCCTCATGAAGCCATGCTTTCAGCCGATTCATATCATCCGGCAGCGGTGCGCGGAACTGGACCGTCCGTCCATCCATCGGATGCACAAGCGTAAGGCTCGAGGCATGAAGCGCCTGTCTTCCGATTCTCTCGTCCAGCCTCGCCACCTTCTCATATAGCACAGGCGGTAGCGGGTCCGTATTTGCGGAGGATGCCCATTCCGCCCCCGACACCCGGCTGTAGACCGGATGCCGGTACATCGGATCGCCGATCAGCGGGCAACCGATGCTTAGCATATGCACCCGAATTTGATGCGTTCTGCCGGTCTCCAGCTTCAATTCAACCAAGGAAGCGTCGCGGTATGCCGCAACCAGCTTGTAGCGGGTCAATGACGGGTAGCCGCTCGGCGTAACGATCCGCCGGTGAGGCTCGAGCGGGTCCCGATCGATCGGTCCGTCAATATCGCCATCGGCGGGCTCAGGTCGTCCATGAACGAAGGCGACATATCTTTTATCCACGGTCCCGGCGATCATTTGCTCGGAAATATGCTGATGAACATAAGGGTTCTTGGCAATAACGAGCACCCCCGATGTTTCCTGGTCCAGACGGTGCACGGCCCGGAAGCGGTAGTTCCAGCCCTTCTGCAGCCAGTAATGAACGACGCCGTTGGCCAGCGTATCCGTATAATGCCCGTGCGTCGGATGTACAATGACCCCTGCCGGCTTGTTCAGTACAAGGATGAATTCGTCCTCGTACATAATGTCCAGATCCATCGGCTGCGGCAAAATATCATCCGAGCGCTCCTGCTCCATGCGGATTTCAACGACATCTCCTGTCTTAACCTTGACGCTGATGTACACACGCTCGCCGTTGAGCATGATCCCCTTTTCGGTGAGCTTAAGCCGGGAGAGCAGCTTCCGGGATACCCCCATCCGCTGTTGGAGGATCGTCTTTAGCAGCATGCCCTCCTCATGCCCGGATATGACATACTTGATCGGCGGATAATACGAGTCCATCAATTATCGAAACACCTTCCCGCTGCGCTCGTACTCCACATCCGGTATTCCCGCACGGGCATTCGCCGCGCGCGCCGCCACGAAGAAATAATCCGACAGCCGGTTCAGATAACGGCGTACCTCCGGATTACTCTCAATGTCGCGCTGCAGCTTAACGGTCAGCCGTTCCGCCCGGCGGCAGACGGTCCGGCATACATGGAGGGCGGCCGCCAGCGGGCTTCCTCCCGGCAGGATGAAGCGTTCCAGCGGCGGATTGCCCTCCTCCAGCTCATCCATCCACGCTTCCAAATGATCGACCAGGCCGGCACTCACCTTATATTTATCCTCGCGGGGCCTTGCATAAGCTAAATCCGATCCGCAATCAAACAGCTCATGCTGGATCTGGACCAGCTGCCGGGCCAGCTCCTCGAACCCGCTCTCCTTCGCCAGGGACACGGCCTGTCCGGTAAAGCTGTTTAATTCGTCAATCGTACCGTACGCTTCGATCCGCGGATCATCCTTAGGAACACGTCCGCCGATAATGGAAGTCTCACCGGCATCCCCTGTTTTCGTGTATATCTTCATTTACGCGTCTCCTCCTTATCCCGATTCAGGCAGCTTTCTTATATCAACTTATTATGCTCAACTATAGCACAACCCGGTACAACTTCCCCAATCGCTTCAAGCCAAAAGAGGATTGTCCAGATGTGAATAAGGCTGCTCACGCGGGTAATTGGATCACCCACAGAACAGCCTTATCTTTATATTTTTCATATATTAGAGGATACTCGCGTTTATAATTTCTTTTTCGGGTTGGCTTTCATGTACTCGTTAATCTTCAAATCCAGCAAACTGCTGATTTCGATCACGATCTCCGAAGTGAAGGACTGTTCTTCAAGAAAAATCTGCTCCATCTTCCGGCGGAGCATGTGAATTTCGTCTTCCAAGGTGATTTCCTGAGGAGTGGATTTCGCTGATTTCATTGACCATTTACCGTGATCATTGTCTTCAGCCGTATAATCACCACGGTAATTTGACAATTCATAATCACAAAACACTGGTGATCCCTCCTTGGAAAGTAAAATTCTGCTCCCAAAATAAAATTATAACATATTTCTGACCAATGAAAAGTAAAACTTTTGTTAATTCAAGGAAAACGTACAACGAATTCCTTGCTTATATTAATTTTTCCATAAACTTTCCTATACGCTCCAACGCTTCGTTCAGCTGTGATATGGATGTTGCATAAGAGCAGCGTATAAAGCCTTCCCCGCCCGATCCGAAAGCCGTGCCTGGAACGGCAGCGACCTTGGCCTCTGTCAGGAGCTGCTGGGCGAAATCCTCCGATGTTAACCCCGTCCGCTTAATGCTTGGGAATGCGTAGAAGGCCCCTTGCGGTTCATGGCAATCCAGCCCGACCTCACACAATCCCTTGACAATGAGCCTGCGCCGCTGATTATACGACTCCACCATGCGATCCTTCTCGCCCATACCGTTGCGGAGCGCCTCCAGCGCGGCCACCTGTCCCATCGCAGGCGCGCACATGACGGTGTACTGATGGATCTTCAGCATGGCGGCAATCAGATCGGAATGCGCGCACACATATCCCATACGCCAGCCCGTCATTGCAAATGCCTTGGAAAAGCCGCTGACCAGAATCGTGCGGTCTTTCATGCCCGGAACCTGGGCAAAGCTGACATGCTTGCCTTCGTACGTTAACTCGGCATAGATCTCATCGGAGATGACGATCAGATCATGCTTCTCCACCACTTCCGCAATCGGGAGCCAATCCTCATAGGTCATAATAGCCCCTGTCGGATTGCTTGGATAACACAGAATCAGTATTTTCGACTTCGGCGTAATCTTCGCCTCGAGGGCCTCGGCCGTCAGCTTGAACTGATTCTCGGCCTTCGTCTCGATGCCAACCGGCACCCCGCCGCCCAGCGAGGTAATCGGAGAATAAGAAATATAACACGGTTCAGGTATCAAAATTTCGTCGCCGGGAACGATCAAGGCCCTAAGCGCCAGATCGATCGCTTCGCTTCCGCCGACGGTCACAATCATTTCATTCGCAGGGTCGTAAGCGACATGGAAGCTGTCGTTCAAATATTCCGCAATCGCTTCGCGCAGCTCCGGCATGCCCGCATTGGACGTATAGCCGGTAAACCCGCGCTCAAGGGAATAAACGCAGGCTTCGCGGACATGCCACGGAGTTACGAAATCCGGCTCGCCGACTCCGAGCGTGATGATATCCTTGTTGCCGCTGACCAGATCGAAAAACTTCCGGATTCCCGAAGGCTGAATATTTCTAACACTCGGCGCCAGATAGGAGCTCATCGATTTCCTGTTTTGTTCTGCAAGCTGCTGTTCGTTCACAATCATAGCACACGCTTCCTTTACGGCGAGATCAGGAGACGGTTGTCTTCTTCACGCTCTTCAAAAATAATCCCGTCTTGTTTATATTTTTTCAAAATAAAATTGGTTTTGGTCGACAGTACCGAATCAATCGGTGACAGCTTCTCGGACACAAAATTGGCCACTTCGCGCAAATTGGCGCCTTCCACTTCAACCAGCAGATCATACGCGCCGGACATGAGGTAGACCGACTTCACTTGAGGGAACAGATAAATCCGCTCCGCAATGCCTTCGAAGCCTCTTCCGCGTTCAGGCGTAATCTGTACTTCGATCAGCGCCGTTACCTTCTCATCCTCAACCTTGCCCCAATTGACAACTGTCGCATATTTCACGATCACATGATCCCGCTCAAGCTCTGCAATGGAGGTCTTTACTTCTTCCTCATCGACACCAAGAAGGGTTGAGAGCAAAGCCGGCGATCTTCTCGCGTCCTCTTTCAGCAGGTCAAGCACCTTCAGTTTCAATTCGCTTAGCTCTTCCATATACGTATCCTCCAGCACTTGCTTTCGATCCCTTCATCAGCTGCAGGGTTCGGAAGCAGAGATTAATACCTATATTACAATAACTCACATGGGATGTGCAAAACAAAAAAACCGACGGCTGCTCCCGCGAAAGCTGCAGCAAGAACCATCGGTTTTTATGCGGGGAAAAGCATGGCTGCATTTAGGATAGCGGCGGAACGTTTGCCGCATGGGAAGCAACATTCGGCTGGTGTGCGAACGGACCCATCGCTGCGTTTTTTTGGCTGATTAGATCCCGCGCTTTTTGGACGGACTGCTGTGCCTGCTTATACTGCTTGTCCACATCGACCTTCAGCGCATATGATCCGGCGGAATACATGTTTTGCTGTTTCATCAGGCTGTATAACTCCCCCTGCAGCTTCAACGTGTCCGCAGTCAGGCTCTCGAACATTTGCCGGACGGCGGGGCAGGATGACTCCGTTGTGGCCGTCGTATATTCGCGAACCGTTCGCTTCAGCTCACCCAAAATCGTGCTGAGCATATCCTGTTCCGGTAAAAATGAAGCATTGCCCATGGATGCCATTAATAATCCTCCTTATGTTCATGTGCTCGAAGTATTTAAGGTTGAGGTTACTGGGGCTGTGCAGGCGCGATTCCGCTGTGTGCCTGGAGCGAATTCACCAGGGTATCCATATGCTGCTCGTGACGGCTTGCAAACCCCATCAGTGCCTGCTGGATCGCAGGATTCTTGCTTGCCGCCGCAGTTGCCGCGCAATGCTTGGCCAGCATCGCTTCATTCGATAGGCAATCCGCGATATAGTCCAGCTCTTTGAAGGTCAGCGGCTCCATTTGATGATTGGATGTCATGTCGTTGTCATTCTCCTTTGCCATAAAGTATCGCAACCCTAGTATGCCTCGGGCAATAAAAACTATGTTCCGGGCCTCATAAATCCCCGACAGGAATCCAAAACTAATATGGATCGCCCCATACGTTTTGAAGGAGGAAGCACGAAGGACATGATATTGACCGGCGGCACCACCCCCTGGACATTTTTACACAACAAGCCCATAGCGAAATACCCCCGTTTAGAAGATAAGATCCATTGCGATGTTCTTGTGATCGGCGGGGGCATCAGCGGAGCGGCCATGGCCTACGTACTGACGAAACAGGGTGTGGACACCGTGTTGTTGGAAAAAGGGCGCGTTTGCGGCGGCAGCACCTCGGCCAATGCGGGACTTCTGCAGTTCGCCAACGACCGGATGCTTTCCGAGCTGATTCAGCAGTTTAACGAACAGCAGGGCAAGGCCTTTTACCGGATGTGCAAAGATGCGGTGAAACGACTATCTGATATAGCCGGAGAGCTATCCATCGATTCATCCTTCACGGAAAGAAACAGTCTCTATTATGCGAGCACGCCTGAGGATGCCGGCAAGCTTCGGCATGAGTATGATATTCTGAAGCGCTGCGGCTTCGATGTGGAGTATTGGGACCGCCAGCGAATCAAGGCCGCCTTTCCTTTCGCAAAGGAAGCGGCGCTATATACCCGTGGAGACGCCGAGGTTAATCCTTACCTTCTCGGACACGGCATGCTGAAAGACGCTAGCCTTCAGGGGCTCCGGATTTATGAGGAGAGTGAAGTCCTGGATTGCCTATATACCGACAGCAGCGTAGTGGCCCATACGCAGCGGGGGGCGGTGGCGGCTAAGCAGGCCGTATGGGCTGGAGGTTATGCCATGCAGGATTGGAAGCCGGACCGTCAGGTGGTGCTGACCAACACGTATGCGATCATGACCGAGCCGGTATCCGATCTATCTTCTTGGCACGATCAGGCGTTACTGTGGGAGTCCGGCAATCCCTATCTCTATTTCAGAACAACGCCGGATCACCGGATTATGGCCGGCGGACTGGACGAGCCTCCCCCTCCTTCCGGCAGGCCGTATCAGTTCATGAAGGAACGAAGCGACAGGCTGCTGAAGGAAATCGGCCGTATGTTCCCCGAGTTGGAAGGCGTAAGAATGGCTTGCGCCTGGGCGGGGATCTTCGCGTCTACGAAGGATGGCATGCCCCTCATCGGACGTCATCCCGAATACCCGAACAGCTATTTCATGGAGGTATACGGCGGCAACGGTACGGTATTCAGCATGATTGCGGCAGAGCTCCTGGCTGAAGCCATTGCAGGCCGTGAGCCCGAAGCGCTGGCGTGGCTGTCCTTGACCCGTCCGGTCGAGATCAAGAACGAATAGACATGCTGGCCAATGCAGCAAAGGGTATCCCGGGCACGAACCCGCGGATACCCTTTTTTTTGAATGACTGATTCCCCGTGTTTCCTAGTCGGCTTTCCCAGTATAGGTCGCTTGTTTGTCCCCGGTAAACAGCTTCCGCATAAAGATCCATGAGCCGATCGGCGAAGCGCCCAAAAACAAAAGCAGCAAGGTAATCGTTAACGTATCCTGCCGTATGGACAACACCATGATAAAGACCAAAAGTCCTGCGATTCTCCCCAAAGTGAGGCTCAGCTCCCGAAGCACGACAAGCTCCACCCGCTTCTCCACGTTTTCCCGGTTAAGTCCCATCAGATCGAAGCTTACCGATACGGACGGCAGCATGTACAGCGGGATAAACAGCGAGGTACCGATACCAAGCACCAGCAGGGTCGTATAATTGACATCCAGAAGCAAAGGCATAATGACAAGCAGCATACACGCTGCGCCGATGAGCATACCGGTTTTGCGGTACTTCGGCTTGAACCATTTCCCGCATATCCAGTAGCTGACTAGCGAGACGGCAGAGGTGATTAGCGCGAATTGGCCGAGCTTGGCCTCACGGTCGGTAGCGACAAATACGAGCAGGGTGATGAGAAAGGAAAATACCCCTTCCCGCATCCCCTGCACGGCAAGCCCCCATACGGCATATTTCCACACTCCGCCTTCCTTTAACCGGTGATAGGCTTCGAGCCAATGGTAGCTGTCCTGGACCGGACGCTTGTGCAGAAAAAAACTAAGAACGACCGTTACGCCGTAAATGATCATCGAGACCGTGAAAATAAACCTGTAGCCGGACTCTCCGTGCATAATCGTGATGATCCAGCCGGCCAACCACGGCCCGATAATGCCGGTGATGGAGCCCAGCAGCCCGATCCAGCCATTGAACCAGTCCCGGTTCTCCGCGCTGGACACTTCGAAATAGACGACATTAAAGGCCAGCCAGAACAATCCCAGCGATACGCCGAACAGCAAGCCGAGGGGCCAAATGTAATCAACGGCTTGACCTCCTGCCCACAGCACGCACATATAGAATATGCCGGAAACGGCAATTCCGAGGCGGAGGGCATTCATCTTATTGTGCTCCTTCACCCATTTCCCCGCAGCCCAGAAGGTAAGCCCCAAAGCGACTTGCTGGGCAATCGTAAACCAGCCAAGCATCAAATAATCCTGCCGGCTCTTCCACAGGTACACGTTCAGGAATGTGCCCGACAGCGCGCTCGATAGAATGAAGAGGCCATGAACGGAAAGTAGAAGGATAGCCTGGGGGTCCTTTGTCCATTTCATCTGCAGTTCCTCCCTTGCCAGTTACACTGAAAGTCCTCGGATATTTTACCCTTTCCGTGCCCGCTTCATAACGAAAAAAGGGAACCGCTCCTTAGCGGTTCCCTGTAACAAGCCCTAAGACGGGCCATTTCGCCTATCCTTACGGCTATTCCTTTTTCTGGATGAAGCTTCGAATCAAACGCAAACGGTCGTCCTCGGCCAGATTGTACTGTACCTGGAAGCAACCTGGACACACGTAGACGTTCATGTCGAAAGGCGGCTTCAGCACCGGTCCTTGCAGCAAGGAGGCGACAGCCGGCTGGAATCCCTCTTCCGTCACGCGCTGCGTGCCCGCATGGAGCATATACTCCCGGCAATGGAAGCACTCCGGCACCTCGTCCTGCTCGTCCAGAACCGCTTCCACGGCCTCCTCGAATGCAAACAAATCATGATCCTCTCCGTACTTATCCACCGTTCGCAGCGAAGAGAGGTTCTCTGTATCGGATCCCCATATGCGGTGAAGCTCACGCTTCTCATCTTCGGAGATATCAAAGGATTCTTCGTCCACTTCATCCAGATCCGCCGGATCGGCTTCCTCATCCTCCCGGTCAATGGAAATGCTGAGGGTCCGGTACCCCTTCAGCTCGTTGGAGCAGTGGGGACATGTATCCTCGGGACCGATCTCTTCGTCCCACACAATTTCATTTTGACACCATGGACATACCGTTGGCTCCATCGTTACATTCATTCCTTTCCTAATTAAAGCGGCCCATGATAGGTCGGTTCATATATTTTACTGGGACATCAAATAAACGATGCCCCCCACAAAGAAGATCAAGGCGGCCGCAAACAGCACCCGCGGCAAATATTTCATCGTACTTTTCCTCCCGTACTAGCAGCCCTACGTAATACTGGCGCCGATAATGTAAGATAAAGATACGGTGATCAGCAGCACAATTAAGCCGACGGCACGGTTATCCTTGCCGATTTCCTCATCAACGGAGAATACCGGAGTAAGGAATTCCAACAGCAAATATGCCGCCAACAGCAGTATAAACCCTAAGAACGACCATTTAATCATACCGTAAATGGAGGTGTTGGCCGTAATGCTGTAGCGCATAACATTGCAAATACCGAATACCTTGCCTCCCGTTGCCATGGCTGCGGCCACATTACCCTTGCGTATTTCATCCCAGCAGTTGTACTTGGTGACCAGCTCAAAGCAATACAGGTACACGATCAGCGCTAATATGGCCACCGAAAAATACCCGACAAGCACGCCCAATGGGTGGGTCAGCAAATGATCAATCGCTTCCATCATTCCCAATAGTTCCTCCCCGAACCTCGGCGGGACTCTGAAGACCTGGTGAGGTCAAGAATCCCGCCGGACTAATCCCTATGGTGTATTGTATACGTATGAAGGAGAAAACGGTTCCTGATTTTTGCTCTTCCTTATTTCAGCTCGGCAATCGTAACGCCGGTTCCGCCTTCACCGTAGTTGCCGAGGCGGTAGCTTTTGACATGCTTATGCTTGCGCAAATATTCCTGAATGCCTGTTCGCAATATCCCCGTACCTTTGCCATGAATGATGTAAATCTGGCCCAGGTTGCCGAGGAACGCCTCGTCGATAAAGCGGTCCACCTCGATTAACGCTTCCTCCAAATTGGCGCCGCGAAGATCAAGCTCATTGCGGATATTTGCATCACGCGTTCGCTTGAGCACCGTGGCATGCTGCTTCTGCGCCTGTTTGGCGTTTGCAGCCGGATTGGACAGCAGCTCCAAATCGTCGAGCCCGACCTTCATCTTCATGATGCCAAGCTGCACGATCGCTTCCTTCGATCCTGCGAGCTCCACCACATGGCCTTTCTGGTTCAGGCTGTACACGCGGACCTCGTCACCGGCTTCGATACTGCGCTGCTGCTTGCTCTGGCGCTGGGCCCCCGGCCTTTTGCCCTGCTCGGGCTCGGCTTCCTCCAGCCGCTTTCTGGCCGCGATCAGCTTATGCTCCTTAACCGATGCCCCTTCCTCCTGGGCCAGCTTGCGCAGATCCGATATGATCTGTTCCGCCTCGGAACGAGCTTTATCGACAATCTGCTTCGCTTCGACGCGCGCTTTATCAACCAGCTTATCGCGCTGGTCCTCCAGCCGCTGAAGCTCCTCACGATGACGGGCGCGCAGCTCCTCCATTTCCTTCCGGACCTGCTCCGCCTTCTCGCGTTCAACCTCGGCAGTATGCCGGTTTTCCTCAAGAGAGGCAATCATATGCTCGACCCGCTGATCCTCTTCCTTCACTTCACCCCGGGCAAATTCCAGAATGGAGCCCGGCAGACCGAGCCGTTCCGCAATCGCAAAAGCGTTGCTTCGTCCCGGCACGCCGACGAGGAGCCTATAGGTTGGGCTCAGCGTGTTGATGTCGAATTCCATGCTGGCGTTAATAATGCCCTTCCGCTCGTAAGCGTAGGCTTTCAGCTCGGAATAGTGCGTTGTGGCAATCATGCGGCAACCCATGGAATGGATATGCTCGAGGATCGCGATCGCGAGGGCGGAGCCCTCCGCCGGATCTGTACCTGCCCCTACCTCGTCCAGCAATACTAGGCTTTTCGGGGTCATTTGGGTCAAAATGCGAATGATATTGGTCATATGGCTGGAAAAAGTACTCAGGCTCTGCTCGATGCTCTGCTCATCCCCGATATCGGCATAAATCGCATCGAATACGCACATCTGGCTGCCTTCCTCGGCCGGAATGAACAAACCGGACATCGCCATCAGATTGAGCAGCCCGATCGTTTTCAGCGTAACGGTCTTTCCTCCGGTGTTGGGGCCGGTCACGATGATCGAAGTATACGAATTGCCCAGCTCGACATCAAGCGGCACGACCTGATCCATCGGAATTAGCGGATGGCGGCCTTTGCGGAGCTTGATATATCCCCGGTCGTTCATTCGCGGCAGCGAAGCCTTCATGACATGCGCCAAGCGGGCTTTGGCAAAAATAAAGTCCAGCTGGCCGACCAGATCGACGTCAATCGCCAGCACGTCGGCCTGCTCGCCGACCTGTGCGGTCAATTTTTGCAGGATGACTTCAATTTCCCGTTCTTCCCGAATCCGGGTCTCCCGAAGCTTGTTGTTCATGGCCACAATGGATTCCGGCTCGATAAACAGGGTAGCGCCGGATCCGGATTGGTCATGGACGATGCCGCCAAAGTATGAACGGTACTCCGCCTTGACCGGAATGACAAAACGGTCGCCGCGGATCGTAATCAGCTGATCCTGCAGCATCTTCGCCACCGATTGGGAGCGGATCATCGATTCCAGCTTCTCCCGGATCCGCACCTCGCCGTTTCGCAGCTCGCGCCGAATCTGGGCCAGCTCCGCGCTTGCCGTATCCAGCACCTCGGCCGAATCGTCGATGCATGCCCGGATCGCATCCTCCAGCGGCTTCTGCTCCGAGATCAAATCGCTCAAATGAAACAGGATGTCGATGGGTTCATCCTCATGGATGCCTGCGATGAAACGCTTAATGCGCCGCGAGCCTAAGATGGTGTTCGCCGTGGCTAACAGCTCATGCGGATTCAGCGTCCCTCCGATCCGCGCCCGCTTTAATGCGTCATTAATATCCGTAACGCCGCTGAAGGAAGGCGTTCCCTTCAGCCGATCGACGGTGTACGCCTGGTCGGTCGCCGCGAGCAGATGCTTCACGTCCTCAAGCTCCGCAACGGGCCGAAGCTGCTCCGTTCTCTCGGCTCCCATCGAGGTCTGGGTATACTGCGACAATGTATTTAAAATTTTTCGATATTCCAACGTTTGCAAAATCTTGTCGTTCAAGAAGCTCACAACTCCTCTCAATCAATGCATATATTATAACGAAAGCCATGGAAATTCGCCATGGAAACCAAAATCCTTCCACACATAACCGCAGGCTCAATTGAACAAAATAATTTCTGCGTAACATTCTTAGTCCTATTTCTAAGGAGGCAAGTACCATGCAATTCCTCGGGCACGTCGTTCGATTTATCGTTGCCGCGCTTGTACTTATGGTCGTGGGATGGATTGTTCCTCAATTCACCGTCGGCGGATTCGGAAGTGCGCTCTTGCTTGCGCTGGTTATCGCTCTGTTTGGCTGGGCGATTGAGGGGATCTTCGGCAAGAGGGTCACCCCGTTTGGACGCGGGATCGTAGGCTTTCTCGTGAGCGCCCTTGTCATTTACCTTGCCCAATTTATCGTTGGAGGCGTCAGCGTCTCCGTATTGGGCGCTCTAATTGCCGCGCTCGTTATCGGGATCATCGATTTGTTCATCCCGGTCGCCACACCGTTTGAAGCCGGCAAGAGCCGCCGCAAGAATTCGTAGCACACACCTGCGGCTAACCGCCCTTCTTCGAAAGTACGGCGGATATTTCTCAGCACCCCCCTGTTGCCACTAACAGGGGGGTGTTGTCCTGTTCAGACATATTTTTAAGCGCTGAGTTCACCAATTTTTCATAACAGCGATGTGCATGCCCGCTCTTTCTGCGCTATGATAAAAAACAGATAGGTAAAGTTCACCAATATTTCATAGTCGGGAGAGATCATAGTGAAAAAAGCGATTGCACTGCTTATATCTTCTATGCTTCTGCTTGTGCTGGCTGCATGCGGCGGCGGAAATCAGAATGAATCCGCAGGAGATTCGGGCATTACCGATACAGGCGTAGCGCCGGAAGCTGAACTCGTCATCAAGGGAACGAACTTCAAGTTCGACCAAGAGGAATACCGTCTGAAAAAAGGGGTTCCCGTCAAAATTACGTATGAGAACGAGGAAGGCAATCATGGGGTCATGATCCCGGCTCTGGGCCTGCAGCTTGACCGCAAAAACAACTCCACGGTCGTTACCCCGGACGAAGCGGGCGAATTCGAAATTTCTTGCTCCATTATGTGCGGAAGCGGCCATGGCGCGATGATCTCCAAGCTTATTGTTGAAGAATAGCACCAGCAGCAAGACGCAAACAAAACCTCCGGATTGCCAGAGAGAACTTCCTCTCTGTGCAACCGGAGGTTTTTGCCGCTGGTAAGAATGGGATGATTCCACAACCGTACTGATCAGAATACGGAAGCAGACCCTCGGATTATCGCTGGTCCTGCTCGATCAGTTCAATCCATTCATTATATTCGACTTGAAGCTTGGCGTACTCTTCCTTCAGCTTCTTATGTTCTTCTTCAAGGTGGGCGGTTTGCTCCGCCTTCAGCTCCTGTTCGGCCTGCAGCAGCCGGTATTGATGCATAACGAGCTCATACTGCTCGCCCAGCTCGGCGTACTGCGCCTCGGCATCCTTCTTCTCGCTCTCCATTCGCTCGCAGGCTTCCTTAGCTGAAGCGATTTCTCGCTGCCAGGAAGTCAGCTCCTCTTCCAGCGCGTCCCGGGATGTCTTCCATTCCTCGCGTTCGGCCTGAAGCCGCTCCGTCTCTTCCGCGAGCTGGTCCCGCTCCGCCATCCACTGCTCGCATTGCTCCTGCCAGTGAGCCGCCCGTTCCTCTGCCTCTCTTAATCGCTTCGCAAGCTCCTGACTGTGCTCCTCGCTTGCATTTGCCTTGCGGCGAAGCTCGTCCAGCTGACTTGAAAGCGTATCGTATTCCTCCTCGAGCATCGCATAGAGCTTATGCGTTTCTTCCTCGCGGCTCTCCGCTTCCTTGCCCAGCTTCTCCAGCTCGTCATACCGGTGCTGAAGCTCGAGCAATTCCTGCCGGGCCGCATTGCGATCGGCATTCGCGCGTTCGGCTTCGTCCTTCAGAACGCCGATTTCATCCTGGAGGCCTCTCATGCCTTCCTCCAGGCTTTCGTTGCCTTCCATCAGCTCCACAATCCGCATCTCGAGCTCGCCGGTCTCCACTTTACGCTGATCGGCCAGCGTACGCCAAGACTGAAGCTCCTGGCTCAACCGCTGCAGCTCCTCCTGCTGCTTCCTCGAAGTCTGATTCGCATCCACAACGAGCTTCTGAAGGCGGCGCCGCTCCTCTTCCGACTTGGCGGATTCGGCTTTCAGGCTGTCCCGCTCCTCGCTCAGCTGCTGCACTTGACTCCGAAGCTTCTGCAGCTCCTGCTCGGCGCTCTTGACCTGCTGCCTTGCCTGAAGCAAATCCTCCTTCAGCTTCTGGGACTCGCTCTTGACTACGCCCAGCTCCTTCTCGGCCGCTGCCAGGCGCGACTGCAGCTGACCTCCCCGGCTTCGCTGATCCGACAGCTGCTTCTCCAGCTCTTGTACGGCGGCTGTATGCTGCCGGTCTTTCTGAAGCGCCTCCTGCTTGAAGGACTCCTCCAGCTTCTTGGCATGCTGGGCATGCTTCTCGGCTTCCTCCTTGGCGGAAGCCTGATACTGCTGCTCCAGCTTCTCCAGCGCCTGCTTATGGGTTCCGTTCAATTGCTGCAGCTGGCTTTCATGTCGCCGCTTCATTTCCTCCAGCGCCTGCTGGTGCCGCCGCTCAAGCTCTTCGCGCTGCTTCTTCAGCTGCCCTTCCAGCTGCTGCTTATCCTGCTGCAGCTCAGACACACGCGCAGATTCCTTCTGCAGCAGCTCCTTGGTCCGCTCGGATTCAGCCGTCAGCGTCTCTTTCGCGCTCCGATATTCCTCAGCCAGAGCGGTCTGCTCCGCAAGCTTGCGTTCCATCAGCTCGCTCTGCTGGCGATGCCTTTCCTGCTGCTCAATCTGCAGCCCCTGAACACGCGCCAGCTCGGAACGCAGCTCGTTACGCTCCGCATTAAGCTGCTTAGCCTCATTCTGATAATGCTGCATCTGCAGCGCTTCTTCAGCCATATGTACCGCAGCAAGGACGGCAATTCGCGGAGTATCCAGCCGGGTGTGCGCCTTGGATATGGTGCGCATCCGTTCGTCCACATAGCTTGCGACCTGTTTCGTATAATCGCTGCTGCTGCCGACAAGTTTATAGGAAGTCCCGTAGATGTCTACGGTGACGCTTTTACGATCCGGTGTTGTCACGGTTGTGCCCTCCTTCTATTATGTGTGCAATCTATGATGTATTGGCCTATCCCTCTTCCTTCATTATATATGAGATCTCAAGTGCAGACGAATGGTAGAGACACAGACCGAAGCTTGATTTATGACAATAGCCGCTTGTGGTTATCATTATCTACCGAACGGGCGTCCGGATGCAACTCTTGCGCAAAAATGCTGCGAAGAAACGCTCATGCTGCACCTTCCGGGACCGAGGATCGAAACAATCGCTTCCAAGCGATCTTAGGCTCGACCACAAAAAGCCCGCATCGAATCTCTGATGTGTAAAGGATTCGATGCGGGCTTTCACAATTCCTGCTATTTTCTCAATTCTGCGCCAAAAGTTTGCTGAAGCGCCGTTACGGCTTTTTCGGTTACCTGAGCAACCTCTTCATCGGTCAATGTCCGATCCTGATGACGGTACATCAGGGAAATCGCAACGCTCTTCTTGCCTTCGCCAAGCTTGCTTCCGGTGAAGACGTCGAATACTTGAACCTGCTGAAGCAGTTCACCGGCATTCTCACGAATGACCTGAATCAAGGAGCCTGCCTCAACCTCTTCATTCACCACGATGGCCAGATCCCGCTCCATACCCGGGAATCTCGGCAAGTCACGGTAAGCCACCCGGTCATTGGTCAGCTCATACAATGGGGCAAGCAATATTTCCGCAGCGTAGGTATCCTCCAAATCCAGCTCCTGCTGAAGCTTCGGATGGATTTGTCCCAGCACGCCAAGAAGCTGCTTGTTGCCTCCATGCTGGACGAATACCGATGCCGAGCGGCCAGGATGGAAGCCGGCCGGCTGGTTCGCCTCATAGCTGATCTGATCTGCGGCGATGCCGAGATAATCCAGCACGGTTTCGATCGCACCCTTCAGATCGAAGAAGTCCACCTTCGCCGGCTGCACATTCCACTGCTTCGCTCCTGTCCGGCCCGACAGCAGCAGACCCAGCACCGGACGCTCCTGCGGCTGCTTCGTCAGAACCTCCTCATGCGTGTGGAAGAGGTTGCCGATTTCGAACAACGCAAGATCCGGCTGCTTGCGATTGAGGTTGTAAGCGGCAATATCGAGCAACTGCGGCAGCAGGCTGGTCCGAAGCACGCTGCGGTCCTCGCTCATCGGCATCGCCAGCTTGACCGCTTTGCCCTCTTGCTCCAACGCGGTAAATCGTTCGGCCTGTTTCGGATGAATGAAGGAGTACCCAAGCACCTCCTGGAAGCCGCCATGCGTCAGCAGCTTGCGGAGCGAGCGGCGGATCGCCTGTGCTTTCGTAAGGGAGCCCGGCGTGGTCGGCCCTTCGATCGGCGTGGTCGGAATGTTGTCATAGCCGTACAAGCGTGCAACCTCTTCGATCAGATCCACATCCAGCGTAATGTCTCCGCGGCGGGTAGGGACTTGAACGTCCACCAGCCCTTGAGCGGCATCACCGCTTGCAAAATGCAGCCGGGAGAAGATCGTCTTCACCTCCAGCAGCGACAGATCGGTACCGAGATAGCGGTTCAGCTTCTCGAGCGAGAGCGTGATCACCTTCGGCTCGGACGCCGCTGATCCCGCTTCGGCAATTCCTTGATGCACCTTGCCCCCGGCATATTTCGCCATCAGGGAGGCCGCCCGGTTCAATGCCGGGATAACTGCCGCAGGATCCACTTCCTTCTCGAAGCGCGAGCTGGCTTCGGAGCGAAGCCCCAGTTGTCGGGATGTTTTGCGGACGGTGCCGCCGTCAAATTTGGCCGATTCGAGGAAAATGTTCACGGTATTGTCCGTAACCTCGGAATCCAAGCCACCCATAACGCCGGCAAGGGCCACCGGTTTGCCGCCGGACGCGATGACCAGCATATGAGGAGCAAGCGTACGCTCCTGGCCGTCAAGCGTCACCATCTTCTCGCCGTCTTCGGCCATCCGAACGTGCACGGCGCCGTTCTCCAGGCGATCCGCATCAAAGGCATGCAGCGGCTGTCCGTACTCCAGCATGACGTAGTTGGTAATGTCGACGATATTATTGATCGGGCGAATCCCTGCCGCCATCAGCCGGTTCTGCATCCACAACGGGGATGGAGCGATCGTAACTCCGCTAATATAGCGTGCTGCATAATGCGTGCACTGCTCCTTCGCGCCGATGGTCACTGCGATATGATCCGCTGCGCGCTCATGCACCTCTACGATGTCTTTCTCCGGCTCTGGCAGGCTCAGCTCCCGTCCAAGGATCGCGCTTACCTCGTAGGCTGCCCCGAGCATACTCAAGCAATCGGAACGGTTCGGCGTAAGATCCAGCTCCATCACCTCATCGTTCAAGCCGAGCACATCGACGATCGGCTTGCCGATCTCGGTATCGGCAGGCAGCACCAAAATTCCCTCCTGCAGCTCCTTCGGCAGCAGCTTATCGTTCATGCCCAGCTCCTTGGCCGAGCAGATCATCCCTTGGGACAGCACGCCCCGCAGCTTCGCTTTCTTAATGTCCAGGCCGCCCGGAAGCTTCGCGCCGACAAGAGCGACGGGCACTTTCTGTCCGGCGTCAACGTTCTTTGCCCCGCACACGATTTGCAGGTCTTCCTCCTGCCCCGCATCCACTACACAGACGTTAAGCTTATCCGCGTCCGGGTGTTTTTCCTTGCTCTTCACGTAGCCGACGACGACCTTGCTGATGCCCTGATTCCGCTTCTCGATGACGTCGATCTCGATGCCGGCTGACGTAATCCGCCCGGCAAGCTCCTCGGCGCTAACGCCCTCGAGCGATATATAATCGGACAACCAATCCGTTGAAACTCTCATTGTGTATTCACTTCCCTTATCTTGTTTAAGTTAGATCCGCGTGAACTGCTTCAAAAATGCCGTATCGTTGTTGAAGAAATGCCGGATGTCATCTACGCCGTATTTCAGCATGGCGATCCGCTCGACTCCCATGCCGAATGCAAAGCCGCTGTATTTTTCCGGATCGTAGCCGCCCATCTCCAGGACTTTTGGATGAACCATGCCGCAGCCCAAAATTTCGAGCCAGCCGGTATGCTTGCACACGCGGCATCCGCTGCCGCCGCACTTCACGCAGGACACATCCACTTCGGCGCTCGGCTCGGTGAACGGGAAGAAGCTTGGACGCAGGCGAATCTGCGTATTCTCCCCGAACATTTCCTGTACGAATTGCAGCAGCGTTCCCTTAAGGTCGCTCATCCGGATATTCTCCCCGATGACCAGACCTTCGATCTGGTGGAACTGGAACGAGTGGGTCGCGTCATCGTCGTCCCGGCGGAATACCCGGCCCGGGCAGATGATTTTAACCGGAACTTCCCCTTCCATCGCCAGCATCGTCCGCGCTTGCACTGGAGAAGTCTGGGTACGCATCAGCAAATCCTCCGTCAAATAGAAGGAGTCCTGCATGTCGCGCGCCGGGTGGTTTTTCGGCAAATTCAACGCCTCGAAATTGAAATAATCGGTCTCCACCTCCGGCCCCTCGGCGACGCGGTAACCCATTCCAATGAAAATGTCCTCGATATCCTGGATGACTTTGCTGAGCGGATGAATCGCGCCTTGCGCAAGCTTCCTTCCCGGCAGCGTAACATCCACCTTCTCCGCGCGCAGCCGCTCCTCCGTCTCCTGCTGGAGGAACGCCTCCTGCTTGCTGGCGATGACCTCCTCAATCGCTCCGCGGACATCGTTCGCCACCTGTCCGATCACCGGGCGCTCTTCGGCACTTAACTGGCCCATGCCGCGCAAAATTTCCGTCAGCGCTCCTTTTTTACCGAGGTACTTCACCCGCAGATCATTCAAGCGTTGCGGATCGCTTACGTCCTGCAACTGTGCTAATGCTTCTTGCTTTAATGCTTCCAATTTCTCTTTCATTGCTGTTCGCACACCCCTTCATGAACTCGTACTTGCCTTTTTCCTTGCAAATAAAAAAGGCCTTTTCTCCCAGAAAGGGACGAAAAGACCGTGGTACCACCCTTGTTAGCATACCAGCTTCTTAAGAATGCGGCTTGAACACACCGGCATTCCCTAATATAAGCGGACACATGCTCACTTGACCGACGTAACGAATCGGACCCGTTATCCCCTACTGTACGGCGTTCTGCCGTGTTCAGGGAACTGCTCCGGAGCGAACTTCACCAGCCTGATTCCATCGAGACGCTCTCAATCTGCGGCATCTCTTCCCTGTACGGAAGCACTGACTACTCTTCTCCATCCATGCATTTAAACACTATGGCAAATCGAATTTATAGGGTATATTATATGCAACCTTTCGACATATGGCAAGTTGCATTTACCCGAAATGCCTTATACAAGAAGGTTTACCCGTATTGGCACGCGCTTATTCACCTTGCAGCCGGGCCAGCTCATTCCGGAGCGTCCGGATTTCGGCGAGCCAATCCTCCGCCTGCTCGGCTCCACCCTCTCCGGCCGAGAGTCCAAGCAGCTCTTGAATCCGGTACTCCAGCTCCATCCTGCGATTCTCCTTGTCGGTATCTCCCCTGATCACCCCGACACGGGCCATATGCTCCTCTTCTTCTGCCACGCTCCCCTCGAACCAGACTGGAGCTCCGCCTGGCTGCAGAGTCAGAAGCCGGTTGGCGACTTTGCGAACCAGGTATCTGTCATGCGATACGAGCGCAATCGCTCCCGGAAAGCGGACGAGGACCTCTTCTATCACCTCGCGTGTATCCACATCCAAATAGTTGGACGGTTCATCAAGCACCAGAAGATGGGCCCCGCTAAAATACAGCTTCAGGAAGGCGGTCCGGCATTTCTCCCCCATGCTGAGCTGACCGATCTGCTTGAAGACGTCGTCCCGGCGGAACAGGAAGCATCCGAGCAGCGTTCGGGCATGGCTCTGCGTCATTCCAGGAATGGCAAGCAGACTGTCCAGCAAGGTCATGTCATCCTCCAGCCCTTCGAGCTGCTGGGAGAAGTACCCGATTTTGACGGCAGGATGCCAGGCGACGGTTCCTTCCGTCGGCGTTATTTCGCCTAGCAGAAGCTTAAGCAGCGTCGTTTTCCCGCTTCCGTTCGGCCCCCGGACTGCGAGACGATCCCCGCGGTTCAACTGAAAGCTGAAACGGTCAAACAGCAGGCGGTCTCCGAATCCGAAGCTCATCTCCTTCACGCGCAGCAGGGTTCTGGCACCGATATTCTCCGCTTCCAGCTCCATTTTCAGCTTCGGATCGCTCCGCGGCTTATCTACACGCTCCGCTTCCAGCCGCTCGAGCGCCTTCTCCTTGGCATGGTATCGCGAAATGTTCTTCTTCGCTTTAGCTTTATAGTAGCTAGCCGTAATCCGGACATCTCCATCCCCTGCCGAATTGTGCGCTTTATGGAACCATTCCTCATATCTGCGAATCGATTCCTCCAGCGCTTTGCGGGCCAGCTCCTGTTTGCGGTAGAGGGTTTCCTGCTCACGCAGCTCACGCTCTTTCTCCCTACGGTAATCCGTGTATCCCCCCCGATACCTCCGCAGCTCGGTGGCGGACAGCTCGCACACCGTGGTGGCGACGCGGTCGATGAATTCCCTGTCATGGGATACGAACAGCACGGTCCCTTTATATGAGGAAACAAGCCACTGCTCCAGCCAGACCAGACTCTCGCTGTCGAGATGATTGGTCGGCTCATCCAGAAGCAAAAATTTGGGGTTTCGTACGAGCAGAGCGCCCAGCATCACCTTGGTCTTTTGTCCACCGCTGAGCTCTTTATAGGGGACAGGCCATACGTCCGGCCCGATGCCGAGCATCGTCATGGCCTTCTCGACTTCAGTCTCCCACTGGAAGCCTCCACCGGACTCATAGCGCTCTAACAGATTCCCGTACTGCTCAACCAGCCGATCCATAGCATCAGCGTCAGTTGCCTGCATCTGCTTCTCTATAGCTGCAAGCTGCTGCTTAAGCTCCCAAAGGGACGATTCGCTGCGGCTGCGAACCATTTCGAGCGCCGTCATCTCGGATTCGTCAGGCTCATCCTGCTGCCGCATCCAGCCCCATCGTTCCCTTGGCAGTACAGCCTCGACCGTCCCGTTCGTCGGCTGGCGCTCTCCTGCCAGGATCGACAGCAACGTGGATTTCCCCATTCCGTTTCGTCCATACAGGGCGATGCGCTCCCCCTCTGCCACCTCCAGGTGTATCCCCTCGAACAGCGGCTTTCCCTGCAGCTCCATTCCTATATCCTTAGCCTTTAAGATCATCGTCATATAACCTCATCCTCCCTGAAAAATCCATTAAAAAAACCGCAGGCCATGGCCTACGGCGGATCATCGAGAAAGAGATGCGGATGTGTTTATGAAATGGACGGATTGATTCGACACCCCCTCCGCATTCAGCACACGCGCTGTCTAGTCAAAATACAGGCTGTTGTGTTCGGATTCCGAACATCCGAATAGAAACCCGCTGACCGTGGGTGGGAATTGCTGTTCAACCCGGAATGAAGTCCTTTAAATCAGGAAATAAAAAAAGGCACCCCGAATCCCATTTTTCAGACACACCAAATCTCTTCTCCAGCACCGTAGAGAAACGCCTGCAACATCATTGCAGTTGTCAGAGAAAAGGGTATCTTACTTCATCGGACTATGGTTACCTCGCATTCTTGGAATTGAATTCACCGACATTGTAACAAATCTGGTTGTCAATGGCAAGCATGAAATCAGCAAGCGGACCATCACGTTTAAACGACACAAAAAATCCCTTGATTCTCAAGGGTTCTAGTCTACTAAAGTATGGAGCGGGTGATGGGAATCGAACCCACGCTACCAGCTTGGAAGGCTGGAGTTCTACCATTGAACTACACCCGCATATCAACCCACAAAAGCGGCGCTATGCTTCAGAGCATATTCGATTACTTTTGCGGGGCCTATTTCGTAAGCCAATCGGGACGACACGATTTGAACATGCGACCCCCTGGTCCCAAACCAGGTGCTCTACCAAGCTGAGCTACGTCCCGATAATCCAGTAACTGTCGTGAAGACAAAAATAAATATACCATGCTGTATTCATAATTTCAACATGTATTTTATGGAAATTATCATCTCGGAAAATAAAGCAGCAGCTTCCCTCCTCAAGAGTTTCGCTGCTGCCTATCCATCTCAATAGCCACCGAATGTTAGGGCGATTGTTATTTCTTTTTGTCGAAGGTTACTTCCGGTGTCGTCAGCTTATCGTAAAAATCTACAACTTTATCCTTGTCCTCCGATGCCCGAAGCGCCATGGCCGACCGCGGATGTTCGTCCAGCGTACCGGTAATCATGTAAGGAATGATGTAACCCCACTCCTCCTTCTCCCGCAGCGGGATCATGAAGCGCTCAATGATATCCAGAACCGGGCGAAGCTCGTACTTGGTTCCCTTCAAATGGGTGACGAGCAGCTCCGTAGGACAATTGCCAGCAGCCCGTCCCATTCCGTACACGGACGCATCCAGCAGCTCCACACCCAGGTCAGCTGCAACGAGTGTATTCGAAAACGCAAGCTGCATGTTGTTATGCGTATGCACACCAAGGCGCTTATTCGGCAGATGCGTTTTAAATTTATTGACGAGGTATTCGATATCCTTATGATCCAGACTTCCATAGGAGTCCACGATGTAAACGACATCGACGACGCTTTCCTTGATCAGCTCAAAAGCCTCCAGCAGTTCATTCTCCATTACGTTGGAGAGCGCCATAATGTTAAGGGTAGTCTCGTAGCCCCGATCATGGAAGGTCTGTACAAGCGCAAGCGCCTTATCCACATCCTTGATATAGCAGGCGACCCGGATCAGATCCAGCAGGCTTTCCTCGCGCGGCAAAATATCATCCTCGTCCACACGACCGATATCGACGAGAGCGGAGAGCTTGGTTTTGCCTTTATGCGGGATGACTTCCTTCAGAAAATCATCATCCAAGAAGCGCCATGGACCGGCTTGATCTGCGCCCTTCAGCAGCTTTGGCGAATTTTTATAACCGATTTCCATATAGTCCACGCCAGCCTCATTCAGGCCCGCATACAATTGCTGTACAAATTCAACGCTAAAATCCCAGTTATTCACCAATCCGCCGTCACGAATGGTGCAGTCCACAATCTTTGTCTGACTACTCTTGATCATTCTAAGCTAAACTCCTCTCGGCAAGTTTCTCTTCATCATACTTGAATCCGATGAGAAATGTAAAGAAGAAAGTCCCCCTATTATAAGAAAGCTTTTTTTCCGAAAAAAGAAAAAGACCATTCCATCGGAACAGCCGCTTTCTGCTTATGGAGCTTGGCTCCGATTGGGTTATATCCTTACATTTGGTGCTTTTGGGCCCTCAGTTGCCTCCAGCTTCGGAAATGTGATCACGAACTCGGTCCCTTCACCGATCTGGCTGTCCACGGCAATCGAGCCGCCGTGATTGCGAATAATGCTGTAACTGACGGACAGACCCAGTCCCGTACCGCTCTCCTTCGTCGTAAAAAACGGATTGAACAGATGGTTCAGCGTATTCTGATCCATGCCGGCCCCGTTATCCGATATGCAGATGCTAATGTTTTTACCGTTGTCGCGGGCTGAAATATCAATCATGCCGGTAAAATTCTCGACCTTTTGTTCATTGATTGCATCAAGGGCGTTTTTGATAATGTTGAGAATCACCTGTTTGATCTGCTTCACATCGACAGATATAAACGCCGGTGGCATCTCTTCTGTATGTAGGTTAATTTGGCAGCCCTTCATCAGCGCCTCGCTCTCGGTAAGAAGCACGACTTCCTTGAGCAGCGAGGATACGGCTACAACCTTGGTTTCCGGAGCGGATGGCTTGGAGGAATTCAGAAATTCGTATATAATATCATTTGCCCGATCGATCTCCGTCAGTATAATCCGGGCATATTCTTCCTTGCCGAGACTCACCAGATGGGGGCGAAGCAGTTGGATGAAGCCCCGGATCGAAGTCAGCGGATTTCGTATTTCGTGGGCGATGGAGGCGGAGATTTTACCGAGCATGGCAAGCTTGTCGTTCTGGTAGGCTGTCTGCTCAATTCGCTTGAAATCCGAAACATCCTTGACGCTGATTAAAAAATCCCCTTCCATCTGGTCCCCATAGGTCATCGTGATGAGCCACGACCGACCATACTCGTCCACGAGTTCGTGGTAGCGCTTGCGATGGAACACGGTCTCCCTGAAAATGCGGAGGATTTTCTTCTTCTTAAATCGGGACAGCTGTTTATGACGCAGCAGCTGGGTTAATGTGCAACCGGTTAGCGATTTGCGGGGTACGCCAAGCAATTTTGCCATTTGAACATTGACAAAAGCAAGTACACCCTCACTATCAAAGAGGATGATCCCGCTGTCGAGATTCTCCAGTATGTTCTCATACTTGTTCCTAATTAGCTGGCTCGAATGAAATGACCGAATCGCCTGCAGCTCAGATTCACGGATTTGACTCAACAAGATGGCTCCCCCTTTTCATGAAAAGTTGAACTCACCAAACCGACAATCAATTGTTGCAAAAAACAGTTTGTCCGTCTTTGAATCATTAGCAGTCTGAATCTGCTTCCTTTCATGATAGTCATCATGGGAAAGAAACGTCAATCAGAAATCCTGTCGAAAAATGGATATCTTCATAAAAATACCAATATTCCGACTAAAGACATGCCTCTTATGTATGTTTAACTCTGCTTCAAACAACAATAAGAAGTTTATACCCATTTTCCTCACATTTGAAACACCCTAAAATATACCAAAAATAAAAAGCCCCGAAGAACGAGGCTTATACAGGTCACTGATTACGGCTGCTTCTGTAGGCGGAGTCTTCGCTGGCTCATGACAGCCAGTCGCCGTTTCAGTTCACCCTGCCACTTTTCGTCCTGCATCCATTTTGCAACGGCGAGGAGATCCAGCGACATATCGATCTGGCTTTGAACAACGGTAAGAGGATCCTCCGATTCCCGGTTGACCACATTTTCAAAAATCGCATCTTCATCTTCCATCACATAATCCTGAAAATCTACTTGGGAGGCACCGTCCCCATGAGCATATTCGGCAAGGATCTCATATTCGTTCTCAACGCGATGATGTACTTCAACGCGATGGCAGACCGGACACAGCAGCAGGGGAACATTATGTACTTGAGTGCGATAATGCTTAAGTGTACCCTTTGTACCCATCATACTAGCCCCACAGCAAAAACTCATACCGTTCACCCTCCTCCATCAATTCTCCACCGTTTCCCATATTGTATTCGCTTTCATGCCCTCTAATTCCTTCAACCGTCGGTGGCTTCACAAAATTTGGGCCTTTAAGCCTAATTGGTTACGAGAAGACTAGTTTTTCCTATTATATATCAACGAAATATCGGTTGTCTAAACACCAGTGTTCCCTGTTTCCGGCCCGAACACTCTGTCAAAAAAACCCCCATCTTCTGAACAAATTGTCAGATGATGAGGGTTTTCGGATGTCAACAAAGGCTTACAGGTTCTTGTCGCCTGGTTTCCAGTTCATTGGGCACAATCCGCCGGATTGAAGCGCTTGAAGCACGCGCAGTGTTTCTTCTACGCTGCGGCCCACGTCGTTGTGGTTAACCACTTGGTATTTCAGTTCGCCTTCTGGATCGATGATGAACAGGCCGCGAAGTGCAACACCTTCTTCTTCGATCAGAACGCCGTAGTCTCTTGCTACGTTCTTCGTGATGTCCGAAGCGAGCGGGAAGTTCAATGCTCCCAGACCGTTAGCGTCTCTGGATGTGTTGATCCAAGCTTTGTGGCTGTGGATAGAGTCAACACTTACACCAAGAATTTCGGTATCCAATGCTTTGAATTGATCGTAAGCATCGCTCAGTGCCGTGATTTCAGTCGGGCACACGAAAGTGAAATCGAGCGGATAGAAGAAGAATACGAGCCATTTACCGCGGTAGTCGGACAGGCTGACTTTTCCAAAATCTTTACCGTCTCCCGATACGGTTTCCATCGTGAAATCTGGAGCTGCTTTACCAACCAAACGTTCTGCCATGATTGAATTCCTCCTTAACATATGTAGAACATATTAAAATGTGTAACAAATCTATGTTCCCACGAACATTCACTAGAAATGTTATCATCGAGGCTTGGCAAAGTCAAGATTATAGAGGTTACTTTTTTATAATTATTATAAATAAGAATTTTCCTTGAACAGTGAGCAGATTATCGGATGGCCGCCGCGATCAGGTCGCCCATCTCCGTAGTGCTGAGCGCTTTGCTCTTATCGACGGCAATGTCTGCTGTCCGGTGTCCAGCATCCAATACTTCAGCTACCGCGCGTTCGATCGCGTCCGCCGCATCGGCATAGCCGAAGGTCAGGCGGTACATGAGCGCAACCGACAGAATGGTCGCGATCGGGTTGGCCAGCCCTTGTCCCGCAATATCCGGCGCCGAACCGTGAACCGGCTCGTACAGGCCGAATGCTCCTTCGCCCATGGATGCCGATGCCAGCATGCCGATGGATCCGGTCAGCATTGCCGCCTCATCGCTCAGAATGTCTCCGAACATGTTCTCGGTCACGATGACGTCAAAGCTGGACGGGCGGCGCAGAAGCTGCATCGCACAGTTGTCCACCAGCACATGCTCCAGCTCCACATCCGGATATTCCGGCGCGATGCGGTTGACCGTTTCACGCCAGAGGCGGGAGGTTTCCAGCACGTTCGCTTTATCGACGGACGCCAGCTTCTTGCGGCGCTTCTGGGCGATCTCGAACGCTTGGCGCACGATCCGCTCCACCTCGGCCGTATTGTAAACACAGGTATCGACCGCTTCTTCGCCGCCGGCACCTTCGCGTCTGAACTTCTCTCCGAAGTAGATGCCGCCTGTCAGCTCTCGCACGACCATCAGGTCCGTGCCTTCAAGCACTTCCGGCTTCAGCGTCGAGGCATCCTTCAAGCAGTCAAAAATGACAGCCGGACGCAGGTTCGAAAATAAACCGAGCTCTTTGCGAATGCCGAGCAATCCGGTTTCCGGGCGCAGCTCCTTCGGATTGTTGTCCCATTTCGGACCGCCTACCGCTCCAAGCAGCACGGCATCGGCGCTTTTGCACACGCTCAGCGTTTCCTCCGGAAGCGGCGTGCCTTTCTCGTCAATGGCGATGCCGCCAAACAGCGCGTGCTCCGTCGTGAAGGAATATCCGAAGACCTCTTCGGTCCGCTTTATAATTTTCTCCGCTTCCGCCACGACCTCAGGACCGATTCCGTCCCCGGCGATTACGGCAATTTTCTTCGTTTCTGCCATCGGTTAGTCACTCCTTATTTATAATACGCTTCTCGTAAAGTCATCTAGTTACTGTTGTAACATACTTCCCTCACGGTGACCAAGATATAGAAACTATGAACTTAATTTGTTTTGCCTATAAGTGGGGGAGTGATCCGTAGGGAACGCGTTGGCGATGTGACCGGAGGTATTACTGCTGGGGAGGGTGCTTCGAGGGGTGTTCCGAGGTAGTTCCGTGGGATGTTTCGTGGGGAGTTTCGTGGGGAGTTTCGTGGGGAGTTTCGTGGGTTGCTCCGAGTACGTATCGTTCCTCCAATCGCTGTTGTCGCCGAATTTCATGATTATATATTTAGCGGTGGAATTTCGGCTCCAAAGGCGAACGCTCCGCTTTTCCGGAATCGATTCGTCCTCTCCGCTGCTTCGTAGCTCTTGGGGGCCCGCGTTCCCTTCGGCTCACTTGGGGTGGGAAAGGGGATGGCTGCCTGGCTCCGCTTGGGCTGCCACCCTGGGGAATATTGGGGGTTACGGCGATGGGGCCGACTGCCTGGCTGCACTTCGGCAGCCCTGAAACTTTAGGTGTCGCTTGGATGTGTGGACCACTTACTGGACGTAGTTGAGTATGTTTCTTGGCTGCTGGTGGGATTCCTCCACTGCTGTTAGGGTTGCTCCGGTTAGAATCTCACTGCTTACTGCTGGGGGGGCTCGGAGTACGTATCGTTCCTTCAATCGCTGTTGTCACCGAATTTCATGATTATATATTTAGCGGTGGAATTTCGGCTCCAAAGGCGAACGCTCCGCTTTTCCGGAATCGATTCGTCCTCTCCGCTGCTTCGAAGCTCTTGGGGGCCCGCGTTCCCTTCGGCTCACTTGGGGTGGGAAGGGGATGGCTGCCTGGCTCCGCTTAGGCAGCCACCCTGGGTACTTTCAGGTGTTGCTTCGATGAGGCCGACTGCCTGAGCTGCACCCAGCAGCCACCTTGGGGACCTTCGGGTTTTGCGGCAATGCGTAGCTCTGCTGCCTGATTGGGTTCCCCCGATGGCGTATCTCACTGCTTGCTGCTGGGGAAGCTCGGATGATGTATCTTGACTGCTGCTGGGGTTGCTCCGAGTACGTATCCTTCCTCCAATCGCTGTTGTCGCCGAATTTCATGATTATATATTTAGCGGTGGATATTCGGCTCCAAAGGCGAACGCTCCGCTTTTCCGGAATCGATTCGTCCTCTCCGCTGCTTCGAAGCTCTTGGGGGCCCGCGTTCCCTTCGGCTCACTTGGGGTGGGAATGGGGTGGCTGCCTGGCTCCGCTTAGGCAGCCACCCTGGGTACTTTCAGGTGTTGCTTCGATGAGGCCGACTGCCTGAGCTGCACCCAGCAGCCACCTTGGGGACCTTCGGTGTTGCGGCGATGGAGCGTCTTCTAACCTTCGGTTCAGCTGCCGCCCTGAGAATTCGGGTGTCGCTCCGATGGGGCCTGCTGCCTGTCTGTCCTTCACCAGCACACCAGGGGACTTCGGATGCCGATTCGAGGTGTTATGGCTGCTGGCCGTGCTTTGGCAGCCATAACCCGGTCCAGAAGTGAGCATGGAAAACAAGCGAGCTGGAGGAGCCGCCAGCTTGCTTGTCCGCCCGTTATAGCGTCTCCAACTCGCTTAGATCGGGCACTTTAATGCGATGTTTTTTCCGGAAATCCTTATAAAGCTCCGCCTGAAGCGCCTCATAGCTTTCCGTCCCTTTCAGGTCTTCATCCGCAAGGATATGTCCCATAAGCTTATTCATGTAAATCGCCGCCTCGTACGCGCTGTATAACTCCTCGCTGTTCCAAAACTCCTCCTCGCTCAGTCCCGTGATTCGGATCCGCTGCTCCATAATGTATAAGGTCAGCTGCTCCGCGGATGTTTTCGGGCCGGTGTCCTTCATCGCACGCCTCTGCATGTCGATCATACCCTTGACTTCCTCCGGCGTTACGGTGATTCCAATTTGTTTTGCATGGTGCACGGTCAGCGCCTCGGTAATCATATGCCGCAGCACCTCCTCGCCCGAAGGTTTCTCGGTCAACTGATTTAGGGCATAGATCAGCTCTTTAGTTTTCAGGGTGAAGACATATTCCGCAAGCGAAATACGCACTTCCTCCGTCTCCATCATCCAAGGAGGCAGCCCTTCATTCCGGATCTTATTCTGGATCGTTTGGATCGAATCAAAAGTATCCTGGACCAACCGCCTGGTGCCTTCTGTATATGCTGCATTTTGAATTGCGGGTATCTCATCCGACAACTCCGGCAATGCTCTATGGGCGTTCTCGTCCGTTTGGGCTGCAGGGGAATTGTCACAAGCGCTAATCGCAAGTAATACCGCCACCAATCCAAATAACGAGAGCTTTCGCAAGCGGATTGCGTTTCGGCAACGAGAACTCATGCTCGTCCCTCCTTATAAAAATCCTCCGTTTCCTTTATTAACGTTACCCGCACCGCTTTGGTTACATTTCTCTGTTCATGCGCTACAATAGAAATGTAATCGTTTTTATTACCAATACCCACCAAGGAGATGATCCCCTCATGCAGTACACCTCTCTAGGTAAATCCGGCATGAAAGTCAGCCGTCTGTGTCTCGGTACGATGAATTTCGGACCTGCCACGGATGAGAAGGAAGCTTTTCGCATCATGGATGCGGCGGTGGATGCCGGCGTGAATTTTTTCGACACCGCTAATGTTTACGGCTGGGGCGAGAACGCCGGGCTGACCGAAACGATAATCGGGCGGTGGTTCAAGCAGGGCGGCGGCCGTCGGGAAAAGGTCATTTTGGCCACGAAATTTTACGGGTCGATGAGCGATCCACTCGACGGTCCCAATGATGCAGCCGGCTTGTCCGCCTACAAGCTCCGGCGCCATCTTGAAGGGTCGCTGAAGCGGCTGCAGACCGATCATATCGAGCTGTATCAAATGCATCACGTGGATTCATCCGTAACATGGGACGAGCTCTGGGGAGCATTTGAGGTCGCGGTGCATCAGGGAAAAATCGGCTATGTCGGCTCCAGCAATTTCGCCGGTTGGCACATCGCCGTTGCTCAAGCCGCTGCCAAAAACCGGAACTTCCTTGGTCTGGTATCCGAGCAGCATAAGTACAGCCTGACCTGCCGGCTCCCTGAGCTTGAAGTGCTGCCAGCAGCGCAGAGCCTCGGTCTCGGCGTAATTCCTTGGAGTCCGCTCGACGGCGGATTGCTGGGGCGCAACGCGCTGAAGAAGATTGAGGGTTCGAGAAGCGGCGGCAATGCGGAGCGGATCGAGAAGCACCGTGCCCAGCTGGAGCAATTCGCCGCACTTTGCCAGGAGCTCGGAGAGCCGCAGGACAACGTGGCACTGGCCTGGCTTCTTAAAAATCCGGCCGTCACTGGGCCAATCATCGGTCCGCGTACTTTGGAACAATTCGAAAGCTCCTTGAGATGCCTCGAGGTGGAGCTCGACGAATCGGCTATGAAGCGGCTGGATGAAATTTTCCCTGGTCCGGGTGGCCCTGCGCCGCAAGCTTACGCCTGGTAAGACGCAAATCCCGGAACATCCTGTAAAAATAACGCCACTTTGGACAAGTTGTTCACAATATGAGCCCCTCGCAGCGTTAAACGATTTCAGTCGGAGCGAAAGTACCGGAACACATCTGCTTACACGCTAGCTTTCTCCGGTGGGGCCATAACCGTCCTCGGCCAATACAAATAAAAGGAGGAGCCGCCTTACTAGCGGTTCCTCCTTTTTTTAAATCTGTCATTTCCAGGCTGTTCACCCGTCCCGTAGAAAAGGCTGGAAGCCATAGAATCTTCTAATGACATTGAATCTTCTTATTTCTTGATCCAATGCATCATTTCACGAAGCTGAGCGCCAACGACTTCAAGCTGGTGCTCGGACTCGTTGCGGCGAGTAGCCGTCAGGAATGCACGGCCGGATTGGTTCTCGAGAATAAAGTCGCGTGCGAATTTACCCTGTTGAATATCGGACAATACTTCCTTCATCGCTTTCTTCGTTTCGTCGGTAACGATACGTGGGCCTGTTACGTAGTCGCCGTATTCCGCAGTGTTACTGATGGAGTCGCGCATGTTCGCAAGTCCGCCTTCATAGATCATGTCGACGATCAGCTTCAGTTCATGCAGACACTCGAAGTAAGCCATTTCCGGAGCATAACCGGCTTCTGTAAGCGTTTCGAAACCCGCTTTGATCAGCGCGGATACGCCGCCGCACAGTACAGCCTGCTCACCGAACAGATCGGTTTCGGTTTCTTCGCGGAAGGATGTTTCGATAACGCCTGCACGGGTACAGCCGATACCTTTAGCATAAGCAAGGCCGATTGCCTTAGCTTGTCCGGTCGCGTCCTTCTCGATCGCGATCAATCCAGGTACGCCGAAGCCCTCAACATACGTGCGGCGAACCATGTGGCCCGGGGATTTAGGAGCTACGAGCAGGACGTCGTTGTCTTTAGGAGCCACGATTTGGCCGAAATGAACGTTGAAGCCATGGGAGAACATCAGAGCTGCACCCTTTTTCAGGTTCGGCTCGATGTCATTCTTGTACACCGACGCTTGCGTTTCGTCCGGCATGAGGATTTGAACGACATCCGCACGGCTTACAGCCTCCGCTACAGAAAGCACCTCGAACCCGTCGTTTTTCGCCTTGTCGAAGGATTTTCCTTCACGAAGACCGATCACCACTTGGAGACCGCTGTCACGCAGGTTCTGCGCTTGGGCATGCCCTTGGCTGCCGTAGCCGATTACCGCGATCGTTTTGTCCTTAAGTACGCTAAGCTCTGCATCTTGTTCATAATAAGTAGTAACTGCCATTTGGATAAGTCCTCCTTTAATTTTAAAGACCCTTCATGATGAGCGGGTATTTCAATCGACCCGGCTTAGTGGCCCGGTCTGCTGAAACACCCGCTCATGCCATGCAGGTGTCTGCTGATATTGATGGTTTGAAGCTCAGAAGCGAAAAGCATCAAAAAGCGAACGGATGATTACGCATTACCGCGAATCATCGCGGTAACCCCGGTCCGGGACAGCTCCTGGATCCCGTAAGGCTTCAGCAGCTCGATCATCGCATCGATCTTCACGGTATCGCCAACAACCTGAACCATCAGATTGGTGGTACCGATGTCAACGACCGAAGCCCGGAAGGTCTCGACAACGCCCATGATTTCAGGTCTGGCGGAAGGCTCCGCCTTGACCTTGATCAGGGCAAGCTCCCTTGCAACCATCGGCTTGGAGCTCAGGTTGATGACTTTGATGACATCGATCAGCTTGTATAGCTGCTTCTCGATCTGCTCCAGCGTCGTGTCATCTCCTGTCGTCACGATAACCATCCGCGACAGCCCCTGCTCCTCCGATTGCCCCACGGTAATGCTCTCGATGTTGAAGCCTCTGCGGCCAAACAGTCCCGAAACCCGCTGCAGGACACCCGGCTGGTCGTTTACTAGTACGGCAATGGTATGTTTTGTACTCATCTTACGCATCCCCCATCAGCATTTGATCGATCGTCGACCCTTGCGGTACCATCGGATACACGTTCTCGCCTTTCTCGACCACGAACTCGACGAGCACCGGTCCCGGCGTTTCCATCGCTTCGGCCCAAGCGCGGTGCGCTTCGTCTTTCGTCGTGGCGCGAAGACCTTTCACACCGTAAGCTTCAGCAAGCTTGACGAAATCCGGGCTGCCCGCCAGATCGATGTGGCTGTAACGGTTGTCGTAGATCAGCTCCTGCCATTGGCGAACCATGCCAAGCACCTGGTTGTTGATGACCACGATTTTGACCGGAATGTTGTTGATGGCGCAGATCGCAAGCTCCTGGGAGCACATCTGCATGCCGCCGTCCCCGTTGATCGAGATGACGAGCCGGTCGGGATGGGCCATTTGGGCGCCGATGGCGGAAGGGAATCCGAAGCCCATCGTGCCGAGGCCGCCGGAGGTGATCCATGAACGCGGCTGGTTGAATTTGTAATACTGGGCCGCCCACATCTGGTGCTGTCCGACGTCCGTCGTTACGATCGCTTCGCCCTTGGTCGTCTCGTTCAGCATTTCGATAACCCACTGCGGCTTGAGTACGGTATCCGAATCCACGTAGCGGTACGGATATTCCGCCTTCCACTTGCCGATCTGGTCTCTCCAAGCATCCGCCTTGCCTGCGTATCCGACGAGCGGATTCAGCATTTCAAGCACGGTTTTGACATCCCCGACAATCGGGATATCGGTTGGCACGTTCTTGCCGATCTCCGCCGGATCGATGTCAATATGAGCAATTTTGGCATTCGGTGCAAATCCGTTCAGTTTGCCGGTAACGCGATCATCGAATCTCGCTCCGATACTGATCAGCAGGTCGGATTGTTGAATGGCCTGGTTCGACGTGTACGTGCCATGCATGCCCGGCATGCCCGTCCAGAGCTCGTGTCCCGTCGGGAATCCGCCCAGCCCGAGCAGCGTCGTCGTGATCGGAATGCCCGTCTTGTTGACGAATTCCAGCAGCCCTTCGTGTGCGCCGGAGTATATGACGCCGCCGCCGGCAAGAATCATTGGACGCTCGGCATCCTCGATCGCGCGGGCCAGCTTGTCGAGCTGCAGACGATTCGGTACCGTTCGCGGGTTATAGCCCCGCAGGTGGACGGTATCTTCCGGCTTGAACAGCGTCGTTGCCGCCGATACGTCCTTCGGAATATCGATCAGCACCGGCCCTTTACGTCCCGTGGACGCGATGTGGAAGGCCTCGTGGATGATCCGCGGCAGATCTTCGACATTCCGCACCAGATAGCTGTGTTTGGTGATCGGCATCGTGATGCCTGTAATATCCGCTTCCTGGAAGGCATCCGTTCCGATCAGCGTCGTTGCTACGTTACCGGTAATGACAACGAGCGGAACAGAATCCATATAGGCTGTTGCAATCCCGGTTACGAGGTTCGTTGCCCCCGGTCCCGAGGTCGCGATACATACACCTACTTTACCGCTTGCCCGGGCATATCCGTCGGCTGCATGGATGGCGCCTTGCTCGTGACGAGTCAAGACATGGTTGAAATCCTCAAAACCATACATTGCATCGTAGATATACAGGACGGCTCCGCCCGGATATCCGAAAACGCACTCGACACCTTCGAGCAGAAGACTCCGAAGCAAGATTTCCGATCCGGTAATCACTTCAGGCTTCATCCATTTCTCACGTAATTGTTCTGTAGACCGCACTTCTGGAGTTTGCGCGCTCATCAGTCATCCTCCTCTCAAATATTGGCATGCTCTAATTTCCACCATGATCCAAGCAACAAAAAAACCTTCCGTCTCCACACCCGGATTATCTCCGTGTGAGGGACGAAAGGTTCTGGCTTCCGTGGTACCACCCATGTTTGCTCTACACCTCGCAGTGTAAAGCCTCAGCAGGTATGAAGGCTCTCGCATAACACCAGCTCTTCAATATCTGCAGTCCGTAACGTGGACTTACACGATTTTCCCTAATAAATGCTGTTACGACTTAATGCGGTAAAGTCATAGCCTAGCATCTTTCAGGAAAACAGCTCCGAGGTGAGCTCGTATAAAAGGGATTTTGGTGGTGGTTTCAGCAGATCCATCCACTCTCTGAGCAAAAGAGCCCTTTAAACTTCGTCCTCATCATTGCCGATTGGATATATTCGTTAAAATGTTTAGAAACATTATATGATCGTTCCAATCCAGAAGTCAACACATTTATTTTACTTCGCATGAGAGGTTTTCATTCACTACGCAATTCGAAGCTTCCGGCCATTGCCGCAAAACACGCTCCCAGAGCCTGGTACATATGATAAATTGAGCAGCAAACCTCGGCGAGAGAAGGGAGAGAAATAACGATGATCCGCTACTGGAAACCCGGGCAGGATGACGTCATGATTCTGCAGCTGATCGAATCCGAGCTCGTCCCTCTTTCCCATATGAGCCCGAAGGAGATCCATGCGATTCGCAAAGATATCCCTGCCCGATTACGGCGCGGCGTAACCCTGGTTGCAGCCGGACAGGAGGATCGAGTCCTCGCCTTCATCCACTTCCTGGTGCATGGCGAGCTGCTGTATATCGATATGCTGGCCGTCGCACCCGCCGTACAGCGAAAGCAATGGGGCATCCGCCTGATGGAGCATGCCGAACGTTTCGCTGTATCCCGCGGTTGCAAGCGAGCGAAGGTGATGGTAGACGTCGGGAACCGGGGCGGGCTCGCCTTTTACAGAAAGCTCGGTTATACGGTAACCCGAATCATCTCAACCAGCCAATGCTACGAAATGGAAAAAGTGTGGTATCCCTAGTCTTTACCAGAAGAATCCGCCGAACGGTCCGCCAAACCCGCCGTAACCAGGGCCGTAGAATCCGCCATATCCGGGATATCCCCCATATCCGGGATACCCGCCGTAAGCGTAAGGCGCGGTGCCGATCGCAAGCAAGTCGAACAGCACGAGAGGAACGATGGCTTTGGTCTTTACCTGCTTGCCGCCCGGTTCAACGAACAGACGGCTCCCGGATACCTTAACCAATTTGCCTGTCACCATAGTTCCGTCTTTCTTATACGCAACAATCCGCTTGCCCACATACGACTTCAGTTTCGCCTTGTTGACAGGCTTTTCCATGAAAATCCCTCCTTGAGGTAATATACATTTCAATCTATTCCGGAAGGGGGAGGCTTGCCTGTTTCATGGCCCTAAACAGCAAATATAGACGGCGATTTCATGTATAAAGATACCGAATTAACCAGCATTGCCGAATCCTTAAGATATCCTGATATACGCAAAGAAACCGCCGAATAATTCGGCGGTCTTCATACATGTAGTATTAAGCGTTCACTTTTTCTTTAGCAACGGTTGCCAAAGAGTTGAATGCGTTCAGATCGTTCACAGCCAAATCAGCCAGCATTTTGCGGTTGATATCCACGCCAGCAAGCTTCAGGCCATGCATCATTTTGCTGTAGGACAGACCGTTTTGGCGAGCAGCCGCGTTAATACGAACGATCCACAATTTACGGAAATTGCGCTTCGTTTGACGGCGATCCCGGTATGCATAAACGAGGGATTTCATAACCTGCTCGTTTGCAGTTTTAAAAATACGGTGTTTGGAACCAAAATAACCTTTAGCAAGCTTCAATACTTTTTTATGTCGACGACGAACGACAAATCCGCCTTTAACTCGTGCCATATCAAAAGACCTCCCAATAAATGTTGTTTACTATTTCAAGTTAGCCAGACCTTGCTTCAAACGTTTAACATCTCCAGGCGCCATTACTGGGCTATTGGACAATACGCGCTTCGCACGCTTGGATTTGTGGGACAGCAAGTGGTTTTTGTAAGCTTTGTAACGTTTAACTTTACCCGTACCAGTAATCTTGAAGCGGCCTTTCAGGCTGCTGTGTGTTTTCATTTTAGGCATTGTTGTACTTCCTCCTCTAATTTCTCTTAGGCTTTAGGAGCCAAAATCATAATCATGCTGCGGCCTTCCAGCTTCGGCTGACGTTCGACGACGCAGAGGTCCGCCACTTCCGTCTTCACGCGCTCCAGAATCTTCTGGCCGATGTTCGCATGGGTGATTTCACGACCGCGGAAACGCACGGAGCATTTCACTTTATCGCCGTCCTTCAAAAACTTAACGACATTGCGGAGCTTGGTCTGGAAATCATGCTCCTCAATGTTGGCCCGGAACCATACTTCCTTGATATCCACGATCTTCTGGTTCTTGCGCGCTTCCTTCTCTTTCTTCTGCTGCTCATAGCGGAATTTACCGTAGTCCATGATGCGGCATACCGGCGGTTTCGCCTGAGGGGCCACGTTCACCAGATCCAGATTGAGATCAATTGCCATCTGCAGTGCTTCACGAATCGGCTTGATCCCGATCTGTTCACCCTCCGGGCCGACCAAACGTACTTCCTTGGCCCGAATCTCGTCATTGATCATATGTTCCTTACTGATAGTCCTCCACCTCCAGATAACTTGTGATTCCTGCTTGCAAAAAAATAAAGGGATGACGGTTCAACCACCGACATCCCTATTTGATAACTCATTCAAAAATGAAACTTAATCCATTCATTGATTTCGTGATCAAACCAGCCAACCTATGTCGGTCAGGTGAGAAGCGGTGCTTCTACTTGCAATCAGAATATTCTGTTACAAAGACTAGAACAGTATAACAAGTACACTGGACTATGTCAACACTGCTCGCAAAATTTAATTAACCTTGCTTGCTCTGTACTTCCTCAAGCCGAACGACACGTGTATGCTCGGTATGACTCCATGTTTTGTTGTTCTGCGTGAAGAAGGCATAGACGGTAATCGGATACCAAGACAGCAGATAGATCGGGAACAGGACGAGGTACAGGTATACCTTCTTGAACTTCACCTTCTCCAGGATCATTGCGATCATGAAGGTGAACACGTTCGCCGCAATCGCCGTAAAGCTCAGCCAGATCGGCAAATGCCCGTACAGGTTCGCGATATTCGGACCGTCAAAGAACGAATTATCGACCCAAATGATGGCGGTCAGCACGAACGTCAGCAGGACGATATACACGTTGACCCCATACAGCGCCAAGTCGAGCTTCACGAGGCTGCGCTCCTTAATGGCACGCCACAGCAGCGGGAAGAAATAACGACGGGCAACCGTAAAGTGACCCTGCATCCAGCGCAGACGCTGCCTGGCCGAAGCCTTGAACGTCAGCGGCTTTTCGTCGAACACTTTGGCGTCATAGTTGAACTTCGGATATACGCCGCGCATCACGCTGCGCATCGTAAACTCCAAGTCCTCCACCAAGCTCGTAGCTCCCCAGCCCATCTCCTTCAGGAGATTGGTCTCGAAGCACATGCCGGTGCCGCCAAGGAAATTGGCCATATTCAAATTGTGGCGGGACAGCTGCCACAGACGGTTGATATACCAGTAGGATACGCCGTAAGCGGCCGTGATCCAGGAATCCTCAGGGTTCTTGGTGTCGATATATCCCTGGATGACCTTCGCTCCCGAGCAAAGGTCGTTATTCATTTCAATCAGGAAATTCGGATCCGCCAGATTGTCGGCGTCAAACATGACGACCGCATCGTACTGACGAGGCATCGCCCAGAGCTCTTTGAGCATCCACTCGATGGCATACCCTTTCCCGCGAAGATTTTGATTCGTGCGCACGCACGCATTCATCCCATGCGAACGGACGATGTCGGCTGTGCGGTCTGTACAGTTGTCGCAGATGACGAATACATCGTACAGTTCCTTCGGATAATTGAGCTGCTTCAGGTTCTCCATAAGAGCCCCGACAACCTGCTCTTCGTTGTGTGCAGCCACAAGGACTGCAAAGGATTTATTCGGTGCAAAGTGCTTTTTCTTCTTTCTCTTGATCAGACCAAACAAAGAGAATACGAACTGGTACACACCCACCGCGGCCAAAAATAATTGGAGCGCGATAAAGATGGCGTCTGTCATGATTCTCCGTTACCCCCTTTTTTATAACCCGAGAATGTGTTGTGTTTTTTTCTCTCTACATGTTTTTTCTTGCTCTTATGACCCTGTTGACTTTTGTCTTGTGTCTTTTCTAGATCTTAGCCTCGGTGCCGCGGGGCTGCTTTTCGCACGTCATACACGATTTTCCACACTTTCGTATCTTTTGTCAAAAGCGTGGAATGCTCTAATTTACCGAAAAACTTCGTAAAAGAGCTCAGCTTGCGGTCCAGCGTGGCAGCAAACTTCGTTTCAAACGGCTTTAGTTCTTATTTTCATCTGTTTTCTTGCTTTTTATTTCTTTTGGCCGCCTAATTTTTTTACCGCAAACTTGTCCGCCAATGAATAAACGTAACAGACAACCAAAAAGTTTTGATTCATCACGCTCTTTTCTTTAAATAAACTTTTTGCTGTCCGTTTGAATCATTGTAGCGGCTCCTTTTACCGAAGTCAAAAGTCCGCAGACCCTTCTTTTCTACAAAATCCGCATCGCCGTCAAGTGGCTTAAGTAGCAAGCAGGATGCGGCAGCGCATGGCAGCATTGATTTCTTGATCCGGGACCATAGTCCCTCCTCATAGCAGCCGGAAATAGTTGCATTCTCTTCCTAAAGCCGATATGTTAAAGTTAAAGAATAACGCTGCAGAACGGGTGAAAAGTAGTGGCTAAAAAAAGAGTCTTGCTGTTATCTGAAGGGTTTGGTGCCGGTCATACGCAGGCCGCCCACGCACTCTCCAGCAGCCTGCGCCAATTGTCCCCTAGCGTACAAACGAAGGTACTAGAGCTCGGAAGCTTCCTAAACCCCAAGATCGCTCCGTTGATCATTTCGGCTTACAGGAAGACGATCACGACACGCCCGAGACTCGTAGGGTACATGTACCGCCATCAGAAGTCCTTTAACCGGTTTACCGCTTTAGCGCTGCACCGGATTTTCTATACAAGCACCAAGAACGTGGTAAGGGCGCTTCGGCCCGACATCATCGTGTGCACGCACTTCATTCCAAGCGCGGTGATATCCCGTTTGAAGCGGCTGGGCACCGATGTGCCTCTGTGTACCGTTATTACCGATTACGATGCCCATGATACGTGGATCAGTCCGGAAGTCGACCGCTACTTCGTCTCGACGCCGGAAGTGAAGAGAAAGCTGCTGAACCGCGGCGTCTCCCAGGCGAAAATCCAGGTGACCGGCATTCCGATCCACCCCGACTTCTGGACGCATCCAAGCAAGGATGAAATCCGCGAGCGCTTCAATCTGTCCGATATGCCGACCGTTCTCGTTATGGGCGGCGGCTGGGGCATTATGAACGACGAGGTCGTTAACGAATATTTGACCCGGTGGAGCAGGCAAGTCCAGATTATCTTCTGCCTTGGAAACAATGACAAGGCCCGGGAGGAGATGGAAGCCAACCCGCGCTTCCAGCACCCGAATATCCGGCTGCTGGGCTTTACCCGCGAAATTGACAAGCTGATGGAAGTGTCCGATCTGCTCGTCACGAAGCCTGGCGGAATGACCTGTACGGAAGGGCTGGCCAAAGGCATTCCGATGCTGTTTCATCAGCCGCTTCCCGGACAGGAGGAAGAGAATTGCCAATATTTTACGGCTCAAGGCCTTGGGGAGCCGATTACCTCGCTTGAGGTCATCGGCAAATGGATGAACATGCTGCTCCACCAATACGACCGCATCCAGGAACAGCGGGAGCGAAATTTGAAGGACATCGAGCGGTTTCATCCCATGCAAAGCGCGAAAAGCATCATCGACATGCTTGAAAATGAAAAGGTGTACTCCTAGAAATTGGAGTACACCTTTTTTTGACAAACCGCGTTTCCATCCCATGCCGCACGAAGCTGCATAATCGACCATTTTCCCGAGGATCCGGATGTGAATCGGTGCAAGTTCGATCTTTTTCTACTATTATAATTAGTCGTGTAACCGTTATCATAGGAAGTACACGGAGCTGGCATTGCGCCTTCTACTATTTTCCGTATTTCTCCAGCCGGTTCGGTCGATAGCTTTCAAGCGCTGCTTCCCCCATAAGGACCTCGCAGCGATGAATCTTCATCCCCTGCCCGACAAACTTCGTCTCGTATTCGGTCATCACATGCTCTTCGTTCAACCCGTCGCGGTGTAAATCCAAGGAAATATTAGTCATCTGCAAACCGTAATCCGCGAAAGCATTCAACGAAAATTCGAACAGCGTGACCGAGTCCGTCTTAAAGTGAATCTGGCCTCTGTCGTTCAAAATCACCTTATATTTATCCAGGAACCGAGGATGCGTCAAACGGCGGCGCGCATGTCTCGATTTAGGCCACGGATCGCTGAAATTCAAATAAATCCGTTCGATCTCTCCCGGAGCGAAAGCCTGCTCGACGTTCTCGATATTTAACAGCGCCAGCTTCAAGTTCGGCGGGGTATCCACTCCCTCCGAAGCCCATACGCCCCGGCCCTTCTCGCTTGCACGACGGATCAGCTCGTCGTACATATCGACGCCGATAAAATTGACATTCCGGTGCTTATAGCTCATCTGACTGATGAACTGGCCTTTGCCCATGCCAAATTCGACATGGATCGGAAGATCGTTGCCGAACAGCTCGGCCCACTTTCCTCTATATTGACCGGGGTCCAAAACGACCAGGTCTTCCTGCTGCTCCAGATTTTCCCGAATACCTTTTCTCCCGCGCAAACGCATCACATACCTCCACAAGCTTGTCCAATGAATTGGGACGTCATATCCCGATACTGCATTATTGTGACGAAGTTACAGCCAAAAGTAAAGAGCCAATAGAAAAAGGAACCCTATCTTTCCCTCTCGGAAAAGAAACAGGTTCCTCTTTCTTATATTGGAATTGGGGTTCCGCGGTAGTTAAACTGTGAAATATTTACCTTTCCTGTGCTTGAAAATCAAATGTCTTCTCAAAGGCGGCCCGAATTTTACGTTGTGCCGAAGCCTTCACATCATGGTCGGCGTTAAATTCCACGCCGGTCAGAGCCAAAGCTTCATTCGGGGTAAGTTCCACAGCGATTTTATCTCTGTCAGACTTCACTGTCGATGAATTCATTCGCAATCACCTCACGGTATTATTGTATCCATGACGTCTTACAAATATGAATCCTCTCCGTATATATACCCGTACCAAAACAGCCTGAAACAGATATTTATTTTTCTAATTTAAATATACCAACTAAGGGAGGCCCATTCAAGTAACAATGAAGAATTAGGCTGTAAGACCCCCATATGACGATAAAGGCTGTTTTTTGCTACAATAGACGTAAGCCGCAAATCAAAGAAAAAGCAGCCGAAAAAGCCCGTATCCTTTTGGAGAAATCCCGGGGCCTGGCCTTAGCTGCTTACAACGTATTCAGCCCATCGATGTGCTGTAAAGGAGAAGCGATGAGTACAACAGTGATTCAGACCCCAAGATTATGGGGGGATAAACGATTTCATACATGGAATTACGAGATGCGCAGCCAATTCCAGGACAAAGTGTTCAAGGTCATGCTGGATGCCGGCTTTACTTGTCCCAACCGCGACGGAACGATTGCCAAGGGCGGCTGCACCTTCTGCAGCGCACGCGGATCCGGCGATTTTGCCGGGAGCCGTCGGGATGACCTGGTCACCCAGTTCAATACGATCCGGGACAGACAGCATCTGAAATGGCCGAACGCGAAGTACATCGGGTACTTTCAGGCCTACACCAACACCTATGCTCCGGTCGAAGTGCTTCGCGAATATTATGAAGTGATCCTTAAGCAGCCCGGCGTGGTTGGATTGTCGATCGCAACGCGCCCGGACTGCCTGCCTGACGATGTCATCGAATATTTGGCCGAGCTGAACGAACGAACTTATCTATGGGTGGAGATGGGGCTGCAGACCATTCACGACTCAACTTCCGAGCTGATCAACCGCGCCCATGACACCGAATGCTACCTCAGGGCCGTTGAGAAGCTGCGTAAGCATAACATCCGTGTGTGCACCCATATCATCTACGGTCTTCCGCAGGAGGACCATGAAATGATGCTTGCTACCGGCAAGGCGGTCTCAAAGATGGATGTCCAGGGCATCAAAATCCATCTGCTGCACCTGATGCGCAAAACCCCGATGGTGAAGCAGTATGAAGCTGGATTGCTGCGATTCCTTGAACGTGACGAGTACGTGAATTTGATCGTCGACACGCTGGAATTCCTGCCGCCTGAGATGATCATCCACCGCCTGACCGGGGACGCGCCGCGGGAGCTGCTCATCGGGCCGATGTGGAGCCTCGACAAATGGCCGGTTCTCAACGGCATCGATGCCGAGCTGAAACGCCGGGATACATGGCAGGGCAAGCTGTGGAGGGATGCGTAATGGGTTTCCTTTCCGTGTTGAGCTTTGCGCATAAGCTCGTGTCGGAGCGGCTTCGGGCGGGGGAGGCTGCGCTGGATGCCACAGCCGGTACGGGCGCCGACACCCTGTTTCTGGCACGCTGCGTCGGCTCGAAAGGCAAAGTATACGCCTTCGATATTCAAGAGGAAGCACTGGAGCTGACGCGCAGCAGGCTTGCCAAGGAGCCTCAAGCATCCATTGGAGAGGTATCACTGCGCCTTGAAAGCCATGCCCGCATGAATAGCTGCGTTCCCGAGCAGCTTCATGGCCGGATCGGAGCCGTCATGTTTAATCTAGGCTATCTCCCGGCAGACACGGCAGATAAGCAGATTATGACTGTGCCTGAAAGCACCATTGCCGCTCTTGAGTCTTCCTTGCAGCTGCTGCGGCCCGGCGGCATCATCACCATCGTGCTGTATCCCGGCCACCGGGGCGGCGACACGGAGGCCGCCGCTGTTGAGGACTGGGCCGCAAGCCTGCCATGGAGCACGGCTCAGACGATCGTGTACCGGGGACTGCAGCGGCCGGATGCGCCATATCTTATTGCGCTGGAACGAAAAAAGCCGTTATGATAAGAGTTCAATGAGGCACAACCATTTTATCAACCATCAATACCATCATGATGAAAGGCAGTTGATTAACAATGACGAAACCTTATCCACTATTGTTTCAACCCGAATTTAAAGAGCGTGTATGGGGCGGCCGCGCGCTGGAGCAGTTCGGCCTGGAGCTTCCCGAAGGGCATATCGGCGAAGGCTGGATGATCGCGGACCATCCGAACGGCACGACTACGATCGTAAACGGTGAGCTGGCTGGCCGCGGCCTCGACCAGATCCGCGAACAGCTCGGACGCGAATGGTTCGGCGCGAAAGGCTTTTCCGAAGTGAACGGACGTTTCCCGCTCTTGATCAAGCTCCTTGACTGCAACGACAATCTGTCCGTACAGGTACATCCGACCGATGATTACGAAGGTCTTCCGAAGGGAGAACTCGGCAAGACGGAAATGTGGTATGTGCTTGATGCAAAGCCGGACGCCAAGATCATTTACGGTCTGAAGGAAGGCGTTACCCGCGACGTTCTGAAGGAAGCGATGGAAAACGGCACCGTCATGGAGCAGCTTCAAGAGGTGCCCGTGAAAGCCGGCGATACGTTCTACATACCGGCAGGCACCGTTCATGCCCTGTGCGCAGGGGTTGTGGTCGCGGAGATCCAACAAAATTCGGATACCACCTATCGGATTTACGACTACAACCGTCCAGGGCTCGACGGCAAGCCGCGCGAGCTTCACATTGAGGATTCCCTCAATGTCACAGCCTATGAAGGATCAGGGGCCACGAAAATGAGCACGGAAGGCGCTGTTCCGGGGGAATGGCTCCAGCTCGCGCAATCGCCATACTTCATCGTGGAGAAAGGCGTCGTTAACGGAGCATGGGAGCTCTCGACATCCGAGGACAGCTTTACCATTATCGTCGTCTGTGACGGAAAGGGAATCCTGCGTTGGGACGGGGGCTCGATCGACTATACGTCCGGCCAATGCTTCCTGCTCCCTGCTAACCTGGGGACTTACACCCTGGACGGGGAATCCACGGTTCTTCGTTCCTATCTTCCTTAAGCAGCACGGCTCCATTCATCAAAGACATACGAGGCAATGGAAGGTAAATTATTGTCTGTATGGAGGTGCAAGTCCTAGATGCAAAGCGAATCGTTTACCATGTTGAATGCTGAAGCCATGCCGATCCATGTATATAAATGGCTTCCGGACAGCGAGACCCGGATTCGGGCAGTCGTCCAGATCGCCCACGGCATGTGTGAAACCGGCAAGCGCTATGAGGAGCTCGCTGCCTTGCTTACCGGCCACGGATTTGCGGTATACGCGAACGACCACCGGGGGCACGGGCTGACGGCCGGGAACCTCGAGCATCTCGGCGACGCCGGAGAGAATGGGTTCGAAGGCATGATTGAGGATCAGCTGCTGCTCGCTTCCGAGCTTCGGAAGGAATACCCGGGCCTGCCTCTGTTCTTAATGGGGCACAGCATGGGCTCCTTCCTCACCCAGAAAATCATGTGCATTCACGGCGATCGTTTCGACGGCTTCATCCTCTCCGGCACGAACGGGCCCCAGAAGATGCTGCGGCTCGGGATTCAGCTTGCATCGGCGCAGATGCGCCTTCAGGGCAGCACCCACCGCAGCTTAATGCTGAATGCCATCGTGTTCGGGCCCTACAACAAGGGCTTTGGCGTTATCCGCACCCCATTTGACTGGCTGTCCCGGGACGAGACCGAGGTCGACAAATACATTGACGACCCCTATTGCGGGCAAGTATGCAGCGCCCGTTTCTTCCGGGATTTCTTCCGGCTGCTGCTGCAGCTCCACAAGCCACAGCTGATGAAAGGGCTCCGCAAGGATAAGCCGGTCTATGTCTTCTCCGGCGAGGAGGACCCGGTCGGTCAGCGCGGCAAGGGCGTCCGGCAGCTTATCGAGCTGTATCGGGAATACGGCATTGCGGACCTGGAATACCGGCTGTATCCCGGCGGCCGTCACGAAATGCTGCATGAGATCAACCGGGATGAAGTCGCCGCGAATCTGCTGGACTGGTTGGAGCGGCATACGCCTGCAGACACCCTTGGGGATGCTGCAAGTATCGAAGACGCCAATGTGAGGGACGCGAGTGATGCGAGTGCTGAAGACGCGAATGCATCAGACACGAGTGCTGAAGACACGCGTACCGAAAACGTGAGCCCCAAAGACGCGCGCAGCGAAAACGCGCTTGCGAAAGACGCGAGTGCCGAAGACAAGAGTTCAGCAGACGCGCCCCCCAAAGACGCTTGATTGAACTCGGCAGTGGAATCGATGGTCGTCATGGGTAGTTGAAAGCGAATGTAAAAAAGGGATGCCTATTGGTCCATGGACCAGGGGCATCCCTTTTGCTATAACGCGAAGTGCAACTTGAGCGTCTATCCAGTAACCTCGCAAATGCAATTTAGACTATATTTACTCGTCATCCGGAGTTCGGTCAATGACGAACTGGGTGACTTCCGTATAATCGCCCCGTTGGATCTCCTCGTCGGTGGCCTCCTCGCGCAAATCATCATTCGTTTCCATGCCTGGGGCGATGGTCGGCTCCTCTTGGGTGCTTTGATCAGGACGGCGCTCTTGCTTTTCGTTCATCCCGAGTCCCCCTCCTTTTTCATCGTATTATGCCACTAGCGTACCGATTATCGGATCGAATTATACTGTAGCAGCATCAACTCTCTAGAAAGGGGCACACCGTTAACCTGTTTGAGGAGTGACAGTTACCTATTAATGAGAATTTACAGTCACTGATCGTTACCTAGTCTATGAGGAGATACAGTTACCTGAAAACTATTTGATTTTAACCACTTGAGGTTTCTGCAGGTTACCTTGGAGCTCATATAAGACCCTAATGGGGACTCGTTCGCCGCTTTTCTCCACACACGTCCCGAACAGGGACTTGTTCGCGCTCCAGGCGCCTTATTCTCTTTTCCCGGAGCTCCTTTAACCAAGGAGCTCCCCGCCTGCAGCCGCCCCCGCCAGCGGCATCGTGAAATACCGCGGCTGGCCGCGATCATCCTGCTGGTACAGCACGAGCAGCAGCGTGGCTGCACGCCCTTGCTCCCGGTCGAGCGGGATACCGGTCCCGCCGCCGCGGATAACATCCTGTAGGTCGAAGGGCAGCAGCTCGATCATTGCATGCTTCTGCAGCTCTCTCTCCGTAATGCCAAGCTCGGCGAAGCCGTCAGACAGCTCGGTTGGCTGCTCCAGGATCCGCCGTACGTTGGCCGACCACTCCGCTTTATTTTGCGTGTGCTCCCACCATATTTTACGCGGCTTATACTTATGGCCCAGGAAATAATCGAATTTCATCAGCCCGGTAATGATGTCCATGTTCGGCGTTTGGCGATCTTCCAAAAAAGCCGTCAAGCGGGTGAACAGGTCCTCGAGCTGATGGCCGATTTTTTGCCAGCCCTGGCCCTCCCAATAATCTCCAAACTCCTGGAAGAAATCGAATGGAGAAGCAAATTCGTGCCGGATTAAGTAGTTGACCGTGTGGTCCATCCGGTGCGCGTTCCAATACTTCTCCAGCACATCCTCCAGCCGCTTTAATCGTACGATATCCGAGAAGGGCAGCACATCGCTGCTCAAAATTTCGTATGGCGCATGATCCATGTACGTATAGTTATATTTCTCGGCATCAATGCGGAGCCCCGTTCCTCGAAGCATCTTCAAAAAGCCCAGCTGCAGCTCCTCTGGCCCCAAGGCGAACACATCATTAAAGGTTTTACGGAAGGTATCATAGTCCTCCAGCGGCAGGCCTGCAATCAGATCCAGATGCTGGTCAATCTTGCCGCTTTCCTTGATCATCGTTACCGTCCGGGACAGCTTCGCAAAGTTCTGCCGCCGCTTCACCAGCTCGTTCGTCGGATCGTTCGTGGATTGAACGCCGATCTCGAAGCGGAATATGCCTGGCGGCGCATTCTTCGACAAGTAGTCGAGCACCTCCGGCCTCATAATATCGGCCGTAATCTCGAACTGGAACACGCAGCCGCCGTGGTTCTTGATGAGGAACTCGAACATTTCCAGCGCATAATCCCGTTTAATGTTAAAGGTCCGGTCCACGAACTTGATGAGCTTCGCGCCATTCTCGATCAGATACAAAATGTCGGCCTTCGTCCGCTCAATATCATAATAACGCACGCCGACCTCGATGCTCGAAAGACAGAACTGGCAGCTGAAAGGACAACCCCGGCTCGTCTCAAAATACACCACCCGTTTGCCGAGATGCGGAATGTCCTCCGGAAAGCGGTGCGGCGAGGGCAGCTCGGCCAGTATGCTTTTCGGCCTGCCGGGATTGATGATGACCTCATCCTGCTTGCGATAAGCGATGCCGTACACAAAATGGAATTTGCGGTCCCCTTCGATCGTCTGAAGCAAATGGTGGAACGTCTCCTCCCCTTCGCCCATGACGATAAAATCGACGTTAACGAGCCGCTTCATCCAATAATCCGTATCGTAGGAAACTTCCGGTCCGCCGAGAACGATCGTAACCTCGGGCATAATCTTCTTGACGATATCAATCACTTTAATGGTCTCTTCGATGTTCCAAATATAACAGGAAAATCCGATCACATCCGGTTGGCGCTGAAACAGGTCGGAGACGATGTTCATAACCGGGTCCTTAATGGTGTATTCCGCCAGTTCGATATCAAAATCCTTCTCGCTGTAAGCCTTCAAGCAGCGTATGGCAAGAGATGTGTGTATATATTTTGCGTTCAAGGTAGATAAAATGACTTTCATGATTCACGATCCTTCTCTTCAAATTCCGTACAGGCAGCGAGCGATCCGCAGGTCTAACGCCTCTTCATCGCAGGGATTGCGACTGCCTCTCACTCATAATCATACAAGTCATCACTTTCCGCCGTAACCCCCGGGCCATTTTGAAAAAACTCCAGAAACGGCCGACCGTACTTGCGGAATTTCACTTCCCCTACACCTTTGACCTGCAGCATTTCGTCCTCGGTCTGCGGGCAGACCACGCTCATTTCGCGCAGCGTTGCATCATTGAAAATGATGTAGGAAGGTACATGCTCCTTGCTCGCCAACTCCCGCCGGATGAGGCGAAGCTGCTCGAACACCGTCTCGTTGACCGCCGATGGCGATGAATCGCGGCGGCTGGCGCTGCGCGTGCTGCCGGCGGTGCGTGCAGGTCTCGGCACGCGCTGCATGACCTCGCGCTGGCCCTTGAGCACTTCAGCAGCCCCGCTCTGCAGCTTCACGACCGGATATTGTCCCTCTGTCAGCGCCAAATAGCCCTCCGAGATGAGCACATTGATCGTCTCGGATATTTCCTTCTCGGTTCGATTCGACATGACGCCATAGGTGGGCAGGCGGTCAAAGCCGTATTCCAGAACCTTTTTGGCACGTGAGCCCTTTAAAACCGCTGCCACCATAGACACGCCAAACCGCTCGCGCATCCGATGAATGCAGGAGAAGATCTTCTGCGCATCCACGGTAATATCGATCAGCTCCCGATCGTCCGTGCAGGAGCTGCATGTGCCGCACGGCTTATCGTCGTGCTCCTCCCCAAAATAATCCAGCATGGCACTGCGCAGGCAGCGCGTTGTATAGCAGTAATCGATCATTTGCTGTAACTTGCGGTATTCATTATGCTTGCGCTCCGAATCCTGCGGGTTCTGTTCGATCAGAAACTTCTGGGTCATGATGTCCTGCGCGCTGAACAGCAGGATGCACTGGCTCGGCTCGCCGTCCCTTCCCGCACGGCCCGCCTCCTGCACGTAGGACTCCATATTTTTCGGCATATTGTAATGGATAACGTAACGCACATTCGATTTGTCGATCCCCATGCCGAACGCATTCGTGGCGACGATCACCCGAATATCGTCATACAGGAACGCTTCCTGGCTCTCGGCCCGCTCGGCATCGCTCATCCCGGCATGGTACCGGCCTGCGAGCAATCCATGGGCCTGCAGCCGTTGACACAGATCATCGACCTCTTTGCGGGTGGCCGCGTAGATGATGCCCGGCTGGTGGGTGTGCGAAGCCGCGTAATTCAGTACGAACTCCCGCTTATTCTCCCCGCGCAGCACCGACATTTCAAGATTGTCGCGGCCAAGCCCTGTAACGAATACCTGCGGGTCATCTAGGCGGAGAAGACGCTGCATATCCTCCATGACCTCCGGTGTGGCCGTTGCCGTGAATGCCGCAACAATCGGCCTTCCGGGCAGCTCCGCGACAAATGGCGCAACTGAAAGATAGCTTGTCCGGAAGTCATGCCCCCACTGAGACACACAGTGCGCCTCGTCTACGGCGACGATGGAGATATCCAGGCTGGCCATTTCCTCCCGGAACCAGTCCAGCTCAAGCCGTTCCGGCGCGACGTACAGCAGCTTCAAATCCCCCCGCTTGGCCGCGCGAATGCGCTCGTTCACTTCTTTGCCGCTCAGCGTACTGTTGATGTAAGCGGCGTTGATGCCCGCCGTCGTCAATGCATCCACCTGGTCCTTCATCAAGGATATCAGAGGCGAGATGACAAGCGTCAGCCCCGGATGCATCAGGGCAGGAATTTGGTAGCAGATGGATTTTCCGCCGCCGGTCGGCATAATGCCGAGCGTATCCCTTCCGTGCAGCAGGCTGTCCACGATCTTCTTCTGCCCTTCCCGAAAATCCGGATAACCATAATACCGCTGTAGGTACTCCCGAGCGGCGTCCATATTCATGGATTCTCTATCATTCGTTTCCACATTCATGGATAAAAACTCCTTATATCACTACTTTGCAACTAATTTATTCGTCCTGTCGCCCGATCGAGCTGGATCGATTGCCATCTTTGGCATGCCCCGGACCACGAACCGTTCCCACAGGGAAGAGATCGCACCGTGTAAGCTGAAGCCGCATGATCGCGTCCTTCTTACCGGGCAGGGGTTCGAGCGGCTGCCGACCGTTAACAAACATACCATCCTTTAAGTTTAACGGTGTTTCAATGAATGGGCAACCGGATCAGGCAGGAAAAAGCATGGGGGTTAAAGAAGATAGTAGATCATCAGAAAACTAGGCATCGGTCTGTCATGACGGGTCTCGCAAATCTTATCATCAAAAGTTGGTGATTCTACAAAATGAACGAAGAGCATGGCGAAATCATTGCCCAAGCCATCCAATATATGAAGGAGCATCTGGACGAGCCTTTAACTACCCGGCAGCTGGCGGATCAGGCGGGGTATAGTCCGTTTCATTTTTCAAGAATATTCAAAAAAGCCACGGGCATATCGGTAAGGCAATATCTATCCGCCCTCCGGGTTGAATCCGGCAAATCGGAGCTGCTGAAAGCCCCCTCCCTGCTGGTCAAGATCGGGATGCATGTCGGACTTACAAGCCCGGGCACCTTCAATACGCGTTTCAAGCAATTTGTCGGTCTCTCTCCGAGCAAATTCCGTTCCGTCTCCGAGTCCCTTCATCAATATGTCAATCAATATAGACATAAGCCGCTCAGCTTCAAAGACGAAAAATCGGGGAGACTGCCGCGGGTTCATTGCCGGATCGAGGCCCCTTCTGCTTTTCACGGCATCATCTACGTGGGGCTCTTCCCAAGACCTGTACCTGATCAGAAACCCGCCGCCGGCACCGCCGTTAACCTGAAGCGGAGAACCTGCGTCATTACCGGGATTCCTCCAGGCACATATTACGTACTGGCAGCCGGTATTCCGTGGAGCCTGAATCCGAAGGACTACTATTTGCTGAACCATTCGCTGCGAGGCAAGCTGGACACGCCTGTTCATATCAATGAAACGACGGATATTAGCGTGGCCATCACGCTTAGGGAGCCCCAGCCGTATGATCCGCCCATCGTCGTGAATTTGCCGCTGCTGCTGTTCGAAAAGGACCGGAGCAACTCAGCAAAGTAGAAGAATTCCCCTCCGATTTTCCCCGTTATAATGGGACGAAGAGGAATGTATTAGGATAAATCCGTTGTCAGGGTTACCGGTTGAATGGAGGAGAAGTGGATATGATCATCACGCAGGAAGCACAGATCCAGGCTGACATAACGCTCGTATGGCGCGCGTGGACGGAATCTGCACGCATTACGGAATGGTTTGCGCCGGCAGCCGATATTGAAGCCCGGGAGGGAGGAAAATTCGAGCTTTACTTCAACCCCGGGGATAAAAGCAGCATGAGCACAACCGGATGCACTATCCTGAAGTATCAGGAGCCGCACACGTTAGCTTTTGAATGGAAAGGGCCCGATCCGTTTGCGGACATCATGAACCGCAGCGATGAGCTTACTTGGGTTGAAGTCATTCTCGCCCAAGAGACGGAAGAGACACGGGTAACGCTTAAGCATCATGGCTGGAAGGACTCTGCCGACTGGCAAGCAGCGAGGTCGTGGCATGTTAAAGCGTGGGAGGATATGCTCGCAAGCCTGAAATCCCGCATGGAATCGGGACAGGGCCTTCTCTGCTGCCAATAGCTTCAGGAGCGAATAATTGGGGGATAATTTTGGGGAAATCAAGATAGCTTTGGCAGCAAACCAAAGGTTCATCTTGCAAGCGTATCTTCAAAACATCCCCTACCATAGAAGGATACTTTGCGACCGCAAGGTATCCTTCTTTTCGCGTTATGGAAATTCCGCTCCACAAGGGGCCCAAATTTAATCCCCTCATCCAATCCTTTTGTTACTCCCCGCCTTAATTCGGGTAAGAACATCATGATATCTGGCGACATCCCGAAGCATCGACTAGGAATCGTCATGATGGGAAAGAATAACACGAACCTGATATATCAATCACAAGGGGAAATTCATATGGATATTACACCGGAACAGCGTGTCACCTTACATGGCTTCAACAACCTGACCAAATCTCTCAGCTTCAATATGTACGATGTATGCTATACGAAAACGAGGGAGGAGCGGGAGGCTTATCTCGAATACATTGACGAGCAGTATAATGCCGACCGGCTGACGAAAATTCTAAGCCATGTCGCCGATATCATCGGCGCGCATGTGCTGAACATCGCCAAGCAGGATTACGTTCCGCAGGGGGCCAGCGTAACGGTCCTGGTATCCGAAGGCCCGGTCGTCGAGGTCCCCGAGGAATCATATGATGAATCACCGGGTCCGCTGCCGGACAACGTGATGCTTCAGCTCGACAAGAGCCATATTACCGTGCATACGTACCCCGAATTCCATCCGGATGAAGGCATCAGCACCTTCCGCGCCGATATCGACGTGTCCACCTGCGGCGAAATATCGCCGCTGAAAGCGCTGAATTATTTGATCCACTCCTTCGATACGGATATCATGACCATCGACTACAAAATCCGCGGCTTCACTCGCGATATTCACGGCCATAAGCTGTTTATCGACCATGAGATCAGCTCGATCCAGAACTATATCCCGGACGAGGTCAAAGAGATGTTCGATATGATCGACGTCAACGTGTACCAGGAGAATCTGTTCCACACCAAATGCAAGCTGAAGCAATTCGACCTGGATAACTACTTGTTCGGATACACGAAAGACAAGCTGTCCCCTCAAGAGCAGAAGGAAATTACCGAGCGATTGACGCTCGAAATGAACGAAATTTACTACGGCAAAAATATGGATTGAGCCCTTCTCTTCACCTAAAAAAGCCTCCGGCAGATGAACAGCATATCTGCCGGAGGCTATTTGTGCTGCATTGCCAAGGCAATTGCCCCGGCGAGACATGCTGATCTGGCCGCAAACCTTGTCCGTTAGAATTGTACTGAAAATCCATCAAAGCGGTGGATGCCTGTCCCGAAGCGGACCAGATCCTTCTCCTTAAGCTCCCTGGCGGCCTCCCGGACAACCTCCAGCAGCTCCGGAGGAAGCCCGAGCCGGTTATGCCCCCCGTAAATTTGCGTTACGCCTTCGATAGCCGCAATCCGTTCCAATGAGCGGACGAGATCCTCCGGACTCGTCGTCGGATAGAACGCGTATACGGGAGTTTCGTCATACAGCAAATCCCCGGTGAACAGATAGCCTCTGCTCGTATCGAGAACAGCGATATGTCCGGGAGAATGGCCCGGGGTATGATAGATCACCAGCCTTCGATTCCCCAATTCAATCTCGTCCCCGTCCCGCAGCAGACCTGTAGGGCGTCCTTGGTACGGTGTATACGTAACGGGATTGAATGAAGCCGGCACCGGTCTCGTAATGTCACGCGAAATATCCTTCCGGATCTGTTCGATCGACAGCTTCTTGATTCCGCTGACAAGCCAGTCCTCCTCGGCCTCATGCACGTAGATTTCATCGTACTGGCCGTGGCTTCCGATGTGGTCGGCGTGAACGTGAGTCGTCAGCACCATAATGGGAAGGTCGGTTAGCTGATCGGTCATCCGCCTGATATTATCGATGCCGAGCCCCGTATCGATAAGCGCTGCCCGTTCACTGCCGAGCAGCAAATAGGAGTGGACCTTTTCCCAATGGCCGAATTCACTGATTGCATAGGTCGCCTCGTCCAGCTCGGATACCGTAAACCAGGCATCATCGATGACGATGTTATGCCGCTTGTTTTCCATATGTATTCTATCCTCCATCCTGCTGTCGTTCTTGACTGTCCGTCCCTTCGTCTCCATCGGGAAACGCGATCAAGGACATCCGGTAGCTTTTCTCATCTTCGGATCGCGAAGCCTCGCTTGCTTCCGTATTCCGCATGGTGAAATGCTTGTCCATCAGCTGCTTGAATTCTTCAATAAACGCGTGGAAGCTCTCCTCCGTTGCATAGAAGCTGTAAGTGGAGGCAATGTTCTTTCTCTTGCTCTCATGGGTGGGATCCAAGGCAAAGGATGCTGCTGGCGCATGCTCGACTTGGGATCGCGTAGTATCGAGCGTCTCAAGAAATACCTGCCTTGAGGTTTCGACCAAATCCAGGCTGGGCAGCAGATGCTCCTCGGGAATAAACCGGCTTGCAGCAGCCCGGTAATATTTCTGAACGATGCCGTTCTTCTCCTCTTTCCGGACAACCCGGATAACGCCGTGCTTCTCCAGCTCCCTGAGATGAAAATAGATATTATTGCGGGTAATCCCAAGCATTTCTGCCAGCTGCTGGCCGGTATATTCATTTTTCACAAGATTCATCAGCATTTTCGTCCGCAAGGGATCGGCAATCGCTTTAAGCTGCTCATGCGTTGAAATTTTGTAGACTGCAGTAAAATCCATTTATCCACCTCCGTATTTTTTACCGGTAAAATTAATTTTACTGTTATGGATGATCATATCCGGTTTCCTCCCATTGGTCAATACTTCCAGTCTCTTTCATTTTGGGTTATCTTCACTCTTACAAGTCATGTTCATCCTCTCGAACCCTCCAATCTCCTGGAATTGCCGCCGAACGGGAACCTTTAGATGGGGCTGCCGGCCGAACGGGACGTTCTTCAAAACCGCTGTCGTCCGCCTTGATCTATCGCTCGCAAATTTTCGAATACAGAATGAAGTATGGTATATTAACCACGAATGGAAGGATGTTCAATGAATCGTAAAAAGGATGTGCACGATGTTTGACCCGACGGTATTTGAAAATTTAAAAGTAGGCATTGAGAACGTAATATACGACTTGGACAATCTGGATGAGCTCGTCCTCATTACCGGTCGGGAGGATCTGCTGGACATGGCCGTCATGTCGAGAAGCTTCAGCCTGACGTTTGAATTGAGGGGTCTGAAGGAGGCAGCTGCGGAAATTCGGCTTGATGCCGGACTTCAGGAGCTTGCGGCCGAGATATTGGAAACACCGGGGAAGCAGCCGGGCTGCGAGCTGAAAGTCCGCTTTTATAAAAACGTGAAGAGGATTGAAGATGAATGCGCGGCAATTTCCCGGATCGTTGCCGCCATATGGGAACCCGAGATTCCCCCGGTGCAGACCGTAACCTACATCGTTGGAGAAGAAGCAGATGGATATCGCAGCATGACCGAGGTACGGTTCTCGCGCACCATTAACGAGGAGCAGATGGAGGACATCCCGAATTTGGCGGATCATATGCTCCAGACGCTGGAACAGTTGAATCGGATCTAAGTGCTGTTAGATTGAGATGGGGGCGAGGGTTCTTCTTCCTTGTCTCCCAAGCAAAAAAATCCTGACGGATGGTATCCGCCAGGATTTATCTTTATGCGACCAGCAGCCGGATCCAAATCTCCGACGGATCCTGAACGAACCAAGCGCCCTCCCGTTGTACAGGAGTAAAGCCTGCCTCGCGGATTCTCCCGGTTACTGCTTGAAGCTCCTCGTCGCTTGGAAGCAAGATGGTGAAGCTTTCGATACCGGCTGCACGGCGCGGCGTATTCGGAATGCCGATACCGGCCCATGTGTTTAACCCGATATGATGATGATATCCGCCTGCGGAGATAAACAGGGCGGCTCCGCCGTAATGGGCGGTCAGCTCAAACCCAAGCGTATCGCAGTAGAACGCACGGGCCTGGTGAAGATCCGATACATGGAAATGCACATGTCCGATGACGGTGTTCTCGGGAAGTCCGTTCCATTCCTTATCCGCGGACAGAGCAAGCAATCCATCGATATCAACCGGATCGGTTGTCATGATGTATTCCCCTTGAGCATCCCGCTTCCAGGTTTCGCGAGGCCGGTCGGCGTAGATCTCGATGCCGTTGCCATCCGGATCATTAATGTAGAGCGCTTCGCTGACCAGATGGTCCCCTTGACCGACTGAAATATGATGGGCGAGCAAATTCCGCAGCGCAAGCCCCAGACTAACCCGGTCCGGTACCAGAATGGCGAAATGGTACAACCCGGCTGTACGTGTCTTGGACTCCTCGAACCCCTCAATCTCCTCAAGCGTTAACAGGGTTTCTCTGCCGTCTGCCGTAAGCTCGGCAACTCTGCCGTGCTGTCGCAGCATTCTTAAACCTACCACTTCCGTATAAAAACGAACCGATTGCGCCAAATCGCTAATGCGCAGCGAGACGGCGCCCAGCTTCGTCGCTGGATGCAAAACAGCCGACATTCCCTCACTCCTGACTCTTCCTTTATTTAAAAAACGAAAACGTGCCCCGTGATAAAACAAGCTCTTACCAAAACTTTCAAACGAAAGCTGCGGGCAGAATGGAACCTCATCGGTTACAGCGTGCCCTTTTTGCGAAATAATAACGAAGATCGATGTTTATGAAGAACTATTTTTATATAATTATTATAGTTACTAAATTTTATAAAGTCAAATCATCCGTTTCCCCGAACGCCTACCCCTTATTGCCACAGCTTGCAGTCAAGCTTCGGATCGATGATACCGTATGTATGCTCCCCGTGCATGAAAGAGCATGATTCACCCAAAATGAACGCATTTATAAAACTCTCTCCATGACAAAAAGGAGCCTCCTTGGCAACAACGCTAAGAGAAGGCTCCTTTTCGGGAATCCGGGCGCTTAGAACATCGGGAAAACATATTTAATCAGGAAATACAAAAATCCGAAAAAGATAATCAGATATGCCACATACTTGATTAACGTAGATGCCACCCTGCTGGAGTCATTCCTCTCCTCCACGTTACGGGTTTCGATTTCTACATCGCGATCAACGCGCCTGCTCATCATCTCCACCTCCATCCGTTCTACGCATGCGTAAGATGCTGGAATGCTCTCGAAGCTTACTACTCATTACACGCGCGTGCACGGCTTGAACCAGGCGGCAAGGCCACCCTTATGCGTCTATAGAATACCGATCAAAAGAGGCAGCAAGATGAAGGACGCCAGAGTTGTCCATAGGATGCAGCGCGATACGAGCTTTGGCGCAGCATCATATTCCTCCGCCAGAATGACGGCATTAACCGCTGCCGGCATGGCCGACAGGATGAGGATGACGGCGAACAGCGTTCCCTTGATCGACAATGCGGCCAGCAGTCCCCACGCCACAAGCGGGGCGACGAGCATCCGCATGCTCATGCCGGACCAGAATCCGATCTTCGATACCGAACGGGCTGCATCGCTGTCACGAACGCCAACCATCTGTGCCCCCAGGATCACCAGCGCCAGCGGGGCATAAGCGGCTGACAGCATCGATATTCCCGTATCCAGTCCTTGAGGAGGCTCGAATCCGGTCACGCGAATGAGCACAGCCAGCATAGCGGCATATACCGAAGGAAGCGTAAAGACGGATTTTACGGCTTTGGCTGCCGAGAAATGGGATCTCGCCGCCAAATAAACGCCTAGCGTATTCATAATGATAATCTGTACGATCACATAGACGGAGGCTTTATCAAGACCTGCCTGTCCGAAAGCGAGTAGAACGAGCGGCAGACCGTAATTCACGCTGTTGGTAAAGATCGTGGTCAGTGCAAGACCGGACCGTTCCGCCTGGGACAGACCGAGCATTTTTCCGGCTAACGAACTGAGAAGCCACAGCACAACAACATTCAAAAGACAGAAAATGATCGTGACGTTCACTTCGCCAGAGGTTATGGAAGCATTCGCCAAGGTTTCGAAGATGAGTGCCGGACTCATGACATAGAGAGACAGGGCCGAGAGCGCCTTCGTCTCAAGACCCTTGAACCGTTTCAGAAGCGCACCGCCGATCACGGGCAAAGAGATTGGCAGGAACACGCCGACCATCGTAGTTAAGAAAGAAGAAATCACAAAGCTCACCCTTATCCAAAAACTGTCGCTGTTCCCTCCATCCTACTCCATCCTGAAGCTCACGTCCAAGACGCAATGACTATAGCTCTAATAGGCGAGCGTTATACATTTTACCCGGGGGCATCCCAATTGCCGCTTGAAATTGGCAATTCGTTTGGGTGATGAGCATTGGCAAGCCGAAATTATCAGTACGCTGAAGCAGATGCAGGAACCGCCGGAGATGTGCTCAGACAAAGAGGAATATTCCGAGCAAGAGCTGTGGCAATGCATCGATCAAATCAACAACCGGATGCACCAGCTGTACGCCGAATTGAAGGCAACCCAAGATGAGAGCATGCAGCGTAAATTGCTCGACCAGATGTGGGAGCTGAAAATCGCGCGAATCGAGGTATTTCGGAAACTAAAATCGATTTATCAATAACTGTAACGTTACCTAAAAACGGCGGTGTCCTAATTCAGGACGCCGCCGTCGTTTGCTCGAGAGGAATGCATTATCTGGCTGTATTCTGCAGCGAGAGGTTGTAGCATATGAACTCGCTGTCCTCCACGTATCCGGCCGATTCATAGAGCCGTCGCGCAGCGAGGTTCCCGGGATGGGTTGACAATGTAAGCCCGGCGGCCCCTGACCGCACAGCGTGCTCCTTGGCTTGATTAAGCAGCATCCGTCCGATCCCATGCCCCCGGAATTCCTTCGCGACATAAAGATCGTTCAAGATCCATAACCGGGACATCGAAAGGGAAGAGAAGGACGGATACAGCTGCACAAAGCCTGCAGCTTCCCACGCGGCGTCTGCGGGCTCCTGAAATGCAGCCGCAACGAAGATGACGGAGTCCCGCAGCTCTAGCCGCTCCCCGATAAACCGGGCCGCTCCGGCCGCATCATCCGGCTTACCGTAAAACATGCGATATTGATTAAACAAAGCTGCGACAGCGTTCAAATCACAGCCGTCAGCCTGATGGATCCGAAGCTTCGATCCCATGAAACTTTCATTCCTTTCTTTCGCATGACGTGATAATCCCTAGTTTAGCGAAAGCTTCAGTCTTATGGGTATGGAGAGATCCGGCGAAGATTTGCATTTCGGAACAATCCTTGCCCTCTGCGCATCTCCTGCCTCCTTTTGCTGTTCCCTAACGTTCTCTCCCACGCTGGTCATTGCGAGCAGTAACGCTCTCGATATTCATCCTCCAGCATGCTCATCCAGATTGAATCATGGTAGCGGTGATTGAAATACAGCGCATCCCGCTGCACGCCTTCTCTCTTAAAGCCCACCTTCTCATAGGCTTTGATCGCCCGCCCGTTGTAATCGAACACCTGGAGCTCAATCCGGTGAAGATTCAGAATGCCGAAGCCATATTCCAGCAGCAGCTTGATCGATTCCGGTCCGTATCCCTTACCGAGATGCTGCTCCGAATCAATCGCAATCCGCAAGTTGGCATTCCGGTTAACTTGATCGATGTCCTGCAGCGCAATATCGCCGATTACCGCATCGTCATCCCGAAGCGCAATCAGAAGCAGCACGGCTGCATTGTCCCCTGATTTGGCCTCGATATACCGGCGGACCTCCTCAAGCGTGAATGCCCGCCGGGTCCCTGTCAGCCGCCTGATCTCCGGGTTGAACAGCATTTGAAAATATCCTTCGGCATCCTCAGCCGATACGGGTCTTAGATACACCCGTTCTCCCTCCAGCAAACGTACCGGCCGAGGGTTCCATAACGTGGATGGTATGCTCATATTAAATGTGCCCTCCTGTTTTGTTTCCAGCTTAAATCCCTTATACTATATCAATGAATTGACCATAGCTGAATATACAGTTTTGAATCTATAAAAGGGACAGATTTTGCATGAAACAGATTCAGGTTCCGATCCACCAAACAGAGATGATGTCCGCTCTCGCGGGCTCCTCCGCGCCACTGTACGTCCAGGCGTATCAGTACATGAAGCGGGAGATTATCGCCAGCCGATGGCTCAATCAAGCCCGTCTGCCCTCCGTTCGCAAGCTGGCTGAGCTTCTTGGAATCAGCACGACGCCCGTCGAAATGGCTTACCAGCAGCTGCTCGCCGAAGGGTTTATCGTCAGCAGACCGCGAAGCGGGTATTTTGTGCAGACGCCGGACGATATCTTTCCGCTCCCGGCAGCACCGCCCCCGACGAACGGCCCGAAGCTCAAGCGACATCATCATTTTCCGTTTGATTTTCATATGTCCAAAAATGAGTATCGTCATTTTCCCGTCGCAGCCTGGAGGAAAGCATACAGCCGATGCCTGCAGGAGGAGTGCGCAGCGGAGATGCTGTTTTACGGCGATCCACAGGGAGAAGAGGGCCTTCGCCGTGAAATTGCAGCCTACGCAAAAAGCGTGCGCGGGGTTCAATGCACGCCCGAGCAGGTCATTATCGGTTCGGATCCCTATCCTCTGCTGGATATCATCTGCCGCCTGCTACGCCCATACGGGGACCGGGTCGGCGTTGAAAATCCGGGCTATCCCCAGTATCCCGAAGCGTTCAGGCAAAACGGCTTTCAGGTCATGCCGCTGGCCGTGCACGAGGACGGCATCCGCCATGAAGACCTTCAAGGGAGCGGGGTCAAGCTAGTAACGGTGTCGCCATCGCATCAGTTCCCGACCGGCGTCACCATGCCGATCTCGCGGCGGCTGGCTCTGCTTCAATGGGCTCACGAGACCGAAGGGTTTATTATCGAGGATGACTACGACGGAGAATTCCGGTATTACGGCAGGCCCATTCCTTGCCTGCAGGGCCTCCGGTCCGACGGCCGGGTCATCTATATGAGCGGGTTCTCACAGGTTCTGTCCCCCGCGATCGGGGTCCATTATATGATACTGCCCGCAGTCCTGCTGCCGGCATACCATCATTTGAAATTCCACTTGTTCCTGGAATGCACCGCCTCCAGACTGCAGCAGCTGGCCCTCGAACGCTTTATGAAAGAAGGCTATGTAGACCGGCATCTCCGCAAAATGAGGATGCTGCTCAGAAAGAAGCATGATCGCCTGATTGCTTCGATCCAGCGATACTTCGGAGAACGGGCCGTCATTAGCGGGAATGGAGCGGGATTTCATCTCATGCTGTCCATCACGCATCCGCTGTCCGCCCATGAGCTCGAGACCCTGGCCGAACACGCGGGAATCCGCGTAAGCGCTGCGGATTATACGTGGCTCCCTGACACCCGTAGCTGCACGGCAACGGATCGCAGATCATTCATCGTCGGGTTCGGCGGTCTTCTGGAGGAAGAGATCGACGAAGGAATGAAGCGGCTTGCATCCTGCTGGCTGTCAACGTGACGAATTTCATCTACATAAAAAAACAACAAAAAGGACTGCCCATGACTCGCATGGAACAGTCCTGCCGGATAAAGGGTTGGATCGATGATGCAGCCAGGATCGCCTGCCAGGCAGGAGCCTCACTGCATGCAAGAAGGCTTTCAATACGCCAATCCTCCGGATGCCGGCTTAAACCGAACGGCCCACGATGACAAGATCCCGCTTAACCCCGTCCAGCTCGGCAACGCCCGGGAGAAGCCCCCACTGTTCGAAGCCGAATTTCCGGAGCAGCTTAAGGGAGGGCTCATTGTGGCCAAATACGAATCCGACCAGATTGCTGACGCGAAGCCGCGGACATTCCTCCAGCGCCTTGGCGATCAGGATGCTGCCCGCGCCGATCCCCCGAAACTTCTCATTCACGTAGATGCTGATTTCGGCTGTTCCGTTATAAGCAGGACGCCCGTAAAAGGATTGAAAGCTCATCCAGGCGACGATTTCGCTTCCAAAACGCATAACCCACAGCGGACGGTGGTCCTCGCTGTGCTCTTCGAACCAGCGAATGCGGCTCTCCACCGTCACCGGCTCCAGATCGGCGGTAACCTTTCGGCTTTCGATCGTAGAATTGTAGATGTCGACAATAGCCGGCAAATCCTCCATTACGGCATAATCGATCTGATATTGATGCGCTGTCATGTGCTACCTCCGAGTCGATGAATGTTGAATGTCAGATTGTGATGACGATGACTGCTATGAGGTCTATTGTACAGGAGGAAGCGGGATTACGCCTTATTTTTCTGATCAGGGATTAATTTACAAATGTGTTGCGCACCCGCTCGGACCGGATGAAATACGGAATCCAGATGCAGGCATAAATCATGGAGCGGACAATTTGGGTTGCAGATTGCCCGTCGTCGGTCTCGGCCAGCAGTTCGATTTGACTGGCAACGGCGAAGTCTGCAATGCCGAACAAAAGGCTGGCGATAATATAGCCGATCATCAATTTCGGGAATGCCCTTTTCTTGCCGTACATCAGGAACAATGCAATAATGAGGCCAATCACAAATAAAACATTCATTACCGTCTCGAACAGAATTAGCGGGGCCAGCATGGCGTCATAATAAGGAGATGACGGATCTGTGAGCACATCCCATACTTCGGACTCATAAAGCGGCAGCACATTCGTAATGAGCAGGGCGGTAATCGTAATCAATGAAAAATAAATGGAGATCTGAACGAGGACCAGCCAGCCCCCAAGCCCTTCAACCGGTGGTTTCAGCGAATAGCTCTTCTGCTTCCCCGGCTCATGCGGCGGCATCTGCCCGTTCTCTTGAAACGGATTCGGATCCATGAATAAGTACTCCTTCCAGCATTATGTAATTTCTAACTATGGATCATTATATAGAAAGGACTAGCTCTCATAAAGGGAAACTTTACTTCGGCAGCCGAACGATATACCCTTACATTAGTAGCTATACGACCGTTGTTACCATGAAAGGAATGAACCCTGATGAATGAACGTTTAAACACGCTGCTCCAATCCATGAATTCGCACGGCTGGGATCATGCGCTGATCACGGATCCCAAGCATGTCTATTACTTGACCGGATTTGCCAGCGATCCCCATGAGCGTTTTCTCGGCCTGCTCCTCTCATCCGGGAGCGAGCCGGTTCTGATCGTTCCCGCCCTGGATGCCGCCGCTGCCGAAGCTGCATCGTCCGTCAAGAACATCGTGACGCATCAGGATACCGATAATCCGTATGCTGTGCTACAGCGCTCCCTTCGCGGCTCTGCCGGCACGGTGGCTGTGGAGAAGGAGCAATTGACCGTCTCCCGCTTCGAGCAGCTGCAGCAGCATGTGGACGCCTCAGCCTTCAAGGATGCCGGTCCCGTTCTTCGCGAGCTGCGGGTGCGGAAATCGCCGGAAGAGGTATCGCTGATCAAGCATGCCGTCAAGCTGGTGGAAGATGTGCTGCGGCAAGGCTTGAAAAAGGCAAGCATCGGCGTTAGCGAACTGGAGCTTGTGGCTGAGCTGGAATATTTGATGAAGAAGCTCGGAGCCGATGCCCCTTCGTTCGCGACGATGGTGCTGTCCGGGCCAAATACGGCCCTTCCTCACGGCGTGCCGGGGGGCAGACGGATCGAAGCGGGAGATCTGCTTATGTTCGACCTGGGCGTATATGCTGGCGGCTATGCATCGGATATTACCCGCACCTTTGCTGTCGGCGACTTGAAGCCGGATGCCGTTCGCATCTACGATACCGTTCTGGCCGCGAATCAAGCCGCTATTCAGGCGGTGAAGCCCGGTGTTACATACGGATCGATCGACCGGGCGGCAAGAGCCGTCATTGAGCATGCGGGTTACGGACCCGCCTTCGTTCATCGCCTTGGTCACGGCCTCGGGATGGACGTCCATGAATACCCGTCCGTGCATGGGCTGAATGAGGATGTGCTGCAGGCCGGCGCTGTGTTTACCATCGAGCCCGGCGTATATGTACAAGATGTTGGCGGCGTACGCATCGAGGACGATGTGCTCGTTACCGAGACCGGCATCGAGGTGCTGACATCATTTCCGAAGGAGCTGACCGTCATCGGTTAATCCAGGTCCGCTCCTTAGCCAAGCAATTGAACGAATAGCCGTTCATACGACAAAAGGGCCACCCGGCAAGGCGTTATGTTCGCCTTGCCGGGTGGCCTTCTTTAACTTTGGATACCGCTCTAGCTTCCATTGGGTACAACTAACTGGCATTCTTTCATGGCTTCCATTGGGCCATGCTACATTAGGTGCACCGAACACACGGCTATATTGGGATGAACCGAATTCACGGCCACATTTAGGTGCACCGAACTCACAGCTACTTTGGGATGCACCGATTCACGGTTACATTGGGTGCAGTGTGCACACAACTCCCCACTATACACGATGCAGGGGCCGGGGCGCCCCAGGATGGTTGTTGAATCCCCGAGCGTTTACTCCTGGACCATATCAAGCTGAATGTTCTTGTCGTTATATACATCCTTATCCACTTCATTCATCACTTTCCCCGTAATAACGCCTGCCGTCATGGAATCATTGACGTTCAGCGCCGTCCGACCCATATCGATGAGCGGCTCAACAGAAATGAGCAGTCCAGCCAGCGCTACCGGCAGGTTCATCGTGGACAGAACGATAAGCGATGCGAACGTAGCCCCGCCGCCGACGCCGGCGACACCGAATGAGCTGATCATGACGACGACGATCAAGGTCAGGATGAAGGACCACGAGGTCGGATCAACGCCGGCGGTCGGCGCGATCATAACGGCCAGCATGGCAGGATAAATGCCGGCGCAGCCGTTCTGCCCGATCGTAGCGCCGAGCGATGCGGACAGATTCGCTATCCCCTCCGATACGCCGAGCTTCTTGCTCTGCGTCTGGACATTAAGCGGGATGGTCGCCGCGCTGGAACGCGAGGTGAACGCAAAGGTCAGCGTCGGAAAGACCTTTTTCACATACGTAAACGGATTGAAGCCGAACAAGGCGAGCAGCACAAGATGGACAATGAACATGACAATCAATGCCACGTAGGAAGCTAATACAAAATCAATCAGGTTCAAAATAACCTGCAGATTCGTCGTTGCGATCGTCTTGGCCATCAACGCAAGAATGCCGTATGGCGTCAGGCGAAGCACAAGCGTCACGATGCGCATGACAACCCCGTAGACCGCGGAGATCATGCCCCGGAATGTATCGGCCTGCTCTTTATTTTTCCGATCCAGGCCGAGTACGGCAATCCCGATGAAGGCCGAGAAAATAACGACCGCGATCGTGGACGTTCTTCTCGCGCCCGTCATATCCTCAAACGGATTGCTCGGTATGAAATCAAGGATCTGCTGCGGCAGCGTACGATCCTCGATGTCTCCAAGCCGCTCCTGCAGCAGCGCGCCCTGCTCTTCCTCTGCTGCTCCGCCCTGAATGTTGACTGCAGACAGGTCGAAGGACAGCGCGGTCGTGATCCCGACGGTCGCAGCCACCGCGGTCGTCAGCATAAGCACGGCGATGATGAGCCCGCTCATTTTGCCGAGATTACGGCCGCCCTTCAGCTTGGTAATGGCCGAGATGATCGATACCATGATTAGCGGAATGACCATCATCTGCAGCAGACGGACGTAGCCATATCCGACTAAATTGAACCAATCCGCCGAATCGGCTACGACATCGGAGTTCGAAGTGTAAACGAGCTGCAGAACGACGCCGAACAGAACGCCCAGACCCAAGCCCGCGAAGACACGCTTGGTAAACGAGTAATGCTTTTTCTGCATCCAGTACAAAATACCGACCAGCAGAATCAAAACAAGGACATTGATAACGACCCAAAGCGTTTCCATCCTTTGCTTCCTCCATTCTCATCTCGGATTAAGTTGTACCATCCTTGTGGGGATAAGTGCGCTAGTATGTATTCATTTCCAACTCACCGCCCACTCTAAACATTACATTACCCGTTCTTCCCGATTCTTATCGGAATTTGGTTCTTTCCGGCATCGGATCAATTCGATTATACAGATCGGATTACCAAGACAAATTCATTTACTTCTATCTTATCCCCAACGCTGGAGGAGCAGAACCACAAATAACAGAATGGCTGCTTCAAGCAGTTCATTCAGTGCGCCGTAGGTGTCTCCCGTCAGGCCGCCAAGGCGCCGGCTCATACGTCCTGCCACGGCCGCTCCGATCAGCCAGGTCAGGAACGGCGCAAGCACGAGTGCCGATAATCCGCTGATCCAAAGTTGAGTTGAATCCGTGACCAGCCCCAGGGTGACGATGACCACGAGCGTGACCAGAACCGCCATCAAGCCGGCCTGCAGCCTCCGCAGGTTGGATAATCCGCTGAATAATGCAGCCAGCCCTTCACTGCCTCTTGCTACAGGCCAGCGGTACATTGCGTGCACCATAAACCAACGGCTCCAGACGGGTGCGAGCACAAGCAGAAGAGCTTCCTGCTTCCAGACACCGCCCGACAGCTCAAAAATCGATTGAATCAGCGAAACCTTCAGCAGCAGAAGCAGCGTACAAGCGATAACCCCCATCGCGCCTACCCGGCTATCTTTCATAATCTCGAGCATCCGCTCCCGCGACCGATGGCTGAGGAGGGCGTCCGTGCTGTCCATCCATCCGTCCAAATGAAGACCGCCGGTCAGCCCCACCCACGCGGTCAATGTGATCACCGAGGCCGGAAAGACCGGGAGAGCAAAGCTTAATCCCCATCCCAGCAGCGCCACCGTCAGGCCGATCGCGCCCCCTACCAGCGGATAAAAGACAACGCTCCGCTGCTGAACCTCCGGGGTAAAGGGAATCTCCCGCCGGATCGGAAACCTTGATAAAAATTGAAAAGCGGCCGCAGCCGCTTCCATCAACCTGTTCATATTCGATACTCCCTGCTCTTGATTTCAATCGGAATCCCTGCTGTTACGAGAAATACCTCATGACAGACCTGGGCCAGCCGCTGGTTCATCATCCCAGCCCAATCGCGGAATATTCGGCCGAGCGGATACTCGGGAACGATCCCCGAGCCCACTTCATTCGTTACGAGAATTACCGTTCCCGGATACGCCTGAACGGCTCGGACAAGCCTGCCGATATCCAACTGCAGCCGTTCCTCCATGGCCGCGGTTCCTTCCGGCTCGACCTGGAGCAGCACATTCGTAAGCCACAGCGTCAGGCAATCCACGACGACCGCCGAGGCATCCGATGCCGATTGGCCGAGCGTTTCGAGCAGTTCGGGCAAGGCCACGGGCTCTTCGACCGTCTCCCACCGATAATCCGCATCGCCGCGGCGGTCCTGATGAATCCGAATCCGTTCCTTCATTTCATCGTCATACGCCTGAGCCGTCGCTATATAAATGCCCGAGGGCGACCGTTTCATGCAGAGCTTCTCGGCGAACGAGCTCTTGCCGCTCCGGGCGCCTCCCGTTACGAGCGAGCTTAATGGGTTCATATTTCCCCTCCGCTTATTCCCGCGCTTTCGAAGGTTGCCATCTCGCTCATAATCCGGCAGGCGGCTTCTATCATATGAAGGCATAACACGCCCCCGGTTCCTTCGCCAAGGCGCATGTCCATATGCAGCATCGGAGACAGTTCCAGCGCTTGCAGCAGCAAGGCATGTCCACGCTCCTTCGAATGATGGGAAGCAATCATATAGGAACGCGATTCGGGACAAATCGCCGCAGCAATCAGAGCGGCGGCACTGGATATGAAGCCGTCGATAACGACAGGGCAGCCCTTGGCCGCCGCGCCGAGAATGAGTCCGGCCAGACCGCCGATCTCATACCCGCCGACCTTGGCCAGCACATCCACCGGATCTTCCGCCATGGGACGATTGACCGTGATCGCCTGCTCGACAACGCGGATCTTATGCATCAGCCGCTCGTCGCTAACGCCGGTTCCCCGTCCAACGACCTCAGCCGGGGGCTTGCCGGACAGAACCGCGAAGACCGCGGCGCTCGGCGTCGTATTGCCGATGCCCATTTCCCCGGTCACGAACAACCGGGTTCCATGGGAGTAGAGCTCGGCGGCTACCTCGGCGCCGGTCATAATCGCCTGTTCCGCCTCCGCCCTTGTCATCGCAGGCCCTTTTGCAATATTTTTCGTTCCCTTATTAATTTTACGGGAAAGGAGACGTTCATGGGACAGGTCCGCCGCAACGCCGATATCCACGCACAGCACGTCCGCGCCCGCTTGGCGGGCCAATACGTTGACGGCAGCGCCGCCGTTCAGGAAATTCATGACCATCTGGGGCGTTACCTCCGACGGGAAGGCGCTGACGCCCTCCTCGCACACCCCATGGTCGCCGGCCATGACCACAACGGCCTTTTTCTTGAATGAGGGCTTGATCGTCCCCGTAATTCCCGCGAGCTGAATCGCCAGCGATTCCAGCTTGCCGAGGCTCCCGGGAGGTTTCGTCAGCTTGTCCAAATAGGCGGCGGCTTCCGCCTGCGCCCGGGCATCGGGCGCGGTGATTGTTCCAACCGATCGCGTCAATCGGTCCATGAGCTCCTTCATGCACGAAGCCTCCTTTTTACTTATCTCGCTTGCATTTACTTTATCTGAATCCGCGTGTCCCGGGCAAGGACAAGGCTTGCCTTTCCTTATTTTCTCGTCCGGTTCGCGGTGAGCAGCACCTGCGGCGCGCCGTTCTCGGGGTGCTTGACGACGGAAGGCATGACCCGGAAAATCCGGCTGATATACGCCTCGGTCAGCACTTCCTCCGGTGACCCCATTCCTGCAACGCGCCCCTCATGAAGCACGAGCAGCTTATCGCAAAACTGAGCGGCCAGGTTCAAATCGTGCAGGACACTGATTACGGTAATTTCCGATGCCTGTCTCCAAGCGTCTACCATCTCCATGAATTGAAGCTGATAATGAATATCGAGGTAGGTCGTCGGTTCATCCAGCATCAGGAGCGACGGTTCCTGCACCATCACCTTGCCGAGCGCAACGCGCTGCCGCTGGCCGCCGCTCAGCTCCGTAAGACGCCGCTCCTGAATATCGCGAAGCTCCAGCTTCTCCATGATGCTGTCAATCAGGGGTGCCGCATCCTGCTCCTCCCGGCCAAGCCAGTTCAGGAATGGATAGCGCCCCATCTCGAGCACTTCCCGCACCGTAAAATCAGTCGGGTCCAGCCCCTCCTGCTGGAGCACGGCTACGATTCGGGCGAGCGCCTTGCGGCTGTAGCTTCCGATTTCTCGGTCCAAAAGGCGCACACTGCCCTTGGAAGGACGCTCCACTCCGGACAGCAGCTGCATTAGCGTAGACTTGCCGCTGCCGTTCGGCCCGATGATGCCCCACCATTCGCCTTTTCCGACCCGAAGCTCGACCTCCGACAATACCTGCGTGCGGCCATAGGCCTTCGACAGCCCTTGGGCAACGAGCATCATGAGAATCCCTCCCTGCGCCGCTTCTTGTTCCGGTAGAGCAAATACGCGAAGAAGGGAGCGCCGATAAACGCAGTGACCACTCCGAGCGGAATTTCAGTCGGAGCGAGCACCGATCGCGCCGCCGTATCGCACCACACCATGAAAATAGCGCCTCCCAGCGCGGATATCGGAATAATGACACGGTAATCCGAGCCCGTCATGAGCCGGATCATATGCGGCACCACCAGTCCAACGAAACCGATCACGCCCGAGACCGAAACGGCCGCGGCTGCAAGAAGCGTAGCTACGACCAAGACGCTGGTCTTCAGCCGGTCCACGTTCAGCCCCATATGGGCAGCCTGCCTTTCGCCGAGCGACAGCAGATTCAAAGCCCGCGAGCGGCTCCACAAATAAATAAGCCCTACCCCAAAATACGGGAAAAGGATGGCCACGTAGGACCATCCGCGCATGCTCAAGCTTCCCATCGTCCAGAACAGGATCTGGTTCACCGTGTCTTTGGACATCACCGTCAGGAAGGATACGACAGCGCCGAGAAAGGATTGCATCACGACCCCGGACAAGATAAGTCCGTGCACCGGCAGCTTCCCCTGATCCCGTGCCAGCAGCAGAACGACCCACAGCGTGCCCGCACCGGTCAGAAACGCAACCAGCGGCAATGTATAACCTCCGGCAAAGGAATACTCCATTCCGAAAAAAATGAGGGACGCCGCCCCGAGCGCGGCCCCGGACGACACGCCCAGCGTAAACGGATCAGCCAGCGGATTGCGCAGCACGCCTTGAAACGCCGCTCCTGCCACCGCAAGCGAGGCGCCGACCAGCATTCCTAGCAGAATGCGCGGGAGCCTCACCTTCATCAAAATCTGCTCGGAGGATACCTCCCAGCCCGGGACGATCGCATCGCCGAGCCACGGCAGCCGATGCAGCAGCATCGCTCCGATCTCGCTAACAGGCAGGTGGACCGAGCCGATTCCGAGGCTGACGATCAAAGTCAACAGCAGCAGGACAATGCCGGCCGATCCGTAACCCGCCAGTTTTTGTCTCATGGTGTCATCAATTCCGGATAAATGGCTTTGGCCACTTCAATCAGGCCTTGCGTAACGCGCGGTCCCGGACGGCTGAGCAGATTATCGTCCATCGCAATGACCCGGTCGTTCTTGATCGCTTCGATCTGATCCCAACCGTCCCGCTCTTTAATCATCTGATCCAGCGTTTTCTTGGTGGCTTCGTCGACAACATTGCTTGAATACAGGATGACATCCGGATTCGCCGCAATAATGTTCTCCTCACTGATCTCGAACCAGCCCTCCGTATCCCCGGCTGCGTTGACGCCGCCAGCCAGCGTGATCATCTCATCCATGAACTCGCCTTTGCCGACGGTCCAGCCCGGCGAGAACTCGACATACACTTTCTTCTTGTCCTCTTCCTTCACGGATTTCACCGCTTCCGTAACACTTGCCAGCTCCTGCCGCATTTGCTCGACCACAGTCTGCGCTTCCTCCTGACGGTCGGTAATTTGTCCGACCAGCGTAATGGAAGACATCACTTCTTCAATCGTGGACGGATCGTTAACGAACAATTTCACGCCCATCCCGCGGAGCTTCTCCGCGTTTTCCGCATTCATCGACGCACTGAAGACGACATCGGCCTCAGCTGCGATTACAGCCTCTTCATTCACCTGGAAGCCTCCCATTTTCGGCTTGGATTTCGCGGCTTCCGGATAATCATCCAAATCGGATACGCCTACGATCTCCTCATCCAGTCCGAGGGCAAACAGCTTTTCCGTCTCGGACGGGGCCAGGGATACGATACGGGTCGGCGCCTTCTCGAAGGTGACCTCTGTTCCGGTCGCATCTTTGACGGTGAGCGGATACTGCGTCTTCAGCGCCCCCTGCTCCTCCGCAGGCTGTTCAGCCGGCTTCTCCTGCTGGGCAGGCGTTTCCGAAGGCGCACTGTTCGGCGCGGCATCCTCGGCGCTACCGCAGGCGATCAGCGACAGCGCCATCAGCATCGCCACGATCAATACGGACCATGATTTCAACATTGCTTTCATTTTCTTGTTTCCCCCTACGTCATCATTGAGAACCCTAGCCTGCATATTTCACAACTTCAATTCCGATCCTTACCGGGTATGAAAACGACTGTCCTCGCATGTATAAGGAGAACTCGCCGGGTTCCACCGCACCTAATCCTCCGGGTACCCCTGCCATCCGATAGGACGAAAATACCGGTGTGCCCCGGCAGCGGGATCAGGTGGCCGGCATCGCCTCTTCGTTCTCCAGCAAAAATCCCCGACTCCTTGACGAATAAGGAATCGGGGATTACGTTTCAGCTTCAGGACACCTGCAAACATATAGCATTGATCATCAACAAAGCAGCTTATTGCCGGAAAACCGTACCTCGACAGCTCCTGCCGCTCCCGCGATCAAAACGGGTCCAAGTGAACGTAATCCTCTCCTCGAAGGACCGTCATTCATTGCCGAGGGCAGGTCTCCTGACTTACAGGCCTAACGACTTCTCCGCCTTCCCAAGCGCATTAGCGCTCAGTGGCATAAGGGGAAGTCTCCTGCTTCACAGTGGCGGGACCGTGCCGGATTTGCACCGGCTTCCCTATTAACCCGAAAGGCAGGCCGTCAATACCGGCTGCCTGTCCAGGACCCTCGCAAATCATATGAATCATGCTTATATAGCCAAGCTGGATTTCTCTGAACAAGATTATAGGGGATAACCCCTGCCCTTACAACTAAAGGATTCACCCATTCTTCGAGTATAATGGTACTGAAAGTTCTTGTTATCGTTCATTATTCGCCTGAAATCACATCTTTTTGAAAAAGGGAAGTGAATCCGTGATGAATATTCCTTCAAACCATAAGCCGGAGAGGCTCCGTCTGACCGTCCTCGAACCCGAGCATCTTCCGGTGCTGGGCCAATTCTCCCTCCCGGAGCACCAGCGAAGATTCACTTCGCTTCCGGACGAAGCGTTGAAGAAGCTCGGCAATCCCCCTACAGAAGACAAGCTGCCGGTCGTTCTGCTCGCGGCGGATAAGCCCGTCGCCTTCTTCATCCTGGATCGCGGGGAACGTATCGCGCGTTATACGCCGAACCAAAGCGCCGTGCTCCTTCGCGCCCTGTCCGTTGATCACAAGGAGCAGGGGCGGGGCTATGGGCAAGCTGCCATGCGCCTGCTGCCCGAATTCATTCGCTCGCGCCTGCCGGGAGTGAACGAGGTTGCCCTGGCGGTGAATGCCCGTAACGAGCATGCCCGTCACGTCTATATCCGAGCCGGCTACCGGGACCGGGGATACCGGGTTATGGGCGTGCAAGGCATCCAGCATATACTGCATCTCGATCTGGCGCTCCATTGATGTGTCCTCTTATGGATTGCCTACGCTGCTTGCCCATTGGTATGGCAGGGCTGTCAGCCCATTATCTTACCCTGCCAGCTCTGTCCGTTCCATGCCAGCTTCAGCCTCAGCTCCTCACCCGGCAGGATGCGCAGGCTCCAAAAAGGGGTATCCGGAACCGTAGCCGCCGCGATCTGGCGAATCACGCCGCCATGCGTGACGACCAGCAAGTCGGGAATTCTTTTGGAATCCCGGCCCCTGGCTTCACCGTTCTCGTCATTCTCAAAGCTGCGGCATAGATCTTGGTGCAATCCCGCCAAAAAATGCTGAATCCGGGACGCGAAGGCTTCCCAGCTCTCTCCGCCCGGCGGAGTAACAGCTGCAGGGTTCTCAATCCAGCGGCGATATAACGGGTTATTCTTCAAATCCTCGTAGGTTTTCCCCTCCCACTCCCCGAAATGAAGCTCGCGCAGCCTGCGGTCATACACCGCTCCCGGAATTGGCAAAACTTCCGTATTCCCGATTAGACCCGGGCTATGGACCTCGTCACCAGTCAGCAAATAGCGAAGGGTCTGCTTGCATCTGAGCAGGTCGCTGCAGTATACGCGTGCCCATTGCAGGCCTTGGAGCCGCCGCGCCAGCGGGGCCAGCTGTTCCAGCTCCGCGGAGATCACGCCCTGATCCTCATGGCCAAGGTATCGCCGCTCCTGATTCCACCGCGTAACGCCGTGCCGGACCAGGTGCAGGACAACCTGCAGCGGACTCGTATCTTTTTCAAGTAGTTGAATATCCCTCTTATCCTCCGTATGGTATGCAAAGTGTGCAGGATGTGCATTTTTCACGTCCTTTGCATCCTTTGCGTCCTTTGCGTCTTTTGCGTCTTTTGCGTCTTTTGCGTCTTTTGCATCAATCGCGTCTATCGCCTCATTCACGTCGTTCGCTTCGTTCAAGGCTTTTGCCTGATCCCCATCGATCGCTTCCAATGCGGCGTTTGCGTCAATTGCCTTATTGCTTTGTATTGCATCCAGTCCTACGTCCTCATCGTTTGCATTCACGATATCCTTCGGCTCCCTCATACCCATGCTCCCCCGCCTGCGGCGATAACGATCGCCAATACGGCGGTGCCGATCACGGTAAAAATCACCGAAGCCGCGAGGAGCAGCCGGGTCGTGATGCGGATGTCCTCCGCATTCAGCGCCCGCTCCGGATCTCCCATATATGCCCGGAACGAAACGATCCCTTGATAAGAATTTTCCCCGCCAAGGCGAATGCCGAGCGCACCGGCCACCGCCGATTCCGGAAATCCGCTGTTTGGGCTCGGGTGTTTCCTCGCATCTCTTCGGACCATTGCGATGGACTTGCGCCATGGCAAGGAGAACATCGCGGCCGAGATGGCCACCAGCCCCGCCGTCAGCCGGGCGGGAATCCAGTTCGCGACATCATCCAGCCGGGCCGATGCCCAGCCAATATGCTCGTATTTCTCATTCTTATACCCGACCATCGAATCAAGCGTGTTCACCGCCCGGTAAGCCATCGCCAAGGGCGCCCCGCCGATGAGGGCATACAGCAGCGGGGAGATGACCGCATCGACGATATTTTCCGCCACCGTCTCCACCGTTCCCCGCACGATTTCCGGCTCATCCAAATGGGCCGTGTCCCTTCCTACGATCATGCCCAGCGAGCGGCGGGCAGCCGGTAGATCGCCGGCACGAAGGTGGCCGTAAACCTCAAGGCCGGCATCGCGCAGCCCTTTTACCGCGATGGTTGTCGCAATGAGCACCGCCTCTGCACCTGCGGCCAGCCAAGGATGAATAAAGGCACACAGCATCAGGAGCAGCAGCGTGATTGCATATGAACCGCCTGCAACGATCAGCGGGAGCAGAATGCCGGCTCGCTTCAAGCCTGCCGGCGATTGGGTACGGGAGCGAATCAGCTTCTCCACTGCGCGGATCGCTTTACCCATGCCGATAACCGGGTGCGGAAGCCATCTGGGGTCACCGATCAGCAGGTCGATTACAACGGCCGCCCATAGGATCCAGACCGCGGTCATGACCGCTCATCTCTTTCTGTCCGAAGGCTTTCGGTAACGCTGTTATACACGAGGCGTCCAATCATACCGCCAAGATCGGTTGCGGTGCCGGCATAGCGGTGCTCCACCCCGTAGGCTTCATTCCCGCTGACGGCGAGCACGATCGCATCGGTCGTCGTCCCGGTAGCAGCAGCCCCGGTTTCGTGATCCGCAATCCCCAAATCACCGAGCGCTGCCGCTTTCGCTTCCGTAGCGGTCAGGATCGCGTTCACCATGCAGGCAGGCGTCATCCTCCCGTCGATCATCAGCATGATATTGATCGTGCCAGGCTGATAGGCGGCGAAGGTGGTCCGGTTGATGCCTGCCCGCGCAGCATTGCCTGTTCCGGCCGTTGTGCAGCACAGAATGGAAGCCTGGGAGCCGCCCTCCTCCCAGATTGACGTATATTTCAGCCGGACGGCGGTTAATAACCCGGCCGTCGCATCCTCCGGGTATCCGCAGCCGCGAATGAAGCTGTGCATGTCCTTCACGGGATCACTGCAATCGTAGCGCCGGTCCACATACCGGTTAACGATATGATTCAGTCTTGCATAGCCTCCGCCATACACCGCGCTGCCCAAGGCATCCGCCGGCTGCGGGAGCGATATGCGGATATGCGGGTGCTCCGGGTAGCCCTCGGATGAAACGATCAGGCCGGGCCATACGGCGGACGAATATCTGCACGGCTCCGTCATGTGCAAAAAAGGTACTGCCACGTCTATCTCTCCCTGCTCTAAACATTTGAAATGGCTCCCCGGTTAAAGTCACTGCGAAGTGACGGGGGAGTTTAAAGATCGTGCATACTTCTCCCTGTATGCACGATGCTTGGTGGGGCATGCTTGGAGGGCTGGTTGTCCATATTCCCCACCCGCTTGGCTCGTTCCTCGCCATCACTGCAGTATTCAAGGGAGACTGGTGAATTCGAGATGCATATCTGTTCTTCGAACCCGATTGTCCCTCAGGTAACGCTAGCTTAGGCTTGCTGCCTCGACACTGTGGAACGTAGGTCGCCGCCCTTCACGCCTCCGGCCGAGCCGAGCCCTGGAGCACTTCCGCAGCGGTTTGCAGCAGCCTGCTGTTGGATTCCCCATCCTTTACAGCCAGGCGGAAATGGCGTTCTCCCAGTCCGGGATACATGGCGCAGCTGCGAATCAGGACACCGCGCATGCCCATTGCCGTTTGAAATGCCGCTGCCGTCCAACCGGTCGGCAGCTCTCCCAGCAAATAGTTGACTTCCCCTGGCGTCACGTCCACACCGAGCGCCTGCAGCCCGTCGGTGAGCCTCAAACGCTCGCCATGGATCAGCTCCAGGGTTCGCCGCTCATACTCGCTGCCGCTTCTTAGACAGGCTTCCCCTGCCAGCAGGGCCAGTCCGTTGACGCTCCATGTCACTTGCATGGCTGACATGGACTGGATGACGTCCGGATGGCCGACCGCATAACCGAGGCGCAGTCCCGGTATCGCATAGAACTTGGTCATCGATCTTATAATGACGGTCCTTGAATAAGAGGACAGCTCCGGCAGCAGCGTCTGCCTCTCTCCATGCGGAATGAAATCCATGAACGCTTCATCCAGCACGAGCCACGTACCCAGCCGCTGCGCCTCCCCTGCGATTGCCCGGATGTCTTCCAGGCTGTACTGTACGCCGTTCGGGTTGTTCGGCTGTCCCAGGAACACCAGGTCACAGCCGGACAACAGCTCCATGATCCGCCGGCTGGACGCGCGCCATGCCCCTTCCATCTCGCCGCTTACGGAGCGTATATCCGCTCCGAACTTAAGAGCCAATTCGCGGTATTCCGAGAAACAGGGATCCACGACGCCGACAATCTCAGGCCTTAGTGCCAGCAAGAGCAGGGCCATGCATTCGGCGGCACCGTTTCCGACCAGAATATTTTCGGTCCCGGCTCCCACGTGCTCGGCAAGCATCGCCTTGAACCGGCGATGCCCCGGGTCGGGGTAACGAATGACCGCTCTCAGACCATCCCGCAATGCTGCGATAACTTCCACCGGAGGGCCTAATGGATTAATGTTGGCACTGTAGTCGAGAATAGCCTCCGCCCTTTGTCCAAACCTCGCCGCGGCCGTCTCGATATCGCCTCCGTGACCGTATACTTCGATCCAAGACTGCTTGGTTTCCGTCATTTCTCACGCCTCCTGTACTTGCTGCTCGCAATGCCATCATTATGTGGGTACCTTCACCCAAACGTCAATACGGAATGCTTTGTCTTTCGCACTGCAATTGGTTTACAATAAGTGAATAAGAAGCAATTCCAATCTAAATACATGTAACGACGGAGGATGTTATGCTGTTTATCGATAATCAGGGAATCCACGATCCCGCCATCAATCTGGCGATTGAAGAATACGCCTTGAAGCACTTGTCCATGGACGAGAGCTACCTTCTCTTTTACATTAATAAGCCTTCCATCATTATCGGGAAGCATCAGAATACGATTGAGGAAATCAATCAGGAGTACGTCCGCAACAACAACATCCAGGTCGTTCGCCGGCTGTCCGGCGGAGGCGCGGTGTATCATGACCTCGGCAACCTCAATTTCAGCTTTATTACGAAGGATGACGGCCAATCCTTCCACAATTTCCTGAAGTTCACGCAGCCTGTCATCGACTTTTTGCGAAAAATGGGCGTGCCTGCAGAATTAAGCGGCCGCAATGACCTTCAGGTCGGCGAGAAGAAGATATCGGGCAATGCCCAATTCTCCACCCGCGGGCGCATGTTCAGCCACGGAACGCTCATGTTCGATTTGAACCTGGATGATGTACAAGCTTCCTTGAACGCTAATCCGGAAAAATTCAAATCCAAGAGCACGAAATCGGTGCGCAGCCGCGTAGCCAACATCAAAGAGCTGCTCGGCACCGACATGACGATCGAGGAGTTCCGCGCAGAGCTGCTGCGTTCCATTTTTGGCATGGAGCCGGATCAGGTGCCGCAGTATGTGCTGCAGGACAAGGATTGGGAGATCATCAATCAAATCTCCAAAGAGCGTTATCAGAATTGGGATTGGAACTACGGCCTGTCGCCGGAGAGCAACGTAAAGCATGCCAAGAAATTTCCGGTCGGCATTATTGATATCCGGATGGATATCCGTGAGGGGCATATCGGAGAAATTAAAATTTACGGGGATTTCTTCGGTGTAGGCGATGTCGCCGATATCGAAAACCTCCTCCGCGGCAAAAAATACGAGGAGCAAACCGTTCGCGCCGCCTTGTCCGGCGTTGACGTCAAGCACTATTTCGGCAACCTCGAAATGGACGATCTGGTAGGACTCATCTTCCTCGAGGAATAGCATCCTCCCCAAGCGGCACAAACAGACCCGCCCTTCAGCGAAAGCGCAATCGCTCGCTGCTGTGGGCGGGTCTTCTCTTTGTCCGTTTTATCCGCATACATCTAACGGACCGAGGTTGTTCCTTAAGGCTTCCTCCGAACGGGATTAGCCCGATGCCATGAACACGTACCACAACAGCACCAGCGTCAGCAGAATGCAAATATTCTCCACCGTGCGGCCCCAGCGGCTCCCCGTGCTCATGATCTTCAGCTTGATTCGCCATTTCAGCGGCGGCAGCGGCCGAATGCCTCGATTCGTCAAGGCATCGGAGAGCAAATGGATGGAATACGACAAGCCCCCGGCAAACCACAGGCTTTCCGCTCCCTCCTTGCCCTGTGAGGCAAAATACAGGAGCGCGCACCAGCCGCAAGCGGCGTAAATCGTGTGCGTGAACCCGCGATGGGTGACAAGCGAGGCCACGATCAGTACGCTGCCTGCAATCAGGTTCCATGGACTGAAGCCTTGTCCGAAGGCGATAAGGCCAAGCCCGATCAGAAACATGACGACATGCCGAAGCGTCCTGCTTGGCAGAAAGGATACAACCCCGATTAGTCCGGCCAAGGCGAAATTCCAGGGCGCATAGTCGCGGCCATAGAACAATACGAATAGAGCCGCCCCGATCATGGCCAGCTGCAGCAGGCGCAGTATTTCGGCAGGAATGGCCTTGCGAACCAGCAGGGAATTCGGCTCGTCAATATCGGGAAGCAGCGAGCTGACTAAGGCCACCGCGGCGGCGGGCAGCGTCACCTGAACCCCGCTCATGCCCATAACCGATAACGTGACCCCTGTGCTGATAATTAAATGTGCTCTTCCCATCATGATGCAATTCTTCCTTTCTCAGCTCTTCCATGTGTCTTGGAGTCCTATAATAGCGCTGTATACCCGCTTCACAATCACCCGAAAGCGAATATACGTTCGGTTTAATAGTATAGCAAAATCATCCTCTTTTTGTCCAGACCTTCCATCTGAGGACCCCTTGAAACGGTTGTCCGATTCTTCATTTTGGGATACAATTTGATCACTTGCCTGCACTGCGATGCCAGACCCAGCCAAGAAATGACGTCTGATCCCGAGCGCTTGGGGTGCAGCAGCTTTAACGACTAGCCCGCTCCGGTCGCATCCGGGCTTTTCATTATGCTAGATAACATTTACATACGAATTTGAAAGGATGACACCATCGTGAACCGATCTCGCGCTGCCGATCTCAGCCTCCTTCTGGTCGCCATGATGTGGGGATGTACGTTTCTCATCGTTCAGCATGCGGTACGCGTGCTTCCGCCCATGGCTTTCAACAGCGTCCGTTTTCTCGGCGCCGCCTTGCTGCTGGCCATCATCATTACCGTCTTCTATCGGAGCCAATGGAAGGAAATGACCCTTAAAATGCTCCTGCACTCGTGCGTGCTGGGCCTTTTTTTATTCATAGGCTATGCCTTTCAAACCGCGGGATTGCTGTACACAACGACCTCGAACGCGGGGTTCATCACCGGACTATCCGTTGTGCTGGTGCCCTTCCTGTCCTTTGCTCTGCTTCGGCATTCGATTTCCAAGTATACCTGGTTCAGCGCGCTGCTTGCAGCGGCAGGGCTGTACTTGTTGACCTTCTCCGGATCGGGCATGAGCCTGAACCGCGGTGACCTCCTCATCTTTGTATGCGCAATCGGTTTTGCGCTGCATATCGGTTATACGGGGATCTATGCCGGACGCTACCCTGCCCTGCCGCTCGCGGCGCTGCAAATGGCGGTCGTCGGACTGCTTAGCCTCGCCGCTTCTGCCTTGACGGAGCCTGTTTCGGATCCCGCTGCCCTCTTTGAGCAGCTGACCCGGCCCCATGTGCTGTGGGCACTGGCCGTATCGATCGGGCCCACAAGCGCTTTTGCCTTCTGGATCCAGACGGTATGCCAGAAGTATACGACGCCGTCCAGGGTCGCGATCATTTTCGCGACAGAGCCTGTTTTTGCCGCGCTGACCGGCATTTTGTTCGCGGGCGAGCGGCTTACATTCATCGGCGGTATCGGCTGTGTATGCATTTTGGCCGGGATGGTGGTTGCGGAATTGAAATCCGTGCCGCCAAAGGTACAATCGGAGGCCGTTTAGAGGTACAATAGAAGGCAGATACAGATAGAGACCAGAGACCGACCAAAGGAGAGAAGACCATGACAACCTACAAACTGATGGCCATCGATATCGACGACACGCTGATCAATGATGACAAGGAGGTTACGCCCGGGGTCCAGCAAGCACTGGAAGAGGCCGTTTCGAAGGGCGTCGTTGTCACGCTCGCTACGGGGCGTGCCTATGCATCAGCCCAAGCGATAGCCAGACAAACCGGACTTAACGTTCCGATCATTACCTATCAAGGTGCCCTCATCAAAAACCTGCTGGACGAAAAGGTGCTGTACGAGCGCTATTTCCCGATCGATGCCGCCGTTAAGCTCTATGAATACTGCGTGGAGCACAATCTTCATCTGCAGACCTATATCGACGACAAGCTCTATGCCCGTGAGGAAAACCAAAAGCTGATCGACTACTGCGCACTGAACCGGACCCCTTATTATATAGAGCCGGACTTTATGAAGATGGTGAAGCAGCCAACCCCGAAAATGCTTATTATCGATGATCCGGACGTGTTGGACGAGCTCATCCCTATCTTCCGCGAGCTGCTGGGCGAAGACGTGCATATTACGAAATCGAAGCCGCATTTTCTGGAGTTCATGCATAAAGAGGGGACGAAAGGCCATGCGCTTACGTTCCTGGCCAATCATTTCGGCTGCGACCTGAAAGAAACCATCGCGATCGGGGACTCCTGGAATGACCATGAAATGCTCGAAGCGGCAGGACTTGGCGTTGCGATGGGCAATGCCATTGAGCCGCTGAAAGTAATCGCCGATTTTGTGACGAAGAGCAATAACGAGGACGGCGTCAAGCACGTCATTGATACCTTTATCCTCAACCCGAGCTAATGTATATAATGCTGCAACAAGCCTCCGTCTCTGACGGGGGCTTGTTCTATGTTCACGAACCTGTATCAAGCGAATTCCTCTACCCCTCCGACTTCAGCTAACGGTCCCGCTCCGGATCAAATGTATGAATCGGCTTGTGCTCCGCGGACTCGTCCGCCCCCATGAGCCCCACCTCAATGCACAACTCCATCAATTTCTGAATCCCGATATACTGCCGACGATTCCGCTGATGAATGCCGGCCAGCGCTTGCTTCAGCAGCTTTCTGGCATGGTCGATGCTCTGGTTCTCCACCACCTGGACAATCTCTTTGATTTTATCGAGAAAAAATACGGTCGTTCGCAGCGATCGGATCAGCAGAACTTGACGAACATGCTTCGGCGTATACAGCCGGTATCCGTTCTCGGGATTCCGATCGGGTGTCAGCACCCCCTCCTTCTCCCAATGACGGATGGCTGAGGGTTCCACATGCGTTGCTTCGGCCACCTCACCGATGGTCATGACCGGCTTCAGCTTCTTCTGATTCTCAATGGGCAGCTCCGGATTTTCCAGCATGGCCAGCGTTTCGTCGGCGGTTTTCTTCTCCTGCATAAGCTTGACTTGCTCCGCATTCACGAGCCATAACGCTGCGTCCAGCTCTCCATTTTGTACATGACGAAGCACCTCGTAGGTAACTGCGTATCCGAATCCGGGAAACATGGCCCGAAGGCAGCGGAAATAAGCGAGATGCACTTGCGTATATAAACGGTACCCGTTCGCGCTCCGTTCCGGTGCAGGCACGACGCCCCAGGATTCATAATGTCTTAACGCGCTTGTGCTGATCCCGAGTTCATCGGCAATTTCCTTCGGCTTGTAAAAAGGCATGCGGCTTCCCTCCCTCTTCCGATTGAGAACCTACTGTACCAGAAACACGAGGCTCTTGCAAACCTTAAAATTCAACCTTAAAGCTCTTTGATAAGGTTCCAAAATATAAAAGCACGGAATCGAAAGGGGCACAAGCTACCCATCTTCTCACTTGCATCAATGTTGTATAGTGGTTGGTATACCGTGTATCGATTCGTTCCCTCCGCTGCTTCGATGCCCGATCCTGCCCCGCTCCCTTCGAATCACCTAAACAAGAAATAGCCGCGCACGGACAACATCCGGGCACGGCCATCTGGTTTCGATCTGTATAGGGGTGAAGCCCAACGGATTTGCTGCGCTCCTACCCTTTACTTGTGCAAGCCCACCGTCATGCCCGCCTTCGCCACGCGAACCCCTTCGGGCAGCGGGAGGGCCTTCCGCAGGTCCACATCATGGGACATATGGGTATAGATCGTCTGGCGCGGCTTTACCTCGGACAGCAGCTCCGCGGCTTCCCTCATGTCATAGACGGAGCGCGTCTCAAAAGGTGCCGTTTCATGCACGAAGCTGGTCCCCAGCACAAGCAGATCGAGGCCGTGCAGGGGTTCCTTTTCCCCGGCGCTCAGGTTAATGGAATCGGAGTTGTATACCCAATGATAATCGCCCTTGCGGAATCGGTACGCGTAACTGAAGCCGTTCTTGCCATGGTTTACTTTCCAGCAGGTTATGGCCCAGCCGCATAGCGTCACTCCATCATCCACAGCGGTCATCTCCATCTGCCGCGGCAGCCACGGGTATTGCCGGACAATCTGCTCCACCACCTCGGCCGGCGCGTATAGCCGCCCTTTCTCCCCAAGCCACCGGCACGCATCGCTCCATTCCGGAAGTCCGCCGATATGGTCGAAATGGGCATGGGTAATCAGCATGTCCCTCACCTTTCGCTTGCCGAGGCGCTCCATCATGAAGCGCCAATCCGGTCCGCAATCGATGATGAATTCCTCTCCGCCGCCCTCCACCAGCACCGAGGAACGAAGCCGGCGATTCATCCCCGTCTCTCGTGCCTCCCTACAGACCTGGCAATCACAATACACCCGAGGGACTCCCATCGCATCCCCCGTGCCTAAAAAAGTAAGCCGATCCTCCATCTGCATCTCCTCCGTTCTAACCGCATCTATCTAACTAGGAGTTCCTGGTTTCTTGGTGAACGCTTGTCCCGCGGATCTCGTTCCCGGGTACGGATCGCGTCGCTCCAAACCTCCCTTGCCCAAAAGCAAGCGAAAGCAGCCCTTCAAATGAACAAAAAACCGCCCCGGCCCATGCCAAGCGGTCTCCTGTCTTTTATTCTTATCAAGCCTTAGCAATCCATTTAGCAACCTTATGATCTAAGCAAATGAGGGCTTATTATCATCAACGGCTCCGCTGATAACCTTGACATATTTCTTATCTACACCTTCAACCGAAGGGCCGACATATACGCTATTCTTGCTCTGGCGCCTTACCTTTCGATTACGCGATTTCAGCGTACTCAGCATCGGCACCGGTCCCCGAACCACCCAGCTCCCATTGGCGGACTCTTGCGGCTGACTTGATGAAGTTGTTTTTTTCCTCTCATTCCTGCTCATGGCGAATCCCCTCCAACTAAATGCCTGATGGTACGAAGCAGCTCACGGTTCTGTTCCACAATCTCCGCGAGTTCGTCCTCCGAAAGAACGTCATGTCCTGTAAAATGCACCGACAGCACATGATTCTCCCCTAAAGGATAGCAGAACACATACACCTGCGCAACTTCCTCTTCGTGATAAAATGCCCATTTTCCACTATTATAGACATCCATCACATAAATCGACTGGTTGCTCGGGGAACGATTCTCGCCAAACGGGAAAAATCTCCCTCTTCCTACATTACCCCCAATATGCCCGATTCCCTCATCTCCTTTTCGTGCCCAGAAGGCTGCCCCCGTTACCCGGTAATCGCCTTTGCCGGGCGGCAGCAGGGAATTGCGTACGGCTTCACTCAGCGCATGATACTTCTCGGCTTCATCCGTTACATGCACATTCCGGTTATATTCCCAGAAAAAATGCAGCACGCTCTGCTTGCGCCTAAGCTCCAATTCCTTCTGCTCAATCACGTCGTTCGGGCTGATATAAGCTCCTTCCGCTTCGATTGCATGCATAATATGCCCGCATGCGACATCCACCGCCGATTTATAATCGTTGTCGCTTCGCAGCTCGTATTCCAGCAGCGTAATGCCCTGCAGATCGGAGAGCAGATGATATTCCTTAACCGTCACGTCCTGCACGGACTCCTCATCCGGCTCCACGTGATCGGGAATGATGCAGAACACCCTTCGCCTTCCGAGCCTTCCCCAGAACAGGCCCATTTCAAACAGTGTATTGTCGCGGGTTACAAAGACATGCTTGCCTCGAATCAACGCCACATCGTCTGGAGCAAATACGAACACACCAAAGTCACTGGACGCAAGCTGCTTCTCCAAAGCCTCCATCGTATACATGTTCGCCCCGAACGTACCGCCATACCAGGGTGTCACCTGTGCCGTCCGTTTGAGCTGTTCGTGGATCGCTCGGGCATACTTGATGGACTCTCTGGAGGAGCCGATGAATAATTTCGGTTTCGGCATGGACATAGGCAATCCGAGTCTCCCTTTGTTATACATTTTAGTCTTATTCGATCATTATAACAAAGTTGCCTATTTTTGGGTAAAAATAATGGGAGGGTCTGAATCGTTATTGTATATTATGCCCGGGGATCAAATACAGACCCAATGAATACCCATGAACCCGTGTCCCGATCTTCGATCGCAAAGAAAAACGGGCGGTTGACGTCCATCTCGATTGGCTCGGAAGGAGGCTCCGCGCTCGCTACAACCCCAACCGAGGTAACGGCAGCGGCTTTCGTCCCGGTTTCGCTGACGTCAACGACCGCTTTATGCTTCACTTCGTCGATGTAGAAGCCGTCTCCTCCTTCGGCCATGGCGGTAAAATCCGCTTCAAGCGGATCGAATGCCTTGACCATGCCGAGCCCTTGCAGCGTTTTCGGCAGCTCAAAGGACTGTTCCGCCTTAAATCGCGGCAGGCTCAGCTTAACCGTTTCGTAGGAGAAGCCTTCCTCCCAGGCTGACGCATCCTCCCACAGCTCCTGATGCAGTGTGGCAAGCGAAGAGGACGCCTTCGGCAGGATGACCAGCATATGCATCTGCCCTTCCGCATACGGGATGCGAATGGCCTGCCAATCCTCCCCTTCCTTATATTCGTATTTACCTTCCCGCTTCATCATCGGAATTTGCTTACTGTTGCCGTTGGCCAAGGTAAACGACTCGTCCACGGTATTCGCCGGATCGAATTCATCCTTCCAGCCCCCGTTGAAATAGATCGCATTGATCAATACAGCAACGCCGCCTGGAGGCTCGCTAAAGATGGAGGGGATCATCCCTTCCGTCTTCTTGTTCACCCAGTCGTTGATCTGGTTCATAGCCTTGTCTTCCCCTAAATGGGTCCCTTTGACTACTGCCCCATAGCTGTCTTGAAGCGTGTTCAGATAGTCCTTCTTCATAGCCACTCCCTGCTGATACCAGACGGAATTGGCCACATTCAGGACTACGCCGTTTCCGCGCTCCAGAAGCGTTGATAGCTGGTGGTTCCCTTCATTGACGTCTGCCAGGGGCTGGTCCTTCCAGCCGAGCATGGCGGACATCTCGGCCGCCGTATCCCCTGCAGCGCCGTTGTATGCCAGCGCAAGCGCTTGGGTAATGCTGTAAGGCGATAGAATCAAGTTCTCTTGTTCCAGCTCCGTTGCGAGCGATTGATGCAGCCGCAGCGCAAAATCACGCCCGGCTTGCGTCATGTCTTGATCGACCTTGGCCAATACGTTTTTCCGTTCCGCTTCCGACAACACCTTGATTTTTTTCTGCTGCTCCTCCTTTTTCCCGCCAGCGGTTTGAATCTTGTCCCCCTGACCGCAGGCAGTAAGCCATATGAGCAAGCAAGCACAGGCAATAACCGTCCATTTCCGCATGGTAAACGCCCCTTTTTATGGATAGTTCGCTACTAACCTATAGAGACGCTTTAATGTATCCTAATGTTGCATACAATGGCGCCATTATCCATTTGCATTGGTAATTCCCCCCAGGCGGAGGTACAATGGATGTGCAATCAAGCACCGGTTTGCGGTCTTTTCAAAAAAGCGGAGGAATGATCTACATATGCAAAATATCGTGATTCAAGGCAAGCTAGTAACGCTTCGAACCCGTCGTCCGGAGGATACGCCTGTTCTCTACGAGCTTATATACGGTACTGACAACCCGATGTGGAAACAATACGACGCCCCCTACTTTCCCTTAAAGCATGTCTCCTATGAGGTATTTGAAACACAGTGGAGCTCCGATTTCGAATCCGGTCGTTTTCCCAGTGATCTGCTCATTGAAGTCCAAGGTCAAACGATTGGGCTCGTGACCTTCTACTGGGAGCATGAGCCCTCGAAGTGGCTGGAAGCGGGCATTACCATTTATGACCCGCAGCATTGGAGCGGAGGCTATGGAACCGAGGCGCTGTCCCTGTGGGTGGATTGCCTGTTTCGTCATCTCGATATCGCCCGGGTCGGCATTACGACCTGGTCCGGAAATCCACGGATGATGCGCTGTGCAGAGAAGATCGGGATGCGCCTGGAAGGACGCATGAGAAAATGCAGATATTATAATGGGGTTTACTATGATTCCATTCGCATGGGCGTACTGAGGGAAGAGTGGGAGGAACGCAAAGCTTCAAGCAACCCGAGCTGCATCGGCCACTCTGTCAAATAACATGCTGCGTGCATTCAAAGCGCGGACACACCGAAAACGAGCCGGTCGGGGATCTCCCCCGCCGGCTCGTTCCGTATGCGGCATCCTGGTTATAAGAGGTTACAAGCCGGCCAGCACCTGATACCAGACGCCGCGCTTGGAATACAGCGTCTCGCGGACGGTATCCCAGCCCCCCAAATATTCGATATCGAACAGCCCCGGCGGGTTCGGGAAGCGGTCCTTCGTCTCGGCGTAAACCGTTTCCTCTACCGGGCGGAAGCCATGCTTGACGAAGATGCGCTGCGCATCCGGTGAATACAAGTATTGAACGAAGGCTTCAGCCACATCGGATGTCCCGTGCTCCTCGGCATACTTCTCGACCACAACGGCTGGATTCTCGATCAGCATCGTGTGTTCCGGCACCACGATATCATAAGGCACCCCTTGCGCGATGCGTGCCAGCAGTTCGTTCTCATACGTGACAATGACATCGCCGACCCCGTACTCAAAGGCAGCCATGGACGCCCTGCCGCTCTTGTCGAGCGACTCCACGTTCCGATGCACCGCTTCAAGAAACGCCTTCGCTGCCGCAGGATCCCGTTGTCCCTTCGCTTCCGACTGCTTCAGCCCTGCGCCGTAAATGGCGTTGATATCCCACTGGGCGCCTCCCGACGTCTTCGGGTTCGGATACAGAACTTTCACGCCCGGTTTCGTGAGGTCGTCAAAATCCCGAATCCCTTTCGGGTTTCCTTCCCTTGTGCCCAGCACGACGATCGAGCGCGTCACCATGCCGCCATAAGCTTGATTCTTCCACTCCTTCGACACCAGGCCCGACCTGACCAGCTTGTCGACGTCCCCCTCCATGGCGAGCAGTGTCACATCCGCTTCGAAACCGCCTGTAATCGCGCGTGCCTGGGTTCCGGATGCCTCGTACGATTCCTGAAAACGGATCGTCTCACCCGTCTGCTCCTTCCACTTCTCCTGGAAGGCCGGAATAATCTCGTGCATGGCGTCCCGGGCGACACTGTATGCGCCAAGGACAAGCGTCCTTTCGCCAGGCCGGACGGTTACCTCTTGGGATGGCTCCTTCTCAGCGCATCCGGCGATCAGGAAGCCGAAGAGAAGCGCCATGCCGATCAGCAGGAATGAGGCAGGGTGATTTCTCAAGATTCGCATGATACCACTTCCCTCCGTATAGTTAGAACGGTCAGATCATGATCGGCATCGGATCGACCTTTAGTCGATTCTCTTCAATCCAGCTGTGCTCCTCATTGAACAGATAAGCCCGATGTACGAGCACCCGGACTTGCTGCCCCGGATGCAGCGTCTCCTTCTCCAAGGAACGATACGTGATTAATTTATGGCCCTTAACCTCGACCTCAACGAGCCATTCGCTTCCGCGGAAATGCAGATGGCGAACGATCCCGGTCTCCGTTGCGGACAGCACCGGGAAATCATGCTCGCTGCCGAGCTCGATATATTCCGGCCGAATGAGCGCGCGCGTAGCGTGCTTGTTCACGGCCGCTTCGAAGCCCTTCAGCTCGCCGGCGCTGGCAATGACGGTGGACTCGCCGATAAAGGACGCAACAAACGGCGTCTTCGGCTCCTTATAAATATCCCAAGGCGTTCCCTTCTGCTCGACCCGCCCCTGATTAATGATCATGATTTCATCCGCAACCTCGATCGCCTCATCCTGGTCATGGGTAACGAAAATGGACGTAATGCCCACCCGCTCGATCAGCTCCCGCAGCCAGGAGCGGAGCTCCTGGCGAATCTTCGCATCGATCGCCGCGAACGGCTCATCCAGGAGCAGCAGCTGCGGCTCCGGAGCTAGTGCCCTTGCGAAGGCGACGCGCTGGCGCTGGCCGCCTGACAATTGATGCGGGTATCTGTGCTCGAATCCTTTGAGCCCGGTGAGCTCCACCAGTTCCGTCACCTTGTCTTTGATTCTGGCTTTCGGCTCTTTCTTAATCTTCAAGCCGAATGCGATGTTGTCATATACGGTCATATGCTTGAACAATGCATAATTTTGAAAAACGAATCCAATCCCCCGCTCCTGAGGCGGCAGGTCGTTGACCACCTGGCCGTGAAAGGAAATCTGGCCCGAGTCCGGGGTCTCAAGCCCTGCCAGCATGCGCAGAATCGAGGTTTTGCCGCCGCCGCTCGGACCGAGAAGCCCGATCAGATGCCCCTTCTCGATTTCGAAGCTGACATCCTTTACCGCGTGAAACGTACCGAAATGCTTATTCAGATCGCGAACTTCAACATGCATGTCAATGCACTTCCTTTCTTTTCTTGGCCCACTCCATCATCAGCAGCAGCGCCACGGAAAAAGCCGCGAGCACGAGAGCCACTCCGTTGGCGGCAGCCACGTTAAAATTCTCGACATCCTGATAAACAAGCGTTGTCGCCGTTTGCGTCTTGTTCATGATATTGCCCGACACCACCAGCACAGCACCGAATTCCCCGAGGGAACGGGCGACCGTAAGCACGAGGCCGTATACGACAGCCCAGCGAATGGAGGGCCAGGTCACCTTGCGGAACGTGGTCCAGCTATAAGCTCCCAGCGTAGCGGCAGCCTGCTCCTGATCATGTCCGATCTCCTGCAGCACCGGCATTACCTCGCGCACCATCAGCGGGAACGTCACAAAAAGGGTGGCAATGACCATGCCCGGGAAGGCATAAACTACCTTAAAGCCGATTCCTTCAAAAAATCCGCCGATGATACTGTCGGGACCCAGCAGCAATACAATCATAAGGCCGCCGATGACCGGGGAAACGGCGTAGGGAAGATCGACGATGCTGTTCAGGATGCTTTTGATTTTATGGCTCAGCCAATTCGCCCTGACCAAATAGAGCGCCATCATAATGCCGAACAAAGCATTAAGTATAGTAACAACGATTACGATAAGTCCTGTCATCATCAAGGCATGCAGCGCCTCCGGGCGAAAGAGCCCCTCGGCAAATCCATCAAGCCCGTTCTCAAATGCCCCAATGGCGATGCGGGACAATGGAATGATGAGGAGAAATATAAATACGGCATAGGTTAATCCGATCCACAGCCTTCTCACATCCGTCTCCCCCTCTGCTGAACCGTATTGATGATCCATAAGATGAGGAACGACAGCGTAAGGAGCATAACGGATACGGCTGCGGCCCCTGCCGGGTTGTCACTCTCGATTTCTCCGAAAATGAATACGGAGGCAATCAACGTTCGTCCAGGGATATTTCCGGCTACCAATACGACTGCGCCGAACTCGGCAAGCGCTCTGGAAAATGCCAGCATCCCTCCGCTGATGATGCCGGGCAGCATAGAAGGCAGAATGACCTTGAAAAAGGTTGTTGTCTTGGATGCTCCCAGCGTATAGGCCGCCTCTTCCTCAAGCGGATCCAGCTCCTCCAGCAGCGGCTGAACCGCCCGAATGACGAACGGAAACGTGACGAACAGCATGGCAATGACGATGGCCGGCTGATGAAACACGATCTCGAAACCCAGCTTCTCCGCTGCCTCGCCGATCAGACTTCCAGGTCCCAGTAAGAGCAATATCATAAGCCCTCCGACCGCGGTAGGAAGGGCAAAGGGCAAATCCACCAGACTATTGAGCAGCGTTCTTCCCGGAAAGCGGTATTTTGTCAGCACCCAGGCGATCATCGTTCCGATAAGCACGTTGATCAAGGTAGAGATCAAGCCAAGCTTGATCGTTAGAAGCACGGCCTTCCAGGCGATCGGCTCCACGATGCTCTCGGCGAAATGGCTCCAACCGGCAGAAAAAGACTGTACATATACGCCAAAAATCGGCAGCACGATCAGGGCAAAAAAATAAAGCAGTACCGTGCTCCGAAATCCCCATGTCCATCCCTTATGGCGTATCCATGTTGTCACAATGCACCCCTCCCGCCTCCGGAACTTACTTCCGGTCGACTCGTACGCAGAATTCATCTTTATATTTCCTATTTGTATACTTGGTTTTTTTGCTTAAACATACTTTACCAAATGCGGAATCCGATCGTCAATCCATCTTTTGCAGTTTATAGGGTAAAATAATAATAAATATGGAAAAAGTTGAGGAGGTTTTTATTTTGCTGTTTACAGGGGAATTACGTACACAGGGACGGGACGAGTTGAGGGATATTACCCGGGAGGTTGCTTCCTTCGTGAAGCAAAGCGGGGTTCAGCAAGGGACAGCGCTGATCTACTGCCCTCATACGACGGCAGGCATTGCCATTAATGAGAATGCCGATCCGGACGTGAGACGGGATGTGCTGATGTCGCTGGATGAGGTGTATCCGTGGGAGCACCCCAAATACCGTCATGCCGAAGGGAATACGGCTTCCCATCTGAAATCCATCACATGCGGCCCTTCCCAGACCGTCATTATTCATAACGGACATCTGCTGCTCGGACGCTGGCAGGGCATTTATTTCTGCGAATTTGACGGACCGCGGCAGCGGCAGTACCATGTGAAGATCATGGAGGGATAATTAAGCTTTCGGAGTATGCCATCAGAAAAAAGACAGGCATCATGCTAGAGCGTGATGTCTGTCTTGATGTTACATCAGGTGATTGACGTTTCAACGCAACATCGTTGTAATCCATTGAAGCATCAAGCGAAAACGGTACGGCAAAAACGGGGACTAGACCCGGCTGTACAAGCTTCGGCATAGTACCTTGATATGGGTGAGTGCGGCGGGTTTGATCTCTTCAAAACCGATCCGGTCCTGAATGTAATACGATATAAAGCCATGCAGCGACAAAAATAAAGTCAGCGGAACGGTGCGCCGCTCCTCCTCGCTATAGTTCTCCTCAAGCAAATATTGACGGACAAGCGTAGCGAACATTTCAAAACAACGCCCCTGCTCAGAGCGACAGTAGGACAGCAGCTCCTCGTCCCGGATCATGAACATGATCTCGTATTGGTACGGATTGTCCAGACCAAAACGGACGAACTCCAGCATCAGCTGCTCCAGCTTCGAAACTCCGTCACAGGGAGGCTTTCCCGACACTTCCAACAGCAAATCATTCAGATCATTGAAATCCTTCACGACAATGGCGTAGAATAGCTCCGCCTTTTCCTTAAAATGATAGTACAAGGAGCCGTGGCTATAACCCAGATGCTGCCCGATGCTGCGCATCGAAATGGCCCTGTAGCCTTTTGTTATAAACAAATGCCTGGCTGCTTCCAATATCCGCTCCCTGGACAACTCGCGTTCAACTGCTCTTCTTGCCATATTATTTTATTCCCCTTCAATAAAATAAAGCCGCTCTCCCTCCGTGATCAAGGACTGCCCCTGCGTCAAATCAACCATCCAGGCGATAAAGCTCTCGGCCTCGCCGTCCAGCGGCAAGCAGGTCAATGTCACTGTATCGGCAAAGCCCGTCTCTCCCATGCGGACACCGCGGTTGCGGAGCTCGTTCTCTACCTTTCCGAGCCAAGTATAATCCAGTTCCACGAAAACCTCCCGGTGGAGTACTCTCGTAATCGGATCCCCCGACTCAATGGCGGCAACCGCTCCGTCCGTATAAGCCCGAATAAGTCCGCCCGCACCCAGCATGATGCCGCCGAAATACCGGGTGACGACGATCGCTATATTTTTCCGCCCCTGGCTGCGGATCACTTCCAGAATCGGCTTGCCGGCCGTACCGCTCGGTTCCCCGTCATCGGACTGCTTCTGGATTTCGTCCCGCTCGCCGATCATGTAGGCGGAGCAGTTATGCGTCGCGTTCCAATGCTTCTTCTTGATGTCTTCAATAAATGCGATGGCTTCCTCCTCGGTCGCAACCGGCATCACATGACCGATGAATCGGGATTTCTTGATGACGATTTCCTTGGAGCCTGCCTGACGCACCGTCTTGTAACGATCCAACATGAATGAATAACCACCCCTTACTATCGGGCTCTCTACCCCGAAGCGGCATAACAAGCAATGCCCGCATATGGATGCAAGCTTCCGCGGGTGAACCCGAGAACGAACAAATTACCAAGAAAGCAGTTCCCGGCACAAAAAAATATGCCGGCGAACTGCTTTCTTCAGCGTCTTGCGTTAAAATTCCATGATGTGTCAGGTTTATTCGGAAAGTCTCGCTTCCAATTCGGCTTTTTCCTTCTCATATCCCGGTTTGCCAAGCAGAGCGAACATATTCTTCTTGTAAGCCTCTACGCCCGGTTGGTCAAACGGGTTCACACCCAACAAGTAGCCGCTGATACCGCATGCCTTTTCGAAAAAGTATACCAGATATCCGAACGAATAGGGAGTGAAATCTGGAATTGTCACAATCAAGTTCGGAACTTGTCCGTCCGTATGGGCCAGCATCGTGCCCTGGAATGCTTTTTTGTTGACGAAATCCAGCGTTTTTCCGGTCAAGAAGTTAAGGCCGTCCAGATCTTCCGGATCCGATTCGATCGTAATGTGCTCGGAAACGTTCTCCACCTGAATGACGGTTTCGAAGATATTGCGGCTGCCTTCCTGAATGAATTGGCCCATGGAGTGCAGATCGGTCGAGAAATCCACCGATGCCGGATAAATGCCCTTGAAGTCCTTGCCTTCGCTCTCGCCGTACAGCTGCTTCCACCATTCGGATACGAAGTGCAGGGAAGGCTCGTAGTTAACCAGAATCTCGATAGCCTTGCCTTTGCGATACAACGCGTTCCGAACAGCGGCATACTGGTACGCTTCGTTCTCGGCAACGTTCGGGCTGCTGTATTCCTTCGCAGCATCAGCCGCGCCTTGCATCATCTCTTCGATGTTGATGCCGGCGGTTGCGATCGGAAGAAGTCCCACGGCCGTCAGTACCGAGTAGCGTCCGCCTACGTCGTCAGGGATCACGAAGGACTCGTAGCCTTCCTCATTGGCAAGCTTCTTGAGTGCGCCCTTCGCTTGGTCCGTTGTCGCGTAGATCCGCTTGCGCGCTTCCTCCTTGCCGTATTTCTTCTCGAGCTCGGCACGGAAGATCCGGAATGCGATGGCCGGCTCCGTCGTTGTGCCCGATTTGGAGATTACGTTGACGGAGAAGTCCTTGCCCTCAATCAGATCAAGCAGATGCTTCACATAAGTGGAGCTGATGTTGTTGCCTGCAAAATATATTTCAGGCGTCTTGCGCTTGTCCTTCGGCAGTTCATTATAGAACGAATGGGACAGCATCTCGATCGCAGCGCGGGCGCCGAGATAGGAGCCGCCGATGCCAATGACGATCAGCACGTCGGAATCGCTCTGGATTTTAGCCGCCGCTTTCTGGATTCGCGCAAATTCTTCTTTATCATAATTCGTTGGAAGGTCGATCCAGCCCAAATAATCGGAGCCGGCGCCTGTGCCTTTATGTAGCTGCTCATGAGCGGTGCGGATCGGCTCCGCGAAATAATCCACCTCGTGTTGATTGACGAAAGTTAGTGCTTTACTATAATCAAATTTGATTTTTTTAGACATGCCTCTAAACCTCCTGTGAATTTAGGAATAGGATACTGTAATTTGATAGGGACCGCAAGGTCCGCAGGCGAACCGTCATGCATTCTTCATCGTTCCTTCGAATCCGGCAATCCGGCGCTTCCTCCGGTGAAGACTGGCTTCGGTTCGGAAACACGTGCTAAGATAGAATGGATCAGGAATCCATAAGCGAAGGTGATAGCTATGAAGAAAATCGGCTTTATCGGGCTCGGCACCATGGGCGCACCCATGGCAGCCAACCTGCTTAAACAGAATTATGACGTTACCGTGTTCAACCGGACCAGTGAAAAATGCCGTCCGCTCGCCGAACAGGGCGCTTCCGTTGCGGATACCCCGCGCGAAGCCGCAGAAGGACAAGACATCGTTATCACGATGGTTAGCAATGATGATTCCATCCGGGACGTCTTCTATGGCGAGAACGGTCTGCTGGGCTCGCTAAGGGAGGGCATGACCGTCATCGACTGCAGCACGATCTCCCCAAGCCTCGTCAAAGAAATTGCGTCCGCCGTTTCCGGACTTGGCGCTTCCTTCCTTGACGCGCCCGTAACCGGCAGCAAGCCTGCCGCGATTGACGGAACGCTGGTCTTCATGGTCGGCGGCGATGCCGAGGTCATAGCGGCTCAGTCGGACATATTCGAGACGCTTGGCAAAAAGGTTATCCACATGGGCGCGAACGGAAGCGGCGCGGTGGCCAAGCTCGCGCATAATACCATCGTCGGCATCAATAATCTGGCGCTTGCCGAAGGGTTCGCCATTGCCGCCAAATCCGGCATTCCGGCAGATAACTTCCTCGAGCTGGTTCAGCTCGGCTCGGCGGGCAGCAAAGCGGCGGAGCTGAAAGGCCGCAAAATTATCGACGGCGACTTCAGCAATCAATTCTCCTTGGCGCTTATGCTTAAGGACTTGAAGCTGGCATCCTCGCTCACCGACAGTGCCGGCATGCCGTCCCCGATGCTGAATCTGGCGAAGAGCCTGTTCCAGGCCGGAGCCAGCGAAGGCTACGGCGAGGAGGACCTGTCCGCTGTCGTGAAATGCTACGAGGCATGGATCGGCCAGAAAATCGGAGGCAAGGAGCTGCAATAAGCTCAAAGCCGAAATCAAAGCCGGGCTCTAAGTCCTCAAGTCATGCAATCAGCAAGCTCTAAGCTCTAAGCTCTAAGCTCTAAGTAAGCTTTAAGACAAGCTCTAAGTAAGCTAAGTCAAGCTCAAAGTCAGATTGATGCAAGCTCACATAAAACGTAATAGCTGGCATCCACATCGTAACGGCTCGTTTTCCTAAGTATCCGTCAATGACACGCGGACCGGGGAACGGGTCTTTTTTTGTGTGATCGACCCACTAGCAAGAATCAGTGATCCCCTGCTGATTTACCGAGCGCGGCAGTCGAAGCTTCGCGCCTTGGATCAGGACGCCGGATAAGAGCAACAGTAATCGGTAACGGTGCGGATCTCCAGCTTAAAGCTCGAGTTGCCCGGCACGTCGAAGGTGGCGCTCCCCTGAATCTCCCGCCATTCCTGCTCACCCGGAAGAAGAACCCGCAGATCGCCCGACAAGATCTCCATAATTTCCGGGCCGTCCGTGCCAAATTCGTAGCTGCCCGGCAGCATGATGCCCAGCGTTACCTTTTGGCCATCCTCCAAGACCACCGTGCGGCTCGTCACGTTCCCCTCATAATAAATGTTGGCTGCCTTAGTAATCGTAGCATTCTTGAATTGCGACATCGTTCTGCTCCCCTCCAAAATATGTAAAGCAAGATATATGACGACACCCGCATGAAGCGGGTGCCGGTTGATCCTATGGAGTTCGTTCTAAATGAATTACAGCAGCGCTTTGACGCGGCTGACGACATTTTCAACGGTGAAGCCATACTCCGCAATGACACGGTCGCCAGGTGCGGAAGCACCGAAGATGGAGATGCCGAGAATGTCGCCTTTTTCGCCGACGTAACGCTCCCAGCCGAACGGATGGGCCATTTCAACGGCAAGGCGGGCTTTCACGTCCGGAAGCAGGACGGAATCTTTGTAAGCCTGATCCTGGCTGTCGAACAGATCCCAGCTTGGCATGCTGATGACGCGGACATGGATGCCCTCTTCAGCGAGCGCCTCTTGGGCTTTCACCGCAAGCTGCACCTCGGAGCCTGTCGCGATGATTTGCGCCTGCACCTTGCCGCCTTTGGCATCGGATACGACATAAGCGCCGCGTTTGATGCCTTCGCGGGCGTTGTCTACCGTGCCTGCAAGAATCGGCAGGTTCTGACGTGTCAGCACGAGAGCAACCGGACGGTCCGTATTTTCAACCGCATAAGCCCATGCAGCCGACGTTTCGTTGGCATCCGCCGGACGGATCACGGTCAGGCCTGGGATAATGCGCAGGGACGCGAGCTGTTCAATCGGCTCGTGGGTTGGGCCGTCTTCGCCAACCGCGATGCTGTCATGCGTCAGCACGTAAGTTACCGGCAGCTTCATCAGCGCAGCCAGACGAATAGCCGGACGCAGATAATCCGTAAACACGAAGAATGTGCCGCCGAAGATTTTCAATCCGCCATGAAGCGCAATCCCGTTCATCGCGCCGGCCATCGCAAATTCACGAACGCCGTAGTAGACGTTGCGGCCTTCATAGCTTTCAGGCGTAAAGGACGGCAGATCGTTAAGATGCGTCATTGTGGAGCTCTCCAGATCCGCAGAGCCGCCAAGCAGATGAGGCACGCCGGATGTCAGGCCGTTCAGCGCTTTACCGGATGCAACGCGGGTGGAAACGGCTTTGTCCTCGGCGCTGTATTTCGGAAGATCCTTATCCCAGCCCTCAGCAAGCTTGCCGGATTCGCCGCGCTCGAACTGCGCTGCGAGTTCAGGGTAAGCTTCTTTATATTTCGCGAATTGATCGACCCAAGCTTGGTATGCGGCGATTCCGCGCTCCTTCACTTTGCCGAAATGCTCGCGCACTTCTTCAGGCACATAGAAATCCTCTTCGTATACCCACTTGTAGAATTCCTTGGTCAGCTTCGCTTCCTCGGTTCCGAGCGGGGAGCCGTGCGTACCGCCATGTCCGCCCTTGCCTTGCTTGTTCGGGCTTCCGTAGCCGATGATCGTCTTCACTTCGATCAGCGTCGGACGACCGGTTTCGGCTTTCGCTTCCTCGATCGCTTTCTCAATGGCAGGCAGATCGTTGCCGTCTTCGACGCGCAGCACCTGCCAGCCGTAAGCTTCAAAACGCTTCGCTACATTTTCGGAGAAGGCCAGGCTCAGCTCGCCGTCCAGGGAGATATCGTTGGAATCATACAGCATGATCAGCTTGCCAAGCTTTAGATGGCCAGCCAGGGAAGCCGCTTCGGAAGCAACGCCCTCCATCAGGTCGCCGTCGCCGCAGATCGCGTACGTATAGTGGTCGACAACTTTGAAATCGTCCTTGTTGTAAGTCGCGCCCAGATGCGCTTCCGCCATCGCCATGCCGACTGCCATCGCAACGCCTTGTCCAAGCGGTCCTGTCGTGGCGTCTACGCCTGCCGTATGACCGTATTCCGGATGGCCCGGCGTCTTGCTGCCCCATTGACGGAACTGCTTCAGATCCTCCAGCGAGAGATCATAGCCGCTCAGGTGAAGCAAGCTGTACAGCAGCATGGAACCGTGGCCTGCCGACAGCACAAAGCGGTCGCGGTTAATCCAGCTCGGCTGATCCGGGTTATGGACCATGGTCTTCGCGAACAATTGATAGCCCATTGGCGCAGAGCCCATCGGCATGCCCGGGTGACCGGATTTGGCCTTCTCGATCGCATCGATCGCCAGCGTCCGAATCGTCGCGATGGACAGGTTGTCGATCGTTTGATTATGTTCAGTTGTCATGATTCGTCCTCCTCAAATCTTCTCCGTCGTAAGCTTCGAATATGAAGTCATCTTACGCCCCTTCGGCCCTGTTATGTAGCAATGAGGGCAGTTAGGAATGTTGAGAATATCATTTTGACTCTTATTGTATCACCAGACGTGATTCATTTCCATAACGTAATTTTCGTTGTTTTCCAAATTGACACAAAAGCCGCGAATGTCCCTCCTGCATTATTTCCTTTATTAGACGGGTTATAACCGTGAGAAGCGAATCTTAAACGAGCCGCTGGAAATAAGGCCCGGGAATCGACTCCCCAGGAAAACATCAGGACGTTCCAGACTCCCGGAATACGCCTGCCGTTTTAGGCTCCGTCCATCCCCGGCTTCTCCCAAGCTGGCTTCCTTGTACGAAAAAAAGCCCCGGTCCAGACACAAATGGTCTGGCCGGAGCCTTCGGATTGGCATTCAAGCTCATCGGCGGGTTCCCCGCTTCTTGGCCTGGAGGAGGCGATCCATGGAGGAGCCTCCTCCCGCTGCCGGCCCGGTTCCCTCGGGCCGGCGCTCTCCGCCCCCCGGTGCCTTCGACGGCGGGGGCGGCGGAGGCGGCGCGCTTCCGCGGCGCGCGCCCTCCCCTGCGGCCGGCTTCGCCTTCGCCGGCCGCTCTTCCCGCAGCGGGGCAGCCCCCCGCTGCGGTGCGCGTGCCTCCGGCTGGGCCTTGCGGCCCCCAGCCGGAGCCGCGCCGGGCGCCGGGGCGGGGTTCCCGCCCCCGGCGAGTGCGCCCGCGCCGCTGCGCTCCTGCGCGGGCGGCGCCTTGGCCGGCGGCGATGTCTGGCCGCCGCCGTAAAAGGTGGCGGCGCGGGCTTTGCGCGCCGCCAGCCGCTCGAGGCCGGTGCGCTGCCCGGCCTCGCCGGCGGGAGCCGGCCGCCTGCGGAGCAGGGCGGCCAGGCGGGCGCCGAGGGCGGCCCATGGCAGCGCCAGGCGCCGCACGGCGATGTCGGCGACCCACAGCAGAAGGGCCGCAACTAACAGCGGATAGCTCCAGTCATGCAGCTGCGTTCGGGAAGCCGCCTTCCCGTCAAATACCTCCTTGGGGTTATCCCAGGACAGCACGCGTCCGCCCGTAAGCTCAGCAAGACGGGTCAGCCCTTCCTCGCCGTCTCCGGAGGAGATCCGATATTCCGGCGAATAAGGGACGACAAAGCCCGTTCCCGGCGCTGCCGCTCTCGATCCATCTCCACTCGCATCCTCGAGCGAAAGGAGGAAAGCGCCCGGCTTCGTCACATTCACAAGCCCTGTATAACGGCCCGGCGCCTCCTGAACCAGCTCCACCTTCTGCTCGCCGGCTTCGTCATCTCCAATGACCGCATTCAGCTTCTCGGGCGGCTTCTCCCCGTTGGTCGTTACCTGCAGCCTCACCTGGTTCCCGGCCGTTTCCGTCGTAACCTCATAGGGTGAGGAGGTAAACTGCGGGAACGTCCATTTCACGATCTCCGTCAGCGTATCCGCAAAGGCGTTCCAGGACACCCATTCCTTCGACCATTTCCCGCTTAAATCGCTCGTCCATGCCACGCTTCGGCCCGAGCCGTACTGCCAGCGGGCGAGCACCGGATCCGGCTCCGGGCTGGCCAGCACCGTCTGAGCCGTCGACTTCGGCGTTGTCGCCACATAACCGTACAGCCCCGGGACGCCCTCTTGAAACAGGCTTGCCCAGTCTCCCGCCTGCTGAAGCGCGGGGACGAACGGCTTATCGACAATATAAGACTTGGCCATCATGACGGCCTCCCGGCTGAAAATCGCCGGCAGCGTCGTTTCGTCCTCCACGAAGTAGAAGCGTCCCTTGGCGGCTTCCGCCAAGGTTTGCAGCAGGTTGACGTCTGCATCCATGCCGACCGCTACCGAGGACATCGTGATTTTATTCTTTACCATCGTATCGGTCAAATCCTGATATCCCGAATTGAAGGCCGACTGGCCGTCCGTCATCAGAATGATATGCCTGCGCTGGGATTTAATCTTCAGCATCTCATCCAAGGCGGATGAAACCGCCGGATAAATATTCGTGCCGCCGTTGCTCGGGATCGACTGGATGCTGCTGATGATCTCTTCCTTATTTTCCAGCGTCTGCGGGGGCACCACCCACCAAGGCGCGTCGTCGAAAGCGACCACCCCGACCGTATCCTTCGGCCTGAGGAGCTCCACCGTGCGCATCGCGGATTCTTTCGCAAGCTCGATCTTTTCCCCGCTCATGCTTCCCGAGCGGTCAATGACCAGAATCAGCCCGAGCGATGGGATTTCCCGCTTGCCCTCCAGTTCCATGGACACTGGCAGCGCCTTCTCGATCGGCGTCTTGAAATAGCCGCCCATCCCGAAGCTGTCTTCGCCGCCGGCCATCATGAACCCGATGCCGAAGCTGCGGACCGCCTGTTCGATCAGCTCCATTTGTTTGCCTCCGACACGGCTGCCCGAAACATCGTTGAATATGATGCTGTCATAAGCGGCGTACTTCGCGGCATCGAGCGGCAGCAGCTCCGGCGGAATGACCTCGGTACCGATCATGCCGGACTCAAGAGCCGCCGTAATGTTGCCGGAGGTCCCCGGGGTGCCTTCAACGATCAGCACCCTCGGCGGTCCGTCGACCCGGGTAAAATCAAATGCGGCATTGTTGGCCGCAGATTCATCCCCGTCCATGAATATTTCAGCCCGGTACCTGTGAAGACCCGGGTTCTTGGCAAGTCCCTTGATCGCAAAACGGTTCTCCCCCGGCGATACCTCCACGCGTTCCCGTCCGATTTCCCGGTTGTCCTCATAAATGCGGAGCTCGCCGGCGGTTTTGAAGGTGCTGCGAATGAGCGCCTCCACATAGAAGGATTCCGCTTGGTAGAGCTTCTCCGGCACCTTCAGCTCCTCGACGGCGACATCCCGGATCTCTTGCTTCGAAGCCGGGAGGACATCCACCGCGATGCCTCGATCCTTCAGCAGCCTTCCGGCGGCCGTCATGCTTCCGACATTCTCTTCCCCATCGGAGATCAGCACGATTCGGGAATCGCCGTTTCCGTCCAGAAGGCTTCCGGCAAGCTGCAAACCCGATTCCAGTCCCGTGAACCGCCCTTCAAGCAGCGCATTCAGCGACGCGCCGGCCGACTCGTCCGCCGAGAGTCGCCGCTCCACTGCGCCCTCAAGACCCGTTGAGACGATGGCGGTTGTATCCTCTTCCCCTTTGGCTGCAATGGACTCGCCGATCCAGCTTGTGATCCGTGACGGGTCTCCCATGCTGTCCGATCGGTCCGCCAAAAAGACGACCTGTTTATCCCGCAGCACGGTGAACCCATGCAGGCCCGACAGCATGAAGATGAGCAGCAAAATGACCAAGGTTCTGAGACCCAGCGCCAGCTTCCGCCGAAAGCCGCTTAACCGGAAATCCGACCGGTATGCATAATACAGAAAGATCCCTGCCGGGATCAGCAGCAGCAGCAACCATGGATGACTAAATTGAACGCCCACGCTGGTACACCCCCCATTCTGCAGCGATCACGGCCAGCGCCAGTGCAGCAAGCCAAGGCATAAGCGAACCGGCCTGGCTGGCCGCTCTGCGCTGCTCTGCAGCCGAAGCGCCGCTGCCTTGATCTCCTCCGCCGGACTTTGCGCCAGAGCCGGTCTGGCTCACCGCCGGACCTTGCGTCGTGCTCAGGTCCGCTTCGTACGGATCAGCCGTCACCGCAAGCCAGTACGACGTCGTCTCTCCCGCTTCGTTCTGTTGTTCGAACGCATACAGTCCCGGAACGTCCGGTACCGTCTGCACCGTTGAAATGCCGCTCTCGCTCCGCTGCACCTCGACGGTATCCGGTCCGTCCGCAAGAGCAAGCCCGCTCTTGGGTACCCACTTGGCGGATACCGCATCAGCCGCTACAGGAATATCCGCCTGGGCCCCGGCCAGGAATCGCCCAAGCCCGGTCCCTGAGCCGGAAGTCATCCAATCGAGTGCATTATTCACCAATACCGGGAATTCAGGCGACAGAGGCAGATCGCTGTCCTGCAGCAGGAACTGGAAGGACAATCTCGGGCGGCCTTCCGCCACACCGGCATATACGAGCGGCTGGTCCCCGAGCCGGATGACCGGTTCCCCCCATGCAGGGCGCTGATCGATCAGCTTGCCGAAATAAACCCCCGACATGGTCAGATAAGAAGTGAGCGGATGCTGGGCCAGCACGGGCCGCCCGCCCTGGCTCCCGACCTTCGGTCCATCTCCGCCGATGCTCCATAGCGGCGTTCGCCGGGCCAGCTCTGCCCATTTCCCCTGCGTAAAGCCCGCAGTAATGCTTCCGTCCATGACGAGCAGATCAAATTCGCCGTCCGGTACGGGAGGAATATCCGGTTCTGTGCGGTCATCCTTGCTTCCTTCGCTCCGACCGCCTTCCCCGCTTCCTTCCGAAGCTTGATCGCCTTGATTGCCCGCCGATCCGTTCACGGCGATCCGGGTCACTTCCGCTCCGCTAAGCTGCAGCGCCTTCTCCAGAAACAGATTGCCTGAGGTTAACAGCAGCACCCTTGCGGAGCTGCGGCCGGTTCCGAAGGCAAACGATTCATTATCGGCCGCATAGCCATCTTCGGATGCCAGCTCGAGCCGGTAGACCTCCGCAAACGGAAGATCGGAGAAGGATGCCGTCGCCTTCTTCTTGGGTTCGAGCTCAACGACTCTGCTCGCGAGCAGCTGGCTGTCTCCGTACAGATTTACCTCGACGGAGGAAACCCCCTCCGCGTTCGAGCTGACCACCGCAACGCCTTCGTACGAAGATCCTGTCCCCCCCTTCGGAGAAACGCCGAACTGCTCGATCGATGCGTTGTGTTTTGCCGCCCCCTGGATCGTCTCCACCGATACCGGCACCTGGAAGGCTATCGGGACCGGATCCTGCCGCCAATGGCTGTCCGTAAATATGACAACCTCAGCATCGGGTTCCTCCCTTGTCAATGCCGCGGCAAGCGAGAGCGTCTCCCGATACGATGCCGTACCGTAATAAGGATGCAGCGCTTCAATCGCTTCATCGATCGCGCCCCGGTCGCTTTCATGGGATACATGCGTTACAGGGCTGGATCCGGTCGACAACAGCGTGATCTTACTCCGTCTCCCCTGATCCCGAACGTAGGCCTTCAAGCGCTCCTTCATCTGTTCCAATCGGGAGGAGTCCTCTCCTTCCCCGCTGCCTTCAGTCTGCATCTGCGCGCTCATGCTGCCCGAGGTATCGGCAACGATGACGATATGGGCGCTGCCTCCGGACACCTGCATAAAGGGCTGCATCAGCGCGAAGACCATCAACGCGGCAGCCAGAAGCTGCAGCCACAGCAGAAGCCGGTTCTGCAGCTTCTGCCACGGCCTGTTGGCCTCCAGGTTTTTAAGCACTCGCTCCCACAACAGGTGGCTGGGAACCGTTGTATCCACATATTTTCGTTTGAACATATACATCAGCATGATGGCCGGCAGCGTTAGACCGAACCATAGGCTCATCCATGATTGAATCCCCACAAACACGTTCCCTCCTTACTCCCATACCGCAATCTTGTTCACGCGGCGCGGCCCGCGGGACCACTCACCTTGCTCGCACTCGCCACTGGCGGCACGCCATGGGCACAACTTGCTAACTCGCACTCGCTCCCTTGTGGCAGTCCACGGCACAACTTGCCTGCTCGCACTCGCATCCTGTTGGCAGTCCACACAGAACCTGCCTGCTCGGACTCGCATCCTGTTGGCAGTCCACACAGAACCTGCCTGCTCGCGCTCGCTTCCTGGTGGCAGTCCACACAGAACTTACCTGCTCGCACTCGCTCCCTGGTGGCAGCCTGCCTAGGACACTGTGCGTTTCTCCCTGTGCGCACGATGCATAAATTCGAGGCATACTTGGATCGCTCTTGAGGCTTGCCCGAAGCCTGCTGCCACCTTACCATCGCCCCTACTGCCGCAGCCCGGCAAGCCCTTCCGGGAAAGTGCGGGCGGTCCATAGTTTAGAACGAGCGGCCCGCTATGGCTCCACGGGTTGAAGCCTAGCTGGATGCAGCAGATGCTAGCTTGAGACTACTCCCGCACCCGCCAGCACGCCAAACATGGCATCCCGCAGCGGCATGTCGGCCGGAATGAGCACGTAGGTCATCCCGCGCTCCGCACAGACGCCGGACAGCATATGGCGGTAACGCTCCAGCTCGGCTTTGTACGCTTCCAGCACCTTGCCCGTCAAGGCTACTTCCTTCCCGCTGTGCGTCTCGCTGTCAATCAGGCGAAGATCGCCGGTCAGCTTGGGGTCGAGCTCCTCCCGGGACAAAATATGGACCAGCACAACCTCCTGCCCGCTGCCGGCCAGCAGGGACAGCGCCCTGAGCAGCTCATCCTCGCCGCCTTCGAGCCAAAAATCCGAAAACACCCAGGTCATGCCCGGATGCCTTGGCAGCGCGCCGGGCTGTCCGAGCGCAGCGGCAAGGCTCCCTTCACCGCCGGTCTGCGCGCCCTGCAAGAACGAGAACAGCCGGTGCGCCGAACCTTTGCCCCGCATCACGGGCAGGCGGGCGGACAAGGTGCGGCTGTAGCAGGCAATCTGAAGCCGGTCGTATGAGGAGAGCGCCATGTATCCGACGCTTGCCGCCAGCTGGCGGGCAAGCCGCCATTTGGGGCTGCCGTGGACCGCCTGATCCGCCGCTCCCTCCGGACGTTCCCCTTCCGCAGACGATATCACCGCTCCCATCGATGCGGAGCAATCGACGAAGATGCTGACCGTCAGCTCCTGTTCGTCCATGAACTGGCGGACAAACGCTTTACCGGTACGGGAATACACGCCCCAGTCGAACCTGCGCACATCGTCGCCGGGCGTGTACAGGCGATAATCGGCGAATTCGAGCGAGGAGCCGAGGCGGCGGGACCGCCGCTTCCCCTGCTGGGTTCCCGCAACCCGCCGCTTCGCGGACAGCGTGAGCCGCTCAAGCCGCGGAAGCCATTCCGGCGGAAGCAAATGACCGGCGCCGCTCACGCGGAGGCCTCCAGCGCCTGCAGCACCTCTTGGATGACCTGATCCGTCGTCATTCCGATCGCCTGCCCCTCAAAGTTCAGGAACAGCCTGTGGCGCAGCGCTGGCAGCGCGACCGCCCGGATATCCCCGGTGGATACATGCATCCGCCCGCTGCACAACGCCCGGACCTTGCCGACCGAGATGATGGACTGAATGCCGCGGGGACCGGAGCCGAATTGGACGTATTTTTTGACCGCCTCCGGCGCGGACGCCTCCTCAGGATGCGTCATCATGAGCAGTCGGACCGCATAATCCAGTATTTCATCCGCGACCAGCACTTCCTTCGCCCCCCGCTGGATCTCCAGCAGGTCATCGCCCGTCATTTGCCGCTCGACCTGGAACGTATGCGACGACGTTGTCCGCTTTACGATCTCCTTCAATTCGTCGGCACTTGGATAAGATACTTCAATCTTCAGCAGGAACCGGTCCAGCTGCGCCTCCGGCAGGGGATAGGTTCCCTCGTTCTCGAGCGGGTTTTGCGTAGCCAATACGAAGAAGGGGTTAGGCAGACGGTGCGTTTCCCCGCCTACCGTCACCGTCTTCTCCTGCATGGCCTCGAGCAGGGCCGACTGAGTTTTCGGCGTAGCCCGGTTAATCTCATCAGCCAGCACGATGCTGCTGAAGAGCGGCCCCTTTTGAAAGGTCATCCCCGTGCTTCCATGCTGCCCGAACGACAAAATATTCGTGCCCGTAATGTCGCTCGGCATTAAGTCCGGCGTGAATTGGATCCGGGAGAACGACAGGTCCAGCGCATCGGAGACGGTGCGGACGAGCATCGTTTTTCCAAGTCCCGGTATCCCCTCCAGAAGGGCGTGGCCTCCGGCAAAGATACACCAGAGCATTTGCTCCACGACCTCCTGCTGTCCGACAATGACCTTGCCGATATGTTCCCTCAGTCCAGAAATGCTCTCCATCCATTCCTGGGGTCTCACTGCAATATCCGACATGGATTAAACCTCCGTCTTCTAAATAAATTCAACGTTCGCTGCAGCCGGTTATTTAGCCGCTAAAGCCTCACGGATTCGGATTGATCTGGATGAAATATTCCTCCACCAACCCCTGCATTTGATCAGGCAGCTGATTGCGGTCCAGCGTGTTTTTGGCTTTGGACTCATAATCCCGGTACACTTCCTCGTACGGACGCGACGTGCCGGGAATGGTCGGCGATATGCCGCCCTTCTGGATATCGCCGCCGGAGCCGTTAAGCTCTCCCGAATCGTTCTGGACGTTGCCGCCGCCCTTGTAATTTCGAGGAATCGTGACAAGCTCGCGCCCTCCGCTGCCGAGCCCTGCGCCGCTTCCTACCCCGTTGCCGGAACCCGAACCGGTGCCGCTGCCAGACCCAGCCCCTGAACCCGAGCCGCTGCCAGAACCGGAGCCACTGCCTGCGCCTTGGCCGCTCCCCGATCCCTGCTGGTCCGAACCCGCGCCGGAACCGGAGCCGCCGTTCTCACTCTGCTCTCCCGAGCTTTCCCCAAGGCCAGCCTGCGCCAGCGCCTCCGCGCTTCCGCCGTTTGCCCAAGCGTCCGACACCGACATACCTCCTGCCTTCATCTGATCCGCCATGGCCAATCCCTGTGATGCGAGGGATGAGGCCAAGGCCGCTGCCGCTTCCGACTGGCTCTCCGAAGCAGCCTTTGCCAGCGCCGTTTCGGCCAGCTCTTCAGCCAGCTTCTGCAGCTCCTCTTCGAGTTCTTTCGGCAGCTTGCCTTCTTTTAGCGCCTCGGCCGCTTTGGACAACGCCTTTTCCAATTCTTCATTTCCCTGCTGCTTGGCCGCTTCCTCCGCAAGCTTTTTCAGGGCATCCGATAAACGGTCTTTCTCTTCCTGCGGCATTTTCTTGACTTGCTCGGATACCTTCTTCATCTCCTGCTTGACCTCTTCGGACTTTCCTTCTTCAAGCTTCTTACCCGCTTCGGACAGCGCCTTCTGCTGCTGCATTTGCTTGGCGATCTCGGATAAGGCCTTGGCCTTCTCCTCCTGCTGCTTCGCCAGCTTCTCCAGCTCCTCCATCGCCTTTTCAATCTTCTCCAGCGCCTGCTCGGGCTGCTTTTCTTTAGCCAGCGCTTGTCTCAGTTCGTCCAGCTTCTCTTTCAGCTTTTGCCGATCGACCGGGTCCAGCGTCTCCTTCTCCAGCTGTTCGGCGAGCTTTTCCGTTTTGGCGACCTGCTCCTGAATCCACTTCTTCTGCTCCTTTGCCGCCTCCACCTTTTTATCCATCGGGTTCGGGATCAGCGCCAGGACCACAACGGCGACCAGACCAACGGCGCAGATCAGCAGCTGACGGTTACGGCGGGGGGAGGGAAGACGCTCGGGCAATTGCTCCGTGAATCGCTTGCCGTAAGCTTCCGCCTGCTCCCGCTGCCAGCGGGCGGCCGCTGAATCTTCCTCCCGGAAGGACAAGGCGGTCACCATCATATCGCTTCGCTCGGGGCCCCCGGATGCCTGATCCATTGCCGCCGCCGCGTCCATCGCCGGAATCCGGCTAAGCCATCCCCAAAGAAGACCCGCAAGGAGGCCGGCCGCCGGAATGGCAGCCGCCGCGATGTTCATCCACGATATCGGCACGAAACGCCCGATGATCAGCAGGAGCAGCGAAACCGCAAAGCCTGCCGCGAGTCCGTACAGCGCATAAGCGATGGCCCGGAAGCGCTGCAGCCGCCGGCGTGCCGCCTCGATTGCGCGCATGATGTTGTCCACTTATTTCTCCTCCTTCAGATCCTTTAAATGCTTTCAGGTCAGATCCGTTGCATAACCTTCATTACACACCATTTTCGGACGTACTGTGATCCTGCGGAAGCTGTTCGGCAGGCTCCTCACCCTTTCTTCGCCGAGCGACAGGCCGGATGTTCCGAATGGCAATCCAGAGCGCGAGCACGATAACGACCGAGTACACAATGACAAACTCGAGCCACAGCTCAATCGGCGCTTTGCTGTTCAGATTGCCGCCATAGAGCAGAAAGGCCTCCTTCGAGAACGAAGAGTCGAACAGGCTCATCATCGCTCCGGCCGGATTCAAGCCCAGCAGATAGCCGACCCAGGAGTGGGTGCCTGCGACAGGAGGCTGTCCTGTCACATACATATTCCGCTGCTCGATGCCCATAAAAAACAAATAGAGAAGACCCGTCACCAAGAAAATGATAAGTCCCACGCCATATGTCACGATGATGGCCACAATCGTCCGTTTGAACAGCGTCGAGAACATGACGCCGAGCGCTCCAAGAAGCAGCATCACAAACAGATAGAATAGAAAGACCGATATCAGCTGCTTCGGCGATATGCCGCCATACAGAAACACGATGCTGTACACCGGCAGCGTCGCCAGCACGATCAGCGCCATGAAGCTGAGCGCGGACACCAGCTTGCTGAGCACGATCGTTGACGAGCTTTGCTGGGTCGTCAGCAGCATGCTCAGCGTCTGCTTCTCGCGCTCGCTGCTGATGACGCCGGCCGTCAATGCCGGGGCCATGAAGGCGATCAGCACCAGCTGGGCAAAGCTCAGCACATAGAACATCATCTGGCTTACCTGCGGATCGAATCGCTGCGGTCCCCGGTTGCCCAAGTACAGAAACAAATAAATGAAACCCATCGCAATCGTGCCGAGCGCCAGTATATAAAACAACACCGACAGCATCGAACGGGTCGAACGCATCCGCAGCCGGAATTCCTTGTCGATTACCGGATTGATCAATCTTCTGCTCCAATTCATTCGCGGGGGCCTCCTTTCGTAATTTCGAGAAATACGTCCTCCAGATTGCTCTGCGCTTCCTGGAACGAGACAATCGGAATTTCCCAGGAGATCACCTTCCGCAGAAGCTCGCTCTGCTGTACATCGTCGCCGCTGTAATGAACGTGAACCCCGGTGTTGTCCGTCAAGACGGACGTCACAAGCGGCTCATCCCGCAGCTTTTCGGCCAGCTCCTCACCTCGCTCGAGCGTGCGGATATGGATGACTTTTGTAACCCGCAGACGGTTCTGGATATCGGATACCTTGCCCTGCGCCACCATTTCGCCGTGCTCAATGACGCCGATTTCATCCACCATTTCCGCCAGCTCCGGCAAAATATGCGATGAGATGATAATCGTCTTGCCCATCTGCTTCAATTCCTTCAGAATTTCGCGCATTTCGATCCGCGCCCGCGGATCGAGCCCCGACGCCGGCTCATCCAGAATGAGGACCTCCGGATCATGAACAAGACAGCGGGCAAGGCATAATCGCTGCTTCATCCCCCGCGAGAGGCTGTCTACATACGTATCCGCCTTATCGGTCAGGTTAACCAGCTCCAGCAGCTGCGGAATGAGCTGCTCGCGCTCGGCGCGGGGAATCCCGTAGCTCGCTCCATAAAAATGCAAATACTCCGTAGCTTTCAGCTGATCATAAACGCCGAAGAAATCCGGCATATAGCCGATCCGTTTGCGAACTTCCTTCGGATGCCGGGTAACATCGTAGCCGCCTACCTTGGCGACACCGGAGGTTGGCAGCATCAGCGTAGCCAAAATCGACATCGTCGTCGATTTGCCTGCCCCATTCGGTCCGACGAATCCGAATACGGTACCCTTCTCAATGTAGAGGCTGATATCCTTTAATGCATGGAATGTTCCGTATCGTTTGCTCAGATTCCGAATCTCAATCATGGCTTAACCTCCCCCTTTACAGACAGCTCCGGCATTTGGAAATTGGTTTGATCGTTAGCATTCAGCATGAACCGGATGCGGTTGTTCAAGATATACCGTTCAGGGTTCTCCGTGACCTTCAGCTCATTCCCGGATCCATTGACCGGCTCCCACTCATTCTTCTGCGCATTCCAGATTTCCATCTTGACATTGTTGTTTGGCTTGATGCCTTTAATGGAAAATTCGGAATAGACGACCTCCTGGTCGGAAATCAGCGGGAATTCCGCAATGAGGGAACCTTGCCCAAGCTCGATGCCATTTCCATATGCATTGAATATCGGTGCGTTCACCTGTGAAATTTCCGGTGCGAGGAAGCCGTAAGGAACGTTAATCTTCCCGCTTGTGCCCCATGTCATGGCCACCGGCTGTACCCAGAAATTCAACTGGTCGCTTCGTACCGCTTGCTTCTTGAGTGTATAATTCGTCAAGTGTTCGGTGTTCCATCCGAGAACAAACGCTTTGTCGGTGTTGACCGTTCCTTTCGAAAAGGTGTAGTTGGATATAATGTCCCGCTGTCTATATTTGTCATCGTTCTGCGAGTACGGGTACAGCATTCCGGCGATATCCCCGCCCATGAAGTTCAAAATCTGCTTCGGATCCTGAGGGATCGGAGCGGATCCTCCTTTCGGAATATCGCCAAGCTTATAGCCTTTGCCCCCGATTACCAGCACCACTTCGGTAAGATCGCCGGTCGTGTCGTTCATGACCGTTCCCGACAGCTGCCCCTTGGCATCCAGCTTCAAATCCGTCTCCATCCGTCCGAGCTCCTCGGGGCTCCCGGATTCGGCCCACACCTTGGCGAGCGACCACTGGGACATATCGCGCAGTTCTACCGTCGTCGAGTCCGGGTTCTTTCGGACAAAGCTCTTGCTCTCGTCCATTCCTCCGCCGAAAGAGGAACGGGAACCTGACGTTCTCAAATACATGCCGCTCGGAAATTCCAGCTCATAATTGCCGCTGCGCGGGGTAAAGAACGCGGTGGCCGTCGTTTTGACAGCACTGCCGTGGCCGTTCATCTCAACGATATTGATCGTATGCGCCAATTCCTTGGTCTTGTCTGCGGAACCGGCCATATACACCGCGCCGCTGGCGATGAAGGCGATGATCGGGATCAGGAACCAGGCCCATTCCCGTTTGTCGAACTTTTTCAAGATAAAATAGAGCACCGGCGCCACGACGACGGCGTAAATGATGAGCATCCACAGCAGCGGTGTAAATGAAGGCATCGATAAGGACGGGAAATAGTCCAGCACATAGTTCAGATTGTCGATCAGCGGGTTGTAGTACATATTTTGCGACCCGACCGGCAGACTGCCTTGCAAGACGGATGTCCATACAGCAGGATGACCGGCCCATGAGCTGACCGGCTCCATGGCCAGATCGTATGCGGCATACTGCACCTTGCCCTGACCATAGTCGTGGACGGCAACGAGCGGTTCATTTGAAGCTTGAATCTCCGTTTTCGCATCCTTTACCGGAGTGGCCGTGGAGATGGTAAAGTCCCCGTCCAGCTTCAGCGGCTTGCCGCCAAGCTTCTCCAGCTCCGGCAGCGCTGTAACTGCCGTCGTACCGTCAGCCGTTACCGGCGCAATCTCGGCAAACGGTGCCGCCGTCTTGGCATAGCCTGCTCCGCCTGCGAGAACGAGCGTCCCTCCGCCGTTCACCCAGCCGACAATCGCTTGACGCTGCGGCTCCGACAGCGTATCGGATGCAAAATTGTTGATAACCAGCACATCAAGCCCGCTTAGCAGCATGGCGTCAACCGGAATGCCCGCCGCCTTCAACGGTATAATGTTGACGCTCGTGCCTTTGCCGTTGAGCACGTTCATGAAATTCATGGTGTCCGGGTCATCCGACAGCACGCCGATCAGGGCTCCGTTATACGGATTCGCCTGCACGTAATTTTTTCCGGATGCAAACGGGATCGGCTTCCCCTTCTTATAAGATTCCTCATAGAACAGAATCTGGTTGTTATCTTTATTCAGGATCGTGCCCGGCAGCCCGAGGACGACTTCCTTCGGTGTATCCTTCGGCAGCTCGACATGCTGCACGTAGGAGGTATGAAAGCCTGCGCCGTTCTGGCTCTGTATCTGTAAGACGATATCGCCGGAGATGTCCTGGTCGCTCGTAAGCGTCAGCTTGAGCGGGTTCCATTTATCAAACTTTACCTTACCTTCATAACCGACTTCACTCTTGATGGAAATGCCGGGCCCGTCGGCAAAGACCAGCTGCGCCGGCAGGGCCAAAGACAGCATGGCTGTGATCAGCAGCGCAGCAAGCGGCAGCATCATCCGCATTCTTCGTGTATAAAACGACAACTGATGATTCCCCTCTCCCAATGTTTAATGTTTTTTTGATGATGTAATCCCTGGTGTTCCCCTTACTTCCATCTGCGTATAAGCAGCATTCTGGAGCAATCTGTAACCGATCTCGCGGTTCGAATATAAAGACGAGTCCATATTGGAAAAAGTTTGACCTTTTTTTCCGTTACCGGTTCAAAAAAGTCGCGTTCCGATCCAAACCATTCCATAAAATGATCCCCTGCATGTAAAAAATCCCGCCCCAAAAAGGAGCGGGATCTTCAGTCTATCCATTGCAGCGTTAAAGTGTCAGGCTGCTCCATTGTAGTACGGTGTCGAGACTATATGGATGACTTCGCTAAGCTGATTATTTTGTACGTTTAGTTAAATACAACCGTCTTGTTGTTATGCACCAAAATCCGATCCTCAACATGCCATTTCACGGCTCTTGCCAGCACAACGCGTTCAATCGTACGGCCGATGCGCTTGAGCTCGTTGACGTCGTCGCGATGGCTCACCCGCTGCACGTCCTGTTCGATGATCGGACCGCCGTCAAGCTCTTCGGTTACGTAGTGAGCAGTGGCACCGATGATTTTGACACCCCGGTTATAAGCTTGTGCATAAGGCTTGCCGCCGACAAATGCAGGCAGGAAGGAATGATGGATGTTAATGATCCGGTTGCGGTAATGCTCGATGAACGTCGGCGAAATAATTTGCATATAGCGCGCCAAAATGATGACGTCGATATCGTCGCCGATCGTCTCCAGCTGCCGCTTCTCCGCCTCCTGCTTCGTCTCCGGCGTTACCGGAATATGGTGATACGGAATGCCGAAGGATTCCACGTACTCCCTCATGTCCGGGTGATTGCTCACGACCAGGGCGATATCGGCATCAAGATCTCCCGCCTGCCATTGCCAGAGAAGCTCTACGAGACAGTGATCCTCTTTGGAAACGAATATCGCAAGGCGCTTTTTGCGCGCGGCATGGTAAATTTTCCATTCCATCCTGAATTGGTCCGCAATCGAGCGGAACGATTCCTCCAGCTGCGGCAGCTTGGACGTAAGATCCTCCAGGTCAAATTCGACGCGGATAAAGAACATGCCGCCGTCAGGATCCATGGTGTACTGGTCCGACTGCACGATGTTCGCGCCATGCTGATACAGAAACTGGGAGACCGCCGCTACAATCCCTGGTCCGTCCGGGCAGGAGATGAGCATACGGGCTCGGTTAGGATATTGGTCCGCAGGGGATGGCCGGTCTTTCTTGATGTGAATTTCCATAAGTCTTGGTGATCCTCCTCTATATCTAATACATCATTCTAAATAAGGGTAATACATTATCTTTTGTTATAACAGCTTCATTCATCCGCGGATGCACATCTGTCGGTTATCCATGCCCATTCGCTTATTTATACGAGGAATGCAACATCACTCGGCTAATTCAAGCTCAATCTGTCGAGGAATGCATCATCGCTTCATACAATCTCTTACTTTGGGAGATGCACATCATTCGCCATACGGGGAATGCATCATGTTTTCCTCATTCATTATCTCTATATAGCTAATGCACCCGTAAGGCCAGGAAGCTCTTCCAGTGGAGGATTCGTGTTATCCACTGTGTGGGCGTTCCCGGACCGCACTGGATGCCGTACAGCTTCTAGCTGAAATTCGATTTCAGGCGATTAAGCCGTAAGGGAAACACCGGACAAGTATGCGATCAGCCGCTGGTTGACCTGCTCTTCCGAAAGCTCAGGGAACAGCTCGGCGGACATCACCATATCGTATAAGCGTTCAATCGGCTCGCGAGGATCGGCTTTTTTGGCCTTAGCATCGTTTTTCAACAAATTCCATGTATCCAGTACGAACGAACGGGATTCGATGCCTTCCTTCGCAAAAAATTCATGCAGCTGTTCGACCTGCTGAATGAATGCTTGTCCAAAGCGTTGCTCCACATCACCGCGCAGCAGCGCGATTTCGATCTCATACATAGGACGCTGCGTCTTCGGATCCTTCCCGATCCACGGCGTTTCAAGGATGAACGGACGTCCTTGGAGCTTCTCATGATGGACGATCCGGTGAATCGCATCGTATCCGATCCAGCCTGTTCCGATCGGGGTGTGGCGGTCTTTGGCCGCGCCGCGCGGGTTTTTGCTGTCGTTAATGTGAACCACCGTCAACCGGTCGAGGCCAATCACTTGATCAAACTTCTCCAGGACACCGTCCAGATCGTCGACGATGTCATAGCCTGCATCGTGAATGTGACATGTATCCAGGCAGATCGCCAGCCGGTCGTTATATTTTACCTTATCGATAATTGAAGCAATCTCTTCGAAGGAGCGCCCCATCTCGGTGCCTTTGCCGGCCATCGTCTCCAAAGCGATATGCACTTCCGTCTCATCGGTACCGCCAAGAACCTCGTTCAGGCCTTCGGCGATCCGGTCAATGCCGTATTCCGCATCCTTATCGGTGTATGCTCCCGGATGAAGCACGATGTTCTTCACGCCAACGGCATGGGTACGCCGGATCTCCTCTTGAAGGAAGCTCACCGCAAGCTCATACGTGTTCGGCTTGTACGAACCGAGATTGATAATATAAGGCGCATGCACCACAATCTCCTCAATGCCGCATTCCTGCATGGCCAGCTTGCCTTCCTCGATAAACATCGATTCAATCGGCTTGCGCCGTGTATTTTGCGGAGCGCCGGTATATATCATGAACGAACTGGAGCCGTAAGATTTAGCCTCTGTCGCTGCAGTCAGCAACCCCTTGTCCGAAAAGGACACATGGGACCCGATTTTCAACATAAAATTTCCCCCTTTGTGACACACAATTACACCTATTTTAGCTTGTATATCGAAATAAATCTAGAAATGCGTTATAATTCTCATGAAACTGTCATGTGACAAAAATCGTTCGAGGTGATATACAAGATGAAGAGCACAGGGGCCGTTTTGGGGTATTTGTCGTCCAGCGCGCCGCCGTCATGGTTCATGAATACCATCGCGTTCTGGGGATGGGTCATGCTCGGACTGATGGGCATCGGTGGATTTTTCATGTTCCGCAAGTTCCTGAAGGTGCTGCCGAAGGCCGACGGCAAATCCAAGCTGGATTGGCAAAATTACTGGGTGGAACGGAGCCGCCCGCTGTGGACGGATGAATCCAAGGCTTTTTTGGACGAGCTGGTTCAACCGGTTCCCGGTCCATTCCGCGATATCGCCAAGCACTCGATTGCAGCCGAGATCGGCAAGATCGCCGTCGAATCCGGGGCAACCGAAGTAACCCGCGACCACTGCATTAAAGGCTACATCGTAGCCACGCCGAAGCGCGACTACAAATTCTTGATGAATTTCCTCCAGAAGAAAAATATCGATTATACACCGTATCAGCATCTCATTAATAAATGATTGCTTATAATTCTAACGATAGTATCATACTGAAAGCTGGAAGAACTGCAATCTGGGCTGTTCCAAAAGGTCATGAAATATTGACCATTTGGAACAGCCCTATTTTTTAGGATCTGCAAAATATGAGAGCGGATAAAAGACGAGTTGAAGTTCCCCAGCCGAATGCGACTGGTTTGCAGACAAAAGAACTACAACTGGGGACGTGAAATCCAGTAAATTGTTGGCTTACGATCTAAACCAACTGCTGACGGTTAGCTACTGTCTGATCCAGCAAGTTATGTTTAATATTTTTTCCCAAGTTTTTGTAACTTTTTTATTTTTTTCGGGTTTATATATATTACATGTCTACAGTAGGTAATATTGATGGAGTCTATGGAACTAACACGGTTTCCGCAGTAAGGTCATTTCAGACACGACACCGACAAGGGTTAACATCAGATGGGGTAACTGGATCTAGCACTTGGAATGAGATGGGGCGGTACACTGTTTACCCATCCCCTAGTTCCCCCAATTTTTACTATCAACATCCAGGGAGCACAACCTATAGAACTAATTATTCTTTCTTTCCAAACGGAGGAGGCGGTACAAATTGTCATTAGGTGTTAGTCTATAGATCAGGCTCAGGCGGTGTGGTAAATGAAGGTCTAGTATATAGTAACTAGAAATAAAAAAATGGAAGGAAGTGCAAATTTCCAATGAATAAAAAACTAAGCATATTACTGTCTACAGTATTATTAGTTGGTGGTGGAGCTTATACTTACACTGCATTTGCTGCAGAAAAAACTGGTTATGATATTCAAAATGAAGACGCACGTGAGATAGTTGAGACTACAACACCTGACGATACAGTTAACAACAAAATCACCTTTCAGGATATTAGTGCAATCCCAGAAGATGAAATTCACATCCCTCTTAATTTAGCGAAACAGACAGCCACATTATCATCCAGTGAAGTAAACCAAAATCCAATTGTGGACTTGGTAGGAGCCTATTCCACAAATAATGGAATAGGCTTTGAAATAGTAGCTAACTATAATCTTAGTAGTGGTGCTGCGGTTGATTTAATTCAATCTGCATCAAATGTTACTCAACAGGAAGCAATAGATTATTACAACTCGGGAATTTATTCAGACGCAAGTATAAATGTCTCAAATATAAATGGACTACCAGCAATATTGGTTGAGGGCCAACACAGAAAGGTTATTCACATAATATCAGATGACTACGTCTATTCAGTACTTACAGTATTCGATGAAGTAAGTATAGATTACTTACTTGAAGTCGCTAAACAAATTAATTTAAATAACTAATCTGATTTTTGAGGATTCATTGTTAATACTCTTTGCCAGGTACCTTTATAATTAACCAAAACTCATCATTGAACGCAAGACGAATCTGATTATCTAACAGAATATCACGGAACGGGCTTCTAATATGATGGGGCTGACTAGGTGTCGACTTAAACCTGAGCAGTCTATCAAATTTCACCGAAAGGAGAGTTGAATATTGAAAAAAAGAAAAACCTGTTTTATTGTTAACGATTTCAATTTTAGCTACTAGTTTATTTATTGCTTCATCGATCTATGCTAATTTTTCTGGTTGGCCAACTCAAAGACAAGGATCATCCGGTGGTTATGTTCAAGCAGTTCAAGCAAATATGTGGTCATCGGGGTACATGTCAACTGTAGGCTCCATCGATGGACAGTATCGTTTTTTGGGTTCTAGTCTATAGGAACGGAAGCGGCGGAGTGGTAGATAGTGGCGTTGTTTAATATGAATAGATTTAATAAAGTGATTACTATAAATGAATAATAGTTTATCATCACTACCACTCTCTATGGTATTAGTGGGTTGAGGGGCTCTGAGAAAAGTGAATAAGTCCATGTTTCGTTGATAAGCATGCAACGGAACATGGACTTTTTTGCTATAGACTTTAGTTGAAAGGGAAGCCCTAAGTTTAAATTAGGGCTAAAATGAGACTCTATTCTCAATTAAATCTTCTTATAGCCATTTGTTCTATTTATGTTATCTCAATGGTCTCGACAAACGTTTCCCATACGGTATACATGTGTCATTTATTTCGTTATAAAGTAATGTAGCTTAAAATGATGTTTCAGCAAAAATCTCTACCACAATTCTTCAAGAGTTGAAGGAAACAATTATGTCAAATATTTTATAATACTCGAACGATTCACCCACGCTTTTTAGATTGTTGTGTACCCGAAATAAATTCAAAGTTGGCCCTTTTTCTTGAAGACTTTGATTAACTTCACTTAGACCTGTCGTTTGATTGGCTTTTTAATTCCATTCCTCTTGTAAAGAATACAACTCCAAGGGCAGCAAATGTAACGTAATTGCTTATTCTTGCTATAACTGCCTCATCATCCTCATAATTAATCCAATACAACAGCGCAAATGGCGAAATGACCAATAAGATCTTCATAGCTAACATAAAAACATAGCGGACCTTTTCTTTTCGCGGATTCCCTTCTGCTGCAGCTAACGCCAGGGCAACCTTGGAAGAGTCATAGATTGTTATTAATAATGCGATGATACTTGTGTAAGCAGTAATTTTTACGCCGATGTCAATCCACGGAATAAAGGATACGATTGCAATGCCTATGTATATTCCTGCAGCCAAGTAGAATAGGTTGGTTTTAATTTTTCTGTGCAAAATTCTCGTTCCTCTCATGATGGTCCTATTTAAAAACGAATAGGTGTATTTTACCATAATTACGAAGAAATCAAAGATTATAAATCCTAGCAGCGTTACCGAAGGTGAGTGAAGGTCTACATTCAGAATGGATTTTGGGTGTAGATTCACGGATGCTAGATTCAAAATTAACAAAGAGCCAGCACACCTTAAAAGGTGTGCTGGCTCTTATAAAGTTTATTAAAAAAGAAATTTATTTAAAAGAGCGTGCAGAAACGTGCATAGAGCCACCGGATCCATCCAAACTGCTCCTGAACGTGAAGGACCAGCCGGCAATGATAAATGCGTTCCCTTCTGCTATCGCATATTCCTTATAAGGAACCATCGCTTCACCTTCTAGCACCGTGCCGTTTCTTGATCCTAAGTCCTTGAGCACATACCCTTCAGCTCCGCGCGACAGCTCCGCATGGGCTCGTGATGTACCTACACCCAGAGCCACGTATTGCGCCACCTCGGCAGACCGGCCGATAATGAAGTGAGGCTGGTTAATTTCGACCCGCTCAGGCAAACCGCCTTCAGGGGAGCGGACCTCCAAATAGGCATGTCGTTGCGGATGCTTCCCGGGAACGAAACCCTGACTTAACAGAACCGTTCCGCCATCCCCTGACGAGGATAAGATCTCGGTATGCTCGCTTAAATGCGCGTAGTAATCCTCCTCACCAGCAGCTGCTTCGGCGTTTCCGTATCCTTGAGAAGAAGAGCTTACTCCTGGTTGGGGATACATTTCTAAAATTTTGTATGCTTCCTTGTTGCGGCCTGCTACAGACTGTCCCTGGTCATTGGTCGGACTTGGGGATTGTCCAGCAGGGCTGCTGCCTGGTTCTATCCCCCTGTCCGTGAAACCACTGGCCCCTATTCTACCCCGCAGCGAGACTCCACCATGGAACGGAGTTTCCACGTTTTGATTTGGACCTTCATCGGCTTCAGTATCCGTTCTTGGAGATTTCCATCGCCATTTCTCTTTTGAATCAAGTGTCTTCCGATCATCCAGGCGATCCTTCCGATGGATATGCTCTCCTCCATTTAGCAGTCCGGATAACGGGTCTGCCTGAAACCGGGGAGGCGCCTTCCATGCGGAGGGGCCGTAATGTTCCAGCTCGGTGGACTCCATCGCCGGCAGCGCACCTGACCATGGGTCCGTCCTGCGGAATAATGTCTGCAGCTTCCCCTGCCATCCCAGCCATGCTGCCGCGGCCAGCAGAAACGTAACACCGGCGGATAATCCGAGGGTGAGCAGAGATGGCCGGCTCAAATACAGCAATCGCCAGACTGCTGCAGCAGCCAGCATGCATGCTAATAATATATAGGTCCGAAGCGGGGAAGACTGCTCAGGGTCTTCAGGCTCCGCACTTTCCCCATTCCGTTCCGGGAGCCATGAGGCAGCCCCGAAGCGCGGGCGAACCGGCTTATCGATCCGTTCCGGTTGCTCCATTCCTGAATGGCTCGCTGAATGAATACTGCGGATAAGATTTCCACGGTCAACGGGCGCTTCCTGTCCGGTCCTTGACCAGGCTCCAGCCTGATCATTCCCGGAATTCGGGCTTGTGCTGCCGGAGTTCAGCACGCTTGACCGAACAGCACGGATACCCTGCTCGCTTACGCTTAATTCCGGCCGGGTATCCGTCCGTCCAGAGATAGCACCATCATCTTCACCAGCAAGCAGCTCGATGATCAGCCTCTTCAAGCCGGGGAGACTAAAGCTCTGTTCCCCGCAAAATGACATTAAAGCCTGAACGCCTCTTCCCTTTAACTCCGTTACGGAAGCCAGAAGTCTTGTCATGCATTCTTTCAGGGATGACCTCAGATGACCGCTTTCAGCTGTAGTCTCGAGCGGAATATAGGTTAAATACAGCGTCCCCAGCCGCAAGGATCCATCAATAAATATGTAATCTTCGTGCAGAATGAAGTTCTCGGCCTTAAGCATATACAGACTGCTGTCATGCAATGCCGTCACAATCTGAAGCAGCAATCCGTAATACTCTGTCAAGGACATGCGCTCGGCTTTCAATGCTTGGGAGAGCATTTTTTTGCCGGTAATGTCATATTCCATCGTGATTTTGTAATCCACTTCCTTGATATGCAGCTTCAGAAAGTGGGGAATGCTTGACGAACGAATCATGCCTAACTGTACTTCATTGAGCTCATCGGTACGCATTCCCTGCTCCCGGTCGAGGATCATCATGGTCCTGTCGTTCTGAACAAAATCCGTTTTCAACCCTAACACGAATCGCACCTCCTACATATGGAGCATCATATACGCGCTGATGACCCCCGGAAGCACCGCGATCATGAACGGAAACCGCAGCTGCTCCTCCTGGCTGCTCCGCCATGGCGCAAGGCTTTTGAACATGAGTACTCCCATCATACTGCCGATAACTTTCCGCAATCTGAGAAATGTCTCCCGCCGCCACAATAAAATGGCGAGTGCAATCACCCCCGCAAACAGAACCGAGTACATGATCGACTGTAACGTGAACCACAGTCCGGTCCAGGCCCCGATTCCTCCAAACAGCTTGACGTCCCCGGCACCGACCGCTCCAATTACATACATGACCAGCAGTATGGAAAAACCTGCGCCAAGTCCCTGCAGCGAGAACAGCAGCCCTTCACCCCCTGACAGGACACCGTGGTAGGTAAGCCCTAGAACCATGGAGGCAACCGTAAGCAGGTTAGGAATTTTCATAGAGCGAAGATCCGTTATAAAAGCAGCAATCAAATACATGGCACAAATACCATAAGCCATTCCCAAACGAAGTCATCTCCTTTCAGGGCAGGATACCGCACCGAAACGAACAGGGCCACACCCAGCCTCCATGAATGCGACTTTGTCCGTCCGCCTTGATGAATCGCTCAAGCTACTGAACTGAATATGCAGTGCCCGGTGCAGTGCGGGAAGACGGCAGGGTCTCTGCCTGCTCACGGCCTAGCCACCACGGTAAACATCACTTCCATTCGTTCCCCATTCCGTGTCTCTACTACGAACGGCCAAGTGCCGGGCGTTGTGTTGAAGCCGACATTCCACTCCCATTCGATATAGCCGTGTTCGTCCGCCGTTTTCCAGCCCAAATACTTGGCCGTGCTCTGCCCGCTTTTGTAATAAACGGACAGATTCGCGTCCATCCCGGGCTCCACCTTAACTTTTACGGTCGCTTGTCGGCTTGCAACCGCAGGATTCGGCTTCTCGAGCAGCTGAATCGCCCCGCCGGGCGTACTGCCATCCCCGCCCGTTCCGTCCCCGCCCTCTCCTGTATCCCCGATCCACAGCCTTTCTTGGGCCTTCGCCTGCAGAACGATGCTTTTGTTCAGGAAAGGCACCCGAATCGGCAGATCATAATTGAGCTCGATTCCAAAGTACGGACTTTGTCCGCTTTTTAGATTCGGCACGCGCACATTGGATACATGAATCCTGTCGACATCCAGAAGGCCGCTTTGCGTGAACGGCTGCAGCAAAGGTTTAATCACAGGATCCAATACCGCTTCGACGGTCTGGTTCTTCAGCTGCTGCAGCGGCTCCTCACCCGTGGCAACAGCCTGAACAATCCACTCGTTGACAGGTGAAGGCAGCGAATCACTGTACTGTGAGGCCCAGTCGCTTAAGGAAAGCCTCGGATTTTCCCAATGGGTTGTGCTCTCCGACCCTACCGCTTCCCCACCTGCCGAATTCTGCTGAACGGCAAGCGACACCGGATACATGTGGGAGGCGACCATCTTGACTGCGTCCGCAGCCGTACTATGGAGTGCGGTTGAAATCAATGTCATCTGCACCATATAAATAAGAAAGATCACAAAAAACATGAACATCGGCAGCACTAGCGCTGCCTCGACAACGATGCTGCCCCGTTCTCCTCCAGCTCCGCCTCTACGGCCGCCTTTTGCCCAATCTGCAGATCGTTTCATTCCATGAGCTCCTGACCTAATAAGAAAAATCCGCTGTCCGCGTTACGATATAACGGTTGCCCTGAACCTCGTCCGCGCTGCCGAATACCTGACCCAGCGCTTTCGATAACCCGGGGAGAAACCATATTCGCATTGCCGTCTTCACTTCACCGGAAGCATACGTCATCCGCTCAGCCGGATTGACTCCGGTGTTAAGCCGGATTAAAGCCAGCATGCGGGACAGCTTCTTCTCGTTGTTGCTGTGAATAAACATAAATATTCTTAAATGATCGCGATACGTCAGCTTGACCGGAGCGTACCTGGACAGCTCAATCTCACCCGTTTTGCACAGCTCGATCATATCCGCGATTGCCTTTTCAATTCCGTACAGGAGAGCAGCAGCCAATATGGCTAGCGGGTTTCCCAGCTTACTGTTGACGACGAAGCCTTCCATCGTACGAATCGCGAGCCGGGAGGCAAATATTTCAGCATACGCGGCAGAAATATTTCCGGCGGGATTGTGAAAGCCGTAAAGGATGTATTCCACCTCCTGATTGGCAATCGCAAACTCCCCCGCCAGCTCGTCTACGGAGGATGAGCCGCTAATGATCCCGGACAGCTTCGACGGGTCGAAATGCTGAAAATAATGAACGGCATATTCATTCTGAAACAGCTCGTCCCTTACCCCGCCAAGAGCCTCTCCCATGAAGCCAAACATTCCGTCCATATTATCCATCGCAGCTTTGCCCGCGTCATACGGATCATCATCCATGGATCTGCCCGAAGCTCCATCGTTTCGTTCTTGATTAAATTGAAGACTCTCATCGTAATAGGCTTGCAGTTTTCGAAACTCGTCCTGGATTGCCTGACTTTGGCCATCAAGCCCGTTAATCGCGCTAATGACCCGGGAAGCCTCCTTCAATTTCCCGTTTGCCTGCTTCTCCATTGCCTTCCGCTCCTTGTCCGAAGAGCGATACTGCTCCAGCTTCGCCTGATTACGGTCTACAACATTGGACGGCCCTGAAGTTCCGTAGCTCGAAATATATTCTCTGACAACTCGGCTCGCCTCCAGCACAGCTCCCTTTGCTCCAACGCCTCCTAATGAGGAACGAAGCGATGAAACGGACCGCTGCACCGACTGCTCCTGCAGCTGCTGGGATCTTATGTCCTCCTTCAGACCATGTAACAACTCTTCGCCATGGATCAATTGACCGGCCTGCTTCCGGATGGCCTGGATCGTCTCGGCGTCCGTGCCCTCCGAGGCAGATGCGCCAGGCGTGTTGTCACGTGTAACCAGATCGTAACCGGCGTTAGAGGAGCGGTTCTCGGATTCCTGAATCACTTGCTTCATCTCTTCGTTCAGGGTTCGGGCTTTCTCCCACAGCCTCAAAGCCTCGGTCAGCAGCTGGTCGTTCTCCCGCTGCAAACGGCTCGCCTCGGCTGATATTCGCGAACCGATTGACGAAACGCCTGCTTCGTAAGCCATAATGGAAAGGGTATACAGCTTCTCCTTGGGCGGCCTGTCGGCATCCTCCCCCTTCTTCGTCCAGTAATCCTCATATTGCGATGCTGCATCCGCCGCGGTTCGAATACTACCACCCAATGAAGCATCCTCGATAGATGTGCCGGGAGGATCCATGATAAGCCTCGATAGCACTTCCGCATTCTTTCCCGCCTTGCGCTGCTTGTCCAGCATCTCATCAAGCGCAGCTTCACGCTTGTCATACAGCTTCCTAAGCTTCCGGAGCACATCCACCGTGTTGGAAGCTTCCTTCATAGATTGGGAGAGGGGTTTGAACTTGGAGACAAGCTCCAGCGTGAAATCGATCGGAGCTTTGTATTTCATATCCTCCAAAATCTGTCGGTTAAAGATTTCATACTCTCCGAGGGGACGCTGCAGATGCAGACTGGAGCTGTCGACCTCCATGGAGAGCAGGTGAAAAGCATCGCTCCGCTCCCCGGGATTCAGGCTTTCGTTAAGCACCTTTCCCATGATCAGATCCCCGCTGGTGTCCCCTGAGGCATAAAGACCGTACTCCTGCTGGAGCCCGGGATCATAAGCGGACATCACGGACCGGACGGCGGCTCGGGTCAGCCTCTCGCTCTGTACCTTCATCGCAGCGATCCGGGAATAATCAATGAATACTGCCACAAACATAAATACCACGGCTAACGCAATAATCAGAAAAATGGAAACCGATCCGTCGGTGGACAATCTCTTGCTTCTCCCGGCCTTGCCTGTTCTTCTTAGCTTCCCCATGACTATCTCGCACCTCCGAACTTCCGTAATACATCCTTGGCGGCTGACGGGTCCGTCCGATTCCTCCCGCCCTGAAACTTGGAGCCGTAGTATCTCATGACATCAACCGTTCGAATAAATTCAACCGGATCAACCACGACCGATTGCGCGCTAACCTGGATCCGTCCCCCATCTTCCAATAAACGGTTTAGCGGCGTAAACGATACCTGTTGATGCATAGAGGTCGTTACTTTGCGAATAAGCAGCTGGTTGCTGTACTGCATCTCCCCGCTCATTCCGGCCGGTACGGCCGTGCTCCCTTTGGACATCTTAAGTTCAGGAAGATTTCCGTCCCGGTTCTCTCCCTGAGGGATCGATATGCTCTTGGGTGCTTCCCCGCCTGACAAACCAAACAGGGTCCCGAGCAGTTGATCATCCGTTAGCCGCCAATACAATGAATCATGCAATCCTTGCTCCACGGATCCGGAGGGTGCCGTTTTATGGCTGTTGTCCCAGATATATGCCGTGCGCTCGGACGCCGCAGCCGAAGCTTGAGCCAGCATGGATTTCTGGTAAATATATAGGCAGAGGAACAGAAGCAGCGCGGTTACAACCAATACGATCGGAAGAACGAGGGAAGCCTCGATCGTGAAGCTTCCCGACTCGTCCCTCCATTTTCCAGGCTGCCGCCTACTCAAGGAACTCCTCAGACTTCGAGTTTACAGATCTGAACAGTTTGTCTACCAGCTCCGTAATTTCATCTTTGAATATTAGAGCGATAATTAAAATAACAACCAGAATGAGGATCATCTCCAACGTACCGATCCCGCTCTCATCCTTCCATAACTGCTTCATTCTGTTCTTTAGTATGGTCAGCATCATTGCATCCACCGATCCCTTCTACATGTTCATCATCATAAACGCAGGCGCGCCGAGCAATATTATGACAATCATAAAAATAACAACCATCGGAAACACCAGCTTCGAGGATGCCTGCTCCCCTCGGGTTCTGCCGATGGCCTTCCGTTTCTCCCACAGCACCCGGGATAAATCACGGAGGGCAAGCGCAAAGTCGTTTCCTCCCCGCCGGAAGTTCAGCAGCACTGTCGTCGTGAATATCGAAACCTCCTGGACGCCGCAGCGCTTATTAAACTGCTCGAAAGCCTGCTGGAACGGATGGCCTCCTTCCCATTCCAAGAGCATCCTCCCCAATTCGTTATAGAGGGGATGATTCTTGTCCTTGCTCCGCTCCACGCAATGCACGATCGACCGTTGAACCGTCTCGCCTGCACCCACCAGCAGAACGATTTTGCTGAGGAGCTCCGGGAGCTCGATTACGATCTCTTGTTCACGCAGCAGCACTTTCTTTTGCATATCTCTGATCAATGCGATCGGCAGCAGTACACCTAGGCCAAATCCCGCGATCATTCCCATGGGTTCGCCCGTAAGCAATGACCAAATGCAGCCCCCGATCCAAATCAGCCAAGTATAAGCAAGCACATCAGCCATGAACAGCAGCGTCATTTCCGGACTGCGCCGTAATCCGTGCAGTTTTTGGACCGAGCCTTGAATCCGGTAGAACCATATCGGAAATCTCATGGGAACTTTGCTTCGCTCCAGCAAATACACCAGCGGCGGCGTCAGCTTCTGCAGACGTAGTCCCTCCATGGGCAGCCTGCTCAGCTGCCGGTACCGTTCACCGCCGATCCGGTTCAGCACCACCCAACCACCCCCGAGCAGAACCATCAGCAGCGCGGATATCCATACCACCACGCTTCCCTCACCTCCTTATACCTTGATGTTCATCATCCTGGTAATCCACCAAAAGCAGCCGACCAAAGCAATCAGAGCAGCGGTAGATATAAAGATCCCAGCCCCGCTGTGCATAGGCTCCATATAGTCCGGCGAAGTCATATTCATAAACAGCACCAATAAAAACGGAGCAGCCAGCAGCGCCTTGGATTCGAAGCGCTTCTGGGCGATCATGACGGAGATCTCCTGCTGTATATCCAGCTTCTCGCCAATAATGGAAGAGGTTCTTCGAACGACCTCGACCAGATCCCCGCCGGTTCGTTTACAAGTCGCAAACACATCGGCGAAATTCGTAATATCCTCCATACTGGCTCTTCGCGCAAAATCCTGGAGAGCAGCCTCGATCGCCTCTCCATATTCCAGCCGGGATCCGATGACTTTTAGCTCAAAGATCATGTCGCTCTCCCCGCCCGGATCCAGCAGGAGCAGATCCTGTACGGCATCCTTAAACCCGTTCTCCACCGATCGTCCGGCCGACAACGAAGAGGACAAGGAGTACAAAGTCTGCTTGAAATGAAGATTCAAGGTTCTCCGTCTTTGCTCCAGCCTGTGACGACGCCAAAACTTCGGAACGGCAAATCCCGCTACCCCAAGAAGAAGTGACAAAATCACATGATGATAGAACAGATATCCGATCGCGAAGAATAACACCGCGCCGAGCAGTATACATAGCACCTTCTCTCGCTTGGACAATACGTACACGCTGTAGTCGGGCAGCCGGCTGCTGCTGTCGGTCCGCTGGCGCTGAGGCTCTGTCCGATCCTTTGGTCTCTTCGGCTTCACTCCCGCTTTATCAGCTTTCACGGATCTCATGAGGCTGCTGGCCTTCATAAGAGTCACCTCCATACCCTTGCAGGGGCCAGGCGGTAATGCCGGCCATCCGCAGCTTCTCCGTCCCTCGCAGCGGATTGCCGCAGGCTTCGAGACGGCCAAGCACCTTGCCGTCAGCCTCCCCGGTTTCTTGAAAGCGGTACAACGGGTTTAACTGCACTTCCCCGCCGCTCATCCCGACCACCTCACTGACCTCCGTCACACGGCGCGAACGGTCTCTAAGCCGTGTTAAATGAATGAAGATGTCGACAGCCGAACTGATTTGCTGACGGACAACGCTGATTGGCAGCTCTGAGCCGCTCAGCACCATCGTCTCCAATCGGCTGATCATATCCCTCACGCTATTAGCGTGGCCAGTCGAAAGGCTGCCTTCATGCCCTGTGTTCATTGCCTGCAGCATATCCAGCGCCTCGCTGCCGCGGACCTCGCCGACAACGATGCGATTCGGGCGCATCCGCAGCGACGAACGGATCAAGTCACGGATCGTAATCTCGCCCCGTCCCTCCGTATTGGCATTCCGCGTCTCCAGTGATACCAGATTCGGCACCGTAACAATCTTCAGCTCGGCGGAGTCCTCAATCGTGATGACCCGTTCATCGGGCGGGATGAACTGGGAAAGTGCGTTCAAGAATGTGGTCTTCCCCGAGCCGGTCCCCCCGCCGATGAAAATGTTGTACTTGCCCCTGACCAGGATTCGAAGCAGCTCTGCCGCCTCCGGGCATAATGCGTCCCGTCCCACCAAATCCTCCATCGTCATCGGCGCATCCGGAAACTTTCGGATCGTCATGGTCGGCCCCTTAAGCGCGATAGGCGGAAGCACGATATTCACCCTGGACCCATCCTTCAGCCGGGCGTCCACGATGGGCACAGACTCGTTCACGACCCGATTGACACTCCCCACGATACTCTGGATAATGTCCTCCAGCCTTCCCTGCGATTCGAACTGCAGCGGCACCTGCTTCACCTCTCCGTCCTGCTCGATGAAGATCTCCCGGTGGCTGTTAATCATAATCTCCGTAATTCGGGGATTGTCGACGAGCGGCTGCAGCACATCCAGCCCGCGAAAGGAATCGTACACTCTGCGAACCAAAGTCCGTTTCTCCATGGCCGTCAGTCCTGCAAGCTCCTGTCTCCTCCACACCAAGTCCTCTATGCGCGCCATGAATTCGGAATTATGGACGCTGCCGGTCATATCCAGCTCCGACCGAATCTGATCCCTAACCGAACGGAACTGCTCCTCATGCATAGAGTTCCCCCCTGTTTTCGCCGGACAGCCCGAAATCTCCACCCCCAAGGAGCTGCCGGCACAGCTTCAGAACTTCCCTTTGGTATATCGGTGACATCAGCAGCAGCTCCTGCTGGTGAAGCTGCTTCCAGGAGGGGATATAAGGCAGCATGCAATCGATCCGGATGTCTTGCCGAGGAGGCCTGTTCACAAGCTGTCCGGTATAACGGTTGACAACAAACCTGCTCCGCTTCATCAAGCCGCCCGAGAAGCTCTCGCCCGACTGCAGCAGCTGGTCGATCCGGGTTCCGCTTTTAAACATGCTGATCGGATCGTCCAGCAGGACCCAGATCAGCGCACCGGCATGCTCAAGCACCGCTTGCAGCCTCTCCTCCCGGACCCCCGACGCTCCATCCGTATCCACAACGATGACATCGTACTGGCCGGTAGATCCAAGCGATCGAAGGAGCAGCTCCGTGTCGGACCTCGTCATCTCCATGATCTCTTTCACGTGCAGGCTCGGCTCGAACGTGTCGCATTTCAGCCCCTGATGCCTGAGTCGGTACGGCATAACCTGAAGAACATTATCAGACCCGTCTTCCTGAGCGGCCTTAATATCGTACAGAAGCCGGGAGAAGCTTCCCTCCATTCCGTCGCAGCCTGAAGGAAACAGCACGCTGCTGTTGACGCTCTCCAAATTGAGGTAAAACACCCGCAGTCCCAATACGGCAAACTGCTTGGCCATATTCATTGCCAGCGTGCTCTTGCCGCACCCGCTCAAGGGAGAAACAACTCCGATGACGGCAGCCGTGCCGGTCTGAAGTCCCGTACCGCCGCTGATTCCATTGCTGCCTCCCGATAAGGTACTGTTTCCGTGGCAGCGGGCGGATATCGCTTCCAGCAGCTTCGGCAGCGGCTGGTACTTGGCTGTATGGGATCCTCCAGGCGGACAAGAAGCAGGTATCTCAGCGCCGTCGTTAAGCAGCAGCCAAGGCACAGCCGGGTCGCCAAGCTGGAACCATGCCATCAGCATCGTTGCATCTCCAACCACGAGAGCTGGGGGTTCTCTCGACTCCATATATTGAAGAAACGCATCCTGTTGTGTGAAGGCGGTTACCTGCATCGACGAGCTATAGGAGCTTCCGTTTACGTAGTTCAGCAGCGGTTCTATATACCTGGAATCCTGTACGGCCAGCACGAATCGTACCGGTAGCATTGCATATCCCCTCTTCCTTTCCCTGACAACGCAAAAAAGCACCATTCATGCCGCAACCCTGCGGTTCATGAACGGTGCTTCCGTTGACTTGTTATAATTTGACATTAGAATAGCATAGCCGCCAGCAGACGGCAAGCATTATTTTTCTGCAGGATATATGCCTTTACCGCTATTGCCAAAACAAGGATATATGCAATACTATAAAAGCTTGGAGCAAATATTTTGTATATAGAACTTCCTTATATAGGATGGGTTAATAGAGTCTCCTAATCCCTACCCATACATATCATACAGCCTAGTCAGGAGAGTGACATCACGTGAAGAAACGAATCTTAACCGCACTGTTAACCGGTCTGCTGCTGTTGTCCGGCTGCAGCCAGCCGCTAGCGCCACCTGCTTCGAACGAGAAGACAGCTGCTGCCCCCCAAACGGAACAGACAACGTCCACGAAGGCGGCACAAAGCCAAAGTCCGAACGGGAAGCAAGCCTCTTATCCTACTGACGACCTGAATCTGCCCCGGGTACCCGTCGAGCTCGTCAAAGCGGTGGACGGGGACACGATCAGCGTTATGTTTGAAGGCAAGAAGGAGAACGTCCGGATGCTGCTGATTGACACGCCCGAGACAAGCCATCCCAAGCTGGGAGTCCAGCCTTTCGGACCGGAGGCCAAAGCTTTCACGAAGGAGCTCGTTGAGCAAGCCGACAAGCTCGAATTGGAATTCGATATCGGTCCGAACCGGGATAAGTACTCCCGGCTGCTTGCGTACGTTTATGTAGACGGAAAAATGGTCCAAGAAGCGCTGCTCGAGCAGGGGCTGGCGCGGGTAGCCTATATTTATCCGCCGAACGTCCGTTACGTTGATAAATTCAATGATCTTCAGCGCATCAGCAGGGAAAAGGCGCTCGGCATCTGGAGCGTCGAGAATTACGCGCAAGAGGACGGCTTCCACCCTGAAGAACAGGACAGGGACGCTCAATCCAAATCCACCGCCGCATCCGGGGAATCCCCGGAACCGGCAGAGACAGTAGCATCTGCTGCAGGCAGCGCCAAGTCCGGCTGCAGCATCAAAGGGAACATCAACTCGAAAGGCGAAAAGATCTACCACACACCCGAATCGCCATACTACGAGCGGACAAAGGAGGAGCAATGGTTCTGCACCGAGGAGGAGGCCGTCGCGGCCGGGTTCCGGGCTCCCCGCTCGTAGGGGCCATTCGCATTCCGGGAATTTATGAGAGGAACCGGCGCCGGATATCCGGCGTCGGTATCATGCATGCCTCGGAGCGGCCGAACCAGCGGTAACGGTTCTTGGCCACGATGCGGTACGCACGGTCCCGGATCGGACGAGGCACGATGATCATCGCATAGGCGAGAGGCCACGGAAAGCGGAGCCGCCGGGCAATGCGCAGCGCCCCCTGCGACCGGGTGTAGTACTTTCCTTTTTCAATCAGCACCATCGTATCCCCGCCATCCGGCGTCAGTCCTCCCTGCTCCAGCAGTGACTGCCCGATCTCCGATTGGAGCGATGCGAACCGGAAATGGCCGGCTGGATCCCGCTGGATAATAAATCGGGTCAAGCCCTGGCACAAGTGACACACCCCGTCAATCAACACGATGGCGTATTCTTCGTTATCCTTGCCCGCCTTCTTCATAATCAACCTGCCCTCCTTTGGTTACGATGCGACCCTAAAACTCGCCCAATAAGAAAAAACGCAGGAAAATTCCCGCGCTTCATCATGCGTCGCCTTATTCAGATTCGACCGCTTTGCTCAACCACTCGCCGTCTCTCATCTGCTGATCGAAATCATCTGAAAATTTATCCATGCATTTACAAATGAAATCCTTGCGGCATACTGGGCATGGCACTTTCCCAAGCCGGCTCAGCGCCGTCATCTTCCACTCAGGAAACCGGTTGTAGAACACGCGGCAATCCGTTCCGTCAGCCAAATGGATAATGAATTCGTACAACCCTTCCTTCTCATTGCTCCCAGCTTTGGTTACATCTGTAATCTGCGGTTTGTATGGCATGTCATCACCCGTTTATATTGATTTGTAATTGCTTATGACTGGTTGTACTTTCTGGTACTTAGTCATATTAAAGAATTTTAAAGGCGATGTCAACCGAAGAACACATCGAGGATTGAGCCGATTTGGCCGCGCTTTTTCCCCTCCAAAATATCCGGATTAAACACTTCCACATACCCGCAGTGGGTGCAGGATACAAACAGGAAATGATTGTGTTGAATATCGAACAGCTTGCTGAGCCCCGCTCCCGACATGGATACTTCCTTCGTCTCGCACTGAGTTCCGCGGCATTTGCTGCAGACAAACCGTTCAGCGATCATCTCTTCAATACGCATATTATGCGCTCCTTTCAAGCTGCCTTTTAATAACGGAATACGGCGAAGTATGGAAAAAGTTCCATATTGTTATGCAATAAAAAGGGGATTATCCCTCATGGAGGACAATCCCCTTCTATTCAATCGTCAGATTACGTTCAGCTCCACATCGATGTTGCCTCGCGTCGCTTTGGAATACGGACAGAACGCATGCGCCTTTTTTGCAAGCTCCTCGGCCTGGCTCCGCTCGATTCCCGGCATCTCAATCTTCAGCTTCACGGCCAGCTTAAAGCCATCGTCCGTTTCATCCTTGCCGATCATCACCGGAGAATGGATGGTCACGTCTTTGAGCGTTACCCCTTCCTTGCGGGCGATATTGGCCAGCGCGCTTTCGTAGCAAGCCCCATATCCCGCTGCGAACAATTGCTCCGGATTGGTTCCTTCCCCCCCGGGTCCGCCAAGCTCCTTCGGCATGCTAAGCTTATGATTAAGAGCTCCGTCGGACGACTGGATCGAGCCCTCGCGTCCACCAACAACCTTCACGTCAGCCGTGTACAATGGTTTCATAACTCGCCTCACTCCTTCATGCCCTATTATGAACGCTACAATAAGACTTTAAACTTGTGGCACAAATTGAAACGGTATGTAAAGGCTTTGTCGGCACAGGAAAGAGTCAAACCGGGGCGTTCGAGACAACAAAAAAAGCCGATGCCCAAGCTTACGCTTGAACAACAGCTTCTTATGCCGATTCAATCATAATGCGGTAGAGAGGACTCGAACCTCCACGGGTATACACCCACTACCCCCTCAAGATAGCGTGTCTGCCATTCCACCACTACCGCATATAATAAAGAAGTTCTTCAGCAGAACATTCCCTATTATATAGCCATAATCCACAATTGTAAAGATCCAATTATTTCCCGCACGCCATAGCCTTGACGCTAAGTCTTCTCGTTTCGCTTATCCCTGCGGTAAGCCGAAAACTCAAGGTACTCCCGGATGAACTCCTTCTCGCGCTCTTCGAGACCCGACAGCGCGGATAGCGCCGTTTCCGCCTCATATTCCTCTCTCGTTTCATTCACCCGGGTGGTGGGCTTGCCCTTCCCGATAATCAACCAGTCCAGGCTAACGGAGAAAAATGCTGCTATTTCAATTAATTTATTCGTACTCGGCGTTGTTTTCCCTCGCTTCCAGTCACCAAAATTCCCTGTGCTGATCCCGAGGGTTTCACAGAACGCCTTCTTCGTCATACCCCGGCTTTCTATCAGATGTTCGATTCGTTGGTAAATAGACTGCATCAAACAACCGCCTTCCTGATTCTCTTTCCAAGAAAAATTACTTAAATACGTATTTTCCTCTTGCAAAACAACTTAAATACGTGTATAATCTATCTATGTTGCCTAAATTATACCATAGGACCCATGGATCGTTGTACCTTTTACCCATGAGTCTATTTCGTAAGAGGAGCGAACCCTTTTGCCCTACGATACCATGAGCACAGCTTGGAACTATGCCGTCCATGCCTTGAACAGAGGCTTAATGATCATTACGCCCGACGGCATGATCGATAAGATAAACGATCCGCTTGTAACGATGTCCGTAAGATATGGTGTCTCGCCTGATTTTCAATGGCAGGGGGCATCATTTTTTGATATTATGCCCTGGTGCTTTGGGGAGGTCGATTTCGGCAGCTTGGACGGTGAACATTATTTATCCTCGGTCAGAGCCGTTCTGGAAGGAAGCCGGCCGGATTGCGTCCTGGAGTATTCGGTCTCCCGGAACCGTAAAGTATTCTGGGTGCTATGCGAGGTCCAGCCGCTGTCCGAAAGCAGCGATAATTTCATTCACGGCGCCATCCTTTCCTTTACCGACATTACAAAGTATAAAGAGCGGCAAATCCTGCTCGAGCAGACGCTTGCCCGCAGCCTTCCGCTCCCGGAGCACATCCCCATCTGCGCCGTATGCAAGCATGTCAGCCAGGAAGAGACATGGGAACCGGTTGAAAGCTATCTTGAGAGACGCCTTCCCGTCGAATTTACGCACGATATTTGTCCCGAATGCATCCGCAGGCTCTATCCGAAATATTCCTCCGCGCTGGACGATGACCATGCCGGAGAAACGGAGGAATAACCACGCTCATCGTTCTCCTCGCTTTTCGTACATTCGCCATTCCCGAAGTTCGCCACCCTGGCGGCCTGCAGCCTATGCGGGCGGATTCAAATACGAGCACATTATAAAAAAGCAGTATAGGATCCATCGGGTCCCATACTGCTTTTGTTTTGTTATAACTGGTTATATCTGCGTTGCTTCCTATTATGAACTGATCAGACGGAGAAGCGGGCTTACCAGGGACGGCAGCACGGATACATGGCCCTCCCCTTCGATTTCATGAAGCTCGGCGTGCAGCAAATGCCGGTGCTCTCGCAGCTTTGCATACAAATCCCTTGCGTCTTGGACCATGGCGGGCTTTTCTTCGGTACCGACAAAAATGCTCAGCTCCCGCTGCAAGTCGAACGGCTGAAGGAATGGCTTGGAGACCTCCCATGTCTTATACAGCACATGCTGCTTCCACCAGACTGATGGGCTCGCTGCAATATACCGCCGAAAGATGTGGGGCCTCGTGAACAGCGCATAGAGCACAAAGAAACCGCCCAAAGAATGGCCGAACACCGACTGCTTCTCGGGATTCACCGGATATCGCGACGCAATGCGGGGGATCAGCTGAAGCTCGATAAAATCCAGGAAGTCTTCGGCGCCGCCGGTTTCCGGCCACGGCATTCCGTTCGGACGGACGGGGAGCTCGTGTGCCGCTGCAGGCACGGTATAATCGTAAAACCGCTCATCCGTCACGATCGGACTGTCGCTGTCGTAGCCGATCCCGACGATGATGGAAGGCGTTATGCCGCGCGGTGTACGGGATTGCAGCCTCACCGCCTCCGCCAGCGTCCCGAAGGATGCATTGGCATCAAGCGAATACAGCACCGGATAGCCGCCTTCAGGCGGCGGTCCCATCGGCTCGGCCACGGATATTCGGTATACGCGCCCAGTCGACTCCGACTGCATGTTCCATGTAACCGTGCCTGATATGCGATAAGCGGGCCCAGCCGTCTCCGGGATGCCGCGTATTCCTTCCGCCGTAACGGCTTGGCCCTCTGTCCTTGCATCCTGCTCCATCGCTGCTCGGGCCTCCACAGCAGCCCCGCTGCCATCTTCGTCAAACAGCCACGACACCGCATCCGGGAATCTCCTGGACATAAAGATCGGATCATGGGTTCCATCCGGATCCATGTGGAGCCTAACCCTGGAATCCGCTCCTTCTTCCCCCGTCCAAATGCGGTATGCCTCCAGATTGCTCGGGGTCATGAACTGCTGGATTCCTTGCTTGTAGGCCCCTTCGTATTGACCGACCGACATATAGACCCGGAGGCCCGGCGGCAGCTTCTCATGGCCACGGATGAACTCCATGACGCCTTCATACCATAATGAGGCCGATAGCATGCCGATCCGGCCGAACGTATCCGGCCGCCAATACCCTGCGAACATGGAGATCAGCCCGCCGAACGAGGCGCCGACGATCCCCGTATGCTCCGGCTCCGGCAGCGTCCGGTAACGACCGTCAATGTAAGGCTTGATGCGATCGGCGACTTCATCGACGTACTCTCTTCCCCGTCCCCCAAAAGGAGGACGGCCTTCAAGCAGCGACTTCGCCGGCCATGGCGTATATTCATCATTCCGCTTCTCCGTCGCGATCCCGACCAGGATCAGCTCTCCGAGCCTTCCGTCCTTGAACAGATGCTCTAAATAATTCAAGCAATCCATGAAGGAATCGCCGCCGTCCTGAACATAAGCTACAGGATAGCAGCGGTCCGAATGGTGATAAGAGGGGGGCAAATACAGGGTTAGTTCTCGGTCCAAGGCCGAAAGCTTCTGATATCGGTTCATAGTTCCTCCCCGGATGATCAAGATTTTCTCATGCGAAACAATAAATAAACGAAATAAGGAACGCCGATCACCGAGACGACGATGCCTGCGGCAAGCTCTGCGGGAGCAAAGATCGTTCGTCCGATGAGATCCCCGATCATGATGATCGCCATGCCGGCAAGGCCGCTGACCGGCAGCATATACCGATGCTTCAGCCCGACAAGCTGTCTGGCCAAGTGCGGAGCGATCAGGCCGACAAAGCCGATGCTGCCCGATACGGCGACGCTTGCGCTAACCAATCCGATGCTGCAGAGCAGAAGAACCCTTTTCTCGCGTTCCACCGATACGCCAACGCTTTTCACGCTCTCCTCGCTGAGCTGGAACAGATCAAGCACGTGGGCACGGCTCCAAATAATGACCGGCAGAACTAGCAGCCAGGGAATCATCGTCACCACGAACTTCCAGTTGGCGCTGTGAAGGCTTCCTGCCAGCCAGGCAACCGCCATCTCGTAATCCTTGGGATTCATTTTGAGTGCAAAATACATCGTCACCGCCCCGAAACCGGAAGCTATTGCAATCCCGACCAGAATGAGCCGCTGCGGATCGAGCCTTCCACCTTCCCTTGCAAACATATAGATGGCTCCGGTAGCGGCCAAACCGCCCGCCACGCCGAACATCGGCATCATCATGACACCGGTCCAGCCTGTCATCGTCAGCTGTCCTTGGAAAAGGAACATGAACAGCACAACCGCCATGCCTGCTCCGGCATTGATGCCGAGGATGCCCGGATCCGCAAGCCCGTTGCGGGTAACGCCTTGAATCACTCCTCCTGCCGTGCCGAGCCCGAAGCCGACGAGCGCGCCAAGGACGATTCGCGGCAGCCGGAATTCGAAGACGACGAGATCGAATTCGTGGCTTGAATCGATGCGCAGCAGCGTGCGAACGACTTCCGCGACGGACATATCAAACGTTCCGCTCGTCAAGCTGAAATAAAAAGCGGCCAGCACCAGTACAATCCCTGCGCCGAACACGAGGCCGAACCGGCCGGTAGCATTACGCACGCTGCGCCCCTCCCCTCGTTTTGATTAAGTACAGGAAGAAGGGAACGCCGATGATGGACGTGATCACGCCGACCGGCGTCTCGAACGGGTAATTGACGAAGCGCGCCAGAATATCGCACAGAGCCAGGAATAGGCCGCCAAGCACCCCGGAGACGGGAACGATCCAGCGATAATCCGAGCCGGACAAATACCTCGCAATATGAGGGATGATCAACCCGACAAAAGCCACTTTCCCCGCAAGCGCAACCGACACGCCGGTCAGAATGACAACCGCAAGCATCGCCAAGGCTTTAATGATCCATGGCCGCACGCCGAGACCTTTAGCCGTATCGTCTCCGAGCGAAAGGAGCGTTACCGATTTGGAAAGCGTTAAGGCAAGCGCCAAGCCGGCCACAGCGAAAGGGATGCTCAGCTTGATCAGCTCCGGATCCATCGCATGCAGACGGGCATTGTACCAGAGGCTGACCGTCTGTGAGATTTGAAAATAAGCCGCGATCGCCTCCGCCGTACCGCTGAGAAACGTTCCGATTACGGTGCCGAGTATGGCGAGCTGAACCGGACGCATGCCGCCCGGTATAAGCCAAGCCAAGCCGAATACGACGGCGGCCCCGATCGCGGAGCCGACTAGCGAGCTGACAATATACAGGCCGGAGGAGGCATTCGGCATCAGCACCATAAACAGCGTGACCGCGAACACCGAGCCGTCCGACACCCCCATAATCGAAGGGGACGCAAGATAGTTCCTCGTCATGCCCTGCATCAGCGCTCCCGAAACCGCAAGAAAAGCGCCGATCAGCATGGCCCCGATGACCCGGGGGAGCCGGGAGCTCCGAATGATCTGATGATCCACGCTGTTCGGATCGAAGGCAACGATGGCATCCCAGACGGTATTCATCGTAATATTTTTGGCCCCATACAGGATGGAAGCCCCCATCAGCAATAAGCATACTGCCGGGGCCATCACCAGGATGACAGCCGGCAGCGATTTCTTGAATCCCATGAACAACAATCCTTATCCGTTTGTGCCGTGATTTTTATTTCGCCAGATGCTCCACAGCCGCCTTCAGAAACTCGATCTTGCTGTACGCCGTTCCGCCCTGAGCAAGCGGATCCACGACGTTCACGAATGCCTTGCCGTTCTTGAAGGCGTTCAAATTGCTCATGATCGGATCGTTCTGCAGCTCCTCCAGCGCATTCGGTGTATCCTTGTTCTCGTCAGGAGAGAACTGGATAAATACATAATCCGGGTTCATCTCGGCGAACTTCTCTTTCGAGATCAGCTCCTGCGCCTCTACAGCCGCTACCTCAGCCGGTACCGCTATCCCCAATTCCTCATACAACACCGGATTGAAAAATACGCCAGCCGGATAAATGTACATCTCTCCCGCACGGATTCGGAGCGCGACGACCTTCTTGTCCTTCAGGCTATCGCCCAAACTCGCTTTGGCCGCCTCCAGATCCGCTTGATATTGGCTGATGGCCTGCTCGGCCTGTTCCTCTTTCCCGCTTAGCTCCCCAAGCAATCTCAGATTCGCTTCCCAGTTGGTCGACACATGGGAATACGGAATCGTCGGCGCGATTTTATTCAACTGCTCGACAACCTCCGGCTTGAATTTCGTCGAACCGAGGATCACGTCCGGTTTCAGGGACAAAATGGTCTCAAAGTTAGGCTCCGTTTTCTCTCCGATCGACTGCGCGTTTTTCGTTATCGATTGAAACATTGGGGGAAACTCGCCGGAGAACGAGATGGCTCCAACCGGATTCACATCCAGCACGATGGAATCCTCCATTGCCTCGACAGCACCTGTAATCACGATCCGCTCGGTATTTGCCGGAAGCGTGTACTCCTGATCCAAGTATTTGACAACCTTCGTTTCGGACGATGCCGGTGCCGTTTCTTCTTTCTCTTTGGTTCCGGCATCCGCATTCGCTGCTCCAGCTGGTTCCGAACCGCCGGTTGCCGCGATGCCTGCATCCTCCGATTTATTCGTTCCGCCGCCGCAAGCGGACAGCACCAGGGCTGCCGTAAGCAACAGCCCCAAGATCCATTTCGTTCTCTTCATCTCTCTCCTGCTTCCCCTTTCAAATCTCCATAGTTGATAATGATTATCATTATTGATTATGTTAAGGGATAGCGATTCATTTCGCCATGGACGAAATGCGGATTGCCCATGGATCATTTCCGGATACGGGCAGTTTCGGTAAAGAGCCTGCAGGCCTCCTCCGTCATTCGTTCCATCGCGACAGGAGAATACTCCCGCCATGGGAAAGAGGGCAGCTGGTGCACACGACCCTCCCTTACGGCAGGAATCATCAGCCACTCCGGCGACGCCTGCACCTGCTTCCAAAAAGCGAGTGTTTCCGAATCCTGACGAACAAGGAGAAGGATATGATCCGCTCCGCATTCCTTAATCGCCGTTACGCTCAAATCCTCAAGACCATGACGGTCAGCTTCAAGGAGGGATTCAAGCGCCGGCTGCAATTTCAGACGATCGTACAATAGTTCCTTCATACCGGGATGACTGTAAGCCGTAAGCTCGCGCTGATGGATGCGAAGCGTCAGGACCGTCTTCTCCTCATTCGGAAGATTCTCAATTACGCTGCAGCAATTCGCCGTCTTCTCCTGATACGATTCGATCCAGCTGTCCGCTTCCGGCCTCCTGCCCAGCTTGTCCGCTAAAGCAAGCAGTTGAACGCGCCATCCCTCCCGGTCCCCCGGCATCACGTATATAGGCGCAATCTTCTCCAGCAGCTCCCGTTCCCAAAGCTCGACCTCTTGTGCGCATATAATCAGCTCCGGGCTTGCTGTGGCCAGCCTTTCCAGATTCGCGGATTTGTTGTGGTTCTGTCTGTAAGCGTCAAGATGCACGGGGATTTCAGAGCCAAGGGCATGATAATAGTAAGGGGACCACTTGGGGTGGACCGGCGCGGCATAAGGGACGAATTGGAGCGGCATCGCATATCCGAGGAGCGAGGTCGAGCCGTACAAGGCGATTTTGTTTTTTCGTTTTTTTCTGTATTCGGATGGAGAGAGGCCGAAGCTTTTCTTGAACTTGCGGCTAAAATAAAACTCATCCTTATATCCCACCTGATGCGCAACCTCCCGAAGCAAAGGCTCGGACCGCAATAGCAGTAGCTTCGCCTTATTCATGCGGATGCCCGATAGATAATCCATCGGGGTGTGGCCGTAGGTGTTCTTGAACACTTCGGCAAAATATTTCGGGCTAAAGCCCGCCAGATCTGCCAATTGATCCAGCGTCAGCTCTTCGTCATAATGCTCATGCATATAGTCTTTGGCCCGCTCCAGCGCCTGCCGCTTACCCTCGGATTGACCTGAAACAGATTCCGTAATCATCGTGTACAGCAGCTCCTGAAAGTCAAGCTGTGCCCGCCACTTCTTCATCCTGTCTCCGCTGTGAAAATATTCATAGAGCGAGCTGCAGGAGCTGTACAGCGATTCCGGCAGGCCGGCTTCGCAAAACTCTCCGCAAGGAATCAATACGGAGTCATCCGCCTCACGAAGGTGCCCGCTCCCCGGCAGCCCTTCATAGAAAGCAAAATAAAGAATGGCGATGACGGCATGCGCCTGCTTCTTCCTCTCTTCACGACCGGCCTTGGTCAGACAGAAGGTAGAACCTGCCCGGCAGATCTTAACGCTGCCTTTGCGCATATGCAGGCTCTGCTCCCCCGTATGGAGGAACGATTCCCCTCCCATCTGCAGAATAAGTGCCGATTGCATCGTAAGCTGGTAATCGAGCGGCAAATCCTGCTCCCGGAATATTTCAATATTCCACAACCAGGCCGTCAGGCCCCCAAATTCCTTAATTCCGTTCAGTACCTGGCTATTCCCGGCCACATCCATATGTAAAAAACCCCTATCATAAATGAGAATGGTTATCATTATCATATATTCACATAAGGATCCTTGTCCAGCGAATTTCGCTCAAAATATGTATGCCGATTTCAAACTATGCCGCCTTATCTTAATCACCGCCTTTAAGGCTTAATGCATGAGGGGGAGCTGGAAACGCTGGAAACGTGCTGCCCCATCCTATAGACACAAATAAAGCAGCTGCGTATCCAGTATGGATTCGCAGCTGCCTCGGTTGTTAAACGTCGATTTGCAGGCTTATCTACGCGGTCCCGCATGCATGGAGCATTTGGCGGGGCTTTGGAATGGGCGCTAGCACCAAACCTAATGGCTGCTAAGCCTGCCTTTTCCGAACGATTCGGCGATAATGTTAATCACCGCGGCGCTGGCGTGCTCTTGCCTCGCCGCCTTTCCGCCCTGCTTCCTCACGGCTCATCTTGCCGTCATTGCCGTCGCTGTCATTTCGGGCTTGTCCACCCTTCTGCCCGATCTCCTGGTAGAACTCACGGTCATGGGAATCGGAGGTTGCTTCGCCGCCTTTGCGTCCGATCTCCTCATAGAACTCTCGTCCATGAGACTCCGCGGTGGCTTCGCCGCCCTTCTGGCCAATTTCTTGGTAGAACTCCTTGTCATGGGATTCGGCAGTGGCTTCGCCGCCCTTCTTCCCGATCTCCTGATAAAACTCCTTATCATGAGACTCCGCAGTGGCTTCGCCGCCTTTGCGTCCAATCTCTTGATAGAACTCTTTGTCATGATTATTTGCTGTAGCTTCCCCACCTAAACGTCCTGCTTCTTCACGGCTCATCTTACCATTATTGTTGTTAGCCATTCTGAATCACTCCTTATAGGTTTTTAGAAGTTGTACTCGTCTACGGTATGATATTAACCTCTTCTGCAAATATGAAACATTATCTCTTGCGTATATGTGTAATAAAAAGTCGGGTGCATCCTCCGCATAAAGTTCATAAATACGAAAGAAACCCTGCACTGTACCGTACAGGGTTTCTCATTTCCATTCATGTATGCGGTAGAGAGGACTCGAACCTCCACGGGTATACACCCACTACCCCCTCAAGATAGCGTGTCTGCCATTCCACCACTACCGCATAATATAAAGATGAAGCGAATCGATCACTTTATCGAAAAAACTGGTGAGCCATGAAGGACTCGAACCTTCGACACCCTGATTAAAAGTCAGGTGCTCTACCAACTGAGCTAATGGCTCTCGATGACAATCATGCAGCTGCCATAAAGACTTCCCAACCATCCGGATTATGATCCGTGATGCGATGATGAAAGTGGTGACCCGTAGGGGATTCGAACCCCTGTTACCTCCGTGAAAGGGAGGTGTCTTAACCCCTTGACCAACGGGCCACTTTAAGCACGTCGCCGTGACGACAAGATTGAGTATAGCATAAATTCAAAAAAGATGACAAGCCCTTTTTTTCATTTTTTTATATTTTTTTTGCAGACACCATAAAAGGCCATTAACCCAGCCATTTCACCTGGAGTTCATGCTCTTTCACCGTATCCCCGGATCGCTCTACGCGGTATGCTTTCGCGTCGGGCCTCGAGCTGACGACACCGTGCAGGCGCCCGTCGATGAAATGCAATGCGGCTCCATCGTCTGCGGCATAACCAGGCCGAACCTCTCCTTGAAGGATCAGTTCATGGTAAGCGGGCCTCCGCTTGCTCTCTCCGTCATAATGCGGGCAATGGCTCCCCGCGAGCAAACCAAGGCCGTTCAGTTTATACAGCGGGCCGTTTAGCGGATCGGTAACGCCTTCTTCAAACCAGCAGATCGACCCTGCGCTGAGTCCGGTTAAAACGGCTCCACGCTCATAGGCTTCCTGCAGGATTCGATCAAGGCCCCACTCTTTCCACAGCACCAGCATGTTTCGGGTATTGCCGCCTCCAACATAAAGGATGTCCTGCTCAAGCACATAGGTTCTCAGATCTGTGAAATTGGGCTGGAAAAAGGATAAGTGGCACGGCGTGCAGGGCAGCGAACGAAATGCAGTATAGAACCGCTCCACATAGTTGTCCGCATCTCCGCTCGCCGTCGGAATAAAGCATACCTTCGGTGACTCTTTCGAAGCTTGCGCCAGTACATACCGGTCAAGCAGCAGGTTGTCCGGCTCCATGGAGAACCCCCCGCCGCCCATGGCAATTATCTGTTTCATCTCTTCTCCCTCCAGATGTCTATTTCCCTGATACTGCGGAATGACCTGCCCAATTAGTTGGTTGTTCGCTATCCATACAATAAAGCTTCCGGTCCATATCATCCCTACGCAAGAAAGCCCCCGGTCACTGATGTGACGGGAGCTTCCCATGGTGTGTATCTGAACGGAGAGAGAGGGATTCGAACCCTCGCACCGCTTACGCAGTCTAACCCCTTAGCAGAGGGTCCCCTTATAGCCACTTGGGTATCTCTCCATGAAATGGCTCCCCGAACAGGACTCGAACCTGTGACAACTCGATTAACAGTCGAGTGCTCTACCAACTGAGCTATCGGGGAACGTCAAGTCGATTAGCTAGTAATAATTTATCATGACTTCTTGGGGGAGTCAAGCTGTAGAAGCGTCAAACGTCCGCTGCAGCGACCGCACCGGTAACGCGCCGGGTTCATTTTGCGCTTACGCAAATATTCGGTTCCGCATGCCCCGCATCGCAGCTTGTATCGATAAGGCTCCGGCTTCCTGCCCGCCGGCTTTGCCGCCGGCAGCGACTTGCAAAACCGGCTGCCTCCCACCGCCTGCAGCAGCTGTTTAAAGTCGGGATCCCGGTGACGGTAGCCCCTCCCCGCCAGGTGAAGATGGTAATGGCACAGCTCGTGCTTAATGATCTTCTCCACCTCTTCCGGTCCATTCGCGGCCAGCTGGTGAGGGTTGATTTCGATGTGATGGCTTTTCAGAAAATACCGGCCTCCGGTGGAGGATAAACGGCGGTTAAACGTTGCTTTATGCCTAAAGGGTACCCCGAAGCTCTTCAACGAGACGCTTTCAACCCAGGCCTGCAGTTCCTCGTTGCTCATTTCCTTCATGGTTCCTGCCTGTTCCTTTCCTAGGCTTGTAAATGCTACTTGAATTTTAACTTCCCTCTGGGCTACACTGTCAAGTAGAAAGTCATGGAGGGAGAACCTGCGAACATGCCAACGATGCGTTACGTAATCCTACAGCGGCAGCATGAGCTGGAATTTGTGGAAATGCCCAGCGACTATGCGTATCAGCTCAGCGCGCTGAACCTGCGCCTGAATAAAGAGATCGACAAACTGACCGCTCCCGGCAAGCCGCGGCTGCCGATTGCCATAGCCGAGTGTGACAGCCTGGATTTGCTTCAGGAATCCATGAGCATCCGGAACGGACTGGAGTACATAAATGAACTTGAGCAATCCTTTGCTTCCCTGAATGAGAGCGAATATCCGCTCATTGCGTTGCTGACCGAAATCCGTGCACTTCAAGCTCAGCTTGAGCAGTGGTATGAGGAAGAAGGGCAATAAATCCATGTAGACCTGCACGCTTTGGGCCTTTTCCCCATATGCTATCCATACAGATGGAATTAGCAAGAGGAGGAGATACCCTTGCCGCAATGGCTCTGCAATCAATTGACGCGCGCCTTCCGCAAAAAGGACAGACGTCAGATCAAGCTGCTGAACGAATGCTGGTTCTTTTACCGGAACTCCCCGGGCGAGAAATCGAATGTCAGATAAGACGCGCCGCTCATGATCAATAGCCAAGGTATGTATGAACGACAAGCCGGACATCTTTCGTCCGGCTTGTTTTTGCATGCATGGATAATAGCTGTCCTCGTCGCTTCTTGAACAGCGGCTACGAGAAATGGCGCTTGGCCGGCCACGAGCCCTGCATCTTCCGCAGCATAATCAACTGTCCGATATGGTAGGCGTCATGGGTAATTAAGCTAACAAACCGCTGCGGCGATTCCTCAAGCTCCTCCTCCGGCAGCTGCTCGATCTTCTGCCTTAACGCTGCATGAACGTCCTTCAGCTGCTCTTGAGCAAACTGCCATGCTTCCTCGCTCCGCTCTTGAACGATGAAGGTCTCATCATTATCCGCCGCCTCATGGCGCAGCGTTGTCCCTTCAAGCCGGGCAAGCAGCCGCTGTTTGTAATACAGCAGATGCAGCACGTTCTCCCAAATGGAGTTGACCGGGCTCCCTTCAGGCTTCCACAACGCTTGCTCCGCTGTCACATCCTTTAATGCATCGAGCGCAGGCGGGTACCAATCCTCCTGATCCATCACATAATCCCAATTCTGAAGCAGCACGTCCCGTAAACTCATCCTCATCGCCCTCCCCATGATATTAGCGATCAAAGCATGTAACTATCAAATGATGTTTAGACCGTTACAACCAACTTATCATACCTTCACTCTATTTTCAAGTAACTGGCAAATCTCATGTTTGATTGTTACAATAGGAAGCAGCCAAGAAAGGATGTATCACCATGCTATGGGATGATTTTTTGAATAGCGAGTGGCGCGACTGGCGGGGCAGCGGCCGCTCTGAGGATCGGCTGGAACGTAAGGATTGGGTAGAGGAGCTGATCCGCAATCACCGCCTCCGCGTGTCCGCGTTGCCGACCGCTCAAGAGATGGATAAGCTTCGATCGTTCCGCTCCTTTCTTCTGGGTGTTGTACGGTCCATCGCTACTGGAGAAGCCCTGCACGAGAGCCAGGTCAAGGAGCTAAACCGCTGGATGGAAGGCGGTCCGCTCGTCCGGCGGCTTCATGCCGGCATGGATGGGCCGATGGCGATCGGCTACAGGCCGCTCGAATCCGGATGGCAAGGCGCCATCGCCGAAATTGCAGGCTCCTTCGCCGTTACGCTGGCGGAAGGCGAAGCCTCCCGGATTCGGATCTGCACCAACCCGGACTGCCTGTGGGTCTATTACGACGATACCCGCAACCGCTCCAAGCGCTATTGTGACGAGAAGGCGTGCGGCAATCTGATGAAGGTTCGGCGTTTCCGCGCAAAAAAGAAACAGAACGACTCGAGCGACAAGCAGGACGAGCCGAAGTAACTCGAAGCATAAGCTTAACCGGGACGCCGAGGGCACCCAGAACGGCACGAAGCACAAGCTTATCCGGAATACCAAGGCCGCCCAGAACAGCTCGAAGCACAAAGCTTATCTGGAATACCGAGGTCACCAGAGCGACTTGAAGACAAGCTTATCCAGAGTACCGAGGCCACCCGGAATGACTCGAAGACAAGCTTATCCGATGCACCGAGGCCATCCTTGCCGATTAATACTTATGCTGCGTAGGCACAAGCCAATGCTCTTTGGCCTAGAATTCGCTGGATTATACTAGTTGTCCGCATTTCCCCAAAGGCTTCCTATTTGGACTAATAAACCGGAAGGCTGACCGCCGGAGAACAACACATTACGATTTCGCCCGATTTCGATTAGGCCTTGCCTTGAATCTACGCACCCCAAAAAAAGAGGCGTATCCCCATAACAGGAGATACGCCTCTTGCCTCGACGTCAGTTCCATTTCCGCCGTATTAATTACTGATCCTTCGGCTTTCGCATCGTCAGTCCGACGCGGCCTTTCTTCAAATCCACATTCAGCACCCAGACCGTCACGTTGTCACCGACCGAAACGACATCCATCGGATGCTTGACATATCCATCGCTAAGCTGGGAAATATGAACGAGGCCGTCGCTCTTGATGCCGATATCGACAAAAGCGCCGAAATCGATCACGTTGCGAACCGTGCCTTGAAGCTCCATTCCCGGCACCAGGTCCTCGATCTTCAGAACATCGTGCCGGAAGATCGGCTGCGGCAGCTCCTCCCGCGGATCCCGTCCCGGACGCTGCAAGCTGTCCAGGATATCACGAAGGGTCGGCACCCCGACATCCAGCTTCACCGCGAGCTGTTCGGGCTGCTGGGCATCCAGCAGCTCGGCCAGCTCCTTGCTGCCGAGCTTGTCCAGCCCTACCTGGAGCTCCTGGAACAGCCGGTCCACCACCGGATACGATTCCGGATGGATCGGCGTCCGGTCCAGAATGTTCTCGCCGTCAGAAATTCGCATGAAGCCCACGCATTGCTCGAACGTCTTGGCTCCAAGGCGAGGCACCTTCTGCAGCTGCTTGCGGCTCACGAATTTCCCGTTCTCCTCGCGGTATTTCACGATATTCTTCGCAATCGTGGCATTGATGCCCGATACATAAGAGAGCAGCGAAGGGGAGGCCGTATTCACGTCCACGCCGACATGGTTAACCGCCGACTCGACGACCGCCTTCAAGCTTTCCTCCAGATGCTTCTGCGTCACGTCATGCTGATACTGCCCGACGCCGATCGATTTCGGATCGATCTTCACCAGCTCGGCCAGCGGGTCCTGAACCCGTCTTGCAATCGAAGCCGCGCTGCGTTCCGCCACATCCAGATCCGGGAATTCCTCCTGCGCCAGCTTGGAGGCGGAATAGACGCTGGCTCCGGCCTCGTTCACGATCAGGTAAGCAAGCTCAGGATCTCCGATGTCTGCGATCACGTCTTCGGCGACGAACTGCTCCGTCTCGCGTGAAGCTGTGCCGTTGCCGATGACGATGAGCTTAATGCCATACTTGGCAATCAGCTCCTTGAATTTCGCGGCAGCCTCCCGCTTCTTGTTGTTCGGCGGCGTCGGATACGTAACCGCCACCTCCAGCAGCTTACCGGTCTCGTCAACGACGGCCAGCTTGCAGCCCGTCCGGTAGGCCGGATCCACACCCAGCACGCAGCGCCCCTTCACCGGCGGTTGCAGCAGCAGGCTGCGCAGGTTGCCGGCGAAGATCGAGATAGCCTGGTTCTCCCCCTTCTCGGTGAGCTCCCCGCGCACCTCGCGCTCGATCGACGGCGCGATCAGGCGCTTGTAGGAATCCTCAATGACGGCCGTTAAGATATCGGTGACAACAGATGTGCCCTTCAGCACCTGCTTGCCGATATAAGCATGAATGGACTCATATGGAACCTCGAGCCCGACCTTCAGTATATTCTCACGCTCTCCCCGATTAATGGCCAGAATCCGATGCGGCGGCATTTTCTTCGCCAATTCCCGGTAGCTGTAATAATTCTCGTACACCGATTCCGCTTCCGCATCCTTGGCTTCCGAGGTCAGAATGCCGTGGTCCAAGCTGAAGCGCCGTACCCAGGCGCGAATCTTGGCATCGTCCGCAATGTTTTCGGCCAAAATATCCATGGCGCCTTGAAGCGCCTCCTCCGGAGAAGCCACTCCTTTTTCCTCGTTGACATATTTTGCAGCCTCGGCCAGGGCATCGCCCTGCTTCGGCTGGGACCAGATCCATTCCGATAACGGCTCAAGGCCTTTCTCCTTCGCCACGCTGGCCCGGGTCTTGCGCTTTTGCTTATAAGGGCGATACAGATCTTCTACTTCCTGAAGCTTGACGGCGGCTGTAATCGATGCCTTCAGCTCTTCGGTCAGCTTGCCCTGCTCCTCAATAATGCGAATAACTTCCCGCTTTCGGACCTCGAGATTGCGCAAATAGCCTGTCCGTTCCTCGATGCTGCGCAATTGGTTCTCATCCAGCTCGCCTGTCATTTCCTTACGGTATCGCGCAATAAACGGTATCGTATTGCCTTCATCCAGAAGCTCTACGGTCGTACGCACCTGTTTCTCGGACAATTGCAGCTCCCTGGAGATCTGCTTAATGATCCGTTTCAGCTCTTCTTTTCGAATTTGTTCCTCATTCGCTTCCATTACGGCTTCCAAATCAGACAATGATATCCCTCTTTCTATCTTCAACGTAACTTGTACAGCTATTATCCCAAATCTCCGCTGGCATTTCCACCTTACGTCCGTAAAGCAGGCAGCTTTAAGCTTCGTTTCATGTCTTTTTCATCTGTTTTTAAGATTCGCTTTATATTCTATAAATACCTTAACGATCAATTAGCATTTGAGGCAGCTTTAGCGGACAGATCTTCGATCGCTGCCAAGGCTAAGGGTATACCCCGTGCTCATGAAGCGTCGTCCGGGTCATGCTTGAAATAATCCAGAGGGCGGCAGGACTCCCCCGCCATATACCGGACTCACCAACTTCAACCACATGTAGGAGGACATCACGATGAAGATCAACGAAGCATGGACATGGTCCTTAATATGCCTGTTGTTTATTGCAGCCGCTGTTACCACCGCCTATTTTCTCATACCGGCGCCCGGGGCATAATCTTTAAGCCTTGCCCTGCCAAAAGCCATGAGCTATAACCTCTAAGCCTCACCCAGCCAAAAGCCATGAGCTGTAACCTCTAAGCCTCACCCAGCCAAAAGCCATGAGCTGCATGTCTTTTGCTCCTGCTAAGGGGTCTGACCTGCCGCCGGCATCGCGCTCCTGCTCCTGGCTTGTCTCTGTCGCCGGGGGCCCTCAACAACGACACGTCATGAACGATACATATGCTGTACCCGGTTACTCAACGCGCCGCAAAAAACCTCAAGGACACTCTCCTTGAGGTTTTTTGCACATACCTATATGATCTAAACGCATATATACTTGTTCGGTTCGCTAGAAATCGATCAAGCCCAGACTGATCTGCAAGGAATCATCCACCTTGCTCATCATTTCGTCGTCAAGATGGGTGATTTTATCGGTTAGCCGCTGCTTGTCAATCGTACGAATCTGCTCTAGCAAGATAACGGAATCCCGGTCAAATCCATGCGACGCCGCGTCGATTTCGACATGGGTCGGCAGCTTGGCTTTTTGAATTTGTGCCGTAATGGCTGCAACAATTACCGTCGGACTAAACCGGTTGCCGATATCGTTCTGAATGACAAGGACCGGCCTTACGCCTCCCTGCTCCGAACCGACAACGGGTGATAAATCCGCAAAAAATACGTCGCCCCGTTTAACGATCACTGTCTACACCCCGCTTACTAAGCGGTCTAGAGTGTTGTCTGCATCTTCCTCCGCGTGAAACGCCTCGGAAGCCATGGTTAGGTTAATCTTGGCCATTTCCATATAACCCCGTTGCATGGATTCGCGAATATATCGCTTCTTCCGTTCATTCAGGTACAACTTCATGGCTTGCCTAATAAGCTCACTGCGGTTGGAATTCTCCAGCTGCGCGATCCCGTCCACTTCCTGCAAAAGATGATCCGGTAAACTGATCATGATTCGTTTGGTGTTCTGCATATTGGCCACCTTCTATTACACCCCCACAACCTTCTCGCCCTGTGCACCAGTATTACATTATTCAAGGAAATTTATACAAAAGAATATATATGCCGAAGGTATATCATGTATGCTGCATATCATTATAAACTACAATCGACACATTCGTACAGACTTTCGCGACATATTCATCATTCGCCAAAGACCGTCCAGATTCCTCCTGCTGTCTTCCTTGATTTAAAATACACATGCGGCGTCTTTTATTCAAGGGGTGGTCCAAAGCGGGTTCAGCGTCTTTACGGGTATATCATCCCGTATATACCGGCGCGGCACCCGATGGGCAATCATGCAGACGACTTCATAGTGGATCGTTCCCAGCTTGGCAGCCAGCTCATCTGCCGTAATGCGCTCGCCAGACTGCTGGCCGATGAGTACAACCTCTTCACCAGCTTGAATTTGTGCCGACTCTTCGGCAAATGGTTTGAGCGATACCATGCATTGGTCCATACAGATATTTCCGACAACAGGGACGCGGCGGCCGCGTATCAGCACCTCTGCCTTGCCGCTCAGCATCCGGGAAAAGCCGTCTGCGTAGCCGATCGGAAGCGTACCGATCGTCTCCGTTTGCTCGGTGACATATTTCGAGCCATAGCTGATTCCGGAATGCGGAGGGAGATTTTTGACAAAGACCAGCCTGGTCTTTAACGTCATGACAGGGTGAAGGCTCACCGCTCTTCGATTCACTTCCTCCGAGGGATACAGTCCATACAAGCTGATGCCGACACGCACCATATTGTAGGACAGCTCGGGTGTATCGATGGCGGCGGCGCTATTACCCGTATGTATGATCGGGATATGTCTGCCTCTATCCCGCAGCGCGTCCGCTACGCCCTTGAAACGGCGGTACTGTTCCAATGTATAGTCTTTGTTGTTTTCATCTGCTCTTGCAAAATGGGTAAACATTCCTTCGACAATGACCTGCGGCAGCGAGAACGCCTCTTCGATAAACGCAAGGGCATGCTCGCCGGGAAGCAGGCCCAGACGACCCATCCCGCTGTCGATCTTGATGTGTACCTTCAGCGGCTTATCCGGCTCCGCAGGCAGCGCTTGGATCGCTTGGAGCACTTCCGTGCTGAACAGGGTGATCGTTACGTCATGCCGGCGCGCAACCTCCACGCCTTCCGGCGGTGTATAGCCGAGCACGAGGATCGGCAGCGTGATCCCGGCTTGACGCAGCTCGAGCGCCTCATCGAGAAACGCAACGCTCAAGTAGTCCGCACCCAGCTGCTGAAGCTCGCGCGCCACCTCCACGGCCCCGTGTCCGTACGCATTCGCCTTCACGCATGCAAGCAGCAGCATGTCTGTAGGCAGCGCTTCACGAAAGGCGTTGTAGTTGGCACGCAGATGATCCAAGTTGATGTCCGCCAGGGTAGGTCGATATATCGCTTGCAATTCCAGTCACCTTCTTACCATTTTGAAAAAGCTGTAGGCTAATAATAGATTAATGGTAATGTTCCCGAAGGCAACTGTCAATTGACACCTCCTGCCCATTTTTCGTCCATGGCTGGTACCATGAAACGCATAGCATGGAGATCCCTTGGTAAATCAGCAGCAAAACATATCGCAGCCTGCCTCAAAGGTCCTTTATTTGGAAAAAGAGGCGAATGGCCTCATTGTCGGAATGTTCCTTCCGCCAAGCTTGGTATCCGCCTTCATCGTATTATTTACCCGATTGTCCCTGCATGGAAGCAGCGATTTTCTTCATCTCCTCGACGGGGAGATTGGCGCTCGTCAGTCTATATTCGACCCCATCCGTGCTCCAAGTCAGCGTTCGCTGCTGGTCGCCGGTCAGCAGTCCAACCGTCGTAAAGTCAATGTACACCGCTTCGCCCGGCACAAGCGATACGACACGGTCCTTCGGTCTGGATTCCATAATCGTGTACTGGTATACCCCGTCATATTTCAGAATCACCGCATGGTCTTCGCTATTCGGCACTTCCATCGTATCCTTTTCCGTTACACCGGCAGGCACATATTCCGGATAGACGATGCCGAAGGACCCCATGTCTTTGCCCGTGGCCGTCTCCGTCAATCCTTCAGGTGCATTCGCATTGCCGTTCTCGGTACCGGAAGCGATCGGGAGCCCGTTCTCATCCACTTCGGCCAGCATGCCTTGGGTTTCGCCCATCGCGGAGAGGTTCCGGCTCGTGTCAAAGGATTCCTTCGTCAAGTTCGTATCGAACGTGAAGTTATTGAATTTCACTTCAACGACTACGTTCGCTTCCGAATCGGAAACTTGAACCTGCTTCGGCGAATAATTGTCCTTCGCAAGCCAGATCTTCTGCCGGATCAGCGAATGACTGTGATAATTCGCCGCGACGTCAAATACATAGCTGTCCTTATCCTCGGCAAACTGGCGGGTGTTATCGTTCAGGATGCTGCTGAGCAGCGTCTGATACAGATATACCTGCCCTTGGTTATCCGGCCAATCGCTCTTGAAGCGGAAGCTTTTGTTCAAGCTTGGCGTCAGAATAAATACGCCGTCATCGTTGCGGAGCACGATTTGCTTAATGTCCTTCTCCCCGTTGGCCAAGCTGATCCGATAATAAGATGGAGACTGGTACCATACCTCAACTTGATACTCCTGCGGCGTCGTACCGGTATGTATGGTCATGACGCCCGCTCCCTGGTAAGCGCCCTTTGCACTTTCCAGCTTATCTGCCACCTTGTTCAGATCCTTCACAACGCTGTCCGCATTTTTCTTCCCGCATCCCGCCAGTATCGTTGCCATGCATAATACGACAGCGAGCAGCACCCATGAAATCCGGCGCATGTCATCATCCCCTTCAATACATGTTTTGACTTGATTGATACATGTCTATGAGGGACTTGTTCACATTATGCAGACTAGCCTGACAAGCATGAATGCGCGCTTTTTGCTTTTTCGTGAATCCAATCCGTAAATTGCGGATGCTCCGGTATATGCGTAAAAGAGGCAATATGCATGAGCCCGACACATTGCCTCCTCCGAGAATCGGTCTGGAAGACCGGAAATACAGTTTCATCATGCTTCCGTTGATACAATACCGGCCGGGGATTTCTTTGCTGCCGGCGCGAAGCTGCTCTCATCCATATCATTCGGAGCCGGCAGACCCCGCGTTACCGGATCGAAGATCCAGTACAGACCGACAAGCAGCACGACCAGACCGGAGCCGGCAATGATCGAGGAGTTGGCAAGAATCATGCCTAAGCTTCCGCCGATCAGGCTGCCGAGCGGCATTGCAATCCCGCTTAATCCGTTGGCAGCCGCAAAGACCGTCCCCATATTTTTCTCAGGAATCGACTTCTGGATGACCGTATTGATGATGACGTTCGTAATGCCGCCAGGAAACCAGGCCAGGCCGTAAATCAGAACCACCATCCAAGTCCAAGGCGTCAGTACGCTCAAGCACCAAAGGGCTCCCGCCACACAGAAAGCCATCGCGTAAATCATCCCGAGGCGGTATTTCTCCAGCTTCAAATACGGAGCCGCCAGCGCCCCCAGCAGGCTTCCGCATGCTTGCGCCATAAGAAGAATGCCGTAGACGCCGGGGCCGCCGAGACTGTCGGCAAAGGCCGGCATGACCGTAAAGGTTGCGCCTCCGACGGCGTTGATGGCAATGACGCCGAACAGAATCCGCGCCAGCGGTGTCCCTATGAAGAATCGCATTCCTGCTTTCATATCCTCGATGTATAAACGGAAGGCGTTTTTCCGTTTGATTGGCGATGAACCGTCCTTAGGATTTTCTTTATCTCCATTCGTTTGTGCGTTGTTAGATGAAGTTAAACTTGATGCCTTGATGCGAAGCTGGGCAAACAGAAGCGCCCCGATGAAAAAACCGACCGAATTCCACACGTACAGCGATACGGCGCCTAGCAGAATGATGAGCCCGCCCGAAACGGCGTTGCACGCAACGTCAATGCCTTGGTAAGCCAGAGTAAACAATGAATTGCCCTGCGTCAGCTGCTTCTTGTCAATGATTCTTGGCAGTGCCGACATTTGAGCCGGATACACCCACATATTGAGCGTCGACATGATTGGCGTAATGGTCAGCACCAGCCCCACCGTCAGAAAATCGAAATAATAGGCAGCAGGCACGATGAGCAGCAATCCGGCCTGGATGAGCTGCGTGTAAACCAGGATTCCGCGCAGTGGAAAGCGGTCGATGAGCGGTCCTGAGAAAATCTGGATGACCCGGGGCAGAATGGATAGAAACCCGGCCAGACCCGTGTAGAGCGTCGAGCCTCCCAAATCGTAAACGAGCCACATGGCGGCAACAGCGTATAAGCTGTCGCCGATATTCGTCAAGATGCGGCCGATAAAGAGGAGCAGGAAGTTGCGGTTCTTAAAAATTTCCATCGTTTTAACACTCCATTTCAATTCGTTTTTTGGGGAGGCTCGGAAGCAAGCTCCTTATTTCTTAGACGCCTCTTCGGTAGAGACTAAATTGACGCCGATCGCATACTCCTTGGAATCGTCTTTGGCGGCGATGGTTTTCTTGACCCATTTTTCTAGCAGCGATCTAAAATCCTTCGCCAGCTCTTCCCGCTCCTCTTCCGTCAGCTGCAGCCGCAACTGGATCTTCGTGCTGGAAACCGCATTGTAATCATCGGCCAGCGCCGGATCCAGCGATTGCGTGCCTGTCGTGTTAAACCATTTGGCCTTGGATTTGTAGTATTTCTCAACAATCCCCCCAACCGTACGGGTCTCTACCAGATCGATCAGGCCTCCATCGTACAGCTTCTGGATATGGTAGTGGATGCTTCCCGGGGATTCGCCCAGCTCATCGGCTACTTGCTTGGCGGTTTTCGGCGTATCGGTCAAGCTCCCGATGATCTTGACTCGCTGTGAGCTCCCGAGCAGCTTCGCCTGTTCCACCGTAATGTCGAACATGCCCTGTTGATTTTGATTCGAATCCATATGAATCACTCCGTTCCAATAATTATTATTCATTCCAATTACATAATTCGATCTGTTTTAGTCGTTTGTTCTAATCTTTCTATTCATTCTAATTTTTTAGATCGTCTTGGATTAATAATAAACCACCTATTACCAATTGTAAATAGGCGGTTTAAAAATAATTTTCTTGGATTACTTTTTACAAGAGCTTGACCATATGACGGTACACATGTCCGTTAATCATGATTTCTTTATCGGTGGCGTAGCCCCTTCTTTCATATAGAGCATAGGCCCGGTCATTCCCGTGTACGACAGCGAGCGCGATTTTACGATATTGCAGCTCCCTTGCCCGCTCCTCCATATAGCTGATTAATGCAGAACCTATGCCTTGCCCGCCGAATGCCGGGGATACGGACAATGTATCGATATAATACTCGTCGACATCGGCTTCCTTATCCAGCGTCAATGTATCGTCATGCTTGAGACGGCGCAAACGCTCGATGATCGGGCGGTCCAGTTCCGGCGCTTGGTCACCTCCGTAGGCCACGATAATTCCGGCTGCTTTGCCTTCGATCTCTTTTACAGCCGCCTGCTTATGGCTAAGCCTGCCCTCATGCTCCCGGAAAAACTGCTCCAGAACACGGACAGCCCCTTCCTTGCTTTCTTCCCCTGTCAACTGGTGCGCAATGTCGTGCAGGGCGTCGTATAGCAGTTTTGATGCAGCTGCTGCATCCTCCGGTCTTGCCGATCTAATCGTCATGATGTTATAACCTCCGATTTTGTTCCAATAATTCTATATCTCCCAACCTTCTACCTCATAATACAGCTCCTGATCGGAAGACGCCACAAACGACCGCCGCGTGATTCCCGAATCCGGCTTCAGCCGCTCATGTCGGCCGAACCCATGCGATACCTTGAACGTAAAAGTAAGACCGTGAGGGATCATCGCGCTCCCCTTGTAGAGCCCGTCTCCCGCCGGCTTGACCTCAATCCCCGCATACAGCGAAGGATAGGTCGGCGTTGATGCCGGGACCTTTACCGTGACCGTTACGTTAACCCGTTCCGGCAAAGCGTCGACAATGGTGATTTCCTTGTCCGCCGTACAGTTCCCATATTGGACGATCACCCGCGTCGTTCCGGGCGATTTGGCGATCAGCGTGCCGTCGGGCTTGACTTCAAGGAGCTGTGGGTCAAGAACCGTATATGTCGCTCGCATGACGGTCTGCATGAAACCGCTCGTATACGTCACCACCGGATTGATCCGCTTGTCGGGACCCTTCACCCCCACGATCTCGCCCCCGCAAATCTCGAGAGCTTCAGGCTTCCCGATTCGTCCGAAGAAGTACAGCAGCGGGGCGTGGGCTCTTGCCGCCCAATCGCTCTGGCTATGACCAGCACCCGGATGCAGGTACAGCATAAGGTCTTCTCCGGGCACAAACCCGTCGGCGACCAGCCGTTCGGCTTCTTCTCTGGCGTACTTCTCCATGAACGTCCCTTCGGCTCCGCCCATATCCAGCCACACCCGAAGCTTCGGATGCGTTCCGTATCTGTGGTAAAACGGAATTTCGCGAAGCTCGCCCTTTTCATCGAAATCGGCCTTAACGAAGTAAGGCGACATTACCGCAATGTGACCGAACACATCCGGACGTCTAAAGCCGATATTGTAGGTGACGATTCCGCCTGCAGAGGAGCCCATCATCGCCGTATGCTCGGGACCGGTCAGCGTTCTGAAGGTTCTGTTGATGTACGGCATCACTTCATCAATGACAAACGCCTCATACCGATCGCCATCAAAAGGCGGTTTGAATGCAAGGTGCATGTTCGGATGCTCGTGAAAATACTCGTTCAGCCTCTGATCCGGCACGGTCGCGATGCCAACGATCAAGATCCCGTCCATCGGTCCTTCGGCGACAAGCCGGTCTGCGGTAACATGCATGTCCCAGGATTCCCCCGACGCATCCGCGGAGAAGACGTGCTGTCCGTCATGCATATAGAGTACGGCGTAACGACGCTCCGTATTCTCGTGATAGTCGGGTGGAAGATAGACGAACAAGCTGCGGGTGTTGCCCAAGATTTCGGATGCAAAATGCGGAATTTCCACCAATCTTTGATCATGCCAGGATTTCGAATGTACCATATGTAACCCCTCCCTCAATGTTCTTGGGGAACAAGGGTGAAGCTTTGACGCGCGATGCCGGATCTATGATGCCGGCTCCCTCCCCGTCCCTGACCCAACAAAAAAAGGCACAACCCGGTGAACAGGTTGTACCTTGTTAGGTAAGCATTGCCTTACTCGTATTATAAAAGAGGTTGTTCAAAAAGTCATCTTTTGATCACGAAGGGAGTCAAGAAGTAACTCGGCATCGAATCTTGAATTCAGCCGGGCCTAAGCTTATGCTTTCGAAGTATGTTTCCTACGGAAACATTTCAGGTGCTCACGTACCCAAAACAGCAGATGCTTTCGCCAAGATGTTTTCTGTAAAACGTGTAGCTCCGCTCCTCAGTCCCTACCTTCATCCAACCTAAAGCGTTTTGAAAAAAACGCACTTCGGAAGCATGCGCCTCGGTGCTGAAAATCCGACTTTTTGAACTCGCACTATAAGGAATTTCAGCTGCTTACAAGATCAGGAACCGCCCTCCGGCGGCTCTTTCGGAACATATTTAAAAATATCTCCGTCAACAAAGGCGTCGATCAACCGCTCCAGCCACCGGTAATAAGCCACGGCTTCACGCATCTTGGTCCGATCGGCCTCAAGCACAGCCACCATAACCGGATCATCCTCATATTCTTTGAGGAGCTTCTCGGTTTCTTGCAATGCCTTGCGGAGGACCAGGATGTTACTCTCCACCGATTTCCTCCACTTAATGTCGAAAAAGTCCACAAAAGTCTGATACCAATCATATTCCACTTCATAGAGGTCTTTGCGGGAGCCCTTCTCCCACACCTTGTTGACCATCTTATTATCGAGCAAGGTTCGCACGCCGGTGCTCATGCTGGTCTTGCTCATCTTCATTTCCTGTCCCATCTCATCCAGGTTCATCGGTTTATCGGCAAAATACAACAGACCATACAAATGACCTGTTGAGAGCGGTATGCCGTACAAGTCCATATTTCGTCCAATATTTTCAATGACACGCTTACGAATCTTTTGCACAGCAGCCTGCCGTTCCTCATCCAACTGGTACAAGCTCATGCTTGCAGCCTCCTCTTTCTGTAACCATCCAAGAAGTCATGCCATACAACAAAACTGATGGACTCGAGTTGTAGTGTGAACGATCTGGAGCGAATCTAAACAAACCCAATCCACACACATTCTCTCGTCTATTGTAGGGAAAGCTATTTTAAAAGTAAAGAACAGCGATGACTAAGCATAAGGGAGCATACGAAAGGATTTGGGAGGATAACTTTGTACAGTTTTTACTGTACGTACTTTACGTACGGATATAACGTTTGATACTTTACGTATCGATTGTTACAATGATGCACATGGGTTTACGAGACGGCAGTGACGGATCGGGGTTGCATTAAGGTTAATACGAACGCGTCTCTACACATTAAAAGGAGGAGTCACTCTTGGCTATTCTGCAAGTGAAGAATGTCAGCAAGCTGTTCGGCCCGGGTGCCGAGCAAGGGCTTCAGCTGCTGGAGCAAGGCTGGTCCAAAGCGCGAATTGCAAAAGAGAAAAATATAACGGTTGGCGTGAACCGTGTCAGCTTTGATATTCAGGAAGGCGAAATCTTCGTCATCATGGGTCTGTCCGGCAGCGGCAAGTCCACACTAGTACGTTTGCTAAATCGGTTGATTGAACCGACTTCAGGAGAAATTCTGATCCATGGCAAGGACCTGAGAAAAATGAATAAGGAACAGCTGCGCGAGGTACGCCGCAAGACGATCAGCATGGTGTTCCAGAAGTTCGCATTGTTCCCGCACCGTACGGTGCTCGACAATGTTGAGTACGGCCTGGAAATTCAGAAGGTCAATAAATCCAAACGGCGCGAAGCCGCCATGAAGGCGCTGGAGCTTGTAGGGCTCAAGGGCTGGGAGGACAAAATGCCGGATGAGCTCAGCGGCGGCATGCAGCAGCGTGTCGGGCTGGCCCGGGCGCTTGCCAACGATCCCGAAATTCTGCTCATGGATGAGGCGTTCAGCGCGCTCGACCCGCTGATCCGCCGGGATATGCAGGATGAGCTCATCGAGCTTCAGGACAAAATGAAAAAAACGATCGTGTTCATTACCCACGACCTGGATGAGGCGCTCCGCATCGGAGACCGCATCGCCCTGATGAAAGACGGCGCGGTCGTGCAGATCGGAACGCCTGAGGAAATTCTGACACAGCCGGCCAACGATTACGTTGAGCGGTTCGTGGAGGACGTCGATCTGTCGAAGGTACTGACGGCGTCGCATGTTATGCGCCGGCCCGAAGCGATTACGCTGGACCGCGGTCCGCGTGTTGCGCTGGAGCTGATGCGCGAGCGCGGCATCTCGAACCTGTTCGTGATTGACCGCGCCAAGAAGCTGCTCGGGGTCATCACCGCCGAGGAAGCTTCCGATGCGATGAAGAACCATCGCAAGCTGGAGGATATTTTGATAACGGACGGTCCTAGAGTCGGCCCGGACACCCTGCTCAACGAGCTGTTCGAAATTACCAGCATGTCCAAAGTACCGCTTGCCGTTGTGGATGACAATGGCCGCCTGATGGGCGTTATCGTCCGCGGGGCCGTGCTTGGCGCGTTGGCCGGGGAATCCAAGAATGAGGGGGTGACGCAAGATGCCTAAGATTCCTCTCGCAAGCTGGATCGATTCCTTGGTGGAGTGGATGGGAGATACGTTCTCGGGCTTTTTCAATGCGATCTCCTTCATTATTGAAGGAATTGTCGAGTTTTTTACAGATGTGTTCATGCTGCCCCATCCGTATCTGTTCATCGTCATCTTGGCCGTCCTCGCGTATTTGCTTGGCCGCTTGCCGCTGACGCTGTTCACGGTCATCGGGTTTCTCATTATCGAGAACCTCGGGTATTGGCCGCAAACGATGAGCACGCTCAGCCTGGTCATCACGGCAGGCTTGATCTCCATCGTGCTCGGGGTGCCGCTCGGCATTTGGGCAGCCTACAGCAAAACCGCATCCAGGATCATCATTCCGATTCTGGACTTCATGCAGACCATGCCCGCTTTCGTTTATCTGCTGCCTGCGGTTACGTTCTTTAGCCTCGGGGTCGTTCCGGGCGTTATCGCTTCCGTCATCTTTGCGATTCCGCCAACGATTCGTCTGACGCGGCTGGGGATTATGCAGGTATCCGGCGAGCTCACCGAAGCTGCGGATGCATTCGGTTCGACTTCCGGACAGAAGCTGTTCAAGGTCCAGCTTCCGCTGGCTATGCCGACCTTAATGGCCGGGATTAACCAGACGATCATGCTGTGCTTGTCGATGGTTGTTATCGCTTCGATGATCGGTGCCCAAGGCATCGGCGCCGAGGTCTACCGTGCAGTAACCCAGCTGCAGATCGGTAAAGGGTTTGAGGCGGGTCTGGCTGTCGTCATCCTGGCGATTGTCCTGGACCGCTTTACACAAAATATATTTAAAACGAAAAAGAGGGGTGCTTAACTTGAAGAACAAGAAATGGTGGTTGATGCTTAGCTTGGCAGCTGTCCTCCTTCTGTCCGCATGCGGACAGGGCGGCAATGGCGGCACGAACGGAGCCCAGGGCGGCGAAGGCGCAAACGGCGGAGCCGCCGGCTCGATCGGCGAGCAGGTAAACCATGAAATCATCGGTATTGATCCAGGCGCAGGTATTATGAAAGCCACGGCTGCCGCGATTGAGGAGTACGGCTTGACGGATTGGAAGCTGATCGAAGGCTCCGGTGCAGCAATGACAGCTACGCTTGATAAGGCGATCAAGAAGAAAGAACCGATCATCATTACCGGCTGGACGCCGCACTGGATGTTCTCCAAGTATGATCTGAAGTATCTTGAAGATCCGAAGAAGGTTTATGGTGAAGCCGAAGAAATTCACACGGTTGTTCGTAAAGGCCTGAAAGAGGATCAGCCGGAGGCTTATCAGTTCCTGAGCAACTTCAAATGGACCTCGGACGATATGGGTCAAATCATGACCGCCATCCAGGAAGGACAGAATCCGGAAGCTGCCGCTAAGGAATGGATGGAAGCCAACAGCGAAAAAGTGAACGAATGGACGCAAGGCGTTCAGCCCGTTGACGGCAAAAGCTTTAAATTCAGCTATGTTGCTTGGGACTCCGAAATCGCCAGCACCAATCTGCTGAAGGTCATTATGGAAGAGAAGCTCGGCTTTAAGGTCGAAGCGCTTCAAGTCGAAGCCGGCCCAATGTGGACCGGGGTCGCCAACGGCGACGTTGACGCTACGGTTGCCGCATGGCTCCCGCTGACGCATGCCGACTACTGGGATAAGTTCAAGGATCAGGTCGAAGACCTTGGCGCTAACATGGAAGGCGTTAAAACCGGCCTCGTCGTTCCATCGTATGTCGACGTGAACTCGATTGAAGATCTGAAGAAGTAAAGATAGAACCTACACGAAAGCCACCCTTTGCGGGTGGCTTTTTTGGGCTATAGGGGGATGTATGGGCAGGACGGGGAGTCCGGGGGCAAGTCCGTTTTGGGGATTTGTTGGCTCGTTGGCGCCACTTTAGCGCAGCACAAGTCCCTTTTTGGGACCTGTTGGCTCGTTGGCACCACTTTAGCGCAGCACAAGTCCCTTTTCGGGACCTGTTGACTCGTTGGCGCCACTTTAGCGCAGCACAAGTCCCTTTTCGGGACCTGTTGGCTCGTTGGCGCCATTTTAGCGCAGCATTAGTCCCTTTTCGGGACCTGTTGGCTCGTTGGTGCCACTTTAGCGCAGCACAAGTCCCTTTTCGGGACCTGTTGGCTCGTTGGCGCCACTTTAGCGCAGCACAAGTCCCTTTTTGGGACCTGTTGGCTCGTTGGCGCCACTTTAGCGCAGCACAAGTCCCTTATCGGGACTTGTTTGTCCATAGACGCCGCTTGGGCGGGGCACAAATCCCTTATCGGGACCTGTTGGCTCGTTGGCGCCACTTTAGCGCAGCATAAGTCCCTTTTCGGGACTTGTTTCCCCGTAGGCACCGCTTGGGCGAGGCTCGTTCGCTTGGGGGCGGCCATAACATTCAAGTAGATGCCATCGTCGACGCGGGGAGAAATGCACATGTTCGAGCCTCTACTCTCCCGCGCTACTCAAGCAAACTAGTTTACTCCCAGACACCAATGCTATCCAACCAAACTAATCTACTCCCAGCTCCCGTGCCACCCAAACGAACCAATCTACTTCCAACCTCCACGCTACTCAAACAACCAATCTCCCCCTTGCTCCGCGCTACCCAAGCAAACCAATCCACTCCCTGCCCCAGTACTACCCGAGCAAACCGCTCCCCCCTCCCCCACAACGCAAACGAGCCGCGCTCTAACGTGAGCGCGACTCGCTTTTTTACATGGATAGCAGCTATTCCTTGATGGTTACCGTTACCGGGGAATACTCGGCAATGACGGTTTGACCATGAACCGAGACGCTGCCCTGCGGCGTCAGATCCTTCTCCGTCATGATGCCAAGCGCAATCGTGAACTTGTTGAATTTGATCGGAATATTGTTCTCCCGGCGGACCTCCTGTCCGTTCACGTAGAATACCGCCTCGTCCTCACTGCGGTTATAGGTGATTGTGTACGTGTTGAATTCCTGCGGCTTGAAGTGTGTATCTTCCTCTTTAAAAATGCAGAAGAAGCGGGTTTTATCCGATTCCGGCACCTGAACGCCAGGGAAAGGCAGCACCGCATACACGCTCGCATACTTATCGTTCGAAGCGAAGAAGTCGAGCGCCGCTCCGGTTGAGAAATCCAGCAGATTCAAAGATACGTAACCGTCGTACAAATCACCGGGAACGGTGCCCTGCGTACGGGCACGGATCTGAAGCTCAAAGGTCACTTCGCCCGATTCCGGCACTTCAACCTCTTCCACGGAATAATACATATGCTTGGCATTGTCGAGAATCTGAATCTGATTATGCTGGCGGCTCAGCGGTGCGCGCACATACAGGATGCCGTTGCGCACGATAACGACAGCGTCGGGCTCCCGGTACTCCCAGAAGGAACCGTCCGGCAGCGGAAAGCCGCCGATCTTCCAAACCTTGCCCTCCGACAGGATGGTATGAAAATCACCAAAAACACGTTGTTGTTCCATCTAAGGTCTCCTTCTTTCTCACAAAAATAGGTTAGAATGCCTGGATTATGCCTTGGACGAGCAGCGACAGGATCAACACGCCGCCGCAGCGCATCGTTGTCATCGTTGACGCGCCCATCAGCGGCAAGTAAGCTTCGGAACGATTGCTATCCTTCAGTCTTCCATACACAAGATACAATGGAATAACGGTCAGCAGAGCAATAATCGCATAAGGTGGAAGAGCTCCCGCTAGGACGCAGGCAACCAGGGACAGACAGGCCAGCAGCAGCAGCGCCCGTGAAAACGTCAACGCCCGCTTTTCCCCCCATACGACCACAAGGGTTCTTTTTCCGGCCTGACGATCCGCCTGCCAATGCAGGAAGTGATGGTTGAACAAAATCAACGTCGTGAGCAGCCCGATCGGCAGCGACAACAGCAGGGCCCGAAGATCCATGCTTGACGTCTGGACATAGAAAGCTCCCATAACAGGCAAAATACCGAAGGACAACAGGATCGCAATTTCGCTGTAGCCCTTGCCCCGGTATCCGAACCGAACGGGCGGCGCCACGTAAAAATAAGCGATGAGTCCGCCGAGCGCGCCGAACAGAAGCGCCCACCAGCCGCTGATCAAGCTCAGAATAATCCCGCATAACGCGGCTATTCCGAACAGCGTCCAGGTAACGCTCTCGAATTTGCGGATGGACCAGATGCCTTTGGTTAGAAAACCTGAATTCGTGGAGATCGCATCGACGTCCTCCTGGGCTTCCGTATCGGTCCCGTTCTTGTAGTCCCACAAATCGTTCACCATATTGGAGAACAAATGGGCGGCCCCGCTTCCGATCAAGGTCAATAAAAAAAGCCCGATATCGAAACGACCTGTCCAAACATAAGCGCCAAGCGCCCCCAAAGCAACCGGTATGAGCATGACCGGAATGACTTGGATACGCGAAGCTTTTTTAAACTGATTCAGGACATCCACTGGCGTAGGCTCCTTTCTCTCATAAAACAGAATAGAACGCCTGCAACTCGCTTGCAGACGTTAATCGATGTTGTGAAACAAAGCACTTGTACATTAAGGATATCACAATTGTCGAACTTTGTAATCTATTTGTAAGAACTTGGCTAAGCTCCTATACGGACGAGCGCTCAATCAATTCGAACGGCAGCTCCTTGCGCACCGGGTCTTTCCGTTCTCCCTGAATATGGGCATACACGATTTTGAAAGCCTCTGAACCCATATCGAGCAGTCGGTTATCGATCGTCGTGAGGCCTAGCATTTTGCCGATGGGTTGATTGTCAAATCCGATGACCGCAAGCTCCTGCGGGATGGATATGTCCCGCTTCTCCGCTTCGTAGATCAAGCCGGCCGCCACATGGTCCCCCGTCACGAGCAGGGCGCTTGGCCGTTCTCTCATATCCATAAGCCGGTTCATGATTGCCGCACCATCCTCAAGATCAATGCAGCCATCCAATATCCATTCCTCACGGTAAGGCTCTCCGATTTCCTTCAGCACTTCCTCATAGGCTGTTTTGCGTGCTCTCGTACTGGGGCTGTCCAGCCTTCCTACCGTAAATCCGATTCTGCGGTGTCCCCGGTCAATCAAATAATGCATGGCACGCCGGAAAGCCTCCGCATGATTAATATATATAGAAGAAAATAATCGCTCCCCCGCATCCAGACAGCAAACAATCGGGCCATATGGACAGTAGGCTTCGATCTGCTCCGGGGTAACGGCGGACGATAGAATAATGATCCCGTCAATTTCCCGGTTCCGCAGCATCTCCAGCACTTCCAATTCTTTGTCCTGCGCATATCCCGTCTGACAAAGGATAAGCCGGTAGCTTGCCGCCAGCGCTTCTTGCCCGGCTCCCTCCATCAGTAATGAGAAGTACGCATGATTAATGAACGGCAGCATAATGGCGATATTCATCGTTCTGCCCGTAATGAGGTGAACGGCGTTCATATTGCGCGCATACTTCAGCTGCTTCATCGTCGCCAGGACCCGCGCTCGCTTTTCCTCGCGAACATAGGGATGATTATTGAGCACCCGGGATACCGTGGATACCGACACGCCCGCAAGCTTTGCGATTTCTTTGATATTGGCCATGCTCTTTCCCTCCCTCGATACTAGCCTGCCGTCTATCTATCCTCGATACTATCATGTTCAGGTAGTTGATTCAAAAGAGAGCCTGAACCTGAATAGATACGTAAGACGAAAAGCCGCAATTTATGCGGCTTTCAATTTCTACATATTCTTTGTCTTTTATGCTCCTTGACTATATGTTCTTTGTCGTCCGACAACAAACTCATCATCATTTCTTGTCGTACACGGGGCTTCGTGTCCCTTTGAGTTTCGATATACATGGAAGTGCTTGTCGAAATGAAATTCTACTCCCTTAATACTCTCCTTTTATTACGAAAAACGAACCCCGAATGGTTCCGGCTAATTTGGACTTCTGTCTGGCAAACTTAAACTTCCCCTCTAACTCCTGCGGCACCTCCATCCCCTCAGAAAGCTTAAAGCCAACGGCCCGCTTCTTAGGATCATCCACCGTATACATGACGTTGAGGGCAAGACCATCCTCGTAAAAAACGTAGGCAAATTGGATATTCTCCACCTGGAAACGCGACGTTTCTAAAGGTTTGGCCGCAAACTCAATATCGCGTTCTTCTTTCAAAATTCGGTTTACATAATCGAGCGTCTCCTGGCTTTCGCTGGCGGGTACAACCGTAAATTCATGCTTATATTTGTTCATAAAGTAACGGGCTTCGTTCGCTCGTAAACCAGCCAGCGCTTCGGCCACGGGCGAAGATTCTAACCCGGCTGTGGATACGTTTTTAAAATCAACGATATGGGACATGTTCATCACTCCTAAAAGTTTTGTGAGCGTTACTTCTTCGAATTACTTCGAGCAAAACTCGCATCGGAAGCATCAACTTAGTTTTGTGAGCGTTACTTCCTCGAGCCTACTTCGAACAAAACTCGCATCGAAAGCGTAGACTTAGTTTTGTGTGGGGTACTTCTTCGAACTACTTCGAGCAAAACTCGCTTCGGAAGCATCGCGAGTCTCTTTATTTTCTTACGACCGGAATCCACACTTCACCAGATACGAGACCGTTTCGCTGCCCCATCTCCACCGTTGCGTTGGGCCCGCCGACATAGGCAAAATCCTGTGCTTCCGGCAGCACCTGTCCAAAAGCAATGCCTGTAAGCACTTGACTCAACTCCTCAGCCGTCTGCGCTTCTCCTTTTACAACGAGGTATTCCCCTTTAGGAAACTGGATGACTCTGGTCGCTTCCGGTAACGATGCCTCGGTCATCACGCCAGCGTAATACATCATCTTGTTATTCACCGCTTCGTTTACGGCAAAAATATAGTCATTTGCGGCCACGGCCTTTAATGTGTCAAGTCTTCCATCTTGTTTCACGGCTTTCCAAAAGTCCGCCTTCTCCTTGTTTATGCCGGCATAGTCGGTGTAGTCGCTTTGAAGCTCCGTTCCGATTCCTAATACGATAAAGCTGTCTTTTTCCTCAATACTGTAATTTGCCATATTCAATCCCTTCCTCTTCTTTAAATTGTGATTCCTATGTTTTATTACTTGATGGGTTAATCATAACTTTAAATCGTGTCAAAAAATGATACTGTTTAAATGAGCCATGAAAAAAAACGGATCGGATGGGGAGTATCGGCTTTATATCCACACTCCGACGATCTAGGCTGTCAATGAATCGGCTACGTACAAGTACTTGGCAATTTCGGCAAAGGATATAACTACTTGTCATTACAGTTACAACAATAAATTAATATACTTCGATTAAAAAGACATCGAATGCGGCTAGCAACAAAGTAACGCCGATTGAAGACTCAGAGAGTCCGCAACCGGCGCATCTGCTCAACATTTCCTATACTTTAAAGGACGGGTTAACTCGCCAGTCCCTCTTTTCTGTTCGATAACTACACAGAATACGGTTCAAACGTACATTCCGCCCCGTTGATCATTCTCGCCGAGCTGCCTGAACCCCTATGCTTCAAAAATAGTCGGTCTTCCGTCGTCCATCCTGTATACGCCACCTCAAGCCCGCCGTCTGTCTTGAATTCCGGCCTCTGCCCGGACATTTGCCGTGCGAACGCCGCCAGCTGTCCGATCCCTCTGTTCTCCGCTTCCCGAATGGACACCGCCTCTACGGCGAGAGCAATTCCGTCGCCTCGGCAAACAATCTGTTGATATCCGGACTGCGCCCGAATGTCATAAGCCGTCCCCGGGCTTAAATGTATGGCAAAATAAACCTCATCTACCTTGCCGTACAAAGCTTCGGCCTCGTACAACCATTCCCCTTCCGGCAGAACGCCGACGATTTCTTCGCCACTGGCAACCGCCAGTTCAGGCAGCGGATAGAGCGCCAGCACCACATTTTTGTGATACAGCACCTCCATCCACTCGCTTTGGTGACGAGGATCGCTTCCCGAAGGATCGTATCCCTCCCCCGGATGGAAAAAATACAGCTGATTCGCCTTCCCGCCTAAACGGACAGGCAGGCTGAACATCCAGCGCAGCTGCTCGTTGTCGAACTCCCGGACCCGCTCCCACAATCCGCCCGCCGCAAAATCCTCCGTCACATAAGCATAGGAGTGCAGCTTTCGCAACTCGCCGTCAACCGATTTCATCAGCACCTTGCGCACTTCCGCCGGTTCGCTTCGATGCAGGGCAAGGTGCCGGGCAGCTTCCGGAGCTTCGTGGAATAGAAAACCGGCATATTCCGTGCGCGGCATCTCCTCCGGAAGGCTAAAATCACCGAACTGGACATAATCGTGAAGCACATTGGCATCCCGCGGAGCATCATGCGGCCATCCCCTGGAGTGGGCTCCTACCCACGCCCCCTTCAGGTAATAAGACGCGCGAAGGCTCCACAGCTCATCCAACAGTTCATGAAGCTTCTGCTTCACTTCCGGTTCCTCCGCCAATTCCAGCGCACAGGTGAACGCCTGTGTCCAATGCCAAAACCACGGCAGGCACCCATACTCAGCCATACCCTCCCGGCGGAGCAGAGTCAGGGTATCCCTAAGGCTTTGTTTTCCGTCCTCCAGAAGCTCCTTATCCCCGAACCGCTGGCCGAATATTAGCTTGGCCGCCGTATACTTCGCCTCATGATGGTTGCACACCGTGAGCGGCTTGCGAAAAAAACCTCCGCGATAGATGTGTTCCAGCGCGGCCTCAAACTCCCTCGCCAGGCCCTCGTTCATCCCGCTTTCAAACTTGTGATGGAAAAAAAACATCAAGCTCCCCATCAATTCCACCGGCAGCACGTGCGGACTCGCCGCCTCCGGCTTCGGTTCCAGGTTCAGCGGCCAGTGTCCGTACATCGGACTCTTCGCATCCCGGTCCTGCAGCCGCAGCACACGACCCAAAACCTCCTCTGCCAGCCGCTTACCCTCCTGCCGGTTGAACTGCGGATCATGCTCCAGGTCTAACGAAGCTGCAAACAAATAGGAGGCATAATAGAAGTTGTCTCGCACATCCCCATGAAACCACAGTCCGCTGGATTGCAGGGGCAGCCTCCATGCTTGTTCCGCAACATTCCGAACAATCCGGTTCATTCTTCCATGATAATCGTTCATCGTCTTCTCCTTCCCAATCCGGTGATAAAGCCGCTTCCCTACCCTAATGTAAGATAAAAACGAACAAAAAGAAACCAATTTGAACACATATAAACCTATTAAAGAGCCTCAAGTCCATACAAGCTTGAAAATACATACAGGACCGGTTCCCAAGCAGCCCCGCATTCGTCCGGCCATTATCTTAAGCCGTGCTGTCAATCCTTTCATTGCATGATAGGCACCGGACCCTATTTTAGGGCATATACAGCAAAAGCCCGGCCAGAGAGCCTCTCTGCCCGGGTCGTTGAACAAGCTAAACTGCAGCATAATTCTGTCGTTATAGGTTACTTGTCCTCTTCGTCCTGTACGAAATTAAGCACGGCTTCATCCACTGCCGCGGTCTGTCCCAGGTCTGGTTGATCTGACAGCTCAACTTCGCAAGATTCGGGACCGCCATGCAGTTCAAAGAGAACCAGCTCGTTCTCCCCTTTACGCAATAAAGGGCCGGGAATATACAAGGCCTTTTGGGGCCCCGCGTTCCAGTACCGGCCGAGATTGAAGCCATTAATCCAGGCGACACCCTTCGTCCAGCCATCAAAGCGAAGGAACGTATCCCCGATGTCCTCCACCTGAAAGCTGCCGCGGTAAAATCCGGGCAGACCCGTGTCTTCCGACGTCGACGTAGACAGCTCTTCATGCTCCGCCTGCCCTTTATCCATAACCGGTTTATAAGAGAGGGATGACAGCATCTGGGACGCAAGCGGCAGGGTCCGGACCGTCCAGTTATACAGGAATTGGTTATCGATTCTCACGCCCTCCGTGATTCCCTTGGGATCGTGGATCAGCGGCCCATAATTGATCCGGCCCATGTTCTCGACGAGAATATCCAGCCTTGCTCCCGTTGCGGGTACGGTAATATCGAGCGGCTGCAAATTCCATCGTTCGATAACGCCAAGCGGCCGACCGTCCAGAAATACCTGGGCGCGATCACGAACCTCCTGAATATGCAGCTGCTGTCCTTGCCTTGGTCCCGGAATAAAGGTGCTGTACAAGATAAAGCCATAGGACTGTCCGAATGTTTCCATTGGCTTGATGCACACGCTTTGTTTCGGCTCTGAGAGATGCTCTAGATTGGCATCCGCAAACAGACCGGCCATCTCAGACAAAGCGACCTTTCCGTAGGCCGCCTTTGGAATGGGCTCCGGAAAGGCGCAACCCGGCTTAAAACCATGCTTGCCGAGCACAGTCCGCACCGCCTCATATTTCTCCGTCTTATCCCCCCATTCCGTCAAAGGGGCATCATAATCGTAGCTTGTCGTCGTCGGTTCATAGGTCTTGATGTGATTCGCTCCGCTGTAAAAGCCGAAGTTGGTTCCGCCATGGAACATATACATATTGATCGAGGAGCCCTTCTCAAGCATTTCATCCAGTACGCCGGCGACATCGGCCGCATCCCGGACATGATGGTCCTCCATCCAGTGATCAAACCAGCCGTTCCAGAATTCCATGACCATCAGCGGCTCATCCGTACGGTATTCGCGGTATTTGCCGAACGATTCTTCTACCCGGGAACCGAAATTTACAGTCGCGTGCACATGGTCGATGGACCCGCCCAGCAGCATTTCGTCGGTTGGCCCGTCGGAGGTAAAGAGAAGCACATCGACGCCACGCCGCACCAGTCCTGCGCGCAAATACTCCAGATAAGCGTGATCGTTGCCGTAACTGCCGTATTCATTTTCGACCTGAACAGCCAGGATCGGCCCTCCGTTCGAAGACAGGAGCGGAACCATTCTCGGGATCAGCTCGTCGTAATAATGATCCACCTTACTTAAATAGAGCGGGTCACTGCAGCGAAGCCGGATTTCTCCATAACCTAGCAGCCAGCCCGGCAAACCTCCAAATTCCCATTCCGCACAGATAAACGGGCTGGGTCTGACAATGACGTGCAAGCCGAGTTTCCCGGCTAATTCGATAAACGATCCAACGTCGGCCATCCCGCTAAAGTTAAATTCCCCTTCTGTGGGTTCATGCACATTCCATGCGATATACGTTTCAACGGTATTAAAGCCGCAGGCCTTTAATTTTAAAAGCCTGTCCTCCCAATATTCAGGAACGACACGGAAATAGTGAACCGCTCCCGATATGATCCGGTAAGGCTGCCCGTCCAGCAGGTATTGTCCGTTCTTCCAAGTGAGCACTCCCATTCCAGTTCTCCTCCACCTTATGTTAGGATCCAAGGCTTATTGCCCGCAGCGATAAACCGCCAATTTTTTGATGACCGGACTTGCGGCCGCTTCCAGTACCCGCAAACGCACCTTGTCGGTCGTTACCGGAGAGAACGCATCGATTTTCTTGTGACCGATCGCGCTGCCGCGTGTCAGCTCGAGCCACTCTCCACCGACGAAGGCTTCCAGCACATACTGACTGATCCTTTCCCCGTATGCAATCTCCTCCATGACCACGACATGATCGATCACGCATGCTTGGGGAAGGATTAACTGAACGGCCTCTCCCGATCCCGAGCCTTCGGCCAGGGCAGAACCGAACCGACGCTTGATCTCTCTGCCAAATTCCAGAAGCCGCTTTACATCGGCCTCCGGAAGCAGTCCCCGGGGGTCCGGAGCGACATTGAGCAGCAAGGTCGCTCCATGTCCAACCGACCGGTAATAGATGTCCTTAAGCTGATCAAGAGACAACAGCAAATGTTCCTCGTCCGGATGCCAGAACCAGCGGTCTTTTCGGATCGGTACATCGCATTCTGCGGGCACCCAGCTCGGCGTCTCCGTCAGCCATTTCAGCGATTCTTCGCTGAACATGCTGCCCCGAGAAGAATCGGCCGTGTTCCAGCAAGGATACGGAGCGACACCATCCTCATTGCCGACCCACCGAATCGTGGGCGCGCCCATATTAAACACCATGGCGCTTGGCTGATATTTTTTCACAAGACCCATGATTCGCGGCCAATCATATTCGCGGCCTTCCGATCCCGCGCCGTCAAACCAAATTTCCACAAGCGGACCATAGCCGGTTAAGAGCTCCTCCAATTGTCTGCAATAAAAGTCATCATACTGCTGCGGATCGGCATAACACGGCTCGTGCCTGTCCCAAGGGGATACATAAATACCGAAGCCGATGCCCTCCTCCCGGCAAGCTTCCGCGCATTCTTTCACGACATCGCCCTTGCCTTCCTTCCACGGGCTCGAGGCTACGGAGTAATCCGTCGTCGCCGTCGGCCACAGGCAAAAGCCGTCATGATGCTTGGCCGTCAGTATGAGATAACGGAAGCCGGCTTCCTTCGCGGACCGGGCCCACTGTTTGGCATCCAGGCGTTCCGGATTAAACAAGGCCGGAGCATCCTTGCCTTCCCCCCATTCCTGGTCACAGAACGTATTGATTCCAAAATGGCAGAACATCCCGAGCTCCATATCCTGCCAAGCTAATTGCTCCGGCGAAGGAACAGCTAGCTGCTCCTCTAGCTTTCTTGTTATTGACATGCTTTCCCCTCCAACTCTCTACAGTTGAAAAAAAAGGGCTTTGGGAAGCCGGCTTAATGGCCCCCCGAAGCCCGATTCCTACCAGGATTCTTTACCCTGTGCTATCCCTGTTACTTGATAACGCCTTTTTCGTTAATGATTTTCGTGGCCTCATCGACCATCCATTGTTGAACCTCATCAATCGGCTCATTGCTGAGCATGAATTTAGAGAAGCCGTCATTTATGATCTTGGTCAATTCCGCGGTAGACGCGATCATGACTTTGGCGGCATCCAGATATTGGATTTCATCGCTGAACAGCGTATATTTCAACGAATCCATATCGTACATATCCTCTTTGCCGGCAACCAGCTTCGTCAGCAATTCCTCGTTATTCGCCTTTTTGTAGCCAGAGAACTCAAGTCTGTTGTCCGAATCGGCTGTTGTCATGAATCTCATAAGCTTGAAGGAGGCTGCCTTGTTGGCGGAGTTGGCGCCCATTGCCAGCATATTGCCGCTGGTGAAGTATTTTCCTTCATACTCTTTCGGTTCCCAGCCAGCAGGAGGCACAGGTACAGGAGCGAAGGCGGTTTTGAACTCATGCGGATATTGCTCGGTATTGCCTGGGTCTGCGATCGTAAAGTTGCCTGTAAGAATCATAGCGGCTTCTTCATTGAAGAATTCCGTACGGTAGTTCAGCTTCGCAGCAAGCACGTCACTGTAAGGCTTGGCCGACTTGTCCTTCTCCTCCATGTCTTTACGGAGCTGGAAGAAATATTTGTATGTCGGATCCGCCAGAATCGTCGTTCCGTCTTCATAGACGAACGGATCTTTCATCATGGTTTGGGCCGGAGCGTTCATATAAAGCTCCCATGTGTGGAAATAAGATCCGTAGCGCTTGTCAACGCCTTCGCCCTTGGTCAGCTTTTTGGCGTATTCGCGGTAGTCGTCCCATGTCCAACCATATTTCGGAACCTCAAGTCCCGCTTCATCCAGGGCATCCTTATTGAGCATGACATAGTTCGTGCTCTTGGTATACTGCATGCCATAATACTTGTCGCCTAACTTGGGATTTACGAAATACTCGTCTTCCGGAACCAAGCTTTCCTTCTCGTAGAACTCGTTCAGAGGAGCAAGAGCTCCGCGTTCAGCCCGCTCGAGAACTCCGCCCAAGCTCGGGAATTGAATAACATCGATCGCTTCGCCGGAAGAGATCAGGAAATCCAGCTTTTTCAGCATTTCCACGGAATCGCCGGGAACCAGCACCACATGCTCGACCTTGATGTCCGGATTTTGATCCATAAATTCCTGGAGCATGGCATCCGTGCCCGCCTGCTGGGCCTCGTTATCCCAGTTGTAATACTTGATGGTGGTAACCCCATTGTCTGCCTTGCCGGCACCCGATTCTGAACCGGAATTCCCGCAGCCGCTTAAAATCAGGGTGCTTGCCAGAACCGTGCTTAGAATGATGGATAATCTGTGTTTGACTTTTTTCTTCATCTTACTTCCCCCTGCACAGATAAATTAGTTGTTGTGCTGTTTTCATGTTCATTATAGGCACCGGCACGGCCGATCAAGTGCACAATTTTGAGGTTCTAGGATTACTTTTTTGACTTTTGCGAAACCTTCGGCCTTTTCACATTAGGCTTCGGATCAACCTTTTACCCCGCCTAAAGCGATACCGTTTATGACCTGCTTCTGCAATACGATGAACACGATGACCAGTGGAATGATCGCCGATACCGCCGCCGTCATCATAATGGCATAGTTGTTGGTATAGTCATCACGGAACAGCGTCATCCCCAGCGGAATCGTGTATAGGTCCTTGTCCAGCAGGAAGATCAGCGGATTCTGGTAATCGTTCCAAGTCCAAATGAATTTAATGATCGCTACCGTAGCCAGCACAGGCTTGCACAGCGGAACCATAATGGAAGCAAATGTCCGCAGATGGCCCGCACCGTCAATTCTCGCAGCTTCCAAATATTCATCGCTGATCCCGATCATGAATTGACGAAGCAGGAACGTGAAGTAGATCGAGAACATACTCATGAAGATGATGGCCGCATGCGTATTGTAGAGACCAAACCAGCGAATGAGCAGAAACCGCGGAATCAGCGTCGCCTGATCCGGAATGATCATGAACGAGAGTAGGGCCATAAAGACGAGATTCCGTCCCTTGAATCGGATCTTCGTTAGCGCATAAGCGGCCATGGATGAGATGATCAGCGTGATTAAGGTCGTGATAATGGCTATTTTAAAAGAATTAAAATAGAAATCATAGAAGGGAACTCTCCCCATCCAAACCGTCTTGAAATTATACGCCAGATTCACCTTTTCCGGTATCCATTGAATTGGAAAGCGCATAACATCCTTCTCGTATTTGAAAGCCGCGGAAATCATCCAAATGAGCGGAACGAGAAACACGATGGACAATGCCCCCATCAAAAGGGTGATTACCCCTTTGGACATGTTTTTTCGAAGCAACTGCATGTACAATCCTCTCCCTCTCTATTCTTCATTTCTCATCTTCCAGGTGAGCGCGGTAATCAGGCCGATAATCGCGAACAGCAGCCAGGAAATGGCCGAAGCGTATCCCATATTGTAATATTGGAAGCCTTCCTCATAGATACGGAATACAAGCACGGTAGAAGAATTGTTCGGTCCGCCTTCCGTCAGGAACGCGATAATGTCAAACACTTTAAACGAACCAATCAACATCGTGATCAACAGGAAGAAGGTTGTTGGACGGAGCATCGGAACCGTGATCGCAAAAAACTTTTTAATTGCACCGGCACCGTCAATATCCGCCGCTTCATAAATTTCATTCGATATGTTCGTAAGCCCGGCCATATAGATAATGATCGTGTAGCCCAGGCCCGCCCAGGAGCTGATAATCGAAATCGCCAGGAGCGACGTTTTCGGATCGACCAGCCACTTCGGCGGATTGCTGATCCCGAGCTCCATCAGAAACTGGTTGATCGGTCCCAGCGATGGATGGAATAATGCGCTCCACACCGCAGCGACCGCGATAATCGAAGAAATATACGGAATGAAGAACGCGACTTTAAAATAGCTTTTGAAGAACACACTGTTGTGAATCAAAACCGAAAGCACCAGGGCGATGGCAATCGGGATCGGCACCGTAAGAACCATATAGATCAAATTATTCTTTATCGCTTGAATGATGGTTGGATCCTGAAACATCTTGATATAGTTATCGAAACCGGTAAATTCGATACCCTGGACACCCGACAGCATATCCCAATCGGATAAGCTCAAATACAAAGAGAATCCAAGGGCAAATACATTTAATAACAGCATCCCGACGATTTCCGGGGCAAGAAACAGCCACCCGATCAAAGCCTCTTTCCGCTTGGGAGTCCAAAACTTCCGCCGGCTCTTGGGCACTGGTCGTTGTACAGCCTCCATGAAGCATCACCTCAACAATTTGTAAGTTGTCATTATAGTAATACATCCGCCATCGGCAAGAAGGAGGGATTCTGACCAGCCATGTGCAAGATTTTGACCTAAAAAAAGCCCCACAAAGTGGAGCCTACGCTTCGATACTTATTCCAATTACTTTGCGGGGACCCCAGAACAAAAGCCCCACAAAGTGGAGCCTACGCTTCGATGCTTATTCCAAATACTTTGCGGGGACCCCAAATCAAAAGCCCCACAAAGTGGAGCCTACGCTTCGATACTTATTCCAAATACTTTGCGGGGACCCCAGAACAAAAGCCCCACAAAGGGGGAGCCTATCCTTCGATGCTTATTCCAAATACTTTGCGGGTGGCTTGCGCTTTGGTGAAAACTTTAAAAGCCGCCCTTGCCGGGCGGCATGCTGCTGTATAATTAAATTGAATACTATAGGCCCGCTTACTTTCGCGCGGTGTACTTCGCTTTATACTCGCTCGGGGTGGTCCCCACGTATTTTTTGAACACTTTCGAAAAATACGTACGATCCGAATAGCCTAATTCCATAGCCAGAGACTCCAAATTCTGCCCGGACATTCTAAGCATTTTGGTGGCCATCTTCATTTTGTATTGATGCACGTAATCCGTGAAGGTGAGCCCTGTCAACCGTTTGAAATACCGGGAAAAATAGCTCGGGTTCAAAAACAGATAGCGTGCCATATCGATCGATGTAATGTTATCGTCGAGATGCTGATCGATATATTGCTGGATCACCTGCAGCTTCGGCTCGTTCGTTGGGCTTCCCGCTCCCGTTTTCCGGGTTCCGATCGTCTGGATCAGCCTTCTCTCCACCAGCTCCATCATATCCTCCAAGGTGCGGGCTAAACCGAGATAGGCGAACAGATCCTCTTCGAATTTCAGACTGGAAAACATCAGCTCGATGCTGCGAAGCATGGAGGAAAGATCCCGGGCAAAGTCGCCCGGATCAATCGACAGCTCCTTCGCGGTTCCGGCGATCTTCTGCAGCGCAGCGCGTATACCGTCGAGATCCTGCTTCATGAGCATCCGTTCCAGCTCCGAAACGTAACTGTCCAGAAACCCCTGAGGCGCGGCTTGGAACCACCGTGTTCGGATTTGCGAAGCTTCCAGCATCGTATAGTCGGTATTTTCATAAAACTCGTATTTTCCATGAAAAATATCCTGATAGACGGAGCCGATCGAGCTTAATTCCATCTTGTCCGTGACGGAGACAACATTCGGTTGAATCTTGAGAAAGTGGAGGCACTGATAACGCAGTCGCTGCAAATAATGATGAAGATGCAAGCTGGCATTCTGCGCCAGATTGACCCTAAAGTTATGCAGAATCACAATGTTCCCCTGCTCCATGAACGGCGTAATCCCTTCGTACGACTCGGACAATTCCGTCGCAATATTATAAACGGCGTATAAAATCAGCGGCAATTCCGTTTGTCTGAAGCGCTTGTCAAAGCTGGAGAGTCGAATGCTGACCAGCCCCAACGCAAACCACGGATAGGTCCAGGAGATGCCGAGCTGCGCTGCATAAGCCTGAGTGGCTTCGGACGGCGAGCCATTGATCACCCGTTGCAGCAGGTCTTGCCGAAAGAGCTGACTATTGTAATTGGCCCCTTCGCGATGAATCAGACCGGTTCGCATTTTTAGCAAGTTCATGGATTTGCCGAGGCTCTGTTCCAACTGCTCCGCTGTAAGCTGATCCTTGATCAGATAATCATCCGCTTGCAGCTTTACGGCTTGCTGGGCATAATGAAAATCCTCATGGCAGGTCAGGAAGATAATCCGTACCTCCGGCTTCACGCGCATAAAATGGTCCGCCAGCTCAATGCCGTTTTTTTGCGGAAGTCCGATATCTGTAATGACAATATCCGGCTGCACTTCCTCAAACATATGCAGCGCTTTGGCGCTGGAATACGTACTGCCGGCAATCTGCAGATTGTTGGCCTCCCAGTCAATCATCTGCTGCAATACCTTGAGCATAGGAACATCATCGTCGATGAGCATAACTCTATACATTACTCTTCCTCTCCCTCCGGTAGATAACCATGATGTTGACTTACGGGCAAGTACAGCAAAACAGACATCCCCTCATGCGGAAGGTTGGCGAGTGTCAGCCTCGCTTCCTGCCCGAAGGTCAATCGGAGTCTTTGGACCACGTTCATCAGACCGACTCTCTCATAGGCTCCATCCTGCTCATCGCTTGGTTTCCCCAGCCTGCGGTTCAGACATTCGAGCATTCCTTCTTCGGCCCGGGTACCGTTGTTGATAATCTCAATCCTGATTCCGTCCGGGTCGCGTCTGGAGCGGACCTGAATACGTGGCGTCTGATGATCGACAAGTCCGTGGACGATGGCATTCTCAACGACCGGCTGCAATATGAGTTTTGGCAATATGAGCCCTTCGGTTTCCGGTTCCAGATCGACCTCTAAGCGAAGCGGTATTTCGTTGCGGATTTTCATAATGTCGACATAGTGGCCCAGCAGCTTGCACTCCTCGCGCAACGTGGCCGGCTCATTGACCTTGAGATAGGCTCGCAGCAAGCTCATCAGGGAATCGATAATTCCGCTGTGAAGCGTATCCTTCGTCAGGATGAGGCTGCATTTGATCGAATTGAGCGTGTTGATCAAAAAATGAGGGCGAATTTGCATAAACAAGGCTTCGAGCTCCATCACCCGCTTCTGTTCCTGCTCCTGTTCGATATCATGGATCAGCCGCTGTAATTGATCCAGCATCGTATTCAGCGTCTGACTCAACTCAGCGATATCATCCTTGCCCTTGACCTCCAGCCGGACGTCCAGATTTCCCATTCCGAACTGCCGCACCACTCGCTGCAGCTTGAGAATCGGCCTGTGCAGCCTTTTGGCGATCAGGATAGACATCCCGGAGAACACGAGAAACAGCAGAAGAACCCCGGCAAGACCGGTATAAAACGTCCGGGAAATTGGCTCCGACCACTCTTTCTCCGAAGCTTCGTAGGCCAGCTTCCAGTTCGATTTCAAAATGGTTCTATCCGATCGGACACTGCTCTTGGTCTCCGTATGATGCGGAATCAGCTCCGCATGACCTGCAATGAATTCCCCGTTTGCATCAAAGAGGGCCACCTTGCCAAAGTCGACCGTACCGAGCAGCCGGTTGAAGTACTTATCGGAAATGGCGCACAGCAATACGGACACTTGCCTCTTCTCGCGGCTGTCATAGATCACCCTGGCGATGTAGTAGCTTTTCCCCTTCCCCGCCGAGTCGCCGCCGGCCATTCCTAGCCATTGCAGGGTTTCCGGTTTGTTGAGATCAACGCGCTGCATCAGTTCGTCAACGCTTCCGTTAATCGTGGTCAAATCCTCCGTGCCGGAAGAGATGACGAATTGCTGCGGGTTGACCAGGTACATGCGGACATTATTATTCAGCGGCTTGGAGTTAATCAGGGAAAAGATGTCCTGAATTTGTCTAAAATGCACATAATCCTCATAAGTTGCCAGCCTCTCGGTGTCTGCGAATGACTTCAGAATATTGCGAACACTTGTATCGTTCACGATAAAATGAGAGGCAAACGTGATATCGTCAATGGTTTTGCTCAGCTCATCCGTCATGACATTCAGGACATTCTCGTTGCTGAGCTGCAGCTTCTCTACCATCGTATCCCGGATCAGAACAAACGATATGATAGAAACCGCTATCAGCGGAATGAAGATCAGCAAAAGAAACGACAGCTGGATGCGTTTGTAGAAGGTAAATTTGAACATGTTTCTCTGCCCTTTCTTATGCTCCTTGTCCTCTTTATTCTATCAATCCTCTGTGCTGGAAGCATGCATTAAATGATGACGGTTGATTGCATTTTTCTTCCTTGAGGGGTCATCAGCACAACCTCTCCGAAGATCTGCATGCCCTCCACCACATAACAATCAAAATGACCCGACGGTGCACGGTGGCTAACAACGAGAATAAACTCCTCTTCCATTCCCGGGAGCTGAACGCCGCAAGCCTCGGCTTGCCCGTCATGAACCTGCTCCCCCGTATGACGATATACCGGTACCTTGCGGACTCGCGGAGAGGCTGTTTCGCCTGGACGATGGGGATAAAGCACCTGCATGATGCTGATCCATCCTCTTCCTGTCCGGGAGTATGACGCATTCGAATTAGGCTCGAGCAGGTTATACTCGCGGGAGATCACGCCCTCGCCCACTTCCCCGCACAGGTCGGCCGTCGTTATGGGGATAATCGAAAGATTCGCTTCCCCGGGGGTGTTTGTACGGCAAATCTTGGTGTCTGCTTCCATCAGAACTTCGCCTGGCGGGTGCGGAAAATGGAAGTGCTGAGTCAGGGTATGCTGCTCACGGCACGCCAAGCTGTCAATCAACAGCCAGAAATACGGCTTGATAAAGATGATCCTTCTGCGCGGAATTAACGGTTCATTCCCATAAAGATAGCCGTCATGCATCCCCTCGACATAGTCAAAGTCAGGCTTGCTGATCCATTTGCAGCCCATCGGCCCGGCCATCCGGTCGAAAGACCAGGTATCCCTGATCCCGGTGAACCCGATTCCGTCGACGACGGTCGTGTTATGGGCGGAGCTCTCCTTTAATGCTTTTCTGTGCGGCGTATGATCGCTATAGTTGTACCGTCCAAGATCGGTGAGCAGGTCGCGGCCGTAGGCATGGAGATCGATGTGCAGCATATCGGCATGACCGTGGCCTCCCCCGAGCTTACCGCAGTGAAAATAAAGGTACAGCGCTTCTTCGTCCCAGCCCGTTCGCATCGTATAATGACCGGAATGGGGAAAAGCCCGGCTCATGGATGGCGGCTCTACGGGCACCATCGCTTCGTAATCACGGATTCCCTCCATGCCGAACAGCCAGGCATTGTCGTAATCCGGCCGGGCATGTCCGCCAAAGCGCAGGACGGAATCCTCAAACAGCCATGCGGCAAAGGTCAGAATGGAACGGATATCGCTATCGTCGCTGTCTCCCAGCATCGGCTGCCTGTGATTCGGCTTGGCCCAGTACAAGGAAGCTTCGGCCATCTCGAGGACCGTACGACAAAATGAGTCGTCAAGCTCCGACCCGTTGAGCTTGGCAAGGTGGACGCAGTCAAGATAACAAGCCAGCACCTCGTGATGATACGTTGGCGATTGCTCCCAGTGGATGCCGTCCGCCATGATCTGGAGCCTTGCCGTCTCCTTCAATCTCTCTTCGCCCATTTCCCGCCACCCTGCCGACTGGGTGAATTCGGGAAAGAACAACGCAATATGGTATAAGCCGCAAGTCTCCAGGACGCCCCAATTGCTGATATGTTTCCAGCTGGTGAAGGAAGCGGCCAGATACTCCCCGTGCTCGTGAAGCGAAATCAGCGCTTTACCGAGCAGCGACGGAGTAAGGGATGGGCTGCCGATCATGTATCGAAGCGCCTTGATCCAGTTCGCGCTGCGCAGCCCCGCCTCGATCGGGCGCCAGGTCAACGTATCCGTCGTAGGCTCTTCGGGGACAGGATTCCGATCGATCCAGTGTTCAAGCTGGCGGCAGAACACCTCCGCATACTTCTCATCGCCAGTCATCGCATACGCTTGTCCCAGCGCCACCCAATAGCGGTGGCGATTCAGCATGTAAGCCCACTCTACGTCCTGATCGGGAATATGGCACCAATCGATATCACCGTCAAATGTAACGGGAACGACGCTCCGCTCCATATCCCACGGAAAGCGGAACAGGAACGTCTGCTGCATCACCTCATTCGCCGTCTTCATGACGATGTCCAGCTCATCCCCACAGTGCTGCTTCACATAATCGGTGATCATCCGCTTCTCCTCACGGCTCATCCACCATCCGGCTGTTCTCCGGCAAGAGAAGTATGCATGCAGTTCACCCAGTACATCGTGCCGATGACCTTGATCATCTGCATTCAGCATCGGACCGATTGCGGGATCCTCCGGATCCAGCGTGGTTAAAAGGGCTTTCACCAAAGCTTCCGTGGCATCAGCGTTCATACCAATACCCCTTGTTTCCGGTCTCCATACGAATCAAAGCCTCCAGGTAAAAATAATCCCCCCAGATCATGAAATCATCCGGGGACAATCCGCCGCGCACATGATAAGAACCGTGCTGCAGCAGGCCCTCCGCCTCTTGGCCGATGGTGGAATAATTCCGTACCAGCGAGGTCATGGAATCCTGCAGTCCTTGTTCAAAGCGTGCTCTATCGGGATCCCCATCCTCCAAATGTCCAATCAGTTCCAGCAAACCTGCCGCCACAATAGCCGAGGCCGAGCTGTCGCGATAGGTATCGGCGGTTACGGGAGCATTAAAGTCCCAAAGGGCGACATGATCCTCCGGCAAGTGCTTCAAGAAATATTTCGCCATTCGTTTGGAGGTTTCCAGATATACACGATCCCCTGTATAGTGATAAGCCAGTGCGAATCCGTACACCCCCCAGGCTTGTCCCCGCGTCCATGTCGAGCCGTTCGTATAGCCCTGGTGCGTAGCCCCACCTATCGGCTCCCCGGTATGTGGATCGAAGAAAAAGGTGTGGTAGGAGCTGTCGTCGCCGCGCACCAGATAACGCCTTGTCTTCTCCGCCTGCATGATGGCGATGTCGCGGTACTGGGAGTTACCGGTTTGCTGCCCAGCCCAGAAGAGCAGCGGCAAATTCATCAAGCAATCGATGATGATGCGGCCGCCCTCCTTCTCATCTCCTTCAGGCCCCCACGCTTGAATATAACCTCCGCTTGGACGCCAGCGTTTCAGCAGCAAGTCCGCAGCCTGAAGCGTCAACTGGCGTGCGCTCTCATCCTTCTCGACGATCCACTGCGCTTTGGAGGACAAGGAATACAGAAATCCGATATCGTGATGATCAAGCACCTTCTTGTCCGCAAAGCGCCGGCGGAAGTCTTCTACCGTTCGTACGGCTCCCAATCTGAATGCCTCGTCGCTCGTATATTCGTAACATAGCCAGAGAAGACCGCTCCAGAAGCCGTTTGTCCAATCGTCATTATCATTCAGCAAATAGGCGCCGTCCTTGCTGACGTGGGGGAATCGGGTCCCGAAGGCATCCATGTTCCTCCGGATTTTCTCTACGGCATCTTTAATCGCACTGCTCCACATAACGTCGTGCTCCCTTCGAATCGATCATGATTACGATTCATGATAGGGGGAGTCTCACCGTTCTTGTAGATCCGATTTTTGCCTTGATGTGCACTATTTTGACTTTTGCATCCTTAGGGTTATAAAAAAGGAACAAACCTGTCCTTTTTCATCTCTATTGCAATAAAAAATACGATCCATGGTCACCACGAATCGTATTTTTCAGTCCCGATGCTTGCATTCCTGCCTATATGCTATCCCATCCGGCGAGATTCCCGTGCAGGGACAGGCTTATTGTCGGGATTTCACTCCAAGCCTGCTTGCAAGACGTGCGGCGGCATCCTGGGCCTGCTCCATATTCGCCCAAAACAGCTTCAGCTCGTTCCGGAGCCGATGCAGCTCCTCCATCGTGATGCCCAAGTCCGCATAGCTGCTGAAGGTTGGGACGATCTCGCGATATAGGTTAAAGCGCGACGGTCGATACATCGTTTCCGCGCCGTCCCATTCGGCCGACGATTTCCGGGCCGGAATGCTCAGCGTCTCCTTGCGGATATGCAGCTGGGCCGCGGCCGAGCCAAGAAAATCAACCAGTAGGCGCGCCGCCTCCTTCTGCTTCGATTGCCGGTTGACGGCCAGCCCCGTCACGAGCAGCAGCGTTTTCGCGCTTTGCTCATAAGGAAGCGGGGCGAGATCATATTCGAAATCGGCTTGCTTCAGCATTTTTAATCCATAATACGTCGTCATCACCATGGCCGTCTTCTGCTGCAAAAACAGTTTCTCGGCGTCCCCGTCCGATTCGGACAGGAAAGAGGCAGACAAGCCTTGTCCGTAGATTAACTCCCGGAACATGCCGAGGCTGTCCCACAGCTTCGGATCATCATAACGATATCCGCCTTCTTCTTGCGCAAACCGAAAGTGCTTCTGCAGCAATACGATCGGGAAACGGTTCGTTGAGGCAATATGCGCGTAGAAGCCGAACAACTGGTGCTCTCTTTGGATGTGAGCTGCCGTCTCCGCCAGCTGCTTCCATGACCAGCTGCTATCCGGCTCCGGCATGCCCCACTTCCGGAATAGGGTTTTGTTATAGCACAGCACAACCGGCGAAAATGTGAGCGGCCGGGCATACAGCCTGCCTTCATGCGCCAGATAATCCCCCAGAAACGAATACGCCTCCGGATCCGGCTCCAGCGGAAGAAACCGATCCAGTTCGCCATGCTCCAGCATTTCACGGAAATTCCACGTATTTAGCGAAAGTACATCTACCCATCCGTTTTCCAAATACCCCTGGATCGCTTCAGGATAGTGCGTGTAGGGAAGTGTAATCGTATCCACCGAGATGTGGGGATACTGCGCGTGGAACTGTTCAAGCAATCCTTTCAGATCCATCTCATCATCCAGAGAAGGATAGCATCCAAGCTTCAGCGATACCTTCGGCACAGGAGCAGGAGCGTTGATCCGGTTGCCCACGCGCGGTTCTTTCGTTATCAATCCTTCCTCCACAAGCAGTTCAAGTCCCTTGCGGACGGATTTTTTGCTAAGCATGTACTGCTCTGCCAACGCCAGCTCGGAAGGCAGATAATCCCCAGGCGGGCGGACCGAGGTGAGAATGTCGCGCCGAAGCGTGCTTACCATCTCATCCAACCGCTTCTGAAACGTGACACGATCAGGTTTGTTGCTCATCGTCAAGACTCCCCATTCACCAACAAGGCAATGTTCATAGTAGGGATAGTATACCATATCCAGCATTTTCTACACAGATCATACACCACATTTACACCAATTTATTCTCTATTTAAGGACATTGACAGTAATTTCGAATGAGATTATCATTTTTGTATACCTCATGGATACCAGAGTAAATAAAGTGATTTCTGAAAGATGAATGCGAAGGGAAGGAGGTCGTGCCCGGTCAGCAAGCATGCTTTGATTCAACAAAACAACATTCAAAATCACTGGAGGTGTATCATATTGAGAAAACAATACGGTTTAACGGTCATGATCGTCCTTTTACTCGTCAGTCTGTTCGCCCCCTACCCTGCATCCGCAGCAGGCGGACAATTGGAGCTGGTGAGAGTGCCTAATGCTCTCAAGCCGGGATCCAAGGTCAAAATTCGCATAAATGCCTCGCAAGTACAGGATTTATATGGATTGCAGTTCAATCTAAAATTCAATTCCAGCCAACTTCGATATGAAGGGATGAAGATTTCGAATCAGTATATCAACTACCCATCCAGTTCGCAGACCAAGGAGGGCCAGGTTTCCGCTGCGCTGATCCGCAAGGAGAGCAAGGATACGTCCTATAAGAAGAAGCTTCAAGTCGCAGAAATGACGTTCACTGCTTTAAAACCGGGTGTAGCCACTCTTCAATTACATGGTGTGAAAGCGATTACAACCGAGGTCTATGTAAATGAACATGGCAAGAACGATCTTCGGCTTCTGCCGCTAGAGACGATGAAGGAGCTGTTGTTCCAAATCTCCCCCCACCCAGGCAAAAAGTCTGATTCTCCAAGCTAGCCTGTACCGAGTCAGCCTGCTTGCAAGTCACCATAAAACTGTAGCTGTCATGCGGCAGCAATATGAATAGCCGATTCCTTATATCCATTCAGACATTCCTAATCTTATTACCGGGAGGGATTTCATTGTATAAAAGCCTTCGAAAAATGAAGAAAAGCCTCGCTTCCCTGCTGTCAATCACGCTGGCCGTTTCGCTATTTCTATCCATGTCTCCTGCAGCTGCAGCTTCTGAGCTTGTACCCGCGGGCGTTACGGCGGCGGCTTCCAAATCCGTCAGCATGCCTTTAACCAATCCTGGTTTTGAGGATAGCGCTCCTGGAGCCGCCATCCCGGGCTGGAGCAGCATGTTTGCTGTGAAGGAGGGTGAATATACCTATGCCGTTTCCACGGAGAACAGCCATAGCGGCAATCAGAGCCTGAAAATCACCGATACGTCGCAAAGCAATTCCGTGGCTCTCATGAGCGGCAAGCTAGATATTACGAGCGGTGTCACTTATACCGTGACCGCCTCGGTGTATATGGAAGAAAGCGGGACGGCAAGCTTGAACCTCCGTTACTTCGATGCGGCCGATAAATCCATTGCCGAAAAGCCGCTTCATAACGACACCTCGAAGGGCTTTCCCGTGAAGCAGTGGACCTCGGCATCTACAAGCCTGGAAGCGCCGGCGAATGCGGCATATGCCAGAATTATTCTGTATACGACCGCTTACAGCCGGGCAACCGCTTATTATGACGACATTACGATGTCTTACGAACAACCGGTCCAGCTTCCGGGAAAGCTGGCGCTGTCCGCTCCAGCTAGCGCAGAACAAGGGGATACCATCAGCACGATGCTGAGCTTGACGGAAGGCGCGGACATTTCCAGCGTTACCGCCTCCATTTATTACGACCCCTCCATGCTGGAGATCGCCGAGGTGAAGCCTGCCGGTGCGTTTGGAGATGCACAAGCCTCCTTCTCCTCGGATAAAGAGAATGGCAGCATTCGTCTGGAGGGGAGCCTGCCGGATGCCATCGATGGTGACAGCGATATCGCTAAGATGACGTTCAACGTCATCGCGGATAGCGGAAGCACGTGGCTCATGCTCGCCAAGGGAGCACAGCTGAACGGCATGGAATCCGTCTCCGAAAATGTAGTGAAGCTGATTACGATCGGAGAGGCTTCAGGTCAGCCTGGAGCAAGCCTCGATGACATTCAATTCGGCGAGCCTGAATTCAGGACGCTTCCGATTTCCGGCGTTGTCGGGTTGATGGACGGCGAAGCCGGCATTGAGGACGGCAAAAACGTTATGTACACAACCGTAAAAGGCATCCCTCCGATGTTCCACGTCGTCGATCTCGATGACTACCGTGTCATCCGCAGTTTACCGCTTGAAGGCGGCGGCGAAGTGTGGAACCATGAAATCGCCCCGGACGGCACGGTGTATATCACCTCGGCCGGGCAGCTGTGGGCTTACTCCCCGGTTACAAAGGACGTGAAGAAAGTGTATACCCATCCGACCGAGAGCGTGTTCTGGTGTCTTGCCATCGATGAGGCGGGAGCTGTCTATATCGGAGCGGGACCCGGCGGACGGGTATTGAAGTATGATCCGGCCACCAAGGAGAGCCGCGACTACGGCATTATGGTTGATGGAGCCGGTCAGCAATACGTGCGATCCATCGATTACAGCAACGGATATATTTATGCAGGTACGTCCCACAGCAAAGTCTATAAAGTGAATGTCGAGACCGGGGAAAAGGTTGAGATTGCTTCCTCCCTTAACGAAACCGGGTATGTGTATGATCTGAGCATTGTTGACGACAAGTTCCTGGTCATCCGGTACGATACGCCGCAAAAACGCTACATTTATGATATCGAAGCCGGGGAATGGCTCGATGTCGTGATCGAGAAGAGCTCGTCAGGCCTTCATCTGCCGAAGAAATCTCTGAACGGCAAAATTTACTTTCCGGCCGACAAAAAAATCAAAACCTTTGATATCGTAACACATGAAGTCGCCGATTCCGGAATGGAATACGAAACGGCGTTCCGGGGCGCGAATTGGGTGCAGGTCGATGATCCCGATCTGCCGGGCACAAGCCTGGTTACGATGAATTTCAGCGGCATTATCGTGTTCTTCAATCCGCAGACGAATACCGTCAAGCGATATGAAAATATTTTACCGCCTTCAGCAACCATTACCCACAAATTCGTGAATGGCCCTGACGGCAAAATTTATGTTACCGGCATGCAGGCTTCCAAGGCGGCCGCCTACGATATTGCAACGAATACGGCCAAGACGTTCAGCATGGGGCAGGCCGGCGCGGTCGAGTCTTACGGCAACCGGATGTACTTCGGCGTTTACCCTGGCGGGGATATCTATGAATACGATCTGGGTCAACCGGACGGAACCGGCAATCCGAAGAAGCTGTTCACGCTGGGCAACGGCCAGGACCGAATCGGCGCAAGCACCCTTGCCGGCGACAAAATTTACTTCGGCTCCGTTTCGACCTACGGCGAGCTTGGAGGAGCCATTACGGTATTTGATCCGACCGAAGCGGACCCTTCCGCCGCTTATCGCGTGTTCCGAAACGTCGTGCAAGATCAAAGCGTCGTTTCCCTAGCTTACAAAGACGGCAAGCTGTACGGATCCACCAGCATTAACGGCGGCATGGCCGTTGATCCGAAGGCCTCAGAAGCTAAGCTATTCGTGTGGGATACGGTTAAGGAGGAGAAGATTCTGGAGACGACGCTGGACATTCCCGGACTGTCCAACCCTCCTGCCATCGGCGGCCTGACCTTCGGTCCGGACGGATTGCTGTGGGGCGGCGTGAACGGCTATGTATTTGCACTGGAGCCAAATACGCTTCAGGTCATCAAGTACTTTAACGTCAATCCAGCCGACAGCGGCACCGCTCTTCGCTGGGGCAACTATGATCTGGTTTGGAGCAAGGAAGGCATTCTGCTCGCCAATTTGACGAAGAAGCTGTATGCAATCGATCCGGCTACGTTCGAGTTCATCGAGCTGGCCGATACCGAATCGTTCACGCTCGGGCCTGACGGCCATCTGTACTATGCCCCGTCCTTTAACCGGACTCAAATGTATCGGATTACGATGAATATGGCGAAGGAACCGGAAGTCCCGGGGAACGATCGGATCCGGTTCGATCTCGCAGCACCTGCGGAAACCAAAACCGGTGAAACGTTTGATGTGACCGTTAAGACAGCGGATGCCGATCTATTGTACAGCATGCATTCGCGGATCAGCTACGATGCCTCCAAGCTGGAATTGGTCGACGTCGCACAGGCCGGCCAGTTTGCAGGCGAAGGCACGTACATGAACACCACCTTGGAGCCCGGTAAAGCCGTTATTACCTCCAGTCTGACCGGAGACCGCAGCGTCATCGGCGACACCGATGTGTTCACGCTCAGCTTCAAGGCATTGAATCTGATAGGGAATGCCTCCGTTACGCTTGCTGCAGGCTCCTCCTGGACATTGGCGAATGCAGACGAGACAGGCGAGCTCCACCACATCAGCGAAGATATCGTGAAGCATGTGAGCATTGTCAAAGCCGTAGCAGAGGATGTCAACCATGACGGTACCGTCGACCTGCTGGATGTCATGCTGGTCGCCAAGTTCGTGGGTACGGCCGTGAATGAGGATACCCGGGAACTGGACATCAACGGCGACGGTCTGATCGATATCGCCGACCTGGGGCTGGTCGTCCTTAAGCTCCATTCTGCCGTTTAACCACCAAACGCCCTTGCCATTCGTCTCACTAAGACGATGGCGGGGCGCTTTTGTCTTGCTTGAAAAAACACTTGATCTGGTATGCTTTTCATATTTTACACTAAAGCTGCACCAAGCCGATTACGGAGGCCAGCGTGACCGCATGGGCGTGATGGCACTGTAAACGGCCTATGAATTCTTATGTAGTCGCAAACCATTGAAACACCCATTCATGAGTGAGCATAAAGCTTGTCGGTTACGGTATGGCGTTTTAACGTCAGTCATCGGATATGCTATGGGTACATGTCATCGCGGGGATCGCAGGCCTGTGGCAATAGGAATATCCCGAATTAGAGTTTTCATGATTGGAAAAAATAAATGGAACTTTGCTCTTGTCTTTCACGTTATCCTAAACAAAGGAGCTGATGGAAGATGGAGACGTTCGGTAGAGGCTGCCTCTATTTGATTATCGGGGCGGTTGTCCTCCTGCTGCTGGCCATGCTACTGGGGACCACGATCACGATTCCCTGGTTTATTTTTATTCCGCTTGTCATTATTGCCTTTGTGGTCGCAGCATCCAAGAGCAACCGCAGGGATGATGATTAGCCTATATCCCCTAGCCGCGGAAGGCTAATGGTAACTCCTCGTGTGAATCCGCCGGAATGCAAGAAGGCTGTCCCATAAGATCATTTGACCTTTCGGGACGCCTTCTTTTTGCGTCTGTGATCATGCACCGCGTACGCATCGATATGGACGTCCCCGTTAGTACAGACGTTTCGTATAGCTTTCCTGCAAGCCTTGCGCAACCGACTGCTCCGACACGCCTTCCTGGTTGACATGATCGGCGATAATGCGGGATGGGTTCGGAAGCTTATCTGCCGGCAGCCATGTATTCGGATCCCAGACTCCGGAACGCATGAACGATTTGGCGCAATGCATATAACATTCCTCGACCGTGACGCCGATGCCGAGCCACGGCTTTTTGCCCTGTGCCGAAAGCTTCTCCAGCAGGTCTTCGTCACGGATAAGCACAGCCTGGCCGTTGATTCGCAGCGTCTCCTTCAATCCCGGGATGACAAAAATGAGGCCGATCCCCGGACTTGTCAACAGGTTTCGAAATGAATCGAAGCGGCGGTTGCCCGGCCGCTCGGGGATGACCAGATGGTGATCATCCACCACATGCACGAAGCCGGCGGAGTCGCCGCGAGGCGAAACATCGCATGCTCCCGATGCATCCGACGTAGCCATGAAGAGCAGCGGACTCTTGGCGATAAAGTCCCGGCAATGCCTGTCCAAAGCATGTATCATTTTATGCTTGACCACCTGATTCGGTTCCCCGAACATCGATCGGAGCTCCTCCTCGGTCGTCACGATGGAACGAAACGGTCCCTGATCCATATAAGTTCCTCCTCACCCTCGTATTGAATCCGTCGTTTATTTCCCTGCAGGCTTGTCCTGACCTTCTACCGAGATTTCATCAATCAGGTTCTTCAACTTGACGGATTCTGGACGAAGGCCGTCCGGACCGTTCGCATATGTGAACTCAAAGTCGCCGATATAATAAGCAAACCCAATATCCCCCGCCGAACTTGCAATCAGCTTGTTCCCCTCCACCCGATAATACGTGACCCCGCCGAAGCCGATCTCCGTCCTGTATGAGTAATCGGGAAACGCATCCGACATTCGGAGCTGGAGCTTTTTAGGAGACTTCCCTCGTAAATTCAGGTCGATCCGCAGCTCTGAACCCTCAAGCTGAATGCTCGATGCGACAAGCTCTTCTGCCGCTGTCTCCGGAGGCGTTACCTTGATTTCTTTCCCGTCCTTCACACTGACGACGTGAATCTCTTGCGCATACACCCCGGTTCCGTAGCCTGTCACAAACACGGCAACCGCTTCCGGCTTGCCGTCACCGTTCACGTCCGCGTAGAAGAGCTGAGGCGGCCGATTCGGAAATCTTGGAATTTCCCAGTTAAACCGCAATCGCTTGCCTTCAGCCTCCAAAATAAATCCGCGGTATTTATCGCCGTCCTTCAAGGCAGGGTACAGCTTCACCTTCGGATTCTCTTCCGCTACAGCGATCGGTTCGGTCGGAACACGTACGCTCGTGCTCATCGAGCCGGAACGGATATCAACCCGGCCGGAGGTATCCGTAACGAGCTCCGCCCCCGTGAAAGTGTTCAGATCGTATGCAGGAAAGTACAAATGGCCATTTTTCAGCAGAACAGGACCTGATAATACGACTTCGCCCATTCCCACTGCCGTTGCCAGCTTGCTTCCCGCTTTAAAAACGCTGGCTCCATCCGAAGACTTTAGCGTAGCGATCTTTCTTCTATTGTCCCAATGAAACGTATACGGATAGAATTCACCCAGTACTCTAATCGGAATATACAATGTTTTTCCTTTATAAAACGGCTGCCCGGCAGCCTTTGCCGCCTCTCCATCTACCAGCAGCTCTATCTGATCAGCTGCCTGTACCTGCTGCGGTGCAGGCGTACACGCCAATATCGCGGACATCAGCAGAATCGCTGCTCCAGCCGCAAGTTTCTTATTCATGTCCTCTCCCCCTCCAATTCACTTCCTTTCATTATATTGGAAGGCAGCCCCCGTTTCTGTTACGCGGTTGTAACAAAATGGAGACAAGCTTGTGACTTTGGGACGAGAAATAGTTCCTTTGTTAGACTTGTATACCGGGATCCCTTACAAAACACAGCCCGCCTCCTTGATATAAAGGGGACGGGCTGTATTTAAGAACCGGGCAGATTTTTTCGCTCCGGGAGTTTTCGATTTCTTGGTTAACGTGCTCCTGATTTATTCTATATCGATGGGGTGGCTTATTTTATCATGATAGAAATCAATATACAGTTGTCCGTTACTCCCCTTTACTGCATAAAAGACATCTTCCAGCTGCTTCCCGCGAGCGGTTAGTTTATCTGTAACCCACTCCGGAGGGATATTGTTGACCTTTAGATTCCCCTCTAATAGTTGACCATCCATTACGAGTTCAATCGGAAATTGTCCAACGTCTTTGGATCCCTTTCTCAAGTCTTTTAACGTTACGTTCTGGTATTCCTTCTTTTTCATCACTGAGATTTTCCCGTTGATCTCCAATAAAGCATATTCGATTTCGCCATAATCAAAAATATCCTTTTGACGCAGCATCTGATTTAATGTGTCTAATGTTAGATGGTTTTTCTTTAAATTCTCCTCGAGAATATTTCCGCCCTCAATAAGAATCGTCGGTGTCCCTTCAGTCCACATGCGGACTTTCCGGTTTTTTATCACAATTTTAGAAAGTGCATACGAAGTGAATGTAAAGACCGCGAGCGAGATTAATAAATGTCCGATTTGTATTTTTTCGTTAAAAGCAAAATTCGCAGCAATAGCCCCTAAAATAACCGCCGTTACGAATTCATGGAAATTCATGTTGGATAATGTCTGTTTCCCCAAGAATCTCGTAATGATCAGCAATAGAACAAATGCCGATATGCTGCGAATTAGAATGACAACATGTTCAATCACCAACGCCCACACTCCGATTATCGTTATATATTTTTAGTATGGGCAAGTGTGGAAGAATTAAACAGAGAAATCCCTATATCATATTTTCTCATCGGAGAATATAAGCTTCTATTAGATCGCTAACACTTATATCATCCAGTACTTCTGCCACTTTATCTGCTTTTGTTTTCTTCCTTAACGAGCCTTCTAGTAAGATTTGTATCTTTTGATCCCTGTCGATTAAGACAGACTCTACCTCCAATGCGTTTGTTAGCAATCCGACGATGACTGCAATTTGTTGAGGGGATATTTGGGGCAGTGAGTTTTTCTTGTTTTTGCCATTCTTTTTGTTCTTCCCATTACCACTGTTCCCATTCTTCCTCACTGCACTTACCCCCATCACTGGCTCACTATGATCGGAATCGGAATATCGTCATCTCCCCCATCTCCTTCCGCGGGGCTGGTTATAAGTGAAAAAATAATCACAGCTATTACGATAAACGTAATGATGCGTTTACCCTCATCTTCATTCAATTTCATCACTCCGTCATGAATAAACTTTTCTGCGAAGGTCCAAATTTAAAATGAGATTATACTTACTGGCATGTTTAAGTTCGTCGGTTAAGATTTCAAATACCATATCTCTGTAATATCTGTTTGGCAAGCCGGCCCGAATATTTCGGTAGTTCTCCACGGCCTTTAATTCGCCTAGCAAAGCCTTCTTTACACCTTCTATATAGGAGCTTGGCTTTTGGAATTGCACTTCCGTTGGTGATTGAACGTTCTTCCCGGTAAATGCTTCATATATCATACGAAACATGCGATTATGTTTTATCTCGTCATCTCTAATACTAACAATAATCTCCTTATCCTCTTGGGTCGGCGCCTCAGCAATGAGGTAATCATAGAACAATTCATCTTCCCGCTCGCCCTTGATTGCTTGTTCAATTAATTTCAATGCCTCATCTAATGATTTATAAGAAGCTACTGGACTCGCAGGACGGTAATATAAAGGGACATACGCGGACCTATTCGGACAATAATACATGGGTTTCCTCCTGAATCATTTACAAACAGTATATTCATGAATGTTCAGGATGAACCATGTCCAAACACGTTACGCCAAAAACCATGGGCGCTCATATAATATAAAAAAGGCTCCCTCTCGGGAGCCTTTCATTATGCGGTATTATAGGGTTTTTGACCCCTTTGTTACATCATGCCGCCCATTCCGCCCATGCCGCCCATGTCTGGAGCGCCGCCTTTTTCAGGCTCAGGCTTGTCGGCGATAACAGCCTCGGTAGTCAGGAACATTGCAGCAACGGATGCAGCGTTTTGCAACGCGGAGCGCGTAACCTTCGCAGGGTCAACGATACCCGCGTCGATCATGTTCACCCACTCGCCGTTTGCAGCATTGTAACCTACGCCCACTGCTTCACGCTTCAGACGGTCCACGATAACGGAACCTTCTTCACCCGCATTGGCAGCGATCGTACGGATTGGAGCTTCCAGTGCGCGAAGCACGATGTTCACGCCAGTTTGCTCGTCGCCTTCAAGAGCTTCGGCTACTTTAGCTACGGCACCGTAAACGTTGATCAGAGCCGTACCGCCACCGGATACGATACCTTCTTCAACTGCAGCGCGAGTTGCGTTCAGGGCGTCCTCAATGCGCAGCTTGCGTTCTTTCAGCTCTGTTTCAGTAGCAGCACCCACTTTGATGACAGCTACGCCGCCAGCAAGCTTAGCAAGACGCTCTTGCAGTTTTTCCTTGTCGAACTCGGAAGTCGTTTCTTCGAGCTGGGAACGGATTTGCTTCACGCGAGCCTCGATGTCTTCCTTGCTTCCAGCACCGTCAACGATGATGGTATTTTCTTTCGTTACGCGTACTTGACGAGCCGTACCCAGTTGATCCAGCGAAGTCGATTTCAGGTCAAGACCCAGTTCTTCGGTGATCACTTGGCCGCCTGTCAGAGCAGCGATATCCTGCAGCATAGCTTTACGACGGTCGCCGAACCCTGGAGCTTTAACAGCTACCGCATTGAACGTACCGCGCAGCTTGTTCACGATCAGCATCGCTTGCGCTTCGCCTTCGATATCTTCGGCGATCAAGAGCAGCGGCTTGCTTTGTTGAACGATTTTTTCAAGAACAGGCAAGATTTCTTGCGTGTTCGTTACTTTTTTGTCGGTGATCAAAATGTAAGGATTGTCAAGCACCGCTTCCATTTTGTCCGTGTCCGTAATCATGTATGGAGAAATGTAGCCGCGGTCGAACTGCATACCTTCAACCACTTCGAGCTCGGTTTCGAAGCCGCGGGATTCCTCAACGGTGATAACGCCGTCGTTGCCCACTTTTTCCATAGCTTCAGCGATCAGTTCGCCGACTTCGTCGTCCGCTGCGGAGATGGCTGCAACTTGAGCGATGGATTGTTTGTTCTCAACCGGCTTGGAGATGTTGTGAAGCTCCTCAACCGCTGCACGAACGGCTTTGTCGATCCCTTTGCGGATGCCGATCGGGCTTGCGCCTGCCGTTACGTTCTTCAAGCCTTCCGTGATCAGGGCTTGAGCAAGAACCGTAGCCGTCGTTGTACCGTCACCGGCAACGTCGTTTGTCTTGGTAGCAACTTCTTTAACAAGCTGTGCACCCATGTTCTCGAATGCATCATCCAGCTCGATTTCTTTTGCGATGGTAACACCGTCGTTCGTGATGAGCGGGCTTCCGAATTTCTTCTCAAGCACCACGTTGCGGCCTTTCGGTCCGAGCGTTACTTTCACTGCGTTTGCCAAAGCGTCAACACCGCGAAGCATTGCGCGACGGGCGTCTTCAGAGAACTTAATGTCTTTTGCCATGGTATAACATCCTCCCTAGTGGATTTATAGAAAAAATGGAAACAAGATATATTCAGGCGTGCATTAGCCTAAGATCGCGTGGATGTCGCTTTCTTTCATAATCAAATATTCTTTACCTTCGTATTTGATTTCCGTGCCGGCGTATTTGGAGAAGATTACGCGGTCGCCTTCTTTAACTTCCAAAGGTACGCGAACGCCGTCTTTCAGGGAGCCGCTGCCTACAGCGATAATTTTGCCTTCTTGCGGCTTTTCCTTAGCGGAATCAGGAAGTACAATCCCGAATGCTGTAGTTTCTTCTTGTTCGATCGGTTCTACCAATACGCGTTCACCTAAAGGTCTGATCATGAAAAAATAGCCTCCTTTAAATATGTTGTAATGCTTTTTTCAAAGCTTTATGTATTAGCACTCGACAGGTCTCAGTGCTAACAACCAACTTTATGATACTCAAGTTGATTGAAGATTTCAAGTCCTTTGCATCAATTTCTGATCATTTTTTTGAGGGTTCCCGCTCCTTCGGTTTGTCCGCAAAACCCACTTCACCATTGTATCCATGCCCCGCCGAAATATGCCTTTAAATCTTCCCGCCATTGTAGGGGCTTATGGATGAGCAAGCGGCTGATCTCATAGGATATCTCCCCCGTCAAATATTCGAATCGGATTCGATCAGCTGACAGAAGACTGTCCCAGTCTGGTAGAGCTGGTCTGGGGAAGGAGCTGTCAAGTCGACATTTCTGTTTGTCGGAGTATTCACCCTTGGTTTATGGAAGAGTTCAACGTGTTATATGCGCAAAACCCCGGCAATCAGACTAAGACCGGTACCGGTACAAAGTCAGACTGTCGGGGTGTGTACGTAAATATCAATCAGTGTCCTCATCCAACGAGACATAACGGCTGTCCCGCTCCATATCCGCCTCCAGCTGCTTGCGATAGATCTTTGAAGACAGAAACACGCTGAATTCATATAGCAGCAGAAGCGGAATCGTCACCAGGAAATCCGAGATGAAATCCGGCGGCGTGATGACCACCGCGATGAATACGAGCGCAAAGTAAGCCAGCTTCCGCATTTTCCGCAACCGAAGCGGATTGAGGATCCGGATTCGGGTTAAGAACATGACCACCAGCGGCAGCTCGAACAAGAGCGCCAGCGGCAGCACCAGATTGAACATAAAATTCAGGTAATTCGTAATGCCGTACGTTTCCGTAAGTCCCATGCTCTTCGTAATCATGGTGGTAAAGGACAATGTCATCGGAAAAACAATATAGTATCCGAATACGATACCTACGATGAACAGGATGAACGCATACGGAACATACCTTACTGCCGCTTTTTGCTCGTCTTTGTGCAATCCCGGCTTCACGAACGCCCACAGCTGGTAAAAGATCAGCGGGATGGAAATGACCAGCGAGAAGATCGCGGCAATTTTCATATAAATTCCAATACCGTCCCAGAATGAGAAGGCATGCAGCTCGAAATTTTTCGCCTGCTCCGCTGCCGTTAAGTAATGATAGATCGGTTCCGCGACAAATATTCCGCCGATGAGGCCAGCCACGAATACGACAAGCACGACGATGATCCGCTTGCGAAGCTCGCCTAAATGCTCCACAAGCGCCATCTCTTTCATTGGCTTTGACATGATAGACACCACCCTATTGTGACCCTGACAAAACAAAATCCCTCCCATGGAGGAGGGATTTCACAGCTTGCTAATGCATATGCTTATTCCGGAAGACGCTTGTCCTCAGACTTGCTGGGTGCTACAGCCTGCTGGGGAGCCTCCTCTTTCTTCTTAGCCGGTGTTTCATCTTCCGCCAGAATCTCGCGCGTGCCGTTCTTAAATTCACGGAATGTTCTGCCGACAGCCCGTCCCAATTCAGGAAGCTTGTTCGGACCGAACAGCAGCAGCGCCAAGATCACGAGCAGGATAATGCCCGGCACTCCGATCGTAGAGCCCATATCTATTCTCCTCCTTGTCCTGCTTATTGCCATTCAAGGACTTCAGGAAAGTCTTAAAGCAATCCGTCAAACCTTTGACTTCACAGGTGTTAACCAAACCGACAATTACAATGGACGATTCATCATTTAACCTCGTACAATATATCGCCATCATACCATAATGTAAATCACATATACAGTCTGCAATCGTGACAGATTATTTACATATTTATCTAGTGAATGATCGATACTGTTAAATCCAAGCCTGCCAAATCAGCGGCTATGCTTAAAGCTGCTCCCGATACTGGCCGGTCACCATCAGCAGCGCTTCAGGAAGCTGGTCCATGACGGCAGCCAAATTTTCATGCACACCCTTCGGGGAGCCCGGGAGATTGACAATCAAGGTGCGGCCGCGAACGCCGCAGACGCCCCGAAAGAGCATGGCGCTCCGGTTCTTCTGCATCACGGTTGCCCGCATCGCCTCCGCAATGCCCGGCACTTCCCGTTCAATGACCCGCCTTGTCGCCTCCGGCGTAACGTCGCGGACGGCAAGCTCTGTCCCGCCTGTGGTCAGAACAAGATCCACCTGGTAATAATCCGTCAGCTCAATCAATGCAGCAATAATTTCATCCTGCTCATCCGGCACGATCCGGTATTCGATTATTTCACCGCCCAGCTCTTCCTCTACCAGCTCCCGGATCACCTGAGCGCTTGTATCCTCACGTTCTCCTCGCGAGCCTTTATCGCTCGCCGTCAGGATCGCCGTCTTCCACAGCATGAGCCTCTCTCCTTCCCACTCTATCCGAATCTCCGGTATAGCGATATTAAGTTGTTTCCATTATGTAATCCCCGCTCTTCCCGCCGGATTTGCTGACCAGCATGGTCGGACCGATGATCATGTCTTTCTGCAGCGCCTTGCACATGTCGTATACCGTCAATGCCGCAGCCGAAACGGCGGTCAGGGCTTCCATCTCGACCCCGGTCTTTCCTGTCGTCTTCACCGTTGCTTCGATATACAGCTCATCGCTTCCATTGTCGCTGAAATCGACGTTCACGCCGGTGAGAGGCAGAGGATGACACATCGGAATCCAGTTTGACGTGTTCTTCGCAGCCATAATCGCTGCGACTTGAGCCACTGCCAGGACGTCGCCCTTGCCGATCTTTCCTTCTTGAATTCGCGCGAGCGTATCCGGATGCATCCGCACCGTCGTTTTCGCCACGGCTGTCCGGGCCGTTATGTCCTTATCGCTCACGTCAACCATACGGGCTCTGCCCTGCTGGTTAAAATGACTCAGTTCCATCCGATATCCCTCCGCTGCGAGCGAATGCCCGCTCTATAGTAACCCTTGTCCGTGATCACGCCGTCCAATCGCCGGTCATGCTCATCCATCGGGACCTGATTCACGAGCTGAATTTCATAACCGAGACCGATCCACCATGACTTACCGCGTTCTTCCGCCTCTTCCGTCCTTGAATCCGGCTCAAGCGCGCCGGACAGCCGGTCATAGTAACCGCCGCCGTAACCTAAGCGGCCGCCGTCGGGGTCAAAGGCAAGCCCGGGTACCCAGATGACATCAGGAGACATGGCCGAATACTTGCTTACCCGCTTCGGATCAGGCTCCATGATGCCATATGCACCCGGGGCCAACTCGTCCCACGAGCGGATCTCATACAGCTCCATGGAGCGGTCTTTCGGAATGCTCCGGGGGACGATAACCCGAATCCCCTCCTGCCAGGCCCATTCCACCAAAGGCCTCGTATCCATCTCGGAGCGGAAAGGAACATAAATCATCATGCTCTTGAATGAATGCTGCTTCATTAATTCGGATGCATGCCCGCATGCCTGACGCGAGCGTTCCGACCGCTCCTCCGGGGAGAGTTCGCTCCGGAGCCTTGTCATCTGCTCCCGCAGCTGTTGTTTCATGCTTCCTGAAATCTTCTCTTCATCAAATTTCGACAACGTGATTCTTCCTCTCACGTTTAATTAAGACTAGTTTACCACTGTTCCTCCCTTTAGCCAAGAAAGACGCAAAGTCAATATCAAGGTCGATTGTTCCACCGTTTTCAGGTAAACTTACTGTATTACGAACCATTTCTTAATTGAAGTATATCGATTGATGGAGGTTTCACATCTATGCTGCTGCAGGCCAATGGCATAACGAAATTATATGGAGTAACCCCGGTGCTTGAAGGAATTAATCTGCAAGTGCTGGAGCGTGAACGCATCGGACTGGTCGGCGTGAACGGAGCCGGCAAATCCACCCTGCTGAAAATTTTGGCGGGGGAAATGTCCTACGACGGAGGCCAAATATTCAAAGCCAAGGAGACGACGATCGGCTATCTTGCCCAGAACAGCGGTCTTCAATCGGAACGGAGCATTTGGAATGAGATGCTGGACGTGTTCGCACCGCTGCTCGAGACGGAGCGCGAGCTCCGTTCGATGGAAGAACAAATTGCCGACCCGAAATCGAGCGAGGATCCGAAGAAATATCAAGAGCTGCTGGACCGTTACGCGATCCGTTCCGACTGGTTCAAGGACCAAGGCGGGTACGAGATCGAAACGCGCATCCGAAGCGTGCTTCACGGGATGGGTTTTGGCGGCTTCTCCCCGGATACGCCCATCTCTACTTTGAGCGGCGGTCAGAAAACAAGGCTTGCTCTCGCTAAAATATTGCTGCAGGCGCCCGATCTGCTTATGCTCGACGAACCGACGAACCACCTGGACATCGCCACGTTGACTTGGCTTGAAGATTATCTTCGCGGTTATTCAGGATCGCTGCTGGTCGTATCCCATGACCGGTACTTCCTGGATCGGCTTGTTACGACCATTGTCGAAATCGAACGCCGCCATTCCAAGAAATACACGGGCAACTACAGCCGTTATATCGAGCTGAAGGCAGCTGAATACGAATCCCAGCTGAAGCAATATGAGAAGCAGCAGGAGGAAATTGCGCGCATGGAAACCTTTATCCAGCGCAATCTCGTCCGGGCGTCAACGACCAAGCGGGCGCAAAGCCGCCGCAAGGCGCTGGAAAAGATGGAACGTCTGGACAAGCCAATGGGGGATTTGAAAAAAGCCCATTTCTCCTTTGAGCCTGAGTATATGTCCGGCAAGGACGTGCTTCAGGTTCGGGACTTGTCGGTCGCTTTCGAGCCGGGCAAGCCATTATTCGAGCATGCGTCCTTCGACCTGCATCGCGGCGAGACGGTTGCATTGATCGGTCCGAACGGGGTCGGCAAGTCCACGCTGCTGAAATGCCTCATCGGAACGATGAAGCCGGCTGCCGGATCGCTGCAATGGGGGACCAAGGTGAAGATCGGCTATTATGACCAGGAGCAATCGGAGCTTAATCCAAGCAATACCGTGCTTGAGGAACTGTGGAGCGCCTATCCGCATATGGAGGAAGCCCGTATTCGCACGGTTCTAGGCAATTTCCTGTTCAGCGGCGAGGACGTGCTCAAGAAGATCAGCTCCTTAAGCGGCGGCGAGAAAGCACGCGTGTCGCTCGCCAAGCTGATGCTGCTTGAAGCCAATATGCTTATTCTCGACGAGCCGACGAACCATTTGGATTTATTCAGCAAAGAGGTGCTTGAATCGGCACTAATTGATTATGAGGGAACGCTGCTGTTCATTTCCCATGACCGTTACTTCCTCAACAAAATGGCGGAACGGATCATCGAGCTTCATCCGGACGGCATTCAACATTTCCTGGGTAATTATGACGATTATACAGAGAAAAAGCAGGAGATTCTGGATATGGACGATGAACCGTCTGAGCCTTTCGCCCGGCATGCTATAAAGCCCCAGGCCAAGCAGGAGACCCCGGTTGAGAAGCAGGGGGCCCTTTCTTTCGAAGCCGAGAAGCAGGCCAAGCGCGAGGAACGGAATCGGCAGCGCAAGCTGGCGAGCCTGGAGGAACAGATTCATACCCTTGAGTCCGAGATTGCCGCGCTGGAGGAAGAAATGGCGCTGCCCGAGATTTATCAGGATTACATGGCGCTTCAGGAGCGGCAGCAGTCCCTTGATGAGAAGAAAGCGCAGCTTGATCAAATTTTTGCCGAGTGGGAAGCTCTTCTGGAAGACTAATGTCCCTCCCGTCTAACGAGCCGACTCAAGAAGTCTCATGTGGACGGTCCTAGGCCGTGATGGGAGAGTTCTGCCCGAACAAATCGATGTTGAATCGACATCGACGCCATGCTTCCCTGGGACCTTTTAATCACCTTCAAAAAAATTCACAAAATCGTTTCAAATGAGGGATTGGATTTATTCACAAACTTATCCCCAGAATTGGTGCATAAGTCAAACTTAAAAATGGCCGAAATGGCCATTTTTTTGTTGTTATCCGAGCCCTCGCGGCCCGATATCCAACATTATCCACTAAGTTATACACATTATCCACAGATTCCACCGGCAAAAATGAAAATCATGTCCCCTTATTTCATTCTTTTTCAGAAGTCCGGTTTATCGACATTTTTCTTGCTTATTCACATTTTTCACCGGATATGTGGATAACTTTGTTCACAACTTGACAGCATCCGAATTTCACAATCACGAAGAAGCCGCTCCATGTAAACACGGGGCCGTGCCCCCGTCTTGCAATGTCCCATCGCGCGCTGGGGAGCAGTGCGGAATGCGATTGCACACCGCCATGAAGCAGACAGTCCCCACCACCATAAAGCAATGATTGATGCCGGCCGATGACAAGTTCACATACAGCGAAGCATAGCAAAAAAGCCTGCCGTCCCTTTAAACAGAGACGACAGGCTCTACCTTTATGCTTATTCCTTCCCATCATTACGCAAACGCCGCGCATGGCCTAAAATTTCGCCCAATCCTCCAACGGCAATTGCGGATCAGCCTTCATATCCAGCGGCGTAAAGCTGCCCTGCTTCCACTTTAAGTGAGCGGCCGCGGCGATCATGGCGCCATTGTCCGTGCAATATTGGAACGGCGGAATCGTCAGCTGGATGCCTTCCGCCTGACAGCGTTCCGTCAGCGCGCTGCGCAGGCCCCTGTTGGCGGCCACGCCGCCGCATAAGAGAAGCTGCTTTGCGCCATACTCCTTGACGGCACGGACTGCCTTCTCGACCAGCACTTCCACCACGGACTCCTGGAAGCCGCGGGCGATGGCTTCGATCCGGACGTCCTCGCCGCGCATTTTACTCTGATTGACGACATTCAGAACGGCGGACTTCAATCCGCTGAAGCTGAAGTCGTAGCTATCCGGTTCCAGCCAGACCCGAGGCAATTCGATGGACTCCGGCGCCTCCAGCGCCATTCGATCCACATGAGGCCCGCCGGGGTACGGGAAGCCGAGCGCGCGCGCAACCTTGTCGTAAGCCTCGCCGACCGCATCGTCCCGCGTCCTGCCGATCAGCTCGAAGCTCCCCTCCTCCTTCATGAGAACAAGCTCCGTGTGCCCGCCGGATACGACCAGGGCCATGCTTGGGTAAACAATGTCCCCAACGAACCGGTTCGCATAAATATGCCCGGCTATGTGATGAGTGCCGATCAGCGGCTTGCCGAGCGCAAAGGCCAGACTCTTCGCTGCCATAACGCCGACCAGCAGCGCACCGACCAGGCCGGGGCCTTGGGTGACTGCGACGGCCGAAATGTCCTTCATCTCGATTCCGGCCTCTTTCACCGCCTGTTCAATAATCATCGTGATGCTCTCGACATGCTTTCGCGAGGCGACTTCAGGCACCACGCCGCCAAAAGCTTTGTGGGTCTCAATCTGGCTTGCAATGACGCTCGAGAGTACCTTGTATCCATCCTTCACGACCGCAACCGAGGTTTCGTCGCAGCTGGTTTCAATAGCCAAGATACAGCTATGCTCCCGATCTATTCTTTCATCTATCATAACTGTTTATGACTTCCTTCCATGCCTTCGTCCCCCCGATAGGGAGGCAGATCCGCCCACATAATCAGCGCGTCCTCCTGATTGTCCGAATAATAACCCTTGCGGACGCCGGCGGGCTTAAATCCTTTTTTCATATATAAGCGCTGAGCGACATGATTGGATAAACGGACCTCCAGCGTCATTTTCTCCATTCCCATAAATGCCGCCGTCTTCATCAGCTCGCTGAGCAGCCGCTCGCCCCACTTCCGTCCGCGATAGGCTTCGAGCAATGCAATATTGGTCACATGGGCTTCGTCAACAATCGTCCACATCCCTGCATATCCAATTAAGCGTCCTTCGTATTCCATCACCATATAATGTGCAAAATGATTCAGCTTCAACTCATTGCGAAATGCTTCTTCCGTCCAGGGCACCGAAAAGGCCTCGTGCTCCACCGCAAGAACATCCGGAATATCCTCTAGTGTCATCAGCCGGAAGGACAGCGCGCCTTCCTCCCGTGCATCCGGCTTCCACTCCTGCTCCATGAACGTCCCTCCTGACTTCACCGCCTGCGCAGCAAATTCGCTTCCGCTTCGGAAAGCTGTGTGTAGTTCGGTATCAGCGTATGCGGCTCATCCGAATCCCCGGCCGACAAACGAGCCGCTCCAAGATAGCCAAGCCAGCGCCCTTCGAGCGCATAAGGCACCAGCTGCAGGTGATCGCCGAACCAGGATGACAAACGGCGGGCCGCCTCGGCATGAAGATCCGTCTCGCCTACTACATAAACAGCAGACGGGCGCTCCTGCTCGGACAGTTGGCCGATTCGCTCATTCAGTTCATCCACCCAGGCTTCCATCAGACGGATGCCATCTGCCGCAAGCCGCTCTGGTGCCTTCGACTTCGAGCCTGCTGCTTCTGCAGCAAACAGAGCCGTATATACCTGCCCCCGTCTTGCATCGAGCAGGGGGATAACCCAATGATTCCCTGCTGCTGCTTCATGCTGGTCCCTGCCAGCTTGAAGCCCGCCCCAAGCCAGCGCATGCAGGCTCGAAACGCCGACGACCGGAATCCGGTTCGCCCAGGCCAGTGTCTTCGCAGCCGTTACCGCAATCCGGATTCCGGTATAGGAGCCCGGACCGACTCCGACGGCAATGCCGTCGATATCATCCATGCCGATGCCGGCTTGTTCCAAGGCCTGCGCCATGACCGGATGCAGATACACAGAATGGTTCCGCTCCGCGCTCGTGTTGATTTCCGTTAACAGCTGATCGTTATCCATCACGGACACCGCCAGCGAAGACGTGGACGTATCCAGCGCCAAAAACCGCTTCTGCGGCTTCGTGTCGTTGTTGTTCATTCCTGTTTACCCCATTTTTCATTCAAGTCCCGGCACCAAACGCCGTATAGCTTCCCCTGAGGGGTCAGCGTCATCAACCGGTCTCCTTCATCCGTCATGGCAATCGAAAGTTGGAGATACTGCTCCGGCATCAGGTCCGTGATCAGGCTGCTCCATTCCACAAGGCAGACGCCGTCACCGTAAAAGTATTCATCCAGACCCAGCTCGTCCGCTTCATCGATGGACAGCCGGTATACATCCATATGATAGAGCGGCAGCCGCCCGTTATATTCTTTAATAATCGTAAACGTCGGGCTGTTCACCACCCCGGCTACGCCGAGATGCTTTGCGAAATACTGGGAAAATGCCGTTTTCCCCGCTCCAAGATCTCCGTCCAGACCGATCACCGTCCCGGGCTGCGCATGTTCTGCCAACCAGGCGGCAAGCTGCTCCGTCTCCTCCAGACGGCTTGAAATCATTTGAAACCGGCCATCCGTGCGGCCATTATTCACGATTTAACCCACCTTTAATGAAATAATCCAGCCTTATAAAATGCTTGATCTTCATTATATCGGTCCTCTCTTCCCCCTGCAAGGAAAGTCACATCCCCCATCAAGGCACCTGAGCTATTGACGGATGATATTCGCATGTTTTTCAGAAAACTCCGTTAGCATCTTCACACCAATTAAAATACACCTTACCCAAGTGGTGCTTTATAAAACACAACACCACCGGTTAAGGTGTATTTTCATCCACGTAAAGGCCCCCGGTTAAAGGTTATTCGCCCTCTTCCAGCCGGTCTACCTTCACGGTCTGCGTATTAGTAGGACGAGACCCGACCTGGACGGTAGCCATGCCGTTCTGCTGATCCACATGCTCGATCCAGACCGGCTCGCCTTCAAGATTCACCTTGTACGTGTCCTTGGATTCGAATATTTCGACGGCGCGTTGCACATCCATTCCTATTCCCTCTCTTTCTTGCATCTCGGCGATTCGTCGACGAGATCCATCGTATCGGTGGTCGAAGGGCCGATCAGCCCGTTGTCCATCGTGACATTCCCCCCGCCAAGACCTTCGTTGATCATGCGGTCAATGTCAAACATGGTAGATTCCCGGGAGATGTCGCTCTCCTCCGAAGTCATGCTGTGCCAATCCACCACGTCTCCGCTGATCGGCTCTGCAAAAGCACGGTCCGAGGAACGATCCTTCTGAATTTCTTCCGATGGTTCTGATTCCCTGTGCTTATCCATTAAAGATCACTCTCCTTGCTAAGGCAGTGTTCACCGTCAATATGCCTCGATTCCCCCGGGTTTATTCAAAGAACAGTCATGTGCCTCAGTCCCCGGGGTTATTCCAAAGACCCATCATGTTCCCCGGTCGGCTCCCGGTTTATGCAAAGACCGGCAATGACTCATAGGAGCATCTTTTTTTGGGCACACTAATAGAAGCAGATTATACGTCCACATCCTGTTCATACGATTCATTCCAAAAACAGATAGGAGGTTTCATAGATGCATACGGTTTGGAAAGGCGCCATCAGTTTCGGCCTGGTGCATGTGCCGGTAAAGATGTTCTCGGCAACGGAAGACAAGGATATCTCCATGCGCTATATTCACAAGGAATGCGGCAGCCCGCTCTCTTATGTCCGCAAATGTCCGGTTTGTGAAGAGGAAGTCGGCTGGGAGGAAATTACGAAGGGGTATGAGTATGAAAAAGGCAAGTTCGTGCTGTTTGAAAAAGATGAGCTGGAGCAGCTGGCCGAGCAGAACAGCAAAAACATCACGATTCTCGATTTCGTCGATTTGACGGAAATCGATCCGATCTACTTCCAGAAGACCTATTATCTCTCGCCCGATCAAGCGGGCGCGAACGCGTACCGCCTGCTGATGGAGGCGATGAAGGAGTCCGGAAAGATCGGGATCGCCAAAATCTCCATCCGCTCCAAGAGCAGCCTGGCGGCGATTCGGGTGCTGGATGAGTGCCTGTCAATCGAAACGATTTTTTATCCGGACGAAATCCGTCCGATCTCGCAGGTGCCCAATCTGCCGGAGAAGACCGAGGTCAATTCCAAGGAGCTGGATATGGCGAAGCTGCTTATCGATCAGCTCTCGACGCCGTTTGACCCGGAGAAATATACGGATGATTACCGGGAGCGTCTGCTGGAAGCCATCAACAGCAAGGTGTCCGGCGAGGAAATCAAAATCGCCCCAGCCCGCCAGGAAACCAATGTTGTCGACCTTATGGCCGCACTTCAGGCCAGCATCGAGGCGGTGAAGCCGATCGGGACCGATCCGGGAACGAAGGCGAAGCCGCGGAAGACAACGCGCAAGCCGGCAGCCAAAGAGCCGGCCGCGAAAGCGAGCGGCGACGATACGGATGAAACGCCGAAGCCCAAGCGCCGCGTCAAAGCCAAGAAAACTGAAGCGGGCTCCTAAACGAAATGGGACATTTAAGAGAGCTGCTGCCTAAAGAGCCGATGGCGCCGATCTCCACGGAGAAGATCGAAACTGGCGACGACTGGGGCTATCAATTGAAGTGGGACGGGGTGCGTATCCTTGCAGGCATCGACCATCAGCAGGTCTCCCTCTATTCCCGGAAGCTGCTGAATAAGACGTCCCTCTATCCCGAGGTGGTTGCCGCACTGTCGAAGCTGCAGCATGATCGTCTGCTCCTGGACGGTGAAGTGGTTTATTTTCATCCCGAGCTGGGACGCCCGGTGTTCCAGAAGGTGCTGCAGCGGGAACGTTCTCGATCGGTTCGGTCGGACGCCCCGCATTTCACGTATGTGCTGTTTGACATTCTGGTCGACGGCGATAAGGATATGCGTAAGCTGCCCTATCTTGACCGGCATCACCGGCTGAAAGAAATCGTCTCCAATACGCCCGGAATCCTGACGGCCGATCTGTTCCTGGAAGGCGAGAGCCTCTGGGCATGGGCAGAGGAACGCGGATGGGAGGGAATCGTTATGAAACGGCTCTCCTCCCCTTACCGTGAAGGGAAGAAGCACCGGGACTGGTACAAGAAAAAGATCGCCATCACCATCCAGGCGGAGGCTGTCGCCTTGATCATAAGAGAAGGCCGTGTAGCCAGCCTTGTGCTGGCTGACGATGAGAACAACTATATCGGCAGGGCATCGCTTGGACTGAACGAACAGACCAAGCAGCGGCTGTTAGAGTATGCAGGCCTGCATCCGTCAGGTCCTGGTTGGAATTCGCTGCACGCAGACCTGAAGAAGGAGCAGCTCGCTTGGCTAAGCAAGCCGCTGACCGCTACGGTTACCTTCCTGGAGTGGAGCCAGGACGGAATGATGCGGCATCCGAAGCTGCTGTCGATTGAGGGGGTGTAACGGCTATGGCCCGTACCGTCAAAGGAACGCTGACCATTGAAGGTCAAGAGATTCAGATTACCAATCCGGACAAGCCGCTGTGGCCAGAGGTCGGCATTACCAAAGCCATCTATCTGCAGAAGCTCGCGGCGATCTCTCCCCACCTGCTCCGCTATTGCAAAGGCAGGCTGCTGACAACCATCCGTTATCCGCATGGCGTGGACGGGGAATCGTTCTATCAAAAAAATGCGCCCGAGCCGCTCCCGCCCTTTGTCAGCACCTACGTGCACGAGGGCATCAACTATGTCATGCTGAACGGGCTGCCCGAGCTGTTATGGCTGGGCAACCTCGCAGCCTTGGAATTCCACCCTTCGCTCCACCTGGCCGGTGACGTTCTGCCATGCGAGTGGATGATCGACCTTGACCCGTCGCTCCCCGAGGAACCGAGGATCATGGAAGCTACCGCCATCGTCGGCAATGTGCTGCACTCGCTTGGAATCGCCTCCGTTCCGAAAACGTCAGGGGCAACCGGGGTGCAGATCATCGTCCCGATTCCCGAAGGCATTACGTTCGATGAGCTGCGCTCCGTCGGCCAATTCGTAGGTCAATACGTAACGGAGAAACACCCCAAATTGTTCACAATCGAGCGGCTAAAGAAAAATCGCGGCGACAAAATCTATTTCGATTATCTCCAGCATTACAGCGGAAGAACGCTTGCCGCACCATATACCCCCAGGGCAAGACGCTTGGCGACGGTATCGACGCCGCTCACCTGGGAAGAGGTTCAGCGGGATGTCTCTCCGTCGGATTTCCACCTGCTGAACATCGAGCAGCGTCTTAAAGAGAAGGGCGACCTGCTTCAGTCCCTGCCTCCGCAGCCGATTGGAGACATCATCCGGCATCTGAATGCCAAGGGAAAACCAGCATCAAAACGGAAAGGATAGCTGCTCAACCTCCGGCTTCAGCTCTTCAGCGGAGACCGGTGCCGCAGGCTCAGGCAGCTTGCGCCGTCGGGTGGAAAGGGACGGGGCTGCTTCCCGGTCCCGCTCCTCCTCTTCCTTATACCCGGCACTTCCCTGCGAGCCTGCCCCTGCTACATTGCCACCAATGCCCTCCGCCAATCCGGAGGCCTTCCCTCCCGTCGCGGGATCGTAATAGCCCGTGGATGGATTCTCCGTGCGCCTCGCCGCCATCCATTCCAGTCCATGCTCCGACAAGAGGCGGGCAGCCATCATCTTAAAGCTCCGTACATACTGCTCTTCGGCATAAGCCCCCGCTCTGTACAGCTCCCGATAAGATTGCACGACCTCAGGAAAATGAAGCTTGAGCGTCTCCATATACCATTTCTTTACGTCGCGAGACAGCCGCAAGAGCGATATCATGGCAAACGAAGCGCCGTGTTCCTTCACCCTGGACAGAAGCTCCCGAAGTCCTCCTTCCCCATCGGTAAGATAGGGCAGTACGGGAGCTGCGAATACGCCCGTCCGTATTCCGGCGGAAGACAGCCTCCACACGGCTTCCAACCTGCTCGCAGGATGCGGCGAAGCCGGCTCAAGCTTGCGGATCAGATCGGCGTCCAGCGTATTCAGGCTGATATTGACCGAAACGTCCTCCATCCGGGTCAGGATATCCATATCGCGCAGCACGAGCGGCGAGCGGGTGGTTATGCTGGTTGAGATCCGGTACTTTGCCAGCTGCTTGAGGCATTCCCTCGTGATCTCCGCCTTCCCCTCGATCGGCTGGTACGGATCCGTAGCCGTCCCGATGGTCACCTGTCCGATCGACCTCCGCATCGCTTCGATGTCATGGCCGAATTTGGCGGCTGCATCGGACAGCTGCTTCGCCAGCGCCTCCGCCGCGTTGGTCTTCATGAAAATATGATGCTGGAATTCATCCTCCGCCCCCATCCCGATAAAGGACTGGAAGGCGCGCGCATAGCAGAAGCTGCAGCCATGCCCGCATCCTCTGTACGGATTGATCGACCAGTCGAACGGCATCCGCTCTTCCTTGACCCGGTTGAGCGTTTGCTTGGTCGAAATGCTCTCGTAAGTCGTTTGTGCCATATCCCCTTCGCCTCCTTGTCGCAACCTGTTCTATTCCGAAAATGTTATGATTTTATTATAACAAACACATGTTCCCATTATAATCGGAATTTACTGGATTTACAAATCAGTTTGTCAAACATTCCGCTAGTAATCGGGAATAGCTGTTAGGGAAGCTGATTGAAACGATAACCGGCCAGTCGATCGAGGCGGCTTTCAAGGAGTACATCTTCGACAGGCTGAACCTGACCCAGACCTACGTATACAAGGACCCTCTTGATGGAAGACCCGCTTCCTTTTATCACCGGAAAACCCGGCTTCAAATCCCCTTGTACATGCCCTCCATCGCACCCGAAGGCGGCATCGTTTCCACGGCCCGAGAGACCATGACCTTCCTCCGAGCGTTTTTCGACGGCGTTCTATTTCCGCAGACGCATCTGAAGGAGCTCATGGAATGGAAATTTCTATGGGCACCCGGCACTTTCTTCTACGGTTCAGGCATTGTACGTCAGCCATTGTCCCTCTTGAACATGAAAGACGGCTTAATCGGCCATTGGGGCCAATCCGGCGCATTTGCCTTCCACCACCCGGAAACGGGGTTATATTTCACCGGGACGGTAAATCAAGCCATCGGCCAGTCGGCCGCCGTCCACAGAATCGCCCGCATCATACGCCATTACAAGAAGACGCAAAGCCCCACCTAGGCTACAAATCGCAGCGGGAATTCCATCGTATAGAGATTAGCTTTTGACATCAAAAAAAAGGGCTCCGCCCGCTTCTTGTACCAGCATGCAGGTGGAACCCTGAACTATTCAAGCTTGTATAACGTTTAATGAATGGCCTTCTTCTTAAACCGGCCGCCCTTGACATCATGAATATTGCCGACTGCCACGAAGGCCTGCGAATCCCAATCTTCCACAATCGATTTCAGCTTCGCTTCCTCAAGCCGGGTAATGACCACGAAGATCACCTTCTTGCTGTCCCCGGAATAGGCTCCCTCGCCCTCAAGATAAGTAACTCCGCGTCCAAGCCGCTGGGTCAGCGCATCGCCGATTTCTTTATGCTTATCGCTGATAATCCAAACCGATTTGGACTGGTCGATGCCCTCGATCGTAATGTCGATGAGCTTGAATGCCAGATAGTAAGCAATCAACGAGTACATGGCATGATCCCAGCCAAAGATAAAGCCTGCGCTGCCGAGAATGAATACGTTGATGAACATCACGATTTCCCCGACCGAGAACGGCGTTCTCTTGGTAATTAAGATCGCTACAATTTCCGTACCGTCCATCGATCCCCCCGATCGAATGACCAGACCGACGCCCACGCCAAGGAGTATTCCGCCAAAGACGGCAGCAAGCAGCGGATCGATCGTAATCGGAGCGACAGGATGAAGAAAATAGGTTCCGATCGACATGACCAGTACGGCGTACAACGTGGATAAAGCGAAGGTTTTACCGATCTGTTTATAACCCATAAACAGAAACGGAAGGTTGAATAAAGTCAGGAATATCCCGAGCGGGACATCGGTTATATGGGACACCATAATCGAGATGCCGGTAATTCCCCCGTCAATGATCTTGTTCGGCACCAGAAAAATCTCCAGTCCCACCGCCATCAGCATTGCACCGAAAGTTAAGAACACCAGACGACGGAGAAGCTTTAAAGCAATTGATCCGCTCTTCGGATTCTCCGGCTTCTGCTGGTCCGCTTTCAGCGGCGGCACGGACTGCGGTTCCGGCTGTGTGTGCGGCTGTACAGAAATCTTCACATCATTTGACATAAATCTCCCCCGTTCATTATGAACCTCAGCTACTGTATATTTATTAGCGGCACTCCTATAAATATTCTATCATATTAATGAAAGCCGCTACTACCATTTTCAAAGATCAACCTCTATATGCATGTCATTCCATCATTAGCTGACTTTAATACTGTCTGTAATGGAGGCTATAACAACGGGGACAGCATCCGGCACAAGATTTCGGCTGCCTTCTGCCATCTCCCCCTCGCATGGAATGTCTCCAGTTCGATGGCTCTGCTGTGGTTCAGGTCCTCCTTGAAATCCGATACCAGCCGATGGATCGGCTGCTCGTCGAACATCACAGCCGTCAGCTCGAAGTTGCAGAAGAAGCTCCGCATATCCATATTTGCCGTGCCTACGGAGGCAAGGAGCTCGTCAACGATCAGCACCTTAGCATGGATAAACCCTTTTTCATACTCATAAAAGGACACTCCGGCCGCCAGCAGCTCCTCCACGTACGACAGCGACGCCAGCTTGACGAGCCGCGAATCCGCATGATCCGGAATAATAATCCTCACGTCGACGCCGCTTACCGCCGCCGTCTTCAACGCTTCGTACAGCCCTTCATCCGGAATGAAGTACGGCGATGTAATCCAAATGCGCTCCTTGGCAACCGATATGGCCCCAAAGCACATCTCATGAATGGCATTCCAGCTCGTATCCGGACCGCTGCTCAAGATCTGCACCTGCTCCTTCCCGGTACAGTGGTGCTCGGGATACAGGCTCGGATTCGAGATCGCTTCGCCGGATGCCAGCTTCCAGTCGTGCAGGAATACGCTCTGCAGAAAATAGACCGCATCTCCCTCTACTTGCAGATGGGTGTCCCGCCAGTAGCCCATGTCCGGATATTCCCCGAGATAATCATCCCCGACGTTGATGCCGCCGAGGAATCCGACGGTACCGTCCACCACGACGATCTTCCGGTGGTTTCTGTAATTGATTCTGCGGCTGAACATGGATACCATGGCAGGCAGGAAGAAATAGAACTGAACCCCGGATTCTTTAAACCGCCTTATGAACGCTTTCTTCAATTTATAGCTCCCCAGCCCGTCGCATACAAGACGCACCTTGACCCCTTCCTTGGCCTTACGGATCATCACATCCTGAAACTTCGTACCGATCCGGTCATTTCTGAAAATATAAAACTCTACATGAATATGATCCTTGGCCTCCTCCATCGCTTTGAGCATCGCATCATAGGTCTCTTTGCCATCGGTTAAGACACGGGTCTCGTTGCAGCCCGTGATCGGACTTTCGGATAAATGCTTTAACAGATTAAACAGACGATCATGATGATGGAAGCCGGGATTGTTCATATCCTCCTTGCGCAGGACGACAGCCGCCCGGTCCCAGAAATGCTCCTTCATCTCCCGAAACAGCCGGGAACCTTTTTGGCGAATCTTAAGACGCTTCTGATAATCCTGTGCAACGAAAAAATAGATCACGAATCCCAGCAGCGGGAGACAGAACAGAATAAACATCCATGCAACCGTCTTGGAAGGATTGCGGAATTCAAGCAGCAGCACCGCTGCCATTTGCAAAATAAACACAATGAGAACAAGCAGAAGCCACACCATACGGCAGCCTCCTAACGGAAATAATAGTGGTCTTTTCTTTTAAACAGACATTGCTGGTCTAGGCGTCTCAGCTATCGTGAATAAGTAGCGTAAATAAAGACAGATAACTACAGCTTTGACCAATTAATTATGTATTTATTCAATTACCCAATGTCACACCTGCTTGAATAATATACGTTTACATCTCATTTTTGACATGTTTTTCGAAAGAGTAGAATACATAGAAGATAAGGAGCTGGCCAAGTCTTGCGGAGGATGCTATACCCACTAAACATGAATGGAGGGGAGATGCCATGAAAACCGCGCACCGTAACCAACGCTTAACCCTGCTGGTGCTCCGGGATGCCCAGCATTCCGTCAAGCAGTTTCATTTGTCCAAGCCTCTCATGATCGCGGTGCCAGCAGCCGCGGTATTGTCGATCGCCGGACTGATCGTGTCGCTGCAGATCCAATCGGCTCAGACCATTTCGACTCTGGAGCAGCAGCTGACGCTCAAGAGCCTCGAAGCCTTGAAGATGGAAGTGACCGTCAGCGACAAAGATGAAGCCATCGAGCGCTTGAACAAAGCCATCATCCAGCTGTCGGGCGAGGCTGAAGAAACGAAGGCGCAGATGGAACGCGTTCAGCAGCTGGAGCAGCAGCTCCAGCAATTCATCGAGAAGCACGGGTCTTTATCAGGCACGCCGACATCCTCGATGTCCGATGACGCGCAGCTGCATGTCGGCGGAGAATACATTGCCGTTCATGAGAACGAAATGCTTGATATGGCGAGCGACATTCGGGATGATTTCGAGGAAATCCAGCAGCTGCTATCCCAGCTGGAGCGCCATATTCCGCGAACGCTGGACCAAGCCCAGGAAACCCAGGAGCGGCGGGAAGGCCTTCCTTCGCTGTGGCCGACTGACTCGCGGAGGCTGACCTCGAGCTTCGGCTACCGCAGCGATCCGTTCACCGGCCGGTCCGCCTATCATGCCGGTATCGATATTGCCGGCAAAATCGGCGACCCGATCTATGCGGCGGGGAGCGGCCAGGTTACCGCGGCAGAGCGCAGCGGCGCACGAGGGCTGTACATCGTGATTAAGCACCCTAACGGCCTTGAGACCTGGTATATGCACCTGAACAAGCTGAGCGTTTCGGTCGGAGACCAGGTTGCCCAGGGCGAGATCATCGGCCAGCTGGGATCTTCAGGTCGCAGCACAGGGCCCCATTTGCATTTTCAGGTTGTCAAAAACGACGAGACCGTCGATCCTATGCGTTATGTGCAATAATCCAGAAATTTAATTGATTGGTAAGGAGGACAACAGATTATGAAGAAAAAGAAACGCAAAGCATCTGCTCATCTTATCGATTCCTTGATTGGCCCGGGCAGTGAGTTTGAGGGCGTGCTGCAGTCCGAGGATAATTTGCGGATCGACGGCCGGTTTAACGGATCGATTGAAAGCCAAGGCAGCGTTACCATTGGCGAGAGCGCATCGTGCCGGTCCAATATTTCCGCCAAGGAGGTCATTGTAGCCGGGAAGGTATACGGGGACGTCATTGCCGAGGGCAAGCTGACCATAACCCCGAGCGGACAGATGTACGGCGATGTCTACGCCGGTTCCCTGATTATCATGGAAGGCGGATTACTTAACGGGGCCAGCCGGATGGAGCATGCGGAAGCAGCAGGTGCCGCATCGGAGCAATCGGAGGCCGCACCGTCGATGCAGCAGCCGGAAGCAGGCTGACTCGGCGGATGTGCGAGCCTCGGCCTTCAGCCTCTGCGCGCGGCTTCGAGAAACGACGTTCCTGCAGGAAGCTCAGCTTGCCGGCAGGGCGGATCCTCTGCCTACCGCTCCCTTACCCTCCAAGGCCCTCCAAGCAAAAGAGCCCCTTTCAGCCGCCATTCACTTGGCCGAAGGAGCTCTTATTTTTTCCCCTAATGCACAGCAGAATATGGATGACCGAACGAGAACTTCCATCAGCTCGCGTGTCTACGCGGCAACATCCCGCTTGGCGAAGGCCCACCAGGTAATCAGCAGAAAGACGAGGCTGTACGCGGCCAAAATGAAGATGGAGAAGCTGAGAGAAACCCCGCCTGGACCGATCGGCGATTGGATATATCCGCTCAGGTCGATATGAAGGAACAGGATGTATTTCGCCCATACGTATTTATCCGGGTTCAACATAAAGCCGAACAGATCCTTCGTAAACAAGACCAGGAGCGAGATGCCGATGGCGAGGCTGCCCGACCGGAACAGCGTTGACAGCATAAACGCAACAAGCGCGATCATGACCAGCTGGATCGTATCGGTGAGCAGCAGCAGCAATGAGTTTACCATCGATGAGGCTCCGGAACCGGAGCCCAGGCCGCCCGTGCCCGCGAAGAACAGCTGTGACAGCGCGATGCCGACCACGGCTGTCAGGACGGCACAGAGCAGGATGAACAGCAGGACGGCGACCCATTTTGACATCAATATTTTCCCCCGCCGGAGCGGGCGGATCAGCAGCAGCTTGATCGTCCCCGCCGCAAACTCCCCGGCTACGATGTCAGCGGCAATGACAACGGTGAAGATCGCGCTCAGGTAGAGCGTAAAGCTCTCCGTCCATGTAAAAACGGTCCATGCGTCCATCGCAGCCCCCGTTACATACAGCATCGCCGGCATCGCGGCGCTGAAAAACACGAGGATCGCCAGCATGATCCAGGTCCTTACGCGGAAATAGATTTTCATATTCTCATTGGCGACCAGATTGGGAAAGCTACTCCACATGGCGATCCCCTCCCGTCATTTCCAAAAACTGATCCTCTAACGATTCGGTTACCGGCTGTATCGCAAATACGCGAATTCCCGCTTCAACCAGAAGGGCATTGATATCCGCGACGGTCTCCGGATTGCCCCGGACAATCACCCTATTCCCTTCGGTCTTCGCCCCGAAGGATTGAAGCAATGCCGCAGCCGCAGAGGCATCATGAACGGTAAAGGCAGTCTCCTCGGCAGTCCGCTGCCCGTCGGCGCTCCGAAGCTGCCGGATATCGATCAGGCGGCCGTGCCGGATAATGCCGACGCGGTCGCACATCAGCTCCATCTCAGACAGCAGGTGGCTGGAAACGAACACCGTCGTCCCCTCTTCCCGCGTTAATCTGCGCAAGTAGTCGCGCAGCTCGCGGATCCCCTGCGGATCCAATCCATTCGTCGGCTCGTCCAGGATGAGCAGCTTCGGCCGATGAAGCAGGGCCTGCGCCACGCCCAGCCGCTGGCGCATCCCGAGTGAATAGGTCTGAACCTTGTCATGGATTCGATGCTCAAGCCCCACGAGCTCCACCACCTCGCGGATGCGCTCTTCGGATATTCCCGGCATCATCCGGGCGAAATGCTTCAAATTGTTATACCCCGACAGATACTTATACATCTCCGGGTTCTCGACGATGGCCCCAATCAATGCGGCAGCCTGCTCATAGTGCGACCGGATGCTGTAGCCTCCGATCACGATATCCCCCTCCGTGATGGACATCAGCCCGACCATCATCCGGATGGTCGTCGTCTTGCCCGCGCCGTTCGGCCCAAGAAATCCGAAGATCTGGCCCGGCGGTATATCAAAGGTTACGTTGTCCACCAGCACCTTGGACGATATCTTCTTCGTCACGCCGAGCAGCCTTACAAGCGGTTCCTGCTGCATCATCTACTCTCCTTTGCCCTGGTATCCTATCCTTTGAAACATGCCCATTATACAATACCAGAGCAAAAGACTAAATGTGCGCAGTCATAACAGGCCTTATGCCAAGCTTCAACTTCCAGCCCAATCCCCTCAACCCCAGTAACCCTGCAATGCTATTTGCGGTCCTCCGATAAACCCGCCTGGCATTCCTTGCACATCCCCGCAGGGACATTATGCTTATAAAATCCGGTTCTATACAAAGTGTAGCTTTCCATCACGGGCAGTATTCGGCAGCAGCTGACACAATACATCAACCCTTCACTCATCCCGTCATCTCCTTTCCGGGATTCATAAGCTGTTATGCTCATCTCACTATGATACATTTTGTATCCATATTATAAAATATGCTGACCTTTGTCAAATAAAACAGAAAAAAATGGCTCGCGATATTCTTTGATACAATTTGTTTCATTTTTAACACTTTGATACAATATGTATTGACGATATTGCTATTTTAGGATACATTTTGTATCATGATAAACCTAGAAGCAGTCATTGATTTCTTTAAAATCCTTGATGAGTGTAGTGAGGTGAATATGAATGACATATGGATCTCGCATAGCGAAACTGCGGGAACAGAAAGGATGGACTCAAGAAGAGCTGTCAGAGTTAATAGGAATTAGCCGTGCATCCCTATCGCATTACGAACAAAACCGAAGAAAACCCAATCTGGAGACGCTGACGCGTCTAGCGGACATATTCGAGACCACGATCGATAAAATTATCGGACGCTAGCTTCCGGCTAAGAGAGGATGGAATACAGGAACAAGGCAGGCTGGACCAAGCATCCGGCTTCCAATGAAAGCGCTCCTATTTTGCCGAATAAAAAAGAGGAAACGGCGGTGAGGCAGTTAACCTGCACCTCCTTTTCCTCATGAACCTCTTCGTTGACTAAGGCGACGAGATAAGGACACGCGCCCTAGCCCCCCATAAAATCACTAAGCAGAGAATGAATGCGTTCCTTCTCGTTCTGATCGACAATGTAGTACCATATTCCATCAATGGTCTGGCCGCGCCCCTGGATCTCCACCTGATCGATCCGATCCAGCTTCTGAAGATAATCGGTGACGAACCGTTTCATCTCATCAAAGGATATATCCGTTTTGACACTGCCCCCGACATCATCCAGCAGGGCCTCGAGCTTGAACACCGTCGTTATCCTCATCGCGTTATCGAGGATTCCCTTGATGATCTCCCGCTGCCTAGCGTTTCTCCCCAGATCTCCCTTGGGGTCTTCGAAACGCATCCGTGAATAGGCCAAAGCCTCCTCCCCGCTCAGCTTCAGAATGCCTTCGCCGAAATGATAGCCCGCATAATCAAATTCCATTTGGTTGCGTACCGTTACGCCGCCGAGGGAATCAATGATCTGCGAGAAGCCTTCCATATTGACTTTAACGTAATAATCAATCGGATACTGAAGGAAGTTCTCGACCGAACGAATCGACATATCTACACCGCCAAAGGCGTATGCATGATTGATTTTGTCAACCTTGCCATGGCCGACGATGCTCGTTCGGGTATCTCTCGGAACATTGAACATCATGATCGAGCCCTTGGCAGGGTTCACGGCCATCAGCATCAACGTATCCGAGCGCCCCCTGTCATTCGGTCGTTCATCCACCCCAAGCATAAGCACCGTAAACGGGACCGGCTGATCCGCATTCTTCAATTTATCCGGCTTGACGGGGACATTCTGATCGACAGTAGACACTGGCACTACCGGCGGCAATCCTTCCTCTCGTTCCTCGTAAATTTGATTCGCTGTCGATTTGATGGACTGGTACACATACGTCATATAACCCGCAGGGACAACCACAAGAACGATGAGCAGCCACACCCACCATTTTCTCCATATTCTCATTTCGAAGCTGCCCTCCTAATAAAATCACCACGATTATAAGACCAACATACAATAACAAAATGCCTCGCTCGAAATCTGTCGATTTGCAACTTATTCTGTCGTATTATGAGGAGGAGCATTGCGTGGATTATAGCTGAATCAATCATGATTCACGCCAAAAAGGGGTATCGGGAGAGTAGTTCGCATGGGTCATGTAAATGCCGTTACGAGCTAAATCGTCAAGGTTTTCGCCATATAGGACGCTCTGATTTAAGGTAAAAGAACTAATGACCGGGCATCGTAAATATAGTAGAATAACAATGAGCCGAAGTTCGTATATCACATCTTAAGTCATAAGTTTTTTTGTCAGCGGTCATGTCTGGGATGTCCGGTATTTTTTCAGCTGTACAATTTTAGCCTGCTTGGCTGGAGTTCTTGGAGCATCATTCTGTTCAGCATACCGATGATCCGGCTTTTCTGTTCGCGGTCCGCTTCAAACTCCAACCGGTACATATAATGACCTTGAAAGAGCCCCCGATCCTCAAGAGTTCCTGTTAACAGAAGATGGTCCACCCGATCGTCAATCACATAACCGAGTAAAACATTAGATTGTATTGGGATTTTCCACGGACATAGGAATACCAGCCCATTCGGAACCAGCTCAAGCGGAGTAACCGGGTGGCTTTTCCCATGAATGGTCATCTCTCCGATTCGCAGCAGGCGAATGCTAACGGTGATTTGGTGCTGCCGTTCGTGTAACATGATAAGATATCTCCGCCATCCCTTATCGATTTTTTTGGTATGGGACGTTTCCTTGCTGGATAAAATGATACTAAATGTCACCCATTGACCGATTTGCAGATACGAATCGTATCTGTCATTACTACTCAACATAATACGATACATATTGTATCTAGTCAACCGCATAATACCGATTTTCCCATAATTTCGGTCACAGGCATCTAGATGACAGATCGATGCAATCAGCTTCTATAGATACAAACACTCCATCGAAAGGGGGATCAATGCATATGAACTACGGAGAACGAATCTCTGAATTACGCGAACAGCGGGGATGGACCCAAGAAGAGCTTGCTGCTTCTGTCGGAATCACTCGTGCGGCACTATCCCATTATGAAAAAAACCGGCGCAAACCGGATTTTGAAACATTGACCCGCCTTGCAGACCTCTTTGACGTATCGATAGATTATCTCATCGGACGAACGGCACTGCCCAAAGCAGTCCTGGAGCCGGAGGTACGTGAGTTTGTCGACCAGTTGGAGCTTTCCGACGACGATCTGCTGGAGCGCTTTAATCTCACGATCGACGGTCGCAAGCTGACGGAGGAAGAAGCCAAGCGGTTCATCGCTTTTGTGCGAATGGAGCGCTCCATGAAATAAGGGGTCTCCCGGCTTTATTCTTCCATTCCCATTTGCCGCCTGCCCGGCAAATCAACGAAATCCCCGGCGGATTTGATCCTATCGATCCGTCCGCCGGGGATTTTTGTGCAACAGTATTCACATATGTTGACCGTGTTATTGTCCTTGTTGACGCTCCTTTGCCTGCAGCCATTTTTCAGGATGGATTCCTAATTGGATCATGAGCTTGTGAATGTCCAGATCCGTCTTCGGTCGGTCAAGCTTCTGCTCGGTGCTTCCTGAGCTTCTCTCCTTGTCCATACTCATTTTCTTAAACGACTCTCCTATCTACTATATTCCCTAATCCATCCCTTACTGCTCTTCAACGTTGTTATGTACGATTCACCGACAAACAACTTACTTACCAATATTATAGCGGACCCTTCCTTATGATGGTGTCGTCTGGTGGAAGCATTGTCCTCCGACAAAGCTTCTATTTTTGTCGAATATTGAGGTTCGCCGCCCCTTCGTCATGTACTAGTGTGCAGTGCAGCCTTACCGTTTTCTTATATATGAAAAAAAGCCGCATTGTATTCTGATTAAAGAACACAATGCAGCTTTTTTATACGTAAAAAGTCTTATAGGCCTTTTAGCTGCCGGAGCGAGCCAACTCTTTCATATTCGCTTCGAACGCAGCAAGCAGCGCGGCTTCGCCCGCCAAGCCTTGGGCTTCCGCCTTCTCGATCTGCTGCAGCATCCGCTTGTAATCCTTCGGAATGACCCGGACAAAGCGCTGAACCGCCTCATCCCATTCCCCGAGAATCTGCTGGGCAGGCACGCTGTCCGTGTGGATGGAGTGCTGCTGAATCATACGGAACAGAATGTCCTTCTCCTTCGGCTCCTCCACCCGCTCAAGCAGCACCATCTCCAGGTTGCAGCGCTGGACGAAGGCTCCTTCCGGATCATAGACGTAAGCGACGCCGCCCGACATCCCGGCCGCGAAGTTGCGTCCCGTCTCGCCAAGCACGACCACCCGGCCGCCGGTCATATATTCGCAGCCGTGGTCGCCTACGCCCTCTACGACGATGCTAGCGCCGGAGTTACGAACCGCGAAGCGTTCGCCTGCAATTCCCCGGATATAAGCTTCGCCGCCGGTGGCTCCGTAAAATGCGGTATTTCCGGCTATGATGTTCTCCTCCGCTTTAAAGGTCGCTTTCGGAGAAGGCTTCACGATGAGCTTGCCTCCGGACAGGCCTTTGCCGATGTAGTCATTGGCATCGCCCTCTACCGTCAGCGTCATTCCCTTCGGCACGAATGCGCCGAAGCTTTGACCAGCCGATCCGGTAAAGCTGAATCGGATCGTGTCCTCCGGCAATCCGGCAGCTCCGTATTTGCGCGTGACCTCGCTGCCCAGAATGGTGCCTACGGCGCGATCCACGTTCGTGATCGGGAACGTGCCTTCCACCGGAGTGCCGCTTTCCAGCGCAGGCTGGGCGGCTTCCAGAAGGGAACGCATATCGAGCGTCTGCTCTAGCCCATGGTTCTGCCTTTGGGAGCGATATCGCGTGCTGCCTTCCGGAAGCTCCGGCGTATACAGCAGCGCCGAGATGTCGACGCCCTTCTTCTTCCAATGATCATCGGCCTTCACGGCATCCAGGCAATCGGTGCGCCCAATCATTTCATCCACGGTGCGGAAGCCGAGCTCCGCCATAATTTCACGCATATCTTCAGCGACAAAGCGCATAAAGTTGGCGACATGCTCCGGGTCTCCCGTAAAGTTCTTGCGCAGCTCCGGATTTTGGGTCGCTACGCCGACCGGGCAGGTGTCCATCTGACATACCCGCATCATGATGCAGCCGATCGCCACGAGCGGCGCCGTCGAGAACCCGTATTCCTCAGCCCCGAGCAAAGCGGCCACAACGAGGTCGCGTCCGTTCAGCATCTTGCCGTCCGTCTCCAGCACGACACGGTCGCGCAGGTTGTTCATGATCAGCGTCTGGTGGGTTTCCGCCAGCCCCAGCTCCCACGGCATGCCGGCATGGCGAATGGAGCCCTGCGGCGAAGCGCCTGTGCCGCCGTCGTAACCGCTGATCAGAATGATATCCGCCCGGCCCTTCGCCACACCTGCAGCGATCGTGCCGACCCCGACCTCCGACACCAGCTTCACGTTGATGTCCGCACGCGGGTTCGCGTTCTTCAAATCATAGATGAGCTCCGCCAAATCCTCGATCGAATAAATATCATGATGCGGCGGCGGCGAAATGAGGCCAACCCCCGGCGTGGAGCCGCGAACCTCAGCCACCCAAGGATATACTTTACGCCCAGGCAGCTGTCCTCCCTCACCCGGCTTCGCGCCTTGAGCCATCTTGATCTGGATCTCGTCCGCGTTCACCAGGTAGTTGGACGTTACCCCGAAGCGGCCCGATGCCACCTGCTTGATCGCGCTGCGGCGGGAATCGCCGTTTGCATCCGGCACGAAGCGTGCAGGATCTTCACCGCCCTCGCCGGTATTGCTCTTGCCGCCGATGCGGTTCATCCCGATGGCCAGGCTTTCGTGGGCCTCCTTGCTGATGGAACCGAACGACATCGCGCCGGTCTTGAAGCGGCGCATGATCGACGCAGCCGACTCTACCTCATCAAGCGGAACCGGTGCGCCCGCTGGCTTGAGCTTCAGAAGAGCCCGCAGCGTCAGATGCGCTTCGTTCTCGCCCTGCACCAGCTCGGCATACTTCTTGTAGGTGGCGTAATCGCCCGTACGTACCGCCTGCTGCAGCAAATGAATCGTTCTCGGATTGAACAGATGCTCTTCCCCGTCAGCCCGCCACTGGTATTCACCGGCCGAATCCAGCACTTTATCATTGCCGTCCTTATCGCTAAAGGCGCGTTCATGATGGGCCAGCGCCTCAAGCGCGACCTCCTCAAGCCCGATTCCGCCGATGCGGGAAGGCGTGCGGGTAAAGTATTTCTCGACAAAGTCTTCCTTCAGGCCGACCGCCTCGAAAATCTGTGCGCCGCGGTAGGACTGGATGGTCGAGATCCCCATTTTGGACAGAACCTTCACGACGCCCTTGCTAGCCGCTTTAATATAGTTCTTCACGGCCTTCTCATGGGAAATGCCGCGAAGCATGCCCTCCCGGATCATATCGTCCAGCGTTTGGAACGCGAGGTACGGGTTGACGGCGCTCACGCCGTAGCCGAGCAGGAGCGCGTAATGATGCACTTCCCGCGGCTCGCCGGATTCCAGCATAATCGCAACCTTGGTCCGCGTCCCTTGACGGATCAGGTGATGATGCAGCGCCGAGACGGCAAGCAGCGAAGGAATGGCCGCATTGTCCTTGTCGACGCCGCGGTCGGACAGAATCAGAATATTATGGCCCTTCGAGATGACACGGTCCGCCGCTTCGCACATCGTATCGATCGCTCTCCGAAGCCCCTCGGCCCCTTCGGCCGCCGGGAAGAAGATCGGAATCGTCATCGATTTAAAGCCCGGACGGCGAACATGGCGCAGCTTCGCGAAGTCCTCATTGGACAGCACCGGCGAATCGAGAAGGATATGGCGGCAGCTCTCCGGCTCCGGCTTCAGCAGGTTCCGCTCCGGCCCGATCGTCGTGGCGGTCGAGGTAATCAGCTCCTCCCGGATGGCGTCAATCGGCGGATTCGTAACCTGGGCGAACATTTGCTTGAAGTAATTGAACAAGCGCTGCGGGCGCTCGGACAACACCGCCAGAGGCGCATCGTATCCCATGGAAGCGATGGCTTCGGCACCGGTAATCGCCATCGGCTCCAGAACTTTGCGCAGCTCCTCGTACGTGTAGCCGAAGGCTTGCTGAAGCTGGCGCACGTTCTCGTGCTTCGGCTCCGGAGCCTCCGGCGCATCCGGAAGATCATGAAGCTCGACCAGATGCTCCTCCAGCCAATCCCCGTACGGCAGCTCGGCCGCGATCGCCGCCTTGACCTCCTCGTCGGAGATGATGCGGCCTTCCTTGGTGTCTACAAGCAGCATCCGTCCCGGACGCAGACGGTCCTTGTACAGGACGTTCTCCGGCGGAATATCCAATACCCCCGCTTCGGAGGAGAGGATGATCAGATCGTCCTTCGTTACATAATAACGGGACGGACGCAGACCGTTGCGGTCCAGCGTTGCGCCGATCTGGACGCCGTCCGTAAAGGCCATCGCCGCCGGGCCGTCCCATGGCTCCATCAGGGTGCTGTGGTATTTGTAGAATGCTTTTTTCGTCTCATCCATGCTCTCATGGTTGCTCCAAGGCTCAGGAACCATCATCATGGCTACATGCGGCAGGGAGCGTCCACTGAGATACAGGAATTCAAACGTATTGTCGAACATGCCGGTATCGGACCCGTCGGGGTTGATAATCGGCTTGATTTTCTCCAGATCGCTGCCGAACAGCTCGTGCTCGAACAGAGATTGGCGGGCATGCATCCAGTTCACGTTGCCGCGCAGCGTGTTGATCTCGCCGTTATGGATCATGAAGCGGTATGGATGCGCACGCTCCCAGCTTGGGAAGGTGTTGGTGCTGAACCGGGAGTGAATCAGCGCGATGGCCGATTCGAGGCGTTCCTCCTGCAGGTCGAGGTAGAACTGGCCCACCTGCTCCGTCGTCAGCATGCCTTTGTAAACGATTTTGCGGCAGGACAGGCTGGACACATAGAAGCTGTCGCCCTCGGGCTTGCCGCTGTAACGGATCGCCAGCTCAGCTCGGCGGCGAATAATATAGAGCTTTCGTTCAAAAGCAAGATCATCCGAAATGTCCTCGCTCCGTCCGATGAACACCTGACGGACATACGGCTTTGCCGATTTCGCGGATTTGCCGAGCATCTCGTCGTTGGTCGGAACATCCCGGAAGCCGAGCAGCGCCTGGCCTTCCTCGGCAATAATCGCTGCCAGCCGGTCTTCATGCGCGGCACGAACTTCAGGGTCATGGGACTGGAACAGCATCCCAACACCGTAATGTCCGGCTTCAGGAAGCTCGAAGCCCAGCTTCGCCGCTTCCTCGGCGAAGAAGGCATGAGGGATTTGCAGCATGATGCCCGCGCCGTCGCCGGAGTTCGGCTCGCTGCCCTGACCGCCGCGATGCTCCATGTTGGCAAGCATCGTAAGCGCATTGCTGACGATTGCATGGGACGGTTTGCCCTTGATATGGGCGATGAAGCCCATACCGCACGCATCTTTTTCAAACTGCGGATCATAAAGGCCCTGTTTCTGGGGAAAATCGGTATGTTTCATAGAATGCAACCTTTCTTGTTATAGAATAAAATGCGGCTGAATGAACTAAAAGCATACGACCCTGCATCGATCACCATGCTGAAGCAAGAACACCGATTAGAAATGATGCAGTTTAGTGCAAAATGGACAAAGGTTATTCCTTACCTGATACGTTAGATTAATTAGTACAGATTATTGTATCACCGTCATACGATGGGGGCAATTCAAACTTTTTATGAAGATGATAAGAATTACTTTTAAGAAAATGCGTGATAGATAGATGTTCGAAATCATGTAGAATAGTGCAAAAAATAATGCAAATATAACATTCCGAATACCCTCCATACCCGTTTACATGCCTCACTTTGCGTTCAGACCATAGACGCCCGGTGAAATCATAAGCACAGAAAAGAGGCTCCCCAGGTCCGATGACCTTGGAAAGCCCCTTGTGGATACTGCTTATCGCGCTTTTAGCTCATCGTTTGGATGGCCGCTTTACGTTTTTCGCTGAAGTATTTGCTTTACCCTTAGGGGGTTATCCCGTCAGCATATGGTTTGTGCCTTCAAGCTTGCCAACCCTTCGGCTTAAGCTAAGCCTGCGTGACTGCTTTCATCTTATGCCGATACTGCGTTCTCGGTATTTACCGATTTCTTAACACCGCGATTCGACAGGAAGTAGATGGCGGTCAATGCCAGGAATACGAGGCCGAATCCAGACAGCACGCCCGTATTGCTCCACATGCCGTCGAAATTGCCCGTCGATATGACGTCCTTGTACCCCTTCACGCTGTACGTCATCGGCAGCAGCGGGTTCAGCACCTTCATCCAGTCCGGAATAAGCTCCAGCGGGAAGGTACCTGCGCTCGTCGTCAATTGGAAAATCAGAATCACGATGACAACGAAGCGTCCCGGTTGATCCAGCCAAGTGACAAACGCCTGAACCAGGAACATGAAGGACAGGCTCGTCACGAAGGAGAACAGGTAGAATAGCGGTACGTTCTGTACATCAAGCTTCAGCCCATAGAGCATGACGATGACCGCCAGCAGCGCCTGAAGCATGCCCATGCCGGCAAATGAAAGCGTGCGGCTGACGAATCGATTCCAGCCGGATGCATCCGGCACGGAGGAGTTGCGAATCGGCAGGATGATCGTCGAGATCAAGGCCCCGACGAACAAGCCGAGCGACAGGAAGTAAGGCGCGAAGCCCGTGCCGTAGTTCGGCACTTCGTTCACCTTGTGCTCATCGATCTGCACCGGTCCGGCAAACATCGTGACGGTCTCGTCCGTCGTCTTGATATCGCCCGTCTTGTCGGCAGCCTCGTTCAGCTTGCCGGCCAGCTCTCCGCTGCCGTCCTTCAATTCGCTCATGCCGCTGACCAGCTGACCAGCGCCGGAGTCCAGCTGCTTCGAGCCGTCGGCCAGCGCGCCTACGCCGCTGCCAAGCTTGCCTGCTCCGCCTGCCAGCTGCTGCGTGCCTTGCGCCAGCGTTGCGGCGCCGCTTGCGAGCTCTTTGCCTCCGGCTGCCGCTTCGCCAAGCTTCATGCCAAACAGCTTCATGCCGTCAACCAGCTGCGTCTGGCCTGCATTCAGCTGCTTCGCGCCGGCCAGCAGCTCCTTACCGCCGGATGCCAGCTGTTTGCCGCCTGCAGCAAGCTCCGAAGCACCGCTGCTGAGCTTGCCCGCTCCCGCATTCAGCTGCTGCACCCCTTGATCCAGGGCTGCTGCGCCTTCGGCCAGCTTCTTCTGGCCTGCATTCAGCTGTGAAGTACCGGAAGCAACGGATTGGCTGGCAGCCAGCAGCTTCTGCATCTCCGGACTTTGCGCAAGCTCAGGGTTCCCTTCCGCAAGCTGCTTCAGGCCGTCTGCGACCGCGTTAGCCCCTTGCTCAAGGGAAGCCGCAGCTTCAAGCGATTGTTGAAGCCCTGCCTTCAAATTGCCGCTGCCCTCCGCAGCGCTGTTCGCACCGGCCGCCAGCTGCGCGGCACCGGCCTGGTTGGCCTGCAGGCCTTCGTTCAGCTTCGCGCTGCCCGTTGCCGCAGCTTCAATCCCGGCCTGCAGCTTCGCGCCGCCCTTGCTTGCCTGCTCGGCCCCGGCTGTAAGCTGGCCGTGAGCGCTCTTCAGCTGCTCCAAGCCCGAGGACAGGGTTCCTGCCCCCGTGCTAAGCTTGCCGGCGCCGCTGTTCAGTTCCTGGACGCCTTTAGTCAGAGGGGCCAAGCCGTTTTGGAGCTCCTGGGTTCCGCTAACGAGCTTCGCCAGGTTCTCCTTCAGCTTCACGGCTCCGTCATCAAGCTTGATCGCGCCTTCCGACAGCTTGGATGCGCCGTCTCCGGCTTCACCCAAACCATCCGACACTTTGCCGATCTGGTCAAACAGCGTTTCCGTATAGGCCTCCGTCACTTTCTGGGATACCTTGGACTGGATTTCCTTCACTGCCGTACCGCCGATCTGGGCGGCGAGGAAGTTGTAGCCCTCATTCGGCTCGAATACGATCTGGGCCGGCTGAGGGTGTTCATCCATTAACGTCGTCGCCTGCTGCGAGAAGTTCTCAGGAATGGTGATCGTCATGTAATACTTATTGTCTTTCATTCCTTGTTCGGCTTCGCTCTTGTTCACGAACTGCCAGTTAAAATCTTTACCCTTCTTGAGCTCGGCTACCAGGTCCTTACCTGCCTGAAGCTCCTTGCCTTCAAATACGGCTCCCTGGTCGTTGTTCACGACGGCGACAGGAAGATCATCCATCTTCCCGTATGGATCCCAGAAGGCCCCAAGAAACATACCGCTGTACATCACCGGTATGAACAGCACGGCGATGATCGGAATCAGAATTTTCGGATTACGAAGCGCCGCGCCGATGTCTTTTGCAAATACAGATAATGACTTCATCGGAGTCTCTCCCCTTTTTCTCTAAATAACGGTGTTGCATGCCGACATGCTCCACATTCGTGGAGGTATTACATGGCAAGCCAGTACATAATGACCAATATGCTCATTTGGTCAGTCGAGACGAAAAAAAATGACCGATCCAAGAAGACCTCCTCATTCACCCGCTGATCTTATGATCTTATCCGTGAACGGAAGGTCTCCTAAATGCGGCAGACCAAGAAAGGAGTCCCTTTCTATTTCTTACTTCGAGGTCTTTAACCCGTCAGCCAGAAACACCATCATATATTCCTTGATCTGCTCTTTGCTCAGGGGGGCATGCAGCTGGTTGAGATCGGTTGTAAGGGCAATGTACAGCTTCAGCATGACGAAGGATACCACCTGGGCATCCAGCGGTTTGATCTCGCCGCTTGCCATGGCGCGTTCCACAATCCCCTTCAAATAGCCGACAATCCCGTTCTCTACCTTGGTCAATCCTTCATGCGCCTTAGGGGTCCCGATGTCTCTTACCTCTTGCGAGAGCTTAATGAAGAGCTCATGCTCGCTCCGGAACTCCAGAAGGACATCCAGCACACGATACAGATTGTCGAAGAATTCCCTGTCCTCCCGGATTTCCCGCTCGGCCATCCGCTTCATCTCCATGATCGCCGAGTGCAAAATCTCGTCAAACAGCTCATCCTTATTCGTAAAAAACGTATAAATCGTGCCCTTCCCCACATTCGCGATCTTCGCCACCTGTTCCATCGTCGTCGCCTTGTAGCCGAACAAGGCAAACGATTTGGAGGCCGCATCAAGCACTTGCTTCCGACGGTCCACAGCTGACATGCCAACCCCTCCTCCTGTAATAAGCGCACTTCGTCCGATTTCTCAAAGCTGACCGAAATACACTTTTGGTCATTTGGTCAAAATTTACTTTACCAGATTGTCATCCGGTTTGCAATAGGTTTATTTCATATTTAGATCATAGAGCCCTCGGGAGCTCTATTCAACCATCTCTATATTATAGAAGAAAAAGGTCTGGGCAAGGACGCATCCCCGTGGTGGATGGACAAAATAATTGAAATGCTTTCCCCCATCGGCGCGTATATATAGGACGCATGCTCTTTTTTTCCACGCGCTCTTCAAAAAATGATTCCTGTTCTGTAAGATAGAGGGAGAAAGAAGTAGGTGAAATCATGCGATATCCAAGAGTGCTCCTTTTTTCCGAAGGATTCGGTACGGGGCATACGCAAGCAGCTTATGCGCTGGCTGAAGGCATCCGGCGGATGAATCCCGGGATCCACTGCCGCGTCATCGAGCTGGGTAATTTTCTGAACCCGACGGTGGGCCCGTTGATTCTGTCCGCTTACCGCAAAACCGTCAGCACCCGTCCGCGCCTTGTCGGGATGCTGTACCGTTCGCAATATAAGAAATCGTTAAACCGTTTGACGAGGCTGGCGCTGCATCGCATTTTCTACGCACAGGCCGAGCGCGTGATCGAGCAGCTGAAGCCGAATTTGATCATCTGCACCCATCCGTTTCCGAACGCGGTCGTCTCCCGTTTGAAGCGCCAAGGGCTCTCTGTTCCGCTTTATACGCTGATTACCGATTATGATGCCCACGGCACCTGGGTCAATTCGGAGGTGGATGAATATCTGGTATCTACCCCTCATGTGAAAAAGATGCTGATGCACCGGGGAGTTCCTTCGGAGTTCATCCGCGTGACCGGCATACCCGTGCATCCGAAATTCTGGGAGAGCGGCGACAGGAAGGCGCTGGAGGCGGAGCTGGGCATCAACAGCATGCCTACCGTGCTGATCATGGGAGGGGGCTGGGGACTCGTATTCAATAAGGAGCTTCTGAGCAAGCTGGCTGCGAGAGCGGACGATATCCAACTCGTCTTCTGTATGGGCCAGAACGAGAAGCTGGTAGCAAGCATGCGCGAGGACCCGATCTTTCAGCACCCCAACATCCACGTTTGGGGCTACCGTGACGATATACATAAGCTGATGGACGTATCCGACCTCCTGATTACGAAGCCGGGCGGCATGACCTGTACGGAAGGCGTGGCAAAAGGCATCCCCATGCTGTTCTATGAGCCGATTCCGGGACAGGAGGAGGAGAACTCCAATTTCTTTGTCAGCAAGGGATATGCCGAAATATTGGATTCCGCATCCGTGATCGACAAATGGCTGGATCTGCTGTCCAATCACTATGAGCAGGTGCAGGAACATCGCACCTCCACCGCCCAGTCGCGTTCCTCGCATCTGGCGCCGAAGCATTGCGCCGCGGAGGTCATGGAGCTGTTGACGGATGAGCAGCTGCCAGCGATAGGCGACGAGGCTCCACGAGTCTCGGATCAGCCTTAGGGTTGATCGTTATTCTCACGATGTTCAACTGCTTTATTCTAATAGATTCATTCCCGATCGACCGCATAATAAAAAAGCTTCCCTGTCGCTATTCAGACGGGGAAGCTTTTGTTATAGATAGCTAAGATATTGAATCTTTGCTGCTATGAATCTATTCTTCAATGAATCTAAATCTCCAGGCTTTCTCCCGCCTTCAGCGGATGCCCGGATACGCCGGTTTTGGCCAGCTCCTCGCAGAATGCCTGCGCATCCTGGCGAATGCCCGGGAACGTATCGTAATGCACCGGAATGACGTGCTTGGTCCGAATCCACTGCGCCGCGAGGAGAGCATCCTCCGGTCCCATCGTCAGCAAATCGCCGATCGGAAGCGCGGCTGCATCGATGTTATTCATCTCGCCGATCAGCTTCATATCGCCGAATAGGCTCGTATCGCCCGCATGATAGAACTGTTTGCCTCCCATCGTAAGGATGACGCCGCCTGGCTGACCTGCATAAATCCAGGTGTCTCCCACCGAGATGGATGAGGAGTGAAACGCAGGGGTGTACTTCACCTTGAAGCCGTCAAACTGCGCACTTCCCCCGATGTTCATACCATGGGATTTGACCCCCTGGTTCCCGCAATATACGGCAAGCTCATAGACCGCAATGATGGGACAATCGTTGTTCTTGGCAATTTCAATGCAGTCGCCAAAGTGGTCGGAATGCCCATGGGTGAGCACCACCGCATCCACCTTTACATCGCTGGGCGAGATGCCGGAGCCGGGATTTCCGGATAGGAACGGGTCAATGATGACGCTCTTTCCGCCCGCTTCCACTAGAATGCTAGAATGGCCGTAGTACGTTATTTTCATCGTTAAACACACCTCCTACAACCTAGTTTACCCGTTCGGGGACTACTTGTAAAAAGAGTGGTTTCCTATTTTTTTCACAAACGTTCGGGAATGATGCACGGTCAAATCCTGAGCAAGCTTTAAAGACAGAAAAAAATACGTGTCATCCTGAACCGCCTTATGGCCATGAAGCGCCGCATTGACGGATTTGATCGTCTCTTCGTTCGGGTTGACACGCTTAAGACGCCCGTTCGCAACAGGACTGAATTGATGCTTTTGATAGATGACTTCAGTAATGGTATCGGGAAAATTGGCTGACCGCAGCCGGTTTAAGACAACATTGGCAACTGCCACTTTGCCTTCGTACGGTTCGCCTTCCGCTTCCGCCATGACAATCTTCTGGAGCAGAAGCAGTTCTTCAGCTGACAAATCGTAGGTCCAGGTTGCTTGGTCTTTCTGATCCTGGGTCAACGTCTTTGTTCTCGTGAAGAATAAAGTTGTGGGGGGTTTTAGGCTTTCGGCCTGTGACTTGGCGACATGCGTCCCCTTCTTGTTCCCCGTTGTATCCTCGGCAGTCTTGGCCTTCGGCGCTTTAGCCGTCTTCGCTTTAGACTGTGAATTCGGGTTCCCGGTGGCGGTGGTGCCACGCTCTATATTAGGAAAGGAGAGCATATCTTCGCCCTTCATATTCCATGGTTGGTAAACAATTGAAGATAAAATGTTGACAGGTTCCCCATTACTTATGATCTTAGCTTTATTCCCAGCAGGATTGGGGACGCCTTCCGCAGCCAACGCTGTCATCGCAAACCCTGGCTTCGCTTCCAGCTGCTCCCCTTCTGTTGTTTGCATACCAAGCAAGCTTATAAGAGACAAACTCACCAAGAGCGCACCAAGAAGCAGCGCAACCCAGCGATTTTGCCGTAGCAGTTTAATAACCATATTTTTCCTCCTATAATGTCGGCACATTCCTACACTATGTAACCACATTTTTGGGCATTGAAAACATGGTAATTTTATGAACATTTTATTTTTAATTTCAGAAATTTGTTGAAAGCCGCGCCACTCCAACGATTTCGTACATCGGGGCCGCATGTAAATTTGTTCGGAAAAGAACCAGTTCATGAACGTCCCACTGGATGTTTACAGGAAGGCTTCCAATAATGTCCATTGAAAATTTTTCATCCCCTTGAAATTTGCGGGCAATTGTAATGTGCGGGCGATAAGGGCGATCCTCCGGTACGAAACCGTACGATTCCATCCTCGATACGACGGAGCGTTGAAGCTTCGCCAGGGCGTTCAGATCGCCTCGGATTCCAGCCCATAAAATTCGCGGCGATGCGCTTGCGCCAAAAACCCCAGCATCGTGTACCCCTAAGGAAAACGGCTTATGCTCTGCAGCTGCCGCCGCAAGCCCGGCCGTCAGCTCGGGAATACGCTCCCTCGGCGTATCGCCCAGAAATTGAACGGTGATATGATAATCCTGCGGATGCACCCATTTGCGGAACGACGCTTGCGGCTTCAGCTTGTCCGCCCATGCAGCCAGACTTGCAGAGGCATCCGGCGACAAATGGACGGCAACAAACAGACGATCCATCGCATTCGAATCCGTGTGTGTCAAACCTGTTCACTTCCTTTCGATTGTCAGCGGCTATGCGGAAAACCGCAATATCTGATAAGATGAACGAAATAGATGTAATTTATGCCCAGGCTCTCATTACATTCCAAGGAGGTAGTACCATGCCTAAAATCATTGCCTTACATGACATTACACCCCAGCAGCGGCAAAAAATCAAGGAAATCGCCCCCAGTTACGAGCTGACCGTCACCAAAGCCAAGGATCTTGCTCCGGGAATGATCCGTAACGCCGACATTCTGGTCGGCTGGTCGCGTACGATCGAGGAGGAAGCACTAGCCCAAGACAGCAAGCTGAAATGGATTCAGGCATGGTCGGCAGGCGTGGATAAATTGCCCCTGAAAAAATTCGAAGAAAGAGCAATCCTGCTGTCGAACGCCAGCGGAGTACATAGCGTTCCGATTACGGAGCATATCTTTGCGATGATTCTCGCCTTCAACCGCAATCTCCACCTCGCCGTCCGCCAGCAAACGAACAAGCGCTGGGATACGTCCGGAACCTTCACCGAGCTCGCGGGAAAAACGATCGTGATCGTCGGCGTCGGCCAGATCGGCAGCCATACCGCACGCATTGCGCAGGCTTTCGGCATGCGGACGATCGGCGTTCGGAATTCCGGCAAGCCGGATCCGCATGTGGACGTGATGTATACGGTGGATCAAATCGATGAGGCATTGTCCCAAGGCGACTACGTCGTCAATATTTTACCGCTGACGGCCCAAACCAAGGATATTTTTAATCACGAGCGTTTCTCCGCAATGAAGACCTCCGCGTTCTTCGTTAATGTGGGACGGGGCGCAACGGTGATTACTAGCGATATGATCCAGGCCCTCCAATCCGGCGCGCTTGCCGGAGCCGGCCTCGATGTGTTCGAGGAGGAGCCGCTTCCGCCCGAGCATCCGCTGTGGACGATGGACAACGTCATTATTACGCCGCATATGGCGGGCGACACCGACCGGTACGGGGAACGCGCTGTGGAGATTTTTCTGGACAATCTGAAATCGTACGTCAAGGACGGGACTCTGATCCGCAATGTCATTGATTACAGCAGATCCTATTAGTCTTTCCTGGTGAAACTTCCGGAAAGGCAGCTCTCTTTAGCACAAGGCGAAAGGACGCTCAGGGCGGGATTTCCGCCGGGCAGCGTCCTTTTATTTTTGGATATCATGTTTTAAAAAAAGGAGTTAGATCACCCATGCAGCCCTTTACGCAGCGTGTAATTGAAATCATCAAGAGCATTCCCGAAGGCCATGTCATGACCTACGGGCAAGTGGCACAATTGGCTGGCAGTCCGAGAGGCGCGCGGCAGGTCGTCCGCATCCTTCACTCCCTCAGCCGCATCCATAAGCTGCCGTGGCACCGGGTCGTCAATGCCAAGGGAGAAATTGCAATCCAGGATGACGAGTCCAGGATGATGCAGGAGCTGTATCTTCAAGGAGAAGGGGTCAGCGTGAACCATCGCGGCATGATCGATTTGGATAAATACCGCTACGTTCCCGAGGAATAGCAGTGTCGTTTCGTTCCCGAAGAATGGGATGCCGCCGCTCCCCTTCCAAGCAGCCTTAGTCCCGCCGCCGCAGCTCAACCAGCTCTGCCGGTCGATGACGCGGCTACAGCTAAATGATTGGTACAAGGACCCTTGCCCTTTAGCACAACGCCTGTAAGGGTCCTTCACTTCGGTGACTGGCTACTCGCACAGCCAGATGCTTCGGACGAAGGTTCCTTTGCGGGTCGTGCAGCTGCCGAGCACCTGCCATCCAGCCTCCTCCAGCTGCTCTGCCAGCGGCTCGGTGCTCACGATTACCGCCCGGTCTGCCAGGCGGCGCAGGCTGTTCAGCATACGACGTTGTTCCTCTTCCGGAAATACCGAGCACACATTGTAGGGAAGATCCAAAACCGCGGTCTCATAATGCCCTTGCAGCGTGTTCATGTCCCGTATGGCTATGATGCTGTCATCGTACCCGTAATGAGCCAGATTGACTCTGGCTCCCCGCACCGCAAGCGGATTGATGTCACAGCCCTCGCAGCGGATGCCCATCGACAGCGCCTCGATCAGCACATTGCCCATCCCGCAGCATGGGTCAAGCAGCTTGGCACGTGGATCCGGCGCAGCTATATTGACAAGAGCGCGCGCGAGCCGTGAAGTGAGGCCGGTCGAGTAATTTTGCGGCTTCTGTTTATGCTGGTGCCAGGCACGCGGCGGAAGATGGAGCAGTCCGAGCTTCCAGCTTCCTTGAACGGACAACAGGCCGAACCGGTGCTCGGGCGTCTTCATGTCAGCCCGGCCCTTCATGCTTCCACCTACAATCCGCTCCATAGCCCTGAGTTCTTCGTAGGAATGATGATTCCCTGCCTGCAGAGCGATTACCTTAAAAGTTCCACCGTTAAGAGGGATGTCCGCTGCTCGTTCCGCAAGCCGCTCGATGGAGCTGTCTGTCGCTATAACCTCGACGCAAGCCGTCAGGAACGGGCTTCGGTCCGGGTCAATCCAGGTATCGCTTTCCAACCAGTCTGCGCCATCCGGCTCGTGTCCGAACAGCGCCCGCAGCTCCATTCTGCACAGCTCCTGCTCCGTCTCATGGGAAGCGAAGATGTAGATATAGGTCGGCTTATCCACCGCCGGGAATATCCCCGATTCATTCTTTCGATCGTTCGTTTTTCGTATCACAATATCATCTCTTCTATTATATATGTTTAACCGCTTGTTTCTTGAAAATCAGCCCCCATGGTAATGCTTAGCGGCATTCAAGAATCCGTAATGCCTACATCCCCATCAAGAGCCGGTACGACTTCAGCCGCGCGGCATAATCGGCCACCGGGGTGACGATGAGAAATTCCTCGCACGCATACTTCTCGGCCATTTCCTTCAGCACCGATTTTACGCTTTCAGCGGTACCCGTTAGAATCCGAGGAAAGGATCCTACGGCACCCGAAATGTCTTCCATGGCCCGCTGGGGTATCGGACCAACCCGGCCATCAACTGCTGTGTTCGCTTCCGGGCCATCAGCATCTGCTGCCCCGCTGTCGCTACTGTGCGCTGTTGCGTTGCCAGTTACCGTTGTTCCTGGCATTCCGAATTCATCATTCCCGTTTTGCCCAGGCCGAGTAACGCTCTCTTGCTCTGGCTGCCCGCTGCGTTGCTGCCCTAGACGTGCGGCATCCGCAGCCATTTCACGGGCAAGCTCCTCTGTTTCCGCGCAAATAACGCTCACGGCCACGATCGTTTGCGGCTTCTCCAGCTGAGCCGACGGCCTGAATGCTTCCCGATAGGATCGAAGCACCTCGGCGCCGTCCGTATCGCTCATGAACTGCCCGAAGACGTAGCCCGTCCCGAACTCGGCCGCATAGCCGGCACTCTTCGTATTTGTCCCCAGCATCCAAAGCGCAGGGGCAATCGCCGGCACCGGCTTAGCTGCAACCGGCACGTCCTCATACCGGTAACGGTCCTCCATCAGCTCGGTCAGCGCCCGGATCCGGTTCGGCAGATCGGCGACATGGCCGAGGAAGTTGCCGCTTAGCGCCATGCTCGTATGGGCCGAGCCGCCGGGAGCCCGACCGACGCCAAGATCAATGCGGCCGGGGTATAATGCTGCGAGCATGCGGAAGTTTTCCGCAACTTTGAGTGGGCTGTAATGCGGCAGCAGAACGGCGCCGGAGCCAAGCCGGATGCGCTCGGTCCGCGCCCCGATATGGGACAGCAATATTTCGGGAGAAGCACAGGACAAATGCTCCAGATCGTGGTGCTCCGCCGCCCAATACCGATGATAGCCCCATGCTTCGGCGCAGCGTGCTAATTCCGCAGCCTGCTGCAAGGCGTCTTCAAACGTGCTTTCCCCAAGACGCGGAACGAGATCGAGGACGCCAAGCTTCAATGATTGATTCAATAAGTCCACCTCCAAGGGCTTAGCCGTCGCTTTCCCTTCATTAATCCGGGTTGCCGCACGATCCGATTTTAATCCAGGTCGTAGATGGATCCCACCTTCAGCCCGTACAGCTCATTGTATATTTTTTCCGCAAAGGCATCGGTCATGCCCGCAATATAATCGATAACCATATGCTCCCACGTCCAGATAGGATTCTCCCGCTTCTGGTCGGCCTCATAGCGCTGGAGCCAGTCGGACGGAATAATGGCTTGCGAAGCTACAGGATCGAGAAAGGCGTCCCACAGCCGCTTGATGATCCACTCGCTGCGCTTCTGCAGCCGCTGCACCCGAAGATCGCGAATCATCGTCACCCAGGCAAAGCTCTTCAGCACACTAACCGTCCGCAGCATGTCCTCGTCCTCGGCCCCGTCTTTTACGAAGGTGACCTTCTTCCAATTCCCGTTCGGGATGACACCAAGGCTGCCGACGAAGAGGCTGACCCAATAAGCTTTTACCTCGCGCCGGGTGCGGGAGTAGTCATTCTCGCAGGTCGGCATTTTCTCGTTCCAGACGCGCAGGAACTCGTCCAGCACCGACTCCACCTTCGGATGGATTCGCTCCTTGGTCCAGCCCTTCCACACCTCGTCTTCCAAGGTCATGATTTTCTGCACGATCAGCTTGTTCAGATGGCTGTCCCGAAGAAAATGCTCATGCACCTCGATCTTGCCGGCCTTAATCCCATCCTCCAGATCATGGGCGGAATAGGCGATGTCATCGCATAAATCCATCAGCTGCGCCTCCAGCGTCCGCTGGGTGCCGGGAATCCCCCACTCCTTCCGGATGTGCGAGATATACTCCCATTCGTGCCGGTACATCCCCTTCGGATTGTCCAAGCCGGAAAAGGGATACTTGTTGATCCCCAGCAGCACCGCGTCGGACAGGTTGAGCCCGTTTACGTTTTCCCTTTTTTCCAAAAACATAATTAGCCGGAAATTATGCGCATTGCCTTCAAAATGCTCATATTTCCGCCGCATTGCCTGCTGCACCTGTGCCGCCTGCTCCGGCGTCGGGGTTCCCGGCTGGCGCGTCAGCGCCTCCTCGGTCTTCCGATCAATCAGCTTTTCCAGTATGCCCTGGAGCACTTCCTCTCCTTTATGCCCGAAGGGGGGGTGTCCAAAATCATGGGCAATCGCCGCGCATTCCACCACCTCGGGGTCAATCATCAGCCCTGCATTCTCTGCCGCTTCCGGCAGCACTTCTGGGTAGCTGCGGGCAAGGCTCCTTGCGGCCTCCCTGGCAATCTGCGCCACTTCCAACGAATGCGTCAGCCGTGTCCGGTAGTAATCGCCGGTTCCTGCGCCGAACACTTGCGATTTCCCTTGAAGCCGTCGGAACGTCGGCGAATGGATCAAACGGGAATAATCCCGTTCGTACACCGCGCGGGAGGCATCGGACTTCGTCTGCTCCGGATATTGGCGATGCTCTCTAAGCTCCTTCAGCGTCATGTTTCCTCACTCCTGTTTATCTATTTGTAGTCGTTCTAACGCGATATGTACTTCCGATTATATGCCATCCGGCATCGGAAAGAAAAATACTATCTCCTCGGAGCGACCAAATTTACAAAAATAACTAAATATCCCGTTCAGGAAGGTTAGATAAACTTACATAAAGGAGGGCTATTTGTCTTTTTGAACTTGAAGGAGCGAAACGGACTCTTTTAATGAGTAAGGAATGGGGTATGGAGGATTATGGAACCAATGGAACTCAAAGGAATTTTTGTACAGGATATTCAATATATTGAACGGGCTACGGTCATTAGGGGGAAGGTTGTAGGATAACGGATGGGTAGAGAGGAACGTATGTATATTGGCAGGCAGGGTATCGAATTTATTAGGAAGGATTTCGCCTGTGTCTCGAGTGCTTCCTTATGCTACGGCGCCTAAAACCAACTCTCCTCAAAAGATTTAATAGCCGCCTCCCCCATCGTCATGACAGGAGGGGCAGCTATCCACAATGGCATTACAGCATCCTCGTATCGCTTCTTAAGCCGCTCAAGCTCGATCCTCATCAGGGATGGGATCACTTCTTCGGATCGCTAAATATCCCCATGCGGTGCAGGATAGTGAGCATCCGGTAAAAATCGTAGCTGCCGTCAGGATCGTTCAGCGCTTCCGCCTTCTTGGCCGCTTTCACGGCATCCTCTGCCCACGCCGGAACCTGATCAGGCTGCTGGGCTTCCAGCTTCTTCAGCCTAGCGTGCAACTGCTTGATTGTGTTCCCCTGCTCGCTCAGCGTGTTCAAAGCCGAAGCGTATTGGTTAGCCAGCTGCCGCAGTTCTCCTTGGGTTTTCTGCAGCTCGGCCGTTAACTGTTCGATTTTCATGCGTTCCTCCTCCTCGGGACTAGGCAGATCATAACGGTGGAGCGAATATTGCTCCATGATCGAGATCAGCTTCTGCGGATACTTGGGATCTGTCGCATAGCCGCCTTTCCAGATCTCCGTGGCCGCCGTCTTGTAGTCCGCCCATAAAACCCCGTGATAGCGCTTCGGCTTGTCTCTCGTTCCGTTCAAAATCAGTCTCGTATGGTCGTCCACCGATTCGTGCCAGCCGTTGTACTTGCGGAATTGGGCCTGGACGGTATATGGCGTGTTCCCCCGGTACTCCGTTGTCGGCATTGTCACGCTGCCAGCTGGACCCGTTCCTTTGATGCCGAACAGATTATTGGCCTTTTGCGTCAACCCGCTCGTCCCCCAGTTTGACTCCAAAATCGCTTGCGCCAGCGTCAACGAAGCGGGAACGCCGTATTTTCTCATGTCCTCGGTCGCAATTGGAGCAAGCTTGGCGATAAACTCATGAGGCTTCATCCTTTTTGTCTCCTTTCACGGCGGTTTTCTTCTCACCCTCCTCCGATTTGATCTGGAAGACCTGTACCACATTACGCAGCGATTGCGGAATCGGTACGCCCATCCGCCCAACATTCTCAAGAATGGACAACAGCTCATTGGCCAGGTAGAAGAAGATGACCGTGTTTTGAAAATAGTTCATCTCGCCGAGCACCCGGTCAACCAGGTGCATTAACGCGATGATGAGAAAAATCGTGATTTTCCGGGCGATGCCGGCGTAGCCCCTCCGGCTCTGCAGCTCGCCATTCATCCAGGCCGCCCCCCAGCCGGTCAGCCAGTCGATCACCACGAACCACAGCAGCAAATGCAGCGGCAGCGACCAGCCGCCCCAGACATATCCGGTTACGGCACCCGTCCCAGCCACCAGCATCTTAAACAGTTGACCGATGTGCTCATACATAATCGTTCCTCCTTTTTATGGTTGAAGGGGTGAAAAAGCCCTCGGCGGGCCGAGGGCTTGAAACTTGTGTTGGCTTAGTCTGCACTGCGCTTGCGGATTCTGCCTCATCTTTGTTGGCGTATCAGCGCTGCGCATGCGGATCTGCCTCATCTATGTTGGCGTATCTGCACTGCGTATGCGGAGCCTGCCTCACCTTTGTTGGCGTTTCAGCACTGCGTATGCGGAGCCTGCCTCACCTTTGTTGGCTTATCAGCACTGCGCATGCAGATTCTGCCTCACCTTTGTTGGCTTATCAGCACTGCGAATGCAGATTCTGCCTCACCTTTGTTGACTTATCAGCACTGCGCATGCGGATCCTGCTTCCGATCGCTGTTGTCCCCGGATTATTAATCAAGATTTATTAGCATGGTTAAAATCCGGGGACAAAGGCGAACGCTCCGCTTCTTCAGCAGCATTCCGCCTTCTCCGTTGAAGGTTTTGGATTCTGATCGCTCTTGAGAGGTCAGAAAGCCTCGCCTGTAATGCCTTCGTACTCCTCTGGCGTAATGACGCCAAACGCTACGTACTGTCGAAGCTGGGGCTTTTGCGCCCACCTTTTTTCGTAGTAATATTTCAAGCGTTCAAAATCGTTCTCTAACATGCAACTCCCCTCCTTCGGATGGATTGCCTTCAAGCGACAGCAGCCGTAGCTCCAGACCTACGACTTGCGCGCCGAGTGTTTCGTTTTGCCGGCGAATCTCCAGCATCTCCAATTCCCGTGCTACCAGCTCTGTGCCCAGCCAGTCCAACTCGCTTGGGGCTTGCGGCTGGGGTGCAGTGATTCGCTCAATCTCCTCGGGGGTTAGCCCCTCGATCCATAGGGCGGGCATCGGTGGAATGTTCAAGACCGGCCGGTTGCCCCGCTCCTCCTCTGGAGTGGAGTTCCATGCCCTCATCGCCTCCTGATAGGCGGCTTCCGCTGCTTGGATCGAGTCCTCGTATTGCCGCCACGCCTCAAGATCGAAGCGTGGGTGGAAGAAACCGGGTGGAACTGGGATGCCGACGATATAGCCTGCCGGTTCCCGGTCGACAGGTTCATCTACGGTGCTAGGATTGGAGGCATTGGTAACTGTATCTAGATGCTCCGGTCCATTGGTAATGGGTAGAGCCGGGGAATAAAAAGGGACGACACCGGTAAAGGTATCGTCCACAAGTTCGTCCTCCAGATAGAGGCCGTCAATATTTACTTTAGGTACAGCTTTCATGGGATACCTCCTTTATTGTTCTGCTTCGAAAATAACAGTAAATTGTAGCGCAGCATTTAATGCTTGATCACCTATCCCTATATAAACTCTTCCATCATTTCTAACCTCGATGGCATTAGAAGCAGCTGATGACTGGTTTTCGTTACGAGATATTGCCAACCCAGAAACTATTTTTTGGGGACGATAACCTTCCGGTAAAACACAAATGTGGCCGCTAACCCCATTCTTTATCGTTCCTGTTAAAATCACAATCTTCCCTATCTTTTTGAAACCAACGAGATAAGATGTTGAATCGTATTGTTCCCATCCATTCAATAACGTCGGCGTAATCCATCCCGGTATATCATTATCCAACTTCTTATTAATTAGTACGGACACAGCGGATGTATTCTGCTGCACTGTATCGGTTAAGTCCTTCATGATGGCCTTTTCATTGACAGAGTATGATCCGATGATAGGAACGACAGGGGAGTTATCGAGCGTCAGATATGTCGCAGAATATGCATATTTCTCATCGTCTTGCTGAACATTCAGCAACTGGGCCATAGCTCCTAGTGATGTAGTTGAGTATGAATACTTAACCCATCTGGGATCATACTTACCCTCTCGGTATACTGCCAGTACCCTATAAGCTTTTTTTGTAAAATGACTCTCTGGAACAGGCCACGATCCGTTATTTATGTTGTACTTTCTATTCCCTGTATCCCTGACCTCATTGTAAGGTTTTACACTCTCTCGAACCACAATCTCCGTCCCTACTTCGACCTGATTGGTGCCTTCACTTAACGTCAGCATGCCTTCGAATACAATCGGCTCGACTGTAGGTGTTTCGAGTTGGTATATGAGTTTGTACGGCTGCCAATATACGTTCGTGGGAGCAGGAATTGATGGTAGTGTAGTTCCAACATCCTGCCAGCCGTCTAAACCTGAAGGCGTTCGATACACCCACGCCTTAGTTCCCGTACCCGTGTAAATATCGCTACCGCTTCCGCCAGCAGGATACATTTTGTACCCCATAAAATACGCCTTAATTTCATATGTTGTCGGCGTGTAGTTGTCACCCCATCCGCTGTCTGCATTTGAGATCGAAATTTGAAAGTTATCAATAACCCCATTGGATCCTGAAGACCCAAGATTTAAATTATCAGCCATACTGCTGACGGTAAAGTAATCTGTCTCCTTTATGATTTTGCCTTGAAACTTGGTCAATAAACCAGAACCATCTGCAGCAGAATGGCTTGGCAACAATGCATTAATCCACTTAAAGCCAAGGCCAGCCCCCCATAGTTCATATGGTAATTCGCCATCCAAGTCAACCCTTTTCCACCTCGCCAGTTTGAAGTATTTCCCGTCCTTCTCAAATATCTCGTCAGCTTTCGCACCTGTCAGCGGATCAGCGTATAATTCCGTTTGCAGTGCAAGTATGAGGTCTTCTCGTGGTTTGAATGGTTTGGGCGTGGAGCCGAGCGTGAGCATCGGATTTTTAAATGTGAACTTGCCTGCCTGCCCAACATCACTAACATTTGATAAATAAATTCTCGCGACTTCCGTCTCACCAGAATTAAACGTTTTGAATTGTTCAGAAGTATTAGGAACCAGTATGGTATTACGAATAGGATCCGTAACTGAAAGATAGCCGTTATGCTCAGCACTTAATCGATAAACAGCGTTTCTCATTAATGGAACATCTAAATATTTGTAATGAGACTTGTCGGCTTCTCCAACAAATGATAATGTGTTATCGGTTGTTGAGTATTCGTACTTTCCACCCATTGGGGAATCAAACCATTCGTAAAACGGCGGAAGCAGATTCTCCCCGTAACGGATCGCATACGGATTTCGCACAGGCTGAATGCTGTCCACATACGGATATTTCGCGGCTATTTGGGAAGCTGTCATCGTGCCGATCAAATCATACTCTGATTGTGTAACTTCGTAAATACGAAATCCATCAAAGTAAGCTATATCGCCTACCGACCTTTTAATAAGCCCATGTAATACAATGTAATCTGCACCTTCCAGATCAGATGGTTTTAAGCGTACAAAGGAAGGGGAAAACTCTTCTTTATTCGTAATTGGATTTCCGTCGATATTACTTTTACCGCCACCCATTTCAATAATAATTCTTCCGCCAGCATCCGATTTTACATCTACTATGGCAACATAGTATTTAGTTTTATCTATAAGGGACGTTATTTGTCGCCATACTGTCCCCTGACCGTTCCCCCCACTAGCAACAGTCACTTTAAGACTATTAGAACCGTATACTTTGTTGTCTGAATCTAAGGCTATAGTCGACGTATTTTCCAACCATCCGTCGATACTTTCGCAATTACCATCCCGCCCCAACAAATTCACCAACGTCCGCCCCTTAATCCCGCTCAGCGAAAAGGGCGCGCTTCGCTCCGCGTTCACGATCTGCAGCCCCGGCTGCAGGACGACCTCCCGGCGCGCCTCGGTGTCCAGGCGTTGCTGCAGCGCCTCGATGGCCTGGCTCGCTTCGCCGGCAAAGCGGTCGACCGTGTCCGCGTTCTGGTCGATATATTTCTCCAGATCGAAATACGTCGTTGCCGGCGACGTCCGATCGATTTTGTTCAACCCGATATTCGGTGTTACCGGATTCGTCATTTATGCTCCTCCTCCCAACAATCTGTCTTGCGTCGTAGCCGATAACTGCTCCACCGTCATGCCCTCCACCTCGGCGATCGTAAGGTAACGCAGCGCATAGTCGACGGCCATGTGCGCGGGCTTGATCGCTTCAATCGCCGATTGAAGATCACTCAGATTCGGCGGAATGCCGAGGGTATCCCTGAAATGAATCGTCACCTTGTACTCGGCCGGCTGAACAGAAACCTCGATGCTGCCCCGCTCGTAGGCTTGGGCGACATTTTTGAGCATGCTAGCGGACACCTTGCCGCTTCCCCGCATCTTCGAAATGACGACCGAGCGCCGCTGCTCGAGCGGCTTGGACGGGCTCACCGGGATGCTCAGGTCCTGCTCATACCGGGACAGCGCCCAGGTCGCGGTCTCCGGATAGTACTGATCGATCAGATCCACCAGACTCTCATCCAGCTTGTCCAGCTCAGCTCCTTCCGCATTGGCGATGGCTTTCATGTCCCGGATGCCGTGATAAAAGGACGGGAGATATCCCATCCAGACCTCTGCCTTGCTCATCGCACCGTCACCGTCCCCAGTACGGCGACCGCTTCCGGTTCAATCAAGACGCTCTCGGTCCCTCCATTGACGGTCAGCACCTCGTAGTCGATCACTTCGGGAATATCCAGGATGACGTTGGCAATCCGGTTATACCGGACCAGTGGATCCGTCATGGCGAGGTCCTTCAAATACTGCCGAACGCCCTGCTCAATCGCTTGCTGGACGCCGTCCAAGCCCGCACCATCCAGGAGTGTAACCTGCACTTCAATGTTGACAGGTACTTCAACCGCCCCGGTCACCGTCACAACGGATCCGACTGGAGCAGCTCCCTCGCCCATCCCGTCCATCGTGGGATCGATGTACTGCTGCACAGCTTCTACAATAGATGGCGCGGGCGATCTCATCTCATTGTCCAGCAGAACGACTTTGACCGTTCCCGGCCCGTCCCATAGCGGAAAGGCTTTAGCTTTGCCAACGCCGGCCTGCTCCCGCGCCCACAGCTCATATTGATTTCGATTCGCGCTGGTGACGGGTCGGGAGATTTTTTCCCGGTAACGATCATACAACGCCTCATCGGACTCGGTATCTTCCCCAGGCGCCAGCAATTCGAGCAGCTCCGCCTTCACCAAGCCTTCGATATACTCAAGCGGCAGCAGCGTGCCAAACCGCCGATTGCCCTCTTTGCCGACCGTTTCGCATTCCAGCATATATTCGCCCGCGTCCAGCCGGTCGATGACCGTGTAGTTTAACGCATCCAGCGAAAAACGGCTCCCTATCGGAACCTCCGCCGGTAAATTTTGTTCTCCTATAAAACGTCCGCGCAGCCGCGCTTTCGTGGCCTGCTTACGCGTCAGTCCCGACCAGGCGATGCTCCGGTCCAAAAACTCACCGGAAGCCGTGGCAGCAAACTTGAAGTTCATGGAGGAGCTCAGCTCAATGTAAGCTTGCGCAAGCTCCGCGGCGGCTGGGGCAAGCGCATCGAAGATAATGCTTCCCTCTCTTTTGTCCAGTCCATCCGGCACCCGGCCCAGCATCCGTTCCAGGATCGCTTCATAGGTCTGATCCTCATACATCCTCCCTCACCTCCTTCGTCATCGCAAACGACCCATACACAGTTCGGACCGTAAATTCCGCCATTGCCGTCTCCCCGGCAAAAGAAATATTCATGTCGTCGACCGACAGAATCCGGTCGTCCTGAAGCAGCGCTTCCTTGATATGGCGCTCAATCTCGGCATACGCCCACAGCGGGTCACGCCCGATGACATCATATAGCTCATGGCCGTAGTCGCTGCTGTAGATCAGGTGCTCGAAGCGGCGGGTTTGGAGCACCTTGGCAACGGCCTGCTTGATCGCCTCCAGTCCATCAATTTGACCGGACAACGTCCCCTCTTCCAGGTTCAATCGGTAGGTCAAGCTCGGCTGGTCCAGACTCTCCACCACTTCGGTATCCGGTTGAATCGTGCCTCCCTGCGGAATCATGACGGCTTCACCAGCCGATCCAGCACAAGATACGTCTGTCCGCCCTGGTAACGGAGCAGCAGCACCGTATCCCCGATCTCAAGCCCTTTGCGGATCAATACTTCCTGACCGTCAATATTCAGTTTGTACTCCGTCATGGACTCTCCGATCACTAAAAAATCCTCCGTCAGGCTGAAACGCTGATCCACGTTCACCTCCAGAGGATTCACCGATGTTACCGTGCCATACAGCACCGCTACGGGATTCGTGCTTCCCACGGCGCTCAGGCTCGCTTTTTTGATAATATCCAGCATCATGACTTACACCACCTTCATATTCAGCGACATCGTATGCGTTCCGTCCGAGAACTTGTGCGAGCACTCATCGATGAGATAAGGCTTCAAGCCTTCGCCGGGGAGATTGACGTAAATCGTGTTCCCTGCCCGGACGCGCAGATCGCCGATCGCCTCGATGGAGAGCGTCTGCAGCTCCCTGTTCTTCAGCTCCAGTAAATTTTGGGCAAGCTGCTTCAGCTGCGCCGGATTCATGTTCTCATCGGCAACCTCGTACAGCTGGAGAAGGCCCCACTGGGCGATGTTCTCTCCGTGCTGATAGAGGTAGACGTCCCGCTTCCCGGTCTGCTTGTTATCGCGAACCACCTTAATTCGATTGTACGTCTCGTTGTCGATGCTCTTTTTATAGGAAAAATCCGTCATCAGGCTGTCTTCCCCAACGGCCAGCATCAGCAGCATGTCCTTGATGTTCTTGAGCGTCAGCTTTCCGAACTCGTCGTAAAACATATAGTACTGCTTGGTTGCCATCAGCGTCGCATCCAGCGCTTTGCAGATAATATCGATCAGCTTCTTGTCGGCCTCCAGCATCGCCGGAATGACATGTCCCGTATCGGCCAGCGTCCCTGTCTTCAGATTGAAGTCCTTGGCGATCTTGCGGATAATGTCCTCCACCTTGGCGTTCGTAAACCGGTAGGTGTCGTTGCTGGACAGGTAGCGCAGCTGGTCGTAGGCCATGAGCTTCACCTCGGCATCCATGCCCCACTCTTTGGAGAAAACATAACCGTAAAACAAGTCCTTATCATCCTTGCGGAACCGGACGATGTCGCCGTTCTCAATCTGGAATTGCTGGCTCTGCGCCAAACCGTCGTTCACGAAGCGAATATCCAGACTGGCCGGCTTCGCCTGACGGCTTGTCTTCCATGTGATGTCGGTGACGACCTGCCCGAGATCCCACACGCTTCCGTTCTTCCGGTCTATCATCAGCTCGATCATGCCGTCACCTCCTTTAAGGGATTTTCAACACCCGGCTGACGGCGAGCTTTCGGACCTCATGATCCTTGATGCCGTTCAGCTTTTGGATTTCGGTATGGCGGGAGCCGCTGCCGAGCAGCTTTTGGGCGATGCTCCAGAGCGTGTCCCCCTTAGCTACGGTATACGAGTTCGGCTTCTTCCGGTCATCCGGACGCTCCTTGGTCTTCACCGCGGCCGCCTTGCTGTCCTTGGCCGGCACAACCTTGCGGGCGCCATAGAATACATAGCGCTTGAGGGTGATCGAAAATTCTATATCCTCCGGCGAACCGGACATCGTGTTCCAGCTGAAGCTCTCGATGGAGGCCGCCATGTTGATGCCGAAGGATTTCATCGCCCGTACCACATTCCCGCTGTCCGTACCGCTGAGCGGATCGGGGACCAGACCCGTCATGACAAATCGCACTGGTCTTCGGCTCTCCATCCATCCCTTGATGGTGTTTACATAATCGATGGGGAGCTTCAGCTTGTCCTTGCTTGTATTGACGAAAGGATACGTTCGTCCCGGAAAAAAGCTTTCAAACGATATTTCGGTCAGCTTCGGATACAGGATCGCGTTGATCTCGCCAAGTCCGGCCACGGTGTAGGATTTCCCCTCGCTGCCGTCCTTGACCTCGATCCGTTCCGGATTGACCGGAAAGCGGAATACTTCCTGTTGATTATTAAAACTCAGAAACAGCCCATAATCGCTCATGCTACAGATACACCCCCTCCGCGCTGGATACGAACTGCTCCTCCAGCGTCCGGTTAATTCGGGACATAATCGTATCGAGATCTGCGCCGGAATTAATATCCCCTGTCGTCATCTGCACGGTCGGCGTTAACGTGATCATGTTGCTGATCGCGTTCACTTCGGCCAAATCGCGCATCACTTTGAGATCCTCGCTCGCTACATCAACCGTGTTGTTCACCTGGCCGATGGAATCAATGCTGCCACCCGCAGGGGCAACCGGCACCGGTGCCGCCGGCATGGCAGGCATCGCGGGCATAGGCGTGGCGGGCATGGCTGGAGCCGGCGCAGCTTTAGGATAAGCGACGTCGTAGCCGGTTTTGCCGGCGTTGTTTTGTTTGAGGAGGTCCTCGTAACTTGGCCCCATATCAAGCTCCGGCATGAATTTCTTCTTGAGGTTATCCATGGAGAATTCCTCGATGGCATCCTGACCGGCTTCTTTAAAGCCAGAATAATCAGCCTGAAATTCAATTAATTCGATTTTTTTAGCTTCTACCCCAAGCAGATTCGCGAAGAACCCGGTAACTTTGTTAACCGAGTTTAAGATGCCATTGATAATTTTGATAACGGTATTCACCGTATTCTGAGCCAAGTCGACAATAAATCCGAAAGCATTGCTAAACGCTTGTTTAACGCCTTGCGAAGCCGACATTAAAGTCAAAATAACCGTGACAATGCCAATAATCAACGAAATAATCCGCATGATTGGATTCGCGTTCATTACGGCCCATAAACCTTTAAAGGCTGTAGACAGGATATTAACGACCGTCGAATATACGGTAGTCAAGACTTTTCCAATTGTAAAAATGCTGAGCAATAATAAAATCCCAGCTATTAACGGATAGAGTACAAATCCGACGGATGAGATGGCATTCTTCAGGAATTCCCATGCCGGCGGCACGATCTGAGCTACCCATAAAAATAGCTGTGCTATTAAGGTCAGCCCCATCGAAATGATCAAAATAAAAGGCTCAAAACTTCCTGATGCAAATGCCGCATTCAGCATATCAAGAATTGGGGAGAGCGACTCCAGAGCACCTGTCCCCATCTGAGAAAATGAATTGTTCACGTTCCCAAGCAGCGCCTGCCATTGATTTACCGGTGAATCCATCATAGTGTTCAACCCTTCTTGGGTCATTCCCGCTTTCTGGAGCAGTTGATCCATGGAAACGAGAAATGCGTCAAAATTTCCTTTTGACGCTTCAATCTCATTTTTGAAAGAATCCATGTGGACTTCAGGGATTAAAAATTGTTCAGCCAATGCATCGGTATCTCCCCGCATGGCGCTCATAATGGCCGATGCTGCGTCTGTTGAGCTGCTTTCCCCGGGAGACAGCTTGCTAAGCCTTGCCGCAAAGTTATTCAGCTCTGAAATCTGATCTGAATTTTTGGTCATGGACATGAACGTTAATGCATTATTCAATGATTCTTTGACGTCCAAACCGGCAGATAGAGCATCCTTTTTGAATGTTTCAAACATCGCCGTACCGATCTCGGGATTGCCGACCCTGATCTTGAAAAGATCCTTAAGCGCCTGATCTTCCGCCGCTGGAACAATCACGGTCTCTACTACGAACTGCATATGGGAATACGCTTTTTTCATCGAATTCATTACTTGGCTCAGCTGGCTTGCCTGCTGGGCACCGTTAACAATTTGGTTGTTCAAATTCTGCATAGCGCTCGTCGAAGCGGTGATCGCACTATTCACCTGATTAAAAGCCTGATTCATACCGTTTACAAGTCCCGTAACTCGGCTGATTAGGGCTGGATTAAGAAAAAATGCAGGGTTTCCCACACTCGCCATTCCCTCACCCCCTTCTTCTAAAATCTATCTTCGCTTCCGGATCCGCTCCCTCTTCTCCTTCTCCACCCGCATCGAGATCATGGCATAGATGGCGGCCCGTTCCCGGACCGTCATCGCCATGAGCTCATGAGGAAGAATGTGCAGTTCGTGGAGGGCGTAGTACGCATAGTTCGCGTCGCCGTCGCCCTCGTTGATTAGTTTTTTACTTCATCCACCAGCTCGTTCATATCGCGGTCAAAGCCGTTAAGGGCCTGCACGCGCTCCCCGAGCGCCGCAAACTCGCCCGGTAGCAGCATTTTGCGCAGCAGGGACTCCGCGCCAAGCACGCCGTACGATTTTTGGAGCTCGCTGTTTTTCAAATCCGGGTAAATGACGCTCGTCACCATCAGCTTCGCCATGTAGTCATTGGGATCGATCTCCGGCGTATACACGCCGTTCTTGCCCTTCACCTTGCGGGTGGCGGCACGGCGGCACTCCTGGTTCTCCTCCTCCGTAATGCTGCGCAGCTTCCACGGAACGGGCTTGCCCTCCGCATCCTTGAAACGAATGGAGACCACGAATTCCTCCGTGATCTCCGCAGGCGACTGACCTGCAAAAAACATGCTAAAATCGCTCATTTTCCTTCCTCCTCTTGTTTGTTCGTATTAGGCCAATGGGTTGAACGGGGTTTCGATCCGCACGTTCTCAAACGTAAACGCCACTTCTTCCTCCAGCGCCTCCGCTTCGGTATCCAGGGAAGCCATGATGACGCTGTCGAGGTTGACCCCCTCCAGGATGACCGTCTGCCGTCCGGTGGACGAGCCCGGATCCTCGTTGCGGACCTCGATCATGAAATAAGCGTCCTGTCCGGTCTGGATATATTCCATCATCAGCTCGCGGAACAGCGAGGTGACATAATAGATGGTCATCGTGCCGCTGCCCTTCCAGCCGATCGCCTTATGCTGGACGGCGCGCTGGCCCATCGTTTTCAGCTCAGCCTTCTCTTTCTCCACCGTAGCTTCCAGCGTTTTGATATAAAACATTTCCTCCATACGGTCGCCAATCTTGACGAATGCCTTGCCCTCTTGTCCCGAAATCGTATCGCTTGCACGTAAAAATGCCATCTTAGACCACCTTCACTTTCATGTATACTTTTTCAATTGCATCGACCGGTTGAACCTTGATATCGACGAACAGCACGTCACCCTCGGTACCTGGCGTCACCACAATATCCTCATTCGCGTTGAAGTTCTGAATCGCCCCGATATTCTGCAGGGAAGCGAAATACGCAGCGCACTCTGCCCAGAACAGCGTTCGGCCGTCCACATTGTTGTCGACTTTGCCGATGTAGGATTGCTCGAAGATCAGCTTCAGATCGTTCGCAATGCCGTCCAGAACGCGGACCACCCGGTTTTTGGAAAAATGGCGCGCCTTGGCCGGCTCGATCGACGTAAAGCTGTTAATGTCCTGCTCTACCACGGCTTTACCGCCGCTGTAGCTGAACAGGAATTCGCCCTTCGTCAAAGCTTCTTCAATTTCCGTATGGCTCAGACGAATATCGGTATCAACCGCTTCATCATAAGCCGCATACGTCAGAGACTCATTAACGGCTGCAGCAGCCGTGGCGCCCGTCACCCAGGCAACCGCCTTAATCTTGTCCACGATGGTGCCGTCGGTGAGGACAACGCCGTTTTTCACGCTGATAATGCCTTCGTAATCCGCCGCCGGATAATCCGGAAGCACGGCCTGCACCTTCTTGCCTTCCTGCTCGCGCAAGCGCTTGATGAACGCCGTATACAGCGATTTGAGGGTAGCGTCGTCCGAAGCCAACCCCACCGTCTGGAAGTCTTGAACCTCAAGCGCAGCCAGAAAATCGACATGATCTTGGTTCGTCACGGTCCCGTTCGCGCCGCCTGTCAGTGCAAATCCTGCCGTTGCGGCCAAATCGCCGGTATCCGGCGCGAAGGTTACATACAGATTCGGCTGCAGTTCCTCGGCGTTCGTAACGAGCTGCTTGTCCACGGCTTTGCCGCTCAGCAGGGTGCTGACGACGAACTTGCCCGCATCATCGACCGCGTTCTCGATCACGATGCGGATATCGTTGCCGCGCTCCCCGCCATGCCGAGCGGTCACGCTAAGCCCTGCTACGGCTCCTGCAGCTTGAACGCCGCTGTTCAGGCGGTACAGCAGAAGCGTTCCTGCCCGCTTGAGCGTTTCTTTTACCAGCAGCAGCTGAGGGGATGTGATATCGTAGCCCAATACCTCCAGCAGATTGCTGCCTGGGTTGATGGCGAGGAGCTTATGCGGCTCTCCCCATGGAAGCGAGAGTCCCAGCGCGGCGATCCCACGTTCGCCGACGCGTCCGATCGGCTGCTCCTGCGATGTGATTTGGGTGTATACCCCAGGTCTTACTTTGTTAGGTGTTGTCCATGTTCCTCCGGCCATTTAAATGACCTCCTTTTTCAAAAATGTGGTAAGCTGTTCTTTCGCTTGCTGGACCGTGTACGTCGTCTCTTCTGCCAGTATGGCGTTCAGCACATCCTTCTCCCGGTTGCTGAATTGCTGGGACTGTACCAGCTGGTGTTTCGTAAACGCCGGTGTTGCCTGTTTCTTGCTCATTTCAAACCGCCTCCTTGTTGTAAGGTTTGCATCTTTGGAACGGATTCGGCTGAATCCGAAGATACCTGAATAACATACTCTGCGCGGAAGTATCCTTCTTCCGCCGCAGCTCCTTCCCTCTCCGGCCGCTCCCATGCGACCGCCGCCGCCCGGCATGGTCGGCCTTCCACTTCGAGCTCCGTCAAGCTCTCCAGCATCTCGTCCATGATCCCCGCCACGGGCTGCCCCGCCGCAGGCTTATAAAAGATGCGGAAACGAAAACGAGCCGCATATCGTCGTTGCGATATCGGCTCGAATTCGGCTAGCGCCAGCTCAGTTTGGAAGTAAGGTGGTTCTGGTATAGGAACGGCATCCTCCCTGGAAATCAGGGGGATGCCGGGGAAGGAGCTGTTTAGTCGGGATGCTAGTGCATCCGTGATGTGTTGGGTTAGCATGGGGGCTCCTTTCGTTGGTTTTGATCTGTAAGTATTATCTTTCGTACACTAAAATATCATAGGTATTCTCTCGAATTCCGGGTTGAGTAGCACTCATATATATGGAGACACTATTACCGAAAAATTCTGAAACTCCTACAGAGGAAGGGCCTGAAGCAGTGTAAAATGATCCATTTGGCATATAGAATCCCACCACCCTTGTAAGATTTGAAATTTTACCTGGTATATCTTCGTATTTATGTAAATACATTAATACACCTGGTCGAAATCCTACATCGTATACAACTGGTCCACTCGAAACCACTTGTACACCCGAAACTGAAAAAGTCCTTTTGCCCTCAACTAGCTCACCATTTATCCCGAAAATATTAACGCCTGCGCGAATATTTCCTGGGATGAGATTCGGATCTCCTAAAATCGTAATTGCCGATGAATAATATCCTTCTGCCTTTGTTTGGTTAATCGTTCCGGGGATTACACTCCCCCCTGCCCCTCGATTCGGCATTGTCCCCGTCAATCCATTCCCACTTGCATTACTAAATGTCTTTCCAGCCAGAACATCGGCTGGATTCGCATTCCCTGTCGCTCGAATGACTCCTGCCATCTTAGCTACCAACTGCGCCCATGTTTCACTCGTGGATGCCGAGACGCCGATGGAATTGAGCGCGGCAACCACATTCGCTTTCTGCTCAACTCCAAGCTGCTTTCCCGCGAGCGCCTCGTCATACGCCGCCTTCACCGCCTTCTCCGTCGCAGCCACATTCTCCCGCGTGCCGTTGGTGGCACTCGACAGCTGCACGATCCCCTTCTCCGTCAGAGATGCGTCCGGAATGTCGACATTCACATTTTCCAAACCCTCCCGTACCTGACCGACGGCAGTATCAATCTTGTCCCAGTTCTCGTTCAGCATCGTCTCGATGTTGAATGTCTCGTTGCCATCCGTCATCGGGTCTTTTTTCAACAGTCCTAAATTCGGTGTGTTACTGGCCAATTCAGGCACCTCCTGCAAATTTGTTTAAAGGCATCTGTCCCAGCTCGTCCAAGGTCATGACCTCATGGATGTCGCGGATGAGCAGGTAATTGAACGCATACTCCACCGCCAAATGCGCCGGCTTGATCTCCTCGATCGCCGCCTTCAGATCCTCCAGGTTCGGCGGAATGCCGAGCGTGTCGACGAACTGGACGGTAAATCGCCATTCCCCCGGTTGAAACGTAACCTCGACCGCCCCGCCGTCGTAAGCTTCTGCGACATTCTTAACAAGCCGGCCCGAGAAGGTTCCGGCTCCGCGCAGCTTCGACTCCAGCACAGCCCGCCGCTGCTCCATCGGCTTCGCCCGGTCCGTCGGGATGCCGAGCTCCTCCTCCCAGCGGTCGAGCCCCCAAGTCGCGGTACGGACGAAGAACTGGTCCGCGGCTTCATTGAGCGCTTGATACAGCGCATCCAGCTCGCTCCCCTTGGCCTCCATGTCCGACTGCATGACGCGGGACGTCTCGTAGTAAGCCGGCAGATATGAAAACAGCTCGCGTCCCCGCAAGCTGTTGATCCTCGCCTTATTCACTTACGCTCACCGTCCCCAGCACCGCCACCTGGCCGGAGCCGATTTCGATGTTTTGCTGCTCGGCATGGCCGTTAATCGTCAGCTCCGAATAGTCGACGATGATCGGGATATCCAGCAGCACGGCTGCAATACGTGTATACCGGACAAGCGGATCCTTCCGGTTAAACGCGATTTGCTGCAGGTAAGCCCGGACCCCTTCCTCGATCAGCGCCCGGATTTCCTCAATCGTGGACGGCTGCTCCTGGGTGCGCTGCACCTTGACCGAGATATGAATCTCGACTTCCTCGGCCGGCATGACGGTGACGATAGGACCTGCCGGGGCCGTCCCCTCCCCTTGTCCATCCTGCGTTGGGTCGATATGCTGCTGGACGGCATCCACGATCTCCTGGCTAGCCGCCCGCTTATCCGTGTCCAGCAGATAGAGGCCGACCGTCCCCGGTCCGGCCCACAGCGGGGCGACCTCCACGCCGCCGACGCCGGGGATTTCGCTGGCCCACTGCATATACTGCGCTTTGTTGCCGCTGGTCCCCTGGCTTCTGACCTTTGCGTAAAAACGTTCCAATAGCGACTGATCCGTCTCAATATCAGTGCCGCTTCGCGTCGGCTCGGGATTCGTCACGGACGTGACGCCGCTGACGGAGGTCATCATCAGCTGGATGACCCCTGCCGGCACATTGCCGCTCTTCCCTGGAGTTACGGCACGGATCGGAGCCGTTCCGGTACCGTCCGGTCCCAATGTAACACTCGCAGTCGTGACATACTCTACCGAAGACTCCCCGGTCGTCTCGTCGGCCGGCGTTGCCACATACGTTCCCTTCGGGACGTTCGTGCCCGGTTTCCCCGTAAACACGACACTTCCCGATGAAGCTACCGCCTCGCGTCTTGTCACGCCATGCTCGGCGGTCCGAAGATCCAGCTCGGCTGAGCGGATATCCGGGGAGTCGCTGGCCGCCGTGCTGGCAAACCCTCGGCGAAGCAGCTCCTGCGCCCACAGGGCCGCTTCGGACAGCATGAACGCCACCGGCGCCTGCGCATCCCAAATAAAAGAGCCCTCGGATTTATCGATATCCGAAGGCACTTTTGCCAACATGCGGTTCAAAATGTTCTCTTCCGTCTGTTCCTGCAAATACATCGGCACATCGGCCATCAGGTCATCACCACGCTTTCTATCATTTCCGTCTCATCCCGTACGCTCGTGATGCGGCAGCTGAAACGGCAGGCTTCCCCTTCCCATTCAAACTGGAATTGATCCACGCTCTCCGTGCGGGCATCCGCCAGCAGCGCTTCAGATACCATCCGCCGGATTTCGCTCTCCAATAGCGGACGGCCATGCCCCTTGCCGATCAGCTCCTCCAATTCACTGCCATAGCCGCGTGAATAGATCAAATGCCGGTAGCGCGGGGTTCGAATCGTTTTTTCACACCAGATAACCCATGCATCCTTCTCATCCGCGGCAACCAATTTGCGGGTTGGGGTCATGACAAATTCTCCTGCTTCAAAATCAAACCGCCAGCTCCGCCCGAACACGGCCCCGTGATCTTCGGACGTTTCAGGCCCAACTGAATCGGTCCAGATCATGTCCTCCGTTTCGGGAAACAAATTAGCCATGGCCGCTCACCACCTTGCACACCACGACGACGTCATGGCCGCCGTTGACGCGAACCGCCAGCACTCGATCGCCGGGGCGTAATCCTTGGTTCAGCTTCCACTGTGCCTCCTCCACTTCCGTTTCCTCCAATTCCAAAGAGACGGCCGTCTTGCCGCCATCTCCGCTGATCGTTCCTTCTACGGTTCGGCGAGGCAGCGACAATTGGCCCGGAAGCTCGGCAACCATATACTCTTGCAGCTCATGCTTGAAATCATCCAGCTTGAGTCCGGTCGAGGTTATCGTGCCGAGTACGGCTCCCACTCCGCCGATCGCTTGGCGGGTCTGCTTATGGAAGGAAGACAGCAAGGAGGATGCCAATTGTCCATAGGGGTCTTTACTCAAGATAAAACCTCCTTTTTACATCATCATAGCTCCCAAGCTCCAGCATCATGCTTCCCGGATTGCCGAGCTCCCGGCTGACCGAAATCACAAGCAGCTTCGACGAACCGAGCATGACGGCATCTCCTGCGCGAATCGTGTTGATATCAGGAGCGTTTACCGTAATCGTCTCCCGGATCCCTCGGAGCCTGCTTCGGGCCAGCTGACGCGCGGCCGCGGCGGATTTCACCTCATCGTCCTGGATGATCGCCTGCAGCTGCCCGTATTTGGCGATATCCTTCTCTTCGATGGCCATTACCTTCGAAGGGACCTCCTTCCCGGTCTCGCTGGCCGATGTTGCCAGCACCTTGACTTTGGTCGCCGCCCCTTCGAGCGTCCGCTGCTGAATCGTATCGGTTAACGTCTCTAAGACATATACCTCGCGGTTTGACCCCAGCTCATACAGCTCAAGTCCCGAAGGGATCATGCGCGGATGGTACAGCTTGCCGCCGGCCTTGGCCGTTTCCCGCAAATCCGCGAACATGCTGGCATAGATCGACTGCGTCCGGTAAACGGAGCGTCCGAGCTGTTTTTCGGTATCGGGCAGATGGGCGAGCTTGATGTTCCAGTCGGCCGCGTACTTTTTGAAGCGCTGCGTTGCCGTCTGTTTTGCCGGGAACAAATATTCATCCTCGGATTTATCCAGATAGACCGTCCGGTCATAGATCGTCAGCGTCATCCGCTTCACGCCGTTGTTCGTAGTCTCCGCTTCCCAAACCACAGCCGGATGGAGCAGGGGAACATAATCCTTCTTCCCATAGGGAATACCGCTGATCCGAATCGCCATCCCGGGCGAAATCGGCGGCAAGTCCGGCGTCACCACCAGGTTCACCGTGCCTTGATAGGCGACCTGCTCCAGCGAATCCCTTAAGTTGATAGCTTCCACCAGAGGCGACAAATCGTATTTGTCCTGCAAAATCACTTTATAACTCATGGCAGCACCAGCTTTTGACCGGGTTTAATGGCATTTGGATTGTTGCCGATCGCTTGCCGGTTCAGTGTATAGATCTGGTTCCATTTCGAGCTGTCCCCGAGCTCCAGCTTGGCGATTTTGGAGAGGGAGTCCCCCGGCTTGACCGTGTAAGTCTTGCTCTTCTCCTTCATGTCGGCCCGCGGCTTTTTGTTGATGCCCGATGCGCCGGCGGTTTTCGCTACTTTCATCTCACTCCACGTCCGGAGGGTCAGGTCGAAATACACATCCCCCTGCTCCCCGCCGCGAAACGTCGTTTGATGGGAAGCCACGAACACCGGTACATTGACCGCGGTTTCGGTAATGATAAACTGAATCGGCGTTTTGGACACCAGGAACTCATTGAGCGTATTCATGGCCGTTTGCGGTTTCGGGTGCGAATCCCGGCTTCCTTTGCAGTATGATTCGTCGAACTCTTTTGGAAAAAAAGAAGAGAAGGATATTTCCTTGATTTTGTTTCCCTGCGGAAAATCAAACTCGCCAAAGGTTAGAATCGTTGCCGTTTCAAAGCCCTTTTGCCGTGAAATGGTCACTTCCTCGGGATTAACCGGAAATATAAATTCCTTCCCCTTGCCGTTCTTCAAAATAAACTCCATCGCCGGCCCCTCCTTTCCGTTAAAATGCTGCTAAAGTTTCTTGCCTGCCTAGTGCCTCCAACCGTTAATATGGCATAGACGCAGCCGGCTTCCGGTTCTGGGATGCTTTCATCAACTCCGCTCTCAGGCGCTGCCCGACCTGCAGAATCAATCCCTCCACATCCACCGGATGCTCCTCACGCACCGTAACCTGCACCGCTCCAGGCGGAAGATTATAGTTGGTTGTCGCCTCCGTTTTGGAATCCCGCAAATATCCCGTCAGCGCGCTCATTTGCTCCGGACTGATCTGAACCATCTGCGGCGACATCTGCTTGCCGGCGGCATACGCCTGGCTCCGGGCGGGATCAATGGCCGGTGGGCCAAACGATGATCCGGAGTATGGAAGGACTGGGGCGGATGGCGGGCGTGGGGTTGCCGGACCTGCAGGTATTGCTGGTGCCGGATTGGCAATCATGGAGCTTGGGGCAGAAACGGCTGGTGCTGCCGGCTTCGGAACCGGTTTGGCCTCGGCAACAACGTCCTTTTTCTTTTTTCCGAAAGAGAACGTGTTGGAGAACCATTTCGATACCTTATCCCCGCCCGATTTGAACGTTTTCGTGATCCCGTTAATTGCACCGCCGATTTTTTCGCCCACGAAGCTTCCGACAGCGCCGCCGACGGTCGAACCGACCAAGGTGCCGGCCACCGGGATAACGGACCCGATCGCGCCGCCGATCGTTGCGCCTATACCACCGCCAACGGCAGAGCCGATCGCTTGATTACGCTCTTTTCCGGGCTTGGCCGCCGCAATATCGTTAACGTCAGCTAAGAAGCCTAAAGGCCCCAAAATTCGCTTGCCTGCTCCCTTTAAAAAGCCGGAAGCAAGCTTGCTTGGAGCTGCTCCTGCTGACACCTTGGAAGCAGCAACCTTTGGATCTGCTGCTTTCGCCGCTTGCGAAGCTGCCCCGTTGTCCGTGCCTTTAGCCGCTCCAGATCCCGTACTGCCAGTGTCCGCTATTTTATCGGCCGGTGTCGCGGCAGCCCTGCTGCCAGGATTCGCCACTGCTTGTGCAGCCGCACTGCTTCCTGCGCTTATCCCGCTGGTCGCAGGGGCGCTACTGCCACCACCGCCGCTGCCACCGCCAAAAAGCGCACTTCCGCTTTTCCAGAAGTCTCTGGCTCCTCCGAGAATCCCCGTACCTGCATTACCTACGGTTTCAATCAAATCCCCCGCGGCAGCGATCGTTCTAAATCCCCTTCCCTTTCGCTGCCTTCTCCCTCGCTCCACTCTGGATTCTTTGGGGTAGGAGCTCTCCGAATTGGAGGAGTCTTTGTTCGCTTTAGTATCATTTCCAAGCCAGGCATCGCCTACCTTTTTCGTCTTATCGCGCAGCTCGCCTACGCTTTTAGCACCGCCGCCGAATGTTTTCATTGCGCCAAACATATCGATGGCATGATCAAGCTTGGATTTCGGCTTCTGAGCTCCGCCCCCGCCGCCAAGCTGCAGTTTCGCAAGCGCGTCGGCAAGGCCCTTCAAGGCAACTGTATTTTCTTTAAGTGCCTTTACTAAGGGATCAAAGTTAAGCGGCTTGGCGGAATGCTTGACATTCACGTTCATATTCACGTTCCCCGAAGCATTGATCACCTGCGATTTCACGCGGTTGATCTTGGCCAGCAGGTTGTCCAGGCCTTTGGAGGCGCGGTCCTTCAGCACGATTTCCGGTGCCATGCGGGTTCTGCCGATTCGCAGCACCCGGCCCTGGATGCGTTCGAAGTAGCGCTCCATGGCGCGCAGCTCGCGGTTCGCCTTGATGACGTTTTTCGGATCAATGACTAGATTCATCCGGTAGTTCATGGCTTCAGCCATATCGATTCACCTCCTCACATTTCGCTCTGATCAGCGAGCCGGTCCATTTCCTCCTGGGAAAAAGCGAGCAGCAATAAGCGCTCGCCTCGCGGCAGCCGCCAAAACTCTCCGGGGCGAAGGTGATGCCGGGCCCATAAGTGGTACAGCATCGTAGTCATTCCCCCGGAGCCGATCAGTTTTTTAGGTCGGCGATCTCGACTCCGAAGCCGGACAGCTCAAGCACCTTATCGCCGACGGCATCCAGCTCCCCGGCCAGCAGCATCCGGCGGACCGCCTGCTCTCCGCCCGACAGCTTCAAGCGGCTGGTGATGCGCGGATCGCCCCAGCCGTTCAGCGTCAGCCCTTTGACGGACAAGCTCCCGGTCGCTTCCGAAATCAGGAGCGCGTTGAACGTCTCCGTATCCACCTTCTCATCCACCACGCCTTTCACGTTCCGGCGGACCGTGCAGCGCTCGCGGATGCTGTCCACCTTGCTCGAAGTCAAACCGTGCAGCACGATCTGCATATCGAGCCGCTTGATGCGCACCGTTTCCTCCGGCAGCTTCTCCGCCGCCTCGAACAGGCTGTCCAAAATTTGCTCTTCGCTCAAATGCTCGTTCAAGCTCATATCGTCGTCCCCTTTCGCGATTCTTTAGCCTTTCAATCGTTCACTCCATCGATTATTCAAGGTGTGAACCATTCATCTCTTTTCCCATAAAAAAAGCAGCATCTCCCAACATTCACGGCATGAATCATCGATCGATGCTGCATGTATCTTTTTTTCACTTTTACGATAAAATCATTAATCCGCCGAAATCGGGTCGAGCAGCTCGTACCCCTCAAAGGTGAACGATGTCTCCTCCTGCACTTCTTCACCCGCAGTCCAGTTCGCGAGCTGGATCTTGTCCGGCATGCAGCGGATCAGGCGCACGCGCTCGTGACCGTACGATTCGGGATCGTCCAGCTTGGAAATAATATCGAACTTCGTAAAGCCGCGGGCGATCATGTCCGATGTGACCTTATAGCCGCTCATCGTGCCGGTGCCTTTTTTGCTCCCGCTCTTATGCACCGTCCAGTCGTTGCCGACCAGCTTCAGCTCGCGCTTCTCAAGCTCCACGCTCGCTTCCAGCTTGTTAATATGCGTCTGCCATACCCCGTCGATATAGGCCTGGCCATACGTTCCCATAATGACTCTTGATGCATCCAACATAGATATTCCTCCTCAGCATTTTTGAATGATTGGATATTGATTGGACCTCACGGTACAGTAAGCCGAACCGTCCGGACTGATCCCACCCGTTTCGTCCCGAATCGTCCTAAGCTCGTGCGACGCGGCTCTTTAGGTTACCGGAGGCCATCTTCCTTTACTGCACGTAAAACGTGCCGAACAGCTGCTCCATCACATCGGTCAGCTTCACGTTCCATTGCAGGAACACTTGATCCGGCTCCGGCTGCTTCACGGCGGAATCGCCGTAATAGGCAGGATCCAGAATGACGTCATAGCCGTCCGGCTCGATGACGTTGCTCAGCGACAGCTGGCCCAAATATTCTTTCACGGCGCCGATCAGGGCAAGCCTTCCTTCCTCGGTGTTATTCACCTTGCCGATGTACGTGCCTTCGGCGGCCGCCTGCAGATCGGCATGAATGGCGTCCATGACGCGGATCGAACGGATTTTCTTCCACGCATTGTTCTGGCCCTCCGCCGGATTCACGAGCGTATTGATGCCGCGCAGGGCTTTCACCTGACGTCCGTCAAAAATCAGCAGGAAAACGCCGTTTTGAACCGCAAGCTCCTGTTCCGAGCGGCTCCAGCGGCGGGTGACATCCTCAAACGGCGTCACCGCGTATGTAGCGGACTGGTTCAGCCGCTGACCTGCAATCAAACCGGCCACATAGGCGGCCGTCTGCGCGGAGCTGTAATCGACGCCGGACAAGCGTACGCCGGTGCCGACGTTCACAACGCCTTCGTGGTTTAGCGCAAGCGAACGGGCAGCAGCAGTCTTCGGCGCATCCTTGGCCACATCGTCGGCCGCGCTTCCGCCGAATACGGCCATAACCCCGCGGCCTTCCTGGCGGAGACGCTTCACCCAAGCGGCAAAGCTCTGAAGCAAGGACATGTCGGCCGCGTAGTCCAGCGCCACGACATCGAATTGCTGGCCTTGGGCGGCTTCTTGAAACTCAAGATAATCCGCATTGGTAATTCCGCTGTTGCCGCTGGTTCCGCCGGTGAATGCCGCGCCGTTGACGTCGGCAGGCACTGCGCTGCCATCGCCGAGCACGGTTGCGCTCACCCAGACGTTCTCATCATCCTCATTCACCTTCGCAGCGATCGATGCGGCCGTACCGTCCGCGCCAACATAGGTGCCGAGCAGCTTGGCCCCTTCATACAGCCGAAGCTCCCGAGCGGCCGGATCCATCAGCGACGGCTGAATCGTTACCGAGAAGCCGTTTCCGCGGCTGCCCGGGTATTTAGCCTGAAGCTGCAGCACATCGGACGGCGTCGCTTCGCCATTTTGCAGCGTAACGGATGCAGCCGAAGCCGTACTGTCTGCAAGACGGTACGCGAGCAGCTTTTTCGGACCGCCCAGCATCGCCAGATACAGCGTCCGATAAGCGGTTGCTCCATTATCTTGATCTGCGGAGAACGACTCGCCGATCGCATGCTCGCTTCCGATCTCGACAAACTCGCGTACCGGCCCCCAGTTCGCTTTAACGGGAACGATGACCGTTCCGCGTGCGCCGCCCTGAATCGCTGAGGCTGCCGCCGCTTTAAAATTCATATACAAACCCGGCAATACCGGTTTATTCGTGCTCTCCCATGTTCCTCCCGCCATGATTAATCCACCTTCGCTTTCATAAAATGTTTGATTTGATCCTGCACCTCGGCCACAGTAAACAGCTCGCCCGCTGCTCCGTACATTGCGCCGGCAATGACTTCCGGCCGGACGCTGAACCGCTCCTTGGCATGAGCCGTCAACTCAGCCAATGTGTAACGCGGTTCGCTGCCGCTGTTCCCTTCCGTCTTGGTTGATTTCTTACCCGACATCTCGAGTCCCCCTTAATTTAAAATCGGTTGAACATGAACGCGGCGAATCCTTGCGGCTTCCTGCGCCGAACGCATTTGCCGTTGGATGAGCGTCAGCTTGAGCTGACCGTTCAAGATCGCATCGGCCTCCAAATTGCCGGTAATACCGGCGACGGTCAAATACTGGCGAGCCTCGGAATCAAGCGGTAGCTGAGCCTGGGAGCCGAGCGACTCCACCAGCGAAAATGCTGTAAGCTGTTCATGCTCAGAAGAAGTAGATGCCACATGACCTGTGAAGCTCTTGCTGATTTCGTAGACGGAGGCTCCCGCCATCTTCGTCTCGCACCCTGACAATCGCCACAGCACGGCATGATCTTCCCGATCCGCCGGCCATGACGTCCGGTAAACGCTCCAGCTGCTTCCGAGCTGCTTCGAAGTCCACGCGATCAGCGCGGAAAGCCATTCATCCGGTTCGCCGATGCTTCCGGAGTCCCCGCCGCTGGCTGACGCCTCCGGGACATAAACGCCGAAACGGATAACCCGGATCATGCGGCCCAGGCCGGAATCCCATTGATCCGCCTCCGGAACGCCGAGATAATGAAGCTTGAAGGCGCGGTTCTCCAGACCTGTTACCCGCTTGCGATGCAGTCCCTGTATGAGCCGCTCCGCCTGCGAATCCAGCTGACGGGAGACGATAGCCTCGCCCGCGTACAGCTTCAGCCTAATCACCTGCCGGTAACCGGCCCAGGGTGATTTCCATACATCCTCGCCAAGCAGCAGAACCGCAAAAAAATCATCTACAGCGATTTCGGGCGGATGCACGTCATAAATTCGTCCCGCAAGCTCCGGCACCAATTCCATAACGGCCTGTTTGATCGCCTCTCTCATCGAAAACACAGCCGAGGCTCATCCGGCATCCGTTGAAAGAACGGCTTGCCGATCAAATCGTTCGTTTGCCTATTCATACGGCCCCTCCTTCCTGTGTTGTAATAAAACGGGAATGAGGCCAGGGAGCTTGTCCGCATAAAAAAACCGGCTCTATGGCCGGTTCACATTTCCTGTGTGAGGTTAACGGTGCTGCCCTTTCGCTTCATTCCCGATGCTATAATCTTACACCGGTTCGCACCAAGCGAAGACGGGGAACCGGCGAACATTCGGCGAAGTTTGGGATGATTTGCGGCGGTAAAAAGACGATACCTTCGATAATGCTGTCACCGCCTTATTTAAACGACGGCTATAACCATCACCAATCACTGTAGCAAACTTTTTCACTGCCTAATTTAATATCGTTTCTTTGCACCAGCGACCCGTTAGCAGCATCGTCTAAACACTCTATATGCAGTTTACGGTTTACTGAAATGCTAGGAGCTCTCATCCTATGTATGGGCCCTGGCTTTGAAGAGCCGTCAGCCTGTGAGCGTGTTTAGTCAATCTCCCCGTTCTATTCAGCGCTCGGGAGCGGGACATGGGTCTATTCCGTTCATATTCTCAACAAGCTCCTTGTCAACGCACAGGACGTATCGAAAAAAACCGACCCTCAGCAGAGTCGGTTTAGTCCCGCAGCCATCCATCTATTGTATAAGAGTCATCCATCCATTGTCTAAAAGTCATCCATCTCTTGACTAAAAAAACCTCCAAGCAATCGCCCAGCCAATCAACCTTGCATGATCCGCATTCCCGCGTCGGAACTCCCCCGATCATGGGCCGCGTTTATCGCACGGCGCCTACCGCCTGCGCCCCTTCATTCTTTTTCAGCCGGGTTAAGGGCTTTACGAGGGTATCCAGCGATAACAGGCCCAGATCGGCAAGAACCAGCGCCATTTTATAAAAAGCTCGGGTGCGGATTTTTACATACGTGTCTTTGCTGACCGGCGGGTCAAAAATATGGTTGTACACCTTGTAGTCGTACACATCGTCCTGCTTCATGTACCGTTCCCTTATCAGCAGCTGCTCGCGTTCTCCCAGCCGCTCCACGATCGATTCGATCGTTTCGCAGTAGTGCTTCCTTGCCGCAGGCATGTCTACATTATATATCGCTACCTTTGCCGTCTGATCCGAGGTCACATTCGTCGGTCCGTGGAACCGCTCGGTGTAAGAGGCCGTCACGCTCGCTTCCCTCATTTCAAACGTTATCGTTTTATAAATTCGATACTTCTCGAATACCGCCTCAATCGCGTATTGGGTTTTTCTGCGATCCAATTCAGGTAACATATGATTCATACCGTTTCACTCCCCATTGATGGTTTATCCTGGCTTTCCTTTGCCATTTGGCAGAAAATCAAGGCCATGCCGACTGTTCGTATATTTGTTCGTATTTTTCGTAATAATACCACTATCTGGAGATCTTCGTAAACGTTCAAATGGGCGGCTAAATTCCAGAAATGGGCCTTATCGCTCTCTAATTCTTGCCTTTTGGCAATATTCCTTTGTTTTTATTTTACCTGTTGGCAAAGGTGGCGAATGGGTTTATACTATAAACAGAGGTTACAGATGGATTATGGTGAGGAGTGGCCGGAGCGTGGATCACAGATTTGGAGCATACTTGAAGCAGATCAGGGAAGACAAAGGCTTAAGCATCAATCAACTCGCACAAGCCGCTGACATCAGCGGATCGCAAATCTCGAGAATCGAGAACGGGCTGCGCGGCATTCCAAAGCCGCAGACGCTTCGCAAAATCGCCGACGCGCTTGAGATTCCCTATGAAGAACTGATGAGCAAAGCCGGCTATTTGGACTCGGAGCTTTCCCTGCATGAGGACCTGACCGTTCCCGACTGGGCCACGGCCAAAGATAAACGGGATTTCAAAAAAATGCTGGAGGACGACGGAGAGCTGATGTTCGACGGAATCCCGTTAAACCAGGAGGACAAGCAGCGCATCAAGGATGTGCTGACCGGCTTATTCTGGGAAGCCAAGCAGATGAACAAACGGAAAAAATAGCATGTCATGAAGGAGTACATAGCGATTACAACCCTACGACAACCCATAACAATCTCGATATTGCAGGTGAACCGGCATGGATGATCTTTTACAACCGTTAATCCGTCAGCTTGTCAGAAAACATCATACCAACTGTCCCTTCGAAATTGCGGCTTCGCTCGGCATTCATGTCCGGTACACGGACCTCGGCAAGACAACGAAGGGGCTGTACTTCCGCAAATTAAGACGCAGGTTTATCGTCATTCATAGTCAACTGCCGCCGCAGTGGCAGCGCTTCGTCTGCGCCCATGAGCTCGGTCACGATCGGCTCCATAAGGGAATCAGCCGATTTTTCCTTGAGGAGCATTCCTACTTCAGCCCAGGCAAGCTGGAACGTCAGGCGAATCGGTTTGCGGTTGCGTTGTTGACGGCGGATTTGACCATTGGCCCGGGAGAGTCGCTGCATGAGTTCTACCTTCGGGCAGGCATTCCACAGGAAATGCTTTTATTTTTTAGACTCTAATCGAACATACGTTCCGATTCAGTGAAACCTTTAACCTATCATGATCCAATCATGTACGGGAGGCAGACACGCGAATCTGTGAGTGGCGCATTCGTAGAAAAGCCAAAAGCGGCTGCACAGCAGCCGCAATTCTCCACATCTGCGTGGCGTTTGTATGCTTGGCGGAATACAGGAGGGGACTTACCGGTTAGCGGGCGAACGGATGCCTTCCATCAAGAAGCCGACCATCTGCTCCAGTGCTTGCTGCAGCGTCAGCCGGCCACCGGAAGCATACTGGTCGATCAGCTGATATAATGCCCCTACATATACCTGAATGAACAGCTCGACATCAAAAGGACGAAAGATGCCTGCAGCAGCCCCCTCGTGAATAATCAGCCGGATATTCTCCCAGCCTGTATTCATGTAGGCATCGATTTGCCTCCACTGCTCCGGGTACCGGAGCTCCAATTCCTTCATCACGCGAATATCGTGGAAGGCGACGCCTTGCGGAAGGAGCGTTAATGCCAGGAATAGCTTATCCGTTAAAGGAATCGAATCGTCCTTCATCAGCTTCTCCTCCTCCGCCATCATATTCCCGATGGACTGGACCACGATATGGTCGACCAATTCCTCCTTGGATTCAAAATGCTGATACAGGGTCTTCGTGCTGATCCCGAGACGGCCTGCAACATCCCGAATGGAGAACTTCAGGCCCCGCTGGGCAATCTCCTGAACGGCGGCCTCGGCGATTTTGTCCTTCATAGCGCCACCGACTCCTTCTCGTTCACAGAATGTCCGCTTCCGATCAGCCTCGGCAGGAAGAAGAGCGGATACAGCATCAGGAACAGATTCGGCAGCCACCAGAAGAGATCGAAATCAAGCCGGATGCTCCAAAATGCAATGGCCTGCAGCCCTGAGCAAAACGTTAGCACGAGTGAAACCAGACACCACGGCCGCCATTTAAAATGGCCTTTCCTGTAGAGATACATGCTCCATAAGCCGGTTCCGGAGATCAGCAGATCCAGCGGAAGGAACGATAAGTTCCACGCCACCAGCAGCGGATTGTCATAATCCTGATACAGATACTCCCTCGGAATCAGGCTCAAGCCGATGAGCAGCCAGTATATAATAAATCCGATATCGGTAGCGAGCATCAGTGATTTTAATGTTCGGTTCATCCCCATCCTCCTTTGTCCATGATCTATTATCCATTCTCAGTCCTCACGCAGAAATCACGGAAAACAATTTGGTTTATTTGTTTTCCATCTTACCCCACCTTCTTCTCATAATCAAGAGCGATTTAGGCATGGCTTTATAACAACCGACTGACTGCATACAAAAACAGCCTCCGCTCTGCCGGTATGTAACCGACAAACGGAAGCCGTCTTTTTAGTTGTTTAGAGTTTTTGGCCGGGCTTGGCCCTCTCTAACTGGCCCTATTTTGCCTGTATTAAAACCGGCAAACGGGAGCCGTCTCTTAGCGGATTATGGTTCCGCTGACGGGCTGTTGCCCTCCCTCTTAGCCGTTTATACTTTCGCCTGGACCTGTTGCCCTATGTCTAGCCCTCAATCCGGCCGACCGGCTCAGCGCGTCAATTCCCCAGCGGTTCAAAGATCGCGGCCTGCCGCTTGCCAATCTTCATATACTGGAGCCTTCTGAAACGGTCATGCTTTAATTTCTGGCCTTTGTCGGAAATGACTGCGACCACCGAGCAGGCGGGATCGAGAATCGGGTGAAGCTGATCGAAAAAGCGCTGAACCGGCTCTCCGCTTCCGCCGCTCCAGCTGACCAAGTCCCCGTAAGGGAGATCCGTCATAACGATGTGAGTTCCTCTGGCTCGGTCCAGCCCCCCCTTCGGATCCGTAATATCGCTCTGGAAGCATGCCGCTTCTTCGATCGCGGATTCGGCGATCAGCTCCTTCAGGCGAGTTGCGCTTTGCAGCGCATCCCGATGGGACGGCTTTCCGTATTGTTCATACAGCGACTTGATCTGTTCGGCTCGCTGCTCGAGCCCCTCCTTGCGCAGCAGGGACAGGTTTTTTCCCGCGATGGGGAGCACATCGGGCTGAATGTCCGAGCCGATGATCCGGCCCAGCCGCCGTCCATGAAGCAGCCCGACCACGGTCAGCAAATACGCGCCTCCGCAGCAGGGATCATATAACGTGTAGGGGCCCTCAGCCCCCTTTTGTTCCAGAAGGTGAAAGCATCGCTGAGCCAGCTCGCTTGCCAGTCTTACGGGAAACGAGGTTGTGCCTCGAGCGTTGTAAAGCACCCGGCCGCTGGCAAAATCCTCGAAACTGCGCGGTGCCGGTTCATATAGGTATTCCATGGCCATAATTCCTTCCATCTCTGTTCATGCAGCTGCATGCTTATCCTGATTAGATTCAACTACAGATTAACACCGATTCGCCGGATCTCCAAACCCTTTGAAGCAAGCAAGGCAGCGATGCGGCCGTTACCTCCCCGCAGCCCAAAGAAGCAACCCTAGGGCGAACCGACACGCGGGTCTCCTGAGAGTTGCTCCCATTAACTTGATCATTAGGTCGGACGAGCAAAGGTCTAAAGCCCCGATCGGTCCCTCATCCGCTCATTCGCTCATCTGCCGCCGATGCTAACCGCCTCTTTCCCCTGCATATTGTCCATGCGGACAAGAAACAGATTATCGCTCCAAATGGACATGTAATCATAGGCCGTCGTGCCGTACACATTTTTGAAATGCCGGTTCAAATGCGCAAGATCCGTAAATCCGCATTGTGAAACGGCGAGATATACGTCGCGGCTATCCTCGATGAGATGCTTGGCCCGCTCCACCTTGCAGTTTAAGTAATATTGGTAAGGCGACATGCCGGTGTTCGCTTTAAAGGAACGGATGAACTGATATTTGGACATGCCGAAAGCCAAGCTGATTTCATCCAATCGCAGCACATGATCCAGATGCTCCTGCATCAGCGCCTTCGCCTTCTTGGCAAATCCGCTGTCCCGCTTACATTCAAACCTCAGTATATCTTCATTAAAATGCCCCGCCAGCCGCAGCAGCAGCTCGCTGCACAGCGCCTCCGGCTTGCCGGTGAATATCGCCCTCGTTACATTCAGAATGCTCTGCCTTAGGCCGGCATGATACACGATCGGCGTATGGAAGCGGATGATGTCCCTCTTCTGGATCAGCTCATGAAACAGCTGCGGATGAATGTAGATCATCACATAATCAATGCCCGTGCGCTCCTGCGACCAGCCGTCATGGCTCTGCTCCGGATGAAACAGCATCACGCCGCTTTGATAGGAAGCTTGCTGGCTTCCGTCGAGGGAATACTTCTGAATTCCGCGCAGGGTGACGCCGAGGGCGTACTCCTCGTGGTAATGCTTCTTATATTTAAAATCGGTAAAGCTCGCGGACAGCGCCGTGATGCCGCACGCTTTTTTATAGATAAACCGCTCCATCTTCCATCACCCCCTCAGAAGATTCGGTAGGTCCGACACGACGATGGCCGAATACAGCAGGAACAAAGCCAAAACCGTGTTGGTCGTTCTCCGGTATTTTTGCAAAACACCCTGAAACAGATTGCCGCACACCGCCCAGGTCATATACGCAGCCATCCCGATCAGCGAGACAGCGACAACGAAGACGGAAATGACCGGCCCCTCGGTATAATAGGGCATGACATAGCTTGGAATGACCGTAAGGGTAAACAACACGACCTTCGGATTCAGAAACTGCATCAAAAACCCCGATGTGAAGGAAGCCGTCTGGTTTGTCGACGCGTTGGAAACGTCCATATGATATACCTGGTACGCCAGATACAGCATGAAGAGACAGCCTACTACCCGCAGCACCGGCAGAATGAACGGCATTCCGGAGGACAGCGTCTCGCCGAGGACGACAGATAGGGCAATCAACAGGAAAAAAGCGATCGATGCCCCGGCGATATAGCGGAGCGTTCGTTTGATCCCCGACTGCTGGACCGATGCCAGAATGACGATATTCGACGGCCCCGGAGAGAACGCAACGATAAAGCAATAAATAAAGAACGAAGAAAAATTCATGACCTGCAGCTCCTTACAAGGAATTCCCTTGCATTATAGAGCGGCCGGTCGAAAAGGGTATAGTACATTATTGCGCATTCAAGAGAGCTGCCCGAGTATTCCACTGGCCGGATCCAAGGCCTTTTTCAACCCGCCTGAACGTCCGTTTGCTCCGCCTTCGGCTGTTCCTGCGCATGGGCGCCGCCCGACAGGTTCAGCAGCACAACCCCTGCGATGATCAGCAGAATCGAGAATATCTTCAAACCGTTAATTTGTTCCGAAAAGAACGAATATCCGATCAGCGTGATGATCATAATGCCGAGGCCGGACCAGATCGCGTACGCCACCGAAATTTCGATCTGCTTCAGGCTCAGCGTCAGAAAGCTCAGGCTGCATACATAAAAAACGACCAGCAGCACGCTCGGCAGCAGCTTCGTAAATCCCTCCGACATTTTCATATTAATGGTGCCGGCTACTTCAAACAAGATCGCCAGAGCTAAATAGAACCAGTGCATCATTTCATTTCTCCTTTCCCTGCCCCGCGGCGATGCCGAACAGCAGGATATCCATGATCGACTTCAGCAGCTCCCCAAGCGGCATCTGATGCTTCACCGTTGCCCGGGAGTCGTACATTTGCTGGATTGCGCCCAGATACAGATCGATAAACAACGGAAGCGAGATCGGCTTGATGACGCCCTCAGCCATCCCCTGCTCCATCAGCTTGCTGACGATGCCCCACTCTTCTCTGAAAAAGGTATCGAGCTTCTCCCATTGGTTATAATGAAACTTTTTGAGATCCGTCAAAAGGCGCATATCCATCTTCTCAAGCTCTTGCGGCAAACAGATCAGGATTTGATGGATTTTCTCCAGAACGCCCAGCTGTCCATCTTCCGCAATTTCCCGCTCCCGCTGCTGGATATGCTGAATCAAGCTATCAACGATCGACTCGACGATCTCTTCCTTGGAGGAAAAATGCTCATAAATGGTCCGCTTGCTGATCGCAAGTCCCTGCGCCAGATCACTGACGGTAAAGGCAAATCCCTTCTGCTGGATCAAACGTATCGTTTCTTTCAAAATACGCTCCCGCATATTCGAGCCTCCTTGTTCTTCTTACGTTGAGCCACTTGGATACGGCGCTTCACTTCAGCTTTGCCCCTGACCGGGTTGTCGTCCGCTCAAGGCGTGCTTTGTCTTTCCTGTTCTTATCCCTCAACGTGTGCTTTATCTTTCCTGTTCTTATCCCTCAACGTGTGCTTGGTCTCTTCTGTTCTTGTCACCTCAATGCCGTAACTTGTCGTTTTTGTTCTTGTCACCTCAAAAGAGTGTTATGTGCTGTTCTGTGTTGTTGGCACCTCTAATGGGTGCAGCCTCCAAGTGGAACGCATACCGATCCAGGTATGCAAGGTTGGTACCAACAATAACATATTGGTACCAACCGTATTATATACCATTCGAACGAAAAATCCATCTCTTTTTTCACTGTTCCCATGCAGCGCCAGCCAAACGCAAAAAGGGCATCTTACGTGAAATTACGAACTTTCACGCAAAATGCCCTCGAATTTAATCAAAGCGCACATCCCCGATGCCGAACCATGGAAAATGCCCCGCAGCCGCATAAGCGCCATATGCTGCCGCCGCTAAAAGTGCGATAGTGAGCAGATCATAGCGGGAGTAGCGCGAAGGGTAAAAATAAGTTCTGCGCCGTCCCCGGTCACCGTCAAACCGCTTGGCTTCCATCGCCGCAGCAACCCGGTGCGCCCGGCGGATGCTCTGTGCCAGAAGCGGCACCACATACATCCCTGCCCGGTTCACCGCCCCGCGGACACCGCGGATCGGGACCACTCCCCGCACCTTCAGCGCTTGCCGGCGGATCACATATTCCTCCCACACCATCGGCAGAAGACGGATGGAAGCCATAAAGCTGTAGGCGTACTTGGGAGCAAGCTTCAGCTTTTGCATCAGGCTATAGAACAAATCGACCGACGACGTCGTCGTCACGAGCAGAAGCCCTTCGCAGGCGAAGGCGATTCCTTTAAACCCGAGGTGCAATCCACGATAGAAGCTTTCCTTCGATACCTTGAACAGACCCCATTCCCACCAAACCGTGTCTCCCTTCCCGAACAGCATCATGGAGGATGAGGAAGAGATGAACGCGAGCAGAAACGGAATGAAGAACAGCAGCATCTTCCATGTGCGGACACCGGACAGCGCCAGGAGACATAGCATAAAGATCAGCGCCTGATACGCCACAAAGTCAATGTCATGCGTCAGCACCGTCATCAGGAACAGGGAGCAGACGAGAAACAGCTTCACCACCGGATTTGCCCGGTGCAGCCACGTGATGCGGACCGGATTCCATATATTCATGACCTCACCTCCGCGTACGGTCTGCCGGAAGATTCCTTGTTGTCCTCACGGGCGCCAAATTCCTTGGCTTCGTCCTCCGCCCTCATTGGCGGATAGCCGTTCTCCTGGAAGCCGGGAGCTCTCCTTGCCGCCAGCCTGGGCGATGCCATCCTGGAGACCAGCTGCCCTTGACGGATCTCCCAAATATGGGTGGCCGCCTGCTCGGCGATTCGCATCTCGTGGGTAACCATCACGATCGCCGTCCCGGCCTGGCGCAGCCGTTCGCACATCTCCAGAATCGCAAAGGTATTCCGTGCATCCTGGCCAAACGTAGGCTCATCCAGCAGCAGCACCGCCGGCTGTCTGGCCATGGCTGTGGCCACGCTGAGGCGGCGTTTCTGGCCCGTGGATAGCTGGTATGGATGCCGGCTCTCCTTGCCGTCTAGTCCGAATCGCTCTAGCGTCCGGCGGGCCTGCTCAGCCGCCTCACCCGCGGACATGCCGTCCACCAGCAAGGAGTACGCCACCTCATCCGTAACGCGCTCCGTCACGAATTGCAGCTCGGGATTCTGAAATACGAATCCGATTCGGCGGAGCATCCGCTCCCTTTGTTTGCGGTTTCGTCTTCCTTTCCCTAACGGAACCTCCTCCCCGCCGAGGAGGTACATGCCTTCCGCATTCAGCAGCCCCATCAGGCTCAGAAGCAGCGAGCTCTTCCCCGCTCCGTTCGGCCCGACAATCGCAATAAAATCGCCTGGATACACCTCCGCCCCTTGGACGGTAATAACGGCTTTGTCCCAACGCTTGCCTGAGAACTCAGCCAGTTGAACGGCAGGCTTGCTCTGTTCTGCCGACGTAAAATCCGTTCCGGTAAGCCGTCCGGACTCCTCAACGGGATGGAGTCCTTCCCGGTTCTGTAGCCGAGCGGCTTTTCCCAAATCCCGGGCGAAGGAGTCATCCTGGCGGGATCCGCCGGAGGATGTTCCGAGCGGTGCAAACACCTCCATGCCGGATGGGGACACTGCATAATCGTCCCATACGCCGGGATACCAGATGCCGAATTCCTTCAGCTCCCGCGAATAGCGGGCGAATACGTCGGCTGGCGTGCCTTCGCCCAGAATCGTCCCATCCGGGCTGAAAAGCACGACCCGGTCTGCATATTCAGCCATCTCTTCAATCCGGTGCTCCACAATAATCAAGGTACGCCCTGCGGACACGGCCTTCACCGCCGTCCAGATTTGTTCACGGCCCTCCGGATCGAGCAGCGCCGACGGCTCATCCAGGAACAGCACCTCCGGCTCCAGCAGCAAGGCGGAAGCGAGCGCAAGACGCTGCTTCATCCCTTGCGATAAATGCGCGATTTTGACATGGAGCGACTCCAGCTCCAAGCCGACGGCTTGCAGCGCTGCCTGCATCCGCTCTTCCATCTGCTCCCGTGGAATGCATTGGTTTTCCAGGACGAATGCCAGCTCCTCGTCGACGAACGGCATGCAGAACTGGGTGTCCGGATCCTGGAACACATATCCCCATGAAGCGGGATACTTCTGCGCCTCGCATTTCATCGGCACCTCCGTCGCCCGGGGAATCATCCCGCTCAGCACCTGAAGAAGCGTCGATTTGCCGCAGCCGCTTGGACCCAGCAGCAGCACCTTTTCTCCGCGGGCGGCGGAGAACGAAAGATCTTTAAACATCAGCCGCTCCTCGCCCGGGTATTTAAGGCGCAGCCCTTCTACATAAAGCGCCGGTTCCCCCTGTGGATCATTAGGCGCATCCACCGTGTTTACGAAGTGTACGCCCCTTTGCATTTTAGACATGGCGCGAATCGTCCAGCGCCTCATAGTCTTTTTGCGATGCCGGGCGCAGCAGGGAGGTTACGCCGGTACGCTCCAGCGCTTTGGCGAGGACGAGCATCAGGAGGCCTGCAATGACGGCGCCGCTAAAGATCCGCATGCCGTATTTCGCCAGGAACATCCAGGTCTGAAGATCGTCCGTGTAGCTGTAGAAGAAATCAAGCAGCATCGAGCCGACGGCGGCAGCAGCCCCCGCCAGAGCCACCGTGAAGGCGGAAGAGCTGCGGTAACGGGTTGCGGCAAATACGAGCTCGGCACCCAAGCCTTGAATCAAGCCGTACATCAGCAGCGTAAGCCCCCACCCGCTGCCGAACAGCACTTCGACATGCGCGGCCGCAACCTCTGCAATGATCGCCACGCCAGGTTTCCGGATCAGCAGATAGGCCAGCGTCGCCGCGGCGAACCACATGCCGTACAGCAATTCGTCCGCTTCGAAAAAGAGCGGCTTCAGCAGGTTGTATACCGATCCCCAAAAGTGATACACCACGCCCAGCACCAGCGATACAAGCACCGTCACCAAAATATCGCTCAGTCTAAGCCCTTTTCTCGGCTGAGCCCCCATTATGCCTTGCCTCATCGTTTCCATCGTACAACTTCCCCTCTCCATCGCTTTTTTTGAAAATGGAAGAAAATCACAACAAAAAACCGTCTGGAAAACGCGCAGACGGAAATTAGGCCCTAGTATAAGCAGGGTCGGATATTCTCTACGCTGGCATTACCCAGTTCAGATTAACGGTCAACAGCGGATAGCAGCTGCAATCTCAGCCTGATTCACTCAAGCACCCGTATTCCCTATTCGGTTTTATGTTAACTTTAAAATACACAGCCTTTCTTGATTTGGCAAGGGTCTTTTTTTCTTCAAGGCCCGTTTGTTGATTTCCAGCCGATTCTATGTCAATATCAGAGTGATTGCTTTTCAAGCATCATCGATAGCTTAGGTCTTTGCACAAAAAAGGAGAATAACATGGCCAAACGATTGCTGCGTCTGATGACTGAGCTCTCCTCCCGAAAGTGGTTGTCCCATTTGGTGGGGCAGTTCTCCCACAGCCGGTTGAGCCGTTATCTGATCCCTGCATTTATTCGGATATATCAAATCCCGGCGCATGAAGCGGAGAAAGAGCTGCATGAATACCGCTCGCTCAATGAATTCTTCTCCCGCCGGTTAAAGCTCGGCCTGCGGGCCATAGATACGACCGCCGACGCGATGGTGAGCCCGGTTGATGCGACGATTACCGCCATGGGCACCATCAATACCGGCACCATCCTCAACGTCAAGGGACAGGATTACACCATTGAAGAGCTGCTTGCGCAGTCTCCGAGAATCGAGAATTATGTGAACGGTTACGCGTTCGTCTTATATTTAAGCCCGACGGATTACCATCGCATTCACGCCCCCGTTACCGGCGTGCAGATCGAGCGGGAGCACCTCAAGGGCAAGGTGTATCCCGTCAACGATTTTGCCATGACCCATATCCGGTCGGTGCTCAGCCGCAACGAAAGGCTCATTACCTATATCAAGCATGACTTCGGTGAGGTTGCCGTGGTCAAGGTCGGGGCTTTGAACGTAAGCAGCATCCGTTATGCCGACGAGAGCGTGACGAAATGGCAGATCGGGGATGAGCTTGCATACTTCGAATTCGGCTCAACCGTCGTGCTGTTGACCGAGAGCGGCACCTTTACCCCCCGGGGAGATCTCACCCTCGGGACGACGGTTAAAATGGGCGAGCTGCTCGGCATCCTCCATCCGCCCGCAGACAAGAAGCAGAAGCGGGATGCGTGCTTGGAGCAGGAGCTGTGTACGGAAAAATAAGAACGTCCTTGCGGATGCCTTCATTCATGACCGCAATGACTCCCGTTGCGTCCCTATCGAACAAGGACAATGTTAGACCTTATTCTCTTCCCAATAGCCGGACGATCAGCCGCTGAAAGAAGCGGTCGGGCAGCCATGCCTTGATCCGCCCGGTCAGCCGGGTGCTGCGGGGAAGCCGGTACCGGAAGCTCGGATGCTTCATACCGGCGATTCGAGCCACCAACCTTGCAACCTCGAGCGGATCCCCGCTCTTTTTAGCGGTCCGTTCGGAGTAGGCCAATACCCGCTTCAGCATCCCGCTGTATGGCGAACCCTCCCTCACCTTCAACTCCCCGAAGCTCTTCCTCCAGATCGGCGTGCCGTAAGCGCCGGGCTGCACCAGCACCACATCGATGCCTAGAGGCATCAATTCCATGGCGAGACTTTCACCAAGGCCTTCAACGGCAAATTTGGAAGCGGCATACGGGCCGTAGCCCGGAAAGCCGACAACGCCGCTGATGCTGCTGATCAGAATCATTTTGGATTTACCGGTCCGCCGCATCAACGGCAGCATGCTTTGCGTCACGGAGACGGTTCCGATCACATTGGTCTCGAGCTGTCGTCTCCACTCGCTGAGCGGCACCTCTTCCACGAATCCGCCGACCGCGATGCCTGCGTTATTCACCAGCACATCCAGGCGCCCGAGCTCCTGCTCCACGGAGCGTGCAGCTGCCTGTACCTGCTCTTCGCTGCAAATATCCAGCTCGATCACGCGAATCCGCTCGGCCACACCGAACTTCGCCGCCTGCTGCAGGAGCTCCCCGGCTGCCTCCGGCCTTCGCATCCCGGCTGCGACATCATACCCGCCTTTCGCCAGCTCGATGCTGATCAGCAGTCCGAAGCCGCTGGATGCGCCTGTCACCAGGGCTGTCTTTTGATTCGCCGCTTTCATAAACTCCATCCCCCCAGCTTTTTCAATCATGCAGTCGCCAGTTCCCTGCTTGGCCTTATACCTTGCCGCAACTCGAAAACCTCTTATAAACCGCTTCCGAATATCCGTAAACTGATCATACACGGGGTCGGTCCCAAGCTCAATCGTGAAACTTAGAGCTCGAGCATAAAGCCAAGGGGCATCACGCAAGTCCCATGTAAAAAGAGAGCCCTCCCGGACTCCCTTTTACGTTTAACTTATAAAATAATTCCAACATGGTGCTTCTCACCAACCAGGTATGTACAAGGCACTTGAAGATCACCCGGCTGGGCTGCTAGCTTTGGATCATCGTATATAAAATCGGGGTCACGCCTGTTATCCCCGGACAAAATACTCAGGCTCCATCAAAACCATACATCAAGATGCCCTTGGTTTATGGTCGACTTCATGCGGCGCAGCCGATTTCGAAAAATACTGCCGCCGCCGCGACTGAAAAACCGCCCGCGCACCCGTCTTCTTGGGCTCATTCCCGTACACCCCCTTTCAAAGCTCACTTGCTCTCTATATACCGTAAGCGAGGATTACCCTAAATTGCTTACGTTGAAACCCCGAGGCCCCTTCCGCTTCGCGAAGAGCATGCGTGAACGGTAGGGAGCGGGGGAATCACCTGATTTCGGACGGACTCTTTCCGGTATACTGCTTGAATTGCCGGCTGAAAAAGAAAATGTCGCGATACCCGAGGGCGTCGGCCACTTCCGTGACATTCATTCCCTGGTGCACCAGCAGATGCTGCGCCCGCTCGATCCGCATCTGGATAATATAGGATTGGACCGGCGTACCGATCAGCTCCTTGAATTTGATCGAGAAATAACGCGGGGACAGTCCGGCTCTTGCCGCCAAATCCTCCACGCGATGCGGAATCCCCGGGTGCTGGCGCACATAATTGGCGATTTCGTGGATCGCCTCCATCAGCTGGTTGCTGGCTTTTTTTACGACAGGCTCATTCAGGTCGGACCGCAGCAGATGAATCATGAGCTGCTTCAGGATAAGCTGGCCCTCTTCTTCCGCCCCGTAAGGCTTGTCCAGATACAACCGGACATACCGGGCCAGCAAATATTCGAAATCCATCGTCTCGCCCAGCTGCCGGTACGGGGCCGGAATGTCCGTAACCGGTTCCTTCACGTCAAAATGTATATATGTTAAAACGAGCGGCTTCTGCGGATTATGCGTCGCGCTGGTATGGTCGCCCGGACGGAACAGGAAGCAGCTTCCTTTACCGATCTCATACGGCTTATCATTCAGTTCCAGCGTACCTTCACCGCTCCATACATAAAACAAATCGTAGTTCTGCATGGGCCGCTCGCGTTTCTGCCACTTCCAGCCCGGCTCGCAGACGATCTTCGCGAGCGCGGGCATTATTACAAAAGAAGACGGCGATGCATTCAGCATCACGTCATTCCCCCTCATCTCTTTTAAAAATATTCTCTCTCCATCATACCCGGTTTTCCGTTTTTTTGCATGTCCGCCCATGCCGATGCCAAACGGAGAACGCCTGCTTCGATATTTGCCCGCTCCAACTGGGAAAATCCAAAGCATGCGCCGGGCGGACCAGGCGTGCAGCTGTAAACGGTCGCATCGCGAAACAGCACGCCGCGATTGCGTGCGGCTTGGCGAAACGCGTGATACTCGGCGGGCGATTGCAGCCAGTCGGCATATACATGAAGCCCCGCGTCGCAGGGCCGGAGCCGGAATAAGCCGCCTGCATGAGCGTCCATCGCTTCGCGGAGCGTTTGATACCTCGCGCCGTAGCGCCGGGTCATCCGCCGGAGATGCCGCCCGTAACCGCCGCTGGCGATGAACCGTGCCAACGCCCGCTGCTCCAGCACGCCGGGCGAGATCGGATCATACAGCGACTTGGCCCTGACGACGGCATTCGTAAGACTCGGAGGGAGCACCGCATAACCGATTCGCAGACCGGTGAACATCGTCTTGGAGAAGGAGCCGACGAAGATCACCCTTCCCTCGTCATCGAGCATCTTCAATGGCTCGATCGGCTTGCCTCCCCAGCGAAGCTCGCTGTCGTAGTCATCCTCGATAATGTAAGCCTGGCGGGTTCTCGCCCAGTTCAGCAGCGCCCGCCGCCTCTCTAGCGGAAGCACGGCTCCCGTAGGGTACTGCCGGCTCGGACTAACGACCAGAAGCCTGGCGTCCCAGTCGGCGGGGACAAGCCCGGAAGCATCAACCGGAGCCGGCAGCGGAATCCCGCCGGTAGCGGACACGCCCCGGCGGATCCCGTCGTAGCCGGGATCCTCGATCACCGCGCGGTCGCCGGGGTCCAGCAGGAGCTGGAAGAGCAGGACGATGCCCTGCATCGACCCGCTGAAGATTATGATATGCTCCGGCTTCGCCTGGATGCCCCGCGTAAACCGAAGATGTCCGGCAATCGCCCGCCGAAGCTCCATCGCGCCTGCAGGCGGAGCGCCGGAGGACAGCTCCTTCCCTCCGCTCCCGCCGGCATAGTTCAACGCGCTTCGCCATTCGTCATACGGAAAATCCTCCATCGGCATGCGCGCATCGGCAAAGGATATGGTTCCTTCAGGCGGAGCCAGCTCCGACCGGCGGGCCTCGGCGGATTCGTCCCGGAGCTCCGCAAGCCGCCGGCCCCAGGCCGACAGCAGCGGGACCGCTTCGACAGGAGGCGGCTGCTCAGGCACCGTGATCCCCTCGGCGACATAAGTGCCGCTTCCCTGCCTTGAGACGACATAACCTTCCGCCATCAGCATGTCATAGCTTTGCGCAGCGGAGCCTCTGGATATGCCGTAAAGCTTGGCAAGCTCCCGGGTAGCGGGCAGGCGCGTCCCTTCCGGCAGTCTGCCGCTGTGAATCGCAGCGCGAATGGCATGATAAAGCGCCAAATATTTATATTTATACTGCTCGACGTATGTCTCGAACGGAAGCCCAAGCTCCACCGAAGGGACCTCCCTTATTTTAAATTGGACTATATAAATTAATGTAAATTGGCGCTTTTTCCTTGTCAATGTTCGTCGTATGCTGATACTCATCACAATGCGATGGAGGGAGAGCGTAATACCATGAGAAGAGACGAATTTGCAATCGAGGATCCGAAGGAGATCGAAGACTTCCTGAACGGAATGAGCTTCGGCTTTCTTGGAACCGTGGATGAACACGGGCTGCCGCGGGTTACGCCGCTGAATTTTGTTTATGTACAGGGGAGCTTCTACTTTCACGGCAGCCGGCTGGGCGAGAAAATGGAGCACTTGCGCCGCACTCCCGCCGTCAGCTTTACGGTGGCCGATGAGTATGCTTTGATCCCTTCCTATTTCTCGGATCCGGAAATGGCATGTCCCGCTACGGCCTACTTCAAGAGCGTAACGGCAGCAGGAGAAGCCGTCCTCGTCCATGATCTTGAGGAAAAAGCATTAGCGATGGAAGCCATGATGCGCAAGCTCCAGCCCGAGGGCGGCTACCGTACCATCGACGCCGGAGACCGCGCCTATGCTTCCCGGCTCAAGGGTGTAGCGGTAATCAAGCTCGTTCCGAAGCGGATGAGCGCCAAATTCAAATTCGGCCAAAATTTGAAGCCTGACCGGCTGCAGGACATGATCGGACGGCTTGAGGAACGCGGCCGGACCCGGGACGGCGAGACGGCTGCGCACATCTGTAAATATTACCCTGGACCGCGTTAAGTCTGGGCATTTATCCGTGACGGTTCCCGGGTCTGATGGTATAATGAAAGGCAATGAAAATGTAAGAAGCTTTCATGCATTCGCCTCTTACCTTAACCAAAAGTACTCGGAAGGAAGGAACCATTTCATGAACCCATTGGCTGGACAATTGAACGAGAAACTGTTAGCAGGCAACCCGCATGTGTATGACATGCTCTCCACGCTCGGCAAAGAAATATACTTCCCGAAGGAAGGAATTCTGAGTCAGTCGGCGGAGGCATCCGCCCAAGCGAAGAAATATAACGCAACGATCGGCATCGCCACCGAAGGCGGCATCCCGATGCATCTTGGCGTGATTCAGGATAAGCTTTCGGCTTTCCAGCCGAAGGATCTGTATCCTTATGCCCCGCCGGCAGGCAAGCCCGAGCTGCGCTCCGTATGGCGGAACAAGATGCTCCGTGAGAATCCGTCCTTGGAGGGAAAGAGCTTCAGCAATCCGATCGTCACCAATGCCCTGACTCATGGTCTCAGCATCGTGGCCGACCTGTTCGCCGATGAGGGCGATGCGGTCATTTATCCGGACAAGAACTGGGAGAATTACGAGCTGACTTTCGGCATCCGCCGCCATGGCGTTCATGTAACCTATCCTCTTTTCACTGAAAATATGAAGTTTAATGCGGAGGGACTTCGCGAGGCTCTTCTGAACCAGAAGGATAAAGGCAAAGCGATCGTTCTGCTGAACTTCCCGAACAACCCGACAGGCTACACGCCGGGAGCCGAGGAAGGCGCAGCCATCGTATCCGCGATTACGGAAGCCGCCGAAGCCGGCATCAATGTTGTCGTCGTGACCGATGACGCATACTTCGGACTGTTCTTCGAGAACTCCTTAACGGAATCGCTGTTCGGTCATCTTGCCGGCCTCCATCCGCGAATCCTGCCTGTGAAAGTCGACGGCGCTACGAAGGAAGAATATGTGTGGGGCTTCCGCGTAGGCTTCATCACCTTCGCCTCGGAGAACCAGGATGTGCTGGATGTACTTGAGCAGAAGACCCTCGGCATCATCCGGGCAACCATCTCCAGCGGTCCGCATCCTTCGCAATCGTTCGTCCTCGAAGCGCTGAAGGCTCCGGAATTCGAGGAGCAGAAGCAAGAGAAGTTCAGCATCATGAAGGGACGCGCCAATAAAGTAAAGGCCATTCTCGACAGCGGCAAATACGGTGATGTCTGGGAATACTATCCGTTTAACTCGGGATACTTCATGTGCCTGAAGCTGAAGACGGTATCGGCTGAAGCGCTTCGGTCCCATCTGATCCGCCAATACGGCGTCGGGACGATTGCCCTGGGCGAAGAGGATCTCCGGATTGCATTCTCCTGCATTGAAGAGGAGTACCTGGAGGATCTGTTCGACCTGATCTACCAAGGAATTCAGGATTTGCAGCAGGCTTAAGCCGATAGACCCTTGTCCCGCTTTGCATCAGATCATCTTTCTGTGATAAATAAACGCTCGCCCATACACATAGCCCCCCTGCAACATACAATACCATGTACTACAATTCAACTAAGTGAAAGGGGAATGAACATGGGTGCAGTTGAAGATGTAAGAGGATGCGGCGGATACGGCGGATATGGCGGTGGATACGGAGTAGGAGCCATTCTGGTTCTCTTTATCCTGCTCGTTATCATCACTCGTTCTTTCTGGGTCTAAGCCACTTCCTAGCTGGCGGCACGGATAATGACAGGTCGTCCGACCCCGAAGGACACTGCGGCTTCTGCTGCTGATACGGCTACTATTCATACGAAAGCAATAGAGGAAGGCCGGGATGGATGCATCCCGGCCTTCCTCTATTTATCATCATCTTCGTCTATCTCTTTATCATCATCTTCGCCTATCTATTCATCATCATCGTCGGCTCGCCGGTTCTTTCGCACGGCGTTCCAGCGGGACAAAAGAACCAGCGCGATCCCTCCTGCCAGCGTGAGAAGCGTCCGATCCGGCGTTCCGGGAACGGCCGGGATCAACGGCAGCCACAGCAGCACGACCCAGAACAGCTGCACCTGAAAGATCAGCTTGTTCTCGCTCTCCCGCCTTGTCCCCTCGGGGAGCGGGTAAATATGCAGCCAGAATGATTCAGGATGAAGCTTGCGCAGGGCGGACAGCTGCAGTCCGATGATCAAGAGCCCGATCCAATATACGGCTGCCGAAGCCCAGTCCTCCCGGGTGAGCCATACGAGCAGCACTCCCAGTAGCCCGACCCGCACCAGAATGCCCAAGATATCGCTGCGGGCAAAGCTCTTGACGAGCAAATACCGGTAGGCCTCGTCCTTGCCCCATGGAACGCCCCTTCCCCATCCCGACAGCCATTTCCTGGCGTGCACGCGCTGTTCGCGCTGCGGCACATTCACGAACCAGCTCAGCACCAGCATGACCCGTCCGGCCTGTCTGCGTTCAATGGCGATTAACCGCTCCCAGGCGACAAGGTGCCGGACAGGAAAGCGCACAGCGAATCCATACGCGAGACCGAGCAGCGCAATAAAAATCAGGCTTCGCCCGGACGGATGCCACAGCCAAGCGGCAATGCCGAGCGCCGAAACGGCCCACCGCAGTAAACGGTAAGCGCCTGCCGCGGTACGGGACACCATCAGCTGCTCCCTCCAGCTTCCGTAACTGGCGAGCAGCTTGAGGGCAACCAGCACCAGGAATGTGACCAGAAGCGTCTTAGGTGATGTATCACTGCGTATGTACAGAGGCCATAAGATAAGGAGCACGATGCCTAAACCGATGATTTTGTACACGACACCGCTAATCCAGCCTTTGCGAAAATAAGTGCTCATTCGGGATTCCTGCGGCAGCAGAAAAACGGTGTCCGCCGAGCGCAGATACGTGCGTACGCTGCTGTTAATGACGATCGGGAGCAAAATAACCAGCATGATCCAGCGAATCGGGAGCCCCTGCGGAATATGCTGCAGAAAGGCCGTATACCACGCCGCGAACGCGATCAGCAAGAACAGCGTAACGACGGCGACCCCGCTTTGTATGACATAACCCAGATAGGGCAGGATATCGCCCCAGAACTGGCCGCGCCGTTTATCATACAGCTCGCGCAAGTTCATATGCCGCTACCGCCTTGAACCAATACATTAAACAGCTCCTCCAGCGGAAGGCCCGGTCTTCCCGCTTGCTCCCGCATTTCCTCCAGTGTTCCTTGGGCAATAATGCTGCCGCGGTGCAGCACCACAAACCGGTCGCAATAATTCTCGATGGTGGAGAGGATATGCGAGCTTAACAGGATGGAAGAGCCTGAAGCCTTTAGCTCCAGCATGAAATCGAGCAGGGAGCGGATCCCCAGCGGATCCAGCCCGAGGAAGGGCTCATCGATAATATAAAGGGAAGGTCTGGCCACGAATGCGCACATGATCATCACCTTTTGACGCATCCCTTTGGACAGATGCGTTGACAGGCTGTCCATCTTCTCCTCCATCCGGAACAGCCTCGCCAGCTGCTCCCCCCTCGATTCATAATCCTCGCGGGAAACGCCGTAGGAACGGGCCGTAAATTCCAAGTGCTCGCGTACCGTCAACTCATCGTACAGAAGCGGGGATTCGGGAACAAAGCCCAGTGCACTGTGATACGCCTCGGAGTCCTCCGTCCGGCGCTTGCCCTGGACCTCAATCTCTCCCTTCTGCGGATTCATCAGTCCGAGGATATGCTTCATCGTCGTGCTCTTCCCCGCCCCGTTCAATCCGATCAGACCGACCATCTCCCCCGGCTGCACCTGGAACGTGATATCATGCAGAACCGGACGGTTTATGCTGTACCCGCCGCTTAATCCTTGAACAGACAACACCGGCTGCTCACTCATTACCACATCACCTCTTCTACTTAAAAAAACACCGAACCCTGCCTCGGTCAGAGCGCTTGTGCGTCCAGTTGAGGATACCGGGCCTGGCCCGGCTCTAAGCCGATTCTACGGATTCGTATTGGATAAATATAAGCCGTGCCGCAGGTCAGCCCCGCGGCGGTTTATTCTTCAGCCATTTCGGCGCACCCTTGTTCTTGCGGTCGCGCTCCCTCTCGCTCGGACGTTCTCCGTTCGCTTTGCCGTTGCCTGCCCGTCCCTTCGAGCTGATCGACGCCGGCTTCCGGGCAGCCGGCTTGTTCGCTCGATTGCCGGCATGGGAACCACGACCGGCACTGTCCCGCTCCGAAGCGGAGCGTGGCGTGCGAATTTTCCCGCCGTATAGGACTCTCTCTTCGATCGAAATGCCCAGCTCGCGGTTGAACTTACGCATAATGAAGGTTTGCCGGTCAGTCACAAGGGTAATCGCAAGCCCCTTACGCCCCATCCGTCCTGTCCGTCCTGCACGATGGGTATAGTGCTCGGCATCAATCGGCGGATCATAGTTGATGACCATGCCGAGACCTTCGATATCCAGCCCACGGGCAGCAACGTCACTTGCTACAAGCAGCTTCGTCCGCCCTTCCCTGAATGCGTTCAGGACCCGGCTCCGAGTCAGCTTGTCGGCGTCTCCGTACAAGGCGGCTGCATTCAAGCCGAGATAATTCAGCTTGGCTTCCACCTCGGCCAGATCCTCCGTGGCGTTCACAAAGACGAGCGCCCGTTCGGGATCGTAATGGCGGACGATCCGGCGAAGCATGTCCAGTTTGTCCCGTTCTTCGGATACGAAATAATAATGCTCCAGACCGGACGGCGTCCGGCGCTCCGGATCGATCCCGATCTCAACCGGCTGATCCATTTCCTTCTTAGCCAGCTCGGCCGTCTCAGGACCGACCGTTGCCGATAGGAATACGAGCTGACGGTCGCGCAGCGCGCTGCGCAGGATCCGTTCCACATCGCTCGCACCGCCTGACTGAAACACCTGATCCACCTCGTCAATGACGATGGTGGTTACCTGGTGCATTTTGAGCTTGCGAATTTCGATCAGCTCCCGGATGCGTCCCGGCGTTCCGACGATCAGCTGAGGATGCTGCTTCAGCTTCTCGATCTGTCGCTTGGCCGCCGCGCCGCCGATTAATCCGATGACGCCGATGCCGCGAGCCTCCCCATAACGCTCGCCCTCTCTAACGATCTGGATCGCCAGCTCCTGGGTTGGAGCGACAATCAGCTTCTGTGCTGCCTTTACCTCCGGGTCGATGCCCTGAAGGATCGGAAGCAGGTAAGCCAGCGTCTTGCCGGTTCCCGTCTGGGACGTTGCAAGCACGTCCTTGCCCGCAAGGATCGGAGGAATGGCTTCGGCCTGAACCGGTGACGGCGCCACAATGCCGAATTCCGAGAGCCTTGCCGTTAAATCCTCTGCTATTCCCAATGTATGAAACGTAGTTGAAGTCATATGATCGTCCATCCTTTATTTTATCGGGTCTCATTCGTTCCTTCTCATTATATGCCAAAACCGGGCGCTCACCAAATACAACCTTTCGGACAAGCATTTGGGAAGAAAATCTTCGCTTTATCATAACCACCTGTTATTTGCCGATTTTAGTGTAAAATGAATTAAAAGGATATGACTGGGGGGAGATTTACCATGACTGCAAAGGTCGAAGCACTGCTTGATAACATCACGAAAGAACTCCGTCATCTGCCCGGCGTTGTCGGCGTCGTGCTTGGCGGATCCAGAGCCAAAGGGACAGCAAGGCCGGATTCGGATATCGATATCGGCATTTATTATGATGAATCCGAGGGATTCCAGGTCGAGCATATCGCGAAGGCGGCGAAAAAATTGGATGACGAGCATCGCGAGGGCATTATCACTTCGCTCGGGGAATGGGGTGCCTGGGTTAACGGGGGCGGCTGGTTAGTGATCGAGGGGTACCACGTGGATTTCTTATTCCGCGATATTCACCGCGTGTCCAGAATCGTGGAGGAATGCACGAAGGGATCGGTTTCAGCCCATTACCAGACCGGGCATCCGCACGCTTACCTTAATGTGATGTATATGGGTGAGCTGTCTGTTTGCCGCATTTTGTCCGATAAGGATAACCGCATTCAGACGCTTCAGGCGAAGACGAAGCCTTATCCTCAAGCTTTGAAGAGCGCCATCGTCGGATTTTTCACCTTCGAGGCATCCTTCTCCCTGATGTTTGCGGACGATAACGCGTCCAAAGACGACATCACCTACGTTGCCGGCCACGTCTACCGGTGCATTGCCTGCTTGAATCAAGTGCTGTTCGCCAAGAATGAGACCTACTGCATTAACGAGAAGCGCGCGGTGGCCATGATCGAGTCCTTCCCGCTCAAGCCGGATCGCTACAAGGAACGGCTGGACCAGGCGATCACCCTGCTCTCGGCGGATGCCGGGCAGACGAAACAAGCTCTCCGCCTGCTGCGCGACATTCTCGCGGAGACGGAAAGCCTGTAGGCTGTTGATTATTTCTGATTCATCCACCGATGGGATACACGATCCGCAAATCTCGGAAACAGCTGATATAAGTGAATGCCGACAGCGGCCAATCTTGGCAGATTGAGCTCTTCCTTGCGTTTGATAATGAGCTTGACGACCTGTTCGGCTACATATTCCGGCTTCATCATAAGCCAGCCGACATTTTTGACGTATCCGCCCGAAGGATCGGCCAAGGAGAAGAACGGCGTATCAATCGGTCCCGGATTGACGGTCGAGACGGTGATGCCTGTATGCCGCAGCTCCTGCCGCAGAGCATTGCTAAGTCCCAATACGGCATGCTTCGTGGCAGAGTAGGCAGTGGATTTGGCAGTACCGATCTTCCCTGCCATCGAGGCGATATTGACGATCTGCCCGTCGCCTCGCTCCAGCATCCCCGGCAGGACTGCCTGGGTGCACCGTACAATCCCCATATAATTGACGTCCATCATATCTTCAAATTCAGAGGCAGGCATATCCAGGAATGCCTCGAACTTGCCGTATCCGGCATTGTTCACCAGCACATCGATTCTGCCGTGCTTCCGGGATGCCTCTTTCAACACCGAATCCACCTGATGGGGGTCTTGTACGTCCATGACGACCAGCTCATGGGGTCCTTTCAAGCGGCTGCCGGCTTCCCGCAGACGCTCCATCGAACGTCCGGCCAGTATAACGACCGCGCCTTCGTCGGACAGCCGCTGGGCTATCAGGGCCCCGATGCCGCTGGAAGCGCCCGTCACCGCGATCACTTTATTTTTGAGCATGATTTCGTTATCCCTTCCTTTGCCGCTAGAGCTCCCTACCAGTGCCTGCCGGCTTCCCGGCATTGCTCTGCAGGAGCCCGGCGGCTCACTTGGTCTTATTTTACGAAATCATGACTTGAATATCCAGTTCGCCGATGCCTTCCATCATGAGGGGAATGCACAGCGCCTTTTTCTGAAACAGGCCGGAGGCATGATCCGATTTAATCACCCGCGGCGGCGTAATATCAACGCTTACTCCTTGGTTGGACAAAATCATGCTGGCATTGCCGCTAATCATATTGCCCAGCTCTGATATCGCACTCTGTCCCATCTCGTCCATTTCGGTAATGACATATCCGCCCATCATGGCCGATACCATATGCAGCGCTACCTTCTCCTGGATCCCAAATACGATATCCCCGTTCATTTGCCCTGTCATTCCGATTTGGATCCAGATATGATTCTCGATAAATCCGATCTCCTTGACCCCAAGATTCCCCGTGGAAGGTGAAACCTGTATGACTTGCTCGATCACATGTCGTGCGGACTCTAAAAAAGGATTGATGACTTCCGCTTTCATTCCTTACTTTCGCCCCTTTCACTGGGTTGTTGGTCAGGGTCCCAAAGTCCCAACGATTTATTTAAACATTATAATGGATACCCTTTAATAAATCATCACAAATTAGCGACAACCCCCTATTCCAACAGCTCTTCCAACTTTGGAGCTATCGTAATAACGTCGATTTCGCATTCGGTCATCCATTCGCTTAAAAGGTACTTTGGTCTCACCTGAAGCTATGTCTACTTTACTATTATCGGATGCATTCGCAATCTTTTAATAATAAATGTCCGGATTTCGAAACTTTTTAGCTGACACAAGCGGAATGCTGCCTCAATTGCTCCTTCAGGCAGAATACCCTATAATTTAAATAAAGCGGGCTGCACGTGGATTTACGAGCGGAAGAATCATATCAAGTAAGGAGGAAGGCTATGAACATCAGCCAATTGGAAACGCTAATTACCATCTCCAAAACGATGAGCTTTCGCAAAGCCGGAGAGCTTCTTAATCTGACACAACCGGCCGTATCGGCTCAGATCAAGAGCTTGGAGGAAGAGTTCAAAACCGTGCTGGTAGACCGGAGCCAACCGGTAACGTTAACCGACCGTGGACAGGTGTTCGTGGAGCATGCCGAGCAAATTCTGAGCATCGTGGACGAGCTGAAGCAGCGGCTGTCGGATCTAGACCAGACGCCTCAAGGGCATATTCAATTAGGTACGACCACTTCCATCGCCATTCAGATTCTGCCCCGGGTTCTTTCCTACTTCCAGGATCAGTTCCCCCACATTAAAACAACCATTCAATCCATGGCATCCTCACAAATCTACCATAGCGTGGAGAATGGTCTCATCGACATCGGAATCGGTTATTTGATCGAACGCAATCCCAACCTCAGCACATCCATCCTGTACTACGATACGTTTGAATTAGTTGTATCCCCTCAGCACCCGCTGGCCAAACTATCCAAAGCAAGCATCGATGTGCTTGGCAGCACGCCTCTTATTTTGCTATCGCGCGATACCGTTGGCCGCCGTTTCGCCGACGACGTCATGAAGAAGCACGGCATCGATCCTCAGGTGGTCATGGAGCTGTCCAGCAGCGAGGAAATCAAACGGATGGTTGAGATTAATCTTGGCGCTGCCATCATTTCGAAGCAATCCGTAGCGACAGAGCTTCGAAACGGCACCCTGCAGATCGTTCCGCTCAGCGAGCTGGAGGTAAGCCATCCGGTCGGCGTCATCTATAAGAGCGGCCGTTATGTAAGCTCGGCCATGCGGCAATTTTTAAGCGACTTGAAGGGCATGCCGGAAACGCAATTCATCAGCACCGAGTAAGTCACGATGATCATGACCAGAATCGGGATGCTATATTATGACGATAACAGCATGAAGGAGGGCTTATCATGAAATTTGATCTGCACACCCACCATTTCCGCTGCGGCCATGCGGACGGCAATATCCGGGATTATATCGAAGCGGCCATTGCCGCGGATTTACAAGTCATCGGGATTTCGGACCACACGCCATACTTCGGAAGCGAGGAGGAGCATCCTTTTCCTTCCATCTCCATGGCTAAATCCGACTTTGACGGGTACGTCCAGGAAGTGCTGCAATTGAAACGGGAGTACGAGGGCAAGATCAAGGTACTGCTGGGAATCGAATCGGACTTCTTTCCTGAGCATGCCAATGTATATCAACAGGCGATGTCTGCCTACCCTTTCGATTACATTATCGGATCCATCCACCACGTGAGAGGCGTCAGCATATTTAATAAAAACCGGTGGAAGAAGCTGACTCCGTCCGAGCAAGTGGCCGATAAGGAGGAGTATTTCAATCTGATCCGGCAGTCCGCGCAAAGCGGGATGTTTCAAATTATCGCGCACATGGATGCCATGAAGGGCAACTATCCGTTATTCTCCGAAATCAAGGCAGACGAAGCGATAGAGGAAACGCTGAAGGTCATCGCGGAATCCGGGCTGGCGATCGAAATCAACACCTCGGGCAAAACGAAGCTGTGCGGCGGATGGTATCCGTCCAACGAAATTCTGGAGGTTGCGCATCATTACGGCGTCGATGTGACCTTCGGCTCCGACGCGCATAAACCGTCCCGGGTCGGCGACGAGTTCGAGGAAGTGGCCAAGGTTCTGAAAGAGATCGGGTTTAAGGAATGGGTCTATTACGAGCAAAAACAGAAGGTTGCCGTACCTCTTTAACAGGGGTACCCCTTCTGTTTTTTTATTGCAGATCCATAAATAATACACAGGAACAAAAAAAGTGGACCCGCACAGCGGATCCAAAAGCATCATATATATTCTCAAAAGGGGGTCATGTGATAAGTTTAACCTCTCGCTGTTAGAGTTTCATAACAGGTATATTTCAATTGTGTAACAAAAATTCAAATTGTACGTTTCATATTGATCCATTCGCCAGGACATGCACGGCCATTTGAATGGTATCGCATCTTGTTATTATTTCAACTTGTTATTATCAATACTATGATGGCGATTTGGCACCAAGACTTTCACGATCACACGTCTGCCCCCCGGAGCGTCAATACCGTCAACTCCGGTTGACATAGCAGCCGGATCGGCAGCTGCGTCATCCCGATCCCACGATTGACATACAGCGGCATTCCACGGCTGCCGACATGATACAAGCCTTGTACATAACGTTTTGCCCCAGGTGGCGTCACAACCTCCCCAAGCCAAGGCAGCCGTACCTGCCCGCCATGGCTGTGGCCGGACAGCTGCAGATGAACCGGGTACTCCGCAGTTGTATCACCATAGTCCGGCTCATGCATCAGCACTATCTTGATCATCCCCTCCGGGAGTCCTTCAAGCGCCGATGCCGGATCAGGATGCCCCCATATTCCGTCATCCAAGCCCACAACCGCGATCTGTTCGCCGCCTCGTCTGAGCTTGGCATGGCTGTTACGAAGCACGGTGAATCCCGCCTTCTCCTCCATCCGGATCAGCTTCTCTACATCGTAGAAATCATGGTTGCCGAGGATCGAGTATGTTCCGAACGCGGCTTCCAGGCCGGACAACGGCAGAATCGCTTCCTCCAAAGCATCAACCTCCCCGTCCACCATATCCCCTGTAAAGCATATGAGATCCGGCTTCTCCCGGTTAATGGCTTCAACCACCCGCACGGCGGCCTTGGCACCTGCATAAAAGCCCAGATGCATATCGCTGAACTGAACAACCTTCAGGCCGTTGAAAGCGGCAGGCAGACCATTCAGCGCCAGTGTTAGCCGCCTGACCTCCAGCCGGTTAGGCTCCCACAAGGAGGCGTAGGCACCCACCGCAAGGCCTGCTCCCAGGACGGCAGCCGCCCCATGCTTCAGAAACCTGCGCCGCGTCATGGTCGTGCCCGCTGCCGGCTTGGCATCCGCTTGGCTGGATGACCGCTGCGGCCCTGTGGATGAATTTTTCATAAACGGACATCCTCCTATATAATATGGAAAAGAACACCCTGTGTGTATTGGCATGAACTTATCTGAGGACATGCTCGATAGCACGGTTAGATTTATTACTTTTATACGATAAATCGTTACAAGTCTATGCCCATGGAAAGGAGCCTGCAGCTGCTTATGATTGTTAACGAATCCATCCCGTCATTAGTTTCATCGCAGAAGCAGTTTTTCCTGAAAGGATTCACGAAGGATCCGGAATTCCGGATCCGGCAGCTCACCAGACTCCGCGAGGTCATCGTCGCCAGAGAGAGCGAGGTAATCCAGGCGCTGCGCCAGGACCTGAACAAGAGCGAGCAGGAAGCCTATACGACAGAAATCGGCATCGTTTACAAAGAACTCTCACATATCTTGAAAAATATAAAGCGCTGGAGCAAACCCGAGCGCGTGAAAACGGCGCTGACGCATGTCGGCAGCAAGGGGATGATCTATCGCGAGCCGTACGGCAGCGTGCTGATTATTGCTCCTTGGAATTACCCTTGGCAGCTTGCCATCTCTCCCCTGATCGGCGCACTGGCTGCGGGCAATACCGCTGTTGTAAAGCCGTCCGAGCTGACGCCGGCCGTCTCCGCGCTCATTACGTCCATCCTGGAAGAAACGTTCCCGCCGGAGTACGTGGCTTCTGTTGAGGGCGGACCCGAGGTCAGCACCGTGCTGCTGGAGCAGCCGCTGGACTATATCTTTTTTACCGGCAGCGTGAATGTGGGGAAAATCGTGATGGAAGCAGCAGTCAAGCGCCTGACTCCCCTCACGCTCGAGCTCGGGGGCAAAAGCCCCTGCATCGTCCATGAGGACGCTCCACTGAAGCTGACGGCATCGCGCATTGCCTTCGGAAAGTTCACGAATGCCGGGCAGACATGCGTAGCACCCGATTATGTATTGGTTCACAGCCGCGTAAAAGAGCCGTTCATCGCCTATTTAAAGGAAGCGATCATTGAATTCTATGGCCCTGAGCCGCTGAACAACCCCGATTACGGCCGAATCGTGTCGCAGAAGCACTTCAATCGGCTGGCAGGCTTTCTGGATAACGGCCGCCTTCGGCACGGCGGCAAGGCCGATAAGGACAAACTATACATTGAACCGACGGTTCTTGATCAAGTGACATGGGATATGCCGGTGATGGAAGAGGAGATTTTCGGACCCATATGCCCGATCCTGACTTATGATGACATGAACGAAGCGATCCGGGCCGTTCAGTCACGCCCCAAGCCGCTTGCATTCTATTTGTTCACCGAGAATGAGGACCTACAGGAGCATGTGCTATCCTCCGTTTCCTTCGGCGGAGGCTGCGTCAACGATACGCTCATGCATCTGGCTACGCCGTATTTGCCGTTCGGGGGCGTCGGCGAGAGCGGGATGGGCTCGTATCACGGGCAGTACAGCTTCTACACCTTCTCGCATATGAAGAGCGTGCTGAAGCAGACGAACCGGTTCGACTTTAAATTCCGGTATCCGTCAAAAAACGGACTCGGCATTCTCAAAAAGCTGCTGAAGCCGTGAACCGGGGATAGCCATCCACGAGAGCGGACCCGGGAACTTGATGGCGTCGATTGAGCCCCACTCCCTTGCAGGCTGTACGCCTATCAACGTGTGATGTCAATTATTGATGACTGCTGGTGTTACCGCTGCCCGTCAGCGTCAGCTGACAAAGCACCTTGAGCCGAAATCAATTCCTGCGCTCATCAAATTTGGCTGACTATCGGGTAAAATGCTTGCGCTCATGCGGCGGGGCGGCCGTTCCCGGTTCGCCCTCTTCAGTGCTGTAGGTTTCAGGCCGATCACTACCCGGCTTGAATATTTGCCGCAGGGTTCCAAGCATGGACAGCGCATAAGCAACGGTGATAAAGCTAAAGGCGATCTCCAAGATGACGACCAGTCTTGAAGTGTTGTCAACCGGACTTACATCCCCATACCCGACCGTCACAAACGTGGCCATGCTGAAATATAGAAACGTAATGAACTGCGACAGCGGGTCCTGCCCTAGATTATCCCCTTCAAAGGATACACCGCCAAACAGCTTGTAGATCGACATATAGACCAGCGTGAAAAATAAAATACACATGGCAGCGGCCATGCTGATTCGGATGAGGGTTGTCTTCATATCGACATGCCGGTTCACGGAATCCGCGATTTTATCGAAGATGTACAGCACATAGAAGACAACCGAGCACAAGGAGAAGATCACAATGAGAGCACGCATCCCTCCCTTGCCTGGTACAATTTCCATCAGATCGATCCAACCAAGCAAATCCTCCACCGACACCAGCACATAAATCAGCAAAGGCGCGAGCAGCAGCGGCCGGCTTGACCATTTCTTGTCCATCATGTAGAACGCATAAATCAAGGCTATCAACCCCGCCAAATTGAGCAGCCACATCCACCAGCTCATGAGCGTCCCTCCTTCCTACGGCCCCATATCGATCGTTCGTACTCCGGCCGCATTACACCTAATCATTTATTACCCTTGGAGAGGAGCTCATGCAACTGGCGTTCCTTGGCAATCCGACTTTTACCGGTTACGGGCAAGCCACTCTACGGCAAAATCCACCATTCTACGCTGTTTGACCAGCACGCAAGAGGCCGCGCCTACGTTACCGTAACTGCAGGCTTCCTTGCACTCCTGCTCGAATGCAGCCCCCAACGCTTCAAAATCGTCGGAATGATAATTGATATCCGAAAAGGACACCCATTCCGTCTTGCCTCCAGCTCTCGACACCGGCGCTTGGGACGTAATATGCTCTTTGCCCCTCCACGCCGCGCGATACTCGGCCAGATGGAAGGAGGTATTGCTGCCATAGCCGGTCCCGAGCATCAGCACGAAGGCATCTGCATCGTACAGTCGGGCCAGCGGCGAGGATTCCCCGAGGCTGTCTGTCAGCGAATGCGGGTCCATCAGCCCCTTCGCTGCACGGCCTCGAGCCGCGAAGGAAACATGCGGATGAAGGCTCCGGATGACCCCCTTCTGCTTACGGAACGTTTCCGGAATAACCCCCATTCCCGAGGTTACCGTAGCATCGGGATCAAAGGGAGGCATACTATCCCGGATCAGCTGCCACCATTTGGGATCGGCGGGCGGATTTCCCCAGGTCTCCGGGTTCGTCAAGTTCGGGGACTGTGTGGGCATCACCAGCGTTCCTTTCTTACCCAGCACCTCCGTTAGCGCGAGAATGACGGCTTCAGCCCCGCCGACGATCCATCCGCCGATGCTCTTAAGCGAAGAATGGAGAAGCACCGTCATCCCTTCCTTAACGCCTAAAGCGGCGAGGTCCCGGCTCAAATCCTGAATCGTAATCGGTCTTTCTGTAATCATGAGTGCGTACCACCTTTAGATAAAAAGTTCTGCTATTATCGTACAACAAAACAGCGCCCGATCGCGAATGATACAAGCGGTCAGGCGCTGTTGTTGCCATTTCGTAAGCTTTTCGGTTCTAGACGCTGAGCCAGCGCTTGAACAGATGCTTCGTTGTTTCTTTATTCATCTCCGCGATCGATGTCGTCAGCGGAATGCCTTTCGGGCAGGAGCGTACGCAGTTCTGCGAGTTGCCGCAGCCTTCAATGCCGCCGTCCTGCATCAGCGCCTCCAGGCGTTCCTCCTTGTTCAGCTCGCCCGTTGGATGGGCGTTGAACAAGCGGACCTGAGAAATGGCCGCTGGACCGATAAAGTCGGTCTTCTCGTTGACATTCGGGCAAGCCTCGAGACATACGCCGCACGTCATGCATTTGGACAGCTCGTAAGCCCATTGGCGCTTCTTCTCCGCCATGCGGGGTCCGGGACCGAGATCATACGTGCCGTCGATCGGAATCCAGGCTTTAACTCGCTTCAGGGCGGAGAACATCCGGCTCCGGTCGATGACCAAGTCGCGCACGACCGGGAAAGTCTTCATCGGCTGGATGCGGATCGGCTGCTCCAGCTTGTCGATCAGCGCCGCACAGGCTTGGCGCGGCTTGCCGTTGATGACCATTGAACAGGCACCGCATACTTCCTCCAGACAGTTGGAATCCCAGCATACCGGGGAAGTCGTTTGGCCTTGCGCATTCTTCGGATTGCGCTGAATTTCCATCAGCGCGCTAATTACGTTCATGCCGGGACGGTACGGAACCTCAAATTCCTCTGTATACGCTTTGGATTCCGGGTTGTCCTGACGAGTGATGATAAATTTTACTGTCTTTGAGGCGGCTGCCGTTTGAGCCATGGTAAATCCCCCTTCTTACTTTTCTTTCGAATAGTCGCGAATACGCGGCGGGATTAAGGAAACATCCACTTCTTCGTACGAGATTTGCGGTCCTTCTGGCGTCCATTTCGCTTTCGTTGTTTTCAGGAAATTCTCGTCATCGCGATCAGGGAATTCCGGCTTATAGTGAGCTCCGCGGCTTTCATTCCGGAGCAGGGCTCCAAGCGTCATTGCTTCCGCAAGCTCCAGCATGTTCCACAGCTGACGCGTGAATGCCACGCCTTGGTTGTTCCAGCGGGACGTATCGGTCATGTTGATGTTGCGGTAGCGCTGCTTCAATTCCTTGATCTTGTTGATCGTCTCCTGGAGCTTGTCGTTGTAGCGGACAACGGTCATGTTGTTGGTCATCCATTCGCCAAGCTCTTTATGAATCACGTAAGCATTTTCCGTGCCTTCCATCTTCAGAAGCCCTTCGTACTTCGTGGTCTGCTCTTTCGTGTACCGGTCGAAGACGCTGGAGGAGATATCCTCGGACGATTTCTTCAAGCCTTTAACATACTCGATCGCCTTCGGACCTGCGACCATGCCGCCGTAAATGGCCGATACGAGCGAGTTCGCGCCCAAGCGGTTGGCTCCGTGATATTGATATTCGCATTCCCCGGCTGCGAACAGGCCAGGAATATTCGTCATCTGGTTGTAATCGACCCACATGCCGCCCATGGAATAATGGACTGCAGGGAAGATCTTCATTGGAATTTTGCGAGGGTCGTCACCCATAAACTTCTCATAGATCTCGATGATGCCCCCTAGCTTCACGTCCAGCTCCTTCGGATCCTTGTGGGAGAGATCCAGGTATACCATGTTCTCGCCGTTAATGCCAAGGCCCATGTCCACGCATACGGAGAAAATTTCGCGAGTCGCGATATCCCGCGGAACGAGGTTGCCGTATGCAGGATATTTCTCTTCGAGGAAGTACCAAGGCTTTCCGTCTTTATAAGTCCAGATCCGGCCGCCTTCACCGCGGGCCGATTCCGACATCAGGCGCAGCTTGTCGTCGCCTGGAATGGCGGTCGGGTGAATCTGGATGAATTCGCCGTTAGCGTAGTATACGCCCTGCTGGTATACCGCGCTTGCTGCCGTACCGGTGTTGATAACCGAGTTCGTCGTTTTACCGAAAATGATGCCGGGGCCACCGCTGGCCAGAATGACGGCATCTGCCTTGAACGCCCGGATCTCCATGGAGCGAAGGTCCTGGGCGGCAATGCCGCGGCATACGCCCTCGTCATCAATAACCGCGTTCAGGAACTCCCAGTTCTCGTATTTGGTCACGAGACCTGCAGTTTCCCAGCGGCGCACCTGCTCGTCAAGCGCGTACAGCAGCTGCTGGCCGGTGGTCGCTCCGGCAAACGCCGTGCGGTGATGCTTCGTTCCGCCGAAGCGGCGGAAATCCAGAAGGCCTTCAGGCGTACGGTTGAACATAACGCCCATGCGATCCATGAGGTGAATAATGCCCGGAGCGGCTTCGCACATCGCTTTAACCGGCGGCTGGTTCGCCAGGAAGTCCCCGCCGTAAACCGTATCGTCAAAGTGCTCCCACGGGGAGTCGCCTTCACCTTTCGTATTAACCGCTCCGTTAATGCCGCCTTGCGCGCACACAGAGTGAGAACGTTTCACAGGTACCAGTGAGAACAAATGAACATGGGCTCCTGCTTCGGCCGCTTTGATGGTTGCCATCAGTCCGGCAAGGCCGCCGCCCACTACGATAATATTAGATGCTGCCATTTATACGTTCACTCCTTTAAGAGGTTGTTCAAAAAGTCGTCTTTTGATCACGTAGTGTATCAAGATGTAACTCGGCATCGAATCTTGAACTCAGCCGGGCCTTCCAGTGCTCACGTACCCAAATCGTACGCTCCGCCCTTCAGTCCCTAACTTCATCCAACCTTCTCGGTGCTGAAAAACCGGCTTTTTGAACTTGCACTTTAAGCCAAGACTGTCTTAACTACATCGATCGCTGCTTGCGCAGCTTGGAACTCGGAGTTTCTGAATCCGGTCATCGCAAGGATAAACAGGACGCTCATAAATACGAACAAGCCCATGCAAATGTATGTGGATACTCGCTGCGCGCGCGGGCCGACGGTAATGCCCCAGCTGACGAGGAATGCCCAAAGGCCGTTCGCGAAGTGGAACGTAGCCGATACAACGCCGATAATATACAGAACAAATAATACAGGATTGCTCACGATATCGTGCATGACGGCACCCAGATCATCATGGGTGATCTTGCCGATCATGATCTGAAAACGGGTGTCGTACATATGCCAGATCACAAATACGAACGTAATAACCCCGGTAATCCGCTGAACGGTAAAACGGATGTTCCGCTCATAATTGTAATTGCCGATGTTGTTTTTGGCCTGATACGCAATGTACAGACCATAAATGCCGTGGTACATCAGCGGCAGCCAGATCAAGAACAGCTCAAGGAAGAAGATTAGAGGCAAGCTGTTCAGTAAATTCACGGCTCCCTTGAAGCCTTCCTTTCCACCCTCGAAAGCCTGAAAGTTGGATATCATGTGGCTGAGCAGAAATGCTCCAAGCGGTATGACACCGAGTAAGGAATGCAGCTTTCTGGAATAATACCCTTTCATCAGTTGACGTTCCCCTTTCCAATGTGCAGCGTTTTCAATTTCACTCTTTCCTATTTACGGAACAATTACACTTACTTATACTGTGCTTTTCGCGTGCAACGACAAAATGTTCCCTTTTTCCACAAACGTGTGAACATCCTGTGTCATGTTTCATGTTACTCCTTTTTTTCTTATAAGGGAATTGCAATATAATTATTAATCGTTATAATCTATACGCATAAGGGGATATTGGAACACCATCCTATATATAATGGAGGAATATCATGTTCGAAGATCTGGACATGTTTGCCGTTGTGGTGGAGCAATCCAGCATCAATAAAGCATCCAAGCTGCTGAATCTGTCCCAGCCTGCGCTCTCGCGGAAGATCGCCAAGCTCGAAGACGAGCTCGGCCTGCCCCTGTTCAACCGGCGCGGCAAGCGCCTTGAGCTGACGTCGATCGGACAGATCGTATATACCTTTGCGCTGGAGCAGCGCCAGCAGCAGCTGAAGCTCATGCAGACGCTCGCCCACTATCGGGAAGGGGAGCAGATCTCGATTAATCTGGGCGCGAGCCTTACGACGCTGCAGACGACGCTGCCCCCGCTCGTCAACGCGTTCATGGAGCGGCATCCCGCCGCGGAAATCAAGCTGATTACCGGCAAAACCCATGAGATCGTTTCTTATGTAAGGGATAAACGGGTGGATGTCGGCATCGTCGCCTCTTCCATCAACCAACCGGGACTAAACTGCATTCCCCTGTTTGACGATCATCTGGAGCTCGTCATTCCCGCCGTCCATCCGCTGGCGGAGCTGGAGGATGTCGAGGTCGAGCACCTCCAGGGGCTTCCGATGATTATTTTCTCGACCGGCACCTGGTACCGTAAGCTGACGGACGACCTGTTTCACCGGTGGGGCATCATGCCCGATATTCGGATGGAGATCGATTCCTTCGAAGCGATCGTCCGCTTGATCCCGACCTGCAAAGCAGCGGCCCTGCTTCCGAAATCATACCTCCGTCCGCAGCTGCTCTCCGACAACGGGCTTGTGGACATTCACATCCCCGCGCTCATGGAGACGCGGCGGACGACCTCCCTGATTTACGGGGATGCTTCAGAGCTTAGCAGCGCCGCCCGCCGCTGGATTAACGAAACCGAGGTGCTCTTCCGAAGCCTCGCGGAAGAGAAGCAGCGAAAAAACCTGACGACCTAGAGATCGTCAGGTTTTTTTGTATTATTTCTGCTGCAGATTCACGACTTCCGTCTCAAACCGCTCCACATTGTCGTTGGAGCCGATGACGACCATAACATCGCCGGCGTTGACCACGTCCATCGCCGTCGGCGCGACGATAATGCCGGATCGCTTGTTGAGGGCGACCACCGTGACACCGTAACGGACGCGCGTGTTCAGTTCGCTTAACGTCTTGCCGTCCATACAATCGGTTACCGTCATTTCCACGATCAAATAATCCTTAGATAATTCGATATAGTCGAGCAGATTCGGCGTAACCAGCTGGTGAGCCACACGGATTCCCATATCCCGTTCGGGGAAGATGACCCGGTCCACACCCAGCTTCTGCAGCGCCCGGCCGTGCAGCACGGAAATCGCTTTGGCCACGACGGTCGATACGCCAAGCTCCTTGAGCAGGATGGCGGACAGAATGCTCATCTGGATATCGTCTCCGATCGCGACGATCCCGCAGTCGAAGTTGCGGATGCCGAGCGATTTCAGCATCTCCTCATCCGTAGCATCGGCGACCACCGTATGGGTCAGATACTCGCTCATATCCTCGACGACCTCTTCGTTCCGGTCAATGCCGAGAACCTCATAGCCTAGTTCCATTAGTTCCAGTGCCAGACTCGAGCCGAACCGCCCCAAACCGATCACTGCAAATTGCTTTGGTTTCATGTCTCTCCTATACTCCTTATCCAATAATCATTTTGCCTTCCGGATGACGATACAATTCTTTACCCTTTTTCGGACCGAGTGCATAAGCCAGCGTCAGCGGACCTAGACGTCCGGCAAACATCGTTAAGCTGATCAATATTTTGCCGAACACCGTCAAATCCGGCGTCAATCCCATCGACAAGCCGACGGTGCCGAAGGCCGAGGTCGTTTCGAATAGAATCTCCAGAAAATCCGCATCCTCTGTCGTGGACAGGATCATGGATACCGTCAATACGAGCAGCAGCGCAAGAAGCGCAATCGTTAACGCCTTTAAGACCCGCTCCTGAGCGAGGCGAAACCGGAATAAGACGATGTCCTCACGCCCTCTCATCATTGCGAACACGGCCCCTACCATCACCATAAAGGTTGTCGTCTTGATTCCGCCCCCGGTCGATCCCGGCGACGCTCCGATAAACATAAGTATAATAATGAAAAATTGCGTAGCTTGCCTTAGGCCGCCGATATCAATCGAATTCGCGCCCGCTGTTCGCGGACTGACCGATTGGAAGAACGAGGCGAGCACTTTACCTCCCCCGTCCAAGGAGCCCAGCGTTAACGGATTGGTGAACTCAAAAATAAATATGATGATCGCCCCGATGAAGATCAACGCCCCCGACATCGAGAGAACGACTTTGGAGTGAAGCGACAGCTTCCTTTTTTGACGGAAATCGATCAAATCGGATAATACAACGAACCCGATGCCGCCGGATATGATCAACAGCATGGATACGATGTTTACCAACGGATCATCGACATAATCCGTGAGACTATGAAAATCACCGAACAGATCGAAGCCCGCATTGTTAAACAGCGAAACGGAATGGAACACCCCAAAATAGATGGCTTTTCCAATAGGCATATCCCATGCCCAGCGCAGTGTAAACAGTACGGCAGCGCACGCCTCGAAGGTCAAGGAATAGATAAACACCCGCCGGATCAAACGAACGATCCCTTCGATGGAGGACTGATTCATCGCTTCCTGCAGAACAAGCCGGTCCTTGAGCGATATCCTCCGCTTGAATACCAGGGCGAACAGGGTTGCCATCGTCATAAACCCGAGCCCGCTGAGTTGAATGAGCAGAAGGATCACCGTATGTCCGAAAGCACTGAAGCTTGTGCCTGTATCCACGACAACAAGCCCGGTCAGACAGACGGCGGAAGCCGCCGTAAACATGGCGTCAATCCCGCTGATCGGTTCGCCGGTCCTGCTGGATACGGGCAGCATGAGCAGAATGGTATCGACCAGGATCGCCGCCGCAAAACCGAGCGCAAGGATCTGCGGAGGTGACAGCTTAAGCCACTTCATTTTTGAGTTCAAAGTTTCACCTTCTCCAAAAAAATCAAAGAAAAAAGACACTGGAAAACAGTGCCCTTCACGGTCTGGTTCCTGTGCAACAGCCTACGAGGTTAGCTGACGGATTCGGGCATTATCACAGGCCGCCCTATCCATGATCCGAAAGAGATCATGAAATTCACCCCAATTACATGGTTCCCCCGTTCTCATTACGAAATTCGGCTGGTTTATTCGGTTCCTTGAAGCATGATGTGATTATAACGCAATCCGGAAGCGAACCCAACGTCGTTTTTTTACCAAAAAGTCTTTAAATGAGCGCGAATTGGGCATATTCAAGAGTACAAGGATATGGTTCTCTAACGTTTTCGAAACCTTTCATTCATTTTCAGCGTTTTATTTCATTATTGGCCCTTTGGGATAAGCAGGGCTTGTTCTTCATATGTATGTTATATTGACTCTATGATCCGCTTTTTGCGGGGCCGGTTATTCATATCGGAAAGCACTAAAATTAAGAGGAGGAATTTCATGAACCGTGCCGAAGAGCCCCTGAAGCTGACGCCTAACCTAAAGAAGCTTATCGCACCGGCCATCATCGGTCTGATCCTGTTTCTTATATTCCAGGTACTCCCATCCACTTCCTTCGAGTCGACCGATACGCCCTATCCGCAAATCATTTCCAAGGATGAGGCTGCGCAAGCGGCGTCACGGTTCGCTCGCGAACGTTTAGGGTTTCCTGCTTCCGAAGGGCAAGACCCCCTTGTTACATACCAGTCCAACTCCGAGCTGTACGGATATTTGGCCAAGGAAAAGAAGCTAAAGGAGTATAACAAGAATTACGAAGCCAAATACCCATATGACGTATACCGCGTCCGCTTCACCTTGCCGGGTGGCGATGCGCTGAACGTGGATGTGCATATGCAGAATGCCGGCATCGCGGGATTCTCCTATGATTCCGCCCGCTCCAGTTACGACAGGATCGAGCTGAATCAAGGGGAGGTCCGGAAGCAAATGCTGCTTCTGGTTGAGGAAGGCATGACGCTGGCCGAGAAGCAGGCGCTCGCGGAGCCGTGGCTCAAGTGGGCCGGATACGATGCGACGCAGCTGCAGCTTTCTACCCGGGAAGGCGAACCTAAGCTGAGATATACCGTCACGGAAGCCGCCATCGGGGATTCGAGGCTGCAGCTGGAGTTTACCTTTGAACATGGGACACTGCGTTCCTTCGAGCCCGCGTTCTCGGTTCCGGCAGCGCATGCTGCCTATGTGAACAAGCAGACGCAGGATGCAACGCTGCTGACGCTGGTCGGGTACGGTTTGTTTACGCTTGTGCTCGGTATCCTGGCCATCGTCTACAGCGTCAAGACCAGAGCCTATACCTCGTTTAAGCGCGGTATCCTGCTGTCCGTCCTGTTGTTTGTCATCCAGATGCTGAATACGTACAACCTGGTTCCGGTCTTTAAGGCACAAGGAATGTCCGAGACCGGCATCATCGGGATGATGATCTTCTACGCCATCTACTCCCTCGTCTTCTCCGCCCTGCTCTATTTCTCGCTTGTCGGCGGAAGCGGTCTATGGCGAAAGGAAGACGGGCTTAATCCGTGGCCGCGTGCCAAGGAGCCCGGGTACGGCCGCTATGTCTTGGAAAGCATGAAGGTGGGCTATTTGTGGGCCCTCATTCTGCTCGGCATTCAGTCCTTGATCTTCATCGCGCTCGGCCTGACCTTGAACACCTGGTCCACGACCGATGCCTCGCAGTCGCCTTACAACATGCTCTATCCATGGCTGTTTCCGCTGATGGCTTGGCTGGCAGGCATTTCGGAGGAAGCGGTATACCGGCTGTTCGGCATTAGAATGGTGAAGAAAATCGTGCGCAGCACCTTTGTCGCGAGTTTGATCACCTCGATCATCTGGGCGCTAGGCCATACGCTGTATCCGATTTACCCAGTCGTATCCCGCCCGATTGAGCTGGTCATTATCGGCCTGCTGTTCAGCTATATTTTCCTGAAATACGGATATATTGCGGCCATGTTCTCGCATGTCGTCTTCAACAGCATTCTCATGGGAATCAGCCTGGTCATGCTTCAAGGGGCCCCTAATGTGCTAATCGGCCTGTTCTATATGGTGCTGCCGGCAATCGTGGCTTACGTGATCTATCGCTTGAATCCAACAAAAAAAGAGAAGCCGTATGTCACGACTCCTCATCACGAAGGGCATTGAGTATATCTGTAGCTAATTTTTCACCGATCGAAAGGGGCTTAAAGTCTTCGACTGAAGCCTCTTTTATTTTTTTGATCGAGCCGAAATGCTTCAGCAGCAGCTTCCGCCGCTTCTCGCCGATGCCCGGGATCGAGTCCAGCTTGGACGAAACCATCGATTTGCCGCGCTGCTCTCGATGGAAGGAGATCGCAAACCGGTGGACCTCATCCTGGATGCGCTGAAGCAGGTAGAACTCCTGGCTGTCCCGCGGCAGGGACACCGGCTGCGGCGGATCGCCGACCATCAGCTGCGCCGTTCTATGCTTGGCATCCTTCACAAGCCCGCAGACCGGAATAAACAGTCCCAGCTCATTCTCCAGCACATCGATCGCAGCCGATATCTGTCCCCTGCCGCCGTCGACCACGATCAGGTCCGGCAGCGGCAGATTCTCCTTCAGCACCCGCTCGTACCGTCTCCGGATGACCTCACGCATCGTCTCGTAATCATCCGGCCCCTGCACGGTGCGGATTTTGTACTTCCGGTATTCCTTCTTATCCGGTTTCCCGTTTGTAAACACGACCATCGCCGAAACCGGATTCGTTCCCTGTATGTTCGAGTTGTCAAACGCCTCGATCCGGTTCAGGGATTCGATGCCGATCACTTCGCCGAGATTGGCCGCGGCAATCGATGTCCGCTCCTCATCTCGTTCGATTAAGCGGAATTTCTCATCCAGCGCAACCTTTGCATTTTCAATCGCCATCCCGACCATCTGGCGCTTTAAGCCGCGCTGCGGCACATGGACCTTAACGCCGAGCCATTCCTGCAAGGCGGCTGCACCTCCGGCGGCGTCCACCAGGCCGGCAGCCTCCGCCCGCTCGTTCTCGGCTTTTGTCGCGGCGGCCAGACGTTCGGCCTCCTCCCCTTGCCCGGGGCTTTCCGGACCGCCGGCCGAACCTGAGCCGGACGGGTCCTCAGCGACTGCTAAGGCAGGCGATCCAGCGGTATCGCCCTCACCGGTGCCTTGGGCCGGGCCGCTCTCGTTGGAAGCAGCGGCTCGGCTGCCTGCTCCCTCCGATATCGAATCATCCTTGGCCGCGATGCTGTCTTGCGCATCGGAGTCGGCCTCCTCGATCAAGACCGGCCCCGGAAGCAGGATTTCCTGCGGCACGGCAGGGTTTTCGCTGTAGTACTGCGCGATGAAGGACATGAAATCGCTGTGCGCGTCGCCGTAGAACGGAAAGATGGATTTGTTGCGCTGCACCATTTTCCCCTGGCGCATGTACAGAATTTGCACGCACATCCAGCCCTTATCCACGGCATAACCGAATACGTCACGGTCCCGGGTATCGGTTGTGGTGATCTTCTGCTTCTCCATCAAGGTGTCGATATGGATGATCTGGTCCCTCAGCTCCTTGGCGCGTTCGAAATACAGGTCCTCTGCGGCTTCCTGCATTTTGCGCTGCAGCTCCTTCTTGATCTCTTCATGGCCGCCGCTTAGAAAGGAGGTGATTTCGCTGGTGATCTCCTCGTAGGCGGTCTTCGGCACCTCTTTCACGCATGGAGCCATGCATTGGCCCATATGATAATACAAGCACACCTCTTTCGGCATAACCCCGCATTTGCGCAAAGGATACATGCGGTCGAGCAGCTTTTTCGTCTGCTGAGCGGCATAAGCGTTCGGATACGGGCCGAAGTACTTGGCTTTATCTTTAAGCACCCGGCGCGTTACTTCGAGACGGGGATGCTCTTCGTTCGTAATTTTTAGATATGGATAGGTTTTGTCATCCTTCAGCAGAACATTATATCTTGGCTGGTGCGTCTTGATCAGGTTGCACTCCAGGATGAGCGCTTCCATATTGCTGCCCGTTACGATGTATTCGAAATCGCGGATTTCGGCCACCAGCATCTGGGTCTTGCCGTTGTGGCTGCCGGTAAAATAAGAGCGCACCCGGTTCTTCAGCACTTTGGCCTTGCCGACATAAATAATGGTTCCTTCCCGGTTCTTCATCAGGTAGCACCCGGGCTGATCGGGCAGCAGCGCCAGCTTGTGCCGGATATTCTCCAGCGCCTTCTCCTGCTCCTGCAGTTGTTTGCCGAAGTCGTCCATCTTCTTCCTCCTCTCCAAGAAGATTATATATGATTATGATGAGAATGCTGCAAAAAATCCAAAAAGCGACGTTCAATCTGCAATGTATAGGTCAACGGTTTTGTTCGTGGCGCCAAAGGCGCTCGCGGGCGGCTCGTTCACGAGGCGCTGATCGGGATCTATATATTGTACCCGGAAGCGGCAGTAATCGGATGCTGCAAAATCCTGATGATAAACCGCATAAAGCGCCTATCGGATTGTTGACCGAAGGCGCTTTATGGAAGCTTTATTGCGGTAGCGGCACTTGCTTATCAAGCATTATTGATGCTTCGCAATGATGCCTTTCAAGGCTTCTTTGGAGTTAAGCCCTACCACTTTATCGACAGGCTGGCCGTCTTTAAAGAAAATCATCGTCGGAATGCTCATAACGCCGAAGCGTGCTGCGGATTCCGGATTTTCATCCACGTTCACCTTTGCGATTTTTACATCGTCGCCGAGTTCTTGGGACAATTCGTCCAGAATCGGAGCGAGCATTTTACAAGGACCGCACCATGGGGCCCAGAAATCAACTACAACCGTTCCTTGACCTTCCACTTCGTTGGCGAAGGTTTGATCGGTAACATTAACGATAGCCATTGTATACTCCTCCTTACAGGATAATTTCAAGATATAGCGCGAATCATAATGTCGAATGCGTCGACGGTTTTAGTATACCACAAACTTTAAGAAAAAGTGAAATATACTCACCTAAAGAAAGGGGAATTCTCGGAATATTCATGCAATCTTTACAAATGATTTGGACATTGGGTATACTACTAATAATAAGTCGGGTGACCTGTCTTAGCCGTGCATACGGAATGTTCACCTTTTTGAGGAGGCAAGCACCATGGATGTAAACGTGCGCATGAACGATCCGCGGGAGCACATCAATGAAGAACCGCGCAATGATTTCAGCGATTTGATGATGGGCTTTCTTGGGATGTTCGGTTTCATGACCATCATCTTCTTCGGATTCGTCATTATCAAATTTTTGGTCGGCTAATTGACGGCTCCTTGCGCTAAGAAAAGCCTGATCCCTGTCATCGCGTCCTGTGACGCTAAAGGGATCAGGCTTTTTTACATTTCTATAGGCAGCAGCCTTGCCTAGAATTTTCCCCTCTGATTCTCGCCGTATAAATGAACGACGTCCACGAACGGTGCAATGCGGTTCATCAGCCGCTGCCCCTTATGGGCCTCTTCCCCGTCCTTGCTCGTAAAGCTTAGGTGCCGCTCGAGTCCGTCCAGCGGATAGTTCGACGTGTAGAAGGTCGGCTTGCGGTTCATCCGGTAATTCAGAATCGACCCCAGCACATGATCCCGTACCCAAGGGCTTAAATTCTCGGCGCCGATATCGTCGAAGATCAACAGATCGCAGTTCTTCATCGTCTCGACCATTTCCTTCAGCTTCGGTCCGTCCTGCATCATCGTTTTCAGATCCTCTACAAAATCAGGCATATACACGATTACGCCCGAATACCCCGCCATCGCCAGCTCATAGAGCAGATAGCCCATCAAATAAGTCTTGCCGGTGCCGAAGGATCCGGTCAAATACAATCCCCGGGGACTCAGCCCATTCTCCTTCGTCTCCTTAATATACTTGAACACCTGATGAACTCCGGGAGCTCTCAGCCGGTCCTTGGCCATAATCTCCATATGGTCATAGCCTTCATTCAGCGCTTTGTCGTCGACATAGAAGCTGCGGATCCGCTTCCGGATCTGATCCTCATTCGTTTTGGCAACCTGCAGGGAGCACGGCGTTTTCCGTTCATAAATCTCCACCGTTCCGTTGACCCGCTGAATATCCAGCTTGCTGTAGTGTCCCTGGAAATCATTCGGGCAACGGTCCAGTCCCGGACACTGCTTGCAGTTGGCCTGATCGCCGGCATACTGGTACAGCTTGCTTAAATTGATGCGCAGCACCCGGTCGTCAATCTCCGGATATTCCGCACGCATCGCCTGAATAAGCGGGTTCTTCAGCAGCTCCTCCGTAATCTCGGCCGTTCTGCGCCGCAGCGCAGAGCTCTTCATACTTTCCAGCAGCTCGCCAAGGGATTCCATCTCTCTCCCTCCTTCATCTATAGCATCTTTGGTTCTTATACGCCTTTCTTATTGCCGGCCTGCATCTCGGCAGCGAACCTCATCATCTCTTCGAATTCTTCATCCGTTACCGCCTCGCCCTTATCGGTCTCCAGCGCCACCGGAATTTCGGGCTTCGCCTGTCCGCTTCTAGCGTATGTACGCGTGCGTGTTGAGCCCTGCTTCTGCTTGCCTTTCATCTTGGCTTGGTCCCTTATATATTGAACAGCCTTCTCATAGCTGTTAACCTGCTTCAGCAGCATGTTGGAAGCGATCGCCTCCACGAAATTACGGTTGATCCGCTGCTCGCCGCCGACGGCGATCAACGACACCAAATAATGAATCAGTACGTTGATGACCTCGCCCGGCAGCTTGTAACTAAGGTCGATCTTCTCGAAAATGTCCAGGAACTGCGCGGGTACGGCCCCCGGGAAGAACGTCTGCAGCAGCCGGGTATACGGCTCATTGCGCAGCATCATATTATATTGATGAATATCGCACTTCGACTGGAACTGCGCAGGCACCTCGACGTAATACTCCATCTGCACGGCATGCTCCTCGGCAGGCTTATCCGGATCCGTATTCAATTCCTGATGCAGGGCTACCACCTTGCCGGCCGTAATCTGCCTCTTCTCCTGAAGCTTCATTCCCTGGCGGAAATGAAGGCTCGCCTTGTGCTGCAGATCGTCCAGGACAATTTCCCCGTGCTCGGTGAAGATTCCGTCCTCGTCCAGAAGACGGCACAGGTCCTGAACGCTGAGATCATACTTGCGGACCACGTAATTCACGATCCCCATCTGCTCATGATCGTAGCGGAGACGCTCCACGAACACCCGATTGCGGGACTCGCGCGGGAAGCGGAGGATAATGTCCGCATAATTGAGCCCTTCTCCCGGCGGGGTCGGCGGCAAGGCCGGCCTGGACACCGCTACCTCCTCCAGAGCCTGCTCCAATTCGTAATCGATCACATGGGTATTCAATTCGAAAATATCATAGAAGGGAACCGAAATGTTCTCCTTGTTCAGCGAAATGCCCGACCATTCATGGGGCTCCTTGCTCCACAGCTCCTCGCGGAGCGACAGTACGGCGAATTTGCCGACCTTATCGCGGAGCAGCAGTGTCAAATGCTGCGTGTTGAAAAATTCGGCAGGACTGAGCGGAGCCTGCAGCTCATACTCGTAGATGTAGTCGTCCGTCTCGGGGACGAACATCCGGCTCGTCTGCAGCAAGCCTACCGCCTCCAGCTTGGAGGTTTGCTCTATGAGATACCGGCGTCCTTTCTCACTGGGCTCCAGCCCCAGCGTCAGAAACAGCCGCCGCTGCTGTTCGATCGCCGAGTACCCGACCTTCTCGGCCGGCACATGCTGGACGAAAAGACGGTACAGACTGATCGCAAAGGCGCCTACCATCGGCTGATATATCGAGCCGAGCATCTTGTCGTCCAAGCTGCTCAAACAGAAGTCACGGTATACGCAGTAACGGTGATTCTCGGTAAAATATAAAAAATTAGTCATGCGCATCGCTGTTGCTCCCCCTGTCGCCCAAAAATAGACTTCCTCTATTCTATCACAAATCAAGGGATCGGAAGTCGGTTCTTTTGCATCAAAAATATTGGAATTCCATGCAAGCGCCTCATTCGTTCAGAGCGAATAATAAGCGGCGGCCCCCAGTATCGAAGAGCCGCCGCCATCATCCTATTCGCCTATTGCTCCTGCTTCAAATCCCTTGAAGCGGATATGCCGCATGTGCGTAAAATGTTCCTATGAAATCGCTGCTGCATGTTCTAAAACATTTTAAAGCCTTTGATCCGCAAAGTCTTGATCGTCCATCCGCTCATATAAGCGCCGATCAGTCCGGCAACGCCGGTCAGGTAATCCACCAGCTGGAATGATCCGACGTGAGTCCAAAACGGCGTCTGACTCCGATCCCACAAGCTGTATACAACGACCGGCAGAATGACGATGACAAACAAAAAGCACGGAAACCAGGTCGTCTTCATCAGCATATTAAGGATAAAGCCGATACCGAACATCATGACAAAGAATAGAATCATCAGTACAAGTACAGGAATAAATTGAAGCATGGTCGCCTTATTCACCTCTTCTTTATCGCCTACGCATAGCAGCCTATCAGGTTGCTGCTGTGCAGCAAGATACAGCAAGGCCTCAGCTTCAGCTAATAGCTAGTTTACTAAAAAAAATGTCACAGATCAACGAACAATCCGTGAATGAATTGTGACGCGTTTGCTCTGCGGACCGCGTGTACAGTACAATGTAGGGAGTTGTCATGATAGCAAGCGGTGATCCGCTCGGGAGCTATCGAACATATTGTTTAGGAGTGATCTCATGAACGAAGCTGCAATGACGCTTGAAGGCTGGTATGCCCTGCATGATTTCCGCACGATCAATTGGTCCGCCTGGAAAGCCGCGGACGATGAGGTTCGCGCCTTTGCGCTGGACGAGCTGAACGGCTTCCTTGAGGAGTGGGCTGCCGTTGACGAAGCCAAGCAGGGAAGCACCGCCGTATATACGATTGTCGGTCAGAAGGCCGATTTTGTGTTCATGCACCTGCGCGAGACGCTGGAGGAACTGAACGCGATCGAGAATGCTTTTAACAAAACAACCTTCGCTCAGTTCACAACCAAAGCCTACTCTTACGTAAGCATCGTCGAGCTGAGCAACTATTTGGCAGGCTCCTCGAACGAGGATCCGATGCAAAATCCGCATGTCGTGGCCCGCTTGAAGCCATCCCTGCCGAAAGCAAAGCATATCTGCTTCTACCCGATGAACAAAAAGCGCGATTTGTCGGACAACTGGTACATGCTGAGCATGGATGAGCGCCGATCGATGATGCAAAGCCATGGCCTGATCGGCCGCGGATATGCCGGCAAGGTGAAGCAGATCATCACCGGCTCCGTCGGCTTTGACGACTGGGAGTGGGGCGTTACCCTGTTCGCGGACGATGCGCTGCAGTTCAAGAAGCTTGTCTATGAAATGCGTTTTGATGAAGTCAGCGCACGCTTTGGCGAGTTCGGGCCGTTCTATGTCGGCAACTTGCTGGACCAAGCCTCGTTTACCGAGCTTATGAAGGTTTAAACGTCGCCATTCGCTGCAACAATTAAGAGGGTTACCCAAAAGATCTTTGATCTGGCGGGGCCCTCTTGTTGTGTTTGGGGACAATGCGAGAACTGCTTATAGTTCCCATCGCTGTCCCCACTTCAATGGGGATCCTCTATCCAACGGAGACATTCAGTCTAGGCATGTGTGTGCGCTGCAAGATTTTCCTTTGGGAAAGCCTTCGACCACCAAGCCGCTCCCTTAAACGAAAAAGGTGGAGGACAGGTGCTCTCTTCGAGCATGTCTTCCACCTTTTTTGGGATTAGAACCAAGAAAGCGATCGTCTATACTAGAATGCAGAATGAAAATCTTCATGTGCTTCGTGGCACTCCAAGACGTCATCCCTCTTACTCGTCGTCTTCCTGCTCCTGCTTACTCAGGCTTTCCAAATACTCGGCCGTCGCCCGGTCCCGGGCACGCCCCTTTTCCTTCAGTCGCTCAATGGCGGGAAGGATGAGAATATCCACTTCCTGCTGGATCGTATACGCCAGGTCGTAGCGTTCCTGCGATTCCAGATAGGAGCCGACCTCCATCAATGCATTATAGCGGTCCAGCTCCTCTCTCGTGAGCAGTCCCCGCACCTGAACGCTGCAGTGTCTCATTTACAGAAACCTTCCCTTTCTCAGGACAAGCGGAATGCCGCCGATAATAAAGAGGTATCGCAAATCCACCAGCTTCTTGAGCTGAGCGGCCTTCCAGCCCTGATATTTCTTGTCGCCGACGACGGCGATTCCTTCTCCCTTGCCGAGAGAGGCAACTGTGCCTTTGTTATGGAATTCGAACTTCCGCATCGCCTTGCCGCGGATCGAAGCCACGATATTCTGCGCACAGCAAACGCCTTGCTGCATGGCAATCTGGGCGGTAGGCGGATAAGGACGGCCTTCATCATTAAAAATCAGCGAGTTGTCGCCGATAATATAAATGTTCTCGTATCCCGGAGCCCGCAAATACTCGTCCACCTTGACGCGGCCGCGCATCGTCTCGAAGCCCGCCGCTTCAACAAGGCGGTTCCCCCGGATCCCGCCGGTCCACACAACGGTTTGGGAACGGATCTCTTCCCCGTTGTTCAGAAGGACGGCGCCAGGCAGGCACTCTTTAATGGCTACGCCGAATTTGAAGGTGACTCCCTTCTTCTCCAGCACGCGGATCGCGTAATCGACCAGCTCCGGCGCAAAGCCCGGCAGCGCGGACGGCGCAGCCTCTACGTTGTAAATGTTCACCAGCGTCGGGTCAACGTCATATTCCTTGCACAGCTTCGGAATGCGGTCAGCCAGCTCCGCGACGAATTCGATGCCGCTGAAGCCCGCGCCGCCAACGACGAAGTTAATGCGCTCCTGCGGTCTGCGTTCATTTTTATACAAAGCAAACTGATACTCGATATGCTCCCGGATCAGCCGCACCGAGTTAATGCTCCGGATCGTCATCGCATGCTCGGCAAGCCCTGGAATGCCGAACGTCTCCGGCTCGCCGCCGAGTCCGATCACGAGATAATCATAAGATAGGGTGCCATCCTCAAGAATAACCTTCTTATCATGAAGTCGGATCTCTTGAACCGAGGATTTCACCAGATCGATCTTGAATTCGTCGATCAGCTTCGAGATGGATACCCGCGTATTCTCGATGCTGTCCGTTCCTGCTGCCGGCATATGTAAATGCGTTGTTATATAATGGTAGTCATGTCGATTCACCAAAGTAACGTCGGCCTCATTATAATTCAGCTCTTTTTGCAGCCGCTGCGCTGTCAATATGCCCCCGTAACCCGCACCAAGGATTACGATCTTCGGTATGCTGCTCATTCTCCTGCTCCTTCCGGCTTGACTCTTTATATATATAGTATGGTTTACTTGTTAACATTTTGTGAAAAGCATGCAAAAAAAGAGAAGAGCCCCTCATCAGAGCCCATTTCACGATTTGACCTGACTGTGTCCGTCCATGCTCGTCCAGGCCCGAAAACCCGGGTGGATTCGGATGTTTATCCAGATGCTGTCCTATTCAGTCAACCTGCTATGAACACAAGTTATCACGTTAATAATATGCATAAAGCAAGCAAAGATCAAGTTTTTTTTGCCAGTTAATATGTAGCCCCCGCCGCATCGCATCCCCCCTCGTGTAAAGTAAGCGCAATCATCGCAAGTGTAGGTATTTTAGCTCAATTCTCGACTTTTCATGCCGGGTCGTGACGATTATAATAGTTAGGGAATTCATGAATCAGCATAATCTTAGACAATCGTCTGTCTGATTCGAATAGAACCCTAATAAACGGAGGTGCTTACCGCATGACAACGACGCCACAAGACAACAGCATGACCGACCTATTGATTATCGGCGGCGGACCTGCAGGGATGTTTGCTGCGTTTTACGGCGGGATGCGCCAAGCGTCGGTAAAGCTGATTGAGAGCATGCCTCAGCTTGGCGGCCAGCTGGCAGCGCTGTATCCTGAGAAATATATTTATGATGTGGCAGGATTCCCGAAGGTTACGGCCCAGGAGCTTGTGGACAATCTGTCCAAACAGATGGATCTGTTCAACACGGATATCCGCCTGGAGGAGAAGGTCCAGTCTGTCGAAAAGCTGGAAGAACGCCACTTTGTCGTCAAGACGAATCTCGGAGAGCACCACGCCAAGGCGGTTATCATTACGGCTGGCGTCGGCGCATTCCAGCCCCGCCGCCTGGAGATCGAGGGCGCGGAGAAATATGAGAAGAGCAATCTTCACTATTTCGTAAACGATCTAAGCCGCTTCAAAGGCAAGAAGGTGCTGATCAGCGGCGGCGGCGATTCGGCCGTAGACTGGGCGCTGATGATCGAACCGATTGCCGAGCAGGTGACGCTGGTTCACCGCCGCGACAAGTTCCGCGCGCATGAGCACAGCGTCGAGCAGCTGATGGCTTCCAAGGTGAATATCATTACTCCTACAGAGATCACTGAGCTGCACGGTGAAGATACGATCAGCAAGGTGACGCTGACCCACATCAAAACGAAGGAAACACAGGAGATCGAAGTGGATGACGTGATCGTCAATTTCGGCTTCGTTTCTTCGCTTGGACCGATTTCGGAATGGGGAATCGCGATCGAGAGCAACTCCATCGTCGTCGACTCCCGTATGGAGACGAGCATTCCCGGCATTTTCGCGGCCGGCGACATCACGACATATCCGGGCAAGGTCAAGCTGATCGCCGTCGGCTTCGGCGAGGCGCCTACCGCGATCAACAACGCGAAAGTATACATCGATCCGGAAGCAAGACTGGCTCCGGGCCACAGCAGCAACATGAAGCTTTAATCACGGCCTAAGAATCTACTATCTATGAAATTGCTGCAATAGAGCAGTGTTTAAAGCAAGAAAAAAGGTATCTTTGATCAGAAGGGATGATCCTTCCATCGAAGATACCTTTTCTATTCGGTTGATCTACATATGTAGAACCAGGTTGTTTCATCCCGCATTATACGCATGCAGCGTCGTAATCTATCTGATCTTTATACGAAAAATGTGAATTAATGCAGGATGCTGCCGGAATTGGTGTCCAAGTTCCGTTTATGAATTTCGGCCAGCAGTAGAGTAATGAACTCACGCTCTAACTTCAATTCAACAGCCATATGATAGGAATCGAGCAGCATCTCATCCGTCAACATAGCCATCCCTCTCACACCCTTCCTCAAATTTCCTGAATCTATCATATCAGACATAGAAAAACGGAACAACTGTTCGCTTATCCACAACCTTCTGTGGAAATCCTGTGTATAATTTGTTGGTAAGTGTTAAAAACGAGGTCATATCAAAGTGGATTATGGGGATAATTGTTATACACAGGATCGTGAACAACTTCCTATAAAAAAATTTAATCAATAATATATTGTTATTTTTTTATTACCCTATGAATAATTCGTATAAACGATATAATATGGAAAATTTCGTATTTATTAGGCCGGTCTTGTATTCACTTCAAGAATCCAAATCTTCCCTTCATGATCGAGTCCGTAATCGAAGCCAAGCTCACCGATCCCCGGAAATCTTGCTTCCAGAATGGCGATGCACTGCCGGGTCAGATGGCGCATTTCATTCCGCTTCTCCCAAGCATTGATGTGCGGCAGGGATAAACGAAGCGCATGACGCAGCCGGAGCAGTGATCCACCCTTGCAAATATTCGTGACAAACAGCCCCGGACTTGCAAGTCTCCCCAGCATCGCGCGGAATTCCCATCTGCCCCTTTCCTTGACCACTTTAACCCGATAATCCAGCGGACGGCCTTGAATACTGGCCAGATGAATGCCTTGTTGGATGATGTAGCGTCGTCTGAGCCTCATTCTGGACAACACATACTGCATAGATTGTTGTGTATTTACATGAACGGAACGCCTCTTATGGGTGATCAAGTAACCCGTTCCGTCTTGCAGTACCCGGATCACGCCGTTGCCTCCAGTTCCTACGATCGGCTTAATCACAACCATGCCGTGCTCATCCAGCATTGAGACCAGAGTATCCGCTGCATACGGCATCGTAGCCGGAATGTAGGGAGCAACTTGCGGATCCGTCAGCAGCGCCTCCGTTTTGAGCCACTTGCTGGCCAGCTGTCTTCCCGCCATGCTGCTTTCGCCTCCTTTTATCATGACATACGTTATCGTATTCGATCCGCCATGTATCCTCTTGGATGATTGTCCGTGACGGTATGCCTAATAATTTGGCATTATCGTGTCGTCTGTACCGGTACGCTTTCCAAATGCTGTGTTCTGTCGTATAGTAAAACCATCAGGATGTCCATAACTAATAACACATAGGGATTTTAGATCAAGGAGGATTTTCATTTTGGCTGGCTTGTTTGAAGTGTTGTACTGGATTGCCATGATTGGCATGTCGCTTGCCCTTGCAGCGGTCACGGTTGTTATCTTCGTGCTGGGCTTCAGGTTCATCAAGGATAAGCGCCGAGGCCTGGGAGCCGGCTGTATCGTCTTCTCGCTGGTCGCAGCGGCGATGGTTGTGCTGATGCTGAACGATACGTTCTTTTTTCCGGCTTGAGCGGGCAATATAAGAAAAACGTCTATCGTCGTACATTCAAAGATGACAGACCTCGTTTAGCGGTAGTTTTTCATCGCGATATCAGGAAGCTGACTCCGCGAAGTTTATACTTTTCTGCTATCTAAAAAAATGCAGCTTTTTCTTCGTCGATGAAGAAAAGCTGCATTTTTTATGGGCCATCGAAGGAATACGGTTTCTACAATAGAGCCTCCCCGTTTAGTTTCCTACCGATATAAAGGCCGAAAGAAAGTGAAATAATATTAATTACTATTGACATAATTACATAGTTCATTTCAAATACAAAAAAATGGTAATATTTCTGCTACCATATAAAAAATACTTTCGTATCTTGAATATAGCGGCCGTATTAATTGAAAGGAAGCAAGTGGTAGTACTAGTTGAACTAGAATTACTAAAACAACAATTTTGATAAAATTAAGTATTGTGACTCGCTTCTCCTTAACTCCAATCAAGAAAGGTGCAAAGAAGGATGCGAATATTCCTTAAATTACAATATTAAATTTGTGACTCACAATTTGATCAAGAATATTCTGAATGATTAAACCATTAATAAAAAAACAGATCCCAAACATTGAGAAAATAATGAAGGCATATTGCAATGAAGAAAATCTAATTTTTTTCACCACCTACTTACTATGTTCATATTTCCAAAAAAGACCTAGAGGTAGCTGGTCCCCATTTTCAGTGTCCATCACTAAAATTTCAGGGTTATTTTCCAGAAGATCTTTTAATTCTTTTGCACTTGCTGAACCATAGATTTCAGTATAACCATTAAAATCGCATTCACCCATATAATAAATAATTATCCATTTACTGTACAAAGGAGTTTTCAGAGACATTAAAAACGACCTCCATATCGGTTTATTCACCGTCATGAAGGTCGTGATCCACAATCCCAAAACGCTAATATAGGGTTGTTTTCATTCCTTGTCTCGATTGAGGACTGCGTTTTTCAGGTACAATCCGCAACCATGGCGCCATTGCTTTCGCATGGCCACATTCGACACCATTAATGGCGTAACTCCGGTTTTAGCAAGGCTCAGCGCTTGGCTTACCCGCATCTTCCCTCGTGCGGAAGGACGAGCCGCAGCCGCAAGTGACGGTAGCGTTCGGATTATGGATGGTGAATCCCCCGGTCATGCCGGATTCCTCAAAGTCGATTTCAAGACCGTTCAAATATTTCATGCTGTCCTTCTCGACAACCACCTTCATATCCTGAACGTTCATATATACATCATCTTCCGTCTCCTGGTCGTCAAAGCCCATCGCATACGAAAAACCGCTGCATCCGCCGGCCGTGACACCCAAACGAAGGAACATATTCGGTGTTTCCTGCTCAGCCAGCATCTCTTTCAAACGCTCTGCAGCTGTGTCGCTGATTGTAATCATTTAGGTCACCCTCCTTTTCGTTCACTCTTAAGTATACTCCTCTTCCCTCAATCCCTCAAGGCCGTAAATGCCCGCCGCTTCTTCCTGCGGATTCCCTTTTTCCAATTCGTCTATTTGTATTGCTACCCCGGAGGGTCAGGTTTATAATAGGGGAGGAACATGGGCGGCAACTGTCAGATTATTGTCACACTCCCGCATATCGCGTGGGAAAAAGGTTATGGCGGTCTACAGTTGTATATTTTTTCACAAAGTTTGGTTTTTATTCAGCCCTATCGTTACGTTGATGCTGTACCCTTGAGAACCGGACCGTTCCCTGCGGGGAGTGATTACTTAATGATCATTTCAGCTGCCGGATTTCACGGAAGCTGAAGTGTGAACAGGAGGATGGAAGTATGTCCACAATCATAACACCATTTACCGATCGGAGAATGGCTGAGATCGTTGAGAAGGTACGGAGCGGCGAGCGCCTCAACCTCGAAGACGGCGTGTACCTGTACCAGACGGACGACCTGCTGACCCTCGGGCAGCTGGCCAATGAAGCGAATCTACGCAAGAACGGCAAGAAAGTATATTTTATCGAGAACATGAGCCTTTACTTTACGAACGTGTGTGAATCCCGCTGCGCGTTCTGCAATTTCAGAAAGGATCAGGGCGAGGAAGGCTCCTATACGCTGTCCGGTCCCGAGATGATCGAATACGTTGAACAGCATATCCACCCGGGCATCCGTGAATTCCATATCGTCGGCGGACATAATAATCATGTGCCGTTCCAATATTATGTCGATTCCCTCAAAGCGCTGAACGAGCGTTTCCCTGATGTAACCCTGAAGGCCTACACGGCAGCCGAGATCGAGTTCTTCACCCGCATCAGCGGTCTGAGCACGAAGGAAGTGCTGGAAGAGCTCATGAAGGCGGGCCTCAAATCCCTCACCGGCGGCGGAGCCGAGATCCTGTCCGACCAGTACCGTCAGAAAATGAAGGTGGACAAAGCCAATGTCGACCAGTACCTTGAAGTCCACCGCACCGCCCACCAGCTCGGCATGAAGACCCATACCACCATGCTGTACGGGGCGATCGAGAGCCATGAGGACCGGATCCGGCACATGATGCAGATTCGGGATCTGCAGGATGAAACCGGCGGCTTCCTTGTCTTCATTCCATTGTCTATGCAGCCGAAGAGTAAAAATGCCGGCATCATGCGCCGCAACTCTGCCTACGAGGATCTGAAGACCATTGCGATCAGCCGGCTGATGCTGGATAACATCGATCACATCAAGGCTTATTTCATCAATATCGGCCCGCAGTTGACCCAGGTATCGCTCAGCTTCGGCGCTTCGGACGTGCACGGCACGATTCTGAAGGAACGGATCAGCCATGCTGCAGGGGCGCTGACGCCGGAAGGCCTTACGCGCAAAGAGCTCGTATGGCTCATTCAAGGCGCAGGCCGCATCCCCGTTGAACGGGACACGTTTTATAACGAGATCAAGGTTTACGAATAAACGATCGATCAGCCTAATCCCCAACCTTCTGGAGACTTCGGCACCCGCATCAGCGTTCGAAATAACGGAAAACAGGTTAAAGAGATATTATAGTGTGGGGATTCCTAGCCGCTTCTAGCGGCGTTTTTCTTGCGACTGGCACTTACGAACAATCTCTCATTCTTATCTCTTGAGAAAGGAAGAATTTTATGAACAAGCTCGTCATTCTCGGCGGAGGCTATGGTGGTCTTGCCTTAATTCAGGAATTATTCAGCGGCTATCTTCCCCCGGACGTGGAGGTCGTGCTCATCGACCGCATGCCTTACCAAGGACTGAAGACCGAATACTACGCGCTGGCAGCCGGCACGGTGGCCGATACCGCCGTTCGTGTCAAGTTCCCGGTTTATGACCGGCTTCAGATCCTGTATGGTGAAGTCACATCGATTGATCTTGAGAACCGGCGCGTGAACATATTGGACCAGGATCCCGTGGAATACGATCAGCTCGCCATTGCGCTTGGCTGCACGGATCGTTACCACGGAGTACCGGGCGCGGAGGAGTATACCTACAGCCTGCAGTCGTTCGCCGCGACCCGGGAAACCTATCTGCGGCTGAACAATTTGAAGCCGTACAGCCAGGTTCATATCATCGGCGGAGGCTTAAGCGGAATCGAGCTCGCGGCCGATCTTCGCGAAAGCCGTCCTGACCTCAATATCGCCATCCTGGACCGGGGACAGCGGGTGCTTTCTTCTTTTCCTAACCGGTTGTCCGCTTATATTCATCGCTGGTTCGAGGAGCATCATGTCGAGATCCATAGCGGGGTCTCGGTATCCAGAGTGGAGAAGGACGCCGTCTATAATCTCGATACGCCGATCGCCACCGATCTGGCTGTATGGACGGCAGGCATCCAGCCTGTAAAAGTGGTGCAGGACCTCGATCTGCCAAAAGACCGCAGCGGACGCGTGCTGCTGAACCAGTATTATCAGGTACCTTCCCATCCGGAGGTATATGTCATCGGCGACTGCGCGAGCCTTCCGTTCGTACCGAGCGCCCAGGCTGCCGGCGCCCAGGCGGAACAAGTCGGCCACGTCTTAAAGGCATTATGGCGCGATGATGTGCCGAAGGTATCGCCGTTGAAGCTGAAGGGAACCCTCGGCTCTCTCGGCAAGCATGCGGGCTTCGGACTGATGGGCAATACTTCGGTCATCGGACGCGTGCCGCGGATTTTGAAGAGCGGCGTGCTCTGGAAATCCAAGCGCCACTACTAGGCGAATCATAGATTCAGCGATCCCGCTTCATTAAAGTGGATAGGGAGCCCGATTCAATCTTCGGGCTCCCTCCCTTCCGCCAAAGCTTCGAGCCGGCGGCATATCTTGTCATACAGCTCCTCCGCCGTGGGCGCTTCCACCCAGTCGCCGTCCACATACGCAAAGGGCATCAAATAGCATTGACCGCAGCTGGTCAGACAGCCGTACTCGATCACCTGGCAGTCGTATTGACCTTCCAGCTTCTTCAATGCTTGATCCGTTCCGAAATAGGAGTTGCTTGTGCAAAATTCAATATAGATGGTCATCGGTCACAGCCCCTCCTTAAGATTGGCATTTTAATTTGCCGGTTTATGTACTATAATATAGGGAGGAAAGGAGTTGAACAAGATGAGCGATAACACGCAAACCACTGTATACGATGAAGTGGCTGAAGTGCTTGATAAGCTTCGTCCGTTCCTGCAGCGCGATGGCGGTGACGTGGAATTGGTCGACGTTGAAGACGGCATCGTTAAGCTGAAATTGATGGGTGCATGCGGCAGCTGCCCAAGCTCCACCATCACCTTGAAGGCAGGGATTGAACGCGCCCTGGTTGAGGAAGTAGAAGGCATTCAAGAAGTAGTGCAAGTATTTTAATCTTGTGTTTAGTATAAGAGTCTTGGCTCCCCTCGGGATCCAAGACTCTTTTTTGTGGCGGTATGGTATGGCGTGCTTATTCCGGCTTGATCAAAGGACGAATCGGATCCAGCCCGCCGGATATATCCATAATGTTGCCTGTAATGAAGTCCGATTTATCCATGCACAGATATTCAATCACTCTTGCAATATCCTCGCCGCTGCCCGAGCGTCCCCGCGGCGTCATGCCGTCATGGATGCCGGCCACCTCGTCGATCGTCTTCTCCTTGTTCGCCCCGCGGATGTCGCCAGGGCAGATCATGTTGACGGTAATTCCGTAGGGTGCCTCTTCGACCGCCAAGGATTTCGTGAAGGATACGAGCCCCACCTTGGCCGCCGCATAAGCGGCACGCTGGGGCCAAGCGCGCGCTTCCCCGGCATGGCCGAAGCCGAAATGGATAATCCGTCCCCATCGCTTCTCCCTCATCGCCGGCAGCACCCGGTGGTCAAGCAGCATGACGCCGGTCAGGTTGCCGTTCACCATATGTACGATTTCATCCCGGCTGTATTCCGAGAACAGGCGCCTTTCCCGGATGAAAGGACCCGCGTTGTTAACCAGGATATCCACGGTGCCGAGCTCGCGTTCCGTCTGATCAACTAGGGAATACAGCTCGGACTCGTCTGCAATATTGGCCTTTACCACGATGGATTTAACGCCGAAGCTCTCAATTTCGCGGGAGAGCGCCTCCGCTTCATTCTTGCTGTTGACATAATTTATAACAATACTGCATCCCTGCCGTGCTAACGACAGCGCAGTCATTTTTCCGAGTCCTGTCGCACTGCCGGTAATCAGCGCCACTTTTCCCTTCAATGGTTTCCCTCCTTCGAGTATCGCCTTCCTTCAGTATAAAAGATTTGCTGTTTCCCCACAACTTGAGGACAGACCGGAATCCTGCAAGATATGAGCGGCCATTTTCTTTCCTCAAAAGAAAAGAAAGGAGCTCCCGATTAGCTGCACAAGCCGCAGCATGGTCGGGATGCCCCTTTCATACGAAAAGTTCGTTGTATTCAGTAGATCCTTCTGTCCGGAGTTAACCGGTCTAACCGTAATCCGGGCCGGATCCGCTTCCGTAGGCATCCTGCCTACATCTGCACATTAGAATGCCGGGATAACGGCTCCTTTGTATTCCTGTTCAATAAAAGTCTTCACATCTTCCGAAGTCAGCGCCTTCGCCAGCTTCTGGATAGCTTCCGAATCCTTGTTGTCCGGGCGAGCTACCAGCAGGTTCGCGTAAGGGTTATCCTTGTCTTCGATAAACAGCGCGTCCTTCGTTGGGTCAAGGCCGGCTTCCAATGCATAGTTCGTGTTGATGACAGCAAGATCAAGCTCATCCAGCATGCGAGGCAGCATGGCAGCTTCCACTTCTTTGAACTCCAAGTTTTTCGGATTTTCCGTAATATCCTTCGCGGTCGCTTCCAGCTTGGTTTCGTCCGCCAGCTTGATAACGCCGTTCTTGGACAGCAGGGTCAGCGCACGGCCCGCGTTGGACGGATCGTTCGGAATGGCGACCACGGCGCCGTCCTTCAGCTCGTCGACCGACTTGATCGTTCTGGAATAAGCGCCAAGCGGCTCAACGTGTACGGCGATAACGGACTCCAGCTTCAATCCGCGTTCCTTGATCTCGTTATCGAGATACGGCTTATGCTGGAAGAAGTTCGCGTCGATCTCCTTGGAGTCGACCTTCGTATTCGGCAGCACGTAATCGGTGAATTCGACAATTTCCAGATTCACGCCTTCTTTTTCAAGCGCAGGTTTGATATGCTCAAGAATCTTTGCATGCGGTGCCGGCGAAGCCCCCACCTTAATGGTTACCTTCTCTTGTCCCGCAGCGCCGTTTGTATCCGCAGGCTCCGATGCGTTATCCGCAGGCTTGCTGCCGCAAGCAGCCAGCACCGCGACCAAAGTCAGACTAATGAATGCCAATACCCATTTTTTCATCCTAAAACTCTCCCTCCGAAAATAGTTTATCTATATGATGTCTTCCTTGTTGCTCCAGCAATCCGTTATTTTCTTGTAAAATGACGCACCAGCCGGTCTCCCGCCATCTGCAGGAGCTGCACCAGCACAATCATCAAGACAACGGCCAAAATCATAATCTCCGTCTCATAACGGTAGTAACCGTACTTGATCGCCAAATCCCCCAAACCGCCGCCGCCAACCTGGCCGGACATCGCGGTATACGATACGAGTGTCACGATCGTGATCGTCATGCCTGCCAGCAAGCCCGGGCGGGCTTCCGGCAGCAGCACTCTCCACACGATCTGGCTGGTCGATGAGCCCATGGCGTGGGCGGCTTCGATGACGCCTTTATCCACTTCGTTCAGCGCCGTCTCCACAAGTCTCGCGAAGAACGGCGCCGCTCCGACGACAAGCGGAGGAATGGTCCCGAGCACGCCGTACGATACCCCGACGATCGACTTCGTAATCGGAATCATGGCTACGATCAGAATGATGAATGGAACCGACCGCAGAATGTTCACGATGAACGACAGGATGGAATAGCCGAAGCGAACGAAGCCTGACGTTGATCTGGCAGCCATATACAGAAGCACCCCGATCGGGAGGCCGATGATGAAGCTGAACAAGGCCGAAGCGCCCAGCATGCGCAGCGTATCCAGCGTGGCCGTGCCAATCTCATTCCAATCCACCTGAGAAAAATCCAGTCCGAGCATCAATGAATCACCTCCACGTCTAATCCTTGATCCAGCAGTCTGCGGATCGTGTCTTCAATCGCGCCCTTGCTGCCTTCAAACCGTACGATCAGCTGCCCGTATGGCGTTTCCTTGATCGTTGAGATAGTCCCTTGCAGGATCGCAAAGTTAACCCCGGTCTCATGGACCGTATGCGACAAGATCGACTCGTACGTCTTCGACCCGAGGAACGTGATCTGCACCGCCTGCGAGGAGCTCCCGTCTTGACCTTGAAGCGCTAGTCGCAATGCATCGCCGTTGTCCATCTCCTGACGGATGAACTCCCGCGTAACCTCGTGCTTCGGCTTCAGGAACACTTCCGTCACCGGACCTTGCTCCACAATGCCGCCTTGGTGAATGACCGCCACTCTGTCGCAAATGCTCTGGATGACATGCATCTCATGCGTGATCAGCACAATCGTCAGGTTAAACTTCTTGTTAATATCCAGCAGCAGCCGCAGGATCGAATCCGTCGTCTGAGGGTCCAAGGCCGAGGTGGCCTCGTCGCAGAGCAGCACCTCCGGGTCGCTTGCAAGCGCCCTGGCGATTCCTACCCGCTGCTTCTGGCCGCCCGACAGCTGGGACGGGTATTTGTCCCGATGCTCCGCAAGACCGACCAAATTCAGAAGCTCGCTTACCTTGCGCTCGATGTCCGCCTTCGAAGTCTTGATCAGACGAAGCGGAAAGGCGATGTTGTCATAGACCGTTGCAGAGGACAGCAGATTGAAATGCTGAAAGATCATGCCGATCTTCCGCCGCTCCGCCTGCAGCTGCTTCTTTCCGAGGCTCGTCAGGTTGACGCCGCCTACCCACACCTCGCCGGACGTCGGACGTTCCAGCAAATTCATGCAGCGGATGAGCGTGCTCTTGCCTGCCCCGGAATGTCCGATGACACCGAATATTTCTCCTTTTTCAATCGACAAATTCAATCCGGACAATGCTGTGGTCATTCGGCCGGCTTTTCCGTACTGCTTCGTCAATTGCTTCAGTTCAATCAAACCGTGATCCCCCTTTTTTCGTGCTAACGTTTCATATCTATTTACCCGCAAAAGAAAAGAGCCACTTTTTGCAGAATCAAAAAGGGCTCTCTTTACATAAAGTCGACGCCTTTTCTCATCTGTCAAAGCAGCCTATACGTCGCGCTGCTTTGAAGGAATTAGCACCATGTCACTCCATTTGCGTTCATTGCACTTGCAATCAACGCTGGAGCCGGTTGCCGGGCTTCATCGGGCCTGTCCCTCCGCCTCTCTCGATAAGAAAACTCGATATGAAATTTTTTCGTTATATTGATGTGTTTTTCAAATCATATTCATGAATGCAATTGTTAGTATAGTTTTTTTTCGCCCTTTTGTCAAAAGGAATTTCATGGTCGGCTGCATCAAGCCCGGATCCCGTTCTTCGCCCACATTTGGTTCGTATACCGGTAGGATGCTCTCAGGCTTTGGCACACCATTTCAAGCCCTTGCTCCAGCTCATCCAGGTGCGACCCGATATCCTCCAGCTCGATCCGCTCCGACAGTCCCTGATGGCGCTGCCACAGGTCGTCCTGCATTTCCGAATTCATGTAGTGAATCTCGGTGTTGCGCCGTTTCCGCAGCTTGTTCATCGGAGTTTTATAGCGCTCCTTGATCGCCTCCAGCTCTGCGGACAGCTCGCCGTGCGCCTTCAGGAACTTGAACTGGCGAAGCACGGTAAAGTAGGAGAAATGCTCCTTCACCTTCGAGGTGTTCAGATCGTACAGATCGTTCAGCACCGTTCCCAGCTTGTCAAGGATTGAGAATACGCGAATAAATCCGTTCTTATAAAAATAAACATAGCGCCGGTATTCCCCTTGCTCCTCGATCGACATGTCATCCACATATCCCGAATTGACCGATCGGCTGAAATGCTTCGCTGCATTCCAGCTCTGCTCCAGTTCATCGAGCGACACGATTAAACCGCGCGTCCATATTTCAAGCTTGCGAAAGTCATGCGTCGGGTCTTCATTTTTTTCCATTTCCTTCTTCAGCAGCTGGCTCGTCTTGACCATCGATTCAATCGCTTCTTCAAGCAGCCCGTTATTCTGCCGCGGTTGTTCCCCAAGCAACAAACGAAGCATGGGCCGCACCTCCTACGTCAAAATGTCCCTGATTCCCTCTAGGATGGACTGGTCATTTGCCGAAATATTCGTTCCAGCGGGCATCCACCGTCTTTACGATATCCTCCCGCGGGAACAGCTCATCCGGGTATCCGGGCTTCATGCGGGCATCAATGACCAGCGGAAGCTTGTACGACAGATGATGATGCTCGATCTCGCTGGCGGCGAAGATATCCGTTGCGGGATTAAAGCGGGTAAATACCGTCCACAAGAACGATGTTTGCGTGGCGGACGTCGACTTGGCATCATCCACGACGATCACCAGCGGCCATTTCGTGCTGCGGGCATGCATGAACTCCATGACGCGCTGGGCCAGCCCAGGTTCTTTCTCATAGGATGCCCCGGATACGACAAGGCAACCGCCGCAATATGCGACCGCCTGGGAAATTCCCGGAATATCCCCTTCATCGTAGCTTCGCGGAAGCTCGCGGATCGGCTCCCCGATCCCCATCAGCACGGCCTTGCTGCCGTGATTCAGCTTCTGCCCCGTATAATCCAGCGTATCATGCGAGGTTTTATTAAATATGAATAAATCCGTTGCCGGATTAAATCGTTCCAGCACCGCTTCTAGCGTCTCGTTGAAATCCGACAGGTCCAGCGGCCGGTTCGTCAGCATCAGCATTTTGGTGAGCGACAGCTGACCCTCGCCCAGAATCCGGAACGCGGAGACGAGCGCCTCGCGGGAATAGCTCTCCCGAACGACCGCTGCCGTCAGTGCATGGAACCCGGTTTCCGCATAGGTCCATAGCGAGCGGACCGACGGCATCACCATCGGGAAGGCCGGGGACAGCAGGCGCTGCAAAAACTCGCCCAGGTAGTAGTCCTCTTGCCGCGGCTTTCCGACGATCGTTGCCGGATAAATAGCGTCCTTGCGGTGCCACATATTCTTCACATGAAGCACCGGGAAGTCATGCGCAAGGGAATAATAGCCGTAGTGATCGCCGAAAGGACCCTCCAGGCGGCGTTCATGCGGCGGCACGATTCCGCTGATCGCGAATTCCGCCTCTGCCGGAATGCGGTGTCCGCCAAGCGGGTTGTCTGTCATCGGCAGCTTGCCGCCCATGATCAGCGAAGCCATCAGCAGCTCCGGCAGATGCTCCGGCACCGGTGCGATAGCGGAGGCAATCAGCGCAGGCGGGCCGCCGACGAAGACGGACACCGGCAGCGGCTGATTCTGCTGCTCTGCCTCGAAGTAGTGAAAGCCGCCTCCCTTATGAATCTGCCAATGGATTCCGGTGGTCGAGTCATCATAAATTTGAATCCGGTACATGCCCAGATTATGATCCTTCGGCTTCGATGGGCTCTCGGTATAGACGAGCGGCAGCGTGATGAACGGTCCGCCGTCCTCCTGCCAGCTGGTCAACCGCGGTAGCTGCTTGAGCGGATTCTCCGTCACCTTGACGCCCATCACCGGCGCTTCTTGCTGAGGCACGGATTTCATCCCTACCTTTAAAATATCCTTAAACAGCCCGCGTTCATTCCACAGCGCGGAAAACGTAGGCGGCAGCAGCTTATCGGTTGCCCCGATGATCGATTTCATCAGCTGCTCCGGGCGCGGACCGAATGCCATGTCGACCCGGCGCGCGGTTCCGAACAGATTCGTTGCCACTGGAAAAGGCGTCCCTTTCACATTGGTAAACAGCAGGGCAGGTCCTCCCTCTTCGATCACGCGCCGGTGAATTTCAGCCAGCTCCAGATACGGATCCACCGGTGCTTCAATGACAGCAAGATCATTTTCCTTGCGAAGCGTTTCAAGCCATTGGCGTAGATTCTGGTAAATCAAGTGCTCCACTCCTTCGGGTACAACAAAGTCCTCGAGCATGTTTCGCTTCGGGGACTTCGCCTGCACAAATATTAAAATGTTCCATGTTGCATACTGTAGTGACGGGAATTAGCCGATCTTCTCCCCGCGCAGCTCCAATTCGCCCTGCTGCTCGACCGGTGCCAATTCTCTTAGCTGCCATACCCTCACGCTCAAATAACTGAGCACGCCGAACAGCGCAGAGATCAGAAGGGTATGACCAAGCGCGGAGAATACATAGACTTCGTCATTGTGCATCGTGGCCATAATGATGGCGCCGCTGAAAATCTGCAGCAAGCACAGCACCGTTGCCGAAACTCCGAGCATCTGAATTTCGCGGTTGTCCCGGTTTCGCCAATAAGCGAAATGTCCCATTACGGCTACTACGATGAGCAGCAGAAGAGCCGCCACCCGGTGCATGAAGGCAATGCCCACGCCGCCGCCGAGCTCCGGAATCACTTCCCCGTTGCAGAGCGGCCAGCCGGAGCACCCCTCTCTCGAGTCGGTGTGGCTTACGAATGCTCCGATATATACCACGATATACGTATAAATCGTCGCCCCCCAGACGAGTCGGCGAAAACCATTGCTGACCCGGGGCAGCCGCTCCGATCCAAGCGGCATCTTCGCCTTCTCTACCCTCCGCATGCCCAGCGCAAGCATAACCGAGCTAGCGAATGCGATGAGCGAGAAGCCGAAATGCAGCGCCATCACGGCCGCCGACTGAGGCTTGACGACTGCGAGCGCTCCCATAATCGCTTGTACAATCACGAACACCGATGTCATGACCACATAAGCCATCAGATCCTTGCGGTCACGCTTGTATCTCCAAAATGCGATCAGGGAAGCCAGGGCGGCCAAGCCGGCCATCCCGCTGACAGCGCGGTGCGAGTATTCGATCAAGGAGGAGACGGTGTAAGCGGGAATAAACTTTCCGTTACACAGCGGCCACTCTTGTCCACAGCCAAGCCCGGAGTCGGTCTTGGTAACGACCATGCCCCCGAAGGTGGCGAAGAACATGACTGCGCATGTTATGTAACTCAGCCATTTTAATTGTTTATCATTCACTAATCTCACCTGCTGCCTATATTCTTAACAATCCGCCATCAATAGCGGATTCCTTATTGCAGTCTAAATTTCATTATACCTGATTATGCCGCGACGGTCACTTTAACGATTGTGACAAAATGTTCAAAATTAGGAGAAGCTTATTGCCAAAAACAACACCGCCGCCAAGGGATCATCCATAGGCGACGGTGCGTTGTGCATCATTCCCGTTATGCTCACTTATGAATCGTTTCGTACACATCCACCGCACGCTGCAGGAAATCTTCGATTTCCTCGCGGGATTTGCGGAATTTGTTGACGAAGCGGACAAGTTCCCGTCCGTCGGCATAGGCGACGAAGCTAGGGATACCGAGGATGTTCTGCTGCTGGCTTACATCGCCGACAGCATCGACGTCAACTTCTACCAGGGTCAGCTGGTTCGAGAATTTCTGCTCAACATCCGGCATGAATGGATCGATAAACTTGCAATCACCGCACCAGTCTGCTTTGAATACTGCGACAGTCAAGCGCGGAGACTGGATAGCAACCTGAAATTCGGCTTCCGAAGTGATTTTGTCCATGGATGATCTCCCCTTTTCGTCGAAATGGTTCAACTTTAGTGAATCAAAATGTGGAGTGGAAGTCAAATATTCGTGACATACTGACAATACCAAGATAGAGCAATCGCCAAGATGACCAAGCGACTAACGGCAGGTGAGAACGGGATGCAGCAAGGCGAAAAAGACAAACAGGCGTGGTCCGGATCCATACGCAGATGGGTGTCCACATTGGCGGAAGCCGCAGTCGAAGCCTTGACTGGACGGGTGACCTCCTGGGAAATATCCTCCAAGCTCCGGGATGGCCGGAAGGACTGGAGCTGGGAGGCGGTCGCAGCGCGAAGCCTCCGGTCCGAGCTAAAGCGTATCGCCCGCAGGCAGCACAAGGAAATAAAAATGAACGCGAGCCCACCCGCCATGAGCTTGCCCTTTATTCGGGCCGTGAATTCCGTAGACGGATTTAATGCCAGGGAACAAGAAATAGTGGAATCCATTCAAAGCACCGTCATGGATGCCAATCGGAGCAACATCTCGCGCACGCAGGCCTACCTTAGCTGCTATGAAGCCTTTCCGGAGCTGCATTGGGCCTTTCTTGCCCATATGGTCTCCCGAAATGCCGGCTGGAACATGAGCGACCTGCAAGGAGGCTTGCTGTCGGATCTAACGAATTCCGAATTTCAAGTGAATCTGTACCGTTTTCTAGAACGATGCAACGCCTTGATCTTTCAGGACGCCTACCCCCAGCTGCTGCTGTACATGCACAGCCGGAAGCTGGGCGAGCCGCTGTTTCATCTCCTGCCATGCTTTCATGTCTCGGCCTTCATGCTTCCCTTCTGGCAGCATTTCTGGCGGGAACCCGATCACGGCGCTATGCTCGCCGTTGCCCTCATCCTAAATGAACAGAATTACATTGAAGGCCGGGTTGCCCAGGACCCGTATTTTCGGTCCCGGGTTCTGAAGCATCCGTATTTTCGTTTGCATGAGCTCGCGAGATTCAATCAAATTTTGTTTCCCCTTGGGCAAGAAGAAGCCCTTACCAGGGGCGTAGCCCCTTCCGCTGCAGGCAATAAGCTCCCGCTTCGGCCGCTTGCGGGGCTCACCCTTCCCAAATTCGACAGCCTGACGGCTCGGATCAAAGCAGGTAAATCGCTCTACGGGCTGCTCTTCGGATACGAGGAGGTGCACCGTCGTGCGCTCGCTTTCGCCCGGTCCACCCCGCACCGGGGATCGCGCTCCGAATACTGGCCGGCGCTTTTCACCGCGGACAAGCAGGCGGCCATTAACAACGGCAAGGAAAGCAGCGTGCTGTTGGAATCCGAGTGGCTCCCTTCAGGGAAACGCCTGTACAGCCCCGAGCTGGAATCCGTGTGGCAGGATACGCCCTCCGGCCCGATCCCGCGGTATGATTGGTATCGCAGCTCCGCCAAGCTTCGGCTATTCCGTGAACCGGTCCGGCCGCTGCTGTTCGATATGACCCACGCGCACCGGGCCCAGCTGGAGAAGACGGCCATGGCCCACGATGTCGCTCATGAGAACCAACCAAAGCATGGATAGTTGAAAAAAGGACTGCTCTCGATCCCTTGGATCAGAACAGTCCTTCTGCAAATACATTTTCCACTATCGATTATATAGACGCAAAGTTATCCCCGCTCACGCATCCGTGAAGGCGCCAGTCTCATCAGAGGGCGGAATACCTTCTGGAGTGGACGCGGATAATTGCCTAGCTCGGACTGGCGAATGACGCCGAACACGACAAGCAGCACGAGATAAATCACAACGACGGCAATTCCGACGATGATGCATGTTAACAGGAATGCCAATCGTGCCGGGATCACCTCAACCAGTTGAATGCCCGCTTGGTTCAACCCGTAGCCGATTCCCGCTGCCGCTACGACGGTGCACAGGAATCCCAGCCAGCGGCTTCCCAATATCGAGAACGATACAATCGATTTAATCGACCGGATGTTAAGCAGCGTGATGACCAGGAAGCACAGCGCCGTACTTCCAATGATGCCGTAGATGCCGAACAAGGGAGCCAGAAGGAAGCTGGCCGCCAGCTTGACGGCAACGCCGATCATCACGTGAATCATGGACAGCTTGGCCTTTCCGATGCCGAGCAAGATCGAGTTCGTCGTCATCATGGTAATCTGGAAAATGGTGCCGAAAGTCAGAAATGCAATGATTCCGCTGCCGCCCAGCGAGCTGAACAAGAGACCGTTCACCGAGTAAGCCGCTACTCCCAGCGCGATGACCACCGGCATGCCGGTCAAAATCCCGATCCGCATGGCAAGCGTGACTTGCCGCTCCAGATGCTCTTGATCACGTCTGGCAAACGCCGCCGATATGATCGGAATCAGCGATGTGCTGAGGGCAATGGCCAGGATCGGCGGGATGCCCGCAACGCTCTGCGCCCGTGTGCCCAATACGGCGAGCGCCTCGGTCGCCTGCGCCGCTCCGATCTCGCCCGTCAGGAGCGGCTTGACGATGGAGCCGTCAATGAAGTTGACCGCCGGGACCGCCAGAGAGGACAACACGATCGGAATCGATAACTTGAAAATATCCTTGTAGATGCCGCCGAGCGGAATCGAACGGTCTGCCGGGGGCAGCTTCTGCTCCCGGTCACTGCGCCGGAGCTTCGCGGCGAAATACAGCATGACCGCGAAGGCGCCGATGCTGCCGAGCACGCCGCCGAAGGAGGCCCCAGCCGCTACCCAAGTATCGTCATACCCCAACCGCAGCAGCACATAGGCTAGACCGATAGCAGTCAGCACTCTTGCAATCTGCTCCACGATTTGGGAAATCCCGCCGGCCGACATATTGTTGCGGCCCTGGAAATACCCCCGCATCATGGCGATAGCGGGGAACAGCAGCAGCGCCGGAGCCAGCGCCTGAATGGCCGCGGCCGATTCCGGCACCTCCGCGACATGGGTCGCGTAATACGGCGCTCCGAAATACAGCAGCAGCGTCATGACAACGCCAGCCGCTCCGGCGAAGATCAGCGCCGCTTGGTATACGCGCTGAGCCTCGGCCGGCTTATTCAGCGCATGCCGCTCGGAAACCATTTTACTGAGCGTGCTCGGAATACCGGCCGTAGCGACGGTCAGCAGCATCAAATACACATTGTTGGCAATCGTGAAGGAAGCATCCCCCACATCGTTTAGCATGTGCTCCAGCGGCACCCGCTGCACAAGTCCCAGCACGCGGGCGACCAGCGCCGCCACGGCCAGGATAATCGTGCCTTTTATGAATGATTCCTTCTTAGACAATTCCTTACCTTCTTTCTCCTCCAATAGCGCTTGTTAAGCACCCCTCGCGCCTGCTTAAAACACCCAAACGATAAACACAATGATCATCGCAAGCTGCAATACGACCTTCACCACGATGCTGCTGAACAAGCCGAGCACCGAACCGAGTCCGACCTTCATCGACTTGCCCGCTCCCGAGCCCGCCAGCAGCTCCCCGATAAAGGCGCCGATAAACGGGCCGATGATCAGACCGAATGCCGGAATGACGAACGGGCCGATGATCAGGCCGATCGTGCTCCCCCATATCGAGGCCTTCGAGCCGCCAAGCTTCTTCACGCCCCATGCGTTGACTGCATAATCGGCTATGAACAGCACGACCAAAATGATCGTCTGAATGGTCCAGAACCATGCGTCGTAATGGGCGAACGTAAAGAACCAGCCGTATACGAACAATGCCAAATAAATGGCGATAACCCCCGGCAAAATCGGGTAGATCGCGCCGGCCATCCCGATGATGAACAGTGCGATCACAATAATCCAGCCTAATACGTCCATCCGTTAATCACCCTTCGATCAAAATATGATCCCTGATCACTTCCACAATCCCGTTCTCATTGTTGCTGGCCACGACAAGATCAGCCTCATCCTTCACCGTCTGCTGGGCATTGCCCATGGCGACGCCAAGCCCCGCTTGCTGGATGACGGCCAGATCGTTCAAGCTGTCGCCAACGGCCACAACCTGGGACATGTCAAGACCGAGCAGTTCGCATACCTGCTTGATCCCTGTCGCCTTGTTGACGCCCTGCGGATTGATCTCCAGATTCACCGGTGAGGAGTTGGTGATTTCCAGTCCCCCCATATCCTGAAGCTGCATCAGGATGCGATGGCGAACCTCATCGTCTTCCGACGTATAGCCGAATTTCAGCCACTCCTGATTCTCAACATCCTCGCACCAGCTCTCCCGGGTATACAATCTCTCTACAGAATACGCCCAGAACCAGGCTCCGGTTTCAACGGCAAGCTCATGCATCTCGGCAACGAGCTTGCTGTCCAGCAGAGAACGCCGATACAGCTCATACGGAGCACGCCACACCTCACTGCCATTGACCGTTACCATCGGGGTGGTCAGCTCTAACTGCTTCGCATACGGGTATGCATCCTGAAACGGCCGTCCGGTGGACAAGCAGACATGGATGCCTTGCCGAACCGCTTCCTTGATCCAACGGACGGTCTCCGGCGACACTTCATGATCGTCCTGAAGCAGCGTGCCATCCATATCTAAAGCCAGCAATCGGTACTTACGATTCATTGTTTAAGCCTCCTAATCTAGTCACACGATAAGCATAACGACATTTTACCACAAAAGGTACGGGCTCAAAACCGAACGCTCGGACAAATGAGCAAGGGATAAGAAGTCAAGTCCGCGATAATGTGCTAACCTATTGGAAACTCTAAACTGAATAAGGAGCGTGTCCCATGAAATCACCCCAGAGTTCCGCTGTTGCCGTTCAAGCCGAAATGCTGATCCGCAAACCGGTTTCCGAGGTCTTTGAGGCCTTTGTCGATCCTGATATCACGACCAAGTTCTGGTTCACCCGATCCACCGGCAAGCTGGAAGCCGGTAAAGAAATTCGTTGGGACTGGGAAATGTACGGCGTATCCGATACGATCCTCGTCAAAGAGCTGGAGACCGACCGCCGGATTGTTATCCAATCGTCGGACGGCACGACGACGGAATGGGAGTTCGTGCCTCGAAGCGAGGGCGGCACCTTCGTGACGATTATCCATACCGGATTCGAAGGGACGGATGCTGACGTTACCCGCCAGGCCATCGATTCGATGGGAGGATATACGATGGTGCTCTGCGAGTTGAAGGCGCTGCTTGAATTCGGCATCGTCTTGAATCTCGTTGCAGATAAGGCACCGGATGCCCACGTATAGCTATATCTATAAGTTGAACCAATCAACGGAAGTTAGTTCAAATACGTAAAATGTTATACAACTGCCGGTTGATTTCAATTCCCTTGATAAACAGAAAGAAGGCAGCCAAGCCCTTATAGCTTGAAAGCTGCCTTCTTTTTCGTTATGCCTATTCTCCGTTGCCTTCCTGCTCATCCTTGTTCTTCGGATGCGGCGTGCCGTCGAGGCCGTAGATTTCATCGTATGCATCGAAGATCTTACGTGCCACCGGAGCCGCACTTTGGGAACCGAAGCCGCCTTCCGGAATGACGACGGCAACCGCCAGCTTCGGATTTTGCCGAGGAGCGAAGGCGATAAACACACCGTTGTCAACGCGGATGCGCTGTCCGTTCTTGTAGATATCCTGCTCGGACGTACCGGTTTTGCGGGCAAAATCATACGGGAAATCTTCAAACGCCCGAAGATTCTGGGTATTCATCCCCTGAATCACTTCATTCCAGTACTGCTGCGGAAAATCGACGTGATTCAGCTCTTCACGTCCGTACTTCTTGACTACCTTGCCGTTCTGGTCCACGATTTTGCTGGCAAGCTGAGGTTTAATCCTTGTGCCTTGATTTGCAAGCATGGTGGCATATTGCGCTAATTGAAGCGTCGTATACTTCCCGGACTGTCCGAAGGAAGCGTAAGCCATCGCTGCCAGATAACTGCCCGCCTGCTCGATGTTCGTATACTCGATAATGCCTTTATGCTCGTTCGGCAGCCCGGATTCGGTGGATACGCCCAGCCCGAATTCCTTCATGTATTCGTCCCACTTTTCGACGGCTTTGGAGCCGTACTTGTTGAACAGCTTCTCCCCGACCCAGTCGACCATGAAGGCGTTGGAGGATTTCTCAAGAGCTTTTCGCGCATTGATTGATCCGTTTGCCTTTCGGCCGGAGTTGTAGACCCTCGAATTATCTTTACCGAAGTACGCCGCCCCTTGGTCCGGATAGTAATCGTTCGGGCCGAATAAATGCTCATTCAGTCCGATCAATACGCTCAGCGGCTTGATCGTGGAGCCGAGCAGGACGGTCGATTCCAGATTGTTGCCTGAACGTCCCGAGCTGTATGGCCATATGGTTCCGTTACGGTAATGACTCATGACCGAATCCCAGTCATCCGTTCCGGTCTCCCATACATTCGGATCGTAATCCGGAATGCTGGCCATGGCTACAACATTCCCCGTATCAACTTCCATGGCCACTGCATATCCTGTTTGGGCCTCAGGATGGGTCCTCCCCGAAACAGCATTAGTGTGAAGCCATTTCAGCTGGTCGACAATCGCCTGCTGCGCGGCGAGCTGAATGTCTTTATGGATGGTCGAGTGGATATTATAGCCTTTTTGCGGCGGGACCATGGTCGGCACGCCGTTGGCCATATTTTGCGGGCTGATCGGAATATTGATATAGCCGTTCTTGCCGCGCAGCTCATCTTGAAACATCATTTCAAGCCCGTCGACACCGACCTTCTCCTGCTCCGAATAGATCAGACCCGGGTCCTTCTGGGTTTTGTTCTTCTGATCAATGGCTTTGTACTTATCCAAATCCTTCTGACCTTTAAACTCCCTTAAATACCCGATCGTCTGTACCGCAATTCGGTCCTCGCTGTACTTTCGCTCGCTTTCCTCCACGATCTCGACGCCGGGATACTGGGATTTATGCTCCATGAAATAGGCGACTTCCTTCGAGGACAGGTTGGCTTTAATTCGCCGAGGTTCGTACCCCGGCTGCTTGTTAAAGTTCAGATCCATCGCTTTGATGACATCTTCCACGGTCATCTTCTCGGCTTTGGGATCGCCGTACCGGTTGAAGACATCCACCATCTCTTGCGCCAGCTTCTCGATTTCCGGCCGGTTCTTCTTACCGCGGTCGGAGTTGCTGTAATCTTTCATCAGCGTAAGATACAGCGCCTGGGAAGGCGTTGAGTAGGCTATCGGCGTGCCCGATGCATCAAGGATGCTTCCACGGATCGGCTGAAGCGGGAAGTTTTTGATCTGACCCCCGGTTTCCATTTCCTTCAGCTCAGGCCCTTCCACGAATTGAAGAATCGCCAAACGTATAATGATGACACAGAAAATAATAAACGTGCTAAAAAAGAACAGGTTGACTCGCAGATTAAACTGACTGCCGGCATCTCCCTCATCTTGTTTGCGTTTATCCGGCCTAAACCCTCTCACGTATGCTTCTCCCCTTTTATGCACATTACCTAAACCTATATTATCACAAAAAGCCTCCCCACTTCATCCCGATGACAATGGTCGGACTCACAAAGGGCGAACCCCCTTGGCCCTGGGTCCGCCCCTTGTTCGATTCGCTATTAAAATACCCTCTCTTTAATATGCGTTTCATTGAATCGCGGAGGGTTAAACCAGTCCCCGCTCTGGGCCCATGTCGGATCCAGCGGAACCCACTTTTTCTCCTCGCTCAAGTACACTTCGTTCCAGGCATGCGGCCCATAGCCGCCCTGGCCGTTATAGCCGCGCCCGGTTACGACGCGCACATCCAAATCCTGTGAGCGCGCCATCATCGCATACAGCCGGGCGTAATCAATGCAGACGCCAAGCCGGGTATCGTACGTATCCTGCGGCGTCTGCTCTTTCCAAATCCTCTGCTCTTCATAGAGCCGAACCTTCTCATGATCGTAGGATATCCGGCTGCCGACCCAATCATAAAGCTTGCGGGCCTTCTCTTTATCGGTCGAAGCCCCCTTGACCACATGCGCCGCTGTCTGCTCGATCCCCTCCGGAATCCGGTGGTCGATCACCTCGTATTTCCGCTCCATGATGCCGCTTAGTTCATCTTGAACCGACTGGGCGAAGACCGGCAGCTGTTCCCGTACCAGCGATCCCGACAACGGCTCGAGAACAGCCCTTGCTCCCTGCGAATAGATTGGGGAAGCCTCGACATAACGGCTGAATCCATGATCCGGATTGAGGCTGACCCACACGAACAGCACAGCAATGACAAGCATGCTGCGTGCAGCACCAATCAGCACCCCGATGCCGGTGCCGGCCAGCCGGCTCGGCAACGATGCGGATGTTTCCCTCCCGGATCGGAACAAGCTTCCCCCGCCGAAAATCAGTGAGATCAGCAGCCGCAGCATAAATACGATCAATCCGTAACTAATCATAAACAGGACCGCAAATCTTAGGAGCGGAAAATCAGCCAGCGATTTCACCGCCGTATAATACACCTGCTCCCAGAACCGCAATTCCCGGTCCGGTAAAGCGGAGATCGCGCCTAACCATTCCCCGGCCTTTGGCGACAGCCACAACGTAAACGGGATGGATATCACCAGACCTCCGATCCGGAGAAGGGCATCCCCCAGAAAAGAAACAAGCTTCCCGGCTGAACGGGACGCTCCTCGTCTCCAACCCTGTATCATGGAGAAGGCCACAATCAGCAGCAGCAAAACGGTAATTCCGTTTCCGTCACGCACACTATCGATCCATGCGGACATCACACGGCATTCCCCCTCTCCCAATGATGTTGGTACAACCGGCCGCAGATGAGCTGGCAAGTTACTATTGCACATCGGATCTGCTTAACCGGGTCTGATTGCACCTTTATTTAGATAAAATGGTTGTTCGTTATTTGGAATCCGTATTGTTCTTGGCATCGTTGATAAAGCTGCGTATGGTGTCGTTCATGTCCCACTTTCCTACCGATACCCCGCGAAATGTTACCTCAACTTCATTGGAGCCTGCACTTCCCTTCAGCTCCAAGTTCGGGGCCGTAATGGAATAGGTCCCGTCTCCATTCGACGTATACTTTGCTTCCTTCGCTTCCTTGATCATCAAATTCAGCGCTTCGGTCTTGACGGTATCGATGGTTTCATCCTTTACCGTCGATACAACCTCCCCGATCTTGTCCAGCGATATTCCGCTATAGACCAATAGGCCTACAATGATCAGGACGGCGATCGCCCATTTGATGACCGTTCTCACCACATTCAAAACGACAAACAGAATAATTAACGCGATTGCGATAACGAGCCAGTTCTGCTTCAGAAACTCCATCCATACTTGCGTATCCATATCCTTCACTCCCGTCGCTAATAAAACGGCGGTTTGACGGCCGTCTTTTTAATTATACATGATTCCCAAGGATGCTGTCAGCCAACCGGGTCTTTTTACTAAGAGGTATAAGCCTGCCCCTTGGAGCGTACAAGTAGTATCATAACGATCTTTTGCCGGATAGGAGGGTGCCATATTGAAAACCGCTTTATGGCTATACATGTTTTTATTTCTGGCGTTTTTTGATTTGCACGCCCAATATCCCGTGCTCACGCCGTTCGCCATCTCGCTTGGGGCCGCTCCGGCCTTTATCGGCTGGATGATGGGCATATATGCCCTGACCCATCTGCCGGGCAATCTGATTGCCGGCGGCCTGATCGACCGGCACGGCAGCCGGCGCTACATTATTTTCAGCCTGACTGCGGCAGGCATCATTCTGCTGCTGCAGGCCCATGTCCAGCTTCCCTGGCAGCTGCTTGTGCTCCGCTCCATCAGCGGCTTTGTGCTGGCTTTCCTGTCACCTGCATGTCTTGCCCTGCTCGCATCCTTATCCAAAGATCCCGTGACGCAAGGCAAATACATGTCCGGGCACGGCCTTGTACACACCCTGGCTTCCGTTCTTTCGCCTGCAGCCGGAGCCTTTATCGTAGCGAACACCGGATTTTCGGGCACCTTTCAGAGCCTCGGCTGGCTTCTCATCTTTACGGGAATCATGGCTTTTCTTAGCCTCCCCAGGCAGGCAACAGAGACAGTCGGCAAGAAGGAAGCCAAAGCCCAGCCTAACCAGGGAACAACCCGGCTGCCCTTTAGCCTTCGGCTTTATCTGTTCCCGTTTGTCATCGCATGCTCCCAAGGCATATTGTTCTTTGAGATTCCGCTCCGTGACAGCGGGCAGGCAAGCATCATGTCAACCGGACTGCTCTTCTCCGTCATCAGCCTGGGGGCGCTTGTTACCCTGAGCATGCTTTTCCTGAACCGCTATCCCCCTCGGGCCCGGGTAGCAGCCGGCGTGTTTGGCCTTGCCATCAGCTTTTATTTGCTGGCCGCAGCTGATCATTTGCCGTTGACGGTTACTTTATTTGTATTAGGGTTGTCTAAAGGCCTGCTGTTCCCTGCCTTATCATCGCTATTTATTGAGCTGAGCGGGGGCACCCGGCTCGGGAGGGTATTCTCGCTGCAGTCCATCGCCATGTCGCTCGGTTCCTTTGTCGGCCCGATTGCAGCCGGGCAGCTGCGGACGATCGTATCGCCTTATTTTATTGCCTTTCTTATGCTGATGACCGTTCTCCTTCTGCTCCCGCATCAGAAACGTGTCGAGCCTTCGGCCACCTTGGCACCGGAGACGACACCGGTATCACCGCTCTGACAAACATCACGGATATGGGCTCCATAAACCGCATCAAGTGGGCCAATACACAATCCTATTGGGTAAATGGACATAGAATACAGTGTGGCAACTGACCACGGACATTTAACCAAGGGGTGAAAACGAATGAGTCATGTCCATCATAAACATTGTCATGCACCGGCCTATGGAAATTCGGTAGGAATGATTCTGGTTCTGTATATTCTTCTCGTGATTATCCTGAGCAGCTGTTTCTACTAGAATACATGAGTTTTACTGAAGCGGTCTTCCTGCTGGAAGGCCGCATTTTTCTGTTTTGCATGAACGGCGGTAAACAAGCTACACTATATATACATCTTTCGACCAGAACGCCAACATTTCCCGGGGAATGCTGCCAAGCTACGCCGTATCATGACAGAGGTGAACAGCATGTCAATATTTATCATCGTCGAGGGCAAGAACGACCGCAGCCGTCTCCGCCGGCTGCTAACCTCCGATATTACGATATTATGTACATTCGGTACGTTGAACAGTGCCAAGCTTGACACATTGCAAAAGCAGGTACGCGATCAGGAGGTGTATCTGTTTATGGACAACGACAGCTCCGGCAAAAGGATTCGCGGGATATTGCGCGACGCATTCCCGGATGCCGAGCAGATTTACACCCGCCGCGGGTACGCAGGCGTAGAGGGCACGCCAGATGAATATTTAATTGCCCAGCTGGAAAAAGCGGGATTGGAGGAATTCATCATCTACCCGCCGCCTGAAGAATACTAGCCCTAGCCCCCTGTTATAAAGGGATTTTCGAAGCTTGCAGCCTATTCCATTTTCGAATTTCGGATACGGCTCTCCTTCCAAGTAAGAAGAAACGGCGGTCAGGATGATTCTCCTGCGCCGCCGTATTTGCTTCCTCTATTCGAATTGTCGGATAAGTCCTATTCTTTAATCAAGGTCTTGATGTCTTGAATGATATCCTCTGTTTTTACATCCGACGGAACGCCGGCATTATACATTTTGCGAATATTGTTATCCCGGTCCACCAGAGCGATGGAGTTACCATGGGTGAAGTTCGTCGAATCGTTGCCGAGAAGCGGGATTTTAAAGGAATCTTGCATCAGCTTCCGGGTTTCTTCCTGGTCTCCCCTTAGAAAGTACCAACCGCTGTAATCAGCATTGAAGCGGTCGCCGAACTCTTTGATCTTCTCTTTCGTGTCGGTCTTCGGGTCAAAGGAAATGGACACGAAGTTCACCTCGCCCCCAAACAGCTCTTCCTTCTTCAGCTCTTCCTGAATCTGCGAGAGGATCAGCGTCGTAACCGGACAAACGTCCGGACAGCTGGTGAAATAAAAGTACATCAGCTTGACCTTTCCCTTCGTATCCTCTGACGTGATGGTTTTGCCGTCGACATTCTCCATGGAATAACTGCCGACTTCACGAATGACCGGGAGTTTATCCTTCCCGAATCCCAGTGAGTTGTATACGAGGTACACCGCCGCGACCACGCAGACGGCCAGCAAAATCCAAGTCCATTTATAGCGCTTGAATGCGTTCATTCCCCTTGCTCTTCTCCCTTCTTCCCGGCCTGATTCTTATGGAACCATATGCCTGTCCTGCATACTGAACGTTATGACCGCTACGTAATCCCCTATCCGCCGACCTAACGACCATAGCCGACCTGATTATTCAAATCTTAGAAGGTCGTATTCAGGATTAGAACAATGAGGCTGAGCGTTAAATAATTGATCGAGAAGATGAATACTTTCTTCGACCAAGCCTCATCATCCTTCGCCGTGAATCCCTTCAAAGCCGTATAAAGCCAGCCGATCGCCAGGAGCAGACCGATAACCAGGAAGAAGATGCCTGCGTATCCGTATACATACATGAGAATCGGAATCGGCAGCAGGAGGACAAGGTAAGGGATCATCTGAATTTTCGTACGCTTGATGCCCTTGACGACCGGTAGGAGCGGAAATCCTGCTGCACGATATTCTTCTACCCGCCGAATGCCGAGCGCCCAGAAATGCGGCGGCTGCCATAGGAAGAGCAGTGCAAAGATCAGAATTGCCCCCATATCTACCTGTCCCGATACCGCCACATAGCCGATAGCCGGCGGCATTGCGCCGGAGATGGCGCCGACGGATGTGCTCCATGTCGAGGTGCGCTTCAGCCATAGCGTGTAAACGACGACATAAACGAACATGCCTATCGCGCCGAAGATCCCCGCCAGGACGCCGGAGAACAGGAACAGCACTGCTAGTCCCAATGCACCCAGTATAATGGCATACCAAAGAACAACCTTTGGCGTCAGCCGTCCGGTTGGAAGAGAACGATCGCGTGTCCGTTCCATCTTCATATCGAGTTCTCTGTCGAAATAGTTGTTAAACACGCATGAGGATGCCATGACGAGCAAAGTTCCAAGCAATGTCATCGCGAGCAGTCCGAACTGGATGTCCCAGCGCGACGCCAGCCAAAATCCGGCAAATGCTGCTATCAAATTAGACCGGAGTATTCCGGGTTTGGTCACGGTTATAAAATCTTTCCAAGTCCCCGCTTGTTCGGGAGGTGCAGGCGCTGCGGAAGCCAGTGCTGCGGATTCTGAAGGAGCCTGATATCTCAAGTGATTACCCACGTGTAAACGTTCCTCCTTGTATCTGTCGTTATGGAGGAAGTACTGCCTCCGCTATAAAGTTTATCATATCATTAGTAAAAAGTGTTTAGCAATCCTTCGGAATTCGGTGTATCTATATGACAATTCAGTGACATTTGCCAAGGATATTTCCTTGACGTTATGACGTTGTTTAAGGCACAATTTGTCTATGTATGGCCCCGTGTCCGGGGACGTTCGCCAAGAATCAAATGAAAACCCGGAGCGCATCTATAGCGCCCCGGGCGGTAAGTCCCTTATGAGAAGAAATTACAGTGTGCGTCCAGAACCCGAAAGTTGCTGTTCAGCTTGCTGTACCAGACGCTTCGTGATGTAACCTCCCAAAGAACCGGTTTCACGGGATGTGTAGCTGCCCATGTATCCGTCTTGAGGAATAGTCACACCCAGCTCGCGAGCAGCTTCCATTTTCAGCTGCTCCAGTGCTTGTCTTGCTTGAGGTACAACCAGATTGTTGCTGCGGGAACGACCTTGTGCCATATTAAATATCTCCCTTCACTGAATGTCTGTTATTCCAGTGCAAGCTTGCAAACTTATTATGGCTTCATCTCGCAGCCTTATACGTAGTTTTTTATTTTTTATGTTGGAGGTTTTTTTTCATATGAGCAAAGGTCTATCCCTATGGTTTGCCGTCTCGTCCATCGTCCTTCTAACCGCCTGCGCAATCATGATCAGCACGAACTGGCTGATTGCCATCGGTCTCGGCATTCTGTCGATTCTTAACATCGGCTGGGGCTTTATCATCAAGTCCAAGCGCAAGCCGTCTTAAAATCAAGTTTCATTAAGTCGGGTTCTCGGCGCCGAAGCGTTTGCCTCCAAAGTGCATAGAGCAATTATTTTGCAGGCAGAAAGCCCATCTTATCCTTAACGCCGTCCAAGATTTGGGCGGCTTTGCTGCGTGCCTGCTCTGCCCCTCTTGCAAGAATGTCGTGAATTTCTCCGGATTCGCGAATTTCATAATATCGCTTTTGAAGCGGTTCAAGCGCAGCCACAACCACCTCGCCAAGCTCCTTCTTGAACGCACCATACATTTTCCCCTCAAAGCGATGCTGCACATCCTGCAGGGAAATGCCCGCGCATTCCGAATAAATGCTCATCAGATTGCTGACCTCCGGCTTCGTTGAAGGATCGTAAACAACCTCGGTACCGGAGTCGGTTGTGGCGCGGCTAATTTTTTTGCGAATCTGGTCGGGTGTATCCAGCATGGCAATATAGCTTCCCTCAACCGGGCTGCTCTTGCTCATTTTTTTAGATGCATCGTCCAGCGACATGATTCGAGCTCCCACTTGCGGAATATACGGCTCCGGTACGGTAAAGAACTCCCCGAAGCGATGGTTGAACCGTCCGGCCAAGTCACGCGTCAGCTCCAAATGCTGCTTCTGGTCGTCCCCAACCGGAACGAGGTCGGCATTGTACAGCAAAATATCGGCTGCCATCAGCGCCGGGTACACGAACAGACCTGCCCCCACCGATTCCTTGCCTTCCGACTTATCCTTGAACTGGGTCATGCGCTCTAGCTCGCCCATATGCACGAGCGTTGTCATCAACCACGAAAGCTCAGCATGCTGCGGAACATGCGACTGCATAAAAATATTCGCTCTTGCCGGATCGATGCCGGCCGCAACATACAATGCCGCGACCATTTCCGAACGCTCACGGAGCGCCTTTGGCTCCTGCGGCACCGTAATCGCATGCAAATCCACGACCATGAAGTAGCAATTGTGCTCATCCTGGAGCTTCACAAAATTTTTAATGGCTCCGATATAGTTGCCCAGCGTCAAGTTGCCGCTTGGTTGAATGCCGGATAATACGGTTTTCATTTCATAGTCCTCCATTTCTATTTCTTTCATAAAAATCCAACAAAAAAAGGCCCCACATCCGCAAGGGACGTGAGACCGTGGTGCCACCCTTATTCGCCGCAGCAGCATCGTACGCTTGACAGCTGCAGCCTTCCATTCTTGTAACGGAGAATACCCGGCCGGCATATTAAGGAATTAACACGGTTCATGTTTATCCTGTTCAGCTCAGCACTCAAAGGTCCATTCAGCAAAGCGGCTCCACCGGTTCACATCAGCCACCGGCTTTCTGAAGGAGCGACCGCATCTGCCTACTTGTCCTTGTCATCGTGTTCAATCATCATTGATCACTATTACATGCAATAATAAATCTCTTACACCACCTTGTCAATTCCAAGATCCTGCGAAGGCATGCCCCCGGCGATTTAGAGCTTTTGTTGTACGCGAGGCTTAAAAATCTGTTATGATGTGGTTAATCGTCCAGACCATGATTTTTGTTAGTAAAGGAGCATCGATATGAATCAAGTGACCAAAGGCCAGTGGAATGGTTACGACACCTATATCTTAAACAGCGGCCGTCTCGAAGTGACTCTCCTCCCTCGTCTAGGTAACAACGTGATTGGGATTAAAGACATCGAAGAACAGCGTGAAATCCTCCGAAGGCCGGATGAAAGCGAGCTTGCATTCTATCTCCAAAAGCCGTACCACTTCGGCATCCCGATGCTCATTCCGCCGGGACGGATATCCAAAGGCCGGTTCGAATACGGCGGCCAAACGTATCAATTCGACCAAAATACGGCAGGCGATAATCATATCCATGGACTGCACCGGACCCAAGCTTGGTGCGTAAGCGATATCGAAGAGGATGATGAAGGCTGTGCGGTTTCGACAGAGTTCGTGACCTCTGATGATCCGAAATGGATGTCGCAGTTTCCGATCCCCCTGAAGCTGGAAATGAACTTTCGACTCCAGGGAACCGAATTGGTCCAAAATCTGCGCATAACGAACACCGGCAAACAACCCGCCCCATTCGGCATGGGTTATCATACATGGTTCCTGCTTGACGGCGAACCGCATCGATGGTCGCTGGAAGTGCCTGTCGACTCGATCTATACGCTTAATAACGAGTTGATTCCGACAGGAGATACGTCGGCGCTGGGGCATCTCGAAGGCCTTAATACCGGATTAAATCTGAAGGATACGGATCTGGACACGATTCTGAAAATACCGGAAGGCAAGCCTGCCCTTGCACTGCTTAAACGGGACGATGGTTATGAGATCCATTATTCGGCCGATCGCCAGTATTTTAAGCATTGGGTGCTGTATACGAAGGGCCAAGCTGAAGAGTTCCTGTGCATCGAGCCTTACACATGGCTTCCAAATGCACCCAACTTGAACCTATCGAGCGCCGAGACTGGTCTGATTCATCTCGAGGCTGGAGCATCCGTTGAATTGCAAACCCGCATCCGTGTTCTTCATGGCGCGAATGTCGACTAATGGCATAATCGATCGACATTTAAACGGACGTGACCATATTGGAAGAATCGTCAGAAGCGACATACTTACTGCTTGATAGAATGGCAGCCCTTCGATCTTGAAGGGCTGTTTTTTGGTGATGCTCCATAATCAATAGCTCGATGCCCGTCCCCCTAATTTTACCAGCTCCGTATCTCCCTTGATGGCGAATGAGACCCCTATCTTTCAGGTCATAATATCCTCATACAATCTCAAAGGAGGTGACATGACATGGCTCAAGGACGTTCTTCTAACAACCTGGTTGTTCCTCAAGCGACTGCAGCTCTTCAACAATTGAAGGTAGAAGCTGCTCAAGAACTGGGTGTAACTCTTCCTCAAGACGGCTACATGGGTAACTACACTTCCCGTGAAACTGGTTCATTGGGAGGTTACATCACTAAGCGTCTGGTACAACTGGCTGAGCAGCAATTATCGGGTCGTTCGAACCTGTAATCGCATCTCTTCCCTCCAGCCATAATAGAAAGAGGCGATCTTCTCCCCAAAGATCGCCTCTTTCGCCGTTATATGGTATGAACGAATAATAATTTCATGATTTCGAAGCAGCTTCGGGATATGTATGCCGGGGATATCTTATCATTAAGCTCGCCATATTGTAGTTCGACTCGAGAATTGCATCCACCACAACCATGCCTTGCCGCACCATAAACTCGTAACTGATTTCACCGTGTGTCCAATGCCGCTTATGCTTTAGGCTTTCAAGCGCCATCATCCGAAACGAATACTGCTGCGCTTCGCTTAGCCCCTCCTCACAAGGTGCAATCACCCCGTTTCGCCCGGCCAACGGATTGTGCCGGATACCGAATTTGCCGATGATATTATTTCGTATTTGTACAAATACCGTACCGGAGGTTAATCCCCCCAGTTCTTCCTCCAGCTCTCGAAACACGATATCCAACTGTCTAGCCAGCGATAATTGATCCAATTGTACCATATCGTCACCCCTCCTTTATTAGTAAATCCTCCCTAATATTAGGGCTTATGACTCATTATAAGGGAATGGAAAAGCTCGATCAACATAATTCAACATAATTGGGTATATATGACTAAAATTGCACAATTATTTAAAAGCTTTTCTGTATCTTCCGGCATTTTTCTCCCCTTTGCGACAAAAAAAGAAGCCCGCAAGGAGCTTCTTTTATCGTATTTCCCCGAAGCATTCGGCACCTTATGCCAAATGGTCGGTTAACTGCAGAAACTGTCTGATATCCGATACGCATAAATCCGCCGCGCTTTGCCAAAAATCGCGCTGGGTCAAATCGACGTCCAGATGCTTTTTCGCCAAATCCTCCACCGTCATGACGCCTGTATCACGGAGAAGCGCATCGTATTTCTCAGCAAAAGCAGGACCTTCCTGCAGGGCACGCACGTAGAGGCCGGTACTGAACATATAGCCGAATGTATACGGGAAATTATAGAACGGTGTACCCGTAATATAGAAATGCAGCTTGGATGCCCAGAAATGAGGATGGTAAGACGTCAAGGCGTCGCAATACGCTTCCTTCTGCGCCTCCACCATGAGATCCGAAATTCCCTCGGCGCTGAGCAGCCCGCTCTTCCGCTTCTCATAGAAACGGGTCTCAAACAGGAATCTTGCATGAATGTTCATAAAGAACGCAACGCTGTTCTGAATTTTCTCCTCCAGCAATGCCAGCTTCTCTTCTTCGCTGGACGCCCCTTTCACCATCGCGTCAAATACGATCATTTCCGCGAAGGTCGAAGCGGTTTCGGCGACGTTCATCGCGTATCTTTGGTTGAGCACGGGAATTCCGCGCATCAGGAATTGATGGTACGCATGTCCCAATTCATGAGCCAGCGTGGACACGTTCGAGGCGGTCCCGCCAAACGTCATGAAGATCCGCGTCTGTTCGCTGGCCGGGAACGAAGTACAGAAGCCGCCAGGTCTCTTGCCGGGACGGTCCTCAACCTCAATCCAGCCTTTATCGAACGCCATTTGGGAGAAGTCCGCCAGTTTCGGACTGAATTTGCGGAACTGCTCTACGATATTAACTGCCGCGTCATCATAAGAAATTTTGGCTGCGGACGTGCGGATCGGCGCATCCACGTCAGTCCAGGACAGCCCGTCAAGACCAAGCAGCTTCGCCTTGCGATTCAAATACTCCACCAGCACCGGCTTCGTATCCTGAATGACCGCCCACATCGTATCCAGCGTCTCGCGGCTCATCCGTCCGATCGCCAGCGGCTCTTTCAACACATCGTCCCAGCCCCGGTTCTCATACAGCTTCAGCCGGAAGCCGGACAGATGGTTTAGCGTATCTGCGCAGTAGTCCGCCGCTGCGCCCCATGCTGCTTCCCATTTCTCAAACATCGACTGCCGTACCTCACGGTTAGGATGGTGCATTTTGTTAAAGGCTTGTCCGGCGGAGAGCAGCTTGGTCTCGCCGTTCTCTTCGTACGGAATTTGAATTTTGCTGACAATGGTGTCGTAAAATTCGCCCCAGCCGTGGTAGCCGTCAACGGCGAGCGCCAAAGCCAGGCTTTCCAGCTCAGGGCTCATTTTCTCCTTCGCCAGGTTCCGGCTCTCATTCAAGATGAAGTCCAGCTTGGACGCAGCCCCGGTGCCTGTCCACGCCGTCCAGAGCTCATCGTTCATGCCGCGAAGCACATTATCGAACCGACTTTTCACGGATTGGAGCGTAGCCGACAGCGAGGTGACCCGCCCTGACAGCTGAACGGCTTTTTTATCGTTTACGTTCTGTGCGGTCAAGCAGCTTACAAATGCTGAGGCTTCCCGTACCCGGGCATAGCAGCTCTGAAACTGCTCCAAAAAGGCTTCCAATGCTTGTGTGCCTTCGATCGAATCCGGCACGGAGAGGCTTCTTACATCCTGCTGGAGGGCTTGCATATCCTTCTCCAGCGTCTCCAGGAAGCTTGCCAGCTGCGGAGACGAGGAGCCTCCCGGGAAAATGGTTTCTAAATTCCAGGTCTGTTGAAGTGTCATATCCATAGTCCGCCTTTCAAAAATGAAGTGAGTTTTTTTACTTCCAGCTTGACGCTCATATTTGTATGAACGACGTGAAAAGTGTATAACTATATATATTAAAATTACTGTTGGAGGATCGATAAGCGATGAGACCTTTACAAATTTCACCAGAGACGGCGGTAACCTTGTCCAAGCAGCTGGGCGTTCCGCTGGAGCAGCTTATGCATATGCCGCAGCATATCCTGATGCAGAAGATCGCCGAGCTTGCGAAGAACGATAAGGCAGAGCCGCAGTCGGAGCAGAAGAGCGAACAGGGCCGTCCGGAGAACTCATGATACCTTTTTCAAACACATGGCCCTATGATGTCGTCGGAAATGACGTATATGTACAAACATGCCCCTTCTGCGGGACCGACAATGTTCTGCTTCCCATGAAGCCCAAGGAGCTGATTAGCGTCAGGGAAGGCAAGAAAAAGCTGCTGATCTTCCCCTGCTGCCACAACCGAGTAACCGTGCTCGACAGCGACATCGATTATTTGCTTACAGACCAGCGGCTCCGCTAATGACGACAGCCGGCCGCTTGGCTCTGCCTTTCGGAGTCGGTATCCCTGCTCCCCGCAAGTCCGATGCATCCGGAGCGCGGCAAGCTCCAAGCTAAGTCTATCGATTCTAAGCTGCGCCTTTCTGCCGGCTTTCGTTCCTCTGGATGAAGCGGCTACTCCGCTCCCAGTGCGTGGCCCTTCTCTTCCCTCAGCTGTTCGGAAGCGACCCGCCACTGCTCCCTGGAAGCCCGAATCATTGCGGCATCCACAATCTTCTGGTCTTGAACCACTCTTGCGAACCACTGCACCGCCTCCTGGTATTGTCCCAGCCTTCGGTGAATTTCCCCGATGAGATACAGCAGCTTTGCGTCATTGGCCCCTACTCCCTCAAGCTCAAACACTCGGATATAAGACTCCAGACTATACCTCAAGAAGCGCCTTTCCTGCTCCTGATTCTCCTGGTAGCGGTACAGCCACGCAATATGGTGAAGCAAGCTTGCGATGATTCGCTCGCGTTCCCCGATGATCTGCGCGCAGAGCAAGCCGAGCTTGTACGTCTCCAGCGCTTCCTCAAGGCTGCGCCGGCCTCCGAAGTCGCGGCTCTCCCATCGGCATGCTATTTGCGTCTGAAAAGCCGACCTCTGCTTGTCATTCATTTTGATCAGGGAATTTTCCGTGGAGGCAAATCCGCAGCTCGGGCAGATCCTGACGACATAGTAATCGGGATTTTCCGACTTATAGTACGCGCAAAAATCGGTATCCGTCCGATAGGCCTTTTTAAAGCTGGGCCGGACCCTCGAGGTTTCAAACTCATGCTCGCAGTGGATACACTGCACCTTGATGGAATACAAGGGCTCCAATTTCATCTTCGCTTCCCATCCCTTCCCTTGCGTACTCTCATCCTGCCTTTAGTCCAGGGGCGTGTTCACGAAATGGTGGGCAGGGCCGGACAGGCGCTGCAGCACAAATTCGCGGAGCTCATCGTCCACGCCGATCTCCATCAATGCCCCCTCCATGCAGCGGAGCCATTCCTCGGCATGACGCTCCGTAATCGGGAATCGAAGATGCCTTGCCCGCATCATCGGGTGACCATACGCTTCGGAGAAGAGCGCGGGGCCTCCGAAAAACTGGCTTAAAAACATATACTGCTTCTCCATTACCGGCTCAATATCCTCCGGAAACAACGGTGCCAACAGCTCGTTCTGCTGAACTCTCGGATAAAATGCCTCGACTAAAGACCGGATCCCCTCGGCCCCCCCGAGGTTATCATAGATGCTCAAATGCGGATTCATACCCGTTCAGGTCTCCCATCTATATATATAATTTTCGACATGGATGCACTTCTCTATTATAGCAAAAAACAACAAAAAAAGGCGCACCCCAACGGGAGCCCCTTCTAAATGCTATTAATAACTGCGCCAATCCTCTTCACTCTGGACGAGAGAAGCACGTATAACATAAACGAAGGCGCATACCAGAATACCTGCGACTATGCTCATGATCATCACTCCATCCAAACATAATACGAAAGATGTGCTTTGATGTTTTTTATTATAGCACATGTTTCCGGAAAATAAAGCAATTTTGAAACCGCTTACTCATGTTTTTTTAGACTGTTTGTCCTAATCCCGGCATACATTTTTAGAAAAGACCTATCTCTGCGAATTTTCTTCGATGCCAGGAGGCAATGATTACATGACCATGAAAAAAGCGGGCTGGCTGCTGCTGGTAATGGCATTGACCAGCGTGATCGTTCTAATGGCTATATATCCGAAGGCTGCTCTGGAGTCTGCTCTCAGGGGCCTCTCCATCTGGTGGGATGTGCTGTTTCCATCCCTGTTCCCCTTCTTTGTGATATCGGAAATGCTGCTGGGATTTGGGGTTGTGCACTTGGTCGGCACCCTGCTCGATCCCTTGATGCGCCCGCTGTTTCGCATACCCGGGGCAGGCGGGTTTGTTGCGGCGATGGGCTATGTATCAGGTTACCCGGTCGGCGCTAAGCTCACGGCCAAGCTTTGGGAGCAGAACATGGTGAACCGCGAGGAAGGCGAGCGTCTTGTCGCCTTCACCACCTCGTCTGACCCGATCTTTTTGATTGGCGCGGTATCGGTCGGCTTCTTCCATGACCCGAAGATCGGCTTGATCCTTGCGATCGCCCACTATGGCGGAGGCTTTGTTGTCGGTCTCCTTATGCGGTTTCACGGCAGACGCAAGTCCGCCGACCATTCCGGTGAAGACACGCTGAATATCGCAGGCGGGAAGCCGGGACGGATCAAGGCCGCGTTCCAAGCGATGCATGCCGCAAGACTGCAGGATGGACGAGATCTCGGCACCTTGGTAAGCCAAGCGATTCAATCCTCCCTTCAGCTTATTATTGTCGTTGGAGGGCTTGTTGTATTCTTTTCCGTCTTTCTGGAGCTTTGGACCCGCGCAGGTGTGGTTACAAGCTTCACCGAGTTGATCAAGGTTTTGCTGTCGCTGATCGGGATGCCGGAAGCCCTGTCGACCGCGCTGGTAGGCGGCATCTTTGAGGTAACGCTCGGGGCGCGTTATGCCGGGGAGGCCGGTTCCTTCATCCCCTTGCCTTACAAGGCTGCAGCCGCGGCTTTTATCCTGTCATGGGGAGGATTGTCCGTTCATGCGCAAATCGTCAGCATTTTGAACTCTACCAATTTACGATACTTCCCGTTTGCCGTCGCACGGCTGATCCACGGGATTATAGCGGCCTCGGCCGTCATCCTGCTGTGGGAGACGGTGATGGGGACTTCGATGCCTGCGTGGATGGATCCCTCTGCTGTTTCGACTCCTGCCTTAAGCGGGTATACCCATATTATGGCGGCCTTTTCCTTAACGATCGGCACGATGATCGCTTGCTCGTTGCTGATCCGTCTGATCAGGGGCCTGCATCAAAAAATCCGCAAAATCCCTAGGTGAACATTGTGTTATTCTCCAAGATTGATTATCATCTTTATATAACCTTACAAAGGAGCTTATCAACTTGAGATATTATGTTCTGGACCGCGGTGACCCATTGTCTGTTGAGCTGACCCAGCAGTTTCACAAGCTGGCCGAACAGCGGGGGTTTGTGCTGGATGCAGAATCTCCCGAGATTGTCGTTTCGATCGGTGGAGACGGTACGATGCTGCACGCATTTCATACCTTTATTGACCGTATACCTGACTTGGCTTTCGTCGGTGTTCATACCGGTCATTTAGGGTTCTATGCAGACTGGAAAGCTGACGAGCTGAACGAACTTATTGATCATATGAGCGGCACCAAAGAGACCGGAGCCGTGGAGCCGCGTCTCGTCAAGTATCCCTTGGTACAACTGGAGATCCATAAGAAGTCAGGGACTTCATCTTATATTGCGCTGAATGAGTTTACGCTCAAGGGCGTTGACGGGACGGTCGTCGCCCAGATTGACATTAACGATGTAACCTTTGAAATGTTCCGGGGAGACGGCATTTGCGTATCCACCCCATCCGGCAGCACGGCTTATAACAAGAGTGTCGGAGGCGCGATGGTCCATCCCTCGATCGATGCCTTGCAGATCGCGGAGATTGCCTCGATCAACAACCGCATCTTCCGAACGCTCGGCTCGCCGCTTCTTCTGCCCAAGCATCATCATTGTGATATTTTTTCGCGCAAGGAGCAGCGCTTGCTGCTTACGATTGATCATATCAATATCTCGATCGATGATCTTATCTCCGTTCGCTGTCAGGTGGCGGAGCAGCAGGTCAGCTTTGCCCGATACCGTCCGTTTCCGTTCTGGAACCGGGTTCGCGATGCGTTTCTTGGTTAATCAAGCATACAAAAAGATCGGCCTCTGTCCATTGGTACAGAGATCCGATCTTTTTTATTAGGATATAAAGTTCAAGTCAAGACGGGATTCAAGAAGTAGCGGACCTCGGAGCCTTCGGCCCCTTCTCCCTCGGTTCCCTTGGCTCGCGCTGATCACGCTGTTCGCGCTGCTCCCGCTTCGCTTCCCGGACTTCGCGTTCCCGGCCGTCCTTCCTGCTCTTCACTGCTCCGTCCTGTGCGGCCTCCTTGTTTCCTCTATTCTCCTCATCAGGCCGGACTTCCTTAACTTCTGCTGCATCCCGGGGTTCCCGGTCCTTCGGCTCTTTATGCTCCTTATGCTCCTTTGTCTTCTGGAGCACGAAATGGGCACAGCCGAAATTGCAGTACTCGTTAATATAGTCAGACATGCTGGAGAATGTGGAGTCCTTGGCGGCCTTCGGATGGTTGTCGCGGTAGAAGCCTTTTAGCCGTAGCTGATTGTAGCCCCAATCCCCCACAATATAGTCATACCGGTCCAGTACCTCGCTGTACCGATCCCGGAAAGCCTCCAGATTCCAACCGTTCCGGTAGTCCTTCAGCAATTCATAGCTTTTGTTGCCGATAATGATCATGACAGCATCCCTGCCTTTCTAACACGCTGAGACTGGATTAAGACTGAACCGTTTCTTCCTTGCTCCGTGCAGCCGATTTCACCTGCTCGTGCGCATGGTAGGAGCTGCGTACCAGCGGACCGGATTCCACGTGGCTGAAGCCCCGCTTCATTCCCTCTTCCTTCAGGATGGCGAACTCCTCAGGCGTATAATATTTTTCCACATTCAAATGCTTAGGCGACGGCTGCAAATACTGGCCGATCGTCATAATATCGCAATCGACGGCCCGAAGGTCATCCATCGCTTCCAGAATTTCATCCCACTCCTCACCGACACCCAGCATAATGCTCGATTTCGTCGGAATATCCGGCTGCATCATTTTGGCATTCTTCAATAACTGCAGGGAACGGTCGTACTTCGCTTTAGCCCGTACCCGATCCGACATGCGCTTAACCGTCTCGATATTATGGTTCAGAATGTCAGGCTTCGCATCCATAACAATCTTCAGCGACTCCTCGCTGCCCATAAAGTCCGGGATCAGCACTTCAACCGAACATAGCGGAAGGCGTCTTCGGATCGCTTTCACCGTTTCGGCGAATATGTACGCGCCTCCGTCTTTCAGGTCATCCCTTGCTACACTTGTCACGACGCAGTGCCGGAGGTTCATCTGCTCGGCTGCCTCGGCTACACGCTCCGGCTCCTGCAGGTCAAGCTCCGTCGGAAGCCCCGTGTTTACCGCGCAAAAACGGCAAGCACGCGTGCAAATATCCCCCAGAATCATAAACGTCGCGGTACGATTCGCCCAGCACTCGTAAATATTCGGGCAGCGGGCCTCTTCACACACGGTATGAAGCGTTTTGGACCGCATCATGCTCTTGATTTCCTTATAATTATCGCCGGTTGTCAGCTTAATTCGAATCCAGTCGGGTTTTGGCTGTTTGGTTTTGGACAAAGAAAATACCTTCTTTCGTTGGTTTGATCTTGCCTAAAGTTCATAAACTCACGTTAACTGTTCCATATTATATCATGAAAACCATCATATTACCTGTCCTCATCGATATAACATTCATCTACGTACGGCATGGATAAAAATCCTTGTTTTGATTCACCCTACGGTGTAGGCATTCCTATCCGACCGGCGGGCACCATCTGTCTATAGGCTTCGCATCGCCGGTGCACGCCGATTTTCGAAGCGTACAAGAACCCTCAATAATAACAGTCTAAAAAGGGGGTGAAGAACACATTGAGGATCATGCGATCGATATGCTCAAGCCGCGCTTTGCGCCGCGGGATGCTTGCAGCTGTGGCTTCCATAACGTCGATCAGCTGTTTGCAAGGAACGGTACATGCCGCAGAGCCCATAAAGTCTTCGGAGCCGTCCCATGCAGTTGTCGAAGCAAGCTCCAAGGGCGGCAATGCTGAAGCGGTATACGCAGCCAGGAAATCTTTATACGACCAGGTTGCCGCTGTAACCCAAATTCCCTGGTACCGGCTCGCGGCCATTGATCAGTATGAACGAACGCTGACCCAGGTTCATCCCAGGGATCGAAAGCATCCCGAACGAACCCTCGGCATCTTCATTCCTCCTACCAGATGGGCAGGACCGTTAAATCCCGATCAGGAGGACGTCGATCCGATGTCCATCAGCGTGTTCTCGGGTATCGGTCTTGACGGGAACGGAGATGGTAAAGCCGATCCTAACGATGATATGGACCTGCTCTATACCGTCGCGGCCAGACTGGCCCCGTATGGCCATGCTGCCGATGACTTCAGCATCGGCTTATGGTCCTATTATCAGAACACCCGGGCCGTCCAGCGGGTTATGCAGTATGCCAAGCTGTATGAAACCTTCGGCAAACTGGATTTGTTCGACCATGCCTTCCCGCTTCCCGTCAAAAGCAATTACTCCTACCGAAGCACCTTCGGTATGGGGCGCAACTGGGGAGGAAGAAGAGTTCACGAAGGCACCGATCTGTTTGCCTCTCACGGCGTTCCCGTGCGAAGCACATGCTATGGCGTGGTGGAGATCAAGGGCTGGAACAAATACGGCGGATGGCGCATCGGCATTCGGGATTTGAACAATCACTATCATTATTACGCCCATTTGCAGGGCTTTGACAAAAGCATCGCCCTCGGAGATGTGGTCAAGCCGGGACAGACCCTCGGCTGGGTCGGCAGCTCCGGTTACGGCAAGCCGGGCACCCAGGGAAAATTCCCTCCGCATCTGCATTACGGCATCTACCGGGATACCGGCCACACCGAATGGGCCTTTGACCCTTACCCCCTGCTGAAGCGCTGGGAGCTGGAGGAGAAAAGATCCAAGAAAAAAACGCGCTCCTGAAGCTCTTCAGGACGCGTTTTTTTATAATAAGAGCCTGCTGCTTCGTTCAGCTGCCCTAGTGTCCCGTCACTCCCCCTTCGGGCTGGGCCGGACTGTCGGATTCCCCTGCAGGCGTTTCCCCCGGTGCAGGAGTCGAGCCTGGCGATGTAGCGCCTGGACTCGTGGTGCCTGACGGCGGCGTAATGAGCGGCGTGTCTCCGGTGCTTCCTTGCGGCTCTCCCTCTTTTGCGCTGTTTTCATTGGAGGAAGGCGGAGGGATGGCAATGCTTGGCGCGCTCGCTTTATTTTCGCCGACGGCTTTTCCTTGCGCGTCATAGTAATACATAGGCACGTCCCCTACAACGAGCAGGTAGGAGATCGGGATATCGGTCTCAACGGTCTGCGGCTCCATATCGAACGGGACGACCACCGCCACCTCGGTCACGATATGGACGAACACTTCGACCAGAATCATATTGATCCCGGCTCCCTGCTGACGGGTGTCCAGCTGCACCTTTACCGCTCCCTGCGGCTCGATTTTCAGCGGAATCTGGGGACCGAACGAGGCGATGATCGGGCTCTTGAGCACTTGGCCCAGCGGGATATGCTCCTTCCGCTTGTGGATATCATCCAGCGTTTGCTGAACGACCTGCGTCGTATGCGACGTAATTTTCAGGTGCTCTGCATAATTCAGCATAAACCCCGTCACTTTACCGCTGCTGTCTGTTTTCCAATTCACCAGGTTCTCGAAATCCTGGCCTTGCGTTACCTGGGAAGTGATCGCTTTATTGATTGCCTCCGTGGCGATTTGCTTAACCCGGATTTGGGCAAGATGCATGATCGGCGGCCTGAGATTCCGTTCAATATGCATAAAAAACTGCGTAATTCCAAAGATAATCAGCACGATTGCGATAAGCCACCATTTCTTCCTGCTGCGCCGCTTAGCGACCTGTGGACGGCCCCCGCTTCTCGGCGGTACCGCCCGGAACCCTCTCCTGGACGGCTTGAACGCTCGGCGTGGTTTCGGCCATGACAGGGACGGAAAGGATAAACGCCTGCTTCCCCATCTCTTTCGTCTCAAACTGTATCCCCCCTATTCGGGCGTCCTGGATGCGGCAAGATCACCCTGGCAAGCTCCTCCTGTATAGAGGGTATGCGGACAACCGGCAAAAAAGAAGAGCAGGGATCGTTATCCCTGCTCTTCTTGATTCGGGCGAGACTTTCGTGACACCAGGGAAAGGGCTGGATCCTGGCCTTCCGGCGTTTCTCGATCCATCGAACCCTCCTCCACATAATGCTTCAGCATCGATAGCTTGTTTTCCCAGAAACGATCGAAATAGGACAGCCAGTCCTTCAGATCCTGCAGCGGCCCTGCATCCAGACGATATCGCGTCTCCCGTCCGACCTTGCGTTCCTTCACAAGCCCGGCTTCCTCCAGAATGCGAAGATGCTTCGACACCGCCGGCCGGGTCATGGAGAAATGCCCGGTAATATCCTTGACCGGCATTTCCTTCTCGCTCAAAAGGCCAAGAAGCTTACGGCGCGTTGGATCGGCGATCGCCTGAAAAACGTCGTGCCTCGGAGCGGCCCCGGACATGGCTTATCCCTCGACATATCCGGCGAGCTTTTGAACAAGGCCTGCCCAGCCGTTATCCATGCGCCCGCGAACAAGCTCGTGAGCTTCCCCGAATTCCGTAACCTGATCAGCAGTCCAGCCGCCGTGAATAAGCGTAAACTCGGTATGCTCGCCCTGCTCAACCAGCTCGAACGTTAGCGTCCAGTCCTTCCCCCAATTAAAGCTTAACCGATGGGGCGGGTCGAGCTCGGTTACCTTACATGGGGACATGCCGAATGGCCCGGCATTCAGTTGAAATTCAAAGCCCAAGGCTGGCTCGAAGTTGTTCGGCATAAACCAAGCCGCAATCCCTTCGGATGTAGCCACCGCCTGCCACACCTTGTCGATCGGAGCCTTTAAAGTAAGCGTATGTCGTATATCCGGCAGTTTAGCACCGCTTGCGTTGTCCATCATCATCCTACCTCGCTTTATCCAATATTACGAAACTGTTTGGTTTCATAATAGCATTATATGAAACCAAACGGTTTCATGTCAACTGCCATAACTTGCCTGTCTTCCATACCGTTAAGCCATACGCGTCGTTCCCCAAAGACTCACTCCTGAACCGGATAGGTTCGCTGGAGAAAATCGATGGATTGCCGAATGAGCTGCTTAAGCACCACTTCATCGATATCGGCAACTTTATTGATATAGACGCAGCCTTTCCCGGCGGTATATTTGCCGAAGCTTGCCAGCAGCTCCTCGCGATGCTCATCTCCCGGCGCAAAATACAGGCTTATCTTCGCCTTTCTCGGAGAGAAGCCGACATACGGCGCATCGCCTTCATGCCCGGAAGCATACCGGTAATGATAGGAACCGAATCCGATGATGCTGGGCCCCCACATTTTAGCGGGAAAACCGCTCGTCTCCGTAAAAATGTCCAGCAGACGATAAGCATCCTCCCGCTTTTTGGGATTGTCCACCTGCTCGATAAATTCGATGACGCTGTTTTCCGTCTCTTTCGTTTTTTGCTCGTACATGCCGCTTTCCCCTCTCCCCGGTATCATTTTCATCATTCCCTATCCAACGAAGCTGTATAAGACGGCTGTTATGCCCATCCTGTAAGATCGTTCCATGATATCCTGGCCCTCTCTCATCGACGAATCGATTATCAAGTAAAAAAGACTGGAGCCGATCGACAAACTCGATCAATGTCCAGTCTTGCTGTCGCTGTATTCCCGCTGACGCAGCGCTTCATACATAAGGACGGAGGCTGCCATCGCCGCATTCAGCGATTCGGCTTGTCCAGGCATGGGGATACGAATCGCATCGTCCACCAGAGCTGCAACCTCGGGGGATACCCCGCTTCCTTCACTGCCGATGACGATCCAGCATGTTCCTTGAAAGTCATACTCGAAGCATGAGCGCTTTCCTTCGAGCAGCGTGGTCACCAGCCGGGCACCTTTCGCTCGAGCCTCCGGCAAAATCTCCAGGAGATCGCCTTCAAGCACCGGCAAATGAAATAACGATCCCATCGTGGAGCGAAGCGTTTTCGGATTGTAAACATCGGCGCAGCCTCGGCCAAGCACAACGCCTGCAGCTCCTACTGCATCCGCCGTACGGATAATGGTTCCGACATTTCCCGGATCCTGCAAACCATCCAGAACCATCACAAGGCCTCCTTCACGCATGATCAGATCCTGCCATTGCCCGGCTTCCTTGCGAACGACGGCAAATACCGGCTGCGGGGAAGGCGTATCGCTTACTTTGGCAATCACCGCATGGGATACGCCGATCCATTCTACACCCTGTTCCGTGTCCGGTATGCCAGTAAGCTCCCGAGGGATGCCCCGCTCGATGTCAAAGGCCACGCACTCGACATCCGCACCCGAGGACAGCGCCTCCTGCACCAGATGAATCCCCTCAACCACATACTTGTTTTGCTTGTCCCTATGCTTTTTCTCTTGCAGCTGAGCCCAGCTCTTCACGCGGGCATTCTGCGGCGATAATATCTCCATCGCTCTATCCACCGTTCCTCTATACAATTAAGAAAGAATTCATGGCCTGGCTATTAGCCGGCTTGATTCGATATTAGGTTCATTTCGGGTAAGCCAGCTCCAGCTTCGCCAGATCGTTCTTGTGACCGACGATAACAAGAATGTCGCCCTCTTCGATGCGGTCTTCCGGATGGGGTGAAATGTTCATATCCGATTCGCTGCGGATCGCCATAACGTTGCAGCCGAACCGGGCCCGAATATCCAGCTCTCTCAGATTGTGCCCGAGCAGTTCCCCCGTTGCCTGCATCTCCATAATGCTGTAATCATCCGACAGGTCGATATAGTCCAAAATGTTCGGAGACACCAGATGATGCGCAACCCGGAGCCCCATATCCCGTTCGGGGAAAATCACCTTATCCGCCCCGATCTTATGAAGCACTTTGCCGTGCAGTTCATTTTTTGCCTTGACGACGATCGCCGGCACGCCAAGATCCTTCAAGATCAATGTCGTCAAAATACTGGACTGGATGTCCTCCCCTATAGCCACGACAACGACATCGAAGTTGCGAATGCCGAGCGCCCGCAGCGCTTCTTCATCAGTCGAATCCGCCGATACCGCGTGCGTAACCATATTAGCGATTTCCTGCACGCGCTGCTCACTTGCGTCCACGGCCAATACATCAAAGCCCATGGTGCTTAATTCCTTCGCTACACTCGTGCCAAAACGTCCCATACCGATTACTGCGTACTGTTTCTTCGCCATTTATATAATCCTCCCGCGAGCCTAGATCCATTCCGCATTGTTCTGGTTATTCGTTATTTCAGTATACCATACTGTCCCGAATACTTGAATGTAACTGCCTCTCTACGGGTACATTACCAATGACCCTTTCATAAACAAGGAGGAACATTTCGATGTCCATATTGTTAGATCTACGGCAAGCTGTCATTCACAAAGTCCATAATCAGGACCAAGAAGAGCTGCGCTCCATGATCGAGGGTTCCGTCGACGGGCCGGAAGCCGCCCTGCCGGGACTAGGGGTAATGTTTGAAATGATGTGGAAGGACATGGATGCTTCCGAGCAAAACCAGCTCGTCTCCTCCCTTCACGAGCATCTGAAGCACGTCACCCCCGGGAACCTAACGCAAGGCTAAGACGGCCGGCGGCCGAAAAAGAAACAATCCTCAAAGCTTGAACAGCCTGAGGATTGTTTTTTTGCTTATATCAAGGAGAGCTTACGGTGCAGTCTCCAAAAATTTAGCCGTCGGATTTTTCTCCATCGCGGTTCTCATCGCATACTCGTTCTCGAATAACACCACGAAGTTTTCCTTCTTATCCTTCACCAATGTCGAGTTAATCCGGAATTTGGAAGGGTCGATCTGGTCATCAACGATCCAGCGGGCGAACTGGTATGGCAGCCGCTGAAGCTGAACGTCAACCCCGTATTCGGCCTTCATCCGGTGCTCAAATACCTCGAATTGGAGCTGGCCGACAACGCCGAGAATGATTTCATCGAAGCTGGTCGTCCGGAACACCTGGATGGTGCCCTCCTCTGTTAGCTGATCGATCCCCTTCTGGTACTGTTTATGCTTGAGTGCATTTTTTACGGTAGCCTTGGCAAAGATCTCAGGCGAGAACGTAGGCAGCTCATCGAACACGACCTCCCGTCCTTGACTGAGCGAATCGCCGATACGGAAAATACCCGGATCAAACAGGCCGATAATGTCGCCAGGATACGCCTCTTGGACAATATCCCGGTCCTGCGCCAGAAACTGCTGCGGCTGCGAGAGCTTGATCTCCTTGCCGGCCCGGACGTGCTTCACGCTCATTCCGCGCTCAAACTTGCCCGATACGATACGCAAAAATGCGATACGGTCGCGATGCGCCGGATTCATGTTGGCTTGAATCTTGAATACATATCCCGAGAACTTCTCGTCCGTCGGCTCCACCAGGCCTTCCGTGCTGCGACGCGGCTCGGGCTTCGGTGCCAGCTGGAGGAAATTCTCCAGGAAGGTCTGCACGCCGAAATTGTTAATGGCGCTGCCGAAGAATACCGGGGTCAGTTGCCCCTGCAGCACTTTTTCGTAATCAAACGGATCGCCCGCCACATCGAGCAGCTCCAAATCCTGGCACAGCTGATCATGCAAGTAATCGCCGGCCATCTCGCGGATCAGCGGGTCCTCATAGCCTTCAACCTTTTGCACCTGGATCGTTGAATGGTCATCCCCCTGGAACAGCTCCACCTGGTTCTTCACCCGATCATATACGCCGCACAGATCCCGGCCGGAGCCGATCGGCCAATTCATCGGAACCGAACGGATGCCGAGCACTTGCTCCAACTCCTCCATCAGATCGAACGGGCTCCGCCCTTCCCGGTCCAGCTTGTTGATAAACGTAAAAATCGGGATGCCCCGCTTCGCACACACCTGGAACAGCTTGATCGTCTGGGCCTCGACCCCTTTAGCTACGTCGATCAACATGACGGCGCTGTCTGCAGCGGTCAGCGTACGGTACGTATCTTCACTGAAATCTTGGTGGCCCGGGGTATCCAAAATGTTAATCCGATGCCCAAGATAGTCAAATTGCATGACGGATGAAGTGACCGAGATACCGCGCTGCTTCTCGATTTCCATCCAGTCACTTGTCGCATGTTTGCTCGCCTTGCGCGCTTTTACAGTTCCCGCCAATCGAATGGCGCCCCCGAACAGGAGCAGCTTCTCGGTCAGCGTTGTTTTACCGGCGTCAGGGTGGGAAATAATCGCAAACGTACGGCGTTTATCCACTTCCTGCTTTAATTCATCGCTTAGCTTTGCCATCACACAAATCCCTTCATTACTAAAGTCATGTATATCATTGTACCACAATTGATACGCAAATCATCCCCACGCATGTGCGCATGGGGATGATTTTCTAGGCATATATCGAACGCGTTATTCGCCTTTTAGCCAAACCACATTATCTTCCAGCTGACCGTTCACCGGCCACCAGTGGAAGCCGTCTTCCTTAAGAAGCTCGTCGGCCTTGGCCGGGCCCCAGGAGCCTGCAGGATAGGACTCCAGCTCACCCTGGTTCTCTCTCCATGCGCTTGCGATGCGATCCACGAAGGACCATGCCGAAGCGACTTCATCCCAGCGGGTGAAATAAGTGGAGTCTCCGCGGGCAGCATCATGCAGCAGCCGCTCGTACGCTTCCGGCGAGTTAATGCCAACGATGCAGCTTTGGCAGAAATCCATGGCCACCGGCGCGATTTCCGATTCCGAGCCCGGCTTCTTGGCATTGATCTTCACATAGATGCCTTCCATCGGGTTAACGCGAATAACAAGCAGGTTTGGCTCAAGCGAATGCTTTTGGCCCAAGTATACGTTGTTCGGCATCCGTTTGAATTCCACGACCACCTCAGTCGTCTTGACCGGAAGACGCTTGCCAGTGCGGATGTAGAACGGAACGCCTGCCCAGCGGAAGTTGTCGACAAAGACTCTTGCGGCAAAATACGTCTCCGTATTGGATTCCGGGTTCACCTTATCCTCTTCCCGATATGCCGGCAATTCCTTGCCGCCCGCAGAACCTCTTGTATATTGGCCGCGAACGACGTTCTTCGCCACTTCCTCATGGGTAGCGTAAGGACGAAGGGAACGAAGCACCTTGACCTTCTCATCCCGAATGTCCTCGGCAAGCAGACGGCTAGGCGGCTCCATCGCGATCATCGTCAGCAGCTGCAGCATATGGTTCTGACCCATATCCCGCAGGGCGCCGGCATGATCGTAGTAGCCTCCTCGCTCTTCTACGCCAACCGTCTCGCCAAGCGTAATTTGAACGTTAGCGATATGCTTGTTGTTCCAGAGCGGCTCGAAGAACGCATTGGCGAAGCGGATGACTTCGATGTTCTGAACCATTTCCTTCCCGAGGTAATGGTCGATGCGGTAGATTTCTTCTTCTTTGAACACTTTGCGAATTTCTTCGTTCAGCTTGGCAGCCGACTCCAGATCGTAGCCGAACGGCTTCTCGATCACAAGACGGTTCCAGCCTGCGCCTTCCAGCATGCCGCCCTTCATCAGGTTGAACGATACGCTGCCGAACAGCTCCGGTGCAAGAGCCAGATAGAACAGGCGGTTGCCCGGGATGTTGAACTTCGCTTCCAGCTGCTCCGTTTGTTCGCGAAGCTCACGGAAGCCGTCGATATTGTTAATGTCTAATGATTTATATTCAAAATGCTGCGCGAAGGCATTCCACTCCTGATCCTGCTCGGAACTGTACCGGCAGAATTCCTGGATGGAACGGTAAACGTCCTCCCGAAATTCCTCTTGGGTGCGCGGACGACGCGCCACGCCGATTACTGCAAAATCCTCATCCAGTTTCCCTTCACGATAAAGACTGTAGATCGCCGGAAACAGCTTGCGTCTTGCCAAATCACCGGTCGCCCCAAAGATGAAAAATACCGCTCCCGGTGCCTTCAATGTATCTAGATTTTGTTTTTCAGCCATGGCTCCTCATTCTTTCTATGTAATATAGTGTATTTTTATGCATCTGGACTTTCTTTGATTTGATGACATTTTAGCACATTCATATCAACTATGCTATCTCATTCCGCATTTTTTCATTATAGTTTCAGATGCTGTTTTCAATATTCTACAGTAATGACGGGAAATCCGATCGTGATTCTACTACTTTTCTTCATCGAATCTTCATGCACTGCCAGCTGCATATGAATCGGTTGCTCCCCGCTTTTGACGAAAGTGCCCAGCGCTGGAGCTTCGTAGGATCGGCTGACCGTCTTTCCGTCTTCATAATCCTCCACCAAGCGCATCGTCAATGTCCGGCCAAGATCCCCTTCAAGCCGACCGATCGTCTCGGCAGCTCCTTCTTGCCTTGCGCTGTAGCCTTGAACGGCAGCATTCATCGCGGCCTCGACGCCGGCATGAGCCAGTTCATCCAGCACGCGCTGCTGCATCCCAATCATCCGCTCGCCCTGCGCCTCCCCTTCGGCGGTCAGCATTACCCGTACATAGCTTCCCCCTAGATGGGTAAGCGCCCAATCCATCTGGACCGGAAGGCCCTCGAGAGTCCCTTCGGAACGGAACACTTCGTTTCCATGCACCTTTCCTGCAGTGACTGCAGGAAGGCCGAGTGCCTGTGCAACCTGCTCAGCGGAAGCCATGGCTTGGTCTCTGGAGACCGCCTGACTTTCACCCTGCAGTTTAACGGTGAAGCGAACGTCCGAATCCACATGCTCCCGTCCAAGCTTGAGGAGAAGCCGCAAATCGCGCTCTGCTTGAGCAGCTGCGGCCGGTGCTTCATGAGCACTTCCGGACAACGGACTGGATTTTACGTCTGAAAATCCGACCAGTATTCCCACCAAGCTGCATAGCACCATTACCATCCCCAATATTTGAAATGATATTCTCCTCACCGCTCGTCACGCTCCCCGTACAATCTATCAATCTAGTAAAAGGATCGCCGATTCGGGAGGAAAATATACAAGCAGGCATAAAAAAATGAGCCGGCTCTTCTACTCAGCCAACCCATTTTTGTACGCATATATAGCCGCTTGGGTACGATCCTCAACGCCAAGCTTGCCCAGAATATTCGTAACGTGAAATTTCACCGTCTTGATTCCAATGATAAGCTCATCGGCAATATCCTGATTCGATTTGCCTTGGGCGAGCAGACGCAGAACCTCCATTTCCCGGTCCGTCAAATCCTGATGAGCCGGAGCCTCGTTTTGCGGATGACGGAAACGATTCATCATCTTGGAAGCGACCTGCGACTCCAGAACCGACTGTCCGCGTGCCGCTGCGCGTATAGCGTCCGCAACCTCGGAGGCCCGGGATGTTTTTAGCAGATAGCTAAAGGCGCCGGCTTCAATGACCGGATACATCTTCTCGTCGTCCAGGTAACTCGTCAGCACAATCACCTTGAGATTCGGGAACTGCTTCATGAGCTGCCGGGTCGTCTCGATCCCGTCCATTCCGTCCATCACCAGATCCATCAGCACCACATCCGGTTGATACTCCTGAGCAAGCCGGATGCCTTCCTCACCGCTGCCTGCCTCCCCTACAACTTCGATCCCATCCTCCGTGCCCAGCACGGCGGCGAGGCCGATCCGGACCATCTCGTGATCGTCCACCAGCAGCACTTTAATCGGTGTTTCCATCGCTATCCCCCCGTTTGCGTTCTTCATTCATCAGCGGTACCGTAATTTCAATGCGTGTTCCTTTGCCGGGGGCGGTAATAAACTGAATGGAGCCCCCGATCTCCGTGACCCGTTCCTGCATGGTCGACAGGCCGTAAGAGGTTTGCTTCTTGTCATCCAGCTCAAACCCTACACCGTCATCGCGGAGCATTACCCGAACGGTATTCTGCTTCCGGTGAATGCGGATATCCATTTTGTCCGCCTTGGCATGACGAAGCGTGTTGGACATGGCCTCTTGAATGATCCGGAACAAGTGGTTCTCGATTCCCTTCACCAAGTGAATATCCTCGTCCATTTCAAACGTAATTTCCATCGGCACTTTAATCTGCAGTTCTTTAATCAGATCCCGCAGACCTTGCTCCAAGGCTTTACCCTCCAAATAGACCGGCCGCAAATGAAGGAGCAGCGCCCTCATCTCGGACTGGGCAACCGCCGACATTTCCTCGATCAGAGCCACCTGGCGCTGGGCTTTGTCAAAATCCTTATCCAGCGTCCTGCCAACCGCCGTGGCGGTCATCGAAATGGCGAACAGCTGCTGGGACACCGCATCGTGCAGCTCGCGGGCCAGTCGCTGCCTCTCTTCGACGATCGCCGTCACCCGGGCTTGCTCCGCCAGCTGGGCGTTATTGGTCGACAGCCGCTGCAAGGAGGAGACCTGGTCCTCCCAACGCTTGCTGATGCGCACCAGCTGCTCGCCCAGCCGTCCGACTTCGTCCTCCCCGATATCCGGCATCACATCGGTCAGACTGCCCTTCTCCCAGCTTACCAGCGTTTCCCGTACAAGATCAATTCTTCGTTTGACCCGATATCCTTGATAAAACCCATAAATGGCCCCAAGACCGACCGGCAGAAGCACGATGGTGATCAGCGCTTCAATCCGCCCCTTCCAGGTCTCAAACGGCTGTAAGTACCCGTATGTATACAGCAAGTACAACACGATCAGCATGACAACCAATCCCAGAAGGGCTCCCTCGCGCATGCTACGGGTTATGATGTTTGCTTTTTTTTCCGTTTCCACGGGGCAACCCTCCTGATTGGTATCCAAATCCAATGTATGAATAAGTCATTTACGTCATTCGTATACTCAAATCTCCGCCTAAATACAAAACGATGAATTTCACTTTATATTCGCTCGTCTCATAGTTGGGAGATTGATAACGTACGCGATTCATGATGCCCGTCTCCTTCCGGTCGCCCATATGGATCGATCCGAACAGGATGAAGGCCTCGATTTCCACCCCGTAATAATCGGGGATCATCAGATCGATATCCCCAAGCAAACCGTGAAACATCATAACCGTATGACGCTCCTCCGGCAGAGCCAGGGACAGGTCCACATCAGCTTCTCCGAGCACATGCCATATGCTCAGACTGCGCATAACCCATGGCGACTGGTCCCAATCGAAGTTGGACATAAAGCTTTGCTTCTGGACATAGCCGGTTGTACCATGCGCCCGTCTGGATTTTCCGTAGAAAATGCCAAGCGAGATCAGGCTGACGCCGATAATCAGCATGAGGTGCTCCAGCATCAGCATGACAGCTCCGACCCCGAGCAGAATGTAGCCTCTCTTCACTTGGCCTGTGCGGACCTGAAGCACGCCTGCAAACATGAGCAACAGGGCGACAATGGTAAAGAAACCGAACCATCGGCCGAAGAGCATAATAAAACCTAAACAGATGAACCCTACTGCGATCCAGCGGTTTCGATCCATGTCGCACCTCCTTGATGACGAAATATAAAGCCGGGAAAAGCCATATCCATGAGGAGCCCCTCACGGTATGGCTTTGTCCTATACTACTCGGACTGCTTCATCCGTATAGCATATCATATGAACCCGGAATTTCGCATACGGTTTTTCATTTATTTTGCTAAGTTTCCTGAACAATTACTCCGATTTCGAGGTGTTGTTCAGTTTGTTCTTTAGCGCTTCCAGCTGCTCATCGACTTTCAGCTGCTTCTCGGCATCCACCGGGCTGGTGTAAGCCGCGTTGTTCGGACGGTATGGTGCGCGAAGCACGTCCGCTTCTGCCTCCATTTGCATGATTTTTTCCTCCATGCGGTGGAAGCCCATCGAAGCGCTGCCGCTCTCAATCGTATGCAAGCTGCTCACTTGAGACATTTGCTTCTTGGCTTTGGCCATTTGCGCACGAGCTACGAGCTCATTGCGCTTGTTGCGCATTTTATAAAACTCGTCTTTCATTTGATGAAGCTGGGCAACCAGTTCTTTAGCTTGGGATTCCGATTGCAGGTGCAGCTCGGAGTACTCGGTAACTTTTTGATCGAAGTAGATTTTTTCCTCCAGAAGCTTGCGTGCAACTTCTTCCTGACCGTTCTTCAGAGCCAGCTCGGCTTGTGCCTCGCGCTGTGCAGCCATCTTAACCGCTTCGTCCACGCGCTGCTTCATCCGACGCTCATTCGCCATTTGCTTCGCTACGGTTACTTCAGCCTCGTGAATTTCTGCTTCCATGTCGCGCAGATACTGGTTCAACATCACAATCGGGTCTTCTACCTTATCCAGCAGCTCATTCACCGACGCCTTTGTCATATCTTTAATTCTTTTAAATACTCCCATGTTACTTATCTCCCTTCTCATAATCCGATAGTTTTTTCTTCAACTCTTCAATTTCTTTTTGCAATGCCTTCTTCTCGATGTCTTGCATCATCGCATCCAGACCGGAATCGGCGGATGCGTTATTCCGGGGACCATAGCCTGGATCCGGCCGGCCGGATCGATCATATTTCGGTCCAAAGCCGCCTTCATTCGGATATCCTGGACGACCATAGTTATCGTTATAGCCGTTATATCCGGGTCCAGGTGCATCATTGAAACGATAGCCTCCATGTCCTCCATGTCTTCCATGAGGTGCGTATGGATCGTGGTAATACGGCGGCTCTTTGGAAACAACCAACGACGCGATCAGGTAAATTAATAGTGTTGTACCGCCAGTGAAAAAGATACTGACTACAAATATAATTCTGAGGATGGTCGATTCGACTCCGAAATAATCGGATAGGCCGCCGATCAACCCGGTAAACATTTTGTCTCGGGTAGAACGGTACAATCTAGTCATGATTACTCCTTTCCGCTGTCATTCAGCTTTTGCTTCAAACGGGCAAGCTCCTTTTCGAGTACGGAAGAGACGGTATTGCCTGCCTGCTCCACATACTCCTGGCCCATCCGGCGTAAATCGCGCAAGCTTCTGGCTTCAAGCTCCCAATCGCTGATGCGATCCTCGAGCCGGTTGAACATCTTCGGAACATCTTGACCACCGTATGCACCGGTGCGTTCATTCATCTTCTGCTGCAGACGGAGTGTCTCCATTCGGGCAACATAGTATTGACGCTTGCTGTATACAGTTTGATACTCCATGCGGAGCTCCCCGAGCTGCTCTTCAATCTCTCTCAGCGATTCCAGGCTGGTAGACAACAAGCCTTGGTATTGTTCAATCTTTTCTTCATAGATCAGCTTCTCTTGAAGTGCCAGCTTCGCCAGATGATCCTCACCGGCTTTCAATGCAAGCAGCGCTTGTTCCTCACGCTTATCCCGCATCGTCTCGGCTTGGTCAACCTGCTGCTTCAGTTGCCTGGAGTGAGTCTGGCATTGCTGCAGAAGCTTCTCGGCTTCCGTGATGTCTTGTCTTGTCGAATGAAGGAACTGGTCGATCAATCTGACCGGATCCTGACTCTGCTCGAGTCTTTCATTCAAGGTTGCAACGGTAATATCTCGTATCCGTCTGAAAACACTCATTTGGGTTTAGCCCTCCTCTTCTATCAACTTCTTATCCTTAACTTCAGCTGGCTGTTATCCTATAATCGCATTTAGTAACGCGGTCTTCCCTTCTTGAATCGGGACAACCCATAGATGATCAGGATAATACCGAGTACCGGACCGATGAGCCAAGACAGCTTACCCATCAACCAGATGACGCCGATACCGAGAATGATCCACCCGATCAGAGCGTTGCCTCTCCGAATTCCGTAATATCCCAAAGCGATCATCAGAACGGGAAGCAAAAGACTGAACAACCATCCGAGCAGAGGAGCGAATACACCCAGAAGAATCAAAACCCCTAAACCAATCAGCAGGAGACTTAATCCGTTTCCTCTCGAATATCTCATTTATACACCGCCTTTCTGTCGTTTGATCGTTGTTTATGTGTTCAACCTTATGACTCTATTCTAGGTAATTTCACGCTTCACTAAAACGGACTGCGGACGGTTTTTGCACCTAGACCTAAGTCGGGGCCTTCTATAGACCTGCGTCCAATCCATTCCTGGCCCATTTTAAAGCGGGCCGGATCGCCTATTCGCCATTGCATCCAAACGGTGCTCGATCCATAGAAACCCGCGCTCTTCTTTCATAGGAACAACGCACTTCGACAAGAAGCACATCTCACTGCAGTTGAACGCTGTCATACCAACCGATCATCAGACGAAAAACGCAAAAAAGGAATGCAGACGATAATCGTCTTGCATTCCTTTTGCATGATGCCGGTGAAGGGACTCGAACCCCCACGGTTTCCCTCACGATTTTGAGTCGCGCGCGTCTGCCAATTCCGCCACACCGGCATAAAAGCGTGCCCTAAGAGATTCGAACTCCTGACCTTTTGATTCGTAGTCAAACGCTCTATCCAGCTGAGCTAAGGGCACAGATTGGTAAATGGAGGCGCCACCCAGATTCGAACTGGGGATAAAGCTTTTGCAGAGCTGTGCCTTACCACTTGGCTATGGCGCCACAAATAAAAATGGAGCGGACGACGGGAATCGAACCCGCGACCCTCGCCTTGGCAAGGCGATGCTCTACCGCTGAGCCACGTCCGCAGAAATCATGGCTGGGGATATAGGATTCGAACCTATGCATGACGGAGTCAAAGTCCGTTGCCTTACCGCTTGGCTAATCCCCAATATGATTTTGAAATATGGGGCGATCGATGGGACTTGAACCCACGAATGCCGGAGCCACAATCCGGTGCGTTAACCCCTTCGCCACGACCGCCATATTTATAAATTTTCGATTGGCAGGGGCAGCAGGAATTGAACCCACACTAACGGTTTTGGAGACCGCTGTTCTACCTTTAAACTATGCCCCTATAAAACTGGTGGAGGATGATGGATTCGAACCACCGAACTCGTAAGAGAACAGATTTACAGTCTGCTGCGTTTGGCCACTTCGCTAATCCTCCATAGTGGTGCCGGCGAGAGGACTTGAACCCCCAACCTACTGATTACAAGTCAGTTGCTCTACCAATTGAGCTACACCGGCGTATGCAATTGTGAAACATGGTGGCTCGGGACGGAATCGAACCGCCGACACGAGGATTTTCAGTCCTCTGCTCTACCGACTGAGCTACCGAGCCTTACGCTCTTCGTGACTTCGACGAATCCCATATCGGACACTCATCTCATCCCAAAAGTTAAAAAATGGCGGAACTGACGGGATTCGAACCCGCGATCTCCTGCGTGACAGGCAGGCATGTTAGGCCTCTACACCACAGTTCCACGAGGCACTATCGCTAATGCGATATAATTGGTTGCGGGGGCAGGATTTGAACCTGCGACCTTCGGGTTATGAGCCCGACGAGCTACCGAACTGCTCCACCCCGCGCCATTATAAAAGGGTTACATTGTTATTTATGGTGGAGGCTGAGGGGATCGAACCCCCGACCCTCTGCTTGTAAGGCAGATGCTCTCCCAGCTGAGCTAAGCCTCCGTAACAAAGCGATTTCTATCATACCAGATAACCGGCGACGAAATCAAGTCTTTTTAAAAGAAAGATGGTGACCCGTAGGGGATTCGAACCCCTGTTACCTCCGTGAAAGGGAGGTGTCTTAACCCCTTGACCAACGGGCCTTACTTAAATAATAGTGGCGGAGAGAGAGGGATTCGAACCCTCGAGACGCTTTTGACGCCTACACGATTTCCAATCGTGCTCCTTCGGCCAACTCGGACACCTCTCCATAAATGGCTCCCCGAACAGGACTCGAACCTGTGACAACTCGATTAACAGTCGAGTGCTCTACCAACTGAGCTATCAGGGAACATTATTCAGTTCAAGTGATGATTTGATCACCTGAAAACTAGATACGAAACGTCTTTGCGTTGATTAGAATCCGTAGCATTGTCCCAATGTGGTATCGGGGTCCCCGAAAAGTATTCGGCATCCGCTTCAAAGCTTCGCTTCACTTTTTGGGGTGTTGTTTAGGATAAGCCCTCGACCGATTAGTATTGGTCAGCTCCATGCATTGCTGCACTTCCACCTCCAACCTATCTACCTCGTCGTCTTCAAGGGGTCTTACTAATTGGGAAATCTCATCTTGAGGGGGGCTTCACGCTTAGATGCTTTCAGCGCTTATCCCGTCCGTACGTAGCTACCCAGCCATGCTCCTGGCGGAACA
>NZ_JAGGKI010000004.1 GCF_017873605.1 Paenibacillus lactis
TACGATTGGGTATATGTCCCCGGTGCGTTTTGAGCAGTGCTATTACGAGTGCATAGCTTAGCTTAGAGGTGTCTACTTTCTTGACAGAAGAGCAATTGAGGACTTGCCGCGCCTGCGGAGCTCCTTTTCTCCCACACAAGTCCCTTTTGAGGACTTGCTGCGCCTGCGGAGCTCCCTTTCTCCCGCACAAGTCCCTTTTGAGGACTTGCTGCGCCTGCGGAGCTCCCTTTCACCCGCACAAGTCCCTATTGAGGACTTGCTGCGCCTGCGGAGCTCCTTTTCACCCGCACAAGTCCCTTTTGAGGACTTGCCGCGCCTGCGGAGCTCCCTTTCTCCCGCACAAGTCCCTATTGAGGACTTGCCGCGCCTGCGGAGCTCCCTTTCACCCGCACACGTCCCTTTTGAGGACTTGCTGCGCCTGCGGAGCTCCCTTTCTCCCACACAAGTCCCTTTTGAGGACTTGCTGCGCCTGCGGAGCTCCCTTTCTCCCGCACAAGTCCCTTTTGAGGACTTGCTGCGCCTGCGGAGCTCGAAACAAGGGTCTGGAACTTCACACCTCTAAAATGATACAAACAAAAACCTCCTCTCGAACGGAACACCCGTTCAAGAGGAGGCTCTCTAACCAATTATTAAGGTACTAAAGACAATACGGTCAATCAGACTATACAATCATTGAAACTCTACAATTACTGAGACTTTATCATACTGAGGCTTTGCGATCCCTGAGATTTTACCACTACTGAGCATTCGATCACTGCAAACAATTTCAAATGGTATCCACAAGCTTTAACAACAATCGCAAACATCACGATTCCTAAGCAAACACATCTCAACTCACGAGAATCCTAAGTCTGAAACAGCCGGATGTGTTATCCGATTCCCCGTGACCTTACGACACCTGCAAACGATACTTGTACTGAAAGCTGTACTCCCCAGAGCCGGCTTGGACTACGACATCCTCTTCACCAGCGCTAATCGAAAGGATGCCTGCCGCTTGGCTTAGCGGCACGCCCCCGCCCTCTGTAATGCTTGCAGGATCGGTTGTACCCGGCAATCGAACCTCAGCCGTCGCATTCGGCGGAATGGTTACCTCCACCTGCATAAGGCCGTCGGCCTCCTCCAGCCTCCAGAACGACCGCACTGGCCCGTACATGGTATTGATCGAGCCCTCCGCCCATGTCAGGCCCGGTCCCGGGATAGGAGCTATTACCATGTGCTTATACCCTGGAGAAGCCTCCACCGTTTGGATGCCGGCCACAGTCCGGTATAACCAATCGCCGATGGCGCCGTATGCATAATGGTTGAATGAATTCATGTCGCTGCTCCAGAAGCTTCCGTCTTCCTTAATGCCGTCCCAATGCTCCCAGATGGTTGTCGCGCCTTTCGTGACTGGGTACAGCCAAGATGGAAAATCTTGCTGCAGAAGCAGCTTGTAGGCTGCTTCGTGCATGCCATGTTTGCTTAATGCATGGCTGATGTAAGGCGTGCCGACAAACCCTGTCGTCAAGTGGAACTTGCTCTCTTCAAGCAGGCGGTGCAGCTTGGCCGCCGCCCGCTTCTCCGCCGGCTCATCCAGCAGATTGAAGAAGATCGCGAGCACATGCGCCGTTTGAGTGGAAGCGGCAAGCCGTCCGGCAGGCGTCACGAATTCCTCCCGGAACGCCTTCACTACATTGCTGCGAAGATCGGCATACTTCCGGGCGTCATCCTCTTTACCCAGCACAACTGCCGTTTTCTGAAGCAAATCCACCGAATAGGCGTAATAAGCCGAAGCGATAATGTCCCGCTCCGTTGCGCCGACATAGTCGCCCGATTTGGCATCAAGCCCCAGCCAATCTCCAAAATGAAACCCCGTATTCCATAAAAACTCCTGCTCGCCCTGCGCTTGAATATATGACACCCATTGCTTCATGCTCTCATACTGTCGCTCCAGGATCCGTCCATCGCCGTAGCTGACATAAACCGTCCATGGGCAGATCACGGCGGCATCTCCCCATGCCGCAGATCCGAACGAATCACCGAGAATATTGGGCACCACGAACGGAACCGCCCCATCCTCCCGCTGATCATGAGCCAAGTCGGACAACCACTTGGTAAAGAACGGTGCCGTATTCGACAGGAACGCGGCGGTCCGGATGAACATCTGCGCATCTCCCGTCCAGCCGAGACGTTCATCGCGCTGCGGACAATCCGTCGGGATATCCAGGAAATTCCCCTTCAAGCCCCAGCGGATATTGCTCTGCAGCTGATTGACAAGCGGCTCGGAGCAGCGAAACGTCCCCGTCTCTTCCATATCGGTATGAAGAACGACGGCTTCGAACGCCTCCATATCAATGGGTTCCGGGAACCCCGCGAGCCGAACGTACCGGAATCCTTGGAACGTAAACCGCGGGGCATACGTTTCAGTTCCCTCACCTTTAAGCGTATAAGAAATAGTCTGTTTCGCCGTCCGAAGATTTTCGGTATAAAAATTTCCGTCTGCATCTAGCACCTCGGCATGCTGCAGCGTCACCAACGTTCCTGCCGGACCCGCAACACGAAACCGGACCCAGCCAACCAAATTCTGTCCGAAATCAAGGACAGTGTCTCCTTCGGGGGTCGTGACCACTTGTACCGGGCGGATCGTTTCGATCGCACGTACAGGTTCATTGATCTGAGGCTTCAGCATATCGTACCCATGATCAATCACCTCAGCGGCCTGCCACCCACCGTTTTCATCATCCCCAGTGCTCCATGCGGGTATCTCCAACCGGGCATCGTAGGTTTCCCCATGATAGAGCTCCGACATCAGGATCGGTCCCGGCGCAGCCATCCAACTGGAATCGGTTCCGATGATCTCCTTCCGGCCATCCTCGTAAACGACGTGAAGCTCAAGCAGAAGCGCGAGCCGGCTCCCGTAGATATTGCGACCGCCCTGCCATCCTAAATTGCCTTTATACCAGCCGTTACCCAGCCATGCGCCCATGGCATTATTACCTTGCTTCAGCATTCGGGTTACATCAAAGGTTTGCGTCTGGATCGTATGTGTGTAACTCGTCCAACCCGGCGTAAAGTATCTGTCTCCTACCCGCTGTCCGTTCATTTCCAGCTCATACAGCCCAAGCGAGGTTGCGTACACTCTAGCCTCCTTCACGGCGGCCTCAAGACGAAAGTCTCGCCGCAGCAGCGGCAGTTGAGTCGAATCCTCCGGGATTAGAGACAAAGGGGCTGCAATCCATTGACCATCCCATGCATCCCCTTCCAGCTTGCCCATTTCCCAATAGGAGGTTTCCGACCATTCGGAGCATTCCCCTTCTTGATCCCAAACCCGCACTCTATAGTAATAGCGCTTACAAGATACTGCCTCGAAATTGCTGAGTTCAACATGAACCGACTGCGCCGAATCCACCTTCCCTGACTTCCAGCATGGGATCGTAAACTGCTCGTCCTCGGCCACTTCAAGCTCATAAGCCTTTTGCGAGACAGCCCGCTTATCCGATTGCAGCCGCCAGCTTAATCTTGGATGTCTCTCCCCGATGCCAATCGGATTATGCCAATATTCGCACCGAAGATCCGTCACTTCCAACATGTTCATACCTCCGTTCATGAGTGATGTACGCGTTTTTGAATGTTTTTTCAGATAAAAGTTTCCTCGTTAGACTCCTCTGCAAGGAGAGGCTCAACTTCCATTATAGGGATTGCTATGTTCAGTATTGATTGTAAAAAGGACATTTAGATGAGGTATAATGGACATAATTTACGATAATGAATAAGGGGCGACAAGCCATGAAGCGACCGATGGAAACGTACCGCGGAGACTATTTTTTCCGGCAGGGTGCCATGGTATTTGTGAATCGGAGCTCGGAAAGCTTCTCGGTTTCTTACCATAATCATGACTTTTTGGAGATTGCCTACATTGCGGAGGGAGAAGGCTTTCATCACATTGAGGATCAGGTGCAAAAGGTCCGCAAAGGGCAGCTGTTTTTCATCCCGCTCGGCGTGCCTCACGTGTTCAGGCCCACCTCCGCTAACGGAAAAACGCTCATTGTCAACAATTGCATCTTCTCGGTCCTTCTCCTGCCGAAGCTGATCGCCTTTGTGTCGGATCCGGGCATTGTCTCCTTCTTGAAGCAGATGGAGGAGGGGGTTATCGGTCATCTCTCCGTTGCGGACCGAAATGATCGCTTCGAGCAATTATTCGATGCGCTGTATGAGCAGAATGCCAGGTCCATGTCCGGCTCCAATGATTACCTGCATGCGCTTCTGCTGCAGCTTATTATCGAATTGAAACGAGCCAAAGCCGAGCTCGAACCTGCCGGATCCATGCCGGCAAACGATCATTCCTTTCAGGATGTCCTGCAATACGTGGAGAACCATTATATGAAGGAGCTGACGTTAACGCATCTTGCGCATGCGAGCGGCTTCAGCGAGCGTCATTTGCAGCGCTTGTTTCTGCAGTATACCGGGATGACATGGCATCATTACCTGCAGACGGTTCGCATCCGTATGAGCCGCAGGCTGCTGCGCAGCACATCGTCCAAGATCAGTGCCGTTGCCGAGCAGGTCGGATATCAAGACATCCATTCCTTCAACAGGGTATTTAAGCGGCGGATGGGGCTTACCCCGGGACAATACCGTAAAGATATTCGTCGCTCCATGGAGACCCGGGGACTGATGGACCCTTTTTAAATGGAGTATCTACGTGAAAGCGGTCTTAAAGGGCTCGCACTCTCCCTGATTTTTTCAACATGGCGACCATGTTTATGTTTCACCGCATCACAATATACGAGCTTATGTCACGCAATCAGAGCGGAAAAATGTCGCCGTGCAATAGGCGTCATTTCCGCTCTGATTGGGAATGCCTTTTTCTACTCCCCGCGGGATTCGTGGATCTCCCCTTCCTGTTTCAAGATTTGAGGTTCCCCCGCGTAATTGCCCATCCGTTGAAGGTTATCCCGAAGACTCTCCTGCAAAGTAACCCGCATGCTCCCGAGCCCAATCGGTGAACGTTCTGGCAGGTGTGCCGGTAACCTGCTCCACTGTGAAGTTGACGGTATAGGCCTCGACCGGCGGATGCTTATGCCAATTGATGACGTAGTCAATAATCTCTTCCTCAACGCCCATCTTTGCCATGCGTGCACGTTCCTCTGCTTCCGTTAGCTGAACGAACCGGATGTCCTTACCAATGACTTTGCTCAGAATGTCCACTTTCTGGGGAACGGTCAGAACCTCGGGTCCGGTGAGCGAATACGTTTTACCTGCATGACCGTCTCTCGTCAAGGCCGCAGCTGCAACACGACCCACATCTCCTTCATGGACGGAAGCCTGTAAAGAATCCCCGAATAGATCCCGAACGACGCCTTCCGTTTGAATGGACTCCTTCCAACTAGACACATTGGACATAAAGTCCACCGGCTGCAGCTGCGTCCACTCCAAGTCGCTTGCTTCAACGGCCTGCTCAATCGTTCCCTTCCTTCCATCCCACAGGATGGTCACGCGCTTTACGCCGGCTTTCTCAGCCATCCGTATGATCTCATCCCCTGTCGTAAGCGGAATATAACCTGCCCCGGTCGTTATTAAATGCAGGGCGGTTACGCCACGAAGCGCTGGCGCCAACGTTGCCGGATCGCTAAGATCACCTGCGAATACTTCAACCTCCGAAGGAAATTTAGCCAAAGCCGGATTCCGGGTCAGCGCTCTTAAGCGGTGCCCTTCGTTCAGCAGCTCTTGGATAAGTTGACGGCCCACTCTTCCCGTCGCGCCCGTAACTAAAATAGTCATTGTAATCCTCCTCTTATATTCGGTTTGAGCACTTATGTGTGACTCACTCCACCAAAATTCCACCAGCAGCCTGCTCATGTTAAAACCGTTTCGCCTCCATGACGACCTTCCGCATTCCCTCTTCAATAAGGGTTGCCCCCCGGTCGGGGAACTGATGATGTCCTTCGATGATGACGGTCGAAATGTTCGTAATTCCGAAGAAATTCAAATGATTTTTAACGAAACGAACGGCCATTTCGGACGGGGCATCCTCCCCATATACACCACCCCGTGCATTCAGCAGCACAGCTTTTTTATCCGACAACAGTCCAACAGGTCCTGCCTCCGTGTATCTGAATGTTTTACCCGGAAGATGCATGAGGTCCAGGTACGCATGAAGAACGGAAGGCACGCTCAAATTCCACAGCGGGAACGCTATGAGGATTTTGTCAGCGGAAATGAACTGCTCCAGATGCTTCTCCACAATGGAACGGATATGCTTTTCTTTCCCGCTTAGCTCCTTCCCGGTGGCCGATTTGTAATTAGCCTGGATCATATCCCAGCCCAGCAGCGGCAGCTCTTGCTCGTGCAAATGAACCTCGACTATCGTGTCCTCCGCATGCGTCTGCTTGTAATACTTCAAAAACGCCTCATACATTTTGACGCTGACAGACTCCTCCGCCGGACGATCATTTGCTTTGACGAATAATACGGTACTCATCCCTGTTTCCCTCCGGTATCTAGATTTGTATAAAGAAATCCTGTGAAGTGCTTATCTCTATTAAATCGAAAAATCCAGAGCGGAACGTCCAGCACGAGTCTAACCCTGGCATACCAAAAAGGCCTTATCCGAAGATAAGACCTTGATCTACGACCTTAGTCGTATAAGGATTTATGTCTTGAACCATCCATTTTTGATTGCGTACAGCGCGGCTTGGGTCCGATCCTGGACTTCCATTTTACCGAGGATATGCGAAATATGCGTCTTGACCGTCTTCTCGGTAATATGCAATGCAGCCGCAATTTCCTTGTTGCTTCGCCCCATCGTAATTTGCTCCAGCACATCCCGCTCGCGGGCAGTCAGGATGTGGATGCCTTTGGCCGCTTCGTCGCCTGTTGCCACATGGGCGATCAGCTGATTCGTCACTTGCGGATGGAGCGTGCGGTTTCCGTTCATTGCCGCGATGATTGTCTCAACCAGCACCCTAGGCTCGATATCCTTGAGCTGGTACCCGATCGCTCCTGCTTTAATCGCCGGCAGAACTGAATCACGGTCGGCAAAGCTGGTAAGTATAATGACCTTCATTTTGGGAAAACGGGCCATAATTTGCTTCGTCGCTTCAATCCCGTCCATTTCCGGCATTACCAGATCCATCAGAATAACGTCAGGCTGCAGCAGCTCGGCTTTTTCAAGCGCCTCGAGCCCGTTCAGTGCCTGGTCCACGATTTCGATCATGGGCTGCGTCTGCAGGAAATATCGTAAACCTCTTAATACTACCAGATGATCATCCACGATCAATACCTTTATCTTATTCATCCGTTCCCTCTTTCCTGGCCTGTAGAGGAACCGTCACCGTAAGAACGGTCCCCATGCCTTCCTCACTGCTAATGCTTAAGGTGCCGTTGATTTCCTCAGCCCTCTCCTTCATGCTGGTGAGCCCAAGCGAACGCTGCTTTTTCTCGATGGTCCCCGGGACGAATCCCCGTCCTTGATCCGAGATTTTCATGAATACATTGGAGCCTTCCCGCGCAATCCGGATCCAGGCACGATTCGTGCCCGCATGCCTGCTGATATTGTTAAGCGCCTCCTGTCCGATCCGGTACAGCGCCTCTTCCACTTCCTTCGCCAGCTCGGGGAGCTCCTTCATGAGGAAAGTGATCTGGATGCCCAGCTTTTCAGCATAATCCTTTAGGGAGGACAAGATCCCGCTTGCTTCCCCGAATGGACGCAGCTGCCAAATAAGCGAGCGCATTTCTGCGAGCGTCTCTTGGGCTAACTGCCCGATATCATGGATCGCTTCTGCGGTATTCGGATCCTCGATCAGCGTCCGCTCGCGAACCCCTTGCGCTAGGAGCGATAAGGAGAATAGCTTCTGGTTGACCGAATCATGGAGATCACGGGCAAGACGATTACGCTCCTCAGCCAGAAGCAATTCCTGCCATTCGTAATAAATGCAAATTTTCTCTATTGCAAGTGAGATATGCTCAGCAAGCATCTCGAGAATTTCCATTTCCAGCTCGCTGAACGGCACGCTATCCCGCCCGATGAAAAGCACGCCTATAGATTCCTTGGTCTGAAAAGTGCGCTCCTGATGGGTTAACGGCAGGGCCGCCGAATGGGGATGGGGCCCAATACCAGGCAGAACCCGTACAGGACCTTCATGGGCTACGACTCGCTGCTCAGCAAAAGCTCGATGGACGATTCCTTCACCCTTGCCGGACTTTCGCGTGCTTTTACGGACCGGCTTCATGGGGCTGTGCGTCACACCATGATGACAAAGGGTATGCAGGTAAAGCTCATCATCTTTCTCGGCCGTAATCAAGGCGACGCTCGGCCAGTCAAAGGAGGCGCACAATTGCTCGACGATCGCCGTATACATCCGATTTAAATCGTTGATCTTCCACAGATATCTGGTCACCCTCGTTGCTTTCGCATAATAATCAACAATGAAGCGGGCCATGCTGCTCACCGCCTGCTTCTCCCTCAGTTCATACAATCTGGCCCGCTCGACAGCGGTTCCGATCTGGTAAGCGACCGATTGCAGGAGCGCAAGCTCGCTTTCCGAAAAATGCTCTTTGCCTGGAGAACCCACATTGAGAATCCCGATACGGTTCCCTTGCACTGTCAGAGGGATCGTCGCATGGTGCGTTAATTGATGAGTTTCGCCCCAGTTCTCTTTAATTGCATTATGCAGCCGCTCACACTCAATGATCGTAACCGGCTCTGTCAGGCTGCCGGACCAGTACATTCGAAGACATAGACAGTCGCCGCAGCGCATAGGCTTCTTCCCCTCCCAAGTTAAGGCAGGGGGCAAATGACGGTCTGCCATCATGCTGTACTCCGGTTTATCGCCGGCCAGAAACAGCCAGCCCGTTTCAAGCTGAGTCAAAGCCAGCAGCTTCTCAAGCGTAGTCTGCAGCATTTGCACCATGTCGCTGCTTTGGTTGAGCGTCTCTGCGATGGTCTTAAGGATCGTAAGCTCTCTTACATGCTGCTCCGGATGCTCTAACATAAAGGCCACACCTCGTCTATCGGAAAATAGTAACTTATAATAAATAGGGATCATTTCATTCGAATTTGGAAAAGGAAGTTTCATGCTGATAGCGAAGTAGTATTCGAAAGTGAAGTTGATAACACGGTCAGCACCCATTTTAAGATGAAGGAGCTAAAGGCAATGACAACCTCAAGCAAAAATAAAAGGACATGCAGCCAAGGCCATACTTATTATAAAAGCAGCGATTGTCCGACCTGTCCCATTTGCGAGCAGGATCTAAAGCCTGAAAACGGATTTCTCTCCTTGCTCTCGGCACCTGCAAGACGGGCCTTGGAGAATCACGGAATCACGACCTTGCAGGAGCTGTCGAACTACAGCGAGAAGGACATTTTGAAGTTTCACGGGATGGGACCCGCTTCACTGCCGAAGCTGCGAACGGCTTTGGAAGCCAGGGGGTTATCGTTCAAAGAGTAGCAACGGAATATGCCTGCCTGAATCTCATTGTCTGCATACCGATTGAGGAAAAATCGGTGCGCGCGTCCCTCTCAAGTGGGCTCAGCTTAAAGAGCCCTCTTTCCTATGCCTGATCCGGGCTCACATATAGCTGCTTCTCAAGCATGATTTCATCTTCCTTGACGAAGCCTGATTTCCCGTAAGCACGGATCGCCGCATCATTATCGCAGCCAGTCAGCACTTTAATGGTAGCGACGCCCTGCGTACGCAGCTGCTCTTCAATGCATTCGATCATCATCCCCGCAAGCCCGATGCCCCGGGCCTGTTCCTGCACGTACATTTCCGTAATCTCAGCCAGCAGCTCCTCATAGCAGAACGACGTGTAGGTCTGCGCGCAAGCAAAGCCGACCGGTTCATCGTTCAGAAGGGCAATCACGACGATCTCGTCTCCATGCTGCAAGCGCCGCTCCACGGTAGCGACCGGCATCTTTCCTCCATTAAATTCATCGTTTAAGTTAACCAGAGCCGGCGCATCCGAGCTTGTGGCCAAACGCACCTTTGGTACTCGATTCATGAAATCCACTCCCAACGTTTCCCGAAGTCTTCTGAATGCAAGAATCCCTATTAGTATACCATCATTATCCAGTCCAGCCCACGAGTGATTCATCCGTAATTAACAGAGGCATAAAAAAGATCCTTGCTGCACCAGGCAGCAAGGACCTTCATTGTCATGACCTTTGGTTATATGGCGGTTACCGAAAACATCAGACCGGAATACAGAAGGATAACGGCAGCCATCCCGCTGAGCAACCCTTCAAGAGCGCTCCGGTTTTTGCGAAAGGCCCGGATCACGTTCCATAGAAGCACCAAGCCGATCCCTAGACTAACGATCCCGTACCAGCTCCAGCCAAAAGTAAGCGAACCGGATGCATACCCCGGGTGAAACCATTCAAAGGTTGGTGCCGGTCCGTATACGACGAGCGTATCGGCAACCTCGTGAGGCGCCGGCTGCTGGTTCATGTATCCGGTCACGATATACACCAGTCCGATCAGGATTCCTTCGCACTTCGCCCAGCGCTCCGGCTGGAAGGACCGGTCTCGGGACAGCTTCCGCTTCACCAAATACCCGTTAACGAACCCGAACACGAGCAGCGGCAGAATCAGGATATGCTTGACCAGCAGCGCTTGCCCGTAAGATAAAGCCCAGCTGTTTACAGGGTCCGGCGTGACGCCTGTCATCAGAAACAGACCTGAACCAATGACGGTGATAACGCAAATGATGGCCATCGGGTGGAACCATCTCAAAAAGGCGTCCCAACGGTCCAGCGCCTTGCCGAACCATCCCGCAAGCAGCAGGGTGCCCGACCATATCGCCATGGCCGTAAAATGCCCGAAGAAGGCCAGCTGCCCGGCGCTTTCGAACAACGATGCCGCATGATTAAAAGAGGACATCGCCGCCGCTATGCCCAGCAAAGCAACAGGCATCAGCCAGCGAAGCATCGACCCCGGGTTCCGCCGCACGGTTACCGTCAACACGGCCATCACGATGGAAAGCACCAAAATCCATGCATAGCGCTCGCCTTCGCTGAATTTGAACATGATGCTGTTGAAGGACTGCCAGAATCCGATGTCATCCTTAAAGAACATAATGATCTTGAGAAGCGGGATAAAGCTGCATGCCGCCACCGTAATGGAGGCAGCCGGTCCCAGCCAGGCCGGAACGGACACGCCAGGCGTGCTGCTTCTTGTAATCAGTGCCATGACGGTCAGTCCTGCAAGAAGAGCATAGGCGAAATACAGCAGCGGTTCGGTTATCCAATAGTAAGACATTATTTTCTCTTGCGTGAAGCTTTAATAGCGAAGTAGGCCGCAATAAATACTACGATAACAACGACTACAATCCAAACCGTCGAATTTCCGCCTTCGGATTGCTTCGGCTCGCCGTTATCTGCTTGCTGCTCGGTATCCGCCCCGTTATCTGCTTGCTGATCCGTATCTGCTGCGCTGTCCGTTTGACCCGCGTCAGCTTCTCCATTCGAAGCCGTGCCGCCATTCGTTGATGCATTATCGGTACCTGCTGCCGCATCAGGAGCAGGCTCTTCTTCCAGGACAGGCTCTTTCTCGGGAGCATCCACTTGAAAGGAATAGGTTCCGTCGACCGGATGTCCGTCGCCGCCTACAATTTTCCATTCTACGGTATAGGTTCCGGAAGGAAGCGGTTCGTCAACCGCTGCGGACAACGTCTTTCCGCTTACCTGCGTTCCGGATAGCTGGACCTCTTCCCCCTTCTCGTTCTTCACTTTGAGCGTGCTTAGATTCTCGTCTATATTCTCATTGAAAGTAAGGCTGAACTCCTTCACGCTTTCGGTGAGCTTGGCATCCGCAGCCGGGCTGCTGGTCTCTAGTTTGGAATGGGCCCAGGTTGCTGTAGGAAATACCAGCACAAGCAGGAGACCCAACGTTAATAAGAATGAGGTCTTTAATGATTTCAACATGCTAATCTCCTCCACACCACGTATCTTAAATTTTAATCATCCCCATCATAACAAAGAGATTATCCTAAAGCTATCGAGTAATTTGTGAACGTTCTTTACCTGATCGGATAGGCAGGGGCAGCCCGCATTTTCCCGGCCAACGCCGTATCTTCGTGAACAACAAGAAGGCCACCCGAATCGTTCGGATGACCTGATCATAAGAGAGGTAGCCCTTAATGGCCATTGACATCGGATATCCTCCCATCAATTACTGCACCTGCTTCCGATGTAGCTGTTTCCCTTAGAAAGTATTCGACTTTTTCGACAATCCTCTTCTCTATTGCCTGCATCGTATTCTTAAGTTCATCTTATATAGCTACTCTCGCTCATACCAATAACCCGGTATACCGGACGTTAGCCTCATCAGCGCCTCCAGATAATAATAGTCGCCCCAGACCATGTAATCGTCGGGCCCCATGCCTCCTCTTACATAATAGGAGCCATGTTTGATCAGCCCCTCCTCTTCAGGCTCATGCATTGTGGAATACGACCGGACAAGCGAGCTCATCGATTTCTGCACCGCTTCGTTCAGCAGCACCCGGTCCGCGTCCCCTTCAGCGAGAAACTCCATTATTTCCAGCATACCGCATGCGGCTATAGCCGAAGCCGAGCTGTCACGCGGAGTCCCCGGCTCGATCGGCACATCGAAATCCCAATACGCGACGTGATCCTCCGGCAAATGCTGAATAAAATAACGAGCCGCACGCTTCGCCGTTTCCAGATACAACGGATTGCGGGTGTACCGGTACGACAGCGCGAATCCATAGATCGCCCAAGCCTGTCCGCGTGTCCAGGTAGAACCGTCATGATAGCCTTGATGCGTTCCTCCTCGAAGCGGCGTGCCGTCGGACTGATCGAAATAAAAGGTATGGTAGGAGGAATCGTCCCCGCGCATCAAGTAGCGACGGCTCTTTTCTGCGTGAGCTATGGCGGCGTTGAAGTACCGCTCCTCTCCGGTCTGTTGGTGTGCCCAGTACAGGAGCGGAATGTTCATCATGCAGTCGATAATGATGCGGCCGCCGTTCTTCTCGTCTCCCTTAGGCCCCCAAGCCTGGATATACTGCCCGCCTTCCCGGAAACGGAGCATCAGGTGATCCGCAGCCTTCAGCGCGAGCTCCCTCCCCTCATCCCGGCCGTCCACGATCCATGCGGCCAATGCGGAAGGCAGATACAGAAAGCCGATATCATGATGATCCAGATGCTTGCGTTCCTGCAGCCTTATTTTAAAATCATCCATCTGCAGAAGCGCTGTTTCCTTAAAGAACGGGTCCTGCGTGTGCTCATAGCACAGCCAGACCATCCCTGTGTAGAAGCCTTCGATCCAATCCGTGCTCTCCCCCCACTCATAACGCTGCTCCTGCGTGATATGCGGAAATTTCATCGGGTGTCGTTCCAGATTTCTTCTCGTCTTCTCAACCGCATCGCGAATCGCTTGCTCCCACATAACCTAAAGACCTCCTATTCTTTGATCGCGCCGATCATGACGCCCTTCACGAAGTATTTCTGTAAAAATGGATACAAGAACAAAATCGGCAGCGTCGCCACCATGATGGTCGCATATTTGATCGTTTCGCCCACCGGCATCCGATCGCCGCCTCCGACGGATGTCATCATGCTGTTCGTGTCGTTCTGGATGAGGATCTCGCGCAGGATCAGCTGCAGCGGGAACAAATTTCGGTCTCTCAAATAAATAAGCGCATCAAACCATTTATTCCAATGCCATACGCCATAGAACAAAATCATGACGGCGATGACTGGCAGCGATAGCGGAATAATGACGCGGAACAGAATCGTCCAATCATTGGCCCCATCGATCCGTGCAGACTCCTCGAGTGCCACCGGAACCCCCTGAAAGGCCGTACGCATAATGATCAGATTCCATGTCGTCATGGCGCTGGGAATAATGAGCGCCCAGTACGTATCCAGCAGGCCGATATTTTTTACGAGCAAATATTTCGGGATCAGTCCGCCGTCAAAAAACATCGTCAGCACGATCAGCATCATGATGGTGCTTTTCCACATGACATTTTTCCGGGATAAGCCGTATGCGCCCAGCGCGGTCATGAAAATGTTCAGCGTCGTTCCGACAACCACGTACAGCAGCGTGTTGAGATAGCTTCGGATAATATTCGGATTCTCAAACACCATCCGGTAGGAGTCCAGCGAGAAACCCTTGGGCCACAGCAGAATCCCGCGATGCTGAACGAATTCGGAGGGCGTGCTGACGGATGCAAACAAGACGTACAAAAACGGATACAAGGTCACGATGGATAACAGGCACAACAAGACGACGTTGGCCGTATCGAATAGGATTTCACTCACAGATCTCGAAGTTCGCATGCTTCCCCTCCCTACCACAGCTTCGTTTCGGTAAATCGTTTGCTGAGGTAATTAGCCCCTATAAGCAGTACAAAATTGATTAAGGAATTAAACATGCCGACCGCGGCGCTGAAGCTGTAGCTCGCCTCCAAGATGCCCTTGCGGTAGACATAAGTCCCGATCACATCCGCCGTTTCGTACGTGACCGGATTGTACATAATCAGTATTTTCTCATCCTGCAGCGCCATGAAGGAACCGATCCGCAGGATCAGCAAAATGATCACCGTCGGCATGATGCCGGGCAGCGTAATCATAAGCATCTGCTTCCAGCGTCCCGCCCCGTCGACCTTCGCCGCCTCATACAGCGACGGATCGATGTTCGATATGGCTGCCAGATAAATGATCGAGCCCCAGCCGATTCCCTGCCATATTGCAGACGAGGTATATATGGTGCGGAACCATTCCGGCAGCCGCATGAATGATATCGGCTTGCCGCCGAAATAAGCGATCAACTGATTGATCAGCCCGTCAACGGACAAAAAATCCACCAGCATGCCGACGACGACCACAACCGAGATAAAATGCGGAATATACGTGATGGACTGAACCGTCCGCTTGAACATCCGATTCCTCACTTCATTGAGCAGCAGTGCCAGCACGATCGAGGCCGGGAATACAAAGATCAGGTCATAGAGCCCCAGGACGATCGTATTGGTGACGACGCGTTCAAAGAAGAAGCCATTGAAAAATTCAATGAAATGATCGAAGCCCACCCAGGGGCTGTTCCATATGCCAAGTCCGGCCGAAAAGTTTTTAAACGCGATTTGCAGGCCGTACAAGGGCCCGTAATGAAATACGGCATAGAATGCCACCACCGGGAGCAGCATGAGATAAATCACGGAATTCCGCCGGAAATCCCTTGCTGCCCTGGTCCTGAAGCTTTCTTTTTTCACCGGTCTGACGATTGGGTTCATCTCCTGCTTAAGCTGCAATTTCAGCCCTCCCCTGACTTGGAAAATAGAACCATGCGGGAGACAAGCGCCAATCCGGCTGCCCTCCCGCATGGCGAAGCATGCCCTAACGGGCTTAACGGCTGTTGAAACGGTCCAGCGCCGCCTGCTGGATCTTCACCGCTTCCTCGATCCCCATACCCTGAATCGTCTCGACGAACTTGTCGAATCCGCTGATCGGCTCCACGCCCATAATGAATTTGTTCACCATTTCCTCGTAATAGGTGTTTACATCGTTCATGATGGATGCATACCGCGTGCTCTCTTCAGCCGTAGGGGAAATGACCGGCATCAGGCGGCTGTTGTCCGCCTTCATCCAGGTCTCGATCGCCGCTTTCTGCTCAGGCAGCGCGGAATATTGCTCGATATACCGGCGGTCCTGCACGAATGGACCGGAGTAGCTCGCCAAATTGTATTTGGCCAGCGCTTGGGTAATGGACAGCCCGTCCGGATTCTTCATCACTTCATCCGTATACGTCGGGTACCCGTCCTTCATCTCGTAGCTGACGCCTTCGACGCCGAAGTTAAACAGCATATGCCCTTCTTCGCCGTATTTGTAATCGAGCCATTTCACCGTTTCGGCCGGATTTTTGTTGGCCTTCGTAATCGCTGCTCCAAAGCCGTTATACGCCGAGTCCTTCTGACCCAGAATCGGCATATCTCCTTTCTTCAGCACGACGTTTGGCGCTGCCGCCAGCTTGACATCCGGATTGGATGCCTTCATTAGCTCGGTATAACGACCCAAACTGCTGCCCATGTAGCCCGAGAAAGCACCCACTTGGCTGTTCGTGACCTTTGCGTCCTTCAGTGTGGCGTCCGTGGCGGCAAAATCTTGATCGATCAGCCCTTCGGCATACCACTTGCTCATCGTTTCCAGATAAGATTTGAACTCCGGCTGGATCGGACCGTACTTCACCTGACCATCGACCTGATAGAATCCGGTCGTAATTCCCCACGCACCCACGAAAGCATGGTTGATCCCCGTCATGTCCAGGTCAAGCAGCAGCGGGATTTCATCCGCCTTCCCGTTTCCGTTCGGATCGCCCGTCTTGATCGCCTTCAGAACCTCATACCATTCATCGATCGTCTCCGGGACCTCAAGCTTGAGCTGGTCCAGCCAATCCTGCCGAATAATGAGCCCGTTGAACGTCAGCAAGTATTCGTCTCCCCGCAGGAACGGGAACACGTATATATTGCCGTCATCGGTCGTAATGAGCTTCCGGTACTCCGGGTTGTCATTCAATACCTTGGTTAAATTCGGCGCATGCTCCTCGATCAATTCATTGAGTCGGATGATCGTGCCATCCGAGATCGCCTTATCCGGACCGCCGGATACGTTTGCCCACCCATACTCGATGACGTCCGGTAAATTGCCCGAGGACACCATAATATTGAAGGCATCCGCTTCCTGCCCGGCCGGAGGGTGCTGGAAGGTGATTTTGGTACCTGTCGTCTTCTCCAGTTCTTGATAGGCAGCGATGCCATTCATGTCCTGCATGGTCGCGGAAGCGTTTGCATTTAATGTCACCCAATAAGTCAGCTTGCCGGGATAACCGACCTCACCGCCGGATGCAACCTCCTTGCCTTGTTCGCCTCCCTGCTCCTCCGCCCCGGAGCCTTTACCGCTGCAGCCGGCGATCATCGCCACGATTAAGATCAAGATCGCCATTTTTGCCGTACGTTTTCGAATGGTTCCCATAGTCGACGCCTCCTTTTTTTGAATGCATGATTTTCGTGTCAGCCTCGGGACAGCTCTGCCGCCCTTGCCTAATATTAGGGAGAAAGCGCCGGGATCGTACATCATACATTTTCAATATCGGTAAACACCAATTAAGATTCGGCATGATCTTTTCTTAATGTGGATGATAGGGAATGCAGCGTTTCCTTATATTTTCCGGGCGTAATCCCTTCGTATTTCTTGAATACCCGGATAAAGCCGACGTCGCTGGTATACCCGACTGATCGGGCGATCTGCGAGATGGTGCTCCCCGCATCCTTCATCATTTCCTTGGAGCGCTCAATTCGGATCTTCGCCAAATAATCGGTCAGATTCGAGCCGCTGTTCTTCTTGAAGAAAGCCGATAAATACGGCGGCGTAATATTGAACTGCTCGGCAATGGATGCCAAACTGATCATCGCGTCGTCGTGGTGCTCGATAATGTATTTTTTGATTTTTTCCAGCAGCAGCGTTGAGGAATCGCCCCTCTGCTGTTTTACATACAGGCAAACCTGATGGAACATAAACTGCATCTCCGAATACAGCTCTTCCAGAGAACCCGCTTCCGTCATGTTTTCAATGGGCTTTGCAGGCGTCCCCAAGATATCCTCATACTTTAAATTCAAAGCATTCAGCAATTTAAACAAGGTACTGAGCAGATTCGCAAACAGCAGCCGCCCATGCTCCGGGGTAATCTGCTTCCCTGTAAAGTTGTTTTCATACAGCTGCTGAATGATGTCCTTCGTTTTCACCGCGTCCCCGCTCTTCATCGCATTGATCAGCTGGATTTCCGTTTCGATCGGAAAGTCATAATACACCTCCGCTTCCCGTTTCATTTCTTCATAAAACAGAATGGGTTTATAGGCTGTAAAGATCGAGTACTCCAGCGCTCTTACGCTCTCTGCATAACAGCTTGGCAGCTGCCCCATCCCTGCATGGATGCTGCTGATTCCGATCGTGGTCACCGTCCGGAAGCGCTGCTCGATGACTCTTTTCACCTGCTCGGCCCATTCATACAGCTCAACTCCTTTACCGCATTCCTCAGGAACGTTCAGAATAATGGCGACTTCGTTCTTCTCCAGCTCAACGGCGTAGGCGGCATAACCCGGCATCTCTTCCGCCACTTTCCCGGTCACGAATCGGATTAACGCCCATTCCCGCTCACAATCATGATGAATAAAGCCGCTTGCGTCCCGGAGCTCAATCAGCGCCACGGCGAAGCTTGAGTGCGGGAAGGTTATGCCCATGAATGAAAGGGACTGCTGCGAAATATCATCCGTATCGACATGCCCCTTTAACAGGCGAAGCAGGAAATTCGCGCGGATGGCCGGCGTCTGCCTGAACAGCTGCTCTTCCATCTCCACCTGCTTGCCGAAGGAATCCGCCATGGTGGATTTGATAAACTCATATTCGTTTCGGATATTCCCTCCTTTAGTCGGATGGGATTGCCGGATAAAACGAATGATGTCACGAAGAGGATGATAAGCCCGATAGGTCATATATGCGCACACGATAATTCCGGCAGCCAGACATAAGGCCAGAACACCGACCGCCATTCGCTTGACCATGATCACCTTCGCCATAAATACATTTTCGGGAACGAGCGATACATACTCCCAGCCGTTACGAGCTGAAGTGGTAGACACGGTCATCATCCCGCTCTCCGAAGCTGATGCCCCGTTAGCGAGCTCACTCCTCTCACCCGCACTGAGCAGGACCTGCCCCTCCGCATCCTTGATGTAGATCGTGCCGTGATTCGCTTTCACGATCTCCTCAAGCAATCCCATGATTTGCCGTTCTTCGATGAGAATCACCAAAGCGCCCTTCGGGGTGCTCTTTTCCCCGAATGGAAGCGTTTGCAAATAGGTTAGCATTCGTTTCTTGTTTAAGCCCTTGCCGACTTCGGTTACCGGGAGAAAGCGATTAAAATGAACGCCGTGAAGGATATCGTCCTGAAACTGCTTATACGTTAAATTGGGGTAGCCGTAGATTTCCGAGAACAAAATGGATGAATTCGTTTTGAAGCCCGGGCTCACCACCGTATCGCTCTTCCGAAGATACACATAAAAATCCGTTATGAAGCTGCTGCTGTTCCGATAACGCTCCAGCTCCTTCATAAAGCTCAAATAATCATACCGTTCCTCAGCGGTTTGGAGCGTTCCAGACTTGAGCAGGGTGTCCAGCTTCGGATGCGATGAAGTATTCCGGGAGATCAGATGCATCTCATCCAGCCGACCGTCCACCACTTGCTTAGCCTGTTCAATCAGGGCCATATTGGCGTTGTTGGCGTTCTCGACCATGATGCTTTCGATTCTCGTATACAGCCCTCCGAATACGATCACCGGAATGAGCAGCACTACAAGATAGGACAGGAGCAATGTAACAAATACGGACGTACGGCTCGATCGTTCGGCTTTCAATCTAGTTGGAAATACTCCCATCTACTTTCTTCCCTCCAGTTCGATTTGAATGATTCATGATGACCACATTAGATTAATTCCATCATACTGGAATTAATTTTCATGAACAGACTTTCTTGAAAAATGTTAATCGATCACGAAATCGTATCATTCCCGCTGGAAGGCGTCTTTCGGCAAGCGGGATGCCGCACCATTTCTTTACGAGGATTATGTAAAATCCTTACGGGAATATAAAAATACTATAGGAGGGTTTTATACAAGAGAGAATGGCGCTAATCATCCATGCATTCAGGCTAGGGCTTTAGAATCCCACCGCTGACCATAAAAATAAATGCAAAAAGAGCCCGTCCCCAAACAGCAAATTCCGTGGGTAGGCTCCCTCTCTTTATCCATTATCATGGCTCATATATCATTTTACGTGTCATTCCGCCGTCGACGACCAGATGTGTGCCCGTGACGAAATCGTTCTCCGGATCGGTCAGATAAAAACATGCTTTCGCAATATCGGATGGAACCCCGACCCTGCCGGCCGGATGCTGGCTGTGGTCTTCCGGGCGAAGCTCCTTGTAGCTGCCGGTCTCGATCCACCCCGGACTGATGCAGTTCACCCGGATTCGATCCGGTCCCAGGCTGACCGCCATGGCATGGGTTAATGCAACGATCGCCCCCTTGGATGCGGCGTAAGCCTCCGAGTTCGGCTCCGACATCATGGAGCGGGTGGAAGACAGGTTGACAACGGCACCGCCACGGCCGGATTTCCTAATATGTACAGCCGCTTCCCGGGTAGCCAAAAAGCAGCTTCTTGCATTCGTGTTCAGCACATCCTCCCAATCCTGGACGGTCAAATCAAAAGGCGACTTGAAACGCGAAACCCCCGCATTGTTGATCAAAATATCAATTCCGCCGAACTGCTTTACCGCTTCATTCATCAGATGGCGGATATCCTCCTCCTTGCGGACATCGCAAGGTACAAAGAGCGCGGTAAATCCCTGCTCCCTCAAGGCAGCTGCCGTCTCCTCACCGCGCGTTTCATCGATATCGCTTAATACGACCTGCGCGCCTCTGGAGGCATACGCTTCCGCCAATCCGCGTCCGATACCGTTTGCGGCACCGGTTATGATCACCGATTTATTGTTAAATTTCATGCGAGCTCCTCCTTTATCTCCTTCATTATATACCACAGGAGGAGCCCGACTAAAATCCTTGCAAATTAGGTTTTGTGATGCCCATAGCCTCGGACGGTATCACGATTCGACTTCGGATGCCGGACGAAGCTGTAATAGCGGGTCCCCTGAAAACGCAGCAGTCCCTCATCCCCTTCCGCACACATGCCGAATTCCTCGCCATTCACGACAAACTCCATCCTGTCGCCGCTTTCGACTTCGAACGTTAAATAATAGGTGGTTCGAGTACGGCTCGACATCGCTTCATCTGTATGATGCGTATGCTTCACTTCGGTCCGCTTGCTCACAATTTTAGAATCGACGGTTAGCAAAGGCTGTCGGTTGTTCTGGCTCCATTGCAATATTCCTTTCCCTGCCGACAGTATAATAATCCCGATGACGACGATGAAAAATATGGGCATAACGCTGCCGAAAAAATCGAACATCCACTCCGATCCCGATCCCATGCGGCTCCCCCCTCCACCTTGTCTTGAAATATGTATATGCTTAGACTCGGACAATTTAACTCCTTCGAAAGGGAAGTTTTAGCGAAAAATTTAGGAAAGTTGTCCACCAGAGAGCGTTGTTCGCGTCGCTTTTCGATATCCCATATAAAAAAGGCTTCACCGTCACGGATCTCCCGCCGGTAAAGCCTGGCTTATTCATGATTATAGACCTTGCCAAGATACCCCGCCATCCGTGCTCATCATCAGACGGGAGCGTTTCTTGTCTTCCGTTTCAATCAGGAGCCAGCCGACGTCTGATGAAATAAACTGCATTTTCACCACTTTCGGGTACTTTTTCAAATTGCTTGTCAACAGCTCATCCCTTGGATACGGCTTCCAATTCCGGCCCATATCGGTTGTATGGTACACGATGCCGTTCACCATTGCCCATCCGTCATGCAGTCTGCGGAACACCGGTTGGATGCTGCCTTTGTTCGGATCCCCCGTCATTGGGAACGAAACCAAATTCCATGACCTCCCAGTATCGGCTGTAAAATAACCCATGTACTTAGGGGCATCTTTGACCATGCACACAACGGGGATATAGACCTCTTCGCCAACGAAACCGAGCGCTTGGGGCGTACCTGCATAGACCGAACCGCAGCGGTCGAGCGAATCGCTCTGGAATACCTGAGCGGAAGATTTCCATTGACTCCCGCCGTCGCGTGTGATGTACAGCTTGGACGATTGCAGCTCCTGCACCGTTGCAAACCCGACTTGAGGATTGGTGAACCTCATGCCGATCATGGAGCCTGTTCTTGGAATCACCGTTCCCGGTATACGGGTTCTTGGGTACTCTGTATTCTGCATAACCTCATGCCATACGATCCCGTCGTTGGTTCGATACAGCAGCTTCTCCTCCAAGCCTTTGGAGGAACTGCCTGAAGCCATGATCCAGCCTTGCTCTGAGGACACAAAGGATAGCGCCGTCACGATGCCGGATTTAGGAAGCGCCGATATTTTCCAGCTCTTTCCCCCGTCAGAGGTGTGAAGCAGCACGGTCTCCGTCGAGCCCTGCATGTTCCGTATGATCCATCCGTGATCCTTATCGGTAAATACGATATCTTTCCCATACACCAGCTTGCTGCCGAATTCGACATTGGACGAAGGCGAGATGTCCATCCACGTTTCACCATAATCCTGCGTCTGATAGAGTCGGAGCGAAGCGTTGGTGATTCCCCAGGCGATGCCTGTCGTTTCGCTTAACAGGTGAAAGTCGGTCAGCCGGGTATGTATCTGGTATTTGCTCTTCTCCTCCGGAGCTTTCTGGCTAGTCTCCGGCGTTACAAGCGTAATCACCTGTCCTTCTTCTTCCGCTGCATCCTGCATGATCGGTTCAGGAGGTCCTTCTGTCGAAGGCTGCTGTTGTTTTTTTACCGGCTCCGAGGTACATGACGCTAACATGCATACAATGAATGCCAGCGTGCTAAGCCGCAATAGAAAACGTCGTGGTCTCAAAACGGTTCCTCCTCTTCCATACCACTAAGCCAGGTTGCGTTTCTTCGACATTATAACATATTCATTCGATCAGATAAGTACAGATCCGGCTTGCAATATTTACAATCCTGTAGCTTTTTACGGATATTGTTCGTCAAGATGCATAAGGGAGCCCTCGGATTGGAAAACTTTTGAGGTGCAAGAAACCATATCATGCCCAGGGGGTGATTTTCGTGGCAAAACCGGACAATCGCGAAGATAACGTAGAGCATCTGCAGGATGCCGTGCAGAACACCATTGAAAACTTCCGCGAAGCTGAGGACTATTTGGAAGAGTTCGGCGATGAGATTCCTGCCTCGGAGAAGGAGCAAATCGAGGATCGCAATGAGCGCCGCAAGAGAAGCATCTCCGGCTTCCGTGAGGAAATTAAAGACGAGGCCGCCCATCAGGGCGAATAATCGGGATGTTGCCATAAGAAAATCAGGAGGTTCGCTTCTTATGCGCCTCCTGATTTTTTTGTAAATACATGAACCTTCCTATAATCGGGTAAATACCAGCTTCATGCCGATGATGGTGAAAATGCACCCTCCCAGGATGTTCATCCATTCGCCAAAACGCGATTTCGATAGAAGCCGCTGGCTGAATGCCCCCGCAAAGTACGCCAAGATCCCGAATATCAGACCGGTCAGGATGAGGAACATCATGCCTAAGATAAAGAGCTGTAAACCGGCATGACCTTGCTTATCATTGACGAACTGCGGAAGGAAAGAGAGAAAGAAAATCGCCACCTTCGGGTTCAGCACGTTCATGAGAAACCCCTTTAAGATCAAATTCCGGCCGGATTCAGGACTGCCTTCCCGAAGACCGATCGGATCCTTCCGGTGCTTAAACGACTTATAGGCAAGATAGAATAAATAACAGGCGCCCGCGATTTTAAACAGCGTAAACACCGTCGCAGACGTTTTAATGATGATGGATACGCCGAGCGCAGCTGCAAGCGTATGTACGATATTGCCTAAGCTCAAGCCGATGGCGCTTAATATGCCGGCCCTTTTGCCGCTGGTCATGCCCTGCGTAACGGCAAACAGCAGATCCGGACCCGGCACCAGGATAAGCAATATCGCCGATCCTAGAAACAGCATTAAAGAAGTGATGGTAAACATATATTCGGTCCTCTCTCTATCATGTTGAGCTGCGATCCTGCCATGGAAAGGGTGAATCGATCCCCCTGCATTGAATGATTACGTTATTTAACCACATCATATTTTAACACAGGAGCGTCATGACTGGCGGGAAAAATGATAAATGGAATCATTACTGTCCTGGGCCGTCTGCATCATCCGGTAAAAAGAGCCTGCATCAGGCAAGGCGCTTCCCGCTTCCCGAGCAGACTCTCCTATTCGTTATTCGTTTTCAATCAGGATAGGGCAAAATAATGATGCCCTTATAACGTTCCAGCGCCTTCGGCTGGTCTGTTATAAAATGGCGAATGGCCTTGACCCGCGCTTCCAGCTCAAGCTGCTCCGTGGTTCCTATTTGGACCGTGGACGCGGACGCGACAGACAAGACATCGACACGATTCACACGGATCAGATTATGCTCTTGGATGACGTCCATATCTACATCCGATGAGTCCGGTAATTTCGGGATATCTCTCGTAAAAATAGGGTAATCTTCAAAGCGGCCTTCATCCTCGTAAAAGACGGGCACCTGCCGTTGTACGGCGAGTGCCTGTGTATACGCATGAAGATCCTCGGATTTACCGCAAATACATGCCGAGCCGTCCGAGATGTTAATGATATGCATGTTCTCCACAAATACGTTTCGCTTCATGGAGCGGATCCCGATGCTAACGGTACGAGCGGACTGACGAGCAACGACTCCGATGGCGTATCGTATATCGATGAGCTGTTGATGATTTTCGTATCTCCGATTAACAGCACGGACGAGCTGGATACCGCGGTTACCCGGATGGAGCCCACATGCAGCTCCTTATTGATGACTGTCAGCTTCATTCCTTTTCCACTTCCCCTGCACTTGTTGAAGATGCTGATTGATTGCGTAAGCAATCTCCTTTTTGACCTGCTGCGCAATGGTTTGCTTCATCAGCACGGCGTCCGGCTCTTCGCCGCTCCGGCCGTATTGGTCCATATATACCTTGATGCGTTCCCCGACCTGTTTGCGAATGTCCTCGAGAATAATGGAAAGACTAGTTCCTGCTGAATCGACCGGAAGCTTTTTCAGACTCCGGTCAAGCTCCCCGGCGATATCATTATCCAGATATTGCGTAACGTCTTCGTAAATATCGGTATATGCTGCGCTTCCGCCATTGCCCCCTTGCGGCGGGACCAGAGATTGACCGTTAACCTCAATATCCCCTTCCGGCTTGCCGCCTGTAGGCATGACTCCGATATTCAATGTTCCTTCCAGCCTCTCGATTTTTAATAAATCAAAATGATATTCAATCCGGTCGGCAGCACTCGATTTGGACTGGCGCAGCGTATCCATTTCTGTCCTCAAATCCTTCACCATTTGCTCGATCCGACGTAACTGCTCCGCTTGGAGTTGAAGACCGTTCAGCAGCTGCTTTAAATGATACGGGTACATAGAACCCCCTCCCCTGCAATTGTATGCAGGGTGGAATCGCGTCATTCTTGCCTGTACAATCCTTCCTCGGGAGCAGGCAGGGGAACGATCGGGCTGGCGTTATCGATAGGCTCGAACTCTGGCGCAGGTCCGGTAAAACCACCGGTATTATATATATTGGATAAGGCTCTGATTTCTCCCGCAGTCCCAATCTGGAGCACGGATGAATTCGTTACGGCTTCCACGCGCAGTTGATGAATCGTAATGCTCTGATGAACCGTCACATTCACAATGTATCACAACCTTACTAAGCATTCGCGGAATCGATAAGGTCCGGATCCACCGTATTTAAGCTGTTGCCCTGGTTATTCGCGATATTGAGACCGATATTGTCGCCGGTATTGAACGAGTTGGAGCCCGAATAGGTTTTCGCGGAGCTGTTCAATACAATAGCACCGGTATTTCCAACCAAGACCGTAGAACTGGGGCCCACGTTAACAATCTTCATATTGCCGATAATCGAAACCACAATTCCACCTCTTTAATCAGAATCGTCCTTAAATAGGTTATGTAGATATATGCCCAGATGTCACTGCGACCTTCATTCGCCCATACAATGAATCAATGGCAAAAGGGGGTGAAGCATACTTGAGCTCCAAGAATCGACGTCCCGAATGGCTGACCCAGGATTCCTTCTTCAGCAGCAACCCGTTTCCGTTCAAAGACTTGAACAATCTGAGTGAAGACGTTCAGCTGGATGCGGCCATGATAGAGGATTATGTAAAAAACACCATCAATCAGGCTATATCAGGAAATGATATTCTCTCGAAACCGTCCGAGCTGCGTTATGAAACCTTTGATACCCATAAATTCCTTGTTGTGAAATGCCATGTTCCCATGCGCATTCACCCTGAGAATTTATGGGTGCAGGTGAACCGGACACATATTAAAATCAATGGACTTCCGAAAGAGCATGTCCAGATCATTCAGCTTCCTGCGCCCGTGCAGCCCTCACAAAGCATCGCTACGTACAAACAGTCCTCCCTGCAAATCAAAATGCCTAAATTGAGCAGCGGACGCTATCACGACGTACAGATCCGGTTTCTATGATTGTTCGGGAGCAGCGAAATGCGCGCCATCACCGTCAAATCGGGCCATTACACCGATGGCGCGCAGCAAGCTGTTTAATATGGGGTCTCTAACCCCTCCATTTAAAACATGCTCGATATGCATTAGGTAAGATCTAATGGCGGGAAGTTGTGGAAAAGAACTAGGGAGAGAGAAATGCTTTTTTCTATTGTGAATTTTTCATATGGTGAATTTATCAGGTTGTTTCTGTTCAAAATCTACATCCTATCGCTCCGGACCGGTAGCAGTCGATATGCCATTCGTTTTTAATTGCGTTGAGATCGTGACGCGACTCGTTTTTTGCTGCCTTCGCGAATACCGTGTTGACTTTGACATTAGTGCCAAGGTTTAGAATAAGACCGGATGACACATATAAGGAGGAACATCTAATGGTTAACGAATGGGGATTTTCCAGCCCTATTGGCAATGATTCAGAACGGCAAACGAAAGAAGCCGTCTCGGTGCTCGGACTTGGGCCTATGGGTCAAGCGCTCGCAGGCGCCTTTCTGAAGAACGGTCATCCGGTGACCGTATGGAATCGCACGCCCGGCAAATCGGATGAACTGACCCGGCAAGGGGCTGTTCTTGCGGAATCCGTGACGGATGCAGCAGCCGCAAGCGAGCTGATCATTATCTGTGTGCTCGATTATAATGCCGTGCGCTCCATTCTATCACCGGCTGTGGAAGAACTGAAAGGCCGAACCGTCATCAATTTGACGGCAGACACGCCGGAACGGGCCAGGGAGATGGCCGGCTGGGCATCTGCCAACGGCATTGATTACGTGGATGGGGCCATTATGACGCCAACCCCGACCATTGGCGAGGCCACGGCTGTCATTTTATACAGCGGCTCGGAGGATGTATACCTGCGGCATAGGCAAACATTGGCCAGCTTGGGAGGAAAGGCGTCTTACCTCGGCAGCGATCCCGGGCGTGCGGCCGCTTACGACATTACCTTACTTAATCTTTACTGGACGGCCATGAACGGTTATATGCATTCGCTTGCCCTTGCACGGGCCGAGAACATTGCAGCCTCTGATCTGGCTCCTTATGCCCATGGTATCGTAGCGATCATGCCTGCCATCATGACCCAACTTGCAGAAGAAGCCGACCGCGGCGTCTATCCAGGGGACCGCTCGAACATTATCTCTGCGGCTGCCTCAATGGAGCATATCACGCACGTTGCGGAGCATCACGGCCTTGACAGCAGCATACTTGGTGCGGGACTGACAGTCGCCAACAAGGCGATTCAGGCAGGGTTCGGGGAGGAAGGCTTCTCGCGTCTCGTTGAGTTCCATAAACGGTGACGATGCTCTCGAATCAACGCTCTGAATGGAGGAAAAAAAGCCCGAACGGCGTTTTAAACGCCGTTCGGGCCTCAATTCATAACGCCGTAGCCGGCTTCGGACATGCGGTCCTCCGCCATCTGCGGCACATCGTCTTTCATCCGGTTCATCTCGCCGATTTTCTCCTCAAGCCTCTGCTTGACGGCAGCGAGCCTTAGAATCCTGGCATTAATTTCGTCCAGCTTGTCTTCGTAGAAATCCATCATCTCTTCGCAGTATTCATATACTTCCGAATAATCATCATTACAGTCCAGAACCTCCGCGATTTCATCCGTCGTCAATCCCATTCCCAAATAGATTTGGATGGCCTTGACCCTTTCGACCGCGTCCTCATCAAACTCCCGGTAATCATTATCCAGGCGCTTCGGGCGAATCAGCCGTTTCTTCTCGTAATGGCGTATCGACCGGGCGCTTACACCTGTCAGTTTAGACAGCTGGCTAATTTTCATGAAGAAACCTCCTCGGTAAACAGGGATTCCCTTCCATTATAAACCTTGACACTAGTGTCAAGGTCAACGAATATTTTGCACTCTTAGCCCACAACGAATAGGCAAGTCAACCGAGTGGCCCAAAGGTCGGCTCTTGACTTGCCTATTCGTTGGTTCCGCAGCTCGGATCAGCCTTTAACCGCGCCTTCCGTCAATCCCTTTTGAATATATTTTGATATGAACAGATACACGATAAGCACCGGGATGACAGTCAAGGAAACGGCGGTAGCCATCAAGCCGAAGTCCGTCCCGTATTGGGAGCTGATTTCGTTAAGGAGCGCCACGATCGGGCGAACATTCTCCTTGTTTACGAAGATCAACGCCGAGAAGAGATCGTTATAAGACCACATGAAAACAAATATACTTGCCGATGCAAATACGGGCTGAGAGATCGGCACGAAGATCTTGGCAAACATCTGCCACCGATTGCAGCCGTCCATAAAGGCGGCTTCCTCCAACTCTTTCGGAATGGTGGACATATACCCCGCAATCACGAGAGTGGCAAAGGTCAGATTGCCAGCCGTCTGAGGGAAGATTAACCCCCAGTACGTATTGACGAGACTCGTTTTGATCAGAAGCTCGTACACGGGAACGACCGTTGCAAACGCAGGAATAAGCAGCGTCGCGTACAAAATGGAATAAATCGTTCTCTTTCCTCTAAAGTTGAATCGGGATAACACGTAGGCGGCTAATCCCCCGAGCAGAAGCACCAGAAATACGGTGCCGAACGACATGATCAAGCTGTTGATATAGCTGCGCCCGATATTGATACGGTCAAACGCATTTTGATAATTTACGAACACCGGATCCCAGGAGATGGCAAAGGAATTATTCATAACGTCCCTGGAAACCTTGAAGGAGTTGTTGACGATCCAGAACAACGGATAGATCGTTGTTAAAGACCATAGGGTCAATACGATATACATCACAGCGGTGCTTATTTTAAACCGACGCTTTTTCACTCGCTGCGTTTTGTGTTCAACGACGATGGTTGGCTCCATAACTGTACACCCCTATAATGCTTAGTATGTAATCTCATCTCTCTTCAGCAATCGGTTAGCGATGACCGCCAGCAGGACGCCGAAGACCACCATATAGATCGCCACGGTCGAACCGTAGCCGAAGTTCTGGTCTACCATGGCCTTTTTGTACATATAGGTTCCGAGCACCTCGGTCCCATTCTGGCCGCTCGTGATCACCCATACGAACTCGAACACTTTCAGTGTACCGGTGATCGCCAGTGTGATCACAACCTTGATATCGCTCATAATCAGCGGAATGGTCAGCATCGTCGTTCTCTTGAAGGCCGATATCCCTTCGAGTTTTGCTGCCTCGTAATAGTCCGAAGGAATTTTGGACATCGCTGTGAGGAACAAAACGAAATAAAACCCGACATAATGCCATACGGTCGGAATGGATACCGCTTTTAACGCATTCTTATCATCCAGCCACAGCACCTTCTCGATATCGAACTGGGCAAGCAAATTGTTAAGCAAGCCGAAATTGTAATTGTAGAACAGGACGAACAATAGCGATATAGCCGTACCGGAAATGACGACAGGGAAGAAAAAAACGGTCCGGTAGAATGATTTCAGCTTGGAAATATTGTCAACAAGGACGGCGAGCACGAGGGCAATACCGACCTGGAACACGATAACATACAGCATGATTTCTAATGTATGCAAGGTTGCCGCGCCGAGCAATTTATCCGTGAACAGTCTCTCGTAGTTCGCCCAGCCGACAAATTTCTTGTCGAAGAAACCGGTGGTCCGATAGAAGCTCAGGTACAAGCTCTTAAAGAACGGATAGTACAGGAAGATTGTCATGATCGCTACCGCAGGCAATAAAAACAGTACGATATACTTTCGATCACCCTTCATTTTTCATCACCTTTGAGGTTATTTTGTGCAATTCTCTCGAAATGACTACGCCGCCCGAATGAAAAACAACAGGGGCGGCGTTTCGTCACTTATAATTCTACCGTTTCTACAAACATGAATTATTTTTTGTTGGCGTCTTCAACCTTTTTCGCTTCGGCGATCGCATCTGTTGGCGATTTTTTGCCCTCAACGACTGGCTGAACGCTCGCACGCAGATTGCTGAATGTTTCCTGCGACACTTTGCTGTCTACCGGAGAGCTGATCGAATTCGCCTTCGCTGCCATCGCGAAGCCGTCAAGCGCAACCTGCGGCAAGCCGGTTACTTCAACGTCAGCTGCAGGCGTACCGCCGTTCGCGGAAGCGATTTTTTGAATGGTTGCCGGAGAAGTCAGATGCTTCAAGAGCTCAACCGCAGCATCCTTCTTGGCTGCATCATCATAGGTTTTCTTCGATAGATAGAAGCCGGATCCGAAACCGCCGACGATATCGTTGCCGCTGCCGGCGCCGCCAGGGACAGTCGGGAATGGCACGACGGTCGAATTGTCGCGAGTCTCGTCGCTCCAGCCGCCGACAGCCCAGGATCCTTCCAGAATCATGGCTGCAAGGCCTTCACTGTAGTAGTTTCCTGCCATGCCCAGGTCAATCGTAGCCGCGTCTTTCGGGAACGCTCCAAGGTCATACAGCTCCTTCATGGCTGCATAGCCCTTCTCCCAGTTCGGATCGATACTGTCGATCAGGCCCTTGGCCTGGCTTTCAGGACCGGCTGCAGACAGAATCGTATGCTCGATCAGATAGTGGGATTGGTCAAATGGTACGGATAAAGGAATAATGCCCTTCTTGGACAGCGTTTTCACAGCTGTCGTCAGCTTCTCCCAGTCGGTAGGAAGCTCCAAGCCGTTCTCCTCGAAAATCTTCTTGTTAACAAACAACCCTTCATAGAAACCGGTCAGTGGAGCCGCGTAGATGTTGCCATCCTTCTGTCTTGCAAGCTCCAGCGCATCCGGGATAAAGCCGTTCTTCCAGTCCGGGTTGGCATCAAGGAGTTCGTTCAAAGGAACGACCTTGCCTGCATTCACGAAGCCTTCAGCATCAGCCCCGATGAAGTAGAACAGCAGGTCCGGCTCATTGCCGCTGTTCATATCGGTATTGACCTTCGTTCTGAATCCGTCATCGTTGGCGGACATCGTGTCATTCTCGATCTTTACGTTCGGATGCGCTGCCGTAAATTCGTCCAGTGCGGACTGAAATGCTTCACGTGCTGCGTCCGTGCCGCCGAACGTCGAGAACACGCGGAGAGAAACGGGAGCTGCGTCATCCTTCTTATCAGGCGCAGGCGTTTCCGTGTTCTGCTTCTCGCCATCCGCCGCCGGCGTCGTGCCACCGTTGTTCCCGTTGTTTCCGCAAGCGGCAAGGAACATCGTGAGCATCAGCATGACACTCAGAAGTAACATTGAAGACCTTTTCATTTGGAATCCCCCTAAGTATTTTTTCATGACGTATGTATTACTTGCTGTCTACCAGCATTTTAGTCCATGCCTTGTTGGACCGATAGGGGGATAATCATCTTCTGATGGGGGAAATATTTCCAAGGGAATCAAGGGATATCCAATTCATTTCCATTTCCCTCCTGATTGAATATTGCACGGAAGGACTCCTGTTTAGCACGAAAAATGCAACGCTCAAACGTAAATAGGTGAGGCTTGGGTAACCGTGATTGGAGCACAGGAGATAGATACGAGGGAGGTTAATATCGTTTCTATTGTGAATTTTTCATATTGTGTAATATTGGAATAAGTAGATGTGTTGATGTGCTAATATTGCTTAGAACCATGCCGATTCTGACCATAAAAAAAAGCCCGGATCGGGCACGGAAGGCTGACTTTGTCACCATCAATCCCGAATCGAGCTTTTGCGACTAAAATATCGAAATCATTATACTTTGCCGACCCAATCACTTCCGGCAACCTCTTTCCACCGGCTTCGGATCGCTTGATAGGTCTCTTGGGGCAGCATGCCATCTCGCAGGAGCTGCGCATTCTGGTGCCATCGGTCCGGATTGCCCGTACCGACGATAGCCGTAGCGACGCCTGGCGTGCTTAATGTAAACTTCATCGCGATTTCGACGCCCTGCTGCACATCATTCAGAAAATCATAGTTCAATTCCTGAAGCCGCAGCCAATACGGATACGCGTAATCATCCTCGCTTAAACGCTCATGCTTCCAGGCTACATTCGCTATAGGGCGCTTGGCGATGATCCCCATTCCCTGCTTCACCGCCAAGGGGATCGTCAGCTCGATGGCTTCCTGATCCGCGATGTTCACTGAGGTCTCAAAGCTGTCAAAGACGCCGGTCTCAACCGCATATCGGGCGCTCGTCGAATCGCCGCTGTATCCGATATATCGCGTCTTCCCCTGCTCCTTGGCTCTCTGCAGCACCTCGATTACTTCTCCTCGCCGGAGAATTTCTTCAGAGCAGCTGTGGAGATGGACGACATCGACATAGTCTACCTTGAGGCGCTTCAGACTGCGGTCAATGCTTCTTGCAAGCAGCACCGGATCCCAATCCGGATAATCCATCCCTGACGCGTGACCGCATTTCGTAAACAGATAACAATCATCCCGTCTGCCGGCCAATGCCTTCCCGATCAGTTCCTCGCTGTTGCCGTAGCATTCCGCCGTATCGATCATATTCAGTCCTGCATCCATGGCGCTGTGCAGCAGCCGATCAACCGTGCGCTGGTCGGCCTCCCCGATTTCCGCACCGCCGAATCCCAAAATACTGACAGACATATCCGTGTTTCCAAACGCTCTCCGTTCCATCCCTTCACGCTCCTCTACTGTCTGATCGCAGCATCCGATCTTAAAATTTAACAAAGTTCCATACTTTATTACCCATTATTGAACCCTTTTCTAACAGGGGTCAGTTGGGATTCCCAAATTTTCTAAAAGCCGTAAATGCTCATCCCGCCATCCACAAGCAGCGTCTGTCCCGTCATGTAGTTCGCGGCATCGGATGCCAGGAAAACAACGGGACCGACGACCTCCTCCAGCTTCCCGACCCGCTTCATCGGCGTACGGTCCAATATGTCCTTCAGATAGGCCTCGTCGCTAAGCAGCTTCTCCGTCAGCGGCGTGCGGAAATACCACGGGCCGACCGCATTGACTTGGATGCCGTATTGCGCCCACTCCATGGCCAATACTTTGGTCATATGAATGAGGGCCGCCTTCGTTGATCCGTACACAACCCCGGTTCGAAGCGCGGTATGTCCGCCGACTGAAGCGATGTTGATGATGCGTCCTTCCTTCTGTTCCTTCATGTACCTTGCAGCCGCCTGGGAAGCAACGAAAGCAGATTTCAGATTGGTCTGCACGATCAGCTCCCACTCGTCGTCCGTCACTTCAAGAGCAGGTGTGCGGATATTCATTCCGGCATTATTGACCAGAATATCGATCCCGCCGGCTTGCGAAACGAATTCCGCGATGGCCCCTTCCATCTCCGTTCGCTTCGTTAAATCTCCCGGCAGCACGATGCTTCCACCTTTATTCAAGCTCTGAATGATCGCAGCCGTCTCCTCCAAATCGCTTCGGGTTCTGGACATCAGCCCGACAACGCAGCCGGCCTCCGCCAGCCCGATGGCAATCGCGCGCCCGATTCCGCGTCCGGCACCCGTAACAAAGGCTCTCTTCCCCTCAAGATTGAAGCTTGGTAAATACATCAACTATCCCTCCGTTTGCTGTTTCCCGGTTGTAAATTGGATCGATTGTGTGCACGGTTATAACGTTAGACAAATCTAGTAACGCTTGGATTGAAAATACTGGCTCGGGTTATTATGCGGCGACTCGATGACTTCCTCGTATTTTCCGCCTGTATATGCCTCGATCACCTTTCTCCAGAAAGCCTGGGCTGGAAAATTAATGCTCACCTGCGTCACCTTCCAGCGCCCCTGGAAGTGCTCGAACAGCCGGGTTGCAGCCCATGTGCCGAGCCGGCTTCGCCGGTATTTCTGCATGATGAAAAATTCCGTCATATAATAATCCGCTTTCGGATCATCCGTCACCCGCTCTATCAGAGCGAATCCCGCGGGTCTGCCGTCATATTTAATCAAGAACGGAAATTTCCTGTCCCGCTTTTTCCAGAATTCATCCAAATCCGGATAGGGCGGAAACAATCCTTTATCATTCACGGAAATATCCAAATATTTGGTAAAGTCATACAGGTACAGCTGCATCAAATTTTCGATTACGGCTTGCTTCCTTCTTGGGACCAGTTCGATCCCTTTCCGCTCCGATTGGATGGATATCACGCTGCCGCCTCCCAAGCATTTTGTTATGTATTATGTGCCGACTGCCATGCATATCCATCTTATGCGATGAACGGCATTTCAATCAAGGAGGCAATGCAATCGTAAATCACATTAGCGCGCGGCAGGAGGTTATGAGACTAGGAATTTTCCATATGTTACACTAGAACGTATAATCGTATAATAGGAATCAACACAACAATGATTCAAAATCGAGGTGGCTCATATGAATATACAAAAAGATATGGACCGGGCGAAGCTGGATGAAAAATCTCCAACCATGCCCTGGTATGTACAGCAATTCATCGACTACAAGCTGCCGGACCTGTCCCCCTCAACCCTGCTTGAATACGTGCGGGACTATAAAACCTTCTTCAATTGGCTGCGTTCGGAAGGTTTATCGGAAGCCGCTTCCAATGCCGAGGTGACCTTGGCCGAGCTGGAACGTCTGCGAATGGACAGCATTACGGGTTATCGGCTGTACCTTACCACGCGCAGGGAAGGGGCCAATTCCAGAATTACCGTATCCCGCAAGCTTTCCTCCCTGCGGTCTCTGTTTCATTACCTAAGTCAGATTGCCGAGGATGAGGATTTCTATCCGCTGCTGAAGCGCAACATCATGGCCAAGGTGGAAATTAAACGCATTCATAAGCCAAAGGATACGGCCGCCAAGCTGAAGGGCAAAATTCTCGAGGAGGAAGAGCTCCAGGACTTTATCACGTATATTCACGAAGGTTATGGTCAGGATGTCGCGAACAACAAGCAAGCGCTCTACGCCCATGAACAGAATAAGGTCAGGGACGCATGCATTGCCAGCTTGATCCTGAACTCGGGACTTCGCGTGTCCGAGGTCGTCAATTTGAATTTGTCGGATATCGATCTGAGCAACAAGCTGCTCCATGTGTTCCGCAAAGGCAACAATGACGAGACCTTTAAAACGCCCGTCTACTTCCGGGCGCAGGCCAAGGACGATCTGGAATGCTACCTGCAGCTCCGGCAATCGCGATATAAGGTGCCCAAGAAGGAAAAAGCGCTGTTCGTCGCGCTCCGCAACGGGCAGCAGGAAGGCCAGCGGATGACCAAGCGTGCGATTCAGGCCATGATCATCAAATACGCCAAACGCTTTGGCAAGCCTTCCCTGACGGTTCATAAGCTGCGGCATTCCTTTGCTACCGACTATTATTTGCAAAATGATATTTACAAGACCAAGGAGCAGCTTGGCCATGCTTCAACGGAGACGACGGAAGTATACGCCCATCTGACGGACAAAACGATGTCCGAGGCCATTGAACGCCGCTCGGGTGAATTGTAAAATACGGGCGATCAGCACAGCTTCATTATCATTGCAGCGATCTGCGAAGTATCGTCCCAGGTTAGAACAGGAACCGTCTGCCGCTGCCGGATCTTCGGCAGAACGGACGGTTCTTTCAGCATGGCCGGGCGAACGATGACGGCTTGTACCGCCACCGTCTCATCCAGCAGTGCCAAGTCATCCGCATTCCGAAGCAGCACCAGCTTCGGGTAACCCTCTCGCTTATACCCCTCGATCAGAACCAGATCGAAATCGTCATAGCTGGCCAGCAGGTCTTCCAGTTTCGCCTCGGACTCCTTCATGATAGCGGTTCTGCCAGGCGAAGCGATCGCTACCCCTTCCGCTCCCGCTTCGCGGAACCGAAAGGTATCCGTCCCTTTATGATCGATGTCAAAGCCGTGGCTGTCATGCTTAATCACCGCGACCCGTAATCCCTGCTCCTTCAGGAGCGGCAGCAGGGCGGCAATCAGCGTTGTCTTTCCGCTGTTTTTATACCCGCATATTTGAACAACGTTCATGTCCATGCCCCCGGAAGCACAAGAACCTGCACGGCTTGTCCCTTCGCAGCACCCTTCAGCTCCGGCGGAATGACGATCAAACAATCGCTGTCCTTTATCGTGATCATCACGCTCGATTCATCCAGCAGCGCCGGTGTCGCTATCAGCTTCCCGCCCTGCACCTCGAGCCGTCCCCGGACAAACCGGGTGAAGTTGTTCACCTTGGCATAGTCGGCTCCAAGCTCAGCCGTCCATTCCTTCAAGTAAAACTGCTCCATGCCAAGCATTTTTCGAATTGCTGGCCGGACGAACAGCAGGAATCCGACGTAACACGCGCCCGGATTGCCGGAGAGGGCAAACAACAGCTTTCCGTCTTTCACCGCAGCGGTTGTCACGCTTCCTGGCCTCATCGTCACCTTGTTAAACAGCATCTCCATACTGCCGGAGGTCACAAGCTCCCCCATAATGTCGTAATCGCCGACAGAGACGCCGCCTGTCGTTACGACGAGATCATATTCGGCCAGCGCTTCCTCGACCCTCTGCTTCGCGAGCTCGATGCGATCCGGAATCGCCTCCATGATCACCGGCACCCCGCCAGCCTCCCTGATTTGCGAAGCCAGCATATACGTGTTGCTGTTGCGGATTTTGCCGGGCTCCAGCGGCGATTCGATATCCAGCAGCTCCGTCCCTGTAGAGAAAATTCCGACAACGGGCTTGCGGTATACCTCAACCTGGTGAAGTCCAAAAGTAGCCAAGACCGAGATTTCCCCGGGGCCGATCTTCGTTCCCTTGCGCAGGATGAGATCGCCTTCCTGCAGCTCGAAGCCCATTGGGGTAATATTTTTGCCTGGGGCAAGCGGCCGCTTGATCCCGACCATTGTCTCGGAACCCTCGTGCCGAATCTCCGTCGCTTCCAGCATCACAACGGCATCCGCTCCTTCGGGTACCTGAGCGCCTGTCATGATTCGCGAAGCGGTACCGGATTCAATCGGAATGGAAGATACGTATCCGCATGGAATTTCATCTACCACTTTCAGCCAGACGGTCTCTCCAAGCTCACACCGGCTCGTATCCGCCGAACGGATCGCATACCCGTCCATCCCCGACCGGGCAAACGCCGGGAACGGATGCGGGGCGATCATATCGGCAGCCAGCACGCGTCCGTCGCTTTCCTGAAGCCGGATATGCTCCGTCAATCCTGTAGCTGCATAGGAAACCGCTAGCTCTTGGGCATCCGTTACTTGCATTGGCCGGCGCTTGAATTTACGATGATGGCTCAAGTCGTCTATCGCGTTATGCTCCGACATGTAAAAAACCTCGCTTTCCTGTTAGCTTGCAAACGAACTTCTCCATTCAGTTATAACGCGAACCACGTATCCGTGGCAAACAACGAAACCGTGAACGACGGAAGTTGCAGCTAATCGGTGTTTCGATATCCGAAAAACCTGAGCAGGTTTTCCTAAATCTGAACCGGACAGTCATCTCATGCTGACAAGGCAGCATATCACGATCAGTGACGAAAAAAAAGCGCACGGACAACCTGCCGCACGCTTTCTTTGTTTATTCATCTTCGGCCCCGCCTGTATATCTTGCCCGAGCCGGTTCGCGTTTTCGGTTTTTTGTAGGATCGTTTAGGAGAGTCGAACAAACCGCCTCCCCGCTCGCCTCGCTCAATCGAACCTCGGGTGCCCCCGTTGTCCGGAGTTCGCTGAAACAAGCCGCCTCCCGTTCCGACCTTGTCCTGACCCCTGCGGGTAATCTTCCCGCTGCGGTCAACCGTAAGCGGAGGCGCTGCCTTCTTGTCCTGACTCGTCGGCTTGCGGTAATTGCCTTCCCTCGGTTTATACACGTCTTTGCTCGTATACCCGCGGTAGCTCCCGCCGCCGAACGTATCAAACAAATTGCCGATCAGGACCGCCGTTAAGTAGCCCTGTAGAAAGCTTGAATCATAATTACGCTGCACATATTCCTTGGAATCGATTTCAATCAGCGTATCCTCAGGCTTTTGCGGATCCTGCTGCAGATGGTAATACTCATCCCCGTAGACGAGAAACATTCGCTCATTGTCAACGGGTGAAGACTGGTCCGGCGTGCCTGCGGACATAAGCTCGTCAGCAACCTCCGGTACGCTCTTATCCGCCGCACGGTACACGTAGGATGTCGCGTTCCCATCCCGGTTCACGGATTCGAGCGGATACGTATCCGTAACATTCGGCGCTCCGCATCCGCTGAGCAAGGATACGAACAGGCTGACCACCAGCAGCACCTTGATCGTTAAAAAAGAGCGTTCCTTCATGTCACCACTCCCTACGTCGCCCGGATGACTCGTACATCCCCCGGGATCACTTTCTCTCCTTCATACAGCATAAATCTTCCGTTCTGCCATTCGATTCGCAAGAGCTTGTAGTCATCGGATTGGTATTGCCACACATGCTGCTCACCGCCCTGCATGAAAGGGGTTCGCCCCGCAATGGAGACATGTCCGCCGTATTCCTCCTCCAGATGGAAGACATGATCGTCCAGGTCAATGATGGACGGTACTTCATCCGGAGAGTCAAGGCGTCCGTCAATCGGCGTATATAGCGCGTATTGCACCGTTTCCCGTTCTTCAATGTGCAAATACGCGATACGGGCGCCATCCTGAAGCGTCAGGACAACCGCATTCCGGCCCCGGTTATGTACCCGGCCCGTTACTTCGTACGTTACCAAAGATACTTCGCATATATCCCCCGGCGCCAGCTGCAGCATGCTTTTCTCAGCTTTGGGCGGTTCAGGTTTCGCAAATAAGTTGCTGATTCGTTTCCACACACTCATCTTTCCTGTCTCCAATCTCCATTATGCGTTCTATAAGCAAGCGGTAATGATTAACGCGCCTACCACATGAAGCGAACCTGCAAACAAGCCGTATCCCGTTTTTCCATCACGAGTCCCCTTATCCAGGTTGAGGTTGGCAAAGTGGCGCAGCAGCCTTTCCGTCAAGGCCTCAAGCACGAATAAAATGACAAAAGAAACCACAGATACCATGATCGCCTCAAGCAGATGGTAGGATGTTCCGATGGACACGGACAATATATATCCCTGAGCCGCAAGCTTTAGGACCAATCGGGTCGTTACGGCCATGTTGCCGGCCTTGACCTCTTCCAGATCATTGTACTTCGTAAACAGGGAATCCACGAACATCAGTACGAACAGCAGCAGAGCGCCAACAGCGGTCCAAACCAGAACGCTCAAGATCATCTCAAAATCCATCGCCCAAACCTCCACATGATCATTCATCGATAACGACATCTCGAAAACAAAAACGAAGGAGGAGCCAAGCTGTTTCAAGCTTTAGCTCTTCCTCCCCCGCCTAGTCATTCCAATGTCCGTTGCCCGGAATGTGTTATTGCTTATTCTCGTACTGCTTCATCAAAGCGGCGAGCTCATCTTCAACCGCTTTGTCTTTGCCAAGGTTCTCAAACTCTTCATCCAGGGACTTTTCGCGCTGGGACATTTCATTGCTCGCTTCCGCTCTTGCTTCCATTGCCAGCATCTTCTCTTCCATTCGCTTAAGGCCGGCAGCTGCCGTATCGGAGCCAAAGCCGTTCATCGCCTTGTTGATTTCGGTTTGCGCTTTGGCTGCATTGTAACGGGCAACCAGCGTTTCGCGCTTATTCTTCATAGCCGTCAGCTGCTTGCGCATTTCCTCCAGCTTGGAGCGCAGGTTGTCTGCCGCGAGTTTATTCTGATCGTAGCTGGCCTTGTATTCGTCGCGCTTGGCTTCAGCCGCTTTCTTCTCTTCAAGCGCCCGGCGGGCAAGCTCCACGTTCTGGGCCTGGGCGGCCGTATGCGCTTGCTGCGTACGCTTCTCGACAAGAGCTGCCTGCTCTTCGTATAGCGCCTTGAAGCGCTTCTCGATCGCAATCTGAGCGGCGACGGCCTTCTCCGCATCCTCAAGGTCTTCCGTCATATCCCGAATATATTGATCCGTCATTTTGATCGGGTCTTCGGCCTTGTCGATAATGGCGTTAATATTGGACATGGTCAAATCGCGCAATCGTTTAAATATGGACATCTTATTCTTCCTCCCGCTTTTACATTAATAATCGCTGTATGGTTATTATTTACGCCGTCCGCGTCAAAACGTTTCAAAAATTTTTTAGTAACCTCTTTGATATTGCTTCGGAACCTTCTGCTCCCCGCCGAGCGCCTTCGCAGCATGCACGGCCCAATATGGATCTCTCAGCATGCCTCTGCCGATCGCAACCAAATCCGCTTTGCCTGACAAAATTACATCTTGGGCGACTTCATAATCATCCAGCAGTCCGACGGCAATGACGGGTACCTTCAGCAATCGCTTGAAATCCGCAGCCAAGTCCACTTGATATCCCGGCGCTGCCTCCGGCCCTCCGCTTGATCCGATCGGGCCCTCGCCGCCTGAGGAAATATGAAAGATGTCCACCCCGGCGTCCTTGTATCTCCGGCAAACCTCGGCGCAGTATTCCACGTCATAGCCTCCGTCGACATACTCCTTCGCGGACACGCGCATGATGACCGGCATGCCTTCCGGAACCACTTCCTTCACAGCCTGAACGACCCGTTCGCCGAACAGGGGAAGATCTTGTCCATATTCATCGCTTCGCTGATTGGTCAGCGGGGAATGGAATTGGTGAATTAAATAGCCGTGGGCTCCATGAATCTCAATGGTGTCGAATCCGGCTTCAACCGCCCGGCGGGCCGCGTCCTTAAACGCCTGGATCAGCTCTTCGATCTCGGAGGCCGACAGCGCCTTCGGTATTTTATATTGGGAGCTGAACGCGATGGCCGACGGTGCTACCGACGGCTCCGCATCCTGCGCTTTTCTTCCGGCATGGCCGAGCTGAATGCCGATCTTCGTGCCGTAGGAATGCACGGCTTCAACGAGCCGGCGATAGGCGGGAATATGTTCATCGCTCCAAATGCCTGTATCCTGGTTCGTTATGCGTCCGTCAGGATGGACCCCTGTCATCTCAACAATGATCAGGCCGGTACCGCCTACGGCGCGGCTGACATAGTGGACGAAATGCCAGTCGTTCGGGATTCCGTCCTCCGCTTTCACGGAATATTGACACATCGGTGGCATCACGATCCGGTTCTTAAGCGTCAAATTTTTAAAGTTATAGGGTGTAAATAAGTCTGCCAATCGAATATCTCCCTTCCGAATCCAAGTATGTGATGAACACTCAACCGTTATTATACACCTTTTTCGCCCAAAAACTAAAAAGGGGCCTCGAAAGGCCTGCATGGATAAAGTTCAAGGTGGTTGGGAATACCATACAGAAAATGCTATAGGGGGCTGATCGAGATGTTCAACCGAATTCATGCAGGGTTTCGCATCCTTGGGATGATGATTTGCATCCTGCTCGCCATGCCGGCTCTCCCTGGACATGCCGCGGCTTTGAACGGACTGACTTCGCAGCCGGATGAAACTTCCTCCGTCATGTCCGAATCCCGCACATCCATCGAAGACCATGCGAAACGCGCTGGCGGCGGTTCAAGAGAACCCCTGTCGCTAAGCCAATTAATGAAAAAATACCCGGATACCTTCCGGACCAGCGGGCCCCGCGTAAAAAAAATCGCCTTGACGTTCGATGACGTCCCCGATCCCAGATTTACCGGAAAAGTGCTGGATGTTCTGAAGGAACATCATGTTAAAGCTACTTTCTTTGCCGTCGGCGAGCGGGCCAAGAAACATCCGGGTCTGGTCAAACGCATGCATCAAGAAGGGCATGCCATCGGGAACCATTCCTATAACCATGCACAGCTTAACAAGCTGAGCCTCCATAAATTCAAGGATCAGATCGAGCGGACCAATCAAGTCATCAAATCAATTACAGGAATCGAGCCAAGGCTTATCCGTCCGCCATATGGCGAGATTAACGAGGAGCAGCTCCAATGGGCCCGGAAGAACGGCTTCAAAGTCGTAAACTGGAACGTAGATTCATTGGATTGGAAGGGTCTTGGGAAGGATGAGGTCATGAGCAATATTCTATCCACGGTCGGGCCGGGCTCGATCGTTCTGCAGCACGCAGGGGGCGGAGTCGGCTCCGATCTGACCGGAACGATCGAGGCGCTCCCCGGTATCATTAAAGAGCTCCGAAACAAGGGGTATACCTTCGTCACCCTCCCGGAAATGCTCGGATTGCCTGAGAGCTTCAAGCATTAGAAAGCCTCTAGTATCGCAATGCTTCCGCTCTGGTTCGCAAGCGACAAGCATAGAACAGTTCAAGAGACACTTGGAATCATGGACACCAGCCTGCCACGATTTCCGAGCGCCCTATCGCATAAAAAGGCGGCGCTGCAGAGATCTCCCTGCAGCGCCGCCTTTTTCATGTTCATTTACAATCCCCTATTCAACGGGTTAAACCTCTATTCGATAATGTACAATTTGATATCCTGAATGCCGAATTTGCTGACGAAAGACTGCGAGCCTGGAATAAAGATATCAATCTTGTTTCCTTTAATGGCTCCGCCGATATCGCGCGCTTCCGCGACAAAAGCTTTTTTCGGAAGCCCCGGATGCTCATGTCCGGTGACGAGCACCTTCGTGCCGAGCGGGATGACCTTCGGGTCAACGGCGATCGTACCGATCTCCAGCTTGTTGCCGAAGTAATCCACCGCTCCCCATCCGCCGTTCTCGCTGGCTGCTGCGGAGTATGCGGTAGCCTTTACGGACAAGGTCTTGCTGTAGTTGAAGGTCTTGCCCCAAGCTTCGACGATGTTTTTCTCATGGAATACGTTCAGGGTTGGCGAGAACCCTGTCACCGGAGCTGCCGAAGCAACCGATTTAGCGGATACGGTGCCCGGAATTTTGATCTTGAGGCCCGGGTAGATATTCGTCGCTTTGATGGTCGGATTCGCGTTCATCAGCTTGTCCAGCTTCACGCCGTACTGCTTCGACAGGAAGTAGAAGGTATCTCCTTGCTTAGCGACATGAACAGAGCTTGCATGGGCTTGGAGCATACCACCGCTGAATGTCAGTCCAATCGCCAGTGCGGTCATGGTGAACCACTTTGCCGTTTTTCCGGCGAATCGGGTAATCTTATCATGTTGTGCTTTTTTAAATGGTCGTTGTTTCAATGGTGTCATATGTCGATGCCTCCTATGTATGAATCAAGCATTTTTCGATGGTTAATCTGACGGAACTGAATATATCACAATTTTGTAACCAATAGCGCATGCAATTGTTACCAACAGGCACAAAAAAACAGCGTCAATACCTCAATAATTCAGGTATGACGCTGTTATCGAAATTTTCGATTCATTAAAAAAAGTTACAAAACCTTGCTTAGAAACTCCTTTGTGCGCGGATGGGAAGGCTGGCCGAACAATTCCTCCGGCGTTCCCTCTTCGATGATTTTTCCGCCGTCCATGAATAAAATCCGATCGCCGACTTCGCGTGCAAAGCCCATCTCATGCGTGACGATGACCATGGTCATCCCGCCCTCTGCCAGCTTCTTCATGACCTCAAGCACCTCGCCGACCATTTCCGGATCAAGCGCTGAGGTCGGCTCATCGAACAACATGACATGCGGCTGCATGGCGAGTGCCCTTGCGATCGCGATCCGCTGCTTCTGTCCGCCGGACAGCTGGGCAGGATATGCCTTTTTCTTGTCCAGCAGTCCCACAGATTTTAGAAGCTCGTCGGCGGTAGCTTCAGCTTCTTTGGCGGAGACGCCCTTTACTTGCATTGGAGCCAGCGTGATGTTTTGCAGCACTGTTTTGTGCGGAAACAGATTGAACTGCTGGAATACCATGCCCATTTTTTCGCGGGTTGCGTTAATATTGTGGTTCTTGGCCGTAATCAGCTCGCCCTCGAACGAAATCTCGCCGCTGGTCGGCATCTCCAGGAGATTCAGACAGCGAAGGAACGTGCTTTTGCCGGAGCCGCTGGGACCGATGACCACGACGACCTCCCCTTTTGCAATTTCAACGTCGATGCCTTTTAAAATTTCCAGCTTGCCAAACGATTTATGAAGTCCCTTAACGGTTATCACTTGCACTCAACTTCCTTTCCCAGACACCCAGAAGCTTCGAAAGAACGAATGTCAGTATAAAGTAAATCAATGCGGCAACAAGCAGCGGATTCAGTGCGGCATACGTCATCCCGCGCAAAATCTGAGCCTGGTACATGATATCGAATACCCCGATGAACGAGACAATGGACGATTCCTTGATAATGACCACGAACTCGTTGCCGATCGCCGGGAGTACCCCTTTCAATGCCTGCGGCAGAATGATATGACGCATTGCCTTGCCCTTGGTCATCCCGAGCGAACGGGCCGCTTCCAGCTGTCCGCGGTCGACGCCTTGAATACCTGCCCGGAAAATTTCGGCCAAGTACGCCGCACTGTTCAGCGACAGCGTCAAAATCCCGGACTGAATCGGCGTAAATTTGATGTCAAACGCGGCGAGGCTGTAATGGATAATAAACAGCTGAACGAGCATCGGCGTGCCGCGCATAATTTCAATATAAGCTGTAGCTAAGAACTTCAGGATGCCGACGCCGGACATGCGCAGCAGCGCGATCACGAGACCGAGAATAAATCCGAAGAATACGCCGAGAGCCGATATGAGCAGCGTAAATTGAATGCCTTGCGCATAATAATCCCGGTACTTCCAGAAAAATTCGAAGGTATTGAGGTTCTCCTTCGTTCGTCCGGCGGCAAGATCACTGGCTTCGTCAACGAACTTCTGGATCTGGTTATTCTCTTTCAGGCGTTTGAGCGTTGCGTTAATGCTGTCCAGAAGCTCTTGGTTGCCTTTGCGGACGCCGATGGCATACTCGTCATTCTCTGTCGTCGGCTTAGCATCCGTAATCGCCATCGTTTCGACATTCATGTTCGTAAAGGCGATCGGATACTCCGCCAAGACGACGTCGACGCGTTCACTGTCCAGTTGGAGCATCAGATCCGGTATTTTATCCAGGGAGACGACCTGGGCATTCGGAATCTCTTTCGCGATCGTTTCCTGGATCGAGCTCTTCTGAACGCCGATTCGTGCGCCTGCCAGGCTCTCAACGGTGTTGTATTTCTGCTCGTCTCCCTTGCGGACAACGACCGACTGCTCGGCAGCATAATACGGATCGGAAAAATCGATGCTCTTGCGCCGTTCCTCCGTCGGGTTCATGCCCGAGATCACGAAATCGACCCGGCCGCTTGTCAGCTCCGGCAGCAGCGCATCAAAGGACGTATCCTTGATGATGAGCTCTGCGCCAAGATCCTTGGCGATTTCCTTCGCGATTTCGATATCAAATCCGACGATGGTATCTACGCCGTCGATCGTTTTGTGGAATTCATAAGGCGCATAGTCGGCACTGGTGCCGAGAATGATGGTCTTCTTCTCGCCCTCTGCATGCACGATGCTTCCGAAAGCAAGCACAACCGCCATGCACAGGGTCATCCAAGCTATAAATTTACGTTTCATTTGAGTGCTTTCTCCCCTAACTGATCCAATTCATAATTCCCTTCCTTAAACCTGCGACTGAGACATTATAAAACACGATGCATGAATATGCAATGAAAATTCATGGATTTTTCCATAGCTGCTATGTTTTCAAACGCGCTTCATACCGCAAAATTATCATACAACGGTTAATATGTAATTTAGGCTGGTACATATACCATTAAAGATATTGTGCTAACATAAATCATTTTTGAGACAAGCAGCACAGGCAGAACATTTATTTAATTCCATATATTCACAGATAAATTAGAGCAGGACGATGATTTAGTTTCTGAAAACTGTTTTCTTGTCAAGCAGCAAGGACTAGTTCTTGAGTCATGTCCTGAATCATCAGCACAACGATCCTGCATCCGCTCGTTTAACGCACGGTCTCTTAAGCATCAGTATCTTGATGCATAATCTGCCCTGGCGTGCTTCATCTTATAATCGTTCGATCGGTAAGCCGCTTCGCATGAAGGGTGGATCCGCATGTTGGACGAGCACCGCATGGGTGCTTGAGCTTCTTGACAGCAGCACCGGGATGCAGCAGCACCGGCACAGCCGCGCTTTCCTACTTTGTTTCATTTTATTGGTCGAATGGTTATTTAATAGCTAAATTCAAGGAGGTGTAGCCATGCTGTTAGAAGCGCTGTATCACGTTCCAAGGGATAAATGGGCTTATGCCTATGATCCTCATACCATCCATTTAAGGGTGCGAACCAAGAAAAACGATATCGATTCGGTTGTGGCCATGACCGGAGACAAATACGATTGGGACCGGACGTACTTCGAAATCACCATGGAGAAGTCCGCCTCCGACGATATGTTTGATTATTACGAATGTCACGTCAAACCTAAGTATAAACGATTATCCTACGGCTTCCGCATTCATGCCGGCGATGAAACGGTTTATATGGTCGACAGCGGCATCGGCTGGGATTATCCTCATCCCCCGGCTGGTTATTTCGAGTTCCCTTACATACATGAAATCGATGTATTCAAGGTACCGGAATGGGCGAAGGAAGCGGTATTTTACCAAATTATGACCGAACGCTTCGCCAACGGGGATCCCGGCAATGACCCGGAAGGAACGGAGCCTTGGGGAGGCCAGCCGAAGGTTGACAATTTTTTTGGCGGCGATCTGCAGGGGGTGCTGGATCATCTGGATGATCTCGTTCACCTCGGAGTCAATGCGATTTACTTCACCCCGCTCTTCCGCTCCCCTTCCAATCATAAATACGATACCGTTGATTACAAACAAGTTGATCCGCATTTCGGGGATAATGAGCTGCTTAAAAAGGTCGTCGACACCTGCCATGCCAAGGGGATCCGTGTCATGCTTGATGCGGTGTTCAACCATTGCAGCGACCAATTCCCGCCGTTTCAGGACGTGCTGAAGAATGGCGAAAAATCCAGATATGCAGAGTGGTTTCATGTGAATGATTTCCCGTGTGAAATCCGGGACGGCATACCGACTTATGACACCTTCGGATTTTTCGGCAATATGCCTAAGTTCAATACCGCTAACCCCGAGGTGAAGGCGTATCTGCTCGATGTGGCGGAATATTGGATCAAGGAGATCAAGCTGGACGGCTGGCGCCTGGATGTGGCCAACGAAATTGATCATCATTTCTGGAGAGATTTCAGACAGGTGGTAAAAAAGGCCAACCCGGATGCCTACATCGTAGGCGAGGTATGGTCCGACTCCCTGCTGTGGCTGATCGGGGATCAGTTCGATTCCGTCATGAATTATCCGTTTGCCGACAAGGTGCTTGAGTTCTTCAACGGACAAATGGACGGCCTTACCTTCGCGAACCGGATCGGAGCGCTGCTGATGAGGTACCCTCAGCAAACGAACGAAGTCGTCTTCAACCTGCTCTGCAGTCACGACACGCCGAGGCTGCTAACCCGCGTAGGCGGGGATACACGCCGGATGAAGCTGACGGTGGCATTTTTGTTCACGTTCATGGGAACGCCTTGCATCTTCTATGGGGACGAGATCGGTTTGACCGGAGACGGGGATCCGGACTGCCGCAAATGCATGGAGTGGGATCCGGACAAGCAGGACCGGGATCTGTATGAGTTCTACGGGAGCATGATCGCTCTGCGAAAAAAACACCCCGCCCTGCGGCAAGGACGCTTCCGATTCCTTCAAGCACGGCACCATGACCCGAGCATCGTTTATGAGCGTGCGGATGATAAGATGCACTTCATCATTTGGATGAACAACAGCGACCGTCCGCGTACCCTCTCCCATCCCATCGTCACGACGGATTGGGTGGATGCCTTGACGGAAGAGCCGGTCAAGCCTGAGAAAGGAACCATGCATATCGAGCTTGAGCCGTTCGGATTCCGGATTATACGAAGAAAGCTGAAGAACTAAACTGATCCACCCCATTTTAACAAAAAGAAAGGGACTGAATCGCAGGCAGGTTGCCATCAACCGCCTGTTCATTCAGTCCCTTTCGATTTGCTCGTACAGCCTACTTAACCGGTTATGATCCGCTCATAAATATCCATATACTGCTTGGCCGAAGCGCTCCAGCTGTAATCGCCGCTCAAGGCATTCTTCGTCACTTTGCGCCAGTGCTCCGGCTGACGGTACAAGGATACCGCGCGGCGGATCGTATGCATCATATCATGCGCATTATAATTCTTGAAGGAGAAACCGTTGCCTTCTCCCGTAAACTCGTTATATGACTGGACCGTATCGTTCAACCCGCCCGTTTCCCTAACGATCGGCACGCTGCCGTACCGCATCGCAATCAGCTGGCTGATGCCGCAAGGCTCGAATTTGGAGGGCATAAGAAACAGATCGCTGCCGGCATAAAACCGCCGGGATAACGGCTCGTTGAAGCGGATCTGGGCCGACATTTTGTTCGGATAGCGGTTCGCCGCCTCCCGGAACCAATGCTCATAGGAAGGATCGCCGGTTCCCAGGACGATGAACTGAACCTCGTCGTAATATAAAAGCTCATCAAGGATCCGGATCACCAGATCGAGCCCCTTGGAATCCACGAGGCGGGTCACCATAGATATCATCGGTACATGCGGAGCCACCGGCAGGCCGAGCTCCTGCTGGAGCTCGATTTTATTTTGGGTTTTCTTCTGCAAATCGCTCCGGTACTTGACGGCCAGATGGGGATCGTTTGCCGGATTGTAGCTTTTCGTATCGATCCCGTTCACGATGCCGCTGAGCCGGGCACCTTGTGCCGATAGAAGCCCGTCAAGCCCGTAGCCGTAATATCCGGTTTGGATCTCGGATGCGTAGGTCGGGCTCACCGTGGTTACATGATCGGAATAAATGATCCCGGCTTTCATGAAGTTCAGGTTCCCATAGTATTCCACGCCGTCCGCCGTGAAATAACGGCTGTGAATGCCCAGCAGATCCACAAGCACCTCATAAGGAAACACACCTTGATACAGCAAATTATGGATCGTGAAGACGGTCTTAATGCCCGAGTAAAACGGGTCATGGCGGTAAACGTCCTCGAGTAAGAGCGGGATCATCGCCGTGTGCCAATCATGACAGTGGAGCACATCGGGCTGGTAGTCGATAACCGGCAGCATATCGAGCACCGCCCGGTTGAAATACGCAAACCGTTCGCCATCGTCCATATAACCGTAAATGCCGTCCCGTCCGAAATAATACTCATTGTCGATGAAATAAATCGTGACTCCGTCCTCCACCAAAGACTCGATCCCGCAGTATTGCTGTCTCCAGCCGACCTGTACCCGGGTCTCCCCGAGATGGGTCATGCGTTCCCGGTATTCTGCGGGGATATCCTTGTATTTCGGGAGCACGACCCGAATTTCGGTGCCGAGGCTGCGCAATGCCTTCGGCAGGGCGGCGATGACGTCCGCCAAGCCTCCGGTCTTGATGAATGGTCCGCATTCCGAAGCGGCGTATAATAGCTTCATGCCTGCTCCCCCCTCTTGCTGTTCTTGTTTGTTATTAGCCGTCCGGACGGCTTTACCTTAGCTCCCGCCCTTGCGGTTACCGCAGTGTTGGCTGCTTTAGCTGTTTTAACTGCTTTCGTCTCTTTCGCCTCTTTCGTCTCCTTCATCCTGCGCGTCTTAGGCGGCTTCTTCTTCAAGATCACCATGCCGAGCGGCGGCAGCTTAATCTCCAGGCTTTGCGCCTGCTGATGCCACGCCAGCTTCTCCGTTTTGATCTCTCCGACATTCAGCAGACCCTCTCCTCCGAAATCGGCATGATCCGAGTTAAAGATTTCGATGTACTGCCCCGGACGCGGGGCACCGATGCGGTAGGCTGCATAGGAACGCGGCTGAAAGTTGATGACAACGAGCAGGGTATCGCCCGGCTTCTTCCCTTTTCGCATAAAGGAAATCACGCTTTGACTGTCATCGTCCGCACTCAGCCACTCGAATCCGTGAATGTCATGATCCATTTCCCACAGCGCTTTCTCATTAACGTATAACCGGTTTAAAGCTGCTGTGTAATACATATGCTTGCGATGGCTTTCATAATCCAGCAGCAGCCAATCCAGCTGCTCCTCATCCTTCCATTCGATGAACTGGCCGAACTCGCCGCCCATGAACAGCAGCTTTTTGCCCGGGTGGGTCATGAGATATCCGAGCAAGATCCGGAGTCCGGCAAATTTTTGCTCGTAGCTCCCCGGCATTTTGTTCAGCAGCGATCTTTTGCCATGCACTACCTCATCGTGGGAAAGCGGCAGCGTAAAATTTTCGGAGTAGGTGTACATCATCGGAAAAGTCAGCAAGTTATGCTTCGAAGGCCGCTGATCAAAATCGTGCTCGATGTAGGAGAGGGTATCGTTCATCCAGCCCATGTTCCACTTATAGTTGAAGCCTAGTCCGCCTTCGTGTACGGGGGCGGTGACGCCCGGCCATGCGCTTGATTCCTCCGCCATCATGAGCGCATTCGGGTAATAGTGAAACACCGTTTTGTTCAGCTGCTGCAAAAACGAGATCGCCTCCAGATTTTCCAAGCCCCCTTGCGCATTCATGCTGTACTGGCCTGCGGGCTTTTCGAAATCAAGCCGGATCATGCTTGTCACCGCATCCACGCGCAGCCCGTCGATGTGATACATATCCATCCAGAATAATGCATTGGAAATCAAGTATGAAATGACTTCCGGCTTGGCATAATCGAAAGACAATGTTCCCCATCCGGGCTTCTCCGCTTTCTGAGGGTCCTCGTATTCGTACAGCGGCGTCCCGTCAAATTGGCGAAGACCGTGAGCATCCTTGGCGAAATGGGCCGGCACCCAATCCAGCAGCACGCCGATTCCGGCCTGATGCAGCTTGTCGACCAGATACATGAAATCGTGAGGCGATCCGTACCGGCTGGTCAGCGCGTAAAAGCCGGTGCCTTGGTACCCCCATGAAAGATCATACGGATGCTCTGCAAGCGGCATGAATTCCACATGGGTGTAGCTCATTTCCAGCAAATAAGGGATTAAAAGCTCTGCCATTTCCCGGTATGTATAAAAAGAGCCGTCGTCCTTTTGCCGCCATGTGCCCATATGCATCTCATAGATGTTCAATGGCTTGTTAAACGGGGACTTGCCCCTGCGGCGCCACGCCCCATCATTCCATCGGTAACCGGACAAATCCGTGACCACCGAAGCCGTTGCCGGCCTGACTTCGGCTTGGAAAGCGTAAGGATCGGCCTTCAGGAATGTTTCACCATAAGGGCCCATAAGCTGGTATTTGTAAAATGTTCCAGCTTGCATGCCGGGGAAAAAACGACTCCAAATTCCCGAATCGGGTATCCTATATAACGTGTCTTTGCTGCCGTCCCAACCGTTCCAATCACCGGCAAGCCCGACTTGCTTAGCGTGCGGAGCCCACACGGTAAACCGGACGCCCTCCTCCCCTTCTTCCCGGGTGGGGTGCGCTCCCATGCATCGGTAGCTGTGGAACCAGGTTCCTTCATGAAACAAGTACACTTGTTCCGGAGTCATGTTTCCTTCCCTAATTGCTTGGCTCAATACTCTTCACCTGCTTTGTCATAAAAATCCATAGATTATTAATGCTATTACCCCATTCTAACCATGTTGAAAATAAAAAATGTCCTTGAAAAATAATTTTGTAATTTTCAATTTCACATTTCAATATAATCGTTTCAAACCCCGGAAATGACGTTTATGTATGTACAACGCTCGAAAATACATTGGGAGGGAAACGTGATGAAGAAAAAAGACTGTATTGCTATGCTTTTAGCCGGAGGTGAGGGCAAACGATTGGCTCCTCTGACTTCGAAGCTGGCAAAACCCGCTGTTCCATTTGGCGGCCGCTACCGCATAATCGATTTTCCTCTCAGCAATTGCGCCAATTCCGGTATTGACACTGTCGGAGTTTTGACGCAGTACGAGGCAGAATCGCTGCACGAGCATATCGGAGAAGGCGAGCCTTGGGGCATGGCCCGTACAAACGCAAATGGCATTGCGCTCCTTCCTTCGCACAACACGGAAACTCAGGAATATCTAGGGACTGCAGATGCCATATATAAAAACATACCATTCATTGACGAGCAGGATCCGGAGCATGTGCTGATCTTGTCCGGGGACCACATTTATCAGATGGATTACCGCGAGATGCTGGAGGCCCATAAGCGGCAGGGAGCGCCTGCAACGATCTCTGTGATGGAGGTTCCATGGGAAGAAGCAAGCCGGTTCGGCGTCATGAGTGTGGACGACAATCTGAATATTATCGAATTTGCGGAGAAGCCGGCAAAGCCGAAAAGCAATCTGGCTTCGATGGGAATTTATTTGTTCCGTTGGGACTATCTGAAGCAGCACCTGCTCGAGGATGCCGCCGACCCGAACTCCAGCCATGACTTCGGGAAAGACGTCATCCCTAAAATGCTGTCCGGCCATGAATCCTTGCTGGCCTTCCGTTTCCAGGGCTATTGGCGCGATGTCGGCACGGTCGAAAGCCTGTGGGAAGCCCATATGGATGTGCTGCGCGCCAGCGAACTCGTGCTGGAACGAACCGATTGGCCAATGTACACCCGCCCGTGGATGTCGAAGCCTTCCACGACCCGCACCCGTAATCACGAGTACGCCGACTGCCTTATACACGAGCACTGCTCGTTCGAAGGCAAGGCGAAGAATTCGGTCGTATTCTGCGGCGCGGAAATCGGCAAATATTCCATCGTCAAGGACAGCGTCATTATGCCGAATGCCAGGGTGGGAAAGGGCGTCCATATTGAGCATGCCATCGTTGGCGAAGGAGCCGTAATCAGAGATGGCGCCGTCGTCAAAGGCTCGCCGGGCAACGTCGTGGTTGTCGGCCCTTACGAAACCGTGCTTCCAAAGCCGACGATCCGGACCCAGCCAAGCCGCCTTTTGCAGGATGTATACGAAAAGGGACGGCTGCGGGCCAACGTCTCTTCTTCCTAACATCGTATCGTTCCCATGGACGATAGATGCAGCCAGCCATAATAATCAAAAAGCGATCCGGCCGGATCGCTTTTTTTGATATTAAACATACTTTCGCCGATTTCGCGCAATTGCCCCAGTGCTTTCAGCTCAGCTCAATGCCGCTTCCTGTTTTACCTAAGCATGAAGCCCGTGATCAGACAAATACCTTTTCGTACAAATTCACGATTCGGCCGCCCATATCCTGCTCGGCCACAAATTGAAATCCCTGCCCCACATAGAACTGGTTCAGCCCCGGGAGATGGGACACGCAGTCCAGGCGAAAGCCTGCCCTGCCCTCTGCGCGCAGCTTCTCCTCCGCGAACGACAGCATGCCCGCTCCGAGGGATAATCCCCGGAATTGCGGCCGAACGGTCAATCGATGCAAATAACCGAACGACGGATCATCCCGCTCCCCCCAATACGAGGGATCACCGTATTGAAGGGTGAACATCCCGGCCGCTTCACCATCTTGCCGCAGCAGAAAAACCTCGCGCTCCTTCAAATACTGCTGCATAAGCTCCATCGTGAACAGGGATGGCGTCCATTGCCCAAGCCCCTGCTTCACCATCAGCTCTGCTGTCTCCCGCAGCATGGACAGCATATCGCCGGCGTCCTCCTGCACAGCCATCCCGAGCTGAAAGCTGCCTTTTGCCGTGGTAAAAATCCTCAATGCCTTATTCGACATCCTGTTCTCCCCCGTTCTCATAGTCATCTAAAAAAAGGCTTTGCCGAATCGCTTCGGCAAAGCCTTATACGGTCGGGCCGGGCATGCCTTCCTCCCCGTTTTCCAGCCCGCCGGCCACCGGAATTTTCCCTTCCGGAAGCGGCAGTTTGACAATGACGGATGTTCCGTGCCCGAGCTCGCTCTCCATCTCCATCGTACCGCCGTGCAGCTCAACGAGCTGCTGTGTGATCGCAAGGCCAAGACCGGTGCCGCCGTTGAGCGGATTGACCTGGAAGAAGCGATCCTTCACCCTGCGCAGATGCTCCTCCGAAATGCCGATCCCATAATCCCTGACCGTCACCGTGACGAACTTCTCCTCCATCGTAAAGTACAGGTTGATGACGCCGTTCTCATGCGAGAATTTCACCGCATTGTCCACAATATTGAGGAACACCTGCTTCAGCCGGTTGGCATCGCCGTATATGATCGGCTTCTCTTCCGACTCCAGCTTGATGGTGACGCCCTTCTTCTCGGCCTTCGCCCACAGATTCAAAATGATCTCCTGCAGCAGCTCCCGCAGATTGACGATCCCCTTCACCAGCTTCATTTCATTCTGCTGGAGCTTGGAGAAGTCCAGCAGCTCTTCCACAAGCCCGATCAAGCGGTCGGTCTCCTTGGCAATAATCTGCATCCCGATCTTTGTTTCCTCCGGATCATAGCCGCCCGAGTCGAGTGTTTCGCTCCAGCCCTTGATGCTGGTGAGCGGGGTCCGGAGCTCATGGGAGATCGAGGAGATAAAATCATCCTTGACCTGGTTGCTCCGCACGATTTCCTGGGCCATGTAGTTCAGGGTAGACGACAGCTCGCCAAGCTCGTATTTGTAATCCCCCTTGATGCGGACATTAAATTTGCCCTTGGCCATCTGGGTGGATACCGTCGTAATATTATTGATCGGCTTCACGATCGAGTTGGCCAGACCGATGCTGAACGCCAGCACGATCGCAAGCACCGCTGCCCCGATGCTGACGGCGAATAACGTCAGCTTGAGCAGTCGATCGTTAATGAGATCCAGCGACGTTACGTAACGAAGGATATACGTTTGATCGAAGCCGTTCTGAATCGACTGGGAAACAGCCATTACGATTTGTCCGGTACCGGGCTGTTTGCCGACCCAACGGCTGGTGTCGCCCGCGAGCGCCTGCGTCACGTCACTTGTCTTGATCGTTTGCTCCAGATCGAAGCCGGCCGATGTCGTCAGCACCTGCCCGGACGTGTTCAAAATTTGCAACTCGGTATTGTAGAGCTCAAAATGCCGAACCATCTCGCTCAGCTGATTCACATTATCCGACGACGTGACCCGGAACGGCTGATAGAACTCGTTCGAGAGGCGGATATGGTTGCTGACATGGTTATACACCGTATCGTAATAATAGGTTCGGATTGCGATTAGAAAGATTACTTCAACCAGCAGCAAGGCGATGAACACTACCAGGAAGTAGTGCAGCACGATTTGCCGCCGAATGCCTTTTTTGATCATTAGCCCTGACCCTTCCATTTATAGCCGTGTCCCCATACCGTTTGGAGATATTCCGGCTCGGAAGGATTGCTCTCGATTTTTTGGCGCAGTCTCCGAATATTGACGTCCACGATTTTGGGGTCGCCCATATATTCTTTGCCCCAAACATGGTCCAGCAGGACATCACGGCTAAGCGGCGTATTTTCTTTTTCCAGGAAAAACTGCACCAGCGAAAACTCGGTCGGTGTCAGCTCGACGGACTGGCCGTTCTTCTTGAATTGCTTGGATATCAGGTCAAGCGTGAACGGACCGGACTGGAACGATACCTTAGCGGCTCCGGCTCGCTGAACGTTGACCCGGCGCAGCAGGGACTGAAGCCTTGCAATCAGCTCCGTCGGACTGAACGGCTTGCTGACATGGTCGTCGGCACCGACGGACAGCGCATATACCTTGTCCTGCTCCTGAACCTTGGCGGTCAGAAAGATAATGCCGATTCGCTCATTCGTCTCCCGAATTCTCCGGCACACCTCGAACCCGTCGATCCCGGGAACCATGACGTCCAGCAATGCGATATCGATGTCTGGCGTCGACTGCAACAGGCGCAGCGCTTCGTTACCGTCTCCGGTCTCGAGAACTTCAAACCCGTTGCGTTTAAGATTGATCACGATAAAACTGCGAATGGATTCTTCGTCTTCCAATATGAGTACTTTACTCAAGATCTAGTTCCCCTTTCTTTCGATAGGAGCCACATTGTTGCTTGGCTTGTTCTCTTTTTTGCTAAGCTTTAGATCGCCGTGGCTTCGGTACGCGATAACGCGGCTTTTTTCCTTCACTAAAATCTCCCAATCGGACTCAGCCTCCGCCCACTGGGCCATCGTGAAAAATTTAATCTCCGCCACTGATTCACCAGAATCGATCATCACGAAATTCAGATAGGAATCTTTGTTGGATTCCGGGGTAATCGTAATCTGGTTGTACAGGTCGGCCGGGAAATCCAAATAGAAGTGGTTATTGATATCATAGTATCTTTGAAGCACGAATTGCAGTCCTTCATTTTCATTCACTTCGCGAATTTCTCCGTCCCACTGATAATAGGTGGTAAAGTAAGGGATTTCCTCGAAGAGCCGGTCCTCCCAGCCTGCCGGTCTTTCCAGCAATCCAATCTCCAGAGTGCCGTCATCGTTCACGTCTTCGCTCTCGATCGGCAGCTCTTTGAAGGTCAGCAGCTCATCCTGCAGGATATCGACAAACTTATTATCCTCCATGATGATCAGCTTCGAATAGGAGGAATTGGATATAACCGAAGCATCGAGAATTATACCTTCTTTATTTTTAGCCACTTTCCCTGCGACAACATTGTAATAACTTTCAATATTCGGTCCGAGATCCAGCTTATCCAGCTCAACGAAGGCTTCCTCGAACTTGTCATATTGATACGTGCTGACGTACGACAGCTCTTTCTGCTGGAGATAAACGACGGTAATATCCTTGATCTTGTCGCCGTTCAAATCCCCGATATTAAAGTGGGTATAAGGCAGCGGAGCTACCTTCTCGAGCGAGTTGCCCGAGAACGAATAGACGATCAACAGGTTCTGAAGATTCTCCTCGCCGCGGGAGAAGCCTGCAACGATATCGACCTTGCCGTCATTCGTGAAATCTACGAAATCAAACGATTCCAGCACGGTCCCTTCCCCGTCAAAATCCAGCAGCTTGACCCAGGCATCTCCCTGCTGCTGCATGATCATGCCGTGGATCTTCACTTCTTCATCCGGCGTCTGATAGAAGACGACCGCTTCCAGCACACCGTCATTGTCCAGATCCTGAATGCGGATCGAGCTGCTGTCCACGTCGCTCCTTGGTCTGATGATTGCCCCGGTATCGGTCTTCCGTTTCTGAAGGGCTGTCTGGATCGCGCCGTGCAGCGTCGCTTTATCCGCAGGCAGTTCCGGCTTCTTCATCAGCGAGACCGGATCCTGAATAAACGTGCAGCCGCTAAGCAGAAACAGCAGCAAGCCGGACAGCAAGGCTTGTATCACTCTATATTTCAATCCAGATCATCTCATTTCTATTCCATAGCCTCATTTATAAAACCTACAGATAATTACAGTCTTGACTTCTCGCCATGAGTTAAACGCCGTCCCGTCACGTCGACGACAAGCTCTCCGCCGGCGAGCCCCATCACGCGGGTGCAGTATTTTTCCGCCAGCTCCAGCGGGATCACCGTAACGACCGTAAGCCTTTCTTCATCACATAGGGTCTTTAACGTTTTGAGCACGTGCTCGGCCGATCCCGGATCCAGGCCCGTGACGGGCTCGTCCGCAAGAATCACCTTCGCTCCGTGCACAAGCGCCCGGGCGATTGCGATCCGCTGTCTTTCTCCCCCGCTTAGCTCCCCTGCTTTGCGGTGGGCCTTGTCCAAAAGCCCCAAATGCTCGATCGTATCCATGGCTCCCATATAATCATCCGAGCGGACCATGCCGGTAAGCATCCGCCACCATGGCGTCTGGCTCGATTGTCCGATCAGCACGTTTTTAAGTGCAGTGCGATTGACGTTTAAGGAAGGGTTTTGCTCGAGATACGCCCATTCCCGGCGAATTTTACGTTTACCCGCGGGATTCATCATATCTTCGCCGTCAATCGTCAATTTGCCGCCGTCCCATTTTTCCTGCATGGACAGGCAGCTCATCATCAAGCTTTTTCCGCTTCCGCTCGCACCGATGAGTCCGATCATTTCCCCGCGCTCCATCTGAAAGGTGATATCCTTCAGCACCGGCGTGCGGTCAGGACCTATCGTTTTCTTCAGCCGATCCACTTTAATCATGTTATCGTCTCTCCCGTCAAGTGCGTATTCCTACTCTCTAGTTTAGAAGAAAGCGAGGGCAATTGCCATGAGAACAAACATTCGCATTTACAGCTTTGAATCGGCAGCAGGTTTAAACAGCGCACCCGCACATCCAAATAGAATGTACAGTCCTCCGAGCAGGAAAAATATGCCGCCATTCCACCCGGTCTCCATTAATGCTCCGCCCGCATTAGGGCCCGCAATGCTCCCGACATTAAAGTGAAAAGAGGCGACGACGTTCGCTGCCGGAAGGAGCAGCTTCGGCAATATATCAGCCGCGTAAGCAAGTCCTAGCGAAAAGAAGGAGCCGACGAGGCCTCCGGCAGCCGTTAACAATATGAGAGTTGCCCAAAAATTCGTTCCTGCCAGCGGAATGAGCGCGAAACACAGTCCGCCGGAGATCCCTGCGATCACCAGTACGCGCTTGCGGCCGAACTTATCGCTCCATATGCCGAGCGGGAGCTGGAGCAGCAGCCCTCCGATCCCGACAAAAGGCAGCAGCATCGATATTTCGTCCAGCGTAAACCCGCTTCTTAACCCGTAAACGGGAAAATTGCTGTTCATACCGGCTTCCATATACCCGTACAGGAATGCCGGCAGCAAAGCGTACCATGCCAAACGGTAGCTTCTCATATATCTTCCGGATGACGTCTGATCGCCGCCTTCGACTTTTTCAGGCTTGATGTTCGGCAGCTTGACCAGCACAATGATCAGTATGAACAGAAACTGCACCGCAAGGACCACGAATGGAACGGCCTCTCCGTATTTGAGGAGCGGAATCCCAAGCGGGCCGATGCTGAAGCCTAGCCCGTAAGACATGCCGTAGAAGGAGATGCTCCTGCCCCGGTTCTTAGACGTTGACATCATCAGCACCCATAGCTGGGCTGCATAATGCAGAGCGCTGTCACCGATTCCGACTAGCAATCTAAGCACAAACCAAAACGCAACGCTTGGGATCAGCGGGAACGCAAGCAGCGACAGCATCACCAAAACAAGTCCGGACGCGATCAGCTTTTTAAAGCCGATCAAGCCCAGCAACCTCTCCGCAACCAGCGTCATCGCGAAAGAGCCGACGTACAGCGCAGCGGCGTTCAAGCCGTTCATCGAGGATGATATCCCCATTCGTTCTAGAAATATCGCCAGCACGGGCAGCAGCAGTCCCTGGCTCAGGCCCGCCGCTACAACGACGGCAATTAATATGAAATAATGAGTTCTCCCTTGACGGGGTTGTGCAGCTTCTGTCACGTAAAACAAGGCCTCCTCTATGTAGAAAAAACAATGAATTTAAACAGCCAAATGAACATTATAGTGGACAAGCCCAATCGATACAAGCCATAATAATAACAATGCCATCAATTGGGAGGGTATCTGTAAATGAAATATAAAGTGCGTATCGATGTATCCATGGTATACGAGCTGCTGGGCAGCTTCATGATATATGCAACGAGAAAATGGACCGATAACCTGGACATCGGCAAGCGGCTCATCACCGAAATGGACGAGCGCATGCCGGAGGATGCAAGGGTGCGGTTCATCGCGGCCCGGCAGTGGCCTTTATCCGATTACGACGTGCTGTATGCGCTGGTCATGCTCCGGGGTGATCATCAGGAGATCCCCGATTTCCTGGACTGGATCGAAAACTCTTCAATCGATGCATTAGGCGAGCTGCTGTATCCTCATCTTCCGTCCTTGTCCCGGGATGAAATCGCAAGAATCCGCGAAAGCTATATACCGCTAATGAAGCTCTGGCATACGCATTACTTCTCCTCCGTCGAGAACGAGCTGCGTCAGCTGCTTGAGGAGGATGCCGAAGAGAAACAAACGCTGCTTCCAAAGATGGACGATGAGCATCTGATCGAATACGCGACGAGCGGCGTTATTCTGGATCAGGTGCCACAAGAGAACGTCGTTTTGTTCCCCGGCACCCATTTCCGCCCGATCAATACATATTGCTTCTATGAAAATACGCTGCTGCTTCAGTATCCGATCGATATTCCGGAAGAGGATGAGGACGAGCCGCCTGTCGTCCTGCTGCGCATGACCGAAGCGTTGGCCGATCCGGAGCGTCTGCGCCTGCTCCGCTACATCGCCGATGAGCCGAAGGCCGTGTCGGAGATGGCTGCTGATCTGAACCAGCCTTACGAAGAGCTGATGCATCATCTGATGATTCTTCGGGCGGCGGGGCTGCTGCGCTCCCACTTGAAATCCGAGAACAACGAGCGGTTCAGCCTGCGTCCGGATGGAGCCTCCGAGCTTCAGATGTTCCTGGAGGATTATATCCGTTTGACGTGATCCCGCGTAAGGTGACGCGGACGACGATGTACATGAAATAACCGCAAGAAGGAGACAACCATGAGCATAACACCACAGCATATCATCTTCGATATGGATGATACCTTGATCCACTGCAATAAATACTTCGATTTGATACTCGGGGATTTTTTCGAATGGATGACCGATTGGTTTTCACCCTTTGGCTTGACGACCGAGGAGGTCCGGAGCAAGCAAATCGAAATCGATATTGCCGGAACGAAACAGCTCGGCTTCGCCAGTACGAACTTCCCGCAATCCTTGATCGCCACTTATCGGCATTACTGCGAAGCTCACGGACGGACTCTGTCGACTATCGAGGAAGAGCAGCTATTCGTTCTCGGCATGAGCGTCTATGATCAGGAGGTTGAACCTTATCCCGGTATGGTGGAAACGCTGGAGCGGCTTCAAGCCGACGGGCATCGACTGTACTTGTATACCGGCGGGGAAGCACGCATTCAGCAGCGTAAAATCGAGCAGATGAAGCTCGCCGACTATTTCGGAGACCGGATCTACATCCGCCGGCATAAAAATATAGAAGCCCTTGAGGAAATAGTCAGTGCCGGAAGCTTTGACCGCTCCCATACCTGGATGATCGGCAATTCCCTTCGCACCGATGTCGTGCCTGCACTTACCGCCGGCATCAACAGCATCTATCTCAAGCAGCAGCGGGAATGGGAATACAATCTCGTAGAGCTGAAGCAAGAGCCTCATAACGTTCTGTATACGGTGTCCGCGCTGACCGAAGTCCCGGATGTCATTCATCATCATTTCATGTAAATTCAATCGGGGTACCCTGAAGGTTGTTACAAACCTTAAGCAGGGTACCCCTTTTTTTTCATTATTTTAAAAGTCGATTCTATCCCTATACTAACATCGATGCTATTATTACTGTCGAACCGCTGTCCCCGCCTCGGTTTCGAGGGACAGCTTGCCGTCGCCTCCGGATGACAACACCATTCGGGCTTTATACGTGCTTCCGTCCTCGCGTTTAAATGCCAGCAGCTTCGTTCTGCCCTGCTCGAGCAGTGATTTCAGCATGGCCTGGGATATCGATTTGCCGGCAAACTCCTTCCAGATGACGAATGAGCATCCGGACTTGAAGTTGGCGCAGCCGTATCCTTTCCGGCCCTCAATAATTTGACCGCCGCAGCCAGGCCTTGGACAACGGCCAAGAGGCTCGCGAATGGACGGAACCGGAGTATCCGGCTTATTCGGCGACCGCTCCGGACGCTTTCGAGCCGCCGAAGGATTCCCGGCGGCCGCCTTACTGCTTCTTCCCCTGCCTTTTCCCTTCGGCTTGTCCTCATCTCCGCCAAACAGGGAGGGCGGTGCCGGCGGCTGCGAAGACACTTTATTGATTATGGAAACCGTAAACTTCTGGACATTCTGCATGAACGTTTCTGCAGACGCCTCTCCCTTGGATATTTGGTGAAGCCTCCGCTCCCACTGCCCGGTCATTTCCGGCGAAGCAAGAAGCTCGACGCCGGCGTGGCGGATCAGCTCGACGGCAGTCCTCCCTTTCTGCGTAACCGTGATTTTCTTGCCCTGCATCGTAATATAACCGACCTTCTTCAGCCGTTCGATCGTTGCCGCTCGGGTGGCCGGCGTTCCGAGGCCGCTGTCCTTCATTGCATCCCTCAGCTCATCGTCCTCAATGGACTTGCCGGCACTCTCCATCGCTTTAAGCAAGGTTCCTTCGGTATAGCTCTTCGGCGGCTGTGTGGCCTTCTCCTTTACTTCCGATTTCCGGCAAAACACCGGACGGTCCGGTGCGATATCAAATGAACGGTCGTTCCATTCCTGGGTTTCGTCCTCCTCCTCGTCTTTACCTTTGCGGGACGATCCCTTCGACTTCTTCTGTTCCTTATCCTTCTCGATAAGCACCTTCCAGCCTAATGACAGCAGCTCCTTGATCCCGGTCTTGAACGTTTCGCCTTCAACCTCGGTCAACACCGTATGCTGCTTGTACAATGCAGGCGGATAAAAGTGCGAAAGAAAGCGGATGATGATCAGGTCGTAAATATGCGCTTCTTCCTTGCTCAGATTGCCGGGCCGCTTCAGCGTCGGCAGGATTGCATGGTGATCCTCTACCCGCTGCGGATTACAAACCGCCTTGTTATTGATATGGACACGCTTTGGATCCGCTCCTTCCGCCATCTGTCCGTAGGAGGTCGATTTCAGCATATGGAGCGCCTTGTGCATGCCTTCGATATTTTGCTCGTTCACATAGTTGGAATTGGTACGCGGATAAGAAATCACCTTATGCCGCTCGTACAGCGCTTGTGCGAGGTCCAGCGTCTTCTTGGCCGAATAGCCATACTTCGCATTGGCCTCGCGCTGAAGCAAGGTCAGATCATACAGCTTGAACGGGTATTCCTTCGTTTCCTTGACTTCATATTTGGCGACCGCCCCTTGCTTGCCTTGAACCTTTGCAGCGATCGCGTCCGACTTCTCCTTCGAGGTTAGCCGTTCCCCCTGCCATGTTCCCGTATATTCAAGCTTTTCCTGACGAAACAAGGCTTTGACTTCATAGAAGGTCTGGGACTCGAATGCCTCGATCTCCTTCTGCCGGTCATAGATCAAAGCCAGCACCGGCGTCTGCACCCGTCCGACGGATAATAGGGTCTGATGGCGTGTGGTGAACGCACGGGATGCGTTCATGCCGATCAGCCAATCCGCCTCGCTGCGGGCACGCGCCGCTTGCGTCAAATCCTCGAATTCCGCCCCGTCCTTCAGCTCGGCGAAGCCTTTAGCGATGCTTTCCGGCGTTAAGTCCGATATCCACAGCCGCTTGACAGGCTGTCTTAACTTCAGCTGCTGCTGGATCAGAGCAAAGATATACTGTCCTTCGCGCCCCGCATCGCATGCATTGACGATGTGACTGCAACGCTTGGCCACTTCCCCGATGACCTTCAGCTGATCCTTCGTTTTCGGATTCGGAACGATTTTGAATTGCTCCGGTATGATTGGCAAATCTCTTAAATTCCATCGCTTGTATTTCGGATCATAGGCATCCGGCTCCGCCAGACCTACGAGATGTCCGATTGCCCAAGTGATAATATACTGCTCGCCCTCCAGATAGGTGCGGTGATTCTTCGCCCGTGGCTCGATCACCGCCGCGATATTCCGTCCCATATCCGGCTTTTCGGCAATGACCAGTGTTTTCATCTGACATTCTCCTCCCGGCCGAGTTCGCAGCAATATGCTATAGGCCGCTAACTCCAAAAAGGACTTCGCGGCTGCGAAGTCCTTCTTCTAATACAAACTATAGCATATTTAAGAATGTTTTTAAACCAGAACGGTTGCACCCATCAAATATTTATCCACTTCGCGGGCAACCTCGCGGCCTTCGTTGATGGCCCATACGACCAAGCTTTGACCGCGGCGCATATCGCCGGCTGCAAAGACCTTATCCACATTCGTCGTATATTTGCCATACGGAGCCTTTACGTTGGAGCGGCGATCCGTTTCCAGACCGAGCTGCTGCACAAGCGTCTGCTCCGGTCCGTCAAATCCGATGGCAATCAGTGCCATTTGGGCAGGAAACACCTTCTCGGTTCCCGGGATCGGCTGGTAGATTTTGCGACCGGTTTCGTCGACAATCCGCTCGATTTGAACGGTATGGAGCTCCTTCAAATTGCCTTCCTCATCACCGACAAATTTCGTGGTCATGATGGAAAATTCACGCGGATCGCTGCCGAACAGCGCTTTGGCTTCTTCATGCGCATAGTCAAGCGTATACACATTCGGGAACTGCGGCCAAGGATTCGCGATCGGATCCCGTGTAAGCGGCGCCCGCTTATGCGTACCGAATTGGGTCACGCTTCTGCAGCCGTGGCGGAGGGCTGTGGCCACGCAGTCGGAGCCGGTGTCGCCTCCGCCAATGACGATAACGTCCTTGTCTTTTGCAGAGATATAGTTGCCGTCGGCAAGACCGGAATCAAGATAGCTCTTAATCGTTCCGTTGAGGTAGTCCATCGCATAATGGACGCCCTTCAGATCGCTGCCCTCGATGTTGAATTCGCGAGGCTTCGTCGCCCCTCCGCATAATACGACGGCGTCGTAGTCCTGAGTGAGCTTCTGCGCCGGAATGTCTTTACCGATTTCGGTGTTTACCACAAATTCGATCCCCTCGGCCCGCAGCAAGTCAACGCGTCGCTGAACGACTCCCTTATCGAGCTTCATCGAGGGAATGCCATACGTCAGCAGCCCGCCAATCCGGTCTGCACGCTCGTATACGGTTACGCTATGCCCTGCCTTGTTGAGCTGGGCAGCAGCCGCAAGACCGGCAGGACCAGAGCCTACAACCGCTACCCGTCGCCCTGTGCGCTTCTCGGGCGGCTCAGGTACGACCCAGCCCTCCTCGAAGCCCTTGTCGATGATCGCCTGCTCAATCGATTTTATCGTAACCGGCTCGCCGATCAGTCCGACCGTACAAGAGCCTTCGCATGGCGCCGGACATACCCGGCCTGTAAATTCAGGGAAATTATTCGTTTTGTGAAGACGTTCCAAGGCCTCTCTCCACAGTCCGCGATACACCAGGTTGTTCCATTCAGGGATCAGATTGTGGATCGGACAGCCCGAGGTGCCCCCGATCATGTCAATTCCCGTATGGCAGTATGGCGTGCCGCAATCCATACAGCGCGCTCCTTGGGTTTGGAGCTCTTCTTCTTCTAGATGTTTATGAAACTCTTCCCAGTCCTTTACTCGTTCTGCCGGGTCCCGGTCTGCCGGAAGCTGACGCTGATATTCCATAAAGCCTGTTGGTGTAGACATCCTGCTTTTCCCCCATCCGTTCTATCTATTCTGATTTCCATGCACAAAATATCATATCATAATCGCATACTAACGAGCGTCAAATCTGCCTAGAAACGGCACTTTTCCTGATTCATCTTTTTTATTATCCTTAATAAAAGTTTGTATCAGTTCCGAAATCCGCGCAGTATAAGGCAATTCAAGCAATTGTACCTACAAACATTAAAAATATAGTAGCATTTCGCTTTTCGCCAATTAAATGGATTATATGCATGATCATTTGTACTATCCTGCCATAATCGAACAAGGGTAATAGATGGGAGAGAATAGGATATCTATATGATCGATTATCGCTTATCGCTTACGGTCATAAATGACGAATCGGTACGCGTACGGGTTCTTCTCATCCGTAATTCCCGGCGTTTCCTCAACAACCTGCCACTGCTCCCAGTCAATTTCCGGGAAAAAGGTGTCGCCTTCAAACTCTTCGTCGATAAAAGTACAGTATAAGCGATCGGCCAGCGGCAGCATCTGCTCGTATATCTGGGAGCCCCCTATCACCATCAGCTCCTGCTCCCGGGCATAGGGCAACGCGTCCTGCAGATCGTGAATGACGATCCCCTGCTCCGGCGGAAGCGCGAAGCTCTCATCCCGGGTCAGTACGATATTCGTTCGTTTCGGAAGCGGCTTGCTTCCGAATGAATCCCATGTTTTCCTTCCCATAACGATCGGCTTGCCAAGCGTCTTCTCCTTGAAAAAGGCAAGGTCCCTCGGTAAATGCCAAGGCATCGTTCCATTGCGTCCGATCACCTGATCCTTGCCCATGGCCCATATCATCGAAATCATGTCAGCCATCCCCCTTTCTTCGGGGGCCCAATGCTTGCCCCCTCCGATGCAATACTGTCCATTCCTCCGGTCTGTCCTGCATTTCCGGCAACTGGATGCCCGGCTAATCCACTAGACCGCAACCGTCGCTTTAATCGTTGGATGATGCCGGTAGCCTTCAAATTCGAAATCATCGAAGGTATAGTCGAAGATGCTCTCCGGTTTGCGTTTGATAATCAGCTTCGGAAGATCGTACGGCTCCCGCTGCAGCTGGGTTTTAACCTGCTCCAAATGATTCGAATAAATATGGACGTCCCCGCCGGACCAGATGAATTCGCCTGGCTCCAAGTCACACTGCTGGGCTACCATATGCGTGAGCAGCGCATAGCTCGCAATATTGAACGGCAGGCCGAGGAAGCTGTCTACCGAGCGCATCGTCAGCATGCAGGAGAGCTTGCCTCCCGCCACGTAAAATTGAAATACGAAGTGGCACGGCGGCAGCTTCATGTTGTCGATTTCCGCCACATTCCAGGCGTTGACGATATGCCGGCGCGAATCCGGATTCGTCTTGATTGATTCGATGACGTTCGCGATCTGATCGATTCGGCGGCCATCCGGCGCTTTCCACGCACGCCATTGCGAGCCGTATACCGGACCCAAATCACCGTTCTCATCCGCCCATTCGTCCCAGATCCGCACGCCGTTTTCTTTTAAATACCGGATATTCGTTTCGCCGCTCAAAAACCACAGCAGCTCGTGAATGACCGATTTTAGATGGATCCGTTTCGTTGTGACGAGAGGAAAGCCCTGCGACAGGTCGAACCTCAGCTGCCTTCCAAAGACGGACAACGTCCCTGTTCCCGTCCGGTCTTCCTTTTCTACTCCATGCTCCAGAATGTCCTGCAGCAGCTCCAAATATTGCTTCATCTTCAAACTCACCTCTCTGGTATCTCATATGCATAGTCTATCATGTTCATGGCAGGTTGGGCAGACGAAAATTCCTCCCGCTCCTCCGAGGTTTATACTTTCTGTTATCTAAAAAAGGAGGCAGATCGCGCCTTTATAGCGTTCTCTGCCTCCTTGGCAAATATATGATGACCCGTTAAAATTCGAACGGATTAGCGGGAGATAATGTGGATCGGATGACCCATAACAACTTCCGCAGCTTCCATTACGATTTCGCCAAGCGTTGGGTGTGCATGGATCGTCAATGCCAGATCCTCAAGCGTAGCACCCATCTCGATCGCAAGGCCAAGCTCGGCAATCAGGTTGGAAGCTTCCAGACCTACGATTTGCGCGCCGAGTACAAGTCCTGTTCCTTCTTCGGCAACGATCTTCACGAAGCCTTCAGGGTGGTTCAGGGATACGGAACGTCCGTTGCCAGCGTAAGGGAATTTACCGGCCTTCACTTTGTGGCCTTTTTCCTTCGCTTGGGCTTCGGTGTAACCTACGCTGGAGCACTCAGGATCCGTAAATACAACGGCAGGGATGCACTTGTAATCGACAACCGATGGCATTCCGGAGATAACTTCGGCAGCCACTTTGCCTTCATAGGAAGCTTTGTGGGCAAGCGCAGGTCCGGCAACAATATCGCCGATTGCGAAGATATGCGGAATGCTGGTGCGGCCTTGATGGTCAACTTTCACGAAGCCGCGCTCGTCAAGCTCAAGTCCGATGAGGTCAAGACCAAGCTCGCCATCGGTGTTTGGACGACGTCCAACCGTTACGAGCAGGTACTCAGCCGTTACTTCTTTGGTTTCGCCGTTTACGGAGTATTTAACGGTAACTTCTTTATCGTTTTGCTCCGCACTTTCAGCTTTTGCACCGGTGATGATCTCAATGCCGGTTTTCTTCATGTTTTTCGTTACGAGGCTCGTCATATCCTTATCGAATCCGGCAAGGACGCTGTCCATACCTTCGATAATCGTTACCTTCGCACCGAATTTGGAGTACATTTGGCCAAGCTCTGCGCCGATGTAGCCGCCGCCGATAACGATCAGGCTCTTAGGCACTTCTTGCAGGTTCAGCGCTTCGGTGGACGACAGGATGCGGCCGCCGAATGGGAATGGCTTCAGCTCGATCGGACGGGAGCCGGTAGCGATGATGCAGTTTTTGAAACGGTAACGCGGAGATTCATGATCGTTGAATACTCGCGCTTCGTTCTCGTTGATGAACATGCACTCGCCGTTAAATACTTCGACCTTGTTGCCTTTCAGCAAGCCGGCAACGCCGCCGGTCATTTTTTTAACGACGCCGTTTTTGAACTCTTGGGTTTTCGCGAAGTCAACCTTTACGTTCTCCACGGAAATACCGAATGCATCGGCATGCTTGGCAGCCTCATACTGATGAGCAGCAGAGATCAGCGCTTTCGAAGGGATACAGCCGCGGTTCAAGCAGACGCCGCCGAGCTCGGACTTATCCACGATCAGAACTTTCTGGCCCAGCTGGGCGGCGCGAATCGCCGCCACGTAACCGCCAGGTCCTGCACCAATGACTAATGTATCAATATCCAAAGAAGCATCTCCAACTACCATTAGTTACACCTCCATAACAAGCAGCTCAGGGTTAGCGAGCAGTTGTTTAATATAGTTCATAAAGTTTTGAGCCGTAGCGCCGTCGATGATGCGGTGGTCAAAGCTGAGGGACAGCGCCATGACAGGTGCCGCTACAATTTCACCGTTCTTCACGACCGCTTTTTCGCTGATGCGGCCGGTACCGAGGATCGCAACTTCTGGGAAGTTGATGATCGGCGTAAAGAACATGCCGCCTGCGGAACCGATGTTCGTGATGGAAATCGTGCTGCCTTTCATTTCGTTAGGAGCCAGCTTGCCTTCGCGGCCGCGTGCCGCCAGATCACGGATGCTGTCGGCGATCATCCAGATGCTCTTACGGTCGGCATCCTTGATAACCGGTACGATCAAGCCGTTATCGGTGTCGGTTGCAATACCGATGTTGTAGTACTTTTTGTACACAATTTCGTTCGCTTCTTCGTCGATCATCGCGTTCAAGGCAGGGAACTGGCGGCAAGCCGCAACAAGAGCCTTCACGATGAACGGCAGATACGTAACTTTCGTGCCTTTCTTCTCGGCAATCGGCTTCATGCGGGTACGGAATGCCACAAGCTCGGTTACGTCCACTTCGTCCATGATTGTTACGTGCGGAGCAGTGTAAGCCGATTTAACCATGGCATTCGAGATCGCTTTGCGGATGCCTTTAAATGGTACGCGCTCTTCTTCGGCACGTGGATCCACTGCTGCGGATGCTGCTGCAGGAGCTGCTTTCGTCTCGGAAGCCGCTTCTTGTGCAGGAGCTGCTGCCGCTTGACCGCCGCCGTTCTTGAAGGCTTCCACATCTTCGCGGGTCACTTTGCCATTGTTGCCGGAGCCTTGCACTTGTGTAATATCCACACCTTGCTCACGAGCGAACTTGCGCACGCTAGGCGTTGCAAGCACTTCGCGGTTCGGAGCTGCAGGCGCGCTAGCGCTGCCGTTTCCGCCCTGCTTCGCATCAGCCGGAGCGTCTTGTGCAGGCGAGGAAGTGGTATCCGCGCTTCCTTTTGCAGCATCAGCTTCTTGAGCGGACTGCTCTTCCGCATGGCCGCCTGCTTGCTCAGGAATGTCGCCTTCGGCATCGATGATCGCAACCACTTCACCGACGCGGCAAACCTGGCCGTCCTTGGCAAAAACTTCTTGAACCGTACCGTTCACGGGACAAGGAACTTCTACGACCGCTTTGTCGTTCTGCACTTCCATGATGATGTCGTCGTCTGTTACTTTGTCGCCCGGCTTGATATGCATTTTGATGATTTCACCTTCATGCAAACCTTCGCCCAGCTCTGGAAAACGATATTCAAATTTTGCCAACTGAAAAACCTCCCTAAATATTTGCTGCAATTAGAAATTCATGACTTTATTAACGGCATCTACAATCCGCGCAGGGGTAGGGAGCCAAGCATCCTCGATCTGAGCGAACGGATACACGGTGTCCGGAGGTGCTACACGCAGAACTGGAGCTTCCAGGTGCAAAATTGCCTTTTCATTGATCTGTGCAATGACTTCTGCTGCCACGCCGGCGGATTTTTGAGCTTCCTGCACGACGATCGCGCGGTTGGTCTTCTTAACCGAAGCAATCACCGTGTCGATGTCGATCGGCGCGATGGTGCGCAGGTCGATGATTTCCGCTTTGATTCCGTTCTTCTCGAGCTCTTCAGCCGCCTTCGTTGCGGTGTGAACCATCAAACCGTACGCAATAATCGTTACGTCGGAGCCTTCGCGAACCACATTCGCTTTACCGAGCTCGACCGTATACTCGCCTTCCGGAACTTCAGCGCGGAACGCATGATACAGGTTCAAGTGCTCCATGAAGAATACAGGATCGTTGTCGCGGATCGCTGCGATCATAAGTCCTTTTGCATCATAAGGATTGGAAGGAACTACAACTTTAATACCCGGTGTTTGTGCAAGCAAACCTTCCAAAGCGTCGGTATGCAGCTCAGCCGCTTTAACCCCGCCGCCGAACGGTGTGCGGAATACGATTGGAGAATTGTAGCGTCCGCCGGAACGGTAACGCATACGGGCAGCCTGTACGGCGATTTGGTCCAGCGCTTCGAAAATAAAACCGACGAATTGAATCTCGGCAATCGGACGGAAGCCTTGAATACCCAGACCTACCGCAAGACCGCCGATCGCGGATTCGGCAAGCGGCGTATCAAATACGCGTTCCTCGCCAAACTCCTTCTGAAGGCCTTCTGTTACCCGGAACACACCGCCGACATTACCCACGTCTTCACCGAAGATGACAACGTTCGGATCGCGGCTCAATTCAACGCGCATGGCGTCGCGAATCGCTTCTTTCATGTTCATTTGTGCCATTGCTTGATTTCCTCCTTAAGTGTTACAGTTCACTATTCCAGCGACTTAGGCGCCGTTTACGCTATATTCAATCCCTGATCCTTTGCACCCATGACAAAACCGAATAATTGTCCGTTCATTGGCCGTGAACAATTATCGGTTAAGCTTCCTTATTGGAAATCGGCTTTTTGCTCTTCAAGATGCTTCGGAGTTTGCTCGAACATGCTGTCGATCAATCCTGGGACCGTCATTTTCTCCGTTTGTTCTGCTTTCTTGATCTGCTCGTTGACTTTCGCTTTCGCTTCTTCTTTCACGCGAGCCGTATCTTCTTCTGTCCAAAGACCCTTCTTCTCCAGATATTTCGCAAGACGCGCGATCGGATCCTTCTCGCTCCATTCGCCCTCTTCTTCCTTCGTGCGGTATTTGGTTGCATCGTCGGAAAGGGAATGCGGACGGAAACGGTAGGTTACGGCTTCAATCAGCGTTGCGCCTTCGCCGTTGCGAGCGCGCTCAGCAGCGTCACGAACCGCTTTGATAACCGCGAACACGTCCATGCCGTCAATTCTAACGCCCTTGATGCCGGCAGCTACCGCTTTGTGCGCGATGGACAGCGCTGCTGTTTGCTTGGAGAACGGAGTCGTAATCGCGTAGCCGTTGTTCTGTACGAAGAAGATGACAGGCAGCTTGTAAACGCCAGCGAAGTTCAAGCCTTCATAGAAATCACCTTCGGACGAACCGCCATCACCGGTGTAAGTAATAACAACTTGCTTTTGCTTCTTCAATTTATAACCCATAGCAATACCCATCGCGTGCAAAATTTGCGCACCGATGATGATTTGCGGCATCAGGACGTTAACGCCTTCCGGAATTTGTCCGCCATGCTGATGTCCACGGGAATACAAGAACGCTTGGTAAAGCGGAAGACCATGCCATACGATCTGCGGCATATCACGGTAGCCCGGGCAGATGAAATCGTCTTTCTCGATTGCAAATTCACTGCCGACCATCGTTGCTTCTTGACCGGAAACCGGCGCGTAGAAGCCGAGGCGACCTTGGCGGCCGAGGTTAACGGCACGATCGTCCCAAGTACGGGTAAACACCATGCGGTACATAATTTCTTTCAGTTGATCGTCCGACAGTTCTGGCAGAAGATCCTGGTTTACGATTTCGCCATCCGGGGAAAGTACAGATAGAGTATCCACTTCCTCGGTATATACTTCATAAGGAACCTTGGTCATTTTTTTCACCTCAATAAATATTTGAATATCAAGTTCCGCTGTTATAGAATTATTATACACCTGTTTTACTCCATTCGTCAAAGAAATACCTCATAAAATTTCAGATTTCTTAACGTTTGTATGTATAACAGCGGGTGTATAACACTATAACAGTATGACAAACATCATAGTACAGCAGACAGGAATGTACGAATAGGGTAATTTTAACTTATTGTGTACTCCATTTCAAAAACTAACCCGAAAAAGGTGACGAGTGATGACGAATGAACGACTATTGAAGCGAACCATTGTGAAGGAAACGATTGAAAGCCGGTTTCTTCAAGAATCACGGACGCTGCGCATCTACCTTCCACCCGGCTATAACGAAATTCTCAGCTATCCTGTTGTCTACTGCCAGGACGGCGAGGAATTTTTCAACTTCGGCCGGATTGCAACCTGGGCTAACCAGCTGATCCTTGACGAAGGGGTTGAACCTTTTATTATCGTCGGAGTCGAAGTGAATACCAAAGTCCGTACCGAAGAATACGCACCGTTCGGCAACCGGTTCGATGCCTACGTATCCTGCTTCGCCGAAGAGATTATTCCCTTCATTGAACAGAATTATCCTGTTCGAAGAGAAGCTGGCGAGCGGCTGCTTGCAGGCGACTCCCTTGGCGGCAGCGTATCCGTGCATCTGGCGCTCCGCTACCCGCATCTGTTCACGCGAGTGATCAGCTTGTCCGGTGCCTTCTACGAGATGTCCCAGAGCATCATCAAGCAGGAGCAGGATTTGTCATGGCTCGACATCTATATGATCGTAGGTCTGCAAGAAGACAATTACGCTACCGATACGGGCGTCTACAATTTCGTAGAATTGAATCGTCAGACCAAGGCTTTGCTCGAAGATCGCGGGGCTAAAGTAGCCTATTATGAGAAAGACGGGCGTCACCTTTGGGGCTTCTGGCAAAAAGAGCTGCCTGCTGCCCTTATGTACTTTTTGGGCTAACTCGGGCTGACATGATGGTCGTTCCTTAAGAGGTACAGACTATCCATAAGGATTCGTTACGCTTTGCGGCTATGGCCTGATCCCTTCTACAGGGAGTCGGGCCATTTTACGTTCTGCATGGCTGTTCTGACTGATTCATTCCGGCAAAAAATTTAGGGAGGTCCTGCCGCATCTTACCCTCGCTTTCGTCTGTAAAAAAAGATGAACAACCGCGCATTATTATGGAATGTGCATTGTTCATCTTATGGAACATCCTTCTTGGTTACGCTATCAATCCGGTTCGTTGAATAAGCGGCTTAGAAAACAGACCGCTTTATTCGAATCGATTATAGCTTTTCTTGGATGATCTTGTCCAGCAGGATGTCGCATCCGGCATCGATGAGACGGTACACCTCTTCGAAATTCCCTGTGAAATAAGGATCCGGCACCTCTCTCAGCTTTTCGTCAGGCAGCAAATCCATAAACTTCATGATGCTTGCATCACCGCCGCCTGGCAGCTTCCGCATATTAGCTACATTGGAGTCGTCCATCCCGATCACGTAATCGAACACCTCCAAGTCCTTGCTCATCACCTGCCGTGCCGTCATCCCCTCATAGCTGATGTTCCAGCTGTCCAGCAGCTTGCGTGTCCCTTCATGGGGGATTTTGCCGACATGCCAGTCTCCGGTGCCTGCCGAATCCACCTTAACTTTATCCTGCAAGCCCTTTGCAGAGATCTTGTGTCGAAGCACCGCTTCCGCCATCGGCGAGCGGCAAATATTGCCCAAGCATACAAACAAGACGGATACCATCGCTTCCACCTCCTCGTCATCAATCATACCTTAAAAACATCGTTTAAACGGATGATATTCGATCATTCTCCAAAGTTGTCACCCGAGTGATTCTCAGCTGCCGGCACTCATGCCGCCGCCCGATGCGCCTCCATGCGAAAGCGATCTTCTGGGCAGTCTCCATTTATAATGAACGGACAGCATTCGGAATACAATGACGACCACGAACAACGTCAACAACTGCCACGTCGTCGTCGCAGCGCCGAGACCGACGGCCGCTCCTGCCGCCATCGCCCAGACTGCATAGATCTCGTCCCGCAGGACAAGCGGCTTGCGCCCGGCAAGCAGATCGCGGACCATGCCGCCCCCGCTTCCTGTCAGCACGGCTGCGACAAGAACTGCGCTTAGCGGGTGATTCATTTGCGTCGCATAGAGCGCCCCTTGAATCGCGAAGGCGGACAATCCGATCGCATCGAATAACGCTTCGGTTCTCTTCCAATGGTGGAGCCATCCGAGAGGAAGCACGAACGCGCAAAATACCGAAATCAAGGCCAGTATAATCAGATCGCTTTGGCCCCACAGGGTCGTCACGGGAACCCCGATCAGCACGTTTCTAATGATGCCTCCGCCGAAGGCGGTTACGAGACCAAGGACCACAACTCCCAGAATATCATAATCCTCTTCCATTGCCACAACGGCTCCGGACATGGCGAACGCTATCGTCCCAATAATACTGAATACATCAAACACATGCATGTCCACAATTCCCGATTCCCCCGCTCCGCGAAAAATTACCTACTACATTGTAGTCACGCCTATTAAATTGTGCAAGTATGAATCCTGCTATATACTAGATGAAATGGCAATTCTCTTAATAAAGGAGGAAATGACATGTTGCCTGCACGCGCTCTGATCTTTACCGGAGGGGAGTTGTCTGCACAATTTTTAGAGGAGATCCGAAGCGGGGATTTCATTATCGGCGCAGATCGCGGCGCTTTGTTTTTAATCGAGCACGGGATCAAACCGGATTTGTCGGTCGGGGATTTCGATTCCATCACCCCCGAAGAATTGGCGAAGGTTCAAGCGATGAGCGGAAAAATCATCGAATGCGATCCGATCGATAAAAACCTAACCGATACCGAACTTGCCTTTGACCTGGCGCTCGAACAGTCGCCTGAATCCATCTTGATCATGGGAGCAAGCGGCACCCGGCTGGATCATACGTTGGCTAACATCCATATGCTGATCCGCGGGCTGCAGCACCACATTCCATGCTCCATATTAGATAAGAACAATTACATCACCTTAACAGGCTCAAGCTGCGTTGTGGAGGATCGCGGGTTTAAGTACGTCTCTCTGCTCCCCCTCACCACCGAGGTCACAGGCATCGAACTGGAAGGCTTTGAATATCCGCTTCATAACGCTTCGCTTCGCATGGGACAATCACTCGGGGTCAGCAACCGGCTGTCCCAGGAAAAAGGCATCGTGCATATCGAAGGCGGGCTGCTTCTCATCATCCAGAGCAAAGATCAGTAATCGTTACTTTTTTGTCATCTTTATTCGGTGGATTTAACCCATTCGTAACAATCGATAAAACCCTTGCCCCGCAAGGGTTTTTCTTAATTTTTCAGCTTGGCCCAACTGCTATTTCTTAATTTTTTGTAACTTTTAATCGTTTTTTAATAATTCGCTTTCATTCCATGCGCACCAAGCGATTGCGCCGATTATCCACATTTTAGTCGGTTTCAAATCTGCTATACTCGGTTCATCGCAAAAAACAAAAACGCATGGAGGTACTATACAACATGAATCGACAGAATTGGATTAAGAAAGCTGTAGTCGTTAGCTTGAGCGCAACTTTGGGCGTAGGGGCGGTGCTTACCGTTGCTCCACCGGCTCCTGTAGAAGCCGCATCCGTCAGCAAGGGAAGTCAAGTCGTCAACTACGGCAAACAATATATGGGAACACCTTACAAATTCGGCGCATCCACATCCACAACAAGAGTGTTTGACTGCTCTTCTTTCATGAAGCATATCTTTAAGAAGTATGGCGTAAATCTGCCGCGGACATCTGCTGCACAGTCCAAAGTAGGTAAAGCTGTTTCCAAGTCCAACCTGAAAGCCGGCGATTTGGTATTCTTCTCCAGCGGAAGCCGCGCTAACGGCAGAAACGTAACGCATGTGGCCGTATACATGGGCAATGGTAAAATCCTGCACACCTATGGCAAGCCGGGCGTTACGATTTCTAACCTGAACTCGGGCAACTGGAAGAAGACTTACCTGAAAGCACGCCGCGTACTTTAATATAGCTGAATAGCAAGCGACCGACCGTCTTCCTAATCAAGGAAGGCGGTTTTTTGCGGTCTCTTCAATCTCATCCTGAGCCATCAGCTTATAGCCTGCGCCCCGAATCGTTCGCAGCAGTTTTAATTTCCTTCCTTTGTCGACCTTTTCTCTTAAATGGAGAATATATACATCTACCACATTCGTTCCGGTATGGAAATCATAGTCCCAAACATACCGCAAAATATCTTCACGTGTACAGACCTGTCCCGCCCGCTTAGCCAAAAAAAGCAGCAGGTCGAATTCGCGCTGCGTCAGCTCGACGGGCTCCTCTCCCCGGACAACGCTCCTTTTTAACGGGTCGATTGCAAGATCGCCGATCTGGATTGCCTCGTTATTTTCGCGTTGAACCGGCTGGAAGATGCGGAGCAAATTCGCGATGCGCGCGAGCATCTCTTTTGGATCCCATTCTTGCGGGATGTAATCATGGGCGCCGGCCTCCAGTGCTTGCACCGCCTCTTCCGGTCCGTCATTCCCTAACACCATAATCGGAACAGCCTTCCCATTCCCCGTCAACCGTTCCACCAGATTAAACCGGCTCATCCCCGGCAGCTTGCTGTCGATTAGCAGAATGTCCGGGTCCATGCGCTCGATGGCAGAGACCACTTCGGAATAATGATGAGCGAATGCGATCTGGTATCCCGCCTCTTCAAGCATTCCGGACACCGCCCGGGAGCGATCCGATGGATCTGCCGCAATAAGGATCAATATTTCCACAATTCCTCCTCCCACTCGTTCCCTGCTTCATACAGTAAGTATGTCTGATTTCCGCCGTTTTCACTCATGAATGGCTATGCTGCCAGGCTCTCTACTCTATGGCATGGCGTTGAGGCGGCTTTAATTTCACCCAAAACGAAAAAGGAGTGCCCAAAGGTCCAACGACCTTGAACACTCCACTTCCTTATCAATCATAGGCCTAGGATACGTATGCGCAGCAATTCTATTCAGCAGATTACTGGTACACGCGGCTCTTGACCCTTTTGAAGGCAAACTTACCACGACCACTACACTCGACCGTTGCACTGTTCTGCATGCGGTCGCAGCGACGACATGTATCCTCAACACATGCGATATGCCAAAACGCCACAAGCAAACCTACCGCTACACCCAACTGTTGCACTGTTCCGCAAGCTAGCTTACCACCACATCCGACTGTTCCACTGTTCTGCCAGCAAACTTGCCACTACACCCGACTGTTGCACCTTTCTGCAAGCAAACCCCTGCCGGCCCTTAGCCTCCGACATATTTATTGTACAGCGTTCTGGCTGCGGCTATATCGGATGTGCCGTGTATTAAGGTTCGCCCGTCTTCAAAAATAACTAGGCGGTGCCCGTTAACCCGATACATGACCATATAAGGAGTCGCTGTCGCGTTGCCTTCCCGAAGGCTGTTCAGCTGCTCCGCCAGCTGTCGAAGGGCGAGCCGCTTCGGTCTGGCCGGCCGGATTTGAACGGTATCTCTCCCGCACAACACTTCGCTTTTTTCAACATTGGCTGCCGACAAATACGGATATACCGGATGCTCGCCGCAAGTGGGACAGTCCGTTCTCCTTGCCCGCTCCACACCGAATTCCACGCGCTCGTTGCGCCACACGTCAAAAGAAAGCATCTTCTTTCGGAGGACGTGACGCTGCCCGGCCAGCAGCTTCATCGCCTCCATCGTCTGATGTGCAGCAACCATCTGGACCGCTTGTGGAAGAATGCCATGAACGTCGCATGTATCGCCGCCCATTGGAATCGTACCGAGCAGGCAGTTCAAGCAAGGCGTCTCCTCCGGCAAAAACGTAAAGCTCATGCCGGAGCTTCCCACACAGCCGCCATAGATCCATGGGATTCCGCGTTTATAAGCGATGTCGTTTATGATCAGCCGTGTCTCAAAGTTATCGGTAGCATCCATGATCACATGAACACCTTGGGAAAGCTCCGCTAATTCCTGAGCCCGAACGTCGGTTACCTTCCCGATCACCTCGACACCGGAGTTGATCCGGGAAAGGCGCCTTTGTGCCGCAATAGCTTTAGGCAGGCGTTCCTCGGCATCCTGCTCGGTAAACAGCTGCTGACGCTGCAGATTGCTCCACTCCACATAATCGCGATCGGCGATCGTAACGCGTCCCACACCCGCACGAACGAGCGTTTCCGACACGGCGCTGCCAAGGGCTCCTGCTCCAACGACCAGAACATGGCTGGCTAGGAGCTGCTTCTGCCCCTCTCTGCCGAAAGGAGCAAACCGTTCCTGCCTTGAATACCGCTGGCTGTGATCCGAACCCGGATATTCCTTGTCTTTTTCGCCCTCCACCTCTATATCCTTGCTGCTCTGAACTGTTCCGTTGTTCTCATCCGCACCGTTCAAGTAGACCCCTCCTGCAATTTCTCAAGCATCCCTAAACCGTAGATTCCATTCGACTGTTCCGAGCTTATCCGCCTTACTCGAACGCTTGCTCGATCAAACGGCGATGACGCAATATCCAGGCTGCGCTTCTCGCTCTCCAAGCCAGCCCCCAAAGAGGCCCCAGACTATCGGGCGTGACCTTCATTTCAATCGCTTCCTCTGCCGTTTCCGTGACGACGACGGCAACGATCAAATCAAGCAAAGCCGCTCTACCGCCAGGCTCCAGACCGTAAGCGTCCACGAGCAGCCGAACCTGTCTTGCACGCGCTTCCGGTGAAGGCAGTCCGTTCATCATAGCGACGTCATCGTCATGCAGCTGCGGAAACAGCCAGCACACGCGGGCAAGCTCAACCAGCGGATCGACCGGCCCCGCGTATTCCCAATCGATCAAGGCGGCAGGCAGACCATCCTTCGTTACCATGTTCCACGGTGCAATATCCCCATGGCTGTAGACCAGGTTGGATCCCCCGAGTCTCCTTAGAAACCAGGGCTTCCACAACGCATGCGGACCCGGGCTCCATGAAGCCGAAGCATCATGGAGCCTTCGAACCATTCGGCCTACCTCCACGATCGCATCATCGCTCCAAGGTCCGGGATGGATGAATTCTCCTTCAATATAGCTTACCATTTCTTGTCCTTCCTCATTGGTGCCGGCACCAATGACAGTCGGCAGCGATTCGAAGCCCGCCGCCCGCAAATGCCTTAGCAAGGCATGTATACTGGGTGTCCACGGACCCGCCGGCCGGTAGACCACGCCGCCGCGAAGGACCACCGACTTCTCCTCGGAAAGGAGGACGTTCTCTCCATCATTTCCATTCTTATTCGATTCCAAGGTCATTCCCCTTTCGGCGGGGATATCCGCACGGTCTGGCAGGGGCTAGTAATGCGGAACCCCCATAATGATGACAGCCCCCAACATGGATCCAACTCTTCCATGCACGATCCCTCCGTTCTTCGTTAAATTGACTTTAGCATATCACAAACTGCGTGAAGGTACGACATGATCCATCACACATTAATCTCAGCGATTTCATCGGATCAAACACTTGCTCATTAATAATGAGAACAAGAAAAAGCGGTGCAGGGACATCGAGATCCTTAGCACCGCCTACTTCTATGTTGAAATCATGGATTGTTAATCTACTGGTCCTTCCTTCAAGCGAAACACCCATTGCGAATTTCCCTCTCAAGATCGGCAATTTTACGCTCCTGAATGTTTCATGTAAGAACGCGGTGATTAAGCCTGCTGGTTGGACCAGTCCTCGACGTTCCAGATTTTCGTGACCCAATCCTCGTAAAAGTCCGGCTCGTGGGAGACGAGCAGGATCGTTCCCTTATACTCCTTCAAAGCCCGCTTCAGCTCATCCTTTGCAGCTACGTCCAGGTGGTTTGTCGGTTCGTCAAACAATATCCAATTGCTTTCACGCATCAGCAGCTTGCACAAACGCACCTTGGCCTGCTCGCCGCCGCTGAGCGCCTTTAACGGACGGGTAATATGCTCATTCTTCAGGCCGCAGCGCGCAAGATGGGCTCGTACCTCGTGCTGGTTCAAATGCGGGAACTCGTTCCAAACGTCATCGATCGGCGTCAAGTTGCCTGGGCGCACCTCCTGCTCGAAATATGCCGGATACAGGAAATCCCCTTGATACGTTTTGCCGCTGAAAGGCTCAAGCTTGCCCAAAATCGTTTTCAGCAGGGTCGATTTACCGACGCCGTTGCAGCCCACGATCGCAATTTTCTCTCCGCGCTCAATGGTCATGCTCATTTTTGGCAGCAGTGGGCGGTCATAGCCAATCTCAAACTCGATTCCTTCGAATACGGTTTTGCCGCTGGCACGAGCTTCTTTGAAATTGAAGACCGGTTTGGCCGCTTCCTCCGGCCGGTCAATCCGCTCAAGACGCTCAAGCTGCTTCTCCCGGCTTTTGGCCCGCCCTGAAGTGGAATACCGGGCTTTGTTCCGTTGTATGAAATCCTCTTGCTTCTTAATAAACTCCTGCTGCTTCTCGTACGCATCGATATGCTGGTTCTTGTTAATATCCGCCATCTCGAGAAATTTCTCATAGTTGGCGGTATAACGGGTCAATTTAGCAAATTCCAAATGATAGATGACATCCACGACTTGATTCATAAATTCCGTATCGTGTGAAATCAGGATGAAAGCATAGGGATACTGCTTTAAATATTGCGTCAGCCACTCAATATGCTCCACATCCAAATAGTTCGTCGGCTCGTCTAACAGAAGCACATTCGGCTTCTCCAGCAATAGCTTCGCGAGCAGCACCTTCGTCCGCTGTCCGCCGCTCAGCGTCGCGACGTCGCGGTCGAGTCCAATGGCAGACAGGCCCAGTCCATTGGCCATCTCTTCTACCTTCACGTCCAGCAGATAAAAATCCCCCATATCCAGCTGCTCCTGAATCTCGCCCATTTGCTCAAGCAGCAGTTCAAGCTCCTCGGGAGAGGCATCAGCCATCTTGTTCGTAATTTCCATCATTTCCTTCTCCAGCTCTAGCAGAGGAAGAAACGCATCCTTAAGAACATCACGCACGGTCTTGCCCGGCGTAAGCTTCGTATGCTGGTCCAGATAGCCGTAGCGCACCTTTGGCGTCCACTCTACCTTGCCGCTGTCCTTTAACAGCTGTCCGGTTAAAATATTCATCAATGTCGATTTGCCAACCCCGTTGGCTCCGACAAGACCGACATGCTCTCCAGCCAGCAAGCGGAAGGACACATTTTTGAAAAGAGTCCTGTCCCCGAAGTTATGCGATACGTTCTCTACAGTCAATAAACTCATGGCTATAGTAACTCCTGTCTGTATAATATGAAATTCTTTCTTGGTAGTTAGCGAAAAGTACACAGTCAAGAATTTATTGTATCACACCAAGCCTCTCCCCTGAAACTACAACTTTCAGGGGGCCAGAACCCCCGGATTACGGCAGCTCCGCTCTCGATAACCTGCTGCGGCCGCCTCTTTCGGATGGGAAAACGTCTCTTCTACCTGGAAAGGAAACGAACAGTCATCCCGGAAATAATATTTCAGCCCCCGCTCGTCAACACCACCGAAATATACCGGGGACTTAACCAGTCTTGCCCCGCCAATTGCATAGTTGTTATAATAGCGATCCCCCAGCGGAATTCCCTGAACAAAGGCCAGCATGCCGACATCATCGATCGTATTCACCCACTCCTCCTGCGAGATGACGGGTAGCGTAAAGATGTAGGTCATGCCGTTGCGCAGAGCCGATTCATTATGACGCTGTATGTAATACGCCAGCCGATCCTGAACGGCGTTCACGATCGTGATTCGCCGAATATGTTCAAACGTCTCCTCATTCTGGAGCAGGGACACGCCCGATTGACCGGCCAATTCATGCCGCCACCCGGCGTACCAGCGGGAAGAGCTTGATTCATAGACGCGAACAAACGAATCCAAAGTGAACTGCACGCTATTGCCCTCGCCATCCGACCATGCATACGGCAGCTTCGGAGTCCATTGGTGGCGCATCTCCTCTTCACCGGTTGCATTGGTATAGCTCTGTAAGGCGTAGATGAAATACCCGTCATAGTCCAATACGACGAGAGCGGGGATATACCACCATAGAGCAGCCTGTGACGCCGAATCGCCGTCTTCTATGCCCATATTCATGTACAATGTTTGGGCAAACGCCTTCATTGCCTGATCTTTATCTGCCCGCATGAATTTCTTCGAATCATAGGCTGCTTCGAAAGACTGGGTTTCGTTCCTGTTTAAATTTGTACTGCCGTCCTGCACAGCGGATCGCAGTGCGGCGGTATATTTCATTTCAACATAGCGGATATCCTCCAGGCTTTCGTAACGGAAGCCAAGGATGAGAAGAAGCGGAAAGAATATGGCTGTGAACACGATCGCCAGGTCAGTAATCTTCATTAAGCACAAGCCCTCCGTAAGGAAAAACGATGGCTGCTTTTCCACTCGAATCCGTCCCGGTTAACGCATCCATGATCAGCATCCCCGGCGTTCTGTTTAGGCTCTGTACCCGGACTTGAAACAAGTCCCCGGCTGTCAGACGATACACCCGCCGTTCGTCATCCCTTGGCATATCCGTCTGCGGAAACAGATAGGCTGCGAGGTCTTCCTGATAGTAAGCATCATATACAACGACATACCGGTTAAGAAATGTGTCCGGGTCGGCGGGATCCGCATACTCCGGCTGGTATTTCTTATGGCGATGCTCCATCTGGACGTCATATTCATTGCCTGTCGCTGCAAGCTCTTGTAGAAAATCCTGATACATGGTCGGCGTGATATACCCTTTCGTACGGACACTATCCACAAATTTGGTCACCGCCTGGTAAACGACGATCCGAGATAGGTCATCCTGCCTTCTGGCCAGCTCCCCTGCAGGGACGATGTACAAAAGCAGCAGTGCGAGAAAAGCTGCAAACCATTTCGATACCGAGTTCGACACTTCGCCCTACCTCACTTTAACAAACCGAATTAAGTCCACCGCCCCGTTGCTTTCCCGGTGGTAGTCCGCCGCATAACGGCCATCCAAATCGATAACCGAGAGATCCATCGATTCGAGCTCGGTCCCTGGAGCGAACCGCAACCCGTCTATAACCGCTTCAAGCTGCCCTGACTGTACTTCGCGAAGCGTAAACAGCACCTCACTGCCCGTAAAATATGGTTCAATTGATTCAGATACGGCTGAAAACGAAGATACCCCGACATTTTGCTCCTCCGTCATCGCGGCTGCCGCCGTCAATCCGGAGTCAAGTACGGACAGCATGGTCATGGCATACAAGCAGGCGCTCAAAAAAAGACCCAGCCCGGCTGCGAGCTCTATCGCACGGATCGTTTGCTCGCGCAATCCTATCACCCTCTATCCCAATCTACTGAATAAATTTGATCCCCCGGATCACGTTGGAATCATCCTTTACGATACTCGCCTGAAACTTCCCGCTTGGATTTACATACTCCGCGCTCTTCTCGTTCATGGTCAAGCTGATATTGCCCTGCCTCGAATCCGGATTCAGAATCATCCCGCTGTTATCCAGCACATTCCCGTACCATTGTCCCGCTCTATTCTTGCCAGTAGCGATAAATATGCCGAATTGATCTTTATCCTTATACTTGCGCAGCGCGTTTGTCACTTGCGAGCCGCTAATCGTCGTGCCGTCATATACGGTGAATGCGGCTTGCGACAGCTCGGTCTGAATGTCCGAGAAGTTGTTTTGCGCCGTTTTGGTAGCTTCTTGTGCAGAAATAAACAGGATGACTACGATCGTGATCAAGGCAATGGTCAGAAAAATTCCGGCAGCGACTTTTAAAGCAGACGAAGCGTTATTCATTTGATTCTCCTCATTTCTTTACATATTTTTATACTTTTGTTGAGACAGCCATTTGCGAGCTCCGTTCCATCCCTCGTTCAAAGCCGTTGAATCTGTTCATAATAAACTTCCATCTGGGTGAAGCTCATCCCGATTAATGGAATGACGAGATACATAAAGATCAGAGCATACATCGGGGTAAAACCGATCATCCTTGCCCATGCAGCCTTGGTGTCGATCATGGCCTCATATTGCTGCTTGCGCTGCTCAAAGCTGAAGATCATCTCCCCCTCAAGATCATCAAACACGTCTTTGATCGGCACTTTGTCCATGGCGAGCAGAAGCTTGTCCACCAATCGTTGAAATTCGGGAAACCATACGTCCTCCTTCAACTCCTCCAGCGCCATCTGGGCACCATGCTCATAATGAAGCAGGCATTTCTGGATCGGAACCTTAAATATGACAGCAAAACGGTTGATCCATTCGAGGATTCCTTCAACCGAGATACGCTCCATTCCGCGAAGGATCGAAATAACCGTCTGGAATTGATATACTTCATGCCGCATCTCCATATTGCGCACTTTGCGGTGAAAATACAGCAGCCACAGCGGCGAGCAATAGGCGAGCCAGCCCAAGCACAGTGAAAACAGCAGCTCCCACCATCTTAGATACTCTCCTTCATATCGGCTAATCTTGGACAATATGCGCTTCACCGCGGCATCCATCTGCTCTGCGGATAATCCCGTATGTCCGGATTGGCTGATCCCATTCCGTACTTGTTCAGGGGTCGCATCAGGAGACATGCCTATCCTTCTCATCACGTTCCGATCCTGTTCTGCTGTCTTCTCTGCTTGAACGCGCTCCACTTCGTTCATCTGACCAAACAAAGATGGATGGGGAGGGACCGGGGTATAGAGCAAATGATGCCTTGCTTGCACATGCAGACCAATGGCCAAGCTCAACGATAGGATGAAAACCATAAAGAACAGCATCAATCTCCTCACATACAGCCATTCGAATTTGATTCGCGCATTGCTTTCCTTCAATAAGCGCAGCTGGCGGTGAAAGATGCTTGTCCCGATTCCCGGGGCCGCCATGCGGACAAGGGCTCTGACAATAGGAACTCGATATAACCGCTCCTCCCAGGAAGGGCGTTCCAATCCGGCACGATAGTCCGTCTCCCGGTGCTGCTGAAGCTTCTGGAGCAGGATATAGGAAATTACGATAATGACGTAAATGGATATCTTCGTCACAAAGCCGAGCTTGCTCATATAAAATTCATCCATGGAGGGGAAGCTGCTTCTCGCCCAACGTTCAATCGGCTTGGTAAAAAAAACCGGTGCCAGGGCAATAACATGCAATCCCTTCATCAGGTAGTCGAGCTTATCCCTTCTCAAGATATCGAGCTGAATTTCCTTGGACAATCCGCTCAATCCCTGCAAATAGATCGAGCCTTGTTTTCGTGCCTGATCTCCGAACTCCATCACAAGATGGGAGATCCCGGCAAATGCTTTCAGATACCGGTTCGGAGCAATTTCATAATAACGCTCAAGCGCGTCGTCAGGATCTTGCGATACTAGAGCATTGTAGATCCGGTTGGCATGCAGGGAGATTTCATGCCCGGCGCTCTCAGCCGCTTCGTACAGTGCCTCTTCTACCATGCCGTGCTGCTGGTAATGATGGCGGACGACAGAAAACAATTCGACGGCCTGTCCTAACAGTTTCCGTTCAAGCCTTAGGATAAACATTTCAACCAGCATATTGCTGATAACGACCGCAGCCATCAAGACAATGACGATAAAGCTCCAATCCGGACGGCTCCATATAAGCAGCAGCGCCGTCAAACCGATCGTTCCTGTAATTGCCAAGGTCAGCTTCATGGTCTCGTAGCGAAGTGCAATTTCATCATATGGATGGATAAGGACGATCCGCTGCCGGATGCGCTGGATGTAAGATTTGATGAACGGCAATTTTATCCCGTATTGATAGGCAAGCTGTGCCCACTGCCGATACAACTCGCGCAGCGTTTTGCCTTCGCCCTTGCTTGTATTGGAAGGGCCAATCTGTGATCGCCGCTTACTGCGGCTGATCCAAGCCGATATCCCAAAAGCAATTGCGAAGCAGGCCAGCGACAGCAAGAACACAATCATCAAAATAGGTTTAAGTGCCAACTGACTCCCCCCAACCTGCCGCAAGGAACGCTCTGAACCGGCTTGCATCCTCCGACTGCATCTGCTCGGTCATTTCGCGAATGCTGCGATCCGTCAAGCGCGCAGCTGGTACGTAAGCCCCGTTTTGATACTCGATCACGTTGCGCGATATATAACAAGCCCCCGCATCATCAAGCTGAAGCTCAGGTTCCGGCTGACCTTCCATCGTTTCCTGTTCGATATCGAGGGAAGCGGTGAGGCGACCGCTACGATGAATCCCCCGATCCAGAGGAATGCACTCGGTAATCCGTTCGATATATCGATTGCCGAAAGCATCGCGCTTAAGATGAATATCAAAGTTTATGACACCGGCAACTTGTTCCTCAGCAATTCGTTCCTGCCTAAACACCCCGCTCTTCAATAGCGAGTTGCGAAGAGATTGAACCAGGTCTTTGAAAGTCTTGGCATGATGGGTAAATACGGTGAATAGGCTGGCTACCTGCGACATCTGGATCATCCATGCCGCAACCTCATCACTGGCGACTTCCCCCAGGATATTGACCGTTCCGTCCGTTTTTTTCTGGAGATCAAGACCTGCTTGCCCGGTTATATGCTCCGTTTCCCTAAAGCTGAGAATGTTCCGTCTGCTGTAAATTTTGCGCAAATGAAGCTCAAATGCCATCTCTTGAACCCGAAGGGTGTAGGTAGCATAGATATGCCCAACCATTGCCATTAGAAGGGTCGTTTTGCCGGAGCCTTGCGCACCTGTAATCGCTGTGATCCGGCTTCCCTTCATTAAATATTGAAGCAGTCCGACCGCGAGCTCCGACCCGTCTCCTGTTATCAGCTGATCCAGCGAGGCTTTGGGCAGATCGAATTTACGGACAAAAAAAGCCCACGATTCTGCAAAAGGAGGTCTAACCACCACAACCCTCGATCCGTCCTTCATTTCGTTCACCTTATACCCGCTTGCCTCCGATAATTGGCCGGGATGGTTATATTTATAAATATTTTGGCAGACCCGTTTCAGCTCCAACATGCTCCCGAAAGACAGGAAGGATAAATGCAAGGAAATCCCGCGGTAGAACACCCAGACGCTTTCACAGCCGGTGGCCTGCTGTTCCTGTTCCAAGTTCCCCCTCCCCCATCCGAACCCATCGTGCCCGTAAGGAAATGCTTCCATACGGCTGTCTTCGAGTACGCCGCTGACCCCTCCGCTGACCCCGTCTATGCGCTGGTCCCGGAGTTCATCGATGACGGAAAAGCCCTTATACTCCTGGTAAATACGCTGCACCACAATGTCCAGCTTCTCCTGAAACCGAAGCGGGCGCTGCTCCGACTCATAGATATAGGCAATATCATCGGCTGTGACGGCATAGACACTGTCGTTGCCATAGCCAGGCAATACACGCGGGCGTGCAAGATCATAGGTCTCGAGCAGCATGGACAAAGCGTCCTGCCCATGATTCTGTTTATACAAATACAGGATAATCTCAAACTGGTCCTGCGGAGTTAGGATGGCTGGGTGCTCAAAAGGGATTGCCTGATCGATATTGGTTTCGTTCACGCCCAGATTGTTCACGAGCAGCTCCTTCATGAAATCCTTCACGTAGGCTTTATCCAGCACGTCCCCGGTTACGCATCCCTTAAGCGCCCGCCGCAGCTCGCTTCGCTTATTCAACCTCCGGCGGTATTCCTCCTCATGCAAGCCCAGGTCGGATAATTGACTGTGGGTCAGCTGATGGAGCGTTTCTTTCACGAATGCTGTCATCGCCGGTATAGAGTATGGATCGGTGTCATGGACTACCGCTGAAGGAGCCCCTTTTCTCTCCAGATACCGCAAATAGACCAGCAGCAGCAAAAATAGGAGGATAACGATGATCCACACCATATTCATCGCGCTACCCAAGAGCATGCATAGCCCTCGCTTTCGCCGGAACGGCTGGGAGTCCGCACTCCTCCGCAATCCCTTGTGCCAATCCCTGCATGGCCAAGTACAGTGAATTCCATCTTTTTCGTCCGTATCCTCCGCGGCTGCGCTGCATGTACATTAATACGTTTCTCGTATTCCACGCATCCGTCATTCCGGAGCAGTAAGGCACCCCAGCCGCATATCCTTTCAGGCCAAAACGCCGCTTGATATTCTGCAAGGTTGCACTGCATTCCCGGTCATATCGGCCGATGCTGTAGAAGCAAGGCTTCTCCTTAACTTCATCCGGCAATCCTCCCTTGGAAAGAACCGTCTCCAATAGATGCAGGTTCTGATTCATACCGATGACAACAAGGTCGGCGGCATTTAAGATTGCCCGGTCGGCAGCGCCTGGAGCACCATTGCCTGCGTCGGCTACCGTAACATCATGGCTATGCCGGGATGCCTCCAGAACCCTCGACATCAAGGTAGCCCCCTGCTCATTCGCACTTAAGTCTGTCCTCAATACCCGGGACCCACCCAGCAGATCCAGACGCCCGGCGATAAGCGGAACCGAATAATTACGAACATTTTCCGGATTCAGTCTGCCGCTTGTGCTAAGACGCTCCAGAGCATCCATGCCGTTATCGTGGAACGAAAGCGCATTGTCCATCATTTCCTTACGATCGGAAAATGCCAACTCGACCCGTTCGCCGGCATGTCCGCCATGGGTCAGCAGGACTCGCGTCTGATATTCCATTGCTAGCACGATTGGCAGCGCGGCGGCCAGCATTGTGCTCCCGGTACCGCCATTCAACGGACTCCAAACAGCAACTAGACTCATGCGCGTCTCCTCTCCGCATGCCTCATGGCTCGTCGAACATGCCTGCGATCCCATTCGGACAGTTGAAGAATCAGCTCGATCAAGGAGCGCTTGTAATGCCTGGACAGAGGCTTCAGAACCAATCTCCCCGCATGCTCATTTTGAATTTTCAAGCCAAAGAACAGCTCGTCCCACGGCATTTTTACCGGCTGGCCCAGCCAGGCCATCCTGCCCGGATTCAGATAGCCTTCAATATAGGCTTCATCCGTCATATCCTCGATCACATTCAAATACACACGGTGAAACGAGGGGGAGACTTGATCCGACCACTGTCCACTTAATTCCTCCAGCAGAGACGCGCTTCTCTTCAGACCCGTCAGATCGAATCCGCTAACCCAGATACAAGCATCGGCGTCCAGCCAATCGCCAGGATGTAGAAAATCGGCTCTCTCCACATCCATAAGGATGTAGTCGTAGTCCTTTTCGTCCTCATTGAGCAAATGTTGCTCAAGACTGGAAAGTGTAGCGAACCCTCCGGCCACGTCGAACCCGGCGAACTCCGTAACAGGAAGCTGCGGGTGCTGGTATCCGATACAGTACCTATACTTTGCATCCAGCGCGGCATCCACAAGCAGAACCCTTTTGTCGCCATGGGCTAGTATTTTGCACATATACAATAGCAGGTCGCTTTTGTCGCATATCCCCGTAAATATCCACTTTTTCACGCATGCTGCCCCCTTCATATTTACTCGTTCACTCCACCAGATTACGGAGCGGAAAATATCAGCTCATCATCTTGGGTGCCTTCAGCCGCTGTCGTTGCGGAAGTCTCCAATCCATAGCCTCCCAATATTTGCTCGGCCTCAACGTCCCTCTCGACACGAGGCTCATTCACCTCCTCGCTCCCGCCGGCTGGAAAAGATCCAGTGCTCCTGTCGCTAGTGGTCTGCCCGCCGCTGCTTGCTGGGCTCCAGGAATCAGGACTCCTCGCCGTTCCGGCCAAAGCCGGTACAACATGAATCTCGCTCATTTGAACCTGCTGTTCCGTATTCCTTTCGCGTAAATCCTCCTCTAGTAATCTCCGCACCGCTGTCTCCAGCTGCTTCTCGGCCCTCTGGACGATATTCGGGTCGCTTGCGATCAGCTTCGCCACCTCCTCATTCGGTGGATAGGTCGGAATTGCCTTCGCCTGCAGCTCAGGCTCGACATAAGTCAGCGCATAGATGGTGGCCTGGTGCAGGTATGCATCCACCAGCGCGCTCGATAGAAGTAGAATCTCTTGCTCGCTCAAGGTCGTCCAGAAGGCAGGAGTCTGTAGCTTATCAATTTTCTTCTTGGATAAAACAATGTAATCCTGGCCCGTCGGGAATTGGACCCTGATATCAACAACGTCCCCTTTGATTAAATTGCTCGGCAGGTACACGGCTTTCATCTCGCGGTGTCTGAGATCGTCCGGCGTCGGCGCTTCTTCGAACAGCATCGATCGGGTAATGGGTGTTCCTTTCAGCAGGCCGATCTTGGCTCCCTTGCCTTCGACCTCATCCTTAAGCGACGCTAAATTCGCTGGTGCAGCGTCGGCTGGAAGGCGAACCTCCTTTAGGTCCTTCGCTTCGATCCGATGTCCGGGCGGGATATCCTTCAATGGAACCCAAGCCGTCTTCATCGTGTTCAAATGCAGCAGCTGGGACTGTTCGAGCTCGGTGATCCGCTGCTCGTATTTGGAGCGCTCCATACTCTGCTTCTCCTTCAGGTCTTGTATAAAATACATCGTGGTGCCGCCACCTACCGCCCCCATTACAGCCGCTCCCGCCAGTCCGGCTACGATCAGCTTACGGCTGCGCCGTCTAATTATCGGCATTGCTTCATCTCCTTCTCGATAATCCGGTCATTTCTTGCGGAAGAGAAATTTGCGTTTCCGCCCGGTTGTTGGTATAAAATCCCGGCAAATTCCGGCGTATGTACGCTCGCTATCCTCCAGCATTTCGAAAGGGTCCAGCTGTAGCGGAAGCCCGACCACCTTCTCCGTTTCGAGCGCACGCTTCACCCGCTGAACGGAATCCGCACCTGCAAGCGGCAGCGCGTAGATCCGATGCGGCTGAGGATGTCTGGACAGCATCCGGGCCAAGGTCACTAAGTCATGCTGCCTCCACTCCGCCCCCGAGCCGATTACGATCGGCAAATCCGCGCGAAGAAATTCCTCCAGCCGCTCGCTATCTCGGTAGGCTCCCAAGTCCAGCACGACCGCCTCATAGCACCCTCCGAGCACTCGGATCACTTCGCCCCTGGAGGTTTGTCGCCAGAAATCTATGCCGTTCAGCTCAAACGTTCGGCTAGTCCCTCCCTGCCCCCCTTCGGCAATGTCCTGAATGCGGCTGAAGGCATTGGCTTTAACACTCATCTCTACGACTGCGACTTTACCGTATTTCGTTGCCAGGAAATGTCCAAGTGCGATGCAGGTATGCGTCGTGCCAACTCCCGGCGACGCGCCTAGAACCGCCGCAACCAGCGTTCCGGCTGCAGACCCCGGGCTGGGCTCCTGAACGGCCGCAAACGTTCGCTGGCGGAATAATGCTTTGCGAACCTCTTCTGTTGACTGGTACCGCTGCTCGGGCGCATACTGCAGCAGCTTTCGGATCACCGGCACCATTTCTCTCGGCAAGTCTCCCCGAATATGCCGCTCCACGCCGGTGATCCATTCGCTGAATCGGCCTGCAGTCGCAAGGTACAGCAGCAATGCGCCTAGACCGTATAAGTCTGATCTCGCATCACTTTGCCTCCCCCCATACTGCTCCGGTGCCGCAAACCCGACCGTGCCGAGCTTAACGGTATCCTCGCTTCCGGCCGACTTATAGCTACGGGCGATCCCGAAGTCAATCAATCGGACCTCCAGCATTCTCGTCAACATAATGTTCGATGGCTTTAAGTCCCTGAATATGACCTGCGGCTCATGGCTGTGCAAATAAGCCAAGACTTCCAGCAGCTGATCCGCAAGGGACATGATAAACTCGGGCGGGACATCCGCCCGCCGCTCCCGGAAATACTTCTCCAAGGTTACACCGTCAATATAATCCATCACCAAATAGGTGCAACCGGTGTCTTCAGTACGAAAAAAATCGACGATCCGCGGCAGGCGGGGATGGTTGAGCTTGACCAGCAGCCGAGCTTCCTCCTCGACCGTGCGCTGCATGGCCGGCTCGGACTGGCTTTCCTTCACCGCCCATCGTTTTCCTGGGAGCTTCAAATCTTCCGCCAAATATACACAGCTCATGCCTCCTTGGCCGATAACGCGATCAATCGCATAGCGTCCGCCCAGCACTTCGCCGTGCACCAATTTCGAAGCATGCGTCATTCTTCGTCCACTCCTTCGCCCTGCATAGGCAACAAAAAAAGGGAAGGCACGCCGTCGTATCGATAATTGATACGAAACGGGATGCTTTCCCTTTGGTTGTTTGGTTAATTTTGGAATCATTATAGACCAGGTTGATCTCATTTGTAAAGACTTTTTTAATACTTAATCATATAGAGCGTGATCTCATCCCGGTTGTGGAACAGCTGCTTCGCACCCTGAATCTGCATCCGGGCTTCCTCAAATACCGCGATAATCTCCTTAATGAGCGCCATTGGCTTCTTGGTCAGGAGCTTGACGGTAATGACGGCCGTCCCTCCAGTCTGAAGACTGTACAGCAGGCCTGTCACCAATCTGGCCATTTGCTTCGGACTCCAGCTCATATCGCAGACCAGCAGATCGAACTCCTGCTCCTTAAAGGATACGTCCGCCGCATTTTTATGAATGACCCGAAGCATCCGGTTCCCCTCTAAGGAAGGGTGCATGCGCGCCGGATCCACAGCCGTCACCTCCAAGCCTTGCTCCAGTAAAAACGAGGTCCAACCGCCGGGGGCTGCACCGATATCCAATGCTCGGCGGAAGCTGCGGAAAGGAATCCCGAACTGCTTTTCGGCTTCGAGAAGCTTAAACTTTGCTCTGGAGATCTGACCCTCCTCGCGTTGGAAGCGAACAGCACCTCCGTTCCAGTCGGACAAATTGTCCTCAGGTTTCGATACGCCCAAATACCAGGTTTCTTCATCGGCAAAGATTGAGATGATCCACTCCGGCTCCTGTACGGTAAATTCAAGCTCAAGCGCTGACAATCGGCTTTGCAGCATATCGCGTAACGCCCCCGGACTATCCGTCCATGAGCTATTTTCACTCTTACGGATCTGGATCGCAACCCGGCTCCTGCCAATCTCATCACGATTCAGCAAATACTGCTCCGCCTCGTTAAGCGCTTCTTCCGCTTGACCGGCAGGCAGCTCAACATTCACTGGAAACAGATGCCTCAGAAATATTGGAGGCTGGGATTGAATCATCCTCACCGCCTCTTCTACGGATCTTGCCAATGTAACGAGAAATACTTCGCCGGGTATTAACACGGAGCTTTTCAAGCTGCCGAACATCCGGCGCAGCTCCTCTTGGGCATAGGGGGCGAAACCGTGATTCGCCGTGCATACCAGCTTGCTGTGGAAATCCTGTTGCTGCTCCCGCTCATCATTCACATTCCATTCGTCCAATCGGATTAACCTCCAGAAATAACTTTGATCCAGGGACGACCGCTTTCCCATTCCAGCCGGGCGTCGATATCATAAGTTTGTTTAATAAGTTCGCTGTTCAATACGTCTTCCTTCAGGCCGGCTCCTTCAAGCCGTCCTTCCTTAATTAGCGCTACATGGGTGAATAGCGGGACAATCTCCTCAATATGATGGGTTACGTAAATGACGGCAACGTCCCGTTTTCCTAATCGGCCAATCTCCTCCAGCATTAGCTCGCGCTCGTACAGATCCAGGCCGGCACAAGGCTCATCCAAAATTAAAAGCTTCGGGTCATGCATTAAGGCACGTGCCAGCATCACCTTTTTCCGTTCCCCTTGAGATAAGGTGCCAAGCGGCTGTTCGGCCAGGTGTCCAAAGCCCATCTCCTCTAGCAGAGCGTAAGCCTTACCGCGGACATCTGCCGGGATTTCCTGATAAAACCGCAAGAACGCATAGGCGCCTGTGGACACAACCTCCCATACCGGATCATGCAGCGTCAGCTTCTCCATTAACGATTGGCTGATATAGCCGATTTCCTTGCGGACCTCCCGGACGTCGCATTGACCATACACATTCCCGAGCACCTCAATCCTACCGCTGCTGGGAAACTGATAGCCGGTCATCAGCTCGAGGAGCGTCGTTTTTCCGGAGCCGTTCCTCCCCAGAATAACCCAATGCTCTCCCGGCCGCACCGTCAACGAAACATCATGCAGGATTTGGCGTTCTCCGCGAACCAGAGATACATACTGCATCTTGATCATGGCTTCACCCTCCTGACAAAGTTCAAAATATCCTCGACCGATCCCATCCGGTACAGCACTTCTGGCTCCTTATTCGGCGTGCTGCCGGCCGTCATCAAGGCAGGCACGCTTCGAATCTGATACCGGTTTACAACCGCAGGAAGGAAGTTGACATCGGCCTCCAAAATCTCCACGTCCGGGAGAATATGCTCCACGATATGGAGCATTTTGCGGGCTGCCGCGCACGTACCGCAGAATGGCGTGTGCAGAAAGACTACGACCGGCTCGCCTTCCATCTTTCTGCCGGCAAGCCTCTCGAGCCACTCCAGCCGATCCAGCAATTCCCGCTCCGTCACTGCCTTCATCTCGTTCCCTCGGCGATCTCGCGGATCAGCGCTTCCGGCATCGGTCCATTATGGACACGGACATCCTCCGGCATATGCTCATAGAGCATTTCGTACATTTTGCGGCGGCCGTATGGACTCGATGTATGGAGGTATATTTCTTTTGCGCGCAGCTTCTCAGCGATCATGGCCGCCACCACGTCACCACCGTTCATCTGATCGTGTCCCAGCTCATAATCCAGAGACAGCACGTCCACTTCACATTCGCGGAGCATCATCAGACATTCTTCCCCGTTTCGCGCCAAAGCAAATCCTTTCGGATGGGGGCGCCAGTCATCCAAATATAGATGGATCTTCATTGCCTACTCTCCCTTGATTTAAGACCAGGACAATACCGTGGCGATATCTTCCCGATGCGTACCGTCCGGTCCTTTTTCGCTTTCCAGAACAAGTGCCTTGCCGGCAATTTCAGGCGCCAGCGCAAGCTGTTTCAGCGCGTCCGCACCGATCTTCCCTTGACCGATCCGGGCATGGCGGTCTTTCCTGGAGCCGGCACCGTATTTTGAATCATTAAGGTGCACTGCAATCAGATGCTCCCAATACTGCAGCGAGCGTCCTCTGGCAAGCAGCTCCTCCGTATTGGATGGATCCCAGCCCCCTGCGGCGAACAAGTGGCAGGTATCGAGACAAAAGCCTATTTTTTCAGGGTATTTCGCAAGCTGCCTAATCTTCACGCACTCCTCCAGCGTTATGCCCATTGGACCATGATCGCCTGCCTGATTCTCAATTAGGAGCTTGGTCTGTCCCTTCCAATCCGCCAGCACGTCGTTCAAGCATTGGATAATATTCTGATACCCTGCCAGCGGATTATCGCTCTTGAGGTGCCCGAAATGAACGACGATGCCAAGGGATCCGCAGGCTTCTGCGATTACCAGGTCGTTCTTGAGAGAATCCACCGTCAGCCTGTAATGCTCTTCACCGCGCGTGAACCCCGTCGCCATGTTCGTCGGGTACGGCGTATGGGCGATCGAGACCAAATTTTGCTCGCGGCAAAATTTTGCGCATGCAGCGGCATTCGTAAAATCAGGTGCTTTTAAGTGCAGGCTGCGCGGATTTTTCGGAAAATACTGATACGACAGCGATCCCAGGGAAAGGGCATGCTGGGCGGCGGCCAGAAACCCGCCCCGGGTACTGACATGGCTTCCGATCCGCAGCTTAGGTTTCATGCTGGCAATTCGGACAGAAGAATACCTTCCGCCCGGTATGCTCCGTTTTTATAATCGGTGTCCCGCAACGGACGCAGGGCTCTCCTTCACGGTCATATACCTTGCACCTGTCATTGTAAGATCCGGTCAAGGCGTCGCCGGCTTGAAACGGCATTTCCATGTAGCCCCCTCCGTCCGTCGCTTCCGTCATCACCTTAACCGTACTGTCATACAGCTGCTCCAGCGCCTCTGCAGACAGGTCTTGGATTTTCGAGAGCGGATGAATCCGGGCATCAAAGGCGATTTCGTCCGCATAGCAATTGCCGATTCCAGCCATCACCTGCTGATTGACCATGGTGCTCTTCAGCGCACCCCGGCGCTTGCCGATCAGCTCGACAAAGCGAGCTTTGTTCATCCGGCGATCCATCAGCTCCGGCCCGAGATGCTTCAGCGCCTCATCGGTCTCTCTTGCCGTCAGAAAATGCAAATAGCCGAGGCGGAGTCCGATGAAATACAATATCTGGTCTCCAAAAGTGATCTCAACCTGTGTAGAACGCGATGGGCGCTCCTCATCCTTCCGTCCTAAATACAGCATGCCGCCCAGCATGAGATGCAGCAGCAGACGGCCACCATTATTGAGGTGAAACACGAGATGCTTGCCTCTTCGTTCCACAAAAATAACCCTGCTTCCCATGAGGGCCTCCGTAAATTGCTCCATCGTTACATTGAGCGATTTCTCCCGGTTCACGACGACATTCGTGATCGGAATATTAACGATCGTCTGAGTCAATAATCTTCGGTAATTTTCCATTTCCGGCAGTTCAGGCATGATTCATCTTCCCTTTCGTCCATCAGCATCATCAGCTAATTCAATAAGGTTACCTACGGACACAGCAGCCGGGCCGCTTCATCTAAATCCCGGCAAATATATTCCGGCGAAACACCGGCGGCGTCGATATGAGACTGCATATTTTGATCCGTCGTAATTCCTGTTAACACAAGTACCGTTTTGCATCCGGCGTGGACGCCTGCGGCAATATCCGTGCGTATATTATCTCCAACCACGTAAATATCCTCGGTCTGAACCCCGAGACGATCCGCGGCGAATTTCATCAGAATCGATGAAGGCTTGCCGATGACCAGCGGCTTCACACCGGACGCCGCTTCCACGGCCGCTCCAAGCGATCCCGCTCCCGGCATCAGCCCGGCGTCGGATGGAAGGAGCAAATCCGGGTTGGTCAATACCGACGCGGCACCTTCCTGAATCCAGCGAACGGCCCGGGCAAGCGCGTTATAATCAAACGAACGATCGATCCCTTGAACGACATACTGCGGCGATTCCTCAACGATGTGAAGCCCCTGCTCGAGCAGTGCTTGCCGAAGCCCTTCCTCACCCAGCATCGCAACTCTCGCCCCCGGCGTCTCCTCCGCAATATGCTTCGCAGCCGCTAGCGATGAGGTACAGACCTCCTCCGGTAAAGCGGGTATGCCCATATCCCGAAGATGGGCTGCTACCTGCTCCGGGGTTTTAGACGAGTTATTCGTTACGAACAAGTACGGAATGCCTCTTTCCTTCAAACGGAGGATCAGTCGATCCGCCCCTTCGATTCGCATCTTTCCATGATATAGGGTTCCATCCAAATCAATCAGAATCCCTTTCGGTTGTTCCATTGATGTATGCACCTTCTTTATTCCTGTCTTTCATCCGATGAATGATTCATATCGTAAAGCGTTGGCATTTCGTATAAGGTCAGCTTCTTCGAATCTTAATGAGATTATGTATAGCTGGGCCGAACCCGCAGGATTCCGTCCTGTCCTTCGCGCTATCCTGAAACAGCCTAGTACCATTGTAAAGAAGGGGACAGCCTGTTGCAAGGAATCCTCCGTTCGAGTCCTTTCCGTCCTCATGGACGATGTATAGACGACAAGGGTTTGACGAAACCAGCCTTCGTTTTTTTCGCTTCCGCTTCTAGGGCGGTCGAAAGAAATCGAAGGCTGTCCGTGCTTGATCGTTTCTGCAATCGCTTTGTCATATTCTGCGCTTTCCCGGAAAATAATGCTTCATTTCCTGGGGAAATGCCTGCTTAGGTGCTGCGCTGCACCGGGTACAGGCCGAAATCCTCGGCGAGCCGTGTATTCTCAAATACATCCTTCGCTTCTTGCAGCAGCGGCTGCAAATGCTCCACGTCTTTATACCTTGAGCTGAAATGCGTTAAAAACAGCGACTTCACGCCGGCCCGCACCGCTGCTTCTGCCGCTTGCTTGGCCGTACTATGGTAGTACTCATGAGCCAACTCGGCCAAATCCTCCATAAAGGTCGCCTCATGGACAAGGATGTCCGCATCTTTCGCGAGCACCTCTACTCCAGGGCAAGGACGCGTATCTCCGAGAATCGTCACAACTCTACCCTTCTTGGGTGCAAGCAGCACATCCGCGGGATGAATCCATCTTCCGTCCCCTAGCTCTACGCTTTCGCCTCGTTTCAGCTTCCCGTATTGCGGACCCGGCTTCAAACCATAGGCCTCCAGCCGTTTGGGATCGAGGCTTCCGGGCAGATCCTTCTCCACGACCCGGTAGCCATAGCTGTCCGCTCGGTGATCAAGCCCTGCGGCCTCCACGCGGAAGTACTTGTCTTCAAAAATAATTCCGCCGGTGTGCTCGATGATTTCCATTGTATACGGCACACGGGATTGGCTGATCGAGAGCGACGTTTCGATGAACGATTTGATTCCCGGAGGACCGTAGATCGTCAGGGGTGCGGTTACCCCCTGTGCTCCTCGGCTTGAAAGCAATCCGGGCAATCCAAAGACATGATCCCCATGCATATGTGTAATGAATACCTTTTCAAGCTTGGACAGCTTGAGAGGGGATTTCAATATTTGATGCTGCGTTCCTTCCCCGCAATCAAACAGCCATAAGCTTCTGCGTTCCTCAAGGAGACGCAGGGCAATGGACGTAACATTGCGCTGGAGTGAAGGAACGCCGGCATTGGTTCCCAAAAAATACAGTTCCATCCCTCTCTACTCCCTTTCGGTCGCAAACCGGAGAAATCCTCCGAAACGGTCGGAGGATTTCGAACCGGATGCACCGGTATAGTCAAGTTAAGCTTTATCTACATTAAAATAATGGGCCTCAGGATGACTGAATACCATTGCGGATACGGACGCTTCCGGCTCCATCATGAATCCTTCCGTCAGCGCCACGCCGATATCCTCAGGCTGCATTAAGCGGAACAACGGCTCTTGATCTTCCAGATCCGGACAAGCCGGATACCCAAACGATACCCGGATTCCCTGATATCGCGCACCAAGACGCTGCTTCATGGTCATGTCCGCCGGATCCGGGAAGCCCCACGTGTCCCGCATCATATGATGGACCCGCTCGGCAAGCCCCTCGGCTGTCTCCAGCGCGACGGCTTGAAGCGCATGGGAACGCAGATAATCTCCCTTGTCCTTCCATTGGCTGGACAGCTTGCCGACACCATGACCCGCCGTGACCACCAGAAAGCCCACGTAGTCCATAATGCCGCTGTCCACAGGCTTCAAGAAATCCGCCAAGCATAGATAAGGCTCGACCTGCTGCCTCGGGAACGTGAACGTATGCAGAATCTTTGAATGATCCGACGGATCATAGATGATGATGTCGTTGCCTCTCCCCTGTGCCGGGAAGAAGCGGTACATGGCATGCGCTTGAATGATCCCCGATCGGATCGCTTCATTCAGGATTCCGTCAACCGTTTCCTTCAGCGAGACCGCCTTTGGATCATTCGCCTTCAGCAGCTGCTCAACAGACCCTTTTAAACCGAGGTGATGTCCTAACAGCATCTGCATGTTGATATACGGCAAAATATGCGATATCGGATAATTGCGGAGCACATGGCGCTCCATATCCGGCGGGATATACACCGGCGCCTCGGTTGATATTTTGGAACGAAGCCCTTGGGAAAGCTTCGGCATAACCTTAACGGCCTGCGGGGCAGCGGCATCCGCCTCCATCTCGGCCTCGATATCCTTGGCCATTTCGGCCCGCTGCTGCGGGTCGCTCAGCTTGTTTGCCAGATCCAGACCTTCCATCGCGTCCTTTGCATACAGCACCATGCCGTCATATTCGGGACGAATACGCGTTTTCGTGAATTTTCGCGTCAACGCCGCTCCGCCTACCATGATCGGCACGTCGATGCCAGCGTTTTTCAAATCCTGCGCGGTTAGGACCATTTGTTGAGCGGACTTTACAAGCAGTCCGGACAACCCGATCGCATCGGGCTTTTCGCGCCGATATGCCTCGATAATTTGCTCCGGTGGTACTTTTATACCCAAATTCACAATTTCATAACCATTGTTGGAGAGGATGATCTCGACCAGGTTTTTGCCGATGTCATGGACATCGCCCTTCACCGTCGCCAGCATGATCTTCCCTTTAACCGACGTCTCATTTTTTTCCATAAAAGGCTCGAGATGGGCGACCGATGCTTTCATAACTTCAGCGCTTTGGAGCACCTCGGCTACGATCAGCTCATTATTGTTAAACAGGCGGCCAACCTCGGTCATTCCAGCCATCAACGGGCCGTTGATAATGTCCAGCGGTCCGTATTTCTTCAGCGCTTCATTGAGATCGGGAATCAAACCTTCCTTGGAGCCTTCAACAACATAGGAAGCAAGGCGCTCCTCCAGGCTTAGATTGGAGACTTTCTCTTTCTTCTCCACCTTTTTATCCCGGAAAGCCGCAACAAATGCCGCCAGCGTCTCATCGTTGGTGCGATAAATCAGATCCTCCGCAAGCTTCCGCTCTTCCTCGGGTATCGACGCATAACGCTCAAGCTTCTCGGTATTGACAATCGCGTAGTCAAGACCTGCCTTGGTGCATTCATATAAATATACCGAGTTCAGCACCTCGCGTCCAGCCTCCGGCAAGCCAAAAGAGACGTTGCTGATTCCAAGAATCGTATGGACCTTCGGCATCGCTTCTTTAATAAGCCGAATCCCTTCAATGGTCTCCTTCGCGGATCCGATGTACTGCTCATCCCCTGTTCCTACCGGAAATACCAGCGTATCGAAAATAATATCCTCCGGCGAAACGCCGTATTTATGAACGAGCAGGTCATACGAACGCTTCGCAACCTTCAGCTTGTCCTCGCGGGTAATCGCTTGACCCTTCTCATCGATCGTTCCAACAACGACCGCAGCTCCGTATTTATGGACCAGCGGAATGACCTTTTCGAATTTTTCTTCACCATCTTCAAGGTTAATGGAGTTAATAATCGCTTTACCCTGGGAATATTGCAGCGCGATATCAATAACCGCCGGATCCGTCGTATCGATCATGAGTGGAACCTTGACCTTCTTGGCGACCAGTTCCAAAAATTTAACCATATCCTCCGCTTCCTCGCGGTCGGGATCCTGCACGCAAATATCGATAATATGCGCACCATTCTTAACCTGCGCCCTTGCTATTTCGGAAGCCTCTTCGTATTTCCCTTCCACGATCAAGCGCTTGAATTTGCGGGAGCCCAGCACGTTGGTGCGCTCGCCCACCATATAAGGACGGTTGTCCTGCTCAATGTACACCGGCTCAATGCCCGACAACGCCGGCAGATGCGTCCCCGTCAGCGGGCGCGGGTTAAACCGGCTCATGGCATCCTTCAGCGCGCTGATATGCTCCGGCGTCGTCCCGCAGCAGCCTCCGGCGATGTTCAGCCATCCCTTTTCCGCAAATGCGGCCATTTTTTGTGCCAGCGACTCAGGGGATTCGTGATACTGGCCATTCTCATCCGGTAAACCGGCATTAGGGTAGCAGCTGATGGCGCTGCGGGACATTTCGGACAGGGAACGGATATGGTCCCGCATGAACTCCGGTCCTGTCGCGCAGTTCAAACCGATCGAGATCGGATTTAAGTGCTCAAGTGATATATAGAAAGCTTCTATATTCTGTCCGGCGAGCGTGGTGCCCATCGGCTCAATCGTTCCGGAAATCATGATCGGCAGCGTAATGCCCGTCTTCTCAAAAGCTTGGCGAATTCCAATGCTGCCTGCCTTCACATTAAGCGTATCCTGCGATGTTTCCAGGAGAAGGGCATCCACCTTGCCCTCGATTAACGCAATCGCTTGCTCTTCATAGCTTGCGATCAGCTCCGCGAAGGTTACGCCTCCCGTTACGGACAGCGTCTTTGTCGTAGGTCCCATTGCCCCGACAACATAACGCGGCTGCTCGGGCGTCGAATATTTATCGGCAGCGGCCCGAGCCAGCCGTGCAGCCTCCAAGTTGATTTCCCGGGCAAGCTGAGGTATATCGTATTCCGCCAGCACAACCGACGTTGCGCCAAAGGTATTGGTTTCGATCAAATCGGCACCTGCAGCCAGATACTGCTCATGAATGTTCTGGATGACATCCGGCCGGTAAATGACGAGTGTTTCATTGCATCCTTCCAGTTCGGCGCCGCCGAAATCGTCAGCCGTGAGGTCCTCTCGCTGGATCATCGTACCCATGGCACCGTCAAGGATTAATATTCGTTCTTTCAGTACTTCCTGTAAGCTAGGCTTGTTCAACTCATAAACCTCCCCGGAAAACGTTAAATCTTAGTGTATCAGAATCCTTTTCAATAGAAAAGGCGAAATATGCGCCACAGCGCGTATTATTCATGATTTACAGATGACAAAACGCGGTGACGCGTCTATAATACATATTAAACCAACTGGAGAAAGAGGGTTAGACCTATGGCAGAAATCGTGATTCGTAATACGAACGAACGCATTAGCGGGGAAGAAAATGTTCGTGAATTCCTGAAAAAACAAGAAGTGCTGTACGAGCATTGGAATATGGATAAGTTCCCGGCTGATCTTCAAGAGAAATTTCAGCTAAGCGATGAGGATAAGCAGCGTATTCTCGACGCATTCGATCCTGAAATTCGTGACCTGGCTGCTAGACGCGGCTACAAAATTTGGGATATCATCACGCTCTCCGAATCCACTCCGAATCTTGAGGATCTGCTCCAAAAATTCGAAGAGGTACACACGCACTCCGAGGATGAAATCCGGGCGATTGTAGGCGGTAAAGGTATTTTCATTATCAAAGGCTCCGAGGACGTAGGTTATTTCAATGTGGAGCTTGAGCCGGGCGATGTCATTTCCGTTCCGGAAAATACGCCTCACTTCTTCACGCTGATGGACAACAAGCAAATTGTGGCCGTACGTCTCTTTATTGAAGAGAATGGCTGGATTGCTACACCGGTGGCGGATCCGCAATTCCAATAATCGACAGCGCTTGATGGATGAACGCTTTTTAATGCTTCCATACGAAAAGGCAGCCCACGGACCCGAAAACGGCGTACCGGTGCTGCCTTTTTGAAATGTTCCGATCGTTTATTCCGTTACCGTTAGCTCCTTAAGCGGCATGGAATGCTGTCCTCTCGCGGTTACATGAGATATGATGCGGTAGGTCCCAGGCTGGTCGAAGGTTTTCTCCAGCTTGTATATTCCTCCCTGGTCATGCTCGATCGGCACCGTTGCCGACAAGCCTCCGCCTTCCTGGGTGACTTCGATCTCAACCGAATCCGCGTCTTCCACAGGCTGACCGGCCTGCGTGACCTTCGCCTCAATAAAAACCTTCTCCCCTGCTGCAACCGTTTCCGGGTTTATCGTCAGATCGACGATAATCGGCTCGGCGAGCGTGTCTTCATCAATATCGGCCTTACTTTCGTTACATGCTGCAAGGGCGACTGCCATCAATACCATCGCCGCGATCAATGCTATCTTTCTTCTTGTCATGCACTACACCTCTTTACAATATCGTGCCTATGTATGCTGCACGCCATGGTCCGGATCTTACAGAATCTGCTCACCATCATTATATCCCAAGAACCTTTTTTTTCGATCTCACGAAGCTTACAATTGTGTGACGTTTCTCACAGGGATTTAACGGGTCGTGATGACAAGATCTCGATAGAAAAACAGCCCGGATTCGCGATTACCGCGTCCAGGCTGTGCCATATGTACTCGTCACTAACGATTTGCTTCTTCGGACGTATCGATTGACATTTTCGTTTTTAAAGCGCAGCCAGGATGGCGTGTAGCTCGGACAGATGCTTAATCTCAAATTCCGGAACAATGGCCGGATCCTTGGGCCGATCTACCCGATTAATCCAAACGGTATGCAGTCCGGCCGCATTGCCTCCCTTGATATCCGTCGTCAGCTTATCGCCGACCATGACAGCCTCTCCAGGCTTCGCGCCAAGCAGTTCAAGCGCATGCTGGAAGATCGACACATCCGGCTTGCCTTTGCCGAAGTCGCCTGAAATGACAATGTGATCGAAATAAGGAACCAGCTCGGGAACACCATCAAGCTTTTCCTGCTGAAGATCAGGGCTGCCGTTTGTGAGCAGCAGCAGCTGCACCTTTCCTTGCAGCTCCTTCAGCACGTCGAATGTTTCTTCATACACATAGGGTCTGGATCTGCGCTCTGACGCAAACCGCTCCGCCAGCGTTTCGGCAAGGCTTTCATTCTCAACGCCAACACGAGCAAGACCGCGACGCCAGGATTCCTTCCGATACATCGGTGCGAGCTCCTGCAATTTCCGGAATTCCGGCTGCGACCCAGCCGTAAAATTCGCCCACAGCCCTTCGAATGGATTGATCCCGATCATCTGGGTAAATGCAAAGGTGTCATAGGATGCGTACAGCGATCTTGCTTCTTCCCGTACCGCATTCAGCAACTCCTTGGCATCAACCCCAGCTGCAGCGGCACCTGCTTCGGCTGTCACTTCAAAAGCTTCTTCCACACTTCGTTCATCCCACAACAACGTATCATCCAAGTCAAACAATACGGCAGTAATCGGCATGTTCTCCCTCTCCCTTTGTTCGTTTAGGCGCTATATATATTAATGATGTTCTACCGGAATATGATGGGCCTTCGCGAACTCTTCAAGCCGTTCTCCCATCGCCTGAGTGTCGTACAAATTGATCATACGCGAAAACACCCAGTTGCCTGCTTTCCCCTTGCCTTGTATGACGACAGAGCCAGAAGCAATTTTAATCTTCTCGATCTCCGAAGCGGCCAATCTTCGCTCCCGATTAAACTTCATGGTGGACACGGATGCGCGTTCGATCTTCAGATAAGGCTTGCGCAGGAAAATCATCAATGCAAGCAGAATGTACAAGCCGACACCGACCCAGTTCAGGACCCCATTGCTATCGCCCGTCGCTTTAGCTGCCGCGGAGCCGAGAAGCGCATAAAGAGCCGCAAGGGCAAGCAATACGATCGGCAGCACATATTTCCGTCCCTTAAACACGTCCATTGTATCGGAAATGGCAGATCCCTGATAGGTGGACATTCCCTGCTTCTTCCGTTTTTTGTTCAGTTGTTGCATATTTTTGCTGACTTTTCGTTCCCAAGATCTTGACATATCGTTCCTCCCAAATCTGATATCGCCTGTGCTATCTATAAAAGTTGAATAAATGAATGGATGTTATGGCAATATACTCCCTTGCCTGCATCGTTTTCTTAAACTCAACTCATTTATATCCGGGAAGCAGCAGTGCTTCGTTCATGCAGCATCCCGGCTTGATAATAAAACATCATTTGAAGCCCTAATGAGTCCTTCAGGATGTATCGACAAAACCTAGTGCTTCAGACGGGGGCCGCCTTTTTGCTCGTTCTCATCGACCCACTCGATCGATTCCAGCTGCTGTCTGAAGTTTCTGCGGATATTGTTAAGGTAGATTTCCCGAAGCTCTGCGCGTTCCTTCATTTCCTCTTCGGTCAAACCCTCGCTTTTCTGCTTACGTGCCAATAGATTGATGCGTTCTACCAAAGTATCGATGTCCATGGTTTCTCCTCCATTTCAAATATCATTATAACTTAACCATGTGAAAAAGAGCTTGTCAAGGCGACCACCCTTGCAAGCTCTTGCATTCAGCGAATATAAACATATTAAGGAATGAATGTCATGATCTATATCATAAAGAGTGCGACAAATTCAATCATTATATAGTAGATTTCAAATACGACCTCATCGATCTGTGAAATGGCGAATTTCACTTCCTACTATATATTAAGATCTAAACCGAACGACTAAGAGTGCCGTTACCTGCATGGACGCTTACCATACCGGCAATGACAATACGTCGCCTGCCTGAATATCCGGACCCTTCAGCCCGTTATTTCTGCGAATGGTATCGATATATACCCGTATGTCCACATTCTCTGGCTTATGAACGGAAGCGATCTTCCACAAGGAGTCACCCGATTGAACAATAACTAGCTTCTCTCCGGTGGGTTCTTCCGTTCCTCCTGCGAACACGGAATATGCGCCTGTCCAACCGAATACAACGATGAGCAGAATGATCAGCAGTTTCGTTAATGGAAGTGAAACGATCTTTGACTTTATCTGATGGATCCAGGCTTCGGAGTCGGAATCCGTCTCTGTCGGTATGTTCTCATAAATGCTGCGGTATGTACTATATTTCAACATGAAATATCATCCCCCAAACAAGTGTTCTCTTAACTACAAATCGATAATAACACGAACACCTGTTTGTTTCAATACCCAATCGAACATTTGTTCCAATAATTTTAGAACTTATGTTTGTACGAACGGCAGTTCTATGTTATAATTTTCCCAAACGTTACTAAATGGGGTTGATACGGCATGTCGAAAATATCCAGCCGCCAGCTGGCGATCTTAGAGTTTATCCGAAACGAAGTTCGTAGCAAAGGCTATCCGCCTTCTGTCCGGGAAATCGGCGAGGCTGTCGGACTAGCTTCCAGTTCAACGGTCCACGGCCATCTTGACCGCCTGGAGAAGAAAGGCTTGATCCGCCGCGACCCTACGAAGCCAAGAGCCATTGAGCTGCTTGGCCAGGAAGAATCCGAGAGCAGCAACCTGTTTACCCACACCATCGCCCGGGTTCCCGTGGTCGGCAAAGTTACAGCAGGTGTTCCGATCACGGCGACCGAGAACATCGAAGATTACTTCCCTCTGCCGCAGCACTATGTCGGGGACGACAAGGTGTTTATGTTGTCCGTCGTCGGTGACAGTATGATCGAAGCAGGCATCCACAGCGGCGATTATGTGATCGTACGTCAACAGCAGACCGCCGATAACGGCGATATTGTGGTGGCCATGACCGAAGAGGACGAAGCAACGGTGAAGACCTTTTACAAGGAGAAGGACCATATCCGGCTGCAGCCGGAGAACCCTAGTTATGAGCCGCTGCGACTTAATCATGTGACGATCCTCGGCAAAGTCATTGGATTGTTCCGCGATGTTCACTAGCATAAAATCTACACATTAGAAGCCCGCTCCCTCTTTCAACAAGAGGATGAGCGGGCTTTATTATTCGGGCGGAGATTTCCACGTTGACGAAAGGAAATTAGCAAGTTGGGCTGATATAGGGATGGCCGATCAAACAAATGACCGGCCATTTTGATATATATTTTTTTATCCGTTGATAACTTCAGTCACGACCTAGTATGATCCGTTACTTCTTCTGAACCGTAATCGACCAGGATGCATCCGTAAGCTGAACGAAATTAGTAATTTTGTGGCCCGCTTCAGCAGCCCAACGCGGAATGCTTTCCGTTGCCTGCGTGCAGTCAAAATCAATCTCCAGTTCGTCGCCGCTTTTTAGAGATTCCATCGCTTCTTTCGCTTCTATCAAAGGAAAAGGACATACCATTCCAAGTACAGCTAATTTTTGTTTCATTAATATAACCTCCTAAGCCGTTGTCGTTTGATAAACTGCCGCCTTCTTCTTGGCGCTGGCACGTGGTCGCACATATACAAAATAAGAAGCTGCCCACGTACCTAAAATCATGAAGAATAATGAAACCCATCCTTGCCATGTCATCATCGCCGTCATGACCAGACCGTTTCCAATAGAGCAGCCGCCTGCCCAGCTTGCCCCGAAGCCCATCAAAATGCCGCCGGAAAAACTGGATACGGCCGTCTTGGCATCAGGAGCCCGAAAGCGAAACTCGCGGCTTCCTTTGGCTGCGATGAACGAGCCGAGGAATATCCCCAGTACAAGGAACACGCCCCAATTCAAATATTTATCGCCATCTCCGGTTACCAGATACTGAAGAATGTTAGCGGAAGGCGTGGTAATTCCTAGCCCCGACATTCTGCCTGTCGCTTCGCTGAGCGGCCATGCCAACAGCGCAACCAATCCGACGAGAATCGCGGTGACGAACGGATGCCATCGTTTCTCGAACAATAGATGGTTAAGGCCTTTACGCTTCGGCGGCAGCGACGGAATAAACACTTTTGGCTTGCGCAGCTGCTTGACGACAAGAAAAATAGTAATCAGAGCAAGTAAAGCGATAAATGGCCATACCGATAAACCGAACGTGGCCGGAATGGAGTTCGTTGGTGTTGAAATTCCTTTGAGGCTGTTGTTCACCGGCGACAGGGCCCCGGATTTCATAACAGCGCTCATCCCCATGTACCCGAAAAGAGCGATCCAGCTTCCAATAAGCCCTTCCCCTGCCCGATACCATGTTCCTGTCGCACAGCCGCCGGCCAATATAATGCCGATTCCAAATATGAAAGAACCAAGGATCGTAGCCAGCCAGTTAAACTCGCCGGCTTGGAACTGAATAAGTCCCATCTGGATCAATGCGAATACGCCGATACTCTGTACGCTGATCGCGATCAGCAAGGCGTAGAACATCCGGTTATCTTTTGTAAGATACATGTCCCGGAATCCACCTGTCAGACAAAAGCGACCCCGCTGCATAACAAATCCGAGTAAAGCACCGCATAATAACCCTGTGATAATCATTTGTGCCAAATTCGATGCCCCCTTATCTATTAATCCGACTAATTCAATATACTTTGTATACTATACGATTTTACTTACACTAATCCAAGGAGTCAATGATTTTTGATCAGGAAAAAAGTTACAAATCCCGATATTTTCTTAGTCGTTTTAATCAACCGCATGTTTCACATGCGGGTTTTGTTCTCTAGTTTGAATATCCATGGGAATCTGCACTAAAAGCTAACCGGGTTTAAAAAAGTTATTAAAAAAAGCACCCCGAAGGATGCTCATTATATATTGCACATCATTCCAGAATAAGGGCTCTCTCCCGGAGATCAAGCCTGTACTCGCGCTCCCCGTCAAAATCGGGCGAGCCTTCGCCTCCCGGCCCTTCCGTTGATTCCAGCACCAATCGATTCATTCTTACCATAGGCTGGCTCAGCGGCTTGTAGTAGGAAGTGACAAAGCTGCCCACTCCTTCCTTGAACGAAAGCGGGAAGGCTTCGCCGGTTCCCCGATCCATGGCGAAAGCATAAATTTCGATGGCATGGCAATCCCGATACTGCGGGGCAAGCAAAAATACGTCCGCATCCTGAAGCGGCAAGCGGATCATTTCAACCGGTTCCGAATTCGGCTGGATAAATGTCCGATCTTCCAACACTCCGATTTCGGTTTCGCTGCCATCTGCAGCTGCGTGGATGACATGATACCTTCCCGAAAAAGAAAGATCCGTTTCAATTCCGAAACAGCTTGGAGCACCGAGCCGTTGAACGGCCTCGCTTCCTTCCGCTACGACGAGCAGCTTCCCTTCCGGCCCGGTCCCTTGCGCACGAACCGTTCCGGCTTGCCGGTTTGCTGCCTCCGTCGCCAGCGGAACCGTCTCTGGCTTCGACTTTGGCGAAAATGGATCTCCTCCCCCCATCCAAAGGATAGCGATAATCAACAAAACGCCGGCGATGGCTGCCGTCCAATTCCTGCGACGCTTGAGCGTCCTTGTACTCCGGCCCTCCCCCTCCTTCAGACGCTTATGCACCCGCCTCTTTAGATCAGGCAGCAACAACTCGGCATCAAACGGCCCATTCTTCGCCCTTTCATACCACCCAGGTTTATGCTCGTTCATATCTGATGCTCCCCCAGTTTGTTCTGTACTTTTTGCCTAGCCCGATACAGCCTGGATTTAACCGTTCCGGCCGCAATCCCCAGCAGCTCGGCAATCTGTTGAATCGGCATATCATAATGAAGATCCAGTACGAGCACCTCTCGGAATTTAACCGGGAGCTCCATGATGATATCCCAGATATCGTCCGTATATTGTCTGTCCAGATACTCCGTCTCCGCCGAGATGCTGTGCCCTGCCGGTTGAATCCGATCCAATAAGGTTACGCGCCTTAGAAAAAATGACTTCTTGTGCCGAAAAGCCGTATGCCGCGTGATCGTAAGCAGCCAAGTTTTCAAACTGGATTGTCCGCGAAAGGTATGTATGCCGTAATAAGCTTTGATAAAGACTTCTTGAGCAATGTCGTCCGCAAGCGCGTGCTGCCCCGTCAAAAAGTATGCATAATTCCAGATGTCACTACCGTAATGCTCCATGATCGCGTCTAACGTGTCGGTATCCATGGAAGCCATGTGCTTGACGTATTCGAACTCCAACCGATTCACCTCATCCAATTAGAGTCCAACTCAGGGCAAAAAGTTCCCTTTTATTGAAGAAAAATTTATCCTTCCCGCAGCGAGCATAACTGTCATTCGCAGGTGCATGCCGTATCCTCCGAGCGACCCAGAATTTCCACAAATGTTCTAGCAATATTTTCCTGGTTCTGATGAGCTCAGATGGATGGATATGCCGTCCAAGCTTGAATTTGCCACAAGGCATAGAAAACAGATTTTCTAGGGGTGTTTTGGGGGCACACCCTTCGAAATAACCTCAATAATTAAATTGCCTCCAAGCAAAAAAATCCCCCACGCCATACGGCGCAAGGGATTCCTCTATTAATACATGGTGATGTACTGATCGCGTTCCCATTGGTGAACTTGCGTACGGTACATATCCCACTCGATTTCTTTCAGCTCGTAGAAGTGAGCCAGCGCATGGTCGCCGAGCGCTTCGCAAATCACCTCGTTGCGGACCAGCTCATTCAGCGCTTCCTTCAGGTCGGCCGGCAAGCTTGGAATGCCTTCCTCGATGCGCTCCTCTTCACTCATCACGTAAATGTTGCGGTCAATCGGCGCTGGAAGCGCCAGCTCGCGCTTAATGCCGTCTAATCCGGCTTTCAGCATAACCGCCAGGGCCAGGTACGGGTTAGCGGCCGGATCCGGGTTACGAACCTCAATCCGCGTGCTCAGTCCGCGGGAAGCCGGAATACGAATCATCGGGCTGCGGTTGCTCGCAGACCATGCCACGTAGCAAGGTGCTTCATAGCCTGGTACAAGACGCTTATACGAGTTGACCGTCGGGTTCGTAATCACCGTGAATGCACGGGCATGCTTCAGGATACCGGCCATGTAATGGCGCGCCGTCTTGCTCAGTCCGAGCTCATCCGACTCGTCAACGAATGCATTCTCCGCGCCTTTGAACAGCGATTGGTTGCAGTGCATACCCGAACCGTTCACACCGAAGAGCGGCTTCGGCATAAACGTAGCGATCAGACCATGCTGGCGGGCAATGGTTTTAACTACCAGCTTGAAGGTTTGAATCTGGTCGGCCGCCTTTACGGCGTCTGCATATTTAAAGTCGATTTCATGCTGCCCCGGAGCTACCTCGTGGTGGGAAGCTTCGATCTCGAAGCCCATCTCTTCCAGGGTCAATACGATATCGCGGCGGCAGTTCTCGCCAAGGTCTGTAGGGGCGAGGTCAAAGTATCCGCCTTGGTCGTTCAATTCCATCGTCGGATTGCCCTTTTCATCGGTCTTGAACAAGAAGAACTCCGGCTCTGGGCCGACATTCATCGAGGTGAAGCCCATTTCTTCGGCTTCCTTCAGGCATCGCTTGAGTATACCGCGAGGATCACCTGGAAAAGGCGTGCCGTCAGGCAGATACACGTCGCAAATCATACGGGCAACGCGATCTTCGGATACCCATGGGAAAATCATAAACGTATCCAGGTCCGGGTACAGATACATATCGGATTCCTCGATACGCACATAACCTTCGATGGAAGAGCCGTCGAACATCATTTTATTATCAAGCGCTTTAGGCAGTTGGCTTACCGGAATTTCAACGTTCTTAATGGTCCCGAGCAAGTCCGTGAACTGCAAGCGGATAAAACGAACATTTTCCTCTTTGCAAATGCGTAGTATGTCCTCTTTGGTATAACTCACTTTACCCTCTCCTTTGTCATGAATGGCTTGGTCAAGAATTAAACTGCTTCTTTATTTATTAAAAAACCGGGATAACTCCCCTTGAATCAATGAAACCTGACCCGGTCTTTTAGCGGTAATCAATTCCTGCTTCAGTAAACGCCGCAGCTGAGACTCCGACATTTCCCGGCGTTTGCTTTCCGTATCCGCAGTGATCACGGTAGCCTCCTCGGACTCCTTCGTGACAGGGTTCATGACCTGCTTGATGCCGGCGATATTGACGCCCTTCTCAATCAATGCCTTGATCTCCAGGAGACGCTCGACATCATTGAAGGAGAACAGGCGCTGATTACCAGATGTGCGTGCGGGGACAATCAAATTATGCTGTTCATAATAACGAATTTGTCTGGCGGATAAATCCGTAAGCTTCATCACGATGCCAATCGGAAATAACGCCATATTCCTCCGAATCTCATCACCCATATCTCATCAACCTTCCAAGTGGTCTATTCTGATCTTATTGTACATTTCCTGATCAGCTGCGTCAACCGCATGTAAGAATAACTCACAAGAGATTGCGATCCTTCATTCGTTGAAGTGACATAAGTACCCCGTATTTAACATGAGAATAGGTTAGCCCGCCCTGCATATAACCGATATAGGGTTCACGAATCGGCGCGTCTGCGGACAGCTCCAGGCTTCCTCCTTGAATAAAGGTTCCTGCCGCCATAATCACCGGATGCTCATAACCCGGCATGTCCCACGGCTCAGGCACGACGTGACTGTCAACCGCTGCCGCTCTCTGAATGCCTTGCACGAAAGCGATCAGATGCTCCGGGCTTGTAAACGACACCGCTTGGATCAGGTCGGTCCGCGTCTCTTTCCAGCCTGGCTTGGTTATGAAGCCGACCGCTTCGAACATAGCCGCTGCATATACGCTTCCTTTCACCGCCTGTCCAACCGTGGAAGGGGCAAGAAACAGCCCTTGATACATCGAGCGCGTCGTTCCGAGCATAGCCCCCACTTCGCGTCCGATACCGGGAGCGGTCAAGCGGTAAGCGGCCAGTTCCACGTAGGATTCCTTGCCGCAAATATACCCTCCGGTTTCTGCAATGCCTCCTCCTGGATTTTTGATCAGCGAGCCGGCCATCAAATCCACGCCAACCTCGGTAGGCTCCATCGTTTCCGTAAATTCACCGTAACAGTTGTCGACAAACACGATCAAATCCTCGCGAATCGCTTTGAGCCGGCTGACCATCTCGCCAATTTGGGACACCGTGAAAGAAGAGCGCCAATCATATCCTCTGGAGCGTTGAATCCCGATAACCTTCGTCTCCGGTTTAATCGCCTTCTCCACACCTTCCCAGTCGATGCCGCCTTCTTCGGTCAGCGCTACCTCTCCATACCCGATGCCGAAATCCCGCAGCGAGCCGGTGCCATCGCCCGTTTGTCCGATGACCTTATGCAGCGTATCGTAGGGTCGTCCGGTAATATACAGCAGCTCATCCCCCGGGCGCAGCACGCCGAATAACGCAGCCGAAATCGTATGGGTCCCGGAAGCAAAATGCGGACGTACCAGCGCGGACTCGGTCCCGAACACTTCCGCATACACCTCGTCCAGCACTTCCCGCCCGCGATCATTATATCCATAACCGGTGGAATTCGCGAAGTGATAGTCGCTCACCTGGTATTTCTGGAAAGCATCGATCACCTTCCACTGGTTAAAGTCTACGATCCGGTCGATCTCACGTACCCGATCTGCTATGTTCCATTCAATCTGCTCGCTTAAATCCATTAAATCTTGCGAAAATTTCACCATCTCGTACAGCTCTCTCCTCTATAACACATCATGTCTCACATCTTAACATATTTCGCTTGGTGGTTGCGACCGTTGACCCCTCGATCCGTTTGCATGATCTACTTCTCTCCTCAGGCAAAAGGCAGCGGACCACCTTATAACGCCGCACGGACAGGCCTGCCCTGTCACCCGCGGTTCCCCTTGATTCCATCATTGGTCCAACCATTTCTTTTAAGAGTATCCGGGTCGGCCAACTCCGCCCAACCGCAAATAAAGCCCCGGAATTGGGGCTCTACTTGCAATTGATTTCGTATTCTGATTCATGCCTCGCTTACTTTCACGATCCGTCCTTCATCCCGCAACAAGCATACTATCATCCGCGGTTTCACTGCCGGCATGCAGCCTAACGATAGACAATCAACCATGACTATAGACAACAACCATGTAGACGATCGCTGCCGCTATGCCGCTCATTGCTGGACATAATCCTGCAGCAGATATCCCATTTTTTCGTAATCGGCCTTGTTGATCCTCACCTCGTACAAAATATCGGACTCGTCAAAGGTTTGCTCAACGACATCTCCTACCCGGTACACAACCGAGCTTAAATCGCCCCGGTCAGCCGGAATCCGGAACGTCACGTTCCCGCCGGATAAACGCTCCTGGATCGTTTCGCGGACGCTGGTCAAATCTTCGTCATCATAAGCGCTGATCTTCAAGTAGCCGTCTCCGGAAGGCAGCATTTCTAGCTGCTCCGGCTGGCAGGCGTCCTTCTTATTGAACAGGACAATTTGCGGTTTATCCGCTGCTCCGAGGTCCTCCAGAATCGATTGGACGACCGCCATCTGCTCCTCCCGCATCGTGGAGGACGCATCGACCACATGGAGAATCAGGTCCGCTTCGTTGGCCTCCTCAAGCGTTGCGCGGAATGCCGCTACCAGATCGTGCGGCAGGTTCTGAATGAATCCGACCGTATCCGTCAGCACGACTTCCTTGCCGCTAGGGAGCTCCAGCACTCTGGAGGTCGGGTCGAGTGTTGCGAACAGCTGATTCTCAATGTAAACGTCGGCATTGGTCAGACGGTTCAGCAGGGTGGACTTCCCCGCATTCGTATAGCCTACCAAGGCTACCTGGACGGCACCGCTCTTCTTGCGGCGCTCGCGGTGAAGATTGCGATGCCGCGTTACTTCATCCAGCTGGCGTTTCAAATCGCTGATCCGGTCGCGGATATGCCGGCGGTCCGTCTCCAGCTTGGTTTCACCCGGTCCGCGTGTCCCGATCCCCGCCCCGAGTCGCGACAGGTTCTTGCCGTGACCCGACAGACGCGGCAGCAAATAGGTAAGCTGCGCCAGCTCAACCTGGATAATGCCCTCTCGCGTCTTGGCCCGCTGTGCAAAAATATCGAGAATCAGCTGGGTCCGGTCAATGATCTTCACATCCAGCGCTTCCTCCAGATTACGAACCTGAGCCCCCGAAAGCTCCTGGTCAAAAATGGCCGTAGTCGCTCCGAGGCCATCGACTGCCATCCGCAGCTCCTCTACTTTCCCTTTACCGATAAACCACTTCGAATCCGGCGTTTCGCGGTTCTGCGTGATGACATCCAGCACGGTCACGCCTGCCGTCTCGGCAAGCTGCACCAGCTCCTGCAGCGAATGCTCCGGATTGATGCCTGAGCGCTTTACCGCATCGGTCACCAAGCTCACCAATATCGCTTTATCTTCAATCTCGGTCGAGGTATCATGTGTTATATTTGCCATATATCCAGCTCCTTTGAACAATAACGTACCTTAAAACATATACAACCCGCATTCGCCCCTTCTAAACCATCCCTTCAAGGCGAATGCTGCGTTACCTCTTCATTATGGCCGAAAAACCGCGGCAAATCATTGTAATTTTCCGTTTAATTTGAAGTCTTCCGGCCGAAGCGTCATCAGCTCCAGCTTGCCGGGATTCCCCGTGACATACTGATTCAGAAGACGGACCGATTGATTGCGGATCGATTTCTCGATCAAATTGCGAACATAACGGGCGTTGCTGAACGCATGCAGCCGCTGCTCCTTCTCGTTCTGCAGATGCTCCTTGAGCTTTCCGAGCGACTGGGGCATCAGGATGTAATCGCGCTCCTTCGCCATCAGCTCGGAGATTTGGATCAGCTGATCCAAATTATAATCCGGGAATTCCATCTGAATCGGAAAACGGGAATGCAGGCCGGGATTCGTGCTCATGAAATAATCAATCTCATCGCTGTAGCCGGCCAGGATGAGCACAAACTGATTCTTGTGATCCTCCATCGCTTTTACCAGCGTATCGATCGCTTCCTTGCCGAAATCCTTCTCGCCGCCCCGCGCCAAGCTGTACGCCTCATCGATAAACAGAATGCCGCCCAGCGCCTTCTTCACCAAATCTCTCGTTTTCTGTGCCGTATGGCCGATGTATTCGCCGACGAGATCCGCCCGCTCTACCTCGACGAGATGCCCCTTATTGAGCACCCCCATCTTCTGAAACAGCTTAGCGATGATGCGGGCTACCGTCGTTTTGCCAGTTCCGGGATTTCCCTTGAAAATCATATGGAATACATGACCGCCGCTGAGCAAGCCCGCCTCTGATCTCATCTGGGCCACCTGAAGCAGGGCATAAATTTCAAAAACCAGCTCTTTAATTTGATCCAAACCTACAAGCTGATCCAGCTCCTTCTGTATTTCCTGGAATAGACTGTGCTGGGAAACAGGGTTTGGCGAAGGGGACGGTTCCCGCTCGGGAACTGCGCTGCTGATAAGCGGAGGTTCCGCGCTGCGGAGCACGACATTAATCTGTCTGGATGGCCGTCCTTCAGATCGGCCGTTTGCGGCCGTTACTCGCCCGTTCATAGCTCCTCACCTCTTTATCCAAAGGGCTGACTATCTATTCCAATGTATTCTACTGACAGCCTGCTTATTAGAAGTTTCGTCCTCATAGGAGCCCGGCTGCAATCAGAAGCCGATCGGCCGTCCATTTCGTGTAGGCAAGCACTTCCCTGGATTTATGCTTCGCCATCGGTAGCACGGTAGATTTCGTCAGCGAAACCGTTGGCCGCTCATAGCCGAGCGTCGCCGCCACTTCCATCGATCTAGTGCCGTGATAATCATGCGTGATGATGATCGCGGTCTTCCATCCCTGCTCTTTCATAATTGCCTGGCTGTACAGCAAATTCTCATAGGTGCTGGTCGCTTCGTTTTCCAAAAAAATGTCGCTCTCCGGAACACCCGCCGCTACTAAATAATTGCGCATCCCTTCGGCTTCGGTGTAAGGATAGCCGGGCTTGTCGAGTCCGCCGGTTACGATAAACGTGCCAAACCGCCCTTCCTTATACTCGGTGAGAGCATGCTCAAGCCGTTCGCGGAGCCCCGGACTCGGCTGATCTCCCCACATGGATGCCCCGAGTATGATGCCGACGTCCGCCTTGTCAGCCGGATTGCTGACGGCGCTTTCGATTTTCCAATACGCATACCCTGACCATAATACGCCAGCCGCAACGAGGGTAAGCAGCGCATACAGAGCCCTCTTCATCCATAGTTTCTTCCCGGTCCTGGAACGTATAACCCGCTCTTCTCCGTTTATTTCCTGCCGCATTATGACTTCCTCCTGAATTCGCCGTTATGAAATAGCTGCTGCCGATGCTCCAGAGACATCATGAAATAGGGGAATTCATGGGCATCGATCGCCCGGAGCAGGCTTTTCGCCGTTACTTTGGCCAACCGATAGTCGTCGCGGGTAATATCATTGCGGTTCAGGGCATCCTCCAGCTCATCCTCATCCAGCAAAAATACTTCGCCGTTGCTGACGACCACAACGTCCAGATACAAATCATCAAACCACGGTACGCCCTGGTCGGTTACGCCCTGCTTCTTGCAAATATCGATATACCACTGCACGATGTTTCGCTTATCGTCAAACATGGCCGTAACGATATAATGGCTGTCCTTCGGATAATACTGCAGCCAAGAGTAGCCTTTGTCCGCAATGCGGTATTTATGGCGGCCATAGGTTTTCCATAATGGTTCTTTCAGGCCATATATGGTGTATAAGGTCAGGTACCCTGTGAATTGCTCGGAATCCACATACCGGGAAGTGAAGTGCCGGCGGGTGATACGGCGCCAATTTGCCCGATCTCCGAATTTACGTTTCATGGAACTCTTCCTCCCCATATCGTATTCCCAGCTTACCACATTTAGGTTTCACACTCAAAACAAAGAAGCCCTCGCTTTTATCCGCGAAGGCTTCTTTGTTCATTATGGACTAACTTGGTTAGGATCAGACTCGGTGGCCGGAACATCCGGCTCCACGATGGTTCCGGGAACCGTCGTGACGTTGCCCGAATCGGTGGTGCCTTCAATCGTTCCCGAATCCTCGCCGCCCGTGCCATCACCCGCATCCGACCCGGATCCATCGCCCTGTCCGCCGTCCGCAGGCGGATTGGTACCGCCATTGTCATGGCCGTTTCCTTGGCCATTGCCTTGACCGTTTCCATTTCCGTTGCCTTGACCATTGCCGTTGCCCTGGCCGTTTCCATTGCCTTGGCCGTTGCCGTTATCTTGGCCGTTACCGTTGTCTTCGCCATTTGGTATGTCGATGCCATCGCCGGCATCTCCTTCATCCGGCGGAATTACATCCTCAATATCCCCCGGATCCGGCTCAAGATCATCCGGCGGCAGCTCGGATACGGCAGCGATCTGCAGCACGTTCGAGCGCTCGGATTCTTGATCCGTTGCCGGGTCATAGGCCGTTACGTAATATTCGTACGTCAGCCCCTCCATCGCGCTCATATCATCCGTGGAGGTGCTGTTCACCGCATTCAGAATCCGCGTGAATTCGCTCTCCGAGGTTTCCCGGCGGTAAATCCGGTATTGAATGCCGCTGCCCTGAACGCCATTCCAGCTCAGATAGACGGTCTGATTCGCGCCGTCATAAGATCCGGTCAGGCCGCTGACAGGCTCTAGCTTCGGCGTCTCCACCACCGGCGGGGCCGGCTCGGTGCTCGGGAAGTTTTTCGGCTCATAGGACTGAACCGCCTTCTCCATAATCTTGCCCCAGAGCGCTGCGGACATTGAGCTGCTTCGCTTCAGCAGATGCTGCTTGTTCGGTTTGTCGTATCCCATCCATACGGCCGCCGTCAGTTCCGGCGTGTAACCGACAAACCAGACGTCACGGTTGGAACTGATGCCTTCGTAGCCGCTTTGCGTCGTACCGGTTTTACCGGCAACCGGACGGCTGATCCGGGCATTCCGGCCCGTTCCGTCCTGAACGACACGCTCCATCATTTCCGTCATCTGGGAAGCCGTTGACTCGCTCATGACACGCTTGCCCTTGCTTCCCTTATTCTCATGCACGACTTTGCCTTGATTATTCCGTATTTCCTTAATTGCGAATGCTTCCTTCAGCTCGCCGCCATTGGCGAATGCGCTGAACGCTTGAGCCATCTCGAACGTGTTCGTTCCGGAATTCATGCCGCCAAGAGCCAGGGACAGGTTCGCGTCGGCCTCCGTCATCTGGATGCCCAGACTCTTGGCGAACTCGACCCCGGTTTTAACCCCGATCTGGTTCAGCAGCCATACCGCCGGGATGTTCTCGGAGCGCTGAATCGCTTCCGGCATGCTGATCGTATCGGAGTATCCATGCAGATTGTTCGGACAGTAATCCCCGAAGCATTGCTTCTTGTTGCTCAGCCTGGAATCCTTCGTAAAGTTGCCGGATTCCAGAGCCGGCGCATACGACACGATCGGCTTCAGTGCCGAGCCCGGCTGACGACGGCTGTCGGTCGCACGGTTGAATCCGCCGCGCATATACTCTCTGCCGCCTGATATCGCCACGATCCCGCCGTTCTCCTGATTAATGATAACCATGGAGCCTTGAACGATCTCCTCATCCGGGCTCTCTTCAAAGTTGGCCGGATTGTTGAATTCTTCCTCCATCGCCTGCTGGGCGTTCGCGTCCATCGTCGTATAGATCTGGTAGCCACCGATATTCAAATCGTCCTCGGTAAGCCCCCACTTCTCCTCAGCCTCATCCATGACGTAGTCGATAAAGGCCGTATATTTCTGCTTTCTTTCCGGCGGCGTATAGTCGTAATCGACTTTCTTCGCCTTCTCGGCCTCTTCGGCCGTAATATAGCCCTGCTGCTCCATCAGCGTCAGCACGACCGCACGGCGCTCCTTGGACAGCTCCGGATTTTTCAGCGGGTTGTACCGGGAAGGCCCCTTCGGCATGGCGGCCAGCGTTGCCATTTCCCACAACTCAAGATCCTTAAGATCCGATTTGCCGAAATAACGCTCGGAAGCCGCCTTAATGCCGTAGTAAGGTCCGCCGAAGTTAATCCGGTTCAAATACATTTCAATGATCTCTTCCTTGCTGTGCTTCCGCTCCAGCGCCAGCGCGATCGACATTTCGGTCGCTTTGCGGAAGAAGGTTTTGTCCCGGGTCAGAAAAATATTTTTCGCCAGTTGCTGGGTGATCGTACTTCCGCCCTCCACCATGGAACGGGCCATAATATCCTTCACGGCAGCGCGGCCGATCGACCAAATGTCGACGCCGTTATGTTCCCAGAATCGTCTATCCTCTGTTGCTATAAATGCATTAACCAGTTGCTCCGGAATATCCTTGTATTCAACCGGATCGCTTTTCTGGATCGACAATTCGCCCATTAAATTGCCTTGTCGATCATATACTTTCGAGGTACCGTAAGCGGTCAGTTTATCCTTATTCTGATCCAGAAGCTTCTCGCCGCTGACCAAGATAAACAGATACCCTGCCAGGGCGCAAAATATGGCGATAACCGCCGTAAAAAACAAAGCCCATGCAATCCGCTTGCCTCTGCCTTTTTTCTTCTTCTTCGACCCTGATTTGGATCCTTTGGATGCCTTCGGGTTATCTTTGTTTTTGTTCACCCTGGACATCTCGTTATCTCTTCCAGCCATTTGTCCCCCTCCTTGCTCCCTTGCGGGATACAAAACTCTGTACACATTACAGACTCTCGGAAAGAAAAGAACAACCTTCTCAGGTTGCTCTCTGCACTCCTTATAAACTAAACGAAATATAAACCAAAAAGTTTCAAGTTAATCAGGACGCGATCATTCCAAGAAGCCAGGGCCGCTAATGACCTCATGATTGCAGCGATGATTAGGGAAATCCAGGTATAGAGACATTATCCCAAGCATATCGTGCAAAAATCCGTGAATTTTATTGATCGTTGCTGCTATCCTGCATCAGGGAAACATTGCGCTGCGGCATGAACGTGGAGATGGCATGCTTGTACACCATTTGCTGACGGCCGTCGCTGTCAATCACGATGGTAAAGTTGTCAAAAGCCTTGATCGTTCCACGGATCTGAAAGCCGTTGGTCAGGTATACCGTAGCCGGGATGTTCTCTTTGCGCAGTTGGTTCAAGAACGTATCTTGGATGTTGATGGACTTGTTCATTAGCCGTACCCCCAATGGTTCAATTAGATTGTTTTGAAGAATATATTCAAGATATTAGTGAAACTTTCCTGCTATTATAGCACGGATTTTTTGATAGTTCGCAGAAAAATTTCCCGAGTCGGTGACGTCTACCCACTCGATGTCCTTCATATGGCGGAACCAAGATAGCTGCCTCTTCGCAAACCGGCGGGTATCGCGCTTGAGCAGCGTCACCGCTTCCTCATAGCTGCATTCCCCTTGAAGATACGAAACGATTTCCTTGTAGCCAAGACCCTGCATCGCAACAAGCCCGGGGCCGAACCCTTTCTCCATTAGCGCTGCCACCTCTTCGACGAGCCCCTGCTTCAACATCAGATCGATTCGCTCTTCAATACGGTTATATAGCATTTGCCTGTCCATTGTCAAACCGACCAGGCATAATCGGTACGGAGACTCCTTCTTCTGAGGGGCCAACTGGGACGAAAGTGGGATGCCGGTCACATGGAATACTTCCAAAGCACGAACGACCCGGCGCAGATCGTTCGGATGCAGCCGCTCCGCGCTCTCCGGGTCCACTTCCGCAAGCCTCCGGTGAAGCGCCTCCGCCCCGTATTCATCCGCATAACGGAACTGCTCCTTGCGAAATTCCTCATCCGCTCCGCTCTCGCTGAATTGGTAGCCGTAGCAGACGGATTCGACATAAAGCCCTGTGCCGCCGACGATGAAGGGCAGCTTGCCGCGCTCCGTAATTTCGGTAATCAAGCGCTGGGACTGCTCCTGAAATTCCGCCACCGAGTAAGGGTAATCCGGTTCATGGATATCGATCAAGTGGTGGGGAACCCCCTCCATCTCGTCTTTCGTAATTTTGGCGGTCCCGATATCCATGCCGCGGTATACCTGCATGGAATCGCCGGAAATAATTTCGCAATTAAAGGCTTTGGCGATCTCGATGCTCATTTTCGTTTTGCCGACGGCTGTAGGACCGATCAGAACAAGCAATCTCGGTTTGGATTCAACTGTCAATGGATATCACTCCGTACGTAGTTTTCGACTGCCCCCGCTGCATAACCGTAAAGCCCAATCGCTCGAACTCGCCGCTGTACCGCGTTTCCTTCATGACAACGGTTTTGCGGGCCACTCTGACCGCCTGCTTCACGCTTTCCTCATCCAGCGGCTCGCCGTTCGCATAGAGTCTGAGCGGATTCATCGAGTCAGAGCTTGTAATCGGATCACGGAACATCGGATCAAAATAGACGATATCGACGCTTCGGTCCGGCAGCGACCGTAAATATTCCAAATGATGTCCATGCTTGACCATAATGCGCCGCATCGCTTGATCACTCGCCTCGAACTGGCTCTTATAGGTCCTGAGCCCCTCTTTCAGCATCGCGAACAGCGGCAGGGAGCTCTCCAGTGCAACCACGCGGCTGTTCGGCCCGCCTTTTCCGGAAAAAACAAGCGCGTCCGCGCCCAGCCCTGCCGTGCAGTCGAGCACCGAGTCGCCCTCCTCCATGCGCGAAGCCTCCAGCATCGGGTCCGGTTTGCCGCGAAGCACCCGCTTCAGCCTTACGAAGCCCATGCTGGGGTGAAACTCCGTGACCGAGCCATCCGGACCGCTTAAGCGGACATGCTCGTGCAAGACGACCAGCACGTCCTCTTCGCCCATCCGGCGGGCCAGCTTTCTTAACGATTGGCCGCCTCTTGGAACATACCGGCAGCCGGTTTCCTGGGCTAAGCGCTTGGCGCGTTCAACGATGTCAGGCGCTTCCGCTTCTCCAGTTGTAATAATCATGAATTTCCTCCTTGCTGTTACATGACGCGCTTGAACATTTTCTCCAAATCGTACGGGGAGAAGGAGACGACAATCGGTCGTCCGTGCGGGCAGGTATACGGCTGCCGGCATTCGGCCAAACGCCGGATCAGCGTCATGGCCTCCTGCTCGGTCAGCTTCTGGTTCGCTTTAATCGAGGCTTTGCAGGAGCACATGATCGAGGAAGCTTCCCTTAGCTTGGCAATATCGATGTGCCGCTCGTTCAGCACCCACTCGGCCATTTCCTCGATCAACGCTTTCTCATCGCCTTTCGGGAACCAGAACGGATGGGAACGGACCAGGAAGGTGTTCCCTCCGAAAAATTCCATGTATACGCCGGCCTTCTCGAACCAATGCAAGCGTTCCTTCACCTTCTCCGTTTCCGAAGGCGTGAACTCCAGCGTTATCGGCAGCAGCAGCTCTTGCGAGGCATCCGCAGGCTTGCCGAATTGCTCATAGTAGTATTCGTAGTTAATGCGCTCATGAGCCGCGTGCTGGTCGATCAGATACAGGCCGGTCTCATTTTGCGCGATAATATAGGTTCCATGATGCTGCCCGATATAGGTTAGCTGCGGAAACGGCGGAATGTCCGGAGCCGGGCCCGATGCCGCCGCCATCCATTCCTTCGTGACGGCCGGCACATTGGCCGATCTGCGATCCGCCGCACGGTCCTCATAGCTTGGCTTCGAAGGATACGCGGCCGCCGCAGCCGTTTCCCTCATCTGCGGCTGCTGTGCAGTCCATTCCTTGTAGTCTCCGGAAGAGCCCGTTACGGATTCTTGCAGCGAATCCGGTCTCGGCGCCGTCTCCCGCCGGAATTCACGCCCAGAAGATTCACCCGGGGGCTTGCCGCCCAAGCCGTCTTGAGGGATCTCCGCACGCTCCCCGCGAGCCGGCGCTCCATAGGATGGAGCAGGAAAATTCAGCTGCTCCTGGATAAAAGCGTTATCGCTCTTGCCGATCGTTTGCTTAGCCGGGCGCGGAATGAGGATCTCCTGCCGGAGCACATTCCGAACCGCTTCTTCTATGAACGAGAACAGCTCCGGCTCCTTGCTGAAGCGGACCTCCAGCTTGGACGGATGGACGTTTACGTCGATTAGCGACGGGTGCATCGACAGCTGAAGCACGACGAGCGGGTACCGGTTGATCGGCAGGAGCGTATGGTATCCCTTCAGCACCGCCTGCATCAGACCGTAGTTTCGAATATATCGTCCATTGACGATCAAGGACATGCCGTTCCGGTTGGCTCTGGTAAAATCAGGGCGGCTAATATACCCCTGAAGAGTATAGTCCATATTCTCCGCTTCGATTTTCATCATCGCTTTCGCGGATTGCGTGCCGTAAATGGCCGCGATGACCTGCAAAGCATCTCCGTTTCCGAGCGTCTGCAGGAGAGTGTTGCCGTTATGGCGCAGCGTGAACGCGATATCCGGTCTCGACAGCGCCAAGCGGTACATATAATCGGAAATATGGCCCAGCTCCGTTTGAATCGTCTTCATATATTTCAGCCTTGCCGGCGTGTTGTAAAACAATTCCCTGACAAGGAAATCCGTCCCTTTAGGCGCAGCGGTCTCTTCGTTCACACGCAGGTTGCCGCCCTCGATTTCGATTTTACGCCCGCGGCCGTCCTGTTCATTCGACGTCACGACGCGCACCTTGGACACCGCCGCGATCGAAGGGAGCGCTTCGCCCCGAAATCCGAGGCTGATGATCTGGAACAGATCTCGCCCCTCGGCAATCTTGCTCGTCGCATGCCGGTAGAAGGCGGTCTCGCAATCGTCGGGATCGATGCCGGAGCCGTTATCCGTTACGCGGATGCTGTCCAGGCCGCCTTCCTCGACGGCCACGTCGATTCTCGTGCTGCCGGCATCGATCGCGTTCTCCACAAGCTCCTTCACCACGGAGGCAGGCCGTTCAACCACCTCACCGGCTGCAATCTGGTTCGCAATATGCTCGTCCAATACGCGAATTTTTCCCATGATCCCCTACCTCCGTTTCCTTGCTGTATTTAAATGCAATTTCGTCTTATAAACTGCAGGCTCAATTACCATTACTTACTTCGTGAACAAAACTTCTGTAATTACAGCGCAGCTTTCACTAGAATGTGACTACAATGTGACTACAATGTAGCTAAGATTGCAAAACAGCTTTGGGTCACAATGGAGCTCTGTGCAGCTGCTAATACTTTGAGCCTCAATGCAAATCAGCTTTGAATCACAATGCAGACTGGTTACGATTGCGATTCGGCTAATCACCGCTACATATCCTTCGCCTTCATCTTCAGATCATTTAATAGCTGCATCGCTTGCAGCGGCGTCATATTCATCAGGTCTGCACCCTTCACCGCTTCGATGAGCGCCCGAACGGACGGATCCTGCGAAGCGGAGGCGCCTGCCTCCTCAAAAGCCGCTTTCTCCTTGCCGATTGCGGCATTTTGCGGCTCTCTGACAGCCTCATCGTCAAAAATCGAGAGCTGAATCACCTCTCCGGTTCTGCCGTTTTCGCGGCTCTCAAGGCTTTCTGATCCTGCCCTCGCCAATGGCTCAGCTGCCTCCACCGCTTCCCTGACAACGTCATGCTGTCGCGTGTTGGCATAACCTCCTACAGTGCCTCCTTGTGCTGATTCGATACGCTGGAGCGCAGCGCCATGCTCGGAAGCGACAGCGGCCAAGGAAGCCTGCTCCAAGCCCTGCAGCAGTCCGTAGGCACGATCGATGATGCTGCCCGGAAGACCTGCCAGCCGTGCGCAGTATATGCCGTAGCTGCTGTCGGCGGCGCCAGGAATCAGCTTGCGCAGAAAATGCACCTTGTCCCCGCTTTCCTGAACGGCCATCGAATAGTTGCTAAGCCCCTTAAGGCTTTCCTGCAGATGGGCCAGCTCATGGAAATGCGTCGACACAAGCGCCTTACAGCCGATATGGTCATGCACATATTCGATCACGGCTTGGGCGATCGCCATCCCCTCGCTCGTGGAGGTTCCCCGTCCCAGCTCGTCAATAATGATGAGGCTTCGGGGCGTCGCCTTCTCGGTCATGACCTGAATATCGGCCATCTCCACCATGAAGGTGCTCTGGCCTCCGATCAGATCGTCAGCGGCCCCGATCCGGGTAAAGATGCGGTCAACCAGCGGAATGACAGCGCGCTCCGCCGGCACGAAGCAGCCGATCTGGGCCAGAATCGACAGCAGCGCAACCTGGCGCATATACGTGCTTTTTCCCGCCATGTTCGGACCGGTGATCAGCAGGATGGAAGAACCCTCCTTGCGCAGCTCCGTTCCATTGGCGATAAATGCCGAATCCTTCATCACCGCCTCCACCACCGGGTGGCGTCCGCCTTCGACGATATAATCATAGCCATCGCTCAGCTCCGGCTTCACGAACCGGTGCTCCGCACTGACCGCAGCCAGCGACTGATACACATCCATCTCAGCGATTCTTTCGGCCAGCTTCTGCAATCTGGACACCTGCATATTCAGCTTGTCCCGCAGCTCGGTGAACAGAGCATATTCGAGATCGACCATCTTCTCCTGCGCTTCAAGGATCAGTCCTTCCTTCTCCTTAAGCTCAGGCGTGACGAACCGCTCGGCATTCGCCAGCGTCTGCTTGCGCTCATAACGGCCTTCCGGCAATGAGGACAAATTGGATTTCGTGACCTCAATATAATAGCCGAACACTTTGTTGTAGCCGATCTTAAGCGACTTAATCCCCGTTGCGGCGCGCTCCCTCGCTTCAAGCTCCGCGATCCAGCGTTTGCCGTTCGTGCTCGCTTCCCGCAGCTCGTCGAGCCGCTCATGGTAACCGGGCTTAATGATTCCCCCGTCCCGCACCGAAACCGGCGGTTCATCCACGATGGCATCCTCGATAAGCTGATACAATTCCTCGCATGTATCGGTCTCCTCCGCCAATCGGCGAAGCGTACTGGAGGTTGACTGCGCACACAGCTCCTTCAGCGCCGGGACTTGCCGCAGCGACAGCTTCAGCGCATTCAGATCGCGGCCGTTGGCGCTGCCGAATGCGATCCGGCCTACCAAACGCTCGAGATCATAAATTTCCTTCAGCGCCATCCGCAAATCTTCACGCAGTATGTACTGGTTGTACAAATGCTCAACAGCCTCTAGCCGCTCCTCGATCCGCGCACGGGACAAGAGCGGCTTATCGATCCAGCGGCGAAGCAGCCTCGCTCCCATCGACGTCTCGGTTTGATCCAGAAGCCACAGCAGCGAGCCTTTCTTCGACCGCTCCCGCACCGTTTCGACCAGCTCCAGATTGCGTCTGGTGAACGGATCCAGAACCATGAATTGCCCCGGTTCATAGGAATCGATCTGGGTCAGCTGGCCGAGCGAACGCTTCTGGGTTTCGCTTAGGTACGAGATCAAGAGAGAGATGCACGCTCTTCGCTCCTCCTCAAGTCGGGCCCAGGCAGCCTCGCCGAATTGCGATTTGACCAGACCGTCCTCCCGGCGTTCCCATGCCGTATGCACCACGTTGCGGCTGCCGGGAAGCGCCTGGGAAGCAATGATCTCAAGCAGCTTGGCATCCCCGATAATTTCGGACGGCTCGTAAATATTGATCTCATCCCTCAGCCATTCCTCGGAGAACGGCACCGAGGTGACGTACAGCTCCCCGGTCGACAGATCGCATGCGGCAAGAGACAGAAGACCTCCCGCCTCCGTTACACACACCATATAGTTGTTGGATTTATCGCTAACCGCCTTGCCTTCCATGATCGTTCCCGGCGTGACGACCCGGACGATCTCCCGGCGGACCATGCCCTTCGTGACGGATGCATCCTCCATCTGCTCGCATATAGCCACTTTGTAGCCTTTTTCGATCAAACGCTGAATATAGCCTTCTGCCGAATGATAAGGCACGCCGCACATCGGAATCTTCTCGGCGCCTCCGCCCTCGCGGCCGGTCAGCGTAATTTCCAGCTCCTTGGCAGCCAAAATCGCATCATCAAAAAACATTTCATAGAAATCGCCCAGACGGAAAAAAAGAAACGCATCCTGCGCTTGTTCCTTCACTTTCAAATATTGCTCGATCATCGGCGTATATTTAGCCATGACTTACCTCCATGCCGTTTATAGCTGAACTCTATTATAACAGAAATGCATCCTTTGTCTCACGGCATCGAAGGAATATTCCAAAGCGGCCGGATATCCCTGCTCTCATCCCACGTCCGGCCGCTTTCGATATACGACAGCGCCTTTTCGATTTCGAAGGCAAACTGCGGGTATTCCGGCAGCGCTGACAGATCCCGGTGCCAGCCGGGAACACATTCCCTGAGCACGGCCTTGTCGCCTTCATAGTACGCGCGGTGGTACCGCTCGGCATTCAGCGGCCTGGCAGGCAGCAGGTCGCTGTATTTGGCCGCCAAGTATGCGATCGCTAGCGAAAACTTGGTCACGAAGGGCGAGATCAGGAAGCTGGGGAGCGTCCGGTATTCGAATCCGCCGTACGGCTGGCGGCGAAAATCGCCCAGAAATCCGTAGCGCGGCCTGCGCTGCCGTCCCTGCGGGTCTTCCAGTAGAGCCAGCGGCAGTGCCAAATAATTATCGAGCACTTGTAGAAGCGATATATTCAGCGGCACGCCGCTGAAGTGGATATGGCCGCCGAGCGGAAAATCCCTATAAGGCAATGCCCCCGCCCGCCACGACAGCGTCCGGTCCGTTATGAGGGCATACGCTTCACGCATCGCCCGCTGCAGCTCGCGAATCAGCTCCTTCGGCTGCGCCTTGGGATCAGGCCGCAGCTCTGCCAGCGGGTAAATGACTTCTCCGCGAAACCGTACGGCATCACTGCCGGCCAGACCCCCGCGCTGCATAAACTCCGATGCGTGGACGATCTCCCCGTTATCCTTCATCAGAATAAATTCGGGGTCCATTCCGAGCAGCAGATTCCCCTCTCCCGCCTCCGTACCTCCCAAGCTCTGGCGATTGTACCGTCCTGCTGGAGCAGCCTTGGCGCTCATAACGGCCCCGCCGGGAGATCCATGGAGCCGAATTTCCTCCACTACATATCTGCGGCCGGGCCGAGCCGCGATAACGACTTCCCCTTCCTCGGCACCCAATGTGTACAGCGAACGCACGGCAGCCTTCTCCAGCCTCCGGTGAAGGCCGTCGGCATATCCTCCGCTGCCATGCTCCGGCTCATGGCGCGTGCTGCCGCCTCCGGTCTGATCATGCCTTATCCATTCGGCCGTCAGCTCCCGTACGCGCACCGAGTATCTGGCCGCATAGCCGGCTGCCGGCTCGTGCCTTGCGGTAAGCCGGCACGGTATGCCGGCTCTCGACAATCTAGCCGCAGCGCGCGCTGCAGCAGAGCCGTCAAGAACGGCAAATCCGCGTTGTTCCCCTGCTGTTCCCATGGTCAGCGCCATATTAGCCGGCCTCCTCAAAAATAAAATAAAAAAGAGGGCATCCGCCCTCCGCAAAGCTGCTTTCACCGCATATGCTGGATTATAAGCTTCCCTGATGGAGGGTTAACTTACAATTCATCTTCCAGACCTTCATAGTCCAGGTCTTCGTAATCGTCGTCTCCGTCTCCCAGGACGTAGTCGAACTCTTTGTCTTCATAGTCGCCGTGATGGTGGCTGCACACTTTGACGACCACCTTCGTCTCGGCAACAAGCTCTACCGCGAACTCTCTCTCTACCCGTAGAATGACACTCGTGCCATTGGAGGATACGCTAGCTTCCACACAACTCGGCTCCTGTGTCGCTTCCGCCGACACTTCAACCGTTGAAGCACGATGCTTCGGATCCAGATAGGAGAGAGGTACGCGTTCTACATAAGATACCGTCTCTTTAGCCACGTCGGTCTGCGAATTTTTGTCATAGGAATACCAGATGTTCACATCGTAAGTACCAATAACCTCAATTCCGTCTCCGGCGGCAACCGCCTCGTATTGATGGTTTATAATCCAAGCCCCCAAAATACTGGTCGGATTATTAGGCGGAGTCACGGTATGTGTTACGGTAGAGAACTTACGACCCTTGCCGCAGATCGCCTTCGTGATGATTTCTCTACATTGGTGTTTATGACTCAATGACATCTTCGAACCTCCTCCTTACACTCATTCCATACATGTGTATGCACGACATGGGCGAATGTTGAATGAAGTGGTCCAAATAAATTCGGATGATGCCAAAAAAATTGAAAGAAACGTTCAGAATTATCGCATTCAGCCTGCGGAACCCGCATGCTTCTGCGGTTTTTTGGCAGTAGGGGCCTTGTATTTCTTTGAAATATTCAAGTAATAAGCAAGCTCGCGGCACAGCTGGAGAATCGCCGACCGGACCTCGAACTCCTCCCTCGTGGCCGGCAGCTCCATCTTCTTGAAACGTTCCTCCAGCTCATTAAGCAAAGCTTCCGATTTGCCGGTATATCCCTCGGATATGACATCCTTGCTTAATTGCTCGAATACCTCGGCAGCGAGAATCCCGTGCGGCAGCCTCTCGTATACCTGAGAGATTTGATGCATCATGCTCTGGATATTCTCCATCTGTTCCTTTCTCATATAAAAATAGATGTTCCACGCTCCGTCCGGATGGATCATCTGGTTCTCCGATGCCCGTTTCGCCTCCTCAATCCCCCGGTCGATCTGACGGTTGGCCTCGATCATTTCCTTTCCGTCCCAGATATGCTCCGGATCTCTTAAAGTCAGGGAGAAATGACTGAAGATCACGGAAAACAGCCCGTCCACCTTACGCCGGATGTCCATCATGGTTCCTTCGCTATTGGGCATGTACACCAGATTCACAAGCATCGCGGAGCCGAGGCCGATCACGAGCAGCGCAACCTGAGTGAGCATAATGTCCGGCGCAATCTCTTCTCCCTGGAACACCCGGAACACAACAACCGAGCTGGTGACGATGCCTTCCTTGAAATTCGCCCTCGATATGAGAGGAAAGGCGAGCAGTATGTATAGCGCCAGTACCCAATAATGGAACCCGAGCAGATAGAATAAAATACAAGCCAGCGCCAGCCCCAGCAGCGACGCAAAGAAACGCGACGAGATGGAGATAACGCTGCGCTTGCGGGTGACGTCGACGCCAAGGATCGCAAGAAGACCGGCGGACGTAGCCCCCGGTATATTGAAAGCATCGGTTATTAGGATGGCAAGCAGACTTGCCACAGCGGTTTTAATGACACGAAATCCCATGAAAATCAAAAGCCCCCAAGCGTGGATAATCAAGTTCAATCTTGTTCCATCCTAGCTTATTTTCATGTCATTCACAACCGGCTTCAGCCTCTGCCGTGGAAGCGAGTCTTTGAACGTGATGCTACCTGTGGGCCAGCAGCTTTCTTTCAATATATACGACGATTTGGTACATCGCCGTTGCCACGACTGCAATAATGAGGAGACTCGACAGCACGAGCGTGAAGTTGAATACCTGAAATCCGTACATAATCAAATATCCAAGCCCGGATTTGGCAACCAGGAACTCACCTACGATCACGCCAACCCAGGCCATGCCCACATTTACCTTCAAGGTCGATACGATAGCCGGATAGGAAGCAGGCAGAATGACGCGCTGGAATACTTGCCGCTTCGTGCCGCCGAAGGTGCGGACAACCTTGATCAGATTGGAGTCCACCTCATTAAAGCTGTTGTATACAACGAGTGTCGTCACAATCACCGTGATCGACAGCGTCGTCACGACAATCGCCGTAAATCCCGCGCCAAACATGACGATGAATATCGGCCCCAGCGCCACCTTCGGCATACTGTTGAATACAACCATGTAAGGATCGAGCACCTTGTTCAAGAAAGGCGACCACCAGATGATGACCGCAAGCAGGGTGCCGACCAGGGTCCCGAGAAGAAATCCGACAACGGTCTCTCCGACGGTAATCCCCAGATGACCCCACAGCTCCCCGGTCACGATGTTATCCCAAATATTCGAGAAGATTTTGGTAGGATAACTGAAGAGGAGGACGTCGATCCACTTCATTCTGCCCGCCGCCTCCCACCACGCGAAGAACAGGAGCAGCAAGCTGAGCTGGACGGTGAGCACCCGGCTCTGGATGCTGCGCTTTTTCCTTCTATGCTTATCATAAATATCCTGGAGCCAGCGGTTTGAAGAAGAAGCCGGCTCTTTCCGCTCTCGATTGGTTGTCAATGGCTTCACTCCTTCCCGATTCGCTGCATTTCGCCCCATATTTCATGAAATAATTCATTAAACCCCGGTTCCTTGCGGGCATAAAACGGCTGTACAGCCCTTATGTTCTCCGGCACTGCGAACATGCGGTGAATGCGTCCCGGATTGCGGTTCAGCAGGACGACCCGGTCGCTCATGGCGATCGCTTCGGACAAGTCATGGGTTACCAGGATCGCGGTTTTTCCCCGCTCCCTCAGCGTCTCGACAATCAGGTCCTCCAGCTGCAGCTTGGTCTGATAATCCAGCGCGGAGAAAGGCTCGTCGAGCAGCAGCAGCCCCGGATCCGTCGCCAGCGTACGCACCAGGGCTACCCGCTGTCTCATGCCTCCCGACAGCTGGGCCGGGTACAATGGACCGCTGCCCGCAAGCCCCATCTCCTTCAGCAGGCTTTGCACCTCGCTCCGGCTGTCCGGATTCAGACGCTCCGTCAATTCCAATCCGATCAAGGCGTTGTCCATGATGGTCCGCCACGGGAATAAGTAATCCTGCTGAAGCATATAGCCGACTTCCGGCGACGGGCCGCTGACCTGCTTGCCGTTGACGATCGCCGTTCCTTTCGTAGGCTGGAGCAGACCGGCAATGACGGACAATATCGTTGTCTTGCCGCAGCCGCTCGGCCCGACCAAGCTGACGAACTCGCCCGGCTCGACGCTCAAATCAATTCCTTCCACAGCCAGAGAGGCTTCCCGATCCGTCACGTATACATGCGTGATATCGTTCAGTTCTACTACCGGTACCATGGTGCACTCTCCTTTCATTCCATGGATGGGAGATGAAACGCTACTTTGCCTGTTTGGCCTTCTCAGCAAAGTTGTTGTTGACGATTTTGTCAGGTGCGACCCGCTCCTTCAGCTCCCCCGCCTGTTCCATGACGTCAAGCAGATTGTTCCATTCGGCTTCATCCACGATCGGATCCGTCGCAAAGCTGCCCTGCTCCTTATAACGCTTCACAGACGAGACGACGATATCCCGGTCGCTGTCCTTGAAATACGGCATGATTGCATCGGCGATGTCCTCCGGACTGTTTGCGTCCACCCACTGCTGGGCTTTATATAGAGCATTCGTAAATTTTTGCACTGTAGCCTCATGGTTATCGATGTAGCTTTGCTTGGTCATGAACACGGTGTACGGCAAGTTTCCGCTCTCGACGCCGAAGGATGCCACCACCTTGCCGCGCCCTTCTTTCTCGAATATCGAGGCTTGCGGCTCAAACAGCTGCACGTATTCCCCTGTCCCCGAGGCATAAGCCGAGGCGATGTTTGCAAAATCAATATTCTGAATCAGCTCCAGATCGGCATGGGGATCGATGCCTTTTTTCTTCAGCGTAAATTCTCCGGCCATCTGCGGCATCCCGCCTTTGCGCTGGCCGAGGAACACGCTCCCCTTCAGCTGATCCCAATCAAATTCGCCGCCTTCGTTCCGCGCCATGAGAAACGTGCCGTCCGTCTGCGTCACCTGCCCGAAGTTGATCACCGGATCCTCCGAGCCCTGCTGATACACATAAATGGAAGTTTCCGACCCGACAAGCGCAACGTCGATGGCCCCCGACAGGAGCGCCGTCATCGTTTTATCGCCGCCGGGAGTCGTCTGCAGCTCGACATCAAGCCCCTCTTCCTTGAAAAAACCTTTCTCCAGTGCGACATACTGCGGAGCATAGAAAATCGAGCGCGTGACTTCGCCCACCTTGACCTTCGTTGCCGAGCCGCTGCCGCCTCCGCATCCTGCCAGCGCTGCGGCACACACAAGCAGCAGGCTTGCCGCCAGCGCCCGCCATATTCGACGCTTCATGCTACCCCTCCATTCCCTTAACCTACCGTTTCATTTCAGCATATGCACCCACTCGCCCAATGGTTAACTAGCCATCATAGAGGTGGAAGGACCGCAATCGTGCTCTTTCACCATAAAAAAAACGGCGGTGCTGGGACATCATCCCTATGCACCGCCGCTTCTTATCATGCTTCATTCAATTCATCCGTACCGTACCGTCAACGCTCATTTCTTCGGGAACCGTGATACGGCTTCTTGTTTATGATGAGATTAAAGCTTATAAATCTCTTTATATTTTGCCTCCAAATAGTCGGCCAAGTAGTCCGGATTCAGTTCTTCACCGGTTACACGCAAAATAATTTCCGAAGGGGTCTCCGTTTTTCCAAACCGGTAGACTTTCTCCGTCAGCCATTCCTTGATCGGCGCCAAATTTCCTTGCTCGATCAGCTCATCGAGATTCGGCATTTCCTTGCGGAGCGTATGCAGCATTTGCGCTGCGTACATATTGCCGAGCGAGTACGAAGCGAAATAACCGAAATCCCCGCCGGACCAATGCACATCCTGAAGGACGCCGAGTCCGTCATTCGGAGGCATGATGCCAAGATACTCCTTGTACTTCGAATTCCATACTTCCGGAAGCTCCTTCACGGAAAGCCCTTCGTTAAAGAGCTGCTTCTCGATCTCATAACGGATAATGATATGGAGATTATAAGTCAGCTCATCGGCCTCGATCCGGATCAGGGAGTTCTCGACTTTATTGACGGCCAGATAGAAATCCTCCAACGAAACATCCTTCAGCTGTTCAGGGAAATGCTGCTGAAGATCGCCGAAGTATCGGCGCCAGAACGGCCGGCTGCGACCGATCATGTTTTCCCATAAGCGCGACTGGGACTCGTGGATGCCCATCGATGCCCCTGAAGACAGCGGCGTGCCCGCCAAGCTCTTGTCGATGTTTTGCTCGTACAAGGCGTGACCGCCTTCATGCAGGGAGCTGAACACCGCGCTTAGAACGTCATCCTGCAAATAATGGGTCGTGATCCGGACATCGCCGGGATTGAGTCCGGTAGCGAACGGATGGACGCTCTCATCAAGCCGGCCGGCCTCAAAGTCATATCCCATCTGCCCAAGCAGGAACCTGCTGAATTTATCCTGCTGGCCGATATCGAACAGCTGCTTCAGAAAGCCGGTCTCCGGTTTGAAGGACGATTCCGAAACCGCATGCACAAGCGGCACAAGCCGAGCTTTAAGCCGGTCAAAGATCGCGTCCACTTTCTCCACCGTCAAATCCGGCTCATACATATCCAGAAGCGTGTCATATCGGGTGCTTTTCACTCCCCAATAGTCGATAAACTCCTGCTTGAATGCCACGATCTTCGTTAAGTATGGTTCGAATCCGGCGAAATCGCTGTTCTTCTTGGCTTCCTCCCACTTCGTCTCCGACTGTGAGGCAAGAATGGAGTACTCCTTAAAGCGTTCCGGCGGAATCGATTTGTTCTGCTCATAGAGCTTGCGTATCTCTGCTACCATGCGGCGTTGGCGTTCGTCCAGCTGCCCCTCGTGCTTCGGATCCGCAAAAAACTGCAGAAACTGTCCCATCTCCTCCGAGACCTGCAGTTTAAAAGCTTCCGTCGATAATATGCCGATCGTCTCCGAGCGGATGTCCGTGCCTTTGCGCGGGGCGCCTGTCCGCAGATCCCAATGAAGTACCCCGAGCGCTTCATAATAGCTCATGATTTTGCGTACCAATTGCTGAAACTGCTCCCATTGCTGAGATACCTGCACTTCCATAATCAGCTCACCTGCTCTTTTAAATTTTTTTGGATTGGATTCATAACTACTCTATTGATGATACGTTCTGCTAGGTATATAATCAACTTTCAGAAACAGCAAAATCAGATGCTGCATAGAGGGAGGCCTAGAACTGTGATCATCCAACTATCCCCTGAGGCCGACCTGAAGCTGAAGGAAATGCTCGGGAGCAGGCCTGGGGCCGTGAGACTGATCTATGATACCGAGGGCTGCGGATGTGCCGTTAACGGCGTCCCGGGACTGCAGGTCGTGGACGGTGCTGCCGACGGCGATACCGTGATTCAAACAAACGCCTCGATCCCTCTGGTCATTCATGGCAAGCAGGAGGTTTTTTTCGAGGAAGAGCTTAAGCTGGACTTGCACGCCGGCACCGCTAGTTTTCGTCTCACAAGCCGCAATCAGACGTATGGAACAAATATCATAGCAACCGACACCCGTGTTTAAACCTAACTCTTAGATACAGAAGGAGAGATACCCTATGGAAAAACATTTGGACCGCATTCTGGAGCATAACCGCAGCTTTGTAGAGAAGAAAGAGTATGAGCCTTACCTGACCGACCGCTTCCCTGATAAGAAGCTCGTCGTTGTAACCTGTATGGATACAAGACTGGTTGAGCTGCTTCCGAAAGCAATGAATTTCAAGAACGGCGATGTCAAAATCATAAAGAACGCCGGTGCCATCATCTCCCAGCCATTCGGCAGCGTCATGCGAAGCGTGCTGGTCGCGCTGTATGAGCTTCAAGCTGAGGAAGTGATCATCGTCGGTCACCATGACTGCGGCATGGCTGCGCTGGATGCTGACGTCATGATCTCCCATATGAAGGAGCGCGGCATTTCGGACGAAGTACTCTCCACCCTTGAAAATTCAGGCATTCGGCTCACGAAATGGCTTCGCGGCTTCGATAACGTAACCGAGGGCGTGCGGAACACCGTTAGTCTTATCAAGAACCACCCGCTGCTGCCAAAAAGCGTGGCGGTACACGGCATGGTCATCGACCCGAACACCGGGGCTTTGGATCTTGTTGTCGATGGTTACGAGGGCAAATAAAGCAATAAAAGTCAATTCCAAGCACAAACGCATGCTGCGTTTGTGCTTTTTTAGTCACAATTTTACCAAAAACCATCACGTAACCCCTCTCCCCTGTTGTCAAACCATACAGTTTCAGTGTACACTTTTTATCAATCGGACCCCTAGTCAATGAACATCATTGCCTTGTGTCCACGATATGCGTTTCAAAGGGAGTTATGTCCATGAATACGTTGTCATACGGCTTGTTAGGGTTGCTCGCCAGAAGAGAGTCGTCGGGGTATGACCTCATGCTTCGGATCCAACCGTTTTGGCAGGCCAAGCACAGTCAAATCTATCCTCTGCTTGCCAGTATGGAAGAGAAGCAGCTGCTATCCTCGCATTGGGTTCAGCAGACCGACAAACCGGACAAGAAGATTTATGCGATTACGGAGAAAGGCATGCAAAAGCTGCGCGAATGGATGTACCAGCCCATTGCGCCTGCCGTCACCAAGGATGAGCTTTCTCTGCGCACCTTCTGCCTGTGGCTAACCGAGATCGGCATCGCGATTGATATCTACGAGGACCGCAGAAGCAGTTATTTAGAGAAGAAGCGTTACTTCGAGCAGATTCTGGCCGGGATCCCCGAGGATACCCGGGAAATCGGAAGCAAAGCGTTCAGCAATTACATTTTGGCAACCAAAGGCCTGATGATGGCCGAAACGGAGCTGAAATGGTGCGACTGGGTGCTTGGCTTGCTGAAGGAGCATCAGCGTACAGCGGCAGCGAAGCATGGTGAATAATTTTTTGAAACCTTATCGTGACCCGTCCGTATTACGAATTATTCTCTAATTTTAATTACCGGGAGGTACGACAGTACAAGATGAAAAAAGTACTTACGATTCTAGTTGCGTTTACCCTGTTCTTTGTAGCGCTAGCGCCGGTCGATTCCGTAGACGCCCGCAGAGGCGGCGGTTTCAAATCCGGACCGAAGTCCTACTCGAACACCCCGAAAAAGAACGATAGCAACGTGCAGCAATCCAACAGCACGAGCAACTCGAATAAATCCGGGACTACTGCAGGAAATACAGCAAACCGCGGATTCTTCAGCGGCGGCAGCTTGATGAAAGGCCTGATGATCGGCGGTCTGGCAGGGCTCCTGTTCGGCAGCATGTTCGCAGGCATGGGCTTCATGGGCGAGATTATGGGCTTGCTGATTAACCTCATTGCGATTTGGGCGCTCATCATGGTGATCATGATGGTTGTACGCGCCGTGAGAAACCGCCGCAAGCCGGCTGTCGAGCATCATCGTAATGATGATGACCGTTACAACAATAACAACAATAGGTACTAAGCCATGATTCTTAGCATGGACGAAATCGTCAATGCGGTCTGCCTGCATCAGGCGGAGCGCAGAGGCGTGAAACCGACGGACGTGTCGCTTGAGCTGAGCTGGGATGAGGATACCGGATATACGGCGGAAGTATGGGTAAACGGAAGAACGCAGTATTTGATCGAAGCGAACCTGATCGAAGCCATCCTCCGTTATCTGCACTCCGAATATAACATTCGTGCATACAGCGAACAGGTCAGACTGGAGCTGGAAGACGAAATTATCGCCATCGTGCAGCAATAGCATAGCCTTAACATTCATTCAACCCAAACTGCCCTTCGCTCTTTAGCGGAGCGGCAGTTTTTTATAACGGGAGGTTAGTCATGTTTCCGATCCTCGAAACGGAAGCGCATTGATCGACAACGAAGTTCCCATGCCTTGCTCAACCGTTTAGGCTTTGAGAAGGAAGGCCTCCTTCGGAAGTACATCCATCAGAACGGGAAGTCCTACGATACCTATGTTTACTCCCTTATCCATTGGTCACAATTCTGAAATTTCATTTTCATGGATTCGTAACCCAATCCCTCCTCTCTTCCACTACGATAAACATAGATTTTGTTTAAAGAAGATCACTTATGGTAATGTCATGTTACAAGGAGAGGATACATCATGAACAACGAACAGCGTATTTCAAAAGCCGTCATCGCGCTTACGGTGGCAGGGACCGTCGGTTTGGCGGGGCTTGGATTCACTCCGGCCGTTTTTTCCGCGCCACATGCCGAGGCAGCCGGGCACACCGAGGCAGCCGCTGCCGACAGCTATGCAGCCAAGGAAGCGTTAAAGACGCTGAACAGCTTCTATAAACCCGCTTTGAAAGGCCAGTTTCCCGGCGTGGTCGGCCGACTGACCGTTGGCAAGAGCACCCGTCAGGACGTGATCAACACGATCGGAGAACCTTCCATTTCGCGCAAGCATGCAGATGATTTTGATCTATATAGCGCGAATATGGGTAATCCCGGTTACGCAATTTCATATAAGCTGAACAAGATTCGGGAGATTCGTTATTTCGGCACGAATGTGGAACGGCAAACGAATATCGGCGGCATTACGATGAAGATGCTGAAGCAGAACTGGTATGCCCCAGCGTCCACCACGACGTTCAAGAACGGCGGTATCACGCAGACCAAGCTCACTTATCATCGGGGTGCGTACAAGCTGGAGTTCATCTTTAACAGCAGCACGGATTTGGATCATATCAATTTGTTGAAAAAATAACGCCCTCCCCCAGCGGCTCTCGTAACGCTTTTGTCTTCTGCCGACCGACGAAATGCTAAGAAACCCGGCTCTTCCATGGTGAAGGGCCGGGTTATTGTGATGGTTCGCATACCAGAGATCTTACTGGACAACGTGGCCGTATCCGAATACGCTTAAGAATGATGAACCATGAATCGAGGTGCTCCTATTCAATGGATACTAAACCTGTCGAGCCGAAAGACGAGGCTGGCGTCGATCAGACGACCTGTCCGATTTGCCGGCAGCCCAATCAGTGCGCATACGCAGCGAAGCTCCCGGATGCAAATGAATGCTGGTGTATGAGGGAGAGCTTTCCGGATCGCGTCTTGAATAGCGTTCCCGCGGAATACACTGGAAGGACCTGCATCTGTAAATCCTGTCTTCAAGCAATCAAAGCAGAAACCTCGCCGCAGCTTCCCGGATCCACGCCATGCTGTCCGTAAGCTGCCTCAAGCCTGACGCCAGCATCGGGACCTGCTCTTGCAGCACCGCGGCACTATCCGTGCCTTCATGGTACCGGCTCATGAAGTGGAGAAATACATCCACCATACGCAGCCGGATTAACACCGGGATCGCCTCAATCTCTTCCGGACTCAAGCGGATCCGGCTCCCGAATCCTTGGCAGAATCGGCTGATGGCCTCCCGCTCCTCCTCGAATCCAAGGAATCCGGAGATCGCCACCGCCGGCTCCATCACCCGGACATCCCGGGTGCAAAATTCAAAGTCCAGCAGCGCCGTAACCTTCTCGGGCTGACGGGGATCGACCAGCAAATTGGAGAAATTGAGGTCCCCGTGGACCAGCTGCTGCGGGAGCTTCCTCAGCTCTCCGAGTCTGCCGCAGATGTCGTCGTACGCATCAAGTAACCGCAGAAGCTCCTGGTGCAGATCGCGAAATGCCGGTTCCGGCTGCAAACAGAACGCCTCGATCGTTTCCCTCGTGCAAGCGGGATAGGACCGGAGCAGTTCATAATACGGCCGGTATGCGGGAGGACGGGGTATGTCAATCCGCCCCAATGCTTTCAATAGCTCTCCCGTCTTCTCCCCGAAGGAATAAGCCGCTTGGAGGCTGTTCCCTTCCGGTCGCTCTCCTTCAAGGAATCCAAACACCACCGCATATCGTTGGCTTCCGTCCGGGAGCTGCACGATCCGTTCCCCTGCTGCCGAGGGGATCGGCATCGGCGTGTCAAAGGAGAGCTTGCTCTGCCGCAGTGACTCCAGCACGGCAAGCTCGAATTCGATTTTGTCTTTGTCGCGGTGGGTGTTATAGATGCGCAGCACGCAGCCGCGGTCTGCTTGATGGATGAAACGCGTCGTATTGTTCCAGCCGCCCGCGCCTTGACTGACCGTCCCGACCCACTCCGGCCAAAACTGTTGGATCAAACGTTCAATCATCACATGAGATTCTTGCCTAATCTTTGAAAACACCCTTCACATTCCTTTCCTCCGGTGCTTACGTGAAAGCAGGCTTCTGCCCGGCAAATTGAATGACATGGGACAAGCCTTGATGCAGCGCTCCTTCGCTGCGATGAACCTCTCCCATAAAAAAATGAATGATTCTCCAATCCGCAAAGCTCCGCAAAAAATCCTCTGGCTCATACAGCATGTCCATCTCCTGCGGACCGCCGCTTTGATACGGAATCTGGTTCATCGAATACACTTCGGTTATGAAATACCCCCCCGGCTTCACCGCTTCTTTAACGCCGCGAAGGGTTCGCAGGCGCAGCGCCTTCGGAAAATGTCCGAATATGCACACGATCTGATCCCATTGATCCGGCGTCCACGCCGCATCCTCCAGATCCTGAAGACGGGCAGCAATCTTAACGCCCTTCTCCTTCGCAAGCTTATTCGCTTTGTTCAGCCCCGCTTCTGCGTAATCCCACACGGTTACATCGTGACCTTGCTCGGCCAGATATACCGCATTTCGACCTTCCCCTTCTGCAATCGCAAGTGTCTGGCCGGTTAATGAAAGCCGGCTCTGCATGTCGACCACAAAAGCGTTCGGCTCCGTTCCGTATACATATTCCTCTCCTTGGAAACGCTCGTTCCACGGATTCATCTCCTGCCACCCGCCTTCTTATTAGGATTCCATCGCTCTCATCTTGCCGCTTCAATGAAGGACTGCTCCCATCATATCCAAATTAGGAGCAAACCCTGCAGCTGCATCGGGTCATTTAGCTCGCCTTCCTCAGCGGTAAATCCGTTATTGCCATTATACTAAGATACAGCGGAGCTACAATATATCGAGCCAAATTTTAATAGCTGTCGCCAAAATGAGAATGGCCAAGATCAACTGCAGCACACGCGTATTCATTCGCTTTCCGGCGGAAGCGCCAAGCGGGGAAGCGATCAGGCTGGCAATGACCATAATGGCGGCCGGGCCGTAATCGACCTGCCCTGTCGCAAGCTTGCCTGCCGTTGACCCGATGGAGGAGATGAAGGTGATTGCGAGCGAAGTGGCAATCGTCATCCGCGTCGGAATTTTCAGGACGACCAGCATCAACGGCACGAGCAAAAACGCGCCTGCCGCCCCGACGATCCCTGCGCCGATACCGACCGCAAGCGCCAGTCCGGCTGCAAGCCATTTGTTGAACGTCACCTGATCCAGCGGAATTTCGTCCACTCCCCTCTTGGGGATCAGCATCATGACGGCAGCAAGCAATGCCAATATGCCGTACATGATATTGATGAAACTTTCGCTCATAAGGTTGGAACCGAAGCCTCCAATTAGGCTGCCAAGTAAAATCGCCGAACCCATATACAAGATTAAGGTTTTATTCAAATACCCGCCCTTCCGGTAAGCCCACACGCCCCCGATCGTGGCAAAAAACACCTGTACAGCACTAATGCCGGATACTTCGTGCGCCGTGAATGCCGCAAAGCCGAATAATGGCGGAATATACAGCAGCATCGGGTATTTGATGATGGAACCGCCGATGCCTACCATGCCCGAAATATAGGAACCGATAAAACCGATAAGGAATATCGCCAAGATGTAAGTTACAGTCCATTCCATGTTCTTGCCCCCTTGATTCTTTAAAAAAGGGAACCGTCATCCGGTTCCCTTTTCGCTTTTGCAATCAGGCATGACCGTTTACACGGTCATATTTCCATGCCCTTATTACCGAACCGCGCATCGGTTCGGCCCAATCTCCATGTCCCGCTGCTGCTCCGCATTCGGCTGCATCATTCCCATATTGGTCTGCCGGATCTCCAAGTAGGCGTTCGGCTGCTGCGGCAGGCTCTTCGTGACCAGCAATCTGAATTCCTCCTCATCCCGGATGTTCAGACCATGGTTTTCTTCAAACAGCTCGCCAAGCTTCTTCGCTACAGTCCCATCCGCGTTCAGCTCGTCCATGATCATGAAGTGAGCCGGCAGCACGACTAGCTCCCCGGACAGCTCCTTATATATGGAGTACAGCGTCTTCCTCAAATCTCCCGCCCAATCCTCCGCATGTCCAGCAAGGTCCGGACGGCCGATCGAATCGATGAACAGGATATCTCCGGTCAGCAAATATTGATCATCGATTAGGAATGAGGTAGAACCAGCCGTATGACCAGGGGTATGGAGCGCTTCGATCCGGATCACGCTGCTCCCAAGCAGAATCTCGTCTCCGTCTTCGAGCGGCTCATACTTGAATGCCGCCTCTCCGGCGTCCTTTGCAGGCAGCCAGTACTTTGCGCCTGCAGCCTCGGCGATGGCTCGCCCGCCCGAAATATGATCGGCATGCAGATGCGTATCCAAGACGTGCTTGATCTGCACATTCATTTTTGCAGCGAAATCAGTATATACCTCGGTCATCCGTGTCGCGTCGAACAAAGCGGCTTCATGGCCGGACACCAACATGTACGACAGGCACCCTTTGCCGATCCGAACGAACTGGTACAATTCGCCGCCTTCCTTCAAATCTCCGATTTTAAGCGGCATGAGAAGCTCGCTCCATCCTTTCATGCCTCCCTTCAAGTAAGCAGCGTTCCGTCCCTGCTCGGCCAGCAATTCGGCGACCATAACGGACGAGCCTTCCTTGGCGCAAACGACCACAATCTCTTCTTCTGCCGGAAGTTGCTCCAATATTTCCTCCACCCCGTCGATCAGCTCGTAATACGGAATGTTGAGATGCTTGAATCGTTCGCCCTCGATCTTCCAATCTGCAAAATCGGCGGGGTTGCGAACATCAAGAATGAATAACGGCTTCTTGCGAATTGCCTTCTCTGCCGCTTCCTGCGGAAGCATAGCTCTAATTGCCATCCTGTATCTTCCTCTCTATTGTTAGGTTTGGTTATTCATCAAGTTCCTCTATCGTTTTTGAATACCGAGGTGCGAGCTACCATTCCCGTCACTTATACCGGTTACTTCATCTGCCCATTGTCCAAGCCGGCCGTCTGCCCGCTCCAGCTGCTCATGCCGGGTACGACATTAACGACATGCGTAAAGCCGCTGTCTGCAAGCTTTTTTGAAGCCAAGTCGCTGCGGGCGCCCGACCGGCAGATTACATAGATCCTGTCATCCTTGTTCAGCTCGCCTAAATGGTACTCCAGCTCTCCGAGCGGAATCGAAACCGCGCTTGGAATGTGTCGGAAAGCATATTCGGCTGCCTCCCTCACGTCCAAGACGACAACGGACTCGCCGGAATCCAGCATTTTCTGCAGTTCAGCAGGTTCGCACACATTGGAATACATGAGCTCTCCTCCTTCCTCCTCGGACGATTTGCGAAGATAATGCTGCAGTACGCCATTTTCCTCCATCGTGCCCAAATACTGATGCCCGGCGCTTTCCGCCCAGGCTTTCAAATCGGCCTTGGATCCCGGATCCGTCGCCTCGACCTCGAGCACCTGGCCAGCTTGGAGATCCTTCATCGCTTTCTTCGTACGTACGATCGGCATTGGACATGCCAGCCCCTTCGCGTCCAGCTTCGCATCGGATTGTATTGTAGTCATTAAAGATCTAGCCTCCATTCGGATTTTCATATACCCTTAGGGGTATAATTTCGAATAAAAAAATGTTAATATGCATCTTATTTCATTAGAGAAAAACGGCTTTAATTCTCAGAACACTTTCGCAATTGCCACGGAACCTAATTCATTAAATAAACAAATTTACATTCCCATCCTGGGCATCTCCCAAATAGGCTGCCACTCCCGCGTATTCGATCCCGTCCATCAGCTCTTCCGCCTGCAGGCCGAGAAGATCCATCGTCATCGTGCAAGCAACCAGCTTGACATCCTGCTCCTGCGCCATCTCGATCAGCTGCGGCAGCGGAACCGCATTGTGCTTTTTGATGACATCCTTTATCATTTTAGGTCCCATGCCGGCAAAATTCATTTTCGACAGCCCCATTTTGTTGGCGCCTCTCGGCATCATTTTGGCAAACATTTTCTCCATGAACCCTTTTTTCTTAGGCAGCAGCACATCCTCATCCTTCCGCAGGGCGTTCAGCCCCCAAAAGGTGTGAAAGATGGTCACTTCATGGTCATACGCAGCCGCGCCATTAGCAATGATGTAGGCCGCCATCGCTTTATCATAATCCCCACTGAATAAGATAATGGTCGTTCGCTTCTGTTCGATCACGATATCTCTTCCTCCTTTTTATGTGATCTTCTACCCCTATGGGTATATTTATTGATACAAAAATCATCCTTTGCGGATCCAAAACTTCAACACGCCGTCCTCCTCACGGTGCTCGAGCAGTTCGTTCCCCATCGATTGGGCCCAGGCCGTCAAATCGCTCTTCACGCCCGGATCAGTAGCATGAATCTCGAGCACTTGTCCCTGCTCCATGTCTTTCATTGCCTTCTTCGTTTTAACGATTGGCATTGGGCATGCCAAGCCTTTGGCATCCAATACTTGATCAGCACGCATTCCAAAATTCCTCCTTCGTAGTTTCAACCATTTAATTTATACCCCCATGAGTATATAATATGATAAAACAAATGGACATCAACCCTTTGCGAATTCTGATCCCTGGGTCAAATGCCCTTTTAGATAGCCTGTGACGTTATCTGCTCTGGACGAGCAGATTCACCGCTTCAACCACTAGCTGCTCCGTATCCCGGCCTTTCTCCACAGCCTCTTTGACGCAGTCCACGAGGTTGGCGCTGACGATGACGCCGATCGCCCGGTCCATCGCTGCGCGCGTCGCCGATAGCTGCGTAATGACTTCCCTGCAATCCTTCCCTTCCTCCATCATCCTCAGAATGCCGCGGAGCTGGCCTTCGATCCGTTTTACCCGGTTCTTCATCTGATCATCGTATCTCACCCTCATACCTCCTCGGTTTATTCCATCCAAATTCAAGGATTAAGCCTAAGAATACGGATGTGGCACGCTTATAATATATACCCCACCGGGTATATAGTCAAGTTAGAAAAATGATCCAGGTCAGCCGAAGAAATAAAAAAAGCCCCGCGATAGGGGCTTAGCTCATATAGGGATGATAGCTAAATCAGTTTATGCGCATACCACTTTTTGCCGCGGAACCGCCATAGGAAGAGCGCGCCCCGCACGCCCCACTCGCAGTTCATGGCGAGCCAGACGCCGAGAATGCCCCAGCCGAGCACGATCCCCATGATGTAACCGAGGATGACCCGAAACAGCCACATGGTCATCATGGAGGTAATGGAAGTAAACCGTGAATCTCCCGCCGCCCGGAGTGCGGAGGGGAGTATGAAGCTGATCGACCACAGCGGGACCTGAATGATCACGTTGATCAGCATGACAACGAACAGTTCATGCACGATTTCCTGCGGCGGATTAAACAATCCGACGAGCGGATTGAACAGCGGGATCAGGATAAGTCCCATTACCGCCAGAGAGATGGCACCCAGCCATAGAAATGACCGGATGAACTTCCGGGCATCCGCAATATCCCCCCGGCCGATACATTGGCCGACTACCGTTACGATCGTCAGCGACAAGGCGCTCGCGGGTATTTGCGTCAGCATCGCGAGTGATCCGCCGATCGCATTCGTAGCGATCGCATAGGTGCCTAAGCTTACGATAAACACCTGCGTCAGCAGCTTTCCCCCGTTGAAGAACATCTGCTCTGCCGCGAACGGAAGGCCGATAAACATGATTTTGCGAAGCATCGACAATGGAAAATGAAACAAGTCCTTCAGCCGGATATGCAGCGTTGCGTCGACCTTGAATAAATAATACAGCGCGCAGGCCGCGCCCGCAAAACGGGCAATGTTAATGGCCAGGGTCATGCCGAAGACCCCCATATGCAGCAGCGTAATAAATAAAATATTCAGCACCACATACAGCAGATTCATAATCAGCGACAGCGCAAGCGAGGCCCGCGTCTTTCCGATGCCCCTGAGCGCTCCGCATACCGCCTGTACGACCGCAATTCCTAGAAAGGATGTTCCGCTGCCGATCAGGTAGATCCGGGCACTCTCCAATACCTCCGGCGAAGCGGAGCCGAACAGAAGCTGGAGTATCGGATTATGCAGCCCGATGATAAGCAGCGCGATCGCTAGTGCAATAAACGTCACCGAGGTGACCGTAGCCGCAGAAGCCCTGGACACCATCTGCCCATTGCCGCTGCCTTTATACTGTGCGACCACGACCGTACCTCCGGTAGCCACCGCTACGAATACGTTGATCAGAAAAATATTCAGCGCATCGACCATGTTGACGGCACTGACCGCCGCCACTCCCGAGGAACTGATCATCGCCGTGTTGACCAAGTTAAGGCCGATGATAAAAGCCTGGTCGATCAGAATCGGAAGCATGAGTGCAAAGATTTGCCGGTAGTCCATCGACTCTCCGGAAAAATGATTTTGTAGTAAACCGTTCATTCGGGTTCGTAGTCGAACCAACATCTGTCATCACATTCTTTTCGCTGTAGTACACGGTTCTTCCGCCATGAAAAAAACTCTTCGTAAGTGAAGAGCTTCTGGTTAACGGTATATTCGCTGCCGCCGTAACCGACCTCACAAGCCGGAGCAGGGCCCGCGGCAAGGGGGCAGATTCGGATCGTTTCGTTGTCTTCCCGGATAAACCCCGTGTTTGATTGGAGAATATCACCTGACCTCTACTCCTGTCAATGAGCCGGCTCCATAGTAATAGACCGTAAACCGCCGTATATGGGAGCTTCCCGCTATCACAATAATGCAAATGCCGGAAATGAAAGAAGATTGCCCGAAACGGTCCGCATCCGCTTACCGAAACAATTACCTGTGACGGTTGGTTAAGGAGGTTAAAGCGCTCCTTGTAATTCTCCTGCGCCCTTACCCTTTCTATCAATCAACATAGAATAAGAAATGATAGATTGGAAGGGAGGTCTTCGAAATGGAGACACAACCGTACCGGTACGAGGCAATTTTCAGCCTAGGGCATAACTGCCAGGTTGCCGCTCAGCTCAAGCGAAACGGTCTGCGGCGTCAGGCAGGTCCCTGGGATTGGTTCAATTTCGCATCGACCGCCGATTTTTGCGGCATGATCCGCAGACGGCTTGAAGGCTTTATGCAGCTCGAGCATTTGGAGATCTACGGCAAATCCGTAAACACCTACTATGTGCGCGATCGGCAGTCAACCTGTTTGTCATTTCACGATTTTAAAAATACGCCCGACCAGCCGCCGCTACACGACTATGCCGAATTTCGGGAACGGCTGGATCGAAGAATCGCACGGTTTAATGATTGCCTGGCATCCGGCCAAAGCGTTCTTCTCGTGCGGATCATTCAACATCAGCAGGATGCCGAAGCCATCTATGCCTCCATCCATGAAACGTATGCCAATCCCCATATTTCCATGCTATTTATTCTTCATGGAGAAGACTCGGACATCGTGGAGCTGCCTTCGTTCGCTGAAGATGCCAGGCTTGTTCGCATCCCGAAAGGCAGGACGTGGGAAGGCGATACGGAAGCATGGGCAGCGATTCTGTCAAAGATTCGACTCGCTTAAACTTTTTAAAGAATTTACCATAGACATGATTGACAAATATAGGTTATATATTGTATATTTTACTAAACTAATTCTGGATTCTTACGAAGGAAGCACCCGTAAGCCAGGCATTGACGCCTGCTGCCCGGGTGCTTTTTTGCGTTGTTACCCGGACTTCGTATGAGCTTACGAGCGGCTTTTCGGAACGAATCCAATGGATGGAAGGGGCATTACTGTCATGATGAAGAAAATGTTCATGATCTATCTTGCGATGCAATTGATAATTGGTCTAGTGCCGGTCCGGGAGGCCGCGGCCGCAGCGATCGAATTCACGGATGCGATCAACCATCAGCTAAGCGAAACCGCAGGCCGTGCCGGCGGGTCGGGCGGTACCAGGCTGCTCAAGCAGTATGATACGTTTAAAGCCGAACGGAAAGAGACCATGGAATGGGATGATAAAATCGCTTCGCTGCATTATGCCAACGAAGCCAAGGCTTCGGAAGTGCGCAGAAGGATCAGCGATCTGGATAAAGACAAGATCCGCAATCTGGAGGAACAGCTGAATGCGGCGAAGCGTAAATATCAGCCTTTATTCGACAGCTACACGGCGCTAAACAGGCAGGTTGCGGCAGCCAAGAAATTGAAGGACAAGACGTTATCCAAGATGCTGCAGACGCAGGCTAACAGCATGAAGCTGCTGGTGAATATTGGGAGGCAGGATATCAAGCAGAAGCAAGCGGCGCTGACGGCAGCCAAGAAGGAACGTACCGGCAAGGCGGCCAAAGTGCGGTCCGTGCTATCCGGGATCGAGCCGTATAAGAGCAAAATCAAAAGCGACAAGAGTGCGATCTCGACCCCGAACAAGCTGTTGAACACCGAATGGAAGAACTTTAAAGCCGCCGTAAAGTCGCAGGATCCGTCACGGACATCGGATACCTTGGCACGGATGCTCACCCTCTCCGGCCAAATTCTGGCGAAGAAGAAGAGCGTTTTCCAACACGAACAGCGGATCGAAACGATAATCCGGCAGGCTAATGGTCACATCAAATAACGGCATCCCTGTCTATGGGCTAGTGACGAATCAAGCTTGAAAAGTATCGACACAACTTCAATAGGAAAGTATGGACACGATTCGAATGAGGATCGGCTCGACTCCCATTGGAGAGTAGCGGCCACAATAAATCATCCTCTGCCGGACGGCAGAGGATGATCGTTATCCTATCCAACTGTATGCCAAGCACCTCAGGATGCCTTCTACTGTGCCGCCGATTGAAGCGGATGATGGAAGCTTGCCAGTCTCGTCTGATCTAGAAGCGGATAGTCGTACAGCATGCCTTCATACACTACCTCCATCGAGGGGTGCAGCAGAAAATCATGCGGCGTCACCAGCGTGGACGAACGGTCCCACAGGCGAATCCCGCTCTGGCGCAACGTCTCGGCAACGAATTGAGAGCAGAAGTAGGACCGCTCTCTCGTAATATCCAGCCTCATTAGAACACCGAACAATCCGATCAGATTATACCGGTAGGCGTCCTCCTCGTCTTTATAGCGCTGGATCACCGCGCGGACCTGATCATATTGCTCCTGAGTCACCTCAAAGCGCAATAACGCGCATCGCGTACCCGGAAAATGGCTGAAGGTTCCTTCATATACGTCTTCCTCCACAAAGCCTCCCACCCAAGGATTATCGGCACATTTCCGGCCGAAGCTGAACACCTCATTAAGCTGGCCATCCAATGCAATGGAAGCGTGGTTATACGGCGCAGCCGTAATTCGCTTGATCAGCCTCGTAAACATCGTTCCCGTATCGGTTAGCAATATATATAAGTTCTTTGTATCGGACATTGGTCTTTCCCCCGTTTAACTTGATCATCGGTCAGGATTTCGTCAAATCCCTCGTTAACTCCATTGTAATCCGGTTAAACCAAAGCCAAAACCGACTCTAGAAGTGATTAGAACCTGGACCTAAGTCGGGCTCGTTCCCGTACGTGGGAACAGGACGACCAGACTATCCTCCGTGCAAGCGCCGGTAGGAAGACGGCGTCATCCCTTCATGCTCCATAAACCGCTTATTAAAGTAGCTGACGCTCGGATATCCAGCCTCAACGGCAATTTGTCCGATCGTCTTGTCCTTGTGTTCCAGCAGCCATTGCTTGGCCATTTGCAGGCGGCACCTGGTGACGAATTCCATCGGCGTCATTTCCATGACGTTTCGAAAGAGCTTACAGAAGTAATAGGTGCTTACCCCGATCCTTGATGCCCATTCCTCCAGTATAAACGGCTTGGCGGCTTCCTGCTGAATGATCGGCAGCAATTCGAGAATACGGCTGCCCGAGTTGCTGGATTTATGGTCAGAGAGCGCGGATGCCTGCTCCACGAAGACCGTCAGCAGCGAATAGGTTAGCGTCGACAGCTGGGCCGGGTTCAGCATCCGATGCCTCTCCGCCTCCTTTAACAGCGTTTCATGCGCCTCCTCAAATGCAGCAGGCTGACGGACACTCCACAGCGGACTGCGATGAAATTCCCGTTCGATCAAATAATTTTGCAGCCCGCTCCCGTAAAAATGGAACCAGCGGACGTCCCATGGGTCATCTTCGCTGCTGTAATAACGCTGTGCCTGCATGGGGAAATACAGGACGGCTTCGCCGGGCCCCAGCGTATGCACTTGCTGATCGATTTCCACATACCCCGTACCGGAAGCGACGTAATGAATGTTGAAATTGTTCAGTGCCCCGGCAGCCCGCGTAACCGAGTGCTCCGGCTCCTCCCGGTAAATGCCCACCGATTCGGGAAAGCAGAAGAACGGCATCTCCGGCAGGGTCAGCAAGTGGATTTGGCGTTTCATTCCTAGGTCTCCTCGATGACAATATTGTTTTAATCCAATACAAAATAATATTATATTAATTTTAATTATTCTCTCTTATAATCGCAATATAATCTTACTCAAGTAACGAAGGAGGAACTGATGAAGATGAGCAAGAAACTACGGTGGGGCATTTTGGGCTGCGCCAGCATCGCCAAGCGTGCGGTCATTCCCGGACTCCAGCAATCCCGTCGCAATGAAGTTGCAGCCATCGCGAGCCGGCAGGAGGATAAAGCAAGGCAACTCGCCGAAGAGCTTAACATAAATATCTCGTATGGAAGCTATGAAGCCCTGCTCGAGGATCCTAACATTGATGCGGTCTACATTCCCCTTCCTAACCATTTACATAAAGAATGGAGCATCCGAGCGGCCGAAGCCGGAAAGCATGTGCTCTGCGAGAAGCCGATCGCGCTGACGGAGGCCGAAGCCGCCGAGATGGCTGATGCCGCAGCGAAGGCCGGCGTGATTCTGGCCGAAGCGTTCATGTACCGTTACCACCCGCGGTACGATATCTTGAAGGAATATATCGCATCCGGAGCGATCGGCGAGATCCGAGGCATCCGCAGCGCCTTCACCTTTAACAGCTCGGCCAACCAAGGCAACGTCCGGTTCCGTAAGGACTGGGGCGGCGGTTCCATTTATGACGTCGGCTGTTACCCGATTAACGCAGCCCGGATTTTGCTCGATAAAGAGCCTGAAGCCGTTACCGTCCAGGCCTTCTTCTCGCCGGAGCATGATCATGTCGACATGATGGCATCCGGACTGGTCGAATTTGAAGGTGCCGTATCGCTGACCTTTGACTGCGGCATGTGGGCCGCCTACCGTAATCCGCTTGAAATCGTGGGGACCGAAGGGCTAATCGAGGTGCCGTATGCATACAGCCTGCCCGAGAACGGGGCCAATTTCTTCTTGACGACCGGTGAAGGCCGGAAGGAAATCGAGGTTCCTTCCGCCAACGCATACAGCGAGCAGGGTGACCGTATCGCCGAAGCGGTACTGGACGGCAAGCCGCTCCGATACACAACAGAAGATGCCGTCCGTAATATGAGGGTCATTGACGCATGTCTGAAATCCGCCCATGAGCGGTCAAGAATCGTACTGTGACATTTTTAAAGGAGGTATGAACATGAAGTATATTTCAATCAAGGGATTGAACAAACCCGTCTCCGTGCTGATGAAAGGATCGGACTACTTCTACCATGATTCCTACGAGCGGGCAGCTGCCAATCTGGACGCATTTCTGGCCATCGGTGGCAATTCGATCGATACGGCCCATATTTATTGCGGCGGCCAAAGCGAGGAAGTGATCGGTCGTTATATGCAGGAGCGTGGCAACCGGGAGCAGCTTGTTATTCTGACCAAGGGCGCTCACCACGACCAGAACGGACCGCGCGTGACCCGGAAGGATATCAAGAATGACATCACCGACAGCCTGCAGCGGCTGCAGACCGACTATATCGATCTGTACGCACTGCATCGCGACGATCCGAATGTTCCGGCTGGCGAGGTAGTGGAGGCGCTCAACGAATATATCGAATCCGGAACCGTGAAAGCGATCGGCGTGTCCAACTGGACCTGGGAACGGATCCGGGAGGCAAATCAATATGCGGAAGCGAACGGACTCGTCGGCTTCTCCTTCAGCAGTCCGAATTTGAGCCTTGCGAAACCGAATGAGCCTTTCTGGAAAGGCTGCGTATCTGCGGATGCAGAGACATGCGCATGGCATGAAGCCGAGCAATTCCCGCTATTGTCCTGGTCGTCGCAGGCCAGAGGATTTTTCACGGGGCGATTCACTCCCGAGGTGCGGGACAACGCAGATCTGGTCCGTGTGTTCTATAGCGATGCCAACTGGGAGCGGCTCGAGCGGGCCAAGAAGCTTGCCGAAGCCAAGCAGGTTACGACGATTCAGATCGCACTCGCTTATGTCCTGAATCAGCCCTTCCCGACCTGCGCGCTGATCGGCGCCCAAAACGCGGAAGAACTAAAATCCTGTGATGAGGGAGCGAAGATCAAGCTGACGCGGGAAGAATTGGATTGGCTTGATCTTACGAGCGAACAACTCCCTCTATCGTTAAGCTGATCGACCGGATGGATGAAGGGCAGCAGGAGGTTTTCGAACGCTGCAGACCTGAGCCTCCCTCGCAGCACACATAATTCTGCTGAGCATAAATTTTTTTTAAAAAAAAGCATCCGAACTTTGGAGAACCCCTCCATTCGGGTGCTTTTTCCTTGCCGGCCGGCTGCTTATCTCCTATTTCGATATCCGCGATCGGAGTATGGCCTGTCAGCGCCTAAATCCCGTCAGCATCGTTTCAATAATCCGCATCGAATCATCAGCTGCCTGAGCCGTATCCTCCGCTTCCGCCACCCACAACGAGCATTCATTCATTGCGCCAGATAACGCATGGGTCATCGCATCGACGGGCAGCTGTTTCATCTCCCCCTTCTGCTGCATCCCATCCAGCTGTTCCCGCAGATGACGCATCGAATGGATTTCGTCCATCTGGCGCCAAGTCTCCCAGCCGGCGACTGCCGGACCATCGATCAGCATGATCCGCATGTTCTGCGGTTCTACCGCCGCGGCGATAAAAGCCCGGCAGCCCAGCAGAAGCTGCTCCCAGGGTTCGCTTGAACGGCCCGCCTCCGAGGCGACGCGTTCTGAAACTTCGCGCTGTACGAGATCCAGGACGGCGAGAAACAGCCCTTTTTTATTCTTAAAATGATGATAGAGCGCGCCCCGGGTTACTTGGGCGATATCCGCGACCATCTCCAGTGCGGTGTCTGCATAGCCTTTGTCCGCGAACTCTTCTCTTGCAACCTGCAGCAGACGTTCCATCGTCTCCTGCGCTTCCGTCTTGCTTCTTTTCATCGTAAATGCCTCTCTTCAAATCTTCATTCTATGTTGTAAATATAGCAGAAGAGAAAAGCTCGTGCATGCTCTTCATTTCGCTGCCCTTCATCCATGATCTGCACGCATGCCGGACGATCCAAGGAAAATGCTCCCCGCCGCTGTGCTGTCGCTCCGCCAGCCAAGTAATGACGAAATCCCGGTAATCCTTGCTTAGGTCGTGCAGATGATTGGCCACGGATTTTCTGACATACAACGATGGATCATTCAGCAGCGGCTCGATCAAAGCAAGGTGATGCGAAGGATCCCCCTTTATAACCGGAATCCGCTTAGCCCAAGGGAGACGGGGACGTGTCCCCTCGCTGACGAGTCGGCGGACATGCAGGCTGGAATCCGTTCTCCACGCTTTCAATCGTTCAAGGCACTGATCCTCATACTTCAGCAAATAAGGGCGGATGGCATACTCCGAAGTATGCCGCTTCGTGATTTCATATAAGGCATGCATGGACAGGTCAAAATGCTGAAGTCCGTAACGCTCGACATAGTACGCAACCGGCATTAAAAAATAGCCGTTCGTGAACATGCCCTGCTCGGTTTCATTTTCCGGGCCGAGGATGTCAAGCAGCACTTCCAAACTGCCCTCATACGGCATGGCCAACGCTTGATGAAGCTCGGCCGCGATCATCGCAACTCTCCCTTTGAGCTCAAGGGATTCGGATTGCCGGGTTACGGCCTCCACGAAGGAGTCGACAGGAAACCGGGCCACGAGCGGCTGAATCAAATCCGATAGGGTCAGGGCAAGCTCCCTCCCGAAATAATTCTTTAAGGGCTGGGAATGTGTCATTGGACGGCCTTGGGTTCCGGATCGGTCCATACGTCTTCCTTGTAATTGTCCGCAAAGGCCTCGGATGGCGGAATAATCTGGATCATGTCGATCAGCACGCCGCTCGGATCGCTTGTGATGAAATGCCTTTGGCCAAACGCCTCGTCGCGAATGTCCAAATGAAGCGGGAGACCCTCTTGCTTGATCAGCCGGTCGTATTCAGCGTCGACATTGTCCACCTCAAAATTGAGAATCAATCCCTGCACCTCTCTCTGAAAAGCAGCCGGCACCGTTTCATGATTCCAAGACAATACGGCGAGCTCATACAGCTTGTCCGGTCCGGCATTTCTTTTCAAGCTTATGTACCAGTCCGCTTCAAAGACAACCTCAAAGCCAAATAAACGGGTATAAAAATCCTTACTCTCCTCCATGTGCCCGGACATAATAACCGGGTAAAAGCCTTGTACGTTCACTGGATCAACAACTCCTTATTCATGATTGGCTTAAATCTAACATACATACAGCATGTATGTAAATAGCTGAAATTATTTTTTCCGCTCCCTTCAAAAAATCGACGCTAGATGGAGGAGAAGCTGCGTGAACCAACGGCAGTTTTCTCGTATTTTTCGTCAATGCAATTATTCACTGACACGCGGGGTGCCGATCTTCATCGCTCTATCAAATAAGGGGTGCACCTGGTCCAAGAACCTTCAGGAGCACCCCGCGCACTAATGAATAATTACCACAGCAGGCTGACGGCCAGCAGGTCAAACAGTGCGAGCGGCAGGATAACGTTGCTGTAATACGGATTGTACGGATACGGCGCAAACGGCGGTCTCGGATATGGATAGCCGGGATAAAAGCCTCTGCTTCCTTCCTGCTCGATCTGGATATATACGTATTTGGCGTCTACATTGATGATGACCCCCTCGAAGACTTCATCATCCAGCGTCTCTACGCGAACTTTGTGCTTCATCGCCTTTTTCAAGGCAGCATGGGCGTTCTCCTTATGCTTTTTCATGGAATGGGCCATATGATGATCGCATTGAAACAGCATTTGTTGTTGAGATGGATATGTGTTCATGAAACTTCCTCCTTCGTTATCTTCTACCCTGCATAGTATGCAATTATCCCGCATAGGGTGTTAGCCTACAACTGAAAAGCAGTTTAAACGCAGAATGATACGGGTATAGTACAACCAAACAAGGAGGTTACGAATTGTATAAGCACACATATGCGGGATTATCACAAGACGCAGGAGCTATTTTCTGAAGGGCGGAAACCGGAGGTTCCCATAAAAATGGTCAATACCCGCTAAAGGCGAGCATGTTCGGTACCATCCTACATATTTGCACCAAACCTCGTACGCGCAGGGCTTACCGGTAAGCTCTTTCGCATAAGTTTTGTCATGTTGATTTGTATCCTTTTATCTATTGCTAGAACAATGAACGATCCACTATGATCAAATGGTAGAGCATTTCTCAGGGAGGCAGCCTATGATATGAGGAATTTTACGGAAGATTGGTTCTGGGAACCCATGTTTAACAAACTGCCTGTCGGGGCGGTTTTGATATCCTTAAAGACAGAGCAGATTGTGATGATGAACGAACGCTTCTGCGAAATCCTTGGATCCACGCGTTCCGAGCTGCTGACGCGAAAGCCTCGCGAGCTCCTGGTTCTGAAGGGCCTCTCCCAAAAAGCTTTGCAGCGAATTGAAAGCTATGATGTCGCCAATGGACTTCAGGAGACGATTTCATTTCAGTCCGCGGATGGACGGGCAATGTCCATAACCGCGGAGTTCTCTCTCTTGGCGTCACCGGCAAACGGGAAAGAACCGCTCATCCTGTGCTGCATTGACCGAGCGGAGATCAAGGAAGCCCCCTTGCCGATGATCGGTCAGGAGGAGCTGCTTGCGCTCATCCTGAAGAGCGGACAAGATCTCATCTCGATCAGCAATGCCGATGGAATCATTGAATACATCTCCCCTTCCGCAACCCACTTGTTAGGATATCGTCAGGAAGAGATGGTTGGCAGGCATCGCGCCGAGTTTTACCATTCGGCCGACTCCGAAGAAATGAAACAGCCCGGAAAGCTGTTCTCGGATAGCGAAATATTCAACAGGAGTATCCGCCATAAAGACGGACACTATCTATGGTTTGAAACCTCCTTCCACGTCATCCGGGGGGCCGAAGGTCAAATAACAAAGGTGCTGGCGATCGCACGCAATATTACCAAGCGCAAAATCGATGAAGACACGCTCGCCCGTGCCCAGCGGATCGCCAAAATCGGTTCCTGGAGATGGGATCTTGTGACCCGGACATTATCCTTCAGTGAAGAAATACGCCGAATTTACGGCTACCAACTGGAGCCGATTGAGCGTGATCATAAATCCCTTCTTTCCGCGGTTGTCACCGAAGACCGCAAACGTCTCCGGCGTGCGATCCTGTCGGCAATCAAGGGACAGCCCGACGAGATTATTTACAGGATTCAGGTTGAAGGCGGCACCATTCGTACGCTCCGGGCACAGTGGGAAGTATCGGCCCGAAGCGAAGGCAAACCGATCGAACTGGTCGGAATGGCCCAGGATATTACCGAAGAATCACTGATCGCGCAGCAATTGGTTGAGAACGAGAAGAAATACAGGCTGATCACGGAAAATTCGCTGGATTTCATATCGCGGAATACGATTGACGACTGTACCTTTCTATATTGCTCGCCTTCCTGTTATTCGCTCCTCGGTTATAATCCTGAAGAGCTTGTGGGGACCAGTGCATTCGATTACGTATATCCGGAGGACATCGGGCCGCTCAAAGCGTATTTGCAGCGAACCTTAGACGAGACCTCCCTTACCCCGATCACCTTCCGTTACTTACATAAAGGCGGCAGGCACATTTGGTTCGAAGTGAACTGCAAGTTCATTACGGGACAGGACGGGCATCGTGAAATCATCTCCATCGCCCGCGATATATCCGAACGGAAGCGTATCGAATTCAAGCTGAAGGAAAGCGAGCAGCGGTACCGATCGCTGTTCGAGTACAATCCGCTTGCCGTCTACTCCATGAATCTGGAAGGCGAGTATTTGACGGCCAATCCGAATTTGCAGAAATTAACCGGTTATTCGCTGGACGAGCTTGTCGGCATGTATTACGGTCCCATCGTGGCGGATAAGGATCTGCCGCGGACGCAGTACCATTTTAACCAAGCGAAGGAAGGAAACCCGCAGAGCTATGACCTGTCGATCATTCACAAGGATGGTCATCCGATCGAAATCAATACCGTTAACATTCCGATCATCGTGGATGAAGAGGTTGTCGGCGTTTATGGAATTACCCGGGACATTACGGAGCGCAACCGTTCGATGGAGGAGATCAAGAAGCTGAGCCGCGAGCTCACGCTGCTGCTGAACACGGTGTCCGAAGGCTTTATCGGGCTGGACATTAACGGCAAAGTCGCCTTCATCAATCCGGCCGGTGCGTCCATGCTGGGGGAAGATGCGGGTGATGTCATCGGCAGATCCTGCGATCAAATCATCAGGGAGATTCGGCATGACGGCAGCTTTTACCGCGGGAGGAACTCCCCCCTTGAGATGGCTCTCTTGCAAGGAAAGCCTCTCCTTCGAACCGAAATCGTGCTGTGGCGGCGCGATGGAACCAGCTTCCTGGCCAATTACCAAGTCAATCCGATCTGGGATCGGGGCGAGCGCAAAGGTGCCGTGATGGTATTCCGCGATATTACCGATGAGAAAGAGATCATACGCGCCAAAGAATCGGCTGAGCGGGCAGATCAGGCCAAGACGGAATTTTTGACGATGATGAGCCATGAGCTTCGTACGCCGATGAACGGCATAATGGGGATGATCGATCTCCTAAAGACGACCGACCTCGATGAAGAACAGGCAAATTATACGGACATTCTTAAGGAGAGCGGTGAATCGCTCCTGCATATTTTGAACGATATCCTCGATTTTAGCCGGATCGAGACCGGTAAAATGTCGATTGGCGAGGAACCGATCGATGTCCGCAGCCTGCTGGGAAGCGTCGTAGACTTGTTCAATGCCAAAGCCAGCGAGAAAGGACTAACCCTTTCATGGAGCGTGAACGAAGACAGCGTCCCTGATGTCATTGTTGCGGATGCTTTGCGGCTGCGACAGGTGCTCGTCAATTTGATCAGCAATGCCATCAAATTTACGGAGCAAGGCAGCGTGACGCTGACTGCCGACGCCGTCCGGCGCATCGGCACCCGTGAGCTTACGCTGACGATTCGAGTTACGGATACCGGGATCGGCATTCCGGCCGACCGTCAGCATCAGCTGTTCCTCTCCTTCTCACAGCTCCATCCATCGTTAAACCGCAAGTACGGCGGCACCGGGCTGGGACTCGCGATCAGCAAGAAGCTTGTCGAGCTCATGGGCGGTATCATCGGGGTAGACAGCCGGGAATTCGGCGGCTCCACGTTCTATTTCTCCATACCGACACGGGCCGTAGAGCCAAAGGACACGTCCCTCACTCCCGTTGAGGAAGCATATGAATAAAAAGGAGAACCGATTGGCATGAGACGCGCCTTCGGTTCTCCCTTTTTTTTTGTGATAGCTTAAGCGTATAAGGACTCCAGCTCATCCACCAGCGATCCGACATAGGCTACGGCTCTAGAGATCGGCTCGGATGTCGTCATGTCGACTCCGGCGAGTGACATCAGCTCCAGCGGCGTCATGCTGCCGCCAGCCTTAAGCACTTGCAGCCAGCGATCGACCGCAGGCTGCCCTTCCTCGCGAATGAGCTGTGCCGCGGCCGTCGAAGCCGTCAGACCTGCCGCATAGGTATACGGGTACAAGCCCATATAGTAATGCGGCTGCCTCATCCAGGTCAGCTTAGCGCCTTCGTCCAGCTCCAGTGCATCTCCCCAGAAGTCGGACAGCACGGCGCCTTTCAAAGACGAGAGCGTATCTGCTGTGATCGGCTGATCCGCCGTCGCATGCGCATATACTCTTCTCTGCAATTCAGCTTCCAGCAGATGCGTAACATAATTGTGATAGTAGGTGCTGAGCAGCTGAAGAATGATCCAGCGGCGCATCCGCTTATCCTGGGATTTGCTCATCAGATGGTCTGCCAACAGAAGCTCGTTCATCGTTGACGGGGCTTCGATAAAATACATGGAAGGCCGAGCATTGGTCATGCGCTGGTTGCGGGCCGCCAGCATCAGATGGCCGGCATGGCCGATCTCATGCGCCAGCGTAAAGGCGCCTCGCATGTTGTCCGCCCACGTCACCAGAATATAGGAATGCACGCCGTAAACCGAGGAACAGAAGGCCCCCGTCGACTTACCGATGTTGTCGGCATAATCCACCCAGCGGTTCGCAAATGCGGTCTCGACGATATCCGTATATTCAGAACCCAGAATCGCCAGGGAATCGGTAATTGCAGCACATGCTTCCTCATAGGTTATGCTTGGATTGAAGTCCGGATCCATCGGCGCCTTCAAGTCGCAGAACAGCATGCGGTCCAGACCGAGCACCCGCTTCTTCAGGGCCATGAGCCTGCGCATATGGGGAGCAAGCTCGGAAAGAATCGTATCGTGGATATGATTGTACATCTCCTTGGTCACCTGCTGCGGCTGCAGGAGCATGTCCGTCACGGACTCGTAGCCGCGCAAGCGGGACAGCACGACCTGTTTCTTCACCTCGGTCGCGTAAGCTTCGGCAAATGTGTGCCGGGAGCCTAGGAGCGACTTGGTGAACGAAGCATACGCTTCACGGCGGAGCTCGGTATCCTCCGACATCTCATACGCGTTCTCGTATAAACGGAACGAAACCGGCATCGTTTCTTCCCGTACCGAAATATCGTCGAACGTCATATCCGACAGCTTGCCCCGCAAATAAATACGGTACGGGGCTCCAAGCACTTCGCTAAGCGATGCAAGAACGCGCTCCGATTCGGGACTGAGCCGGTGCGGCTTCGTTTCCAGGAGCAGCCCCAGGCTGCGAGCATACGACTTAAGCCCTTCCTCCTGATGGATATATGTATCGATGACGCCTTCCTCTAGCTCCAGCAGCTCCGATTCAAGGAATGTCAGCGAGGATTTGATCCGCGATACCAAATCGCCCGTCTTGGCAGCTCTCGCAAGATTCGCCGGATTGGTCCCATCCTCCGATTGCCGGAGATGGGCATAGGCCGATATCTTCCCGATTCGCTCCATAAGCGCTTCATGCTCGTTCAAGCATTCAAGAAGCACATGCGCCCCCTCGCCCAGTCTCCCTTTAAACCGCGTCAATCGGGCTGCCTGCGCTTCCACGTCCTGCAAGCCTGATTCGAATTCCTCCTCCGACGCGAATAAATCGTCCAGATTCCAGGTTGCTTCGACTTTAACCTCATTTCTAGCCAGCATTTTCCCCATGGCTACAGCTCCTCTCACATGTTGTGCGATCGAATGGATCCCGTCTGTTCATCTTTCGTTTAAGAAACCATTTTCATCATATCACAGTTTCGACCAACACAGCCATTTCCCTCCTGCCCCTTGACAATTAATCTGGAATATGTTTATAGTAGGACCATACCTTATCTAAAGGAGAGATTTTGATGTCGGTGGTTGTTCTTAACTAAGCCAATTTCATATGGATGGAATGCATGATCGTCAAGGTTGGTAAATAATGGACATAACCTGTAGAGGTTAATGTTTATTTCTTGATGCGTATCTACATTTCCTCCGGTGAATTAGTTAAGAACTGCGGATATCAATTGAAGCCCCTTTAGGCTTTATTCAGATATGCTATGCTCATCCGCGCTGCAGTTTTGGCGCGGATTTTTTAGGTTCGTCATCCCTTGCCTAGGCCAAGGGTTATTTAGGCGCAGCTTAAGAGCATACCGAATCGGAATAGCCTCACGCCCGGGCGGAGAGTGAACCCCATGTTCACTTTCCGCCCTATTTGCGTTTCCCATGAGACGATCACCAAGCCTATTGCCTAGCCATTATGAACAAAAAAGGAGAATCGAAGAACATGAATCCTGCCGCATTAAACAAATTAGAGTATTACCGGATCCTGGGCGAGCTTGAACGCTTCGCCATGTCGTATCTGGGTATCCAGCATATCCGGAACATGACTCCGCTCACGCAATTGAAAGCCATTCGCCACAGGCTGGATGAAACCGAGGAAGCCCGTGCGCTGCTGAATGCGGGTGCCAGCGTACCCATACCGTCGCTTGAAGGGATCGAGCTGATTCTCGACCTGATCGGTACCGGGTATGTGCTAACCGAACGGGATTTCGGGCATCTGATCCAGTTCCTTCGCAGCTGCCGTCAACTGATCAAATATATGGAGAACAAGAGCGCCATCGCACCGACCGTCAGCTCTTACGCCTCCTCCATGCATGAGCTGAAGCCGCTGCTGTCCGAGCTTGAGCGCAGCATCCATGCCGGCCGGGTAGTTGACGGCGCCAGCAAAGATTTGGCCAAAATCCGCAAGAAAATCCTTGTTGCCGAAGAACGGATCAAGCGCAAGCTCGACAGTCTTGTCAGCCGTTATAAAGGGATCATGCAGGAGCATGTCATCAGTAAGCGCGGCGACCGGTATGTCCTGCCGATCAAGAAGGAGTTCCGGAAAATGTTGAATGGCAGCGTGCTGGATGAATCCGCGAGCGGCCAAACGGTGTTTATCGAGCCCTCCGAGCTCCAAACGCTGCAGATGGAGCTGAATCTGCTGCATGCCGATGAAGCCCGTGAGGAGACCAAAGTGCTGAGCGAGCTGACCTCGATGACCGAGCAGTATGAGCACGAGCTGAGAATGAATGCGGATACCGTCGGCATATATGATTTCATTATCGCCAGAGGCAAATATGCATTGTCCATCGGTGGCAGGAACGTCGGCATCAATCAGGAAGGCTTGATCCGGCTCCGGAGCGCTACGCATCCGCTGATCGGCGCTTCCATGGTGCCGCTGGATTTTGCGATCGGCGATCGGTATAAGACGTTAATCATTACAGGCCCCAATACCGGCGGAAAAACATCGGCGCTTAAAACCGTCGGACTCATTACGCTGATGGTGCAATCAGGGCTGCTCGTTCCCGTTGGAGAAGGCAGCCAGTGCGCCGTCTTCGACGAGGTTGCGGTCGATATCGGAGACGGGCAAAGCCTCGAGCATGCGCTCAGCACCTTCTCTGCGCATATTCGCAACATCCGGGAGATCCTCCAAACCGCCGGCCGCTCCACGTTGATCTTACTGGATGAAATGGCCTCAGGGACCGATCCCGGAGAAGGAGTCGGCTTGTCGATCGCCATATTGGAGGAACTTCATAAGCGTCAATCAACTGTAGTCGTAACCACCCATTTTACCGAGATTAAAAACTTTGCCGCACGCACCCCGGGATTTGAAAATGCGCGCATGGAATTCGATACCGAGACGCTGGAGCCGCTGTACCGGCTGCGCATTGGCGAGGCAGGTCACAGCTATGCCTTTGTTATCGCGGCAAAACTCGGGATTCCGGAATCGATTATCGCGAGATCCCGTGAAATTACGGAGGCCAAAGCGGTAACGGCCCGCATCGCGGAAGCCGGGGAGACGAGCGCTAAAGCCGCTGAGATCGACTCTGCAGCTGCCTTGCCACAAGCAGGCTCGGCATCCACAGAGGCTCCGGAGATTGCAGAGGCAGATGAAGCTTCGACTACGGCCCCAGCGTCCTCGGGTTCAGGCACTAGAGCGACAGCAACGGAGAACGTAGAGGCCGCCTCTCCTCCCCTTTTCCGCCTCGGCGACCGGGTCTATGTGCCTTATTTGAAGCGAAGCGGCACCGTGTATGAGACGATGGATGCCAAGGGGAATGTCGGCGTAATGATCCAGCAGGCTAAGCATCGGATCAACCACAAGCGGCTGAAGCCGTTCATCGCCGCTGAAGAATTGTATCCGGATGATTATGATCTCGACATCGTATTTGAGAGCAAAGAGAACCGCAAGAAACGACATTTAATGAAACGGAAACATATTGATGGACTTACAATCGAGACAAAGCCGGATGAGATATAAATATGCCGGCGGAGTTACCGTCAACCAAGTATAGAACATTGAACCGATTCCAACGCTGATAGGGAGAGATTTTGATATGATGATTCGAACGGAGAACAAAGGCGATATCGAAAGCGTCCACCAGCTTCTGCTGCGCGCCTTTGGCGGCCAGCAGGAGATAATATTAATGGAACGGCTGCGCAAGGATCCCGAAATAGACCCCGAGCTATCCATCGTTGCTGAAGATGACGGCATCGTGGTCGGCCATATTATGTTCAGTCCTGCCACCTTGGATGACGGGGGGACGATGCATAAGGTGGCCGCCCTCGGACCGCTTGCGGTTCTTCCCGAATACCAGAAGCGGGGCGTCGGCCGACAGCTTATCGCAGAAGGCAAGAAACGATGCGGCGCACACGGTTATCCGCTCGTCTTCTTGTTCGGCCACAAGGACTATTACCCGCGGTTTGGCTTTGTTCAGGCCAGAGCCCACGGCTTCGAGATCCGCCAATTTACGGTGCCCGACGAGGTCTTTATGGTAGCAGAGCTTCAACGAGGCGCTCTTGAATCGATGCAGGGGGAATTTCGTTTCCACTCTTCATTCGAAGGACTCGGCTAAAAAAAGCACGGAAGCCGCGCACCGGACAGGATCGCGCCGTCTATTCCAGCAGGCCGTAAAAGCAAGCACTATCCCTTCACGCTCACCGGCTGTACTAGGTGGCATTCGGCTTCCGGTTTGTTGTACAATAAAATCTAAATGACTATTTGAAGGATGGATTTCAACATGTATGTAGCTCAGGATTGGCAAGACTACGAGGTTCTTGATACCGGCGGCGGCGAGAAGCTGGAGCGTTGGGGCGATGTTATTCTTCGGCGCCCGGATCCGCAGATCATCTGGCCTATCGAACGGGAGGACGGATTATGGCGGAACGTGCACGGCCACTACCACCGCAGCTCGTCCGGAGGCGGCCAGTGGGAGATGAAGAAGCAGCTGCCGGAACGCTGGACGATCTCCTATGATCAATTAAAATTTCACATCCGGCCGACGAACTTCAAGCATACGGGCCTGTTCCCGGAGCAAGCGGCGAACTGGCGCTGGATGATGGACAAAATCCAAGCGGCCAAGCGGCCGATTCGGGTGCTTAATCTATTCGCATACACCGGCGGTGCAACCGTAGCGGCAGCCTATGCCGGCGCCCAGGTCGTGCATGTCGATGCGGCGAAGGGCATGGTCCAGTGGGCAAAAGAAAATGCCGCTCTATCCGGCCTTGCCGATAAGCCGATTCGGTACATCACCGATGATGTATTTAAATTCGTGCAGCGGGAACAGCGCCGCGGCAACAAATATGATGCGATCATTATGGACCCGCCGTCCTACGGCCGCGGACCGGGAGGCGAAACATGGAAGCTTGAGCAGAGCCTGTACCCGTTCCTCGAAAGCTGCATGAGCATCGTCTCCGATCAGCCGCTGTTTATGCTGATCAATTCCTATACGACCGGCATTTCACCGACCGTTCTGCACAATATGCTCTCCATGACGATGAAGCCCAAGTATGGCGGTACGATCAGCGCCGGTGAAATCGGTCTTCCGATCACACGCTCCGGACTGAACCTCCCATGCGGCATTCTCGGCAGATGGGAGTCCTGATGCGATGAGTAACCGGGATTCTAACCGCGTGCACCCGAGCGTACCGATTCTCTTCGAGGATAATCATGTGCTCGGTGTAGCCAAGCCGGTCAATGTGCCGTCCCAAGAGGATGCTACGGGCGATCCCGATATGCTGACCATCCTGAAGCAGGACATCAAAGAACGGTACAACAAACCGGGCAATGTGTATCTGGGATTGGTGCACCGCTTGGACCGTCCGGTCGGAGGAGCCATGGTGTTTGCCAAAACCTCCAAGGCAGCCTCCCGTTTATCGGAAGCCGTCCGCTCAAGGAACTTTCATAAGCAGTATGCGGCCATCGTTCACGGTATTCCGTCAAAGCCTTCCGGAAGGCTTCACGATTTCCTGTTGAAGGATACGAAGACAAACACGGTCCGGGTCGTTCCCAAAGGCACGGATGGAGCAAAGGAAGCGCTATTGGATTACACCGTCCTTGAATCCAAGAATGGCCTAAGTCTTGTGCTGATCGAGCTGCACACGGGCCGGCCGCATCAAATCCGCGTGCAATTCAGCCATGCGGAAAACCCCCTCTATGGGGATCAAAAATACGGCAGCAAGGTGAATCAAGCCGGGCAGCAAATTGCGCTCTGGTCTGTACGGGTCGGATTCCCCCACCCTACCACCAAAGACGAAGTTAACATTTTATCGACGCCCCCTGCCGTTCATCCATGGTCCCAGTTCTCCATGGATGCGTTGATGCGAACGCTCCAAAGCCAATGATCGTAAGAAGGAACTCTATCAAGCTCATTTCCTTTCGTTTGAATCGTTGGACAAGAAATATTTGATGATAACCAACAGCATGACCAACGGCTTTCCATGCTGGACATAAAAGACGAGATCCGCTGCTCACTTCGAAGCGGATCTCGTCTTTTTATATGGCCACCCGATCAGACTCAAATATTTTATCCCTCAAAAATACAATATTATCCTTTACACGACCCGAGGAATACTGAAGAATAGTTATCAGAATAGTTTAACATTATTTAGTTAATTTGTACAATCATGGTATAAACTCATTCCCTTTGAGTTTATATAGAATTCAATTTTTAAGGAGGTGAGAGATCCGAAGTCAGCCTGTCATTTGCATCGTTGGTCGTTATCAAAGCGCTGCACTTGACCTAAGAATGGCTGAAGCTTGCAACCAGACTATTCATAAAGAAGTACACATGTTGAAGGAGGGATTTTCATGATTCAAAACGTTCACGTTCAAGCTCCACGCCGCCTGTCGTTGAAACCGCTGTGGATTTTTCTCGGAAGTTTGCTGCTGTTCTTCCTCGTGATGGTCATCACGGCGAATACTGCATCCGCACATGGCTATATCGAATCGCCTGCCAGTCGTGCCTACAAATGCAAGCTCGGCGAGAATAAAAATTGCGGCCGGATTATTTATGAACCGCAGTCCCTGGAAGGGAAAGGAAATTTCCCGACGGGCGGACCGGCTGACGGGCAAATCACGGGCGCAGGCATATTTACCGAGCTCTATGAGCAAACCCCGACCCGCTGGAGCAAAGTGAACATGAACGGCGGTCCGAACACTTTTAAATGGGTGCTGACTGCCCCGCATGCGACATCCGATTGGAAGTATTATATTACGAAGAAGGGCTGGGATTCCAACAAGCCGCTGGCAAGAGCCGATCTCGAGCTGTTCTGCTCCTTCAATGACGGAGGCAAAAGACCGCCGAACACGGTAACGCATACATGCAACGTTCCGAACGACCGCAGCGGCTACTATCTGATTCTCGCCGTATGGGAAATCGCCGATACGGGCACGCCTTCTATAACGTCATCGACGTGAATTTGAACAATGGCGGTGGCAATCAGGATACACAGCCTCCGAGCGTCCCGCCGGCCTTCGGTCGACCGGAGCGACCAGCAGCTCTATCTCGCTCGCTTGGAACGCCTCAACGGACAATGTCGGTGTAACCGGCTATGAAGTCTACCAAGGCTCCTCCCGGGTCGCCACGGTATCCGGGACTACCCTGAGCCATACGGTTACGGGGTTACAAGCAGGAACCTCCTATACGTTTACCGTGAAGGCGCACGACGGGGCAGGCAACGTCTCGGCCGCAAGCGCTCCGCTGACCGCCTCGACAAGCGATCCGCTCCCCGACACGCAGGCTCCTTCCGCACCAGCCAATCTGAGAGCCGCCGGCTTTACATCGACCAGCGTATCGCTGGCATGGAATGCGGCAACCGATAATGTCGGCGTAACCGGGTACGAAGTATACCGCGGAGACGCTTTGGTTACGACCGTTTCCGGCACCGCCCTCAGCTACACGGTCACCGGCCTGACGCCGAGTACAGCCTATACGTTTACCGTGAAAGCACGCGATGCTGCCGGCAATGTATCGGCCGCCAGCAATTCGCTGGAGGTAACGACGCTGGACGGGTCGGCACCGGAAATCCCTGCATGGGCTCCAAATACCTCCTATCAGCAGGGGGCGCTTGTAACCTATGACGGGAAAACGTATGAATGCCGCCAAGCCCATACGTCTCTTCCGGGCTGGGAGCCAGCCAATGTCCCTGCTTTATGGCTCCTGAAATAATGGATGCTAAATGGCCGCTAGAGTAAAATCTGGCAGCGCATAGAGCAAAAAAAGAAGCAGCCCCCCATTCGCGAACCGTTTTCGGCTCGACACGGGTGGGGCTGCTTTCATTTCAGCCGGCGTGAGGATCATCCGGATGATAGCGTCATCCGAATGATAGGCTAGCCGCTATACCTCCACTAAAGCTTCCTGCGGAGACGTGCTGATCTTACCGAGCAAATATACCAGCAGCTGCTGATTATGCGATGAAATGCGATTCAACACCTGTGACAGATACTCATCCCGCACCCGCATGCCCCGGCTGTATTCCTCGCTTCCTTTATAGGAAATCGTAACCCACACAATGCGCCGATCATGCTCATCACGCTCCCGCTTGATCAAGCCATTCTTCTCCATGCGATCAAGAAGCATCGTGACCGCAGCCGGACTGGTGGCCATATACGGGATAAAATCCGAGGGCTTCATCCGCTCCTGTTCCTGAAGCACCTCCAGCACGGTCAATTGCGCTTCGGTCAACGTAGGCGCCAGTCCGGCCTCCATATGAAGCTTATAATCCTTGGCCAGCTTGGACCATACCTTCGCGAATTCAGCAGTATGCATGTTCATCCATCCCTTCTGCTATGTCTGATCGAACCTGATTCGAAATCATTCGATATCTGCATCTCATCTCCATGGACCGCCGGTTGTTAGGTGCGGGCTGCCAACTCTCCTAAGTCGTTTATTGGATTAATTGTTCGCGGATCGCCTACCAATATCCTTCTTTTTTCGTTAAAAAATATAATTTCCAACGATGCGACAAAACCCACCAGCCTTGATATGACGGCATTTTTCAATAATCACATTCCTTCGACATGGCAAGACATATGTCAAAAAGTATAAATTAAAAAGCCACAGCGAGTAACTTTTCCGCTATCTAGTTATCCCCTGTCTATACTTCCTAGGAGCGCTCGGTGCTTCAAATCAAAATATTAAAAACATCCCTTCACGAATCGCACTTGCGCATAGAGACGCACATGTGACCCGCAAGGGATGCTTTGTCTACATCAAAAGCTTAGCGAAACTAAACTTCTTTGTCCTGTCCGTTGTTAGGCAAATGGACCAGACTCACAATCTGTCCTTTTTTGCCGACATCGGCCAGAAGCTTGCCTGTCGATTTCCGTTCAGCGATCGGAACCTTCTCGGAATGAATCGGATAGGCTTGCCCGTCATCAGCGTAGGCCGTAATGTCGATCGGTTCTCTGCAATAGAATGCTCCGGCGATGGTGCTGCCGTTCGGCTTCACCCGCTTGCCTTCCTTGAACTCGAATGTGGCGATTCCTTTGCCGCCTCGGCTTTGGACCGGATAATCAATCAGCAGGCTGCGTTTGCCGTAACCGAGATCGGTAATCGTCAAGATTTCGCCTTCATCCTCTTCCACCCACAGGGCGGACACCACCTCGTCCCCTTCACGGAGCTGGATCCCCCGGACGCCCCCGGACACGCGTCCCATCGGGTTCACCTCTTGCTCCTTGAAGCGAATGCTCATGCCGTCTTTGGAGATGAGCACAATATCCTTCGTTCCGTCGCTCATCACGACCTGGATGACGCTGTCATCCGCTGCGACTTTCGCTGCGGCGACGGCTCCTGATCGTTTGGTGACATAATCCTTCAGCTCGGTTCGCTTCAACTGCCCTTTACGGGTAACGAAGACGAGCGATTTTCCAGGCTCTTCGAAATTCGTTACCGGAATGGCGGATACGATCGAATCCTCTTTCGGAAGCTGGATGACATTGACGATCGCCGTTCCGGCATCCTTCCACTTATATTCCGGTATCTGGTGAACCGGCAGCAGGAAATATTGCCCGCGGCTTGTGAACAGCAGCAGGTTGTCCAGCGTGTTCACTTCGAATAAACGGGTGATGTGGTCCCCTTCCTTGATACCTGAGCTATCCAGCTCGCCACCGCTTCGCGTAAAGGAGAGCATGCTGGTCCGCTTAATGTACCCGTCATGGGACATCGTAACAAGCACGTCCTCCGCATTGACGAGCACCTCAAGATTCACCTTGATCTCTTCCACTTCTTCCTGGATGAGGGAGCGGCGGTCCACACCGTATTTCTCGCGAATTTCGAGCAGCTCCTTGCGGATTACCCCGATCAGCTTTTTGTCGCTGGCGAGAATGCCGCGCAGGTTGTCGATTTTCTTCATGAGCTCGTCCAGCTCTTTTTGCAGCGAATGGATCTCAAGATTCGTTAGGCGATATAATTGCAAAGTTAGAATAGAATCCGCCTGGCGCTCCGTAAAGCCGAACATCCACTGCAGGTTATTCTGTGCATCCTGGCGGTTCTTGGATGCTTTGATCGCCGCGATGACCTCATCCAAAATGTTCAGCGCCTTGACCAGGCCCTCCAATACGTGCGCCCGGTCCTCCGCCTTCTCCAGCTCATACTGCGTTCGGTGCGTGACGACCTCGCGCTGGTGCTCAATGTATGCCTCCAGCATCGCTTTAAGGCCCAGCTGTTGAGGGGTTTTGTTTACGATCGCCACCATATTGAAATTGTACGTAATCTGCAGATCGGTTTTCTTGAACAAATAAGCAAGAATGCCGTTCGCATCGGCGTCCTTCTTCAGCTCAACCACGATGCGGAGCCCTTCGCGTCCGCTCTCGTCTCTCACTTCGGCAATGCCCTCGACCTTCTTCTCCAGCCGGATGTTTTCCATCGCGGTTACCAGTCTCGACTTGACGACCTGATACGGAATCTCCGTAATGACGATCTGCTGCTTGCCGCCGCGAAGCGATTCAATCTCCGTCTTGGAGCGAAGGTAAACGCGGCCTTTGCCGGTGCGGTAGGCATCCAGGATGCCTTCGCCGCCCATGATGATGCCGCTTGTCGGAAAGTCCGGTCCCTTGATAAAGGTCATAATTTCCGACAGCTCGATCTCGGGCTTTTGCATGACCGCAATGCAGGCATCAATTACTTCCCGCAAGTTGTGAGGCGGAATCTCCGTCGCAAAGCCCGCCGAGATTCCGCTTGCCCCGTTGACAAGCAGATTCGGATACCGGGACGGCAGAACGACCGGTTCCTTCGCCGTATTGTCGAAATTGTCCTTGAACAGCACGGTCCGCTTCTCGATATCGCGCAGAAGCTCCATCGCGATCGGCGAGAGCCGGGCCTCGGTATAACGCATCGCTGCAGCCGGGTCATCGTCCTGGGAGCCCCAGTTGCCATGTCCGTCGACCAGCACATGCCCCATCTTCCAAGGCTGGGCCATCCGGACCATCCCCTCGTAAATGGACGAATCACCGTGCGGGTGATAATTACCCATGACGTCACCGACGGTCTTGGCGGATTTGCGGTAGGGCTTGTCCGGCGTGTTGCCGGAGTCGTACATCGCATACAAAATGCGGCGCTGAACCGGCTTCAGCCCGTCGCGAACATCGGGGATCGCCCGGTCCTGAATAATATATTTCGAATACCGGCCGAAGCGGTCCCCTACAACCTCTTCCAGGTAAGCCGGCAAAAATTGTTCAGATAAACTCATGCTTCCACCTTCTATTCCTCAAACTCCGCAAAATTAACGTTCTCTACGATCCAACGTTTGCGGGGATCGACCTTATCTCCCATCAGGGTTGATACGCGTCTTTCCGCCTTGGCCGCATCCTCGATCTGCACCTGAAGCAGCGTCCGCGTCTCGGGATTCATCGTCGTTTCCCACAGCTGCTCCGGATTCATCTCGCCAAGTCCCTTATAACGCTGCAGCTCGTAATTTTTGAATTCCTTCAAGTAGTTCGCAAGCTGCTCTTCGGTCCACGCATAACGGACCGTTTCCAGTTTGCCGGATTTGCTGGCGATTTTATACAGCGGAGGCTGTGCGATGTAGACACGGCCTTCGTCGATCAGCGGCTTCATGTACCGGTAGAAGAACGTCAGCAGCAGCACTTGAATATGGGCGCCGTCCGTATCCGCGTCCGTCATGATAATGATCTTGGAATAATTGCTGTCCGCCGAGGAAAATTCATTGCCGATTCCTGAGCCGATCGCCGAAACGATGGCCCGGTACTCTTCATTCTTCAAAATGTCGGCCAGCTTTGATTTTTCCGGATTCATCGGCTTTCCTTTAAGCGGCAGGATGGCCTGGATCTTCGAATCGCGCCCCTGCTTCGCCGAACCGCCCGCCGAATCGCCTTCGACGATGAACAGCTCGGTTCTTGAAAAATCCTTCGACTGCGCCGGCGTCAGCTTGCCGCCAAGATTCGAGCTTTCGCTCCGCTTCTTGCCGCTTCGCATTTCATCCCGGGCTTTCCGCGCCGCTTCGCGCGCCTTCGAAGCCTGGATGGCCTTCCTGAGCAGCGTCTGGGCAACCTGGGGATTTTCCTCGAGGAAAATTTGCATTTTCTCGGTGACGATGCTGTCAACCGCACTGCGCGCCGAAGCGCTCCCGAGCTGGTCCTTCGTCTGCCCGACGAATTCCACCTCGGCCATCTTCACGCTGATGACGGCCATCATGCCTTCCCGCAGATCGTTGCCTTCAAGATTCTTGTCCTTTTCCTTCAACAGATTATTCTTGCGGGCATAATCGTTCATTACGCGGGTATATGCGGTCTTGAAGCCGGTCTCATGCGTGCCGCCGCCGCGCGTTGGAATCGAGTTGACGAACGATGCCAGCGTCTCCGTATAACCTGCGTTATATTGAAGGGCAATTTCCACCTCAATATCGTCCTTCTCGGCAAAGAAATGGATGACGTCATGCAGCACATCCTTGCCCTCGTTCAGGAACTGAACGAATTGGCTGGCCCCGCCTTCGTAGAAAAACTCGTCGCTGTTTCCGCTGCGCTCATCCTTCAAGACGATGCGAAGCCCCGAGTTCAGGAACGCAATCTCCTGCAGCCGCTCCGCAAGCGTGTCGTAATTCAATTGAATGCCGGACGAGAAAACGCGCGCATCCGGCTTGAACGTAACTTTCGTTCCGGTCTTCGACGTATTGCCAAGCACCTCAAGTCCGGTAACCGGCTCCCCGACATGCTCTTTCCCTTTCTTGTCCTGCCAATATTCGAAACGCTGGCGGTGGATCTTGCCCTCGCGGTAAATCTCCACTTCCAGCCACTCGGATAATGCGTTCGTTACCGAAGCGCCGACACCGTGCAAGCCGCCGGACTTCTTGTATCCGGAGCCGCCGAACTTGCCGCCCGCATGCAGGATCGTAAATACGACCTGCGGCGTTGGAATGCCGGTCTTATGCATGCCGGTCGGAATGCCCCGTCCGTTATCATACACGGTAACGGACCCGTCTTTATGCAATGTAAGTTCAATTCTCGAGCAGTACTTGGCCAAATGCTCGTCGACAGCGTTATCTACAATTTCCCACACTAGATGATGCAAGCCCGACGAGCTTGTGCTCCCTATGTACATGCCTGGCCGTTTGCGTACCGCAACAAGGCCTTCGAGCACTTGAATGTCGTCAGCATCGTATCCTGAACGGCTTTCACCGCCATTCGGTGATGACTCTGCAAACAAATCGATCTGTTCGACCATTCATGCTCCTCCTTCAAATTTTCGCGTATCATGTTCAGTTCTATTCATTGTGCCATCCGTTTACACCAAGCTTTAAATGCTTCGGTCAAGGATCATGCAAAATTCGAATCCAGCCGCTCCAGTGTACAATATACAGACGAACCAAACCAATTCGTGTATATATTGCGGATTGAAAGCCGTGCTTTGGGTATTTGCAATATCCTCCCGTAAAAATGCAAACAAATGTTTCGTGCTTTGTCCATTTTAATTCAAGATATCCCTTCTCGTAAAGACGCTGAATGAAACGATCACCGCACAGACTGCCCAGACCGCCAGTACGGCAAGGGAGAAATTCAGCGACATCCCTTCGATCGGGGGCAAATTGCCGGCCAAATAATCCGTTAAATTCAGGTTTACCATAAACAAATATTTTGCGCTGCTCCATGCAGAGGCCATATTGGTCAGGATATTGCCGGCGATCAGGGCCGCCATCATGATGACGATGCTCGCCGCCGTGCTCCGGACAAGGACCGAAACCATAAACGCCAGCATGGCCACGCAAATGCCGACAAACCAAACCAAGCCGCCTTGCATCAGCAGATACATCCACTGCGGCACCGCATGCACCCCGGTCATATCCACTTCCGAGCCGACAATCCGAAAACCGGTAAATACAGGGATGTCAAAGCCTTTATATCCGAAAGCCAGTCCCGAAATGAGATAGGCGATGATAAACGTTGATAAGACGATCAACGACACGAACATCAGCAGGGCGACCAGCTTGCTGAGAAGCACTTTCCACCGTTTGACCGGCCGTGTAAGCAGCATTTTGATCGTTCCGGACGTGCGCTCTCCGGATACGATATCCGATGCGATCGCCATAATCAATAGCGGAATGAATAATGATATCGCATTATTCAGGAACTCCCGGGTAAAGGTAACCCCGTTTGGATGATTAGGATTCACATCATGCTCCAAATAATACTGCATTTGCTGAATAAAAATTTGCCGGTATCTCTTCCATTCATCCGGCACCCGATCGCTGCTGAGCGAGTTTTCATTGTCCGTGATCCGCTGCTGAAGCTCCAGGCGCCAGTCACTGTTGAACTTCTCCTGGCTCCGCTCCGCCGCCTTCATCTGCGCATAGGTAAACATCGGCACCAGAACGAGCAGGACGAGCAGGACGACGTAAAAACGCTTCCTTTTCATAATTTTCAAACATTCGTTCTGTATCAACGGGACAAGGTTACTCAAGGCTCTCCCCCTCCGTCATTTGGAGAAACAGCTGCTCCAGTGTAGGATTCATGCGGTGGACTTCCCGAACCTCTACCCCTGAGGCAACCAGCCGCTCGACCGCGCGGAAGGTATGCTCGGGAGAAATGCACGTTACGATCGCCTCAGCCGACATGCCTGCCAGCAGGTTATCATCGAGCACCGACTCAGGCTCTTCCACGATGTCGCAGTATTCCAGCCCCGACAGTATCCGCTTCCCTTGCGCAGCCGGTTTCAGCTCCCATACGACATAATCGTTGCTCCCGGAGATCAGTGCATCGACTTCGCCGACGGCGAGAACTCGTCCTCCGCTAATGATGGCAACCCGGTCGCACAGCAGCTGGATCTCGCTCAGCAGGTGGCTTGAAACGAATACCGCGAGGCCTTCCTCCGCCAGCTGTTGAATGAAATGGCGCATCTCCTTAATGCCTTTCGGATCCAGCCCGTTGGTCGGCTCGTCCAGGATAAGCAGCTTCGGTCTTCCCAACAGTGCCTGTGCGATTCCAAGCCGCTGCCTCATGCCGAGCGAATACGTGCTTACCTTATCATGTATTCTCCGTTCCAGCCGGACAATATCCACCACTTCGGCGATCCGCTGACGGTCGATTCCCGGCTGCATGCGCGCAAAATGCTCGAGATTCTCCCAGCCGGTCAGAAAAGAATACATCTCGGGATTCTCAACGATGGAACCGATGTGACGCAGCGCCTGCTCCTGCTGCCGGTTGACATCATAGCCGCACACCTTGATCGTTCCTGAGGTCGGCTTGATCAGATCGACGAGCATCCGAATCGTTGTCGTCTTCCCCGCTCCGTTCGGGCCAAGAAATCCGAAAATTTCCCCTTTGCGAACGTCGAAGGTCACATCATGTATAATCCATTTTCGTCCGATTTTCTTCGTCACATTCTTTACAGATAACACGATTTCCGAGAAATGGTCATTCAAGCGACCCCAACTCCTTCTATGAATCGATGGGTTCCCTGTATCCCCGTTTTACTTCAAGCCCTGTACGATCCGGTCCGCAATGGCCTGATATCCCGCACCATTCGGATGGAAATGGTCGGATGACAAATAGGCATCCAGCTTGTGCTGAAACAGATCAAACGTGGGGACCAGCGTCATATTCGGGTCCTGATTCACGATTTCCATTACGCTATGATTCCATGTCGACACAACGATATTCCCCGGGATCTGCAATTCCTTCAAATCAGCGAACGGGTGGTACAGCCCGACATAAATGATGCGGGCATCCGGATTAATCGCCCGAAGCTTCTGCAGAATCGACTGCAGGCGCTCGGAGGCCTCAGGCAGCAAAGCCATCAGCTTGACTGGGTCGATCTCGAGCGCATCCGGGTCGGTCTCTTCGCTCAAAAGGCCGCTGTTCTGAAACAAATCGTTGCCGCCGATCGACAGCATGATTACGTTTGCCCGCTGCAGGGCGTAACGGATGCCTTTGTCGTCGAGCTTGGGCAGAAGCGCCTCGGTTGTCATCCCGTTGATCGCCAAGTTAGCAAGCAGCTTGGCCGATCGCCCGTCACCGTTCAGCTGATCGATGCTCCGCCGGACAAACCCGCTCCCGGTATTGTCCCCCGTTCCCTTGGCAAGAGAATCGCCGATCGCCGTGACGTTCAGGTGATCCGGCAGCGGCTGTGCAGTCGTCGTGTCTTCGTCCTTGCCCGCCTGCTCCTCCTGATCCGCCCCGGATCCATTCCCCGGCACGGCACCAGGCGCTGAGGGTGATTCGGATCCCGAATCGCTCCCTGCTGCAAGAGGCTCTCCTTGTGGATAGTTGATATCATTCCATGCATATATAAAGCCAATGACGAGCACAATGGTTGCCAATGCCGAGGCGCAAGCGGTAATCCTCCATATCCATGACGATGTTCTCATGACTCTCCCCCTGCAAAAATCCTCATGTACTCTACCATAAAACTTCTTTCAAAAATTTGCAAATCATAAAGCCAAAAAAAGACCGTCCCGAAACGCAAGAGCAGGCTCTCGCGATCAGGACAGTCCCCTGTAGATTATTCCGTATTATTGGCTGATAAATTCTTGCACCCAGTAACCGTTGTAGTATCCTACCCCGATCATCGTAAAGTTCGGAGACAAAATATTATCACGGTGTCCCTGGCTGTTCATCCATGCATCCATAACTTCTTGCGGCGAACGCTGGCCTTTAGCAATATTCTCGCCGGCATAGCCGTAAGAGATTCCGTAAGCTTTCATCATATCAAACGGCGAGCCGTAGGTTGGGGAAGTATGGCTGAAGTAATTGTTATTGTTCATATCCTTCGCTTTATCCAGCGCAACTGTCGTCAGCTTGGCATGTACGGTAAGTGGCTTCAAGCCTGCCTTCGCGCGTTCTTGGTTAACGAGCTCGACAACTTGGGAAGCAAAGCTCGATTGCTCGCTCGTGCCCGTCGATCCGGATGGTTCGGACGGCTTCGCCGGCGTGCTTGTTTCCGGCTTGCTCGTTTGCGGCTTCTCCGCAGGCTGCTGAGTTTGCGGCTTCTCGTCTTCCGGCTTGGACGCTTCCGGTTTAGGCACCGCTGGTTTCGAGGTTTCAGGCTTTTCTGCCTGAGGCATTTGAGTTACCCATTTGAACTGTCCTTCCCAGCCTTGGGACTCCAGAAACTGCTGAATCTTTTGCTGCCAGCTTACAACATGGCTGTTCTCAGCCGGTGCAGCGGAAGCTGTTGTAGGAAGCATGATGCCTACGGCCATTACCGCGGCGATACTGCCGCCTGCGACTTTCTTCATCCATTGCTTATTCATGAAATTCATCATCTCCTGTAGTCTTGTTGTTGGGCCGCTTGATCCTCATAGATTCTAGAGGGTGAGTTCTTGGTGTCAGAGGATCAAGCGTTGGTAACATTTTTGTAACCATCTACGAACACATTGTAACATAATTGATACCCGCGACAAGTGCACAATTGTTGGAAATCCTTCAGATCAAACAAGAAAAAACCCATCCCGTGCCCGGGATGGGTTAACAAAAGGGATGCGGCTACAGCTTTTTGTTAAACTGATAGCCTGCCTTTTCAAATCCGATATGTTCATAAAATGCATGTGCCGGGGCTAATTCTTCCCGGTTGCCGCTCGTGAGAAACAAGAGGTCGCTGCCCTGCTGTCTTGCCCAAGTTTCTGCAGCTTGAATTAATCGTTTGCCAATGCCTTGGCGGCGGCAGCTTGAGGTTACAATAACCGAAGTAATTTGAGTGACCGGTTCGGTCATAACGAAGGATTTGACTTGACGAAGCATGATCATGCCGACGACGGTTCCGTCCAATTCAGCAACCATGTTGCAGTACAGCGGATTGCACGACATGTTCTCCATCCGTTCACGCATCACATTCAGCGTGGTCGGATAATTCAGTTCTCGCATCAAGGATGTGACAGCTTCCAAATCATTCTTCTCAAAGTTTCGAATCAGCAGTGCAGGCGCAGACAATACGCTTTCGATGCTCATTATACCCTCATGCTTCCCTTCTTCTATGAAATTCTTGAATCACTCTATTTCTATTTTGTAAGTTTATGAAGAAGATTGCAAGTGTCAGGCGACATTTTTTTTACATTTGTGTCGGTTTTGTTAAACCTTTGTTAAGACGTTTTTACAAAAAGCGGTATTGCGCTTCAATAAGTCCATGATAGGTTCCCTGCTTCTGCATAAGCTGGTTATGGTTCCCTTCCTCGATAATCCGTCCGTGGTCCAGAACGACGATATGATCCGCATGCCGGATCGTCGAGAGACGGTGCGCCACGATGAAGGAGGTGCGGCCTTTAAGCAGGACTTTTAGCGCTTCCTGGATTTTGAGCTCGGTTTCCGTATCGATGCTCGCCGTCGCCTCATCCAGAATCAGGATTCTCGGATCGGCAAGGAGCGCTCTGGCGAAGGACAGCAGCTGGCGCTGACCCATGGACAGCATGTTCCCGCGTTCTTCGACCTCGGTGTCATAGCCGCTCGGCATTTGAACGATGAATTCGTGAGCGCCGACCGCTTTGGCCACCTGCTCGATCTCCTCGTTCGTTGCATCCAGCCGGCCGAAACGGATATTGTCCCGAATCGTTCCGGAGAAGATAAACGTATCTTGAAGCACGATGCCGATCTGGTTGCGCAGACTCTCCACCGTGACCGATTGAATATCATAGCCGTCGATGGTAAGCTTGCCGTCCGTAATGTCGTAAAAACGGCTCAGCAGATTGATAATGGTGCTCTTGCCGGAGCCGGTGTGTCCGACGAGGGCGATCGATTGCCCGGCCTTTACGTCCAGATTGATTCCTTTCAGCGCCTGTCGGCCCTTCTCGTATTCAAACACAACGTTCTCAAGCTTGATGTCCCCTTGAATCTTCGGCAGCTTGACTGCGCCCGGCTTATCATCGATGCTCGGCTTCTCGTCGATAAACTCGAAGATTCGCTCCGAGGAAGCCATGGCAACCAGCAGCTGGTTATACATTTGACCAAGTCGGTTGATCGGCTCCCAGAAGTTTCCGACATATTGGGTAAAGGCGATCAAGAGACCGATCGTCAGCTCCTCTTGCTGTATGAGCGTTGCACCGAGCCAGAACAGAATCAGCGTTCCGAAGCCGCCCGTAATTTCAATCAGCGGACCGAAGGACTGGTTCATGGCCGAGGCCTTATCCCAAGACTTTTTGCTGTCCAGGTTCATATGATCGAAGAACTTCATGTTCTCTTCTTCCTGCGTGTATGCCTGGGTCACCCGGATCCCTTGAATCGACTCGTTCAAGTGGGAGTTGATGCGGGAGTTCCGGATGCGCACGTCCTGCCACGCCCGGCGGATCCGTACGCGAAGCTTCGTGGAAATGAAGAACATGATCGGCACCGTAACGATTACCGCAAGACCGAGCTTCCAGTTAATAACGAGCAGAATAACGACAATGCCGACGAGCTGAACGCAGTCGATGATCAGATTGACGACCCCGTTCGTGAACAGATCCTGCAGCGAGTTGACGTCATTCGTCACCCGCACGAGCACCGATCCTGCCGGCCGTTTGTCAAAGAAGTTAAAGGACAGCCGCTGAATGTGCCTGAACAAGTCGGCGCGAAGATCGTAAATGACCCGCTGCCCGATAATATTCGTGTACTTGATCCGGAAGATGCCTGCGATCCATTGAATCACGTACATGGCCAGCACGGCTATCGTAATCTGATAGAGCAGCGTCAGGCTCGGACTTCCGTTTTCCGGCTCGATGGCATGGTCAATGGCCTGACTTGTCAGAAAAGGAATCGCCAGCTTCGTGATCGTTCCGATGATCATCATCAGCCCGACCAGCGGCAAAATTTGCTTAGCGTAAGGCTTCATGTACGAGATCAGCCGCGTCAGCTGCTTCCAGTTAAACGGTTTCTCGATCGCATCGTCATCCTTGTATACAAAGCGTTCGTTCTTCGCCCCCGGGTCCTGTTCGGACTTGGGAGCCTTTCTCCTATGATGGGGTTCTGTATTTACGTTGGCGTTCATGCTTGCACCTGCCCTTGCTTCCCTCCCGCTTGAGCCTGCCTCGCGATAAGGTCCGCATATTGTATTTTGTATACATCCTGGTATGGCCCCGGTACTGCAATCAATTCCTCATGCTTGCCGCGCTGAACGACCCGGCCTTCGTCGAGAACGAGAATTTCGTCGGCATGGCGCAGCGAGGAGATGCGGTGGGCGATAATAAAGGTCGTTCTTCCCTTCATGACTTCCTGGAAACCGGATTGGATTTCATGCTCGGTCTCCATATCGACCGCGCTCGTCGCATCGTCCAGTATCAGAATCTTTGGATTTTTCAGCAGGGCGCGGGCAATCGCGATCCGCTGCTTCTGGCCGCCGGATAACCCCATGCCCCGCTCGCCTACGATCGTATCGTAGCCGTCCTTCATTTCCATAATAAAATCATGCGCCTTCGCCAGCTTTGCAGCCCGAATGATATCCTCCATGCTCACGTCTTTCATGCCGTAAGCGATGTTGTTGCGAATGCTCGACGAGAACAGGAAGGTCTCCTGGAATACGGTAGCGATCTGGCTTCGCAGGCTGCGCACCTTGATGTCATTAATATTGATGCCGTCCAGCATGATGGTCCCCTGGTTCACGTTGTACGCGTGCATAAGCAGCTGAATGATCGTCGATTTGCCGGATCCGGTTCCGCCCAGCAGGCCGATTACCGAGCCTGGAGGCGCATTCAAATTAATGTCTTTGACAGCCGCCATTTTGTTTCCGTATGCGAAAGTCACTTCGTTGAATTCGACATGCCCCTTCACTTCGCTAGGCACCAAATCCACGGCATTCTCGCGGTCCTTCACGTCAATCGGCTGATTCAGAAGCTCCAGCACCCGTTCGCCGGACGCCTTCGATTGCGTATAGTTGTTGATATGGAAGCCGATCCCCCACAGCGGTCCAATGATGTACCAAATCAGGGTAAAGAATGCCGCCAGCTGTCCGACCGACATCGATCCGTTAATGACCAGGCTTCCTCCGACGCCGAGCAATATAACGACGCTGATGTTTGCGAACAGCTCCATCATCGGGAAGTAGCGTGCCCACAAGGAAGATGCAAAGATCTGATTCGTCTTGTAGCGTTCGTTGCGCTCCGAGAACTTCTCGACTTCATGCGGCTCGCGGGCGAAAGACTTGACCGTGCGGACACCCGTAATGTTCTCCTGTACGGCCGTGGTCAGCGAGCTGAGCGCAAGCCGCATCTCCTGGAACGCCGGATGAATTTTCGATTCGAATTTGAGTGCGGCGACGACGAGAAACGGCATCGCGACAAGCGTGATCAGCGTCAGCTTCCAGCTGATCGTGAACATCATGATGGACCCGAAGGTGACCATCAGCACCAGATTGAGCAGCTGTGCGAAGCCGAAGCCGATAAACATCCGGATCGCTTCCAGATCGCCGGTCAGCCGCGACATCAAGTCCCCGGTGCGTGCCGTGTCATAGTAACGGAACGATAAAAATTGCAATTTTTCGTAGCAGGCGTTACGCAGCGAGTAGGCGAGGTAGTTGCCCAGCCTCCCTCCAAAAAAGCCGTGCAGAAACTGCATGGAGGCTTTGAGGATGACAACCCCCAATACGGTCAGTGCCAGCTGCGGAACCATGCCGAAGTTCTCCATCTTGATCGCATCGTCAATCAGGACTTGCAAGAGGTACGGGTACACAAGTCCCAGCGCCGTTGCAATCGCCAGACAGAGAATGGAGAGAAAGAGATAACTCCGTTTCTCCCAAAAGAAGCCCTGCAGTTGCCTAAGAACATTCATGATTTTCCTCCGTAGGATTTTTTTCGTTCAGGTTATGTAGCATTTATGAAGTTTATCATCGACCTGAACGGGCGGCAAAGAGAAATAACGGTCATAAATGAGCCAAAAGGACCTAATGAAGGCAAATAGTTAAACTTATCTTTGTTTACTGATTAAATAATCGTTAATTCTCACCTATGCTACTCTTTCTCCCGGAAGCGACCGCTTCGGGCAGCCACTGTGCATTTCGTCCCGGTTCCGGACTTTTTGGAGAAGGGTATCGGAAGGTTGGTTTTCTATGATTTCTGTCCCCAGGAGCCTGCATCTATGCTTGTCGTCCGAACGTCGACGCTGTTGATCTGTTGATCGTACAGCAGTCATTAGTCGACGCTGTTAATCGGCAGCAGTCATCATTAGAACATGGCAAGTGCAGGGGCAGGCGCCAAATACATGGGGTTTGTGCAGCCATTGCTCTTCAATCACGCGAAATAAAGTTACATAAAAAGGTAATTCACGGTTCCATAAAAAGAGACGCCTCCGCCGCCATGATGCATGGCTCGGAAGACGTCTGCGCTATGGATGTTTATTCTGCAAAGCAATGGACCGTTTTTACGCACCTTTGCATGTTCCGTTCGGTGCGTGTAACGTTTTTACGAACCTACTGTCATCCATTCAAAACCTGGAACATACTTGGCGCGGATTTATCCGTGACCCGTATTTGTTCAATTGGATTAGGAATATCGTCCCCACTCGGTTGAAACAAGGATGCCGGAATCAGCCTTGAAGAGGTCCGGCCGCCGTCAGCTCCTGCAAATCGTCAGCCAGCTTATTCCACACTTGCGGGGATTGCCCGTCCTTCAGCGAGTCGATGATGGCTTCAACCGACTCCTGAAGCTGTTCCTCAAGCGCTCCTGCATGATGGCGCAAGGAGTTGGCGACCATGCGGGCATAATGCTCCGCCAGCTGATCCTCGCGCTTGCTGACGACGGCGGCGATCGCCTCCTTCACCTTCGGCTCGGCCGCTTCGCGGAGCTTGACGCTGCCGCTGCCCTCAAAAAAGTGCTTCGGATTTTTGAACAAGGACCAGAATGCCAGCCAGCCTCCGTCGATCGAAAGCTCCGTTTCGGCAAGCTCCGGAGACGGCCAATCCGGCTCCCGCCGGAGGGTGAGCGCCAATCCCTCCTCCATCGCTTGAATATCGGCTGCCGCTTTTCCGGCTGCGCCTTCGGACAGCTTGCGTCCCGCCTGCTCCAAACGGAGCGTTGTCGCCCACAGCTCCTGATCCAGCTCCAGGGACAGCGTACGCAGCAAATCCTGGCCGCACGCGGCAAATGCCGATTTCATATTTCCGCTGTCTTCGCGGAGGACGGACGGGTTGAACGATTCCTGGAAGAATCGGTTCATCGCGTAATCGAGCCGCTGCCGCACATGGAACAACAGCTCGCTGCATTCCTGCGTTATATCGCGGGCCATCGTATCCTCCGTTAACTGCTCTAGCCGAACAAGCGCCTGTCTTCGCACTTCTTCCATCGCTTGGATCTTCTGCTGGCGCGTCGTAGCGTCCTGAGCGGCAAGCTCGGCCCATGTCCGAATCCGGTCCCGGATGGAAGCCACCTCATCATACCCGGCGCGCAGCGACAGCTTCGGCAATTCAACCGCGGCAAAGCGCCCAAGCGCCTCCTCGAATGCCGGAAACCCCGATGCGGCGAGGATTCCGGCATCGTCCTGCAGCTTCCCGGTTAAGGCCGATTGACTCGACACCGGATAAAGATGCGGACTGCCGACGCCGTTCGCCGTCAAATTGCTGCGCACGTGCTTGATGACTTCCCCCAGCTCCTCTTCAGACTGGGCAAGATCGGCGGCATTTACGATAAAGAACATTTTATCAAGCGCGAAGCTGTCCTTCACCCGTCCGAGCTGGGACAGGAACTGGCGGTCCGCTTTGGAAAAGGCATGATTATAATACGTCACATAGACAATCGCATCGGCGTTTTTAATATAGCTGAACGTGACGCCCGTATGCCGGGCATGCAGCGAGTCTGCTCCCGGCGTATCGACCAGGACGATCCCCTGCTCGGTGAGCGGGCAGCTGTAATACAGATCAATCCCGTCCACGAAGCAGGATTTCCGCTCATCGGCGACATATCCGCGGTATTCCGGCAGCTGCACAAGCTCCGTCGTCCCGAGCCTGCCCTCCATCTCTTCCCAGCCGGCAGCCGCCGCCTTCAGAAATCCGTAATGCGGCAAAGCTGCCGGATGCAGCCCCGATGGTGTCAGCTGTTCCGCTGCCGCCCTCCAGCGGTCCGGGCTCGGCTCTGGCAATCCCAGCACGCTGAAGGAATACTTCAGATCGTCCCACCACATCTCGCGGCTCTTCATGCGCACGGCTGCGGTCCCATGAGGCTTTCCTTCAGCCGGCGCGAGAATGCGGTTCACCGCGGCCGTCGTCGGGTGCGGTGAAACCGGCAGCACCGCTTCGCCAAGCAAGGCGTTGGCGAAGGAGGATTTGCCGGCGCTGAACGCTCCGAACAGCGCCATCGTGAACGAGCCGCCCGCGAGCGCCTCGGCGCGGGCGGTCAAATCCCGCGCGGCGGAGCCCAGCGCGGGGTACGGCGCCAGCAGCGCGGCGGCCGCTTGCAGCTGCGCTGCCGCAGCGTCAAGCTGCTGGCGCCGCTGGGGCGCCCCCGGCGCAGCGCTGCTGCGGCGCGGAGCGGTGCGCCCCTGCCCCGGCTGCGCAGCCGGGGCGCCGCCTTGGGCAGCCGCCTGGGCGGGCTGCCCTTCCGGCTCCCTCACCTCCGGCAGGAGGCCGGGGGTGAGGGAGGCGCGCGGCGGGAGCAGCTGCGCCAGCTCCGCCGCGCGGGCGGCTTCCGCCTGCTGCAGCGCAGCATAGCGGGCGGAAGCCGCTGATTGCGCCAGCAGCTCCTCCTGCTGGCGCCCCAGCTCCTGCAGACGAACGGCTGAAGCGTCCGTCAGCACCGCCTGCAGCCGGTCGGCCAGCTCCGACACGGCACGGCGATAGCTGGCCTTGATGCGCTCGGCCAGCTCCCGGCAATAGTTCAGCACATACTCCCCGGAAACAATCGCATCCGACTGGATCCCGCCTGTAACCATATCCTCCTGAACCGTCGGCAGCTCATGATCCAGCATGCTTTCCCATTCCGTATTCCACTCCGTATAGCTCTCGGTGATGCTACGGAACAAATGTCGGACATGCCAATCGACCTGAGCGGAGATCTGTTCCTTCAATCGGGCATGGAACGCTTCCAGACGGCGGCGCTTCTCTTCTTCGGTCTTTCCGCCCGAGAATAGGAAGCCGACCTTGAACCCGCTGCGGCGGCTCTCCAAGAACAGGCGGGCGAGCTCGCGCACATCCGCCGGCGTTAAGTTCGCATTGGCAAGAAGAGAATCCGCCTCGCTGCGAAGCGCTTGGCGGGCAGTTCCGGGCAGCGATTCCGCCTCCCGCTTCCGTGACTCCAGCTCTTCAAGGCGCGCCTTAAGGGCCGCTGCCGCCTCCTCACCGCCGATTTCCTCAAGCAGCCGTTCTTTCTCGGGCTGGAGAGAGCGGGCGAAAGCGTCCACATGCTGATCCGCCGCATGATGCATGGAGCAGGATACGCTGTAGCCAAGAAGCGGATCTTTAATCGCGATAAGTTCACGAATCAGCGACTTGAGCCGCTCCCATTGGTTATAAGGATGCTCCTTCACCTTAAGCGACGTGCAGAGAAGTCCTTTATAGGCAATTTTCCACTGCGCAAAGGCCTTTTTCACGTCCTGCAAATAATCCGTTATCGACAGCTCCTGGTCCCGATGCTTATCGACCTGATTCACGATAAGATACAGCGGCTTTCCCCAATCCGACAAGCTTTTCGCAAACAAGAGATTGCTCTCCGACTGCACATGGTTATAATCCATCACGTAAAAAACGACATCGGCCATATGAAGCGCGGAGTGGGTAGCCAAACGGTGACCGTCATCCGTTGAGTCTACCCCCGGCGTATCCATCAGAACGCCGGATTCCCCGAGCAGCGGAATGTCCTCCCATACCTCAATGGCTGAATAGGCTCTGCCCTCTTTGCAATAATCAGCCAGCTCCTCGATCGTCACCGTCATCGGCTCGCCATGATCATCGGCTGCGCGATGAATGAGGGCTTTCGGTGTGCCGCTGCGGATCGTGACGATATTGGCGCTGGTCGGCACCGGACCGGATGGCAGCACTGGTTTGCCGCAGAGCGCATTGATCATGCTGGACTTGCCGGCCGAGAAGTGGCCGCAAAACGCCAGCGTCAGCTCCCCGCTCGCTCCCTTGCGTATCAAATCCTCGGCTAGAGCCGCTGATGATTCGTCATTCCAATCCAAAAAGCGGTCCTTAACCGTTGTCATCGTCTTGCTAAGCTCATGGGCTCCCAGTTCACGTTCGGCTATCTTCAATGTCCTTTCTCGCTCCAATCCATGAATCTTATATTTCTGACACATTCTATTCACATCTTTTTATTGTAACATCGCTTGGGCATTAAAGGAATCATCGCATTTCGATCCCGCTGCGATTTTGCGACATTTCATGAGCGAAGAACACGTTAAGCTCCTCCCCGAATCCATCCTTTCATGCTTCGTGAAGCGGACATGCCTCGTTATCAAAAATTATGCAGCCTGATCCCCCGTGGATGGTGGGTGAACTACTTGCTTGTGACTTTAAAGTACAATGCACTACATGCGGTGGTTGATTTCACTCCCCTATGTTAAGGAGATGCATGAATGGTTCTTCCGATTCCTGTTGTTACGGAGGTGGGGATATCCGCCTGCAAAAGCGAACGAAAGTCTATGCTTCCGGTCGCTGCCTTCTGTTCGGAATGCGACGGAAAAGCTATTCCCTTCTTCAGATACAGTGCTCGCTTACCGTTCGTTATAATCATTCGTATGGTTCTAACTCATCGTCTTCCGATCTCCTGTTCGATGTGTATGTATCCGGCTTTCTATCCACATGTCCGTTGTTTACGATTCCTTCGGTCCAGAGATCATCTTATTATATTCTTATATTAATGAAAGAAAACAACGCATCCGGAGAGGACTCTAATTAACCGACATGCTCCTCTCGTTCCCCGTGCCCGTTTGCTTCTTCGAGATTACGTCATCGGGTGAACGATACGTCATATCCCCCGCAAGCATTTCCCCCGTTGCTTCCTCAACATACGAAAAGGCTACCCCGGGTCATAGACCTTACGGGACAGCCTCTTGTCAAACATCGGATCGATTGGATACCTCACTCGTAAACATCGGGAACGGTTAGCAGCAATGCCCTGCCGCCTTTCGCTACCCGAAGTTCTCTCAGGCGCCTTCCTGAGGTCCTGAAGAAGTATCGCTTATGAAAATCCGTGCCGCTGTGCTCAGCTTAAATGAACCAAATTGCGAAGCGCAGTCAAACGAGCTTTACGATACTACGGTTCCGTCTTCCGCCGGAATCAAAATTTCAAACACGCTGCCGTGCTGCAGAATCGTTAAACCGCGGGATTTGTCGCGCATAACCACGACTTCGGGCTTTTGCGACATTCTTTCCAAATAGTGTTCCGGCGCGTCCCCGGAATGGCTGAAGGTCACGCCTTCCACCTCTTGCTCTTCATTCTCGTTCAGTTGGTTTTGGCTTTCCACCACATGCTCGAAAATATCGGAGAACAATTCAAAGTTGTCGGTATAAACGGAGATGCATTTCATGTGTTATCCCATCCTCTTATCTTGTCTATGTCTTGCTTACTCTCGGCTGTTCCTTATTCTTCCTGACTGCCGATGTTTTCATACGCTTCTTTCCTTCACGGCAGACATCAAGGAGCGGGCAAATCTGGCACTGCGGATTTTGTGCTTTACAGTGGTACCTGCCGAAGAAAATAATCCGATGATGCGTTATCGTCCATTCCTCACGAGGCACCCGCTTCATCAGCTTCTTCTCCACCTCCAGCACCGAGTCCTTCCACGCAGCCAGACCAAGACGCTTGGACACTCGCTCGACATGCGTATCCACAGCGATGGCCGGAACGCCGAAAGCATTCGATACGACGACATTCGCCGTCTTCCGTCCAACGCCCGGCAGCTTGACCAGCTCGTCATGAGCTTCCGGCACCTCGCCGCCGTACTGCTCGATCAGGATCGCGCACAGGTTCTGAATATGCTTCGCCTTATTACGGTATAAGCCGATCCGCCGGATATCCTGCTCCAGCTCCTCGAGCGGCACCGATACGTAATCCAGCGGAGTTTTGTATTTCTGAAACAGATCCTTGGTCACTTTATTCACGGTTTCATCCGTACACTGGGCGGACAGCAGCACAGCGATGGTCAGCTCAAACGCATTGCTGTGATTCAGTTCGCAGTGTGCATCCGGAAACATCGTTGCCATTGTATCCAGAATATGACGTACCGTTGCCGCATTCATAATATGAATTCCCTCCCGCAAAAAAAAATCTTGATGCGAAGAAGCCCCCGCATCAAGACGGTGTGTCTCAAGTAATCCCCGGATGATAAATCCTACTGTTTTACAATCTCCACAACGACACCGTTGTTCAGGTACAGTACAATATTATCATTTTCCTTCAGGGATTGCACGGATAAAGTCGTGTCACCTTGATGAACAAATACTTTATCCGACAGGGCGAAGCGATAGTTATCGTTGATCGATTTGCGCTTCACCTGGATTTCGGAATTGCTGGACTGCCAGAAGGAGCGCTCCAGCTTTTCCATCACATTAATAATCGTCACGCCTTGAATATCCTTACGGATTTCAACGCGATCTGAAGCGGCAAGCGTGCTCAAGTTCGTAGCCGTCGAGCCGTTGCGGACGACCTTCACTCCTGCGCTTACCCCAATGGCTTGACTGTTGCCGGCATAATCCTTCACGGTCACCACATTACCGGATGCGTCCACATTCGTGATCTCGCCAAGCGTCAGCTTCACTTCAGATATGGCCACGGCCGTGTTACCTTGAAGAGATATGTTGACCAGCGTGCCCGGACGGAGGTCGGCAAGCAGGATAGCCTGACCGCTCTCGCCCGTCAGCGTTGCTTTATCGGTATAAATATCGCTGGTCGTTCCGTTTGCTTTTACACGAATCCGGTTCTTCGAAGGCTCCGTAAAGACAACCTCGAACTGGGCTGCCGTCTTCACTTTTAACGTCTGCAGATAATCCTGGTTGGTCGACAATTGAGCTGACACTTCGTCACCTACTCGGACATCCGCCAGCGATGCGGAAGATTTGCCGAAAATTTCAACGATCAGCGTGGTGTTATACGGAATTTCTTCCACTTTACCGTTCGCGTCCACAATCGAGATGATTTTCTTGGACGTATTGATGCTGCTGACCTTGCCTTCGACCTTGTATACGACTTCCAGCGACAGTGCCCGGGTCCCGATCACCGACACGCTCACTTTGCGTCCTGCGCCCAAGAGCGGCTCCACTTTATCGAGCGTCGTTCCCGTGCTTGCTTCGAGCTTCGTCTTCTCATCCAAAATGATGACCCGCGGCTGGTTATTCGCATCACGAACGGTCAACCAACGCGTCTTTGGATCATAGTTCACGATGGTAGCGGCATCGAGCTGTTCCATCTGCCGGCCGGTTACCTCAATCTTGGTCACTTGCTCTTCCCCATTGATCGTCAGCAAAACCTTGTCTCCGGAAACGGCATCTGCCAGCAGATCCGAGAGAACCGGCTTCGCTACGCCGCTGACGATAATCTCAGGCTTGTCAGCCAAAAACTTCGTTTCGAGCTGCGTGCTGCCATTGCGCTTGTAGGTGATCGTCTTGCCGTTCTCTTCAACCGCATACAGCATGCCTTGAACGGTACGTTCTACGCTTTGCGCAACTTCCACGGACTGAAGAACGCTGTTCTCCACCGAGAATTTCACCGTGTAGCCCGCCTTCAGCTCAGCCGGAGTCAGAATTTGATTCTGGTAACGGATCACGGTTTTCTCGTCCCAGGCAAACGTATCCTCGTATCCTGTGCTGTCCTTCAGAGTGATCGTCTTATTTACGGTGTCGATGCTCGTGATGACGCCCTCAGACGACTTATTCACCAGCCCGCTCTTAACGCGAATCGATACGATTCGTTTTTGCGGGCTGAAGGTTTCGCGCTCGATGGTAAGCAGGCTGCCTGCTGCAAGGGTCTTCGGATCAATTTTATTCCCGTTTTGATCGAGGAACAGCGTATTGGCATCATAGCTCAGCTCCTCAAAGGTGCTGCCTGTATCGAACCAAATGACATGATTTGGCGACAGTCGTGCATATGTACGCTCGAAACGCTCCACTTGCTGTGCAGGATCCGTGGTTTCCACATAAGCCGCAGTTCCGTTATTCGCTACGACCACAACCTTCGTATAAGGTTTCAGATCGGAGAATTGCTGTCTCTTCGCGGAATCCGAAGTAAAGTACGCGGTCGATGCATCCAGCTTGAACGATTGCAGCTTGCCGTCAACGTACAATTCGAGCTTGCCATTATCCAAGGAAGCGATATAGCCTTCGTATTGGTTGGCATATTTCGTATCGATATACGCTTGCGCACGGCTGAAGAACGTTGCCAGCTGGGCTCTAGTCACAGCTCCTTGCGGATCGAACTTATTGCCGTTGACGCCCTGGGCCAGCCCTAACTCTACCGCTACGTTCACATAGCCAAGGCGATCCGGAGAAATTTTGGCATTATCTGCAAAGCCTGTCGCATTATTCTTGGCGGCATTTGCCTCCGCGGTACGTCCGATGGAACGCACCAGCATTTCGGTAACCCATTCCCGCGATGCCTTCTGCGCACCCCAGATGACCTTTTCGTCCGAATAACCGGACTCCTTTTGCTTGTCGAGCAGGTTTTGCTGAAAAGCCAGTTGAACGTACTGCGTGAAATAATCGTTAACTTTAATATTTGTCGGTAATGTCGCAGCGCCGCTGCCTAGCTGATCCTGCATGCTTAAAAAGCGGATCGCCATCGTCACAGCTTCCTGCTGTGTAACCGGATCATTCGGTCTGAACTTTCCGCTACTCCCCGTTACGATCCCTTGTGCCGCCAACTGATAAATGTACTTTTCTCCCCAATAGCCTGCAGCGACATCACTGAATGCTCTTAGGCTTGATTGCGTTGTGCTTGCTGCCGTGCCTCCCGACGTTTCATTTGCTGATACGGCGGAAGCGCCGCCCCCCAATGCTATAAGTCCGGCCATGACGGCGGAGACCACTTTTTTGGAATGAATATGTTTGCTGTGTCTAAGTACCATTCTCTTTCCCCTCTCCTAACTACTGCTTCATCATATACTACTATTCGACAGCAGATCGTGATCTCCTTCAACCATCATTACCGAGTCATCGGATTTTCCATATCGACGTGCCCCATCAAGGACTCCGTCTGCTGTCCGTCGACGAGAAGCTGGATCGATTCCACCTCGTCGAACTGGAAAAATGTCTTCTTGAGCGCATCGACAGCAAACGACTCTCCGCCGGCCCCCAGATTGGCTTCGTCCGGAACGGCTACATCAATCGTCAGCTTGCCGCTTTCGAATTGTACCGAATGAAGCTGGATTTTCTCCCACAGCGGAAGCTTGTCCGCATCGCTGCTCTGCTGGAGCGTCTTGAATGCGGCCTCGTATTTCCCAAGCTCATCCTTATAGGAAATCTCAGCCGTACCTTCGACCAGCTCCATCATCTCGGGGTCGGTATAATACGCTTTGATGCTCTGCGTCTTCATTTCGGGCGCAGTCGCTTCGTTTCCGGCTCCTGACGTCCCGCCCGAGCCGTTCGTCACGCCGCCGCTTCCCTGGCCTGTCTGATCTTCGGGTGCAGGAGTTACCTGCTCCGGCGTGTCGTCCGGCGCAGCTCCGGGCTTCTGTCCGCAGCCGGCGCCGATCAGCATGACGGCTGCCAGAAATCCGGCCGACCATATTTTTTTGTTCAAAATCGCCACCTCCTGCAAATTACGCTGGACTCGTCTCATCAATTCACATTCAAATAATTTTTAATACCGCGAACAATGGCAGCTGCCACACGATCCTGGGTTGCGGGATCAAACAGCTTGCTCTCGTCGGTCTTGTTGCTCATGAAGCCGACTTCCAGCAGCGCTCCCGGCATCTTCGTCTCGCGAATGACATGGAAATTGCCGTATCTTACTCCGCGGTCCTTCAAGCCCATGGCCTTGACGATTTCTTTGTGCAAGGCGGCTGCCAGCGCTTTGTCGGATTGGTCGTAATAATACGTTTCCGTGCCCGTTGCGGCGGAAGGGCCGCTGTTCGCATGTATCGATATGAAAACGTCCGCTTTCAGATCGTTCGCCAATTTTGCGCGATCCTTCAGCTCGAGAAATTTATCCGTGCTTCGGGTCAACACAACATCAATATTCGGTTCATTCGCAAGCAGCTTCTCGACCTTCAGCGCCATGGCAAGGTTGAAATCCTTCTCCCTCTTCTTCGTGACGCCGATTGCCCCCGGATCATGATCACCATGACCGGCATCAATCACGACGATCTTTTTGCCGCTTGTACCCGGTGATGGATCTGTAGCAGCAGTCAGTGCCACGGTCAAGATCTCGGAGCCGTTCTCAAGCCCGGAAACCGTATAGTTTGCCGGTTGGTTCAGATCAAGCACGATCCTAACCGTGAGAGGGCTGCTGTTATAGAGAGAATAACGAACCGACTTCACGTCGGAGTACCCGGACACCGCCATCTGTCCGAATTTGTTCACTTCGTCATAATCGTTCATGGTGCCGAAGCTGTCAGAAAACTCCGTATTGACCATATCGATGACGATACGGTCCGGATTGCCCAGCTTCGAAATGCTCGGTTTGGCATTGCCTGTGACAGCAACCATCAGTTTATTGTCGCTGAAGCTTATGCCGTCTACCGTGGCCGTGTGGGCCCCATCGGCTCCATCCGGGTTGCTTCCTGCATTGCCGGAAGTCAAATGCACCGATTTTGTCCCGTTGTCCCATCGAACCTGCATCCCCATCTGTTCACTGACAAATCGAATCGGAACGATCGTCGTCCCGCCTCGAAGAACCGGCGCTTTGGTCATTTGGACCCGCTGCCCGTTGATGTCGGCATACTGGCTTCCGATAGTCATCGTTACTTTCTGGGATCCGTCTTGGACAGTTACCGTTTTGGTTGCCTTACTCCAATCAACCTGAAAGCCAAGATTCTCGGATACGATTCGAATCGGCACCATGACCGTCCCATTGATGTTTTCCACCTTGGCACCCGATGACACATTGATTTGTTGACCGTCCAGGTAAATTTTTGCGCTGTACGAACTTGCATCCGCCATCTTAGGAAACGCAATCATCATGACAACCAGAAACAATAAAAAACCGAACTTCTTCATCCTTCACCCCTACCATCCTATTATTTTGCCATAGATTGGCGTTTCTGCAATCGGCCTGTCCGACATTACCTGACAAACTTTAGACGCTGACCCTGGCTGAAAGTTGCGAAATTGTTCCCATATTACCAAAAAAACTCCTACTTCATCACTGAAATAGGAGTTTCGGCTTTCATATATGAGAAACCAAGTAGTTCAACAGTATTATTTTCGAGTCATAGGATGTTCAAGCTCCACATGCCCCATCAAGCTTTCGATCTGCTGTCCGTCGACCAGCAGTTCGATCGATTTGACCTCTTCAAATTGGAAAAAGGTCTTCTGCAAGGCGTCAATGGCGAACATTTCGCCTCCCGCGCCCAGATTCGCCTCAGCCGGCTTGCTGATGTCGAGCGTCAATGCACCTTGATCGAACTTTAACGATTTCAACGTAATTTTATCCGACCATAACGGGTTAAGGGATGCGTCAGAGCTCGTTTGGAGAGCCTCGAATGCTTTTTTATACTTATCCTCGTCACCCGAGTAGGTGATCTCACGGCTTGCCTCTTTAAGCTCCATTACCTCTGGGTCGGTATAGTAGAGCTTGATGCTCGACTTATTCTCAGGGTTGACGGCAGCATCTACCTTCTCAGGTTCAGTCGGAGGCGTATCCTTTCCGCTGGCCGGTGGTGTTGTGCTTTCCCCGCCGGACGCAGTCTGGCCTGTTCCCTCCGGTGCTCCAGCGTTAACCGGTTCTACTGCCTCATCCTCGTTATCTTGACCAGCCGCCTGATCGCCTGGATCCGCCTGATCCGCATCCACGGTCTGTTCCGGAGTATCGGCGGGGGCTGCAGCCGGCTTCTGGCCGCAGCCTGCGCTAAAAACAAGCAGCAGCGCCAGCATTCCTGTCATCCAATATTTCTTGTTCATCGTTGTGTCCCCCTCTAGGTTCATAAAATCTTGTACAGGTAATTGTACGTGAAGGAAGTATTCAGGTCTCATCATTTTTTTATCCGTCCTATGTAAGTAGCTGCGGTTCGATGAGCCTCAAGTAAAAACCTCACTTAAGATATTCTTTTATACCCTCAACAATACCTTGTGCAACACGATTCTGAAAATCTTCGTTAAACAACTGGGCTTCATCACCCTTATTGCTCAGGAAGCCGATTTCGAGGAGGACCGCCGGCATCTTCGTTTCCCGGGTTACATGCAGGCTGCTGTATTTAACGCCCCTGTCGAACAGCCCAGTCGCTTTGGCCAAATGCTTGTGGATCACATTGGCGAGCTGTTTGCTCGCATCTCTCGTATAATATGTTTCCGTGCCGTTCGGACTGCTGGACGTGCTGCTGTTGCCGTGGATCGAGACGAAAATGTCCGCTTTCAAATCGTTGGCGATCTTCACCCGATCCTTGAGTCCTAGCGTGGAATCATTGCTGCGCGTCATCACGACTTCAATGTTCTTCTCATTCTTAAGCAGGGCCTCAACCTTGAGTGCCAGGTCAAGGTTCATGACCTTCTCCGATTTGCCCGTCACGCTGGTCGCCCCCGGCTGACTGCCGCCATGTCCGGCGTCGATGACCACAATCTTCTTGCCGCTTCCGGATACCGGAGGAACAGGCGGTATCACCATATCTCCCTCTGCATTCAGATCCACGATCGTCAGCCCCGATTCATGAGTCACCCCGTAGCTCGCGGGTCCGTTCAAATCAATGACAACCCGTACTGTTGACGGGCTATGGCTGAAAAGCGCAAACCGGATCTTGGCTACGTCGGGATAATCCGTTACGGCCATCTCGCCGCCGCTGCTGGGATTCATTACGTGATCGGCCAGAAAGGCTTCGGAAAATGCCGTATTCGGCAAATCCACCACGATGCGGTCCGGCCCCTTCATCGGAAATACACTCGGAGCAACCGTTCCCTCTGTGGAGATCATCAAACGATTGTCGCTGAAAGAAATCCCAGTCAAGGTCGATAAATCGGCGTTATTCCCAGGAGCAGACGAGTCCGTCCCCGAACCTCCTCCGCTCCCCGGCGAGGTACCTGCATCCGGAGACGAAGGAACGGGCGATGTCAGGTAGACCGCTTTTGCTGCGTTGTCCCACTTGACGTCCAGGCCCATTTGTTGGCTGACGAAGCGCAGCGGGACCAGCGTCGTGTCCCCGCTTAATACCGGAGGAAGATTTAAATCGACCAGTTCGCCGTCCAGCTCCGCTTGAGCGTTGCCGACAACCATGCGCACGCTCTTGTCGCTACTCGACACCGTCACCGACCGCGAGGACTTGTCCCAGCGCACGTCAAATCCGAGGTTCTCCGATACGACCCGGATCGGTATCATCACATTTCCCTTGATGTTGTCGACTTTGACGCCGGACGACAAATTCAGCTGCTGTCCGTCCAGATAAATGGCTGCGCCGGAAGAAGCCGCGTCCACGGACTTAGGAAACACCAGCAAACATAGAATCAGCGCCAACAAAAAACCTAACTTCTTCATGAATCCACCTCGATCATCCCATGATTGAATTTTCTACATATAGAACCGACATACCGACAAACCGCCACTTACAATCTATCATTTATGTAAATCGGCATTTTCGGAGAAAAAATGTACCGGACAAATACCGACATTCACGCTCTTCTGTGAACAATTGCTGCATATTACTTCCATCATACCAAAAAAAACTTCCATTTCCTACATAAGAAATGGAAGTTTAATAATCTTGTAATCTTTTGACGAGCAAACCTTCGCAATTAGGCAAACAGACGGGATGCGTGCTTCTTCTCGTAAGCGTCGATCTCGCTCTCGTGCTGGAGCGTCAAGCCGATATCGTCCAAGCCCTGAAGCAGAAACTGGCGGCGGTGCTCATCAAGGTCGAAGTCGATATGAAATCCTTGATTATCGGTAATCGTCTTGCTCTCAAGATCGACGTTCAGCTGATAACCGGCATTGGCATCGGTGCGCTGGAACAGCTCTTCCACCTGCTCCTCGGAAAGCTTGATCGGCAGAATGCCGTTCTTGAAGCAGTTGTTATAGAAAATATCGGCAAACGACGGTGCAATGACAACGCGGAAGCCGTAATCCAGGATTGCCCAAGGCGCATGCTCCCGGGAGGAACCGCAGCCGAAGTTTGCCCGCGAAATCAGGATCGAAGCGCCTTGATAACGCGGCTGGTTAAGCGGGAAACTTTCAATTTCCTCCCCCTGCTCGTCAAAGCGCCATTCATAGAACAGGAACTGCCCAAACCCTGTGCGCTCGATCCGTTTCAGAAATTGCTTAGGTATAATTGCGTCGGTATCGACATTCACGCGGTCGACAGGCGCCACGATACCGGTTAATTTCGTAAATGCTTGCATACGTTTCTCCTCCGTCCTCTTAGCTTACAACTTCTTCAGCAACAAAATTCCAGTCGCGAACATCAACGAAATGGCCTTTCACGGCCGCCGCTGCCGCCATGGCAGGAGATACGAGATGCGTTCTGCCGCCGCGGCCTTGACGTCCTTCGAAATTCCGGTTCGACGTCGAAGCGCAGCGCTGTCCTGGCTGAAGCACGTCCGGGTTCATCGCAAGACACATGCTGCAGCCCGCTTCACGCCATTCAAAACCGGCTTCGATGAAAATTTTGTCAAGCCCTTCCTTCTCGGCTTGGAGCTTGACGCGTCCCGAGCCCGGAACGACGATTGCCGTCACGTTATCCGCCACTTTGTGGCCTTTGGCAACCGCCGCCGCTGCACGCAGGTCTTCGATGCGTCCGTTGGTGCAGGAGCCGATGAACACGTAATCGATCGGAATTTCCGACATCGGCGTACCAGGAACGAGCGCCATGTATTCAAGCGCCTTTTCAGCAGCTTTCCGTTCGTTTTCCGTCTTGAAATCGGCCGGATTCGGAACGGTTGACGTAATGTCGGTTCCCATGCCCGGGCTTGTTCCCCAGGTTACTTGCGGAATCAGCGATTCAACGTCGAATTCCACAACCTTGTCGAACTCGGCACCCTCGTCGGTTACGAGCTCTTTCCAAGCTGCTACAGCCTCATCAAAGGCTTCGCCTTGCGGCACGTATTGACGTCCGCGCAAATATTCGAAGGTCGTCTCATCCGGTGCGATCATCCCTGCTCTCGCTCCGCCTTCGATCGACATGTTGCAGACCGTCATCCGCTCTTCCATCGACAGCTCCCGGATCGCCTCGCCCGTGTATTCAATGACGTATCCGGTCGCAAAATCCGTTCCGTATTTTGCGATGACGCCAAGAATCATATCCTTAGCCGTTACGCCTGGATTGCGTTTGCCTACAAAGCGCACTTCCATCGTCTTGGCTTTCGCCTGCTGAAGGCACTGCGTTGCAAGCACATGCTCAACCTCGCTTGTGCCGATCCCGAAAGCTAGCGCTCCGAATGCCCCGTGCGTGGAGGTGTGGCTGTCGCCGCACACGATCGTTTTCCCCGGATGCGTCAGTCCCAGCTCCGGTCCCATGACGTGAACGACGCCCTGATCGATGGTGTCCAGATCAAACAGCGTTACGCCGAAGTCCTGGCAGTTCTTGGTCAACGTATCGATCTGCTGCTTGGAGATCGGATCCGTAATGTTATAGCGGTCCTTAGTCGGCACGTTGTGGTCCATCGTAGCGAATGTCAGCTCCGGACGGCGCACTTTGCGGCCGCTGAGACGCAGTCCCTCGAACGCCTGCGGCGAAGTCACCTCGTGAACGAGATGCAGGTCGATGTACAAAATGCCCGGTTTACCCTCTTCCTGATGAATAACGTGATTATCCCAAATCTTCTCGAACATTGTCTTCTTACCCATCAATATCACCCCATTGTTCTATCGTCCATTGACAGGATGACCGCCCTTGATCGCCTTGTGGTACAAGCTTTGCAGCGCATCATCCTTACGTTGATAGTAATATATCATTTCCATCTTCATTGTTCCAAGATATAATAACTATAGATGTAATAGGATACAGCTATAACGGGGTGATGATCTTCATGGAACTTAGACAACTGCAATATACGCTGCAAATCGCAGCGGACAAGAACTTTTCCCGGGCCGCGGAGAAGCTCCACATCGCCCAGCCCTCGCTGAGCCAGCAGCTGTCCAAGCTGGAGAAGGAGCTTGGCGTTCTGCTGTTTCAGCGCAACACCAGCTCGGTCGAGCTGACGCACGCAGGCGCAAGCTTTGTGGAGCATGCCCAGAAGATCATGGACGCGGTCGAGCAGCTGAAGCAGGAGATGTCCGACATTTCCCAGCTTCGCAAAGGCAAGGTCGTCGTCGGCAGCATGCCGATCACGGGGTCCCATCTGCTGCCAAGGGTTCTGCCGGCGTTCAAGAAAGGGTATCCGGATATTGAAATCACGCTCCTGGAGGACACCTCCATGAACCTGGAGAAGCTGACGGCGAGCGGCAAGGCTGATCTGAGCCTGTTGGCGCTCCCGCTCACCGAGCCTTCGCTATCCTGGATTCCGATCGGCGAAGAGATGATCGATCTCGCGGTTCCGCCGCAGCATAAGCTGGCACGGCGGGCGGCGCATGACCCGCTCCGGCCGATTTCCCTTGATGAAATCCGGGACGAGGAATTCGTGGTGCTGAAGAAGGGTCAGGGCTTTCGGAAGCTTACATTCGATATTTGCCGCGAAGCAGGCTTCGAGCCGAAGGTGGTGTTCGAGAGCAATAACATCGAAACCTTGCAGTCCCTGGTCGCTACGGGCATGGGGGTTACTCTAGTCCCGCGATTCATTGCCAGAGCGAAGCGAAGCGAGTTTATCCCCGTCTATCTGCCGCTTGCCGAGCCGGTCCCCAGCCGGACGCTAGTCGTTGCCTTCCGCAATGGACGGTATTTGTCGAAGGCGGCGGACGCCTTCATCGATACCTTCAAGCAGGTCATGGATAAACTCGTGGTGGAAAGCGTACGTGAGTAATCGGGAGTCCGTCCTGATTCATCCGAAATCGGAAACGGGTTCCTTCTATTCGTATAAACCCGCAGCAAAGGGCCCTTGCCAAGGTCAATGACCTATAACAAGGGCCTGCTTTTTTTATTTTTCTCTGTCCTAGTACCGTGCCTGCCATCCTAACCTGCGAAAGAGCGTCAGCTGCCGTGAATTTTGATCGGCGAGCTATTTTCGCAGATTGTGCTGGTCGATCATCCGATTTTGCTCATCCGCCGTGCGCGATTGATCTTGTAAGGACTCGTTCCTGCTGTTGCTTCCGCCGCCCGTTACTTGCTCGACGAAGCTGCGAAACTGCGCCTTCTGATCTTCCTGCTCAATGCCGCGGCTGTCGAATTGGTTGTTCTCTGCCATGCGTTCGAAAACCTCCTCTCAGTCGGATTACCCATAGTATACCCGCCTGACCGCATATGAAACTGAAATTTCAGGTGCGCATCCTTGCTTTCTTTTGCTTTGGATTTTTGCAAAAACCTTACTTAAAATACAAGTGAGGCCTCCGGTCCTCGAACACCGGAATCCGCCCCTTCACTTCACCTGGTAGGGTGCAATCCAGCGTGCCGGTGACGATGGATTCCTCTTCACCGCCTTCGGCAATCACTTCACCCCAAGGATCGATCAGCAAGGAATGCCCGAAAAACTCCGTCTCTCCGCTGCGGCCGACCCGATTGCAGGCAACGACATACATTTGATTCTCGATAGCCCGGGCCGTCAGGAGCGTCCTCCAGTGATGGAGTCTCGGATGCGGCCACTCGGCCGGAACGAACAACACGTTCGCGCCTGCCAGCGCCAGCGTACGGGACAGCTCAGGAAATCGGACGTCATAGCAGATCGATGCCCCGGCTTTCAAGCCCTCCAGATCAAAGGTGACCGCTTCCTCTCCGGCATGAAGAAACTTCTCTTCATCCATCAAACGGAACAGATGCATTTTCGAATACCTTGCGGTAATCTCGCCATCCCTTCCAAATACGTACATCGTGTTGTATATCCGATCGCCGATCTTCTCCGCTACCGATCCGCCTACGATATGAACGCCATGCCGCTTGGCGAAGTCGCTCAGCCGCCGCTTCGTCTCCTCCCCGTTCGGGTCGGCAAGCTCTCCAATCCGGTCCAGCGCATACCCGGTATTCCACATTTCCGGCAGCACGATCACGTCCGGCCTTTCTTCTGCGGATACGGCCTTCTCCATCATCGCCGCCAAATGGTTCGTATTGGCGCCCGGTTCGCCTATCTCGATATAAGCTTGAATGAGCGCGATATTCAATTGAGGCTTAGCTCCTCCAGTCACTTTCGGTTCCCCCTTGTCATGCCTATATTCTTTTGAATTAGGAATCAGGTCAAATACTCATGGTTTAGCGCAAGCGGTCCTTGTCCAAACGAACCCTCGGCTGTTCTTGACATCATCATAGCCCCGAAGGGCCTGCCGCCGCAACCCTGTACGCCATTTCCCTCTATACACCCCGGATAAATCGTGATAAATTAATGCTAATTGTTTTAAGACCGCTGATACAACCATGCATAATGAAGGGGAATCAAGCGCAATTCAATAACCGGAGTGATGAATCCGCCATGAGCAAACCTAATCAACCATTCCATATCGAGCCGGCCGAGATAATGCCGACGCTGCCGACCCAGTTTTTCGCGACGCTGGTCTCGAATGTCAACAGGCAGGTGGCCCAGGGTCACGACGTCATTAATCTCGGCCAGGGGAATCCCGATCAGCCGACGCCTCCTCATATCGTGGCAAGCCTGAAGGAGGCAGCCGACAATCCTCAATATCATAAATACTCGCCGTTTACCGGCTATTCGTTTCTTAAGGAAGCGATTGCCCATCGTTATAAGGAGGATTATAACGTGGATCTGGATCCGGAAACCGAGGTCGCCATTCTGTTCGGCGGAAAGACCGGGCTCGTCCAGCTCCCGCAAGTGCTCCTTAATCCCGGGGACGTCTGTCTCGTGCCCGATCCGGGTTATCCGGATTACTGGTCCGGCGTTGCTCTTGCCCGCGCTGAAATGAAGTTTATGCCGCTTACGGCGGACAACGGCTTTCTTCCCGATTATAGCCGCATCGCCCCGTCCGACCGGGAGCGGGCTAAGCTGATGTTCCTGAACTATCCGAACAACCCGACCTCGGCGGTAGCTCCCCTGTCCTTTTACGAGGAGACCGTGGACTTTGCCGCAAAGCACGGAATCGTTGTGGCCAGCGATTTCGCTTACGGCGCGATCGGCTTCGACGGCAAGCAGCCTGTCAGCTTTCTGCAGGCTGAGGGAGCCAAGGACGTCGGCGTGGAGTTCTATACGCTGTCCAAAACGTATAATATGGCCGGCTGGCGGGTTGGCTTCGCTCTCGGGAACGCGAAGATCATCTCGTTGATCAACCTGCTTCAGGACCATATTTACGTCAGCTTGTTCGGAGGAATTCAGGCAGCAGCGGCTACTGCCCTGACTGCCCCCCAGGATTGCGTCCAAACGCTGGTAAGCCGTTATCAAAGCCGGCGGGACGCATTCTTCGCAGCGTTGTCGGAGATCGGCTGGGATGCGCCGAAGCCGGCAGGCTCGTTCTTTAGCTGGCTGCCTGTTCCCAAGGGCTATACGTCCGTTGCGTTTGCAAACCTGCTCCTTGAGGAAGCCAAGGTTGCCGTTGCCCCGGGAGTCGGTTTCGGCGATCACGGCGAAGGGTATGTCCGCGTCGGTCTGCTGAGCAGTGAGGAGCGGATGCAGGAAGCGGCATATCGAATCGGCAAGCTGGGCCTCTTCTAGAAGCTTCGTTTTTGCTTTGAAAAAACGGCATCAATATGATATTCTTGCAATACATGAACATTGAATCGTCAAACGCGATGACGGGACCAGTACGAAAGCATACGGCGCGCAAACCAGAGAACGAGCTCCACTGGCTGAGAGGGCTCGGCGCGGCCCCTTTCCGAAACCTACCCCCGAGCGGCCTGCTTCAAGCAGGACAGCGCCTTCTGTTACAAGGCCAAAGCCGGATGGGCATGAAATAGCTCATCAATAAAGGTGGTACCGCGGAAGACTAGCTTTCGTCCTTTTTCAAGGACGGAAGTTTTTTTATTTCTATGATCATGCATCCATCAATGCTAGAGACTAAAAATACGTACAAGGAAGTGATTGCGATGAGCTCACGCATCGTCGTCAAGATCGGAAGCAGCTCCCTCACAACCGAGGAAGGCGGCTTGAATCTGGATTCCGTCGCCTTCTTCGCTGCCGAGCTGGCAGCCCTGCGCGGTGCCGGCCATGAGGTTCTCCTCGTGACCTCCGGCGCGGTTGCCGCAGGCTTCCGGGAGATCGGCTATGAGAGCAGGCCGAAGCTGCTTCATGAGAAGCAGGCCGCGGCTGCGCTCGGCCAGGCGCTGCTGATGAGGGCATACCAGAATGCCCTAGCGGAGCACCGGCTGAAGGCGGCGCAGATTTTGCTGACCCGGACTGATTTTGCGAACCGGAAGCGCATGAACAATGCGAATATGACCATTTCGGAGCTGCTGAAGCAGGGCATCATACCGATCATTAACGAGAATGACACCGTCTCGATTGATGAGCTGAAATTCGGAGACAATGATACGCTTTCCGCCCTCGTGGCTAACCTCGTTCGAGCGCAGCAGCTCATCATCCTGACGGATACCGACGGGTTGTATACGGCGGATCCGCGCAAATCTCCCGATGCCACCCGGTATGAGGAGATCGAGGAAATTACCGAAGAGATATACGGCATGGCCGGAGGCGCAGGCACCAGCGTCGGTACCGGCGGGATGCGTTCCAAGATCGACGCAGCCAAAATCGCAACGCGCGGCGGCGTTCCGGTCTTCATCGGAAGAGCGGACGCGGCGGGAGATCTGCTGCTGGCCTACGAGCATCAGGGGAAGGGCACGTATTTCGCAACACAACTCTCCTCTCTGCCGATGAAAAAACAGTGGCTAGGCTTTATGTCATCTCCCTTGGGACGGATCATCGTCGATGAGGGCGCGGAGGAAGCGCTCCTTCACGGCGGGCACAGCCTGCTGCCGGTCGGCATCAAGCGGCTGGAAGGCAGCTTCCATGCCGGAGATGTCGTCGAAGTGCTGAACATGAACCGGGAACGGCTCGGAAGGGGCATCGTCAATTATGACGAGGAGCAGCTGCAGGCCGTCATCGGCTTGCCGAGCAGCCGCGTGTTCGAGCTGATCGGCGACGTGCACCGGCTTGAGGTGATTCACCGGGACGAATGGATTACCCTGAAATAACGATGATTGGATCATAACGATCGCTTGATTATAAGGAGGAATGAACCGTGAGTGAAGTAAGGGAAAAAGCACAGCTTGCCAAACAAACCGCCGCCGTGCTCGGCAAGCTGACCACGAATGAAAAGAATAAGGCTCTGCTTGAAATGGCCGACGCGCTGATCGCGCGCGCCAGTGATATCATGGAGGCGAATGCCGAAGACCTCCGGCGCGGCAAGGAGAACGGAACGTCCTCCTCCCTGCTGGACCGGCTTGCGCTGAATGAAGAACGGATCCTCGGCATTGCCGAGGGGCTGCGGCAGATCGTGGAGCTTCCGGACCCGATCGGCGACACGCTCGAGACGATTGAGCGTCCGAACGGCCTGCATATTGTAAAGAAACGCGTCCCTCTCGGCGTCATCGGCATCATCTATGAAGCCCGCCCGAATGTAACGGTGGACGCGGCGGGACTCTGTCTAAAGACGGGCAACGCCGTCGTGCTCCGCGGGGGCTCCTCCGCTCTCTCGTCCAACCGCAAAATCGTGGAGGTCCTCCACGAAGCGATGGAGCGGACCGCGCTCCCTGCGGCATCCCTGCAGCTCATCGAGGACGCGAACCGCTCGTCCGTTGACGAGATGCTGAAGCTGAACGGGCTGCTCGATGTCATTATTCCTCGCGGAGGCAGCTCGCTGATTCAGAATGTCGTTATGAATTCCACCGTGCCCGTCATTGAAACAGGTGCCGGCATCTGCCATACGTATATCGACGAGTCGGCTCAGCCCGACATGGCTGCCGCGATCAGCCTCAATGCCAAGGTTCAGCGCCCTTCGGTCTGCAATGCGATGGAGACGCTGCTCGTCCATGAGGCGTTTGCCAAATCCCATCTTCATTCCTTGGCCGAAGCCTTCAAGGAACGGAATGTAGAGCTTCGCGGCTGCGCGCGCACGCTGTCTTATGCACCTTGGGCCCGCGAAGCCTCTTCCGAGGATTATGCGACCGAGTACAACGACTATGTTTTAAATGTTAAAATCGTGGACGATCTCGATCAGGCTCTCGCGCACATTGCAGAATACGGCACCAAGCATTCCGAATGCATTGTGACGGAGAATGGGCAGAATGCCGAGCGCTTCCTTCAGGAAGTCGATGCCGCCGCCGTGTATCATAATGCGTCGACGCGCTTTACCGACGGATTCGAATTCGGCTTCGGGGCCGAAATCGGTATCAGCACCCAGAAGCTGCACGCCCGGGGACCTATGGGCCTTCCTGCGCTTACTTCCTCCAAATATGTTATTATCGGTAGTGGCCAAATACGAGAATAAAAATACATTCATTCATATCATCCATGAAGGAGGAAACCTACTATGTGCCAAACCCCACAGAACCGCCCGCTGATCGATAAAGCCATTACATTTTACGGGGCGGGCTCGATGGCTGAAGCGATCGTGAAGGGCCTTGTAACCCGCCATGTCGTACAGCCCGAGCGCATTACGATGCTGAACCGCAGCAATGTCCAGCGTCTCGAGGAGCTCAGTCAACGCTACGGCGTCCAGTTTAACAGCGATGCGGACGCGAAACATCAAATTCTCAAAACCTCCCCAGTCATCGTGCTGGCCATGAAACCAAAGGATGCTGCAAAGGTATTGAAGGAGCTAGGGTCGATGCTGTCCGCCGATCAGCTGATCATTTCGGTCATTGCCGGCCTCTCGATTCATACGACCCAAACGCTGCTCGGCACGAATCAGCCAATAACACGCACGATGCCGAATACGTCCGCTTCGATCGGACTGGGCTCGACCGGCATCTCCTTCTCCAAGGAAATCAGCGAGGAGCAGCGCCAGCTCGTCCTTACATTATTTGAAGCGGTGGGCCAGGTGACCGTCATTGAAGAGGAGAAAATGGACATTCTTACCGGCATCTCGGGAAGCGGTCCAGCTTACTTCTACTATATGATGGAAGCGATGACGGCTGCCGGCATCCGCGGCGGCTTATCGCCTGAACAAAGCCGCGACCTGACGCTCCAGACGATTCTGGGCGCAGCCCGAATGGTGCAGCAAACCGGCGAGCAGCCGGCAGCCCTACGGGCAAAAATCACATCGCCGAACGGCTCCACGCAAGCAGCCCTTGAAACGCTGGACCGCGGCGATTTCTTCGAGACGGTCATCGCTGCCGTCAACCGCTGCGCAGAGCGCTCCAAAGAAATGGGCGCGATGCTGAAGGAGCAAGCCCTATGAGCCGTTCAATCGCAACCTACAGAATTTATGACGACCAGGCGGATTTTCGTAAAAAGGCGACCTCCATCGCCGTTGGCATGACGGTCGGGAGCTGGACCGAGCTGCCTGCGGCCAAGCAGGAAGCCATGCAGAAGCATCTAGGCGAAGTGGTGGACATCCAGGTCCATGAAGGCTGGGAGCCCGGCAGCCGTTATGCCGATATCAGCATCGCCTATCCGGATATCAACTTCAGCCGGGACATTCCTGCCCTGCTCGTGACGGTATTCGGCAAGATATCCATGGACGGCCGCATCAAGCTGACCAACCTGGATCTTTCGCCGGAATTCCTGTCAGCATTCCCGGGTCCGAAGTTCGGGATCGACGGCGTGCGCGATCTGCTCGGGGTTCATGACCGTCCGCTCTTGATGAGCATCTTCAAATCGGTGATCGGGCTAAGCGCAGATGAGCTTAGGGAGCAATTCATTCGCCAGGCCCTCGGCGGCGTTGACCTGATTAAGGATGATGAAATCCTGTTCGAAAATGAGTTGACCCCGATCGAGACACGGGTTCGCTTATGTATCGAAGCTGCCCGCGAGGTCGAGCAGCAGACGGGCAAAAAGCTGCTGTATGCAGCTAACCTGACAGGACATACTTCGAAGCTGCGGGATCAGGCGCTGCGAGCGATCGACGCGGGCGCCAACGCGCTGCTGTTCAACGTCCTGTCCTATGGGTATGACGTCCTGCACGAGCTCGGCTCCGATCCGGACATCAACGTGCCGATCGCCGCCCATCCGGCTTTGGCGGGGGCCATCTACCCGTCTCCGTATCACGGAATCGCCGCGCCGGTTCTGCTCGGCCAGCTGATGCGGATCGCCGGCGCCGACCTGGTCCTGTTCCCGTCGCCTTACGGCTCGGTCACGATGCCGCGGGAAGAGAATCTCGGCATTCGGGACGAGCTTCATACCGTCAAGCTCGGCGTCAAGCGGAGCATGCCGGTTCCGTCGGCAGGCATCCATCCTGGACTCGTGCCGCGTATTATCCGCGACTTCGGTATGGATGTCGTGGTGAATGCCGGCGGAGGCATCCATGGTCATCCGCTGGGCACTGAAGCCGGCGGAAGAGCCTTCGTTCAGGCGATCGAAGCGACGATGAAATCCGTGCCGCTTGCCCACTATGCGGAGGAGCATGAAGAACTGAAAGCCGCGCTGGACATCTGGGGAGGAGAAGCATGACAGCTCAAGGAAAAACGCCCGTCATTTTTTGCGATTTTGACGGAACGATCACGAACAACGACAATATTGTAGCCATTATGAAGCATTTCAAACCGGAAGGCTATGAGGGAATCATGAAGGATACGATCGAGCGGACGATCTCGATCCGGGAAGGGGTCGGGCGGATGTTCGCCCTCTTCCCTTCCTCCATGAAAGAGGAGATTACATCCTTCGTGCTCGAGCATGCCGGCATCCGCGAAGGCTTCGGCGCTTTTCTTGAGTATCTGAAGCAAGAAAGCATCGAGTTTTTCGTCACGAGCGGCGGTATCGATTTCTTCGTCGATCCGATCCTGAAGCCGTACGGCATTCCGGCAGACCATATATTCTGCAACGGCTCCAATTTTGAGGGGGACACGATCGAGATTACATGGCCGCATCCATGCAAGGATTCGTGCACGAACGATTGCGGCATGTGCAAGGTTACCGTGATGGACCGATTCCCGGCGGATCAATATTACCGGATTCTGATCGGAGACAGCCTCACCGATTTCGAAGGGGCCAAGCAGGCCGATCTGGTGTACTCGCGCTCCACGCTCACGGAGCAGTGCCGGAAGTTGGGCGTGCATCATGTGCCGTTCGAGACCTTTACCGACATCTATGCCGATCTGAACGACAAGCTGAAACAGGGGGTGCTGTGATATGGCATTTGCCGATATCCTGCTGGAACAAAAACAAGCAGCCCTTGACGACCTGCGCGGCGTCAAGGAGCTTTTTGCCTCGCGCAACTGGTTTCCCGGAACAAGCGGAAATCTCTCGGTCCGCGTCGGCGACTTTACGCCCGAGGAGTTTTACTTTGCCATAACCGCGAGCGGAAAGGACAAGTCCGTACATACGCCGGAGGATTATCTGTTTGTTGACCGTAACGGGAAGCCGTGCGAGACGACCGGGCTCAAGCCTAGCGCCGAAACCTTGATCCACTGCGAAATTTATCGCAAGACCGGCTGCGGGGCCATTTTCCATGTGCATACGATCGACAACAACCTGGTCAGCGAATGGTACGGTGATCAGGGCTTCGTTCCTGCGCAGGGCATCGAGCTGATCAAGGCGTTCAATATTTGGGAAGAGGATGCCGCCATCTCCATACCGATTCTGCCCAACTATGCGGACATCCCGAAAATCGCGGCGCTTGTCCCGGATGCTCTTGATCCCTCCGTGCCCGGGATCCTTCTGCGGAATCACGGCATCTATGCCTGGGGGCGGAACGCCTTCGAGGCGAAGAAGCATCTGGAGGCGTTTGAATTTATTTTTGAATACACCTACCGCCGCCTTCTCCTGAACGCTGCAGGCAGTAACCAGGCAAGGTAAACCCTAACCCTAAGTGAGCGAGCCCGGGCGCCGGGCAACCGCTTTAAACTAAGTCCGCTACGCCCCCGATTGTTTCTAGGCGCTCGGGGCACATAGCGGGCATCATCTCCTGAGGAGTGTGTATTCCGTGATTCAAGGATTAGCCATAGGCATCATCTTTATTTTGTATGGATTGCTCCTATACCTGGTTCCCCCCAAGAGCACCAAGAGCTTTTATGCCTACAAAACAACGTCTTCGCTTAAAAGCGAGCGGCGTTTTAAAGTCGCCAACGCCTACGTCAGCCTGCTGCTCATGATCTTCGGGGTCGTCCTGCTCGCCATCGCGAGGCTGACCGGCAGCTTTACGGCTACGGGTATTGCAACGCTCGTCGTGTTTATCCTGATTTACATCCTGGTTGAACGCAAATTAAAAAACATGTAAAGCGATCCTTCTCCAGGATCGTTTTACATGTTTTTTGCTTCTTGGATATGACTAACGGATGCCTTTATAAATGTCCCTGCTCATACTCTACGTAGGAAATCCTCGCATACGGCTCCGGATCCGATGGCAGGTAATGGTTTACGACGAACAGGCATGTCACCACAAACAATAAAATGTACAGCACATACGCCAAATTTTTAACCACAAATATCTCCTCCTCATCCCTTCCGCCGATTAATCGCGGTCGAAATCATCGTAAGGCCGGTCCTCGAACCGTGCTCCCTGCTTCGGTGCCATCATCAGCTTGATGCCGCCGCCGATCAGCAGCACCGTAACGATCGCCGTCTTCATGAAATCCCGGATCCGGGAATCCAGGTACAGATTCGGGAACAGCGTCTCGAGATACGGCAGGACCACACTGGAAAATACGAAGTAAATGCCCAGCAGCACAAGTCCTAAACCGAGCCAGCGCTGCTGGCCGGATGTGCTGGCGATGATCGGCCGGTCGCGCAGCGGCTCCCGGCCGTAGCGGCTGACCTGCTGCAGGCCGTCGAAAAAGGCATAGCACCAGATCAGCGGAATCATAAACAGAAACAAGGACAGTCTAAGCACATCCAGCACATAGATGCTGCCCAGAAACAGGATCATCAGCTGGAGGCCCCGCTTCTGCAGTCCGAGGTACATTTGCCCCGCTCCAGGGAATGCAGACAGCATCGTAGCAAACACTTTGCTGCGTCGTCCGCTCTCACGACCGCTCTCCAGCTCTTCGAACAGCGTCCGGTCCATCAAGAACTCTCCTGCCTGCTTACGGTTAAGGAGCTGAACGACATCGAACATGCAGTACAGCCAGATCACCGGCAAGATGCCCAGAAAGAGCAGAAATACCGACTCGTGCGTCAATCCGGTCAGAAACACCAGGATGGTGCCAAGCCCGAAGAATGCGATCAGAAAAGACAATCCGCGCTGCATCAAGCCAAGCTGGAAATGTCCCAGCCCGGGTATAAACGACAGCAGGATCGTGAAGAAGCGTTCGGAATCGTCGCTTCGTTCGTTCGGCACTTCCATGGGCCGGCCATATTCATCATAAACGTAGGAAACCGGCGTGTAACGAAGCAGAGCCATTAGTAAATCGAGCATACTGATGCCCCAGATCAGCAATGCGCCAAGGATGCTCATGACAAACACGGTATTGGAGCCAGCCATAAACGTGAGCACCAATCCTCCCAACAAGCCGCCGAAGAAGAGCAGCGGATAGAGGACTGCCCGTCCGTTTCTCCCCCAGTAATAGTGGCCGAGGCCAGGGACAAAATTCAATATGAATGCAAGCATTTTGCTACGCTGCGGTTGCACAGTTCATCTTCCTTTCCAAAAATCCTTATTTGGGCAGCAGGCTGTCAATCCAGCCCGATGTTTTTTCTATCAGCTGATCGCTGTAGGACGGCGATCGGGAAAGCGGCGCCCCTTGCTCCGGACTGACCGACTGCAGTCTTTCGAACGCACCGGTAAACAGGAACAGCAGTGTGACGGATGCGGCAATCGCATAGTGAACGATCGCCTTCTCATACCATCGCTTCGGCCGGTCCGATGCGTATGCGGCTGCTCTTCGCGGATACGGCTTAATCTTTTCGTGATTCATGACTCGATCCGCGAATAAGGCCGGGTCCGGCAGATCCGGCAATCCGTCTTGGCGGCTAAGCGCCTCCATATAGAGCCCAAGCAACGAATCGTCCGACAACAGGCGCTCTTCATACAAAGCCCGTTCTTCCGGGGCGGCTTCCCCTTTTATATAACGCTCTGTCATTGCTTTGCGCTCTTGAATCGACCATGTCATTTCCACTCTTCCTCCTTCCAGTGCGTCCGGATCCATTGCCGGGCCCGGTACAGCTTTGATTCCACCGTTTTGACCGACACGTTCAGCTCGGAGCTAATCTGCTCATAATTCTTCTCTTCCAAATAAAAAGCCGATATGATCTCCCGGTGATTGGCAGGCAGCTCATCAATCCGCGCTCGAAGCGTCTCCCTACGCTCCTTATGAATGAGCAAAGTAACGGTATCTTCTTCCGCGGAGGGTAGCTTGTCTAATAGTTCTTCACTTCCGCCCGCACCATGCTCAGGCGGTTTACGATCCCGCTTACGTTTCATGTCGATCGCTTTATTTAAGGCAATGCGGGTGATCCAGGTCTTAAAGCCTTCGGAACGGTATTGGGGGAGAGCTCTATAGACTTGGATGAAGACTTCCTGCGACGCATCCTCCGCATCCTTGACATCTCGAAGCACCGAGAATGCGGTATGGAACACATGCTGGCTGTACGTATCAACCAGCTCCCGAAAGGCCTCCTGCTCGCCTTGAAGGATGCGTCTTATTAATCGTTCAGCTTCAATAACTCTCCCCTCCTTCCCAATATCAATAGACGCAAGACTGCATGCCCGCCCCTGCAACTTTTGAAAAAAAATTTCGTTACTCCTAAGAATCGTGCGTCAAGACAGGGCAAATTAGTCTCCCCTTTGGCGTGGAAGCAGAAGCTTGCACTGCCAGTAAGCGCCTAGTTTGTCTCAGACAGACGGAATCGACCATATTGCAGGATGTGCTTGGACGCAGAGTCCGGACTCCATAAAAAGAGGGCGGCCCGAAGGCGCCCTAGGTCTGCCGCTATTTTCGATTTCGGTTAATTCTTGTTCAATTGCCGGATGATTCCGCAAGCATTTTGTCCGTGACAATGACAATGGCATGAAATGGAGAATCGTTCGATTTGAGATCTCCGGCCGCAGCTGTTAACCGTCTATTCCTTGCACCGGCTGCCGTCAGAGGATCATCCCGCTGAGAACAAACCACATATTCATGACGAAATGCATGGTGATGACCGGAGCCAGACCCTGTGAGCGGATGGCTACGCCGCTCATCATCATGCCAAAGAAGGAAAATAACAAGCAGACGATCCACGGGAAGCCCAAGTGCAGATGGTAGAAACCGAAGGCAGCTCCGGCAATCACCAGTCCTTGGATTTCGCCGAAGTCTTCCGTTAGGCGGCTTAGAATATAACCGCGCCACAGCAGCTCCTCCAGAACGGCATTGATGGATGCGAATAGGAGCGCATATCCGATCAGAGCGATGAGTCCAGGCTGCCCCCAATCGATGAGGAAGGCAAACACGGCTCCCGTTACGGCCGTAAATATGAGGATAAATCGCCAGATCGGTTCCTTGTATAACCCTCGCATGATCCATGGGAAATAGATCGGATTGCTCCATTTCCCTACGGCCATATAACGGGGCTTGCTTTTTTGGAAGCAGCTGAAGATGGCCACGGGCAGAATGAACGCGATTAAACTTAGCCTTGACAACCCCACTGCCAGTCCCATGTCATCGGCGAGCCATTCTTTTATGTAGTCTCCCAGCGCGCTGTACATCCGGTATCCAAACGTAATGCAAGCAGCTGTTATCGCGGCTCTGCCTAACTCCTCCGAGGCGTTACGGAGAGCATTACCCGCCAGAATGAGGCCCAGTCCCCATAGCCATGCCATTCCAGGTGCAGCCATCTGTGCACCTATGATGGTAATAACCGTAATAACCATCAATAACAAACAGGCGGTCCATTCGCCTGATATTTTCTTATGCAGCAAACTGTTCTCCCCATCCGAAATACTGTCGTCTTTTCATGATACGCTTGAAACGGCTCATATTCAATACACTAAGTTAGCATACGCCTTCTCCAATCAGGCAGGAGCTTACGTATTCATAGATTGGATGAAGCAGGTTTAGAGAAAAACGAAACCTTAATTCGAATCGATGCCAAAAATAAAGGCCGAGAAGGATCCCTTCCCGGCCCGCTGCGCGTAGACGTTTCGTCTCACGCTCAACTGTTTTTGTTAATGTTGCTGAAGACCTTATTGCTAGTTGTTCTTATTGCCGTTGTTGTTTTTGCCGTTGTTCTTATTCCCTTGATTGTTTTTACTGTTCTTATTGTTCTTATTGTTCTTATTGTCCGTGTTATTTTTATCATCCTGCTTTTCTGTTTTATCTTTATCCTTGTCTTTGTCTTTATCCTGTTTGCCAGGCTTCGCGTTTCCCTTGGAATCGGACTGGATATCTCCGACCACGATGCCCAAACCGTTGGTCCCGATGTACACCCTTCCGTATACCCGCGGATCGCCGGTTATGGCGCGATTGGCCGATCCGAATTGATGCTCATCGTCATTGATTCGAATCCAGCTGGCTCCCCCGTTGTCCGAACGGTAAACCCCGTACTTGTTGTTTATTTTGGCGTAGCTGTATAGCGCCATCACGTTTTGTCCAGGTGCAGCCTTGCCGAAGCCAATGGTAGCCGCTTCCTGGATACCCTCCAGCTTGACGAAGCTATTGCCGGAATCCGTGGAGTGCCATAAACCATAAGCGCTTTGCGTGTTGCTGTTGTCTTTGGCCGCCGCAATCCATATTTCCCCTTCCGCTCCCGGAACCGCTTTGAATTTGCTGGTCAAGGTCTGCGGCAGCCCCGTCGCCTGAGAGGCTGTAAAGGTTGCGCCGCCATCGTTGCTGATATAGAACTTGCCGTTGGCTATGCCATAGAACTTGCTCGGATTTACCCGGTCGGAAGAAATGATCGCTCCTTCCGGTATCCCTTGCGAAGCATGCCAGGTAACTCCCCGGTCCTTGGTGTAGCTTACAGGGCGTACGCTTTCGGATGAACTGCTCTTCGGACTCCAAACGATCCGGCTTCCGTCCGCGCCGACGGCCACCCATCCGCCTTCGGTTTTGTCGCCCTCGGCCGATGGCCAGGCATTGGCGGCCGGTGTCCAGGTCTTCCCGTTATCCATAGAAACGCCCATTCTTGGGGCCGTTCCTTCCGCATTCCCTACCCGAACGATGATGTTGGGGTTCATTTCCGCATAGTCGATATCGGTGCTCGTACCGAGATATGGATTGGTAATCATCTGCGGCGCTTTCGTCAAATCCTCATGCCGGAAGCCCCCGATATCCCCCATCGCACTCAGCAGCGGGGCTCCCGATGGAGGACTGATCAAGCCGAGAATCGCCGTTTCTTCGATCCCGTTCGCCTGCACGGAAATGTTGACGTTCTGCCCCCGATCAAGTGCGGTCATGTTATCGGTCCCGTATAGCGTCGCCCCCGTACCATACAGGATGCGGTCCGAATTGAACGGATCGATCTCCAGATCGCCGATCATCCAGCCCAGCTTAGGCGAAATTTCGGGCAGCGCTTTCTTCTCTCCCCAGTCCAGCCATGGAGATATCGCGTAATCGATCGTAAATCGGTTTTCTCTTACCGGATCCTTCGAATAGTCAAGCGTCCATAGCGATGTCCATGTTTTGCCACCGTCCGTGCTGCGGTAGATGAACTCGTCCGGCCACCACTTGTTCATCGTCGCCACCATCAGCGTATCCGGATGTCTGGCATCCACCGAGATGCCTCCATACGGATGCTCGGTGCTGCCTGTCGGGCTGACATCCGTCCACTGGCCCGTCTTCGTATTGTACTTCCATACGGCTCCCGTTCCGCCGTCATATGGACCGATAAACTCATTATACGTAATATACAAATTCCCATTTGAGCTTAATACGCCGTGATGCGGAAAGAAATTTTGCCGCGGCTGCCCGGGAAGCAGCTCCCATGACTGGCCGCCATCAGTGCTCCGGTAAATACTGTTGACCGTATCGGCAACTCCGACGTAAATGGTCTGCGTTGCTTTTCCCCGGCTGCCCGTTGTCGGGTCGAATGTAATCCATACCGGTCCGACGATATCGCCATAATAATCCTTTGCGCTGCCGTCATTCGGGAAGCTGGCCACCTTGCCCCAGGTTTTCCCGTAATCTGTGCTTCTCCACAGCCCGTTTCCGCTGCGCGCCCCCAAATACAGGACCCGATTGTCGTTCGGATCAATCGCGAGCCGCTCGCCCATTGACCGGCCCGGCATATTGCCGCCAAGCTTGAATGGAAGCGCTGTACGCTCGAAGCTGTCGCCGCGGTCCTTCGATCGAAGCAGCACACCGTTCATATCCGTCCAGTCGTTCGTGTATGTACCGGCCGCGATATACAATCGGTCCGGATCCACAGGGTCCGTTGCCAAGCTTTCCACACCGAGCATATTCCATTCGTCGAAGCCTACGAAATTCATTAGCTGAATCCAGGAGCCGGTCTCCGGATTCCAGCGATAAGCACCGCCAATATCGGTACGGGCATAGATGAGATCCTTCTCGCTCGGATTGAATACAATGCCCGGAATGAAGCCGCCGCCGACCACTTTTGCGCGGTCCCAGCTGTAAGCTTGTTCCTGGATGCCTTTCCTTCCTGGTGCTTCCTTGGCCTGATCTCCCGGCGAGCTTGCGAAAGCAGCCCCACCGATCGAGAATGTCAGCGAAGCGGCTAAGGTGATATTACATAGCTTTTTGAACATGAAATCCCTCCTGTACCGTTGTAGACGACCATAAACTGCGAGCCTTTCGATAACTTTTCGTTGAATCGGTTCGATGCTCCCCCCTCTTATTGCGCCATTCATGACTGGTTGAAATCCAAATGCGCAGTATAAATTGAAAGCGCTTGCCAAAAAGAACGACAGTGTATTACGCCACCTATTCTATATGGAATAGAGCCGCAATAACACCTGCCATTTTGGATATATTTTCATGTAAAAATTAGTGATCCTGCCTTCTCACCGGTTCTAGCTTGCGGAACAGAAAGGACTCACCCTTTAGAAACGCCTGAATATAGGCCAAGGCGTACGGCTGTTCAGCCCGCATGCCTTCCCACTCCAGCGGATTGGGAGCGTGGTGACTATAGTTCTCCATCATCGTCATGATAAAAAAGCACTCCAATTTCCTCACTTCATCCTGGCGCACTTCGCGGGCTTCATCATATGCCCGGAGCAAATCCCGTCGCTGTTCGGGCCCCAGTGCGAGCAGGATTGCTGCCGTATCGTACAGAAAATATCCAGAGCCGCATCTTCCGAAGTCGATCGGACGAGGGTCATCCTCGTCGAATACGATATTTCCAATGTGCAGATCGGCATGGATCAGTCCATAGCTATGCCTGTCCTTCTTCATCCCTGCCAGCTCTGTTTGGATCTTTGCTGCAGCTTGTCCATACAAACGCCAATCCGGCTTCGTTAAAAAGCTGCTGTAGTATCGCGAGAGTCTGGTCATTGCCATGTCAAAGCTTTGTCTTCCCCAGTGCGGCCGGATAAAACCGGATGGAGGAACGAACTGCTCTCCAGCCTGATGAAGGCTGCGAAGCAATTTACCGATGTTATGCACCTGCCGATCCGTGAGCCTCCCTTCAGCAGGTTGCCCATCAACCCATTTCATCAGCGTTATATATGAAGAGGCATTGCCATCGTCCGTACGAAGCTCTATCACGGTTTCTCCGTTTCGGTCAGGAACGCCTGAGGGTGCGTGTATGCCCTCGACTCCTTGTAATGCTTCGAGAAAGAGCAGCTCCGACTGGATCTCCGCTTGGCTTCGCTCATCCAAGTGGATCCGCAATAGATGCTTGTCCTCCCCTGCCGTACGAATACGGTAGGTTGCATGCTCGGAAAATCCGATAAACTCCACATCGGCGCCTTCCAATTCATAATGCTTGCACGCGGACCCTGCCAGCTTCTGAGCCTGGTTCAGTAAAGCTGCCTGTGTTTCTTCCGCCCCCACTTTTATATCATGCTCCATATCTACACCTCTTCGTCCCGGTTCTTCATCATCGATTCTAACCGGCCAACCATGCCCAGGGATATGCAGCAAATGAGTTGAACCAATGTAAACACAAAAAAGCCACATTAGAACGTGGATCTAATGTGACTTGCGCTTACTTGTTGTTTTTGGTATAAACGATTTTCTTGATCGAATCGCACGACAAGCAATATTGTGAGGACAGATCGTCGATGGAAGCACCCTCCGTGAATTTCCGGCGGATTTCCTCGTTCCTATTTTTCAAATAGGCCCTGCTTCCGGAGTTCTCTCCCCATTTCTTCCGCAGCCCCTCGGGCTTCGGGATGTACACCATCTTGCCTTGCACATATTTCTGCACTTCCTTCAACAGCTCCTCAGGAAGTATAATATCCGCGTTTATATATTTCATGGCATCCTTGCTCCTTAAAATGTAAATTCGAAATTTTAAGGATGCAAAGTCCACGTGATAAACGGCCTCTTTTCACCAAGAGGAAATCAGGCGGTAACCATCTTCTCGCTCCATGCAAACAACCGCCGTTGTTCATCAAATAGACTTTGCATAGAGCACACTGTCAACTTCTTCATATTTGGCCCCTCCCTTCAAGATAATGGAATTCCGACAGGTTACGTTCATTATAGCGAAATCCGTGCCCGAAGTACACATGAGTGATTGAGACGGCTTGCTCGGGATCAACACATGTGCCATGCATGGTTCATGAAACGAATGTGGCGGCTCTTTCAAGAAATTGTACTTCCACCCCCAATAATGCATCGATTACCCGCACAAAACAAAAACAGCACGCCCGCTAAGGACGTGCTGCTTGTCTATCTTCCGATATTTCTGAATTTCTGCGTATAGGCTTTAGCATCCTGGGCCGTGCGCACGCGATTGCGGCTCCATTCCAGCAGAATCCGGTCGATGTAGCGGAAATGCAGCTTTCCGGCAAACACCGCTTCCTTCAAGGCCAGCAGGATCAGCTCATCCGGATAACGGTCCGCATCCACCCACCCGGAGATCGTCTCGAGTTCCATCGGAGACAGCGGGCGGCCGAACTCCTTCTCGAAAATGGTGAACAGATTGCGCTCTTCCTTCTCCGGAACCGTCCGGGCTCCTGCGGGATCCATCGGCGCGGACCCTCCCCGGCCCGAGAGCGGGGACTGGGGTTTGATACGGTCCGGCTGAGGGGTCATATCCTCTTCGGCCATGCAATCCGCCAGCTTCTTGTACAACCCGTTCAGGTTGTACCGCTCATAATGGATTCCTTGCGCTCCGTCGACGTACTCATCGATACCGAGCAGCCCATCCTTCATGAGCCGCTGCAGGCTGGGCGCGATCGACGCGGCCGGAATGCCGGTTACATCCGACAGCTCCTCCAGGGACGGAAATGCCTTGAATTCGACCTGCTGAAATCCGATCAAATGGATCAGCAGCATCGCCTCCCGGTCCGTCAGGCCCAGCTTCCGGTAGTGGCGAAGGAGCGAATACGGAATAATCGCCATGCCCTGGCTCATTCCCGCTGCCGCGCCATCGGCCCACGATCCCCGGTTGCCTCCGGCGTTGCCGTGATCCATAGACTCACCTCTCACGGCTTATGGATACAACCGATACAATGTTCTTGGGAACGGAATCGTTTCACGCACATGATCCAGACCGCAGATCCAGGCTACCGTCCGCTCCAGTCCAAGCCCGAAGCCGGAATGTGGAACCGTTCCGTATTTACGCAGATCCATATACCACTGATAGGTGTCCATCGACAGGTCATGCTCCTTGAAACGCTCTTCCAGCAGCTGCGGATCGTCGATCCGCTGCGAACCGCCGATGATCTCGCCATAGCCTTCCGGGGCGATCATGTCCGCGCACAGCACGACTTCCGGACGGTTCGGATCCGGCTTCATGTAGAAGGCCTTGATGCCGGCCGGATAATGCGTAATAAAGACCGGCTTATCGTATTTTTCGGCAATGGCCGTCTCATGCGGCGCGCCGAAATCCTCACCCCAAGGAATATCGAAGCCTTGCGTGTGCAGGAATTCGATGGCCTCGTCATACGTAATCCGCGGGAACGGAGCCTGGATCGCTTCCAGCTTGGAAATATCGCGGCCGATCGCCTCCAGCTCCTGGCGGCAGTTTTTAACGACCGATTGCACGACATGAGCGATGAACTGCTCCTGTACCTTCAGACTCTCCTCGTGATCCGTGAAGGCCATTTCCGGCTCGATCATCCAGAACTCGATCAGGTGACGGCGGGTTTTGGATTTCTCTGCCCGGAATGTCGGACCGAAGGAATAGACCTTGCCGAGCGCCATGGCGGCCGCTTCCATGTACAGCTGTCCGCTTTGCGTCAGGTAGGCATCCTCGTCGAAATACTTCGTATGGAACAGGTTCGTCGTTCCTTCCGCGGATGTCGGCGTCAAAATCGGCGGATCCACCAGCGTAAATCCGTTCGTATCAAAGTACTCCTGAATCGCACGGATAATTTCCGCCCGGATGACCATAATCGCGCGCTGCTTCTGCGTACGAAGCCACAGATGGCGATGATCCATCAGGAAATCGACGCCGTGTTCTTTAGGCGTAATCGGATAATTCTCTGTCAGATGGATGATTTCGATGCCCGTTACCGTCATCTCATAACCGGATTGGCTGCGGGGCTCCTCGCGGATCACGCCCGTTACATAGAGCGAGCTCTCCTGCGTCAGGCTTTTTGCATCATTCCATACCTGCTCGGACACTTCATTCTTAACGACTACGCCTTGAATATATCCGGTACCGTCCCGAAGCTGCAGGAATTGAATCTTGCCGCTGGAACGCTTGTTGTTAATCCAAGCGCCGATGGTTACCGTCTCACCGACATGCTGGCTGACGTGACGAATCACACTTTTGGTGGCCATGCTAAAATCTCTCCCTTTATCACTGCGAATTAACGGTATAAAGCTTGTACGATACGATGCGTATCCCGAGCGATAACCAATTCCTCATTGGTAGGAATGACAAGCACCTCGACCTTTGAATTCGCCGTGGAAATGCGGCGAGGCTCGCCGGAACGAATGCTGTTCAGCTCCTCATCCAATTCTACGCCGAGATAGGTAAGCTGCTCAAGCACCTTTTTGCGGAGGACGATCGAGTTTTCCCCTACGCCTGCCGTAAATACGATGACATCCACGCCGTTCATTGCGGCAGCGTAGGACCCGATATATTTACGGAGCCGGTACTCATACATATTGAATGCCAAGGTCGTATTCGGCTCGCCTTTTTCCATGCCTTCCGTAATTTCACGCATATCGCTGCTGATTCCGGAAATCGCGAGCAAACCGCTGTGCTTGTTCAGCATCGAGTTCACTTCATTGACGGTAAGCTCTTCCTTATTCATGACAAAAGGAACGATGGCAGGATCCAGGTCGCCGCTGCGCGTCCCCATCATCAAGCCTTCAAGCGGCGTCATCCCCATCGATGTATCGACCGACTTCCCGCCGTCAACGGCAGTCAGCGAAGCCCCGTTGCCAATGTGGCAGGTAATGATCTTGAGCTCTTCGATCGGACGGTTCAGAAACTCGGCTGCCGCTTGGCTGACATAAGCATGGGACGTACCGTGCGCACCGTAACGACGTACTTTATATTTATTATAAAGAACTCTCGGGATAGCGTACAGGTATGATTTTTCCGGCATCGTCTGATGGAAGGCGGTATCGAACACAACGACCTGCGGAACGCCCGGCATATTCGTTTCCGCTGCCCGGATCCCCATCATGGAAGCGGGATTATGAAGCGGAGCCAGGTCGAAGAGGCGGCGGATTTCCGCCTTGACTTCGCTGTCCACCAGGGCCGATTCCTTGAAGGACTCACCGCCGTGTACGACCCGATGGCCGACGGCCTGAATGCTGTCGATGGATTCGATGACGCCATGCTCTTCATTCGTCAGCATGCCGAGCACTCTGCGGATCGCGGTCGTATGCTCCAATATTTCACTGACCTCGGTCACTTCCTGTTTCCCGGTCGGCTTATGGGTCAGAATCGAGGAATCCATCCCGATCCGCTCCACCAGGCCTTTGGCCAGCACGGATTCATCCGTCATGTTATACAGCTGATATTTAAGCGAGGAACTGCCCGCGTTAATTACGAGAATATTCATATCCGGTCACCATCCTTGTCGTACTTGAAAAAGCCCTCGCCGGTCTTCACGCCAAGCTGTCCGGCACGCACCATCTTCTTAAGCACGATGGACGGACGGTATTTCAGCTCGCCGTATTCGCGGAACATGCGTTCGAGCGCGGCAAGAATGGAGTCAAGACCGAAACGGTCCGCCATCTCGAGCGGCCCGTGCTGGAAGTTGTAGCCGATTCGCATCGCGTCGTCGATATCCTCCGCGGACGCAACGCCTTCCTGTAGCAGATGCAGCGCTTCGTTGATCATCAGCGTAATCATGCGCGTCGTTACGAAGCCCGGAGATTCATAGACCATGATGCCCTTCTTGTCAGCCACTTCCTCGACAAAACGCTTCGTTTCGGTAAACGTCTGTTCGGACGTTTTCAAGCCGCGAATAATTTCAACGAGATCCACCTTGGATACGGGATGTATAAAGTGCATGCCAATAACACGCTCCGGATATTTCGTGGAGCTGGCAAGCTCCGTCAAGCTGAGCGTGGATGTATTGCTCGCCAAGATGACATTGCTCGGACATACTTGGTCAAGCTGTTCAAATACTTCTTTTTTTGCATCCAAATCTTCTATAATCGTCTCGATGACCATATCGCAGGTGCCAAGCTCCTTGATATGCGTCACTTTCTGAATCCGGCTAAGTATAAGTTTCTTCTCCGCCTGCGTGATGCCCCATTTCTCCAGCTGTTTATCCAGACTGGTTTCGATCATGCGGTATGAATAGTCCAATCTCTCTGGAGATTTCTCAACGAGCAGCACGTCGAGCCCTTTGGCGGCGAGCATTTCCGCAATGCCCTGCCCCATCGTACCGCCGCCGACAACGCCGATTTTTTTGAAGTACATGGTTTCTACTCCACCCTTTCCTTATCTCTATACAGTATTGTACCCCTATTTGTCGAAAAATGCATTTTTAGAGGTTGTCCAAAAAATCGTCTTTTGATCACGAAGTGATTCAAGAAGAAACTCGGCATCGAATCTTGAATTCAGCCGGGCTTAAGTAGCAGCTTCCGAAGCATGTTTTCTGCGAAAACATTTCAGGTGCTCACGTACCCAGTACGTACGCTCCGCTCCTCAATCCCTAGCTTCTTCCAACCTTCTTGGTGCTGAAAACCCGATTTTTTTGAACATGCATTTTTAGAGCACAAAATATAATAATATCTTAGCATGAGAAAAAAGTAAAAAAAAATAACCAGCATAACAAATTATGCTGGTAAAAGCGCGTTTTCACGAAATTGACAACGAAATTGCTCTCCGGACAAAATTTCCTCTTTCATCAGGATGTCAAGCGAATTGTCGAATATCGCCCGATTCCGTTCCAACAGGCCTTTCGTCCGGGACATGAGCTCTTCTAGGATCATATTATTCTCGCGCATCAATTCCTCGGTCGTAACCATATTCATGTTGATGATGCCAAGCGAGGTTAAACCGGATTTCATCATCGTCTCCACAATGTTAAGCGATTGCTCAAAGTCATTGCTGGAGCCGGTGCTCCGCCCGCCGTAATAGATTTCTTCCGCGGCAGCTCCGCCAAGCGCGATCATAATCTGCTCTTCCAGGAACGATTTCGTATAGAGATACTGCTCCTGCTGCGGATTGTGACGCACATAGCCAAGAGCTTTGCCGCGGGGGCTGAGCGCCACCTGCTTCACGCTGCCGGGGCGTACGAGCTCCGCCATAATGGCATGACCCAGCTCATGGATCGCCACCCGCTTCTTCTCTTCGATATTGGATTCGCGGTCTGACCGCTCACCCATCATGACCTTATCGATGGCCATGGACAGATGGCGCTGGTGAATGAATTGCTCATTCTCGCGCATCGTGTAAATCGCCGCTTCGTTCATGACGCTTTCCAGCTGGGCGCCCGAGAAGCCGTACGCTTCCTCGGCGATTTTCTCAAGGTCCACATCCTCATGCAGCGGTTTGTTGGCCGCATGCAGTCTTAGAATATGGGCTCGTCCCTTCTTATCCGGCAGATCCACCTGAATATGGCGGTCAAATCTTCCCGGACGAAGCAGGGCGCTATCCAGCATCTCCTTGCGGTTCGTGGCGGCGATGACGAGAATACGCGGCGCCTCGGTCGAATAGATCCCATCCATTTCGGTCAGCAGCTGGTTCAGCGTCTGATCATATTCGCGCTGCTGCCCGCCTTCACGCTTCCCGCCGATGACGTCGATCTCATCGATAAAGATAATTGCGCTCTGTTTATTCTCCTTCTCGGCCCGGGTGCGGGCATCCTTAAACAAATCCCGGATGCGTCCGGCTCCGACGCCGACGTACATTTCAACGAATTCGCTGCCCGATGCAGCCACGAATACGGAATTGGTGTAATGGGCGGCTGCTCTGGCCATGAGCGTCTTCCCCGTCCCCGGAGGACCGGTGAGAAGAATGCCCTTGAGCGGACGGATTCCGAATTTCTTGATATCTTCATGACGGATCAGAAAATCAAGCGCCTCCCGAAGCTCCTGCTTGGCATTGTCCTGCCCGCCGATCTCCTCAAAGGTCAGCTTCGAGGGGCCCGCTTTCTTGCGTTTGCGTTCATTTCCTGCTCCGACGGCGATCCCGCCTCTCATCTTCGCGATGAACAGCAATCCGCCTACGAGAGCAACCGCGATGATAACCGGCACGATATTCACCCCGATAAAAGCCAGGAATACCAGCAATACCGGGACAAAGCCGATCGCTACTTCTTTCGTCCATTTAGGCATGGCTCCACACCTCCATTGTTCCGGGCTGACGCGGCAGGATGATGAATTTACCAGACTTTCCATCCGACAGGCTGATGTAGACATTGTTGTCGTCGATCGTCGCTTTTGCGCTCAGATTCGGCGTACCGGCGGCCAGCCGATCCAGGGATTTCTGGATGTTGGTGTATTGCTTGTTATCCATTGCCTCCGCAACAGACAGCATCGCCTTTTCCCACCACTCATCCAACGCCTCCGAGGAGTGGTCCTCGACTTGAATTTTAAGCTCCCGGCTGCCGATCACGGATTTGCCTTCACGCTTGATGTGCTGAACCAAGCCCTGCAAATTCGTGTCCGGAGCCAAATCGAGTTTCAAAGATACGGCATCCTGTTTAATATCTATATGAGAACTTTTCACGCCTTCATATTGAGAAACAACATCGGCCAGCGGACTCTGGACAGCGAAACGCTGATATAGAAACCATCCGCCGAAGAGCACCAATGCCGAAATGACAACCGTCAGCATGATAGGGACAATGCGTAGTTTCATGAAGTGCCTCCTTCAGTAGTAGTAATTTGTAGATTAGAATAAATCACATTTATATACAGTATCATATGCTATGACTAATAGATCGTTTTCTGTCTAATGAGTACAACAATGAGTATATCACATAATCTATACTTTTTCATGCCTTCCTGTGAAAATATTAAGAACAGTTTTTCCATATTTTTCAGACAGCGCTTACAAACCCAAAACAAAGAGGCTTCCTTGTACAATCGCGTACAAGAAAGCCTCTTTCCTGTATAACTGATTTATTGATTTGGAAGAATAATGTCCTCTCCGATCGCCTGTCCGTCCTGGAAGCGATAGAAGCGATAACCTAATTGGCCCTGATTCTCATATTGGAGCTGCCATGTATACTCGCCTTCATACATCACGGGGAGCAGCCGCTTGATCACAGCACCCGGCATCTCATTGCGAATCTGCTCGCGCATCTGCTCCTCGGACAATCCGCTGCTGAGCAGCACGGCCTGAACCGCATCCTTGCCTTCAACAGGAAGGTTATCATCCGTAAACTTCACCCAGACCATGATCTGATGCTTGTCCTGATTCGTTCCCGTGATGACCCAATAATTGTTGTTCTCGCCCCATACCGATTTGTAGGTCTTATCCTTCGTCACCAGGCCGCCATGCTGGCGAGCGGCTTGCACCGCCAGGCTCTCCTCATTCCACGTGTCCTTCATGACATAGGAATAGTACAGCTGCACGCATAGCAGCGCCAGCAGCAGCCCGGATATACTAAGCAAAATCCACTTTGTTCTCTTTTTCAAACCGTCTGATCCTCCCCCTTAATCTGCCCTAAAGGGTCGAAAGACGCTCGAATGAACGCTGGGCTTCACGGCGGATCCGTTCCTCATCCAGCGTGAGGCAGGAGCCGTGCTTAACCACCTGCTTGCCGTCAACCCATACATGCTCCACATCCTTGGCGGAGGCCGAGTAAATTGAATGCGAAATGTAGTCCGTGCGCGGCAGGAAATGCGCTTGATCGGTATCCAGTGCGATCATGTCCGCCTTCATCCCGACGGCCAATCTGCCTACGTTATCAAGAAATGCCGACCGTGCTCCATACTCGCTTCCCATTCGAAGCGCTTCGGCTGCCGGAATAGCCGTCGGATCGCCGCTGACGCCCTTGTGGATAAGGGCGGCCAGGCGCATTTCTTCGAACATGTCCAGGTTGTTATTGCTCGCTGGTCCATCGGTTCCTAGGGACACTGTCACACCTGCTTTCAACAGCTCGGGAACACGCGCAACACCGCTGGCCAGCTTCAGGTTGCTGCCGGGGTTATGGGATACCGCGACATCATGCTTAGCCAATATTTCAATCTCTTCGTCCGTCAAATGCACCGCATGCGCAACCAGCGTCGGACGCGAGAACACGCCGAGCTTCTCCAGATGGGCCACCGGACGCTGTCCGTAGTCATTCACATTCTGCTGCACTTCGGCTGCCGTTTCGGACATATGGGTATGAATCGGCAGATTCAAATCATGCGCCGCTTGAACGAATTTCTCAATGAAGTCTGGCGGGCAGGTGTAAGGCGCATGCGGCGAAATCATCGTCGTAATCCGGCCCTCCGCCTGACCGTGCCAGTCCTTTGCAAAGGCAATCGCCTCATCCAGCTTCTGCTTCTGTACTTCCGGAGGACACAGCCCGATGACGCCTCTTGTCAGCACTCCCCGCATTCCGGAGTCTTGGACAACCTTGGCGACCTGATCCATATGGTCATACATGTCAACGAAGGTTGTCGTACCGCCCTTCAGCATCTCGAGCACCGAGAGCGAAGTGCCCCAAAATACATCGTCGGCCGTAAACTTCGCTTCCATCGGCCACATTTTCTCCTGCAGCCAAACTTGCAGGGCCAGATCATCGCCAAAGCCGCGAAGCAGCGACATGGCTGCATGTCCATGCGTGTTGACCAGCCCTGGAAGGAATAACAGATGCGTTCCGTCCATCACCTGGGTTTCTGCATCGACCTGAGGCTCCTCTTCCCCCAAATACGTGATGCGGTCGTCCTCCACAACCATATACCCGCGGAGAACCGGCTGTCCTTCCTGAAGCACGGCAAATGTTCCGTTCTTAACCATCCACTTCGTTGTCATGCTGCGCATCCTCCTTCCCATTGTCCAAATAGTAAGCCAGACTTTGCAGATCCGTCGTAAAATCCGCGGTGTGAATGCGGATATGAGGCGGCGCCTTCAGAATCGTCGGGGCAAAATTCAAAATCGCCTCGATTCCGGCGTTGATCAGCTGATTGGCTACGTTTTGCGCTTCAAAATCCGGTACCGTAATGATCCCGATTCGAATGCCGTATTCCTGGACCGTCTTGTCCAGCTCTTCCATCGGCTGCACCGTCAAGTTATTGATCTTCAGCCCGATTTTCGGAGGATACGAATCGAAAATCGCCACAATCTTCATATTATCTTTCAGAAACGCGTTGTAATTGGATAGCGCATGTCCGAGATTGCCCGCACCCACCAGCGCAACGTTGATCTTCTGGTCCAGCTTCAAGATTTGGCGGATTTTCTCAATGAGATAGGAGACATCATACCCGATGCCCTTCCGGCCGAAATCCCCGAAATAGGCCAAATCCTTGCGGATTTGGGCCGGGTTCAGGTCGAGCTTCTGCCCAAGCTCCTGTGAGGAGACGGTGGACACCTCCCGCTTATGAAGCTCATTCAAATAGCGCAAATAGACTGGCAATCTGCGGACTACGGCCTCTGAAATTTTATCCGATTTCATGCATGCTCCCCCTATTAATAGGATGATAGTTCATCGCTTCCAATATAAAGCCTTGCTCCCCTTTAGGTTCACTCTTTTTCATTCTCCCTTTCCTCGAGCCACTGCGCAATACGGGGGACGATCCCCTCGGTCGGCATATGCTCCATTTTCGGTCCGGGCAGGGAATACAAGAAGTATTTTCCATAATACGATTCGATTACCCGGGTATCGTAGACGATCACGATTCCCTTATCGTGGGCGGTCCGAACAAGCCGCCCGAAGCCCTGCTTGAAGCGGATGACCGCTTGCGGCACCGACAGCTTCATGAACGGGTTCTTCTTCTGCTGCTGCAGCAGCTCGCTCTTCGCCTCGACCAGCGGATGGTTGGGCGGCTGGAACGGCAGCCGGACAATCGCCAGGCAGGTCAGCGCTTCTCCGGGAATGTCAACACCCTCCCAGAAGGAGCTGGTCCCGAGCAGAACCGACGCGCTGCTATCCTGGAACCGGCGTATCAGCTTCGTACGGCTCGTACCATCCATTCCCTGACCAAGCACCGTAATATCGCTGGCAGCCAGCGCTTCCTTCAGCGGCTCGTGCACCTGACGAAGCATCCGGTACGACGTAAACAGGACGAGCATACGACCTTGGGTCGCTATTGCCGCTTCAGAGAGCGACTTCACAAGCGTATCCACAAATACCGCATCCCCCACGGAGCCCTTCACGCTTGGAAAATCCCGCGGAATGACAAGAAGCGCCTGCTCCCTGTAATTGAACGGGGACGGCAGCTGAACCGTGTTCAGATTCCCTGCGTCCGCCGCCTCCTGGAGCCCTAGATTATCGATCATGAATTGAAACGATTTATCGACCGACAGCGTCGCCGATGTCAGAATCACGCTCCGCTTCTTGTCAAAAAACAATTCCTTCAAATGCTTGCTCACATCAACGGGCACGGCGTAGAGCTGCAGCGACTTGCTGCGGAAATTGCCGTTGGCCTCCATCCAGTATACGGTTCCTTCGTCATTCAGAGCCATGAAGGACCGCAAATCCTCGCGATGCGCAGCCAGATCCTTAAACAAGCCCGACAGGTCAGTCAGCAGGCTGTCCGCACTGTAATCGTCAAGCTCTTCCTTCATCTCGGCGATCAGCTTGTCTCCCTTGCGAACGACGTCTCCCAGCGTCACGTGAATCTGCTGTTCCAGCTCGGCGAGCGCTCCCCAATCCTTCGGCTTCTTCGCAGGCGAGAGCCGCAGCGTATATTGCCCTGCATCTCCAGGAGAAGCATCGCCGCGTTCCGGAAGCAGCCCGAACAGCTGGTCGCTGAGTCGGTCCCAAGTTTCTTTCACCGTGATCAGATCAGGATAGATCCGGTCGATGACCGCCGACCATTCCCCGGATTTCTCATGGGGAGAAGCCTGGAGCAGCTGCCGCAGCGCAGGGAGCTGCCCGCTTCGGCTGTCCTTGTATAGACGCGTCAATGTATGAACCACCGTAAAATATTTCATCTGCAGCCCGAGATGCTTGCCGGCCACATCCTCCAAATGATGGGCTTCGTCGATGACGAGCCGCTCGTAGCTCGGAAGCATTTGGTGGTTCGCTTTTACATCGGTAAACAGCTTGGAATGATTCGTGATCACAACATCCGCAATGCCGGCCTCATGCTTCGCCCGATGGTAGTAGCACTTGCGGAACCACGGGCAGCCTCGTCCAAGGCATGAATCGGAATCGCTGGCGATCGTTTCCCAGAAATCGCCTCCGCGGCCGCCGAGATTCAGCTCCTCATCATCGCCGCTTTCGGTCTGTGTGAGCCATACCAGCATTTGGGCCGCCGTAATGACGTCCTCCTTCGGCGAATGAAAATCTCTCCTATTTATTTTATGTTCAAATTTTCTCAAACACAAATAATGACCTCTTCCCTTAAAGATGGCTGCTTTAAAAGGGAACGGCACTACCTGGGTAAGCAGAGGAATGTCGCGGTCTCGAAGTTGTTCCTGCAGGTTGATCGTATGCGTGCTGACCATCACCTTCTGCTCCTGCTTGACGCTTTGGTAAATGGACGGGAGCAAATATCCGAGCGATTTTCCAGTACCGGTGCCGGCTTCGATCAACAGATGCTTGTCCTCATCAAGCGCCTGCATCACTTCCTGGAACATGATGTCCTGCGCATCCCGGCTCTCATATTGTGGAAGCACTTCCTTCAAACGTCTCCGAACCTCATCCATATACTCATCAAAGCTCATGTTCGCCAGCGGATTGGGCTCCGCTTCATCGCGGACCGGAGCGATGTCCGTCCAATCCTCAACGCCTAATGCGAATTGGCGGTAGTAGGTATGAATGCTACCATCCTGGACGGCCTGCATCTCGCGCTCCACACGGATGCCGTCAAAGAACCAGGCCAAATCGCTGTCCTCTTCCGCAAACAGATCGCTCAGCCGCTGGATGGTCAGCAGAGGAAGCTCATCGATCTCCTCCAGGCATTTCAGCAGCACATTCGCTGTGGCAAGCGCATCGCTGTCCGCTTGGTGCGGACGGTCATGCTCGAGGCCGAAATGCGAGGAAACCATGCCGAGCTGATAAGATGGCAGCGAGGGGAAGCATATTTTCAAAAAGTGCATCGTATCTAAAATCCGGCCGCTGAACGGTAAATAACCGCAGCGATCCAGCGCGTTTTGCAAAAAGTTAAAATCGAAAGCCACATTGTGCCCGACCAGAACCACATCGTCCAGCATGGGCACGAGCTCCATCATCATTTCCTCCAAAGACGGCGCATCGGCTACATCGCTGTCGGAAATTCCGGTCAGACCGGTAATAAACGGAGGAATCGGAATCCCGGGATTGACGTACGTGCCGTACACGCGGGAGATGCCCCGATCCTCTTCGATGATGGCCAGCCCGACCTGGATAATTTCATCGGCAGACTGGTTGCCCGTGGTTTCAAAATCCAATACGGCAAATTTCATTTCGTTAAAATCCCTTTCTTCCAGACTAATTAACAGCATACCAGAAGTTGCGGCTTTTGAACATTCCGGCATACAGAATACCGGCTCCTCATGACCCGGACTCCTGCATGGAATTCACATTTCTGGCATGTCCCTAGAGGCATTCAGTACTTCTATAACAACGGCAAAAAGCGATGCTGAACAGCTCATTCCCTGAGCCTTAGCATCGCTTCTTGTTCAGACTGCTGCTTACAGCAGCGAGATCAGCTGACTGCCGTACTGCAGATCACCCCGGTTTTTCTTGCAAACCTCTAGATTGATTATCGGGTCGGGTAATGTCGGGTCGCTGTGAATCGCAAGGGTAAAACATTCCTCTGCCTTCGCCTGGCATCCGTTTAAGGCTTGAATGCAGCCGAGCGCGTTATACACCATGGCCCGCAGCTTCCGGTCTTCAGCCATCGGCAGGATGGACATGAGCACGTCGGATGCCTGGGAAGTCTCCCCCAAGTGAAGTTGGGATAATGCAATGTACAGCTTGATCAAGAGACTATCCGGATACACGGCTGCAGCGAGCTTGAACTGCGCGATCGCCGGCTCAAACATCAGCAGCTTATAATACCCTTGTCCCCGGATGAAGGCATCATGCTGCAGCTCAGGCGCCTCGGTCGGCGGAAAAACCGGAGGAGATACGGCATTTTCGCGGAAGACGGCCATCCGTTCCTCGAAACGGAGCCATTCCTCAATAATGCCGTCGCTCATGCTCTTCAGCATATTCCAGTTTTGTACAAGCGCCTGCTTTTTAGGGCCATTTGCGGTAGGGTAATGCTTCACAATTTCATCTAACATGTTGTTCATTTCGGCGAATACATGTTGAAACATAGCGTGCATCCCACCCTTAGCGAAAAAATGAGATCAGTGCGTCGACCTGAACTCATTTTTTGTAGAAGTGGTCCTTTTCATCCCTTTGCGTTCCCGACACATTTTGGTCATTACAGCACAGCTGCGTGTACTTCCCGGTATGAAGTCGTTACAGGCTTATTGTTCTCGTCAACGATTACGACCGTCGGCGTATGGTTCTCATATTCCTCTTTGGACATCATGGCATAAGAAATAATGATGACGTTGTCCCCCGGCTGCACGAGCCGTGCCGCAGCTCCGTTAAGACAAATCACGCCGCTGCCGCGCTCTCCTTTAATGACATAGGTCTCCAGACGGGCGCCATTGTTATTATTCACGATTTGAACCTTTTCATTCTCCAGCAAATCTGCCGCTTCCATAAGATTCTCATCGATGGTAATGCTGCCCACATAGTTCAAATTCGCTTCCGTTACGGTCGCACGGTGGATTTTGGATTTCATCATCGTTCTAAACATGGGAATCCCCCACTTTCGGTTGAATTAACGCATTATCGATCAGGCGCGTACGGCCGAACCGCACAGCGAGCGCCATAATGACTCCACGATCTGTCCCTAAAGCCTGCTCAGAATCCGCAATAGGAGAAAGCTCCGGGAACGTGAGCACTTCGGCGTAATCGATGTCGGCCAGCGGCGACTGCGTAATATGCTCCCGAAGCATCGTACGAATCTCGCCTGCCGTCACCTCGGGGTTCTGCTCAATTATCGCCTGCGCCGCCTTCAGGGAGCCGGACAAGACGAGCGCCTGCCTCCGCTCTTCCGGGCTGAGATAAACGTTGCGGGAGCTTAGGGCGAGACCGTCTTGTTCGCGAATAATCGGGCAAGGAACGATGCTCACGTCCATGTTCAAATCCCGAACCATCTGCTCAATGACGGCTACCTGCTGGGCATCCTTCATCCCGAAGAAGGCATAGGCCGGCTTTATGATATGAAACAGCTTGGATACAACGGTAGTCACCCCGTCAAAATGCCCCGGACGCGAAGCGCCGCAGAGCAGCGAGGTAATCTCCGCAACAGTTATCTTCGTTTTCGTTGGCTGCGGATACATTTCCTCAACGGACGGGATGAATACGGCATCCACCCCTTCTGCTTCCGCCAAGGCAAGGTCCCGCGCTTCATCTCTCGGATAGGTCTCATAATCCTCGCCCGGTCCGAACTGGATCGGGTTGACAAATATGCTGACAACGACCGTTCCGCACATTTCCCGGGCCTTGCGCATCAGACTGGCGTGTCCTTCATGCAGATAGCCCATGGTCGGTACAAGTCCGACGGCTCCGCTTCCTTCGTGTTGTCTTGCTTGGATAAATGCTCTTGCTTCCGCTATGGTGCGAATGACGTTCATGAAGTGCCCACCTTTTCCTTATTGCCGCCGTAGAGCGCCGGTTCGGAGGCTTGCTTATTCTCGGATTTGAATACATGCTCCTCGGCCGGGAACGAGCGGTCCTTGACTTCTCTTACATATTGAGCGATTCCGTCACGGATGACGGATCCGATGTCCGCGTAAGTTTTGACAAACCGTTTGTCACGGTAGGGGGAAGCGTATTTCAATATATCATGGTACACAAGCACCTGACCGTCACAATATCGGCCGGCGCCGATCCCGATAGTCGGAATGCTCAATGCTTTCGTAATTTCGGCTGCGGCCTCTTCTGTGACAAGCTCCAGCACGACCGCAAATGCGCCGGCTGCTTCGAGCGCCTTGGCATCGTTCATCAGCCGCTTGGCATCCTCGGCGTCCTTGCCTTGAATCCGGTAGCCGCCGATCTGGTTGACCGACTGCGGAGTCAGGCCGATGTGACCGAGCACGGGCACGCCCGACTGAACGATCCGTTTGACGGTATCGGCGATTTCAGCGCCGCCTTCGAGCTTGACGGCATGTGCATGTCCCTCCTGCATGAGTCTGCGCACGCCTTTCAGGCTTTCGTCGATTCCCCCGTGATACGTCATAAACGGCATATCGGCAACGATGAACGTATTCTCCGCACCGCGGGCTACAGAACGCGTATGGTACACCATGTCATCCAGCGTAACCGGAATCGTTGAATTGTAGCCCAGAACGACGTTGCCGAGGGAATCCCCGACCAGAATCATATCGATATCCGCCTCTTCCGCCAGCTTTGCGGACGGGTAGTCGTATGCGGTCAGCATGCTGATCGGCTTGCCGTCCCGCTTCATATTCCTCATCTTAACAATGTTCAATGGTTGCTTGCCTGTCATTGTGACACAGCCTCCCTGTCGTAAAAGTATAAGCACAACAAAAAAACCTTTTAGCACAGCTTGCTAAAAAGGTCCGAAAGGCAAAAAAGAGTCACTCGCGATCGTCCCTTCTGTCTCGGTCCTTTCGGCTCAGAGCAGAATCCAACGTAACCGGCATAACAGTTATGAAGGTGTTCTAAAATAATGCATGATTCCTAATGCTACTTGCCAAGAGTGCAGCTCGCAATCGATCGCGATACCGCCTCTGGCTATAGTATAACAAAGTCCGAAAATTTTTTCACCCTGTTTGATTTACCTGGTATTGAAAAGAATTTCGCCGGAGTACACCGGAACCATTTCACCTGCGTCGCTGCGCACCATAAGGGCGCCGTCCTTATTCAAGCCGGTAGCTGTTCCCGTGAAATCGCCTTGCCCCGACTGTACCCGGACTTCGCGCCCGACCGTGCCCGACAGCGCCTCCCATGCGGAGGCGATAGGCTCAAAACCCTGCTCATTATATAATTCGTAGAGAACTTCCATTTCCTGCATGATCGTTTGAATCAGCTCTGTCCGGTTGACGACGTTCCCGCCAGCCATCCTTACCGAAGTCGCCACGCTTCGCAGCTCCTCCGGAAAATCGGTCTCCTTCAGGTTTACGCTGATCCCGATTCCCGCTACGCAATAACGGATCCGCCCGTCCTCCGCGGTGGATTCCAGCAGAATGCCGCAAACCTTCTTGCCTTCATATAAAATATCGTTAGGCCACTTGATTTGTGTCTGCACACCCGCTGATTTTCCGATTGCGCGGCATACCGCCACCCCCGTGAGCAGGGTCAGCTGCTGGGTTAAATGCAGCGGCTGCTTCGGTCTCAGGATCAAGCTCATCCAGATGCCCTTGCCGCGGGGCGAATGGAATTTGCGCCCCATCCGGCCGCGCCCGCCGGTCTGCTCTTCCGAGATGACGAGCGTACCTTCAGGCGCGCCTGCCTCCGCCAGCTCCCGGGCATCCTCCTGCGTCGATACGGTTCGGTCCAGCAGCTTGATCTGCTTGCCGAAAGAGCGGCTCTTCATTCCGGCTCCCAGCAGCTGTTCATCCAGCACGTCGGGCTCGTCCACCATACGGTAGCCGAGCCTCGGAAGCGCTTCGAACTCATAGCCGTGGCTTCGCAGCTTGTTGATCTGTTTCCATACCGCCGTCCGGCTGATGGACAGCCTGCGGCTGATTTCTTCTCCCGACAGGAACTGACCGGGATGCTCCTGAAACATACGGAGCAAGGAATACCCTTGATCATGATCCTTCATGATTCATTACCACCCGCTTTGCTTCATCAATCAACGATTCTTTATCATTGTTAATCTGGCCGGCCGCTGCAAGAAGCAGCAGCTGCCCGAGCAGCTCGCCAAGCCATGGGCCGCCGCGTTTGCCTAGCGCCTGAACCAGCTCATTGCCGGTCACTGCCAAATCCTTCAGGCTCTGGATCTGCATCTCCTCCAGCCATTCGGCAAGCTGCCTGTTTGCAGTCTCCGCCGTCGCTGCGGCACCGGAATGATGGAGCGCCTGCTGCAGTCGCAGCCAGCCTCCAGCCGACGCCTTCCCATGGGTGAGCACAAGGCGAACCCATGGAAGCTTATCCATTCCATCTTTATCGGCTCCGGTGATTTTAAGCCACTCTTCTTGAATGGACATCAGACTCACGATTTCCTGCCGCTGCTTGTTGGAGAACGTCCATCCCCGCAGTAGCTCATCCGCGGCTTGGGACCGGATATCGCAAGCCAGCAGGAGGAGCGACCAACGGATGTACGCATGCTCCGGGTCTATGAGCGGGATCGCCGATAACATGCTGTCATCATGGCCGGTATAAGGGAACGGCGCCTTCATCCGTGAATAAAGCCCGCTGCGGACGAACATGCTCAAGCCCCGCAGCGGCGAAGGACCGGTCATGATTTTTTCAAATTCGCTCCGGATCCGTTCCATGGCGATAAAGCTCAGCGTATCTCTCTCCGCAAGGATCCCCTTCCACGTTCGCGGCGCGATCGAGAAGCCGAATACCGAAGCGAACCGAATGCACCGAACCATGCGGAGCGCGTCTTCCCGAAAGCGCAAGGATGCTTCGCCCACGCAGCGGATCCTGCGCCGGTCGATATCCGCCCGGCCGCCGAACGGATCCACCCATGTACCGTCGAGCCCGATCGCCATCGCATTCATCGTAAAATCCCGCCGTCTCAAATCTTGCTCGACATCTCCGACAAAAGCCACCTCCGTCGGATGACGGTGATCCTCGTATCCGCCTTCGATCCGGAAGGTCGTCACCTCAAAGGCCTCCCCTTCCATCAGAACCGTCACCGTTCCGTGCTGGATGCCGGTCGGAATGACTTTGGGGAACAACGAGGCCGTTATCTCCGGCCGGGCAGAGGTCGTGATGTCCATATCGCTGACCCGGCGGCCCATGTACTCATCGCGAACGCAACCGCCGACCCAATATGCCTCATAGCCATGCTGAAGCAGCGTCCGGATGACTTCCGCGCTCCGATCCGCCATCGCCTGATCCGCATATTGCCATTGTATTGATTTCTGCCCATTTCTCATGATTTGACGTTCCTTCTTTATCCGAAAAATAGACGAGAGGATCTGAGCTTCAGCCGCATATCGGCTTCAGCTCGTTGACCTCCCGCCCCAATACTCGGTAATAGATTTGCTCATACTTGCCGCGAATCAACTCATTGCAGAACATCGTTGTCGCGCGCTGCAGGCAAGCCTTGCGCATCCGTTCCGCAAGCTCCGCATCTTTGAATATGGTAAGCACATGCTCCGCCATCGCCGCCGTATCGCCGATCGGGGCCAAGAAGCCCGTCTCGCCGTGCGTAACCAGTTCTGGAATCCCTCCGGCCGTAGAGCCTACCGTCGGCACGCCGCAGGCCATCGCCTCCAGTGCAACGAGGCCGAAGCTTTCCTTCTCGGATGGAAGCAGCAGCACATCGGCCATGGAGATGACATGCGCTATTTCGTCTTGCTTGCCGAGGAAATGAACCTTATCTTCCAGCCCCATCTCCTTGATGCGGCATTGGATCTTCGGAAGCTCCGGCCCTTCCCCTACCAGCAGCAGCTTCGCAGGCATGTTCCGCTGGACCCGATCGAATATATCCAGCACGTCCCCTACCCGTTTAACCGGGCGGAAGTTGGAGATATGCATCAGAACCTTTTCCGCCGGGTTGGCGTAATCCCTTCGGAGCGATTCCGAATGTCGAGGGTAATACACTCTCGGATCAACGAAATTATAGGTCAGATCAATGTCGCGGGTAATGTCGAGCAGCTCCCTTGTCTCCCGGATCAGATCCTCCGAAACCGCCGTTACGGCATCGCTCTCATTGATCGCCAATCGGATCAAGTCCTTCAGCGATTCGTCTTGGGCCAGCACCGTAATGTCGGTCCCGTGAAGCGTTGTTACGACTTTAAGCTGATCCCCCACCATCTGCTTCGCGAGGAAAGCGCAGACGGCATGCGGAACCGCGTAATGAACATGAAGCACGTCAAGCTGCTGCATGTTCGCCACCTGCGCCATCTTGGTCGCCAGCGACAGATCATAAGGCGGGTACCGGAATACATAATAATCGTTTACTTCTACCTCATGATAAAAAATATTTTTATGAAAGGAGCCTAAACGAAACGGAATGCTGTGTGCTATAAAATGAACCTGATGGCCTTGCTCCGCCAGAAGCTTCCCAAGCTCCGTCGCCACCACGCCAGACCCGCCCAATGAAGGATAGCAGGTAATCCCTATTTTTAATGGTTGCTGTTTCATATAAGGCCTCCTTCAACGTCACCTTCTGTATATTATGCCTGTTTGGAGCCGAATAGATGAACGGTATACGGACTTTTCGAGGCAAAGCCTTCCGCATAAGGAATAAGGCTGCGCGCGCCCAATAACGAATCCCTGGCCCGCACACGTTCGATATAACCCTCGGTTAACGGAGTGGACACCGCATTCTCGTCCGTCTTCTCAAATTGCGAGCGGTAGCAGGAGAGTGCCCGTTCCTTCGTCCCGTATTGCTCGGTCACGTCCACGATCAGATCCGTTCTGCCGATATCATTAATGAAGTAAAAATAGAGCTCGTCCACTTTGACTGGCGGAAGCTCAGGCAAATACCGCCGCAGCTTCGCATTAAACACCGCTTCCTCAACAAGCCGGCTGGCAGCCACGTGATCCGGATGGCGGTCTTCCCAGTACGGAGCAAACACGATGGACGGAGCATGCTTACGAATCTCGGCCGTTATCCGCTCGACATGCTCGGGCGTTGCGAATAAACCGCGATCCGGCAGTCCCAAGTTTGTCCGGACCTTAAGGTTCAGCACCTCGGCTGCTTGCTCCGCTTCCCCCCGGCGGATCTCCACCGTTCCATTGGACGACATCTCCGCCTGCGTCAGATCGCATATGCCGACAGACCGTCCTGCCGCGACATGCTTCGCGATCGTGCCGGCCATGCCGATCTCCGCATCATCCGCATGCGCGCCGAAGATTAAAATATCCAGCTTGTCGCTCATTGTCCGTCCACGCCCGGCTTATACTTGTGAACGAGCTCCCGCCAAGCGAAATCTCCACGGTCCAGTGCTTTGACCAAAATTTCAGCCGTCGCCACATTCGTTGCAAGCGGAATTCCCTGGACATCGCACAAGCGAAGCAGCGCGTTAATGTCCGGTTCATGAGGCTGAGCCATTAAAGGATCGCGCAAGAAGATGATAAGATCCATCTCGTTGTCCGCAACGAGCGCCCCGATCTGCTGATCGCCGCCAAGCGGGCCCGAAGCGAAACGGTGAATGCTCAGCTCGGTCTGCTCCATAATGCGCGTACCTGTCGTGCCGGTAGAATATAGCTTATGGTCTTTAAAAACGCCCTCATAGGCGATAACAAAGTTGACCATCTCTTCTTTTTTACGGTCATGTGCGATAAATGCAATATTCATCTGATTTCTCCCCTATGTTAGTCGATAAAATGATCAAAACCATAGATTAATCCTGAATAGCCCATTACCTTCTCGATTGCCATCTTCACGCCCGGCATATAGGCTGCACGCTCATAGGAATCGTGACGGATCTTCAAGCTTTGTCCGTAACCGCCGAATATGACCTCCTGCTGCGCAAATACGCCGGGGAGCCGCAAGCTGTGGATGCGGAAGCCTTTGTAATAACCGCCTCTTGCACCTTCGATAACCTCTTCCTCTTTCGGATTGCCTTGCCGGATTTCCTCGCGGTTAGCGGCTATCATCTCGGCCGTCTTGATCGATGTTCCCGATGGTGCGTCCAGCTTCTGATCGCCATGCGTTTCGATGATTTCAACATGCGGCAGGTATTTGGCGGCTTGGGCGGCAAACTTCATCATCAGAATGGCCCCGATCGAGAAGTTCGGCGCGATCAAACCGCCGATTCCCCGCTCCTCGCACTGCTTGTCCAGCTCTTCGATCTGCTCCGGCGTGAAGCCGGTAGTGCCCATGACGGGGCGGACACCGTGCTTAATCGCCAGCGCCGTATTGCTGTATGCGAACTGAGGCGCCGTAAAATCAACCATAACGTCAGGCTTCGACTCCACCAGCGCCATTTCCAAATCCGACGTCACTTGAATACCGCAGGCCGGAAGACCTACCAGGGTCCCCGCGTCCTTGCCCGCATCCGACCGCCCAACGGCTGCCGCCAGCTCGAGCTCGGGATCCCCCAGCACCAGCTTCACAACCTCTTTACCCATCCGACCGCCGGCGCCGACAACGATTACCGATATTTTATCTGCCATTTTCATGTCCTCTCTTTCCGTCCGATGCCGGTTCTTGCAAATATGATTTCAGACGCTGCTTAAGCTCTTCCATAATATGCTGCAGACTGCTCTCCTGCGGATATAAAGCAATCACTTCCCTCAAGGTGGCAATGGCCATGGCATGTTCATTCAGCTCGCTATAAACGAGGGCCAGCCATACATAGGCTTGCGCGTATAGCGGGTCCATCGCGACAGCGGACTTCAGGTGCGAAACCGCCTGATACAGTTCCGACTTGGTGACATCCGTACGTCCCTCAACCATTTTTCTCGCCTTCTGAACCAGCTCGGCAGCCTTGATATGCTGCAGATGAAGGGTGTATTCAGGTTTGTCCGGCTGAAGCCGCACCGCTTCCTCCGCGTGGGAGATTGCCATTTCCAGTCGGTTGCTCCGGCCGTACGTGATCGAGCAGCGGTAATGAACCTCAGCATCCCCGGGATTGGCCTGGATCGCTTCCTCGAACCAGCGGAGCGCCTCTTCGAAATCATTTTGAAGTATGCATCGGTATGCTTTTTGTATATAAGTTTCCGATTTCACTGGCTGTCCCTCCCCCGCAGCGGGTTTTGGTACAGCATATGTAACAGCGGCCTAATCGGTGTTTATTTTCGTCCACCGGTCGGCGTCACGCGTCGTGAATTTGTGCATCACTTTATTATGGGCTTCGGTCAAATCAATGCCAAGCGAATTCGCGAAGCAGATCGTGATGAACAAAATATCGCCAAGCTCGAGCTCAATGGAATTGTCCGCTTCATCCGCTTTCTTCGGCTTCTCGCCGAATTGGTGGTTAACCTCCCGCGCCAGCTCTCCAACCTCTTCCGACATCCGGGCCATCATGGACAACGGGCTGAAATAGCCTTCTTTGAATTGCGAGATGTAGCGATCGACTTCCTGCTGCATTTCAGCCATTGATTTTCCCAAGATCATTAACTCCCTTCAATGCTCGTTTTCTTCCAGGCTTTGCCCCAATCTCCCCGAATCCGCCCCATTCCATGAAGGGATCCCAAGATTGTTTTAAACCTATGTTATCGTAAAGCGGTTTTGAAAACAAATATTTTTTATCCCTTCCCTGATCGGTACATACTAGTCGGGTTAATCTGGAAACCTGAACATATCGGAACATTACAGACCAGAATGCGAGGGGTAATATGAGATCAAGCAAATGGCTTGAACAGCTTCAGTTGATCATCCCGATTATGTTCGGGACGGCGATCTATGCTTTCGGATTGCTGTACTTTATCATTCCGAACGAACTGATGGAAGGCGGCGTTACCGGCATTACCGTACTTCTTAATTATGCGTTCAATATCGCCCCCTCCATCTCTACGATGGTCATCAACATCCCGCTGTTTCTGCTCGGGATGAAAATTCTAGGCAAGCGCCAATCCATCTATACCGGGCTCGGGATCGCTTCCTTAACGCTGTTTCTCTGGCTGTTCGAGCTTCTGATCGACAAGGGCTGGATGATCCCCTTCCGAACGGAGCATGATTATATTCTCGCCTCCCTTTACGCCGGAGTCACGCTCGGGGCAGGGCTCGGTATCGTTTTTCGTTTCGGTGGAACGACCGGGGGCTCCGATATTATTGCCAGAATCGTGAACCGCAAATTTGGTTTTAGCATGGGGCAGGTGATCCTCAGTCTGGATATCCTCATCATCGGATTGTCCTTGTTTTTTATCCCGCTTGAACGGATTCTGTACACCCTGGTTGCCGTATTCATCGCTTCCAAGGTGATCGATTTTATCCAGGAGGGGGCATATGCCGCGAAAGCCTTTACCATCATCAGTGATCAAGCGGAGAAAATCGCCGATCGCATCACCGTTGACATGGAGCGGGGAGTCACATTGATCCCGGCTATTGGCGTATACTCCCAAGAAGCAAAGCACATCATTTACTGCGTCGTTTCCAGGCAAGAAATCAGGCGGTTGTCCGGGATTGTCAAATCCGTCGACCCGCAAGCATTTATGATCATAAACGATGTCAATGATGTGCATGGGGAAGGATTTAAAGAAGAATAGCCCGGCTTTCGCCGGGCTATTCTTGATTTGCTGCATCATCCTGCCCCCGCCCCCCAGGCTTTTAAGCCTTGGGCGGAAACAGCGACTTCGAACTGTTCAGCTGTCCCCGATATTTGCGGTACCCTGCAAAGATTAAAGCAGCCAGGATGATTGCGCCTATGATGACCTGCCAGGTCCACGGCTCCTTTACCTGGCCAAGCGGAGCCAGGGCAGGCTCATCCCTCTTTTTCCCGAACAAGGTATTCACGAGCTCTTCCCCTTGCGGCACGATCCGCTGAACCCCCTCGGTATCGCCGGACGACACGAGTCCGCCCGCATAAGATAGCCAGGACTCGACCATATTGACTTCATCCGGCTTGCGCTGAATGATGAGCGAAGGACGAATCAGCTCATAATGGCCCTGCAGGCTCTCGAATGCGCTCGACATTCCCTGCTTATCCTGTTTACCCGCATGCTCCCTCATCCTATCCAAGTCTTCTCTCACAACCTTAAAATACTGCAGCCACAGCGCGTCCTTCGTATGGGTCAGGCTGTCCGCGGCCAACCGAAGCTTCCCCGCGGTCAACATCCAGTGCTGCGGATCCTGGGAGGCATGCGCCGTCGCTTCTTTCATTTCAATGATGCTCTCGGCCAGCACATGAATGCCTTCGACTCCGGTTAAGCCCTGAAAGGATGAGGCCTCGAACATGCCGGAGACTTTCCTGACCTGCTCCAATACCGCCTGGATATTGCCCTCCTCAACGTAGCGGTACAGCAGTTCTACTTCCTTATTGAATGCCTTCGCTTGTATCGGGGCAGCGGGTGAGGATTCGTCTGCATCCTTTACAGCGGCCGACCCCGCCCATATCGGATTCCCCGTACCGATCGCTAATATGAGCAATATAAGAACAGCAGGCACGTATCGGCTCAGTTTGGGCATGTTTCGTAACATGGGACATCCCTCCTACCGTATATGTTATGGCAGGAGGGATGTCCATAGAACCCGAAAGGTAATGTGCGTTACATGCTTGATTTATGCAATGCGTATTTCCTGGACAGCCAGGCGGCTAGACCGCTGACCAGCGTAAGCAGATAGGTGAACAGCTCAACGGCCGACAAGTTGTCGTACAGCTGACCCGGCAGCCAAGGGAAGACGCCGTAAGAATAATCCACCGTATCGTTCAGGAATGTCCAAGCAATCGCCCCGGTAAGGGCGGTCCAACGATAATGAAACAGCCTTACGAACAGGAGCGCTTCCACCGCCATCGCCGTATGGGATACAACCAGCATCCAGTCCTGCCACACCAGCACATCCCCTTGGGCTTGTCCCGCGAAGATGATCGCGACCGCCCAGATCCCGTACTTCACCGACGTAACGACCGCCAGCGCCTCGATCCATTGCTGCACCATCGCGCCTAAAGCCGTCCTAGGTGGATAAAGCAGCAGCAAGATCGCAATGCTGAAGAACAAGCTGGCCGTCGGACTGTCGGGCACGAAGATGACCTGCCAATACTGGCCCCGGCTCACCGTGTCGGAAATTTGATGGCCATACCATATGTATCCATAAATCGTACCGAGCACATTGCATATCAGCAGCAGCCACAGGAACGGCCGTTTTCCGATGAATTCCCTGCTCCAAAAATATGATAATGACAAACTCCGTCCCCCTCAAATCGTTAACGTTCATTCGCTGTTCGCGACTAACGCGTATTATAACCTAAATTACTGCCTTTTTCATCTGTAGTAAAAGCGTGTTCGATTCAGCTGCACGATTCTTCTAACCTGCCTCTAAAGAAAAAACCTGACCGCAAGATGCGATCAGGTTCTGGCTATTGCTATTCAGCCGCTTCAGCCTTCTGGCTTGCAAGCCATTCGGCCAATTGGTCGAGTTCCTCTTCCGTTACACCAGCATTAAGTGCAGTGTCTTTCATCGGAGGCATCGAGCCTTGACCCTTCTCAATAATGGCAACGATCTCTTCCTTCGTATGGGTATCACCGACACCGCGCAGCGATGGACCGGATGCTCCCTTCAAGTCGGCTGCGTGACATGAGATGCATGTAGCCGTCTTGAACGTTTCCATGGCCGGATTGTCCTTATCGACGATCGCAACCACGCTGTCCTCAGGCTGCTTCGCATTCGAAGTCGGCAGTCCTGCGGCATGCTTCTCTTCAGCCTCTTCTTCCCGCTGAATATGCTCAGGCTTCTGACCGGATTCTTTCAGCTCGTGCTGATAGTGCGTCCAAGCCGAGTTCGTCAGATAGACGATGGAAATCAGTGACAAAATCATGAGCGACGAAGCGATCGGACGCTTATAGAAGCGGCGTTCCTTGCCTGTATCCAGGAATGGCGCAAGCAGCAGCGAGCCGAATGCGATACCGGTCACGCCGATCGTTCCGAGCACCACATAATCGCCGGAAGCGTACGGAAGCTTCAAATACTCATAAAGGAACAAGAAGTACCAGTCAGGCATCGGGATTACGGATGCCCCCGGATCAGCCGGATAACCGAGCGGAGCCGGCTCCGAGATGGTCAGCACTAAGAAACCGACCAGAACGACAACACCAACCATCCATTCCTTCAACAAGAAGTTGGGAATGAACGCTTCTGATTTGCCAGGGTAAGCGGTGTAATCCGGCGGTACGACCCAGCCGTTGCCCTTGCGTACACGGGAATCACCGACAAAAACAACTTTCTCATCAGATTTATGACCATGTGCCATAAATTTGCGCCTCCCTTCTTCTTATAGTGGTCCGGAAATACCCTGTCTGCGGATCATGATAAAGTGTCCTACCAGTAGGGCCAGGAGCACAGCCGGGAGGAAGAATACATGGATGGCGAAGAAACGTGTGAGCGTTTCGGCGCCTACAATGGTACCGCCCTGCAGCAATTCTTTAATGATCGGACCGAGCCAAGGCACGGAGTTCGCAATTTCGAGTGTAACCTTTGTTGCAAAGTAAGCTTTGTTATCCCATGGCAACAGATAGCCTGTCAGGCCGAGGCCAAGCATAACAAAGAAAATAAGCATGCCGACTACCCAGTTCATTTCACGAGGCGCTTTGTAAGAGCCTGTGAAGAACACGCGCATCGTATGCAGGAACATCATGACGATAACCAAACTCGCGCCCCAGTGGTGCATACCACGGACGATTTGCCCGAAGGCGACCTGCGTCTGCAGATATTCAACACTGTTGTACGCGTTGATGATATCGGGCACATAATACATCGTCAGGAACATTCCCGACAAAATCTGGATGACTGTGATGAAAAACGTCAAACCGCCGAAACAGTACACAAACGCGGAGAAATGGTGCGCAGGGTTTACGTGCTCAGGGACCTCATGGTCCGCAACATCTCTCCAAATCGGCGTGATATCGAGACGCTCGTCAATCCAGTTGTAGACATTCTTCAACATCCGAATCTACGCCTCCTATGATACTACGGTATTTGGTACAATTTCGCCGAGGTAAATCCAGCCGTTCTCCACTTTCGTCTCGTACTGGTCAAGCGGCTTCGGCGCGACTGCAAGGTTCTTGCCGTCCGGCGTATAACGTGCGCCGTGGCAAGGGCAGTGGTACTCATCCGGGAAATTCTTGTTGCTGTTCCATCCGACAAGGCATCCCAGATGCTTACAAATCGGCGAAAGCGCTATAATCTCACCCTGATCATTCTTGCGAATCCACGCCGTCAGCGTAGCTGTACTGTTGTACCAGCCATCCTGCTGCTGAAGCTCAAAATGGAACTCTTGTGGTTCGTTGGTAATTTTGCTCTCCTCTACGACCTTAACGAAAGCTCCCTCTTCCTTGTTCTGAAGAATTGGATCCACGGCAAAACGGAGCATTGGCAAAACTACCCCAGCAGCCATGTAAGCTGTGGCACCGCCCAACGTGTATGTAAGAAATTGTCTGCGGGACATCTCTTTCCGGCGGGGTGGATTGTGCGATTCTTCATGCTCGTCATTGTGGTTGCTGCTCATTCTGTGTTCAACCCCCTTTGTCAACCGTTCTTAAGTGTCATCAATGATTAAAATCACACGACGTACTAGGACATACTAATAATATATTAGGCACCCAAGACCGTCAAGAATGTGAAGGCCAAAAATGGGTTCGCTTCCAACAGGCCTCTCATAAATTGTTGGTATTTTGTCACAATTTCATGCACCGTTTTTCACTACCCCTGCCACATTTCACTGATGCCCGCTGAAACGGCTGCGGAGGCCTTGCTTCCATCCGCCTCAATCCTGCGCCGGGACAGCACAAGCGTGCTCTCGGGGACATCCTCCGGGCTAAGATCACCGTCCGCCGTCATAACGACGACATATTTAAATCCGGCCTTTTTAACATTGTGACATACTTCATTTAAAAGCGTCGTATCCTCAGTCTTTCCATATTGCACGGCAGGATATGTAACGATTCTGCCCTTAAACGGAATTTCAGCCAAATCCATGAAGTCTCGCAATCTCTCGAGCGCGCTGGTCGCTTCCCATGGAGGCTCCTGGCCGGTCAAACCGGTGAACGGTATTAAACAGGTGTCATAATAAGGCTGCAGCTCCGGCCAAGTCTGCTCGTCCACTTCACTAAATTTCATGTAACGTTACATCCTTTCTCTCACGCCAATCGCTTTTTTACATCATTATACGAGTGAGAGCCCGGATAAGGCAAAAAAAAGAAGAAATGCATGAAGGCATTTCTTCAGTTCAAAGTCCTCAGTTCATCCGTCAGGTTTTTGAAAGCCACTTCATCTCCGGATGCCAGCGCTGCGTCAATTTCCTTATACAGTTCTTCACTCCGATGCTTACGCAATGCCTCGTCCCATACCATTTCAGCAGCCAGACCTAACATAACTTCGTAAGTAACCTTCATTTTATCCATTAGGATGCACCTCCAAACCAAATTTTAACTAAGTAGCTTGCCTCGTGTTTCGCTTTCCTCATTTCCTTCAACCACCATATCATGCGTCACCCGGACGGCCATTTGCTGCCTTTACTTCAGCTCTTTCGAATCGTTGATGTGGATGCAAGTCTCCGCTGCTTTTAAGCCGAGCGCTGTCATCTTGTACGCTGTGCCGTGCGCCGCGCTTTCCCCGATCCGCAGCAAGCCCAGATGCATCAGCATCCGAATCAGCCGCTGTTCGAGGATGTTTTGCGGGCTGTCATAATAGAACGGGCGGACGAGCCATCCCAGTGATTCGTAGAGCGACGCGGCACTCACCCAATCGCGCGCGCATTGACTGATCCAGTATACGAGCGAGGTAATGTTGGGAATTGCGCCTTTATAAAGTCTTAACCAAAAGCGGAATATCTGCATCACGCTAACTTGATTTCCTTCATCGAGAAGCGAGGCCCCGCTGTCGGTAAGCACCAGCCGGCTGCCGTTCTCCCTGACCCATTGCCTTGCATACGCATAATCGTATAACAAAGCTAGCCGGTCGGGATAGGCAATGCAGGATCGGCCGTATCCGAACCTCCACGCCCCTTTGGCTATGAGCGGTTCATCAATGTGGAGCATGCCCATTAGCTGTTGTTGGTTCCGCCGATACATAAAACCTTCGAGGTTCAGCTCGATGTCATGGCGGCCGATATACTTGAGCATCAGCAGCAAATCTTCCACGATCAGTCCCTGCTCGTCCCGGTAGGCCTCCGGATCACCCGGCAATCGCTGCAGCGGTTCAAGAAGGCGTTCGCGCAGCGCTTCCCTGAAGCGCAGCTTTAGATCGGAAGGAACCTGGAACATATATTTCGTGGAATGGGTGAATCCGTTAAACAGCCAGCCGCTTCTGCGGTAGCGCGCTACGGCTTCGCGAGGGCTTTCGGTTTGTCCCGCAGAGCTCTTCCCCTTCTGATTGTCGCTGTTGACCTCCGCAGCTTGGCGGATAGCCGCCGTCAGCTCTTCCAGACTGTAACCACTCCTGGAGTCAAATACCAGATGGTTCAGAAAGCGAAGATCGCTCGGGGACAAGCTGCCGATCTGCTCCTCTAAAAATTCCCTTCCTCCAAGCTTGCTTAAGATACTCTGGATTAATTCATGCTTCGAGTTTCTCTTGGCGTCGCATTGATAGTGATTCGCGATGCTGCTGAGCTGACCGATATCGGCATAAGTGAGCATATCCGCTAGATTCATCGTTCATCGCCTCGCCGTTTTACATCCATTATGGGAATGTTTCGATCATTTGATACCTGTTCTCTCTCGTTTCATGAAGTTTCATGTCCCTAGTAAGCGTCGGAATCAACTGATCTGCATGGTGGTTTTATCATCTTTAACGGAATAGCGGCTCCATAAACGTGAGATTGCGTATTTTTTTATACTATTTCTATGCCCTCTTAATCCATGATAGAATCTGCGATATTCTCAATGAAAGGGAATATATGTTAAACTGGATTACAACGTCTGCTCGTGCATGTAACGGATATCTGTCTCAACGAATGGTTAACGATGAGATGCACGGATACGGTTAGCGAACGAAAGAGGTGATCGGTCATGACGACCCGGGAACACGAAACATAACAACGCGGATTATGGATTCGAGGACCTCCGATTGACGGCACTCGCTTTGTATTCCATAAGGCGACAAGCCGATCGTTATCAACAAATGAACATATGGAGGTTCGAATAAAATGAAGGTCGATGATCGTTTTGAACACTATATCAATGAAGCCCGGCAGGCATTCTCCGGTTGGGACTTCTCCTATATTACCGGATCAGGCCGCATGCAGCTGCAGCTGCTCCCTTGGTCGCTGGGAAGCATTCTGATCCCTTATATCCGCTGCGCGAAGAGCTTGCTTGATATGGGAACGGGAGGCGGTGAATTTTTATCGACGCTGCAGCCGTTCCCGAAGATCACCTATGCCACGGAAGGGTACCCACCGAATGTGCCCGTTGCGCGCCGCAAGCTGGAGCCGCTTGGCGTTCAAGTCGTATATGTAGAAGACGATGAGAAGCTTCCGCTGCCTGATCGATTGTTCGATGTGGTCATGAACCAGCACGAATCGTATGCGCCGTCCGAGATTCGGAGAATCCTGGCCGATCAGGGCGTTTTTATTACCCAGCAGGTCGGCGGAACCGATTGCTACCAGATCAATGATCTGTTCGGCGTTCCGCTCAATGCCGAGTTTGCCCATTGGAACCTCGATTACGCAGCCTCAGAGCTTCGGAATCACGGGTTCAACGTCACGTTCGCGCGCGAGGATTACCCCGTCCAGCGGTTTTACGATGTCGGTGCGCTTATTTACTATCTTACAGCCATTCCGTGGCAGGTCCCGGATTTTACGGTGGATCGTTATAGGGATGAGCTGAATCACATACACGAGTGGATCCAATTGCAGGGCTACTTCGAGGTAAGGCAGCATCGTTTTATTATGATTGCCTCGTTGTAATCTGATATTGTGGAAGGTTTCCCCCGGCTGAACTCATTTTAAATAAAAAATCGCCCCTGATCGATGATCTGCTGAATCATCGGATCAGGGGCATATTCTGTATCGGGGGTTATTACTTCGTCGGCAGCACATTCGTTCCCTGGCCTTCCGCCGGCTCCGTCAACAAATGCTTGGTACAGTTATAGAGCAGCGGCGACCAGTCATCGTCCTTGCGTTCCACGATCGTCAGCGACAGGTTGCCGATGCGCTGGCTGAGCTGACCGCGGCAGACGAGCTTATACAGCTGTGCCAGAAAACCGCCGTGACTTACAACGAGGATATTGCTGTTCCGATGCTTGATCGCCATATCGTCCAAAAAGACAAGTCCTCTGGACATCAGCTCCACATCGGACTCTTGGCCCAAATCCTGCTGATGCCAGTCGGTTCCGAACCGGGCCTCCCGCTCCTCCGCCGTCAGCCCTTCTACCTGGCCGTATCTCCGCTCCCTTACACGGGGATCCGGATCAGCTACCGGAATGCCGAGCATGGACGCGATGATCTGCGCGGTTTCTTCCGCACGGGAAAGGCCGCTGCTGATCGCAAAGTCCCAATGATAGGGCTCCTGGCGAAGCCGCTCGCCAAGCAGCCGTGCCTGCCGCCGTCCTTCCTCATTCAGCGGAATATCCGTCTGTCCCTGTATTTTGCCCATCGCATTCCAGTCCGTTAAACCGTGGCGAACCAACCCTATCAGCATGATCTTCCTCCTCTTGTATATTTCAATGCATTCGCTATCGTCTGACCCGATTCAGCCGCATCAGGAAATACATGGCCAGCCCCACACCCAAAAGCGACAGCAGCATCCAATACTGCGGCTCGGTAGGACTCATTCCAACCACAAACGGATCGATAATTCCGCTGTTGGTCTTCGGAATGTTATAATCCTTCGCTGTCAGGCTTTGACCGGTATCGGCGATCCCTGTCGGGATAATTCCGGTTGCGTCTGCCTCGGGCTTGGGCTCGGCCGGACTTCCTATGACGGCAAAATAGATGAAGCTGCACACGAACAGTGCCAAAAATCCGGCAATCCATAAGGTCAAACGCTTGCGAAACACTCGGCTTACTGCGCGGCTCTTTGAGGTTTCCTCCACCAGCCAAGGAAAATCCCGATAAATACGGTCCATGACATTGCGGTTGATTCGTTCGCTATCGATCCCCGGAATATCCTCCTCCTCCAAAGCATGGACCATGTTCAAGCTCTGAAGCCACAATTCGTACTCCGCCGCGCACGCGCTGCAGGTTTTTACATGCCCATTCAGCCGCTGTCGCCGCGGATCTTCGTCAGGCAAATCCCAGACACTTTCCATCAGCTCTCGGGCTTCTTCGCAATTCATTTGCTCTTCATCCCTCTCAGCTCTTCCATGACCGGTTCATAGAAATAAGGCTCGAGCTGAATTTTGACACTGCCTCTGGCTCGAAATAGAAGGGATTTGACGGAGCTGACGCTTTGACCTAATATGTCTGCGATTTCCTGATAGTCCAGCTGATCGTATTCCCGGAGAATCAGCGCTGACCGCTGCTTCTCCGGTAAATTATTTATTGCTTCCCTTACCATATGTACGCGTTCGCTTCGTAAAATCGCCTGTTCGGGTGCGACCTCAATCGGGGCCACGGGAACGACACCGCTCTCCTCCAGCGGCAGCGTACCGCTGCGATGCTTCCGGAGCTCGCTCAGCACCGTATTTCGCGCAATGGTATACAGCCATGTCGAGAACGATGCATCCACCTCGCGAAACGAATGCAGGCTGCGGAAAGCCTTATAGAATGTTTCGGAGCATAAATCCTCCGCCATCAGCTCCATGTTGGAGCTCTTTAACATATGATAGACAAATGCCAATATTTTTCTCTGGTAACGCCGCATAAGCTCCGAGTACAATTCGGTATTGCCCTGCTTAATTTCTTGTATTAACTGGGAATCCGTCATATGATTTTTCGTTCCTCCTTCTCCCATCGGTGCCTCAACTTCCTTGAATGTCCAAGGAAACGATCAATTAGGATCTGTAAAAGTACCGTCAAACCATATATAGTTACGCCTCTTGGTGACTGACTATTCTATGTATTTGGCAATTTCCCCAAATCTTCTACACTAGCACTCTAGCATTATAGCACATATTGGAGAAAGAATCAGTTTTATGCCAGATTTCATGGCATGACCAGGAAAATGACAAAAAAAAACCGCCTTCATCCGAAGACGGCCGCACATAGTGCAATATTTTGGATAGGAGTGGAGAGAAACCATACTGTACTTTTATTATATGTATACGTTTTCATTTTGTCAATACTGTAAACGTATTTATTTGCGGTTGTTTAAAAACAACCGCAGCAGCTATTGATAAACGGGATGCCCTTTCGATAACAGCAGCTCCTTCGCCCGTTCCTGATCCACTTCGTTCCGGAAGGACAGCCTCATTACACCCGGCACGTCTTCCCGGCTTTCGATGATTTGAATATTGCTCAGGTTGATGCTGTTGGCCCCGAGCTCGGTCGCAATGCGTCCGATAATTCCCGGATGGTCAGGCACATCCAGATACAAGTCATATTGGGATACAATCATGCCTTTACGTCTTTCCGGCAGCACGCTGCGGAATTCGCCCGCTCTGCGGAAGGCCTCTTCTATGGCAGGTCCGTCGCCAACCTCCAGCATGTCCATAAAGCGCTGTATTCCCTCGTTCCAATCACGCAGCAGCGGCAGCATGACGCTTCGGTTATTCAGCAGAATATCCCGCCAAACGACCGGGTCGCTCGATGCAATCCGCGTAATATCGCGGAAGCCTCCGGCAGCCAGTGTGCGGTACAGCGCATTATCGTCGTTATAAGCGCTGATCTGATTGACAAGCGCAACGGCAATGATATGAGGCAGATGACTGATGGCGCCCACAATTTCATCATGCAGCCGAGGCTCTACCCGTACGATATGTGCCCGGGTATGTGCCAGAAGACGTGCAAGAGTATCCAGTTTCTCCTCCGGGACGTTATCCGCCGGGGTAAGCACATAGTACGCATTTTCGAACAGCAGCGTCGAAGCCGCCCCGACGCCGGAGCGCTCCGAACCGGCCATCGGATGTCCGCCGATAAAGCAGGCATCCTTTAGCTCAAGCTGTGAGGCGCACTCGGCAATGCTTGCTTTGGTGCTTCCCACATCGGTTATGATACAGCCGGGCTTTAATTGAATTTCGTTCAACTGTTTCAGATAGTATTCCAGGCTGCCCACCGGAACGCAGAGGAATATAACGTCTGCGTCCCGGGCTGCCTCCTCCACTGATAACGTAACATGGTCTACTACGCCTTTGGCCCTTACCTGATCGGCGTAAGCTTCGGTATGCGCGTAACCCGTAACGGTGATCCCCGGCTTGCCTTTAAAGCATAATGCCAACGATCCGCCGATCAAGCCGACACCAAATATGGATATATGCATGGTCATGTTCTCTCACTCGTTTCAAACTGCGATGTTTAGCTGATTATGGTTATTTCCAATCTGTTCCTTAAATGTTATACTACAGGACTCACTTCAGCGATTACCTGCTCAAGCGCCCCGATAAAGGCATCGTTCTGTTCCTTCGACCCGACCGTCACCCGAATCCAATTCGGATACCGCTCGAATCCCGGGCGGACGATGATGCCTTTTCTGAGGAGGGACTGGAAGACATCCTTTCCGGATCTTCTCACATCGATCATGATGAAGTTGCCGTGTGCCGGGAAATACGACAGCCCGAGACGGTCCAGTTCTCCTTGAATATACTTGATCCCTTCTTCATTCCGCTTGCGGCACTCGGCCACGAACGCTTGATCCTTCAGTGCAGCCTTAGCCGCTGCCTGGGCAAGACGACCCGTATTAAACGGCTCCCGGACACGGTTGATGAGGGAGATCACCTCTTCTTGAGCAACCCCATATCCGATCCGCAGCGCCGCCAACCCGTAAATCTTGGAGAAGGTGCGAAGGATGACCAGATTCGGGTAGCGACCCATCAGCGGGATGCTGTTCGGGTACGAAGCGTCGGTAACATATTCGAAATAAGCTTCATCGAGAACGACCATAATGTGCTCAGGAACGGAGTCCAGAAACTGTACAAGCTCCGTCTCCGAAACAATGGTGCCGGTCGGGTTGTTCGGATTGCATACCCAGATGATTTTGGTCTTATCCGTGATCGCGTCAAGCATGCCTTGGAGGTCGTGCTTTCCATCGACAAGCGGAACTTCAATGCTGACGGCACCTTCAATCTCGGCGTTGGTTTTATATACCGAAAAAGTCTGATCGGCCATGATCGTTTCGTCGCCGGGAACGAGGAACGCCCGGATAATGAGCGCGATGATCTCATCGGAGCCGCAGCCGAAAATAATCTGAGGGCTTGCAACGTTCAAATGCTCCGCCAGCGCAGCTGTCAATTCCGCTGCACTGCCGTCCGGATACAGGCTGAGCGTTTCCAGCTCCGCCGTGATCGCTTCTCTAGCAAGCGGCGAGCAGCCGTATGGATTTTCGTTCGAAGCCAGCTTGATCACGCGATCCAGCCCAAGCTCCTTCTTCACCTCTTCGATCGGTTTTCCCGGCTGATAGACGGGAAGATCCACGATTTGCGCTTTTGGTTTCATTTGATATTCGCCTCACCTTTCATATCTATCTCTACAACTTAACTCTGTAAACACCCTATCGGTCAAGGGCAAGCTTCGCACCTTTTAATTGTGCCACAAATTGTCCGATTTGCGAAAGCCCTTGGCTGCGGGTCTCCTCACAATCCAGCAGCGGAATATTCGATTCGATCGTACGCACGATGGCGCTGCCGACAACGACGCCGTCACAGATCTTGGAGAATCTGGCCACCTGCTCCCCCGTAGAAATACCGAAGCCGATCGCGATCGGCACACGGCTGTATTCCTTTACCGTCTCAAGGAACGCCTCTACGCCGGAATAGAAATCCGTACGTTCGCCCGTTACTCCGAGCGAGGATACGCAATATACGAAACCGGTCGCCTCCGACAGGATGGTAGCGATCCGCTCATGGGAGGTCGGAGCAACTAACGGAATGAGGTGAACCCCCGCCGCCGCTGCACGGGTTCGGATCTCCGACGATTCCTCCACGGGCAGATCCGGTATGATCAGGCCGCTGATATCGTGCTTTAGCACCTCCTCGAAGAATGTGCCCAGCCCCATCTGCAGCACCGGATTATAATAAGTGAACAGGATGAAAGGCAATTGGCTGCCGCGTTCCCGAGCCTTCAGCGCGATGTCCATGCAGGTCCGGATCGTGACTTTGTTCTTGAGCGCCCGCTCGGAAGCCCGCTGGATCACCGGTCCGTCCGCCAGCGGATCCGAATACGGCACGCCCAGCTCAATGATGTCGGCGCCGGCGCTTTCGAGCTCGGCGATGATGTCCAGGGTCGTTTCCGGGTCGGGATCGCCAACGGTCAGATATGGGATGAGCGCCGTTTTGTTGTGCAATTTCAATGTTTCAAACGTCTGATCGATCCGGTTCATATCGTCTTCCCTCCCGTGTATGCCATAATGGACTCTACGTCCTTGTCCCCGCGACCCGACAAATTGATGACGATCAGGTCCTCCTCGGTCCATTGCGGGGCCATCTTCACGGCTTGCGCCAGCGCATGCGCGGACTCCAGCGCCGGAATGATCCCCTCGGTCCGGCACAGCAGCTGCAGGGCTTCAAGCGCCTCCGCGTCCGTGATCGGCTCATATTGAACCCGCTCGATATCCTTCAAATACGAGTGCTCCGGGCCGACGCCCGGGTAATCCAAGCCGGCCGAGATCGAATGGGCCTCCTGAACCTGGCCGTACTCATCCTGGAGCAGATAGCTCATCGAGCCTTGGAATACGCCCTGGGTCCCCTTGGTCATCGTAGCCGCATGGAACTCGGTCTCAACCCCTTTGCCGGCCGCCTCGACGCCGATCAGGCGGACCTCGCTATCCTCCAGGAACGGATAGAACATACCGATTGCATTGCTGCCGCCGCCGACCGGTGCCAAAATCATGCTCGGCAGCCGGCCTTCGCTCTCCAGAATCTGCCTGCGCGTCTCGTCTCCGATGATTCGCTGGAAATTGCGAACCATCATCGGGTACGGATGCGGTCCCACAGCCGATCCGAGCACGTAGAACGTGTCCTCCACGTTGCTGACCCAGTATCGGAGCGCTTCGTTGCCGGCATCCTTCAGCGTGCGGCTGCCGGACGTTACCGGTATAACCTCGGCTCCGAGCATTTTCATTCGGAACACGTTAAGCTGCTGCCGCTTCGTGTCTTCTTCGCCCATAAACACTTTGCATTCCAGTCCAAGCAGCGCAGCCACGGTGGCCGTCGCCACTCCATGCTGGCCGGCGCCGGTCTCTGCGATTACCTTCGTCTTGCCCATCCGTTTGGCAAGTACGCCTTGGGCAATGGCATTATTAATTTTATGGGCGCCCGTATGGTTCAGGTCCTCCCGCTTCAAATAAATTTTCGCCTTGCCGAGATGACGGCTGAACCGCTCGGCGTAATACAGCGGCGTCTCCCTCCCGGAATACTGCTTCAGCAGATAGGCAATCTCCTCCTTGAAATCAGCATCCTCCGCATAGCGGTTATACTCCTGTTCCAGCTCGATTAAGGCGTTCATCAGCGTTTCCGGCACAAACCGTCCGCCAAATACCCCGAAACGTCCATTGACGTCAGGCAGCTTTGTTCTCATATGCCCTTCACCCTTTCCACGAATGCTTTCACTTTCTGTATGTCCTTCACGCCCGGCTCTCTCTCGACGCCGCTGGATACATCCACGCCATCGGGAGCGTACCGGCTGATTAATTGCGGTACATTATCCGCATCGAGCCCTCCGGCCACGAAGAGCGGAATTCCATGCTTCTTGGCCCAGTCTTGGTATGGTGGAATGATATCCCAGGCGAATGTCTTGCCCGATCCCCCGCCATATTCCGGATCGAAGGTATCGACGAGCAGGCCGTCAATGCAGCCTGCATACGAGTCCAGCGCAGCCATTCGTGCTTCATCGCTCTTCTCCCCGCCGATCGATACCACTTTAAAAACGGAAACCGGGAAGCGCTCCTTCACTTCCCGGCAAAATTGCGGCGTTTCCTGACCGTGCAGCTGTATGACGTCAAGCGGGGCATGCGAAAGCAGCTCCTCAAGCTCGCTCCAATCAGGATTAACCAACACGCCGACGGCGGCGGGTGCCTGTCCCGGGCTCCACTCCTTTAATATGCCGATCAGCTCCCCGGCCTGCTGAGGCGTCACCTTCCGCCGGCTCTTGGCAAATACAAATCCGATATAATCCACAGGTAAGTTTATCATAGATTTTAGCACTTCAACGCTTTGAAGTCCACATATTTTTACGGCCGTATCTTTCATCCAGCTGCTCCCCTTTACTCCGAGTCAGCGGCCACCGGCAGCGGTCCCATCAAATCATTCACGGCACGGAAAACATCCGGCTGTCTCATGAAATGTTCTCCGACCAGCACGCCATGCGCGCCAACATAATGCAAATACGAGATATCCGCAGGCCGCGATATGCCGCTCTCACTGATAAGCGTCACGCCTTTAGGCACCTCGCCTGCCAGATCGGCCGTCGTTTCCAGCGAGGTTTCGAATGTACGCAAATTCCGATTGTTAATGCCGATCAAAGACGGATTCAGCTTAAGGACCGTCTGGAGCTCCTCGCGGTCATGGACCTCAATCAAGCAGTCAATTCCTAGAGAAGCGGCCAGGTCCATAAAATCCGCCATTCGTTCCTGCGTAAGAATTGCAGCAATGAGCAGGATCGCATCGGCGCCAAGCAAGCGCGCTTCATAAATTTGCGTCTCGTCGATAATGAAATCCTTGCGAAGCAGAGGCAAACGGACGGCCTCGCGAACGGCCTTTAAATATTCTCCGCTCCCCTGAAAGTACTCCCGATCCGTCAGGACGGAAAGGCAATCGGCATCGGCGGCCTCGTAGGCCTTCGCGATCATGACCGGATCAAAATCGGGCCGGATCAACCCCTTGGACGGCGAAGCCTTTTTCACTTCGGCGATCAAGCCCATGCTGCGTTTGCGTCCTTCCGCAAGCGCCCTAGCAAATCCGCGAGTCGGCGGCAGCTCCTGAATCCGGCTTTCCGCTTCCGCAGCGGAAAATGTTTCGCGCAGCTTCGCGACCTCCTGCTTCTTCGTGGCTACGATTCGATCAAGATACATAGCTTAATTCCCCCGTCCGTATAATAAGCTGCTCCAGTTTTGCCTGGGCAAGCCCTGAATCAATAGCGTGCGCAGCCTGCTGCACACCTTCCTTCAGACTGTCGGCGAGCCCGGATACGTAGATGCAGGCTCCCGCATTCGCCAGGACGATATCCCGGTACGCGCTTTTCTCTCCACGGAGCACCGAGCCGATAATCGCGGCATTTTCTTTGGCGTCACCGCCGAGAATCGCGTCCATCGGATGGACCTGCAAACCAAGGTCGGCAGGATGTATATCATAGGTCCGCACTTCTCCGCCCCGAAGCTCGGATACTCGGGTCGGAGCCGAAACGCTGATTTCATCCAAACCGTCATGGCTTGTGACAACCATCGCTCTCTTCAATCCGAGCTCCTTCAGCACATGGGCGATCGTTTCCGTCTTGCTCATGTCATATATCCCGAGCATCTGCCGGTCCGCCCCTGCCGGATTCGTCAGCGGCCCCAGCATATTGAACACCGTCCGGACCCCCAGCTCCTTCCGCGGCGCGGCCGCATGCTTCATCGACGGATGGTAGATCTGGGCGAACAGGAAGCAGATGCCGATATCGTCAAGGCAAGCCTTGGCCTGCTCCGGCGTCAGGTGAATGTTTACCCCCAGCGCTTCCAGCACGTCCGCGCTCCCGGCCCGCCCGGAGGCGGAGCGGTTGCCGTGCTTCGCCACCCGGACCGATACCGAGGAGGATATGATGGCCGATACCGTTGAAATGTTGAATTTATGAATGCCCGATCCCCCGGTTCCGCAAGTGTCCAGCAGCCGGTTGCGCTCCGTGACGACTCGCCCGCCGGCTCCTCTCATCGCCTCGGCAAAGCCGGTGATTTCATCGACAGTCTCCCCTTTGATCCGCAGGGCGGTCAGCAGTCCTCCGATTTGAGAAGGAGTGGCCAGCCCGTCCATAATGGACTGCATCACCCCGCGCGCTTCTTCACGGCTCAGGTCTTGGCCTTCAATCAGCTTGGAAATGCTGGATTGCATCGGTTCCATAACGTTCATCTCATTCTCCTCCTCTGAGTTAAGGTGTGTATTGATACAGATAATCCTGGTTAATGAAATCCTCAGCGCCGCTGTTTGCCGGGAACATCGCTTCCGCCACCCGGATCGCTTTCAGCATCCCTTTGGCTTTATTGACCGTCTCCTCATACTCCTTCTCGGGTATGGAGTCCCATACGATGCCGGCGCCGGCCTGAACATATGCTTTTCCCCCGCGGAATATAATCGTCCGGATGGTAATGCAGGAATCCATGTTGCCGCCAAAGCCGAGATATCCGATCGCTCCGGCATAAACGCCCCTGGCTTCCCGCTCCAGCTCCGCAATGATCTCCATCGCTCTCAGCTTCGGCGCGCCTGACACGGTTCCGGCCGGAAGGCACGAAAGGAACGCATCGAAGAAGTCCTTATTCTCGCCGAGGCGTCCAGAGACCCCGGATACCATGTGCATCACATGCGAGTATTTTTCAATCTCCATAAAGGTGTCGCATTTCACCGAGCCGAATTCCGACACGCGCCCGAGGTCGTTTCGCCCCAGATCCACCAGCATCAGATGTTCCGCCCGCTCCTTCTCGTCCTGCAGCAGCTCCTCCGCCAGCAGCTGATCCTCGGCTTCGTCGATGCCTCTTGGCCGGGTTCCTGCAATCGGTCTCGTCTCTACGCGCCGGCCGTCAACCTTGACCAGAGCTTCCGGGGAGGTTCCCACGATAATGTCATCGTCCAATTTGAGGTAATACATATACGGCGAAGGGTTCAGCGTGCGGAGCACGCGATAGACGTGAAGCGGCGATACGTCCGTCTCAATATGAAACCGCTGGGACAGCACGACCTGAAAAATATCGCCCGCCCGAATATACTCCTTCGCCTTCTCTACGTTGTCCATGTATTTCTCTTTGGTCATGTTCGATTGAATATCTCCCAGCTCGATATCTGCCGGGATGCTTCTGGAATTTACATTCTCCCTCGGCCCGTCTTCCTGCAGCTGCTCCGCTGCCGCCTCGAGCTTGCGCCGTACATGGTCATACTTCTGACGGATGTCCTCGTCCGTATCTCCAGGCTTGATGTGCACGTTGCCGATGAGCATGATCTGCTGCTTCACGTGGTCGAACACGATCACCTGGTCACAGAACATGAACCTGATATCATCCATGCCCAAATCGTCCAGCGCATGGGCCGGCAGCTTCTCGTAGTACTGCAGGAGATCGTATCCGAAGAATCCGATCGCCCCGCCTGTAAACGGAGGCATATCCTTGAGCTGCGGGCTGCGGTACTTTCGCAGAAGCGCCTTGAGCTCCTCTACCGGCTTTCCCTTTAGCACGGAACGCTCGCCGTTCATTTCGATTTCGATGCCGCCTTTTTTGCCCCGAATCATCAAGAAGGGATCTGTTCCGATGAACGAATAGCGCGCCCATTGCACGCCGCCCTCTACGCTTTCAAGTAAAAATGCCCGCTTCCGCTCCGCATACCGCTGAAATAAGCGAATCGGCGTCTCCATGTCGGCCAACAGCCGGATCGCTACCGGAATCAGATTATATTCGCCTGCCATTGCCACCACTTGCTCCATCGATGGATGTGCCATGCCAAACCCTCCTTCATGATTATCAAATACAAAAAAAAACCTCTACCGAAGTAGAGGTTTGGTTCGTCTGCATATGAGAATTGTTTATTAAGAGCACGGTACAGAAATCCCCAAAGGCTTCACCAAATCCAATGCCGTGCTGTTCGTATACCTGACGCGTCATAGAATACGGCATCTGCCGGCATCCCTTCCGCACAAGGTAGAATAGCCCAATCATCATCAATGAACCACGGATTCCTAATCCCGATATGAAATTGCCTAGGATGCTTAACTCTGCTCTTCTCAACTCAACTCATCTGTGAAACCTAAACTCTACTCAGCTATATTCTGATACCACTATACAGGATGATGGCGGTAATCTGCAACCCTTAATTTTGCTTGTCGGCGCCCGCGCCGGACAAATCCGGGCGAAGCCGCTTCGCTTCGTTCAAATACACATGCTTGATCTCGCTCTGGCTCTTGTCGGTATTGACCTGCACCATGAAGCGGATACAGCGCGGAAGACTGCCCTTCACCGGTATTTCGACGGAGCACATCAAAGGCACGAGGTCCCAGCCCTCCAGCTGGCGGATGGCGCGAGCAGGGAACGCCGCGTCCAAATCCTGCGTCATCGTAATCCAGATGTTGCTTATATATTCCGGCTGAAGGTCGTTGCGCCTAACGATCTCTTCCAACAGGCGGAGCGTCTCCTGCAAAATCTCCTGCTCTTCATTGCGGGTCACCGTCGTGGCTCCCCGGATTCCCCGATTCATCATGTATTAACCTCTCCCTTCAGCTGTTCAACGACCGTTCGAACAGCATCGACCGGTACATCCTTGACGATGCTGACTGACCCGATGGCCTCGGGGACGATAAACACCATCCGGCCTTCGGCGAATTTCTTGTCGTGCTGCATCGCGTCCATAATGTCCTCGACCTTGATATCGGCAGGAAGCGTCACCGGGAGATTCAATGCCTGCAGCATGCCGACCGTCTCGGCATACAGGCTCTGGTCTCTTCCCAGCATGCCGGCCAGCTTAGCCGAGCCGGCCATTCCGATCGCAATCGCCTCCCCGTGAAGGAAACGCCCGTAACCGCCGACTGCTTCAATCGCATGGCCGATCGTGTGGCCCAAATTCAGAATGGCGCGAAGGCCGCCTTCCCGCTCGTCCTTGGAGACGACATCGGCTTTAATGGCACAGCCACGCTCCAAGCCGTAGATCAATGTTTCCGGTACAAGGGCGAGCAGCTCCTCGGCATGCTCCCTGCACCAATACGCGAAATCACGGTCCAAAATGAGTCCGTGCTTCACCATTTCGGCGAGCCCGGACGAGACCTCGCGCGGCGGGAGTGACTTCAGCGTATCCACGTCGTAGAGCACCATCGCCGGCTGGTGGAAGGCACCGATCATGTTTTTGGCAAGCGGGTGGTTGACCGCAACCTTGCCGCCCACGCTGCTGTCATGGGCGAGAATGGTCGTCGGGATCTGCACGAACGTGACTCCGCGCATATACGTAGCCGCAACGAAGCCGGCTAGATCGCCGACGACGCCTCCGCCGAGGGCAAACACCGCCGAGCTGCGGTCCAGCTTACCGCGGATCGCGGTCGTCATGACCTCTTCATACACTTGCAGCGATTTGGAGGATTCCCCGGACGGTACGGTATGCGTAACAACCGAATAGCCTTCCGACACCAGCGCTTGTTCTACCTGGGCCAAGTAATGAGGCGCCACCTTGTCATCCGTCACGATCAGCTGGGGGCTCTTGACGCTAATGCCGTGCTTTCTGCTCAGTTCACCGATCGAATCCAAAATCCCGGAGCCGATGTAAATGGGGTATGAGCGCTCTCCCAATTCAACTCGCAGCGTCCTCATCTTAGTAGCTCTCCAGCTGCTTCAGGTAGTTTTGGTAATTCGCATGGATCTCCTCCATCGAATCGCCGCCGAATTTCTCCAGGAACGCTTTTGCTACCTCCCAAGTCACCACATGCTCCATGACGACGCTAGCCGCAGGAACCGCGCATGCATCCGAGCGTTCCACCTGGGCGGTAAAAGGCTCCTTCGTATCGATATCCACGCTTTGAAGCGGCTTGTACAGCGTCGGGATCGGCTTCATGACGCCGCGGACAACGATCGGCATGCCGTTGGTCATCCCGCCTTCGAAGCCGCCCAAGCGGTTGGTTGCGCGGTAGTAGCCGCGCTCCTCGCTGTACATGATCTCATCATGCACTTGGGAACCGCGAAGCTCTCCGGCTTCGAATCCGATGCCGACCTCGACGCCCTTAAAGGCATTAATCGACATCACGCCCTGGGCGATGCGGCCGTCAAGCTTGCGGTCATACTGCACATGACTGCCAAGACCGACCGGCAATCCCTCGATAATGCACTCGACGACGCCGCCGATGGAATCGCCCTCCTGCTTGATCTGGTCAATGTAGGCTTCCATCTTCTTCTCCGTCTCCGCGTCAACGACCCGGACCGAGGAGGCCTCCGTGCGCTCGATCAGCTCGTCAATCGGGAGACTGTGCGGAGGCGCCTCAATCTCGCCGATTCGGATGACCTGTCCCGCTACCTTCACGCCGAACTGCTCCAGAAACTGTCTGGCGATGGCGCCGACGGCTACCCGTACGGTCGTCTCCCGCGCGCTGGAGCGCTCCAGCACGTTGCGCAAATCCTTCAGATTATATTTCAGCCCGCCGTTCAGATCCGCATGGCCGGGTCTTGGGCGGTGCACACGCCGCTTCGCTTCGTCATTGCCTTCGATCGGCTCCACGTTCATGATGTTTCTCCAGTGCGTCCAGTCCTTGTTCTCCACGACAAGCGCAACCGGCGCACCGGTCGTATATCCGTGGCGCACCCCCCCGAGAATCTGGGCCGTATCCTTCTCGATCTGCATGCGGCGTCCGCGGCCGTACCCCTTCTGGCGCCGGTGCAGCTGAAAATTCAGCGCATCGAAATCGATCTTCATATTGCTCGGAAGCCCTTCGATAATCGTAGTCAGCTGAGGCCCGTGCGTTTCTCCCGCCGTTAGAAAACGTAAACTCATGATGCTTTTCCCCCTTTAAACTTTTAAGCGTTAAAACGCTAAAATCCGTAAATATCTTCTGATCATTATAGTATAGCTAATACGCTTTGACAAGAATCCCTCTATACAGCAAAAGCGCCTCTCATCCCCGGATGGAAAAGCGCTTCGCCTATACGGTCAGCCTGCTCGCAATAGCGATGCGGGCCATGATTGGATGTTATCGATCCTTATGCCGGCTGTTCGCTCCGGCTGCCGCTTCGCACACAGTGAACTAGAGCTTCCGGTAAAAAAACGTTTCGTTGCTCTCCAAGCCGTATTGGCCCGGATTGAAGATTTGCTCGGTGCTGCCCACAAACAGAAATCCGCCGGGCTTCAAACTTGCAGCAAACTTCATATACAGCTTATGCTTGGCATCCTCTGTAAAATAAATCATGACATTCCGGCACACGATCAGATCGAAGCCGGTCTCGAACCGGTCCGTCAACAGGTTCTGCTTCTGGAAAACGATCTCCTTCTTCAAGCTGTCGCTGAACCGGTACAAGGCGCCTTCTTCCGTGAAATACCGTGAGGCTACCTCCGGCGGCACGTCCTTTAACGAGCGCTCAAGATACATTCCTTCCTTCGCCTTCTGCAGCGCCCCCTCATCGATATCGGTTGCCATAATGCGCGCCCGGTTCAGCAGCTTCTTCTCCGCCAAGATCATCGCCAGGGTATACGGCTCCTCGCCCGTGGAGCAGGCAGCGCTCCACAGCTTAAGCGTACCCGGGTTCTGCTCGGTAATCGAGGGCAGGATCTTCTCTTTCAAAATTTCCCACCGGTTCGGGTTCCGCCAAAACTCTGACACGTTGATCGTCATCCTGTCCAGAAATTCATGAAATAGCGGCTTGTCCTTCATCATCGCTTCATAAAATGCCGCAAAGGTCGAGTAGCCCTTCTTGTTGCGCAGCGTCGTCAGCCGCCGTTTCATCTGCGCTTCTTTGTAATCCGCCAGATTAATTCCCGTGCTCCGCTCGATGCTGCGAACAAAGCCGACATAATCCTGGTCCTCCGGCAATAATCCATGTTCCGTCATCTTATCATCCTGTTACTGTAAATTATTATAATTTGCTTAACTTCCGCTTATCGGCTACAGCCAAGGAGCAAGCGTTTTCTCATATTGAACGAGCTCCGACTCATCGAAAAAGTTGGCGATCTCGCGCTTAGCGCTTTCAGGCGAATCCGATCCGTGGATCAGATTATGCGGCGTGTGGGAGGCGAAGTCGCCGCGGATCGTTCCCGGCTGCGCTTCCTTCACATTCGTTTTGCCGATGACCTGACGGGACAGGGCAATAATGTCATCGCCTTCCCATACCATCGCGAATACCGGTCCCGACGTAATAAAGCCGACGAGGTTATCGTAAAAATCCTTACCTTCATGCTCGGCATAATGGCGCTTCGCCTGCTCGTCCGATATCTGCAGAAACTTGCCCGCGACCATTTTGAAGCCTTTATCCTCCAAACGGCCGACAATGCGGCCGATCAGTCCCCGCTGGACACCATCCGGCTTAATCATTAAAAAAGTACGTTCCATAGCCCTCATCACTTTCCTCTCCTGCCAGGATATTGAACAATCTTATCATGCTCATGTGATGTTACATGTGTACCCTTATTTTAACAGAAAGCTTCTCGTGTCGATATGACTAATATGACCGCTTGGTTATAAAATGTGCGATATCCTTCAGCTGTTTTCTCGTCTTGATGTCCGGGAGGTCCGACAAGGCGTCAAGCGCCTTCGTAATATACCGGTCCGCCAGCGCTTCCGATCTGGCGATTCCGCTGCTCGACGTCACAAGCTTAACGGCCTCGGAGACATCGCACTGGCCGTTCATCGCATGAATGCGGTCCAGCTCCTTCAGCAGCGGCTCCCTGCGCTCGGGATCCTCGAGGGCATAGATGACCGGGAGCGTAATATTCCCTTGGCGCATGTCGCTTCCCGGCGGCTTGCCGATCTGCTTCTCGCTGCCACACAGGTCCAGCAGGTCGTCCTGGATCTGAAAAGCCATCCCGACGTTGTATCCAAAACGGTACAGACTGGCAGCGATTCTCCGGTCCGCATCGGCAGCCAGCGCTCCAAGCTGGCAGCTGATCGCGATCAGAAGAGAGGTTTTGCGCCGGATACGCAGCAGATACCTTCTGACATCCTGCGAGACGTTAAAGAAATCACGGATTTGCTCCATCTCGCCGATAGACATCTCCACCATCGCTTTCGCCAGAATCTGATGAATTTCCGGCTGCTTTAGCCGGGTGGTCAAATCCAACGCTTTGCCATATATGTAATCACCGGTGTACATAGCGATCCGATTGTCCCATTTCGCCTTCACCGTCGGCTTTCCACGGCGCGTGCTGGCATCGTCGATCACATCGTCATGCACCAGAGAAGCGCTGTGAATCAGCTCCAGGGGCACGGCGACATGCTTCAGCTTCTCAATGTCATAGCTGCCGAACTTGCCGCCCATCAGAACAAATACGGGACGAAGCCGCTTGCCGCCCGCCCGGAGCAGATGCAGCGAGGTCTCCGTCAGTTCGGGACTGTCGCCTTCGACACTGCGGTAAAGCTCTTTTTCGATGACATCCATATCTTTTTTAAGAGTTCCGAATATATCAAATCGTTTCATTTCTTCACCCGCACGCTTCGTTTCTCATTCCACAGCTCCGGCACGACGACATGATCCAGCAGGCCGAGCTCATAAGCGAATTTGAAATATAAGCGAAGTCCTTCCTGTTGTCGTTCATCAAAATCGTAGCACAGGTTCGTAAAGTAATGCTTCCAGTATGCCGCGCTTCCCCCGATCCGGCTGACAGCCTCCTCAACGATCGGGGTCAAATCGCTCAAGCTCCGTCGCTTGCTCTCAAGGAACATATCGGCGATTTCCGCCATGCCCTCCGGGTTGCGCTCCACGGCGTCCCGGTTGACCGCCCAGACGGCAAACGTCATGCTGCATCCCGTCCAATCCTTCCACCACTGGCCAAGATCCGTTCTGTAATATTCCGTATTGCTCCATGAAGCCCGGATCGCATGATCGCCGATCAGAAGGGCCGCATCCGCTTGGGCCATCATTTCGGTCAGATCCGGCTCGCAGGTGATGTAGGAGTAAGTACCGCCGAGCGATTTCTCCAATAATATTTTCAATAAGTTGATCGACGTTGCCGACGTATTCGTAAGCGCGACTTTAGCTTCCTTCAGCTGCTGAAGCGGCACCTTCGTAAACAAGAAGATCGAGTTAACCGCCCCGTCCGCGCTCACGGATAAATCCGGCAGAAGCAGCAAGCGATCCGCTACCTCCGCATAGGCGAATGAGGATAATGCGCCGATCTGGATGCTGCCCTCGTGCATTCTCCGGTTGAGCTCGGCCGGAACGGCCGCGACCATATCCGCCGGCGTGCCGAGCGCTGCAGGATCCACGTAATGAAACACGGGCCAAGCGTTGGTATAACTGATCTTGCCGATGATGGTTTTGTTGTCTTCCCCCGGCATATTAGTCACCCCATCTTTTATACAAATGATGTTCGATTCTCAAGCTGTCCAGTACTTTGCCCACCATAAAATTCACGATATCATCGAGCGTTTGCGGCCCGAAGTAAAATGCCGGCATCGCCGGAATGATCTTCACCCCGAGCCGGGCCAGCGTCAGCATGTTCTCCAGGTGGATCGCATGCAGCGGCGTTTCCCTCGGAACGAGCACGAGCGGGCGCCCTTCCTTCATCATGACGTCGGCGGCCCGTCCCATCAAATTATCGGAAGCGCCGTGGGCCACGGAAGATAATGTGCCCATGGAGCATGGCATAATGATCATGCCCTCGACCAGATAGGAGCCGCTGGCAATGGTGGCCCCGATATCAGCGATCGGATGATAAACGATCTGTCCCTCGTACCCTCCGAAACGCTCGAGAACGGCAGCCTCCCGGCTCGCCGCTTCGAAGCCCATCTCCTCCTTCAGCACACGCCATCCGGCATTCGTAATGACGAGGTGAACGTCATATCCAAGCGACAGCAGGCTTTCCGTGAGACGCACGCCGTATATGCTTCCGCTTGCGCCCGTTATTCCGACAACCCAGCTTTTTCTCCGCACGGCCTCCATCACAGGTAACGCACCACCAAATCAATCAGAGTAAAGACGAACAGGACGATGCTCAGCGTGCTGTTCATCGTAAAGAAGGCGGTCTGCAGGCGGCTCATATCGTTCGGCGACAGAATGTAATGCTGATAGAACAGAATGCCAAGAGCGATAATCATCCCGATGAGATACCACCAGCTGAGCGGTGTGATGAAAAATAGAACGATAAAGCCCAAGGCAGTAACGGCATGAAAGCCGCGGGCGAACCATAACGCGTGATGCAAGCCGAAACGGGAAGGGATCGAATACAAGCCTTCCTTCTCATCGAACTCCTGGTCCTGGCATGCATAGATCACATCGAATCCGGCCGTCCAGAACGCCAGCGCGACATAAAAGAGCAGCGCCTTCCAATCCACCTGACCTGTAACGGCGACCCAGCCTCCCAGCGGCGCAAGCGCGGTGGTCAAGCCAAGCACGACATGGCACAGCCAGGTAAAGCGCTTCGTAAAGGAATAAATAATAAGCAAAAAGATAGCGATCGGCAGCAGCCGGAAAGCAAACGGGTCCAGCTCATAGGTCGCCCAGAAAAAGACGGCGAACGATAAAATAATAAAAATGATGACTTCAAACGGTTTAAGCAGTCCAGCCGGGATGGCCCGTCCTGCTGTCCGCGGGTTTTTGGCGTCAATATATTGATCGGTTAGCCGGTTGAGTCCGAACGCGGCGCTGCGCGCTCCGAACATGGCCAGAAAAATCCATCCGATGTCTCCCCAGGAAGGCAGGTGATCGAACACCACGGCCGACCCCAGAATCGCCCCCATAAATGCGAAAGGCAGAGCAAACAAGGTATGCTCCACTTTGATCATTTCCAGATAAGTCCCAATTTTCTTAAACATTCCGATTCTCCTTGATCCCAATGTGTAAGGCTGCGATGCCACCAGTCAAGGGATAGGCCTGGACCTCCTTAAGTCCGGTCTGACGGAAAGCTTCGGCTAACTCCTCTCTGCCGGGAAACAGCTTCAGCGAGTCGGGCAGCCATTTATACTGCTCATAGCGCTTCGCCACCAGTTGTCCCATGCGTGGCAGCAGTTGTTGAAAATAGAAATAATAAAGTCCTTTGAACGGCTGCCAGGTCGGCTTGGACAGTTCCAGACATACAACCATCCCGCCCGGCTTCACCACACGCTGCATTTCGCGAAGAACCTGCATATAATCCGGAACGTTCCGCAGTCCGAAACCGATCGTCGCATAATCGAATTGATTGTCCTCGAACGGCAGTTCCATCGCATTGCCTTGCACAAGCCTAATCTGCCTCTCAAGACCGTTCCTGGCAACCTTCTCCCGGCCGACCTTCAGCATCCCCTCGCTGAAATCCAGCCCGACTATGTGTCCAGTTTCACTTGCCTGGGCCATGCTAATCGTCCAGTCGCAAGTTCCGCAGCACAAGTCAATTGCGGTATCGCCCTGGCGCATATTCATCTTCTTCATCGTGAACCTGCGCCAGGCCTTGTGTCTTCTAAAGCTGAGAATGTCATTCATCATATCGTATTTGCCGGCAATGCTCTCAAATACGGAATGGACATGCTCCTCTTTCGGCGTGCTGCCGTTACGCCGGGAATCCGGCGTCATCGTTTGTTTATCCACTGACATCACCTATCCTCCCCTTACAACAGACGAAACGGTGCCAAGCCGGTGCAGGAACGGCTCCAGCAAGCAACTGTACGGGCAATCCCCAGACCGTCCCGCAAGCAGCTGCTGCAGGTTGGCCACCGTCTCCCGCAGCTTGTCCAGGAGCCGCTCGGCAGCCTTGTACTTCAGAATCAGCTTCTTCCAATCCTTCGGGTCCGCCTTCTTCCCGACCAGCAGCCTGCGTTCCTCTTCGCTTGCCGTTTCGATCAAGTGCCAATAACTGTAGCTCCATCTTCCCGAATCCGGAGAGACGCAGCGCTTCATCTCTTGAACCAGGGTTTCGCACTGCGTGAATTCCTTCAGCAGCGTCCTCCATGTCTCGTGAACCGATTTTTCTAGCAGGGGGGTAAAAGAAAGAAACAGCTGCATATTCAGCTGTACCGTTTGCCGTAAATATTCTTCAGAAGGCACCAGCGTATCTTTCATTTTGCCATACAGGTTCATTTTCATCACATTAACACTGCTTACCGCCCGGCTCAAAAGCGAGATGACCGCAATTTCGCCCTTCTGTGCAAGAAGCTGGTAAAACCGGCTGCTGAAGTAGTCCCCGGCGAGCACCTTTAATTGACGGGAGCGCATCATGGCCTCCCCTTGGTTGCCCTCGGCAACGTCGATGCTCTCATGCGTATCAAGACCCATCTGAACCAGCGAGGCGACCAGCGCGTATAATTCTTCGAGTCCGGCAATATTTCTTCCCGAGTCCTTCAAAAATATGTATAGCAAATGAACACGGGCGTCCGGAAAGTCCGGTAGTTCCGTGTGATTCTGGATCATATCATAATTTATATATTTCTCTGCCAGTTCTGGTACGCGATACGGTTTCATCCTCAGCCTCCGTGCACTTGATGTTCTATGGTCTATTGAGCCAACAATCCAATCTATTATAACACATGTTCCGGGCACGTACATGCCTGTCACTTACTATTTTAACCGTTTCACGGACTGCTGAACTGCTTCTGCCAAAGATTCGTAAAAGTTAAATTGAGCGAGGCTGCCAAGGATGGCGGCACATCGCCGTTTCGAAGCTGGCTCAGCGCTTCTGCGTAGCGCGGCTCCCAGGATTCTCTGTTCATATTCGAAGCAAGAAGCAGATACCGCTTCCCGCCCCAGCGATCGATCGCGATCACTCTCAAGTACAGCTGCCTCACATTATCCGTTCCTTCGAACGCGAAGGACATAATGCCGGCGATATCCTCATACACGTCGCCGACGTCCTCCCCGGGATCACTCAGCTTGATATCCATCGTCAGTGAGCCGTCATCATAATCCGCCCGGCTTATTTTAAGATGAAGCGGAAGATTCATCAGCGAGTCGACCAAGCCGGCATCCGTCAGCTCACGGCTGTGATAAGGGACCGCAGCGGTGACCGTCTCGATTTTTTGGCGCGCATGCGACTTTAACTCCAGCAGGATGACGAGCATCATGAATGCGATCGCGGCCGGTACAAGCACAGCCCGTACAATTTGCCATTGCCTCATGTCGAATACCCCCTAGCCTTAGTTTCTTCCGCTCCTCTTAAGTCCATACCTCATTGTATAAAGAAAAAAAGCAGGCTATGCCTGCTGCAAAAGAAAACAATAGATGAATGTTCGATGATCTTGCCTTAAGCCCTCATCGGTCATAGCGTTCTCGAATAATCTGCCCTAAAAATCAGCTGCCGGATTCGATCTTGCCGTGCTTCGTGATGATTTCAGCTTTGCCGCGGATTTTCACCGCCGATGTATGATCCGTAAATTGGGCGATGATGACTTCGCCTTTGTCCAGCTTCTCGGTATGATGAAACCGTGTGTCCTGCCCGCGCGTAAGGCCGATCACCTGTACGCCGTGATCCAGCGCCTTGACAACGAAATAATCGCCGTTTTGAACGTTCTCCATTCCCCAGACCTCCTCGCCGTAAATCTAAAAGAAAAGGCCGTGAACGAATTCACGACCTGTGCTCTTAGGTAATATGTAGAAATCTTTATTTGATTCCGTCTTTGAGCGCTTTACCAGGTTTAAATGCAGGAATTTTGCTCGCAGGGATTTCGATTTCTTCACCTGTTTGCGGGTTGCGGCCTTTCCGTGCGGAACGCTCGCGAACCTCGAAGTTGCCGAAACCAACCAATTGGACTTTATCCCCGTTTTGCAGTGCTTCGGAAATTGCATCGAAAACGGCATCAACCGCTTTAGTCGCATCTTTCTTGGAAAGCTCAGCAGATTCAGCTACTTGAGTAATCAGATCCGATTTATTCATTCTTTCACCTCCCTAACTAGGAATGTGCTCCACTTGCTATACACTGTTTCCGTTTTACCGCAAATTATACGTGCAATCGGGTATTTTCCCCTATTTCGCGTTTCGAATGCATGACGCGGAACAAATTTATAGTAATACAGCCATCTCATAATTTCAAGCGTTTTGCTTTAGCGGACCGGAGAAAACACGAAAAACAGCCGCTAATCGGGACTTTTGGCCCGTTAGCGACTGCGTTTTCACCACCATATTGGCGCTCACTTACAGAATGATTGCGATCAGACCGCCGGAGCCCTCGTTAATAATCCGCCCCAGCGTTTCCTGAAGCTTGTATCTGGCATTGTCCGGCATCATCGCGATTTTGCCCTGGATGCCTTCCCGGACGATGGAATGGAGGGACCGGCCGAAAATATCGGATTCCCAAATTTTGATCGGATCGTTCTCGAAGTCCTGCATCAGATAGCGGACAAGCTCCTCGCTCTGCTTCTCGGTGCCGATAATCGGCGAGAACTCCGATTCGACATCGACGCGGATCATATGAATGGACGGCGCGGTCGCTTTCAGTCTGACCCCGAAGCGGGTGCCTTGGCGGATCAGCTCAGGCTCATCCAGCGCCATTTCGGCAAGGGAAGGTGCGGCAATGCCGTATCCGGTCGTCTTGACCATCTCAAGCGCCTCTGCGAATCGGTCATACTCGCGCTTCGCATGGGAGAATTCCTGCATCAGCTGCAGCAGGTGGTCTTTGCCGCGGATTTCTACCCCGACGACCTCCATCAAAATGCGGTCGTACAATTCGTCCGGCGCGAAGAGGTCAATCTCGGCCACACCCTGCCCCATATTCATGCCGCTAAGTCCGGCCCGGTCGATAAAGTCATATTCCATGAACTGGCTTACGACCCGGTCGACATCGCGCAGACGGCGGATATCCTTCACCGTATCCCTTACCGAGTTCTCATAGTTGCTGCGCAGCCAATGGTTCTCGTTCAGCACCATGACCCAGCTCGGCAGGTTGACATTCACTTCATGAACCGGGAATTCATACAATACTTCACGGAGAACCCCAGTGACATCATCCTCGGTCATCGTGGCCGCGCTGAGCGTCATGACCGGAATATCATATTTCTCGGCCAGCTCGTTGCGGAGCTGCAGCGCCTCCTCGCTTCGAGGGCGGGTGGAGTTGATGACGACAACGAACGGCTTGCCAACTTCCTTGAGCTCCTCAATGACCCGCTCTTCCGCCTCGACATAGGAGCTGCGCGGGATTTCCGCGATGCTTCCGTCGGTCGTGACGACAACGCCGAGCGTGGAATGCTCTTGGATGACCTTGCGGGTTCCGATTTCAGCCGCCTCCTGGAACGGAATCGGCTCCTCAAACCATGGCGTGGAAATCATTCGCGGACCGTTCTCATCCTCATAGCCTTTGGCCCCTTCCACGGCATACCCGACGCAGTCCACCAGTCTTACGTTGACCTCTAATCCTTCCGTTACTTTGATCTGCACCGCATTGTTCGGTACAAATTTCGGTTCGGTGGTCATGATCGTTTTTCCTGCAGCGCTTTGAGGCAGCTCATCGACAGCTCTTACTCGATCCGCCTCGTTCGTAATGTTCGGGAGTACAACCGTCTCCATAAAACGCTTGATGAAGGTTGATTTTCCCGTACGGACGGCCCCGACGACACCTAAATAAATGTCCCCTCCGGTCCGTTCGGCAATGTCCTTAAAAATGTCCACTTTTTCCAAAAGAGATCCCCTCCTCAAATTACTCCGAAGGAAAAATGCTTTAAGAGCATCCGCTTCGTGTTCCACTCATAGCCAAAGCCATTGCAACAGATGAGCAGCTTTCACCTTTGTCGCCAGCAGTCCGCCGCCGTAGATTCCATGGGTTTATGGATGGAAACGGCAAAGCGGCGTAACTCGTACATGCATTTGGACTAGTAACATCTTATGTACCGGGTCTAAAAATATGACGGTTGCCCACGATGTCTCCGTCCATTTTTTTTGCTTTGATAGATACTTCTCTTAACTCGATCATGCTATGGGCAACCGGCATCATGCCCGCACGACTCTTTCAGATTATGTGTATGTCGCGATCTTGATAGATATTCCACTAGATTGGCAATATGGATAAACTTTTTGATCGATAGAAAAAGAGCATTCCCCAGTAGTTTAACCTACGAAGGGAATGCTCTATCGAATTATTCAGGTTGCCGGCTGCGCAACCGGCTGTTGATTCATCCAGGCATACGGCACGGATTTCACCGGAACGAAATAGGATTCCTTCTCCAGGAAAATCCTTAAGTCCTCGCCTTCTTTGGGCTCAGAGCCATCCTTCTGGACGGCCTGCATAATATCGAAGGCATAATCGGCATACACCTTGCCTGCCTCATCCATGATGAAGGTCATCTCCTGGCCGGAGAATACGCTCATCAGCTTCAACGATTTGGCATCGGTCTTTGACAGGTCCACCGCCTTATAGCCGGGATACAGCGTCTCACCGGCCGGCAGGGCTCCGTCATTGCCCATTTTGTACAAATTGACGGCACGCTGTACATCGTTGACCGCTTGAACGGTTGTCAAATCCATCACCTTGACGGTCGGATCACTTTCTTCATTAATGATCAGAAAATAGCCGGTTCCTCCTTTTTCAAAGGCGGTCGCCGGGATTTGATCGATATATCCGCGGTTCTTCAGCAGTTCAAGGTCTACCCGGTACTTCTCATAACGCGGCACCTCTGGCCCTGCCGTAATGATAGGCAGCACCCCTTGCTCCTTAAAGTAATCATCAACCGCGGATTGAATCCGCTTAACACTCTCTCTATAAGAAACTTTATTCTCGCCCGCTCCCTCGTCAGGATACAAGCATCCGGTCATCAGCAATGAGAACAACACCAGGACCAGGGCTGCAAAAAGGGGCTTTGCACTTTCTGCAGTAGGAATCATCCGATTGATCCTATTCAAATCAACATCATCCTTCGCTTAAATAAAGTCATCCGCATCCCGGTTTCGTGCGGCCTCCAGCTGTTTGCGGATAGCCGCCTTCAGCGGATCCTCGGGAATGCTTACCTGTAAGTCTCCAGTGATCTTCGTCTGGCAGGACAGCCGGTAGCCCTGCTCCAGCAGGGCGGAGCCCAGCTTCCTCCGCTCCTTGTCCTCAGGGGGCAGGCACGACTCGCGCTCTCCCTCCGGGATGATCACCTTGCACATCAAACAGCCGGCTTTGCCGCCGCAGCGGGTCGGGATGCGCACGCCGGCCCGGCGGGAGGCGTCCAGCACGTTCGTCAATGGACGAACCTTGGCCTTCTTGCCATCCGGCTGAAACAGCACCTCGTAATCCAATGGCTAGTGCACTCCTCTCCTGCCTTGTATGTATGGGACCGTGCAGAGCACCATCGGCACTCAAATCAAATGGTCAAGCAGACCGCTCAAGGTCGAACGATGCTGCATGTTGAGCCTGTTCCGGGTTAAGATCTTCGAGAGCAGCGGAAGATGCTCATTCGGGTTCAGCAGGATGGCAGCGGCAATCGCTTCATACCGGTCCGGCCTGGCTCGCAGCACATTGAATACCAATTCATGCGACAGCGGCATTAAACGGACAACCGTGCCCTGAATCCGATGCTCCGGCGCCGCATGATGCAGCAGCGGACCGATTTCCACACGATATTCGGATCCCCCCGTCATGACGGTAAAGCCACCCACCAGCTCGATAGATACGCCGTACCGACCATAGTGGCTCAATATGGAGGCATACATACCTTCTTGATCCAGGTGAGGCGCGTCTTCCGCCCAATCGGCAAGCGAGGCATGCAGCTCATGGACGCTTTCCGCATCCGTATAAATATCGATATCTCTCGGCGGCTTGTCCAGCTGTACGCCTTGAAGAAGCAAGCTGCAGCTTCCTCCAAGCACCCACGGCTGATCCGTAAGGTTCAGCTTGCAGACAGTCTCGTACAGCAGGCTCTCAAGCCCTGGCAGATCACTCAGCTTCATTCGGCACCCCTTTTACCATCTTGACGCGATCCTTTCCTGTTGTTAAATAATTGAAGCCAGTCCAATGATGAAGCCCACGATCATCATCATAAAGGCCACGAACGACAAACCACCGCGTATAAACCCCTTGGTCTTGCTTCGCGCAAGCGTAACGACGATGACGGACAGAGCCATAATCAACAATGCGACAAGGGACAGCCACATCTTTTGCATCGGATCCATGTCACGAAACTCTCCATTCTCTCATGTAATATTCAACCTATTATACCATGAAAACCGCATCCGCTCATCCAAGCGCTGCCCAAAAAGCAAAAGCCGCCACCCGAGAACGGGCGCGGCTTCGGCGCCAAACACGCTTATGCGAACCTATTTGTTCATCATCATTTTCATCAAGGCTTCCATATTGCTCGGATTCATCCCGCTCTTCTTAACAGCTGCAATAATTTCCTGAACCGTATCTTCACTGACAGGTATATTCGCCATGGACGATACCTGCTTGATCAGCTGACGGAGCTGGGCTTCATTTTGCATGGTAGACGGTTTTACCGTACTAGCCAGCTTATTGACAGCCCCTGCAGAAATTTTTTTGCCGCTTTTTTTGTTAATCGCGTTCAAAACATCCTTGTGAAAGCTTTTGCTCATTTCCACCCCTCCTCCGGGCATCCTCAACTTAATATATGAGGAAGTCCTCGGATTGGTGAATAAGCTAGGTATGCCATTGCTCCCAAGTTTCGAGCGGCATCATTTCCATCTCGGTCTTCGGCCCGCGTCCCATCAGCCCTTCCACAGCGCTTCGAGGGTCGCGGTTTTCGAACAGCACGTGATATAACTGGTCCGCAATCGGCATCTGGACGCCGTACTTTTGAGAGATGGTATAGGCTGCCTTGGTCGTCCGAACGCCTTCCACAACCATCCCCATGGAGCTTAACACCTCATCCAGGCTCTTGCCCTGTCCCAGCATGGAGCCTGCACGCCAGTTTCGGCTGTGTCGGCTCGTCGCGGTGACGACGAGATCGCCGATTCCCGCGAGGCCGGCAAAGGTTAACGGGTTCGCCCCCATCTCCATGCCGACGCGCAGCATCTCGGCAATGCCTCTCGTAATCAGCGCCGCTTTCGCATTATCGCCAAAGCCGAGCCCATCGGACATGCCCGCTCCGAGCGCGATAATGTTCTTTAAGGCACCTGCCAGCTCAACGCCCAGCATATCCCGGTTCGTGTACACCCTGAAATAGGTATTCATGAATAAATCTTGAGCGGCTTCGGCCGCGTTCGCATCCGCGGAAGCCACGACTACGGTCGTCGGACACCGTCTTACCACCTCTTCCGCGTGGCTCGGCCCCGATAACACGACGATCCGTCCTTCCTCACAGCCGAGTTCTTCGGCAATTACCGTTGACATCCGCTTTAACGAATCGAGCTCGAAGCCCTTCGTTGCATGGATGACAAGCATCTCGTCATTCCAGTGCTCCTTAAGCTGCCCGGCAACCTCACGCATGGCTGAGGATGGAGCGACTATCACGACGGCAGCTGCCGATTGAACGGCTGCTTTCATATCGGTAGTCGCTTGTATATTGGAGGGGAGTGTTATCCCCGGCAGATACCGATTGTTGGTGTGTGATTCGTTAATCTCCCGAGCCTGCTCCTCCGTTCTGGTCCAAACCCACACTTCCCGGTTGTTGGAAGCGAGAACGCTTGCCAGCGCTGTTCCCCAGCTTCCAGCAACGAGAACGGCCACTTTGTCAGACAACGCGCTTTCCTCCTTTATCCTTGCCTTTACCGCCGGAGCCGAGCTTGTTCTCGCGGCCCTGTACGATCTTCACAATGTTGCTGCGGTGTCGCCAGAAGGCGAATATGCATATTATGAGACTTGTCCAAAATACCGGCCAAGGATACCCGGCAATCAGCAAAAATATCGGTGTAAGCACAACGAAAATAAGAGACCCCAATGAAACGTACCGGGTAAATACAATCGACGAAATGGCGATGATGCCTGCATAGAGCGCAGGCAGGAAGCAGAGCGTTGCAAGCACGCCGATCGCCGTCGCGATGCCTTTGCCCCCGCGAAAGCGGAAATAAAGCGGCCAATTATGGCCAATTATGGCTGCAATGCCGCAAAGACCCGGCAGCCATTCATTGTCTCCGCCCAGCCACCGGCCAATCCATACGGCTGCAATGCCTTTGAGAACGTCGAGTGCAAGCACCAGGATTGCAGGTCCCTTTCCAAGGACACGAAGGGTATTGGTCGCCCCTGCGTTGCCGCTGCCGTGCTGCCGTATGTCGATTCCCTTGAGAAACTTGGCAAACAGCACGCTAAAGCTCACCGAACCCAATAAATAACATACAAGTATCGCTACGATCTCCAGAACCAAGCTATTCTCCCCTAACTCTCATCAGACTTTCTTCGTGTAAATATCCTGATGGGTGTACCTTCAAAATCAAATGCGGCCCGGATCTTGTTCTCCAGATATCGTTCATAAGAGAAGTGCATCAATTCCGGGTCATTAACGAATACAACCATCGTCGGCGGTTTGACCGCTACCTGTGTTGAATAGTTAATGCGCAATCTTCTGCCTTTGTCTGTAGGAGGCGGGTTGATCGCAATCGCATCGGAGATAACGTCATTCAGCAGATGCGTCTGGACGCGCAGCGAGTGCTGCTCTGCCACATGCTTGACTACCGGCAGCAGCTTATGCAGCCGCTGTTTGGTCTTGGCCGACAGGAATACGATCGGCGCATAGGTCATGAACAGGAAATGGTCCCGGATCTTGCGCTCGAACTGCTGCATCGTCTTGTCATCCTTCTCGACGACATCCCATTTGTTGACAACGAACAGGGAAGCTTTTCCGGCCTCGTACGCATAGCCGGCGATATGCTTGTCCTGCTCGATAATGCCCTCTTCGCCGTTAATCAGAACCAGAACAACGTCCGCCCGCTCAATGGCGCGCATGGCGCGCATGACGCTGTATTTCTCCGTCGTCTCGTACACCTTGCCGCGTTTTCGCATGCCGGCCGTGTCGATCAACACATAACGCTGACCGTCCTTCTCGAATGGGGTATCGATCGCATCGCGGGTAGTGCCGGCAATATCGCTGACGATGACCCGCTCTTCGCCTAGGATGGCGTTGACAAGCGACGATTTCCCAACGTTCGGACGTCCGATCAGCGCGACACGGATCACGTCCTCATCATAGTCGTCGTCCGCCAGATCCGGCAGGTTCTCAACGACCACATCCAGCAGATCTCCGATCCCGGTGCCGTGGCTTCCGGATATGCCTACCGGATCGCCGAAGCCAAGGGAATAGAATTCATAAATATCTTCAGCGCGCTTCAAATTATCCACTTTATTAACCGCGAGAATGACCGGTTTGCCCGACCGGAACAGAATCTGTGCCACTTCCTCGTCAGATTGCGTCACACCGGTCTTCGCATCGCACATGAAAATAATGACGTCTGCTTCTTCGATTGCCAGCTCAGCCTGCATCCGGATCGACTTCAAGATCATGTCGTCTCCGTCGATCTCAATTCCTCCGGTATCGATCACGCTGAACGCTTTGCCGTTCCATTCGGCGCTTCCGTATATCCGGTCTCGGGTTATGCCCGGTTTATCTTCAACAATGGCCAGTCTATCGCCGATCAGCCTGTTAAAAATCGTTGATTTGCCAACATTTGGCCTTCCGACAATGGCCACTACGGGTCTTGCCATATTCACTCCTCCTGTCAATTCTTACGATTATCATCATAGCAAAAATCGTTTCAATTGGCTAACCTTTCATATCATTTCTATTATGCTCTTCCCCATGTTACAACATCCGCTTGCTTTCGTCCCTAACAAAAACAAACGGCGAACCCAGAAATGTGGGTTCGCCGACTCGTTATGACAGGTCAATAGACCGTACATGACAATTTTCGGGCTTACTTGAACTTGCTCAGCTTATCGCCAAAGCGCTCTCCAAGCGTTACGCTCATACCCTGATTGTTCAAAGAAACGTTCGGGTTGTCTTTCAGATCGATTTTAGGACCTTTGGACGGTTTTTCTGCTCTAGGAGCTTGTGCCGGCGCTTCCTCTGTTTCTTTAATGCTCAAGCTTACGCGCTGCTCGGAAGGATTGATGTCAAGAACTTTCACTTGAACTTCCTGTCCTTCTTTCAGCACCTCTTGCGGAGTGCCGATGTGCTTGTGCGAGATTTGAGAAATATGAACCAGGCCTTCTACGCCAGGAGCCAATTCAACGAATGCGCCAAAGCTTACAAGACGCTTAACGACGCCTGTAACGATGTCGCCGGTGTGGAATTGCTCGCCTGCAGTTTCCCAAGGTCCTGGGCCGGCAGCCTTGATGCTGAGGCTGATTTTTCCTTTTTCAGGGTCAACCTTAAGCACCTTCACGCGAACCTGATCTCCTTCGGACAATACGTCGGAAGGCTTATCCACGTGGTTCCATGCGATTTCGGATACGTGAACCAGTCCGTCAACGCCGCCTACGTCAACGAATGCGCCGAATTGGGTCAGACGCTGCACCGTGCCCTCGAGCACTTGACCTTCTTTAAGCTCGGCCATCACCTTTTGCTTGTTGGCTTCGAATTCCTCTTCCAGAACGTCCTTCTGGGAAAGGATCACCTTGTTGTTCTCACGGTCAAGCTCCTTCACTTTTACGCGAAGCGTGCGGCCTTTGTAGTCGCTGAAATCCTCTACAAAGTGACGCTCTACCATGGAAGCAGGGATAAAGCCGCGTGCGCCAACGTCTGCTACAAGACCGCCCTTAACGACGTCTGCAACAGTCACTTCGAACACGTCTTGTGCTTCGAAATGCTTCTCCAGTTCATCCCAAGCGTTCTCGGCGTCGATTGCGCGCTTGGACAGAACAAGGCTTTCCTTGTCGTCGTTAATGCTGACAACCTTGCACTCAACCTCTTGGCCAACCTGAACCGCATCGGATGCGTTGTCCAGCTGTACAGAAGACAGTTCGCGAACAGGAATTACGCCGTCGTATTTATATCCAATGCTTACATAAGCCTGGTTGTCCTCCAATTTGACGATCGTCCCTTTCACGGTGTCCCCTTTTTTCAAGGATACGATTTGGTCGAGCTGCTCCTGGCTTTGCATTTCAGCAGACTCTTGATTTCTTGTTTCTTCCGACATGTCAAATAACCTCCTCAATTCAAACCCCATTTATTTAAACTCGCATAGGCGAAGTTCAAAACATAATTGCTGTAGTATCTTTCCATGAAAATGGCGCTTTTTATGCATCAAACCGATTCATCCGTTCACGGTCGGCTTACCGGTTGCCCGCATTTCATGGATTTTACTCATAATGATTTCAGTTGCGGCATCGAGCGCTTCCGGCGATTTGTCGCCTTCGAAACGGGATAAGTCTACGGGTGCTCCGTAAATGATCTTAACCTTCCGAAACAGCTTGTAATCTCCGATGATCGCCGCCGGAATGACCGTCGCGCCGCTCCGGAGCGCAAAGCTTGCCGCCCCCCGCTTCGCTGCCGTTGCATCCGAATTCCGGGTGCCCTCCGGGAAAATCCCCATCACTTCACCCTGACGCAGAATGGTCAGTGCGGTCTTGATCGATTCCTTGCTGACGCCGCCGCGCTTTACCGGAAATGCGCCAAGCTTGTCAATCAGCCATCCGAATACCGGAATTTTGAACAGCTCCGCTTTCGCCATAAATTTAACCTGGCGCTTCACGTGAATGCCGACCGAAATCGGGTCGCGCACGCTGAGATGATTGCTGCAGATCAGTACGCCGCCCTCGGAAGGGATATTATGTACGCCGACAGATTCAAACCGGTACAGAATAGCGAACAAACCGCGGACTACCGCTCTGCAAAAAACGTAAATCATGCCTTCCTCTCCCCATCCAATACAGTTTCGCAATATGAAAGAATCGCTTCGACCACCTGGTTGATATCCATATGCGTCGTATCCAGAACGATGGCGTCCTCCGCACATCGAAGCGGCGATACTTCACGCTCTGCATCGAGACGGTCGCGCTCTGCGATATCATGTTCCAGCTGTTCCAGCGTAATGCTCTCGTCGCGAAGCTCATTGAACCGGCGGAGCGCTCGCTCCTTGACGCTGGCCGTCATGAAGATCTTGAGTTCAGCGTCCGGTAGAACCGTAGTGCCGATGTCGCGTCCGTCCATGACGACGCCTTTCTGTGTCGCCATTTGCTGCTGCAGATGGACAAGCTTGGTCCGCAAGCCTTCGATCCGCGCATACTTGGAAACGGATGCACTCACCTGATGCAATCGGATATACGGTGTGACATCTTCCCCATTCAACAACACCATTTGGCCTGTTTCATGCGGTTTTAATTCAATCACCATATTTTGCGCATGTTGAAGCACTTTTTCGTGATTTTCTGCATCAATTCCTTGATTCAGCATAAACCAAGTGACCGCCCGGTACATGGCGCCGGTATCCACATAGATGTATTGAAGCCTGCTGGCCACCATACGTGCTACTGTGCTTTTACCCGCCCCTGCAGGACCGTCGATGGCAATATTGATTCTGTCCTGGTAACCTGTCCCCTGCATAACCAACGGGGCATTCCTCCTCAAAACGTACGTCTCCAGCCCATCTGTCGCTTCTAGCATTTTTCATGAAACGGATCAAATGACAGATGATTTTAGAGAAAATAAGATAAGAAAGTGCAAGATTAGACTCATACCTTCTTAACCTTCAAGAAAAAAGCAGGCGCCTGCCTGCGACGTGAAAATTATACCACACTAGCTGGAGTGATGCAAAAGAGAAGGGGTGTTTCCCCCCATCCAATCGTTGACATTTTGCTCGTTTACGGGGACTCCCTCCATCTGCTGAACCGGCGAAATATAGGGCCTGGCAGGCTCATAATGCAGCAGCAGCTGCATGATCACCAAAGCTGCCGCGAGACCGATCAGCACGCGGAAGAGCAGCTTTCCGGCCAGCGCTTCCAGGGCTTGTCCGATCGAATCTTGCGCTTCACCGGGCTCTATTTCCCGCTGCCCCCTGATCGATTTGCTTTGCTCCTCGGTTATGACACAACATTCCTTCCATCATGAAATTTCCGGTAGTGTGCCACAGCCTGAACGAATATATGCATCCAGGCGGTCAGAGATTATCGATTTCGCAAATCAAACTGTCTCTCGAAGCAGTACCGGATCAGTTTTTGACGTTCCATGTCCAGAATCTGGGTGAATTTCATCATAACGATGCTCCGGCCCACGGGAAGCTCTTTCAACCGGACGACTTCACCTTCGAATGGGATATGCTCAACCGATCCGTTCTTATAGGGAACCAGAATCCAGCAATCCAGAAGATCCCCCTCTTTGAGCGACTGGCCCGGCTCCAAATAAAGCGAGATGCCGCCGCCCCCGACATCCTCGGTCTTGGTTAGAAACCGGGCTCCGTCCTTTGCCGTCACGGCTACTTCCAGCTCGGATTGTACCCGTAGGAAGCCTCTTCTCTGCACCTTCGTAATCTGGTCGGACTCCGGCTTCTTGATCCGCACCAGCTTGATGACGTCCTCATGGTGGCTCAGCACATAGGAATTAAAATAATTCTTTACACCGCCTTCGGTCAGAAAGTAAGCGGATATCTCATCGCCGATATAAAGCTTCTTCAGTCTTCCTGTTCCTTCTTGAAGGGGAACCTCCATATAAATCGATTCGCCGTCCATGTCGGAAATGCGGGATTTATACAAGACCTCGGCTTCCTTCTGATCCCCCGTATCGAGCTGGATATAGAGGACCTCATTGATCTTCGGATACAAAGCGCTCACCTACTATTTCTTCATAATCAATAATTCCCATTATATCACGGGCAGGCGGTCTTTATGGGATAATTTGAACGAATTTCGCGCGGTCTGTCGAGCCTTGTCCTTCCATGTTTCTCCATCATACAAAAAGCCGCCCAAGCAATGAAGCTTGAGCGGCCCGCCCTCAAAACGTCCGTTTGTTATCTTATCGAATTCCGGCTTGCGCGTCTTTTACGACTTCAACCGTCTCTTCCAGTCCGGTATCCGCATTGATATAGATCCGATACTGCGACCCGTTGATGCGCCCTCCAAATTCATAGCACAGCACATCCTCGTTGCGGTCGTTTTTGATTAACGCCTTGCGGTTGTACAGAATTTTGTACTCCGGGTTCAGCGTTTTCTTCGCTTGGGCGAGCTTCAGCTTAGGCTGCGGGATCTCACGCTTGATCTGGTGCTCGTACACAAAATCGCTTGCTTGAAATCCGAGGACCTCCCCGTTGTCCATGGCTGAACGGACCGTGATCTTCTCCGGATAGATGAGAACGCCGTCCTCCTCACGCACGAAGGAGAAGTTCGCCATATTGTCATATTGGTCTGCGGACACCGCCGTCATATCGGTATAGCCTTTTCTAGCAAGAAAATCCTGTGCCTTATCGATGGCATCCTGCACGGAAACTTTCTTCGCGCCTACATTGCGCTCCTTCGTGTACGCGATCAGCTGGCCGCCCTTCTCGGTGAAGTCCATGCTGATCTTGTGGCCCCGGTTTTGATTCACATGAACGGTATAGGATGACCAATCGGTCCCCTTCCCGTTTTGGGTTACCCGTACCCTGGCGTTCCCGTCCGAATCCGAGAATTTCAGCGCTTTGCGTTTGACGTCCTCTGCGGAGACAGGCATGCCGGCCAATTGCTTCACGGACCTGCGGTCGTAAATGCTGCTGACCGAAGGGCCCCAGTCCAGCTCGGGATAAGCTTCGACCTTTTTGTCAACGGTTCTAAAGCCGTCGATAATGGAGTTGTCCTGCGTATTGTTCGACACGAGCGCAGTTTCGACATCCATCCAGCGCAGCCCGCTGGCAATGACCTTGTTCTGCACCGATTGAAGATCCTTCGTAATTTCACCGGAATTGGCGTAGAGTGTTTTGAGCGTCTTGACTTCATTTTCGCTCAGCGGCTCCTTCGTCAAATCACGAACGCCTGTCTTATAGGCGAAATTAGAGATGCGGGACAGGAATTCTTCCGTCTTGTTGAACGGCAGCAGACCCAGTGGCAGCTGGTTGATCTCATTTTGAGCTTCGCTCGTAATGCGCCAAACGTTCATGAGGCCTTTCCGGTGCATTCCCTGAGAAGTGGAGCTGACGGCGAGCGTATTCCCTAACTCGGCATGCAGCCGGTCCATATGATAGGACAAATCATGAAAGGCGCGTTGATACTGGTTTTCTGCATTAATCAATATCGCGTTCTTCTCTTTGTTCTCCTGATATCCCCACACCAAAGCCCCGATCAACAAAACGGTGGCGACAGGGAACAGAATCGCGCTAAGTCGTTTATACATGATGCGTTAGTCTCCTTTCTTCTACTCACTGCCGTTAGTTTGACTAGAAAAAAGAAGTCTTATGCATCGCTGTACGATCACTTCATGTTTTAGAAATCTTCCTCAATCTCGAAATGATCACGATTGTTGCATAAGCATTGCTTAAAGCCGGTCTCGATCCGGCCGTGCTCCTTCTTTCCGCGAAGAATGAAGCGCTCGCCGCAATCCTTGCACAAAATTTTCACCTTGATACGCAAAAAAGACACCTCCAGAGCTATATTGGCGTTTATGCCGTCAGCGTAAGCGCCTATAGCCCCAGTGTGTCCTTTTTGATTACGTGTTAATCTCTTCCTCCCGGTTGATAAAACGAAAAGGCGAGCGATTGTTTGCTCTGGAGATTTTCCCCATGCCTCCGTACCACAACAGTACCATCAGCGGAACGATAAACCAGATCCACGTATGCGTCAAGAGGTTTAAAATCAAATCATACAGTCCATGCCATATCCAAGGGACGATGAACGAAAGAGCCAGATAAAACCTCTTCCGATTCTCCCCTGAAAACCTGGCGTGCCCGATATAGTAGCCCATAATAACGCCAAACATGGCGTGACCGGACACCGGGAGCAGCGCTCGAAGGAACATGGGACCGAATGCAGCCTGGCTGTACCATGCGTACAGCAAATTTTCTACTGTAGCAAAGCCCAACGAAATCGCCGCAGCATATAGAATCCCGTCGTAAGGCTCATCGAATTCCGTATGGTTGAAAATAATGTGATACATGACAAACCATTTCAAAAACTCCTCAATGCCCGCAGATACGAGCAATGATTGGACAACCGGATGATCGCCGAGCCAAAGTATCATTCCCCGCTGCAGAATCATGACAGGAAACACGATCAGAACCCCAAGCAGAAATACCTTGATGACCATATGCAAAGGTTCCTGATCATACCTGTCCTTCAGGTAAAAATACGTGAGCAACGCGAGTCCCGGCGCCAAAGCCGACGCTATGATCGAGAACACCAGCACCAAATTTCCCCTCCGTTAGTTTCGAGCCTCTAGTCCGGCACTCACGCCCACATTGTATTAATGCTGACGCTGGAAGTGACTGCAAATAACCTCAATCGCTTGCTGAGGCATGATCTTCTTCCCGTACTCCTCCAGCATAGCCTCCGTTACCGAGGAGGATTCGCCGAATTCTGCCAGAACTGCAATGATCGCCGGCAACTTGTCGCTCTGAAGCTCCTCTGGCTCCAGATACAAAAACCATCTATCCATATAGTGATAAAGCGTACCTGCTCCGTCCACGAGGTCCTTCAGCATATGCGAAGCTTCAATGAGCACTTCGAAATCCTGGAACACATAGACGATTTTATCACTTTCATCCAGCGTTACTTCCATTTCATAAATCTCGTCCGGCATATCGTCTTCGGACAAGCCGCCGAAATGATGATCGTACTTCCCTCTCGTCACAATTACCACCATGCCCTGGGCAGGCAGTGCAAACACCTCAACGGCAAGCGGTCCGGTGGCATCAAATCCGAGCTCACTGTATGCCTGATCCATCATCTCTGTAAACAGGTCATAAACTTTAGGTATTTCCTGCCACATTTCTTCCTTCTGGATCCCACGCTCACTCAGATCGTCAAACGTGAGGAAAATCCGTATCTTATCTTGACTCAAACGTTCTATTTTCATGACAGGATCCTCCTAACGTATACAAAAGTTTATAACAAATTATGATGTCTGGATTATGACGTGATAAAAATGGTTTTATATAATTGATTTTATCATTTAATACCCGTAAATGCACGTAAATATGTAGTTTAAGAAAAAAGAATCATTCACAGGGATGGAAGGATGGTTTCCCCACGGAATGATTCAAAAAGAATTGCATCGTTTACAATCCCGGTAAGACGGTATGCGTTTCTTTCAAGATTTGCTCAACCTCTTGTTTCACGTCCGGATTGCTGCGGATAAAATCCTTCAGCTGCTTCAGGTTGGCAGCCTTCGAATTAGACGATGACGATACCCCTGCAGCTCCAACGGGATTAGCGGAATCATGTCGGCTTGAACTGGGACGCACGCTTTCTTGGCTTGAGCCATTGTTATTCCCGATTCCGTTTTGAATCTTGCTTAAAGCGGTGTCGGCGAAACGGCCAACATTAACGTCTTTCATCATCGAGGCGAGCGACAAACTGCCTTTGCGGGATATCATACGGCTTGCTACCGCACCGATGATTACACCGTACAGAAATGACGAAGTCTTCACAAATGATACCTCCTTCTATGTTAAACTCAGGGTTAGTGTTCTCGCGCCGGAGGCAACTCATGCTACATAAATACAGGAAAGAGAGATGGAATCATGGTTAAAACGACAACAAAGATCATCCTGCTGGCCTGCTGCATTCTGCTCAGCGCCTGCGGAAACCAAGGAAACGGCCAGAACCATAATAGCGTGCCCGCTGATTCAGGCAATCCGATTATGCCAGATACGAAAACGGCTGAGCCGGTGACGCCTCAGGAACAAGAAGCCCCTCCTGCTGCCGTCGATAAGGAGTCGAGCGGAACTGCCGGCGGTACGAAAGTACGCGGCACTGCTGATGAACAAGCCAGCGAGCAGCCGGCAGCTGATGAGAAGCCGGAACTCAAGTATCACATGAATAAGGTGTACCGCATCGTCCCGAATGACGAATCCGTGCCTTCTAAGGTCGTGCTGCTCACCTTCGACGATGGACCGAAGGATGCGGACATGATCAACCGACTGATCGACACGCTGGACAAGCACCAGGCCAAGGCTATTTTCTTCGTTAACGGATACCGTGTAAAAGCCAATCCCGAGCTGCTCAGCATCATCCATGACCGGGGGCAAATCATCGGCAATCACGCTTGGGACCATATCGACTTGAAGCAGGAGAGCCAAGCAAAGGTCCGTCAGCAAATTGAAGATGTACAGCAAATTGTGAAGGATACGATCGGTACGGAGCCTGCGTTTTTCCGACCTCCGTTCGGGTCGGGCGGAGATGCCGTCAAGGATATCGCTTCAGAGAATGACTTGCTGTACATGACATGGTCGAACGGCTCGCTGGACTGGGAGAGCAAAAATAAAAACAAGCCCGAGGCGGTCATCAACAACGTGCTGGAGCAGCTCCATCCGGGCAGCAATATTTTGATGCATGAGCTTCCCTGGACGGTCGAAGCGCTCGACGATTTGCTGACCAAGCTGGAAGCCAAAGGTTATGGTTTCGTGGATCCCCGGGCGATTGAGCCTCAGATCCGCTGATTACAACACAAAAAAGCCTTCTTCTCCTTGCTTTATCTGGAAGGAAGAATGAAGGCTTTTTCACATTTTACGCAAAGTCAGCACATGGTACTCCGCCGGGCATAACAGCCGTAGAGGGATGTGCGAGGTTCCGAAGCCCCGGCTGATCAGCATGCGCGTGTCCGGAAGCTTCTCGCTTGCAGCCCTTGGAATCGAATACCAGCCGGACTTGAAGGATTTGTAGAAACGCTCGAGCCGGACCGCGCCCGCAAGCGGAAGCACGATTTGTCCGCCGTGCGTATGGCCGGCAAGCAGCAGATCACAATTCGCCTCTTCCCTGCCCTTAAGCCAAACCGGATCATGCACGAGCAAAATATGGTATTCGTCGCCGTGCAGGCTGCCTTTGAATTGGGAATAAGGATGCCGCTTGCTCTTAGGCTGGCGAATGCCGCTAAGGGAGACGTAGTCATTCCCAACCGTGATCCGGACCGTTTTATCGCTCAGCAGGGTCACGCCGGTTTCCTTGAGCACCTTCTTCACCGCATCCTTGCCTGCGTACAAATCGTGGTTGCCGAGGACCGCATAGACGGGTCCAACCCGCCGGAGCACCTCCATGTTATGCCTCAGCCTCTCCAGGGGAACACCTCGCTCCGTAATGTCGCCGCCAAGCAGGACGCAGTCTACAGGCTGCAGCGCAGCCATCAGCTTCCGTTCCGACAACTCCCTCCGATGGATATCGGTCAGGAACAGAATTCTGAATCCGTCGAAGGACGCCGGGATTCGCTCCGTCACCACTTCTTCCTCGCGGACCCGGTAGCCCTTCGCTTCGGCGCTCATCCAGCCTAGAACACCGACTCCCGCTGCCGCAGCACCCGACAGCCACAACCATATGCTCATAATAACTCCTTTATCAGCTCGCTTACGGGCGGCGCCCCGATCAGCCCCCACCACAGCAAGCTGGCCATCAATAAAATAAATATGACGATTAATGAGTTCACAAACCATTTGCTCATCCGGACACGGTAGGAAGAATATGTATGCGTTCGCCGCGGAGCTGTGGCTTCCTCCATGTTGTCCTGGGTGGCCGATTGCTTTCTGCGGGACCGTGATAGCCCTTCTTCCGCGCTGGCTGTGTATGTCCGCCGCTCTTCGGCCATCCTCGGCTTGGACCGGCTAAGCCCGGTATATTCGGTATATTCACCAGCATCCTGTCTTGTCGGCTTTGCTGCCGGCGATGGAGGCGAGACAGAAGATGCTTTGTTCTTCCGGCCTTTGTTTCGGCTCCGGTGTCTTTCCATTCTGCTAAGTTCGTTCATTCTCCTCTTTCCTCCGAAATCGAATCAGCATTCCCGAAATGAAATCGATCAGGAAATGGCACAGGATCGGTGCCCATAATGTTCCCGTATAAATATAGACAAGACCAAGACCGTAGCTGCTCAAGAATACCCAGCCGGTCGGAAGCCAATGCTTCAGATACCTGACATGGATCAATGCAAATAAAATGCTGGTCCAATATGGCCCGAATGCATGCTGAATCGCTCCCCGAAACAGAAGCTCCTCGCATACGGAAACGACGATCGCTATAACGAGAATATGCCATACTGGCCGATTCCGGAACAGCATCTCGTTGATTCCCCCGTCATCCATACTGTCCTCGGACACAAAGCGGGATAGTATCAAATCCACAACAAGCATGGCCGCTGCGAGCCCCAGCCCCCAATACAGAAACTCCAGCTCCTTCGGCACAGCGAGAAGCGCCAGTGGGTTCCGGCCCTGGAACAAAATCCAGATCAGGCCGACAATGAGCGTGAGCGCTTGGGTCAGGTACAAATTAATAAGAAGAAGTCGGTCGTTTAGCTGGTGAGCTTCGATTCTTTTCACTCTTATTTTAAATTTTTTCATAGAAGTTGTGCCTGTCTTTCATCTTTGTATTTGAACGGTTCGATGCTTCTTCACCCTAAATCCGACAAATCCAGGGCTAATGCGAAATATGGCGGGCATATGCATCATAGCAAATTCTTGGCATGACATTCAAGGCTGCCGTAAGCATAAGACCGTTTATTGCCCTATTATACCGATGATCGCCACCTATTGACACAATGTAAAAGCCATGATACATTATGAAAAAATTAATCTCGTACAAAACCGATGATGGAAATAAGAAGCTGTTACGCCTGCAGAGAGCCGATGGTTGGTGAGAATCGGCGGCGGAAGGTTATTCTTGAGCGTTCCTGAGATATTTCGCTGAAATCAATAGTAGGCGCAAATCGGATGATTCCGTTACCAATCATGGTCTGATAAGACCGCTTGAGGCTGTTCGAGTTTACGGACAGCGAATAAGGGTGGCACCACGAATAACTCTCGTCCCTTACTACGGAGGTAGTATGCGGAGTCGGGAGTTTTTATATTTCCCGGTCCTTTGCTACGACACCGCGTCAATTGCTATAAGAAACCAAGCCTTACCAAACCAACGGTATAACGGATGCGCGTTAACCGGCGCGCTCCTTATTCAATATTTGCAGCACTATTTATAGAGAATTTAAGGAGGAAGTGAAACCATGTTTAAAGTTTTGGTATCGGATCCGATCAGCGATTTGGGGATCCAGCAATTGATGGATGCAGCCGATGTGCAGGTAGACAAAAAGACAGGGCTCAGCGAAGATGAGCTCACTGCCATAATCGGAGAGTACGACGGCCTTCTGGTCCGGAGCCAGACCCGCGTAACCGAGCGTATTATGAGTGCCGGAACGAAGCTGAAAGTGGTTGGCCGCGCCGGAGTCGGAGTGGATAATATCGACCTCGAAGCCGCCACGAAGCGCGGTATTGTTGTTATCAATGCTCCAGACGGAAACACGATCACGACCGCTGAGCATACGTTTGCCATGATGATCGCTCTGGCCCGCCATATTCCGCAGGCCTATGCCAAGACGATTAACGGCGTATGGGACCGCAAATCCTTCCTCGGAGTGGAGCTGCGCAACAAAACCTTGGGCGTTATGGGGATGGGCCGGATCGGCAGCGAAGTCGCAAAGCGTGCGAAGGCATTCGGCATGAATATCATGGCATTCGACCCGTTCCTGACCGAGGAACGCGCCGACAAGCTCGGCGTTGAGCTCGCATCCGTAGACAGCATTATCCGCAGCGCCGATTTCATCACGGTTCATACGCCGCTGACTCCGGAAACCCGTCATATGATCGCCCGCCCGCAATTCGAGGTCATGAAGCGCGGCATGCGCATCGTGAACTGTGCGCGCGGGGGGATTATCGACGAACGCGCATTGGTCGAAGCGATCGACGAAGGCATTGTGGCTGGAGCCGCGTTTGACGTGTTCGAGCATGAGCCGCCTGAAAGCGACCATCCATTCCTTAGCCATCCGAAGGTCATCGTCACTCCGCATCTTGGCGCATCCACCATCGAAGCCCAAGAGAACGTGGCCATTGACGTATCGGAGCAGGTCCTTCATATTTTGCGCAACGAGCCGTTCAAAAATGCCGTCAACTTCCCGCTTGTCGCGGCTAGCGTCATGAACAAGCTGCAGCCATACTTCTCTCTCGGCGAGAAGCTGGGCAGCGTAGCGGCTCAAATTACCGCTCATGCCGTGAAAGAGATTCATGTCGATTATGCAGGCGAGCTGGCGGAAGTCGATACCCAAGCACTCACCCGCTACATTGTAAAAGGCGTGCTGGAGCGTCATCTCGGCAGCGAAGTGAACATCGTCAATTCGATGCACTTGGCAAAGAGCCGCGATCTTCATGTTGTCGTTTCTCAAACTCCGAAAACAAAGGACTTTGCGAACCTCGTTACCGTAACGCTAAAAACGCAAAACGGGCAGGAACGCATCGTTGCAGGCACCCTGCTTCTCGGATACGGCGAACGGATCGTGCGTCTCGACAAATTCCCGGTCGACGTTGCGCCTGAAGGCCATCTGATCTTGATCTCGCACAACGATAAGCCAGGCATTATCGGGCGCGTCGGCACCCTGCTCGGTGAGAACGACGTGAATATCGCCTCGATGCAGGTTGGCCGGAAGGTCATCGGCGGCGAAGCCATCATGTGTCTGACCGTTGACAAGGACGTCTCTAAGGAAGTGCTCGTGAAGCTGACCGGTCTTCCAGAACTCAATACAGCTCAACAAATCGTGCTCAGCTAATCCCTATGTTCCACGTTGAACAAGATTAGCCCACGAATTTCAACAAAAAACACGCTCCGATTGGAGCGTGTTTTGTCTTTTAGGCGTTCTTTTCCTAAGATTCTGCCGCATTGATAGGAATCGTCACCGTAAACACGGTGCCTTTCCCTACCTCACTAGCTGCTGTAATCGTGCCGTGATGGGCAGTCACGATGTTTTTGACAATAGCCAGACCGATCCCCGTTCCGACGGTTTCGCCGCGGACGCGGGCTTTATCGGCCTTATAGAAACGTTCAAACACAAATGGCAAATCCCCTGCAGGTATGCCGACGCCTTGGTCGGAGACGATCACCTGCAGCGCATCGCCCTTCGGCGCTTTGACCCGGTGTGCCTGGATCTTCACCTGCTTGCCGGACGGCGTATGCCGGAAAGCGTTGTCCAACAGGTTGGTCAGCACCTGCTCGAGCTTATCCTCGTCAGCAGATTCAAGGATGAGGTCCGAATGCAGGGATAGCTGCAGATCAATCTCCTGTTCCTTGGCTCTTACGGAGAACTTACGGTAGACACGCTCGCACAGTTCGCCTGCATCAACCTGCCGCAGCGACATCTCGGCGTGTCCCGCCTCCATTCGCGTCAGATCCAGCAAGTCCTTCACCAGACGGCCCATGCGCAGCGATTCCTCATGGATGACCTGGATCAGCTCCCGGCCTTCTTCAGGCGAAGCAGCCATCCCGTCGAGCAGCGCTTCGCTGTATCCCTGCATCATCGAGAGCGGGGTGCGAATTTCATGCGATACGTTGGCGATGAAATCGGTCCGCATCTTCTCCAGCTTAACCTGTTCGGTAATATCCCGGAGCACGACGACAGCGCCCCGTATCACGTCATCCGAATAGAGCGGTGCCATGTGGGCCGACCAGATCCCCTGGTTCACATGCAGATCCGCGCTCTGATCCCGGCCTTCGTTCACCGTGCTGTAGAACAGCTCGCTCAGCGGCTTAGGCATCACGTCCGCAGCCCAGCCGCCCCCTTGCAGATCATCATCCCATTCAAGTCCCTTCCAGGTCTTCATAATTTCCTGTCCGGGGGGATTGACGAGAATAACCTGCCCGTGGTTGTCAAACGTAATCACGGCGTCGCTCATGCTTCGAAGCACGCTGGACAAATGCTCCTTCTCGTGATTAAGATTGCGGATATTCGTCTCCAGCTCGGCGGCCATATGGTTGAACGTATTCGCAAGCTCGCCGATTTCATCGCTCGTCACCAGATTGAGACGGGTTCCGTACTTGCCTTTGCGGATGTCATTGGCAGCCTCGATCAGCTGCTGCATCGGCTGAGTGATTTTCGTTAACAGGAAAAGCCCGAAAAAGGTCGTCATCGAGAATCCGATGATCGACACATACGTAAACAAACGTTTGATTGCACTGGAATTGGTGAAGGTCGTATCAATGTAGGGGAGCAAAAATAATCCTAGCGTCAACAGCACGCAGGCAACCAAGCACGTAATCGTGATCCACAGCTTGCCGACAAGCGATCTCCAGAAGTTCACGTTACTTCGGAACCTCCAGCTTGTAGCCTACTCCCCATACGGTTGTGATCATCGCGGCAGCTTCCGCCGATACCTTGTTCAGCTTCTCCCGCAGCCGCTTCACATGCGTATCGACGGTGCGCAGATCACCGAAAAACTCATAATTCCAAACATCCTTCAGGAGCTCTTCCCGGGAAAAGACTTTATCCGGCGACGAGGCCAAATAATGCAGCAGCTCATACTCCTTCGGCGTAAGGCTGATTTCCTGTCCCCCCGCCGTTACCCGATGGGCGTCGTGCTCAATGACAAGATGAGGGAAGACAATGCTGTTGCTCGGGTTGGATTCTTTGCTAAGGTAAGCCGTTGCCGAAGAGCGGCGCAGAATCGCCTTGACCCGATAGATGACCTCCCGCGGGCTGAACGGCTTGACGACATAATCGTCCGCGCCGACCTCGAAGCCTTGAACACGGTTGATTTCTTCTCCCTTGGCAGTCAGCATCAGAATCGGCGTCGACTTCACCTGACGAAGACGCGTACATACCTCGACTCCGTCCATACCCGGCAGCATCACATCCAATATGACAAGTCCGTAATCCTCACCGGTTGCCTTGCGAAGGGCAGTCTCCCCGTCTTCAGCCTCTTCAATCTCATATCCTTCCTTCTCCAGGTACATCTTCAACAAACGCCGAATACGCTCTTCATCATCGACTACGAGTATGCGGTTACCATGCTCAGACATTGACAGCAGCTCCTTCATTGTTATAGGGGAAAATCAGAACGGCCCTCGCATCGTAAGGGCCCTCCTGATTTTCTAATCCATTGCTATTAAACTACATCTTAATCCGTTCCGGCATAGGAATGCAGACCGGCAATGATCAGGTTGACGCCAACCAGCGTGAACATCACGACGATAAATCCGATAACCGACAGCCAGGACGAGTACTTGCCCTGCCATCCGCGGGACAACCGCAAATGCAGGTACACGCTGTAAAAGAGCCACGTTATCAGCGCCCATACTTCCTTCGGATCCCAGCCCCAGAAGCGACCCCATGCAATCTCCGCCCAAATCATGGCGAAGATGAGCCCGCCCAGCGTAAATACCGGGAACCCGATCGCAATCGCACGGTAGCTGATTTCGTCCAGGTCATCCGGATTCAGCTTGTTCAGCGCAGGCTGAATGAACTTCGCGATCGGTCTACGGATGAACAGCCGCAGCAATCCATACAGGATGATGCCGCTCACCAGCGACCAGATCACAGTGTTGAGCTTCCTCCCCGCGTTCACGCCATGCATCCATGACGGAGCTTCGAACAGCGGGGATTTCATGCCCAGGAATGACTGCATGCTTTCCGTCTCGCTCTGATACGGGGCTACAATCGGAGGCATATTGTACTCCACTTTTACTATTTTACTGGTTTCCGTTTTAGGGTCAATCTGCGTCTGATTGAACACGGCTTCGTAACCGGCTGTGCGGAAGCTGTAGACCGACAAAATGAAGCCGAGCAGGACGACGATCGCGAACATGCAGAGCTCGAGCCAGCGCTGCTCCCTCCGCGCGCCTTTATCCGTAGCGGTGAAGTTGACCGTCCGCAGCAGGTGCATCAGACCAGCGATAAAGCCGACGGCGAAGAACGCATCGCCGAGCGCGGCTAGTGTGACGTGAATGCCGAGCCAATACGACTGCAGCGAAGGAATCAACGGCTGCACTTCCTGAGGGAACACGGCCGCATACGCCATAATGAGAATGACGAGCGGCAGCGCGAACAGGCCGAGCAGCGATTTTTTGTAAATAAAATACAGCACCAGAAATGCAATCATGATCGCCATGGACAGGAACGACATAAACTCGTACATGTTGCTCACCGGCACATGCCCGGAGCCTGCCCATCTGGTGAAGAAATACAGCAGATGGCCGATCAGGCCGATCGATGCTGTCACGAATGCGATCTTGCCCCATTTGGCAAGATGGGCCTCGGGCTCCCGCTTCCGGAAGCGGCGTCCCATCACCGCAATGGCATACATGATAAACGATGCGCAATATAGCAAAAAGGACACAACAAATGCATCACCGCTAAAATCGATTAGATTCATGCTTGACTCCCCCTGTTATTCTCCAGCGACTTTTCGTCGACCTCGATATTCATCTGATTCAGGATGGCGGCGACTTCCCTGCGCAGACCGAACCAGTTCTTGTTCGTGTGGGCACCGAGCGTCAGCGTTCCGTCATCGACCCGCAGCCAAATCCGGCGATGATGGAAATAGAAGCCCATAACCAGTCCGATCATGCCGATAAATGCGCCCACCCAGATGAAAGGCATCGCCTTATCCACGCGGATGTTCAAATACGTCGTTGACTCCGCAAAGTCGACGTCATCCATGCTCAGTACGTCCAGCGTTACGAGATTCTCGCCTCCGGCAAGCTGCGCATTGATCGCATCCTGCTGGAACCGCTCCTTGTCGACCTGTTTCGGGAAGTAGAAATATTGAATGCCGTCCGCCGGCAGGTTCGGTCCCTTGATCAGGAACAGGAACGCGGGTGCGTTCGGGTTCGGCGACAGATTGACCGGCTTCCCGTCGTCACCGAGGCCGAAATCCGTAAACGTCTGCGTAAGCGTCAAGGTGTAATCCCCTGCCTTGTACTCTCTTACGGGATCCTTGATCGACAGATCGATCTTTCCATATTGTTCCCCGGTTTTGCTGTCAATCAACATCGGGGATACGGTTCGGAGAATCGGAGTCAAATCATAATCGAATTGATACGCCTTCAGCCCCTTGTAGTTAAGCGGGTGGTTCACCTCGATGTTATGGCGGGTGACCTCCTTAAGCTGCGGCTCTTGGCCCGGTGTATTGCAATTGGACTCGCACACATACAGGATCGCCTCCGTTTCGAATTTCTTAGGCAGCACCTTGCCCTTGCCTTTGAATTCATTCGGCATATCCTCTTCCGTATAGAACTCTACCTTGAATCCGTCATTCATCAGATAATAACTCGTGTTCTTGATGTGCACGGGCTCCCCTTCGGGAAATGCCATATGCTCGTCCATATGAAGGCCCGGCAAATTCCGTCCAAGGACAGCTAAAAGAAAAATGATCAGGCCGATATGGAGCACATACGGCCCCCATCGGCTGAACCGCTGCTTCTCCGCAAGCAGCGTGCCCCCGTCCGTGCGGACGCGGTATCCTTTTTTCTTGATCAGCGGCTTCACCCGCTCAACCCACTCGGCACCGTCTTGTTCAACCGTCCCCTGGTACACCACCCGCTGGCGGGTCAGAAACGACATATGCTTCGGTATGCGCTGTCTGCTTAGCGCCTTGTACAGCGGCAGGACGCGGTCCAGGCTGCAGATGACCAAGGATGCGCCGATCATGACCAGCAGAAGCACGAACCACCAGGATGTATATGTATGGGACAGCCCGAGCAGATAATAAATATGCCCCAGCTGTCCGTACTCCTCTTTGTAGTAGACAGAGGGGTCAATGTTAAGGAATGTGCTCTCCTGCGGCAGGATGGTTCCGAGCGACGAGCCGATCAGCGTCAGCAGGATCAAATAGATCGCAACCTTCACCGAGGAGAAGAAATTCCAGACTTTGTCGATGAAGCCGGGGTTGGCTTTCTGCGAGCGGCGGGCCACCCCGTCGTAACGCATTTCCAGGATCTGCTGGGCTTCCGCTTCCTTTGTCAGCGGTTTCCCGCAGGCTTCGCACAGGACGGTTCCGGGCGGATTCTGATGTCCGCATTCACATTTCGTGTTTTGGATCAAAGGCTTGGAACCTTCACTCATTTTGCTTTCACCAACTGTTCAATTTGTTTATCCAGCGTGTCCAGATCCAGCTCGCCGATACGAATATGGTGAATCTTCCCGGAAGCCGTCACGAAGAAGGTCGTGGGCATTGGGCCAACGCCGTAGCTGGCCACCGCATCCCGGTCCGGATCCATCAGGATCGGGAACTTCACGCCGGTTTGAGCCACAAAATTTTCAACCGTCATTTTGTTCTCGCCCACATTGATCCCAACGATTTCGACCCCTTGATCCTTCCACTTCTCCCACTGTGCCTGCAGCGCCGGCATCTCCCGGACGCAAGGCGGGCAGTAGGTCCCCCAGAAATTGATAACTCTGGCTTTGCCTTCGTATTCGCTCATGGTATGTACATTGCCATCCATGCCCAGAAGCTCGAAATTCGCCGCCTTCTCACCGACCTTAGGCACCTCGTCGGAGCCGAATACAACGGTTGCAACGGCGTACACGCCGATTAGAACGATGGCAAGCAGGATAACGATCTGAATGCTTTTCTTCGATTTGCCCATAGTGCAGCAGCTTCCTTTCTATGACTTTCATCATAAATGTGCAGGCGGGTGTGAACATCCTATGAACAATTATAACGAAATTCGTCATAAACGCCGCTCGCCATTTTGAATATTATGTGTCGGGTTACCGTTTTTTCTTCGGTTTACCGCCTGGTTTCGCCGCCTTGGCCATCTGCTGCAGCTCATTGACTTCACTTGGCGTCAAGTGACGGTACAGGCCCCGCTTCAGATTCTGAAGCAGCAGATCGCCGTACGCGATCCGCTTAAGCCGGATGACCGGATGATTGATCGCCTCGAACATCCGCCGCACCTGGCGGTTGCGTCCCTCGTGAATCGTAATGGTGATGACGGACTGCTTGTTGTCCGGGTCCACGTCGCGGTATTCGACTTCGGCCGGAGCGGTCATTCCGTCCTCCAGCATGATGCCCTGACGCAGCTTGTCCAGCTCGGTTCCGTGGGGCACCCCTTTCACCGTTGCCAGGTAGGTTTTCGGCACATGATACTTGGGGTGGCTGAGCAGATTGGCGAATTCGCCGTCATTGGTCAGCAGCAGCAGCCCTTCCGTATCGTAATCCAGACGGCCGATCGGGTAGACGCGCTCCTTTACGCCCTTGAGATAGTCCGATACGATCTTCCGGCCTTCCGGATCCGATGCGCTCGTAATAACTCCCTTTGGCTTATTCAACATTAAATAGACCTTTTTCTCATGCTTGATCGGTTTCCCTGAAACCGTAATGATATCTTGGTCGGGGTCGGCCTTCGTGCCGAGCTCGGTAACGGTCTCCCCGTTCACCTGCACCTTGCCCTCCAGAATCAGTTCCTCGCACTTTCGGCGGGATGCGACTCCGGCCTGTGCCATAATTTTCTGTAATCTCTCCATGTTCGATAGGTCACCTCATCCCTAATGATAACCATCGACAGGATAAATCACAAGCGCGTTCCACGGAAAATCCGCTCCAGGGCAGCTCTCTGCATGTGGAAACAGATATAACGGGGAAATATCATGCAGTCTCGAGAGCTCCATAATGATTTTGCTGGCGGTAAACAGCTGGCTCTTCTGCTCAAGGCTCATGAGCTCGTAGCGACGGTTGAAATTGCCTTCCAGACAGATATGAATCAGTTTATGATGCAGAAGCATCGGGGAAGACGTGACCGATCCGTCCGCATGTATTGTAAAATCGAACCTCACCCGCGGCTCCTGCTCGCATTCGGAATGATGGATTACAAAGCCTTCGAATTCCATATCATCATCACCTCTGCCGCACAAATTTGATTCAGCAGTATATGACATTGCGGCCCCGGCGGTATAGGCGCGTGTTCCCTTATCAAAACAAAAAATCCCCGATTACCGCGCAGTCATAAGCACGAAATAGGGGAAATGAAGCTGGTATAATTGCAATGTCACTATCCAAATACGAGCAGACATACGGCGATTGCGGCAATAAACCCGACCAGATCCGAAAACAGTCCGACTTTTAGCGCATATCTGCCGTTGCGGATGCCAACCGCGCCGAAATAGACAGTCAGCACGTACAAAGTCGTATCCGTGCTTCCTTGGATCGTGGAAGCGATCCGGCCGATCATCGAATCCGGCCCATAAGCGCGGATCAGCTCGGTTGTATAAGCGAGCGATCCCGTCCCAGTCAGCGGACGAAGCAGGCCGAGCGGCAAAATTTCGCCCGGGACCCCGAGGGACTGCAGAAACGGGCCCGTCCATCCCACAAAGAACTCCAGCGCCCCGGATGATCGGAAGACGCTGATCGCCACCATCATCCCCACCAAATGGGGGATGATGCCGATTGCAGTGGAGAAGCCGTCCTTGGCTCCTTCCACAAACGATTCATATACCGGTACTTTGCGGGTATAGGCATAAAGCGGGATGAACGCGACCATAATGGGAATAGACCAGGCCGAGATGACGCTAATCCATGACAGCAATGTTCATCACCCTTTCATATCCGGATTCCTTCCAGCCCCGATTCCGGACGGCTGCTTCCGCCGAATCGTACGCCTTCTATACCATCTGTCGGCGAGAATGGCTGCCGCTGTCGCAATGGCCGTAGCCAGCAGCGTCGTTCCTACGATTTCGGCCGGATTTGCCGATTCGTAATTCAAGCGGATGGCTATCAACGTTGTCGGAATCAGCGTAATACTGGCTGTGTTAAGCGCCAGCAGCGTGCACATGGCCGGTGTCGCGGTGTCTTTATCCGGATTCAGCTTCTGCAGCTCCTGCATCGCTTTGATTCCCATCGGCGTTGCCGCATTGCCGAGACCGAACAAATTCGCGCTCATATTCGATAAGATATACCCTATCGCCGGATGGTCCTTCGGCACGTCGGGGAACAGAAACCGTACGACCGGTCCAAGCATGACGGCAACCTTCTTCAGAAGCCCCGAATCCTCGGCAATCCGCATCATGCCAAGCCAAAAGACCAGGATGCTGATCAGCCCGAAGGACACGGTAACGCCTGTTTGAGCTCCATCAAACACGGCTTTGGTCACCGCGTCGATATTTCCGTTCACCGCCGCAAAGCCAAACCCGATCAGGATCATCCCCATCCAAATCATATTGATCATAGCTCTTCTACGCCCCCGTTCTTTGACTCGCCGTATCGAGAGGAGTTCCCCTCTTAGCGAAATCTAATGATGATTGGCACGCACCAGATGCTTGAACACTTCGGCGGCCGATTGCCATAACGACAAGGCAGCTCCCTGCGCGGAGGCGCTCCTGGACTTCTGCAAGGCGGACGGCGGCTCAGGAAGTCTGGCGCCTTGCTCGTATACAGGAACTTTGCCGATGCTGACACCGTTCAGCAGCAGCTCGATGTGTCCTCTGAGTCCGAAGGACACATCCGGCGAGCCTTGCTTGTGAAGAACGAGCCTTTTGACTAGCCGGGTTTCCTCGTCATGGGTAAATGCATACTTAAACGTGCTTCCGGTAACGAGCGAGTAGCCTTGTATTTTTTGCCCTTTCTCGATAACCTGCTTCAGCGGAAAATGGTTGAAGCCGTAATCAAGCATATTGGCATGGTCATTCCAATCATTGCCGTCATTGAGCGTAACCGCAGCGATCTGCTGACCGTTCCGCGTGGCCGAGCTGACCAGGCAGCGGAACGCTTTCTTCGTAAAACCGGTTTTAACGCCGTCAGCTCCTTCGTAGAGGCGCAGCATTTTATTTTTATTATCCCATTTGTAATCCCAGGACTCGTTCGGGTTCGGCGCCCGCTTGGTCGGTGTCTTCACGATTTCTTTGAACGTCGGGTTCTGAAGCGCATAGGCGGTCATCCTGGCAACATCATTGGCGGAGGAATAGTGCTCGTCATGATCCAGCCCGTGCGGATTCATAAAATGCGTGTTGGTTAACCCGAGCTCCTGGGCCTTCTGATTCATCAGCAGGACGAAGCCTTCCTCCGTCCCTCCCACATGCTCCGCAATGGCGGTGGCGGCGTCATTGCCCGAACGGAGCATTAAGCCATAGAGCAGGTTTTCCAAGGTCATCTCCTCGCCAAGCTTCAAGAAGAGGGAGGAGCCTTCCTTGGCAAATGCGTTCTTCGAAACCGTGACCCGGTCGTTCAGCTTGCCGTGCTCGATGGCTACAATCGCCGTCATGATTTTGGTAAGGCTGGCGATCCGCAGCCGCTCGTCCCCATTTTTGCTGTACAACAGCCTGCCCGATGTAACATCGATCAACGCGGCCGCCTGGGCGTGATTCGCCGGCCCCTTCTCATGATCCGCATAGGCAGGGCCGGCCGCGGCCATCAGACAAACCACCAGCAATATGGATAACAAGGACTTGCAATTCGTCCGTTTCATTTTCATTATTTTATCCTCCGGTGTTCAGAAATCTTGTACAAGTATATGTTGTCCCTCCAGAAAGTATGTCCACATGCAAAAATCCCCAGATCGCTTCATGCGAGAGGGGATTTGCTATGCAGCGCTTAGTACGTCGACCCGTTACCGCCACCGTTGGCATTGGCGTTGCTGCCTGATTGGAACATCGCTTGGATCTGCTCCAGCAAATACGGGGTCGCATCGATAATGCGCTCGAACAGATGCGTCTGATTGTCGAGCGGAACGATGTGGACGCCCTCCTTGCCTACGACAAGGAACGCAATCGGTCTGATGGATACGCCGCCGCCGCTTCCGCCGCCAAACGGGTGCGTGTATGAATGGCCATGCGTCCCGTCTGCGGGATGGCGGGTGCCTCCGGCTTCAATGTTGTAGTCGCTTCCGCCGGCCGCAAAGCCAAACGCCACTTTACTGATTGGCAAAATTACGCTGCCGTCAGGTGTGTTTACGGGATCGCCAACGATCGTATTCACGTCCACCATTCCCTTGATGTTCTCCATCGCGGTTTGCATCAAGCCTTGAATAGGGTGTTCTGCCATGATCTAACTCCTCCTTTCACCTTTAACACGCGAACTATGAATACCAGTCCAGCAACCATAGCTTTTCCGAAGGAGATTTTCGCTATGCAGTTCAGCTCTGTGGAAAAATGCGGCGGTCCGTTAAAGCGGGGTACGACATCGACGGCCGGTTTTTCCTCCATAATCAGGCGATAGGACAACCAGCCGAGCAGGGTATGTTTAACGGCGTGCAGCAGCCCGGAAGCGACGGCCGTATCGGCGGCATGCTCAAGGGCCACCTCCGTCGACCACCGGATGTCCCGGAGATGGACGTTTGCCAACGTCTGCCGCAGCCATTTCTTAAATCCTTTGGTGGCCATTATAGCTGTTGAATACTGCCGAAACCGAATGGTACGACTTTTTTGTCTCTGATCCGCCTGTTCATCCTGTCCAAATGTCATCCCCTGCTTGAAGACCGATTCTTGATTGAATTCAATGCCGCCGTTCGCCAGATGAAAGGGCAGATCATAGATCCGCTTGATCATGCCATAGACCATCTTTACCTCGGCATGGAGCTTGTATTCATTTTTTCGCATGACCATATCCAGCCTGACCGTCACGGCCGAGTTCAACACGATGACAGCCAGCACAATGAGCAGTACTACAAGTCCGATCGCAAGATAAATCCAAATGCTCACAACGTAACCCCCAGCAACGAGCTTGATATAATACATCCGCTTGGCTTAGTATGGCAAATCGCCAGGTAAATAATGCGAACCCGCTCACCTTCGTCCTCTCCTGTCACCGGGGATAATGAATGGATTGTGCTTCCCTTAGCCATTAATCTAGGATGGTGGTGGAGCAGATCGAACGGGGTGCTAATTGGAAAGGAACCTATGCAACGCAAAAAAATCCCGAGCCAACCTCCGCTCGGGATTCGAATTTTCGTATAGAACATCCGTTTATCGATCAATTCTCCACATCATCAAATGTCAGCTGATGACCATCCAGCTTATCAAACAGCATTTGCGTCTCTTCCTCGAGCGACTCGGCATCCTCAAATTGGGACGGCTCCGGCAAATCCTTAATGCTGGCGAGCCCGAAGTAATCGAGGAATAATTTCGTCGTGCCATACAAAATCGGTCTGCCGATCGCTTCCGCACGGCCCACCTCTTCAATCAAGCCTTTGGTGGTCAGCGTATGAATCGCCCGCTCGGATTTGACACCCCGGATCTCCTCGATGTCAACCCGCGTGATCGGCTGTCTGTAAGCGACAATGGATAGCGTTTCGAGCGCCGCCTGGGACAGGGAGGAGCGCGAAGGCGAGTATGCCAGACGTTCGAAATATGGCGCATGCTCCGCAAGCGTCGCCATTTTGTAGCTGCCGGCGATTTGGACGATCTGCAATCCCCGCTCCTGGCGCGCCCATTCCTCCTTCATATCCTCAAGCGCTTCTTCCACCAGCCCCGTGGACTGTTCCGTAATTTCAGCGACCTGCTTGACCGACAGGCCTTCCTCGCCCGCCAAGAACAGCAGTCCCTCAATAATCGATTTCAGCTTCGGATAATCCATCAATGCGTTCTTCCCCTCTCCATTCCATCACAATATCCTCGAAGAGCCGCTCCTGATAGCAAACGATCTGCTTCATCTTCATCAATTCCAAAATCGCCAGGAAGGTAACCACGATTTCATGCCGCTCCATCTCCTCATGAAGCAGCTTGGAGAACAACACCCTTCCTCCCGGCCCCGCTTGCTCGAGCGTATCGATCACCTGGCGAATCCGATCCTTAACCGATATTTCATCGCGCTGTATCCGTGCGTATGAAGTTCGTCTTACGGCTTTGCTTAAGGCTTTTTGGAATGCGCGGATCAAATCGGCAACGTGGAGCCCTTCGACCGGGTTTTCCTGGGCTTCCGGCATGTAGGGCGTTAAATCCTCCGCCTCTTTCGAGTAAATCATGCTCCGCTCCCATTCTCTCTCATGGAGATGCTGAGCAATTCCCTTGTATTTACGATATTCGATCAGCCGCTGAACGAGCTCCGCTCTCGGATCCACATCTTCCTCTTCGTAAAAATCAAACTCGTCCATCTCGATAACCGGAGGCTTTGGAAGCAGCAGCTTCGATTTAATAGACAGCAGCGTCGCCGCCATCACCAGAAATTCACTTGTAATTTCAAGCTCCAATTCCTGCATGTTGTGCAGATAGGCCATGTATTGTTCGGTAATCTCGCTGACGGGGATATCCTGGATGTCGATTTCCGCTCTATCAATCAGGTGAAGCAGCAGATCGAGCGGTCCTTCAAACGTCTCCAGCTTATATAATACGCTCACGGTGAATCCTCCCGCCATAAAAATAAAATGCAGTGCTCTGATGAAAAAGAGCACTACATTAAATAAGCACTATTTTAAGCTTTTCGTCAAGTTTGCCATTTCGATCGCCGCCATCGCGGAATCCCAGCCTTTGTTGCCAGCCTTCGTTCCGGCGCGTTCAACGGCCTGCTCGATGTTCTCCGTCGTCACGACGCCGAAGATGGTTGGCACGCCGGTCTTCAGGTTGATCGCCGACACGCCCTTCGCCACTTCATTGCACACGTAATCGTAGTGGGTTGTCGATCCGCGAATGACGGTGCCCAAGGTAATGATGGCGTCGTATTTGCCGCTTTCTGCCATTTTTTGGGCGATCAGCGGAATTTCGAATGCGCCCGGCACCCATGCTACATCCACCTCATCATCCTGCACGCCGTGACGCTTCAACGCGTCGAGCGCACCGCTTAACAGCTTGCTGGTAATAAATTCATTAAACCGGCCTACTACGATTCCGTATTTCAAGCCTTCCGATACTAAATTGCCTTCAAAAATGTTTGCCATGGTTATGGTCATCCTTTCAAATGGGAGTATTGTTATTGTCGATGCATGCTGCACTTTGCGCTCGATGAGCGCTCGTTGATGCGATTCTTGCATTGTCCGCTGCGCACCGGATGCTGCTTCCGATCGCTGTTGCCACCGGATTCCCTGAATGACTCACACACAAGGTAGGAATCCGACGGCAAAGGCGAACGCTTCGCTTCTCCTGCTGCATTCCGCCGCTCCGCTGGGTTCATTCAGGTAGCAAATACGGGCTGACTCTTCGAGCTAGTCGGCGTTTGCGAATGCATCATGGACCATTACGCTTGCGGAGTTGGGGATTCGTGCCCACCCTAAATTGGTGGGCGCGTTTCGAATTGTCCGCTGCGCGTCGGATGCAGCTTCCGATCGCTGTTGTCTCCGGATTCCCCGAATGACTCACACACAAGGTAGGAATCCGACGGCAAAGGCGAACGCTTCGCTTCTCCTGCTGCATTCCGCCGCTCCGCTGGGTCCATTCTTGTAGCAAATGCGGGCTGCTGCTTCGAGGCTCGTCGGCGTTGGCGAATGCATCATGGACCATTACGCTTGCGGAGTTGGAGATTCGTGCCCACCCTAAATTGGTGGGCGCGTTTCGAATTGTCCGCTGCGCACCGGATGCTCTTCCGATCGCTGTTGCCACCGGATTCCCTGGATGACTTACACACACAAGGTAGGAATCCGGAGGCAAAGGCGAACGCTTCGCTTCTCCTGCTGCATCCCGCCGCTCCGCTGGGTCCATTCAACGATGGGGGCGCGGGCAGCTGCTTCGAACTTTTGGCCGATGCGACGGAGGCATCATCGATTGAAGCAGAGAGCGATTATTTGAAAATCGTTTCCGCCGGGGCATTTCCCTTTACGAATTAGCGCTCTCGTTCTGCTCCAAATCGTCGAACTTCAGCATATGCCCAAGCTTAGCCTGCTTTGTATGCAGGTATCCGGTATTGTCCTCGTTCTCCGGCATCTGGATCGGCACCCGCTCCACAACTTCAAGCCCATATCCCTCCAGGCCCTTGATCTTCCGCGGGTTGTTGGTAAGCAGCCGAATCTTCCGAATGCCGAGATCCTTTAGTATCTGCGCTCCAATGCCGTAATCTCTTAAATCCGCCGGGAAGCCCAGCTTCAGGTTGGCATCGACCGTATCGAAGCCCTCCTCTTGCAGCTTATATGCCTTCAGCTTGTTGATCAAGCCGATGCCGCGTCCCTCTTGGCGCATGTACAGCAGCACGCCGTTGCCGGCCTCCTCGATCTGCCGCAGTGCGGCCTCGAACTGCGGGCCGCAGTCGCAGCGGTGGGAGTGGAAGACATCCCCGGTCAGGCATTCCGAATGGACGCGAACCAGCACCGGCTCATCGCCGTTAATCTGGCCTTTGACCAACGCTACATGCTCCTTGTTGTCGACATCGTTCGTGTAAGCCACCGCCTGGAATACCCCGTAATCCGTCGGCATCCGCACCGCCACTTCCCGCTGCACCAGCTTCTCCTTCTCATTGCGGTAATGAATCAGATCCTTGATGCTGATCAGCTTCATCCCGTGCTTCTTCGATATTTCGATCAGATCCGGCAGACGCGCCATGGTTCCGTCTTCCTTGATGACTTCGCAGATGACACCGGCAGGGTAAGAGCCGCACAGCTTCGCAAGATCGACAGCCGCCTCCGTATGACCTGCCCGGCGAAGGACGCCCCCTTCTTTGGCAATCAGCGGGAACATATGGCCCGGTCTGCGGAAATCCGCTGCGGTCGCATTCGGGTCCATAATGCCGCGAACCGTTACGGAGCGCTCATAGGCCGATATGCCGGTTGTCGTATCTTTATGGTCAATGGAAACGGTGAAGGCCGTTCCATGATAGTCCGTATTTTGGCTAACCATCGGTTTCAGATCCAGCTCCTGAGCCCGCGAGGGCGTCATCGGGAGACACACCAATCCACGCCCTTCCGTAATCATGAAATTGATCACCTCGGGGGTTGCCTTTTCGGCTAGAGCGATAAAATCCCCTTCATTCTCGCGGTCTTCATCGTCAACGACGATAACGATCTTCCCTTCCTTCAAATCCTGCAAAGCTTCTTCTATGGTATGAAAAGAAAATCGCTCTTCCATTCCTACTCCTCCTTCTCGTAAGTCTAAACGTTCGGGTCAATCTGATGCTTCGATCAAGCAAATCCGTGCTCGGCTAGATAATCCCGGCTGATCCCCGCTTTGCTTCTTCTGGAGCTGTTTCCTTCACTGCCGTAATTCAGCAGATGCTCGACGTATTTGCCCAAAATATCGCACTCGATGTTAATCGTATCCCCCGGTCCCTTATAAGCCAGCACCGTTTCGGCAAGCGTGTGGGGAATGATGGAGACGGTGAAGGAATGATCCGTCGTTCGAACGACGGTCAGACTGATTCCGTCCAGCGTTACGGACCCTTTCGGAAGGATATATTTGAACACATCGTCGTTCGACGGGGCAATTTCATAGACGACCGCATTCTGATCGGATCTCACGCTTCGAATCACGCCGACCCCATCCACATGTCCCTGTACGATATGACCGCCGAATCGTCCTCCGGCTGCCATGGCCCGTTCCAGATTGACTTTGCTTCCCGGTTGTAGCTGCTTCAGATTGGTGTTTCGATACGTTTCCGGCATGACATCGACGGTAAAGCTGTCTTTATCGATCGTTGTCGCGGTCAAGCAAACCCCGTTGACAGCAACACTATCGCCTAGCTTTAGATCATCCAGGACCTTGCTTGCCGAAATGCTGAGCACCATCGCTTCGCCTTGGCGGCCGATTCGTCTCATCTCGCCGATCTCTTCAATCAGCCCTGTAAACATATCCTATCCCTCCTTTCATTCAATCGTTTACGACTTCCATACCGGCTGGCCGGTCACATAAATATTGTCGCCAAGTCTTTGGGTCTCGAGTCCTGTCAGCTCAATCGCTTCGCTCATCAGCTCATACCCGCTGAACATATAGTTTCCCGGTGCATCGAACCCTCCAATAATCTTCGGGGCAATGAATTGGATGATGCGATCCACCAGTTTGTTCTCCAGCAAGCTTCCGCTTAAGGTTCCTCCTCCTTCAACCAGGATGGAGGCGATGCCCATGCGACCAAGCTCCATAAGCGCAGCCTGCAGGTCGACTCTCGGGCCGGGACCGCAGACCAGAATCTGCACCCCCCGTTCTTCCAGCGCGGTCCGCTTCGCCTTGTCGGCCAGCTCCGTGGCCAGCACGACTGTTTTGGCAGCGCCATCACTGACTACACGACAATTCAAAGGGATGCGAAGCTGCGAATCCACGATGATTCGTACGGGCTGAAGACCTTCAACGCGGAGTCTCGTCGTCAGCGACGGATCGTCCGCAATAACGGTGGCAACCCCTGCCATGATTCCCTGGTGTCGATGCCGGAGAGTGTGCACCAGCTCCCGGGACACCTCATTGGATATCCACTTGCTGTCGCCGGTCTTTGAGGCGATTTTCCCGTCCAGCGTACTGGCTGTCTTCAAGGTGACGAACGGCAGTCCGGTCGTAATAAATTTGTTGAAGGCTTCGTTCAACCGGACGGCCCGCTCTTCGAGGACGCCTGTCGTCACTTCAATGCCCGCTGCCCGCAGCATCTGCAGACCACGGCCGGCAACCAGCGGATTGGGGTCCTGGCAGGCGACAACGACCCGTTTAACACCTTCCGCTATGAGCCTCTCGCTGCATGGAGGAGTCGCTCCGTAATGGCTGCAGGGCTCAAGGGTTACATACACGGTGCTTCCGGCCGCCTTGCTCCCGGCCATATTCAGTGCATGGACCTCAGCATGCGGCGTTCCCCGCTCCAGATGGGCGCCGACGCCCGCAAGAGCACCGTCCTTCACGACGACACAGCCGACGACGGGGTTAATGCCGGTCTGGCCTTGCGCGCGTTCCGCCATATCCAGCGCAAGCGACATATAAAATTCATCGTTGACGACTTCCATGCTACCCAAGCCCCTTTCCAGAATAAAAAAGCCCTGTTTCAGGATAAGCGATTCATCCAAAACAGGGCGTAATAAACCAGTTCACTTTACGACATCATAAATAACCGTTAGTTCCGAGGTTCTCATATAACGTCCAAAGAAGCGGCGCTTTAAAAAGCACACCCGCTCTAGAATCGTCATATGTGAAAAGCCTCACATAACGCATGACATCAGAAAGCTAAGACAAGAGATAGCTATTGTACATGCTCTCAAGTCCACTTTCGTTCCTTCTCCCATCCAGACTATACTGTCGGTCCCGGAATTTCACCAGGTCCACCGCATACGATAACGTATCCGGGTCACGGACTAAGTCGCAGCCGGAGCTGCAATCATCACCGCCGGTAGGGAATTTCACCCTGCCCCGAAGGATTCAATATGAAATTAGCTGTTGCTTACGATGAATCTTAACACTCCATAGGCAAAAAAGCAAGATAATTAACTCACTTTTATTTAGTCAGTAACTTTTTGGTTGTATAAATTCATATCCGTTGCAGGTTCGGGAGGAAATCGGTGCGCTCAACGAGAACCAAGTAATGCGGAGGATAAACCGTGAATTGTATAGGTTAAAGGAGATCATGTAAATGAAAACCTCGCTTAACATCATCGTAAGACCGACGGAAATCGATGTGAATGGTCATGTGAATAACGCCAAATATCTGGAGTACCTGGAATGGGGAAGAGAAGAATGGTACGAGGCGGGGAATCTGCACTACGATGTACTGAAAGGATTGGGTGTGCAGACTGTCACGGTCAACATTAATATTAATTACAGGAAGGAATGCAGGCAGGGAGAGCGCCTGAACATTTCAACCGAGTCTCACAAGCTTGGACTAAGCAGCTTTGTGCTGCTTCAGCAGATCCATAACACGGACGGGGAGCTTTGCGCCGATGCCGCTGTAACGATCGTGACGATCGATATCCGCACCCGCAAGAGCCGACCGGTTCCGGAAGAACTGCGGGCGTTGTTTCTACCGGCTTCGTCTTGATCTGGAGTAAACTAATTAGCGGCTATGCTTGCGGATAACCCTTCAAGGCCTCTGGGTAACTCAAAATTCCGCATGCGGATCCCTCCTACGATCCCTGTTATTCCCGGATTTCGTTGAATTGACTTCCCAATGCCGAAATCCGGGAATATAGGGGCACGCTTCGCTTCTTCTGAGGAATTCCGCCTGCTCCGTTGATTTCTGCCTTTTAAGGGTGTCTCCGTGTTGCAGTAACCCTAGTACACCGGCTTTGCACCTCTCATGAGCAGTCTATCACCGACGGCTAGGTATTGGACAGCCGCGCACATGCTGTCCGCCAGGAAGTTCCATACATGGCCGAACCCCACGCATAAAAAAACAGGCCCCCACAAGAGTGGCCTGTCCATCCAACACTTACATGTTACGCTTCGAATACTTCGACTTTTTCCATCTTGTCGCGGCCTTTAAAAGCATCGATATGCTCCATGCCTTCAACGACCTTGCCGAATACGGTATGCTGTCCGTCCAAGTGAGGCTGCGGCTCATAGCATACATAGAACTGGCTTCCGCCCGTGTTGCGTCCGGCATGCGCCATAGCCAGGCTTCCACGCTCATGCTTGTTCGGGTTGATCTCGCAATCGATCGTGTAGCCCGGTCCGCCTGTACCTGTTCCGTTCGGGCAGCCGCCTTGAGCGACGAAGCCCGGAATGACGCGGTGGAATACTAGACCGTTATAGAAGCCGGAATTCGCAAGCTTTTCAAAATTAGCAACCGTGTTCGGCGCATCCTTCTCAAACAGATCGAGCAGTACCTCTTTGCCGTTTTCCAGTGTGATTCTCGCTTTTTTTGCCATATCGAATATCTCCTTTCGATGTACATTCCCTAAGATACGCATTTCATAAAACATGCAAGTTCTAGTTTACTATGAAATAACTTGGGACGCAAAATGAACCCGCATCTTTAGTCTTACATACTGGGAAATCTCATCTTGAGGGGGGCTTCACGCTTAGATGCTTTCAGCGTCCATCGTCCGCGAAGGCTCCGTGGTCTGTAAAAAAGCCCAACCAAACCGATCAAGCGGTCTGGCGGGCTTTTAAAGGAATCGTCGAATCCTGGCTCACACCCTGTAAGGTGTTGGTTCTGCCGATCGAAACAACTTAGCTTGTAACGGTTTCTTTGGCAATCCGGGCAGAAACGACGTCATTGCTGATAATATCCTGGAGCGACTCGCGGCGAACGACAAGCCGGCTCTGGCCATCCTTAACAAAAACGACGGCAGGTCTGCGGATGCGGTTGTAGTTGCTTGCCATGGAATAGTTATAAGCGCCTGTGCAGGATACGGCCAGCAGGTCTCCCGTGTTAACCTTAGGCAGATCCAGGTCCCAGATCAGCATGTCACCGCTCTCGCAGCACTTGCCGGCAATCGAAACCGTCTCCTCTGGCTTCTCGTTTGCACGGTTGGCCAGAATGGCCTCATATTTCGATTCGTACAGGGCCGGTCTCGGGTTGTCAGTCATTCCGCCGTCTACGGCCACGTATTTCCGCACGCCCGGAATGTCCTTGCTGGTCCCTACCGTATACAGCGTGGTGCCTGCTTCACCCACGATACTGCGGCCAGGCTCTACCCAAATCTCAGGCAGCTCGCTGCCAATGCCGGCAAAATGGGTCTTCACCGCATCCGTAATCGCTTTAACGTAGTCGGAAACATGCAGCGGGGTATCTCCGTCGACATAGCGAATTCCGAATCCGCCGCCAAGATTGACTACCTTGAAGGTAATGCCCAGATCTGCTTTGACCTTCGCCGCAAATTCGGCAACGCGCCCAACGGCCATCTGGAATCCTTCGACTTCGAAAATTTGCGAGCCGATATGGGAATGGATGCCGATCAATTGAATGTTATTCTGTGCCGCTGCCAGCTTCACCGCTTCAAACGCCGAGCCGTTTCCGATATCGAATCCGAATTTGGAATCGGTTTGGCCGGTCGAGATATATTCATGGGTATGCGCCTCAACGCCCGGCGTTAAACGAAGGAGAATGTTCACCTTCCGGTTCTTCTCGGCCGCGATCGCCTGCAGCATATGCAGCTCGACTACATTGTCCACGACGAAGCAGCCGATTTCGGCATCAATGGCCATTTCGATTTCTTCAGGCGTCTTGTTGTTGCCGTGAAAATGGATCCGCTGTACCGGAAAGCCGGCTTGCAGCGCCGTGTACAGCTCCCCGTCGGAAACGACGTCCAGCGACATCCCTTCCTCCTCAGCGAGCTGGCACATGGCCATCACGCAGAACGCTTTGCTGGCGTACGCGACTTGAAACTTCAAACCGGAAGCCTTAAAGGCTTCAATATATTCCCGGCAGCGATTCCGGACCGCTTGCTCGTCCACAATATATAGAGGCGTACCGTACTGGGCTTTCAATTCGGATGTGTCGCATCCGCCGATCTCCAAACGTCCCTGTTCGTTAATCTTGCTGGTACCGTGTAGAAACATGCTTACAATTCCTCCGATCGCTTTATCAAAAATAGGATAATCGAATAATTGTTCACAGTATAGCAGACAACGAAACGTAAGCAAAATGGATTTTTCAACACATCATTTGTGTTATTATCAATGCCTTCCTTTGGAATTCATTTCAGTCCCCATTTTGGTGTGATCCCTCGTCTTGTTGAGCGCCGGGCGTCTCGTTGACGTCAGCAGCGGTTTACGGAATAAAATCTCGCCCATGGCCTTTGCACTAAATGGTATAAACGGCCATAAGTACGACGAGTTATAGGAGCGATGCGTCGTCAAGGATAGAATCAGCAGCGTGCTGCCGATCACGAACCCTTTCACACCAAACAGCGCCGTCGCTACGAGCAGGACGAGCCGGACCATCCGGTTGGCGAGCCCGAGCTCGTAGCTCGGCGTGGCGAACATGCCGATAGCTGCAACGGCCATATAAAGCACCACCTCATTGACGAACAGCCCGGTCTTGACGGCAATATCGCCGATCAGAATCGCAGCGATCAAGCCCATGGCCGAGGCGAGCGGCGTCGGCGTATGAACGGCCGCCAAACGCAGCAGATCGACGCCGAATTCGACGATCAGAAATTGCCCGATAATCGGAATCTTGGCATTCTCCTGCGGCCCAAGGATATCCAGCGCCGGCGGCTTCAGCTCCGGATGGACGACAAGCAGCATCCAGAGCGGAAGCAGGAACATCGAGGCGAAGATGCCGCCAAAGCGGATCCATCTTAAATAGGTGCCCATAAACGCGGTTTGCCGGTTCTCTTCGGCATGCTGGCATAAATCGAAGAAGGTCGTCGGCATAATCATTACGCTGGGCGATGTATCGACCATGACGACGATCCGTCCCTCCAGAAGGTGTGAGGCTACCACGTCCGGCCGCTCCGAGTATCGGACGAGCGGGTACGGATGCCAGCCCTTATTCACGATTGCTTCCTCCAGCTGCTTGTCGCCGAGCGGCAGCCCTTCGAGATCAAGCTGCTTTATTTTCCGGCGAATCGCTTCTACCTGCACGCGATCGGCAATATCGTCGATAAAGAGCAGGCTCACATCCGTCTTGGTCCGTCTTCCTACCTTCATCGTCTCCACATGAAGCCCCGGGTCGCGGACCCGCCGCCGCACGAGATTGATATTGGTTACGATCGTCTCCGTGAACCCGTCCCTAGCTCCACGAACGACGCGTTCAACCGCCGGCTCTTCAAGCCCGCGCACGGGATATTTCCGGGTATCCAGCAGGATGGCGGTGCTAGCGCCCTCGATGAACAACGCGCAAATTCCGCATAACACGTCATTGATCACCTTGCTCAGCTTCGACACCTGTTCAACCTGGACATGAGGAATATACGCCTTCATCATATCGTTCAGCGCGTGGCCGTCCCTGACATCCTCGGGCGTCAGGTAGGTAAGACGGGTTAATATTTCGGAAACGATGACATCATTCGTGAAGCCGTTTAGGAACAAGAGCGCTGCCGGCCTTCCCGCAAAGGTCATCTCGCGGATGATGACGTCAAAGGAAACGCCGTAGCCCATCACTTCCTTCAGCGTCTCTTTCAGGACGCTGATCTTCTCCGGCACCCGATCCTCGCCTTGCCAGTATATGACCGATTCCTCCGTGCTGTCCGAGGTTTCCGCATTTCTCTTTTCCTTAAGCGCCTCCTCCTCCAGCTCCTTGATTTCGGATGGCGGGATTACCGGGATGTCCGGTTCTATGCCTTCGTTATAGGTTGTATTCTCGTCCATTCTATACCTCCTGATCGAGTAACTATCATTGATTGTATATAAGCCAATCGAACAGCGAGCCGGCGACCTTTCCGGCAACCATCGCCATCAGCAGCCCGAATAAATAACCGGTTAAACGAAGCCGCTTCGCCAAAATTGGCAGAACATTCAATACTTCCGTCAGTGCTGCTGCCAGCATGCCGATGAAGATGCCGCACATCAGCCCGATGATCGTGCTCACAACCGGCCCGAGCGGAACCGACCAATGCCAGAAGTCCGCAAGCGTGCCGATAAAGGAGCCGGAAATCAGCGCTCCCTCATACCAATGGACCCGGTGATAGGTCGAGGTTAACTGGGACAGCCGCGGGATGATATCGAGCACGATGATCAGGGCAATGACTCCGCCTCCGACCGCGATCCCCCCTGCCACGCCAAGCACGCACGTAAATATTCCCTGGAGCATCGAGGTCATCATGATTCATTCCCGCGCCCTTCTGCCGCCTTATTCATTTTCCGATACTCTTCGGCCACGACATACTGGTCCAGGTTTTCCTGATACAGATACATTTCGACTTCCAGCGGTGTCGGCTCCTCGTTCCACTTTTTCTTGAACAAATGATTGAAGAATACCGTCATGCCGAACCCAAGACCAAGGGAATAGGCAATTTGGAACAGGTAAGGATGCTCATCCCTTTCTCCCGTTACCATCTCGACTATTCGGATCTGCACCTCGAGCATATTGACGTCCGCATGGAAATTCATAATCGTAAGCGCCGACCCAAAAAACAGCAGCAGCCAAACGAGCGGGAACCACAGCCTGGAGCTTCTGCTCTCCGGTCCGGTGAGCTCGAGTAGCGTATGGTGGTTGCCCATCGGCTCGATATGCACGTCCGGAATGAGCTGCCGGATCCTCGGTATGATCTGGATCAAGTCCATCACCATCCGATTGCCGTCCATGTCCTTCGGCTGCACGAGGGGAAGGGCGGCAAGCCGTTCTTCCCATTCCGGATCGCAGACGATGAAAGCGACATCGCCAAGCTTGACGGTTTGGTCTTTCGGAATACGTATGCGGCTTCGCAGCTGCAGAAACACCGTCGGAGTGGGATTGACCTTCATCCAAAAACACTCCTTTACTGCTAAATTACCGTTAGTATGGGAAATCGCTGTGGATTCTACTCCATTTCTCCAAAAAGACTGCGCCCTCAAATGATCCAATAATGCTGCATTCACAAAGAAAGGAGCATAGCCTATACCTCTTCGCGAGCACGAAAAAGCGCCTCTCCATTTCGAAAGAGGCGCTCGTATCGAGCACACAGCATACCGGAATCGGCAATTGCGCTACTGCGCGATTTCATTCCGAATGCTCTGCAGTATTTTTTTCTCCAGCCTCGACACCTGTACCTGGGAAATCCCGAGCCGGCTGGCCACTTCCGATTGCGTCTGATCCCGGTAATACCGCAAATAAACGATAAGGCGTTCCCGTTCGGTCAAGCTTCCGATCGCTTCATTCAAAGCCAGCTTGTCGAACCAGCGCTCCTGCGAATCATCGGCTATCTGATCCATCAGCGTAATCGGATCCCCGTCATTCTCGAATACCGTTTCATGAATGGAGGTCGGCGGCTTGTTGGCTTCCTGGGCAAACACCACGTCCTCCGGCGTTACCCCCAGCTCCTCGGCAACCTCCTTCACCGTCGGCAGACGGTCGAGCTGCTTGGACAGCTCGTCCCGCTTCTTCCTGACTTTATTGGCCATTTCCTTGAGGGAGCGGCTGACCTTCAAGGTCCCGTCATCCCGCAGGAAGCGCTGAATCTCCCCGATAATCATCGGCACGGCATAGGTAGAGAACTTTACGTCATAACTGAGATCGAACTTGTCCACGGACTTCAGGAGACCGATACAGCCGATTTGAAAAAGATCATCCGGCTCATACCCCCGGTTCATAAACCGCTGAACGACAGACCAGACAAGCCGAATATTACAATTGACAAGCGTATCCCGGGCAACATGATCCCCGTTTTGGCTGAGTGCAATGAGTCGTTTGACCTCCGCGTCGTCCAAATAAGTCTGCGAAGTTTTTTTCACATCGGCATCCATTTGTCCAACCCCTAATTATATAAAGCTTTCTTAGATTCGATCCTCTTTTTCATTTTGATCGAGGTGCCGCTGCCCGGCTGGCTGACCACTTCAAATTCATCCATGAAGTTCTCCATAATCGTGAACCCCATACCGGATCGCTCCAGCTCAGGCTTGGACGTGTACAGCGGCTGCTTGGCCATTTCCAGATCCTCGATGCCTCTGCCGTCATCTTCAATACAGAGGGTGATGATATCTCCGTCAATCGAAGCTTCGATCTTCACGATCCCCTCCGGATTGCTGTCATATCCGTGAATGATGCAGTTGGTCACCGCTTCGGATACGACCGTCTTCAGGTCGCTCAGCTCATCCATCGTCGGATCCAGCTGGGATATGAACGCTGCCACGGCAACACGGGCAAAGGATTCGTTTTCCGACTTGGCGGCAAACTGCAGAGTCATAAAATTATGCTGCGACTTACCTTCACTCATGACACTACCTCCAAACCCGAGAGCGCCGTACCCTCGTTCTCATAGATCGGCATGATCTTGAACAAGCCCGACATTTCAAGCAGACGATAAACCTGCGGTTTGACGTCGCAGACCGCCATCTTGCCGCCTTTTTGCTTGATGAATTTATAGCGTCCCAGAATGACGCCAAGACCCGAGCTGTCCATAAACTCCAGATCCTTCAAGCTTAGCACCAAGTGCTCCGTTTGCCGCCGCTGGATGGCTTCATCCAGCTGAAGACGAACCGAATCGGCCGTATGATGGTCGAGTTCCCCGGACAAACGAACGATCAGCACATGCCTGTGATGCTCCATATCAACATGCAGATTCATGTTTGCTCACTCTCCTCCCTGACATGAACAAAGATTTCTACAATGGAAAAAGACTTTCCTGCTCCCCGACAAAACTAGAAGAAAACTCCTATCAATCTACATGAAACAACTTGCCTGTCGTCCGTTTAAAAAGCTTCCAGAATCCGGCTTTCTTCACCTCGACCGGTGACGTCAGTTCAAATTCCTTCACCAGCGCGTCCCCTTGGTAAACCGACAGCTTTCCGATCACTTGCCCGGCGGCAACCGGAGCCTTCAGACCTTCGGTCCATTGAAGCTCATGCCGGATATCCTCGGTTTTCGCATTCTTTTTGACCAGCACGTTGTACTCTTTGTCGGCCTGAATGGTAATCTCCGGCACGCTGCCCTTCTGTACCTTCAGGACCCCGAGCACTTCACCCGGCTTATAAATGGAATGCATCGCATATTGGGAGAAGGCATAATCGAATAACCGGGACACTTCATTGTTGCGCGTCTTCGTATCCGGAGCTCCCATCACCACCGCGATCGTGCGCAATCCGTCCCGCTTGGCCGTTGCCGACAAGCAAAATTTGGCCTCCGAGGTATAGCCGGTTTTCAAACCGTCCGCCCCCGTGTAAAAACGGACCAGCTTGTTCGTATTGACCAGCCAGAACGGCTTTGGCGTATCCTTTCGCAAATAATCCTGATAGGCGCCGGTATACTTCGTGATTCCCTCGTATTTCAGCAGCTCGCGGCTCATCAGGGCGATGTCATGCGCCGAAGTATAATGGTTGTCTGCCGGCAATCCGTTGCAATTGACGAAATGCGTATCCTTCATCCCGAGCTCCGCCGCTTTCTCGTTCATCAGCTTGACAAAGGCTTCCTCCGTGCCTGCAATCTTCTCTGCCATCGCAACGGAAGCGTCGTTGCCGGATGCCATAGCGATCCCCTTGAGCATTTCTTCGACGGTCATTTCTTCCCCGGGCTCGAGGAAGATTTGGGATCCCCCCATCGAAGCGGCATACTCGCTGGTGCGAACCTTATCGGTTAACTTCAAACGTCCTTCGTCGATCGCCTCCATCGTCAGCAGCATCGTCATAATTTTTGTGATGCTGGCCGGAGGCAGCTTATCATGGCTGTTTTTTTCGTAAATGATGGTTCCGGTATCCGCATCAAGCAAGATGGCGGAACGGGCACTAGGCGCCAGCTCCCCTTGGGATAATCCGCCGGTATTACTGTTTTCCTCGGCATAGCTTGGAACTGCCGCACTGGACCATCCAACAATGAAAGCAAACAGTCCAGCGATTAACGCTTTTTTCAATTCCGTCCCCTCCTGACACTCGTAATGGCATCCCGTACGTATACGGGTCTCTCTAACCATTGTCGTCAGGTTGGAAACAAATTATTCCAGTATTTAGGCTGGATGCAAAAAAAGACCCGTACTAAACGACAGCGTTATTCGCCTCGCAAGTACAGGTCTTCTGTTCTTCCGTAAGATGGATTACATTTTCGGGATAATCGCCATGACCAAACCGAGAAACTTCTCTCGTACCTTCTCCGCGGTCTCCATTACCTCGTCATGGGAAAGCGGCTGATCCAAAATTCCCGCTGCCATGTTACTGATACAGGAAATGCCAAGCACCTCTAGTCCGGCATGTCTTGCTACGATCACTTCGGAAACGGTTGACATGCCAACCGCGTCGGCGCCAAGGGTACGCAGCATCCGGATTTCGGCCGGCGTTTCATAGGTTGGACCCAGCAAGCCGGCGTAAACCCCTTCTCTGAGGACAACGCTCTGGCTCACGGCAATTTCCTTCGCCAGCTGCCGCAGTCTGCGGCTGTATGCCTCGGACATATCCGGGAACCGGACGCCCAGCGCCGGATCATTAGGTCCGATCAGCGGATTTTTTCCCGTCATATTCAGATGATCCGAGATCAGCATGAGATCTCCCGGCTCGAAGGACGTGTTGATGCCGCCGGCCGCATTGGTGACAAGCAGGCTCTGCACCCCAAGTTCCTTCATGACCCGGACAGGAAAGGCAGTCAGCTCGGGGCCGTAGCCCTCATACATGTGAAACCGGCCCTTCATCAGCACGACGCTCCGGCCGTGAATCGTTCCCAGCAGCAGCTCGCCTTCATGACCTTCAACCGTCGATACCGGAAAATGCGGGATGTCTTGATAGTTGATCGATACCGCATTCTCCATCAGATCCGCCAGGACGCCAAGACCCGAACCCAGGATGAGACCTACCTCGGGCTTGACGTCATGCTGCCGGCGGATATATTCCGCCGCTTCTTTAATGCTTGCTTGGTTTACTGAACTCATCTCGTTCTCCCCTAACTGTGTGGTTATCGATTATGATTTGCAGATCATATGCAAAGCCGTCTATATTCAAGCCCTGGGATGAAAGTGGTCGTACACTTCCTTCATGCTCTTCTTGGCCGATTGGTACATGCCCGTCGTGGAAAGTGCCGAATGCCCAAGCATTTCCTGTACCGAGCGCAGGTCAGCTCCGTTCTGCAGCAAATGGACCGCAAAGGAATGCCGGAGCGTGTGAGGCGTGATCTCTTCCTCGATACCGGCCGACTTGCCGTATTTCTTGATAATTTTCCAAAAGCCCTGCCTCGACAGCCGTTTGCCCTGCGTATTCAGGAACAGTCCGTCTTCCCCATCATCCTTGAGCAGCTTGTCCCTCATTTCATGGACATAAAATTCCACATGCCGGGCAGCGGTTCTTGTGATCGGCAGGATCCGTTCCTTACCCTCACCTGCCGCGCAGCGCAAAAATCGCATCCGTAGATCCACGTCGGCCAGGCTCAGCGACACTAGCTCCGAAACCTTAATTCCGGAGGCATAGAGAAGCTCGAGCATCGCCTTGTCCCTTGCCCCTTGCGGAGAATCGCAATCCGGAGCCGCCAGCAGCTTGTCTACCTGCTGCTCCTCAAGAGCCTTAGGAGGCCTGCGCTCCGGCTTGGGCGATTCCAGCAGCAAGGTGGGATCCTGGATGATGACGGCCCGGCGGACCAAATACTGAAAAAAAGACCGGAGCGACGCGATGCAGCGCAGCTGGGTCGAAGCCGCCCTCCCCTGCTGGCGCATTCGGCCAAGGTATATTCCGAGCAGCGCACGATTAACATCCCCTGGTTCCGTGACGTCCCTCTCGGCCGCAAACGCGATAAAGCTGATGATGTCCGTCCGGTACGACTCAATCGTTCGCGGCGACAATCGTTTTGACTCTTCCAAATATTCTAAGTATTCATCTACATATTGAAGCATCGTTTCCACCTGACCCTGCATGCCCTTTGGAACATCTACTCGCCATACCAGTAATATAAACGGAGACGTTCCATCGGCGAATATCTAGCATCTAACGTGCTCTCCGGCTGAAATGCCTTTACGGCATGACCGGTCGGCGTACGGTAAGGGTCGGATGGGGTTAACCAGTCTCCCACCCATCCAAGGATATAATAGAAAAACATCGTTAACAGGGCGAACATGGAAATGAAGCGGATCCATGCGGCGATTTTGCGGATCGATATAATCATGATCATGCGTCCCCCTTGTGTTCTTTGTACGCTTGAGCCCGAAAGCTCGTCACATTAAGACTATGATACCGGGCCGGCATATATACCGGCATCCGATAAGGGGCAAAGCGCAATTCGGCACGATTCCCGCCTGAATCGAGTATGTACTCATGTCCATTTCCTACCCAAATGAAAAGCCCTCCCGGCTGTATGCGTTAAAGAGGGCTTTGCCGTGATGAATCACCACGCCATATGATGTTGGTTATAAGTTAAGATTTATCAGGGTCGTTCTTGCCCTTCTCCTTGCAACGGTAGCATATGCCGTGGAAATCAAGCCGATGGTCGTGCACGGTGAAATTGAATTCGCGCTCCAGTCGTTCCTCTAAGGGACCGAGCCAATCCTCGCGTATTTCATCCATGCTTCCACATTGAGTGCATATTAGATGATGGTGATGATGTTTCGAAGTATCTGTTCGAAGGTCGTATCTTGCGACACCATCGCCGAAATTGATCTTCTCTACGACATGAAGCTCACTCAGCAGCTCCAGGGTACGGTATACGGTTGCCAGACCGATCTCCGGAGCTTTCTCTTTCACGAGCATAAATACATCTTCTGCGCTAAGGTGGTCGTCTTCATTCTCCAACAACACGCTAACCGTGGCTTCCCGCTGGGGCGTTAATTTGTAACCTTGGGATTGCAGCTGCTGCTTAATTTTGTCGATCCGCGCTTCCATCGTTTCCCTCCCCCTTGGAAATCACTGCACGTCATTGTCACTTCCTTCATTATAGGGGGATTTGACAAACAAAGTCAAACGCTTTTACTCTCCGCTAAAACACGCGGCATTACAGCAGCATCGGGGTTACCCACTGCATCATCTACTAGTATATTCGTAACTTTTTCGAGCTTTCTCTATATCTGTTTTTTATTGGTCGTGGACATAATTTATGATTTTACTCCGTGCGTCTTTTTATAACTTTTCAATTTTCGTGATTTTCATGTGATTTTTTATAAGATAGGGTCGGTAATATATCGGCCCTCTTTTGTTGCTTAAGATAGGCAATTTGGTAACTTTGTAATAAATCGAGCATCTTGTTCTTAATCAAGTTCAAACTATATAGAATCGTTTAAGATTGAGTATGTCTTCCATCTCAAAAGGATACAATTTCATTGTAATTCTATTTGTCGCATCCACTTATCAGCATATATGAAGCGTTGGCACTCCGCAACTCTCCCGCATATGTTTCAGTTGGTTGAGATAATGACAGCTGATGATCGGATTCGCTGCAAACTTAGCCAAGCGGCTGAGCTTCTCAACCAAAAACTTTTCTGTGTTCTCCTTCTAATTCAACTCGTCAAATACGATGTTCACCTTCGTGAGTTTCTTCCGATTCGGGATCCACTGCCTTCTTACTTGAAAGGGCAAGCCAAATCTTGGTGATTGGTACCTAGTAATCCGTCCAATACCGTGCACTCACCTTTGGTGAAGTCCGACTATGTGCTTCAGGGTTTCTTTCCCACCCTTCCACAATCTTAATCGTTTCCAGTCTGGACTTGTCTTCCCATTCAATGTACCTTTCTTTTTCCAGCATTAATAGAGCTCTCTTTATTTGTTGACTCTTTCGTCCAGCCATTATCTCTAAGGCCTGCATTGTGGGTATCCTATGGTGCTGGCTTGCATAATTGTACAAAACCCTAAGAATCTTACGTTCTAAATCAGGAAGCATCTTTTCCTGCCCCCTTTGCCGGCTCCCAGGATAAGACATTATCCATTCTGAAAACTCTTGGCTGATTGGTATTTAAACAAGTCGCACGAATCAAATTATGTCGAATCCCCTGCAGTCTTATCTTACGCTGAGTAATCTTGCCTTTGCGGTCTATGTAAATGAGCTCGATAACCTCGCCAATGAAATTTCTCATCTTGTTCGCCTCCAAGAAGAACATTTGTTTGTATTATATGCGAACGTTCGTTCTATTATCAATGGTAAATTGAAGGGACTATACTATGCTGTAATTTTACTTAGGCGACGATGGAAACAAAAAAACGCAACTAGAATATGTAATGAGGAACTTGTAGGGGACTCATGAAATATGCAGTCATCTGGTTGAATTACGGTGAAATCACATAATGACATTGATTTGTTAAGAAGATTTAAGAGGAGCAATTTGATTACGAATTAGAAAAGGCCCATCATAGCAAACGCTACGAGGGCCGAGTTTGTTGTCGGGATGACGGTATGAAAATTAAAGCAAGGCCAAGATACCTAAATTCTTGGCAAGATCCACCCCAGCAGCTGAAACCTGAATTACAGAGCTCAGTCTTTTGAAAAATTTGATCATTCTTTCTTTGTTCTTACTAGCAGCTGCCTCTTTTATTTTACTTAAATCTTCTAAGTTATCATTAATCTCATCTGCGTCCGGAAGTTTCTTAATCTCCTCTATAAGTGCTGTAAAAAGTTTTTCTGTCTGATTGTCAAGGCCGGATTGAAAGGACTGAGTGTTGTTGTCACCTTGAAAATTTGCAACCCCATTAAAAGTCGCACCATCGAAACTTACCCCGTCCATTTTTCTCGAGTAATCATTGTTATGCTGCATATAACCTCCTATATAAATGTCCCCATTATGGATATACCTTGCGAGTGTATAAGGTTCGTTCGGTACGCTTTGTCTGGGTTGTATTAAATTGCTATCAGTTGCTGACTGTTTTGCTGCTTTTTTTTTAATGCCTCAACGTATTCCTTTGTAAAATTGAAGACAATATTCGTTTTTTCAGGATCAGGAAAATAACTTTCATCATCATCACAAAGCCTGCAATTAATCTCACAATCAGGTAGTTTTCCCCAATCAAATTGCTGGTCAACATGATCATTTGGACATATTGTTTCGAGTTTTACCTCTAAAACACCAAACTGTGCTTTCATCATCAGGTAGTCATTAACCCGATCAATGTCTTTTTCTTCTGAAAGGTAGGCAACAAAGTAAGCATTAAAACGGTTTTTATTATCATATGCTAGACCTTCAAGAATCTCATCGATCTTTACCGTATTAATGATCATAAAAAGAACCTACCTTTCAAATGTTTTATCTTCATGACACAGCTTCATTGTTGCCTTGATCAGATTCTTTTCTATATCTGACTTCTACAAATACATCCAAAATCCTTCTAATTATACGTTCACTTACTTTACTTTTAAATTCAAAGCCCCCTTTATGGTTTATGCGAAATTTCACCTTCGTAGAATACCCTGTATCAACTTCACGATAGTCCACATGAAAAACTTGTGCCAAATATTCTCTTCCAGCTACCATGCTTTTATACTGCTCTTGCTTTTTGAGGTCATCTATTCCCGGCGCAGCGCTAACAGCAAGCTTGCCAATACATCCCTCTCCGATTACTTCAGATTCAAGTAAGCCAGCTTCTAAAATTTCTGAGATCTTCTCGGCTTCTGCCTCAGTGACTTTAGTTACTGGCAACCAATCGATATTGGGGATATTGTCCGCACTCGTCGATAATAAACTCTTCAGTGCTTCTTTATATTTTTTATGTGTCGAAAAACCTGACCGTAGTTCAATGAAGATTGGATCACCAAATCTGATCATCATGTACTCAAAAGAAGGTACAATGCGTTCTACAACCTCGTATCCATCATAACCAATCTTCTTTTCTCCAGATACCCACTGAAGTAAGACTGCCTCACCAAGGTCCTCTATAAGATTTATTTGAGGTACAGTGGTTATTTCAGGCTTTAATTCATTACCGATCAATGCGGAAGTGATGTTTAACTTTCTCTTCAAGTGCACAAGAAATCCTTCTTTTACTTTCAACCCTTCAGGAAAATCAGTACACTCGAAGATATTAACTGCTGTTTTTCCGGCATACCGATACTCCTTATATAACTCTTCTAGAGTGTGAGGTTTCTTTTCTTGAATACCATCAAACATCGTTTCAATACTTGTCTTACTACATTCGATTTTTTCTTGATCAATAACATGCTTGACACGATCACTAGGTACCTTTTTTGTGAACTCGATTTTGTTAATCCTCAACTGATAAATCTCTCCCTTGTAAAGAGATATCGGCAAGTCCAAAAAAGCTCCACTCTAGACATATCACAATCATTTCGTATACTATAATATTAACAGTTAAAAATATTGAGTGTTATCTCACTCAAGCTTTTAAGGACATGTTGCTAATATCGCTTCATGTCTATTTTTCTTGTATTGTAACCTATATATTGGAAAATTAGTAGGTAAATTTTCCTATTAACACGCTATTTATAGATATCACTAGCATCGTCTCTTCCTACCTGTTTCGAATCCGTGAGAACTTTTGATCTCTTGAGATACAGGCTAGCTTTAAGTTATGGGTTACCAACACTTACCGTGACGTTACCCTAAAGCCAAGCAGTATAATTCGGTAAAGGGGGTTTTTATGTTTATTGACCCGATGCTACTTGCAACAGCACCTAGCCCATACTCGGGCTCTCGTTTTATTTTTGAGCCGAAGATCGACGGCCATCGTTTGATATTTTCACAACACAACGGAGATGTCCGCTTGTACACTCGCCATAACAACGATTGTACGCGTCAATATCCTGAGGTTGCTGGTGCCATATTTCCGCACGATATTGTTTTAGACGGCGAAATCGCTTGCGTTGATCCAGCGACCGGCAACTCTGACTTTGAGGCCGTCATGATGCGATTCCAGGCGAAGAAGGCCGATAAGATAGCAGCACTATCCCTATCGTTACCGGCCACTTTCGTCATTTTCGACGTACTTCAGTATAACGGTAGAGACTTGCGTCGTCTGCCACTGATGAAACGCAAAGAAATTCTCGCGCAGCTCCCGTTGCCGTCTACAAGTTTCGGCATTGTACCCTATATTGATGGCGCTGGTGAGGCGCTGTTTGAGCAGATCGAGTCTCGCGGCATGGAAGGCGTTGTCGGCAAGCGAAAGGATAGTAGTTATGAAACGGGGCGACGCTCGGATAATTGGCAGAAGGTAATAAATTGGTCGTACGCGGACGTATTTATAACGGGATATCGGAAAGAAGAATTCGGGTGGCTTGCGAGCATTTACGATAACGCAAAAATGCGCCCAGCCGGTATTATCGAACTAGGCGCAAATCCTACTCATAAGAAGGCGTTTTATAACGTTGTTAAACCGCTTATTACCGGAGAGGACCGCAATTTCGTGTACGTAGAGCCGCGAATTCGTGTACGTAGAGCCGCGAATTCGTGCGCGCGTGAAAATGCGGAATTGGACGCGGGCGGGAATGCTTCGGAGTCCGGTTTTTGTGGAGTTTATTGTTTAGACATCATATTTTTCTTTAATAAATCCAACAACCTCTGAGCGATAAATTCCTTTAATAGCATTAAATGCATCTTGTTCAGTTTTTCCGCCAACACCAATGCTTCTAATTTCAATAAAGATTTCTGCGAGGATTTTTCGAGCGTCAGAACCAGACATATCATTGATTCTCTCTAAAATATCAGTTGTATATTTATCAGGCACTTTTTCACCTCCCTTTTAGTTTGCGTATTTAAACGTGCAGTTCTCTCGCATATACCGCGCGTCTCCAACCTTGATGCTGTTCTCCGTGATCTCTTGTATCCGGCCGCAACCGACCAGCTCGTCCGCTATAAATACGGCGATAGGTGTTTGATCGAGCATAGCGGTATAAAAGTGTATGTCCGCAGTCAGCGGCTTCATATATCGTCTCATAATGAAAATATTACCATAAGGTGCTTGCCTTTTGGGTATTAAAAAAGCAAAAAGACCCTGCCAGCCAGTTATAGGCTAGCAGGGTCTTGGTAGTCTGCTACGATTTATACATAATGTGGATCGATCTCGAATTCTAATACGAGATCGATCCTAACTCGTGAACAGAGGAGGAAGAGTAGATGCCCTGGGGAAAGGTACATCACTCACCACAATTATAGGTATTTCCTTCCCCTCGTATACCTTGATACTTGGTTTTCAATTTTTCCAGAATGTTTTTTTCCATGCGAAGTAAAACAGCAGCTGCCTCCTCGCGAGTAAATGGAGCACCCGGACGGCTCCCGTCAAAGAGCCCCTCCTTCGTAGCTTCCTCCCACGCTGGCGCAGCCCACGAGCTGACAACGTTGATATCCCTTTCTTTGGTAATCGACTTACCCTCCTTCTTCTTTAAACCCAGATACTTCGCGATCCCCTTTACGTGTCCATCGATCAAAGCGTCAATGACTTCCTGGCGCTTTAGTTTGTCCGCGTCCGACGACACATCAATAAATAGGTTCTCGGTCAAGACCGCGGGCATTCTGCTTTCACGGCACATGTGAAGGTTCTTTGCTTTCTGGCCACGGTCAATCACGCCGTGCGGCTTAAGGGTTGCCATGATCTCCATGTGAAGTTTGTTTTGCAAAGACCGCGAGGCGGCCGAAGCATCCGTATAGCGGAAGGACTCGAAGCCGCCAGCTCCGCCGCCGGCATTGCAATGGATGGAGACAAGGAGATCCGCGCCGGTTTTGTTGGCCGCATTGGTCCGTTCCGACAGCTCAAGGAACACATCCGTCGACCGGGACATCAACACCTGAACGCCTTCGTATTCTGCTTCCAGGCGTCGCTTGACGCCAAGGGATACCGTCAGAGCGATATCCTTTTCCTTTAAGCCATTTCCGACTGCTCCCGGATCCTTCCCACCGTGCCCAGCATCAATCCATACTTTCTTCATGACTTAATCCCTTCCTTCGCCTGCTTCATAGCCTGATGCCCGAATACCGCAAATGCGCCTGAAAGGATACCCTGTATCAATGTTTCCACACTCCAACCAATTAAACCGAAGGTTAATAGGATAGCAGCAATCACAACCCCATAGACAATGATCCAGTTTGGAACAGCTGGTATTTGCTTCAAAAGGATACCGATTACCCAACATGCGGCCACCACGATAAACAACCGTGGATCTATCAATTCAAAAATCACGTTCCACTCCATTTACAATTCATCCTCTCGTTAATTAAGTGCGGCCAGCTTAATGCCGGCCCAGACGGCAGCGACAATCCCACCAGTTACACCAGTAATGACCACTCCATAAAACGTACGTTTAAACCATTTCTGGTCCTCGGCTTGTGCCTTTTGTGTCTCAAGTGCAGCGTTCGCTTTCCTGAGCGCTTCTTCGGCAATGGTCTTGGTTTGGTTAAACTCCGCTTCCAGCCCTTCAAGCTTCTGTTTCACTTGTTGAGCACAAGCAAGAGCTTCCCGTGACGTTTCCTTAACATCTGCTACAGACGGTACCAATGCCGCCAGCGGCTTCAACGTCTCCTCAATTCGGGCAAGCTGAATTTGCAGACTAACCAATGTATTTACATCGTGCACGTCACCCACCCCTTGTGTTTGATTCATCCCCCGTCCCCCTAATCTGTCAAAAATTTATGAAGCCCCAAATCCAGGGGCATCTTACTCGCCTTTTTCTTTCTCAGCTTCGTCGGACGATTGCAACCTGGCCAGAGCCTCGCCGATATCATGATCAACCGCTTGTAAGATTTCGAGCTGCTTGTCCGGATATGCTTGAAGCATGATGTTTATTACTGCAGCTATTTCATCCACCGGGGTCGTCAGATCGATAAGCAGTTCCACCTTTGTCATCCTTGCCATAGGGCACCTCCCTTCGAGGCAAAATAAAAGAGCCCGGGGTTACCGGACTCTAATGATTGCTCGTTATTTAATTACTGCGAGGGCTTCCTCTACTAGTCGTAGTTCTTCTTTAGCTTTTGCGATAATTACATCATACTCGGCCAATTGTTTTTGCTTATCGGCAAGTCCTGGTGATGGTTCTCCGTTCATTCCCGACGTTTTTAGAATTTCAATCTCTTTAAGTATTCCCTCTCGCTCTTCAACAGCTGGCTTGATTCGATTATTTTGGATGCTATTTCTTAGTTCTTCCAAATCCGATTTAGAGCTATTCATATACTTGTTGTTACTATCGGAAGAACTCACGTCATTACTTTGATCTTGTCCAGACTCCGTTGTGATATGGATTGTCTTTCCCTCCAATTTCAACTCACCTCCCACAGCGTCTACAACAGCACGGACGGGTGCATTAGTTCTGCCGCTGATGACGGCTCCCTTTTCGCTCAGTTCTTTCCCGTTGACGATAACTGTCATTTCTCCAGTAACCTTTTTTCCGATCAAGCTTTTGACTTGATCAGCAAAAACAGTTCCGCTTAGGGTCAGGAAGATTCCAAGAATAACACCGCTTAAAAGATACGTCCATTTTTTCATTTTCATGAACCTCCACTCTAGGAATATATCTCCAGTATATCCTAAGGCCTAGAGGTTGGGAATGTTCCTCCCCAGTTTTGGTTTTGGCTATTGCCGTGATTATGAGTTCCGATATTCACCGTATGTGTGTGGCTATTATAAGTACTTCTAAGCGAATCAATTTGAGATTGGAGCGAATCTAACTGTGATCGCAATCCAGATATCTGGCCGATGCTTAGTACCAAACCTGTAACAGAAGAACCGTTTGTAAAATGCACAGAACCCTGCAGATAGGTTGTACCAAAATTCGTTCCGATCCTTAATCCGTTATTCCCTATCACATGGAGTTCATAATCAATTGCATAGATAAGACCTTGAGACTGGCTAGAAGAATTGTAATACGTGTGTCCTGAAATATTTGCAGAAGGATTGGTTCCGAGAGTTACCCGTCTAGCATTAAAAATATCGTAAAAAACAAAACCATACGGGTCTAATTCGATTCTTTCGCCCGATAAGGCAGTTTTTATCGAAGCACCGATTATAGTGGTACCGTTTATGGTTCCTCCATCAATAGTCGATGCAGATATTCTTCCTCTGAACTCTCCACTCTGTGCGACCATATGACCACCAGAGCTTACTGTAAACATACCGTTCCCTACATTTATGGACGAGCCAACAATGGCGCCATTCATGAAATTTGATGAATAGATATTCGCTGAATTGGCGGTCAGCCGATTGGCCACCACATTCCCTTGCATATCCACCCGAAACGGTGCACTACCGAAGTTGGCATGCCCTGCAGCGATCCCGTTCGTGTTGATCTGGGTGACGTTATTCCCGCTACCGATCAGTATCGAAACGAAGCTGCCGAGCTGGCCGATTATTGTCTCGGCCAATATTCCGCGGGCCGTGATAGCTGACCGAACCGTTCGCCAGCCGTCCGTTGAAATTCCGAGCCCTTTCGATGTAAGGCGGACCTGCTCCAAAGGGTTCGTCTTCTCTTGGGCAAGAATGCCGCCTTCAGGCGGGTAGATCAGCTCTGTCTTGCTATTGTTAATGTCAACGATTGCCTGTTTCGCTGCAGACTCAAATACCTCCGTCCGGATCCGCCCGCCGGAAAGCAGATTGTCCATCACCTTCCTCGACCGCTCCAGGTCGGCGAGCAGGTCGATGTCATCCTTCAGGGCAAAGTTGGCAAGGGTCACCTTGGTATGCTGGTCGATAGAGTATGGATACTCCGTTAGCTCCACGATCCGGACTCCGAGCCGCTGCAGGCCCATTTGCGGGTCGTATACGGTGGCCGCATCGCCAAGGTCCGGCGGGTGTTCCTCCCGATCTATCTTGTAGAGATCCGCGGCGGTCACCGTCACCTCAAGCTCCGGCATCTCCTTCTTCCGGAGCTCTTCCCGGGTAGACTTCAGCAGCTCCATGGGATCCTCGATGTCCTGCTGAATGTTCTCCCCGTCGAAAAACGGGACGCTGTCGCTGCCCCAGTAATTGACGTACGGAGAAAGCAGATAGTTGACCATAACCTTCCCGTTTTGGATGGCGCCCGGGACAGATTGCAGCAGGCTCCTCTCCTCTGCCGTCAGGTTATCAGCAGACATCCCGACCCAAGTCCGGCCGTCCTTCATCTGAGCAAACATTCGTGTCACAAGGCCGGTGCCGTCGTCTTTGAACGAATCGGAGATTATGTTCTTTTTCGTCCGGTACTCATACCTATCCGTCTGGGATCCGATTTTCTTATGGATGTGGATCACGAAGTTATCCGGACGAATCTCTGCGCCATAAAGGTTCACGACCTGGTTCAGAGCAGCGAGCGCATTGGTCCGGCCGAAGTCCTTGATATCCCAAAGGTCGAAGGTGTCATGTACCTGGAACGTAAAACGTCCGCCGGTCCATGCGCTGATTTTATTCAGCAGCGTGGAGATGTGGATCCCATAAGCCTCATCGATGTATTCGTCATACGGCACCTTGTAATCGTTCAGCTTGAACATGACATGCGTGCAAGTGATCTGAGACGTGAGCTTCTTCTTATCCCGCTGCCGCTGCCGGGTATTGATGACGTAATATTGCCCGCGCTCATCCCGAACATGGCCCTTGATCTGTATCTTTTCAAGATAATCCTCGCTGGTCATAGGAACTAAAAAAGACAGCTCATAATCGGAATTGAGCCGTCTTCGTCGTTCGATACCGTAAGCGTCAATCAGCGTGCCGGTACGCTTCAGGTTCTTGTCAAAAACCTGCAGTGTTGGATTAGGCAATATATCGCCTCCCTAATACAAAAACTTGTCTCGGTGGGTGATCCGGAAAAGAATCGTCCGCCCGGTCGCCGGATCAGTCCAGGTGAGGTTATTTGTCCCCAGGTTTAAGTCGAAGAAATCTCCGTTGTACAAATGGGATACATTCTCCCCGTTCCGCGTAATCTTGAATTTCTCACTGTCGATCACGATAATGTCTCCAGGAACGAACGGCCCGGTGAACTCAATCTCGTCGACATGGTACCGGCTTGCCTTGCCCTGCAGGGAGGAAATGCCGTGCATGATTGCAGTTTGCAGACGCTCCCGTATAAAATCCACGGCCATTCCGCTATCCGCATCCATCCGAGCGGCAAAGGAGATCTCCCGGATAAAGTCTGAAGACATCCCACTCTCGCCATCCATGATGGTTTGTCCGTTCATCTCGACAGCAGATACAGCCACGAGCCCGGCGCAGCCGCTGAGGACGGCCCGGCCGAAGACAAACATGGTTATGGGACGATTAAACGGCAGCCGGTTAAATGGTCCTCCGAACATGCGCCTCCTCCTCTCAGGTCAGGAATTAACCCTTGTATTCCTTGCCAGTAATCACCTTAAACTCCGACGCCGAAATAACGCCGAACTGGACGTAGAGTCGAAGCTGCACGTCCGACACCCATTTTTTCTCGTAGTAGTAAGACAATCTCTCGAAATCACTATTGAACATTCGGTTCTCCCCCTGTTCCATTAGCTAATAGTTTCAATTCCAGCGCGGCCAACATTTGACCTAACGCCTGATTTTGCAACTGCAAATCAAGAATAGCGATATCCTTTTTGACAAGCTCTGCACCCAATACGGCGTTTTGTTGTTTGAGATCAAGGGTCGAGAGGTCAAGTTTTATCTGCTCGGTCCCTAAGGTGCTGATCGTAAGCTGATGTTCCGTGCTTGTCGTCTTCATCTGTGCAATCTCCGCTCCTGAGGATTCAATTGCCTCCTGCTGCTCAGCGGTTTGCTGCCGGATCACCTCGACTTCCTCCGCAAGCAATTCCAGCTCGGTCGGCTCCTGCTGCTGCGGCCGTGTGATCTCCTCGATCTCTTCGGGGGTTAATCCCTCGATCCATAACGTCGGTTGTTCTTGTGCGACGTAAATAGGCGGCTCCCCGCGCTCCTCTTCCAGCAGCTTCGACCATTCGGCGTATGCGGCGTTATATGCATCTTCGGCAGACGTAATGGCGCTCTGATATGCCTCCCACGCTACGAGATCGAAGCGCGGACGGTACAATCCGGGAATAATCGGGATACCGACGATATACCCCGCTATAACGGGCTCCGGCTCAGACACTTCTCCCGGTTGCACGTCTTCCGGCGGGGCCTCTGGCTCTGGCTGGCTTTGATCGATCGGCAGCTCAGGCTCCGCATAAAAAGGGACGACACCGGAAAAGGCATCGTCCACGAGCGTATCCTCTAAATAGAGGCCGTCTGTATTCACTTTAGGTACGGCTTTCATGTGATCCTCCTTTACCGTTCGGCTGGAAATGGTGTTATTGTATCAAGAGTCATCCAAGTGGGAGCAATCGTACCGTAAGGGATGACTTTGCCATCAGCTGCTATTTCGTAAGTTGGGGCTGAAACGACCCCATCCTTAACTGCGATCGATACGCATTGCCGTGTTCTCTTAGGCCGGAATCCTACTGGAAGTATAAACATAGGCTGCTCGCCAGCTCCACCGCCAGCCATACCTTGGATATGAACATTCCCGGCAGCATCTTTGCCGTATTGGACTGTATTGGTCCCGAAGGAAGTCCACCCATTTAGTAACGTCGGCGTAATCCAAACAATAGATGGATCCTTATCCGCCTTTTTGTTCATCAGCACTGAAACCGCGGTCGCATTCTGCTGCACGGCGTCGGTCAGCTCTTGCAGCATCGCCTTTTCGTTAGCTGCGTACGATCCGCTGAATGGGACGATGGGCGACTTGTCCAGCATCAGGTACGTGACGGAATAGGCAGCTGATGGATCGTATAAACTTTTCTTAATACGGTACCACGGATCAGAACCGCTCGGCGGCGGATCGAAACTAACGTCCGCTAAACTGTTTCGATAAAACGAAAAGACCTTCATCGGCTTATACTTCCACTTCGACCCGCCGCCGATTGTTGCATGATTGGTATAGTAATAAGCCCCGTATCCCGGTTGCTCGCCGTCATACAGCCTTATCGCCTCCCGAACCACAATCCCCGTTCCAACCTCTACCTGATTATCGCCTTCGTTAAACGTCAGCATGCCTTCGGAAACGATAGGTTCGACCGTTGGCGTGGCGAGTTGGTATACGAGTTGATATGGTTGCCAATATGCGTTGATGGGAGCAGGACTTGTTGGTAATGTAGTTCCAACATCCTGCCAACCATCTAAACCTGAAGGTGTACGGTATACCCACGCTTTTGTTCCCGAACCCGTGTAAATAGCGCTACCACTTCCGCCAGCAGGATACATCTTGTATCCCATAAAATACGCCTTAATCTCGTCGGCTGTCGGCGTGTAGTTGTCGCCCCATCCGCTGTCTGCGTTGGAGATAGACAACAACCAGCCATGAGTATCTGAATAGTCCACTGCATCTACCCTCGTCGACGTATCAATCAGACTCAGTAAACTTCCTTGATACTTAGTAGCCCAATACTTTTGTGGGGTTAGCGGTAAAGGCAGTTGTCCGACCGGAACAGCCACACGTTTAAACCCGGTATAGTTGTTAAGAACTACATACGACAATGCACCATCTAATGCGTTTCCCTTCCACTTCGCCAGCTTAAAATACTGCCCATCCTTCTCGAACACATCGTCAGCATTCGAACCTGTCAGCGGATCTGCGTATAAGTCCGTTTGTAACGCTAGCATAGAGTCCTCCCGTGGTTCGAACGGTTTGGCACCGGTGCCGATGTTCAGCATCGGGTTCTTAAAAGTGAACGTTCCGATCTGTCCACCGCTCGACACGAATATCTGCATAATTTCGCTGCCAGTAGGCGCTTCAAGCGTTATCAAATCTTGGTCTACCCAACCAGACGAGAGGAGGATGTTACCTCCCGCGTCTCTAAAGTCTAACCCGATCCGGCCGCCGCCCCTCGACCCGATTGAATATGTGTACGATTGGCCGACAACTGGCTTCATCTTGTAGACAGCGCTAACTGATGTTGAAGATGTAGCCGTTATAGTATGGGCATAAGGCGCATCGCTAGCCCCGGTTGTCGTTTCCCACTCATAAAACGGCGGCAGCAGATTTTCCCCGTACCGGATCGCATACGGATTCCGCACAGGCTGAACGCTGTCGACGTATGGATACTTGGCGGCGACTTGTTCTGGCGTCATGGTGTCGAGTGCGGCGTATTCGGTTGCGCTGATTTCGTATACGCGTACGGCATCGTAATAACCGTAAGTATTGACGTCACCCAATACGGCTAAGTCAATATTTCCCGACGACGAATTGGGCCTGTTCTTTCTCCAGATAGTTGTAAATTTATCTTTTGCAGTAACAGGTCCGGCATAACTGCCTGTAATTGCTCCACCCCATCCCGCAAATAACTCTTTCGCATTTCCGTTCTTGACGTCTGCAATTAGGACATAGTATCCGTCGACCTTTAATCCCGATATAGGGATATACGCTATCCCGCTGTTAGTAGCGGAGGATACCGTCGTGGTGACTCTTAACCCATTAATCCCTTGCGTCTTGTTCGTAGAGTCCAGCGCTGCTGTTGCGTTGCTTAGACCGATACCTGTTAAACTCTCCATACCACCATTACGCCCCAGCAGATTCACCAACGTCCGCCCCTTGATTCCGCCTAAGGAAAAGGCAGCGTTACGCTGTGCGTTGAGGATCTGCATCCCAGCGTTTAGAACGACGTCCTCGCGCTGTTCGATATCGAACCGGTCCTTGGTCTCATCGCCAAGCGCGTTCAAGCCGGCGGAAAGCTCACTAATGTTACCGATCGCGGCGTCGTGATCATATGCGGTAAAATAACGAGCCACCTTCGTTCCCATGGCCCAGGACTGGGCAGTCCCTTGAAATCCCCTGGTTACTCCGCTGAGCTCATCCCCGGTCTTTTCGGTATACAGGATCGTCTCGGCAGCTTCATCTGTCCCAATAGTGAGTAGGTTTGGGGCATCCGGAAGAACCGAGCCGTCCACGACCTGGATCGTATCCTGTGTCGCATCGATCGCGGCAGCCAGCTCGGTCCCCGGGCTATTGACTTGCGCCGGATACATTGTCTTCATCACAACACCCTCCTTACGCCAATGTCAGCACAATTTGACCGGTCAGCATCTTATAGATGTCGTTAGTCAAAATGCTGCGCGGTGTCTCCAATGCTCCGAAGTAGAGCAGGTTCCCGCCGGTCGCCGCATCCCGGATCCCGATGTGGGATACCTGCCCCCAGTCCGCCGTGGCCGTCGGCATGACGACGTCAGCGCTGTTCTTCATGGTCGGCTTCAACACCGTAACCCGTTGACCAGTCGTCGGGTGATAGATGTTGTATGTCTCTATAGTCGGCGCGCCGAACGTAATTTCTTGGCGGGAGTACCCTCCACCAGAAACCTCTTGGCCAGTATCAGCTGCCGTCGGATTGCTGGTGTATAGCGCCAAATAGACCTTGCCCGGCCGGGTGTACGCAGTGTTCCGGAATACCTGGTTCAGCAAAGCCGTGGCCAAATAATTGGACATGTTCATGCATCATTCATCCTTCCATGAGGTATTCGTTTCGAATCTTAAAGCTATGCAGCGTGGTCGTTCCGATGTTAGTCAGTACAATAACAGGGCTTGCCCGCTCATCCCCGATCGACTGGACATTAACAACCTGGGGCGACCGAGTGATGGTCAGCTCCGTGATCCGCTCATCGCTCTCAGGGAACGGATCGTACATCTTGAGGGGAATATCAATGACTCGGTTCCCGGTGGACTCATCCCAGCTCATCGTGCCGCGGTACTGAGCGAAATAATGCTTGCCCGGCCGATCGGAGAATACGAGATCCAGAACGCCGCGCCGGGTGTTGAATTGTCGCATTAGCAACGAAACCGTGGTGTCATAGTCGCCGGTAATAAAAAAAGCCAGGCCAATTGGCCGGGCTCCATATGTGCTTCCAAAATCAACCTCACCGTCCCGCTCGGCGATCTCCACGGTGTTCTCCGTCGCTTCCGGCAGGCCGGGGATACTCCGGCGGACCAGCACCGCCCCCGTTTCGGAAATCCACTCTCCATTCACAGATACGTCCATCTATTTCCCACCCCCTGTCATGGCGAGACGTCGGTAAGTCCGCTCGCGTTCAGTGTAAAGGATCTCGGCATCCGTTGGATCCTGCACCTCAACTCTTTCGATTGACATATCGATGTGATTGACCGTCTGCATGACCACGGGGTCAGATTTACTGGCCATCGGCGCTGCAGCCTGCCCGCTGACCAACTTCCAAAGCGTGTTTTGTTGTTCCGGGTTCAAGTACATCTCGCCAGCATGGGCGATTACCGGTACCGCCTCCCCGCGGCGTCCCTGCACAACTCCTCCATCTTTGAAAGTCTGCAGCTTGCCGGTATCCTTATTAATGCCGTACAACTTCCGGAGTTCCTCGTTTCGAGCTGTAAGACGCGCCATTTCCGCCGTATCCCCGCGCGCCTTGGCTGCGGCCCAGGCATCCTTATTCGCATTGTATTCCTGTAGGTCCAGTTCGGCCTGGCTCGTCTTACTTTGACCAGAAACCTCGGCCATCCGGGACAGTTTGGCATTATACTCCGAAACGAACTGATCGAGGTCTGCAAGGATCTGCTGGTTGGCTGATTCATTGGCACCGATCCGAAAATCCTTGATCGCATTCTCGATAAATTGCACGTCATTCTGGTGATTCTCGAAAGCATTCTTCAGCGCTTCATATCGAGCCTCGGTTTCCTGCCTTTCGTCGTCGAAAGCTTTCTCCCGCTCGCCCTTCTCATCCACCAGCTTCTGTTTCTGGTCTTCCAAGTCTCGCTTGCGGAGCTCCCGGCTACGCTCTAGCTGCATCCGCTCGATTTCCTCGGTAATGTCAGCGAGCGCTTTTCTCCCCTCGGGGGATACAGCGGTGCTCAATTCCTGCTGACGGGCTAACTTCTTGGCAAGTTCAGTCTCATAGTCCTCGTCGACATTGAGCTCCTGCTCCTTTGCGATCAAGTCGTCGATTGCCTTAATCTTCTCATTCTGAGCATCGACATAGGCCTTCTTGCGCTTTTCGATCGCATCTAGCTCGGCTCTCAATGAATCATCTAGACTTTTCTTTTGTGCATTGAAAAAGTCGTCCGTCTCTTTCTTGAGGTCCTGCATCAGCGCTTTTCGCGCCCTGTAAACTTCCTCATCTGCACGTTTGTACTCTTCCGAGTTTTTATTGTACCGATCTCGGACTCGAGTCCAAGCAGCCAGCTTCATCTGCTCGATCTCTTTTTCCGTTTTTCCGGCCTCTTCCATCCGACGCTCTTCCTTCGCGATCCATTCCTCCGAGTTAGCGAATTGGGCTTGCCAAAGCTCCTTCCGAGCGCGATACAGCTCCTCATCAGCTTTCTTGTACTCTTCACTGCCCTTTTTATACCGGTCCCTAACCCGAGTCCACGAATCGACTTTCATCTGTGCAATCTGCACCTCGGTCTTATAGGAATCCTGCATGCGTCGTTCTTCTTTGCTAATCCATTCCGAGGAAGCCTCGTACTGTGCTTTGGCCAATTCTTTCCGGGCTCGATATAACTCCTCGTCGGCTGACTTATAAAACTCGCTGTCTTTCTTGTAGCGATCACGGACTTTCGTCCAGGTATCTACCTTCATCTGCGCAATTTGGACCTCGCTTTTATACGATTCCTCCATCTTGCGCTCTTGGCGATCGATCCAAGTGGCCGACGCTTCATAATTCGACTTGGCGCTATCCTCCTGCAGGCGTTTCATCTGCAGGTTAAGCTCACGCTGATCCTCAATGGTTTCCTTCAAATGCTGTTTATGATTCGCTTGGATTTTCTTGAGGGCCTTGAGCTGCTGCTCGGCTGTCTGATCGTAAAATTCCGCGTTGTACCTTGCCGTGGCCATCGCCGCGTCAAAAGCAGCCTGACGTTGTTCCTTCGCAAGCTCGGCTGCTGACTTGCCTTCTTTCTCTTTCGATTTCTTCTCCTTCTTCTTTTTCTTTTTATCGTCATCGGCCTCTCCGCCGCCTCCATAATTCGGCGGTTTGTAGGCGAAAGCGTCCAGGTTTCCGGTGGTCAAATTATTCAGCGCCCGCTCAGCCTCCAGCTCAGCGTTAGCGTATTTATTTTGCTCCTCCGCCATCTTCGCTGCAGCCGCATTCGCTTGAGCTTGTACGCCGGCGGCCACGATGCCCCCAAGCATCCCACCGACCCGAGTGAGAGAGCTCTTACCTTCGGTCATCCCAATATCCAGGGCTTTGCCAGAGATCGAACTCATCACCCGGGCAAGAGCCTGGTAGTTCTTGATTTGCGCTTCGACAGCTGCCTTTTGAGCAGCAGCAGTCTCCTTCAGATTGGAGATCTGCGCCTTGGCGCTCTCAACGGAGGCCGATACGAGATTCTTCTCAATGTCGATCTGTTGAGAGACCAGATCCACATTGGTGATCCGGATCCTCCCCTCCTCATCCATAAGAGCATGTAAGCCTGGATACTGTTTCTTCAGCGTGTTGGTGATCGCCACAAGCTCCTGTTTCTGAGCTTCGTCCACCTTCTGCACCGCATCCAGTTCCTTGTAACGCTTCAGCGTTTTCTCCATCTCAAGAATTTTGCTGTTCTTGGCCGCAACATCCTGCATTTCTGCCTTGGCCATATCAAGAAGGGCCGGCGTTGATTTCTCTGCTTGTTCCCTCATTTTTTTAAGGGCCTCAGCGGCTTCTTCCGCATTGCTGAAATCCATATCTCGGAGCTGCTTGTCGATTTCCTCCAGCGCCTTCCTCGCCTCATTCATCTCTTTGATCGTTTCGGGAGGGATGCTGATTCGGGTTCCGGCAGCAACGTCTGTCGGCATCGCCTTTTGAGCTTCGTTCAGACGTTCCTGGGCTTTGGCCCGCTCTTCCAATAATGCATTCAGAGTCTCCGTATCGCTCTGTAATTTCTTTAAATCTTCCGCCGTTCGGTTGGCCGGGGATTCGGCGAGCTTCTTGTTCAGCTCTTCCTGGTTCTGCGCAAACGTCAAAACCGACTCCGCTGCCGCATCAGCAGCCATTTTATACGCCCCGACGCCGGCAGCGGCCACTGACAATATCGTTACTACCCAGCCAATTGGCCCCATCGCGATGTTCATAGCTCGTAGCGCCGCCGTAACGGCCCCGATTGCGACCGTCAAGGTTCCCAAAACCGTGACCAGACCCAATACTGTCACCGAACCTGCAGCGATGCCTGCAACCACCTCTTTGTTTGCCTCGGCCCAAGTCACAAATTCCTTGATCATCGGCGTAAGCTTCTGCATGATCTGTTCCAAAATCGGAAGAAATGCTTCACCAAGCTCCACACGAGCCATTTCGACCGTTTGACTAAAGGTAGCCTGCGTTCCTGTATAACCGGTCATAGCCGAGTCCGCATTGCCGGCGAACATCGCCGATTCCTGCATAATGCCGTTGTAAGCCGCTTGGATCTTCTGCGCCTCGGTCAGCTTAGCCGCTGTTGTGCCAATGGATTTAGCATATCGGTCATACATCACGGACAGGTTCGTCGTAATGCCTGCCGCGTCGGTCAGATCGGAGTTCCCCATCTTAATCCCCTGGGCAACCTGGCGGATCGCTTCGTCCCATGTCAGATGCGCTTCCCGGTTATATACGGCAGCGTCGGCGGTGGCGGTCATAATCTCCTTGGTTTGTTCTAGCGTTAATCCGGCAGTAAGATACGTCTTTACGGTATCCGCCATGGCTGTTCGGCTCAGGCCCCAGCGGTCCGACAGCTCCTCGGCCAGACCAATCGACTGCTCTGTATCGAGATTAAGCGACTTAGACACTTCTGTTAGGCCTTGGTAAGATTGTGCCAGCTTATGCGCCTCGTCAGACAATACCTTCATGGTCTGTGCGAGCTTCATAGTGGTCATGCCAGTTCCAAGGGATGTTAAGCCGGTTGCTAAACCGTCGAGCCCCCGCTGAGTCTCTTTCGCTTCACGGGTCGTTTCCTTCAGCTCCTGTTCAATCTTATCGATATGCTTGGCATCCAGGCCGATCATGCGAAGCTGCTCCCGGACCTGCTCTAATTGCTCCTCGAGCAATTCCGGATTGGTGCTTTGGATGGCCTTATTGATCTTGTCGATCTGGCCAGAGCTAAGACCGATTTCTTTCAAGACCTGATTCAATCCCTCCAAGCCATCCCCGGCCTTCTGCGCCTGATCTTCAAGATCCCATATTTTCTGCGCAGTCTGGTCTGATTTTTGGGTCAGCTTCAATAGCGCCGCTTCCGTGCTCAGGATCTGCTCCTGCAGCTTGTTCTTCCGCTGTTCGTTAAACGTATTATCATACGATTCTTTGAGCTCGCTGAGCTTTTTCCGCTGGAGATCAATTTTGGCGTTGGTATTATCCAGTTCCGCCGTGAGCCGGGTGATTTGGTCCTTAGAAGAGCCGATCTTACTGAAAGCTGTGTCCATGCTTTTAATATCCGTCGCCGTCTTCTTCCCTTGATCACCGAGCCCGGCAATCTCGTTTTTCACGGCTTTAATCTCGGCCTTGAGCCCCTGTGCTTCCGCGGTCATGCGAGCTCGCAGTTCTCCGATCTCCACAGCCATCCTACACGCCTCCCTTCATCCGCGCCAGCTGCGCTTGATATTGTTCCTCCGCCGATTTCGGCGACTCTGCCGGCGGCTTCGGCAGCATGCTGGTGATCCGCTTAACGATCGTTTCCCTTGCCTTTTTGTCTACCAGATGAGGGTACGATACGATGTCTATCTGCATCAGCAGTTCTTCCGCCCGGGTCTGATCCTTCATAATCAGCATCTTAGGAAGGTCGACGAAATAGTACTCGTTCTCGACCTCGTACTGGGTCTTTCCAAGCACCGCGCAGCAGCGCAAAACAAATTCATCGTAGGTTATTAAACGTCGGCCCGATCCATCCGCTTGACGATGCTCTGAATGAACTGCTGCGCTATCGGAGGAATCAGGCCGTTCAAGTTTTTTAGAGCTTCGTTCATGTCGTTCTTTTCCCAAGTCAGCCGGAGAAACTCCGTGCATTCCCCTAAGGCGGCATGCTCGTCCAGATACTCGAGGGGAAGATCACTGAGGAGCGAAGTCAATTCATAAATTTCATCTATGGTAACGTCCGCGGCGGCCACAATGAACACCGCTCGATCATTTTCAGGAGTCAGGAAAAGCTTAACGAGGTAATCGCCAATGGTACCAATATGGTCCGTCAGCTTCTTGAGTCGATTTCGGGTTAGCTTGGGGATCATAACCCGCTTGCTGCCAAGCATGACATGCTCTTTTTTTCCAAGGTTAAACATCCTTGATCATTCCTCTCTCAGGAAATAAGAAAAAAGGAGAAGGCCTGATGATCAGCCCCCTCCTTGCGTAAGAATCGATTATGCCGTTGCTGTAATGTCGCCCCATGTATAGAGCAGACCTTTCGGCGTTGCCGTAAGCGACGGGTAAGCCATTGCCGAAACGGTCAAGCGCAGGTTGTTGTCCAGGACAAAGGCCGCGTTCATGTCGAATTTAATGCCAACAGATTCAATATAAATATACCGTGCTGGATCCAAAACCCCCTGCGGCTTGATCACGGCGCGGCGACGAGGAAGTTCCTTGCCCGCTAATCCGGTGACCTGGTACTTAACCTTATCCGGATCGGTAGCGTCAACAACCTTCGAAGAGTTGGGGTTGTATTTGATGACTTTTTCGAAGTCCATGTCTGGCGTCTCAAAGTCAATGGACCCGGTCGTTCCCGTCGAAATAGATTTGACCGGAGCCGTACCAGTCTGGTCCGTGGTCGGCTCGAAATAGGTTGTCGTCGTGGCGAACGTGATGCCGCCTTGGGTCAAATCGATGACGATGCCGTCGGGTTCAAGCAAGCCGTCTTCGCCCACGCCCCATTCGAAAATACCAGGGCCTGCGTAAATCTGATTTACATCACTCATGGTTATTGTTCCTCCTTAACATAAAATACAAAATTGGTTGAATACATCGGCCGGTCCTGGTCGTCGAGTCCGATCGGTATCGGACTCGACTGAACGGCTGTACTGGAATAGACATGCGCGTTACCGGCCATGTAATTGCTCCGTCGATGCAGCAGCTTGATCAGCTGCTTGGCAAGCGACTCTGCGCCCGCCATGTTTTCCGGCAACGCTTTGTACGACTTTCCCTTCACAATAATCTGAAAGGTCGGCCGCTCGGTTGGTACATACTCATGCGGAGCGTAGCCTCCGGTACCGAAAATGAACAGGCAGGGAAGTTTGGTTTCGGGCAGTTCTGCCGGAATGAAGTTAGGGTCCGGAAATACGGAAAAACCGGCATCTGTCAGATACGTAATCAAGTCATTTGCGAGCATGTTTATTCACCCTCCAGGACGCTCTTCAGCTCCTGCAGAATGATGTCTTCATTCATCTTCAGGGCGTTCTCCAGGAACTTCTTCCCCGGCATATAGCCTCCATGAGACGGTTTGCTCCTTGTCTTCTCGCCAGGCGTCATTTCCACGACCGTTCCACTCTTCGTGCGACGGAAGCCTTCATGCTGGACCACAGCGTATCCATCGACTTCAGGGCTTGTCCCCATGTCAATGTACATCCCCGTAATCGCTCGCTTGACCTCACCTATGACGAGAGCAGCCTCTAGATCGCCTTCATCGATCGGGGCCAGTCGCTTCGCATCATGGATTACTTTTAAGGCCAGTCGGGTCAGCACGGTCTCCAAGCGGCGATCCAAATCGTCCTCCATCCTCTCCAACCGATCGACCATTGCCTCAATCCCCTCGAGGCTGAAGCTAAACAAGTTATGGTCGGCCATAAACAATCACCTTCTTCACGTCGTCGGTACCGAGATACTTCCTGACTTCAAAATGAGCGACATCGCAGCGGATCTTCATGCCGAGTTCATTCTCATATTCAAAATAATCGTCGAAGGTGACGGCTTGCGGGCCTTCCAGATGGATCTCGTATCCGATCATAATCTCCTCGCCGCGGGCATTCCGGATCAAACGCTGCTCCTCGACCACCTTCGCCGCCTTGACGGCACTGGTAGGCGGCTGCGGCCTTCCCCAGTCGTCTTTACCTCCAACGTGCCAATGCGTCACCGTAGCCGGGTATCCAAACAGGCTCATATCAAGACACCGCCATACTGCCGCTGCGCCGCTTCTTCGGCTGCCTCCTCGGCCAGTTCGTCTGCGGTAGGCCCGAGCAAGGCGCGAACGTCTGGGGCAACGTCAGGACGCTCACCATCCTTGTAGCTGATCGACTCACCATTATCCGTCACCGTCTTGACGTTATGCTTCTGGTACTTGAGCGCTGGGTCGATCCCCTGCAGCTCCCATACCGTTTGAAATGCAACGATCGAAACGGCCATCGGAGTAATGTCAGGGTACCAGCGAGCCAGTTTCCGCTCAGCCTGGACGAGAGCGACGGCCTGCTTCTTCTCCGTGGCACGATCCCAAGCGTCCGTGTCCAGCATATTGGCCGAGATCCAAGCGCCCACCTCTTGAGGATCCATACCTATCACCTACTTCTGTTCGGCTGCTTCGATTTCTTTGCCGAGCGTCACAGCATCCTTTTCATAAGCATCCGCGATACCAAGTTCAAACGCTTTTTCCTGCAGTTCCTTGAGCTTGCGCTCAGCCTCCTTCTCGGCGATGCCTTCTTTCAGCTTGGCCTCACCAAGACGGCCGGCGTTTTGTACGCCCAGCTCCTTCGCCCTTTCCCTGAGCTCGTGCAATTCCGTATCGTGTTCGTCCGGTTGCGCTTCGATTTCCACTGCAGCATCGGCTGCAATTACTTCTTTCGCCACCTCTTCATCCACCTTACGCAATACTTCTCCGGGATTTCGCCACCTGCCGCTGTATTTGACGACACCCGTCAGTTTGATATCCAATTCGATCATCCTTTCACTTTTGTTTGGGAATAAGGAAAGGAGCCCTTCAAAAGAGCTCCTTAATATACTGTTGCCGAAACTACACTATCTGCCCAGGCGAATGCCGGGAAGGATAAGGCAACGCCAGCAGTACGCAGGCGGATCGGGTTCTTGGTGATATCACGGAATACGTAGATACCCATATCTCCCGTCTGAACAGGTTCAATCTCGGACATCATTTCCTCAGTTGTTTTAGCCCACAAATAGTTACCTAGTGGACCGTCAGGAAGCAGCACGAAACGGTTTTGCGGCATCATTCGCACGGTTGTAAAGCTGAGCTTTCCATTTGTAAGTTTTCGGTCTTCCGTGCGGGCTTGAGTGTCATAGGCGACTAATGCCGGAAATTCGAGCTCATCAAACACCGATTGTAATTGTGCTCGAGTAAGCTCTGGCGGACGTGCATTTCCGCTAGGGTTGCCGTGATAATGTTGTCGGATCGAAAGGTTACGTCGCAACAGTGTAATAACCTTTTTGCTTGTCATAGCCCGTTTAAGCGCAATACCCATATCAGCCCAAGCATCAATCCATTCTTGAATGTCGTCCAGCGGCTTCGAGTTTTCAATGTCATCCCACTTGTCCGTGCCAGTGAGCACCGGCTTTTGTGCAGGAGTATACCCGTAATCGACTACGACCCGGACATTATCCTCGACGTAATTGACACCACCGCTCCAGACGCTGGTCATAGCAATCCATTCCTTCCGAGCTTGGATGGCATCCACAGCGTACTGCGCGTCATTCAATTGCTCCTGTCGTAGCTTATTACGCTCCGCGTCCCGCAGACCATAACTCTGCGAGGCCTGAAGCGCCATCCGGACCAACTTCTCGTCCATATAACGACCGCGCTGAATTTTAGGAATGGTCACCCGACTTCCAGTCAGGCCTTCACGAGAACCGTATTCAACTTCGGTACCCAGCTCAGCGATTTGTGCCATAACGGGCAACTTTGATCCACTGTCCTTAATAATGTCAACCGTCAATTCGTCAGTTTCCTGTGGTGGGAACAACACAGGGTGGAGATACTCGTTAGACACCTCGAGGTTCCGGGAATAAACGAGCAGGTCTTCCCCGGTCAAAGCCTCATCCAGTGTCAGATCGATCGGATCATAGCCAGCAAAGGTCTGCAGATCCAGTTTGTAACGCAATTTATACGACTTAATCATATATATGTTCAATCCTTTCCGTGTTTGGATATTAGGCAAAGACGATATGCGGCATCTTCTGGCGCAGCGTGTCATCTACAGTGACCGGGATGCGGTCTGCGATTACCTTTGCCACCTCGTACCCGCCAACAACATGATCGCCGTCTTTGACGTTGACCGTACGCTTCAGGATGACGGTTGGGTTCTCGCTGCCATTGGTGCCTGCAGGATCGTAAGGCACAAACTTCCCGGAGGCGGCGAGCTTCGCCATCGGCATACCTTTCTTGATGATCTTGTCACCATTAGCATCCGCAGTAACGGCTGCCGAATCAATCGTGATCCCGTTGGTCACCTCACGGACCACTTCAAAGGATGCCAGAATTTCGTACTCGTCCTGGACAGTAACGCGCGGTCTTGGTTGCAATCTCATATTGATAGTCCCTCCTTATTTTCTTGCCCACGGGTCATTCACGGCTTGCCCGCCGATCGTCCCTCGGCTTTTTGCTAAATTGATGATTTCTTCCTGCCGTTTCTTCTTGTCGTCGGGGCTTCCGCCGCCGATATCGGCGCCGATCCGGCCGCCCCCCTGCTTCGATTTGAGCAGATGCGGCTTCTTCTTGGCCAGCGCTTCGAGTGATTCCTTCACGCCCTCCAGCTCGCCCTTGTCGTTCTCTTTCACAGCTGACAGATCGGCGAGTGCCGCAGCGTCCTCCCAATCGGCGAACCCGAGTTCATTCGCCAGCACCTTAACCTCGGCGTTGAGCAAGCGCTTGAATGTCTTGTCATTCTGTTCCTTCTCGCGCGCCTTGATCTTCTCGTCAACCAAACGGTCGATTTCCTCGGGGTCAAGTTTCCCGGATTCCTTCTCCTGCTCTTTATCTTTCGGCTTCAGGGCGGCTTGCATGGCTTCCACTGAGTCAAAACCCAGTTGCTTAGCTAGAGTTTTCTGAGCAGCCTTTTCTGCTCGCGATAGACGTTGCTGCACGAGCTGGTCGAGTTCCGCCTGTGTGAACGTCTTCTCGCCGTTACCGGCGCCGCCGTCATCCCCGCTCCCCCCAGCTCCATCTCCGCCACTGCCCTCGCCGCTTGCTCCTCCGCTGGCACCGCCATCAGCTGCAAATAGCTGCAGGTTCAATTTCAAAGGAAAACGTCTTGCGATATACTCGTACATCTTTTCATCCTCCTGTTTTATGCCCGGGTAGGCTTCCTCGAATAGCAGTTTTACGTCATGCCACGGTTTGGACAAAAGAAAAAGCCGCTCGTTTGAGCGACTCAAATAAAAAACCACCTTCGCCTAATGCGTGGTGGTCGTCATTTCAGATACTTTTCGTAAAGAGGGCTATTTTTCAATCGTTCAACCAAAACCGTATAAACACCGTGTTCTCCAAGCTCTTTAAGCTTATCAAGGGAGCGCACATTCTTACGAACGACATCGTCATTAAGTATGTCACCCTCGACAATCGGTTGAATAATATTGGTGATTGCCGACCAATTGTCTGGATTCTTCATTTTGGCCATGTATTCATACATGTCACTTCACCCCCACGTCGTTCATTGCAATGATCAGCGAGTCCGTAAAACCGGGTTGTGAGAAATCGTAATTCTTCCACCCAGCATTAAGACTGTTTTTGATAGCAGTGATATAGATCTCTCGATTGAAGTGCTTCGTCGAGTCACTGATATTATCAAAAATCTTCTCAACAATCTCATCCTCATGTTCGAATACATAAGATTCGTAAAGCTGAGCGTAGTCTTCCATCTCAATTGTAATTTTATCGACTCGATCTTTCAACGGTCCCCACTCTGCCGTTTTAAAATCATTGTCAAATCGATACTTCATAAACTTCCTACCGAAATCCTTAACAGTGACGGCATCGCTAAACTCGTCCAGTCGCTTAAGCTTAGGCAGCGTCTCGACCAGGTATCCGGAATAAGAGTACGCCAGATTTTCTGATACGCCAACCAAATCGGCCATAAAGTGTGCAGCCGTTTCTGTCGCGGTCTCCTCGAGTTTGAGCCACTCTTTCATGCCTAAATCATGAACGTCATGCTTTAACCCATGCATGTTCGCGTGATAAAACTCATGCAGCGCCGTCTTAGTTTGATAGTCGAAAGGGCGGCCATCGTCACGTAACAATCGATACGCAGACACGTCTGCACGCTCTCCACCGAAATTGATCATGCACGCGCCATTCGCATTCAAGTTTTGATCGATCGAGACAGAGATATGTCCGAGACCTGCTTTATTCAGCAACAATTCAGCAAAGTCTTTTCGATAGAACGTGTCCGCTCCTTGAATATACGACTCGAACCGCTGAATAGATGCACTTTCTGCAGAACGAAAAGGATTGTTTCGCTCGTTAATAATTCGGTTTGCCTGGCGATAGCTCCCCTGCAGTTCACGATATGTTTCAGCGTTGCGTGCCTTAAGTCTTGCAAATGTCCTCAGATCCGGCGTGTCGTTTGGCAACACAGCCTTGTACCGCAACCACTGCTTTCGTGTTTCATTCTTCCGGGCCTTGTCCCGCTGGATCTCGTTGTATCGCCGGATGTTCGATTCGGTGCGGTTATCGGTAAAAGGCCGGTTCGATGCAACCAGCATCCGCTCCACCTCATCAGGTGACTGATACTCCTCGATCCAGGCACTAATGGAATGGACGCAATGAGCATGGTATGGCGGCCGGATCTCCAGTTTTGGGAAGCGTGAATCGTTTCCGCTGATGCTGTACACGCGGCCCTGATATTTCGCGCAATATTCACAGGTTATCCCCACATAGTTCACATAGACCAGGTCAAGACCGTTTTGAACAATCGTGTTCTCGGCTCCAGTGACGTGGGCCTTGCGGAGATTGTACTGAACGACGCCGTTCATGTACTTATCCGCCGGGATCCGCGCACCGTTCTTGGCTACAATGCCCGTGATGCCTTGCTCAGTCATCTTGGCAACGGCTTCATTGGTCGCCTCTCGCCGGCTAACGCCTTCGGTCAGCATACGCTCCGTCGCGGTCCTCACAATCTCCTCCACGCGGCGCTTCGCGTCCTGGGACATATTGTCGGTCGCCTCGAGGATCCGGAAGAAGGCATCGTCCATGATCGCCTGCACGGCCTGCTGATGGATGATCGGTTCAAGGGCGGTGTTGACTTGGTTCTCCGGCATTCCCTGAGCGATCAAGTTGCTGGCCGCCTCCTGGGATCCGGCTTTATACGACTCTGCCAACAGTTCGGACATGCTTTGCGCAGCACCGTCCGTCAGCTCGGCAAGGATCTCGTCGATCTGCTTCAGGATTCGCTCCTTCCGCCGTCGGGTATAACTTCCGGATTCAAGAGTACGGATTAGCTCAAGTAGCCGTTCGCCAGTATGGCTGTAAAGTGCGATCAGCTTGTCCGTGTCAGCCATCAGCTACCACCTAGATTCACTCGCGGCGGCTGAGTAAAGGTCGGGCTCATCGAGTCAGCCGTCTGCTCGTCCTGAATCTTCTGGATCTCGGCCATGATTGCCTCCTCGGACCAGTCCGGATGCATCCGGCGAACCGTAGTCTCCAGCGACTGCACACCGCCGGCATACTTCTCGATTTCTTCTGTGTCCTTCTCGCTATTAGCCTTCGGCAGAAGCTCACCCCATTCGACCACGGGATCGGTTATCTGAAGGCTCTGCCCGCTGATCGCATTCTCGAGGATCATACATTTTCGGATGGCAGCCTTGATCGCCGCATCAAACTTGTCTTTGATTGCCTCGGCCTTGATCACCGATTGAATCCAGAGATAAAGGAGCGCGACTCCGGATTCACCTTTTCCTTCCTCGAGGCCGGCAGCCTGTGGTGACGTTTTACTGATGGCTAACATGTACTTGATCAGCCGAGTGACATGTTCGAAGCTCTGCTGCGTCTTGGCGTCCCAAGTAATATACATAGGGACCGCCCCCGTCTTGTCGTCATAGGATACGACCTCTAGGTCGGCGTTCCGTACGAATCGCCCGCCATAGTCCCGCTGATTCTGAGATGCAACCGTGTCCCACAGTGCTCGGGGAATAGCGAGTTTCGGCTTACCGTGCTTATCAAACACGATGCTATCCCGGGTTATCGTCCAGTTGATCTCCTCCTGGAGCCCGTCAATGTTCCGGAGTGCGGACCGGCCCCGCGGATACGTGAGCATCTCGTCATTGGTGACCATCCCACAGAGCAGCTCGTTTACACCTGTAAGCTCAACGTCTTCCGGGATATCCAACTCGTAATCCGAAGCGTATTGGTCAATTTCGAGTTGGTCTCCCACATTATCGCCATCCATTTTGAAGACAAGTTGCTGAATGGTGAGCCCTTCGGCCTCCAGTCGTTGTCGCTCAACACGAAGGAATCGGTCCTTGCGATTTTCGTTGCCCCACTCTTCGAACCATACGACATCCGCGCCGTGGCCGTCATCATGTGGAAGATAATGGTCTCCCAGGATCCATTCAAACCACACCGCCCCAGCCTCGTTCCTTCGTATGCGGTAGGCCACCCTGCCGTCAACCTGATGCTGCGTGACAGCCGCCCAGATCTTCTCGTTCGGCTTACTGGCGGTCACGACTAAAGATACGAACTCCAGCTCCGGACCTTCCTCCGTATCAGCAGAAATGTTTCCGAGCGACCGGTTCAGGAGATCAGCAGGGACCTCGGCGACCAAGCTGCTGAAGTTGGCCACGATGTATTGATGATCGGCGCTGAACACCTTTTCGACCTTACGCCAGGATCGAACGCCAACACGGCGGTGAACGTAACGCTTTTCTGTAACGACAGAGCGGGCCCTCGGGAAGATCTCGGCGTGCTCGCCTTCATACAGCAACCGGTAATACAGCATCATGCTGATCTCTTGATCAAATGGCGGCGGCGGGAAACTCTTTTTGGTATATATGATTGTCAGGTTCATCACCTACTTTCAAGGCAAAATAAAAAGCCGCTCAACTGAGCAGCTCACTCTAATGTATATTGTCTATTATCCTCATCCACTCTGATGTGACTAATCTCTTCGCCGTTTTGGCTGCCATCGTCATAGAAAATTTCCCAATCCGGTTCCAAGGTTTGGAGCCAGTCAATTAACTCTGAAACTTTCACAGCAAGCACCTCCATTCACCATAATACCAAATTACCAGCCTGCAGGCCGTTGGTTTGCATAGAGCATCTCAGGACGCCGCAGCGGCTCTGCCGCATACCGAAGCGCAGCCATTGCATCATCCATAAAGTTGACCGGCTCATCTAGGTACAGCCCTGTCTTCTTGTCCTTCTTCCATGACCATTGCTGAATTTCCTTAATCGTGTTCACGCAGTCCGGATGAATGTGTATCTTCCGCTGCTTCAGATAGTCAATCTGTGCCTGGACGCTTCCAGGTTCCTTGACAACCGGTGTGGCATTGTAACCAGCGTTCTGCCACATTTGGATGCGGTCCGGCTCGGCGGAATCACAGTACATCGTAAGGTACTTGCTCAACCCTTTGCGATCCGCAATTTCGATGATCTGGTCTGTCGGAAGCTCATGGACATAGATTTCGTCACAAATAAAAAACTCACCATCTTTGACGCCGACGGTGAGAATCGCATTCGCATGGTTGAAGCCAAAGTCCTGTCCATGATGCATGCTGTCGAACATTTCGAACGACGTATCGAAATCATGGATGACGAAATTCTTAAAAATCAGGCCACCCAGCTCGCCCCACTCACCCTCGCCATAAATCGCATAACCTTCAGGGTCCTCGATCTTCCGACGCTCCATCCGGCGAAAATATGCGGGATCGATAAAGCGATTGGTCCGGTAGGTAGAGTGATGCGTCAGCACGTCAGGGCTCTCCCGGTCGAAATACTTCCGTTTGATCCAGTGCTGTGCCGAAACCGGGTTGAATGTGAACGTGATCTGATAGTACAGGTTCGGATTTAGCAGCACGCCCCGCAGCCGGTCATCGAGGATGTCGACGTCAGATTCCTGGAGCTCCGTTGCTTCCTCGACCCAGATCCAAACGAGCTTGCCATGGGCAAAGTTAATGGACTTGACCTTTTCACGGTCCCGCACATCGTTCATGCCGCGAAAGATGACTTCGTTCCCGGTCACTTTGCTGCGTATCGTCAGCGGCGAGCGGAGGATTTCCCAGTATTCTTCGGCCCGCTCTCCGTAGATGCGGTTAATCGCGCCGGTGAGTTCGGCGAAGGTACTGTTCCGGTTCGTCTCATTAACCTTTCGGACGCACAGGAGATTCGCGCCAGCATACTTCGGGTCGCCGAGCTTCAGGATGTAATCTTGGGCGATATTGACGGATTTCCCGGAGCCCGCGCTTCCGCGAAGTGCACGATAGCGGCGTTTAGATCGATTAACAGGTTTGAAGTGAGCGTTGAACTGTACCTTCACTGTAGCTGCGGCGCTCATGATGCATCATCCTCTTTGTCATCACCGTAATCAACGATGATATGCAGCGGTTCTTTGCCGGCCGTTCCCTTCTTGAGCTTTTCAGCTTCTGCTGTCGCCTTCTCGACATCAGCCTTCGTCTTATCAATGTTTAACTGCATCTGTTGAAGCTTAAGTCTACGCTCGTCATTATCGTTGGCCAGCTCAATAAACTGCTTGATCGAGCTTCGTAGCTCGGCCATAGCTCGGGTCTGGGCAGTCAGATATGTTGCGTGGCGGTCCCAAGCGAATTGGAATTCCCATTCTGTTTCTTCAGCATACCCGCCATCGTCACCGCCGAACACTGTTGATTTTTGCTTTTTGAGTTCCTTTATCATTTCGTCCTTAGCCTCTACAAACATGATCTGCTGAGCTGAAATGATCGCTGTATATTGAATCATAATCTGATCCCAGAGCATGTCGATCGGATCTCGCTCAGCGATCTGCTCCATGATCTCAAGGGTCCGCTCCGGAAGAAATTTACGAAAGAAGCCGTGAGTCACAGCATGATCGTTTCGTTCGGGGCCTCCGTGGCCGCCTCGGTTCCCCTTGGCGTTCTGATTACCAGGCGGCGCACCTCCCTTATTTCCAACAGCGTTCTTGTTTCCTTTGGGAGCGCCGCGTTTGGTAACGTTACCTTTCGATTCATTGGTAACGTTACCTTTCAGCTGGGCAGCCCACTTATCCTGGGACTTCCACTTTCGGACCTGTGTATCGGATACAGAAAGAGCGGCGGCGATGTCTTTAAGCTTCATCGTCCCGCCGCTCTCTAGCCACATTTGTTTTGCATTGTCCCGGTCGGGACTTCTCTCTCTTGCCATCTACACTATCACCACCCCCAACAAAAAAAGGACGGCCGCTTGAGGGTCGTCACTTTAAATACCATGGTTATTTTAATTCAATTTCAATTTGTCTATCCAATTCTTCTTTGATCTTCATAGCAGAATTGACTGCTTGCATAATCAAAGATTCTATATGTGTGTAAGAGAGCTCTTCTGGAGTATAATTCCACTTACCTGGATGATCAGGGTCAATATATACGTAGTATATTAATTCATGGAATACCGCTGTCTGATCTATGAAGTCATTAATAAGAGGACTGTATTTTTTTAGAAAAACCTCATTTACTCTAATACTTCGAGTAATTGCTCCTCCATCTTCTTGGATCTGGTCGGATATCCGAAGCAACTCTTCTTTGCTAATTTTTTGATTCTCACACCGCGTCACACTAACAAGTAAAGTGCCCAATCCTTTCGCAATGGTATACAATCCATGTTGTGTTTCCTGAATTTTTTCAATTACAACTTTCTTTCTTATCAATATTTTTTCAGATCGATGACTTAATTTATAAGTCAATGTACCTCCGATCAATACACCTGCTACACCGACAAGCCCTGACACTAATGCCCCTAAAATTGCATCATTCAAAGAGACTCACCCAACTTTTAAAATTCCACCAACGTGGTTATTAATTCTTGCCACTAGTTATCCGCTTTCGAATTGAGTTTTGATCTTCGTTTTAAATTTTTTCCCGCTTGGAGTAAGAAAATAAATGTTAGTATTTAAGTGTTTTACCCCATTACTTATGCAGAAGGATTTTACCGAACTATAACTGAAAGTATGCTCATACAATTCTCCTGGTCTAATTGTCTTATTCACAAGATGAGTTCCATGCACAAAAGCCATTTTTCTCTTTTTAATGAAGATAGTGCACTCTGATAAATAAATAGGCACTATTCCTATATTAACAATTCGACATTTTATATAACTTGGTTCTCGTGAGATAGTTAACACTCCGTCGACCTCATAACTCCAATCAACCTGAACAAACGCTCGCGGATTCGACTCTCTCCTTGCCAAATACAATGCCACTACTACCGCTCCAATAGTTCCAATAGCGGACAACCAATCTGCGATATTCCCAAGCTCATACTTTACCATTGTCGCCTCCTTCGCATTATATTTCGACAAAAGGAGCCATTTCCCTTTTCAATTATTTGAGTTGAGTTGGTTTCTAATATGAATGCACGACTAATCGAGGCATGTGCCAACGCTGTGCCCCTTCTCTACCATTTTCGGCTCTCGCGCTCCATCCCTTCCGCGCAAAATTGTCCCTACCTTAAAATGGCTCACATTTCATCATATATGAGCAAAAGAAAAAGCACCCCAAAGGATGCCTACGCCCGCTTGATCTTCTTAATCTCTTCTTTTAAAGCTTTCTTCTGTTTAGTTTTTTCTTCTTTCGTAGGAAACGGATTTCGCTTTAAATTTTTCAATTTCTTTTTTAGTTCATTTATTCTCGTTTTCTTCCTCTGTCGGGTGCTTAAATGAAATTCGTTATATAATCGGCCATAACTTTTCTTAACACTTTTACTGAAATCTCGATAAGATAAAGCTTTATTTACTGAATGATCTTCAAGTGCGTATTCTTCTTGCTTACCATTTTCAACCTTAATCCATAATATAAGATCTTCGTACTCCAATAAGTGAATCTTATTGTATACTTCATCTGAGGCTTTTTGAATAGCTTCCTCCCAAACTTCAGGATCTTCAGCTTCTGGTATTTCATGATATTTTTCCTTTCCATTAGGATCAATATCGTAAACCTCCTTGCGATACGTGAATTGCAATCTACCTTCGTAACGAATGACAATACTGTACAACTGATTATAAAGTTCAACCAACTTTTTCTCAGTAAGTGCTCTTTTAGTGGTATTTCTACTTTGAAACCATTCTTTAATCATCAATGCCACTGTTGTAAGAATTGCAGTTGCTACTGGAATGATAAATAGACCTAAATAATCAATGTCTTCCATATAAGGTATCCCTCTCTGTTTAGTATTAAATCAAGGGTTATTTTACCTCTTTTGAACATTTCGGTCTACTACAGAACTGCTTCGTTCCCGTCCACTCACCCCATATACACCCTTTACATTTATCTGGTTGCTTTGGTTTATAACGTGGTCGCTGCAGCTTATTACGTTTTCCGGCCATGTCGTCGTTCCTCTCGATTTCGTGGTGAGCTGCCTGCTGTCACTCTGATCAACCATTGAATCCATTTCATAAACCGTCACGCTCCTATTGGAAATAAAAAAGCCGTTCCGGGAAGGAACGACTTCGGAATATATATTCAGTTCATATCTGCAAAGAGATCCGTGAGAGCAGTGGCGCCCGTGCCGGCCGCAGCAAAAACGCTGCGCTCTTTGCTATTAAAAGAATCCGTACTTTGTAACTAGATACGTGTGACAAGACCATTTTAACGAGCAATAAAAAGACAAGTCAAAAGTGAAATAACGAAATAATAATTATAAACCCCTGTTTACCTCGTTAAATATCAATTTTCCTCACTGTTTTGATAATGGTTGCCCACGCAGCAAGTCGCCCGTCGGCATTGCCGGCTTCAAGCTGCTCTCTGCCTTTCGATGGCGAGCGTGGGCATAAAAAAAGCGAGAAGAGGTACGCCCCGGTAACATTGCCGCATTCATGCGACTCGTGCGTGTCATTCTCGCCTTTTTCTATGCTCCTATCGTAACACGGTAGATTCATCATGTGGTCTTCAAGATTCCCCGTTTTTCCCCACATTGTCGTCAAAATTCTTTGCTTATTACTTCGAAGAATCCCATCGTTTTCAATACGTTGGCCATTGTTCTAATGCCCTCTTTAATGCGGCGATCGACCGTGCTATGTGCAACTCCCCACTTTATGAACAACATCGTTTCCTTCCGGCTGTACCCTTGAAGAAATCGAATGTCGATTACTTGCTTGACCTCTTCATCAAGAATCTGACTGTGGGCACGCAGGAGCATCGTCGAAATTGTTTTATACTGGGCGTAAACCCATTTTTGTTTCTCCATCATTATTACAGCGTTAGCCGTCTTGTCTGCGTGCAGATCCTCCTGATCAATTCGGCGAGCTGCTTCCCCATCGATCGCAACCTGAGCCATTTCTTTCTGATAATTTTCGAAATCGCTCATGAATATCTGCATGGATTTGAATTTACTGAGGTAGAATTCCGTCTGCTGGATCTCTGCCTTTGAAGCGTTGCTGAAAAGCTCACCCTGTACCCATGCTATCGCCATTCCCCTCAATCCCCTTTATGCTATAATTATTGAGAGGAATATATTACCGATTGACCCCCGCACCGGCCAAGGATTAGGGGGGTCTTTCATTTATAAGTCTTAATACTCGCCTCCGCGCTTTAGATACTTGTTCCGGTACCCTCTCCGCGGTGCGGTGATCTTATATTTCAAACCGCTGTTTCTGGGTTCAGGCGGCTTGTCTGCTCCGATCGCTTTGAGGTGTGCTGCCAGCTTCTCCGGCGGCCAGAATTCACTCTTCCCTTTATCCAGCATCTGACTCACCTCCATCCTCAACTGTGGGGTCAGACGATATCCTATTCTTGATCAGCATATCAACACTTACCTTGTATTCTTCAGCATAAAGGTCGTCACCGTTCGCCGTATCCTCCACGTCCGTAAACATAGCTTGGGAGAGGTCGTAGAACAATTCGAATCTACCCAATCCTTCCCGCTTGTAAATTTTGATTCTATTCTTGTACTTGTAAATTTCTTTGATACCGGCATCAGACCACATTCTTAAAAGCGCCAGCTCCAAGTCTATAAATTTGGCTTGATTACTCACTGGAGCCGGCTGCCGCATGCCGTCAGCGAGTGAGCGACGGAACCGTTCGTTATCAGCCGTACAACTTAGCACGATCCCATTCAAGTGATTGTTCACTGCTTGTAGGCGCTCGATTTCTTCTATCGATTCGGTTGCTACGGTATCTACCAGGCGATACATGTTGTAAAGAATCGAGCCTATTATATTTCGCTCTAAGAGTTGTCCCATATATTCGCGATTCTTTTTCAGCTGTTCGGCTATTTCCTCCGTCATGTATGTGGCACCTCCAGCAGATCCCGGTTCTCATAGATATTCCCAATCACCGTGATGTAATGGAGCATCCGATGCAGGAGCCAGCTGCCGCAGCATAATTCCATGCGATCGTTGTATCCGACCTCGTATATGCCGTCGACCTGCATGTTCGGACCCTGGAACGGGTGTCCCTTGATCTCTACCAGGTCTCGATCGAATATGTTTTTGCTTTCAATGTCATCCAGGCCAGTGTATTGCATCAAAACATATTCTGAATCTTCGCCGCCGCTGCCGCAGCCATTCTGGAGATTGTAGTAAAAAGCCGTTCCGTCTTCATCAAAGGAAATAGAGTCATGAATGTCCTCGCCGCAAACATGCATTTTGTGCAACTCCTTATCCCATACGCGAAATTTGAACTGTCCCATACCTTCTCAACCTCCAATAGATCAGAATTGTCCCAGCGGTTCCCGAGCTTTTGAGTACCATGTTGTCTATGCCTCCTCAATATCCGTTCGCCTGCCACTGATGGTTCACAGCATTCTTGGCAGCGTATGCCTCTGCGATCTGATCAAAGGTGAACCCCAGACGTTGCTCACCGAGTGAGTAAAAAATCCAAAGCCCTAATCGTAAGGATGTCTTGCGAATATGTGGGTCTTTGTGAAGACCCACACCACCAACATGATGAAGGATTTCGGTGAACACATATGCCGTACTGCCTTTCACTATTTCATCTGGACCCGGTGCATACAGATCCGCGGCAGGGAGATCGAGCTGCCGGGCAATGCTCAGAAAGAAATGCAGGCAATCGACGTATTCTTCGAGTAACAAGTTAATTGGATCTCCTTCGCCACTTCCTCCGCAATCACTGCATTTTTCATAAGGTAGTCCTTCTTGACCCTCCAATAAGAACGAACGGCTTGAAGGCCAATTTATATCACCACTGCCTTCACAGGTCGTGCATTCCGTTTGAACCGCTGTCCGTGGCTCCCGGTCATTGCTCCAATGCTTGAATCCGCGCCATTCATTCGCAAGCTCGCCAATCTCTACCTGGAGAGCCAGCACGGTGTTCTGCAGCAGGTCCTGCCCTTCCAGCCCCTTCTCTTTGATGATTTTGGCGTCAAGCTCCTTCTGCATTTCGTACATTTGCTCTAAGGTTAACGTCATACCGTTCATCTCTCCTTATATCAGGGAGGACTAACCTCCCGTTGGATAAATTGCAGTAATATCAAACCTCTATGCTTGCTTTTCCCGATCCTTCTCCAACCAGCAGCCTTGAAGCAGCATCCTGGGTTTGTGCTGCGAATCTTTCTTCCGTCCACATACGTTATGATTCCATCTGCCGGCGGCTTACCCCATTCTGCAACCGTTGCCGTCACGGCGAAACGAATCATTTCAGAACTTCGGATGCTTGATTCGTTTCGGAAGAGTGTGCATTCCCAGGCATCCATGCCGTCATCCCTTACCCCTGACCATGTCACCCATACAGCGTCACCAGCAGCTGAGCGGAGGACAAGGTTGCGTCCTGGCCTTGTGAACATCGGATGTCCCGGGCGCTGCCGGGAGTAATGACGATCAGCTAGTAGTCGGCATGAGCGATCACCTTTATGGGTGACGATCCATGGACCATATTGCTGAAGGTCGAGCATCAATTGATTCACAATGAAAACTCCATTTGTCCGGCGCCGACCGCCTCTTTGTACCGTTCAATTGTCAAAGCATTTCCGGATCCAGTGCAGAGCTCCGGCAGATTTGCGCGGACCAAAGCTTCTGCAAACGGCGGCGGTACGGCGTTACCGCAGCGGGCGACTTGCGCGCTCTTGGAATACTTCCTGCCGTCGGCGTCGACGTCGATGATATAATTCGGCGGGAAGCCTTGGGCGGCAAACAGCTCGTGCGGCTCAAGCATCCGCATGCCGATGTCGACGATCTGATAATCAACGCCATGGATGGTTACCAAGCCGAAGCGGTCCTTTGTGGTGACTGTATGGAGCGGCTCACCCAGCTGCTGACCGTTGTCGGCGCTGCCGTAGTATTTGAGGAGGAAAGCCCGAACCTCCCCGACGTGCATCCCGCCGGCGGTGATCGTCGGCATCGGCTCAGTGGTTGGCTGTCCGTCTTGGCAGGTGCCGCGCAGCTTGACCAGATGTGATGTAACTAGGCCCAGCGTGTGAGCGGCTCCGGCCGGTCTGGCTGCCCCTGCTCCGCTTGTGATTGTGTGCAGGGATTCGTCCATCTTGTGGCCCGTAGCGCCCGTTCGAAATTTCGTTATATGAGCCGTCACTAGAGCGCTATGACCACCACCGCCAGCGGTCACTGTTCCTACCGGATCATCGATGCTGCTGCCAACAGAATTTCCGAAATGTCGTGCAAGGAATGCTGCCACCAGTGCATGCTTTCTCCCACCGGAGACGACCGTTCCAAGTGGTTTATGGAGACCCGGCACCCTTGGCGCTTGGCCTGGTCCTTCGCCATATCCAATTTCGATAAGCGTAGGGCTTACAAGCAGGTGCTCTGCCTTCGTTGTCACGGTTGTCAGTGGATCTTCGGCCTTATATTGGAGTCGGTCCTCTCCGAATCCGGTTTGGCCGATCCGGGCGATGTAGGGAGTTACGATTCCCCAGCCGTTTTTTGCTGTCACTGTCTGCAGCGGTTCATCGATTGGTTGCCCCCGGAAGTCCGTACCGTGATGATTGACCTTGATCACGAATGGAGCGATGAACGGATTGGGGTTTTCCAATATGAAACGTTGCAGTCCTCGCGCTATTCGCCGTTCTGTATTCTCAGCCAGCTGTTTCTTCCGTTCAAAAATACTCGGGCATGGAATCGACCAGTCTATGATCTCCGCAGCAGTACGCCACGGTTTGCGTTTGCCTGCAAGCACTTCCGGGTTGTCAGGCGCGCCGTGCGTCGGCTCCGGCCAGACAATCGGGCGACCATCGCACCTGGCGACTAAGAAAAGACGCTTGCGGATAGTCGGGGCTCCAAAATCACATGCCCGCAGCTCTCGCCATTCAACTCGGTAGCCTTGCCGTCTCAGCGCATTCACGAAACAGTTAAACGTCCTGCCCTTCTGATCAGGATCCGGATACCCGTCTTTCATCAGCGGCCCCCAGGTTTTAAATTCCTCAACATTCTCCAGCATGATGACCCGCGGCCGGACTGTCGCAGCCCATCGGACGGCCACCCAAGCGAGCCCGCGGATTCCTTTTTCAACTGGCTTGCCGCCTTTGGCCTTGGAAAAGTGCTTGCAGTCTGGAGATAGCCAAACCAGCCCAACCGGACGCCCGCCGGTGACCTCCCGGGGATCAACATCCCATACGCTTTCGCAATAGTGCTCCGTCTCTGGATGGTTAGCTCTGTGCATAGCGATCGCTGCGGGATCGTGGTTAATGGCAATGTCCACGCTGCGGCCGGTTGCCATTTCAATTCCTGTGCTTGCTCCACCACCACCAGCGAAATTATCTACAATGATTTCTCGTATCACGGTCATTCCTTCTTATTCCTCCATATCTTGCGGATCCCCCATAATCTCATGTGGGTACAATTGATCTTTAATAAGGTGATATGCATCTGTCCGATCGTATAAAGGAGCATATCGGTACCGTTTATCATCATTTGTTCCTCGTCCGGCTAAGGCAATGTGACGGAATGCAGATGGCTTTTCCCGGCCGCTTCTCAGGACCGGAACCTTTAACGCAGCGCACCGACTCCTAGTAAGCAACACCGCAAATGGATATGGTGTATCGGTCCAACGCTTAGATATTGAGTTGTAGTAAGGTAATCCCGTTTCTAAAACTTCTTCCTTGGTAAACCATCCTTTGTTATTCGGCATTATCGTATCCCTCCGTTCGCTGACTTTTGGGCGAGGGTTTTCCGATCCATTTGCTCATTTTGCCACCTCACGAAGTCTTCGACGTTTGAAATCAAACCCCATCCGCTCCAATTTGCCGCGGACACCCAGCGCACTCTTTCCTAAGGTCTGGCCAATGGTTTCATAGCAATAACCTTCCTGAGCCATACGTAGCAGCGTCTGTACCTCATCTGGTGTATATTTAATCCGATTGTTCAAGCGCACCGGTCGCATTTTGAGATTAAGATCATGGATCCGTCGTTTTATGGATGCCTCCGATCGGTTAAACATACGGGCTAAATCTGGGTAGGTGATTTCGGTTTTCAGGATTTGGGCGAGTCTCTGATCCTCTGCAGGCGTCCAGTCAATAGATTGCCATGTTTTCTGAGATCGCAATTGATCGGCTTTGCGTTTTATCTTTGCCCATTCAGGTTCCGGACCAATTGTCCCAGGCTCCATTTTTGCTAGATTCAGTAATTCCTTATGCTCCTCTGCCCATTTCCAAAAATCTGCGTAGGAGATAACCCAGACTCTCGCACTTTGAGCAAACAGCTTCTTTCTAGCAGGCATTCCATAACGATTGATCCAGTTTTTCACGATAGTATATTCTCGACCAAGGGCTTTCCCTAGTTGGCAGACTGTAATACCGTCAAAGTTCATCCGCGGATCGGACAAGCCCATACGTTGAGCTTTAAGCTTTACGGCATTGATGCTTTTACCCAGCCGGGTTGATATCCCCTTTATGCTGGTTACTCCCCATTGATCCTGAAGGTAATCAATCTCCTCTTTCGTCCAATTAGGCACTCTCCCCACGCTCACACCCCCAACGACTGGAACTCTGTTCCCTCGGTATCGTCGATCGTGATCGTAGACATCCCGTCCCATTTCTCGCGGATCTCCTTGGCTTTTGATTTAACTGCGGCTGCTTGTTTCGGCTGCAGAACAATCCCCATCGCTTCTTCGTAATGCTGTGCTGCCTTTGCATAAGCTCTGCTATGCATGTAATTCATCCAGTTCCAGAATTTATGATTACTGAAGGTTTTCACCTTCTGAAATACTCGTCTGCGAGTCTGCTCATCCACCGTTAATTCCTCCCCGAGAGTTTCTTCTGATAAACGTGTGCGAATATATTGCCATGCTTTCTTCTGACGGCGCGCGCCCCTTTTGATGCGCGTTCTGTAGGCGTGTAAAGCGGTCTTGTCTTCGCTTCCTCAACTGTCCACCCGCAATCCCTGACTCTCTTTCGGAATGTCTCGTACGAGATACCGTTCCGAGCGGCTTCCTGGATGTCCTCGGGTTCAAAAAGCTTGATTCTGTAGTTGTCTAGATTTTTGATTATTTCTTTCGTGCTCATAACTGGTTTCGTAGCTGCTTCTTGCTTTGACCAACCACGGTAAACTCTTTTGAAATACAGCCTTTTAGATATCCCGTTCTTTGCAGCAATCTCCAACCATTTACGATGGATGGTCGTCTTCCGCGGCGAGGTGATGACCGCTCTATCCTTGTCCCATCCGAGTCCGCGGATTCGATGATTCACAAGTTCTCTCGAAACTCCATTTTGGGCGGCCAGTTCATATTCAGCCGGCGTAATGTAGTAGTCATAAACCTTCACAGGTTCTTCCCCCCCATTCTAGGAACTGACGTTCTGCAAGAAGCATGTATTTAGGTACCCCGGTCAGCTTCGACCGGGGCTTGCTTGCATCTATTTTTAGGCCACGCCGTGGCTCATCATTGCCTTTTTGACCTCTTCTTTGTACTTGGAGATTTTGCCGCTCAATTGCCCAGAGGTCATGCCCACTTCCTTAGCGATCTCCCTCCAGGTCACTCCATCCTTCCGTTTACGCTCGAAGAGACTTGGGAAGTCGAGCTGAAGATCCGGGAAGGATGGACGTTGGGAAAGGATGTATTGTTCCAATTCTTCCGGAGTGATCTCGACATCGCCAGCGGTCTGGGTTTCATCGTTAGCAGCTGCAACGACATCCTCCCCCGGGTCCTGATCAGTATCCTCGAAGCTCATTTCCCGATCACCTGGGGAATGTCCGTCTTGCGATCCCTGCATCCATTCCGGAAGATCGGATCCTTCCTCACCCATAATTCCCTTCTCATAGTCACTTAGCTCGTCGCCATCTTCTGCCGGAGTGTCTCCTGCCGGCGGCTCCCCTTCCGGATCTCCAGCCTGATCCTCGCCACGATCTGCTTCTTCTCCTGTTCCCGATTCATCAAGCCTCAGCTCCGCCTGGTTCTCATCCTTCTCAGGCTGCTCGACCGATGTCACCACGCCGGAAGCATCCGCAGTCACTCGGCGGCCGCCCGTGTAAAGCTTATACGCGTCGTCATCCACCTCATCAAAATCGAATGACATTTGCGGATCCCCAAGGAATACATTGAGCTCTTCACCTTGATTGTTACTTAAGAAGACCAAATGCGGTAATGCTGCTTTAAGTGGGAAGGTCAGTTTAATCTCAATAGACGATTCCCCAATTTTGATGCCTTTCGCTAATTCTCCAGTAAGCTTCGCAAAATCTTTCCCCATATCAATCACTTTCCTCTCTTCTTTTTCTTATTGGCCGGCTTCTTTGCTGGTGGATTTATAATGTTATGAATGACTTCTTGCTGCGGCTTGGTAAGCTCTACAGGCTCATGAATAGCTCTTATGACTTGCGCCAGGACGAAAGCATCCCGGACGTTATCACTTGGGTGTTCAAACCCCCAGCGTTTAAATATAGGCAAGATCAAATCGTCTTTTGATCCCTTCCCTACTCCAGTTGCAAATTTTTTGAGCTGGGTAGGAGCTACCTCGATGTATTTCTGTTTTCGCACATGCAGTCCAATGCGGATTGCCCAGCCTATTGCGTACTGTTGTCCCACAAACGAACCTGTCGACCCATGAGAGAATCCTTCAATGGCCACTTTGTCGGTTGGCTGGATTAACCGGAGTGTCCGGACAACGACATCGTTAATCCGGCCAGCATCTAACGCACCATCCGCTTGGATCTCGATCCTTTTCAAGACATTCCCGTCCGGGTCCAAAATAGCGACCCCTGTTTTGGTTGAGTGGTCAACACCGACGTATCGGTTCATATCCCCACCTTCTTCAGCTCTTCGGCTGCGTACCGATAAGCTGCCGCAGCTGCCTCGTCATCTACGACCTCCGCCTTCGTTTCAAGATCGTCAATAACCCTTTTGATTTCTTCTCGTACTTCCACGTTTCTTGGCCCTCCTTTTTCTTTTGGACTTCGACCAGCCACGAAGCACGAAAACCTCTCCTATCTGCTTGCCGTCATGATCGTATATGATTTCCCATGGTATCTCTTGAAAAAACGGATCAATCGAGGCCTCGCTATGCATATAACCGACCCCCGATCGACATGGCCAGATTGAATTCCTTCACGCCCTCTTCGATAAGAGCGAGCTCCATGTCAGCAAATTCGGCGAGCAGTTCCTGCTGATCGGGCACCATGCCGGTATGAATGTACCGTTGCCTCATGTACTCGTAAACGTGCCAGTGACTCCACCTGCTCATCACGCACCCCGCCGGATCGTCCGCGAGCTGCCAGTGTACCGATGAATCAGGACCATAGCTGCAGGTGTATCTCGCTCTACGAGCCAGTTTTCAGGGTTGAGTCCCCGATCTTTGATTTCAATTCTCTGCCGCCTCGTCGGCCGCTTTCCGTTCTTCATCTCCCATTAGCCTCCTTTGGCTTACGCGTATTGGCGCTTCTCCATATTGACCACCTTGTGCTGACGTGGTGGCTGTGGACCAGGATCCATATGAACCCGGTCGTAATTGACGAATTTATTAAACTGCTTCAGGAAGACCAACTCGACGGTTCCTACTGGACCGTTCCGCTGCTTCGCAATGATGATCTCGATGATGTTCTTCTTCTCGGATTCCTTGTCGTAGTAGTCATCCCTGTACAGGAAAGCCACGATATCCGCATCCTGCTCGATCGATCCGGATTCTCGAAGATCGCTCATCATCGGACGCTTGTCCTGCCGCTGTTCCACACCGCGGCTGAGCTGGGAAAGTGCGATGATCGGAACATCCATTTCCCGGGCCAAGTGCTTCAGCGTCCGGGAGATCTCCGATACCTCCTGCTGCCGGTTCTCCGCCCCTCTGCCCTTGCTGACGCTTGCGATCAGCTGCAGGTAATCGATCACGATCAGACCGAGTCCCTCCTGTTTCTTAAGGCGCCGACATTTCGAGCGGATATCATGGACCGTAATGCCTGGTGAGTCGTCGATTACGATATTGCTGCCGCCGAGGACGCCGGCAGCATTCGCCATCTTTGTCCAATCCTCAGCCCCCATATCCCCGATCCGGAGTTTGCTCGCCTCGAGTATGCCCTCAGCACTGACCATCCGAGTGACTAACTGCTCAGCGGACATTTCCAGACTGAAAATAGCAACTGGCTCCTGGACACGAGTGGCCACATTCTGAGCGATATTCAGGGCGAAAGCTGTTTTCCCGACCGACGGCCGGGCTGCCACGATGATCAAGTCGCTATTCTGCAAGCCCCCAAGGATGGCATCGAGGTCCGTGTATCCTGTCGCGATTCCGGTAACCTTCCCGGTTTTATACACTTCGGCCTTGTTCTCGGTCGACTCAATGACATCGATCAAAACATCTCTGACACGCTTGAAATCCTGTTTGGGAGCTGCCCGATCCGTTAGCTTGGCTGCGGCCGTCTGCATCTCCGCGGCAATGGTTTGGATGCTTCCCCCGGCCGTTGCCGCGGCGATCTGGGACTGAGCCGTTCGAATAAGCTCTCGCAGCAAATACTTCTCCTCTACGGAAGCAACATAGCTTTCGATGTTCGCCGCTGTCGGCACGGCATGAGCCAATTTCGAGAGATAACTAACGCCTCCAATGTCCTCCAGCTCGCCATTGTTCTGCAGCCGGGAAGCCAGTGTCACAATATCAATTGGCTCGGCTTCCTCTGCAAGTTCTGCCATCCGTCCGAAGATGATCTGATGCTCTTTGCGATAAAATGCTTTAGGATCTAGGGCTTCGGCGTGCTCGTAAACATCTGGCTTCACCAAGATAGCCCCGATCACTGAGCACTCAGCAGCCAAGTCATGCGGCATTTCTGGCATGATCATGTTAAGCACGTCCGAGTTTTGCATAGATAGACTCCTTCCAGCCTGGCGGCGGTGGGCACGCTTCTTGTTTAGCCCGAGCACGCTCGGCAAAATACTCTTGCGTGTAGGATTTCATGCGGTCACGCTCGATCTGTTCGCCGAGGCTACCTCTGATTTCTGAGATACCGGGCGGCCGTTTACTTGTCTTGATGTGCTGCTCGACATTACGCAAAGCTGCTTCAAATGGAAAATCCTTGAGATATTTGTAGTGGCGGTCGACCTCGTCGTCGCTGTCGTTAAAATATGGGTACTCTTGCTTGATTTCGATGAAAAGGTCGATTACCTCAGCTCTGTTCACGCTGTCGTTCCTCCCTTGCTCGTCTTCTTAAATCCTCAAGAGCCTGCTGCTGCTTGCTCATTCGTTTCGGTTGCTCTGGCTTTCCCTGGGCGACTCCAGCCATCGGCAGACTGGTAGTTTGGGAATTGCGCCAAGCTTCGTTGATTCCATCCACGTAGTATAAAAAGCTCGTCGGGTACTTGAATTCACTGCCCTCACGGATACGCTTGGCCTGAAGCAGGCTCTCCATAGTTGAGATGGTAAAGGGTACCGGCATCCCCCCGGCGACCATCCTACCCATGGCTTCGCGTTCACGTGGTTTTACGTGAAAATCTAGTTTGCCATGCAATTTGCAATAAGCGTTTAAAATGGCGATCATTCCGTCAGCCCGAGATGTTAACCCAGACTCATCCTCAAACCACTCCCTGTCAGTAGTAGTAATAGGAGTAGTAGTAGTAATATCTTTTAGATCAGACATTTCTGTCCGATCACTCGGTAAAATTTCGTTGTGATCGGACATTTCTGTCTGATCACTAGGCAGATGATCGGACATTTCTGTCTGATCACAGGTGCTATGATCAGACAAATTTGTCTTGTCACTGTTCCCATGATCGGACATTTTTGTCTCTTCACCGCCTGGGTGATAAGACATTTTTGTCCGATCACTTTCGACTGATCGGACATTTCTGTCCGTGTATTTCTTTGAATTTTTAACTGCTAAGATCAGTCCGCGTGGAGCTCTGGTTATTCGTATGTAATCGTGTTGCTCTAAGGTGTCCAACCAGCGACTAACTGTCTTTTCATTAACTCCGAAATGTCCTGATATCTCAGACAGTTTCATAGGCTTCCCGCGAAGAACAAATCCCCAGACAGTCCCCTCCTTCTCCTCCTCAGTAGTGGTGGAGCTGATGCACCAGAGGAACAGCCATATCGCGTTGCCTATGTTTTTGTAGTGTCTTGGCTCAAGTAATCCGGAGTACATCGGAAAAGGGTAACTGCCTTCGGGCATTCGCTCATCCCCTAACTAGGATTCAATCTCTTACGACTTTGATGAAGGTTCCTTTTACACCCTTGCTCTGGGCGCCTGTCTGCAGCCCATCCGTAAGGGAATCAAGCATAGTTCCTAGCATGGGTCCGTACCCCTGAGGCTCAAAGTCAAATCCGATCAAAGAGCCGAGTGTAAAGGCAACAGAAGTATAGAAATGGCCGTGCTGATCAATCCCCGCCTTCTTCGCCTCCTCGTTCTTTTCAGTAAGAAAATCGACGATCTCCTTCGTACGCTGCTGAAGCTCCTCTTTTGTCATTTCATTGATTTGGTTCATATCGCACGCTCCTTCTTGATTCTCTCTTTCCATTCTTTGTCACCCAAGCATTGGCCGTACGTTATCTCAAAGTACCGGCGCCCGCAGACGAAGGAGACAAACTTCCCAGTCGCCCGTTCGTAATACATTCCGTTTAAGGCCGGCTGATCGGACATTTCCTCGTAATCTCCGAAGAGATCTAACTGCACAGGCTCACTCAACCTTGACGCCCCCTTTCGTCCCGAAGGTATACGATCGGGTATTTAACTTTCACTACAGTCCACCCGGGATAGCCTCGAGCGAAATACGCGCGTGTCTCCCGCTTAAACTCTTCCGGATCAGATTGCATTAAGCTCCAGATCCGCTCGCCCATCATGCTGCGCATTAAAGGTTTGCCGTCGATCATCGCCCGGCCACCCGGACCATCTTTCCAGTCACTTCCTGAATTTCTCGTTTGAAACGTTCCTCATCGCTATTACCATCCGATAAGTGCAATAGCCAAATCTCTTGGACTTTGCGGGTATCATTGGCTTTCAAGAAATCTTTTACATGTTCCAGACCAAAGTGCGACTTCAGCAGTCGTTTCATTTGTCCTGGATGCAGGTGGCCGGACGCCACCCGTTCCCTTACGATGTCCATCGAATAATTGCATTCCACCATGATGTGGGTTAGATCCCGGAAGCGATGTCGGCAATAATAGGTGTCCGTCAGGAAGACTAGCTTGTCTCCGGCTGTATTGGCCAGCAGGAACCCTAGTGGCTCCTCGACGTCGTGCTGTATGTCAAAGGGGAGAATCGACCAGGTGCCAACATGAAACGGCTCCAATGCCTTGATGACCTTCAGACGATGCCCGGAGAGTCCTCTGGCATCCGCTGTCCCTTGGCTGGTATAAACGTTGATCCCCGCCTTCATAACGTCTCGAGCGGCCTTACTATGGTCCATGTGTTCATGGGTGATAAGGCAGCCGGCTATCTCAGTCATGCGAAACTTCAAAGCTCGCTGCAGGGATTTGAAAGGAAAGCCGGCCTCCAGCAGGAGAGCGGTATGCCCGTCCGAGATCCGGTAGGCATTACCCGCGCTGCTGGAGCCGAGGCATTGAATGTCGATCATCAGAAATCAGGCCCCTCAGTGCCGAACGGAGGAATATCATCCGGATGGATTTCGAAATCCATTTCTCCTTGTCCAGCCGGTTCTACATTGCTCTTAGATGAGCGAGTTGTTTCCTTTGGCTGTTCCGGCTCCGGTTCAGCTTCAGTTGTCGCAGGAGGCGTAATGTCGATGACGTTCTTATTGGCATTTGCTCTAATCTCCTCATTGACCTCGGATTCGGCGAAATCACTCTCCATTTGCTTCAGTCGGAGATAATCATCATCAATCTTTTGACTATCAATGGTGATATCACTATGGGCGGCCCGATATACCGTCTTCCAGCACATTTTCTCGTACCAGCCTTCGACCTTTTCCTTGCCGACCTTCTGGCCATTTTCCCATTTGTCTTTCTCGCCACCCCAGAATTCTGGGCTGGCATGGTCCGGCTTCCTCTTCTCGATTTCAGCGATGGTCATCATGACCAATTTGTTCTTTTCCGGGTTCTTGGTATACGAATGGAAGTAAAAGCCCCCGACGATCTTCCCGCGATCAAAAGCATTCTTAATTTCAAATTCGTACCCTTCATGTGGATGATTGGCATCCTTCTTAATTGGTCTGAAATAATCATTAGAATAAACGAGTTCAACCGTGACGTGATCCGGAACGTCCAGCCCATACTTTACAGCTTTGAGCTCCAACCCCCGATACCCCTCAATGAATCCAATGTCGTACTTGCCTGTATTGTTATTCTTGAATGGAATCAGACTGATATGATTAGGCTGTGAGGGATCAAACCCGATTCTGGCGTAGGCAACAACATCCCGCGCAAGCTTTTCCATATTGACATTGTTCCAGGTGACCGGAAGCGGATCCCGATATCGTTCCGATTTCTTCAGCCGTTTCTCTTCAGTAGACTTTAGAACCGCGTCCAAGGCGACAAAGTAGTTCTGAGCGAGTCGTTTTTGAAAGTTCGTCAGGGCCACTTCACCAACGTTAGAACCGAACTCGGCTATAACCTTGGTCATGAACCTCTCGGACTGAGTTGGCTCTTTCTTGGTGACAGCCGCTTGGTTTTGGGTAGTCAATTAGATCGCCTCCTGCATGTTTTGGGTTACGACGCGTAGCTTCTTATCCTTCTCGGATACGACCAAACGGATCAGCTGCGCCTCGGTGTCGATCAACTGCGTAACCGATTCAGCGTTGTCAATGAAGATTGGTGCGATAAAACCATAGTGTTCGCTGAGGGTATTGATAATGTCCAGACCGACATTGATCTGAGCGGCATTGTTAAGGCCACCGTCATACGGAACGCCGTTATAAAGCGTCTTGCAGACATCGTTCAGGCCTCCATTGAGTTGTTCTTCAAACAGCCGGAACCGGGCGTATTTGAATTTGCTGTTAATTTTGGACTCGAGTGCGGAAACCTTGGTCCGCGTAAACTCCTCCGTCAAGTAGAGCTCATGCTGCAGCCGCTCGTATTCGGCAGCCAGTTTGCGCTCCTGTTCGGTCAATTCGGCGATTCGTTTTTCAATCGCAGCTGCTGCAGCAATTTTCAACTTATCCGATTCGAGCTCGCTGACTTGATCCCTTAGCAATCTGATTTCGGCTTGAACCTTGCTTGCAGCATCGGATGCTGAGGACCGAAGCTGCTCAATTTCAGAGCGTACAATCTCGGCTTCCTTTTGTTTGGCTTGATACTCTCGATCGTCGGCCGGATCGGAAATGGCTGCCTGCAGGTCGCCTAGCTTTGCTTCAGCTGCGGATACTTCTTCTTGCTTCACCGTCAGTTTGGTCTCTAGAACGGACAAACTCTCTTCTAGATCAAACATGCAATGTTTGAGCTTTCTGACTTCTTCTGCAGTGGCCTTACCTTCGGCAGAGATACGTTCAAGCCGCTGGGATTTGGAAACGTTGAAGTCAGCCAGTGCCTTGTCCTTCGCAGCATGTACTTGATCAGCAGGGAGAGCTTGTCCGCATGTCGGGCAATTATCGTCATGCTGATGTTCATGGGCGGGGAACTCCAACCCGTTAGCAGCATGCCATTCCTCCCGCAGCCGTTCCGCTTGGCTCTCAGCTCTTGCGATTTGCCGCTTGTACTGTTCAATCTCACGCTGCCCGGCAGAAATTCGCGCTTGCAACTCGGATGCTTCGCCGCGCAGTTGCATCAATCGTTCTCTTTGCTCGTTCACGGCTTGCAAGCCATCTGCTTGGACTCTGTGTTTGATGTCCGTCAGTTCAGCGTTGATCTCGCGTAGAAGAATCTCCTTGGCCGACAGCTCGCCCCCGGACTGGATACGCTGCAGCTCCGCGGTCTTAGCGTCTATCCTGCCGCGCAAGGTGTCGATGTCTTCCTGTAGCAGTTCAGCGTCCAAATCGGAGACATCCGGCATGTCACGGTATTTCTCGTCGATCCTTGTCGGGATCTCTTTTATTTCCTTATTGATCTCCGCAAGCGATGATTTAATCAACTGCTTGTGCTTTTCAACGGATCGCTCCTCCAAGATCGCTGCCAGTGGAGTTAGCTCCTTGTTGCTGGCGATAATCTCCGCATCGGTCATATCTCCGCATACCTCTAGCAGTACTTTTCGGCGGGCCTCCGGCTTCAGCACCTCGTTAAAATAAGAAGGGCTGGTGAGAAGCTTGAAAACATCCTCGCTGATCAATGCATCAACTTCGGCCCTGTACTCTTTTTCCTTAACAGGAACCCCGTCGACGAAATAATTGGTTGTATGGCCGTCGAATACAGATGTGGCTGATCCCCGTTTCTGTGTCCATTTTTCACTGAACACTCTCCGGAATGTTCGGCGTCGCTGGTTAACCAGAAGGACTCCCTCAACTTCATGATCAAGGCCATGCCGTACAACTTTGCCGGCCTTGTCCAGCTCTTTTATTTCAAACTTCTGTTCGGACCGATTGGCACTATCCTTTCCGAACAAAAGCCAAGTGAAGCCATCAAACAATGTCGTTTTGCCAGTTGCATTATCACCAAAGGCATCCACATTCCCGCCGTTGGCGTCGAGAACGAATTCACGGAATCCCTTAAAATTACGGAACGTCAGGCGCTCCAGGACAATCTTCATCAAGCGATTTCCTCCTTAACGGAATACTCGAGACCGACGTCTTGGACCGTTGGCTCGGGCTTCTCCGGATATTTCATATTTTCGAAATGCTGGCGGATCGCATATTCGATCTCAGCCAACTGCTCATCGTTACAATGAATCTCTACTGTGCCACTTTTAGCACGAACCGACAGGATCGTCGGCGTATACATTCTCTGGGGCTGCACCACGGTTTCTATGCGTTCGCCAGTAATATCAAGCGACATCGCTGCTCCCATGTTAGATCACTCCCTCTTGTGTGATTTGCCCCCATCTGGTATAGTGGGGGCATCAAAATTAAATTTTGGCACCAGATATGACCCGTTGCTGCGGGTCATTTTCTGTTTGGTCGTGTTCAGCAATCGTCTGCCATTCCACGATCACCGGGCAGTTTTCGATGCTGGCAATCAGGGCATCATTTTCGTCGAGCACATGAAATTCGGAGAAAATCCCGTTGTCGTGCTCATAACCGACCTGCTTAATCTCGATGACCTCCCGGCCGTTTACCTCAGTTCCGACTTCAAAGATCCGAGTCGGATTACTGACCACGGTTAGCTTTTGGATAATCTGCATTAATGATTTGCCCTCCTTTCCTTGGCCTTGATCCTTTCGGCTTGTTCGGTTATTACCAAATCAGGCTCGAAACTTTCTTGATTGAGATAAACGGTTTTGATGATCGTTCCTTTGAAGTAGATGTCGCCTCGGATAAAAACACCAGATGGCCACATGTCCTCTAAACATACCTCTACGAAAAAAATCCCGCGTGAAACGAAGTAACCTCGGCCGTTCTCCAGTTCCACCATTCCCGTTGCCGATCCAACAAGTTTCTTCAGAGCCCGTTCGGCGTGGCTCTTCGGCAATTTAGGTAATTTAGCCATTCCATCTCTCCTTTCCTATATATTTGATGCGTTCAGCCGCATCTCTCGACGCCAGACAGGAGTAAGGTTATGATACTGTCCGACGCCGGGAGACAGGGCCGAAGCTCTGTCATCTGTACCAAAGTGTAGATTCGATTTGTCCCAACGCTTCAGCCATCTCGGGTACAGGTAATGTTTTCAACAGGGACGCTGCATTGCTCCAATTCAGATAGGCTTCTTCTCGCTGTTTCTGGAGCTCGTTCAATCGTTGAAGATTGTCCGGATCCTCCTGGATGAATTTTGCGATGGAATCAGTGCTGGCCCGAAGTGCCAGTGTCGAGGATATATACGCTGCTGCAGGTGATACGGGGGCCGTCATAGCTCAACCCCCTTGCGCTTCTGACGTTCAACTATTAAAATAGACGACAAGAGACTCTTAAGACGTGCTCTCAACCGAGACTGCCCTGCCCGGCGGTCTTTTTTCATTTTCATTTCTTTTTCAGCGAATCTAATCATGTTGTTCAGATAGTCGATTCCATTTACAAGTTTGTTGGAATCGATCATCTTATCCGGATTGCGAACGATGATCTGCAGGTTATGTTCCGCGTTTCTTCCAGCTTGCAGAGCTTGCTTTACCAAAGTTTCTCTCAACAAGTTAAACCCTCATTTCATATATTTTTTGGCTTTCAAGGTAGAGCGGTGCTCTTTCCAGGTGGCCAACCACGAGAATGAATACTCCTTGCAAAGCACCGCTGCCAGATGGGTCAGCGCGGTGATCGCCTCGACCGTCTCCATAAGCAGCCGCTTAATCTGCTGACGTTCCGACTCGTCGATCTGCTCATTGGTCTTGCTGATTGGGGCTTGTCCGGATGCAGCGAGCACTTCCTTGATTTCCTCGATGCTCTTGATCAGAACGCTTGCTCTATGTAGATCCACATTGTTGAGCCAGGGGGCAAAGGCACCGCCAGTAACCTCCCCAGCTGCCGCAATGTAGAGTTGGCCGTCATCGTAATGTTTGACTGTTGATGCCATTACTTCATTAGAAGGCTTCCTGGTCCCCTTTATGACTTTGCCGATCAGGGAAGCATCTACGTGAGCTGCCGCGCCGGCCGCCCCCCGTGTCTCCCCTTTTCGTTTCAGCACTTCTTCGAGTGCTGATCCAAACTGTCCGATTGCCATCGTTTAATCATTCTCCTTTGTCCGATTTAATGGGAGATGACGGACAAGGATTTGATGTATTATGAAGTTGTGAGCAAAACCTTCCCCTCTCGTCATCCCCTTCGCCGCTGGCAGCTGGTACCGCTCCGGCGGCTTTCTTCTATCCTCTTCAGACTATCCGACGCCTCTTTCAAAACTCTTTTTCTTTCAAGCTTTGAGAGGCTCTCCGGGTTTACTGCATAATGCGGAAGCGACATATCCAATGCGATCTCAACATCTATGTTCTTGAGTAAGCTTCTAGTTACGGTTGCTGATACACAGGCGGTTCTGGAAGTTTGGCGTATCCAGCGAAAGCGCACTAGGCAACACCACCATTGCGTTTTTTCTTCCACTGCTCGCCAGCATTTTGATTAACCCAAGAGGTGTGCTCGTCTATCCACTTCAATAGAAGACCTGTAGGGATTCGAGGGTGCCCGAATTCCCTGTTTACCGGAAAATCCGGTCTGTTGAATAGCTCTGCTGTCTTGGATTCGCCAATTCCCAACAGTTCCATAAACTGCGTTCTGGTTAAAACCGGCGGCAGCTCGCGGGTTAAATGTCCTTTCACTGCATCGGCGACAGCTTCTCGGATCATTTTTTGAAGATCCTCAACTTCAATAACAACAACTGCCATGTTCTCTCCTCCCTATTTAAAATTTCACAAGTACATAGCGCGTCTTACTCTGATCAGGCCACATGCTGTGCAATGTCCATCCTTCGGACAACAATTCATTTACTTTCGCATAATCAAATGTTTCCTTGACTGCTGTTGCTTCGGAAAGTTGGTGTTCCATCACCCAACCTCCTTCCGGATGTGATTTTCGGCATTATTGTTTATTGGTAACATTTCGTTGCTTTCCTGTTCAAAAAAAAGAGTCCAATTGAAATCTAGAGCCTTTCCTATCGATTGAGCAGCACGGACGCTTGGATTTCTTTGACCACTTTCAATCATCCCGTAATATTGACGCGTGATACCAGCTTCCTCTGCTACTTCTTCTTGGCTCTTATTTTTAGTTTCGCGAATGGTAGCCAACCATGTCCTGATCATCTAATCACCCCCATATGCAATTTTTTGTTGCCTTTGATCTTAATTATACGCAACTAATAGTTACTGTCAATACTAAAATGCAACTTTTTGTTACACATATTTTTAGAAACAATTTGTTGCGTTATAATTATGTATATATTTCAAAAGGAGGCAACCGTATTGCTCGCACAGCGATTGTATTACTTACGGCAACAAAAAAAGAAAACGCAGGCTGAATTAGCGAGCTTATTAGGTATAACTCGACAAGCATACGGATATTACGAGAAGGGCGAAAGAGAGCCAGATACTGAATCATTGAATTTGTTGGCAGATTATTTTGAAGTATCTGTTGATTACCTTTTAGGCCGGACGGACAACCCCCGTCCAACAGATTATGGAGATGATATTGATCCTAAGGAACTCGCCGAATTTGAAGCGTTCATCAATAACCCAAATCACGGTATTTTTTTCAGGGACTATTTGAGTGCTCCCGAGGAAAGAAAAAAAGAGTTGTTGCAGTTCTGGAGGTTCATTAAAGAAGCAGAAAAGGACCGGAAACCCGGTGATCGACAGGGTGAATAGAGCAAGTACCTCAGCCGATGGGGAATGAACCAAGTGGAATAAATGAAGAAAGTTATTTCAGTAATCATTTTTACAGTGCTAATACTTGTTGGTTGTGGTCCTTCGATAGAAAAACAAACGGCTGATTTGAACTCGAAGGCAAATGACGATTACTACAAGGGATACCTGAAAGAAGCGATAATTTCCTATGAAGAGTCACTTAGATTGAAAGAAGATCCCGAGATTAGTGAAAAACTCTCGCTTATCAAAGCCGAACACGAGGCTGTACTTGATGTTAGAAGGCGTTTTGAAATGCTTGATGGCTATAGAATAACGCTGAATACTTCGACAACTATTGAAGAACTGAAAGAGACTATTGAAAACATCGAACAAGTTCTTGATTATATTCCTCGTATTAGTTCGCCAGAAGGAACGCCTATTTATGGATATCTAAGCGAACTTCCATCTAACTATGGTTACACTACCATCAAGTATGAAGCTTCTTTGTTATCTGCTGCTACAAATGGAATTATTATAGACAGTAAAAAACAAAGAAGCGCGGAAAGTCTCTCGTCATCGATTGAATCGTTTTTAAAGAATAATAACCAGTTTCCTAGTTTCTATAAAGAATAAATTCCAAATGAAATAAACAACGCAGCAAATTGGATAAAAAGCTGCTATCTAAATATTTTAAGCCAGCAATGGCTTTTCTTTTTAAATAATTAACGAACATACATTCTTATATAGGAGGAGTTTCCCTATGATCAGAATTGGAGTTTTTTCTGGATCTGGGCGCCTTTCAAAACTCGAGCCTGTGATCATTAAAGGAACGGCAAGCACCTTTGATTCCCTTAATACCAATCGTCTCGCCATTCTTGAAGACAAACCTGCGACCAACAAAAGAGAAGAACAATCATCCTAAATCATTACTTTTTAGCCGGAAACGGCTTTTATATTTACGGTTATTTCGAACATACATTCCTGTAATCGGAGGTTGCAACATGTTTAGATTTTACAAACTAACCCCTCTAGAACAATTTGTCGAAGACTTATACTTGACACACGGAATTCTCTCTCCAAAGCAATTGAATATTGGGGAAGTAGCGCGATGTTTAAATGTTTGGATATATTACAAACCAATCACAAGTAGAGGTCTCGAACTTACTCCTGGTATGTATACAGTAAATATCGATAGTCGTCTTGCTTCTGCCGAACAATGGCTAGATTTTCTTCATGAGCTCGGCCACCTTCTTCGACATTCAGGAAATCAAACGATATTGCCTAAACTTTTTACTCAAGCGCAGGAAGCAGATGCAGAGAATTTCGTTCTATACGCCGCCATGCCGTTTTCAATGATTAAACAGATACAACTACCCGGAAGCCGAATGGAGATAATTCAAACCTTAGCCTCAACGTTTAGAGTGCCGCTTAAATTGGCCGAAAAAAGGCTGGATCAGATTCGAAGGAGAGAGTACGAAGGCAGTCTCTTGAACTCATACATAAAATTCAACATTGCCCGCTACCAGCCGGCTTCCTCGCCCGGAAAATCCGAAACGGCTATTTATGCATACTACGACCCGTCAGACGATAACATTGCGCCTGCTCAAATTATAATCCAGGTCGATGAACAAACTTTGTCGACCCAGGATGAGCTTTTATTTTCACCAAATGGCCCTTTTGACCGGATTGAGGAGCAGCAACTCCAATGCTTTGCCGACTGTAAACCGGTTAAATTTCATGATCTGGATTACACCAGGGACAGACGAATAAGTTTACGCTTAAAAAATCTCGCCATCAGGTATTATAATTCCGCCTTCAAGTTCATTGTTCAACGAAAGGATATAGAGCAAGTACTGCATTTTTACGGGGCGAATTTTTAAGGAGGGTTAGGAATGGCTAGCTATAAAAAAATCCCCGCTAATAATAAGCAAGGATATAAATGGATATGCACTTTAGAGGGGCCGCCGGATCCAGTTACGGGAAAGCGTAAGCAGGTCCCTCGCCGTGGTGAGACGAAAAAAGAGGCTTATGATCGAGCGAAAGCAGTCGTCGATGCATTGAATAGTGGCCTTGATTTGAAAAAAGCAAAAAAGACCACCTTTAAAGATGCAGCTTATGAATGGCTTGATACTTACTCAAGAAGCGCGGTAAAAAAGAGCACCATTCGCCAACGATCAAAGACACTGCTTGTTTTGTTAAAACATCTTTCCCAAATAAACATCGATCGAGTAACACACCACCAGTATCAAAAAATTCTAAATACACTTTTTGATGAAGGTTATTCACAATCGTATCTCCGAAGCATTCATATTGTAGCAAACATGATATTTAAATGGGCCATATTGAACAACTTAACAAAGATCAATCCATGTATAGGTGCAACAATTCCAAAACGTAGACTTACAGTTGAAGATATAGAGCGAGATGAAATTGAAGAAAAATATTTAGAGAGAGAGGAACTTCATGAGTTTCTTAGCGCTGTACTCCAACGGGGGTTGTATGGAGATAAGGAAATATTTTACCTGCTTGCTTTTAGTGGACTCCGCCCTGGGGAACTTTGCGCGCTTAAGTGGGCGGATATCAATTTCAAGACACGCGATGTTAGAGTGTCGAAAACTTTATACTCGCCTGAAAATAACATGTACACCGCTGAAGTAACCCCACCTAAAACTGATGGGTCAGTCAGAACCTTCGATGTGGACGAGCAGATTATCACTATGTTGAAGGATTTTAAAGAAAAACAAGATGCCAGACAATCTCTGTACAAAAAGCATAGCGATGACTTTTATGATGAGAATTTTATTTTTGCCAGAGTTAACGGAAGGCCTATAGGTCAAAAGTTTCTCCGAGATCGGATGAACCGAATTTTAAAGAGACTAACCATCAAGAAAAATGCGACACCTCATATTTTACGACATACCCACATAAGTATGCTCACAGAAGCAGGTGTGGATTTGCCTACTATTATGGCTCGGGTTGGTCATGATGATGAAAAGACAACACTAAGAATTTACACCCACGTGACAAAGAAAATGAAAAAGAACGCTTCTGAAAAAGTGAAAGTTCACTTCGGAAGCATTCTTGATTCTATGTTTGTGCCGAAAATGTGATTTTTTCGTGATTTTTATTAAATCGGATGGCTTCACAACATCAGAAACATCAATACTTACAACGCATTTTGAACCATCATCGGTGTAATCCACTGCATCATCGCCGGCGTTACCCACGTCTCAAAGGACGAAATGCACAGCGCCAGAACCACCATGCAGAGCGTTATCAGTGCATAGGATGTCAGCGGCCGTACCATGCTGCCTCCGCGATGCATCAAAAATCGATTTCTGATGATATATAGGGAGAACGAGATGGCTGCAACGCTGCACATCATCAGCATCGGGATAATGACCAGGTTTTGCGGCGCGATGGATACCAGTGCGAATAGCAGACCGGTCCACGAGTATTGCCCAACCAAGTATCCGACGGTAAAGCCGATCAGAACTCCCTTCAAAAAATCCAAAATGAGAATGCCCGGCAGGCCGATCACCGACAAGCCTAAAATCCATATTAGTCCGATCCATTTCAGATGAAGACCCGCTATGCTCCAGTAGGAGGACTGCATCATGGTTTCGCTGCTGTCCTGCACGTTAATGAAAAAATGGTTCAAGTGCCTGGCCATGTCCTGCTGCTGCTCCAACGACAGCGCATTGACCATCAGCGCCCCGAAGAGCACGCCGACCAGAAACAAGACAGCAACAAATACATAGAGCGGTGTCTGATCCTTTAACGTCTGGCGGAATGATTGCATAGAATAGAGTCTCCTTTCCTGTCTCTACTCTACTCTATGATCCCCTCTCGAATTCTATGACTGGAAGAAAGGTTCCGGGGACGGACCCCGGCGTGTCCTTACTTCATCACCTTGCCATAGGTGCCTCCACCGCCCGAGGACAGGGCCAGCGTTCCGTTTCTTGCCTTGACAATGCTGGCTGCAAGTTTCTCCCCGGCGACCTCCGCAAGCTCCGTTTCGGTGGCTTGATGAAGAATCGCCATTTCGGTCCCGAAGGCGGCCAGCAGCTTCCCCATAGCCGATTTGCCGAGGCCGGGGATGAACTCAAGCGGAACCTGATAATGGTATGGCGGCCGGGTCGGCGGTATGCGCGGATCCTCCCGGTCTGCAATATCAAGGATCCGGTCAAGGACGCCCTGGATGAGCTTGGTGCTGCCGCAGTACGGGCATCTTGGCGGCCCGGATTCGGCAGCTAAGTGCTCCTGATCGAGGATGCTCTCGCATCCGCCGCAATAGGTCCGATGGTATTTCCCCAGCTTCGGGTTCAGGCCGTAGTTCGCCGACACCCTCCGCCCTTCCTTCATCTGAAGCGCCATTTTGAATTCCTCGAACGATGGGCCGGCCATATCAATCCGGTTGTATTCCCTTCCGATCTTCCCCAGCGAATGCGCGTCCGAATTGGTCAGAAAGGTGTAGCGGTCGAGCTCGCTGATCAATCCCGCCATCGAGGAATCGGCGCTGAGACCAAGCTCGATGCCTGCAATCCCTTCAAGATCAAACACATCGCTCATCCGATCCGCCATGCTGCCGTACAGCCCTTTATGAGGCGTAAATACATGCGCGGGAATGAGCAGGCCGCCGCGGCCGATGATTTCCCGCTGCAGCTCCCGCGGAGACACATAGATTCGCTGCGAGCTCAGCTGGACATTTTTCATATAGCGGGACATCCAGTCCGTGAACTCGCGCATGGTGCCCAAATCCGGAAAATACGCAAGCACATGCGCCGCTCCCAGGCCCGGCTCGCGTATTTCGATCTCGCTGCCGAGAAGAATGACCGTATCCCGGTAGGCGATGCCCCCGCCCTCGATTTCTTCCATGACTCCGCTGTCCAGGCAGCGGGTGATATCGTCCTGCACGGAAGGAGAGTGGCAGTCGATAATGCCGATCATCCGGATGCCTTTCCGTTCGGAGGCTTCCGCCGCAATGTTCTCGAACGTCAGGTTGTTGCTTGCGCTAATTTTGACAGCTTGTCCGCTGTCCGTTCGGCCGATATGAATATGCATATCGCAATAGTAGCTGTGCAGGTCCTGCTGGAAGTCAAGCTTCTTACCCGAACTCATGTCAGATCGTTCCCGTCATCGTATACATTTTCCATGCATACACCGCCAGAATCGTTTTGGCATCGCTGATTCTTTCTTCTCTTATAAGATCATAGGCTTCCTCCAGCGTGACTTCCATCAATTGGAGAAATTCATCCTCATCCGGGTTCATGGCTCCACTCACAAGATCTTCGGCCAGATAGAGATGAATGATTTCGTCGGCAAAGCCCGGGGACGTGTAAAAGGAGTGCAGCTTGCGAATCGAACCGCATGCATAGCCCGTCTCCTCCTGCAGCTCCCGCTTTGCAGCTTCCATCGGATCCTCGCCGCGCTCCAGCTTGCCGGCGGGAATCTCCACCTCGCAGCGCCCCAGCGGCTGCCTGAACTGGTCGACGACCAGCATTTTATCCCCTTTTAACGCAAGGACCGCTACGGCACCAGGATGCCTTACGACTTCCCGCGTTGCTGTCTGCCCGTACGGAAGGCGGACGGTATCCACCTGAAGGGAAATGATCTTCCCGTCGAATACAGGCTGCGTCGATATTGTCGTTTCTTCCAGCATTTTATTTGAAGCTTCGCGGTTGCTGCTGCCGGTCACGTTCATAGATTTAGCCTCCTTAAGTTTAAAAACGGCATGACTGCCCATGCTATTGCATAAGGTGTATTATATCAAAATTTCCGAGAAAGAAGGAACGCGTGATGAAGAGCTATCAAGGGGAGCATTCGATTCATATGGTGGGACGAGCCTGGCAGATCCGCATTATGCTCAAGCAATGGCAGAATCAATGGGGGCCAGAGGCAACCATCATGGATATTATTACCGCCAAGAGATTGAATAAACACGCAAGCTCCCGGCATTACTAGGACTTTAGACTCTTTTTTCGACTTTTTTCTCTTTTTTTCGAAATTCGACCATGACTTTCACACCGGAACCTGTGTTATTACATTGGGAGGCTTCGACATGCGACATATACCATTTATTGAAACCGAACCAATTACAAGCCCGCCTTCAACGATCTATGAACGCGGGAAGTGGTACGAAAGACGCGGATATCTTGAGGAAGCGCTTGTGAGCTTCAGGGAAGCGGCGCTATCCTCTCCATTGAATAGAGACCAAGGGGCCCAGACCGAATGGAAAGATTCGGATCTGATCTGGCTTGAGTATGGTCTATTAAGCATGCGTCTTCGTTCTTTCCAAGATGCGGAGAATGCATTTCGGACCGTTCTCTCGAAGAAGGGAGCATATGCACAGGAGGCCTTGAACCAGTGGGCTGCCCTCCTCCATGCGCAGGGATCGGCAGATTCCGATATTTACGCTTCCCTTGCGCGGGAAGCAGGAGGCTGCACGAATTCGGAAGCAATGCTGGGCAAGGCGCTATATTATATCGGCTCCTATTCGATTGCCGCAGAATGTCTCTCGCGCCTTGACCGTTTAACCCATGAACAATGGCATATGTACATATGCAGCCTGATCCGGAGCGACCGGATCCCCGAAGCGCTGCAGCTTATGAACCAAGGCAACCAGGCGGGTCACGGGGAAGGGCTGAATGAGCTTACGGACCGGAAGAGCAAGCATCGGATCATTCAGCTTCTCTGTGAACGGAAGCTGAAGCGTACGCAGCTGGAAGCCAGTCTCAGCTTGACCGAGCGAATCGAATGGGCTGACATCGCGGTATCGCTCGGCATGATCGATGCGGCCGAGGAATTGCTGGCTGAATATGGCGACCATGCTTATTATGCACTGATTTGCCTGTTATATCAGGAAGGATATAAGTCGCTTGCAGCGGCAAAAATCCATGCGCTCGAAGAACTGCCCCTGCAGGACCCGGGCCTGTACAGCACCGATCTGATTTTCGTAGCGGCAGAGCGTCTGTACGACCAAGGCTCCTATGAAGAGTCCGCGAAATTATTCGCGCAGCTTCGCAGCCATCGGCCCTCATATACTGCGGCAAGATTCGGCGAAGCGGCCTGTTATTTGCAGTCCACCCTGATCTCGCTCTCCGGAAGGCTGGAAAGAGTGTATGCTTCGGCTGAAGCCAGAACAGAAATCGAGGCATATCTGGGCAAAATTAATGCGGCCCTGCACGTGGTCGAGAGCACGGGGTGGCACACGTCCTGGTCCCCGGCACAGCAACGGAACGACCCCTTTGAGACTGAACGCTCGCTGGTCAATTAGCGCTCATGTAAAGACTTCCTTCGCTCGAAAGAAGCTCTGAAATATAAAAACGCTCCACGCTCCTTGAGTCGAGTCGATGAGAGCATTATAAAAAGTCCGCAGCGGGTGATGCCCGCTGCGGACTTTATTGGTATTAGGATTTTACTGTTTCTTGCACGATGGCCACAACAATCTGTGCGGCTTTTTCCAAGTCCTCGGCCTTAATCCGTTCCTTGGTTGTATGAATGTCGCGATACCCGATCGCCAGATTTACGGTCGGAATGCCGAGTCCGTTGAAGATGTTGGCATCACTGCCTCCTCCGGACGTAAAGGTATCCGCCTGCATGCCAAGCCCGCGGATCGCCCGCTGCGCAAGCTGCACGACTGCATCATGCTCATTAAAGCTATATGCGGGATACACAATTTCGCTAATAAACTCGCAATTTGCATTGTACTCCCGAACCGTGGTTTCAAGCGCTTCGCGCATATCGCCAACTTGCTTATCCACCTTCTCCTGCACGATGCTTCTCGCTTCGGCGTCGATCTCCACGTAATCGCACACGATGTTGGTAGCTCCGCCGCCTTGGAATTTGCCGATGTTCGCTGTCGTTTCTTTATCGATGCGCCCGAGCTTCATTTTGGATATCGCTTTGGAGGCGACTTGGATGGCACTGATGCCATCCTCCGGATTCACGCCGGCATGCGCCGATTTCCCCTTAATAATCATCTTGATCTTTGCTTGGGTCGGAGCGGCAACGACGATGGAACCCAGCTCTCCGTTTGAATCGAGCGCAAACCCCATCTCTGCTTCCAGGTATTTCGGATCGAGCGCACGAGCGCCGACCAAACCGGATTCCTCGCCGACGGTGATGACGAATTGAATCTGGCCATGCGGAATCTTGTTCTCCTGGATCACCCGGATCCCTTCGAGTAAAGCGGCGATTCCGGCCTTATCGTCCGCGCCGAGAATCGTCGTCCCGTCACTGCGAATCCAGCCGTCTTCCCCGAGCGTCGGCTTAATTCCCCGGCCGGGTGTAACGGTATCCATATGGCAGGTAAACAGTACCTTCGGCGCTTTCTCCGCGCCTTCCGCCTTCCAGGTTATGATGAGGTTGCCTGCTCCGTGCCCGGTCTTATCCTTTGCGTCGTCTTCAACGACCTCGAGGCCAAGGCTTCCGAACTTTTCCTTTAATACGCCGGATATCGCCTCTTCATGCTTCGTTTCGCTGTCCACCTGAACCAGTTCCATAAACTCTTGAATGATTCGTTCTCTTGAGATCACTGGACTTCCCTCTCTTTCGCAGTTACGATACAATGGACTTATAGCCTTCCAAACGGAATAAATGCTGCTATAATGATGTACATCATTAAACTTTTTCAAAGGAGCTGCACCATGCAACGTAAAAAATGGTTTCGAGTTTTTATCTATCTCATGCTGATCGCCATGATCGGATCCACGCTGCTTATTGTCCTGGAGCCCCTTCTTTTACGTTAAGCGACAGCTTATGTCCAGACTTTATCCGGCCAATGCGCCTTATAGGAAAATACCTTGGTGAAGTAGGGCACGATCTCCCGCGCTACTTCCTCGACTTCGAAGGTGCGGCCGGTGCAATCCTCCAGCGATGTCACGCCATATTCCTGAATCCCGCACGGAATGATTCCCGTGAAGCCGGATTCGGCGATGCCCGCTTTAATGTTAAAAGCGAAGCCGTGGCTCGTGACAAATCCCCGGTCATGCCGGCGCTTGTTGAATTTCACGCCGATCGCGCATATTTTGCGGTCGCCGACCCACACGCCCGTATACTCCGGCTTGCGGCCTGCTTCGATTTGGTGCGCGGCCAAATAATCGATAATGACCTGCTCCACGCTGCGGAGGAATCCGTGCAAATCCAGCCCCTTGCCGCCTTCAAGCACTAAGAGCGGATACCCGACCAGCTGTCCGGGTCCATGATATGTAATATCCCCGCCACGATCGATCTCGAACAGGCCAATGCCCTTCTTCTCCAGCTCTTCCTTGCTGAGCAGCAAATGCTCCGGATGACGCTGCGAGCCTATCGTATAGGTAGGCGGATGTTGGAGGAGCATCAGGCTTTCGTGACGCTCCCCTTTGTCGATTTCCGCTACATGGAGCTTTTGCAGCTCCCAGGCCATGCCGTAATCGAGCATCGGCGTGTACGAGACATTTAACGGTTTCGTCATTGTGCTCACCCTTCTCTCCACTGGGGTCCAATATCCGAATGAATGCCATGATCACAACAGCCCGTGAGCATATGCACGGGCGTTTACAGGTGTTGCTTAGTCGATTTACAGATGTTACCACCAAGAATTGTTCCAACTCAGTACAGCTTCGTATCCAGGCTGAAGCTCTCCAGGTTGTCCTTAACCCGCTGCAGGAACCGGCCGCAGATGACGCCGTCCAAAATGCGGTGATCCAATGACAGACACAGGTTCGCCATGGAACGGACTGCGATCATATCATTGATCACGACCGGTTTCTTCACGATCGATTCGAACGTCAGGATCGCTGCCTGCGGATAGTTAATAATCGGGTAAGAAAGGATGGAGCCGAAGGAGCCCGTATTGTTTACCGTAAAGGTACCGCCCTGCATGTCATCGAGAGTCAGCTTGCCTTCGCGGGTCTTGCGCGCAAGCTCGTCGATCTCTCTGGCAAGGCCGGCGATATTCTTCTGGTCAGCGCGTTGGATAACCGGTGTAAGCACCGAATCCTCCGTACCTACGGCCAGCGACAGATTGATATCCCGTTTGACAACGATTTTATCGACAGCCCAGAAGGAATTCATGATCGGGTAATCCTTGATCGCATTGACAACCGCCTTCAGCAGGAATGCCAGATAGGTGAGATTGACCCCTTCCTTCCGTTTGAATTCATCCTTCAGTTTGTTCCGCAGCAGCACGACGTTGGTCACATCCACCTCGATCATGGTCCAGGCATGCGGGATTTCGGTGACGCTTTGGCGCATATTTCTCGCAATCGCATTACGAATCGGCGTAACATCAATAAAATATTCCGAGCGCCCGTTTTCCATGCCTTCCACTTCGATGGTCGGGATCTTCGGCGTTTCGGTCAAGTGAAGCCCGGAATGACGCACATCCGGGATGGGCGTTCCGGGCGGCGGCGTCGGTGCGGCAGGCGTCTGGCGCTGCATGCCTTCGAACGGCGAAGCTGATCGTTGTGCCGCCGTCTCGGCTTCATTCGAGACCATGCCGGAAGCTGCGGTTGCGGCAGCAGCCGGTCGTCCCTGCCCGATATAGGCCAGAACGTCTTTACGTGTAATTCTGCCGCCCATTCCGGTGCCTTGTACCTGGTTTAAATCAATTTGGTGCTCTGCCGCCAGGCTTTGAACCGCAGGAGAGTACCGGTGACGCATGGATTCTCCTTCCGCCGAAACCGTACGGCTTGGGGAAGCCTGTGCGGGATAGCCCGAAGGCTGAGCGGATGGCGTACGCTCCGGAGCAGCCGCGGTAGCGATCCGGCAAATAACTTCACCTACGTTCACCGTTTGGCCTTCCTGTGCCAACCATTCTCCCATCACGCCATCCATCGTCGACGGAATCTCGGCATTCACTTTATCCGTGATGACTTCGCAGATCGGTTCATACTGCTCGATCGGATCCCCCGGCTTCTTTAACCACTTGGCAATCGTTGCGGAAACTAGGGATTCCGCGAGCTGAGGCATCGCAACATCGGTTAATTTCTGATTATCGGACATGCTCACAACTCCCTGTTCTTAGTAAAGCGCCAGCTGACGCATGGATTCTTTGACTTTATCTTTGTTCAGCATAAAAAACTTCTCCATCGGCGGACTGATCGGCATCGCCGGCACATCCGGACCGCATAAACGCATAATCGGCGCATCCAGATCGTACAGACAGTGCTCGGCAATGATCGCCGCTACTTCAGCGCCAACACCGCCGGTTTTGTTGTCCTCATGCACGATCAGCACTTTCCCCGTCTGACGGGCCGCATCCATAATCGCCTGCTGATCCAGCGGCTGCAAGGTGCGCAAATCGAGCACGTGGGCGGTGATGCCCTCTTCCTTCTCCAACTCCTCGGCAGCCTGCATCACGAAGTGCAGCGGCTGACTATAGCCGATCACCGTAATGTCGGCCCCTTCCCGAAGCAGATTCGCCTTCCCGATCGGTACGACGTAATCGTCATCCGGAACCTCGCCCTTGATCAGCTTATAGCACTTTTTATTCTCGAAGAACAGGACCGGATCCGGATCGCGTACCGCTGCCTTCAGCAATCCCTTCGCATCATACGCCGAGAAAGGGGCGACGATCTTAAGGCCCGGTGTCCCGACGAATATCGATTCCGGACACTGGGAATGGTACAGGCCGCCGAAGATTCCTCCTCCGATCGGCGCCCGGATAACCACGGGACAGCTCCAGTCGTTATTCGAGCGGTAACGGATTTTGGCTGCTTCACTGATGATCTGGTTGGTCGCGGGAAGCATGAAATCCGAGTACTGCATCTCCGCGATCGGCTTCATGCCGTACATGGCGGCTCCGATGGCTACGCCGGCGATCGCCGATTCCGAGAGCGGGGTATCCATCACGCGCATTTCTCCGAACTGTTCCATCAGGCCTTTCGTTGTGGTGAAGACGCCGCCCTTAACGCCAACGTCCTCGCCCAGCACGAATACCGATTCATCCCGCTGCATCTCTTCCTTCATTGCAAGTCGAATGGCATCAATATACTCCATTACCGCCATGCTTGAGCCCCTCCTTCATCACTGGCATATACGTGAAGAAGCGTATCTTCCGGCTTAGGGAATGGCGCATTGTCTGCGGATTCGGTCGCTTCTTTAATTTCCAGATTCAATTGTGCAATAAGATCCTGATCCCGCGCTTCATCCCATAATCCGCAATCGATCAGATAATTCTTGAACCGGACCACGCCGTCTTTCTTCCAGTTCTCTTCGACTTCCTCTTTCGTCCGATAAGCCAAATCGTTATCGGAGGTGGAATGCGGAGACAGACGATACATCATCGACTCGATCAGTGTCGGCCCTTCGCCGCGGATCGCCCGCTCACGCGCTTCCTTAACTGCTGCATATACAGCTAGCGCATCATTGCCGTCTACCCGAATGCCCGGGAAACCATATCCCAGCGCACGGTCGCTCACTTTGCCGCTGAGCTGCTTGTGAATCGGAACCGAAATCGCGTACTGATTATTCTCGCACATCAAAATAACAGGTAGCTTATGGACGCCGGCAAAGTTGCAGCCCTCATGGAAATCTCCCTGGTTGCTCGAACCTTCGCCAAACGTAACAAACGTAACAAAATCCTTCTTCTGCATCTTAGCAGCCAGCGCGATGCCTACCGCATGCGGAACCTGCGTTGTGACCGGGCTGGACCCTGTCACGATACGCAGCCGCTTGCTCCCGAAATGCCCGGGCATTTGCCGGCCGCCGCTGTTCGGATCCTCCGCCTTGGCAAATGCCGACAGCATGAGCTCTCGCGGTGTCATGCCTACAGCCATCACAAATCCGTAATCGCGGTAGTATGGCAGGAAATAATCCTTCTCCCGGTCGAGGGCAAAAGCCGCAGCGACCTGACAAGCCTCCTGTCCGATCCCGGATACGTGAAAATTAATTTTGCCGGCACGCTGCAGCAGCAGGTTGCGCTCATCGAACTTGCGCGCCAGCACCATATATTTGTACATGTCCAGAACCTGTCCGTCTGTAAGCCCAAGCTGTTCATGCCGATTGGTCTTCGAAGTCATCGTTTCTTGTTCTTTCATGGAGATCCCTCCTTTATCATGAGCCTCGCCCTCCAGGATCGGTGCAGTCGCACCGTCAACAGTAGCATATCAGAGCAAGTATTAAAACCTGGTACTAAGACTTGGCTTAATGTTATTATAATCCCTTTTTAACCAAAAAGAAATGAGGGATTCCACAAAGAATGCCTTTAGGCCTATAAACCGATCGATTTTCCGTCCACGGCCAGCATCGCTTCGCCTATGATTTCCGACAAAGACGGGTGCGCATGAACCGCTGCTCCTACTTCCCAAGGCGTGGCATCCAGCACCTGCGCAAGTGCCGCTTCCCCGATCAGCTCCGTAACGTGCGGACCGATCATATGCACGCCCAAAATATCCTGCGTCTCCTGATCGGCGATCACTTTTACAAAGCCTTCCTGCGTCCCGTTGACCAGCGCTTTGCCGATCGCGGAGAATGGAAACTTGCCGACCTTGACCGCATGCCCGCGATCCCGGGCTTCCTTCTCCGTAAGGCCAACGCTGGCCGCCTCAGGACGGGAATAAATGCAGCGCGGAATCCACTCTTTGCGATAAGTCATATGGGCCTCGCCTGCCAGATGATTCACGGCCGTGATCCCCTCATGGCTGGCGGCATGTGCAAGCTGAAGACCGCCAATGCAGTCGCCGATCGCATAAATATGCGGTTCGGTCGTCTGCATGTTCGCATTCACGGCAATGACTCCGTTCTCCACGCGGACATCGGTATTCTCCAGGCCGATCTGGTCGGTATTGCCAACCCTTCCTACGGACATCAAAAGCTTGTCGGCTGTCAGCGTCCTGCTCTCGCCGTCATGCTCGAGCATAATCGTAACGCGTCCTTCTTGAACCTCGCAGGTTTCGATCAGCAGCTTGGCGCCTGTCAGGATGTTGACGCCCCTTCCGGCAAGCTGCTTCTTAAGCTCCCGTCCGATCTCTTCATCCTCCGCTGGCACAAGATGCGTCGCCGCCTCGACCACGGTGACGTTCACGCCGAAATCATTCAGCATCGAGGCCCATTCCACGCCGATAACGCCGCCTCCGACAATGATGATGGATTCAGGGAGCTCCTCCATCTGGAGTGCATGGTCGCTGGTCAGGATATGTACGCCGTCCGGCTCAAGCCCGGGCAGATGACGTGGTCTGGAACCGGTGGCAATAATCAGATGGGTTGGAACGACCGTCTCCATCTCGCCGTCCGGAAGCTCCACAGCTACCGCCCCGCTCCGCGGCGAGAAGATGGAAGGCCCGATGACTCTCCCTTTTCCTTGGACCACGGTAATTTTATTTTTCCGCATCAAATATTGAACGCCTTGATACAGTTTATGAACGATGCCTTCTTTCCTCTGCTGCACTTTGCCAAACGATAAACGGACGCCGTCTGACTCGATGCCGTAACGCTCGCTATCCTTCATCTCTGCAAATAGCTCGGCGCTCCGAAGCAAGGCTTTACTCGGAATACATCCGCGATGCAGGCAGGTTCCTCCGAGCTTGTCCTGTTCAATGATGACCACATTTTTTCCAAGCTGGGCCGCCCGGATGGCTGCAACATATCCTCCGGTCCCCCCGCCAAGTATCGCTACATCACATGTAATTGCCACAATCGGCACCTCCAACATAAGTCCAGTTTCTCTCTCATTGTACTCTCTTTTTAGCTGAACACAAAATCGAAAGACACCTAAACCAAATAGACATCTCCTATGGAAAAAGGTATGATAAACGATAGAACTTTACATCAGTCTCAGGAAGGAATCTCCTTATGAAAATGATTATTTCCCGGTTTATCGCCATTCTTATATTGGTCGTTCCCGGCTTTATGGCGATGAAAGGCTTCTTAATGATGAAAGATGCGGTGTTCCTATATATCGCCGTCCATGGAGATGATCGCGTGACCAATCCCTCCTTCGGCTGGCTTCCATTCCTTGGCGGTCTTGCGCTTTTTGTAATCGGCATCGGCTTTCTTGGCGGCTGGATTCTGTTTCGTGACCGTAAGCGGAATTATGTCGGCCCCCGGTTTAAGAAGAAGCGTTCCGCACCGAAGCCGGGAACCTCATCCGGAAGCTGACGGAAGGCATGGTCCACTGAGAAAAGGGGATGTCCTTGAGATCTATCAGATCTTTCGGGCATCCCCTTTAGCTAGTTCAACTTCGATTATGAACATTTGAGAATCGAAGTCTTCATTCCTTTTGGACTGACGTTCATATTACAGAATCAGAACCTAACTACTCCATTAGCGCATCCTTCAATTTGCTGGACATTCTCTCCTGCTTCGATACGGCCTTAAGCGCCGTCTTCCTCAGGTTCAGGTTCTGCTTGTAGGCCGTCTCAAGCTCCGCGTACATTTCGTCGATCAGCTCAGCAGCCTCGGGGGAGCATTTTCCGTCAGCCGTCAACTGCTGGATTCGCGCCTTGAAAGCTTCGATTTTGTCATTCATGCTGTTTCTTCCTTTCTGGATAGCCTCACCTGCGCTTATAAGCTACTTTAACCTCACATCGGTTGATAGCTCGGATATTAACCGGGGCATCCAATCCCTTAAATTCCAAAACCGGAAGCCGGCTTCAGACGCCTTCGTGTTGTCCATCGTCCAATTGTCCGGAATTCCGAACGGAGACATATGCTCAGGGGACGCAGACGGGATAAGCGGCGCCGATCTGCCGATCTCTTTCTCGATCATTCCCATAATCTCACGAATCGTTATCGTTCCGTCAGAGCAGGCATTAATCGGCCCTTCGAACCGGGTTGTCCCTGCCCATTGGAGGAACTCGGCAGCCTCCTCCGCATGAATGAACGATATTTCCGCATCAGGCGCCGGCAATCCGATCGGCTCGCCGGCAGCCGCATGCTCGACATGGAACAGCAGCCGCTTGGTATAGTCGTCAGGGCCAAGCACGATCGGGAGCCGCACCGCCGTAACGTTCAGATTATGCCTCCCGAACAGCACCGCTTCAGCTTGCCGCTTTCCTTCCTTATAGCTGTAGTCCTGCTGGTCGTTCATAATAATCGGATACCGGTATGGATCGAAATCCTCCTCGCGGAGCGAATGATCAGCAAAATCATAAACCGACAGCGTCGACGTGAGCACGTAATGGCCCGTTCGATCTGCAAATATATCGGCTGCTTGCCCGGCTTCCTCCGGCGTATAACATATATTATCATACACGATATCCCAATCCGCTTCACCGGCAGCCCGCTTCAGCGCGCCGGGATCTTTCCGATCCGCCGCAATCCGCCGCACATGCCGGCCGAACGGGTCCTGATGGTTGCCCCGCGTAAGAATGGTGACCTCGTCCCCGTTATCGATCAGGCGCTGGACCAGTCGTTTGCCAAAAAAACGGGTTCCGCCCAAGACCAATATATTAGCCATTGCATATTCCTCCCACACGATTTAATGAACCGAAAATTCGCACTGTACCTTTGTTCTCCATTACGGGGCGATATTCCTTCTAAGCTATCCGTCCGAGCTGCCGGTTTAGGGCTGCTATCCCTTTTTTAGCTATGTTTCGACAAGTTTCGTCCAACGTCCATCGTCCAGGATAATCCTGCCCTTATCCTCTCGTTAATGCCCATTAAAACCAAAAAGCTGCCAGCATTCCATTGTACGTAGCAACGGATGTCTGGCAGCTCTTATTGTTCATGCAATCGAATCAGTCGGCGTTGACAAGCTTCGTATCCGGCCGCGGCACGCCGAAGTTCGGCGTACCGTCCTCGTTCCACCGGATCAGCTGTACCCGGGTATGGCGGTTCGGGTCGTACAGCGGATCGCCTTCGATCTCTTTGTAGCTTCGCGCATGATAGACGAGAATATCCTGCTTGCCGTCTTCCGATACGGTGAAGCTGTTATGCCCGGGTCCATACAGTCCGTTGGCCTCCGAGGTAGCAAATACCGGCTCCGGCGACTTCACCCATGAAGTCGGATTCAGCAAATCACTGCTCTCATCCGCTGTTAACAACCCCATACAATAATTATGGTCAGTTGCACTTGCTGAATACGTCATGAATATCCGGCCGTTCCGCTTCAAGATCGCCGCGCCCTCATTGACCAGATATCCCTGCTTCTCCCAATCATATTCCGGCCTGGAGATAAGGACCTGCTCTCCCTTGAGTGTCCATGGATTCTCCATTTCCGAGATATACAGATTGGAGTTCCCGGGAATGCCGGGATCCTTCTGAGCCCACACATAGTACCGTGTACCGCGATGCTCGAACGTTGTGGCGTCCAAGGCAAAAGACTCCCATTTCGTCACAACCTGCCCTTTCTCGACCCACTCGCCTTCAAGGGGATTCGCAGCTTCATTCTCGAGCACAAACATGCGATGATCGAATAATCCGTCTCTAGTTTCGGATGTATGCGCAGCGGCATAATACACATACCATTTGCCGTCGATGTAATGAATTTCCGGTGCCCAGATGTTGGCGCTCATCCATCCGGTTTCGTGCTTCACCCAGATCGTTGTTCCCTCCGTCTCCGCCAATCCAGAGATGGTACGGGAACGCCGCAGCTCAATCCGGTCGTACTCGGGAACCGAAGCCGTGAAATAATAATAACCGTCGGTATGCTTATAAATCCAAGGGTCCGCCCTCTGCTCGATGAGGGGATTGTTCAATTTCAATTCTGACATGATGATAACTCCTATCCAAGTATAATGATTTTTTATATTTATTGGCTGGGACCCAAAAGGTCTGTTTCCTTAGCCTTTAATCCCGGCATTCAGATTAATCGACTGCACAAAATACTTCTGGGCAAAAAGAAATAACAGCAAAGTCGGAATGATGGCCAGAATGGCCGACCCCATCAATTGCCCGATCATGCGATAATTTCCGTAAATATCCTGAAGCAGCAGCAGCCCCGCAGTAACCGGCATTTTCTCGACATCGGTATATACGATGACCGGCCAGAGGAAATCATTCCAGGATCCGGTAAAGGAAAACAGCCCGCACACGATCAGCACCGGTTTGATGAGCGGCAATATAACGGAATAATAGATCCGGAAATCACCGGCACCGTCAACCCTGGCGGATTCGTCGAGATCCTTCGGAATGCCTTTCATAAACTGGCGGACGAGAAAGATATTCCCCATTCCCGCAAGACCGGGAATAATCATCGCCCAGGACGTATTCACCCAGCCTAAGGCGTCAATGATTTTATAGGACGGGATGAGGTTAACGACGCCTGGAAAGAAGGAAATGCCAAGCAGCGTGAAGAACAGCGTGTCTCTTCCCTTAAAGTTCATACGGGAGTATCCGTAGCCCGTAATTGAAATCACGACAATGACCAGCAGTGTGTGCAGCGTCGCAATAAAGACCGAATTCATCAGCCAGCGGAGGATCGGCGCGGTTGACGTATTTTCCAGGATCGCAACATAGTTATCGAAGATCCAGTTCTCCGGCAGCAGCCGAAAGCCGGTGGTTACGACCTCCGTTTGGGAACGAAAGGATGTCGTTATGCCGAAAATTACGGGAATGACCCATATGACGCATAGAACGATAAGAAACAAATAGGCTAAATATTTCGATATATTCAAGCTGGATGAGGATGACCGGACGCCTTTGCGGTTAGCCGCCCTTGGAGCCGTCTCCGCATCCTTCAACACCGGGTTCGACATGTACAGTACACCTACCTTTTAACGTTTGGCGTTAGATTAGCCGGCCGCAGTTTGCAAAGCGGCTATGAAGCATTCCGATTCATCACGTAATACTGGAATGCCGAGATGACGAGAATGACCAGTCCGAGCAGGACCGCCATGGCGGATGCCATACCGGCAATGGATTCCCCATGGCCGAAGGCAAGCTGACGGATGTACATCATCAACACGGTGGTGCTTTGTCTTGGCCCGCCGTCGGTCATCATTAACGGCTGCCCGAATACGTTGAACGCCCCGGCCGTTGTCATCACGAAGGTATAAATCAGCGGGAAACGGATCGACGGCAGGGTAATGCTTGAGAATCTCCGGATCGGCCCGGCTCCGTCCATTTCGGCCGACTCGTACAGATCTTTGGACACGCCGCTGATCGAAGCACGGTAGATGATCATATTGCCCCCAACTCCACCCCATACCGTGATTACGATGATAATAAGCCAGGCGTAAGGCTGATTGGCCGCCCATACCGTTTCGGAACCGAATAGATTGTTCGTAATGCCGAGCTGCTTGTTAAAGATCAAAGACCAGATCAGCGCTGCGGCTGAAATCGAGATCAAGCCGGGGATATACAGAATGGACTGCATAAGCCCTTTCATTTTCACCTTTTTATGCTCCAGCGCCACCGCGATCAAGAGCGGAATGACAATTAGAATCGGAACGCTTAAGACAACGAAAATCAACGTGTTCTTGATCCCGTTAAAAAACTGCGTGTAAAACGTAGACTCCGTATCAAACAAAATCGTTTTGTAGTTGGCCAGTCCGACCCAGACCGGATCATTGATGAGGTTCCACTGTGTGAATGATGCATAAATACCGTAGATGGTCGGCAAAAAAATAAATACGGCAAACAGAATCAAATGTGGACCTACAAAGAAATAAGGTGTCAGCGACTTCTTTTTCATACCCTTTCATTTCTCCTTTGGGAAAAGCAATGCGCCATGATCGGATGGCACATTGCTTTTTTGCTATCGGTTCATGCGCACGGCCTATTCCGCTGCCTTACTGCCCTCAGCGATTTTATCCTCGACGAACTTTTGCATCGTTTGGAGAGTTTCATCGATATCAACGTTTCCGCGCACGATATCTGCGGCGTACGTATCAACGGCTTCAGCTACGTAAGGGTAGTATTCGTAAGTATAAATGTACAAGGACTCAATTTGTTTATCGCTCGCTGTAAAGAAGGACTGGATGTATTTGTTGTATTCCGGATTTTCAATGACCTGCTTACTTGCGACGATCTGTCCTGCCTTCGCCCACTCCATCGAGTTCTGGCGAATAAACTCCAGGAACTGACCGATTCCTGCTTCCTTCTCATCCGTCCGTTTGTCGTTATTCAGCATCGCGAACAGATGCGAGGAAGCGCGGTTCGTGAACTTGTCCGCATTTGCGGAGTAGATGTTTGTCACGCCGAAATTCAGGTTCTCTACGGCTGCGTGAGCGGTCGAGCTCCAGGTTCCGTCTGTCGAGAACAGCACATTGCCGGATTGGAACATCAAGTAGCCGTCCTCGCCGAACGGTGTCATCAGACCGGCATCGGCAATCTTTTTAATCTCTTGGAACGCCTGCTTCATCACTTCCGTATTTACGGCCGGCTTGCCGTCCTGCTGAATGTCGCCGCCGAGGTTCTGGATCTGTGCCAGCACCACCCAGCCTAACAAGGCATCGTTAACGACATAATCCCCTTCGTCCAGCTTACCTTGGAGCGACAGCATTTCTTCAATCGTTACGACATCATCGTCCAGGAAGCTTTCCACATTGTACTTCTTAAGCAAATCCTTGTTGTAGTACATCGCATTGCTGTGAATATCCAGGGGAACCGTGTACTGGGTGCCGTCGATATTGCCTGTGTTCCAAGCCTGCGGCAAATAATTCTCTTCCTTCAGCTCTGGTTGCGCTTGCATAACACCGGTCATTGGCTCAAGGACCCCTTGCTTGACAAAGCCGGGAACACGATCCGCATGGATGATGGCCAGGTCGGGAACACCCTTGCCGGAGTTGAGAACCGTAGAGATCTTCGTATACATGTCTGATGTGATGACGTGCTTAACCTTATACTCCGGATTTGTGGCATTGTAGTCCTTCACCAGTTGATCCATGTACGCGCCGTCGTCCCCTGTGAGAGGCGTCCAGAAGGTTATCGTATTTTTGTCCCCGCTTCCGCAACCGGATAATACGGATACGGCCAACAATACAAGTATTAATGAAACCCCCATCTTTTTCTTCAACACGTTCTCCTCCTGTTACAATTCATTTCGTTAACCCTTTCATTCAAACGCTATGGAAACGATTAACTGTTGTTCAGTATACATGCACCTTGAAAACGGTGTCAATAACATTTCTATAAATTTAATTATATTATTTTCTATTTGATTAATGTTTTGGTTAATCAAATCATCATTATTTTGATTGATTATTTTGGTTGATTTATGTACAGGTTAACCATAGTTGTGGTATCATTCATATTAGTTAAGGAAGTCAGGAAATGAAATCCAATTGAAAGAAGTGGGATCGATGCAGTTGGAAATAGACAAATCCTCTCTTGTCGTCTATGAAGCGCTGGCGAGCGAGGTTCGAATTCGGATTATCCAGCTTCTCTCCAAAAATAAAATGAACATCAAGGACCTTGCCCACGAGCTTCAGCTCAGCAGCGCGATTGTCACCAAGCATATCAAGAAGCTGGAGGATGCCGGAATCATCAAGACCGAGAAGGTGCCCGGAAAATCGGGTCAGCAGAAAATATCGATTTTGAAGGTCGATCATATCGAAATCAATTTTCCCAAAAAAATCTTTCATTCCTTCGCCTCTTACGAGACCTCGGTGCCGATCGGGCACTACACGGACTATGATCTTAAGCCGACCTGCGGTCTGGCAACCGATAAGGAATTTATCGGAAGAGTCGACGAACCGAAATATTTTATGGATCCGAAGCGCGTGGACGCGGAAATTCTATGGTTCACCGAGGGGTTCGTTCAATACAACATCCCGAACTTCCTCAAGAAGGACGAGAAGCTGCAGCAGTTCGAGATCAGTTTGGAAATCTCCTCTGAATTTCCATTTTCCAATGACGTCTGGCCTTCGGACATTACGTTTTCGCTAAATGGCATCGAGCTCGGCACCTGGACGAGTCCAGGTGACTTTGCGGATACGAGAGGGAAGTTTACGCCGGACTGGTGGCCGCACAATATTAACCAGTATGGGCTCCTGAAGACCATACGGATTACATCGCACGGCACTTATATTGACGGTGACCCGCTGTCCGCGATCTCCGTTCAGGACCTGGATACGACCTGTGACCGTTGGACCTTTCGGATCGAGGTTAAAGAGGATGCCGAGCATGTCGGCGGGGCTACGATCTTTGGCAAAAAATTCGGCAATCATGACCAGGATATCGAGTTTAAGCTCTACTATCTGTAATTATTGCCCGGGAAACGATGAAAAGAGGTTCTTCCTGAAGGTCTGCGGACCAAAGGAAGGACCCCTTTTTTGTTTCAAAGCTGTACTCTCGATGCCATAAGAAAAGCCCACAACACGATGTCCCTAGCACATAGAAAGGGACCCGGTTATGAGCTTCTCATTGGATGGTAAGGAAGGTTTGCAAAGTTCGTTTCGTATTTCAGCTTAAATACATCCGATCGATAATGGCAATTGCTCGAGGTGAATACGGAAAGCTCAGGAGTTCGAACGAAACCGCATATCGGTTATCGAGACATACGAAGTCATGTCCGATAAAGGACTAACGGACACCGGTTCTAATCCCCGTCAGATTTCCGCGTTACACCATCATTTCAAGAGACCTTATGCTCGATTCTCAGCTTATCTGCAACCATCGCGATGAATTCGCTGTTGGTCGGCTTGGATTTGCTGATGTTGATCGTGTAGCCGAACAGATGCGAGATGCTGTCGATGTTGCCGCGCGTCCATGCAACCTCGATGGCATGACGAATCGCACGCTCCACGCGGGATGGCGTTGTCTTGAATTTCTCGGCGATGGCCGGATACAGCGTCTTCGTGATCGCGCCGAGAATTTCAATATTGTTGTACACCATCGTAATGGCCTCGCGCAGGTATTGATATCCCTTAATATGCGCAGGCACGCCGATTTCATGAATGATCGAGGTAATATTCGCATCCAGATTTTTGCCCTTGCCCATTGGTACGACATTGGATTTGACGTTCGTAAACGGCGTGCTGGACGACAGATTGCTTGGGGAACCGACCAGCTGGCGGATCCGGCTAGCCAGCACCTCCATATCGAACGGCTTCAAAATATAATAGGAAGCTCCCAATTGGACAGCCCGCTGGGTGATGTTCTCCTGACCGAATGCGGTCAGCATGATCACTTTCGGCTGCGGGGACAGATTCATATCACGAAGACGCTCAAGTACGCCGAGACCGTCCAAATGCGGCATAATAATATCAAGGATCAGCACATCCGGTACTTTTCCCGTTTCCTCGATCATGCTCAGTACTTCTTCCCCGTTATAAGCGATTCCGGAAACCACCATATCGGGTTGATCCGAAATGTATTCGCCGAGCAAATTCGTAAATTCACGGTTGTCGTCTGCCAATAATACTTCAATCTTTTGCAATTCGTGCTCCTCCTTTATCCGATCACTTAGGATTTTTTGGTTATTTTTCTTGTGTATATGGTTTTCGACAGACGGATTTAAATTCCTTCTGTCGAAAATTATTTTTTCTTTATTTTTTTTTGAAGTTGATTTATAATTAAATATTTTATTTCAAATTAATATGTATTTCGTCGTATTACGACAAAAAATCTCAAGGCATTAACCTGCCTTAAGATTTTGTGTTGGTTTTGATTCTGCAGAGGGTAGTACGCCGGAGTCCTGAAGCATCCACTCGATAAAGCAGCCGTAGCCGGATTTCGGATCATTCACAAACACATGGGTGACCGCCCCGATCAACTTGCCGTCTTGAACGATTGGACTGCCGCTCATGCCTTGCACGATTCCGCCGGTCTTTTTGAGAAGCCTAGGATCCGTGATCCGGAGTACAAGCCCTTTGGTTGCGGGTGCATCCTGTTTGGAGACATGAACGATCTCAACGGTGAAACGCTCGACCTCCTGGCCTTCGACCACGGTCAGTATTTCAGCCGGCCCTTCCTTCACCTCGTGGGACATGGCGATTGGAATCGGCTCCGTGTACAGACCATGCTCCGGCAGATCCTTCATTTTGCCGAAAATGCCGAAATGGGTGTTGCGCTCAACATTACCAAGCACCTTGCCGTCTTTGGAAAAGGTCGCCCGTTTCTCGCCTGGTTCCCCTTCTTCGCTTCTTGAAATGGATGTGACATTGGATTGCACGATTTGCCCGCTCCCCACTTCAATGGGTGTCTGGGTATTCATGTCGGTAATGACGTGGCCGAGCGCGCCATACACCTTCTGGTGGGGGGCATAAAAGGTTAAGGTGCCCACCCCTGCAGCAGAATCGCGGATATAAAGCCCTAGACGCCAGGTTTTATCGTCCTCGTCGAAAGCAGGACTCAGCTTTGTCTTCATGACCTTGCCGCTGCGTTTGAACGTGATATCAAGCGGTCGTTTGGCTCTCCCCGCCTTCTCCACGATCTCGGCCACCTTCGTTACATCGGTCAGCGGTTTGCCATCCATGGCGGTGAGCAGATCTCCAAGCTTGAGACCTGCAGCTTCGCCGGGAGATACCTTTGCCCCGTTCGAAGCGCGAACGAGATGATGTCCGACCACCAGGATGCCGGAGGATTTAACCTTAACGCCGATTGTCTGTCCGCCAGGGAACACCTTCAGCTCCGGCATCACATTCACATGGACTGTCTTCAAAGGAATTTTACCGAATAATTTCAGGGTAACTTCTGCTGTGCCGCTTTGCTGGGGATATAGCTGGAGCGGCTGCTTTAATGATACTTGGAGCTTCGACGCCCGGGAGCCGTTTAACTGCACCACATCGGGACGATCGACTGAAGCGAGGGCTTGGACGGGCATCGCCACGTCCAGACGGGCCTGCCGGCCGGCAATCAACCTAAGCTCATCAGGCAATGACGCAAAAGATTGGACAGGCTCAGCAGTTCCAAGGTAACAAAGAAGGAAAGCAAGAACGAAACCGAGCAGTTTTCTCCTGAGGTTGGGCTTCAATGGCTGTCACGCTCCCTTTTTCTTCTTTCGCTTGACGAAAAGGTGGTCGCCAATTGCGTACCTTTAAGTTACCCTGCCCCCTGGCTTTTATAACTGTCAATCATTGACCCGAAGCCGTTCTGGAAGCCTTTTGCGCCGCCGCCAGATTGAGCATTTCCTGGGCATGATGAAGTGTCTTTTCGGTAATTTCGACTCCGCCGAGCATCCGTGCGAGCTCCTTGATCCGCCCCTCTTCGCTTAAATTCTGCACCTGGGTCATCGTTCTTGAAGATACGACCTTCTTCTCGATCAAGTACTGATGATCGGCCATGCATGCCACTTGCGGCAAGTGCGTGATGGAGAATACCTGGCATGTCTTGGCGAGCAGGAACAGCTTCTCCGCGATCGATTGAGCGGCCCTGCCGCTAACGCCGGTATCCACCTCGTCAAAGATCAGGACCGGAATTTGGTCATGCCGGGCGAAGATGCTCTTCATGGCGAGCATGATCCTGGACATTTCGCCGCCGGACGCAATTTTAGCGAGCGGGCGCAGCGGTTCTCCTGGATTCGCCGATATAAGAAACTCTGCTGCATCGATCCCTTGTTTCGTCAATCGGATTCGTTGTCCTTCATATTCGTAACCATCCGGCGCATCCTGAAGCTCCAGACGAACCTCAAACCGGGTTCGTTCCATTTGAAGATCCTTCAACTCACGCTCCACTTGGGTCGCCAAATCCCGCGCACACCGCTTACGCGCATCGCTCAACTTCTTGGCAGCTTCCAGAGCCACAGCGAGCAGCTCGTCCCGCCGTTTCTCCAATCCCTGGATAAATTCGTCCTTGTTCTCCAGCATGTCGGTTTCCTGCTGAATTCTCCCGTAGTATTCCAGAATTTGCTCCACATTATCCCCATATTTCCGCCGCAAACCGGAGATCATATCTAAACGAAGCTCGATTTCATTCAGCCGCTCCGGATTAAATTCAATGCCGTCCCGGTAATCCCGCAGCTGGAACACGGCATCCTCCAGCTGATAATAAGCGGATTGCAGCTGCTCCACGAGCGGCTTCAGCCCTTTCTCGTCATAGGCCGAGACATCTTCTAGCCGACTGAGCGCCCGGCTGACCGCCTCCAAGCCTGATGACCCGTACAGCAGCTCGTAGGCGCCTGCGACGGAGTCCATCATCTTCTCGCTGTGGGACAGCTTGACACGCTCCTCGGACAGCTCCTCGTCCTCTCCCGGCTTTAGCTGGGCCGCCGCAATTTCCTCCAGCTGGAACCGATACATGTCGAGCATCTGATATGCCTTTTGGCTCGTCTCTTGCAGTTCCTTGAGCTCCTGCTCCACCTTGCTGAATTCCGAATACAGCTCCTGGTATTTACGCTTGGCCGGGCCGATGATCTTCTCCCCGTACGTATCGAGCAGGCTCATGTGCTGTTCCGAACGCAGCAGGCTCTGATGCTCATGCTGGCCGTGAATGTTGATGAGCTTCTCCCCTACCTCACGGAGCATACTCAAGTTCACAAGCTGACCGTTAATGCGGGAGGTGCTTTTTCCTTGCGATGTCAGCTCTCTGCGGATCAGCAAATGCTCCTCGGTATCCGCCTCAATGCCTAAATGCGTTAGTGTTTGCCACACGGGATGTGCCGGGGGAAGATCAAACAGCGCCTCAATCTCCGCCTTATCGCAGCCGTACCGGATCAGATCCGCCGATCCGCGCCCGCCGGCAATCAGCCCAAGCGCATCGATGATGATGGATTTTCCCGCGCCTGTCTCCCCTGTAAGAACATGAAAGCCCGGGTAGAATTGTACGTCCACGCTCTCAACAACAGCCAAATTCCGAATGGATAACGTATTTAACATCCCTTTAACCCCCTAAACCCGTAAATCGGATGTATGCCTCGCGAAAACCAATCTTAAGAGATATAGCTTTTGATCTGAGATACAACGTGTTCTCCGTCCTCCTCCGTGCGGCAAATCAGCAAAATGGTGTCATCCCCGCATATCGTGCCCATGATCTGGCTCCACTCCATATTGTCAAGGAGCACGGCTACCGAGTTTGCGGTGCCCGGCAAGCATTTCATCACAACCAGATTGCCGGCCCGGTCAATATATACGAAATTATCCACCAGCGCCCGCTTCAGCTTCTGCACCGGATTATAACGCTGATCCGTAGGCATCGAATATTTATACCTTCCGTCATCGGTCGGTACCTTGATCAGCAGCAATTCCTTAATATCTCTGGATATCGTAGCCTGCGTCACCTGAAAACCCTCGGCACGGAGAGCATCAACCAGCTCGTCCTGCGTTTCGATGTCCTGGTGGGTAATGATATCCCTGATTTTAATATGGCGTTGTCCCTTCATATTCGTAAGAGCCTCCCGAAATTTAGGTGTTGTATTCGTCATTTCCATTCCATTCCTCATCGGACCAATCCATGGTGAGTCGGTGCACTTCCTGCTCGTTCATATCTACATACAGGAGCCCGGCACACTCCGGGTACAGCAGCAGGTAAGGCATCAGCCGATCCCGGATACCCGCCCCTGTCCAGTCCACCGGCATCCGTTCACGTGCCAGTTTAACCATATACAGCTCCCCGTTGCTGCCGGATGCGACGTAATCAATGAATAGTCTGCTGCGAATCGGCTTGTGTCCCGTGTCAAACGACAGATTTACCTTTACTTTACCCCCGACAACCTCATATCCTTCCTGTTCAAGCAACCCAATGACTGGGTGATCCGGAATGCGGTCATTGATCGGGATTCCCGGGAGCAGGTCGGGCTGCGGTGACATCAGCCAGCGGTTGACCCTGTAGCCGATCAAGAGCACGATCACGATGCCAAGCAGCACCATCAACAATCCATCATAACGCTCATTCATCCTCTCACCTCGAATTTTGATATTCGCGGATGGGAACATAAATTCCTCTTTTTCAGCAAAAGAAACCCATCATTTCGATGAGTTTCCCGTGAATGTATGAGCTGCTTGCTTAACAATGCTGTCGATCCATTGATCCAGCTCGGCATGATCCATGTGCTGAACCGGTTCTTCCGTTTCAGCCGCGTCCTCCGGCTCAAGCCGCCAGTGGGCCAGGAATTCAATATTGCCTTCGCCGCCCGTGATGGGCGAGAAGGTCAGATTGTTCAGCCTGAATCCGATATCTTCAGCAAAATGAAGCACCTGCGTTAAAACTTCCTTGTGTACTTTGGGGTCTCGGACAACACCGGATTTACCGACCTTCTCCCGTCCTGCCTCGAATTGCGGCTTGATTAAAGCTGCCACATCTCCGGGTCTGTCCAGAAGCGTCTTGAGCGTCGGCAAAATGATACGCAGCGAAATAAAAGATACATCGATGCTGGCGATATCCGGCCGGGGGCCTTTCAGATCCTCGGGTGTCATGTAGCGGAAATTCGTCCGCTCCATGACGCATACACGTTCATCGTTCCGGAGCGACCAATCGAGCTGATTGTATCCGACATCGATCGCATAGACGTAGCTGGCTCCATGCTGAAGCGCACAATCGGTAAAACCGCCGGTGGATGAGCCGATATCCAGCATCGTTCTGCCCTTCATATCGAGACCGAAATGAGAGATCGCCTTCTCAAGCTTAAGACCTCCCCGGCTTACATAAGGATGCACAGAGCCCTTTACTTTCAGCTCCGTCGTACGCGGGATTTTCATGCCGGCTTTCTCGATTCGCTCGGTTCCGGCATAGACCAGACCCGCCATAATGGCAGACTTGGCTTTCTCCCTGCTATCATAATATCCCTGCTCCACAAGCAGGACATCAACACGTTCCTTGTGAGATGATTCCATAAAACACTCCTGATGGTTTCTAAGACGTAAAACTTCTCTTCCCGAGCGTAGCCGTACGAGCAGTTTTGAGACTGCGGATTTCGTTGCATACCGCCTCCAGCGTCAATCCGACCTCTTCCCGCTGCTCTTGGATGCTGCCGTGCTCAATGAACCTGTCCTCAATCCCCATTAACGAGACAACCGCGTCATGAATACCTTGCTCGGCAAAGTACTCCAGCACGCTGCTGCCAAGGCTGCCGGCCTGCGAAACCTCCTCCAGAACGATCATGCTCGTTCCGGACGCCGCCAGCTTCTTCAGCATATCGCCGTCAAGCGGCTTCAAGAAACGCGCATTCACAACCTCAACGGAAATGCCCTCCCGCTTAAGCAGATCGGCCGCTTCTTCGGCCAGCTGCACCATTGGACCGGCCGCCAAAATCGCGTAGCCCTCGCCGCGGCGGACTGTTTCCCATGTACCGATCGGGATCGGCTTGAGCTCCGGATCCAACGGAACGCCGCGGACATTGTTCCGCGGATAGCGATAGGCGATCGGCCCGTCGTTATAGTCAAGCGCCGTCTTCATCATATGGCGAAGCTCATTCTCGTCCTTCGGCATCATGATGACGATGTTCGGAATATGGCGCATAAAGGCCACATCGTACACCCCTTGATGGGTCTCGCCGTCAGCGCCGACAAAGCCCGCACGGTCGATGGCGAACATCACGTTGGCATTGTGGCGGCAGATATCGTGGACGATCTGGTCGTATGCCCGCTGCATGAAGGTGGAATATACCGCAAATACCGGCTTCAAGCCTTCCATGGCCAGTGCGGCACAAAGCGTCGCCGCATGCTGCTCGGCAATGCCGACATCGATCATCCGGTCCGGGAACTTCTTGCCGAACGGAATCAAGCCCGAGCCGCCCGGCATTGCCGGCGTGACCGCAACGATGCGCTCATCCTGTTCGCCGAGCTCAACGAGCGTTTGTCCGAACACTTCCGTATACATCGGATTGCCTACCGCTTTCAGCACTTGGCCGGATTCGATCTTGTACGGCGTGATGCCGTGCCACTTATGGGAATCCGATTCGGCAGGACGGTAGCCTTTGCCCTTGGTGGTTACCGCATGAATCAGCACCGGCCCGTCGACATTGTCGGCCTGCTGCAGCGTATCGATCAGCTTGCTTAAATCATGACCGTCCACAGGTCCCAAATACGTAAATCCAAGCTCCTCGAACAAAACGCCGGGAACCATCATATATTTGAGGCTGTCCTTCATTTTCTCCGCGGTCTTCGCCAGCTTGCCGCCGATCGCCGGAATTTTCTTGAGCAGCATCTCGACCTCGTCCTTCGCCCGCAAATAATAGCGGTCCGAGCGGATTTTGCTCAAATAGTTATGCATCGCCCCGACGTTCGGAGCAATCGACATTTCATTATCGTTCAGGATGACCATCAGCTTCTTCCGCTCATGGCCGATATGATTCAGGGCCTCAAACGCCATCCCGCCCGTAAGGGCGCCATCGCCGATGAGCGCGATTACCCGGTTGTTGTCGCCTTTCAAATCCCGCGCCATCGCCATGCCCATCGCTGCCGAGAGGGAAGTGCTGCTGTGGCCGGCTTCCCAGACGTCATGCTCGCTTTCCGCACGTTTCACAAAACCGCACAAGCCCTTGTATTTACGCAAGGTGTCGAATTTATCCATCCGTCCCGTCAATATCTTATGGACATAGGCTTGATGGCCCACGTCAAAAATCATCTTGTCACGAGGGCTGTCAAAGCAATAGTGCAAGGCCAGCGTGAGTTCAACCACTCCCAGATTCGGTGCAAGATGACCGCCGGTCACGGACAGCTTTTCAATCAGAAACTGACGGATTTGCACCGCCAGGTCCTCAAGTTCGTCCACCGACAGTTTTTTCAGTTGGTTGGGATGTTTGATATTTGGAAGCAGCACGAAGAATCTCCCCGCTTTCCTTGATAAAGTAAAGTTAGCAATTCATAAACCATGAAAGGCTGCGCTATCATCAGCCATTTAAAGACATTATATCACAAATAATCGGTGTGCAAGTAACCCCGCTCTAGTGGTCCCGAGCCAAGAGAAAGTCTGCAATTTCATGCAGTCTGGACGGGTCCGGAAAATTCCCTTCGGAAATGGCGCTCTTCGCTTCGGCGGTCAGACGCTCAACCTCCCGCTTGGAGGCTTCCAAGCCGATAAAAAACGGATAGGTCACCTTCTCCTGCTTCACATCGCTTTGCGTCGGCTTGCCAAGCTTGGCCTCATCGCCGATCAAGTCGAGGATATCGTCCTGGATTTGGAAGGCCAGCCCGATATGCTTGCCGAAGGAGCGAAGCGAATCGATCTGGGCTTCTGAACAGCCTGCTACCCGTCCTCCAGCCATGAGGGAGAACATGATCAGATCGCTTGTCTTATGCAGATGAATATACTCCAGCTGCTCAAGGCTGGTTAATCCCTGCTCTCCTTCCATATCGGCCACTTGGCCGCCAACCATTCCCCGGGGCCCGGCATATTCCGCAAGGTCCTCCACAATCGACAGCACCCGATCGGCAGGAATCCCGTGCTTGCGCGAGGACTGCACAATGCTGTAAAAAGCATGCGTCAGCAGCGCATCGCCCGCCAGAATCGCCGCTGCTTCACCGAACACTTTATGATTCGTAGGCTTCCCCCGCCGGAAATCATCATCGTCCATCGCAGGCAAATCGTCATGGATGAGCGAATATGTATGCACCATCTCAACGGCGCACGCCACCGGCAGAGCCGCTTCTCTGCTTCCGCCGGCTGCTTCGCAAGCCGCGATGACCAGCAGCGGACGCAGACGCTTTCCGCCTGCCATTAAGGAATACGTCATCGATCGATGAAGGGTTTCAGGAACTTTCCATCCCTCCGGAAAAAGGGCCGTAAGCTCGCTGTCCAGCCTGTCACAGATGTCATTCATATATTGCTGAAAAGGAAGTCTATTATTCACTCAATTCACCTGTCTCATCAAGTGCGCCGCCGAAGGGCTTGCGCTTGAGCTCCCCGCCTTCTTCGACAATCATCTCGATTTTCTGTTCAACCTGCTCCAGCTTTTGACTGCACATTTGAGACAGCTTCATCCCTTGCTGGAACAAGTCGATCGCCTTCTCCAAAGGGACGTCCCCGTCCTCCAGCTGCTCGACGATCTGCTCCAGCTGTGCCATCGCCTCTTCAAAGCTGATCTCCATCAAGTCTTTTGCCTCACTAGACACGTTCTTCATCCTCCTTTATTCCCCACACTTGACACTGCAGCCGGCCATCATTGACCCTCACTTGAACCAAATCGCCGAGCTGCACATCTTCCACTGATTTGATCAGCTTCTGTTCCTGCTCATCATAAACCAGGCTGTACCCTCGGGACATGATCTTAAGCGGACTAAGCGCATCCAGATGGCGGATCTCCGTCTGCAGCTGGGACAGCTTGGCTTTGCGGATCGATTGCATGGCAAGCATCAGGCGGCGTTTCGCCTGCTCCTTCCGCAGCGATGCCTGCTCGACCTGGGCGCGCGGATTGGATCTGATCAATCCCTGATGCAGCGACCGCTGGCGCTGACGGTAGAGCGACAGCTGCGATTTGAGCGTTCCTTGCAATCGGTAGGAGAGCATGTCCAAGCGCTCGGCATGCTGCAGCATGTAGCGGCGAGGATGGTTCAGCACCGGCGAGCGCTGAAGTCTCGCAAGGCGCTCCCGGCTTCGCTGAAGCCGCTGCTGAAGCCCTTGATTCAGCTGCCGCTGGCGCTGCACAATCTGTCCCTTCAGCTCCGCGCGGCTCGGAACTGCAAGCTCCGCAGCCGCTGTCGGCGTCGCTGCACGCACATCGGCTACAAAATCGGCGATCGTAAAATCCGTCTCATGGCCGACAGCCGAGATCACCGGAATATTCGATTGATGGATCGCTCTGGCGACGATCTCCTCGTTGAATGCCCATAGCTCCTCCAGCGAGCCTCCGCCCCGGCCGACAATGAGCACATCCGCTTCGCCAAGCTCGTTCATCGCACGGATTCCCTTAACAATGGAGGGTGCTGCCGACTTTCCCTGAACCAGGACCGGGTACAGCTGTACAGTCGCCTGCGGATACCGTCTCTGAATCGTTGTTATAATATCGCGAACAGCTGCCCCGGTCGGTGAGGTTATCACACCGATCGTCTTGGGATAGCTCGGAAGCGGGCGTTTAAGCTCCTGCGAAAACAAGCCCTCTTCCTCCAGCTTTGACTTGAGCTGCTCGTAAGCGAGATACAGGCTGCCGATTCCGTCCGGCTGCATCTGAATGGCATAGAACTGATATTGACCGTCCCGCTCATAGACGGAGACATTGCCTCTGGCTATCACCCTCGAGCCTTCTCTCGGGATAAACGGCAAGCGCTGATTATGGCTCGCAAACATGATCGCCCGGATTCGGCTGCCTTCATCCTTCAACGTAAAATACATATGTCCGCTGGAATGATGCGTAAAATTCGATATCTCCCCGCGAATCCAGACGTCGGACAGCCTGGAGTCGCCTTCCATTTTCATTCGAATATATCGGTTCAAATCCTTAACGGACAGGACGCGTCCCGGATCCACGGATTTCATATTATTCAATTCCGCTCAGCCGTTTGGCGGCCAGCAGCGTATTCTTCATCAGCATCGTGATGGTCATCGGACCGACGCCTCCGGGAACTGGCGTAATCGGACCCGAGATCTCCTTCACGCTCGCAAAATCAACGTCTCCCGCCAGCTTGCCGTTCTCCAGACGGTTCATGCCGACGTCGATAATGACGGCGCCCGGCTTGACATAGCTGGCGTCAATCATATTCGCCCGGCCGATGGCAACGACCAAAATATCGGCCTGCTTCGCGATTTCCGGCATGTTGCTCGTTCTCGAATGGCACATCGTCACGGTGGCGTTTTCCCGCTGCAGCAGCAGCGATACCGGCTTGCCCACAATATTGGATCTGCCGATAACGACGGCATGCTTGCCCGAAATTTCGACGCCTGTCCGTTTGATCAGCTCAATGACGCCCGCCGGGGTACATGGCAGCAGACTGTCGTCCCCGATGACCAGGTTGCCCACATTGACCGGATGGAACCCGTCCACATCTTTTTCAACGGCAATCGCATCAATTACCGCCTTCTCTTGAATATGACCGGGGAGCGGAAGCTGAACAAGAATCCCGTGAATGGACGACTGCTTATTCAGCTTGTCCACCAGAGCTAGCACCTCTTCCTGGCTGGAATCGGCAGGAAGCCGGTGCACCTCGGAATAAAAGCCGAGATCGTGGCACGCCTTTTCCTTATTTCGGACATAAACATGGGAAGCCGGATCGTCACCCACCAGCACAACCGCCAAGCCCGGGCGCACGCCCTGTTTCGACAGCTGCTGCACCTCCAGCGCGATCCCTTCGCGAATTTCTTCGGATATCTGTTTACCATTAATGATCGTTGCTGCTGTCATCCTAATCTCTCCTCACTATGATTGAATGATCCGCCTGCCATCCTGGGCGTAGAATTATGATTGTTGCAACTTCGCTTTGACTTGATCCAGCTCCTGGATAATCCGGCCCAATACGCCGTTTACGAATTTACCCGATTCCTCGGTACCGAAATGCTTCGATAGCTCGATCGCTTCATTGACGGCCACCTTACCGGGCACGTCATCGCGGTATCCGAGCTCGTACACAGCCAGACGGAGAATCTGGCGATCCACGCGGGAAAGGCGGCTAACCTGCCAGCCTTTTAAGTAATGAGCGAGCAGCTGGTCAATCGTTTCCCTGGAATTCCATGTCCCGTTGACCAGCTGCAGCACATACTCCTTCATCTGAACCTCGTCGCCGATCACTCGCTCCGTCTCATTCTCTTCGGCCGCCTCCGAGAGCAGCATCGATACAGCCTCCAGGCTGTCGACTTCGTTCATTTCCATCTGATACAGGCTTTGAACGGCGATCTCCCTAGCTACACGTCTTTTCATTTTGTTCCTCCTGTGGACCCTGCCTGAATCCATTTTTCTGATTAGTATTATCAATTTTCCATAAAGTTTTGACCAGTCTTTTGCAAAACTCGATTTTCAGCAGCTTATGAAAGCAATATATAGACGAGCTAAACCGTTAAACTCTTTATATATTGCTGATTGTACTTTAGATCTTCACCAAAATCCTCACAATAAAAAAACCTGTGAACCGCTGCTTTCTGCAAAAAAGGCATCATTAACCTGTCCTTTAGCTTTTTTGCCGAAAGAAGCATATCACAGGGTTCATTTAAACGGCCGACAACGCTCGGACAACCAGCGCCCCCATTCCTGAAAGTGGAAGATGGAGCCTTGGTTCAAATCCTTGCGTTTGCCAAACGTATAGCCGATAAATACCACTAATGCAAAGAACAGCATATCCCAAAAACCGGATAATAGATAAATCAGTCCGCACACAAGACCGCCGGCGACACCGAAGATCCGCCCTCTGTGACTCTCCCATATTTCTTTCCAAGGCATTTGGGAAATTCACCTCTATTCCACGCGGCTCTTAAAGCTAGGCGCCTGAACCACGTTAGCGATATATACGGATACGGACGAGACTGGTATTCCCGTCGTCTCTTCAACGAAATCATGCACCTGCTTCTGCACCTCGGTCGTCAGCGCAGGAATGGATTCCTCGCCGTCCACCACGGCACGGATCGCAATCTCAAGCCCCGATTGGGACACCTTGATTCGGGACTTCAGATCCTTTACACTTCGCACCTTGGAAGCTGCCTTCAGGCACAGATTTTCAATCGTTTCCACCGAAATCTGAATGTCTCCAAACTCCGTTCGCTGATCAATCGAATTCAGCGTGGAACGGTCGCGACGTACCGAAATGTAAAAGAACCGGATGCTGAGGAGAAACAATACGGCAGCAATGATAATCCCCGCCAGAACGAGCTGCTGCTCCTGGGCAAACGTCAAATGGTACGGAACAGCACCGCTTAACAGGAGGATGGCAACTACAGATATAACACCGATACTCAAGCTGTATATAAACAGCAGAAGTCTGTCCATGATTTTGGCCACGACCCGCACAGCCTCCTTAAATTAGATTAAACCCTCGACATTGCTGCCGGGGGCTATGAAATGATCCATTTTATTTCACGCGCTGCACCAGATCCAGATCGTCGTTCTTCTCGCTTGTCTTCATGAAATGAACATCATGAATATGTACATTGACCTCAACGACGGTAAGACCTGTCATATTCTCAATGGACCGCTTCACGTTGCGCTGGATTTCACCCGCTACTTCCGGAAGACGATGTCCGTACTCAACGATAACGGATACATCAACAGCCGCTTCGCGTTGTCCGACTTCTACCTTGACGCCTTTGGACAGATTTTTCCGGCCAAGCAGCTCAGCGATGCCGCCGGCAAAGCCGCCGCTCATTCCTGCAACCCCGCGGACTTCCACCGTTGCAAGCCCTGCGATAACTTCAATGACTTCCGGCGCAATCTGAATCTCACCGATATCCGTACGTTCAAATTCTGTAGTTGGCAATGTCTCAGCCATAGTCTCAACACACCTTTCGGGAATAAGTTTGCGGATGCTCGAGGGACTGCTTGAGGCATGCGCTCTTATTACTCATACTATACCATTCGGCCAAGTTTATGACAAACTTGGCCAAACGATTTATACCTCATTTTCTTCCAAAAACTTAATATCGAAATCGCCTTTGATAAAGGTTGGATGGTTCATCAGTTTTTGGTGGAACGGAATGGTGGAATAAATGCCTTCAATCTCGAATTCGGAAAGCGCGCGCTTCATCTTCGCAATCGCTTCGTTCCGAGTCGGCGCCCATACGATCAGCTTCGCGATCATGGAATCGTAATACGGCGAAATGGTATAGCCCGGATAAGCCCCGCTGTCCACGCGCACGCCAGGTCCTCCCGGCGGAAGGTAGAATTGAATCGTACCCGGTGCCGGCATAAAGCCTTTGTCAGGATTCTCGGCATTGATCCGGCATTCGATCGACCATCCGTTGATGACGATATCCTCTTGGGTGAAGCTGAGCGGATTCCCTTCAGCAACCGAGATCATCTCCTGAATCAAGTCAACTCCGGTTACCATCTCGGTTACCGGATGCTCCACCTGGATCCGCGTATTCATTTCCATGAAATAGAACTGCCCGTCCGGACCGAGCAAGAACTCCAGCGTACCCGCTCCGGAGTATTGGACCGCCTTGGCTGCGCGCACGGCGGCTTCTCCCATCCGGGTACGTACTTCTTCCGTAATCACCGGACAAGGCGCTTCCTCAACAAGCTTCTGTCTCCGGCGCTGAACGGAACAATCGCGCTCTCCGAGATGGACCGCGTTCCCGTGCTTGTCCGCAATAATTTGGATTTCGACGTGCTTCATGCCCGTCAAATATTTCTCCAGGTAAACGCCGGCATTGCCGAAGGCTTTCTGCGCTTCCTGCTGGGCCGTCGTAATCTGCTTAATCAGCGCTTCCTCGTCCTCGGCGATCCGGATGCCCTTGCCTCCGCCGCCTGCGGTGGCTTTGATAATAACAGGATAGCCGATATCACGGGCCAGCATAATCGCTTCGTTCAAATCCTCGATCAGCCCGTCTGAGCCAGGGATAACCGGTACGCCGGCATCCTTCATCGTCTGCTTGGCAACCGCCTTGTCACCCATGCGGTTAATGGCATCGGCAGACGGACCGATAAAGGTGATGTTGCAGGATTCGCAGATTTCGGCGAAGTCGGCATTCTCGGCAAGGAAGCCGTATCCCGGATGGATGGCATCGCATTCGGTCAATGTCGCCACGCTCATAATATTCGTAAAGTTCAGATAGCTGTCCTTCGATAACGTCGGACCGATGCAGTAAGCTTCATCGGCAAGGCGAACATGCAGAGAGTCCCGATCAGGCTCGGAATATACCGCCACCGTCGAGATGCCAAGCTCCCGGCATGCGCGGATGATGCGGACTGCAATTTCGCCGCGGTTCGCGATTAAGACTTTTTGAAATGTCATGAAGTAACCTCCTTCGGACTCATAAGACTCCCGCTCATGGCGAGTACAGCGTGCACTACTCCGGCTTCACCAGGAACAGTGGCTGCCCGAACTCGACCAGCTGGCCGTTCTCGACGAGGACTTCGACGATCTCCCCTTTAACCTCGGCCTCCAGCTCGTTCATCAGCTTCATCGCCTCAATGATGCAGACCGTTGTCTTCTCCGTTACCTTGTCCCCGGGGCTGACGAAAGAAGGCGCTTCAGGGGAAGGGGCGCGATAGAAGGTCCCTACCATCGGTGATACGATCTTATGTAATGAGCTGTTAACCTCCGCTGCTTCCTGTGGCGCTGCCGCGGCAGGAGCCTGGTTGACCGTGGCCTGCTGCTGTACAGCTTGCGGTGCCATGGCTTGCGGCGCAGGAATGTAGGCTTGCGGCGCTACTTGCTGAATAACGGCTTCGGCAGGGTTCGGCTTCTTAATGGACAAACGCGTGCCTTCATTTTCAATTTCCAATTCATGTACGGATGTTTCATCCACCAGCTTAATAAGCTCTTTAATCTCGTTTAATTTAAACATGATCAGTCGTTCACTCCTTCACTTTCTGTAGAAGCCCTGATTCGGACAGTCAGTCGATAGCTTAGAGTATTATATCACAATCGAGCGAAATAGAAAGAGTCCAGGGAAATCCCGGACTCCGCAATGTTTATCGTATAAAGGTGATTTATGTTGAAAAACAGCGGATGCTTTTACGGGGCAACATATTGAACCGTAACCTTATCCTGCGTTACTTTCAGCTCTTTCATGACGAGACCGACGATATCGGCGGCGCCTTTGGCGTCAAGCTTGTCGCTGAGCACGACGACATTGTATTTCTCGCTCTCTTCTTTAACGACGGCATTGCCGAATTGCTGCTGCAGCTGCGCCTCGATGTTGAGAATGATCTCCTCTTTTTCCTCCGCTTCTTTCAATTGCTCGGAAGCCTGTGCCGTCTCCTCCGGCTTGCTCTCATGGTTGTCGATCTTCGAAATCAAATCGTCATATAATTTCATGTTCTTCTGTTCCCGGTCCAGCTTATAGGCATCCAGCTGAGCTCGCGCCGAGGAGGCTTGGGCCGCTACTTCCTCCAGCACCTCCTGCTCGGTTTTGCCCCCTTGCGTGCTGCTTGTTTCCGCAGGCGCCTGTTCACCCTCTTTGGTCTCCGTTACCTTAGGCTCTTCCGCGCTGTCCTTGGTTCCGGCTTGCTCCTGCTCTCCTTGCTTGCCTTGCTCTCCTTCTTTGCCTTGCTCTCCTTCTTTGCCTTGATCTCCCTGTGCCGCTTTAGCCGGATCTTCGCTGCCGGTCTGTGCTCCAGTGTCCGTGCTCTCGGCATTCTGCTCGTTCGCGCCGGAATCTCCGTCGGTTCCTTCCTCGATCACTTCGTTTACAACCAGCTCGTCGCTTGTGCCGTTTGCGCCTTGGCCGGCTGCAGGCTTCTGGCCGTCAACCTGCGTGCTTTCGGCGACAGGCGGCGCTTTCGTGCCGGATTCATCCGTGAACAGATAGTACGCTGACAGGATCACCATTAAACTCAGCATCGAAACCAACCATATGGTTTGTCTTTTGTTATTCATTTGAACGTATCCTCCTTTGGAATAAAAAGCCTTGGTTTTGAGCCTCGTATGAGTTGCTCATTCGGGCGGTAAAACACTGCTACTGCTTTCGCGGGACAACCGATATGCGGTGGGACGGTACATTCAGCCCCCGCTGGATGGCATCCACGATCAAGTTCTTGACGATCTCGTTCTCTGCTCCCTTGGCTACGACGAGCACGCCCCGAACCTGCGGTTTAATCCGCTTAGTGACGATCGGCGTCTCTTTACCGGATGAATCATAAGTCACGATCTGCCCGTCGCGCTGATAGCTCGTGACATGGCGCCTGCCGCCGTTGGCATCGGTCTCCTCGGTCAGCTCCTGGGTGTCCTTGATGTCCTTCTGAACGACAAGCTCCTCCGTGGATTCCACGGTGACCATCACATCCACGGCACCAACCCCAACGATTTGCTCCAGCATCGTCCGCGTCCGCATCTCGAAATCCTGCTCGATGCTCTCAAACTCGCTGCTTCCGCCGGCGGGCTCGCTGCCCTGTCCGGTCGATACGGCCGCGGATTCCGGCGGCTCGCGGCCGATATTTTCATGATCCAGCTTCTTTACATTGACGAAGGAGTTGAACAGCATGATTGCGACGCCGATGAGACCGAGTATAATCAGCCAGCGGAAGGTCTGCATTTTTTTGGCTCCGCCGGCGCCGCCGCCAAGCCACTGTTCAAGCCGCTTCAGCCATTTTCCCATCATCCTCACCTCCGTTATAACTTTTTGTCATCCTGCCCATGCTCCGGCAAATGTATCGTAATCAGATCCGGGCTAAGATCCCATCTCTGGCTGATGTATTTGACGATCTGTTCCTCTCGTGCTTTGTATTCTTTGCTTGCAGCCTCGCGCCCTTGAGACGGCGCTTGACTGCCATTGTTATCCGTTGTGCCGGACTCTAAATTTACTTCAATCGATTCGACAGGGGTTATCCCAATCGGCTCTTTCGCCCCGGAGCCCTCTTCGGAAACGGCAGCATCCGATGGTCCGCTTAGCTTCACATCCACGGAGCGGATATCCGCTCCCGTATACGAGTCGTCCTCCGCCCGGGTTGCTGCCAGCACGACCTCAACCTCTTGTACCGCTTCTCCCGTCTCGGCTGCGATTTCCTCTTTCATGACGCGGGCAAGCTCGCTGCCGGCCCACTCCAGGCTCTGGCTCTGCTGCACATCCTTCAGCTTCTCGGCTTGGGCCAGAATGGATTCCAGCTGCATCTCCTGCGGGAGCCCTTTTTCCTGCCGCTCCAGTTCCTGGGCCAGCCGTTGTTCCGGCGGGTCTGTCAGCAAGCGGATGATCGGGCTGAGCAGCGTAAGTAGGATGATCAGGCTCAGAACCAGTCGCGCGTATCTCTCGAGTGCTTTCCCCGGAAGAATCAGGTCTACGAAAGCGGCGAAGAGCACGACCATGATGACATTTTTGAGCCAATCCGAAAGCCAGTCCATCGATCATCCCCCCTTACCTTGGCCGGCAAGCCCGTCGTCACCGCATCATGACCGTTATATTGCCTGCGGTAAGCAGAATCGTAATCGCCAGGAAAAACATCATGCTCACGGCAGCCAGTGCGGCGAATACGTACAGCAGCGTCTTGCCGATCGCCTGCAGGCAGGTTGTGATCGGCGTGTCGCCCAGCGGCTGCATGACGGCTGCCGCCAGATTGTAGATCAGGGCAAGGGTCAAAATCTTGATCGCCGGAAATGCGCAGAGAAACAAGATGATGATGACCCCTGCCAGACCGATTGAATTTTTAACGAGCAGCGATGCCGAGATTACGGTATCTGTCGCATCCGCGAACATTTTTCCCACCACCGGAACGAAGTTGCCGGTTACGTACTTGGCCGTTCGGATCGTGACCCCGTCCGTCACGGAGCTCGTGATGCCCTGCACCGAGATGACGCCGAGGAAGACGGTCAGCATGACGCCCAGGAAGCCCATCGCGATGCCCCGGAGCAGATTGCCAAGCTGGGTCAGCTTGTACTTTACGGACAGCGAGCTGACCAAGTGCAGAAGTGCCGAGAAGAAGAGCAGCGGAAATACGATCGTTCTAATCAAGGTTCCCACCGTATGTACCATGAAGATCACCAAGGGATGCGCGACCGAGACGGTCACCACATTGCCCATCGATGCCATGAGGGCAAAGAGCAGCGGCAGCATCGCCATCATGAAGTCGATCATGCCGGTGATCGCGTCTTTGGCGTAGCCGATCGCGACGCTGAAGCTGTTGACCGCAATGACCAGCACAACCATGTAGCAGATCGTGTACGCTACCCGGCTCACGGTGCCCTTCTCAAAGGCCGTCTGCAAGTTTTCCAGGATCAAGCTCATGATACTCAGCATGATGATCGTTACTAGCAGCTTTCCGTTATACAGCACCTCGTGCCAGAGATACTTTCCAAGGCCGGACATGATGCCTTTAAAGCTGAAGCCATCGCCGCCCGGAAGAAGCATTTCCATCAGGGACGGCGTCCTGCCCTCGGGAAAGAATCCGCCGTAATCCTTCATCAATTGCTCCCAATATTTCTCCACCTGCTCGGTCGGAAGCTGCTCCGTTTGCTCCGTTACCAAGTCCCCGGCAGGATTTTCGGCAGCGGCTGCAGGGGCGATGCTTATGAACATGCCGGACACCAGCAGCATGAGCTGCATTACGATCAGCCTGTATAAACCGGTTCTCCTCGATGATCCTGCATGTGCCACGCCCCTCCCTCCTTAATCATGCCGGGAGGAGCTTCAGGACCGTCTCGATGATGATCCCGATAATCGGTACAGCGAGTACCAATATGAGCACTTTTCCCGCCAGTTCTATTTTGGAAGCGATCGATTCCTGACCGGCATCCCTTACGATTTGCGCCCCCATTTCAGCGATGTAGGCTATCCCGATAATCTTCAGCACCGTTTTGAGATAGATCATCTGGACGCCGGAGTTCTCGGCCAAATCCTCCAGCATCCGGATCACGTCGCCGATCTTTCCGATCAGGAACAGGAAGATCATGACGGAGGTCGCCACGGCGAGTAGGAAGGCAAATAACGGCTTCTGGTCCTTGACGACCAGAATCAGTACGGTAGCGATAAGACCGAGGCCTACCACCTGGATAATTTCCATAAAGGTCCACCTACTGGAATAGAAAAATACTTTTGATTTCCTTAAGCAGATCATCGAGCAGCCTTACGACCATAAACAGCACCACCACAAAACCGATGAGAGTCACCCAGTGTGCCATATCCTCTTTGCCCATCTGTTTCAGGACCGTATGAATCATGGCGATGATGATGCCGATCCCGGCGATCTGGAAGATGGCGTTGACTTCAATGTTCATTTCCTTGGCACCTCGCTAAAAGATCAAAATGACGATCAATGCTCCAATTAACAGCCCCAGACTTTTGCTCATCTTTTCATATTTCGCCTGGTCATCCCTTGCCGCCTCTTCTTCATGCTTCAGCTGCTGGGCGGCCAGCGCAATATGCTTCATCTGGTCCTGCCTGTCACTGGTGCCAAGTACGCCGCCGAGCTGTTCCATCACTTCCCTCTCGGCGTTTTTCATGGAAGTCCGCTTCCAGTAATCCTCCAGAGCCTTGCGTATGCTGTCCTCTGCCGATAAGCCATAATCCGGCCTCATATACTGCGCGGCTTGGGCGAACAAGGATTTCAGTGGATCCCGGAGAGAGGCGCTGATTCGTTCCAGTGCATCCGGAAGCGGCGTAAAGCCATAGCTGATCTCGGTTTCAAGCCGCTGGAGCGCCAGTATCAGCTCCCGCAGCTGCCTTGGTCTGACCGCAAACTGCTGGGCCTGATAGAAGCCTGCGAGCGTTCCTGCACCAATGACGAGCAAAGCACCTACCAGTTTAAGCATAGGCATCACCGCCAGGCGGACCGCTGGCAGCGGACTGAAGCGTTCGCTGCCCTCCGTCATAAAGCTTGAACGACCTTGCATCCCCGGTGCGGCTGAGAACCGCGTACATTTCAAACATTCGATTCTCGATCAGTCCCGACAGAGCAGGACGTCCCCGCATGTCCTGGACGGAAGAGCCGTGAGCCGTGGCGATGACGCTTATGCCGGCATGGAGCGCCTCAACAACTGCCTCCGCATCCTCGGCCCGGCCGATCTCGTCCACAATGAGAACGTCCGGCGACATGGACCTGATCATCATCATCATGCCCTCTGCTTTGGGGCAACCGTCCAGCACGTCCGTCCTGGGACCGACATCGAACCCGGGAACCCCCCGCTGGCAGCCGGCGATTTCGGAGCGTTCGTCCACAATGCCCACTTTCATGCCAGGCCATCGAACGGTCCCTGCCCCCCACTGGCCATAGCTGATTTGCCGGGCCAGATCCCGAAGCAGCGTCGTCTTTCCATGCTGAGGAGGAGAAAGAATCAGAGTATGCATGACACGCTTGCGTTTGCGGTCCAGCAAATGCGGAAGCATCTCGTCGGCCGCCCCGCGGATCTCTTTGGCAATCCGAACATTAAAGCCGCTGATATCCCGAATATGCTCCACTTTCCCTCCGCTGAGAACCGTCCGCCCCGCCAGCCCGACCCGGTGCCCGCCGGGGATCGTTATGAATCCTTTCCGCAGCTCCTCTTCCATCGTGTAAAGGGAATGATTACTGATCAGATCCAGCAGCCTGTGTGTATCCTCCCGTGTTGGCTTGTACGCCTCCTCCGGCCGCAGCGTCAATCCGCCGTTTCGATCCAGGAAGTGGTATCTGCCCTGCGAATTGATTTCGAGGGGACGCTCTTCCCGGATTCGCACCTCCTCCACATGCTCCAGCAGCTCACTCGGCAGGTTCAGCAGCATTCGTTTGACGGATTCGGGAAACAGCCCCAGCCAATTCAGTGTCATATCAATTTCCCCCAAGTTGTCCTTTTTTGAAAATCTGCCTTCTGTTAAAAAGATTTCTTATCCCATGTGTATGCTTGTACCCTGCATTTATGACGGGAATCTATCATTTTTTTAAGATTCCGTATAAGAGGCAGGCAACCCCGCACAATATCCAGCCGATCTTCCCCCATGACAGCTTATCCGCCATACCTACAAGCCCGATTGTCGTGGTTAGGATCAGAATGAGCGGGCCGGTAAACGCTAGCGCGGAATTGACGGCGAGCGCTTTATCTACTTGATTCAGCCGCAGCATGACAATCGCAGCAACGATCTCGAGGCTGCCCGAGAACAGCCGAAGCGTTGCCATGCTGGCGACGAACTTGTCCAACATGAAGTTCTCCCTCCTTCTTCCATTGCGTGATGATTAAAAATATGCATTCATCCCCGAATTTATCTCTATTTTTTTATTTCATAGACACGAATCTCACAACAAAAAAAAGACTGCCCCCGGGCATTTGCCCTTGAGACAGTCTTTGCTCTATGAACCGAACTAGAATGATATGAACTTAGCGGCGAACCTGCGGGCCTCCGACGCTTGCCTGCTGGTCGGTGTCCAGTCCATACGCCGTATGAAGTGCTTGAACGACGCCTTCGAGATTGCTTCCGTCAATCACGCAGGATACTTTGATCTCGGAGGTGCTGACCATCTTAATGCTGACCCCTTGACGGGAGATCACGTCGAACATTTGGGCGGCAACGCCAGGGTGGCTTACCATGCCCGCGCCGACGATCGATACCTTCACCAGATTGTCCTCGGAGGTTACGTCGCGGTACGGAAGCTCGCCACGGATCCGTTCGATGACGGACAAAGCACGCTCCCGGTCATGCAGGGATACGGTGAAGGAAAAGTCTGCTTCCCCGTTTTGGACACCGCTTTGTACGATGATATCCACGTCGATCCCTTCTTTGGCCAGTTCGCCGAACACCTGCGCCAGAATGCCAGGGGTATCGGCAACACCCATAATGCTGATTCTGGCAACGTTCTTGTCGAATGCGATACCGCTGACCACTACACCTTGTTCCATGCTCGTTTCCTCCTTAACAACCGTTCCCTCGTTATGATTAAAGCTTGATCTAACAACAAGCTTCACTTGATTGTGTTTGGCGTATTCAACTGCTCGGGGATGAAGCACCGCTGCCCCAAGGTTCGCCAGCTCCAGCATTTCATCGTATGAAATCTCAGGGAGCTTCCGTGCGCATTTTACTACGCGCGGATCGGTAGAGTATACCCCGTCCACATCCGTATAGATTTCACACACATCGGCCGAAATCGCTGCAGCCAGCGCCACCGCGGTCGTATCCGAGCCTCCGCGGCCGAGGGTCGTGATTTCGCCTTCTTCCGACATCCCCTGGAAGCCGGCAACGATGACAATATTTCCGTCATTCAGCGCCTTGTGCACGCGCTCCGGGGATATATCGGTAATACGGGCTTTGCCGTGGACGGCTTCCGTCCGGAATCCGGCCTGCCATCCCGTAAAGGATACAGCTTTGCGCCCTAGACTATGAATCGCCATCGAGAGAAGCGAGATCGAGATCTGCTCTCCGGTCGTTAACAGCATATCCATTTCCCGTGCGGGCGGGTTCTCGTTTAATAGTTTAGCTTGATCAATCAGATCGTCGGTGGTATCCCCCATCGCGGATACAACAACAACGCACTGATGGCCTTCATCCTGTTTCTCTACAATTCGTCCGGCCACGCGCTTCATGCGTTCTGTATCGCCTACAGAGCTGCCTCCGAATTTCATAACGTACAATGACAATGCCTCTTTCACTCCCCACATGATAATCAGTATGTACCAGTGCATTGGTTCATGGTTTCTCACTTTAAAACAGTATAATACGAAAGTAACACCCTCCGTCAAGGCTTTCGTCTGAAAGAAATGCCGCTCTGAGCGCCCTTCAATCTAGAAAATATAAAAAACTCCCGTACTTGACGTACAGGAGTCGCGTTGCAACAGAAGATATTGGCAGAGGCGGGGCGATTAGATCGTTTCGCCTAATAAGCCAGCCTTATGCGCGGGAGATGTATTTTCCTTCACGGGTATCGATCAGAAGCACATCGCCTTCATTGATGAACAGCGGAACTTGCACATTGAGGCCTGTTTCCACCTTCGCATTTTTTGTAGCGCCTGTCGCTGTGTTGCCTTTAATTCCCGGCTCGGTTTCCACTACCTTCAGCTCGACGCTGTTCGGCAGGTTGATCCCGAGAATTTCTCCCTGATAGCTGATGATGTTAACATTCATGTTTTCCTTCAGGAAATTCAGTTCCCATTCCAGCTGCTCACTGGTCAAGCTGAACTGGTCATAGGTTTCGTTATCCATGAACACATGCTCCTGTCCGCTTGCATACAGGTACTGCACGCCGCGGTTGTCAATTTGCGCGCGTCCGATCGTTTCACCGGCACGGAATGTTTTCTCCACCGTGTTGCCGTTGCGCAAGTTCTTCAATTTGGAGCGTACGAATGCGGCGCCTTTACCTGGCTTAACATGCTGAAAATCCAAAACGGTAAAAATATCGCCATCCACTTCTACGGTTAATCCTGTTTTAAAATCATTGACTGAAATCACTGAATTTCCCTCCTAAAGGATACGGTTTGAATAATTCTTGTTCGTTGTTGCGGCCTTTCATTAGAGCACGGTGTAATCTTTGGACGAGCTTGTCAATATTTGAATACCCGTTTCCGTGATCACAATATCATCTTCAATACGGACACCGCCAAGACCCGGCAAGTAAATGCCCGGCTCCACGGTTACGACCATGCCCGGCTTCAGGATATCGTCGCTCGCCTTGGACAGTCGCGGCGATTCATGAACCTCCATGCCCAGTCCATGTCCCGTGCTATGCCCGAAATACTCGCCATATCCGTACCGGGTGATGATGTCGCGTGCCAGCGCATCGGCCTCGCGTCCAGTCATGCCTGGCTTGATATGCGCAAGCGCATGCAGCTGTGCTTCGAGCACGATGTCATAGATCTCCTTCAGCTTCGGATCCGGGCTGCCGAGGGCTACCGTCCGGGTCAGATCCGAGCAGTATCCATCCAGGAGTGCGCCGAAATCAAAGGTGACGAACTCATTGCCTTGAATCACCCGGTCGCTGGCAACGCCGTGCGGTAGCGCAGAACGTTCTCCGGAAGCGACGATGGTGTCGAAGGAGGAGGAAGTCGCGCCGCGGCTGCGCATGAACATTTCCATCTCCAGATCGATTTCGCGCTCGGTTTTGCCCGCTTGAAGCAATGTGAGCACATGGCTGAACGTTTCATCGGCCAAATCGGCAGCGCGCTGCATGATCTTCAATTCCTCGGCATCCTTGATGATACGGAGCTCCTCGACCAGACCCGATACCGGAACGAGGCTGATCGGTGCAAGCTGCTCCGTATAACCGGAATAAACCCCGTATGTAACATGGTCCTGCTCGAAACCGAGCGAGGCAATGCCTTCGGATTGAAGCAGTTCTTTTACGGTATCCATAACCTTCGCTCCGTGCTCAATGACCTTAAAGCCGGTCGCTTGCTGCGGAGCCTGTGTCATGTAACGGAAATCCGTCAGCAGATACGACTGTTCCTTCGTGATCAGCACATATCCTGCGGATCCCGTAAACCCTGTCAAATATCTGCGGTTGATCGGGCTACCGATCAGCATGGCCGACAAGCCTTTGGCCTCGAGCTTCTCGCGCAGTCCTGCTACTCGTTTGCTGCTCATTGTTCCATCTCCTCTCACCCATGCCGGGATCAAAGCGGGTATCCAAACGCCGCTATGCCTCCCTGGTCTCCAGAATTTGTAAAAGGGCTGACAAGCCCAGCGTGTAGCTGGCCGCGCCGAAGCCCGCGATTTGACCGGCAGCAACAGGCGCAATGACGGAAGTATGACGGAATTCTTCCCTAGCATGAATGTTCGAAAGATGAACCTCCACGGTGGGAATCCGCGCCGAGCTGACCGCATCGCGCACAGCATAGCTGTAATGCGTCAGCGCGCCCGGATTCAGCAGTATTCCATCCGCCTGCCCGATCGCTTCATGGATCCGGTCAATGATCGCACCCTCGTGGTTAGACTGAAAGAAGGTAATCCCGATCCCCGCAGCATCCGCTTGCTTGCGCAAATTATCCTCGATCGCCTGCAGGCTGAGCGAACCGTATATCCCCGGTTCCCGGAAGCCGAGCAGGTTTAAATTCGGTCCGTTTATCACCCATATGGTTTTCATAGGGTTTCCCACCTTTTCGTCAAATAACCAAGTGCTATTTTACCATAGGCGGTATCGGATTGAGAAGTTTATTGTTTTTAACCCGTAACCTGCTTCGGCTCGCGCATCCGTTCGTCGGTAAATTCCTGGGCAGCCGTGTAACCGATAAAGAGTCCCCATAATATAAAAATGCAAAACTCGGATATGTTCGTATCCCACGTCAGCTTTTTAACCGGAGCCGTAAACCGGAGCCAAGGGTTGAGGGCGATATAAAGCACGATCCACCAAATGACGCCGTAAATGATGCCGGGCCAGGGACCTTTGAGCTTGCGGAAAAGAAACACGTAAATCAGCGAAGCGATAACGGAGAACGCGATAAACGACAGCCAGCCCGCAATCTGCCCCGCCGCGGTGACGAGAAACTCATGCTTGAAGAAGGGCTCCATCAAGAAGCCGGGCACCACCCTCGTGAATTTCAGCGTATAAAAAATCCATCTTACTGCTCCCCAAATCAGCCCAGCGTAATACCCCAGCTCCAGGGCGTACAAAAACGGATTCGTCACCTTGTTCTCCTGTCGAAATTGACCTTCGGTCATGTTGAATCCTCCTTCGCTTGGTAGTCGATGCTCATCTTCCCTTCTTTAGCAGATAGTATGCTCCGCTTCCCACGGGTCAATCCAACTAGAAATTACTTTCAAAATTCGATACAATAGTTAATAGAACGAAAAACATGTCAGGGAGGGTGAACTGGTTGTCCCAAAAGTCAACCCCGATCAGCTATGGAGGCCAAGCTGTAATCGAAGGCGTTATGTTCGGCGGCAAGCATGTCAACGTAACGGCCGTTCGTCGCAAGAATAATGAGATCAAGTTTCTAGAGGTGCCTCGCGAGGATAAGGAATGGGTACGGAAGCTGCGGAAGGTTCCGCTTCTTCGCGGCATCGTCAGTCTGATAGATTCAACCATCAAGGGCTCGAAGCATCTGAACTACTCCGCAGATGCATTCGCTGACGACAGCCTGGATCCGGAGGAGCGTGAGAAGCAGAAGGAGAAGGAAGAATCCGGCTGGAGCCTAAGCATGATCATCGGCGTTGCCGCGGTCAGCGTGCTGTCCTTTATCGTCGGCAAGCTGCTCTTTACCCTCGTGCCGGTTTTTGTTGAGGATTTCTTATTCGGGAATACATTTGATAACTATATCGTGCATAACCTGATTGAAGGTATCATTAAATTGATCCTGCTTCTTGTCTATCTATGGGCGATCTCCCAAACGCCGGTCATCAAGCGGCTGTTCCAGTATCACGGCGCCGAGCATAAGGTGATCAGCGCATATGAGGCCGGTGAAGAGCTGACCGTCAAGAACGTGCAGAAGTATACAAGGCTGCATTACCGTTGCGGCAGCAGCTTCATGATGCTGACCATCGTGCTCGGTGTCGTTGTATATTCGGTTGTCCCATGGGATACGATGACAGAACGGATCATCCAGCGAATCGCTCTTCTTCCGGTCGTGCTCGGCATTTCCTTTGAGTTCCTGAAGCTTACCAATGCCATGCGAGATATTCCCGTTCTCCGTTTCCTCGGTTACCCGGGGTTGTGGCTGCAGCTGCTCACAACGAAGGAGCCGACGGATGACCAAGTCGAAGTATCCATCGCATCCTTTAACAGAATGCGTGAATTAGATGCCCAATACGAGAATGTTCCCGTGTCGCAAACTGTGACAGGAAGTGTGCTGGATCCCGCGAAAGGGTGATGAATCCATGAGAAGGCATGCGATCATTTTTTGGACGGCTATCGGGTTAGCCGCAGTAGGCGTTTTGGGCCTGCTGATTAGCCCGAGCACAAGGATGATGGTGCTGATTCCGGCCATCATCGTCGCAATCGTCTATGTGCTGTACAAGTTTCCGCCCCGCCGCTTTAACAAGCGTCCGAAGGTGAAGCCGTCCAAGCGAACCGCGGCCAAGCTGGCGCGCAAGAGCCAACCGACGAGAAAAACAAGCCCATCCGCAACACGCAAACAGTATCCGTTCCAGGTCATCGACGGTCAGAAGGGCAAGTCTGACCCTTCCGATGATCTACCGAAATATCACTAGAAGCAAAAGCGCAGATTTCAAGGCTTCAGCAGCCTCGGAATCTGCGCTTTATTGTTTACTTATTCACATCTGTTCGGGTTTCCATCTTGAGAAGAACTGCGTGCCTGCCGTCAAGCCCGAATTGTACAGGTTCATGCTCTCCTCCTTGGTCAGGTGAAAATGGGTCGTGCCGATGCCAAGGGTCGGGATTTTGATGGTGCGGCTGCGGTTTTGCTGCTCGATATACCGCTCATCATACGCCGACAGCATCGTCTCGAACATCGCCGTCAGCATGCTGAAGGGACCGTCAATTTCATGCGGTGAATTGCTGTTCTTCCCCACCATTTGAAAGCCGAGCACCGGCAGAGGCTTCGGGCCTCCTTTCGATTCACGGTCAAACAGCCACAGCGGAAAATTGCTAAGCAGCCCCCCGTCCACGATATATACAAATTGTTCGGCGAACGATTTCCCTTTAGCTGCTCTGCCTATGAGCCGAAGAATGACCGGGTCGAAAAAATAGGGAATGCTGCAGCTCATCCGCACCGCTTTGGCGACGGGAAACGTTGCCGGATTAATGCCGTATTGGCGCAAATCGTCCGGCAGCACCAGCAGTCTGCCGTTCGTAATATCCGAAGCAACGATGTAGAGCTTACCGGCCGGAATATCGGAGAAGGTGAATATGCCTTTGTCCAGCAAAATTTTTCGGATCCAGTTCTCCAGCGCTTCCCCAGAATATAGCCCCTTCTTGATCAACACCCTCAAAGCCGGTCCGATGATCTTTGCATTGAACACCGGTGCGCGCTGGAGGAAGGTATGAAATGGAGTCTCCTCAATGATCTTCCGGATTTCATCCGCTCGGTACCCTGCTGCAAGCACGGACGCGACGATCGATCCGGAGGACGTTCCGGCAACGCGGCTAAATTCGATCCCCGCCAATTCGGCTGCTTTAACAGCGCCGGCGAGAGAGATGCCCTTGACCCCGCCGCCTTCAAAAACCGCATTGATCTGCATACAGAAAATCCCCCGCCTCACATGGTCTAATGACTATGTATGAGGGCGGGGGATGATTCATACCTGTAGGACGTGCGCCAAATCTTATTTATAATATGATTGCAATTGCTCTTTAAGACCTAACGGATTGCTCAAAATGTTCTCCGCACGGAAGAAGATGCTGCCTTTGATCTCAGAAAATCCTCGATTGTACTTCAGCTGATTGATAATTTCCGATGCGCTCTGCCATCCGACCTCGGACGTCCCGAGCTTGTATGGGGCATGGCCGATCAACAGATCGACGCCCGTGCCTTTTACCTCGTTCACCCACCAGTCCACCAGCTTATCGTAATCAACCGTTGAATTGCTCATGCTCCAATAGATCTGCGGGGCAACGTAATCGATCCAGCCATTCTGGATCCAGGCTCTAACATCGGCATACATGCTGTCGTAGGCGGTTACGCCCGCTTTCGTATCGGACCCTGTCTTGTCCACGGAGGCGTTCCTCCACACACCGAACGGGCTGATGCCGAACTCGACGCCCGGCTTGGACTCGTGTATCGATTGGCCTAAAGAAGCTACAAAATCATTGATGTTCGCCCGCCGCCAATCGCCGATGTTCGTATACGAACCATCATTATACAAGCGGTAAGCTGCGTCGTCTTTAAAGGTCGTATTGGACGGATAGAAGTAATCGTCCAGATGCACCCCATCGATATCATATTGATCTACAACCTCCATGATCGTGTCGATAATATGTTGGCGCGCATCCGGAATTCCCGGATTGATGTACAGCTGCTTGCCGGTGTTTACGATCCAGTCCGGATGCGCAAGGGCGACATGGGACGGATCCAGCGACGCGGTCAGCACGTCGGTGTTGGCCCGGAACGGGTTAAACCACGCGTGGAAGTCCATATTCCGTTTGTGCGTCTCTTCGACCATGAAAGCAACCGGATCATAGCCCGGGTCCGCCCCTTGTATCCCCGTCAGCACCTTTGACCAAGGAACGAGCTCCGATGGATACAGGGCATCCCCGGCCGGACGAACCTGAACGTATACGGTGTTGATGCCGACTTCCTGGAGAGAATCCAGGAGCGCGATGTATTCTGCTTTCTGCTGTTCGCTCGTGCTCTTAGGCGACGGCCAGTCGAGATTAAATACCGTCGAAATCCAAGCTCCTCTTACCTCTTCGACCGTAGAGACGGGCGGGGGGGTAACCTCGGAGCCCGAGAAGAGCGAAATCCGCTGCGCCGATTGGTTCCACTCTACCTTCAAGCCAAGATTTTCGCTGATGAATCGGAGGGGTACCATAACACGGCTCTGCTTGATCTGAACCGAAGCGTCCAGCGCAACCGCTGATCCGTTCACCAATGCGGAGGTTTTGCCCGAGGTCAACTGCAGGGTGTTGCCGTCTTTACGGATCGTTACCGTCCGTTTGGACTGTTCCCAGACGACCGAAGCGCCAAGTCCTTCGCTGATGACCCGGGTCGGAACCATTGTCACGTTCACTTTTGGCAGTATGTATGGGGATACGTCACTTTCCAGCTTCACGCCGTCCAGCTGTATGCTGATACCAGCCGACTTCGCCTGTGCTGTGGAGACTACCGACGGGAGACATAATAGCAGCATGATCAATACAAGTAACCATCGCCGAAGCTTCATTTCTATTAATCCTCCGAAAATATGAAATTTGCAGGTAATGCTAACCTATGAACCCAACATCTTCAATATGCCTACCCGTTTAAAAAGACATCTGTCACAAGCGGACAGATGCCCCATTACGATTCGCTAACCAGTTCGTTATGAATGTCCCGCAGCTCCTGCAGCCGGTTCTCGTCCCGCTTGAAATACTCAACCAGCGTTTCGATACGCGTAATGGAATCCCAGCTTAAATGATGCTCGATTCCTTCAACATCCCTATAGATATTTTCATCCTGAACACCGATCATTTCGAGGAATTCCTCGAGCAGATGGTGGCGCTCCATGAGCCGCTTGCCCATCTTCTTCCCTTTGCTGGTCAGTACCAAGCCGCGATATTTTTCATATATCAAATATTCGTCTTTGTCCAGCTTCTGAATCATTTTCGTGACGGATGAGGGGTGAACCTCCAAGCCTTCGGCAATATCCGAAACGCGCGCATATCCCTTCTCGTCAATCAGTTTGTAGATGCGCTCCAAATAATCCTCCATGCTAGGTGTCGGCATCTTCTTCCCTCTCTCTTCTATAATTACATAACCTGTACCAAAACCTCAATTTACCTGCTCTTGTAATGATACATGTTTTTTAGACCTGTTGGCAAGTCCTGGCCCCCTGAATATCCCATCATTTACCAATATCCAAGAGCCTGGAGCCAAAAGGAGCCAAGCAGCATCAAAATTTCAGCCATTCAGGCGTAATGCCCTGCAGCCAAATTGTGATTTTGTACATTTGGTCCGTAAACAGCAGGATCCCCATCAGGATCATCAATATGCCGCCCACCTTCATCAAGATGCTGGAATACTTCAAAATCCACCGCGTCGATCCGATGAAAAAGGCCAGAATAAAAAACGGTACGGCAAAGCCCAGCGAGTAAGATGTGATCAGCGGAAACCATGTGCCGGGATCCGAAGCGGCAAGCGCGATAATCGCGGTCAGAATCGGTCCGACGCAAGGCGACCAGCCTGCGGCAAATCCGATTCCGAACAGAAAGGTTCCTATGTATCCGGTCGGCTTGGATTTAAAGTTGAATTTCCGGTCTTTCATCAAAAATCGGGGCTGGAAAATGCCGACCAGCATAAGCCCCATAACAATGATTAACAGCGCGGACAGCTGGCGGATCAGGTCCTGGTACTCCATGAAGAACTCCCCGAACAGCCCCGCTCCCCATCCAAGGGTGTAATAAACCGCCGAAAAACCAAGAATGAACGCAAGGGTATGCGTCATCGTCCGGAAGCGGACCTCCTTGCGGTTCTGCTCATTCTTCAAATCATTGACCGACATGCCGGTGATGATGGATAAATAAGACGGATATAACGGCAAGCAGCATGGGGATATAAAGGATGCGAATCCGGCTGCAAATGCGATGCCGACGTTAATATCAGCCATTGAATGTTAGACCTCCTTACGTCGTAAAACCCTTTTTGCCGACCAATGCGACGATGAGCAGGCCGATCAGCAGCAGTACAATCGTTGCTCCAGGCGCCAGGTTAAATACGCCGGCCAGCATCAAACCTCCGATGACGGCGATCTCCGAGATGACCACGGACAGAATGATCGAGCTCCGGAAGCTGCGTGCCAGAAGCAGGCTGATGGCAACCGGTATCGTCAGAAGCGCGGACACGAGCAGTGCGCCGACGATTTTGATCGCCGTGCTGACGACGAGCGCGGTCAATACCGTGATCACCATGTTCATCACTTTGACCGGCAGTCCGCTGACGCTGGCAGCGTCCTCCTCGAAGCTTAACAGGAAAAATTCCTTAAGCAGCAGGAAGACCACGGCAATGACGATAACGGTAACGCCGCCAACCATATATATATCCGTCGTATCCAAAGTGTAGATACTGCCGAACAGATAGCTCATGACATCCGTATTATAGCCCATTCCCAGCGTGAAGAACAGCGACGCGAGCGCTACGCCGCCTGACATGATGATCGCAATGGACAGCTCGGCATAGCTCTTGTACGCCTTTCGCAGCTTCTCAATCGCGAAGGATGCCGCAACCGCGAACACAAGCCCGGCAGCCAGCGGGTATACTTCAATCAGAAATCCGAGCGCAACGCCGGCAATCGTCACATGGGACAGCGTATCTCCGATCATGGACAGCCGGCGCAGCACAAGAAATATTCCGATGAGCGGTGCGGTGATGCCGATCAATATTCCCCCGACAAGCGCCCGCTGAAAAAAATCGCTTTGCAATATATCAAGCAATGACAACGTCTCCTTCTCTTGCATCCAATGAATTAATACCTAATTTAAACGAGAGAATGCTGAAGATCCTCGATCTCGCAGTTTTCGATCTCATGGGAATGCCGAACGAAAAACTGGATTTTTCCGTTATGCGATACCGGCGATTCTCCCAAATAATCCTTCACCATATCGAGATCATGCGTGACCATCAGAAAGGTCATGTGGTGATGCGCATGCATATGGGTGATCAAGTCGAAAAAACCGGCCTGCGTCTCGGCGTCGATTCCGATTGTCGGCTCGTCCAATATGAGGAGATCCGGACGGTTGATCAGCGCGCGCGCGAGAAACACGCGCTGCTGCTGGCCGCCGGACAATGCGCCGATCCGCTTATCCGCAATATCCTGAATCCGCATAACCTCCAGGGCATCCTCGCATTTGCGGTGATCCTCGCGGCTGATGCGGCGGAACATCTTCTTACGGTTATATAATCCCGAAAGAACGACTTCCCGGACGGTAGCGGGAAAGAGCGGATTGAACGCATTTTTCTGCGGCACATAGCCGATGCGCTCCCAATCCCGGAATTTGCGGATCGGCTGGCCGAACAGCTCGATCGAGCCCTCCGCAGCCGGCAGAAGCCCGACGATCATCCGCAGCAAGGTGGTCTTGCCCGCTCCGTTCGAGCCGACAATGCCTACAAAGTCCCGCTCTTTAATTGAGAAATTCAAGTCCTTAATCACCTTCTGATCCCGGTAATTAAAGGATACATTATCGATTTGTATAATCGTTTGGTGGCAATCCTGTGCTGCCGGTTCCATAACCTGGCCGCCTTTCTATCTTTAAATTTTGCTATCAAAATTTATGCAGCTTTTATACCCTGTAATGACAGGAAGAAGAGGGGACTTAGCTCCCCCCTTCTCTATTATTGTAAGGCCTTCTTTAGATTTTGCAAATTTTTCTCCATAATCGTGAAGTAGTTCTCTCCGTTCTCCGCCTGCTCCTTCGTCAATCCCTCTACCGGGTTTAGGACAAGCGTCTCTACACCGGCCTCATTTGCAAGGGTCTTGGCCAGCTTATCCGACACAAGCTCCTCGAAGAATACGTAACGGAGCCCCTTTTCATTTACCGTTTTCGTCAAATTCACGATATCCTGCGCGCGCGGCTCGGCATCAGGGGACAATCCCATGATCGCGTGCTGCGTAAGCCCGTAGTCCCGGCATAGATATCCGAATGCTTGATGGGAGACGACGATGTCTTTCTTCGGAAGGCCGGACAATTGTTCGGTAAAATCCTGATCGAGCTTAGCAAGCTTATCCTTCAGCGCTTCATAACGCTGTTCGTACTGCGCTTTATGTTCCGGATCCGCATCGACCAGGCTGTTCTTGATATTCTCGGCCATGATCAAGGCTGACTTCGGGCTCACCCATGTATGAGGATCGGTATGATGGCTGGTTCCTTCGGCTGTGCCCGACCCTGCGGCATGCTCTTCCGCTGCGGCCTCATCGTGACTGTGATCACGCTCTTCTTCTGCGGCCTCTCCGGCCGCTTCATGGCTGTGTTCATGTCCAGCCTCGTCACTGGCTCCATGATTATGGCCGTCATCTCCCTCGGCATCAATCAGTTGAATGCCTTGGCTTACCTCGACGGCCTTCACCTCGGAATCTTTATTCAGTCCCTTGAGAAATGAAGGAACCCAGCCTTCAAATCCGGCACCGTTATATAGAAACAACTGGGCCTTGGAGGCATTGACCATGTCCTGGCTTTTCGGCGTCCAATCATGCGGCTCGACTCCGGTCGGCAGCAGATTAACGACATTAACCTCTTCACCGCCAATTTCCTTCGTAAATTCATATATGGGATAGAAGGTCGTTATGACATTGATTTTCCCTTCCACAATGCTGCCGCCGGATTTGCTGCCGCAGCCTGACACGATTAGCAGTGCCGACAGCAATGCTGCCATTCCCCATGTCCACTTCGCTTTCTTGTTCCTGCTCATGATTCCCTCACCCGCTCCGTTCTATCTAATCGTAAACATTACTAACAAGATTATAAGAGAAGAAAAACGAGATTGTCAACTACATCGTAACCGTTACTATTAATTTTTTGCTCATATCGTTCCTTCCATAGAAAAAAGGCGTACCCGTTAACAGGGTACACCCTTCTAACCTTCTTCATTCAATTTCAAGCGCTAATTATTTGACGATTGCGCCATTCGGCATACTCTCCGGCACCGTTGCGAGCGTGAGCTGATCGCCTTTCGAGGCAGCCAGGATCATGCCCTGGGACAGCTCGCCTCTGAGCTTCACCGGCTTCAAATTCGTCACACAGATGACCTTCTGCCCCACCAGCTCCTCCGGCTTGTAAAACTTCGCGATTCCGGACACGACTTGACGCTGTTCAAAGCCCAGATCGAGCTGCAGCTTTAGCAGCTTGTCGGCCTTCTTCACCGGCTCGGCTGCTGTAACCTGGGCAACACGAAGCTCGACTTTGGCGAAATCCTCAATGCCGATTTCCTCCTTCAGCTCCGGTGCTTCCTCGGCATCCGCAGCCGAAGCCGCCGGCTGCGGATCGTTCTTGGCTTCCTCAGCAGCCTTTGCACCGCCCGTCATCGCTTCGGCGATATAAGCGACCTCCTGCTCCGGATCGAGGCGAGGGAAGATCGGGTCGCCCTTCTGAAGCTTCGTTCCCGCCGGTATCGCACCGAAGTCGCGGCCGCTATCCCACGTTGTCAGATCTCCTTCCGAGAGACCGAGCTGCTCCCAGATTTTCTTCGGCGTCCGGGTCAGGAACGGCTGCAGCAGGATCGAGGCAACACGCAGCGTCTCCACCAAATGGCTCATGACGGATGCAAGCTCTTCGCGTTTGCTCTCATCCTTGGCCAGTGCCCACGGCTGGGTCTCATCGATATATTTATTGCTGCGGCTGACGAACTGGCTAATTGCCGTTAGAGCTACGGAGAACTCCATATTCTCCATCGCGGTCTCGACCTTATCATAGACCGCCTTAGCAGCTTCCTCGATGGATGAATCGTAAGGGGTCACGCCTGCCTTGAAGGCGGGAACCTCACCGTCGAAATATTTATATACCATCGCCACGGTCCGATTCAGCAGATTGCCGAGGTCATTGGCCAGATCCGAGTTCACCCGCTCGACGAAGCTTTCCGGTGTGAATGTGCCGTCCGCTCCGAAAGGAACCTCCCGCAGCAAATAATAACGGAGCGAATCCAGACCGTAGCGGTCGATCATCGTAACCGGGTCGACCACATTGCCTTTGGATTTGGACATTTTGCCGTCCTTCATCAGCAGCCATCCGTGTGCGAACACTTTTTTCGGAAGCGGCAGATCCAGCGCCATGAGAATGATCGGCCAGTAGATCGTATGGAACCGGACGATCTCTTTGCTCATCAGATGTACATCCGCCGGCCAATACCGGTCAAACAGCGAGCTGTCCTCCGAGCCGTAGCCAAGCGCCGTGATATAATTCAGCAGCGCATCGATCCATACGTAGATCACATGCTTCGGATCGCTCTTGACCTTGACGCCCCATTCATAGGTTGTACGGGAGACGGCGAGGTCCTCAAGACCCGGCTTGATGAAGTTGTTGATCATTTCGTTCTTCCGGGATACCGGCTGAATGAAATCCGGGTGCTCCTCATAATACTGCAGGAGACGGTCCACGTATTTGCCCATCCGGAAGAAGTAGCTTTCCTCCTTCACGAGCTCAACCGGCCGGCCGCAATCCGGGCAGTTGCCGTTAACCAGCTGACGCTCCAGGAAGAACGATTCGCAAGGAGTACAATACCAGCCCTCGTACTCGCCTTTGTAAATGTCATCCTGCTTCAGCAGCCGCTCGAATACCTCTTGTACAACCGACGTATGGCGTTTCTCGGTTGTCCGGATGAAATCCTCATTCGAAATGTCAAGCTTCTTCCAGAGATCCTTAATGCCTGCCACGATGTCATCAACGAATTGCTGCGGCGTTTTGCCGGCTTCGGCCGCTTTCCGCTCGATCTTCTGACCATGCTCATCCGTGCCCGTCAAATAACGGACATCATATCCGCGCAGCCGCTTGTAGCGCGCCATCGCGTCGCCGGCCACCGTCGTGTACGCATGTCCGATGTGCAGCTTGTCGCTCGGATAGTAGATCGGGGTTGTAATGTAAAATGTCTTCTTGTCTGTCATTGTAATCCTTCCTTTGCCATGAAATGGAGATGCTCGAAACAACATAAAAAGCTCCCGTCCCAATGGGACGAGAGCTGATCTCACGTGTTACCACCCAATTTCCCCGCAACCCTTACAGGTTACAGGCTCATCTGCCGCTTCATTCGCGGACCGCCATTAACGCTGGCTCACGCCGCTCCTTTACGGCAGCCATCCTTGTTCAGCTGCACGCTCAAAAGCGGTTCCTCCAAGACCATTTTCCGAAATGCGCCAAGACCGGTTTGCAGCTTCCCCGGCTCTCTGGACAAGGCGACAGCTCTCGTACTTATCTCTTCATTGGAAATCATTATAAAAGGGTTGATCAAAAAGTCGTCTTTTGATCACGAAGTGAGACAAGAAGTAACTCGGCATCGATTCTTGAATTCAGCCGGGCCTTCCGGTGCTCACGTACCCAAAACGTACGCTCCGCTCCTCAGTCCCTAGCTTCATCCAGCCTTCTTGGTGCTGAAAATCCCACTTTTTGATCTCGATTAATAGGTTGTATCCATTTTAATCAACCATAACAACGAGTGTCAAGGTGTATCTTGCTCTTATGAACACAGCATGGGCAATTTCATAGAATTTATTCGCTCATCATCTGGCAGCTTGCAACCGCCTATTCCATCGGTGCCGGCTCCTCGCCCTTCCGGGGCGGGACAAGATCGATCCCCCCGGGATGAAACGGGTGGCATCTGGCAATCCGTTTAGCAGCCAGCCAGGAGCCCTTCAGAGCACCGTGAACTTCGATCGCTTCAAGGGCATAGGCTGAGCAAGTCGGATAGAAACGGCAGGTCGCCGGCTTTAATGGAGAGATGAATTTCCGATAGAAGTGGATCGGAACCTTCACCACCCGGCGTGCGGTGCTCATACCTGTTGCTCCTGCTTTCCTTGGCCCTTGGCCGCCTGTCCGCCGGCATCCGCCTTGCAGCAATCGCGGCAGTAGCCGAACACCTCGAATTTGTGCTGGACGACTTGAAAATCGTCCGGCGCGTCGGTCAGCTGCATCGGACAGAACGTAATCGGGTACGTTTTCTGGCATTGCAGACAGATCATGTGATGATGGTGATGATCCTCGCTGCAGCGCCCTCTGAATTTGATGCCTTCCTCAAACACAACCTGCTCCAGCAAGCCGAGCTCATACAGGACCCGCAAATTACGATATACCGTATCAAAGCTTAGCCCGCTGTACTTCCGGCCCATATATTCATAAACGTCCTTGGCTGTCAGATAGCCCTCATGCTCTCCAAACAATTTGGCAAGCGTCTTTCGCTGATCGGTAATGCGCAGCCCATGTTCCGACATGGCGTCAATAATCTGTTCCGTCGTAAGCATACGCAAGTGACCTCCTGTTCGTGTCAACTCCCTTAATAATGCCTGAAAAAACAGCCATCGTCAATGAAAGCGGTTATCCCTCCTGCCCGAACGTCAGTTTATGGCACTACGCTTGAGCCCGCAGCTGTATCCGCCATGAAGCCGGAAAGAGGCCGTCTTCGAAACCGTTATTTACGGTTCGAAAACAGCCTCCCCTGCACCAAAGAGCGGTCATGTTAGGATCGCTGTGCCCGGTGCTAACAACATTCATCGTTACAATTTCATCATCTTATCAGGATTCGTTCTTTAACTCGGGCAGCGGCTGCACAAGGAGATTGATCGGAAGGCTGCTTCCCGGCGCTGCCGTGAAGAGAAATTCCACCGTTTCCTCGTAGCTGCCTGTTCGATACAGCACGGCTGCATCGTTCGGAGCGGATACCGCTCCATTGCTCGTATTCGGCGTTTGAATAATCTTGCCGTTGACCATCATGGCACCCATGTATTTGCCGCCGCGCGGATTCAGCGTGATCAGCGTATTCGGCGCTACGCGGTGCAGCTTGATTTTGTACAGGACGCCGAAATTGCCGGCATTGGTTGTATAGGAGCCGTTAATCCCGTCGTATCCTTCCAGGTTCGGGTCATTCGTATTGTCCCCGATCGCAAGACGCCCCGGCTTGTTGCCTACAAGCTCGTAGGATTCGATGATTCTCGTCGAATCCGCATAGGATCCCCGATTATGCACACCGTCCGGCGACTGCAAAATCAGGTGAGGCAGCTTCTGGATCGGGTCTTTCGTTTCATCGATCATGATGACATCATAACGGATCGGCGCATCCGAATACAGGTCAGCGAGCATGGAAACAACCTGCCCGTTCTTCAGCGATTGGGCGCTTAGATCCTTCAGAATTACTCTGCTCTCCCCCGGAGCCATCGTGATGGATTGATAATCGGCCGATGACTGCATGGATTCCAGGTAACGAAGCACAGCCGCCTTGCCTGTTGCGGTCGGAATATTGATCGGTCCGCCCATGCCGGAATATTCGGTTGTCAGCCTTGTCGGTAAGCTGTTGATATTGGTGGCCACGACGTACATCTTCATATTTTTCCCGGTAGCGTTCATATGATGGATCATGAACCGGGTGCTGCCGTTGCCGGTCTCCCGATAAACGATCCCTTCCTGGTACACCGTCTCCGGCGAGTTGCTGCGGATCAGCATCGTCGGCTCGGAGCTTCGGGTAATCGGCAGCAAGTCCCAAGTCGGTACCACGGAGCCGTTGAATGAATAGCTATCGCCGATATCCGTAAACAATTGGTTGAACTGGTCTTGGGTATACAATACCTCGTTCGTCACGGTAATGACCTTCTCGTACGTGCTGGTCGCGCCTTTTTTATCCGTTACGATTAACCGGACTTTGTGCGAACCCGCGGTAAAGAACGCCTTTTCGTTATTTTCCCATTTGTAAGTCAGCTCATCGCCCGGGTCCTGGTCGTAGCTCTGGTCGATATAGGTGATTTTCTCACCCATCTTGTATTGTTCTTTGTCTGTCGTGAACATGGCGACCGGCGGCGTATTCGGTGCGAGGACCTGAATATTCAGCGTGTATGGATCGCTCCACTCGCCGCTTGAATCCTGAACCGAGTAGGTGACAGGGTAGGTGCCCGGCTGGCTAAACATCTCCTCCCGTCCCTCCCAGCGCTCATCCACAATGGGAAGTCCTGTCGGGGAATAGGCATTCGTCCGATACGTAACATAGGTCTCTCCGGCATAAATTTCGGCCGGCGACACGGTGAAGGACGCGATCGGCTTCGTGCTCAGGCTGAGTATAATGCGTTTGTTCGGCTGGTCCACCTTATAGGAAATATCCAGTGCCTGCGTAATGCTTGTCAGCGGTACCATGAACGTATTGTTGCTCTGATACGCAGGTCCCTTCATCGTTCTGCGTTCTCCGTTGACGGTGTACACGCTGCTGTTCGTTTTGAACCGAAGCTCGTCGCCGCCGCGGATAATAATCGTCTCCTTCGTCTTCGCGTCATAGGTAAGCTTAAGCCCTACCCGATTGACCAGCGATCGGATCGCGACGTAGGATACCCCCCGCTTTACGGCCATCGGCTGTCCGGCCTTATACATCTTGCCGCCTTGATACATAACGTCGCTGTTCATCATCAGGATCAGATCGTTAGGACCAAGATTCGGAAGGTTAGGCACCTGGCTGCCCCCGCTGCCGTCTCCCGGCTCAGGCTGCGTGCTTCCGCCGTCGCTGCTGCCTCCGTCTCCGCTGCCGCTACGGGACAGGTCAAGAATCACTTTCTTCTCGGATTGATTAACCGTATATGGAATATCAAGCGCTTGCGTAATCGAAGTTAATGGAACCATAAACACATTGTTGGAAATATAGGCCGGCCCCTTCATCGGGCGGACCTGTCCGTTTACTTTATAATTGCTGCTCCCTGTCTTAAAGCGGAGCTCATTGCCATCCTTGATGATAATGGTTTCCTTTGTCTTATTGTCAAAAGAGAGCTTAAGACCTGCACGCTCGACCATTGCCCGTACCGCTATATAAGATACGCCTTTCTTGACGGCCATCGGCTCCCCGGCCTTATAGCGCTGTCCGTTATGGTACATCACGTCACTGTTCATCAAAAGCACAAGCTCATTCTTGGAAGCCGGCGATGTTTCGGAGGTGCTCGATATGTTCGTATCGTTCCCGGTGTTACCGGAGCTATTCCCGGTCTCTCCCGAACCGTTCCCCTCTTCCTCTGCTTGCTGCTGATTCGCTGACTGTTTACTGTCTTGCTCCGTATCAACGGATGATGAAACTCCCTCGGCTTCATCCGGAATCGAATCCGCACTTTCTTGCTGTGCTGAATCCGTTTCTATTGAATCCGTTTCGACCGACTGTTCTTCTACTGACTGCTGTTCTGGCTGTACGTCTTGCTGATCCGTCTGCTGCTGCAGGCTTTGCTCACCTTGTTCCACCGCAGTGGACTGCAGCGTCGAACCGGCGGATTGGGCCGGAGCCGTCAAATCCGGTGATGCTGCCGCTGCCGGAACGGCTGCAAATACCTGTGCCGCAGCAAGGACGGTGATCAATGAGATTCTTCTGAAGTTCATCCTCTACTCCTTTAAAACTGCTTTATAGTCTCTACTGTCTCTATCAGACATACTATTAGACGCCATAAATCCTGAAAAGTTGCTATAAATGGTCAGGATAATAGTAAAACCGGAGCCCCCTCCAGGAGGATAGCTCCGGTTTTTCACGTGATTTAACGTTAATTATCGTGATTTAACGGTTTGCAACGTTCTGGTTATAGCTCCAGCCCAGCGGATAAGTCTCGCTGATTCCGACCGGGAGCCTGCCGCCCGGCTTTAGCTTACCGAGAAGCACATCCGCAGCGGCTTGCATGTAGTACGGTGTATTTTCATACGTGCACAAATACGCAGGAACCGGCGGGAGATCGATAAGATCGTACGGGTTGCGGGTCGCAACGACGATCAACGTTACGCCTTCGAGCGCGGACAGCCGCTCCACCAGCTTCTTCTGCCCCTCCGGAAGACGACTCTCGGAGGTATACGTAGCGACTACGATCTGCGTATAACCGCTCACCGCTTGAAGCGCCTGCTCTACCTCTTCATCGGTCATATTGGTGCCGACGCGCACATCATCCGCCTGGACCCCTCTACTTCTAAGCGCGTTGCCCAGCGTATAGCTCTTGCTCCATGCCTCATCAACCTGGGTTGCCTTAAGCAGCTCCGGCCAGATCACCGCTACTGGCTCCTCCGCCTGCAGCGGCAGCTGTCCCTCGTCCTTGACAAGCGTAATGCCTCTACCTGCAATATCGAACAGCAGCTGCTTCGTCTCCTCGCTCACCCGGGCTACGGGCTGAACCGGCAGCTCGGCTGCCAGCTTGGCATTACGCTCCTTCAAAGCCAGGATCCGGCCCACGGCAGCATCGATTTGCGCCATCGGAATTCTTCCGCTCCGGACAGCCTCGATGACAGCTGTAATCGCCGCGGTCTGCTCCGAGAGCGTATGGCTGACGAGCACACAGTCCGCCCCGGCCTGGATCGCGCGGATGGCGCCTTCTGGTATGCCGTATTCTTTGGAAATGGCGTGCATTTCCAGGCAATCGGTTACGATCAGTCCTTCGAAGCCCAGCTCCTCCCGGAGCAGTCCGGTCAACACCGCGCGGGACAAGGTGGCTGGCAGATCGCTCGGCTCAATCGCCGGAAAGCTGACATGGGCCGTCATAATCGCGTCTACCCCATGCTTGATCGCTTGGATGAACGGATACAGCTCCACCCGGTTCAAGCGCTCTCTGTCATGCGGAACCGACGCTCTGCCCAGATGGGAATCGACGCTCGTATCGCCGTGCCCGGGAAAATGCTTGGCCGTAGCGGATACGCCTTCTTCCTGATATCCTCTGATACTTGCCGCGCCAAGGGCTGCCACCGCTTCAGGATCCTCGCCGAAGGAACGCACCCCGATGACCGGATTGCGCGGATTATTGTTAACATCAAGGCAAGGGGCGAAGTTCATGTTTACGCCGAGGGAGCGCAGCTCGCGGGCTCCGATCCTTGCCACCTCATAGCAATCCTCCACGCTGCCTGAAGCGCCGAGCGCCATATTTCCAGGAATGCGGCTGATCCCGTCATGGTCAATGCGGGCAACCATGCCGCCCTCCTGGTCGATTGAAATCAAGAGCGGGATGCTCTGCTTCTCCGCGGCCATGCGCTGGAGGGCTTCCGACAGCTCCGCAAGCTGCGGCAGGGTCTCCACATTGCGGCGGAAATAACAGATGCCGCCGATCTGATGCTGTTCGATCAATACTCTGGCATGCTCATTCGGTGTCAGCGCATTGAATCCGCAAATGAACATTTGTCCAACTTTTTGCTCCAAGGTTAAATCTGCTGCAGTCCACTTCATCGATTACGTACCTACTTTCTCTCATATTAGGGACTTCGCAGGCTAAGATGAAATCGAGCGCATGATGCATGAGCTGCCTGCAGCGTCCAGAATAAGTTCATACCGTTGCTTTGCCGGACATTTCCCGGAATTCGGACGGGGTCATGCCGGTCGCTTTCTGAAACACCTTCGTGAAATAGCGCCGCTCATGATAACCGACAAAGGAGCCGATCTGGGCAATGTTCTTATCACTGTTCACGAGGAGGAACTTGGCCGCCTCCATCCGCTGCTTCGTCAAATATTCGACAAAGGTCAGCCCCACGTGATTCTTGAACAGCAGGCAAAAGTAACTCGAGCTGATGCCCAAATGCTCCGAGAGCTCTTCAATGCCCAGGTCCTGCCCCATATTGGTATTGATATACTCCAGGGCGGAAGCGACCAGCTGCTCGGGCGTCTTCTTGGCGGTCTCCGGCCCCGGAACATCGTCGATCAGCGAAACGGTGCTGTAATACTTCTCTTTCGCCCTCTTCTTACGGATTTCCTCCCCGATCTCGCGCACCTTATTCTCCAGCTCGCCATAATGGATCGGTTTGCTGATATAATCCTTGACGCCGAGCTTAATCGCTTCCCTGGCATACTCGAATTCCTGATAGCCGGTAAGCAGTATGATTTCCGCGCGGCTCCCCTCTTCCCGAATTTTCGAAATGAATGTCAGGCCGTCCATCACGGGCATCCGAATGTCCGACAAAATCAGATCCGGCGTATACTGTTCGGCGATTTCCAATGCTTCCGTCCCGCTGCGGGCCAAACCGATCACCTTCATGCCCATCTCCTCCCACGGGAGCACCCTGTTCAGATTGTTCAAGATCGGAGCCTCGTCATCGACCAATAATACCTTCAACACGCTGCCCTTCCCCCCTATCATAATTGGGTATGACACATTGTATAACGGTGCCGCCGGGACGGCTCGAGCAGATAAACAGACCGTAATAATCGCCGTACTGAATGCGTATGCGGTCTGCTACGCTTCGCAGTCCAAGCCCGCGGCGTTCCTGATTCACCTTCAAATTCTGCAGCTTCGCCTGCTGCGACATCGAATCGTCATGCACCATATATTCAAACATCGACAGCTGCTCCGGGGTCATTCCAAGCCCGTTGTCCTCCACCCGGATGATAACATTGCCGAGTTCCTTCCATGCCGATATCCGGATGAGTCCCTTGTACGAGATTCCTTCAAATCCGTGCTGGATGCTGTTCTCCACCAGCGGCTGCAGCGTCAGCTTGAGGATGCGGCTGTGCATCAGCTCCTTCGGAATGTCGATTTCATAGTCGAACACATCCTCGAACCTGAACTTCTGGATCTCCAGATAGCTCTGCAGATGCTTGATCTCTTCCTCCAAAGTAATTTCTTCCTTGCCTTGTATGCTGATGCGCAGGATGCTCGCCAGCCGGTATACCATCTCGCTCACTTTGCGGCCTTCGTTTTGGATGGCAAGCACATTGATGGACTCCAGGGTGTTGAACAGGAAATGCGGCTTGATCTGCGCCTGCAGCACCCGCATCTCCGCTTCCGTCTTCTGCCGCTGCTCCTTCTTCACCTGCACGAACAGATCGTTGATCCGGTTCATCAGATTGTTAAAGCCTTTGGAGAGCAGCAGAAGCTCATCCTCGCCCTTCTCCTCGACTCTCGCATTCAGGTCTCCGTCCTCGACCCGGCGCATAAACCGGACAATGACGGCAATTGTCCCGGTAATCCGGTTCATGAACAGCCGGTTAAAGACGATTGCGGTGACAAGGCAGACGCCCATAATCACGAAGAACCACTTGGCAAACGACGTTACTTCCTGGGACAACGAGTTCCAATCGGTGAAGGAGACCAGATTCCAGCCGTAATCATTCAGGTGGTAAATGGAAACGATGTGCTCCTTCCCGTTGAACTTGGCCTTAAAGCTCTGGTAGCCTTGCTTGAACTCGACCTTATGCTTCATGTATTGCTTGATATTTTGTCCGTCCATGCTGTTCTCCGGATCAAACAGAACCAGTCCTTCATTATTCACGAGCATGAACGAGGTGTTTTGCAGATTGTTAGGTATCGTTAAATTGCGAAAGATTTCCTCGAACTCCCACTTCTTGATCTGGACGACCAATATGCCGAGCTTGCGCAGCGTCGTCACATCTTTGATCAGCCGAATCTGGGTAAATACCGGCTCTTCGCCTGTCAGCTCCTGAAATTCATGCGGGGCTAGCCACATGGGTCTTCCATTCAGCGCCACCACTTCATCATATAACGGGCTGCTCTTAAACTGGTCATATGGAAGCGTTCGGAAATTCTCTTTGCTGAAGATCGGAATCGGGGGCGACTCCCGGTTGAAATGATACAAAAAGGCATAGCTGATCGCAGGGTGGTTATATAGTAGATTTCGGAAGCTGCGCTGCCGGTCATTCAATTTAAGCTGCTCCGCATTGGACTCCTTAATCAGGTTCTGATCGTTCGGATCCTTCGCATTCAGCGCCATTGCGAACACGGAGGTGGCAATCCCGTTGTCCGTGACGTATTCCATCTCCTTGAATACATTCAGAATGCTGTAGCTGATCGCCTTAAGCGAATATTCGGCTTGCTGGCTGTATTTTTCCTCAATCGAGTTATAGGTAATAAAAAAAGTAAATAGGCCCAGCAAAAACAACGGAATGATAATGAGTCCCAAAAAAGCCGTAAACAATTTGTTCCGCAGATTCATACGCATGCTCCCGCTTTCGTATTACCCCTTCACGCTTCCCGCGGTGACCCCTTCAATGATCTTCTCTTGAAGAATCGCATAGATGATCAGAACCGGCAGAACACTGAACACGATCCCCGCCGACATTTGGGCGTAGTTCATATTGTAAGCGTCCCTGAAACCGACCATCCTGACTGGAAGTGTTCGCAACTCGTCATTGGACAAGAAATAGTTAGCAAGCAAAAATTCGTTCCAATTCCCCAAGAAATTAATGATAAACACGGTTACGATAGCCGGAACGGTCAGAGGCAAGATAATTCTAGCAAACAAGCCCCCAGACCTCAATCCATCGATGACGGCGGCTTCCTCGATTTCTCCGGGCAGCGAGCGCATGAAGGCAGCAAGAATGATTACGGAGAAGGGAATCGCATTCGCCACGTAAGGCAGAATGAGCGCCATATGCGTATTCAGAATGTCCAATTGACGCATGATGCCATAGATCGGCAGCATCAAGGAGTTGTTCGGAATAAGCATGCCCAGCAGGATGCACTGGAAGAGGATGGCGCTGATCCGGTTGTAACGCATACGCGTAATGGCAAAGGCCAGCATCGCCGCGAACAGGATCGACAAGCATGCGGACAGCACGCCGATATACAAGCTGTTCCAGAAATAAGTGCTGATCTTCGCGTTCACCCAAGCATTGACATAATTGTCGAGCACGAAGGTGTCGGGCAGCCCGAACGGATTGGCCGCGATCGACTGGTTATCCGTCTTTACCGACGAGAACAGTACGAACAGGAACGGATACAAAATGACGAGCAGGTAAGCCATCAGGAAAATATGCGGGATCAGTTTCTTCATCGCTCTCATTTAGTATTCAATCCTTTCGTTGCGGCGTGCGATCAGTACCTGATAGAGCGCGGTAATGATCATCGTAAAGACGAAGATCAGAACGGCAATCGAATTGCCGAAGCCGTGCTTAAAGCTCGTAATGGCATAACGGATCATATAGGTTGCCATGACGTCCGTCGAGCCGGCCGGCCCGCCCTTGGTCATTACCAGGATAATATCGGCTGCTTTCATCGCCCCGGCGATCGACAGCATGATGACAACGGAGATGATCGGCATTACCAAAGGGAGCGTAATTTTCATGGCTCGCTGCCAGCCGGTGGCCCCGTCGATTGCCGCCGCCTCATCCAGCTCCTTGGGAATGGAGATGATTGCGGCCAGCACCATCACAATGTAGAAGCCGGTCCATTGCCAAGCGTTAGTGATCAAGATCGAGAGCATCGCCCAGTTTTTGTCGGACAGCCAGTAGATCGGCTCCACGCCAAACAGCCCGAGGAGTTGATTCATCAAGCCGAAGTCCGGATTATAAATGAAGCCCCACAGAATGCCGATGACGGCCGTCGACATGATCGACGGAGCGAATACGGCGGTTTTGTACAGTCCTTTCAACCGCTTCACATTGGCGATAAGGAGCGAGAAGATGACGATCAGCGGAACCTGGACCAAACATGAGAAAAGAATGAAATAGACATTGTTCTTAACCGATTTCCAGAACGCGACGTCCGACATGGCCGTAGCATAGTTATCGAATCCAATATACTTCACGTCCTTGGAAATGCCGTTCCAGCTCGTAAAGCTGTTGTCAATCGCCGTATAGATCGGGTAAATGAAAAAAGCCAGGAACAGGATGAATGCCGGCAGGACGAACAAGATGTAGATCAGAGGATTTCTCAGCGCTTTATTCATAGTAACCTCCGTATTGATGTCTGTCGTTTAGGCGAAAAGGCACCCCCATGACAGCGGGTAGTGCCTTGACTCGCCCACTTGATTATTCCTCCGTAGCGTTGGCTGCTTCTTGCGCCGCTTGAACGTTCTCCAGCATCTTCTGAGCGTCAAGCTCGCCGCCGATTACCTGCTGGATGCCCATGCTCAGCGCGGTGTTCACGTCAGCCTGCACGAGCGCGTCAAAGGCAGGGAAGGATTTGCCGATCTCGCTGACCCCTTTGAAAATATCCTGCATAAGCGGATCGTCGGACGTCGAGTTCATCGTTTCCAGATCCATCTTCATTGCCGGAAGCACACCGTCTTCCTTCAGACCGCGCAGCTGCATTTCATCGGTCCACATGTTCTTGATAAATTCCTTGACGGCCTGCAGCTTACGCGGATCATTGGCCACTTCGGCCGAGAAGCCGTAACCGTTATTCGCATCCTGCATGACGACGACAGGGTCGCCCGCATTTACAGGCGGCAGGTTGAAATAACCGATCTTGCCGACCATATCGCCAGCCTGCTCCGGATCACGGAATACCGAGTTGGCCCATGAGCCGTCCATCATCATGATAGCTTCGCCGGAGAGAATCTGGTTTCTCATGTCCGCATACTCGAATCCGAGCTCGCCCTTCTTGAAATAACCTTTCTCCACCCATTCCTGATGCTTCTTCACGCCTTCGACCACTTTCGGATCGGTCCACTTCGTTTCGCCGGTCTTGAAGCCGTACGTCACTTCCGGTCCTGCGTAGTAGCTCCACAGGTTGTTGGTAGTCATCAGCGGAATCCATGCGTCCTTCGAGGATTGCGCAAACGGGATTTTGCCGTCCGCCTTGATCGCTTCCGCGATTTGCTCCAGCTCGGCCAGCGATTTCGGAACGGAGAGGCCTTTCTGCTCGAAATATTCTTTGTTATAGAAAATACCTTCGATGGAGCCGCCGATTGGCAATCCGTAGATTTTGCCGTCGTGGGTGAAAGGATCCAGCGTCGTAAATTTGTCTTTAATGCCAAGCTCGTCAAGGATTGGCGTCAGATCGAGCATCAGCCCTTCCTTTGCATATACGCCTGCGTCCGGGCTTCCGAACACATCGAACACTTCCGGCGGCTTGCCGGCGGCCATCTCGCCTCTAAGCTTCTCTTTGCGGTTCACCTCCGAGTCGACGGCATCCAGCTTGATCTTCAGGCCAGGCACCGCCGCCTCGGTTTTGCTGACGACGTCGTTCAGCAGCGCAAGACGGAATTTCTTGGATTCGCCCACTTGCGTGTGGCGGATCGTAATCTCAAACGGTTCGTTGCCCGCTGCACCGCCCGTACCGCCTGACGGCTTCTCGGCTCCCTTGCCTCCGCAAGCGGACAACAGCGCAGACGAGACGAATAGAAGCGACATGAGTAATGCCAGACCCTTTTTCTTCATTGTCTTTGACCCTCCAAAAGGTTTGTTTGTTTTTGTTACATCTTCATTATAGAAAGCGATTCCATTCTCCGATAGGTCGACATTATTCTATCTTAGGGATAAAATCTTCCACAAAAAACAGTGACCCTTCCATATTCAGGAAAGGTCACTGTCATTTATCTTAACACATTATGTGGCATTAATTCTGCTATAAAGGGATACCGTACTAAGCAGTACCTCAGATAACTTCTCCAATCAACCGGTATGCGCGCGCCACTTCCTCCTCTGTCGGCGAAGGCACGCCTTCCAGCGGATAGGCCATCCCAAGCTCCTTCCACTTGTACACGCCCATTTGGTGATACGGCAGGATTTCGAATTTATCCACGCCCTTAAGCGTGCGTATAAACTGCCCCAGATCGGCAAGATCTTCCTCTTCGTCGTGGATGCCCGGAACGAATACATGCCTGATCCACATCTTTTTTCCGTGGTCCGACAACCATCTGGCCATCTTCAGCGTGCGCTCATTGGATTTGCCTGTAAGCGCGATATGCTTGTCGTCGCGAATATGCTTAAGGTCCAGCAGCACAAGGTCTGTATAATCCAGCAGCTCCGCAATTTTATCCGGTTCGTTGTACCCGTTACTGTCCAAGGCCGTATGCAAGTTCCAGCGTTTCTTCACTTCCTTGAACAATTCGGCCACGAACGGGTATTGCAGCGTCGGCTCCCCGCCGGAAACCGTCAGCCCTCCGCCTGAACCGCGGTAATAGCTTAAATACGGCTCGATCTCCCGGCATACCTCCTCCACCGTCATCTCCTGACCTTCGTGCAACCCCCACGTGTCCGGGTTATGGCAGTATTGGCATTTTAACAGGCAGCCCTGCATGAAGAGCACGAAGCGGATACCCGGACCGTCCACCGTTCCGAACGTTTCTATGGAGTGTACATGGCCTTTCAGCATGGGGCATCATCCTTTCTGTATCCGCTTAGTCATCCGGGACTTTCTCCCGCTGCTCGTATTCCGGCTCTACCGGCCAAGTTTCGTATTATGCCTTTATCGCCTATCATCACATCGAACCGTGGAAGGTCCGGTTGATGACATCCAGCTGCTGCTCGCGGGTAAGCTTGACGAAGTTGACCGCATATCCGGATACGCGCACCGTCAGCTGCGGGTAGTTCTCCGGATGCTCCATCGCGTCGATCAGCTGCTCTCTGTCGAATACGTTGACGTTCAAGTGGTGGGCGTCATCGCCAAAGTATCCGTCCAGCATCGCTACGAGATTGCGAATGCGGGTATCGGCGTCCTTGCCCAGCGCCTTCGGCACGATCGAGAACGTATTCGAGATACCGTCGAGGCTGTCCTCGTACGGGAGCTTTGCAACCGACGTCAGCGAGGCGAGCGCTCCCTTCTTGTCGCGGCCGTGCATCGGATTCGCCCCTGGCGCGAACGGTTCGCCCGCTTTGCGACCGTCCGGCGTCGTTCCCGTTTTCTTCCCGTAGACGACGTTCGACGTAATGGTCAGCACCGACTGCGTCGGCATGGCATCCCGGTATGCTTTGTGCTTGCGGATCATGCTCATAAACGATTCCACCAGCTCCACCGCGATGCTGTCCACCCGGTCATCGTTGTTGCCGTAGCAAGGGAAGTCCCCCTCGATCTCGAAATCCACGGCAATCCCCTGCTCATTTCGAATCGGCTTAACCTTCGCGTGCTTGATGGCGCTCAGCGAATCCGCCGCTACGGACAGGCCGGCGATCCCGCATGCCATCGTCCGTAAAATATCCCGGTCATGCAGCGCCATCTCGATCCGTTCATAGCTGTATTTGTCATGCATATAGTGGATGACGTTCAGCGTATTCATATAAAGCTTCGCCAGCCATTCCATCATCGGCTTGAACCGCTTCATGACCTCGTCGTAGCTGAGAACCTCGGCCGTGATCGCCGGATATTCCGGGCCGACCTGGGCGCCGCTCTTCTCGTCCTTGCCGCCGTTAATGGCATATAGCAGCGCTTTGGCCAAGTTCGCCCTTGCGCCGAAGAATTGCATTTGCTTGCCGATTCGCATCGCCGAAACGCAGCAGGCGATCCCGTAGTCATCCCCGTAAATCGGGCGCATCAGATCATCGTTCTCGTATTGGATCGAGCTGGTTTCGATCGAAACCTTGGCGCAATATTTCTTGAAGGCTTCCGGCAGCTTCTCGGACCATAGGACAGTCAGGTTCGGTTCCGGAGCAGGTCCCAGATTATACAGGGTATGCAGGAAGCGGAAGCTGTTCTTCGTCACGCGGGTAACGCCGTTTACGGACATGCCGCCGATCGATTCCGTCACCCAAGTCGGATCTCCGCTGAACAGTTCGTTGTAGTCCGGCGTACGCAGGAATTTTACGATACGCAGCTTCATGACAAAATGGTCCACCAGCTCCTGAGCCGTCTCTTCCGTCAGCTTGCCCTCGGCGAGATCGCGCTCGATGTAAATATCAAGGAAGGAAGATACCCTGCCAAGCGACATCGCGGCCCCGTTCTGTTCCTTGATCGCCGCCAGATAGCCGAAATACAGCCACTGGAACGCTTCCTTCGCCGTATTGGCCGGTTTGGAGATGTCATAACCGTGCATGGCCGCCATTTCCTTCAGCTCTTTCAGCGCCCGGATCTGCTCCGACAGCTCTTCGCGCAGACGGATAACCGGCTCATCCATCGCGTCCACTTCAAGCTCGGCCAGCTCCCTAAGCTTATCCTGCACAAGCGCGTCGACTCCGTACAAGGCCACTCGGCGGTAGTCCCCAATAATGCGTCCGCGTCCGTAAGCATCCGGAAGGCCGGTGATGATTCCGGCTTTGCGCGCTGCCCGCATTTCGGAAGTGTATGCATCGAACACACCCTGGTTATGGGTTTTGCGGATATGGGTAAACATATCCACGATGCCCTGCGGCATTTCAAAGCCGTACGCATTACATGCGTCAATCATCATCCGGATGCCGCCGAACGGCTGAATCGAGCGCTTGAACGGCTCATCGGTCTGAAGTCCGACGATCTTCTCCTTCTCTTTGTCCAAATATCCCGGCTGATGGGAGGTGATCGTCGACGGCGTATTCACATCAACGTCCAGCACCCCTCCGGCCTCACGTTCCCTGCGGGTTAAATCGGATACGATGTCCCAGAGAGCCTTTGTGTTATCCGTCGGCCCGGCAAGAAACTCCTCGTTCCCCTCATAAGGCGTTATGTTTCTGGCAATAAAATCGTTGACGTCGACTCTCCTATTCCATTTCCCTGACTTAAAACCTCTCCAGCCTGCATACTGCTCCATCACCGACATTTCGAATCCCTCCTAGTTTTAAGCTGCGGCCTGCGGCAATACGGCGGGAACCCTCCGCACCGCGGGAAGTCTCTGGCTTTCAGATTCAAACCCTTAAATGTGATTTATTTCACTAATTGAGGCGCGCCGGTTCCGTCTTTTGCCCGCAAGCTGCATTTGTAAAGATCCGAGATTCATCTCGCTTATTTTGTACACCCTTATTGTAACCCTGGTGGATCTTTACATCTGTGATATAAGTCACAAGGATGCAGCTTTTCGTGACTTTTATCACCCGAATTTGCAGGCCGGGGTTGGAAACAAATATGCAGCCTTCTGCTATCGGCTGACGTGGCCGGCAGAAGGCTGCATCCATCCCTCTAGGGTTTACTTACCCTTCGTCTCGTATGGTTAAAACCGTCCATAGAACGCGTTGCGATATACATCCGCAAGCTCCGACACGAGCGGCAGCTTCGGATTGCTCGTCGTACACTGGTCCTCAAACGCACGGTCGGCTAGCTCGTCGACGCGATTCTCGAAATCCTGTGGATCAATGCCAAGCTGCTGGAACGATTCTTCGATGCCGAGCTTGGCATTCAATTCCCGAATCGCAAGGATCAGACTATTGACGCCCTCCTCCGTCGTCCTAGCCGGCAGACCGAGAATCCGAGCGATCTCGGCATACCGCTGATCAGCCACAAAATGGGTATATTTCGGCCAAGCGGCGAATTTTGTCGGCTTCTTCGCATTGTAGCGGATGACGTGCGGCATAAGGATCGCATTCGTCCGGCCATGTGCGGTATGGTACTGACCGCCCCATTTATGCGCAAGGCTGTGGTTGATGCCCAGGAACGCATTGGCGAAGGCCATGCCGGCCAGCGTCGAGGCATTATGCATTTTTTCCCGGGCCAGCTTGTCGCCGGTAAGCGCCGATTGCTCCAGATACTGGAATACGAGCTGAATGGCCTTGATGGCAAGCCCATCCGTATAATCGTTCGCCATGATCGAGACATAGGCTTCGATGGCATGCGTCAGCACGTCCATGCCGGTGTCGGCGACGGCGGTCTTCGGCAGCGTGTAGACAAATTCCGGATCAATGATCGCCACATCCGGCGTCAGCTCGTAATCGGCTAGCGGGTATTTGGTGTGCCCGGAAACTTTATCCGTGATTACGGCGAAGCTCGTGACCTCCGAGCCTGTGCCCGATGTGGTGGGAATGGCAACGAACTTCGCTTTCTGGCCAAGCTTCGGATACTTATACACCCGTTTGCGGATATCCATAAATTTCTGCTTCAGATCTTTGAAATCGGCATCCGGGTGCTCATAGAACAGCCACATCGCTTTCGCCGCATCCATCGGCGAACCGCCGCCGAGAGCAATGATGCAGTCCGGCTGGAACCTGTTCAGCATTTCGGTTCCCCGTTCAACCGTAGTCGTTGAAGGATCCGGTTCGACCTCCGAGAACACCTCGATCGCTACGGGCGCTCTTCGCTGCCGCAAGTAATGCTCAACCCGCTCCACGTACCCGAGCTTCACCATCATCGGGTCGGTGATAATGGCAATGCGCGATATGCCCGGCATTTTGGCAAGATACTGGGTGGAGCCTTTTTCGAAGTATATTTTATCCGGGACTTTAAACCACTGCATATTCACGGTTCTGCGGTTCACCCTTTTCACGTTGATCAGATTAACGGCCGTTACGTTGGAAGAGGTTGCGTTGCGGCCATACGATCCGCACCCCAGCGTCAGGGATGGAAGATTCGTATTGTAGATATCCCCGATTCCGCCCTGCGAGGACGGCTGGTTCACCAGAATGCGGCAGGTTTTCATGCGGCTCGAGAACGCCCGGATCACATCCTCATTATGCGAATGAATGACGGACGTATGTCCCATCCCTCCGAAGGCGACCATTTCCTCCGAACGTTTGATGCCTTCCTGCGCGTTTTTGACACGGTAGCACGCCAGCACAGGGCTCAGCTTCTCCGCGGACAGGGGATAGCCCGGCCCGACGCCGTCCAGCTCGGCTACCAGAATCTTGGTGCCTGCCGGGACATCAAGGCCGCATTGCTCGGCAATCTTAACCGCCGGCTGACCGACGATCGCAGAATTGACCGCGCATTTGTCGGATATCATGGCCTTAGCCGACAGCTTCACGGTTTCTTCCTTGTTCATAAAATAGCAGCCGGCCGCCATCATTTTCTTCTTCACTTGCTCAAACACGGGCTCCTCGATAATGACAGCCTGCTCCGACGCGCAAATCATCCCGTTGTCGAACGTCTTCGATAAAATCAGGTCATTCACGGCCTGGTCGAGATCCGCCGACTTCTCGATAAAGCACGGCACGTTTCCCGGACCGACGCCGAGTGCCGGCTTGCCGCAGCTGTAAGCCGCTTTTACCATGGCGGAACCGCCGGTTGCCAATATGCACGCCACGTCCGGATGATGCATTAAAGCATTGGTCTTCTCCATGGACGGCTCCTCAATCCATTGAATGCAATCCGCCGGGGCTCCATGCTTACGCGCGGCCTCCAGCAAAATGGCAGCAGCCTCCCGGCTGCAAGCCTGTGCCGACGGATGGAATCCGAAAATGATCGGGTTGCGCGTCTTGATCGAAATCAGTGCTTTGAAGATGGTGGTTGAGGTAGGGTTCGTTACGGGGGTGATCCCCATGATGATCCCGATCGGCTCGGCGATCTTTTGGAACTGGTCGTACGGGTTATCCTCTATCACGCCCACCGTTTTGTCGTATTTAATATTGTTATGGATGTACTCTGTTGCAAACAGGTTTTTGATGATCTTATCTTCGTATACGCCGCGTCCGGTTTCTTCGACCGCCATTTTTGCCAGCTGCATATGCTTCTCGAGCCCGGCCATCGCCATCGCATGCACGATTCGGTCGACCTGTTCTTGGTCCAGCTCCATAAACTGCGCTTGAGCCCGGTTCGCCCGGTCGATTAAGCCCTGTACGTATTGTTCAGCCGTTTGTTCTTTGACTTTGGTTTCTGCGGATGCTTTGGTTTCTCCAGATGCTTTGCTTACAGCCATCTCTCTCATCCTCCCATGATTTTCTGTTTGGTTGCTTTCGCGGTTGTTTATTGGTTTCTGTTGTCTACGGTTCGATCGTAACATAGCGTCTCATAATATTATGTGAATTATTTCACATAATATTGGTTCGGCTATATATTTTTATGATTCATGACATCCTCTTCGGAATTGGCTATCCGATATCTGTCGCGACCGGAGTGGCGCAAGGCCGAGAAAAGGTTAAGAGGATCCTCCCTATACGTGAACTAGATCACAAAGTTTGAAAATTCGCCACTATTTTCCTCCCAAATACCCTTTCAAGTGATTTTTTTCACGTTATAATGGAGGTAACAAATCATTCAAGATTGAACTGATCAAATTTAAAGATGTTAGGAGATACCGACATGAATACTGTAGACAACGTTTTAGAACTAGAAAGCTTAGGGAATATCCAGTGCTTCTCGGAACAAAATCGAAACCGTCTGCTGGTTACCATGAAGGAACGCGCCCTCCCTGAAGGCTCGCATTTGTTCTGGGAAGGCGACTTGGCCGACAAGCTTTACTATGTAAAGCAGGGACGGATCAAATTAACGAAAACGACCGATGAAGGCAAAGAGCTTATTCTATATATGTATCATCCGGGTGATCTGATCGGGCATGCCGATCCATTCATCAGCAGCAACCACAGCTACTCGGCTGAAGTGCTGGAAAGCAGCGTGGTCGGCGTCATCGAGAACAAGGATCTGGAGCTGCTGGTTTGCCAGCATTGCGACTTCGCGATTGATTTCATGAAGTGGATGGGCGTCCACCACCGGATTACCCAGACCAAATTTCGGGATCTGATGATGTACGGCAAACCAGGGGCGCTGTGCTCGACGCTGATCCGTCTTGGCAATACGTACGGGCAGGAGCAGGCTGACGGAAGCACCTTGATCAACAAAAAAATTACCCATACGGACCTATCGAACATGATCGGAGCCACGCGCGAGAGTGTCAACCGCATGCTAAGCGATCTCCGCAAAAAAGAAGCGATCGAGTATGCAGGCGGGCTGATCGTCATTAAAGACTTGTCGATGCTGCAGGAAATCTGCCACTGCGAGCTGTGTCCGAAGGAAATCTGCCGGATCTAGGGTGACTTGGTCACCCTGCGTGGCATGCGCTGCGCCTTCACAAGTCCCTTTTAGGGACTTGTTTGCTCCTCTGGCGCGCATTGCGCCACTACAAGTCCCTTTTGGGGACTTGTTTGCTCATCTGGCGCTCATTGCGCCACTACAAGTCCCTTTTGGGGACTTGTTTGCTCCTCTGGCGCGCATTGCGCCACTACAAGTCCCTTTTGGGGACTTGTTTGCTTCTCTGGCGCATTGCGCCACTACAAGTCCCTTTTGGGGACTTGTTTGCTCCTCTGGCGCGCATTGCGCCACTACAAGTCCCTTTTGGGGACTTGTTTGCTCCTCTGGCGCGCATTCCACCGCTACAAGTCCCTTTTGGGGACTTGTTTGCTTCTCTGGCGCGCATTGCGCCACTACAAGTCCCTTTTCGGGACTTGTTTGCTTCTGTGGCGCGCATTGCGCCTTCACAAGTCCCTTTTTGCAGCTAGAATAAAAAGTGGACACCCCTTAGTGATAAAACGATAATGAAACAAAGCAGACGAGAGGGTGTCAAAAAAAATGAGTGGCAATAGACAACATTACAACGAGACATTTAAGCGTGAAACCGTAAAGTACGTACAAGAACAGTCGAAGACGCTGGAGCAGATCGCCGATGAGTTGAACATTAATCCAGGCAC
>NZ_JAGGKI010000005.1 GCF_017873605.1 Paenibacillus lactis
TGTATTGAAGCGTTTCACAGTATCCTAAAGCGAGAATTCATTTACAGCAAACCTAAGTTTAAAACAAAAGAGGAAGCCGGGCAGAAGCTGTACCGGTACCTTGAATTTTTTTACAACCGAAAACGTTCTAACAGTACGATTGGGTATATGTCCCCGGTGCGTTTTGAGCAGTGCTATTACGAGTGTATAGCTTAGCTTAGAGGTGTCTACTTTCTTGACAGAAGAGCATTTGGGGACTTGCTCCAGGCATGGCGCTGCTTTTGGCGCCAGCAAGTCCCTTTTCGGGACTTGCTCTGAGCTTGCAGCAGCTTTTGCCGCTCAAAACTCTTTATCCCGAATGGTTGATCCTGTACAATGGATGACGGTACATAGAAGGTAAGCGGATTCAAACATAAAGGAGATTGCGGCATGCAGTGGTTGACCTCCCGTTTTTCGGTCCATTCCTTATTTTTCAAAATGCTCATTTATTTTCTGATCGTCATCATCCTGCTTTCCTCCTATAACATCTGGTCAATGACGTTTTATACGCGGAATGTCCACAACGAGATCGTAAAATACAATTTGACGCTGATCCGGAATACCGTGGACAGCTTCGAGAAACAGTATACGACTTGGAAGAGCCTGCTCCTTAGCCTTCAGCACAACGAATTCGTGGGGAATATTAACCGGCAAGCCGACAAAGGCGGCAAACAGGCGATCGATTACCTGCAGGTGGACTTGGTGATGGATCAAATCCGCACGATTGTGACGCAGCCGTTTTATCATTTGCAGAACGTGATGATCTACTATCGAAGCCACTCCTTTCTGCTGGAAAGCGACGGTATGGTGGATGATGACCGGATGTTTAGGCACTATTACGTCAGTGAGCAGTATCCGTACGAGTTTTGGATAAAGGATGCAGACAGGTCAGACGCTTTCCTGCAGGCCCTTCCGAGCAGCGGCTTTACCATTGAGCCCAAGAGCAGCGAGGTTGAACTGCTCCCGCTGGTCAGCCATGTCCCTGGAAGCCGATGGGAAATTATCGCATTGGTCAATATGAACAGCTGGTATGAATCCTATAAAGGCATGTCCGGCTCCCGCTTTCTGCTGCTTGATCAGGACGGAACGCCATTGTTTCAATCCGCCCCATCCTCTATGGATGCCCCGCTGCCTGCATGGAATGGAACATCCGAATGGATTAAGGACAAGGGGAATTACTATTTTTTTGAAAAAGGGGACCGCTCGGGTCTTACGTATGTATCCATCATTCCCCATAATGAGCTGAACCGCAGCATCAGCCGCATGAATTGGATCGCGGTGCTGCTGTTTGCCACGACGCTGCTGATCGGAACGCTGGCATCCTGGTTCTTTACCCGCAACATTAACCGGCCTTTAAAGCAGATGATCACGGGCCTTGGCAAAACCGAACAGCACCTTTATAAAGGCACCATTTCCGAATTCAACGCGATCGCAAGCCATCTGCAGGGATTGCATCATGAACGCAAGCAGATCAAGGCATGGATGGACCATATCAAGCCTCTGCTGACAAGCTATCATTATATGGCTCGCTTCAAAAACATCAACATTGACGCAGCCGCCGCAGCTGAGCTGCCGGTAAGCGAGGGTGCCTTTATGATCGTTGTGTTCCAGCTAAGGTACAGGCATACTCCCTCGGAACTGCTCGATGAAATGCTGACCAAGGCCACCGGCAAAATCAAAGACATTATCAGCCTTCAAGTGCAGGAGGCCTTTCCGTTATCCCATACGCTTCAAATGGACAGCAGAGAGATCTTGTCAATCGTATACACGCAGGAAAGGTCGGAGCGTCTGCTCGCCTGCCTGAACGGTTTGAAGCGGATATTCGATCAAGACCAAGGCACTTACCTGGTTACGATTGCCGTGTCGTCCGTGTTCCAGCATACTTCCCATTTCGATCAGGCCTACACGGAAGCGATGTCGCTGCTGCTTCAAGCGATGCCGGTCGAAGAAACCCAGATTATATGGGAAAAGGCGCCGCGGGAGGACGTGACCGGCTTTACAGCTGAGCAGGAGCATGAATTTTACGTAAACCTGCAAGCAGGCAATGAAGTCAGCTGCCAACAGCTCATCGATCGGGCGTTTGATTCGCTTCATTCCCGGGGCGCGACGGCGGATCAGCTGCATCATTTCGCCCTTGCCGTCCTCAGTCGTATCCGAAAAACGATGGCGCTGCTGAACATCGAATCAAGCCCGCTTCCATCCGATCATCGGCCGCTTGCGCATTGCGTCACTCCCGAACACTACAAACAGGCGCTGCTGAACGAGCTTGCCCGTGCAGCGGAAGCGATTCGACGAAAGCGAGAAGAAAATTACGATATCATTCAGTTTATTGCCCAGTTTATGGAAAACCATATTTCCGAGGAAATATCACTGGAGCTATTGGCGGATAAGCTCAACATGTCGCCGACGTATCTGTCCGGCTATATTAAAGAAAAAACCGGCAGCAACTTCAGCGATCATCTACATGCGATCCGCATCCGGAAAGCGAAGGAGCTTCTCGTAACGACAAATATGCCGGTCCAGGAAGTTGGCGCGCAAATCGGCTATCGTAATGTCACATCCTTTATCCGCATGTTCAAAAAATTAACCGGCCAGCCGCCCGGCGATTACCGGAAAACCCATTGGATCCGGAATTAGCAGGCGGCAGTGCCGGCCGTTTAACCTTTAACGGAGCCGATCAATGCTCCTTTTACGAAATATTTCTGAATGAACGGGTATACCAGCAGGATCGGCACAGTGGACACCATGATGGTGGCAAATTTCAGACCATCCTCCACGACGACGATATCGCCGACCACCGGGCCGTCGGTTCCCGTGAATTGCCCGGATAGCACGATGTTTCTCAAGATGACCTGAAGCGGCTGCATATCGGCATCCCGCAGATAAAGCAGCGGGCCCATAAAATTATTCCACATGCCGACGGCGTAATACAATCCGATCGTCGCCAGCACCGGCTTGGAAAGCGGCAGCACGATCCGGAAGAAAATACCGACCTCGGATAAGCCGTCGATTTTGCCCGACTCCTCCAGCTCTTGCGGCATTCCCATGAAGAAGGTTCTCATGATCAGCAGGTTCCAGGTGCCGACGGCCCCTGGCAGAACCATGCCCCACACCGTATTGACAAAGCCGAGCTCTTTGACCACAAGAAACGTCGGGATCATTCCGCCGTTAAAAAACATCGTGAAGACGATCATCATAAGAATCGGCTTGCCCATAACCATTTTGGTCTTGGACAATGAGTATGCGCCGAGCGCGGTTACCATCAGGGAAATCGCGGTTCCCAGCACGACATAGATGAAGGTGTTTTGGTAACCCTTCAGTACCCTTCCATCTTCAAATACATACCGGTACATATCCAAATTAAAGCCTTTTGGCCACAGCCATACGGTGCCTGACGCAATCGCTGCCGAATCGCTGAGCGAGACGGCCAGCATATAAATGAACGGATACAGACATGCGGTTACTACGCCCAGCAATATCAATGCGTTTAAGACATCGAACCAGTTCCACTTCCATTTCACATTCCATTCCTCCCTCTACCAGATGCTGCTGCCGCTGACCCTTCGGCTGAACCCGTTGGCTGCAATGATGAAGATAAAGCTGATGATTCCGGTAAACAGATCAATTGCCGTGGCGTAACTGTAATTGCCTTGGGTCAAACCGACGCGATAGACATAGGTGGAAATGATGTCAGCGGTTTCATACGTGGCCGGGGTTGCAAGCAAATATACTTTTTCAAAGCCGATCTCGAGAATTTTCCCGATATCCAGAATCAGAATGATGACGATCGCCGGTGCGATTCCGGGAAGCGTTATGTTCAGCGTCTGCTTCCAGCGATTCGCCCCGTCCATGCGTGCGGCTTCGTATAATTGCGGATCAATCGCCGTCAAGGCCGCCAAATAAATAATGGTCCCCCAGCCGATATGCTGCCACACGTCCGTCGTTACATAGATGGTTCTGAACCAGGAGGCCTCCACCAGAAAATTAATGCGTTCAAGACCCAAGGCGCTCAGAAGCTGGTTCACCATCCCTCCGGTAGGCGACAGGAACATGACCGCGATACCCGCCACCACCACATTGGATATGAAATGCGGAAGATAGCTGACGGTCTGGACGAACCGCTTCATGAAGGATCTTCGTACCTCATTGATCAGCAGGGCCAAAATAATGGGTGCAGGAAACCCGAATAACAGCTTATAGAACCCAAGCAGGAACGTGTTTCTCAGCACGGGCCAAAAGTCGGGGGTATGAAAGAACATACTGAAATACTTGAAGCCGACCCAATCGCTCTCGGTGATGCCCTTGAACAAATTGTAATCCATGAAGGCGATCGAGACGCCGAAGATGGGAACGTATTTAAAAATGACGTAATACAGAACGCATGGGAGCAGCAATAACAGCAAATATTTATCCCGTTTCACTTTGCGCAGAAAGCCCGGGCGGCGGGATGCTTGCAACATGAAATCCTCCTTCGTAACGCTTGATCAAGCTAAGCTGGGATGGGAAGCGCATGGCTGCCACGGACCTGGCCGGCACCGGCCGCGGCCACAAACACCACAGCCGGAACGCCGGCCTAGTGGAAGCTGCCCAAGTTAATCCCAACCTTGCGTTTTGCTATTTTCCTTCATTCACGAATTTTTGCGTCCGCTCGTAAGCGCTCTTGTGCACATCCAGCACTTGCTGCACGCCCAGCCGGTTCACCTCGGCCACGTAGGCGTCCCATTCGTCCATCTTTTTCTGTCCCAAAATAAATTTTGCTATTTGCTCTTCATGGTACTTCTTGACGGTTTCTCCCACCATGCTAAGCACTTCATTCTCTTCATTGGTATAGGCCAGCCTCGGCTGCGGTTTCGTTTCATGCTCCGGCGCGATTTTCATAGCTGCCTGCATTTTGGGTGAATACATCGATTCAAATGCGCTCATATCCAGCACCGTATGGGCGCCGATGGTGGCAATGCCCGTCTTCGTACGCAAGTCGCCGAATTCTTTGTAGTCGTCTTTAAACTTACGGACGCCGTTCTGGGTCGTGTAGGTTTCCCCTTCTTTCCCCCAGGTAGCCAGCTCGATTCCTTCCGGCGAGTACAGGAAATCCAAATACTGCAGCAGCGTATCCCGCTCCTTCGAATTGGCCGCTACGGCGAACCCGTCGGTCTGGAGTCCTGCAAACACGTTGTGGGATTTACCGTCCGGCGTTCCGACAGGCGGCAACATGTAATCGAGGCTGAACTCGGATGCCTTGTCGCCCAGCATGAGCGGCAGCTCATCCATAATGCCGATATAATCGCTTGCGATAAACGCTTTATTCTGAAGAAGCAGATCGTTAAACTGCTTGCGCTTATGCGCCATGAAATCCGGTGCGATCAAGCCCTTTGTTCATGTACTCGACCATGATCCGATAATTGTCCTCCGTCGGTCCGTAGCGCCATTCTTCCTTCTCGTAATCGTAATAATAGCTGCTGCTCGTATTAAACGCCGGCGCCATGTTGACCAGTGGGCTTAAACCGTTGAACACGGCGATCGGGAAGCTGTCCGGATACAGCTCTTTCAGTTTTTTGGCAACCGTATAGAGCTCGTCATAAGTCGTAGGCGGGGTCAAATTATGCTTTTTGAAAATATCATCCCGGTACAGCCAGGATCGCCTGGACTGCTGTTCGAGCCCATACAGCGGCATAAAATAGTTTTTTCCCTCCGGAGACAGAATCGCTGCCTTGACCTCCGGGTGATCCTCGAGAAACTTCTTGTAATTCGGCATCTTGTCCAAATGCTCGAAGTAATCGACGAACGCTCCGCTGGCACCATGGGTGTTCGCGGCGTTCAGGCTGTTGACCATCATCAAATCGGGAATTTCTCCGGATGAAATCGCCAGATTCATCGTCGTTGTATAATCGCTCATGACAGGCTGAACTTTAAACGAGATGCCGGTTGCTTCCTTCAAATATTGATAAATCGGCCAATTTTCTTTATAGGGCCAGTTCGTATGGGAGAAGGTCATCATGTCCAGCGTAATCTCCTTCGTCCCGAGCGCTCCTGCATTTCCCTCCTTTCCTGCTTCACCTTTCGCGCAGCCGCTCAGCAATGCGCCGGTCAGGACCGCAGCGAGAGCGACCCTCCCCCATTTCCGGTTCCAGAATTTCATGTAACCCTCTCCTTCATTTCATATGATCTGCCACGCTCGCCCCCCGCCACCATTTCAGCTTGAAGCTTGGGGCGTTCGTTTACGAGCTTGATTCTATCCGCTGCTTCTCTATTCTGGCTACTTACATTCTTTCCTCTTGCTGCCCGAACCTGCGATTCTGAAAAAGTGGCAATGATCTGAAATCCGGTCAACTCATCGTCGGCAGCCCGCTTCACGACTGGATTCTTTAGACCAATCCGCCTTCATCGAGGAGCTTCTGAATTGACATGTGCCAGGTAAACTTTTACAATACGGACTATACTCGATTGACGAAAATGAGGAAGCACCCTTTTCGTGTGTGCATGATGACCGCATATTGTCATTTACCTAATACGCGAAAGTGAGGTGCTTCTTATTTATGTATGGAAAGCTGCACAGCGCCTGCCTGCACGGCATCGACGGCGTCGTTATTCAGGTGGAAGTCGATCTGGCCAACGGACTTCCGCAAACCAGCATTATCGGACTTCCGGATTCCTCCATCCGTGAATCGGTGGAACGGGTCCGTGCCGCCATCAAAAACTGCGGGTTCGAATATCCTTTGAAGCGGATCACGATTAATCTCGCTCCGGCTGATCTTCGTAAAGAAGGCTCCTCCTTTGACCTGGCCGTCGCCCTCGGCATATTAATCACTAGTGAACAGCTGGAGTTCAAGGATGCCGCCTCGCTCTTAATCATCGGCGAGCTGGCGCTGGACGGAGCGCTTCGGCCGATAACCGGCGTGCTGCCGATGGTAGAGCAGGCGAAGCGGGACGGCTTCCGCGGCGTTCTCTTGCCGATGGAGAACGTGCAAGAAGCCTCCTTAATCGGCGGCATCGAGGTGTACGGCTTGCCGCATTTGAAGGAGCTCGCCGGGGATGATGGGCCAATGCGGTCAAACCCTTCCGGCGCCTCGAAGCTCCCGAGCGCAGCCGTTTCGCTCTCGCGGCTCCGGTATACCGGGCGTTTAGAACACTCGAACGAGGCGGCTGACCGGAGCCGGGAGGAGCCGCTGGAGGATTACAAGGATGTGCTCGGCCACCAGCATATCAAGCGGGCGCTCACCATCGCGGCGGCAGGCATGCATAATATTATGCTGATCGGGCCGCCCGGCACCGGAAAGACGATGCTCATGAAGCGTCTGCCAACCATCCTTCCTCCGCTAGCGGAGGAGGAAGCCCTGACGACTACGAAAATTTTCAGCGCTGCCGGTAAGCTGAAGAAGACTGAGGGCCTCATGACGAAGCGACCGTTTCGCTCTCCCCATCATACGATATCCGCCGCCGGGCTTATTGGAGGCGGAACGATCCCAAAGCCCGGCGAGGTCAGTCTTGCCCACAAAGGCATTCTGTTCCTCGATGAGCTGCCCGAGTTCTCCCGGCATGTGCTGGAGGTTCTCCGCCAGCCGCTCGAGGATCGGGAGGTGACGATCAGCCGGGCGCGGGCCGTATTTACCTTTCCCGCGCATTTTATGCTCGCTTGCTCGATGAATCCGTGTCCGTGCGGCTATTACGGCAGCGACCATCCGGCACAGCAATGCACCTGCAGCGTGGCGAGGATCGCCCAATACCGCGCGCGGATATCCGGCCCCTTAATGGACCGGATCGATCTGCAGGTTGACGTGCCAAGGCCCAAAGAATGGCCGGGAAGCACGCCGCCGCTGTCCTCGAAGGCGATGCGCGACCAGGTTTATGCCGCCCAGACCATTCAGCTGGAGCGATACCGCCGCCTTCCGATCCGCTGGAACAGCGAATTGTTCGGCAGCTATTTAAGAACCCACGCTGCACTCGATAAAGCTTCAGCGGAGCTTCTCCAAGTAACGCTCGATTCCCTGGGGCTCAGCATGCGGGCATATGACCGGATATTGAAGCTGGCACGGACGATTGCGGATCTGGAGGCTTCCGCCGACATCCAGAGCCGCCATGTTGCCGAAGCCATTCAATACCGCCAGCTGGATCGGCAGTACATCGTTACGGAGGAGCCTCTATAAATCTGATAGGTTCAAAGCATAGTAGCTGTTGGCGATACTTCAACTCATATACATAAAGAACTCTCATGGCTGAATGTGCCTTGGAATCTTGCTTATCTATGGAGGGATTATGAAGAGAAAATGGTCAATCATGTTATTCCTATTCTTATTAGTTCTGGTTGGATGCTCTTCTTCCGCTGGAAGTTTCCCGTCGAATAACATGATTAAAATAAAAAAAGAGGTATACATTGCAAGCAATGACACAATTCCTAAGGATGAAATAGCCGATCACATAGGTGAGATTGAGGTATCCTCTACAGATGTAAGGGATCATGATGATGATCATATAATAAGCTCCAACTCCTATGAAGCAGGAACTAGACTATTCAAAATTAAAGATAAGAACCATATGGATATGATTGCAGTAGAAGAGTCTGAAGAACAATATGTGATCGCTTATAATACCAAGTATAAAAAGAGTAAGTAAAGAAAAAATGCCCCCTTAAGGATAATTTCCTTTTGTGTGGCATTTTTCACTCTCTTTGTGCCAATTGATCCTTGTCGAGTCAAGGAGATCCTATTGACAGTGTATTCTATTATAGCATTATCGGCCTTCCAGACTCCTCCATTGTGAAACGTGGAACGAGTTCGGACTGCGATCAAAAACTGATGGGTCGGATTATCTCCTGAATTAATCACGATTTAATCTCGCACCGGCAGGTCTTCGCAAGGAGATCCCCTCCTCTGAACAGGCCTTCGCCCTCGCAAAGGGCTGCCAAAAATATTCCGAATATCTAGGGTGAGTTGAACTACATATGGAAAGTGAAGCAATATCAATACCATTAACGAAGATTAGTCATATTATGAGAGAATTCTCAATCTCCCTAGTTAGTTGAAGAACATAGTAAGACCCTGCGAATGTTAAAGTGCAGGGTCTTAACTCTTTTAATTATTTTTTCATTGCATATTAATCAGCTTTTTTATCCATTTAATCGTAATTTCGTCTTGTACCTCTGGATTCATATCTGCAGGAAACTGTAAATATTGTTCTTCCTCTGGCAACTTATGCAGTTGACTCTGAATAGTAGCATCAGCCGTGCTGTCATTGTAATATTCCGGGAAGCGAAATTCTTGTCCTTGAAGTGACTGATAAACATGAAAACTGTACTTAATCCCATTCACTTCGCAAAAAGCATGTCCTTGAACTTTCGGATCACACCAGACATGCGTACCCTTCAATTTTTGCAAGGAAAGCATAAACCCATTCTTCTGCGCTTCCGTTAAATGAAAATCTTCCAAATAATACTTCATTGACACTCGATTAAAATTCGTATCGATAATCTGGTAGTTCAGAATTAACTCAGCGCCTCTTTTAAGAACAGGATTGAAATAATCCTCCTGAATCCTCCCCCTATACTTAAACAGTCGGCTCTGGACCAAGTAGTCGATATTGCTATGGTCTAAATTCCGACCAAATGTTAATAAAAATCTTCTCTTTTCCACTTTTATTCCGAACCCCATTTTGGAAGTGAATTATGATACAGGTCAACATTTCCCTTATGATCTTTCCAATCATCTTTAGTATGATAATGCCACCGAGTATGATTTCTAGATTGGGAAGTATAAACATCTAGCCTCAAGTATTCCTTACTATTTTTTCCGTATAAAGAGATTATATGTTCACCTTGTCTAATCCCGTTGGCTTCTGTAGCAGATTCTGGCCCGACGTTTCTAGAATAACCATTAATTTCGTACTCTCTTTTAATTCCTGGTTCTATCTTCGGCCATACTACCTCATCAAATTGTCTACCTATTTGCTGAACGATTTTTTTCCCCATCTTCTTCTTTACTGCTGCTTTTATTATAGCAGAAACAACAGCCCAAACAATGGGCCAAACAGCTGGCGAAATTTCACTCTGAATATTGGAGTCTGACAAATGACTTATTGTAGATGTCTGGCTACTTGCTATATCTGCAAATGCAAGTATCATGGCAAATTCTCTGCTATATTCATTATATTGATCAATTTTCGCTCTTAAGTTATCGTCTGCCTCGATTGCTTCCTCTATACTGGTAGAGTTCTCTTGGATGAATAATAGAAGTTCTTGAATCTCGCTTTCAGTTAGGTTTAATTCATCTTGGATTTGCTGAAGTTCATTATGTGTTGGGAGGGCAGATACTGTAATTGCAGCGAATGCTGTATTTAACAACATTACCAAAACTAAAACCGATGCTATTTTCTTGATACTACGCCAAAAACTCAAATAAACCATCTCCTTATATATATTGTTTGTCACCACCTAGAAAATTACTATATATTCTATTTATTTACAAATGATGAAAGTTCTATTTTATTATATTGTTCTTTAATGAATATTAAATGGTATTTTTGGTATATTAAAATAGTTTCACTTCCAATATTTACATATAGGTTTAGCTAGCTAATTTCAGTCACTTTTCCAGATCAACTTGTTGATCACGATTACCAGTGATCTGCCTGAGGAAGTTATTCCCTATCATGTTAAACACAACCGCTATTACATCTTGAGTATCCGCGCTTCAGGCCGGCTACCGTCAACCTTACCATTCTATGTCTTCTCAACCATCCTCATATCACGAAACAACAGACTTTGAAACTCCCACGTGATACTTTCCAAACAGTGTACCCTGTCACGATCCCAGTGACATCCCGGGTAATATAGACTTCAGCTTGTTCAGGATGACTCGATGACTTCGTCCAACATATCGCTGATCATTTAATTCCTGCTTAGAGATTGACCGGAGTCCGTACCTTTGCCGAGCCCTACTGCATCTTCACAAAAGTGCCCGTACCTTTCCCCGACAACCGCCTCAGCTACCTGAGACCGAGTTGTCCGAATATTCTCCCGCAGTTTCCCGATCACTTGTCTTATTTCTTGAGGATTCTGCACGAAACGATTTACCCCATTGATGGTAAAAATCGTTTGGAGTAGTATGAAGCTATGAGTACACCTAATATAACCAAATTTTATATCCCCACGCCTCGGCCGCATGCGGTTTTCCGGCGGCGATTGACCGAGAGGCTCAGCAAGGGGTGTTACCGCAAGTTAACCTTGATCTCTGCACCCGCGGGCTATGGCAAAACGACGTTAGTCAGCGAATGGCTCAACAGCTGCGGGCGGGCGGCTGCATGGATATCGCTCGAAGAAGGGGACAGCGAACTTACACGCTTTTTGACCTGTTGGATTACTTCATTACAGACACTTAAGGAGAATATAGGGGAAGGCATACTTGCTGTGCTTCAAACTCCCCAACCGCCGCCGACCGAGTGGATCCTGACCGCTCTTCTTCATGAAATCTCTGCGATTTCATCTCCGTTCATCCTTGTTCTAGACGATTATCACGCAGTGAAATCGGAAGCGGTCGATGCTGCTTTGCTCTTCATGCTGAACCATTTTCCCTCACAAATGCATCTTGTCATAACCACCCGCGAAGACCCAAACATCCCGCTGGCTCGATTTCGGGTTCGGGACCAATTGAACGAGCTGCGTGCAGCCGATTTAAGATTTACGTTCTCCGAATCCGAGGATTTTTTGAACAATGGCATGAGCCTTGAATTATCCGGGGATCAAATAGCCTCATTGGAATCGCGTACCGAAGGCTGGATAGCCGGTCTGCATCTGGCAGCGCTTTCCATCCAGGGAGATCGTGACGCCGTTCGGCTCATTCCGTCTTTTAACGGCCGCCATCATTTCGTCCTCGATTATCTGGTAGAAGAAGTCCTGGATCGGCAGCCGATGGCCGTTCAAGCCTTTTTGCTGCGGACATCCATCCTCGAGCGGCTCTGCGGGTCTTTATGTGACGATGTCATGTTCGAGGAGTCGGTTTCCAGTAATGAAACATTATTGGAGCTTGAGCTTAAGAATCTGTTCGTCGTGCCGTTGGATCATGAACGACAATGGTATCGCTATCATCATTTGTTTGCCGATTTACTCCGCAAAAGGCTGCAGGAAAGTCTTTATGATAGCCATATTGCTGAATTGCATAGACGAGCGAGTGCCTGGTACGAACACAATGGCTACGAAATCGAAGCATTCCGCCACGCCGTGGAATCCAACGACATGGATCGCGCCGCATTGCTGCTCGAAGGCAATGGAATGCCGCTGCATCTTCGCGGGGCTGCGAGCATTTCCTTGAACTGGCTGGCGTCATTGCCTGCTGCCGAATTGAACGCCAGACCTGCATTGTGGGTGATGTATGGTTCAGCGTTGCTGATCACGGGCAAGCTGACAGGCGTTGAGCACAAGCTGGCTGCAGCAGAGGCGGCTTTGGCAGGTGCTGAAGAAGACGTCCGTGTCAGGGATCTGATCGGAGTGATTGCCGCCACTCGAGCGACATTGGCATCATTGGTGTTGGCCGGCAGCCCTTCCGATGCGGTCAACAAATTAAGGAAAGCCGAAACGGCGATGCAAATTACACGGCCAGACGATAAGACGAATGATCTTGTCGAGCTGATTGCACCCGCAAGGGATGCCGGGGTAAGTGAACATCAAGAAATCGACCATCCAATCGACCAAGTAATTGTTCAGGCACGCCGTGCACTCTCTTATCTGCGACCGGATAATCTTCCCGTGCGGACGGCAGCCGCTTGGATGCTGGGCGTCGCCAGCCAGCGGCGCGGAGTTTATTCCGACGCTCGTGACGCCTATAACGAAGTCATATCGAACAGCCGAATGATGGGGCATCAGCTGATGGCAGTAATCGCCATCACGGGACTAGGGCAAATCGAGGAAGCTGAACATCGAACCCGCACAGCGGCGGAATATTACGAAGAGGCTCTGCGATTGGGCGGAGATTTGCCACTTCCGGCTCTTCGTGAAGCGCAGCGCGGGCTAGCACGAATGCGCAAAAATGCAGTGACGAGCAGCCTCATTGAGCCGCTCAGTCAGCGGGAGCTCGAAGTGCTTGGGCTCATTGCAAAGGGGCTTTCAAACAAGGAAATCGGCGAGAAACTCTTTTTGGCCTTGGACACGGTCAAAGGGCATAATCGCAGGATTTTTGAAAAACTCCAGGTGCAAAGACGAACGGAAGCGATCGCGCGAGCCGCTGAATTGAATCTGCTCCCGAACCACCGAGAACCACACTAAAGTGTCTACAGGCACCACTCCCCTTGGAGCTATACTGCATATAAAATGAGCCAGGGGGAGATCAACATGAAAAGAATGGCAAAGGTTGCAGGGGCTTTGTTTCTAGTATCAACGTGTGCTTACATGATCGGGAGCGGAATTTTGGATCCTGTGCTGCATCGCCCGGATTTTCTTACACATCTGTATTCCGACCGAATAAATGTGGTGATGGGTTCGTTGTTGGAATTGATCAACGCCATAGCGGTTATGGGGATTGCCATGCTTCTGTACCCCATTTTAAAGAAGCATAACGAACCGTTTGCGCTCGGATACTTCGGATCCCGAATCGTTGAGTCTGTGCTGCTGATCATAAGTACAGTCGCGCCGCTTATACTTATTGCACTGAGTCATCATTCCATTTCGGCAGGTACGGCCATGCATCCTTACTTTGAAACGATAGGCAATGTATTGCTAGAAGCGCATTCTATGCTCTTTCAAATAGCCATGATCGTACTGAGCTTGGGCAGCTTGCTGCTTTGTGATGTCCTCTATCGATCAAAGCTGGTGCCGCGGTTTTTGTCAGTCATCGGTTTCATCGGGTATGCCGCCTTGTTGGTCAGCAGCTGTCTGGCGATCATCGGTCAAGACATCGGACCCGTTCTGTACGTTCCAGGGGCCATATTTGAAATCATTTTTCCCATTTGGATCATGATTAAAGGATTTCGTCTTCATGCGGCGCATTAGTAATGAAGGGGATTGCGAAGAAAAAGAACATGGAGCTCGAATAGGATTTTGACTCAGAGACGAGTGCTTTGAACAAACAAGCAAGGATCGAAATCCCGCTCATCTAGAGTCGTGGACCCCGCCGGTGAAGATTCAACTCCGTAAACATGACAAAGAAGTCATGCTTGGAATAAAGTCCCCTGCACTACCGGGAGGTTTTGCAGGGCCTTACTCTTTTATTATTTACTTCATGCTAATCAGTCTGTTAATCCATCTGATCGTTATTTCATCCTTGACCTCTCGACTCCAATCGGAAAGGAACTGTAAATATTGTTCTTCTTCAGGCATTTTATGCAGTTGACGATGCACAATAGGATCAGCTTTTTCATCATCACTGTAATATTGGGGAAACCGGTATTCTTGTCCTTCCAGTGATCGATAGACATAAAAGCTGTACTCGATTCCCTCCACTACACAAAAGGCATGGCCTTGTACTCTCGGATCGCACCAGACATGGGTCCCCTTTAGCTTTTTCAAAGTAAGCAGGAACCCGTTCTTCTGCGCTTCCGTAACATGATAGTCATCCAAATAATATTTAGATGAGATTCGGTCAAAGTTCGTATCGACGATCTGGTAGTTGAGAATCACGTCGGCCCCCTTATGAAGAATGGGGTTAAAATAATCCTTCTGGATCCCGCCCTTATACTTGGATAATCGGCTCTTTACCAAGTAGTCGATATTACTGTGATCCAAATTCCGGCCAAAGGTTAATAGAAATCGCCTCTTTTCCACTTTTACTCCAATCCCCATTTTTGGAATCAAATTATACAACCTATCATTTTTACCCACTTTGTGATTACGGCTTTAAGTATAACAGGACCAATCATCTAAACAATAGGTCAAATTGCAGGTGAAAGGTCGCTTTGGATTCACATTAACGATAGCGGGAGCATGAAAAAGGTCCATTCCATTTGCAGCTTTCACCCTAAAAAAGGGCAATGGCTGAGCCGCATATCGGATCATTCCTATGCTCTCCATGCTCTCCGAGGCTTCTCCAGGAAAACGCTGATCCATTCCAGAGGTTGAAGGCTGTTGGATACAGTACGTAGATTTGAGCAAGCCAAAAAGGTGATCGGGTTTCCCCACCCACCACCTTCTCTTTCATTATCTCGTTCGGCCACAGTCCCTTAAAACGCATCCGGAATATGCTCCAGCGCATCTACCGTCATATCGTCACGAAGCAGGATCGAAATGACATCAAAACGAACCGGGGAGTCATGCAGCCTTTTGGAATGGACATACTGCTGTGCGGTATTTCGAACCTGCACAATTTTACGGGCATTCACGGACTCGGACGGCATTCCAAAGCCCGGCGCTCCACTTCGGCTGCGCACTTCAATAAAGATAAGCGCACCTTTCCATTCGGCAACGATATCCAGTTCGCCGAATCGGCATCGCCAGTTCCGGTCCAGCACCCGATAGCCCTTTCCCTGCAGCCAGATAGCCGCGGCTTCCTCGGCGGCTGCTCCCTTTTGCCTTCGGTTGTCCTTTCCCGCCTGCGGCATTATGGCATTCCCCCTTCCCCGGCTTGTCGATCCGCCCGATATACATAGGTCAGCACTTCCGCCACCAGCTGATACAGCTCCGGCGGAATCTGTTGATCCAAATCCAGCTTCGACAAAATTTCAACCAACGCCGCGTCTTCCTGTACCGGCACGCCATGCTCTTTTGCCTTCTCAAGGATCGATTCTGCCAGCTTGCCCTGTCCTTTGGCTACGACAACCGGCGCATCGCTCTCTCCGGGCGTATATTTAAGGGCGACGGCTTTCTTTCTAGCCGTGATAAGCCCATTTTGCTGCTCGTTCATATCCGCATGTCCACCCCTTTATAGGTCTGCGGCGTATAATCCGCAGCGGTGCCCTGCACCGCCTGTTCGCCGATCTGCTGCGGTCCTTCCGGCATCGGCTCGGTCTTGACGCTCAGCAGCTGATAGCCGATCGAAGCGATGCCCGAGGCAAGCTCCTGCCTCATGGCCTGGAACAGCTCTGCGGTCCATTCCTGATTATTCCGGAAGCTCAAGCTGACGATCCGGTCAACAACCTGCACATCGATCAAGGTATGACCCAGATGCTTCATATCCAGATCAAACAGCAGCCGGCAGTTGGTTGCATCCAGTTCTCCTTTGCGCCCCCTGCGCGACTGGATATGGACGGATGCGGTCTGCTCGCCACCCGGCCCGTGCAGGGGAATGAACATCGTGACTTGCGCAAACGGAGCCGTCCTGTCCGTATTCAGCAGAAGCTGCTGCCCCGTCAAATGCTGTACGATTTGTTGGGCCGCTTCTTTGAGTGCAGGCGGGGCATCCGGACTAGCGATCACCTGCAGCAGCACCCCTTTCAGCGAATCCTGCAGAGCCGCTGGCGATTCGCCGGCCGCTCCGGCTGGAGCGATCCCGGATGCGGGCGCCTGCAGCTGCGGAGATGCCTGTACCCTATTAGAGGCCGGCCCCTGACCGTTCACGCCTGACGCCGGGGCTTGCGATGCGGCCGGGTGGCTTGCGGGAGCCAAGACGAGGCCGCCGCTGTCCGGCCGGGCTGCCGAGGGCGATGCTGCCGCGCCAGCAGCAGCAGGTGCCTGCCCGCCTGGAGCAGCGGCAGCAAGCCCCCCGGTGCCGGGGGCTTGCCCGGCCGCGGCGCCTGCGGCGGCTTGCCCCGCTGGGCCTGCCGGTGCACCGCCGGCATTGGCGGCGGCAGGGCCGGCCGCCCCGGCGGACCCGCCTGCGGCCGGGCCGCCGCTTCCGGGCAGCGCTACCGCCTGCTGCCCGCCGGGCTGTGCGGCGCTCGCTGCGCGCGCCGCCTCTCCCGCGGGGCTGCTGCCTGCCCCGCGCAGGGCCTGCTGCTCGTGCTCCGCACCGAGCAGCTTCAACAGCCGCCCCACCCATGGCTCCGCGCCAGGGGTGGGCGGCTTTGGCGAAGGGCCTGCGGCCCCTTCGCCCGGCGCCGCCGTTGCCGCAGGCGCGGCGGCATGGCCTGCGGCCGGCGCGGCCGCGGGCTGCGCCGCGTGAGCCGGCAGCTGCGCAAGCTCGCCGCGCAGCTGGTGCAGCAGGCTCTGCAGCTTCGTCAGCAGAGCCTGCGGGCCGGCAGCCTGCGTTTGCCCGGCTGGCACTCCGCTGCCCGCCGCTGCACTGCCCTGGGCGGCCCCGGCTTGCGCGCTCGGCGCTGGTTCCGGCCCTTGGGTATGGCTTGGCATTGCTGCAGGTGAAGCCGCCGGGAAGCCGCTTCCTGCTCCGGCCGCCCCTCCGGCTGCGGTCCCCCCCTGCAGCGCATGCGCAAGCTGCCCTTCGAGGCTTTGCAGCAGCTGATGCAGCTGCGGGCCGAACACCGCCTGATGCAGTCCTCTCACACTCTCCGCGGTAACCGGCAGTCCACGGTGGAACGCAATCGCCGCCGATTCCGCCCATTCCGCGGCGGGCACTTGGGGAGGCTTAGCCATCATGGCTTCTTTAAACGAAGCGATATGCTCCTTGGTCAATGGGACTCCCGCTTGCTGCATGCTGCGGATCATTTCCCGGTTCTCTTTCGTATCCGGGAGTCCGGCGAATTCCAATACCTCCGACATTGACGATGGCGACAACGGCTGGCCGGGCATTTGAGATAACGGTTTAAGAACCGCGGTTCCCCCTTCACCCGGCGGCTGGACCTGAAGCAGCGCCGTTTCGCCGGCACGCAGCGGAGTCTCCAGCTTGGCCTTCACCTGCACCCCTTGAATTTGTACGACGGCTTCCTGCCCGTCATCCGATACATTCATTACAACTCCGCGAACGACCTGACCCGGTTTCAGCTCCAGCGCCTTGACGTCTCCCGGCTTCTGCTCTCCCAGCAGCCCGCGTATCAACGATCCGATGTTCACGATGCTTCCTCCAAACGTTCCTTTTCCTATTTATATCGGCAGCAGCCCGCCTTTTGACAAGGGCGGGCTGCTAGCGGGATAAAGTTAGAACAGCGATAATTGCTCGATCTCCATATTTTTCAGAAAGCTTCTTCGGTGCATCGGCGTAGGTCCGTGCAGCTGCAGCTGCTCCCGGTGCGTCTTCGTGGCATAACCTTTATGTACGGCAATCCCGTATCCGGGGTACTGTGCCTCCCATTCCCCTTCGCATAACCGATCGCGGGTCACCTTGGCGATGATCGAAGCCGCCGCAATCGACTGGCTGTTCGCATCTCCCTTGATGATCGCCTGCTGCGGGATATCGCAATCGACCCGTTCGGCATCGACAAGCAGGAACTCGGGAGTGACAACAAGCTGATCCAAGGCCATTTTCATCGCGAGCCGGGCGGCCTGCTTAATATTAATACGATCGATCGTCTCGGCATCCACTCTCCCGACGCCTACGGCCAGCGCCTGGTCCATGATCTGTTCATAGAGGGCATCCCGCTTCTTCGCGCTCAGCTTCTTAGAATCATTGATCCCCTCAATCACAAGACCCTCCGGCAAAATAACGGCAGCAGCGACAACATCTCCGAACAAACAGCCGCGCCCGACCTCATCAACACCTGCAATATGTAAATAACGGGGCCAATACTCCCGCTCGTACATCAATAAATCTGTCATTTGCGATAGCTCCTTAGTACTCCTATACAAAGCATGATGGCTTCACTCTAGCTTGAGGATTATTTTCTCGCTTTCTAGCAGTTTCGTACGAGATCGATCTCCCCTTTTACTAGAGTATCATATCCCTAGGCCAGCGTCATCCCATCCGATTGGATCGATCACCTTGGTTCGACTGGTTTTACCATCCTTCCATCTTGACATATCTTCTGATCGTGTCATGATTCAGGCAATGAAGGATAGGAACGATGTATTCATATATTTTTTTGCAAGTACGTGGCTTTTTGGTTCTCTTCGGTGTCTAATTCATTGTAAATCAAGAGGAGGTTCTATAAAATGGCAGGAGCTCAGGACACCAAGTCTGTTTATCCGGATAAGCAGGCTAGCATTACAAGCTTTGAAAGCACGTATAAGCTGTATCGTCAAAGAATCCGCACCTACTTTTCGGTGAAATTGAACCCCATGGCCGCGGATGATTTGACGCAGCAGATCTTTTTGAAGGCTGTCGAAAATTTTCACAACTTTAGAGCCGGCTCTAATGTATTCACATGGATCTTCAAGATTGCCCAGAATACGTTAAAAAACGAATATCGGAGACTGTCGCGAAAAAAAGAAGCTCCATTCGATTTTACGGCTTTCGAATCACAATCGATCTCCCTTGAATTTACGAAATATGTTGATTATCGGATTGATATTGGAGCCGCGTTTAAAGCATGTAATGAGCTCGACCAAGAAAGCATTGCATTACGCTTTTTTGTGGACTGCACGCTGCCTGAAGTCGCCAAGATCGTTGGCATGCGTGAAAGCGCGGTGAAGAACAGATTGTACCGCTCTCTGGAAAAACTAAGGACAGAACTGAAAGAATGGGGGGACATCACCATCATGTCGATTCAAGATTTTATTTCCATTGTCAATAAGGGTGACGGCGAGGGGACGCACCAGCGTCTGAATAAGGTGCATCATGACTTGTTCGTTGAACTCGGGAACCATGTTGAACGAGTCTCGTCGAAATACCATCACGATCCATTGCGAAAAGTAATCATTGAAATATACCCCGATCTGCCAACCTTCCATCGGGCAGTAGGAGAAGCCGATGCGCCGAATTGGTTTATGGACACTTATGAGGGGAATATTCTTAAAATCGTATCTCCGTTGAACCCGGGACCCGAGCATACGTATCAATCTATCTTGAAAAGTACCGTCCACTTGTTCAAATGAATTGAATAACGATACCTGGGACTTCGAAACGATGAAAGGATTTCAGTTCTCCTATAGGTTCGTGGAATTTGTGATTGAGCAATATGGAATCGATACGTTAAACGAAGTGATCCGTAATCCTCATGATTTTAACCGGATCTTCCAATGCTCCGAGCTTGAATTGCACCAGAGGATGGTTGATTATTTAAAAAGGTAATCAGTATACGAACACAAAAAGCCCGGCAATGTACCGGGCTTTTTGCTCTTCTTAGATTCTCGAAACGGGGCATCCATTTCCCCTTGACCGTTTGCCGATCGTTGAACTTCTAACTGTTGCTTCTACTCGACCCCAGTCGGTATATAGCCGGTCTGAAATACTTCCCTACTTTTTCAAGCTCGTTCATTACGTATTTGATTTTTTCTTCATCTTGATGCCAGTTGTCTTTAGAAGTCCCCGTCTTGTCGATCACTGGACTTACATAAAAAACCGTCTCGCTTGGAAATACAAATTGATAGGTTAAAAGCGCTCTTCGAGCATGGTAGTTTTTACAGACCAGTACTACCTTCCTGGGATGAATGCCATGTTGCTGCAATACTTCCAGTGACAAGCGCGCATTTTCAAAGGTGTTCGCTGCTTTATCTTCCTTCAGGATGGATTCTGGAGGAACGCCTAGTGAAACTCCAACATTTCTCAGAAACTCCCATTCCGTTGTTTCGACATGCGGCGTGGAGCCGCCAGAAGGCAGGATACATGGAGCGATGCCCTGATGAAATAACATTGCAGCCCTTTCCATAAGTTGAGGATGGCTGGCACCTGGTATTAAAATAACATCGGATTGGTCCACCTCTGATTCAAAAAACATGAAGTCGCTAATACAGTCGAATGGAAATGGCATCATAGCCCCTCCTGTCATTGGCTGCGTATTTTCCCCGTTTAGATTAACTAGTAAACGTTCGAAACGGCCCTGATTTATATTCATTCCTTACAGGATACCGAAGGGAGGAAACGAACATGTTTTTCTTATTCGACATGGCGTCCTCATGTTCCTTGCTATTTGAGTTACGGCGTCTCCAGCCTCCACGCTTGCCTGCGCTGCCCCGCCGGTTCGCCAAGCTGGAGCTTCGTGCCGTCTTCCGTCACTTCCAGCGCTTGCCCGTTATGGGGAGAAACAATAGCCACGGTTCCGTCCTGATTGGGTTCAAGCCTCCAGCGCTGGTTGTTGAATCCGAGGTAGCTGTAAAGTTGAAGCCGATTTTGGCCCGTGTCCAAATCCAGCGCCTTCCCTTCGAGCGTTCGAATCGAATAGGTCCCGCTCCCTGCCGGAACGAGCACCCACTGCTGATGCTCCGATCCGTCAGGGGCTTGCACCGTAACCGGCTCCCCGTTCTGGGAACGATCTGCATGCAGCGCTTTGGGCATGGCGGCATTTTCAATCTTGGTCACTTCAAGCTCGGCATTCGACATATGGCTGGCATAGAGATGCTGGAAAGCCGCTTGGCCGCCGAACACGTGCACGCCGAAGCGGCCTTCAGCAAATGTGCCGTCCTCCAAGTCCGCGAGCTCCTGGCCATCCACCTCTACCCGGATATGCGGTCCGTTCGCCTCGACTTTAATCCGATACGTTCTTCCCGACTGAAGAAACGACGCCTTTCTTGCGAGCACCTGGCGCTCCTCGAACCTCCCCTCCACCTTGTAAAACAGCCGGATCGCCTTGAGATTCGGATCGAGATTCACATAATATCCGCTGCGACCGTCCCTACTGGCACGGAATAGAAGGGATCCGGCACCCCCGCTGTCTCCAAGCCTTATTTCTCCCTCATACGTAAAATTGCCTGCGGATACGTCCGACATATATGCGGCATCGCCGGTATAGCTGCCCCGGATGCCGTCCTTGGTCAGCACCCATCGGGATGCGGATACGTCCGACATCCAACCGGTAAGGTTCGTATGAAAGACGCCGCTGGTCACATTCACGCGCGTGCCGGACGATACTTTTCCGTTCGGCGTCGAGGCGGTAATGAGGGCAGTTCCCTCTCCTTTCGCCACGATGACCGTGCTCGAATGTCCAGATGACGTTACCTCCGCAACCTTTGGATCGCTCGACGACCAAACGATCCCGTCAGCCCCTTTACCCTGTCCGTTATCAATGGAAGCAAAGAGCGGTTTGGTCTGTCCCAAGGATAGCTCAAGCGTCTCGGTATCCATAACGACCCGCGGCTCTTTCGCCTCATCCTCCCTCCAAATATGCTGCAATGCATGGACTTGAAGCGATACCACCTTCACCTTCCCGCCCTCACTGTAAAAGCTCATGCCTCTGCTGGCCGGATCCGGGAAGATGACATCGGAGAATACGACCCTGCCGTCATTGCCGAACACTTCTACCGAGGATTCATCCACCAATATTCGCAGCTTGATCCGGTTGCCTTCAGGCTTGAGCGGGGCTTCGTGCAGCGTAGAGAACAAGTCTGAGAAATCCGTCATGCCGGATGCGGAGCGGTCTACGAACATCTTGCTGCCGGCTGCGCGGTAACCGACAAGCGTCCTCTGCCCGTCACCTTCACGCAGCCGGAACCCAAATTCGGAGGCGGCTCCGGTTGGCGGCAGCTCCAGCTCCGCCTCGATTTCATAAGCGCCTGATGTGATCCCTTTGAGCAGATTTTCGCCGGAAGTCCCCACCTCGCGGTTGGTGATGTGCAGAACGGGGCTTCGGAGCTGAGCGAGCTCTTCAATCGGAGTCTGATGCATCCGGATTCCCTCCTCCGTCTCCTTAAGCGACACTTGTCTCGGAATGCTCAGCTGCCCCTTCCACCCCGTTGTCGGAAAGCTGAAAGGATAATCCCAGTTGGTCATCCAGGCCAGCATGATCCTTCGCCCGTCCGGCATATCGGAGAAAGACATCGATGCATAGTATTCTTTGCCCCAATCCGTCTTCAGGACAGTGCCTGCCGGATTGTCGTTAATGAATTTGCCTTCGGGCGTCAAGTCACCGATGAAATATTCGGCATCGGAGCCCTGCGTGTTCGGATTGGCACCGGTGCTGATCATCAGCACCCATTTGCGCTTTTTGCTCCCTTCGACCGGAAGCTGAAACAGGTCCGGACATTCCCATACGCCTCCGCGGATGTAAGCTCCGTATCCGAATTGATCGGTCAAGGTCCAATTCAGCAGATTGGTAGAGGTGAACAACCGGATATGGTCGCCGCCCGATACAACCATCACCCAGCGATTATTGGCCTCATCCCGGACGACCTTCGGATCGCGGAAATCCCATCCGCCTGGGTCCTCGCCGGTCTTCCCCGGATTTTCAATGACAACGGGATGCTCTTCCGAGTACTTCCATGTCCGTCCGCGGTCGGTGCTGTATGCTAGGCCGATTTTTTGATTGCCGTTATGCCGGTCCGGATTGTAGGAGGTGTAGTAGGCGATCAGTCCTTTGCCTCCGGAGCTTCCGAACAAACCCGAAGCGTTCGTTGTATCGGCAACCGCGGAGCCGGACCAGACATGACCGAGATCATTCCATGGCAGGGCAATCGGCAGCCGTTTCCAATGAATCAGGTCCCGGCTGACGGCATGCGCCCACTGTCCGCCGTCCTGGTGAAAGAGATGATACTCCCCTTCAAAATATACCAGTCCGTTCGGATCGCTTGCCGAGCCCCGAATCGGACTGTAATGATACTGCGGCCGATACTTCTCGGTATAGTAGCTGGCATAGGGCGTTATATAAACGTCTTGAAAATAAGCGATTCCGGAGCTGGCCATAACACCGTGATATCCGCTAGGGAAGGCCGTATCGACCATGTCGATCGCAGCCGGCTCATAACCGTCTACGAATATTTGAATCCGTTCCCCGATCGCTTTTACTTCCAGATGATGCCGGCTTTCCCGTTGACTCGGATAAGTCACACGGGATTCGTGAAGGATCGTCCCGTCGGCCTTTTTTAAATAGACCCTTACCCGCTCCCCCTCTCGCTGAAGAACAGCGGCATACCCTTCCGTTCCCTGCGCATTGCTTCTGAATAATAAGCCGGCCGAGCCTTGCCCGTTCAGGATCAGATCGCCTTCAAGCACAACATCCGCCTCTTGGTTCCGGAATACTTTCTTGGCTTCCAGCCCGTCCGCTCCCGTGCCCTTGAGCCCCTTCAAATCCGGCTGCCATAATCCTTGGGAGGAGATGGGCTCCAACGTATTGCCAGACATATCGCTGACTCGGATGTTTTGAAACAGCGCTGAACCGTTCCAGACGTGCAGCCCGAGGCGGCCCGTCCGATGCGCAGCGGCTTCCGTATCAATGACCGGTTCATATTGCTGCCCCCAGTAAACCTGAAGCCGGGTTCCTTCCGCTTTGACTCTCAGATGGTATATGTCTCCCGGTTTCGCTTCGACCTTCCGTTCGACATTAAGGACACCTTCCCCGCCGCTAGCATCCTTCAGGCGGATAACGCCGGCACCGAGAGCGAGCTGCAGCATGTACGAGCTCCACCCGTCTTCACCGGAGCGGAACAGAAGGGTGGCATCTGCCTGGGGATCCGTTACCATAACATCGGCCTCATAAATAAAATCGTCGGCGACCGTTTCCGATATGGCCATCACATTCTCTTGCGGATCCGATGTTAGCCGAAGTCCCTCCCCTGTTACCTCCATCCGCCCTTTGCCATGCAGCTTCCATCCCGTTACATTCGAGTTGATTGCGCTTTCATTAATCATCGCGCTTTTCCCTTCTGCAGCTTCCGAAGCTGCGCTGTCCAGCTGGGTAACCAAACTGGCATGGGTATCCAAGCTCGAATTGGAAGCGCCGAACGATATTGCTGCGTTCGAAGCAGCCATCACGACAGCCAAGCTTAGAGACAGGATTAATTTTGCGAACCATTTCATCATACTCCCTCCAAATCCAACCTTGTATTTAAAACTTCCCTATTCGCAGCTGATGATCTTGCACTCCTTTTTCGTAATCTTCCCCGTCCCTATGACGAAAGCTGCCCTGCGGCTGCAGAGCAGCCATCGCATAAGAAAACGCTGCTAAACGGCGGAACGGCGGTCTTGAATCGCCTTTAATCCCAGTGCCAGCGCACCGTAAAGTCCGGCTTGAGAGCCCAAACCGGGTGGAATGATATATTCCTCGATCCGGTTCATAATTTCATCCGCCTGCACATAGCCGTTTAATATCCGTTGAACTTCGGAACGGACCAGCGGAAACAGATGGGCCTGCTGCATGACGCCGCCGCCCAGAATGATCTTCTCCGGGGAATGCGTCAAAATGATCCCTGTAACGGCCTGGGCGATATAGTAGGCTTCCATAGGCCAGGCCGGGTGGTCTGCCGGCAGCTGATCGCCTTTCAGGCCCCAGCGCGCTTCGATCGCCGGGCCGGCAGCCATGCCCTCGAAGCAATCTCCGTGATAAGGACAAGCCCCTGCATATTCATCGTCAGGATGGCGTCTTATCAGGACATGGCCTCCTTCCGGATGAACCAGTCCATGGACGAGCCTGCCTTCGGCATATACGCCGACCCCTACGCCGGTACCGATCGTTATATAAACGCAGCTGCCCAAGCCTTTTGCCGCTCCCCACACCATTTCGCCGTAGGCTGCCGCGTTCACGTCCGTATCCCAACCGTATGGCACATCATAATGTTTCTTCAGTTTCCCGAGCACGTCGCAATGTCCCCAGCCCTGCTTCGGCGTCGTTGTCACGAACCCGTATGTAGTGCTGCTGGGCTTCAAATCGATCGGGCCGAATGAACCGATGCCGATCGCATCCACATTTTTTTCGCTGAAATAGGAAATGACGCGGGACAGCGTAACATCCGGATGCTCTGTCGGAAATTGGACGACATCCTCCATGATCCCAAGCTCATTGCCAACGCCGCAGAGAAACTTGGTGCCTCCTGCCTCAATTGCTCCGATACGCATACCTTCATGCTCCTAACCTGGCTATATATTTTTGCGTGTTACAACGATAATTCGTAGAGACGAAGAGATCGGATCACTTCTGCTTGCTCGGCGTTGTCCGCTTCTACGGTCAAGCCCATCGATGCTTTATCCGGATAGATCAGGTCCGTGAAGACGATCTGACCGCCGCCTGCAAACACTTCGACGGAGGAACGGTCGACCAATATCCGAAGCTCCACATGCTCATCCTTGGTTTTCAATGGCGCTGCGTGTCTTCCGGGAAACGCAGGGTGAAAATCCGAGATGCCGGACCTGGATCGATCCACATAAACCTCGGAAGCCGGGCCGCTGTACCCGATGACCGTCTCCTGCTCCGGCCCGGTTCTTATTTTAAACGCAATGGCGCTGTCAGCTTTGATGACCGCATGGATTTCATAGCTGTCCAGCCGGAGCTTCGACAGCTTTGCAGCCACCGTAGCTGCGTCTGCCCGCTCAATGGACACAACCGGTCTCCGGTAACGCTCCAGCTCACGCGCCGGCTGCTGAATCAGTTCGGCCACGCCGTCGCGTTCTTCCAGCTCCAGCTCTCGTACCGTGGTCATGGCCCCCCGATAGCCGGAAGTCGGTGTCTGGTTTGCATACTTCCAGTTGCTCATCCAGCCGATAAATAGACGCCTGCCATCGGCTTCCGGGATATCCGACCAGCTGACGCCGGCATAATTATCCCGTCCGTGATCGAGCCAGCGGATCCGGCTAGCCGACGCTTCATCGGGCTTAAAGCACGCTCCGTCGAACTCACCGGTAAAAAACTGCGTTCGGGAGCCTTCGGCATACGCCGGATTGTCGCCGATGCTAACGAGCATCACCCACTTCGTCATCCCTTCGCCGACCGGCAGCGGGAACAGGTCCGGACACTCCCATACCCCGTCGTGGGATCCGATCCCTTCACCGAACTCGCTTCCAAAAGCCCAATCCTTCAAATCAGGAGACGTAAAGATGCAGACCGTCTGTCCGCATGCCACGATCATGACCCATCTCTTCGTCTCTTCATGCCAGAATACCTTGGGATCGCGAAAGTCAACGTAGCTCTCATGCTTCAGTACCGGATTTCCAGCATATTTCGTCCACGTCCTCCCGCTGTCTTTGCTGTAAGCGAGGCTTTGATACTGCTTGACTTCGGTGCCGCCGGCAGCTTCGACATGATGCGTAAAGATGGCAACCAGTCCCGGCTCGTCATCGAAGAACCCGGTCGTATTGTGCCAATCGACAACGGCGCTTCCGGAAAATATCATGCCATGCTCATCGGGCAAGAGCGCGATCGGAAGCTCTTCCCATGCCACCAAATCCTTGCTGACCGCATGCCCCCAATGCATCGGTCCCCAAGTCGTACCGAACGGATGATGCTGATAAAATAAATGGTACTCTCCCTTGAAAAAGACCATCCCGTTCGGATCGTTCATCCAATTCTGCTTCGGGGAAAAATGATATACGCCCCGGTAGTTATCCTGTGTAATCGTTGACATGATCTGTGCTCCTTTAGTTGTAGTCATATAAAAGAGCAGCCGTGAGCCATATTCGGAAACCGCACGGCTGCTGAGTCCTTATTTCGTGCTGCGATCATATCCCGCCTGTTTGATGGACAGCCATTCCTGCAGTCCAAGACGATCCAGCTCCTTCAGATAGTCATCCCATTCCTGATCGATTTTTCCGTTCTGGTACCATTCGGTGCGCATTCTCTCCAGGTACGGGAATAAATCCGTTTCGATGGTGGACAACCGGTCCAGCTCCTCGATGGAGAAGAACACCTTCGGATACGTATTCTCCGCTTTCATATGCGGTACCATAACATCCTTCATCAGCTTCAGCCTCCATGCCGCGTCATCCGGCATCGTGGTATATTTGCCGTAATATTCGTCGAGGATTGCGAGCGGCCCCGCAATGCTCGTTTTTTGACGCAGTTCGACCGGGGCGGTTCCTTCAAGCGGAAGATGCTTCAGCATTCCCTTCTCCTCGTCCAGCTCGAAGATATTCTGCTGCGTATCGTCTCCGTATGTCCCCCAGTTGTTCTGTACCGACTGCAGCGGCTCATACAGCTGATCGACCCATTTAGCGGTCTCTTCCAGATGCTTGTTGCTGCTTGTAATGACCATTCGGCCGCGGTCAAGACCGATTCCGTTCGTTCGGGTGACATTCTTCTCCCCGCTCGGACCGGCAAGCGGCGGCATCAGATCATAGGCATCGTTCATGCCGGTAATGTTCGCTTTATCCCAAGTGAAGTACAATCCGTATCGATGGTCTTTGCCTTTGGCGAGATAGGTGTTCCAATCCTGCTGGAACGCTTCGATATCGATAAGTCCTTCCTCGTACAGCTCGTTCACAAACTTCACGGCATCTTTATAGCCTTCTTCCGCTGCGGTGAAGACGACCTTTCCATCGTCGGTGACCACGGTATGATCCCAGTTCTCTCCAAGCCCGAATGATGCAAAAAGGAAGGTCAGATCCTCGCCGCCCGGCTTATTGATGAACGACAGCGGAATTTCATCCGCTTGCCCGTTTCCGTTCGGGTCCTGCGTCTTGAACGCGATCAGCACCTCTTTCAACTCCTCGGTCGTCGTTGGCATCTCAAGCCCGAGCTTGTTCAGCCACTCGACATTGATCCACGGGAAGTTATCGACCGATTGAATGCGCTCCTTGCCGGATCCCAGCTCTTCGATCCACGGAAACGAATAAATATGTCCATCCGGTGCCGTAATCAAACTTCGGTATTCCGGGGCTTGCTCCAGCACCTTTTTGAAATTCGGCATATGCTGGTCGATCAAATCCTCGACGGGGATGATGACCCCGTCCTTGGCCAGCTTCAGCAGATCGTAATCGCCGTATCCGGCGTCAAAGATCGCGTCCGGGAGATCGCCGCTGGCTACGGCCAAATTCCGTTTCTCCGCAAAAACGTCGCTGGTGTAATTTTTCCAGTTGATATGAATGCCCGTCTTCTCCTCCAGCCGCTTGTTAATCAATTTGTCGTTCGGGTCGGCCGGCGCAAGCGGCGAGCTTTGCGTCAGGAAGTTGAGCGTTACCTTCCCGTCCGGCGATTCGCTCTCCGCCTTGCCGCCCCCGCCGCAGCCGGAAAGGAGCAGCAGCGCAGCGAGCGCCGATATCGACATGACCTTGCCTGCGGTTCTTTGGGTTCTTGTCTTTTTCATTCGAATGACCTCCATATCATTGCTATTTATGCTCAGGGGGTGCCTATTTCAAGGAACCGACCATGACGCCTTTCTCGAAGTATTTCTGGAAGAACGGGTACATGACAAGCAGCGGAAGGCTTGAGATGACAATCGCGGAGTACTTGATCATCTCGGACAGCCGCTTCAGCTCTGCCATGGCAAGCTGGTCGTTGATCATGCCGGGAGCCGCCTGGTTTTGGATCAGGATCGACCGGAGCACCAGCTGCAGCGGGTGCAGCTTCGGATCCTCCAGGTAGATCATGGCATCGAAGAATGCGTTCCATTGGCCGACAAATGCATATAGGGCAAGGACAAAAATGATCGGCTTCGATAAAGGCAGCACGATTCCGAAGAAAATCCGCTTATCCGATGCTCCATCCACATTGGCCGCCTCTTTCAGCTCCTTCGGGATGCCCTTGAAGAAGGTTCTGGACAAAATAATATTCCACACGTTGACGGCTCCAGGTATGATGACAGCCCATACCGTATTCAGCATGCCCAGCTCCCTTACCAGCAGGTATGTAGGAATCAGTCCGCCGCCGAAGAACATCGTGATGATAAACAAGGTCATGAATACATGCCGGCCGGCGAGCCTATTTTCGGAAAGGGCATATCCGGCACAGACCGATACGGTTACGGTGACAAACGCAAAGGCTGCCGAATAAAACACGGCGTTCCCGAACCCTCGAACCATCGCGGGATTGGACAGAATTTTTTTGTAGCCTTCGAGGCTCCAATCCGACAAGTTAAACGAGAGTCCCTTGCTCAGCAGCACCGTCGGATCCATAAACGAAGCCACGACAATGTAAACCAGCGGCACGACGACGATGAGGACGGCAAGAGTAAGAAAAATTCCGATGATCGTTAACAGAAAACGGTCGAACCGCGAGTGCTTGACGGCCATACAATTTAACTCCTTCCTAGTAGAGGCCTTCTCCCTCATTTAGTTTCTTGACGATGAAGTTTACCGAGATCAGCAGGATGACGTTAATGACCGAGTTAAAGAGTCCCACCGCGGCGGAATAGGCATAGTCACCCGATTGCAAGCCGACCTTGTACACATAGGTTGCGATAATCTCGGAAGCCGGAAGGTTCATCGAGGTTTGCATCAAGTAGGCCTTTTCAAACCCGATCGACATGATGCCGCCGGCCGCGAGAATGAATACGATGGCCATGATCGGCCGGATCGTCGGAAGATCGATGTTGCGGATTCGTTGGAGCAGATTGGCGCCGTCCAGGCTAGCAGCGTTATGCAGCTCCGGATCGACGTTCGCGAGTGCCGCCACATAAATGATCGATGCCCATCCGGCTCCCTGCCAAATATCCGATAATATATAAATCCATCGGAAATACTCCGGCTTCGACATGAACATGAGAGGCTCGCCCGTGATCCAGATCACGAACTGGTTAATCGGACCGGTCGGCGACAAGAAGATGAAGAGCATCCCGACAATGACGACAACCGAAATAAAATTGGGGGCGTACAGGAAGAGCTGAATATTTTTCTTCACGGATGCTCTGCGGATCTGATTCAGCATCAGCGCCAAAATGATAGGCACCGGGAAGCTGAAGATGAGGCCGAAAAAGCTTAGTTTAAGCGTATTCATAAAAATGACATCGAAATTAGGCGAAGATAGAAACTTCTCGAAATGCTTCAGCCCCACCCATTCGCTCCCCAAAATCCCTTTGATCGGGCTGAAGTCCTTGAAGGCAATGATCGCGCCGTACATCGGCACATATTTGAAAATAAGGGTCAGTATAAGCGCCGGAGCAAGCAGGATGTACAGAAAGTAGTTTTTTTTCAGGAATTCGAGCCCCTTCCCCGCGGATCGCCTCTCTCTGCGCACCATAGACTGTTGATCGATTTCTGCCGAGCTTTCCAAACCTTCTACCTCCGTTTCACTCAAAAAAGTTTACAGTAAGGGTTTTCATTTTCCCACTGCGGTTGTTCATTGCTTTTACAATTTAACAAAGGATGCCCAACGAGTCAATAACTTTTGTAAATTTATTTTTGTGCATTTGATAATAAATAAATGTTCAATATGTTTAGCTTATACACTGAAATGTCTGTTAAATCATGAATTAAAGCTTGGTAGGGAACGCCCCCCCAAACCCCTTGTTAAGTGATACATAATAAAAAATCCAGGCTGATTGCCCTGCTTTATATCACTTTATCAGCGTGTGTAAATGTAAATATAATTGTGCATTTGTAAAGTTTAAGTTGCTATTTTGTCTGATCTATTATACATTGGACATAAGGTAATCAAGCCGCAAGTCATAACGGCCGCCCTGCGGACTTTAGGTTTGAATTTGAATTCGAGGTGAACTCCCGTACATGGCAAAAGAGAAAGTCACAATCCAGGACATCGCCGATGCGCTCGGCATTTCTAGGAACACGGCGTCCAAGGCGCTCAACGGCAGCGCCAGCATCCCGGACGAGACCCGCAATAAGGTCATTAAGAAAGCGATCGAGCTAAAATATAAGCAGTTTGCGTACATGGAATCGGACAATCTTATGACAAAACCTCCGGGCAATATCGCATTGCTCACGGCGAATATGCCGAGCAACTCCCACTTTGGCTCACGGCTCATCAGCGGATTGGAGAAGCGGATCAGCGCCGAAGGCTATAATTTATCCATTCATATCGTCAGGGACATCGATCGGGCCTCGCTCATGCTGCCCAACAATTTCGAGGCCTCCAAGGTGGACGGGATGATCTGCATTGAGCTGTTTGATTTGGAGTACAGCAAGAAGATTACAAGCCTCGGCCTGCCGACCATCTTCATCGACTGCGCGGCAGACCTGTTCTACCCTGATCTGGAGGCCGACCTGCTGCTGATGGAGAACGAGCACAGCACGTACCGTTTAACGAAGCAGCTGATCGATAAGGGGTGCAGAACTTTAGGATTTATCGGGGATTATCATCATTGCAAAAGCTTCCATGAGCGCTGGACGGGCTTCACGCGCGCATTGAACGAGAAGGGCATTTCCTTGGACCTTAACCAGTGCGTCTTGAACCCGGACCGGGAATTTTTCTCCGATTCCGATTGGATGGACAAGCGGCTGGGTGAGATGAAGCATCTGCCTTCCGGCTTCGTATGCGCCAATGATTTTATTGCGGTGAATGTCATGAAAGCGCTCAAAAACAAAGACCTTCACATTCCGGAGGACATCGTCGTCACCGGATTTGACAACGCCAACGAATCGCGCATCGTTGAGCCTCATTTGACGACGGTCCACATTTACAGCAACGAAATGGGGATTACGGCAGCAAACATGCTGTTATCCCGGATCAAAGAGCCTTCACAGCCTTACCAAGTCACCCATATCCAGACCAAGCCGATCTTTCGCGAATCGACAGGGGACTAAGGATTGCCAGCTCTTCACTATTCTTCAGGACAAAAAAAACCGACCTGTCGGCTAACACCGAAGGACGGTTTTTTTTGATCTTTACCGGGCTCGCAGCTCTTGCATGCGAACGGTTATGATGAACGGCTTAATATGGGGATTCCATGGAGTAGCGGCCCAGCTTCCCTGCACGCAGCTCGCGCAGGAAGATGCTGGAGGCCTTCTCCAGATCCACCCTTCCTCCGCTCACGATGCATCCCCGCTTCCGGCCGATGGCCTCCATGACGGACACGATCTCATCCGGATTCTCGAAATCGCTCGGACGCTCCTTCAGATCGAAGCGCTCGCTCATCGCGTCCCAATAGTACTTGGAGAAATATTTGATTGCAAAGAACGCAATATCCTCCACGTTCAAAATTTCCTCTTTGATCGCTCCGGTCACGGCCAACCGGTATCCTACATTCTGATCCTCGAATTTCGGCCACAGGATACCCGGGGTATCCAGCAGCTCCATCTCGCCGCCGGTAACCTTGATCCATTGCTGGCCCTTGGTGACTCCCGGCCGATCTCCCGTCTCCGCAATGTTCCGGCCGGCTAGCCGATTGATCAGGGTAGATTTGCCCACATTCGGTATGCCCACGATCAAGACGCGCATCGCGCGCGGGTTCATGCCCTTGGCGATCTGCTTGTCGATCTTCTCCTTGAGCAGCAGCTTGATCTGGCCGGGAATCTCCTTGACTCCCGTTCCGGTGGAAGCGTCAACCGGGAAGGCCGGCTGTCCTTGTTCTTTGAAATAAGCGATCCACTGCCGCGTAACTTCGGGATCCGCCAAATCGGCTTTATTCATGAGCATCAGCCGCGGCTTGCCCTGCAGAATCTCATCAACCATCGGGTTTCGGCTGGAGAGTGGAAGCCTGGCATCGATCAGCTCGATGACCGCATCGATGAGCTTCAGCTTCTCCTGAATTTGGCGGCGCGCTTTGGTCATATGTCCGGGGAACCATTGTATTGTCAAACGTCGTCACCTCACTATACTCTGAAAACAACTTGTACTGTAAACTAGATCGAAACCGTTAATGATTGACGATCCCAATATCTTTCAGCGGCCAAAAAACCAAATCGGCCCGACCAATAATATCCCCCAAAGGGACATATCCAATCATCCGGCTGTCGGTGCTGTTCGACCGGTTGTCTCCCATCACAAATACATGCCCTTCAGGCACGACCCCTTCCGTTACGAAGGAATTCGGGAAATCCGTATTGTTGTATAATCTGCCTTCAGCATGGGCCTGATCAATTGCTTCCTGTATGTAGGTTTCATTGATTTGCTCTCCATTGACAAACACCTTATCGCCTTCCACTTTTACAGTGTCTCCTGCAACGGCGATGACACGCTTAATGAAATCCCTGCCTTCGTCCGGTACATGGAACACAATGACTTCCCCCCGCTCCGGCTTGCGGAAATCGTACAGGATCTCATTTACGATCAGCTTTTGATTGGATACAAAGTTAGGCTCCATAGATGGACCTTGTACGATAAACGGTTTGAAGAGAAGCCAGCGAATCAGAACAACGAGTACCAGCGCGATGAGAAGTGCCTTCAGCCATTCCAATAACTCATTCTTTGCCTTCTTGGCTGGTTTCTCCACACCAGGATCCATTGCTCCCTCATGATTTTTCTGCATAATCCACCGTCCTTCTCTAACGATTACTTCGTTCTATCGCAAATTTTGGATATACAAAAGGGGCTTGTATATACGCACAAGCCCCCTTTACCGCCTTGTAATTAACGACGAATTTCTTTAATTCTCGCTGCTTTACCGCGCAGTTCACGAAGATAATAAAGCTTCGCACGACGCACTTTACCACGGCGAGCCACTTCGATTTTCTCGATTTTTGGCGAGTTGATTGGGAAAGTTCTTTCCACACCAACACCGTAAGAAATTTTACGAACTGTAAAAGTCTCACTGATTCCGCCACCGCGACGTTTAATTACTACACCTTCGAACAGCTGGATACGCTCACGAGATCCCTCGATAACCTTAACGTGCACTTTCAAAGTGTCACCAGGACGAAAGCTCGGAATATCCTTGCGCAGTTGTTCTTGAGTAATCGCTTGTACGATATTCATCTAGGACTCCCTCCTCTCACACAGGCGTTCTTGCATCTTCCGGAAATCATGTATTGTTTCCTTCATTATCCGCAGCGGACCACCGTACTCACAACAAAAGAAATATTAACATATTTTATGGGCTGAATCAAGTGAAATTGTTAATCAGCCTCCTCGGTCATCCATATCCTGGCATCGCCGAATTAAAAAACCACCGCCGGCTAACACCGAAAGTGGCTTTGGGATTCATTAGTTTACGGATTCTTTTGTATCCTGGATGCCTTTATGGCGCTTGCTGTAATATTCGAGGATGTCGTCCACCGTGCGGAATTGGACATCGGCATTTTCGTTTTTTTCGCTGCTGGATTCGTAATGATTGGTACGTTCCGTCATTTCCGTATACCTCCTAGTACTTCTCGTTGATCACAAATACTTATTACCCAACAGATAGAACGATGCACCAACAAACTAATTTCTGATTTTGGATATCGATAGTTGGGAGGCTTTTACCGTTACTGCTGCCTCCGATCGATTATAAAGGGCAAGGGTATTGCCAACACTACAATTCAAGACGGCGGATCCTGACACTAAGGCTTTGCCCGAATTCGAAGAAAGGCCTGCCGTGCCGCTCTTATTACCATCGATTACAATCCCGAACGAGCTAGGCGCTGTTTGGCCGGGCGGGAGTGATATCCTCCATTCCAAGTAGTAAAAGCCCGCTGACCTAATCGTTAACGAATCGGTGCCGTTAAAAGACACCCCTTGCAGTGTACTGGCGGTAAAAGCGACAGGCGAATGGGGCATGACATGCTGGCTTCCGCCATCACCGGTATACAGCACGGTGCCTCCGACCACCGGATCGGATACGCCCGATCCTGCCGGTCCGGTCGCTTCGATACGGGCAGGATTTGCTTGATCCGTTTCGCTTTTCTGGCCATGCGGTCCCCTTGAGCTGGATGCTCTTGTAGACTCGGCATCCTCAATCGATTCAGAGGCCCCTGCAGGCCTGTTTAAGCCTGCTGAACCGGTAACCGCGACTGGACGATTCACTGCTCCTCCGGAGGCGCTGCCAGGTCCCTGCTGAGGCGCAGGCGAGACGGTCTCTGTTGTTCTCGCTTCCTCTTCCCCCGATCCCTCCTCCGGTTCTGTTGGAGCTACCGGTAATGTCTTCCCCTCAGGAACGGTCGGCCCCGACATCCCTATTGCAGCTGTGCGCCCCTGGCCATCAGCGATACCTGGCTCCTTCTCATGCCTTCTCTGCAAGCCTTCTGGGTGCTCCTGGACGGTATCCTTCCGAGCAGCCTCTGAACTTGTCCTTGCGGCAGGCAGTAAAGCGTGCGGTGCCGTTTCCGGAGCATTGGCTTGCTTATCCTGCTCAGCGATTTCCCCCGCATGCGCGTGTGCGCCGCTCATCAGCTGTTGATCTAAACGCTCCGATACCGTTTCCGACTCATTAGGCTGCTGAAGCGTATACATCTCTTCCGTAGACTGCTTGGGCAGTGCAGGCTGCTGAGAGGAGTCGTCGTCGAAGCGGCCCGGCTGTTCGTCCATCTCTTGCACGACGGCGCTAAGACGCATTCTCGTCCCCTGTTCAGCCTCTTTATCAGCTGCTGTACGATCAAGCCGGGACGGGTTCGTCAGATTCACTGGCTCTGCTTGATCGGTGCCGGACATTCCCTCTCCCGGAGCAACATCCTGTAAACCGGTTAAAGCCTGGATAATCACCTCTCCAACACCGATGCGCTCCCCGTAAGACCGAATCAGAGCAAGCACGGCATCGATTCTCGTCCATATATGCGGCAAGTTATTCGTATTGGGAATCGTAGCTACCTGCTGCACACTCTGCCGGAAAACCCGTCGCTCCTTAGACGTAAATCCCATCCCGGAGACAAGCTCATTCAAGCTTTGCAGCGTCGTCTTGATTCTGGTAAAATCCTCGTATTCCGGCTGCTGCGCGAAGGCGTTGAGCAATCCTGCTATCTGCTCCGTCAACGTAATATACTGGGTCAATTGCGCCTTCCTTACTCGAATTGTGCCTGTTCCAACCTCCTGGATTCCTGCTCTCAGCCGCCCGCCGTTTCTTCTCCCCCGCATAAGTCCTTCTCACCCCTACGCTCCGTTGTCGCTCCCCATAAAACTACTTAAAGCACAGTACTCATCCTTATAGAATATGCCGGCAACTGAAGCAGCCGTGCCATGGACACCGTACGATTTCATGACCCTCTCAACAAGTCAGACTATCATTACTGTATGTAAAGCACGGCCTTTGTATTATGAGAAAAACGAAAAAAAGGCCCTTTTACTCCAGGCCTCTTTCTCAATGCTATGATTCGGTTGGTGCTTCCGCTTTGCTGCGCAGCTTGTCCAGAAAGGCTTGATCCTTCTTGGACAGCTCAAGCCGCTCCAGCAATTCGGGACGCCGCTGCCATGTGCGCAGAAGCGCCTGCTCACGCCGCCATTGGTCGATATTGGCATGATGCCCGCTGAGCAGAATATCCGGGACCTTCCAGCCGCGGAATTCAGCCGGTCTGGTATAATGCGGATATTCAAGCAGTCCGGTGCTGAACGAGTCCGTTACGGCCGATGTCTCATTGCCCAGCACACCAGGCAGAAGTCTGACGACGGAATCGATAATCACCATGGCCGGCAGCTCCCCGCCGGTGAGAACATAATCCCCGATGGACAGCTCATCGGTCACGAGATGTTCCCGAATTCGCTCGTCATAGCCCTCATAATGACCGCAGATAAAGATGAGATGCTCCTCCTGCGACAGCTCCTCCGCTTTGCTCTGGGTAAAGGTCTCCCCTTGCGGGCACATCAGAATAATCCGCGGCCGCTTCTGCTCTCCGGGTTCCATGAAAGCATCAGCATTCGCTTGGGGCGAGTCCTGTCCCTCCGGAAGCTCTGTCCTTGACAAGATATCCTCCACCGCTGCGAAGATCGGGTCCGGCTTCAACACCATACCGCCTCCCCCGCCGTACGGAGTATCATCCACTGTACCGTGCTTATTGCCCGCATAAGGACGGAAGTTGATGGCGTTCAGCTTCACAATCTCCTTCTCGGCAGCCTTGCCCAGAATACTCGAATGAAAAACGCCATCGAACATCTCCGGGAACAGTGTCAACACATCGATCTTCATTGTTTATAACAGCCCTTCCATCAGATGAACACGTACCAGCTTGGCTTCTTTATCCACATCTAGCACGACATCAGGGATTGCCGGAAGCAAAATCTGTTTGCCCTTCGGTGTCTTTACGACCCAGACATCATTAGCACCCGGGGTCAAGATCTCGGAGATGACGCCGAGTTCCTCGGGCGGCTCCTCATCCGTGACGACACGGCATCCGATGATTTCATGGAAGTAATACTCGTTCTCCGGAAGCTCCTCTTGAAGATCGGCCGTAATTTTCAAGAGAGCTCCCTTGAATTTCTCGACCTCGTTAATGCCGTGAAGCTCCTTGAATTTCACAATATACATATTCTTATGAAAGCGGGACGTGTCCACCGTCACCTCAATCGGGCTTCCCTGCTCCGGAACGATGTGCAGCTGACTTTTGCTCGCAAATCGCTGGTCTGCAAAATCCGAATACGGCATCACTTTGACTTCTCCGCGAATGCCGTGCGTGTTTACGATTTTACCTACCGTAAGTAACTTCTCTGACATGGTGTTCCTCCTGCACACATAATGAATGATCGCTGACATGAGGGTAACCCCGGTTTCTTCAGCATGTACGAAAAAGGGCTAGGACATGCATCCTAACCCCCTTTCGTATATTTTAAGAAATGATATCAACGGTCACCCGTTTATCCATTTTGACTGCCGCTGATGTTACGACTGTACGCAGTGATTTGGCAATACGCCCCTGCTTGCCTATGACCTTCCCGACATCGTCAGGATGCACGTGCAGCTCATATACAATCAGATGCTCCTTCTCAACTGTCTTTACAGTCACATCTTCTGGATGATCCACTAAAGCCTTAGCAATAACGCGAACTAATTCTTCCATAGATAACCCTCGCGATCAGTCTTATTTCTGATGCTTCAGCTCATGGAACTTCTTCATAACGCCCGCTTTGCTCAGCAAGTTGCGAACGGTATCGGATGCTTGCGCACCGTTTTGAAGCCACTGAAGAGCTTTTTCCTCATCGATCTTAACTTCAACCGGTTGTGCAACCGGATTGTAATAACCGATTTCCTCGATAAAACGACCATCACGCGGGGAACGGGAATCAGAAACCACCACGCGGTAGAAAGGAGCCTTGTGAGCACCCATGCGTTTCAGACGAATACGTACTGCCATTTCAACATTCACCTCCTTCAACAGATGTCCTTGCATCTATCCTTCTTAACGGAAAGGAAACTTCATTCCTTTGCCGGTTAATCCTTTAAGCTGTTTCAGTGCCTTGTTCTTGCCGCCCTTAGGGCCCATCATATCCGAAAACTGCTTCATGACGCGCCGCATCTCGTCGAATTGCTTGATGAGACGGTTCACCTCGGCGAGCGATGTTCCGCTGCCAGCGGCAATCCGCTTCCGGCGGTTATGGTTGATGATGTCAGGCTGCTGCTTCTCTTCGGTCGTCATCGAATGCACGATCGCCTCGATGCGCCCCATCTGCTTCTCATCCACCTTCAGATCCTTTGCCTGCTTCATCTTGCCCATGCCGGGGATCATATCCATCAGCTGATCAAGCGGGCCAAGCTTCTTCACCTGCTCCATCTGCTCCAAGAAATCCTCGAACGTAAACTCCGCGTTGCGCATTTTACGTTCCATTTCCTTCGCTTTCTCGGCGTCGATGTTCGACTGCGCCTTCTCGATCAAGGAAAGCATATCGCCCATGCCGAGAATCCGGGAAGCCATCCGTTCCGGATGGAAAGGCTCAAGCGCATCGATCTTCTCGCCGAGTGCGGCGAATTTGATCGGACATCCTGTGACGGCCTTGACCGACAAGGCCGCGCCGCCGCGGGTATCGCCGTCGAGCTTGGTCAGCACGACGCCGGTCAGAGTAAGCTGCTGATTGAAGCTCTCAGCCACATTCACCGCATCCTGACCCGTCATGGCATCCACCACGAGCAGAACCTCATCCGGGTTCACCGCGCTGTGGATTTGCTTCAGCTCCTCCATCAGCTCTTCATCGACATGAAGGCGTCCGGCAGTATCGATGATGACATAATCATGGCCGTTGTCCTTGGCATGCTGCAAGCCCTGCTTCGCAATCTCCACCGGGCTTGTCTTGTCTCCGAGCGAAAACACCGGCACTTTAATCTGTTCGCCAAGCACCTGGAGCTGCTTGATCGCAGCCGGGCGGTAAATATCGCCTGCGACGAGCAGCGGGCGGCTGTTCTGCTTCTGCAGCAGCTTCGCCAGCTTGCCCGAGGTCGTCGTCTTACCTGCACCTTGCAGACCCGCCATCATGATTACCGTAGGCGGCTTGCTGCTCTTGGCCAGCTTCGACTGGGTTCCGCCCATCAGCTCGGTCAATTCCTTATTAACGATATCGATGATGACCATGCCGGGCGTGAAGCTGTCCATCACTTCTTTCCCGATGGCCTTCTCCTTCACCTTGGCCACAAAATCCTTAACCACTTTGAAGTTAACATCGGCTTCCAATAGCGCGAGCCGAACCTCACGCATGGCGGCTGTTACATCTTCCTCGGATACCTTGCCCTTGCCGCGAAGCTTGCTGAATACGTTCTGCAGTCTGCTGGTCAATCCTTCAAACGCCATATCCGCCACCTCCGTTCGTACTTAATCCCATATCTTCAATCGTTCAACCATATCGGTCATCACGTGTTTCTCTTCATCATTCAATCCGCTGACCGCGAGCCGTTCCTGAAGCTTATCCAGCTCACGGATCCGCGCGTCGTGCTTCTTCAGAAGCCCAAGCTTCTCCTCATAGGACTCCAGCACCTGCTCCGCGCGTTTAATATGCTCGTAAACGGCCTGACGGCTGATTTCAAATTCTCCTGCGATTTCCCCCAGGGAAAAATCATCCAGGAAGTAATATTTCAGAAAGGTCCGCTGCTTCTCTGTCAGCAGCTGCTCATAGAAATCGAACAACAGATTGATCCGATTCGTCTTCTCGAGCCGATTCTCCTGACTCATGCAGGGCACCCCCTCGTCAAGGAAAAACACTTTACAGTTCACTTAACGAAACTTATCATACATAAAACAAAGAAGGATGTCAAGATATTTCCCTTGTCATCCTTCAATTTGGTGATCAACGGTTTATGCGGCCCTTCATCCGATCGGAAGAAGGTATATCAAAATTGCAAAGAAATGAAGCACCGAACCGGCCAGCACGAACAAATGCCAGATGGCATGGTGATACGGGAAGCCGCGCCATACATAGAAAATCGTGCCCAGCGTGTACAGAAGGCCGCCAATAACAAGCAGGTTTATGCCTTGGGGCGCAACCACGGCGGTCAGCGGATTCCAGGCAATAACGATCAGCCAGCCCATTGCAATGTAAAAGATGGTCGACAGAAACAGAAACTTTTTCACAAAGAACGCTTTAAATATGCAGCCTGCGATCGCGATTCCCCATACCACGCCGAACAGGCTCCAGCCAAGCGTGCCGCGGACGGCGACAAGCAGAAACGGCGTATAGGTTCCGGCAATGAACAAGTAGATGGAGGAATGATCCATAAACTCGAAAAAATCCTTTGCCTTCCCCTCCTTGAGGCTGTGCACGAGCGTGGAATTCAAATACAGCAGCAGCATCGTCGTACCGTAAATCGTGAAGCTCACCACATGCCAAGCCGTGCCTTTCAGACTGGAAAACACGATCAGGAGCACCAGCGCGGCCACGCTGAGCGCCGCCCCTATGCCATGGGTAATGGCATTAGCGATTTCCTCCCTGCGCGGATAAACGTGCGTATTTGCCATAGCTAAAAAATCCTTTCGCTTTAGATCTTAGCCTCTATTATAAACCCCTGCGGGAGGCAAAATCCAGCGAGCTGCTTAGAACCTACTCACCGGATGCGTCAAAATAGTTGCGGATTGCGCTTACGATCTGCGCGGAGGCGGTGCCGTCCCCGAACGGATTGGCCGCCTTGGCCATGGCCGCATATGCCCTCGGATCGAATAACAGTTCCTTGATTCCCTTTACAACGGCTCGCGTATCTGTCCCGACACATTTCAAGGTTCCCGCAATTACGCCTTCCGGCCTCTCCGTCTTGTCGCGCAGAACAAGGACCGGTTTGCCTAGAGAAGGGGCTTCCTCCTGAATGCCTCCGGAATCCGTCAACACCATGTACGAGCGCTTCATGATATGATGCAGATCCACGACGTCCAGCGGCGCAGTCAGGTGTACCCGATCCTCTCCCGCCAATCCATCCGATACCGCCTTCTGAATCGCAGGGTTCGGATGAACCGGATAGATCACCTCGATGTCCGGATTTTCCCGGATCAGCTGTTTGATCGCTTGAAACACATGGCTCATCGGCTCGCCCCAATTCTCTCTGCGATGCATGGTCATCAGAATCCAGCGCGTATCCTTTCTGAGCTTGTGCTGCAGCGGATGCGTAAACGGCGCGCTCAACGTCCATTTCATCGCATCGATCCCCGTGTTTCCCGTTACATAGATATGCCGGGTCCGATTCTCCTTCATCAGATGCTCAGCCGCCAGCCTTGTCGGGGCAAAATGCATGTCCGCAACCCGGCCGATCCACTCCCGGTTCATTTCCTCGGGAAAAGGCGCGTACTTGTCATAGGTTCTAAGGCCCGCCTCCACATGGCCGATCGGCACCTTTGCATAATAGGCCGCCAACGCTCCAATAAAAGCCGTTGTCGTATCCCCATGGACGAGGACCATATCATATTTGTTCTTTTGAAAGACCTCTTCCATCCCCCGGAGCAGATCCGCACTTAGGCTGTACAGGCTTTGCCCTTCCTTCATCATATTCAAATCCATGTCAGCATGAATATCGAAAAATTGAAGCACCTGATCGAGCATCTCCCGATGCTGCCCGGTGACACAGACAACCGGCATAAAGCCCGGAGTCTGCTCTAACTCCTTGACCAAGGGAGCCATTTTGATCGCTTCCGGTCGCGTACCGAAAACGACAAGCACCTTTTTATCCACAAATCTCACTCCTCACTCGCAATGGATATCATCATCCCGAGCATTATATGAAAAATTGGTAGAATCGTTCCGATTCTGGTGCCGCCCCTAGCATCATAATCAACCAATTTCGCTTCTCTTGTTCAATCGTCCAATCTTAAAAGCTATCAATGCATATAGTAACCCTAGAACCAAAGAAAGGAGGAAAACCTCTTGGCTGTCATCATTTACCCGAGAACGATGAACTGGTCTTATATGAAGCAAAGACCGCAGCAGCTTATGACTCAATTAGGCGCACTAGGTCATCAGGTTTTCTTCGAAAACCTGGCACCGCTGGATTCAGAGTTTACAGAGATTGAAGAGAATGTCTATCTATTTACGGATACGAAGGCGTTCTTGTACAAGAAGCTTCCTGCTCTTCGCAAGGAGCACCCGGTTGTCGTCTGGACGACCTGGTCCAAGCTCCGCACACGCATCGAGACGCTGTTCAAGCCGGACATTACGATCTATGACTGCTGTGATGAATTTCCGCACTGGGCGAAATACGAGCCGAAGATGATCGAATCGGCAGACCATGTTGTGTGCACGGCCGATGTGATCCACACCCGTCTTTCGCTTGCGTATCCGGAAAAACCACTGACCTTGATTCCAAACGGAGCGGATCCTTCATTCTTCCATATCCCGGCAACGGAGCGTCCCGCCGACCTGCCGGAAGGTCCCGTTGCCGCTTATATCGGCGCCTGGGCTTATTGGGTCGATCATGAGCTGTTTGCTAAGGCGGCTGCCGCATATCCCCATGTCCATTTCGTTTCGATCGGCGCTCCTTACGGCAGCTCGGGAGATTACTCGCACCTTCCCAATGTGCATATTCTCGGTGAAAAGCCCCACTATGAGCTCAAGCGCTATCTTCGCCATATCGATGTTGCCTTAATCCCGTTTCAATATCATCCGATTACGCTTGCCACCAATCCGGTAAAAGCCTACGAGTATATGGCAGCAGGCGTCCGCGTATTATCGACCGCCCTGCCGGAGTGCATCGCCATGGAACCGCATGTGAGAACCGCGACCACCCATGACGATTTCATCTCGAAACTTGGCGATATTCTACAGCACCCGGATTCGGAGGAGAGCAAGCAGGCCAGAATCGCCTATGCACGCAGCAACCGCTGGATCGAGCGCGGTAAGGCGGCGGATCAGGTCATTGCGGAAACGATTCGTCTCAGAGGGCTCGGCGGGAGATGAAGACGCTTGACATTCTTCATTCCCGGCCCTTCGGCTTCACCCGGGACGAGATTGCCGCCTATCGCGACCGGATTCTCGAAGAAGTGCGCCGGTCCGGCAGCGAGTGGGTAGTATCAAGCAGCATGAGCCTTCCTGCCCATAGGCAATGGCTCCGATCCTACGACTGGGCTTCCGATATACCGCAGGAAGCCGTCTGTATATGTGTGGACGGGATCCCCTGCTTATGGCGGAGGGAATGGCTCCGAAACCGCCTGTCGGAATGGAACAGCCGCCTTCCGGCAGCACGCTTTCTTCAGGATGATCTGATGCCGGATGACGAGAGCCAAATTTTCCGGACGGAAACGTCTTTTTCGGGAGGCTTAAGCATCGAAGGCTCCGGAAGCCGAAATCTCACCAGCCGAATCCCGATTTCTCAGCTTCATGATCGCGAATATATTGCCCCTCTCCTTGCCGCTGCACAGCAGCATCCGCCCCATTTGCATGTTCCTTCACAACAAGCAGCGTGTTCTGTTACCCGAGTGAAGCCTGCTGTTTCCATTCTCATGAGCGTTCACAATATGCGAGACACCATGGGCTGGAGCATCCGCTCGGTGCTGGCGCAGTCCAGCGAGGATTGGGAGCTGATCATCGGCGATGACGCCTCGGATGACGACACCCTTGAAGAAGCATGCTTTTATTCCGACCCCCGCATTAAGATCCTTCTGCATTCGCGCAATCGCGGCAAGGCGGTCATGATGAACCGGCTGCTTGAGGAAGCCAGGGGCCGCTATATACTGGAGCTGGACGGCGATGACTGGCTTGCTCCAGATACGGTGCGGCTGCTGTCCGAAGCTCTTGACCAGGCGCCGGAAGCCGGCATGGCGACAGCCTCCTATGCGTGGTGGATCCGTACGAGACAATTGGGACCGGTCTGGAAAGGCACCATGAGCAGCGTGAACCCGCCGGAGCAGGCCCTTTCCTCGCAACATTCCGCGCTGGCCCATCCCCTCGTTCCTCGGATGTACCGAGCAGCATCGCTGAAGGCGATCGGAGGGTGGTGGGACCGGGAGGATCGCTTCGGACGAATATTTGAAGATATCGAACTAACCTCCCGCTTGCTTGACCATCACCTTCTCGTTCAGGTTCCGGCTGTGTTGTATCACCGCGTAATTTACGGGAGCAGCATCAGCCAGCGCAGCCGGGACCTGTTCCCGGCCTGGCGTAAATCCCGTTAACGTCGATGCGGTTCGGCTTGACTATAAAGGAGGTGAAACGTTATGCAAATTGCCGCTTCCGGATATTACGGAATGGGAAATTTCGGGGACGATCTGTTCCTTCATACCCTCCGCCAGGTTTTTGACAATCACCACGTCTACCCTTGGAATTCCCGGCTGGACCCGAATCAGACCGATGCGTTCATCATCGGTGGAGGCGATCTGATCACGCCTTACTCCTTCAACAACTATTATTTCCCTGAACAGCTCAAGGGAAGGCCTGTCTGGGTCTATGGCGTTGGCATTGTGGACGCTTACCCCGAGCACACCTGGCCGGAGGATCAGGTCTCCGCTTACCGGGATATGATCTCGGCGGCCCAGCGTGCGGTGTTCCGGGATGAGAGGTCCCAAGCGATCGCGCAGCGGGCTAGGTTTCACCGAAATGCCGAGGTCGCTCCGGATATCGTGTTCGGATACCGGCAGCCGGCCATTCCCGTAAAGCGTTTCTCGAGACGTCCGACGATCGGCGTGGTCGTATTCTCGTATTCTTCCTTCCCGATGGACAATATGACGAAGCTGCTTGCGCATTTGAACCAAAAGGGGTACCACTTGGCTCTCATACCGGTCATCCATCATCCGGGCAATGCCTATTCCGACTACAGCACATGCTTGCAGCTGCAGCAGAAGGTGAAGGAGCTGTCGCCGCACGCGTCGATCGAAACGCTTCCTTTTCTGATGGATATCGAGCTGACGTACAGCTTCATTCAATCCGTCGATTATTTGATCTCCTTCAAGCTTCACCCGTCCCTTGCGGCCCTTCGGGGAGGTAAGCCTGTCCTGGCCTTCAGCACGATGGGCAAAGTGCACAGTCTTCTGTGCTCTTTCGGGCTTGGGCAGTACGTGGTCGATTACCGGCAGCCGCTGGATGAATTGGTTGAACGCGCCGAGCGTTTTTTGAAATACGGGCCCGGCCACCTGGACTGCGCACTGCCGCTCATCCGGGACACCGAGCAACGAAGCCTGGCTTCCCTGCTCGAGCTAAAGTCTGACATTGAACAATTCAAACGATAACAGAAAGGAGAATGACCCATGTGCTGTTTCCTGTTCGGCAGACGACTTGCTGCCAAAGTAAAGGCGTTATCGCGCCAGGTTGAGCTTCTCAGCCGGCAAACCGAACACTTAACCGAACGGGTAGAATCGCTGGAGGACCAGGTTCGAACCGGGTTGATCATCATTCCGGAGCTGATTGAATATTTCGGAGCCCGGATCGGCCAGAGGGTACGTGTAGGCACGACCTTCGTTACCCTGGAAGGCGTCGTTCTGGCGACGGCCGACGACGGAGTCCAGCTCCGGGAGGCTTCTGGCGATCTCGTTCTGATTCCTTTTACCAATATTACGTCCGTGCAGTAACGTTTGCTCGAGAGAGACTGATTGGATTCACTGTTCATGATTTTGAAAAAGGAGGCGAACCCCTTATGCGTTTTGTAGATTGGCTCCAAGGCTTTATCGGATCCGAAACCGAGGTGGCGGTGTCCGGCGATATCATCGTCGGGACGTTAACCGCGGTCGAAGACAGCACCGTGACGTTAAAGGTGCCGCCGATCATTTATGGTCCTCCGACCGATACGGCGATCATTCCGCTCCGGTCGATCGAATTCGTACGCATCGTTTCGTCCTGATCGGGTTCCTGTAACTTAGACAGTAAAAGGAGGGGAGGCATGGCGCGCCCGCATGCCTTGCCAAATAATAAAGAGGCGGCCCTTAGGTCACAGACCTTGAGGCTCGCCTCTTTGTTATGCTTCACGATGTATTCCATAACGGATTAGCGAATACAGATCAATTCGAGTCCGCAGGGCCTTCTTCTTCTTTGATCAGCCCGGCGAACAGCGCATGCACGAACTGCTCGGAATCGAAGGTCTGCAGATCCTCCATCTTCTCCCCGAGGCCTACGAGCTTCACCGGCAGGTTCAGCTCCTGGCGGATGGCGATAACGATGCCGCCCTTTGCCGTTCCATCGAGCTTTGTGAGGACAAGTCCGGTTACGCCGCTCTTCTCGCCGAACAGCTTCGCCTGACTCAGCGCATTCTGGCCTGTCGTAGCATCCAGCACCATCAGCACTTCATGCGGCGCACTCGGAATTTCCCGCTGGATCACGCGGAAGATCTTGTTAAGCTCTTCCATCAGATTCGTTTTGTTCTGGAGGCGTCCAGCCGTATCGCAGAGCAGGACATCCGCTTGCCGCTGCTTGGCCGCTTGTACGGCGTCAAACATGACGGCCGCCGGGTCCGATCCCGCCTGCTGCTTGATGACTTCAACGCCAACCCGCTCGCCCCAAACCTCGAGCTGCTCGATCGCCCCTGCGCGGAAGGTATCTCCTGCCGCCAGCAGCACTTTTTTCCCTTGCTGCTTGTAGCGGTGTGCCAGCTTGCCGATCGTTGTGGTCTTGCCAACGCCGTTGACGCCGACAAACAGGATCACCGTAATGCCGTCCGGATTTTCGCGGAGCTCGTTGCTGCTGTCATCGCGAAGCAGCTCCATCAGCTTCTCGGACAATACCGGCTGCAAATCCGCCGCATCCTCGATCCGGCGCTTCTTGACCTCCGCCCGGAGGTCGTCCATCAGATCCATCACCGTATTGACGCCGACATCGGCACCGATCAGGATCTCCTCCAGCTCCTCATAGAACTCCTCGTCTATTTTTTTGCGCCGGGTTACAAGATCCGATACCTTCTCGATGAATCCCTTCCGCGTTTTTTCGAGTCCGTCGCGGAACTGCTTCGTTACATTCTCGGTCTTGCTCGAAATGCTCTCTTTCAATCTCTTAAAAAAGCTCATAGTTCCCTCCACACATGTTAAATGTTCTATCAGGCAATTTCCGCTTCTTCATTCTCCAGCTTGACGGACACGAGCTTCGATACGCCGCCTTCCTCCATCGTGACCCCGTACAGCACGTCCGCTTCTTCCATCGTTCCTTTACGGTGAGTGACCACGATAAACTGCGTCTGCTCGGAAAACTCGCGCAAATACTGGGCAAAGCGCACAACGTTCGCTTCATCCAGTGCCGCCTCGACCTCATCCAGCACGCAGAACGGCACCGGCTTCACATGCAGAATGGCGAATAGAAGCGCCATGGCGGTCAGCGCACGTTCTCCGCCTGACAGCAGCTGCAGATTTTGCAGCTTCTTGCCCGGCGGCTGCGCGACGATATCGATACCCGTCTCCAAGAGACGATCCGGATCGATCAGAACAAGGTCTGCGCGCCCGCCTCCGAACAGCTTCGTAAATACGGTTCCGAACTCGCGGCGAATCGCATCAAAGGTCTGCTTAAAGCGCCTTGACATCTCATCATCCATTTCTTTGATGACTTGATACAGCGTCGTTTTCGCCTCGACCAGGTCGGCCTTCTGTTCGCTGAGGAACTGATAGCGTTCATTGACGCGCTGGTATTCCTCAATCGCGCCGAGGTTCACGTCCCCGAGGCCAGCAATGGAGCGCTTCAAATCCCGCACTTCATGCTGCGCGGACGTCACGTCCTCCGGCACCGGGTAGCGCTGCTTGGCCAGCTCATAGCTGAGCTCGTAATCCTCGCTTAATTTCTTAAGTATATTCTCCAGCTCCACATCGAGCCGGTTAACTCCGATTTCGGTCTCGCGGAGCTTATCTTCCACCGCTTTCAGCTGGATGCGCTGCTCCTTTGTCTCGCTCTCCGCTAGCTCCAGCTTTCGGCCAAGAGCCGTGCGCGCCGCCCGCTTGAACTCGAGCTGCTGCGCCGCCTCTTCCTTCTTCAGCTTGTACTCGTTCAAATTCTCGATCTGCTTGACGCTTTCGCGCTCATTCTGCTCGAGGTCGGCTTGAACCGAGGCCAGCATCGTACGGTTCTGCTTTTGTTGTTTCTCATGATTATCGACATCGGATTGCAGCCGCTTCAGCTGCTCCTCCAATGAGAAGGTCTCCTGATCCAGCTTGCCCTCACGGACTTTGAGCAGCGTAAGCTGGCTCTGCAGCTCTTCCTTGGCCGACTCATTGGCCTTGCGGGCAAATTCCGCCGCTTGAATGGCCTGATGCGTCGCCTTCTCCTCTTCCTCCAGCTGCTGCAGGAGCTTCTCCGCGCGGGCTCTCGCCTCCTGAATCTGCTTCGCTTCCTGCTCCTGGCTGCTCTTCTCCTCGCCGGCAAGCTCTGCCTGCTCCAGCACGTGACGCAGCTCATGCTCCAGCTGCTTCCGGTCTCCAGCCGCCTGCTGCTCTTCAATGCGCTTGTCGTCCCCTGCTTTACGCAGCGAATCCAGCTTATCCTGAGATTCCAGCATTTGCGTTCGTACGCCTTCGATGCCTTGGCGAAGCTTGTCCAGCTGGCGCTCGGTTTCCGTAATCTCTTGATCCAGCTGCTCCAGCTGGCGTTTGCGGCCAAGCAGGCTGTTCGTTTTCTTATGATGGCTTCCGCCGGTCATCGAACCGCCCGCATTGACGACATCTCCTTCCAGCGTCACGACACGGAAGCGGTAGGAGAACCGCGCTGCAATCTTGTTGGCCTGCTCCAGCGTCTCGGCAATCACGACATTGCCGAGCAAGCTGCCGACGATGTTGCTGTAACGCGGATCGTACTGCACGAGCTCGGAGCCGAAGCCGACAAACCCTGGCTCCCCTTCGGCCAGCGACCGGTCCGATCCGGAGACATTCCGCGGCCGGATGACGTCCAGCGGCAGAAATGTCGCCCGTCCTAGCTGCCGCTGCTTCAGGAAGGAGATCGCCTGCCGCGATACCGCTTCGTTATCCATAACGATATGCTGTACCGATGCTCCGAGCGCCGTTTCCATGGCCAGCTCCAGCCTTTCCGGCACGCGGATCAGCTCCGCCACCGCCCCATGGACACCCTGGAGCACCGATTTGCGCGATGCCTTCAGCACTTCCTTAACGCCCAGCATGAAGCCGTCAAAGTCATCCTGCAGCTCTTTCATGGTATCCCTGCGGGCAATTTGAGCTTCCCGCTTCTGCTCCCATTTCCGTAGCGCGCCCTGCGTCTCATCGAGCAGCTTCTGCAGCGACTGGTAACGCTCGCTCTCGCTGATGTACCCGCTGCGCAGATCGGCGATTTCCTTACCGAAGCGTTCGATGCTGCGGTCGATGCTCTCCTTGCGGCGAAGCAGATCCTCTTTCAAGGCCTCCCATTTGCCGGATTCCTCCTGTGCGCGATTCATCCGGCGCTCCAGCGCTTCCTGCTGTTGATCCGCATAACGGATTTCATTGCGCGCTTGGGCCATCCGGTTCATCAGCTCGAGCAAATTGCCTTTCAGGCTCTCCTCCTGCTCCTGGCTGATCCCGCCGGTGACGCCGACCAGCTTGGCTTCTTCCGCCGAGAGCTGATCCCGAACCTGAATCAGTTCCTGCTTCAGCTCCGACAGCTTGCTCTTCATGCGTTCAAGCTCTCCTACCCGCTCGGCAAGATGGGTATCGCCCGAATGGAGGCTGTCCTCCAGCTGCTCCCGCGTGCGCTCCAGATTCCGGCGGCGCTCCTTGAGCACTTCCCCGTACCCCTCGCTCTTCTCGAACAGCTCGCTGTATTGCAGAAGCTGGCTCTGGATGTCCTCCACTTCCTGCTCCAGCTGCCGCAGCGCCGATCGGTCGCTCTCCAGCTTGGCATCATGCGCGGAAACGACCGTTGACAGGGCAAGCTGCTCTTCCTTCAGCTGCTCGAGCTTTGCATTCGCTTCGCTCCATGCGTTATGAATCTGCTCAATTTGGTATACGTACAGCGATATTTCCTTATGCTTCAGCTCCTCGCGGAGCTCCTTGTAACGGACCGCTTTCTCGGACTGCTCCTTCAGCGGTCCGATCTGATCCTCAAGCTCTGTGACAAGATCGTGGATGCGGAGCAGGTTCTGCTCCGTCTCATCCAGCTTGCGCACGGATTCTTTTTTGCGCGATTTATATTTAACAATACCGGAAGCTTCCTCAAATATGCCCCTGCGGTCTTCCGATCTTGTGCTTAAGATCTCTTCGATACGCCCCTGTCCAATGATGGAATAGGCTTCCTTGCCGATCCCCGTGTCCATGAACAGCTCCGTAATATCCTTGAGCCTGCAGGACTGCCTGTTGATGAAATATTCGCTGTCGCCGCTTCGGTGCACCCGTCTGGTCACCGTTACCTCGTGAAAATCAAGCGGAAGCACATGATCCTCATTGTCGAGCGTAAGCGATACTTCGCCATAGTTGACCGCCTTACGCGCATCGCTGCCGGCAAAAATAATGTCCTCCATCTTCCCGCCGCGAAGCGATTTGGCGCTCTGCTCCCCAAGGACCCAGCGGATCCCGTCGGAGATGTTGCTCTTGCCGCTGCCATTCGGACCTACGACAGCCGTAATGCCGCGCACGAATTCCATCTCCGTTTTATCGGCAAACGACTTAAATCCTGCTAGCTCAATCCGTTTCAAAAACATATACGACCCATCACCTCTTTACGCTATTGTACCACAAGCAGAATCGGCTTTTCCGCTGTCTATGGACGGAGTTTTTCTTCCGAAAAAAGTCGACTCTCCTATCAGGATAGCTGGACAACGAAAAGAGCAAAAAACAGTCATTTCATCCGGATCCGGTTATCTGCCTGACTGCTCTTTGCTCTTTGTTTGTCCTATTCCTAAAGCGAAGCATCAGCCGTCCGAGCGCTTCAGCTGCTTGAGCGCTACCGCCGCCGCTTGCTGCTCGGCTTCCTTCTTGGATCTTCCGCTTCCGCGTCCAAGACATTTGCTTCCCATGTATACCTCTGAGACAAACTCCCGCTCATGTGCCGGTCCACGCTCCTCGACGATGCGATATTCCAGCGCACCCATGCTGTGATGCTGCGTCAGTTCTTGAAGCTCGGTCTTATAATCGCTCATCTGCGGACGGCCATTGACGGTGATTGAAGGAAATACATGATCGTGCAAAAATTGACGCACCGCCTCCAGTCCTTGATCCAGATAAAGCGCCCCCACAAACGATTCGAATACATCAGCCAGAAGAGCCGGGCGGGTACGTCCGCCCGTCATTTCCTCTCCCTTGCCGAGCAATACGTACCGTCCGAAATCCAGACGCAGGGCGAACTGCACAAGCGAAGGCTCGCATACGATGGAAGCCCGAAGCTTGGTCAGCTCTCCTTCCGGCCGGTCCGGAAACAGATTGTATAGAAACTCGCTGACGGTCAGCTCCAGAACCGCATCGCCCAAAAATTCGAGGCGTTCATTGTCCTGGTTCTGACTGAAGCGGTGTTCGTTTACATAAGATGCGTGGGTAAAGGCCTGCTTCAGCAGCATTGCATTTCGAAATTGAATATGGAGTTTATGCTGTAACTGCTTCAGATCTCCACTCAACACACTATCTCCTTACTCGGCGTATTTTTTCAGGATAATCGTTGCATTATGACCGCCGAACCCGAAGGAGTTGGACATGACGACGTCCAGATCGGCTTCGCGCGGATGATTTGGTACATAGTCGAGATCGCATTCTGGATCCTGATTCTCCAGATTGATCGTCGGCGCGATGCGCTGATGCTTCAGGCTCAGACCGCAAATAACCGCCTCAACCCCGCCGGCGGCTCCCAGCAGATGACCTGTCATCGATTTAGTGGAGCTTACCGCCACTTTATACGCATGATCGCCGAGCGCAAGCTTGACGGCTTGGGTCTCGGACCGGTCACCGACCGGCGTCGACGTGCCGTGGGCATTAATGTAATCCACTTCCTCCGGCGAGATGCCCGCGTCGCGGATCGCCATCTTCATGCAGCGTGCCGCTCCGTCAGGATCAGGCTCGGTAATGTGGTGAGCGTCTGCGCTAAGGCCGTAGCCAATGACCTCGGCATAGATTTTCGCTCCGCGCGCCTGAGCATGCTCCAGCGATTCGAGCACAAGCACTCCGGCGCCTTCACCCATGACAAATCCGTCGCGGCCCGTATCAAACGGCCGGCTTGCCTTCTCCGGCTCATCGTTGCGGGTCGACATCGCGCGCATCGCGCAGAAGCCCGCCATGCCGGTCGGACGGATCGTAGCCTCAGCTCCGCCGCAAATCATGACATCCGCATCGCCGCGCTGGATCAAACGGAACGAATCCCCGATCGAGTGCGTCCCGGTTGCGCAAGCCGTAACCTGTGTCGTATTCGGGCCTTTGGCTCCAAGGTTAATGGACATTTGACCGGAAGCCATGTTCGCGATCATCATCGGAATGAAGAACGGGCTGACGCGCTTCGGTCCCTTTTCAAGCAAAATGTTATGCTGGTCTTCCCAAGTACCGAGACCGCCGATGCCCGATCCGATCGACACGCCGACACGCTCTGCATCAACATTGCTTCCGATCTCGAGCCCGCTGTCCTCCAGCGCCTTCGAGCCTGCAGCAACGGCGAACTGTACGAAACGGTCCATTTTGCGGGCTTCCTTCCGGTCCATGTAATCCTCCGGATTGAAGTCCTTCATCGACGCTGCAATCTGCGTGGTGTATTCACTGACATCAAAGGATTCAATGCGGGATACACCCGATTTTCCTTCCATCAGGCTGTTCCAAAATGTGTCCAAGTCCTGACCGAGAGCTGTCATGACTCCCATTCCTGTTACAACGACTCTACGTTTCATCAAGCTCACCTCTATATGGACTGCTTGTCCCTCCCCTTCATCCGGTCAAGGATTCAACGAGAAGGGACATCGCAGCAATAATCTATCATTGGTTGCATGAATACGGCGATTGAATGAGGAGAAGTCCCGCCTGGCTAAAGAACGGGACTTAACTTTATGACTTAGGTATGAGATTGTATGTAGTTTACAACTTCACCTACGGTCGTAATTTTCTCCGCATCTTCATCAGAGATCTCCATATCAAACTCATCTTCCAATTCCATCACCAATTCCACTACATCGAGAGAATCAGCTCCAAGGTCATCTTTGAAAGATGCTTCTAGTGTCACGTCGGCTTCGTCAACACCCAGGCGGTCGACAACGATGCGTTTCACGCGTTCCAATACATCGGACATCCGGCTCACCTCCTCTTGGTAATTATACGAGATATGACTTCAAATTGCCATAGAAGGCATTTGAAAACGTTATAGTTTCGACGCCCTAGGCGTCTAGGCTGCGAAAGCGGCTTCTACATGTACATGCCGCCATCCACATGAAGCACCTGGCCGGTCATATAAGAGGCGCTTTCGGATGCCAGAAAAGCAACAACTCCGGCAACCTCCTCCGGCTGACCCAGCCGGGCAAGCGGAATGCCGCCAAGCAGCCCCTCTCTCATATCCTCAGACAGCTCCCGCGTCATGTCGGTATCGATAAAGCCCGGTGCCACTGCATTCACGGTAATGCCCCGTGATGCCAATTCGCGGGCGGCCGACTTCGTCAAACCGATGACGCCGGCCTTCGCGGCCACATAGTTGGCCTGGCCCGGATTGCCGAGCGCTCCGACGACGGAGGAAATATTGATGATCCGACCGTAGCGCTGCTTCATCATCGGACGGGTTACCGCCTTCAGGCAGTTGAACACCCCTTTAAGATTCGTCTCAATCACCTGATCGAATTCCTCTTCCTTCATGCGCATGATTAAATTATCTCTAGTAATCCCTGCATTATTCACAAGGATATCTATTCGACCAAATGCATCCAATACCTGCTTCACCATGGCATCCGCTTCATCAGCCCGTCCAACGTTGGATTGAATCGCGATGGCTGATACGCCTTTCGCGCGGACCGCTTCCACGACTTCCGCAGCGGCAGCTTCACTCCCTGCATAATTGACAGCGACGTTAGCGCCAAGATCGGCGAGCGCAAGCGCGATGCTGCGGCCGATGCCGCGGGAAGCACCCGTAACAAGCGCAGTCTGCCCCTTCAGTCCCTCATTCATACCTGTACCTCCTTTCAAAAAGGATCTCTCTTCATTCGAATTCACATCAAGGATTCGAGTTTTTCAGCGTTCTCCAGGCTGTTCACATTAACCACCTTGACGGATTTGTCAATCTTTCGGATGAGTCCGCTAAGCACGCTGCCCGGACCAATCTCGACAAAAGTATCGACGCCTTGCGCGATCATCCATTCAACGCTGTCCTGCCACAATACCGGAGAGTATACCTGCTCGACCAGCAGACCGCGGATCTCCGAAGCATCCTCCACCGGACGGGCCGTCACGTTCGCCACAACCGGCACGGCTGGAGAATGGAAGGTCGCTGTCTCCAGCTTGTCTCCAAGCCGGCTGGCTGCATCCTTCATCAGCGAGGAATGGAAGGGCCCGCTTACTTCAAGCGGAATGGCGCGTTTGCCGCCTGCTTCCTTCACTCGTTCCGCCGCGGCAGCGACGCCCTCGGCGGAGCCGGAAATAACGATCTGCCCCGGGCAGTTCATATTCGCAAGCTCAACCACATGCCCGTCGGCCGTAATGCTGCTGCACAGCTCGGCCAGCGCCTGACGTTCGGCGCCTAGCACAGCCGCCATGGAGCCTTGCCCGCCCGGAACGGCCGCCTCCATATATTCACCGCGCGCCCTTACGATCGAAACCGCTTCTTCGAATGTCAGGACGCCGGCGCATACAAGCGCGCTGTATTCGCCCAGGGAATGGCCTGCGACAAAGTCGGGCTTAATCCCTTTGCCGCGAATCGCTTCCAGATAGGCCATGCTCGTCGTCAGAAGAGCCGGCTGCGTATTCGCCGTTTGCTTAAGCTCTTCATCAGGCCCGTTGAAAATAATGGAGCTGAGCGAAAAACCCAGCTTGTCATCCGCAGTTTGAAAAATGTCCCGTGCAGAGGGGACCGCGTTGAATGCATCCTGTCCCATCCCCACGGACTGGGCGCCCTGCCCCGGAAATATAAATGCTGTTTTCCCCACAATCGTCGGCTCCCTTCATGCGCGAAGATCCATTCGCGCTAAATGTGCGATGTCACCAGATGAGTACGGACGAGCCCCAGGTTAATCCGCCGCCAAAGCCTACCATGAGCACTTTATCGCCTGGCTTCAACCGGCCGGACTCCTGTGCTTCGACTAGAGCCAGGGGCACGGATGCGGCTGACGTATTCGCATACTTGTCGACATTGATGACAACCTTTTCTTCAGGAAGCTCAAGCCGTTCCATCGCCGATTTGATAATCCGGATATTCGCCTGATGCGGAATGAATAAGTCGATGTCCTTCTTATCGATCCCCGCCTTGGCCAATACGGCCTCCGTTGCGCTTCCCATGACCCGTACCGCAAATTTAAACACTTCGCGTCCGTTCATATAAATGTAATGTTTATTCGTATTTACCGTCTCCGCCGATGCCGGCAGTCTTGAACCTCCAGCCTCGATGTACAGATGCGCGCCGCCTGCGCCTTCGGCGCCAAGATCAAAGGCTTGGAACCCTCGGCCTTCCGGCACTTCTCCGACAATCGCTGCGCCGGCTCCGTCGCCGAACAGCACGCAGGTGTTCCGATCGCTGTAATCCGTGATTCGCGACAGGCAGTCTACACCGATCACCAAGGCATTGTTGTACATGCCCGTTTTCACGAAATTCGTGGCAGTAGCCAGTCCGTATACAAATCCGGAGCAGGCTGCCGAAAGGTCAAATGCCGCCGCCTTCTTGGCGCCTAAACGATCCTGCAGCAGGCAGGCCGTTGACGGGAAGAACATGTCGGGAGTAATGGTAGCCACGATAATCAGCTCCAGATCCTCCGCATGCATGCCCGCCGATTTCAGGGCGTTCACGGCAGCATGATAGGCCAGATCCGATGTTGCCTCATGCTCGGCTGCAACATGACGCTCCTTGATGCCGGTACGGGAGACGATCCACTCATCGCTCGTATCCACCATCTTCTCCAGATCCTGGTTAGTTAAAATCTTCTCCGGCACATATTTGCCGGTGCCAATAATTCCGACCGGACGCAACTTGTTCATATCCTCACTCACTTCCCGCTGATTTCCTTCGAAATGCTCTCTACCAACTGATTCTGCAAAGCTGTGCGCGCCTGGCGGATCCCGTTCTTCACCGCGTTCGCATCCGATGAGCCATGGCTCTTCACAACGAGGCCGCCAAGACCGAGAAGCGGAGCCCCGCCGTGCTCCTTGTAATCCAGCATCGACTTCAAGCTGCGCAGCTCCGGCATCATGAGCGCGGCGGCGAGCTTGGTTTTGAGCGATTTGCCGAACTGCTCCTTGAGCAGCGAGAACAGCGCGCCGGCCGTTCCTTCAATGGATTTAAGCAATATGTTGCCGGCAAAACCGTCGCACACCAGCACATCGCATACGCCGTTCATCACATCACGCGATTCCACGTTGCCGACAAAATGGATCGGCAGCTCCTCAAGCAAAGGGTACGCGTGCTTCGTCAGCTCGTTTCCTTTGCCGGCCTCCGTCCCGACGTTGAGCAATCCGACGCGGGGCTTGGCGATTCCATGCACCTTCTCGCGGTATAGGCTGCCCATTAGCGCGTACTGCTGCAAATGCTCGGGCTTCGAATCCATGTTCGCGCCAAGATCCAGCGCAAGCATTCCCTTGCCGTCAAGCGTCGGAATCATGGGTGCCAGCGCCGGGCGCTCGATTCCGTTCATCCGGCCGACGACGAGCAGCCCCGTTGTCATCAAGGCGCCCGTGTTGCCCGCGGAGATCATGGCGTCTGCCTCCCCTTCGCGGATCATTCGTCCCGCAACGACCATCGAGGCATCCTTCTTCCGGCGCACAGCCTTCACGGGCTCATCCTCCGCCTCGATGACCTCACTGGCATGGACGATCTTCAGATTGGAGGGACGCTCCTGCAGCAGACCTTCGATCCGCGCCTGATCGCCAACGAGGATAACCTCCGTATCCGTCCATTCCTTCGCCGCGAGCAGCGCGCCTTCCACATTGCTGTTCGGCGCATGGTCACCGCCCATCGCATCAACGACAATTCTCATGCCTATTTCCTCCTTCACTTATGTCATTCCCCTGCAGATCGGTATATTACGAAATTCCCCTGGAACACCATTTCATCGGAGACATAAGTAAACACTTCCACCTTCGCCTTCTGCCCCGCAATGTTCCGGACATAAGCCTTGGCTATGCATTTCTCCCCGAGCTTAACCTGTCTCAAAAATCGGATGTCCGCCGAGGAAGTCAGTGCGATTTCGTCGTTTATTACTGCCACAGCAAGTGAATTGGCCTGAGCGAACACATAGTGTCCGCGCGCAATCCGGGTTTTGCTGAATACATGCTCCTCACGAATTTCGAATATTGATATTCCGCTCTTGTCTAATTGCAAGTCAACAACGTCTCCGATGACTTCCTCAAGCGACAACGAGCGAACCTGATCGTAGGAATGCTCGGCCATCTGCTTCATTCGCTCCCGAAGCTCCGGGATGCCGAGTTCCATCCGGTCCAGGCGAATCGTCTGAATGCTGACTTTAAGCTGGCGCGTCAACTCGCGGTCCGTAACAAAGGGATTCTCGTCGATCAGCTGGACCAGCCGCTTGTGACGGTCTTTCTTAGATAAACGATCGATGACGAAACAACTCCTTCTGCCGCTATTATAGCCGCCATACTTCAAACCTATATGTAAATTAGTCGCAAATATTAGAACCTGGTACTAATGTTAAGTATAAATGATGTCACGTTAAAAAGAAAGAGGACCGGGACAAAAAAAATAGCACCTCACCAGAGATGAAGTACTACTTATGAAAAGACTATTGTTTGATGATCTCTCTTGCCTTATACGTTCCGCATACTTTACATACGCGATGAGCAAGCTTCAGTTCTCCGCATTGCTCGCATTTCACCATGCCCGGCACAGCCAGCTTAAAGTGAGTACGACGCTTGTCACGACGTGTTTTGGACGTTCTACGTTGAGGTACTGCCATGTTCCCACCTCCTTATCGGTTCAACCCGCTTTCACGGGTATCCTATCCATCATCATTTAAAGAAGTCCTTTAGCCCGGCCAATCTCGGATCAATTACTTCCGTGTCGCAATCGCAGGCGCCTTCATTAAGATCTTTGCCGCAATTGTGGCAAAGTCCCTTGCAGTCGTCCCTGCATACCGGAGCTAGCGGCAGTTGAAGAAGAAATGCTTCCTCCACATATGGAGCGAGATCCACACTCTCGCCTTGCACATATGTCGTGTCGTCATCTTCGTCCTGAATGGATTCAGGATTCTCCACCTGCTGGAATACTTCATGAAAAGGGATGTGCAGATGTTCGTTGACCGGCTTCAAGCAGCGGGAGCATTTCATCTCCAGCTCAGCTTCCAAGCTTCCCCGAACGTCTACCGAGCCTGCAACGGACGGAACTGCCTTCAAATCCACTTGCAGCGGCTGAACGGCGACGATATCCTTCCGACCCTTTACGGCATTCGTAACATCCACGGTTTGATGGAACTGTAACGGTTGATCGCTGGTTGTCAATTTACGAAATTGAATAAGCATATCCATCACTCCAAACAAACAAAGATTATTATACCGATTCAGCCGGAGTTTTGTCAACAGGATTACCTTTAAGAACCTTGCGGATATCCTTTTTTTGCGCCGCGGCAGGCACTGCATGCAACGCCGCTTACGCATGCGTTTATTCTTGCAGTTTCGGCATCGAATTATGTTATATTCTTAAGCAAGGAGTTGAAGTACAGTGAAAACGGTTGGAATCGTGGTTGAATATAACCCCTTACATAACGGCCATGAGCTGCATTTTCATAAATCCAAAAAAATCACGCGCGCGGATGCGGTAGTCGCCGTCATGAGCGGTCCGTTCCTCCAGCGCGGCGAGCCCGCCATTGCCAGCAAGCGCGCCCGAACGGAAATGGCGCTTGCCATGGGGGTCGACCTCGTGCTCGAGCTGCCGGTCACCTATGCGGTGCAGCCGGCGGAATGGTTCGCATACGGCGCCGTCGCCACCCTTCATGCAACAGGCGTCGTGGACTGCCTGTCATTCGGATCGGAGAGCGGTACGCTGGAGCAGCTTCTCCCTCTCTCCCGCATCCTCGCCAGGGAACCGGACAGACTTCGCGCGGAGCTTGACCAGCGCCTTGCGGAAGGGCTAAGCTTCCCGTCCGCCTACGGCGCCGCGGCTGCCGCCGCCTTTGGCGTTTCCGAAGAAGACGCTGCCGGGCTGCGGGAACTGCTTACGAAGCCGAATAATTCCTTAGGGCTGCATTACCTGATCGCGCTTCACCGGTTAGGGAGCTCCATAGAGCCCTTCACCATCTCCAGGGAAAGCGCCCAGTATCATGACCCCGAGCCAGGGACCGGATCCATCGCCAGCGCAACGGCGGTCCGCAGGATCATTGCCAACCAAGGCATTGAAGCGGCTGCTCCGTATATTCCCGAATATACGCTGCGGATCCTGGAACGCGAAATCCGATCGGGCAGAGCCCCGATGAACTGGGACAGGTTCCGCCAGCCGCTGTTCCAGACCTTGCTCACATCTCCCCCGGCCCAGCTTGCGCAGTGTCTGGAAGTGACCGAAGGGCTTGAGTATCGAATCCGCCGAATGCTCCCCAAGCTCGATAACAGCTCCGTGGATGCGCTGCTGGATTCGCTCAAGACCAAACGATACACCCGTACCAAGCTGCAGCGCATGCTGGTGCATATTATGCTGAACCACCAGAAAGCCGGGATGAATCCCGGCGAGCTTGTCCGTGGCCCGGGCTATATCCGTGTGCTTGGGTTCAATGAGACTGGAAAAAAACTGCTGAGAACGATGAGGAAGACCGCTTCCCTTCCGGTCGTCATTAAACCGGCCTCGCTGGATCATCCCCAGCTTACGCGCGACCTTCAAGCAGCCGCCGTGTACGCCAACGCCTACCCGAATGCGGACGCCCGCGACCTCTACCATGACTATCGGCTGCCGCCCCTTACTCTTTAGGCGGCAGCTGCTCCAGATAGTCCAGCGCATCCTGCAGGCGCTCGACTTGTACAAGCTTCATGTCCGTTCCGATCCGGTCGGCCCGCTTCTTGGCTTCCTCGTAGTTCTTCGTCGGCACGAAGAAGATTTCGGCTCCCTCCCTGTCGGCCGCAACAATTTTGTGCTTCACGCCGCCGATGGGACCAACCTTGCCCGACTTGTCGATCGTGCCCGTTCCGGCGATCCGGTAGCCCTTGCTCAAATCGCCCGGCGTGAGCTGATTGTAAATTTCCAGCGTGAAGATCAATCCGGCCGAAGGTCCCCCGATGTTGGTATCCGCAAAGTTGATCACGTAATCCGGGTTGCTCGGCGCAACCTTCTGCATGGTGGCGATCATGACCCCAAGACCCGGGCGCTCCGCTCCCGTCTTTTCGTCCTTGATGCTGACGAGAGACACATCCTCCTTCAAGGTTTTACCTCCACGCTCCAGCTCCACCGACACCTTGTCTCCGACTTGCTTGCCGCTTAACAATGCGGCGATTTTCTCGTTGTCCTTCGCAGGCTGTCCGTCAATCCGGATCAGTTTGTCTCCCGGCCGAAAATGATCCGCATTGGCGGAATCGTCAGGGATCGACATCACGAACACGTAGGCCGGCTCAATGGCATATTCAACGCCGGCTGCCTGATAGGCAGCCTCCATAGCGGACGATTGGGAGGAGTTCATGTAATAGACCTGGGTGGCCGCGTATTCCTCCTTGCTCTGATCCCCCATCTTTTCAGCCTTTTGCACAACCTCGGCATTCGGATTGAACGTCGACATCATCAGCAAGGCAAGGTTCGCATAACTGGCCGATACGGTCGTCATCATGAACGTCCCCTCTTCCTCGGGATCGCTCTTCTCGACGCGGATCATCGGCCGCACCTCCTCGGCGCTGCCCGGCTGATAAATCAAATAAGGTGTCGGCATGTACACGACCAGGTACACCATTAATCCAACCATCAATAAATACAGTATAATTCTTGAGCCATTCGGTTTAACAGTCTTCTTCATCGCATTCTCCCTCGCCTTCTAAATCCGGGCCTCGCGCCAAGATTGGTCTGACGGTTGTCTCCCTTGCATAAAGTTGTACTAGCTATGTTTACGTCGAAAGGAGATTCCTTATGAATAAAGGCAACGCCACCAAAACCCAGTCCGGATTCGCCAGCACCGTCCTGCTGGGGGCAGCCGCCTTCTTGCTGGTGCTGGCCGTCGTCAGCGCGCCCGAGCCCGCCTTTCAGGCCACCCTGCAAGCTTTGAAATTATGGTGGAACATCGTATTTCCCGCACTGCTGCCGTTTCTTGTCCTTGTGGAAATATTGATGGCCTACGGCTTCGCCCATGGTGCAGGCGTTCTGCTCGATCCGCTCATGCGAAAGCTATTCAAGCTGCCGGGCAGCGGCGGCTGGGTGCTCATTACAGGGATGACCGCCGGATTTCCGGCCGGCGCTCAAGCCGCCGCCTCCATGCACAGGCAGGGCGACCTCGGCCCAGGCGAAGCGGGAAGGCTTGCCGCCATGGCCCACTTCTGCAATCCGATGACGATTCTGGTTGTCATCGGAACCGGGCTGCTCCATCAGCCAGCGGCGGGGTACCTGCTCCTTATCGTGCACTGGATTACCGGCCTCCTGGCCGCGTGGCTGTTCAGTTTTTTCAGAAGAACACCGCATGGACGAAACGATGTTGCAAAACCGAACAAGCCTGCCCGGCAAGTTCCGCTATTAAAGCGAGCCGCTGCGGCTGCATTGGAAGCCCACAAACGGGACGGGCGCAGCTTTGGCAGACTGCTGGGAGACTCCGTCACCCGCTCTGTCCAAACCTTAATGATGGCCGGCGGCTTCATCCTGTTATTTGCCGTGCTTACCCGGGTACTGTCCGAAAACGTGCTGCCCTTGCTTCCTTCTTATTTTACCTCGGGATTGCTGGAAATCCACCTTGCATCCGCATCGATCAGCAGCTCCGCCTTTACGAACAGCGCCATGCAGCTTGCCGTCTTATCCGCCGTACTCGCCTGGAGCGGCATTAGCGCCCAGCTGCAAAGCCTCTCCCTTATGCGGGATGCCGGCCTTTCGTGGAGCTACTTTATCCTGAAGCGAATCGTTCATTCCTTGCTCGCATTCTTGGTTATGCTGGTATGCTGGAAGCCCGCAAGCAGCCTGTCTGCCGCCATCGTCCCGGCCTTCAGAACGGAGCCGCCGCAGACTGGACAGAACGGGAATATCTTCAACCTGTGGACAGGATTTCCGTCCGTTCTTCAAACACAAATTGCCTTTTTCTTGCTGATTGCGGCAGCGCTATGGGTGATTTCATCCATTATTGTTCGCGTGCGGCGTTGAATTTACGGCGCAAAGCCGCATCCACCTCGGGACTGACCAGGTCGGTCGTATCGCCGTTGAAGTGTGCGATCTCTTTAACCAGACTTGAGCTGAGAAAGGAATATTTCGGATGGGTCATCATGAAGATCGTCTCCGCATCGGGATTCAGCTTATGATTGGTCGAGGCGAGCTGCAGCTCATACTCGAAATCCGTAACGGTCCGGATCCCGCGGACGATCACTTGCGCATTCCGCTGACGCACATAATTGGCTAACAGATCGCGGAAGCTGTCGATTTCCACGTTCGGCAGATGACGGGTAGCCTCTCTCAACAGATCCTTCCGCTCCTCCACCGTAAACAGCGGGTTTTTGCTTAAGTTGTTTAGAACGGCCACGATCAGCAAGTCAAACTGCTTTGAAGCCCTCGTAATGATATCCATATGCCCCATCGTCACAGGATCAAAGCTGCCGGGATAAACGGCAATTCGATATGTACTATTATTCTCGGTTGTCATCGTGTGATTCCTCCTCATCCGCACCGGCAGCTTGTCCTTGTACGGTTTCGTATCTGTATATGGTGACGGCGGTTTCGCCGTACCTCGCTGTTCGCATGCCGTGAAAATGGCCGAAGCTCTCCGGATATTCATAGCCCGACTCATATTCCAGAACAATAACGGCTCCCTCGCGTAGAAGCTTGCGCTCCGCCATATCATTCATGAGCTCATCCCCATTTTTGAACTTATAGGGAGGGTCCAGAAACACCAGATCGAATGCCGCGCCCCGCTTCTCCAGCACCTTAAGCGCTCTTGCCGCATCGTTGCGATATACCTCTGCCGCCTCTTGCAGGCGTACAGCCTTCAGATTATCCTTGATCGTCTCAATGCTCCGCTGCTCCACGTCAATAAAAACAGCACGATCCATTCCCCGGCTTAACGCCTCGATGCCAAGGCCGCCCGTGCCCGCAAACAGGTCAAGGACGGTTCCCCCGTCAAAGTAGGGGCCGATCATACTGAATATCGCTTCCTTCACTTTATCCGTCGTCGGACGGGTGCTCATGCCGGGAACGCTTTTCAGCGGTCGGCCTTTTGCACTTCCGGATACTACTCTCACTGCTCGATTCACCCGTTTCATCACATCAAGATTCATGGCCATGACGGCCATAGCATTGATTATCGTAACATAATCCTGCCGCATATGAAAAATGAAACATGCCCCCTCTTCATTTTTTTTCAAACTCAGGTATATTTCCGCTCCTGCCGGGCATCCTAAAGATATCGACATCAATGAATGTCGTAGACAACCGCGGAGAAGACTTACGTTTCCCCATAAGCTCTTCGTCCGGTTTCTCCTCTCCCATGAGGGAGTCTCTTCGGAGGCTCCCGAAAACAATCCCTGCAGTATCAGGATTTTACTGTAGGGATTGTTTTCTTTTTTTTGTTCCATTTCGATGGATTTCGGCTCGGTATCTTAATTAAAAAAAACCGCTCATTTAAGATGAGCGGCTTCTTTTAACTGAGTTGCTATCATCACCGTGATTCTTAACATACCCCCGGATGTCGTTGAGCAGTTCATCGTCATCTTCCACCAGCTGTAACCGTCCCGCTCCTACGTTCGTGTAACCCAAAAGCGGAAGCGAACCTATTTTTTCCGATGTTTTACTTAGCAACATTTCAGGTTACGCGTTGCTCAATAAACCGTGTACGTTTGTCCGGTTTGGGCACCCTCAACGCTCTTTCGGTAGGCAAGCGCGGCTCTCCCGGCAGATACGGGCTCAAACCCCGGGAAGTATGGACCGTATGTATCCATCGATTCCTTAAGTACATTGGGGCTGACATTGTTGATACGTATCCCTCGCGGCATTTCAATGGCTGCAGCCTGAACGAAGGCTTTAATCGCTCCTCCAGCCATGGCGGAAGATATACCTCCAATAATGGGACTGTCCATAATAATGCCGGTGGTTAACGTAAAGCTTCCCCGATCATGAACATGGTCCAGCCCGAGCAAAACAAGATTGATTTGCCCCTTCAATTTACCCATAATCGCGATTTCATTCAGCTCCGGCGTCAATTCGTGGAGAGGACCAAAGTAAGCCTGGCCTGCGGTACAGACCACTGCATCTACGGAGCCGACAGCCTTATACATACTCGCGATACTTTCAGGAACGGACATATCCATGGTGATATCAGCACCTTTGCGTCCAGCTGTTATAATTTCATGATGCTGCCCCAGTTCTTTGCGAACCGCTGTCCCCAGTGTTCCGGATGCGCCCACCATCAAAATTTTCATGACCCTATTCCTCCATCCTGTTGGTCTGTAATGTCAATAATTGGACAAGTCAAATCGTATCACATGGAATTGCTATATGCCAGATCGGGGAGCCTTGCTGTTCTATTCTTCAATTATGTATAATGGCCTGGCATGCCCTTACATAGGGGAAAGAGTAAAAAGGAGGAAATGAAACATTGAAGAAAAGGTTTGTAGCATTACTGTCTGCGGCAACATTGGTCGGCGGGATGACGATTGGTGTAAGTGCAGCTCCCGTCCTTGAGAAGATCACAGCTCATTTGAACTGGGGCATTGCCTACGAGGTGAATGGAAAGCAATGGACGCCGAAGGATCAGTCGGGGAACCGCATCGCCGCCATTTCTTATAACAACACGACTTACCTACCTGTCCGAGCGGTATCGGATGCACTGGGCGTTGCAGTGGAATATGATAATAAAGCTCAGAAAATCAAACTGGGCGAAAAATCGGATCTAACCCCGATTACATCGGAAGAGATTAAATTGTCATATGCCTCTGTTATAACCAAGGACAAGCAGCACACCGTACATAATGGTAAAGATTATGGTTCAGGAGTCATCCTCAATAGCATTAATGGGGTAGAAAAAGGATTCACGTTAAGACCTGGAGGCAAACACCAAACCCTCGAATTGTCCGTATTCCCTGTATCGGTTAACAAAGATATCGTGGTAAAAATCATGAGTGGGGGCGTGCTCCTGAAAGAAGTCGTTATCACTCCGAGCGACAGCATTGAAACAGTCACCGTTGATATTGATGGAGCCAAAGAAATCGAGGTTTCGGCTAAGTACCCAAAAGTCGAAATTGGCGACGATATTCTATTCTTCGCTGGAACTTATAAGTAAACGATAATGGAAGAAGAGCCCCTGCCATCGGCAGGGGCTCTTCTAGCGCTTTCAGCAGGTCGTGATTACTCTGTTCACTATAAAAGAATGGATTAGATAAATGCGCGAGTAATGATCACCAACAAGATGAATAATACCAAGATAGCACCTACTGAAGAGCCGTATCCATAACCACCATATCCTCCAGCTACTCCGCTCACATGTATCCCTCCTTTTTTGAACATACACCATACTATGACGCTTCCGCTAAAATGAACTGGGCGATCAACCTGACCGGACAATAATAATGAAAATGCCCCCGGGTCCAGGGGTCCATCCGTCATTAAAACAAAGACGCCAGGGCGCTTCTACTCCCTCGCGTCTTCCGTATATAGGCCTCTAATAAAGGCGGTTGTTATTCTTCTTCTTCGATCAATCGGTTGGGATCCGCCGGATTCAATAATTTCCTGCGCCGGTCAATCAGCCCTTCCTCCCCATGCTCGCGGAATTTGCGCATCCATACCTTTAGCCGCCCGATGTCTGAAATTTGCAAGGCGGATGCCACCTCTTTCTTCGTTTTACCCGCAAGCCGCATGGCGACTGCCTTCTTCTTCGTTTCGAAACTGTAGGTATGAAATGTCTGCCCCTTTTTCGCCATGATTATCACCTCTTTACTATGTATATCGGCCGAGGCCGCCCGTATTTCAATACCCCGGGTACTCCGGGCAAGTCACGCCTGAGCAGAGCCTTTGAAATCGAAATATGATCTTCCAAGGACCCCAGGATATGGTATAATTTCGTAAGAATTCATGAACTAGAAATTGGGGGATCATCCTTGGGGAAATTCATTATTTTTGGCATGCTGTTTTATATTTTCGGCAATCCGTTCATCGCCATTATTGTTCTTCTGCTTATCGTTTACGTCCTGGACCGCAGATTTGTCGGGGTGTTTCCCAGCATTACGCGTCCGATTCAGCGGGCAAGACAGATATCCAAGCTGCGAAAAAATATCGCAGCCAGTCCCAGCGACGTCTCCTCGCGACATGAGCTGGCAAGGCTGCTGATCGAGCGCCGCAAATACGGGGAGGCGCTGAAGCTGCTGGAGTCCATCTCGGAAAGCTTGCAGGATTCGGCGGAATACTGGGATGATATCGGCACCGCCCGCCTGAAGACCGGAAATACCGCTCAAGGAGAAGCGGATATCCTTCAAGCGCTGGATATCAATCCCCGGGTAAAATACGGCCGGCCATACCTAAGGCTTGCCGACGCGTTCCGCACGGCGGATTCCGCGAAAGCGCTCGATTATTTACAGAAGTTTCATACCATGCACTCTTCTTCTTCTGAAGCATACTACCTCCTGGGAACCATGTATCGGGTTCTGGGACAGCGTCAGGAAGCCAAGGAAGCCTTCTCGGAGTCGATGAGCGTATACCGATCCCTTCCCAAGTACAAGCGGCGCCAAGAACGCAAGTGGGCGGTTCGGAGCTTTTGGCGGAACTTATTCTAAACGTGCCTGAAATCCATTATAAGAAGCTCCGCAGCAAGTTCATCCCTTCGAAGCATAACAAGACCCGCCGGCGATTTGCCAGCGGGCCTTGTCATGCTTCTATGTTATACCAGCGGCTTGTACCCAAGCCGATGCAGCTGCTCGGCGACAATCCGGTAGCCTTTCCCGTTCGGATGAAGCCCATCCACCGATAGCAGCTCCTTCTCTTTGCCTGCAAATGCGGCATTCACATCGGCAATCCGGAAGTACACGTCGCTGAGGCTATGAAGATATCGATTAAACCGCGATACGTATTCCCCTGCTTCCCCGGAAGCAGGATACGGATTGTACAGCCCGACGGCACGGATGAAATAAGCTTTGCCGCCTCCTGCCTTAATATTTCGAATATGCTTGACGGTGTTAGACATGTAATACTGGCAACGGAGCAGCGCCCGATCCAGAGATTCCCGGTCAGGACGGCCGCCGGCGGATTTCACGGCTCTGATCAAGTCGTTGCCGCCAATCGTTATGGTTATGATATGAGCCTGCTGCAAATGGTAACGATAGGCCGGATTTTGAACGATCCGCTCATACAGCCCCTCGGATGTTAATCCGTTGATCCCCATATTTTCGTGAGCCACAAATTGCTGAAGTCTCTCTTCCGCCATCCGGCGATATAGCGGAACAAAGCCGCTGCCAGGCATCGCCCCGAACCCGAAGGTCAGCGAATCGCCGACAGCGGTATAATGGTACACCAACATGTTCACCCCCTGTCCCGCTCGTTATGACATTATATGAGCGGGAGCATCGGTTGTGAAACGGGACAGTGCCTCGGATAAAAAGAATACAGGCTGATGCTTGTTCTTCGGATTACAGGACCCTTAATCCGATGTCTCCTCATCGACCTCATAAATACAACGGAACCGTTCAACCCCAGGATATTTCTCGCCGAGGCTGTGCACTTCAAAGCCGATATTCCGGTAAAAGTCCACCGCTTCATCGTCGGTCTCCGCGATAACTCGCTTAGGCTTAGGATCGAGCTGAAGCAGCAGCTCCAATATCATCCCCCGTCCATAGCCTTTCCCCCGGTTCTCCGGGAGTACGGCAAGATGTCTGATCGTAACTTCATCCCGCTGAATATCACAGCCGATAATGCCGACGAGAAGCCCCTCCTCAACGTAACCATAGAGCTTGCTCCCGCCTTCGGCCTTATAAAGTGAAACGGCCTTCTCTACCTGATCCGGATCGGGAAAAACCGAATAGCCAAGCAGCTCCCTTACCTCCAGCTTAGCCGCTTGGGATGTCATTTCCTTGAGCATACCTTGTATCCCCCATCATTCATTGTGTGTACGAACAGACGAAAGCCTGTGCTAGAGCATTTCCTCCGCGCTTCGGCCTAGCTTCTTCAGAAGCTTGACCGCCTCTGCCTTTTCTTGATCGGTCAAGCCGCTGAGCGCCTTGATCATCAGCTGCTGGTGGCCGGGAAAGATCGATTCGAAGAACGCTTTGCCCTCCGGGGTCAGCTCCGCATATATCACGCGGCGATCCTCTGCTGATGCCCGCCGCACGAGGAGATTTTTCTTCTGCAGCTTGTCTACCACATATGTAATATTGCCGCTCGAGATCAGCACTTTTTCACCGATTTTCTGCAGCGGCTGCGGTCCTTTGTGGTACAGAACATCCAGGACGCCGAATTCCGTGGAATTCAACCCGTGACTCTGAATGCTGCGGTTGGAATGCGTCATAACCGCATTATAGGCTCTTGCCAAAATAACCATCAAATGCAATGGATAATCCTCTTGTTCTTGAATATCCGACATATTTCACCCTCCGAAAGTTGTCATGTATTAAGGTTAATGAACGCAAGGCTCAACTGTCAAATGGATTATTCACTCGCCGAGTCAGCTCCGATAATCCGCACCGACCCGTCCCGGCATCCAATGATCGCTTGATCGGCCATCCCTAGAAACAAGCCGTGCTCGACCACGCCCGGAATGCCCGTCAGCCGGGCAGCCAGCTCTTCAGGCTCGGAGATCCGCCCAAAGCTGCAGTCTGCAATATAGTTGCCATTATCCGTCTCATAGACGGCTCCTTCGCGGTCACGGCGGATTTGTACAGAGCATCCAAGCTCCTTCAAGGATTGAACGGTCCATTCGTAGGCGAAAGGAATGATTTCGACCGGTAGCGGAAACGCCCCCAGAACGGGCACCTCCTTCGTCTCATCGGCAATGATAATCAGCTTGTCGCTGCGGTACGCCGTCATTTTCTCACGCAGCAGCGCTCCTCCTCCGCCCTTGATTAGCCGTAGCATCCCGTCAAGCTCATCCGCTCCGTCAATCGTCAAATCCAGTCGGTCGATATCCCGGACCGGGGTGAACGGAATCCCCTGCTGAACCGCGAGCTCCTCGGAAGCCCGAGAGGTCGCTACAGCTTGGATATCGAGCCCCGCCCGGACCATTTCCCCGATTTTGAGAATGGCGTAATAAGCCGTTGAACCGGTTCCGAGACCGACCTTCATCCCGCTTTGGACATAACCGGCAGCACGCTCCGCCGCAATTTGCTTCATATTGTATTCCGTGTTCATACCGTGATCTCACCTTTCTACATCATGGTGCAACCCATGCTATAATATTCAATTATACCGACTTATTTCGTTCAACACGGAGGTTGAATATGCGAACCGAGAATCAGATCAAGTCCAAGCTCAATGAGCTTACCATGCAAAAAAAACTGCTGCACGCCCGTATTGCACAGCTGGACGAGAGCAGTCCGCAGCGCGCTGCCCTAGTTCAACAGGAGGCCCGCCTCGACGATATGATGATCATGCTGGAATGGGTGCTGAACGAGCCGGAAGGCTCCTACCATATGTAATCAAGTATACCGAAATAACGAGAGGGGCGCCTTGGCGCCCCTGCCCTTATATTTGAGCCTCCTTCTCCCGCGTGAAGCGTTCGAGCCAGTTCTCATAGAGCTCGGCGTTCTCGGGAGAATAACACACAAAGTCAATCCGCTCCAGCCGGTTATCCGGAAGGTCCTCCTCCAGCAGCTTCGTAACAGCCGTGAGGGCAACATCGCAGGCCGGGGCTTTCGGGTATTCATAGATGCCGGTGCTGATATTAGGAAAGGCGATGCTTCGTGCGCCTACCTCAATGGCAAGCAGAAGACTGTTTCGGTAGCATTCCGCAAGCGTGTGCTCCTCGCGGCGCCCGCCTCCTTCCCAGATCGGGCCGACGGTGTGAATGATATGCTGTGCAGCCAAGCGCCCCGCACCTGTAATAACGGCGTTGCCGGGCGGGCACCCGCCCTGCTGCTTGCGAATCTCCATGCACTGTTCCATAATTTCGGGTCCGCCGGCACTGTGAATTGCACCGTCGACCCCTTTTCCGCCCAGCAATCCCGAATTTGCCGCATTTACGATAATGTCGCCCGTCCATGTCGTAATATCGCCTATAATGACGGAGACCGATGTCCTTCCGATTTTAAATGTTTTCATTCGGAAAATCTCCTTTCGGTCTTTTAACCCTTTATTACCCCGCCTGAGGGGCGGTTGACCCTGAATGCCCCGGCTTGGTGTTATCTTTTTTTGGCGACCGCCGTTAGCCGTTCGGTCAGCCGGATCTCATCCTGGCCCTGGAGCGCTTCCTCAACCGTCCGGTAGAACCGGAGCGTCCCCCGGTCCCGCGCGGCTTTCAGATGGGAGAGAAATACATCCCCCGCCTCCTCCAGCTTCAGATCCTCGGCTTTATGCCGAACCCGGCATAAGTACACCTTCATGGGACCTTGAGGATCCTCATATTCCATAACGCCGATCGGTGTCAGGGTCCGTTCATCCTCCCTCGTGAATTGGGGTGTCTTATAAACGGTATATTCCGAAGCCGGCGGAGGAATGTATGCTTCCCGCTTTTTATCTGCGATCAATCTGGAATTCATGAACGCAAGATAACCTGCTGCCGCAAATAAAATTACGGCCGCAGCAATGGCAATATTCATCATCAATAAAGCCTCTCCTTCTAATGGTTCGTATCGATCCACTCCTCTGGGGCGACCGTGCGTCGATCTACATGAAAATCCGCATTACTGCGATGACGAGCAGATGCAGCGGATAAAAGGAACGCCACACCCAGCGGCTTACCCGGACGGTTTCAAGCTTTCTCCAAATCTGCGGACCATAAGTAATAAGCACTGTAGGAATAACGCTCCACATTTGAAGCTCCCAGTTGTTGACGAACAGGAACAGCAGATTCAGCAGCATATGAAGCGGGGCGAGCCAGCTCGGCTTCGCATATCGAAAGATGAGAATCAGCATGAGTCCATAAGCACCGTAATCAAATGGAAGATCATTCAAGAGCGTGCATGCGGCTATGATGAGCATCGACGACAGTATCCACGATTTCGAGCGTTCCAGCAGATAGAGCACCAGTGCCCCAACAAACAGCGTAACGACCACGTTCAAGCCTCGGGTATCAAGCGCCAGCTGATAGGGGATTTGGGATATAACCGCAATAACGGCAAGTCGCAGCATGTAACGCGGTCTCGAGGAGGTATAACGATGCCCTTGAACCAGGGCGTAAGCGTAGATGGGAAAGGCGATGCGTCCGATGATCCGCCAAAATTCCTGATTCGGATAAAATACGAGCCCCACATGATCAATCAGCATCGTCAGCATAGCGATCCATTGCATCACGGCCCTCCTCCTTTGTACAGCTTTCGAGTACGCTATGTATTTTCGGAACCCAGCATATCTATTATCGGTTGCTTTGGGGACGGTTGCAAGTAGCGTTGAGGCTTGCCGAGTAAAACCTGATCATGCTGCCCGGAACTGCGGGGCTGCTGCAGCGAGATCCTCTGCTGAGGTGTATGCCAAGAAGGTCAGCCTAATGATCCGGCGAACGGGCTTTCAGCATTTAAAAAAACCACCCGGCTGATGTGCCGGATGGCTGCAATATCCCTTATTCATGGGAGAAGATTCAGGACTTCGTACGCTTACGGCGCCCCGGCCGAAGCCGCTTGCGGCTTGTTATGGCTCGATGACTCGGGATGGCGGATCATCAGGACGCAGATGAGCGCCAGCAGCATGCTGCCCGCCGCACAATAGAACAATATCGAATAGCCCATGCCGTCGATCAGCTTGCCGAGGAGAGGCGGCGAGGATATGGCGGCAAGTGAAGATACAAGATAGTACATCCCCGTTCTCGTGCCGATGCTATCCTCCGAGCCGGTAGAAACAACGAACGGGTAGGAATTGATGTTGATGCACGCCCAGAACAATCCTCCCACGGTCAGCAGGATCCGCAGCACAAGCAGCGACTCGATCAGCGGCACGAGGGAGAATACAATAAGCAATCCCAGGACGCCTATGCTGATAACACGCTTCTTCCCGAACCTGCTGCCGAGCCATCCGCTGGGAATCGCGAACAGCACAAACGCCAGCGAGAAGAAGGTCAAGGAAAAGGACGCCTGTGACTCCGTCAGTCCCATTTCATTTTTACCGTACAGGGTAAACAGCGTCTCTACGCCTTGATAGGCAACAAACCAGAAGAAGATGGCAGCAAGCAGAAGCGCCGTCGTACGATTCAGCTGTTTCTTGAAGGATACCGCGGACTTGGCTTCCGTCTGGGCTTGATAACCTGGAGCATCTCTCCGTTCTTTAATAAACACCGTCAAGATAAGAAGGGACGCCAAGGTGACGACTGCGGCGGCGATGAATGGCAGCGACGGATGGGCATTATAGAGAATGGATCCGGCACCGAATGCCAGTATCGAACCGACGCCTCCCATGAAGTTAATGATCCCGTTGGCGCGCGTACGGCGTCGCTCTTCCGTAATATCGGGCATCAAGGATACGGTTGGCGAGCGGTACAAGCTCATGGCGAGGTTCATCAGCACCATGAACAGGAGCAGCGTCGCCAGTCCGTTATGAAAGGGGATGATTGCCGTAAACAATGCGCCAAGCGGCATCCCGATCAGCAGATAAGGCATCCTTCTTCCGAACCTTGTATGCGTCCGGTCACTCCGACTTCCGATCCATGGCTGCAAAAATAAGGCAAAGTAATTGTCGATTGTCATGAAAAAACCGATCAACGCGACACTGGAGATGTACCGCTCCAGAAAATAAGGCACAAAAGCGTTATACAGTGCCCAGGTGATGCTAATGCTGAAAAAACCGAAGCCCAGCAGCCATGTTTTTCTCAAAAGCTCACACTCCCTTAGTCTGCAGCAATCCGGAGAGCACGTCCGGATAATCGGTAATAATGCCGGCTACTCCGGCTTCAATCAATGATTTCATCTCGTTCTCGTCGTTAACGGTAAACGGATGGTATACGACGCCGTTCCGTTGTGCTTCCGCCACCCATTCAGGAAGAACAGCCTTCTTGTAGGCATGAAGCGCATCGGCTTGAATGCGCTTGGCGTATTCCCAAGGCTCGTACAAGCCTTCCATATATAAAATGCCCGTCCGGATCTCCGAATCCACGCGCTTGCAATGAAGGAGCGAATAGTGATTGAAGCTGGATATGACGATACGATCGCCCATCTTAAATTGGTTGACCGCCTCGATCACCTTTTCCTCGAGACCCGGATACGGTACCGAGCTGTTCTTCAGCTCGATATTGACGATCGTGCCGCGGCTTTGGGTAAGCTCGAGCAGCTCCTCCAGCAGCGGAATGCGCTCCCCTTGGAATGCCTCACCGAACCATCCGCCTGCGTCCAGCTTCGACAGCTCCTCGTAGGTGTAATCCTTAACGAATCCTTCCGCTCCGGCGGTACGCTTCAGCGTCTCGTCATGGATGAGGACGAGTCTTCCATCCTTCGTCATCTGTACATCGGTCTCAATGCCGGTGGCACCAAGCTCCAGGCTTTTTTCAAAAGCCGCCATCGTATTTTCCGGGCAGACTGCCGAAGCCCCGCGATGGGCAAAATTGATTAATTGCGGCATGTTTTCCTTCGCCTCCTGAATGGTATAAAAGTTTGTCATTTTAACTATAGCTCGCAATTGTTAGAACTATGTTATCCCTCTTCTCATATTCCACAAGAAATGGGAAATCCCTGTCATGAAAGCGATTTATTTTATTTGGGATTGACGTCAAACGAATGTCATACATATAATTGTTAAGACAACTATTTTTGAAAGCGTGAAATGAAAGGTGTGACTTGTTTCTTGAAAAAACCTGCCTCCACTCCCTCCATCGGCTTTTACCTCGGCTACACCTATCGGCGGGCCTCCCAATGGTTCGGTCATGCTTTGAAGCCGTATGACATAACGCCCGAGCAGTGGCTCGTCCTGTATCGCATTTGGGAGCATGAAGGGCTGAATCAGAAAGAGGTCGCGGCGAAGGCCGATAAGGATCAGCCTACGACGACCCGGATTTTGGATTTGCTCGAGAAGAAGGGCTATACGCGAAAGACAGTCTCACCGCATGACCGCAGAGCTTTCCAGCTGTATCTGACCGAAACCGGCAAGCAATTGATTGACGCTACGGCGGAGATCGAACGCGAGTGCGGCCGGCAGATCATCGAAGGAATCGACAGCCGGCAGCTGGAGCTATTCTGGGATACGCTCTCACGCATCAATGATAATCTTCAACATCTACAGAACAACAGGAGAGATAGCCTACATGAACCCGAATAACAACCCGAAACAACCATTATGGACCAAAGAATTCATTACCCTGATGGTCAGCAACCTGTTCCTGTTCCTGACCCTGCAGATGATGCTGACCACGCTGCCCGCATATGCGCAGGATGCCTTTACGGCCAGCCCGCTTCAGGTCAGCCTCATTACAAGTCTATTTGCATTCAGTGCGATTCTATCAAGATTCGTCTCAAGCAAAGCTTTGGAGAAAGGCAAGCTCCGGCTTCTGCTGTATGTCGGCCTTGTCATCTCCTTGGCGGCAACCCTTGGTTATTATTGGGCCACCGGTATCGTCTTTTTGCTCATGATGCGCATCCTGTTCGGGATCGGCTTCGGCATGACGAGCACCTCGTTCCCGACGATGGCATCCAACGTGATCCCGCCCAAACGGATGGGCGAAGGCATGGGGTATTTCGGTCTATCGACGACGCTGGCCATGTCCATCGGTCCGATGATCGGACTTACGATGCTTCAGGACGGAGGCTTTACGCCGCTCGTGATGCTTACCGTGCTGATTAATATTCTGATCTTCCCGCTGGCCTTCATCCTGTTATCCAAGAAACCGAAGGCGGAGGCCTCGCCGGTGTCTAAGGCGCAGGCGGATGATATGCCGACCGGATTTAACCGCAAACTGATCCTCCCGAGCGTACTGAACTTTTTAATGTCGATTACGTACGGCGGAATGCTCAGCTTTATGGCGTTATATGGCCATGAGGCCCATCTCAGCAATCCCCAATACTTCTTTCTGTTCAATGCGCTGGCCATCATTCTCGTTCGCCCGTTCTCCGGCAAAATTTATGATCGCTACGGGCATAAAGCGCTGATGGTTCCGGCTGCCATTCTTATGATTGCAGGCCTGCTGCTGCTGACCTTTGCCACTTCAACGGGTTCGCTGCTGCTGTCGGCACTATGCTACGGCCTGGGCTACGGAGCAATGCAGCCATCGATTCAGACCTGGATGATCCAGGAGGTTCATCCGAAGCAGCGCGGCATGGCTAACGGCATGTTCTTCAACTCGCTCGACTTCGGCGTAGCGGTCGGCTCGATTGTGCTGGGGTCGATTGCCAAGGCAACATCCTACGGCATGATGTACCGGTTCTCTGCCATCTCGTTGGTGCTGCTTATCGTGATATATGGCATCATGAAGCTGGTGCGGGGGACTGCGGCAGCTCCTCCTGCCTTAAACGAGTCGAATCAGAGCGCTGCCGGATAACTCGCCCTGCAGCTCTTTCATGTGCATAAAAGAAAAAAAGGTCTTGTCCACTCACTTGTGGACAAGACCTTTTTTCTTAATTCCCTTCGGCTTCTTGAATTCCACCCGATAGGATCCGCCCCCCGGATCATCCTTCTTGGCTTCGGGTTTCACGGCAAACAGCGTAAGCAATCCGCCTACCGCAGCGATGGCTGCAAGCGTGCCGAACATGACCCCGTGATGCGTTCCCAGCAGCAAGGAGACGACGGGCGGTCCCAGCGATACGCCGATAAACCGCATGCTGCTGTATAGCGACGTGATCGTTCCCCGCTGCTCCTTGTCAACCCCCTCGGTCAGCAGGGTATCCATACATGGGAGAACCATTCCGATCCCGATTCCGCCGATGGTCATCATGCCGATCACGAAATAGATCTGATCGCTGAATCCGATCACGAGCAGCGAAGCCGTTAAGAGACACATTCCGGCAAACCCCGTCCACTTCATCCCTCGTTTGTTTTTTCCGGTGAATTTCCCTGCCAAGTAGGAAGCCAAACACAACAGGGCAAGAGGGATGGCAAGCACCAAGCCTTTAACGACTCCCTGCAGGCGGTATGTGCTTTCCAGCGTCTCGGATAAATAGAACAGCATGCCAAACACGCCAAACATGGCAATGCCTCCGATCGCAAATATGGCATACATCCACCGTCCCTTCTCGCGAAGCACCTCACGGGTTGTCTTTAGAAACTCGCCGAGGGATCGCTCATCATGATTATCTCCCTTGGGCGCCTTCACCAGAAAGATGACGAGCACCAACGAGATCAAACACAGGACCGGAATGGCGATAAACGGCAGAAACCAAAGAAAGCTACCTAGCAGCGCCCCTAGGATTGGACTTATAACCTTGCCGAACGTATTGGATGTTTCGATAATACCCAAGCTTTTACTGACCTTCTCTTCGTCATTGAACATATCGCTGACCAGCGGAATCACGATCGGAAATGCGCCCGCCGCACCGATTCCCTGAAGAAACCGGCCAGCCAGAATAACATAATAAGATGTCGTTCCCGCGAGCAGCCATGCTGCCACGGCAGAGACCGCTCCGCCCGCCGCCGCAATGATTAAACTCGGTATGATGATCTTCTTGCGCCCGAACCGGTCCGATAAATAGCCTGCGATCGGAATCAGCAAAATGGCTACCACGGCATAAACCGTAATCAGCATGCTAACTTGAAAGGAGCTTATTCCCAGGACTTTAGATATTTGCGGCAAAATGGGAATCAGCATGGAGTTGCCGAGCGTCATAATGAGCGGTATGGAAGCAAGCGCAACCAGGTCCCATTTTTTACTTTCCATGAGAAGACCACCTTTATGTTATCAGTATCCATATTGTAGGTTCTTTCGCCTAGAATATGCATCCGATCAAGGTGGTCGATTTTACCCGAATAAATTATGGTACTGCCTACACTTTAAACCCGGACATCAGCTCCGTCAGCTGCTTCGACATGCTGCTCAGATCCTCTACGGAGCCCGCAATCTCCTCCATCGAAGCCAGCTGCTCTTCGGTCGCCGCGCTTACGCTTTGAGTTCCCGCTGCCGTTGTTTCCGTTACGTCCTGTATTCTGCGGATGGTGTGCACCAGCTCTTCGGCTCCGGCATTCATCTCTTCCGTTGCCACGGTCACGCCATACATCTGACCGTTCAATTCCTCGATGGCCCGCTCGATGTCTTTGAACGCCCGTTCCGCCCCTTGCGCGACATCCATGCCCTCGGAGACCTCGCGGGTGCTTCGTTCCATCACATTCGCAAGCTCATAGATGTCCTGCTGGAGCTGTTGAACAAATTGGCGGATTTCGATCGAAGAATTCGAAGCCTGGTCGGCCAGCTTTCGGACCTCGGCCGCAACGACCGCGAAGCCTCTGCCGTGTTCGCCCGCCCTGGCGGCTTCGATGGAAGCGTTCATCGCAAGCAGCGAGGTCTGCTCGGCAATTTCGATGATCACCTGACCCATGACTCCGATGCTGGAGGCTCGCTCGCCAAGGTGGCGTACGGATTGCGCCGACTGGTCCACGCTTGTACGGATGCCCTTCATTTGATTCAACGTCTGTACGATCGCCTGCTCTCCATCGGCGGCCAGCCTGTTGGCTGTCGATGCAAGTCCGGACACCTCTTGCGCCGTCATTGCGATATGCTTCATTCCTTCAGCCATATCGGTTACGGTTGTTGTCGTTTCCTCCGTATCCTGAAGCTGACTCTCTACCCCTGCAGCCACTTGCTCCATAATGCTTGAGGTTTGATGCGTGGCTTGGCGAATCTCCTCGGTCGTCGTATGCAGAAGAGACGCGGATGCGCCGACTTGGCCTGCCGTATCTTGAATTTTCACCACCATGTCTCTAAAGCCCTGTACCAGCTTATTATATGCGTCGGCGACATCCCGGATTTCATCCTTCGTCGTAATATGCAGCCGTGTTACGAGATCGCCGCCTCCCTCCGCAATTTTCAACAGTTGATCCTTCATCCGGTTCAAAGGCTGAATCGAACGGGTCAGCAGATATCCCTGTACGGCAAAATACGCGATTGCGGCAAGTCCTATCAATAGAATGACGTTATTCTGGAATCGGCTGGCTTCGGCAATTCGGTTCGCCTGCTTGGCCAGCGCTGCATTTTTGCTGGCTGTAAAATCGGTAACGAGCGTTTCAAACGATTTGCGTAGCTCCCGCTCACGATTGAAGGCCTCCTCATAGATTCGGAAAGGCACCGCTTTATAGAATCCGGAATCATAGCCGAGCTTATTCAATACCTCGGTGACCGCACCGGTATAATCGGCGAATCCCGCTTCGATGCCCTCAATCACCTTCTTGTCCTCGGCGGAGGTCATCAATCCCTTCGTCTCCTCCATCAACGCTGCGATGGACTGCTGCTTCGATTTCAACGAGTTGACATACTCATCGTCGCCGGTTAACAAATAACCCCGTTCATCATTCGATATGCCGGTTAATAAATATTCCAGCTGGGTCAGGTTATAGATGATCTTCTGATCCACATCGATGATTTGACTGAACTTTCTCTCTGTCGAATTTGTGGAAATAAATGCAATGACTATGATTACCGCCGTGACCGCGGCAAGAATCGTAGATGAAAGTATGAGTTTCGTTTTTATTTTCATCCGTGAGCACCCGACCTTTTGTATGAATTTATATTCCCAAGGTATTTTTCGGCAAAAAAGCTCATGAAATGAATAGATCATCAGACGGATGAAACGCAAAACTTTACGGAAAACACCTACTTAATTGTCCACTGGCCAAATGTTTTATCAAAAAAAGAGGCTGACGGCCTAAACTGGCACATCAACCTCATTGCATTCCTAGCAGAGGATACCGCCTCTTCTAATTTGTTGAATCCGGAATAAAACGGCTTTTCTCGCCGACATGGTAAATGTGAAGCCGGTGCATGGCTCGCGTGCATGCGGTGTAGAACAGCTTCCGGTCACTTTCCCGGCGGTATACTTCCTCAGAACCGTTGTAGATGATCACCGCGTCAAATTCTACGCCTTTGGCCAGATACGCCGGAACCACAAGCGTTCCCTTCTCAAAGGCAGGCGTGTTCTTGGTGATAAGCCGAACCTGGACGCTCTCCGACAGCTGCCGGTGCACGCGCCGGCTCTCCTCATCCGTTCGGCAGATCACAGCGACATATTCATATCCTTGGGCATGAAGCTCGGCGATGTCTTGAATCACCGCCTGCTCAAGCGCTGCTTCATCCTTGACCGGGATGACCTGCGGTGCCTCGCCGCTTCGATTGAATGGAACGATCCGGTCTCCGCCGGGGATCATCTGCCGCGTAAATTCCACGATTTCATGCGTTGAACGATAACTCTGAGTGAGGTTAATGACCTCGGTCTCTTCTTCACCGTACAGGCTGACCAGATTTTCCAAACTTCCTAGCTCCTCGCCATGCGCATAGATCGCCTGGTTCAAGTCCCCCAGCACCGTCATCTTCGCCCGCGGGAACAGCCGTTTCAGGAATTCCAGCTGAAAGGCGGAATAATCCTGAACCTCGTCGACAATGACATGCCGGATCGACGTGTTGGTCCGGAAGCCCTGAAGCAGCTCCTTCAGATAGAGAAACGGCGTAGCATCTTCATACATCAGCCGTTTCTCATGCAATGCCTGAACGGTGAGATTGCAGATCTGCTCCCAATACTTCGGCAAAGAACCCGTGTTTCCGGCAGCCCGGCGGAATAATGCTTCGTCCTGGAACAGCTTTCGGTACATACCCGATACATCGACGTATCGATACCGCTTGATCCAGCGCCGGATCGGCTTCAGGCTGTCGCTGACGACCATTTTGGCCAGAATATCCCGCTCTTTCTCGAAATCGTCAAAGGTCGTTTCCTTACTATTCTGCTTTCTCCGCATCGTCTGGTAAGCGCGTTGATAATCCTCCGAATCGAGCAGATCGATTTTCTCCTCCACCCGAGGTGCGCTTTTCTCTTGCTGGGCGAACTCGGACAGCCGCTTCAACAGCCATTCCTTCATGAGATCAATGCGGCCGGCCAGCTTAACGGCAGAGTCGTAGCTGTAAAACTGCGCCGCCATCTCATCGGAACTCACGATTACTTTGCCTTGGAACACCGCCGGCTTGAAGAGCATTCCTTCCTTCTCGAGCAATTCCTTATAACGCCGAATCGTATCCAGATATGCACCCGAGGACTTAAAGGCGATGCCTTCAAGCCTGGCTTTATACTCCGGCGAGTCTTCTTCATTTAGAAGGGTTTCCGTCTGGGTAAACACATCCTCCAAATCAAACTCCTTGCCCAGCCGAAACTCAAGATAAGACTGAAACGTCGTCTGCTGCATATTGTCCTCGCCCAGCTCAGGCAGAACGGTGGACACATAGCTGTTGAAGAGCGGGTTGGGCGAGAACAGGATCATCTGATCCGCCCGCAGCGTCTCCCGATATTTATACAATAGGTATGCGACCCGCTGCAGTGCAGCCGAGGTCTTTCCGCTGCCTGCAGCCCCTTGGACAATGAGCATGCGCGTTTTATCGTTGCGGATGACCGCATTTTGCTCTTTTTGAATCGTAGCGACAATGGATTTCATCCGATCATCCGCGCTATGGCTGAGCACCTGCTGGAGAAGCTCGTCGCCGATCGTCATGCCTGTATCGAACAGCACCTGGATCTTGGCGTCATGGATGACAAACTGACGTTTAAGCAGCATCTCTCCGGTCACCATGCCCGAAGGCGTCTCGTACTGGGCCGGTCCCGGCGCTCCGTCATAATAAAGACTGGAAATCGGTGCCCGCCAGTCATACACCAGGAAGGTCTCCATATCCTCGTCCATGAAGGAGCCTGTTCCCAAATAGATCGACTCCGTCTCCGGCCATCCGTCTTCCTGAAAATCAATCCGTCCGAAATAAGGGGAATCGACAAGCTTCCGGTATTTCTTGAGCAGCTTGCTTGATTGCAGATGGGCGCGTTCCCGTTCCGACAACACCTGGGATTGCTGTCTCAGGTTCGTTGACGTCTCGCCCAAATCATCGGGGTTACTGAAGTTCACGGTTACCTCGTCCCAGAAATCCTTCCGCATTTCGATGACTTCTTCGCGTATCCCTCCGACATCTGCTTCCAACTCCGAAATCTTCCGTCCGATCTTGCCTGTAACTTCTGTAACTCGCCCTTGTTCCTCTTGCCAATCCTGTTCGCTGATAGCCATTGCTCATCCCCCTAATCTACTGGTTGACAGCGTAAGAAATCTGTGATACAATATAATTGTCATATTATGACCATTTATGTCTTATTAATGACAGAACATTGCTTATTATAGCAGTGTGATGAAGTGGAATCAATATTATAATGAACATTAGGAGCCGGCTGCGAAGCCGGCTTTTTTGCTGCCTTCCATGACCTCTTCGTAACGTATAGGGTTCGGAGCGGGTTCAACGGAACCCGTTCGTCACCTTATTTTTTCAGCCACGAAAATAAAGGCTCCTCCTGCCCGTCATCCTCTACCACGCGTTCCACATGCTCCGCTACCCGGTTCAGACGATCAAGCTGGTACCCGTAATCGTACATTGCCGCGGCAACAACGGAAAGACGAAGCCCGCCGGGCTCTCCTCCAGGGCCGCACATGACGTGCGCCATAAATTCCTCATTGTTCTCAACCATCGTCTCGGCTTCATCCTCGTTCGGCTTCAGTTTGCCCTCGAATTTCCATAAGATGTGCTCATGGTACTTCATCAAGCGCTCCAAATTGGCATCGAACTGCTGGTCGATCTCCTCCGTACGCTCGGCTTGGAAATAATGGTTCTCAACCGCATCCAGCACTTCGAAGCCCTTGCGAAGCGATTGAAGCAGCTGCTTATATACCACAAGCTGTCTCGCCTGGCTGTATTTCGCCCGCTTCAGCTTCTTCTGCTCCTCTTCAAACAAGTTGTATTTGTCGGATAACGATTTAATCGCAGACTCGAGTTCCTTCTTCTCCGCACGATACACCGAATCCTTCATTTCATGGGAAATCGCGGTGCGCAGCAGGAGCGACATTTTCCCGAATACCGTATGAATTCGCGTAATGTACTGCTCCTTCGGTTTGGGCGGAAAGACGAGAATGTTAATGAGGAAGGCAGATATAATTCCAATAAGCGTTAAAATGAACCGGTTCAAAGCAAAATCCCATTGACCGGATGCCTCCATGACCGAGATGACCGTAACCAATGTCAGTCCAATCGTTTCTCCCATCTTCAGCTTCATACAGATCATAATGACGACAATGCAGATCAGGCCGACCGAGATCGGCTGATTGGACAGGAAATAGCCGCCAAGCATGGCCAGAATCGCTCCAAGCGTGCTTGTCTGCAGCTGATCCAGGAAGTATCTCCACGATCGGTAAATCGAAGGCTGCATGGCGAATATGGCGGCGATTGCGGCAACGACCGGCGATTTGAAATCCAGCAGCATCGCCATATACAACGCCAAGGTTACGGCGAGACCGGTTTTGAACATTCTTGCTCCGAATGCCATAGGCAGCCCTCCTTATCTGTTACATCATTAAACCTCACGCTACACCTATTAAACTCAGCAATGAACACAATGATACATACTCCTTCACAAGAACCGCTATGACTTGAATTACCTTTTTAGCATCCGAATACGATGCGCGCGAGTCCGGGGGATGACTAGCCTGACCCGCGAATCATTCCGGCATCCTTTCGACGGAAGCGCTCCATGAACCTCTCATACTGCCCGACCGACAAGGCTAACCAGAAGCACGCAGCCAAATACCCCCCAACGATATCGCTGGGATAGTGAACGCCAAGATAAACCCTGCTCAAGCCGATACTCCCGATCATAAGGATGGCAATAACGATCAGCACGATCCGGCCTTTTCCGGACTCAATATGCCTCCACAGCAAATAGGCCAAAACACCGTAGAACGAGAAGGCAACCATCGAATGACCGCTGGGAAAGCTGTAGCCGGTTACCTCAATCAATCGGTGGATATCCGGTCTCATCCGCTGGAACGCAAGCTTCAATAGAAGATTTAGAATCGAGGAGCCGGCAATGACTCCGATAAGCAGCAAAATCTCAGTTCGATGCTTGAGCAGTACATACTGTAAAGCGATCGCAATCAGGCACAAAACAATAATCGGATCTCTCGAGCCAATAAAAGAAAGCCAGACTGCGATATCCGTGATCCACGACTGTTCGAAGCTTTGAACATATCGACTAATCACATGGTCCCAATCATCTATTCTCTTGTGCTTCACTAGAGCAGCCAATAGGACGAAAGCTAATAAAGTACTTAGCGAAATGAAACCAATCCACCGCCTTCGCACCCTCAGCCGATTTAACTGTTCCTGCACAATGACGTTCTCCTTTTAATCGAATGGAATCGTATCCGAGACAAATGGGCGAATCAAGATCATACCATTTTCCTGCCATGAAGAAAAGGAGCTGTGGATCTGTTCTTCCCGATATTTTCATAGTCTTTGTCAAATCACGGCGGAATACACCCTTTAAAATAAACAATCGCCCTCCCTGAGTTGGACTACTTAAGCATCCGCTCCAGGCTAGGGCGATTGAAGTTGTGTTCTGTCATGAGAACAAAACACCAGGATCGCAAGTAAAAATTGGTCAACGCGGCGATCTTTTCCTATTCATCCAATGATTTGGATGATCGATTCGCCGCTGCTAACCGTTCCATTATCTGTCTAAGTGAGGGGGGCGACCATGCGGAGCTCTAAGCACCGGTTTTTAGCTGTCCGCGCTTTGTCAGGATCTCCTTCACGGCATCGGCCGCTTCGTTTACGCTCCTTACCGAGACAGTAACCGGCTCACTGTCTTGATACTGGCTTGCGGTGTAATTGTACTTCGGATCATAATAATGCTCCAGCAGCATCCGGATCCCTTCGGCGAAACGCCCTTCCTCCAGATGCTTTCCGATTTCGGCAGCGATCGGCGTATGGATCCGTCCCTTGATCAGACGATACGCTTCCAAATATTGCTGCTGATATTCCTCGGGACGATAGTCCTCCATAATTTGGCGAATGCGCTCCTCCATCGGAAGCTCAAGTACAATCGCGACCCCTTTCTCCTTCATCTGCATAAGAAAATCGGGAACGACAATCTTGCCGATCCGCTTGCTCTCCGCTTCAAACACAATATACGGGGCATGCTCCAGCTGTTTCAACCGCTCGAACAGCTTGGCGTCAAACGACTTCTGATTGCTCGCATTAAGTCCGATGTGGCCGAAGATCGAGCCGCGGTGCCCGGCCAGCCCCTCCAGATCGAGCACCGGGTAGCCTTCCTCCTGCAGCTGTTTGAGCACCGCTGTCTTACCGGTTCCCGTCAGGCCATGCAGCACGAAGGATTCGTCAGGGAGCTTCAGGCGCTCCATCGTATCCAGCACATACTTACGGTATGCCTTGATTCCGCCCGAAATCCGGCTGACATGGATATCCATCAGGGAAAGCACGGTCGCTGCGGTTCGGCTGCGCATGCCTCCGCGCCAGCAATATACCGCTTTATCCCCCTCGATTTCTTTAAACTGCTTCACGAATGCGGGCAGCTTGGCGGACATGATCGCCAGCCCGCGCTCCTTCGCCGCATCAACCCCGACCTGCTTGTACAGCGTTCCGATTTCAGCCCGCTCCTCGTCATTGAATACCGGGATATTCAGGCTGCCGGGAATGGTCGCATCCGTATATTCCGAAGGGGAACGGACATCGATCAATGTCAGCTTCTTATTCCGCTGAAGTTCCATAAGTTCTTCTACCGTGATGTCTTGAAACATGTCTGTTCGCTCCTTATATCGATTCGCCTGCAAGCGGTCCTTGCTTGCTTACCATTCAACCGAGATCCGTCCGCCATGCTCGGAAACGACCTCTCCGATCCGGCCGGCCTCTAATCCCGCAGCCTGCAGCTCTTGAAGAAGCGCGTCCGCCTGGGAGCCCTCCACCGCAATCAAAAGGCCTCCAGATGTGACGGCATCACTCAGAATCCACTTATCGTATTGGTCCATTCCGTCCGGAAAATCAACGGAGTCCTTCACATGGTCGAAGTTGTTCTTCGTTCCTCCCGGAATGACGCCGAGTTCGGCAAGCTCCCTTACCCGTTCCAATACCGGCACAGCGGATTTGATAATCCGGATTCCCGCTCCGCTTCCCTTCGCCATTTCAAGCGTATGACCGAGGAGACCGAAGCCGGTAACGTCCGTGCACGCATGCACTTGATAAGGCTCCATGATTTCAGCGGCGGTTTTATTTAAAGCAGCCATAACTGCCGTGACACGGCGGATCTCATCATCGCTTAACAAATCCTTCTTCATGGAGCTGGACATAATGCCGACGCCGATCGGCTTGGTCAAGATCAGGGCATCGCCCGGCTTAGCGCCGGCGTTTGTTCTGATCTTATCCGGATGAACAGTCCCTGTAACGGCCAAGCCGAATTTCGGCTCCTTGTCGTCGATCGAATGACCGCCGACCAGCGTAACGCCCGCTTCTTTCAGCTTATCGCCCGCACCGCGGAGGATGTCGGCCAGTACCTGCTTGTCCAGCGTCGAAATCGGAAATGCCACAATATTCAGCGCCGTCAGCGGCTTGCCGCCCATCGCGTAAATGTCGCTGATTGCATTGGCTGCGGCCACTTGCCCGAAATCGTAAGGATCATCAACGATAGGCGTAAAGAAATCGACCGTCTGCACCATGGCGAGGTCATCCGTAAGACGATAGACGCCGGCATCATCGCTCGTATCCAGCCCGACGAGCAAATTCGGATTCGGCTCCGTTTGGGGCAGCTTGCGTATGACCTGCGCCAAGTCGGCCGGGCCGATCTTGCAGCCGCAGCCGCCTTTGGAGGAATAAGAGGTTAGCTTTATTTTGTCGGATTGACTCATTTCTAGGACTTCCCTTCATTATATATATTACGGCGGTTACCCCCGTTAGGGATTCAACATGCAACAACCCCGGATATGAGGTGCCGGTGAAACACAGCTCAAGGACTCCGGGGAAAAACAATTTCGTTTATTACGCTACGCATTTACCTCAGGATTTGCAAAACCCTCCTTTCTATTATAAAAAATCAACCGCAGGAAGTCTAATCCTGGTTCGCGTATCTGATTCCCTGGTAAAATAGTTGCTTATGCTTGATTTATGGTATAATAATGGATTGGAATATGTTTATCATCCCAGATATATCGGAGGAATCTCGACTATGACTCACACCAATGATGGCCGAATGCCGCTTCATCATACAGACCGCAGAAAAACCTTATGGTTTATCGTCCTGTTTATCATGATCGCGGCGGCAGGATTGACATATGTAAAATGGTGGCCGTATTACAATAAAGCCCTTAAAGCGATCGTAGATCACAGTATCGGCTCATCCATCCTGAACTTTCAACCGGATAACACCTTACCGTCTTGGCAAGCGGCCTGGGACTATGCCGTCACCTACTTTAAAGCCGTATGGAAAGCCGCCGTGCTCGGCATTTTGCTGGGAAGCCTCGTGCAATCTCTGCTCCCGCAAGGCTGGCTTCTGCGCGTGCTGGGCAAATCCAGCTTCGGCAGCACAGCAATCGGAGGCCTGGCATCCATACCGGGCATGATGTGCTCCTGCTGCGCGGCTCCAATCGCGGTCGGCTTGCGTAAGAAAAAGGTATCCGTCGGCTCGGCCCTCGCCTTCTGGATCGGCAATCCGACCATTAACCCGGCTACACTCGTATTCATGACCTTTGTGCTGTCCTGGAAATTCACGCTGCTGCGGCTCGTGTTCGGGATCCTTCTGACCTTTGGTGTCAGCTACCTGGCCAACCGGATCTCGAAGGAAGCAGCTCCTGTAGAGATCGACGCCGCGGAGCAGCCTGACGAGACCGACCATCGTCCGCTGTGGAAACGCTGGATGTCGAGCATCGCCGACATGGTCATCCGGGTCGTTCCCTCGTACTTCATTGCCGTGCTGCTGCTCGGAGCGCTGCAGGTGTGGATGTTCCCTCAGCTCGGTGAAGCTGCCGGCGGCGGCATATTGGCGATCATGTTCTTCGCCGTGATGGGCATGCTCTTCGTCATCCCGACGGCAGCGGAGATCCCGATCATCCAAGCCTTCATGGCGGCTGGACTTGGAGCGGGGCCTGCGGCGGCTCTTCTCTTGACGCTGCCGGCGATCAGTCTGCCGTCCTTGTTTATGGTAAGACGATCCTTCCCCCGCAAGGTGCTCTGGTTCGTGGCGGGCTCCGTCGTGATCCTGGGCATAGTCTGCGGATTGGCGGGCAAGCTGTTCCTATAGTTTAGGGGGCATTCCATCCCTGATTTCATATTTTTTATTTTTTCTTAAGGTAAAGCCCGGACATATCTGGTACAGTGGTTACAGAATGATCCAACATATTATTTGGAATCGAAGGGAGTCAATTACTGAATGAAAGATAATGATTTGCAGCCAAATCTTCCGGGAGAGCCCGATGAGAAAAGCGGACAAGCCGAGGAGAATATTCAGCAAGAGAGCCATTCCGGGGAGGATTTCCGCGACTCGGGCAGCTTGGATTTGTCCAAAGAGGATGACAAGGTTGGACTGATGATCCCGGATGATCAGCCTTCGCAAGAGGAAGCAGCCCCTTCCGGCGGCGGCGGAAACGGCAGCAAAGGATGGATGATCGCCTCCCTCGTACTCGCGGCGGCACTGATTGTCGTCCTCATCGTGCCTCCGTTTGCCAAAGGATCCGGTAACGAAGCAGTAGCGAATGTCAACGGTGTCAGCATTACGAAGGATCGGTTGTACGATGCGCTGGTGCAAGCCGGAGGACCACAAACGCTTGACGGCATTATCCGAGATGAGCTGATTGATCAGGAGATGAACAAGAAGTCCCTCACCGTAACCGACGAAGAGGTAACGGCCGAGGTTGCCGCCCTCAAGGCAAGCTACCCATCGGAGGACCAGTTCAACATGGCGCTCATGCAGGCCGGCATGACGGAAGAGGATCTAAGCAAGCAAATGCGTGAGCAAGTGAAGCTCAAGAAGCTGCTTGGCGACAAAGTCAAAGTTACCGATGATGAAGTGAAGGAAATTTTTGAGCAGAACAAGGAAAGCTTCGCTACGCCTGAACAGGTGCGGGCTTCCCACATTCTGGTCGAAACGAAGGAAGAAGCCGACAAGATTTACAAGGAGCTGCAGGAAGGCGCAGACTTCGCTGCGATCGCCAAGGAGAAGAACCAGGATGCAACGAAGGATACTGGCGGCGACCTGGACTTCTTCGGACGCGGCGAGATGGACCCTGCCTTTGAGGAAGCGGCATTCAAGCTGAAGAAGGGCGAGATCAGCCTGCCGGTTAGGAGCTCCTTCGGTTACCATATCATTAAGCTGACCGACCGCAAGGAAGCAACCAACCCGACCTTCGAGGAGAAGAAGGAAGAAATCCGCGGCCAGATGGTCAACCAAAAGGTGTATCAGGAGTCCCCGGCTTATATCCAGGAGCTTAAGGACAAAGCGAAAATCACCAACACGCTCGATAAAAGCTCTGCAGATGCCGAAGGCAAGGATACAGCAGCCGATGACACAGCAGCAACGCCGGCTAAATAACACCAATAAAAGTCTTATCAGGAGGATTGCCCAAGCTAGGCCATCCCCTGCAAATAAAACCCTGTACCGAACGGTACAGGGTTTTTTAGCGGCATTTCGAAAAAGTTCTTTAATCCCAGAATAAAACATGATAAAATGTAAGCGTTATCAATAGTTGATCAAGGAAAAGGGGGAAGCAGAATGACGAAGCGCGTATCGGAATCCCGCAACATGTATGAGGACTTCGTGGTGGAGACAGACATTCTGTTCTTTAAAACCGGATCGCACGGTTTGGTCAGCTTTCACGGCAGGAACTATAATATAAAAAAGAGAATGACTGCCGACAACATCAATTCCCTGGTCTCGGGCAAACAATTCTACTATGTCGGAGGCAACTGTTACGTCAATATCGACAAGGTGACGGACGTCGAGCAAGGCATCGTATACTTCGGGGAGAAGGCTCCCTCCGCCAAGCATCTTCGAATCCCGAGATGGAAGCAGGAGCCGCTCAAGCGGCTGGTCGCCGAAGCGAGACAGCCGGTCCTGTAAGACGACGAGCTTACGCTCCTGTCCTACGCGCAAAGCACCCGCCTTCCTGTTATAGGAAAGCGGGTGCTTTTGTGCTATTAGGACCGCCGATTCATGTTACAGCTTCAGCTTTTTCAAATTGACGATGTAGAGGTTTTTCAAGGGCAGCGCCCCGTTCCGATACTTCCTCGCCCCGGACTCGAACAGGACATACAGATCGTTGCCGCGGAGCGCGATATTCTCGGACATCGGCGGCATCGCCAGCGGTGTCGCCGCCGGCTTGCCCGAGGTCCCGCGGGTATAAATCAGGAGCGTGCTTGCGTTGTTGCGGCCGCATGACTGGCTGTACAGCACCCGCGATTTGGTCACCACCGCTCCCTGCACCCTGTCCGGTGTCGTCCAGGTGTAAGATGGCTTGCGGCCAGGCGGCAACAGATCGCTGCCAGTCAGCTTATACCCCCGCAGCTTGCCCTTTGGTCCCGGGGCGCACTGCTTCTTCCCGATATCTTCTCCGTCCATATATTCGCCTACCCACAGAACCCCATCAGCATAGGTTGCATAGGAGGCTTTATGTCCGAGCGAATATTTGCTCATGACGATATTGCTGTAATCCTTCTTGCTGCTGAGCGTGCTTAGCGGAATGCGGTAGACATTTTTACCCGATGCGATCCACAGATGCTTCTTGCTTACCGCAAGTCCGCCAACATGTCCGGTATGCTTCTTGCCTCCGCTCTCATATAAATAAAGCGTCTTGATCCGTTTATTCGTTTTGCTGTTTGTGATCGAGATGGAGCTGGCTTGATTTTTGTTTTTGTTGCCCCAGTAATGGGATATGATAATCCAGTTTTTGCTTGGCACGAGCGCCAGCCCCTGAGGCACCCACTCCTTGTTTCCGCTCAGCCCCGGGGTCGGCGCTCCCTTTCTGCTGACATCGAAAAACTTCTTGTATTTGGAGGCCGCATCAGCTTTCCCGGATGCCGTAAGCCCGCTCATCCCGAGCAGCAGCACCGCGCATAACATCGTGAGTGTAAACCGCTTTATCGCTCGAAGCATGGTCATCCAACACCAGCCTTTCTTTCAAAATGTAAGGATGATAATATTTAGATACTACGTTTTCGGAAAGGATGTTATGTCATCGAAACGATCTTTGATCCGGACGTCTCACAATCCTTTGCCGCCTTCTCCCCCTGGCACTTCGTCGCTATCGGGATGCTGGCCGGCCTCGGACTGCTGCTGTTTCTGTTCCGGTACAGGATTCGAAGCCGTCCTTGGCTTCGGCAAGGGGTACGGATCGGCCTGTTGGCTGCATTGGTATTGCCTGAAGCAGCCCTTCATGTTTGGTACGGCGTCACCGGGATATGGGATCCGGCCACGTCCCTGCCGCTTGAGCTCTGCAGCCTTACATTATTTCTATCAGCTGCAGTGCTGCTAACGGATTCGGCAAAGCTGTATCCGCTCGTCTATTTTGCAGGCATCGGCGGGGCGCTTCAGGCCATTCTGACGCCCAATCTCGATTATCCATTCCCGCATTTCCGCTTCTTTCATTTCTTTATCGTCCATATAGCCATTATCTTAACGGCACTGTATATGACTTGGATTCGCGGATACCGTCCGACCTGGAAATCGATCGGCCACACCATGCTGTTCCTGAACGCCGCTGCACTTGTGGTCGGACTGGCAAATGCAGCGCTGGGGTCCAACTACATGTTTTTGATGCATAAGCCGAATACCCCTTCCCTGCTTGATCTCCTAGGGCCGCATCCCTATTACATTCTCGCAGAGGAGCTCATTGCGCTGTGCCTGTTTGTCGTCATGCATATTGCGTTCTTTGCCATTCCGGAGCGCGTGCGGAAAAGACGGAGCCAGGCTAACCCATCCTCTTTCAGCTTGAAAGGGTAGCCTCAAGCGGTGACGCTGCTGCTGCCCGACGATTATCGCGGGACTCGGACAACGCGCCATATTGGCCAGCTGTAAAAAAAGCGTACGGACATGTCAACCCGTAAACCGGGTGGTTCCAATACGCTTTTTTTCACTCGATTGAAAGTCTTGTCGATCAGTTCTTCATGTATAAGCGCGAGGTGGATTCCCAGATCTCGCCCGGCGCCAGCCCGAACAGGCCGATTTCGTCGGCCGGCAGATCCACATTCGGCGCGTTGACGAGGTTGACCTGCGGCTCCGGACAGAAAAACTTCCCACATGCCTTGTTGTTCCAAACCATCCACTGCTTATAGGAAGTGCCTACATCGTATACGAATGTTTTGCCGATGCGCGTATCGGTCAGCTCCATGCGGTTTCTCCCGTTTTGCTGAGCAGCCGTATAATGATTGTCCATCTCGGCAAAATACGGGCTGACTCCATCGCCGCGGAGCTTCTCCTCGTCCGGAGTCAGCGGCTGGAAGCGACCGGTCGGCAGCATGCGTTCATTGAGCTCCCAACGCTCGCCGATGGTCATGCGGACAACCACATCGTCTGCCGTGCTCCCTGGCGCAAACGGCGCCATGATCGCTGTATGGAAGGCGAGCAGGCAAGGCATGTCGCTGTCGCCTTCGTTGCGAATCAAGACATGCTGGGACAGACCGTCTTGATTAAGCGTGTAGCGCAGACGGAAGGTGAAGCGGTGAGGCAGCATCGCATATACCGGATGGTCTTCATCGACCTTGACCGATACGACGACATAGCTGCCCGCTTCCGTGCTGCCATACTCCTCGACCCACCACGGAGTCGTATGTAAAAAGCCATGCAGATGATTGCCCGTTGCCTCCTCATTCACCGGAAACTGATAGGTCTTGCCTTTCCATGGGAACCGTCCGTCCTCATAGCGGTTTGGCGGAAACAGGACAGGGATTCCGTGTACGCCGGGATTCTCCTTGAACGACTCCATTTCGTCCGCTTCCGGCTCCCGCAGAAACCGGTAACCGCTTTCGATATCCCGGTAGGCTATAAGATTACCGCCGACTGCGGGCAAAATTGCCGCTTCATAAGGGCCGTGCTGCAGCCATACCGCAGGCTCGCCGTGGAACGTGCCTTCATACGCTTTGTGGTTCATCGGTTGATCTCTCCTCTCATATTTGACGACGTATATAGAATATCACACCGATGCCCATGCTTCTATAACTTGACCGATCAAAACAAGACCAACTCCCGCTTCACGCGCCCGGGAGCTGGTTGAACATTAGGGATGGATTCAGGATGACAGCTTGCTTGCAGAAGCCGCCGCGGCTTCCAGCCCGCTCTCCTCGGAAGGTGCGGCATGCTCCGCCCTGGCAAGCTCCTCTTGCAGCTCTAAAGTGTACATCTCCTTCTCATCATTGCTCCAGCCGAGTAACGAAGCCATATAATCGATGACCGGCTCCTTCCATCTCTTGGTCCATTCGATATTGAACAGCAATGAACCTGTCCGGCGGATAAAGAAGTCGACCGGCTTCACGGCCATTTCGTGCTCGATCGCATACCGCAGCGGAACGAGCACCGACAGCGGCAGCGCCTCCGCTTCCTCCTGTGCTCCCGTGCCCGCGGCTTCCTCCCCTGCCAAGCGGAACAATTCTGCCACATTGGAGCCGTACATTTTCGCCCACTGCTCTGCAAGCTTCCGTTCAATCCCAAGCGCCGCGCCCTGATCGGCTTGAATGCGCACATAATCCGGGAATTGAGCGGAACCGCCAACCTTGCCGCCGGATATCGGAAGCTCACGGGTTATGCCGGCGCCGTAAGACTTGCCGCCTCTCTCTTGAAGACGCTTTGCAACAAGGTCGACGACGGTTTCCGCCATCTTCCGGTAGCCGGTCAGCTTGCCGCCCGCAATCGTAATAAGCCCCGACGGAGATTCCCAGATCTCATCCTTGCGGGATATTTCCGAAGGGCTTTTGCCTTCTTCCAGAATGAGCGGCCGAACGCCGGCCCAGCCTGACTCTACGTCGGACGGAGACAGCTTGATGTCCGGGAACATATATGATATCGCCTTAAGGATGTAATCCCGGTCCTGGATTGTAATGAACGGCCGTGCGGGATCAGCTTTATATACCGTATCCGTAGTCCCGACGTATGTCTTTCCATCCCTTGGAATCGCAAACACCATCCGTCCGTCCGGCGTATCGAAGTATACGGCTTGACGAAGCGGGAACTTCGATTGATCGATCACCAGATGCACGCCTTTGGTCAGCTGCAGCATTTTTCCTTTCTTGGATTTATCCATTTCCCGCACGCGGTCGACCCACGGCCCCGATGCATTCACAATCTGACTGCCGGTCACCTGCCGAACCTCACCATCGAGCATGTCTCTGGCCGTGACGCCGGTAATGCGTCCGTTCGCATCGTAATTCAGCGATTCGGCCTTTACATAATTGAACACGTTCGCGCCTCTGGCCGCCGCTTCCTTCATGACTTCCAGCGTCAGTCTGGCGTCATCCGTCCGGTATTCCACGTAATATCCGCCGCCCTTCAAGCCGTCCCGCTTGAGGAGAGGCTCCCTCTTCAGCGTCTCCTCCGAGGAGAGCATCGAGCGCCGCTCTCCCCGCTTGACGCCGGCGAGGAAATCATACACCATCAGCCCGATCGACGTGCTGAATTTGCCGAACGTGCCGCCTTGGTGAATCGGAAGCAGCATCCATTCCGGCGTCGTGACATGGGGACCGTTCTCATAAACCACCGCTCGTTCCTTGCCGACCTCGGCTACCATTCCGACCTCGAACTGCTTCAGATAACGAAGCCCGCCGTGCACCAGCTTGGTCGAACGGCTGCTCGTGCCGGATGCAAAATCCTGCATTTCCAGCAGCAGCACTGACATGCCGCGGGTTGCTGCATCGAGCGCGATGCCTGCTCCCGTAATTCCTCCGCCAATGACGATTAATTCGTAATGCGTGGTATCCATCTCCCGGAATCGCTTCTTGCGGTCCAGGCTTGAAAATGTCCGTAAATGCTTCACAACTGATCCCTCCCTGTATGTTTTACCCGAGCTCTATATACCCTAAATTCCTGAATTCCTAATATCTAGAGGCGACTAAAAAGACAACAAAAAAGAGACCACAAACACACAACGATATCCCCGTCTGCCGGGTTTTTGTGTGTCCAGTGGTCTCTCCAAGTCTCCAGACATGTATTCACTTAATATTTATTATAGCATAATTCCCGTCAATGAAAAGCCATTGTCGCATAAACGGCTTTTTTCCACCCGTTGTACAGCTTCTCCCTGGTCTCCTCCGGCATCTTCGGCTCGAACCGCTGCCCGGCAGACCACAGACTGCGGATTTCGTCCTGGTCCTTCCAGAACCCGACTGCAAGGCCGGCGAGATAGGCCGCTCCGAGCGCCGTCGTCTCCAGGATGTCCGGCCGTTCGACCGGCACGTTCAGAATATCGCTCTGAAACTCCATGATGAATGTGTTGGCAGCCGCGCCGCCATCCACCCGCAAAGCCGGAATCCGGTACCCGGAGTCCTCAATCATGACAGACAGCACGTCCCGCGTCTGGTAGGCGAGCGATTCCAGTGTTGCACGGATAAAATGCTCCTTCGACGTGCCTCTCGTCAGGCCGAAAACAGCACCGCGCGCTTCGCTGTTCCAATAAGGGCTCCCGAGTCCGACGAAAGCGGGAACGACGTACACGCCATCCGTTGAATCTACCCGGCGTGCATACGGCTCGCTATCCTTCGCCTCCCGGAACATCCGGAGTCCGTCGCGCAGCCACTGAATCGCGGAGCCGGCAACGAATACGCTGCCCTCCAGAGCGTACTGCACCTTGCCTTCCAAGCCCCAGGCGATCGTCGTAATCAGGCCATGCTCGGAATTAACGGGCTTATCCCCCGTATTCATCAGCATGAAGCTGCCCGTGCCGTAAGTCGTCTTGACCATCCCTTCCGAGAAGCAGGCCTGACCGAACAGCGCCGCCTGCTGGTCCCCGGCCGCTCCCGCAATCGGAACCTCGCGCCCGAAGAAATGATACGACACCGTGTTCGCGTATACCTGTGAGGAAGGCTTCACCTCCGGCAGCATCACGGCCGGAATATCGAGAAGCGCAAGCAGCTCTTCATCCCATTTCAGTTCATGAATGTTATACAGCATCGTCCGCGATGCATTGGAATAATCGGTCACGTGGGCCTTGCCCCCGGACAGCTTCCAGATGAGCCAAGTGTCGATCGTACCGAAGAGAAGCTCTCCACGCTCCGCGCGCTCACGGGCCCCCTCAACATGATCCAGCAGCCATTTGATCTTCGTTCCTGAGAAATACGGATCAATCAGGAGTCCTGTCTTCTCCCTAACCATCGAATCATGTCCGTCCGCAATCAGCTGCTCGCACAAGCTTGCGGTCTGGCGCGATTGCCAAACAATCGCATGGTAGATCGGATCACCGGTCTTCCGGTCCCATATGACCGCGGTCTCCCGCTGGTTCGTGATGCCGATGCCGGCAATCTGCTCCGTCTTGACTCCTGCTTCCGACAAGCAGGTGGCGATCACGGCAAGCACCGAGCCCCAAATTTCGTTGGCGTTCTGCTCCACCCAGCCCGGCTGAGGGAAGTACTGCGGAAATTCCTTTTGGGCGGAATGCACGATTTGCCCTTTCCGGTCAAATAATATCGCCCGCGAGCTTGTCGTTCCCTGATCCAGCGACAGTATATATTGCTCCAATTCGTCAGCTCCCCTTCCGATTGAGATTCATGTACCCCAAGATTACGTGCTGATGGAAACGTTGTCAAATCGAAGATTCGATCAGCGAGAAGCCGAACAGATCTTGCAGCAGGACGGCCGCTGCGCCGATCAGCTTGTCGTCACCGCCCAGCGAGGCGAGCCCGAATACCATGTCATTCGCGAGGATCGGCATGGCATGCCGGCCAATATAGTTGCGAACCATCGCCAGCAGCTCCTCGTTCCCCAAAGCCATTTCTCCTCCGAGAATAAGCGCCTCCGGATTAAACATATTCACAAGGTTCACGATGCCCGCACCCAGATGCTCCGCCACCTCCTCGTTAATCGAGATCGCCAGGCGGTCACCGCGCCGAAGCGCCTCCTTGTACATCGAAGGGTCAATTTTTGCATAGTCGCCGCCGCTTAGCTCCTGGATCAAGGTCGGCCGCCCCGTAGCGATCGCCGTTATGATGCGGGAATAGATCGCCACCCAGCTGATGCTGGTATCCAGGCAGCCGATATTTCCGCATTCGCAGCGGATGCCGTTCCAGTTCACGCTGGTATGGCCGAACTCCCCCGCTCCTCCATGCTTGCCGCGAAGCAGGGTATCGTTAATGAGAATCCCGGATCCGAGGCCATCGCCGATCGAAATGTAAATCAGGTTGGAGTAGGCATAATTGCCGAACCGCCGCTCAGCCAGAGCCACCGAGTTCATATCGTTCTCTACCCATACCCGTAAACCGTACTGCTCCTCCATGATCCGTTTCAGCGGGACGTTCTCCATCCGCAGCTTGGTGTTGTAGTAGACGACGCCCTGAGTATCGCTGACGATTCCGGGCACGGTAACGGATAGGCCAACGCATTGTCCTCCGCCGCCGTAGGATCGGATAAAATCATCCGTAAGCTGCAGGAGCCGCTCAACGAGCTCTTTTCCCTGAAGTCCGTCGATCGGAAAAGTGGCCTTTTTCAATATGCTCGCTTCCAGGTTCATCGCCGCCAGAATGATGAGGGAATTCGTGATCGCAACCGCAAACAGATAGTGGTTATTGGGATTGAATTGAAGCAGGATCGGCTTTCTGCCCCCGCTGGAGGAGCCGGTTCCGATTTCAACGACGTAGCCGTCCTTGATTAATTCCTGCACGGCGGACGCCACCGTTGAAGGACTGATGTTGTTCTTCTTGGCCAGGTCGATCCGGGAGATCGGACCCTCCGTCCTTATCTTGTTTAGCACCTTGGACCGATTCAGCGCCTGGATCAGCTTGTGGTCGCCTTTTTTCATATTGTTCAAGCAAGTTCAACCTTTCTTTCGTTTCATCATCGCTTCGTTCCCGGTTGGTACCCTGGGAGCTGGCGGATCAAGCGCTAGTTACACTATACCATTTCGGGGAATCTGTTATAAACTTATTCCATTAACGAAAATAACTCAAGTTCCACAGGTGCAGCAGCGACATCATAAAATGTGAAAAAAATAATTTAAAACAAAATGAAACCGCTGTCTTGAAATATTTTGAATCAAAATATATAATCTTTCGCAACAGAAGCATCGTTATTCCACTCAAAACATTGCATACCTGTGTCAACTTTTTTCGATCACTGGAATAACTATGACTTTTTAATCACAGATAAAGGGGGCAATGCAAGAGGAGTCATTTTCAAGCCAAGCGTCAAGTTGGAGTCACGTGTTGGATCAAACCAAGTTCCTTAGGGAGGTTTTATGTGATGAGAAAAAGAATGGCGGTCCTGTTTTCCGTAATCCTGATGCTCGCAGCCGTTCTGTCCGCTTGCGGCGGCAATGCGTCCGGCGGAGAGAATGGCAAGAAAGTGATCAATGTCGCCTTGTGGGATGAAAATGTGCGGGAGACGCTGGATCAATCGATCAAAATCTTCAACCAGAAGCATCCGAATGTCGAGGTCAAGGTGACGTACACGCCATGGGCGGATTACTGGACCAAGCTGAAAACAAGCCTGGCCGGCAACAGCGGCCCGGATGTGTATTGGATGAACGGTCCCAACTTCCACTCGTACGCTTCCTCGGGTCTCATCAAAGACCTGTCCCCGCTCATTGAACAAAGCGGTCTGGATACTTCGGTCTATAACGAAGCGCTGATCGACATGTATACGTATCAGGGCAAGCTCCACGGCCTTCCTTACTTCCAGGATTCCATCGGTCTGTACTACAACAAGGAATTGTTTGATAAGGCCGGTCTTGCCTACCCGGATGAAACCTGGACCTGGGAGACGCTGGAAGAGAATGCCGCCAAGCTCACCGACAAGGCGAACGGCATCTACGGCTATATTGCCCCGATCGACAGCCAAATCGGATATTACAACTATATCTCCCAAGCGGGAGGCTACGTCATCTCCGAGGATAAGACAACCTCCGGCTTCAATACGCCGGAAGCGCTGGAGGCGTTCAAATGGCAGCAGAGCTTGATCGATAAGGGCTATTCCCCTACGGCTCAGCAGCAGCTCGAGACGAAATCCCGCCAGCTGTTCGGTTCAGGCAAAGCCGCCATGTTCCCGGGGATTTCGGTCAATTCGCCGGAGCTCTACGAGCTGCTTGGAGACAAGCTTGGCGTTGCGGTCCTCCCGGCGGGCAAGGAGAAGGCCTCCATCGTTCATGGCCTGAGCTGGGCGATCAACGGAAAGACCAAGGTCGAGCAGGAAGCCTGGGAGCTGATCCAGGTTCTGTCCGGGAAAGAGGGGCAAGAGCTGCTGGCGAAATCGGGCTTCTCGATGCCTGCCTATAAGGGAACGGAAGAAGGCTGGCTCAAATCGATTCCGTCCTTGGACCTGCAGGTGTTCGTAGACAGTCTGGATTTTGCCGTCCCGTATCCCGTTTCCCAGAAAACCGCGGAATGGCAGGATGCCGAGGTTAAGGAAATCCAGGCAGCCTTCCTGGGCAAAAAGTCATTTGAAGAAGCTCTCAAAAATGCCGGGGATCAGATGAACGCTATTTTGGCTACCGAAACGAAATAGGAGCTCATTGGCTTTTCTGATCATGAAGTGACACCAGCTCTTCTAGCAACTCGCTAATCCGAATTACTCGATAACGAATGAAGAAAGGACGGTGCTGCTTGTGAGCTCTCCTGTAACAGTCACCACGGATCCGCCGGGAACGTCCGCCAAACGAAAGCCCTCCAAGCTTTCGATCAACGAGGCCATCTGGGGTTATGTCTTCATCCTGCCTGTGGTGCTCGGCCTGGGTCTGTTCTACATGGCTCCTTCCGCCGCATCGCTGTTCCTGTCGTTTACCGCATGGGACGGGTTGACCTCTCCCCGGTTTATCGGCATCGACAATTTTGTCAATCTGATGCAGGACGACAAGTTTACGGGATCCTTGCTGAACACGCTCCTGTATACCGTCGGCACGGTCCCCTTGTCCGTCGCGCTGGCAACGGTGCTGGCGGTGCTGCTGAACCAGAAAATCAAAGGGATGGTCTTCTACCGGACGCTGTATTTCATCCCTGTCATCACGATGCCGATTGCGGTCGGCATGGTATGGAAATGGCTGTACAACTCGGAATTCGGCTTGATTAACTATGTGCTGGGCGCGATGAATTTACCGCAGCCGAATTGGCTGTTCGATGAGAAATTCGCCCTCTTCTCCATCGTCCTTGTCAGTGTATGGAGCAGCATCGGCTACAATGCCGTCATCCTGCTGTCGGGATTGCAGGGAATCTCGGGGAGCTACTACGAGGCGGCCTCCTTGGACGGGGCCGGGACGCTGTATAAGTTTTTCCGGATTACGCTGCCGCTGCTGACGCCAAGCTTGTTTTTTGTACTGGTTATGTCCTTCATCAATTCCTTTCAGGTGTTCGATCTGATCTTTATCATGATGGACCAGCAGGCCACGATGCTCGAATCCACCCGGACGGTCGTATACAGCATATGGGAGGACGGCTTCAAGTACTTTAATATGGGCTATGCATCCGCCCAGGCCTTCATCTTGTTCATTGTCATTCTGGTGATTACGATGGTCCAGATGTATATCCAAAAGCGCTGGGTTCATTACCAATAACGGGAGGAGGAGTATACGACGTGAAAACGACAACCCGAACCGATAAAACGAGCCGTCTGGCTGCCCATCTCCTGTTAGCTGTCGGCGCGCTGGTCATGATCATGCCCTTTCTGTGGATGCTCTCCACCTCGGTCAAATCGTTCGCGGACTCCATGTCCGTCCCGCCGAAATGGCTCCCGACCGAATGGCGCTTTGATAACTATGCCCGGGTGATCGACAGCATAGATTTCGGCACGTATTACTTGAATACGGTCATAGTCACGCTCGGGCGAACCGCCGGCCAGCTCGTGCTGTGCTCCCTTGCCGCCTATGCCTTCGCAAGCCTGCGGTTCCCGTTCAAAAATACGATATTCCTCGCGCTGCTGGCCGTGCTGATGGTGCCATCGCAGGTCGTCATGATTCCGAGCTTCGTCATCATGCGCGAGTTCGAATGGCTCGATACGTTCTACGTGCTGATTGTGCCCGGCATATTCAGCGCCTTCGGCACATTCCTGTTAAGGCAGTTTTTCATGACGCTGCCGAAGGATCTTGAGGAGGCCGCCAAAATCGACGGCTGCAGTTATTTCCGCATCTACTGGAACATCTATTTGCCACTGTCCAAGGCCGCGCTCGTCTCCCTTGCCATCTTTACGATACTGGCATCCTGGAACGATCTGCTGTGGCCGCTGATCATGACCAGCTCCGAGGAAATGCGGGTGCTCTCCATCGGTATTTCCAGCTTCCAGGGACAGCATTCCACCGATTACCCGCTGCTGATGGCTGGCGCGGTAATGGCCACGCTTCCGATCATCATCCTGTTCATTTTCCTTCAGCGCTATTTCATTGAGGGGATTGCGATGAACGGTATTAAGGGTTAACGGTTAAGCGGCTTGTTCTGCCGAAAATTTGATTGTAGTTCACATGGTTTACGAGCCCGGCCGACAAGAGCGTCGCCGGTCTCATCTATAAAGGAGTGTATGAAGTGATACGTGTATTAGTTATCGGGGCGGGCACCATGGGAAGAGCCCACGCTTCAGCCTATGCCGTGATGCCTGGCGTGAAGCTTGTCGGCATCGCGGACATCCAGGCGGACAAAGCGAGCGGTCTGGCTGCCAAATGGAGCACCCGAGCGTTCCCTTCCTTCGAGGAAGCGGTGCAGGAGCTTGGCCTTGCCGGTATCGATGTTATCGACATTTGCCTGCCAACCCCTCTCCATAAGGAATATGTCGTGAAGTCGGCCGATGCCGGCAAACACGTCATCTGCGAAAAGCCGATCGCCCGCAGCGCGGAGGATGCCGCATTCATGATCCGCTATTGCCGCGAGAAGGGGGTTCGATTGTTCGTCGGGCATGTGCTTCGGTTCTTTCCGGAGTATGTTAAAGCCAAAGCGCTGCTGGACCAGGGATCGATCGGCAAGCCAGCCGTCATCCGGGCCGGCCGCGGCGGCGGTTATCCGATCGGCTGGAATGACTGGTACAGCGACTTCAGCGCCAGCGGCGGCGTTACGCTCGATGCGATGATCCATGATTTCGACTATTTGCGCTGGTGCTTCGGCGAGGTTGAGCGCGTATACGCCAAGGGGCTTCACGGCCGCCATCAGGCCCAGCTCGATTATGCGCTCGTGACCCTGCGGTTCCGAAGCGGAGTCATCGCCCATGTCGAAGGGACTTGGGCCCATGAGGGCTTCTCCATGCATTTCGAAATAGCCGGAACGAAGGGCGTTATAGATTACGACAGCCGGACGGACACCCCGATCGTATACAAATCGCGCCGCCGTTCGGAGACGGTCCCGGGCGTCATCGTCCCGGAAAGCCCGCTCGCCCAGAGCCCGTATTACCGCGAGCTTGCCCACTTCATGTCCTGCATTCAGGACGGAAGCGACCCGCTGGTCACGGCGGAGGATGCGCTCGAGGCATTGCGCATCGCGCTGGCGGCACTGTCGTCCATGTCTTCCGGTCAGCCGGTTCTGATAGATGCAGATTCCGGAGCCTTAGTCGGTGCTCATTCATATAGAGGGGTGATGTCATGAAGATTGGCGTTATAAGCTTTGCACATATGCATGCATTCAGCTACACGAAGGCGCTGCTCCAGATTGACGGCGTGGAGCTGGCCGGAATCGCCGATACCGATGCGGAGCGTGGAGCCAAGTATGCGGAATATTTCGGAACGACCTATTATCCGGATTACCGGGAGCTGCTGGCGCAAGGCATTGACGGTGTCATCGTCACTTCCGAGAATGCCCGTCACAAAGAGCATACTCTTGCCGCTGCCAAGGCCGGTGTCCATGTTCTCTGCGAAAAACCGCTATCCACCAATATAGCGGATGCCCAAGAGATGATTGAAGCATGCAAGGCAAGCGGGGTGCTGCTGCAGACCGCCTTCCCCGTCCGCTATAATTCCACGGTCATCCGCGCCAAGCAATTGGTGGATGACGGTGCATTAGGCCGCATCCTGGCCATGAAGGGGACCAACCGGGGGCGCAATCCCGGGGGCTGGTTCATCGACCCGGCTCTCTCCGGAGGCGGCGCCGTCATCGATCATACGGTGCATGTAGCAGACATTATGCGCTGGATCTCCGGCGCAGAGGTAAAGGATGTCTACGCCGAGGTCGGCCATTTGATTTCGGAGAAGCCGATCGATGATTGCGGCATGCTGACCATGGAATTTGAAAACGGCGTGTTCGCGACGCTAGACTGCAGCTGGTCCCGCAATAAGGAATACCCGACCTGGGGCGACGTTACCTTGGAAATTATCGGCTCGCAGGGGACGATCAGCGTGAATGCGACCAGCCAGAAGCTGCACGTCTACACCGATGAGTCCGGCTACCGCCATCATGCATGGGGTGACAGCATGGATGCCGAGCTGATCCGTGATTTTATATCGGCCATCTCCTCCGGCGCAGCCGAAGCATCAGTCACCGGCGAGGACGGATTACACGCACTCGCGGTTGCTGTAGCTGCATACCGTTCATCGGAGCAGGGACGGACCGTGACCATGCAGGAATTGGACTAATCCTAGGGGCATTGCAAGGGTAATTACAGACGGCAGCCTCATAAAGCTTGAGTTTGTCACCGTACGCTCGGTGCGTGGAGCTAGCATGTGTTTCGCACTGGCATGTGCGTGGAGTTGGCGTGTGCTTCGAGCTGGCATGTGCTTCGAGCCGGCTGTGCTTCGAGCTGGCATGTGCTTCGAGCCGGCTGTGCTTCGAGCTGGCATGTGCTTCGAGCCGGCTGTGCTTCAAGCTGGCATATGCATGCAGCTGGCATGTGCATTCAGCTGGCGCGTGCTTCAAGCTGACATGTGCTTTGAGCCGGCATGTGCATGAATCCGTGCATCCCTAAATGCCCCCATGCTTCCTATGGCTTTATATCGGCTGTCTTCCGGTATTAAGAGAAAATTACCGTGTTGAATAATATGGAAATCAGGGATATAATCACGAGGACTACGTACCGAACGGGTGTGGTACGTTAACCTAACCACTAGGAGTGATCAATGCCAATGATTAAAGCAGGCGTAATCGGGGCCGGGGGGATGGGCGCCGTACACATCAAAAATCTCCACGAGCATGAGCATGTGCAGCTCGCCGCCATTTGCGATTCCAACGAAGCACTCGCCAAGGCACAGGCGGAGCAATACGGAGCCGCTTATTATACGGACGGCAGCGTCATGATCGAACAGGAGCCGCTCGATGTGCTGTATATCTGCATCCCGCCGTTCTGCCACGGCGATCTGGAAGAGCGAGCGGCAGCGAAAGGCATTCATTTGATGGTAGAGAAGCCGCTCGGACTTGATCTCGAAGCTGTCCGCAGCAAAGCGAAAGCCATCGCGGACAGCGGAATTATTGCCGCTTCCGGCTATTGCTTGCGTTATTTGGATACGGTTGCAATCGCAAAGGATTATCTCAAGGACAAGAAAATCGGAATGGTTCGCGCCCATTACATCACCGTGCCTGTACCAACACCATGGTGGCGCAAGAAAGAGCTATCGGGCGGCCAGCTCGTGGAACAATCTACGCATACCTTGGACCTGGTCCGCTATTTATGCGGCGACATTACCAATCTGTACGCGAATATGGATCTGCTTCTCGTGAAGGATATCCCGGATCTGGACATTCCGGATGTCGGCGTCATCCAGTTCGTGCTCGAATCCGGAGCGCTTGGACAGATGCAAACCGGATTCATCCAATTCGACCATCGCACAGGCGTCGAAATCATGGGACGGAATTTCCGCCTTGTTCTCGACGGTACGACGCTGTCCATTGTCGAGAAGGGGAAGGAAACGATTTACCGCAGCAACTCCAACTTTTATAAAAACCTGACTGATGCGCTGGTCGAAGCCATCCGGCAAAAAAATCCCAGCCTGGTTCTGGCATCCTATGAGGAAGGCCTCAAGACGCTTGAAGCGACGCTGGCCGCGAACGAATCCGCAGAGACCGGCCAGGTTATTCAGCTATCATCTAATAAATAAAATCATGCATGGCAATAAGGGCGATCCCGCAGCGTCAACGGGGATCGCCCTTCTTAGATCCGTTCTCCAATGCCAATATACGAACAAATCATAAACATAAATGAACTGCAATTACACTGCCATCAAACTACAAACCAAGCGAAATGTACTTGACCTCCAAAAACTCATCGATCCCGTAATGCCCGCCTTCCCGTCCAAGCCCGCTTTCCTTGAAGCCTCCAAACGGCGCTTGGGCTGTAGACGGAACGGGATCGTTCACGCCCACGATGCCGTAGTCCAGCGCTTCGGCGATTCGCACCGCTTCCCCGAGATGCTGCGTGAATACATAAGCCGCCAGCCCGTACGGACTGTTGTTGGCGCGCTTAATCGCCTCCTCGATGGCGGTGAAGGTGGTGATCGGCGCCAGCGGCCCGAATGTTTCCTCCTGCATGCACGCCATGTCATCGGTAGCGTTCATAATGACGGTCGGTTCCACGAAGCGACCGCCGAGCTCAGGCAGCTTCTTTCCGCCGGTCAGCACGATGCCTCCCTTCGCCTTCGCATCCTGAATCTGCTTCACCACTTTATCCACTGCGTCCTCGTTAATGAGTGGTCCAATATCGGTACCTTCCTGCAGGCCGTTACCTACCTTCAGCTCGGAAGCAAGCCGCGCAACGCATTCCGCAAACTCTTCAGCTACTCGCTCCTCGACATAAATCCGGTTCGCGCAGACGCAGGTCTGTCCCCCGTTGCGGAACTTGGACGCGATCAAACCCGAAGCCGCCTGCTCCAAATCAGCATGCGCCGTCACGATAAACGGCGCGTGTCCGCCGAGCTCCAGCGATATTTTCTTCACATTCGCGGCCGCCCCGGCCATCAGCTTCTTGCCGACCTCGGTCGAGCCGGTAAAGGACAATTTGCGCACCCGGCCGTCCTGCTGCCACGCCTCCGCGATTTCACCAGAGGGACCTGTCACGAGGTTGATCACTCCTGCCGGAATGCCTGCTTGCTCCGCAAGCTCAACCAGCTTGATGGCGGTAAACGGCGTCTCGCTTGAAGGCTTGATGACCACGGTGCAGCCCGCAGCCAGCGCCGGCGCGACCTTACGGGTTATCATCGAGGCCGGAAAGTTCCAAGGCGTAATCGCAGCAACGACTCCGACCGGCTGTTTGGTTACGATAATCCGCTTCTTGTTCGACGAAGCGGGAATCGTCTCGCCATAGATGCGTTTGCCCTCCTCCGCATACCAGGAGACAAAGCTGTTCGCATAGGCAATCTCCCCTGCCGCCTCCTTCAGCGGCTTGCCCTGCTCCATCGTCATGATCCGCGCCAGCTCATCGGTATGCTCGCTGATCCGTTCAAACCAGCGGCGAAGCAGATCCCCGCGCTCCTGGGCCGTCAGTCCCGACCAATGCCCGAATGCTTCAGCCGCGGCATCCACGGCTTGTTCGGCCTCGATTCTGCCGGCCTTCGGCACGGTCCCGATCACCTTGCCGTCCGCCGGATTATACACCTCAATCGACTTGTCCGTCCGGATCCATTGTCCGCCGATGTATATTTGATCTCGAAACATCTATATAACCTCCTGTCTTCCTGCAAGACTGCAGCCATCCTGCAACTTAAACCCTGATTCGACGAATGCTGCCATATTCTTTATTATCCGATAATCGATGATCCAAAGCAAAGAAACTAACATACGGGAAGGGACGACAAGACCATAGCTTTAGCCGGACCCCCGCGCCTTATATGTAAATTCTGTTCGTCGGACCGAGGGTTTGCCTCCGGCTTTCTTCAGATTCCGCCTCGCGGCGGACACCCTTGCCCTTGGCTAACATTTCCTACTGCCAAGCCTGTAGCGGACTTTCACCGCCGAGTTATCGCCCATGCCGGGCGCACACAACGAAAGATGGCGGGACACGGAATAATCCGGTACCGCCATCTTTTGAATTGAGCTTGTATTATGAATGAGTCTTCATGTCCTCACTATTACTTGATGGCCGCGTCTACTTCTTTAACCATTTCGGATACGGAAGTCAATCCGCCGCCGGACAGGTACCAGAAGTCAGGGTCCAAGTACACGATGTTTCCTTCTTTCGCAGCATTCGTTGTATTGACGAGCTCGTTCTCCACGACTGCTTTAGCGCCGGATTCGCCGTTTCCTGTAGCTACGGCAGCGCCGCGGTCAACGACAAACAGATAGTCCGGATTTTTCTCTACAATATACTCGTTCGAGATGTCCTTACCATGAGTGCTTACTTCAATGTTGCTGTCCACCGCTTTAAATCCGAACACATCATGCAGGATGCCGAAGCGCGATCCTGGTCCGTATGCGCTGATTTTGCCTTCGTTCGCAAGAATGATCAGTGCGTTTTTGCCTGTTGCCGTTGCTTTTTCATTCAGTGCCTTAATGCTGTCTTCAATCGTTTTCAGCTCTTGCTCAACCTCGGCTTCCTTGCCGAAAATTTGTCCGAGCGTGTTCATGTTCTCTTCAAAGGATTCCATGTATTTGCTTGTATCCACGCCCAAGAAGATCGTAGGCGCAATTTCCTGAAGCTCCTCATAGGCTTCCTGCTGTCTTCCGGAAATGATGATCAGGTCCGGTTTGATGCTGTTGATTTTTTCGAAGTCAGGCTCTTTCAAGCTGCCGACATTCTCGTATTTCTTGTCTTCGAATTTGGATAGGTACGAAGGAATATTCGCTTGCGGCACGCCTAACACCTCTACGCCGAGCTTATCCAGGGAATCCAGAATACCGAAATCGAATACGACAACGCGCGTAGGATTCTTCTTCACAGGCGTTTCGCCAAGCTGATGCTTAATCGTAATCTTCTCGGAAGCTGGCGTGTTCGTATCACCGCCGGCTGCTCCCGTTGCCTCCTTATCCTGTCCGCATGCTGCGAGTACAAAAGTGAACATTGCTACCATAACTAACGCTAACCATTTTTTCATTGCTTCCACCCCGTTTGAATGATTTTTTATATTTCGTAAAACATGGTTTATGACCTCATGTCGTGCTTATGCGTTGATGTTTGTCGCATACAACCCTTTGGTCAAGCCCGGTTAAGCTTATCCTACCCAACGTTATGATCCTATGTATAACCGTTCATCCCTCCTGGCTGTAATCAAGAACAATATGGATATACATGTATTTTGAATATTTGGTTGATTTTGTAATACAAAGAGGGCGTATAGAACCGTGCCGTCCTTCTAAAAGGCAGCCAGGTCTGTCCGGACGGATAGGAACTCGCTAGAACCGCACCTCTCGCGGTCTGCTCCGGGCTCGTATCCTCCGAACACATATTCCAACCTTATGTTAGGCGTAGTATACACACACTCTGTTATCGTTAATCTCTTCGATCTCAATGTCCATATCATAGATGCCGCGAAGAACGTTGCTCTGAATAATATGCTCTGTCCGGCCTTCGCTCTCGATCGCCCCATCCTTCAGCGCCACGATGTAATCGGAGTAAAAAGACGCGAAGTTGATATCATGAATGACGATGACAATCGTTTTGTTCAGATCGGTGACAAGCTTTCTGAGTATTTTCATAATCTGCACCGAATGCTTCATATCCAGATTGTTCAGCGGTTCATCAAGCAGGATATACTCGGTGTTCTGGGCAATGACCATCGCGATGTAGGCGCGCTGGGTTTGACCGCCGCTGAGCTGGTGCAGGTATTTATGCTGCATATCCTGAAGCTCCATATACGCGATCGCTTCATCCACATACTTCTCATCTTCCGCCGTCAGCCTGCCTTGGGAGTAAGGAAAACGTCCGAAGGATACGAGCTCGCGTACCGTCAGGCGGAGGCTGATGTGGTTCGACTGCTTCAAGATCGAAACCTTCTTCGCCAGATCGCCGCTCTTCCATTGGCTGACCTCTTTGCCGTCCACCATGATCTGTCCGCTATCCTTGCCCGTCAATCTGCTGATCATGGACAGCAATGTACTCTTACCGGCCCCGTTCGGACCGATAAAGGACGTGATTTGGCCCTTCGGGATCGTAACCGACACGTTGTCGACGACTTTTTTGCCGCCATAGACTTTCGATACGTTCGTAACCTGGATCATGCTTTACTCTCCTTTAATAGCAGGTATATAAAGTAAACACCGCCGATGAAATTGATGATGACGCTGAGCGTCGTGGAGAAGGTAAACACCCGTTCTACAATCAATTGACCGCCAACCAATGCGATGACGCTGATCAGTATGGAAGCTGATATCAAGTAGGAATGACGGTAGGTTTTCATAAATTCATAAGCAACGTTAACGACCAGCAGTCCAAGGAATGTGATTGGACCCACCAGCGCGGTAGCAACCGAGATCAGCACTGCCACGACGATCAACAGCCGCTTTACAACATAATCGTAGTTCACGCCGAGGTTGATCGCCTGCTCCCGCCCGAGCGCAAGCACGTTCAGATACTTGGTGAATCTTGCGAAGTACAGGAGCGTAACGGCAACGACAATGCTCGCCATGATCAGCAGATCGGTCTTCACATTGTTAAAGCTGGCGAACATTTTATCCGCTACGTATTGGAACTCGTTCGGATCGATCAGCACCTCCATGAAGGAGGACATGCTGGAGAACAAGGTTCCGAAGATCATGCCGATTAGGAGGAGGAAGTAAATATTGTTGCCTTCCCTCCGGAACAGAAGCCGGTATAACACGCCGGCGAACAGAATCATGGCCCCGACATTGATCAGGAAATTTGCGTTGCTGCCCAGTTTGTACAGCGTAAAGGAACCGAATACGAAGATGACTGTCGTCTGAATCAAAATATATAAAGAATCCAATCCCATGACGCTCGGCGTCAAAATCCGGTTATTCGTGACCGTTTGGAACACCGTGGTAGACAGGGCGATCGCCCCGCCGGTCAGAATAATGGCCAGCACCTTCTTGATTCTTCGCGGGAAGGCGTAATCCCAACTGCCGCCAAGATCGATGAACAGAAAGGCCGCCACCAGGATAATTGCCACCGCGGCCAGCAGGCCGATTTTGGCTCTATAAGTCATAAGCCTTTCTCCTCATCAGTAAGTAAATGAAAATACCGCTTCCGAGCACGCCCACGGTCAGACTGATCGGAATTTCGTATGGGTATATGATGATCCGGCCAAGGATATCGCAGAACAGAACGAATCCGGCCCCTAGCAGCGCGGTATGGGAAAGGCTTTTTTTCAAATGGTCTCCCAGATACAGGCTTACAATATTCGGTATGATCAAACCGAGAAAAGGAATCACGCCGACCGTCAACACGACGGATGCGGTTACCAGCGCTACAATGACCAAGCCCAAATTAACGACGCGCCGGTAATGAAGTCCAAGGTTCGTGGCGAATTCCTCACCCATGCCGGCAACCGTGAATTTGTTGGCGAACAGGTAGGCCAGAATGACCAGCGGAACGCTGATATACAGAAGTTCGTACTGTCCCTTGATGATCATGGAAAAATCGCCTTGAAGCCATGCGGACATGTTCTGAATGAGATCATATTTATAAGCGAAGAACGTAGCGATCGAGCTTACGATGTTCCCGAACATGAGTCCAACGAGCGGAATAAAGATCGCATCCTTGAACTTGATCCGGTCCAGGATCTTCATGAAGATAAACGTGCCGGCCAGAGCGAATACAAAAGCCACCAGCATTTTCACAAGCGGTCCGCTTGTCGTGAATACGAGCATCGCAACGAGAATTCCCAGTCTTGCGGAATCCATGGTTCCCGCCGTTGTCGGCGATACGAATTTGTTGCGGCTAAGCTGCTGCATGATCAATCCGCAGATACTCATGCTGACTCCCGCCAGAATTAGACTGACTAGACGCGGCAAGCGGCTGACGAGCATAATATGCTGTTGTTGTTCCGTCATGGAGAATAAGTCCAGCGGCGAAATATCCTTGACTCCGATAAATAAGGAGACGATGGAAAGCGCCACAACGGCTGCGGCTAAGTAAATGATCTTCATGGCTCTTCCTTCTATGCATATGTCTCTAAATCATTTCGTCAGCTCGTAATTCAGTTATCATTCTCATTGAGATTGATTATCAATTACGTTCTGATAAGCATTATATCACCCTCATTCTCAACCGACAAGTATAATTGAGAATCAAACTCAATTAAATTATTAATCTTTGCATGATTTGTTCATCAATTGTTCATAATATGAAGCTTGGCAGAAATTAGCCGTTGTTGTCCTCAATCCTTCCATTGTTCTCCTCGCCCTCTCTTATAAATAGGAAATAAAAAATCCCTTCCCCTGTTTTAGCTCCCAATCACGGGGTATTTCATCTATAAATTCTCAATCACAGGGTTGACAATGACCAATGTGATATAATAACATACTAACGGAAGTATTATTTCTTACAATTAGTAAGTTGTTAAGGAATAATAATTCAACATATTTCAGCGATCACCTTAATGCATATTTGCTTGAATGATAGGACATCTTTTTATCAGGCGTATGCAATCCAAACCATGACTCAGGAGGGTTTATCAACATGTCTAAAGACTTCCTTACCGCACTTAAAAATCGCCGTTCCTACTATGCGATCAGCAAGGATTCCGTCATCTCCGATGAGCGTATCCAAGAAATCGTGAAAGATGCCGTGAAATACACGCCTTCTTCCTTCAACTCCCAAAGCGCACGCGCGGTCGTTCTGCTTGGTGAGCAGCATGACAAGCTGTGGAATATTACGGAAGGCATTCTGAAGGAAGTGGTGGGCGACGAGCAAGCATTCAAATCCACCGCTGAGAAAATGGCCTCTTTCCGCGCAGGCTATGGCACCGTGCTGTTCTTCGAGGACAACGATGTCATCGCAGGGCTTCAGCAAAACTTTGCGCTCTATGCCGACAACTTCCCGGTATGGGCGAATCAGTCGAACGGCATGCTTCAGCTCGTCGTTTGGACAATGCTGGAAGCCGAAGGACTGGGTGCTTCCCTGCAGCATTACAACCCGCTGATCGACGAAAAAGTAAAAGCTGAATGGAACATTCCTGAAAACTGGAAGCTGATTGCACAAATGCCATTCGGCAAGCCGGCTGCTGAGCCAGGGGACAAGGAATTTGCTCCGCTTGAAGATCGCGTGAAAGTTTACAAGTAAGCGAAACAAGACCAAGAGCCGCCATCAGGAAGCCTATTAAAGCTCCTCATGGCGGTTTTTTGCTGCAGTGACATTGTTTTTTCGATGCCGAGACGTTACAATTACCAAGTAAGAAGCCGCCCTCTTTCGAAAGCTTGGACCGGCCGGCATCTAAGCAAAATTTCATATCTTGTGTTGCTGTACTAGGGGTGCCTTGTGCTGAGAAACGGCAGGACCGCCGTTAACCCTTACTACCCGATCTAGGTCATGCTAGCGTGGGGAAGTGTAGCGTTCATGTTTATGTATTTTTCGCGTAGACATCGCCGCACTTATCCCTTAGGGTGCGGTTTTTTGCGTTATTTTGCATTCTCAAATTTATGCTGCAGGAGGAATCTACAATGAATGAGTTAGCATGCGGAACCAGCCGGATTGTTGGCTGCCGGTTCTCGGTATTTCCGATGACGGACCGCTTCGTCGAAGTGATTGTGGGGGCGTTGGAGTCTGTGCATACGGATAAGGTATGGATTCATACCGATGATGTCAGTACTTGTGTTCGCGGACGTGCCGAGCACGTATTTGACGTTACCCGTGCGATATTCGCCCATGCGGCAGCTTCCGGCGTACATACAGTCTTTAATGGGACCTACTCCATCGGCTGCCCAGGCGATACGGATGCGGATGTCTATATGTCTGAGGATTCCGGGGTGTTAAACAGCGAGCTTGGACCACACGCGGATATTGAAACCGCCTGCCAGTTCGCCTTGTATCCGCTCGGAACCGAGCATTATATGGATATTATCTACGGAGAAGTGCAGCGCGCCAAGGAAAAGGGAACCTTCGGGGGCAGCGTCCATTACGCAAGCCGTCTCGACGGAACGCTCACTCGCGTATTCGAATCCCTCGAGGATGCGTTCAAGCATGCCATCCAGACAGATACCAGCCACCTCGTGATGACCGCTGTCGTCTCCGCGCACAGTCCATCGCCAAAGCAGAATAGCGTATAATATGCACGCTTAAGCAGACAAGGACCCGGCGATATGCCGAGTCCTTGTGCTATCCACCGCGTATCCTTGATGAATTAAACCCAAGCAAGCGAGATGATTACGAGCAGGATAAAGAGAACCAGTATAATACCCGTTGATGTGCCCCAAACATCTCCACCATATGCTCCGCTCATGACGATCCCTCCTGGATTTATTGAAATACGTGATGTCATCACATATTAAGGTATGAGCCGGAAAGAACGACGGTCACGGCAGCTGTACCGCTTGTCTTTTCCCCCAGCCGATGGCCTTATTCTTCATATCCGACAAGCAGCTGGCCTCCGTAAGGGAGCAAAACCTGCTCGCACAGCTTCATGAGCTGATGCGATTGCCGGGTACGGTACATCGCCTCCAGCGCTTGCACCAACCGCTCGCTAAAATGCGGATCGAAGCCGGAGACCAGCCGGAACAGCGTCTTCCCTTCCCCCGTCCATTGCCGGTTCACCCTCAGGACAAACTCGCAGAGCAAAGTCGATATTTTTTGAACGGTAAACCAGGCTTCCCCGTCCCCTTTGGCCTGCTTAAGATCCATCATGTATTCGGTGATCATGTACCGGGCTGCGTCAATATCGGACATCGTTAATGGCAGCGGGCCGTAATCCAGATCAGCCTGGGCCTCCCCGCGAATGGCTTCCCCTTCCGGTAGCGAGCAGAGAACAACGCCTTCAGCCATGATCCGCTGCAACGTCGGATTCGCCGCAACGATGCCTGCGTCAAAATCTTCGCGATAGCCGGAGCTAGATAAAATAAACAGCTCTACGATCCAGCCGGCAGCTTCAATCGTCCTTCTCCTCAGCCCTTCGCCTTCTCTCTCTACAATGATCACGTCAAGGTCTGAGTGCTCGTTATGCTCTCCCCTGGAAGCACTGCCCCCCAGTACAGCCAGCAGACAATCCGGATATTGTTCCGACACGACCTTCCTTGCGGCCTGAATCGGCTCCATCTTCATGCGTATTTCCCCCAAACCGCTCATATCTTCAAAAAAAGGGCTCAAAATAGTAAATTCAGCGAAAACCCCAAACGTACCTCAATCATATGGTAAATAAACAAATATCCTTATGCAGATAACGAAAGTAGGGATCCATTCGATGAATTACATTAACATGCTGTCCAAATTAGGGATGGGCAGCGCCCACCCCGGGGGATTCGAGGCCACTCTGAGAATGCTGAATTCGTACCCTATCAGGCCGAGCAGCCGAATTCTGGAGGTTGGCTGCGGAACCGGCCGAACGGCCTGTCACCTAGCCGGCCTAGGCTACCAAGTGACGGCCATTGATCTGAATGAGCATATGATTACAAAAGCAAAAGCAAGAGCAGCGGCGATGGGCAGTGATGTGGAATTTCTTCAGGCAGACGTATGCTCGCTGCCTTTTCCGGACAATCAATTCGATGTCATTCTGGCCGAGTCGGTCACCGTCTTCACCGATACGTCGCGCTCCATTCCGGAATATTACCGCGTTCTGGATGCCGGCGGAATTTTAATGGACAGGGAGCTGATTCTGGATAAGAGCATGCCTGAACCGCAGCTCAACGAGCTGCTTGCCTTCTTCGGCATCCCCCGCCTCATGGACCGGGAGAAATGGCGCGATGCGCTGCTGGGCAGCGGCTTCAAGCAGGCCGAGGTGCTGGAATACAATCATTTCAACGAGAAGTTGAAGGAGGAACAGACACGCCATCTGGATGCCTATGAGCAGCGGGATAAAGGAATATTGCTCGACCTTGCACTCTGGGAGACGGTCTTCAAGCATGACCGCATGATTCTCGATAACACCGAATATTTGGCCTCCGCATTGTTCCGGGCAGAGAAATAGACAATCGTTGGAGCGGGTTTGTAGCGCATAAGCGTTCACAAATCCGCTCTCTTTTTCACGAGTTCTGTACGAGGATAACATTAGATCAGAATCTTCCGGGTTTCATTCAGGGTCTTTAGACTCACCTGATTGAAAATTTTGTAATTCCTTGTATCTACTTTTGTCGCACGATGATATAATCATGGTAAAAATATCCTATATAGCTTGAGGAGGATTCATTCGTATGGCATGGTTCAACAGACTCCCGATCGCTCAAAAAATCACAGCAGCCTGTTATCTCATTGCCGCCTTGTTCGCGCTTCCAATGCTGATCGCCTTTATACTCGTAGGCAAAGCGGTCATTGGTATCGTACTTGTTGCGGTGCTAATCGGACTCACTTATCCACTTTCCCGTGTCATTGAGAGAGCGCTTACGAGCACGTTCTCCGAAATCTCCAGCGTCTCCGCCAAAATTGCCAAAGGAGATTTTACCTTCCAGGTAGAAGAGATGGGCGGAATGAATGATCTCAGCAGAACCTTCAACAGCATGGTGGACAAGCTCCGCAAAATCCTTCAGGAAACCTCCGACATCACCCGCAGCGTCATGGCTTCAAGCCGGAATATATCAACGAAAAATCAGGAGCTTATCCAGGTCATGAACCAGGTATCGCTTTCTGCAGGAGAGCTGGCCGTCGGAGCAGGCGAAATATCGGAGGACGTGTCCGCAATGACCGACTCGATCAAGGAAATCGAGGAGAAGGTCGGCAATTACACCCACTCAACCCATGAAATGAACTCCCGGTCGATGGCAACTTTGCAGCTGGTGGAGCAAGGAAGAGAATCGGTATCCCGGCAATCGGCCGGCATGCTGCGAAATATCGAGGCAACGGCCAAAGTATCCGAATCCATTGATGCGCTCGCGCGAAACGCCAAAGGCATTACGAAAATTACCGAAACGATATCCGAGCTGGCCGATCAGACGAATCTGCTGTCATTAAACGCTTCAATCGAGGCGGCCCGTGCCGGCGAGCACGGCGCCGGCTTTGCCGTTGTAGCCCAGGAGGTTCGAAAGCTCGCGGAGGAATCGACCTCCTCCACGCGTGAAGTGTTCAATCTGGTTCGCAGCATTGAGGCAGACATTAAGCATGCGACCCAGAACATTAAGATCAATGAGGATGTCGTGCGCCAACAAACGGAGCTGATCCGGGAAGCCGAGGAAGTCTTCATGCAGATCGTAAGCAGCGTGCAGTACATCACCGAGCAGATTGCCGCCTTCTCCAAGGAAAGCGAGTCCATGCTGGAGAGCGCGCAGAGCATATCCGCCGCCATTCAGAACATTTCGGCCATTACCCAGCAGTCCGCAGCAGGGACGGAGCAGGTATCCGCCTCCATGAACGAGGGGATTACCTCAATCAAGAAGATGGCCGAAGAAGCAGAGGCAATGAACAACGCTGTCTTCCAGCTGCAGAAGACGATCAATATTTTCAAATTCTAGCTGAATTACATACAGAAGCAGGCCTGAATCGGCTTCACTCCGATTCGGGCCTGCTTTTTGCATTTCACGATGCTCCTCCTGGTTCGATGATCCTGGATCGCGGAAGCCGTATTTTACGTTTCACAAGAAAATACTTTGGAAAAACCAATTATTCCTCGCTCATGTGCGGCTTGAGATCATTCTTCGTGATCCGCTTATCGTCCTCGCCCATGATCTGTTCAGCCATCATCTCCGCAAACGGCGTCAGCGGCAGCCCGCTCAGCTGCTCCAGCGGAATCCATGCCGCGCCTAACGAATCCTCGCCGTCCCCTTCCGATTTCAAACCTGCCGGCTCATCCGCCAGCTGAACATCATAGATGATCCCGATATGATGGAGCTCCTCCAGCCTGTTCTCATCATATTGATAGATCATCGTATAGGAGACCGCAGTCCGAATCGTTCCCTGGACGGACGATAGGCCTGTCTCCTCCAGAAATTCACGCTGCAGCGTTCGCTCGGGCTCTTCTCCGAACTCGACCGATCCGCCGGGCAGATCCCATTTCCCCCGATGAGGACCCCGGGCTTTCTGAACCAGCAATAGGCGCTGACTGCGAATCAATACGCCATAAATGCCGAGATGGGTATATTTCTCCAAACTTACCGCGCTCCTTTTCGTGCAGTGAAGGTAATCCATTCGCCGCAAAACATTATATCCCTGCCGTCGTGGACCTCGGGAATTTCCTGATGGACCTGCCGCTCACATAGGATCTCCCAATCGGCATATAAACGATGCAGGATCGAGAAGGCGCGTTCCGTTGGAAGATTCAGTTCGATCAAGCCCTCCTGCTCCTTGCCCGTCTCCACATCTATTTCCTTTACATTCGTGTTGATCATGATGCAGTGGATACCAAGGGGAGCGGTGCCTTCCTGCATCTCTTCGAGCTTGGCAACGAACGCTTCCTCCGAGGTGAGGTGCTCGAGGCAGGAGCAAGCCACAATATAATGATACATGCCCGGCGTGATTCGAAAATACTGGGCATCCGCCACGTGCGTCTCGATATGGGACGCAACGCCATACTGCTCGGCATACTGCCGCAGCTTCGTGATTGCCGACTCGAGCAGATCCACACAGACGACCGTCCCGTTCATGTCCTGGATCCGCTGAGCCATCGGAATGCTGTTCCGGCCGACGCCGCAGCCTAAATCCAAAACCCGCATGTTCTGGACCTTCAGCAGCTCCAGATGATCCATAACCGCGGCTACTGGCCGCGCCAGCCAGGTCCCCTGCTCAAACAATGCGGTTTGATCGTAAAACTGCTCGTGATAAGCTATTTCCTTCTCGCGGGCTTGCTGAAAATCACTCATCTCGATCTCTCCCTTCCTGTTGCGGCATAGCTTAGGCGATGTCCACATGTGCCGCTAAATGAGGGCAGGCTTCAAGCGCTAATCCTCAAAAATCGTAAGCAGCGGCCACTGGCTCGCCCACTCCTTTCTTAGTACCCTTTCCAGATAATACTCACGCTTTAAGAATGCGGGGGAGCGCCTGACGCGAAGCCCGAATAAATCTTCCAGTCCATACGGGCAGATCAGCTCGATTCCTCCAGCCGGATTTAGCCTAGCCCCGATGGCCGTAGCGGTTTCGGGCCACATCGACATCGCATCTGCTGTTGACTGGTAAGGCCCGTCCCCATTCTTGATATGCATTCGGGCCTGATTCTTGACGGACCACTTGGGATTCAGCGTCTCTTCCTTTAGTCTCCGCTCCAGATGCTCGTCCCGGTCCTCGGAAGCATCGTCCGGATCAAAAAACACCACATCGATATCGCTGTGCCGATCGGAACGATCATATCCATGGAGAATATCCCACGCATAGTTGCGGATATAGCCTGCAGCAATATAGCATTGCGGCAGGTCCAGCTCCCGCACCCGCTGCAAATCAGCCATTAATGGCTGATGCTCCCTGATCCAGCTCTTTAAGCGTTCCTCTAACATTCCATTCACCTCCTGCAAGCATGCCGTAACATCCAAGTTTTGAAAACAAGACTGATTTTAACCGAGCGCACAACTTTAAGGCTTAGCTGCATTTTCAGAAAAATAGTTACAGAAGGAATAACGGCGAAGGCTCGTCCGAACGATTACATCCTCCCGCGAAAAAGCCAAAGACCGCCTCCTAATGGAAAACGGTCTATGCTCAGTCAACAAGTAAACCTATTATATTCCAGTTAATCCCTGCCGGCAATACAGCAAAGTTCACAAGATATTCCTTTAAGCAAACGAAAGCCCCTTAGTAGATCGAGACTCCACCCGAGCAGGATTTGAGGCTTGATTACAATCAAATCGCCTTTGAGTACCGCAACCGCCGGTCAGACCGCCGCGTCAATTCGCTCCTGTGATGCGACGTCGCAGCGCTTGCACACCTTCAGTGCCGTTCCGTCCGTCTTCGTCCGCGGATACAGCAGCTTCGTTCGCGTGCTTCCGCACACCGGACACGTGCCCCGGGCTCGGCTGGGCAGATGCCACAGCGCCTTTCCTCTTTTTTGCTTGGCCATTACATTCAATCCCCCGTTTCATTCATCATTTCGCTGACTCTACATTGTATGAACGGGGGTGCCGCAACATGTTGCAAGAACATGGCTGAATGAGTACATACTTAAAATTTGAACATTGTTCAAGCCGCCCAGTCTTAAGAAAAAGCCAAAAAACCATAGAGGGAGCTTTAAGTAAACGTCCTCTATAGCTTATTGGCTATTGGCTGCTTAGGGTAAATCCTCCGAACAGAAGTGCTCCATCAATGAGCTGATGCCGGCTGCTTCTCCAAGAACAACTCGATTTCCTGCTTGGACGGGATGGAAGCCTGTGCACCGGGCCGTGTGACCGTTAACGCGGCGGCAGCTGCAGCGAATCGAAGCGCAGCTTCGGTTGCCATGCCCCCTGAACTCGCTGCCGCATATGCACCGATAAAGGTATCGCCTGCGGCCGTCGTATCCACGGGCTTCACGCGGCAAGCCGGCACGGTGATCCGTTCTCCTCGGCGATTTGCATAGAAGCATCCCTGCTCTCCCAGTGTAACGATCACGTTCTCCGTTCCCAGGCCTAACAATTTCCCTGCGGCAAGCTCGGCCGTCATCGGGTCTTCCACCTTCACGCCGCTGACGGCAGCCGCCTCCGTCTCATTCAGAATCAATGTATCCAGCAGCGGAAACAGCGACGGAGGCAAAGCCCGAGCAGGAGCCGGGTTCAGCCAGACGCGAACCCCCGCTGCACTCGCAGACTGAATGACAGCCACGTTTGTCTCCCACGGGATTTCATTTTGCAGCAGGACTGCATAAACATCCTCAAAGCGGACCTCCGCTTGGACATCAGCCTCCGTTAATTGGCCGTTGGCTCCCGCTGACAACACGATATGATTCTCGCCTTCTTCATTAACCGTAATAATCGCCATGCCCGAGGTGCCTTCCTTGGCTAGAACGGACTTCACCTCTACTCCCCGATCCTCCAGGGAAGAAACGAGCGTATCGCCAAACGGATCTTGGCCGACCGCTCCGATCATCGCACACTCCGCGCCGGCCATTGCGGCGGCCACGGCCTGATTCGCCCCTTTCCCTCCGGGGAAGAAGGACGTTCCGCTGCTGTGAATCGTCTCCCCCGGCAGCGGGAACTGCGATACGCTGCTGACCACATCCATGTTGATGCTGCCAATGACGTACAGCTTACCCACATCGATCTCCTCCCTTGTTGTCTCTAGTTACGATACGGACGTTCGGACCTGAACCTTTCGAATTTCGAGCTCCCCATCCTCCAGACAGCCGAACCCGAACATGCCGTGTTCAAATGCAGCGTCCTTGCACTCCAGAACACTTTCTCCATTGATATACAAAGTGAAATGATCCTTCTGCGCTTTCAGCTTGAAATGATATTCCTGCCCATGCTCCCAATCGTATCTTGCGGTGATGAGCCGTTTCACTCCGAAATCCTGCTTGATAAACGATACGGCGTTCGGACCGTCAAAGCCGGCCAAATAGTGCCTCATCACGCCCTGCGCTCTTACGATGAGACAATGGCTGTCCCCCGAGATCGGCGTGATAACCGCTTCGACCTCCATGTCCTTCGCATAGTAATTGCCAGAGTAGGATGAGGCATCCCCTTCTGCCTTCCCCCAGAGTGCGCCATCGCGCAGCTCCCATACTCCCCGATGGTGGGAGAACGGGGTGACTGAGCCGAATTCCTTGGCCTGCTTGGAAAAATCGATGGCGTATTTCGCCTCGCCCGTAATGCGGAACTGTCCGATGAACAGCCGGCCGATGGCTCGGTCTGCGAGAGGGGAAGGGCTCTCCAAGATCCAGCCGATCTCATCGATCATGGCCCCATTGGTATCCGGAATCACCCATTCGACATCGTTCCACTTTCCATTCTCCGGCGTAACCGGGCTCAGCAATATTTCTTCTCTATTATAAGTGTTGCGTACGTATGGTGTCAGCGTGACCGGCTCACCCTCCCATTGATCCGCATAGATTTTCGCAGAAACGGTTTGACCGCTATAGGCCAGCGGAGCAAAGGTCGGCTTATATTTCTCGTCATTGAACTCGGCTCTTCGGTAGAACGGCTTGTAATAAATTTTGCTGCTGTCACCCTCAACCAATCGGTCAAACACAATTTCGAGCGAGCCCCTGCCGTCATATGAATGCTGCACCGAGTGCCTGACAACAGGCGTCTTGAACGGATTGCTGGTGCGGAAGCCGTGGGTTGAGCCCGGCAGATCAAAATCGAAGTACACCTCGCCCGGCTTCACGCGCTCCACCAAATCCTGAGGGGCCGTTTCTCCGTTCAGCCGATAGCCGAGCAGCGCAAGCTCCCTGGCGAAGGTGGGGAAGTCGACCAGATTCAAATAGCCGGATACGCTCGAGGCAACGATAAAATCATTGATCGGCTTGCGATAGTGGTCCGGAATGCCGGCCAGACCGCCGTATACACCAAGAATGCTGCCGACATTGCCTGCGTTGCAGTCTGTATCCCAGCCGCACATCGACGCGATCTCGACCGTACGGGCGAAATCCCCTTCGCCATACAGCAGGGCAAGCACGCATACGCCGGCATTCGGGATAATATGGCACACCCCGGTGTATTTATCATAGCCCCAGTGGTCCTCCAGGTATTGCCGGCATGCCCTGAAATCTTCGGGATGCTCGCGATGGAAATCCAGGACCGCATGCACGACGCGTGCATACGTAGAATCTGCCGGAATCATGCGCAGCCCTTCGCTTATGATTTCACCGACGGAAGCTGCATCGAAAGCTTTGGCGATGCACGCAGCCATGAAGCGTGCGCCATAGAGCCCGTTGCCGTCATGGGATACGCTCGCCGCCTTCTCCGCGTATTCGGCGGCCTTCTCCGCCCGCCCGGGGAACAGCAGCCCCCAGGAGTCGATGAAGATCTGGCCTCCGATCTGCTCCGCCATTTCCTCTCCGTTCACCTCGATCGAGCCGGACTTCGGAGCGGGGATTCCTTTGCGGAGGTTCACGTAGGCACGATGCTCCGTGCTGACATCCTCCCCGCCCCACCAGAACATGCCGATGCCTTCGCGGGCATAATTGAGCCAAGCTCTGCCGACATCCTCCGGCTCCAATTCCCGGTCTGCTGCATCGTCATAAAGCGCCCGTATAAAAAACACCGGCCCGTTCGCATCATCATCTGCCGCAAACGTGGTATACGGCTTCACATAATCGCGGATATCCCCATATACGTCACGTATACGTTCGTAGGTCCAAGCCACTGGCTCAATGGGTGCTCCCAGCCGAATGCCGATGTTCATGCCGATAAATCCGGCATAGACCGACTCTACATAATTCTCAGGTAACATAAACGTCCACTCTCCCTCCCAGCCAGTTGAACAAGTTGTGCCAAGGCCAGTCATGTTCCTTCTTTCATTCCTTGATCGGGGCGGCAAGCTCGGTAGCCTCGTGTAATACCGATGTCTCCCTCAAAATAAGCCTTACCGCCCCTGGCAAGTCCGGCAAGTCACAGTCCGGATTTCCTGCTCTCTTGGATAACGAAATCCTGCTGAAACGACCGACAATTCTTCAGATCAGGTTGCTTGATAACGGTTCGAATCTAACGGTTCATATTCAACGCTTTAAATTCAAAGGTTTAAAGCAACTCATCCATCCATACTCGTTTTCTGCTTTCATAAATCCGCAGATCCTCCTCGATGATTCCGGCTGCGATTTCGGAGAAGCGGTCGGCGATGCCGCATAGATCCAGACGGTTCACCTTGTTTAACTGCTCGATGTCCTCGGTCCGAATCACTTCATAGCCATGCATAGCGCCAAGGATGACGCCGGCCATAACGCCGATGGAGTCGGTATCCCGGCCGGAATTGACGCCGTCCAGAATCGTCCGGTAATACTCGCCGTCATTCAGCACCATAAAGGCAAGCGCAAGCGGCAGCTCCTCAATCGACCACAGCCGGCTCGGTGTGTAATGGTTGCTTGGAACGCCCAACTTGTCGATATGACGGCTGACGTCATCGCCCATCGGCGAGTACTTCAGCAGGATCTCTTGGAACGTCTCAACGACCCTGTCCATATCGTCCCGGAACGGACGCAAGCCTCGGGCCGCTTCCGTCAGTTCGGCGATCGCAGCTTTTGTGCCGTCCTTCGCGAGGGCGATCGCCGTACGGACGATATCGTCCACCGTCACGCCCGGCTCGAAGGCTTTGGCAACGCAGGCTGCAAGCACACCGGCAGCCTCCAGTCCGTAGCTGCTCTGATGGCCCATCGCGAACAGAATCGCTTCATCATAAGCCGCTTTTGGATGGCAAGCATTGACGATTCCGATCGGGGCGATGTACATCGCCGCACCGCAGTTGACCATATTGCCGATGCCGCCCTCCCGCGGATCGCAGTTTGCCAGCACATGGCGCATGAAGATATATTTTTCCGGGTAAAACAGCCGATCAATAATCAGCGTCTCTTGATCCAGCTCCGGGACGTAGGTCTTGCGAAATGCGATTTCCTTCACGAATTCATTGCCCATGTCGTAGGCGTCCAAATGCCTGCCCTCGGTCATATACACCTTCATCAGCGCGATGGTCATCAGCGTATCGTCCGTAACGATGCCGTCCCCCCGCATCCTGCCAAGCCGGACATCGGCGGGAAGATCCGCCTTATGCCACTTGGTCATCAGCGACTCCACCCGGCCGTATTTGGACTTGATCTCCGCATAGGTCAGCTTCTCGACGGGAGCCCCCAAGGCATCCCCGAGCGCAGTCGATAGGACCACGCCCCTTACTCGGTCACGAAAGGATGTCATCAGCTTCAAGCTCCTTACTTGATGTTCTCGTTAGCATATTTCGTTATTTCCGTACCTCCGGCAGCATACCAAGCTTCAACAAATTCATCGAACTGGGACAGGTCCTTCTTGCCGGTAATGAAATCGGTCGAGTATTCCTTATACAGATTGTTCATCGCATCCCAGTTGGCAACGAATTGATCGGGAATCAGGAAATTGTTGTCCTCGGTGTAAAACTCCGAAGCCATGCTCAGCGACTCCGTTCCCGGCTTGCCAAGCAGCGGCGTCTTCAGCGGCGTTTCCGATTTCATCTCGGTCGGCTCCCAGAAGCGTGCATACCACTCGCTGTAATATTTGTCGTTCAGCACAATCTCGCCGTTCTCCACGGTAAAATGCTCGTTCTCGAATCCCAAACGGTCCAGCATTTGTCCTTTCGGGCTTGCCAAGTAATCAAACACCTGGAAGGCAATATCCTTGTGAGGGGACTGCGAAGAAATCGCGAGTCCGCGGGATTCCTTCGTTACGTCGGTTGCCCCGAAGCCCTGGCCTCCGTCTCCCTTGGCAGGCGGCAGCACGATCAGCTCGGCCTCCTTGCCTCCCAGATCCTGCATTCTTCCGTCGTACAGATCCAAGATTTTGCCGACGGTGCCTGTAATTACGGCCGCATCTCCTTTATAGAAGGCATCCTCCTTCGTGTCCCACTGCTTCGTGATGAATTGCGGGTCCAGCAAACCTTCCTTGTAAAGCTTGTTATAGAAGGTCAGCTTTTCCTTCTCGTTCTGGGATACCTTGGAATATTCATACGTTCCGTCAGCCTTCTTGAGCCAAGTCGTGTCAAGGCCGAAAGCGGTATTGAAAATGAAATTGATCTCGGCAATATCGCCGGCGGCGGTCAGCGCATAACTAGGCTTGCCTTCGCCCGGCTTTTTCTCCACCAGCTCTTTAAAGAAGGCGTAATAATTGTCGACGGTCGGATTTTCGATCAGCGCTTTCGAGCTGTCCATCGCATTGAACCAGTCGGCGCGGATCACCGGCGCTTTCGGCGCGAGCGGCTTGATCCACATTAGATACGGATAGCTCTCCATGCGGGTTTTGTTATGCGGCTCCATGATGTCCTTGATGTACTTGGATTTTTCGATATACGGCGTCAGATCCTCCAGCAGTCCCTGCTCCGAGATTTGCTGGTCGCCGCCCTGGAAATAGATGATGTCCGGAATCGTGCCGCCGAGCAGCAGCAGATTCAAATTCTCGGCATAGCTGCCTTGCGCCAGATCGACGAGCTCAAACTTTACGTTCAGCCCCTCATCTTCTGCCAATGCTTTCTCCAGCGTTTCGAAAAATTTTACGGAGACCGGATTGGCCGTCCCCTCATCCTTATACACGATCTTCAGCGTCACGGGATCCCCGCTTCCGTCAGGCTTTGCCGCTTCCGGCTCCTGCCCGGCGCCCGGCGCGTTCGAGTTAGAGTTCGATGTGCATGCGGACATGACCATAACCAGCATGGCAACGATTAACAACAGGCTTACCTTTTTCATTGGTTTGTTCTCCCCTTTTTAGAAAATGAACGTACGCGGCGGATACATCTTGCCTTCCCGGCTTAATCCTTGACCCCTCCTTCAAGCTCGCCCTTGGCGTAATATTTCAAAATGAAAGGATATAGGAACAGCAGCGGCACGATCGCGATGATGATCGTCCCTGCCTGCAAGGAAGCAAAATCGAAATTGATGGCGCTGTCGAACATATTCTGATTGCCCATCAAGGACGTGTTGTCCTTGCGGACGACGAACTGCCGCAACACCACCTGAAGCGGCCATTTGCCCGGCTCCGAGATGTACAGCGTCGCCCGAAAATATTCGTTCCAGTGGTACACGCCGTAGAACAGTCCCAGCGTGGCAAGCCCCGGCTTCGACAGCGGCAGAATGATCCGGGTGTAGAGCCGGAAATGCCCGGCGCCATCCATCCGGGAGGCTTCCAATATCTCCTCCGGAATATCCTGAATGAACCGCATCAAGATAAACAGGTAGTACACGTTAATCGCCTTATACAGAATCAAAGAGGTAAGCGTATTCATAAGTCCAAGATCTTTAATCAGCAGATACTCCGGAATCATGCCCGGCTCGAATACCATAATGACGATCAGGAGAAACAGCACCGCTTTTTTGCCGATAAACTCCGTTCTCGCCAGCACATATGCGGCCATGGACGTCAGCAGCAGATTCAGAAACGTCCCCGCAGCGGTTATCCACACCGAATTCATGATGCTGCCTGTAATCAGCGGATTGGCAAACAGCAGCTGATAATTGATCGTTGTGAAGCCTTTCGGCACGATATCCAGACCGCCCATCAGGTGGGCCTTGCCCGGGTCCGTCAAGGATAGCGCCAGCAGGTTCAGGATGGGAACCAGCACCATGAGCGTGAACAGGAACAGCAAGACATATATGACGATTTTCGAAAACTCCAGCCGTCTCATCATTCTCCCCCTTTACCAGACGCCCTTGCCCGAGATGCGTTTCGAAATGAAATGCGTGCCCAGGATGAGGACGATCCCGATGACGCCTTTGAACAGACTAGCCGCGGTTGCATACGCAAACTGCCCGTTTCCGATACCGATCCGGTATACGTAGGTGTCCAGAATGTCCACCACGCTGATGATGGAATCGTTCATAAAGTTAAACACTTGGTCGAAGCCCGCATTCATGAAGAAGCCGAGGTTCAGAATGAAGACGGTTACAATCGTGCTGTACAAATGAGGAAGCGTAATGTACCGCATTTGCTGGAGCCGGGTGGCGCCGTCGATTTTTGCGGCCTCGTATAATCCCGGGCTGATCTTCATGATCGCGGCCAGATAAATGATGGAATCCCAGCCTGCGCTCCGCCAAATTTCGGAGAAAACAAGCACCCAGCGGATATGCTCTTTGCTGGTCATATAATCGACCGACGGCAATCGAAAGAAATTCGCAATCAGATTGACCGCGCCGTCCGCCGGATTCAGCAGGCTGATCCAGATCCCCGCGATGACGACCCAGGACAGAAAGTGCGGCAGATAGACGACGGATTGCACATACTTGCGGTATTTGCTGCTGCGCACTTCATTAATGAGCAGGGACAGCATGATCGGAATCGGGAATACGAAGATGATTTTCATCAAGCTGATAATGATCGTGTTCTCCAGTACGCTGGTGAAGGCCGGCGAACTGAACAAGGTCTTGAAATGCTTCCAGCCGACCCAGACATGGTCGCCCAGAATGCGATAATCCTGGAAGGCGAGCTTCATGCCATAGAGCGGAATCAGGTGAAAGATGAAAAAGTAGAGCAGAGGTAAGGCCAGCATGGCGTACAATACCCAATCCTGCCTCAAGCGTCTGAGCACCTTCATCGTCTACTCCTCCTCTGATTGATGGATGGCCAGCTTCATCAGCGGAGCATGCTGCTGTGCTCCGTACACATCGCGGTCGCCGACGCTGCCCGACGAAATATCCCGCGAGATGGTCACTTTGAAGCCGAGTGCCTGGTCAAAAAACACCAGATGGTGAATCTGTTCCTCCTTGACCCGGTACAGATCGCAGATGGTTCGTTTCGTAATGCAGCCGGATTGTTTAACTCTGTCATAATCGTCTTTGGAATCAAACAGGACGTCCAATGTAATCTCGAAGGGGCCGGAGTTCTTGCTCCGCAGCACCTTCGCCACGTCACCGAGCACGGTCATGCTTATAACCTCCCTTTCGAAACTCGATACGGAACGCATTGTCGGTCAATTCCATCAGGTGATACACGGAGAATTCGTAAACAGGGCCGAACTCGATATCGCTTGGGGCGAATGGAAACGCCAGATTGCCGGCCGTTGCCTTCCGGCCCTCATAGCCGTAATGCAGGAAGGTCGATCGGACGGTGGCGCATATGCTGCTAGCCAGCTCCTGCGTCCTCGCAACCACTTCGAACATCACCCCGACCTCGTGCCCCTGGAAGGGCTCCGTCTCTTTGCTGCCGAGTACGCCGTTCTTCCCGTAATTGTAAAACCGGATCTGGTAATCCGATTCGGGAATTTCGCTGTAATACTCTCTCGCCTGACTTCGGACGTAATCCTCGACCTCCTCCAGCTTCCCGATCAGAATCGGGTCGCGGATCCCCGCAATCACGAAGGTGCGGTAGGCGACGCGCCTTGCTCCTTCCAATTTGACGAAGTATTTCTCGGCAGGAAGGTACCGGCTTCCGCTGACGCGGACGATGCCGGGCTCCGTCTCTTCGAACCGGCAATCCTCCAGATCCAGCGTAAAGCCGGGCCCGTGCAGGATGTACGGATGCTCCTTCTCATAGAAGGTATGGGCCGCAACGCTGGTTGGACTGCAGGTGCGTGCCGGATTCAGGGACTGAACGGTAAAGCTGTCTTCCCCTATGGTGCCAAGTATGCTGTCCTTCGTCGTGCCGGGCTCTGCACACAGCGCGCCGCATTCGAGAATTTTGCCGAGATGGTAGGAGAGCCCCGGGTCCTTCCCGTGGAATATGCCGATCGCTGCGAAAGGGGACGGATCATAAGCGCGGCCGCAGACAATGATCTCGCTGCCGGCTTGAAGCGCTTCCACGATAGGCTCATGTCCCATTTGGGCCACGATGCTCTTTGTCGTATCGATCATCTCATCCGTCAGCGGCGGGATGTTCGGGCTAAGCGGCTGAATGCGTCCTTCCCTCTTCGCCTGATGGATTTCGTCTTGCGTGAAGTCCGCCCAGATTACCGATACCTTCGCCTCCATCTCAAGCTCGCTCAATATTTCGTCAATGATCGCAAGCGTCCAATTGACATGCGTTCTGGCGCCGGAACCGCCGGCTGAGCCGATGATGATCGGGATGTTCCGGGGGAGGCCGGCAGATAGCATGATCTTCAGGTCTTTCTTTACCGCGCGCTTGCTGACGATGGATACGCCGGCGCCCAGCTTATGCGGTCCCCCGTCGGTTGAGCCAGCATCGACCACAATGCCGTGCAGCTCGTACTTCAATCCGTTCATGAAGGATTGCTCCGGAAACCCGTATCCAAGCATCCCGCAGGGGGATAAAATTCGAATGTCTGTATTCATCTGCAGTCCCTCTTTACCAAAATATTCACTCATGCCCATTGGATAATTGGATTATCCAATTTGTGTTAAAAAAGGGGAAGCCACTCCCCTGCTATGCATGAATGTAATTGTTCTGTATGTTCTCCTTCACCCGGCTCAGATGGTTCAGCAAGGCGAGCTTTGCCTTCACCGGATCGCGTTCCTTAATCGCCTGTAAAATAAGCAGATGCTCCTCATAGACCTCGCTTTTGCGACCGGGGATCGCTTGGGTCTTGTTCAAGGTGCGCTGGAGCAGGTCCATGTGCAGCTCGATCATATTCACGAGCACGACGTTATGCGTGGCCTTCGCGATCGATAAATGGAAGGCCTGATCCGGCTTGGAACGGTCTTCGTCATCTAACCCGACCTGTCCCCACTTCTCAAAGGCCGCCTCGATGTCGGCGATATCCTCTTCCGTTGCCCGCTTGGCCGCCAGCTCCACAATGCCCGTCTCGAACAGCTCCCGGGCTTCCAGCAGCTCAATGATCGTCGCCCGTTCGATATTGTCGAGAATCCGGCTTCGGTCCTCCGCAACATCCAGCGCCTTGCTGAGAAAACGCCCCCCTCCGGGCCTTGCTTCGATCAGCCCTTCCCGCTCGAGAATGCGGAAGGCCTCCCGCAGCGTTCCGCGACTGATCCCGAACGATTGCGCCAGCTCACGCTCGGTCGGCAGAACATCGCCGGGGCTCAGATTTCCTTCTAAAATCAAATTTTTGATCTGTTCAATGACGTCCTCATATACCCGATGATATTTAATCTTCTTAATGGTCATATGATTTCCCTCTCTATCCTTCATGACAATCACTAATTGGGTCATCCAATGGACCGCAGATTTAGCATAAACCGTTCACAATTGGGCTGTCAAGCAAAAAATATAGCGCTTACATATTAATTCAGACCCGTTTATTCGAATTTCCGGCATCGTTCCAGAGTAATTGGGTGATCCAATTCGCGAAGAACTGCGGCTATAATATCCTGATCGTTCATGGCTTTGTGAGCCTCCGAAATAAAACAAGCTTCTTCTACAGTGCGCCTAAATACTGCAAAGCACAACCCCCGTTTCTTAGGCGGGGGCATCTTAGGTGTAATATATTAACGATTTATTGTTCGAACGTGCTCCCTCCCTGTCGCATGGGATTGGCCACCTGCATGTGACGACTTATGCCGCTATCCTGAGAGCCGCTAAAAACCAAGCGAAAAAAATGCTGCGAGTCAGCGCTTCCGCCTGGCAAACGCATATCTTATGCTTCCATACAAGCCGCACAGCATCAGAAATAGGGCCGCGCCCTGTACCGTAATTAGTTTTCCACCGCGCAGTACAGCGCCGAAGGATACCTGGGACTGCAGATGTTCAACATGTTCATACTGGCTTTGAATGTCGGGCACATAGGTTTGAGTCAATATCATTCCCTGGAAGACCCCGAACAACATATATCCGCCGCATACCGCGATGGCGAACAATACTGATTCAAGCGCGATCCGTTTCCATGAAATCATAGCATCATCATCCTCCATCATTGCATCCCATAATCCCGGATAGGTTGACTTCCTCTAAAGCCAGCCGACAATAACGCTGATCATATATCCAGCGGGAACGATGACGAGCTGGGCCAGCATCGTTCCGAAGAATCGCGAAACCATGAGCATGGTATACACCTTGCCCAGCTGATTCTTCGCTTCTTCATCCCGCGTAGCTTTATCGGTGATCAGGCCTAGCTGAGGGTCGATAAAAATCGTTAAAATAATGGTAGCCATGCCGTTGATTAACCCCGAGGCTTGGGAGGCCATGGTGCTATGCGCGGGCACGAGATGAGCCGCATACAACGACGAAAGCACCCCGACGGTATAAAAAGCGGTCACGACGACATGAAGTAAAATAAAGCGGTTGGGCACGCCCAAATATCGAAACTGGCTCAAGCTGAGATTGGGCTTCTTTATGTAATGCCTTGTATTTTTGAGCTGACCGACCGTCACGCTCGAGATCAGCTTCGGGATGGAGCCGGCTACTTCAAGCTTGTTGATGATTCGTCCGAACAGGTTGACGAAGGTCGGGAACAGCGCAATGGCTGCGATGGTGCCGATCGAAGCGGCAAGCAATATGATCCGAAAATAGGAGAGCACGTCAAATGACGTGTGTTCTTCGGCGTAATCCACGAATTTGGCGGTGAGCGGGGCCTGGATTAAATTCGAGGTCCGCGACACCAGCAGGACGATGCCCGTCAGTGACAGCGCTACCGCTATTTTATTCAGCTTAACGCCTGCATAACGGATCGAGTAGGACAATGTTTCCGCCGTATGAATGACCATCGTTAGGACAAAGACGACAATCAGCGTTTGAATCATAAGCGATTCCTCTGAATGGTGATATGAAAATCCGTCCCGTACTGATAAAGGTCCAATTTGCGGGCAATTCGCTGTGAGCTCAGATTGTCCCAAGCCGTGCTGTATAGCGGAATACGCCCCAACCGCCGAATCTCCCAGCCCCATCGTGCTGCCGCTTTGGCAGCGAGTCCCCGCCCCCTGAAATCGGAGGCCGTGCTGAGACTTGCCTCCGCCGCCTTGGCGGAAGTCCGGGCCGAGCAGCAGACGGATACGGCCGTATCGCCGATCACACAGCCTATGACCGGCAGGCGTTCCTCAAGCTCCGACTTGATCTCTGAAAAGTAGGTCTCCAGCAAGTCTGCGTTGGATTGATCAATGAACACGATGCCCGGATCGGCTGCTGGCTCGATCGGTTTGTCCGGGAACACATAGGCCGGCCCGACCCATATCTGCTTTACCGGCATGTATGTCTCGATCGTCTTGCTCATCTGCACGATGCTCATGTTAGTCCCCCGTTCGCATTGCATCCGCAGCTCTTCCTCCATGGGGTCCGGCATATCTGCCGCTACCAGCACCTCCCGTCCGAAGCGTGTTGTGCCAACGAACACTGCCGTTTCGGCGGCTTGCGACGGCTCATTGATGCCGATGATCCGCCTTCGGCCGTCCAGCAGGTATAACGTCTCCGACTGGATCCGCATCAGCTCCGCATCATCGTATGCGGCATAGGGCATAAGTTTCCCTCCATCCTTCGCGTTATCATTACGTAACGGATACCTTCCAGCTGAACCAGGTTCGTGCTTTAGCAAGCCTACATGGCATGAGAGGCCTTGGTCAGCTGGAATGCGGCCTTGGTCAGCTGGAATGCGGTAAGCTCTCCTTCTCTTTGAGAAGTGCAGCGGTTCGCCGATAAATCGCATCCAGCTCCTGCCTGCTGACAAGACTGGCATCGTGCTCAAACGTCACATGAAATTGATGATTCCTCGTCGCTGCGTATTCCAAATAGGCATATGCGTCGCCGAACCGCTCATCCTCGTCATGCTCGGGCAGCACCGGGAGATGATGCTTGAACGTACCGCCCTCATAACGGACATTGCTGTAGTGGACCACATCGATTTGCGGCGCGAGCGCCTCCATAAAGGAATACGGGGCGAATCCGGGAAAAGCCCTGCGGGCGATATCCAGCCTTGCCGTATCCAGCACGAAACGAATCTCCGGATAGGCCAGAAATGCATCGATCACGATGTCACCGTAATCCCCGAAGAAGTCATGCTCCAACACGATCCGCTGCTTAAAGCGCTGCTGCAGCTCGGCGAGATGTTCAAACAAGGTTATGGAGATATCCCTGAACTGCCCTCTGCCCAGCTGTTCGCAGCTGTAGCGGTGTCCAATGTCGGGAAGCCGCGGAAAGGGCGTGAAGGGCTCTTGAAACACCGGATAAAACGGATAGTGGAACAGGATGTAGTCCGCATCGTAGGATGAAGCCAGCTCAACCTCGGAGGTTATGTACTGCAGCTCTTCCTTAAACTGCCGGGGGGCGGGTGCATTTAACACAGGCAGGCGGTATCCGTCTTCCGCAAGCACCGGTCCATGGATTCCATATCCAAGCCCGTGCTGACGGCAGAAATCCCGGACCTGGGCTAAAGCGGCTCGATCCGGCAGGCAGCATACCTCCATCCCGGTGATCAGCGGCATGGCCAGCTGCTCCCACCGATCGGGGCTAAATTGCTCCCACATGCCGATCTGCAATCGTCTCATGCTAGGCCTCCCCCCTCGCGGCAATGGCCTGATTCCAAGGGGATAGATCATCGATCTGTACCCGCGAACCCGTTTCGGATGAACGAAGGATTGCATCCATGACCGCCTGGGTTCGGTGTCCGTCCGCAACGTTCGGGATTTCGAGCGGCGACGGCTTGTCTGTCAGCTTCCTATAGATGCTGTCGATCATCGGATAGAAGCCGCCGTAGTAATGAACGGCCGGAACCGTCAATCCCTTCGGCGGTTCTACGCCCTCAATCTGAACTGGCTCCAATGCTCCTCCTCTGCTGAATTCCAACATACGGTCATCTCGCATAACGAGCGTCCCCTCATCCCCGTATATCTCCAGTCTCCATCCCGTACCGGTTCTGCCAGGCAGGAATACGTCCACCGCCAAGCTCGCACCGCTGCGGAACCGGCCCGTGAATGCAAATGCATCGTCGGCATTGCGCACCTCACGGCCGTCGCTGCCTTCATAACTCGGAATATGCGTCCTGAGATCTCCCTGAACCTCGGCAATCTCTTCTCCCATCCACCACATCAGGGAATCGATCATATGGGACCCGACGGCGAACAGGAAGCCGCCTCCCTCCTCGCTTCGGCCCTCCCAGCCACGCTGCCCTCCCGCCAGAGTGGAATAGCCCGAGAAGCTGCCGCAATACCGAATATGCTGAATCCGGCCCAGTAGTCCTTGGTCCAGCATGGCTTTAATCCGCTGCCGAAGGGGTGTAAGCCGCCATAAGAAATTAACGAATGCGCATCGCTTCAGCCGATTCGCCTCTTCGACCAGCTCCAGGGTTTGTCCGGCATTTATGGCGAGCGGCTTCTCTACCAGCACATGATGCCCGGTTCGGAGGGCTTGCAGCGCCATGCCGTGATGCTGTGCGGGCGTGGAGGCAATCGATACCAAATCCAGCTCCTCCGATTCCAGCATTTCACGCCAGTTGCTGTAAAAGGCGATGTCCTGAAACGAACGCTTCGCTCCATGATCGCTTCGATATACGCTGGCGATCGATTTCAGTTGAAAGCCCGGATGCAGCCGGAAGATGGGGGCGTGAACCTCGGCGCCGAAGCCGGTGCCGATAATTCCGACATTGATTTTGTTCATGGATACGCTCCTTACCGCGTGATATTGCTGATTAGTTCAACTGACTATTTCCACGTTAATCCCTGACGACCTTCCTCAATAACTTCCCGTCTCTACCAAAAATTCCTATCGCGTAACCTCGTACCCAGAAGCTTCCGGCAGGACATCGAGGTTCCACGCCCGCATCGTCCTTCGAAGGCTAAAACGGCGGAATGGATTCATCGCATGCTCTGCCTGGGCATGGCGTATAAACAAAAGCTCCATCGTTACTCTCACCGGTACCTGTCTTGAAGAACCGATGCTAATTTATGATGCTGCGTTTGCCTGTGTTCATGCTTTGACCCAAGCTGGCGGGTCATGCTATGAATGTACATGCCAGCCTTCTAACTCGCTTCCATTTTAACATTATTTACCTCCGATGTGTCTGTTTGTGCTAAAAATCTGTTGGGGCTCCACCATCGAGGAAATCATCTGAAACTTTTACCAGATCAGAGTCGTTACAAAAACATGAAGCATTGCAAACCTATCCAGAGGATTGCAAAGCTACCGAGCAACTTCGAGCAGCTCGAATAGGAGCAAAATGACGGGCATGTGACATAATTATTAACCTTTGTTGTATGATTTCTAATGACCGGTTCAACGGAAACAATAGAAACTTATTTTTCAACGCAATTAATAGACACTTATCCATTGCCAAGGAGGTTTCCCGTGCGAAAAAATCTGATTGCGTTCCTGGTGCTCGTCATGTTCGCCTTAACGATCGGCTGCGCATCATCCCCCAAGCCTGTTGTTATCAACGAATACAAGATGTCGTCCGTTCATGAGGACTTCCCTGTCCCTGAGCAAGCGCTGGAGCGTGAGGCGACGTTCGGGAATCCGAATATCGCGGAGGGTGCAAAGTACGAGTTGGAAAATATCGGAGGCGAGCAGGGATTATATCCGCCGAAGGCTTACCTGGAGGAGATCAGAGCTTCCGGCTAAACCGAGATCTAGGAAGAGCGTCTGGGTCATGTGCATTTTTTTCGTAAGGATGATACGAAGATCGCCTTGGAAATTCGAGAGGATTCGATTGACGTGTATGAGCTGAAACAAGTTGACGCCCCTTAGAGACTCGAATCTGTTATGATACGCCGGTTGACGCACACCACGTCCCGTTTTAGGGGAACGCCGTTAGCTGCTGCCCTACTTCCTCGCCTCGACTCCAGCAAGTCCCGAAACGGAACTTGTTCTTCCTTTTGCGGGCCTCCTGGCCTCTGCAAGTCCTTAAATAGGACTTGTTCTGCCCTACTTCCTCGCCTCGGCCCCAACGAGTCCCGAAACGGGATTTGTTCTGTCTTTTGCGGCGCTCCTGACCCCTGCAAATCCTTAAATAGGACTTGTTCTGCCCTACTTCCTCGCCTCGGCCCCAACGAGTCCCGAAAGCTGTCCCAGGTCTATACATACTCTGGTAACACCTCCAATATTATCGCATGACGGCTTTGCTCATTCCGACCGCCCCCTTGAATTCTAACTTCTGGAAACAATCATATATATTACCAGTTATATACAATCTTCACTTTACATGATAAACTAGCGCTATATTACATTGCAGCGTCGAGGCGGTGCGTTTTGATATTTTGAAATTGCATATTTCGGAGGAGTAAGATGAAAGCAATTATTCTCAAGTGGAACCAAATAAGTCTTGTAAAACGAATTTTGGCGGGGATCATTGCAGGGATTATCCTTGCCCTGATTGTTCCCGGTGCGACTGGAGTCGGTTTATTCGGTACTTTATTTGTATCCGCGTTAAAAGCGGTTGCCCCTGTATTGGTGCTGTTCCTCGTCATGTCCGCCATCTCGAACCATGCGAAAGGCCGTCAGACGAATATGAAATCGATCCTTGTCCTGTACGGTATAAGCACATTTCTGGCGGGGCTGGTGGCGGTCATCGCCAGTTTTATTTTTCCGGTAAGCTTGTCGCTGGTCACGGGATCGACGGACCTGACTCCGCCAGAGGGCATTCTCGAAGTGCTGAGGACCTTGCTGTTACAGGTTGTCGATAATCCGGTCAACGCACTGATGAAAGCCAATTATATCGGAATCCTGGCATGGGCGATCCTGCTGGGCCTGGCTCTGCGAAGCGCTAAGGAGGGAACGAAAAGCCTGCTGACAAATGTCTCGGATGCGGTATCCCAAATCGTCAAATGGGTGATCCAGCTTGCTCCGTTCGGTATTATGGGGCTTGTCTTCGAATCCATTACCGCAAACGGACTAGCGTCCCTGCTCGATTACGGGAAACTGCTGCTCCTGCTTGTCGGATGCATGCTGTTTATCGCGCTTGTCGTGAACCCGCTCATTGTCTATGCAAGGCTGCGCAAAAATCCGTATCCGCTGGTGCTGACCTGCCTTCGGGAAAGCGGCATTACCGCGTTCTTCACCCGCAGCTCTGCGGCCAACATACCGATCAATATGCGATTATGCGAGAAATTAAAGCTGAACCCGGATACGTATTCGGTATCCATCCCGCTAGGCGCCACGATCAATATGGCGGGGGCAGCGGTGACGATCTCGGTCTTGACGCTGGCAGCGGTCCATACGCTCGGGATTCAGGTGGATTTTGGCACAGCGCTTATTCTCAGCATTTTATCGGCGATTGCCGCAGCAGGCGCTTCCGGGGTGGCTGGGGGGTCGCTGCTGCTCATTCCGCTGGCATGCAGCTTGTTCGGCATTTCGAATGACATTGCCATGCAGGTAGTTGGCGTAGGCTTTATTATCGGCGTTTTGCAAGACTCTTGCGAAACCGCGCTGAATTCTTCCTCTGACGTGCTGTTTACGGCCACGGCGGAGTATGCGAAGAAGCGTAAAGAAGAAAACGCAACGATTGCGAAAGCCTAATGAAAGCAGTCGGTCTGTGAACTGTCCTTCCATGGCTTGTAGTGGATAATTAGGGAAGTCAATTTGGTATTATCCCCTTATGGTATACAGTGAAAGAAGAGTTCTTATTCCAATGAATTCAACGCTGTAGATCTGAGGGGATTTTTTTATTCCCCAAGAAACGACAAGCCTCAAACCGATGTAACAAAGGAACTATAAATAGGGGCGCGCCTACGATTGGAGGAAAATTGGAGTTACTCCATGATCATCGGGACGCTAGGGATCAGGAGAGATAGAATTTGTCGGATGCTGCACGAATGATGGCAGAGCGGCAGAACACATGGCTTACTACAACGAGAGATGTTCGCAAAACAAATTGGCGATCTATCCCCGTAGAATGCCGGGAACAAATCGCCGCTTAAACTTCCTTTTTGTTGTCTGCGGTAGCAGGGCTACGACCTATTGACCTAGCGCGCTATGTGTTTTTTCATGCCGATCGTAAATGCCGTAAAACCCAGCCTTTCATAATAGCCTTCCAATTCTTGTTCGCACAGCAGCTGGGGGATGACTCCAAACTTCTCGCACTGCATGACGAGCCTTTGAACGATACCGGTGCCGATCCCTCTGGCCTGAACATCCGGATGCACACAAATGCCGCATAGAAGTCCGGTAAGGACTCCGTCCGAAATGACACGTCCCATGCCCACGAGGCGCTTCCCTTCATAGGCATAAACACTATACCAGCTTCCTGCGCACATGGCTTGAAGGTCTCCAATGTTCAAGTTCAGGAAGTTCCAGCCTAATGTCTCATATAATTCGAGCAGCGCCGTAAAGTCCCCGGGCAGCTCCGACGTATAAGTAACTGCAGGCTCAACCTGGCTCATATGCTCCCGCTCCCCTTGACGGGGTACGCCATAACGCTCATAAGCGCATTTTCCGCCTGGGTAGCATCGAGGCGGCTGTACTGCACATAGACGGGCCCGCTGCAGACGACCTCCATGGCGTACGGCACGCCTGCGGGAATCGTCCGGCCATCAGCGCTTAGCGAGCTCGTACGAATGTGACGGGTACGTCTCCCCGGCACGATCGTTTCCATGCCCATCAGCGGCTCGCGATCCTCGAAATAGGCATGAATGGTCACCGTCACGTCTTCCTCCGATGTATTCAGCACGCATACCGACTCATGACTCGTCAGTTCCCCGCTGCTCTGCGGCGGGATATAGCCATCGGGAATGATCCACAAAGTCTCGCCTTTTGACATTCGAAAAACACCTCCTGACGCATTTTTAGCTCTCGCTTTATAGTAAACATTCGTCGCACAGGGCATCGGCTCCTCTACAACCTTTAAGGCATTGGCGAAAAGAGAGGAGCACGCTTCTACCTTTCGGTTGCCGTTAGATTACGATAGGTCATCAGCTGACGCTCATCCCTGCTGCATCCGCAAAAACAAGGACAACGGCTGAAGCGCCAAGGACTTCAAACCCTCGGCCACCAGTTCGGCCAGACGAAGAGCTCCCCTCTCCTGAAAATGCGTATTGTCCGAAACCCCGAGCGGAAAGTTCATCCACTCTCCCGGCGCTCCCCACATGAAGATCGAACGTGTACCTTCCGGACCGAGCTCGTTGAACAGCCCCATGCTGATTGCAGCCAGATCGACAAGCGGCACCTGCTCTTCCTGCGCGAGCTCGCGGACCGCGGTAACATAATCTCCATGCGTGTCCTTCAGCCGGACGTTATCATCAAAAAAACGCCGGTGAACCGAGGTGACCAGAATCGGCACGGCCTTTCTCTCCCTGCAGCCGTCGATGTACATCCTCAAATGCTCCTTGTATGTCGAAAAAGGCTCCGTATATCGACTAGGGTCAGACTTCTGGTCATTGTGGCCGAATTGGATCAACAGATAATCCCCCGGCCGCATGCAAGTCCATATCCGGTCCAGCCTGCCTTCGTCCACAAAGCTTTTCGAGCTTCGACCGGAAGCGGCGGCATTGATTACAGCTGCATCCTGCTTCATCCAGGCCGGCAGCATCTGGCCCCAGCCGGCATAGGGATAGCCATCGGCAGGCTGATTCGCCACGGTTGAATCCCCTGCGATGAACAACGTGCAAGCATCCGGTGCCGGTGCCAGTTCCAATCCGTTCAATCGCGGCGCTCTTCCAGAAAAATAAAGCACGATCCGCCTCTCGACTGCCGGCAACGTTACGCTGAAACGCTCCATATAACCGGGCGGCGTCCGCAGCTGATACAACAGCATCTGTCCGTCCGTTCCCTTGACCGTCGTCTCGGTCGCAAACCACGGGTCGCCGATCGTCAAACGAAGCGTATATAATCCGTCCTTCGGCACGTCCACCCGAAAGGCGGCTTCAAGCGGGATGACAAAGTCAGCGCCCAGTCCCGTCTCCCCCTCCCTTCGTATTCCCGTAAGGCCAGAAGCGGATAAGAAACCGTACCCCCGCTCCGGCTCGTACAGCGTGTCGGACATAATTTTCACGTAATCCAAGGCAGGCTCCCCGGTTCCGAAATCAAAAGCATAGCGGTCCTCGCTCTGCATCATAGCACCCTCCCGTTAAATCGCTCTTTCCCCATTATGCACGATCCCAAATGCGCAATTCCATCTATTTATCCGGCTATTTTGTTTAAATTTCCGGTCAACTGCCAAAGGCCGAAGCGGCACCTCGCAAGCCGGATACCGACGCTGGATAACCATGTTGACAGCGTTTACAACCCGGTACATAATGTGTACACAACATTTCAACTCCAAGGTAAGGAGACGGATGCCGTGAGGAAGTGGACCACAGTCTACAAAAATATGAAAATCAAAAACAAGCTGTCGCTCCTCATCGCGCTGATCGTGGCCATGGCATTCACTTTCGCGGTCATCGTTCAGCAGTATGCCTTCTCCATCTACGACGGGCAGCTGTACCTCAAATCGTCCAAGGTCCTACACTTGTCCTCATCAGCCATCGAATCCGAGCTTGAGCGAATCGAGCAGTTATCTTTCAACATGGTTACCGACACGGAGATCCAGCAAATATTACGGGCGATTTCCAACAGCGACTCCGACTATGACCGGCTCACCTTGAGACAGCGCCTTGTCGATCGGCTCCTCAACTACGTGGGATCCGAGCCTATGCTCTACTCCATCCACCTGATCGACTCCTTCAACAAACAGTACGATGTCGGCAGCGTCATACCGATCGCTCCCTCCAAGATGCAGCATATCATGCAGCTTGCGGGCGATGCCGATGGTGAAGAGCGCTGGTTCTCCCCCGATGAACACGACCCGGCCCTGCTGCTGTCCAGGGAGATCCGCTCCTATTCAGGAACCCTGTTCGACCTTCAATATCTGGGCACGATCGTAGTTCGGGTCAATATCGACAAGCTTGTACGTACATCTGCAGCTGAGGAGGGAGAGCTGATCATGACCTCGGGAACGGACGTCATCTACCCGACCCGGCCGAACTTCGACCCGGCGTCCATCCAGGCTGACGTATCATCCGGCAGCGGATATTTTACCCGGGAGATTGAAGGGCACACGTATTTTGTTGCATATAACCGTTCCTTCAATACGGGCTGGACTTATATTAATGCTACCCCCTTCAATCAGGCCTTTAGGCAAATCATTTTTATCAAAGAGCTTGTCATCATGGTATTCGGCATGATATTCGCCGTCGCCATTCTGCTGGGCATTCGGTTCAGCCGGGGCCTGACCAAGCCGATCGAAAGCTTGATCGCCCGGATGAAGCTGGCCGAGAAAGGGAATTTCGCTGAAGCTAACGTACTCCCCCAAGACGCGGCGCCCGTCGCGATGGATGAGCTCGGTCTGCTGCACCGGACGTTTCGTCTGATGGTGGAGAGAATCAATGTCCTGATCACCGAAAATTATGCGAGCCGGCTGCTCGTCAAGGAGACCGAATTCAAGGCCCTCCAAGCCCAAATCAATCCACATTTCCTTTACAACACGCTCGAGTCGGTCAACTGGCTTGCAAAAATCAACAAGCAGACGCAAATCTCCGATATGGTACAGGCGCTGGCCTTCCTCCTTCGCAACTCCGTCAGCCTGAAGGAGCCGATTCTTTCTCTACGAGAAGAGCTCGAAATCGTCAAGAACTATATCATCATCCAGAAGTTTCGTTTTGAGGACCGGCTCGAGTTTAGCATGAACGTACCGGATGAGGACCTGGAGCGCAGACTTCCGAAGCTGTCCCTGCAGCCGCTGCTTGAAAATGCAATCCACTACGCGCTGGAGCCATCGGTCGAGCCATGCAGAATCGCCCTGTACACCCGGCGGGAGGAGCATGCCTTCTGCGTCATCGTTGAGGATGACGGACCGGGCATGGCTCCGGACACCCTCGACCGGCTTCGAAGCGGAAGCCTGCAGACGACAGGCAACGGCATCGGACTGCTTAACATCGACGAACGCCTGAAGCTCGCCTTCGGCGACAATTACGGTTTATATATCGAGAGCCGACCTGGGCTCGGCGCCCGCATCATTCTATCACTGCCACTATAACGGAGGGATTCCCATGTACAAAGTTCTGCTCGTAGACGATGAGCGCATCATTCTGGATGGTATTTCCCGCATGGTGGACTGGTCCGCCTATCAAACCGAGCTTGCGGGAACCGCTCAGAACGGCATCCAGGCCTACGAAAAAATCGTTAGCGATTCTCCGGATATCGTCGTGTGCGATATCCGCATGCCCGGCCTTGACGGGCTCGAGCTCGTGGCCAAAACCTATGCAAGCCATCCCCACATCAAATTCGTGCTGCTGTCCGGCTTCGGCGAATTCGAATACGCCAACCGCGCCATGCAGTACGGGGTCAAGCATTATTTGCTGAAGCCGACCGATGAGTCTAAGATCGGGGAAGCGCTGCAGGAGGTTACCTTTGACCTGGCGGATCACCGCCGCAAGGAAGCTTTCATTCAGGATATGAAGCACCGTTTCGAGAAAGTGCTTCCCCATGTGAAGGAGCAGGTGCTGAAAGAATTCGTGACGAACAAGACTTACGGTCATAATGACTTGGAGGAATATCGCAGACTGTTCCAATACGACTTCGACCGGCCGGTGCAGCTGCTGCTGTTCCAGCTGGAAGGCGAGGCGGATTACGAGCATCTATTCGCCGTGAAGAATATTGCCGAGGATCTGCTGGACACCACCCTTCTTAGCACCACCATCGGCCCGCATGTGCTGGTTCTCATTGAGGAGCGTCCCGGGCTTCAACTCCATGACCGGATCCAGGACATCCGCTGTACGTTCAAGCAGTATTACAAGCTGGACGTGACGGTTGCCATCAGCGATCCTGGGCCCGTAACGCTGGCCCGCAAGCTGTACCGCGACACGCTGCAGTGCCTGAATTACCGCTTCTACCTGGACGAGAGCGGCATCATTACGACGAACGACACGCTGCAATCCGAAGACGACAGCGGTGCATTTTCCTTCGACGAGCAGCGTCTGTGCATGCCGGTGCGGTCCGGTCACCACCAAGAGGCCCGGCAGGCGCTGAATGAATTCATCCATGAACTGAAGAGGGCCCAGCTGAGCATTGAGATGACCAAGTCCCACGCCATATCGCAGTATGTATCCCTCATTCGGCTGACGGATCCCGAGGAGATGGCGGAACGATACGAACGGATACCGGTCATCGCGGAAATGACGACTCTCCAGTCGATCCAGGCATTTCTGGAAGAAACGGTCATCGAAATTACCCAGCGGAATTATGAACGGAACACCATGAAATATAATGCGATCGTCCGGAGAATGATCGAGATTATCGAGGAACAGCTTGGCAATTCGGAGCTGACCCTGAACCTGGTCGCATGCAGCATGCTGTACATGAATGCCGACTATCTCGGAAAGCTGTTCAAAAAAGAGACCGGCGAGAAATTCTCGAATTACGTCATGAAGCTGCGCATCAAGCGCGCGACCGAGCTGATGGCGAAGGACCCGGATATCAAAATTTTCGAAATGGCCGAGCAGCTCGGCTTCGGCGACAATCCCCAGTACTTCAGCCAGGTGTTTAAGAAGCAAATGGGCTGCACGCCTTCGGAATACATGAAAAAAGAGGGCTAGGCTTGTACGTACATATCTGCTTTTTGAACAAAGTGCACGGTTTTTTTCCTTACTCTTTCCCTTGTTACACATAATAATTGGGAATGTAAGCACTATCAAACGAGTCACAGATGGGTTCATCAACCAAGGGGAGGAAATGGAATGAGAAAAGTGTTAACCGCAGTGCTCATGTGCTCCTTGCTCGGAAGCCTGATCGGCTGCTCCGGCGGGAATTCGGCCGATCAGCCTGCAAGCGCCGGAACCGATACAGCGCCGTCCGCAGCCGCCAGCGACGAGAAGGAGCCGGTAAAGCTGCGCATCGCCTGGTGGGGCGGACAGTCCCGGCACGATTACACGTTGAAGGTCATTGAAATGTATCAGGAGCAGAACCCGCACGTCACCATCGAGCCCGAATACGCCCCGTTCGACGATTACTGGAAGAAGCTTGCTCCGCAGGCGGTAGCCGGCGGTCTTCCGGACATTATTCAGATGGACATCTCCTATCTGAACCAATATGCCGGCCGCAATCAGCTTGCCGATCTGAAGCCGTTCACCGACAGCGGAGTCCTGGACGTTTCGGACGTCAGCGAGAATGCCCTGAGCGGAGGCGAGGTCAACGGCAAGCTGGTAGCGATGAACCTTGGCGTCAACGCACTCCAGACGACATTCGACGTAGAGACGATGAAGAAGAACGGCATCGATATTCCCGGCAAGGACTGGACCTGGGACGACATGGACAAAATGGGCGCGCAAGCGAAGGAAAAAGGATTTCTCATCGGTGGCTTCGCCTACCGGCATGACGTCTTCTTCCCGTATTATCTGAGAACGATCGGCCAAAAAATGTACAGCGCGGACGGCAAAACGATCGGCTATGCCGATGATCAGGCCTTTATCGATTATTTCACCCGCTACCAGAAGTGGTATGACAATGGGTACATCCTGTCGTTGGATAAGGAAGCCCAGAAGAAAGGCGTCGCGGAGGAGGATGAAATCGTGCTTGGCAACGCCATTTCCGGCACGGGCTGGTCCAACCAGTTTCTCGCCGTTGCCAATCTCGTTCCCGATCGTCCGCTGGAGCTGAATCCGATGCCGGGACCGGGCACGAAGGAAGGGCTCTTCCTGAAGCCGTCCATGTATTTCTCCGTCACGGAGACGTCGAAGCATAAGGAAGAAGCGGCGAAATTCATCAGCTTCTTCATCAACGACATCGAGGCAAATAAGCTGATCAAGGGCGAGCGTGGCGTGCCGGTATCCGCTAAAGTCAAGGAAGCGCTGAAGCCGCTGCTCTCCGAGAATGAGGCGAAAATATTCGATTACGTCACCTGGGCCGAGGCGAACAGCAGCCCTGGCGATCCGCCGAATCCGATCGGTGCCGTGGAAATCGAGAAGCTGCTTCGCGATCTCAGCGAGCGCATCCTGTACAAGAAAATATCGGTGGAGGATGCGGCTGCCGAATTCCGCAAGGAAGCGAATGCGATCCTGGCCAGATCCCAGCAGTAGTTCCGGATGCACCTAACTTGAGGCATCCCCTTTCAAACGTACGTCAGGTACGGGGCAGGGGGTGCCTTTATGATGACACCGGACCGGGCGGACCTCTGGTTTTTAAACAAAATGGACGGTTTTCTTCATAACGCCCTCTCGGTCAGACTTTCTATAATGGAACTATCCGCCAGCGAATTCGCCCGCCGGACGGGCGCTGTCAAATTTGAAAGACGAGGGGTTGAAAATGATGAATAGACTTCGCGAGAACGAGCATATCACCGGATACGTATTCTCCGCTCCGTTCGTTCTTGGCTTTCTGATCTTTACGCTGTATCCGATCCTGTCGTCCCTCTACTATTCGTTCACCAACTATAACCTGATGGAGGCGCCAAGCTGGCTCGGCCTCGGCAATTATGAGCGGATGTTCACGGAGGACGATAAAATCGGAAAATCGTTTCAGGTGACCTTTACATACGTATTCGCCAGCGTCCCGCTTCGGCTTATCTTTGCACTCTTCGTGGCAATGATCCTGAATACGGCGACCAAGGCGGTCGGGCTGTACCGCTCGGCCTTTTACCTGCCGTCCCTGATCGGCGGCAGCGTCGCGGTCGCGATTATGTGGCAGCAAATCTTCGGCGACCAAGGGCTCGTCAACTCCGCCCTCTCGCTCTTCGGCATCGAATCCAGCACATCCTGGATCGGCAATCCGAGCACGGCGCTGTGGACACTCATCGCCTTGTCGGTCTGGCAGTTCGGCTCATCGATGATTATTTTCCTTGCCGGACTCAAGAACATTCCGAAGGATTATTACGAAGCGGCCAGCGTCGACGGCGCAAATGCCGTGCACCGATTCTTCAAGATTACGCTCCCGCTGCTGAGCCCGATCATTTTGTTCAATCTGACGCTGCAGACCATCTCCGCCTTCCTGACCTTCACCCCCGCTTATATCATCTCGCGCGGTGAAGGCGGTCCGCTGGATCAGACGCTGCTGTACTCGCTTTACCTGTACCGCAAAGCCTTTTCGCATTTTGAAATGGGCTACGCATCGGCGCTTGCCTGGGTCATGCTCGTCATTGTCGGCGTCCTTACCCTGCTCATCTTCAGATCTTCCACCCGCTGGGTTCATTACGAATCGAAAGGAGACTGACGGCTATGACCAAATCCGGACGCATTCTGTATCATACACTGGTCGGGCTGTTCGCCCTGTGCATGACCTATCCGATCCTGTGGCTCGCCGCCAGCTCGCTGAAGCCCAATCACGAAATCTTTACGACCGCCTACAGTCTCATTCCCAACAAGCTCGAATTCTCGAACTATGCAACAGGCTGGAAGGGATTTGCCGGAACGACCTTCGGGACCTTCTTCAAGAATTCCTTCATTATCGTCATCATCTCAACGATCGGTGCCGTCGTATCTTCCGCATTAGTGGCTTTTGGTCTGGCTAGGACAAGGTTTTTCGGTCAAAAATTTTGGTTCGCCTGCATGATGATCACCATGATGCTGCCGCATGACGTCGTCATCGTCCCGCAGTACGTGATGTTCGCCAATTTCGGCTGGATCTCGACGTTCAAGCCGCTGATCGTCCCCCATTTCTTCGGGGTTCCGTTCTTCATCTTTCTGATTATGCAGTTTATCCGCACGATCCCGCGGGAGCTCGATGAAGCCGCAAGGATCGACGGCTGCAGCAAGTACGGCATCTTCATCCGGGTCGTTGTGCCCTTGATCGTTCCGGCCTTGATCACGTGTTCCATCTTCTCCTTTTACTGGAGATGGGATGATTTCATCAACCCGCTGATCTACCTGAACCAGCCGGAGAAATACCCGGTGTCGTTGGCGCTCAAGCTGTTCCTCGATGGGGAATCGCTCAACAACTGGGGCGGAATGTTTGCCATGGCCACCCTGTCGCTGCTGCCGGTCGTGATCGTATTTTTCATCTTCCAAAAATATATCGTCGAAGGGATCAGCACAACAGGCTTGAAAGGTTAATCCCCAAATTTCTCCCTCTTAAGGAGGCTTAATATGAAAGGAGCTGCAGCTATGCCGGCACTCGTATTTGATGAACAGTATATCGGGCAAGTCATGGATAAGGTGGTGGAGCGGACCTTCCGCATGGACTTCAGCTGGGATTGGCCCGGCGGGGTTGCGTTTTACGGCGTTTGCGAGGCGTATGAAGCGACGGGCAAAATGGAATATCTGGAGCAGCTGAAGACATGGGTCGACGAAAATATGGAGGATGGTCTGCCAAAGCTGTCTGTGAACGGCGTCTCGATCGGACATTCCCTCTTAACGCTGTATAACGTCTACGGCGATGAGCGTTATATCGAAACGGCCAAGGAGATGGCCGAATACCTCACTCACGATGCCGTTCGATTCGGAGAAGGGATCTTTCAGCACACCGTCAACTCCGAAGCCTATAACTTCCCTGAGCAGGCATGGGTGGACACGATGTTCATGGCCGGTTACTTCCTGCTGCGCATTGGAGCGCTGCTCGGCCGTGACGATTACTTCGAGGACGGGCTGCGGCAGTACCACGGCCATGAGAATTGTCTGCAGGATCCGGTGACGAATCTGTACTATCATGGCTGGGACAATATTGCCGGCAATCATATGTCGGGGGTATTTTGGTGCCGCGGCAATGCCTGGGCCGCCCTTACGATGGCGCGCGCATTGGAGCTCGTACCGGTTACGCACCCTTCCTTCATGATCATTGAAGGCTCGCTTCGGGATCAGCTGAGCTCGCTCGTACGGCTGCAGCATGAATCCGGGCTGTGGCACACCATTACGACGGATCCGCAGTCGCCGCTGGAAACGTCGGGATCGGCGGGGATCGCAACCGCATTGCTGACCAAGGGGCGCATCTACAATAAATACACCCAGAAATCGATCGACGGCATCCTGACCAAAATTACCGAGGATGGGACCGTAACCGGCGTTTCGGCCGGAACGGCCGTCATGAAAAATGCTGCTGGTTATATAGGCGTGCCCGACAAGCGAATTCAGGGGTGGGGACAAGGATTGACGCTGGCATTTCTGGCCGAAGTGCTCAAGGTCAAGAATAATCCGTATTAGTAGATACAAGAAAGGCTGCCGTACAGGGAACGATGAGTGTTCTCTTGAAGGCAGCCTGTTTCTTTTAGCTCAAAATTATTCGAAATAATAATAATAGCTATACTACTGAACCCGGATCTAGTTACTCGACTTACTTATCTTGTTATTCGTGTTGTTATTCGTCCTGTTATTCGTGATTGTTACTCGTGTTGTTACTCGCCTTGATTCTCCTCCTGCTCACCCTGTTCAGCCTTGCCTTCTTCCGCCTTCTGCTTCGGATGCGGCGTCCCGTCAAGGCCATACACCTCGTCATAGGCATCGAAGATTTTGCGTGCGACCGGTGCGGCGCTTTGAGAGCCAAAGCCGCCTTCAGGGATGACAACCACGACCGCCAGCTTCGGCTTCTCTCGGGGAGCAAACGCGATGAACACGCCATTGTCCTTTCTCCCTGCCGGTGAATCCTGCTCGGACGTGCCGGTTTTGCGGGCAAAGTCGTACGGGAAGCCTTCAAACCCGGCAATCCCCTGCGTATTCATGCCTCGCTTGATAACCTGCCAGTATTCCTGCGGAAGCTTGACTTCGTCGATTACTTCCCTGCCGAATTCCTTGACAATGTTCCCGTTCTGGTCGGTGATCTTGCTCACGAGCTGCGGCTTGATCCGCTTCCCTTCATTAGCCAGCATCACCGTGTATTGGGCCAGCTGCAGCGGCGTATATTTACCCATTTGGCCGAAGGAGGCATAAGCCAGCGCAGCGAGATTGCTGCCTGCAGCTTCCTTATTGAGGTATTCCGCCCTCCCTTCATTCTCAAGGGGCAATCCGCTGCCGGTGACAACGCCGAGTCCGAACCGCTTCATATACTGATCCCATACTTTAACGGCTTTATCACCGCCGTATTTGTCATACAGCTTCTCCCCGACCTGATCGATCATAAAGGCATTGGACGAGGTCTGAATCGCTTGGTCCGGCCGGATCCGGCCAATCACATGACCGCCGGCGTTTCGGATCGGCGTTTCACTGCCCTCTTTGCCGATCAAGGCATAGCCCTGGTCCGGGTACGTATCGTATGGCGTGAACAGGCCTTCATTGAGCCCGATCAGCACCGTCAGCGGCTTGATGACCGATCCGAGATAGATCATCGATTCAAATCCATTGCCCGACCGGCCCGAGCCGAAGATCGTTATCGTCCCGTTACCGGAAGAGTTGACGACCTCCTGGGTGATTTTATCCCCGCTCCCCCATATGTTAGGGTCATAATCCGGGATGCTGGCCATCGCCACGACGTTGCCAGTGTCCACCTCCATAGCGACGGCATAACCGGTCAGCGCATCCCGATGATACTTCCCGGAGATCAGATGGGTACGAAGATACTGCAACCGCTCGGTAATGGCTTCCTCAGCCGCAAGCTGGATATCCTTATGAATCGTCGTATGGACATCGAGCCCTTTCTCCGGGGCTGCCATGGACGGGACGCCGTCCACCATGTTCTGCGGATTAATCGGAATGCTGATATACCCGCTTTTGCCGCGCAGCTCTTTCTGAAACATCCGCTCAAGTCCGTCATAGCCAACCCAATCCTCTTCGTTGTAGATCAATCCTGGATCGTCCTGCCCCTTATTCGCCTCATCGATTTCGGCATATTCCTTGAAATCTTTTGAGCCCTTGAATTTCTTCAGGTACCCGATCGTCTGGACCGCAACCGTGTCTGGGTCGTAATGCCTCACATTCTCCTCCACGATCTGAATGCCCGGGTACCGCGAGCGGTTCTCCATGAAATGAGCGATCTCCTGCTTCGTCAAATCCGATTTGATCCGTCTGGGCGCATAGCCGTGCTGCTTCGTATACTCCAGACCCAGGGCGTCAATCACCTCTTCGGTTGTCATCGGTTTGCCTTTCGGATCCCCGTATTGGGCGAAGACCTTTGCGATGTCCTTCGCCATCGCTTCGATTTCCGGCCGGTTCTTCTGCCCCCTCTCCGTGTTCTTGTTATAATCCTTCATCAGCGTGATATATAAGGTATGAGTCCCCGTCGAATAAGCCAGCTTCTCGCCGGAGGCATCGATAATGCTTCCCCGGATCGGCTGAAGCGTGAATTTTTTCAGCTCCCCCCCGGACTCCTTTTCAGCAAGCTCAGGGCCCTCCACGAATTGCAGAACGGCCATGCGGATGATAAGGATACAAAAGATGAGGAAAGCGCCGAAAAAGAACAGATTGACCCGCCGGTTGAATTGACGCTTCACGTCCCCTTCATCGGGATCGCTCATGTAAGGAGGAAATCCCTTGATCATGCTCCTGCTCTCCTTTCCAGGACAAGGTTAATCCATCCAGACCGGAAGATCGGGATGATTGTTATAGCGAAACAAACGGTCCAGCTGCTCGGCCGTATTTCGCTCTTCAGACAATGGGGGAAGCGCGTCACGTTCAAAGAAGCCGACCGCCGACGTTTCTGTGCCGATGCCCGCAGCCCCCCCTGTGATTTCGCATTGGATAAACATTTTATATACATGAAAAGGCGACGGCGGATGCCGATGAAATTTTTTATCCAGAACAGCCAGCAGCCGCACTGCGCGTACTTCATAACCCGCCTCCTCCTGTACTTCCTTAACGGCCACCTCCGACGGCGACAGACCGATGTCCGCCCATCCGCCCGGCAATGCCCAGGCTCCGTCGGCTTTCTCCCGAACGAGCAGCAGCTTCCCGTCCTGGAAGATAACCGCGCGCACATCCACCTTCGGCGTCTGGTATCCCGTTTCACTGGCAAATAAGGTGCGGATCTTATCTTCGCCCGCTTCTGTATATTCCTGCATAATCGATATGCTGAGCGCTCTCAGCTGCTCGAACCGTTCTTGGTCGTAAACATCCTTGGTATAGGCGAGGCCAGCTTGGCTGATCGCTTGTATTTCCTTTACCCACTCCAACCATTTCAGCATGCTTGTCTCATTCCTTTTTCATGAACTTGTGTCCCCGGAACCGCTCTCAATCAAATTTGGGACATAATGGAAGACCGTAACCATCCAATTATACCATATTTTCTCGGAAATATATGATGAACTATAGAGCAAGTCTCCCTAAAAAAATGAAAAAGGCTCCGCCATGCTCGGGTCGTTGCAACCCTTAGGCGGAGCCCGGTTCAGATCCCTCGTTCGAGGCCGTCTGAGTGTTACTTCTCTTCTTTTTGCGTGCTCTTGATCAAAGCATAGGCAAGATGGCCGACCATCCCGAGGAACAAGCCGGTTCCAACGACGATATAGATCATCGTAAACACCTTTCCGAGTGAAGTTTGCGGAGCAAAGTCGGGGTGGCCGACCGTGCTCAGCGTAGCAACGCAGAAATACAGTGCGTCCAGCACGGACAAGCCCTCTTGCTTTGTATAGAACATCGTCCCCGAGATCAGCATGATGACGATCAGGACAAACAATGCAACGAAATTGCGCTGCTTGAACGCATGAACCAGCCCCTTGAGCAGCCGTTTTAATGTTAGCAGAAATGAAATCATGTTCGGTTAACCGCCTTATTTTTTCCCTGTAGGAATCTAGTCTGAAATCGTGTCTAAAAATCGCAGCATGGAACGGCAGTGAAGCACTCGATCCATTCCCCCATATCTTATGGCTGGAGCATCAACAGCTCCCGGATATCCTCCTCGGTCCAGCTCGGGAGCCAATCCTCACCCGATTGGATGACCTCGTCGATCAGATCCTTTTTCTTCTGCTGCAAGGTTATCATCTTATCCTCAATGGTATCCCTGGCTACCATCCGGATCACCTGAACGATTTTCTTCTGTCCGATCCGGTGCGCCCGGTCTGCCGCCTGTTCCTCAACCGCCGGATTCCACCACAGATCATAGAGGATCACCGTATCCGCTCCAGTCAGATTAAGCCCTGTTCCCCCGGCCTTCAAGGAGATCAGAAAAATCTCGCGCTCGCCTTCGTTGAAATGGCTGCACAGCGAGGCCCGCTCGGCCGGTGGGGTCTGTCCATCGAGGTAAAAGAACGGCACCCCGCGCCGTCCCAGCTCCTGGCTGATCAGCTTCAACATAGTGGTGAACTGCGAGAAGACGAGGACGCGTCTTCCCGCATGGAGGCATTCGGCGAGCGTCTCCAGCAGCTGCTCGAACTTCGCGGAGCTGCCCTCATAGCCTTCCACGAACAATGCAGGGTGACAGCATATTTGTCGCAGGCGGGTCAAGCCGGCCAATATCCGGATTCGGCTCTTCTGGAAGCCGTCCTTGGCGAGATGCTTCAGCGTCTCTTGTCTTAGCTTGGCCAAATAAGCCGTATACAGCTTCTTCTGCTCCAGGAGGAGTGCTGAGGACTGCAGTGTCTCGATTTTATCCGGCAGCTCTTTCAGCACATCCGACTTCAGCCTCCGCAGCAAGAAAGGTCGGATCCGTGTTGCGACCGTTTCCCTCGGCAAATCCTGAAAAGCCTTTCGTCCACCGAACAAGGCAGGGAATACCGCATCATAGATGGACCAGAGCTCTTCCATCCGATTTTCCATCGGGGTGCCGGTCAAGGCAAACCGGTACCGGCTGCTGATCGTCTTCACCGCCTGTGCAGTCTGCGTCGCATCATTCTTAAAGGCTTGGGCTTCGTCAAATATCGCGGCGTGGAACATCCGTTTTGCATAATCGGCCATGTCCATGCGAAGCAGCTGATACGAGGTGATCCATACATCCGCCTCCCCTTCACTGCGGATCAGCTTCTTCCGTTCAAGCCGGGAGCCGTCCATGACGGCTGCTCGAATCTCCGGCGCGAACCGGGCAATCTCGCTCTGCCAATTATAAAGCAGAGAAGCCGGGGCCACGATCAGGACGGGTTCTCCAGTCTTTCGAATTTCCGGTAGAAGGGACAGCACGAACGCGATGCTCTGGACCGTTTTTCCAAGACCCATATCATCAGCCAATATTCCGCCGAACCGGTAGTGGGCCAAGGTGCGCATCCACTGGTATCCATACTTCTGGTAATCTCTCAAGACCGGCTCGAGGCTTGGCGGTACCGGGAAGTCCAGATCATCGGGATGTTTGACATGCTGAAGCATTTGTCTGAGCGATTTGCCCAGTTGTACTGATGATGACGCGCTCTCCCAGCCCAGCAGCTGCAGTCCTTGAACGGCCGGCAATCTGGCTGTACCGTTCTCCGCATAGCTGCTCCATGCTCCTAACCGGTTCATGGCAGCTATGATCGCCTGCAATGCCTCGCCCTCCAAGGGCATCAGCGCGCCGCTCGGGAGACGGTGGTATTTCCGTTTCTCCTCAAGCGAGCGGATCAAGCTCCGAATCTCGGATTCCGGTATGCCGTCAAGCTCAAACTTCAGCTCCAGCCAATCGGTCCGCTCATCGATGTCCACTTTCAATTTCGGCGCAGCATGCTCCCGGAATATTCGCTCCTTCACGGCTGACGTGGCATATACCGTAAGCAGCTTCTCCAGCTCGGGAACGATATGGTGCAGAAATTCAAATTCGGCATCCTCGTCGTTCATATAGTATCCGCCGTCCGTTTTGGCGAAATCCGCCTCCTCCATGAGGCGCAGGATCCGCTGTTCCCGTTCTCCGTCCCGGACGAGAATGGCACTGCCGTCGTGCGCTGCACGGTTTCCGTCGAGGGGATTGATTACGATATCGCCGTATTGAAAATCCAGGCCGGCCAGCAAGCGTCCTTTTACCCGATCAAGGTACAGCTTGGCTTTGAGCGGGGAGCGAATCATTTTGTCGGACACGGCCTTTGCAATATGCACGCTTCCGAGCTTCATAAGCCCGGGAATTACCTTCTCCATCATGGATTCCATGATGCCCCCCGATATCGGCACAGCAGGCGGATACGTCCGCTCGAGCAGTTCTTTCATCTCGGATAGCCTGGCCCCATCTTGGGGCGTAAGCTCGGCAAGCTTCCCGTCAACGACGGCGGCTCCGTATTCCTCCAGAATCTGCAGACGGTCCAGCCCCTGAACATACATCACATATTGCGTATCTCCGGACGGTTCCACTTCAAACCGGATCGGGAGCGGCTCCTGGTATGCTTGCAGCTTGTCCGTCAGGATCCCGTCGACCGACAGCAGACAGCTTCCGGACGCAGCCGCCAGCGCTTTGATCTTTGGCCAGAACGAGGGCGGGATGAAGAGCATCCGCTCACTCCCGGCCTTTTTGCCAGGGGGACTGTAAAAGCCGAAGGTCTGCTGAACCATTCGTTCATGGTCGTAAATACGGATCAGCTCCTGAAGCAGGTCGTCATCCTCCTTCTTAAATCCATGCCGCTCCGGATCATAGGTGAAGTTCTTTGTAAACGTGCACGGCTCCAGTCTTCTAACGCATTCCAGAAAATCACGAATCCGGTGCACCGCATACAGCCGCTTCTGGCCGACTCTCATTTCGATGCCCAACCGATTCTTTCCGCTGCTAAATGGAATCAGCTTTAAGATAAATTCCGTCTGCAAGATCTCCCTTGTGTCAAAACGTGAGGCAGCACTGGAATACCGATACCCCGGATCGGCGAACAGACCGAGCAGCCGATTGCCGATCTGGGGATCCATCTCCCAATCGTCCGCCGGCATGAACGAATTGCCCTTAGCTCGCGGGGTTAGCAGCCCGTTCTCTTCTTCTCCAGGCTTCGTACCATGCAGCAGGGATGGGTACTTCCGTTCGTCACCTTCACTTGGTTGCTCCAGTTCCTGGATTGTCAGCAGCACGGCTGCCATGTGACCGCATCGATGCGACGTTGAATGATGGAAGCCGCAGCTGCATTCCGCAATGATATCTCCTTCTTCATCGATCCGTATCCGGACGATCCCGGATGTTCGATCCGCGACCTCCGCATCATATATCCGGTTATCGAGGTCCCGCTTCAGCATGTGAACTCTGCCGCCCCGGTATAGTTGATGCCCCTTCTCATAGGAGGCTTTTCCGCACCACTGTTTAATGATTCGTTCCGTCAACCGGTTGCTCATCCGTCCAATCCCTTTCTTTCTCGCTTGTTACACAACAGTATACCACGTTCGGAACAAGGTCAGAATTTGCTCGTCTCAGAATACTACACCGGTACATGCACCTGCATATTGATATATTTGGAAGCACCTACTATGATAAGGATGAAATAATCAATAATGGATTGATACATAAAGGAGTTCGATTGTCATGAAGAAAAAGATAACCGTTCTGCTCTCGCTTGCTCTGCTCACTACTCTTGCACTGGGTCATACCAGCACTGATATTGCAGACGCCAAATCCACCGAAGTGAAAAAATACAAAAACTGCAAAGAGATGAATAAAGATTACCCTGGAGGCGTTGCCCGGTCCGCATCCGTCAAGAACAAAGGCGGCAAGACGAAATACAAGCCTTATGTATCCAAAGCGCTGTATGACGCCAACACAGCCAGGGATCGTGACAAGGATAAGATCGCTTGCGAGCGATAATCGGATAAGCTGCATTGGGCTAAGTTCAATGGTCAAGTTCAATGGATTAAACTCGTACCCGCTAGAAAACAAAAGAAAACGAAACTAAAAAACCTGCCGTAGTCGGCAGGTTTTTTAGTTCTATCGGAGCATCCTCCTATAGACGCTTAGAGTACAGCACCGTTTCATCCAGCTTGCCGACGAAATGGCAAAGTCCGGGATAACGCCTGCTTGGACATGACCGAGAGTTCGGTACAAGATGAGGAGACATTTGCCGATCAGATTCCGGGATACTCACTATTCAGAGAGCAGCGACATGATACGCTCTTTCATAAACCGATAGCTGGGTTCATGGTCCTTCTTGGCATAGAATCGAAGCCCGTCGATTCCCTTGAATAATTGGTAACAGAGCAGTCGTTCCCGGAAATGCGGAATGTCGTCACCTTGTTGCTCGACTGCCATCTTCAAACGTTTGGGAAACTCAAGCTGAGGCGCCCATAAATCCATGACCGCAACATCGAACATGAAATCGCCGTACATCGCCATTTCCCAGTCCACAATTCCGGATAATTGGTCCTCTGCCGCCAGCATATTGCCCAAATGAAAATCCCCATGCACGAGATAGCGCTCTTTCGGCGCAAATGCAGCAAGCTCTACCATCTTTTCATACAAGCGGTAAAAAAGGTCCTTCTCCAAAAAGCTGCTGTCAAACAGATCGGTCCAGCCATCGTAAAATCCTCCCTGGTCCTTGGCGAAGGTAGCCTTGAGGTAATCGGTCCACGTGCCATGCGCTGCTTTGCCCTCAGGCGTGAACCAGCCGTAGCCTTCGCTGTTATCGCCTACCGTAATCCGGTGAAGGCGAATATACTGCTCGATCAGACTGGGAATGACTTGACGGATGGAAGCCGGCTGAAGCGTGCTGATAGGCACCCCCGGCATTTGATCCGAGATTGAAAAATGGATGGCGCCTGCGTTTCCGATCTTGTATACCTTCGGGACGGGCAAGCCATATACAGCCCCATACCGATCATGGATCCATCGTTCTTTCTCCAGACTGTCGCGATTATCCTTGAAATGAATGACATACGCTTTGCCGTCTTTTTCATAACGGAATACCCTGCTGAGCTCCCCCATCTCGATGGGACTAACGTTCGTTATATGCTCACCCTCAATTGCCCGGAGATGGCTTATGGCTGTATCCGTATCCATCTCAGGCTTGAAGCTCTTCATGGTTCACAACCTCCGTCATTTCGGTGATATCGTCATTTTTGGAGATCTTCCACCTCCGGTATAGCGTTAGAAACAACTCATTCAAATTGCAGGAAAGTCCGGAGGCCGAAAGATGGACGGTTGCATTCGTCATCCTTTTATTCATTCTCATCAGCTTCTGTTTCCACTCAGGCAACCTAGCCAGGATCTCATCCGGATGATGCACCTCGATTCCAATAAACCGCTCATTCATGACTTGGTAAATATCGATGCTTTTAATCTCATTCCATGGAATCGCCCCAACGCTTACATAGGAGGAACGATCGATAATTCCCTCATCATTGATAACCAGCGCCGGTTTACGCTGCACAAGCTTACTCGTGGAAAAGACCAGCATCGCTCCGAAAAATACGGTACAGATGAATCCAGCGATCACCAGAACAATTAAACGATCCGCTAAGCCGGCATATAGCATAAAGATTCCGAGCGCAACGAAGAAGAGAGAGCCTAACAAAATTTTGGTTACTTTGGGTTTAATATGGATTTCTTCTTGTCTGTGCACCTGTTTTACACTCCTTATAGCTTTAAATCATATAGGATTGTCTACTCCTTCGCCGGATCCACTTCAAATTCCCGCACGAATACCGCCGTTCCCGTTATGTATACCTCCATTTTCCCAAATTCGCGGTCAACCGTAACCTGGACCCGTCCATTTTTGCCGATCTCCTGTCCCTGCTCAACCATCATCTGTATGGAAGGCCATTCAGGCTGTATGTAGGTTAGATAGTAGGCGCCCATAACACCCGATGCGGTTCCGGTAACAGGATCTTCGATGGTGCCGGAATATGGGGACGAGAAATGTCTGGCATGCATCAGGGCTGACGGATCTATCGTTTCCATGCAGAACGGATGCAGGGAAGCTTTGGGATTCTGCGTTAAAATCTCCGGAAATTTGCGGTTGTCGGGAATCATCCGGCTGAAGCTGTCCAGCTTCTTCACGGGAATCAACAACGTCCAGATTCCGGTACTGCCGTATACAATCGGCTTCGTCAGATCAAGCTCGTCACGATGCAATCCGATCGCTGAGGCCAGCAAGTCCACATCGCCTTCAAATTCGACAAACTGCGGAGAATCCTGCTTCATCGTGATGCTAGGCTGCACGTCGTTATTTTCGAATCTGACCGGCAGTACGCCCGTCTTCGTCTCGATCGTATACGTATCCTTCGCATCCAGCAATCCTCTCGTCTTGAGTGCATACATGGATGCCATCGTCGCATGCCCGCATAGATTCATCTCATGACCAGGCGTAAAATAACGCAGCCGAATATCCGCCTGATCCGAATGCATGACAAACGTCGTTTCATTGAATCCGACCTGTTTGGCAATTTTCAGCATGTCTTCCTCCGTCAAATGATCCGCATCAAGCACGACTCCGGCAGGATTCCCCTTGTCGGGCACGATCGAAAACGCATCATACTGAAACACGGTCACCATGTTCATCGCTCCCCCCACTTTCTCTCATCACGGACGATGAGATCGCATGGATACAATTTGAGAAAATCTTATCACTCCACCTTCCGTAAATCCAGGACAAAATCCGTTTTAATTGTTGAGGTAGGTTCCATGACAGTCTAATGGGCCACAACCCGGGACACAGTATAAAACGAGAGATCGGATAAAATCCCATCCTATGAAGGCTTTCAAAGCATCAAAATGGGCAGCATGATGCCCGAAAGCACACATGCTGCCCTGAACAAGCCGTTAACTTAGGTGAGCCGAACATCGACCACACTATGCCTGCAGAGTTCGCCCCGCCCAGGTTCAACGAAATGTTAAGGCCGTTAGCATCGTAAAACAGTCCTACCACGTCACCGGCATTCAATTGTACGTCCCCGGCTAACGCAACATCCCCGCTGCCGAGTACGGCCCGAAGTGTCAGCACAAGGGCGACGTTGACATTCAAGACGGGAAACAGGCCGCTAATCAGGTTCGTTGTTACCGGTGAAGTCCGCCGAGCCACAAAGGCCGGATTCACGCCAGCGCCAAGGGAAACCGTGAGGGCTGTGGTTGTCGAATAGTTTATGGTTGCCTTGATCGCATATCTGCCCGTTACCGGAACGGTGAAATTCCCCGTCACTGGATTGAAGGCTGCATCCGTATAGTATGGTGATGTCACTGTCCAGTTTGTTAGCTGTGAGGATGTCGTTAAACTAAGTGTCGGCAAAAATGCCGAAAAACCAGTCTCTGCGAGACTAGGGCCCGTAAGCCCCGTGGCACCAGTTGCCCCTGTTGCACCGGTGGCACCGGTTACTCCGGTCGCTCCTGTTGCTCCGGTCACTCCTGTTGCTCCGGTCACTCCGGCTGCTCCTACCGCTCCGGTCGGACCCGTTGGCCCCGTCACACCGGTCGCCCCCGTGGCGCCTGTTGCTCCAGTCTCGCCTGTCGCTCCCGTTGCGCCTGTTGCTCCGGTGGCTCCCGTTACTCCGGCTGCACCTACTGCCCCGGTCGGGCCCGTTGGCCCCGTCTCACCTGTCACCCCCGTGGCGCCTGTTGCTCCAGTCTCGCCTGTCGCTCCCGTTGCGCCTGTTGCTCCAGTTGCTCCCGTCACTCCAGTTGCTCCTACCGCCCCAGTCGGACCCGTTGGCCCCGTCTCGCCCGTCACTCCCGTGGCGCCTGTTGCACCAGTCTCACCTGTTGCTCCCGTGGCTCCCGTCACTCCGGCTGCTCCTACCGCTCCGGTCGGACCCGTTGGCCCCGTCTCACCTGTCACCCCTGTGGCGCCTGTTGCTCCAGTCTCGCCTGTCGCTCCCGTTGCGCCTGTTGCTCCGGTGGCTCCCGTCACTCCGGCTGCACCTACTGCCCCGGTCGGACCCGTTGGCCCTGTCTCGCCTGTCACTCCCGTTGCGCCTGTTGCTCCAGTCTCTCCCGTTGGGCCGGTTGGCCCCGTCACACCGGTCGCCCCCGTGGCGCCTGTTGCTCCAGTCTCGCCTGTCGCTCCCGTGGCTCCCGTCACTCCGGCTGCTCCTACCGCTCCGGTCGGACCCGTTGGCCCCGTCTCACCTGTCACCCCTGTGGCACCTGTTGCTCCAGTCTCACCTGTCGCTCCGGTGGCTCCCGTTACTCCGGCTGCACCTACTGCCCCAGTCGGGCCAGTTGGCCCCGTCACACCGGTCGCCCCCGTGGCGCCTGTTGCACCAGTCTCACCTGTCGCTCCCGTGGCGCCTGTTGCTCCAGTTGCTCCCGTCACTCCAGCTGCTCCTACCGCCCCAGTCGGACCCGTTGGTCCCGTCTCACCTATCGCCCCCGTGGCGCCTGTTGCTCCAGTCTCTCCTGTTGCCCCCGTCGCTCCAGTTGCTCCCGTCACTCCGGCTGCTCCTACCGCCCCAGTCGGGCCAGTTGGCCCCGTCTCGCCTGTCACTCCCGTGGCGCCTGTTGCTCCAGTCTCTCCTGTTGCCCCCGTCGCTCCCGTTGCTCCCGTCACTCCGGCTGCACCTACTGCCCCGGTCGGGCCCGTTGGCCCCGTCTCACCTGTCACCCCTGTGGCGCCTGTTGCTCCAGTCTCGCCTGTTGCCCCCGTCGCTCCCGTTGCTCCCGTCACTCCGGCTGCACCTACTGCCCCGGTCGGGCCCGTTGGCCCTGTCTCGCCTGTCACTCCAGTGGCGCCTGTTGCTCCAGTCTCGCCTGTCGCTCCCGTGGTTCCTGTAGCTCCGGTCACTCCGGCTGCTCCTACCGCTCCGGTCGGACCCGTTGGCCCCGTCACACCGGTCGCCCCCGTGGCGCCTGTTGCTCCAGTCTCGCCTGTCGCTCCCGTTGCGCCTGTTGCTCCGGTGGCTCCCGTCACTCCGGCTGCTCCCGCCGCTCCGGTCGGGCCCGTTGGCCCCGTCTCGCCCATCACCCCTGTGGCGCCTGTTGCTCCAGTCTCGCCTGTCGCTCCCGTGGCTCCGGTCACTCCGGCCGCCCCTACCGCCCCGGTCGGGCCCGTTGGTCCCGTCTCACCTGTCGCCCCCGTAGCGCCTGTTGCTCCAGTAGCTCCTGTTGCTCCAGTCTCACCTGTTGCCCCCGTCGCTCCAGTTGCTCCCGTCACTCCGGCTGCACCTACTGCCCCGGTTGGGCCCGTTGGCCCCGTCTCGCCTGTCACCCCTGTGGCGCCTGTTGCTCCAGTTGCTCCTACCGCCCCAGTCGGACCCGTTGGCCCCGTCATGCCTGTCACTCCCGTGGCGCCTGTTGCTCCAGTTGCTCCTACCGCCCCAGTCGGACCCGTTGGCCCCGTCATGCCTGTCACTCCCGTGGCGCCTGTTGCTCCAGTTGCTCCTACCGCCCCAGTCGGACCCGTTGGCCCCGTCATGCCTGTCACTCCCGTGGCGCCTGTTGCTCCAGTCTCGCCTGTTGCCCCCGTCGCTCCCGTTGCTCCCGTCACTCCGGCTGCACCTACTGCCCCGGTCAGACCCGTTGGCCCCGTCTCACCTGTCACCCCTGTGGCGCCTGTTGCACCAGTCTCACCTGTTGCCCCCGTAGCTCCGGTGGCTCCCGTCATTCCGGTTGCACCTACTGCCCCGGTTGGGCCCGTTGGTCCCGTCTCACCGGTCGCCCCCGTGGCGCCTGTTGCTCCAGTCTCGCCTGTCGCTCCCGTTGCGCCTGTTGCTCCGGTCACTCCGGCTGCTCCTACCGCCCCGGTCGGACCCGTTGGCCCCGTCTCACCTGTCGCCCCTGTAGCGCCTGTTGCACCAGCCTCGCCTGTCGCTCCCGTGGCTCCTGTTGCTCCGGTGGCTCCCGTTACTCCGGCTGCACCTACTGACCCGGTTGGGCCAGTTGGCCCCGTTGCACCCGTTTGACCTGTTGGACCCCTAACACCTGTTGCACCGGTCGGGCCTGTGGCACCGGTTGGCCCCGTCTCACCTGTGGCTCCTGTGACACCCGTAGCTCCGGTTACGCCAGTTGAACCAGTTGCGCCTGTCGCTCCGGTCACTCCCTTCGGATCCATTGGATTGCAAGAGCCGCATGGTGCATGATCGCCACGAACCAGCGACAGCACCTGACTTAATTTATTGTGCAGCGCCAACTGCTTCTTGGTCAGCTCCTGAATGGTCTGCCGGATGCTCTCATTAACCTTCAGAACATCCGTAATCGATGAGGGAGGCCCTGTAACTCCAGGGATCGTGCCCAGCACAAACTGCAGTTTCTCCCCTTCTGCATGAATGATGTGACTTAACCCCAGCTCCTCCATTGCGATGGAAGTCAGCAGCTGATTAATGGCTTTCTCCCGATCCGGCACAGCACTTGGATTGACTTTCGATGAACTGTCATCCCGCATACGGCACCTCCCGTCACTCCATTACGCGCAAGCAATGCCTACAATCGAAGATACCGCTAACTTTAATCCTTCAACAAGGCCGCAATCTGATTGAATTTCATCTGCAGCATCATTTCCCGCATCGTCACTTCCTCCATTAGACTTCTGGCAGAAGCCTGCACCGCCATGTAATCTGGAAAGGATAGATCTCCCGGGGGATTGGAGCCCGGATGCAGCGTACCGGCAATGTACTGCAGCTTCTCAGCCTCCGCGTTGATGATATGGGCAAGGGCCATTTCTTCTATAGCGATGGAGGCAAGCAGCCGCAGTACGCTTTGTCGGATATCCGCAGAAATGTCCATGCCGGACGAAAGCTCCATCCAGCTCATTCCAATCCCCCTTTGTCACCCTTCGTATTGCCCGTCAGAGCACAGCACAGGTCTATTTTAGCTTCAACAATATATTGGTATATGGAGAGGACATGCCCATCCGCGCTTCCTTTGAGGCTGGTCGATTCATGACTCCTGGTCCGTCCTGCTCGAAGGGCTTGTATGCACGAAACATACTCACGAAATGCTGCCTCCGCAGCCTCAATCGATGACACCAGCTCCTTGACCACGAAAAGCTCGGCATCATTGCCCGCTGAATGCTTCATCGGCTACTCCTCATCCTCATCATCTTCATCCCATTGACCACCCAGCTCCATGACGTTCTCTAGCTTGCGGAGAAGCAGCCACTCCTTCATGACAATGACATCCATCAGCTTCGCTGCCTGATTGCCAAGCTTGATGAGGTCGGCACGGGACATATCGACCCGCTTGCCGGACTGCCCAAGAACGGCTTTTATTTTATCCGCCTCCGCATGCATCAAATGCGCGATAGCATTTTCCTCCATGGCGATGGATTTCAATAAGTCGATAATGACCTGCTCTCTGGTCGGTCTGAATTTCTCTTCGGGAATAAGCGGCATGCTCAAGATATGCCCCCCTTCGAGGAATGAAGTCAGCATCGCACGGGTGGATTAACGACGAGTCATTCCCATCTATTATTAGCCTATTGGCTGCCAGGCGCCGATATTCGCGGATATTGCCCCGAAATCGCATGGTTCCACATCTCTTCAGGTTCAGATCACTGGCGGAGATGAATATATCTTTAATATTTAAAGAAGGTTGGAAGCGAGGGAATGGCGATTGGTCAGTATCAGTCTGTGCATGATTGTCAAAGACGAAGAGCAGGTCCTTCACCGCTGTCTGTCGTGTGTATCGCATATCGTGGACGAAATCGTCATTGTGGATACAGGCTCAAGGGATGGCACCAAAAACATTGCCCGCTCGTTCACGAACCGGGTCTACGATTTTGAATGGATCGACGACTTTGCAGCCGCCCGGAATTATGCCTTCAGTCTGGCCTCCAAAGACTATATTCTCTGGCTGGATGCAGACGACGTGCTGCTCGAGAATGATCAACAAAAGCTCCGCCATTTGAAGGACACGCTGGATCCGAGCACCGATTCTGTGACCATGCTTTATCACCTGCGTACCGATGAATATGGCAACGTTACCTTCAGCTTGCGGCGCAACCGTCTGGTTAAGCGGAGCCGGGATTACCGCTGGATCGGTGCGGTCCATGAGTATTTGGAGGTGTACGGAAACATCATTCACAGTGACGTGGCGATTACCCATGCCAGCTCGGAAATCGACACGGACTCCGGCAGAAACTTGCGGATCTATAAGAGGCTCGAGGCATCCGGCGAGGCGTTCACACCGCGTGATTTGTTCTATTATGCAAATGAATGGAAAGATCACCGCAACTTCCGGAAGGCGATTGAATATTACGAAAAATTTCTAGAGACCCAATCAGGCTGGATCGAGGACGTTTTGGCAGCCTGCAGCAGGCTGGCAGATTGCCATCATGAGCTCGGCGACGCTCAGGCATCGTTCGAAGCGTCGGTGAGATCGCTGCAGTATGCGGCGCCTCGTCCGGAGTTTTGCTGCCGCATCGGATACCGCTTCTTGGAAAAAGGGGATTACACCACCGCGGTCTTCTGGTATACACTTGCAACCGGGCTTGAGTTGCCCGCTGACCATATGGGGTTTCAAAACGCCTCCTTTCATACTTGGCTTCCCCACCTCCAGCTCGCGGTCTGCTATGACCGGATCGGAAAGTACGAGCTGGCCAATGAACATAACGAGAAGGCATTGTCCTATCGGCCAGAGGATGCCACGATGCTGGCAAACCGGGAGTATTTCCGCAACAGGCTGCACCCAAACGAAAACGACCTATAAGCCAGGAGAAAGGCGGCGCTTGCTATTGACTACGAAACGAATCCGCGTTCTGATCGGCAGTCCTGTCCGGCAGCAGCCGGAAATTTTAAAGTTTTTCCTGGATTCGCTGCTCCGGCTTGATCGGGAACGACTTGAGATTAGCTACTATTTCATTGACGACAATACAGATCGTGATTCCAGCTTGAAATTAAGTGAATTTATACTGCAAAGCCCGCGCGTGATCATTCAAGCTGCCCACCGCCGGGACGAGTACCTGCGTAACGAAACGACGCATTATTGGAATGATTCGTTAATCTGGAAGGTCGCGGACTACAAAAATAAAATCATTCAATACGCGCTTGACCTGCGGTTCGATTATCTATTTCTGCTCGATTCTGATTTGCTGCTGCATCCCGCCACCCTGTAGCATCTAATTGCATCGGACAAGGATATTCTGTCCGAAATTTTCTGGACGAGGTGGCAGCCTGAAGCCAGGCCGCAGCCCCAAGTATGGCTCAAGGACGAGTACACGCAGTGGGTTCAGCATCGGGGAGAAGTCCTGAACGAAGCCCAGAAGGAGGAGCGCTACCAAGCATTCATTCAGCAGCTGACGGAGCCGGGAATCTATGAAGTCGGCGGGCTCGGAGCCTGTACCTTGATCAGCCGGAAGGCCCTTCTCTGCGGTGTCCATTATGCTCCGATTTATAATTTGTCGTTCTGGGGAGAGGACCGGCACTTCAGTATTCGCGCTGCCGCACTCGGCTTTACGTTGTACGTGGATACGCATTATCCCGCATTTCATGTCTACCGGGACAGCGATCTTCCCGATGCGGCGGCCTATATGCAGCATACCGGAGCTGATCCTGACCTGAACAAGGAGGTCCCTCCTCAGCCTCCTCAGTCGGATCCCAGCCTGCCCGGGTCCCGTCTTTTCTCCCCCGTACTGGTTAGCCGCGGCCGGGATCAACCGTCCTTAACGCTGACTATGGTCCTGAAAAATGAAGGAGAACGCTACCTGCGGCAAGCACTGATGCGGCACCGCGAGTACATTCATCAAGCGGTTATTATTGATGACGGCAGCACGGACAATACCGTTGAAGTATGTCTTGAGGTTCTCAAAGGGATTCCGCTCCGTCTGATCGTGAATGAGCACTCCATGTTTCATAACGAGATTGAACTTCGGAAACGGCAGTGGCAGGCATTGACGGAGGTGCAGCCCGAATGGATTTTGAATCTGGATGCCGACGAATGGTTTGAGCCGTGCTTTGCCAAAGAACTGCCGAAGATGTTACGTCAATCCGTCTATGATGTGTTCTGCTTCCGGCTTTATGATATGTGGAGCAACAGCCATTACCGGGAAGACGAATGCTGGCGATCCCATCATTATTACCGGCCGTTCCTGGTGCGTTACCGGCCGGATTTTCACTATGAATGGAAGGAAACCGCGCAGCATTGCGGCCGCTATCCGGCTAACATTCTGGACCTGCCGCATCAGCTGTCCTCTGTCCGCCTTCAGCATTACGGATGGGCGAAGCCGGAGGACAGGCTGAACAAGCTCCGCCGCTACCAGAGTCTCGATCCGGAGGCGCGCTATGGGTGGAGGGCCCAATACGAATCCATTCTGGATGAAGCGCCAACGCTTATTGAATGGTCCGAATCATAGATACCATAGAAGGAAGCGATGAGATATGAAACTGATTCATACGCTGCCGTTTTTCGTTCGCACCGACTCGCGCGAGGAAGATTTGGAGATGGCAGAGCTCGCTTTACGCAGCCTGCGCATTTCCGGCGATGAAGGCATCGTTGTCTATAACCAAGGCTGCCTCTCCAACGAGGAGCTTCGGCGATGGATGCAGCGCCTTGGCCATGCACCCGTAATCCTGGGCGACGGCTCGAACGCCGGCATCGTCCGGGCAAGACAATCCTGCTTCGAGTTTATTTGGCAGGAATATCCGGATGTCGGTTATATATCCGAAATTCATATCGATATGTTGTTCCCTCCCGGCTGGTGCGAGCCGTTGATCCGCTACCTTGTCCGTACCGGCGAGCCGATGGTTTCGCCCGGCATCGTTACGTCGAGCGGTGAGCTTCAGCCTCTTCGAACATTCATTCAACTGCCGGAAACTTCCGGGAAGCTGATCGAAACCCTGCAGCAGCTTTCGCGAGGCGATGTGATGGAAGGCTTCGTGCACCCGGTTGTGCATCATGCGGCGACATTACGGGAGATTGGCGGCTATGACCCCCGCTTTCTGCCCGGCAAGCAAGGATACGAGGATGATTCGCTGCTTCTTGGCATGCTCTATTACATGGGAACCCGAACCGGTTGGAGGCCGAAATGCTGTCTGGAGTCATGGGTCTACCATGCCACGATGGCCCAGCGGATGTCACTATCCGGAAGGGAAACCGATTTTTCTAAAAATGAAGAAGGACTGGTTCATCAGTACGGCGCCTACGGATGGAAGCATTTGGCGGATATCCATGGCGGATCGGAGGAGTTTCGGCGTCTGTTCGTTAAATATACGCCGGTTCATGAAGAGGAGGCAGAATCGATGCCAGAGATCGACAGGCAGAAGCGGGTTTGGGATCAGCTGTGGACACAGGAAGTGTCGTATCATTGGGATTCGCTCAGCCAAACGATTTACGATAAGATTCTCGGGGTTATCGGAGAAATCCGGAACAAGCGTATTCTCGAAGCAGGCTCAGGCACCGGTAAAATCTCGCTGCGCCTTGCATCCGAAGGAGCCGAGGTCACGTTGGCGGATTATTCCGAGCAAGCGATCTATCAAAGTCGGAACGCATTCTTAAAGGATCACATTCCCGGCACCTTCGTCGTATCGGATATCCGCAACCTGCAGCTTCCAGATCAACATTACAATCTTGTTTGGAATGCCGGTGTGCTTGAGCATTTTCAGATGGAGGATCGCATCAGGATGCTGAAGGAAATGAAGCGGGTCACTGCGCCGGGAGGCACGATCCTCGTGCTCACCCCTTATGCCGAATGCTTGCCATACCGAGCAGGCAAAGAAGCTGCCGAGCAGCTCGGAACCTGGATGTACGGGGACGAATTTCCGGTATCCTCCCTTATGGAGGAGTTTGCCGCCAGCGGAATTGCGATGGTCCAAGAGGAAAGCATCGGGTTCCTCGAGAGCCTTCCCTTCCTTGATTTCATCCAGGGTGCCCAGATGGTGAAGCACTGGCTGGAGCAGTGGTACCAAGGGCTTTCAAATGAGGAAAAAGCTCGCATCCCCGGCTACCTCCTAGTCAGCATCGGCAGCGTCGAAGACGGCGGTGCCTTCGCCCCTGCGGAGCAGATTACGGCACGCAGCTCTTGCGCAGTGAGCCGTCCGACGCTTTAGGACCACGGTATCGACATGACAAACATCAGGCCAGAACAAACAGCAGCCCACCTCATGGTTTGAGGCGGGCTGCTGTTTTTCTCTTATTTTACATAAACGGTAATGCTGACGGTCTTCGAATCGAATTTGCCTTTAATTCGGGCAGTTCCTTTGGCAATCGCCTCGATTCGTCCGTTTGTCACTTTGGCAACGCTGGCGTTGCTTGTCGTCCATACGACCTTATCGGCAACATTAGCCGTCGCACCCGTATCATACTCGGCGGTTACCGTAACCGTCTTGATATCTCCCGGCTTCAGGTCCAGCCGCTTGTCGCTGGCGGTCAATTTCTTCAGCTTCGGCACGACATTGACCTTCACCTTAACTTCTTTACCTTGATAAGCCCCCGTAATGGTTGCCGTTCCTTCGGCCACCGCTTTAACCGATGTTCTGGACGCCGTCACGATGGATGTATCGGAAGAGGTCCAGTTCATTTTGGATGAAAGCGAGATGGTCTTGCCGTTGCTGAAATAGCCTGTTGCCTTGATCGATTTGGACTTCTTAATGTTAAGTTCAATCGTTTCCGGCTCTACAACGATCTTGACCACTTCCTGCTCAACGGCAACCGGAATCTTGACATCCTTGTTAAGATAGGTTCCTTTCAGCGTGGTTGAACCCTTGGTCAAGCCTTTAATCGTACCGTCCTTGATGACCGCAGCCGCAGAGGAACCTGTAAGCGACCATTCGACCAGGGAGGTTACATCCTTCTCCTCGCCGTCTTCAAATACGGCGTTCACTTTCGGCAGCGTCTCTGTTTTGCCGATGACTAGCTGGTACTCTTCAATTTCAGGCAATAGAACCAGGACGCGCTCGTTCACCGTAACGTGAACCGTGGCTACCTCTTTCGAACCGATCTTTCCGGTCAAAGTAGCGGTTCCTGCATCGACTGCCTTGAACTTGCTGCTCTCTGCCGTTACAACGTTCTCGTCACTGGAAGTCCAGACAACCTCTCCGCTGAAATCCTTCTTCTCGTTATCCAGGAGAAGCCCCGTAACTTTAGGATAAGATTGGGACTCATCCTTCAGCAGCTCGATATCGCTATCTTCCATTTCGAACTTCGTCACGGTCGGATGTACCTTGACGGTGAATTCCTTGCTGATGCCAAGATAGCTGACCTTAATGGTGGAAGTTCCCGCAGCGCGGGCAGTAAGCACGCCTTGGTCTACCGTAACGGCAAGCGGATTGGAGGAGGTCCATTCTCCGTTCACTTCGATCGAAGAGGTAGCCGCATTACGAACGAGTGTCTTGATTGTCACCGATTCGTTCATAAACATTACCGGATTTTTTACGAAATCATTCTGATCCAGAATCAACGCTTCATATGGATTGCGTACATACACATCAAGCTTGGCGGTAGTGCCCAGATAGCTGACGCTAATGGTCGCTTTCCCCAAGGCCACCGGCTTCAGCTTGCCGTCCTCCACGTCCGCAACAGCCGGGTTGGAGGATTTCAGCTTGACCTTATCGGTGACATCCGTGCCGAGTCCGCTCTCCGTTTCGGATTGCTTCGCGTACACCTTCAGTTCAATCGGCGCATCCCCGACCAACAGCTCTTGATCTTCACCTGGTACGATCGAAAGCTTCTGGTAAGGAGCGATGACCTTTACGCTGTATGATGCCTTGAGTCCCTTGTACTCTGCCGTAATGGTCGCCGTGCCAAGGCCTTCGAGCGTCAGCTCGCCTTTATTCACCTTCACGACGCTCTCGTCGGAGGAGGTCCATTTGGCTTCTGTCGTTACATCGTTTGTCCCGTCGGCCAACGCTTTGACCGTCAAGCCTTCGGTTCCGAGCTTGTACTCGGCTTTGTCGGGCTGATCCAGCTTCAGTTCATCAATGGCGTACTGGACATTGACTTCGATCGTCTTGATGGCCCCTTTATATTTGGCCGTGATTCGGGCCGAACCCTTTTCCAGCGGTGTCAGAAGTCCGCCGTCTACCCGGACGATCCGCGTATTGGAGGAGGTCCAAGTCGCTTCATTGGTTACGTCGCGTTTGGATGTCGTTCCTTCAATGTTGGCCAGCACCCGGAGCTGCTCCGTAGTCTCATTTACGATCAGGTGGATGGTGCTTTCATTCGTATCAAATTCAATGGATGTTACATCCCCGGAGGCGGCGAATACGCTGGTTGGAAAAACCATCGCCAACATCATCACAACGACCAAAGCAAGCTTCGTTGTCTTTCTGTGTAAGCTCATTTATTTCTCTCCTTTGTACCTAGCCTGGGCAAGGCTTTTTTTCCGGTCTATCTGTTATATCGACAGCCCGGGCGTTCATCGTTACCTTCGGAGGGTAAATTGGGCATAAAGTAGGATATGGATTCTGCCTATTCATTCATCGATATCGTTTGATCTACCTAAGCTCAGCCTGAATCCCTCCCGCCAGGTCGGGTAACGGGGAACCCAGCCCAGCTGACCGCGGGCCTTCGCGTTAGATGCCCCCCGCTCCCAAGGAGCTTTCCCTTCCCGAAGCTCCGGCATTGGCGCTCCGAGCGCGTCAGCATAGGCAGGAAGCCAATCCGTACCTTTGGCCGGCACGTCATCCACGATGTTATAGATGCCTGACGGCCAATCAAGAGCGAGAGCTGCGGCATTCGCTGCGTCTTCCACATGAAGGAACGACGTCATCGCTTCAGTCGCGGGCACTTCCTGATGCAAGATCCGCTTTGCCATGATTCCGCCGCGATCATACCAGGTACCTGGTCCATACAGCATCCCGTAGCGAAGGATGACGTGACGCGGCATCTCGGAAACCGCTTGTTCCAAGGCGCTCACGCCGTCAACGGTCATCCCTCTCGGATCTGGGGCACCGATATCAAGAGGTACCGATTCCAACGCGGGGGAATCCCCCGGCTCATAGGCCCAGGATATGCTCTGAGCGATCATTAGCGGTACCCCTGAGGCCAAGGCGGCATCCACTAAATTGCGCGTGCCGTCCCTCCGTATTCTCGCATTGTCCTCAAGATTCCATTGGCTCAGCGATGTAAGCTGGTGTATGATTGCGTCAGGCTTCACGGTTGCCACGGCCTCCATCACGCGCTCCCGGTCTAAAGCATCGGCAACCACCGCCCGAGCACCCAACTGTTCGATTGTGGAGCCGCGTTCCCCGCTCTGTGTCATCCCGGTTACTTCATGCCCTGCACGCAGGAGCTGCGGCAGTAGCAGCCGTCCAATGACGCCTGTTGCTCCGGCAACGAATATCTTCATCTTCTCTCCTCCTCCTTCTGATCTTGAGCCATTTCACCACTTCATTCATCATAAAAGGTCATATGGGACTTGTCGGACCGGTAATATTCCATTCGATCCTGCAATGAACCGGTATGAAATTCGAACATGTGGCCATCGGGATCCAGAAAATAAATCGACTTCTTATCCCGCTCATCTCTTGAGCGTCCCGGAACAATCTCAACGCCAAGCGCTTCCAACCTGGCCAGCGCCGATTCATATTCGCAATCCTCGATCGTAAAGGCGATATGCGTATACGTCCGGTGAATTCGGCTACGATCCGTCTCTTCCTGATTCAGCGCGATCCAAAGACCGTTCAGATCAAAATAAGCGAGCTTCCTTCCTTTTACCAATAGCCTTGCTCCAAATGCTTCCCGATAAAAATCGATCGAACGCTCGAGATCTGAAACCGAGAAGCACAAATGATTAATCGGACTGATGTTCATCCCGATTCCTCCTGTCCGCTAATGATGGTCAAGGATGTTCTGCACTTCCAGAGGCGCATGCAATTTTCGGAAGCCGCTCTCTATATATGTATTGAACCAATAGGCATGGTAAGGCTGCAGGCCGGCATCCCTGGCGCCTCGCAGCTCATCCGATCCACCGTCTCCCACAAATATGGACTCCTCAGGCGTCACCCCTAACCGTTCGCATGCCATTAGATAGATTTCCTTCTGCGGCTTGGCCATACCGACCTCATAGGAGAAAATAACCTCATCAAAGCAGGATGCCAGGGGGCTTCTGCCAAAGTGAATGACCTCCTCCTCCGTGCAATTGCTGATCAGTCCCAGCTTGATGCCCCGTTTCTTAAGCAGGTCCAGCATTTCCAGAATATCCGAACGAATGGACTGAAAGGGAAGCCCCTTCTCTTCAACTCGCGCCCGATACAGCTGCTCCACATGTTCATGGGGATAGGAGAGGCTTCGCTGCTCCAGAATATCCCGGATCACGGCATGAAAAGTCGGGAACGACCCGTTCATCCTCCGCTCCTGGCGGGCCCTCCATTCCCGCTTGAACTCATCTTGGGAGAGACCCAGCCGATCGGGATCATCCTGCTGCCTCCGGAATATCCGCTTGCCATCCGAAAATTCCGTGATCAAGGTTTCATATAAATCGAATATTGCCGCTCTCACTCTCATCGATCCAACCCCTTTGTCATGATCCGGAATAACCGGCCTCCTGTGGAAGTCTCGCTGGATAATAGCGAGCGGTCTCTTCTAATACTCTATCGTTCTTCTCATCCCATATCTCGCTCAGCTCGAACGTTCCGTCTTGAAAGAACAGCGGGAATCTGCGCTTAAACCAATCCTGCATCGGCAGCTTCAGCGCGTCCTCGATCTCAACCCAGACAAGTTCCCCTTCGGGAGGCTGCTCCAGCAGTTCACCTTCAAAGGAGGTCGCCAAGTAATTAAATACCATGTATCGATGCCCCGAGTTCGGCTCGCAGGATTCCTCCAGCCCTTTGTATACAATGTCCTTTACTATAAGTCCGGTCTCTTCGCGCACCTCGCGGATCGCTCCGTTCACGATGCTCTCCGGAAAATCAACTTTGCCTCCAGGGGCGATATACCCGGGGAATCCCTTCGAATCCGGCCTGTTTAATAGCAGCACCTTGGTACCGTCCTGTACCATGCACATGGTGTAGAGACTCACTTCATTACGCACAGGCACCCTCCCTCTTCTCTTAGATGATTCGCTATTATCTAGTATAACGCCTGGGTCCCCGCCAATAAATTACAAGTTTGATTTAATGAAATTTTTCTCATGATCGAACGCAAAAAAACCAGAGCTCGCTCTGGTTTTTCATCGAATAATGGGTAGGTTAAGCAGTCTATACTTATGCCGCCATCAGCGCTTGCGGCTGATAGCCCCAGCTGTATTGCATCAGCGCATTGGCGCTTGGGGATTGAGCCTGCAGCGGTGCAATGCCGATTGCGCTGACTTCGCTGCTGTTCCATTGGATGAGCCTGACGGCAGTCTCAACATCGCCTGCTTGGTAGGCAATCGCCAATGCTTGCAGGTTTACGGCCATCTCCTCATCCTCCGGCGTGTCCAGAAGCAGCTCTTCTTCGGGGTCCAAGTCACGGAGAACCTTGTGCGCCCGATGAAGTGCAGCCTTCACAGCGCCTTCCGTCGTCTCCAGTATTTGAGCCGTTTCCGCGCTGCTGTACTCATAGACATCCCGAAGCAGCAGCACCGTCCGCTGCAGCGGCGACAAATGCTTGAACAACAATTGAAACGTCACTTCTAAATGGAGCGCATTTTCCTCCCGGGCATCGGATTCTGTGGGGAGGAGCTGCTCCAGCTTATCCTCCAAAATCCGGCGGTAAATGCCCTCCCTGCGCACCCGGTCAATCCAGGTGTTTTTCGCGATTCGCAGCAGCAGCGCCTCGGGGTTCATATGGGTTCGGTCCTTCATATTTTCCAGCACCTTAATCCAGGTATCCTGCATGAGATCATCCGAATCCCAATCAGATCTTGTAAGCGACAGACAGTACCGGTGCAACGTTGCATTCAGCTCCGGGAGGCTGTAACCCGTATCTGATTCTGTGCCACCCGGTCGATAGATGGTCATCGGCGGCCAACTCCTTTGTATACGATTATCGTCAGGTTATCTTATAAGTAAACGAACGAAAGCTGCATATCGTTACTCGGATATCGAAAGTTTTTTTTCTGCTTCTTTCGTACCTTTTTCGCAGGCTGGATCGTTTACTTGCTGAATCACGAAATTTGAATGAATACGGAGGGAAAAGACATGAGCGTAATACCATATGTGGTTGAGCAGACGAGTCGGGGCGAGCGGTCTTACGATATTTATTCCAGGCTGCTGAAGGACCGTATTATATTCGTTGGAGCGGCGATTGATGACGCCGTGGCGAACAGTGTTATCGCCCAGCTGCTGTTCCTGGCGGCAGAGGATCCGGACAGGGATATTCATATGTACATCAACAGTCCTGGAGGTTCCGTATCCGCAGGCTTTGGAATTTACGATACCATGCAGATCATCAAACCACAAGTCAGCACCATCTGCACAGGATTTGCCGCTTCCTACGGCGCGATTCTCCTGCTTGCCGGTGCGAAAGGCAAACGGCTGGCTCTTCCGAACAGCGAGATTATGATCCATCAACCGCTTGGTGGCGTCCAAGGTCAGGCCAGCGATATTGCCATCACCGCCAAACGAATTCTGAAGACCCGCGAGAAGCTGGTTCAAATTACGGCCGAGCGTACGGGGCAGCCAGCCGAACGGGTGGAGAGGGATATGGACCGCGATTATTTCATGACCGCAGAGGAAGCGCTGGAATACGGGATCATTGATGAGATCGTAACCAAGCTGTAATGAAACACGGTTCGATCAGTGAACAACATGCCCCGGTCCATTGCTCACGAGTCCATGGCACTATAAATTAAAGGAGTGAAGCTCACGATGATGCTGAAGCATTTGCTGAAACAACAGGCGGCCGTTCATTTTATTGACGGAGGCTGCGTTAGCGGAGGTACACTTGAGGAAATCGAGGACACATTCATTAAATACAAGGATGAGTATGAAATGCTGTACATTCCGTTGTCCGCGATCCGATACGTAGCGGTCGATACGAAGGAAAGAGACAAAGCCCCGGTCGGATTTACCGCCTCCTAGTCCTTCCTCGGGCAGTGCGGCAAAGCCTTCTCGTCCAGTTTGGTTTACCTTTAGGTTTTAGTATAGCTTAGCTTGAGAATGCAGAGAACCGCATGAACCCTATTTGGGCTCATGCGGTTTTATTGGCATATTGACTATTTTATCGATCAGGAAGGAACGAAGGCGCTTGCGCTCCGGATCGCTGCCGTTCTTCTTGTGAAAGCCGATAAACTGCAGTGCGTGAACCATTGAATAGAAATCGATGACGGCCAGCTGGTCCGCATCGGCGCCCCATTGGGTGCACAACTCCTCGATATAAGGCATGCCAGCAGGACCAATATCGGAAACAACGGCTGTCTGGGTGAGGCCGATCATATACAGCGGATCTCCGTAACAGACCCAGTCGAAGTCCACGATCCCCTGCAGTTCCCCATCCCGTACGATAACATTCTTGATCGTCACATCATCCAGAAAACAGATCGGCCGGACTCTCTTAAAGTAAGGCTCATAATGCTCCTTGATGGAAGCCAGCCTGCCAATAAGCTCCTGGTCGATGTCATCCAGGATATGAGGAAGATGACGATCGTAATCCCGCTCAATGATTTCGGACCAAGAGGCATACGGCCCCGGCCGACCGATGGGTACCCATCCGTAGCCTTTCCCTTCAGGGAGCTTGGCTGCTTGGTGTTGAAATGAGATGATCTGTCCGGCTAACACGCGCATCTGCTCTCTGCTCATAGCAGCAAGCTCGTCGCGCAAATCCTGTCCGGGGATTTTCTCAAGGATCATGTAAGCCCACGGAACCTGCTTCTTGGTAAGATCGACCGCAAGAACAGCTGGTACCGGCAAGCCGAGCCTGGCGAGAATGCTCAAGTTGTTCCCCGTATATGCCAGTACCTCTGGCTCCGTATTCGTCCGGATAATCAACTCCCGGTGAGCGAAGACTGCGGCAAACACCTGATTGGTATGCCCGAACGACATTGGCGTTATAGAGACAGGAATCTCGCCGGACCATACCGTCACTAGACGAATCAGCTGCTCTTCCATTCTCATATCTACTCCCCTAGGTGGTACGACGTAAATGTACGGTTAATAATAAAATATCTTCAGTCAGCTTCTTCCCTGTCCCGCTTCCTGCAAGCATAGGCAAGTCGGTATAGCTCGGCGATATCGTCCCGTCCATTCTGAACGAACCTTCGGACTGCTTCGTCCAGCTCCACGGTCTCCACAGCGATAACCTGCTCGGCTCCCTCCGGGTTAAGCGGCTCGAATGCGAGCCTCACCTCCCCGTAACCGACCGCTCGAACAAAACGGGGGTGCGGAATATGGGGCCGAAACGGGCCGGGAGCGCTCGATTCGCAGTGAAACTGTCCGATCAGCCGGAAGGATTCCAGCTCTGCGCCCAACTCCTCCCTCACTTCCCTGCGCAAGGCATCCATATATCCTTCTCCCGGCTCCAACGTCCCTCCAGGAAGCTCCCAGCTTCCGTCCGCAACCTGAAAGACGACGCACCGATCCCCCGCAAAGGGGAGGATGGTCACATTGCTGACCAAGCCTTCATCGAGCTCGTCGTCGCACACATACCGCGCCTTTACAACGCCCCAATGAATGTCGTTCGATAGTGCCGGATACTGGTCCCAATCGATGTCCCTTTTCATTTGCTGTCCAACCTCCTCCGATCCATGGCTTACCGTTCAAAAACCATTGCGGGTCTATCCTATCCCTGCCCCAAGTCAGTTCCCGTAATGGCGGACCATCAGCACCTGTTCCATGGACGTGGCAAGTCCCAGCTGCTCAAGAGACTGCACCAACGCTTCTTGGGATGCCCGGATATTGAAGGCAGAACGTCTCACCGCAAGCTCAGGCTGATACACCTCCGACAACGCCGAGGCAATGACCCCCTTGACGTCAGCATGGCCAGGGGCTGCTTCACAACGGAACAGCGTAATCGACGCGGGCTTTCCGCTCGGGTCGAAGGCTCGCTTAAACAAAGCATAGCCCACCATTTCCTTCCCTGCATAGACGAGGACGCATTCGCCGTCCTGAATGCAAGGAAGATCATTCTGCCACACATCGCCGGACCGGTAGAAAGGAACCGCTCTCAATTCTCCCGCTTGCCCGCGGGTAACCGTATAGGCATCCGAGGATTCCTGAGCGTTATCTGCTAACGTGCCTTCCGCGGACATGATCAAAAGTCTGTCGATGACGGTATAGCCTACCCGTTCATACAGCTTAATGGCTGCGGCGTTCGTGCTTATTGCTTCCAGATAGGCGCGTTGAATTCCAAGCTCCTCATAAAGCTCCGAATTTCGCTCCATCATGGACAAGCCAATGCCTTTGCCGCGGTATTCCGGTGCAACGGCCGTTCCTCCGTTCCACGCCAGCTTCTTCCCATCTACCTCCCGGAAGCTGTTCATGACGATGCCGGCCGGGTGCCCGTCCACAAAGCAGGCAAGCGACCTTTCCATACACAGTCCTAAATGGCTTGCTCGGGCAATAAAACGGTCAAGCGGCATGGATGCCTGGACCATATAACCTTCGAACGAGCGATTCCATATCTCGGAGGCTTCCTTCACCGGAAGCTCGCTCAGCGGTTTATACGTAATCATGCGATAAATCCCCCTTCATAAGCAGCATCAGCGATGCCGATGTAATTGTTCTCTATTCAAAGAACATGCAGGAAAAGCAACGAGGCATAGGAAGCCGACCGCTGTTCTCCTGCATGTGTACAAAATTTCTATTAGAGCTTGGTATCGTCCACGCTATCAAGCCAAGCCTCAATGCTGCCGATGACCGACGTGACACAGCCGTCCTCGAACGGCGAGATCAATCCCGCAACCTTCACCAGCTCCGTGAAGGACTTGCTGCCGCCTTGACGGCACAGATGGAGGTAATCCTTCCATGCTTCCTCACGGTTCTCATGCATCTTCTTCCAGAACTGGAATGCGCAGATTTGGGCCAGCGTGTAATCGATATAATAGAACGGGGTGTTGAAAATATGCCCCTGCTTATGCCAGAAGCCCCCTTGCTCCAAATAGGCGTTATCCGCGTAATTGCGGTGAGGCAAATATTTGCGCTCGATTTCGCGCCATGCCTGCTTCCGCTCAGCCGGCGTCGCATCCGGGTTCTCGTAGACGAAATGCTGGAATTCATCCACCGTCACGCCGTACGGGATAAAGATCAACGCGCTTGCCAAATGTTCGAAGCGGTATTTGTCGACTTCCTCCTTGAAGAACAGATCCATCCACGGCCAGGTGAAGAACTCCATGCTCATCGAATGAATCTCGCAAGCCTCATAGGTCGGGAAGCTGTACTCCGGCACGGCGAAGCTGCGGCTCTCGTAAACTTGGAAGGCATGCCCCGCTTCATGCGTAAGCACGTCGATATCCCCGGACGTACCGTTGAAGTTGGAGAAGATGAACGGCGCCCCATATTCGCTGATATAGGTACAATATCCGCCGCTTTGCTTGCCCTTCTTCGCAACGAGGTCCATCAGGCCGTTCTCCTGCATAAAGGTGAAGAATTCCTTCGTCTCAGGGGACAGCTCGGCATACATCTTCGCTCCGTTCTCAACGATCCACTCGGGATCCCCCTTCGGCGTTGCATTTCCCGATTTGAACGCAAAGTTCTCATCATAATACAGCAGCTGGTCTACGCCAATCCGGTTCTTCTGCCGTTCCTTGAGCTTCGATGCTACAGGAACGATATGCTCCAGTACCTGGCTCCGGAAGTTCGCTACCATCTCGGCATTGTAATCGGTGCGGGCCATCCGTGCATAGCCGAGCTCAACATAATTCTTGAAACCCAGCTTCTTCGCGATTTTCGTTCTGACCTTGACCAGATCATCATAAATGCGATCGAAGGTCTCCTCGTTCTCAGCCATAAAGCCGCTCGATGCTTCCATGGCGCGTTTGCGCATATCGCGATCCGTCGATTGCTGGAACGGAATCAGCTGGGACAGCGTGCGTTCCTCGCCCTCGAACTGGATTTTGGCGGAGGCGATCAGCTTCGCATATTCCGTCGTCAGCTTGTTCTCCTGCTGCAGGTCCTCAATCACCTCAGGGCTGAACGTCTTCAGGGAGAGCTCAGCCAGCTGGAACAGCTGACGGCCCCATTTCTTCTCCAGCTCGCTGCGGAACTTGGAGCCGACCAGCGCCCGATAATAATCCGTAATATATTCCTGAACGACCGGACCGTTCTCATCGAAGAAGTCCTGCTCCGCTTTATAGAATTCGTCGTTGGTATCGATCGAATGCCGAACGCTTGCGATCTGCTGGAGCGTATCGAACTCGCTGCGAAGCTTGTTGATTCCTTTCATTGCCTGATCCTGCTCTTCATATGATCCGGCGGATGTGAAGGCATCCAGCAGCTCCTTAAATTTCTGTTCGAAAGCTTTGACGTCAGGCCGCTCGTAGTGATACTCGCTAAATTTCATGACATACACCTGCCCTTTCCATATAAAAAATACAACGATTCATCCATTCGGCATCTAAACGATAAAGTTATAGAACCCAAACGATTGTAATTTCGATACAGGTAGGGCATTATCCTGCTGACGTTCTTCGAAATTATGCGGAAGGTGACCTGGCTTTAATATGGCTTACGAAAGTGTCTTCAGACCGATTGCAGAAACCAGAATCAGTCCGATGAACAAAAGCCGGCGTCCTTCCTTCGGTTCCCCGAAGGCAAACATTCCGAGCAGCGTACTTCCGGCCGTCCCCATCCCTGTCCATATGGCATAGGCGGTGCCCATGGATATCTTTGTCATGGACAAAGTCAGCAGCAGGAAGCTGGAGCCCAAGGCGATTGCCAGAAAGAGATACGAACCGAGCGTGCGGTTAAGGGTTACCCGTCTCAGTGCGATAACGCCAAGCACTTCACACAGGCCGGCTCCGACCAGGGCGATCCATTCCATTACGCATCAGCCTCCTTTCCGCCCGCCTCGGAATCCTTCGTGACCAGCTTAAGCCCAAGCACGCCTGCCGCCAGACCTGCAATGAACAGGAGTTTCAGCGGGTTGGCCTGTTCTCCGAATACGAGGATCTCAGCGATGACGGTCCCTGCCGTTCCGAGGCCTGTAAAAATGACATATACGGTCCCGATCGGCAGCTTGGCCGCCGATTCAAGAAACACCTTGAAACTGAATATTATGGAGGCGACGGTTATCAGCCAGTGCCACCACAGCTCGGAATGCTTAAGCCCCGATACCCACACGACCTCCAGAGCGCCAGCAAGCAATAAAAGCCACCATGCTTTTCTCATCTTTACACTCCCCTCCATCACATGATTTTGAACATCATCGATGCCAGTGTTATGTGATGTAGTGATTGTAATCAAAATCTGGAATTAAGTATAATGATAGATAATTATGGCAGCATCAATTTTATTGATACCACTTGCGGAGGTGAGGACCGTGGAATTAACGGATCTGAAAATTTTTGTGAAGATAGCAGAGGAAGGAAACATATCGCGTGCAGCTGAAGGACTAGGGTACGTTCAATCCAACGTAACGGCACGGATCAAAAAGCTGGAAGCAGAGCTGGGCGTTTTGCTGTTTAACCGGCAGCCGCATGGGGTGACGCTTACGGAGAAGGGGGCGCTATTCCGGGAATATGCGTATTCGATTATTCGTCTTTCAGAGGAAGCGGTGCACGCAATGGAGGACGCTCCGTATCCAAGCGGAAGCCTATCGATCGGGATTGTCGATACCCTTCACTGCGGCAGTTTTATTCGGGCTCTTTCCGATTACCAGGCGAAATATCCGAATGTCAGCCTCAGCTTCATTACCGGAAGCTCGCCGGACCTCATCTCCAAGCTTCTGAATTATCAGCTGGACGGAGCGTTTGTAACCGGAGAATTTCCTTCGGCGAAGCTGGTCACCGAGTACAGCGAGCAGGATGAGGTTCGTCTGCTGACAACATGGAACGCTCCCTCCCTACCCGATCTGTCACGGACTAAGTGGGTGGTGTCTCCCGTTGGCTGCCCCTTTCGCCAGGCGCTGGAATCATGGCTGCGGAGCGAAAGCATCCCTTTAACGAACATGATTGAGGTTTCGTCGCTGGATACGCTGTTAAGCATCGTAAGATCCGGACTGGCATCCACCCTTCTTCCAAGTTCCGTGCTCTCGGAGGAATATGCGGACCTGAACAGTTTTCCGGTGCCGGAGGCGTTCCGCCATGCAACGACCAGCCTGGTTCGTCGCAATGACCGCTTTGGCAGCAAGGCGTTCTCGGCATTTGCCGAGCTGGTGAAGGTTAATTTTGCACAAGGGACGGATTAAGGATGGAATAGATCAAAATATCTTCGAACCGGTCCTTTACCTTCAAATACGAGCGCAGCCTGCCCTCTTGCTTCATGCCGGTCTTCTCCATCACCCGGAAGGAGCCCGCATTGTCCGGATGGCATTTGGCCTCAATCCGTACCAGCTGCAATCGGTTAAAACCGAATTCGATAACGCGGCCAATCGCCTCGGTCATGTAGCCACGATTCCAATAACGGTTCGAGAGAACATAACCTAGCTCGGCCTTCTGACTCCGGTTATCCCATTGGATGAAGCTGCAGGTTCCAATCAAAGCGCCTGATTGCTTGTCCTCGATGCCCCAGGGGCCGACCTTTTGCTGATCGTAGCGCTGCATGATAAATTCGATAAACCGCCTCGTATCATCACGGGATTGATGGACGTCCCACACCGTGTACTTCGAGACCTCCGGCACGGAGCAATAATCGTACATGTCCTCAAGATCGTCCCAGCGGATGCGTCTTAGACGGGTCCGATCCGTCTCAAGTTCCGGGAAAGGCTCGAAAGCATCCTCAATTTTCTTCATAGGTTTCGCTCCTTCCTTATTCAAGGCTATAAACCGGCATCCATCCGTAATGCATCCTCCGTACCTGCTAGCTCCAGCTGCTTCCGGATGTAGCGCGCCACCCCGTCGGCATCGTTCGAATCCACCACCAGATCCGCCAATTCCTGGATTCGCTCGTGCGCGTTCCGCACGGCAATTCGGGTGCCGCCCGCTTCAAACAGCCCCAGGTCATTGAGATGATCACCGAAGACAACTGTGTTCTGGAGCGGAATCCCCATATGATCAGCCCATAGGCGAAGCCCGTCCCGTTTGTTCCCATTCACGTGGCTGAATTCCAAAAAGTAATGATTTCTTATGTAATAGTCCGGCATCATATGCGCATGCACCACATCTCCGAAACAATCGTTGACCTCCCGGCGAATCGGCTCCAGCTCATCGAACAGGCCAATATACGTCAGGGCCAATGTTCGGTGCCCCTCTGGACAATGTAAGGCTGCTACCTCCATAAATCTCGGATCATTCACGCGGCTTTGATAAAATGCAGTCTCTCCCTCCCGGCAAAGCGTTTCATGGAGCACGCGTTCCCGGTGATCGGCATCCAATGAAAAGTAAAAAGGCGTCAGCCCGTGTTTCTTTCCGATCCGGATGATATCGCTCGAAATTTTGTGATCCAGCCAATACCCGTCAATGACCGTCCCATTATGGCCGTTATAGATCAAAGCCCCGTTATACAGGATCAGAGGGTGCTTCCAAGGAATGTCCGCAACAACTTGCATAGCGCTGACATATCCGCGCGCCGTTGCGAATGTAACGACAACATCATGCTGCAGCGCTGCCTCGATGGTTTCCAACGTATAAGGGGAGAGCGTCTGATCCGACCTTAGAAGCGTCCCGTCCAGGTCTGTAATAAATGCTTGATGGTTCAATCGGATAAGCCTCCTTGTAGTAATATGATGATGTCTAAGCCTGAGTCCCAACCATGTGGTGTAGATGGAGACACGCAGGAGTTTGCAGCTTTTTTATGAGATCCAATGAAAAAAAGCTTCCCGAATCATAACCCATATGCTACTGCACAAACGCCATGACGTCCCGAATATCCTGAATGTCCGCCAATGGCTGAACGCCCATGCGATTCATTTTGGAGATATCTCCCCGGTAGGCAATGAACGGTATGCCGGCACACTCGGACGCTTTGCCGTCCACCCATGCATCGCCAACAGAGAGCCATTGGCTTGGAGTGGTATGCGCAAAAAACTCCAGCACCCGCAAGTAGCCATCCGGTGCAGGCTTTAAGGAACCCATCTGTTCTCTTCCCACGATCAGGTCAAAATACGATGCGATTCCGTTCTCCTCCAAAGCCGTCAGGGCTGCATCCCGCGCATTATTCGTAACTATGGACAAATGTAAACTTCCATGCAAATGACGGATCAACTCCAGCGCGCCATCTTCAAGCTCGGCGCCGGCCATCCCCTTGATCTCATGCTGTTTGGCGATATCCCACATGCGCCGGGACAGTTCATCCGTCATATGACCGGTCTGCATCGCCTCCGCGATGACCGTAGAGGTCGTATGGGTGTCCATAGACAGACCTTGCGGGAGCACCCGATGGTCTACAAGAAAAGTGTAAATCGCCCATTTCATGGCGTTAAAGTCAATGCTCGACCGCAGCAGCGTGTTGTCCATGTCGAATACAATGCCTTTCCAGTTGCTATTCATGGTATCACACTCCTGTCATCCGAATGCTACGAAGCACGAAATCTTCCGGCCACTCCTTTTTGTTCATGCGAATAAGCGCAGTAACGTTCGCTTCACCCGGGTAACCCTCGGTTACCTCGTCATGAGATGGCGATAGCTCGATGAAAAGGCTGGCAGGTTGAGCTCCGTCCGCTTCCGCAATGCTCATCGACACAATCTCGAAGCCTTCGGAAGAGGGATGCTTTCCTGCATGGATCATCAAATAAATCTCTTCTTCGGTTTCCTTGAGCACGCTGGCTCCCGGAACGCGGTTGTGCTGCGCTTCGTATTGTTCTTGAATATCCTGATCCACTTGATTGTCCGTCCGAAACTCCCATACGTAATCCGGTGAGGTTTTCGTATAAGCAAGCTGCGCATACGCGATCGGAATGAGCTTGCGGTCATGAACGGCCTCGACCGTTTCCGCTTCGCTAACCGGCGGTTTAGACCGGTCTGAATTTTCCATAATGCAGCCAGTGATAATGAGTGTGACCAATGCGATCATGAGACTGATGTAGGCAGGTTTCCGCATGGCTAACCCCTTACAACTTCCGTGCCTGCAATGAAATCATGAATGGCGCGTTTGTCCTCCCGCAGTGCCACCATCAAGATGCTGGCGATGAAACCAATCCCAAATGTCAATATATACACGAGTCCGGCAACGACATTGCGAAGCAGCATCGTTCCAATGCCCGGCGGATTCAGCGTATCGTATTTGCGAATTCGAATGCCGCATATCCGCTTCCCGACCGTGTACCCTTTCCAGTAAACGGGTACCAGGATGCCGTACAAGGCTAACAAAAAATTGCTGATCGGTTCATTTTCGAAATCGCCTGTCAGTATTCCAAATAGAATGCTTATTGGTAAAGAGACGATCAGGGCATCCAACAACCAGGCCCCAAAACGTATCCAAAAGCCCGCTTCTTCATTCATAACGCATCCCCCTCATCGATCAGGTATCCGCTGTTAAGGATTCCGCCCTTCACTGCCAGATTCATCAAGTTCCTTCCAGTTGCTCTCGATCCGATTTAAATCCTTCTTATACCATTGAACAAATACGAACCATAGACGTGGTATAGCCCGATCGCCAAGCTGATTATGCTCAGTATCACAGGAGCCTTTCCTACGTCTTGTAGAGCTTCATCGAAAAGGATATACACTTGTGAATTTATCGTTATGATGGCAGCGGTCAAATAACGGATTCCGAAGAGCACCACGGATATACCGATGAATACTGCGCCTAGCGTCCGATTATGCACAACATCCCTCCTCATACGACTTTTTAAGGATTGCTATGTGATGTGATCCACTCTTCAACCCGCTTCATCTGGGCATTGAACCTCGTACTCCTGTAACAGCAGGTATCACCATGTATCCTATATCACAATATTTTCCACTCCCTTCATTGTAAACTTCTTCCGTTCATCCAACAACAGGTTTTCCATGATTTCCCACACGGATTAAGCGTACAGGCCAGATTTGTGCATAAAAAAGAACAGCTAACACGTTATCGTGAAAGCCGTTCTGTCATGGTATCCTGATGGACCGCGGGTGGAGGTCTTGCCCCTGCGTGGCAGCTTAATCCACTTATTTGTCATCTGTCTGCACGTCTCCATATGTACCCGATGGTTCGAAGAAGACCGTAGCCGATCATAACGCCGATCGTATTCAAGATCACATCGTCAACATCCAGACTCCCCCGGCGAGTAATGAGTTGTATAAGCTCGAGCAGTAAAATTCCAGGCAGAAAATAAGCGATGGTCTTGGCAAAGCCGGCTTGAATTGCCAGCGGAATGAGCACACCGAACGGGAGAAACACACCGATGTTTCCGGCAATATTGATGAGAGCTTCCATGGAATGAATCGGAATGTAGTGACGGATGGTAGCAAGTGGAATGATATTGTAGCTGTACTCCAGCAGCCGTGTCCTTCCATAACCCCAAAGCATCCAGTAGGCAAGCAGTAAGGAGTATGCGATTAATAAAGGCCAAGACCACTCAATTCGATATCGGGATTTCATGGATTAAAATAAGGCTCCAACTGATGATCCTCGATCAATTCAATATTTTTACGTTCCGTTGCGTATTTCTTAATATGTTGTTTGATGTTGGGGTACAGCACGATGTCATCCAATTGTGAAAGGGGGATCCACCGTACGGAGGATTGGTCAGGATCGGGAATATCAGGCAGCCTGGCCACAGAACCAGCCTGAGGGCAGCATTCCAAGACAATATATAACGTATGGATATTCGACGTATTATTACCGGAATGATGATGCGGGGCGTATTCGTACACAAAGGCGATTGGGCCGGCAACAGCTGTTATCGTAGTCTCTTCATATAACTCCCGCAGCACGCCGTCGGTAATGGTTTCGCCGGGCTCTGCCCCGCCACCGGGCAGATTGTAATGAATCCCGTTCGCATCCGAATACTCGACCAGCAGGATCCGCTCATCTTGAATCACTAATGCCGTGGGCCGTACTCTTATATGGTAACTCATGGAGACACCTCGTTTCGGTTGGTCGGTTCATAGGTATATGCAATACTATCCTTCTGCAAATGTCTTATGTCGTTATACAGCGAACATTCCCAATGGTCGCCGACTTGGGTGATGACGGTTAGAGAAGCGTTATCGATGTAGGTGGCTCTAAAACGATGGGGCATCAGATATTGCAAGGTTAAGCCAATGACCGCGCCATGGCTTACTGCGAGGATGTATTGGTGATTAAGCTTGTTCGATATGTCATTCACGAATCGGCTTCCTCTTGCCGCGACAGCCTCATAGGGCTCCATCCTCAAATCAAGATCCCGCCACTGCTGCCCCCAGGTTTGAATCCGCTGTTCTTCTGTCGTTCCCTCGATCAGACCGCAATCGATCTCGCGGATGCAGTGCTCCTGGATAACATCCCGCACACCTAGCTCATGCGCAATGATTTCGGCCGTCTCCTTCGCCCGAATTAACGTACTCGTAACGATCGCCTCCCACGGCCCGTTCTTCAATCTTTCAGCTAATAATTTGGCTTGTTGTCTTCCTTCACCGTTAAGCGGAATATCGCTAAGTCCTTGGGCGCGGCCCAGTGCATTCCAGTCAGTTAACCCATGACGGACGAAACCAATGGTTGCCAACACAATCCCTCACTTCTCGAGTATTCTGTGTTCAAGGCTGCATTTTCCACCGGATAATGATGTACCGGTTCACTAGTAAATTATTTCCAGCACAAACCGCAGGCCGAGGTTGATCACGGTATACATCCAGTGATCCCCTTATGCTTCGAGCTGCTTCTTATGGTGAATCATGTGCTCGATATAATCATCGAACAGCCACTCCAGCGTAACCTCCGTGCCATCGTCAAGGATGCCTTTTTTGCGGTAATCAGCTTCCCCCGCCTGCTGCATGACACGAACGATCATCCGGTTCAGCTCCCGCCACAATGTAAGAACCTCACCCGGCTGATATTGGTCTTGATACCCCTGAAGACGAACCCAGTCGTCCTGCGTATATCCCTGAATGTGGATTGGTTTATCGGACAACAGAAACCGTACGAACCGCTGATGATTATTCAGCGCGGAGTCGCATAGATGGCCAAGAATTTCCTGCTTCGACCACTTCTCGATAGACGGTTTCCGAGTAAACGCCTCCTCCGTCATGGCCTCAACGAGCTCTGTTACTTCTGTGATCAATGATTTCAATCGATCGAGTGCTTCCATGTACCTTCCGCTCCTTTATTCGAAAATGATGAGCCTTTTCTTGCTATATGTCGCTTACAATCAGCGGTAGACCCAGAAATTTGGCATATCCCTGGGCGGCCGCGAGAATATCCTCCTTCCGTTCTTCAAGGGGAGTAAAAGGCGCAAAAGTGACCTCGACTCCGTTACGCTTGATCTCCCTCCTCCATACGCCGGCAATTCGGCCGTCCACAACGATCATTGGCTGAAACACTCCGTTGCGATATGGCGCGATCTTCGGATCGTGTTCCGGTTCAATTACGGCATCCCGCGCCTTATAGCCCAAGTAATACTCATCGAATCCCGGTAAAAGGTGGACAGCTGGCTGCTCCTGCTGATGCTCCGGTAAGGAAGCCGACATCCAATAAACTGCGTTGTCGAGCTTGATCTTCTGCAGAACATTCGAAACAGACTCCACGCCGCGCTTTGCTTCAGACAGCGAAAGCCCGGTCCACCATGCAAAATCCTGAACCGTAGCAGGACCGTGCCCGGTAAAGTAACGCAGGGCAAGCTCGGCCAAAGCTTCCTCGGTTGTCAGCTCCTTTAATTGACCGACCCATGCTTCGAGCAAAACAAAGGTTTGTTGATTGCCTTCCCGCGGTCCAAAGCAGAGCATGCCGTTCCGGCTCAAATATCCAAGGACATAGTTCCCCAAGCCATTCTTCGTCGAGATGCCGTCTTCCTCCAGAACCGTCATCAAATCCGGGCGTGGTACGGGAGTTCCATCATGCAGCGCTCTTTCGATTAAGCTTCTGCAGCGCTTCAGTATTTCTCCATCGAGTCCGAGCTCCGCCTGTTTCCGCTTGTCATGAGCTTGTAATCGAGGGGCGGTCAGCTTCTGCATCCATAGAACATCCTCGGCCGGCACCATAAAAATCGTTCCCCGCATCGGCCAGGTAAGCACGATTTTCCGCTCAGCAATTGCCAGCTCTACATCCGGCAGCCCGGCGGAAGCCGTTCGCAAACCAACTCCCCAGACCGCCTGGCCGAAATCCTGGGCTTGAACCGCGCCTAATCCTTTTACGACTTGTTCCGGTGTATTAAACTTCTTGTTCCCGATCCCCTGGGACGACAGCCTTAAGCTAGCAATCGTTGGATTTGTCAATTCCGCAACACTCCCTAGACATCAAATAGAACCGCAGGTGCCGTTAAGCAGCCTCCATCAAACGAATGAGCAAGCGTACTTCTGAGCTTGTAAGTGACACCCTGATTTTCACGAAAGTTTGCCTATGATAAATCGGGAATCGACATCCAGGCCCGCTCGTTCTGCCAGCTCACTTCGACCGGCGTTTCGAAGAAGGCGGTCAGATTGCCGCTGGTCAGCATATCCTTGGAGCTTCCCTGGTTAAACACGCTTCCCCGCCGGATTAAAAGGGAATGCGAAAAAATCGGCAATATTTCTTCAATATGATGCGTCACGAACAGAAGCGTCGGAGCATCCGGCTTCGAGGCAAGCGCCGTAATGCTGGACAATAGCGCTTCCCGAGACAGAAAATCCAGCCCGTTGCAGGCTTCATCAAGAATCAGCAGTCTCGGGGATGCCATCAGAGCTCTGGCAATCAGCAGCTTTTGCTTCTCCCCTTGCGAACAGGTTTCATATGTACGTCCAAGCAGATGATAACAATTAAAATCCTTCATCAGCTGTTCCGCTTGCGCCCGGTCGTCCTCATCAATCTTCTGATATAAACCAATGGAGGCGTGCTTGCCGCTGATGACAACGTCAATCGTCGATTCGTTCGGGCGGATCCGCTCCTGGAGCGAGGAGCTCACCCAGCCGATTGATTTCCGGAGTTCTCTTAAATCTACCGTACCGAAACGGTGGCCGAGTACGGAAACGCTGCCGCTTGTCGGCCAGATGTAACCGTTAATCATATTCAGGATCGTTGTCTTGCCTGACCCGTTCAAACCCAGAACGGCCCAATGCTCCCCCGGTTTGACGGTCCAATTGACCCCGGACAGCACAGTCTTCTGCTCCCGTCTCCAGGTTACGTCGTTCAATTCAATTATCGAGTTCATTGCTGCTCCCTCTCCTTTTTCTGCTTCGTTTCTGCTTTTCTCTTTTCAAGGATTATATCAGCAATTACATATTCCTCAATAGCGAAAAGAGGGAACCTCAATTATTAAAAAGCAAAATGGACTATTGCCAAAGCTAGAATCATTATATCACGCCAGAATTTGGATCATATCGGAAGTTTGCCGGCGATTATCCAGCACAACACCACGCCTCTGCCCTCCTAATTCCTACTCAAACAGCAGCGCGTATCTATAACGTCGCGGCATGTTCTTTTTTTGGCGTCGAATCCAAGAAAGATCTTATCTCTGCACTATCTCCCGATCTCATCCTAAATCATTCAATAATGAAAGAATTTGTACATCTATCGCCTACAGGCCTAATTTTCATCAAGATACAATGGGAGCTATCAATAGGCGAGAGGTGATTAATCATGAATGCACAAACGGTGCAGACGCCGGACAAGGCCGGACTGTACAAAGGCATGGAAGCGGTTGCCAACAAAACATTCAAAGGGCGCTGGAACGCTCCGCTAGCCGGTTACCTGTTCATCGCCCCCTGGCTGCTGGGCTTTCTCATTTTACAGCTGTGGCCCATTATTCAGTCCTTCTATCTATCCTTCACCGAATATTCGCTGTTGGAGCCGGCCCGCTGGATCGGTATCAAAAACTTTCAGGATATTGCTCACGACCGGCTCTTCTTCAATTCATTGAAAGTGACATTTCTGTACGTGATCGCTTCTGTGCCGCTGAAACTGTTGGTAGCGCTGGCTATAGCCCTGCTGCTCAACCGGAACATTCGGGGCATATCCTTCTACCGAACGATCATTTACCTGCCTTCCCTGATCGGCGGAAGCTTGGCGGTCGCCGTACTGTGGCGCAATATTTTCGGTCTGAACGGCTTCATTAATCAGCTCGCGATATGGGTCGGAATCGCCCCCAAAAACTGGATTGGCACCCCCTCCACCGCCCTCGGCACCCTGGTACTTCTAACGGCATGGCAGTTCGGCTCGTCGATGATTATTTTCCTTGCCGGCCTTAAGCAAATCCCAAGCGAGTTATATGAAGCCGCATCCGTGGACGGGGCCTCGCCGCTTCGCAAGTTTATCCGGATTACCCTGCCTATGTTATCACCGGTTATCCTCTTTAATCTGATCATGGGCATCATCAACGCATTCCAGATGTTCACATCGGCATTTGTGGTCACGAATGGAGGACCGGTCAATTCAACCGAGATGTTCGCCCTGTTTCTGTACAATAAAGCCTTCGGATCCCTGCAGATGGGCTACGCATCAGCCTTGGCCTGGATCTTGCTCGTTATCATTGGCATCGCCACGGCGCTTAATTTTATCGCGTCTAAATACTGGGTCTTCTACGAAACCGAAACGGAGGGTCGCAAATGACAGGTGCTCATAATAAACAAAACTGGCTGGTCCATGTGCTGATGATTGCATTCTGTTTTGTGATGTTTTATCCCGTCCTGTGGTGGATCGGCGCCTCCTTCAAATCAACACCGGAAATCAGTCTACCCACTCTGTTCCCCAAAGTATGGTTGTGGCAAAATTATACGGAAGGCTGGATGGCACTGCCCAAGTATACATTTACACGCTTCTTTATGAACAGCCTTAAGCTCAATGTGGCGACCACGATCATTCATGTCATTTCAGCCAGCCTGGTGGCTTTTGGCTTCGCTAGGCTGAACTTCCCGCTGAAGGGGTTATGGTTCTCCATCCTGCTGATGACCCTGATGCTTCCGGGACAGGTCACGCTCATCCCGCAGTATACGATGTTCCATTCCTTCGACTGGATCAATACCTATCTGCCGCTGATCGTCCCTTCAGCCATGGGCGGAGCCTTCTTTATTTTCCTGATTGTCCAGTTCATCCGCAGCATTCCGCGAGAGCTCGATGAGTCCGCGAAAATCGACGGCTGCTCCTGGTTCGGCATTTATCTGCGCATCGTAATGCCGCTGACCCTGCCTGCGCTCATCACGGTAACGATATTCTCGTTCATTTGGGGCTGGGACGAATACTTTGGGCCGCTGATTTATCTAAATACCGTGGATAAGTACACGGTCCCGCTCGCGCTCAGAATGTTTATCGACTCCCAGTCAGCCGTTCCATGGGGGCAGCTGCTTGCCGTATCCCTGCTCTCCGTGCTGCCGCCGGTGGTCATTTTCTTTCTGGCGCAAAAGCATTTCGTGGAAGGGATTGCCACATCCGGGCTGAAAGGATAGATTTCAGAGCGGTAAACGGATACTGTAGCGTGTTCTTCCAGCTCTTCTTCAGGCGGCGGCCAAGCCGGACATCTCGATCATCCGGCTTCCGCCAACGTTGGCAATGAGGCAGCAGCGCGTTCAGCGACCTTATGGCTTCCAAGGGGAGGAGAAAACGCATGAATCCGTTTCGCACGTTTCGCATCGATTACGTTTTTTTCTTCAGTTTTGCCGGTTTTATCGCGGTCCTCATCACGATCATGATGATTGTTAGTTATCGCTTCTCGGCTGATGAGCAGGCGAACAGTGCCTCCATGTACCAGCAGGCGGTGCTGCAGCAGCTCAACAAACAGCTTACCGACCAGATGAGCGCTGTGGAGCAAACCTCGCTAGCCGTGTCCATCAACTCGCCTCTGGTGAACTATTTAACAATGAAAGGAGATTATTATGCACGCAAGAAGGCCAGGGACGAGCTGAATCGGGATTATTTGGCGCCAATGCTGAACAGCTCGCGCTCGATGTTTTCTTTTCAGATTTATATGAACGATCCGCTTCAGGTCGATCCCAACGCCAACATTCAGTACCTCCCGCTGGCCACAGCCAGCCGGGAGATCTGGTATCCGGCCATCGACAAATCCGACTTTCTCTGGATCGGCCAGCGTGAGGTCGGTTCGCCGCAGGGGAAACAGCAGGTGATCAGCTTTGTCCGTAAAATCACTTCACTTGACGGTGTGAACCACGGAATTCTGATTATCAATGTCCGGGTCAAATTTTTGCAGGACATTCTGACGGAAGATAATTCCTTGGCCAGCCGGCTCCTGCTCGACTCCGGCGGCCGGATGATCATGCACACCCGGATTGCTCCGCCTCCCGAGGAAATCAGCGCCATCCTGGAGCGGGTCAGCGGAGACACTGGGCATGCGCGTCATCTTCTGACCGCCGCCGGCTCGCTGCCTGAGAAGAACATGCTTACCGTATGGTCCCGGACATCCCCTGGCAGCTGGATGCTGGTGGAGCTTACGCCCTGGAAGGAAATTACTACCGGAGGTGTCCGCCTTGCGTGGACGATGGCTATTGTGGGAGCCGTCGCCATTTTGCTGTCCCTGTTCTTCACATTGTTCCTTTCCCGGAATTTCACGCGGCCGATCCGGAAACTGATTCAGCTGATGCAGGCGTTCAATCCCGGGAAGCGCAGGCAGCCGTTGCCCAACGAATACCGCAACGAATTCGGCAGCTTGTTCAGCGGCTACCGCAAGCTCACCGAGCGGATCGAAACGCTGTATCAGTCGCTGGAGCAGCAGTATAAGGCACAGCGCGAAGCGGAGATTAAGGCGCTGCAAGCGATGATTAACCCCCATTTTCTCTACAACACCCTGGATCAGCTGAACTGGATGGCGCTTGAAGCCGGTCAAGAGAAAATCAGCCGCGTGCTCGAGCTGATGGGGCAAATGTTCCGTATTGGCCTGTCGGGCGGCGAATCCATGATTTCGATCCAGGAAGAGCTTTTGCACGTGGATTGCTATCTGAAAATCCAACAGTTCAAGTGGGGCGAAGGATTGGAATGGCACATCGATTGCCCGAAGGATTTACAGCATCTGATGATTCCGAAACTCACCCTGCAGCCCTTTGTGGAAAACGCCGTTATGCATGGTTTTCATGGCAGACGCCAAGGACGGATCCAATTGACATGTCAGGAAGAGGACCGAGGCATCCGGATTTGGATTCGGGACGACGGCATCGGGCTGCGCGAAGACTGGAAAACACGGAAACGCCATCCGACGGGCGGATACGGCATCCGCAACGTAACGGAACGTATTCAGGTTTATTTCGGTCCGCCCTTTGGCGTTACGCTTCGCAACCGTGCCGATGTGCCAGGCACCGAAGCGGAGATCTACTGGCCGAAGCTGGATCAACAGCAGGATCAGGAAGGGGGAAAAAATCATGTGGACCATTGCTATCGTGGATGACGACCGGCAAGCGCTCGGCGGCATGTCCCGGTTAATCCCTTGGGAGCAGCTCGGCGTACGGCCCGTCGGGGAGGCCATGGATGGCGAAGAAGGACTCCGGCTGATCGAGTCAAGCAAGCCCGATATCGTCATCACGGATATCTATATGCCGGTAATGAATGGTCTCGACATGATCGAACAGCTCCGTAAGCAGCAATATACCGGCAAAATCATCATTTTGAGCGGGTATTCGGATTTTGAATATGCTCGCAAGGCACTGCGGCTTCAGGTCGACGATTATTTGCCCAAGCCGGCCTCACCGGCAACGATCCGGGAAGTGCTGCAGCGCGTCACACGCGAGTTAACGGAGCGCCGAGCGTTGGAGAACAGAGAGCGGGAGCTGCAAAACCGACTCATGCAGTATGAGCCGTTTCTGGAAAGGGAATGGGTCAAATCCGTGCTCATCGGAGGGTCCTCTTCCCCGCTAACGGATTCCTCCCGTATGCTGGACCGGCTGGGATGGAAGAATGCCCAATTCATGATGCTAGCTTTAGAAATTAAACGCCAAGGACGTATGGAAGGGATCTCCGTCCGGGACTGGCACCTGTTCCGGTTTGCCGTGGGCAACACGGTAGAGGAGCTGGCCGGTCAGGACGGTCTGCGCAGCTATTTCCTGGAGCTGCATAGTCACCATATGGCGCTGCTGTTGTATAAGCCCCTTTCGTGGCCGACCGAAGCGTTCCGCTTGGAAGTTCTGGCGCTGGCAGGGCGAATCATTTCGTCCGTGCATCGATTCCTCAGGGTCAAACTGCATATCGGTGTCGGTCTCCGTAAGGACAACTGGCTTGCCATCTCCGATTCCACCGAAGAAGCCTTCCAAGCACTCGCCGAGCGGCGCGAACCGGATTCCGCCCATCCCTGCGTCTACGTATATAATGAAGGCGGCATTCGGCGTTCAGCACGACGGAACATACGTCCGGTGCGGTTTTTCCAGGAGATGGCCGACGCAGTAAGGACCTTTGACGAGCCTAGAGCACTGCTGGCGCTGGAGGACTTCTTCCGCAAGGACAGCGGCGCGGCTCAGCTTCAGACCGACGAACTAACCGCCATCGGAACACAGCTGTTCGCCATCCTCTCCTTTACTCTGTACGAGTCCGGCATCCGGCTCGACGATGAGCTCTCTCTCACGGACTTGACCAAAGAATTGGGGCAATTGGAAGATGCCCAGCAGTGGAAGGCATGGGTAGCGGACAAAGTGAGCCGAATCTGTTCGCGTTACACGCCCAATGAAAACCTCAAGCATAAGGAAACGGTCGAATATATCATCCAATACATTCATGAGCATTACGCCGAGAACATTCATCTTCAGGATCTGGCCAACCAGGTGTATATCTCCAAAAACTATCTCAGTACCATATTCCGCCAGTTTACAGGTGAAACCTTCGGCGATTATTTAACCAGGGTGCGAATGGAAAAAGCCAAGAGCATGGTTATCGAGAAAAAACTGCTGATTGCAGAAATCGCCGAGCGGGTCGGATATCGGAATGTTCCGTACTTTACCACCCTGTTCAAAAAGCATACCGGGCGCAGTCCCACCGAGTTTCACAAAGCCTAATGATCAGTTCTGTTCTGAAATTTCCGACTCATGAGCATCCCGCCTCCTCATTCGATCATCGTAAAATACTGAAATGATTCGTTGTTTTGTCGCCTACGAGAAAGGTCCTGGACTTGGTACGTTAAAGAAGCAGATCAGTTAATTAAGGGAGGTTCATCCGATGAGAAAATCATGGCATCGTCTCGCTTCTGGCGCTGCGGCCGTGTTGTCACTGTCCCTGGTACTCTCCGCTTGCAGCGGAATCAAGAAAGAAGAAGCCGGATCCGCGGAGCCGGCAGACGGCAAGTCCATCACGCTCCGAATCATGTGGTGGGGATCTCAGGCAAGGCATGACGCAACTCTGAAAGCGCTTGATTTGTACTCCGAAAAGAACCCAGGCATCACATTCGAACCGGAGTACCAGTCATTCGACGGGTACCAAGACAAGCTGTCGACCCAGTCCGCGGGGAAAAACACGCCGGATATTTTCCAAATGGATGCCGCCTGGTTCAACGATTGGGCGTCCAGCGGACGGCTGGAGGATCTCTCCTCCATACCGACGGACCATATCGATAAGGCGCTGCTTGAGACAGGCACCTACCAAGGCAAACTGTACGCGATGCCGCTCGGCAACAACGCTTGGGGCATGGTGTACAACAAGACGATGATGGATAGCCTCGGCGTTCAGCCGCCGAAGACATGGGACGAGTTTTTTGCCATGGCGCGCGACCTGAAGCCGAAGCTGGCCAAGGACCAATACCTCACGCGTGACCTGACTGCGGACGGCGCGTTCTACATGTCGTATCAGCTGAGCATGGGCAAAGGCTTTTCCATGAGTAAGGACGGAAAATTCCATTATGACGAGGCTACCTGGAAGGATTGGATGAACAAATGGGCGGAGCTGCGCAAGGACAATCTCGTGACACCGCCTGACGTCACCGTATCGGATAAAGCGCAGGACGCACAAATGGACCTGCTCATTCAGGAGAAGATTCTGCTTCGGGGCGCGCATGCCGCGGAATTCGGCGGAACGGATGCCTTAAAACCCGGCGTGTTGGCGTTAACGACCCAGCCGAGGGGAACGCAGGCAGGCGGCTGGCTGAAAGCCTCCATGTACTGGAGCGTCAGTCCCAACAGTCAATACAAAGAAGAGGCGAAGAAGTTCATCGACTGGTTTGTCAACAGCGAGGAAGCCGGAGAAATTTTGGGTACTTCGCGCGGGATTCCGGTTAACAAAACCGTAGCCGATGCGCTCCAGCCCAAATTTACGGACGTCGATAAAAGCGCCCTCGGCCTGATTAACGAGGTGTCCAAGGACGGAGCCGCGTTTGACCCCGGTCCAGGGAATAAGGGCGGCTGGGCCAACTTCACGAAGGAATACGACAATATCACGCAGTCGATCATGTTCGGTAAAATCAGCATCGACGAGGGCTGGGACCAGATTGTCAAATTGAGCAAAACCCTGGAGTAATCCATGCCGTTAAGCTGTCTGTTTGAGTTTGGTAAAAACCGCCACGCGATAGCGATGGCACTCCGTAAAGCACCCGAAAATACCGGGTGCTTTACATTATGGAGCTTTGAAGTCTCCATAAGGCCTTTTAATTTTCTTCTTTAATTGGATACAACTCCTCTAAGCTGTTCATGTCTTTACTTCCAAGTACCGTTTCTCTGCCATTGGTGGTCATGTATCCATACTGGGATTGGCCTGAATGTGTAGAAACATTATAGAAAAACAACCGATCATTGCTAATTTGTGGATTCGTGAATTGGTTTACACGTAAGGGTATTCTGTTAGTAGTTTGCCCTATTCTTTGTTGACGTCGCTTCCTCGGAAGAATACGTACACGCCTTGGACGACGATAAGGATCAACCAGATCATCGTAACGAATATCCCCGATTCCTCATGATAGAACCAGATCTTCCCCGTCAGAATGGACTCTTGCAGTCCAGGTAAAAGCGGCGTGTCCATCCGCAGCCAGAAATTAACGATGATGTGAACAACGATGAACAAGGCAAGATGCTGCTTGAAATCCTTACGATTACCGAATTCTTTTTCCAGATTCATGTTCCTTGTCACCTCCCCGATTCGTGTAATGATCCATGATGTGATCGATATAGCGAACCACTTCTTCATCCATGCCGTAGATCAGCGGCGATTCCTGACTGGCTGCGTCGATGAAGCGAAAATATTTGGACTGTAGTTCCTCATCGCCGTTAAACCAACTGGATATGCATGCCTTCCATTGTTCGGCCAAATCCTCCACCAGAGGAGCGTCTTCATCGGCTCGCATGCTCTTGCGAGTCTTCTTGATAAGCTCCAAAGCCGTTAACAGGCGCGGGTCCTCGCTCCCGATTAAGGGAAGCTCCCTCAGCGCGTCGATCTCCTCTTCGGTAAATACATCGGCTGGAAACGTGGCCGGAATCTCGTGATCCACAAAATGCGGACTGTCGATTCTTTCGATGATATTAAAAACATGCTCATCATTTCGCCTACCCGACATTTCAATCGTTTGAATTACGCCTCTCAATATAAACTGCTTGCGCTTCAGATCATCGATCTTCTTCGAAGCCTGCTCGATCTGGGCTTGCAATAGTGGAACCCACGGGTCCGCATCCGACTCCGCTTCCGGTATTTGTTCATCGAATAATGCTTTGATTTGTTCCAGCGAATAGTCCATGGATTTCAAGGACAGGATCGTCTGGAGTTTGATGATGGCCTGATCATCGTAATAACGGTAGCCGTTTTCCCTTGAAATCGTCGGCTTTAAGAGTCCGATCTCATCATAATAATGCAGCGTTCTGCGGCTGATCTTGACTTTATGAATCATTTCTCCAATCGAATACATCATGCCAAGGCTCCCTTATCTTCCATATCTCATTCTCCATTAAAGAATACAACATCCGAAGCGTCGCTGATGAGATAGATTCCGGCGATGGTAGCAATTACGGCAAGAGCTTCTTGAGTATACGGTTCGATTTTTCGATTAATTTTAGACAGGAATCCGTTCGCCTTGTCTCCCACTAGATATCGGAGCGTAAGCAGCAAGCACGGCGGTGCAATCATAACCGCACAGTATGCGGCCAGCATGGGCATCCACTCATAAACCTCGAGCCCGCGCGTAGTCATCAGTCCGATGGCTGACAGAAAGGGAAGCATCGTCGCGGCCTCGATCATGGATACCGTGATTCCTAATTTCATCATGGAAAGATACGTATCCTGCGGTCTGATTCGTTCCAGCTTATAGCTCCTTCCTTTCGGTTTTTTGTCCAGCCGCACGCCAATCAGCACGAGGATGACCCCGAGGAATAGCTGAATGTACGATATGGCAGCATGCTCCTTCCACCCGGATAGCCAAAATTCAAACATCGCCCCCGCTCCGTTCATGAGTGCGATGCCCAGCAAAATATAAAAACCGGCTACGCTCAACAGATACACCATGATGCGAAGAGGACGGTAAGCGTTAGATAACAACAAAAAAATCGTCACGACGATCGATGCAAAGCTAAGGCTATCCAGCAAGGCCAATCCCAGGATGGTAATCCACATATCGTCCCTCCCTTATGTCATGATGCGATCCTATATATTCATAACATTGACGTTAACGTGGAAGTCAACGGCAAAAAAACGCCGCATGGTCTATCAGACAACACGGCGTTCTTCGTTCAGGTACATATGATCTATTGTTGAATCTGTATCCGGTACACCAAGCTGTCAAAATCCCCGCGCAGCGGCAGCTCGATCCCGATGTTCATGAGTGCCCTGCCGCTCCATGTACCGGCCACCCCCTCAATGGCATACGACTGATCGGCTTGCAGCCCGGTCAGCCGCAGTCTCGGCAGCGGCTCGCCCAGCTTCTGGCTGTGCAGGAACGCAAACAGCACTTAGTCGCCGCCGTCTTCGCTGCCGTACTGCACGGCTGTTACGCCTTTATGCCGAAGCGAGTCTAGGCGATACTGGCCGTTCCACAAGCCACCTTTAAAAAATGATATTGACACGACACCAAACGGTGACCTAAAATCGAAGTATCACCAAATGGTGTCCAATTAGCAGCCATGCTGCCAATGCCTTGACCGTTTTTATAGGTAAAGACCATGCTCTTTACAGATGCCCGCATTAGCAAAGTAAACTGTTCCAAAATAAGTAAGGGAGTTGGGGATATTGAGCTTTTTTCAAGACATGTTCGCCGTATTCAAAAAGAGAGAGCTGCCATTGATGGAAAGCCGCAAAGAATCAGAAGACGTATATTCATTTCTATTTGAGAAAGATAAGGATTTAACCTGGAAAGCAGGGCAATATGGTTTGTTTAGCATCACGCATAAGACCATCAAAAATCCTACGAAACCATTCAGCCTAGCTGCCGCTCCCGCAGAGAATATGGTTAAAATCACAACTCGTATTGGTGAAAACCCAAGCGATTTCAAGAAAGCACTGCTAGAATTAAAGCCCGGCATGAAAATCAAAATGAGCGGTCCTGTAGGGTCCTTCTATCTCCAAGATAACAGCCCCTCGCTGCTGATCGCAGGCGGAATTGGCATCACACCGTACCGGTCAATCCTTAAGCAGTTAGAGGCCGAGGGGAGTAAAGACGCGAAGCAGCAAAAACTGCTCTATTTGGATGGCAATAAAGCTTATATTTACAAAGATGAGCTTGATAAATTGGCTACCCGCACTTCACTAAATGTAGCTTATCTTGATTCAAGGGATGACTTGCATGAGGAAATTGAAAGGTTTAAAGCCTTACATAACAACAATGGTAAATACTTTATAGCAGGACCGAAGTCCATGGTGGAGTCTATTTCTAGCTATTTACTAAATCAAAATATATCCAAGCGGAATATTAAAAAGGACGCCTTCTTTGGATATTAGTTCATCTTTGAAACCTTTACTTGAAACCATGCTGCAAAGGTGGTGAAATATAAACGGCGGTCCCCTCAAACATCTTTAGATTACTAACAGCGAAAATCAATTCTTTTAGGAGGGTTGTCGTGATAGAGAATCATTCATCAAGGGATGTGTTTGACGCCATCGCAGATCCCACTAGACGCCAACTGATTCATCTGTTGTCACAGGCGGACGAGAAACCGCTTCATGAACTTACGTCGCAGTTTTCAATGGGCCGAACCGCGGTATCCAAGCATTTGACGGTTCTTAAAGAGGCCGGACTGGTGCTTGACCGGAAAGTAGGCAGAGAAACACGATTTAAGCTGAACGCCGCTCCGCTTCGAGAAGTCCAGGATTGGGTGGCTTATTATAGCAAATACTGGACGAACAATATGTTGCGCCTGGGCCAGCTTTTAGAGGAGGAGAAACATTGAGCTTAGTATTATCCCTGGATTTTCAGTACACCACATCGATCGAGAAGGCTTGGGCGGCCTTAACCGATCCCAACAAGTTGGCACAGTGGATCACGGCCAATGATTTTAAGCCTGTCGTGGGGCATCGTTTTCAGTTTCGCCATGAGCCGAACGAATATTGGGACGGAATCGTTGACGGCGAAGTGCTGATCGTGGAGGAACCGACCCGGTTGTCCTATTCCTGGGCTGCCGGTGACGAACGGCATACCGTTACCTGGACGCTGCAGGATTTAGGAGACGGAAGAGTTAACCTTCATCTCGAACAAACGGGCTTCTCCCATGTTCATGGACTCGAAGGGGCTAGATACGGCTGGACAGAATGGTTCGGCAAGTTTGAGCAGGTGCTGGAAGGATAACCGCATTCAGTACAAAAACTTGCCTTGCTCTTCCCATGGCTAAGTTTTGGGACGATCGTTTGAACCCTTGCTTAGCCCGAACAAATAAACCGGCTGCGTGTGTGCGGCCGGTTTATATCTGTAGTATTGGACATGCCGGCAAGCTCTCATTTCTTTCAGGTTTGTAAAACGAATGATTGACGTATTGATCTTAGGAGGGTACAACATGGAAGTTTTTAAAGAATTTTTAGAGCGTATCGATAACCCGCAGCATCGTGCACGAACGGAAGAAGTGATCGGTTGGGTCGCTTCGAAATTCCCTAATTTAGTGCCTAAAATTGCATGGAATCAGCCCATGTTTACCGATCATGGCACATATATTATTGGCTTTAGCGTATCTAAACAGCATCTGGCTGTTTCCCCTGAACGGGCCGGGATTAGTCAATTCGCTGATGAAATTGCGCAAGCCGGCTATGGTCACACCAAGGAATTGCTGCGTATACGGTGGGATCAACCGGTTGATTTCTCACTGCTTGAGAAAATGATCGAATTTAATATGATGGATAAAGCTGACTGTTCGACCTTTTGGCGGTAAATAGGGCAAACTGGATATTCCGTTCATGGCGAGCCGTCGAATCCTGATTGAGACTTTTTTCTAAATGCCGGGGACCGGGTCTCCCGTATAGCCTAAACACATTAGCTTAGCTATATGGTTTAGCCTAACATATCTAATCGCGTGCGATGATACAACAATCCATACCGTCAGGTCCCGTAAACCAGGCCAAGCGGCCCTCCGACTGAAATGGTTTCATAGAACATCCTCCTCCAGACCGCAAAAAAGCGCACACTCCTCCCAAGGAGTGTGCGCTAAATTGATATGAAATTCATATGTTAAAAAAAACATGGTGAATTTTGTATTTCAATTGGTGCTTAATTCTACTGCCGAGGCTGTCTAATGGCACAAATCAGGATAAATAATGGACACGAAAGCGACTACAATCCTCCTCTTGTGCCGATGACGGAAACGGTGCGGTGGGACAAATGAAGATAAGCCCGAAACGCGAAGTTCCTGGCTTTTCTCCATTTCAAGACTAGTGCACTTAATGGCTTAAGGTGTACAAATAATAACCATAGTCGGTAGGCGTACCGGGATGTCCGATTTGTCTAAGCATGGCGGTTACATTGCCCCTGTGGTACGTCCCGTGATTAACCACATGCTGGATATATTCTAGGGATCTGGCTTTAAAGTCTCCGGACGGATAAACGGTTTCGAGATTTTCATGCAACTCGATGAACTGCCGGAATCGCACCGCCAAATCATCCATTAACTGTCCGAGCTCTTCGATTCGCTTTCCTTCCGTTTCCGCAACAAGCCGATCGATCGACTCCTTCAAATTCTCCAGATACGCAGGCGACATTTCCGTGACTCCGCCCGCTTTAAAGAACGACAGCCATCCGGAATCAATGACATAGATGTGAACCATCGTGTCGTAAATGGATGGAAAGACACTGACAATCTTCTTGCGATATACTTCCTCCGAAAGCCCTTGTAAATATTCGCAAACCTTACGGTTTGCCCATACGTGGTAATCATACTGCTGCAAAATCCATGCTTTCAAATCGATATTCCCCTTTGTATAGACGGGGAAACACGCAGTTTAAGGGCAATTATGCGTTAATCCCCATATTGGTTTGCCCGTTTATAATTGTTGTTTTCATCTCAAACGCCTCCTGATCTTAACCTGATCCAATTATAGCACAATGACGGCTAGGTGTTTTCCAAAAAGTTATTTGAAAGAAAGCTAACATCACTTGGTAAACTACCGTTTACAGGATTATAAAATTAAAGCCAGCTTATCGCCTACTACACTTGCCCCAGAAATTGTATCCACCCTGCTTACAAATTTATTTCTTCGCGGAAGCTCCTTGCTTTGTGTACATCATTCCCTGTATCAGTTTGTATAAAAAACATAGTAAAAGCGAGAAGGCAATCATCATGAAATACGTGTTCCAATTAAAGAACTGATTATTCATATGGATCGATAAAATACCGTCCGTAATGGATTCGATATGAGCCCAGTCTGCTTCACCATATCTTGATTCGAATGCCGCTGCTTGGATCTCCCTGTAAATGTCGAGCCTGTGCAGCTGATAGGCATATCCAGCAATGATATAGCCGGCAAGAGCTATGATCAGCAAGCTTGAAACGCTGGGGGCCATCTTCACATTTTTCAGTATACGAATCCATTGATAAACCAACACCGAAAAAAGAATGCCAAGCGGGATGAGCAGGAGTATAGCCGGATTCCCGTTACCTGAACTGACGCCGGGTCTAGGTGTCATCGCATTTCCGAGCAAAACCAGAATCAAGCAGACCAGCGCATTGATGAACAGACCTGCATATCGTTTCATCCTCATTTATCCCCCCTCGCTCAAGCTTACCTGCACATGATAGCTGGCAGACAGCACCCTAGCGTTGAAGATCCACATCAGAGCCGAATGATCTCCTGTACCGTTAAAGAGGAGCAGCGGCGGATTCTCCGGTTTCCCGGCCGTTATGATGTGCATGATACCCTATTGGGTTGACACACCTACTTCCTTGTAGGCTATACTCTATCCGTCTAACAATCGGTCAGAGGATTCATGGATAAGCCTTCCTTGGTGCCTACGGAATCGGTGATCATTACACATCGCAATAAATCCAATCGGTTTACGTTCTTGGTATTGGCGGTCTTGTGAGAATCTCTATGCTTTGCACGAACCCATGATCATCAAAGTTGATAAACAACCACTCGTTTCGGCCATCTTCTTTTCCGGCCCCCAGATTATACACAGCATGATCGGTTTCATTCACGCTCCACATGGCATTATCGTTAGCACCGAGAGCATTCATGATCTCCGCTTGCGTTAATCCGATCAGATCATGCTCCTTCAACATCGCATCGACCATCTGTGCGCGCTGTTCCGGATAACCGACCCATCGGTTATAGTCAAATCGATGCTCCGACTGAGTCTGTGATAAGGCATATAAAGAGAAAAATAATAGAATCACACCGATGCTTGCAGTAAACCACAAATGCTGTTTATGCAGCTTTATCCATGACACCCGAGCGATCATATAAAGCGCAGACCATAGCGTTATGATTGGCAACGAGGCAAACAGTACCGTGCCGAATGTCATTTCGGCTTGAAGGTGGTAGATGAGCCGGATCCCGATTCCATAGGCGATCAGGTAGAAAGCAGTGATAAGTCCGAGCACGAGGGCATGCGGATTCCATCTTACTTGATATTCAGATGACATTATCTCCTCACCCCCATTACATGCTAGCCGGTTCCTCACCGCGCACCATTCACAGCCAACTCAAAGCCTTCTCATTAGCTCCAATCCGAACTCCTACTGCATGCTGCCCACTTTATCCTCACCCGAAATGACCTTGCATGCAAACACAATGGTCAGATACTCCACCTGGTGTCCATTGCCATAGGTATACCGGCGCTCCTCTCCGCCGTAGACCCCGAGAATCCGTTCAGGAATTACGTCAAGGCCCGTCTCTTCCTTCGCCTCCCGGACCATGGCATCTGCTGGCAGCTCTCCTAATTCGATCGAGCCGGCGATTAATCCCCACTGGGACTCCCGGTGCTTACGCCCAAACAAAATATGACCTTGTTCATTCCGGATAATACCTGCCACGCTTGGCATAAAAATCAGCTGGTTCCCAATCTTCTCTCTCAATGCTTTGTAATAATCCGACATTCCCATTGCTGTGTTCAGCTCCTCTTTTGCAAGTTAAGATTTCTCCTCGAAAAACACGCTCAGAATAAGGACGGATTAAACACCGTTAACGGCAATATATTACCAGCCAGAAGGTTGTCGGAAATCTGCCGCATTACCCCCGCGTCCCGATAATCGATGTGTCCACTAGTAAGATCCTGCAGTCGTACCCAGCGGCTATCCTGAATCTCATCCGGAGCAGGCCGAAGAGCCTCCCCTGCCATTTCCCCGACAAAGTGAAACAGGACGACATGACTGTTCAAGCTGCTAATAAACTCATATACGCCGGTGGTTCCCGTCAGCCGGACATCATATCCTGTCTCTTCCTTGACTTCCCGTACGGCAGCCGCTTGAATAGGCTCTCCCTTCTCGATTCGACCGCCTGGAAAGCTCCACTTATGCCTTACTAAAGGTTTATTCTCCTGAATGAGAAGTACCCTGTCTTCATGGACGATGGATACGTTGACCACCATTACTCTCCCGTTGTCTGCCATGTCTGATCCTCCTAGCGGCCTCATACCATAAAAAAACCGCCTATGGCCAAATGTCACGGGCGGGTTCTGAGGTGAGTTTTCATTATAATTGTTCGTCAAACTTCCTAGTTCTAAATAATTGGATGGATATCGCCAGTTTACCTTTAACAAACATGAATCGCAAGCATCCTCTCGATCCCCTATAGGAATCGTACAGCCCCCGCCCCTTCTTTCCTTTCCCCTCAGATCGTCTCCTTCTCACGAAGGAGCATCCACTTCCGGCCGAATGGATCGATTACATCCAAAAACCAGGCAAAGCCTTCATCCCGGGTCTCCTCAACCGCCGCACCAGCGGCTGATAGATAAGTGCGCAGCTCCTCGATTTCCCGATTGGTTTTGAAAATAAATGAAGCCTCGTAGGATGTGGCATTGTTACCCCGGGGAGCACATTCCAAGATCAGATTTGGACTGTTATATAATGTGAGCATGTAAAAGCCCGGTTCTTCCATTAATGTCTTGAAACCAAAGTATGTACGATACCAGTCCGCAGCAGCGTGAAGCTCCGTCTCAGGAAAGGTCATGCGGATATCCTCTAAAGTCTCAAGAACAGGCTCATCCGTTTCTTCCTCCATCGCAGATGACAGAGGGATCGGCTTGAATCCCCCCTCATAGCACAGGGCCTTCACCTCGCCTGCATGAAGCGCTCGATTGTAAATACGAAGATCGTCAATACTGCCCCGAAAGAAGAAGTAAGGTTCGTCCGTCGATTTTCTGCCAATATACAACGGCTCTTGATGACAAGGCGTAAAGCTTCCTGGTCGTTCTGAGCTCAGAATGCCGTTTACGTACATCCGATACCGGGAGACTGAATAGGTAACCACCACATGGTACCACTGATCCTTTACAATCTTGGCCGGGAATGAGAGATCCGGCTCACGCAGGAAGCCGTGTAAGACGATGCCCGTATCCTTCGTGCTAAGCTGAAGAACCCGATTCCGGTTATGCCCGTCCTGAGAGAGGATAGCGCTATGCCAGCCCCGGAACACGGTCTGCTCGTCATAACGACACCACACGGAGATCGAGAATGCTTCCTGAGGAAGAGTCGGCGGCTGCCTAATCTCAACGAAACTTCTCTTCCATCCAAAGTCAAGGCACTCTCTTTTCGACCGAACCGATCCGGGCCGTAACTTACCTCTGACTGCAAACCATGGTGCCCGCCGCCGCTGCTATCCTTAATTTCCTTGTTAAACAGATATTCTAGGATAAGCCCGTTACGCAAATCGATAGGATATTCCAACCTGCCGAATAACTCGTCAATCGTGATGCCGAACAGATCAGCAAGCATTGGAATGAGCATAATGTCCGGACAAGACTGCCCATTCTCCCACTTGCTGACCGCTTGATAGGTAACCCCGAGCCTCCCGGCCAGCTGCTCCTGTGTCAAACCGAGCTGTTTTCTGAGTCTGACAATATTTCCGCTTATCACATTGTACGCCTGATCCATCTTGCAAGACCACCACACTTTCCTTTGATGAATCCACTATAACCAATGCCTAATCGAAGGTGTATAACGCGGAAGTAGAGCAGTCGCTCTCCCCTTCTCAACTTCCGGTTGAACTGTTGCAAACAAACAGCCGCCCACAGGTTCCCTCCTTCACAAGTTCTCATACCTGTTCCAGCAGCTCCGGCAGCATGTCCAAATGCTTCGCAAGCCAGTCCATTTCCCATGCAAAACGGGCCGGGGGCCCTTGATGCTCAAGAATGTTAGCGTTGACCCACCACACGCTCTCCATATACCACAGCCAGCGAATGCCTTGAACGAGATAGCCTTCCGGCACTTCCCGTTCTTCACGGTAGCCTTCCATAAAGGCGGAAACCAAGACTACATCCAGCTCCGAATGGAGCGCGCATGATAGGACGGCGCGTGCGATATCCAGCTGCGGATAATCGTAGTTGAGCCGGTCAAAATCAAGAATGGCCGCCACCCCTGCAGGTCGAAACAACAAATTATCGACCCATACATCGCGATGAGCCCATCCGGGCTGCATGGGGTTCAACTCATCCCGAAACCGTTCCGTTGCAGTATACTGGGTTTCCAGGGCCGTGAGTACTTCCGGGATCTCACTCTCCGCGGCTTGCTCCATGGCTCTCTTCCAATAGTCAAGACGCTCCATGCGGCTAGGGGGAACGAATTGCGGCTTGTCCTTCACTCCGAGCGAGCCATCGTTCAATACCCGATGCATGAGGGCGACCTCTCTCCCCAACGCCCGCATTTGATCGGCATTCGTTCCCCCGGGAGCAACCAGCTGCCCTTCACAGAATTCCATAACCATGAAACGCTCGCCCTGATCCGACTTCAGGAAATAACGTCCCTCATTCGTAAGCAACGCCGGGCATTTCACCCCTCTAGTTCGCAAGCGGATCTGCTGTGAAAACGCCATCAGCAGCACTTCCTCATCATACAGCTTAAATCGATCCCGGTTATATTGCTTCAGAAGATATGTCCCCTGATCCGTCTCCAATTTCCATTTCAGATTCAGCCAGCCCCGGCGAATCGAAATCGCCTCATGAACGACAAGACCCATGTCGCGTTGAATCGAAACAAGTAAATCCTCCAAAATCATCCTATCCGCTTGAACCTGCTCCACCGTTATAACCAACTCCTACCGAGCATGTTTTTTTATCACACAGGACCTATTCTTCATGGAGACGTTCCGCTCCTTCTGATCATTAACGTACCTGCGAAGCTTACAATATATAAAAGCGGTCAAAACCTAAAAAAATGTAAATACGACGCCCCGCCAACATGGGTTATGATAAGGGCGAATAAGAAAGGAGGTGGGCCTTCGTCATCGGAGTGATCGAACGTCCATAAGATAAAAGGAGGAAGAGGATGAATGAAGTGGGCAAGGAGGATAACCCCCATTATGATCGTGCTCATGTTACTTTCGACCGGATCGCTGGCTGCAGCAGGAGAACCGCATGCAGCGGAAGATACAGAAGCTTCATCTGGCCCCTTGCGGATTATGAGCTTTAATCTGCGCTATGCGGCCAATGACAGCCAGCCTTGGGAGAAGCGGCGTCCCGTTATGAAGCAACTGATTTTGAACCAGCAGCCGCACATCATCGGGACCCAAGAAGGCCTACACCGACAAATCGTCGATCTTGAGTCTGACCTTCCCGGTTATGACTGGATCGGCGTTGGACGGGAGGGCGGAAGCTTAGGGGAGTATATGGCGATTTTTTATAACAAGGAACGGCTGAAGCCCCTGGAGCAGTCCCACTTCTGGCTGTCGGATACGCCTCAGATCATCAGCTCGGCAAGCTGGGGCAACCAAATTCCGCGCATGGTCACTTGGGTTCGTTTCCAGGACCTGCGCAGCGGCAAAACCTTTTATATGGTGAATACGCATCTCGACCACCAATCGGAGAACTCCCGCCAGAAAAGCGCTGAGCTGATCATGGATAAGCTTGCAGCCTTTGACAAGGACATTCCTGTTGTGATCACCGGGGACTTCAATACGCGACCGGGCAGCGATACGCATTCGATATTTACCGGCAGCGGACTGATGGACGGCCATCTCAGTGCCAAAAAACGGACCAACGATCACTTGGGAACGTTCCACAATTACAAGGATCCCACCGGTGGAGGCAGCGATAACCGCATCGACTGGATTCTGCACAGCACAGGGTGGAATGTCCTGCACAGCACGATCATCGACGAGCACGAGAACGGCCAGTATCCAAGCGACCACTATCCTGTCATGATCGAAGCCATCCTGCAAAAAGCAAGCAAAACAACCGAGGATACGGTGCCAAAACAGCCCTTGACGACCTCCCTTCACATCACCGAGGTGGTTGCGAACTCGAACGAGCAGGGGAACTACAATTATGTCGAGGTGTTTAATCCGACGGACCGTACCATCGATTTGGAAGGATATCAAATCTATTACTACTACGATCCTGCCCGGCCATTCGATAAATCCAAATCCAATCGCTGGACGATCACGAAGGATCAGTACAGTACGGACACGACCCTGCGCCCAGGTGAAGCCAAGGTCATCTGGATTAAGAAACAGCCCTGCTGTTATGAGCTGACGATGCAGGATTTTCTGGAAAACTATGAAATTACAGATGAGGCGCTGGACCCGTCGCAGCTGCTGGCCGTCTTCACGCCCGGGAATAATCAAGGTTTGAACGGTACGGCTACGAACGGCCGCGCATTAGGGATTGCGTCCCCGGCAGGCACTCATCAGATTGGGATTATGTACAATAACGGAGGGCTCGATGTCGGAGTCAACGAATCCGTAACCTATCTCGAGCCCGAGTCACTGTCAAGCCTGATGCAAAAAGGCGCAACGCATCAGCTTCCTACGCCGGGAACACCATAATCCTCCCGGATACGCCCTGTCCGAAGCAGGCTTCAGCCTTTCCCTTTTTAAAAGGAAAACATCCCTAAACTTTCAATCCCTGCAGGGGAGCTAAGGGAAAGCGGATCCTTAATAAGAGCCTAATAATGACTAAAAAGCAGGCTAACACAAACCTCCCCCTCAGCGGTCGAATCGACCCGCTGCAGGGGGAGATAAGTGTTCCAAGCCATCCTGCCGCCAGCCATTCATTGCATTGTTCAACCCGCATTTAAGGTTTTCATAAAGCCTCGTTTGGCTCCGGCAAATCCGATCGACTCATAGAAGCGATGGGCATCCGCCCGCTCGTTGCTCGAAGCCAGGATCATATAATTGCACTGATGCTCTTCGGCAAAACGCTGCAGTTCCTGCATTAATCCTTTCCCGACTCCTTTCCCTTGGGCATCTGGTGAAACGACGACATTCTCAATGAGCAAGAACGGTTTGCAGTTCCCCACAAGATCTATGCATACGATACCCATGGCAGTCCCGACCAGCTTCTCATTCCGATAAGCGCCGGCTACATAATATTCCGGCTTCGCGGATAGTCGTTCGATTTGCTGCTTCATCGCTTCTATATCGGATTCCTTCCCGACAAATTCTGTGAACAATGCGGATAAAACCGCTGCATCTTCTGTCGTTACCCGATGATACGCTATTGTCATAGTTTCATCCTCATTTCGCATCAATCTAGTTGTCCTTCGATTCATTTCCAGCGCTCAGGCTGCCCGAAAGATCAAGCTTGGCCACAACCTCCCCCATCGACCACGGCATGATTCCGATTTCCTCGAATCCCGCTTGCGCATAGAGTGCGCTGGCATGCTTGTTATCCGGGTGATAGCTCAGCATGATAACATCGGTTCGGTCTGGTTTCGAGCGAATATGATCGACAACCTGCTGGAGAGCTTGCCTGCCATACCCGCGCCCTTGATATTTCGCATCGATCATCAATCGATAAATCCAGTAGTTACCATCATCCTCATCCGGACCATACATCGTAAATCCGACCATCGTCTCTTCCGCATAAATGGCCATCGCCACAAAGCCTTCGAGAAACTGAACCTGGGCAATTGAATAAAGATTAGAGGCAATAAAGCCGGCCTGCTCCGGCTTGGCTTTTAGTTGAATACACGCTTCCCAGTTATTCGCATCCACCGGCCTAAGCTCAATACTCATGAAATCCCCCTTAATCTGTAACCATTGTTTCGGCCGTGCTTAAGTCGATTTATTCCAATGACGGTAAATGGCCTTTAAGCACATCATAGCATAAGGGATCCTATCAAAGCCGGTATCAAACGGTTTAAAAGATACCTAACCTGTGTGCCGGAGAAAGAATTATCCATGGTATCCTTCAACAACAAACCAATAAATCAACATCTGGCCAAAATACATCGTTCCGTCCCTCTGCAGATCTAATATCGTCGTGTTGTTTGTTCATGATATATCCAATTTCCACCCTTGCGTAGCACATCTTCTATAAACCTCTCATTTAATATATGGAAATCCTATTTTCATATATTGAGGTGAAGCCAATGAGTCAAGTCGATGCCGTTCCTCAGCCAGACCTGGTGCTGATCAGCTGGTCAAGAAACCCTCTGGTTCCCGGCTCCGCCCGCCGAATCGTCGCAGCCCGCGTGATCGGCAGCGCTGTCCCTTGCCGCAGCGATTTGAGACCGAATGCCCTGCTTCGTACGGCGCTGGCCTGCTTACTGGATAACGATGTAGGATTTAAAATCGTCTTCCGCAAGCAGACCTCCCCGATCAGCGGGTACCTTCTGCTGCAGCGTGAAGGATAATCACGGAAGGAGCAGCATCATGCTGCTCCTTCCGCTGTTTAAGGCTGCAATCCAATAGACATCCAGGGACGATGCAAAGGAGGTCGTGAGCAACTCCTCCTACCTCAAATAAGCGTTCGCCTCATCAGGCAGAGTCAGTTTAGGAGGCTCGTTCGTAGGCCTAGTCGACATTTGTTCATGGAAATCTCTGAGTTATTCTTTACGATTCAAATCCTGCAGTTGTTGATTCAGCTGGTCAAGCGAACGCTGCATCTGCTCCATTCGGCGCAGCCCGGAATATTGGTTGCTTATGATGCCTGCCAATCCTACGAACAATAAAATAACAATTAAAGTCATCATTTCGCATTCATATCCTTTCTATCAATCGTTTCTATTAAAATACTAAATTTACAACATCATCCAAATTATACCCTTCCATTACATTACATCATATCATACTTCCTTCCCAAATTTGATTCAGATTGCCCAGGAAATATTACGTCAAAAAAAGCCTGCAAGGCTAACCGTTTCAGGTGCTTGCAGGCACATTTTCTCCATTGAAATGGGTCTCCGTTATTTCGTTTTGACAACATGGACCGCAATCTTTTCCAGCTGCGATTGACTTAGGGAGTGATCCGGAGAGCTAATCGTGACGAATCGGTCATCCAATTGAAAACCGAGCATGGCGGTATCGTCCGGGGTATACCATTTTGCCTTCGTACCGTTAGATAAAGTGACCGGCTTGCTGTTATAACCGTGCGAATAATCTCTTGGCGAGATATTGACCGTCATGTGCTCGAACACGAGGTTAACTCCATCTCCCGATGCCACTGTTTTACGATAGGCGTCCCCCTCCACCATTTGGACAGGAGCATAAGCTGTTTCAAATCCATCGAATTTTGCGAACGCGTTCCGGATTTCCCGCAGCTGCGTTTCACTGTATTTTACAGATACAAGCTCGTTGGACTGACCTTGGTCCGTCCCGGTTCCGATCACCACTTGCCGGTTCATTGCATCATACCGAACCGGTACGTCCAGCACATCCGCGATCGCCCGCACCGGCAGATAGGTCGTATTTTTATACGTGATTGGCGTCATATTTTTGCTCGTATCATAGACCTTGCCATCCACTTTGATGCTGATGCTGTGGTTCAAGTACGCGGTAATTTTCTGCAGATTTGCCCCTGCAAATACGCCAGCAGCTCCACTTAAGGTCATTCCCAATACAGCCAGTGTTATGATCGATTTTTTATGCTTCATGATCTCATCATCCCTTTCTGATATAAATACAATCCATATTTTTACATTTTTTTATTTTGGAACGATCATCTAAACTCAACAACCTGTGTCACCAGCAAGCTCTCCTTATCCTCCGTCGTAATTCCAAGTTTCTTTCCGGAGGGGCTCCAGCTGAGTGGGTATACAGGGTGCGCTGCCGGATGAACCGATGAATAGTAAGGGGCCAGCCAAGTCACCTTCCCGGAAGCCGTGTCGAACACATATACGCCATTCATCCCGCTCTCATTCTCGGAATACACATCGAAGGCAAGTTTTGTTGAATCCGCTGACCAAGATACATAGGATATCAAGTTCCCTTTGCCGATCAGGGAGCCCTGCAAGCTGCCGGACGCGTCATAGATCAACAGCTCACTGCCCTGATCCCCGGCGGACTCCGCCGTCGTCGTTACCGCGATATATTCGCCATTCGGGGAGATTTCGAAGCTCCATACATGATCGATCAAATGCACCGGCTCCGTCTGACCAGGTTCAATAACCTTAAGAACATGGTTCATATCCGTATAATAGATCCGCCCCTTGCTTGCACCGAACGAAAGGTAGGATTCAACATGCTCATCCTCAATTTGCATGACCGAATAGGAGCCGTCTGATGCAATGAGCCGGACATCCCCTCTCCCTTGCATTGAACCGGCAGCCAGCACGTACGTATCCGAATCCAGCCAGCCTCCGATCTCCATGTAATTATCGCCCTTGACCGGTATCAGCTCACCCGTTTGCAAGTTCTTGATGAAATTGTCGGCTGTGTACTTATCCCTCCACTTCTGGACGAAGCTGTATTTTCCATCCGGCGACACCTGCTCTTTGACGAGCTGTGATGCGGGCGGCTGTATCTCCCGCTTCGAAAGCTCGCGGCGTTCACCGGTACGTAAATTCACGGTCGCCGTGGTGTACGCAAATTCCGGCTCCTCCGTTTCGGTAGCCGCCTTCACCATTTCCGTCAATGTAATCCGAACCTCATCCTCCGACAGCCAAGCTTCAATGTTGGCAGCTGATATCCGATGCGTTCCGTCCACCTTTAGTTGCTGATCATTTGGCCCGGACGATCCCTCCACGACCGTAAGCTTACGCTCCCCTTGCCTGCCTCCCGAATCCGGTGCGCTCTGCTCTGGAGGTTGACTGCCGCTCGGTTCGACAATGGTCAGCCGTCCCTGCGACTGGCATGCTGCGATCAACGACATGACGACAAACGTGGCAAGCAGCTTCAAACCAAGTGGTCCTACATGACGCTTCATAAGCTGGTTCCTCCTATGCCCTTTGCCAAGGAGCTCGGCGCTGTCCTCTTAATCCGGCAGCCGCCGTATGTTTCCCTGCCTGAGCTTAAGTATAAAGAACGGATATCTCCAAAACATATCCGGCTTGTAACGAACTTGTAAACATCGCTGATCATCCAGCGGTAACGATCCAATAGAGATAAAAAAAGCCCAGACCTTAATACAAGTCTGAGCTAACTTTCGAGCAAATAATCCGGTGCTGTATCGGGCCGGTGAATCGGAAGGGTAACGGCAAAGGCAGATCCTTCAGGGCCTGAATGCATCAGCTGCACGGTGCCGTGCTGTTTCTCGGCCAGGCTGCGTACAAGCGACAATCCTAACCCCGTCCCGCCGCGGGCTCTCGACCGGTCGCTGCTTACCGTGTAGAACGGATCGAAAATCCTGTCCTTGGCTTCCTCCGGTATGCCGATTCCCGTATCTTTGATCGTAATGACCATTTGCTCCGCGCCTTGCGGGTCCACAGCGCGGTGATTGGCAATCGTTACGGTTCCGCCGGGCTTGTTGTATTTCACCCCGTTATCCAGCAGATTCAGCACGATATGCATCAAATTGTCCGGATCTGCCCAAACCGTTCCTTCCGTCAGCGAGGTATGGATGGTCACGCTGAGTTGCTCCGCCTTGGCTTGAAGTCGTTCAGCAGCCTCATGCAGGATGGGCACGATCTGAACGATTTCGGCCTTTGTTTGAAAATCATAAATATCCAGAGACGACAGCTGGAGCGACTTCTCCACCAGGCTGTACAGCCGGCCCGCCTCCTCGCGAATCCGCTCCCTCGCTTCCTCCAATAAATCCGAATCGTCCCGGTACATTTCAAGCAGATCCGCGTATGCGATAATGGAGGTGAGCGGGGTTTTCAGTTCATGACTGATGTTCCCGATAAATTGCTTCTGCTGCTGTTCCAGCTCCTCCAATCTTGCAACGGCCTCAAGCAGCTTCTGCTTCTCCTCCGTCAGCTGACGGACCGAGGAGGAGATTCTGCCGCTCATCTCGTAGATGCCTTGAGCCAGCTCGCCAAGCTCATCCCCCCGCTTTACCGTCGGTTCGTTCAGATACTCTCCTTCGCCGATCTTCTGTGCGGCCCTATTCAGCTTGCCGATGATATGCGCCTGACGCCATACGTACAGATAGCCGATGAGGAATCCGGCAATCAATACCGCCGCTCCGGTGACGACAAACAATCTCTGGATCCGATGATAGAATGCATGCTGCTCCGCAAGGGAGGCGTGAAACTGAATGGTACCGATCTGCTCGTCCATCAGATAGAGGGGGGCCAAGTATAATAGCTGGTCGCCTTCCGTTATGTAAGCCGACCTTCCTTTCGCCGTATAGGTCAACGCATCCTGAACATCCGCCTTCGGCTGAAACGGCAGCGACGTGCCGGCAAGCGTACCGTCAAGCTTATACAGCGTGACCGCCATCCCGCTTCGGGCGCCGAGATCCACCGCCAGCTGCTGGCCCGACAGCTCCATATAGTCGTCCGGCGACCGGTTGGCGTTCACTAGATAGTCCTGATGCGTCCGTACATTGGCCGCCTCCGCTTCCTGAGCGAATGTATGCTCCAGACGGACGCGCTGGTCCTCCCTTATGCCTGCGAGCACCAGCGAGCTCAGCACGACGAGAATCGAGATGAGGAGCAGGGCAAGCAGAAGCGCCGCCTTCCATTTCAGGCCAATGCGCAGCCGGGCTTGGCTCATGACGGGTTCTCCGTGCTTTTGTAGCCGATCCCGTATACGGTCTGAATGACTTCATGCCAATCGCCCAGCTTTTTCCGAAGGCGCTGTACATGAATATCCACCGTTCGCGTTCCGCCCGCAAATCCCATATCCCACACCTGCTCGAGCAAATCTTCTCTGGAAAATACCCGCTCCGGATTTCGCGCCAGCAATGCCAGCAGGTCGAACTCCTTCGGCGTCAGCTCCAGCTGCTTGTCATCGGCCTGAACGGTACGGCTTAACAAGTTAATCGACAGGCCGGCAAGACGGACGAGCTTCTCTTGAGAAGCAGGCGCTTCTGCCGTTTCATGCGCTCGGCTGCGCCGGGACAAGGCTTTAACCCTGGCAATAAGCTCCCGCATATCAAACGGCTTGGTCATGTAATCATCGGCGCCGAGCTCCAGGCCCAGCACTTTATCGACAATGTCATCTTTTACCGTCAACAGCAGGATCGCCGGCCGCTGACGATCGCCAAGCCGCCGGCATACATCATATCCGTTAAGCTTCGGCATCATGACATCAAGCACCATGACATCCGGATCGAACGATTCGACGCGATCAAGCGCCTCCTGACCGTCTCCGGCCGTTTCAACCGTGTGGCCTTCCCTGCGCAATGCATAAGCAATCGCGCTGGCTATACTAAATTCATCATCTACGACAAGTATTTTTGTCATCAGCTTAATGAGCTCCTTTTTACTCGCCTTTCGTTGCTCTATGTATAGCATATTTGTGAGCGGATTTCATCTTTCGTTTGTTACGCATCCTTTGACCCACCAGACAATTCGACATACAGACGGGTTCCGCGTACAGCAATAAGTCCTTTCTCCACACGATCAGGATATCCCCCGTTTTCGGTTGTTGGCATGCTACTCCCCTCCGATATCAAGCTGGCGCACCCAATCCGAATCTTGCCTGGCCCTCTCAATGACGGAGCGGATAAAATCATCCTTCCCGTTCGTATAGCTTACCCGGTCATGCTTAAACTGTGCCTCAAGCTCCTTTTTTAAGTTAAAATACTGTTCGCGCGTCGCAGTATCCTTTTTCAAATACTCCCTAAATAAAAGTTGATCAGCCCAGTGCTTCCCTTGATACCGGTAGATATGCAGATGATGCGTCCCGGCCCGCCACAGGCCCCGTCTAAAAAACATACGCTCAGGGAACTCCGGTTTGGGGACATATTCGTAACCGATCTGCTCCAGGCGCCGAATATAGCGCTCATCCACTAGCCCCAGTTCACTAACGCCTGCCATGATATCAATCGTCGGCTTGGCTCCCAATCCTTGAACCGCTGTACTGCCGATATGTTCGATGCGGACCTCAAGACCTGTCATAGCGGACAATATCTTTATTTTTTCTTGCGCAAAAGCATGCCGCCATTCCGGCTCGTAGTCCATGACTACAACCTCTTCCATATTAGTCCTCCTATATTAAAGAGCGCTTGATTCGATCACCATCATTCTGTGAGCTCCTGACAGCCCAAAAAAATTCTTCACATCCGCCTCCGTCGTATCTTCAACCGCCTCCAGACACACCCTTGGACATTCCCTTGGAACATAATAGTGCGGAGCGTGATGGGCATCGATCGCCCAGGCTCATCGTGCTGGCTGTATAGGACTCTCGGTTCGAACCTCGTAATACCCGAATCCTCACTGAAATGATAAAGCACCTCATTCCCCCTCTTCTTCTGATTGCTCTTCCTGCTATTTTAAATCGTACGCTTTAGCTTCATTTCAAATGACGGCTTCGTTATGTATTCCATATAAGCGATCGTACCGGTAAACTCCAGATAAGCTTGGAACCGTGTACGGATCGCCGGTGCCGTTATGTATTGGAGAACGTCCGATTGCGGTACCCAGCGGCAGTCCGATGTCTCATCCGATGTGCACAATTCCCCTCCGCTATAGGTACACACGAAATCCATCATGACTTTTGTCGGTACCATGTCCACCCCGTTGTATCCCGGGTAAGTTGACGTATTGGAATACACACCGATCAGATGGGAAACGGTGATATCGATACCGCTCTCCTCCTTGATCTCCCTCATTAATGCTTCGATCAGATTTTCTCCGACTTCGACTTGCCCTCCGGGAAAGACCCAGCCATTTCGGACCTTGACCAGCAAAATCTCGCCTTTCTTATTCTCAACGATTCCGCCAACGGCAACAATATGGGTTGGCATGATCATGGCATTCGCCTCCGCTCGTTATTCTTGCTTATCATCAGCTTTTCGAGGAATAAACCTCATTGTAATTCACGATGGCTCCAGGGGAATGCTCTTCATCTAAAATGCGAAGCAGATGTTCTCCAATCTCGGCAGTAGACAGCAGCTGCCCTGATTCAAAGGCCTGGGAAAATGCACCGGCCAGCTCAAACTGCTTCTCATCCTGTCCTCTGGCCATGCTCTGCATTTCCGTATCCACCATGCCGGGATTGACGGCAATAATCTGAACCGGGTTCTCTCGGCTTGCTTGCTCTGCCCCTACGCACTGCGTGAACATATTCAGCCCGGCTTTTGCGGTACAATATGCGCTCATGGAAGGAGCGGGGTATACCCCCGGACCCGAAGAAATATTCATTATTTTCCGCCGTGCCTTATACCTGTTTGTTTGGTTCAAAAAGCAAGAGGTTAGAATCATCGGCGCAATAAGGGTGATTTGGACATTCTTCGCAATCTCGGCTGCGCCGCATTGTTCAATTTTCCCGAGTGGTTCCAGCATCGAGGCATTATTAATGAGGTAGAGCGTATCTGTATCCGCAAGCTCAATGCTTCTTATGATATTCTCCATGAGCTGCTCGAGACCCGAGGGGTCACTCAAGTCATACACATAATGAGTGTAACGCTCATAACGATCCAGTGTCATCGAATGGTTTCTCGCAATTCCGTAGACGGCATGTCCCTGCTGAAGAAGCATCAGTGCAAGCTGTCCTCCGATCCCTCTCGACGTGCCCGTTATAATATAGTGTCTTTGGCTCATCTTTCGCACCTCCATTTTATCTCATCCAACCGCCTTGCATGCTTTTCATCAAACATGTTGCCCTCGCGCTGGATGGAGACCTTCTGATTGGATGAATATTCCACACCATATGGATTTCCAGTTTCAATTGCTATTCTCCTGCCTGTGGCCTTCGTAGATTTCGATGTCGCCCTTAATCTTGGGCACCCTGCGAGATACATTCTTAGCAATTTAGAAGAAACCGCCGTGCTGCGGCTATGGTACGATGGGATCAGTAGAAACCCATTCCCGTAGATTCGAAAGGAGCTGCATCTGATGAATCCCACCATTCAGAGGATATCGCCAAACCTGTGGTTCAACAACGAAGCTGAGGAAGCGGCACGTCATTACGTTTCAATCTTTAACGATTCTAAAATTACAAGAGTTACGCGTCACGGGTCGGAGCAGAACGAACATCACCCGGTGGAAGAAGGCAGCGTCATGACGGTGGAATTCCAGCTGGAGGGCCAGCAATTCGTCGCTTTGAACGGGGGGCCCCAGTTCCATTTTACAGAGGCGATTTCATTTATCGTCCATTGCGAGAGCCAAGAAGAAATCGATTATTATTGGGAGAAGCTTGGGGAAGGCGGAGATGAAAAAGCCCAGGTATGCGGCTGGTTAAAGGACAAATTCGGCGTGTCCTGGCAGGTTGTCCCTGCAAATCTGAGCACGATGATCACCAATCCGGATCGGGCGAAAGCGGAGAGAGTCATGAGCGCGCTGCTGCAGACCAAAACCAAAATTGACCTGCGAGCATTAGAGGAAGCTTATGAAGGGTAAGCGATGAGTAAAGGGTGCCGAGCGGCACCCTTTACTTTTCCAGATCATATTACGGAACGCCTGCAGCTGGCAAACGGCCCATGGCTTGTCATCGATTATAAGTTTCGATTGTGTAGAATCGGTTCCCTTCACTTTGAAAATATTCGCAAACGAGAGCAATCGTTCCGCATCAGCCGCTGTAATCATCTTGTCTCTGTCCTCCCAGCTTAAGGCAATGGGTAATGTTCAAGTGCTGCGGAGATTCTGAGAAACCCAAGCTGATGTAGAAATCCCCGGCCTGCGTCTGATCCGTTCGCAGAACCAGCCAGCTGTAATGATCAGCGGCCGCTTGGATGACTGCTTGCATCAGCATTCTCCCGACCCCCTGTCTCCGAAATTCCGGCAGCACATACATTCTCCGCACCCTGCCGGTGTCCCCGCCCGAATCGGGCGTTTGATTCAGCCCGCAAATGCCGATGATTCGACCTTCGGATCTGCATACGAACAATGCTTCATGATTGCGGTCAAACCGGTTAACACCAGAGATATACTCATCCACGAGCCGGCGGATATGCCTGAAACCTTCCCTGCTGCTTTCGGATACCAGCTCATCTAATTCACCAGGATGGAATCCCTGAACTTGATAGACCTGCATCTGCTTCCCTCCTCTAATCAGCCTTATGTAACCGTCCATGGTTCCGCCCCCTGTTCCATCTTGATCTGCAACGGTGAATCATCCAGAGCACACGTGTATACGGTATTATTATACTTCTTCTTTAATTACGAAATGGCTTCCGATATCACTGCCAGGTCAATCGCTTGTTTTTGAAAAAAAACTCCTCCAATAAACCTGGCGGGCAGCCCACGTTTATTGTAAGGAGTGCTCTTCATTTCTTCCGGTCATAGCCGGATCTTTAGTTCATGAATATTCTTCCGCAGCCATCGCGGCTGCCTTCGTCTCATGCACGGTGCCAAAGGGATGCTCCGGAGGCGCATAGATTACATAGACTTTCAGAGGCTTATTGCCTGTATTTGTTACGTTGTGCCACTTTCCGGCCGGGATCATGATCGCATCATCGTCACGAGCTTTCTTCACAAAGCTCAAGTTGTTCCTCGTATCCCCCATTTGGACAAGCGCTTCGCCCTCTTCGATTCGAATGAATTGGTCCGTCTTTGGATGGACCTCAAGACCAATGTCACTGCCAACATCTATACTCATCAAGGTGACTTGAAAATATTTCCCCGTCCATATCGCTGTACGAAACGTGTCATTTTGTTTTGTAATTTTTTCAATATCGACAACGAAGGGTTTCATGCCCTGATCCGTCAATACCTCCTCGTGCATAGCCCCAAACCGTTCCGCATACTCGATCTCACTGGTGGCAGCGTGCACAAACACCTCTTGAATAGCAGGGTTACGATAGGATGATCCCTGCTCCTGGTATGTTTTATACCCCTCGATTCCCGACTCGTACGCCATGTTCAACCCTTCTAAATAATGACCAAACGCAGCGTGATTAATGATCTCGCCATCAGGCTGATTGCCGGTAAGCGCAACATAAAGATTCATAAATTGATTTAGCTGCCTGTTTCTGTGCTGTAAAGCCTGAGCAATCTGCCTCTTATGGTTGGGAGTCGGCGCTGCTTCTGCCAATTTCGTATACAGGTCAATCACGGCGCGCTCTCTTCGTACACTCGAAAGAATTGCCTCCGATATTTGATAGAGCTGATCGGATTCGATTTTATTCATAATGTGATTAATTCATTCCTCTCCGCGGGTGTTCATAAACCCATCGTATGCCTAGTTTTTGCAAATGTTCCTTGAATTTCAGGTTCCGACGGGCATGGCCATCCATTAAACGGTTGAAATTTGTATTTTCATACAGAATGTTTGTAAAATTTCGCATAGTCATGTACTATAGGCTTGATTGCCAAAAAGAGAAAACAAAGGAGGTCTTCAATGGACGACATGATGTTTGAGGTTGGAACCGCTTTAATTTTGGTTGCCATCGCCTCCGTTATTGCCGGAAAGCTTAAATTTTCCATCATCCCCTTCTTGATTGTTCTCGGTATGCTGGTGGGTCCGCATGCGCCGACCATCGGTATCCTCGACTTCAAGTTTATTGACAGTCAAGGCGTTATTGATTTTTTAGGACAAATCGGTATTTTATTTCTATTATTCTATCTGGGACTTGAATTCTCGGTTCAGAAATTAGTGAAATCTGGGCGAAACATTGTGACTGGAGGAACAATCTATGTCACGTTAAATTTCGTGCTGGGGCTTGCTTACGGTTTTTTGGTCCAAATGCCGCTTTATGAAACGCTGATCATCGCAGGGATGCTCTCCGTTTCTTCCACGGCGATCGTCGCCAAAGTACTGGTTGATTTGCGCAGGACCGGTAACGCGGAGACGGAGCTCATCCTCGGCATGATTTTATTTGACGATATTTTCCTCGCTGTGTTCTTGTCGGTCATGTCCGGCTTATTGCTCGGGGGAACGGCTTCGATCGGAGCCACCATCTTGTCCGTTGGCATCTCCATCGGATATATGCTGCTGTTCTTCGTGATCGCAAGGAAAGGACCGCCTATCCTAAACAAATTGCTGCGTATTACATCGAATGAAATTTTTATCATTGTTGTTTTCTCGACCATGATCTTTATCGCAGGCTTCTCGGAAAAGCTTCACGTTGCAGAGGCAATCGGCGCGCTGCTATTCGGGCTTGCGTTATCGGAAACGGAGCACAGTGAACGGATTGAACAGCTCGTCGTTCCGTTCCGCGATTTTTTTGGAGCGATATTTTTCTTCAGCTTCGGGCTCAGTATTGATCCGTTATCATTAGGCAATGCGTTCTGGCTTGCGATCGGCGCCGTGATTCTAACGATTATCGGCAACCTGATTGCCGGAATGATCGCCGGGCGGAAGGCGGGACTGTCGCATAAATCTTCGCTTAACATTGGACTCACCATCATGGCGCGCGGCGAATTCACGATCATCGTAGCCAATTTGGGTGTGGCCGGCGGATTATCTGCCTTGATCAAGCCATTTTCCGCACTATATGTTCTCGTTCTCGCTATTTTGGGACCGCTCTTGACGAAAGAATCGAAGCGGATCTACCGCGGCGTAAACCGGATATTCAAATGGAGCGAGCCGGTGGAGAAAGGGAAGAAAAAGCATTCCAGCGTGAGTGAGGTCAGCGAGGTCAGTGAAGACTCGAAAATCAAACTGGATCAATAAACATGGAAGGAGGAACTCCATATGAGTTTCATTCGTGAGTCCGAACTGCCGGGCATCGGGAAAAAGTTTCTCATTCAGACCCGATCAGGAGATAAATTGGCTGTCATTATTCATAACGACGGCCGAAGAGAGATGTATCATTTTGAGGACGATGATCCTGAAGAAACCCTCTCCCAGATTTCTTTGGACGATGACGAAGCAAGACAAATCGCTGCGATCGTCGGGGGGATGGTTTACAAGCCGAAAGAGCTTGAGACTATTGAAGTGTCGCTTCAAGACCTGATCATCGAGTGGATCCGCGTAGAACCGCATTATCAAGGAGCGGACAAATCGATTGAGGAGCTCGAAATACGTAAAAGGACGGGGGCCAGCATCCTTGCGATCGTCAATCGCCACCAGCAAAAAATAAACCCCGGGCCGGAGCACATCCTTTCCGTCGGTTCCACGCTCGTACTGGCTGGAGAAAGACAGCAAATCCGGCAGTTCAAAGAGCTTCTGATGGGCAAACGAACCGGCGAGCCCGATCAAGTATAACATCTGCACTCATTCTATATGATCATGTAATAAGGAATCTTCCTTAATCTAAAAAGCACCCTTCGGATGGACACCGGGTAATCCCAGTCGTGCATCACGTAAGGGTGCTTTTTAAAATTGCGGGCTTCAATCCAAACTTGCTTTTCCCTGCATCAGGCAGGCTATTGTCCCCGCGCTGTAGGCCCTGATCTTGATCAGCTAAGCTCAGCTCCAATGCCCTGAGCCTCAAGCAAAGGTGCAGCTCCGCCTGCCGCCTGCAATCATATTATGCATGTGCCTATATCAGCTTTTTGACGATAATATCCACGATCATGAATACCAGTGCGGCGCCGACACCAAACGTCCAATACAGCAAATGCTCCGATTGACCGAAGTTTACGGAAGCATCGGAAAAGATCAGCATCGAGACGAGCAGGCCGAGTACGCCATACAGCGCCACCGTTATCAACGCCCGAACGATGGCCTTCCGGGGTCGTATCCGTTGCAGAATTAGCTCGATACCAATCGAAATCGGGACCCCAATGAGCAGCATAATCATTACGCTGTAGATGCCGACGACAACAATATAAAAGGTAAATCCGTAATGTAGGTTCATCATGACAAGCGCCATCACGGATGTAAAGATAAAGGACGCAGCGATCCCCGAAATGCATTTTTTGATCAGCATACTCAGCATTCTATCGCTCCATTCCTTCATGAATATCGGCCTATCCTTCAATTGGCTTCATTTGCAGCCAGGTTACCGGCTTCCATCGCTCCGTAAATCGTGAGCGCCTTCTCCATCTTCTGAATGTACGCTGCCGAGCCGCCGGAGCACAGCAGCTTCACATCGTTCCGTCCGCTGCTGCCAAGCAGGCCGCGTTCTCTCAGCACCTCGACTAGTCGTTTGACGGTCCCCATGCTGCCGTCGATGATCCGAATGTGCTTCGGCAGCAAATCGCACAAGATGTTCCTGTAAAAAGGATAATGCGTGCAGCCCAGCACGACGGTCCCATATTGCGACAGGTCGAACCCTTCCAGCTTGCTCCTGAAATACGCCTTCATGACTTCCGGGTCAAAGTTCAGGGCCTCGCAGTGCTGGACGAGCTCAGGGAGCGGCAGGGAATCCACGATATGCCTGTCGTCCACGCGATGCACGAGCTCCCGGTATTTGGCTTCCTTCAATGTAAGCGGCGTCGCCAGGACTAGGATTCTTTTCCCGGTGTCCCGGTTGATTTGTACGGCCGGTTTGACGGCAGGCTCCATGCCGATAATCGGAATGTCGTATTTCTTTCTTAGATCTGAAACGGCGAGGCTCGTCGCGGTATTGCACGCAATAACGATTGCTTTGACCTCTTCTTCCATGATGGTTTCGATGGAATGCTGTATATAGGTCTTCACGTCTTCCGCCGCCTTCGAGCCGTACGGTACATGAAGCGTGTCGGCATAGAACAAAAAATCCTCCTGCGGCAGTCTCTTCATGGCCGTCGATAATACGGTCAATCCGCCCAGCCCCGAGTCAAAAAAAGCAATTCTCATGATTTTCACCTTCGGTATGTTCGTTGTGTTCGTATCGCCACCTGGTCGAATACGTTCTTAAGTAAACCATATTCGCGGGCGGTTTGAAAAGCCAATTGGCCCAGGTCCGAGCGGAAAAGTAGCCATACTCCAAAAAAATCTTCTTCCCTCGAAGCCCGTTGACAGCTCATCTATGCGAATGAAGACATGAACAATCCTTGTTATGTGAACGCTCTGACATCGTGGTCTCCCGACCTTTGTTGCCACATTTACAGAACCATCTTTTCGATCAGACCGCCGCTCTGGAATACAGCAGGGCACCGCCGGAGCCGAGGATCACGAAATGTTTGCCGGATGGGGAAAATCCGCACCTCACGTTTCCGTCCAATCGGTTCAGATCCAACATGACGGTGTCCTTCAAGTACTCGTAACCCTGCCTGAAGACGTTGTCCAATACGACGGAGGACCTCGGCCACCATGGATAGATGACCTCCAGCATCCATCCGTCATTCGTAAGCCGAATGCCGTCCCCGGATTCGAATCCGAATATCGTGATCAGCTGCTCATCATGCGGAATGCGGAAGGTCAATCCATCCGGACCCATTCCTTCCTCCGTTGCATTCTCATCCCGGTTTCGATGAAGCAGCTGCCCTGTTCCTGGCTGCGTTACGCTGTAACCCGAGCTGCTGATCAGGACGAGATTTTCTTCCTGATCCCAGCCGCAGGCCGTACAGCCTGAAGCAGGAACGACGATCTCGGCTGCCCATGGGTGCGGAGGCTTTGCAGGCTCCATGGCTTGCGCGCGCTGAAGCAGCTGAAGCTCATAAGATGTGCGGATTTCTTTCTGAGGACTTCTTCCAAATTTCATGCATGATTCTCCTTCATTCGGTATGATAGGCACCTTTCCCTCATTCCCTCAATATAGTGTAAAAGGGAAGGACGGGATGAAGTATGGAACTGAACTCGGCGCAAGCGCAGCGGGCGATTTTTCTGGCGGCCGTCTGCAGTCAGACGTATGCGCAATTTTCGAATCCGGACGGATCGTTTGTGCTTCCGGCGAATTACTCGCTCTACGATACCATTGAAGCCAGATCCTTACTTAGCGTATGGGAACGGTTCGGGTTTATTCTTGAGTCGGACGAAGAGATCGTCATTGCCTTCCGGGGAACCAGCTCGACAAGCAACTGGATCGCTGACGCGATCGCCTCCCAAAAACGGTTCAGCTATATCAAGGACGACGTCCTCGCCCACCGCGGGTTCACGGGTATCTATTCTTCCGCCCGCAAGCAACTTACGGCTGCGCTTCGGCGGTTGGATCCTGACAAGCCCTTGTTCCTGACCGGGCACAGCCTGGGTGCAGCCCTTGCAACGTTATGCGCAATAGACGTCGCCGCGAATACGGAACGCGCTCCCTTCCTGTTTACGTTCGGGTCGCCGCGCGTTGGGGATCACGCTTTTTCGAAAGCCTTTGCCCAATATGTGCCGAACAGCTACCGGATCGCCAATCTGCTCGATGTGGTAGCCCATGCCCCGCCTCCTGTCTACAAGCTTCCGAAACGGAACAAAACCTATGACTACAGCCATGTTCCCTCCCCCTGCGCGCTTAACTTTCAGAACGGCTCCGTATCCGCCAATCATATCATCGGGAATTATTATGCCGAGCTTGCCAAACGGGAGCCTGAATTTGCCGGGTTATTGTCTGAGACGAATCCCGGCTTCTGCCCGGGTACGGAATTCATGATCCCTCAAATAGCGGGGAACTAGTACGCTGCATCACGGTATCCGGCCATAGTGGGGCATCAATTCTCCCTAAATTTGCATTATGGTCGCTTCCGGTTCAGGGGAGTGATTCCTCGGATGGCGTCAGCATCGGAAACAGCCGCTTGATTTCATCCGCGCTCGGCCTCCTGCTATAATCCGCTATCTCAAACGGCTCTGCATATTGGATCTTCGCGGCGTGCTTCTCACCGTACCCCTCCACAATCGCAGGGATCATCTCATCCGACACGCGCAGGAAGGTTTCCCAATGCTTCAAAATAAATTGACGCTTCTCCTCCCAGCGCTCCGGAACATCCTGCAAGAAGCCTCCTTGCCATGGCGCAAATTCATAAAACTGGGAGGCATGCGCGTCACACGCCAGCAGCTTACGCTCCATGACATCCCCGGCGTCGATAACGATATCCGGCTTGTACGAACGCCTTGCCGCATAATCCGGCATGAGCAGATATAGGGGCGACTTCGTCAGCGCCGGAACCTCCGGAACGGCGTTAGGCACATTGGCAACGAAATCCGCTGCATCCCGCACCGCCCTGCCCGCATTCCGATTGTCCGCATGGCCGGGACCTTCCGGATGGAAGGTGATGACGATATCCGCCTGCCACCCCCGGATCAGTCGGATCACTTCTTTGCGCACCTCTACGGTCGGCATCAGCTCCCCGTCCGGGATGGGAAGCACGGTATATTCCTGAACACCGAGATGTCTGGCCGCTTCCTTTGCTTCTGCAACCCGGCGATCGATGAGCGCCTGCCCGCTCATTTCGTGATGACCGCAGCGGCCGTCGGTTAGCGTCACGAATTTCACCCGATGCCCTCGATCCGCGAAAGAAGCCGCAAGCGCTCCGGCATAAATTTCAGGCTCGTCGGGATGGGCTGCAATGACGATGACTTGAATGGGATGAGACATATTTCTGGTTCGCTCCTTCTGCTTCAGCGTATTGTTCAGCGGATCTTTTGGATTATACACACAAGGCTACTTCGTTCTTCTCATAAGAGGGTGATTCTCATTCAACTCCAGCAAGTCCCACAGGTTTCCGTAGAGATCCTTGAACACGGCCACCATTCCATAAGGCTGCTTTTTAGGCGGCCGGACAAACTCGATTCCCCGCTGAACCATCTCCTCGTAATCCCGCCAAAAATCATCGGTATTCAGAAACAGAAACACCCTTCCTCCGGCTTGATTGCCGATAAAAGGCTCTTGCTCCGGCTTGGATGCCCTGGCAAGCAAAATGGTCGTACCGACCGATCCCGGCGGAGCAACAACGACCCAGCGCTTATCCTGCTCCGGCTGGTATGTGTCCTCGAGCAATGTGAAATTCAGCTTACGGGTATAGAACTCAATAGCTTCGTCGTAATCTTTTACAACAAGCGCGATATGTACGATGGATTGGATCATATTCAGGGGCCCCCGTTCGTTTTTTAATGAAATTTTTTATACATAGTCTTTGTAGCTGCAATGCTCGGCCTGCCACATCTTGGGCCAAACGTTTACGATTGAACCACAAGGTTTCGCTCCATTAGTCTTCATGCCTTGTTCAAACGGGTTGGGAATATGTCTTCAATCGCTGCCGGAACACGTTACCATAATGCTCTATGGTTTTGGGATAAGCGGTGTTGTCGATCAGCTTTTGCAAAATATATTGCCCTTCTTCATAGTGAATAAAGGTATCGCTGCGGTCGTACAGCTGTCTAACCAGCTGCCGAACGACTGCAACCTTCTCCTTCGTGCAGCCGAATCCGATGCGAATCAGATCCAGCTGATCGACGGGATCCCTGTACGTGTCCAGCACGACAAAATGATCACCATGACTACGGGAGGCATACATTAAGACGTCGCCGGAATGAACCGGCGCATCAAGGTATCGCTCGTAAATCGTGGTGACCGGAATATCGATATCCAGCGCTTTTCTAAGGTCCATGAAGACGGGATCCTCCACATATTCGTCGCTATCATCGTCGATGTAGGTAACCAGCTCGGTTATCGGGATCGTCATTAAAAATTGGTAGGTTTGCATGCGATTTTCACCTCGTTGAATCGGGTCGTTTTCATGTGGAGCATGAACCAGGCCCGACATCTGTTCCTATGCTCGGCGCTCTAAGCTTCGCCGCTGCTCCTCAATGTAGTTATACACTTTGCGTATTTCCGGCTCGTAATGCTGGTCAATCTCGAAATACGGGACATCATGTTCGGCACATTGCTGCCTGAAACGCTGATGTTCACTGATATGCTGGGACACCGTACGGTCTTCCGGATAAGCACGTGTCTCAACCACATTGCGATGCGTAATAATCTTGGAATCGAAGTTATCCTCGATATAACGTTCCGAGAAACCCAGAAACACCGGTATGACATGCTCAGCATATGTCTCCTCCAACTCCTTCACATGCCGCGGCAGTACATAACAGCCTTCAATGATCAGATGCTGTCGGTTTTCAATGGCCGTCATGATCATCCCTTTCACGATGGGCCATAGTTTGCTGCCGATCTGCTCCGTGCTGTCGAGCGGTGTAAATCCGCAGTCCGGATTCCCCCGATATAACCCCATTTTCAAATGATCGATTGATACATAAGGAATATGGTACGTCTCAAGCAAGGTTTGGGCCAGCAGCGTTTTTCCGGTACAGCTGCTGCCGCTGATCAGGATGATCATGTTATCGTTCCTTTCCGCTTATCCTAGTAAATCAACCGTTCGTATGACTGACCTGGATCGGATCAAGAGGCTTCCACTGTTTTCAAAATTCAAAATATTCCCTGTTCATTATACCACTCTATCAACTGACGAGCGGCTCTCTATTCGAAATTAAAATCGTCTTTAAGGCTTCTTAGCTTGTGATCCCGGTTTCGAAGTGTTATTTTTATTAGGATAACATTTGGTTATGAATGAGATGAGAGAGCAGGAGCGTTTATGTCAAGAAAAGTATCGATCCGGGTCCTCGCGGAGGAGCTCGGCTTATCCAAATATGCGGTTTCCCGGGCGCTAAGCGGAAAGTCCGGAGTCAGCGAAGCTACGCGGCAGCGCGTAATGGAACTGGCTAAAACGCTGGGATATCAGCACCGGCAGCAAGCTCCGGCCTTGCAGATCGGGGAACGGGAACAAGCATCGTCCGCCCCGTACATCCTCGTGTGCATGAGTCATGCCCATTCCGCCAACGCCGTTTATTGGCAGCGGGTCTTGAACGGATTGCTGCGCAGCTGCGACGAGCTGGGATATCCGACGATCATCGTGTCCCCCGAGCCGGAACCGGCCCGGGCCGACCAATCGCCGCAGCAAGCGATCGCTCCCCATCTCGATTGGTCCCGGTGCGGCGGCATCGTGGTGATGGGCAACCTTCCCGAGGCGGTTCTCAGCCTCATCGCCCGCGCGGAGCGTCCGTACGTGCTTGTTGATCATACAGATGACCTGACCTCCTGCGATAAAGTAAACAACGATAATATCGAAGCCGGAGCGGCTATCACAAGGCATCTGCTCTCCCTGAAATGCAGGCATATCGCCATGATCACGGATGAGACCTGGTCGCCCAGCTTCGAGGATCGCCTTACGGGTGCCAGGATAACGATAAGCCGCCAGCCCGAAGGGGCGGTCAAGCTTACCGAATGGAGAATCCGTTACGGAGCTCCCTGGGAGCAGTCATTATATGAAAGGATGCTGGAGCTTGGGCCGGCATCGCGCCCTGACGCGTGGATCGGCGCTAATGACGATATTGCGATCCGCTGGATGCGCAAGCTTCAATCGGAAGGCCATGCCATTCCAGCGTTTACACGGATCGCCGGCATCGATAACGTGGAAGCCGCAACCCTTGTCACGCCTTCGTTGACTACCGTCAATCTGTGCAAGGAGGAGCTGGGACAGCGGGCAGTCGAAGCGCTGATACGCCGCATGGAGCGTCCCGGCGCTCCTACGGAGACGATCCATCTATCGACCCGGCTAATTGTCCGGGACAGCGCCTGAATGTTCTTGAGTAATGTAAAGGTGCCCGTCATCCCATGACGGTTGGGCATTCCTAACATATGCTTCAACAGACAAAGAAACCCGCTTCAAGAAGCGGGTTTCTTTGTATTAGTACTGGTCCATTCGGAGCGCCCTTCGTTACACCAAGCCCTTCTTCATTCCTTGCAAAACAAGCTGCGCAAACAGGCTGTTGGACCAGGCAAACCAGGAACGCGTATACTGATCCGGGTTATCGGCGTGGAAGCCTTCATGCATAAACCCGGTTCCTGCATCGGTAGTCTCCAGCATATCGATCATCGACCGGAGCTCCTCATCCGTCGAAGCCGTTAATCCCTGCATGGCGAGGGCCATATGCCACACGTATCCGGGCGGCGTATGCGGACTCCCGATCCCCTTGGCGGCTGATCCTTCATAATAATAAGGATTTTCCTTGCTCAGGATGAAGCGGCGTGTATTTTGATAGATCTCGTCGTCTTTGTCCGCGAAGCCCAGATATGGTATGGAAAGCAGGCTCGGTGTTCCGGCATCGTCCATCAGGCAGTAATTGCCGTAACCGTCCGTTTCGTAGGCGTAGATCAGGCCATATTCGGGATGCCGGTAGGTGCCGTATAACCGGATTCCGTGCTCCACCTCTTCTTCAAGCTTCGAGATGGTGTTAACCAGCGCTTCGTCGCGGAACACCCATTTAGCGATGTCCTTCATTTGCCGCAGGGACACGACCGCGAACATATTCGCCGGGATATTAAAATGGAATTCGCAAGCGTCGTCGCTGGGCCGGAAGCCGGACCAGATCATTCCCGTATAATTGACCGGCATGCCCATGCCCTCGTTCCGGAGCGTATCGATCGACGGGCAATTCCGGCGCTCGAAGCGGTAGGCTGAACGCTCGAAATGCCGCTGCTCAGTCTGCCAGAGGCGTATGATGCCTTCCATGACCCCCTTGAACCGCTCGTCGAAAATATCGCTCCGTCCCGTTTCCTGCCAGTACGCATAGGCAAGGCGGATCGTAAAGCAGAGGGAGTCGAGCTCGAATTTACGCTCCCACACCCATGCCGACATCTCGGTCTCGTCATTGGCATCCCAATGCCAGCCGTTGGCGGATTCGTTAAATGCATTCGCGTACAGGTCATGGCTTGCATACATCATATGCCGCTTCACAAGCCCTCCGATGATCCGCTGCAGATCCGGATCCTCCTTGGCCAAAGGCACGTAATGGATCACCTGCTCGACGGAATCGCGCAGCCACATCGCCGGAATGTCGCCTGTAATAACGAATGTGGTGCCGTCATCCATCAGCTTCGTTGTCGTCTCCAGGGTGTTCGAGAAGCAATTCAAAAACTGCTGCAGCAGCCTTGGGCGATGCGCCAGCTTGACTCTGGCCTCCTCCATCGTCGCCTGAACAGCAGCCGGCAGCTTCATGTCCGGGATGTCAATCTTCGGGAGTTTGTATTGAATCAAGGTTTGTGATCCTCCTCGTTGTCATAAATTTCTTCCAGTCGCTAGCCTTCAACCCGTAAGTTCACGGCTTCTCCCCGCTTCGAATCGGGACCGACCCGAATGCGGAATTCTCCCGGCTCCACAACGGCCTTCATGTCGGGACCGATCAGCTCCAACTGCTCGGGTCCGACCGTGAATGTCACCTCCCGGGATTCCCCGGCTTTCAGGAACACTTTGCTGAAGGCCTTCAGCGCCTTCTCCGGCCGGGTTACCGACGCGGCCAGATCGGAGACATACAGCTGAACGACTTCAGCGCCATCCCGAGGGCCGCTGTTGGTTACGACGATCCGGACCGCAGCGGAGCCGTCAGCCGGAATAACGGCAGGCTCTACGTTCAAATTGCCGTAATGGAAATCCGTATAGCTTAACCCGTAGCCGAACGGATATCTCGGCTCCAGATCCGTTTCGAGATAACGCTTGCCACGGGTCCGCTTCGCATTGTAGTTGATCGGCAGTTGGCCGACCTCCTTCGGAATGGTCAGCGTCAGGCGACCGGACGGGTTGACGTCACCGAACAAAATATCCGCGATGGCGCTGCCACCCTCCTGACCGGGATACCATGCTTCGAGGATCGCCGGAATATGCTCGTCGATCCACGGCTCGGTAATCGGTCGGCCGTTGATATAGACGACCACCACCGGTTTGCCGAGCTTATGGATTTCCTGCAGCAGTTCCAGCTGCACGCCCATTAAATGCAGGGTGGAGCGGTCGATGCCTTCTCCGCATTCCATATCGCTCTGGGCAAGCCCGGTTACGACCGAAGCGCCGGTTCGGAGATCGATCGTGCCTTCCCCGAAATCTCTCGCGCTGGAGCCGCCGATCGCCATCACGATGACATCGGCCTCCGCCGCGCATGCCAGCGCATGGGAGAAGCCCTCTCGGGAATCGCCTTGGATTCGGCATCCGGGCGCGTACAGAACGCGCGTGTCCGCATCCTCGCCAATGTATCTGCGGATCCCCTCCAGCACGGTTATGATCTGACCCGGCGGCTGCGGGGAGGTATAATCGCCGAGCTGGTTGTATGGCGCATTGGCGTTAGGTCCGATGACCGCGATTTTACCGGTCTTCGGGTTCAGGGGCAAGACGTTGCCTTCATTTTTCAGCAGGACAATCCCCTCGGCCGCTACGCGGCGGGCTAACTCAATATGCTCCTCGCACCCGATGACCTTCTCCGCCCGTTCAGGGTCCGTATAGGGACGGTCGAACAAGCCCAGCCGGAATTTCATCGCAAGAACTCGGCCAACCGCCGTGTTCAGGTCGTCCTCGGTGATATGTCCCTGCTCCAATGCCTGCCGGAGATACACCCGGAACATCGATCCCGACATCTCCATATCGACGCCGGCCGTGAGAGCCTGTGCCGCGGCTTCCTCCCCGGAAGCGGCTGTATTATGGCCGCTCTTCAGCATGTCGATCGCGCCGCAATCGGTGATGACGAAGCCGTCGAAGCCCCACGCTTCGCGCAGCACGTCATGCAGCAGGTACCGGCTGGACGTGCACGGCACTCCGTCGATTTCGTTATAAGCGGTCATCACCGATTGCGCGCCTGCTTCGACGGCTTTCCGAAACGGCAGCAGATCGATTTCGTGCAGCTCGCGAAGCCCCATATGGACGGGCGCCCCGTTGCGCCCGCCTTCCGAGGCGCCATAGCCCGCGAAATGCTTCAGCGTAGCCAGCAGGCTGTCCTCCGCATCGAGGCGGTCGCCCTGCAGCCCCTGCACGGCTGCCACCGCAAACTCGGCTACCAGATGCGGATCCTCGCCGAACGTCTCCTCGGTGCGGCCCCAGCGGGGGTCACGCACAACGTCCAGCACCGGCGAGTACGTCGCTGCGCCGCCTTGGCTGCGGGTTTCGGCGGCAACGGCGCGGCACATGCTCCGGAACAGCTCCGGATTCCAGGTGCTTCCGATCGTAAGCGGAAACGGAAATACGGTCGCGCCGATCGCCATATGCCCGTGGGAGCATTCTTCCCCGAACAGAATCGGAATGCCGAGCCGCGAATGCTCGATGGCATAGCGCTGGATCACGTTGACCGCTTCCGCCCCTTCCCGCGGGGATAACCCGTTTTCAAGCGTCACTTCGGTCCATGGATCCGCCCGCAGCGTTCCGTATAAAGAGCCGATGCCGCCTTCCGCAAGCTGCTGCTTAAATTCGTCCGTCACCCGAATCGTACCGTCATCGCTTCGGGTATAGGCTTTCCAGCCGAACGGCTGAATGAGCTGACCGATTTTCTCCTCGACCGTCATTCGCGCAAGCAAGTCTTCCACACGCCGCTCAATCGGCAATGAAGCGTTCTTATAATTCATCGGGCACCTTCCTTTTTCATGAATGATTGAATGTCATCATAAGAATGTCTTAGTTGCTATCGTTATTTTTGTTAGGTTAATTTGTGATAACGTTATTACCGACTAGTCTACGTTCTTTTTTATCAGCCGTCAATGCGGGATTTATAATAGCTGCACCTCAAGCAAACCAAAGCTTGGGAGCATGAATAAAGAGGCTCGCCGGCACGAGCGAATCGGCCGGCGAGCCTCCCTTAGACGACGGACAGGTCTTTAGCTGCCGAAGCCGCCTCCCCTATCTACAAAAAGCCCCCTCATCCCGATTAATGGTATAGCATGGGCATGCGGTCCAGGTCTAATATCAGGCCTGTTGATGCTGCACGATCCGCACCTCTTCCGGACGATATACGGTCTGTACCTGCCCTTGGGAGTCGGCCGTGAACATAACGGTTCGCTCCCGTTCCAACGGAAACCGATAGGCCGCTCCGGAATCAGGGTCTCGTACCTCGATATCCGTTGTAACTCCATACTCGGAGATGAAGATGTACAGGCTGCCCCGTTCAAACGCCAGCTTGCGGCCATAAATGCCCGGCAGCCCGCCTCCTTTCAGCCATTCCAGCTCCGGCGAAACGGCGGCCGCTTGAATCGCCTCCGAATACAATGCCTGAATCGGCTCCCAGCGCTCGTTCAGCTCGACCGGCAGCGGACACCAGATGAACCGCCCTGACCCTAATGGAACCGTAATCGGCGCAAGCTCGCCGTCCGGATGCCCTGCGGGGCGATCCACCGCCAATGTGCCGATCTTCCGCTCGCCGAACGAAACGGCATAACGATCTCCCGCCAGCTGCAGCGTCTCTTCCCGAAGAACATTCGCATGAAACGTCTCTCCAAGCTCCGACTGCAGGCGCTCCTGTGCCGTTCCCCAGTACGCATCGGTACGGAGCGGCCCGCTCCAGAGAACGGTGCTGCCGGCTCTTGCCAGCTCGAGCAGCTCCTCGAACGCCGCATCGTCGAAATTATGCGCGCTCGGCACGATGATCAGCTTGGCCGGATGCCGCTTCAGATCGGCCAGCTGATATTCGCCGGTGCCGCGCGGATGCACATTCATGCCGAAGGTAAGCGTACGCATGGCTTTTGTCGTTGCTTCATACGCCAGCTTGCGGCTCGAAAAATCGTTCGAATACGGAAATACGACCGCGATCTCCTCCAGCTGCCGGTTATCGTCGAAGATGCCCGCCGCTTCGTTCATAAAGCGTCCGAAATCATAGGACACGTCAGCCTCCGGCTTCTGCGTGCCGTCTGCCCTAAGCGCTCCGATGTTGGATTCGTTGGCGTTATCCATGAAGTAATTGATATTCCAAATCCATTGCACGGCCCCCGCTCCCCCGGTCGAAAAAGCGTAGGCATATTTGCGCTCCAGCATATTGCGCAGCTCCTCTTCCGTCCGCTTGGCAATGCCGTCGGGACGCTGCACGTGCATGATACCGGTCTCCTGGACCAAATTCGGCTTGTCCGGCGTCTTCGTGAAAATGCCGTCCCATGCAAGATGATCGTTCTGCCACCAGGAATGGACCGTCGTGTAATCGACGACGGGGCCGTAGAAGGACGGCGACGGACGCTGGGAGCAGATGCCCTCATCCTGCCCGACCGTAACCAGCTGGTTCGGATCGCAGCGGCGGATCGTCCCGATCAGCTCGGAGGCCCAGCGATTATGCATGTCCATCGTGAACAGCGTGAAGTCCAGCCACGGCCCCCATTTCTTCGGCTGCAGCACGCTGTTGAACAGCTTGTCGTCCGGACTCGGAGCCATAGCTGCTTCGAACGAAGGGAGCTCGCCCGGCGTCATGTTCCAGCGCTCCTGGAGCAGCGCAACATCGCTGCCGTGCCGCTGCCGGAGCCACTCGGCCCATGCCTTCCGCTCGAACCGGTCTCCGATCGTGACGGGACCTTCAAAGATCCGCTTCGGATCAAATAGCGACGGCTCGTTGATCAGATCCCAATGCACGTTGGTCGTCCCCCGGTGTCTTGTCACGATGGAAGCTACGAATCGCTTCTGCGCCTCTACCGAGCGCGGGTCCAGGTAAGGGTTCACGCCTTCCCATGCTTCCGGTGCAAACGAGAAGAAGGTAAAGGTCACTTCCAGCTCATGCCGTTTGGCCGTCAGAATAAAAGCGTCGATCGCCCGCATCACATCCTCGGCCGCATGGCCGTCGGCGAACATGATCATCCGGTATCCCGTCCATATCCCCGTCCGGATCAGATTGATGCCGGCCCGCTTCATTTCGGCCATATCCGCATCCCACCGCTGCACGTTCGGCAGATGGAGGAACTTGCGCGCAACGTCGGAGGTCATATACGTCATACCGACGATGGGGACGGTTCGGCCTCCCCGGCGGAAATAGTCGCGTCCGCACTCCAGCCGATCTCCAGCCTGCAGCAGGGAGCGGTCGACGCCCCATACCGCCTGGGTCAGATTGCGCCGTTCACCGGACTCGGAGACGGCTTCGCACGTGATCCGGTAAAGGCCCGGTTCCAGCCGCACGGGGATGGATAAGCGAAGCTGCTGCAGATCCCGCTGGGGCGCGCCGGCTTCGGACCTCGCCTGCCCGGACCATACGGGCTTACCGGAACCGTCCTTGATGAGGCGTACCTCGAACTGCCATGCCTGAGCCGGAACGGACGTCCGCGACAGCGCCTGCAGCTGAATCGTCACTTGCGGCGATTCGCCCGGCTCATATGCGGCATAGTTCGGCTTCAGCCAAAGCTCGGTCACGCCTCTGCCGGCATATTCAGCCAGCTCCCGCAGCGCGGCCGCACCTTCCGCTTCCCAGAATATGGCCTGCAGCTGCTGGTTGATCAGAATCCAGCGGCCCCCGGCATAATCGCCCTTGTGCTGCTCCAGCATCACCACCGGAGCGCAGCGCTCCCGCTGATCTCCGTCCTCGCCGATCAAGAGCGGCGAGATAACCGCGTCCATGGGACCGCATGCCCCCATCTCGGCGGGAATATCGCTTGCCTTGGTTGGATGCAGCGTCAATCCCCACGTCGGTTCAATGCCGAACAGCTCCTCACGCCCCTGCAAAATCGGAAATTCGGCAGATGCCTTCAGCTTCCTTACCCGCGACACATCCACCGCCAGCGCGTCGTGAATATCCATCCGCTGATGATAGGCCAGCTGCTCGCGTTCGGCATGCCACGATCCGTTCAGCTCGCGGACCGGCCGCCGAAACGGCACGCCACCCGCATGGACCAGACCGCCGCCGTCCTTCAAATGGGATTCGATCGCCTCCCAAGCCGCTTTTGGAAAATACGGCCCGTGAAGGTGAATCAACGTATCCCAGCCGCCTTCCGATAACCGACCGGCTAACGTCTCGGCGCTTGCGACCTCTGTCCATTCCATCATCCGCTCCAGCGCGTCCGCGGTTGGCCGCTCGCCCGGATACGGGAACTGCTCGTCGTAAAATAACAGCGTTCTCATCATCCTTTACTCCTTTCCGGCTCCGTCTCTCGGCTGGCCGTCGGCGTAGACGGATGTCCCGCGCGTTCTCGCCCAATCGGCAATTCGGGATGGATCTCCCGTCCACAGACGCTCCCGTCCCCACTGGTTCGTCTCGGGCCGGCTCTCGCATTCGATGCGGATGACCGGGAACAGCTCGGTCGGACGCTCCTTCGGCAGTCCTTCGATCCAGAGCACGTCACCCTCCTGCCGGAAATCCAGCTCCTGTCCTGTCGTGAGCAGCGTTACCCGGTTTACGGGCGTGATGAGATCCGCCAGCCGCAGCACCGGTCCTCCGTCCCAGAACCGGATAATGAGATACAGATGATTGTCCTTCATGGTCTGCCGTCCGTAGGTAATAAACTCGGTCAGGTTTCCGCCGTCCGAGCCATAAATCGCCTCGCCGTGCACCTCCAGCCATTGCCCGATCTTGAGGGCACGCTCGACGAACGCAGGAGGCAGCTGCCCATCAGGCTGCGGCCCGACATTGAGCAGGAGATTGCCGCCCACCGTGCCGCCCTTCTCCGCGCACTCGCACAGCATGTCGAGCAGTACATCGGCCGGACGCCAGCGTTCGCCGTTCGTATAGCCCCACAGCCGCCACGTCGTCACCTGGCTGGACTCCCAGAGCCGCTTCTGGTCCGGGACGATGACATGCTCGGGAGAACCAAAGTCGCCCAGCACCTCGGAATCCCCGGATCCGCCGCCTCCGTCGGCATGCAGCTTCTCCTCCTCGGACAGCCCTAGACGGTTATTCACCAGAATGTCGGGCTGAATCGACTTCATCCGCTCCACCAGCTTCACGCTGTCCAGGTCCTCGGCCGTTCTCGGCCACACCCCGTCGAAGAAGAAATGATCGATGCGTCCGTAATTCGTAACGAGCTCTTCCACCTGGGTATGCAAATAGCGCTTCATGACCTCCCAGCCTTCCGGATCCTTCTCCGGTCCGTCGAAATAGGCCGGGATCCGCCAATCGATCCAGGAGTAGTATAAGCCCACCCGAAGCCCCTCCGCTCGGAAGGCGTCGGTGAATTCCCGGACAAGATCCCGGCCGGGAGCCTGCTTCGCGCTGGAGTAATCCGTCGTGGCTGTATCCCATAGGCAGTATCCGTCATGATGGCGCGTCGTCAAGCATGCATACTTCATGCCGGCCTTCCGGGCCGTGTAGGCCCACAGCTTGGCGTCAAAAAACTCCGGATTCCACTCGCAGGCCCTCCGTGCATATTCGTTCTGGTCCAGATGCTCCCGGAACAGCACCTGCTCGCCGCGTCCGTATTGGGCATATGGCCCGAAATGAATGAACATGCCGTACCGGCTTTCCGTAAACCATTTCCACCCTTCCCGGATGGCTGGCGCCTGATTGGTCATTCTTCATGTCCTCCTTAAGGCTGATCCGCCGCTTGGCAGGTCAACCGCGATTATGATGGGTTCGCCTCGATAAAGAGGCTTGGTATGAGCTTTACTCTATCCCGTAGAGGCCTGTCTTGAACACTTTACTTTTGAGGGAAAACTTCGAAAATGGCCAATATCGATCGATTGAAGTCTCATTTCCAGGCAGCCTGCTTCATGATTCGCACCAACCAAAAAACAATCCCTCGTCCGGCTGAAGCCGGGCGAGGGATTGCCTTGTTTCTAATGGATGTATCGCACCCCAGGTGAGGAGCGATTATTGCTGACTCGCTCTCCATTCATCGAATTGCCGCTTGTATTCCGCCACGACCTCGTCAAGACCCGCAGCCTTCATGGAAGCAAGCATTTTGTCGTAACCGTCCTCGTATTTCACAACCCCGTGCATGACCGGATAGACGCTCGTCTTCAGCTCGGCAATGCAGTTGGCGTACTGGGAGGCGACATTCGTCGGATCAAAGGTGAAGCCGATCGTAATACTGTTCACGGCATCGTCCGCGATGGTTGTACGGCGTTCCAGGCGCGCCGGGTCGGTATTCGTCGGATACCGGTTCATCTGGACGTGACCAAGCAGCCAGTACGGCAGCTCGTACGTCGGAGAACCGTTCTCGTTCTTGGCGAGATAATCCTTGGTATTCTTGCCGGTATCCTTCCAATGCACGTCCTTCACGCCGCTCTGCACGAGATCCATGTTCTCTTGGCTGCTGTATACCCAATTCAAGAACTGAATGGCGGCTTCCGGGTGCGGAGACGTTGCCGATACCCCGTTCGAGTTCCGGATCGCATACGATCTGAACTTCGGCTGGTCAGCCAAATAGTAAATATCCAGCTTGGCATCCGGGAAGGATTGAAGGATGGCGTCGCTCAAGCCGACATCCCCCGGACGGTACAGATAACGTCCGGCCAGCTCTTCCTGGTTGATGACTTCCGTAGGCGTCGTCAACAGATCGCTCATGATCAGTCCGCGCGCATAGGCTTCGTTCATGTACTGCACGTCTTTTTTGAACTCCTCGGTCTCAAGCCAGGACTTCACGATCCCTTGCTGGTCGATGTAGATCATGTTGTCGGCCACCGTAAACGGATAGGTGTCGTAGGTCGTGTGCAGGAAGTAGGCAGGCTCCTCCAGCATTTTGATATATACGTTCTTGTTGTCCTGCGGCCAGTTCTTCTGCAGCGTCTCTGCCGCATCAAGCAGCTCCTCCGGCGATTTCGGCGGCGTCAGGCCATTGGCCTCAAGCAAATCGGTCCGGATCGTGAACATGCCGTCATTATAAGCGGTGTCCGCCCAGAAGTTCGGCACGTAGGTGATCTTGCCGTCGATTTTCGCGGATTCCCAAATCCAGTCCGGCATGGAGGCTTTCAGCTCGGTGCCGTATTGGTTCAGGAGATCGTCGATCGGAATGATCCCGCCCGTCCCGGCAAGCACGGTCGGCCCTTTCGTATCGTGCATGATGGCGATCAGCTCGAATTCTTCGCCTGTGGACATCATGAGGTTGGTCTTCTGATCCCATACGTCCCATGCGATGTACGTCGGTTCATACGTAAGGTTCAGACCGTCGGCCTCAAGCTTTTCGTTAATCGCTTTAACCGCGGTATCCAAATCCTGCGGCGCGGTGCCCGGGAGCAAGTACCGGACGGGCAGCTTCTTCTCTCCGCCGCTCTCCCCGTTTGCGGAGCCCTTCTCCCCGCCGACATCTCCTCCGCCGGAGCAGCCCGCGATCACGGAAATGATGAACATCGCGGCCAACCACATTGCTAGCGCTTTCCTTTTTTTCATGCCTGTCTCCCCCTGACTTCATTTGGTTTGGTCTTGCGGTACGATTCCTATCTTAAGGAGACATCGGCGATTGCGTATACTTCAAAATGATCGATTTCGCCATTTTAAAACGCTTGAAGAGAGGCTGTTCAATAAGTCCTCTATCCATCATGAACCAGGTCAGGAAGCAGCCTGAACTTCAAAATTTGAACACGCGTATTAACTTTCCGTCACTGCGCTTTTTTCGTCTCAATCGCATGCTGGCTTCGGAACTGCGCAGGCGAGATTTGGTAATGCTTTTTAAACAGCGTATAGAAATAAGTCGTATTCAAAATGCCCACCTTCTCGCTGATCGATTGCACCGACTCCTCGGTGCTCACGAGAAGCTCTCTGGCTTTCTCCAGGCGGACGGCATTCAAGTAATCGTTGAACGACAGCTCGCAATGCGCCTTGAACAGCTTGCCGACATAGCTTCGGGACAGCTTGACCTCGCCCGCCACCTGCTCGAGCGACATATCCGGCCGTGCATAGTGCTTTCGCACGTACATCTGAATGAAGTCCACGACCTCGGCATGCCGCACCGCGCCCGACTCCTCGGACAGGCTGCAAAGCCGCAGGGCGAGCTCCTTCAAGGCATCCGCGGTTTCCTGCAGCGTCTGGAAACGGGTAATGCGCCGCGTGAAGCCAAGGAACAGCTCCGCACTCTCCCGGCTCTTCACCGTGTGGACATTGAGCTGCTTGTACAGACCGCCGATGAACTGATTCATGAAAAACATTACTTCATGGTAGTTGTAATCCCGGATCTCCTTGATCCACAGGTCGATTTCCTTCTCCAGCTTGTCCCGCTGCTGCAGCTTGATGGCCTCGATGATCCGCTTCTCCCGCTTGTCCGGATACTGCGCATCCGACCGCTCCTTCTCCGCGGCGACGACCGGATCGCAATGGAACAGCCTGCCCTTGCCTTCGAAAAACCGCTGCCGGAAGCAGGACTGCGCGTAATCGAACGACTCACGCAGCTCCTCGTACGTCTGCGCGGCCGTTCCGATTCCTACCGTGACGGATACGCGGAGCGTACGGAGCATTTCGCCCTGCAGCTCCTCCAGCATGCCGGTTACCCGGATCGGCGGACGGTTCTGCTTGATCGGCAGAATAACCGCTACGACGCCTTCCCCGACCGCGGCCACCCACGCTCCCTCCGGCTCCAGCATCTGCTGGGCAGCCCGGGCGACGGCGGCGCAGGAATACGATTGCAGCTCCCCGTCCTCACCGCCGGGCGAGCCGTCTTGGCTATCGAGAAGGAGGGCTGCCGCCAGGAAAAACGGCCCCTTGCCGTCTCTGGCCAAGCGCCGGAATGCCGTCTCATCGCCGCCGCTGAGCAGCTGCAGCACCTGGGCCTCTCGGGCGACCGAAGCTTCGGATTCCATCGACCGCATTCGTTCCGTCATCTCTGCGTAGGTCGTATCGAGGATAGCGAATTCGTTGATTTGACGGCGGTTTTCCTTCATTTTCGGAAGGGGGATCATTTTCTCCAGCAGGTGGCGAATCGGATTGTACGCATGATGGGTCAGCCAGATCGACAGGAAGATGCTGACGACAAAGCAGGCCAACGCAAGGATCAACGCAGTCGTTCGCAAGGTCTGCATGTTGAACAGCAGATTTTGATATTGGCTCACGCTGATAAACGTCCAATTCATATCCTTCGATTTGACGTAGGTGACGATGCTCTTGCTGCCGTCGATGGAGCGGGTGAAATAGCCGCTTTCCGAGGTGGAGGACAGAATGGACTGCACATACGATTCCTGCGAAATATCCTCCATGAAGCGGGCCCGGTCCGAATGTGTAATGATCGTTCCATGATCATCAATAACATACAGCGAATCCACCGCTTCGTTCCGGTATCCGCCAATGAGCTCCTGAATGGTGGAGGTGCTCATGTTGATCACAATGGCGCCTTTGGAGCTAAGCGGCGAATAGTAGCTCGGAAGAAGGACAAAGGTTAGCACGTCTTCGCTACGGCTTGGCGAACTGGCGACCGATATCCTGCGCGGGAAGAGGTGAAAATACGTCGTATTCTTGCTGTTGATCTCCTCAAGCAGCTCCTTCTCCTGCTCCTTGGTAATCCCTTTCGTGTTGAGATACGTATTGTTCGAGCCGTTATAGATTCCAATGGAATGAATGAACGGGTAAGTGGACTGAATTCGGTTCAGCGTGCCGAACACGCCGTACTGCTTGAGCGGATCGGCTTTTTTATCCAACAAGGCGTTCACGATCTCCTTGTCGCTGAGCAGCAGGTTGCCGACATTATAGATCTGATCGCGGATGACGCTGGATACGGCGCTGTTCTGCTTCAGCATCGACTCGGAGATTTTCCCGACCTCTTTCGCGGTGCTCCAGGAGAACATCGTAAACAGGACGACGGTTACAAGGGCAATCATGGCTGCCGTAAGCAAAACAAAACTGAGAAACATGTTGCGGTACACTGCATAACGGAACAATCGCTGCCGGATCATATTCTCCCCCCTTGCCATTTGTCTTTTATGAAGCATCGCTGTCATTATATGTAATATCTATGTCAGATTATTGAAGCAATCAACCCACCGGATCGCTGGGTTCGGATCCGCATTTTACTCTCATCTTACATTTGCAGCGTGCATTCATCAATATGAAAACGCATTCTTATATTTCAAAGCTTTCCATTCCATCTTTGGCCTCCCTACTCAAACCCCTTATAAAATCAGGCTTTTACCGCTATTCTTTCAATCTGGAGGCGCAGACCTGAATACGAAAATTCGAAGTTTTTTCCCGTTTTTAAAGTCCGCTTCTTGCCTTCCAATCCGCTCAAACCCCATTTTCATAGTTTACGGGTCACGGCAACTCTCTTTACACTCGAAACAGAACTGCTGACGCTTGCAGCCCCATCATAAACGAAAGGACGTGCCTCCTATGAAAAAAAGCCGCTCCGGCTTTCTGCGTGAAATCCGCTCGAACGGCTCCGCGTATCTGCTCATCGTACCGGCCGCCATCTATACGCTGGTCTTCGGCTATTTCACGCTCCCGTACATGCTTATCGCGTTTCAGAAATTCAACTTCAAGACCGGGCTCTTCAACTCGGACTGGGTCGGCTTTGACAATTTCAAGTTCTTCTTCTCGTCGCCCCGGGCATGGGAAGTCACCTTCAACACCCTGAAGCTCAACTTCTTGTTCATTATCGTCGGCACCATTGCCGCTATGGCGCTGGCTATCCTGTTCAACGAGCTTCGCAGCCGCTGGTTCTCCAGGGTGACGCAGTCCACGATTTTGTTCCCCCATTTCTTGTCCTGGGTCATTGTCAGCTACATTATTTACAGCCTGCTGTCGACGGACTACGGCATCCTGAACCGGATCCTGGCGTTCTTCCATGTCGATCCCGTCAACTGGTACGCATCGCCGAAATATTGGACCTGGATCCTCACGATCGCGGCGGTCTGGAAGGACCTCGGGATGAACCTCGTCATTTATTTGGCCGCCATCACGGGCATTGACGACAGCTATTACGAAGCCGGGCGGATCGACGGCGCTACCCGCTGGCAGCTCATCCGCCATATCACCATTCCGCTCATGCTGCCGACCGTGTCCATTCTGACGCTGCTGGCGCTTGGCAAAATTATGTACGGCAGCTTCGATATGATTTATGCCATCGTAAAGGACAACGGCCTCCTGTATCCGACCGTCGATGTCATCGACACGTACGTATTCCGTTCCCTTCGCACCATCGGGAACCCGGCACAGGCGATGGCTGTCGGCCTGTACCAGTCTGTGGTCGGCTTCATCCTCGTGTGGGGCAGCAACAAAATCGTGAAGAAGGTGAATCCGGACCATGCGTTGTTCTAATACGAGCCGGAACCGTTCGGAAAGGAGCGAATACCGATGACGTCCAGACCTAAATTGTTCAACACCGTAAACGCCGTTCTGATCGGCATCATCTCCATCCTGTGCATCTTGCCGATGCTGCTCGTGCTCATGGTGTCCTTCACCGATGAAGCCAGCATTAAACAATTCGGCTACCAGCTGTTTCCGACCGAGCTGTCGCTCGATGCCTACAAATTGCTCCTGTTCGGCAGCACGCCGCTGTACCGGAGCTATATGATCTCGATCTTCGTCACCGTGGTCGGCACCATCCTGGCCGTAACGATCACGTCCATGGCCGGATATACGCTTGCCGCCAAGCACATCCGTTACCGCAACCGGCTCGGATTGTTCTTTTTCATCACGATGGTATTTAACACAGGGCTTGTCCCTTGGTACCTCATTAACCTTAATCTTGGATTGAACAACACGATCTGGGCGCTGATCATTCCATCGCTGGTATTCAATCCGTTCAACCTGTTTCTTGTGCGCAATTATATGTCCCAGATCCCGGCATCCCTCACGGAGGCTGCGAAGATCGACGGCGCCAGCGATTTCTATATCGCGTTCCGGATTTTCTTTCCGCTGTGCATGCCCGTCCTTGCGACGATTACGCTGTTCTACGGCATCGCCTACTGGAACAACTGGTTTAACGCCATCATGCTCGTGGATAACGAGAAGCTCTACCCGCTTCAGTACCTGCTGTTTAAACTGAACTCGGAAATCAGCATGATCCAGCAGATGCAGAGCAGCGGTGCCATTCTCGGCACCCAGACGCTGCCGCAGGAATCGGTCAAGATGGCTACTGCCATTTTGACGATCGGTCCGGTGGTGCTGTTCTATCCGTTCCTGCAGCGGTATTTCATCAAAGGCCTGCTGATCGGCTCGTTGAAGGAATAGGGCAGTGATTGATACAATGCTGCTCAGATGCAACAATAAAGAGGCTAACCGCTATAGCGGTTAGCCTCTTTATGTCGTATTGAATGAGACGGGATTGAACAGCGAGAGACGCCTCATCCTGTTTCGATCTCATTTCCGCACTTCGGACAATATTGGTACAAATCATTGTCGATGGATCTTCCGCAATAAGGACAAAAGTTGAAATCACCTTGGGGAACCGGCAAGTCGCCCTTATGATCCTGCCTCGAATCTTGACCAACATATCGATCGAAGGGATCTGGTTCGTTATCCGTAATATCGTACACCGACATGCGGTTAGCGCCCGTCGCATTTTTATAATGGAAAATCCCTTGCACAATTGCGATGCCGACAAAGACAATCCCGAAAATGACTATGAATACAGGAGCCCCCATGTTCGCGGCCGAGATCGTCCAGAACACGCCGAACAGCCCAACAACAACGCTTCCAGCCGCTCCCATGGCTGACGGCCCACGTCCTGGCTTTATGCTCCGCATCTATCTCCCCCCCTCTCATCGACACGCCTCACTTCATTAAAAAGACAAGGTAATCCGTCATTACCCCCTGATAACCGAAGGATCGAAGCATGGTCGTTATATTGCCTCTGTGATAGGTTCCGTGATTCACGACATGCTGAAGGATCTCGGCGATTGAATTTTCCATTTGCCGTCCACTTGCCATCGTATACGAGACCTTCTTCTCCGCATCGGTCAGCGATGATACGTAATCGCGAATTTGCGACTGTAATTCGTCCATCTCCTGGCGCGCTTCCTTAAGATCCGTGAATGCTTTCTTTGCGAAGGTCGAGACCTGTTCTTCTTTGATTCTGTTTAACCATATGTTATCCGCAGAGACGAGGTGACTAACCACTTCGGCAATGGATTTAAACCCTAGATCGACTTCCCTTAAGAAGACTTCGCTTGGCAGCGTGTCAAGATGATCCATCACTCGCTCGTTCGCCCATACGTTGTAGTCATATAGTTGGATCAGTTGTTTGTTCATCACTATCACTCCTTGGTGAGAAACTATTAACATTCCAATCATTACCAAACCACCCCGACCTTAAAATGCCCTTATCTTGGGCGGAGGTGGTTGTGGTTAGAGCTTCTTCCATGATTATACATCTTGAAGGGCGCCGAAGTATAGACAGTGGAACATGGACTTCTCACAAAAAAAGACCAGGTAAATCGGTTTCTTTCTACTACTTCTATTAAGCAAATCAGCCATCGTTAAAGAACGAAGGATGCTAAAGTCTAAGCACCATCCATTCCTCATCAAAGTATTGGCCTTCGAACTTAAGGGCATTTCGCTCTAATCCAAACGTCTGAAATCCGATGGACTGATATAATTGCTTAGCAGGATGATTATCGGAGACGACCGTTAAATTAATCTGTTCGATCCCTTCCGCCTCCCTGGCTCTTCGAATCAGTTCCTCCATCAATTGTCTTCCGACCCCCATTCCCCGCTTCTCGGGAATCACATACATTCCAAACACTATGCCCTTATGTAACGTCTTCATGCCGCTCTCTCGCATAAAGGTTACGATTCCAACTAGTGATCCATCCTCCTCAAAAGCCCCTAAAACAAATTTATCCCGACTCGGTTGTATTCTTTCCGTTACCGTTTCCAGAGAGAACTTCACTTCCCGATCGTAGGTGGAGCCAAACGCATGGGGATCCCTTCTTAGCCCGTCTAGTCGAACCTCTTGATATGAGGGAGCATCCGCTCCATTTAACACGGAAATCTTCATGATCTTCTGCCTCCTTGCTTTCTACTTCTCGCAGCGTATTCCAGAAAGGATCGGCTCTACTTGATGGAGCCATTGATGCTTATTGTCGGCAAGTAGAGTGTTCCAGCCGAGCTTTATAGCGGGGATCAGATTCTTTTCTTGATCATCGATATAAAGAACCATGGGATGGGAGGCGCCATAATCATCAAAATATTGTGCTACATGGTGATATATTTGGATGTCTGGCTTCGATAAGCCTACTTGATTAGAGATGGTGATGCTTTTGGTATGAGGCTCGATTTGGTCAAGAATCGGTTCCAGCCATTCCTTACAATGATTGCTTAAAACATGAATATCTGCGATCTGGCTCCACTGCCCTAAGGAGTGAATGGCAGGAAGCGGCTCCAGTGACTGAATCAGCAGCTTCCGGGCCTCTTCTCTATTCACCCATTTGATGCGGTTGCATAACCAAATCCAAAAATCGCCCTCCCTGAGCTTCCCGGTCCAAAGATCTTTTCGCACTTCGTCAAATTGCTCCCGAATACGCTGAAATGAAAGTCCTGACTCTCCGAATATCGCTGGCCAAAAAGTCGATGAAAAATTGCTCACCAATACCCCCGCTAAATCTAATACGAGCTGAGGCTTACCATTCACGGTTTCTGCCCCCTTTATTTTATATGTAACCTTTGAAAAAGATTGGGGGGCATGGAGCCTGCTAATCTTCGCCTCCCTCTAGTTCCGCTGCATTGCGGTCTAACTATAGTCCTCGATGACCCTTAGCTTGTCATCCTGCACAAGAAACATTGATCTTCCTGTAAGTTTCAAAGATTCCCCGGCTTTCATCCCATTCGGCAGATCCACAGCCAATACCCCTTCGTAATCCACCTCAATCTCAGCTTTATCACCTGTAATCGTGATCTGCTTCATGGTCTGGCATCTTTGTGAGAATATCGTCAGCGACTGTTCAGCTAAGGCACGAAATTGCTCGATTCCTTTCGTTTCCGTATCCACTACACCGTTATTGACGTTTCGAAATTCAATGTCATCATGCAAGAGCCTGATCATTCCTTCAATATCAAAGGAGTTATAAGCATTCAAATAATTTTCAATGAGCGATTGAATTTGTACGTCCCCCATAAGAATATCCCCTTCCCCTATCAAATAACATTTGGAATATGTTTCGTTCTGTGGCGGAGGCGGAGCCCCCATTGGGCACCTTCCTTAGAGCTCCAGCTTTAATGCCTTATAATTATTTCTCATGTACATATATCCTGAATATACGGTTAAGATAGCTGCCATGAGCATGATCGTATAATCAACCCGAAAGCTCGTGATGTATGTAAATGGATCATTGCGTAACAGCACAGCTGCAATTCCAATAACCTGAAGGACTAGCTTGAGTTTCCCATGCTGATCAGCGGCGAGCACGATTCCTTTCGCAGCAGCCATGATGCGAATCCCGGAAACAAACACCTCTCTCCCGATAATAATCAAAGCAATCCATGCCGGGATCAACCGCTGTGCGACCATCACGATCAAGGCAGCTGATACTAATAGCTTATCTGCGAGTGGATCCAATAATTTTCCTAGATTCGTAATCTGGTTATATTTGCGGGCAATATCCCCGTCTAATTTATCCGTAACCGATGCAATAATAAATATGGATACAGCCCAGTAACCCCCATACTCGTTCAAATATTGAAAGACTACGGATTGATTCACCAACCAGGAAGGATACGGCTGGCAGGCCAAGAAGAACAGAGGGATCAAGCCAATCCTTAATAACGTTATTTTATTGGCAAGATTCATGTCCCAGCCTCCACTTCAACGATGCCAACGGCCGAATAAGGATAGTCAATCTGCTTTTTTACCCTATCCGCAGCTTCCGTTCCAGCGAATAATTCAATGACATAGACCCCTAAATCGATAGATGTCGCTACGCCTCCTGCTGTTATAACTTTACCATCCTTCACAATCCGGGACTTGACTACTTCCAAGCAGTAAGGTTCCAGTAGGCCATAAACATTAGGATGGGTGGTGGCTTTCTTATTCTTCAAGAACCCTGCTGCCCCCCACAACAAGGATCCGGTGCATACCGAGACTTTGTACTCAACGGATTCGGCGGTCTTGATCCAATCCATGAAATCCTTGTCATGTATGAGCTTTCTGGTTCCCATTCCTCCCGGAAGGAATACGAAATCATATTCAGATAAATCAGGCCTGATGACATTCACCTTTACCGTCATTCCAAGTTCATCCGTAACCTCCTCGGTCAAGCCGCAAATATCCCACGTTGTTCCTTGGGACGAATCAAACTGATTAAGACGATAAATCACGTCATAGAATCCAACAAAGTCTAGAAATGTAACGCCGTTAAATAACACTAAGGCGATTCTCATCATTCCCACCCTCTCTTATCGTCCGGCTGCCGGAGCAGACCAAGGCCATATGGATTGCTTTTGAACACATCAGTGCCTGGAATCTAAGCTTCATCATCCTGCATTATTTAATGGTGTCATATAAATCAACTTCAATATCACTGATCCGATCATGTCCCCATTCATCTGATATCTCCAGATGCCATGCCCGATGAATCCGCTCGAACTGATGATCATTGATCCATCGATGCAGCTGCTCATAGGTGCTTCTGATTTGATGATTGGGTCCTTTATGAGTGATAACAGCATATTTTTGTTTGGGGACCACTAAAGAAACCATGCCTTCAGGGATCTCTTTAACTTCACTTACCTCGACGCATACCCAGTAACCATCTTCCTCTTCGGAGTAATCTCCAACAATAAAAGCCCCTACAAGTTTCGCCGGATGAATAACTTCCTGGATTTCGCCCACTGTGCTTGAGCATAACAGAAGCTTTGGGGATTTCATTGGCATATTGATCACCAGGACAGACTACCCGTATTCCTACCAGCTTTTTTTCATCGAGCTCGACTACTTTCATAGAAATGACATCTCTCCTAAACGTATTGTTCAACCGGACCTTTTGCCTGATCGATCATGTACATTCCTTATTCCATTTCTATATTCTCGTAATGTTCAACGACCGGGAAGGGATCATAATAATGGTGCAGCAATGCTTTCCATTGTTGGTATTCCTGCGACTCTCTAAAACCAACGGTATGATCCTCCAAGGAATCCCATCTAACGAGCAATATATATTTGTTCTCCACTTCCAGACATTTTTGAAGCTCGTGATAGATATAGCCTTTCATACCAGAAATAATATTTGATGCTTTTCTAAAATCTGCTTCGAAATCCGCGCTGAGTCCTGGTTTTACGTTTAACATAGCTACTTCAAGGATCATACTATCCCCCCCTTTTTACTTCATTGGACCTCGTTTATTCACTTCAGGAAGCCGTTAAGTCGCTCATTTTATTGTTCTTCACAAAACATAATCCGATTTCCTTCACTATCATTGACCGCAAAGAACCTTGGACCATTAGCTCCTTCAATAGGCGAAACAATATCTACTTTCTTGGACTTCATAAACGCATAAGTTGCTTCAATATCATCCGTATCGAAGAAGAATAGATGATTTTCGCTTGGCTTGATCTCATCCCGATGTATGCTGTCGAGCAACAGGCTCGTATTTCCTAATGGAATCGAGTAGATCGTTTTTACATCAGGATCCGTATTCCGGGTATACTCCTCATCTTTGGGTAACCCCAGGATTTCCCGATACCATTCAACCGCTCTAGGCATATTATGTACAATGACAAATACCGCTCCAATTTGTTTTTTCACCGGACTCAAGGTCTTCATATTTATTCGCTCCCTATGTACGTTATTTAATAACTGTTCCCTTAACGCGCCTTCTCACCACACTGCAGCTAATCCAATTGAATGTTTTCTTTTAATTCTTCGTATGCATCAGCCAACCAAGGATGAATCACCTTCAAGGTTTCTTTTCGTTCCCATAAGTAATTGATATATGTAAATGCGCCGTGTGTTAGGGATTCCTGTAAATTCTTTTTCAGTTCATTTAGATAAGGAGGCGTTCCTTTCTGATCCCAGGAGATCTTGTCGGCGACAAACAAAACCTGGTCAAGCAACGTGGAGTTGGACCTCAAGGTTGTATGGCAGCCAACTGCATTTAATATTTCCTCATCTGTAACATGAAAGACTTGTTCCGCCATGACCTTCGAGATTTTCTGGTGAATAATCATCGGATATTTTTCTTCTTCAGGTAATACGTCAATGGCTAATTGTCTAGCTGCATCGATTCTGGCATGGTTCGGAAAAACTACGCTAATGTCATGCAACCAACCTGCCGTCTCGGCCGCGACCGGATCGGCATCAAACAATAATGCAAGCCTCCTAGACTCTGCCCCAACATCCGAGCAATGCTTAGCGGTTTCTGAACACTGATTGAGTGTAAGGAATTGCTGAATATCTGTCTTCAAATTCCCTGTAAAATGGATATGTTCCGTCAATGGCTTGAAAATAGAATGCATCGTTGGAATCCCTCCCATGGTTTACTTTGTCCAACAGACCTGATGTGTTTTCCTTCGAATAAAGCATTACCAGAAAATCAATCTCCTGACCCGAAACCTTACTCTTGAAGGACTGGCCTTTAATGAACCCAACACGTTCATACACTTTAATGGCTCGTTCATTGAACGCTACTACAACTAATTGGACATCCGATTTATCATATTCTTCTTTGATAAATTGAAGACTGCTCATTAAGAATTGTTCACCGTATCCCTTCCCCGTCAGTTCCGGTTTTAGACCTAAGCCCAAATCGATGTATTGCTCGTCATTATAGATGCCAATTAGGTAACCTCCCGGTACACGTGCCGAGTTTCCAGTGCATATATATCCTACTAATTCATGTGTGTCATCTAATGCATAGTAGTAGTCGCCATTCATAAGCTCGGATATATCGTCCAAACCTCCCTCCATGCTGTATAGCGAGTAAGGTTCTTCATATGTCCACCCTGCGATTAATGCGGCGTATTGCTCCGTCATTTTAAAATACTGAAATGATGACATGATTAAGCTTTGCTCCTTCACATATATTTCCTGATTACTATTACTTCCTCATCCCACACTTGCACTTCAATATATCTTTCCGGCCCTTTATCTCCATCTGGATTCCAGGCTTGGGGTAATCCATATTCATCAATGATTTTCATAATTTCATAAAATGTATAAATCTGCTCTCTATACGGTTTACCATCTTTATACCTCATGGTAGGAAACAGCTATTTCTTGAATCATAATCCCTTCGATTTCCCTAATCATTGAAATTTCTACTCGATCTGTCGTTGTGATAAATCCTAACTGCTCGTGGGCTGTCGTCAGTAACCATACTTCTTTGTTCTTAAAGAAGCATAAATCCTCTAGCAAATCAGGATGTCTCCATCGATATAGTCCCTTCGCTTTATTGATTAACAGTTCTTCCAATTCAGGCTTGCAATTGAAATAATATATGTCCGCATGGTGTCCCAATAATCGCGTTCCCGGCCATTCCTCTTGTTTCTTCACCGTATTAACGTATGGCTTTAGTTCTTCGATTAGTATTTTCGTCTTCTCCGTTAACTCCAGTTGCTCTCTTTTAACTAAAATGAACTCATCACATATTTTAAATGCCAATGATATAAGCTGCTTATAAGTGCTTCCAACGGGTTCTTCAAGGATCTGTATCATTTCAATATCTCCTATGATCTTAATAAAGTTGTTACTTGTTGCTTTAGGTCTTCAAATAAAGGTCTTTGTACTGTGCTTATTTCTTCAATTTCAATGTCTTCTATACTTTTAAATTCTAATTGTAATGATTCTTGGTTCTGGTCGTGATAAATTAAGGTTTTATTGTCCGAGGCAATTCGCCATTTGAAATCTACTTCTGCATTAAAAATGAACATTACAAATACAACTTCATTCCCGTCTGGATATTTATATTTCATGCGTGAGCCACTATAAATCGTATAAAGTTCATGTCGTCTAACCTTTAGTCCTGTTTCCTCAAACACTTCGCGGATCATAGTTTCTTCAATGGATTCACCTGCTTCCATTCCACCTCCTGGAAGCCCCCAGTCTCCATAATCTGATCTTCTTTGAAGCAATATCCTGCCTTGGTTATCTCGTATGATGGCTCCTCCAGTTACGATTATCCTCAATCTCGCTACTCCTTTCTCAGATGTTTTGTAGAAATACCGACGTAATCTCCTTTTTACATAGCTTCCTCACCTAGCATACTTTGTTTTCTTGTATCAAAAAAATAACCCAGCCATAGATAACTCATATCTTAGGCTGGGTCATTGGTTGACTATAATTCTTTTAATTATACATCTGACTTAACTCATAACCAAGCGTTATAACAACAAAACCTGGATGCGTGTAATTTCCACAGTTACTACGTTTGATTTGTTGGAAGACAGGATTTATTCTAACCCCAATAATCTTCCATTAATTTCTTAGACCATTCCGGCTGCTTCACCTCGCGGTGGGGAAGAAACTCCTTCATAACCGGTTTAATATCAATGATGGGCGTACCATCAATTGCATCTAAATGTTTTACGATCAATTTTTTATGATGATGCTCCAGCAGTTCGACTGTAGTCAAACCTAATTTATTGGGTCTGTTCTTTCCACGCTGGGCAAATATCCCCACCATGGGAAATTCCTTATTATTTCGTGGATGTCTCGCCTCATATTGAATTTTGTCATCCGCTACTTTATCGAAGTAAAAAATAATCTCCAAATGTGAAAAATCGTCTATTCCTTCAAGCGATGACCCATTTAAATCATCTATCAGCTCAATTTCAGATACAATGGAGCCCCATTGATCATCTTCCATTTCCGTTCGTGAATTACGTACATAGGCAATTGGTTTAATGATGAATTCCATAAGTTAGCCCAACCTTTTGATTTGAATTGAAATGATTATACCATGTTTTGGAATTCCATATCGACATCGTTTCAGCTTATGTACTACGGCACCGAACGGATGGTCTTTAAGATTCCAGTGTCTCGAACACGCTATATTTCTTGAAATCATTGGCAATGGGATGCGGCAGGTAGTTCCTGAGCTCAGAACTGGTTACCCACTTATAATCACTATGTTCGTCTGAGAGTTTGATTTGATCATCTGTTGTCCTGCACAGATAGGTAAGAAGCACGATCTGTCTGAGCGGGTCTGTAAAAAAAGTAGTTGCAAACAATAACTTCTCAACGTTCACTTCAATTCCGATTTCTTCTTTCACTTCACGAATCAGGGCTTCTTCCAACACTTCACCAAATTCAATTTTCCCGCCGACCGTTTCCCAGCTTCCCGCATCTACCTCTTCGGTTGATGATCTTTTTACGATCAATGCCTTGCCGTTTTTAGCTATCACGCCTTTAACTACAACGATGATTTTATTCTCCAAGCTGCCCCCACCTCGACCATTCCCTTTCTTATGCACGATTTATGCTAGATCTCTTGGCGAAATATATAGATAATACATTAAATTCAATATGAAGCAGACAAGACAACAAAATCGAATGCGTCACGTCTGTAATAGCGCCAAAGAATATCCCTCCGATAAAAGCAAACATCATATATCGAATACTCTGTGAAGATAGCTTGTAGTATTGCAAATGAGAAATCGCAAACAGCAGCGCTGATATAACTACCGGAATCGTTACGGGCAAAAACATGACTTCCATAATTTCTGCGGAATGAACGGATTGCTTCAAGATCGGAAGGATCAGCCCTCTAAAGAGAACTTCCTCAATAATCGGATAAGTAATGGCGAAATTGATTATATTGTATCTACCGATTGGATGATATCCCGAATATCGTGAGAATATATAATTTCCAACCAAAAGAATGGCAAACACAGGCATTATCGCAAATATATTTACTGGCGGGCTGTAAACATTATTTTCTGTAAAAAATGGCACTGCGATTAATATGCCGACTGCCCAAAAGTATAAACTGTACTGTCCCAGCTTGTGAGATTGAAAAGTCCTGAACAAGATCTCCATGATCTTATAAGAGAAAGATAAAATGAATGATAACCCTAACGATAAGAACATCATTAAGCTCCTTGTTAATAGAATTTCACTTCATGAAGCCTAATAAAACTCAACATAGGTTATACCTCTATCCAAAATCGATTGACGATGTTTCCATCTTCTTCAATATAATCATGATCTTGAATTCCGCCGTTCTTCATAATCGTTTTCTTGGAAGCAATATTATCGGCATCACATACGACTAACACTTTACGTATTCCCAGTTCTTTGGTTTTCTCTAACGCTAAGGATAATAATTGGGTTGCGTACCCTTTACGACGTTCAGAAGGCCGAATCCCATATCCAATATGACCGCCACAATTCAATAGCTTCTCATTTAGCTGTATTCCGAATTAGCTGTCTATATTCCCAAGCTTCCGCTTATATTTTCGTTATAAAAAGATTATACCATGTTTTGGAATCCTCCCTTCTTCAGCATGTAAAGTGACAAAACGTTTGAATAGCGGGGCGATGGACAGCTGATAATTTAGGACTCAAAGGGCTCGAATACGTTGTATTTCTCACAACCCCGAATCTATCACCGCTTATCATGGATTTTAGATATCATAGTCGTATGCACAGTTTTATGCGTAGGATGCGAACGGTTCGACTCAGATAATCGTCAATTAAATAGAAGGAGATCCTAACAACAAGGAAGTGACAAAAGTTGGATGACAGGCAACTGTTTGAAACGTATAAGGAGACGGTGTATCTATTTTGCCGCTATATGGTGCAGAGCCGGGCGGATGCCGAGGACCTCTGCCAGGATGTTTTTTTCAAAGCGATGATTGCTGACCGGACAAACGTGCAGAACACGAAAGCTTGGCTGCTACGGATAGCGGCTAACGAGTGCAATACGTTCCTAAGGAGGAGACAAAACGGGTGGGCCAAGGAGCTCCGCTCCTTCATGTTGGGTATGCCGCTGCGGACCCCAACCGTCGAGGAGACCTTCGAGCATAGGGAAATGGTACATACTCTGCATCTGCAGCTGGACAAGCTGCCTAAGAAAACCAAGCTCGCCTTTGTGCTGCATTATTCCGCTGAGCTTTCGCTGCCGGAAACAGCCGAGGTGCTTAATGTGCCCCTGGGCACGGTAAAATCTCGGATTAACCGTGGTCTTAAGAAAATGAGAAAAATGCTGAAAGAAGACCCATCGGGTAATTGGAAAGGAGAGGAGACGCATGCCGGAGCTAAAGGATGATTTTGTAAAAAAGCTGTCTCGCTACCCGGAGGAACAACCGGATTTCGAAGCCATGTTTCATACATTGGAGGAGCGTAAGAGGAAGTGGAAACGAGAAACAGGAGGTCAGGCTGTTCACGCGGAGATCCCATCCTCCAAGACTCGTTACAGGCCGGCGGTTCTACTGGCGAGTGTGCTGGGCATTGCTGTACTTGGCATCACCGCGCAGCAGGCAGGACTGTTGAACTCACTGCCGCAGATGATAAATTTTCAAAATGCGGCCGTGGGACAAACGTTAAATGAACACACCGAACAAAGCGGTGTCAGCTTGCATTTGAATCGCGTCTTTAGCAGCCCTTCGACGTTGAAAAATGATCTTACTGATCTGGAATTCCATCTTTCTCTGGAGATTCCCGATCGTTCCGGCTACGATTATGCATTTTTTGACACCGGAACCCTGACCAATCTGGATACTGGAGAGAAAGAAGCGTACATTGCCAACCAGATCAATTTTACTCAACGTGAAGGTAAGCTTGCCTCTTATTTCGTAGCCCAGGGCAAAGAGCCGTCCAGCATCTCGGGGCGCTATCAGCTTGAGCTTCAAGACCTGTATTTGCGGAAAACAGTCAAAATGCCTCTTAACGGGAAGCTCGATGAAATGAATGGAAGGGCTTATGATTTGAAGGGAGATCGTTTTCCTTCCGTAACGATCAAGTCCTCGGCACGTGTAGGCAATGATTGGGTCGTTCGTTATTCAATCCCTGGGAGTATGAATTCACACAAGGAATTCCTCAACGAATGGAGAAATTCGACCGAGCAGGACAATTATCAGATGGTGCTCGTGACAGGAAATAAAACAATCGAGCCTACAAACAGAGGAACCGCTTCGGGGCTGCGTTCAGAAACCTTTGATATCTCAGGTCTCGACGACCGGGAAATTGCTGAAGCAAAACTGTATTTCACCTTTCCGGAAACGGTAAGGATGGTTGAAGGTGACTGGGATCTGACGTTTACTGTTGATGAGAATCAGGCTTCCCAGCCTTTGAGCACCATTCCCCTTCAGATCGATCCAACCAACGTGAAAGGGTTTGATTTTGTACCGACAAACTTGATTTACACGCCAGCCAGCATCATTGTCCAGATTTCAGGATATTCGGCAGAGCCCGTTTCGGGTCGGTATTTGCTTGATGATGTCAAGCTGAGCGTCGGAAATGTTACCCTCAATGGATTTGTGGCAGACAATAATCGCCTGATGTTTATGCTGGACCAGCCCTATCAGGACTATTCTAATGAGCCAGTTATGCTTGAACTGGATAAAGCCCGGATTGTTCATGAAGACCTGTCACAGAATTGGACACGGCTGAAGGAACCTTCAAGCCAAGGAGCAAATTGCGGAGTATAAGCTGGATGCTAATCAGGTGATTCAGTATAAATATTACCGGAAAGGCGATGGGTTAATGGTCATAACGAAGCTAAAGAATGGCAGTACTTTCAGTTTCCTAGGAACAAGTCTTAAAATTAACGGATACAAGATTCAACCTTCTGAAAATCAGTCAAGGAACTCCGGAGAAAGCAAGCGATTTGATTATTATGACAACATACCGGAAGGTGCCGAGCTTGAGATTAATCCAGGCTTGTATATCGTTGAAAACGACAGCTACTCACAAAAAATCAAACTGAAGTAATCCTTCTGGTTCAAGGATGATAGCACTAGGGACGTTCCTCATGAGAGGAGCGTCTTTGCTGTTCTCACTCACACTGCTCATCATTTACGGAAGTTCCCGATGCAGAAACGGAAATATGCGATCCTTGGTTTGCAATAAATTCACAGAACAAAGGAGCCCCAAGAGGAGCTCCTTTGTTCATGACTTAAGTATCATCATATATCAGGTGTTACGTCATTTCATTGCTCAATCCTAAAGCCGGAGAAAACGCCTTTGGAGTTGAAGTAACCTGTTACAGTTGGAGAGCCCTTCTTGGTAAAGATGACGGCATCATGAAAAGCAGATGGGGCTCCGCTATTTTCCTCACGCGCTGCTTGGTACCCCGATAAATCCAGATTCATGATCTCCTTGGCCTGCTTTACGGCTGCTATTTTTAACTTGTCCAGGCTAAATGAATTTACCTTCTCGCGAATGGCCTGCGTTTCTTTCTCAGGATTTTCCACGCTTACTTCGGACAGCTCTTTAACCAGAGATAAAGCTTGCAATTTGATCCCGAGCAGTCGATTGGTTGATTCTTCAATTTCAAGCTCAATATTCCCTTTATTCGTCTTGTACTCTAACGCATACACTTTTTTCTTGTTCAGCTCGATCACGAAGCTTGCTCTCGGGTTATCTTTACCTTGTTTCGCTCCAACTCGGGAAAGTGCTTGGGCTGCCGCTTTTTGGATCGGAGCTGGGACCTCTTTCAACTCCCCTCCGCCACGAGCCGCCTTCCCATCCACAAGGTTAACAAAATCATTATTACTGTAAGCGATGATATCCGTAGAGCCGCCTTCTTCCAGATAATGAACATTCAGTCGTGTATAACCATCTGCAGATTTATTAAAGATCTGTTTCCAGGCGGCATTCAGCTTGGATTTTGTGGAATCATTCAGTTCTACGAGCTTCGGATTCACATAGAGCTTCACTACTTTGCCGTCAGGCTTTACCAAGACCTCGCCGGCCAAAGTACTCTTCTTCTCCCAGGAGAAGCTGATCACTTCACCACCATAGTCGACGGTTTCCGCCTTACTGAAAGAAACAGGGGTCATAATGAACTCCTTTAGCTTCGCCTGCGCGGCATCAACCAGCTTCTGATCCGATGTCAGCTGGTTAACTTTGTTCGAACTGACCGCATTCCCAGCCTGTTCGACTTTACCGCCCTTCCCCGCCTGAACCGCTCCTACTGCTCCTACACCGGCTAGAACTGCAGCCAAGGCTGCCGTGCTTACTACTTTGTAAATTTTGTTCATACCTATCTTCCTCCAAAAAAACATTTATTCGTGTCTAATCCCGAAATATGGGCGACACAATAATATTGACTAATAACAAGGAGGAAGAGTTCCCTATTTTAATCCTCCCTCCAATTCCTTGACCGCCTTTGCTCATTCATCATAGCCTTCACGTTCCTCCTTATGCTCTTAAATTCAGATTCATCCAGGATCTTTGCCAACGCCTTGAACGAATTTAAATCTGTGGTTAAGTTAGTATAGGTTTTAAATGGATAAGGCCCTTATCTGCCGAGGTTTCGATATATCCGACGATTTGGTCAAACGTAAATACATGGAGCTTTTCATCTAAAGCGTCCTGATCATACTCCATATCGCCCAGAGCGGAAGGAATAAATTGTTCAACTTCACTTGCCTTCACTTCCTGCAAATCCATGATGGTCGGTTGTATGCTAAGCCAATTCCTTAACTCATCCTTGACACCATAGTATTCTAGTAACTTCCCGTTTAGTAATCGAAAATCATGATGGTATAACTTATACAATCCTTCATCTGCTTCCATTCTATTTTTCAGCCAAGCAAGATTAAATCCCTGCAACCAAATATCATCGGCGATTAAATGCGTAAAATATCCTAGTACATAATAACTTTCTCTCTGTGAACGGTATGTATGTAAGAACCCTTGATAATCAATGTATCTTGTATAATTTTGAACTTCGCCTTTGAAGAAGTGGGATGTGTCTTTGGCGGGGACCGCGTCAGGAGCTATGCCACCTATTAAAAAGGACGCCTTATCTTTAATTGCTAGACTGTCTGCAATTTTATTAGCAATAATCAAATGCATAATTCTAGAGCCCATGCATCCACCACCATGTATTTTTTGTTGGAGCTTAGTTACGGAAATAACTAGGCTCTTAAGTTAAATCTTTATATAGAAACTCTCTGTATTTCTTAAAACCTTGCTTATGATAGAACCTTCCAGCAGTTTCGTTGTTGACCCAGTAATCAAGCTCAATTTTGGGGATTCCGTGTTCAAGCGCAAATTCGCATACTTTATCCATCAGAAGCGTACCTAATCCCTTACTCTGAGATTCTTTAATTATGCTTAATTGGTGCACATAAATAGATTTGAATGATTTCTTAAAAGCACTCTCATGATACTGTTTTATTTCAAACAAAATGTACCCTAATGCTTGACCACTCTCATGAAGAAGATAAAAGTAATGATTCGACGTGTTATCTGCCATCAATTTTTGAAAAAATTGATTAATTTCTTCGTAATTGTATGCTTTAAAATACTCAGGAAATAAAGAGTAATGTAGATCATGAACGGCTTTATTCAGACGAGCGATCGTACTAGAATCTGTAGACCGAACCACTTCCATGTTGAGTTCCTCCATCTTTACCTCAGTAACATGCGCAAATATTTTTTTGTTATAGGAACCGGATTCCTCCACTACTCCCCTGCCCCTAATGGCTTCATAAGTAATCAAAGCTCTCCATACGAGCGATACATAATCGTACTCTCCTTCAACTCTTACTTCTCAATCAGTTCTTTAATAAATTCCGATATGCTGGAGAATTCATAATCAGGCTTTATTAAAAACTCGCTGCTATGAGAATTGTCGAGCCAATTCACTCCTACAGTCTTCACCTTGGCTCTAACTCCAGCTTCAATATCTGCCTGACTATCTCCGACAAATAACGTTTCTTGAGGTGAGCATCCCAATAGCTTCATTGCCTTTATAATCCCTTCCGGATGAGGCTTTGGATCAACAACATCGTCACCGGTTATCGACACTTTGAACAGATCATCTGGAAATAGATGCTTTACGGATATGTCGTAGCTTCTTCTTGCCTTTCCGGTTACGATACCTGTCGAGATCCCTTTGTGGTGAATGTGATTTATCAATTCGAGGATTTCTTGGTTACCGGATACCATTCTGTCGTGTTCTCTTTCGTAGTGCAAATAGTAATCATCAATCGCTTCATGAATCCGATCTTTACATCGTAAATTCTGCTGAATGATACCAACCTCGGATGGTCCGAACATGGCAACAATATCTTGATCCGATAATGTTCGCTGATCATAGGTAGCAAAGACCTTTTGAAACGAATAAAAACAAATAGGCAATGTATCTGCCAATGTACCGTCAAAATCGAACAAAATTGCTTTATACTTCAAAGTGGTCACCTCAATTAAATCTATATTTTAGATCCGTTATTAGTCTTAAGGTTTTTTCTCTTGTTATTTACGACTCCAAATGGAACATGATTTTCTGGCTACTCCCTCGATATGACCTACTTGATCGTCAAAGAATATATGTGGCATAAAAACATTCAACACCCTTATTTTTTCGACTCCTCCAAGAAAAAACGCTTCATCCACTCGAATATCAAGCTTTCTAAGTGTAGTAATCATTCTTTCATGGGCAGGCGCATTCCTTGCAGTAACAATAGCTATTCTAATTCTAGGTTTATAGGTGGGATCATTTTGGTTCTTATGTATCTCTCGTTGCTGAAGTTTGGAGATTTCTGTGAAGAATCTTAATAGCGGCCCCGCAGGCAAAGGCTCACTAGCCATCTCCTTCTCATGTGAATGAAATTTATCTAAAGCACCACTTTGAAATATAGACTCAGCCGAGTCATCAGCAATGATACCATCGAAATCAAATGCTAATCGTATTTCATTATCCTGTTCATCATCGACATAGTCCGAAGGATAGATACATCCTGCAGGGTACCCATGTTCAACAGCTTCTTTAACGTCATCTGGATTACCGGATAGAAAAAGGGTTGCATTAAAGGCTGCCATATATTTAAAGGGATTGCTTCCTGCCACAAAAACAGCTCTACTAATGGTTAATCCATAACGTTCGATAGACTTGAAAACGCGCAAACCCGTATCAGGATCATTTCGAGAAAGAAGGATAACTTCAACGATTTGATCTTGAGGAGTATTTATGCTTAATAGCCTTTTTATTAGCGGATATGCAACACCAGGCATTAGTATTTCATTCTCATGTTCTCTTTGGTACGCTCGATAGGCTTCTTCTCCTTCTTCGCTAAATACACGATGGGACTCTGTTAAATCAAACAATGCACTTGAAGCCACCGCAATTACAAATTTACTCTCAATATCAAATGGCATAGTTCTTTCGCCCTTTCTGCTTCCTGCTGTAATACTAAATTTTTTTAATTTTATAATCGCTTGCTTGTGAAATGATAACTGGTCACCTACTTCATGGGTTTAATCCCAAAATTCCATTGCTCTATGATTCTCTCGATCTCGAGCAAATCTCTGACCATTCCATCATAATCAACCGGCTCTGTATAAAAACCATCTTTCTTCCAGATCCCTTTCATTCCCGCGTTCTTGCTCGCAGCAATGTCATTCCAGGATGATCTCCTACATAAACGCAGGCTTGAGGTTGTACCCCCATCCGTTCAGCTGCCCTAAGAAATATGGCTGGATCGGGTTTTCGAATGCCTTCGATCTCGGAAATCAGAATCACTTCAAAATACTTTCGAATGCCAAGAGCCTCAATATTACTTGACTGGAAGTCCCCAAATCCATTCGTAATGATTCCTAGCTTAAAGCCATAGTTTTTAAGTCTTTCCAAAACCTCGTGCGTATTCGGAAAGGGTACAGCATGTTTACTGAATCCACTCGTATAATCAGCTAATAGTTCATTCCAATCCAGCGGCAGCTCAAACTCCTTGATCAACTCCTGGTAGACTCGATCCTTCCACACATAGCCGCGATGATCTAATTCAATGAATCGGTTTGTATATCGCTCCATTCCTATACTTTTAGCGTTATGTATAATTCTCGTATATTGATCAACAACAAAGTGATATAGAGAAGTGCTGCGGTCTAGCAATGTCCCATCAAGATCAAAAATAACAGCTCGAATCATAGGATATACCGCCTTTCATAACGATGACCTAAGGACCTCTACGTTACCGAATTACATGCTCTTGATGTCTTCCTTTATTCTGTACTTTTCGGTTTTATTCGCTCGATAAAATAAACTAACGGTGGACACAGAAAACGTGTGGTTATTTTCAAAGTCAAGAAGGATATCCTTTCTCATCTCTTCAATGGTAGCTTCGGATAACCTTGATTTTCGTGCTACCGTAATATGAGGCTTATAAAGCTCTAGTTCAAAACATTTCTTAATACTTTCCTCGTTTGGCTTAAACACCGACACAAGTTGTTTATGCAGCTCAATCAGCTCATCTGACTGAACATCCAGATACAATACATCTTTATCTCCAAAATATCTCGGCCCACCAACAGTAATCTGTAAGTCCCGAAATCCTGAAATGACCTTCCGGCATGCCGGAAACCAGTTCATATCCTCTGTTAATCCACACGAAGCTTTGACGGTGATATGAGGGTCCGATCCATCGAGATATTTATATTTTTCTCTTACGTTCATGACCTTCTCATAAATATCCCCTTCGGGAACAATGCCAAAAAAGAATTCCATTTGTCACGGCCTCCTTCGCTATGCAGTTTCTTTCAGCGGTCTTCAAATGTACTTTCCCAGAACGGTCCTTCTTCTTTATTAAAATATCTCTGAATAACCTCTCTTACGGGGTATGGCTGCAGATTATGCTGCTCCATGTCATTCATTCGAATCCAGTAAAACTCCAAATGGTTCTCTTGGGATTCAGGGTTTATTGAATGATCGATATGTGGCAACTCGACTCGAAATAAATGATTGAGTTCCTGATGGTAGGTCGTGGGAAGCTCAAAATCAGCTTCAACACATCCTATATATTCCCCCACGATACTCTCTTGTCCAAACTCCTCTTTAATCTCCCTGGATAACGTGGTTCTCATGCCTTCCTTAAACTCTACGTGACCGCCTGGAAGAAATGTGTTGTCCATGCCCTTACAGTGCGCGACTAATAGGTTACCATCCGAGAGAATAACCCCTCTGGCGAGCACATGATATTTTTGATTGTTGATATCCCTATATTTCATAAAAAATCATCCTTATCAATTGGTTTGAGCCTCATTATTTCACCAGTTTAGCCCACATTCCTGTTTAGCCCACATTCCTGCGTTCTTACAGGACTTATTTAGCTCTGAGGTGTTCTTTACATTTCTTAGGTTCTCTGTAATCTATAGAAATGACCCAGCCACAGATCGCTATTAATCCTAGGCTGGGTCGTTGGTTGTTTATAGCTTACTTCCTGAATTATACATCTAAATGTCAAAAGACGGTAGATTCATAGGAAAGGACTCCTCCATCTAGGCATCTATGATTCTTGTTACAAGTCGGAAACATTTTAGATATTATTTCGACATGTTTCTCCTATATACTCTATGTGTAATGGGATCAGGAGGGATACAGCATATGAAAAATAGCAAATTAACGTCGTTCATGCCGAAAATCGTCATCGGTTCCTTGGTCGCAAGCTTGGCTTTAACCTGCATGCCTTTTCCAAAGGGAGCTGATCAAGCGATTGCCGCTGCATCGCGCTCGTCGCAGAGCTTCGCGAAATTTATGCAGATGAACGCTCCGAGCCGGACCGTGAAAACCATAGGCGGAATTCAAACGGTCACGAACCTTTCCAGCACGGTTGTACTGGTAAACAAGCAGAGAAATCTACCTTCCACTTATGTTCCGAAGGATCTGGTCGTTCCCAATGTTCCGTTCAGCTTCTCTGGGCCAAGCCCTAAGAAGCAGTTGAGAAAAATCGCGGCCAATGCCTTGGAGGATTTATTCGCTGCTGCTAAAAAGGACGGCATTGAGCTCAAAGCTGTCTCCGGCTACCGTTCGTACGCCACGCAAAAATCGATCTTTGAACGCAACGCCAGCATCAAAGGCGAAGCCGTAGCGAACAAGACCAGCGCGCGCCCGGGACAGAGCGAGCATCAGACCGGTCTAAGCATGGACATCTCCAGCGCCTCGGTTGGATATGCACTGGAGCAAAGCTTCGGCAGCACGAAGGAAGGCAAGTGGCTGAAAGCCAACGCCCATAAATACGGCTTCATTATTCGTTATGGCAAGGGTAAGGAAAAGCTTACCGGTTATTCGTACGAGCCTTGGCATGTTCGGTATGTCGGCGTTTATATTGCGGGAGAGATCACGAGACAGAACTTGACGCTTGAGCAATACTTGCAGAAATCCATCTGACTTTAAGAACGGGCAGCCCTGCTGCCCGTTTCGTGTTAAGCGCCTCTTAGACATGAACATCATCTAACTCATCAGGACAAATAATAATGTATTATTCCATTTCATATTGATCATAGTTCAATTCCGATAGCGTAGTATGGAAGCTTTCCCTTTCTGCATCGAAAATTTCTTTCTCGATGATTTGAAAAATCACAAAAGCAGCCCATCCTCTAATGAGGAGTGAGCTGCTTTTCGTTGACCATGAATCCTACATCCTAAATTACACGGTTCCATAATGCTGATGCATATTGCCAACCAAATCGAGAGTTCCCTTTTGCAGGAATTACTGTCTTATGATGAGGATGTCTCTAGGCGGTCTGCCTGTGCTTTGAATTTGAGAAATTTCAGCATCCGTAAGATTTCGTCCTACCAAAATGAGCGAAGATGTTACATTATCAAAATTGCCTAAGTTCGCTACATTTTGGCTTCCCCGGAATACACGGAATGATCCCTGAAAGTTAATTCTCGAAAATAGTACAAGGGTTACTTGAGAGCTTTCCACTACATTTCTAAGCCGAAAACTCGAAAGGATGTTGTCAAATCGAAATGCTCCAAGATCGCGAATTGCAACACCTCCGCGTCTGAAGAGAATCCTACGAACAGAAAAATTAGGGCCAGACCAAAGAGCAAGACGTAAATCGCTGTTTGCCATCTATACCACTCCTTTTCTTGGGAATGATATAGTATATTACCAAGTTGAGAGAATGGTATAAGGCAAAAATATCAGTTTAAAAGTTTGTTTTTTCGTATAAACATAGATTTCGTTATCCTTAAATCCTCTCAAGTCTATTTACAAGATTCATAGTCATCGATTTAACTATTTAAGGAAATCCGGACAATACAACAACAGGAACCTTTCTCACCCAACTTCTGATATCCCAAGTTGTTATGGGTAACTCCTTACATGTGCTGCTTTCCGCTGCATGATACGAGGTGAACTTATCAAAACGATATTGTAACCTCAACTTTGACGAGGACTGGTTCCATGAACAGCTTGCTGGTTATGCGGCTGCATAAGCTATTTCCCTATTTACGCTAAAAGACCTCCCAGCTCTAGACATACGCCCGTTCCAGCTGAGAGGCCTATTATTTTTTTATCATAGACTTTCCTTATTCCAAAGTCTCTTCCTTCTCAAGTGCTTGGCAGCCTTCGCATAATCCATAAACCTCAAAGCGATGCCGCAAGACTTTGTAATTCCCGGGTAATACCAAACCGTGGTCCATTGGACAGTAATCAAAGGGAAGTGTTTTTTCGCAGTTAACGCAAATCAAATGATGATGGTGGTGGGTCGTGCAGTTCTCTTTGAACTTTAATCCCCCGTCCATAAAATAGAAATGCTCCAAAACCCCCATCTCACTTAACATGCGAAGATTACGATAAACCGTATCCAGACTCATGCTCGGGTAATAGACGGACATTTGATCATATACATCTTTGGGTGATAAATAACCGTCGTGGTCAGCGAAGATCTGAGCTAACGTCCTTCTTTGTTCCGTTACTCTCCATCCATTTCGCGCCATCGTATTCAGCATGTCTTTCACTTTGGCTTGGCTGTTCTCCTTCATTACCATACGTTCCCTTCCTGAGTATACAAAACATCCTGCATAATACCGTCTCCATGTTTTGAAAAAGATTTATCCTTGTATTTTATCAAGAATGAAGGGAAATGTCATATATGGCTACTATCATGAAATGAATGGATGTCAAACAATGAGTACGTTAGCCCTCGCCCTCTATCTTTACTCAAACGTGCGTCTTACCAGCTGGACTTCTTGATACCTGGAATTTGTCCTTTGTGGGCTAGCTCGCGAAACACGATCCGCGACACGCCAAACTTGCTAATATAGCCTCGGGGTCTGCCGGTCACCGCGCAGCGATTGTGAAGTCTTGTCGAATCTATTCATTTAAAGCAGCCTGCAGCGCTTGGAGATTTTGGCGCATGATCGCAATATAATCAAGCTGTTTGGCAATATCCTCTTCCGTCAACCCTTCAATCGGATTTAATACAGCGGTGGTTGCTCCGATTTCAGCGGCAATCGTTTCTGCAACGTTTGAAGCGACAAGCGTTTCAAAGAAAATGGTGTTTACGTTATTTTCCTTAGCGAATTCAATAATCTTGGCCATTTGCGATGCCGATGGCTCCTGATCAGGGGACAGGCCTGCTATCGGTACCTGGGTTAAGCCGTATTCTTTGGCCAAGTAACCGAACGCAGCATGCTGGGTGATGAAGTCTTTTCTCTTGGAATCCTTCAAGCCTTCTTTAAACTCCTGATCCAACGCCTCCAGCTTACTTACGTAAGAATCTGCATTCGCTTTGTAGGCATCCTTATGCTGAGGATCTGCTTCGGCCAAGCCTTGTTCAATATTACGCACTTGCTGAATAGCAAGAGCAGGTGAAAGCCACACATGGGGATCAAGACCGCCGTGATCATGATGGTGCCCGCCTTCTGCGCCATGGTCATGGGCATGTTCATCTTCTTGGCTATGTTCACCTTCTGCGCCATGGTCATGCGAATGGGAATGCCCTTCGCCTTCCATGATCTCTATTCCTTGGCTTGCCTCAATTACCTTCAGATCGCGATCTTTAACGCTATCCAGTACCTGATCAATCCAACTCTCCATACCGGCACCGTTATACACAATCACGTCAGCATCAGCAATGCCTGCCATATCCTGCGGCGTAGGTTCCCAGTCATGCGGTTCAACCCCTGCCGGTACCAAATTCTCAACATCCGCCAAATCGCCGGCAACTTGGCGCGTAAATTCATACATCGGATAGAAGCTTGTTTTAATCTTTAATTTTGCTGCTGTTGATGTATCTGTTACTTTGCTATTTGTTGTATTCATGCTTCCATTGGATTCACTTGGCTTGGCAGAACCGCAGCCCGCGACAGCCAATGCTGCGGATAATGAAAAAGCGGCAAAGATTCGTTTATAACTCTTAATCATGATTAATAACTCCTCTTACTTTCGGTTTGTTTATTTGTACAGATCTTCGATTTCGCAATTGCAATAGCTTCTGAATGAATACAGCTATGAGCAAGAACCCTAACAAAATGAGAGCAATCGTGCCACCTGGTGGTGAATTCAAATAATAGGAGGCGGTTAGCCCCGAGAAAATGCCAACCCATCCTGTAATGACGGCTACGCCCATGGCAGCTATAAACCCGGGAGCAATCCGGAGTGCGATCGAGGCTGGAAGCACAATAAGCGCCGATACTAGCAATACGCCAACGATCGGCATGGAGGCAGCGACCGTCATGCCCGTAAACACGGCGAATGAAAACGAAAGAAGCGAAACCCGAGTTCCTGAGATTGCAGCAGTCTCCTCATCAAAGGCGAAGTTATACAGGGGCCGGCGTAAGGCTACAAAAAACACCAGCCCTAATGCGGCTACGATGGCAATCAAAGCGAGCTGTGTATCACTGACCGCAACGATGGATCCAAAAAGGTAGGAACTGAAGCTTTTGTTCAAATGCGGATTCACACTCATCAGGACGACGGCCACTGCCAGTCCGGACGTCATGATAATGGCTACCGGCACCTCGGTGTAGGTTCGGTATACCCTTCGAAGCTGTTCAATGACAAGCGCTCCGATGATGGCGACGACAAATCCGCTTATCGTCGGATTAAGATGCAAGAACGATCCTAATGCCACCCCTGCCAGCGAAACATGGGAGAGGGTATCAGCCATAAGCACCTGCCGACGAAGCATTAAATATACGCCGAGGATCGGAGCGATTACACCGATCAGGCCTCCTGCCCAAAAGGCACGCTGCATGAATTCGTAACCGAGCATCGCCATCCCGTATCCTCCTTTCGTTCCAGATGGACGACCCGGTCCAGGTAAGGATCGATTTCCTCCAATGCATGAGTAACCATGATCACCGTTTTTCCTCTTTGTTTCACATAGCGATCCAGCAGCTCGTATAACTCTTTACGGCTCGCTTCATCCAGCCCGGTTGTTGGCTCATCAAGGATCAGCGCCTCCGGCTCCTGAGCCAATGCTCTTGCAATACAAACCCTCTGCTTCTGACCGCCTGACAATTCACCAATCTTATGGTTGCGATATTTCCACATTCCCACTTCCATCAGGCTTTGCTTGACGGCCTCATGATCGCTGGCTGCAAACCGTTTGAACAACCCGAGACGATGATAACGGCCTGAACGAACAAGTTCGATGACTTTGCTTGGGAAACCGGCATTAAACGAAGCCACAAGCTGGGGAACATAACCAACCGTTATTGGTGATCCGTCCTCCGATACACGATTCATTTCAATCGTTCCGCTCCAAGGCTTGGTCAAGCCCAGCATCAATTTCAGCAGGGTCGATTTCGCTGCACCATTGGGACCTGAAATCGCGATAAATTGCCCGGTATGGATATCCAGTGACAAGTTCTGGATGACGGTTCGATCTCCGTATCCAAACACGACGTCGCGCATGGAGGACAAAATCATTTCAATCTCTTCCTTCCTCATGACAGAACATTCAACACTGTCTTGCGTAATAATTACGATTAATAACGCTGCTTATATTAACGTGTCTCGCGATGCAGCGTATATCTTTTCAATCTAGGGCAATACTTGCGCATTTCCAAACGCTCAGGATGATTTTTCTTATTTTTGGTTGTCGTGTAATTGCGATCTCCTGTTTCGGTGCATGCCAGGGTAACGATGACTCTCATATTTTGCACCCTCCTTATTAGTAATGTTTACGATTAACAATGCTAATCTCTATGTGTATCCTTTGTCAATCCCCAATCGGATGATGACTTCTATTAATAAGCAGCGACAATTATTGGTTTATACTCTTCAATCGCGTTCTGCATATGCTTCATCTGAAGAGGCATTCGCTCAATAATCGCTTTACGTTTTGCTTTTAGCACAATCTGCTCGATATCAGCAAAGCTGCACCTTGCAAGCTGCCGGCAAGTTTCAGTGAGAATTGACGGATCATATTCAAACTCGCCAATGAGAATTTCAATGTATAACTTCCTTTGCTCCTGCTCAGGCACGGTATAGATTAACTTCGTATCGAATCGGCGCCATATCGCCTGATCCAGATCTTTTTCCAAATTGGTAGCGGCCATAATAATGCTCCGGTCTCCAAAGTCATCCAAGCATTGGAGCAGCGTGTTTACCGCACGCGCCATCTCCTTGACTTCATCATTGTTATCTCGAGTCCGGGCAATGGCATCGAATTCGTCCAGAAACAGAACGCACGGGAACGCGCTGGCATAATCGAATATCTTACGGATATTGCTTCCGGTCTCCCCCAAATGACTGTGGATGATCGCATCCAAACGAACCAAAACAAGTGGAAGCTCAAGTACCTTAGCCATGTAAAAAGCCGTTAACGTCTTTCCTGTTCCGGGAGGTCCGTACATGACAATTTTGTTTGGAACCGGCACGCCATGCTGTTCAAACTCCTCCCTCATCCCTAAAATTTCAATAAATTCTTTCACAATTCTTTGATTGACTTCTGACAAAATGAGATGCTTTGCCTTTTTGGCACAGTCTTTGGGTGAATATAGATTTGCCATGTCAATTCCCTTCGCACGGGGAAGACGCTGGCTCGCATTACTTTTACTCATGAATGGCTGCTGCTCCTTCAGTGTATATAATCAGTTATGCAATCCAAGGCAATGGATTCTCAAAGCGCGCCCAATTCAAGCTCATTTCCACATCGGTAAGCAGACACTGATCCAACGCAGCCTCAATATGCTCTCGGTCCATATCGATCCCGATCATCACCAACTCGGTTTGCCGGTCTCCCCAATGGGTGTCCCATTTCACCCGTACATCCTCCTCGGTTCGTAAAATCTCCTCTCTTTCGGCTGCAGGAAGCGCGGCAACCCAATATCCGGCGGGTCCAAACTGAATCGAAGGGCCAGCTTGGCTTAAGCTTGCCGCAACATCTCCATCTGCAGCCAACCACACCAGTCCTTTGGCTCGAACAACCTGTTCAGGCCATTCCCCCATGAATTCAGCCAACCGGGATGGATGAAAGGGCCTTCTGCGGCGATACACGAAGGAGCTGATTCCATACTCTTCGGTCTCCGGGACATGCGCTTCTTTTTGCAATTCCTGGATCCATCCGGCTGACAAACTTACACGTTCAAAATCAAACAATCCCGTATTCAAGATCTCCGACGGATCGACCTGTCCATGCAGGGTACGAATGATCTTGGCGCTTGGCTGCAGCTTTCGAAGGACAGCTTCAAGCTTGTTCAATTCCGCGTCATCCACGAGATCACATTTATTTAGGAGCAGTACATCGCAGGTTTCTATCTGATCGATCAGCAAATCCACGACATCACGATCATCTTCGCTTCCCGCGCCCTGATTGCGGTCCAGAAGGCTCTGACCGGATGCGAAATCCTGCCAGAATCGATTCGCGTCCACGACGGTGACCAAACAATCGAGCTTGGCCAGATTCGTTAAATCGATCCCTGTCTCTTCGTCGGCATATGTAAATGTTTGAGCGACCGGGATCGGTTCGCTGATGCCTGTGGATTCAATCAGAATGTAATCAAACCGTTGTTCGCTCGCGAGTTTTTCGATTTCCTTCATTAAATCATCTCGCAGCGTGCAGCATATGCATCCGTTGGACATCTCAACCAGCTTCTCTTCCGTGCGGGATAAGGACGCCTCTCCCTTAACCAGTGCTGCATCAATGTTAATCTCGCTCATGTCATTTACAATGACAGCGACCTTCAGGCCTTGCCGGTTATTCAGTACGTGATTTAATACCGTCGTTTTTCCCGAGCCTAGATACCCGCTGAGTACCGTTACGGGGATTTGTTGTTGTGTCATTGCATTCTTCTCCTTGTGACTTGATATTGGACTTAAAATAGACTAATCCATCTTATTCGTAATGATTACGATTTATGACAACCCTAATATAATTGCTTTTATTCAAAATGTCAAACGTCCATATTTCGATACGGCAGTTCGTTAGGATCACAAATCATCTTGGCTCCAAAAAAACCACAGCGAATAGACCAAAGATGATCATGGATCCCTGGTCTACCAGCCCTTGATTTTGTAAGCGTTGAGCAATTCCTCATCCTTCACGATGAACGACTGAATGGGGCAGGAATATGGGCGTTCCCGCCACAGGATCCTTCAACACCGTAGCGTGTATTCCGAACACTTCCTGCAGCACAGCTTCAGTCAGCACTCGATCCGGCGTACCATCCCGTACAATCCGCCCGTCCTTTAGAACAACCATGCGATCCGCGTATCTCGCCGCCTGATTCAAATCATGAAGCACAACAATGATCGTAGTCCCCCTCTCCTGGTTCAGCCTCCTAACGAGCTCCAGTATCTCCAACTGATGTCGAACATCCAGAAATGTCGTGGGCTCATCCAGCATTAACACGGGAGTCGACTGCGCGATCGCCATGGCAATCCACGCTCGCTGCCTTTCTCCCCCCGAGAGAGAATCCAGCGGCCGCTGCTCGAAAGCTTGCATACCGGTAACTTCAAGCGCTTCTTCGATCGCAGCATGATCCTGCTTTTTCAACATCCGCAGCGGACCTACATGAGGATACCGTCCCTGCTCTACCAGCTCTCTGACCGTAATGGCCATCGGAACCTCCGGTGACTGAGGGAGTATCGCCATCTTCCTTGCCAAGGACCTCGGAGATTCTTTTGCAATGGCATGCCCATCCAGATATACACACCCTTTCTGCGGCATAAGCAGCCGTGCCATGGTTTTAAGCAGCGTGGATTTGCCGGATCCGTTGGTGCCCAAGAGCGCAGTCACACCACCCGATAGGATATCCATAGACAGCTCTTTGAGGATGGGTTTGTCGTTATATCGCAGCTCTATGTTCTGAGCTTCCAGCAAGGGTTTTTGGGATTGATCTTCTTTCATCTTCGTCTCTGTCTCCTTGTTCGTTGAAACATTCAATGTGATTTTCTTTTTTGCTTAATGAGATACAGAAAAAAAGGAGCCCCCATAAAGGCGGTAACTGCCCCTACCGGAAGGGAAACTTGCGAGCTTAAACCGAATACATGCAGCTCGAACGATACGGCCTGGGCAATGACATCGGCGCCGAGCAGCAGCACGCCTGTGACAACCGTACTGAAAGGGAATAATCTTCTTGCATCTTGGCCTACCAGTCTCCTTGCAATATGAGGACCGATAAGACCAATAAATCCGATCGCGCCAACAGCTGCAACCGCTCCTGCGGTCAGCACTGCCGCCAGGATGAGCATCATCCATCTCATTCGACGAACAGACACGCCCAGACTAGCCGCCGTAGACTGCCCCAATTGCAACGCATTCGCAGCTCCAGCGCTAAGAAGACCGAGAGGGATGATGACTAATGCCCAAGGCCAAAGCATATCCCAATGCACCCATACCCGGCCATTAAGGGAGCCGATCATCCATAACAAGATGCTGCCGACCGCTTCCGTATGCCGGAGCAGTATCAATGAGGTGCAAGATTGCAATACGCTGCCCGTTAGTATTCCGACTAACGCAAGCCTGGTGATATCCATTCCCTTGCCAAGACTTAATGCGTTAACAAAAAGGACGGTGCCGATGCCGCCGGTCCATGCAACCAAAGGAAGATACCTCGTCGCATCCCCTAAACCGTCAGCAAATGTGATCCAAATGACGATCATCAACACCGAGCCTGCCGATACGCCGAGTAATCCCGGCTCTGCCAACGGGTTGCGGGTTATGGACTGAAGAATCGCTCCTGCCAAGCCCAGCATGGCGCCCGCTACAAGCGCAATCAAAGTCCTTGGCAATCGAAGCTGCCATATGATTTGTCGATGGTGTTCCTCTTCTTGTACGTTCGCCAAAGCACGCAGAATATGCTGCGGTGAAATCACCACTTTGCCAAATGCGATATGCATGACACACAGAATCAGGACAAGCAGCAAGGCTGCCAGGAGTCCGATCTTATATGTCATCTCATAGGGATTGCGATTACGGATCAGCTTGTTCATTCTGAAGGCCGCCCCCCAAGCTTACGCAAAAATAATGCGATAATAACAGGTCCGCCGATTAGAGTCGTCCAAAGCCCGACAGGCACTTCCCTGGGCATAAACATGGTTCGTGCCAGGATATCGGCCGTTGTTAACAGGACGGCTCCGAGCATTGCCGAGAATGGAAGAACGAACTTTGCGTCATATTGCTGTGATAAGCTCCGTATCAGGTGTGGAGCGATCAAGGCAATATAGCCAATAGGTCCGCACTGGGATACAACCGCTGCCGTCATCGCGCAGCATACGATGAGCAGATAAATACGCACCCGCATGAAATGAAGTCCCAGTCCTTCGGCCGTCTCGCTCCCCAAGCGCAGTACGTTCAACGATCTGGCGAAGCTTAAGGAAAGGGGAATCGTAACGAGCGCCCAAGGCAACAGATGACCGACATGAGTCCAATTGCGGTTCGCCAAATTCCCCATCAGAAACGTAAACAAGAGGCTCGCACTATTGGATGACCCCATCGTAATCACCCATACCACCAATCCGTTCATGATCGCAGTGACAGCAGCGCCGATAAGGATAATATGTATGCCTCCATTTCTTCCCCCGGCTGCCAAAATAACCACAGCCCCGCCTATAAGTCCTCCAAGAAGGGCAAACCATGGCTGCATGCCATAGGAGACGGGAACATGTAAAACCGTAACAAGAGCCATCATAAACGAAGCTCCCGAAGAAACACCTAACAACTCCGGACCTGCTAATGAATTTCGAAGTCCATCTTGCAGAAGAACGCCGCATAACCCCAGCATCGCTCCGGCCATGCATCCTAATACGATTCGGGGAAACCTGATCTCCAGAACGGACACCCTCTCGAGTTCGGTTCCCCCGTTAAAGAACAGCAGCTGCTGCAAGCTTGACCAGGATATTTCCGGGTAGCCATGCTTCATGCCTATTGATATCACAGCAGCCATCATGAAAAACAATGCAAAAAAAGGGGCGCTCCCCCTATTTTTGCTCTCTTGATTATGGTGGGATCGGTACGCTGCAAAGCTATTCCACCGCTTTCTTATAAAGCTCGGGATACATGTGGCTCATCGCTTCGTCTAAAATGATGCCGAGCGAACGCGTTCCCCTGCCGCTGGCCCATACGGATGTGCGCATCTCATGAACCTGTCCATTCTTCACCGCGCGGAGTCTGGACCACAGCGGGTTCGTCTTGAATTGCTCGGATAATGGCTGTGAATCGGGGCTGAACGTGAAGGTCTCGACAAAAATATAATCCGGATCGTTCTCAAGCACCTTTTCCAAAGAATAAGCCATCCCCCCTGCTTGATGGCCGCCATCAGCCTCGGGTGCAGGCCATGGGTATTGCGTGACTTCCGCCAGCACTGAGCCCACAAGCGACCCGGCCGTATCGATCCCGAAATTTACATCAGACCCGTACATCACCAATGCGGTCTTATCCTTCGGACTGTGTTCCTTGTAGTAATTGAATTTATCCAGCAAGCGCTTCTCGGCCGCTTCGGCTTCCGTTACTCTTCCGGTCAGCTGGCCCATATGCTGCAGGAACTCGATCGATTCTTGCATACTCTTGGGCTGGACGATGTACAGCGGAGCAATGCCGGCTAAGCCTTCCCGCAACCCTTCATGGGTTCCTTCCAATCCAATGACAAGATCCGGTCCCGCCAACGAAATATCCTCCAAATTGGGTTCAAAGAAGCTTCCTCCGATTATTCCGAGGCTTGCTGCTTCCTCACCATAAAATTCCGGTTCTGGCGCAAGTCCTCCCGCCGTTACCGCAGCAGGTTTCAATCCCAGCTCAACCAGGGCATCTACACAGATCTCTGTTAAACACGCGACCTTCTCCACCGGCAAGTCAACGGATATCTCCGTTCCGGTTACATCCTTGAATGTCGATTTGGCGCTTGTTCCTTCCTCATTTGACGCTGTCTCCTCAGCATTTGACGCGGCCCCTTCACCATGTGGCGCCGCCCCTCCAGCATTTAGCGTTGCCTCTTCATCACTTGGCACTGCCCCTCCAGCATTTAACGCTACCCCTTCAGCATTTGGATCCATTCTGTCCGTTGCGGTCTCAGTCGCCGTTTTTTGAGGAACACTGCCGCAGCCAGAAATGAGTGCTGCAATTATCAAAAATACGATACCTAGACGTTTGCGCATATGGTACATCCCCTTACCTATAGTTGTAATAATTACGAATTAGATGCATGAAATCACTGAACTGCCCATGAAAATGATATGTATTCCCTTCTTAATCACATTGATCTCCACCACCTAAAATACATTATCGAGGTAATTAAATTGTAATTATTACTATTAAATTCGAAAGAAATATAGCATGCCGCCATGAAATAGTCAACATATTTTTCCAAGAAGATTCGTCGCGGAATTAGACAAAAATCCCGATCGCTTACATACAAAAAAGCCGCGGCAACGCGGCCTCTTGGACTAATATGCTATTGTCTTCTCACCGTTACCGATCCCTCGCCTCTATTAAAACTTCCTTCAATTCTCCATTCTTCCGACCCGCCGACATCAGTGGCATGCTGATCCCGTTGTCCTTATTGATCTTGCAGTTTCTTTCCAATCGGATCATTCGATAGAATTACCTGAATCGATAAATCGTTAATTAATTTGATCTTAACAAAAGAGTCATTCGCCGAATGGTTGATCCCTGACACATGTACGCTTCCTTTACTTCTCGGGTCATCGGGATTATAAATAAAGGAAACTTCATAATCGGAAGCCCCTTTTTTGTACACATAGTTATACACGTATTCATCTGTGTCATTATTGAATGAATGAACAAAAAACTGCCCCTCTTTCCCGCTTTGTCTAGCTTTAGCCAACCAATCACGGACCTGCTCACTATGTTCAGGTTCAACTTGATTTAACTCGTAAGAAATAATCTTAGACATCCTATTGTCCAGATCAGGCACGTTGGCTTCTTTGCCTGAACATCCCGTCATCAACAGCATCAGCAAAATGAAACCTATAATGTATTTCATCGCTCTCCCTTTCATCCTTTGATTCCAATTGTTTTCCCGAAGTCGCATCTTGGTGCAAAAACAGCCCGCCCCCAACGTAGATTAGCTAATCTAATGTCCGGGGTCGTGCCTTTCCAGCACGGAACCATTCACCTGAATGTAAAAAGTATTGAACCCAACATAGCTTTAATGGTGTTCATTTCGTTCAGTGCCGTTCAAACCTAAACACCGCCCAGCTCATACTTAAACCTCAACTCGGACAGGAGCAGGTTCCCTCAAGTTTCTCCGCTCATTCTACCATACTATAACGGATCTTGGGGAAATTACCATTCAGTAGCAATCGGAAGCACCTTCCGTATGCGGAGTGATGAATTACCTTCACACTTCGAAGCTACACCTGCACTCCCCACTGAGCAACCTCCACTCAGCGAAGCCTGCACTTGCACGCCCCGCTGAGCTACCTTCACGCATCGAAGCCCCACCAACAGCACAGCAAAAAGCCGCTCAGGACGTGTACACCTGAGCGGCTTTCCCCCTTCCCCCACTGATATGGGGGAAGGGCCGCTTCCACCAACGGTTGGCCTCGAACGGTAAGACTTCAACGGAGCAGGCGGAATGGGGCTGGAGAAACGAAGTGGTCGCCTTTGTCTCCGGATTTCCCCATTTACCAATCCCATTCAAGAAATCCGGTGACAACAGCGATCGGAGGCACCATCCGCATGCGGAGTGATGAGCTACCTTCACACTTCGAAGCTGCACCTGCACACTCCCTGGAGTGCCCTTAACGCTTCGAAGCTGCACCTGCCCCCCACTGAGCAAACCTTCACGCATCGCAGCCCCACCACCAGCACAGCAAAAAGCCGCTCAGGACGTATACACCTGAGCGGCTTTCCCCCTTCCCCCCACTGATAGAGGTGAAGGGCCGCTTCCACCAACGGTTTGGCCTCGAACGGTAAGACTTCAACGGAGCAGGCGGAATGGGGCTGGAGAAACGTGAGTGGTCGCCTTTGTCTCCGGATTTCCCCATTTACCAATCCCTTTCAAGAAATCCGGTGACAACAGCGATCGGAGGCACCATCCGCATGCGGGGTGATGAGCTACCTTCACGCATCGAAGCTGCACCTACACGCTCCACTGACCCTCATACTTCGAAGCTGCACCTGCACACTCCCTGGAGTGCCCTTAACGCTTCGAAGCTGCACCTGCCCCCCACTGAGTAAACCTTCACGCATCGCAGCCCCACCACCAGTTCAGCAAAAAGCCGCTCAGGACGTATACACCTGAGCGGCTTTCCCCCTTCCCCCCCACTGATAAGGGGGAAGGGCCGCTTCCACCAACGGTTTGGCCTCGAACGGTAAGACTTCAACGGAGCAGGCGGAATGGGGCTGGAGAAACGAAGTGGTCGCCTTTGTCTCCGAATTTCACCCATTTCCCAAACTCATTTCAAGAAATACGGAGACAACAGCGATCGGAGGCACCATCCGCATGCGGAGTGATGAGCTACCTTCATACATCGAAGCCTGCACCCACACTTCCCACTGAGCAACCCTAACACTTCGAAGCTGCACCTACACGCTCCGTTTGAGCATCCTTCAATAGTTCAGAGCCTGCACCTTCACACATCGTAGCCCCACCAACAGCACAGCAAAAAGCCGCTCAGGACGTATACACCTGAGCGGCTTCCCCCCTTCCCTACCTTGATATGGGGGAAGGGACGCTTTCACCAACGGTTAGGCCTCGAACGGTAAGACTTCAACGGAGCAGGCGGAATGGGGCTGGAGAAACGAAGTGGTCGCCTTTGTCTCCGGATTTCCCCATTTACCAATCCCATTCAAGAAATCCGGTGACAACAGCGATCGGAGGCACCATCCGCATGCGAAGTGATGAGCTACCTTCACACTTCGAAGCTACACCTGCACGCCCCACTGAGTTCCCTTCACGCCTAGGAGCATCACCTACTGAAGCACCATCCGCATGCGGAGTGATGAGCTACCTTCATACAGCGAAGCTGCACCTACACGCTCCGTTTGAGCATCCTTCACATTTAACCCGCAATCTTCTTCCCACGCTCAAGCCGGACAATTTGCTCTTCACCGCTGTCAGCCAGCTCTCGGAACTGATCAATCGTCTCGCGCATCTTCGGAAGGGCCTGCTGCTTAAAGGTGCTGATGGCCTCCATCGCCTCGAATGTATCGGCAAACGCCTTCTTCAGCACATCCACCGAAACACTGCTGTTAATGGCTTGCTTCTGGATGGCCACCCCTTGGGATTTCAACATCTTCGCCGTACCTTCGATGAAGGTGTTCGTCGTCTTATTCAGCGCTTCAATCTTCTCTAGCACAATCTTCTGATTGTACAGGGCGCTCGCGACCGTGACCGCGACACGCAATGCCGACACGGTAACCGTCTTCGCCCGATCTACCCCGCGAATCAGCTCCTTATTGTTGCGGATCAGAACCTCAAAGGCCAAATAGCCCTGTTGATTCACCGCAAGCATCTGCTGCATATCCATCAAACGCTGACGCAGAGGGAAGAGGACCTCTTCCGAGATAAAACGAACCTTCTCCGGATCGCCGCCGCGCTCCTGCTCCAAAGTCAGCTCCTGCTCAATCCGCTGGTCCATGAACATTCCGAGCTGAATCTCCTTCTGAAGCTGTTTCGTAAGATCGCGAAGAAACTGCTGTTCAATCTCAAGCGTCGTGTTATCGTTTTTGAGGGTCGCCTTGCCTTTATCCAAGGTTTCTACGATTTCCGAAATGACTTCATCCGCCTTCTTGAATTTCACAAAGTAGGCACGAACCGGATTAAAGAGCTTTCCGAGAAAGCCTGTTTTGAGAAAATCTATCCCGCTGGGATCCAGATCCTTCAGATGGAGATGAAGCTCCGTGAGTCCCTTGGCTACAGGCCCGCCTTCATCGCCGGCCTTCGACAGCTTACCGACGGTTACTTTGAGCAAGGAGTTTTTGTCAGAGGACTGGCGCATCGTGCCCATCCCGAAAGAATCGATGCTGGTCAGAATACCTCGGCGCTGTTCAAGCGAGTCCAGGTCAATGTCCATCAAGGACTTTACATTGGTCTCGGCCTGCGTCATCAGCTGCTTCATTTCTTCATCGACAGGAGCGACTTGTTCCTCCAGCACCGTCTTGATTTCATTCTCATTTGGTACAGTCATTGTAAAAGTCATACAAAAACCCCCTTTAACCGAATATATAATGTGTTACATTTGCACATTCAGCAATTGGCCGATCTTATAGACAACGTCGTCGGTGTCGGCATTGATGCTTGCAGCTTCATTGATGCTTGAAATCTTCTGAAGGGCTTCAATGTCCGCGTTGTAGCCGATCGTGTAAATCGGAATTTTAAACGCCTCAATCAAGCCTTGGACATCCTTTAGCTTACTGCCCCGGTTCGTATCCCCGTCGCTCAGTACGAAAATGACCGGCTTCGTATTCGGATTCGCGGCGATTTCATCCTGCAGCAGCTTCATGGCTACGACAATCCCGTCAAATGTAGCGGTGTTGCCCTCCGGAACCAGGTTCTCGGCGGCACCGACGAACAGGGACTGCTGGTTCGTGTCATACTTCCCGATCGGGAGGTTGATGGTGACATCATCCGAATAGGAGACAAGACCGATGCTGTTCTGTGAACCCAGATACTTCTGACCTTGAATCAAGGATTGCCGTAAGCGATTAATCGGTTCACCGGACATACTGCCCGACACGTCGGTTACAAACACAGCCGTAATGGAGGCTCCGCCATTTTTCTTGTCCTTCCAAAGCTTCTGCGCCCGGGAAATGGTTCCGCCGTTCACGACTTTGGCTTCCGGTTTATAGTCTGCCAGCTGGTTAAAACCGTATTTGCTCGCGCTCTTTTGATATTTATCCTGAGCGGCAAAGTCGGCAAACTTCTTCAAGATTTGTTTCTTAAGCGCCGGGGTATCCCCAAGGGCATACAGCGGGCTGTCGTGTCTTACGCCAAACGGAACGAATTCATAGGCTGACCGAAGCTCGGCTTCATTAAAGAAGGTTTGATATTCCAGAACAAAAGCATCCAATCGCCCGGATTCGGCGGCTTCCCTCATCTGCAGTGTGGTTAATGCAAGGAATGGGACGTTGGCCTGGAATTTTTCAAATCCTTCGACGGCCTTGTCACTCAGCAGATTTTTGCTGTCGAACGCGCTAAGCGCAGCGACCAGGAAATTGAGTCCGGTCGAGCTGGCAAACGGATCCGTGTAGCCCATCGACAGCTCGCTGGCTGCAATCGCTTCCGTTACCGTTTTGATGTTAACCTCTCCATACTTGCTCTTCAGCTCATCATATTTTCCTTTATCGATCACGATGCCCGGAACATTCCCGTTCAGGCTCTTCGAGATCCGTTCGGTCTTAATACCGCCCGATTTGATCATCTCCATCCACAATTCATTGGATGGCGTAAAGGCATCCGGCACGTATTTGCCGGACTTTATGTAGTCTGCCGCAGTTCCCGAGTTAATGCTTCGGATCATCACAGACACAGGCTTTCCATTGACGGTGACTTTGGCTTTATTGAAATCCGTCGCCACCTCATTCAACCATCCGTCGACCCCTGACCCTGCTTTCTCGGGTGAAGAGAAGATTTCAACGAAATGAGGTGTGGAGTTTTTGACCGAGACCGGGAACTTATCGATGTCGGGCAGGGATTCCGCCACGTCCACCGGATTTAAATCAATCTGTCCTTTAATGGGCTCTGGTGTTTTGACTTTAATCTTACTGTACAGCTTATCAAGCTTCTTCGCGGCCTCCTCAGGTGTTAGCGGCTGAGCCCCGCTCCCGAGATTCGAAGTGGCACTGATTCCGAAATAGACGACTGCAAAAACGACAACTACAATTGCGGCAAGAAAACCAATGACTTTACCTCTGCCGGACATTCCATGACCCCTTTCAGTCTTTGTACAGTTTGGTTTGGCTGATCAGAGCATCGATTTCTTTCATGCAAGCCATGTTTTCAATGCTCTCTAAATCCAAGCTTCCTAGACGAGCAATCTCAAGAAGGAGCTTATCTAGCTTTAATAAAATTTCTTCATTCGTATTTAAGGATTCATTCACAAAATTAAGGTACTCATTGTAAACCTCGATCTTCTCCTCAATGATTCGCGCTGAGAGCTTTTTGTTCTTTCGCAAATCCGCAATCGCGGCAAAATCAGAGACACTGAACACGCCAAGCTTATTGAGAATGCTTTTGATATTCATGTAAAACAGGTTCTCGACCTCATGGATTACGGAATTGAACTTTTTATAGCTCAATTCGGACGCATCAAATCGCTGCTCCAATACCTCCAGCAGTTTCAGCTTCCGGTTCTTCATCCGGTCCAGCTGATTTAACGCAAGCTCTACATCTTGCTTAAGCACCGCAATGGAACGGTAGCGGCTCATGGCCTCCACGTAGTCCTCATGCGTAACAACCTCTTTCTTCGTCTTCACAACCGGCTTCGGTTTAAACAGGTATGTATAACTTCCATAAACTAAAGCGATCAAGCTCGCTGCAAGAAAAGCAGCCCCGAAAGCAACGATCAGGGGACTCTCGGCTTTAAGAGATACCCCAAGAAAGCCTCTGGACCAAACCAATATGTTTGTGACAATGACGATTGTGATCAAGAGGAAGAACTTTTTGAACTTAGGCTCGCTCAATACCCATCACCAACTTCACGCATCGTTATAAAACCACCCTTTTGATGTCCTGTTTTGTTAGCAAATTATACCATAGACAAGCCTACTTTTCTTTGCATTTTAATCGAGAATTGGAAGAAGTAGTCACTTTTTGGGGAGAAAACTCGAATGAACCTCTCCGCATTTACCAATATTATACGGTCCTCCTGCCCGGAGGTTTCCTGTTAGTTTCGTAATGGAAGGAAATCCGTCTTAACGGTATAGAGGAACCGCAACAATCTCCCAATAAAAATATAGAGCTGCACCCACCTGATTCAGAGGGCACAGCTCTATTTCATATTTAATAAATTCAGCTATCATCAACGCCGAAGATGATTGGCAAGAGCAGCTAAGCGATAATATGCCGGCTTCGGCCTGTGCCGCTCATCGAACAGCAGCGGCCAGTTTTTGCGCCCACGTACCGGAAAATCGCTGAGCCAGGTGTGGTCGTCCGCAGCTCCCCAGAACGTCACCGCGCTAATTACATCGCTGTATTCCTTAAGCAGCTTGAACACGGCTTCGTAGAATTCAGCCTGCTGTTCCAGCATTCCCGGTTCAGGCTCGGTCAGATCGGCCCGCTTATCTTCGAAACGGAATACCGACACATCCAGTTCCGTGAGCTGGAGTTGCAATCCTAGCGAAGCATATTTTTCGATGGCTGCCCGGATGTCATCCAAGGACGGGTTGAACAGATTCCAGTGTGCCTGCAGGCCAATGCCGTGAATAGGTACTCCCCGGTCCAGAAGAGACTTGACCAAGGTATAAATTTTATCCCGTTTGCTTGGATGGGACTCATTGTAGTCGTTGTAGAACAACAGCGCATTCGGGTCGGCAGCATGCGCGTATTCAAACGCTTTGGCGATGAATTCGTCCCCGGCGATTTCCGTCCAGCTGGAGGTACGCAGCAACTGATCGCCGTCATCGGCAATGACCTCGTTCACAACGTCCCAAGCGTAAATATCGCCCTTATATCTGCCTACTACCGTTTGGATATGCGAACGGATTCTTTCATAAAGCACGGCTTTGCTCACGAGCTGATTCTGCTCGTCGCGGAACAACCAATCGGTGGTCTGGTTATGCCACACCAGCGTATGTCCGCGGACAGCCATCCCGTGTTTGCGCGCGAAGTCCACGATTTGATCCGCTTCCTCGAAGGTGTAAAGCTCTTCCTCTGGGTGAACGCTGGCGAACTTCATTTCGTTTTCCGCCGTAATGCTGTTAAAGTGATGCGTAAGCAGACTCTCCTGCGACTTGATCGTATTACTACTGACCGCCGCACCTATATGGAAGTCTTCCGCGAATATGTCTTTAAGTGCGGACTCGGCCGGTACCGATACATTCATATCTCTTCCTCCTTACCAATCCTGGTCTCAAACCAGTCAAAGCTGGCTGAGCCCGAAGCGGGTTTCCCATTACCGCTTGCGTAGAATCCGATAAGCACTCCGGTAAAGCACATTTTGTTTACGAAATCCTCCGGTGACAGCGGCTTGGCGGCTCCCTTGCCGAGCCGGATCCACTCAAGCCCGTCCAGCGAATAGGACAACGAATAGCCGGTTACGTCCGAGCTAATCTTTAAATATACCGAGTCCGCATGGACCGGTACTTCCGCCGCCAATTTGGATTCGCCTCTTACGGTCAGTCTGGCGCCGATCATCTTCCGCCCATCTTCCTGCTTTAGAAAAATTTCATAATGGGCGTCCTCATCCCTTCTCGCGCATATCCCCGCTTCCTCGCCATCGCGGATCGCACCGAATTCAAGCAAAGTCCTCCATTCCGCCCGGACATGTTGTTGGCGTCTGCCCACAAAAGCAACTTGACCCACGTCATTTAAGCCGGCGGACTGTCCTCTCAAGGTAAGCCAGCCTTCTCGCTCGGTTAACGACCAGCTTCCTTCCGCCGGGTTCCGAAGGAAGGTCCAGCCATGCCGGAGCTTAGGCTCATCAAAATCATCCTTGCCTTCGAACAGGGCCATCGGCCCGGACTTTATCCTCTCTGGCGTCCCCGGTAACCGTTTTACGCGCATATCGAGATTTACGGTGCCTTCATTGTTGTCGATCATCGGCCATCCCTCGTCATTCCAGGTTACAGGAGCAAGAAATGTCTCCCTGCCGAGTACGCTGTATCCCGAATCAACAAGTCGAACGCCAAGAAATACTGCCCACCAATCACCGTTCATATCATCCACGAGGTCCGCATGGCCTAAATACTGAATGGGATGCTCGATCCCCCGGTGTGTCAGAATCGGATGCGGATACAGCTCGAACGGCCCATAGGGACTCGCGCTCCGTCCGATAATTTCCCGGTGATCCTTCGCCGTGCCTCCGGAAGCGGACATGATGTAATACATGCCGTTTATTTTGTACAAGTGGGGCCCTTCCGTCCATGGACCGCCGTCCCCCCTCCAGATGACTACCGGCTCGGACAACGCTTTTCCGGTGGCAATGTCAATTTCGTACTGGATGGCATGGGAGTCGTAATCAGCACCCTGCTGGGCGGTCACATATACTTTGCCGTCATCGTCGAAGAACAAAGAGGGATCGATCCCGCCATACGGGACCAGGATCGGATCGGACCATGGGCCAGCCGGATCCTGGGTGGTTACGTAAAAGTTCCCAATTCCATATACATCCGTTGTAATCATATAAAACGTTCCGTCATGGTATCTTAGCGTCGGCGCATAAATTCCGTCCGAGCTTCGCCGTGCCCTCAGATCCAGCTGGCTGTCCCGGTCCAGCACATGCCCGATTTGTTCCCAATCCACCAAATTGCGGCTGCGAAAAATCGGCACGGCCGGGAAATATTCAAATGAGCTGCAGACCATATAAAAGTCATCCCCGGCCCGGGTGATGCTCGGGTCTGGATAAAACCCCGGAAGAACCGGGTTTGCATAACCGATTGCATGTATCGTCATGGTTTACTCCTTAACGCTGCCGACATTCAGACCGACAACAAAATACTTTTGCATGAACGGATAAACGAGCAGAATCGGAACGGATGCCACGACCGTTACGGCAGCGCGAATTGAAATCGGCGTTACCATGTTCACCGCAGCGTCCTGCGTCATCCCGGCTCCGGCAGCCACTGCCGGGTTGCTGTTCGCGTTCATACTGGATGACAGCAGCTTCATCAGCTCATACTGCAAAGTGCTCAGCTCTTGGCGGGAGGAGGTATAGATGAATGCATCAAACCAGGAGTTCCAAGCCCCCACGGCCACGAACAGCGCAATGGTTGCCAGCACCGGCTTACACAGCGGGAAGATGATCCGAATGAAGATTTTAAAATCTCCGGCTCCATCAATTCTTGCCGATTCAACCAAGCTTTCCGGAATCGTTCCGATATACGTCCGGATAACGATCATATTGAATGCGCTGATCATCGACGGGATCACATATACCCAGAACGAATTCAGCAGGTGCAAGTCCTTCATCAGAAAATATCCAGGAATCAAACCGGCGTTAAAGTACATCGTCAGAATAAAGATCAAGGTAATCGGCTTGCGGAATACATATTCCCGACGGCTCAGCGTATACGCCAGCATCGTGGTCAAGACCAGATTCAGCAGCGTTGAAAGCACCGTTCGTGCCACGGAAATCCAGAACGCGTCATATATCGTTCCCGAAGCGAATACCGCCTTGTAATTCTGCCAAGTAAATTCCCTCGGCCAGAGATAGATTCCCCCCCGGATCGTATCATTCCCCGCATTCAGGGAAACGACGATCGTGTTCAGGAACGGATATAATGTGACAACGACAAGACCAATCATAAACAAGGTATTGAACGTATTAAAAAGGATCGGCTCTACTCTTTTTTTTCTGACGGATTTAGGCGCTGCGGCAGCAGTTGCTGGCCCAGGGCTGATTGTTTGATTTGCCATTATAGCAGCCTCTCTTCCCCTAGCCGTTTCGCGACTCCGTTTGCAATCAATAACAGCGTCACACTAACGACCGTTTTAAATATACCGGCAGCCGTTGCTAATGAGTAATTGCCTTGGGCAAGCCCGTACTTCAGTACGAATATGTCAATCGTTTGCGACCAGTCGACAACAAGACCGTTGCCCAGCAAGTATTGAACCTCGAAGCCTGCCTCCAAAATGTGACCGACCTGCATGATCAACAGAATGATAATCGTTGGCTTAATGCCCGGCAAAGTGACATGGAACATTTTCCGATAGCGGCTTGCCCCGTCCATATCGGCAGCCTCATAAAGCGCCGGGTCGATGGATGCCATCGCAGCCAAATATATAATCGTATTCCAGCCGACTTCTTTCCAAACATGCGACGCTCCGACGATTCCCCAGAAGTATTTGCCTTCACTGAGCCATTGGATCGGCTCCTTGATGAGATGCAGCTTCATAAGGACATCATTGATGATTCCGTCTGAAGCCAAGCTCGTCGCCACAATCCCGGTTACGATGATCCAGGATAGAAAGTGCGGAAGATAGGAGATCGTCTGTACGGTTCTTTTCCAAAATACTTTCTTGATTTCATTCAGTAATAACGCAAGAATAATTGCAGTCGTAAAGCCGAGAATCATATTGATAACACTCATTGCGAGCGTATTGCGAAGCACTTGCAGGAAACTATCATCCTTAAAAAGAAATTCAAAATGTTTAAATCCTACCCACTTCTGTTCACTAAAGTCTCTAGCCGGCTTGTAGTCCTGGAAAGCCATGGTCCATCCCCAGATGGGAACATAGGCAAACAAGATGATGTAAGCCATCAGAGGCACTGACATATAGATCAACTGTCTCTGTTCTTTGAGGACGGCCCAGGTGATTTTCTTGTTTTTCTTAGGCTTCCGGACGGCAGAGTCTTTGACAAAGGTCTCTTCCATAAGTTTGTTCTCCCCAAAACCCCATATTTCGTAAACAAGGAAGGCATGAAGCCTTCCCGTTTCCGATTCATGTATCTTCCGCTGCCTTACTTAACAGACCAAGTGTCTCTTCTCCATTGCAGCACTTCATTAATCCGATCTTCATAAGCCTTGATGTTGAGCTTGCGGATTTCAGTGACGTACTCATCCCAGACGCTGTCGAATTCTTCCGGTTTAGCTAGAATGGCTTTCGGTAAGTACTTCGTGGACAACTCATTTTGCTTCGTATTCACGATTTTCGCTTCAGATCCGTCTACCAGGTCGACAGACCATGCCGGGTACGCGATGTCGTTCTCAGGAGCCGGACTGAAGAAGTCGACATAGCTGTTGAATCCGTATTGGGCGAGGAAGTTCTTGTCATACTCTTTCATGCCTGCCAGAATTTCTTCAGGCTGGGCAGCCGCATCTGTCGCGTTGCCGTCCGAGAATAAACCTTCCATTTTTGGGGCTTGGCCGTAGAAGGAATCGGCTTTATTCGCGAGCTTCCAGGTTGCATCGGTAAACTGGTCGCGCTGCTCTTGCGTTTTCATGAATCGGCCGTCTTTAACGATGTAATCTTCCCCTTCGATCCCCCAGGCCAAGATTTTTTGCCAATCTTCTTGAATCAGCGTATCCAACAATTTGATAATTCGGATAGCCTGTTCTTCGGATGCATTGACCGTAATCCCGAACCCGTTATTGAGGTTCAGAGCCGGGCGGTCTTTGTAATGATCCCGGATGCCTTCATCAAAGACAAGCGGAAGACCGACATATGTTCTTTCATCTTTCTTCTGGGTAATCAGCGCGTTTTCAGCGCTTTGGAAGTTCCAGTGCTGGTCAAACATACCAAGGACTGCGCCGCTGGAGATTTTCGCCATATACTGGTCGAAGTTTTGAGTGAACGTTTCTTTGTCGATGATGCCCAGGGCATTCATCTCGTTCAGCTTTTTATAATAGCGTTTGGCATAGTCCTTATCGGCAAAAATTTCCGCCTTGCCGTCTTTAACGACTACGCCGCCATCGTTCGGATGACCGATCAAATGCTGAGGAGCATTGAACAGACCCCAGTTTTTCCAGTCATAGTTCAGAATTTCAAAGCCGATCGTCGGCGTACCGTCGATGGTCGGATGCTTTTCCTTGTATTGTTTAATCAAGTCAAAATATTGATCCAAGGTTTTAACCTCTGGATATCCCGCCTCTGCCAAAACGTCCTTCTGAATCCAGAAGGCTGGGCCCGAATACCAAGACGAGGTAACGTCAGCATTCGTTACGCCGTAGTTTGGTAGATTGTAAATATGACCGTCGTTCGGGTCTTTCATCATGTTCCAGTACTTCTCATAATGCTTCTTCAAGTTTGGCGCATGCTCTTCAATCAAATCCTCGAGCGGGATAAAGGCACCGGCAGCTGTCAGCTTTTGATTCGCTGTCATCATGTCCGGATAATCGCCCCCTGCGATCATAACGCCGAGCTTCTGGTCAATATCGCCAGCTAGGAACTCGAATTTGAAGGATGCCCCTGTCTTTTCTCTGATTAATTTATAAATCTTGTTGTCAGGTGTTGGTTGCTGGTCGGGCTGACCGATGAAAACCGAAATTTCAAACGGCTCCACTCCATTCGCGACATTTTCCCCGGCTTCCTGTCCGTTATTATCGTTCTTGGCGGCTCCCTTGTTGTTACCGCCGCTGCAAGCCGATAGTACGAGACCGAGCGAAAGCAGCAGCACCATGCTGAACCGGAGTACCGACTTTTTCTTTCCCCCCATTTAAAGCACCTCCGAAATGATATGGTTACTTCAAGGACTGTAAGCCCTTTCAATAACTTATCTTTATTGTAAAAGCGCTGCCAAACGCGAACTATAACACAATTAAAGCTTTTCCCCTAAAAACTTTAGTTCCTGTTTTTGTATTCATTGGGGGACATACCCAATCGTTTTTCGAATTGTTTCAGAAATTGGCTGTAGTTCACATAACCTACCCTTTCCGCGATTTCGCTGTTTTTATATTGGTTTAGCCGAAGCAGCCGGGTGGCCTCCTCAATCCGGAGATTATGCACCCATTCGTTAAATCCGACACCGTTCTTCTTCATGAGCAATTGCCCAAGATACACCGGGTGCAAATAAAAACGCTCGGCCAGCTTCTTGATCGTCAGTCCCTCCCGGTAATGTTCCCGGATGTATTCGTTGATCTCCTGAATGATTCCCTGCGATTTACGAGCCTGCTCCCGGCTCAGCAAATCAATGCACTCGAGGCCGAAGTTAAGCAGAAGATCAAAAAGATCGTTCAGATTCATCACCGAATCGGCCAAAGCGGATACATCATATTTCGCCAGCACATCCGAAGCCTGCTCGCCGGATTCCTCCATATACTCTTTCATTTTGTACATCAAATGAATGACAGTCTTTTTCACCGTTTCAGGGGCGAGCCGCAAGTTGCGAAACCTCTCCGCTTCCGCAGCGATCGTATCTTGATAACCGGCGGCATTTAGAAGATTGAACGCCTCCATCACGCTGTCCACCAAGCGTATCGAGGCGTAACGATATTCCAGCTTTCTGTTATCGACCGATTCGTAAGAAATGACCCCGGCATAATCGGGGTCATAGAACTTATGCTTTATCGCCTCTTCCGCGGTGCTGTAGCAGCTGGCAAGACGCATGATCGATTGTTCCGGTGAGCCCACGGCCATAAACACCCGGTGACCGGCGAATCGGGCAGACAAGTCAGCAAGCATCCGGAGCGCGGGATCCTCCTGACCGTCATCCGGCGAATACCCGAGAACGATGCCGAAGCGGTTCTTGTCCAGGTCAATCAAAAACATGGCACTTTGCTGCTCAACCAGGGAGCTGGCGATTCCCCTCAATTCCGCGTAACTCGTTGGCTCCGTTTGAACCAGGCAGATGTTCCATGCGTCCCGGCTGGCTGACAAAGGCTCCAGACCGTCCGGTCCGTCCCTATCCGGAGCCGGACTGTGCCCTAGCAGCTGACGGATCTTTGAAACTTGCTCTTCCCGGGAAGCAATACTGCTCCATTGTTGCTTCTCGGCTTCATGCAGCAATTCACGATAAATCTCGCGCAGTACGTGAGAGGCTTCTTCCGCTTCAATCGGTTTCAACAAATAGTGCGCGATTCCGTAACGCATCGCTTTTCTTGCATACTCGAACTCGCTGTATCCGCTAACGATGGCGAAGCTGATTGCTTTGTTGCCGTTCTTCTGCCACTCCCCGATCATTTCAAGGCCGTCCATGAGCGGCATATGTACATCGGTGACCACTAAATCCGGCGCAAGGGAAGCCATCAATTTCAGCCCCTCCGCGCCGTTGGCGCATGTGCCGCATATGTCAAAGCCAAGCTCCTCCCAATTGATCCATAATTGCATGCCTTCCAAAGCTCCGGGTTCGTCATCGATCAGCAGAACTTTAAATCTCAATTCCGTTCCCCTCCTTGCTCGTAATCCTGATGATCCAACAGACTGACGGGAATCTCGAAGAACACCGTCGTTCCCTGATCCGGTTTGCTGTAAATATCAAAGCGGACGAGGTCGTTGTAATATAGCTCAAGCCTGCAATATACATTGCGGATTCCGATGCTGGTGCCGGACGTATTCTCGTTGCGCATGGAAATAAGAACCTCTCGAAGCTTTTCCGGGACCATGCCTTTGCCGTTGTCCTGCACGGATACACGAAGGTTGCCGTCTATTACCGTCGCGCTGATTTTGACCACGCCTTTCCCATCCACAGCCTGAATGCCATGCTTGCACGCATTTTCCACCAATGGTTGGATACTCATCTTCGGTATTTTATAAAGCAGCGCTTCCCGGTCGATATCAAGCTCATACTCAATCTTGTCCCTGAATCTGAATTTCTCGATCTTCAGATACATTTCGATGAACAAGATTTCTTCCTCAAGCGTGACGATGTCCGCTTTCCAGCTAAGCAATCTGCGAAGCAGTCTGGACAGGTTCTTGATGATATCCGTCACGTCGGAATAATTGTTTTTCGTACAGACGACCAATATGGCATTCAGTGTGTTAAACAAAAAATGCGGATTCATCTGACTTTGCAAAAAGTTCAGCTCTGCCCGTACCCGCTCCATCTCCAGGTTCTTCTTCTGAATTTCGAGCTTGTACACATTGTTGATCAAAGAGTTAATCTCGGCTGTCATCCTATTGAAATTCTGGATCAAGCCACCGATCTCGTCCCGGCCCTCATCCATTCGGATCAGGTCGAACTTCTCGTTGGTAACCTTCTGCATATGTCTGGACAACCGTTTAACCCGATAATTGTATGATCTGAGCATGATGTAAATAAATATAAACGAAAACAGTGTAATGACAGCTGCGATCATCCCCACATAAAGCTGCATTTCGCGCATGGCTTGGGATAAACGGGTTCCCTGCGTCACGCCAACCAGCTTCCAGCCCTTTACGTAACTTGCCGTTCCGATGGAGACGACATGTACGTCTTTGTCCTTGTCGTGATCAGCAAGCTGAAACACAGGATAAGCATCGGTGACGTCCCGCTGGTACCCGCTGTCCGCAGACATAATGATTTGGTTATGCTCATTGACCAGATAGAGATTTAAATAGTCCTGCTCGCGCAGGATGACATCGTAAATTTTGTTTAAGTCAATATCGATCCGGAGCAATTTATCATACTTGCTATATATGTCAAAATAGTCCATTTTTTCGATAACACTCAGATAAGGGACCGTAGCTGTGCGGTTATTTGCTTCTGTCGCCCTGTAAGCCGCTACCATAACAGGGGACGTCGATTGTTCCCACAGCCGATACCAATCGCTATTCTTCGCATTGGCATCGAGCACTTGATAATTCCCGCCGGGCATGATCGTATCATTCTCCGTAAATATGCTGATTCGCTGAATCTGATTGTTGACGGGAATATAACTGGTCACCCGGTTTCGAAGCTGTTCGTCGAACGTTTCGTAAAACTGGATCGGACTTTCGTAAGTTCGGTCCAGCGTTTCATACAGCAGCTTGTCCGTATTGAGCGCATGACTGACCGCTACACCGCCGTCAATGAACTCATGAATATCTTTTCTGGCCCGCTCCAGCGAGATCTGGAGGTTTTGTTCCTCGCGGTCTTTGATGATGCCGGTCATCCGGTCCATAAACGCGATATTGATAACCGCGATCGGGAGCAGCACGCCAATCACGTAGATGAGTATGAATTTATAGTTCAGCGGTATATCGTTAATAAATGATCGGAATCTGAAACGTTTTTTCATGATTTTGGCACCGTCCCGCCGTTCAATCAGCCGGCTCCCTCTCGGTTTTCTGCTTGTACGCCGATGGCAGCACTCCTGTAAGGCATTTAAATTTGATGATAAAATAGTCCGTATTCGGATATCCGACCTGAAGCGCAATGTCCGAAATTTTCATTTGGGTGCGTCTTAGCAATCGCTTTGCTTCCTCGATTCTTTTCTCGTTAAGATAGTCGTTAAACGGCTTACCGGTCTCTTTTTTGAACAACTGGCCCAAATAGGCGGTGTTCATGTGAAACATTTTGGCCAGATCCTGCAGCTGAAGCTTGCTGCGGAACTCCCGGTCCACATATTGAATCACGTGAAATATCGTATTGTTCTCGTTCTTGGCCTCAAGCCTTGCCAGGATATCGGCCGCCTCCAAGCAAAGTTCAAGGACATAGGTTTTCAGTGCGGAATAGTTCCCGAAACTGTCGATGGCGCCATGGCCGTCGTGAAGCTTTCTCATCAAAGCATCCGGATCCCCGTTCATTTCTCCGATCCGCCTGCAAAGACTCCACTCCAGGTCAGCCACATGGGAAATGGCCTCTTTCAAATCAAGCATGCCTTCCAACATGGAGTCCAAAGCGGCTTCAACAGCGGCATGAATCTTGTTGATTCGGGACGCCGTCACAAGCTCCGTAAGCTCCTTGAATTTCTCCTTTGCGAGCTCCTGCGATTTTCCGCCTTGCCTTAAATCCCTATAAAGATACACACCTTCTCTGCCTTGACAACGTTTGCATTTATTAACCTCCAACGCCTGTAAATACAGCTCTCGAATCGACTCGATCCCTTGCAGAACGCCGCTGATCGTCACGATGACCGGCTGGCTTGACGGATCCTCAAGCTCCCTGTGGAGCTGCACGCTGAGCTCATGTACCCGGCAAGAGGGGAATTCATCATCAGGCAGAATCACCCCGATCCTCCCCGCGCTGTCCTCGAAAATACGATCGGGTTCCTGCTTGAAATATTTCTTAACCCGTCCGGCCAGAGCGTCGGATGGCCCGGAAGCTTCAACCACAACGCACCGCAGCTTCGAATCCTTCTGCAGAAGAAGGGCCTTTGCAGCCTGCAGCTTAAGTGATTCGTTGTCTTCGCCTTGAATTAAACGGATCAATAGATTGTTGGTAAACAAAAATTGCATGCGGCTATGGCATTGCTCCGCTTTAAGCTCCTCTTGAATTTTCGTGCGCAGGCGTATCAGGACTGCCTCAATTTCTTCTTCGTCGAATGGCTTGAGCAAATATTCCGTGACCCGCTGCTGCATTGCGGTAAGCGCATAATCGAAATTATCGTAACCGCTCAATATGACGAACTTCGGTGGTCTTGCCAGCTTTTGGTTCGAGCGCTCGATCAGCTCCAATCCATTGATCACCGGCATATTGATATCCGTCAGAACCAGCTCCGGTTTAAGCTCTTGAATCATACTGAATGCTTCGGAGCCGCTCGAAGCCTCGCCGCATATCTGGAAACCGAAATTTCTCCAATTCACCATCGTGCGAAGCCCCTCGATTACCCACGGCTCGTCATCCACCAAAAGCACATTCATCATCGATATCGCTCCCCTGAAGTTGGACTATATTGCTAATTTGTAAGCGCACTCATGATTTAGGCTAACTTATGACAACTCAAGAACAGGGAAATCTGTATCCTCAACCTATATTAGAACTTACGTAATCGTCTATAGCCGAAATAAAGGTCATACCCGGTAAATTTTAGTTTTCGCCATCATTTAAGCGAGCCTATTGCTGCTGCATACCGAACAGTACAGGCTTCATCCTATGGAATAATTGATGCGAATCTACCTTTTCGTAATTCCATAACATGATGATTCGTAAATCACTTGCAGGGTAGTACCAGATTTCTGAGCGAAATCCCGGGGTACCTCCCCCGATCAAGCGAAAGTCCGTCCCCAAGAACCAACCATATCCATAATTGAGGTTCGGGTCAAAGCTTGTAACATAGTAGGGCGTGAACATCTTATCCATAGTTTCCGGTTGAAGCAGCTCCCCCTTAAAAAGGGCCTCGCACCACCTGTCCAAATCATGAACCGTAGAATACAGCTCTCCCGGTGCTTCAATACCGCTTAATTTATCGTTGTCGGCATTGGCGATTTTGCCGTTCTCCAACGTGTGTCCGTATGCTCGTCCAAGGGTTATCTTCCGCGGGTTATCCAAGCTGGTGGAGCTCATCTTCAGCGGGGCAAAAAACCATGTATGCAATACTTCCTCATACTTCATCCCTGTCACTGCTTCTATTATATATCCTAACATGATAAACCCCGTACTGTTGTAGCTCCACTGTTCACCCGGATTAAACTGCTGCTTAAGGCGCGTTAAATAATCGATAAAATCTTGGTTCTCCACTTGCAATCGACTCATCTCAAAACGCAAATTAGGCACGCCATAAATATCTTGCAGCCCCGACGAGTGGCTCAATAAATGGTGAATGTTAATCTTCGGGTGAAGAACGTTGAATTTTTCAACATATTTGCCAGGATGATTTTCAAGATCGATAAGCCCTTGCTCATAGAGCTTGAGGATGGCAGCGGCAATAACCATCTTCGTTACGGATGCAATATGGAACTTCGTATCCAGCATATTGGGAACCCCTAGTTGAATGCTCGCCTGACCGAAGGACCGGCTAAACTCCTCTTTTCCCCCTCTTGAAATCAATAGGTTGCCCGATACATAATTTTCCTTGCTAAACGCTTCCACGATTTCGTCTACATTTTTTAGCATGGAGCTCCACCTCATTTTTTTATTTTCTAGTTCACATTCTCTCTTCACCATACGGATAAGCCGGTTCTTGTATCGTTTGCATCCGTTATGTACCTTATATGATCGTATCCTCGATGCTGCGCATTCTTAAATAGGTCTTCTATCAACTTATTGTTCTTGCAGTAGATACTGACGAAGCAGCTATCAACCACCAGAAGCACGAGCTGACAATCACTATTTAGGAATTCCTCATATGTTTTTACTTCTACGATGTCTTTTCCTTGAGGAAAGGCTTTCAAGTCCTGGAAGATGATATAGTATTCGTTATCCTCCAGAAGCTTTTTTAAGGTTATTCCATCCCAAATCTCCCCCGCCCCTGCAAAGAGCGCTTCCTCAAATTGACCGTCAACGATGAAATAGGCTTCCTCACCACCAACAAGCCAGTTATACTCATCGGTTTCAAAGGGCTTTAATATTTCTCCAAGGAGCCTGCCATGCTTATTTGGTATTTCAAAGCTAATTCCTCTTATCATGTGGCTGTTCCTTCTACTCTCTTAGCCATTAAAATATCTGGTTTTCCCATTCCATTTGCATCCGGTATAATCCCGACAATGACATATCCCAACTTGAAATAGAAATTTGCGGGATGATCTTCACTTCGAAATTCTTTAATGAACGCAGGAACATCTGTATAGATATTCCGATTCGACAAGTTCGTTTGATTATGTTCGTCATCCGAGCCTAGCATGATCGTAACTCCGCCTCTTTGGGCTTTAGTCAGATCCACTATTTTCATTCACAAGTATCCTTTCATTTTAAATTCTAGCCAGCTTCGATTGGAATTTAATAATATATGAATGTTTTTGAAAAAATCTCGATAATCCCATAAATAATAATCCGCTCCGGGTGTATTGTTTTGAAACAAACAGGTTTTAATACCTAAGAGCTTTCCAGGGATAATATCAATTTCCCGATCACCGATAACAAGGTCAATTTGATTTCTCTTATGCAAATACAGGTAAGATTCCGGATCTGGCTTTCTCGCGAACCCATCATCACCTGCAACGAGATCTACAAAATATCGTTCCCACCCATAATGCTTAATAATAGACTCCACTTCCCTCCGAGGCTTATGAGTCATGATAACGCTCTTATTAGCCGCTGATAGTATGTTCTCTACATGAGGAAATGGCGGGGTTTGTTCAGGCAGGAGCCGTTCTTCTCTTCTAAAAATTTCCCGAATTTGCGATTCGGATAATTTAAAGTGCTTCACAGCATGGGTGAATGATACTTTTAGATAGGTCAGAATCTCCTCTTCCGCCTTGTCTTCTTCCATCACGTCTTTAAAAATAGCGGCATAAGCAGGATAAGTATTGAATAAGGTCCCGTCGAAATCCCATAGGATATTTATGATCGCACATCCCCCTTATAAGTAGTGGATTTATAGAAGCGGAAGCCAAGGGCCATCAATTCATTGTTAATTTAGGCCACTACAACCATATAGTTAGTACATCGTAACCCTTAAGCCATTCAACTTTCCATTATTATACATCCCATTGGCGAAGGGTGATAGCATTGTATGCATGAGCATAATGTGTACATGGTCGTTCCTCTCGATCACGATAAAAAAAGGATTGGGTAACGATCGGAGTTCAACCCGATGTCCCAATCCTGTTCTTGTTTACTTCACGATAACCTTGGCAGCAGTACTGCGGTTTCCAGCAGCGTCTGTCGCATAGACGGTTAAACTTTTCCCTGCCTTCTGTGCCTTGATGGACACAGTAAAATTGCCACTCTTATTCGCAGTTCCTTTGCCAATCAGCGTTTTTCCGGAATATACCGTTACAGTAGAAGATGGCTCGGCCTTGCCCGTGACCTTGGTTGACTGGCTTTTCAGTGCATTCACTTTAGGTGCTGCCGGCGGAGTCAATTCCTTCATTCTCAGGCTATAAGCTCCGGTGTTAGCGCCGTATTTTTTCACCTTGACATAATACGTGCCTGGTTTAAGCTGAAGCTTCTGTACGACTTTTTTCGGCTGATCGTCACTAGCGTAGTACACATCATTTTTATACAGTTCTGTCACACCATCGTTTGCAAGGAGATAGACAAGGACTTCGTTAATCTGTGACGTGAAATCCAACTGAACGGGTCCGGTTTTCGGTACCGTAAATTTGTACATATCCACATCATCCGACCAGGAAATCCAGCCTTTCACCAGTTGATTGGTCAATTGGATCGACTGCGCCATTTCCTTCGTATCATTCGGCTCAGCATCATGTCCATTATAGGCTTTATAGTTCGCTTTTAACGTATATTTTCCGGTGTTGCTGCCATATTTCTTGACTTTGATAAAGTACGTACCGGCTTCAAGATCAAGCGACTCGTTCCACTTTTTCGGCTCTTGATCACTACCATAATACAGGTCGGCTTTATCAATTTCGGTCGTACCATCAGCGTCCAGTACATAAATTAACACTTCTCTAATCTGAGAAATGGCCTCCAAATCGATTTGCCCTGCCTTTGGCAGCTGGAATCGGTAAACATCTACGTCGTCGGATTCGGAAATATAGCCAGTCTGCGCTTTGTTGTTGGTCTGGAGCGCCTGCGACTGTTCCGTGTTGTTGTTCGGCTCCGCATCATTTCCTTTCACCGGAGTATGATTCGCTTTAATTGTATATTTTCCGGTGTTGCTGCCATATTTCTTCACTTTAAAATAATAGGTTCCCGCTTCCAAATCGAGGGATTGCGTCCATTTCTGCGGCTCGTCCAGGCTTCCATAATACAGGTCCTGCTTTGTGATTTCCGTCGTCCCGTCGCCATCCAATACATAGAGTAAAACCTCTCTAATATATGAAAATGCCTCCAAATCGACTCGTCCAGCCGACGGCACATCCAATCGATAAACATCAACCGAGTCGGACTCGGAAATAAGGCCCTTTTGAACGGTTCCCTTTAAATTCAGAGGCTGTGCTGCATCAGTGCTATCATTTGGCTCGATATCCTGGCCATTGGCCGGTGTGTGGGTAAGTTTAAGAGAATAGGCCCCCGTGTTCTTGCCATACTGCTTAACCTTGATCAAATATGTACCTGCCTCAAGATCTAACCATGTGTCCCATTTCTTCGGCTCGGATTCACTGCCGTAATAGAGATCTTCCTTAGCAAGCTCCGTTGTACCGTCGGGTGCCATCACATAGAACAGCGCTTCTCTGATTTCAGAGAATACTTCTACATTTACTCTTCCTGCTGAAGGAACGACAAATGAATACTGGTGCAACTCATCACCTGCATTCGTGATCGCCCCCGTAATCTTGTTGTTGAATGTCAGCACTTGGGAACTGTCTGCCGCAACGAGCGAGCTTGGGAATAAGCTGAAAACTAATAATAAAGATAAAATTAAACACCATGATGATTTCTTCATCTGACTTCTCTCCCTTGATGTAGGATCTTGCCTTTCGAATTGCAAAAAAAGTGCTGACAGATCCCCCCTTGAGAATTAGATAATTCCTATCCTGGTAATGAAAAATAACAGGCAATTCCAAAATGATGGGTACCTCGCGACCACTCATGTTCCTTAGCAGAATATTAGAACTTTCAGCCCGCTTCTTATGGCACAGTTTTCATTTCACAAATCATCATTTTGATAGTTTTTTCCTAACTTTAGATAGGACAAAAGAAATACATGAAAATTATAGTACGAATTCTAAAAAAGAACAATTAAAATAATTCATCAAGCTTGCCCCGAAAATAATGAGTTCTATTTTTATGGATGGATTCTTGCAATTCTGTAATTGCACGCAACAAAAATGGCCCAGCCTGTGAGCGCAGACTGGGCATTTATGGTTTGTGCTGTTTTCCTTGACTAAGCGAAAGCTATTCATCGTAAATACATTGTTATATGAAATACTACATCTTACTAAACCCACCACTTACTCTGTCTTAACAGTTGAACCTCCACATTCATTTCATGCTCGATCCATTGCAGCATTTGGGTTTTCATCACAAAAAACTCAGAGGCTGCGTGGGATAGACCAATCAATGACATTTGAGTCTCCTCAACATATTCCTTCATCCGGTTATATTTGCTCTTTCCATAATCATTATGAATGTGGCAATGGATTTCTCCTGTCACATATGCTTGTGCCCCTTTGCGCTCAGCCTCTTTCATATCGGAAACAACATCCCCACATCCAGCAATGATGGCAATTCGCTGAATCCGTTTATGGTTTTTCCCTTCAAAATCAACATAGGGTATCTCAAAAAGCGGAAGCAACCTACCAATCAATTCATCCGTGGTTGTTAAAGCAATATCGCAAATCACCCCCGCGTATCCGTTACCGTATGGGCAAAACTCATCTACGATCTCGCCTCCAAGTGCTTCTGAAATCGAAATACTTGTACCAATCTTACGATTATAATCTAATGGCGCATGACAAGTGTAGATCGAGAGATGTCTTCGTGAAATCTCATCTAGAAGAGACGGGGTTACTGGTAAAAAACCTCTCCCCCACTCTCCTTGAGGATCACCGCATTCCATTGGTATGGGATGATGCATTAACAAAAGATCACCTTCATAGGCTTCCTCAATAAACTGTAATAGGATCTCATCCGTCGGAAAAGAAGCTAAAAAAATCCGCTGGAGCTCCGGACTTCCCTTCATCATTAGACCATTAAAGCGCTGCGTAAAATCTTCTTCAAACTTCGCTTTCCAGTCAAAACCAATTGGATCATATACCATGGGGATAAATCTGCTGAAAGCAGGATCTTTATCTAACTGATAAATGTCAAAGAATAAATCAAGTTTCCTTTGTACATCATGTAGTAATTCCACTTTTTACAGCCCCCCCCTTTTTGTTTTGTTCATAACTTAGACCGACCCTTTTACTCACAAAACATGTTTTCCATTGGTTCTTTACAATGCTGGTATCCATGTTTCTTGTAAAAATCAACACCCTCATCACTAGGCCACACAATGATAAATTCATATCGGTTTTCTTTTGCCCATTCATTGATTTTAGATATCAACCGACTACCAATGCCTTTTCCTCGAAAATCTGGCTTTGTATAGACATTCGTCATATAGGCAAATGGATAGGTGATTCGTCCAGGTCTTGGTACCTTGTGAATAAGTTCTATGTACATATTGGAGACTAGCAAGCCGTTTTCTTCAGCAACCCATATATACCAATTCCCGCTTTCAAATGCATCTAATAAAAACTCCATACACTCATCGTAGAAGTCATCATATTTTTCATTTTTCAAGTTGCCATCCACATCGTCTTCAAATGTAAAATCCCATCTCATGCGAATAAGCTGATCCATATCTTCCTTCGTTGCAGTTCGAATTATCATGAAAATCACCCCTGTTTAAAAATTACAGCCAAGCTTAGTCCATCGCTTCTTCTTCGTCCCAAATGGCATACTCGCCATAGCCTAAATACTCGCGCACCTCAAGAACTTTGCTGCCCCGTATAATGATCTCCATGCCATTTTCAGCGTCCCATTCGGTTCCTCCACCCAGAATGGCTCCGAATGTATCATCACTTCGGTCGTAAGGGTTTCGATAAAGCTCAACATCCCCTACGGACATAAAGGCCAATATCTCTCTCCCACTGGCTTCAGCCAAGCCGGTCGGATAATCAGCCGTATCACTGGACATTTTTTCATTTTTCCACTCGCATGCTCGCTCGCATATTTCATCAATCGTTTCAGCCGACAAAGCATTCAACACGGTATCAATATATGCTTCTGCTTCCTTCACACGCATATCTTCCGTATTAAAGTGATATTCGACTTGGCATTGGAATAAAGCAAGCTGCCCAAACCCGGACATTCTGCATTCATCTTCTGGATCTTCTGATCCAACTTGTTCTAAATGAAATCCTTCCGTCATAATACGCCCTCCTCCATAATCTACGCATCCCAGTACACAGTGATAACCGATTCACCACGCCTTCAGGCGTAATATCCTCCATGCGTTAAATATTGGCCTGTTTTCTTGTAGTGTTTAAAAATTTTACTGAACGCCCGATTGGCCATTGCCTGACTTTGCTTATTATTTAATAAGATAACAACCTGTTCCATGGGTGTATCCCATGTAATCTCTCCGCTTACCAGCTTTTCAAGATCGACCTCAAAAAGGCCGGTCAACTCGTTCAAACAGCTTCCAAACCGATATTCGGCAGCTGATCCCTTCAACTCTACTAATTCGAATTCAATACATATCGCCATAGAAAACGTCCTTTGATTGTATTCTCATGTTTTAGATCCTTCTTGTAAAAACAAATTTAGAACCCTTTTTAGTTATGGTTATTCAAGAAACACCCAAGCCTCTAATAGCTCTTGTCTTTGGCTTGGGCGTTTGTAGTCTGAGCATTCTTCTTATGGATTTTCCTCTTTAAGCTTTTTCATCTCGTCTAACGTCATCTCATTACATTGCTTGATGAACTTCAGTATAAATTGCAGCTCTTGATCCGTATATTGACCCATGATCTGAAGAGTCGATTGCATGAGCGATTTAAATACAGGCGCAACCTGCTCGGAACGTTCCGGAACGAGCTTGACGACGACGCGTCTTCGATCATTGGGGTCCTTGTCCCTGATGACATAACCCGCCTGTTCCAGCCGATCAATCACACTGGTAACAGCTCCTGTCGTAAGCCCCGTTAATTGAGCCAGCTGCCCGGCCGTTACAGGCCCAGCCTGATTTATAAAGTCCAGGCATTTATGATCGGTAGCGTTCAGACCCATTTTCTCAGAGATTAAATCATGCAACATGACCGCACGTGCGCTGTTCTGGCGCAACTCAAGCAGCAATTCCTGCTGCAAGGACGAAACATCCGGTAAAACATTGTCTCTTGACATCGTGAAACCTCCGCGGTAAGATAAAAACATCTTGATTGATCAAGATATTTAATTCATTAAGATTATTTATCGATCAAGATTTTATTTGTTCACAAGTATAGCACAAGGGTTCTGTACCCGCCAAACCAAATTAACTATGGAGAGGACTGGTTCAAATGGCTAAACAAGAAGAACTGAAAGCGATCAGTGATTTATTCGCAAGCTTAAGCGAGGCTTGGAACAAGGGCGATGGAGCAGCTTACGGGAATTGTTTTACCGAAGACGCCGATTATGTAACATTCGCCGGCCAGCACCTGAAAGGAAGACAACAAATCGCCGACGTCCACCAAATGCTGTTTAACGGACCACTGAAAGGCTCTGTCCTCGTGTCCCGTTCGTACACGGATCTGCAGCCGCGTTTTATTACACCGGATGTAGCGATCGTTCATGCGATCGGGGAGGTTCAACTTGCCGAGCCTGATCAAGATCCGAATGACCGTGGGTCACTCAATTCCAATGTGATCATCAAACAAAATGGGGAATGGAAAATAACCGCCTTCCACAATTGCCGCATTCAAGAGATGCAGCAGGGCAAACCGGCGTTCATGCAAGGCTAGTGCTTGCTTGCTCAAACCTCCATCATCAAGAAGTCTCATAGATGAGCTGGCTGCTCGCTTCAATTCGATTAAATAACATGTAGTTATACAGCCACCCGGCCGGGGTATCGCCTGTGTATATACCCGATGCGCACGCAGGCGTCCTCGTCGACGGCAAACTTAGACAGAACCAGCTCGTTTACATCCTCGCCCGGATGCGCCTTAGCAACGAGCTCCAGCGCAAGGTCATTCAGTTCGTTCATACGCTCCCACGCCTTCTTGATAGCGGCGACAGCCGCTTCATATCCGATTCGACCGACACATCCGCTCTCGCCGGAATCTCTATCTTTTGTAGACGCACATCCCCCTCCTTTTTCCCACATGATCCCTATCATTTAACTTAGCCTTGGTCTCTCATTTTAAAGTCAATTACGCAATGGCTGACGGGAGGTTTCCCGGTTTTTCTACGGTTTGCTGCGCTGATATCAATATTGCCCCCCGTACCGGATGCGGCAATTGAAGCATATGAATTCGTCCTTCATTACCTTATATTACGATTTTGTAAGGAAAGTGTAAGGTAATTCAATTCCGATATCATCCAGCGAAATGTATAATGTTCATTCGTACCGAATGTTACAGTGACGGACTCGTCCCGATGGAGATCATCTGTTAAAGTGCTGTGGCACTGATTTTATGAGGTTAGGATGGTTCTAGAACGATGAAAAAGAAATGGTTAAAGATATTTTCGAGCGTATTGTTACTTAGTGTGGTAGCCGTCATATCGTATTATCTCTATTCGATTGTCCACTTCACGAACAGCATCTCCATTGCATCGAACCGGCCGCCAATAGCAACGTCGTCGAATTCCTCCACGGATGGTGATCAGACCATTGAGATCCCGAAATGGGAAGGAAAAGAGCGTATCAATATTCTTCTGCTCGGAGGAGATTCCCGCGGGGAGGATTCCGGGAGATCGGATTCGATTTTGGTGGCATCCATCGATCCCGTTTCGAAAAAAGTCCATCTATTTTCAATTCTCAGGGATACTTACGTAGACATACCGGGACATGGAAAAGGAAGATTAAACTCGGCGTTTGCCTACGGCGGTACGAATCTAACGAGACAAACCGTCAGCGAGCTGCTGGATATCCCGATACATAAATACGTCTATACCGACTTTGTCGGCTTTATTGCTCTTGTGGATGCACTTGGCGGGGTTGACATCGAAGTAGAGCGAGATATGCATTACACAAGCAAAGCCGATCAGCACCTATACGACATCGATTTGAAAAAAGGGTACCAGCATCTTGACGGTAACATGGCCCTGCAATACGTGCGTTTCCGGAAAGAGGCAAGGTCGGATTTTGCGCGTACGGAGCGTCAGCGCAAGCTGATCTCTGAAATCGCTAAGAAAATGCAGTCAACCACGGGTCTGATCAAGCTTCCCGGTATTCTGGAATCCATCAGCCCCTACATCGAAACCGATTTATCACCAAAAGAAATGCTGAAGCTGGCCGCTTTAGGTTTCGATCTCGATCTGGACCATATTGATGAGCAGCAGATTCCCCCTTTCTCGTTGTTAACGAATGAAAAGGTAGGACATGCCCAGGTGCTCGGCGTGAATAAGAGCAAGCTCCAAGCCTATGTTAAGGAATTATTTAATGCGGATACGAGCGCGAACGAATAATGGGATAAGGACCTTACATTATAAAAGGTTCTGTTCAATCACTGCAGCAGTGTTGTTGGGGATTGACAGGGTATTCCTTTGGGTGATGTGACGTATGATTCCTGTAATGGACAAAGAAGCTTAGGGATTCCCTAAGCTTCTTACAGTTTTCCGCGATGTTCTGACCCTTGTGATCAGCAAAGTAATCCCTCGCGAGCTCAATCGCTTGAGTATTCTTCTAGTAACTTATTAATGAAGGATATCGATCAATTTATTTCGTTCATCCTCATCTAATAACAGCTTGTAATGCCCATTATCATCATGATCCACAAATAAATCTTCACCCTGATCCAGCCATAACGATAGCTTCTTCGTTTCTCCATTCTTCATTGCCATTTCAACCACATTATCCGCTGGACCAATATCAAGCTGTCCGATCTCGTATACGCCACCATGAATTATATTCATAAAATCCTGCAACTCTGTTGGGGACAATGTTCTATTTGCTTCATCCTTATCCTTTATGATGATATCAATTATATCTCCACTTCTAATAAGATGATTACTTCCCCAGTTATCATCTTTAGTGTCATTGTTCTGACAACCCAAAAATAAGAAGGCCATAAGTAGAAACATCACGGAGATCTTCTTCATGATTCACCTCGATCCGCAGCGTTTTGAAAATCTTTTTTTTAACGGCTACAAATATTTTATCTGGAGGCCTATTCTCTACTTATACATGCAGCTGAACCCAGCGGGCATTAACTGGCCTTGCAGCACGAACATCACTAGATGGCGTTATAATGAATGTTTTTAATGTAAGTATAATCTCCATACCGAATCTCTTTGGGATAATCCCCGCTGCAGGTCTCAAGCTTGAGCAAATCATCATAACTTTCAATGAATTTACTCGTGAGCTCTGCCTGGGAGTATATCTGGTATAGCAGGTTCCTGATCTTCTCATCCAGCTTACTGTCGCAACGAACCCCTAATTTCACCATGTTATGCTGATCGGTAAAGCCGTTAAATAAATCAATGAATATAAAGCTGTCCCTATCGTCTTCCTTGATAAATACAAAAATATCTCCTTTTCCTGCCCCATAAGAAAGATATCGCTGATATAACGCGGTTATATCGAAACTTATATGCAGCTGCCCCATTAACTGTTCGAATTGGGATCCCTCATCGGGATCATCGATCAAATCAAAAAACGGCAGGTAAAAAGAAAATTCAGTATATTTCTTCATTCGTAATTCCTTTCATGCGTTCGTTTTACATGACTAAGCGGCTCTTCAATCGCAAGATTATGACCAGTACCTTTTATAAAGTACCTCTTATAGCCTATCTAAGTGCGTATCTTTAAAATCCGTTGTATATTTCAATCCATACCCCATTAGTCTATCAATTCCAATATGTGCGGTCCAAATGATTCCTAGCTGAATCAAAATATCGCTTTTCATTATGATCCCTATTACTAAAACAGATCCGCTTAATAAATATGTATGAAAAAGATTGTAGGTTACAGCACCTGCTTTGTTTCCTTTTATATATCCGATCATGGATAAATCCGGAAATAGCAGAAGTACAAAAAACCAAATTAACTTATAATCATTAAGAACAAAAGCATAAATACAAGCTAGAAAAACCAATAATCCTTCAAGTCTTATGATCTTCTTATTCATATTGTCCCCCCGCAAATAGTTTCACTTGCTTCGTTCTGTCTTAAAACGTTTAATGGCATCCACGACGAGACCCGACCATAGATAGCTCTTATCTTAGGCCGGGTCGTGTGTTGTTTCAATATTCATCTGTCTCTGAGAATTTTTCGAGTACAATGTACGGCTAAAAGGGCGGTTGGCTAGTCTCCATGAAGGGAGGTGATGCCCATGGAGGTCTATGACACACTTTCCTTAATGTTCATGTTCGGCATGTTCATTCTGGCGCTCCTAACCTACATGAAAAAGAAATAGACCGCCCTCCCTAAGGTAACGGTCTATTTCGACCACCACTTAGCGGCCGACTGCTCTTTATGCAGTTATTGTACACTGGAGTCGTGTTCCCGCACGACTCCTTACTTTTTCTTACCTCAGTATACTTCATTTTATAACATATTTATAGGGGTTATTTCTTGAGTTAATTGTCCATTTTATTATCACAATCCGCCTTAATTCCCTTATTCCCCTTCAACCGATGACAATGAATGCGCCGTGAAATGGTAAAACGCCATCGCATCCTCTTCAGTGGCAAAACCGGCCTGCGCCATGTTGTCGCTTCCTCCGCCTTTACCATTATAATTAGCTAGATGCTGCTTGAAGAACGCACCGCAGGCGAGCTCGCGCTTTCCCCCTTTAGCAAGAAGCACCTTGTTGTCTGCATTGGACACAAAAAGCACGATAACGTCAGTTTGGTCGGTGAGCTTGGCCGCCAGGTTCTGCATATCCTTCAGAGGCTTGTCCGCAAACACATGCTTGATCAGGCCGCTTTGACGTCCAGCCAATAGCTTCTCGGCCAGGTAGGCATCATTCTCGGCTTTCACGGCGTTTAATTCCGTCTGGAGCTGCTTTTGCTCTTGATCCCATTTTGCAATCCGGTCCAGAATCTCTTCCTTCGAGGTATTGAACCTAGCGGATAGGCTGCTTAGAATGTCCATTCCGGCATTGAATTCCTTCAACGCACGATAACCGCATTTAAAATAAATGCGCAAATGTCCCTTCTGCTTCTCTGCTCTCAGCAGCTTGATCATGCCGATCTCACCTGTGGCTGAGACATGGGTGCCTCCGCATGGGTTATATTCGATCCCTTCAATTTCAACGATCCGGATATCCTCAGATACCTTTGGCTGTTTCACCAGCGGGAGGACGGCTGCCTGCTCACGGGTCACAAAATAACTCGTCACCTTGCGGTTCAGGTATATCTGATCATTGACTTCGAGCTCGAGCATCATCAACTGGTCCGGAGACAGATCCGCTCGTGCGATATCAACGGTGGCGTAATCCTGGCCCAGGTGGAAGCTGAGCGTCTCCGCCTCGCAAACCTCCAAACACATGGCGGACAGCAGATGCTGACCGCTATGATGCTGCATGTGGTCAAACCTCCGGTCCCAATTTAAACGACATTGAACCTCTTCCTTCTCAGGGAAACGCTCCACTTTATGCAGAATCTCTCCTTCTTCAAGAACGACATCCAGCACCGGGATGGCATCGATCCATCCCAGGTCACACGGCTGCCCTCCGCCGTGCGGATAAAATGCCGTCGCCTCCAAGACCAGATAAGCTCCATCTTCCCGCTCCCATTTGCGCGTGATTCGCGTCCCCCACTCCCGAATATAGGCTGATTCGTAATATAGCTTCTTTGTCATCTTCTATGTCCTCACTATTCTGGATGATTTATTTTAGTATGATTTTCTTATTTAAAAGTACAGCGCTTCAGTATGTACGGACCCAATATCTATACCCATCTAAATATTTTCCCGCGAATTACAGCAATTCCATTTTCACGTGCCCACACTGTTAATTCCTCTAGATTAGTCTCTTCCTTATTTTTGAACCTGAAATGTAAATCCATTAGAATTAACCTTTTGCCGTATCGCTTGATACCAATGCTCTGTGTAAAAGAATCGTCGATGATGACCTTTTCAATGTCTTCCTTAGAGACTTCCTTCCGATTGATCCGAATTTTATTAGGGGTAATTTCCAGCTCACTGTTTCTTCTAAGCATTCTTGGGATTAAGACGGCTATTCCTCCTACTTGAACCGAGATCAGGAAAGATAGAAATACCGCAAGGAAAAATGAATCAACGACGAATACCAGCTTAAACATCAACAATGAAACTATACTATAACAAATGACTTGAAGATACATCGATAAGGGAAATTTGATTTCATACTTCTGGTTCATATCCGCTTCCAAAACACCCTCCCCCTCTTCCTGTTATAGACAAACATTTGGGATTCACAAAACGGCGACTCTTATCATTGCTTTGGTCAATTTGATAACATCGATTTTGCATGAAGAATATTGCCGATAAGATACGAACACTCATGAATAGGTACGCCCTGTTGCAACTCATCACACAACCATACTGTCGTTTCGATATATAGACAGATCTTAAGGATGCTACAAGGAATATGTAGTGATTTTGCTAATGCGGATATAAAAGCTTCAATTTCCAGGTATAGATCTATAGAGAAGGTATCATTAAACTCATTAAGGATGAAACGTGAAATATCAAAGACAGGATCACCGGTTACTCCTTTCGGGTCGATGATGATGTATTCGCCGGCATGGTTGGAAAGGATATTTTCATGATGAAGATCACCGTGTAGCAGCATGTTTCGTGCATACTTCTCAGTGATTGACGAAAATAGTTCCTGCGCTTTTTCTATATGGGGAAATAGATCCGTACAGTCTTCTCTTCTGCTAATGTAGTTAATACTCCTGATTACCCAGTCTTTATAGGTTGGATAATGGCCGGGATTTTGTGGAGGAATGTGCATATCCTTAAATAAAGAGCTAAAAATGGAAATTCTTTGATCACGCGAAGTTCCATGGAATAAGGATCGTCCCGGTTGTATTTCCTCTTCAAGGATCACGCCGTTTGAGATGTCTGCATCGTACACTTTACATAGACGCCAGCCATCGTATTCACGCAAAGTATGGTATTCGGCGGTTACCGCTCTCTTCGATCCCCCAATTTTTAAAACCGCATTACCATAATATTCTGAGTAGCATTTGAATACGCAATTCATCGAGTACGAAGGTATAAAATCAACATCTTGTAATTTCCATCGACTAGAGTAGATATTGAGATGCTCCACCAATTTCTCATAATAACTCTTGCCGAAACAATCGATAATTTTCTGGCGATCTTCTTTTCTTAAATAATCATTCATGACTGTCGGGCTGCCGACGAGAATGTTTGTATAGGACCTTCCCAACCCTCTTCTCGTATTTCCTGATAGTTTCCGTCTGTATAACGGTCAATTGTTTTTCTCCAGAAGTCTTGAGCTGGTTGATTCGCCTCAATTTGAGCAACTTTCCAAATGCCGCTAAAGCGATTAAACAACTCATGTGCAACGGTTTGTCCGACTTTTTGTTTTCGATATTTCTTCATGACAAAAAACTCGGCCATACTATAAATGTTTTCATTTAATTCAGTACCATGCATCCGTACTAAAGCAAACCCCGCCAGTTTATCATCGACCTTGATGAAAAATGGGTATCTTCCGTCTTCCGTCCAATAATGGTCCAAGTATTTATATTCATATAATCCATTGGCATTCAAGTCATCTTCTGGATCAAATTCACTAAAGTCGTATTTATATAATTCGAGGAGATTGCGTAAGATGGACTTTTGTTCGTATTCAATTTCTTGGATTGAGATCATAGAAATTCTCCTTTATACGCACACAATTTTCTTCCATTTTCTGATTTTGGTTCGAAAGCTTTTAAACGGAGCAACAGAATTAATATGAATCCATTTGCATATTGGCCAGTTTGCGCTGGTGGCAGCCCACTTTCGTTTGCCTGGGGAGAAAAGTTCTTCATCTTCAAGCTGCTCAATCCATTGACATACCTCTTCTACGCGTTGTTGGAGTAGAGCGCGCAGTTCATGCAATGAACTACCGGCATAGGTATCGTAAAAGTGCGCATACAACAGCCCTAACTGGTTCCACTTATATAGTGGGGACGGGGTGATCACTTCCAGGCCAGCGAATTCATCCCTTTCCCAGCTTAATAATAAGGTCAGCCAGCCTACCTGATAGGCAAGCATTTCATGAGGAGTCCGGTCTACCTCTTCGACTCGATAACATTCACGATCTTTAGGCACGGCGTCGAACTCTTGATCAAGTAAATGATAGGTTCTCACAATTTCATCAATAAGCGCTTGTTTATTTTCATATGTCGGCATCCTAAAACTCCTTACACCTATCTTTGGTTCTATATCCCTTCTACTCTCCAAATCAACTTCCATTATTACAAAGTATACATCCATGGCAACTTAAATAGATATTATGTTGTTCACATTTAGGGTATCCTCTTGGGATCGTGGGGTTATCGTCACCCTCTTCAATTTCTGCCCACTCTATATAATTGTTCATGCTCACATCTTCTTGATTAAACGCCTGAATCATGAAGTCAAACTGCTTCAAACAATGAACAACCTGGTCTTGACGTGGTTCATAGCTTAATTTCTCCCACCCTAAGCCTTTTGCCGCATGCGAAATCGTTCGCATCATAAAATCCTTCTCACTTGCAAAGGAATTGACCGTCCAAGGCATTTCATCGATATCAAAACCAACGGTCCCTATTCCAACGACGGACTGATCCCTTTGTGCTAGCCAGATAATCAGTTCTTTTTCTCGATTTGTTCCAGCCAGCATGGAACCGCTAATAACTAAAACCTCAATAAACACGGAGGTTAATCCATTTGACATACTTATTGGTTCAACTACATCCTTGAATCTTGGGGGTAGTGAAATCGTGTTTCCCATACCGTCCTCCAGTACTTGTTGCTTCGTTCAATTTATCAAGCAGCTTGCCTTTTTTCCGTGGGGGAAATAAAATCCTACCTTTCTTCAAACCACGCTTTATCTATTAATTCGTCCCATTCCATAATCAGTTTCTTGTATTTGATAACCCAATATCCAAAATCAGAATTGTACTTTTTTGAAGTTGTTCCATCAAATCTATGAAATAGATAATTCCCCTCCTTATTGAGTACCTCATCCTTAAGCACTTCAAAATCAACTAACAAATCAGAATAATGAAGTTCCCTCTTTTGAGCATTTATTTCTACAACAATTCTTCTCTTATTCTTCACTTCTGAAGTATCAAATAAAATGGACTCCACAATTTCAAAATCCACAAAAGTTAACGTTGCTTCTCCAGAATACATAGCCATCCCCGTGTAGTTAAGAGGGTGATCCGATAAAACATCTATGTGCTCAAATGTTACCGATAAATTCTGCCCTTCAGTTGAGGTTGATGCAATGATGCAGTCATGCAACGAGATATGGGCAATCGTGTTCTCTGATTTATATTTAATAGGTAGCCCTCCTTCCGTTACAGTATAGTCTCAATGAACACTCTCCCACATTGATGTTTCTTTAAATCGACGCCTTTAAATTTTCCTTGCGACCGAGAGTAGATCGAGGCAGCTCCGAAGCGAGAATACATGTCAATTGCAAGTGAGTCGAGTCCTTTCTCTCTTCTGAATATTCGCCGAAACAAAAAAATCCCAATGAAGAACAACAATGTTAAGAAGTAATCACGGACGAAATCTGGTGCCGTATATGAATACCAATATAAATAAAAGGCATCAGTGATATCTGTATTTATAACGATCTCTTGACCGAATAGATTTGGATCGTGATTTTGTTTTGAATTTTTTATGTTCGTGCTGATTTCTAAAAAACCAAGGTGAATGATTGGAACTAGCAAGGACACACAAGCTGCAATTAGATAGCTCTTACCTTGTTTCATCGTAACCTCCAATCGAAAGCAAAGGATCGACTCTGCCGCCGATCCCTCATTGAATTGCTTTATTCTTTATTCTCGATGGCAAGTCCAAAAACCTTTCTCCGGCAGCGGACAGATCCTTTACGATCCACCTCAATTCCGTCAAATTCATTCTACCCATCACGCATCTTCGTTGGCAGCGAAGGCCCTCATAGATGGATCAGTCATCAGACGCTTTCCACCTCGACGATCAGAAATCAGGGCAAAGGGGATCCCTAGCAACAAAAACCATCCGCCCGCATGGAAAGTCCGACTGAAGGAGGCAACGAACGCATCCTGCAAATCCGTGCTCACCTGGGATAATTGCTGCCCCAGCTCTTGCCGCTGCTGCGTGAAAGCAGCTTGGAGCTCCTGCTTTACCGATTCATCCGCCTCGGACAATAGAGCCTTCTCCATGGTATCCAGTTGAAGGAGGATCGCCCCCTCGGCGTTCTTAGCACCGGCTGAGGACTTCTCTTGTACCATACGCCCCACCTGCTCCAGGATGACCTCCTTGGCCTCCGCCGAGAGGTCGGCGCTGCTCTCGATTTGCAGCTTTATTTTGTTCACAGCCTCCCCACTGTAATGGCTTAACGCCGTATTTAGCACAGAAACCAAAATAGCTACGCCCAGAACTGAGCCGATCGCTCTAGACATATTCATGATACCCGAGGCGATGCCGATCTTCTCTTCCGGCACGTTGCGGATGGAGGCGCCCATAACGGGAGCGACAGAGAGACCTATGCCCACACCTGTCAAGATCAGCCGCCAGACCACGCTCCATTCGGTGGATGCCGCATTCAGCGATCCATACAGATAGAAAGACAGAGCTAATATCCCCATTCCCGCGGTGACAAACCAGCGGCTGCCATACTTGTTGGACATTCCTCCGGCTATTGCGGAAATCACCATTGAAGCAAGTGACATGGCAGAGATGGTGATCCCTGCTTCCAGGATACTATTGCCCAGAATCCCGGTCAGAAAGTACGACATCAGGTAGGTTGAGGCAGTAATGCCCGCACCAATCATCACAAGTGTGAGCACTGCCCCGTTGAAGGGGAGTATGCGCAGCAGCCACAAGGGCAGCATAGGCACAGACGTACGAAGCTCAACGATTAAGAAGAGAACTATAAAAACGAGAAAAGCAGCCATGTACCCGATAAATTTCAACGAATCCCAGCCCCATTCGCTCACGTTAATCAATCCGTAGGTTATGCAGAACATCGCGGCAGAAAGGGTCAACACGCCCAGCCAATCGATCTTCCGTCCCGCGGAAGTGTCGAAGGATTCACGGATCAACGGGATTGCCAGGCAGATTGCAGCTATCCCAATAGGGACATTCACGAAGAAAATAGCTTCCCAACCGATGGAATTGGTTAAAATGCCACCCAAGGTAGGTCCGCTGGCAGCAGCCAGACTGGAGATGGCCCCCCAGATGCCGAGGACCATGCCGTGTTTTTCCTTCGGAAACAAGTCAGCTGCCAAGGGAATCGTAACCGGAACGACAATCGCTGCAGACATGCCCTGCAAGACTCGGTAGAAGACCATCGTTTCGACAGAGGTTGACAGTCCGCACAGAATCGAAGTAACGACAAACAACGCTGTACCGACGAGGAAAAGACGCTTACGACCGAACTGATCAGCGATTCGGGAAGCCGTGATCAAGAAGACGGCAAAGGCCAGGTTATAACCATTGACGATCCAGGACATATCGTCCATGGCGGTGTTGAATTGCCGGGTCATCTCCGGCAAGGTGACGTTAACGATAGTCGTATCCAGGAGTGCCATGAAGTACCCCAAGATAATGGCGGCAAATGCAATCCCGCGGCGGATACCGGTAAGCTTAGACAAAGTAACCCTCTCCTTTTTAACATGAACTTTAGTTCACGTTTTAATCGGATTATATGAACTAAAGTTCATTTTTGTCAATAAAAATGTGAACTATGATTCATAATTTCGTTGACTTTGGATAAGGAGGAGAAATACAATTAGGCGTAGGTGATGAAAATGGCAGAGAAAGATCAGGATAAGACCCGCGTGCCCCAGCAGCAGCGAAGCATGGAAACGAAACAAAAGATCGTTGCGGCGGCCATGAAACTCTTCTCGGAGAAAGGCTTCCACGCCACGAATACAAAGGAAATCGCGAAGGAAGCGAATGTAGCTGTTGGCAGTGTCTATTCCTATTACACTGATAAAATGGAAATTTTCAAAGACGCATTGGCTCTCTTCCATGAACGATTCACAGGGATTCTCCGAGGTCACGGCGCTCTTCAACTGAATAGCAGCCAGAACAAACGGGAACTGATCCGGGACGTGATCGAGATCATGATTAAGGCTCACGAGGTGGACATCGGTTTTCATCGGGAAATGGACATCATGGCGCTGTCATATCCTGAGATTAAGGACATGGCGGACAAGGAGATGCGGTTCTTCTATAAGTTTACGGCCCGACTTCTTCGCTCCTGGCAGAAGGAGACTCGAATCAAGGACCCGGACGCAGCGGCGACGGTCCTTATTCTTGCAGCGCATGGGGTGGTTGAAGCCGTAGCTTTCGGCGGTACGGGCATCAGCCGGGAGCGTTTGATTGAAGAAACGATCGATATGCTGCACTCTTATTTGTGGCCGCAGGAAGCTCTGCAAGAAAGGCAGAACGAAGAGCTCGGACTATCTATGGAGGAGTAGCGAGGAAATTCCTCTGGAAATAGGAAAAGCTGCCCGCATAGCTGGGGGCAGCTTTTATTGGTTCAAAGAATAGACAATGTTCGAAACACATAACTTCATCTTTAGATTCAGTTTAGCTCCTGTTAGATAATACTTTGTTATCTGCTGTTCCTAGCCATTGTTGGCTTTGCCCTCTTCGATCTAACTTTATAAAGCAGCCACGTCTTTAGCAAGGACTCGTTATCCTTATGGGTTGAAACCTTATCCCGAAAATAGAAATCTTCAATTCCAACTTCCAATCGGGCTATCGGCTTAACATGCTCGTGTGAAACCCACTCATTAAAATGAACTATATTGTTATCAGACTTTTTAAATTTGTCTTGTGGTAATATGTATATCGTTCCTTTTGTCCAAGGGTTATTCAGCATTGTCGATGCGTTCAATGAATAAAAGTGATACTTTTTATCTTGAAAATTAAACATCCATTTCTAAACTTCCGTCTTGTTTACTTTTATCAAATACAGCATGAATATAGACCATGTCGGATCGATATCAATTTGTGAGTTATTTGATCCGTGAAACAAAACATGATTCTTTAAAGCTAGATACTTAAGAAAACGATATTTAGGATAAATTGAGTCATAGCCAAATTCACCGTTAAAGAGCCTAGGTATCATTCTTTCGTACTCAATAACCTCTAGTTCAGTAAAATCTGAATTTGGTGAAGGGCTTAATAGAAAATTCAACAGATGTTTTATCATCTTCTATTTTGATATCCCCCTTGTCTTACCTTGTTGTCCTTATTCTTTTTATTGCATCCAGGCTTACTCAACCATTATATAAGTAGCATGAAAATTCCGAGATGCCTCCTTGACGAACGAGTAGCCGTGAGGATTCAATGCGAGAATAGACTGCTAGCAGAGGTTGGTGACTTCCTTATCCAAAACAATCTTTTATATTGTCTCTATCTGCCGTAATCTTACTGCATCGTAATAAATTAATTTATTATTCTCAAGGATACACTTATGTTCAAAACATTCAGCGCTGCTTAAGACCTTCGGTAGGAATTGTGGAATCATCTCCCCGACCCCCAAATTCCCTTCCGACAATATCCACTCAATATCCTTCCAATCTAAAATACCTTCATCTACTTTTTTGGGCGTAATATATTGATAATCATCTGGAATTACTGCTATAAAAACATACATCCCACCTGAATAACTTGCATCTGCAATCCAACTGATAACGCCTTTATACGCTACATTCTCTAAAACAATTCCAGTTTCTTCAAAGGATTCTCGTATTACACATTCAGTTGGTGATTCGTTCCCTTCAATTTTTCCTCCTACTCCATTCCATAATCCTTTTGTCGGAGCTGAATCTCTATTCAACATGAGTAATTTACTTCCTTTTTTTATGAAGCAAAGTGCATACTTGTACATTTAGCCCCCCTATATATATTTATAAAAACAACCTTGAATCTTTTGACTTTTCAGCAATTTCACCTAACAACTTATTCCCAAACTTCATTACAACTCCCATATTACGTGTATTCCCGTCCCTAGTAAACACCCCTAGTAATAGACTTATGCCCCATCATCCAAGCCTCTTTATAGACTTGATTTATCCCCTTCAGTTTGTATGGCTTGCTCTCTAAGGAGAAAGCCTATCTCATCCCCATCTGAACCCCAAGCACCAGCAACCCACCGATCTTTCGAACTACTTGTTTCATTCCAAAGCAAAATGGGTATTGGTATTAAACATATTATTGCGGGCATACGGACCTATTCCTAAGGGACAATTTGCTAGCTTATGCATTTTGCATAGATCCATTGGGGCTGGGGAAGGCAGTTGATTAGAACATAGCTGCCTGACTTCAGGCATATCAGAGATTCATGTATGAGACACATACTTTCCCGTGTACGACCAGGGGGTCACAGTCTTGGCATACATTTTCGAATGGGTGTAATAAGGGATTATACTGTTGGGACAACTACACTGCAGATAAAGGTGGAATTTTTTCGATATAAGTCAATGCCGTAACGAAGATTATTGGGCTTACATTGTTAGTCCCCTCCGGGCTTCCTCTTTGATTCTTTCTCCACCATTAAAAAAAACGCGTCTAATCCTATCCATTTTGAGGCTTTTGCTAACTCGTTCGCTTCATTTTCTATGTCTACATAACAAGGCTGTCGCCATCTAGAGCTCTGATACTGAACTTCCCCCACAACGAATTTGGGATCCCCGTGGATGATATGCCAAATGCTCCGCATAATATGGATACTGCTTGTAAAGGGGCGATTGAATGATAGTACTGGAGCATGTAAACAAGGTTTATGAAAATGGCTTTCACGCGTTGAAAGACATTAATCTTGAATTCAAAAAAGGGGAAATTACCGTCCTCATCGGACCGAGCGGCTGCGGCAAATCGACAACGATGAAGCTGATCAATGCGCTCAACACGCCATCATCTGGCCGAGTACTGATTGACGGCAAGGATATCTCCCGATTGAATCCGGTTGAACTGCGGCGCAATATCGGCTACGTCATTCAAAGCGTTGGATTATTTCCGCATATGAATATCGCCAAGAACGCGGGAGTGGTTCCGCGTCTGAAGAAGTGGGATAAAGATAAAATCGAACAAAAAGTAAACCAGCTGCTCGACATGGTCGGGCTTGACCATACAACGTATGGCACACGCTATCCATCCGAGCTAAGCGGCGGGCAACAGCAGCGTGTGGGCGTCGTACGTGCGCTTGCGGCCGATCCGGACATCATCCTGATGGATGAGCCGTTCTCTGCTCTTGATCCCATCAGCCGTGAGCAGCTTCAAGATGAGCTGATCCGGCTGCAGCAGGAGCTCAATAAAACCATTATTTTTGTGACGCATGATATGGATGAAGCTATTAAAATTGCGGATACCATCGTTCTGATGAAGGATGGTGAAGTGATTCAAACGGGCAGACCGGACACCATTTTACGTCATCCCGCAAATGATTTTGTACGTGACTTTATCGGCTCGAAGCGTCTGCAAAACGAAAGCACCTATGAGATTCCGCTTGTAGATGAAGTCATGATTACGAACCCGGTCACTGCATTCCCGAGTCGAGGATTAGCGGAAGCCATCAAGATGATGGAAAGTAAGCGGGTCGATTCGCTGCTGATCGTAGACCGTAACCGGCAGCTTCAAGGAGCGGTTTCGATCTACCGGGTGCTCGACCAATACGGCGAGGAAGGCAAAACCGTAGCGGACGTTATGCATCCCGTTCGTTATTCGGTGGCTTCGGGAAGCACGCTTGCCCAGGCTATTGAGATCATGGACAGCCATCAGCTCAGCAACCTTCCCGTAGTCGACAGCAATAACCGGTTCCTCGGACTCATTACAAGAGGCAGCGTCGTTAAACATCTGGCAGAGGTATATCCAACGATCGTTCCTCCGGAGCAGAACGGAGAGGGTGAGTGATATGAACGCATTTTGGAGTTTCATCACGGATCGTTATCCGGATATCCTGAAGGCTTTGCAGGAGCATCTGGTCCTCTCCTCCTCTGCCGTGCTTTTGGGGACGGTCATTGCCGTACCGATCGGCATTCTGCTCGTGTATAACCGGGTAGGCTGGATCAATCGTTTCGTCTTTTTTATTGCAAACCTGTTTCAAACGGTTCCCAGCCTGGCGCTTCTCGCGATTCTGATTCCGCTGCTCGGCATCGGCATGAAGCCGGCCGTACTAGCCCTGTTTCTATACTCCCTGATGCCGATCCTGCGGAATACCTACGACGGATTTCACTCCGTGGATAAAGGCGTGCTTCAATCGGCCAGGGGGATGGGATACAGCACTGCTCAAACGATTTTGAGAATTCAGCTTCCGTTATCGCTTCCTTACATCATGTCCGGCATCCGCATTACGACGGTGTATATCATCAGCTGGGCAACGCTGGCTTCCTTGATTGGCGCTGGCGGGTTAGGCCATCTTATCGTATCGGGACTTGGGGTGAACAAGCCCGAGATGATATTCGTCGGCGGCATCGGTGCGATTCTCCTGGCACTTGTAGCTGACGCGTTGCTTGGCCTGCTTGAGGGCTGGCTTAGCAAACACTACCATCAGAACCAGACCCGGGACGCTGCGGTATGAGTCACATCAGCCGTAGGCAGCAAACCGGACGGAACAAGGAAGGCGTGATGAATCTGAACAAGCTGAGATGGATCCCGATGTTAGCCTGCATGTTGACTTTGGCTGCTTTTACCTCCGCATGCGGAATTCAAAGCGACATGACAATCGGGACTCAAACCTATACCGAAACCAAGATTATTGCCGAGATGTACAAAGCCCTGATTGAAGACCAAACCGATCTCAACGTGGATATTATCCCGGATCTGGCATCCAGTTCATTGGTCATCAATGCGATGAAAGATAACGATGTTCAAATGGCGACATTATATACCGGTGAGATTTTCAACAACCATTTCCCGATCAGCGGCAGCAAAGACCGTGCCAAGGTCTTGAAGGAAGCGCAAGAAGGATTTCAGGAACACTTCGGATTCACTTGGATGAATCCTTTGGGCTTTGAGAATACGTACGCATTCACGGTAAGAAAGGATCTTGCCGAAACCAATGGGTATACCAAAATTTCCGATGTCAAAAAAGACATGGCCAACATGAAGCTTGGAGTAGACACCACCTGGCTGGAGCGAAGCACCGATGGATATCCGGCCTTCTCCAAAGCGTATGGCATTACATTCGGACAGGTTTTCCCCATGGAGATCAGTCTGGTATACAGCGCGGTAGCCAATCAGCAGGTGGATATCGTGCTAGCCTATTCGACGGATTCCCGGCTGAAAGCCTACGAATTGCAAACCCTTAAGGATGACAAGCAATTCTTCCCTCCTTATGATGCAAGCCCGGTATTGCGCTCAGACCTATTGAAAAAGCATCCTGAAATTGAGGAGGCAATTGCGCCTTTAATCGGTCGCCTGGATGCGGATACGATGATATCGCTTAATTATCAGGTGGACATTGAGAAGAAAAGCGAGCGGGAGGTCGCCATCGCGTACTTGAAAGAGCAGGGTCTCTTGAACAGCTAAAGGAGGGTAAGCATGGAAAGTGAACATTTAACATTTGCAGACTTTTTGTCGTATATATCACGAAATCAGGGGTTGCTCTGGGAGTACTTCCTCCAGCATATCATGATGGTCGCTATCGGTCTGGGACTGGCATTCATCGTCGGCGTGCCGCTGGGCATCCTGTGCTCCAAAAGCAAATGGGCAGCCAAAATCATTTTGTTTATCACCAACATCCTTCAAGTGGTGCCGAGCTTGGCCATGTTAGTGGTGCTCATGTTATGGATGGGTCTCGGAACGACAACGGTCATGGTTGGACTCTTCCTGTACTCATTGAATCCCATCACGCGCAATACGTATGTTGGGTTACAACAGGTGGAGGCCAGCTACCTAGAATCGGGAAAAGGCATTGGCATGAGCCCCTTCCAACTGCTGGTCCAGGTGCGTTTTCCGCTTGCACTGACGTATATCATGTCGGGACTGCGCATTGCAGCCGTCATTGCCATCGGCGTAGTCACGATTGCTCCCCTCGTTGGAGGAGGCGGGCTGGGGCGGGAGATCTATGCTGGGCTGAACAGCAATAACTCCCTGCGAATCTTTGCAGGCGCCATTCCTGCCGCGGTGCTGGCGATTGTCGCGGATGTTGTGCTTGGTATTTTGCAGCGTAAAATGGATCTGTCCAAACGAAAGTCAGACGGTGCGGCTCCATCTGCTGCGAAAGCACAGAAGCCGGCCTAATGGTTGATAAATGTAAAAGCGCATTACTACTGCACGGGGTGTCCTGAAAAGATCTAAGATCTTGCGAGGTGCCCCGTCTTTCGGGTGTCGGATGCTCCGCTTGGGTGACATCACTTGAAAGTGATATCAACAGATTGAGCATGTCATAGTGATGGCTCGGACCCTTCAATGAGTTCAGAATATTGAACGGGAATTGTTCAACCCTTGCTAAGGATTCAAACAAAATGCTACAATATACCATATAAGCACACGTCGACTATAGTCTTTAGAACGCTTAAAGAGCCATTCTTTGAGCCGATCTAAAGGCTTTTTTTGTTGTGTCTGCATGTTTGAACGCTAGGGATTATAATGGAATGGAGATGATGGAGATGGAAAGTTTGCCTTGTAAAGGCTGTAAAGGGATGTGCTGCGGACCTGTTCCGATTACTCAACAAGAACGAGTGAAAATTAAAAAGGCCATCCGGAAAATGCCTGCTAAACAACGTTTGGAATTACGGAACCAGGAGCGTTTTCCCGGAACATGCATCTTCTTTGACGAACGACATGATCGATGCGGCATTCATTCGGTACGGCCATCCATTTGCAATGCATTCGGTTTTTATAACAACTTGGTCTGCTTTAAAAGCCCCCAAACGGCCTCTGCCCAAAAATACGAAGCTAACGAACGGCCGATCGGTCTATTAAGCGTGGATTTCACTTGGAAGGATTTTGATTGAGGCGATTCCATAGTGCTGTTATCGATACTTCGACCAAATTGCGAAGCTCCCCTTACGGCACCAGGTTTTATTATTTCTATCGCCGAGGGGAGCGAATCACGATCTTGCGAGACGCCCTTTTCTTTCGGTTGACGCTCCGTGCTGGGTTGGATGTCCTGATTAGTGGTTAGCATCGAGTGACTTCAATTTCTTGAAATATTTCCTCCAGCCTCGTCCAGTTCTCTCCTATCTTCAAGTCGGGGATTCCTTCAACCAGTCATTTAAGCCATTGGTAATCACTTATACTGCTTTAGCTTAAATTCTTCTATAATTTCAATATTTCTCTTGTTGTTCACATAATCCCTAATATGATCTTTAATGTTTGGATAGAGTACTATATCATCTAATTTATCGATTTGAACCCATTTAACGTTGGTCTGGTTATGATCTGGCTTCGCTGGTAAAGCTGGGCTTCCGGACGAAATTCTGCAATCAAACATTAAACTCAAGCTATGCCCTGTTCCATGATTATAAGCGTTTAAATGAGGGGCATATTCATACACGAAAGCTAATGGCCCCACTTCAACGTCTATATTTGCCTCTTCACGCGCTTCTCGCTTGACGGCTTCAACTATGGATTCACCTGGTTCCGCTCCACCTGCAGGTAAATTGTAATGAACGCCATGTTCATCATTAAATTCAACTAATAAAATCGAATCATTCTCAATGATTAGTGCACATGCTCTAACTCTTATATGGTGCATGTTTTTCTCCTTCGTGTTATATAGCTTCGCCTCAGCCGGCAGGCAGCGTAAGCCATTGTTATGGATGTTTATGCCTTACATCAAATTGTCTATGCCTCATCTCGAAATTGCAACACATTCCCTAACGGTTCTTTCAAGTACCTCGATGACTTCTTTCAAATCAAGAATCTCTAATTCTTGCTCCTTCGCCTCATCTTTCTTAGCAAAATCAACTTCAATATCCTTAATTAAATCTGGGAGGTATCTATAATCAATCTCTTCAATCTCTATGGGCTTTACTTCCATCGGTCTATAAGAGACGGAATAATGGTCAATCAGTTTTCCATTTAGTCTCCAAAAATCTCGATAATACTTTAACTGCGCTTCCTTCTTTTCCGGTTGAGGCAGCCACTTGATTTTCTTGTTATAAATGTCTTCGACCCAAATAACATCCGATATTAAATGATAGAAGTATCCGCGGTAAAATGGTTCATTCATAGAACTCAGGTACTTATCTTTGAATCCAAGGTAATCTGCTGTAATTTGCCCGTCATTATTAGTCTTCACAAAATGAGAAATTGCTTTTGGTGTATTCATATTTTTATGTACATCTGGCGCGATCCCGCCTAAGTAAAATTGGTCATCATCAATCTGTAACTCTTGAGCAAGACGTGCAGTTATACAATAATGCATGACTCTAGATCCCATGGTTATCTCCTTTGCATAGTTTTTCTGAGAGCGTTTCTTACCCTTCATGAATCTCCGATTTAATTGAAAATGTATCTTTAAACTCAAAGTAAAAGTGAAGCAACTCATATTGAGTTGGTTCAGATCAGCTATTGAGGAATACTGAACTGCTTTTTTGTACATTTTATTCAACACGACACCGCATTAAGTATACCGTTTATATTTATTTTAATTATGTAATGGTTCTATTTTTTATTAATTTATTTCGTAACTAATTACCCAATAAAGCTGTTACTAATAATAAGAGAAAGGAAAATCAATGATTTAAATTATTGAAATTATTAACGATTGAAAAATCTACCGAATTGGATTATTGCCAACAATATTATGAAAACCTGATGTAATGTAGTTCAAATTAAGCCCAGTGTGTCAAATAAACACCATGAAGCACATGGATTAGACTTTTTATTTAAAATCATTGTATCTAATATACTCAAAAAATAGTTACTAGTTATAAAGTGTTTACATTTCCAGCATTGTTTGGCAACATTTAATGCATACTAACGCTCTTTCCCCCATATAAGGAAGGATGTGTAATTTTATTAGTTTCTTCTATATATCAACTTGGGACATTTACAACTAGGGAATTAAATTGAAATATTTCAAGTTTAAATAGTGGAGAAAAATTACTCTAATATTAGTAGTACTTTGTCATAGTATTCTTAGGTAGTATATACAATACTTTGAATTTCTGTGAACTAGAGGTGAAAATCAGCTATGAAAAATAGAAACATAACAGGTATTGTAGTGGCCGTAATTTATTGTATTGTCCTTTATGCGATTTTAATTGATGCACCCCCTGGTGAAGTTCCAAATAATCCGCTATGGGTATACTCATTGATTCCACTTGGAGCTGTTGTAATTACCTCTCTTTTTGATTATGTGATTAAGTTCGATTTCTTCAAAAAAAAGAAAAAGTGAATGGAGTTTAAAAAATGACAAAATTGAAAATTTGCTAACACATTTTTGGCAGCAATTCTACTCTCTACATCTATTTCAATCCCAGCTTTCGCTCAAGATCAGGAAAACTCACCATATTCTTTGCCAGTATCACAAATGGATCAATTTGTGAGTTTCTCAGACTTAGTTAAAAGCACAACCAGTAATTCTGTTACTTTTACAGATGGTTCTAAATTAGTTCAATACGACAACTACTATATTGCAACAGATTCAAATGGAGAAGAAGAGTTCAAAATCACAAAAGTTAATGATAATAAAGTAAAGACTGAAAACCTGCAAACCGGCGAAAGTGAATTATGTAATTAAAGAAGTTGAAACCATTCAAGAAGATCTCAGTTCCTCTCCACAAGTATTAGCAGCTGGTTTTGTATATAAAGGAGCGAAAAAAAATTCAACCGAACTACAATATGCCACTGCCTCTGCGGTAGCAGGCATACTTGCTTCCTTTATAGGGGGACCTTTTACTGGACCAATAATGGGGATTCTCGTTAGTTTTGGTGGTTATTACCTTTCCATACATGCACCAAGGGCCTATTGGATAACAAAAACATACACTAAAGAAGAAAGGGTAACTGATGCTTATGCGACTCTAACCATTAGGAAAGACCACCACTATTATAAATATCATGATCATACTGGTTTTATTGATACTGCTTCCACAATTCAGGTCTGCATGCCTTATGGTTGTGGTCCAGTCGAAGAATATTAATATATAAATCTTTGTTTCTTATTAAGGTCGGCGGGCTCATTTTTCTGGCTCCTTTACATTCCATGATTGGAAAACAACGATCAAATGCTATTTTTTGATGTCCACTATACTTTGTTCGCACATCTGTTCTACTTTCTAAAGTTTTCTTGCCTTGATAACGAAGGTTACAGGGAACATCTTCGCTCTTTTTACGAAATTATTGTTTTCATCCTGCATTTGTATGATTTCACTGTCGGTTTCTTCAATCATTTGTTCAATGACAAACCCTGCCTTCGCCAACGCATTGATATAGGTTGATAGTTTTCGGTCAGATAAGGTTAGGTCCCCTTGGCAAAAATCAGGAGATACCGGATACCACGATTCATCGAAATAACGCTTATTCAAAACAAATCTATTATTTTCTTCAACAACACATTTATGTATAGGATGAGACCAACTGAAGATAAAGACGCCTTCTTTTTTTAAATAAGAAGCGATCCGACTAAACGTGCCTTCAAGGTCGGTTGTCCAGCCAATGGCATAGATCGAATAAACGAAGTCAAAATAATCCTCGGGTATGCCGCATTCTTCTTCCATCGGAGAACGGATCAAATTTGCCGAAAGTCCGCATGCCGTCAAATGCTGCTTGGCCTTTTCAATCTGCTTTTCCGATATATCTATCCCCCATAGTTCGGATGCTTGGCGTTCCCCATGATATTGCAAGGATTGACCGTTTCCACAGCCTATTTCAAGCATCTTTTTTCCTGAAACATCGCCAAACAGCTGGCATTTCTCTTCTGAAAGAGGTATTAACCGACCGGACATGATGCTAAATACTTTAGCACTTCCTTCAAAGAATACTGTTTCGTACTTTCTTTTGATATGCAAACCATCCTTGTTCTCTCTATATCTAAATCGGTCGTATTCTTTTTGTGGGACTTCCGTATACTCCTCTTCATTTATGTTATAGGTTACTTTATCTTTGTAGCCCTTTAGATTTTCCCTAATTTCCTTCCACTCATTAATATTGAACTGTAATGAATGATGGTACAGCACTAAATCATTATTAGATGAATCCCAGAACCATCGCTGTAAATACTCGGTTAACGGGTTATCTCTGATCGGTAAATATAATATTTTATCAACATTTCTACTAATTAAAACAAGCTTAGAGGCGAGCATTTTTAATCCATGCCCGTTGGAAAAGATCATAAAATCATTCTTTCGAAACTCCCCAACATACATGTGATTCAATAAAAACTGGGGGACTAGAATCTGATAAGCTCTATTCCCTATGGTGATTTGTTTTGCATAAAAGGATAAAGTCTTCATATACCTCTGCTCAGCCCTTCCCTTACAATTCGCATTAATTCTTCTTTATGATCTGGGTGGCATGCGATTAAGTAAGGCTCCTCATTCATTCCTGTAAATAAATTTCCTTCAAAATCGATCACGACACCTCCGGCTTCCTGTACCATCAATACGCCTGAATATAAATCGTCTCCTTCAGAATTAAAAAGTACAATTCCATCAATATCTCCCTTAGCGAGCATGCACCATTGAAGGGTTGGTGCCCATAATCTCATCATCCTTTTAAATCGGACATCGATGAATTGCCTTAGCTTAACCGCTCTTGGATCATTTTGCACTTTGTGCCCTTGAATCCAACCAATGTTTCCTTTGAATAGATTGGGCTTAGACTTCACCTGTATTGGTTTATCGTTACAATAAGTGCCTTCACCAATAACCGATACGAACAATCGATCTGTCATCGGTTCATATACCACACCAAGCACCGGTATTCGCTTGTACATCAACGTAATCGAAGTCGTAAAGACAGGCAGGCCAATTGCAAAATTATTAGTTCCGTCTAAAGGATCAACCAGCCATAACCAGTCGTTCTGCAAACCAATAACCCCAGCCTCTTCGCTATGTATCTGATGAGTTGGAAATGCAGCTTGAATCTGTTTAATAATAATCTCCTCAGCCATATGATCGACTTCCGTCACTACATCCCCAAACTCATCTTTGGATCTCAGCTCAATAAAATTATCAAACCTGTCTTTGGCTATCAGGCCCGCTTCTCGAATCATTTTAATCGATATTTCTTTTGCAAGTTGGATAGTCTGCTGATCCATTTAGCACCTCATATTTTATTAATTGGATAACACTCCTGAATTCATGACGTCTATCGCAATCGGATATCAGCACTCCACATGTGGATTGTTCTTACGATCTCTGTTGCCCTCGGATTTCGTTGAATTCCTGAGTTCCTATGGTGAAATCCGAGGACAAAGGAGAACGCTTCGCTTCTTCAGAACAATTCCGCCTGCTCCGTTGAAGCTTTCCTGGTGGGCAAGTCCCTTTTGGGACTTGCTTGCTTCTTTGCCTGGCAGCCCAATTTTTTATATTATTGTTCGGGGCATCCCCGACACCTACTCATAGTTTTTTGTTGTTAATTCAAGCATTTTGGATTCATAATGAAAACCCAGAATACTCAATTCTTTAATTATATATTCATTTAATTCTTCAGTACGATTTGTCATAACACCTGTTTCTTGAAGGTCAACGATACATGCCAGCTTATTTTCCACACTTGCTTCTCGAAAGTATCTTTGGACTTCATTGATTAATTCTCGATAATCAACATCTAGATCAATACTATAGACCGGTCCCAACTCCTCCGACGAGATTCTTTTAATACCAATTCCATTTATGGTTTGAAGGGCTACTTCTTTCGAACGCTTCTCTAACATATCTTTACGATATTTTTGGGGATCCTTTGCTGAAATCCCTAATCCCTCAATTAACTTTTCTTTAACATATAATAAGTGAGGATCTTCGGAAGGATCCGTATTATCATCAATATCAGGCTCATCGTCCAAAAAGAACAAACTTGTTAAATCCCTATATGAAAGAAAAAGTCCTAAAAAATCAATAATATTATTTGCAAGTAGTGTTACGTGATATTCTTCGAAAGGTAATGCTTGTACAAAGACAATTGGAGCATCTTCTAAATCATCAATAGAACCGAAATCGGTCAAAAATCCAAAATGTTCCCCGCCAATTGCCGTTAATGCAAAGGGGATGACATCTAGCGGGTGACCATTATAAGCAAATTCAGGATCTTGATTGCTAAGATCATAATCGATATAAACATGGAGGATATCATCTAGCTCCACACCTAAATCGCTGCTTACCTGCCTATTAATTTCTTTCAATTTCTCTAAGGTTTTTGGGATCGGGTATCTTCGGTCGCCTCGTCCAAACATTTGGTTTTCCTCACTTTTCTTTTCATCTGTTTATTTTCTTGCTTATTCTTTGTCTTCGCGCTGATTTCCCATAACGTTTTTGTAAATAACAACTAAACAGCTGTCAGGATTTGATGCGAGAAGGGCTTTCCTCCTGTCATGAACACAATACCTATCTGATCCTCATGGCTTCAAGAGAAGCTACCACACCTCTTAATCCTTCGAAAATATTCTTCGATCTGAAATAATGGTTCCAAGCACATATCTAGAATCATATTTTATTTTGACTAAAATCTCTTCATCTTCTTCACCCTTAATACCAACAATATGTAAAGGGCCTTTGGAATCCATGGAATCGGCAGAAAAAACAAACGTTATTTCAAACGCTTTGTAACCCTTAGCAAATACATAGTCATACCCGTATCGCTGTTGGTCATTCGAAATAGAATGAATACTGATCGGATGATCACTAAGTCTTGATTCACTAATCCATTTTGTTATTAAATCGTTATGTTCAGACTCTATGGAGTTATACTCATACGAGTAGATGTCATGTAAATCAAAACTTTCATCGGTTTCAGCATTTCCATTACAGCCAATGGTAATAAAGAGTAGGCCAAAAATAAGATGAATTTGCAAAGATTTTCTCATGGATTCTCCTTCGAACTTGAGATTCAAAGCGTCCTTGACACGACACAGCCTTATATAGCTCTTATCTTAGGCTGGTTCGTTTGTCGCTTGAGTAATATCTGTACTTGATACCTGGCAGCCAAGGGGCGAATGCCCGCTAGGTGCGTGTTGTTTTATTGGACAGCTGAATCTCCTTTTTATTTAATCTGAAATCGTTTTGCACCAAACAAACATCTTTCCTAACTCATGAAATCCGACTTTAGTGTAGACGCGCAACGCATCGTCCGGCTCAGGATCTAAAGTCCACATTCCCCCGTGATTTATATAGAGCTTACTTACACCTAATCTCTTCAACAAATGCATACATTCATATAACAAATTGGTAGCTAAACCTTTTCTTCTATGGGTTGGAGCAGTTCCAAACGGCTCAATAATTGCAATATGGTTATGGGTGTCATGCCATATATTTGCGAACCCTACCACTTGGTTTAGTTCATCAACAACTACTAAATCTAATTCCTGCCTGTACGTTGGAGTAGTCATTAATCGGTTGTATATGTCCATGTTGGGCTCGGTTAGTCCAGCTGACCCGCTCATGATTATAACCTTTTGATATAGATCACTCGATTGAATTGCTCTTACGGTATATCCTTCGGGAAAATGCGGCTCCGGTATGCTGGATGCAAGATCCATTACACCGGAATACATATACCATGTATGTTGAACAAATCCCCTGCTCCTCAGAATCATTGATCGGGCCTGATCTTCTGGATAACCCCATATGTACACTTCTTGCCCACTTCGATCCTCAAGCGATGTGCCATAGTATGTTGTTTCTGCCCATGCAAAAATCTCATCCTCAAGATGCGCATACCTAGGGCAGGTAACGCAATATAAGATCCGGTAATATCCTGGCCATATTGCACCGATTATTGTGTTGTCCTCTATTGCGATAATTACTAACTTTTTGAAAAATTCCTCACCGCCAAACGAACGGTTGTAATCCATGTCACCGAGACTCGGATAGAATCGTCTGTTGGGTTCTTCAAATTTTCGGACGATGATGTCGCGTATCGCCTCATAATCATCTTCACCTGCATAAGGCCTGAACACAATACTCATATCTAAACCACCGTCCCTTGGATTTTTAGAGATATTGAATCTATTTTTAGGACTCCACGCGATACAAAAGAAGCCAAGGGCCAACCCCTCTGCAACGTAAATAAATTGTTATATCTAGTTGGCGCCCCCAAGAAATCCTTAAAAGATCCCTTCGACTATGGGCACTCCTTCTTCCAATCTTTCTTGGCTCTCAGCAATGTAAGTACTAGTCCAATCATCTAAATTTGAAAGATCAAAACTCCGGTACATTCCGATATAAACGATAAACTCCCTTAGTCGCAGAAATAAACTCAAATTATTTAATGATTCATCATCAATATTTCTGTATCGTTCATATCCTTTAAGAAAACACTTTAAAAATTTCCTGGCCTGTTTATTCCGTTCCGGTATCGAATCATTAAGCACCACATAAACCATGTAAAAAATTTGAATTGCGATATCTTCTTCGTACCAGCTATATTGGCATTCATCAAAATCAAAAAGCGTCATTTTATTATGATCGATAAAGAAGTTTCCTACATTAATATCCCCATGAATAAGTCCATATTTATCTTCTTTTTTTAAATTATTTATCTGACTAGTGAGTTGCTTGAAACTTTCAAACACACGATCCTGATTCGAGGGAATATATTTCTTTATATCCTTTAAATAAGAGTTCTCCGTCCAATCATGACTCATGAATTCTTTTCTGCTTGGTACATATGTTCTTGATAGTTTATGAATTTGTCCTGTTAGTTCCCCGCACATCTCTGAGAGGGGATCATTATTCATACACTCAGGGTAACAAATCTTCTTTCCCGGTGCCTTCTCAAACGAAGTAATAATGAAATAGGAGTTATCAAGTTCCAGAACCTCAACATATCTGTCAGCTTTGGACGCGATTGGTTTACTTACAGACACTCCATTATTATAAAGATATTGGACCCACTCTATTTCCCCACATACATGATTTGAATGCCTGTGGGAACTATGCGTTATTCTTAAAATATATAGCTTATCCTTCTTAGGATATTCATAGACAAAGTTTTGAAAACCACCGATATACTTTAAATCTGACAAATCTATTCCAAAAAACTTCGCAGCATCCTCAAGTATATGCTCATTCATCAGTTCTTTTATATGTTGCTCCATTGCGCTCACCACCAAAGAAATTCTGAACACTAAAAATAACTTGTGCTTCGTGAATATATTGTTAGATGATGCCTCCGAGAGTTCATCGAATCCCCCTCATCATCTACAATTCAATATTGCATCCCTCAAACGGCATATCTCTTTCGATGAACTTAACTGCTTCAGTAATAGCATTCTTTTGAAATATAGATAGATTATCTTCATTCCCATCCCAGTGACCAAGCCACCAGAAAAAAGAACTGATATTTCGATATTCCATAAATAAAGGAATTCTTCGAATCCAATCATAATCTAAATTGTTATTCTTCAAGTAACCCTCTAAAAACGAAGATAGAAAATGCTTGGCAAAATCATTTTTCGATCCCCATTCTTGGTAATGTGAGCCCCACCATACAGCGTGTGCAGCTGCGATTCCGATATCAAGCGCAAACCAACCGTGCAATGAATCATCAAAATCAAATACCGTGATATCCCCTTGATGAATGAGAAAATTATAGGGATGAAAGTCATTATGAATTAATCCATAGGAGTCATTGTTCTTAGACAGAGACGCTAATTGTTTTTCAATGGATAAAAGTTTCCCAAGAAGTAACGAATAGTTACCTTTATGTAAATGCGGGTTATTGATCTCCGCTGGTCTCCATTCCATCCTTTTTAGCTCTGGTTCACCTGGGTCATACGATCTTGTTAATCTATGCATGAGTCCCATTGTCGAGCCCCATCTATAAAGCAAATGCGGTCCCCATAACTTCGGGGACTCATTAAAGAACTTTCCAAAAGCCCCTTCAAACACAACTGCTATAAAGCATTTTTCATGATCTCTGCAACTTGTCGTTAGGCTTCCTTCTAATGTTTGGATTGGTAATGAGGCGCGAACACCATTCTCAGCCAAATACCGAACCCAATGAACTTCGGACTGAATCATCATTTCGTATTCGACTGGTTTTTCCGACAAACGTAGAAAGTAGCTCTTATTGCCTTTAATGTATTTGTATACCTCGTTTGTTGAGTTACTTACAAACTCTAATGAATGCATATCAAATCCGAAAGCACCAGCCGCTTGCGAAAGTATTTCATTACTAACCAATGCGATCCCACTTCCTTCTCTCCATAGCCGCCTCCAAACTCAGCTGCAGCCCCTCGGTTACTTCCGAGGTTGAATTTTACTTATTTCTATGAACTCGCTCGGTATAGCAATGCCTTCCCCCAGCCTTACAACTTGAACTATCGGGGCATGGTGTTGATCGATGTATTCATGTATATCGATATAGGAATTCACATAGGCTTGTGTGCATTCTCTACCATTACTGCAGTCATATTCAAAACCAATCCCTATCCCTTTTTCTTCCTCAATCATTTTACATTCAAGGATATGAGCATAGTCAGCAATATATATTGGGAAATCCGCCATTGGAAGAGAAATCTCAAGCAACACGTCCCCAATATATTTTCTTGTAAGCTCGTACCCCAAATCATTGTAATATTGGCTTTCGGTTAACCATGCCGGCAGAGGATCAATAAAACCTTCAACAAGATGACATCCGAATAACTCTTCCGGTGGATCAGGACAAGCTACTTCACGTCGTGCCCACAGACCTTCAGCCATGATGTTTGGGATATTTCCTTCATAAGTATAATGATAAAAGGTAAAATAGCCCTCTGTACTTACATTTAATTTTGCCTTGTCGGTAGAATAATTTAAGTCTTTTAAGGTCCTTTTTCTGTTCTGCAAAAAGGTTTGGCCCAATCTCAAAACGTTCACTCTCCTTACGAGGGGATTACAGTTTCCACGAAAAGACCCAGCCTTAGATACTCTTACTCTTATCTTAGGCTGGGTTGTTTGTTGTCTGAGCTTCTTCCATGATTATACATCTGGCAGTCAAAGGGCGATAGCCCCTTAGCGTGATTATGGTACTATGCAAGAACAGCGGTGACCCAAAAACATATGGCCGTAATCACGGATAACGGTGTAAATATGTACTTCTCTTTTTTACTTTTAGATAAAGCGTTCATTACGGAATTGATGGATAAATATACGGCAAAGAAGAAACATAGCCCTTTTGTAATTCCACTTGAGAATATGAAGGGGATAAGTCCTGCTGTTTGTAACAGGATCAATATTGCAAACCATTGAATCAATACAGAAAAGGCACACATATATCTCATGCTGGTCGGCATAATTCTATATTTACCTCCCATGGCAAACTCTCCATAGGGCAATCCTAATGCAAGAAGAATATATAATATGGATGCGATAAAAAAAGCCACACTTCCTATAACTGCTGCTATCATACGATCCCTCCAATCGCTATAATATCTATTCGCATTGAACGTTGCGTATTCACAAGACCTGGCAAATGCCAAGGTGTCTGCTATGAACGCCTCGCTCCCGCCTCTCAGAGTCCATCTGTCTGATGCCTTTTCCAATGCGTAAATTCCTTTATTTAGTACAAAGGTCAATGTGCCGTTTTAGAGACATCATGATCCACTATAACTGCATTCGTTTGTTTAAATATTTGTTTTGCTCATGTTGATTTTCCTGATCCCGGAAACCCTGACATTTGTAAAAAGAACATAATGTTCCTCCTCACAAAAAATAAATGTGTTCAGGCATTAAATAGGTATCAGATGATGCTCCGGTCTTCCTTGAAATTCTATAAAATTTCCCCTAAATATGTTTTTATGTGGGTTCCTTTACTATAAGAATTAATAAGACTTCTGATTCCTACAGGAAACAACGGTTCTTCCATTATGTTTTCAATTTCTATCCATTCAATTCCTATCTGATTCTTGTCCATTACTGCCCCATCTGTTACACCAGATTCTTTCAGAATCCCACTAAATATAAATTCAACTCTATGAATATCTTCATCTAGAAAGCATTCCCTAACAAATAGCAATTCATGGACCTCTATTTCATATCCTGTTTCCTCTGTACATTCTCTGACCAGACATTCTTTAAGCATCTCGCCAGGTTTTTGCCCTCCTCCAGGCAATAAATAAAATACTTCATTCTTTTCTTCTAGCTTGGTTACAAGTAATTTATTATTATGTATGATTAGCCTTGGATGAATTCCTTATCTTCATTGAAATCTCCCTCGGTATATTTACTAAATTATTAGAAGAATGTGTTAATAACATGTTAACTGAAGCAATCCCCTTTTCGAATCACCCATCTAATCATTTGGATCCGGATAAACGGATTAAAGGCTTATGCCTTTACTGGACCAGATCCATTATTATGGGAAATTCCGTACAATTGATTCAACCCGCTGCTCAGAATACTGGTAATCATAAGTGCAATGGTTCGTGGAGATTGCTGCATTCCAGTTTCGATCCAGTTCAGAAGAATGCTGAGATTGGAGGCAGCCAAGTAAGCAATCATATAGTCCTTCGGAACGATCGTGTCGGCCAAATCAGGTCGGATATCGAGGATTTTGGAGAGATGGTGTTCTTTCAAAAATTCCTTAATTCGAACGGCAAACGCAGGATCTCCATTAGGACCAAGGATAACCTTGAAGAAATCGGCGTGCTCGCCGTAATATTCGATAACCTTCACCATTGCGGGATCAGGTTCATTTTTGACAGCGTAGGAGAGATAGTTGTAAGGATTCAGATTCTTCATCCTCTCTGACAAGCCCGCCCATATGTCAGCCTTCACCCGTTCGAGTAAATCGATTGCATCTGTATAGTGTAAGTAGAAGGTGCTGCGGTTTAAACCGGCATTCTCCGTTATATCACTAACGGTAATACGGGAGGGTCCTTTTTCCTCCAGCACCTTTATGAGAGCTTTGTATAATAGTGCTTTTGTTCTTACCTTTCGTCGATCCATTTTCTCAGCCATACCGATCCACCTCTGATTTTTTTTGAGAAAATCTACAGTTCTTATCGCAATTATCGATTAAGCGACAGATCTGAATATTATCAATGATTGAATAGGTCATTAATTTTTTTTAATATACAATCATACAATATGTTATTCAACAGTTTGTCGATTAACTCTGATCGATTTCCTAAAAATTCATGAATTGGAGGCAAGACTGACATGGGCGTATGGGATTACTTTACACCTGAGCAACAGGAAAGACTTAGTAAGAGAATAGAACAAGTCAAAAATGAGTTGGGACTGGAGGAATTTAAGCGATTAAGAAGGGAGTCAAATGAAGTCGTCTCCAAACTAATCAAAGGATTTGAAGAGGGAGTCCCTCCCGAAAATGAAGAGATTATAGCTTTAGCCAAACGTTTAGATGAAAGTCAGGCTATATTCAATGAACGAGATCCTGAGATTGAAGGAACGATTGAACGATTTCACATTGAAAACCCCGATGAGAAAGATCATGGGATGGATTTGAAAATCTACAGATATATTGAGAAAGCGAAGTCTTACATATAATAAGAGGCCGTCATGCCTCCTCTAGAGCATCCCATCATCAGAGTAGCTCCAGTGCAGCGGTGGCTGACGACCTTTTTTTCTATATAGTCACACTCGAGTCTGTCAGTTCAAAATACCACTCTAGAAAGTAGTTAAAGCTTTTCCATTGCGGATCCAATGTACCAGCAAAAAAATCCGCCATCTGCTGGCCTAATCCTAAGCCTAACACTGCGTCAGTGCTCTTATTATAAAAAAAGCCAAACTCCCCTTCAAAGTTATCTAACGGAATATACTCTTGAGGCAGCTTTAAAACAACATGAGTTCTCTCCATGCCTAACCTATAATCCGAAGAATTGATCATAAACCAACAAATCTGATAGATTTGACGTCGTCTACTTAAGAAAGTCGGCCCATCCTCTGCATGCAAATAAAACGCTGCAAAATCTGAATCCAAATCGATCCCTAACTTTACTAATGCGTGTTCATATTCCTCTGTAGTGTCTTCAAACCACCAGTTTTTGCTTTTGCAATAATTGATCACTTTTTCTGAAAGCATCTTCACTGCTCCTTCGATAATGTTATCGTTTATAGCCAGGCTGTTCTAATGTTATAGGCGTTGGATTGTTGAGCACCCAATGAACTGCCAGCTCGCACAATCTTGCAGGTTCATCATTTCCATTTCCGCTTTGAAGCTCCCTTGCTAATGTTACTGCCTCCTGAAGTGAAGCGGGATTTAACGGTATACCCAGGCTAAAGTAATGAATCAAACTACTGAGCATTTTACGAAAATGATTATCCCAGTTTATACCGCCATTATCTAAAATTTCGTAAGACACCTTACCCGTAATCCGGATAACTTCACCTTGTACGGTTGCCGCGTGGCCCTTTGAAGGTATAAGTAAATTCCAAAGTTCATGATGCTGCGCCTGCCATCCCTTGGTTGATACGGTTATCGTAGAGACGCCGTCATGCGTCTTTCGCTTCTTTACTGGGGGAACATCAAATAACTCATATAGTCGTAGAAGTGCCTCATCGGTCTGACTCAAATATTCTTTATTAAACCCTTCTCTGTGAAATTCAAAGTCGTTTCCGATTCGCTTAATCGAATCTTTCATTTCCGGCGTTACCGTTGTTCCAGCGTTCAGCAAAAGCTCGGCAACCTCCGCCATACTGACAATATCCGCATTCCTGCACGTTGCCAAAGCCTTTTCTAGTGGATTCTGTCTCATCTTATTCTTTGCGTTAATGTTTGCACCTTTAGTAACCAACGTGTGAACCGATTTGGATTTAAATGAACCGGCGGCTGCAAATAAAGGGGTCTCGTCTTGATAATCAGCGGCTTCTATGTCTGCACCCAAATCAATAAGCAATTCAGTATTACCGTTCCAGCTCATGGCATGTTTATGTAAAGCCGTTCTTCCGTAATTGTCCCTAGCATTTAGATCAGCCCCCTGTTCCACGAGCCATCGAACCAATTCATCCGGAATATTGAAAAAGCTCAAGGCCGTTGATTTGCTGTAGCCGCCGCGGGCATCCCATTCGCATTTGGTAAATACCTCTTTTAATGCCGCTATATCGCCTGCATCGATTAGCTCGTCAAAATTTCTTGGTAAGGTTTTTTTCTTCTTGCCCAATATGCTTTCTCTCCTTACGTCAGAGTTTATATATTTTCTTCATCACCATATAAACCCTACATTTTACCATCTTTTTAATTTATGTAGTATTGTTGTATTAAATATAAGACTTCATCTTCCTTATCAAAACGCAAACCAATGCAAAATTTTAGTTATGATCATTCCTTAAAATGTTCATAACGGACATAAAACGCTCTAATATAAATGCACCCTATTCTTGCTTTTCCATCAGGCTCAATAAAATAATCAACTTGAGCTTTGTCATAATGTGGGGTCCAATCGTAGCCCCCTTCAAGATACTTTAAGATGAATGAGTCGAAGTCAAAATGTATACAAGCACAGTTACCATCATCTATTGTTCCATGCTTTCTTATGTACTCAAATAATCTGTCTTTTTCTTCCTTAGGAATAACTGCGATAAAACCATAATCGAGTCCCATCAACTATCCCCGCCTAAGTCATTTTCTGAAACAGACATTTCTCAAAAATTCTGTATTCACGAAGCGAGCCTGCCTTAGATCCCTCTATACTTCTTTTGTGAACTAACACTATTTCCAGCCGTTAATTAAGTTATTTGTTTGATTTTCCTTGTGTAGAAAAGTAGATGATCGGATTGATTATCCCCATACCTGTAATTGCTAAAAAACTATAAAATAAAGCAGGGTCTCCATTTAATCCAATCTCGTCAACAATGATCCCACTACTATATAAAAGTTGGCCAGAAACTAGAATCGAAATCGCTGACAAACTAAGGACCGTGAAACCGTTAATCATTTTATTTTTTTGTTTAAGGATTATCATTATAAAAAATAAAATTAGGGATGCAACCAAAAAAGAGATAAAAATAGGTATTAGCATAGTGAGAGTTCCAATAGTTTCAATCGATTTATGTGTGTACATTTCTTCTACCTCTCTTCCAATACATATTCTTATACTTCAATTTGCTCTACCACCAAACTTATTAATGGAAGTCAAAGCGCTTTATCGAAGCAGTATGAATCTTTGTCATAACCATTATGTTCATAAAAGGCATGGGCATCTGTGCGTTTGAATCCACTACATAAGATGATGCTTGAAATTCCTTTTCTTTTGGAATATTCCTCAACATATTTAAGTAATTTTGTTCCTATTCCTTTATTCTGAAGCCCTTCTTGCACAGCAAGGCCCTGAATGTGTAAGTAACCAAATTCATCTCCAATTGATAACGCGTGTACCGTTGAAATAAAACCAACCACTTTATTTTCAAATAATGCTACAAATGTCTTATAGTTCCCATCTCTATTCATTTTCTCTAACGTCACTGAAAAATTATCAATATTAACCTTGCGGTTTCCTAACACATTAATCCATAACGATACTACCTCAGGATAATCACTTACTTCAATTTCACGTATTAAAACTTCCATATTCACACCGCCCAAAATATTAATAATAAAGGTTGCGAAGAATAATAATATACATTCTGGCAATGGTTATATTGTAGTTGAACTAGTTTCTTGAGATCTGGTATGTAAACATTTTAATCCCGGCATCCCGTATTCACGACGTTCCACCGATTTAAGCACCACCAGGGTCCGGCCACGGCGCAAATGTATCCCCTGAGCCTGCTTCTCTGACGATCGCTACAAGCAGACCGAGGAGTCAAAAAACGCGGATGCGTGAATATAATGTTAGGCGAATTGACTTTGCTTTCTATCTAATGCACTTTATAGTCTTTCTTAAGAAATGCATATATGACATTATCAACAAACCGATTCCTCCAAAAATAATGTTCCTTCAATAACCCTTCTTCTCTAAAACCGACTTTCTCTAATACCGTTCTTGATCCCACATTCTCTGGTTCTACAAATGCTTCAATTCGGTTCAATCCTAGATCATTAAATCCATATTCAATTATCTTTTCAATTGCCTCGGTCATAAAACCTTGACGCCAATATTCTGGCGCTAATTCATATCCTATTTCAGCTTTATAATGGTTTTTCTTCCAGCCATGAAATCCACATGTTCCGATTACTCTGTTTAACGACTTCAGAGTGATACCCCAACGAATGGCTTGACTTCTTTCAAATCTTTCATTCCATCTTTGAATTAGTTCTTCTGCTTGTCTTATGTTCGTAAAACTCTCCACATCATAAAATCTCGTTACTTCATCCAATGAAAAATATTGAAACATATCTACGGAATCATTTTTTGTTATCTGTCTTAGCACAAATCTTTCTGTTTCTAATTCAGGAAACTGAGGCATAGAACTTTCTCCTTTAGTGGTTTAGGTCACATCATCTATCGTTCCTGTATTCACGGACCCAAGAGTCTACAAGGAGCAAAACGACTGGGACGTATTCCAGGAAATCCAATGGCCGAACGGTCTGAAGCGTGAATACGATGTTATCAATTGCTAATACTGTCTCTGAGATACCTGGAAATAAGATTAAAATGTTTTATAGTGTTCTTTAAAATAGTGTTTTCCATTGGTTCAACTTCTTTGATTAAACCTGTCATCACATGGTTGGCCAGAATATATTCATCTTCTGTGATTTGATTGTTAGTTATGGCTTCTTCTAACTCATCCTCATCTTTTATACAGAAATCACCACTTGGAAAGACAATTAGATCTAGATAAAGATCATCCCAGAAAGGTATACCTCGCTCATTAATCCCTACGTTCTTGGATATATCGAAATACCATTGAACGATTTCTTTTTTCTCATTGAGCATTGTTGTAACACAATAATTAGAGCCAATAGGAAAGTGTTGCATCCAGTAGTACCCATTATCAACCAGACAAACTTCTTGGCCGCCTATTCTTCTTACTAGAGGTTCCTTTACCTCGTGAATACGAATTAATGATATATGCCCTTTAAAATCCCCGTCATCGAAAAACCTGCATATATAATCCCTCTTTAAAACACGTTTCCAATCTAAACGGTCAGCATATTTTCTCTTCATCTCGCACCTCTGAATTAGTTCGTCTCATTCTTGACTTACATTAATTTCTGTTAGTGTTCCAAGCATCTATGAACCTAATTACAAGTGCATTAGCCATTTGTGTTTTCCATTAACATGATTATACATCCGCGGCATCTCACAGGTATATGTTCTTGTATTTCAATAATTTGCCAATTCAGCTTTTACATGTATGTTCCGATAAACAAATCAAACAGCCTGCCACAGCGGCAGGCTTATTTGTCTGTTTTAAGCTTTTTGTTTTCAAGTTATCTGACTACTATGAAGAATAGTTAATAATTATGCCTTCCTGCGTACCTTCATCGTAAGCAATCCACAACTCATCCCCCACCACTACACCATATACTGGTTCAATAGTCTGTTTAATGTGGTAGGTAATTCCGTCTATTTCTGCGGTAATCATGGCCAATGGCCGTTCCCCTTGCGTTCCGTCATAATGAACGGAGAGAACCTTAGCCGCACCTTGCTTGCCTTGAAGTAAACGGGTTTCTCTCTGGAAATCTTCCTTCTGCATGTTAACCGGAATGACGGCGCCCACATTCACCGACAAATTTTCAGGTACAAAGAGACTATTGGCTTTACGGATTCGGTCTGCCCCTCTAGAAATCATGACTTCCAGAAGCATCAGCTGCTTATTTTCAATAATGATCGGCATTTTCTGCACATGGATCACTTCGCCCTGAAGAGAGAGTTGGTCCGTTTCCTTTACTGTGCTCCCATTGCCGCCGTACCTAAAGATTCTCGCCATTCCCTGAATCAAAATGAGTTTCGCTCTTTCACCCGTACGATATTCAAATCCGAAAGGTTGAACGACCGGTACGGTATAATCCCGTCCTTCGGCTGTGAAGTAAAGCTTAAGGGCTTGCCCCCGGTTCACTTTCCCATGTGGTTCAATACGAGTAAGTATCGCATTTTCAATGATGACCGGTTTAGACGACTGCGCTGCATGTTTAAGATCCTCCTCTGTGATAAATACAGCTTTGTGCTTCTTTCGGTCGTAACTGATCATTACGGTGTCTCCAATTTGAATAGGACTCAGATAGGAGATGACCTGCTTGATTTCAACCTCTTTCATCCGACCTTCATCCTCGAACTGAACGATAAATCGGACCTGTGGCTGTTCATTCACATATAAGCCTGATTCCTCCATATCTATAATCCGGCCCTGAATATGCTGGCCATCTCTCATTTTTTTCATTCTTGATCCCGCCAACATGCGAGGGGCGACTGCGACGCTTAGGAATGTGAGTAGAATGATGAAGACCCAGACCGACCAGTTAATAACAATCGCTCCGCCTTGCTTATAATAATTCCAGAAACTTTGAATCGAGACTTTGTTTTCGGCTTCTGTGAGCAACCATTTCTCGACCTGATCGCTTGATAGAACCTTAGCTTCCTGGAGTTCCATCTCAACATAACCTGCCGTTCGATCTCCACCGCGATAGTAAAGGACGTCACTACCTAAATTCTTATAAAATTCAGTATCGCTATTTTTCAAATTCTCGTAGGACAGCTGCTCCAGAAGAGCAGAGGCATCTTGAAATTGTCCGGATTTCTCATTGAGAACATATCCAATAACGGATCCATTTAATTCATCTTCTACAGTAGATCCGGCAATCAGAACTTCTTCGTCATTCAACAGGAATACGGAAGCTTGATATACCGGCTTTGGCGTTGGAACCGCAGCTCCCCAATGATTCTCGTTAGCGTTATAAAATGATGCTTCTTCAGGATAGTTCCCATTTTCGCGTACCAACTTGGCGTTATTGAACCCAAAGACTTTGGCGAAGCGGGCGCCAGCCCGATCCTGTGCAGCAAACGTCCCTTCATCCTTGTTCTGAAGCAGCACGGATAAATCACCGTTTTTGTCTAAAATCCCGCTGACAAATGCCGTTCTATCGTCCTTTAAATCCACTGTAAATACGGGAACTGCCTGGTCATTCTCAAAGCTCCCGTGCACTTCATCTATTCGAACTGGTCTGGACGGAAGTTGATCCTTCTCGCCTAAATTCACTTTATTCAGCTTTCCGTCCTTCACCTGAGCTATGTACCATTCTGAATTTGGCGATTCCCCTGCTACAATGAGTCTGCCACGCCAGGCGTAAACATTTGAACTCCATGAGGGTGGAAGGTGCATCGTACCCTGAGCCAACTCTTCAACCTTGCCAGTTGAATGGAAGTAATTGATTTGCAGCCCGTATGAATCGTCGTAGGTCGGGATGATGATTCCATCTTGCTGATAAGTCGCCGGCCCCAGCCCGGCTTGGAAATTGGTATGTATCGTAGTATCTGTAATTAAGTTTTCCTTATCGGGATCAAAAAGATAAACATCATACTGCTCTCCAACCGGGTGTTTTGCCAAGCCAATTAATTTCTTCCCCTCATCCAGCATATAGATGCGCTCAAAGGAAGGTTGATACTCATCAATGTATCTCTTGTAATCATTCCACATGAACACACTTAACAAAATGACTGGAATCAAAAATACCAAATTGCCGAGAGATATCGCTCGCTTTTTATTCAATCTGTTTCTCTCCTTTTTATATGTCCGTTGTTATTTGTTATGTAAAGACCTAATAATCGCGATGGTAGATACCACATTCTTATCCTGGTTCTTATGTTATAGCCACTTATATGAAATTGTTTATAAGAAGACAACCGTATTTCTCTTTGGGCGGGAGTATGTGCATGAGTTCGGCAAACAATAAAATAACCACTGATCAAACTTCAGTGGCTTGATGAGATTCATTCTATAATTGCCTTGATTCAATTCTTTACCATACCTGCTCCCTGTGAAAGCCCTATTGTTCAGAGTTTAATAAGATTCTCTATTATTCTACAACAAATTCCATATTTAAGGTATGGAGATACTTTAAAGGCATTTGGGTGCTTCAGATAGGTTTTCCATATTCACGATGTCCATTCACCCTTATCTGCATGAGACGTGCGAACAGGAAGACCTAAGCTGACCAAACCGTTTGAATGAGTAGGTTGTCAACTATATCTACCGCCATGATAGCAACCTTCAAAATGTACTTACTGAATGTTCTTAATATAAGCCCCAAACACTAAACTTATCAGAGAACTCGATAATTACTTCAAGTCATCAGGTATATACCGAAGGACAGCGCGGCTGGCCCAATGCGTGAGTTTGTTGTTAGAAGATGCTACTGCCTTTTATGAGTTGCTTCCGAGAATCCATATCACTGCTTCTTTAAGATCCCGTGCAATGTAATTCGGCTCAGTTTCTTTCCATTTGTGTCTATACGCGTTTAAGGATCCTTCGCCCCACCCGGTTCTTACCAGTATCTTACTTGCTCCGACAGCATGTGCTGCCAGCATATCGGTATCACCGACGTCGCCTATCACTATACATCTTGTTAAGTCCAATTTATATCTCTTTGCAGCTGCGAGGAGCATTCCAGAGCTTGGCTTCCTGCAATTACAACCATCATCAGGACCATGAGGACATATAAAGGAGTCATCGAATCCAAATGAATAAAACTGTTTTCGGAATTCATCGACTGTCGCTTGTCCACGTGATATCCTATGTTGATTGGTAAATGCAAATACCTTAAGACCTGCATCTTTGAGCTTATTGATCGCTTCTTGAGCCCCTTCAAATAATGTAAAATCTCGTGGATGCATGAAATGTCCTGTACCACCAATGGTTCCATCCCGATCGATAAATACAGCTTTCCATTCTATCAACATTCATACCTCCTCGAATGATTTTAATAATACACTTTTTTGGATTTCGCCTAACCTTACTGTATTTCATGGCACGAGTCAGCCTTAAATCGCTCTTTTCTTAGGCCAGCTCGTGTGTCGTTAAAGGTATCCTCCATAATTGGGATCGGACGAATCAAGGGGCATAAGGCCTGCTGCGTGAATATCCTTTATCTCCCCTCAAATTCTCTGTCTAGTATTCCATCAATATAAACTTTATATTTTGTCTTCCTAAATCCAGCCAGTACCAACTTTCTGATTTTTTCAACCTTAACTTGGTGTTTTTCTTCATTTCCAACTTCGAATTCATAGGTTTTAATCAATTTAAATGAGAACGTTCTAAAATCATTGATTCTATCGTTTCCGTCCACTTTAATACTCAGGTTTCCTAAGAATTGATTAAATTCAAACTCCACAATATGCTTTTCTGAATGTCCAACTTCGAATGAAAATTTCATTCAGCCACCTCTTCCCTGGATATTGATTTAATCTCCGAGATTTCAAAACACGCTATTTCCTGCCTCTATTTGGAATTGTATCCCATTCTCCTTCTTGTTTCACTTCTTAGACTTTGTTAAACAGCTTTATTTATTTTTTTCATTAAGATAACTGGCAGAATAGTTCCATGGATTGCATGAATGCCGCATGCGAAAGACAGAAAAAACGATTGACATTGGAGTTTACTCCAATGCTAATCTGAAGATATGGAAAAACAATATTCTATACAAGAGGTTTCACGAATGCTTGGTATCCCGAAGGATACGCTGCGGTATTATGACCGGATTGGAGTCGTATCACCGTCTCGGGGACATAATTCTTATCGCAAGTATTCGAGGGACGATATCGTCGATTTGATGAATATTCAAATCATGCAGTATGCGGACTTTTCACTAGAAGAAATCAAGGGGAAGTTTCAGTTCCACCGAATGCAGAGTATAGATCCTGCGTATTGTGAGGAGGTCGCTGACTTCCTTGAAACCAAAAAGGCAGAAGCACTCAAGAAAATCGCACATCTTGAAAAGGTCAGTGAGTTACTCGACGTAGCAGCTAAAACACTAAGGGACTTTAACCATGAAAATGACCAGCAGCTGGCAGTGTTCGTTCGGGAGATTTACCGGGATCTTCACAAGAAGGAACCTGAAATAACTAAGGAGGATTGTGATGGACATCAAAATTAAAAATTATTATTGCTTGATTGCTGGCGTTCTTGCCATACTTTTTGCTGTTACGCACGCATGGAACGGGCAATCCGTTGTACTGCCGACGCTCTTGGTAAATGATTTAGCCTTGAATGCACGGATAACATTTACGTATATCTGGCACATTATCACCGCTGAAAATCTGGCTTTCGGCATAGTATTCATTATCCTGTCATTTCAAAGCGAGAAATCGAAGATCCGGTTTGCTGCGTTAATTTTGGCGTCACTTCTACTCATTCGTCTGTTGGTCATTCTCGGTGTAACGGCATTTTACGATACTTCGGCACTTACGAATACGTTAATCGATTCAATTGCCATCTTAATCTATGCCGCTTTCATCATACTGGGCACAAGAATAAAGAAAAAAGAGTAAAGGGTAAGAAGGTTAATATTTGGATCTAGCCCCATGCAAACAAGATAATTTAAGTAATGCTGTTTCTTGTTTGACTTACTGAAACTAAAGTTGTACTTATCTGTCTTACAATGCTCTTTCCGGAGATTTCATCTAACGTTTCTTGTATTCACGACGTCCATCTCCTTTAGATGGCTCTTATCACAGGGAGATGGATGTGTTCGGGTGATTTTGCTTACTTGCTTATTCACTCCCACCGGCCCGAGAGCCACTAGGTTCGAAGCATGAATATGTTGGTTATCTTATGGATCGGCCTTCTTCGAATTATCTAAATTCACTAATAACTTTTATTTGTTGAATAATTTCCATGGTACTACTGGAGTCCTTAATGTCAAATAGATAATTCGCTTCATCTTTACTAGGTTGTATTAATGTCGAATTTTCTTGTCTCTCCAATACTTCCAAAAAGCTCGAAGCACTTCTAAATATAGCTTTACTTCTTTGAGTTTTTATTACACGTTCTTTCAGTAAATCTGTTGGTAGATCAAAGTAAACGATAATGCTTTCAAATCCTTTGTCCTGAAAGTGTCGGAGTACATTTGTTCTTCCGGATTTACTTAAATTGGAATTACTCAAGATAATGTGGAAATTGCTTTCCTCAATAGCGTACTTAACAATCGCATTAGTTACAGAGAACTTTAAAGTGTTAGGACCCTCTATAGGGCGAAGTTTCTTATAATGGCTATTAATAAATTCAGCATGATTATCTTGATCAATAACAACGGCTTGTTGTAATACAGATTCTAATTCTTTAGCAAAAGTGGTCTTTCCACTATGCGTTTTTCCAACCGTCATGATTACCAGGCGCCTCATAAAATACTCTCCAATCAATGATCTGATGAACACTATAATGTTTTTGCCAATCTTTCAGATAACTTCTTTGAATCAACTTTCAAGACTGTCATTGGGTGTCAATTTATTTTTAAAATAAATCTAAAATACAATAGAGTATGTAGGTTCACCATACGTAAGAGTGTTTTCTGAAGTAAATCCAAGCTTTGTATAAAATTTTATTCCGGCATCATTGTTAGGATGCACTGTTAATCTAATGCGATGACAATTAGGATGAAATTCTTTAATGAAATTAATTAGCGTGTTTATCGTTTCTGCTCCTATTCCCTTTCTTTGAAACCTTTGATCAATAAAAAAATGAAAGAGCCAATAATCTTCTTTACTAGCAGGTGTATAGTGCAAATTGAAGAAGCCTACCATTTGATTTTGTTTGTAGACCCCATAAGGTTCTACTATCCTACCATCCGGTCTGATATAAGCCTTCGCAAGAGCAATTGCAGCGGGAGGTGTTACCGAAGCAACAAATCTTTGTTGTTCCACACTTACAGATAATTCAATAGCTTCTCTCCAGTTCTCAGAAGTAATCTTTTTTAGTATGACTTGAGACATGACTGTTATCCTCCAATAATAAAACCACAGTTGGGTTATTCATATTATCGTTGCGCTGATTACCGATAACCTAAAAACCTTTGATCAAGATTCCAACTCTATTTTTCACTTTGGTATAAAAACTCAACTTCACCATCTAGCAAATATCGATATTCAAATAATTGCATTGTTCTTTCCCTAATTCTCTCCCGTATAACCCTGCCTAGGCTTACCGATCCTTGTGATCCAAGGTTACCATTATTAATAAATGTCTTCTCTACAAATTTTGTTTCCCTTAAGTGATACTGTAACCATTCTTTTTGCGATTCAATTAGTGCTTTTCTTGGTTCTTTATCCAACTTAGAAAGAAGCTTCTTATATATTTGATTCAACTCTTTATCCCAAGTCTCTGCATATTTGCTTTCCAACGCCCCCCATCCCAATGTTGTAATCTCTTTGGAATTTTGAAATTCATTAAATTCCACTTCATAATCATGATCTATAGGATTTCGAAGCATTTCATCATAAAATTCCCCAGTCAATTCATAGTTCCCAATGCTCATGGATAACAATTTATTGTTAGCAGGATCTGATCGACCTTCAGATATTTTTTTTGATTCTGTTTCATTACCTGTACTCACCACATCGGAAGGCAGTTCAGAATTCTTTATTGATTTAGTTTCGCTGTTCAAGGTAGTCGATTGACTAATATTCTGACAAGATGAAAACACGATCGTAATAAAAAATAATAAGAGTATCTTACTCTTCATAAACGATCTCCTTAAATATTATCCATAATATTTACCGGTAATGGCGCATAACGTCCCTGTGTTCACGACCCCTCACCGACTTAAGTGACCGCAGGGAACGGCCGCGATGCGCTTCAATAGAAGTTGAGCCGATATGATCTATTCGAATAGCTAGCTCGCCAAGTGCTTGTCGAATCTCTAAACCAATACTTTTAAATTCTTCTTTCCAAGAAGGATTATAGGGTACTACAATAATCGGACCTGACATAATAACCTCCGCTAAGATTTGTGGACTAGTTCCGCTTAGTGCAGGGTTGTCCACCTGATTCACTTCCTTGATAAACCCCGGGCGGCCCCAGGGAACGAAGGTGCCGCAACGTAAATACGGTGTTAGACGGAGTTAACGCTCCTTTGCGGCTGTCCTCAAATAAGGGGTGATTATCTAATTTTTTACCAGGTTCCGCTTTATTCGTTTATGTATTTTCCAGGTTCACTTCTTTTTCCAATTGTGTTATCATACTTTTAAAGATGCCGAGTGCGGCAAACACTCGGCTTGACAATTGGCTTGGATGGGACTCCCCTTCTGAGTCGAATAGGAACAAAAACCCACCTGGGCGCTAACTTTTGGTGGGTTTTTACTTTTTCTTGTTGTTGGAATTGAGGTATGTTAAAAGGGCAAGAATAAACGATCCAAATAGAAACATGATCGTCAGTGCATCCTTAACTTGCATGGATTCACCTCCTTTCGAAGGGAAACCATGCCCACCCAAGATTCAATTGCCCTTCCTATTGTACCATTATCTCCCAATGGGGTGAAGAACAATCGTTCGATATTTTTATGGTTTAGATGTCGTTAATTTCTGATAACGTTTCCGTGTTCACGACCTCCCACCAACTTAAGGCTGAGCCAGCAGCGGCCGCGATGCGGTTAGTCGGTTCGGATGTGTCCGCTGAATCTACCACCCTGCCGATACTTCTCGCGGACGGAGGAGTCACAGGTTCCGATGCGAGATTATATTGTTATATGATGTATGGCGCTTCTTCGAGTTACTTAACAAATTATTGTTTATTATATGTATATAATTTCCCGTTTCTAGGCTTTATATCTACCTTCCCCTTATACCCTCTGCGATCCAACTCTTTTGTTAAAGTTTTAATAAATGCTCCGTGACTTACTATTAATACATTTGTTTCTGAATATTTTTGTTCTATTTCATCTAATATCAGCTTAGCTCTACTAAGAGTTTGTAACTTGCTCTCTTCTTGTGACTTATGCGACAAAAACCAAGCTATTCGAGCTAGGATCAGCCAAATAGTGAGATGAAGTTTTATTTTTGATTTACTTACTGCTGTAATTCCTATTTCTCTTAGTTGATCAGTAATAATAATTTCACCATCAAAAATTACCTTGGCCGTTCTAGTTGCTCGAGATTGGTTACTACAATAACATACATCCCATTTCCTATCGTTACTAATATTATTTGCGATTTGTATTTCTGCTTTATCATATTCTTCTACCCAATTATTAAATTGTTTAGCTGTCATCCATTTGTTCTCAGGTTTATATGTGACCTTAAAATGCCTTACTATTCCAATCATTTCAAGTCTCCGTTTTGATTATTTATCTCGCCACCGCATCTATGACGCGACCCGGCCTGAGATAGTTCTTATCTTAGGTCGGGCCGCGTGCTGTCTGAATATACGCCTATGGGATTGCTTCTGGCAACCAAGGGGCTAATGCCCCGCAGCTTAGATGCATTGTTAAGTGATGTTTCTGCCTTCTCTGTATTACATTCTCATATAAGTTTTACAGATATATTTTTTCTTATGTATTCTAGTTATTTATAGTATTTTAGTAGTATTTCATCATGTCCTCTATGTTAAAATTCTCTAGTACAATTTACGGATTTAAGGGCGGTCGGCTAATCTCCCAGAAGGGAGGTGATGCCCATGGAGGTCAAAAATGCATTTTCCTTAATGTTCATGTTCGGCATGTTCATTCTGGCATTGCTCACCTACATGAAAAAGTAATAGACCGCCCTGGCTAGGATAACGGTCTATTTCCGACCCATCTTACGTGGCCGACTGCTCTTTATGCAGTTATTGTGCTTAGAAGTCATGTTCCAGCATGGCTCCTTACTTAATTCTTACCTCAGTATAACTCAATTTATAACGCTTTTATTGGTTTTGTTGAATATTTTTTATATAAGGTCTGTAATGTTGATTGCAGTAATTTCACTTAACGTCTTATGCATTCACGAACCCGAGAGGTTTAAGCTTCCACGGCGATAAAACGAAGTGGTCGCCTCGCCGGGTCGAAGACTTCGCCTCGCAGGTGTTGTCCGCTGAACTGAAGCTGCTTCCCCGAAATGCCTCCAGTGGACCGAGGGGGCGACAGCGTGAATGGCGTTGTTAGGAGATGCCGCCCTGAAATACCCTCATTATATCTTTTTTACTGGACAATATATCTTGATTTCATTCTTCTCATTATCATTTTCTATTATTGTTTTCTCATCGTATTTCTCAAAGTAATATGCCACATCATCATACGTATATCCATTTTTATGTATCCATCTTGAAGTATACTCATATGCAGTTTCTGTCTGACTAATCGGACCAACGTAGTGTGTTAATGAATAAGTTCTAGGAAGTAGATGGATATGTACCATCTCATTGGGCAATTTACTGAATGGCTCAACTTCATAGCAGCAATAGAAGTCCACCAGTCCCTGGTTCTCTTTATAGTTAGGCGGGGTTATTCCAAAGGTGACATTCGGATTCTTAACGTTTGGTATTTCTTCCCTTCTTCTCGTTAATTCAAGGAAACCTTTATTTATATTCTCTCCCAGCATAGAGATATAGGCAGTTGCTCGAATCCCAACATATGTCGTGATATCTTTTGTTTCTATGATTTCTACCTTCATTGTGATCACCTCATCGTTATTCTTCTGGCGGTTTCGCCTAACGTTCCTGTATCTACGAACGCGAGAGGCTTAAAAAGGGGCGCCAGCGACTGGGTCGATTGGACTTAGCTTCGAAGGGTTGTGAGCTGATTCGGCATCCTTGCTTACCACTTCTAACGAACCAAGGGCGTGGCCCGCAGCGTAGATATTGTGTTATAGGATGTTAGCGCCTTCTTCGATCAACTTTCATTAGATTTATTGAAATCATCTTTATAGAATCTAAAATAGTTAAATGCTATTTTTTCATCACAGTAGTTCTTAAGTTCCTTCATCCCATTATTTATAAAACCAGCTTTTTCAATAACTTTCAATGATGGAGTATTATCTACCGAAATTGTGGCCACTACATATGGAAGATTAAAGGTTTCTATTGCCCAATTTGTTAATGTTACTGCTACTTCTGTAGCATACCCATTTCCTCTATGCTGCTTTGATATACCATAAGCAACTTCAGTCTCTTTCAATTCATCAATAACACCAATATGACAATGTCCCACGAATGTTGAATCTTCCAAAAGTTCAATGGCTAAAGGGACCATATCATTGATTACGTCAAAGCGTTCGTACTTGTTGATCTGCCAGTCAAGAAAATTAGAAGCCTCTTCCTTACTCATATTCCAGCCAGAAGGCCAATCATTTGTTTTACTCTGAAGACAAAGACTATAAATATTATCACAATCTTCTCTAGTCAGCTTTCTAATCCTAAGTCTCTCTGTTAATATAGGTAACTTGTATTGGTTTCATAATATTCTTCACCTCAAAGACATCATCTAAGAAATAATTGTTTTATTACGCGCTGATTTCCTATAACGTTTCTGTATTCACGACGTCCATTCACCTAAGCTGCACGAGTCGTGCGACCAGCACGATCTCGGACTGCCGCGATGCGGTTGGGTGAATGGATGTGTCGCCTGAATGCACTTCCCCGACTTATCTCCTGGCGACCGAGGCGGCTTGTCCGACGATGCGTGAACATATTGTTATGTGATGCCCCTGCCTTTACTGATTTACTTACAACATATCTTTATAAATCCGATCTTATTGCGTGATATTAATTCCTTGTTCATCAAAACTAAGAGTAAAAAACTTATTCTGACCCCATGACTCGTATTGTGCATCAATTTCAATTTTGTACTTGCCAAGATCCGTCAAATAAATATCCTCAATTATTTCTTCTTTTACATGTAAGTCAATTTCTTCGTCCAATATTGTTTTATTCAGCTTTTCAGTTTGTTTCCCATCATGAAGAGAATAAATTTTATATTGAAGTTCTACATTTCTGTGCAATTCAGTATTCCTATTCACTGTCATTATCAATTTTATAAATGCTTCCTTATTTCCTACGTCAACTGAATAAATACTAAGTCGAGCACTTAATTCGATCGGGAAAGGATCAAGAGGCATCGGTTCAGACGGTGTACTATTATTTGGTTCTTTATTCGAGCAAGAACTGAAAACAAAGACTGAAAGAAAAAGTATAATAAAAAGATGCCTCTTCAATCTTTCACCGCCTTTATCAAGTATTTAGCAGGGGTTTCACCTAACGTTTAGGTATCTAACGAACCCGAGAGGCTTAAGGCGCATATGCGCCGGGTCCAGTGGACCTAGTCTCGCAGGGTTGTGAGCTGATTCAGCTTCTCCGCCCACCACTTCTTGCGAACCAAGGGCAAAGCCCGCAGCGTAGATACTATGTTAGGCGATGTATCTGCCTGCTTTGATTACACTTTCCTAATAATGATCCCTTCTTCAAAATCCTCTATATTATTAATGTTTATCCAAATCTCCTCTGATTCTCTTAATCTATGAAAACGTAAAATTGTGTCATCGTCATGATAAGTTAAGATAAGTATAAATCAGGTATCCATGATAACATGCTTGCATGAATTCTTTGTTTTTGTTTGAATTCTCCTTCAGTTAAATGCCCATCAGTAAACCGATCCTCAAAATGTTCTAAAGGATATTTGTCGATTACTCCTTGTATAATTTTTGACTGAACTAATGGATCTGCTTGAGATAATATTGCTATAAATTTTTCTCTTGTTGTTCCACTAAATTCACTAGGATCAATATCTAAGCCACAATATGCAGGATAGAATTCAGCGTGAGAGGCGTATGAAAAGTTTCCTAAGTAGCCACCGCTGACTCCAATATAAGCGACCACACTATTCACTTCTTTTCCACTCAATCTTTCCATAATTGATCAACTCCAAAATCTCTATTTATCGGATTGTCGAATTTCAACTAACGTTTCTACATTTACGAACCCGAGAGACTTAAGGCGCGTAGCGCCGGGTCGAAGACTTAGCCTCGCAGGGTTGTCTGCAGCCACAACTTCCTCGCCTTATCTTCTGCAGACCAAGGGGCCGTCAGAGCCCGCAGCGTGAATGTGATGTTATCTGCTGTTCCTCACTTCTTCGACTAAACAGTAAGTAAGTCTTTCATTAACCAATCGTTGTAGTTTCCATCCTTCGAGACAAACCATACATTCGTATATTTACTTGGCTTATATATCAAGTTTTTTTCTCTTAGAAAGCAACTCATTCCAAATATAGGGGAGGCATTTCTAATTAATAGTGTTATTGGATATATAGTTTCGTACTTAAGTATCTTCTTTTCTTTTTGTTTTAGTAGTCCATTTAGTGTTTCTATATAATCTTTGGAGTTTTCTAATCCATGTATTTCGTTTGTAGATCTGCCTAGTATCATTTTTGCTTCTTCGGAATTATAAAATAAGTGAGCTACTTCAAGACCCATGAAATCGCCTTTCTCGTTTTTTAGTACAAAATCCGGACACTCACGTCTTTCTGCTATTTCCAACTTATCTTTGTGGTTTAGATTATATAGGTTCATATATATGCTAACTGCTGCTTCTTCTAATGCATATTTCTCATCATTATGATTGTTCATATCTTATAGTTCCTTTTATAGGTTTTGAGGAATTGCAGATAACGTTTCCGGATCTATGACGCGACCCGGCCTTAGATAGCTCTTATCTTAGGTCGGGTCGTGTGTTGTCTGAGTTAACGTCTATGAGCTTGCTTCTGACAACCAAGGGGGAAATGCCCCGCAGCATAGATGCATTGTTAAGTGGTGTTACTGCCTTCTTTGTATTTACATTCTCATATAAGTTTTACAGATTTATATTGTTTCCTATGTATTCTAGTTATTTATAGTATTTTTATGGTATTTCATCATGTCTTATATGTTATAATTTTCTGGTACAATATGCGGCTTGAAGGACGGTCGGCTAGTCTCCCGGAAGGGAGGTGATGCCCGTGGAGGTTAAAGATGCTCTCACCTTAATGCTCATGTTTGGCATGTTCATTTTGGCGCTTCTTACCTACATGAAAAAGAAATAGACCGCCCTCCCTAAGGTAACGGTCTATTTCGACCACCACTTAGCGGCCGACTGCTCTTTATGCAGTTATTGTGCTTAGGAGTCGTGTTCGCGCACGGCTCCTTACTTATTCTTACCTCAGTATAACTCATTTTATAACGCTTTTATAGGTTTTGTTGATTATTTTTATCTATAGGGTCTGTAATGTTGTCTGCAGTAATTTCGCTTAACGTTCTTGTGTTCCTGACGTCGATTCCCCTTAGATAGCTCTTAACTTAGAATCGATGTGTCTGCCTGATTATGCTTCCTTGAATTCCCTCGGGCAAACCGAGCGGCGTAAGCCGCGAAGCTGGAACACGTTGTTATCCATGCCCCTGCTTATTTGAGTCGCTAACATACTATTTACGACTATTTATTATTTTTGAATAATGATTTGATAATAATTTCTGCACATTCTTCTGGCGTATTCAAACTCGTATCGACTGAACAGCTATAGCGAATGTTCTTTGACATTATTTTATTTTGCTCATCTGATTGATCTTCTCTTCTGTCACCACGTTCTATACTTCTCTTACGACAAAGATCTAAAGGACAATACACCTCAACTATATCTAAAGGATACCCATTAAAAATATCTTTGACCTTATCGTAATGTGGATTTAACTCAGGTCTTTCAACAAGTATCCCATCGATTAAAACATTCTTTCCACTATCCGAAAATAATCTTGCTGTGTAATACATCATTATTATTACTTCACTTAAGTACTTCCAGTAATCTTTCCGCAGATGTTTATCACCAATCGTATTTTCAAAAAAATCATTGGCAACAACATAAAAAAATGGTTCAGAGTAAGTTTGCATAGCTTCTACTATTGAAGTTTTACCTGAACTTGTTACGCCATTCAAAAATATAATTCTCCCTTTATCCATATTTCTCATCTTCCTTTGTTATGTTTTATAAGATTTCGGGGGTTTCTGATAACGTTCGTGTGTTCACGAACCCTCACCGGCTTAAGCCCGTAGGGCGGGTCGTCAGACTTAGCCGGTGTCTTCATTGAATAAACTTGCATAATCTTGTTCAATTATTAGAGCACCTTTATCTATCATTATTGTTTTGTATTTACTCTCTAGTCTTTCCAGCTTTTCAAAAGGCTCAGAGCCTATTATTGAAAATGGATCTGTTGATGCTAGCTCTCCCTTTAAAATCCTTCTCAAATTAACCGGGGCACCCAGTTCTCTATATGTTTGTACAGTATTGACTCTATGTTTATTCCAAAGTCTTATCGAAAGTTGTAATAAAGGGGCAAGTTGTGACCCATCAAATCTCCAAGTATTATCATTTAACTCAACCTCGTCTTCAGGTAATATCAGGTGTAATGTAATTTCGTTTGAGTGATAAATCCAAAATAATCTCAAATGACTATATTGATCAGAGTGCAACAACATTTGTTTGTAATCATTTTTTACGTGCTGATTGAGCCCCAACTTAAATTTTTTAGACAGTAACTTAGAGTTCCACGATATGATTTCTTCAAGGCTGTTATTCTTAGATTCCCAATAACCCGATTTAAAAGGGAAGAACTCAAATATAGTTTCATAAACATTCTTCGTAAAATTACTGGAGAAGTAATCATAAGGAAATGAATAGTGCACTGAGAAATATGGTGGCATTGTTCCTCCTGGTTTTACATGTTCTACAGATGATTTCACATAACGTTCCTGTATCTACGAACCCGAGAGGCTTAAGGGAGCGTCAGAGACCGGGTCCGACGGACTTAGCCTCGTAGGGTTGTGAGCTGATTCCACTCCTCTGCCTTATTCAACTTGCGAACCAATGGCCCTTGGCCCGTATGTAGATACGATGTTATGCGACGATCTACGCTTCCTCGAAATACTTGCTATGACTTCTGAAATTTCGCCCTTTTAAGCGCCTCTTTATAACTCGTAATTATCCATTATCCAAGGAACATATAATACCTGTTCAGGTTTTATTAGTCCTCGTCCGCGAATCTCATCATTCGGTTGAATATCATCTAAATGAATGATATTAGACCAGAAGAATACCATATAGTTCTTAGGAAAAGGGTATTTGTAATTGTCTGGTTTCTCTCCGAACATTTCAATTTCCACAAACCCCAATAGCCTCAGGTCATGTATCTTTGCTCCTGTCTCTTCGTATAGTTCTCTTATTACTGCTTCTTCTGCAGATTCTTCTCGTTCAATGTGTCCACCTGGTATATCCCAGCCTCTAGCATGCAAATCAGTTAGAATAATTTCTTCATTTGAAAATGCTAGAACGAATGAACAGGTTATTAAATGCCTATCAGGCATAACGTCAGATATAATCGTTGTGATCTGGTTAGGTTTTGGAAGCCAATCAATGTCTTTATCTATTTTAATTATGCGCATTCAATATCTCCTTCTTTTATATATTAGTAGAACGTCGTATAACGTTCCCGTGTTCACGACGTCCCACCACCTTAAGCCCGAAAGGCGGCCGCGATGCGGTTAGGTGGTGTGGATATGTACAGTAGATTCCGCTTCCCTGCTGCTGAAATGCCTCCTAGAATCCCATCTAACCTCTGACGGACCGAGGGCAAATGCCCGAAGCGTGAATATGTTGTTAGGTGATGTCCCTGTCTTATTCGAGCTACATCCCTTCTCTTTATCTATAATCTGCACACAGTGATCTCAATAGATTATTTTTTTTACTCTTCCCTATTGTAATTTGTCAGACCACATCGAATTTCTGGCATTGCTAATTTATTTAAACTGGCCGGCCCTGCCATTGAGATCTCGTTAATCCGAAGCCTTCTTTATGTATGAACCGACGATTGGCACTACTGAGTTAATAGGATATACTTCACCTTATAAAATAACTATAAAAATTTTTTCTCTGATGTCATTTCTCATACAAGAAACAGAGGTGTACTTATGAGTAGAAGACTAGTTTACTTTAGCCTTTCCTTAATGTGTATTATTTTCTGTATACTTATAGTTTTGCTCTTTAGTGAAATGCCGTTCATAAGAGGATTGGTTGGGGATGTTATTATTGTAGTTTTTATATATTATTTTATTATGACTCTGAAAGATTTTAATTCGATTTATGTTGTAATCTTTACTCTTGTATTGGCTTTTATCACAGAAGTGCTGCAGTATTTTCACTTTGCTTCAATTCTAGGTCTTCAACACAATAAAATTGCACAGCTAATAATTGGTTCTATATTCGACCCTATGGATATGATCGCATATACAATTGGAGGTATTGTTGCTTTCATCATCGATACGAAAATAATTAAGAAGCCGAAAAACACCCATATCCGCACGTACTAAGAATGCAGCAAGTATCAATTGAGTTGTACAAGAAGTGCGACTATAGAGAGAGACTTCCTTACACGGGTCTTTCTTTTAGTTTTCACCCTACTAAGGGGAAACATCAATCCAAGAAGTTATACTTCCCCCGGCTCAGTCAAGAAATAAATGGAGCTCCGCAAATAACCACCGCGGTTTTGCATCCGCAGAAATAATAATGAGCCAGTTAGTATTCCTAAGGCGTAGTAAATAAGTTTTTCTTGATTTCTATTAACTCCATCGAATTCACTCTATCATAGTATTACTGGGATTTCACCTAACGTTCTTGTATTCGCGACGCCAACCACCTTAAGTCCCAACGGGACGGCCTCGATGCGGTTAGATGGTGCGGGTGTGTCCGGCTGAATATGCTTCCTTGCTACTGAAATGCCTCTCCGAATTCACTTCTAACTCCTGCCGGACCAAGGGCCGAATGGCCCGAAGCGTGAATATGGTGTTAGACGAAGGTCTCTCTTCTCTGAATTACTTTCAAAATTGCTTTAAATTATCTATCGTATTTCTAAGTTTTTCATATGCATTTAGAGGAAATTCTGAATTCCATCTTTCTTGGAGTTCCTTAAATCCTAGATCCTTCATTTTGGTTAGTTCTCTATGTATTATTCTAAGTGGCCTAATTGTTTGTAATTGTTCTGTTATTAATAGTTTGCCTTCTTCATTTAATTCGCAACTAAAGTTATCACTCATTTCATATGCCTGAAAATTACATAACGAATTTGTGATTCTCGTTATTTTGAACCTGAATTCACCTGGTTCTGTCTGCATTGTAATTATGACTTCATTGAAATCCTTATCCAGAAGGGAGGACTTATCGGCTAATTCATGAATTGAATCGGTCAAAAATGAAACTGGAATTTCGATTATTTCACCTTCACTGGAAGTTATCGATATATCTAACCAACCATGGGGTTGAAGATTCATTATGATATCCATGAGTTCCCCCTATTTTGAATGTATTTAGAGACTTTCGTATAACGTTTATGTGTTCCTGAACCCGAGAGGCTTAAAGGAGCGTAGCGACAGGGTGGCTCCGCCACTTAGCCTCGCAGGGTTGTCTGCCCTGATTATCCTCATCGAAAATCCTCTGGCAGATCAAGGAGCGGACGCGACGCAGCAGGAAAACGATGTTATACGCTGGTTCGTTCTCCTTCGAACTCACTATCATTGAATGTTTCAAGATGGGGTTGTACAATGAATATATAAGTATTTTCGGAGGTGTTCATGTATGAAATGGAGCCATATCCGTGAAATCTACCCTAATCGTTGGATTCTAATTGAAGCTCTTGCCACTCATTCAAATAACCATATAAGAACAATTGAAGAAATGTCAGTTGTTGCTGATTATGACGACCCTAAGCGTGCATGGGCTTCATATAAGAAACTTCATATGTTAGAACCAACTAGAGAACTCTATGTTTTTTACACCGGAAATGAATGTATTGAAGTCATCGAGCAACCCTTTACCGGGATTAGAGGCCTTCGATGAAAATCCATCTTGTAAATGGTTTGCCTATTGTTTCTCTCCCTTTATCTTACAATAATAAATCAACTCTTCTGAATAATGTACTCTTGGATACCGGATGCTCCACAACTATTTTTGATACTGATGTTGTTGAACCAATTGGGATAGATATAGACTTTATCAACGGAAAATCGGTACGGATGTATGGAGTAGGTGGTTTAAGTGAATTATGTTATCAGCAAATTATTTCAGATCTCTCTATTGATAACATTGTGCTTAAAGATTTTACTATCCAACTAGGACTTACCAAAGAACCATATGGCTTCGATGCAATATTGGGTGTCGACTTTCTTTACAAATATGGTTTAAAAATAGATTTCGAGAAATTAGTTATTTCATAAAGGTTTAACGAACTTGCACATAACTCCAAATCTACGCACTTAACTTGCATATAACTCCATATCTACGCACTTCGCTAATACTACCATAATATGAATATTACCGTATTTCGTAAACACCTGAATAGTTGCAGAATTAGCGAAGCTATTGCATTAAGACAAGCCACGCCAAAATTCAAACATTCTAAATCCTAGTCCTTCCTCTCCCTACAGATCCAGCGGACGTTTAGATTAACATGTATCGTTCCGTCGTGCGACTGCTTTCGTGACCTAGAAGTTCCTGAATGTAACACAAGTCCGTGCCTGCCCAAGCAAATGGGTTGCAATCGAATGACGTAGTGTGTGCAGGCTGGCCTTTTTTTGCAAGTTGGATTGCAGCAATGCTTGTTCAAACACCTTTTGTACCATTCTTTCCGTTATGTGCTTTTCTTCGGCTTGGCCGGGAAACAACCATTTCTGAGGAGGGTGTTGTTCAATGTATTTCTGAAGAACATCAAGCGCAGATTGCGAAAGTATAGTATAGGGGTCTTTTTTTCCTTTTGCCTGCCTGTCCTTGAGTAAATAACGCTCCACGTCGATGTCTCCTGGTTTTAAACGAACCACCTCACTAACCCGTAGGCCGGAGGAATACGTCAGATACAATATGGCCTTATGTTTCAGGTTGTGTACGTGTCCCAACACCTGACGAGATGGAACAGCAAAAAGGCCGTAACCGCAAGGATTACAGCCTGCTCATTTTGTGGGCCCCGCACATAACGGCATACAATTTATGCAAACACCGTTAGCAGCACCCCAACTGTGTTGGTCAACCCGTGAACGATTATGCCGGGGATCACGGAACCCGTTTTTTCATACGTCCAGGCGAAAATCAGACCGCTCGCAAAATTGAGAGGAAGCGTGTTATAAGTCGGGATGTGGGCGATCGTAAACAGTGAGGAGCTAAGGAAGAGGGCCCACCCCGCCCCGTAACGCGTCCGAAACCAGCGGTAGAGAAAGCCTCGATACAATATTTCCTCATAAATTGGCGAAATGATGCCTCCGACCGCAACTGCGATCAGGATGCCAAGAACATTGGCATGGGTTTGCAAATTTTCGGTTTTGCTGTTTTCGTATCCGCCACCAAGCAGCGTCATCAGCAGCAGCATAACCGTCCCGAGCGCCAGCACCGCAACGGACCACAGCAGAATGTCCCTCCAATACTTGCGCGGAAAAGAACGAAGCCCCACCTCGGACCATCCGGCTTTATCCGGATAAAGCGCTATAAAATAGAGGCTTGCCATGTACACGATGCTCAGGACAAATCCCATTAGCGTACCCGCATACAACGCGTTGCCCAGCCATTTTTCCAGCAAAGCGTATAATTTGACTTCGACCAGCCATGGCACCAGTACAAAAGACAATAAAACCATGATGATCAGCTCTTTGGCTGACCAAGGATCTTTTGCCCAAACTTGATTATGGTTTGCTTTCATTTTGCGATTCCCCCTAATTTATCCTTCGGTTAAAATGTAGTCTACAAGGTTACGCAACGTAACCTGCAAGCACGAATTTTAAACGATAAGAAAGAGGGGACTGTACGCTATGAGTCAAACATGGACCACCGGACAAGTGGCCGCAAAACTAAGGGTGTCCATCCGTACCATACGCTATTACGACCAGATCGGGCTCGTAACTCCTGGCAAAAAGGAAGCAGGCGGCCGACGGCTTTACACCGAAGAGGATTTATTGCGGCTTGAAAAAATATCGCTGCTGAAGTCCTTGTCGCTTCCGCTGGATGAGATCCGGCAAATGCTTGATGAACTATCCATCGGACAGATTCTCGAGGCTCACCGAAAGCATTTGAAATGCCAGCTGGAACATCTGCAGGAAAGTCTGAATAACACGAATGCGTTGCTGAATTTGCTTGAAGCCGAGGGTAAACTCCGGTGGGAAACGCTGCTGCCGCTGGTAAAAGGATCGAAGGAGCGTACCGTAAGCTGGGAACATTTTTTTGAAGAGGACGAATTGGATGTACTGAAGACGAAGCTGCCTCGCCTGGAGGACAGCGATGATCTGACGAGCAGTTGGATACAGGTCATTGCCCGGGTCGAGCAGTGTTTACGGAAAGGTCAGAAACCGGAATCCTGTGAGGGAAGAGCAATTGCCGAAGAAATCGAGCGGCTGTCCGTGCTTACCTTCGGCGGCGACCGGAAGCTGATGGATAAGTTTTGGGAACTGCGCAGGGACCCAGCCTCGGCGAAGTATGGACTCGCCCCGATCCGGGAAGAAGTGCTTATTTTCGTGGAGGCATGCCTTGCATCCCATGATGACTGACTTCCATTAGCCATCTCCATAAATCGCAGCAAGGAACCTCTTCTTGAAACAGAAGGGAGCGAAAATATGACTGGTAGCGCGCGCGGGATTTTGTAGTAACGGTGCGGGGCAGTAACAAAACCAGCACAAAAACAAGTACCCCGCCGCAGGCCGGTCCTCAGACTCAGTTACAGAACCAACAGCACTGCAGAAAGACGTGAAGATTACACAAAAAAAGACCCCCAGCCCATCATTTCCATGACCGGGCTGCAGGCCTTCCGTGCTTCGAAGCCTCTGCTTGTCTATATAAGTTGAACTATTGTTTGGATGCGATAGGGCAGCCGTGTGAAATGTTCTTGCGATCGCTGTTGTTCCCGGATTTCTTTTGATTGTATTCATTCAAAATCAGTAGAAATCCGCTCACAAGACGACCACTACCGTTTCTTCAGAATCATTTTCCACTCTTCCTGACTCGCTCCTTTCTTTAGTTCATCTTATTTAGCTTACATGATGATCAAAATAGCTTTCCCATTCACGAAGGAAACGATATTGAAATTGGAATATCCCCACGTTTCAATGGTTTTTCCACCGCCGGAGGTAATGTCTTTGGCAGCCGGGTTGCCCCATGACAGCTGTACCTGCTCCTTCGTCATGCCGAGGGAAACCTGTCCGGCCTTAATCTGCTTCCAGATGGACGCGGACCATTTGTATTTTTTATAAGGGTCGTAAGTTAATAAGGAGGAACGGTCTGCGAACAGCTGCGTCACTTCCGAAGAGCGCATTGGGTAGCTTTTTACCGTTTTCCCTGATGCCGTCTTGAAGATGACGTTGAATTCACCCTTGTCGTCAGGCAAAATGTCGGTTACCGTCAATTTCGAGAAGCGTTCCAGGTCCTCGAATTCGTTCACCCAATACGTCCGGCCGATGAATTTAACCAAATTGCCTTGCATCGTTTTTTTGATCAATCCAGCCGTTTCGCTGGAAACCACGGTCATGGTCGCATCCTTGCCAAGGGAGATATGCGCTTGCTTCCACTTGGCATCCCAGGTAGTTTTAGCCCCCAGCGCGTCGGATAATACCGAGGCCGGGATGAGCAGCTCGCCCTTGTCGTTCATGGGCGCAGCTTTGAGACGGATGAAGCTTTCATTCAGCTTGGCCTGGCTGCTGCCTGCTTTGAACGAGAGCACGGTCTGTCCGAACTTCGCCTCCACGCCTCCGCTTTTGGCCGAATAGGTTCCGCCCAATGCTTGGATTACGGATCTCGCCGGAACCATGACATTGCCATTGACCTGTTTCGCGTATTTCAAATTGTTACGCAGGCTGGACGACACCGTTACCGATTTGGACTGGCCGCCCGATGTTACCGTAATCTGCGTCTTGCCGACTCCGGCAGATTTCAACGTGCCGTTCTTCTGCACGCTCAACAAATACGGCTTCTCGATCTCGATGCTTGCATCTTTAACCGGCACCTTGATCTTGGCCCCGTTGGTGTAGTTCTCCTGGATGCTCACTTCCAGCGACTCTCCTACATAAGGGGTCGCATTGGATATCGCAACGGATAAACTTTTAACCACCGGTACATCCACATTCTTGTTCTGCCCATCCTTATGGTGTACCCAGCTACCATCACTTCGCTGCGCATAGAAGCCTTCCGACAAATCCTTCGCATTCCCGTAAATGGATGTCCTTACGATCCCGCTAAGCCCCGAGATCTGCTCCTTGAGCTTCCAGCGGTCTTTATACGTTCCGGTGGTCCACACGGTTCCGTCCTGGAGTGTCACGATCAGAAGATCCGTCGGCTCATTCGATACATAAACGATATGAGCTGCCTGTTGAGCCACGGTAACCGGGATGATCCGCCCGTTATCGTCGAAGTTGGACGTCTCATATACAACCACATCGCCGTTATCATGCAGCAGGGCAACGCGTCCGCTGTGTACGGTCATGGATTTAACGGAAGCCGGGCTTTCCACGATCCCTAGCTTTTTAAATTGATCGTTCTTGTAGTTATCCTCGAGCAGCAGTTCTCCGCTTGAGGACAATGCAGCCAGCTCCTGATCCGCATTGGCAATCAGCAGAATGCCGCTGAGATTGTTTACTTTTACATTGCCGCTCCATACGGTACCATCCGACTTCAGCCAGTAGGAACCCGAAATCTGCTTCACGTCGCTTGTTCCCGAAACGACCTGGGGTCCCTTGCCGATGCCCCATTCCACTAAGCGGCCATCCTGCGTCATCCCGATGCCTCCGTACTCATAACCGCTAATGGCTGCGACACTACCTGGCGTACGAATGCTATGGCGCCCGTCAATCAGGGACCACATGGAGCCGTCACTCATCAGATAGGTATTCTTTCCCGCAATGTCTTTGATCTGGAGCTCGGCCCCTTCGGCAGAGACGCTGCCTTGGTTCGTCCCCGCCAATCCGAGTCCCACCAGCAAGCTGAACAAAACGAGAACATACAACGTTCTTTTCACTTCCATGACCTCTCTTCACTGTCCAAATAGGAATATTTTTCTAACAACCTCGATTGATTTCGACAAAATAGGTATAAATTCCTGCATGAAACAGCGGGACATTAATTAAAAAGCACTAAAAAAATAACGCTCCCTTTTGGGGCGTTTTGCAGATTACGCAAGATGCATGTGGGAAAGTCTGCATGTGTTCGAATAAGACCACTAACTAGAAAGTCCGGAGCAAAAAAGGGACGCAGTCCCATCCAGTATTCGATTCGCATTCAAGCTAAACGAAAAAGCCAGCCACCGGTTAGATACCGGCGACTGGCTGCTTAAATGTGACGATAGTCTTTGTTTACTTAATAAGGGAGCATGCCGAAATCGGCTGCTTGTTCCATCATTTATAATAGCGAGGTTGCGAACTTCATCTCGGGAAAGCGGCTATCCGGTCCTTTCATTAAGTTTCCGCCTTGATTTTTCAGATACATGTCAAAGAAATCCAGCATATAGGCATTAATAACGGTGCTCGCTCTTTCAGGTGCAGTTTTTCCCGTAATGCCCAGCAATTTGAAAATAGGAGAAATGAACTGGACATCGGTAAAATTCAAATGCTCCGTATTTTCAATATAGAGGACTTGTCCCCCTTCGCCGACCGTTTCGCGCATCCGTTTAAGCTCCAGCTTTTTATCTTCCGTTACTTGATCCATCCACTCTCTTGTTGAGCCCATACGGTCAAGCTCTGCATCCGTGTAAACCCGGTCATCCCTCACCATTTTTAATCGTTCATATTCGGTTTCCGAGTGGATGAATAAAAACGGCTTTTTCAGCCCCTCTCTGTCACGCAGTCGGTAAAGGCCTCCGTCCAAGTCTATTCCAGCCGTGATTCGCGGATCGAAAGCAGCGTCATAGGCCGTCGCTCCGCCGATGGAATGACCAAACACCCCGACATGCTTGAGATCCATTTTCCCTTTAAAACGACTTGGAATCTGCCCCGATTGGATAAGCTCGAACTGGTCCAGCACAAAGGCCACATCATCTGTTAAAACTTTTCCCAATTTGTCGCGATTTCCGCTTTCGGTTCGGTAATCGTGGTCGGGCGAAAATAAGTCGTTGGTTGTGCTGGTCGTAATTCGACCGTCCGGAAACTCTGTTGCAAATGTATTGAAGGTATGGTCGATCACGGCGACGATATATCCGTGACTCGCGAGATTTTCGGCTTGCGACGTATGGAGGAACCTGGAGGAGCCAAAGCCGGGATTCGCAAGGATCAGCGGGTATGTAGTCTGTGCTGAAGAGACTTCGGCCTCGGAATAAGCATGACTGGATACGTACTTCAAGTGTTGAAAAGTAAACCCGGGAAGGCCGTAGTTCGCCGCCATGTAACTTAGAATCCGGGTATCAGGGATAAAAGGAGCGTACTGCCCGGTGCCGGCTTGAGCCGGATACCATACCTGAACCATCAATTCCCTCTTCCCTGTCGCGGTTGTACCGAATGTCTCCTCCCGGCTTGAATCGATGAAATGAAAAGCTTGCGTGCCTACCTTAAACTCGCCGGTTGGCTCCGGAAAGCTGAATACGGGAAACACATACTGAAAGCACGCTGTCGCGATTAACCCCATCCCAATAAAAAGGCGGCCCAGCATCCCGCGGATTCTCGAAGCAGTCTGAACGACTGCCGGTGCTTTGAAAGCGTCGATCAGTGAAAGAATAAGCATCAGGAGCGTAAATCCGTATAAAAACAATAGCTGAACCCTGTATCCTTCGACAAGCAAATGGATCACTATAAAAATGGAGCCTGCTCCGCTTGTCAGGAGCAAAGCTGATCTTCGGATACGTGGATTGACTACGAACTGGAATGCCAACAAACACGCACTCGAAAAGAATAGCAGTATTTCAAAAAACCTCACGCCAACTCCCCCTTAATAATAATCCTATCCAGGGAGTATTTTAGAGGAGCCGCCAGGTTGGTACCATTGATTTAGGTGACATATCCCTTACACGCTTGTAAGGATGCACGATGATGTGCGGGAAAGGCCCGGATCATCCATGGATATTAACGCCGATAAGACGTTCTTTAGTCATTAAAATAACCCGCGCAAGGCGCGGGTTCCAATGGACGATTTCCTTGTCTATCGACAGTCTTGAATGCGTTCGACGAAATGCAGAGGCATCCACGAAGACAAGGATACGTATAAAGATCGGTATTTGATCGAATACATTCTTAATAAAACGAAAAATAATCGGCGCTTGGCGACCCGCTATGACAGGTCAGCGTTTCACGACCCTTCCCTAATCAAAATAAACGGTTTTTCCTGTTTCCGCCGATATATATACCGCTTCTAATATTTGCGAAACAATCATCGCTTCCCTCGGTTTAACCAGGGGCTCGGTATCGTTCACGATACTGTGAATCCATTGTTTGGCTTCATATTCGAAATCCGTTAATTCTTCTCCCCTGAACAGCTCTCTTGCATTCGGATTCACCTCGATTTTATTGAGGAACAAGCTTCCGTCCCGCTCGCCGTTGATCCGCAGTTCATTTTTGGCAAAATCCGCCCCGCCCTTCGTTCCGCACAGCAGGTTGCCGCCGCTTTCCGCAATGTTGAGGGCCCAACTGGTTTCAATGATGACCGTCGCACCATTTTTAAATTTCACATACCCGAACGCCGAATCTTCGACCTCGAATTCGCTCGGATCCCAGGATCCCCATTCGTTCGCGGCATTTTCGGTAAACTTCAGCTTATGGAAGGTACTACCGACGACGCTCTCCGGCTCATAGTTATCCATCAGCCACAGGATCAGATCCAGGGAGTGGGTTCCAATATCGATCATCGGACCGCCCCCCTGCTTCTCTTTATCCAGAAACACGCCCCAGGTAGGCACGCCTCGTCTTCGGGTAGCGACCGCTTTGGCAAAATAGATATCCCCAAGCTCCCCGTCGGCGATCATCTTCTTTAGCAGCTGGCTCTTGGCGTTGGAACGGTTCTGGTATCCGACGGTGAGCTTCTTGCCTGTTCGCAAGTGGGCTTCGTACATCGCTTTGGCCTCGGCGCCTGTGACGGCCATCGGTTTTTCGCACATGACATGTTTGCCGCTTTCGAGCGCATCAATGGAAATTGCCGCGTGTGAGCTGTTCGGTGTTAGCACATGAACAACCTCGATCTCTTCCATCGCCAGCAGATCCTTGTAATCCGTAAACACCTTTGCGTCTGGCGTGCCGTATTTTTGGGCGGCTTCCTCGGCTCGTTCCGGCTTCAAGTCGCAGAAGGCCACCATCTGTACGTTATCCAACTTGGACAAACATGGCATATGCTTCCCGCCCGCAATCATCCCGCAGCCGATAATCCCGACTTTTACGGTTCTCATGGAATCCCCTCCCCCGCGTTATTTGAACTCCACCGTTCGGTTTTCCTTATGTGCGATGTAGGCCCCTTCCAGCAGCTCCGTCAATTTCGTCCCGTCCTCCAGTCCGAAAGGCATCGGCTTGTCATCAAGCAACGCATCTGCCCACTGGATGATCGGAAGCGGCTGCTCTTTAGGGAGCTGAGTCGGTGAGATCCATCCCGAAAAAGGTAGCTCGAGCTTCTTCGAGATGACTCGAACGGAATCATCCGAGATCATCAAGGTGCCCTCCGTACCGTAAATCTCAAGGGCCGAAGGGGTTCTGTACGTCACAAGGCTCGTTTCGACCAATGCGACCGCGTTGTTGACGAACTCAATGGAGCACTGCGCGTTATCCTCTACTGCCCGATGGGTGAAGTAATGGAACATGGATGTGATTCTTTTGGGCTGACCCAACATCCAACTGGCTAAGTACATCGGATGACATCCCAAATCCATCATGGCTCCGCCCCCGGTTTGCTTCTCATCATACCAGTAGTCGGGGAGCCAATTATTCAGAGCACCGTCGTGGCCGTTTCGAATGCGCAAAAGCGTCACGTCCCCTAATACATGGTCATCGATCAGCTGCTTCGCAAACAATTGGTGCGGCCTTGTACGGGCGGGAAAAGAAATGCAGAACTTGACGCCTGCTTTGCGTACCGCCGCAGAAATCCGATTGCATTCTTCAACAGTAAGAGCCATCGCTTTCTCGGTAAAAATATGCTTGCCGGCCTCCGCGGCAGCGACCATGACGTCGGCGTGCATGCTTGTAGGGGCATCCACCACAACGCCGTCGATGTCTTCCCGCCGTAGCAGCTTATCCAAATCCGCTTCAAAATCCGCTCCCAATCGGGCAGCCCATTCCCTTCCGCGTTCAGGCTGTTCGTCCCAGACGGCCGCGAGCTTCACGTTACCGTGAGATTGCAGCTTTCTTGCATAATCCTCTGCATGCACATGCCACTTACTTAGCATCGCAACGTTCAACATGCTTCTTCCCTCCGTAACCGTTTATATTTTTTCACCGAATTTTACACACTCAAAGGGAGGCGGCGATATAAACAAGGTTAAGAAAGTGATTGGGGATGGAGCGGCACCATCCACACCATCCCGCAATCTTCCTTCATTAGAACCCTACATCATCCCGTTCCGCAGCTTTTTGAGCCACGAACTCCGCCATTTCCTCCACGCCGGCCGCTCTGAATTTTTCCTGAACACTATGAAGCATATTTAGAGCCTCTTCATCGGACGCCGCAAAAAAGGCCTTCTTAAATTCCTCATCAAAATTCAAACTGCTGGTTTTATCGATATATTCCTGATATTTAGGCCACTCTCTTGCAAGGTAGCTCACGCTTACTTTATCTATGATTTTGATCGGCATTCTTGCTGAGAAGCTCTCCTCCAGCTTTTGCCACTCGGTTTTTTGATCCTCAGGCGTAGGCCAAGTGACTTCCGAGGAGAAGGCCCCGATAAATCTTCCCGGAAGATAATTGAGCCCTGCGTCTCTTTTCAGATCCGGGTTGTCATCGAATTGCTTTTTCACATCCGGAATCCATTGAGGGATCCCGTTTTCCATCGTGTAGTGCGTTCCTTCGATCCCGAAATACGCAAGCAATCGGCCCTCTTCGCTGTTGACATAATCAATGTACCGCAATGCCGCATCAGGATCTTTAATGTCCGCGCTTAAGAACAGGACAGGGAACCCGGAACGGCCCGGCTTTTCCACTTGCGTTCGAATGTTTCCGCTCTTGTTCTTCATCGGTCCGAGCAGCTCATATTGCATTTCCGGATTCGTCTTATACAGCGTTTTTTGTAAATCCGCCAGCATCGGCTGGGCTCCGAATACGGCAAGCTTGCCGGTCGTCAGCTTTTCATTCGCCGTTGTGCTCGTATTGTTAAAGGCTTCAAGATCGAACAAACCTTCCGTTATTAATTTTCTCATGTATAACAGTCTGGCTTCATGATCCTTGGATTGCGTCCAGTGGATCAGTTTTCCGTCGACTTCACGGTAGTCCGAAATCGTGTAATCCGTCCACCCGGCAAGGAATTGGCCGTAATCCCATCCATTCCACATGGTTCCGGCCGGGATAACCGGCTTTCCGCCAATATCCTTGAAACCGCCATCCCGGATCTTGACCAATAGCTCATATAGCTCTTCCTGCGTATCAATATCCTCCGCTTTCACATTTAAGGCTTTCAGGATATCTCCCCTGGCAAACAGGCCGTAGTTCCAATTATGAATGCTCTCCGGGGTTCCGTCCGGGGTCTCCGTAGGAATGAGATATGTCTTGCCCTCAAATTCGGGGCTGTTGAGATCGAACTCGGCAAAATCCTTCGCAATCCCGGTCGTCACAAGTCTTTTTACATTCGGGTATTTATCGAGATAAGGGGTTAAATCCAGAAGCTGTCCTTCCGTGGCCGCCTTCTTGATGACTTGTCCTTCTCCTCCTGTCGTAGACCAGAAAGGTGCGTTTACGATATCCGGAACCGTACCGGAAGCAAAGATGGTGTTCAGTTTCTCGACTTCGCTCGTTGTAATGGATTCAAGTTTTAATGTGACCCCGGTTTTCTCCCTGATCTGCCCGGCAACGGGATTATTCTCCTGGTCCTGCGGGAAACCGGCTCCGCCGCCATTCCAGGCACTGAGGAAAGTCAAGGTGACCGGCTTTATTTCTTCAGTCCCTGACTCTTTTGGACCCGGTTCATTCGTGCCTGCTTCCTCTTTACCGCCCGATCCTGTGCATGCCGTCATTGTCATGAAAAGCAGCAAAGCGATTAGTGCCATGCCAAGAACACTCCTGCGCTTGTTCTTTCTCATCCTACAATCCCCTTCCATTGGAAGTTTTATATAAGAGGCTTAGCCTTTTATACCAGCTACTCCTTAAGAGAACCGACCAACACGCCTTTGACAAAATATTTCTGAAGAAATGGATACACACAAATGATCGGGGTCGTAATAATGATGACGAACGTCATCCTCAAGGCTTCCGGCGTTACGCCTCGCAGCTCCATCTGGGTTTCGGTCATGTTCTGAATCGCAGATCCGCTATTTCCCGACGACGACGTCATCGACTGGAAGGACGCTTCGCTGATCATCTTGTTCAGGAACGTGGCGGCAGGCTGCAGGTTCTCATTCTGTATGAAGAACTGACCGGTAAACCAGTCATTCCACACGCCCACCCCGACAAACAAGGCAATGGTAGCAAGCACCGGCATCGAGAGAGGCAGGATGATTCTTGCAAATACGGACAACTCGCTTGCTCCGTCGATTCGGGCCGATTCCGAGAGCCCCTCCGGGATCCCGTCAAAGAAGGTTTTCATAATAATCGCATTGAAGAAATTGTATAACGATGGCAGCACCAATACCCAAAACGTATCCAGGATGTGGATTTGCCGGAACAGGATAAACGTCGGGATAAGACCTCCGCTGAACAACGTGGTGAAGAAAAAGAAGAATACGATATATTTTCTTCCGGGCAGCCCTTTCCGCGAAAGCGCGTAGGCTAATAAGGCCGTCAGAAATACGGAGACTACCGTTACGACAACGGTTCGGGTAATGGAAATGAAGAACGAATTCAAGATCAATGAGTTGCTGAACGCTTTCGCATAGTTCTCTAATGTAAACACTCTAGGAAAAAAATAGATTCCGCCCTTCATCGCATCGTAGCCGTCATTGAAAGATAGGGCCAGGAAATAGATAAATGGATATAGCGCCGTAGCGCAGAATAAAAACAGCACCGTATAGTTGAGCGTCATGTACATTTTATCTGCCGGCGTCAGCCTCCTCGCACCCATACACACACCTCCTTATCTTGAGTACCAGCCTATTACCATAGCGATACGTTACTCACACGTCTGGATATATTGTTGACAGCCACAATGAGCAGCAGCGAAATCGCGGACTTGAATAATCCTATCGCCGTGGAATAGGCGAGTTGCCCCTGCTGGAGGCCGGTTTTTAAGACATAGGTGTCCAAGATCTCCGAGACGCTTAGCGTTGCCGGGGACTGCATCAGCCAGATTTGGTCAAAGCCGGCGTTCAGGATTCCGCTGAGGGAGAAGATCAGCAGTATGCCGATCGTTGGAGTAAGGCATGGCAGCGTGATCTTAAATAGCTTGCTCCACCTTCCTGCCCCGTCGATTTCGGCTGCCTCATACAAATGCGGATCGATATTCGTTAACGCGGCTAAATAAATGATCGAACCCCAGCCTACACCCTTCCAGATGTCGGAGATGATAACCAAGGGATAGAATAATTCCGGCTTTCCCATAAAAAAGATCGGATCCAAACCCATTTGGAATCGAATGTCATTGATAAGCCCTACGTTCGGAGACAGGATTTTTTGAAGCAAGGTCACGACAACGACCCACGACACGAAGTGCGGCAGATAGGAAATCGTCTGAAACACTCTTTTGATTCTTTTGTGCATGACGGCATTGAGCATTAAGGCCAGGATCAATGGTGCCGGAAATCCGAAAATAAGTTTCAGGGCGCTAATGGATAACGTATTTCGGAGCACATCGTAAAAGCTGGAATCGTTCAAAAACTGTTCGAAATATTTAAAGCCTGCCCACGGACTCCCCAAGATCCCCAGATTGAATTTGAAGTCTTTGAATGCGATTAAGATGCCGTACATCGGATAATAGGCAAACACCAGAAACCAGATAATCGCAGGAAGCAAAAACAAATAGATGTGCCTGAATTGCCAGATTTTAGAGAGCTTCTTATTCTTTTTTAATTGCTCAAATCCAGGGATAACAGCACCTTTGGGTACCACTCTCCGAACACCTCCTCTACCTTCGTCGGATCGGATGGTTACGAATCCATTCCCGATCGATTGGGAATAGAGCCAATGTCATTGGCTTCGATTTTCGATTATATATATCGACTGCCCCCTCCTTACTGCAAGCGGTTTCATTAAACGTTAGTTTAAATATATTCAATATACTGTTGAAATCATTCCATAATTTCTTCATTCCGGTAAAAGTATTTTTTGGCCGATAAAAGTACGGGTGGTTTCGTTGATTAATAATCGGGGGTTACATCAAAAAGAAGCTGCTGGTGGCCTAGAGTGACCTCCTGTTCTTTAGGTTATTGAGAAATGGGGGGGGGTCTCCTTCTCCACCTTTCAGGCATTCCTTAAGCGAAGGCACATTATATTCAATATATCCACATGAAATTGTGTGATCAAAAATGTGGTACGAAGTCAAACAGACTGGACATGGTTGGGAGGGCTTCTGCTGAATTTCTTTATGGAGCTAGGACTTCTTATGGGAGGATTTCATGGGATGGAGTTGCAGATGACCTAGTAGAAGAGTCCGGGGAGCCGTCGCTTCCATGGTCAGATTCGATCGAAAGCGCGTCGGACTCGTAATTAGGTTCCTTTTATATAGAGGAGACGGGGGTTGATATCACAAAGCGGAGAAGACGTTTGTTCCCGTCGTCTCGCCAATCACCAATTCCGGCTCCACGAGGGTTTTGAAATATTTTCCTTGATGTCCGTCATCGCCGTTAATGACCTCAAGCAGGGTATAGGCCGCACGGTAGCCCATGTCCCGTTCAAACTGTTTAACATGCGTAAACGTGCTGTAGCCTTCGATGATGGAAGTCGGATCGTCAAAGCTGATGATGGAAATGTCCTCCGGCACCTTCAATCCAACCTGACGCGCAATCTGGTAGATTTTTACGGCAAGACTTCCATTTAGCGTAATATAGGCCGTTGCCATCCGGTTTTTGATATAGCGGTACAGCGGATGGGTTTCTGCTTGCTCCAGACTTCCAAGTTCAAAGCCGGTTACGATGTGGGCTGGGTTAATGAGTGCTCCCTTTTCCTTGAAGGCATTCATATATCCATCGATCCGCTCTTGGACGGTAACGGTTTGTATGGGCGAATCGGAGCAGATGGCGATTTCACGGTGCCCCAGCTCCCACAGGTAATTGACCGCCATGTTAGCGCCGAGCCTGCCGTCTGATGCTATATAGTGCGTTTCCACCCCGGGAAGATAACGGTCAATGAGAACAAACGGAAACCCCGCAAATTTCATGCTTAGGATTTCCTCGTTGAATAATTCCTCATCAACCGGGAAGATCAATAAGCCTTCCACTCCGATGCTACTGCATGTCTTGATCGCTTCTTTTTCCTTATCAATATCGCCCTCCGACAAATAGATCACGCAGCGGTAATCGTTCTCGTTGAGTGCTTGCTGAATGCCTTGTATAAGCCGAATCGTAAAATAATCATAGATGCTGGGCAGAATCAGGCCTATTAGCCGCGTCCCCATTTCTCCGCTAGCTTTATCGACAGGCTTCACGGAGTTTATTGGAGAAGTCGCCGACATTTCAGGTTCAGGCTCACTTACAAAAGTCCCCTTCCCGGGCACCCTGGTTATGATTTTTTCGTTAACCAGGCCGGCCAGGGCATTAACGACCGTAATCTTGCTGACTCCGAAACGCTCCATGAGGTCTTTTTCCGTAGGAATACGGTCTCCAACCTTCAATACATTCGACGATATCAAGTCGCGTATATACTCTTGAACCCTCTGATACAAAGGCATTCTTTCCGTAGAGCTCAATCGAATCACCACATTTCATTGAATATGTTTAATATATACATTACGAATGGCGCAAGCGTTTTATTCCAAGTCACCATCAGCTTGATAAGCTGCTATTGGTAATATCATTATGGCATAATCTGTAACATTTCCTCAATTCTCCCGCTTCTCGAAACTCAGGCGAATCCTGATTTCGGCTAAAAAATTTCAAGAAAATGTAAACCTTTTTATATCTTACGTCGTCTAATTATGCAAGGCAATAAGTACGAGCTTAGACAGAAAGGCGTGATTGTACTGAATCATTAGGGTATGATTTTCATGAAAGTGTAAAGGCGCTTTTCCTTATACGTGTTCGAGAACCGCTGCCTGCCCAGTATGATCTGAAGCAGCTTGAAGCTTCGGGCACAAAGGAGCTGGAACGTTTCGGCGAAGTATCCGATTTTAGCGGAGAGCTTGTCGAGCATCCTTTGGGTTCCGCTGAGCTCTATCTCCAAGCCTCGAGCGGTGGAGGAATCAGCGATTATAGTGTGGCGGTCAGACACAGGAGACGCTTTCCTGTTCCGCCTCCACAATCCCAAGGGTGAGGAAGCTGGGATTTCGCCGGTCCGGTCCTCGTTTCGTTATCTACGGTGCAAAGCGATTCAAAATAAAGACTTGCGCATTAAAATATCCCATGGATCAACTTTTACTGTTAATGCACCTTCTTAGTTGCATCCTATAATCGACTCTTCACTCCAGGGTTTTAATCAGAACCACCCGTCAAACGGGTGGTTTGCTCTTGGGGTATAACCCCTTGTTGCCAAACTGCGCCTAAAGACGCTAGCCTGACAATAAAATTGTTCAGGCTCAGTGTAATTTGTCACTTTCACTTACCAGTTAAACTGGTTTACTTCTTCTTGCTACTGTTTTTGCTGAATGGGTCTTCATACTCTTTCACACTCAGTTTATCAATTGCCTGGTCGTGTGCTTCTTGCTCACGGATATATTTGGCCACGGTGGCTTCATTCAAGCCCACTGTGCTGACGTAGTATCCCTCCGCCCAAAATTTTCGATTACCATATTTATACTTCAAGCTAGCATGCTTCTCGAATATCATGAGTGAGCTTTTCCCCTTCAGGTATCCCATAAATGATGATACTGAGATTTTTGGGGGAATTGCTACCAACATATGTACATGATCGGGCATCATGTGGCCTTCGATTATCTCCACTCCCTTGTATTTGCATAATCGTTTGAAAATTTCGATTAAGTCTTTCCTCACTTGATTATAAATCTCTTTCCGTCTATACTTCGGGGTGAACACAATGTGGTACTTGCACATCCACTTCGTGTGAGCTAAACTATAGCTCTTGTTTGCCATCTAAGACCATTCCTTTCATTATTGAGCCTGAACATCTCAATTTTATCGGAATGGTCTTGTTGGTCAAACCCTCGATCCCTCCACCCGCATAGCGGGTGGTTTTTTGTTTCGCACGCTTCGCGAGCTCAACTGGCTAAAGCCATAATCAAAAAAAAGACCAGAGCAACAGCAGCTGTTGTCTGGTCTTTTTCTCTGTATGTGTATGAATATTAATTTTACAGCTTCCTTACACCCTTACGAGCACTTGCTATACCCGCAGTTCCCGCAAGTCTTACATCCCTCGATGTTGATCAGGGACGCGCCGCCGCAGGACGGGCACAGGTCCAGCGACATCGAGCCGCCGGCGTGAGCGCCGTGGCCGCCGTGGCCATGGTCGGCTGCTGGTGCGCCGTGGCTGGCAACCGCAGGCTCGGCCGGAGCCATGGTGGCCGCAACCGGCGCAGGATCATGGTCATGATCCGGTGCTCCGCTTGCCACATGCGTCTCGAGCGCCTTCGCTACGGCGTCCGCGATGGACTCCACGCGGTTCGCGCCGAAGCCGATCGCCCCGGTGCCGCCGATGCCCTTCAGATGCTTGATCAGCAGCTCCACCTTGTTGCCATGGTCACCATACCGTAGGAACAGGGAGCAGACGCGTCCAAGCGCCTCGGCCATCGCGAACACGTCCGAACCGGCTTTGCCGACGTTCAGGAAGATTTCGCTCGGGATGCCGTCCAGGTCGTTGATCGTAATGTACGCCATGCCAAATGGCGTGTTCATTTTATATGTTGCGCCGCGCAGCACCTGTGGACGCTTCTTGTACTGCTTATCGAGTCCGCTCTTGCTTCCAACCGGTGCCGCAGGGGCAGCTGCTGATGGCTGTACGCCGGCGGCATCCTCTGTTGCTTGACCTGCCGCGCTTTGCTCTAGCGCCGTTTCCTGGGAAGACGCCGTTACAGCTTCCGCTGCCTTGTCTTCTTTCTTCTCGGTCTGCAGCACTTGGATGTCGCGGCTGCCGTCGCGGTAGATCGTTACCCCTTTGCAGCCAAGGTCAAAGGCCAGCTCATAGAGGCGCTTCGTATCCTCAACCGTGAAGTCGGCAGGGCAGTTGGCCGTCTTCGAAATCGAGCTGTCCACCCAGCGCTGGATGGCAGCCTGCGCCCGGATATGATCCTCGGCGGACAGATCCATCGCCGTCACGAAGTAATCCGGAAGCTCCTCACCCGGATGGCTGTCCAGCCACTCCTGAGCGATCGGCACGAACTGCTCGTCGAAGCCGAGACGGCTTTGACGGAAATATTTGAAGGCGAAGTACGGCTCGATCCCCGTCGAGGTGCCGACCATAGTGCCGGTACTGCCTGTAGGGGCTTGCGTAATGACCGTAACGTTCCGTGCGCCTTTGGCACGTACAGCCTCAGCCACTTCCGGATAAACCTCCGCCATATTTTTCATGAATCCGCTCTGCAGGTACAGCTCAGCATCGAACGCTTCGAACGAGCCTTTCTCCGCCGCGATGTCGGCGGATGCCAGATACGCTTCGCGGGCGATGAAACCGTACAGCTTATCGAGGAATTCCAACGATTCCGGGCTGCCGTAGCGAATTTTCAGCTTGATCATCAGCTCGGCGAGACCCATCGTTCCAAGGCCGACGCGGCGTTCTTTTTTCTGATTCGCCTCGTTCTCCTCAAAATGGTAAGGCGTCCGGTCGATGACGTTATCCAGGAAGCGAACGGAGTAACGCGTCGTTACCGCCAATTCGTCCCAAGCAACGTCGTGCTTCTCCTCGTCGTAGAACTTCGACAGGTTCATCGCAGACAGGTTGCACACGCCCCAGCCCGGAAGCCCCTGCTCGCCGCAAGGATTCGTGCAGATGATCGGGTTGAAGTACCAGCTGTTCGACATTTGGTTGTAGTATTCCATGAAGACAACGCCCGGCTCGGCCGATTTCCAGGCCGATTCGATAATCGTATGCCACACTTCGCGCGCTCTTACCGTACGGTATGGAATGACCTTTCGTCCGGCCTTTTTCCATTTGTCCAGATCGCCGTCCCACACCTCGTCGTAATCCGGATCGGTCGTGTCCGGGAATACCAGCTCCCACTCCAGATCCTCCTTCACGGCCATCATGAAGCCGTTGCTGACGCATACCGACAGGTTCGCGTTGGTCACCTGGCCCATCGTCTGCTTCACCGTAATGAAATCCAGCACATCCGGGTGCCAGTCGTTGATCATGAGCATCAGCGCGCCGCGGCGGCTTCCGCCCTGCTCGATAAGTCCTGTCGTGTAGCTGAACAGGCCGCCCCAGGATACGGCGCCACTGGAGGAACCGTTCACGCCCTTAACGATCGCGCGGCGAGGACGCAGCGATGACAGGTTAATACCTACGCCGCCTCCGCGGGCCATAATTTCGGTCATCTCGGTCAACGTCTCCATAATGCCCCCACGGCTGTCCTTTGGAGAAGGGATGACATAGCAGTTGAAGAGCGTCAGCTCATCGCTGGCTCCCGCGCCTGCTGCAATCCGGCCGCCCGGAACGAGCTTCCAGTCATCCAGAATGTAACGGAACTTCTCCCGCCATTCCTCCTGCAGCTCCGGTGTTGCCTCAACCGATGACATCGCGGCCGCAAGCCGATCCCACATTTCCTCCGGCGTCTTCTCGATGGTCAGCGTCAGCTTCTCCACCTCCGACTCCACCAGCTCGCCTTTGCGCGTACGAACCGTTACCTTCCGTCCTTCACGAGCCACGATTTCGCCGACTTCCTTCGTCGGGAACTTCGGGTCGTCCTTCGTCAGAACGAGCACCACATCGCCGACCTTCGCATTATTGGTGTCCGCATCCTTCCACGCATACCGGTCCAAAAAGATCTTCTCGCTCAAACCTTCCAGCCTCTGACTTTGCATCGTACTCAAGAGCAACTCCTCCTAATTAAAATATAACGATTATAAATAAAACGTTGATCGACGTTCTCTAAGAAGACAGACCGCGTTTAAAAACGAACCGCCCTGAGCGGTTATCCTGCGTCGATATCAGATGCCGTGATCATGTACCGATCCGGGCAAATTCCGATAAGACTGCCAAAATTTCCGCAGTTATGCCGCAGTAGTAAGGATCCCCGTGCAGCTGCCGCTTTTTCACGAATACTGCTAGCGGGCTCACCATCAACATAACCTCATATGTAGCGGATCAAACATACAAAACGCCGAAACACACCATATATAGTGCAATGAATTCATTATACTACACTATATATAGTAAAACTATGCCGATAATGTGAAAATTAAGGGCGAAACCCCATGCTTGTCCGCTCCTGCTTCCGCTTTCTTCGTCCCGCTCTCTTTTTCACTTGTCTCCTATGAAAAACACGTTGAAAATTGCCAATTCCAGCAGCCGTGCGCTCTCTCCGCCCTTTCGCACCCCATAAAGGGAGGTGCAAGTTATGAAGACTTCTTTTTTCGTCCATACTACTCATACACCGCTGTCCGGAAACTTTCATAACAGGAGGGGATCACCATGAATCATCAGCCATCCACTGCCGGTCCAGACATGACGACGGATCCGCGCCTGCCCGTACCGCTTCAGATGGACCGTTCCTGGCTGGACGATCTCGAAGGGCGCCTTGAGAAAGGCGGTCCGTGGGGGGACTTCAGGCTGTCTCAGCTAGCCGTTGAGGGCGAGCAATCCCGCCTGGTGACGAGCTTCGAAGAGCTTCAGTGCCTCAAGCACCTGGGTGATTTGTCCCCGCTTCCGCATCAGACCGACACCGCCAAGCGGGTGCTGTTCGAGATGTCGGGCCGGGCGATTCTGGCCGATGAGGTTGGACTCGGGAAGACGATTGAAGCCGGTCTTATTTTAAAAGAATATATTCTCCGCGGGCTCGTATCCAGAGTGCTGATTCTCGTACCTGCTTCCTTGGTGCTCCAGTGGGTCCGGGAGCTGAACTCCAAGTTCGGCATTCCGGCCATTGCGCAGAAAAAAGCCTATTCCTGGGCGAATGACATCGTCGTCGCCTCCATGGACACCGCCAAACGGGATCCGCATAGCGAATATCTCCTGAATCAGGAATACGATATGCTCATCATCGATGAGGCCCACAAGCTCAAAAACAAGAAAACATCCAACTACCAATTCATTCAGAAGCTGCGCAAAAAATACTGCCTGCTCCTCACCGCTACGCCTGTACAAAATGACCTCAGCGAGCTGTTCAACCTGATCACGCTCCTGAAGCCAGGCCAGCTTGGCGGCCAGGGGCAGTTTGCGGCCAATTTCGTTGTGGATAAACGAAAGCCGAAGAACCAGGAGCAGCTCAAGGACGAGCTGTCCAAGGTCATGATCCGAAACCGGCGGGGCGAAGGCGAAGTGAAGTTTACGAAGCGTTCCGTCCGCAATGTCGGGCTGACTTTATCGCCCGAAGAACAGTCATTATACGACGGGGTCACGTCCTTCGTCAAAGATCAGTATCAGGCAGCAGGGGGAAATTTAAGCAGCATGCTGTCCCTCGTCACCCTCCAGCGCGAGGTGTGCAGCAGCCGGGATGCGGTCTTTGTTACGCTCGTCAATCTGTCCAAGAAGCTGCCGGAGGACTCCCCGCTCCGCGATAAAATCTGGGAATTGGTGTATCTGATCAAAGCGATTAAAGCCAATACCAAGGCCGAGAAAACGATCGAGCTCATCCGCCAGATGAACGAGAAGGTGATCGTGTTCACCGAGTACCGGGCCACCCAGGAATATCTGCTTAACTATTTCCGGGATCACGGACTCATATCGGTGCCGTACCGGGGCGGCATGAACCGGGGGAAAAAGGACTGGATGATGGACCTGTTCAGGGGGAGAGCTCAGGTTATGATCGCAACTGAAGCCGGGGGCGAAGGAATTAACCTGCAGTTTTGCCACCATATGATCAATTTCGACCTGCCCTGGAATCCGATGCGAGTGGAGCAGCGGATCGGACGCGTGCACCGTCTCGGCCAGACCAACGATGTGCAAATCTTCAACCTGTCCACTGCAGGTACGATCGAGGAGCATATTTTGAATCTGCTGCATGAGAAGATCAATATGTTCGAGATGGTTATCGGAGGACTGGATGTCATTCTGGAACGCTACGAGAAGAACGAATCCTTCGAGAAGAGCCTGTACAAAATCATGCTGGAGTCCGGCAACGACGAAGAGATCCGGAGGCGCATCAATACGCTCGGCGACTCGCTGCACCATATCAAGCAGGATATCGAGCAGGAAGCGAGCGGAGAAACCTTAAGAGAGGAAGAAGCCTGATATGACCATGACGCCGCAGGAGGTGCAGAAGCACTTCATGGCCTATTTGGAAGCCACCGAATGCACCGTCATTGAAAAATCACCGGAGCATGTTACCGTGAAGCTGTCGCCCCAAGCCGACAAAATGCTCACCAACCGCCCTTACTACTGGAGCTTTGTGGAACGTACCGGGGCGCCGGCCGAGACTCTCTCCTTCCAGTTCGTGTTCGATCCGGAAGCCTACGACGAGCGGATGGCCAAGGCCAAGCTCGCCGAGAGCAAGGCGCAGCTGTCCGCGCCGCAGCAGGACCCGCTGCTGGCCCGCTTTTACGGCAACGCTCCCGTGCTCCCCGTGCTCGGTCCCGGCCGCATCCAGCGCGAGAACGTCAGCTACGGAAGCAGCAGGCTGGCTCAAATCTGGAACGCGGCCCGAGAGGAAGGCAAATGCGTGTATCTGTTCCAGCAGCCCGTCACGGAGCCGCGCCCACGGGCAAGGTCAACGCCGTACGAGCAGTGGCTCGGCGTCTGCTTCAAGGTAGAGTTCAGCTGTGATCTGAAGCGCGAGGAGCTCCATTATGTTGGCATCTCGCTGTCCACCCGGAAGATCGTGACAGATTTCCCGGCTGTGCTTAATGGCCGCGAGCTGACGCCCCGCCTGCCCGAAAGCGTGCACGTCCGTCCTGCGGCCGTTTCGCTGCGCGAGGCGGCGGGGCTCCTTGAGGAGCATCTGATCGTCAGCTTAAGCAAGCTGGATTATACATGGGCATCCAAGGCACGCGAACGACTGGCGGAGGAACTTGCGGTGATCGACAGTTATTACGAGGACCTGCTGAAAGAGCAGGATGAGGAAAAGAAAGCTCAAATCGAGGAACAATACCGGAACCGGAGGTCGGAAATGCAGTGGCAGTATGAGCCGAAAATCAGCTTCTCCGCCATAACCTGCGGCCTCTTTCACCTGTGTTCGCCCGTGAGCGCGTCCTCTTGACGCTCCTCTACAAAACAAGGCAAAAAAAGAACCGTTCCCTTCTGTCCTGGCGCGACACCTTGCAACAGCGTTTGCACAGCTTGTCCGATATGATAGAACCACCATATCCCCCATCGCTTAGGATGGCGGGAAGGAAAGGCGGTTGATCCATTTGTTGCATTGGCATAAAAATAACGTCCTCCATGGAGGCTCTTTCAATAACGAAAACGACAGCCGGTCCAATCGATCCCGCGCAAGGTCTGCCCTGCTGCTGGCGGCCATATGTACGGCGGCCCTCATCCATCCGCTTGCGGTCGCTGCGGCCGGCAGTGAAGCGGCGATAATCACTCCCGCTTCCGCCGATCCATCCCTCTCCCTCGCGGATGACAGCTCCATTCGGAAGTCCGCAGTCTCCGCCGCGGTTCCGCAGAGCTTGCTCCATTTCACGGAGGACACCGTGGAGCAGCTCTCGGCCCATGTGCCGTTTACAGCCTGGAGCGAGGCCGAGCTGGAATACACCCCGCTCGGACCCGGGACGCACGGCTGGCTGGTCACGGTAACCGATGAAGGTTTGCCTCAAGGTTACCTCATTATCAGCGCCTCCGAGGATGGAGGGTATGTGCTCAGTGAATATGGAATCGGCGGTACCCTCCCCTTCAGCTTGGGACCGCTGGAGCAGCGTCTAGCCGCCGAGGGGCTTACCGATCCCGAGGGATCTCTCCCGCAAGGCAGCTTGATTCGTAAACGATATACGGGAGCTCCTGTATGGGAGGTCACCCTTCCAAACCAAGATACGCTTTATATCAGCGGCTTCAATAGCGAGCTGCTCCCGAACGTCTCGCTGGCCTCCGGCACATTGGACCGCTCCGGCATCAGCAAAGGAGTTGTTGCAGCCGGATCTGCACATGGATGGTCGGCGGACGCTCCGTCCATCACGGAGCATCGTCCCGACCCGTATGATAATCTTCAATGGCTGACCTCATCCAGCCTCACGGCCCGAAGCAGCAGCGAGCTCAGAAGGCTGCTGCAAAAGCACCCTTCACTGGTGTTTAAATCGAAGGGCGATGGCAATGCCGCTTTCGGTGCCCCGTTCAGCTTGACCGGATGGCAGCGCTGGTCATCCGTCTCCGGCAGCGCTGCTGATGCTGCAGCCATCTATGTAGCGATTCCGCTCCGGAATACGGACACTACCCGGTTTCTGCCGGCACCCCGATTAGTGGGTCAAGGCAAGTTCTATGTTTATCCGGGAAAATCAAATTAAAGACATGAATGACCGAAGATATGCCGGTTTCTTATCGAACAATAATCCAGGCTACATTCAATTTCAAAAAAACAAAGACGGAAATTATAGGTGGCAGCATATAGAAGTAAACGTTAATGAAGCATTTAGCGTCTTCGCCCCAGAACCTCTCTTGTTTTTGATTGTCACTAATGAAGAAAATAAAATAGCGAAAATGCAGGTAAGCGTAAATGGACAGGAAATAGAACAAGAGTTTACGCCTTATAAGGCCAGTGTCACCTGGATGTCTCCCCCTAAGACTGGAAAAAGTCATTATTCATATAAGTATTACGATAAAGATGGAGAGCTAATTTATTATTTTAAATAAGATGTTTTCAAACATGCTTGCGGATTTAGGTAAATCAGACAAAAACAAACACCGGAAAAAGCATCCATTCCGGTGTTTGTTTCTTTGTCATGAGGGTGCCGACGTCTCATCGTGTGCTATTAACCATCCTTTGGCCTGGTCACGTCACCCTATTTGGTTTTTCGCTTACGCTTGGATGACATGTCCTCTTTCCACAGCGATACGGAGAACGGAATCATGCCGAACCATTTCGTTGTCCACGATTCCTTCACCTTGGACTGGCGGCGGATCTCCTTCGGTGTATCTATATAGGTTACGAATCGCTCCGTAATGTATTTGATCAGTTCATCTCCGCTGGCCATCTCATCATCTCCTTTGGATCTTCTTAGGGTTTATCCGCATCCCGTTATCAGTTTGCTCCGTTTCAATCGTTTCTAGACTCACAGCTTTAGGAATCGGGATGATTTTCCGCAAATTGCACATTCTAAAGAAGTCGAAATCCACGAGAAAGAAGGAGTCCATCATGGTTAAGGCAGCAGGAATATGGATGCTTCTCCTGGCATTGGCATGCCCGGATCATATGGCAGCAGCTTTCCATTCGGAGCATGTTCAGGCCGTGGGCCAGGCCGCAAGCCACAACAATCGCACACAGGCCGCCGCCCGCAGCCTGCATATAGAGATCCCAGAATCCCCTGTCTCGTCAGGCCGGGAAAACAACCAGCATCACACACGCCACCTACATCCTTTTGCCCAGGACGTCGTACTGATCGATGCGGGGCACGGCGGCATCGACGGGGGAACCTCCCATGGCGATATTTTGGAAAAGGATATCAATCTTGAAATATCGCGCAGGCTGTTTATGCTGCTCCGGCAGCAGGGATATCCTGCCGTGCTCAATCGCGACGGCGATTACGCTTTAAGCGACGACAACCGGTGGCACAGGACGTCCTCCAGGCATCGGCGCGACCTTTCGCAGCGCAAGCAGCTTAGCGAAGAGATCCCGACCAAGCTTGTAGTAAGCATCCATGTGAACTGGGGCCGAAACAGCTCGAAACGCGGCGGCATCGTGCTGCATCAATCGGAAGGGCGCAGCAAGGCTCTGGCCGATGCAATCCAACAGCAGTTGAATCAAGTATACCGAAACCGCAACCAGATCATGGTCGGCAAGCCGTACTATTTGCTGAATACGACCGACGTTCCCGCCGTCATTGTGGAGACCGGCTTCATCAGCAATTCCGAGGACCGGCAGCTGCTGACGAGCCGCAACGGGCAGATGAAGCTGGCCGAAGCAATTGCGGCAGGCATTGTCCATTATTTAACAGCCCTGTGAGTCGGCCCGGGGCCTGCCTCATGACCATGGGCCGAACACGATCCAGCAAAAATAGACCGGCGCCCGCTTAAGCGGTACGCCGGTCTGGTTCATGTCATTTCTTTATTAAATCATCCAGCCGGACGGTGTGCCCCTTGGAGACATTTCCGGAATGGTCCACGGCTGTGAAGGTGACGGTATGGTTCCGGGGATTTCTCACCTCCGGCAGGAGCGCAGTCTGAATCCCGCGCCGTACCTCAAGCGTATCGCCCACCTGCTTTTTGTTCTTGAACAGGCGGATCTGTACAAGCTTGCCGTCCATATCGTACGGCCCATCCCAGTACAGCCGGATGTGCCCGTTCTCCCGAAGGGCCCGGACGTTCTCCACCTCGCCCGGAGGCACATCGTCCGGCACAGGCGCCGGCAGAGTAGTCGGGGCCGTAAATAAGGCCGGATCGCCGAACGTAAATTTGTCCAGGTTATACAGCCAATCCGAGCCTTTGAAAATCAGGAACACGATATGTTTGCCAGTGACGGGTGTCGCAATGTTCGCCGAGAACACTTCAAAGTTATGCCAGCCGCCGGTGCCGTCGACCTTAGCGGCGGCAATCAGCGGGCCGTTCATGCTGTCGATTCGCACTTCAATCGTGCCGCCGCCCGTATCACTGGCCGCATGAACATGGAACTGTTCCGGGCTCGTATCGCCAAAGTCGACGTAGTTGTACATCGCGTAAGGCTGGTTAGGGCCGAACAGCCCCGCCAGATACGTCTGCCCTCCGCCCTGCTCTGTGCCGAACCCGTTGCCGATCGTATAATGCTCGGCTTCGAGCTTGCCGAAGGCATCCCGGCCCGTGCCTTTAACCGTCGTGAAATTGAACCAATCGAGATTGCAAGGATAATCCTGGCCGTCCGTCCCGTGAAAAACAAGATACACGTCATGAATGCCGACAGCCTGTTCCCCATCTACGAGCGCCATCAGATCGACCCAGTCGTCCCAGCCGCCCAGGGCAGGAATCCGGGCAACGCCGACGGTCGGTCCGTCCAGACTATCCAGCTTCACCTCGATCGAGCCGCCTTTATGGCCGCTGGATACGCGCATCGTTACGCCGGATGCACCGCTGCTGCCGAAGTCGATATCCCGATAGATGGCATGAGCGCCGTCCGCAATTCCCTCCAGGTAGCCGTGTTCGGCGTTAACGCTTAAGCCCGAGCCGCCATCCAGCTGACCGGCCCGCAGCTTGGCATAGGCATCGGTTTGTCTCGGATCGTTCTCGGTAAACCGAAACCAGTTCAAGTTAAACAGATATTCGTCGTTGACTTGGTTAAACACCAAATATACGTCATGCGTGCCAGTTACGGTCACAGGATTCCCCTGCTCATCCTCAAGCACGCCGACTGCATCGATAAATTGATGCCAGCCGCCGGTGCCTTCCACGCGGACCGTGCCGACCCGCGGTCCATCCAGCCCATCCAGCCGGATGTCGATATTGCCGCCGCCCGTCCCGCTGGCGGCCCGGGCAATAAACCCGATCGCGCCGTCCGTTCCGAAGTCAACGTTCTTATAGGCAGCGAAATGGCCGGAACGGATGCCGCCGAGCTGCAGCGTGCCTTCCGGGCTCCCCTCCAGCACGAACCCTTTACCGATATTGTATTTTTCCGCTTCGATTCTTGAATAGGCGTTCCTAACCGGATAACGCGGAGCAGCCTCCTGCGGCTCCACAACCGTAAGTGCTTGAACCGCGCCCGCGGACGACCAAGACTCATAGGTGCCGGAGAGCAGTTGTCCCACCCAGTTCCCGTCAACGATCCCCTCTTCGCCGCGATGACTCCAGGCCGTAGCCGTATTAAAGGCCAGCCAGGCGTCGAATTCGCGCTCAAAATCGTCATAGGCGCGGTCATCGAGATCGTCCAGCGTCTGCTGCAAATAAGCCAGGTTGCGGATCAGAATCGTTTTGCCGCCTTTCAAATCCCCGTTCGGCCCTTCATAATTGAGCAGCCGGTTGTCGTCCACCAGCCGGTCCATCGTAAACCGGGCACCCTTCACGGCATCCTCCAGATACGTCTCGTCCCCGGTTGCCCGGTACAGCCCCACCGCCGCACCGACGAATGTCCCTTGATTATAATGCGTGGAATCCGGCACCGGACCGCGCTCCAGCTCGATCCGGTCGAACACTTTGCCGTTCCCGTCCGTCAGCATCGTTTTTCCCCAGCTGAAAATGCGGGTCGCCGCCTCAAGATAATGCCGATCTCCCGTAATTTCGTACAGGAATACAGCCGCCTGGGCAGCCGGGAAATTAATGCAGGCGTTCTTCGTGTTGTGCTCGCTGTTCAGCCACCAAATGCCGCCGCCCGCAAACTCGTCGTCCCACTGCGTATCGTACACGAAGTCGAAGTAATACTTGGCCTTCTCCAAATATCTGGCTTCGCCGGTAATCTGATAAGCCCGCGCGCTGCCCATTGCCCACCACATGATGTCATCGTTAAACGGATTGTTCGTCCAGTCCTCGCCGTGCTTAGCCACCGTGCCGTCAAAGATGTCGTCGATCTGGGTTCGAAGCTCGGCCTTCAGCTTCGGGTCTGATGTGTTCAGATAGGCGTCCATCACCATCTCCCACAGCTCCGCTTCGACCCAGAAGCTCTGGTAATTGTCGCCGCGGTTCGAATTGGCCCAGAAGTACTTCGCTTGCGGGTCCCAAAACTTGGCGTTGAACGCTTTAATCGCCGCGTCCGCGTCGGCCGGTCCGAACGAGGCGGCACGGACCGGGGCGGCCCCGATAACTGATGTCAGCAGAAGGGCCATGATCAATGGCAATGCAGTCAACCTCAATAACGACCTTTTTCCCGGATTCCCTTTCACGACATTACCTCCGTTTCGATTTGCTATTTCAAAACTATCGCATTTTGATTTCCAAACCGCACAGGCTTAACACAAATTCAACGAACATGGCGTTGGACCAGGAGAACCACTCCCGCGTAAATTGCTGCGGATTATCTTTATGGAAGCCCTCGTGGACGAGCCCCGTATCGGCATCCGTCCGCTCGAACATGCCCAGAATCTCCAGCTTCTCCGCTTCCCCGGTCGCCGTGATGCCCTGAATGGACAGGGCGATGTGCCAGATGTAGTCCTTCGGCGTATGCGGACTGCCAATGCCTCTCGCATAAGTCCCTTCGTAATAATAAGGATTGCGGCGGCTGAGGATCAGCTTGCGCGTATTCACATAAACGGGATCGTCTTTGGCGCAATAATCGAGATAAGGCAGGGACAGCAGGCTGGGCACATTGGCATCGTCCATCAGATTGACCCCGCCAAGTCCGTCAACCTCATAAGCGTAGACCTGACCGAACTCCGCATCCTCAATCAAGGCATGCTCCTCGATGCCCTGCCGGATGTCCTCCCGCAGCGCACGGACCTCCTCCGCAAACGCCTCGTCCCGGTAAAACTGCTCGTTTACCTCCAGCAAATACCCCAGCACCACGACTGCAAACATGTTAGACGGCACCAGATAACCATACTCGCAGGCGTCATCGCTTGGGCGGAAGCCAGACCAGGTCATGCCGGTATAGGCGGTTTTCCCTGCCAGCGTATTCGTAGGGCCGCCACCCGGCCGTTCAAACGTATAGGGAGACATTTCCTCATGCCGCTGCTCCGTCCGCCACGTGCGCACAATCAGCTCGGCCGCCTGCTTGAACGCTGCCGTGAAATGCTTTGTCTCTCCGGTGTTTTTCCAATATAAATAGGCCAATTGAATCGGATAGCACAGCGAATCGACCTCATATTTGCGCTCCCAGATCCAGCCGGACATGTCGGTGAGATCGTCATGGTGGCCGTGGAAGTTCTCGAATTCATTAAATGCATTGGCATAGGGATCCCGCAGGATGCACTCGCACTGTCTTTTCAGCACGCCTTCGATAATCTCCCGCAGTCCCTCGTCCCCGGCTGCCGGAATCAGATACGGCCGCAGCTGATTGACGGAGTCGCGCAGCCACATGGCCGGAATATCGCCGGTCAACATGAATACGGTGCCGTCTTCATGACGGCGGATCGTCGTTTCCAGCGTATTTTCGTAACAGCGTTTAAACATGTCTACAATCTTCGGGCGATGCCCCATCGTTTGTTCAACCAGGGCGATAATCTCGGTTTGACTAAGGGGTTTGGTCATGCTCATTCTCCTCTGCTCACTTCCATTATTCTTTTACCGACCCCAATACGATGCCATGGATGAGATACCGCTGCAGAAACGGATAGATCAGCATAATCGGAATCATCGACACAAGGATTTTGGCCGAGTTCAAGGTCGTATTGGAGCACATTCATCATCCCGCCATCTCCTTTCACGGTTGATCACTCCCCGCCTCCAGCGCAGCCGCTGCCTCCAGCAGCATCAGTCCGCTAAGCTGGACGCTGAGCTGCACCGGCAGACGCGGCGGCTTATCCCAGCCAGGCCCGCACATCAGCGGCGAAGGCTGCATGCCTTCGCGCCACAGGCGCTCCGCATTGGCCGCGATGATGCCGCGGACCCGGGGAACCTCCGGGTCGAGCCGCAGCAGCTCCAGCAAATAGCGGATCAGGATGCCCTTGAACAGCCCGGTATCGTCGATCCCTTCATCGGGCAGCAGGCCGCTGTCCGGATCGGCAAGCTCGTCAAAACAAGCTTGCGCGGTCCGCCGGGCGTCCTCCAGATATTGCGCGCTGCCGGTACACTGGTACAGCTCGACCCCGGCACCGATGAACACGCCCTGGCAGTAGGTGAATTTCCAGTCCTTGTCGATCCGGCCGTCGCCCAGCCGGTTGAGGCCGTCCCAGACAAAGCCTGTCTCCGGATCGACAAGATGAGCCTTGTTCCAATCGTAAATGCGCTTAGCCCAGGACAGATCCGCTTCATCGCCGAAGCGCCGGTAGAGTCTTGCCGCCAAAATGGCGGCCGGGGCGTTGGCCGGGGTGTTTTTGTAATCGAGCTGGTCTTTCTTCCAGGCCATTCCCCCGCCGCAATGCCCGTTCCACGCGGTTTGGATATCCGCCCACAGCTCCAGTGATTTTTTCTTGTACCACGGGTCGCCCAATGCGTCATAGGCCCGCAGCAGCGCCAGCGCCGTCCATTCCATATCGTCGTAATAATTATGCTTGAACGTACCGCCGTTATAGCTTTCCAGACTGCGGCAGAACCGCCCAATCCGCTCCGGCAGTGCCGGATCGCCGCTGCGCTCATAGGCGTCCACCAGGACGTCGAGGACATGCGCCTGCCACCAGTAGTAGAAGTTGTCGCCAGGCCGGTTCTCCGAACGGGGATACCATTGATCGAGAATACCGGTCTCATCGTTCATATAGCAGGCGAACATGTCCTGATGCATCCGGGCCGCCCGCTCCGCCCAAAGGGCGGCCTGCCCGGCCGCCAAACGCCCGCTTCGCTGTGCTTCCATCCCTTTCCCTCCTCTTCCTATCCCTGCAATCCGGGCTTCAGCTCCGCTGCCGCTTCCAGCAGCATCGCGCCGCTAAGCTGCGCGCTAAGCTGTACCGTCTCGTCAGGCTCAGGCCTGCGCCCCCAATCGGTGCCAAAGAGCGGCTGCTCCTCCGCATCATCCTGCGACCGCCAGGCCGCCTCCGCCTGAGCCGCGATGAACGCCGCAACGTTCCCCGCTTCCGGCGCGGATCGGGCCAGCTCTGCCAAATAACGGATCAGGATGCCTTTGAACAGCCCGGCATCCCCGCCGCCTTCATCGGGCAGAAGACCGGTCTCCGGTGCGGTGAATTCGCTTTGCACCACACGGAACGTCCGCATGGCCGCCTCCAAATAGGCGGGCTGCGCGCTTTCCCGGTACAGCTCCACCGCAGCCCCGATGAACACGCCCTGGCAATAGGTGAATCTCCAATCCTTGTCGATCGCTCCGTCCCCGGTCCGGTTCATGCCATCCCAGACGAGTCCCGTCTCCGGATCGACGAGATTCGCTTCCTGCCATTCGTATATCCGCCGCGCCCATGCCAGATCATCCGGATTGCCAAACTCCCTATGCAGCCGCATGGCCAGAATGGCCGCGGGGGCGTTGGCCGGGGTATTTTTATAATCCAGCTGCGATTTTTGCCAGGCGATCCCGCCGCCCATCTGCTCGTTCCAGCCGGTCTTGATGTCCTCCCATAACGTCTTCACAGCTGCTTTGTACTTCGGCTCGCCGGTTGCTTGATACGCCCGCAGCCAGGCAAGCGCCATCCATTCCATATCGTCGTACAGCTCGTTGGGCCAGACGCAGCCGTTCCGCGCCAGAATACCCTCATGGAAATTCCGCAGCCGCTCAGCGTAACGCTGATCCCCGGTGCGCTCAAGTCCGTCGACCAGCACATCGACCGCATGGGCCATCCACCAATAATGAAAAATATCATTGCACTTCCCGCCCTCGCACGGCGTCTCAATGTTGTACATACGGATCGACTCGTTCCAGAACCGCTTATCGAGCGCCCGCTGAACCCGGTCCGCCCGCTCTTGCCATACCTCTGTCATCGCTGCATTCATCTTGATCTCTCCTATCTCCTAACCCTTGATTCCGCTAAATGCAATGCCCTGGATAAAATACCGCTGCAGCATCAGGAACAGAACCAGGATAGGCAAAATCGCCACCAGCGCCCCCGCCATCATCGGTCCATAATCCGTCTGATAATTGTAAGAGAACGCCTGCAATCCCATCTGAATCGTCGCCTTGGCCGGGTCGTTCAGCACGATCATCGGCCACAGGAAGCTGTTCCATCCTGCCTGAAAGGTGAAGATGCCCAGCGTAGCCAGCGCCGGCTTCGTCAGCGGCAAATAAATTCGCCAAAATATTTTGAATTCGCCGCAGCCTTCAATCCGGGCCATTTCCATCATGTCCTTCGGCAGCGTCAGGAAGAACTGGCGCATGAAGAACACCGCAAACGTCCCCGAGGCTCCCGGCAAAATAATGCCCCAAAACGAGTTCATCAGTCCGTGACCCCCGCTGCCAAACAAATCGTTACCGCCGACAAACGGAATATGCCGCAGCACGTACACGCTTGGAATCATCGTCACAATCCCTGGAACCATCATGGACACCAGCAATATCCGGAAGAACGGCTGGTTCATCTTGAAATCCAGTTTGGCAAATGCATAGCCGCTCAGCGAGCCGAAGAACAGGTTGAGCAGCACCCCGGCTGTCGCAAGCACAAAGGAATTCCAGAAATACAGGCCGAACGGGACCGTTGTAAACGCATTGTAGTAATGCTCGAACGTGATATTGGTCGTTATCCATTTGATCGGCATGCTGAACATCTCGTTGTCCGGTTTAAAGGAGGTAAGCACGCTCCAGTAAAAAGGCAAAAACATCATTACGGCAATCACGCTGCTGATCAGGTAAAAAATAAAGTTCAGCCCTCTCTTTCTCGCCGGCGCTCCCAGCCTTTCAGTACCGGGCCGGGGATGCCCGTTCGATTGGGGAACATGTTCCGCCATCATCGCTTTCGACCTCCCTTCCGCTGCTGGCTCATACGATCGGCTCCTCCGCTTTGGTCAATCTCATGCTGATGATTGAAAACACGAGGATCGCCATCGCCAGCACAAATGCCTGTGCCGAAGCATAGCCCATCTGCAATTGGTTGAAGCCCTGCTGATAGATCAGGTAGACCGGCGTCTTGGTCACGTTGGCCGGACCGCCTTGCGTCAGGACGAAGGCCTGGTCAAACAGCTGCAGTGCACCGATGATCGCCATGACGCTGACGAGAAACGTGGTCGGGCGCAGCTGCGGCCAGGTGATGTAGCGGAAGCAGGCGAACCGCGACGCGCCGTCCAGACGGGCCGACTCGTACAGATAATCGGGCACACCCTGCAGGCCGGCCAAATAAATGATCATATTCGAGCCGACCGATTGCCATAGCGTCATGACGATGATCGACAGCATGGCCGTTTCCGTCTGCGATACCCAGGCTGGTCCCGTAATGCCAAAGTACCCCAGCAGCCCGTTGATCAGGCCATATTCCGGGTGCAGCATCCAGATCCATACGGTCGCGGCAGCGACGGCCGAGGTTAGCGTTGGCAAGTAGTAAAATGTGCGAAACAGCTTGACCCCGGCTTTTCTTTTGTTAAGCAGCATCGCCAGCAGCAGGGAAATCATCAGATTCAGCGGCACAAACACCACCGCGTAATACATGACGTTCAGAAACGTCTGCCACAACAGCGTATCGCCCGCCAGCCGCCGGTAATTATCCAGCCCCACCCAATCGTGACTGCTCAGCACGTCGTAGTTGGTGAAGCTGAGATAAAGGGCCATTACGACGGGAATGACCATAAATACGGCAAACAGCAGCATCGTTGGCGTGATGAACAGATAGGCCATTCGGGCTTGATGCCGCCCCAGCTTATTGACGGATGCCATAGTTTCCTCCCCTTTCATCGGCCCGTTTTATTCCACGGACGCATTGTCCGCAAGCAGCTTGTCGCCTTGCTCCTGGGCTTTTTTCAGCGTATCGTCGAGGCTTTGCTTGTTTTGCATGAACAGCTCCAGATTCGGGATCACGGCGTTCTCCTCCATTACGGAGTAGCCCGGATGCGTCGGACGTGTCTTGGCAAACTCCAGCGTCTCCGTAAACGGCTTCCACAGCGGGTCCTCCGTGAAGAACGGATCCGCAAGCGCCGGCTTGAAGCCCGGCATATTCAGACTGGTCTTGGCCCACAGCAGTGCATTGTCCTTATTCGCCGTCCACCATTTGATGAACTCCCACGCTTCCTCCGGATGCTTGGAGCCTTGCGGGATCACCAGGCCGAAGCCGCCCATTACGCTGCCCTGATCTCCGTTCGGCCCGCTCGGCGGCGGCACGATGCCGTAATCCAGGTCCTTGCCGTATTTGTTATAGGTGCTCATCATCCAAGGTCCGGTGTACAGCATCGCCACTTTGCCGGTAACAAATGCGTCGTTGCCTTCGCCAAGCCCTTCCTCAAAGCCGATTTTGTAAACTTTGTCCTCGTTCAGCAAGCGCTGCCAAAACTCCAATACTTGCTTGCCCTGCTCGTTGTTGAAATTCGTCTTTCCGTCCTCGGTCAGCATCTGGCCGCCGGCCTGCTGCAGATACATGTTAAACAGTCCCGGATCGCCCATCGAGAAGCCCGCGACCTCCAGCTTGCTGCCATTCCATTTCGTCAGCGTCTTGGCCGCCTGCTCCAATTCGTCCCATGTTGTCGGCGGCTGTAATCCCGCGTCCGCAAACATCTTCTTGTTATAAAACAGCGCGCGTGCATCAACCGTTAACGGCAGGCCGTAGAGCTTGCCATCATGCGTGAGCTCCTTTAACGATTCCTCGTAAAAATCATCCGGGTTCAAACCATCCCTGGTCATGTACTCGTCAATGGGCCGCAGCACGTTCTTCGGGGCGTACAGCGATGTTCTCCAGCGGTCCCAGAACAGAATATCCGGCGCGCCGCCGCTCGTTGCAGCCGTCAGGAACTTGGTGACCATATCCTGCTGCAGCATGTATTTGACTTCGATTCGGTCCTGGGACTTGTTGAACGCATCCACCATCGTCTCAAACTGCTTCTGCCCCTCTCCGCCCCAATCGCCCCAAAAGGTCAATTGAACCTTACCGCCGCTCTTACCGTCGCCCCCGTTGTCGCCGCCGCTGCTGCTTCCGCCGCTTCCTCCGCAGCCGGCGAGCAGCCCTCCGAACATAACAACCGTCAGCATCATGATCAGCCACTTTCTCATACATAAACCTCCCCTTTGATTTAAGTTCATCAAGTTGATTATAAAGCGCTTTCAGTAAATATAGTATATTAACCTCATATCATTATGTCAATAAAGAAAAACGGGGTTGTCCTGATATGGAATATATAGGATGAGTATGTCATTACGTCAGCCTATATATTTTTTTTGCTAGCTTCTGCAAACGTGATGGAGTTATTTTCGATAAATCCAACCTGAAAGTCCCCTCTGAACCCTTCGGCAGGTCCATATCATGTTATGTAAATGATATAGGTTAAAGGAAAACGTAAAACGAGCGAATGTGTGACGGAGAGGTGTGTCTGTAGAAAGCTCCGAGTAAACACGATAACCACACTTAAGAATGGTTAAGGATGGTTAAAAATGCGCAGGACGGGTGGCAGTGCTTAATAGGTACGATGATAAGGGTGTGTGGGGTGGAACTATTTCTTGCTCTGTCCATAACTAACTCTTAGGGTAACGTTCCAGTCTCCATTTAAATTTCGGAAATGAAAAGGGGGACTTCACATTTCGAAGTCCCCCTTTTGGCTTCTGCTATAGGATCTGTTAACCACGTGCACGGTATGGTCGAATAACCGGCTATGCGTGTCCCCCTTATTTGCTACTTCCCCACATCGCGGGCAGGACCGGTGGATTCCCCGTGGATGAGCTGTGCAGGAAGCTTGATTTTGTTCGCGACCGTTTCCTGCTCCATGATCGCCAGCACGTTTTCTACGGCCAGCTTGCCCACCTCCTCCTCGCTTTGTCGCATATGCGTGAAGGCATACCCTTCTCCGATGCGGAATTGCGGGCTGTCAAAGCAAATAATCGAAATATCTTCCGGGATGCTAAGTCCAAGGCGGGTTACCGCTTCTTTCGCCAGGAGCGCGATATAGTATTCGATGGCAAAAATAGCCGTAATCGCCGGCTGCTCCTGCAGATGCTTCATAATTCTCCCGATATCCCGCTCGATGTTCTCGTCGTTGAACGAGTTGGGCAGCGTGGAGGTCAGATCGCAAATCCACAAGCTCCGGTCTGCGGCCACGCCGCGACCGGCATGGGCCTGGACGAAGCCCTCAATCCGATCCTCCACCGCAGACGTATCCACCGGAGGCGGGGACAATAGGGCAATATGGGTATGCCCGAGATCGAACAGATGCTCCGCCGCCTCCGTTGCCGCCTTCGTGTTGTCGGTGCTGATCGACGCCGCGGCCACTCCCTTGATCTCACGGTCGATCAGGACAAGCGGGAATCGCTCGATCACCAGCTTAAGGATCTCGGCATTAAAGAACTCCCCTTGCGCGGGAAACACGATCAGTCCGTCCACCCCAAGCTGCAGCAGCTTGCGGATCGTGTCCTCCTCGTTCTCCTGAACGCCGAATGTCCGCCGCAGCACCAGAAAGCAATCCCGTTCCCGCGCGGCATCCTCCATCCCGTAGATCAGCCGGGTGCCGTAGCTGCCGGCAAAATCGGTCAGCACAACGCCGATCAGCTTCACGGTCTGCTCCTGGCCATGCCCGTTTACTCCCCGGCTTCCGTCCTGCCGCCCGGGCGCTGCCGCCTCCTGCATGCCTGTCTCCGGATCGGCGACAAACGAGCCGCGCCCCGGCTTCCGCACAATCATCCCTTCGGCTGCCAGCAGCTCCATCGCCTTTTTGCTCGTGATCCGGCTCACATTGTACGCTTCGGCCAGCTCCTTCTCCGAAGGAATCCGGTCCCCGGGTCTATAGCTATTGGACATAATTTGGTGCTTCACATCATCGAATATCTTCTCGTACATCGGTTTGGACGAGGTCGTTTCATTCATGACAATCCTCCCGTGTTTCCTCCAAAAGAAATTGATATATGTTATAATATATCATGATATATTATCGTTGTCGAATCGTTGCGAACAGCCAGCCGTATCTCCCATGTTAGTGATAACGCGGCGACAAGGAGTCAATCTTGCAGGAACATCGTGTGAAAAAGAAAGAGGCCCGTGACTTGGCTGAACCTGTCACAGACACTCTTGTTAATCCCGTGCTGAAGCCCCCGAGCTGTGGCGCTTATGCTCACTCTGGTCGAGCCTTAACTTCATCACACTCCGCTGGCATGGTTATCAATACTACAGTACAATATAGATGTAGTATTTTTTGGAAAAGCTATAAGAATTGAAAGCATTGCTTAAGAATTGATCATGAATTAAAGGGAGAGATGTATCATGTATGCAACCGTCGAACAATTTCTGAACGATTGGAAACAGGAAGCTGATCTTACTCTGCAGGTGCTGGACAAGCTGACAGACGCCTCATTGAGCCAGGCCGTGTCAGAGGCACAGCCGCGTACGCTCGGCGAAATCGCATGGCATATCACCCAGAGCGTCAGCGTATTCTTTAATCAAATCGGGCTGGAGCAGGAGATCCCGGCAGCCGAGGGAAGCTCCGCGGCGGCCATCGCCCAAGCTTACCGCCGTACCAACGAATCGTCCATTGCGGAATTCCGCACGAAATGGGAGGGTCAGGAGGACAAGCTGCGGGAGCCTGTTAAGCTGTTTGGCTTCATCGACACCACCAATGCCGGCGTATTGGACAAAATGGTGCGTCACCAGATCCACCATCGCGGCCAGCTCACGATCCTGATGCGTCAAGCCGGACTGGCAGCGCCGGGCGTGTATGGACCGAATGAGGAAGAGACCGCAGCGATGAAAGCGGCAAGAGAGCAGGCTTAAGTTTTGTCGCTGTGGCAGGAGCAGTGCTCACTGCTTCGCTGTTTTAAACGGATTGCTATATTAACGGTGGGAGAAAAAAGGGCTGCCTGGGGGGCGGCCCTTTTTGTTGTTGCTGCAGGGGACATGGAACATTCCGGTGGGGAATAGTTAAGACATTCGGTGTATTACCACTTGCTTCTGTACTGCAATTTACTGCAAAACTGCGAATCACACAAAAGATAACCAACAGCTTTATGTAAAAGCTATTAGTTGGATATTGGAATAATAAGCGCAGGATTGCCGCTGTTACAAATTGCAGTTGTTCCTTCGGCGGGAGTGCAATCGTCCTAACGGAGCTCAATCCTCAAGCGCTTGAATCTTCTTTCGCTCGGTTTCCAATTCGTATACTTTACTGCTCCCGTCTCCATAATGAAGTGTAAATTCAAGGACTGCCGAGATCTCATATATCCCCGGATTTTTAAACCGATAAGAATGCTTCTCTACTATTACCTCTTTCATATCTATAGTCCGTACAATTCCGATATCCGTTCTGGCAACCGTATTTATAGCCTTGCCCGTGCTGTCCCGAATAATATAGTAAAACACTGGATCTCCAGTAGTAATTTCAAGCATTTCATCCGCTGTATTTTTAATTTCCGCATTCATCGTAAAAGACTCGTTAACCCCCACTTGCTCCGGAACAATAACATCAACCGCAACTGGATACTGCTCTGCTTCTGACGTAGATGAAGGAATGGTCTCTGCTTTATCAGCCAGGGATCGTTCGGATTCAACAGACTGACAACCGAGTATAAACAACAGGAAGATCATAGCGAACTTTTTCAAGATTAAACACCTCCTAATCACACTGACGTAATAAGAGGTGCTTTTGTTTTCAATTGGAATATAAAAAACAGATATTTGTTATAGTTTGGGTAATCCCCTTCGAAGAAGCTGACAAAGAGCCTGCCTGGAAGGCAGACTCTTGGATCAGATTTATGGATTCTGAGATTTACTCGATATGATGCTCTCCGCAATCGATACGAGCGCTTCTTTCGTCAGAGGACTTGTCTTATAGGTAGAAATCTCGTATTCCAGCCCTTTTTCCGGGTCCTCCCATGTTAACTTCGTGGAATAAAGAGCGTTCGAGTTCGTAGCGTATAGAGCATCGACCCCTTCTATGCTCAGCCTTTCAAACTTCTCGCCTTTCCCGGGCACCCGTGTAATTTCGGTAACGAACGGGTATATCTTTTTGGCGCTGATGCGGATGATATCTGAATCTCTCGAGAAGAGGAGAGCCGCTCCCCCTGCTTCGCTCCATTTTACTTTTTTCGCGTAATATTTCTTTCCTTTCGCTTCGGCCTTGAGTTCCTTTAGCATATCTTGATACGGTTCGCTATAAGAATCGTAGTATGGAGGGACGATATCGCCGGATTGAAAAGCATACCCTTCCGGAAGCCATTCCGGCTGCTTTAACGCCGGGGCTTTGTATTTAGACACCAGCTTCGAATAATCATCGTAATCCGTGCTGGTTATGGAGTAAAAGCTAAATGAAAGCGTATTGTCAGTCCCATCATACATAACGGTTAACTCGCCCGGCTTCTTCGCTTTGGAGTGTATGGCAAATGCTTCTTTTTTTTGCAGCTCGAGACGCTCCTTACTCGAAGCGGTCTGGGCTTTGGACGCTTTCTGCGGTGCGGCGGCGGCACCCGCCGTATAACCGCTTGCCGAGCTCAGCGCCAGCAGGAAACCTGCAGCGACAATAATCGTTTTTTTCGTAAGATTCACGGGTAAATCTCCTTTCGGCCAAAACAGGCACATGGTTTTATTTCCTTCGGGTTATTTGCAAAACCCTTACTTGTATAACACCTGTACCGCCTGAAAAGGGACACTTTGGAATGATATTATTGCACCATGCTTGCTGCGATCCGGATGAAATCGGACTTGGACAGAGTGCTGCCCTGATTATCGAAAACGCTATAAAAGACCTCACCCTCCTCATCAAGCCATTCCAGCTTATGTTTATAGTAAACTTCGTCAACCGATGCAGCTGCCGATGCCTCCATATAAACCATCTCATGCCCGCCTGCCGTCAGCTTCTCAACGGACACGCCCTTGGGATTCCTGGTTACTACCGAGGAGGGTTGTTTTTTCCGTACGAAGGCGGTTATATGGATCGTATCCTCCCCGTTGGTATAGCTGACATTCGCACTGCCCGCTTTATTCCAAGACAACTTCTTGATGAACAATTTGGTGCCGTTGGAGGAGGATTCCGCCATCCGGATAAATTCCGGCTCCAGCTTCTTCAGATGATCCAGATCGGCCTCCCCTTCCGTAATACTAGGAAATAACTTACCTGCTGCAAAGGTGTAACCTTTTGGCAAATATCTGGGCTCAGGAAGCAGCGGCCCAGCCGTGTTTTCAAGCTGCTTCTTCAATTCCGCATAAGTTTTGTACACAATCGGTTGGTATACGGTCTGAACCCTATTGCCTGTATCGTAAGCATTCAGTGTTTCGTCATGGACATAATAAGCCGCCAGTTCTCCCGGTTTGAGCTGCTTCAGGACATCCTCTTTGTATGCGGACCGCATCTTCATATACGTCTTGGCATGCGGCGTATACTTATCTTCTCGAATTTCCTTCGTTTGAACGACCACTTCCCCTTTGGAGTTCAAAATTTGCACATACCGGGAAGCCGCGTAGCCGGTTAAGGAGGTCAGCACAAGAACGAGACAGGTGATTGTAACAACAGCTCCAGTCCGGTGCCGAGCCTTGTTTTTGCCGCTGCGCCGCTCATGAATCTCCCGAACCCGGTCCATCACGTTTAGGCGTACATCAATGGGTTCCGGCTCCCCCCGAACGAGAAGTCCCTTGATCGTTTCATCTTGAAGTGTAGCTTTGGCCTTGCGCATAACCTGCTCCTCCCTTCTGCTCCATCAGCTTCAACCGGCCGTATTTTTTCTTGACCGCTCCCTCACTCTTCCCCGAAATTTCTCCTATCTCGGCAAAAGACTTCTCTTCAAGCGCCCGTAAGATCAGCAAGCTGCGCTCCTCCGCATTTAACGAGGTGATGGCGGAAGCCAGCGGTTCCCCGAATAAGCGTCCGGTTATCGTTTGCTCTGCGCTTTCGGTTATTGTATCCTGCCGGAACCAACGCTGGAACTTGCGCTGAACGCTACGCTTACGAAGTAAATTCAGACAATGGTAATATGCGATTCTGTATAACCAGGATGAAAAGCTGCCTGTCGGCTCATACCCTTCTATTTTTTCAAACGCTTTGATCAAAATGTCCTGCACTGCATCCTCCGCCTCCTGCCGGTTCCCCAACATCCGGGTGCAGTAGCGGTACAGCGGAGCCTGGAATGCTTCCACGATATGTACATACTTCTGAATTTCGCCCGCTTGGACTTCCATTACGCATTTTTCCGCAGACTCCATGAAGCCGCCTCCTTCCTACTATAAAACACTTCAGCGGCAGCAAAAGGGACACTTATTCCCGCTTTCGTTATTTCATGAACGATGCTTCCAATAGACGCCCCATAGGGAAGCCATGCGGACAAACGCGATGACCGCTTAACCGCGCAAAAAAAGAGACGACCCTCCTAATGCATGGCCGCCTCTTCTTCATCCTTTGATGTAACTATGCTTTGGCCCAAAACCGAAATCCTTCTTCTTCCAATTTAGTTCGGAATATGGATTTCGTCAACAAATTAGCTATCTTCGTTGATTCCCATCTCAGAATTAGCTAATATTTCATTAAATTAGCTAATTCGAGGTGAAATGTATGCGAGTGCCTTCCACCGATATGCAAAACCATTTCGGAAAATATCTAAAGTTTGCCGAGGCGGGCGAGGAAATCATCGTGACGAAGAACGGCAGAGATGTTGCCAAATTAACAACCTATACCGACGCAAATGAACTTGTACTAAGGGAGGGAGCTGCGAGGTATACGGCTGACAACGACAGAGTCACCTACGAGGAATTTCTGGAGCTGACCGAAAGCTCGGAACAGCGCTACGAGCTGATCGACGGGATCGTCTATAACCTGGCCTCCCCTTCATACAAACACCAACACGCGGTCACTGAACTGCACGGCAGCTTTTACAACTGGTTTAAAGGAAAACCCTGCACTCCCCTGACTTCTCCATTCGATATTACGTTAGAGAAGGAGAAGACAAACATCTGTGTCGTGCAGCCGGATCTGGTCGTCATTTGCGACAAAGATCGGATCGATGAGAGGGGAAAATATATGGGCACGCCTGATCTCGTCATCGAGGTGCTATCCCCGTCCACGCGAAGCAAGGACATGATCCCGAAGCTTGATCTCTATCGGCAATGCGGCTTGAAGGAGTATTGGATCGTCGATCCGATGAAAGCTCTAGTCACGGTGTATTCCTTGTTAGACGGGGAGATTGCGGATGTGAGCTATTACGCGGGGGCCCATGATCCTTTTGTGGAATCCGCACTTTACCCGGGCTTACAGGTTTCAACGCAAGATTTATTTGCTTGAGCTTTGCATATAAAAAAAGCAGGGGCCCCTTCGGCCACCTGCTTCCTAGCTTATGAAACCGCCGCTACACTGCGATAAAAGATTGGTGCTGAGGCTGGTAAGCGAAAACGCCGGTTATTGCCGCCATATTCGCAGATCTGTACAAAAGGGACCAGCTTTCCCTTAAGATCAGTTAACTGCTCGGTTAACTACCTTCCGGAATCAGGCATACCTGCTGCTGTTTACTTGGATAAATCTTGCATGAGGGCGTTTTGGTCTTTCGGCTGCGCTTCAAACCATTTCAGGAAAGCTTCGGCAACCACCGCACCCGCAAGCCCGTTCGGATGCGGATCATCGGAAGAGCTCATATACTTCGGCTCGATCTGATGCTCCTCCGGAGCCGGGCAGGACAGGATCTCCGCGATATCGAACACGGCGTCCACGCCTTCCGGAGGACGGGTGCGAATCACTTCATTGACGGTACGCCATACCTCTTCCCTGTCTCCGGTAAAATTGAAACGGAGGTACAGTGAAGAGGATAATCCGCGGTTTCGTCCCGTCCTCCCTCTGCTTTAAGCGTCTTACAATCGCGGACAAGTCATCCAGCAGTTCCCGGGAGCTTCTCGCTCCGATATCGATATCGTTGACGCCGAGCGCGATCGCAACAACGTCCCCTTTCGCTGCCTTCGCGAGCCACGGGCCATCTGCCGAAGCGTCATAAGCTCTCGCCCAGCCGGAACCCAGATTCCATACGCTGTAGTCCGGCGATAGGCCATCCGCAATTCGGGCTACCCAGTAATCGTAGCCGTCTTTAGCCGTTCTTACGCCTTGGGTAATGGAATCGCCCAGGAAGATCATCCGCTGCTTGACCGGTCGGGCGTATCCTATAAATGCTGGCATGACCAAACGGTTCTCTGCCGGCATGAACGCTGTTCCAAGCTCGTCATCCGTCAGGTTTCCCTCAGCCTCATAAGCTGATACGAGCAGCCCCTCCGTATTGTACGGCACCGATTTCCCCGGGGAGAGCGTCCTAATCGTCCACGTGAACGCCAGATCATGTCCATCGGGCAGTTCGAGCTGTACCGGATCGCTCCAGAACGTCTCGCCGGGAGCCACCTCCTTACCGGACTTCCCGTCAAAAGTAATTTGTACGCTGGTTCCAGGTACAACCTGTCCATCTCGGCCCATGCCGCCATCGGCAGCATAAGCCGCTTCAATGCGCCACGCTCCCCCAGGCATGCTCCCTTTTGCGACCGAACCAACATCCCAAGTAGAATCGACCGAGTTGCTATGCCAAAATCTCAGCTCCAGCTGCCCGGACTCTCTCGGTTTCATATAGGTTCGATATGTACGTGTACTTCCATCCCCTTGCTCCATAATAAAATTGGTTGCCGTTGATACTACCGTTAATGATGCATATCTTCCTCTCACAATGTCTCACCCTCAGCTCTATGATCTTGGGAATCTGCGGGAATCGTTTGCAGTTCCGCTTCTTGCTTAATCTATCGTCGGCCTCGTTCCCCACCGGCATCGACTGCTGATAATCGGCCGATGCTCATGGCCGCCAGTTGTCCTGTTATCCGGCCTAATGCTCATTGTAGATCAATCCGGTGGAATTGTGTTCATTTTTTTACGCATCATGATGCTAACAGCTTGCCCGGCGCCTCCTGGAACCCAGCAACCAGTTTAAGGCTTTTTTGGGAAGCACACAAAAAAGCTCTTGAACTCCCACAAGGGAAATTCAAGAGCTTCTTCATGGTAAATAAGGTATGCGGTCGAGAGGACTCGAACCTCCACGGGGGTTAGCCCACACGGACCTGAACCGTGCGCGTCTGCCAATTCCGCCACGACCGCGTATCATGTTCTTCGCTATTCGGAGACAAGCTCTTATCAGCGGCGACAAGATATATAATATCACGGTAATAATAGGGAGTCAACACTTTTTTTAAAACTTGATTAAACCATGGATGTTCGGTTAAAATAAGAACATAAGTTCGTATAATATATCCAATTTCTATATAAAGGCGGTGAAGTTAATGGCCATACCGGCTGTTACCTCAGAGGAGCGGGCGTTGATTAAGAGCTACCTGCTTCTGATGTTCATTCATAAGGTGTTTGAGCGGGATTGCCGAATCATTCAGGAGAGCGGTGTCTTCAAGACCCCGCAATTGTATGTGGAGGTGGTCGGCAACGGAGCGAAGCGGGCGGCCGTGCTTCTCCGTGAAGTGAAGCAGGAATTCGCGAAGCGGGCGATCAAGGTGTTCGACATCGGTCAGGGCAAGGAAGGAATCGAGGCGCGCTATGCGTGCAGGGGCTACATTGGATCGATCAACATTCTATGGCCCTCCTTTCGCGAGGAGATGATGGACCGCATGCGGGCCTACCTCAATCTGCCCACCTCGGAGGCGGAAGAAGGCGTCCTAACTCCCGCTGAGGCCGCCCCAGTCCGCTGAGCGGATTACCACTGGACTACACGGATGACCTTGCTTGATCTTAATGAATCGGGTCCCATCGGTGTCCACAACATAACAACAACCGTCTGCCCCGAAATCCATTCGGAACAGACGGTTGTTTCCTTAGAGGCTATTGCAGATGGTGCTGTACCCGGGTCAGACCCTGCGACAGGGCATGTCCTGCGCTTGCAGCCGAAGCGACCGCTACGGCCTCCATAATTTCAGCCTCCGTAGCCCCCTTCGAGCGAGCTTCCTCCATATGATAGAACGTGCACAGCTCATTGTTCGCGAACAAACCGATGCCAAGAGCAATCAGCTGCTTCGTCTTCTCGTCCAGCTCTCCCTCACGGAAGCACACGCCCGTGAAATGATGATAAGCCTCTGCCATCTCCGGCATGCTCTGCTTCAGATTGAGAATTTCATTCTTGTAAGCTGTTACTTTGTCATTGATCATGTCCAAGCGTCTAATCACACCTTTTCTGAATAATCATGCGTCCAGCTTAAGATGTCCGACGTTCGGCTGATCTATGCCTTATGCCCTGCCTATTGCCTGCTTATCATCTGCTTATCCTCTGCCCTATGGTTCAATCGGGCTTACCCGCGGCTCGCTCTTGAGCTGGTAGCTGTAATTCCGGTCCAGCTTCACAACGCGCCGATTTCTCCGGCGGATAATGACATGCTGGGGATCCCATGCCACGACGAAGCCGATAATATCATTGCTCTCGAGGCCGTCCCGGACAACCCGAACAAGGTCGCCGGACAAGCGAAGCTCGTCCAGCCGTTCATCGCTAATCATAGTCGATCATTCCCTCCCTTAGAATAGGATGCGCATTTCCTGCAATCAGAACCACCCGTCAAACGGGTGGTTTGCTCTTGGGGTATAACCCCTTGTTGCCAAACTGCGCCTAAAGACGCTAGCCTGACAATAAAATT
>NZ_JAGGKI010000006.1 GCF_017873605.1 Paenibacillus lactis
ATTTTATTGTCAGGCTAGCGTCTTTAGGCGCAGTTTGGCAACAAGGGGTTATACCCCAAGAGCAAACCACCCGTTTGACGGGTGGTTCTGATTAACCGATTCGGCGCTTGCCGAAATCCGGCTACTCTTCAACCTGTGAGGGCAGCAGCACCCTGTTCTCAATCGGGGACGACATGACGATCAATGTCGTGGAATCGCCGAATTGTCCTGTTTGGTTAATGAACGCTTCGAGTGCCCGCATCGAGTCGCAGACCACTTTTATAAGATAATTATGTTGACCGCTGATACGATGGCATTCGACAACCTCGTTCGATTGCTCGCAGAAAGCAATGAAATTCTCGCAATGCTTCGTATGGAACAGTAAATACGCCATACAGTGCTTGTTCAGCTTCTCAGTCGACACGACGGCCCGATATCCGATAATGACGTCCTGCTCTTCCAGCTTGCGGACCCTCTCGGTTACGGCCGGCTGAGACAGCCCGATGAGCTTGCCTAGCTCCGTCATGGAAAGCCGTGCATGATTTTGCAGCAATTCGAGGATTTGGACATCCGTTCGATCCACATGCGCACCTCCTTAGAAAATAAAGCGTAAATCCCGAAACTTCCTTGAAAATTGCGGTGAAAATAATGAAAAACCTTTAACTTTCCATTCTCGCTTGCGCCTTCATCATATAGGATTAAGCCATGAGATGCAAAGCATAAAAAACGGAGAGGAGAGCAGTTATGTCCATGTTATTCAGTCCGATTACCATCCGCGGCGTACGGTTAAAAAACAGAATCATGATGTCGCCGATGGGCACGTTAGCAGCAGACCAAGAAGGGAAGCTAACCGAATGGCAGTATTTGCATTACGGCGCGAGGGCGATCGGCCAAGCGGGATTAATCATGATTGAGGTAACGGCCGTTGAGAGGACGGGGGCAGATCCGGGCGGATTGGGATTATGGGATGATGGGCAGGAGCAGCGGCTTCGAGAGCTTGTGAGCATGCTGCACCGGCAAGGGACGGCTGTTGGCATGCAGCTGGGTCATGCCGGCAGGAAGAAGGAGCAAGGCACCGGCTTCTCTTCGTCAGGGGCAGCGTATCGGGGGAAAAGGACGAAGCCGATGACGATTGCGGAGATCGAAAGGGTCATCGAGGCCTTCAGGAACGCGGCTGTCCGTGCTAGGCGAGCAGGCGTTGACGTCATAGAACTTCACGGCGCTCACGGTTACCTCATCAATGACTTTTTGTCCCCTTTGACCAATCAGAGAGAGGATATGTATGGAGGTTCAAGGGAGAATCGGTACCGCTTCCTCGGGAGGACCCTTGAGAAGGTGCGGCAGGTTTGGAACGGTCCTCTATTCGTGAGAATCTCTGCGGAAGAATACCATCCTCATGGGAACCATATCGAGGATCACCTTGACTTTGCCGAGCGGATGAAAGCGCAAGGGGTCGACCTCATCGACGCGAGCAGCGGGGGCGTAACCGATCAAAAACCGGAGGTATATCCAGGCTATCAGGTTGCCTATGCGGAAGCGATTCGCCGTCAGATTGGAATGCCGACCGCTGCAGTCGGGTTGATTACCTGCGGGAAGCAGGCTGAAGAGATCCTCCGCAAAGGTCAGGCCGATCTCATCGCGGTTGGCCGTGCCCTGCTGAAAGACCCGTTCTGGCCACGGACGGCAGCCGAGCAGCTGGGAGAAACCATATCTGAGCCGGCCCCATACCGTAATCAATGGTTCACCACCGGATATACAGAGGGTTAACAGCAGAACGATCAAGCCGAATCGATGAGCTGTTATTCGGTACGTGCTGCCAAGACTGCTTTAAATTTAGCGCGGTATGCTGCCGGTGGTACGCCCTTCGTCATGGTAAACAATCTCGTGAAGTAATGGACGGACGAAAAGCCGGTACGCTCGGCAATCAGCTTAATCGGTTCATCAGAAATCGTCAGCATAAGCTCAGCGGCTCGAATTCGCTCCGTTCGGACGAAGCTGGAAAATGACTCATGGATGCAGGTTGCGAACAATCGCGACAGCTGGCGAGGGGATATATTCAAAAATCGTGCAACCTCGCTTAAAGACAGCTGCTGACGGCCCAAGTTATCCCTGATGTAGAGCTTTGCCCGCTGAACAAGCTGGGCGGAGTGGGAGAAACCGGTGGAGATTTCCGGCCCTTTCGGGAGCGTGTCCTTTTTGCCGAACATGACGGAAAAAGACTCAAGCAGCGCATGCGCGAGGGGCGGCAAGAGCGTAACCGGCAGTGATTGGCCTGGCTGTTCATGGATGAGCAGCGATTTCCACAGATGGATTGACGGCGCTTCGCGGGCATCCTCAATCCATACCGGCCCTCCTTCCAGGACACGCAAGTAGTTCATGGCGTGATCCTCAGCCGGATGGTTTCTGACTTCAAAAGCAACGAATAACAAATCCAGTTGATCGACATTTTGGATCCGATGGTAAATATCTGGCCTTGAACAAAAGGCTGTGCCTTGTCGCAAGGGAAAATCGACGCCGGCTTCAGTATAGATGCCTTCGCCATTGTCAACGTAACAAATCTCCAGGAAGGAATGCTTATGCATCGCATTGGTAGCCAAATTCCGGACGCTTCCCCAATAATGTACGAGAAAGGAAAGACGCTCGCCCGGCAGATGCCCGGCATACCGATTGAGCCGCTCCTCGCTGTGGGTCCATTGAATCATCGTTATGAACACCTCCTTGGCGTAATTGTACAAATTGTGGTCCTCGCTGTGCAAATACGTCGATGCATGAGCTGCCTATAATGAAACCAGAACCAAAACAAGATTGAGGAGGGTTTCTAAGGCATGATTAATGAACAAGATGTCCAATTTTACAAAGATTATGGGTATCTGCTGGTCCGGAACGTGTTCGATCCGGCGGAAGTGGAAGAGATGCGGGAAGCGGTTGAGAAGATTATCCGGAGGGCGGCGCGCGCCAAGGCGGATCAGAACCACGCTTGGCAGGGCGATTATCTGCCTCCCGAGCAGCTGAAGAAGCTGGTGCTGAAAGGGTTTCATGACGTACACTATCATGATGCCGCTTTCATGCGCGCCGCCATCCACCCGCGAATGACCGCCGTACTGCAGCAAATTATCGGACCGAATGTGCAGCTTCATCATTCCAAAATGCTGGTGAAGCCTCCCTCAAACGGGGCAGCCTTTCCGATGCACCAGGATTATCCTTACTTCCCTCATCGTGATCATACCATGCTTGCGGCAAGCATTCACCTGGATGATGCGGATACGGAGAACGGATGCTTGTGTGTCGTTCCCGGTTCCCACAAAGAAGGAATACTTCCTCATGTAGGCTCGTATTACCTGAACCACAAGGAATATCCGATATCGTCAGGGACACCTTGTCCGGCATCGGCGGGAGATGTACTCTTCTTCAACTATCTGACCATCCATGGGTCGGACGTTAACCGCAGCGAGCGAACAAGGCGAAACGTGTTGTTCCAATATCGGGATGCATCGGATCTGCCGACGGCCAATGTTCACTTTGATTGGGGGATGGGGCTGATGGTTAGCGGTGAAAATCCCGACTTTAATAACGTGAAGCCGAAGTACGAGATCGTGGGCTAGCAATGTCATGGCTGAAAAGAATTGTATTCGGATGAGAAGAAAGGATAAATCTCAGCTAAAGGCGACGGTTAAACAGGGATGCTTTGAATCCCTGTTTTTTCATTTTGCGTGGCAAGCGTCGTGGCTAGCTCGATCTAGTCGCTGCTCCGGCTTCGAGCCGCTCCACCTCGATCTTACCTCTGCCCCATTCATCTAATCCGTATATCTAATTCGTGCATCGATCGCTTACATCTAACCCGTCCTTGATCCTCGCACCTAGTGGACTTAAGCCGGTAAAGGAGCTTATAACCTAATGAAAATACCGGGGGGAGAGAACCGGTATGGTAGAATGGAGTCGTATTGAACGGATTCAGCTCCTATCAATTTAAAAATCAACGCTTTGCTGCGAAAAGGCTTTCGAGGAAGATCGGGGGGGAGTTTGTGAATAATGTAAATCGGTCTCGCAAAGTCGTAGGAAGCCGAAGAAAGACGATCCGGCGAATCGTCCTCTCAGCTGCTGCCGTTATCATGGCATATATGGTTTATGCGGCCGTCGCCATATGGACTTACGGAGCAAAGACCGAGCCTGTAAAATCCGATGCCGCCATTGTACTTGGAGCGGCCGTGTGGGGCGATAAACCCTCCCCCGTATTCCAGGGACGCATTGATCATGCCTTATGGCTGTATAAGCATCAGTATGTGGATAAGCTGATCTTTACGGGGGGACGGGGATCGGACCTTGAGTCGGCGGAATCCGAGGTTGCCCGGGATTACGCGATTGCCCGGGGAGTTCCGGAAGCAGACATTCTGATCGAAACGGTGTCAAAGATAACGGAAGAGAACCTGTCCCATGCCCAAGCGGTCGGTGAACAAGAAGGTTTGTCCACGTATTTGATCGTCAGCGACCGGCTTCATATGAAGCGGGCGATGACGATGGCGGACGATTACGGAATGAAGGCATATCCGTCACCAACGGATCGAAGTGCATATCAAAGTTTCCGGAGCAAGGTTCCATTCCTGCTTCGGGAGATGTTTTATTACACCGGTTATGTCGTGCTGTCGCCTTTTCGCTAATATCTATAAAGCAGGCAGCTGAATCGTAAAGCTGGTGCCCTGCTCCGGGGAGCTCTCCACATGGATCGATCCGCCGTGATTATGGATGATGTTTTTCGTAATCATATATCCGAGCCCGGTTCCGCTATCCTTCGTTGTGTAGAAGGGCTGTCCCAACGACCGGATCTGCTCTGGCGTCATGCCGATACCATCATCCTGGACGATGATATGGACATCGCTGTCGCTTTGCTGAATGGTCAGCGTGATCGTTCCTCCTTGATCCATCGCCTCCATGGCGTTCTTCAGCAAATTGATGAATACCTGCTTCAGTTGATTCGCTTCGCCGTGAACGTATACAGGCTCGGCAGGGAAACGCGGGATGATCTCGATATTGTTCAGCGCAGCCTGGACCTTCATCAGGGTAACGATTTGTTCGACGATGCCGAGCACGTCAAATGGCTTGCTGACATGGGAGGTTTCCGGCTTGGATAGCACCAGCAGTTCATTGACGATCAGCTCGATCCGTTTGAGTTCCGATTCGATGATATCGAAATACAGCTTATTGCTTTGCTCCGACGAACGAAGGAGTTTAATGAAGCCGTTAATTGACGTGAGCGGGTTACGGATCTCATGCGCGATTCCTGCTGCCAATTGTCCTGCTGTCGTCAGCTTTTCGGACTGCATGATGCGATCCTCTTCCATCTTCTGCTCTGTGATATCTTTGAATATGCTAAGTGCGGCCTTTTCGCCTCTATAGGTGGTGACCAGCGTGATACCGGAGACGATTTTTTGTTGACCGTCCAAACAGCGGATAAGATATGTAACGGGTCCGATTTCCCGATATTCCGCATAACGCGTTCTTCGCCTTGCAAGCTTATGATGCGAAGAGGGATCAACCACGACATCGGTTGAAATTCCGAGCACGTCAGAGACATTCGAGGCGTGAAGCAGCCGTAGCGTCGCCTGATTTGCGTACTGGATCATGCCGTACTTTGTAATGAGCGCGGAAAGCGGGAGCTCTTCCAGGAGCTGCTGGAAGCCTTCTTCCTTCTCAACCAGTTTCATCTCCTTCTGTGTCAGCTGTTCCTGGAGCTCGTAAACAGGGGTGAGATTCTCAAATTGGACCAAGCAATGGCGGAACGGCGATTGCGCTTCAGCGGATGCCGAAAAGTGAAGCTTCAAATCCAGATTCCGTCCGGCAGGATGTTCGTATTTCATGCCAACTTGGAGTGCGGTCACCTGAGAAGGCTTGAGCTGGAAATCTCCCGTCTTGTGCCTAATCACTTCCTGAATTCCGCCGATGTTCGTCGCTTTCAGCGCTCCATCCATTAATTCTTGTTTGGAGCAGCCCAATAACTCACACAAAGCCGAATTGACTTGAAGCACTTCTCCGTCGATTGAAACGATGGCCATTCCGATGATGGCGTGTTCAAAAGCAAAGTCCTGACGCTGGACAGAATAGGGGAGCACGGCAAGTCTCCTTTCAATTGACTGTAAGGTTTGATCACCCCCCTATTATATGTGCTGGATGCGCTTTCATCAATGAAAGGGCGATAGATTTGGTAACTTGCGCGCATGGAACGGATTGGTCAGTGGCCGCTTTCGGTGATTGTCATGAGCGGTCATATTGCATTCATATTGCATTCATGCTCAATATTCAGTATGATTTAGCTGACAATGAGTAGGTCGATGTGTGACTGGCGCTGCATGGGGGAACCATGAGGGAGCACATGGATGACGACAGCCGTACGCCTGGGCAGAGGTAAGGGAAGTTTATTTTCCCTTACCTCTTTTTAATATTTCTATTTTGAAAAGGGGACTGGAGAACGATGTATAAAACGAAAAAAATGCTGCTGCTGGGATCCGGAGAACTCGGAAAGGAAGTCATTATCGAAGCGCAGCGGTTAGGTTTGGAGACCGTGGCGGTAGACCGATATGCCGACGCGCCTGCCATGCACGTCGCGCATCGCCATTACGTCATCGATATGCTCGACGGCGCCAAGCTGAGGGAAGTCATCGAGCGGGAACAGCCTGATCTGATCGTTCCCGAGATTGAGGCCTTGGCCACATCCGAGTTAGTGAAGCTGGAGGAGGAGGGCTTCCGCGTCATTCCTACCGCAAGAGCGGCCAAGCTGACGATGGACCGGGAGGGCATCCGCAGGCTTGCTTCGGAGAAGCTCGGATTGCCGACGGCCGGATACCGCTTTGCGGATAACTATGAACAATTCGAGGTCGCGGTAAGGGAGATGGGCTTTCCTTGCGTAATTAAGCCGCTTATGAGCTCTTCAGGGAAAGGGCAGAGCGTCTGCCGATCGGAGAGCGACATTGAATCATGCTGGAACAATGCAATGGAAGGCGGGCGCGTACAGAACGGCCGGGTGATCATCGAGGAGTTCATCACCTTCCAGTCGGAAATCACACTGTTAACGGTTCGTTCGGTGAGCGGGACAAGCTTCTGTCCGCCGATCGGACATGTGCAGGAAAGCGGTGACTATATCGAATCCTGGCAGCCTCATCCGATATCCGAGCAGCAGATGAAGGAAGCCGAGCGCATTGCGAGGGCCATTACCGATGAATTGGGCGGCTTCGGATTGTTCGGCGTCGAGCTGTTTCTGACCGAGGATCAAGTATATTTCAGTGAGGTATCGCCTCGCCCGCATGATACCGGATTAGTTACGCTGGTCACGCAAAATCTGTCCGAATTCGCGCTTCATGTCCGGGCCATCCTCGGTTACCCGATTCCGGAAATCGTGCTGATCACCCCGGGCGCCAGCCGTCCGTTGAAAGCACCGGGTGAGCTTGAAAACTACAAGATTACGGGCGCCGAGCAGGCGCTCGCGGTACCGAGCACACAGGTTCGTCTATTCGGCAAGCCTGTGACAAAGGCTGGCAGAAGAGTAGCGGTGGCCTTGTCGACCGCAGGCGAGGTGGAGGAAGCGCGATCTCGTGCCAAACAGGCATTGGACAAGCTTGGGGTGGAAGAAGCATAACGGTGTTAGCCTTCTTCCGAAGTGCGCCTTATCCGCTTATGCTTGATATCAAATCCATTTGAAGAATGCAATACTGCCCAATAGCGAGAGGTCAGCCGGATTGCCAACGGCTGGCCTCTTTTCCATAAGAGGATACGTTAGATCCCTATCTACGAATGGCCATACGATGATCGGAAAGGCAGTGCCATGGAAATTATTTAGATTTTGAATATAAACCTGCATCACTTTTGCCGTTGTTCATGATAAGATACACAAGAAAACAGCATTCGTGCTGCCCGGAAGACCCATCGCCCGATAAGCGACCCGGTGTGCAGCAGGAAACCATACATATTAGAAAAAAGATGTTGAATGGCGAACTTCACATCATAGGAGAGCACTCATGAAAGATATGACACAAGGCAGTCCGATTAAACTGATCATCATGTTCACGATCCCGCTGTTAATCGGCAATCTGTTTCAGCAATTCTACAATATGGCCGACACGCTCATTGTCGGACGCACGATCGGCGTGAACGCACTGGCGGCCGTCGGTTCGACCGGAAGCATTATGTTTTTTATTATCGGCTTTGCGCAAGGCCTGACGGCAGGCCTCTCCATCATTACCGCGCAGAGGTTCGGGGCAAAGGATATTGCTGGTGTGCGTAAAAGCGTCGGCACGAGCTTTTGGATCAGTATCGTTTTCACGATCGTCCTGACCATCCTTAGTATCGTGTTTACGAAGCCTGCCCTTGTCATGATGAACACGCCGGTTGAAATATTGGATGATGCTTATTCGTATTTGATCGTAATCAATGCTGGCGTCGGCGCAGCGGTGTTATTCAACCTGCTGGCCAACCTGCTTCGGGCGCTCGGGGACAGCCGCACTCCGCTATTGTTTCTGGTTATCGCAAGTATTCTGAATATTGTGCTGGATCTCGTGTTTATACTCGTCTTTAAGATGGGCGTAGCGGGTGCCGGGCTAGCAACTGTCATCTCACAGCTGTTCTCTTGTCTGCTCTGCCTGATCTATATCCATAAAAAGGTTCCGTTGCTGCAGTTCAAAACGGCCGACTGGTCGATCGATTGGACGTTTATTGGCCAGCATATGCGGGTGGGCTTCCCGATGGGCTTTCAGGCATCGATCATCGCCATCGGGGCGATTATTCTTCAGATTACGCTGAACGGTCTTGGCGCACTGTCAGTTGCGGCTTACACAGCGGCTCAGAAGATCGATATGCTCGCTACCCAACCGATGAACTCCTTCGGCGTTACGATGGCAACCTTTGCGGCGCAAAATTTCGGGGCGAACCGGATCGACCGGATTCGGCTAGGCGTCAAGCAATGCATTTTGCTCTCGGGATCGTTTAGCATCCTGGTGGGGGTGCTTGTTATTGTTGCAGGTCCGGCCGCCGTCTCTTTGTTTGTCGGTCAGGGACAGGAGCAGCTGCTGGATCTCAGCGGCCAGTATTTCCTAGCGAACGGAACAACCTATTTGCTCTTATCTTTGCTGTTCATTTACCGGTTCTCGCTGCAAGGGCTTGGCCAAAGCTTCATCCCTACCGTCGCCGGCATTATGGAGCTGATCATGCGCGTCGTTGCCGCTATGTTCCTGTCGGCTCTGATCGGGTTCCCCGGGGCATGTCTCGCCAATCCGCTGGCTTGGCTGGGGGCGCTTATTCCGCTTGGAACAGCGTATTATTTAAGCATGAAGAAGCTGAGCAGACCCGCTCAGCCCGCCTCGATACCGGTTCAGACGTAACGGATGATTCGGATTATCCGGGACGCCTGGAGCATCCCTAAATAAAAATAGAACAACTCAAGGCATGAAGATTAATTCCAGCAAGGAGAGTCGGGAATGAGGACGATATTAATCATCGATGATGAGCCGAACATCCGGGAAGTTCTTGTGTCGTATCTCCAAAGAGAACAGTACCGGACGCTGGAGGCGGCAAATGCTAAGGAAGCATTGGAGCATATGCGGGACGGAAAGGTGGACCTGATCATCCTGGATTTGATGCTGCCCGACATGGACGGCGAGCAGCTCTGTGCCCACATCCGTTCATTCAGCCCGGTTCCGATCCTGATGCTGACGGCGAAATCCGCAGCAAGCAGCCGGCTCAAGGGCTTTTCCTCCGGAGCGGATGATTATGTCCTGAAGCCGTTCGATCCGAGGGAGGTTCTTGCACGAGTCAAGGCCATCTTGAGACGGTCCGGCGATGATGCCGAGCTGCTGTCAGATGTTACGGTGTATCGGCACGGGGCCCTTGTCATTCATTCGGGCAAGCACGAGGTGACCTGCCATGGACAGGCCGTGAGCTTGACGCCAAACGAATATAAACTCCTTGTACTGCTGGCGAAATATCCGGGACGTCATTTCTCCCGTGAGGAGCTTGTTGAACGGGTTCTTGGTTTTGATTATGACGGCGATATCCGCACCATAGATCAGCATGTCAAAAATCTAAGGCATAAGATCGAGCAGGATCCCAAACAACCGAGGTTTATTATAACGGTGTACGGCTTTGGCTACCGGTTCGGAGGCGAGGAATCATGAAGCGAAGGCTGGATCTGCGGCTGGCTGCCATCATTATCAGCATCACGACCGGGATCTTGATTATGTTTACCGGGATCAGCATTTTGACCAACCATTATCATATCGCGATGTATCAGCAGCAGACCGCGGAAGGGCACGGGATCGACCAGCTGAACTACCATCTGGAACAGGCTCAGATGCAGTCGATCATACTGACCTGCATACTGTCGATCGCCCTTGCCACGGTGACCGGCATTTACGTGGCAAGACGTATCTCCGCGCCGCTGGTTCAAATGAAGCAAGCGGCTGAGAGGATGACGCGAGGTGATCTGGCCACCCGAATTCATGTAGATGGCGAAGATGAGCTCGCCGGGCTTGGAGGTTCGCTTAACGAGTTGGCTTTGCAGCTTCAGAAGCAGGAGCAGCTTCGCAGAAGCATGACCCAGGATATCGCGCATGAGCTTCGTACGCCGTTAACCACGTTAAAAAGCCATACCCGTGCATTGGAAGACGGAATCTGGGAGCCGACGGCTGAACGGTTTCGCACTTGCTTGCACGAGATCGACCGGTTGATCGATCTCGTCACCGAGCTTGAGGATCTGCATGATATGGAATCGCCCGAATTCCGCCTTTGCCTAGCCAGGCAGGATATGTCGAAGCTGATGGAGCGGGCGGTGCTGCTGGTCAAGCCCATGTATCTTGAAAAACAGGTGAAGCTGAAGTATACCAGCGGACCGCCGATGCCTGCGATGGTCGATGCCGATCGAATCCACCAGGTCCTGGTGAACATGCTGAGCAATGCCCTTCGACATACCCCTATGGGGGGACGTGTGCGAGCAGAGCTTATAGCCGAGAATAAGCATGTACTGGTGCGTATCGAGGATAACGGCCAAGGCATCAATCCGGACGATTTGCCCTTTATTTTTGAAAGATTCTATCGTGGGGATAAATCAAGGAATCGGAATAGCGGCGGAAGCGGAATGGGGCTTGCCATCGTGAAGCGCCTGGTAACCGCCCACGGCGGCCAGGTATGGGCTGAGAGCCGAGGAGCGAATCACGGCAGCTGTTTCTTCATTCGATTGCCGATCGAACGCACGGGTACCGTCCCGATACAAACATAACGAACAGCAAGCGCCAGGGAAGGCGCTTGCTGTTTTTAGTTTTGACGCGATCGTGCGTATCGGACAGGCATTAAGATCAAAGCAGGAAGCAGCCGATTGGAAGCGAAGCATTGGCATTACAATTCCATGGTCGGATCAGAAGATCCGTTGCTTCCAGCCCATGAGCTTTGCGGCCGATTCCAGATAGTAGTAATCGCCGTATATCAACGACACATTGATATTTTGACCCGCGGGCTTATGGCCGGTTGCCCCTTTCAGAATGCCTTCGTACTCCGGATCGTCCCATTCGGCGTATCGTTCGGTTAATGAGTCCATGATTTTTACGGCATGTCGTATGTAAAGCGAAGCCTCGTTCTTCGGTACGAGAGCGGCGATTTCGAGCAATCCCGAGGCGGCGCAGGAGGCAGCGGAGGTGTCCGGAGGCTCGAGCTCCGTATCTGATGATGTTGAAGCCTCTACAAGCTCTGTCCGGAAATCCCAGGCAGGAACTCCCTCCTCACCGAGCGCGGCGATAAAATAATGCGCAACCCGTTTGGCAGCATCAAGGTATTTGGCGTCGCCGGTATACCGGCAAGTGTTTGCCATGCCGTGCAAAGCCCAGGCAGCCCCCCTGCTCCAAGCCGAGTCCGGTCCGAAGCCTTGGCCGCCAAGCGCACCGATATAGTCTCCCGTTACGGGATCGAAGATGCAAATATGCTTGACAGAGCCGTCGGCTCGAATGAAATGCTCGATCACTGTGTCGGCCTGCTGGGAGGCGATATGGGCGAATCTCGGATCGCCCAGCTCCTCGGATGCCCAAAAGAGAAGGGAAAGATTCATTGTGGAGTCAATAATGGACCAGCCTTCATTGCCGTGGTTCCAAGCCGTCCGATCAACCGTGTTCCAGGCCCGGATATAACGACCCGCCGGGTTGAACCTTCCTGCTAGCATCGTAGCTGCCAGTAGTCCTCTGCGCCTGGCATCCGGATCACCGGTTAATTTATGCTTAATGACCGCCGTCGGCAGAAATTGAAAGCCAACATCATGATGGAAGTTGTTCTGTGAAAAGAAAGCCTGCTCCAGCTTGACGTCCCACTCCCATGCTCGTTCCTTATACGCGGGATCCTTGGTCATATCGTACATGATCCACAGCATGCCCGGCCAGAAACCCGATGTCCACCAGTCAATGCGGGTTGAATCGTATTTGCCGTTCACTGCTGCGTGCGGGACCTTATTTGCCAGCTGGACAGCCATTCTCGACAGCTTATCCTCCAGCAGCCTCCACAGCCCCGCATGGGCATCATGCCCCGGGCTGAGGCGGCCCGCCTCCGATATTACGCGGCCCTCTGTATGATTTTCGCTCATGATTTACCTCCGTTCGGATCGTGATTGATGCGATCATAATCGCTCGGGTTTGCTTCATTGTTCCACAAGCAGCCTTCTTTTTCCATACTTCCGATCGAACTTCTAGTAAAATGACAAGCGCGTCTTATAAAAACACAAGCCCGGTGGTTTCGCCTAAAAAAAACACAAAGGAGCCGATGATCTTCCATTGCTGCATGGCTAGCCGGGCTCTTAGGATATGAGTATTCATATTCACACCATAAGCAAGGGAGGCGAATGCCGTTGCCGCAAATTACGATCAAAATGTACGAAGGGCGGTCGGATGCTCAGAAGGAAGAAATCGTCGAGGTTTTTACCAGGGAGCTGTCCCGAATTATCGAACGGGAGCCCGAGTTCATCAGCATCCGATTTGACGAGATTCCGATTAATGAGCATGCGCCGGCCAATTTGAGAAACAAGAGGTGAGGAAGGATGGCCGATCGAAATCATGCGGCTGGATTGGGGACGCTCAAGAATAAACGCAAGAACGTATTAGGCTTCATGTGGAAGTACAAGGCGCTGTACTTGATCTCGCTTCCGGGACTTTTGTTCTTCGTCCTGTTCAAATACGTGCCGCTTCTCGGCTCCGTGATCGCGTTCCAGAATTATAATCTGTTCGCAGGCGTTACGAAGAGCCCGTGGATCGGTCTGGAGCATTTTGAACGGATGTTCTCGCATTATGATTTCTTGAAAATCCTGCGCAATACGCTTTTGCTGGGAACGTACGACATCTTGTTTGCTTTTACGGCACCGATCGTACTGGCGCTGCTGTTGAACGAGGTAAGACTCGTGCTGTACAAAAAAATCATTCAGACGATTTTTTATGCGCCGCATTTTCTGTCGTGGGTAATTGTAAGCGGTATCTTCGTCGGGATTTTATCACCGAGCTCGGGAATCGTGAACGTCATTCTCGGATGGTTCGGCGTTGAGCCGATTTATTTCCTCGGCGAAGATTCCTATATCCGGACCGTGCTGGTCGGTTCAGGCTTGTGGCGGGATGTCGGGTGGGGGACAATCATCTATCTGGCTGCGCTGGCAGGCATCAACCCCGACCTGTACGAAGCCTCGAACATCGACGGGGCGGGAAGATGGCGTCAGACGCTCAGCATAACGCTGCCTGCGCTGCTTCCGGTAATTACGATTCTGTTCCTGCTGAAGATCGGCGATTTTCTGGATTACGGGTTCGAGCGCGTCTTTGTTTTTCAGAATCCGCTCAACATTCAATCCAGCGAAATTCTGGATACGTATATCTACAAGGCCGGTTTGCAGCAGCTTCAGTACAGCTACGCGACCGCGATCGGGCTGTTCAAATCCGTGGTGGGTTTGTTCCTGATCGCGATAGCCAATGCCATCAGCAAGAAAGCGACCGGCGAGTCGCTGTATTAGAGGGGGGTGACGAAGGTGAAATACGATAGTCCCGGCAGAAAGCTGTTTCTCGCAGGCAATTATATGTTCCTGACCCTTCTCGCGCTGACCATGCTGCTGCCGTTTCTTAACGTCATTGCCCAATCGTTCAGCAGTCCGGGCGCGATCGATCGGGGCGTGGTGATGTTCTGGCCGGTAGAATTTACGCTGGCGTATTATGAGCATGTGTTCCAAGATGTTTCGATCTGGCGAGCGTTCGGGATCAGCGTCTACATCACATTGCTGGGGACATTCATCAATCTGGCGGCGACCGCATCCCTTGCGTACCCGCTTTCGAGACCGGAGTACGTGGGAAGAAAGACGATCATGGTGTTCATTCTGATGACGATGATCTTTACGGCTCCACTCATTCCGCAATTTATTCTGATGCGTGAGTTGAGCCTGGTGAACACCCTCTGGTCCCTGATGCTGCCGACGGCGATAAGTGCTTTTAACCTGTTCGTGCTGCGGACCTTCTTCGCTCAAATTCCGAATGAACTGATCGATTCCTCGCGTATCGACGGGTGCAGCGAAGCTAGGACGCTGTGGAGCATCGTGCTGCCGTTATCTAAGCCGGCGCTTGCCACTGTGGGGATCTTCTACTCGGTGACCAACTGGAACAAGTATATGGATGCGCTCTACTATATCAACGACCGTGCAAAGTATCCGCTCCAGGTGAAGCTGAGGGAGCTCCTCGTTAACGAGGGGATGACGGATACGGGGAACATGGCATTTGAAGCGAGCTCCCAATCCGTGCAGGGCGTTCAGATGGCCGTCATTCTTGTCGCCACGCTGCCCATTATCCTCCTGTACCCGTTCCTGCAGCGCTTCTTCATCCATGGGATGATGATCGGTTCGATCAAAGAATGATTCTAAAAAAACGACAAACCGGGCCAAAGACATTCCTTGTGACTACCATAACGGCTCTCTATACTGAGGTTAAGTTTGAAAGCGCTATTATATAGCGGACATTCTAGCTTGAAAAGAGGGGGATTTATGAGTAAACGCTGGAGACGTGTGATCACGGCCGGACTGGTGCTTGCCATGCTGGCAGGCTGTTCAGGCAATAACGGCGGCAGTAACGGAGCCAACGGAGTGGGCGGCGAAACGCAAGGGGGTACTGATGGAGGGCCGACGAAATTCTCGATCTCCATGCGAACGCTGAACGTATCCTACGTGGAGAAGAATCCGGATATCAACAAGGACAAATACGTGCTGGAGCTGGAGAAAATGACGAACACGGACCTGGACATCCGGCTGATCCCGCATAACGAGTATCAGGATAAAATGGTCCAGATGTTCGCGACGAACGACATTCCGGATGTCGTTCAAGGTACCGGCGGGATTAGCGGTCCGGAGCTCGCGGGCGCTGTAGAGAACGGCGTGTTCCTCCCGCTGAATGATCTGCTCGAGGAGCATGGTCAGGACCTGCTTCAATTCATCCCGGAGGAGGCCTGGAAGCGGATGACCGATTCCAAGACAGGCAATATATACGGTATTCCGGAGATCCTGTCTAACCCGTCCCGGCGCGCGACATGGATTCGCACCGATCTGCTGAAGAAGGTCGGGAAGGAGGTTCCGACAACCGTTGAAGAGACGCTGGATGTGCTGCGTGCATTCAAGGAGGCGGGAGTGGAGCAGCCTTATGCCGGCCGGCAGAACTTTAAATATGCCGATACCTTCTTCGGCGCTTATGACGTGCTGGGTTATCTGAACCAGTTCAAAGTATTCCCTGACGGCAAGGTAAAGCCTAGCTTCTTCGATGAGGAGAATATGAAGAAGGCAATCCAAATCTACAAAACGATGCATGAAGAGGGATTGATCAGCAAGGAGTTCGCAACGATCGAGAGCGCGGATTTCAAATCCATCGTCACGAGCGGCAAAGCTGGCATGTGGTCCATGAATGCGAACGAACTCCCGATTTGGGGGACTCAGCTTAAAGAAAATGTGCCTGAGGCGGAGGTTGCGCTCATCCCGTCGCCTGTCGGCCCGGACGGAAAGGGCGGATATGCCCATTATAACCCGGTTACGCGGTCCTTCTTCATCAACGCAAAAGCCAAGGACAAGGCAGCGGATATCGTCAAGTTCTTCAACTGGATGGTCAGTGAAGAAGCGGAGCTGTACTTCAGCTTCGGCATTGAAGGCGAGGATTATCAAGTAACGGACGGCAAGCCGGTATTCGAGGTTCCAACGGATGCCGCCGGCGCGGATAAAATGCGGTATCTAAACTATTGGCTGTGGATGGTTCAGGATACAACCTACAACAAACGCGTATCCGAGCTGTCCGATTCCGGCAAAGCGCTGATCGATGCGTTCGATCATATGCTTGCAAGCGAAGGGCGCCGGGGAATTGAATTCGATCCGAGGCTGGAAGCCATGGTGAAATATCCGGAGCTGACTCCGAAATCCGACGAGCTGCCGCCGCTGATTCTCGAGCATGTGCTTCGAATGGTATACGGCCGGGAGCCGATCGAGGATTACGGCAAGGTGCTGGAGGAGTACCTGTCAAAGGGCGGCAGCGAGATCATCGAGGAGGCAACGAAGCGATTTAACGAAAAAGAAAACGCTTTCGAATAAGTGGAGCTTGTTTTAGTATAGGGTGGAAGATACTCCTCTGCTTATCCATTGCAGGGGAGTATCTTGCTAACCCTATACACACTCGCTAATCCGAAAGGGGAATGGGAATGTACCGCGTTCTGGTCGTTGACGATGAACCTATGATAAGAATGGGCCTTACCAAACTGATAACTCAGGCGGATCCTTCCGTGATCCTGACGGAAACCGCCGGCAACGGCATCGAGGCGCTGGAAGCGATCCAACAAGCCCGGCCGGATTTTATCTTCACGGATATCCGTATGCCGAAAATGGACGGTCTGGAGCTTAGCCGGCAGCTGCATGAGCACTATGGCGATATCACGGTTGTCGTCGTCTCCGGTTACGGGGATTTCGAGTACGCCCAGAAATGCATGTCATATGGAGTGAAGGAGTATTTGCTGAAGCCGGTTACCAAATCAGTGGTGCACCATACGATCAGCAAGCTCATGACGGAGCGGAAGGCGCTGCTTGAGAAGCAGCGGGGGTATTTTCCATTATCCAAGCTGGAAGCTTGGCTTGAGCAGTTGGAGCTCGCCGTATGGCATTTGCAAATGAACGAAATCCAGGTAAGGCTTCAAGAAATCGAGGAATACTGCCAGGAACGAAAGCTCGAATCGATTCAGCTTCAGGATTTGCTGGGTGAGCTGTATGCGAAACTAATCAAGCAGCTAAACAGCAGGGATGTATACACTTTTGAGCGAATGGCGGGATTTCTTAAGGCGGAGTCCGGCAATCCGGGGAATATGTTTCAAGCATTCCGGCAAGCCGTGGAGCAGACCGTCCAGCAGATCCGGGCAAAGCGCAAAGGCAATGCCAAAGAGCCCGTCGAGGAAGCCAAAGCTTATATCGAGCGCAATTTGTCCAAGGATCTTTCGCTAGACGAGGTGTCGGATATGCTCGGATTGAATCCGTCTTACTTCAGCCAGCTGTTCAAACAATTGACGGATGAAACCTTCGTGCACTACCGCATTAAGAAAAGGATGGAGATGGCCAAGAAGCTGCTTGCCATCCCGCATTACAAAATAACGGACATCTCGTTTGAGGTGGGCTATGCGGATCATCCCCATTTTACGAAAACCTTCAAGAAATTTACCGGATACACCCCTTCCGAATACCGGGAGCTGTTGGGGATCGAATAATGAGAAGGAGCTTGTCCCGCCAAATCTTTCTGTATTTCCTAATTGTCGTACTATTCTCCCTGACCACCGTCGGCGTGTTTTTCTACCTCAAATCGTCCGAAGCCATTGATGAACAGGTGGAGAAATATATGACGACTGTCATAACGAATGCCGCACGCCAGACGGATAGTCAGCTGCAGATGTTCGAGCGGATCAGCAATACCATTCTCCTTCAGGATTCGGTAAAAAAATTTCTGGATATGGACCCGGCCGACAGCTACGAGCATTACCGGTTCACCCATTTGATCCGAAAAGACGTATTTCAGAAAATCTTTATTCAGTATCCGACCCAAACGCATATGATGTACATCCTGGGGTACCATGGCCGATCGATCTTCGATCAGAATCAAAATTTCTCCGCCATGTCGATTGATCCGTCGGATCGGCTGCAGGAGCTGATGGAGAAGACGCCGGACAACGGCGAGATCGCCATTCTCAAGACGAGTCTGCTGGAACAAGATCGCGGCAATGTCATTACGGTCGCCCGGAAAATCCGCGGCATGAGCACGTATGACGTAAAGGGCGTTCTCGCTATCGAGTTTAATGAAAACCAGCTGTCGAGCCTATGGAATGGCGTTGATCTGGGTGAACAGGGCTTTTTCTTCATCCTTGACCGCGAGGGTGAGGTGGTCTATGCACCGGATCACGTTGATATGAACGGGATTACGGCAGGCGGCTTGCCGCAGCGCATTATTGCCGAAGGGGATAAACGCTTCATTGAACCGGTGCTTGGCGAGCGCACGATGATCATATCGAGGCAATCGGATTATTCGGGATGGAGCCTGGTCATTATGATGCCGCTGGAGGAGCTAAGGGCGCCCATTTCTAGCATCCGATCGACCACGATGATTGTTGGATTTGTCACATTGATTATAGCGCTTGTCCTGGCATACCGGTTCGGTAAATCCATCGTCGATCCGATACGGAACTTAAAGAACGGCATGCGCCAGACAGAGAAGGGAAATTGGACCCACATTACGGACGCCAAGCCGCGTGAGGATGAAATCGGAGGGCTGATCCACAGCTACAATCTGATGGTCAGCCGGCTGTCGGACATGATCGAGCAGGTATACGATACCGAGCTTCACAATCAGAAAACGCAGCTGGAGCTCCAGAACATTCAGCTGGAGCGGCAGCGGGCGGAGTTCCAGGCGCTGCAGCTGCAGATCAATCCGCATTTTCTGTATAACACGCTCGAAACGATTAACTGTTATGCGATCGTGCAGGACTCCGATGAAATTTCGGAGATGGTGGAGTCGATGGCCTTCATGCTCCGATATTCGATTCAGACGAATTTGGAGGAGATCACGATCGCGAATGAGCTCAACCATGTCCGCCATTACATGATCATCCTGAAGCACCGGATCGGACGGGACTTCGAAATCGAGGTGGCAACGCCGCCGGAGCTGCTGCTGGAAAAAATGGTCCGGCTCTCCCTGCAGCCGATCGTCGAGAACATTTTTCAGCATGCGTTTCCGGAGGGGATTGAGCCGTGGCATTATATCCGAATTGACACCCGCATCGAAGGGGATCAGCTGCTGGTGATCGTGGAGGATAACGGTTCCGGCATTCCGGAGGCTAAGCTCGGCCGGCTGCGCCGGCGATTGGAGAAAAACCGTCTCATGGACGAAGATGAAGGACGGAATGCCCGCCGCAGAGGCGGGATCGGGATCGTGAATGTACATCGGCGGATACAGATGGTGTACGGCGAGGATTACGGCATCAAGATCCGCAGTCAGCCGGGATCGGGAACCAAGATCGTGATGACGATGCCGCGGATGGAACGCGTTAATGATCAGGAGAGCAGGCTGAAGCAGCTGCAAACGTGACGCTGCTTCAGAGTGGGTAACGGGAGATCAACTTGACACCAATCAGGAGGGATTCTTATGCAAATCAACTTATCGGGAAACATTGCCTTAATAACGGGCTCGAGCGGAGGCATCGGGCGGGCGGCCGCGATCATGCTGGCCCGAAGCGGCGCTAAGGTGGCGCTGAATTACTTGAACAGCAAGGAAGCGGCAGAAAGGGCGGTAATGGACATTCGGAGCAGCGGCGGCGAGGCGCATGCGTTCCGTGCGGATGTCACGCAGATCGAGCAAGTGGAGGGGCTCGTTCGCGAGGTGGAGAGCACATTCGGCGGCAGGATTACGATCTTGGTGAACAATGCGGGTCATTTGGTCCAGCGGCTCTCCAATGCCGAAATGACGGAAGAGCTGTACAACAACGTGATGAATGTCAATATGAAAAGCACGGTGTTCGTGAGTAAAGCGGTGATTCCCGGCATGAAATCGGCCGGAGGCGGCCGCATCGTAAATCTGACATCGGTGGCGGCCCATAACGGCGGCGGACCCGGAGCCAGCATTTATGCAGCCAGTAAGGCTGCCGTGATCAGCTATACCAAAGGATTGGCCAAGGAGCTTGCCGCAAGCGGCATTAACGTCAATGCCGTCTCCCCGGGCTTTATCGGACAAACCGCATTTCATGCCACGTTTACCTCGGATGAAGCACGGAAGGCAACGGTTCAAGGCATTCCGCTGGGGCGCGAAGGGACGCCGGATGACGTGGCGGGATCGATCCTGTTTCTCGTATCGGATCTGGCCTCCTACATAACGGGCGAAACAATCGAGATCAACGGCGGCATGTTTATGCGATGAGAGAGTTTATGGGAATTCAGGAAAAATCGCGGCGGTATGAATGGAGCCGGGAGACCCTCCGTCTGCTGAAGGCTGAGCTTGATGAGGTCATTGCGAGTAATCCGGAGGTACCAGAGGAGCCCGGCGGCTGGTGGCATCAATATGTGTGTCCCGTTCATCATACGGAATTGATCTTTGACCCGCTGGAAGCGAACGCACGAGTGTATGGCTGCCCGTATGGCTGCAGATGGGAGGGCGAGCCGTACCGGGGAGCGTGGTTCGTGTTTAAGCATCAGGCGATGGCCAGATATATCCTTCAAGCTGCCGCTGTTTACGCGGGTACGGGTGAGAGAGGATACAGCGAATTCGGCAAACATCTGCTCCTCCGTTATGCCAGGCAGTTTCCTTTATATCCGGTCCATCCGGATGCCCAGCCCTGGATGCTGAAAGGCAGGGCGTTCCATCAGGCCCTGACGGAAGCGATCTGGACGACAACGATTCTAAGAGGTTACCTGCTGCTTCGGGATGAAGGCATGCGCTTCGATAAAGCGGAGTCGCGGATCTTTAACGAGTTCCTTCACATGTTGGAGAGCAGCATGACGGAATACCATCGAGCGTTGACCCGGGAGCGGGGAAATCCGGAGAACAATTACACCGCTTGGCTTATCGCGGCGTTATTTTGTATATACGCGGTGCAAGGCGACAAGCTGAAAATGAGGGAGCTGATCCGCTGTGAGGGCGGGTTAAAGCACCATATGAGCATCGCGGTCCGGCCGGATCAGCTCGAGTTCGAGCGGAGCGTGTATTATCACGTTTTTGTTCTGCGGGCCTATCTCATTGCGGCCGAAATGGGCTCAAGACTTGGCGAGGATGTATATGCGTTGACTGGCGGAGATGGACAGTCCATGGAAGGTATGCTGACTGTACTTGTCCGCTTGGCAGACCGAAACGGCGTATTGCCGGCTTTGCACGACGGTCCTTATAAGCGGGTACCGTATGCCAGAGAAATCGCTGAAATTATGGAGATCGGCCTGACGGTGTATGAGAATGGGAGCTACCGCGGGCTGCTCGCCGCCGCTTATCGCGATATGAACGGCGAACAGGGGAGAATCGGCATGCTGGAGGCGCTCCTCTATGGTAAAAGCAGTTGGAACGGAACGATGGGCGGACCTGTGTCTGCAGCTTCCGCAGGGCCTGTAGTCTCTAGTATCATCCTTCCGCACAGCGGATTTGCGTTATTACGAACGGAGGCTCGGAACGGTATTCAGGCCCTTGTCGATTTTGGACCGCATGGCGGCTCACACGGCCATTTTGACAAACTAAATCTTATGGTTCATATCAACGGAGCACCTTTATCGCCGGATCGTGGGACCGTACCCTATGGCTCAAAGCTGAAAAAGGCGTGGTATCTTCATACAGCCTGCCATAATACGGTATCCATTGGAGAACGTTCTCAGCTCCCATCCAAAGGCGCATGCGTGCGCTATGAATCATCGCAAAGCTGCGCCTACGTTTGGCTCCGCACGCAAGAAGCCTATGAGCATGCCGTGCTGGATCGCCATTTACTGCTAACCGAAGGGTGGCTTCTGGATTGGTTTGAGGTGAAGACGGAGAAGCCGGAGGTAGTGGATTGGTGGTTTCATTATATTGGGAGCGGGAACTTGGTCGATGCCGGGGGCGATCATCAAACTCGCGACTCGGACGAGGAGCCGGAAGACGATGTTTGGCCGCGTCAACTCGGAACGGAAGATGGCTATGGTTACGTTTCGGCAAAGCTCACGCACAGATTGAGAATTAGGCGGAGACAGCTTGATTTGGGGATCACGAGCGAAACAGGCCTTAGCGCCTCCGTGTCCTTCGTTCCGTTTGAGGGCATGGAATGCGTGCAGGTGGAATCGCCTGGAACCGCGGATGATCCAAGCCGGAAGATGGAAGGGATTCTCTTGCGCATGAAAGGAGAGAGGTCCCGTTTTATAGCAGTATACCGAAGCGGAGATAGGCCCGTAGAGCTGCAATGGAAGGCTTCAAAGGAAGGCGGTCGGCTGACGCTGTCCGATGGCAAATCTATAAGAAGCTTCCGTATGACCAGCCAAGGACTGAAGGAGATGGTGCAATCATGAAGACCTTATTCGAACCGCACAGCGGGCGTCTGTCTGTGCCATATCAGCCGAACGAAGAGACCAGGCTGCTCGAAAATCCCCCGAGGTTCACCTGGATGCCGGGGCAGCTGGACAACGATTGCTATGTTCTGCAAACATCAATGTCGCCATCGTTCGAGCCGGGCGTGACGAGGACGTTCACGGACATCCCGTATAATCTGTATACGCCGGATCATGTGTTTGCCCCCGGTACGTATTACTGGAGATATGCACTGATGAACCAAAGTGAAGGGGAAGCTCCGACCGATGATCTGCGAGGACGAACCTCATGGAGCCGAATCCGTCGGTTTGAGGTGCCTGAGGGGCTCCCGGAAACGCCTCTGCCCGGCAGAGCCGACCGTTATCTGAACACTTCGGCGTCACATCCACGTCTGTGGTTGGATCGCAGCGGAATCACCGCATTCCGCGAGAGGCTGCAGCGCGAGGATGATGATTGCGGCTGGAAAGCTTTTTACGAGAAGTCGGTGGTACCCTGGCTGGAGAAGCCGCTCATTCCGGAGCCGAAGCCGTATCCGGATCATAAGCGGGTGGCGAGTTTATGGAGACAGATGTACATGGATTGCCAGGAGACGCTGTACGCGATTCGGCATTTGAGCGTGGCCGGCGTTATTTTGCAGGATGATCAGATCCTTGCAAAAGCGAAACAGTGGCTGCTTCATGCGGCAGGCTGGGATCAGGAGGGGACGACGTCGAGGGATTATAACGACGAGGCTGCGTTTAGAATGGTCGGTGCGCTCGCATGGGGCTATGACTGGCTGCATGACATGCTGTCTGCCGAAGAAATCAAGCTTGTCCGAAGCGCGTTACTGCGACGTACGGAGCAGGTTGCTTATCATGTAATGGAACGCTCTAAAATTCATCATGTTCCCTTCGACAGCCATGCCGTCCGCTCGCTATCGTCCGTGCTGGTACCCGCCTGTATCGCCATGCTGCATGAAGAGCCGAAGGCGCAGCAATGGCTGGATTACACGCTGGAATACTACGCCTGCTTATACTCCCCGTGGGGAGGAGAGGATGGAGGCTGGGCGGAGGGTCCGCTCTATTGGACGACCGGTATGGCCTTTGTTATCGATGCGTTGAATTTGATCCGCAATTATATATCGATCGATTTCTATAAACGTCCGTTCTTTGCGCGAACGGGAGATTTTCCGCTGTATTGCAGCAGTCCGGATACGATTCGGGCGAGCTTCGGCGACCAGTCCTATCTCGGGGAGCCGGTCAGCTTGAAAACAGCATTTAACATTCGCCAATTTGCGGGGATTACAGGTAACGGGTTGTATCAATGGTATTTTGAGCAGGTGGCAAAAGCCGACAAGGACGCCGATTCGAAATTTTACAATTATGGCTGGTGGGACTTCCGGTTCGACGATATGCTGTATCGGCATGATTACCCGCAGATCGAGGCGTTAGCCCCCGCTATAGCGGTGTGGGAATCAGAAGGTGAGGCTATAAGGCAGTCTGAAGCGGAGGTTATCGAAGAGCCAGAGAGGTGGAGCAAGGGAAACAATTCTGAAAAGTGGACGACCGAGGATTCAGTCAGCGGCACGGGTACGATTCGCGCCGTCAAATGGTTCCGCGACATCGGATGGGTTGCCATGCATCACCGCATGGATGATCCGGATGAGCATATTATGCTGCTGGCAAAAAGCAGTCCGTACGGCTCGATCAGTCACAGCCATGGCGACCAGAACGGATTTCTGCTGCATGCCTTCGGCGAGCCGCTGGCGATCGAAAGCGGGTATTACATTGCTTACGGCAGCACGATGCATATGAATTGGCGGCGGCAAACCCGCTCCACGAACAACATCCTGATCGATGGACATGGCCAGTATGCGGGCAAGGATAAGGTGCGCTGTATCGAGGCGAGCGGCAAGGTAGAAGAGGTCCAATCCTCACAAGGAGTCGGATATGCGCGTATGAACGCGACAGACGCTTACTTCGAGCATGTTCCTTACCTGGAGAGGTATGTGCGGGAAATCTACTTTTATAACGAATCTTATTTCGTCATTGTCGATACGGTGGACTTGGCTAAGCCGGCCCGCGTCGAGTGGCTCTTCCATACGCTGCATCGAATGAAGCTTTCGGGTCAGACCTTCAGAGTCGCGGGAATCAAGGCGGAAATGGAAGGCCGGTTCGTTTACAGTTCATCCGGCGATCTAACACTGTCGCAGCATAATCAATTTACCGGCGTTGATCCGGAGGAGATTAAAGAGCTGGACCCGCAATGGCATTTGCATGCCGAAACGAATTTGGCGAGGAGTCACCGGATTGTAACTTTGCTCGTTCCCATGAAAAAGGACGAGAACAAGTACGTCTCCTATTTTCTTGATGATCAGGATCACGGCGTTCTTCTCTATTTCACGAACGGGGACGGGAAGACAAGAAGCGTAGAGGTCCCAAAAGCATACTGAGTGAACCACGGGGCAAGTGTAGGGCGGCTCGGAGGTGGTCAACGATTGGGCGGTCATCTTGAAAGGTCGACCCGAGGCTGAAGTGAGAATGAACAGATAACTAGTATTCTGGTGATTCTGTAATTGGAATCGAGTGAGCGATGAGTTTTCTTACCGCGTGCCTCTCCCGGCGCGCGGTGTAATGATGACTGCTGCACGATGATCAGCGTCGAAGCTCGGACGACAAGCCATGCATGATGGTTTGGTGATTCGGTAACAGAAATAAGTGAGCGGAGAGTCGGTGGTTGGTGTACAGGTGAACAAGAGATTGGCAGCCTGCAGGTATGGTCCGGCGGATCGGTAATGCGGTTGTCACGAGGGCTAACAGTAACCTGGCGACTCGGCGGTGTAAGTATCGGTTCCACGGTTGTGCTTGGATACAGGTGTACAGTGCGGGTAGAAGACTGATAGCCGGTTAGTTGGTGGCTGGTGGATCGGTAATATTCGGTGTCGGAGTGCGAGTGGTCTGCACAAATACCTCATTCGATAGTAGGATGAGATTCATGGATGGAGCGTACATGTTGTAACAAAGGCTCGATGGGCAGCGAAGCGGCTGTTCCAGCGAGCCTTTGTGCGTGTAAAAGAGTAGGCTCTATTGGCGAAACTTTGCGGCGATGTGGTGAAAAGGGACTTGTCCAGGCGATAAGTAGTCCAGGCTCTCAGCAAGTCCCGAAAAGGGACTAGTGAGCGCGAAAAGCAGCTCCGCGCCCGTAGCAAGTCCCGAAAAGGGACTAGTGAGCGCGAAAAGCAGCTCCGCGCCCGCAGCAAGTCCCGAAAAGGGACTTGTAAGTGCGAAAAGCAGCTCTGCGCCCGCAGCAAGTCCCGAAAAGGGACTAGTGAGTGCGAAAAGCAGCTCCGCGCCCGCAGCAAGTCCCGAAAAGGGACTAGTGAGCGCGAAAAGCAGCTCCGCGTCCGCAGCAAGTCCCGAAAAGGGACTAGTGAGCGCGAAAAGCAGCTCCGCGCCCGCAGCAAGTCCCGAAAAGGGACAAGTGAGCGCCCGAAGTAGCTCAGCGGTCAGAGCAAGTCCCGGAAAAGGACTTGTGAGCGCCCAAAAGTAACTCCCGAGCATTGCCCTCCAAAGTTACCCCCAAAAGTCCCCCCTCCAAATGCCCAGCATCCCACTTATTCCGCTGCAGACCTGGACTGAGAGGGGGTCATCCCCTTGTACTGTTTATACAGCTTCGTAAAATAATTCGGATTGCTGCAGCCGACAATCCCGGCAATTTCCGTGATGGTTAAGGTGCGCTCGCGAAGCAGCCTCTCAGCCTCGTTCATCCGGGTGAGGTTGACGAAGTCAACGAAGGTCCGGCCGGTAAGCCTTTTAAACATTTTGCAGAAATGGAAGGGATTCAAGCCAACCTGCGCGGCCGCCTCCTCCACGGAGATTTTCTCGCCGATTTCGGTTTCGATCCGGCTGATCAGCTGCTTGAAACGCTCACGATTGGCAAAATACGTCTCCGCTGGCTTCTCCGCCAGATGAGAGGGCAGAAAGGCTCTTGCAAGCTCTACGAAAAGGGTGTAAAGCTTGGTTTTGGCTATCAACTGGTACGCGGGAGGACGTGAGCTTAACTCGTCGATGATTTCTTCGATCAGTCTATCGTAATCATGGATCACCGGATTGGCCTCGGCCGGCTTAATAGGGAATCTCAGCTTTCCTTCGAGATACGGGGCTACATAGCGGGTATGGAGCGGGTCATGGATGAAGTCGTTGAACAGCGACCCGTTGACAACGACACAATCAAATCGAACATCCCCATCCTCGCTTGCATAGCCGACATGGAGGCAACCGCCAGGAATTATCATGACATCGCCTGGCTTCATGGCATACGGCGCCGTGTCGATATGAAAGACGGCATACCCCTCCCGCATGCGAATGATTTCGAAGTGCTCGTGCCAATGAAGATACAGGATGCAGTCTCTACTTCGCGCGTTCGGACTAAAGTTGCGGAAGACCTGTACCGGGTAGGCCTTATAATCAAGCCTGGTGTTTTCGTGCAGCTCTTTCGGATTGGACATGGGCTCACCTCAAACCGCAAGATCAGAGTGGTAATGCACAAGGTTATATAGAGATTAACAAAAAATCTGCTTATATAATGAAGTTGCTTCATTTACAGTAAGCCAATATTCGAATGATTTCAACCGGGTGCTTATCTCAATGAGAAGTCGACTAAGGCGGACAGATTGTCCGATCTTATCTGCCCGGCGATGCAATGGAGCACCTAAAAATCTGATGTGGGGAGCATGAGATCATGACCAAGCCATTTAAAGTCGTCGTTGCCGGATGCGGCCATATGTCGAATACATGGGTGGACTATGCAAAAGGAAGAGCAGATACGGAAATCGTAGGTTTGGTGGATATCCAGGAATCATTCGCCGTTGCCATGGCAGACCGCCACGGCCTGGTATGTCCCGTATTTACCGATGTCACCGACGCGATCCAATCGACCGGAGCCAATGTAGTATTTGACGTAACCGTCCCTGCTAGCCACTATGCAATCAGCACAGCTGCCCTTAAGCATGGATGTCATGTTTTTAGTGAAAAACCGCTCGCTGAATCCATGCCGGAATGTCTGGAAATCGTGCGTCTAGCTCAAGAAACCGGGAGGACGCATGCCGTCATGCAAAATCGCCGCTTTGATCCGCGCATACGGGCATTTAAAGAGCTGATTGACAGCGGTTCCATCGGAAAGCCGGGTTTTATGGCAGCCGATTTTTTCCTAGGGCCGCATTTCGGCGGATTTCGGGATGTCATGGATAGCCCGCTGCTGCTGGATATGGCGATCCACACGTTCGACCAAGCACGCTTGATCAGCGGAGCGGACCCGGTATCCGTATACTGTCACGAATTTAACCCGCCGGGGTCCTGGTATGCCGGCAATGCAATGGCCGTGTGCATCTATGAGATGTCGGATGGTTCGGTGTTCAACTACCGCGGCTCATGGTGCGCGGAAGGGGTTCAGACCTCATGGGAAGCTGCATGGAGGGTGACGGGAGAGAGGGGCACCGCCATCTGGGACGGACATGACGAGATTTATGCGGAGGTTGTCGCCCCTAGTGATCAGACAGGCCAGTTTATCCGGAAATATGAGCGCATAAATGGAGTGCTCCCGGACATGGCGAAGATCGGTCATCATGGATGCCTTGAGCATATGTTCGATTCCCTGCTGAACGGGACGAAGCCGGAGACCGATTGCAGCGATAATATTTACAGCATGGCTATGGTGCTCGCCGCCCTGGAAAGCGCTAAGACGGGCCGTAAAGTGATGATTTCGGATGTGCTGGGAGCTTAATGAATCGCTGAGGAGGAATCATATTGATCAGGCTATTCAATACACATCAAATCCGTAAGATCGAGGAGCTGGAGGGGATGTGGGATTTCGCGCCTGCAGCCGCTCTAGGGGAACCCCCTGAAGCATTTCCATACAAGCTGCCCGTTCCCGGCTGCTGGGAATTGCATCCCCAATTCGGAACCTACAGGGGGACGGGGGTCTACAGAAAACGGATCAAGTTAACAGAGAAGACCCATTTACGTTTGGTTTTTAAAGGAATCAGCCACACGGCTCAAGTGTACTTTGATGGGCTACTGGTTGCCCGTCATTACAATGCGTATACCGCATTCGATGCAGTCATCCCTGATGTGGAGCCAGGGGAGCACGAGCTTCTGGTCTACTCAGACAATGCTTTCAGCGAGGCCTCCGCGCTTCACGTCCCGAACGACTACTATACGTACGGAGGAATCATCCGGCCGGTCGTGCTTGAAGAGATCGGTGATCTGTACATCGAGAACGTCATGTTCACTCCTCACAGAGAGCAAGGCAGCTGGCAAGGGCAATGGAAGGTGATCATACGCAATATCGGTCAAGTGACCAAGAAGGCTGATGTCCAGGGAAGACTGGCAGGTTCAAATTTGCCGCTGGGCAGCTGTGTGGTCGGTCCTGGCGAACGTGGAGAACTAATTGTGACGTTGCCATACCCGGATGTACAGGAGTGGTCGCTGGAGCAGCCGAATCTATACGAGCTTCGAGCTGTCCTAACGGTGGACGAATCCGACTGCGACGATTGGATCGACCGGATCGGGTTCAGAGAAATAACAACCTGTAATGGAAAACTGCTACTGAACGGCCGTGAGCTTGTGCTCAAAGGCGTGAACCGGCATGAGGACCATGCGCTGGCAGGAGCAGCGTTTCCGCTGCAGCTGATGGCAAAGGACCTTGAGCTTATCGTTGATCTGGGGTGCAATGCAGTTCGAACAAGCCATTATCCGTATGATGAACGTTTTCTGGATATGTGCGATGAACGAGGTATAGCGGTGTGGGAGGAGAACCATGCCCGGGGATTAAGCCTGGAGCAGATGATGAATCCGAATTTTGCTTGGCAGAGCGAGCAGGTCACCCGGGAGATGGTGGAGCAGCACTTCAATCATCCTTCCATTCTGATCTGGGCGGTCCTGAATGAATGCGCCAGCGATACCAAGGAAGGCAGGGTGCATTACGAGAAACAGCTGACTCTAATAAAAGAGCTGGATTCCAGCCGCCCCCGTTCCTTTGCGTCTCATCATCGGGACCGGGAGCTATGTTTTGATTTGGCGGATATCGTGTCATTTAATCTGTATCCTGGATGGTATACAGATGAAGATCCCGGCGAACTGGCGGATCAGGCAAGGGCTTGGGCCGATGCGCTCGGCGGGAGAGGAAAACCGATGATACTGAGCGAATTCGGGGCGGACGGCTTCTATGGCTTTCGAAGTCCGAATCGGGAGAAGGGCTCCGAGGAGCGGCAGGCTGATATTTTGCGCAGCAACCTCGAGGCGTACATACGACGTGACTACATTTCCGGTATGTTCATCTGGCAATTCAGCGACTGCCGGGTCACGGAAGGGCTGGGGTGGCTGCTATCCCGCTCATGCACCCGAAACAGCAAAGGCCTGGTCGACGAGTATCGTCGCCCGAAGCTTGCATATGAAACGGTAAGGGAGGTACTTAGAGAGAATTAAATATTTGACTGAGTGGTACACAAACCCTATAATCGAATCAACAAAACGATTTCATTATAGAGGGATGAGTGTTATGAGCACGAACGGAAGACCCCGCGAATTCAAGGATGAAGCGGTGATTGATGCGGCGATGGAGGTATTTTGGGAAAAAGGGTACGAAGCGAGCTCCACCCAAGAGCTGTGCGAGCGGACGGGGCTGGGCAAGGGAAGCCTCTACAATGCTTTCGGCAGCAAGCACGAGCTGTTCGAGCAGGTGCTTCGGCGATACAGTCAAATCGGTCTGGATCGCTCCATCGAGATCCTTGGCCGTCCCATTCCGGTGAAGGAGCGGCTGCGGGCGCTGTTCATATGGGCGATCGATATGGACTTTGCGGATCCGAATCACCGGGGATGCCTGGCTGTCAATGTCAGCATGGAGCGGGCCGGCCGGGATCCGATGGTCGAGCGGACCTTCGGCGAATATCTCCAGACGCTTGAGGAGCACATCATCGCAGCCATTGAGGATGGCATTCAGTCCGGTGAAATCAGCCACAAGCATTCGGCATTTCAGCTGGCACAGCTTTTTCTAAGCAGCTATTACGGTCTTCGGGTCCTTAACTCCGCCACCTTGAATCGCGACCGTGCCCTTCAAATCGTCGAGAGCACGCTGGATGTCATGTTTTAAATGTATGAATCTTTCAATATATAGCGAAGCAGGGAGCGGCTGAAATCGCAGGATTTCAAAAGCCGTTCCCTGTGCTGTTATCGATATGCAATTAAGAATGAACAAGCATTTTCTCAACAAAACGGGTATCTTCCATTAACGGCCTCCCGACAGCGATTACATCCGCTAATTGATCTACTAGAATGAAATTGGCGAAAGCTTGCGTGCGAATATTCCCGACTGCAATCACTGGAACGTTTACATACTGCTTAATCACCGATGCATATGGCAATTGGTAACCTTCCGGCGTCGCTAATGGAGCGTTCGGCACCAGCCCTCCCGAGGAAACATGCACGGCATCTATTTTGGATTCCAGGTACGTCAATGCCGTCGCCACTTCAACCGGCGTGAGTCCACCTTCCGCAAAATCGGATGCGGATACTCGCAGCTGCACCGGATACTCGGACCCTACTTCGGCGCGGATCGCCTCCAGCACCTCGATAATTAGGCGAAGCCTGTTCTCCAGACTGCCTCCGTAATGATCCTCTCTCATGTTCGATAACGGGGAAAGGAATTGATGCAGGAGGTGTCCATGGGCGGCATGAAGCTCGATTCCGTCAAAACCGGCCTCCAAGCTTCTTCGGGCTGCCAGCCGGTATCGCTCGATTTCCGTCCTAATATCGTCCAAGCTCATCGCCAAGGGGATGCCATATTCATCGTCATAGGCGATAGCGCTTGGCCCCATCAGCTTATTCGTTAGAGATGGCCAGGACTTCCGGCCGCCATGCGTTAATTGAATAAAGACGGGGGTGCCTTTCTGGTGAACCGCGTTCACGATCCGCCGAAGGGGGTCAACGTGCCGGTCAGTGAAGATGCCGATATCGTCAGGAAAAAGACGGCCGTTCGGCGATACGCCGGTCGACTCGATGATGACGAGGCTGACATCCTCGGCGCGGGCAGCGTAGTGTTTTACGTGATAATCGGTCGCATAGGCTTCAGTGGTGCCTTGGTTTTGCTGCATCGGCGCCATGATGATTCGATTCCTTAGCGTTAAGCTTCCAATCTGTATGGGATCATGTACATTTGTACTCATATTCGTATTCCTCCTTAAGTATGGATATGGATTGAATAATGTTCTTGTGGATTCATTGTACGTTTAAAGCGAATATATTTACATAAGGAATTCAAGGCATCCGGAGTGGAATGGTTAGAAAATTAAAGTTGATTCGCATCCACTGATTTGAAATTCTAATCAACTGGCAAAGGAGCGAGATGATGGATCAGATTGACCACAACATATTAAAATTGCTGGCGAACAATGCGAGAATGTCGTATTCCGAATTGGGACGGCATATCAATATGACCCAGCCGGCGGTGACGGAACGGGTACGAAGAATGGAAGAGAAAGGCATCATAAAGGCATATCGGACGATTCTTGCGCACGATAAGATGGGAAAGGGCGTTACGGCGTTTATTCTCATACAAGCCGGTTCATGCGATAAGCTGCTGGAATTTTGCAGGCAGGCAGACGAGGTTGTTGAGCTGTATCAGGTGAGCGGGCAATATAACTATCTCATGAAGATCATGACGGAATCCATGCAATCCCTTGAAGCGTTCATTATGACATGCAGCGCTTATGGACACACTTCAACGATGACCGTATTATCCTCTCCGATCGAATTTAAAGAATAGAAAGACCGGATTCATAAATTTCCATTATTCTACACAACCTATTCCGTGGCTAGGCGCGGCAGTAAACGAGCAGCGTTGTGCTCCTGAGAAAGATCGTACTGTTTGGGATGGAGGCAGATAGATAATGGAAATTTTTCTGATGATTTTAATGTTTCTCGTGCTTATCGGCATTTCTAACATGATCCACCGGTTTGTCCCATTTGTCCCCGTGCCTCTGATCCAGATCGCCCTTGGGATTGCCGCAGCATTCGTTCGGTCATTTCACCATGTCCCGCTGAATCCCGAATTGTTCATGGTTCTCTTCATCGCCCCGCTGCTATTTAACGACGGGAAGCGAACGCCTCGCAAGGAACTCTGGAAGCTCCGCTCTTATATATTGCTGCTTGCGCTCGGCTTGGTCTTTGCCACGGTTCTTATTGCCGGCCCGTTCATCCATTGGCTGATACCAACTATTCCAATATCGGCTGCTTTCGCGCTTGCGGCGATTCTTTCACCCACGGATGCCGTAGCCGTCAGCTCATTATCGGGAAGGGCCAAGCTTCCCCCCAAAATCATGCATTTGCTGGAAGGCGAAGCTTTGATGAACGATGCCTCCGGGCTTGTTGCCTTCAATTTTGCAATTGCGGCAACGGTGACCGGCTACTTCTCGCTGCCGAAGGCCGCCTTAAGCTTCTTCGTCATTGCGGTCGGTGGTTTGGCGGTCGGGGCGGCGCTTGGTTTGGCCGTCATTTGGTTCAGGATGCTGCTGAGAAGACTCGGGATGGAAGACGTAACGCTGCATATGCTTGTTATCATCTTGACGCCGTTCATCATCTATTTGATCGCCGAGGAACTTCATCTATCCGGCATTCTGGCGGTCGTTGCGGCAGGGGTTACCCATGCGGTGGAGAGAGACCGGATGCGGTCCGCCTCCATGAGGCTCCGTGTCGTATCGGATAGCACCTGGTCCGTCATTTTGTATACGCTAAACGGCCTTGTCTTTTTGCTGCTCGGACATGAAATTCCTGGGGTCATTAATCAGATTTGGAGTGATCCCGCTTACAATAACGGCCAGGTTATCGGGTATATCGTTTTAATTACAGCCGTCCTTATTCTGCTTCGGCTTGTTTGGGTATGGCTTTCTACGAACCGGAATATCAAATCGGCAGTGCTGACCGCACTGTCCGGGGTAAGAGGGGCTTTGACGCTCGCCGCCGCCTTTTCGATCCCGTTAACGCTTGCGGATGGGAGTCCGTTCCCTGAGCGGGCGCTCATTCTGTTTATTTGCGCAGGTGTTATTTTAATGACCCTTATCCTTGCCAGCAGCCTGCTTCCTTTGCTTACGCGGGAGAAGAACAAGGCGACCGCCGGGCAGGAAACCCATGATCGGGAAGCGAGAATCCGGGTCCTGGAAGCAGGCTTGCAGACGGTGCGTGAAGAGATGAATGACGAAAATAAGGAGGAAGCCCTTCAATTAATGCTCGTCTACACCCGGAAGCTTCAGCATACGAGATTAGCTGGAACGGGCGACATCCAAGGTGCCTGGAAAGCTACGATCGCAATAAGAAAAATGGGACTGGAGGCCGAGCGCGCCGTTGCTGAACAATGGTTGGGGGAAAAGCGGATTGCTCCTAGGGTTGCTGAGAAATTTATCGCCTCCTTGAACAAAGTCGAGCTGCTTCTTACGAGCCGTTACAGGCCCCGTTTAACCATAAAATCACTGTGGAGGCAGGTCATGCGTCTCTTAAAAGGAGGGGAGCGGCCGAAGCATCCTGCCATGTCGCCTGATCATCCGGATTGGGATGAGTATAAGGCGCTCAAGCTCGCAGCCATCCATGCGGCTATAGATGAGCTCGAAAGCATGGAACGAACAGAAAGACCGGCAGCATTACAGGCAGTCGTGGCGGATTACCGGGCGATGGAGCTCTACCTGTGCAATGACCGGATGTGGAGCCGTACGGTGCGCAAGATGAATAATGAGCGAAGAGAGCTGGAGCTGAAGGCCATCCAGGCGGAGCGAAATGAGATTCAAAGGCAGTTCGAGGAGGGGGAAATCGACCGGACGCTGGCAAGCCACTTCAGAATGGACGTGAATTACCGGGAAGCCAATTTGTTCGAAACGCAAGCCATGGATCAGGGCGAGAGCGTATGAAGCTCCCGCCTATTCAGCTTGAAGGGTTGTCGGCATTACGATACAATATGGAGAAAGCACTAGAAAGGGGTAGGATCATGAGTATACAAAAAGCAGCGGACAAAAAAGCGCCAATGGCCTGCCCGTCCACGTATAAAACCTTTAGTCTCGCCGTACAGGCTCTGGTAGCGCTTGAGCGCCATTCGGGCAAATGCTCGAGCGGCGACCTTGCATCTTATCTGCACTTGGAGTCCACGCTAATCAGACGCATCCTGAAGACGCTCGCCCAAGAAAATTTGATCGAATCACGAGAAGGACGAGACGGCGGCTATAGGCTGAAGAAGGACGCCCAGCAGATTACGCTGGCCGAAGTATATACGGCCCTTCAGGTCCACAGCTCGCTGAGCGACAGCATGCTGGACGCAACGGCAGGGCATTGTTTTGCCGATCAGATCAAAGAATCCTTCTCCGATATTCTGTCCGAGATTGAAGAGAACACGCTGAGTGTGCTGAGATCCCGCACGATCGCAGATATCGTCGAGCGGTCGGTATGATTTTCATTCACAAGTAATAGTTGACAATTAATTGATCGCTGAATTATGCTGTGCATAAATCATCACAGTTTACTTGCGGTATAAACTGTGCATTAATTTGCACAATATAAAATGGAGGGAATACCATGTCAACTCTAACGAAGCCTGATTTTCACACGGTTGTTGCAGAACGTCACTCGGTTCGTGCCTACGACCCAACCGTAAAGATCCCAAGAGAAGAAATGGAAGAAATTCTGAAGGAAGCATCGCTGGCACCGTCATCGAGCAACCTTCAGCCATGGCGCTTCCTCGTCATCGATAAGCCGGAGCTGCTGGAGAAGCTGCATCCGATCGCTAACAACCAGGCGCATGTGCTTCAGGCATCTGCAGTCATTGCCGTGCTCGGGGACATGAAATGGTATGAGAAGGGTGAAAAAATTTATACGATGTCCCAAGAAGCGGGGTATATGACCGAAGAGGTCAAGCAGCGTTTTATTTACACGGCGGAAAACATTTATGCCGGCATGGATAAGGATGTTAAAGAAAGCATTGTGGATGTCGATGCCGGCCTCATCTCCATGCAGCTCATGCTGGTTGCCCGCGCGAGAGGTTATGATACGGTGCCGATGGGCGGTTATGACAAAGAAAAATTTGTCGAGGCATTCCAAATTCCTTCCCAGTACCGGAGCGTTATGTTAATCGCGATCGGTAAAGCGGCGTCGCCGGCTCGTCCGACCGTCCGGCTTCCGCTTGAAGATATTGCTTTCTGGAACGAAATGAACTAATGGCTCGTGACTAAATCATCGAAGCAAAAAAACAGAGGTTTACAGTTCAGTAGACCTCTGTTTTTTATGGATGGGACGTGTTCGTTCAGTTCCCGGACGATTAAGCCTTCTTCGCGCCATGAAGGAACAGATCCACGATTTGAGCAGCCTTGAGATCGAGAGGGTAGAGGTTATGCGAGAATAAGTTAATTAGAGCGCCACCCGATTTTTAAACATAGGCTTGAGATCATGGGTGGTTTTGCTTTGACATGGGGAATGACCGATTGGTAAGATGAGGAAGCGAATGAAATGCGCAGAATCAGAGGTGAAATGGATGGAAACGCTGCAGGATGCGATCAAGCTAAGAGAAGAAGGGAAGCCGGAGCAAGCGAAGGAAATGTTGTTGACGCTTCACGGCCAAACGCCGGATGATCCCGATCTGAATTATCAGCTGGCATGGGTCCATGACATGCTCGGGCTCGAAGGCGCCGCCGTCCCTTATTACGAGAAGGCGATTTCCTCCGGGCTGGCGGGGGCGGACCGGCGCGGAGCGCTGCTCGGCTTGGGCTCCACGTATCGGACGCTGGGCCGGTATGGCAAGTCCAAAGAAGTCCTTGAGCTTGCGAAGAAGGAATACCCCGAAGCCAGGGAATTCAACGTATTTTACGCGATGACATTATACAATTTAGGAAGCTATCAGCATGCGATGGAACTGCTGCTGACGGAGCTTGCCGAGACGAGTCATGATGAGGGGATTGTGTCTTATCGACGGGCGATTTCGTTTTATGCGGATAAGCTTGATCAAGTTTGGGAATAGCATGTTGAATGAACACTACATAAATAATATTATGTAAACCAATTGTGAACAGTGATGAATATGAAATGGAAATTAAGGTTGTCTTCATTTCTCACTAAGGTTGGCCGTTTAGACTAATGATGTCACGATAGGTGATGAAAGGAGCAGCACTAATGAATAAAACAAACAACATGAACTTATGGTCGATCGGTCTTGGCAGCACGCTGCTGATGATCATGCTCGCAGGAAGTCAAAACGCATTAGGCGGACAAGCAAACGCCTTGGATTCTGCACGCAGCGGAGCCTCCGGGTATACCTTGCAAGTCGTTCAGGAAAGCCGGGCAAACGGATACGGAAACGGACTAAGCAGCGGTACCGGGACATCCGGCAATACCACTCCCGCCAAGTCTGTCCATCATGCGGATGCCGCCAATAAAGCCCAACGCGGCATTACCGGGAACGACCCAGGCAATACCGATAAACTGCTTGCCCAGGTGCTGACGATGGTCTCCGATACGTAATACCCCATACAGGAAAGAGAAAGCGGTCTGCTTTCGATTTAATGAACACTTATACTTATGCCGCCTTCCTAGAAGGCGGCCTTTAAGCATTTCCTCCAAGTCATACCGGCAAGCCCCGGGATCAATCTTCCCAAAGTCTGTTTCTGTTCATCTTGACCTGCTCAACCATGTGGCCGATATTTCCTTCCCCTGCAAACAGGGACATATCGAAGAAGTTCTGCTCCATATCGGACCAGTATAGTTCGTGTTCGTCTCCTTGCAGGTTAACATCGTTCTTTAATCTGCCTGCATAAACTTCAACATAGCAATTCTGCCAATAATATGTAAAGTCCATAACATGCTGCAGCACCACATTATCTTGCACGATGCCGGTTTCCTCCGCCAACTCCCTATAAGCCGCTTCCAATCCCGACTCGCCACGCTCGATTTTGCCGCCGACGAAACTGCTCAGCCCTTTGTACGGGTCCTTACGTCGTTTGCACATGAGCAATCGGTTCATATCCGGACTAAAAATCATAAGCACATTATATCCTTGCATAAAGGGATCCCCTTCTCTTGATCATGGTATAAGCCATCACATAATTTTCGACTGTAATTTGCAAATTCCTCTCTCGTCAATTTCGTCACCGAACAGGAACTTATGTTCTTGTAATATTTTCCCTAAGCCATTATTATTATCATATCATTGCTTAGTGACACTGAGTTAACGGTGATATGAATCGTCAGCGGCTGCTGTTATTACGGTTTAACAAGGAGAACTAGGTGATCCGGGGCTTCAAAGATCCAACAAGGGAAAGGAGATTGGAACATATGCGAACGGACCGGTTATTCCGGGCGAAGCGAAGGACGACAAGTCTCGGGATGTACAAGGAAATGCTGGTCAGGTATGTGCTGCCTCATAAAAAAATGCTTGCGAGCCTTGCCGTGCTGCTGGTACTGTCGATCGGACTGCAGCTGATCAACCCGCAGATCATCCGCTATTTTATTGATACGGCTCAAGGCGAAGGAAGCCTGACGGCATTGTATTACGCTGCAGGCTTTTTTATTGGCTTTTCACTCCTGCAGCAGGGCGTATCGGTTGCAGCCGCTTATTTCAGCGAGAATTTGGGCTGGACGACCACCAACAAGCTGCGTGCCGAGCTGGCGGAGCACTGCTTGTCGCTGGACATGAGCTTCCATAAGACGCAGACGTCCGGCTCGCTGATCGAACGGGTGGACGGCGATGTCAATGCGCTCGCCAATTTTTTCTCCAGCTTTATCATCCACCTGTTCGGCAACCTGCTGTTAATGATCGGCATCCTGGTTCTCTTGTTCCGGGAGAGCTTCTGGATCGGCCTGGTCATGACAGCGTTTGTTATCGGCAGTATTTATGTCATCCAATACATACGCAGGTTTGCCATACCTGTCTGGAAACGCTGGCGGGAGCTGAATGCGGATTTCTACGGCTTCATCGGGGAGCATCTTGAAGGAACGGAGGATACCCGGGCCAACGGGGCGGCGGATTATGTCATGAACCGCTTTTTCGAACTGGCGAGGAGGATGCTGCCGGTCCGGGTGAGGGCTTTCATCGGATTTTTTCTGATGTGGAGTACAACGATTCTCGTGTTTGCGCTCGGCAATGCGGCTGCCTTTATCGTCTGCGCCTTGCTATGGAAAAACGGGCAAGGAGGGCTGACCATCGGTTCCATCTACCTGGTGTTCTACTATACGGAGCTGCTGGCGAAGCCGATCGAGAAAATCCGGACCCAGCTCGAGGACCTTCAAAAGGCAGACGCCAGCCTCATGCGGGTACGGGAGCTGCTGGCGACGGAGCCGCTTATCAAGGACGGTCCGGGAGCGCCGCTGCCTGCCGGTCCGTTGTCGGTTGAATTCCGTGATTTGACGTTTTCATACGAAGCGGATGGCCCGCCTACGCTCGAAAGGCTGAACCTGCGACTGGAGCCGGGGCAAACGCTTGGATTACTGGGGCGGACCGGCAGCGGTAAAACCACGATCGCCCGGCTGCTGCTCCGGTTCTACGATCCGCAGCAGGGAAGCATCGAGCTGGCGGGAACGGACATTCGCGCCTGCAAGCTGCAAGAGCTGAGGCGGAAAGTCGCGATGGTGACGCAAAATATCGAGATCCTTGAAGGAACGGTCCGCGATAATTTAACGCTGTTCGATGATCGGATTCCCGATCAGCGCATTCATTCAGTGTTGGAAGAGCTCGGACTGGGGGCGTGGCTTGCATCCTTACCGGAAGGGCTTAATACGAGCCTGGCGTCCGGGGGAGGCAGCTTGTCCGCGGGCGAAGCCCAGCTGCTGGCGTTCGCCCGCGTGTTCCTGACCGATCCGGGCCTCGTTATTCTTGACGAAGCTTCTTCTCGGCTTGACCCGTTGACGGAGCATCGGATCGAGGCGGCAATCACGAAGCTTCTACGGGAGAAGACTTGCATTATCATTGCTCACCGCCTGGCCACCGTGCAGCGGGCGGACCGAATTCTCATCCTTGAGAACGGGCGGACGATCGAGTGCGGGGCAAGGGCAGAGCTTGCCGCGAATCCGACATCGCGATTCAGCCGAATGCTTGCGGTGGGCGCGGAGGAGGTACTGGTATGAAAACGAGGCATTTTTTCTGGCGGCTGTTGCTTTACCGTCCGGGTTTATACCTGCTGAATTTACTTGCATGGTCGCTGATCCATATGGCTCCGCTCCTCCCGGGGCTGCTAACGAAAGCCTTCTTCGATCATTTGGAAGGCACGTACGAATTTCCGTATGGCGTCTGGGCCATCGCGGTGCTCCTGATAGGAGCGGCGCTGGCGAGGATCGCGCTAATCTTCGGCGGCTTCATGACTGACGTTCATTTTCGGTTCCGGATCGCCACCTTGATCCGGCGCAATATGCTCGCTCATGTGCTGAAGGAGCCGGGCGCACGGGCGATTCCTTGCTCGCCGGGCGAAGCGATAAGCAATTTCCGTGACGATGTTGATCAGGCGGAAGAGGCAACGAGCTGGTCCGTTGATACATTAGGGCTGATCGGCTTTGTCATTGTCGCCAGCTGGATATTGATCTCGATCGATCTTCAGCTCACCGTATTGGTGTTCGTTCCCTTAATTCTGGTCGTAACGGCTGCTCAGATTGCAACGGCAAGGATCCAGAAATACAGGGCGGCCAGCCGCGAGTCGACAGCCAAAGTTACCGGCGCCATCAGCGAAATGTTCGCGAACGTTCAAGCGATCCAGGTGGCAGGGGCGGAGAAGCGCGTCGTTGACCGTTTTGTAAGACTCAGCGAGAATCGCCGCCAATCGATGGTCAAGGATAAGCTGCTGACAGAGGCACTGTCTTCCGTCTTCACCAATTCCGTTAATTTGGGAACCGGCCTGATTCTTGTGCTGGCCAGCTATAAAATGCGCAACGGCGAATTTACCGTAGGGGACTTGTCCTTATTCGTCTATTATTTAACGTTTGTCACTCAGCTCATCTCTAATGTCGGCAACTTTATGACCTACTACAAGCAGATGGGGGTCAGCTTCAAGCGAATGGTATCGATGCTTCAAGGCGCCCCCGCGACCTTGCTGACAGCAGCCAATTATATCGGCATTGGTCGGACCAAGACCAAGCATCAGCCCGAGCGCAGACGAGCAGGGGCCCCTGACGGAGAGCAGTCTCTTACCGAAGAAAGAGCCATAGGCGGCGCCCCACAAGTTGAAGAGACCGAATCAAGCTTGAACCCGAAGCCTCCGATGATCTATGCACCGCCGCTTCAACAGCTTGAAGCGAGAGGGCTGACCTACCGTTATCCTGAGACCGGCCGCGGCATCGAGAACGTCAGCCTTAATCTGACCCGGGGGTCATTTACGGTTGTAACCGGTATGATCGGTAGCGGCAAAACCACGCTCGTTCGGACGCTGCTCGGCCTGCTTCCGGCCGAAGCCGGCGATATCCGCTGGAATGGAGAGCGGATCGATAATCCTGCGGATTTCTTCATTCCGCCGCAAAGTGCCTATACGGCGCAAATTCCTAGGCTGTACAGCGATAAGCTGAGGAACAATATCCTGCTTGGAATCGAGGAGAAGCCCGGAAGTCTGGATCGTGCACTGTATGCTGCGGTGATGGAGGAGGATATTAAGCACCTGCAGGACGGACTTGAGACGATGGTCGGTCCTCGGGGCGTAAAGCTTTCCGGCGGGCAGGCACAGCGTACCGCTGCTGCGCGGATGCTTGTCCGCGATGCAGAACTCTATGTCTTCGATGATCTATCCAGTGCGCTGGATGTCGAGACGGAGCGCAAGCTGTGGGAACGACTGTTCCGCGAGCGCAGAGGAGCTACCTGCCTTGTTGTATCTCATCGAAGGGCGGCCTTGAATCATGCAGATCATATTATCGTCCTGAACGGGGGAGTGATCGAGGCGGAAGGAACAGCCGAAGAGCTGCTGCGCTCGAGCGAAAGCTTCCGGCAGCTGTGGTATGGCGAAGAAACCGGCACTTGATGGCCGATCATGGCCGATAGTGTTTCCAAGCACCCTTTGGCCCTGGAATTACCCAAAAAGAAAAATCCCCTTTAGCGATGCCGGCGTCAAACATCATGATCCGGTTTCTAGCTTGAAAGGGGATTTTATTATGGATGGTCCAGCACAAACCAATGTTGAATTAGTCTGATGGATAAGGTGCCATGCTGCGCATGACCGAAGTCAGCTTATCCGCGATGTATTCATGAATGGTGCGGCTTGCAAAGTATCCGCTGTGGCACAGGGGGTTCCAGCTCTTCCACCAGACGCCGACATTAACGGCGACATCTTCGCGTACGGCATCCCGGTAAGCGGGATCTACGCCTTTAAGCGGATACCCAAGGATATCATCCTTGTCATAGAAGTTGACCCATTCGCCGTCAAGGCTGCCGTGATAGTCCCTAAGCCGATCGGAGGGGACGCGGATCGGACGGTCAAAATCACCGTATCGCAGGCTCCAAAGCGGTAATGTCGTGCCAAGAGAATAGAAGAGGGAGAGGGTGTCCCCTCTTTCCAGTGGAGAAGCGGGATCAATTACAAGCTTATGCCCGCGGGACGAGTGCTGAAGGTCATAGAAGAAATTGCTCGCGATAACGGCGCCCAAGCTGTGGGCAATTACGCATAACGGGGCGGTCGGTCCGGCTGAAGCGGTTAATCTGTGCAGCGCTTGGCTGATGGTCATATGAACGGCGTCATAGTTTTGGGATTCGGAGTCGACCGGCTGGTAGGCAACGGCATCGGCCAGGTTATGAAGCACATACCGTCGAAGGCGGCGGTATCGCAGCCGGTAGGGGGTGATGATATTCTGTTCCAATTCCGCTTCTCTGCCGGCAAATACATCCGCCCAGTGAACGGCTTCGATCTCCAGCTGATCAGGGGATTGGCCGGAGGCTCTAGCAAAAGCCTCTCTTATTTGCTTCTTGAACTTATCGGCATAGTTTTTCTTCTGCTTACCCAATCCGTGCACAATAATCACTGCAATTTTCGGTCTCATCGCAACTGCAGCCCCCTTATCGGATAAACGCGTTTGATATCATTTTATCATTTATAATCGATGTGCAGACCTTAGTAAATAGGTAGATAGGGTAGATTTCGGAAAAATAACGCAAAAAGAGGACGGATCCCACGCTCCAAGCGAGATCCGTCCTCATCTTGCCGGCAATCAGGGTACCGGACTAGTTTAATTGATGCAGCCTGCTGTACGCGCCGCCCGATCGAATCAATTCCTGATGTGTGCCTTGTTCGGCAATTCCATCTTTATTAACGACAATGATGCGGTCAGCGTTTTGGATCGTTGTCAGCCGGTGCGCGATAACGAGCGTCGTTCTTCCGACGGACAATTCGGAAAGCGACTTTTGGATTTGGGCTTCCGTTTCCGTGTCCAGGGCGGAGGTGGCTTCGTCCAGGATGAGGATCGGAGGATTTTTCAAAAACATTCTGGCAATCGACAAGCGCTGCTTCTGTCCGCCGGACAGCTTCACGCCCCGTTCGCCGATAATCGTGTCCATGCCTTCCGGCAGGCTGCGGATCAGATCGTCCAGCGAAGCCCGGCGTGCGGCTTCCCAGATCTGCTCGTCTGTCGCGGACAGATCGCCATAAGCGATATTTTCGCGGATCGAGCCTGAGAAGAGGAACACGTCCTGCTGGACGATGCCGATGTGTTTGCGAAGACTGTGCAGCTTAATGTTCCGGATATCGATGCCGTCGACGGTAATCCGGCCATGGTCCACTTCGTAGAAGCGCGGCAATAGGCTGCATATGGTCGTCTTGCCTGCGCCGGATGGACCGACGAAAGCGACCGTTTCTCCCGCACGGATGGAGAGGCTGACGTTGTTTAGTATCGGCCGGTTCGGCTCATAGCCGAAGGTGACGCCCTCGAATCGGATATCTCCGCGCACGGACTTGAGGGAGATGGCATCAGGCGCATCCGCGATTTCCGGCTCGGTATCCATAATCTCCAAATACCGTTTGAAGCCAGCAATCCCTTTCGGATAACTCTCGATAACGGCATTGATCTTCTCGATCGGCCGGAAAAAAATATTGGAGAGCAGGAGGAACGCCATAAATTCGCCCATCTCGATTTTTCCTTGGATAAAGAACCATGCACCGCAAATCATGACAAACACGGTAATCAGCCGCATTAACATGTAACTGACGGACGTGCTCTTTGCCATCGTTTTGTAGGCAAGCAGCTTGGTGGCACGGAACTGCTTGTTCTCCACCTCGAACAGCCGTTTCTCATGCTCCTCATTGGCAAAGGACTGAACGACGCGGATGCCGCCAACGTTGTCTTCGATACGGGCATTGAAATTCCCTACATCCCGGAACAATTGACGGTAGGTTGTCGTCATTCGTCCCCCGAATTTAATGATGAGCCAAGCCATTAGCGGGACGATGATGAACGTGATCAGCGCCAGCTCCAAATTGATGTAAGCCATTAGAGAGAACGAGCCGAGCAGCGTCATGACGGCGATGAATACATCCTCCGGTCCGTGATGGGCAACTTCGCCAATGTCATTCAGGTCATTCGTCACACGTCCCATTAGATGGCCGGTCTTGTTGTTGTCGAAGAAACGGAAGGACAGCTTCTGGATATGGGAGAACATTTTAGCGCGCATATCGGTTTCGATGTTCACGCCGAGCATATGCCCCCAATAGGTCACGATATATTGAAGCGCCGTATTCAGCGCATAAATGGACAGCAGCACCAGACAAGCGATCAGAATCAGGGGCCAGTTCTGCCCGGGCAGCAGGTCGTCAATAAATTTGCTGACGGCGAGCGGAAAAGCCAGCTCCAGCAATCCGGCGATAACCGCGCACGTAAAATCAAGGATGAATAGGCCCTTATAGGGACGATAATAAGAGAAAAACCTTCGTATCAAATCCAATCACACTCCCAAGTCATATGTAATATGCAGGTATTCTTAACGAACAGAAAGGGCTTGCATCACGCAGCTGAACTTCATTCCTCCGCTCCTTGCGACTCTTGAAGATCGAAAGCCTGGATATACTCCTGAATGATCTGATCCACCGCTTTTAATTCCCCGCTCACGACTTGACGAATCGCTTCAAAATCGGGATCGTTTACCTGCCGCTTTAGCGTGTCCCGCTTCACGTATAACTGGTCCAGAAATGCCAGCGCGCGTCCTCGACGGAAGGTCTGGGCCCTGCCGTGCTCCCTGCCCGAGTGGCTCCGGTCATCACGGTGCCGATTATGCCGTCCCCCGCGTCGTTGGTTAGCTTCGAAATCTTCTCGATGCGGGATCTTGTCGATGGGGTCTTCGTGTCTCATTCCGCTCACCTCCTGAATGATCCTATCCAAATGTATTACAATCAAATCGCTGTATGTATACGTTTGTATACTATTAATTTTGATTGTATACGTATGTATACATATCGTCAACCGAAAAAAATTCGCCATACCCCTGACCCTAACCGCATGGATTGTCTCATGATCTGGAAATATTATGGTGATTCGAATATGATGTGATATGATATTTTGAGTGGCATATGTCCAGTGGAAAGAATGCTTGGAAAAATAAAATGGTACAGACTTGTTGAAATCATGAAGCGAGAAGGGAGCGGTTTTAAGATGATGTTATACGGCCATGAGTATTGGATGAAGATGGCGATTGACGAAGCCTTTCGTAACGTGCAGCAAGCCGAAGGAGGCCCGTTCGGAGCGATTGTGGTCAAGGATGGCAAGGTGATTGGCAAAGGGCGAAATCTCGTCACAACATTAAACGATCCGACGGCGCATGCTGAAGTTCAGGCGATTCGCGAAGCCTGTAATCATCTTCAGAGCTTCCAGCTGACCGGATGCGTGATCTACACCAGCTGCGAGCCTTGCCCGATGTGTCTTGGAGCTATTTATTGGTCCAGACCGGATGCGGTTTATTATGCAAGCACGAAGAAGGACGCTGCCAATATCGGGTTTGACGATCATTTCATCTACGAAGAAATCGAAAAGCCTATGGATCAGCGTTCCATCCCGATGAGATTGCTTCAACCGGCTGATTATTTGCTGCCTTTTCAAGCATGGTCTTCTGCAGAACGAAAAATCGAATATTAACGTTGCGATTGCAGCGTCTGCTCCCATGCGAGCCTATTTTTTCATCGTTTGATGTGCGATTTTAAACAGCCTTAAATAACAATAATAACCGGGCTCCCTAAGGGAACCCGGTTTATCGTGGCTTGCCGCAGTTTATAAACTCTAAGTTTGAACCATGGAGTTTACCGCATACGCAGGCTTATTGCTTTAATTGCTCAGGGACCTTGATTCCAAAATAGGTATACAGCGCATCCTCAAACTCCTGTTCAGACCTCGGCTTGAAGGTGTGGACCCCGCCGCTCGTAAAAATCCGGAACTCCTCGCCTTCTACGGTGTTTCGGCCTTCTGCTGTCCGCATGGAGATTCTTGCGAATTTGTTGAACGGCGAATCGGGGGCATGCTCGCACCAATAGGATGTAGTGATGAAGTCTTGCGGCAGATTGGGTTCTTCGGTGAAGGAGAAGACGGACTCCCAGCCACCATGCTTCTGCTGCTCCAGCATCCAGCCGTAATCGGTATTTGCCCGAAGGCGATAGGTCTCGTCGCCCTGCACCTGTTCGAGACCGTCAACCAGCTCCAGCGGCTGGCGGGGACCCGCTCCACCTACGCCTACATCAGCGATAAAACGCTGCTCCCCGATGGTTACCTGCAGAACCTGATGCCGCCTTTTCGGAGGCGTATGCGATTCGCCTTGCCAAAATCGTCCGAAATAATGGGTTACTTCAAACCCAAGCTCTTGCAGCAGCCACCCGAATAGTGCGTTGAGTTCGAAGCAAAATCCTCCGCGACGCCGATTCACGATTTTATCGTAGAGCGCCGGGATCTCGAGGGAAAGCGGAATATTTGCCAGGATATCCAGGTTCTCATAGGGAACCGAATGCACATGCTGCTCCTGCAGCCTGGCTAGCATGTAGGCGCTCTCGACGATCGGACCGGAATAGCCGATTCGTTCCAAATATTTTGTAACGCTGAGGGTTTCCGTTGTTGTGTTCAAGGTATCACCGCATCTCTATTAATTTTTGAGCTTGATCGATCCAAGATATTTCTCATTATATACTATTCTTGAAGGATGGAAATGAAGACCCATGGAAAAAAGGAATCGAAGGGAGGCTTAACCATGGCTCTTGACGACTCGACACTGCTGGCTTCAGCCAAGGCGGTTGTCAATATCCCCGAGCATTATCGGCTCGCCATGGCAGATAATACACCAAAGGGCGAAGCACCGAGGGAGCGTACGTACATATGGGAGGATCCGCACAGCGAAGACAATAATATCGAAGTCTCGCTATCTCTTGAAACCGGAGATTTGATGAGTCTCTATATCCGAACCGAGAAGGAGGAGGCGGATGTCAGCGAAGTCTCTACGAAGGCTGTAAGAGCTGCAGCTAATGCTTTTGTGAAGCAACATCTGCCGGGCTGTGAACAGTTCACCCGGGTCCGCATCGACGATATCCATAACGAGTACACCGTCGAATACAGAATGGAAGTGGGCGGACTGGAATTGCCGGATACCGGATGTACGCTGCGTATAAACCGGGACTTGCGGGTGGTTCGTTACCGGAAGGAAGCGTCCTCGGCGATGAGGTTGCCGGAATGGCCTGCCGAGAGGATAAGCCCCGATACGGCAAGACGAACAATGATACAGGAGCTGTGCTTGGTTCCCGTCATTGCTGCATTGTATCCGGGCGATTATGAAACGACAGCGGACACGATGGAGCATCGTCTCGTTTATGAGCCGGTTACGATTCATCGTAAGTATGATGCGGTGTCCGGCGAGCCTTTGCAAGATCTTCTGCATGCTCTGTATCCGCCGACCCGCCCCATCAGCGAGTTCAACAGGAGCGGACCTAACGTTCAGGATGATGCGATGAAACCGGACAAGTCTGCGGGATATCGTGGGAATGTTTCGTTAAACAACATGGATTTCAATGATTGGAACGCATCCCTGCGTTATTGGGAGACCGTCTTGGGAATTGATTCTTCGTTATATGCTTTAGGGGAGCGCAAGGATGACGGTGAACAATTGTATCTCTTCTATACTGAGCGGGAGTCAGCGGAAGAGCGGACTAGCGGCGCCCAAGAGGATCCGCTCTCCGTGGACGGATATATGTCGAGAAGATGGGGGAAGGCCCTTAACAGGTTAAAAGCATCGCATACGCTCCAAATCGAGAAATCCACGGGCCAGCTCGTTAGTTATTACACTAGAGTGAAACCGGATCGCATGAAGAGGAAGAAACCATCGTTTACCCGCGCGGAGTGCTGGGAGAAAGCACAGCAATTCCTTCATCAGTGCTTTCCCGAGTATATCAATTATTTGCAATTGGAGCTCGATCAGCAAGAAGAGAAGGACCCGGAACGGGAGTTTTTCCATTTGCCGTTGTTTATCGGACCCTACCGTGTGCGCCTAGAGAGCGTGACGATCAGCATATGCAGCATCACCGGTGAAGTTTTAATGTATCGCGGCGTGTCCATGGAGAAGATTCGGGAGCTTGCTCAGAACAACTTTATCGCGAAGATCAGTGAAGAAGAGGCAGCGCGGAAAGTGGAGGAGCAGCTGGAGGTGTCGATGCGTTGGTACTTAGACGGAGATGACAATTCGGGACGCTATCGGCTGATCTATGAGCCTGCTGTGAAGCGGAGCAACTCCTTGGACGGAACAGAAAAGGCGGCCACACTGCAGTATGTCGATGCGGTATCAGGAGAGCTGATCTGGAGGCTGGATATGAAATCTTAGTGTCTGCACATTGAGCCGGAGCTTTGAGCCACAGAACTTCATAATATGATGGAAGAAAAAACTAACGTTACCCAATAAGGGATCCCGTGCGCCGCAATGTCGGCGTATGGGATCCCTTTAATCATGCATATACAGGTTGGCTGTGAACTGCGGCTGGCCTGTCGCTACCTTCCCGCAATCAGGATGGAAGCTGCGGCGGGATGCCGAAGCGTTTCATGCTCGTTTCCTTTCTGATGCAGCCCCAATTAACCGCACGTACAATTCAGTACCGGTTTGCGTGCAGCCGTCGTTTCGTCAAGGCGCTTTACGACGGTGGTGTGCGGCGCGTTCTTAACTAGCTCCGGATCGGTCTGTGCCTCCTTGGCGATTTGGATCATCGTATCGATGAAGCCGTCAAGCGTTTCCTTGCTTTCCGTCTCCGTCGGCTCGATCATGATGCACTCCTCAACGTTCAGCGGGAAGTAGATGGTCGGCGGATGGTAGCCGAAATCCAGCAAACGCTTGGCGACGTCCAGCGTCCGAACGCCATACTCCTTTAGCTTCCTGCCGGACAGCACGAATTCATGCTTGCAGAGGCCCGGGTAAGCAACCTCGTAATGTGGCGCCAGACGATGCATCATGTAATTCGCATTGAGGACGGCCAGCTCGGATACACGCCGCAATCCTTCCGGACCATAGGTTCGGATATACGTATAAGCGCGAACAAGTATGCCGAAGTTGCCGTAGAACGCTTTGACCCGCCCGATGGATTGCGGACGGTCGTAATCCCAATAATACGTGCCGTCATCCCGTTTGGAGACGACCGGCTTCGGCAGGAACGGAATCAGCTTGCTCTTGACGCCGACAGGACCTGCGCCGGGACCGCCGCCGCCGTGCGGGGTGCTCATCGTTTTATGCAGATTGAGGTGAACGACGTCAAAGCCCATATCACCCGGACGCGTAATGCCCATGATCGCGTTGGAGTTGGCTCCGTCATAGTAGAGCAGGCCGCCTGCTTCGTGCACGATTTCGGCGATTTCCACGATCTGCTCCTCGAACAGGCCGAGGGTGCTTGGATTGGTCAGCATCAGCGCTGCGGTATCTTCGCCTACGACTGCGCGCAGCGCCTCAAGATCGACCATGCCGCGCTCGTTGGATTTTATCGTAATGGTCTCATAGCCGGCAACGGTAGCGCTGGCAGGATTCGTGCCGTGGGAGGAATCGGGAACGATGACTTTTGTGCGCTTCTCGCCGCGGCTCTCGTGGTATGCACGGATCAGCATCAGACCCGTCCACTCCCCGTGGGCGCCGGCAGCGGGCTGAAGCGTAACCTGATCCATGCCGGTCAGCGCGGCCAAATCATGCTGCAGCGTATAGAGAAGCTCCAGCGCGCCTTGAATGCTTTCTTCAGGCTGATAGGGATGGATTTTGGCGAACCCGGCGAAACGGGCCACGTCCTCATTAATTTTCGGATTGTATTTCATCGTACAAGAGCCGAGCGGATAGAAGCCGTTATCGATGCCGAAGTTTCTTCGCGACAGCTCGGTATAATGACGGATGACATCGACCTCATAGACCTCCGGCAGCTCGGCAGGCTGGCTGCGAAGCAGATGCTCCGGAATCAATGAGGCTGCATCCGTCTCCGGTACGTCGCATTCGGGGAGCGAATAGGCGACACGGCCCGGTTTGCTGAGTTCAAATATCAATGCTTTTTCCGGTTTCATACGATCGCCTCCAATTCATCGATAAATCGGTCGATTTCTTCCTTCGTCCGCCGTTCGGTAACGGCGATCAGCATGCACCCTTGCAGCTCGGGGTAGGCGGTTCCGAGATCGTATCCGCCGATAAACCCGGCCGCAAGCAGCTTCCGGTTAACGGCGTCAATGTTCGTACCTTCCGGCAGCTTCACCACGAATTCGTTGAAGAACGGCGCGCTGAACGGAAGGGAGAGTGAACCTTTGGCAGCACGATCCGCTGCATAGTGGGATTTGCGCACATTCAAGAGTGCGGCTTCCTGCATCCCCGCTTTCCCCATCGTGGACATGTATACCGAAGCGCAGAGAGCGAGAAGCGCCTGGTTGGAGCAAATATTGGACGTCGCTTTCTCGCGGCGGATATGCTGCTCGCGTGCTTGCAGCGTCAATACGAATCCGCGCTTGCCGTCCTTGTCGACGGTCTGGCCGACAATCCGTCCGGGAATGCGGCGCATGAGCGGCTCGGAGACCGCGAAGAATCCGCACGTCGGCCCGCCGAGAGAGGCCGGGATGCCGAGCGGCTGGGCATCGCCGACAACGATATCGGCCCCGATGACGCCCGGCGATTCCAGCAAGCCTAGCGAGAGCGGGTTCACGCTCATGACGAGCAGCGCTTTATGCTGGTGAACCTTAGGCTCGATGGCCTTCACATCCTCGATGCATCCGAAGAAATTCGGCGACTGGAGGAGGACGGCGGCCGTTTCGTCCGTGATTGCGGCAGCAAGCGCCTCTTGGTCGGTCACGCCGTTCACGCACCCGATCTCGATCACTTCCAGATCCAAGCCATGGGCGGACGTGAGCAGAATCTCGCGGGCCTCCGGATGTACGGCGCGGGAAACGATGATTTTTTTTCGTTTCGTGGCGCCGCTGGCAAGAGCCGCAGCTTCGGCAAGCGCGGTGGAGCCGTCATACATGCTGGCATTCGCCACTTTCATGCCGGTCAGCTCGCAGATATAGGATTGAAATTCGAATATGGCCTGCAGCTCGCCTTGGCTGATCTCCGGCTGATACGGCGTGTAGGCCGTATAGAATTCCGAGCGGGAAATGACGTGGTTCAGCACGACGGGAATATGGTGATCGTACAAGCCGGCGCCCAGAAAGCTGGCGTATCGGTCAAAGTCGGCATTGCGGTCCGAAAGGGCGCGCATATGCTTCAGCAGCTCAGGTTCGCTCATTCTTTCCGACATGGGCAGGACGCCGTCATAACGGATGGCCGCAGGGATGTCGGCAAACAGATCCTCGATCGACTTCGCGCCGATCACGGCAAGCATCTCGGCTTGATCCTGATCGGTCATAGGCAAATAACGATGCTTCATGTTAAGGCAGCTCCTCTTTTGTAGAATGGGGTTTTGACGACTTTGGCCTTTAGCTTCTTCCCGCGGATTTCAACCCACACCTCGGATTCAAGCGCTGCATGGGCGCTGTCGATAAGCGCAAGTCCCAGGCTGCGTTTCAGCGTAGGGGATTGCGTTCCGCTGGTAACTTCACCGATCGGATCACCGTTTCCGTCATGAACGGTATAGTGAGAACGAGGGATGCCGCGGTCGATCATTTCGATGCCGACAAGCTTGCGGGGAATACCCTCTGTTTTTTGCCGAAGCAGTGCTTCACGTCCAATAAAATCGCCTTTATCCAGCTTGACGAAAAATCCGAGGCCGGCTTCCAGCGGCGATATATCTTCCGAAAGCTCCTGCCCGTAAAGCGGCAGCTTGGCTTCGAAACGGAGCGTGTCGCGAGCGCCGAGACCTGCGGGGACTAAGCCATGCGCTTGACCTGCGTCAAGCAGTCCTCTCCAAATGGCCGGTGCTTGTTCCGCACTGCAGTATATTTCATAGCCATCCTCTCCGGTGTAACCGGTCCGGGAGACGAGGGCCTTGGAACCAAATACGTTAACATGCTGAATGAAGTGAAAGGAAGGAAGGGATTGGAGTGTTTCGGCTTCCGGTACGGCTGCCGATATGATCGCTTCGGCTGCAGGACCCTGCAGCGCGATCAGTGCCGTCTCCGCGGATGCGTTACGGAGCTCGATGTCACCGAAACGTTGATCATGAAGCCAAGCAAAATCTTTGTCGATATTCGATGCATTGACAACGAGCATGTAGCGCGCGTCAGCCAGCTTATAGACGAGAAGATCATCCACAACCCCGCCGTTGTCGTTGCACAGCAAAGTATATTGGGCCTGGCCGACCGATAGCCGGGTTACGTCGTTTGTCGTCAGCGTCTGGAGAAAAGCCTCGGCATCCGGACCGGCAACGAAAAATTCGCCCATATGTGACACATCGAACAGTCCGGCATGCTTGCGAACGGCTTCATGCTCTTGAACGATGCCGGTAAATTGCACGGGCAGCTCCCAGCCGCCGAAATCGATGCAGCGGACAGAAGGGAAATCGGAGTAAAGCGGGTAAAGCGGTGTGCGCAGTAATGAACTCATCTCTTCACCTCTTCAGATTGGTAGAAACGCTTGGAACATCAAAAAAGGACAGGCAGAAGGGAAGCTAACAAAACGCGCTAAAACCAGCACGTTCGTTTCTTCGATCTTCTGCTCTGTCCTTTGTACCTGAGAGTTACCCCACATCTCATGTTCGTCATTATGTAGAGCTCGTGTGAGTTTCCCCGTGGGTGATTCTACATTGTAGAATGCTCTCCAGAGGTGCGTCCGGTAAAGGTCCTTTTGCCTGAGAGATTCACCGCAAGCAAGCGGCTTACTCCTTCGGCGTTACCAGTCAAGCGGGTCTGACCGGTAATCTCTCCCGCTACCATCATTCGCCGTATCTTGTTATGAAGTTGTTATCTAACCTGTGTCGTTCTTCTGATTATTATAAACGGCATTCTCCATAATGTGTCAACCATTAAATTAAGTTTTGAATGCGAAATTTGGAGGATTTTGCAATAATCCCAAGGGAAACTCTAAATTTGCAACATATAGAGGGAACAAGTTAGTTCGTCTATATGGTTCCGGTGGCAGCTGAATTCAATTTTGCATCATCGTGAGTATAATAAAATTCTGTCAGATATCTTGACACAACGATAAGCCCTGATTTATTCTGTGGGAGAATCATCCAACTGAATAAGCGGATGACGATGGATGGGAGAGACCGCAAGATCAGGCGTAAGCAGCCTTAAGCGGCACCGAAGGAGCAACCCGTTAACCCCGCCGGGCTAACGAATAATCTCTCAGGTAAAAGTACCGCCATCTGACGCAGCTCTGGAGAGTGCGCAAGCCACCCAAGGGGAAAGACGGGACAATCAATCTGACAGTCCGTCATAAACTCTCAGGTACCGAGGACAGAGAGAAGGCGAAGGCCTTTTTTTTCGTCCCTTTTTTTTATATATTCACTTCATTATGAATCCAAAAGTAAAGGGTGTATCCGTAATGAGCGAAATCAGAGAGAACTTGGTGTACAGCGACGATCATGAATGGGCTTTGAAGGTAGACGGCAATGTAGTGCGCGTCGGCATTTCCGATCATGCGCAGTGCCAGCTTGGCGATATCGTATTCGTAGAACTGCCTGAGCCGGGTACGATCGTGAGCGCAGGGGGCAGCATCGGCACAATTGAGTCGGTTAAAACTGTATCGGAGCTGTATTGTCCGGTTTCCGGCAAAATTACGAAGATCAACGAAACGCTTGAGGATCAGCCGGAGCTGGTGAACGGCGAACCATATGAAGGCGGTTGGCTCGTCGAGGTTGAGGTGGACGGCGATGTGGAGGAAGCGCTTGGGAAGCTGCTGAGCGCTGATGCGTATCGTGCGAAGGTCGATTAAATGAAGTGATGCAAGCTAAGGGTCCATATAGATGGTGGACAGGACATTCAAAAAAACAGCTGCGCGTTCGTAACAAGACTTACGAGCGACGCAGCTGTTTTTTTTTCACGCAAATGTGGAGTTGCCGCCTTCACACCCTCATCCTATACCGATGACGTTCCGTGTTTACGTGTCTGCAGGCGGGAGCGGATGCCCCGCCACTGCATCAGGATAATCCCGAACAGAACCAGAATACTGCCCAGAATGGAGAAGCTCGTTACGTGTTCTCCGTACAACAGTGCCCCGAGCCCCAATGCGACCATCGGGGATATGAAGAGCCACGTCGATGGAAAGTAAGCATTCGTTGCTTTTAGCAGCCAGGCATACAGGCTGTGCGCGAGCATGGAGCCGACGGCCATCAAGTACAAGATCGAACCGGCAGCCGGCCAGGATTGCAGCTGCTCCATCGTCACTTGCTCCGTGAACAACGATAACAGGAGCAATGCGGCCCCTCCGTACAGCATCTGCACTGCATTTAGGGTGATCGGCGAGACCTCAGACAGATCAAAGGTCAGCTTGCGCGTTGCCAGGCTGCCGACAGCGTATGCGGCTTCGCCGATAAGAATCAGGATGCAGCTGAAGATCCATACGCCTTCATGCTCCAGCACCAGCTTCGGCATGATAAGCAGACAGACACCCATGAAGCCGATGATACAGCCTATGTAGTCGCTGCGGCTGCTTCGTTTTCCCAAGAATACGGCTTGGATGATCAGGATCATCATCGGTCCCGTGGCGGACAAAATAGCGGCGAGCCCTGAATCGACATGCTGCTCCGCCCAGTACAGCGTGGCGAAGGTCGTAAACGTGCTGGTCATCCCGATCAGGATGAATTCCTTGCGCAGGAGCAGGCGCAGACTGGCTTTACGCTTCCAATGCATCCAGAGGAAGAGGAGCGCACCTGCGAGTAAAAATCGTAACCCCGCCGAGAAGAACGGCGGAAGTCCGGCCTCGACGCCGATCTTGATGACGAGAAATGTTGTGCTGAATATGGCGCACATCAGCAAATAGTTGAAAATAATCATGGTTCCTCCTCCTTTTTGTATACTATAATAGGAAGCTAATAGAACAGATCGGCAAGGAATAGAACAGATTGCCAAACTACATTGCGATCGGAGAAGGAGAGGGTGCAGGTGCAATCGTCCTGGGAAGCAGGATCAGGAAAGCGGACGCTTCATCAGTCGGTTTATGACGTCATCATTCAGGGGATTCAATCCGGAAAGTGGGGGGAGCATGAGCGGCTCCCGTCTGTCCGGCAGTTGGCCGAGGAAATACAAGTGCACCGATTGACGGTCCTGAAGGCGTATCAACGGCTGCAGGATGAGGGCGTTGTTGTATCCAAGTACAAATCCGGTTATTTCGTGGCGCCGGCAAGCCAAGGACCGGCAGGAATCAATCGTAAGGAACAAGCATGGACATATCGTGCCAAATCGCAGTATATCCATCGCAGCCGGTTGTCGGACATCCATCGCATCCCGGTGGAATATCAAATGTCGGAGGCGCTGATCAATCCCAATCTGCTGCCGAACGCCTTTTTGTCAAACCATGTGAAGCAAGTGTTTGATAAGTACCCGAGAGTTTTGAGCACTTATTCCTCGGTGAAGGGAGATCCGGAGCTGCGCGAAGAATTAACGCAGTATTTCATGCAAAAGCAAGGCATATCGCTGCATCCCGAGGAGCTGATGATCACGACGGGCTCGCAGCAAGCGATAGACTTGATATCCCGTGCATTCGTGAAAAGCGGGGACACCATCTTGATCGAACGGCCGACGTACAGTCCGGCGATTGATGTGTTCGTCCAGCAAAACGTGAAGATCGTTCCAGTTGAGATTACGCCAATGGGCTATGACCTTGACCGGCTCGACCAGCTTATGCGGGATGAGAAGCCTTCGTTGTTCTATATGAACCCTACCTTCCAGAACCCTACGGGTTACACGGTCCCCGTGCCTCAGCGGAAGCAGTTGGTCGAGATGGCCGAGCGATATGCGTGTATTCTGGTGGAGGACGAGGTGTACCATGATATGTATTTCGGCGCGATGCCGCCGGCGCCGATGTTCTACTATGATACCGAAGGCTACGTCATCCACATTCGCAGTTTTAGCAAATATGTTGCACCGGGGCTCCGGATCTCCGTGCTTGCCGCACGTCCCGAAATGATGCAGGCGATCGTTCCCGTCAAAGCGCTGTCCGATAACGGCACGCCGCTATTGACACAAAAAATATTTCAGCAGTACTTCTTCTCCAGCCGTCTTCAGAATCATGTGGCGAAGCTGCGCACGGCGCTGGAGCTGCGCAAGGAGAAAATGGAGGCGCTGCTTGCTCCGACCGGCTGGAAATGGAATAGTCCGGGCGGGGGCTTGAATCTGTGGGTGCAGCTGCCCGAGCCGTTATCGGCGGATGCACTGCTGCAGCGGTGCCTGCAAGCGTCCGTGGCCTTTGTGCCCGGCCGCATCTGCGACCCGCTTGATGCTATGGACTCGTGGATTCGGCTTAGCTATTCGTTTATCCCCGAGGACCGGATGGAGGAAGGAGTGGGACGTTTAATCGCCGCTGCTCATCGGGAGGTTATGTGATGAGGCATTTAAAATATGTTGTACTTGCCCTTCTAAGTGCAGTCATTTGCTTCGGATTGTGGTCAACAGATAATGACGTTGCCGGTATTCCAGAAGACATCCAGCACTATGCAGAAGGTGCCGGACTTGAGGAATTTAGGAGATTGATCCTGGAGGATCCGGCCGGCTATGGTTATAAAAATGAAGAAGAGGTCAATTCCGTAACGCTTGGGCCTGGATTTGAAGTTCATTTTTTTGATGCCAACAAGTTCGACCGTGTAACTGACAGTTTAATGGATCTCTCCAAGCCGACAGGCCAATATGAATTTATTGTATACTCTGGTGGTGCTGGAAAATCATTTCTAAGCATCGAGAGGCATAATGCCGGCTTCAGGGTGGTAATGGCTGGGGGGGATGCTTCGAGACTGGATAAATCACTGGACATCATGAAGGGCTCTCTTTCTGTAAATCACGAAACCACGAGTCCGGCATTAATTAAAGACGGTAACGTCAGGTTTCTTGTGGCCCATATCAACGGGAAAGAAGTAAATGTTCCGGACATACCTGCAGAAAAAAGCGCTATATTGGGCGGTATGAACAACAATCAAGTATGGGATTCCGAGAAAACGATCAAGTTCCTGAAACAAGCCCGGGCGCAAGTAAGATGATGATAAAGAAAGCAGACCCACCGCTTTTCAAGGACAGTTTATCTTCTAAGTTTGTAGTAAAATACAGTGAAGTTCGCTTGGCAGATGGTAGGATTATTTTTCGAATGGAATGTTAGGTAACGGCTTAATATGCTCTGCTGCTATACGAAACTGGTTGTAAAAATCATTAGAATTCTCGTAATTTCTCGGTAAATTAATAGAGAATAAATGGATATGTTTCGCCACTTTCAAATGTATTTCTGATTCCAATCCGTCTCTATCTTCAATGCAGCTTCTTACAATGGATGCAAAAGTATATTTAAATGCGGAAAAATCGTTCTTAAGAACTTCTAATCCCAAAAAACTATGAGCGTTATCCTCTAACAAATCAAGTCGATCGTTCACAAAAATAACGGTTGTATACACGTCTAACATCTTAATAGCAATCTCATCTGCTTTAGCGCCAGAAGTTTGAGCAAGCATCTTATCTAACGTTTGTACACTCGATACGAAACTGGCATAATAACTCGACGTCACTTCGATTCTTTTTTTAGCATTACTGTTGATGATCAGAAGGACGATAGATAAAAAGATAATGAATACGGCAACAATTATGATGATTTTAGAATGTTTTTTTCTTCGATAAGCTAACATGCGCTCCTTCAATTACAAATGGTCTCCTTCTTTTGAACTCTTTATTTATAGTCAAAGAGTCATTACTTCTTGATGATACTCTTCATTGTTTAATCAGTGCGGAATTTTTTCGTTCAGGATTCCTCTCTTAAAAACAACAGATGTAAGGGTATCACATTGAACGAGGTTTTTTCTATACACAATTACTACCAGTATATGGTCTTTGAAATATAATAGATTTTAAACCTTGGTAGCCGAAATGTCCCATCGATTGTTCCGAAGCGGTGTCACAAAAATCGCTCCCTCCTCGTTACATATGCAAATACGCGCTGATAAGGGAGATGGGGTATATGAAAAATCTGACTTGTATCGTTGTAGGCGGCGGCTTTGCCGGCATTCACGCACTCAAAGCGATTCACAAAGCCCATGCGGAACTATCAAACGGAGGGAAGCTCCGACTCATTTTGCTGGATAAAGCGCCTGCGCATGTCCGCAAGGTGCTGCTGTTCCGTCCGGCAGCTACCGGGGAGCCGATACACGTGCCGTGGGAGCGGATCGTCCCTGAGGGAACGGAGGTATTGCAAGGAGCCGTGACGGGCATCGATAAAGACCATAAATCGCTTCGTTATCAGGATCGGGCGGGGATCAGCCATTCACTCGATTATGATGTCCTCGTCGTATCCGTTGGCAGCATTGTCCGGATGCCGAATCCGGAGCAAGGAGGATATGCGCTGACCGGACCGAATGCAGCAGCGCGCATCCGGGAGCAATGGATGGCCAACCTGAAGCTTGCCGCCACGATGGCGGATGGAGCAGAGAAGCTTCGTCTGATGAGTGCAGCGGTAGCGGGAGCCGGAATCACCGGAATTGAGACCTCGGCGGAGCTGGCGTTCGCCATGAGAAAGGAAGCTGCGGCACTTCGGCTCGATCCTCACAACATCCGCGTCCATTTGCTGAATACCCAGGAACGACTGTTTATGGAGGGACCAGCAAAGGTGGGTCATCGGCTAGAGCGCTATTTGCAAAACCTAGGGATTATGCTTCATCACCGGACAAGAGCGATGAGTGAGGAACAGGGCCGCTTGCGGTTATCTGACGGGGATTCGCTGCCGGTCGGATTTACCGTGTGGACGCTTGGGCTTGCTCCGAATCCAATCGCTCGCAGCCTGGGGCTTCCCCTGACCGGGGACGGCCGAATCATCGTGGATGAAAGCTACCGTGTTCAGGGGGCACCCGGCGTGTACAGTATTGGCGATTGTGCCCATATCGTAGATCCCGTTACCGGCGAAGCAGATCGGATGACATGCAAGGAGGCCATTCCACAGGCAACCCGGTTAGGCAGAATCATCAAGGCTGATTTATCCGGGCAGGGCGCAAACGCCGAGAGGCATCGCGGCGTTTCGCAAGGCTACACGGTCGGGCTCGGCCCCGGTCACGGATTGGTATGGAGCCGGAGCTGGGGAATCGATATCATGATCACCGGCAAGCTCGCTTACAAAGTGAAGACGTTCATGTGGAATCATGCCAGCATGGTTCGTTAACCGACAGCGACTATAACAATCTAAAGGAATGAGGATACCCGTGGGAGAGCTGTATAAGCAATATAGAAACCTGTTGTTTCACCTCGCATACCAAATGACAGGCACCGTCTCCGACGCGGAGGACGCTGTTCAAGATGTGTTCGTCAAGGTCCAGAGCCTGCCGATGGATCAGATTAAGGAACCGAAGGCCTATTTGTGCAAAATGGTAACGAACCGCTGTCTCGATCATCTGAAATCGGCTAGGCAGCGACGGGAGGAATACTTCGGTCCGTGGCTTCCCGAGCCGGTTCCGAGTGCGTTCGGCGACAGCTATGAGGCGGTTGAGAATCAAGATCTGCTGTCCTATGCCATGCTCGTTCTGCTGGAACGGCTCTCGCCCGCTGAACGTGCCGTTTTCGTTCTTCGGGAGGCGCTAGGCTTCGACTACACTGAAATTGCGGAGCTTGTGGAGAAGAGTGAAACGAATTGCCGCAAGCTGATGAGCAGAGCCCGTGGCAAGATGGGGATCACGGAGGATGATCTGATCGGCGTGGGAACTGTGGCGGAGGAGTGGGTGAATGGCTTCTTTGCGGCATTATCGGCCGGGAATGCCGAGCATGTACTAAGCTTGCTTGCGGAAGATGCTGTTCTCATCTCGGATGGCGGAGGCAAGGTCATCGCCGCTGCTCGACCGGTCGAATCGAGAGAGAAGGTCGCCCGCTTCCTGCTGGGGATTCTTCACAATGCACAGCTGGAAGATGGCGATTCGCTGTTAATCGAGATCAATGAGCTGAATGGTCAAACCGGCGTCGTGTTCTATCATCAAGGGGTCATAACCGGAGTTGTTTTTGTGAATGTGAAGGATGGATTGATTCAAGAAATCTATATTGTGCGAAATCCGGATAAGCTTCAAGGACTGATTCCACCGAAGTTATAATCAACCCGCCGCTACAATAGGGGTTAACATAAGCAGCCTGTCTCTGATGGGAGAGGCTGTTTTTTATTTGGCGCTCCTTATACCAAATGGTTCTATATAAATGAATCCGTTCTTTTTTACTTGATAAGGACCCATTTTTATCGGGTTCGTGCTGGATGTTTCCTTAAAGCTATCGAATGAGCGTTTCATGAAGGAAGGGTGAATCTGGATTCGCTTTCCATATTGCAGGGTAATAGTTCTCGGATGCCTAGTTATTCTGCTACCTAGTTGACGCACCCATGTTTAATAGTGGCAGATATTCGTACCAACTATAAACCAGGAGGTTCGAGACGCATGAAGGATTCCAATTCGAACAACAGCAGCAAGAAGACGATCAAGGACCAGCAGCTGGCTCAATTTACGGTGGATAATGATGGCAAAGGCTTGACCACCAACCAAGGGCTTCGGGTATCCGAGGACGAGCATTCGCTGAAAGCGGGGGTTCGCGGGCCGACCCTTATGGAGGATTTCCACTTCCGGGAGAAGATGACCCATTTTGACCATGAAAGGATTCCTGAACGTATCGTCCACGCCCGGGGCTTCGGAGCTCACGGCTTTTTCCAGGTGTACGAATCCATGAGGGCGTTTACCCGGGCGAAGTTTCTGCAGGACCCATCAACGGTTACGCCGGTGTTCGTCCGTTTCTCCACGGTTGCGGGGTCCAGAGGCTCAGCGGACACGGTCAGGGATGTAAGGGGCTTTGCGACCAAGTTTTACACGGAGGAAGGCAATTACGATCTTGTCGGCAACAACATGCCGGTGTTCTTCATTCAGGATGCAATGAAGTTTCCCGATTTCGTTCATGCCGTGAAGCCGGAGCCGCACAACGAAATTCCGCAGGCCCAGTCCGCGCACGATACTTTTTGGGATTTCGTGGCCAATAATACCGAGAGCGTGCATATGGTGATGTGGGCAATGTCCGACCGGGCGCTGCCGAGAAGCTTTCGGATGATGGAGGGCTTCGGTGTACATACATTCCGGTTTGTGAATGAGGAAGGCAGAGCCCATTTTGTGAAATTCCACTGGAAGCCGGTGCTTGGCACCCATTCCTTAGTTTGGGATGAAACGCAGAAGATTGCGGGTAAGGATCCGGATTTCAACCGCCGCGATCTGTGGGAAGCGATCGAATCGGGGAACTTTCCGGAGTATGAGCTTGGCGTGCAGATGATTCCGGAGGAAGATGAATTCCGTTTTGACTTCGACATTCTGGATCCTACGAAAATATGGCCGGAGGAGCTCGTCCCGGTGCGGCTTATCGGAAAAATGACGCTGAACCGCAATACCGATAACTTCTTCGCCGAGACCGAGCAAATCGCCTTCCATCCCGGACATGTCGTGCCGGGGATTGATTTCACCAACGACCCGCTGCTGCAAGGCCGGCTGTTCTCCTATACGGATACGCAGCTGTCCCGTCTCGGCGGACCGAACTTTCACGAGATACCGATCAATCGCCCGGTTGCGCCGGTCCACAATAACCAGCGTGACGGCATGCATCGCATGACGATAAATAAAGGGCCTGTCAGCTATCATAAGAACGGAATCGCCGGCAATACGCCGGCACCGGTGCCCGGAGAGCAGGGCGGTTATGAACATTATACCGAGAAGGTAGAGGGACGGAAGGTAAGAGAGCGAAGCGACAGCTTCAAGGATCATTTCAGCCAGGCGTCCATGTTCTGGAACAGCATGTCCGAAGTCGAGAAGCAGCATATCGTCTCCGCGTTCCAGTTCGAGCTCGGCAAGGTGCAGCGGAAAGAAATTCGTCAGCAGGTTGTAGACGTGTTCGCGAACGTGGACAGCGAGCTAGCCACTCGCATATCGGAAGGCATCGGCACGATTCCGCCGCAGAAGAGCGGTTCCGCTTCCAGCTTGGCCTCGCCCGCTTTGAGCATGATGAATACCGTGAAGCTGCCGCTTACCCGTAAAGTTGCAGTACTTGCCGGCAACGGATATTCGGACGAGCTGCCGTTCGTGCTCACCCAGCTGCAGCAGGCAGGCGTCATAACGGAAATCGTGAGCGCCAAGCTCGGCATGATTCGCGGCAAAACCAGCGGCGAGCTTGAAGTGAAGCACTCCCTGCTCGGAGCCGATTCGGTCTTATTCGATGCGGTGCTCGTTTCGGGCGGGACACTCAGCGTATCCGAGCTTCTGAGCGAGCCGAAGGTTCTTGACTTCGTGAGAGAGGCCTATCAGCATTACAAGCCGATTGCAGCGATCGACGAGGGCGTCAATTTACTGCCTTCGGCCAGCGGCGAAGGCATCGTTACAGCCCGCGAGGGCGACGACCTGAAATCATTCGGGCACAGTTTCATTGAAGCCATTGCAGCTCACCGGCATTGGTCAAGAATCGTTTAGAACTTAAGCGATGATTAGGTATCGCGCGAACCCGGAACACCCTGTAGAATACAAGGTATATATCGGATTACGGGGGAGTGAGGTGCCTTGCTCAGCGAACAATATTTGATGCTGCATCGGAAGCTGGCTGAAGGGGCGGAGGGCACTTCGACGAAAGTGACGCTTGAAGTGATCGCGGCCACCTTGTTTTGCACGGAACGCAATGCGAAGCTTGTCCTGCGCAAAATGCAAGAGAAAGCGTGGATAACCTGGAGGGCAGGTCGAGGACGGGGGAACCGTTCCGTACTGACGTTTCTGGCCAATCGGGAACAGCTTCTGCAGGAATCGGCGCGGCAATGGGCGGAGAAGGGGGAGTATAAGCGGGCGTTTGAGCTGCTCCGGACGTATGGAAACGATATTCGCACAAATGAGTCGTTTGTGGAATGGATGAACGGTCATTTCGGATTTTGCAAAGAGCAGGAAGGCGAACAGTCAAAGGATTCCTTACGTCTTCCAATCTACCGGACCATTGAGTCGCTGGATCCGGCCGATTGCGTATACAGTGTTCAGTCCCTCATGATTGAGCAAATCTTCGACAGACTGGTGAACTACGATAACGAAACCGGCCGCTATCTGCCGGCCATCGCCCACTACTGGGAGAGCAATGATGACGGAACGGAATGGACCTTCCATCTGCGAAAAGGGATTGTGTTTCATGACGGCACCGAATTGACCGCAGATGATGTCAAATATACGGTCGAACGGCTTCGCCGCGGAAAACGCAACGGCTGGATCGTTCGCGAGCTGAATCGGGTCGATGTCGTCACTCCCCGCATTGTAAGATTTATGTTGAACAAACCGAATCGGATCTTTATCCGGTTCCTGAGCGCGATCTGTATGTCCATTATTCCTAAGCACCTTGCCGAGCCGGACGAAGCTTCGTATTGGGCCCGCCCGATGGGCACAGGGCCATTCATCCTCGAGACATGGAGCGAAGAGCGATTGGTCTTTCACGCCAATCCGCATTACTATCAAGGTCGTCCGCATTTGGACACCGTGCACATCGTCATCATGCCTGAGCATGCCATCCATTATGAGGTCAGCTGGGAGAATCTGCTTCAAGATCCGGACGTAAGGCAAGCCGATAACGGAAACGACGAGGTGGTGACCATTGAGTCCTCCGAAGGATGCACGAGCATGATGACATGGAATATGACGAAACCAGGCCCCCATCAATGCGTATTGTTCCGGCGTGCCGTGGATCTGGTCCTTGATCGCCAAGGTATGGTCCGGGAGCTCGGAGAACACCGTCTGTTTCCGGCCAGAAGCTTTATCCGGGATAAGAGGACACTTGAATACCAGGAGCAGTACGACCTGGGGCTTGCGCAATCCTTGCTGGAACAGTCAGGCTATGATGGAACACCAATCATCATGGGCACCATCGCCAATCATGCCAAGGACGCAGCATGGATCAAGGAACGCTGCGCCGATATCGGAATACCGGTCATCATCCGCGAAGAGAGGATGGATACGATTCTCCGTCCGGATGTGATGAAAGAGATGGATTGCATTGTGCATGCGCTGGTGCTGCCCGGCGAAGAAGTCTGTCTGGTCGAGAACTACGAGCAGGACAGCAGCTTTGTGAAAGAGCTCATGGATCCGGGGCTTAGGGAATGGGTCATGGAGTGCATCGATGGCGCGTTAGCGAGCCCGGATTCTAAGGATAGATTCGGCCAATTAAAGAAAATCGAAGATCGGCTGCGCGGCGAAGCGCAAATTTTGTTCCTTGCACATACGAAGTTCTATGCCCATTTGAATGCTTCCTATAAGGGGATCGTCATTAACCGGCTAGGCTGGCTTGATTTCAAGCAAATCTGGCGGGTATGACGAGAAAAAATAACAGAGCAGATGCGATAATAACCGCGCCTGCTCTGTTTCGCGTTAGAGGAGCTTTTGGCTTGAGCGAGACTGCCGCTGTCGAAAGAAGCCGAAAAGATTATGAAGAAGGCTTCGTTTGCCCGCCTGCATATGTTTTTCCAAAGGATCAGGCTGTACATATAAGCCTCTGCGTTCAAGCCGTTCCCATTCCGATTGCCGATACTCCTGCAGCTTCTCTAGCGTGTAGCCGTCGTACATCACTTTGCCTCCTGTCAGACATTCTGGATTACGTCTGAATGAATGAACGTGGAATGTCTTGTTACGTACATTATGGAGGCCGCCGTTATCCGTAAAAAGTGTAAACCTGGTCAAGCGGATTTCCCCTTTTCGCACACGCGGCTGTTTCTGACGCCAGCATCATGGCGACATCGTTGTCAAGGCTTTCCTTTCTTGCGTCTCATTTTTAGGGAAAGGCATATTCCGCAGACCAATTATCTAGTATGCTAAAGAACAGGCAAGGAATAAACGGACGATGTGCGAAACGTTGCATCGAACCCCGAAGGGAGACCCCTACATATGGAGCATCTTAAGAAATCGCTAAATGAAACATATAGCAAAACGGTGTATCCGTTAATCGGACACAGCGCCCGGACAGCCGAAGTTCTGCTGGAGGCATTCAAGGATGTCGATGGTGGACAAACGGCAGATATGTACGGCAGCGGATCGGTTATTGAAGACTTCCAGAGTCGGATGGCTGATGTGCTTGGCAAGGAGTCGGCCGTGTTCTTCCCGAGCGGGACGATGGCGCAGCAGATTGCCCTCCGGATTTGGTGTGATGAAGCCGGATTAAAGCGGGTGGCTTACCATCCTCTGTGTCATCTGGAGATCCATGAAGAGGACGGTCTTAAGGAGCTCCATCATATTGAACCGATCCTTCTGGCGGATAAAGACCGATTGATTACGCTTGAAGATGTTCAGCATCTGGATGAGCGGATATCATGTCTGCTGTTGGAATTGCCGCAGCGGGAGATCGGCGGACAGCTGCCTGATTACGGGGAGCTGGAGGCGATTTCGGCATATTGCCGTGCGAACGGAATCAAGCTGCATTTGGATGGAGCAAGACTGTTTGAAATTACGCCGTACTACGGAAAATCCGCTGCTGAAATTTGCGCTCTTTTTGACAGTGTATATGTTTCGTTCTACAAAGGCATCGGCGGGATTGCCGGGGCGATTCTTGCGGGAAATGCGGAGTTCACGGCCAAATCGAAAATATGGAAACGGCGGCATGGTGGTGACCTGGTCAGCTTGTATCCGTATATCATTAGCTCGGATTTTTATTATAAGCTGAGAATCGGCCGCATGAAGCAATATTATGAGGAGGCTAAGGAACTGGCCATGCTGTTCAACCAGTGCCAAGGGATTCAGACTCGGCCCGAAATTCCGGTATCGAACATGTTTCATGTCCATTTTAAGATGAGTATGGAGCAGCTGGAGCCGCTTTTGGTCGATGTGCTTACCGAAACTGGGGTTGGGCTCATCAGTTATTTGCGTGAAACAGGCGATCAGAGCTGTTCCACCGAGGTGCATATCGGGGACCGCTATAGCCGGGTGCCGAAAGAAGAGCTGAAGGAAGCTTTCCGGCTGCTTGATGAGAAAATAAAGCACGCTGAAATCGCTGAAACTGAATAGGAGCGTGCAAGGGGATTGATTTTCCGGTTATGATTTATCGACGGCGTTCATGCTGGTAAAATAATAGCAGTGCAAAACTGGCTTACGTATTTTCATAAATGCGAGGTGAATAACACATGGCTTTTCAAAGAAGCACCACCGTACAAACGGTTAAATCAGGCTCCGGGCAAAGCAGCACAGCATGGAGAATACGGACAAAGGGGTTTGTTCGGAGCCTGCTTCCAGTTAAGGCGTAAATGTCTTGTGCATGCTTTGCTCGCTATTTACATGAGGATTTGGCAAAATCCTGTTCATTTTTCTTGTAGATAGGAGCGGCAAATATGAAATATGAAAATGCACAGCATCTTTTACCTGACGACGTAATTAAGGTTATTCAACAATATATAGACGGCGGTTATATCTATATCCCCAGAAAGGCCGGCCGCCGCACAAGCTGGGGAGAGCGGACGGGGGCCAAAGCGGAAATAACCCGTAGGAACCGCGAGATCTACGAGAGGTACTGCCGAGGCGAATCCATTCGTCAGCTGTCGCAGCGGCATTATCTTACGGAGCAATCCATCCGGCGGATCATCCGGCAACAAAAGCCGAAACCATGATGAGAGGCGATATTTGACGCGGTCCATGGGGATCCTTCAAATATCGCTTTTTTTATGCGGTGATCCCCTTTGCGTCATAATTATTCTTGAACTTGAGTTGCATCGCAAATCGCGATAAGTTTAGAAGAACACGGAAGGAAACGGGGAGTGAGTGACCTTTATGACTCAAAATATTTATGATCACGAGGATTTCTTTCAAGGCTACAGTCAATTGAATCGTTCCATCCACGGACTAGGCGGTGCCCCGGAATGGGCGGCGCTTCAATCGCTGCTGCCCGACATGAAGGGGATCGATGTGCTTGATTTAGGCTGCGGCTTCGGCTGGTTCTGCCGCTGGGCTAAGGAGCATGGTGCCATAAGCGTCGTAGGCATCGACGTGTCTGCTAAGATGCTTGCAAGGGCCAAGGATGAAACGAAGGACCCTCAAATTTCATACCTTCGGGCAGACCTGGAGACGATCGAGCTGGAACGGGAGAGATATGATCTGGTCTACAGCTCGCTTGCCTTTCATTATATCGAGGATATAGAGCGGCTGTTGAAGCAGGCGTATGATTCGCTTAAGGCCGGCGGACGTTTGGTATGCTCGATCGAACATCCGATTTACACGGCATCGCAGGGGGCTGGATGGATCCCTCATCCGAATGGCTTCAAGACATGGCCGGTCGATCATTATCAATTCGAGGGACCTCGAACCACGAATTGGTTGGCCGAAGGCGTAATCAAGCAGCATCGGACGATCGGAACGTACCTGAATCTTTTGATCCGGGTTGGGTTTACGATTACCCACGTGGAGGATTGGGGGCCAGCGGATGAACAGCTAGCCGTTCATCCGGAATGGGAGGAGGAGAGTCATCGGCCGATGTTTCTGTTGATATCGGGAACGCGATAAGCAGTATAAGCTGGCTGCGAGGTCATTTACCAGCATAAGGAAAGCGGTTATTATAGTGATTATACCTAGCGTGAGAAAGTGAGAAAGTGGGGTCATGACCTGAATGGAGATCACTGTGAAGAGATTGGAAGGCATGGAGCTCAAAATTGCCTGGCAGCAAGCCTTCGCGCAGCATCAAATTCATCGTCCGGAAGCGTATTACGATCGTTGCGATCTGGAGAACCGGACCGGAAAGCGCGTTACGCTGCTGGCGTATGCGGACGGAGAGCTGGCCGGCGTTTCCCATTTGAAATATGATTCGGATTATCCGTTCTTTCGCGAAAATGGGATTCCGGAGATTAACGATTTGAACGTATTTCCGGAATACCAGAGGCAAGGCATCGCCAATCGGATCATCGAAGAGTTTGAGCATATTGCCCGTGAAACGACGCATCGCATCGGTATCGGTGTAGGGCTGTACAAGGATTACGGAGCCGCGCAGCGGATATACTGCCGTAGAGGCTACATACCGGATGGACACGGCATCATGTACCACAATGTCCCGGTGGTCCCCGGAGAGATGGTTCGTGCCGACGACGACTTGGTGTTGTATCTCGTGAAGGAACTGGGAATCATTTGAGAGAGGGATACGAATGAATAAGGGTTTTTCGCATTGCCTGCAAATATTCCCAACCGATAATATTGGGGAAACTGCCCGTTTTTACGAAAACATCGGGTTTCGGGCCGTGCCCTATATGGATGCTGCAGAGCCTCATATCTGTCTGTATAGGGATTCGGTGGAGATCGTTCTGACGATGACGGATCAGGAGGTTGTGCCGAATCGGCTCCGTTACGGATCTGGTTATGACGCTTATCTGATCAGCTTCAACCAGAAGGAAATGGAGGAAGAGCTGTCGCGAGCCGGCGTAAAGATCGTGAGGCCTTTAGACGTCACGGACTACAACAATCATGAATTTGTGTTTGAGGATATCGATGGGCGTTGGATCGCTGTTGGCAACAAGCAGTAACTCATCTATCAATAGGGAACGGATTTTTCAGGAGATGATGCCGCGATGAAGCAAATATGGATCAATCGAAGCGTGATTGGAATGGTTTTTTTGTCTGCTTTTTTATCCATAACGGCCGGAATTATGTATCTAAGCTCGAGCTGGATCAGCTTTTCGTTTCTTGGACCCGAGGTCGGTTCTGAAACGGCGGTAACGTCCTTCTGGGCAGGGGTTTCCATTGTTATTGGCATCGGGCTGGCAGGCACAGCACTTAACATGGCCCGTATTCGCGAGGGAGACGCTCCCGAAAATATAGCCCTCTTCCTGACGCTATGCTTAAGCATTATCCAGCTGCCTCCGTTGTTCCTGTGGTTTGGGGTTTTGACTGTTGTTGCGAACGGGGAGGCGCTATGGGCGATTCTGATCCACCTGATGCTAATGGCGGCCGGTTCGATCAACGCCGTGCTTTTAGTGAAAATTGGCAGAATATCCTATCGATGAAATTCTCTTAGTTTTGATAAATCAGTCATGTATGCAGGCTGCCAGCGTATTCTCGCCGGCAGCCTTTTTTGCGCTTAAAACTGGGATCAACGATACCTTGGAACCATGAGGACAGGCACCTTATAGAACTTGTTTTTAATTTCTATCAGAATAATTGAGGAATGAGAGAAACTTTTTTACCAATATTTGCGTCTAATAGTATGGACATCTTTCATTATAAACAAAATAGGATTAGAAGGAGCTTAGGAATGAAACTGAAGAAACGATCACTGCTTGCTGTGCTCGCTGTAGCTCAACTTGCTGCGGCATATCCGGCGAGTGCGGATGCAAGTGTCCCGGACGACAAGTCGGGAACAGTGACCCAAGAAGTGTACGAACAGACAGCAACGAACAAGAGCGCCGAAACGAAGGGGACCTCGCAAACTTCTCAAACTTCTCAAACGGACGCTGCTTCGACAGAGACAGTAACAGGGGAAGTTACTGAAGAGCAAGATGGTACGACCGATCCGGCAGCAGGAGGCACGGGCGGCGAACAAGAGCCAACCGTTCCTGGAGAAGCCCAGGATAATCAGAATGATCCAAATAACCCAAATAATCCAAATAACCAGATAAGCGCTGGCGGCAAAGAACTTATTCTTTATTTCAACAGCACCAAGATGATTCAAGACGGCGTGACCTACAATGCGCCTCAGCCGATGCAAGTGAAGAAGGGCATATCCTACGTTCCCATTCGTGCTCTTGTAGATCGGGTCGGCTTCAAGGTCTCTTACGACAAGAAAACGAAGGAGACGGTAATTACAAAAGGCAGCAACGAGCTCCGATTCAAAACAAACAGCAGCAAATACACCGTGAACGGCGTATCCAAGAACATGAAGGGCACTTCCTATCAGACAAACGGCACCTTTATGGTTCCACTGACTGCCATCACGCAGGCGTTAGAGATTCCTTATTCCGTTGATAACGCGGGCAAGCGTGTAATCATGAATTTGCAGACCAAGCCGGTAGCCAAATTCACCGTGGGCCCGAAAGAGATTTTGGCCGGACAAACGACCGTTACATACACAACAGAGGTTGAGAATGCCCAGGGCGAGATCATCAATGAGCGCTGGGAAGGAAGACAGGACATATTCGATACGCCGGGAGAGTACACCATTACCTATGCCGTTCAGGATTCCACCGGAACCTGGAGTGATCCTTACAGCGTAAAAATTACCGTCGTTCAACCTAACCAGCCGCCTGTCGCCATGTTTGATACCGATAAGGGCGAATACAAGATGGGTGAGCTGGTCACGATCATCGATCAGAGCTATGACGACATAGATAAGAACGAGCAATTGACCTACAAATGGGAAAACAAGCAGTATGCATACTTTACTCCGGGAGTTCATACGATCCGGCTGACCGTAACGGACAGAAAGGGGCTCAGCTCCACTTACGAGCATACGATTCATATCACAGACGAAACCCTGTATGTAGAAGAAGACTTCAACAAGCTCTTTATTCCGGAAGGCGAGAAATTCACTTTCACGGGCTCGGTGACATCCAGAGATAAAATCAATTACGAGTTCTATGACGAGCCGAGCACGCTGATCCGCAGCAACAGCCCGGAGACCGTCAACAGCGAAGGCATTGTTTATCGGGAAACGGCATCCGGGGATATGCGGTTTATGATCCACCATGTGAACAACTTGAATAAGAACGTTAAGATGTACGTCGTGGCAACAAACAAAAACAGCACGCCGGTAACGCTTCGCCAAGACTTTCTTGGTTTTGCCGGACCTTCTCCGATCGCCACAGCGGCAGGGAAGAAATCGGTGCTGAATTACTTCCAATCGATGCAGGATGGTTCGAAGCAAATGTCGGTAACACTTGCACCGGGCGAGCAGAAGCTGGTGATGACCGAGCTTAGCGAAGTCCGCATGAAGCAAGGGCATGTCATCTCTTTATATTCGGATATGTACAGCGATTTGCCGATTCAATTCGATGTCATTATGATCGACGAGAAAGCCGACCCGCTGAAGGTGCTGCCGGAGCTCCCGATCTTGAACCGAGACGGTGTGCATAACCGCGGCACCTATCCGGATTCCACCCGTGTCATCCGTTATTCCGAGCTTGTCGGCGCGGATCCCCAGCGGTTGGTTCTAGGGGATAACATGGATGATCCGAACCTTCAGGGAACGGACCCGATGGTCGGAGATACTACCTCGAATACGGGTAACTTTGGCGTCCTGTACAAAATTACGCTGGACCGCGTTGCGCCGAATACGCTGATTTCGTTTAACCCGCGCGGCGGAAAGTATTCCGGCTATGCAATGGTTAACGGAACGATTACGCCGATCTACTCGTTAGGCCAGGTATCCCCTGGTGAACAATCGGTTCTGTACCGGACCGGCGATTATGAACAGCAGGTAGACATTATTCTGACCGCGGCCCCAGGCAGCAATCTGCCGGTGAATCTGTTATTTACTCAGATGCCGGAATTAAAGCAATAATGAATGGGTATCCCCTATAGATTCATGAAGACTCCACACTTACGGCTTCGGCTTTGAGAGTGGGGTCTTTTTGTAGGAGTGAGGAAAAACAAAGAGAATTATCCCTTCTTCTGGCGCAACACGTACCTGTTGAATTTTACGCGTATCCTTCTGGGCACTTCGTTAGGCTTTCTGATTGTGCCCGACCCTGCTTCGAGCAACAACTTCTTGATGACGGAACTGACATTCGAACCGTTTTTATCCTAATCTTGCGTTTTCTCTTCTTTGGTTTGAATCCCACAGTTTTAGTTTTTTTTGCATCGTTTCTTTTTCCTAGTCGGACATCCCATCCGCGAACATCTCCCCATGAACTGGTATATCATACGTCTCCTGTGCATGCGTTGAGTGCGCAAGTACCCATGTGGAACTTAGAACAACAACTATTTTTAAACGAAGGTTAGGCGATGAGCTCACAGGTTATAGACTGATTATGAGAGGCGGTTAAGGCAGGGAGTTATTCATATGCAGGGAAGGGAACGCCTTGGGGCCTGCCCAGTGTAGAGCTTATTCATGCTATAATAAATGCAAAAAAAGCGGGTGTAATCATTGACGAATTCTAGAATGCGCCGTTCATGGCGCGCCGATAAGCTCTCACATCTCGGCTCTTCCATTTTTGCGGAGGTCGCGGAGTGGAAACAGGAGGCGTTGCAAGCAGGTAAACAAGTGATCGATTTGGGCATCGGCAGCCCGGACCGCGGCCCCTCATTAACGATACGCGAAACGCTAAGCTCGGAAGTGATGAAAGAAGAGCAGTATTCTTACCCAGGCACAAGCGGCACGCCGGAATTCCGCAGCCAATGTGCGGCTTGGATGGCATACCGTTATGGGGTCAAGGTAAACCCTGATTCCGAAATGCTGGCCTTAATGGGCTCGCAGGATGGACTATCCCATCTGGCCCAAGCCATCTGCAATCCTGGAGATATCGCCATCGTTCCCGATCCGGGGTATCCGATCTACACCGGCGCATTGGCCATTGCAGGCGTAACCCCTTGGCATGTTCCCTTGAGAGAGGAGCGGGGCTTCCTTCCCGATCTGGATCGAATTCCGGAAGAGGTATGGGAGCAGGCGGTTTTCATCCTGCTGAATTTTCCCGGCAATCCGATTGCGGCGGAAGCCGATCTAGCCTTCTTCGAATCCTTGGTCGAGAAGGCGAAGCGGCATCATGTGCTGATTGTGCATGATATGGCTTATTCGGAAATGGGATTTGACGGTTACCGGCCAGTCAGCATTTTGCAGGCGAAAGGCGCCAAAGAAGTTGCGGTGGAACTCCATTCATTCTCGAAAAGCTTCAATATGGCCGGATGCCGAGTTGGATTCCTGACCGGAAATCCGGAGGCTGTCGGTTCGCTTCGCGAATTTAAGAACAACATCGATTTTGGCGTATTTAAACCGATTCAGTCCGCTGCAATTGCTGCATTGAAGGATGCAATGGCGGACCCCGAAGCCGGAAATGCGGCTGCATCGCTGTACGAGTCCCGCCGAGACGTATTGGTGGAAGCACTGGCTGAAGCAGGGTGGGAGGTACGTAAGCCGTGTGCGACCATGTTCCTGTGGGCCAAGCTACCGCCGGCATTCTTGCAGCGCAATCAGCCTTGGAGCTCGCGAGCTTTCGCTCGGGAGCTGCTGCTCAAAACCGGTGTCGCCGTCATCCCCGGCGATGCTTTCGGCTCCGAAGGGGAAGGATTCGTACGCATTGCGCTAGTGCAGGAAGAGCATGTGCTGCGTGAAGCCGCAAGACGGATCGGCTCATTCCTAAGTGAATTTGCGTAAGCTTTCGGATGTGGCAGATGTTGGATCATTCTTTGCTAAGATAATTTGAAAATCTCTGAAAAAATGTTTCATAGGGTTGATCATTAACAAACGATGTGATAAATTATTCAACAGTGCTAGAAACGAATATTCACAGCTAGTATAACCTCATTAATATGGTCTGAGGGTCTCTACCAGGAACCGTAAAAATCCTGACTACTGAAAATGGCTTTTTCATTTTCCGTCGTCAGGATTATTTTTTTGGCCGCAGAAGTTATACATGCGATGATGGAAGGAGATCGATAGCAAATGAATTTGAAGGTGCTTATCCTTGCAATCTCAACCATATGCGTTGGATTGGTGGAATTGATTGTCGGCGGTATTTTGCCCCAAATTGCTCAAGATTTAAATATTTCAATCGGTACCGCAGGGCAATTGATCACGGTATTCGCCCTGATCTATGCTTTTTCGGGGCCGGTTCTTCTTGTTTTGACGGCAAAAATGGAACGTAAGCGGCTATATATGCTGTCCCTGTTCGTATTCTTTGTCGCAAACGTGATAGCATACGTAAGTCCGAATTTCACGATGCTGATGGCTGCAAGAATACTGACGGCCATGAGCACGGCGCTTATTATTGTGCTGTCGCTGACCATTGCGGCGAAGGTGGTGGAGCCTGCGCACCGGGCTAAGGCTCTTGGCTTCATTTATATGGGCATCAGCTCGTCCCTGGTGCTGGGGGTGCCGCTGGGGATCATGATTAGCGAAGCCTACGGATGGCGCGTTCTGTTCCTCGGGATCGGCGTCCTGTCGATCGGATCGATGGCGCTTATTTACTTCTTCCTGGACCGGATCCAGCCGGATCAAGTGACTCCGCTCCGTGAGCAGATCAAGGCGCTGGCCAATCCGAAAATTGCCGGGGCTCATCTGGCATGCTTGTTTATGCTGGCGGGACATTATACCGTATACGCGTATTTTACGCCGTTTCTGGAGTCGGAGCTGGGGCTGAACCCGTACTGGATTAGTGTCTTCTACTTTATATTCGGTTTATCGGCCGTAGGTGGAGGTGCTTTTGGCGGAGCACTTGCCGATGCTCTCGGATCCCCTAAGAGCATTATTATGATCATTACTTCATTTATGCTGGTACTGTTTGCCTTGCCGTTCACGACGTTCTCCATGGTCTTGTTCATGGCAGTCATGATCATTTGGGGTGCGTTAAGCTGGAGCCTGGCTCCGCCGCTGCAAAACTACCTGATTCAGGTGGACCCGGACACGTCCGATATCCAGCAAAGCTTCAACAACTCAGCGCTGCAGCTTGGCATTTCCCTTGGTTCAGCTATCGGAGGTATCGTCTTGGAGCAGGGGGGCTCTGTCAGCAGTACGGCATGGGTTGGAGGCGGGGTGGTCATTATCTCCCTTGTGTGTGCGATTTATTCCCTGACTAGGCCCGCTCTTTCAGCAAGATTGAGCAAATGAGGTTAACCCGAAGCAAAATTGAATAAAAGGCAGCTGCTACAGGTGAACTGCAGCTCCACTGTTAAGTTATGTCTAACAATAACAATAGGGGTGCAGTTCACAGGGCAGTTGCCTTTTTTTGCGTCTTTTATGCATGAGAAGGCTATAGCAGCTTTCGCACGGATTCGCGGTAAATGATTTTGCCCGGAACGACGATGCGGCCGTGCCGCAGGTCGGGCGAAGCGATTTTGCCCAGCATGGCCTGGATGGAGGATTGCGCCAGCTGTTCAATATCGACCTCCACCGTCGTTAGATGCGGGTCGGTCAATGTGGCGTAGATATCATTGTCAAAGCCGACGACGGAGCAATCCTCCGGTATGCGGCAGCCGTCATTCTTCAATTGTTGGACTACCAGATAGGCTACCTGATCGCAATTGCATACAAAGGCCGTTGGCATTTCATCAGGAAGGGCGATGTCGACGAAGCTCCCGTGCTCATCGCGGTCATGAAGAACCCACTCTTGGCGAAGCGGAATCCGATGTTCAAGAAGCGACTTGTAATATCCGAGGAAGCGGTCCTGAATGCTGCTCGTGGAATGGATGCTTCCAACAAAAGCGATGTTCCGATGTCCCTGACGGATCAAGTAGTTCGTCAGCTCATAGGCACCGTAAAAATTATCGGTGACCACGGCGTCAATATCGCGATGATCGTCATAAAAATCAAGAAACACGATCGGCGTCCGGGTCGAATCCATAAGCTCGATATATGGTTTGCTGATCTGACCGAGCAGAATAATGCCGTCAACCTTCCGGTCATAGTACACGCGCGGCAGTTGGAGCTCCTGCTCATCCGAGCTGCTTAGAATATGAAGGATGCCGTAATAGCCATAGGATTCAAGCGCTTTCGCTATTTCTTGATAAACCCTTAAATAAAACGACTGATCCGGTCCGGTAAACCGCTCGGGAATGACTACGCCGATATTGTAGGTTAATCCTTCGCGCATCGACTTGGCGGCCGTGTTCAAACGGTAGCCCAGTTCCACCGCGACAGCCTTGATCTTCTGCTTCAGCTCGCCGCCAACGCCCTCCTTATCATTCAAAGCTTTGGATACCGTTACCGTGCTGACGCCTAGCTTTTCGGCGATATCCTTCATCGTAATATGTTTGCTCACCGCAATGTCTCTCTCCTTATCAGCAATGGCTGCAAGCCTTTTTTTCTCTCTGAAGTATTAGATTCGAGAGAATGCTCGCCTGGTTCAAAATCAAGTATACCTGCTTGGGAATGACAAATAAAGACGAGACCAGCGGCTAATATTATCATTAAGCCTTTGAGTGCAGCCGCTCCATCCGAAGCAGCATCTCAATGCAGAAGCGGCTGTTATGGTAGGGACATTTCCAGGGACCGGCAATTTCACGTCCAGCGGGATTTCCTTGCCCGTCAACGGACCAGTACCATTCACCGCCCGGACGCGGATCGATGATCATCTCGCTGGTATAGCTCCATATCTTTCGCACTAGCTCGAGGAAGCGTGCTTCGCCCGTGAGCTCATACGCATTCAGAAAGCCGACCATCGCTTCGGCCTGTACCCACCATATGCGGGTCGTATCCAGCCGGCCGCCTTCCTCCTCGTTCATCACGGAGCCATCCGATAGTATGGCACGCGCGGATACGGAATGCGCGAGGGCAAGGACCATTTGCTTATACTTCGGATTCGAAAGCTCTGCAGCTTCAATCGCGTCTTGAATCAGCCAGCTTGCTTCAATGTCGTGGCCGAAGGAAGTCACATCCGTCAGCGATGCCCAGTTCTTGTCGAAGAAAACATTAAGCCTTCCAAGCTCCGGATCAAACATACGATCATGCAAAATCGACAGCAGCCGATCCAGCGATTGCCTCACCTGCGGATCCGGCCAAATGCGGTAAAGCGTGGTATAGGCTTCAAGCACGTGGATATGCGTGTTCATCGTAATGTCTGCCACAACTCCGTTGCCGCTCAGCATTACATTAGGCTGCTCGTTCCATTCCCGGTCAAACTCTTCCCGATAGGCCCCGATTTGCTCATCATAACCGACCGTTTCAATCGTTTTAAACAGCTCCTGTGCGAGCTTCAGCGCGTCAGGTTCACCGGTTGCACGGAAATATTTGCTTAAAGCGTATACGCCGAAGGCTTGATTATAGATGTGCTTACGGGTGTCCAGCGGATTTCCTTGATAGTCTGCCATCCAGATCAACCCGCCCAATTCGGAATCCAGCAGCCGCTTGGTAAGGAAGGAGAACGCATGTCGCGCGCATTTAAGATAATCCGCAATTCCCGTGACGCGATAGGCTGCGGCAAAGCTCCATAAGATTCTTGAATTCGCAATACAGCCTTTCGGAGCACGAGGCTTAACGGTAAGTGAGAAATCGACTTCGCCGTAATATCCGCCATTTGATTCATCCTTTAAACGGGTCCAGAAGGGGAGGATATGCTCAAGCCATTCCTTGCGAATCTCATTAAAGATCGGATCATGTGTATTCATAAGAGCCTCCATATAAAGTAATCGATTAACTAAATATAAATCTAATGGTTGAGGACCATATATGTCAACGCGGAAGTTCGACACAACGCAAATACCAGGGATCGTTAAAATCAGATTGACTATTACAAATCCGCATTATAAACTCCATTTATAAATTAAACGATAACCTAAATCGAGCTGATGAAGAATTCGCGTTGATATCCGTTCGTTCCTAAAGGAGGAAAAAGCGTGTTGTCATTATGGATCGAATGGAGGACTCATTTGTTAGTCGCTCTTATGCTCACTGTGGTCGGAAGCGGGTTTTCGAGAACAGAGACTGCTGCCGGTTTTTATGTAAGCGGAACCACGTTGTATGACTCAACCGGAAAGGCTTTTGTGATGAGGGGGGTGAACCATGCCCACACCTGGTATAAAAACGACCTCCATACTGCGATTCCTGCCATCGCCATTACGGGTGCCAATGGAGCGAATGGGATAAAGCAAACCTCGAAGAAAGCCGGAATATTTAACTGAGCAGAAGTATTAGTTAATTCCCACTTGACAGGTTGAATTAATGGGTTTAATCTAAGCACAAGCAAGTGGTTTATTTATCATTAAATGAACGCTCATTATCTTAGTATTGAAAGATATAATCAGCCGATTGGTCCACCAAAGGCTCCTGATCATTCTCACCTCGTGTAAGAGGTAAGAATGGCAGGAGCCTTTCTGCTTTAACGAAGGCAGAAAGGCCGCGCCTTTTAAGGAGCGCAAGGCTGATTCACCGACCGGCAGACGGAGGGTATGCTAACCGGGAAAGGAGCGGTATGGAGAAAAACAAGGATTGGATATTGATGGAAGAGGCGGACTGGCATTTTCGCAAGCTTGTTCGTAGATTTGTGAAAGAACGCGACAAGATTTCGGTAGAGGGCGTATCCCTTCCCGGCTTGCTGATCTTGAAGACGATTGAGCGAAACGGCGAACAGCGATTAGGCGATCTTGCGGAGGTTCTGGATTTCACGTCCGGGGCAGTTACCGCCCTGTGCGACAAGCTGGAGGCCGCCGGGTTTGCCGTCAGGCAGAGAAGCCGGACCGACAGGCGCTCAATCGCGCTTAATATTACGGAGCGTGGGCGGAAGATGCTGCTTCGAAATCAGGAGGTTGGCACCTGCATCATCGATTTATTGTTCGGCACTTTTTCGCAAGAGGAGTTAATTCAGCAAATCCATTATTTTAAACGACTCAACGAATCGCTGGTGGGCTTCTCGGAACGGATTGACGAGCTGGTCGGCCATATCTCCGAAGGACCAGCGGGAAAAGGCGGATCTCCAGCTTCCCGGCGTAACCGGGATTTTATCTCATATTAATGATCACGTTATTAAGGAGTGGGTTGAACTATGGGACATCCGACGATTTATCCTACGGGTGCGACGGTATATTTGCCTGAAAAGGCCTGGAGCGGCTATACGATATTTCAGGCAGCTGATGTCGGCGCGCTCCTGATTGACATGAATGGCAGAGAGGTACACCTATGGAAAGGGCTGCGTGGTTTTCCCAACAAGCTGTTTCCAGGAGGATTTGTACTAGGCAGCACTTCCGAGCGGGATCCGAAATATGGCTTCCAGGATGAGAGCAATCTCGTTCAGGTCGATTGGGAAGGCAATATCGTATGGAAATTTGACCGCTATGAATTTATCGAAGATCCGGGTCATTCTCCGCAGTGGATGGCTCGCCAGCATCATGATTATCAGCGGGAAGGCAACCCGGTAGGCTACTATGCGCCGGGGCAGGAACCCAAGACCGACTCGGGCACAACGATCATCCTTGCGCACAAAAATGTCACCCGTTCCGAGATCGCGAGCATCGAGCTGCTTGATGACACGATTATTGAAGTCGATTGGGAAGGGCGAATCTTATGGGAGTGGTCCGTGAGCGATCATTTCTCCGAGCTTGGGTTTGACGAAGATGCGAAGCAGTCTCTGTATCGGGACCCGAACACCCGCGGCTTCGGCGTCCATGCAGGTGACTGGATGCATATCAATTCGGTGTCGGTATTAGGGCCCAACAAGCATTATGATGCGGGAGACCAGCGTTTCCATCCGGATAACATCATCTGGGATGCCAGAGAAAGCAATATCATTGCCATCATCTCCAAACGTACAGGCGAAATCGTCTGGAAGCTGGGCCCGAATTATGATCAGGAGGAAGTGAAGCATATTGGCTGGATCATTGGTCAGCACCATGCTCATCTGATCCCCAAGGGGCTTCCGGGCGAAGGAAACATTCTCATTTTCGACAACGGGGGCTGGGGCGGATATGGAAGTCCTAATCCGGAGTCGCCTGACGGTCTGAAGGTTGCTCGCCGGGATCACTCCCGCGTTCTGGAGATCAATCCCGTTACCTTGGAGATCGAATGGCAGTACACACCGACGGAAGCCGGCTTTCAGGCACCGCTGGACTCCTACCGTTTCTACAGTCCGTACATCAGCTCGGCGCAGCGCCTCCCTAACGGCAACACGCTGATTACGGAAGGCGCGGACGGGCGGATCTTCGAAGTGACACGGGAGCATGAGCTGGTATGGGAGTACATATCGCCGTATAAAAACAACCGGAACTCCAACATGGTCTACCGGGCGTATCGTGTGCCGTACGATTGGGTTCCGCAGCTTGAGAAGCCCATCGAAACGGAGATCCCCAAGATCGATGTCGCCGATTACCGCCTTCCGGGAGCAGCACCGCGGGGGGCCATTACGACCGTTGAAGTTGAAGGGACGATCTCTTACGGAGAGGGAGCCCTCTGCGTGGCCAGAACGGATGAAACGGCCAGAAAGGACCGGGATCGCCATGAACAGAACTAGCCGAAATGGTGGAAAACGAAGTGTCTTGCTCCTTCTGTGCTTATTGAGCATCTCGGGTCTGCTTGGCGGCTGCAGCGGCGTATCAGGTGAGGAGCAGCAGGAAAGCCGGCTAAAACTTAAAATTGCGGATATTTCCACAAATACGACATTCCGCGTTGCGAAATCCAAGGGGATCTTCGAAAAGTACGGAATCGAAGTGGAGCTGGTAAATTTCGCAACGCCTGCCGAAGGCGTGAACTCCCTGTTCATCAAACAGGTGGATGTTGCATTCGGCGCCGACTTTCCGCTTCTGAACGCTGCCGGTAAGGGCGATTACACCATCTTTGCTTCATCCGGTACGGCAACGGATCTCAGCGCAAGCGAATGGAAGCTGTACGTTCGCAAGGAAATCGAAAGCGCAGCCGATCTGAAAGGCAAGAAGCTGAGCTTCTCAAGAGGGACCTTTATTCCTTATTTATGGGATGTGTACTTGGCCGAGAACGGTATTGCTATTTCCGATGTGGAGCTCGTCGGCCAGGGAGGCTTCGATGAGGCTTACGTCGCGTTGAAAAAAGGGGAGATTGACGCAGCATGGGTATACGGTGCTGTTCTGAATGAAAAATTCAGCGCCCTTTCAGAGGCGCGCGAGCTGACCGATATGTCGCAGACGCCGGTGCGGATCGGCACGGGGCTGATCGCGCCGACCGAGCTTCTGAAGAAGAACCGTGAAGGGTTTGTACAGTTCCTCAAGGCGCTTGATGAAGCTTCGGAATACGCGCAGAAACATCCGGAGGAAACGGCGGAAATCATGTACGCGGAAGTAAAGCAGCCGAAGGACGCGACTCTAAAGGATCTTCCGGTCAATCCATGGAGCATCGGATTCTCGGATAAGGCTTACGAGGGGCTGGAAGGACAGAAGGAGTATATGGTGTCCAGCGGCATTATCGAGAGAGACTTTGACCTGAAGGAGAAATTGGATTTGGATATCGTGAGGGAGGCATTTCCCGAACGCGTTATCGATATCAAGAAAGGGGATGGCGATCAATGAGCGCTGCGCCGCAAACGAACGGGATATATATTGAGCAGCTGAACAAAAGCTTCTCGCAGCCGGGAGCAGGGGAACTGCATTACATCATTCAGGATGTTAATTTGACGGTGAAAGGCGGAGAGTTCTTCATACTGCTCGGGCCGAGCGGCTGCGGCAAATCAACGCTGCTCGGGCTCATCGCGGGCTTCGTATCCAAGACGTCAGGCCAGGTGATGGTCGGGGAACGAGAAGTTGAGAGCCCCGGTCAGGACCGCGCTGTCGTATTTCAGCAGGCTGATTCTTCCTTGTTTCCGTGGCTGAACGTCCGGGAGAACGTCGAATTCGGCCTGCGGATGAAACGGATGCCTGCCACGATGCGAAGGGAAATCTCGGATCGGTATATCTCTTTGGTTGGGCTGGCCGGGCACGAGCAAAAATTCCCGAGGGAGCTGTCCGGCGGCATGAAGCAGCGCGTTCAACTGGCCAGAGTGCTCTCGAACGATCCTGCAATTCTGCTTATGGACGAACCGTTCGGGGCGCTTGATGCCATGACGAGACGCACGATGCAAAGGGAATTAGTCAATATCTGGAGAAAAACGAATAAAACCGTTATTTTTGTTACCCATGATATCCAGGAGGCGCTGCTCCTAGGAGAACGGATCGGCATTATGTCCGCAGGACCATCATCCAGGATCACGGATATTTACGACGTCCCTTTGCCTTATCCGCGCGATTTGTCCGAGCCGGAGTTCCACCGGCTTCATAATCGAATCCAAGAGCATTTTGATGACTAGCGATGCGAAGAAAGGAGTTTGGAGAACGATGAGCAATAACATGATCAAAGGCATTCGCCAACTCATCTTCTGGTTTGTCATACTGGCAGCGTGGCAGCTCCTGGCATGGGTCTACGGACCGGAGATTCTGCCGGGGCCAATCGATACGGCAAAAGGCGGGTATGAGCTGCTTCAAGACGGAACGCTGTTAAGCTACATCGGCATCAGCTCCTACAGGGTTCTGCTCGGTTGGACGCTAGGCAGCCTGATCGCGATTCCCGCAGGGCTCATTATCGGCAAGGTGAATGCCGTGCGAGCCATTGCAGAGCCTTTCCTGAATTTCATCCGCTTTATTCCGCCGATTGCCTTCATTACGTTATTTCTGGTCTGGTTCGGGATTGGGGAGACGTCAAAGGTCGCACTTATCTTGTACGCCACTTTTTTTATCGTGGTGCTGAACACGCTGACTGGCGTGTTGTCCGTGGAAGAGGACAAAATCCGTTCCGCCCGGAGCATGGGCGCATCCGAATGGCAAACGGTTCTTCATGTCATCATTCCCGCAACGGTTCCGTATATGTTCACGGGGGTAAGGCTTGCCATGGGGACGTCGTTCATGGCGATTATCGGAGCTGAAATGATTGCATCCAACGAAGGCGTCGGGTATTTGATCTGGAATTCCAGGCTGTTCTTCCGTACGGACTGGATATTCGTAGGCCTCATCTGCCTCGGCTTAATGGGCTTTCTGACGGATCGCGCTGTGGCGCTGCTCGGCAGGAAGCTGTTATCCCGATACGGGGTGGTCAGCACCCAGGCGCTTCGACGTTAAGATTAAATGCATCCCCGTTAAACGCATCCTATTAACAGGATGCGTTTAATTTGTCTGATTCCCAGCATTATTCTCTATAATGAATCACCATGCTGAACTGGTTAGTCGTTTCGCCGGAGTTGTGATAAACATGAGGTTTATCGGCTTTAAAGCGAATCGAATCCCCGCGACGCACCGTGTATTCCTCGGTACTGATCCGAATCGTTAGTTCTCCTTCGAACACCGTAATAAATTCCTCCGTTCCGTCGATGTGAGCCTCCGCGCTTAAATATCCCCCTTGCTCCATCTGAAGCGAGTAGATTTCAAATCTGCGTCCGTCCTCAAACGGAAACAACGGATAGATACGGACCTTTCCATTATCCTCAACCAATGCTTGGACCTCATCGGCAGGTACGACAACGGTATCCGTTGCCGGTTCATGGATCAGGGAGGTGAATGAGATTTTCAGCCCATTGGCGATTTTCCATACGGTAGCAATCGAGGGGCTGGATTCGCCGCGTTCAATTTGGCCGAGCATCGTCTTGCTGATTCCGGTCAAATCAGCCACTTTGTCCAGGCTAAGCTTGCGTTCTTCCCTGAGCCGCTTCAAGTTTTGAGCGAGAATGCTGTTGATATGCTTCATGTTCGAGTGCCTCCTGCTGAACAAATTTTAGATTGTGCGTTATAACGCACGTAATGTATAATTAAACGTACATACGTTATAGTGCACACATCGTAAATTATATCATACAACAAGAGGGGAGGAGGCGGCCATGCTCATACCTTTGCTTATGTTTGCTCTCGTTTCATCCTTTACGCCGGGACCGAACAATATTATCTCGATGACCCAGGCCCAAAAATACGGGTACCGGGCCGTTCTAAAGTTTATCGGTGGGGTTGCAGCGGGATGCTTCGTCATCATGCTGTTGTCCGGTTACTTCAATTTTGCGTTAAATCAATGGATTCCGAGGGTCAAGATCGCTTTGGATTTGTTGGGGAGCTTGTATTTGCTGTATTTAGCCGTCAAAATCATGAGAAGCAAGCCGCAGCAAAACGAAGACCTTGCCAGAGGCATGAATTCCTTCTGGTTCGGATTCTTCTTTCAATTCATCAATCCCAAGGTGATTCTATACGGTTTTACGGCCATTTCGTCCTTCGTAATCCCTGTGGCGGATTCCCGCATTCAATTGATCATGTTTTCATTACTGCTGACGGCCGTTGGGATTAGCGCCAACTTAACTTGGGCATTAAGCGGCAGGCTCCTCCAAAGTTTCCTTGACCGCCATGAGCGAGCATTCAATATTGCGATGGGGTTGCTGCTCATATACAGTGCGGTATCCATTTTCGCGAACTAGCCCAAGGGAGAGGCCAAATATCGTATAATGAAAGCGACGTCAGAACGAATGGGAGGGAGACCATGCGATCGTTCAACCCGCTGCAAGCTCCGATGATCGAGACTTCTCATCCGGACGCTTCCTACAGCTATCGCGAATTTCTGCCAAGTCCTGGACTGAGTCCTTATGTGGCCGCGTATTGGACACTGGATGTGCGGCCATCGGCTCGCCCGCCGCAGCATCGCATTTTGCCCGACGGATGCGTCGACATTATATTTGACCTCCATTCCCACTCCGCCTCCGAATGCGCCTTCGTGGCAGGGGTTATGACTGTACCGGACGCGTTCTCCATAACGGAGGATCACTGCCTGTTCGGCGTCCGCTTCTATTCGGAGACGGTTCGTTTATTCACTCGCTTTCCCGTCTCGGAATTCCGGAATACGCAAGTGTTCTTGCATGAGATTTGGGGTAGGGACGCCTTCGAGTTCAGCGAGAGCATCATGACAGCTGCCGAGACGAGCCAGCGGATCGAACGAATGGAATCTTATTTATGGAACAGGTTAGATCGGGCAGACTTCTCCCTTGACGAGCCGATTTTGCTGCATGGGCTCCGATATGTATACGAAGAGAAGGGGATGCTGAGCGTCAAATCCCTCTCGGAGAAGCTCCATTACAGCGAACGAACGGTACGTCGGGCTTTTCAAAAAGAGCTGGGCATCAGTCCCAAAGAAATGACGGACATCATCCGGTTTCAATATTTGCTGCGGGAGCTGCTTCATGCCCGATCCTTCCGGTTTCCGGATATCGCCGCTAAATACGGCTATTATGACCAGTCGCACTTTATCCACAGCTTCAAACGATTCTACGGCGCTTCGCCTCAGCAGGTGTTCCATGCCCCGTGCAGCCAGGGTTAGTGTACAAGATGTCCGTTTTTTACAATCCTTTACGGGTTATCGGAAGCGAAAATAAATAGTGACAGGAAGTTAAACCTGAAGGCGAAAGCCACACGTTTAGGAGGAATGTATCATGAAACCGCGTATATCTGTACTAACGCTTGGCGTTGATGACCTGGAGCGATCGCTGAAATTTTACCGCGACGGACTCGGCTTGCCGACTGAGGGGATTGTCGGAACCGAGTTTGAGCATGGAGCGGTTGCCTTTTTCGATCTGCAGGCTGGCGTGAAGCTGGCGATTTGGAGTCGCAAGGACTTGGCCGTGGAAGCGAATGTCCCGCATCATGCACCAAGCTCGACGGAAATGACGATCGGCCATAATGTCGGGAGCAAGAAAGAAGTCGATGAGGTCATGGAGCAAGCCGTAAAGGCAGGGGCAACCGTAACTGTCCCCGCTCAAGATACGTTCTGGGGAGGGTACTCGGGTCATTTCCTTGACCCGGACGGGCATCTGTGGGAAATATGCTGGAATCCGGCTTGGGAGCTGGAAGATTAAACGCCGTGGAATGATTGAGAACAGCGTACTGTAATAGGAGATAAACAGGGATAATGTAGGTAATGAAGAATAAGGTAAGCGATCAAGGATAACATAAGTGCAATCGCAGGCCAAGGCCTGCGATTTTTATATTTCAAGGCCAGGTGCTGGGAACGTCTGCAGGAGATCCTTTACTTCTTGAACGATTACGACTTGATAGAACGTCGCTTCGTTGTACAGCTGGCCGATCCGTCGGTATGTCTCGTCAAGGCGAGTCTGGTATTCATGCGCTTCTTTGTCCGGGTTCTCACGCTTGAACTGGTCCATGACCGCTTGAATATAAGCGGGACGGGCGCCCCATCGACCTAGGACCCTTCCATTGTCGTATCCATGAATTGCCGAAATGTTATGCCTTGGCCGATTTTGTCTTTTAGATGGATGAATGAGCTCATGTTATTCTTCCTCCCGACGCGAACGTTGTTGTTGCGGCTGGTCCTACCGATGCTCACGGTCACGACTCGATCATGCAAGGGAGAGACCGATGAAGGCGGATTCGGATCTAGTCGGTAAGCAAGTTCTATAATAAAATAAATCTGACTACTATAAAATGGTCAGTTTTTAATAAATCGTGCAGGTCACCTGTCCATGACATTAAAGAGGCCGGAGATATTATAAATTGCATATCACGCGACATTTCAAACACCAGATTGGGGGCAGCGTTCTTATGATCGATCTTATTCTACCGGAGCAAAGCGAGCAGCCTCTATACCAGCAATTGTATTTCCTCATACGCGACAGCATTCGAAGCGGGGTTATAGCAAACGGACAGCGGCTGCCTTCGGTAAGGTCGCTTCAAAATCAGTTGAATATTAGCAAAACCCCGATTGAAACGGCCTACCAGATGCTGACGGCGGAGGGCTATGTCATCAGCAAGCCCCGTTCCGGCCTGTATGCCGTTAACCCGTACCAACGCGAAGTGGCGCGACCTATAAGCGGGGAGGCTGCTAAACCTGCTGCGGCTGCACCAGTGCTAGGCACGGAATACAGCTTGCCTCCGGTTCAAGTTGATTTTAATCCGACAGCACTAGACCCGGGTGCTTTTCCAGTACGGATCTGGAATAAAATGCTCAAGGAATCGCTGGACCAACATCTGCAAGAAATCGGTCATTACGGTGATCCGCAAGGCGAATACGGTCTTCGTATGGTGGTTTCCGATTATTTGCGGAATTCAAGGGGCGTGCAATCTACGCCGGAGCAAGTCGTCATCGGAGCGGGCACGGCATACAGCATGGGGATTCTCTCCAAATTGCTTAAGGGCATCCAAGCGGTGGCATTCGAAGAGCCCGGCTACAGCCTTGTCCGTGATCAATTCCATTTGAACGGCTTTCAGGTCATACCGATCCCGGTCGGGGACTCCGGCATATCGATCACTGCGTTAAACCGGAGGCAGGTACAGCTGGTGTATGTCACGCCTTCCCATCAATTTCCTACAGGGAGCATTATGCCATACCCCGAGCGGGAACGCCTGCTGCGATGGGCAGAGGACAACCATGCATATATCATCGAGGATGATTATGATGGCGAATTTCGTTACCATGGAAAGCCGATTCCTTCCCTCCAAGGTCTGGACCGGAGCGGAAGGGTGATTTACGCGGGAACTTTCTCCAAGGTGCTGACGCCGACGCTTCGGATGAACTATCTGGTTCTTCCGCCGGATTTGATGAATCGGTTGAAGAAGATGCCGCATACGTTGTTTTTTGCTCCGTCCCGGGTTGAGCAGTGGGCGATGGAGTCTTTTTTCAAGGAGGGGCATTGGTACCGTCATATCCGCAGAACGAGAAGCTTGTATCGGAAGCGGCATCGACACCTAATTGACATCCTTCATACTTATCTTGGCAACCATGTGGAGATCTCCGGCCAGTATTCGGGATTGCATATCCAGCTGACGATTAAGAAGCATGTCACGTCAGAGGAGTTGATTCGCCTTGCGGCGGAACAGGGAGTAAGGGTTTATGATCTGCGAAAGATGTGGATCGGGCAAACGCAGGATGCCGGACAGTACCCGAGACTATATATGGGATTTGCGGGGTTGCGGGAGGAAGAGATGGAGTACGGAATCCAGCTGCTGCGTAATGCCTGGTCGCTTGATTAATGAACCGCCGCGTAACCCCGTGACCTAACCTCCGTGATCAAGAAAATGGCGTAAAATCAGGCTTTGAGGCGCGACGGCAACTGTCTCTTTAAATCTGCCTTTTCTGACCATTTCCTTAAGGTCAGAAGCGATATAGCATATATTACAGATGGCTGATCACAGAGGAGTGGAGATATTGATTACGGATGCGGAAGTCAAATCATATTTAAACCGATTGGGAATTTACGATAGAAAGGCTCCAACACAAGCGTTTTTGTTCGAGCTTCATCAAGCACATGTAGAGCGAATTTCTTGGCAAACCGTCGATATTTTTGCGGGTAAACCGACCGTTATGGACGTGCGGAGTTCCATTCAGCTGATGCTGAGCCGGCGCAGCGGGTACTGCTTTCATCTGAACGGCGCGTTCGGCACGCTGCTTCAGGCTTTGGGTTATAAGGTACGGTGGCATCGGGCGGGAGTACAGCCGATCGGGCAAGAGCCGCGAATTAACGGATTTCATCTAGGGATTACCGTGAGCTTAGCCAATGACGACGGACAAGAAGAGCCATGGATCGTTGATGTCGGATTAGGTGATATGCCTTATGAACCGATACCGTTAAGATATGGGACATATCGTCAAGGACCGTTCTCTTACAGCCTCATGGAGTCCGCTGTGGTACAAGGAGGCTGGCGTCTGACGCATGATCCTGCCAATTCCTATGTTGGGATAGATTATGCTCCTGATGTGGTTGACACCCTGGATGTTTTCACAGCTAACCATAAATTCTACAGCCGATCCCCCGAGTCGCCTTGGCGCGACCTGTTCATTGTAAGGCAGCGGAGCGTGAACAGAATCCATGAGCTCAAAGGCCGGATATTGAAGTCATGGGATGAAGCGGGCATGCATTCCTCAGAAATCGTAAGCAAGGCTCAGTGGAGAGAAGTGCTGGCCGATCTATTCCATGAGGAACTCGTCCATTATTCGGAGCTGGAGCGTGAAGGGATATGGGACAAAATTACCAGACTCCATGAACGTTGGCTAAGGGAGATGGAGGAGCAGAAATATCGTACTGGAAGCATATGAGCCTTCTTCATCGCTGGGCTCGCCCCCAGATGAAATGATTATAACCGTTCTCGAACTTGCGGCCTTTCCGCTGCTGATGTTATGATGATTCCCACCATACGAAGTTCATGGCAAAACTTCGGTAACCATTGCAAGGGAGCGAATCAACATGGCAACGATCGAAGATTTTTTGAAGCTGGATATCCGTGTTGGAACCGTCGTGGACGCCGAGCCTTTCCCGGAAGCCCGCGTTCCGGCGATTAAAATGAAAATTGATTTCGGTCCTCTTGGAATCAAGCGGACTAGCGCGCAAATTACGCGCCGATACGACGCCGGGGAGCTGATCGGCACCCAGGTAACGGCGATTGTGAATTTTCCGCCGAGACGCATTGCAGGCTTTGAATCCGAGGTGCTGGTCTTGGGCGGAGTTCCGGAGAAGGGAGATGTTGTCCTGTTGCGGCCGGAATACAAGCTGCCCGACGGCACCCCAATTGCATGACGATATCGAAGAAAAGGCCCGGGGCTTAGCTGCTCGGAGCCTTTTTTAAATGGTTGAACCGAGTTGTTTCCATAGCTGCCGAATGCCACCCGATATGTTATGCAAGCGTTCTCGATCATCTTCTCCGCGAGATGGGAAACGCTTATTTTGAAACAATTATCAACGAGACGGCCAATAACAGCAGGATGGCGAATTGCCGCCAGGGGCGTTGTTTTATTCGTTCGGTTATCATAAGATGGTAACTGGGAAGGTTTTCTAAATGAACCCATAGGGTTAGGAGGGGGATCCATGAACGCAGGCTTCTATCACCATGACGACGAGGTGTCATCCGGCTGGACCTTTGCACAGTATGCGGTGCTTGTTTTTCTCCGTTTTCTGACGCGACGCAAAGTTGCTCGGATCAACGAGGAATGCGATCGGCTGAGAGAAAAGATCCTGGAGCAGAAGAGGCTCCATGTTAATGATCGGATCTTGCATCATGAATGAACCCCTGGATCTCAAAGACGTGACGATCAGCAGCGACCCTTCCTTGCTGGATACAGCAGCCATCTTAAGATTTCTGCATGACAGCTATTGGGCCAATAAGCGGTCCCGATCTAAAATCCTGGATTCATTGAAGGGCTCGGTTTTATTATAACGAGCGGCAAATCGGCTTTGCCCGTGTGGTCACCGACGGGGCGACCGTGTATTGGTTATGCGACGTCTACGTGGATCCGGCTTACCGGGCTCAAGGCGTAGGCAAAAAGCTAATCGCAACGATTACCGGACATCCGGATTACCGAAATTTATTCGGCATTTTGGCAACAAGGGATGCGCACGGTCTGTACGAGCAGTTCGGCTTCGTGCGGGATCATGGCAAGACGCTGACAAGAACTCCGGATTTTTTGAGAAAATAAGGGCCTTATTCAGGAGGTAAACCATGATTCTATGGATTAACGGAGCTTTCGGCTCCGGGAAGACGCAAGCTGCACACGAGCTTCATCGCAGATTGCCGAATTCGTATGTGTACGATCCGGAAAATGCCGGCTATTTCATTCGGTCAAACCTGCCGCCGGATGCCAAGCGGGATGATTTCCAGCATTACCCGATGTGGCGTGAGTTTAATTACGCCATGTTCAAGCACATGGACCAGGAGTCTAACCGCATCATCATTGCGCCAATGACGGTAACCAATCCGGAATATTTCGATGAAATCGTAGGAAGGCTCCGCCGGGACGGTGTGGATGTTCGGCATTTTACCTTGTGTGCTTCAAGGGAGGTCCTCCTTAAGCGCCTTCGTAGCCGTTATGAAGGAGCGAATTCATGGGCAGCCCAGCAGATTGACCGATGCATCAGCGGATTATCGCAGGAAGTATTCCGGCAGCATATCGATACGGATCGGCTATCCATCGATGAGGTGGTTTCGGTGATTGCCGAACATGCCGGCATTCAGCTGCTACCCGATCGTCGAAGCCGTACGAGAAAACAGCTGGACCGCATGAAAACGAAGCTTTCCCATGTTCGGTTTTTAGGATAACTTAAGCGAAAGATACAAGTATAAAACCAGAAACTAGCGAAGAACCTGACCAGGGGCTTCGTTTTTTTGTTTTATACAGTATTTTCATCATCAAAGGAAAATAAGTTAACCGCTTCTAAATAATTTGCATCCGTTTAAAAAATCGAAAAACAAGGATAACCACAAGGAATTTTGACGTTGATTTTGTTGTGGTTTGCGTAAGAACGGCAAAATCGTATTGACAAATGCCTAATGATGGATTATTTTTTGTACATAGCTATTAAAGTTTACCTAAGGCAAAATAATTGGTACAAGGAATTACATTTGGTTTGATGCAGGATGGAATTGACGGGAGAAGCACATTGTCATGTTCGAACAAGGCAATACGTTGGAGGAGGAGAAATGGAAGATGAAAACCAAATTGTTCAGTAAAACGACGAAAATGCTGGGAGCGGTCATGCTGAGTCTGGTACTCGTGCTATCCGGATGTGCTTCCGGTGAGCCGCAGACGAACCAAGCATCAGGGGATCCTGCAGAGAAAATCCAAATTGTGACGACGATTGGTCAGATTGCAGAGCCGATTACCGTCATCGGCGGTGACCGGGTAGAGGTCCAAAGCCTGATGGGGCCCGGGGTTGATCCGCATTTATACAATGCTACGCAAGGAGACATTCAGAAGCTGCAAGGCAGCGATGTCGTATTTTACAGCGGCCTGCATCTCGAAGGAAATATGACGGAGATCTTTGAGCAGATTGGTAAAAATAAACCGGTGCTGGCCATTGCGGATGCGATCCCGAGGGATCAGCTGCTTGAGGATGAAGGTAAGGCGATTGATCCCCATGTCTGGTTTGACATCGACCTATGGAAGCTGGCGCTGGATTCGGCTGTAGAAGAGCTGAAAGCCTTCTCGCCTGATGATGCCGAATATTTTGAACAAAACAAGCGGGATTATTTCGCCAAGCTGGATGAACTGAAGGCAGAAGCTAAAGACAAGATCCGTCAAATTCCTGAAGCTCAGCGGGTTATCGTTACTGCGCATGATGCGTTCGGATATTTTGGCCGCATGCACGGCATGGAGGTCGTCGGGCTGCAGGGACTTAGTACTGAGGATGAGATCGGTCTTTCGGACATCAACGGGACGATCGATACGCTGCTTGAACACAACATCCCCGCCGTCTTTATTGAAAGCAGCATCAACCCGGCTTCCATCAACGCGGTCATTGAAGGAGCAGCCAAGAAAGGGCTCAACGTGAAGCTAGGCGGAGAGCTTTTCTCTGACGCAATGGGGGAAGCAGGGACGACGGAGGGGACCTACATCGGAATGTATCGCCATAACGTTGAAACCATTTATCATGCATTAACAGGAAGCGGTGAATAAGATGAGTGTGCTGAAAGTTCAAGGCTTGCATGCATCCTATCGTAAAAATAAGGTGCTTCATGATGTTTCGTTCGAGGTGGAGCAAGGTTCGTTAACCAGCATTGTCGGTCCCAACGGGGCCGGCAAATCCACGCTCCTTAAAGTGATGCTGGAGCTTCATCCGAAGCTCTCGGGAGACGTATCGTTCTTCGGATCAACGCTGAGTCAGACCAAGACGAGAGTCGGCTACGTGCCTCAACGCGGATCGGTGGATTGGGATTTTCCAACCAATGCGCTCGACGTTGTCATGATGGGACTCTACGGGCGCGTCGGGTGGTTGAAATGGCCGAACAAGAGCCATAAAGAGAAGGCGATGGCGTCCCTTGCGCAGATGGGCATGGCCGATTTTGCGGATCGGCAGATCAGCCAGCTGTCCGGGGGACAGCAGCAGCGCGTGTTTTTGGCAAGGGCTCTTGTGCAGGACGCCGATCTGTATTTCATGGATGAGCCGCTGGCCGGAGTGGACGCTGCGACGGAACGTGCGATTATGACCACGCTGAAAAATTTGAAAATGTCGGGAAAAACCGTGATGGTTGTCCACCACGATTTGCAGACGGTCGAGGATTACTTCGATCACGTTCTGCTCCTTAACCGTACCGTCGTTGCCCACGGGAAGACGGAGGACGCGTTCACCAAGGACAACGTATACCGGGCCTATGGCGGTTCCCTTCGCTTCATGAAGGAGGCGTAACATGTGTTGAATTCATTGCTGTCTCCAAATACACAATGGGTGCTGCTCAGTACCTTGATTTTGGGCATGGCGGCCGGCATGATCGGCTGTCTTGCGTATTGGAAGAAACAAAGCCTCATGAGTGACGCGCTTTCGCATGCTGCCCTTCCGGGCGTGGTTGTGGCTTTCGCGCTGACCGGTACCAAAAATCTGCTGTTCATGATCATCGGAGCCGCGGTCAGCGCGTTGATCGGCGCTTGGTTAATCGGATGGATCCGCTCCTCCAGCCGGATCAAGGAGGATACGGCGATGGGCATGATCCTGTCCGTATTTTTCGGACTCGGAATCATGCTGCTCACGATCGTCAATCGTACGGCTGGAGGCAACCAGAGCGGACTGGATAATTTTATTTTCGGTCAGGCCGCGTCCATGGTCCGTAAAGACGTCTTTACCATGCTTGCCCTAGCCCTGTTGGTCATCGTGATCGTGACGGTCGCTTTCAAGGAATGGAAGCTGTTTTTGTTCGATCCGGACTTTGCCCGCGGGCTCGGACTAAGCAGCCGATGGATGAACGCGATCTACATGGCGGTCCTCGTCCTCGTGATCGTAATCGGCATTCAGGCCGTAGGTGTCATCCTGATGGCGGCAATGCTGATCATACCGGCTGTTAGCGCAAGGTACTGGACGCAATCGTTCAGAACGATGGTGATCCTGTCCGCGATTTTCGGCGGTGGCTCCGGTCTGATCGGAACCTTGATCAGCACGCTCGGCAAAGGCTGGCCGACGGGCCCGTTTATCGTGATAGCCTCCTCGGTATTATTCACCGTGTCGCTCGTGTTCGGCTCGGAGAAAGGGCTGCTGATTCAGGCACTCCAGCTGCGATCCGAGAAGAAGAAGCAGGTGGAGGATCCAAGCTCAAGCTGGACCAAGGTTCCGGCCATCAGGGAGGGGGAGTAAACGATGACATATACGGGCTGGATATTGCTTACTGCTTCGTTGGTCGGTTTGTCCTGCGGCATTGTCGGGGTGTTTCTCATATTGCGAAGAATGGCCATGATGGCCGATGCCATTAGTCATACCGTGCTGCTCGGTATTGTAACCGCCTTTCTGATTACGCGGGAATTAAACGGACCTCATATGCTGATCGGGGCGATCATTACCGGCCTTCTAACGGCCCTCCTCGTACAGTGGTTTCATTCCCGGGGGGTTCAGCAGGATGCCTCGATCGGAGTGGTGTTTACGACATTGTTTGCCATCGGCGTCATTCTGATTGCTACCCAGGTCGGCAATGCCCACTTGGACACCAAGCACGCGCTGATGGGCGAGATTGCGTTCGTGCCCTGGGAGGTCATGAATGTACCGCTTCTTGGCGAAGTGCCTAAGGCAACCTTCATGCTGGCTGCCGTGCTGCTGGTCGTGCTGGTGGTCATCCTGGCCTTCTACAAGGAATGGAAAATCACCTCCTTCGACCCGGCCTTAGCCGCCAGCATCGGCATACCGGTTGTGCTCTTGCATTATGTGTTTATGTCGATGGTGTCGATCACAACCGTTGCCTCGTTTGATGCCGTCGGGGCGATTATGGTCGTCGCCATGCTCATTACTCCTGCTGCAGCGGCATATCTATGGACAGATAAGCTGTCCATTATGCTGGTGCTCAGCGGCGCCTTCGGTGTGATTTCTGCCTTCGCGGGCTATTACGTCGCCGTATGGCTGGACACGTCCATTTCGGGATCGATGGCTTTCGCGACCGGGATCGTCTTTCTTGTAAGCTTCCTGCTGTCGCCGAAGCATGGCGTGCTGTCCCGGTATTTATATCGTTATGAACGGCCCGATCAAGAGGAACAACAAATCGATGCCGTTTCGTGAGCATCCTTGGCACATTAGATCATCGCAGACCCCATCCTTGGAAGCTGAGCAGTTAGGAGGGGGAGGGCTGACCATTAAATATAAATAATCAAGCACCCACTCTTGGGGGTGCTTTTTTTCATTTACAAAAACAAAGTTATGTTATATTAATATACTAATTATACTATTTAAATTATAAAGGTTGTGATGTGCATTGAAATCCTTGCCGCTGTACAAAAAAATTCAGGAAGACATCAAGCGGCTGATCGCCATCGGCAAGCTGCGGGAAGGTGACCGGGTCCCTTCGGAGAAGGAGCTGTCCGAGCGGTACCGCGTCAGTCAAATTACAAGCAAAAACGCGCTGGTCGGACTGATGGAGGAAGGGCTGCTCGTCCGGATTCAAGGGAAAGGGACCTTTGTCATGAGCAGGCCGGAGAACGCTGCCGCGCTCGATCAGTTGGGCGAGTGGACGGCGGGAGCAGGCAGAAGCGGCCGGATCGGGCTGGTGCTGCCGACGATGAAAACCAAAGTGGACCAGCGCTTTCTGGATAACATTGAAAAATACGCCACTGCCGCAGGGTATGAAGTGATGCTGAGAATTACGCGCGAGTCGCAGCTTGAGGAGTCCAAAGTCATTTCGTCCTTTCTGAAGCAGGGAGTGGACGGCATGATCATTTTTCCGGTTGAAAACGAGACATATAACGATTCGATACTGAGGCTTTCGCTGGATCGATTCCCGTTTGTCCTGATTGACCGGTTCTTGAAGGAGATCAAGACGTACAGCGTAAGCTCGGATAACATTAACGGCACGAGGGAAGCCGTCGCGTATCTGCTGAACAAAGGCCATTCGTCCATCGCTTTCATCTCGCCGGAAATTACGAATACCGTAACGGACGAGAGAGCGCAAGGGTTTGAGCAGGCTTTCCTTGAGCGCGGATTGTCGATCGACAAAAGCTTATGGTGTCTCCTTCCGTTGGATGAGATAGCTTCGGGTCAATCCGTCGAACACATTCAGGATTTTTTGGACGGCAGTCCCGCTATCACCGGGGTCATCACAGCCAATACGGAGCTGTGCAGAAATGTTTATAGAGCCGCTGTCGCCTCACGTCGACGGGTGCCTGACGATCTGGAGCTGATTACGTTCGATCCGCCGGATCTGCCGAACGTTCCGTATATTCGGCAAAACGAGGAGGAGATGTGCAGGCTGACCATCGAGCTGCTGACCGAGCAGATTGAAGGGGCCTTTGAGGCTAGAAGAATCGTTGTGCCGGTCCAGCTTGTAAAGGAATAAAGCGATTCTTATGCGAAGTATTCAATCTCTTCAATTTTATAATAAATTGAGTATATAAAAGTATATTGTTATAAGTTATTATGACTTCGTAAAGCGCTTACAATATACCTTGAAGAAGAGGGGAATCGCATGAAATCGAAGAGCAAATTTGCAGGTATGATCATGCTGTTACTGATGTTTGCGTTATCCGCTTGCAGCGGAGGCGGAAGCGGTCCAAACGGCGGAGCTTCCTCCAACAACCCGGACAGCTCGGCGCCAAGCAATGAGGCTGCCGCCGGGACGGACAAAAAGGAGCCCGTGACGATCGAGTTTATGGGCCATGGCAATCCGAACGAAAAGAAAATTTTCGAAAAGCTGATCGCTTCCTTCGAGGAGAAGTACCCGCATGTCACCGTCAAATATACATCGGTGCCTCCGGGCGAGTACTCGCAGAAGATGACAACGCTGATCAGCTCCGGCAAGGTGCCTGATGTATTCTACGTCGGCGGGCCCGAATTCTATCGGTTTGCAGAAGCCGGAACGCTCCTCAATATTCAATCCTATCTGGACCAGACGACGTTGTTTAAACCAGACAACGTATGGAAGCAGGCGATGGACCGTTACCGCTTCGACGGAAGCAAGGTCGGTACCGGAGACTTGTACGGACTGCCGAAGGATGTTGGCCCGTGGGCATTTGTCTACAATAAGGATTTGTTCGATCAAGCGGGCGTGGCGTATCCATCCGCAACAGCCGGAGAGTGGACATGGGACGACATGCTCGAAGCAGCCAAGAAGCTGACGGTTGACAACAACGGCGACGGAAAGCCGGAGCAGTACGGGGTTGGCGCATACAGCCTGGAGTCCGCGGTTTGGGCCAACGGCGGCGAGTACATCGATTACGACACCGGTACCGTGAAAGTAAATGAGCCTGCGTTTTATGAGGCGATGCAATTCGTAGCCGACCTGAATCTGAAGCATAAGGTCAGCCCGAATCAGGAAGCTGAGCAAGCAATGAATGCTTACACCCGCTTTATTAACGGACAGCTGGCCATGTTTGCGATGGGTCCTTGGGATCAGCCGGCATTCTGGGAGCTGCCGTTCAATTGGGATATTGCGGCATGGCCGGCAAGCCCGAACACGGGACAAACGGCGACCTGGCTCGGTTCGATGGGATTTGCCGTATCGGCGAAATCCAAGCACCCTCAGGAAGCGTTCGATTTGGCGGCGTTCCTGTCGTTGGATGAGCAAGGACAGCGCGAAAACTACCAGCTCGGGCAAGCGGTTCCCAACCTGATCGACATGGCCGAAGGCGAGTTTATGGAAATGGATAAAGGGCCGCAAACACGTCAAGTATTTCTGGATATTATCCAAGATTACGGTCGTCCGGACGTGATAGCCTTCTCGAAGGATACGCAATGGATGGATGCATTTAATCAGAACGCGAGCAAGGTATGGAACGGCGATATGTCGGCCAAGGACTTCACGGCTGAAATCCAGCCGAAGATGCAGGAGCTGTACGACAAGGGAAATAAATAATGGCGCAAGGGGGCGGCCGGCTGCTGTTGCCGGCGCTCCCCGCTATATGAACAACGCCCTGTCATAAGGAATACAGGCGAAGGTGGAATGAATATGGGAACGAAGCTGCTCAGCGGCTATCGCAGAAAGGAACTGGCTTGGCTGTATCTGTTCGTCGCTCCGCCGGTCCTCGGATTTCTTTTGTTCGGCCTCGTGCCGATCTTGTTCTCGATCTATATTAGCTTTCATAAATGGGATATGCTGTCCGATCCGCAGTGGATGGGATTCGCTAATTATAAGGATCTTCTGGCCGACGAAAAGGTGTTCAAATCTCTGTATAACACCGTGTATTTGATGATCGGCATACCGATCGGCATGGTGCTGTCGCTGCTGCTGGCGATCTTGATGAACCGCAAAATCGCGGGCATCTCGTTCATGCGCACGATCTATTATCTGCCGGTCATCTCGCCGATTATAGCGGTATCGCTGCTGTGGCAGTGGATTTTGAACCAGGATTACGGGCTGCTCAACAACTTCCTGTGGGAGGTGTTCGGGATAACCGGGCCTAACTGGCTGGGCAAACCCGAGTGGGTGAAGCCTTCGCTGATCCTGATCGGTCTGTGGAGCGGCATCGGGGGGAACATGGTGCTGTACTTAGCGGGACTGCAGTCGATCTCATCAACGTATTACGAAGCTGCGGAAATCGACGGCGCCGGAGCATGGCATAAGCTGACGCGAATTACGATCCCGCTGCTTACGCCGATTCATTTTTTCGTCATCGTTATGGGTATCATCGGGGCGTTCCAGTCGTTCAGCCAAATCTATGTGCTGGCGGTCGACGGCGGACCGGAATATAGCGGCGCTACGGTCGTCTATTACATATTCCAGCATGCGTTCGAGTATTTCAACATGGGATATGCGAGTGCGGTTGCATGGGTGCTGGGTATTTTGATTTTCATCGTCACGCTGATTCAATTCAAGCTTTCCAATCGATGGGTTTATCAGGACTAGGGGGGATTATCGTGAGACGGGAAAGATGGACCGACCTCTGGTCGCTGCTGCTGTTACTGTTCGGCTCGGTGTTTATGGTCGCGCCGTTCCTTTGGACCATATCGACTTCACTTAAGGATCGACGAAACGTATTTGAAATTCCTCCGCAGTGGATCCCCGATCCGTTTACGTTTGGCAACTACGCGATGGTGTGGCAGGAGTCGCCTTTGCTTAACGGGTTTATGAACAGCTTGATCATCGTCGTAATCGTCCTGACGGTCGGCATGCTGGTATCCGCCATGTCGGCGTATGCATTCGGGAAATTTGAGTTTCCATATAAAGGGGTGCTGTTCCTCGGTTTGCTCGGAACGATGATGATTCCTTATTCCGTTGTCATGATTCCGCAATATATCGGTTTTTCCAGGCTGGATTGGGTAGATACGCTGCTGCCGCTCATCATACCCGGCCTGTTCGGAAACATCGTCGTCATCTTCTTCATACGGCAGTATCTGCAGAGCGCGATGCCGACGGAGTTGATCGAAGCGGCGAAGATCGACGGCTCCAGCTTTCCTGGAATCTTCTTCAAGATCGCGCTGCCGATCATGAAGCCAGCGCTGGCGGCTCAAGCAGCCCTGAGCTTTATGGGCATTTGGAACGATTTCCTCGGCCCGCTGATTTACTTGCATACGCCCGAGAAGCAAACGATCCAGGTGCTGATCGCTTCCATGCAGGCCATGTACATCGGTCAGTCGGACTATCCGATGATCATGGCCGCCGCCATCATCGCGATGGTGCCGGTGATCATCGTATTCTTTTTCTGCCAGCGATACTTTATCGAATCGATGGCGATCAGCGGAATCAAGGGGTGAGGCGTATGCCGATAAGCATACCGCACCTGCGGAAGATCGCCAGATCCCTTGGAGCATTAGGATTAGCGGCCGGATTGGCAATGTCGGGTTGCAGTACAATCACGAAACCGGAGGCGGTCGATATGGAAATTTACAAGAACCAAACGTATGCCAATCCTTTTCCATCCTTAGAGGAAGAATGGGAGGATTACGGCAACGGAGATCCATACGTGCTGCGGCATGACGGGCGCTATTATCTGTATGTCAGCACGAAGGATCACCGGACGGGAATCAAGGCGTGGATGTCGGATAATCTGGTCGATTGGCGGTATGCGGGGCTGGTGACCGAAGATCCTGTCTCGACCGGCGCCTATGCGCCGGAAGTCATTTACTGGAACGGCTGGTTCTATCTTTATACTTCTCCGGCAGGCAGAGGTCACTTCGTGTTCCGGAGCGAATCGCCGACAGGCCCGTTCGAACGAATCTCCGAGAATGTCGGCATGAGCATCGACGGCTCGGTGTTCATCGACGATGACGGAACCTGGCTGTTTACGCATGCAGGCTCCTCGGGCATTGTTGGCGTTCCCATGAACGGTCCTGCCGATTTCGGGGTAGGCCAAACGATTCCGGGCCCATACTTAGGCCACTGGACCGAAGGGTCCATGATCATTAAACGTAACGGAACCTATTATATGACCTATACCGGCAATCACGTATTCAGTAAAGGTTATCGCATTAACTATGCCGTGTCCCATGATTCGCCGCTTGGTCCGTATACCGTTCCGGTCAACAACCCGCTCGTCATCAGCACCAAGCCGGACTTCTACGGACTCGGCCACAGCTCAACCGTCCTTGGTCCCGACCTGGATTCATATTATCTCGTATACCATAACCTTACGGGAAGATCCCAGGAAGGCCCGCCTGTCCGCCGTATGAACATCGATAGGCTGGTCTTCAATGGAGACAGGATGGAGCTTCTCGGACCGACGAACTACGAACAGCCTGTTCCGAGAGGGCCGGTCTTTGCCGACAGACTGGATGGAGCTGACATCGACGAAGCATTGTGGGAGGCTAAAGAAACAGCAGGGAGCGGTCGAATCATCAGCAAGGAGAGCACGGGTCCAATCTTTACGGCTGAATATAATTTGGTACCGTCTCAGGCGCGCGCTGCCGCATTGTTTGCCTATGAGGATGCGAATCAATACGGATTCGCCGAAATTGAGCCGAAGGACAACGCGATTTCCTTGGGGACAGTGGTGGACGGAAGGCGTCAGGTGCTTGCCGAGACGAAGATCCCTCAAGACATGGATTGGTCTAAGCTGCACACCATTCGTGTCGAGCGTGGAGAAGATCGGCTCCGGGTTTATCTGGACGGCATGCTGAGGCTGGATGAATCGGCGGACTCGTTCGGCCCAGGCAAAATCGGATATCTGTACGAGGAAGGCGAACCGGGCCTTTCGTATACGGCGTTCTCGAATCACGCTTCCGGCACCAGCGACTTTGATACGGCTAAGCCGCTTCCTGGCAGCATCGAGGCCGTTCATTATTTAAGCGGCGAAGGCAGGGGCTTTTCGGTCCGGCACCCCTCAGCTTCCAGTGAATGGCGCCGTTCGGACGGAACGGCAATCAAGCTCGCAGAGGATGGGAGCTATGCGGCCGCACTGACGGAAAAAGGCGACTGGCTGCGCTACGCGGTGAACGTCTCCGAATCCGGCACGTATGGGCTGGACCTGACGGTCAAGTCCGGCGCGCATCCATCGGCCATCAAGGTTCTTGTGGACGATAAGGTAGCCGGAAGCTATAAAGTCGATGGCAGCGATCACTCCGGCAGCGAGCCTTGGGTGAAAATCCGGGTCGGGTCGCTGAAGCTCGAAAAGGGGTTTCGTAGCCTTACCATTCAATTGAACAGCGGCCAAACGCTGGAGTGGACAACGATGGATCTTGAACGGGTCAATGAAGAAAAGTTCAAAGTCGAGGGTGTTCTGGAACAAGCAAGCGCCGAGGATATTCATGGCCAGTGGGTTGAAACGGATGGAAGGTATGCCGGCACAGCCGATTCCGATGCCAAGATGTATGGAGGAAGTCCTCAGTGGACCGACTATCGCATCCGTACGACCGTAAAGCTTGGCGTTGACCCGTCCGGTCAGGCGGGGGTGCTCTTCCGGGTGACGAACGAGTCGGATTTCCGGGATCAAGTGAGCGATTCGTTGATGGGATATTTCCTTGCCGTCAGCGCCACGAAGCTTGAGCTGTACAAACATAATTACGATTCCGAGCTTCTGCAAAGCGTGAAAATTTCGCTGGAGCCTAATGAGCTAGCAAGCTTAAGCATTGAGGCGGTTCGCGGCGAAATCCGAGTTTATGCGCAGGACGGGAAAGACCCGGTTCTGACGTACGAGGATCCGCGGGCTTTCATGCAGGGGAGAGTGGGCATTCGGTCGGTTCATGCGGAGCAGATCGAGCTCGGGGACATCACGGTAGAGTCCATAGCTGTGAAATAGAAACATAAACTAACAGAAGATGGAGAGTGGAACAGAATGTCAAGCTCGCACAAGTATATTAAGGACTATCCCAGACCGCAATTGGTACGTGAAGAATGGGAAAATCTGAACGGGGAATGGGATTTTCGGTTCGACGATGCATTGGAGGGGGAAAGCGGCAAGTGGTTCGAACGATTAGATGCTGACCGCAAAATTACGGTCCCCTTCACATTTGAAACGAAGGCCAGCGGCATAGGAGACGAAACATTCCATCCTTGCGTGTGGTATGAGCGGTCGGTTACCGTTCCTAATGAGGCAGCGGGAAAGCGGATCCTGCTGCATTTTCAAGCCGTCGATTACGCGGCGACTCTATGGGTCAATGGCAGGAGGATCGGCACGCATGAGGGAGGATATGCCGCATTTTCGTTCGATATTACCGAAGCGGTCGAGCTTGGCCGGGAGAACAGAATTACCGTTCGAGCTATGGACAGCAACAGCTGCATGCAGCCGCGCGGCAAGCAGCGCTGGATGAAGGACAGCTTTGGCTGCTGGTACGTGCAAACCACCGGCATTTGGCAGACCGTGTGGATGGAATACGTGAACCCGGTCCATATCCGCAGGGTGAAAATTACGCCGGACCTGGAACGGGGGGCGGCGAACTTCTGTTATGAATTGGGGAATACAGGGCTTCGTTACGACGGAGTAACCCTTCAGACGATCGTCCGGTTTGACGGAAAGCTGATCCGATCTTCGGAAACGAGCGTCGAACGCAGTACGGTAACGGTCGACGTCAGTGTCGTGAACGAAGCGGCGGGTGAATGGAAGATCAAGCCTTGGCACCCGGATCATCCGAACTTATACGACGTCGAGATGATTCTTAAGCAAGACGGGCAACCGATCGACACCGTCTATTCCTATTTCGGCATGCGAAGCATCCGGATCGTAGGAGATCAAATCTTGCTGAATCATACGCCGCTTTATCAGCGGCTGCTGCTGGACCAAGGGTATTGGAGCGAGACGCATCTGACGCCTCCATCGGAGGAAGCGCTGCTGGAAGACATCGACAAAACGCTTGCGCTCGGTTTTAACGGTGTGCGCAAGCATCAGAAGCTGGAGGATCCCCGTTATTTATACTGGTGCGACCGCAAAGGTCTTCTGGTCTGGTCGGAAATGCCGTCAACCTACGAATTCGGCGACGATGCCGTAGAACGCTTCACGAATGAATGGATGGCAATCGTTCGGCAGTATTATAACCATCCTTCCATTATTACCTGGGTACCGTTTAACGAGTCATGGGGAATATCCGAGATCTTTACCGATCGCATGCAGCAGCAGTTTACGGAGTCGATTTATCATCTGACCAAGGCATTCGATCAAATGCGGCCGGTGATTGTGAACGACGGATGGGAGCATACGGTATCGGATATTATTACGCTCCACGACTATGAAGAGCTGGGCGCCATGCTGGAAGAGCGTTATCGGGACAAAGACGCACTCTTAGGCAATGCGTTCGCGCATAACAAGCATCGATACCCATTTGCGCAGGGCTATGGCTATCGCGGTCAGCCTGTCATTATCAGCGAATACGGCGGCATCGCCTTTACAAGCGAAGAGGGCTGGGGCTACGGAAATCAGGTTCGCAGCGATGAGGAATTTTTGAAGCGTTACGAAGGCATAACGCAGGCGATAAAAAGCTTGCCTTACGTGTGCGGATTCTGCTATACGCAAATTACGGACGTGCAGCAGGAAGTGAACGGCTTACTGACAATCGAGCGCAAGCCGAAAGTGAATATGGACTCGATTCGAAGCATAAACCTGGCATGAGCAACTTGAAGCATTGAAGCCTTGCGACCCAATCTCCGGGAGCAATCTCTCTTGAAGATTCAGATTCGCAGATCCTAACGCCGAAAGCTTTTATCTGGAAGTAAACCACGGATGATTACATCTGTGGTTTATTTTTTTGTTGTGATCCAGCCAAATTACCGTCGTTCATAAACAAAGCTTGGACAAATCAAACGAATTCCAGCTCCAGTTAAGAAGTTCCGTTTTTTTTCAAGGAAGAGTTCCTACATGCAGTTTGAACTAGAAACAATTATTTTTGGAAAATCAATTATATACATTGACATGTATATACGTATAAGTGTATATTGGGTGCATGAGCAGACAGCGAACCTGCAGACACGATGCCAGACCTCTCCAGATCTTAGGAGATTGGCTGGATTCTACCCATATCTGCGGGAAGAGGGTCTCGCCTTTTCCGAGGGATATTGCTCGAGTATCTAAAAGGAGGATGACTTATGACGGCTATCAACAGTTTTGCCGCAAGCTACCTGCAGAACCATCGAACCATCTGGAACGAGCGGCTTGACCAACTGGACAATTACCTAAAAAGGATGATCGCCGATAAGAAGAAAGATCAATCATAAGAAATAACCAATTAAACAATGAAAGGAGAATGAAAAGTGACTGATCTTCAATCGCTGGATCGTTTAGTCGGTACATGGCAAATCAGCGGAGGGGCAGAAGGCACCGTAACCTATGAATGGATGGAAGGCGGATATTTCTTGATACAACGCGTTCAGCTTATGCAGCATGGACAAGAAGTGAAAGGCATTGAGATTATCGGGCATTTAAAGCCATTTGGCGAAGAACCTAGCCATGACATCAAATCACGGTATTATGATACGATGGGCAACACATTCGATTATGTTTACGAAATGGAAGGGGACACGCTAATCATTTGGGCCGGCGAGAAAGGCTCGAATACTTACTTCAAGGGAGCATTCAGTTCAGACGGGAATACGAATACGGGCGCATGGACCTATCCAGGTGGTGGCGGATATGAATCGTCGATGAGGAGAATTGCGGCTGTTGGGGGGATGACAAATGGCTAAACTGCTAGTTACAGTAAAACCGGTATCTGCGAATGCTTCCAAATTCGCCTTCGGATCGGTATTATGTGGAACGTTGTTCGTCCTTATTCTTGCCAGTCTTCATGTGCTGGAGCCGGAGTTCGATCCTACATGGCGTTTTATTAGCGAATATGCGCTTGGCAGCGTTGGATGGCTCATGCAAGTCGCATTTGGATTGTTGGCTGCTGCACAGATTGGCGTTGCAATTTCAATTTTCCCGCAAATTCGCTCCATAACGGGATACATTGGGCTCGCTATCCTTGCTATAAGCGCGGCTGGCGTCTTGATCGCGGCCGTATTCGTCACCGATCCGATATCCGTGAGCCCGGAGGCTGCAACGTTCAGCGGAAAGATGCATTCCATTGGCGCCATGCTCGATTATACGCCGGTCGCGGCTCTGCTGCTAAGCCTGGCGTTAACTCGTAGCAAACCATGGAGACCCGTTCGTAAACGGCTGCTCGTTAGCACCGGGATTGCGCTCGTCGCCATGCTCGCATTCGTCCTGCAAATCCCTCAAGACGGCCGGTTTGGTCCTGATATTCTGGCAGGTCTGTTCGGACGATTCTTGATTATTGCCGACATCGCATGGCTCTTGATCGTCGGGGTGCATGCGCTCAAACTCCGCAAGCAGGGAGGGGCATGAGCAAGCTTGGTATCGTTGATACCAACGGGAGGCGGAGTTGAGCCGGCGAAAACATCAGCGTTCGCTTGATTGATATCTGCAAAACGATGACCAGACGTTATGTTCATAGCCGCGTTTGTTCTAATATAGTTCTATATTTAGATGAAAACCCAAGTTCATGTACAGTTGACATATCGACAAGAACTTGGGTCTTTTGCTATGTCATTATCAAGTTATATGATAGCGGAATTGCAAAGGGTGGCCTCGCAGTACGATTATTTTTACTCGTTGGGTTGAAATTCCAGCTCAACTTTTTTATAATGAGTAAAAACTCACTCAAAAAAAGGAGTTATGATTTTGCCACGTACCAAAGAGCAGTATGAAGAAATGCGGAATGCCACCAGAGACAAGATCCGTTCAGCGGCGATGCAGCTGTTTGTTCATCAAGGATACGGCTCGACGAGTGTTCAAGACATCGCGGATACGGCTGGCATTAGCATCGGGTTACTGTATCGGCATTACAGGACAAAGGATCAGTTGCTTAACGAATTGGTCGGCTATGCAGTCGAAGGGTTGAAACGCAATATTCGTTCATTCGAGTCGGATCAATCCCCTAAGCAGTTAATTGCCCGGTTTATCGATGAAGTTTACACCGACCTGTCGAACGGGGAGGAGCTTGCCAATTTGCTGATCTTAATCAATCAAGCGCTGTTCGCAAGTGCAGGCACGGACTCCCAATTGCATGAGGAGATTCTCCAGGTCAATGCCAGATTGCTTGATGCAACGGCTCAGCTCATTCGTAAGGGGCAGCAGCTTGGAGAGTTCCGCTTGGGAGATGCAAAAGAGATGGCCGTCTATTTTTACGCCTCCATTCAGGGTTTGGCCGAGATGAAAATCCTGCTCAAGAGCAACTTTCAGATGCCCTCGCCGTCAGTCATGACCGCATTTCTATTTAAGGTAGGGGAGTGAACCCATGATAACCGTAGTGAAGGCTGATCAAGCGGAGCTGGATGTGAGGCCAGGATTATCGGAGCTATTTGCGGATGGCTTCAAGGAGTGGCTAGGTTTTTTCTCCAAGGATCCGAAAAAACTTGCTGCAGCGTTCGCCCACATGTTCGTGCTGGATCAATTTTATGTGGCATTACACAAGGGGCAAGTGATCGGAATGGCTGCCTGCACGAATGGAACATCACTTTCTGTCAAACTGGATAAACAGGAGCTTCGCAAACATTTAGGCTGGTATAAAGGCACATTGGCTGGCGTTTTCCTAAAAAAAGAATTTGAAACACCATTTGTTCATCCTTCATCTGGGGCAGGCTCCATCGAATTTGTAGGGACAGCTTCCGAATTCAGGGGGCAAGGCGTTGCTACGCAGTTAATTCGTCATATCCTTGAGCATACATCTTATAAGGTTTACTTGATTGAAGAAGTCGCCGATACCAATATGGCAGCAATAAAGCTCTATAATAAATTAGGCTTCGAGGAATACAAACGCAGGGAAATTCCCAGCCACCGGGCAAAGAAAATCGGAGTCAATCACATCGTCTCGTTGAGGCTCGGCAAACAGCCGAGCTCAAACGCATAATCGACGAGCACGGATCGGCACTTTACAAGCCGCAGTGCGTGGGATTTGCGAGCCCAAGCCAGCTCTTTCGAGCCTTTGCCAAAACAACCGGCATGACGCCGGAACAATACCGGAAAACCCGGCTATGATGCATAGAGGTGAGTTTATGATCATTCGTGAAGTATGTAACTGCCCGCTGGAGATTGTCCATGACATTATTAAAGGCAAATGGAAGACCATGATCATTTATCAGCTGAAGAACGGGAACACATCCTTAGCGCAGCTAGAGCGTGAAATTGACCAGATCACCCAAAAAATGCTGCTGCAGCATTTAAGGGAGCTCCAATCTTGCGGAATCGTGGATAAAATCAAAACGGAAGGTTATCCGCTGCACGTAGAGTACTATCTCACTGCACGCGGAAGAAGATTGTTAGATGCGGTCTTGATCATGCAAGAGATCGGAATTGAATATATGGTGGAGCTTGGGCAAACCGAGCTTCTCGATCGAAAAGGCATCCCATACCCACAAAAAAGTGGGTAATTCACGGGTGGTAATTCCCGATATTATAATACCTTTACTACGAGTAAAGGAGACATGAACGATGAATACAGCTTTAGTAATTGTCGACATTCAGAACGATTATTTCAAGGGAGGGAGAAATGAGCTGTACAATTCCGATGAAGCAGCTGCCCGCGCTCAAGAGGCATTGACGCTGTTCCGGGAAAAGAATTTACCCATTGTCCATATTCAGTGCATCCTGCTAGATGAACACGCAACATTCTTTCTTCCCGGTACGGAAGGGATTAACATTCATGCAGCAGTAGCTCCCCGGTCAGACGAAAAAGTGATTGTAAAACATACCCCTGACAGCTTCTATCAAACGGAACTGCAGCAGCATCTTGAATCCATTCAGGCCAAGCGGTTAGTCGTATGCGGCATGATGAGCCACATCTGTATTGATTCTACCGTGAGAAGCGCAAGTCGCTTGGGCTATGAAGTATTGTTGCTGAGCGATGCATGTGCGACCAGGGATATAGAATGGGACGGAACCGTGATCCCAGCCCAAACCGTTCATCAAACATTTATGGCATCCTTACAAGATACCTTTGCGCAAGTAAGGAATACTAGCAGTCTGAACGAGCTGATTTGATTAAGGCTATGTCCTATAAGGACATGGAAGAGCTCATGAACAATTGAAATGATAAATGATATACATAAGCCGCTGATCCTGGATCAGTGGTTTTATGTTTTCTGGAAATTCTAGCGAATCTTCATTCCCTTACAGCCATGATATGCTAGACTACTCATATACCACTATTTAGGAGTCCGAGATGAATGAAGACATTCACGATTTTGTATATTGAAGACGATCAGGAGATCGGTGCCTGGTCCAGAGACTTTTTAAGCGGGCACGGCTATGAGGTCATATGGAAGACATCCGGTTATGACGTAGAGGAAGCATTAGAACGCTGTGATTTGGTTATCGTCGACATAATGCTGCCGGGCTTGGATGGCTTTACGGTCGGTCAACGGATCAAGCGGCAGAGGCCAGAGCTGCCCATAATGATGCTAACGGCGAGAACGGCCATTGAGGATAAGCTTACGGGCTTGTCTTTTGCCGATGATTATATGACGAAGCCATACCATCCGGATGAGCTGCTGGCCCGCATTCAAGTGCTTCTTAGACGCACGGGCGTTTCGGAACCGGAACTTCTTCAGATCCGTCATTTAACGATCGACCGGAATCGTAACCGGATATGGCACACGGAATCGAAGGATGAGATTGTGCTGACAGGTAAGCAATTTCATATTTTTATGTATTTCCTTGACCATTTGAATCACATTTTAACGCAGAAGCAGATTTATGAAGCGATATGGGGCGAACCGCATTTGGCGGGGGATAAAACATTAACGGTCCATATTCGCCATTTGCGGGAGAAAATCGAACAGGATCCGGCTTCTCCCCAAATTATCGAGACCATCCGCGGCGTCGGATACCGGGTGCGGGCATGAAAATCCGAGGCTCGTTAATGACAAAGTACCTGATCCTCATTATGACCGCTATGCTGCTTTGGCCGGTCATTCCCGCGATGTTTTATTTTCCGGGCTATCTCCTTAGCAATCATCCGATTTACCGTCCGGAAGAAATCACCCGTATATGGCAGCAAGAGGCCATGAAGCTGAACGGGACGGATCGGGATACGATCCTTAACCGCTTGGCCGAGTTGAATGAGGAGTTTCCGGATGCCGAAATATTCTGGGTTGATCCGTCGGGCAAAACGCAGGCGGTCCAAGACCTTTCGGATGATACACCAGCGCAGTGGGATTATGAGGATGTGCTCTCACTTCAGATGCAAGGACATAAACCAGGATCGTTTACCTTAGCCTCGCTGATCGGTGGCGATCCCAAGCAAGGGTTTATGGTCATGCGGCTCCCTGAATCCCATATCCTATCAGCAGAGATGTCGCTCGCGGGAAATTTGCCGCTGATCCTTTTGTTTTTCATAATTTGTCTCTGCTTCGTGGGGCTGTCTTGGCTATTCTTCGTTAAGCTTCGCAAAAGACTGATCAAGCTGCAGTCAGCGATGAGCGTTAGCGGGAAGAATGAAATTCCGAATGAGGTCACGATTAGCAAAAAAGACGAAATCGGAGAGCTCGAAGGAGCCTTTAACCGCATGGTGCGGGAACTCAGGGAAAGTCAACAGCGGGAGCGGGAAGAGGAAGATTTGCGCAAGCAATTCATTTCAAACGTGTCCCATGATCTTCGCACCCCATTGACCGTCATCCGCCAGCATATCCATACGGTTCGCAATAACCCGGAATCCTCCCATGGGCAAACGTCGCTTTCCATCATTGAAAGGAAGCTGAATGAAGTCGATAAGCTGATGGATAATCTCCTGTCCTATTCGCTGCTGTCGGCAGGGAAGTATCCCATAAGCATGCAGCCCGTCGATATAACGGAGGAGGTCCGGAATCGAGTGGCCGAATGGTATCCTGTATTTGAAGCAAAGGATTTCGAGGTTCAGGTCGAGCTCCCTGACGAGCCGGTGATCTGGGCTGCGGATCCCATGTGGCTGCATCGGATTCTCGACAATGTGTTTCAAAACGTGGTGCGTCACGCCGGAGCGGGCCGGTACATCGCGGTTCATATGACGGATGGTCAGAAAAGTCAGAAGCAGACTCTCATTATTAGAGACAGAGGTCCCGGAATAAGCAATAAGACTCTTGAGAAAGGCGCCGGTATTGGTTTATCCATCGTTTCGCTGATGACCAAGGAGATGGGAATGCAGTGGGAAATGGAATCCAGCTCCACGGGGTGTACGTTTTCCATTTGGAAAGAAACGAAATAGCTAACAGATTGGGTACGGAAGACAAGGCCTGCTTAAGAGAGCCTTAAGAATGCCGACTTTTTTGACATTGAAGCTGCTTATAAGTCGTTTGTGATGACTTGCAAGCAGCTTTTTTTATGCATCTCGATGATGCGAGAGCGCTGTGAACCTTATGATGCAATTATTAACCTAATCTTAACCTTGGGGTCGCTTTACTTTTCGATTCGGGAGATAGAATGGGATACACAATTAGCGTGTGTAAGGAGGTAAGTGATCCAGCATGAGGTATGATCGCACAACAGCTTTGAAAGAGAGGCAGGTTTCACAATGGTCAACCATGAGGCGCAGATATGGCTATGGAGCTGCCATATCGGTGATGCCGTATTTTCTGATTAAAATCGCTTGGACGCTAGGGCTATTCATTCCGACTGAACAAATGGGCGACACCAGTTGGCGAGCAATCAACGCAGCTACCGCCATAATAGCAGCGATCGGAATCCTGCTTGCATTAGCATTCAGCATGCCCTGGGGGGCGCGTCTGCCTGCATGGCTGGTTGCCATCCCTGTATGGATAGGTACCGGTCTGCTCGTTCCTATGCTGCTCTTGGCTCCGGTACTGGGCCCGGCTGCCATGCTTCGGGATCAGGAGGCAGGTGCCGCCGGCGTATGGGCCTTGGAACAATTATTCGTTATGCTATCGCTGGTTGGCGTCAGCATTTGCCTTCCGCTCGCCATGGCAGGATATGCAAGGTCACGCTGGCCGGAGGCTTTCGGCAATTCGATGGATTATAGCCAATTGCCCGGGAATACCTTGAGGCTGCAGCAAATCATGGGGAGACTTGTTGGCATAGGATGTATCCTGCTTGGCATGATCAAGGTATTCTGGGCGGCGGGAGGGACGATCGGCATTGATCCGGCCAGATTGGAAGAGCGCGACATGTGGTGGCATCTGCTGACGTTAAGCACGGGCGCATGGTCCTTCGCCGGAGCATGGGGATTAATTGTCCTTACTTCCCGCAGCAGATCACGGCGGTTTGTCCCCCGGATGGCAGCCGTATGGGTATCTTCAGGCATGTTATTTTCGTATAATCTCTTCTCTGCGATTCGCACGGATTCCCAGCTCTCACCTGAGCACCCGGTGCTTCGGATGCTGACCACGCAGGCCGGGATCATCTTCGGCATCGTGATGGGAATGATGCTTGTATTGGTGCTGCATGATCGGCGGCAAGCCATGAGTGAACAGCATCAGGTTCTATCGAGTGAAAATGAAGCGATCTAACACTTTCGTGCGCTAGAGAAGCTGGTGGCCTCGTCAAGGTTACCAGCTTTTTTATGTTCGGAAGTCTTTTGACTCTTTTGCACACTTTGCACTTTCTTTAAGAATGCCGATCGCCACGGCTCTTTCAGCCTTCAAAAATGTCTCATTGCCGGAAAAGAAAGCGCTGCTGCATAATAAGGCCACACCGCTCGCGAGGCGATGAACGACATATGGAGGTGGATGATGATGAAGCAAGCTACGGCTCAAAGGGACTTCCCGCAAACGTCCAAGCAGGCGGATTACCGCACGAGCTTCGCGGCAAGGCTGCGCAGGGACAAATGGCTCTACCTGTTGCTGCTCCCAGGCTTGCTTTATTTTTTGGTATTTAAATATGTGCCGATGTGGGGGGTATTGCTGGCATTTCAAAACTATCAGCCGTTTACCGGCTTTTTGAAGAGCGAATGGGTGGGCTTCGAGCATTTCCGCCTGTTTTTTAATAACCCCGAGTTTTTTATGCTGCTGCGCAATACGCTGCTGTTATCGTTTTATAATCTCATTTTCTTTTTTCCCGCTCCGATTATATTGGCGCTCTTGTTAAATGAGGTAAGGCTTTCGTTCTTTAAGCGGACGATTCAAACGATGATTTATGTACCGCATTTTATATCGATGGTAATCGTAGCGAGTTTGACGTACGTGTTCCTGACCACGGAGGGCGGCACGGTCAACGAGCTGCTATACCAATATACGGGGGAGAAAATCCAGTTTCTGTCCGATCCGTCATGGTTCCGTCCCGTCATCATTTTGCAGACGATCTGGAAGGAATGCGGCTGGGGAACGATCATTTTCCTGGCGGCGCTGTCGGCCGTCGACGTGGAGCAATACGAGGCCGCGACGATCGACGGGGCGAATCGCTGGAGGCAGCTCTGGCATATCACACTGCCAGCGATTCGCAGCACCATCGTAATTCTTCTGATTCTGCGTATGGGCAGCGTGCTGGACAACGGCTTCGAACAAATTTATTTGATGTTAAATCCGCTCAATCGCTCGGTAGGCGAGGTGTTCGACACATACGTTTACGCGATGGGGATCACGCAAGGCGCCTTCAGCTACAGCACGGCCGTCGGGCTGTTTAAATCGGTCGTTGGCGTAACGCTTGTGCTTGGCACGAACTGGCTGGCGAAAAAATTCGGCGAATCCGGGCTTTATTAAGAAGAAAGGGGAAATGATCCATGGCCAAGCAATACAGAACAGCGGCAGGCGTCACGTTCGACACCGTCAATTATATCGTGCTCACAATGTTCGGGCTGGCTGCCGTGCTCCCTTTCGTTTACGTGATCGCGGGCTCCTTCGCCTCGGATGCGGAGCTGACGTCCAGGGCGGTGTTTTTCATACCCAAAACATTTACGTTAAATGCCTACGAGTTTATTTTTTCTACAGGCACGATTGTGAAAAGCATTGGCGTTTCCGTGTACGTGACCGTGATCGGCACGCTCGTCAATTTGTTTTTTACGGTAACGATGGCCTATTCCTTGGCAAAGAGAGGATTGTACGGCCGCAATCTGGTGCTGAATCTCGTCATCTTCTCCATGCTGTTCGGCGGGGGCATGATCCCGACTTACCTCGTCGTCAAGGAGCTGCAGCTGCTGGATTCACTCTGGGCACTCATGCTGCCGGGGGCGATCAGCGCGTTTAACCTGATCATCGTCAAAAACTTTTTTCAGGAAATTCCGAAGGAGATCGAGGAGGCCGGCCGCATCGACGGCTGCTCCGAGCTTGGCCTCTTGTGGCGGATCGTGCTGCCGCTGTCGATGCCTGTTCTCGCCACATTTACGTTGTTTTATGCCGTCGGACATTGGAACGATTTCTTCTCGGCACTGCTGTATATCAACGATCCGGACAAATGGCCGCTGCAGGTCATGCTGCGCCAGATCGTTCTGCTATCGCAAGCGGCTGCAGGGGATCTGAACTCGATGGACCCTAACTTTGTGAAGCCGCCGGATCAATCGATCAAGATGGCTGTGATCGTTGTCGGCACGATCCCGATCCTGTGCGTGTACCCGTTCCTGCAAAAGCATTTCGCCAAAGGCGTCCTGCTTGGCTCCGTGAAAGGGTAGAGCTTTATTTTCCAAATGTGTGAATCCGCGTGGCTCTGTTAGTTATACCAGCAAGATGGGGTTGCTTGGAGCTCGCGCGGTTTGCAATAGGATTCTAACGATAAAGGGAGGCTATTTAATGAAGAAAAAGACAATGAAAGCGAAGCGTGCTTCCACATTTCTTATTCTAGGCACGATGTGCATCGTATTGCTGGCCAGCTGCTCGTCCACCAAAAGCAGCGGGGGCACGGACTCAACCAACAGCTCGACTGCAGCTCCGCCTGCAAGCGCTTCATCAGGTTCGCAAGAAGCGTATAATCTGAACATTATGCTCCCGATTTTTAAAACGAACTATCCAAAGGATGATAGTCCCGTAGCGGCCGAGCTCGAGAAGCTGACGGGCACGGACATTCATTTCGAATGGGTGCCTAACGCTTCGTATGCTGATAAATTCAACATTACCCTCGCGTCGGGCAATTTGCCGAAAATTATTTACGTGCCGGACTCGAAGGGGCCAAGCTTCGTTAGCGCGGTGAAATCGGGGGCGTTCTGGGACTTGACCGACAAGCTCAAAAATTATCCGAACCTTAGCCAGGCCAGCGAAATCATTCTGAACAACTCTTCGATCAACGGCAGAACGTACGGCGTATATCGCGGGCGCGAGCTTGGCCGTAACGGCGTTTATTACCGTAAGGATTGGCTGGAGAACGTCGGCCTGGAGGAGCCGAAAACGATCGATGAATTTTACGATATGCTGAAAGCGTTCAAAGAGAAGGATCCGGATGGAAACGGCAAGGACGACACGTATGGTCTGGTCATGGTCAAATGGACGGCCGGTTGGGGTGCGGGCTTCGACCAGATCAAGCTGTGGTTCGGTGCGCCTAACGTTTGGGGGGAAAAGGACGGCCAGCTCGTGCCGGAGTTCGAATACGACGAATACTTCGAAGCGCTGAAGTTCATGAAAAAGCTGTATGACGAAAAGCTCGTCAACCAAGATTTTGCCGTCATGGACTCCGCGAAATGGACCGATCCGCTCGTTAACGGTCAGGCCGGCGTCATTATCGACGTCGTGGACGGCGCGGCTCGAGTCGACGACAAAATCAAAGCAGCGAATGCAGCTGCGGGCAAAGACTCAAGAGAGCATTACATGGACGTGTTCGGAGCGGTAGCCGGTCCGGATGGACAAATTCGTACCCTGCCTACCTCCGGATTCGCCGGTCTTTTGGCTATTCCGAAGTCGAGCGTGAAGACTGAAGAGGAGGTCGACCGCATATTGAAATTCCTTGACCAGCTGAACGAGCCTGAATTACAGACGCTGACCAGCTTCGGGCTTGAAGGCGTGCATTATACTAAGATCGATGATCAGACGCTGGAAAGAAGCACGGACGCTGTGCTGCTCGAATCGGAAGTCGAAGGGCTTAACCAGATGGTGCCTTACATTCCGGAAGGCAAGGGGCTGCAAGTGGCCCAGACCCCGCTTCGCTTGAAGCAAACGGAGGTTCAGCTGAAAAACCGGGAAACGATCGTCGCCAATCCGGCGGAACCGTTCATTTCTGAAGTATACTCGCAAAAAGGGCAGCAGCTCGGAAATATTATTAACGACGCCCGCATTAAATTCATCGTCGGCCAAATTGACGAGCAGGGCTGGCGCGACGCAATCGAACTGTGGAAAAAATCCGGCGGCGACGATTACGTTAAGGAAATCAACGAGCTGTATGCGGCATCCAAATCCTAAGCAGTCCATAGTCGTGTCGCTCCAGCGAAAAAGAGGCCTCGTGGCCTCTTTTTCGCAATAGAATGTAACCGTTCAACTTACCCGAAACTTGAGAGTAACCGCTTTGCATCCAGAACTCCACGATGTGGAGTTATTTGAGATTCCTCGGTTTTTTGAACAAATTACCCTGAAAACATGCAGGCTTTATGGGGAGGTCCGCGTTATGCTAATGAAAGGAAACGGTTTTATTTCGCGGTTATTGAATACGCTTACATATCTGAAAGATCAAAGGTCCGCCTGACGTGGGAAGGCAAAACTAATTTTAGATATGGTTGGTGAGCTGACGATGAATGGATGGAAGACGTTATTGGCCCGCTTATCCGGCAGATCCGGCAGCTTCTACAGGAAAACCTTGATCATGTTCCTGTTCGTTGCCGGCATTCCCGGCATCATAACAGGGGTTCTCGTGTACTCCATGGCGGGGGGAAAGCTGGAAAAGGAGCTGTTGAACCTCCATAATAACCAGATTGAGCAGCGGTCGCAGAATCTCAATAAACAGCTGTCCAATCTCGAAATGATGCTGGCGCATTGGGCGTTCGATACGAGCTTCGATTATTCGCTCAGCGATCGCGACTTCGTGCGCGATTTCGAGAAGACCCGCGATATTACGAATACGCTGCTGGTGATGCAGGGCTCCAATACGATGATTCGCAACGTCAGCCTCTATTTGCGCGGAAGTCAGCCGGTATTGTTTTATCCGGAATACTCTGCTTTGCATGACGGAAGTGTCATATCGCTTTACGATCGTCTCCTTGACGCGGGAAAAACGACGTATTGGACACAGCTGGCGCTTGACCCTGATCAGCCGGGAAAACGGGAACTGACGTTTGTGCATCTCGTTCCCGGGGGCAGCCCCAAACCGATCGGTGCCCTGATCGTCCGCTTGGACAACGATCAGGTCGCGGAGGCGCTGCGGACCATTACGCCTTATACCGACGGCGAGAACTTTCTGATGGAGCCGGCCGGGCAGCTCTACGTATCCGCCAACGGGAGTACGATCGACTCGACGTTTGTTATGGCAGTCAGGAGCGAGATCGAATTGAACGGGAGCACGGAAGGCTCGTTCCTGTACGAATGGAACGATAAAACCTACGCGGTTACATACGGTTATTTCGCACGAATCATGGACAGCTGGCTGTACGTGTCAGCCTCGCCGATCACCAATATCACGGCGCCGGTTGTCTTTATATCCAAAGTCATTTTGACGGTCAGCCTGAGCGCTCTCTTCCTGGCGGTGCTCCTTGCTTGGCTTGCATCGAACCGTATGTATTCGCCCGTCAAACGGCTGATGATGGATTTGCTGCCTAGTGCCTCCTTGATAGGCGGAAGCCGGGAGGACGAGTTCACGCTGATCGAGCGGCAATGGCAGCATTTAAACCGGGAAAGCCGGGAGCTGAACGCCAAGCTGGTCGAGCAGCTGCCGCACGTGAAGGAGAGTTTTCTCCATCAGCTGCTTCAGGGCTATTTGTACGCATATACCGAGGAGGACCTTCGGTCACGGATGGAGCGGTATAAATGGCAGGTGCGGGGCAAGCAGTTTGTCGTGCTGTACGTACAGCTTACCGGAATCGCCAGCATGGAAGGAAAATTCAAGTTTGGGGACGAGGGACTGGTCACCTTTGCGTCCGTCAACATGATCGAAGAGCTGGCGGATTCCTATTTCGAGCAAAGCAGCACGATCAATTTCCACGATCTCGGATCGGGCGTGCTGCTGATCTTGCCGGAAGGAGAGCCCTGTGCGGAAACGATCAAAGCATTCAGCGAAGAGCTTGCGCGGACGATTAACCGGCTGCTCAACATGGTGGTGACCGTAGCGATCAGCCGGGCTGTCACCCGGGCTAGCGACATACCGCTCGCATTCGAGGGCGTGAAGCACGCGGCCAGCTTCCGCAAATTCGATAACGACAACCAAATCATCGAGATGGAGCAGCTGGACTTTGAGGATTCGTCCGAACCGCAGTACCCGTTCACGCTGGAACGGGAGTTTCTTCAGGCGCTACGGACCGGGCAGGAAGCGGACGCCAACGCCTTGCTCGTCGAGTTCCAGAAAGCGTTGTCCGTGAAAGAGGCCAAAGCGATCGACGTCCAGCAGGGGATGCTTCATTTGCTGGGTTCCGTCCAGCATGCAATTCTTGTATCCGGCATTCAGCCAAATCGTCTGTTTAAGGGCGCCAACCTGTATGAGCAGCTATCTCAGATCAAAGAGCCTGCAGGCGCCCGCGAATGGTTCCAGATGAAGGTGATCGCACCTTTCATGAAGGAGCTAACAAGCAGGACGGATGGCCAGGTCAAACGGCTGATCGAGCAAGCCATGATCTATATGCAGCAAAACTATATGCGCGACATTTCGCTCGACAATTGCGCCGATCACATCGGCACGAACCCGTTTTTCCTGAGCAAATCCTTCAAGCAGGTGACCGGCAAGAACTTTATCGATTATTTGACCGAGCTGCGCATGGAAAAAGCGAAGGAGCTTCTTCGGGATTCGGAGATGAAAATCAACACGGTCGCTGAACAGGTCGGATATCGGCACAGCTATTTTAACCGGATCTTTAAAAAGCTTGAGGGCATGACCCCCACCCGTTACCGCGAGCTAAGCCGGGCGGAGTAGGAAGCAAGCTGCGTAAAAGACACATCGGGGAAGAAGCCGGCAGTGGTTCATCATGCGAACGCTGCCGGCTTTGTTGCGAAGCGAAGGGCCTGTGAGAAGCTCGTTTAGCCTTCGCGTGCAATAAAGTGCAATCTTTTAGAAATCGTGCAATTTCGGCCGGAAGAGGTCATCAAGAAAGTGTCATTGCCGGGAAAACCTCAGCTCACTACAATAAGGGCGTTGAAGAAGTCGGAAGTGAGCAAAAACGTTAGGAGATGATTCCATGAACGACACGCGGGTACAACTGCGTTGGTTAAAGGCAGCCACGCCTATTCCGGCAGGGTTGACGTGGGGGATGCCGTGGAAGGAAGGGGAGCTTTCGCGGGACGAGCGGCTGTCGCTGCATATGGAAGGCGGCACCGCACCTGCGCTGCAGAGCTGGCCGACTGCATATTGGCCGGACGGCAGCGTGAAATGGACGGCGCATGCGGCCGCTTTTCCGGCTGGCGCTCCTGATGGGTGCGCGGTAGTGAAGGCAGAACCCGGGCTATTGCCAACATCAGCTTCGCTGTCGGTGCATGAGACGGAGAACGACTTTACGATCGACACAGGCGTCATTTCCTTTCGGGTACCGAAAACAGGCAGCCGTATGATCGCCGATGTTCAACACAACGGTATCAGCATAAGCTCCTATGGCGAGTTAATTGCCATCAAGGAGAGCGTAAGCGAGCTGACCGGCAGCCGAACGATCCGGCAAGAGCGATATCAATCCCGGATTTACGAGGCGAAGGTGGAGCAAGTAGGCCCGGTCCGAGCGGTCATTAAGCTGACGGGGCGTCACCGTGCCGTCAATGGAACCGGAGAATGGCTGCCATTTTCGCTTCGCCTGTACGCCTACGCGGGACTGGAGTCGCTTCGGGTCGTGCATACGTTTTTTTATGACGGCAATCCGAATCAGGATTTCGTGAAGGGACTCGGCATCCGTTTCGGGCTGCCAATGCGCGGGCCGCTCTATAACCGCCACGTCCGGTTCGCGGGCGACAGCGGTTTTGTAAGCGAATCGCCGAAGACGCTCCATACGCGGCGTACACATGGCAAATATTTGGAGCTGTTCAAGCGTCAGCTCAATGGGGAATTGCTGCCCGATGAAGACATGGCCGATGAATACTTCATGAATCTGCTGGACGATTCCGCGTGCTGGGACGGCTATAAAATGGCGCAGCTCTCAGCTGACCATTACCTGATGGCCAAGCGGACCAAGGCAGGGTGCAGCTGGCTCAAATCCGCCGAAGGCCGGAGAGGGCGCGGGGTCGCGTATGTCGGCGGGCCAGGCGGCGGCCTGGCTCTTGCGATGCGCAATTTCTGGCAGAAGCATCCTTCCGGCATGGAGGCACACGGTCTCACGGCGGACGAGGCCCAGCTGACCGCCTGGTTCTGGTCGCCGGAAGCTCCCGCCATGGACATGCGCCATTACGATACGAGCACGCATGTTGAGTCTTCCTACGAAGGCGCGGAAGAGCTGCGCGCAACGTCTTACGGCGTCGGCAATACGAGCGAGCTGACGATCTGGTGCCGGGGGGCGACGCCGTCGCCGATTGAGCTGGAAGCCTACGCGAGCTATAACGATTCGCCGCCGCTGCTTGTATGCGAGCCGGCTTATTTGCGGAGCCGGGGCGCTTTTGGCATCTGGAGCTTGCCGGACCGGGGAACGCCCATTAAGGCCCGTCTCGAAGAGAAGCTGGACGGGATCATCGCCTTTTACCAAAGGGAGGTAGAGCAGAGGCGCTGGTACGGCTTCTGGGATTACGGCGATTTCATGCACAGCTATGACCCTGCCCGCCATGTCTGGAATTATGATCTCGGCGGCTGTGCGTGGCAAAATACCGAACTGGTCCCGAACATGTGGCTGTGGCTGATGTTTTTGCGTTCGGGACGCGAAGATATATTCCGGATGGCGGAGGCGATGACGCGCCATACAAGCGAGGTTGACGTCTACCACTTCGGTGAATACGCAGGCCTCGGCTCCCGGCATAACGTCGTCCATTGGGGCTGCGGCTGCAAGGAAGCCCGGATCAGCATGGCCGGCTTGCATCGCTATTATTATTATTTGACGGGGGACGAACGAATCGGGGATATGATGGATGTGGCCAAGGACGCCGATTATACAACCGTTCATATCGACCCGATGCGCGCCTATTTTCCGAAGGACGAGCATAAGACGCATATCCGGGTCGGTCCCGATTGGGCGGCCTTCAGCTCCAACTGGATGACCCGCTGGGAGCGTAAAGAGGATCCATTTTACCGTGACAAACTGCTGACCGGCATTCAATGTATCAAACAGGCGAATTTCGGTCTGATCTCCGGTCCGACTTACGGTTACGACCCGATAACCGGCGTGCTTACGTCGATGGGCGACGACAACTGGGGACGGCATCTGGCGTTATGCATGGGCGCACCGCAAGTGTGGTTCGAGCTGTCCGGCATGCTGAAGGATAAGCAGTGGGATGAGATGATGGCTGATTTTGGTGTGTTCTATAATCTCACGCAAGAAGAAAAGGATCAAATTACCGGCGGTGCAATCAGCACGAAGCGGTTTGAGCACCCTGTCCTGACACTGGCCCTCGTCGCTTACGGCGCTTGGTACCGAAAGGACAGACGTACAGCCGATTTTGCCTGGTCGACGCTGCTGTCACATCCTTTTGCTACAACAGATCTGGAGAAAGACTCGGCTGACGTTACTTACGCCGGCGAGCTGAAGGAGATTGACTGGATGAACACGAACGAGGCGTCGCAGTGGTCTTTGAACACGATCATCAGCCTGGAACTGATCCCGGACGCACTCCCGGGCCATACGGTATCGGAACGGCAACAAGCCAAGATATAAAGAAGCCTGGTAATCGGCACGTCCGCCCTGCAAAATAGTTGGCAATCCGCCCGTGGCTGGAAGAAAGGAGCATTACTTAAGATGAAACCTCATCAATCAACCGAATCAGGAGTTCCGGCACCGGCCGATAGCTCGCTTATTCCTGAAGGCTGGAGGGAGATATACGTGAACCCGCTAGCCGATCCCGAGCATGTCGCCGATTTTCGATTGGAAGGGAATGCCTCTGTCACGTTTCCTATGGGGCGAATGCGACTCGAGAGCATCTTGGATGAGAAGGAGGGACAGCGCGCCAATTTCGTGCTGTGGTGTCTTGAGGATTTTCCGGCAGACGCCGCAATTTCTTGGGATTTTTGGCCGGTGCGCGAGCCGGGCTTGGCCATGATGTTTTTTTGCGCAACCGGAACGGAGGGGCGTGATTTATTCGATCCTTCGATCAAGCCCCGGACGGGGGAATACGACCAGTACCATCACGGCGAAATGAATGCCTTCCATATCTCTTACTTTCGGAGGAAGTGGACGGAAGAACGGATGTTTCACACATGCAATTTGCGAAAAAGCTACGGCTTCCATCTGGTCGCTCAAGGGGCGGATCCCATCCCTGGCGTCATGGACGCGGTTGGCCCTTACCGGATGCTCATCGTCAAGGATAAGAACCGCATTACGTTTGCCGTTAACGACCTGCCGGTGTTCTCATGGGAGGACGACGGTCAGACGTACGGACCGCAACTCGCCGGCGGCAAGGTTGGTTTCCGCCAGATGGCCCCGTTGATTGGTGAATATGCAAATCTAACCGTGTATGCCGCAGGCAAATCATCAATTGAGAGGGGGCCTAATTATGAAAACCGACCATGATCAGTACAAAAATGAAACAAGGAATCAGTCCGAGGTTCAGCTGGAATACCTGGGTCGCGGGCTGGTTGCAGCTGTCACATCCGAAGGAGTATTTCTCAGCTGGCGATTGCTCGGGAATGAAGTGAGCGGCTTTAGCAGTAACGGACTGACCGGAACTGATTTTAACCTGTATCGAGATGGCAGCTTGATCGCAGTTGTCTGCGACAGCACCAATTATTTGGATCCCGGCGGGACGCCAGACTCGGTTTACTATGTTTGTGCCGTTGTCGACGGTCAAGAGGTCGACCGAAGTGCCGATGTCAATCCGTGGGAAGGTCCGTACTACGAAATACCCTTGCAAAAACCGGCTGACGGCATAACGCCGACCGGTCAAACCTTTACATACTCGGCGAATGACATGAGCGTAGGGGATGTAGATGGCGACGGCGAGTATGAGTTTTTTGTCAAATGGGACCCTTCAAACGCGAAAGATGTATCGCACTCCGGCTACACCGGACAGGTGTATATCGACTGTTATAAGCTGGACGGAACGCTGCTATACCGGATTGACCTAGGCGTGAACATTCGGGCAGGTGCCCACTATACGCAGTTTCTGGTCTACGATTTTGACGGAGACGGGAGAGCCGAGCTCATGTTTAAGACCGCACCCGGCACGAAGGTCATCCGGTACAATCAGGCAGGTCAGAGCACCACCGAAACTTATGTAACGATGCCGCCTGAGGATATCGCTGCCGGATACAGCCATTCGGACGACTATCGAATGAGCAGCGAGGATTACTATAAGCATATCGTCTCAGTGTTCATGCGCTGGCACTCCCATGAGGAGGTGGTGGCCGGACGATGGCCCTCCACGCTGGAAGAATGCTTTGGGATCGAGCAACGTTACGATTACCCTTTGTCCAGGGGGGATGCGGAACGGCTCGCCGATTACTTCCTCGATGTGTATGCTCCCAGTCGGAGTGGCCGCAACAATTTGCGGTCATTCGAGGGATTCGTTCTTGATGGGCCTGAATATTTAACCGTATTTTATGGGCATACGGGCGAGGAATTGGAGACGATCCCCTATAAGCCGGGGCGGCATGATGACGGTCTGATGTGGGGGGATTATGCTTGGAACCGCATCGAGCCCGGTAATCGCGTGGACCGATTTCTGGCAGGCGTAGCCTATTTGGACGGCAAACAACCGTTTGCGATCTTTGCCCGCGGCTACTATACCAGGGCCGCCGTCGCAGCCTATTCCTGGGATGGAAAGCGCCTTAAGGAGAAGTGGTTCGTCGACAGCGGCTGGGTTTCGATGAATAACCCTTTTCATGATACGCTTGGTCTAGAGGACGGCCGCAGTGAGAAGTTCGGCAGCCTCGCTAAACAAGGCGCGCATTCATTAAGCGTTGCAGATGTGGACGGAGATGGCTGCCACGAAATTATATACGGGGCGGCAACCATCGACCATGACGGAACGATTTTATACAGCTCTCGGGCTGAAATGCCCCCGGAAAGCAAGGAGCCTGGCGCAATCTCCAAGCTGGGTCACGGCGATGCACTTCATGTAGCGAATATAGATCCGGATCGGCAAGGGTTGGAGATATTTATGGTCCATGAAAGCGGCGCATCGGGACCCTACGGATATACGCTGCGTGATGCGGCAACCGGCGAGGTGTTATACGGCGGCTTCGCAATCGATGACGTTGGGCGCGGAATGATCGGGCAGGTTGAACCGAATCATCGCGGCCTTCAAACATGGTGCAGCGAAGGTTATGAAAGCGATGAAGCGTTCGGCTTGATGACATGTACGGGAGAACGGATTGCGGCACAGGTACCGGGCACGAACATGAGCATCAAATGGTCGGCTGATATGACCACACAGATCATCAACGGCAGATTCGACGAGCCGGTTACGATCGACGACTGGAAACGAGGCAGGCTGCTTACCGCAGAAGGCGCGGTTTCCAACAACGGTACGAAGGGAAATCCATGCCTTGTTGCGGACGTGTTCGGAGATTGGAGAGAGGAGCTGTTGGTTCGAACAAAGGATAGCTCGGCGATCCGTATCTACTTGAGCACCGAAGTAACGGACCGAAAATTGTATACGTTGATGCATGATACGCAATATCGGACAGGAATTGCATGGCAGAATGTCGTATATAACCAGCCAAGTTATACAAGCTTTTATTTTGCATCCGATATCGATTGGGGAATGGTGCCTGTTCCGCAATTGTATCTTCCCCGCGCAAGGCGAAGGTAATCGGCCCCCGTTACGAGGGGGATATTTCGTTCACGAGGAGTATATCTCGTAATGGAAGCATAATCCTTCACGAGGAGCATATCCGATGAGGAGGAAACAGGATGACCAAAATTATGATGTGCTTTCCTGGAGGGAGGCACAAAGCCCTGACATTGAGTTATGACGACGGACGATTTGCCGATCGGCGGCTGGTGGACATCTTGAACCGGCATGGGCTCAAAGGAACTTTTCATATCAATTCCGGGCTGCTCGGAACGCCGGACAGGGTGGGGGCAGAAGAGGTCAGAACGCTTTATGAAGGTCACGAGGTATCGGCGCATACGTTGACCCATCCGACGATCGCTCGCTGTCCGAATGAGCAAATCGTGCATGAAGTCATGGAAGACCGGCGCATTTTGGAGGGTATCGTAGGGTATACGGTTCGAGGGATGTCGTATCCGAACGGCTCTTACAGCCGCAGAATTAAAGAGATGCTGCCGGGCCTCGGGATAGAATATGCGAGAGTCGTTGCGAGTTCAGGGCATTTCGGAATGCCGGACGATTTCCTGGAATGGCAGCCGACCTGTCATCATAATCGTGATTTGATGAAGCACGCCGAGACCTTCATGAGCCTGCATAAAAAGCAGTACTTGTATCTGATGAACGTATGGGGGCATAGCTACGAATTCGATCACGATCAAAATTGGGAACTTATGGAACAGTTCTGCGCTTATGTAGGAGGTAAACCGGAAATCTGGTATTGCACGAACATCGAGTTAGTCGATTATACGAAAGCATTCGAAGGACTGAAGTTTGCAGCCGCGTTGGATTTCGTCTATAACCCGTCAGCATTAAGCGTTTGGTTGGACGTGGATGGACAGATTGTCGAAGTGAAAGGCGGAGAGCAGATCAAGCTTTAGCGGGAGTGCCGAAATGGCAGTTGGAGGGAGCTTTTGAGGATTTTTCATGATCATTCATCAAAAGGAGGGATATCGGATGAACCAAGGGAAGGCAATTGATCCTTTGCTCATCGGGAGGCTGGATATTCGGGCAGCAGGTCCGCGGTGTAAAATGCTGCTTGGCGACTTAAACGGAGACGGCCGGATGGAGATGCTGCTCGTTCAACCCGACAACCGCCAGGACGTGCGTTACATTCCCCATCAGGTGCAGTGCCTCACTGCGTACGATTTGGAGGGGAATCTGCTGTGGCAAACAGGCAAACCGGATCCTGGCGCCGGCAGTCAAGGCTCGGATTATCCCGCTCAAATTGTCGATATCGACGGAGACGGTCATTTAGAGGTGTTATGCGTTATGGAGAACCGTCTCTTGGTCATTAACGGGTACGACGGAAGCGTCAGATCATCGCATGAGCTGCCGGATCCGGAGGCGCATGACTGCATTATCGTTGCGAATTTGACGGGAAGCCCGCATACGCGGGATATCATCCTAAAGGATCGTTATCGCCGCATGTGGGCAATGGACCATCATTTCAACATCCTATGGACGCATGAGGGCAATCCGGGCCACTTCCCTTGGGTCTACGATTTGGACGGGGACGGGTATGATGAAGTGATGGCCGGTTATACCTTGTTGGACCATGACGGCACGCCGTTATGGAGCTGCCGCGATTTGGATGACCATGCCGATTGCATTTGGATCGGCGACGTGAACGGCGACGGAGACCCGGAGATCGTGATCGGAGGCAGCGTCACGGTCATGTATGACCGAAACGGGAGGGAGCTATGGCGATACGAAGGCTCCATCGAGTCGCAGCACATCGCGCTCGGTCGCTTCCGAAGCGACCTGCCTGGATTGCAAATTGCGGGGCTGGACCGGCTTGTGAGAGAGGACGACGGGAAGGGTTTGGTCGGCAAGGACGCCTTATTCCTGCTCGACGGCAGCGGCCGGGAGGTTTGGAAAGAAGACCGCAAAACACCAGGCTGGCTAACGATTATCGAGCCTTTGCGCGGATGGGCGGAAGGAGCCCTGGACTATATATTGGCTTATCGGCGCGGTGGAGGGGTCCTTCCCACCTTGTATGACGGTCACATGAATGCAATCGCGGAGTTTCCTGACGAGGGATATGCCGTCCATGCCGACTTATGGGGAAGCGGTATGGAGCAAGTCATTATTTACAGCGATGAAACAGCGTCTATCTATTCGAGCAAAAGTGCAGATTTAAGCGAGCCTGCTTCGGGTATTCCTTTGCCGCAGACGAAACGGCTGTCCAGCTCGACCTTGTATCCGGGCGGGGAAGTTCCGCTGTTCTCTAGTTGATGTGGCGAATCCCCGGTCCAATTTCGAGATCTTGCGGTCTTATTCCAAAACCCTATCTTCCATAAATGGTCTCGTGATACATTACTTAAAAATCATAGTGGAGAGAGGGTGTCTGTCATGCATAAAGTAATCCAGCCCAAAATCCTATACTTCGGCACTTCGGTCGTATTGATCAGCACGGTCAACGAAGACGGCACGCCCAACCTGGCTCCAATGTCTTCCGCCTGGTGGCTCAATCAATCATGCATGCTTGGGATGAGCAGCAAATCCCAGACCGTTCAAAATCTGATCCGTGAGCGCGAGTGCGTGCTGAATCTTCCGTCGGTTGACTTGATTCCCGCAATCGATCAATTGACGCTATTGACCGGTCGCAATCCTGTGCCGGAATCTAAAGCCGAGAGGGGATATCAGCATGAGGCGGATAAGTTTGGGATCGCCGGGCTAACTCCACTTCCGTCCGAACTCGTTCACGCACCGCGCGTCAAGGAATGTCCCATCCACCTGGAAGCCAGGCTTGTGAAGGTCCACCCTTTTGAAGAACCAAGTTCGCTTGTTGCCATGGAAGTTTACATTGAAAAAGTGCATATCGAAGAAGGGCTTCTTATGGATGGAGAGTCCAACTATATCGATCCTTCGAAATGGAATCCGATGATCATGAATTTTTGCGAATATTTCGGGCTAAGCGAGCAGCTTTCTGCATCGAAGTTAGCGCCGGTATTCGGACCTCGGTCCGTATAAATGAAAGATCACGATCATCGAAGAATCAAGGAACCCGTACAAAAAGAGTTGAGCAAAAAGGGAAGCTCCAAGGATTGCGTTACACATCGTGGCACCCTCACTTCCCGGGTTCGCCTGTTCCGCTTATCCAGAGCCGGCAGATGAGGCTCCGTGGAGCAGCAAACGCGTCGCCCGCGTCTGGACCGAGATAATGCGCAGGCTGGGTTACCTTATTGAGAGGTTTACAGAATATGACGGATGGCCGAAGAATACGGATGAAAATCCCCGAGATCGGAGCAGTGAGAGTCATATGATTGCCATGTCAAATCCAGACACACTCATCGATGATCTACGGCTACTTATTAGCAAGCTTCTCTGACACAGCATAGTGAGAAAAAGCACATTTGGTCTCGCCAAATCGCTTGGAAAGGGAACAGAGATCATTTCTCGAACCTTACTCAAGCAATCATAGAACAGACCGTGCAGCAGCTGCTGCACGGTCTTTCTTATTGTTCACACGCAAGTTCGTCATATCTTTATTCCTCGGCGGTGGTTCGGGTGATGGATACGCTAGACTCCCGCACGATCAGTCGGGGTTCGAACTGAACGCGTTCGTAGCCGCCGCTTTTCCGTTCCCGCAAACGCTTCAAGAGCAGCTCCGTGGCAAGCCGCGCCACCTCGTCACCCATAATGGAAACAGAGCTGATCTGCGGCGTAGTAACCGTGGTCCACGCGTTGTTGTCGATGCCCACGACAGCGACGTCTTCCGGAACCTTGATCTTCAATTCTTTAAATCGGTTAACAATGCCGATGGCGACCATGTCGTTGACGGCATAGATCGCGTCCGGCATATGTTTAAGCCCGTAGAAGTAATCCGCCGCGCGGACGCCTGTCTCGAAAGAGAAATCTTCTCCGAAATAAACGAGGGAGGGGTCGACCTTATTCAACGACTGCTCATATGCCCAGTAACGTTCTTCGATTTTATCCTTTGGCGCGCCGGCATAAGCGATCCGCGTTCTCCCGATCTTGATGAGATGCTCCATGACAAGTCTGCCTTCCTGCCTTGCGAGGCCGACGATATCGGCCTTGTACTCATCGCCGAGCTGCTTGCCATAATTGATGATGGATACCGGAAGGCTGGATTTGCTAATCAGATCTCCGAGCGTTTTAGGGTAAGCGAGCGGCATGATGATCAGCCCGTCCACGTGCAGCTTCTTGATATCCCGCACGATTTCGAGCTCGTTCCGGGCGTTGCCGGCCGTATTAATCTGAACAACCCGATACCCGTGCTGTTTGGCAGTCTGTTCGACCGACCAGGCGATTTCCGGGATGATGGCGTTCCGGATGTCCGGGACGGCCAAGGCGATTTGATACGTCTGACGGACCTTTAAGCTTTGAGCTGACGTATCCGGACTGAAGCCGATTTCTTCGATTACCTGCATGATCATGGCCTTTGTTTTCGGACTGATTCCTTTGCTGTTGTTGATGGCTCTGGAGACGGTGGCAATACCGACGCCTGCTTTTTTGGCAACATCCTCAATGGTTACTTTTTTTGAATTCGTCATAATCCTTTAACCCTTTCTCTATCGGAAACGTTTCCTGTATGAGTACGAAAATATTGGATGATTGAGGCAATCACCTCTATTATAGCATGCATGCTTCCTTATTTCCTAAAGACGGGGGAGGATGGGGAGTTGGGGGATAAGAAGGTGTTTTGAAGATGACAATATAACTTCACGGCGATTGTCGGCGGTAATTGAGATCCATTGGAATACCGGGAAACTGCGATTTATGGCATGCTACAGACAAAGAGCCTTGACATGCTATATCACCTTTCACAATTCAAGGAAGAAGATTTGACAGAATAGCGAAACTATGACATATTTGATTTCGGAAACGTTTCCTATTTCATTCTTTTATTTTCGAACTCATAAGGAGATGAAGACGATGCAAGCACTGCGCTGGCATGGTGTGAAGGATCTGCGGCTCGAGAACATTGAGGAGCCTCAAGCAACGAAAGGTAAAGTGAAAATCAAGGTGGAATGGTGCGGTATTTGCGGAAGCGACCTCCACGAATACGTAGCCGGACCGATTTTTATACCTGAATCAACCCCGCATGCGCTTACCGGAGAACAGGCACCGGTCGTTATGGGCCATGAATTTTCGGGCCAAGTGGTTGAAGTCGGGGAGGGAGTAACTCGCTTTAAAGCCGGCGACCGCGTCGTCGTAGAACCTGTTTTTTCCTGCGGGACTTGCGAGGCATGCCGTCAAGGTAAATACAATTTGTGCGAAAAAATGGGCTTCCTGGGCCTGGCCGGCGGCGGAGGCGGATTCTCCGAGTTCGTCGCAGCGGATGAGCATATGGTGCACAAAATTCCCGACAGTGTTTCGTATGAGCAGGGGGCATTGGTTGAGCCGTCGGCCGTTGCCTTGTACGCAGTACGCCAGAGCCAGCTGAAAGCCGGCGATCGCGCCGTCGTGTTTGGTGCCGGGCCGATCGGACTGCTTGTCATCGAGGCGCTGAAGGCTGCAGGCGCTTCGGATATCTACGCCGTAGAGCTGTCCGAGGAACGGAAACAGAAGGCGACGGAGTTAGGGGCGATCGTGATTGATCCGAAAGCCTGCGATGTCGTCGAGGAGCTGAAGCAGCGCACCGGCGGGGGTGTCGAGGTCGCTTTCGAAGTGACCGGCGTTCCTCCCGTTCTCACTCAGGCAATCCATTCCACGAAGATCGGCGGGCAGATTATGATCGTCAGCATTTTCGAAACCTCTGCGCCGATCATTCCGAACGATATTGTTATGAAAGAACGGAGCATCACCGGCATTATCGGCTATCGTGACGTGTTCCCGGCCGTGATCAGCCTGATGGAGAAAGGCTTCTTCCCGGCAGAGAAGCTCGTTACGCAGAAGATTAAGCTAAATGAAGTGGTGGAGCATGGATTTGAGGCGCTGCTCAAGGAAAAGAACCAGGTAAAGATTCTCGTCAATGCCCATTAATTCAAGGCTCGCGAGGTAATACGATAACAGAAAGACCGCTTAACAACGCGGTCTTTTTTTCATTTCTCCCAATCTTTTAAATGATTAGATCTTGACGATCCAGGGAATCGAACCTAGAATGTGTTATAACAACTATGAAATTACATAACAACATATCATAACAAATACAGGAAGGGGATGATGAATTGCTGAATTCAGGAGATGAACATCTGTGTTTCTTACGCTGACAAAAATCTCCGCCGCGTTTACCTTTTTCAAGAAGGAGGTCATGGCCACAAATGGACGCTCGCCTATCCTCGGCATCCGCACAGCCCGTACAGAGGCCGAGCAAATGGAAGCATGTCAAAAAGCAGCTGAAGCGAAATGTCGGACTGTATCTCATTATTTCTCCGGCGGTACTTTACTTCTTGATCTGGCACTACTGGCCGATGTACGGCGTTCAAATCGCGTTTAAGGATTTTATGCCCGGACTAGGCATTTGGAACAGCCCATGGGTCGGCTTGGAGCACTTCGAGCGGCTGTTTGATGCGTATTACTTTTGGACAATTCTGAAAAATACGATCGGCATCAGCCTGTATGGACTGCTCGTCGGCATCCCGGCACCTGTTCTCTTGGCGCTGCTCTTCAATGAACTGCGGAGCCGCAAATTCCGCTCATTCGCCCAGACCATCTCCTACGCTCCTCACTTCATCTCCGTCGTGGTCGCAGTCGGTATCCTGTTCTTTTTCATCTCGCCGACGAACGGCGTTTTCAATTCCATTCTGGTTTCTCTCGGGAAAGAACCCGTCGATTTTTTAGCCGAACCATCTAACTTTTGGCATTTGTATGTTTGGTCCGGCGTGTGGCAGGGAATCGGCTGGTCGTCACTCATCTACAGCGCTGCGATATCCGGCATATCCCCGGATTTATACGAGGCGGCTTACATGGACGGTGCCAGCAAGTTCCGCCGCATCTGGCATATTACGATTCCCGGAATCCTGCCGACCATTGTCATCTTATCGATTTTGAGCGCCGGAAGCATTATGAGCGTCGGCTTCGAGAAAGTCCTGCTGATGCAAAACCCGATGAACCTGGAAACCTCTGAGGTTATTTCGACTTATATGTACAAAAGCGGGCTGATTAACACCCAGTACAGCTTCTCCGCGGCAGTCGGCCTGTTCAACAACGTCATAAACTTCATGATCCTGATTATCGTCAATGCGGCAGCCCGCAAGGCCGGGGAAACCAGCTTATGGTAGGGAAGAATGCCGACTGTATGTTAAGGAGGGAACCTATGTCGTGCTGCTGAACATCAAACGAACGCCTGGCGAGAAAATCGCGGATATCGTCATTCTGGTGCTCGCCGTCTTGGTCACCGTCATCATTCTGTATCCGCTCGTGTTCGTGCTGTTTGCTTCATTCTCCGATCCGCGTCAAATCTGGGACAAGCCGCTGCTGTTATATCCGGCCGGCTTCAATCTCGATTCGTATGCCAAGGTGTTTGAGAACGGCGAAATATGGCGCGGGTACCTGAACACCATCCTGTATGCCTTCCTGGGAACTGCCATCAACCTGATCATGACGGTGCTCGCCGCCTATCCGCTGTCCCGCAAACGGTTCTACGGTAAAGGTCTGTTTACGATGCTGTTTGCGTTTACGATGTTTTTTGGCGGTGGTCTGATTCCTCTGTATTTGGTCAATAAGCAGCTTGGGCTGCTGAACACGGTATGGGCGCTTGTGCTGCCGGGGGCGATCAGCGCCTACAACATGATCATCATGCGCACCTATTTCCAGACGCGGATTCCGATCGAGCTTGAAGAAAGCGCCTATGTGGACGGCTGCGGCGATTTTCAGATGCTGTACAAAATCGTGCTCCCGCTGTCCATGCCCATCATTGCCGTCATGCTTCTGTTCTACGGCGTCGGCCATTGGAACTCTTACTTCGATGCGATGATCTACTTAACGGATCGGGAGAAGTTTCCGCTGCAGCTTATTTTGCGGGAAATTCTCGTGCAGAACGATTTCAAGGAGATGGCCGGCATATCGGTCGGGGCTGAGTATGCGGACCAGATGATGGTGAAGGAAGGGCTGAAGTATGCGATTGTCGTCCTGTCCGCGCTGCCGCTGCTTCTGTTGTATCCGCTGCTGTCGCGTTTTTTCGAGAAAGGCATCATGGTGGGAGCGATCAAGGGATAACACGGGGATTCAAGCAGGAACAGCCCGATTTCTTGGCTTGGACCTCATAAAGATGGAAAGAGGGGATTGTTGATATGAGAAAAAGACTTCAATTTCTGCTTGCCTTGACCCTGACATTCTCTTTGCTCCTGTCCGCCTGCGGCGGGTCCGGGAGCGAGGCTTCTCCGGAGCCTTCCGATACCGAAGGGGATCCGGGAAGCATTACACTGCATATCGTGAAGCGCGGTTATACGGATGTTCATCCTCCGGCCGATCAGCTGTGGATGTGGCAAAAATACGAGGAGATCTCCGGCATTAAGGTCGAGTTCGAGGAACTTGCCGGCGCAGCCGTAACGGAGCGGAAAAACGTCATGCTCGGCTCCAACGATCTTCCCGATGCATTTTATCGCATCGCCTTCGGAACGGACGAGCTGATGAAATACGGCAAACAGGGATTGTTCATACCCCTTGAGGAATTGATCGAGGAGCATGCACCTAATTTGCGAAAGCTGCTGAACGAGAATCCGGACATCAAGGGAGCGATCACGATGTCCGACGGACACATCTACGCGCTGCCCTATGTCGACTTCTCGAAGGCATTTAATTCCGTCCGGTTATATATCAATAAATCCTGGCTGGATGAAGACGTTCCGAAGACGACCGCAGAGCTCCGCGAGGCGCTGAAGAAGGTAAGAGAGAAGGATGATACCCGCCTGGGCTGGGTCCTTGAGACGCAGTATTGGACCTTCCTGGAAAGCTTCCTCGCAGGCAGCTTCGGCATGGGAGAAGGCGGCGCCAAGGCGTTCGGCCAATATTTGTACAAGGACGCCGATGGACAGGTGAAAACGACGTTCAACGATCCGAAGTACCGGGAGCTTCTGCGGTATATGAGCGATTTGTATAAAGACGGCTCGCTTGCGCAGCAAAATTTCACGACCGGCTACGACTACGCCAAATGGTCGGCGGACGGCGCGAGCGGAAAGATCGGCTCCTTCGTATGGGAAGGCCCTGGATATATCGGCAAGGAGGCTGCCGAGCAGTACGTTGGCATTAACGCGCTGGAAGGACCGAACGGGGACAAGGTTGCCGGCACGCTCGGACCGCCTGCCAAAGGCATATTCGGATTCATCATAACGAACAAAAACAAGCATCCGGTCGAAACGATCAAATGGATCGATTACTTCTACGGCGAGGAGGGCATCAACTTCGGCACCTTCGGGTTAGAGGGCGAAACATACGATCTTGTAGACGGCAAGCCGAGGTACAAGGAAGACATCTTGAATTATAAGGGAGGCGTGCAGCTCGGGGCGTTCCAATACGTCGACAATGTGTACGGTGCGTATTACCCTTATGTGGAGCCGGACGATGAGCTGCGGATGGCTGCAAGAGGGACAACGGTAGCCGACGAGATTAAGGCGGACCCGGCTGAGCTGGATGAATTCGCCCCGAAGGAGCTGTGGCCGGATTTCGTGCCGACAGATGAGGAAGCGAACACGACGAGCGCAATCTTGACCGATATCAATAAATATATCCAGGAAATGAGGGTCAAGTTCGTGACGGGGAAGGCCAGCTTAGATACCGATTGGGACGGATACGTCAAGACGCTCGACAAGATGGGGGCCAAGGAGTACCTGGAAATCAAGCGTGCGCAATACGAACGATATTTGAACGTCAAATGATCCTATGGCATTGTTCACGAGCGATTGCCGAGACTGCTGTGTAAACGATCGCTTGCCCGGTATGGGCGTACGGCAGCGGGCGATTTCCGTGCAGCGAGTTTACATGCCGATGTTAGAAACGCTATAATTTAGCGTAACAAGCGAGATACGTGCAAGTACGTTAAAGATGGGATGAGAGCGAAGTTGACCAAAGACAATAAACCGCTGTACAGCGTTATGATGGACGAGCTGAAATCACAAATTGTTTCGGGCCGCTACCCTCCCGAATCCCAGCTGCCCACGGAGGCCGAGCTGAGCTCGGCCTTTGGCGTGAGCCGCATTACGACAAGAAGAGCGCTCGAAGAGCTCGAGCGGGAAGGCTTGATCTACCGGATTAAAGGAAGCGGGAGCTTCGTCAAACCCAGGAGCCGCGGGCAAGATGGAAGAGAGGAAGGCACCGGAAAAATGATCTCCCTGATCCTGCCCTCGGAGGATGACCGGGGCACGATGGGGTACATTCGCGGCGCATCGGACTGGCTGAATGCGAATGGCTACTACTTGAGCATTCATCAAAGCGATTACGACTCCCAGAAAGAGCGGGATCTGCTGGAAATGCTGACGCGAAAAGGAATAGCGGCAATCATCCTGTATCCCAGGAACGATCAGACGAATTATGATATCCTTCACCGGCTTACGCTGGAGGACTATCCGATCATTACCATTGATAAATATTTCGACAGCCTTCCGCTCGGAGCGGTCGTATCAGACAACTACAGCGGCTCGTACCAGGCGGTATCCCGACTCATCGAGCTCGGCCACCGCAAAATCGCATTCCTGACGGCTGTAAGCATTGAATCTACTTCCTCGGTCCGGGACAGGTATTTCGGCTATTGCCAGGCGCTTAAGGATCACGGGATTCCTCTTGACAGCCGATATATTTGGCTGAATATGAAGGGATACCGGGAACAAGTCGGCGCGGAGCGATTCTATAACGAGCTGCTTGATTCCTACCGTGCGGAGGGCATCACGGCCGTTCAGACCGAGAATGATCTTATCGCCGCCAACCTGCTGAATCTCTGTCTGGACAGAGGAATCCGTATTCCGGAGGATATTTCGATTATTGGGTTCGACAACAATCCGGTCACAGAGCATGTCATCATACCACTGACGACGGTTGAACAAAACTTTTATGAAATCGGACGCCAGGCCGCCGAGATTATCGTGAACTGGCTGGAAATGGGCAAGCAAGCCTCGGGCAAAATCCTGGTGCCGGTCAAGCTGGTTGAGCGAGGAACAACGGCTGTTGCGCCGCGAAGCGGGCTCCCCGATTAGAGAGGATGAAGGAAATCTCTTTCAGCACGTGCGATCCTATGTATTAGTCAGGCAATATTTCCACATCTTAAACTTTGTATATGCCAAGAACCCGCGCGATAATGATCGGCGGGTTCTTGGTGCTTGCCGAGCCTATGCTGTGAGTTTAGGTTTCCCTATTAAACAATGCCAAAACCAAAGGAGCTAGCAATGATAACCAGAAGAATAAAGAGAACCAGGATTGCTCCTATGGAGTAGCCTCCGCCATATCCGTTTACTTCACCCACAAGGAAACCTCCTCTCATCTCCGAATACTTAATACTATGTTTAGGTTGATATGTTTGATTGGGTTTAAAGCAAGTTGTGTTGTTGTACATAGTCTGAGGGCGAGAAACCGGTGTGTTTTTTAAACATCCGATAAAAATAGGAAGTGTCGTAATAACCCAGATAGTCTGCGATATGTGTGATGCTCATGTCCGAGTGAATCAGCAGGCTGCAGGCTTCCTGCACCCGCAGCTGGTGCATATATCGAATCGGAGATTGACCGTGCACCTCTTTGAAAAGGGCTGCGGCATAGCTCGGAGAGCGATGGATTAATCTCGCCAATGCATCGATTTCTATCGATTCGCGATAATGCTCCAGCAGATAGGATTTGATGGTATCCGCGTAGTTTCGTTTGCTGGGCGCAAGCTCAGTCTTTTCGAGCTCACGGGCCAGCATCCCGATCAGCTCCTGCATGATGCCTTGACAGATCATCGTGCGGTAGCTTTTGCCGCCCCGCATTTCCTCGTATAATCGCTCGCAGCGGCGATAGGCATATTGAATATGCGTAAGGTTGAATTTCATGAATTGCCCTGCGTCCAGAAATGGAATTCCAGTTGGCTCTTGGCGATCCAGCGTAAATAGAATCGTATGCTTCTGATGCGGGGTATCGTTCCAATTGCCGCCGCTTCTTCTGGTAGACTGAGGGATAAAGAGCACGTCTTCTTTTTCCGCAATCACTTCTTCTCCGTTGATCTCGTATCTTACCTTGCCTGCTCTTACTACAACAAGGACGTTGTATGCAATCGTCTCCAGCTGTGTCCGCCAATTTGGGATGTAATCATCAAAATTCACGCTCATCAATTGGAACACATTCGAGCACCTCGCAGTGATTTTATACCTATAGCCTAGCATATTTATACTTGCTTTGAGTAGAATTTCGTTCGCTTCTATGATCTTCTTGTATGAAAATTGGAATGGAATCGTACACCAAACCAGCGAAATGTACATCGACTCCGCATGCATCGCGGCCTATAATTTCAAGCAACGACACATTGACCATTTTATTTGTAGCTTCAACAAGTCGGAAGTGGATAACGAAGAGGAAGGGAACGATGTGGATATGAGAGTATTGCTGCTGGATTTGGATTCAACCAGACCGGATCATCTCGGCTGCTACGGTTATCATCGCAATACATCGCCCAATATTGACCGGATTGCTGCGGAAGGCGTACGTTTTGACAATTACTATACCTCGGACGCGCCATGTTTTCCTTCAAGAACGGCATTAATGACCGGCAAGTTCGGCATACATAACGGCGTCGTCGGTCATGGGGGCACGGCTGCCGACGTGCGGCATGAAGGCATTGCCCGCGACTTTCACGACAAGCTCGTAACGGAGAGCTTTCCCGCAATATTCCGCCGGGCCGGCATGAAGACGGCCTTGATCAGTCCGTTCGGAGAACGCCATTCGGCATGGACCTTTTATGCGGGCTTCAATGAAATCTACAATACCGGTAAGAGCGGCATGGAGTCTGCCGAAGAGGTATCGCCAGTCGTTCTGGATTGGCTGGAGCGCCATGCGGATGAGGACCAATGGATGCTATACGTGAATTTTTGGGATCCGCATACACCGTATCGTGCTCCCCAGTCGCTGGGAAATCCCTTCGAGCATGATCCTCTGCCTGCTTGGATTACGGAAGAGGTGCTTCAGGAGCATCGGAAGAAGGTTGGCCCGCATGGAGCAAACGAAATTAACATGTATAATAGTGAAGTATCCCCCAAATATCCGCGACATCCAGGGGAGATCAAGTCGATGGAGGATTTGCGGATGATGGTGGACGGCTACGATTGCGGCATTCGCCATATGGACGAGCATATCGGTGCGATCTTCGAATTGCTGGAGAATAAGGGAGTCATGGATGATCTGGTCATTATCATTACTGCGGATCATGGCGAGAACATGGGGGAGCTTGGGATTTATGGAGAACATGGTACGGCGGATCAGGGAACGTGCCGCATTCCGATGATTATCCGGGGACCTGGGATCAAGAAGGGAATTACGGACCCCGCGCTTCATTATCATCTGGATCTACTGCCTACGATGGCGGACTATCTGAACGTCGCTCCGGCTGCAAGCTGGGACGGCATCAGTTACGCCGATAGCCTGCGGACAGGGCAAGGGAGCGGCAGAGAGTATCTGGTCGTATCGCAATGCGCCCATGTTTGTCAACGAAGCGTTCGTTTCGGAGAATGGCTCTACATTCGGACCTATCATGACGGCTTTCATCTGTTCGACAAAGAGATGCTGTTCCATATTTCCGAAGATGTCCATGAACAGCATAACCAAGCGTCTCAAAGACCGGAGCTTTGCAGGGAAGCGGTCTATCTGCTGAATGAGTGGCATGATCAGATGATGTCCACGATGCCGTTTGACGTGGATCCGTTGTGGACGGTCATGAAAGAGGGGGGACCTTACCATGCCAAAGGTCATCTGCCGCGATATATTGAGCGCTTAAAGAATACAGGCCGGGGAGAAGCGGTACCGGAGCTGATGCGACGTCATCCTCGGGAGTTTGTATAATAGAAAACGATGTTGCAGTGAATGGATGCAGGATAACCGCTCTAATATGGTTGTCCTGTTCTCTGTATCAAGGATTAGGAGGAATCGAGCGTGGGAGAACATCATTCTTGCTGTACGGGATCCAGAGCGAACGTTCAGCTTGCGGAAGCCGATCGGAATGAACAACCTGTCATGGTGCGTGAAAGCCTTGACCATAAACCGTCTCAAGCGGATGTTCATACGGACATGATAGCAATCCCTGAGGGGACGTTTATGATGGGCACGAATTCGAAAGAAGGCTTCCCAAGTGACGGTGAAGGGCCGGCGCGGAGCGTTACGGTTTCCGGATTCGAAATTTCGCCGTATGCCGTAACGAATAGGGAATATCAACGCTTTGTAGAGGACACCGGTTATGTAACGGAAGCTGAGAAATTCGGATGGTCGTTCGTATTTGAACTGCTGGCCTCAGATGAGACCAAAGCTAAAGTGACGCAGGTTCCGCAAGAAGCGCCTTGGTGGCTGGTGGTGGAAGGCGCTTACTGGGCTGCACCCGAGGGAGCAGCCTCGACTCTCGAAGGCCGGATGGACCATCCGGTGGTACATGTCTCGTGGAATGACGCCATGGCGTATTGCGAGTGGGCCGGCGTGCGGCTCCCGACGGAAGCGGAATGGGAATATGCCGCGCGCGGGGGGTTAGAGGACAGGACCTATCCATGGGGCGATCTGCTGAAGCAGGATGGAGAACACGAGTGCAATATTTGGCAGGGCAAATTTCCGATCAAAAACAACGCCAGCGACGGGTATATCGGGACGGCGCCCGTTGATGCCTACAAACCGAATGGTTACGGATTGTATAACGTGTCCGGCAATGTGTGGGAATGGTGCGGCGATTGGTTCAGCCCGTCCTATCATCAACAAACATCCGCCAGTAACCCGTTCTACGCAGAGCCAACCGGCAGAAGGTCTATGCGCGGGGGCTCGTACCTGTGTCACAGATCCTATTGCAACCGGTACCGCGTGGCAGCCCGCAGCGGGAATACGCCCGACAGCTCGACGGGCAATTGCGGTTTCCGAGTTGTAAGAGATTCCTTGCCTCGATGATAGAAAACATGCTACAATTCGAATCGAAACAGAAATGTTTTGTTTAGTATGCACAAAGAAGGCAAGGTGAAGGAAATGGTACGCGCTTCAGCACGCCAGCATATTCTTAACGTGGCATCAGAGTCGTTCTACCGCGAAGGCATTCGTTCCGTTGGGATCGATACCATTGTTGAACGAGCCGGTGTGAGCAAAGCCACGCTTTATCGTCATTTCCCGACCAAGGACGATTTAGTTATGGCATACCTCCAAGAACAGGATCATATCAATTGGGAGCACTTTGACGAAGTGATCGCCGAAAAAGAGGGAAAACCTAAAGAGCAGTTACTGGCTTTGATCGATGCGACGATCGAGATGCTCGAGCCGGGTTATCATCGAGGCTGTCATTTTCTAAATGCTCTTGCTGAATTTTCCGAAGAAGATCACCCTGTCCATTTACTCGCCGTAGAGTACAATCGTGCCATACGTCAGCGTTTATCCCGTTTGACACAGTTGGCCGGTGTGAATGACGATACATTGACAGATCAACTGATGCTTGTCATTAACGGCGCGTTGTCCTCCGTTTCGGTTTATGGATTCTCGGGACCTGCGGCACAGCTTAAGGCGTTATCTACACATTTGATTGAATTATATCTTGGTCAAACGAACGAATAGATTTAACCACGAACCTAAAGCGAGTTAACGGCTTTAGGTTTTTTTTGCGCCTTAAATTGACAGGGACATGAACGAACGGGGCTGAAGGGGATAAAGGATATCGCACGGATAAGCAATCAAGCCTTGCATCATTGGGATGGAATCTTCCCTTTCCCATAGACTTTCCCATAGACATGGAAGAAATATCTTGACACGATTATGAACCGTGTTGTATTGTTTTCTCAAACGAAACAAAACAGTTTCGTTTCACTAATGGAAAATTGGAGGAATTTATATGAGTGATGTAACAGTGATCGGTTTAGGACCAATGGGTACCGCCCTCGCACAGGCGCTGCTCCGAAATGGTCATCGCGTTACCGTATGGAATCGGACGGTTGAAAGAGCAGAAACTCTCGTCAGGGACGGGGCAATTCTAGCTCCCAATGCAGCTTCTGCTGTAGCTTCCAGTCCGGTAACGATCGTCTGTGTAGCCAATTACAAGATCTCTTACAGCGTGTTGGACACACCTGAGGTTACGGCAGCCCTCGCCGGCCGAGTGTTCGTGCAGCTAAGCACGGGGACTCCCCAAGAGGCTAGAGATAATGCAGCATGGGCACGGGAGCATGGAGCCGATTATCTGGATGGGGCCATCCCCGCCACACCACCGCAAATTGGAAGACCGGACACGACAATTTTTACATCAGGCTCGAAATCGGCTTACGAGAAAAGTGAGGCCCTGCTCAAGAGTCTGGCTGGAAACGTTCCCTACCTGGGAGAAAAGGTCAGCGCAGCATCCACAACGGATCTGGCATTTCTGTCTACGCTATTCGGTTCCATGATGGGATTCTTTCATGCGGCGCGCATCATTGAATCCGATGGCCTGCGCGTAGATGAATTCGGGTCCATGATCTCTGCGATCTCTCCAGCAATGGGAGAAATGATCAAATACGAAGGGGATATGATTCAATCCAATACGTTTGATCAGCCGCAAAGTTCACTTAACACCTGTTTGGTAACCGTAAAAATGTTCGTGGAGCAAGCGCGGGAGGCGGGAATCAACGCTGAGTTTCCAACATTCGCCCTGGGCCTCTTCCAAAAAGCTGTGGATTCAGGTTATGGGAACGAAGAGCTAGGCGCGCTTGTCAAAGTGCTGCGTTAAGTGAAATGAAATGTTTGTACTTGCATGGAAGCACTCTGGGTTGAGATCAAAAATAGGGGAACACTCGCCTAAGTGGAAACAAAACCGTTTTGTTTGATTAGTATATTTAAGGAGGCTATGTTGTATGAATCAAAATGATCAACGATCAAAACATGAAGCGACGTCAGCAAGGGAACGTAACCGTCCATCTGTAACCATAATCGGTCTGGGCCCGATGGGCCAAGCGATGGCAGCCGTATTCCTGGATCGGGGCTATGAGGTAACCGTGTGGAACCGGACTGCCGGCAAATCGGACGCTTTAGCAGCTAAGGGTGCCATTAAAGCGTCTAGTGTTGACGAGGCGATAGCTGCGAATGATTTAATTATCCTCAGTCTCACGGATTATGACGCGATGTACGCGATCCTAGAACAGGCTGCAAGGGACTTGAGCGGTAAAGTCTTCGTCAACCTGAGCTCAGACACTCCGGAAAAAGCCAGAGAGGCGGCGAAGTGGCTCGAAGCGCGCGGAGCACGCCACCTAACGGGCGGCGTACAGGTCCCACCATCGGGTATCGGCAAAGCGGAATCCTCAACATACTACAGCGGTACAAGAGAGGTTTTTGATGCCCATAAAAAGACGCTTGAGGTCCTGACGGGGGCCGACTATCGGGGCGAGGATCCGGGGCTTGCAGCGCTGTACTATCAGATTCAGATGGATATGTTCTGGACCTCCATGCTCAGTTATTTGCATGCCCTTTCTCTTGCAGGCGCGAATGGCCTCACGGCTGAGCAGATCCGCCCCTATGCCATTGAGACGATGAAATCACTGCCGATGTTCATCGAGTTCTATACGCCTCGGATCGATGCTGGCGAGCATCCAGGGGATGTAGACCGGCTCGGCATGGGCGTGGCGAGTGTCGATCACATTGTACATACGAGCAAGGATGCCGGCATCGACGCATCCCTTCCCGCAGCTGTCTTAGAGGTGTTCAAGCGAGGTGTGGCTAATGGTCAAGCGGGGAATAGCTTCACCAGTCTGATCGAAGTATTCAAGAAGCCCGCTCCATCGGCCTGAATAAATCCCAATTGTTTAAACCCACTGATCACTCAGGATCAGTGGGTTTATTTGATGGGTTCCATTCACGCAGATCAGCGAATGAAGCGAAGAAGCATTTGAAGGGGAATATACCCGATTAACGCTCTTCCCAGGACATGACGTATTCCGCATGACCGGTATCCTCATCAACCGTTTCTTCAACAACAGAAAAGCCGTGGCGGGAATAAAAACGAAAGGCGTTCTCATTCTCTTTATACACTTTAAGCTCGAGCTTAGGGCCGCGTTCCTTGACGGATTGAAGCAGGGCCAACCCATACCCCTTGCCTTGCTCGCGAGGATGAACGAACAAAGCAGCCAAGGCATGTTGAACGGTCGATATAAAGCCGACTATTCCGGCTGCTTCTTCCAGCACATACGTTTCGGCCATTGGTAAATACACGGACCGCATGTCCTTTTCTTTGGACTCCCAGTATTCCTGGGGAATGAAGTGGTGGGCCTCTTTCGAGGCAGCCAGCCAAATGTCGATAACGCTGTCCATATCGTTATCCGTCATCAATCGAATCTGCATATCGTATTCACTCCAGTATAAAACATCGTATTTTAGGACACATGCCCCGTATTGTAAAACCTTTCCTGCACCGTGTCAAACCTGGAAGCCATTTGACCATCTGCATAAAAGGTGATATATTTATCACATAAAGAGACAAATAAATCACATCTGAGAGGAATGATCGGGATGAAAATGGTTCTTCGTATCGGGATGGGCCTGCTCTGGATCGGGATTGGCATTCAACGTATTATCCAACAATCGTATCCGCTGGCTCTATTATTTCTAGCAGGAGGCGTTCTATTTGTTTATGCAGGCTGGAGAAGTTGGAAATTCCGCAATCAATGACGGGAAGCAGCAGCAGCATTTGTTAAGCATGACCGGACTTTGCGCCTGGTACCGGACGGAAACGGACGCCGTCATTTCGAACCTTCATTTGGAAATCGGCCCTAATCAAATCATCGGTTTGGTAGGATTGAACGGAGCCGGCAAGAGCACGTTGATCCATGTTCTGAGCGGCATTCACCGGCATTATTCGCTTGAGCGGCTGAAGTGGAGGAACGAGGATGCATCGCTGACCAGCCTTGCGTTTAAGCGAAACCGGTATACCGTGTTTTCGGAGGACGAATCGTTTGAGTATTTCACGTTCGAGGAATATGTGAGACATGTGTTCCGGTCCTACGGACGAGAAGTTCGTCACGATACCTTGGATGAACTTGTTGAAGGATTCAACTTTCAGAAATACCGGAACGCGTTCTTGGGCCAATTATCGATGGGCAGCCGGAGGAAGGCCTATCTGATCACGGGATTTGCACTGCGTCCGGAGCTGCTGCTGCTGGATGAGCCGGTCAACGGGCTGGATTTTGAGAGCACGGAGTTTTTGTACCGGTTGATGAATGAATACAGGAGCTATGGGACGATTTTGTTTTCTTCCCACGTACTTGAGAGCCTGTGCTTAACCTCGGACAGCATCATCATTTTGGAAGCCGGATCAATCCGTCACACTTTCCTGCAAGGAGAGATGGATCCCGAGCACATTAGAGGTGTACTGAACAAGTGATCTCGACATTTCATGGATTCGCCAAAAAGCTCCTCGGGGCGCGTTACGACCGATTGTGGAAGCATGCCATAGCCTTAGCCGCGATCTTTGCGGCGCTGAGCAGCCTGGATCGCCATTATGAGGTGTCCTTGCTCGTATTTATGACGGCCATAACCGTATTTACGTTTGGTATCGTACTGAAGACCTTGGCATCGGACGATAACCGGAGGAAGCTGAAAGGAGCGTTCATGCTTCCATTTGCGCCAGGCATGTTCAATGCAGCCTATTTTTATGCGGTTGCTCTATACACCCTGGTTACCAAGACTTCGTACATTCTCGTATTTTACATGGCATTTTCGTCCTTTACGGCTATTTATATACCGGCATTTCTGCTTAGCTTTTTGAATGCGGGCCTGACTGCTTTCGTAATATTCGCCCAGATGAACAGCGGTAAAAGGATAACTGCCAGTCTCTTGCTGCTCATCCAAGCAGCCCTCTGTCTTCTCCCCGAGCCGTCCTATCGGTTGACGGGACTGCTGATCAGCACCATCCTCCAAGGGCTCGTGCTGCATCGGACGGATTCTTACCGATTCTACAAGGTCTCGAGGATGAAGGATAACCAAGCGGCACCGCTTCGAAGCTCTTCGTTCCTGCGGTACATTGTACGGTATCTAATCTCGCATAAAAGCTATTTATACAATACGCTGGCGTTATGTATATTTGCGGGTTTCATGGCGTTTATGCTCGAGCAGATGCATCTGGACTCGTGCCTGCCGCTCGCATTTGCGGTTCTGTCCTTTAACACGCCGATCGGCATCCTGCTATCGAGCAATCGCGGGCTGCACCGGAAGATCCAAATGCTGCCAGGCCAGCTTCAACGTACCGTTGTTCCGTATGGTCTGTTTATATTGACCGTAAACCTGTTCATCTACATGATCTTCTTAGTCTCCTGGCTTCTATTTCATGGGTCCGTAGAAATCGTGTATTATGTAATTAGCATCGTATTTGCCGCCCAGTCCGCCATTGCAGCCGTTTGGCTCGAGTGGAAATATCCCGTGCACAAATGGCGGGTGGAGAGTGACTTATGGCACCATCCCCGCAAATATGCCGTTCCGCTGATGATGTGCCTGCTGGCAGCCGCGGTGATGAGCATGGATGCAGCCGTATACCTTATCGCTCTGCTGGTAGGGATCGAGGTGGCGTTGATTTTTAACCGCAGGAGAGGAATCAGGAATGTATAAGGGACAGAGGAAGCGTTACGTACGGATTGGAAAGCACGGTTGGCTGCTCGGTTTATTGGGGTTTAACGGACTGCAGTATTTTAAGACCCATGATCCAGCCATGTTGTTTTACTTTAGTTTTTTTAGCTTTTTCAGTTTCTATTTCAATGGGAAGCTGGCAGAGGAGATGCCGGATGAACGGTATTACATGAATGCTCAGAAGGCGAGGTCCATCACCATGTGGGTGCCGGCCGCATGTTTGTTTATCATTGGAATGGGCAGCATGTTCGCCTTCGTAACGAGAGAATTCATGATTATCGTGAGCGCAGCGGGTTGGGCAGCTACGTTTCTGACGTATTCCATAACTTTTTATTATCTGGATAAATATTGTTAGGTGGATGCCCATGGAACCATTCAAATGCAATTTGAAAAAGTACAGGCAGTTAGCGGGAATGACCCAAGATGAGCTGGCGGGCAAGGTAGGGGTTCGCCGAGAAACCATCATCCGTCTGGAGGCGGCAAAATACAATCCCTCCTTAAAGCTGGCGATTGATATTTCCCGTGCAGTTGGAGCGCCCATTGAGGAGCTGTTTATATTCGACTAAACATACGATGATGCATTTGATGGGCCATAGCATCAGCAAATGCGTCATTTCGTACGCCTGTGTAAAAACCAAATGGTTCTTGAAAAAACTAATTAGTCATAATACAATAACATGTATCCATAAAGCGGATGGTCGTTTCGTCTCACAGGGCGGCTCAGCTTGTTAAGGTTTCTCCAGCCCGTTATCCCTGTTGTGAGACCGATCCAGTTACTTCCTAGTTTCGTTGAATGCTGAATATGGAAGGTTTTAAATAATTTTCGATATTTTGGATTTTATAGGATTATTATGCAACCTTTTGTCTTATCTAGCGTCTGGTATATGTATATCTAATCATAGGAGGAATACATCAATGAATATGAATCGTAAGAAAACCGTTTCTCGTCTCGTCGTAACAAGTATGGCAGTGGCTCTTCTCGCATCGCCGATTTCTTCCATTTTGCCGGGGCAGGGACATGTAGCTTCTGCTGCGTCAGCTGAGGACAAGTCTTCCTATAATCTGAAACCGATGTGGACGAAGACGCTGGGAGATCCGAGTAAGATCAGCCCCCAAACCACATTAATTAAGAACAGCCTTTACTATTCCGTCGGGAAGAAATATATTGCTTTTGACGCGTCGGCAGGCAAAACCCGCTGGACGTATCCTGCGACCGCGGTCTCGCAGACCGTCACAGACGGTAAATCGGTATGGTTTACGGATGCGACTGGCCGATTGATCAAGCTCAATGCTGCAACAGGGAAGCTGCAATGGAAGGTTAAAACCCAATCCCAGCCAGCTAAGAAAGAAAGCTATGTGAATCACAGCTTGCATGCAGCCGATGGTGTGATCTATGTCGGGGATGCGTTCGGACTGACGGCCTACAACGCATCAAACGGAAAGGTGAAGTGGAAATTGAAGGGCGGCGCCCATGGGTACAAACTGCTGCAAACAGGCAAAATCCTTGTTGCAACCACGACTATCGACGGTGCTTTGACCACGAGCGGGTTACAGGGAATCGATCCTCAGAACGGCAAAGTAAAATGGACACAAAACGACGGTGACCATCAGGACATTCTCTTCTCGAATGACAAATCGTTCTATTCGCGAGACGTAACCGAGGGCATCGATGCCGGATATGCAGCTAACATCAATGAAATTAGTTTGACCAACGGAAAAATTATGGCTACCCGATCCTACATACCGGTGGATTTCGTGGAAGATCAAAGTGCATCGGATGTCGTATCCGATGGAGAGTATTTCTATGTCATTGAAAAGTATGATGAGACTCAAAAGAAAGCTGTGGTCTCCCGCTTCAAAACAGTCAGTCCTTCCAAATCCGAGCCGGAAAAAACTTATTCGTTTGAAGCGAAAGTGACCGAATGGTCCCTCGGCGATTCGGGCATCGCCTATGTAAGACTTGAGAACGGCAAGCTGCTAATGCTCGATACGAACAGTGGACGTACGCTGGCCTCCGCTCAATACAAAGGCACACCATTGCCGACGCTCATCGGACAAGACGTGCTTGTCGTTCAGCATGGCGGGCAGATCAGCGGTGTGAAGAAACCTGTTGCTCAGTAACATATCCCTCAACACCAATAGCTGACGAGCCAGACTCATTTCAGGTTAGCTTCTTCATGCAGCAGCCGCTAAACACAAGGTTCCTTGCGTTTAGCGGTTTTTTTCGTATCCAAAAAAGCGGTAATGACATGGATCTTCTTCGATGCATGCCGCGATGCTCGGATGGAAAGAGAGAGTTGGAATGTTTACACATGAGCTCACGATTTCTGCGACTTTGTATCCAAATCCGTTCTGGTTCTTTTATATCAACAGTCACTATGAATAGCGGCAGGCTGTTGGTATACTATCTTTAGCCGAAATGGACACTAACAATAGATTCATCAACGGATAGTGTAGCGGGTGGCAATTTTTATGAAAGGTGATGAGATTTCTACGGAGCATGAATGATAAAACAAACGAAAAATGAATGAAACGAGACGTTAAATGACAACGTAAATAGCGAAAGGGGATACGGGAAACCATGTAAGTCGGAAAATCCCCTTTGCTTCAATGCTTGGAGGTTAAAAGCAAGAAGCTTGTCATGACATTCTAAACATCAGAGAGGGGAAGTAACTGTTGGAGTCACTTTGGTTGGAGTATGCATGGGCATTACTAATTCTTATTGGATTGGAAGGCTTACTATCTGCGGATAATGCCCTCGTTCTGGCGGTAATCGCGAAGCACTTACCGGATGACCAGAAGAAGAAAGCCATCAATTACGGAATTATCATGGCTTTTGTTTTTCGTTTCGCCGCCCTGTTTGCCATATCATTTATTGCGAACGTTTGGCAAATTCAAGCGATCGGGGCTGCTTATCTGCTGTACCTTGGCTTAAAACATATAATCAAAGCGCGTTTTGGCAAGGAAAACAAGAACATCCGCGAGGATATAAAGAAAGATGCTGCGGGCAAAGGCTTCTGGCCTACCGTAGGTAAAATTGCTCTTGCTGACCTCGCCTTTGCGATTGACTCCATTCTTGCTGCAGTGGCTTTAGCGCTGGGCCTTCCGGATTCGCCGCTTGGAAATTTCGGTGGAATGGACGGCGGAAAATTTATCGTTGTCCTGCTTGGCGGCATCGCCGGGCTCATCCTGATCAAATTCGCGGCGACATGGTTTGTTAAGCTGCTTGCTCAACGGCCGGCACTGGAGACCACGGCATATGCCATCGTAGCATGGGTTGGGGTCAAGCTCGTCGTGATTACATTAGCTCATGAGGATATCGCTGTGCTGGATCATCATTTTCCACATAGCACAGCCTGGACGTTGATCTTCTATGGTGTATTGGTGGCGATAGCCCTTCTCGGTTGGTTTGCGCCTGCGAACAAAAAACAATCACAAGCCGATCCACTCTAGGTTAACTCTGAGCTTCACTATATGAAATGACAGATGGCCATCCAGTAAAGGGTGGCCATTTTACGCAAACGATGAATGATCATTCTTGTCGATCGGCGGATCGACGAATTTGAAGGGGGGGGGCTCCATCGTGACAACTCGAAATCTGAATCCAAAGGTCGATGAATTCGTAAGTAAATCCAGAAAGTGGAAAGAAGAATATGAAAAGTTGAGAGCCATCGTTCTTGACTGTGAGCTGACCGAAGATTTTAAGTGGATGCATCCTTGTTACAGCTTTAAGAATAAGAACGTCGTTTTAATCCACGGATTTAAGGAATATTGTGCACTGCTGTTTCACAAAGGCGCCTTATTACAGGATGCCCACGGAATTCTCATCCAACAAACGGAAAATGTGCAGGCGGCGCGTCAAATTCGGTTCACCAATGCACAAGAAATCGATGAGTTAGAACCCATCTTGAAATCTTATATATATGAAGCGATTGAGATTGAAAAGGCCGGTTTGGAAGTCAATTTTAAAAAGACGGATGAATACATAGTTCCTGAAGAGTTTCAACTTAAGCTCGAGGAAATCCCTGGCTTGAAAGCAGCATTTGAAGGCTTGACGCCCGGACGTCAAAGAGCGTATCTTCATTATTTCTCCCAACCCAAGCAGTCTAAAACCCGTGCGTCCCGGGTCGAAAAATATGTACCGCAAATCCTTGATGGAAAGGGATTAAACGATTAGGATATACGATTAGTTCATCTTTCCGATTCTCGCGGACTCTCATTGAGAACTGGAAAAGATCCGACCCAATCCATGATGTTCACCCGAGCGGGTTTATAGTATGCTTGCTATATAAGGAGGAGAGGAAAACAATGGTAAAACAATTGATTGTGGGAGACGCGAAGCAAGAGTTGAGTGCTACACGCCGCATTCTGGAGCGCTTGCCCGAAGAGCATATGTCGTGGAAGCCGCACGAGAAGTCCATGACGCTTGGCGGATTGGCCACGCATCTGATCAACATCCTCAACTGGCAAATTGCCATTTTTCAGTACCCTGAATTCGATCTTGCAACCGTGCCGCTTCGGCGGGAGGCTTTAGAAAAACGCGATGACGTGTTGGAAGAATTCGACGCAAACGTCGTCAAGCTTGATCAGCTGTTAGCCGAATGCGGTGAGACGACGCTCGGCGAGGAATGGACCTTGCGAAACGGCGACCATATCATCCTGCGCCAGCCTCGGGCTATCGCGCTTCGCACCTTCGGTATCAGCCATATGGTTCACCACCGGGCGCAGCTTGGGGTATATTTGCGGCTCCTTGATATTCCGGTTCCGGGCTTTTACGGTCCATCCGCCGACGAGTCAGTAAAATGAATGAAGATGCCTCGTGAAGTCGCGGGGAATCGGCATATGCTGCCGGCGATGATCTCCTCCGCTCCTTAGTACAACAGAGGGAAAATACCAAGGAAGATTTCCGTTTATCACGAGACATCGTGGCAAGTAACAGCGGCCCGAAAAGGCAATCTATTCGATTGGAGTAGATTGCCTTTTCTTTTGTTTTAAGGTCAAATGAATGTCATGAAAATTGGCTTAAAATGGCTTATGTTTCGCGCAGTGCTTATGACTATCACTCATATCGAATCCCGTAGCTCCTGAATATCCAGCATGGGCGGCCGTCCGTACATACGGGCATATTCGCGGCTAAACTGCGATGGGCTCTCATAGCCTACGCGGAAGGCGGCTTCGGAAATTTGCACGGCCTCGGTCACCATTAGTCGGCGGGCTTCTTGCAAGCGCAAGCTTTTCTGATACTGCAACGGGCTCATTGCCGTGACGCGTTTGAAGTGTTTATGGAATGCAGACGTGCTCATGTTGACGGATTTGGCAAGCTGCTCAATGACAAGCGGACGGTCGTATTGCCGGTTAATCATCTGGATCGCCTGCGCGATATTGTGTGCATGGCTGCCGATCATAGCAAATTGATAGATAAGCGAGCCGTGTTCACCTTGGAGGATGCGATACAGAATTTCGCGGATGATTAGCGGTGCCAGGAAAGGAATATGATCTGGCTCGTCCAGCAGCTGCATGAGACGAACCATGGCTTCGAGCAATGGTGGAGACGTGCGATTTACGGTTATGCCGCGGGAGGCTTCCCTCAGCGAAACAACGGAGGGGCTCGTCTCTTTGACAATATCCAAGATGACGTCCGCATCGAAGCTAAGTTTTAGGCTTAAATACGGAGTTTCGGGCGTAGCCTCAATGATTCTTCCGATGATAGGCAATTCGACGGAAGTCACCAGATAGGTCGATGGATCATATCGATAGGTTTCATTGGCCGTTGTCGCTGTTTTTGCCCCTTGCGCTACGACGCATATCGATGGCTTATATACGGATTCCATCGGCTGGGACAGTTTTGTAGCATGCATCAACATCAACGACGGGATCGGCGTCAAATGTGTCCCGGTTGACGGAGCGTGGCGGCATATCAAACTCGCCAATTGCTGCAAGACTTGCTCCTTGCGGAGTAATTCGTCCATAGTCACGTATTCCTTTCCAGATCAGTCGGAGTGTATTGCTTTTATCATATCGAGAATGAAGAGAATTAGGCAAGGATTGAATAGATATGTTCTAACGGCATAAGCCATTGATTCCATATAATGAGTTCACAGGGTCAATCCAGTCGGGTTACCGGCAATAAAATGAAGGTAAAGGTGTGAACAAATATGAGTTTACATGGAAAAGTGGCAATCGTTACCGGGGCTTCACGGGGAATCGGACGGCAGATCGCGATCCAACTGGCTGCGTCCGGAGTGAAGGTGGTCGTCAATTATTCCTCGAATTCAGGGAAAGCGGAGGAGGCTGTTCAGACCATTGAGGCATCCGGCGGGGAAGCTGCAGCGATTCGTGCCGATGTCAGCAAGGTAGGAGAAGTTGAAACGTTGTTCGCGGAAACGCTTGAGCGGTTTGGACGCCTGGACATTCTGGTTAATAATGCCGGCATCATGGAGTGTACGGCGATTGAGGACGTGACGGAGGAGAGCTTTGACCGGCATTTCGCGATCAACGTGAAGGGAACGTATTTCGCTTGTCAACAAGCGATGAAGCATATGGAGCAGGGGGGAACGATCATTAACTTCTCGACCTCCATCTCAGGTGGGATGCTTCCGACGTACAGCGTGTACGCTGCTACGAAAGGAGCAGTCGAGCAGTTGACCCGCCAATTGGCCAAGGAATTCGGCCCAAGAGATATCGTCATCAATTGCATAGCGCCGGGCCAGGTATCAACTGAACTTTTCTTAAGCGGCAAGTCACCAGAGCTAATTGATTCATACCGCCGAATGAACGCATTCGGACGACTGGGCGAACCCGGAGACATTGCCAATGCGATCGAGCTGCTTGTCAGCGACAAAGCCCGGTGGATAACAGGACAGACGATCCGCATTAATGGCGGATTTAATTAACATTAGACGGAGGGCAAGACAAAAGGTCCTTTAAAAAGCCGCCAATGGCGGTTTTTTTAGTACCTGAACATGGTTCGCGAGACGTCTGTGCCTTTTTGTAAGGTAATTGAATGAAACGAGAAAGTAAACAGAAAGAATTCGCAAATACAATAAAAAAGTCGGATCCGGCATCGAAGACAAGACCTCAATACTTGTAATGGCGATTCCGCTGCAATAGTAGATTGGAGTGAGAAAGGAGCAGCTTAAATGGCAACCATCCCTGTTTGGAAAAAAAACATGCTTTCGGCTTTGGCAGTCGTTATGGTCGCTTGTGCCACCGTGCCTGCGGTACCCGCAGCCGGAGAGCCTCAAGAGAAATTGGCGCCAGCCCAAAGGGCGGCCATACTGAACGAGAAGGACATCGAAGCGTTTGCCGACACGTTTTTCAACCGCCCCGATATTCAGGCTTTGGGAGTACCCGGTGCGTTATTTGTTGTCATTAAGGATGGCAAAGTACTGCTGCAGAAAGGCTACGGCTATGCAGACCTCGAGGCAGGAAAACCCGTGGATCCGGAACAGTCCAGGTTTCGTATTGCCTCCGTTTCCAAAGTAATTACGGCTACAGCCGTTATGCAGCTAGTGGAACAAGGCAAGATCGACCTGGAACAGGACGTTCAGCAGTACATGGGCGACGTGCTACTAAAAAATAATACGGGCTCGCCGCTAACGATGGAGCATCTGCTTACACATACAACCGGCTTTGATATCGTAGACCCGCCGCCGGGCGACATGATTACGGGCGATTTGTCCGCCGTTGCGCAGCTCAAAGATTACATCATCAAGACGATGCCAACGGTCATTCACAAACCGGGCGAAGTATATAAATATGATAATTTCGCCTCAATGCTGCAGGGTTATATTGTCGAGCAAGTGTCCGGTAAGCCGTTCCATCAATACGTGAATGACAACATTTTCAAGCCGCTTGGAATGAAGAACAGCCAGTTCGTATTGACTCCAGGCATGGAGTCAAGCCTTGCTACCGGTTACAACGAACGGCAAGAGCCGCTGCCGCCTTACAATACGATTCCAACCGATATGCCTCAGGGCAGCATGCTAACGACGGGGAGCGATATGGCCAAGTTTATGCTCGCCCATTTAAACGAAGGAACGCTCGGAGAGACACGCATTCTTCGGAAAGAAACATTAAAAGAGATGCAAAGCGTGCAGAAGGCGATTCATCCGAAGGTGCCGACGATGACGTACGGGTTTGAGTTCGCTATGCATCACAAATTCAACGATCAATACGTGATCGGAAAAGGAGGGAGCATCCCCGGTTTCGCTTCATGGATGTGGCTTCTTCCCGAGCAGAAAGTTGGCGCCTTTATCGTGTACAACAATAACTCCGATCTTCGAGACCGATTATTCGAAGCATTCATGGACAGGTATTTTCCGGCTGAACGTCAACCAATCTACGCTACACCTGCCAAGGATCAATTGGAAAGGTACGAAGGCATCTATCGGGATTTGCGGGTCGCCTATTTGACAACTCGAATTAAGGCACAAGATGGCGTACTCTTGCTAGAAGATTTAATGGGTAAGCACACACTCCAACAAGTCGAGCCGCTGCTGTTCGAGGATGAGCAAGGAAGTCCTGTGGCGTTTCAAGAAAACAAGGACGGGACCATCAGGTTCTTATTCACCAAAACCAATCCGGCGGCGTGGTCGGAGAAGCTGCCTATTCCCGAAAGATTTAAGGATGTCGGCGAAGATCATCCTTATGCGTCCTACATTGACGGCTTGCATCAGCTTAACGTGGTTCAAGCCGGACAGGACGGAAGGTTTCTTCCGGATGCGCCGATGACTCGCGCCGAATTCGCCATTTGGCTCGTCAATTGGCTGGGAGCTGTCCCTTCAAAGAGCCAACCTGCATTCAGGGACACGGCGAACCGGTCGGATGCGGGTAAAATCACGACAGCGTTTGATATGGGGTTTGTGACAGGCACCGACAAAGGCTCGTTCGAACCGGACCGTCCGATCACCCGTCAGGAGGCGGCAGCGATGGCTTCACGGCTTGCGATCCTGCTAGGTCATCCGCTAGAGAAAGCAAAGCTAACGGGGAAGACCGATTCATGGGCCGTTGACGCTGTAAGCAATATCGTCGGATACAAGTTCTATGGTCCGGAAGTGACACCGTCCCCAGACGGCTCCGTCGATTACCGATCCAAGCAGGTCATGACACGCAAGGAAGCGGCAGCGTTGTTATACCTCCTTGGGACGAAAAGCTTGACGTTGCCGGGTTCCGCTTAACTTGTTGAAGGGTCACTCGAACTTATGTGATTTTTAAGCGAAGCGATGAACCGGAGTGTTAAATGCATGAATCACCGTTTGTACAAGACCGAAAAGTTACTCTCAAAAGTCGCCAAAGGCGGCTTTTTTTCATGCGTTGTTTTGTCCCAAGGGCCAAAATTCGCCAATCCGTGGGAATCAAGATGGTGGTCCGATTGGAGCGGAGCGAGCCCATTTGTTTAGCTCGGTTCACGGGCACTATTTCGCTGACACCTTTTGCCAAAGGGCAGTCGAAAAATAATTGGAAGAAAATAATGGTTGTATAGTAGAATAATCCCACAGAGGTCAATCTGCTTGTTGAAGCATGAGGGGGAATTCAAACTTGAAGCATCTTGTTCATTATGGGGGTAAAATCGCAATGATTTTATCCTTCGCCTTAAGTGCCGGTTGCAGCATTAGTACCGGAGAGGCAAATCAACGAAACCATCCATCCGTATCGGAAGAAGCTCCAACACCGAATATCGGGGAGTCAGCAGATCTCACAACGCAAACGGAGTCTGAAGGGGTAGAATTAAACCGTACTGGCGAACTGTATGGGTCGAACGTGATGTATGCCATAAAAATGTATCTCGAAAAGCCGGAAGTTCCTCAAGAATCGCGAGATAAACTCGCCGAATCCATAGCGCTTGGGTATGACTGGTATCGGAAAAAGGATGTTTCGGACTTCGAAGCTCTGGCTCGCCATATAAAAAGTGATAACCGAGAAGAGGTGAAGGTTATTTATGAGAAGCTCATAACAATCTACCCTCTGCCTACCAAAATAATCAAAGGCGCAAGCTTCAAAAAAGCTAAGGAGCCTGCATGCAAGATTGAGAGACGGTCGCCAGAATCCGGATTATAATGGTGATTGCCTGCCGTTCGGATTTCTTTTTTTAACACGACCTCCAGCATAAAAAGCACCTGGAAATGAACGGTTAGTACCGTATTTTCCGGGTGCCTTCAGATATGAAAATGGATTATTGCTGGCTGGACAGGTAATCGATAAATTAGGATAATCCATTAGCATTCCCTGCACATCATGTTCCAATCGATGAAAAATAAATATGCTCAAATCGCCTTCTCGATTACATTAAAGCGAACTGGATGCCTTTTCGAGCAATTGACTTAAGAGTCCATAGTCCGGCGAATCGACTTCACGAATTTTCAACCATTTTCGCTCAGGCGGACCTTCAAATTCTTTCGGCACTTCCAGCTCGGCCGTATTCATAATCATGAACGCAATTGCGTCTTTCGAGGGGGAAATCACCGCGGCGTAATGTCCATTCTTAAGAAAATGCGGTTTTTTGTACTGGATACGCTCTTCGACCGAGGGAATGGTTTCATGAACCAACTCGCGTAGTCGATTTGAAATCTCAACTTGCCACGGCTTACCGAGATTTTCTATAAAAGAGGTTACTTCTTGATTCAATCCAGCTCAGCTCCTTTTCCAGGAAATTATTTACTGAACTGAATATACCACGTTTGGAATATTCCTGTAAAGGAATATTTGGTAAATGTCTTGCCTAAATATTTCTATCAGATATATGGATGCATTCCAAGCAAATCCTGCTCTAAAATCAATTTATGGCTTGCACCTTACGTAACGTCATCTTTTATACTAGAGCTACCGGTAAACCGTTAGCGCTAACAAAGGAGTTTCTGATGAGACGACATTGGAAAGTAGGGGACCTTGCCAAACTCGCAGGGCTCACCGTGCGAACTTTGCGATTTTACGATCAAATCGGCTTGTTCTCGCCATCCGCGCAGACTGAGTCAGGTCACAGGCTGTACAACGAATCTGACCTTTCCCGCTTGCAGCAGATTGTATCGCTGAAGGAGTTGGGTTTATCTTTGGAGGAAATCAAGTCCGTCCTTAACGACGGGCAGATCAGCCCGCTGGAGATCATCAACCTGCAGATGGCTCGAATTAAGGAGCAAATGAAGCTTCAGCAAATGCTCCTTGAACAGCTTCAGCATGTATCCAAGTCGATACAGGGAAATGCACCATTAGCTGTGGAAGATTTCACCGAACTCTTGCAAGTGATGAAAAAAAGCCATGAGGCATTGGTTATCGAGCGGCGGACAAGGTGGGAGCAGCGTCTCGATATGCTTGGCGATTTTCTTGCCGTGGGAGAAGAAGAATCAAAATCTAAGGAGGAATAACCGTGACTGAACGTTTTGTCAAACACGCCACTTTTGTAGTGGAACGAACTTATGCCGCATCGCCTGCGAGGGTCTTTCAAGCCTGGTCCGATGTGAATTCCAAGGCAAAGTGGTTCTCCAAGCCCGAAATTTTTGAATTTCGTGTCGGAGGGAGGGAATACAGCAGCGGAGGTCCGCCAGAGGGACCCGTCTTTACCTTTGACGCTTGCTATCAAGAAATTGTGCCGGAGGAGCGGATCGTTTATAGCTACTCCCTGGATTCGGACGATATTCGGATGTCCGTTTCAATCACGACTGTCGAGCTCTTCCCAACCGAGAGCGGCACGAAGCTGGTATTCACCGAGCAAGGGGCGTTTTTCGACGGGCATGATACGCCAGAGATACGCGAGCATGGCACGAACGAAATGCTTGACGCGCTTGGCAAATCACTCGAATAGGCGACAGGGATTTTGTAGGGTCTGGGAACGGCTGTTGCCGAGAAACGGCTCTGTTCATTTCTAAGACGAGTGCAGGAGCGGAGCGGGCATGTGCATTCCATGATTCGATAATTATCGAATCATACCTGGTGTAATATGTAACGGGGCTGCATATATGAAGAAATTGAGTTGGGAGGGCGTAAGATGGAAGGGACACAACTAGTTCAAAAGGCGATGAATTTCAGAAAGCTTCACTCGAGCTTCTTTATTTTGCCTAACGCATGGGATGCTGTAAGCGCGAAAATTTTCGCGCAATGCGGCTTCCAAGCTCTCGGCACGACCAGTGCTGGCATTGCGGCATCTCGTGGTTATGCGGACCGCAGCATGCCCTTTGACACGATGCTGGATGCCGTCCGCAGCATTGTTCAAGCCGTCGACATTCCCGTAACCGTGGATATCGAAGACGGCTATGGAGAGAACCCAGAGGAACTTGTTGAAACGGTCAAACAGATAATCAACGCCGGCGCGGTAGGGATCAATCTGGAAGACAGCACCATGGATCCGCAAATGCCGCTGTATGATATTCCTGATCAGCAAAAGAAAATCGCCGCCATCCGTGAGCTTGGGAAACGCATTGGCATTCCCGTCTTTATCAATGCCCGAACGGATCCCTACTGGATCAAGTTAGAGACTCCTTTCACTAAGCTCGAGGAAACAATTAAACGGGCGCATGCTTATCAGGAAGCAGGCGCAGATTGTATTTTTGTCCCCGGAATCAAAACAGTCTCTGACATCCGGACACTCAGGCAAGAAATAAACGGCCCGATTAATGTATTGGCTGTACCCGAATTGCCTCCAGCGCATGAACTTGAAGCGCTCGGCATCCAGCGAATCAGTACCGGCTCCGGGCCATTCCGAGCTGCGGTATCCTTATTGCAGTCCATCGGCCGGGACATGTTGGATAGGGGCAGCTTCGAGCTAATGACCTCGACCTCGAAAATTTCTTATGATGACTTATTGAGGCTCTAAGAGGCTTCTACATATGCTATAATCCTATACATCCCCAAAGAACGCTCTCGACGAAGAACTTCAGTAAATGTGAGGTGCTTGAATGGATAACATAATATTTGACCGAATCAAGGGCGGGCTGTACGGGGTGGCTGTGGGCGACGCGCTTGGCGGAACGACGGAGTTTATGACTGAACGGGAGATCGAGGAGAAGCATGGTTATTTGACGGAGATCATTGGCGGTGGGGTATGGCACCTGGAGCCTGGGGAAGTGACCGATGATACGATGATGACCCTGTGCGTGGCAGCAGGAATCCTCGAAAATCCTGTTGAACCAATGGAAGCAATCGGGCGTTTCTTTATGGAATGGTATCAATCGAGACCTAAAGACATAGGGAATATCATCCGACACGTGTTTCAAAAATACGAGGGCGATTGGCTCGAAGCCGCGTTTGTGGCGCACATGGATATGGGGCAAAGCGGCGGGAACGGATCCCTCATGCGATGCCTGCCTGCGGCGTTAGCGTATAAGGACCCGGCAGATATTGATCGAATGACGGCTATGCAGTCACGCATGACGCATTATGATCCAAGGTGTACTGAAGCCTGCATCATGTATAACCGAATGGCTCAGCGCCTTCTGCAGGGAGAACACTTAAGAACGGCGATCATGGCCGAAGTGGCGGGAAGCGAATACGAGGACATCATTGAAGAACGGCCGGATTGTCCGACAAGCGGGTATGTGGTACATACCTTCCGGTGGGTGCTCCACATCCTGCTCCAAACGTCGGATTATGCAGAAGTCGTGCAGAAGGCGGCAAATCTAGGCGGTGATTCCGATACGATCGGCGCGATCGCCGGTGGGTTGGCAGGCATCTACTACGGTTATGCGGGCATTCCGGCCCGATATGCCGAGGCGATTTTGATTAAGGAGAAGCTTGATGAGATCAGCTCGCAGCTATATGCATTGAAAATTTCGTAGTGAGGAGTCGCGGAATCCGCGGCTTTTTTTGTTTCCCATGAAGCTCAAGTCCTTGTTTACCAAGAAGTACCCGTTAGATAAAGAGCAGCAGAGCGGTCTCGAGTATTAGATATCAGCCACTCCGATGATTCCTTATGTTAACCTGCAAGCATGGTGTGTTAATCAATTAAGAAGGCGTTTCCTTAAATCCATTGATCCAAACAAGAAAGTAGTGTATTTTAATAGGAAGGGATCACCTTTATTACCAAATTCGAGCAGCTGTACACAAAACTTGAGCGTTAAGTCAAAAGTGATACTGTCCGTTATCTTAGAAAGGGGGCAGTTGAATGTTTCAGATTAGTATCATTTTGTATGCAATCGTAGTCGTTATCGGTTACTTATGGATGAGAAAAAAAATGAAAGTCACCTACAATTCAAATGGGCCGCTGTATAAGCATATCAACCGATTTCATCTCATGGGGGAGCTCATCATTGTTGCGGTTTCTTTAATCGCCCTCTTCTACACGAGGCTTGTTCTGGAATGGAGATGGGAGGCTTATCAGGACTTTATTCTTGTGCTAGTCTTTCTGCATGCATTCCGATCCGTTGTTGAAAGACGCTTCAATAAGGAATCCAAACAGCACCTCCTAAGCGCCTACACAAGTGTCAGCAGCTTGCTGCTCTTCCTTGGTGTTGAGCTGTTCGTTTGATATTGCAAGCAGGATCCACCGTATTTTCTAAAAAGGGTCGTAAGGACATTCGTTTGAAGGAACGAATGTCCTTTTTTCCTATATCATCATAAATGCGTGAGGTTCAGCAATGGGGGAGCAGACGGTGCCGATTGTGAGAATGGATCATCTTCCCCGAGCTCCAGCACCGCTACGATCCGCTCCAGTGGACGGATGCCGAATAGCTTGCAATGATCCTGGTTATATATCCATTCCGGGACCGTTCGGCGTGCGTACCACGGTTTGGATTTGGCCAGCAATTGAAAGTTCTGGATCAAACAGCATACCGCTGCATAATCCTCCTCCTGCTTATGGGAATCTGCTTCTTCCTTGGCTACGACTAGGAGGAGGGCAGGCGAAGGATTCCCTTGCAAGACAGGCAGCTTTCCGGCTGCTCCGCTGCCCGTTACATAGATAAAACGCCACGGTTCCCTTAATCCGTCATTAGGCGCCCAGACGGCGTCATTCAGAACCTCCAGAATGCTTTGCTCTGAAATCCGGGCGTTATTCGATTGCACTTCACTCGGCTGTCCGTCTCCGACGATCAAGGTCCATTTTTGTTCCGCCGGCGTTCTTCTTCGGGCTCTCGGCACTTTATCGAAATATCCCACGTGTAAAATTCCAGCAAAACGTTCCCCCTCTTGCAAACCGATTTCCGCAAGAAACGATTCGCTTTGAAGCATCGGATCCGTGTCCCACAGCGCGCCCAACCCGCGCTCCCAACCAAGCAGGAGAAAATTTTCCATGATACTGCACACGGCAGCGTAATTTTCATCGCGCTGTCGCTGATCGGAGGCGGATTCCGCGATGAAGATCAGGTGCGAGGGAATATCCGTTATCTGTTTTATGAAATAATTGATCATTTTAGCAGGGATAAGCTTGCCGAATTTGCTTTCCTTCATTTTGGCGATCATGCTCTCAACCAGCCTTTGACGCGACTCTGCCGTGCCGGCGTATAGGCAACGCCAGCGCGGTGTACCTTCGGTCTCGTACAGTTTGGCTGCATCAGTCAGCAAGGATACGATTATATCAGGGTCAACCGGGGTTGGGTTGAATCTCCGGATGGTTCTGCGTTCTCTTATCGTTTGGGAATAATTCAATGTAATTCCTCCTCGGAAAATTGTTTACTAGTAAACAAAAATATTAAAAAAATTTGTTTATCTCTCGTCTATGTACCGGGCCATTCCCTGAAAGAACTTCAAAATCGTATGCAGCTCATCGTCGGAGTAATGGTCCAAAAAACGCATAAATCGCTGCTCTTCCGCTTCGTGCATAGACCGATGCATTTCAAACAGCTGTTTCCCTTGGGGGGTAAGACGAAAGTACACCTCTTTGCGATTATCATTGAGCTGGGTCCGATGAATAAGCTCAAGCTCAAGCAGCTTTTTGCTAATCTTGGTAATGCTGGCCTTTGACAATTTTAATTTCTCGGCAATCGCGGAATGATTGATCGGTTCATGATCGCCGATACAATCCAGAACATGAATGGTCGATAAGTTTCCAGGCACGTCTTTCAGCTGCTGAAGCTGTACCATCTTTTTGATTTCTTTAAGCTCCAGCTCCATTCTCTGTTCATGCAAATGGGAAAAATGAAGCAGCTGTTCATAAATTAACGTCTTGATACGGTCAGGATAATCCATGCTTCGGTCCACACTCCATTTTGTTTACTTGGAAACTAAAATATCATAGTTCACATGATTCGGCAAGTGCGTGCTGCTGCTTGGTAAATCATGAAATATGCTGCATAAGATCGGTTTTATCTAACAAAAATAAAAGACAGCCTGCCTAAAAATCCAAACGTTTAGAGGAGCAGATGATGTATTTTTCTGTTCGTGATCGTCAGTTGTCGAACGCAACGTTAGGCCGTATCGTAGTCCGTCATAACACCAAACAACCGCCGTCACTGCACGGCGGTTGTTTGGTGCTGTGTCTTACATAGTCAATCGACGGTAATCAACGTAACCGTATCAAGCTGACTTGCGCTGCTAACCATGCACAAGGATGACAAATGTTATTTTATATCTGGTCAGGTGATGATCCAACGGGAACATAATTGACGCACGACATTACTGATCATCTTGGCAAAATTTGATCCCATTTTCGCAAAAGGATCAGATTTTGATCATGAAGATCAGTTATGGCGATTTACGAGCTGGTCCCCATTGACTTAACATATAATGCGAAATCTGAACAAAACAGACACCTAAAAGCGAAGACAAATGAAAGCGCTTTAGTTATCTTAATACATACATAAGTGTTTTTTTCTTATGCAATCAATTTAGGGTATGGAGGGGTCCAATGAAGCGAATTCCAATGATGATGCAATTGGCATTTATCCTATTCTGCATCATGGCCGTACCGATGGCCATCTTAACCTGGTACAGCAGCTCCCAGATCCTGCAAAATTCGGAGCATGCCTTCGCCGAAACCTCGCTTGCAGAACTAAATGCCAATCGCGAGCTGAATGAGAATGCTCTGAGCAATCTATCCCAGAATACGGTACGCCTTGGCGGCACCGACATCTTCGATCGAATCCGTCCGTTCAAGTCTCTAGCTGAACTCAAAACGAATTACATGAATGTAAGCAAGGCAATGGCGGTACTCAAGGAATTGTTGAATCTGAATCAGAGCGTCGACGGGGTATATTCGTCTTTCTTTTATCTTGACGATGCGAATTACGTAATATCGACGGACAAAGGCATTACAAGCTTGGACAAATACGAGCCGATCGACTGGCTGAACGAAGCGCTTATGGAGCAAAAAGGAATCCGCGGCGTATGGTATCCGCGCAAGCTTGATTCGGGCGTGAATGTCTTATCGTTCGCATTGCCTTTAAATCGGCTTTCAACCGCTACTCGCGGAACGATTGTTGTCAATTTGAAGGAGAGTCAAATCCAGCAGTACCTGCAATCAACGAAATCGGGGAAACAAGGTTATTTTCTCATGAAGTCAAGCGGGACAATCATCTCCCATCATGACAAGAATTTGCTGCTCAAGAACGCGTATGAGGAACCATTCATCCACGATATCGCCCAGGAGGCATTGCCTGAAGGGTATATGTTCCGTGAGCTTAACGGCGAGCGATTACTGTATGCGTGGTCCCGTACGAAAGAATTCGGTTGGACAAACGTAAGCATCTACTCAGTCGATGATTTGATGAACAAGCCCCACAATTTGCAGCGAAGCATCATATTCCTTACGATCGTCATTATTTTCGCGGGATCCATCCTGACCGTTTTCATTGCCACTTGGTTGTCCAAGCCGGTCAGGGAACTGGTTCGTACCGTTCGCGGTCGCGTCAATCCGGGGGTCCGCAATAAGAATGAGTTCGTCTTTCTGGAGGCTGCATTCAGGCGGATGCAGGAAGAGGAGGAAGGGTTGTATCAGCTGCTGAGTATCCGCGAGCAGGATGCCCAAAGCCACGCCATCCATCGTTTGCTGCGGGGGGAAGTAACGTCTCAGGCGGAAGAAATTTTCCCGGACTTGCACTTTCTTGTAGCCGTCGTTTCCATCGACGGTTACCGGAATTATATAAGCCGGAACAATCCCGAAACGCGCAGCTACCATCGCTACTTGCTCATCTCGAAATGTGCTCACTTGTTCCACAAAGGCGTTCAAGCGCGCTGCGTCTATCACGGCGACGGGCACTTCGCCATCCTGATCAACTATGGACAGGACGAAGATGACAACCATAGAATCGGCATTCATGCCGCTTTAGAAAAGATGAAGGACGATACAGCTGAATTGCTGGAGCATTCAGTCACAATTGGTGTGAGCCGTCCGGCAGATTCAATCCGGCTGGTCTCGGATCGGCTGGCGGAGGCGCTGGAAGCGATCAAGCAGCGGATGATCGCCGGCAGCGGCGGAATCACATATTGGAAGGAGGAGGAAGGTCGGGACAAAAAATATATCTATCCGTCTAACAGCGAAAGACGAATTCTAAACTTCCTTGACCAAGGCAATCTGGACAGCATCATTGAAGAGCTGAGAATCATACGCGTCGAAATCCGTTCTGCCGATTACGTGTCCTACGATAATATCCTATTCATCTATCATCAATTGGTTGGCGTGACCATTAAGCACCTTAGAGAGAATAACGTCAGCACCGCGCGGATTTTCTCCAGGAGGGGGAATATTTATGCTGCATTGGCTTCATTCGATACACTCGATGAGCTTGAAGAATATCTGATTGGATTTTACAGCGAAATTGTTCACTACCTTACGCGCTCACCGGGCGGGACCCACAAATATGCCGAGCGAATCATCCATTATTTGAATGAGCACTATCGTGAGGAAGTGGTGTTTGAAGAGATGGCTAAGGAAATCGGTATCAGCTACTCTTACATGCGAAAGATCGTCTACGAACAAACGGGCAAAAGCCTGTCCGACTATCTCAACCTGCTGCGGATCGAGAAGGCCAAAGAGCTGCTTCTTGACAGTAACCTGTCGATTGCCCAAATTGCGTCCGAGGTAGGTTACATGAATGTACGAAGCTTCAATCGCCTGTTCCGAAAATTCGAAGGGATGCCGCCGAGCAGCTACAAGCTGCACAGATCCAAAACCTCGTGACCTGCAGAAACGGTCCTTAAGCTTGGTCCACAGGCTAACTGATGTAGCTGCCGGAACGGACAACACACCCTATTTGATTCAAGCAGCCATAAATGATTCTTAGTTTCTCAGGAATTGCGGATCAGATGGAATTTGAATCAAAAGTGGCTGCAGTGTATCAATATTCGGCGTTTACCTTTGAATGATCGGGACGATATGATATGTCCAACCTCGAGGTCATCCATTAAGGGGAATGCACGGAGGAGATCAAGCCATGGAGGAGGTGAAATTTTGAAAGTCCCAGACACTGCATCAGGATTTGAAACCGCTTCAAATCCCTTCCTAGAAAAGAAACAGGGAATCCTTTATTATCTTCGTCGGAATTGGCAGCTCTATTTTCTGCTTCTCATCCCGTTAGCGTTTGTCTTGGTCTTTAAGTACGCGCCGATGAGCGGTCTTATCCTTGCGTTTAAGGATTATAAGATTGCCCACGGATTTTGGGGCAGTGAATGGGTCGGGCTGGAAGTGTTCAAGGACATTTTCGCCAAATCCGATTTCGGTCGCGCCATTCGCAACACGCTGTTGCTGAACGTGTCGGATCTGATATTTAGTTTTACCATGCCAATCATCCTGGCATTATTGCTCAACGAGGTAAAGAACGCTTTATTCAAGCGCGTGAATCAGACGCTGCTCTATTTACCGCACTTTCTGTCCTGGGTCATTATCGGGGCAATCGCCTATCAATTGCTGGGCGAAGGAACCGGCATGATCAATAATCTGATCGCCAATTTGGGGGGGACACGAATTCCGTTCCTTCAAGATAACGTCAATTGGCTAATCAGCTATATCTTCATTGGCGTATGGCAGAGCATGGGCTGGGGAACCATCATCTACCTGGCTGCGATAAGCGGCATTAATCCCGAGCTATATGAAGCGGCGGTCGTGGATGGTGCGGGCCGATGGCGGAAAATGTGGAACATCACGCTGCCCTCGATCCGGGTGACGATCGTGACCTTGCTTATTTTGAACCTGGGCCATGTGATGGCTGGTTCCTTCGAGCGGGTCTTTGCCTTATCGAATAAAGCAACCACGGAGTTCACCACGACCATACCCGTTCTCGTATACCGCTGGGGGATCGAGGGTGGCAACTTCAGCCGAGCAACCGCCCTCGGATTGTTTCAGGCAGTCGTAGGGCTCGTCCTCATTTTGTTGGCGGATCGGGTTGCCAAGAAATTAGGCGAAGACGGCGTGATATAGAAAGGAGGGAAGCGATGAAAACAACCGCCAGCAGCCATGCCGTGCGCCGCATCAGGAAACTGGACCTATGGGATATTCTGATCCGTCTCTTTCTCATTGCAGCCTCACTGGCTTGCTTGCTGCCATTCGTTCATGTCGTCGCCAAATCTTTAAGCGAGGACGCTTACGTTATTGCTAACAAGGTGTTTCTCTGGCCGGCGGGCTTCACGCTGGATGCTTACGGCAAAGTGTTTGCCGATCAGAGCATCCTGAGGTCGCTTTACATATCCGTGATCATTACGGTGCTGTTCACCGTGATCGGCATGATCGTCACCATTTGCGCAGCCTACCCGCTATCCCGAAAACAGCTGAAGGGCCGTTCGTTCTTCACCTTCATCTTCATGTTTACGATGTTCTTTGGAGGCGGCATCATTCCTGAATATATGCTGATCAACAGCTTGGGGATGCTTGATTCGATCTGGTCTCTCATATTGCCGCTCTCCTTTAGCGCGTTCAACCTGCTGATCTTAAGAACTTCGATTTCCAGCAATATTCCGGCGAGCTTGGAAGAATCGGCCCGGATGGATGGGGCGGGGCATTTCCGGATTCTGTTCAGCATCGTGCTGCCGCTCTCCAAGCCGATTCTGGCGACATTGTCCCTATTCTACGCGGTCGGACGCTGGAACGCTTATCAGGACGCGCTGTTCTATATTAAGCATAATGTCGATCTGCGGCCGCTGCAGCTGAAACTATATTACCTGGTGGTTCAGGCCAGCGAGAGCTTTCAGCTAGAGATGACGCAGGTCTCGCTCAGCAATCCTGAAGTGCTCAAGGCAGCGTGTGTCGTTTTCGCGACTTTGCCGATCATTTGTGTCTATCCGTTCATTCAAAAGTATTTTGTAAAGGGAGTCATGCTTGGTGCTATTAAGGAATAACGTCTGCGATTCCGTTGCTTCGATAATTTGAAGGTGAAAAGGGGATATACGATGAGCAAACCGAAAATCATGTCATTGTTCATGGCTTTCATCTTGATTACCGCGCTTCTAGCTGGCTGCACGGGGAGCAGCACCAATAGTAAGAAGGAGCCAGCTCCAACGAATGAAGGTGCCACTCCAAGCGAAAACGCCGAAGGCAGCTATCCCGATTACTCGCAAGGCTTTCCGGAGAGAGTTACGCTCGAAATCCCGGTATATGAGCGTGCGTTCGAGGGCTGGAACGTCACGGACAACTATTACACCCGCTGGATTCAGAAGGAATTCGGCGACAAATACAATATCGAGGTCAAGTTTACGCCGATCGCCCGTACGAACGAAGTGACAACTTATCAGCAGCTGCTCGCTGCAGGCAAAGCGCCGGATATTATTTTCCACTACGACATGCCGCAAGCGCTTGCATATTACGGGGAAGGTGTTATGCAGGAGCTGGACTGGAAAGAGATTGAACACTATGCTCCAACGTATTGGAGCAATTTGAGCGAGACGATTCTGCAATACGGGATAGTTGATGGGAAAAATACGTTCGTATTCGCTGCGCGTCCTGATTTCAATAACTTTGTCAGCATCATTCGTAAAGACTGGGTGGAGAAGGTGGGCATGAAAGTCGAGGACTTGACCTCGCTTGAGAAGTACAATGAAATGCTTGTCAAATGGAAGGAAGCAGGGATCGGCGTTGCGGGGGCCGGATTGACGCGGAATGTATTCAACTATAGCTACGCATTCCGTGATTGGCCGATCGATCCGAAGACGCACGCGCTTTACTCCGATTTGTCTGTTGCGGACTTTACGACGCCGGCTTCCGAAGCCTGGCTGCGTAACCTTAGCTATCAATACCATAACGGACTTATTGACAAAGAGTTCTATCTTCGCGACGATGATAACAAGCTCAAGGCCGAATTTGTAGCGGGGAATACAGGCACCTATGGTCTATACCTTACCAACAACACCGATGTGTTTGAAGCTACGCTGAAAAATAATCCGGATGCTGAATTTGCCGTGCTTCCTCCAGGCTCGGGCGTACCGGAGGGGAATGTGCCGCAAGGACGCGCCGACTGGCCGTTCGGCCTGATCATGGGAATTAATCATGAATCGACGGCTGAGGAGCGCACGGCGGTATGGATGTATCTCGAGTGGATGAGCCAACCGGAGAACCTGATGTTCCTCCAGAACGGGGTGGAAGGCGAGAATTATACGCTCGATTCCGATGGCCTTCCGGTGAAAAATCCGGATTTCAAGGGAGAATCCGTACTATCTCAGAACAATAACAAGGACTATTGGGCACTTGTTACGGAAGCACCATCCTTCGCGACGCCAGAACTTACCCTTAAGGCGAACAAAAATAACTGGACGCCTGCAGGTTACGAGCAGATTGTCGAGGACATGATTAAATACCGTAACGAGACCAAACCATACCAGACGCCGGATCCGCTGTTCACCGTAGTTCTAGAAAAGGTTACCGAGTATAAGGCGGATTTGAACAACCTCTTCCAGGAGCTGTATCTTGATATTATCCTTGCGCCGGCCGACCAGTTCGATGCGAGATACGAAGCGGCCAAGCAGAAATTCCTCGACGCAGGCTACCAGGAGATTTTGGACGAGAAGCAAAAAGCGATTGATGCAGGTCAATTCCGGTAATCGTGAAAATCTAGCGATATACGAAGTTGGAGGAAAGAAATGATCCGATTATAATTAAATTAGTGAATCTGCTAGCAGCGGCGACCGTATGAACATTTCGTACGGCTGCCTCGAACGGTACAATCAATCGTACAACCAATACACAGAGCTCCTGCCGCAAGCGGGGGCTCTGAATGATATGGAGGGTAATATGAATCTGAAACTAGATATTGCTTTAGAAGATTTGAAGGAAACCGCGAAGCGCATTGCGGACTATACGTTCGGGATGGATTTGACGTGGGACTGGCCGGGCGGCGTCGCATTCTACGGGATTAGCCGGCTGTTCGAGGTCACGGGCGAGCACGCTTACCTGGATCGGATGATCGATTGGGTGGAGGAGTACCTCGAAGCGGGCATTCCGGAAGAATGGACCGTGAACACTTGCGCGATGGGGCATATGCTGTTGACCCTGTATGATCAGACAAAGGATCAAAAATATCTGGATCTCATTTTAAGTAAAATTGATTATTTGGAGCATCAAGCTTTGCGCTTCGGTGACCGGGTCCTTCAGCATACGGTGTCGGCCAACAATGACTTTCCGGAGCAGTGCTGGGCGGATACCCTGTTCATGGCAGCATATTTGGAGCTTCGGGTCGGCGTGATGCTTGAGAAGAAGACGCTTATAGACGACGCGCTGCATCAATTCGAACGGCATATTCATTACCTGCAAGATGAGGATTCCGGGCTGTGGTACCATGGATACAACCACGTCAAAAAGGACCATATGTCCGCCATCCATTGGGCGCGCGCCAACGCCTGGGCAGCCTATACGATGTCCCGTGCGGCAAGGGGGCTGCCGGAAGGGTATCTTTATCCTCCGATGATGCATATATGGAGCTCCTTGCGCGACCAATTGGCAGCCGTTAAACGGCTGCAGCATGAGGACGGGCTATGGGGCACCGTACTCGATTACCCGGATGCTTACGGCGAAGTATCGGCTACAGCAGGAATTGCAGCAGCCATGGTAATGCAGGGCAATCCGCTGCACGCGAAATATGTGAGAAGAGCCTTGGACGGCGTGCTCGCCAATATTGCGGATAACGGGCGGGTCCTGAACGTGTCCGGTGGTACGGCGGTCATGAACGATATCGAAGGATATCTCGGCATTGACCGGAAATGGGCACAGGGCTGGGGACAAGGATTGGCGCTGGCGTTCCTGGCGGCAGTCATTGAAGTAGTCGAGGCCCAGAGAAACCGCGAGCTGAGCAGACGAAGCGACCAGGTCGATTAGACATCGAAGGAGCAGGGGAAGAAAAGCATCTGAAGGTGAATTTTGATATAAACGAACATGACTTGGAGGGAGGTTACCATACATAAATCAAAGGAGAGCGAGCCTTTTGTCCTTTGCCAAGTCCGAATATGAAGCGATCCAACAAGCGCGGGGATTCGCTAAAGGGTACCGATGGGACCAGAAAACGATTGCCCTATCGAAAAACAAGGGCAGTAATCGCTTCTCGTTGCCCGAACATCTATACGGCTGCTTGTCACAATGCATAGAATAGAGCAGATGTTCTTAACAAGAAAGTGGTGACGAATGTGAAGCTGGGAGACTTGAAAGGCGCATATGATGTCATAATCAGCTTGGGCAGTTGGTGCGGGCCATCCATCTATTTGCAGCGCAAACAGCTGCGGCGTTTTTCCTTCCCGCTGGATTGGATGGTCTCAAGTGCAGTAACGGATGTGACGCATTTGATTAAGAGTCGGTTTGAAGGCTTTATGGAGCTTGGACAGCTCCGGAAGATAGAGGGGACTTCAGCCTATCTGGAGGAAGGGATCACTGTGCCGGAAGGAGGGACGCACCTTAGCGCCCATTTTATTCTCGATTCGCGCTATAATATCATATCGGTCCATGATTTCCCGATCGTTCCGAACCAGGATTGGGTGGCGGCCTATAATGCATATCAGGAAAAGCTTGCCCGACGCATTCAACGGTTTTGGTATGTGCTCCAACACAGCCGCTCCGTTTTGTTCGTCCGGTGGGGAGAGATCGGGGTACAAGAGGCCGTCGCGCTTCATGCCGTCCTGTCCTCGTTGACGCCGGCCAGCTGCAGCATTTTATTCATGCAGCCTGTATCCGGTTTGGAGTCGATTCAGGAGATCGATTGGGAACTAGGCGGCATCAGCACGCTGCAGGTTCCCCTCGAACGGCCCAATGATATAGCAGTGTGGGATTATGCCTTGAACGGTTTGTCATTAACAGGGTACTGGACTTAAGAGGCCTGCCCTGGAACGTGAAAATAGGAGTGCCGGCAATCGCTTAGCCGCACTCCTATTTTTATTAATTTAGTCGCTGTATGCTCATTCCCGGTTTATAGCGAGTACGTTCGATTTTACGAAAAATAAAAAAGCTAGGCTAAAACACCAAGGGGGCAAAAGACAAAATAATAATTGAACGCGAAAAAGCGCTATGTTATAATCAGTAGCGCAATTGAAAATCAAGTTTAATCTGATATTATAATTACTTTTCCTAATTTAATTGTACATCAGTGACCTCTGATTTGTCAATGCACTTTTTTCAGACCAGAATGAAAAGGAGTGTGTTCAAGCGAGATGGAAGCTAAGGGATGGCGGTTAGAACAAGAACGGCTGGATCAAGTTAGGGAAAAGCTGAAGGCTAGGATCGACGCGTTGGAACCGGAAGTTAGCGGTCTGAGCGATCAGGCAGCCGAGATTCGCAGGAGATTCTGGGAAGAGGTTACGGTCAATACGAGTACGGACGAGGAATTTGAAGAAACCTTTTATACGATTAAACAACAGGCCGCGGTACTATCCGAGAGGGAGCGCCGTCATCGGCTTCTGCTGCAGCAGTGGAGGAGCTTCAATCGAATGCTGCCTTCTCCATATTTCGGACGCGTCGATTTTCTGGAGGACGGCTTGAACGGGAGCGAGCAGATTTATATCGGCGTATCCTCCTTCGTCGATGAAGATGGATTGACCTTCCTGGTATATGATTGGCGCAGCCCCATCGCAAGTCTCTACTACGATCATTCCCCTGGCGCTGCCTCTTACGACACTCCGGTCGGGCGGATCACGGGTACGATGGAGCTGAAACGGCAATACCAGATCCAGGATGGACAGCTTCGTCGTATGTTTGACGCGAGCGTGACGATCGGCGACGAGCTTCTTCAGCAGATGCTAGCCAAAGGCGCGGACTCGCAAATGAAAAGTATCGTATCCACCATCCAGAAGGAGCAAAATGCCATCATCCGGAACGATCACAGCCGGCTGCTTATTGTGCAGGGTGCAGCTGGAAGCGGGAAGACCTCCGCGGCTTTACAGCGTGTGGCGTACTTGCTGTACAAAAACCGCGATTCGCTTAAGGCGGATCAGATCGTTCTATTCTCACCAAACCAGATGTTTAACAGCTATGTATCCTCCGTCCTTCCCGAGCTTGGCGAGGAGAATATGCAGCAGACGACTTTCCAGGAATATCTCGAATATTGGCTCGGTTCATCCTTCCAAGTGGAGGATCCCTTCAGCCAGATCGAATATGTGCTGACCGCACAATCAACGCCAAACGATGAGGCCCGCCTTCAGGGGATGAAGTATAAGGCGTCCGAGGCTTTCATGAAAGCCCTGCAGAATTATGCACAGTGGCTGGGGCGGGAGGGCATGCTGTTCAACGGCATTCGGTTTCGGGATCGCGTTCTGATCACCGCCGAGCAAATGAGATCGCAATTTTACGGATACGACACTTCCTTGAGCTTGGCCAATCGTGTCGATCTCCTGCAGAAGTGGATTCTGAAGGAGCTTTCACTGCTGGAACGCAAGGAGCTCGGGGCCTCCTGGGTTGAGGAGGAGCTCCATTATCTCGACAACGAGCACTATGCGGAAGTATTCAGTGAGCTGCATAAGGAAAGGGAAGTGCTTGACATTGCTGAGCACTACGCCGTTGTTCGCGAGAAAATAAGCAACAAACGCCGAGAAGACGAAGGCGACTTTGACTTCGCCGAGCGGGAGGAGGACTTACTCCGCCAAAAGATCGTAAAGGCAAGCTTCAAACCGATCCGGAAAAATGTCAAAAGATTTTCGTTCATCGATGTTCACGGCCTGTATACCCAGCTATTTATCGATGAAGCTGCTTATCGGGACAAGACGAATGAGGTCGATATCCCGGTGCTATGGTCTGAAATCTGTAAGCAAACCAAGGATAAGCTGGAGAAGTTTGAAATTTTCTATGAGGATGCCACTCCGTATTTGTATTTAAAAGAATTGATCGAAGGCGTTCGCACGAACACGGAGATTCGGCATGTCTTCATTGATGAGGGGCAGGATTATTCACCGTTTCAATATGAGTATCTCAAAAAACTGTTTCCGCGTGCCCGCATGACGGTACTTGGTGATTTCGGGCAGGCGATTTTTACGCAATCAACGAATCTGCAGGATGCCGAGTCACCGCTGTTCCGGCTCTATGGAGAAACCGAAACATGCTTGATCCGCCTAGTGCGCAGTTATCGTTCAACTCGGGAGATTGTGGAATTTACGAAGGTGCTGCTCTCCGACGCGTCGGAAATCGTCCCGTTTGAAAGGAGCGGACCGAAGCCGCTTCTTGTGAAGGTGGAAGACGGAGAGATGCGTGACATACGTGTATTAAAGGATATTGCAGCGCTTAAAGCCGAAGGCTTCGAATCTATTGCTGTCATTACGAAGACGGCTGCCGAAAGCCGCTCAGCCTTCGAATCATTGCGGAAGCATGGAGGCGAAGCATTGCAGCTCATTACGAAGGAAACGGAAACCTTTGAGAAAGGTGCGATGGTTATTCCCGTGTATCTCGCCAAGGGGGTTGAGTTCGATGCGGTTCTGATATATGAGGCGTCACCGCATGCTTACGGCCGGGACAACGATCGCAAGCTTTTGTATACGGCATGTACCCGGGCCATGCATCAGCTCTTGCTTTATACAACAGGGGACTGGTCGCCATTCGTGGAGAGCATGGACTCTAGTTTGTATGAAATGGTGACTTGATAGCTGGTTCGAAAGCTCGCATATCGATAGACCGTTTCAGTTGCTTGCGTTATTGGAAGGATGATCAGGCGCTGCCTCGATGGGCGCGCCTTTCCTATATCACACGTAACCTTAGTTTACAAATGTATAATTATAGCATTAACGCCCCACATATTGTAAAATAAACCTATGGCTGAAAATGATAAGGCGTTTAACGAAGGAGAGCTAAAAAATGAACCATGGCATGTCAGCGCCATTTAAGATCATTGCATTATTACTAGGGTTCTTCGTGATCGGCCCTCTAGTTGTGATGCTGCTAACATGTTTATTGAATTTCTTTTAAAATGAACGGGTTAACAAAGTATGTCCGAGTGATGGGTGGACAAGAACTCACACCAACGCAAAGTCGCGGATTCCCGCGACTTTTTTGTTGTGCTGACATAAGTTCTTGCATATCCCGATGATTCTTTCACGGATTACCCTGACTATGAAGACTTCGCATGATGGATCGCTGTCTCAATGTAGGCTCTCAAAGTCTTGATGAACGTGCGCATGGCGTATCCGACGTACCTGTCGCTGCGGTAGATCAGACAAATGTCCTGAGAAGGCGTAGGGTTCCTTAGGTGCACCACCTTGATATCTGGATTGTCAAGATTATCCAATAGAAGTCTCGGCAGAACACAAGCGCCAACTCCGCTCTGTACCATCTGAAGGAGTGAAGATAATGTTGTCGTCACCATATGCGGCTGCAGTGCAAAGCCGCTGTCCATACAAAAGTGGTCGATCAGCTTCCGGCACTGATGATCTGGCGGGAACATGACCATTTTTAAGGTTTGCAGCTTACTCAAAGGGATAAAGCTTTCCGTTGCAATGGGATCGTGCATACTTACTGCCAATGAAAACTCCTCATGGAACAAAGGAATCGTTGTGAGCCGCTCATCGATAACAGGTCCAATGGTTACGCCCACATCGATGCTTCGGTCCAGCACTTGTTCCGTTACCTTTGTGGTTTCCAATAGGGACAGCGAAATGGTGGGATAGGTCTGATGGAAGTTGAGCAGCATGGCATTGAACATCAGATCCGCGTCACCGGGCAATACCCCGATGGATAGAGAGCCTCCTTGCATTTGCTTCAGATCTGCGATGGCATCGCCCGCTTGCTGCAAATGTCTGAACACGGCGGCACCATGCTCACGAAGAATCGCACCGGCATCTGTAAGGACAATTGTTTTACCCACACGGTCGAACAATAGAACGCCTAATTCTTCTTCTAGTCGCCTGATCTGCTGGCTGATATTGGGTGCGCTGACTCCCATTTTTTCGGCTGCTCTCGAGAAATGAAGCTCTTCACAAATGGCCATGAAATACTGAAGCTGTTTTAACTCCACCTTCACACCTGCTTTCTATAGCATGTGTATCATGCTTAATGCCTATTGTTGCTCCGACTTCTTCTTGTGTCAACGAGTTATCGTTAACTGATACTTAACGTTACGGTAACGCCCACTGCATTGATGGTAAGTTCCATGAGTCATACAATGGGGACATATCAAGCGGTTCTCATGACAAAGGAGGAAAATAACATGTCTGAAATGATTATCAACACAGCCACAACTGCACGTCAAGTGCTGGTGCAGCAGGTGCAGGCGATTCCGGAGGAACTCTTCGATATTCAACCCGCAGGTTTCAACAATACGGTTCGTTGGAATGTCGGCCATATGATGTATTGGATGGATAAGTATTCTGCCCTGATCTTTAACAGTCCGCCGGTCATACCGGACTCTTATGAAACGCTGTTTAACTCTGGAACAAAGCCCTCGGATTGGACGTTCGATCCTCCGTCAAAGGAAGCGATGGTCGAGATGTTAACAGCTCAGCTTTCCCGCTTATCTGAGCTGACACCTGAAATGCTGGGCGAGAAACTTTCAACTCCGTTTGCCATGGGACCGTTCCAATTCAACACCTCTGGTGAGTTGTTAAACTTCATTCTGATTCACGAGTCGTTTCACCTTGGCGTGATCTCGAGCCAGTTAAAGGTTCTAGCGTTGAGTTAAGCCATGCAGTGCAGGTATCCTATTGCTTATTCTTTATATCAAACAAAGGCGATGAATAAAAGGTAAGCAGCTAATAAATCTTGATGAGGAGGATATGTTCATGGAGAAATCTCTTGATTCTGTCCAATCCCGCACTAGTGAAGTGTTTGATGCTTTTAGGCATGCTTTGGAAACAGGGGATACAGCCGATTTTCTTAAACAGGTTACGGAGGATTTTCATTTCTTCGTTCCACTTCCGTTAGAGGGATGGAATCACAAGCAGGAGGGCAAAGGGCGGTTCGAGGAATTAGTCCGGTTCGAGCGCTCCGTATTTCAGATGCAGCTGACTCCCCTCATCGTGCTGGAGGATGATGACAACGGGATGGTGGTGTTTCGCTCGGAAGGTTCGTTAAATGGGCGGCATTTTAGCAATGAGCTTGCTATCGTCTTCGAATTCGAGGGAGAGCGGACCCGCTGCTTCCGGGAGTATGTAGGAATGCCGTTAAAAAACTATGAAAACCCATAAAGATAATGCCATGAGCAGTAAAAGCAAACTCTTTTACAATAATATGAAAAATGAACCGACCGAGGGTCTGGTTCATTTTTTGTTTATGGCTGCAATTTTATCAGCCAGCGGGTAACAAATACTCATTATTGCAGCGATTCCCGGTAACTCCTCCAGGGCTGATTTGAAGCATCGCCCTGACCATCTACAGGGAAAAATTTTTTCACGCACTCCGAAATATCAGTCTTTAGTAGGAGGTCAACCATGTTGAGGTTCTTATAATTAAAGAATGGAAAGGAGAGCCGTAGCACGACGCAAGATGCACATCTTTATAGACAAATTGGAGGTTGAAAAGGTTGAAGCAAGAAAGAAGCACCCATGCACCAAGCCTGCTTCACAATCGGTTCCTGCAGACGATTTTATTATCAAGCGTGCTCCTGCAGATCGGGATCTGGGTACGTAATTTTGCCATTCTTTTGTATATTGCGGATCGAACGAATAATGATCCATACGCCATTTCTTTAATTAGCGTGGCGGAATTCGCGCCTATTTTTGTGTTTTCGTTCATTGGCGGTACATTTGCCGACCGTTGGCGGCCCAAACGAACGATGATCTGGTGCGATTTATTATCCGCGGTATCCGTATTCGTAGTGCTTCTGACCATACATTTCGGTTCATGGCAATCCGTCTACCTGGTCGCATTCATCTCGGCGATTCTTTCGCAGTTCTCGCAGCCTTCAAGCATGCGGTTGTTTAAGTATCATGTGCCTGAGGAACAGCTGCAGCAAGGGATGGCTCTATTCCAATCGCTGATGGCCATCTTTATGGTGCTTGGCCCTATGCTTGGCACCTTCGTATACAGCACGTTTGGCCTGGAAACATCGATCGCTGTAATGGGCGTCGTATTTCTGCTGTCCGCACTCGTTCTTGTCCGCCTGCCTGAGGATAATATGAAGCCGCAAACGGCCGCTGTAAAAGGGCAATTTCGTAAAGATTTCGCCGAAGGCTTCCGTTATGTTTGGCAAAGCCAAGTCCTGCGCATGCTCGGACTCGCATTTATTCTCGCTGGACTCGCTGTTGGTGTAGCCCAAGCGCTCAATCTGTTTATCGTAACGGAGCGTCTGGGACGCAGCGAGGAGTTTCTGCAATACCTGCTGATGGTGAATGGCGGAGCCATGCTGATCGGCGGCGGGGTCGTCGCTGTTTTTGCCAAGAAGGTTCCGCCTCAGCTTCTTCTTGCTGTGGGCATGCTTTCAGGAGCGGTCTGCACAGCCATTGTCGGGTATTCGACGAGCGTACCGGTCACGCTGGCCGTACAATTTGTGAATGGCCTTGTGTTCCCTTGCATTCATATCGGGATTAGCACCATGATCCTCAAATGGTCACATGCTTCCATTGTCGGCCGCGTCAACGGCGTTCTAAATCCAATGTTCGTCGGCATGATGGTCATATCCATGTCTTTCGCCGGCGCGTTAAAGGACGCCTTTCCGCTGAGCACGATCTATGGCGGAGCAGGATTATTATTCCTTCTTGGTGCACTGGTCATGGTGCCGATCATGAAGCAAAAAGCGCCTGAGCACGTGCTTACTGCGCAAGAGACGTAATCTTGCTGCATTAATAAGATTGCGCTAAGAAAACTATCGTTGAATGAATACGTGGAGGCAGCAGGTCTGATGATCTGGCTGCCTTTTCATTAAGCTAACGGCAGGAGTCTGTGATAGTGAAGTCGAAAATTTGGGTGTAACCATCTCGTAATAGAGTCATGGAGACAACGTATTTTACATATTTTGCAGGCGCACTAAAGTCATATTGGGTTAGGGAGGAGAAAGATGGAGTCGAAGGAAGAGCATTATTCACATGATCATATTATGGAATCAATCCGAAATTTATCCGAGAACGATGCAAAGACATTCTTGAACCTTATTTATGCGCTTTTGAGAGATAACACGCTGCCAAGCGAACAATTGGTTTCCCATGTCTTATCCGTTTATGAGAAAAAGATACCGAGAGTGGTTAAGACAAGGCAGAATAAATGAAGCCCTGAAACCCTTGTCCCGCTTTATTACTTACTTGCAAGTTAGTATCTCACTTATAAGTACGTACTTCCGGATTGTATCGTGTTTACTCTACAATGCTCGTGAAGGCAATAACCAATACGTTCATAAGGAGAGATTAACGATATGGAGCTTCAATTGGCATTGGATTTAGTGAACATTCCGGAAGCGAAACAAGTGGTGGCCGAGGTAGCCGAGCATATTGATATCGTGGAAATCGGCACGCCGGTCGTCATTAACGAAGGGCTGCATGCCGTGAAAGCGATCAAGGAGGCTTTCCCGCATTTGCGAGTGCTTGCCGACCTTAAAATTATGGATGCCGGCGGGTATGAAGTGATGAAAGCATCCGAAGCCGGTGCGGATATTATAACGGTGCTGGGGGTATCCGACGATTCCACGATCAAAGGCGCTGTGGCCGAAGCCCGGAAGCAAGGCAAGCAAGTCATGGTCGATATGATTAATGTAAAAGACATTGAGGGCAGGGCACAGGAGCTTGATGCCTTAGGCGTGGATTATATTTGCGTCCATTCGGGTTATGACCACCAGGCGGAAGGCAAGAATTCCTTCGAGGAATTGGCTGCGATCAAGCGTGTCGTTAAACATGCCAAAACCGCCGTTGCGGGAGGAATCAAGCTGGAGACTCTTCCTGAAGCCATTCAAGCGAAGCCGGATCTTGTCATCGTTGGCGGTGGAATCACGGGTCAATCCGATAAGAAGAGCGTGGCCGCTAAAATGAATCAACTGGTAAAACATGCCTAACCAGATGGGCAAGCCAATCTTTAGGCAGGCCGTTCTAATCGTCAAAGAGCTATCCGAAGCTGTACAGAAGGTCGAAGCCGTTCAGGTTGAAGCACTAATTGAACGAATCCTGCATGCCGATGCCATCTTTGTAGCGGGTGGGGGCAGATCCGGCCTGGTGATGCGAACCTTTGCCATGCGGCTAATGCAGATGGGATATAACGTTCACGTTGTGGGCGACACAGTAACACCAGCGATCGGGTCAGGCGACTTGCTTGTTATCGGTTCAGGTTCAGGAGAAACGCAGAGTCTAGTTGCGATGGCCCAGAAGGCCAAGCATATCGGCTCTGACGTAGCCGCCCTAACGATCCAACCCGAATCTCGCATCGGGCAGCTTTCCGATACGATCGTTCAGCTGCCGGGAAGCACCAAGGAACAGCACCAAGATGCGCTCGTGACCGTCCAGCCGATGGCCTCTCTATTTGAGCAGACAATGTTGATTGTGCTGGATTCCATCATCTTAAGATTGATGGAGGTAAGCGAGCTCCAATCCGACCAGATGTTCAGCCTGCATGCCAATCTGGAGTAGGACACGTCCCTGCGCTATGTACTCCACTTTGATGGGATCTCCGTGACCGTTGTATACTAGTAGGAAAGAAGGGGTGATAATTATGGCAAATGAAGTCAAGAAGCGAATAAATCTCAAAGAAATTAACTGCCATAAGGAGTTAACCCTGGCGGTCATCGGAGGCAAATGGAAGCTGATCATCCTTTGGCATCTTGGCTTGGAGGGCGTTAAACGCTTCGGTGAGCTGAACCGTATGATACCCCACATCACGGAGAAAATGCTGACCAATCAGCTCCGTGAATTGGAGGAGGACCGGCTGGTCCAACGTGTCGTTTACCCCGAGGTTCCGCCCCGAGTCGAATATTCGCTTACGCCTTACGGGGAGAGCTTAATGCCTATCCTGAAATTGATGTACGATTGGGGAAGAGATTACGGCGAACAGTTCGTCTGGACCAAATGAGGGAGCGCTTTATGCGTGCTATGGAGCAAGAGGCTGCATGCGGCATTTTATTATTCAATACAAAAAGCAAGCAGGCTTGCGCAAATAGAACCACCCGTTAATCGGGTGGTTCTATTGACGTTGTCGACTTATTCCTCATTGCGTTTTCGGTGCGTCAATAATATGAAGCTCCTGCTGCCAATTCATTGCGAAATCACTCATGCCGTATATCGTGATTCTGAACTTTCCGCCAGGAAGCTCACCGGCCAGCTTGGAAAGCCCTTTGGGGGTAAGCTGAATCATGACGGCGCGTTTATCCTGCGTGATTCCTGCCTCGAAGTCTTCTCTGTCCACTAACGGGAAGATATCGATGGAATTTTGGCCGAAATCGCCGTTACTGGAGTAATCGACCTGAGCCCTCAGTGGAATGGTCTGAGGATAGGAATATACCGGTTCAGCGGATTGGAATAAGAAGAGTCCTTGAGCGCTGTCGTAGGTTACCCCCGTAACTGTCGGGGGCTCGGAATCAAATCGGATAGGCAATTCGATCTTACCCGCTTCGGCATCCTTCTCGAATACCTTAAAGATGAGGGAGACCGGGCGGTCTTGATTCACATTCGGAACTGGCGCTACCTGGATACCCTGGTCACCGCCAGTCAACTGGATGAGCGATGGATCCGAAGTCTCGATCTCGATATGTCCAATCGTTTCGCCTTCTGACTGAATCTCGAACCCGTAAGCGACAGGATTAAAATGGATTTCCAGTTCTGTGAAAGCATCGTCTCTCGTTACCTTAATTAGGTTTCCAATATTCCTTATATCGTATCGGTCTTCCTCTAGTGAGGAATCTTTAATTCGTGCTGACATGCCGTTCACGCTCAACCTGTTGCTGTTTAACACGAACGATGCATTTTCCTCAGTCAGGGAGATTTTGAGGGGCTTTAAACGACTTCTCTTAAACGCTTCGATTTGTTGGTACAGGTGGTTATATGCGCTGGTCAAACTTTCCACGGTTGAATTTGGGTTGTCCGCAGCGGAGTAAGCATTTAGGATCGCCTGATTCAATTGATCGAACGCGAACGGCGGGTAAGTACCAGCCGTATTCCCCGGGGTTGAGTTATCACGGAGCGTCTCGGCTGATGAAATCAGCTGCTCAAGAAGACTCCTTACGTTGTCCGGCAAATACTGAACCGCGGTCGGCCCGAAGGCTGGTGAGAGCTTTCCATCGGCGCTGCGGACGGCGGTGGAGGCTGATAACGGAGCATACACGACTTCCAACGGTCTGGCCATAGGCTGCGGCTCGGCAAAAGTAACGAGAATATATTGCCCCGTAATCTCAACCCGTTTAATTTCCTGCGGCAATCGCAGCTCTCCATCCTTGGTGTATACGGATATTTCATTGACATTTGGTACGAAGAGGGGGTTAAGTGTCTCTTCGTAAGCGATCGCGAGTGAGCGACCATCGAAAAAATGCAGAGTTGGCTGCTTCATCAGTGGTGCGGAAAGGATAATCTTATTGGAAGGCGCAGACACATTGCCGGCAGCATCGACCGCATACACTTTGTAATCGCCCGGTGACAGATTTAAGGTTGCAATCTGTGTTTCGGTTTGAGCAGCGGCCACGATGGTTTTGTTGGCAAGCTTGTCGGCGACAAAGGATTCAAGCTGGGCTTTCGTGGAGGCGTTCAATGAATATGGAACGAAGTAAACGATACCGGTTTCGCTGCTAGTAACCGCTACGTTATCCCCTACGACGACGGATTCGGCAGACAATAGTCTTACCATTGGAGCCGTAGTGTCCGGCGTGCTTGGGTTGCCGCCCGGATTCGGGTCGCTTGGCGCGGTTGATCCACCGCCGCTGCCCCCGGTGGGTGGCGTTGGATTCTGTGTCGGCTTCTCGGCAGGAGTAGGCGTTTCCTCACCAGGCTTAGGCGTTGGAACTGGCGTTTCAGATGGAGTCTCGAGCTCTTCTTTCACTTTCAGGAATCGGTTGGCTGCTAATGCGACCGATTGCCTGTCCGCCTGACCTGTTGGATTAAACATCTTGTCGTTAATGCCTTTCATGAGCCCAAGCTCCACGGCCGCTGCAACGTGATACTTGGCATAGTCGGCAATGCTTGCCGCATCGGAGAATTTCAATCTACTATCAATGTCTCCAATTTCATCCTTTCCAATACCAACGACGCTTAAGGCTCTTACCAAAAACACCGCCATATCTTGCCGGGATAGGTTCTGTCCCACGCCAAGCATCTCGTTGCCTACGCCTTTAATCAAGCCGGCTTTGACGGCAGCCTCAACGAATGCGTAAGCGTAGTGATCCTCCGGAACGTCTTTGAATGTCGGTTTCTCAGGGTTGGAGTGAATATCAAGCTTTAATGCCTTCGCCAGGATGATGGCAAAGTCCTGGCGCTCGATTTTGCCGGTCGGATCGAACTTGCCGTTGCCCTTTCCATTGATAATACCTTGTTCCACTAATCCCAGAATCGCATCCTTGGCATAGGATTGATTAATATCGTTCAGCGAAATGGAAGCCCCGTGGACGGGATACGTGCATGCGCTCAGCAGCGCAGCCGTGGTCATTACTTTGACGATGAGTTTACGTTTCAGATAAAATCCCCCTCTTGAAATGATAAAATCAATGCCGAATAATGGAATCGGTATGAGATTCGTGATCTTATCATATATGCCGAGGTTCACATCTTGCAATCAAATTTTTAGGAAAATGGTCTGTGATTGAACCGGGGTGAAGGACCTAGTTAACAAAGAGTGATTTCTGATTATTCCATCTAATCTGCAGGCTGATGTTTGATGAGCGGACTCTATTTATTTAGACGTAATGTTCTGGTAGAGTGATACTTTTCACAACTATCGATTTTTGAAATTGCAGCGTTCGTTATGGACCGAACAGCAGGTCATAGACACATACCTTAATCATTCTTGGTAAAAGCCGTAGCATAACATTGGGTTGTACAGGAGAGAATATTTCAATCCGTAGAAGAAGGAGCTGAAGGAGAATGATGAGTCATCCCAAAGATGACTACGGGGTATTGGGTAATGACATCGAAGTCGATTCGGATGTGAATGAGGATCGTAATCGAGAGGAGCAGCTGGATGACTCCTTTGAGTCCTGGTATGAGAGTATGAATAATCAGATCAAGCGGCAGCTAAAGCTCACGAACGTTCCGGAGGACGGTGTTTTCGATTCGGTCGCCGGAACAGATGAAGATTCTGCTCGGCGTTAAGCGCGTGTTCCGCAGAACCGGATTAACCATACTTCAATGCGGGTGCGCATACGAGCGCGAAAGCTCCCACCGAAACGAGTGGTCCCATTGAAATGTAAAACCCACTGTTAAATCATACAGTGGGTTCCGATTAATATTGCTTCCGCCTACGAAACAATCTAATGATCGCATAAATAATGATGATCCATAGCCCAATGCTAAGTAGTGACAGCAAAGGAAACCCAAGCGAAAAACCGGCAAACGGATTGACCAATGATCCCAATATTGTCCCTAGTGCCAATCCCCCGAATAAACCGCCGAAAAAACCGCCGAACCCCGTTCGCGGCGTTGGCGTTGTTCTCGGTTGGCCCGGATTGCGAACGTTTTGGTCCGGTCTCCGCGTCGTACGCCCAGGGGTACCGATTCCCGGATTATAGCTTCGTCTGGGCGAGCGAAATCCGCCGCGTCTATAGGAATGTATCGTATCATCCTGTTCCTCTTGGCTATGATTTACATTGGGTTCGCCGAAAACTTCGGCCGTGGAACATCCAAAAACCAAAGGAAATACCAAGAGCAGTATCAATAACTTCCTCATCATATGCACCTCCTTCTGTAGTGTGCCCTGCCGGCATAAGAACATTCAGACGTTCCAACACACAGACGAACGACTTGTCTTACGTTTACGAAATACTCGATTTCGTTTGATATTCACTTAACCTTCATGCTTTAGGCTTTTAGAGATAAAAAGCATGAAGGAGGAGCACATGAAGCGAAAATGGATCGCCGGATTATTATCCGGCATACTGATCGGCAGCAGCTTTTTTGAGTTTGCGCTTGCAAACACCCCCGCTTATGCAGCCCCTTCGGGAGCGATGCCCGTGTTCATCTCGGAAATTTATCCCGATGACCGGTCGAATCAGCAAACGATCGAGGGCGCAGGCGGGGCCGATCTGTTCGAATATGTTGAGCTTTACAATCATTCGGGGGCACCGCTCTCGTTCAACGATGAGTTCAACATTCGTTACGACTACAATACGGGCGTGAAGACGCTGACGGTAACGGACACGGTTTACGGCAATCCGGATGGAGTGGTCATCCCGGCGGACAGCCCAGCCGTGCTATGGGTGGAACGAACCAGCTCGTCCATAACCGGGGCTGCCGCCGCCCTGACGGAATCCGATTTCCGGCAGTATCATTCGGTTCCCGACCATGTACCGGTATTCAAGCTTCGGGGACAGGATGGCCTCAACAACACGGACCGCGGTTTATACATAACCCGTAAAGGCGATGACGCCGCCGTAATCAGCAGCTTCTACTATACCGCCGAGGATGTCGGCGACGGCAAGAGCGTGCACCTTCAGCCGCCTTCCGGCGGTTCAGGAATGATTCCTTACGCACGGGAAGCAGCGCCTTCCGCCGGTATCATCGATCCGGATCAGTTGTTGCCGCCTGACAATCGCATGCCGGACATCAGTCACACGCCGGTCGCCTCGGCCGACCCGACGCAGCCTCTGACCGTAAGTGCAAGCGTCTATGACGAAGACGGCGATGCGTTAGACGTTAAGCTTTATTACAAAACGGCTGTCAATAACCCATACAGCATGATCGATATGATGGATCGCGGAGGGGATCAATTCGATGCGGTCGTTCCGGCCGATCAGTTGATCGGCGATAAGCTGTATTATTACATAGAGGCAGCGGATGGGCTTCAACGTTCGAGATCCGGGGATTATGAAACGGCGTTAACCGGTGCCGTCGCAGGCGGAGACGTTCCGCGCATCCTCATTACCGAGATTCTGCCGAACCCGGCCGGGGATTACCGATGGGGAAGCGGCAACCAGTACGAATATGTTGAAATCTACAATCATTCGGATCAGGAATTGGACCTCAAGGATTACACGCTCTGGTATCTGTACCCGAATCAGACGGCACCGAAGAGCTGGACGATTCCGGATCATACCGCAATCGAGCCTTACAGCTCAGCCGTCATCTGGTTCGCGAAGGAAGCCATCGCCAACGGCAAGGGATATACAACGACGGCCGACTTCAATCTGCACTTTAACAGCACGCTGAACGATAGCGACATTATTTTCTACGATAATTCAAAAGCTTCCGATTTCAATCTTCCGAATTCGCTGCATCGCGGGCTGGCCATTTCAGCACCGGGTCAGGCAAATTCGTACATCGTGCAGGCCTGGTACGACCCGAGCACGCCCGACAGCCCGGACAGGCTGGTGAACGACGTTCGTAACGCAGTCGTTCGATATGCCTACCCGGATGCAGGAACGACTATGAAAAGACTGGATAACCGGATGTATGCCAATCCTGGCAGCATTGATCCGGGTCAGGTGCCGCCTATAACAGGCGTGGACATGATTGCACCTACGCTTCAGCATGAACAGACCGCCTATAATTTGGGCAAGGGGCAGGCATATGCTGTGACCGTGACCAGCGACGAGCCTCTTGCTTCAGCAGAGGTATTGATCGGAGCAGCCTCCGAGGAGCCGACGACTTTTACGGACAAGCATGCGCTGCAGCTTGCGTCCCAGGAAAACGGACGTTACGTCTACCAAGGCTCGATCACACTGAATGAAACCGGCGTCTATCGTTATATCATCGACGCGGTCGACAGCAGCGGCAATCGTACACGGGTTCCATATAACTCCAGAGGCGGCCTTCTGACCGTTAATGATGAAAGCACGGGGACGGAGCTGCCGAAGACGGGGTTATCCATTGCAAACGGAAGCATGCTTAGCGGGAATGCATCATTCTACGCATACGGCTCCCGTGCCGAGGACGATATCGAGGTTCACTTCGACGGAAATCCGATGCCTCTTCGCAAGGCGCTGCCAGGCAAGGTACAGCTCGGCATGCAGACCCGTGGCATCGATCAGATCTACCAAGCGTCGGCAAGCGCGCTGAACGCAAGCGGAGAGACGGTCTTTTTCGCACGAATCTTGCCCAAATATATCGACGGCGCATGGTCGATGTTCGATATGACACCGGATCTTTTCGTAACCAGTTCGACCGTTTCCGTGCATACAGGAAATGAGAACGCTCCTTATCAAGTCAAAGATCACGACAAGGTATTCGGCAAGAACAACCATGACGATTTCGAAGTGATGAATCTTCATCTCGTGCTTCCGGACGGTTCGGTCGTTAAACCGGATAAGGTGCTGAACTACCTGGGCAATCTGGGGCAAACAACCGTGGATTACCGGGAGGATACCTACTACGGATTCGGTGATGCGGATTACGGCAGCAATCCGAACAAGCCGATGATCAGCGACTTCCGCTTCCCGATTCCGCAGGACAAATTTACGGCAAGATATGCCGAGCTTGACACCGCTACGATAAAGGACGGGATTTATCCTCTAAGCATGTCGATGAACGGACAAGTCTTCCAGTCCATCGACGTGACTGTGGATAATACCGCTCCGGAGATTGAAGGAATATCGTATGGGGAAGGACAGTTGTTGACCGAAGCAATGCAGCTCAAAGGGGCGTTCAAGCTGGATGTGGTCGCTTCGGACCAGTTAAGCGGAGTTGCCGAAGTTACGGCGGAGCTTGATGGTGAGACGATCACGCTTCCTTACGAGACGTCTTCCACGTTGCTTGCGCCGGGCGAGCATATTCTGAAAGTGACCGTACTCGACGGGGCCGGCAATTCGGCGGAGATCACACGCACCTTCATGATTGAAGAGGAGAAGCCTCTTCTTCCGGGCGAAGTTTCCCCAGCCGATTTCGCGGAGAACGTTGGTTTGAATCCGAGCCTGAGAGCTCGGCTCAGCGATCCAAGCGGAGACTCGATGGATGTGCGCTTTTTGGAGGGGGATAAATACGATTTTGCCCGCGCTGACGGAATCGAGGGTCATATCAACGTTGCAGACCGGGAGCCGCCGCTTGTTCTGGAGCCAGACGGCGAGAAGGGGATCGGCAAGGAAGAGGCCGACAAAATGGCTTACCCTGACGGAGATTACCTCACCACGGATACCGATTCCGGATTCCCTTATCATCGATTCGAAGTCCAGCTGGACGAAGCATGGACCGAACAGGATAAGGTAGAGCTGCACTGGGAGGGACGCACGCTTCCGGGACGCATCGTGACGCTGTATGCATGGGATTATGAGACTGGCAAGTGGACAGCGCTGAAGTCGGCCACCGGCGACGATGCCGAATCCGACATCGCCCTGACGGCGGAAGTGGATCCTAAGCGTTATGTGCGAAATGGCAAAATCCAGGCCATGGTGCAGGATGAAGTGAAGAGCGCGAACGCGCCGTTCAACATTTTATGGTTTACGGACACGCAGTATTACGCGGAATCGTACCCGGATATTTTCGATAAACTGGGCGATTGGATCGCGGAAGAATATAAAAAGGGCTTGTTCAGTTATGTCATTCATACAGGTGACATCGTGAACGTGGCTGACGACGAGAAGCAGTGGGCGGTAGCCGACCGCAATCTGAAGAAGCTGGACGAAGCGGGCGTACCGTATGGCGTCCTCGCGGGTAATCACGATGTCATCATTGACGGCGTGGATTACTCCTACTACGGAAAGTATGTCGGGGCCGACCGATACAAGAACAATCCGTGGTATGGCGGCGAAATGGATAACAACCGCAACCATTACGACCTCGTATCGTTTGGAGGCCATGACTTTATTTTCCTGTACATCGGCTTCGGACTTGAAGACACACCGGAAACCATTGCTTGGGCCAACGAGGCGCTGAAGAAGCATGCGGACCGCATAGCGATCGTGGGCATGCACGCCTATCTGGAGAGCAACGGCACCTTGTCAAATATGGCACAGCGCGTGTTTGACCAGGTCATTGCACCGAACAAAAACGTGCAGCTCGTACTAAGCGGGCATTATCATGCCGCGAATAGGGTCGTGAAGACTGTGACGCATCCGGACGGATCGACGAGACAGGTGATCGAAATGCTGGCAGATTATCAGGGTGGGTCGAATGGCGGAAACGGCTATCTGCGCCTGCTTCAATTCGATCCGGTCTCAGGTACGCTGGACGTGGATACGTACTCGCCTTACTTGGACGATTACAATTTCTTTGACGACGCCATCGAGGATTTTACCGAGCCGTTTGCGTTCAGGGACATTCAAAAACGGGTGGCAACCGATTATTTTGCAGTCAACGTGTACAAAAATAAGCTGATTGGCGAGAAAAAAGACGTGAAATCCGGAGAAATTGCCTCAGCCGCATGGAAGGGGCTTGAAGCCGGCAAGACGTATTACTGGTATATGGATATTACCGATGAATTCGGCGCCAAGCAGCTGAGCCCAATCTATCGTTTTACGACCTCGAAGAAAACGTCTCCGCCTGGAGGCGGAAATGACGGCGACGGCAACAATGGGGGCGGTAATAACGGTAATAACGGAAACAACGGAAACAACGGAAACAACGGCAATAACGACGGCAGTAATCAACCAGGCCAAAGCAAGCCAGGTGGAAAACCACCGGCCACTGGGCCTTCCAGACCGGGAACGATTACGGCGCAAATCGCCATAAACGGCCAGAGGGCTCAAGCAGCCGTCAGCGAATCGGAGCTCAGCAGTGCCTTCGAGAGCGTCTCTGCGAACGCGCGTGGAATCAAGACCGTGACGATCCAGCTGGACGAAAGCGCCCGCTCGTTCAACGGCGAAATCGTCATCCAGGTTCCGTCAGCTTACTTGAACCGCAATCACGCGCGGGAACGGATCGAGATCGTTACGCCGCAGGCAACCGTGAAGCTGGCTTCCGATATGCTGAACCGTCTGCCGGATGCAGGGCAGTTCACGGGTATCGTGGTACGGGCGGGTGATCGAAGCCTGTTGTCCACGGACCAGCTTGCCGGGATCGCTAATAGACCGGTCGTTGAGTTGCTGCTGCAAATCGATGGCAAGACGGTGGAATGGCCGGGAAGTACTACCCCAGTATCCGTCTCGCTCCACTATGCAGCCAAGACCGACGAACGAACGGATCAGCTGGTCGCGTGGGAAGTCGATGCGATGGGAGCGATAACCTCTGTCCTGAACGCATTTTACGATGAAGAGCTTCGTGCTCTGACGTTCGAGACAGGCAAGCTTGGCACATATGCGATTGCATATAAGCCGGTATCCTATCGGGATGTGGAACCGGGAAGCTGGTATGCAGACGCCGTCCATTACCTTTCTGCCCGTGACATTATTAAGGGGGCGGGAGGAGGACGGTATCTGCCGCAGAAGGAGATCAGCCGGGCCGATTTCCTGGTCATGGCGATGAACGCCTTCGGCATAAATCCGGAGAATACGGATGAAGACGGTAATTTTGCCGATGCGGGCAGCCGCTACTATACGCCGTATCTATCTACAGCGAAGAAGCTGGGATTTGTCCATGGAACGGGAGATAACCGGTTCAGACCAGGGGACTCGATCACGCGTCAGGATATGGTCGTCATGCTCCATGCGATGATGGAATCGGTTGGCAGCGAGCTGCCGGGCGGAGGAAAGAAGATCGAAAGCTATACCGATGCGAAGGACGTATCCAGTTATGCGAAGGAAGCGATGGACTACATGCTGGATGCCGGAATGCTTCAAGGCACCATTGGAGGCAAGCTGTCACCGAAGTCTGTTACCAATCGGGCCATGGCAGCGCAGCTGATGTACAACTACCTGCTCAGAAGCCGGGAGGCTTCGTAAGAAACGGAGTAAGGGTCGAGCTGGTATCATATGCATATGATGGATTTATGTGTTCGAGCGGGAGGAGCCTCCCGCTCTTTTTTTTGTTGAAGTAAAATTTCAAGGCCCCTTCTCACCGACCGGAAGATCAATCTGACATCTGAAAATCCGTCCCGTTTTTATTAATAACGAATTTACTATCATTCATAATTATGGTACCGTATGAGCATGGAGATGTACGAAAGGAGCATGGACTAAAAATGGCAGATATCCTGTAATGGTGAAGGAATGGAAAGGATATGTTGAACCCTTTTTCATTAAAGGGTCAATTTCCCATTTTTTGTTTAACCATTATTGGATCGCTGGGTTCATGTGCTATAAATACACCGGGCGAATTCCTTTTTAGGTATTCGCTTTTTTAATGGGTGAGCCTACGTCTCCATTAGCACGTCAATCGGCGTTTCCGTGAGGAGATGCGGGGTATGAAACGATTAATGAATAAGATTGCCATTGTTACGGGCGCCAGTCGGGAGATGGGCATAGGTACTGCAATATGCCTGGAATTAGCAAGAGAAGGCGCTGACATCTTTTTCACTCATTGGTCAGCCTATGATCAAGGCATGGACTATTTTGTTAATGAGGATTTGGACTGGGCAGAACATCTAATGGAGGAAATCCGCAGCTTGGGCGTAAGGTGCGAATCCATGGAGTTGGATTTATCGCAGATAGAAGCACCGGAAATACTGCTTAATGAAGTTCAGGAGAAGCTGGGATTGCCGTCCATTCTTGTAAATAACGCAACCCATTCCGTTGATGTTGATTTTCGATCACTCAATGCGGATATCCTCGATGCTCATTATAACGTGAACATTCGAGGAACGTGTCTTTTGACGGTTGAGTTCGCTCGTCGAATTGAAGGCACACACGGTGGCCGAATTATTAACCTGGTATCGGGTCAGGACAAATCACCTCAACCTGGAAATTTGGCTTATGTTTCGACCAAGGGGGCGATTTCCACTTTTACGAAATCCGTTGCTCTCGAATTAGCGCCGCTTCATATCACCGTTAATGCAGTAGACCCTGGACCAACAGACACTGGATGGATGAACGATGAATTGAAAGAATACTTGCTACCGAGATTCCCTATGGGGCGGATCGGTGAACCTAAAGATGCTGCCAAATTAATCGTTTTTCTAGCAAGCGAAGAATCTGAATGGATTACGGGACAGATTATTCATTCCGATGGAGGCTTCTGGTGAGTTCTCCTCAGTGGTTGACTGATTAAAAAATCAAAGCTGCCGGATCCATGGTCGACTCGGCAGCTTTGCCGCGTTATAAGAGATATCAATTAGGAATTGATAGTTACCCGGGTTCGATATACGGATTGCCGCTCCACCCACCCAGTGAAGAGATCCACGCAAGGTTAAGGTTTACGGCGGTATACCAAAAGGAGATAGCAGGATGGCAACCAATCAAACGGTTCGTTTGGCAATTGAAGAATCTATACGATTCCTTGAATCCACTTCGCAATGGGTGACAGCCCACGGTGAACACACCCGCCAGAAATGGGATGGGGCATGGTGGCATATGTCTGTGCTTTATGAAATGGGAGAGGTGAGTCAGATTCCCGAATCTGTGATCGCCAGAGCCAAACATTTACTCGAAACTCAAGTGTGGCAGACTTGGGGATAGCCACGCCTTGCGCCGGAGGAAACTTTTTTCATGCAAAGTCGCTTATCGGCGGCTTTTTTTATTTTCGATGGATACGTTATATGACATTAGATGACATCATTAAGGGCTAGAATAAGTGGTAAATCCCGAAAGGAGAAACAAAGCATGAAACGTAAAATCATTTTAGATTTAGCCGTAACTTTAGATGGTTATATTGAAGGAAAGAATGGGGAAGTAGATTGGTGCATTATGGACCCGGAGATGGGGTTTTTGGATTTCTTGAATCAAATCGATACGATATTGTATGGAAGAAAAAGTTATGATTTGTGGGGCCAATTCACGCCGGATCCGGATCAATCGGACGCTGATCATGAGCTTTGGTCAATCGTTCACAGTAAAGAAAAATATGTGTTTTCCCGGACACAATCAGGAAACGATCATAAAGCAATCTACATCAACGATCATATTCTTGAAGAAGTACATGCAATAAAGAATAAGCCGGGTAATGACATCTGGTTATATGGAGGAGCAAGCCTCATTACAACCTTTATCCAGTTAGGGCTGGTTGATGTATTCAGATTATCGGTTCACCCTGTCGTTTTGGGAGAAGGAAAACCGTTGTTCGTGGATATCAAGCAAAGGTTGAATTTAAAGCTGGTGAATACAAGAACGTTCTCCTCAGGAGTCGTGCAGCTCATCTATCATTTGGATGGAAGCGAAAAGTGAACCGGGTTAACCTCGGGAAGATGTTTTAGTTAAATGATAGCTCTGTTTGATCATGTCATGAATTTCTTCTTCTGGTACGGTGCCGTCAAGAATAATAGAATTCCAATGGTTTTTATTAAGGTGAAAGGCCGGAACTACTGCAGTGTATGCCTGGCGTAAGAACTCGAGCATGCCGGGTTCGCATTTTACATTGATCCAAATAAGATGGTCTTTTTCAAAAATCCAAGCAAAAACTTTATTGTTATCTTGATGCCGAATCACTGTCCAATTTTTATCACGAAATGGTTGATCCTCATACGCATGGCTCAAACTCAAACAGTAATCAATGGCTTCCTGTCTACTTCGCATTCATAACTCCCCCAACCTATAACCTACAAAAATGCCGTGGCTTGTACGGCATTTTTGTATGCACTCCTAATCAACATCAAGCGCAGAACTACTAATAACATAACAAATATGGTTGTCGGGGGACAAGCCGAAGCTGCAAGGAACACGGATCGACACTTGGTTCCTTTCATTTAATCAGACTGTCACGTTCTTTACGTGGGGGTGCTGTGAGTAATGATAACGCTGAGTCGATGCAGCTATCGATCCATTCCCGATTAGGATTGGATTTCTTTAATACCGTTATTCCGATGAAAGCTACCACAAGGGACTGGGCTATCGCCCGATCGTTGATCGATTCGTCGATCTCTCCGGAGCGTATCCCTCGTTTAAGGGCGTCTTCAAACATCGCCGCTAAATATTGTTGATGCTCTCGCGTCAAAATTTCAAACTTCGCATCGTGCGGAGCGAGCTCCACCATCGTATTAATGCAGAAGCAGCCATTCTGCTCAAGGGTTCCGTCAGGGAACGCCCCTTCCAGAAACAAGCGCCTGAAGGCAGTCTTGACACTCGTACTTTCGTTAAGCTTCAAGCGAATGGATTTAGCATGTATTTCGTTATACTTTCGAAGGGCTGATTCAAACAAAGATAATTTGTCTCCAAATGCAGCATATAAACTAGGTTTCTGAATCTTCATTCGAGAAGTTAAGTCAGTAAGTGAAGTCGCCTCGTATCCCTTTTCCCAAAACACATGCATTGCCTCCGTTAAAGCCTGTTGTTCATCAAATTCACGAATTCTAGCCATAACCCCTCCTGATTAAATACCTTTTAGTACATAATATTTTATCGAATAATATTGATTAAATCAAGCAAGTGTTGACATTCATCCATTTCTGTGAGTTAATTGGTCTCAAAATAACATACCGAACGGTACATTTAAGGAGGCTGATTTAATGTCAAGTTCCCCTAAGCTTCGTCCGAATTACACGGAATCACAAGCTCAACTATCGAGCGCGGCGGTTTTTCTTTATGCGGTCATCTGCGGATCGGCAGTAGCAACGGTTTATTTCTCCCAACCTTTGCTCGATATGATGGCTACTGAGTTTGGTATGAATAGATCTATCATCGGTACGGTAGTAACCGTGACCCAGATTTGTTATGCGTTTGGGTTATTGTTCTTGGTGCCGTTAGGGGATATGTTTAATCCGCGTCGGCTTGTAACGGGGATGATCGTGTTATTATCGATCGCATTAAGTATCGTCGCATTAGCTTCAAAACCTTGGTTTCTATTCCTCGGCTTGGGGACGGTTGGATTCCAGGCTGTAGTTGCACAAGTGCTTGTTGCTCTTGCCTCTGATCGAGCACCGCAATACAGACGTGGCCGCACGATTGGAGTTGTTACTAGTGGAATTGTAATAGGGATACTACTGGCCCGTACCTTCTCGGGCACCTTAGCGGATATGAACGGATGGCGTTCCGTATATATCGTCTCGGCAGTGATCATGATCTCATTGGCTTTTGTGTTCCTAACCGTTACACCCGATACAAGACGTCCGCCAAGTAAGAACTCGTACAGGGAAGTACTCCGCTCCATAAAAGATTTATTCGTACAAATCCCCCTATTGAGAATTCGCGGCCTCCTTGCCTTCTTCATTTTTTCGGACTTTAGTATTCTATGGTCCTCAATGGTTTTGCCGATGAGCTCCCCTCCACTTTCGTTCAGCCACAGCGTAATTGGATTGTTTGGACTCGCAGGTGCAGCGGGGGCGTTGGCCGCGAGCAGCGCCGGGCGACTGGCAGATCGGGGATTAGTACAACGGACAACAGGAATCGCGTTGTTGCTGTTATTGTTCGCATGGCTCCCAATCGGGTTACTACTGCATTCCATGTGGCTTTTCATCATAGGGATCCTTATGTTGGATTTCGCAGTGTAAGCGATTCACGTTACCAATCAAAGCATGATTTTAAGTGTTCGTCCGGAAGCAAGGAGCAGGTTAACTGCCGGGTACATGGTCTTTTATTCCTTTGGAAGTGCAACGGGTGCAATCGCGTCAACCTGGATTTATTCTTGGGCAGGGTGGTTCGGCGTGTGCATGCTGGGGGTTCTAGTTAGCATGATCGCCTTGATATTTTGGGCTTGTACTTTGAATACGTCCGATTGTTCTCTTAATAATCAGCAATAAATTGAAGGTAGTCTTTAGGAGGACTAAACATGACTACGTTCCGCCATATAAAAAAATGAGCAAAACAACACAATTCCACGTAGTTGTTCTGCTCAATGTGCTGTACGTATGGCTAATTCCGAGATTAAACCTTAGCCGATCCGGTTTGCGGGCCGGATGGCACACTGCGGAGCCAGCTGCGGCGCCATTTCAGCTGCATTACGATCGTAAGCGTCAACGAAGCCGCCGCGATAAAGCTTAAAATGATGAAGCCTGTGGCGTATGAGCCTGTCGCTTGGTACAATCGCCCTAGAATCAGCGGCAGCGCATAGCCTCCAAGTCCACCGGCAGCGCCGACGATCCCGGTAACCAGGCCGATCTCGCCGGCAAACCGTTGAGGGACGAGCTGAAATACGGAACCGTTACCCGCTCCCAGACACATCATGCCGATAAACAGAAGGGTGACAACGACCCAAAGAGGAGGCAGGAAGGAAACACCGATCAGCATGATCGCGGCACCGGCATAGAGAATCATCAGCATGCGGGAGCCGCCGATTCGATCGGCGAGAAAGCCCCCAACTGGGCGGAAGAAGCTCCCTGCGATGACGCAGATCGTTGTAATGTCTGCAGCCTGAACCGCAGAGAGACCGTACTGAGTGTTAAAGAAGATCGTCAAATAGTTGGCGAGCCCGACAAAGCCGCCAAAGGTCACGCAGTACAGGGCGCAGAATACCCAAGCATCGCGTTGTTTAAGGACATGACCATATTCGGACAGCCGTTTGGGGGCAGGGCGATTCGGACTGTTGCGGGCAAACAGCGAGAAGTAAATGAATACCAGCACAATAGGTATGATGGCAAGACCGAACACAATCTCCCAGCTTCCGAAATGCTGGGCTAGACGATTGGCGAACAGCGTTGCAAGGACGGTACCGCTGTTCCCGGCCCCCGCAATCCCCATCGCCAGGCCTTGATGTTCCTTGGGATACCACTGACCAGCGAGAGGGAGCGCTGCGGCAAACGATGCTCCCGCGACCCCGAGCAGAACGGCAACGACGTACAATTGATCGAGTGAATCTACCCATAACCAGCCGAGCAACAGAGGGATCAGGGTGACAATCATTCCAATCTGAGCGGTGAGTTTGGGGCCGAGACGGTCAGCCAGGAAGCCTAATACAAGTCTGAGGATCGAGCCGCCCAGAACGGGCAGCGCAACCAAATTTGCCTTCTGAACCGGATCCATCGGATAATCCGCGGCAATGATAACCGCAAGCGGCCCGAGCATGCCCCAAATCATAAAGCTGATATCGAAATACAGAAAAGCGCCGAACAGGGAGGGCTTATGCCCGCTTTGCCAAAAACCTTTCCTCTCCATGACTTTCACTCCTCATCCAAATGTGTTCTTCTCTGTTCTCTTTGCTTCATGAAGCCAAATCGCAAAATCCCCAGCCGCAGGCAAAAAAGGCCGCAAGTCGCTCTTTCCCAGAACGATTCGCGGCCACATTGCCCATGACGAAAAACACGTCATTGTGTCTTTCGTCTAACTATTCAGCTGATTTGATGTTCACATTATAGACAGGAGGGGGAAATGGTGTCAATATACATAACACAAAAGTTTAAAAAAATTTAAATTTATAAATTTACTACTCTCAAAATGTAATATATATTGACATTATAATCGACATGAACTAATCTGTATTTAACATAATAATCGAAGATCGGCACAATGCTGTGCCAGTTTTGAGGCAATGACGCCCTTTCCCTGCGTGCAGGGGGAGGGCATTTTTGTATTATTCTCACATGAAGATGACATGACTTGAATGGAGGAATAACATGCAGCGAAAGAAACTTATAGTCGTCGGGAATGGCATGGCGGGGATAAAGTGTGTTGAAGAAATCCTAAAGCTTGCTCCGGAGCACTTTGATATTACGATCTTCGGAGCCGAGGCCTTTCCAAACTATAATCGGATCCTCTTATCCAAAGTCCTGCAAGGTGAACATGCGCTGCAGGATATTATTCTGAACGACTGGTCCTGGTATGAGCGGCATGGGATCCGCTTGTTGGCCGGTCAGCCCGTTCGTCATATCGATGCCAAACGACGTTTCGTCGAGACAGCCTCCGGCCTACGCGCAACGTATGATGCATTAATCCTGGCAACCGGCTCATCTCCATTCATACCGCCTATCCCAGGGACGGATAAGGAAGGGGTTATATCCTTTCGAACGATCGACGATTGCGAGAGAATGTCCGAAATGTCCAAATCCTATAGAAAAGCGGCTGTCATTGGCGGAGGGCTGTTAGGCTTGGAAGCAGCTCGCGGGCTGCTTCATCTTGGTATGGAGACCCAAGTGGTTCATAACGCACCCTATATCATGAATCGACAGCTGGATCGCGTCGCTGCGGATATGCTTCAGCGAGAACTCGAGAGCCAAGGGATGCAATTTTATTTGGCGAAAAACACCACGCGAATTACCGGCCGAACAAGGGCGCAGGGGCTTCGGTTTATGGACGGAACGCGGCTTGATGCGGATGTGGTCGTCCTCGCTGTGGGGATCAGGCCGAACATAGAGCTGGCCCAAAGAAGCGGCATTCTAACGCGGAGGGCGATTGTCGTAGATGACTTCATGAGAACAAGCGATCCGAACATTTTTGCCGTGGGGGAATGCGCGGAACACCGGGGAGTAAGTTACGGCCTGGTGGCCCCCTTATATGAGCAGGGGAGAGTGCTTGCCCGCGTCATCTGCGGACACGAGACTGAGCCCTATAACGGGTCGATCCCGTCCTCCCAGCTTAAAATATCGGGTGTAGATGTTTTTTCCGCCGGCGTAATCTCGGGTGAAGGCGTAGAAACCGCTGTTCAGAACTATGATGCCGTTTGCGGCACATACAAAAAAGTAACCATGCACAACGGCAAGATTGCCGGGGCAATTCTGTTCGGGGATACGGCGGAAGGAGCTGCATTGCTGGGATTTGTGGAACGGGGCGCGGCCGTAGCAGAGCTACTCCCGCGTGAGCGTGCTGCCAGCCCGGCGGAAGCGGCGGCTGAAGCGCTGCCGGACCATGAAACGGTGTGCGCTTGCAACCGTGTCAGCAAAGCGGCGATCATTCATGCCATAACCGACCACGATTTAACAAGTGCCGAAGAAGTAAAGGCGCATACCAAAGCATCCGCTTCTTGCGGCGGATGCCGGCCTATGGTGGTTGGAATTGTCCTATATATGAAAAACAGTAAAACGAAGGATAAGCCGCAGAAACAGAAAGCAGTCGGAATGCCGGCGGAAGCTCCTATATGTGATTGTACGGTTCATGGTCATTCTTCAATGAAGCAAACCATTACTGACGCGGTGAATCAAGGCTGCCGTACCATCCCGGACATCATGTCGCAACTGGGCTGGAAGAAGGCGGGCGGATGTACTATATGCCTCCCGGTCATACGATTCTATCTGGAAATGGCGGGCGTTGTTAACGATGAAGAGAGGATAGCGGCTAGGAAGGCACAAAGCCATGTTTTTTATGCAGATCAATCGTATTATCAGGGCGTGCGGATACGTATTGACGATGGGGAAGCTTCCGAATCGGTCGCGGCTGGCATCCAGCGCATTGGGGAAAGGCTCCGCATCAGCTGGCAAGATGTAACGCTTCCTTATCCGGTAAGTGCCGGCGTGTCATATGGGACAGGGTCGCCCATTGGAATTCTGGTCCAGGGGATCGGGATCTCAGCTTCCCCCGCAGGTTGGGAGGTGTATCTCGGCGGACATGCGGAGCATCCTGTCCGTGAAGGACAGCTGATCGGTGTTGCAGAGCAAGAGGAAGACATCGTTCGTCTCGTATCCGCTTGCCTGCAGTGGTATCGGCAGAACAGCTTCTACGATGAACCGCTGTGGGCGTGGGTGGAACGTACGGATGTCCTTGCGATCCGGGAGATTATGCTTGACGATGATATGCAGCGTGAGCTTGCAGAAAAGCTGTCGCGACGTTCGTTGAAAGCTTATGCCGGTTAGACGGAGGAGAAATCGAGGGAGAGGTGGTCTAAGATGGTTTATACGGATTTGGATATAGAGAGAGCTCCTGCCAAGGTAGAGACTCAATGTCCTTTTTGCAGTGTACAGTGTAAGATGACGGTTACTGAAGTGGAGGAAGGCGTTCCGGGTCAGCGACGGACTGCCTACCAGATTGAAGGCGTGCCAAACGCTGCCTCCGAGGGCAGGGTCTGCGTCAAAGGCATGAATGCGCATCAGCATGCTGTCCACTCGCAGCGGTTGCTGGAACCACTGATCCGTGTCAACGGCGAGCTCGTTTCTTGTTCCTGGGACGAGGCGATTCACGTGATAAGCCATCGGCTAATGACGATTACAGACCAGTACGGTCCTGATGCGAATGCCGTATACGGCGGTGGATCGCTGACCAACGAAACGGCCTATTTGCTCGGCAAATTTGCCAGAGTGGCGCTCGGCACGAAATATATCGATTATAACGGTCGTTTCTGCATGTCGGCTGCGGCCTCTGCTGGGAGTAAAACCTTTGGGATTGACAGGGGGCTGACGTTCAGGCTGGCCGACATTCCTCTGGCGCGCTGCATTGTCCTCGCCGGTACCAATATCGCGGAGTGCCAGCCAACGCTGCTGCCTTATTTTAACCAGGCGAAAGAGAACGGAGCGAAGATCGTGGTCATCGACCCGAGGAAAACGGCAACAGCCGCCATTGCGGATATTCACCTGCCGATCAGACCGGGTACGGATGCGTTGCTGGCTGATGCCATGCTGAAGATCATCATGGATGAGGGCTTCGTGGATGAGGCATTTATCCGAGCCAGGACAAATGGTTATGATGGGCTGAGAGCCTATATGAACGGGTTCGATTTGAATCGGGCTGCCGATCTATGCGGACTGGAGCTGGAGCAGATCCGGGAGGCAGCCAGATCCTATGGCATGGCAGGCACAGGAATGATTTTGACCGCCCGAGGGGTAGAGCAGCAGACGGATGGCCATCTTGCGGTTCGGCATTTTCTGAACCTGGTCTTAGCCACAGGCAAAATCGGCAGGGAAGGCTGCGGATATGGAGCCGTCACCGGGCAGGGGAATGGACAGGGCGGAAGAGAGCATGGGCAAAAGGCAGATCAGCTGCCTGGCTACAGATCGATCGAGAATGAGGAGGACCGTAAGTACGTTGCCTCCGTATGGGGTGTTGAAGCTTCAAGCTTACCTGGAAAAGGCGTCTCGGCCTATGAGATGATGGAGCTTGTTCATCAGGGCGAGATCAAGTCTCTCTTCGTGATGGGATCCAATCCCGTGGTTTCGAATCCGAACGCCGGGCATGTGGTGGAAGGCTTGAAGAGTCTTGATCTGCTGGTGGTTGCCGATATGTTCATGTCCGAAACGGCCCAATTGGCTGACATCGTGCTGCCGGTGACCTCCTATTTGGAGAATGAAGGGACACTGACCAATCTGGAGGGGCGGGTCCTTCTGCGGGAAGCCGGCCGTGAGCCTCCCGGTGAGGCGCGCCATGACTGGATGATCCTCTGCTCCATAGCAGACCAACTGGGAAAAGGACTGTACTTTCGCTTCAACGGGCCTGAAGAGATATTTAACGAGCTGAGGCTGGCGAGCAAAGGCGGAGTTGCTGATTATTACGGCATCACGTATGACCGATTGCGCAGGGAGGAAGGGGTGTACTGGCCTTGCCCCTCTACCGAAGAGGCTGGGGTCGGCTTACTGTTCCAGCAATCGTTTGCCCACCCGGACGGGAAGGCAGTTTTCAACATAACAGAAGGAGAGCGCTGGGGAGGAGTGTCCGAGGAATACCCGCTAATCCTGACCAATGGACGCGTATTGTCCCATTATCTGACCGGGGTGCAGACCCGGAGAAGCACCTCTTTGCTTGCACGCGAGCTGGAGAATTTCGCAGAGATTCACCCGACTACCGCACAGCGTTATCGGGTCCGTGACGGCGAGTGGGTCGAAGTTGTGTCGGAGCATGGCTCATTTACGGTCCGCTGCAGAGTTGGAGACTCTATTCGGCAAGATACCCTGTTTGTCCCTATGCATTGGGGCGGGGTACAGAACGTCAATCATGCTACCCGGCCGGAGCTGGACCCGTTCTGCAAAATGCCCGGCTTCAAGACCACTGCCGTTCGTATTCGGTCTTTAAAGCAGGCAAACAGCCTGGAAGGATAAGCGGTTAAGAACAAAGCGCCTACATTGATTATAATTCGCCTCTATTACGATGTCACAAATCAGCTTCTATCAATCTAATGACCATTTCGATGAATCAGAGCATCTCATCGAAGTGGTCATTATTTTGTCGTTAATTGTTGCAAATGCAGCATTATTCGATTAAACTAAATAAATACTTTTGTTGCAATTGCAACATATTGAGAACGAGGGAGTCAATTGGATGGAAATTCTTCGAGAGATTGGAATGATTGCAAGAGCATTGGATTCGATTAGCAATATGGAATTTAAAGAATATGACCTGACCAAAGGACAGTATTTGTACCTTGTGAGGGTATGTGAAAACCCAGGAATCATTCAAGAGAAGCTCGCTGAGATGATAAAAGTAGACCGCACAACTGCAGCCCGTGCCATCAAGAAGCTTGAGCTTCACGGCTTCATTGAAAAGAAGGAAGATCATCATAATAGAAAAATCAAACGGCTCTTTCCAACGGAGAAAGGGAAACATGTGTATCCTTTTATAAAGAGAGAACATGATTACTCCAATGGGGTTGCATTAGATGGGTTATCCGAAAACGAAGCAGAAACTCTGTTCAATCTCTTGCAGAGGGTCAGAAAAAATGTAGAGAAAGACTGGGAGTTTGTTAAAAAGGGCAACAAGAGATTGTATTGATTTATCAAAGGGAGGAGAGATCGATTGACGATCCATATAAGAAAATGCACCTTAGAAGACCTGGAAATACTTCAAGATGTTAGTGTTGAAACATTTAATGAAACATTTAAGGATCAGAATTCACCTGAAAATATGAAGGCATATTTAGACAAAGCATTTAACTTAAACCAATTAGAACAAGAGATAAGCAATAGCTATTCGGAGTTCTATTTTATTTCTTATAATGGGGAAATCGCCGGGTATCTAAAGGTAAACACCGAAGAAGCGCAAACGGAATTGATGGGCAATGACTCGCTTGAAATCGAGAGGATTTATATCAAGAGCCGCTATCAAAAACATGGGCTTGGCAAGCTTCTGCTCAATAAAGCCATGGAAGTCGCGGCGGAACGCCATAAACGGAAGGTTTGGTTAGGCGTTTGGGAACGAAATGAAAATGCTATTGCTTTTTATAAGAAAATGGGGTTTGTTCAAACAGGTTCCCATTCCTTTTATATGGGGGACGAAGAACAGAGGGATTACATTATGACCAAAACAAGCATGGAACGCTTCAAACGAGATTATAGCACTGAAGCTGAGCTATAACTAGCAAAAGGGCGCCAAGATGGGTGCGGCTTGTCTGTACGGCTTAGGCAACGTTTTAATGGTATAACAACAAAAACGATGACCTATGTCATCGTTTTTGCTTTAGATCTAACAGATTTGATTGATCATTTACCATCCTACACGAATAATCAGGCCCTTCGGATCGCCCACTTCGAGATAAGCAGCTTGGCCGTTGACATCATCATATGCAAATCCATAGGCCAAGCGGTTAATGCTGTGGTCGTGCCAGAATTTTGCGTAATAATTAGCCGGAGCGGCTTGAAAGTAATTTGACACGTTATTCCAGTCGCTCGTCGTATATACATGGCGATTGATGGCTGCGCACGTTGCAGCATCCGTCAAAGCGCCGTCGCACCGGAAAATATCCTGCGTACTGTACGGTGCGTACCCGGCGAAATAGTTGGCATTCGCGCCTCCCTGGGCGAAAGAGCCGTGAATTGGCGCTACAATGCGATATGGAGCTTGAACGGTTGCCAGCGATTTGAATTCGGCAGGAACCTCGGCCTGGAATTTGGCGAAAATTCCGCTTCGAGTCTCGGATTCAAGCTCACCTACGGTTTGGTCAAAAGAACCTGATTTGTTGACTAGCCGATGCTGGATCGGAAAACCGAACCCATCCACGCGTGTCGTATTGCCGTGATAGCCTGCCTGGTCAACCGTGAATTCAACGAAATCGAAAATGATATCGCGGTTTGGATCCGTTGGATTGTTCAGATCGGGACCGGCAAATCCGTGATCGAAGGTTTTCAAGTACATTGGGGAACCGACGCTAAGAAACATTCGGCCTGAAGTAATCTGAGGCAAGGTGATCCAGGAAGCATCGCTGACCTTGTGGTAAATGTTGGCGTAATGGATGCCGTTCTTGGTTAAGTGGCCTGGCGCATCATTCAAGGCGCTCGAGATGGGGATCAGATTGCCACTCAGGTCCAGGTAGCTCCAACGACCGTTCACGGGATTGATGCCGAGGACGCCCCAGTATATTTGCTGGTCGGTGTAAGCGCCATGGGTCCCGTTCATGATCTTTACGGAGACGGCACCGTTTGGCGGCATGGGAATCGAGGATGGGAGAATGTCATATATGGAACCGGATGAAGGGGGATCTGGCGTGGAACCAGCGGTGTACGTAAAGATATTGGTGTCGTAGGCTGGGGTTCCGTTATTATAAGTAAACCAATACGCAATGACGTTGCCAGCGGCTATGCCTGTGATCGCTTGTTCGTATCGGGATTTGCCAGCGTTGTACGCCATTCTCAAATTTTGCTGCACGCCGTCATTCACTTTGTAATGAACATCCACCCAACTCGTGTTGACGGACGATTTGAACCATATGGTAGCTGTGCTTCCGGATCGTTCGACGCCCTGCGTGTAGTCTGCGGCTTCCGCCTTCGTACCGAAGAAGGTACTGCACGTCAGCAGCAACGACAGAATCAGCAAATAAGACAATCCCTTTCGAATCATTAAAAGTTCCTCCTTTAATTTGGGGATAAAGTCAACTTTGCAATTGGGCTTGAAACGGCATCACTCCTTTGTTTTACCGAGGTATTCGGCTGTTGATTGCTGTGAATGCGGTTACAAAAATGATTATAATTCCGTTTACCAAAATATAGGAGTCTTGGAATTTCGGGATGGGGTTCACAATTTCGGATGGAGTTTGAGCGTTACAATAGCAGGCAATTTTTAAGGCAGCTAATCATACAGATTAGCTGCCTCTATTGTCATGACATCTGGCAAATGAAAGGGGATTTAACCCACAATTACGAAATCATCGTGCAATCTACGAAGGCGGTAAGCATTCATGGCGGATTCACGCAGCTCCTCAAGAATGGTGTAATTTGCCCAGGCGCCTGCGACAGCGCCGATCCCAGGCACCATCTGCAGCATTTTCCGGAAGTCCATGGCGTCCCGATACTCGATCTGAAATGTCTCCCAGTCCATATTGCGGGCGTACTCGGTGTCGGACATCCATTGTTCCTTTTCGATATGCCAATGCTTGACGGATTCGAGCAGCCGCGCACGGTTCCCCGGTCCCGAGAACGTCATTTGGAACACCTTGAGAATGAATACCCGCTCAGAGAAATGCTTGGTGTCATAGCCGTAAACATGAGCCAGCTCGAACAGAAATTTCATCTTGATCGCAATTAAAGCGGGAAAGTCCACCATGCTAAGCATAATGCCGCCAGCTCCCGTTCCAGCCCCTTCGGCAACCGCAATTTTTTGGTACAGGGCAAATAATTCCTGCGCTTCTTGATCCGCAGCCTCGAGTTCCAAAGTACGCTCCACCTGCCGACTCGGCGTATATTCCGCGCCGAACAATGCCGTGCGCACGATCGATCGAATGGTGGTCGTTATGATATTGTGCACCTTCGGGGGAATCCAATGATTAATTCGATTGCCGATTGTTTTCGATGTTTTTTCCAGCCATCCCGGCGGTCTGAACATTTTGTGTTCCCAGTCGGCAATTTCCCTCTGTACTTTATGTTCGTAGCTCATGCTCCATCGCTCCTCCAACATACTTGGCAAAATTATAACGAATATATCCATGATTCGAAACCGTCCGCAGGAGGTAGCGGACCTCGACTAAAGTCCAGCATCGCATCGAAGATAAAGATTGCTGATTGTGGGCAGGGTTCTGTATAGAGGTTCGATTGTTTCTGATCGTGCGAAGGTCATTGACGTTTCATCGCTCGCCACTTGGATGGAGAGACCCCCATCCTTTGCTTGAAATGCCGGTTAAAGCTGGATAGGGTAGCGCAGCCTACCTGTTCCGAAATATTCAGAATGCTGTTGTCAGTATGGCACAGCAATGCGGAAGCCATCTGCATTCGAACATGAATCAGGTAATCGAGCGGAGCCATTCCCATACAGGAGCGGAACGTACGGCGGAAATGGGTGACGCTGAGATTGCAAGCTGCCGCCAACGCATCGATTCCTATCGGCTCCATATAATGCTGTGAGATGTACTCCAGTGATTTAGAAATTTTGTTCATGGAAGCCCGATCAATCGCTTCAGCTTCAAACGCTTGGTCAGACAAAGGGTTGATGATTCTGTCAATGAGGGTTATCAGGCTCCAAACAGAGCTTCTAACGGCGGATTCATACCCCGTCATCTGCTGGCCCAATTCTTTCATAAGGAATTCCGCCATTAACGAAATCTCGGGAGCGTCGCTGGGATTGACGATATTCGTAAACCGTGAGTATCCAGGTGGAGCTGACTCATTCCATGCTTGAGGACATACAGTGCCGAGAAGCGTTTTTGGATCCAAGAAGCAAAAATGCCAGCGGCTTACCTGACCTTTTACGCTTTGGGCAAGATGGAGCTGGCCCGGAAAAATAATACACACATCGCCTTTTGAATAGGGCAGTATTTTTTCTTCTACGATAAACACGCCCGAGCCTTCGCAGCAATATCCGATCTCCAAGCAATTATGATAGTGCAAATAGGTGATATCAGCATCTCTCTGGATAAAATTCTCGATCCAATCTACAGGAAACCTTGGTGGAAGTAGATACGGCTGAGAAATTACTTCATATGAGGTTGGTCGTTTCTGCATAGTTTTTGGTTCCTTTTCAGCAGAATTGTCATCTGTTTTATTATAATCTGGATTTGAAAACGAATACACTAGGAAAGCAAAAGCGGAAGGAGATTTGATATGGCGTATCCGGCGGAACCGAAATTGAACGAGCTGGCCACGAGAATCATTGAATACGGGCGTTTGGCTCATGAATACGGTGCAACTGACGTTTCCGACGTCTTGTTGGAAGTGGAACGGGCGATGAAGGCTTCTCTTCAAAAAATGCAAGATCTGCCTGTCGACGAGGCGCTTGCTTCGCAAGAGCCGAATGATCTGAAGGGGATTCAAGCGTTACGGTCTGACGGACCCCGAAGAATGTGGAAATCGTTCGATAAGACTGTTTATAAAAATAAGCTGGAAGGTGCTATGCTGGCTCGATTCGCCGGATGTACGCTCGGAGCTCCGGTGGAACTATGGGGAGTCGATGAAATGAAGAGCTGGGCCGAGTATATTGGCGATCATTTCCCGCCGCAGAACTATTGGTCCAAAGCGAAGACTCCAAACCATCTGCGATATGGGAAGAGCACTTTCTATGAATATACCCTTGAAGGTCTGAATTGCGTTCCGGTTGACGATGACGTTACGTACACGATCCTGGGACTGCTCATTGCCGAGGAGCATGGGACACATTTTACCACGGAGGATGTGGGGAAGAGCTGGTTGAAATATTTGCCGTATGCCTGCACAGCTGAGGAAGTCGCCCTTCTTAACTTGAAGGCAGGCAGGACGGCGATGGAAGCGGCGGATGTGAACAATCCGTACTGTCAATGGATCGGCGGAGACATTCGATCCGACCCGTGGGCCTATATCGCTCCCGGAATCCCCTCGAAAGCCGCGGAGTATGCGTACCGCGACGCCTACTTGAGCCATCGAAGGAACGGCATCTATGGCGAAATGTTTTTCAGCGCCGCGCAAGCTGCCGCCTTCGAGGTTGATCATCCGGTAGATGCTCTGCGCATCGGGTTAACTGAAATTCCTAGAGGGTGCAACCTATATAAGGATATTGAATGGGCGCTCTCCATCGGAAAGGATATCCGGAATTATGCAGAAGCCAGGGAGGCTGTGAACAATCGTTTTAAAGGTATGCACAGCGTTCATACGAACAACAATGCTTGCTTGACCGTATTCGGATTAATGATCGGAGGGACGGACGTGTCCAAGGTCATATCGGAGACAGTGGCGATGGGGCTGGACAATGATTGCACGGCCGCGACCGCGGGCAGCATTGTCGGTGCGATCGTCGGCAAGGAGGGGGTGCCTGCCCATTGGTACGCGCCATTCCATGATACAGTAAAGACGTATATGATCGGGAAGGAGACATTCAAGATCAGCGATCTGGTAGAGAGATTTGCCGCAGTAGCGGAGCAAACATTTAACGATGCTTAAGCGAGGATCCATTTACGAGGGTAAGAGCATAACTCACATAAGAAACCGCGAATATCGCGGTTTCTGCTTGTTTTAGAAGACGATTATTTGATTATGAGCTTACTTGCTGATCGCCTTCGAAGAATAACTAAAACCATTTTCCCCCTTGTGATCTTCCGTATTTAGCGTTTACCCTGTAAGTAGCTGAGCAGATGAATAGTGCTATGCATGATGAGTAATAATCCGAATTTGATATTCAAACTTCATGTAACAAGGAAATATGAATACACACACTGCAGTTAAATACTAAATAGATTATCAGTTAAAAAGGAGAGATGCTATGAATTATAACGAGGTTTTGCAAATCATGGATGCACACTTACTTCCATCCGTATTGGAATTGTACGGGTTGGAGGGCTATGAAATCCAGCTGATTCCACCCCATGAAGGAGGGCGGAATGTCGTTTATGCCTTTGAGAAAGAAGGAGCCGACGCAAAAATACTGCGAATCGCTTTCTTACCTGACAGAAGCCGGGATGATTTTCTGGCCGAGGTTGAATATATCCGCTATTTATTTGAGCACGGAGGCAGCGTCTCCAATGTAATCAGCTCCCGGAATGGGAATCTGCTTGAGGAGATTACCCATAATCAGCATCCCTTTTTTATCTGCCTGTTTGAAAAGGCTAGAGGAAAAATGCTTGCGGAAAATCATTATCGTTACCGGGAAGGAGCTCCTATATCCGAATACTATTACAACTGCGGTAAAGTCTTAGGGAAGCTGCACCAATTATCAAAAGAGTACACACCTGTCCACCGCAGGCATCATTTTTCCGACAAATTCAATGCCGAATATATCGATAAACTGATTCCTGACTCCCTATTTCTGCTGAAGAAGAAGCTGGTTGAGCTCCTTCATGCTTTAGAAGGATTGGACAGAGGCCATGAGACTTACGGTATGATCCATTTTGATTACAACGATGGGAATTATTCGATCGATTTTGATACCGGGCAAATCACGGTATACGATTTCGATAATTCATGCTTCGGCTGGTACATGTATGACTTGGCAAGTGTCTGGGGAAACGGAGTAGGCTGGATCCAGTTCGAACCAGACGCCGGTAAACGTAAAGCCTTTATGGATGATTACTTTAAAACGGTCCTTGAGGGATACAGATCCGAGACCAAGCTGGAAGATTCGATGCTGGATCAGCTCCGATTATTTATACAGGCGTGTGTCATGGAAAATATTGTGGATGCATTCGAAGTGATGAAAAACACCGGCGAGGAACCGGACTGTGATGAGCGGCTTTCGTATTTTATAAAATGCATGGAAGACGATATCCCGTATGAAGGATTGTTCCATGAGATCTATTCGTGTGAAGAACCCTTTGAATATGAGGAACGTAAGATATAAGTCGATATTGTAGCGAACTCAAAATAAAATATGAAGACGGAAGATATATGATTTTAGTGAAATTTTGGAGCACACCCCCCAATCATAATTTGGGGGGTGTTTTTTTGCGAGTTTATCGAATGTTAATCATTTCGATATGAACTGTTAATTTCTTTCTGGCCAGCTCTTAAGATCATGCATTTATTCTAATGAGAAGGATTTAGAAAATATAGAGAGGAGTTGACAAAATGGTCCTTTACTACATAATAGCCGCTTTTGTATTAATTGCCGATCAGGCGGCCAAATAGCAGCTGATTCCTTCTTAAGCATCGGAGTCATTAGTGTGTTCTTTTCTAGCTTGAGAGAGTCTCCTAAGAAGGAACATGATGCGCCCCTTCAATAAGCGCCGGATCACATGACTATGCTTAATCGAATGTTAATATTTTTCCTACCAATCTTTTATTTCTCAAAAATCAACTTTTCATGTTCAGCCTTTACGATTAGGAAAACAAGGTCGCTAAGACATGAGGGGAGAACGCTTATGGAAAACAAGATCCTACTTGATGCAAAGGGATTGACGAAAACCTTCGGTTCCAGGACCGCTGTCAATGGTCTTAATCTTCGGATTAAGGAAGGCGATATTTACGGTTTCCTTGGCACCAACGGATCCGGTAAAACAACAACGATCCGAATGCTAACGGGACTTATCCATCCCGATGCAGGCGAAGTGAGGATTGGAGGATATCAATTGAAGTCACATTTTAAAGATGCAATAGCACTTGTCGGCGCTATTGTAGAGCAGCCAGCCTTCTATACCTATCTTTCCGCCTATGACAATCTCATGCTGACAGCGAACCTCCTGACGGGCGTGACAAGAAGACGCGTGCTAGAAGTCCTTGAGATCGTTGGACTGTCCGATCGGGCAAAAGACAAGGTTGGTTCCTATTCGCTCGGGATGAGGCAGCGTCTTGGTATTGCGAGCTCGCTTCTAAACGAGCCGAAGCTGATCATTCTTGACGAACCTACGAACGGACTTGACCCGCAAGGAATGAAGGGAATTAGAGAAATGATCGCGCAGCTTGCTGCGGAGCAAGGCATTACTTTCCTCATTTCTAGCCATCTGCTGCATGAAGTCGAACAAATGTGCAGCAAGATCGGCATTATCCGACACGGTAAGCTGGTGGCGGAAGGCGATGTCCAGCAGCTGCTCTCATCTGGAGGACCCAGAACGCTCGAGCAATACTTTTTGGACATAACGGAAGGAGATGGTAGGTCGTGATTCGATTGATCCAAAACGAGCTTTACAAAACCTTCAGATTAAAGAAAATGTATATATTTATAGCCATTCTGATCATCCATGCTTGCATGACCGTCTATTTTTATCAGTCTGGCGGGGAATGGAAGTCGGTCATTGTTACGCCGAACGGGCAATCCCTTCCTTTAGCGCTCATAAACAGCTTGGCCCAATTCATGACCATCTTCATTCCCGTTTACGTGGCAGACTTGATTACTGGCGATATAAAAGCAGGCACGTTCAAGCTGACGCTGCTGCGACCCGTCGGACGGATCGAATGGCTCAATGCCAAAATCGCCTCATTATTCGTATTCATCTTAGTCCTGGTTGTTTTATCCCTCGCAGCAGAGTACGCGATTGGAACGCTTGCCTTCGGTTGGGGCGAGTATACATTCTATGCTGGAGAGGAGTACACAGGAGAGGAAGGGGTATGGTTAACGATTCGGCTGACGTTCTCAATGCTGCTGCCGTACATGGCTTGCGGAATGATTGTCGTTTTATTGGCTGTCATGGCCACGAACATTAGTACTACGATTGGGCTCTCCATCGGAATTTTGACTGCCGCACAATCCTTGAATGCGTTCGAGATGATCAAACCCTATTCCGTTGTGAACCACATGTACTATTTTCATGAAATCGTCCATAAGGCTACTTGGGAAGCCGTGCTTCAGAACACCGCGATTATCGCAGCATACATCGTATTGTTCTATGCCGCCAGTGCGTTGATCATCAAGAAAAAAGATCTAATCCAATAGGAGGGGGCCCTTCCTGCTCAAGGTTTTCCGATAAGTGCTACTAGGCGATTTTTTCAAGGAAGGCCATGTTCACTTTCACTTATATTGGTATCTACTACGAAGCGAGTGTTATGATACAGGAGAAGGATATATATGGATATGAATGAGGTGAACCCGTGCAGCTCGACCGGATTATGATCGTGGAAGATGAGAAAGAAATTGCGGATTTGTTAAAGGATTACCTTGTAGAAGAGCACTTCGAAGTCATCGTCGCTAGCGACGGGCTAGAGGCCGTTCGATTGTTCAGGGAAACCCGGCCGCAATTGATGATTTTGGATATCATGCTGCCCCATTTAAACGGGATTGAAGTATGCCGAACGATTCGCTCCGAATCGTCCATACCCATTATCATGCTTAGCGCCAAGAAGAGCGATGTCGATAAAATTCTCGGATTAGGAATCGGCGCGGACGATTATGTAGTCAAGCCTTTCAGTCCAGGCGAGGTGATTGCAAGGGTCAGGGCGCAGCTCCGCAGAGTGAATCAGCTGTCGTCACCAATGCCGCCATCGGATATCATCCGACATAAAGATCTGGAACTCGATCTCAAAGCCTACGAAGTGAGCGTTCGAAATCAACCTGTTCAATGCTCGGCGAAGGAGTTTGAAGTACTCCGCTTTATGGCCCTTCATCCGAATCAGGTGTTAACTCGCGAACAAATCTTTCAAAATGTCTGGGGTTTCGAAGAACGCGGAGACTTGAATACGGTAACCGTCCATATTAAGAAAATCCGGGAGAAAATTGAGCGGGATCCCGCCAACCCGACCTTGATCAAAACGGTATGGGGCGTAGGCTATAAGCTTGATGGTGGTTTGCGATGAAGACCGGAATCCGCTTTAAACTGATCGCTTCACTAACCGGGATTATATTTGTTCCTGTAATCTTGATGACGATATCCGGGGTTCGCGTGAAAGAGCAGGGCCCAAGCGGCGGAACTATGGGGATATTCATTTTCGTGATCGGCACGCTAGTGGTGGCGTATCTTCTATGCGCCTATATATTGGCTTATGTGATTACAAGACGTGTCCTTCTGCCCCTAAAGGAACTGAACAATGCAGCGGAGCAAATTATAAACGGCAACTTGGATTTTCAAATCCGCAACCGCTACCATGACGAGGTAGGACGCTTCAGCGATGTATTCGAATTAATGCGTGCAAGGTTGAAGGAATCCCTGGATCAGCAAACTTCTTACGAACGTTCGCGCAATGAACTGATTGCCAACATTTCCCATGATTTGCGAACGCCGATAACCTCGATTCGCGGCTATGTCGAAGGTTTGCAGGATGGCATAGCACGCGATGAACAAAAGGTGAGCAAATACCTGGCCGTGATCAAAAACAAAACAGAGCAGCTGGATCGCATGATTGAAGACCTGTTTCAATTCGCTCAATTGGAGGCGGGGCACCTAATCATGGACGCCCGGGTCATCGACAGCCAAGTCTTGCTTGAAGCAATCATAGCCCCTTACGAGATCGAGTTTCAGGATGCTCCGGTTGGATTATCCGTCGAACGGCCATTCCCTTCCAGACTTGTAAGGGCGGACGCCGATCGTATTGCCCAAGTGTTTGAAAATTTGATCGAAAACGCCAAAAGATATGCCGGAGATTTAACGGAAATTACCGTTTCTATGAAAGATGAAGGAGATTGTCTGCTTATTGCGGTCAAAGACAATGGGAAAGGCATCGCTGAAGCGGATGTGCCGTATTTGTTTGAACGGTTTTACCGTGGAGAGAAGTCCCGTTCCAGAGCGTTCGGAGGCGCAGGTCTGGGACTGGCCATTTGCAAACAAATCGTGGAAGATCATGGCGGCCGGATTTGGGTCAGGAGTACAGATGGTAGCGGAGCCGAATTTTATTTTACCTTGCCGGTTTTCAAGGATGAATAAACGTTCCTGACCGGACGCCGGATGTTCCCTTCATCTCTCAATCGATAGAGTGCTTCTTATGGTACGTATACGCTTAATCTCCCTTTTAAGCCTTCTGCAATTTCTCTTGGCATTTCCTTTACCTTGATATCATCCCCGAGGAAAAGCAGCCAATTGGTTATTTCGGTTACTTCTTCTGAATGATGCACATTGATAAAAGTCTTTAAGGTCGCTGTGGTTTGATACGGATTCGTATAAGCAAGCGAAAACCTCAAAGGGTGGTATTTTTTGAACTGGGCAATCGCCTTTGGACCGAGATCAAGGACAAGGTTGGCTGCCTCCTCCAGCTTACTGAGCTCGGATATCTTTTTCTTGTTCATTCTTTTTTTCACAGGGTATGGTTGTACATCAGTGAGATTGTCGACAGGGATGATCCGCCTTTTTTCAGCCTCTAGGTCCAAGCCATCAATTTGCCATTGGCTTTTTTCCCGATATAGATGCAAGAGATAAATCGGATATGACTTGGTTACCTTCTCTTCTTTGACGAAGAGCATTAAATACCTGTCCCCAAGAAGAATTTGAATGAGATGTTCCAACATCGGATGGGGGAGATCAGTCAGGTCAAGCAGGTCCGGATTATTGGGGTTAGTTCCTTCGAACAGCAATATTTGATTTAGAAGCACCAGGTCATCTTGCTGGTTTTCCGAGATGAGACCCAGCAATTTTTCGGCTAAAGAGTGACGGCTCTTTAAATATGGCAGTTGTTGATTTCTTGTGGCCATAAAGGCGATAAACAGGGCTCTAATCTCATTATCGGTAAAGCGGACCGTAGGGAGGACGGAGTTGTTCATGACAAAATATCCCCCATCCCTCCCGACCTCAGCGACAAGCGGCATTCCCATCGCTTCAATTTCTCTGATATCGCGAATCGCGGTCGAACGAGAGATGTTAAATTCCCTCATGATTTCAGAAATGGTAAAGTGGGCGCGGTTGTTGATATACCGCATGATGGTGTTGATCCGTTCAACTTTTTTCATCGGGCCCTCCTAAACAGTATCACTTTTTGACATGGTTTAAAGTTATTATAAACCCATCAAGTGAAAAAACAAATCATTTGATAAATTTAAGAAGAGGAAGGTTTGGAATATGACCAATTACAGTATTGAGGAAAAAGACAGCTTTATCGTATTAGGGATCGGAACGGAGCTTCAAAGCGATTACACCGACTATGCCGGCATCAACAAGGAGAAGGCCGACTTTTGGGAGGCCGTAAAACAAGATGGAAAGCTTGACACATTAAAGGCCGTGGCCGCAAATGACTACATCTTTGCCGTAAACGAAGCCGTGAATAACAAGATGATGTATTACGCTGGCGTGATGACCGAGGCATCGATACCGGAAGCGACCAGAGCGATCCAATTTCCTAAAGGGGAATACCTCGTTGTAAAAGGAGAAGCGCAGAGCGCTGATGAGTTGAGTCAGATGCTTACAGGTATCGCCTTTGGACAAGCGCTGCCGGAAACACAGGAGGTTGCCTATGTCGGCGGGCCCAACGCAACGGTGGAAATGGGGCAGCGAAACGGCCTCGTATTTGGTGAAATGTGGATTCCTGTCGTTAGGAAATAAGTAGACCTGTATCTAATCTGTGCCATTCTACATACCGAAAACATTTCAGCCTTTTTGGGATCGGTGCAAGAACTGGATGATCAAACAGGAGAACAGCCGGTCAGAGTGTAGAAGCAACGGAGCGCGATTTCCATAATAGCAATTACCGCCTTCTTATGAGGGCGGTTTTTATTTATCCAAAAATCCTCTCTCTCTATATATAGATTTATGATTTTCCGATTGTAAGCGCCCTTCGAAGAAAACACAGCTGCGGCTTAAGAAACGACATGTTGCAAGAAGCGATCGGAAGGTATGATGTTCAAGAAAGCCAAGCTGATCAAATTCTATTAAGGAGGAACCCGAAATGCTACGATTTCGGCTTCATGAATTGAAGGATACGAGGTCTGGCCATATACTCGGAGACCTTCTGCCCGGCGATTATTTATGCGCCGGTGGTCTCGCTTTCACGAAGCCCGGCGAAAGAAGCCATACGAACGACGGACCCGGAGGCTTGGATATACATACGCATCCGGATCGAGAGGCGTTCATCATAATCCAAGGGTACGGCATCATGGAGGTGGATGGAGTGGAGCACGTTGTAACCACAGGGGATATCCTGATTATTGAAGCTGGCGAAGACCATCACCTTCGTTCCAGCGAAGACGATCCGCTCGTAACATTGTGGTGTCACGCGGGGCACGTTCGCCATAAAAGTCAGGCGGAATGATGAAACAACGTCGTAGAAAAACACAGGGCAGTATGGAGACGCGACATGGAGCTTACATAGTCTGTCGTTTTATGATCGATTTGCAGGATATCAGAACCTGTACCAAACAGTGCGGGCACAGCCTGAATTTTGAAGATGGAATGGAGTTGACATCTATGCAGTACAGAAGACTGGGTAACAGTGGATTGAAGGTGAGCGAAATCGCACTCGGCAGCTGGCTTACCGTCGGAGCGGCTTCAGATCCCAGGCTTCCGGAGAGGATCATCGACCGCGCTTATGGGCATGGCATAAATCTATTTGATACGGCGAACGTCTATCATCATGGTGAAGCAGAAAGGATCGTTGGGCATGCATTGGCCAAATACGAACGAAGCTCATATGTTCTGGCCACAAAGGTTTGCGTGCCGGTAGGAGACGGCCCCAATGACCGCGGCTTGTCCCGCAAGCATATTCGCGAGCAGTGCGACTTGAGCTTGAAGCGGCTTGGCGTCGACTATATCGACTTGTATCAGTGTCACCGGTACGATCCCGATACGCCGCTCGACGAAACGCTCCGGGCTCTCGATGATCTGGTGAAAGCGGGCAAAGTGTTGTACACAGGTGTGAGCATGTGGAGACCGGCGCAGATCGTGGATGCGGTTCGGACGGGCGCCGAATTGAACCTGAACCGCATCATCTCCAGTCAACCGCAATACCATATGCTCCTTCGCGAACCGGAACTGGAGCTGATCCCGGTTTGCGAGAGGGAGGGGCTCGGCCAAATCGTATTCTCTCCGCTTGCCCAAGGCGCGCTTACTGGCAAATACGAGCCTGGCGGCATGATCCCGCCAAGCTCGAGGGCGGCGGACCCGAAGCAGAACGGAGCCATCTCCCGCTGGATTGACGAGGATCACCTGAAGCGGGTGCAGCGACTGAAACCGATCGCGGATCAGGCCGGCATCTCGCTTGCACAAATGGCGCTAGCCTGGATTCTGCGTCAGCCATCCGTGGCCAGCTGCATCGTCGGAGCCTCGAGACCAGAGCAGGTGGACCATAACGTCCACGCTTCCGGTATCCGGCTTGACGCGGCTACGCTCGATGCCATTGATGCTGCGCTTAAATTCGAAGAGAAGTAGCACATGATTTACAGAAGGAGTGAAGAATATGCCGGGAAACACGCCCATTGCCGCATCGAAGCCGCCCAAACGCACTTCCATGTCCCGATCGAGGTTGAGCCAGTTCCGCAAATACAAGGTTCTTTACATCATCTCGCTGCCAGGATTGTTGTATTTCATCGTATTCAAATACATTCCGTTGCTAGGCTCGGCCATGGCGTTCCAGGATTACAACATATTCAATGGATTTTCTGCAAGTCCGTGGGTCGGGCTGGAGCATTTCCGACGCATGTTTGAATACAGCGAATTTTTGCGGATTTTGAAGAACACGATTTTAATCGGTGGTTATGACCTCATCTTTGCTTTTCCCGTGCCGATCATTTTGGCGATCCTGCTGAATGAGATGAGGGTGGTTTTGTTTAAGCGAGTGCTGCAAACCGTCGTGTACATGCCGCATTTTTTATCATGGGTCATCATTGGGGGCATCGCCATCGGTATTTTGTCCCCGTCCACAGGGCTCGTAAACAGCATGCTCGAATCGCTAGGTTTGGACTCCATTTATTTTCTCGGGGAAGAGTCCTATATCCGAAGCATTCTCGTAGGATCGGGCATTTGGAAGGACAGCGGTTGGGGCACGATCGTATACCTTGCGGCGCTCGCCGGCATCAATCCTGAACTGTACGAGGCTGCCCGCATCGATGGTGCCAACCGCTGGAAGCAAATCTCGAAGATTACTATACCGGCCATTTTGCCAACGGTCGTCATCATGTTTTTGCTGCATATTGGCAACTTTCTTGATTTCGGTTTCGAACGGGTATTCGTGTTCCTGAACCCGTTAAATGAAAATAGCGGCGATATTCTGGATACGTATATCTATCGCGTCGGTTTGATCCAGCAGCAATACAGCTACACGACCGCCATCGGTTTGTTCAAATCCGTGGTCGGCCTTGGCCTGATCATGATCGGCAACACGCTGAGCAAGAAAGCGACGGGCAGCGGACTGTATTAATTTTACGAATCAAAAGGAGGGTTGCGGCATGCAGCCATCATCGAAGCTTCGTCGTTTCCATTTATTTGACTGCATGAACTATATCTTTATGACGCTGCTCGGGATAATGATGATTTTTCCGATTTTACACGTACTGGCTAAGTCTCTGAGCAGTGAAGCGGCTATCAATAGCGGGCGCGTTTCGCTGATTCCGGTCGATCTGACCTTCGATAATTATCAAGTTATTCTCAATGATCCGTCGATCCTGCGCGCGTTCGGCGTCAGCGTGTTCATTACGGTCGTCGGCACCTTGATCAATCTCGTCTCGACCGCATCGCTCGCTTACCCCCTGTCCAGGCAGGAGTATCAGGGACGCAAGCCCATTCTGATGCTCATTCTCGTTACTTTCATTTTCTCGGCGCCGCTTATCCCGAACTTTCTGCTTATCAAAAATCTGCATTTGCTCGATACGCTGTGGGCACTTATGATCCCAGGCGCAATCAGCGCCTATAATTTATTCATCATGAGGTCTTTCTATATGAGCCTGCCTAATGAGTTGATCGACTGCGCCAGAACAGACGGAGCTTCAGAGCTTAGGATCATATGGAGCGTCGTGCTCCCGCTGTCCAAACCGATCATGGCGACGATGGGGTTGTTCTATGCAGTCACGCATTGGAATTCATACTCGCAAGCGTTATATTACATCAACTCGCGCACGCTGTATCCGCTGCAGCTCAGGCTTCAGGAAATCGTGATGAATAACTCCATGGCCGAGGCGGGAGGTTTGATGGAGGAGTTGTCGAACGTGTCGCCAAGCGGCGTCCAAATGTCCGTCATAATCGTATCGGTGCTGCCGATCATGCTGGTGTATCCTTTTCTGCAAAAATATTTTGTGAAAGGCATGCTCATCGGTTCGATCAAATCGTAGCCCATGATAAAAAAACACACATCCATAATAAATATGCCATAACCATTAATTTTTATATTTAGTAACTTATTGTTGTGGTTTATTCAATGAAAAGGAGATGAAGGTACGATGAAGAGACGACTAAGCCTGATGCTAGCCATCATTCTTGCAGTCGGAAGTGTAAGCGCTTGCGCTGGTGGCGGCAGCACTCCAGGCAACTCGAGTGAGGGGCAGACCAATCAACAACCGGCCCAAACCGGCGAGACCGGCCATTCGGGAGCGGAGGAGCCTCTGAAGTTCAGCATGTCGATCACGACAAGCGGCAATCCCCATGTGGAGCAGTCTCCGGATATCAACAAAGATAAATGGGTGCTGGAACTGGAGAAGCGTACGAATACCGACGTTCAGTTGACTACGATTCCGCTTAAAGATTTCGATTCCAAAATGTCGATTATGTTCGCAAGCAATAATATCCCCGACGTCGTGCAAAACGTAGGAGGTGCGACGGACAAATCGATGGCAGGGTCCGTCCAAGCCGGTGTCTTCATGCCGCTCGACGATCTGCTGAAGCAACACGCGCCGAACATCATGAAGCACGTCACGGAAGCAGCCTGGGACGAAGTCAGTTATAAGGGCAAGATTTACGGCATCCCGAACTGGCTAAGCAATCCGTCCAGACGGGCCACGTTCATTCGGACCGATCTGCTGAAGCAAACCGGATTGCCCGTGCCGAAGACGCCGGAGGAATTCCTTGATGTCATTCGCGCATTCAAGAAGCTGGGTGTCGAAAATCCGTACCAGCTTCGCATGGACTTTAAGTACGCCGACCTCTTCTTCGGCCCTTACGACGCGTTAGGCTATCAGTTCATGCAGCAGGGCGACGAGATCGTTCCCAAGTTTTTCGACGTAGACAATATGACCAAGGCGCTGACCATGTACAAAACCATGTATGATGAAGGCTTGGTACCAAAAGACTTTGCCACATTGAATGTAACTACATACGCAGAAAATATCAATGGCGGCAAAGCCGGCATGTGGACGTCCAACGCTGCGGGGCTGCTCGATTTCCGCTCGAAGATCAAAGCGGTTGATCCGAAGGCCGAGGTTGAAATCATTCCGTCACCGGTCGGGCCTGACGGACTGAGCGGTTACGGATTGTACAGCTCGGTTATTACGTCTTTGTACATCAACAAGAATGTGCCGGAGGAAAAAGCGATCCGCATTATCAAGATGCTGGATTGGATGCTGACCGATGAAGCCAAAATGTTCTTCACCTTCGGCATCGAAGGGGAGAATTACACGATCGATAATGGCAAAGTGAATTACAAAGCGCCTACAACCGCGGAAGAAGAAGCCGAGCAAGGCTTCAGGGGCATGCTGGGATTCGTGGGCGATGCGACAATCAATCGGATGCGGATGGAGCAGCTCGAAGGCGGCCAAGACGTGCTGGATGCGCTGGATAACACACTGGCAAGAGAAGGGGTGGGCGGCATTATCTTTATCCCTGATTTGGAATCGTTCCAGCGGTATCCGGACCTCGCTTCCAAGCGGCCGGATCAGGCGCCTAAGATCATCGTCGACCATATGGTCAAAATGATTTACGGCAACGAGGATATCGCCGATTGGCCCAAGGTCATCGAGGAATATCGCCAGAAAGGCGGCAACGAGATTATTAAGGAAGCAACCGAACGATTTAACAACAAGGACGGCGTTGTTATCCAGGAGTCGCGCCTTCGATAACCCCGCGAATGCATGGAATGCAAGGCTTGCAAATCCAGTCGCCGATACCAGGCCATCCCCGGGGGATGGCCTTATCGTTACCGACATCGAGGACCAGGACATGAACGAGATTGAGTTTTTGCTGTCCCCATTTTTTAAGAACCTTGATCTCGATACCGTCGATTCGGGCCCAAGCTATGGAGTGCCGGATATGATTTGACTTGGAGAGGAGGATATATGGCATGCATTCAGATCATCGCAATACCGATCAGAAACATATCTTGACGATGCGCTATCCCGCAGCATGGTGGCGGTCCCAGTGGAGGGAAGCGATGCCGTCTGGCAATGGCTGCATCGGTGCTTCGGTATACGGAGGAGTGTACGAAGAAACCATACTGCTCAATCATGAGCTTCTGTGGCGTAAGGGCTCGACACCGGAGTTGCCGGATGTGAGCGCAATACTTCCCGAGGTTCGGCGCCTTCTCGCCGAAGGAGAAGCAGAGGAAGCTGATGGCGTTCTAGTCAAATGCCTGCGCACGAGCGGATACGAGCCGAAGATTGCGTCGCCTCTTCCGCTGGGGGACCTGAAGATTTATATGCCGCAGCACAGCGCCTTCCGCAGTTATGAGCGAAGACTGAACATGGCCACAGGGGAAGTTACGGTTCGTTGGACGGTTGGGGAGACCGCGTACGAAAGATCGTTATTCGTCTCCCGCACGGACGATTCCGTCGTCTTGGCCATCCGTAAGCAGGGTCCGCTTGCGCTGGAAGCCACGATGACCTTTCAGCCGCATAATCCCGAGGATACACGCCGGCCGGGAACGGCTTATATCCCGGAGGCTCCCGAATCGAAGCGGGACGGCCATTATTTATACTACGCCGCTCGCAACAATGACGGCTCGGACTTCGGAGCAGTCGCCAGGATCGTCAATCGGTCCGGGACATTGGGTGCCAATGAACGGGAGTACTCAATTAAAGACGCCGAGTCGCTGCTCGTGATCATCCGGTTGTTTCCGTCGGGGAAGAGGGAAGAGCAGTGGGAGCGCTTGACATTCGAGCTTCGGGATCTGGCAGCCGACTACGAGATGCTGCTCGCACGGCATGCTTCGGAGCACGGCAGATTGTTCCACGCATCGTCCTTCGACTTGAGGGCGCAAGGAAGGGAGCGCTCCAATGAGGAGCTGCTGATGGAAGCATACAGGGGCGAGGTTCCGGACGCACTGATGGAGAAGATGTGGGCGTACGGACGCTACCTGCTTATATCCGCCTCGCGCGAGAAGGGGCAGCCCTGCCATCTCTACGGATTGTGGGCTGGCGATTACGATGCGGTATGGGCGTTTCACATGGTGAACGAAAATTTGCAAATGATGTATTGGCAGGCGCTCTCCGGCAATATGTCGGGCCTAATGCTGGCCGTGTTCGACTACATGGATTCGCTGATGGACGACTTCCGGACGAATGCGCGCCTCTTATACGGCTGCCGCGGGATTTACATTCCCGCTCCGACGGCGCCGGACTCGGGGCTGCTCAAACATCTCCAGCCCCACATCGTACATTGGACCGGGGGCGCGGGCTGGGTCAGCCAGCTGTATTACGACTATTATCTGCATACGGGCGATATAGCCTTCCTGCGCGAACGCGCGATTCCGTTCATGCGCGAGGCGGCATGGTTTTACAGGGATTTCTTCATCCTTGGCGAGAATGGATTCTTTGTAAGTTCGCCTTCCAATTCGCCGGAGAATACGCCGGGGAATTATTGGAAAGGACCCGGTCATTCGATGGGCACGACGGTTAACGCCACGATGGATTTCGCGATCGCCAAGGAATTAATGAGAAACTTGGCTGACGGTTTGCGTGCGATCGGGGAAAGTGAGGAGGAAGAGAATCAGTGGAGGGCTATGCTGGAGCGCATACCTCCATATCAGATCAACGAGGACGGTGCCGTCCGCGAATGGATGCATCCCGATTATGATGACAATTACCATCATCGCCATCAGTCGCATGCGTACCCCGTCTTTCCGGGGATTGAAGTGACCAGGCAGAACGATCCGGCGCTGTTCGATGCTTTCGTCCAGGCTATCCGGAAGCGGCTCGTCATCGGTCTGAAGGAGCAGTCCGGCTGGTCACTCGCCCATATGGCGAATAATTATGCGCGCATGGGAGAAGGGGACCTGGCTCTAGAATGTTTGGATATCCTCGGCCGCTCCTGCGTCATGAATAATTTGATGACGCTTCATAACGACTGGCGGGGCATGGGGATCGGCGTGGATATGGACTGGGCGCCCGTTCAATTGGATGCGAATATGGGATGGACGGCCGCAGTGCAGGAGATGCTGTTGTTCTCTGTGCCAGGCGAGCTGCATTTGCTTCCGGCCTTGCCGACACGGTGGATTCGGGGATCTGTCGGGCCTTTGCTGGCAAGAGGCGGGGTGCAGTGCGAGTTAAGCTGGGATCGGGAAGAACAGATGGTAGACGTGACGCTTCGAACATGCAGCGGAAGGCAGGCTGTCCGGCTCATATTGCCGGACATGGTGGCGCGAATCCAGGAGTTCGAATTTCGGCCAGGACAACCGGTGAATGTCAAGCTGGATGAAAGGCCTCGTCGCTTGCGGCTGGAGCTGAAGCCTTTGTCATAGCATCTGTCAAGGATTTTAACCAAGGAGGAGAGCAATGGAATCGAGTGTATGGATGAACCAGGATGAAATAAGCATTCGGGAAGAGCAATGGAAAGACCATATAGGCGTATTCCGACGTCCGCCAACCCGGATCCCAACGGATACGTGGACGGACGCGCCGCTGCTCGGCAACGGCGACGTAGGGGTTTCGATCGGCGGCGAGGCCCATCATCAGACCTTTTACATTGGCAAAAACGATTTTTGGGTTCAGCCTCATCTTGGCGAAAGTGAAGAACAGCGGATTGGACGCTTGCTCCGGGACAACGGCCGGAGAACGGGCGCGCGCATCATAACGGTCGGGCAGATATCGCTGCTGATGCCTCGGCTCGCGGATGCGTCGTATGACCTGGAGCAGGACATATTGAATGCCGAAACGAGGGGATCATTCCGAAATGAGCAGGTGAAGCTGCGGCTATGTTCCTGGGTTTCCGCAGATTCCAACGTGCTGGTGACCGAACTGGAATGCATGGCAGGGAAGCTGGATGTAACCGCCAGACTCCATGCCGGCGATAGTGCCACCGATGAGGTCTACCATTACGATAACGGGGCCGACCCGGAAGCAATCTGGTTCCGCTACGCCGCCAATCCAGGCAGCCTGCCGCAAGTTCGACGAGTGGCTGCCGCATGTCGTGTCATCGGTACGAACGCGCAAAACAAGTGGCTGTTTCAGAATGTGGAAGCTTCCTTTCAGATCCGGGCAGGAGAACGATTGGCTGTTGTGACGGCGATCGTCAGCAACCGAGACGAGCCGGATTGCCTGCAAGGGGCACTAGGCCTGCTGAATGATTACGCAACCGGAGGCTTGGACGATCTGGCCAAACGCAAGCAAAACCATCGGGGCTGGTGGAGCGAGTACTGGCGCGCGTCCTCGATCGAAATCGGCGATCCCGTATTAGAGAAGTACTATTACGCCTCTTACTACATCATTGGATCCTGTATGCGTCCAGACAAGGTCCAGCCGGGCCTGTTCGGCAACTGGGTGACGACGGACCGGCCGAAATGGACCGGGTCCTACACGATGAATTACAACTTTGAAGCGCCTTACTTCGGCTTGTATACCGGAAATCGGATCGCCTTGTCTTCAGGCTACTGCGATCCCTTGCTGGCCTTCCTTCCCCTTGGAAAAGTATTGGCCCGCGAGAAGTTGAACTGCCGGGGCATCTACATGCCGGTCGAACTCGGTCCGGACGGCATGGTTTGTTCCGCGCTGTTTCACGGCCAAAAATCAAACGCCTCGTTTGCGGCGGTCAACTTGCTTATGCATATTTACTATACATACGATCTGGACTACGCGCGAAAGGTCTATCCTTATCTGCTTGCGGTCGCCGATTTTTGGGAAGACTACCTGGTCTTTGAGAATGGACGTTACGTCATCTACGATGATGACATCCACGAGCGCTCCCAAGACCGGAAAAACCCGATTCTTTCGCTCGGCTTCGTGCGAATGATCATGCGAGCCATGCTCCATTTGAGTGTAGAGCTGGATCGGGATACGCATAGACAGCCGAAGTGGCGGCACATTTTAGCGAACTTGAGCGCTTATCCGCTGATGGAACGAAGCGGCAAAACGGTCTATAGATTGACCGAGGAGGGAATGAGCTGGAACGACCGCAATTCATTGGCGGTGCAGCATATTTTCCCGGCCGGGAACCTTGGACTCGACAGTTCGCCCGAAGAGCTGAAGATCGCGCAGGATACGGTGGCAGAGATGCAGCGCTGGTCCGACTTCAACGCTTTTCCAACCTATTACGCTGCAGCCGCGCGGGTCGGCCATGACCCGGCCGAGCTTCTGGAACGTTTGAGAGCGGAATGCGAGCGGTACGCGCTGCCCAATCTGTCGATCCATCACGGAGGCGGAGGAATTGAGGATGCGGCCGGCGTACCGGCATGCCTGCACGAAATGCTGCTGCAGAGCCATCAAGGCATCCTGCGCCTTTTTCCGACCTGGCCAGCAGACAGAACAGCGAGATTCAAGAAGCTAAGAGCCGTAGGCGCCTTTGTCGTAAGCAGCGAGATTGAGAACGGCAAGGTGCGATACGTTCTGATTACAAGCGAGCGTGGAAGAGAGCTCAAGCTGCTCAATCCATGGCCGGATCGGGGCGTCATCGTTTACCGGGACGGGGCGGAAGGGCAAGCGATTGCAGGAGAACGGATTCAGCTTGAGACGATGCCCGGCGAGCGGCTTCTGCTCCTGCCTGGGTAAATGCGATCCGTATCGGAAATTGAACAGGCACTGTCCAAGCCCGAAGCAGGAACGACGAAGCAAAGAAGCGGATGGTCATAAAAAAAAGAACCTGAGTCGATGGACCAGGTTCTTTTGTATTGCATATAAACAGACGCGGTGATATAATCAGACCACGACTGAGATTGTGTAAAAGGTCATAAATATCTTATCTTACATTTTCATTGTAGCATGCCGAAAAATCTCTTGTCAAATGTTTTTTTTCAAATCCATGGTTAGGAGAGATGTTGAATGAGTTCGTTGGTTATCGATTTTAAGGAAATGGCAACATCCCAGCTTTGGCTTGTTGGCGGAAAAGGATTGAATTTAGGGGAATTATCAAAAATCGAAGGAATCCAAGTTCCTGAAGGATTTTGCGTGACAACCGAGGGATATCAAAGAGCCGTCGAACACAACGAAACGTATCATGCTTTGCTCCATCGACTAACCATGCTATCCGTAGAGGATCGAGATCAAATTGGTGAAATCAGCAGGAAGATTCGGGAAACCCTTATGAACGTTGAGATCCCTTCCGACGTGGTGACTGCAGTAACCGAGTCTCTCTCCCGGTTTGGCGAAGAGCATGCTTATGCCGTACGTTCCAGCGCGACCGCCGAAGATTTGCCGCATGCCTCTTTCGCGGGGCAACAAGACACCTACTTAAACATCATCGGCAAAGATGCCATCCTGCAGCATATCCGCAAATGCTGGGCTTCGCTATTTACGGACCGCGCGGTCATCTACCGTATGCAAAATGGATTTGACCACCGTCAAGTTTATTTATCCGTTATCGTTCAAAGGATGGTTTTCCCGCTTGCTTCTGGGATCATGTTTACCGCTGATCCGATGACCGGAAACCGAAAGCTCCTCTCCATTGATGCCAGTTATGGACTTGGAGAAGCGCTAGTCTCTGGCTTGGTTTCTGCCGATGGTTACAAAGTACGGGAAGGAAAAATCGCCGAGAAGCGGATCGCCACTAAAACTTTGGCAATCTATGCACGGAACGAAGGAGGAACAGAAACAAAGCAGCTGGATCCGGATCGGCAAAAGGCTCAAACCCTGACGGATGAGCAAATATTACAGCTGGCAAGCATCGGGAGACAGATTGAAGCTTATTTCGGTCAGCCGCAAGATATCGAATGGTGCCTAGTCGATGACATATTTTATATGGTCCAAAGCCGGCCTATCACGACTTTATTTCCGATCCCTGAAGCGAATGATGAAGAAAATCACGTCTATATCTCTGTGGGTCATCAACAAATGATGACGGATCCCATAAAGCCGCTTGGATTGTCATTTTTTCTGATGACGACTTCAGCCCCCATGCATAAAGCTGGCGGAAGATTGTTTGTTGATGTCACACGGAATCTGGCATCACCTGACAGCAGAGAATTTTTAGTGAATGGCATGGGACAACACGATCCGCTTCTAAAAGACGCGCTTATGACCATAATCGATCGAGATTTCATAAAACTATTACCAAACGATAAAAACGAATCAAGCCCGGGTAAAAGCAATAAAGGTATGCCGCCTGCCGGTGCCCAACCGCAATTCGATAACGATCCGACGATCGTTTCTGATTTGATTAAACGTAGTCAGACATCGATCGAAGAGTTAAAACAACACATCCAAACGAAGTCTGGATCGGATTTGTTTGATTTTATCCTGGAAGATATTCAGCAATTAAAGAAGATCTTGTTTGACCCGCAAAGTTCGGCTGTGTTTATGGCTGCCATGAATGCTTCAGCATGGGTTAATGAGCGAATGAACCAATGGTTAGGTGAAAAAAACGCAGCAGACACGCTTTCACAATCTGTACCCCACAATATTACTTCGGAAATGGGCTTGGCCCTGCTCGATGTCGCTGATGCAATCCGTCCTTATCCGGAAGTCATCGATTATTTACAGCATGTCAAAGACGACGCCTTCTTGGATGAACTGGTTAAGCTGGATGGCGGGCAGGAAGCCCTTGACGCAATTCAAAGTTTTCTCGACAAGTATGGCATGCGATGTGCCGGAGAAATCGATATCACAAGAACCCGGTGGAGTGAAAAACCAAGCACGCTTATCCCTTTGATCCTGGGCAACATCAAAAACTTTGAACCAAATGAAAGTGTTCGGAAGTTTGAGCAGGGGCGCCAGGAAGCTTTGAAAAAAGAAAAAGAACTATTAGAGCGATTGATGCAATTGCCGGATGGTGAACAAAAAGCCAAAGAAACCAAACGAAAGATCGACCTCATCCGGAATTTCATCGGTTACCGGGAATATCCCAAATACGGCATGGTGAGTCGGTACTTCGTTTATAAGCAGGCTTTGCTGAAAGAAGCCGAACGGCTCGTGCAAGCGGGCGTTATTCATGAAAAGGAAGATATTTATTATCTTACTTTTGAGGAACTTCACGAAGTCGTGCGCACCAATACATTGGATGACCCGGGTTGCATGGTCGAGCAGCAAGCGAGGCTTGCGCCAAGAAAGATGATCAGCCAGCGAAAAGACGAGTATAAATTGTATGAAAAATTAACGCCGCCGCGTCTCATCACATCGGAGGGTGAAATCATCACAGGGGCCTACAAACGAGAAGATCTTCCTGACGGAGCAATTGCAGGTCTTGCCGTCTCCTCCGGCGTTATCGAGGGACGCGCACGCGTCATCTTAAACATGGAAGACGCCGATCTGGATGAGGGAGATATTTTAGTCACCTCCTTTACAGACCCCAGCTGGACGCCATTGTTTGTATCCATCAAAGGACTGGTCACCGAAGTTGGCGGACTGATGACCCATGGCGCCGTAATTGCACGTGAGTATGGATTGCCGGCCGTTGTCGGCGTGGAGAATGCCACCAAACGGATAAAGGATGGGCAGCGAATCCGGGTGCATGGAACGGAAGGGTATATTGAATTACTGTAAAGACCGATTACGTCAAGGAAAAGGGCTTTGGCCTCATTGACGGCATTACATGGAAACAGGCACCGATGCAAAGCTGAGGACACTCTCGGGAAGAAACCCGTATTGACGGGTTTTCTTCCCTGATTGCCCTTGATCATTCTCGTCAAGGCACCCTCGATTTTTTTCGATTGTACAATTCGTGCGCAAGGCGGTCTTGTAAAAAATTGCGGTCAGGTTGTAGCTGCCCTTATATATTGAAGCGGAGTCGTGCCGACACAGCCTGAAAAAGTTCTCGTAAAATGGCTTTGATCGTAGAATCCGGCATCAAAAGCGACGTCGGCAATCGGCCGGCCGCTTAACAGCTCCCGCTTGGCATAATTGATGCGCAGTAAATTTTGATAGGCATGGGGAGCAAGGTGAAATGTCGCATTAAACAGACGAATCAGATGAAATTTGCTGATACCCGAGATCTCTTGGAGTGTATCCAGCGTAATGCGCTCTTTGAAATGAAGATCGAGATATGACTTGACCTGCAGAACGGCGGGGGCTGCACGTTCCATGTCCGAGACGGGGGTTGAGGGCTGCAATATGACCTTCGTTAAATGCATTAATTCCAGAAGCATCGACTCAATCTCTAAGGGCGAGGCATCCTCGTGAAGCAGCGATCTGCAAGCAAGGATCAATTGGCGGCATTGGCTCCCCCGAGCCCCTTGGAGAAGAACCGGGAAATGGGGACGGCGGATCGGAAGATCGCAAGGAACATCGGCAAACCATTCGGGATGAATAAATATCATCGTATATTTCCAAATGGAGGGATTCTCCGGATGACAGGCATGAGGGACCAGCGGGGGAAAACAGACGACCTGTCCCGCTGAAGCCTGGAACTGCTGTCCTTCTGACCAGACGCGTGTGGTTCCCTCCTCAACCAAACCGATGGAGAGCTCCTCATGAAAATGTTTTTTGTACGACAAATGATCTAGGGAATCGCAGTGCTTAAGCTCCAGGAACGGCAAATCGGGGTTACGAACAAAGGTAATTCCGGACAATGAAGTGTTCTCCTTTCCTAATCGAAAATTATATGAAGGACCATGGCAGGTATGAAATAGCTGCATATGGAGCTATAATTCTATTAAATTAAGGAAAGCGCAGTTTATCCTTAATGTCAATGGAGTCATTCTAAAAGTTTGAGATCGTCGATAACGGGAAGGAGGTTATATAATGTTGGCTGTGGTAGAGCAAGACGAGTTTGGAACAAGGGTCCGATTCGAACGCACATTGAAGCATTCCGTGGAGAACGTTTGGTCTTACCTGACGGATAACGAAAAATTGACAAGGTGGTTTTCTGAACTCAAGGTGGAAGACTTGCGTTTGGGCGGAACCATTACTTTTGATATGCAGGACGGAACATTCGAGGTATTTGAGATTACCGATTACAAAGAGCTGTCCGTTCTGGAATATACGTGGGGTGAGGACCGGGTCCGCTTCGAATTGCATCCGGAAAGAGGCGGCTGCCGGTTGGTGCTGACAGAGCGAATCACGAGCATCACGGACCATACGCCTAAGGACATTGCCGGATGGGATGTATGCCTGGATGTCATCGAGGCGCTGCTTGATGAAAGAACGATGGAATCCCGCAAAGATGCGTGGGCGGTTAAATATGAATTGTATAAAAAAGAGTTTGAGAAGCTTGGCGGACATTGATAAGGAGTACATGAACATTGGAAATGATGGAGCTTCGAATTCCGGCAGGTTTTGCCGTTTGCTACAATAAGTTCTATGATGTTGAACCTGAGCCCGATGCAGATGGATTTATCAAGAACTGGCACTATTTCACCGAGGATCTGCTGCAAATCATTCAGATGAGGCTGGAGAAAGGTGAATGGATCGTGCCCAAAAGCGGGCAGGAGAGATTGATTATCGACTTAGGTTGGTCACCGGATTCGAGTGCCAGCGGAGAATATCTGTTGGTGGTCGTAAATGATAACTGGGATACATTAAAGGAAATGCGGTCTAGAAATCGCTTTGAGATTAAAGAAACGCTTGAACATTGGCTGGAATTGATTAGGGCGGAGGCGATTTGAAGGTGATTCCAGCGGGGAAGAGAATGCGTTCTTGCAGTTAAACCGTTAGGGTTAGATCATGCGGACATGTAAACTAACTGTATATCAGGAAGCGTATCAATTGACGGTTGAAGCCGATGATGTTAAGATACGGCTATTAAAGAAGAGGAGGATTGCGATCAATGGTTCACTCCATGCGTTTATGGTAAGTATGCGATAAAGAAGCGGATTTCCACTCGTGTGGGCTTTTTTTGAGCTGCTTATTTTTACGTATGAGGACATTGATTGCGACCTGGACGGCATATTTGCTGTGCCTTATTTCGCTCTGTTCTGGCACGTAACCCATGCAGATTCAAGCCCACACGTGGACTTGAATCTGCATTTTTTATTGCTCTCCTGCTGGCAATGTAACGTCAAAGTCATTGATATGAAAAGGAGGCATGAGGATGCATAGGATACACTGGTTCTTCTTTATATAATCCTCTCTTTGCAAATCGCAGGTCCAACCTGCGAACGAAACGACGGAAACTGCGATTTTCGAAGGAGGTATTTAAATGTTGTTGATAAAAGCAACGGATCTTTATGTGGAATATCTGGGACGCACTGTGCTCGATATCGACCATTTGGAGTTATATGAGTTTGATCGAATCGGTCTGGTTGGTGCCAACGGAGCTGGAAAAAGTACACTGCTCAAAGCGTTGCTAGGCAAAATGCCTGTACAGCACGGCAAGATTGCAAGGGAAGGAACGTTTACCTATCTCCCCCAATTGGATGAGGTAGTCGTCCAAGATGTGCAGGATTACGCCATCGTTGGCAGATTAGGCATCAACCAAGTGCAAGCCGAGACCATGAGCGGCGGGGAAGAAACACGACTAAAAATTGCACAGGCACTGTCGGGCGAAGCGCACGGCATATTTGCCGACGAGCCGACATCTCATCTGGATCGCGGCGGCATCGACTTCCTCGTTAACCAGCTTAAACATTATTCCGGAGCTCTGCTCATCATCAGTCACGATCGTTATTTCCTGGACCAGGTTGTCGATAAGGTCTGGGAGCTGAGAGACGGAAAGATCACCGAATATTGGGGAGGATATACCGATTACTTGGTTCAGAAGGAAGAGGAACGACAAAGCCAAGTAACCCGATATAAACAATACGTGGCAGAGCGGGAGCGACTGGAGCAGGTTATCATCGAGAAGAAAAATCAGGCTCGGAAGCTTGATTCAAAGGGAACGAACAGCAAAATCAGATCGGAAAGCGGCGGACGCCTCGGCCATCAAAAGTCCCAAGGGAGCAAACAAAAAAAGCTCCATAACGCAGTCAAAAATACGGAACGGAGAATCAAAGCGCTTGGCGAAGTTACCGCCCCCGAGGCCATGCGAAATGTCCAGTTCCGACAGAGCAAAGCGCTGGAGCTCCACAATCCATTTCCGATTGCAGGGCAGGATATCTGCAAACGATTCGGAGATAAGGTGATCTTCGACAATATGTCCTTCCAATTCCCGCTTGGAGGAAAAATTGCAATCACGGGCGCAAATGGAGCAGGAAAAACGACGTTGTTCAACATGATCCGCAATCGGGAGAGCGGTATTGCATTATCGCCCAAGGCGGAAATCGGCTGCTTTGTCCAAACCGGTTACAAGTTCGATCGGAATCAGAACGTCATGGCATTCATGCAGGAAAACTGTGAATACCCGGTTTCGGACATTCGAGCGGTACTCGCGTCCATGGGGTTCACGCAGCAGGATGTTCGCAAAGAGCTGTCAGTATTAAGCGGGGGCGAAATCATCAAGCTCCAGCTGGCCAAATTGCTGCTTGGGCGCTATAACATCCTGCTTATGGATGAACCAAGCAATTTTCTGGACGTTCCAGCCGTGGAAGCGCTTGAGACGATGATGCGAAATTACACAGGCACCATCCTATTTATATCCCACGATGTTCGCCTGCTCGAAGGCGTCGCCGATCAGGTGTATGAAGTGAAGGATGGCGGGCTTGTTCGATTGGAGTAACTTCCAGCTTGACGCCGGCAAATATTTCAAGTACCATGTAAAAACATAAAAGCTGTAATCAAGGACATGAATCCTTAACCAAGGGCCGTTCAGAGAAAGAGGACATGGGCTGAAATCCTCTTCGGCACCCCTAAGGATTTACCACCTTGTAGCTGCGATGTTGAAATCAAGGATGATCCTTGAGTGTAAACTTCGCCGGGTGTTCCCGTTACAGAATCCAATGAGGATTCGCTTTATAAGCGGGTCGAATTAGGGTGGAACCACGAGCGCACTCGTCCCTTTGCGGGATCAGTGCGCTTTTTTGCGTGAGATTGAAAACGAAAGAAAGAATAGCGATGACCAAGGACATGAATCCTTAACCAAGGGCCGTTCAGAGAAAGAGGACATGGGCTGAAATCCTCTTCGGCACCCCTAAGGATTTACCACCTTGCAGCTGCGATATGGAAATCAAGGTTTATCCTTGAGAGTATACTTCGCCGGGTATTCCCGTTACAGGATCCAATGAGGATTCGCGATTACGGCGGGTCAAATTTAGGGTGGAACCACGAGCGCGCTCGTCCCTTGCGGACAAGTGCGCCTTTTTGCGTTCAAAAATATCGATATGGAGTGGAGGATTTCTCATGAAATTGAAAGTAATGCTGCCCGATGGGGATATACGGGAATATGATCGGGGCACGACAATTGAACAAGTCGCAAAGTCCATTGGTGCAAGCTTGATGAAACATGCGGTAGCGGGAAAAATCAATGGCGCACCGGTCGATTTAAACCGGACGTTGGAGGAGGACTGTCAGGTCGAAATCATTACGCTTGACAGTAAGGATGGACTCGAAATCCTCAGACACAGCACGGCACACGTAATGGCGCAGGCCATCAAACGCATATACGGAAATCAAGCAGTCAACCTGGGAATAGGACCTGTCATCGACGATGGCTTTTACTACGACATCGACCTCGGAAAAGCATTAACAACCGACGACCTTTCTTCCATCGAGAAGGAAATGGAGCGGATCGTGCAAGAGAATCTTCCCATTGTTCGTCGAGTTGTCAGTCGTGAAGAAGCGGTACAGATTTTCAGCGAGGATCCGTTAAAGCTGGAGCTGATTCATGGTCTGCCCAAGGATGCGGTTATTTCGATTTATGATCAGGGCGAGTTTTTCGACCTTTGCCGCGGACCGCATTTGCCGTCTACAGGACGAATCAAAGCATTTAAATTAATGAGCGTTGCCGGAGCATATTGGCGTGGGGATTCAAACAATCCAATGCTTCAGCGGATTTACGGAACGGCGTTTCCCAAAAAGGCTCAGCTGGATGAACATTTGCAAATGCTCGAAGAAGCCAGGAAGCGCGATCACCGGAAGCTGGGCAAAGAGCTCGGATTGTTTATGTTTTCCGAAGAAGCGCCCGGCATGCCTTTTTATTTGCCTAAGGGAATGATTATCCGTAATGAACTTGAACATTTCTCGCGTGAAGAACAGAGGAAGCAGGATTACGAAGAAGTCCGCACTCCGTTCATGATGAACCAGAAGCTGTGGGAGCAATCCGGCCACTGGGATCATTACCATGAAAACATGTACTTTACCGAGGTCGACGAAACAAAATTTGCGCTGAAGCCCATGAATTGTCCTGGACATATGCTGATTTTTAAAAACAGCCTGCATTCCTATCGAGAGCTTCCGATTCGAATATCCGAATTCGGCCAAGTACACCGTCACGAGTTTTCGGGTGCCTTGAACGGGATGATGCGAGTTCGCACATTCTGTCAGGATGATGCGCACATCTTCGTCAGACCCGATCAGATCGAGGATGAAATCGGCCGAGTTATCGGGTTGATCGACCGGATTTATCAGGTGTTTGGTTTTGAATACACAATCGAGCTGTCGACCCGGCCTGAACAATCAATGGGCTCCGAGGAATTGTGGAACCAGGCAGAATCGGCGCTTCGAAACGTCTTGGATCGCATGGGGATCGTTTACCGATTGAATGAAGGGGATGGCGCATTTTACGGGCCCAAAATTGATTTTCACATTCTTGATGCCTTAAAACGAAGCTGGCAGTGCGGAACGATCCAGCTTGATTTTCAAATGCCGGAGAAATTTGATCTTTCGTACATCGGGGAAGATAACCGGAAATATCGGCCGGTAGTGATTCATCGCGCGATCTACGGCTCGGTCGACCGGTTTGTCGGCATTTTGACAGAGCATTATAGCGGCGCGTTTCCGCTCTGGCTCGCCCCGGTTCAGGTCAAACTCTTGCCGGTATCGGATCACCAACTCAATTATGCCCTTCAAGTAAAGGAAGCGCTGAGGGATGCGGGGATTCGGGCAGAAGTGGATGGGCGCAACGAAAAATTAGGCTATAAAATCAGGGAAGCACAGCTGCAGAAGGTTCCTTTCACGCTCGTACTTGGAGAAAACGAAGTTGCCTCCGGAGCCGTCGCTGTGAGGAAACGCGGCGAAGGAGACCTTGGCGTTAAGCAAGTGGAGGATTTCATGGATCAAATTTTGAACGAGATCCGCGAGAAAAAGTGATAGCGATGGTTCGGTAATGGTTCTGCTTAGTCCACTCTCATCATCCCGGACGGCTTTTCGTCTAGCGAAATGGTACGGAATCAACAGCTCCCGAAATTTCCGTATACATCCTTTTCCAAGCGGGTAATAACTAACAGGACAGCAATCAGGTGAGGATGAAGCGAGAGAGGGGTTAGAGGAGATGAAACGCAAACTGTTAATCACGGGTGCGGCAGGTACTATCGGAAGCGTCGTATTCAAGGGACTGCAGCAAGACAATCGGTATGACGTTGTCGGAGCTGATATACATGCGGACGAGAAGCTGGGCATTGTACAAATGGACATCGGTGACGAAGCCCGGCTGGCAGAGCTAACGCAGGGGATTGACACGGTGATTCATTTTGCCTGGATCAAGGACGACGGGGATTTTCTCGGCAAGGTCCTGGCGGGGAATGTGAGCGGTGCCTACAAATTATTCGAGGCGGCGGTACAAAACGGCGTGCGTCGTATGATATTTGCCAGCTCCAATCACGCAACCGGATATTACAGGACTGACGAGAAGGTTGGTCCCCATGATCCATACCGTCCGGATAGCTTTTATGGTCTCAGCAAATGTTATATTGAATTGCTGGGCAGGCTTTACTCGGATCAAGGCAAGATCTCCTCGTTCAATATTCGTATTGGCAACTTTCCTGGGGATGATCGTCCTCATTCTGAGCGTGCGGGTCATATCTGGATATCCGAGCGTGATATGCTTCAATTGATCGTTTGTTGTATTGAAGCAGATGACGGGCTGAAATATTTGAATCTGTACGGTACCTCAGCCAACAGTGATAACTACTACAACATCGATTATCTGGAGGAACTGATCGGATACAAACCTGAGGATGATGCGACAAAGCTGCTTGAGCTGGCCAAGGCAACAGGACGGAACGTGCGTCAGGATGAAACGATCTATCAGGGTGGACAGCAAGCGTAAATGAGCTATGTGACAATGTTGTCACTCGAAATGGAATTTTGTTATATGAATCGATGGGAAACGTTGGATGTCCCCCTTATACTGGAAATGTTAGATTTCCGAAGGGGGATATCCATTAATGAGTGATGTAGTTAAAGCAATCATACTCGGCATTATAGAGGGCTTAACCGAATTTTTACCGGTATCGTCTACTGGACATCTGATTTTAGCTGGCAGCTTGCTAAACTTTGAGGGAGACGCTGCCACAACTTTTAAAATCGTTATACAGCTGGGTGCGGTCATGGCCGTTCTCATCCTATATTGGAAGAGATATTTGGCGATTGGGACTAATCTGATTCGAATGGATTTTTCTCGTAGTCGAGGACTAAATGTCATACATATGATTTTGGCAATGTTACCTGCACTAATCGTATATCTCCTGCTCAAGGACACGATAAAAAGCCATTTGTTCGGCCCAACCCCTGTCTTGATCGGTTTAGTGGCCGGAGCCGTGTTGATGATCATTGCTGCACGGAGCAGGAGAACCGAAACCGCCGATACGATGGATCGGATAAATTATAAACAAGCCTTCGGGATCGGCCTGTTTCAGTGTTTGGCATTGTGGCCGGGATTCTCGAGATCGGGCTCGACGATTTCAGGCGGTCTTTTGCTTGGCACCAGCCAGAAAGCCGCCGCAGATTTTACGTTCCTCATTTCCGTGCCGGTTATGTTTGGCGCAACCTTACTGGATTTATACGATAGTCGGGATTTGCTAAGCTCAGACGATTTGGTCCTGATGTTGATTGGCTTTGTGACATCCTTTCTTGTGGCAATGATTGCAGTCGTGACATTTATCAAATTGATTAAACGGCTTCGTTTGGAATGGTTTGCTCTATACCGTTTCGTCTTGGCAGCGCTCTTCTATTTTATCATCATACTTTGAGCGGGATTGTTCCGCTCTTTCTTTTTTTATTTAAAATATCCGGTTACAGATAGGATTGAAGACCAATGTATCGAATAAGAAGAATAAGCAACATCAAGGGATCAATTCATCGATGGACTAACAGTAGGAAGAGAAAAGAATCGTTAGCCCATCAGGCTCGTCACAAGTTGTACAAGAGAGGTTGGGATCAGGTTGCAACAGAGTGAACGCTTTGACGTCGCAGTTCTCGGAGGAGGACCGGCCGGCATCGCTGCAGCAATCAGCGCGGCCCGGAACGGAGCGCGAACGATTCTTATCGAACGTTACGGCTTTCTTGGGGGAATGTCTACCGTGGCATTGGTTTACCCTTGGATGACGTTTCACACGGCTGTCGGAGAACAGGTCATTAAGGGCGTCGCACAAGAAATAGTGGACCGATTGATGCTGCTCGGCGCATCTCCGGGACATTTGCGGGATACGGTCGGTTTTGTATATTCGTTAACCCCATATCATCCGGAAGTGTATAAAGTACTGGCCTTTGACATGCTGCAAGAAGCCGGAGCGCACTTGCTGCTGCATTCATTTGTTACGGATGTTGAAGTACAAGACCAGCGCATTACGGAGGTAACCGTTCAGAATAAAAGCGGTCGCAGGCGAATCGCAGCCAAAGTATTCGTTGACGCGACGGGCGATGGAGATGTTGCCTTTGCCGCCGGTGCGGCTTGGGAGCAGGGGAATCAGAACCGGAAAGTGCAGCCGATGACAATGAAATTTCGCATGCGCGGCGTTAATCTCGATGCCGTGAAGGCATACATGCAGCGCAATCCGGAACAATTTTATGAAAAGTCATTAATCGCCGAACTTGATCAGCTCCCGCTGACAGGTGTGATGGGATTCTACAAAGAATGGGAAGAGGCGGGATTGCCGATTCCTAGGGATGGCGTGCTATTCTTTACCGGACCGGGTCCGGATGAAGTGTTGATTAACGTATCGCGCGTCTCGGGATTGGATCCGACGGATGCGGAACATCTTACTTCTGCAGAGATTGAAGGCAGGAAACAGGTGCTCCTGCTCGAACGGTTTTTCCGGGAACATATCGCGGGGTTTGAGAACGCCGTTATCAGCGCAGTCGGCACTCAGATCGGCATCAGGGAGACAAGACGAATCCTTGGCGAATATGTGCTGAACGGCATGGATGTGTTGGATGGGCGGCGGTTCCCTGATGTCATTGCGAGAAGCGGATATCCGATCGATATCCACAACCCGGAAGGGACGGGCGTTACGGCTAACTTCATCCGTGAAGGCGGTGCGTATGACATTCCTTACCGCAGCATCGTTCCACGAGATGTGGATAATCTGCTGCTTGCCGGGCGTTGTATTTCGACTACGCATGAAGCGCAAGCAACGACGCGTCTGACCCCTAGCTGCATGGCCATAGGCGAAGCGGCGGGCGCGGCGGCGGCTCTGGCGGCTCGTATCGATTGCCGCACTGCGGATGTGCCCATTGATCGCTTGCAGGCGGCACTTCTTGCGGGCGAAGCGGAACTGGGGCTTTGACGCTAGTCAGATATATAGCGATAAACCAATGATGACCCTAACTTCATATTTTCGATGAAACGCAGCAGGAGTGCTGCGTTTTTTCGTAGGGTAAGAGCAGGCTTACCCGATGCTGCAATTTCGAACAAAAGGGGTGGCATGCCCTCTATCAAAAATTTTTGTAACATCAAATTTGAACCTTATTGGGCGATGGAGCCAATATCAAGTGTAAGTCTTACAATGGAGGCCGGCCCTATGAATGAAATGGATATTAAACCTTGGCTCATCCGGATGAGCCAGGGAGATGAAGAAGCGTTCCGGGCAGTTTATGATTTAACGCGCGATCAGGCATACGGATTAATCTACTACTTGGCTCCCAACAAACAAGAGGTTCCGGACATTATGAGCGAGGTATATATCGAGCTGATCAAGAGTCTGGACAATTATGAGCAGGGGCAGAAATTCAGTTCTTGGTTCAACGGCTTGATTATCAGGCAAGTTCGTAACTGGAAGCGAAAAAGTTGGCGAAGGAGTCGTATGCTGGAAAGGGTGAAGGGAGTATTTTCCGAACCGCCTCCTTTGGCGTTGGAAGATCGAGTATCCCACCTGAGTGATCGGTTGGAGCTGATTCCAATGCTCGAAGCGCTGCCTTTGAAGCTTAAAGAGGTTGTCGTCCTCAGGTATTATCAGGATTTGACGCTTGAAGAAATCGCCGACTTGGTGAAGGTTCCGATAGGGACGGTAAAATCAAGGCACCATCATGCCCTGAAGCGCCTGCGCCATATGTATGGTCAGCGCGACCACAGAAAGGAGCGGGACGGCTATGTCTATTGAGCAGCAATTGAAAGATGATTTTCAACAAAATGATAAAAACGTCGTGTGTCCTCCTTCCATAGATATCCGAGTAATGAACGCATACGGGGAGCGAATGCGGGAGGAGATTGGAGTGCAATCGATGGGAAGAAGACGGAGATGGCCAAAGGCAGTAATGGTCATGTTACTGATTGCGGTCGTCAGCGGCTTTGCTTATGCGGGTCGAACGCTGCTCTTTGAGGAGACGAAAGGCAATATGACGATGTCTGCCGAAACGCTGGAGGAGTTAAAGTTAAGCAAGGCTCAACTCGAGCGGATCAGCAAGGCCCGAAATGAGGTGAAGACCCAGTTGAACCCGGGAGAATCGGCCGTTATCTATTTAACCGATTTGGGCAACGTCAGGAGCTTGCCGTTCATTCCGGTCTCGCAACCGGATGTGAACGAGGACCTGGATGTCTGGCGGAAGGCATTAATGGACCGTCATTTTGATAGGATGCCTCCGGAATCCTTGCTTGGAACGTACAGGTTCGCGGGAGGAATGGAGCTTTCTCCCTTCGGCGCTTATGTGGGCTCCGAAACGGATAGTGCAGCTTTACTGGAAGAGTTAAAGGCCGAAAGTGAGGAGACAGGAAAGGACCTTATATGGAGAAAAACTTCCGTACCAGCCTCATTTCCGTTGTTAACGTACACCACCGTGTATCGCAATGCAGATCAAGAGACGCTATATTTGATCATGGAAAATGCACCCGATTCCAAAGTGAAAATACAGTCGTTAGCCCCGCCTTCAGCTGAATATGAAGAGCTGGACCTAAATGGACACGGGGCTCATTATTTTAAAAACGATGCCTATGTATATACCGATAGTCATTTCTACCAAGAAATCAGCTGGATGATTGAACAAGACGGCGAGTCGATCATCTATCGCTTAGGCAGCGACTCGCCTGCTATGACGAAAGAGCAGTTGATGGAGGCTGCGAAAAATCTGTAGGCTGATGCAGGCGAGGTTAATTGAATCTACTGTTTCCGGGAGATTCAGCCCGGAGCCATGCAAGATACAATGAATACATCCATGTATTATTTGGGCGCAGGGTTACTTCCCTGCGCCTTAGACAGTTTAAGCAGCATTATTCTTCAATTAAGAGGGATTCTCACTTCTGCGGCGCTTGTACCGAAATATCCGCGGACTGCCATCCTGCATTCGCACAGACCAGGGCAGTGGCACCTGTGTATGCTGGTTCTAGACAGATGGAGGGTCATCTCAAACGTCCACATGCTTAAAAGTGAACGAAAGGTGTGATCAGGGTTGGGTACAACAAAGAAGGAGGACAGTAAGAGCTGCGAACGATCAGGTATTCGCATAAAAAGGAAACGAAGTAAAGCGCAGCTTACCAGGGTCGTCGACGTCCTTAACACCATTAATACGCAGCTCACCGGCATCAACTCGAACTTGAACAATAATATTAACAGCCTAACATCGGTAATCAGCAACACGGACAACAACTTGAATGCTAGCCTGATTAATTCTTTGAACACATTAAACGCCAGTTTGAACAATACCATCGAGACGAACACAAACACTATAATTAGCAATATGAATAACGGGGATAACGTTACATGTACGGTTCAACAATTCAACAACTCAACAAACTTTGACGTTCCTTGCGGCACAAGTACAACCTATTTTGAAAATCTATCGGCGTCCGCACCGGAAACCGTCATTATCTTTTTCCAAAGCTTCCAGCCAAACACCAATCCCTGCCAGCCTGTGTTAGTAGTCGTAACAAGTGAGGGCAGCGTGCTTGAAGAACCCATATCGCAAACGTTTAGTAGCATACGAGTTGATAACTTCTCTAGCATATCGGTTCGCTGCGAATCCAGCGTACCTCCTCCCGCCGGTGCAGCTTGTAACGGTTTTGTTGGTATAAATGAGTTTTTCTGTGTCTGTTGCTAAGGATCAAGAAAGTGGTATTCAGTATCGATAATTGAGAGGAGGATATTCGTTGAACGATATACAACGAGAATTTCTGTTGGACCGTCTATCGAGACTGAAGATGCCGTATGTCGAGGAGCTGCTGAGAAACGGTGCGGAACCAATCGTGATTCTGGATGCATTCGAATCATTCATTCTCGAGAGAAGCGAGGAGTACCAACGGTTCTTGCAGCAAAATACGACACAGTTCCTTTCACAGCAAATATTAAGCATCATGAAGGACAGATTTATTCAAGAGGGGATCCACAAAGATCACCAGTTTCGAATGGTTTATTTCATGTTAAAAGTGGTAGGAGAAGACTGGGATTGCGGTTGCGGAAGCACTGAGTCACCAGCGAAGGGAGCGATGATTCGCGGTGAGAACACTAACTAAATGCAGGAAGGTTAACTTGAAAGCACGTCGAAAGAACGACATCAATCAAGTTGTTCGTTTGCTCAACACGATTAATGGTCAACTGATCGGCATTAATACGACGATGAACAATGATCTGAATAACCTCAGCAGTGTAATCAGCAACGACAACAGCAACTTGAACGCTAATGTGGTGAATGCAATCAGCTCATTAAACGCGAGCCTAAGCAATCGAGTTACAACTTCGACGAACACTGTGATTAGTAATATGAACAATCGAAGCCAATCGAATTGCACAGTTCAACAATTTAATCAATCTCAAGGCTTCTCAATACCTTGCGGAACAAGCAGTACGATCATTCAGCAGCGTGCTTCTACTCCACCAGAGAGAGTATTCATCATTGCAAGTTCGAGCCAATTGGTTACCGCTCCTTGTCAAGCTATACTGGCTGTAACTTTGCAGGATGGGACGATTATCGAAAGGGAATTGCCTCCAAGGCGCCCTCCTAGTTTTTTTCAAGAAGTGATCTTCTTGGAGTTAGATAATTACGCTAGTGTATCGATTAGATGTGAATCGTCGGTCCAACCACCACCAGTCGGGGCAGTTTGCAATGGTTTTGTGGAGGTTAGAGAGTTCGTTTGTATCTGCTGTTCCGATAATGAGGGTGCATGATAATCAGCCATGAGGACTGCTCTTATGGGAGAACGGTTTTGGAAGGCCGGTTTCATAACTGCTTTTATTAGATTCTCGAGTTGGTTAGTCAAGACAACGTGCAACCGGTGGCAAGCTAACCGATAAGCGAGGTAGGCGAGTTTTGGTATGCCAGTTACACGGCAAATGGTCCCTGCATAAATCGGACTTCCGTTGGACTAGGTTTTCAAGAAAGTGCTCCAATAAGAAATCAATTGACGAAGAAATTAGACGGTGCTATAATCCTACTTAACTTATCGGATATATCTATAATTATAGACTTGTTTCACCTACCAAACCATTGGAAGTGAAAGGTTAGCCTGTAAGGGTGGATGATTTTTATATCAATAGGATGGATGCGTATTCTACCGGACAACCGGAGATGCATCCTTGGATCATGCGTGTGATCTGAGGTGTGTCTTCCGGTTGTTTTTTTATTCGATTCAATATGAGGGGGCAGCAAGTATGCAGTACAGAACACTCGGCAGAACGGGGATTCGGGTCTCCGAGGTGAGCCTCGGGACCATGGCGTTCGGCCGCTGGATCGATGAGCGGGCTTCAGCCGCCGTCTTGGACCAGGCGCTTGAGTCTGGCATCAATCTGATTGATACGGCTGATGTGTACGGCACGGGGATGGATACCGGGAATGTCAACCAGCTTGGAGAATCGGAAGAAATTTTGGGCAGGCTGCTGAAGGAGCGAAGACGGGATATTCTCCTTGCTACCAAGCTGCATAACCCGGTCGGACCCGGCATCAATGACCAAGGCCAAAGCCGCTACCATATTTTTCGCGCCTTGGAGAACAGCCTTACCCGGCTTCAAACAGATTATATCGACTTGTATCAGGTCCATCGATTTGATGAGATCACCCCGCTGGACGAGACGCTTGAGGCGCTTACGGATCTTGTTCGAGAAGGCAAAATCCGCTACATCGGCTGCTCGAATTATGCGGCTTGGCAGCTTGCCAAGGCCCATGGCATCAGTGCGCTCCATGGACTTCGCAGATTCGAGAGCGTGCAGCCGGAATACAGCCTTATTACGAGGGAGATTGAACGCGAGCTGATTCCTTACGCCCAATCCGAGCAAGTCGGGGTTATCGTATACAGCCCGCTCGGACGCGGCATATTGTCCGGGAAGTATCGGACGGGCCAAGCTCCTCCGACGGACTCGCGCCTTGCGGCGGGTGAGCAGAGATTGAAATTGCTGCTGAACCAGCGGCACTCGCTCGCCATCGTGGAAGGGATCCGGCCGTTAGCCGAACAGCGGGGATGGTCGCTTCCCCAGTTCGCTCTGAACTGGGTGCTCAGCCGCCCGGGCATCACGTCGGCCATTGTCGGTGCATCGAAACCCGAGCATATTTCAGAGGCGTTGAAGCATTCCGATGAACGGCTGACAGAGGAAGAGTTAAAGGAGGTCGACCGGTTGACAGAGGAGCTTCGGGGCTAAAAAGGAATACGTCCAAAAGGATATCAACCATTACAGATCAGGAAGGTGACATCATTATGAGTTCTAATCAACGTCAATTGCATCTTGGATTGTTTCTATTCGGGACAGGCTATCATCCCGCGGGCTGGAGGCTGCCCGAAGGGAAAACCGACGGCGCTTACGATCCCCAATTCCTGAAGGAGGTTGCCCAAAAGCTCGAGAAGGCCAAGTTCGATTTCTTTTTCCTGGGGGACAGACTGGCCACGAGCGCTGATATGCAGTACTTGTTTCCTTCGCAAATGACCCGGCTCGAGCCATTCACCATGCTGTCCTATCTGGCGGCGGCAACGGATAAAATCGGTTTGATCGGCACCGTGAACACCACCTATGCCGAGCCTTATAACATCGCGCGGTTTACCGCCTCGCTGGATCATTTAAGCCGGGGCAGAGCTTCATGGAATGTCGTGACAGGCTCCGATACCCGGGCTGCGCTGAATTTCAGCCGGGAGAAGCATTGGGATAACGCCAAGCGCTACGATTATGCGGAGGAGTTTATCGAAACCGTCAGCGGGCTATGGGACACCTGGGAGGACGATGCACTCCCGCGGGACAAGGCTAGCGGCGTATTCGCCGACGGCAGCAAGGTGCACGAGCTGAACCATGTCGGAGAACACTTTTCCGTTGCGGGGCCGCTGAACATTCAGCGTCCGATACAGGGACAGCTGCCGCTGATCACGGCTGGAACCTCATTACGCAGTCAAATGCTGGCCGCCAAATATTCCGACATGGTCTTTACAGGAACGAATGTGAAGGAAGTCGCCGTAACATTTTACAAGGAAGTGAAGGGGCGTTTGCGGGAGTATGGGAGGAAGGATTCGGATTTGAAGGTCCTTCCCGGCTTAGTTCCGATCGTCGGCCGAACGGAAGAAGAGGCCCGTGCTAAATATGCGGAATTGAATGAACTGGTCGTTACGGATTACGATTTGGGGCCGTTGTCCGATAAGATCGGAATCGACCTCAGGGGATACTCGCTGGACGATCCGCTGCCGGATGTATCCGCTTCGGAAACCGCGCTGCAGTGGGCTGACTTGGCCAGAGCGGCTAACGGGCGAGAGGATATTACGGTCCGGGATCTGTTCTATTTCTTCACCGTAACGGTACGCGGGCATCTGCTCGTGGTCGGAAGCGCGCAGCAGGTTGCGGATATTATCGAGGAATGGTTCAGGGATGAAGCCGCCGACGGGTTCAATGTATGTCCTCCTTATATGCCGGGCGGTCTGGACCTGTTCCTGGAACTGGTTGTACCCGAGCTTCAGCGCCGGGGCTTGTTCCGTACCGAGTATGAAGGCAGCACCTTCCGAGAGCATCTGGGATTAAGCCGCCCGCGGAACCGTTTTGAACGGATTGTCAAGGGGTGAGCCTGATGAAAGCAAGGAAAGCCAAGAATAAGAAGATGATCTGGGCGGGACAAACCGGCTTGCTGCTGGTCATATTGGGGATCTGCGAGCTTCTGGTTCGTACGGAGACCATCAGCAGCTTGTATTTGCCTGCACCTTCCCAGGTATTTCGAGAGCTGTTCAAGCTGTTCGGCGACGGGGAAATCTGGAGGCATCTGTACGTTACATTGGCCGAGTTCGCTGTAGGCTACGGCTTAGCCGCCTTTGGCGGTTTGGCCGTCGGCATGGCTCTGGTGCTGATCCCTTGGGCAGAGCAATTCTTCCGACCGTATCTCTCGGCATTGATGGCAATTCCGAAGGTCACGATCGTGCCTTTGCTTGCGCTTTGGCTCGGGATCGGGATCACGCATAAAATTTCCATTGTGTTCCTGTTCTGTTTCTTTACGATTACGGTCAATACGATGACCGGGATCAAGCAGACGGCGGATAATCATCTGAAGGTCGCCAAAGTATTTGAGGCTACGCGTTACCAAACGATCATGAAGGTGATTTTGCCATCTGCCGCACCCACGATTTTTGCCGGTCTTCGATTATCGGCGGCAACCGGATTAGTCGGAGCCCTGTTTGGGGAGATGCTCGCCTCGAAGGATGGCCTTGGCAACATACTTGTGAAGGCCACGTCGCTGTACAATACGGCCCAGGCTTTTGCTATCGTAGCGCTCGTTACCGTCGTGTCCGTACTCATCATTGCATTGATCGATTGGTTGGAACGCAGCGTGTTTTTGAAATGGAAATCGTCATAGATCATCAAAAATGTGCTTACTTACAGGGGGAGAGGTCCACATGTTCAGAAGAGGATTACGTTCATACATAATTGCGTTTGCAGTGATATGGCTGATCGCCATGACGGCAGGCTGCGCAAGCGGTCCAAACAGCGGAAATGGAGCGGCTGCGTCCGGTGGGGATGGAGAAAGCGCGGCAGGCAGCAAGCTCGAGAAGATCCGCTACGCACCGCTTAGCGGCGTCAGCGGATTAGCGGTGTCCTTCGGGGCCGAAAAGGGTTTCTTTGAAGAGGAAGGACTCGATGTCGAGTTTATCTCTACCAAGGATCCGATTGCAGGCTTGACCAGCAAGGACATTGACGTGGTGGACGTTGCTACAACGACGGCGATTGTAGCTGCAGGCAAAGGCGCACCTGTCAAAATCGTCTCCTCCATGTTTCGGACCAAAGGACCGTTCTACCTGATCGCCTCGCCGGAGAACCAGAACGTGGAAGACCTGAAGGGCAAGAAGGTGGGGATTGCCGTGTTTGGCAGCGGGCTGGAGGTGTATACGCAGTTTATCCTGAAGGAACACGGATTGACGCCAAACGATGTGACCTTCATTGCCAACAGCACGCATCAGGCCGCTTACGCGAGTTTGGAGACCGGACAGGTCGACGCAACCATCATCCATGAGCCGTTCGCGTCCCTGGCGGAGAAGCAGGGAAAAGGTCATATCATCGCAACAGGCTGGGACTATCTGCCGACCTTCCACACCGGGGTGCTGGCAGCACGCGACGGCATTTTGGAAGAAAAGCCGGAGTTGGTTGAGAAACTGCTGCGGGCCTACTTCAAATCGCAGGAATATGCTAAAAGCCATCCGGACGAGTATAAGGCTTACTATCTGAAAAATATCGAGATCGATCCCGAGGTGCTGGATCTGGCGCTAAAGCGTGAAGAGGTGCTGTGGGAGAACAATCCGGACGTTGACATCAACGCGCTGAACGACACCCAGCAAATTCAGAAGGATTTGGGCTTCCAGGACGAGATTTACGAGCTGGAGGACATTCTAGATTTGAGGTTTATTCCGAAAAAATAAAGTTATGGCAGGAGGCTTGCATATGGCCGGCTTTACGGTGGAGAATGTCTCGAAGGTGTATGACGGCGATCTTCCTACGGTATCGCTACAACATATCAACCTGGAGGTTAGGGACGGCGAATTCCTGTGCATCCTTGGTCCGAGCGGCTGCGGGAAGAGCACGCTGCTGGAGCTGCTGGCGGGTTTGCAGCTTCCGACGGAAGGCGAAATTCGACTGGATGGCGCGAAGGTACAGGGCCCCTCGCGGAGCTCAGGCGTTGTATTCCAGGATGCATCCCTGTACCCATGGCGGACGATATCGCAGAACGTGGGTCTCGGCCTGGAGCTGGGCGGCATGAGAAAGGCGGAGCGGCAGGCGCTTGTAGACAAATACCTGAGCATGGTCGGCCTGCAGGGATTCGGTTCGAAATACCCTCATCATCTATCCGGAGGCATGCGGCAGCGTGCAGGGATCGCAAGGGCGCTCGTGAGCAGTCCGAACATCCTCTTGATGGACGAGCCTTTCGGGGCAGTGGATCATCTTACCCGCCTACAGCTTCAGAATGACCTGCTCCGCATATGGCAAGAGGAGAGGAAGACGGTTGTATTTGTTACGCATGACGTATCCGAAGCCGTCTTTCTTGCGGACAGGGTTGTCTTGTTGTCCCCGCGTCCAGGTCGCATTCATCATATTTTTGACGTTTCCCAAGAGCGTCCGCGGAAGCGGGAGGATGCCCGCCTTCTAAAGATTCAGAACGACATCTATTCCGCGATTTATGACGTGAAGACGGAAGCAGATTTGGAATTTACGATTTAAACGGCAACATTAGCTTGAATTTAGAAGGGATGAGGAGCTTGTGTCAAATGTCGTGAGTAAAGAATGGGTGCTCGAGCAGCTGCGATCCGATCCGCGTGGAGTGATCGTTGCGGATGTACGCTTTCGTCCGGATGATACGGGTTACGGTTTCGAAGCCTATCAGCGCGAGCATCTGCCCGGTGCCGTATTCGTTGATTTGAAAAAGGATTTAATGGATCCTCCAAGGGAGCACGGCGGCCGGAGTCCGCTTCCGCCACCGGAGGAGCTGGCCCGGCGACTCGGGAAGCTTGGGATCGATGCGGATACGCCTGTCGTTGTCTATGACGATGACCTTCGACCTGAAGCTGCGAGGCTATGGTGGGTTTTGAAATACCTGGGCCACGAATCGGCATATATTTTGGATGGAGGGTTCGCAGGCTGGAAGTCGGCCGGATATCCGCTTACACCGGCGATTAGCCATTCAGCCCCGCGTGTTTTCCGCGCAAATGTACGGAAGGATTGGCTGGCTGACGTGGACGAGGTGAGAGCAAAGATTGGTGCAGGCGGTATAACCCTGCTCGATTCAAGGGACTGGAAACAGTACACGGGAGAAACGGCGCCGCTGGACCCGGTGGCCGGCCATATCCCGGGGGCGGTGCACGCTTTCTGGAAGGACGGGGTCGACGAGGATGGGACCATGAAGGGGGCTGAGCTGCAAAAGGAGCGTTTTGCCGCGATACCTCCCGAGCATGAAGTGATCGTGTATTGCGGCTCGGGACTTTCGGCTTGTCCCAATGTCCTGGCTTTGCAGGAAGCCGGATACCGTAAGGTAAAATTGTATGCAGGCAGTTGGAGCGACTGGATTAGTTATGAGGAGAATGAGATTGCCGTAGGAGCAGCTGCAGAGGGCTGAATATGCCTGATATAAGATATGTCTCGCAGCTTTCCTATTCCTAGAGGTAAAGTTATCGATGATACATTTTAATTGAAGTTTTAAGCGCATTAGAATGAGCATTAGGATGGCAATGCATTGAGGAGCCGATGGCCAGTTTAGCAACTGCAACCGTAGCTTCATTTGACTAGTACATATAGCCCTAGTACCACGTTGAGCGCAGGATAAAATCCTGCGCTCATTCTTTTTTGGGTTACCTACAAGGACTTGACTAGCCTTATCTCCCGGACCGACCTTCCCGTCCCATTCGGTGCTTAAAAAGGGCGTTGACACGACACCAAAAGGTGACCTATAATCAAACAGACACCAAATGGTGTCTTAATAAGAGCAATCCATTTGAGCTGACTGGATTCTTGAGTATGTTAAGTTGAACCACATGATATGGAGGAGGAAACAGATGAACACGGTGATTGGTAAGAAAACAAACGCAAGGAGCATGACCAAAAGAAATAAAATGATCTATTGGATTGCTACCGCTTGGCTTGCACTAGGAATGCTTTCAGCGGGGATTGTTCAACTCATGAAAATGGATGCCGAAGTGGAGATGATGAAGCATTTAGGCTACCCTTCCTATTTTCTCATTATCCTTGGCGTTTCTAAAATTTTGGGCGTGATTGCAATTTTAATCCCTAAATTTCCTCTGCTTAAAGAATGGGCTTACGCCGGTTTTTTCTTTACAATGTCAGGAGCCATCATTTCACATATTGGATTAGGCGATTCATTTGGCGAGATCTATCAGTCGTTATTGCTTTTCATCCTAACCGGTGTCTCCTGGTATTTCAGACCTGAGGATCGAAAGGCCAAATAGGCATCTGAGGTTCCCGGACTTACATAAGCGAAAACGCAAGCGCATAACCCGAACAACAACCCAATGGCTTCGATGGTGTTTTTTGTCCCGTTATATTTTCGTCCAAAAGTCATTCTTCTGTATGATGGCTTTTGATATGCAAGTAACTTTTATGAACCTAAAAGCGTTTCTATTATAGCCATAAAAAATACAATTAGTGGGAGAGATCACTGTGAAGATGAAGCACTGGAAACTTGCAGCTGCCGCTATATTTCTTATCTCCGTGCTTTTGCCTATGGGAGCTCAAGAATCTCATGCAGCCTCCAAGTACGTTGTGCTGGAGCTGCAATGGGAAGATGGTCGTACCTCGCGTATAAAGACGCTTAAGAAGGACGGAGTGACTTACGGAAGCTTTTACTCGTTGGGTAACATGGCACGTCTGCATTCGGGGATGGAACAAGACAATACGGTGGTGCTCAAGTCGGATCAGAAACGCATTGCTATACGTATGGGAAGCAGCATTGCTGAAGTCGATGGTCGTAAAGTGGATATGGGCAGAGAACCTGTACGGTATATGAGTCACCTTTATGTACCGATTCGGTTCCTCGCGGCAGCTTTGGATGGGGAAGTGACCAATCGGGACGCCAAGACGGGAAAAGTAACCGTGACGGGCCTCAATAATTACACGGATATCTTCTATGGCGGCGGCAAGATGGGATACAGCTATACGATTCGGGCAGCAAAAGGAGATCTGGAAATTACGAATGCGTACACGAATCAAAAAACTACAATTCCGCTAGGCATGAAAGACATTAATGCGAATACGCATAATCTTACCCAAAACTTCAATTGGACTCCTAAGGGTCTGCTTATTGTAACGATTGAATACACGAATCGAGAGACCAAAGAATATGATCTGTATACGCTAATATTTAAAAATCAAGGATTGATTCGTAAATCCATTGCCCATGGATTAATGGAGAGGCATGAAACCTTAAAGCCGGACGGTACCATTCAACTCATTGATGATCACAATATCCGTATGATCGAAGATGAGAGCGGCAATGTGCTGAACGTGTTTGCCCGATAAACGGTACAGCGAACTTGTGTAAGGTAAGTCGAAGGTACCAGAGTTTCTCGATTGTTTAACGACTGGGGAACGCAATTGGTAAAAAGGAGTTGATTCCACCTTTAGGGGTATGGTAAATTTATCTTATTCAGTAAAGAAAGGGTGACCACAAGCCGATGATTTACTAATCCTATCCACCAAAGGAAATCTATGTTTTCAGGTTTTCGGGATAGGATTCGTGCGGGCTTTTTTTATATAATCATAAAGAGCGACTGCTTGTTTTGGCTTGCAGTACGTCTTTTGTTTGTATATGTGCCTCCTATCCGATGACCGGAAAGGGGGCTTTTTGTTGTGCGGCCGATTATGGTGTGAAAGATATTAGCGTTCCAGCCGGATCAATTTGCGAAGAGAAAGGATGATGTAACCATGACAGGACCGAATCCAAATGAGAGATATCCAATACCCGGGGATAAGAATCTCCAGTTTATTAAGAACACGATTACCAAACCTAATATTATCGCAGGGGATTATTCCTATTACTATGCGTTAAACGGAGAATCCTTCGAGGATCAAGTTTTGTACCATTATGAGTTCATTGGAACGAAATTATTGATCGGCAAGTTTTGCTCAATCGCTTCTGAAGCTCGTTTTATGATGGATGGTGGGAACCATCGGATGGACGGTTCGACCTTTCCATTTAATATCTTTGGAAACGGTTGGGAGATATTCACTCCATCCTTAGATCAATTGCCGATCAAGGGAGATACGGTCATTGGAAATGACGTATGGATCGGAAGGCGGGCAACAATCATGCCGGGTGTACGGATCGGCGACGGGGCAATCATTGCTGCAGAAGCTGTCGTTGTAAAGGATGTGGAGCCCTATACGATTGTTGGAGGAAATCCTGCACGGGAAATCCGCAAGCGCTATTCCAACGAAGTCATTCAAGAATTATTGGAAATCAAATGGTGGGATTGCGACATCGAAGTCATCAATGAATATATAGGCGCGATTGTAAGCGGTGATATGGAAGTGCTCAGAAAAATGAGACAGTAGGCTTCATGATTGGAATGGAGGAACACGATCCACAAGGAGGTTACAGGATGGTTGATGTTTTTGCCGTAGCCGATATCATCGTCAAGCATATTAAGACCCATTACACGCAGGATGTGGCGATTGTCGGATATTACGGATCCTATTTGCAGGGAAGGGCGACAGAGCGGTCGGATTTAGACTTTTTCTTCATTCCGGCCACGCCTAGAGGAAAACAAGTGGAATTACAGTTTATTATCGACGGGATTAGTTTTGATTTCTGGCCGATCGGATGGGATCGTGCTGAAAGAATGTCAACCTCTGAAGACTGGAGCACGACCATTATCGCGGATTGTGAACTATTGTATGTGCGTTCAGAAGAAGACCTGGCGAGGTTCATGAAACTCCGAGAGACGATATCCTCTATACGGGAGCCGTCCAACACGTTAACAATGATCAACAGAGCTGAGGGAGTCGTGCGTGATTGTTTTACTGGCCTTGTGAAGTTCCAGTTTGCCGGAGAAGCCATGGATTTATCCTTTAGTCGGATATTGGCACATGAAATTGCCGCTAACATTTTTAGAGCTCTTGCATTGTTAAACCAAACTTACTATACACGCATGTGGGGCCATTATCGCGAGCAATTCAGAGACCTCCTAATTAAGCCAGACGAACTGGATCTCTGCCTTGATACAATGATGTTCAGCCAATCTATAGAGGAAATCAAGTCTGCTTGCGAGAAACTGACTTTAGACACGCTTTATCTCATTTCAGAACGAAAAAATAAGCTGGCAGGATTGCGTTCATACCAAGCTTGGATGAAGGGATACTACGAAGAGGAGAAAGGAATGCTTAACAAACTCCTCACCGCTTGCGAAAAAGGCCACTATGAAACCGCATTTTTCGTTGCTGCAGGTATACAGGATAGCTTGGCACGCATGTTGTACGCAGCCGAAACGGGACGCTGGCCGGGTATGTTCGATTTGGGCGAATATCGGGAAATTTACCATCGCTTCGGCTATCCGGATCTCACAGCGCTTCTGGATCCCAAAGATTTCGAACCATTGCGAATAGCTGTCCTGCAGATGATCGAACAATTAGAGAATCACCTTAGAATAGAAGGTGTGGCTTTGAATCAGTTCGACTCGGTTGCTGAATTCGAGTCATTTTATGTGAACAGGGTTTGATTCATGTCTTAGGTCTGAGTCCGACCCGTTCGCCTAAGCTGCATTCGCTTTATTGGAACCTTGCCGCGGCTCCAAGCGGCGACCAATCAGATAGCCAATCATCGAAGCCATCATTTGCTGAAAAATCATCCCAAGGATGACCGGAACTGCAACTGGGGGAGGGAAATAGGTAACAGCCAGTACGGCTCCTGCGCTTATATTTCGCATCCCTCCGTTGAACATGAGAGCTACCTGATCAGCTTTATTCCATCTCAGCAAGCGGGAGCTCAGATAACATAACAGATACCCTGTGGCGGCTAGCAGAATAATGACTAGGGCCATTAAGACAAGCGGCCAGTCAATATTCTTTAAATAAGGGGCAACAACGGAGCCGTTTATGGCTACCACAATAGCCATGAACAGCTTTGAGAAGGGATTCAGCCTGGGTCCCCAAACCGGTGCGATGGCACCTTTGGTCCATTCATTCAATAGCATGCCGAGGAGGGAGGGAACCACGATCATCCAGAACAAGCTGCCCATCATGGCTGCCGAATCCAGATGAATGCTCGTACCGAGCAGAAGTGACATGATTCCCGGAACGATAAAGGGCGCAAGCAGTGTATCAATCAGAATGATGCTCAGCGTAAGCGCGATGTTGCCGCGATAGATCGACACCCAGACGAAGCTCGATATCCCCGTGGGGATCGCGGCAGCCAGCACCATTCCTGTAATGGTATATGCATCTGTCGGATAAACGATATGGCCGAGTCCCAGAGCAACAAGAGGCATGGCAAGATGCAAGATGAACAGACATACAAAGAGAGGAAGCGGCTTGCGAAGAACTCCGACTAAATCCCGGAAGCTGAGGCTGATACTGCCTGAAAACGTCATAAAAGCAAACAGCCACGGGGACAGAAAGGTATAAGGAGAGAGCCAGCTACCGCAGAGCACGCCAAGCAGAATGCTCGAGGGTGTAATCAGGGGCATAATCCGATTCAAGTGTTGATTCAGAACCTGTAGCATAGAAGTAGACATCCTTTTACCATATGATGTTCTATTATACATCTTTAATAGAGTCAGGCGTTCGTTTTTATGGGAAACGATACACATTCGACTTCCTTTCCTCCGCTAATTTCATTCATGATCGTAATATGATGCTGTAGATTGAGCTCTCAATCCGTCTTGAGGCGGTTTTGCAGTAAACCCTCATTCAAGTAACATAACGATAACAACCAAATGGAAGGAATGTGTATTGATGAATAAGAGGATTCCATCTGATATTAAAAAGTCTTATTTGTTGTGGCTTGTTGCAGTTGGAGCGGGGGTATTCGAGATGGCTATAGCTGTCACTCAAATGCTATCAAGCGGATCAGAAGCCGGGATGGGCATTATGATTCAAGTGGGAATCAGAAGCCTTATTTTTGCCGCACTCGTATATGTTATTGTTAAAATGCAACGAGGAAAACAGTGGGCCCGGATCGTCTTAACCATTCTTCTAGGGGGGATTGGAACGGTTAGCTTATTAATGGACCCAATCCAATGGTTAATGGAAGGAAATTCGCTGGATACGGCCTTAACGGGGATGACGGTATCCTCCACTTTGTTTGGAATAAGTCGAATCGTTCATTTGGCCTCTGTAATTGCTGCATTAATCTTTATGTATCGGCCGTCAGCGAATAAATACTTCAGTTCTTTCGCAGGTGCATAGTTAACGGTCACAGATTCGAATCGATTCTTGACAACGTGGTCATCATAAATTATTGTATTAGCAATGACATCCACATATTGTAAAATGCAGGGAAGAGGAAGAGTAGTTAATCCCTCGAATCTTAGAGAGCCCATGCCGGTGAGAATGGGTATTCGAGCTTAATGAAGGAAGCCTTGGAGCAGTAGACCGAAAATAACGGGAGTAGGTCTATCGGGGATTTCCCGTTAACGAAATATGCGGCAACATCATGGATTGCTGCATAATGAGCGGGTGTATAACCAATTTAGGTGGTAACGCGGAAGCAAAGCCTTTCGTCCTTTAACAGGATGAGGGGCTTTTTTTTTATTGAACCATGAGGGGGATAAAAGATGTCAAATGAGAATATGGCAGAACTGTTGTTTCCGGATGTCAAGCAGTTACCAACAGATATGGACTCCCTATATCCGCCGAGAAATCTGCCTGCATCGGCTATGGTGACGCGTTTTGCACCGAGCCCAACGGGTTCATTGAATATTGGCGGGCTTTACGCAGCTCTCATATCGGAACGATTAGCTCACCAAAGCAATGGAGTTTTTATCCTGCGGATCGAAGACACCGATAAGAAACGAGAAGTACAGGGCAGCGTGGAAGACATGATCCATTCATTGTTATCCTTCGGGATTCATTTTGATGAGGGACCTGATCTTTCAGGTGTCGATCAAGGGGCATACGGACCTTATAAACAGAGCGAGCGTATCCAAATTTATAAGGTTTTTATGAAGCACTTGGTGCGGCATGGATTGGCTTATCCTTGCTTCTGTGATCCGGGTGATTTACAAAAGATAAGAATAACCCAGCAAAAGTTAAAAGTAACAACAGGATATTATGGCAGCTGGGCTAAACATCGGGATCTCACCTGTGAGCAAGCCAAAGAGGAGATTGTAAAGGGCAAATCGTTTGTGCTCCGGCTTCGATCTTCAGGTTCACTAGACAGGAGGATCATGTACAATGATTTGGTGAAAGGCCCGATAGAGTTACCCGAAAATGAGCAAGATATTGTGATCATGAAAACGGATGGTTTACCAACCTATCACTTTGCTCATGCCATCGATGATTATCTGATGGGTACAACCCATGTCATTCGGGGCGATGAATGGCTTTCCTCAGTCCCTGTCCACATTCAGCTGTTTGAAACCCTGGGATTTAGAGCACCGGAATATGGACATATTGCTCCAATCATGAAGCAAGTCGGAGCTTCTAAACGGAAGTTCAGTAAACGTAAGGATCTTGATGGTACCGCTGCGTATTACCAAGAACAAGGATACCCCGGATTTGCAATAAGCGAATACTTTATGACTCTCATTAATTCTGACTTTGAAGAATGGAGGAAGGGGAACCCGCATCCCTCATTTAGAGACTTTTCAATCGATACGGACAAAATGAATGCCAGCGGTGCCTTGTTAGACATGAATAAACTTAGCGATATCAGCAAGGATGTGATCTCAAAGCTTACGGGTAAACAAATGTTTGACCATTTGTCCACTTGGTCTAAGGAATTTGATCCCGAGCTATACACATTAATCGAGAAGAACCAGGAATACACCGTTCAAATTCTAAACATGGGTCGAACCATCGAGAAGCCAAGAAAAGATTATGCCAAGTGGTCAGATGTAAAGATAAAAATTGCTTTCTTTTATGACGAATGGTTTGAAAAGGATGTCTTGAGCGGCTATAAGTTACCTGCCAGTATAAGTATAGATGCTGCGAAAGAAATTGTACGAGGTTTCAGCAAATCGCATAGGTTTAATCATGACAAGGATGGGTTCGAAACCTTGAAAGAGCTTGCTGCTGAACTCGGATATGCAAAGGACATGAAGCAATATAGAGGCGATCCTAACCGGTACAAGGGGCATGTTGGTGATGTCGCGATGGTCATTAGGGTCGTTTTAACCAATAGAACCCATACACCTGATTTGTTTGAAATGATGAAAGTCATGGGCGAGAATCGGGTTCTTGCACGAATGCAGAGATTTATGTTGTCATCGGAGTTTAAAGGGAAATGACCGGTCGAGCCGCCGGTCATTTTTTCGTTTAGGACGAGATGAAAAGACCGGCCATTTCCAGGCGGGATATCAGCAGGAGGGCTTGACCAGGAAACCATAAAATACGATCTCCATCAATTCACGCGTCTGTCGTGCAGCTTCTTCGCTTCCGTCGAAACGTTTGATTTTGGCGCTGACCTCCTTCAGGATCGTGAAGTACAACAGGATCGTTTCCGATGAGACCCCCGGGTTTACGTAACCTTCATCCCGGCCGGATTCGATGAAGCTAATGAGCTCCGGTTCATATTTCCGGTAGATGTTTTCCACTGCAGTTACAATTTCTGGATCGTTCGAAAGTAACGGTTCCAGCAATTCAGGTGCCACGTTTTCCGCCATCTCCGTGGTGGAGAAGAACATCTTTTCAATTTTTTCATGAAACGGCAGGTTGCTTTGCAACAAGACGATGCGCTGCTGCCACGCTTCTTCAAGCATCGTTATGATTACATGCCGCACAAGCTGAGGCTTGGTTCCGAAATAATTATAAATAGTTACAGGGGACACTTCCGCATGCTTGGCAATTTGGGCAAGACTTACCTTCTCGACCCCCCATTTATTAAATAACTCCAGCGCCGCTTTACGAATACGTTCCTTTTTCATCTCTGTACGGGCTTGATATCCGTTCATTCTTAGTGCACCTCCATGCTTAGCATACGCAATGTTTTGAATGAAAACAAGTAAAATCATTCAAAATATATTGACGTCATGTAATTTTGTGGATAAATTGAATGTATTGAATGGTTTTAATTCAAAACACACAAAAGTGGAAAGGTGAATAAGAACATGATGATCCAGGAATGGCTAGATTGGGCGTTTCAGCGCCACTTAAACCCTCTAAGCTGGTATATCCGCCCTATTTTCCTTGTAATTCTGGCTTTTTACGCTTACAAACGCAGTTGGAAAGGGATCCTGATTACTTTTATTCTGATGATGAGCAGCATGGTTTGGTTCCCGGCTCCGGATACGATCAATCCGCAAATGCAAACCGTCTTGGAATATGAAAAGATGCTGTTAAGCGATCCAGTTACGGCCGTGATCACTTTAACGTTAATGATGGCATTCGTCGTTGCGATTGGTACTGCATTTTGGAAGCATTCTTTGAAAATGGGTTTGGTCATTCTGAATCTAGCGTTAATCGGAAAAGTCGTCCTGAGCGTTACGTTGACCGGGAAGGACGGTTGGGCGCCTTTGGGAAATACGATTTTCGGGCTCATATTGGTCAACGGGATCGGATGGCTTTTGGTGCGACGGGTGAAGAACAAAGGTTTTGCCTCTTGACCCTTGTCAAGAAAGCGACTAGGGTACTGATGCATGATGATGAAAAGCACTGAGAGGTATCTCCGGCTTTTACATCATCCTCTCAGATAGCGACTTTCATAAACGGTACAGAACATAGTCACAATGAAAGCCGGTACCCAGGTTAATCCTGAGTAACCGGCTCTCTATTTGTCTAGACAAACCGATCAAGTGGAACTTTTAAAAATAATCGCAAGTAAACCGTGAAAACTCGGCCATGGAGCCTTCTCCAAAGGCATATAAACCGATGAGTACGCCTGTAAATCCTCCCGCAACCTCAGAGGAAAGGTATCTGGTTTGCGCCGTTCCTAATTGTATCTCCTTGCCGTTAGCGTGAATGAAGAAGCTGTAGCGCTCATGACTTGCCCGTATTTTCAAAGTTGCATGGTTGACATTACCCAGCTCTACTTGAGCTTCAATGGATTTAATATCACCGATATTCAGCCGCTCGATCACTTTATAACCGTTATCCTCTTTACTTAAGGCTAAATCGTAATGATGATGTTCATCCATATAGAGCGTGATGCCGGCTTCTCCGCTTGTAAGCTGCACATCGCATGAGATTTCGGCGTTGAAGTCTCTTTGACGAATGCCGATAAACGTCGGGGACTCCGGCACATCCAAACTCACTGCGGTCCCTTTTAGCTGTGCTTTATCGATTTCTAACCGATAGTTCTCAAGAGCGGGATGGCGCAGGAAGCACCAGTCCAGATTCCAATCCGTGTTCTCGAACGTAAAGGTTTTTTTCTCCCGCTGGATGACATGACTGGGGATCCGATCGGTTTCAAAACTCGTAAGGACGGTGCCGTTATGTCCTGCCGTAAACCAGCCATCCTCGCCAAACGTTACCGGCGTAAGGAAAACTTCGCGGCCTAGATGATGATAGGTAAGCCATTGGCCGATTTGACGGAAACCCAGGTGGAGCATCCACCAATTTCCGTCGTTATCTTGAATCAGATCGCCATGGCCAACTCCCTGCAGCTCATAACCACCCAGATTGCGATTGGTCAATACGGGATTGTTCGGATAGGCTTCGAACGGGCCAGAGATCGAATCCGCCCGTGCATAAGTCACCATATGTCCGTATTCTGTGCCGCCTTCAGCCGCCATGAGGTAATACCGGCCGTTTATTTTATACATATGAGGGCTTTCCAAATAGCGTCCGCCTGTCCCTTGCCATATGGAACGACTCTGCGACAGCTTGTCGCCTGTTTCAATGTCAATTTCACACTGTACGATTCCGCCAATCCCGTTATCGTCCTTCCCGTTGCTCATAAAGAACACTTTTCCGTCTTCAAAATACAAATCGGGATCGATCCCCCCTTGATCTACATGAATCGGTTCGGACCATTCACCGTAAATATCGTCCGTCCATACATAGAAGTTTTGACGTGTAGTGTCGTTGGTAGTGGTCATATAGAATCTTCCGTTGTGATGCCGGATCGTAGGGGCGAAGACGCCGCCGGAACTGCTTACCTTGCCGAGCTGAACTTGACTCTCTCTGGTTAGGCAATGACCGATTTGCTTCCAGTTGATCAGGTCCTTGCTCTCGAAAATCGGAACACCGGGGAAGTATTGAAAGGAACTGCATACTAGATAATATGTATCTTCAACTTTGCATACACTGGGGTCAGGATAGAAGCCTTTGATGAGCGGGTTATTGTATTTCATTGGTGCACCTCTTTCATAAATTCACATGTATATAAATCTAACAGGATGAGCAGCTAATGAAATTAAACACCATGGATTAAAGTCTTGCAATGGATTCGGTTTGAAGATGCATGTTAAATCCATTAAATTAATATATATGTGAATCCAATAGAAGCGGTGAGGAGATTATGATGATCATCAAAGCAAACGGGGAACCGAAATTTATGCCGTTGTATGAAGCTTTAGCCAGCGAGGTCAGATGGAGCATCATGAGCCTCATTGCCGATCACGAGATGAATGTGAAGGATATTGCCAATCGATTGGAACTCAGTCCATCTATCGTCACCATGCATATCCGAAAACTCGAACAAGCCGGACTCATCGGAAGTCGGAGGGTCCGGCAGGGCGGGGGGACGCACAAAATGTGTTTTCTCAAACAAAAAACCATCGAGATTGAGCTGCCTTTTGCCAGCGAGCCCGCGAGAATCAGAGAGCAGCGGATCTCAGTCGGTCATTACACCGCTTTTGAGGTCCATCCGACTTGCGGGCTAGGTACACGCGAGAAAGAAATCGGAGTTTGGGACGATCCGCGCTACTTTCTAGATCCCGAACGGGTACACGCCGCCATTCTGTGGTTTGGCTGGGGCTTTGTAGAATACAAAATGCCTAACTTTTTGCTGGCTGATCAAACCGCGGAAGCGATTGAAATCTCCATGGAGATTGCTTCGGAAGCTCCAGGCTTAAGAGATTATTGGCCATCGGATATTGAATTCACCTTCAACGGGATCTCCCTTGGCACATGGACGAGTCCGGCTGATTTCGGAAGAGCGGCCCGGGGGAGATTTACACCTGAATGGTGGCATCGAAACGTGAATCAATACGGGTTATTGAAGACGATCCGGATTGATGCATCGGGTACGTACATGGATCAAGAACGGATGTCGGAGGTGACCCTGGGGGATCTCAAGCTGTGGGAACCGTTCTGGACACTTCGCTTCGCGGTGGATGAGCATGCGGTTAATGTAGGGGGATTGACGCTCTACGGAGCCGGATTCGGCAATCACGATCAAGACATCGTGATTCGTGCATACCTTAACGATGACCATAAAATCAGCAACAGGACGGGAGTTATGCTTTGAATATCGTTGAGACTTAGAGGATAAAAAGAGATCCGTCTCATCGCGGACGGATCTCTTGGTTAAAAAATTGAAAGGATAACTTCGGAACATCAGCAGCCTGATACCGCAATGAAGCTATCGGTGAACGCGGTCTGGCTCATTGAAGAATACGTCGTGATGCTATGAATAAAAGAACCGATAAAGGCGTACCCCATGTGGCGGCACCGTGGCCTGCAGCACATCTGACGCAAGCTCGGCTGGCGCTCCGCTCCACAGCTCGGTGCCTGAGGCGGCGCCCGTCAGGCCGATCCGTTCAAGGATCAGATTCAATGGCAGCGGATTCTCTCCAATGTTGAATACGGCCGCATAGCGGGAGCCCTCCGGCTCTTCGGATGTCCAGACTATGAGATCGCCCTCACGTAATGCTTCCTTCGCGCCGCGGCTCTCCCGGTGCATGCGCAGAACCTCTCGGTTAGTAAGCAGCGACAACGTCCAGTCGTCGCAATCCCGCAACTCGCCGCCGAATATAAGTGGCGAGCGGAAAATGCTCCATAGCGACATCATGGTCAACTGTTCGTCGCGCGTGAAGCGGGTCCAGCGGTCTGATCCCCCGCCATCCACCGAGCGAATGCCGATGTGACCGAGCGGTAGCATGTCGCAGTCCGGCCAGCAGCCACCTTGAGGAACGCCTTGCCATGCCCGGCAGCGGTCAAACATATCAAGCAAGAGCGGCCACCGGTCCCAGAAGTCGTCCGTGATTCGCCACATGTTGGCATGCTCTGCGAAGAACGGCGAATATTCCACTGGAGCAGGGCCAGGGGATAGACTAAGCACCATAGGCCGGCCGCATCGCTCGATCGCTTTAGAGATCATGGCGATCTCCGGCTGATGGGTATCGTACAGTTTGGAAGCTGCGATATCGTCAACCTTCACCAGGTCTACGCCCCATTCTGCATACAATTCAAAGAGCGAATCGTAGTAGGCCTGTGCTCCTTCCTTGGAGGCATCCACGCCGTACATATCCGTATTCCATGGGCAGATCGAATTCGTATGCGCAATATCACGTGCCGTTGCCGTCGTCCCCAGAATCGGAGCGGCCGCGTGAACAGCCTGCCGGGGAATGCCGCGCATGATGTGAATGCCGAATTGCAGTCCAAGACTGTGTACATAATCGGCTAACGGTTTGAAGCCTTGACCGCCAGCAGCGGAGGGGAACCGATTCTCGGCAGGCATGAGCCGGGAATATCCATCCATTACGAGCGGAACAAACGGACGGTACTGCGAAGAATTCGCATAGGGCTCGTACCACTGGATATCAACGGTGATGTAGCTCCAGCCGAATGCCTTTAGATGCTTCGCCATGTATTCCGCATTGCCTCGAATCTCGTCTTCCGTTACGGCCGCGCCGTAGCAGTCCCAACTGTTCCAGCCAAGCGGCGGTGTAGGTGCTGCAAGCTTATGATCCATGTCCAAGCTCCTTTACTGATTCATTATTGCTCTTTCCATGTTCATCATAATAAAGGAGCCTAGCCACATCTATAGTAATTTTGAAGACTCGATAGCAGAATATTGCGGTTAATCGAAGAACAGCTTACGATAAGCAAGGCTGTCGACTCCGCTTCGAAATTCTCCCGGCGTGAGCCCCGTCAAGTTGCGAAACGCTTTAATGAAATAACTACCGCTGGAATAACCAATCCGCTCGGCGATGGTCTCCAGGCTAAGGCCGGTTCCCCGAAGCAGCTCCATGGCTTTTTCGGTGCGGATACGAGTTAAATAAGCGCCGGGCGTCATGCCCGTGCTTGCGGAAAACCGGCGGATCAAATGGTATTTGGATAGGGATACATGCTCAGAAAGCTGGTCGATGCTGATCATCCGTGAATAGTTGAGCTCGATGAATTCAGCTGCGCGCCTTACGTTCTCCGGCCAGTTCTCCCGGTTCCGCAGCGTTGTGACGTGCATTCTGGTCAGTTCTGTCATAAACTGATAGACGCAAGACGACGCGATCAGGGGATCGGAGATTCGGCCTGCTCCCGCATCGGCCACAATGATGCGAGATAAGCGGACTGGCGCACTATCTACAGGCAGATAAGGTACTTCCCCGGCCTCGCGCAGGAATCTGCGCCAATGGGGGAGAATGAGATTGGGCCGGAACAGCAAGAAGATGAATTCCCAAGGCTCGTTCGACTCCGCGGGGTAGTAGTATCGATGGGGGCCCGGAATTTCGGCGAGAAAAGCCTGTCCGGCGGTGACGCGGTGCGTCCGGTTCCCGGATTCATATACGCCTTCGCCAGAGAGGGTATATTGGAACAGCAGGAGAGGGCCATCGGCCCGCTCCAGTCCGTCCCAGCGATAAGAAGAAGTTGTGATCGAATCATAGCCGGCAGCAAATAATACGCACAACTGGAGCTCCTTATCTTCGGCGAACCGAAAGCCGTAAGTACCCTTGGGAATGTCCATAATCGTCCTCCTCGCAGGAATGATGCAATAATAGTTAGAGCCGTGTGTAAAGAATTTGATCCGCGTCCCGATTGAATTGTATAACGATCTTGATTCAGTATAAAATCCTATCGGATTTGGATTAAACTGTACCTCAAATGCGATTTTATTATAAATGATAAATGCTGAGAAAGCAGGGCGATGGACAGTGCTTCTTTTTGGCGGTAATTGGGGTATAAGCAGGAGGAGTTTGATTCGTTAGCCGATAAGATGATTGGAAAGGTTAATCGGCGCGTTGAATGTCCTTGCATGAGGCGTAAGAGTCTGTTATAGTTTCCATTATCAAGGATATCGGAAGGAGATCGACCATGTATCCCATCATGATGAATCAACTTCATCATCACAAACAGCGTTAGCACACCTGTAAAATAACAGGGTGGGCTAACGCTTCTCGCGTTGGCCTCCCTGCGGCATATCAAGCGCGCAGGACCATGAGGTCCGGCGCGTTTTTTGTTTTCCAAAAAAAGAAAGGGGAATGAAGTTATGCAAAATGTAAAAGGTACCTATGATTACTTTGGAGTGGAGCAAGCGATCCGAAAGAAAGTTCAAGCTTCGCTCCAGGAAATATTCGAGTTGTATGATTTTGAAGGAATGGACACTTCGGTATTGAATGAGCTCGATCTTTTGAGATCGAAATATGCGGGTGGAGATGAAATATTAAAAGAAATGTACCAATTAACTGACCAAGGAAAGCGCAGCCTCGGGCTCCGTTATGACCTCACGATTCCCTTTGCTAAAGTGATTGCGCTTAACCCAGGCATTGAGCTTCCGTACAAAAGATACGAAATCGGAAAAGTTTTTAGGGATGGACCCGTCAAACGTGGACGCTTACGCGAATTTATACAGTGTGATGTCGATGTTGTGGGTGTAGAGGGCCCCGAGGCAGAAGCAGAATTAATGCAATTAGCCGCTGAGGCGTTTAATAGATTGGAAATCCCCATAGTTCTCCGATGGAACAACAGAAGGTATTTGGGCGAAGTTCTTGAATCCATTGGCATTCCTTCAGAAAAAAAACTTACCGTTATGTTGACTCTCGATAAAATAAAGAAAGTCGGGAAGGAGGATATTGTCACGGAGCTCGAAAGCAAAGGCTTGGATATCCGAATAATCGATGAAATATTGGGGTTAATTGATACAGAAAACCCGACGTTTGAACAAATATCATGCAAATATGGTATACAGAAATATCCAGGCGCCTTAGAGGTGATGGCTCTCCAGGAGCTTATTGTGAAACTCGATTTAGAGCAAATATGCAAATTTGATCCATTTCTTTCACGTGGATTATCATTTTATACAGGCACGGTTTATGAGATTTTTGATGCATCTGATTCATTTACTTCAAGCTTAGGTGGGGGCGGCAGATATGATTCCATCATCGGTCAGTTAGTTGGCAAACAGGACATTCAATATCCCACTGTAGGACTTTCATTCGGGATGGAGTCGATCATTGAGATGATGAGTACCCGAACCAGTCAAATACAGCCTCCTTCTGTCGTTGTCATACCCATTGGGGATACCATCGCTGAGACTCTAAAAGTATCAGCTGAACTAAGAAAAAGTGGCATACGGGCACGGATAGACACAAGCAAACGAAAATTGAAAAAATCACTTGCAAGTGCCTCATCCAAAGGTATTCCTTATGTGATTTTAATTGGCGAGAATGAAGCTTTGGCTGGTAATCTGCGATTAAAAGATATGAATGAAATGACTGAAACTGTTGTAAATGTCTCAGAAGCAATAGGCTTATTGAAATATTGAATATGAATGGCTGGTCACCAAATGGGGCCGGCCGTTTTTAAACATGGAAGGTACGAAAAATGCTGCGTACCAAGAACGTTGCAACATTGAAGTCTCTAAATACCTCCTGTCTTCAAACAAAATGCCCCCAAGAAGCTTGGGGGCATTTTTAATAATAAGGATATGAGAGAGTTAAGTTAACACATCCATTTCTCACATCGTGCTAATGTCAATGACGAATCGATACTTTACGTCTGAAGCTAATACACGTTCGTAGGCTTCATCAATTTGGTCCGCTGAGATCACTTCGATCTTAGGAGAAATGTTATGCTTGGCACAGAACTCTAACATTTCCTGAGTCTCTTGAATTTGGACGCTTTGGGCGAGCTTATTCCTCTTCCTCAGCAATAACCCGGACGAGCGCCGATGCATTCCTTGTCGGTCCATTGTCCGAAGTCAAAGTTACCGGGCTTGTTATAATAGTATCTTCTTCAACATCCGGCAAAATAAACGGAATACGAATATTTTCATCTGCACCGATGTCCAGTTGCTCGAGTCGTACCTGAAGGTTGAAGAGCGGTGCGGTCACTACGACATTTCGAAGGACCACATTTCCCGTATTTTGAAAGAAGATGAAGAAATGGACGAGTTCACCCGGTCTTCCTATCGGACGGTCCACCGTTTCGGTTAATATGACATTCGGCAGCAGCTCGGTTACGATATCGACCGATGCCGTCTGCAGCGGAGATTGGTTCGAGAAAAGAACAACGTTGTTCTGGAAGATCTCGCCTCCCACAGAGGTCGCAGGAATCGTAAACGGAAGCGTAAAGACCCGCGTTTCACCCGGTCCCAAGGATGGGATAACGACATTGAAACCCAGGAGAAAATCAATAACGCGCACATCCGTCAACGTTCGGTTTGGAACATCCGTCAACGTTACATTCGATACGTTTGTAACTCTGATCGTTTTATTAACTACTGATCCCGGACTGGCTGTAGGCGGATCGGCTACGACGTTAATGTCAACTAGCGTGGAAGGCAGAGCTACTACAACGCGCGTTTCGCTAAATATCGGAGAGGACACCGGATTTTCCGGCCAGCTCACGGTGACGCGGTTCGCAAATACGGTCCCCTGGAGTGCGTTTGTCGGTATTTGGAAAGTAAACATCACGACTTCTGTTGCTCCCGGCGAAATGACTGGGATCACGACCACGGTTCCGGTCAAGGAATCGACGACGGTAACGCTGGTTGCAGGATTGCTGCCGGTGTTCGTTACTTCAACCGTATAGGTTACCGTTTCACCCGTTGCGGCTACACTGCGGTCCGGCAGCTTGGTTACCGTCAGTGTCGTCGTGGCGCCGGGTATGGATACAACGACAACCTCGGCTTCAGCGGTTTGCAGCGGTGTCTGGTCTGAAACGGCCGTAAAGCTGTTCGTAATTACGCTTCCGTTCGCAGCATCAGCGGGTATCGTAAAGGAACCCGTCCGGGTAATCGTTCCGCCAGCAGGAATGAGGGGTATCGTCTCGCTTAGGCCAAGCAGCGGATCGCTCAGGACGACATTGGTCTGTGGCTCGGTAAGGGTATTTGTCACCGTAAGGGTAAACACAACCGTATCGCCCGGTGCCGCAACGGCAAGATCTGCCGTCTTGGTGAGCGCAAGCCCAATTGCCGTTACCGTAACGGTTGCCAAGACTTGCTGCGATCCGGTTTGCGTGGATTGAACGGTGAGCTCGTTCATGATATTTGATCCCGGCTCAGCATCCAGCGGGACCGTAAAAGGAATAATAAACTCGCGTCGTTCGCCGATGGCGAAACTTTCGATCGTCTCGGCAAAGCCGAGCGATGGGTCCTCAAGGACAATACTGGTTAGAGGGACATTGCCGATATTATCGATGACAATCGAGTATTGGAACGTCTGGCCCGGCATGACGGAAGTCACGGAAGGGATCTTTCGTACGCCGAGCTGCGGCGCTTCAACGACCAGTACGTCAAAGCTCGATGTGACGCTTGGTGCCTGATCACTGGTGGCCATCGCCGTATTGGTGTAGGTCTGTGAAGGTGTCTCCAGCGGTACGAGAAACGGTACCGTAAGCACTTGGGTCTCACCAATGGCGAGACTTGGCACCTGGATCTCGCTAACGATCGTATCATCGGTAATGATGATATTCGTCAAGTCGGTATTTCCCGTATTGGTAACTTCAAACGAGAATTGAATGGTTTCACCAGGTAATACCGATATACGGTCCGCGGATTTCACCAGACTGAGCCGCGGCGCAGGAAGCACCTCAACCACGGTTCCCACCGTTTGCGGTGTTGGCAGATTATCGGCCGTAATCTCGGTCCGATTTGCAATCGACAAACCAGCCGGCTGTCCGGGAGGAATTACGAAAGGCCAATCAATCGTGAAACTGGAGCCTACAGGGAGCGTGCCAATCAATTGATCCAGTCCTAGCAGCGGATCGACGATCCGGACGTTAAACAAATCCACATTCCCAAAATTGGTAAGCGTAATGGTAAACACGACGGTTTCACCGGGAGCGGCCGAAGATGGATTCACTGTTTTCGTTGCTTCGAGTATGGGATTTTCCGTAACGAAGATTTCAGCTTTTGCAATGACCGGGTCCCGTACTTGATCTGCTCTAACGAACACTTCGTTAATGATAAAGCCCGGAGGAAACTGATCTGGAACAAAGAAGGGGAGAGGAATGACGAACGCTTCAAACGGATTGAGAACAGGAAGTATATGAAAAAAACCAAGGAACGGATCTTCAATGAATACATTGGTAAGCGGAATGCTGCTTTCATTTATGACCTCTATAATAAATTCGACTACTTCTCCCGGGCGAACTTCGAATCGGGTGGCGAATTTATTAACAAATATAGTAGCTTGCTCCCCGAGCTTTGTAATAAACGCATCACTCACCCCGTTGAGGAAAGGTTGTAAGGTGAAGGAAGACACCGGATAGTCGAAGGAGAACGTTTGGCCGGTAATATAAATCTGATTATTCAAGTCCACGGCTATTCCGTTGCCGATGTCGGTCGAGCTGCCACCCAAATAGGTGGAAAATTCAAGAAACGAGCCGGTAGGATCGAGAACCGTGACGAAAGCGTCGGTGGTGCCGAAGAGGGAGAATTGAATCGCGTCACCGGTCAATGGATAATCCGTAGACGTTGTTTGTCCCGTAATCATAGCACTGCGCGCCGAATTAATGGTGATGGCAAGGCCCGTATTGGAGCCGTTCCCCCCCGATCAGCGCGGAATAGATGAGACCGGTTCCCGTGGGGTTCAGTTTTGTAACGAAAGCCCAGGCAGTCCCTAGAGGCGTGACAAACGATCCGGACGTCGTCGGAAAATCGGGAGAGGCCGATAATCCGGTAACATAAGCATTACCCGCCGTATCGATCGTAATATCACGCACAACATCGCTCAAACTGCCGCCCAGGAAAGTTCCATATACGAGCGCGGTTCCCGTTGGGTTGAGCTTCACGACAAATCCGTCGACATCGCCTTGAGTGCTTGTTTGAAACGCCCCAGGCGTTGTCGGGAAATCCGAGGCTACCGTCTGACCGGCGAGGTAAGCATTGCCGAAGTCGTCCACGGCAATACCGAAGGTGTCAGTTGTTCCCAAGTCTCCCCCCAAGTAGGTCGAGTATATCAACCCCGTTCCATCGGCATTCAATTTTGTTACGAACGAAGTTGGTGAAATGGGTTTGATAGTTCTAAGAGCACCCGGGGTCACCGGGAAATCGCTTGACATCGTGTGACCGGTCACATACGCGTTGTCAGAAGTATCGATGGCAATGTCGAATCCTGTATCTTCTGCGGAGCCTCCCAAATAGGTGGAATATACGAGCGATCCGCCATCAGGGCTTAATTTGGTTACAAACGCATTACTGCTAGTGAATACGGCCGTGGTTTGAAAAGCACCGGGGGTTGTCGGATAATCGCTGGAAAAAGTGGTGCCGGTAATGTAAGCATTCCCGGCGAAGTCAATGGCAATGCTTCTGCCCGTATCCGAAGCACTTCCTCCGATGAAGGTAGAATAGATTAAAAATGTTCCCGAAGCATCGATCTTGCTGACAAAGACGTCATCCGTTCCTTGAAACGACACCTGGAAAGCCCCTGGTGTCACGGGGAAATCGGCCGAGGCTGTAGTCCCAGTCACATAAGCCTGCTCGAATTCATCGACCACAATGTCCATGCCATCGTCAATGTCCGATCCGCCAAGATAAGTCGAATACAAGATGACCGGATCAATGACCAAGGGAAGTTCACGGTCATACGCTTCGATCATTTCGAACCCGATCCGACTCCTGCCTTCCTGTCCGGATTCCACGACATATCGGCACCCCAATTCCTTACGTACGCCGTCTACTTCCTGGTAGGCGATGGGTTTCTGATCAATAAGCGTACCATAAGGCGTGATCAAGAGCAGATTGCCTTCCTCGTCGAGTTGAACCTCGTCTGAGCCGCTGCATACCAGCTGAATATCCTCCACCCGCGCACCCGGACTTAGCAGCCAGTCAAATTTGAGCTTTCCGCCACTTCCTTGGATCACGGCGTCGATACCTGGCCATAGCTCCCGGTATGCCACTCCCCGATACGTATCGACATGCGTAATATGACGCTTTGGATCATTGCCGCGAAAATAATGAAACTTGCCCTCATCCTTTGACATCCCTTCAAGCCTGGATGTCTTCCCTGGGGATTCGAAACGCCACGCCAATACGACGCCGCTCATCGTTCGCTCCGCTTCCGTGGAATCGGACTTGTAGAGCGTCAGCAAGATTCGATCCGCCTCGAATGAACCGCGCAATCCCGAATCTTGCGCGAAATAAAGCGTGTTTGGGTCGAATTGACCGACATTTTGCGTGAACAAGAGCGGCAGCTTTCCGTAGGGAAGAATGCTTTTTCTTGAACCGGATTCTAATACGCTCAACGAAATAAACTCCTCTCAAGACATTTATCATTAGGGTATGAACATCCTGTCTGAAAGGTTCAATTGAAGACTTTCCATATGTATGGGATTATTGTTCGTCTGCGGGGATTCTGACTTGGCGTACGAAGCCGGTATACTCTTGTGGTTTGCGCTGGCCCTGACTTGGGTCGCGGCGATCGCCGGGCTATCCGGAAAATCGGTGGATGGCTCAAGCGCCTGTTGAGAAAAATTCAGTGATGGAGATAAGGAATTCCAATGAAGACTATATTCTTGAAAAAGGGAGTATTCGTTAATTCATTTGCGAAACGTACTTGCCCCATTCCGGCTGGCAGTGTTACCAGCTCCCGCCGTCCGGCCGGCAAAAAAATATAACAGCCCGCCCAGCATCCAGAACGGCTCCCAGAAGAAGAGTCGCCACCACGCCGAATAAGAGTCAATTGCTGGCAAATCCAGAACTTGGGCCAGCACGAGCAGCACTGCTACGAAGTTAAATAGCCCATAGAGGACAAGAAGTACTCCGCCTACCATGGCTGCGATTCGGAAGGCTGCTTGGAGAAGAACGCTGTTCCATTTGATTTTTAATGCGAGTAATAGAACAGCCCCTGCAACCTTGACCACCCCCGTTAACCATACAATGAGAATGAAGCCGCCATCGCGCAAATCGGCTTGACGCGAAATTTCCGGCCCGAGCGTATGGACCCCAAGTTTGCCGCCACTCGCCCAATAAAAGCTCATCAAGGCGAACAGTAAAGACCAGACGATTCCCCAAGTGATCGGCCATCGCTTTTGTTGAATGGACATATCGACACCGCCTTTCAAGGATGTTCGTTCGTGATTCATGATTCGTCGTGCTGCGAATATAAAAAAAGCTATGTTAAAAATTCCGAAGTCCATACTTACACAAATACTATCCAATGATGAAAGGTTAATCAATAAGGGTTTCGAAAAACGAACTGATCAACATAGCAAATGAAAAGAAATATCAAATCCACTTCTGGAATAGCATTAAAATGAATTGAGCTTGACGTTTTGACGTTTTGGAAAGGTGATGCCATTGAATTATTCGGAACTAATCGATTTTTACAAGATCAATCTGCAGCAGTATTCCATCGACCAATTAAGACATATATCTGAACCAGGAGTATGGTCTCTCGGTCAAATGTATGATCATATGATCCTCACAGCTCTCGATTACCTTGTCCAAGTCCAAAAATGCGCATCCTCGAGTGAAGTGCAACCCCAAGGAAAGACAGAGGCTGGCGCACAATTGTTCTGCGCCGGTTCATTTCCTCCGATAAAAATCAGATTACCGGATGGACCTGAAAATACCCCAAGTAATTCCGAAACCGTGGATGAACTCATTCAAGGACTCGATACGGTGCTTAAGGGAATGTATGAATGGGAGGAGAAGGTAAATGCAATAAACCCCAATTATAAAGTGAGGCATGAAGGGTTTGGGTGGCTTAACGCACGGGAGTGGTTCGATTTGGTCGGTATGCATTTCCGCCATCACTTACGCCAGAAGGCCGAACTGGAACAAAAACTGGAGCTTTGATATTAATGTGAAGGGGGAGTTGAAGCGGGTTATTCAAGGTAACGAATGAAGCGGGCGAAGAGGGCATATTTACAAAATAACTTCTGCATACAACATAGCAACGCTAATTGCATCTTGACAATGCTACGAAAACGTATTAAATTGTGTGCAAGGCTTACTACGAAATCGTAATAAAAAGGCCGCCAATCAGGATAGAGTCGCCAAATCGTTCAATGACCGGCAACGCGTCAAATCATCCGGTGAAGATCAGAGTTAAGGAGTAACTGCCCCCAGCGGGCTAATCATTATTTGTAAATACTACGAATTCGTATCAAAAGAGGTTGCATGTCATGAATGTAGAACGTTCATTGAATAGGTCGCCACGAACATTTTATGTATTGGTTTTCGCCCTTTCGATACCATTTTGGCTATTTGGTTCTATGCCGGTTAAATGGCTTCCAATGAATCTTCCTGTCAGTGCACTTATGTTCTTCTGTCCAATGGCAGCCGCATTGATACTCACTTACCGAGAAGAGGGAGTAAGTGGCGTACGGAGGTTATTGAAACGAATATTCGATTATAAGCGAATCAAGCAGAAGAGCTGGTATTTACCCATACTATTTTTGATGCCAATGATCATGTTACTGTCATATTGGTTCATGAGCTTGATCGGGCGATCGCTCCCCGAACCGAACATACCTTTTCTATCGATACCGATCCTTGTGGTAATGTATTTCATTGCAGCTGCCTGCGAGGAAATGGGCTGGATGGGATATGCCGCAGAGCCCCTGCTAAACCGTTGGAACGCAATTGCCACCAGCATGATCATGGGGACGTTGTGGGGGATATGGCACTTGGTTCCATATATTCAAACAAACCATAATGTAACGTGGATCGTATGGCAGTGCTTCACGGCAATCCTGCTTCGAATCCTCATGGTATGGCTCTATAACAACACCGGAAAAAGCATTTTTGCGATAATCTTGTTCCATGCTTTCGTAAACGTCAGTATAACGGTATTCCCCGATAATGGTTCACATTATGACCCGGTCATAACGTCAGTTTTTTTGGTAATCACGATTGTAAGCCTATTGTTTTTTTGGGATCCTAAGACCTTAAATCCTTATCGCACCCATTGATGCTTTGAAATCTGTTTGAGGATAAAATCATGTTTGAGGATTGCTTGGAGCGAAATAGGGAGGGCGAGTGGGTTATGAAGAAAGGAGGGGGCACTATGATAAGTGGGATAAAGCGCCATGTCGGAATAATGCTTATGTTGACGGGGTTGCTCCATGTTATTTATGGACTATTTGCTTACACAGGTCAATTACAGCCCATCGTTACCGAAGGCTTGTGGAGTACGGTGGCTGATGATCAGTGGGATCGTGGAACCGCGTTCTGGTACATGATGTTCGGCTTCCTGCTAATGTTGCTTGGCTATATGGTAGATTGGCTGATTAAAAAGAAGGGAATCGCTCCTCCCGCAATTTTCGGTTGGATCCTGCTGGTTATCTGTTTGTTCGGCGCCATCGTAATGCCGGCTTCGGGTTTTTGGCTTGGCTTGCCTCAGGCATGGCTATTATTACGAAAGTGATGTGAAGGGCGAATCAAGTTTATGTCCGGATGGAAATTGATGACATATTCAGCTAACCGGCAAAACTGTCCAACTAGTACGAAACACAAAAAAGAGGTCGACCAGAAAATCTGGTGACCTCATCCTATGATCTTCGGGCAAGATCATTATCTCTTAAAGGAAACGACTGAAGAGTAGTATCAATTGCCGAACGACCCGTTCGTCCGAAGCGCCAACAAGCGCTTAAGATTGTCATCAATCCATTCATTATCGGCACGGTTGATGCCGCGACCGGCAAAGTGTCCCCAGATCGACACGATCGGATTAAAAACAGCATTAGGCATACGCTTAGCCTCGTATTCGTTATCGTCGGACGTGCAGAAGAGATCCGTGCTCCCTGGCATGACGCAGGCGAGTGCTTGAATGCTTCTGAGCGCCTGATCGAAATCTCCGTTATAGGATGGATTTGCACTAATATCTGCATTCTGACCTGTCCATAACATGGCCAGAACATTGTGCGGATCCATCTGCATAAAGCTCTCTTCCCAAAAGTCAGCCACAAAATCCGCTAATGTATCAAATCCCAACTCACGATAAAGTTCCTCTCTGTAAAACGCCTGCGATAAACCCCATCCCGCATATACACGGCCAACGGCACGCATGTCTGCAGCAGTCAACTGGTTAAGTTTACTTAAATCGAAGCGAACTGCGGCCATAAGTGCGGCTTTCATTCCTTCCAAGACGACATACGTTTGAGGCCAAGTCTTTGCAACACCGGCGAAGGGAGCAATTCGCTCCACCATGTCGGGATAACTTGCTCCCCATTGGAAAGCTTGAATGCCTCCCATCGACCATCCAACGACGAGCGCAATTTTTTGAATGCCGAATTTTTCGGTCACCAGCCGATGCTGAAATTGAACGTTATCATAGATGGTTACTTGCGGAAAATTAGCCCGGTCGAATGGGGGAGGCGTGTTGCTGGGAGACGAGGATAACCCGTTGCCGAGCAGATTGGGTACGATAATGAAATATTCTCGCGGATCTAGTGCCATGCCGTTTCCAATCAACCATTCATTCTGAACATGATGGTCGCCAAATGCCGTTGGATAGACGATGACATTATCTTTTTGTTCATTCAATCGTCCATAAGTCTTATAAGCAAGAAAAGCGTTCGGTAACGTAACGCCGGACTGCAAGGTAACGTCACCCAAATCAAAAATTTCATAATCCATCGTATTGTTTGCTCCCTTCAAAATGAAACCATATATTAAGAATGTAATTCTTGTTGTTAGTATAGTTCCGTGATACTCTCAATAAAAGTGAATGAATTTCAAAGCTATATTCAATCATATTGAAGGCAAAAGGGGGATCGTATGATGGAATTGCGCCAACTGAACACGTTCCGCACGGTGGCATCCACCTTAAATTTCAGCCGGGCTGCGGAAGTGTTGAACTACGTCCCCTCCAACGTAACGATGCAAATGAAAGCATTGGAGGAGGAGCTGGGGGTTCGTCTTTTTGACCGCTTGGGTAAGCAGCTCGTTCTTACAACTGCGGGTAAACGCTTTTTGACTCATGTCGAAGGCGTGCTAAACCAATTGGACGAGGCTCGCAGTGTCGTTCATGACAATGAAAACTTAAGCGGTACCCTAACGATTAGTGCCAACGAGGTTCTTTGCGCCTATCGGCTACCGGTTGTCTTTCAGCTTTTTCGTTCGCGCCATCCGGGCGTGCGCCTCATCTTCCGCTCCGTTCCCAATCAGGAACTCAAGCAATCGCTCTTTGAGGGAACCGCGGATGTCGTCTTTATGTTGGACGAACCCATCCGCTCAAGCGGACTTGCGGTGGAGCCGTTGCTGGAAGAAACGTTCCGCTTATTCGCCGCTCCGGACCATCCGCTCGCACAACGTACGGTGCTGCAGCTGGAGGATTTTCACGGAGAAGTGTTCCTGACGAATGAAAAGGGCTGTCCCTATCGAACCATGTTTGACCGATCATTTGAGAAAGAGGGCATTGATAGTATTACGTATTTAGAGTTTCAAAGTGCTGAAGCTATTAAACAATGCGCAATTACGGGAATCGGCATTGCCTTTCTTCCTGAAATCGTCGTAGAAGCCGAGGTTGAGCGGGGCGAGCTTGTTGCTCTTCCATGGCAAATTCCGGACTTGCACGTGTATACACAGATGCTATGGCATAAAGACAAGTGGCTTTCACCGATCATATTATCCTTCATCGAGGCAGCAAGGGAGGTTATTGCGGTAGAGGAGGAGAACTAATACATTTAGCTTAGGGTGTTGAGACCCGGCGTGGAGCGGGGGCGTGAGTAAAATACTTGACAAAATAATTTATTTATGCTATAATTTACATTCTTAATAATATGATTTACAATAAGATTCTCCTGGCCAGGGGAATCTTATTTTTTTATGGGAGAACAAAGCATGAAACAAAATGAATCCAGTATAACGTCCTTGATATCGGCTTTTGGCCGGTCATATCATAGCAAATATGACACACCGATAATTTTTGATGATTTTATCGCGAACCGTTTGATATCCGAAGAAGAATTCTCGGCAATCAGTAACAACATGATTAATGGAATCCAGTTTTTCAATAGTGAGATTGGGCAACAATTTAAAGATAGTCCAGCGGAAATATTGAAATGGATCACACAGATCCAGCTTTCCCCAGTTTCCTTAGCACGCTCCGCCTATTGTGAAAAAGTATTACTTAACGAAATTATGCTTGGTGTAAAGCAGTATGTCATACTTGGAGCTGGCCTAGACACATTTTGTTTGCGATATCCGGAGCTGGAGCACAGCTTAAGTGTATTTGAAATCGATCACCCAGCTACACAGGAAATGAAAAGGAAGAAGCTGGAGGCCGCAGAACTCCATATTCCGAGTAATCTTCATTTTGTTTCAATAGACTTTACTACTAAGTTTCCCTATGAATCCTTATTAGACAATGGATTTAAAAACCAAAAAACGTTCTTTAGCCTTTTGGGTGTCTCTTATTATCTAACGGAAGAGGAAAATGCATCCTTGATTCTTCAATTATTTGCCAATGTCCCATCTGGAAGTTCTATTGTTTTTGATTATGCGGATGAGAATTTCTTTATAGAAAAAGGAAAGTTTAATAGAGTTGAAAATATGGTGAAAATGGCTTATGCAAGTGGAGAGCCGATGAAATCAAGCTTTTCTTATCAAAAAATTGAAAAATTACTGGAAAGATCCGGTTTATTGATTTATGAACATCTATCGCCAACAAAGATCCAAGAGCTTTTCTTCCGTGATCGGACGGATTATTTATCTGCTTTCGAGACCATTCATTTTATCCATGCCGTAAAGAAATAAGATGTGCAGCTCTGAAGCCCGATTGCGACATTTGCCTGTAAAGAGACGTATTACAGTAGAATAATTCTTGTGTTCAAGGAGGCAAAACATGGAGTACACTTCACCGAAAGAAGCGGTGCTAAAGGTGAAATGGTGGCCTAAACATCCCATAGCCGCTGGGCGTCGTCATACCGTTGGTCTTCAATCGGACGGCACGGTGACGGCTGTGGGGGACAATAATGATGGTCAATGTGAAGTAAGCGGCTGGCGCGATATTGTGGCGGTTGCGGTTGGTAATGTTCATATGGCGACGAACACGGGCAGAGCTCATACCGTGGGGCTTAAATCGGACGGCACCGTGGTAGCAGTGGGTTGGAATAAGCATGACCAATGTAATGTAAGCGGCTGGCGTGATATTGTGACGGTTGCAGCAGGTTGGCGTCGTACCGTCGGGCTTCAATCGGATGGCAAGGTGGTGGCAGCGGGTCGGAATGATGAGGGGCAATGCGATGTTGGCAGCTGGCGTGATATTGTGGCAGTAGCGGCGGGGGACTGGCATACCATCGGTCTTCAATCGGACGGCACGGTGACGGCTGTAGGTAATAGTCGTTATGGCCAATGTAATGTAAATGAATGGCACGACATTGTCGCGGTAACAGCGGGTTACCTTCATACCGTCGGCCTAAAATCGGACGGCACGGTTGTAGCCGTGGGCTTGAATAGGCATGGCCAATGCAATGTAAGCGATTGGCGCGGTATTGTGGCGATCGCGGCGGGAAGCTATCATACGCTCGGCCTTAAATCGGACGGCTCGGTAACGGCTGTGGGTATGAATGAGCACGGCCAATGCAATGTAAGCGGCTGGCGGGATATTGTGGCCGTTGCGGCGGGCTGCACTCATACGCTCGGTCTTAAATCGGACGGCTCGGTGGTTGCTGCGGGTGGAAATAGTAATGGCCAATGCGATGTAGGCGAATGGCAGGGCATCCAACTGCCTGGCAGATCGTTCTGAGGTATCCATTACGTGGTGAAGAAAGGGGTCGGGGTTTTTATTTGAAAGTCGCATAATATGCGGCTTTTTTTTATCTACATTGTCCGGTTTTTGTTGAATCCAGTTTGTCTACTGTCAGCGATGTCAGCTACATCTGATGATGTTATATATAATGACAACAAGTGAAACTTTCTGAAAATAAAACATAAATAATTACAAAAAAAAGAGTCGATACAGCCCCTGTTCCCCGGATGAACGTTCAAAAACCCGCATGAAAACGCATTACATTCGATGTTGATCCAACACTTACCGATAACGATGTGAAATAAGTTGACTTAAATTCAGAAAAAAGTATTGAAGTCCCTGTAGCACGATGATATGATGTCATCAAATACAAAATACAGAATATTGTATATTGAGGAGGTGAACCGGGTAACGTGATTCAAGGATTGAACTCCAAAAGCAGCGTGGTTTTAAAAAACCTAGCGGAAGAGCTTCTCTTTATTGAACTGGATTCCCGTATTCCCCGAATTGAGGAGCTGTCGGGTAAATACGGCGTTGGCCGCGGCACGATTCAAAATGTTTTGAAAAAAATGGAGGAAAGCCAATGTATTTCGCTCGAGTCCAGAGGGCATCTAGGCACCTTTCTCCGAAATAAGAACATGGACCTGCTGCTTCAATGCTGCGGGGTGAGCAGTATCATCGGCGTTATGCCGCTTCCTTACTCCCGTAAATACGAGGGATTGGCAACGGCAATGCACGCAAGCTTCGAAAAAATCGGCATCCCTCTGCACTGTGCCTTTATGCGCGGTGCGACCGTTCGTCTGGACAATGTCATTGATGGTCGATATGATTTCGCACTTGTTTCCAAATATGCCGCAATGACGGCGATCCGCAAATCCGAAGAACTCGTGATTGTAAAGGAATTCGGAAGCGGTTCATACGTTTCGCGTCATGCGGTAGTTTTTGCGGAGGAAACAAGCGGGATCCAAGACGGGATGAAAATCGGAATCGACAGTTACTCTATTGACCAACAAGTATTAACGAATCTTGAAGTTAAGGGCAAGGATGTCGAGCTGATCAACCTGAACTATATGCATTTGCTGGAGCATTTAAAAGCCAAGTCGATCGACGCAATGGTATGGAATGTGGATGAAATCGACAACGGTTCATTCTATTTGTCCGAGCTGTCCTCCAAGGAAGCGTTGGAAATGGACAAGGAAATGAGTCAGGCTGTATGCGTCGTAAACAAAAACAATAAGAAAATGGAGTTTATGTTCGATCAGATATCAACCGATCATGTCATGCAAATCCAGAAGCAGGTGGAGCGTGGCGTGCTCATTCCTAAATACTGACAGGGAGTGTGGAGAAGCGTGAGTGCTTTGAGAGAACGACTGGATATTTTATTTTCTACCAACACGATTACACCTGGCGCCATGAAGCTGTGCGAGGCAACGATTGAAAGATTCGTACAGCCGGACAATGAGAAGAAATACAAAAAGCTGGTGACTCATCTGGGGATGGCCGTTACCCGGATCGAGCGCAGCGAGGAGCTAAACGCTCCGCCTGAGGAGATCATGCAGGAAATCAGACGCTCTCCTCATTTTGCCCAAGCTGCAGAAAACGTAAAGTGGATCGAGTCCCAAATGGACGGCAAGCTTCCGGATGAGGAAAGACAGTACCTGATCATGCATTTCGTTAACGCTTCAGAAATCTAAAAACAAACGAAAAGAGGAGAATTGTCATGAAAATCGTGATTGGCGGGCAAGTGGAAAAGAAAGAAATTGAAGCTTTGGTCAAACAGCATGGCGGAGCCGATGTGGAAGTAACCGTTAAATCGGATCTGGAAGCTGCAATGGCTCTGAAGATGGGACAAGCCGATTACTACGTGGGCGCTTGCTATACCGGAGGGGGCGGAGCATTGGCCATGGCCATCGCGATGGTAGGCAAGTCGAATTGTGCTACGATTTCCATGCCGGGACAGCCGCCGACACAAGAGAAAGTCGATCAGGCCGTCGCGCAAGGCGCTAAGGCATTCGGCTTTACCGGAGACCACAAAGAGAAGGCAGTAGAATTTCTTATGAAAGCACTTACCAAGTAAGCGTTACGTCAAATGATTAGGGGGACATCTTATGCTGGAAGCTTTGTTGTTAATCGGGCTAGGGATCGTGACTGCAACTATGGCCAACTTGGGGATCGCCGTATTTAATGACGGTCTTAGACCGATCGTCCCTGAGAATCTGGAAGGGCGGATGAGCCGGAAGGAGCTGGGCGTCACCGCTTTTGCCATGAGCTTCGGGCTTGTGATCGGTTACGGGATCCCCATTTCGATATCAGGAAGCATTTTGCTTATCCATAGCATTCTACTCGGAACGGATATCATCGGGTTGTCTTTTAAACGAGGCAAATTGAGCACAGCTGCTGCCGGAGCGCTAGGCGGCGTATATGGCGCGGGTATCTACTTCGGGCTTCAGGCAGTTGTGAAAGCGTTTGAAATGCTTCCGCTTAATTTTATTGACGGATTCAACAAAATTGGCGAGCCCGTCGTTGTATCCTTTATGGTATTTCCCGCCCTGGCCATCGCGCTTCAATTTTCGATCAAAAAAGGCGTCATTGCTTTTCTGGTGGCGGCATTGGCCAGACAGCTCGTTGTTTTCAGCAACACAAAAGGACTTATTCAAATTGACGGCACGCCGGTTGTTTTGAGTCCGGAAGGCATCGCGTTGATCGTGGGCATGGCGTTTCTTATCACGTTTGCGATGAAGGAAAAATCCGAGGATCAGAGCCTTTCAACACTTGCCTCCATGTTTACGGATCGCGTGACGCGCATTAAAAAGTTTTCGTGGATCGTCATGATCAGCGGCGGTTTAGCCGCGGCAGCCACCAATCTTCTGTTAATTGCCGGCGATCCGATCTCGCTGAGCCTGCTGGCTGACGGAAAAATCTCGGAAGGCGGCATTGCCTCCCTGGCCAAAGCCATTGGATTTGTCCCGCTGATCGCCAGTACGGCGATCGCTACCGGCGTATTCGGCCCAGTCGGGTTTACGTTCGTATTCGGAGTGGGGATATTTTCTCCGAATCCGCTCGTTGCAGCGCTGCTCGGCGCCCTTGTCATCTTCCTGGAAATTCAGTTATTGTCCAAAATGGCCAAATTTCTGGATCGGTACCCGGGCATCCGCGCCTCGGGTGAAAGCATCCGGACTTCGATGACCCGCGTTCTTGAGGTCGCGCTTCTGATCGGGGGAGCGAATGCAGCCAATGCCATCGTGCCGGGGCTCGGTTACTTTGGGATTGCCGGCTTCTATCTGTTGAATGAGGCGGCGGGACGTCCGATCGTTCGGATGGCCGTAGGTCCTGTGGGAGCTATCGCTGTCGGTATCCTAGGGAACATACTGGTTCTGCTTGGATTGTATACACCACCACAGTAAGGAGAGAGAGAAATGTACATCCAGACCGTACTTGGGCCCATACAACCGGAGAAGCTTGGCGTATGCGCCTGTCACGAGCATCTATACGTGGATCTGAGCCGTATTAAGAAGAATGAAGATACCTGCCTGCAAGATACGGGGCTTGTCTTGGATGATCTGAAGAGCTTTTATGCCTATGGCGGCCGGGCCATCATCGAGGTTACCAATGACGGAATGGGACGAAATCCGCGAAAGCTTGCCGAGATCAGTAAAGCCTCCAATATTCATATTGTTGCGAGCACGGGCTGTTATAAAGACCCTTTCATTCCTGATGATAAGCTGCGCTGGAACCGGGATCAATTCGCCGAGTGGATGATTCGAGAGATTCGATCCGGCATCGCGGATACGGGAATTAAGCCAGGGGTGATCGGCGAGATCGGCAGCAGCCTAAACGAATTCAAACCGATCGAGACGGAGCTGTTCCACGGAGCGGTCGCTGCGGCAAAGGAAACAGGGCTTCCGTTATCTACGCATACAACGCTGGGGACCTGTGCTTTGGAGCAGATCGAGCTGTTTTCTGCGGAAGAAATGCCGCTGGATCAAGTAATTATTGGCCATCAGGATCTGAACGAGCAGGATGAAGTGGTGCTCGAGGTGCTGAAGGCAGGCGTTTACGTTGCAATGGATACGATCGGCAAGGAAAACTACCGGAGTGACAACGCCCGCTTGGAATCCTTATTGAAGTTTATCGAGCACGGATATGAGGACCAGCTCCTATTGTCCACGGATCTGACGCGTAAATCGCATCTGCGCGCGTTCGGCGGACAGGGCTATGACGTGGTGTTAAGGTCTTTCGTGCCTGCCTTGCGCGGGCGGGGAATCACGGATGAAGTGATCAACAAATTGCTGGTGGGCAATCCGCAGCGGGCTTTCAGTATTCGAAAGGCGGGTGACATGTCAGCATGAAATATGAACAATCGGTATTGAAAAACCGCACGATGGAGCAAGCTCAGCAGCTGCAGTTTACATTGATCGATGAAATTACGAGAGAGTTTGCGAACAACGAATTTTTCCAAGTCGGCGATGTGGGGCTGCATCCGGAGTTCCACAGGCCGCTTGTTACGTCCCGCGTCGAGAGGGTGCTTGCCCGTACGTTTGGAGGCGAGCATTGCGCGCTGGTGCGGGGCAGCGGTACCGGAGCGATCCGGGGAATTTTAAGCGTGCTGGTCGAACCAGGAGATTCGGTTATCGTACACACCGCACCGATGTATACCACGACCAAGGAAACCTTTCGTTTAATGGGACTGCGGCAGTCCCAAGCCGACTTTAATGACATGGATGCCGTGGCGAAGCTGCTCGAGAACGATCGGACTTCCAAGGTGTTTTATGTACAGCATGCGCGGCAGCAGCCTACGGATACGTATCTTCTCCAAGACCTGATCGCGCTAGTTAAACGGAAGCGTCCCGATTTGCCGATCGTGGTCGATGATAACTACTGCGCGATGAAAATGCTTGGAATCGGTTCGGAATATGGGGCTGACTATTCTACATTCTCCGGATTTAAGCTGATGGGTCCCCAAGGGATCGGCGTGATCATCGGCAAGCGGGAAGGGATCGAGAAGCTGCACGAGCGCAACTACTCCGGCGGAGGCCAAGTACAAGGTTACGAAGCGCATGAGCTGCTGCGCAGCATGGTGTTTGCCCCCGTCATGCTGGCAATTCAAAACGAGCAGGTGGAGAAACTGTGCCGACGTTTGGCTTCAGGAGAAGTGTCAGGCATCAAGGAAGCGTATATCACGAATTCGCAGTCCAAGAATGTCATTGTTGAACTGGAGCAGCCGATTGCGTCGGCGGTTATCGAACGCGCATCCTATTATGGAGCGGCCACTTATCCGGTAGGGGCGGAATCGCGCTTTGAGCTGGTGCCGATGATATACCGGGTATCGGGAAGCTTTCTGGAGAGTGAGCCCAAGCTCAAAGAATACGGTCTTCGCATCAACCCGATGAAAGCATCGGCAGATACGGTTATCCGCATCTTAGAAAATGTTCTGCAGGAATTTAGGGGGTAACTGCATGTTTGTAGATATGACTTTACAACGGAATGAGGGGTTGATCCGTGCGGCGGCGATCCTTCACCAGAGGGGGGAGATACCGGCCAATACGTATGTGATCGATGCGGATGGACTCATGCATAACGCCCGCGCTCTGTCTGAAATGGCGGAACAGTATGACATGAAGCTCTATTACATGACCAAACAAATTGGCCGCAGCGGTTATGCCGGTAAGCTGATCGAGCAATGCGGAATCAGGCAAGCGGTGGCGGTGGACATCGATGAGGCTTATGCCCTGGCCGAAGCCGGGTGCTGCATTGGCAATATCGGGCATATCGTACAGCCGAGCAAAAGCCAATGGGCGGATGTGCTGCGTGAGATCAAGCCCGAAGTGGTAACCTTGTTTTCTCTGGAACGGGCGGTCCAATTGTCGGAAGCCGCTGTGGCACTTGGACATGTACAAGATGTTATTCTGAGAGTCATCCGTCCCGGCGATGCAATATTCCCCGGTCAGTTCGGCGGATTTTTGCTCCATGAGCTTGAGCGGCTCCTGCCGGAGCTGAGGAAGCTGCGGGGAATCCGAATCGTGGGGGCGACCAGCTTTCCCGTGCTTCAGATCAACGCCGAGAACACGGATTTTGACATTACGCCGAATCTGGAGACGCTGCTGACCGCTGTGGAGACCCTTCGGATGCACGGCATAGAGATTCAGCAAGTGAATGCTCCAAGTGCGACCAGCTGTCACACCATCCCGCTGTTGAAACGCCATGGCGTCACGCATGGCGAGCCCGGCCATGCACTGACAGGCACGACCCCGCTGCATGCATACAACGATCGGCTTGTCGAAATACCGAGCATTGTATATGTATCGGAGATTTCTCATATGGACGATGAGTACGCCTATACGATTGCCGGCGGATTTTATCCGCGGTCGCATATGCATCAGGCTCTTTACGGTTCGACCTCGCGCGACGTGACTTCCCAGAAGGCGAAGGTCAGTCAGTACTCTGCGGAAAATATCGATTACTACGGATGCTTGGAGCGAGAGCAGCCGATGATGGTCGGCGATACCGTGATCTATGCGTTCCGTACGCAAATTTTCGTAACCAGAGCTCATGTCGCTTTTGTAAGAGGAGTGAACAGCCTTAAGCCGGAATTGGTTCATTTCCAGAAAAGAGGGATGTAACATGGGAAAAATATCCTTACTCGTACTCGATGGATTCGGTATTGGCGCAATGAAGGATTGCCGGACGCTTAAGCCGGAGGATGTGGATGCCCATACGTACAACCATATTCGGGAAACGGTGCCGCTTGCGATTCCGGTTCTGTACCGTTTAGGGCTTGGCAAGCTGGTTGACGATACCGGCGAGCCGCTCGGGGCCTATGGACGGAGCAATCTGGCTCATTATGGGGCCGATACCTTCATGGGGCATCAGGAGCTGATGGGCAGCAAGCCCGGAATGCCGGCCAAACGTCTAATGTCAGAGATCGGACCAAGAATCAGGTCTGCTCTTGAGGCAGCCGGGTATCGAGTGGAGCTCCCCGTTGCGGGTGCAACGGTTCTGCTCGTGGAAGGCGCGGTCGTTGTGGGCGATAACCTGGAATCCCAGCTCGGCAACATTATCAATGTTGTTGGAGATTTGAATAAGCTGCCGTTTGATGAGGTCGTGAAGATCGGAAAAGTCGTTCGTGCCCATGTGGACACAAGCCGGGTGATCGTATTTGGTAATATAAAGACAGATATCGACACGATTTTATCGGCCGTGAGGGAAAAACACCCGGGCCAATGGGGGGTGGACGCGCCCAAGGCCAATGTTTACGGCGAAGGTTACCAAGTGGTGCATCTCGGCTATGGGGTAGAGTTTGAAAAACAATTCGCTTATATGGCCGAGAGAAGCGGGCTGCCTGTTTATCGCATCGGAAAAACGGCGGACGTCATTTCGGCCAACGGTTTCAACGATCCGGTTGTGGAGACGAAAGACGTCCTGGCAACCTATCGCCGGAAGTATGTGGAGGCCGAGGAAAATGCCATCTTCCTCGTTAATGTTCAGGAGACCGATCTTGCCGGTCACAAAGAGGATTGCCAATGGTATAAGGAAGTGCTGGAAGCATCGGACCGGTTCCTGGATACCTTCATACCTGAGATGGGAGAGGATGATATGCTCATCATTACGGCCGATCACGGCAATGATCCGACGATCGGTCACTCCAACCATACGCGGGAGCAGACGCCGATTCTGATCGTCGGCCAGCAAATTAAGCCGGTATTCATCGGTGAACGGAGTACGATGGCGGATATTGCAGCCACGATGGCGGAATATGTCGGGATCGGAGCTCCCGAATACGGGACCAGCTTTTTGCCATTGATCCTTAAACGGTAAGCTTGGTCCTGCGAGCGTCGACGCTGAGCATCGTGCAGCAGTAATCATAACACGGCGCGCCGGTAGAGGCACCCGGTAAGGAAGGCCATCGTCGCCGATCCACCCTTCTGCGAAGCGATCTGAAAGCTCGAAATTAGCAGTGGGAATTTTTCAATAACAACACCAAGCTCAGTTATTACACAAAATGCTTCCTCTCGGAAGCATTTTTGTGTTTTGTGGGCACCACCTAGTCAGGTTAAAAGCTATGATGCTCCCTTAAATATGTGCGTGAGAAGCTGCCTTTTAGATGGGAAGGGAAGAGGTTAATTCCGGGTTCGGCAGAGAGTATCTGGGAGTGCTCGGCATCCTCAATGATCGGTTACCTGCAGTAGATCAATATTTGATATAATGGATGAATATGGATTAATACTGGCAATGAAGCAGAAGGGATGTGATTGCAGCAGGTTGGCTGCGTGATGCGGCTATCCCGCAAATTAATGAATGATTGATTTATTTGAGCGTTTGGATTTTGGGTTACTGAAATAAGAAACCAAGCCATCGAATGCGGAACAAACAGATGTGCATAGATAGAGCCAGCGCGAACTCATGTTTTTTTGTAGATTTGACCGTTAGTATGGTTGGGAACTCGGCGCTAGTTCTGCATGAATGAGATCAAGATTTTTCTTAAGCTAATCAATCCATTCCGCTATTTGCGGACGATTATATTCTCGCAACTGCTTCAATAGAGGAATATCTACGGAAGTACATAAGATGCACGGGCGCACTACATATATTCGCGAAAACAGCTTCTTTTCATAGTGCTGGTTTATATAACGCAATCGTGTTCAGGAGCAGAATTTGCATTATTTCGTTGTCTATGAAATTGGAGAATCGGATAGCTTTTTTAATTGCTAACGAGAATTTCTTGCGTTCATACAATTATGCAAAGCTCAATATTCTTTGAAGAGGAATCAGAGGGAAGGAGACGTTTCATTTGCTTCAATTGACAACATCTTATATCGATTCACTCGCTCCGAATGCGGCCGCAGCCAAAAACGGACGGGGACTTGTACAAAAGAGCAAGTTTATAAAGCTCAACGTATCCGAGGATGAAGACCTGCTATTCGGGGAGTGCTTGGGCAGCGGGAAATCCAATTACGTATGCTCCGTTGATTTTATCACGCCGGACAATCCAGTCGCGCGATGCAGCTGCCCGAGCCGGCAATTTCCGTGCAAGCATGCCCTTGGCTTAATGTACGCTTATGCAGACGGTATAAGCTTTGAGAAGGGAGCAGTACCGGAGGACATTGCGTCCAAGCGGGAAAAAGCGGAGAAGCGGGAGGAAAACAAGGCTAAACGAGAAAGCGGGGAACTGACCGACAAGCCGAAGAAAGTCAACAAAAGTGCGCTAAAGAAGAAGATCGCCAAGCAGCTTGAGGCGTTGGGCGAATTGGAGAAGCTTGTGCTCTCGCTGGTGCGCGGAGGTCTAGGAACTACGGACGCCCGGACGGTCAAGAGCCTGAATGAGCACGCCAAACGGCTTGGCAGCAGCTACTTGACCGGAGCGGAGAATGAGCTGCGCCGGCTCGCCCTGCTGCTGGAAGAGAACGACCGCGAAATCAGTTATACATATGCGGCGGAGCAGTTAACGCTGCTGCACGCTTTTATCAAGAAGGGCAGGGCATACCTGCTGGCCAAACAAGAGGACCCGGACCTGAAGCCGGATACGGAGTCAACCATCGAGGAATGGCTGGGACACGCCTGGCAGTTGGCCGAATTGAAGGAAGCCGGAAGGGTGAGCGAAAACGTCGAGCTGCTTCAGCTCGCTTTCTACAGCTACAAGGATGAAGCGCGGCGAGAATTCGTGGACACCGGTTTCTGGCTGGAGCTCGGCAGCGATCGCATTCACCGTACGGTGCAGTATCGGCCGTTCAAAGCGGTAAAGTTCATGAAGGAGGAAGACAGCTTCTTCGACGTTGCGAAAATCGCCGAGCTTTATCGTTATCCCGGCGGCATGAACGCAAGGGTGCGTTTTGAGGGGATTCTGCCTCGCACGATGGAAAACGCCGACCTGGAAGCTGCATGCGCCGCGGCCTGGACATCGATTCCCGAAGCGGTCAAGGCCGTTAAAAACCAACTCAAGGATCCGCTGGCCGACCGATCGCCGGTCGTACTGATGAAGGTATCTCAGATAGCGTCTACGGAAGACGGCGGATTCACGCTGGTGGACTCCGCGGGTAATACGCTCCAGCTCGGCGACGTGTACCGGCTGCCTCAGGCCTCGACGCAGCTTCTGTCGCTGGTCGATTCGTCGCTGCTGGTCGATTGCTGTGTGCTTGCGATGTTTGAGCACCGGATGGACACAGGCCGGCTTATCGCCCAGCCGCTGACGATACTGCAAGGGGACCGGGTTGCCCGGCTGCTGTACTAATCGTCTGCGATCAGAATCTCGAAACAATAGGAAATCGGGGAAAGCGGGAGGAGAAACCAATGAGCACGACTTTATTGCAGGAACTTCAAGGCGAGCTGCGCCGCCTATATATAGCAGGCAGTGACCTGGCGGCTGAGGATTTCCGCCTTAAACGGCTGGAGCCGAAGCTGGCCCAGCTAGGAGAACGGGCTCCTGTATTCAAAAAGCTGGCCGAAGGCGTGGCAGCACTGACGGGCCCTTCAGACCCGGAAGCGAGAGCGGTCCGCCTTCAAGACGTATCGCTGTTGCTGAATTCAGTGCTATCGACGCAGGGAGCCACGGCAGCAGAAGCACAGGTTGTAACAGAACGGGAGAAGGATAACGAGCTGCCTGAGCTGACGACAATGCATTCGTACCGTCAGTTAGCGGAGGTACAAAACGCATTGTCTGAATCAGGGGGAGGCCGCTATGAAATTGTGACGTCGGCGTACGAGCAGGGGCTGTTTCGAGATTTACGGCTGTTCCCTTTTGCCATGAAGGCACTCAGCGACTCGTATTCGGAAATCGCGGACTTCGCCGCACGCAACATTCTGCCGAGCTACGGCCGCTCCATCGTGCCATACTTGCTGTCTGAGATGGATATTCAGGGCGGGCGTGAGGAAGAACGGCGCTTGCAGGTTGTAAGGGAGCTTGGCGTTGATCCGGAAGACGCCCGGTCACTGGAACGACTTGTCCATGCGGCCGAAGAAGGGGCTGATAAAGTTCGTTCTGCGGCCATCGCCTGCCTGGGCCCGCATCCGGCTTATGAAGCTCGGCTGCTGGAGTGGTCACAAGACAAGAAAAAGGCAGTCCGGGAAGGCGCATACAGGGCGCTGGCGGTCCGTAACTCGGAAGCAGCTAGGGAGCGGCTGTACGATGCGTTCAAAGGGAAGGATGCTTTGCTTGCAGCCGAAGCGATCGGCTATGCACCCTCCGCCGAAATGATCGATATGCTGTTGCCGCTGTTCGAGGAGCTGCTTCGGAAGGGAGACGCAGGTGAGGTGGATAAGAAGGCGAAAGAAAAGCAGTGGAGCGCGCTGGAGCCGTTCCTGACCGCGTTCGAATATGCGCGCCATCCCGAGCTTGAGCGTCTGTACCTGGATCTGGCGGGAAACCAGTCGGCTTACCCTGCGCTGGGAAGGCTCCATGGTGGGGACTGCATTCGCATCCTGAGGCACGCTGCAGCCTACCTTGAAAGTACGGATACAGATGAGGCGCTTGACGTGCTTAAGCGTCTGGAGGAACAGGACCCGATTTATTTGCCCTACGCCTTCCATGCGTCAAAGCGGAGGCTAACGCCAGCTGAACTGTATGATCAGTACGTTGGTTCCGGTTGGGGACGACTTAAGACCGTGGTATCGAAAAAATCCCAGCGGGCCCAAAAAGCGCTGCTGGATACGCTTAGAGATGAATTATATGCTTACCAAGGGTATGTCCGCATCCGGCTGCCGCAGGATCAGATCGAGGCAGAATGGGATCCGCGCTGGCTCGATTGGCTCATCGAGCGCGACGATCTGCAGCTGGTATCCGCGCTGGCCGCTCCCGGTAATTCGAGGCTGCTGCCGTATATTGAGCGTACAATGGAGAAAGCAAACCATCATGACGCTCATTATATTTTCACTTCGCTTGATGCATGCGACGCGGACGAGGACACGAAATATGAGCTCCTTATGAAATGGATGGAGCGTAAAGACTGGAAACGCACGTACAGCATGTATGAGGAGGAGAGCGAGCGGCTGCTTCGCGTCCCCGATCATCTCGCTTCGGAGAGTGCGGACCGTTTAGAGGCTCTGATTAAGGACGTCCGGTACGACAGCTTGAAGGAAAAGCTTGAAGAGATTATTCATGCGCTCCGCCGCAGGGCTGCTTCGGTATAACCGGCGTATGTGAGACATGACCGATCTGCTACGGACTGGCCCGTAAGATCGTTGCCGAATTGAAAACGGCAGCATTGGAGTGCAAGTCCTTTAACCAATAGATTCATTAGCGAGAGGAGAACGTGATATGACGTTAGCGAATAAGCAAGCGCAGGATGCCATGCGCCTTCCGGCGGAACAGCTGTACCGAGATGAAATCGAAGCGCTTATTAAAGAAGATAAGGGAGCGGTTCCTCCGGGGTGGCAGATGTCGCCCCGCGCCGTGTTGAAGTATATTACCGGTGGCAAAGCCGGCAAATTGGACATCACACCCAAGTACATTGGCAATCGGCGGCTGGTTGAAATGGCAATCGCGACGCTCGTCACCGACCGGGCTCTGCTGCTGATCGGCGAGCCGGGCACGGCCAAATCCTGGCTGTCCGAGAACCTGTCGGCCGCGGTGTGCGGCAATTCAGGGCTTGTTGTGCAAGGAACAGCCGGGACGACCGAAGAACAGGTCCGTTATTCGTGGAACTATGCGATGCTGCTTGCGAACGGCCCAACGCCTGAGGCGCTGGTGCGCAGCCCGATCATGCGCGCGATGGAAAATGGCAGCATCGCCCGTTTTGAAGAAATTTCGCGCTGCGCCTCGGAGGTTCAAGACGCGCTGATCTCCATTTTGTCCGAGAAGACCGTCTCGGTTCCCGAGCTCGGCAGCGAGACAAGTGCCCGCAAAGGCTTCTCGATCATCGCCACGGCGAATACGCGCGACCGCGGCGTCAACGAAATGTCCGCCGCCCTCAAGCGCCGATTTAACATCATTGTGCTCCCGTCGCCTTCCGATCTTGAGACCGAACTTTCAATCGTCAAAAAGCGCGTCGGCGAGATCGCCGCTTCGTATCAGCTGCAGGCGGCTCCTCCGGCAGACGAAGCACTGCTGAAGGTCGTCACCATCTTTCGCGAGCTGCGCAGCGGCATGACGCTTGACCGCAAGGAGAAACTGAAATCTCCGGGGGGCGTGATCTCTACCGCCGAAGCCATTTCGCTGCTCACCAACAGCATGGCGCTGGCTGCAAGCTTCGGTAGCGGTGAACTGACGGACGAAGATTTGGCTGCCGGTCTGCAGGGCGCGATCGTCAAAGACGACGACAAGGACAAATTGGTCTGGAAGGAGTACCTTGACAACGTCATGAAGAAACGGGGATCGGAGTGGCGCGGACTGTATCAGGCGTGCAGGGAGTTGAACGAGTGAAGACCGCTGCGGAAGACGTCCGGGTCTCCGTCTTCGGCGTCCGGCACCTCTCCCCCGGAGGTGCCCGCCATCTCCTGGAGTACCTCGATCGCGTCCGCCCAACGGCGGTGTTGATCGAAGGACCATCGGACGCGACGGATCGGATTGGCGACCTGATTCATCCGTTGACCGTGCCGCCTGTGGCGGTGCTGGCCTTTACGGATGAAATGCCTGTCCGGACGGCGCTGTGGCCGTTCGCCGTCTATTCACCGGAGCTGCAGGCGATGCGGTGGGCTGCCAAGAACGGAGCACACTGCGAGTTGATCGATCTGCCGTCGGACGCGACAATTGCTCTGGAGGATCTGCGGCGGCGCAATGAGGAAGAACGCGCCCGCCGGAAGAGCCTCGTGCCGGAAGGGATGGGCAGCGAGTCGTCATTGGCCCAGGGAGCGCTACCGCAGGAAATGGTGCCTACTACAGGCACGTCGACAGCCGGACCAGAGAACTCGTTATCGGAACGCTCCGTTTACGAACGAATCGCCGAATTGGCCGGCGAGCACGATTACGAATCATATTGGGAACGGCATTATGAGCACAACGCCAATTCGGATGCGTACCGGGAATCCATCCTGACCTTTTCCGCAGAGATACGAAGTCTCGGTGAAGAGCGAGAGCGGGCCGAGCAGCCGGAAGAGTTCGCATACAACCAAGTGCGGGAAGCTTATATGCGGCGGCAGATTATGAAAACGATCGAATCGGGGCATGATCCAGCGAAGATCGTGGTCGTCTGTGGCGCGTACCATGCGGCTGCATTGGAATATCCTTCGTCGGGTACGATGAGCGACGAAGAGCTGGCAGCGATACCTTCGCGCCGGACCAAGCTGACGCTGATGCCGTATTCGTATTATCGGCTGTCCAGCCTGTCAGGCTACGGGGCTGGCAACACCGCTCCGCATTACTACCAGATGATGTGGGAGGCGATGGAGAACGGGCGGCCTGAGGAGCTGCCGATACTATACCACTCGAGTGTTGCCCGTCTTCTGCGGGTATCCGGCACGCACCGCTCCACCGCCGAGGTCATCGAAGCGGTGCGGTTGGCCGAAGGGCTGGCTTCGCTGCACGGCGGAAGCGCCCCGACGCTGATGGAGCTGCGTGACGCGGCGCAAACGCTGCTCGGACGCGGCGAGCTGTCGGTGGTGGCCGAGGCGCTGGCCCGCGTTGACGTTGGAACGGAGATTGGCTCCCTAGCCGAAGGCGTCAGCCAGACGCCGCTGCAGGATGACTTGAACCGCGAGCTGAAGCGGCTCAAGCTGACGCAATACAAGACCGCCGTCGCGACCGACTTGTCGCTCGACCTGCGCGAGAATCGCCGGGTTTCGTCGGAGGAGGCTGCTTTCCTCGACCTGCACCGATCTTTTCTGTTTCGCCGTCTGGAACTGCTGGAAATTCCGTTCGTCCAATCCCGTCCGGCTGCCGGGGACCGTGCTGTCTGGGCCGAGGATTGGATTATTCAATGGACCCCGGAGGCTGAGATCCGGGTAATCGAGTCCACTCTGCTAGGCGAAACGATCGAAATCGCCTGTGCCCATCGTCTGAGGGAAAAGCTGGAAGGCTGCACCTCCATCGCGGAGGCATCCGAGCTGATCGGCGTCTCCGTACGGTGCGGCATGACCGCCCAAATGGAGGACGGCCGCCGTGTGCTGCAGTCGCTGGCTGCAGACAGCCGCGACGTGGCGCAGATCGCGGCCGCTGCGGCTGAACTGTCGCGAATCATCGCCTACGGCGATATTCGCCGTGCGGACACTGCGCCTCTCGTGCCGCTGCTGGAACAGCTGTTCTATCGAGCCTGTCTGTACCTGTCCGATTCGGCTAATTGCAGCGACGAGGCGGCGTACGACATGGTCGCCGCCATGGGTGACTTGAACCGGATCGCGCAGGAGCATGATGAAATTGTCGACGTGCCGCTCTGGTTGGCTGGACTAAACGCGCTGTCCGAGCGGGACGACCGTAATCCGAAGCTCTCCGGCTTCGCCTGCGCCTTGCTGCTGGAACGAGGGGAGATGGATGCGGATCAGTGCGCTGCGGAAGTGTCGCGGCGGCTGTCGCCGGGCATTCCGTCCGACCTCGGGGCAGGCTGGTTCGAAGGGCTGTCCATGCGTAACCGTTACGCCTTGCTGTCTCGAATGAGCCTGTGGGAGCAGCTGAACGATTACATTCTTTCGCTGGACGATGAGCAATTCAAGCGGGCGCTCGTATTCCTGCGCCGGGCGTTCAGCTCCTTCTCGCCGCACGAAAAAACGATGATCGCCGAGACGCTGGGGGAACTATGGGGCGTACATGCAGAGCAGGCGGCTGAAATATTGACGGGGGATCTGAAGGAGGAAGAAGACAAGATGCTGGATGAATTGAATGAATTCGATTTTGGGGACTTTTAACATGACCGATCAAACGAAAGAAAGACTGGAACCCTCCGTATCCCGCTGGCGCTTGATCCTTGGTGAGGCCGCTCAGGGTAAGCTGGAAGAGCTGACGGGAAGCGAGGCCTTGCAGTTGACGGAAGAAGAAGCAATCATGGATGCCGCGCTGGCAGCGATTTACGACGACACGGACGCCAGCTACTCCAGCGGCGGTTCGGGACGGGGCTCGGGTAGCAGCTCTGGCCGCGGAGCGGGTGGAGGAAGAGGCTCGGTTAACCTGTCCCGCTGGCTCGGTGACGTACGCAGCCTGTTTGCCGAGGATGTCGTCTCCATCATCCAGAACGACGCGATCGAGCGCAGGGGATGGAAGCAGCTGTTGTTCGAGCCGGAGCTACTGGCATCGGTAAAGCCGGACATTCAGATGGTTGGAACGTTGATGGCGCTCAAGGGCAAAATTCCTGAGCGGACAAAGGAGACCGCGCGCCTCCTCGTCAAGGCCGTCGTTGATGACCTGATGGCCCGCTTACAGGAAGACATGAGGCGGGCCGTGACCGGAGCGTTGAACAAACGGCAGCATACGCCGCTGCCTTCGCTCAGTGGACTGGATTGGAAGCGGACGATTCGGCGCAACCTGAAGCATTACGACCGGGAGCGGAACATCCTGATTCCCGAAAAATTTTATTATTTCGACCGGGCCCGGCGCAATAAGGAATGGACCGTCATTCTCGATATTGACCAGAGCGGCTCCATGGCGGAGTCGGTCATCTGGGCGTCGGTAACGGGCGCAATCTTCGCCAGCATGCCGGCGCTGGATACCCGCGTCGTTGTGTTCGATACGGAAGTAGTCGACCTGACGGAGCAGTGCGCTGATGATCCCGTCGATATGTTGTTCGGCGTCCAGCTTGGCGGGGGAACGGACATCAACAAGTCGGTCGCGTACTGCGAGTCGTTTATCGAGGAGCCGAAAAAAACGCTGTTTATTTTGGTAACCGACCTTTACGAAGGCGGCAATCAAGCAGCCTTGGTGCGCCGCATGCGGGAGATGCGTGAATCGGGTGTGCGGACACTATGCCTGCTATCGCTCTCGGATAGCGGACGGCCGTTCTATGACGAACGGCTGGCGAGACAGCTATCCCGGGACGGCACGCCATGCTTCGCTTGCACGCCAGGCATGCTGCCAGAGCTGGTGGCAGGTGCGCTGCAGGGCCGCGATATGAGCGAGCTAGCGAAAACGTTGATTAAAGCCTGATTAACATGCACTTCAAAGAAAGTCGCTCACTTGAGCGGCTTTCTTCATTATGCCGATCTGTGAAAAGAAACCAGGACCTTATTATTTCTGTTTACTTACATCATATTATCCCTTAATATATGGATAACTATGGATAAGGAGCTGAGTAATAATGAATGCTAAAGAAGCAGCGTCTTTACTTGGGGTTCATTACAAAACCATTCTTAACATGATTAATGACGGGCGTTTATCCGCTTCGAAAAATGACTCCGGAGATTGGGTAATCAGTGAGAGCGATTTGGCTGCCCGTGAGCAGCAGATTGGCGATAAAGAGTTTGCAACGATTTATACTCATATGGCAGTGCAACTCATTGAAAAAGCTCATCATCGTGCGATAAAAGCAGCAAAAGAAGAGCTTATTGAGGTTGCGCGTGCAACAATAAAGGCAAGAGATAACAGCAATGAGCTGAATCAACAAGTAAAACGTCTTCAACATGCATTAGATGCATATAAAGCTGCAGAAGCATTCACACACACGGTTCAGTCAATTAGAAAACAAGCGAATATCGATGATTAGGAGGCAGGGATGGTGAGTTCTGAACAAGATCATATAGGCTCGGAAGTCAGCTATATAAAATGTCTGCTTGTTAATAGAGGAATACATTTCATTAAATACAAAATTCCATAAAAAGCGCTCTGAACCTGCCGTCGGATAGACGTAGAACTGCTTTTGGAACTTAACGATATTGCTGGACGGAGGCAGCATCTCACGGAGTTGGAGTAAACAGCCATGAATGGCTTACCATCCCTTTACTCGATTTCTGGGAAGTAATGTTGCGGAACCAAAGGAGGCAAAAATAACGTAAATGAAGCTTCTTGACCGTAAGATATATATTGTGTTAAGTTTTTCATGTGATTGCAAAAATGAATGGAATGGGAGGGATAAAGTAATGACTGTTTCTGAAATTGTAGATGTATATGTGAACCTGTCATTTAAGGCGATGTTTGATCAGGTTCACAAAATAACAAATCAGATACCGGAACTTTATCCTTCTATGCATATATACAATTCGTGACTTATTTTATAGGAAGTCTCTTATTTTTGTATAGGTATAGTTAGGTTAATGTACGCAAAAAAGCACCGGTAAGCTGGTGCTTTTTTGCGTTTTCTCCGTTTAAAGGGAGATTGAAATGAAGCATCTATCTAAGTATGAAAAAATACGTAAGATCTTATCGGCTCTAAAGCAACCGAATTATAGATATTCGCAAATAACTGAGGCAATCTTCAAAAACAAGATTCGAACTTTTGAAGCAATGAACAACTTGCCTAAACCATTAAGAAATGAATTAATCAAAGAGCTTGGAAACAATGTGTTAAGCATCACACCAAAAATGGAGCAGAAATCCAATCAAGTTAGCAAAATACTGTTTGCCATCTCTGGAAATGAATACATTGAGTCCGTAAGGTTAAGTTATAAGACGGGATGGGAATCCTATTGCATCTCTTCGCAGTGCGGTTGCGGATTTGGTTGTACCTTTTGTGCTACGGGAACACTCGGTTTGAAGAGGAATCTTACAACGGATGAAATAACGGATCAACTCCTTTACTTTACTCTGAATAAGTATCCCTTAGACAGTGTGTCCTTTATGGGAATGGGAGAGGCGCTTGCAAACCCATATGTATTTGATGCATTGCATGTACTGACGGTTCCTAAGCTTTTCGGTTTAGGACATCGAAGAATTACGGTTTCTACCATAGGTTTAATACCGGGAATAAAAAAGTTGACGAAGGAATTTCCGCAGATTAATTTAACCTTTTCCCTACATTCACCGTTTAATGATCAGCGAAGCGAGTTAATGCCAATTAACAATCATTTTCCATTGGAGGAAGTTCTGACCGTGTTGGATGAGCATATCCAACAAACGAAACGAAAGGTCTACATTGCTTATATCCTGCTAAGGGGTATTAACGATTCAACGAAACATGCTGAAGCAGTTGCTGATTTGTTGCGTAGCAGAGGGTCATGGGAACATTTATATCATGTCAATCTAATTCCTTACAATTCCACTGACGCTACATCGCAAAGTTTTGCAGAGTCGGATCAGAACAGTATCAACATGTTCCTTAAAGTCTTGAAGTCAAAGGGAATCCATGTCACCGTGCGGACCCAATTCGGATCAGACATTAACGCAGCATGCGGCCAACTGCATGGATCAAACGGTAAAATTGAATAAGTCGACCAACTGATCAGGGGGGGAATCCAATGTCCCTTAAAAATACAACGATAACACATGTGATTCTCCATGCAGAGCCGGTTTTGAGCATTTGCATGGAGTAGTCAACCAAATTGAAACTGGCTTTGCTGCTTGAAACTATAATTTCAAGGAGTGAGTCGAATTGAGATATATTAATGCCGCTGTCGTCTTGCCGGAGGAACTGGTTGAAAAATTGCAAGAATATATACAAGGCGAATACCTCTATATACCCGCTAGAAAAAATGAACATAAAGTCTGGGGAGAGTTGTCTGGCGCACGAAAAGAGATTAACAAAAGAAATGATGATATTTTGAAAGCATATTTAGCTGGCGCTTCAGTCGAGGAACTCTCAGAATCATTCTTTTTATCAACCTATGCTATCAGAAAAATAATATATCAGAAATAGATGCCTACTTTTCCCTTCAAGAGCGCTTTAGTCGAGCGGTGTTACTCTTGAAGGGATTTTTATAATGAAAAGAAGAAATCTGCACTTTTCAATACCCGCTAACATGTTAAGCAGCATTAGTTCTAAGTTTGCAAATATAAAATATTACAGCATCGTTTTGTATATAGATCATGAATTTTCGATCTGCTATCGTTTAGATGTAAGAGACTCACTGGCTGTTAGCCATTAAAATTTTGCACCAAGAGGGGGTCGAAGTGATGGATGTTATCGTAGATACTTCGATTGTAATCATGAATTCCGCTTACTTTTAAGCAGTCCATTCCTATAATTAAGTTCACACTTACGATGATAATCAGGAGGTAGCTACGTTTGTTATTCGTTTCTAGATTGCCAACTGAAAAAGAACATGACCTTTAAGAGAATCCTGACCATTGGATAATAATAACATTGACAATCGTAGGTTTTTCCAAAATAATAGAATGTAATTGAATACTGGTACCTTTAAATCAGTCCAGAGAGGCTGGCAAGGGCAGCGGATGTTTATAATCACGCGTGATTCAGTGCATACCCCATCAGGGGATGCTCTGCGTCTTCGCGCGGGTTATGATGCAAAGAAGAGGCTACTTGTCAGTTTGAGACTTGACGAGTAGCCTCTTTTTTCTGCTTTTTTGGTATCAGGACACTTTAACCTGGAGGTATTCTGATGAGCAAACAAGATCAAGAGTTTTCGTGGCAAGCGGTACCGAAAACGCAGAGAAACCATTTTTGGAAGACGCTATCCGTCATGTTAGGGTTCACGTTCTTTTCGGCAAGCATGCTGGCAGGGGGGACGTTAGGAGTCGGCTTGACGTTCATGGAGTTCATAGGCATCGTGCTTGCGGGTAATTTGGCACTGGGCATCTATACGGGAGCACTGGCACATATCGCTGCCAAAACGGGCCTTTCCACGCACTTGCTGGCAAAATATGCGTTCGGTGAAAAAGGGTCGTACCTGCCATCGTTCCTGCTCGGATTCACGCAGGTCGGATGGTTTGGCGTCGGCGTGGCCATGTTCGCGATTCCGGTTGCCAAAGCGATGGATTGGAACGTGTACCTGCTGATCTTCTTGTTTGGTTTCGCCATGACGGCATCCGCCATCTTCGGCATGAAGTCGCTCGTCATTTTGGGCTACATCGCAGTTCCGGCCATTACCATCCTTGGCGGCTACTCCATGTTTGAAGGGGCAGGATCCCTGGGGGGGCTGCAAGGGCTGCTCGATTACTCGCCGACCCAGACGCTCACCACGGCAGCGGCATTGACCATTTGTATCGGGTCTTTCATCAGCGGAGGAACGCTGACGCCCGATTTCGCCCGGTTTTCCCAGACGTCCCGGCAGGCGGTTACCGCAACGGTCATCGCGTTCTTCCTGGGGAACTCGCTCATGTTCTTGTTCGGTGCCGTCGGCGCAATGGCTTATAACCAGGCCGATATCTCGGAAGTCATGTTCCTGCAAGGTTTGATCATTCCCGCGATCGTCGTTCTGGGGCTGAATATCTGGACGACCAACGATAATGCCCTGTATGCTTCGGGGCTAGGCTTTGCGAACATCACGAAAATTTCGAAAAAGTTCTTCGTCATTGTCAATGGCATCGTGGGTACCGTCTTGGCCATGTGGATGTACAACAACTTCGTCGGTTTCCTAAATGTGCTGGGCGCGGCGATTCCGTCGATCGGTGCCATCATCATCGCGGACTACTTCTTTGTAAAGCGCAGAAATTATAAACCGTTTGCCGAGATGACTTTTAAGAAGGTAAACTGGATAGCGATGGCAGCTTGGGCTATCGGCGTTGCCTTCGCCCAATTGGCTCCCGGAATAACGCCATTGAACGCACTGATCGGAACGGCAGTGGTCTACATTGTATTGATGCTGATCGTTCCTGCCAAAGAATCCACAGAAAAGGGGAAAACAAATGATTATACAGAACGCAAAATTGCGGGGTAAAGAGGGCATATGGAATATCGTCGTGAAGAACGGGAAGTTTGAACGGATTACGCAGTCGCTGGAAACAACAGCGGACGAGGAAGTCATTGACGTGGGCGGCTCGCTTGTGCTGCCGCCGTTCATTGAACCTCACATTCATTTGGACACAACGCTCACTGCCGGTGAGCCGGAATGGAATTTGAGCGGAACGCTGTTCGAAGGCATCCAGCGCTGGTCAGAACGCAAGGCGTTCCTGACGCATGAAGACGTCAAAACGCGCTCCACAACAGCTCTGAAGTGGCAGATTGCTCAAGGCATCCAGCACGTAAGGACGCATGTGGACGTGACCGATCCTAGCTTAACCGCAGTTAAAGCGATGCTTGAAGTGAAAGAAGAAATGGCACCTTATATTGACATCCAACTTGTCGCTTTTCCGCAGGAAGGCATCCACTCCTACCCGAATGGCGCGGAACTGTTGGAAGAGTCGCTGAGAATGGGCGTTGACGTGGTTGGCGGCATTCCCCACTTTGAATTCACAAGGGAGTATGGCGTTGATTCGATGAAGGTTGCTTTTGATCTCGCGGAAAAATATGACCGGCTCATCGACATCCATTGCGACGAAATCGATGATGAGCAATCGCGTTTCGTGGAAGTTGTCGCCAAAGAAGCCTACGAACGCGGACTGGGCTCTCGTACGACGGCAAGCCACACAACGGCGATGGGGTCATATAATGATGCCTATACGTACAAATTGTTTAGATTGCTGAAGCTGGCTGACCTGAATTTTGTCTCCAATCCTTTGGTTAATATCCACCTGCAGGGACGCTTCGATACGTATCCGAAGAGAAGAGGGCTGACCCGCGTCAAAGAGCTGCAGGAAGCCGGACTAAATGTGTGCTTCGGTCACGATGACATCTTTGATCCATGGTATCCGCTAGGCACGGGCAATATGCTCCAAGTGCTCCATATGGGCATCCATGCTTCGCAGCTGCTTGGTTACGATCAAATCGTAAACTCGATCGATCTTATTACGAAAAATAGTGCAAGAACACTGCATATCGAGGATGTGTACGGTATTGAAGAAGGCAAGCCTGCCAACTTCATCGTTCTTGAAGCGGAGAACGAATACGAGGCTATCCGCAAGCAGGCAGCAGTGCTTTATTCGTTCAGAGGCGGCCGCAAAATCGCGGAAACGAAGCCGCGGGACACGTCGATCGTTCTTGAGAGCGGTTCGGAGAAGGTCACTTTCAATAAATAATTGAAGGATTCGCATTCTAACAAGAAGGCACCCCGATCTGGGGTGTCTCCTTCATTATGTTTGAATGCAGACGTAGAGCAGAGGTACAGTCCTTTTTTACAGTCTATTTTCGAATCCGAATTAAAATAATCCCTTGGGGTAGATTAATCAAGAAAAGCAAAGTTGCAAAGGGATTTTGAAAGAAATTCGTAAGAATAAGGTTATCTATTCATCTTTCCAATTCAAGAGGTGCCTGTATGTCTGTATATTTAATTCCCATAAAAACAGCATTTATTATTTTTTGCATATTGAGTTTTTTCCTTATTGTTCCTTGGATGGTTTATAGTTATAGAAAATATGGACATTTAAGTCTTTGGGCATCCATCGTGGCTTATTCCTTTGTTTTTTATATGTTATCGGCATTATTTTTAGTTCTCCTGCCTCTTCCGGATACTCGAAATACCTGCGCTATGCAATCACCCGATGCGGTTCATTATTCGCTCGTCCCATTTCATTTTATTTGGGAAATTATACATAGTCGTTCAGTCGTATGGTCACAGCCATCGACCTATGCGCGGGTACTTACGGACAGTGTATTTTTGCAGGCGGCATTCAATTTCTTATTATTATTGCCGCTTGGCGTTTATCTAAGGTATTTTTTTCAGCATAAACGAAATTGGAAGAAAGCGCTTGGTTTGGGGTTCGCGTTATCCCTTTTCTATGAAACAACCCAAATTACAGGGATCTACGGAATCTACAATTGTCCATATCGTATCTTCGATGTCGATGATCTTATACTAAACAGCACGGGTGCTTTGTTTGGATTCATCATTGCTCCTGTCATACTTGCGCTATTTCCGTCTCGAAATAACCTTATAGCGAAGGCAGAAAAAATGCAGGAAAGTCCGCTCGTACCTCCGCTGCCGCAATTACTGGCTGTGCTTGTCGATTATCTGTTGATCAAGATTAGTTGGAGCCTTACCGTTGGTTTCTTTATCACCAGCGAATTTGCAGAATTTCTGTTTACAACGATTTTGTTTATTATTCTTTTCTCTGTAGTTCCTTTTATTTGGAATGGAAAAACCATCGGAACCCATTTACTGCGATTCAAGCTAACTACAGTGGGTGAGGGAACACCTTCGTGGCCGTCCTTGTTAAAAAGATCCTTTGCGCTTTACTTGCCTTTAGCGGCAACATGGATTACGCGTCTATTTAATGGCATTAAGTTAGACATGAATTCAATTCTTTATCCTTATCATGTTTGGATCAGTGTGGCTGCATTAGCATTTGTGTTTATAATGTGGGCCATATTATTTATCCATGTCACCGTCGTCCTCTTCAAGAAAGGGAAACGAACCCTTTACTTTGACGATGTGGCGAATATAGTACCAAGGAAAAAATAAATCTTAAACGATGTTAAACCGCACCATGGCCATTCCCCGCATTGACTGTTATTCGTCAATCTCAAGATCGGGGCTCCGGCGTGGTGCGGTTTTTCTGGTCGATGACCTCGTGGTAGGCATATTCTTTGAAATGTAATTAAAAAACATTACGATTTTCATTGACAAAGAAATCCAGCCTCCGTATAATCTTTAATCGTAAACATTACAATTAAATGGAGGAGAATATGAAACTAAAACTTGGGATTGGAGTCATTTTAGCAGTATTGGGGTTGTGGCTTGCCGGGTGTCAAAGCGCTGGCTCTAACGACAGTGGCGCTTTGAATCAAACCGAGGCAGTCAGCGGTACGAATGGAAGCAGTAGCACTCAGGAGAGCAGCGGTACTGAAGAAAGCAGCAGTACTAATGAAAGCAACACGAATCATGTTCATGACGAGGAGGATGAACATAACCATGAACATAACCATGAACATAACCATGAACATAACCATGATCACAACCACGAACATCATGATCATGATGAGGAAGCAGAGGCGATCTACAAGGGATTCTTTGAGGACAGCCAAGTACAGAACCGTACGCTGTCAGATTGGGAAGGAGACTGGCAATCGGTTTATCCATATTTGCTGGATGGTACATTGGATGAGGTATTTGCGCATAAAGCGGAGGATTCCGGGAAAATGACGGCGGAGGAGTATAAGGAATATTATGACGTCGGCTACAAGACCGATACGGAACGCATTGTGATTGAAGGAGACACTGTCACGTTCTTCACGAAGGGCCAGCAACGTTCAGGGAAGTACCAATCCGATGGATACGAAATACTGACCTACGAGGCCGGTAACCGCGGGGTTCGTTACATATTTAAGTCGGTGGAAGAAGTCGAGGGACTGCCTCGTTACATTCAGTTTAGCGACCACCGGATCAACCCCAGCAAGTCGGATCATTTCCATTTATATTGGGGAGACGATCGCAAGGCTTTACTTGAAGAAGTTACGAATTGGCCTACTTATTACCCGTCCGACATGGATGGACACAGCATAGCCCATGAAATGATGGCACACTAACGCCAACTCTGCTTTGAATCGGCGTTGAGAGTTGAAATTAGCTTTCAACACATTAGGCTTCATTATATTTAAATAGTTTCGGATTCAAAACCCCCAGGCGCTCTTACAAGCGTATCCTAGGGGTTTTAGTTTATTTTTAAGGTTGCTGTAAGGTTGGGATTAACACGGTGTAAGATACGAGCTTTAAGATTGGATATACATTCACGAGACGCCTAAGGAGAGATCCCATGAAAACCATACTGCAAGCAAACAACGTAAACAAAACCTTCGGCACGAAAGGAAACCTATATACGGCGCTGAAAAATATCAACCTGAGCATTAGTGAAGGAGAATATGTCGGCATCATGGGCCCATCCGGAGCGGGAAAGTCGACCCTGCTGAATATCTTCTCGACCATCGATACGCCGAGTTCCGGCGAAATCACGATCGACGGGCAAAACATCGTTTCCATGAACGAGGAAAAGCTGTCCGATTTCCGCCGTCATAAACTCGGCTTTATTTTTCAGGACTATAATCTGCTCGATACGCTGACGGTCAAGGAGAATATCCTGCTGCCACTGGCTCTTTCCAAAGTCCCGGCAGCCGAAATCGAAAAGCGGGTGGAAGAAATCGCGGATATGTTCAGCATTCGCGAGATTCTCGATAAATATCCGTACCACATTTCAGGAGGACAAAAGCAGCGTGCGGCCGCATCGAGGGCAATCGTCACGAATCCGAGCCTGATCTTGGCGGACGAGCCTACCGGCGCGCTGGATTCGAAATCGGCAACCGGCTTGCTGGAAAGCTTGAGCAGGCTGAACCAGCACAACCAAGCGACCATCCTGATGGTGACGCACGACGCTTATGCGGCGAGCTTCTGCAACCGAGTGATTTTCATTAACGACGGCCAGCTGTTCAAAGAGCTTCATAAAGACGGCATGACCAGAAAAGCATTTTTCGGGCAGATTCTTGAGGTGTTGGCGATGCTCGGAGGTGGACATCATGACGCTGTTTAAGATTGCCGGGAAAAACATCCGTAAAAACTTCGCGAATTACTTTCTTTACTTCGCATCGATGATTTTCAGTATCGTCATTTATTTTACATTCGTATCCTTGAAATACGACAGCACCATTCAAACGGCATCTGACGGATCGCAGAAGATCAGCTCGGCTTTCAGCGGAGCGGCGGTCGTGCTGATCGTATTCGTGGCGGTCTTCATCTGGTATTCCAACTCGTTTTTCACGCGCAAGCGCAAAAAAGAGGTCGGATTGTACTCGCTGCTGGGCGTCCGTAAAAAACAGATCGGACGGATGCTGTTTTATGAAAACTTCCTGATGGGCATTCTGGCCCTGATTGTCGGAATCGCGCTTGGAGCGGTGCTTAGCCGGTTTTTTGTCATGATTTTAATGAAGGTGATGGGTTACGCCGTCATGGCGGATTTCTCCATTTCCCCGGCTGCAATCTTTAATACTTTCGTGGTGTTCATGATTATCTCGCTGATCACATCGGTCCAAGGCTATCGCTTAATTTATCGATTTAAGCTGATCGAGCTGTTCCGGGCGGATCAGGAGGGTGAGAAGGAGCCGAAGTCATCCGCGGTCATTGCGTTACTATCCGTAGCGCTCATCGGGTTCGGCTACTGGCTTGCGCTGCAAATTTTGCTTACGTCCAAGGCATGGGCGGCGATGGGCTTCATGCTCACTCCGCTCGTTATTTTGATATCCGTCATCCTGGGCACATACCTGCTGTTTAACACGTTGACGGTTACGCTGCTGAAGCTGGCCCGCAAACATAAAACAAGCTACTGGCGTGGACTGAACCTGATCGGGACTTCCCAGCTGCTGTACCGGATGAAGGGCAACGCGCGGACGCTCACGATCATTGCCGTGCTAAGCGCAACGACGCTGACGGCGGTCGGAACGGCGTACAGCACGTATTACAACACCCGGACGAACGCCGAGCTTGCGAATCCAAACAGCTATATGTTTATCGGGGTTGACAGTGCGGCCGCAGCAAAAGCCGATAAGGCGATCAAGCAGGCTGCGGGGCATAAAGTGCTTTACCATGAGTCCATTCCTCTCCTCGAGGTGGATGCCGACACCTCCAGCCTGAATAACGCTTTAGGGGAGGAGGATCAGTCGTTTACGGTCATATCAAGCCGAGATTTTAACCGGCTGGCCAAGCTCCAGGGGCGGGACGATGCCATAAGCCTTACAGGCAGCGAAGCCGCAGCGCTTGAACCAGTCTATTTGGAAGGCATTTCGCCGGAGTATGTCGGTTCGTCGATCAAGCTGAAGGGAGAAGGATTCCATAAAACCATCCAATTCAAAACATTAAAAAAATACAGCGTGTTAAATCTTGGAACGGTCTACTCCACCATTGTCGTCAGCGATGACATGTTTGCGGAGCTTAAGCCGAATGCCAAGGCCATGGCTGTCGAAGCCTATAGCATCACGCATCAGGACAAGGCGAAAGAGCTGACCGAGCTGCTCGATGGGATTTTACCGGAGAAAGCGGAGCTTTCAAGCTTTTACGGAGATTACTCGCGGGGAATGGAATCCTCCGGCCTCTTAATGTTTATGGGCGGATTCCTCGGACTCGTGTTCTTGGCAGCGACGGGCAGCATCATTTACTTCAAGCAGCTGACGGAAGCCGGAAGCGACAAAGCCCGTTATATGATTTTGCATAAAATCGGCGTCAAGAAACGGGAAATCCGCAAATCCGTCGCCAAGCAAGTGATGTTCATATTTGCTCTGCCGCTCGCTTTCGGAATTGCCCACTGCGCCGTCGCCCTATCGGCCTTATCGAAAATGATGATGACCAATCTGGTCGTTCCGGTCGTGACCTGCATGGGTGTCTATGTCGGCATCTACTTGATCTATTATTTCTTGACTGTGCATGCGTACTGCAAAATCGTTACCAATAGAAAATAGGAGTGAACAGGAATGAAAAAGGGGTTTATCGCTACAGCTGTCGTATTGATCGTACTGGTCGGATTCGTCGTATTCATCCAAAACGTGAATTTGAACCGCATCGGCGCGCAGCAATATTACGTGCAGATTACTCAAGACGGAAAGGAAATGGAAGATAAGTCTGACAGTGGACAGAAGTATGTATCGTACGAATACACACTGCAAGGCTTTGATTCTAACGGAAAGGAAAAAAGCCTCACCTTTACGGCAGGCAAGGAGCTGCGCAAGGACGCATATTTGCGGATTTATGTGAAGGGGGATGGAGTCAGTTCCTACCAGGAAGTAAAGGCCAGTGAACTGCCTGAACTAGCGAAGCAAAAGCTGGCCAATGCCGGGCAATAGATTCTTCATCCGGGGAACTCGAATGATGTTTACTAAACATACCTATGAGGAGAGAAACTTATGATTCAAACAAACTTCAAATCTGTATCTCAAAAAGCGCTGACTGGCTCGTTGATTGTCGCGCTTGCAGTTAGTCCCTTGATTCAAGTATCCCAAGCCTGGGCCGCGCCGGCTGTTTCATCCGCCCGGTCCGTTCTGGCAGATCAGGCACAGCATGCTCAGGTCCAATACAGGATCGACGCCCGGCTTGACGAGAAAAACATGCGCATCAAAGGGAGCGAAACCGTTACCTACCGGAACATGTCCAAAGATACGCTATCGGAAATCGTCTTCCACACGTTTGCCGACGCCAACCGATCCAAGGCGACCCAAACCTCGATGTTTGAGCAAAACAACGAGGAGATCCGGAAGGAAAATCCGCAGAAGAAGCCGGAAGATTTTCTTGGCGGCATCGATATCCGAAGCGTGGCAGCTGAAGGAAAACCCGTGCCCTTTTCGAACAGCAATCAGGCCTTGTCCGTTAAACTACAGCAGGAGCTAAAGCCGGGGGAAGCGGTGACGGTTGAAATCGGTTTTGAGGTGAAAATTCCGTTCGGCATGCAGCGCCTGTCCTACTACAAAGACATCATCAACGGCGCACATTGGTTCCCGGTCATGTCGGTCTATAACGAGAACCAGCATGCATGGGACAAAAAGCCGTACAGCAAAACCTTCGAAACCGATTATTACGATTCATCTGATTTCGAAGTTCATATTAACGTGCCGGAAGCCTATCAAGTGCTGATGCCGGGGACGATCACCACTCAGGCGGACCCGAAAGAGCCCGGCCGGAAAGTCGTTACCGCCGTTGCCGATAACACCCGGGAGCATGTCTTTTTTGCCAGTCCGAATTATAAGGTTGAGCGCGTAACGCGTGACGGCCTGACCATTGAATATTATTACTTCGACAATATGCCGGACAAGAAAAAACTCGTCGATGAATACATCGACACCGCTTTTAAAGCAATTCAATTTTTTAGTGAAAAATACGGGGAATATCCTTACCCTGAATTCCGGATCGCGGAGTCGTACGTTGAAGGTGTGGCGGTGGAGTTTGCCCGGGTCATCCAAATGGGGCAAATCCGGCCGAATAGCGATCCGGCGCAAGATACCACATTTGTGCACGAGATTGCCCATCAATGGTTCCATGCTTTAATCGGCAACGATTCGGAAAGTGAGTCGTTTCTGGACGAAGGGTTTGCCGATTTTTCGATGGTATATTTTGCAGAAAAACAAGGCGATAAGCTGAACGGGTTCCAATCGATCCAAATCGATGATGTGTCTTTTATAGACAAGCCAATCGCCTCAAATAATACCGAAGCGGAGGGCGAGGCCAACCCGGTCTTTTATAAAAAAGGACGCCAGGCCATCTACCAGCTGTACCGCATGGTGGGCGAGGACAAATTCGATGCGTTCATGCAGGAATATTTCAAGCGGTATCATTACAAAAACGCGACGATCAAAGGGCTTTTGCAGACGATTCAGGATACGCTAGGAGAGGAAGCGCGAAAGGAAATGGACAAAGCGCTGCATGATCCGCAGTTTGCTCTAAAGCCCGAATACCGATTGTCTGAGGCGGAAGAAGCTTCGTATTGGCGTGAGCAGTTTAAAACGTCGTACCGTTCTTCCCTGTCCCAAATTTCGAATCTTCCGGCGGAAACAATGAGCCGCATCGTGGATAAGGCGCTGCAAGGCGAACCGTTAACGATCGTGGTGAGTGATCAGGCTGGCAGCAAAGCGAAAAAGCAGCAGCAGACGATCTTGGCACAGCTTGAACGGACGCTTGGGATCATGGGAATTCCTTACGAGGTCGTTTCCGACCGACAAACACTCAAGAAAAAGCTGAAAAAGGAGCTCGGAACCAGCAACATCATTGCCATCGGCAGCGCGAAAACGAACGGACTCATCCAGGCGCTTAAGCCCGGAATCATCCAGAAATCGAAGGCCATCGGCTTCGACTGGAAAAGCAGGATGAACCAAAAAGCAGCTTCTGGCGCATACGTCATTAAGCATCCATACAATCAAAACCGCTTGCTGCTGCATTTTTTCTGGAACGGTGACGCTTTGAGCGATAACGCGGTCGAGCCGTTTGCGGAGCAGATGCTGCAATCGCTCGGTTTCAGCGGCAACTTTTACCAGTATTACGTTTTGAACAAGACAGGGCAAGTCGCAACAGATAAAAAGATCGCCAACCCGATAGCGAAATTTTTCGGCGAATAATAATAGAGTCTCTGGCCAATATTGCCCATTTCAATATATGGTTATAGTATTGGAAGAGCGGGGAAGATGATTGATGAAGACTTGGCAGCTTTTAGCTGCCGGTCTTTTTCCTTGCTTACAGAAAGGAGATTGAACCGATTGCCGCAAAATCAAAAAATACTTATCGTCGATGATGAGGAGGATATCGTCAAGCTTCTGCAAACCGTGCTTAAAAAGGAAGGCTTCGAGCATGTGTCTGCCGCCTCTTCCGCCGAAGAAGGCTGGATTCGGTTTCAAGACAAGCAGCCCGACCTCGTCATATTAGATATCATGCTCCCCGATGGCGAAGGGTATGATGTATGCAAAAAAATCCGCAGCGTTTCGAACGTGCCGATATTCTTCTTGTCAGCCAAGAACGAGGAAATCGATAAAATACTTGGATTTGCCATCGGCGGCGACGATTACATCACCAAACCGTTCAGTCCGAAGGAAGTGGCTTACCGGATAAAAGCCCGATTCAGAAGAACGGAATCTGCGCGGGATGAGGAAACGAAAGAACACACGCTGAAGGCCGGCCCGTTCGAGCTTGACGAACATACATTGGAACTGAAGAAAAACGGCGAAATTATTGAACTCAAACCGAAGGAGCTTGGTCTGATTAGCTATTTGCTGAAGCACCCGAACCGGATTATAAGCAAGGAAAGCCTGTACGATCAGGTGTGGGGGGAGGATTCCTTCGGTTATGACAACACGGTCATGGTCCATATTCGGCGGCTGAGGGAGAAGATCGAGGACGATCCCTCAAGCCCGCAATTTTTGGTGACCGTAAAGGGCCTCGGATATAAGCTGGCCGTGGAGGAACCGGTGCGATGAAATGGCGGCTGACGGGGAGATATTTGGCATCCTCCGTATTGATTGTCGTCATCGTCCTTTTCATAAACCTTTTGGTGATCGTCGGCCTTTTTATATATCAGAATGAATCACCAAAGGATCCGCTTCGCCAGGGAGACCATTCAGCCGAGGCCATCACCCGCTCCTTCGGACAAGAGATTGTTCTTTCCGAATCGGGGATGAGCATAACCGCGCAGGGGAAGGAGACGCTTGAGCGCAATCAGGCATGGATTCAAGTCCTGGACGAAAACGGTAATCAGGTCTATGGCTTTCGTGTGCCGCGGGAGGCCAAAACCAAATATACGCCGATGGATATCGTTCAGACTTACAAATACATGGAAAAAGAACTGATGTCGACCGTATTTATCGGGGAGAAGCAGGGGAACGGGGAGCGCTTCAGCTATTTGATCGGCTTTCAGGATCCTTATCTGGAGCGGAATATCTTCACCTATGATATTCGGCAGGTCGGACGTTTTCTTCAAATCGGAATCGTGACCGTGATTTGCGTCGACGGTTTCATTGCACTCTGCATCGCTTATCTGTTCAGCAAGAGGTTAACCCGGCCGCTTTCCGCGCTCATCGACGGGATTAAGCAGTTGGCCCATAAAAACTACCAGTTACAACACGAAACGAAGGGCATCTATAAGGATGTGTTTTACAACGTCAACATGCTGACCGAGGAGCTGCGGGCAAGCGAGTTGGAACGGAAAAGGCTGGACCGGATGAAAGAGGAATGGATCGCGAACATTTCGCATGATATCAAAACGCCCCTTGCTTCGATTCAGGGATATGCCGAAATGATGCGGGACATGGATTATGATTTTACAATCGAGGAAATGCGGGATTACGCGGAAATCATTGAACAGAAGTCGCATTATTTGAAAGACGTGATCGAGGACCTTAACCTTTCCACCCGTCTGAGAAACAAGGGGCTGAAGCTGAATCTGAAAAAAGTAAACATCGTCAGCCTCGTCCGAAGCGCTGTCATCGATACGTTGAACGATGCCCGTTACGGTAACCGGAATATCGATTTCCAGTACAGCGAGGAAGTCATCCTCTTGGAGGCTGATGACATTCTCATACGCCGTGCGGTCACCAATTTGATCTACAACGCGGTGGTTCATAACGATGAGGATGTTTCCATACTTGTCAGCGTCGAAAAGAAAGGCGATAGAGCTCGAATCGTTGTCGAGGATCAAGGCAAAGGGATCCCGAAAGAGGAGCTGGAACGGATATTTGAGAGGTATTACCGCGGAACCCATACAGGAGAGCTGCATAAGGGATCCGGTCTCGGGATGGCCATCGCAAACGATATCGTGAAGGCTCATGGTGGCGAAATCCATGTGGACAGCGAGCTACTTCGCGGAACGCGAATCGAGATCTTGCTTCAAGCTTAAGAAGCGAAAATCCTTTGGCGTAGAGAAATACCTGTTAGACGATGGGGCAATAGAAAAAAACAAGCCCAGATCAAACCCAAGTTAAGCAAATCGATGGTCGTCAAAGATCGTTGATTAACCAGGAAGCCGCAGTTATCAGAAATGATAGCTGCGGCTTCTATACTATTTACGGTATTGGTACAAGTGTAGAAATTTAATGATGTTAATTCATAAAATCATAAAGACGGCAGTACTGGAGAACCGATTAATGATCAGCCGCGGTTGTTTCCGAGTTGTCTATTGTTTCAATCAAGCGATATAGAAAATAGAGAGCGCGCATCTGAAGTTTGATCGTTTTGTTCAAGTGAACTTGGATACGATCAGAAACCTTCATCGAATCCTCGATGTTCTCTAGATCTAAACGTGCAACGGATTGCTTCAAGTTCACGGTTTCCTCGGAATAAACAGCGCTCTGCAGCACCTGAATCAATCGAATTTTAAAGAGATGCGCTTCGTGATAAAACCGGTAATCGTTATCAGGGTCTCGCTCCGTAGTGAACAGGCCGCATTGCTCCCAGTAACGGATTGCCGATTTCGAAGCCCCCGTCCGTCTGGAAACCTCGTGGATGCTGAAATGATGATTAATGTCGTGAGCTCGACTACCTTCAGAATACGATTTCAGCTCCCTTATTAGTTGATCTAAATTTGCTTTTTCCCGATGAAGCATGACCTCTCGATCCCTGACGATCCACAACGCGTCATCCAGCTCATTTCGCCTAAGACAATGCATGACCTGGCTGGTTACTTCCATCCCAAATGCGGCTGTCATGGCTTGAATACATGCCAGAAAAGCTTCATGCCGTTCTGTATACATACGATATCCGTTGGAAGATCGATCTGCAGGAGGCATCAGCCCCTTTGCTTCATAGTTTCGCAGCGTGTTGCTGCTTAGCCCGTATTTTTCTGCAAGCTTTTTGGGGCGAAAGCCCATGTGATCCCCACCTTTGGCAAAAATGCGCAAACATTAAAACCTTTGCAATGTTATTCTGGATATTTTGTTCATTTCCTTCATGTAATTTCCTTGAACCTTCCAGTTGGCTTACATGTTGTATGATGAAGTTAATTCAATTCAAGGAGGAGTTTATATGACCGTAAAACCAGTACTGCGTTCTGATATGACCATTGAGGAAATTTGCGTGGCAGGTAATCAGTACATCGAATCCGAATGGAAAACATTATACGATGCGATGTTGGATGAGTTAACGACCGCTTTTCGCGAAATCGAGGATGCTGCCTATGGACGGTATTTGGACCAGCTGATGCCCGCACTATTTGACAGCCTTGAAGACGCGGGGTTCATTGCAGCGGAGCCCCTCAAGGAACATGATTTCGTAATCGGGAAATGTCTGATATTTCGTAATTCGCTTGAAAAATGGGGGACCGAAGATAAACGATCTAGAATATTCTGGAACGTTATACGCCGTAAGGATGGTCAACAGCCCATTGGAACTCTGTTAACCGAAATCCCTCATTCTCATCTGAAGTTCGATATTCCAAGGGCACCTGTGCTCTATTCGCTGCGCGAACATGAGAGAGAACAAATCGCAAAAGGGATTCGACGGATTATGGAATAAGAATAAATCGCTTTTTGGGGAGGTAATTTGTGTGAAGGTCATGATACATGAATATATAGTCAAAACGCAGGATTCCGGGCCATACGGAATAACGAGGGGAAAAGATGGAGCCATGTGGTTTACGGAACAACGGGGCAATCGGATTGGACGAATTAATGACGCAGGCGAGATCACTTCGTTCCCCCTGCCGACAGAGAGTGCCGGAGTGATGTCGATTATATCGGATCGGACCGGGGACTTGTGGTTTACCGAGTATCAAGCCAATAAGATTGGTAGAATGTCGCTCGATGGCTATTTTACAGAATATGAACTTCCTGTCGTGAATTCAGCCCCTTTCGGCATAACCGAAGATCGTGAGGGTGCCATCTGGTTTACAGAAATGAATAGCGGCAGAATCGGAAGGTTAACTGCGTCGGGGGAGATGACCGAGTTTGAGTTGCCTAACTCAGACACATTCCCTTCATTTATTGTTCCCGGCTCAGACGGGGCATTATGGTTTACGCAGAATCAAGGGAATTCAATCGGTAGAATAACTACTGAAGGTGATGTAACCGAATTTCCGATTCCAACACCAAATTCCGGACCTGTAGGCATTACGAGCGGTCCTGACGGGGCATTATGGTTTGTGCAAATCATGAGCAATAAAATCGGAAGAATGACAACATCTGGCGAGGTTACGGAATATATGATTCCGACATCGAATGCCAAGCCCCATGCTATCATATCCGGGGAAAATGGGGATCTTTGGTTCACGGAATGGGGTGGAAACCAAATCGGTCGAATTACGGTTCAAGGAAAGATTACAGAGTATCCAATCCCGACTAATCACGCCGAGCCCCACGGTATAGCGATTGGCACAAAGGGTGACATTTGGTTCGCTGAAGAGTGCAACCAGATTGGACGTCTCATCATCTCTCCTTAACAGCATGAGACGATCATCTCATGCTGCCCCTCGCGGGCGGCCAGCAGAGAAGCTGACAGAGCCTCGAGAGATGCTGTCACCTGAATCCCAAACCCAATTTGGGCAACAAATCGCAAAACGTTCGTAGGAAACCACGATGGGGAAATTTTTAATCGAGATGTAATCGCTTCGCAGGTCGCATAATATGCGGCTTTTTTCTTTGGAGTAAAAGACTTTCTTGTCCTAGCTCAATGTGGGTCTCTTTTACTTAATTGCATTTTTACTTTGTCACATTTTCCGCCTCCTTCCAGTCTTGTTTAATGACAGCGTGTGGCTGCAAATCCTGTCTAACTCAATTATCTAGAGGAGGTAGTAAGATGAAAATCATCGAATTGGAACTGAGAACCGCCCGGTTAGCCGAAATGAAGGAATTCTACACAGAAAGACTTGGATTCGCTTTAGCAGATATAACGAAGCATTCAATCACGATCGTTGTCGGGGAAACGCGGTTGACTTTCATTCAAGAGGAGGAGGAAGGGGTGCTGCCGTCCTACCATCTGGCAATGAATATCCCCGAGAACCAAATCCGCGAAGCGAAAAGCTGGCTTCAAGCCAAAGGTTGTGAGGTGCTTTCCGCTGCGCCCCTTCCGTTCGCAGGAATCCAGGCAAACGAAGACATTGCATATTTTGAAGGAACGGATGCACATGCCTTCTATTTCGAGGATCCTTCGGGGAATCTGGTGGAGTTCATCGCTCGGCATCGGATGGACAATGCCTCGACTGAACCGTTCGGTCACGAATCCATTCTGAATGTCAGCGAGATCGGATTTCCCCTTCACGGCAGCATATCGGATGCCATCCAGCGCCTTGATTCTCGGTTCGACGTCACGCGTTATATCGGGGACGGAAAGATGTTTCAAATGCTCGGTGACGAGCATGGTATGTTCATCTTGGGGGATTTGGCCATCGGGTGGTATCCTTCGATGAAGATTCCGGAGGTTCACCCAATTCGAATGACGATTCTCGATCCTAACGAAGGGGAGTTTCAATTGGAGCCGTATCCCTACTTCATTCGTGTTGTAAACAATACATTGTGGCCATCCTGAGCGGGATGGCCTATACCTATAAGTAGTTTCTGTCACGACTGATAACTGCCATTGCCGAGTATTTAAACTCGTAAGTCCGCCTATGAAGCTAAGGCTGCTCTTCGCTGCAGGGCAAACCTTGCCTGAGAGGCCTCAAACGACTCAAGAGTTGGGAGCAGCGACCTATGGGATCATCGCCTTTGGTTCGGTAAAATACATAAGAAGTGCCAATTATTACATACCTTATCATTTCGTTATGGACCTTGCGTTTGTAGTAAGAACAAAATTTAAATAGATGAGGAAGTCACCCATGAGAAAATTGCTTGTGTGCACTGTAGCGATCATGCTAAGTTTAGCTGCGTTTCACACCGTTATCTACGCATCTGAAGTCCGAGTATCCGTGGATGGCCGTGAAGCACAATTCCCAGATGAGCACCCATACGTCGATCCAAAAACGAACCTTACGATGGTTCCCCTTGCTTTTGTCTCCGACAAGCTCGGAGCTACTGCGAAATGGAACGGAAAATTAAAACAAATCACGATCTCACTTAAACGTGACAACATAATTTTGGTGATTGGCGATCATCATGCACAGGTGAATGGAAAAAGAGTGGATTTTAAAGGGGCTGCGGTCCTTAAAAACGGTCGCACGATGGTCCCGCTTCGCTTCATTAGCGAGGCCTTGCATGCAATTGTGGATTGGCAGCCCTCAAGCAATCGGGTAAGCATCATGACTTCAGTGGCCCGAGTTCCGAAAGGCACGTGGATATGGGACAGTTCCATCCTGAAACAGGATCAAGACAAAATTATTATCTTCGCAAGAACAAAAGGGTTAACGTCTATTTATCTTCAGATCGACAGAGATATTGATCCGGCAGTATATGAGAGCTTTATTCGAAAAGCGAAGAGCGAAGGAATTCAAGTGGAGGCACTTGAGGGTCGTCCCGAATGGGCCTATACATCTAAGCAGGAGGATATTCAAAAATTTATAACGTGGGTGAAAGCCTATAACTCCTCGGTTGGCCCGGAAGCAAGGTTTTCGGGATTGCATCTTGATATTGAACCGTATGCGCTAAGTGAATGGTCAAAGGACAATAAGATCATCCTTGAAAGCTGGATGGACAATATGAGACTGATCGAGAAAGAAACCAAAGGGAGCGGCTTGAACATCGCAGTCGACGTTCCGTTTTGGCTGAATACGATAAATGTACCGGGGACGGATTACAGTATGAGCGCATGGTTGCTGGAGAAGTTCGATTCCCTGGTCATCATGAATTATCGAAATCATGCGTTAGGCAGCAATGGAATTGTGGACAATGCGCAGGCCATACTGAGAGAAGCCTCAACGCTAAAGAAGAAGGTTGTGGTAGCTGTAGAGACGCTCGAAAGCACAGAGGGGCCGCGGGTTTCATTCCATTCTATGAGCAGTGAAGTGATGGAAAGAGAGTTACAGTCCGCCCATAATCAATTGGCGCACTATGCAAGCTATGCAGGCTTCGCCATTCACGATTTCAAAAGCTGGAAGGACATGAACTAAGCGGCTATTTATGAAATGATAAACACCTCTTGCCTGACTCCGGGCTTTGAAGACAACAAGCAGACGAGATTTAGTCCCATTGAAAGTCGCTGATTTAGCGACTTTTTTTGCTTTTAGGGGTTCGCCAGCAATTTAACGAAATATATCCTAAGCCTTGAAATCATGTCAGATTTTAAAAAATCCTATCCTGCTCAAGCCGATGCCACGGTAAAACTCAAGAACTAGCCTCCTTTGTAGCTTTTACAGCGCTTTGCTGTTTGCAGCACCAATCATGCTGGAACAAAACATTGAAACATACCATACCGTATGGTATGGTTTTGTTGAGGGAATTTTTGGATGGAGGGTAATTTTGAATGGTCACAGAAAAAAAACGACAGTGGTTAGAGGAAGGATTTCTGATTTTATCCGAAGAAGGGGCTGCCTCCCTGACCATTGAAACGCTCATAGGACGTTTAAAGGTAACAAAGGGGGCATTCTACCATCATTTCAAGAGTTGGCAGGACTATAAAGAAAGTCTGCTTTCTCTATATGAAACAGAACGAACACTGAATACCATTGAGTTCGCGGAACAACAACTTTCACCCCTTGATAAGTTCGAATATGTCATGGAGAAATCGATACGCCGGAATCAAAACCTGGAGGTGGCTGTGCGTGCTTGGGCGTTAATGGAACCCTTTGTGCATTCTTACCAGCAACGAATTGATCAAAGGCGAATCGATTACCTTGAGGAGATGATGTTCCTTCTCTACAGAGATCGTGAACGTGCTCGTACTATGGCGCTAATATTTTACAGTCTCCATGTAGGAAGTCAACAGCTCCTGCCCCCTGTTAAGGAGCAAGATCTAGTGAAACTTTACAGGGAAGTACAGAAGGCTTTCAATATTCAGGCATCTAAAAAAGATGAGTAGGTAGTACGAGGTGTAGTAGGAGTTATCAATGACGGGCTTTTCGCTTACGCGAATCGACTTTCAATTGTTACCAATGAGGGGGTGCTGAGTAATGGTACGTAATGTTGATTCATCTTTCGCTATTGGTTGGAAAAAGTATGCACGCTTTACAAAAACGTCAGAATGGGCGGCTTATGTTGGCTGCTTCTGGGCTCTCTTGTATGCGGTTTTCGTCCGATTCTATCAGGCCGCAGGAGGAACCATTGGCCTTTCAGCTCCAATTGTTGATCCCACTGGAGGCATTTATAAAGCAAGTTACGTAGTTGGTGTAATTATTATGCTGTGCGGGTTTATTCTGTTGGGACTCGTAAAACCATGGGGGAGGGTTGTCCCTTCATGGATTCCATGGATCGGTGGAGTGAGTGTTTACCGAGGATTATTGTTATTCCCAACGCTGATCTGCTCTGTCTTTTTAATCGCCCATGGAGCTGCAGGAATCATTACAAGAGTCCTCTTTTTGACAGGCCTCATAAGTTTGAAAATGCCGCCGGCATTTAGCGGAGACGTGGATATGCGTGTCGATGCGCTGTGGGATCTGTTTGTATACCAACCATGGTTTTTCATCATGGGGATTTTGTCAAGCTTATCAGCAGCCTATTATGTGCAAACAAGAGGCGTTTCACTCTCTGCTTTGCGACGGGGCACACTGATTTTCTCGTGGATCACCATTATCGTTTCTGCGATTTTTGTTGCGGCCATCGTTTTTGACTTTGTTGATAAACTAAGCTTTTTTTAAGAAGAGTCATGAGGGAGTTCAGATGCAATGATAAACCATGTATAGAGGCAGCTGATCAAACGATCAGCTGCCTCTTGCAGCGTCTTAGCTGCTTGTAAATGCTTTCGGAAGTATGAAACGATGCCTTAAGCAGAAAGGGCGATTTCGTTGACATATCATAGCAATGGGCATTACCTCTTCCTACTTCTCAACACGCCAATCTACCTTTTTCAAGATCAATGCGATGGAAATCAGCGAGAACAGCAAGAGTACAAGCGTATTCCAGGCGACAGACCCGGACCAGCCCGAAATCAGCACCTCCCGCATAGCCTCAGCGGCGTAAGTGGTTGGGAAGATATAAGAGAGCCACTGCAGGATCGAAGGCAATTGATCCATATCCACCATGACTGGCGTCAGAAATGAAATGAACATCATCAACGCCTGAACCAGCATATTCGTCAATTGATGGCTAGGCGACCAGAAGCCGATCAGAACACCGGCGCCAACCACGCTAAAGACAGTGAGCAGCAAAACAGGGAGTAGTCCCCAGCTGTAGTGGAATTGTATGCCGTAAGCAAGTTGGCCAATCATCGCCAGGATGATAAAAGACGGTACGCTCATGATCAAGCCGCGCAGCAGATTGGCGAAGATGAAGTTTACCTTGGCAATCGGCAGTGACGAATAATACGTGAAGTGGCCTTGATGCTTCTGCCAAGATATCTCCTGAGCCATGGAATTGAGTCCCATGACGATTAAGCCGAATAGCATATTCCCCGTAATGATGCGGGTCATGACAGCCGGGGTTGGGTCGAGCGTAAAGAATTTGAGAAACAGCAGCGTCGTTAATGGAAACATGCATGCCATAATGAAGATCCAAACCCACGCCTCGCGGATGATCGTGAACTGAATGCGTGCCAGGATCAGCCATTCCATGATGCGGCGGCGAACGGAGCCCTGATGCTCTTGCCCTTGGAGAAAGACCGCTTCTTGCAGTTGAAAGTCTCGGCTTTGCATGGATGGTTGAATTTTTTCCATGTTTAGACCACCTCCGCATCGGCAGGCTTAGCTTGTTCGTCATCGATATGAAAATAGACGTCTTCAAGATTCGGCGGAACCAACGAGTATTCTTCAATCGGTAATTGCTTCTCAGTCAGGGCGTCAATCGCGCGGCTGGCGTCTTGCTTCTCAATCAGTGTCCGGATTCGGTTTTCTCCCATTTTGGTCCAGTGACCCAGTGCACTTAAGCTTTGGCAAACATAATCGCTTTCGCCTAAGGAGGTCGTGATTTCCAGCTTCATCCGCTGATCGACCCTTTGTTTCAACACACTGACATGATCGATGGCGAGCAGCTTGCCATGATTTACAACAGCTACTCTGTCCACGACCTGCTCGGCCTCGAGCACGTTGTGTGTTACCAAGATGACGGTGACACCTTGGCAATTACGTTCTTGTATCAGATCCCATACGAGCCTTCTCTTTTTCGGGTCCAGTTCATTGGTCGGCTCATCCAGAATCATGACGGGGGAAAAGCCGATCAAGCAAGTTCCAATCCCGATTAACCGCTTCTGTCCGCCGGAAACGTTTTTCAGCAGCTTATGTCGGAGATCCTGCATACCAAAGCGTTCCAACAATTCCTCTGTTTGCTTTACGGCGGACTCCTTCGTCAGCCCCCGCAATCTTCCCGTAAAATACAAAGCTTCCCAGGTTTTTAAACTGGTCAGGGCGTGAGGCTCTTGCGAATAGTATGCCACCTCCTGGGCAACTCGTTTGGTTTGGGTCTGTACGCTGGTTCCTTTATAACGAACCGTACCTGAGGTGGGAGCCAGGTGACCTACCATCTGCTTGATTAGCGTGGATTTGCCTGCGCCATTCGGACCGAGCAAGCCGAGAATCTCTCCTTGTTGAACGTCGAAGCTTATGTCTTGATTGGCGACAACCTTTCCTTTTTTGTACGTTTTATTCACATGCTCCAATTGATAAATCAGCTTCAAGATTCTTGCCCCTTTCTGTTCGTATGGTTTTGCTGCTGCGTGTCTGAACCTCATGAGAGTTTGAATTCGTTGGTTGCTTAATCGTTTGATGAGATGATTCTTATAGCGTGCTTAACGGTAAATCAACAGACGTTACTCTAAAGATATCGTAATGTGTTGCCATGGAGTGACGGGCGGTAGAATGGTTTTCGTCTCCGTCGGAGGACGGAGAAAGCTGCTATGCTCCTTAGTCCAATGCTTTGATTGGCAGGAAATTTATAGCTGTTAGAGAGACATCATCTTCTTTCGTGTAACCCCCAATAACTTCTTGCGCGAAATTACGGTAATATCCAACACAATTTCACCCCACACATTTCAAATGAATTTTTATTTTAGAAATTTTGCGTCCATTTGCTATTTCCGCCGTCTTCCTATCGTAGTACAACATTATGGAGGAGTTGGTTGAAATGGATAAAAAGAACATTTTGCGGATTGGCGATGATAATGCAGGTGCCTGGCATCCGCTTGGGCCTGTAGCCAAAGAACTTGAAAAGATACTGGATGGAGAATTTCGGCTAACCTTAACTAATGATTATGAAAATTTATCGATACTCGATACGCATCAATATGATGCGTGCATTTCCTATGCGGATAGGAAATCGTTGACTGGTGGGATTCAATGAAACTATAATGGTTTTATTGAAAGGGGATGCCGAACATGGCCATCGTTAGCCGTTATACAATCGCGCTTCATATTTTGACTTGGCTGGCCTATTGGGCGGAAAAGGACGAATTCTTCCCTTCCGACCGGATAGCGAACAGCGTGGGAACGAGCCCGGTTTTTCTGAGGCGGATTCTCGGACAGCTCGCGAAGGCGGGCCTGGTACTCGTGCAGCATGGCGGGACAGGGGCAGGCTGGAAGCTGGCTCGCCGTCCGGAAGATATCAGCCTGCTGGACGTGTATGAGGCTGTTGTGCAGACACCTCTGTTTGAGATGCACCACAGCCAGCCGAACCCCAGCTGTATTATCGGCCACGGCATTCAGCCTGCCCTGCAGCGGGTTTATGAGGACAGTGAGGAAGCGTTGAAGCTCCGGCTGGCACAGGAGTCAATCGGCGATCTGGTCGCATCAGCGCTTGAGCACGGGAAACTGTGATGCCGCTACAACGGCAAACATCTGTGAAGAGTCGCTCGCTGGTGGGCTGTCAGAAATGATGGACCGATCAGACACAACTGCTGGCTTGGATTCCGGCCGGTCCGAGAACCCCGGCAAGGAATCCGGCTTGCCGTTTGATTAAGACCGATCCGCGTCTTTTTCTACGCTAATCAAAGTAACTATTTCAGTTGCAATGAGAAGGGGGAGGAAGATTTCAAGTTCAGTTTAGAACGGAAGCGGCGCATCTAGGCATTCAATGTAACTGATTCAGTTGTTTTGATGGCATGAATAGTTCAGGCTGTCGCCGCAAACCAAGCGTGTTTATATTGCACATTGTAACTTATTCAGTTCCATTGAAGAGTCGATTTTAGATTAAGGAGAGGGATTTCATGGACAAACGAATTTTTTGGTTAGCGCTCGGATCGTTCGCGATCGGCACGGAAGGGTTCATGATCGGCGGTCTGCTGCCGACACTGGCGGCGGCGCTGCACGTGTCGACGGCGCTTGCCGGACAGCTGGTGACGGCGTTCTCGCTCGTTTATGCCGTGTCGTCGCCGCTGCTGACGACACTAACAGGGAGGATGGAGCGCCGGACACTGTTGTTCGGCTCGCTGCTGCTGCTCGCCGTCGGAAACGTGGTGTGCGGGTTCGCTTCCTCGTACGGCTGGATGCTGACCGGGCGGATCGTCGCTGCGCTGGGGGCGGGCCTATTCTCGCCGGGTGCCGTCGCCGCCGCCTCTACGCTGGCCGCTCCTGAGAAGCGAGGGCGTGCGGTGTCGATCGTCGTAGCTGGGCAGACCGTCTCCCTGATCCTGGGCGTCCCATTCGGGACGTGGGTCGCCCTGACGTTCGACTGGCGCATGACGTTCTGGATCGTCGGCGGGGTAACGCTGCTCGCTGCACTAGCTATCCAGCTGCAGTTCCCGCGGGTGGCACCGGCTGGGGCGGTCGGCATGCGTGAGAGACTGTCGTATTTGAAGCAGCCGGAGCTGCTATCCGCCTTGCTGACAACGCTCGCTTGGGCTACCGGAATTTTTTCGCTCTTTACGTACGTTTCCGAACTTTTCGCCCGCTACGGTGCCGGTGGCCGGATGATCAGCGTCGTGCTGTGCCTGACCGGTATCGCCAGCTTCATCGGGGTGCGGACGGGGGGCATCGCCGCGGACCGGATCGGCCCGAATCGGACGATCCCGCTGGCGCTGATCCTGCTCACGGCCTCGCTATTCCTTCTGTCGGCGTTGAACGGCTTTGCCGGCCGTCCCGGCATTCTTGTACTGGCGGTGAGTGCAATGGCACTTTACGGCTTCAGCGGCTACATGTTCAATCCTGCGCAGCAGCATCGGCTGATCGGGCTGTCAGGGCCTTCGTCAGGCATCGTCCTGTCACTGCAGTCTTCCGTCCTTTACGTGGGAAGCGCTTTGGGTGCGTCGGCTGGTGGAGCCGTCGTGCGTTTCGCCACCGCCGAGGAAATCGGCTATTTCGCTGGCGCTATGACGGCGCTGTCACTCGTCTTGTTCGCAGTGAGCCTGCGCCTGGAGCGGCGTGAGGCACATTCAGGTCACTCGCCCGCCGCAGACGATTCGGGCGCTTCTGGATAAGCTACGCAACAAACATGATGAACAAATCTTACGGCGGGCGCAAACTTATAAAACTGTAGTCGCTGGTTCGCTTTGGAACGTAATTTGATACGATCAGGAGCAGAATAGTTCCGTAAGCTGGCCCCTGAATAGAACCGTTGTCGATATTTTTTTCTCCCAAGGACTTGATTTTTTATAAATAAAGATTTATTATTGACCCATCAATCATTGATGAGTCAATGAATTGAAGGAGGTATTTATCATCTCTACATGTCATACAGAGGACCTGCTGTACTTGTTAATGCATTTAAACAAGCATATTGCAACCCGGTTTGAACGATGTGCCGGAGTAAGTCCCAATCGGCTCGAACTCCTGTGCAAACTGACGGGCGGCCAGATTAGCCAATCGGATCTGCAGAAGGCAGTGTCTATTGATCCGGCTGCGGTGACCCGTCATGTTCAGCAGCTGGAAGCGGAAGGAATACTTCTGCGAACAAGATGTGAGAGCGATAATCGGATTACGCTGGTTCAGCTAACCGAAGAAGGTAAGAGAAAGGTAGCGATGTTTAAAGCGGAGAAAGACCGATTTATGCAGGAGCTGCAGGCAGATCTTACGGAATCGGAACGACTTGGCATGATTCAAGCTCTACAGAAGCTGAACTGCAAGATTCAACAAATGAAAGAAATAAGCAAGACTAACTCATAATAGAGATAAAAGGAGAGAATATCATGACTGTAACTTCCCTAAACAATGATTATAAAGAAATTATTACTTCCCGTCGCTCCGTGCGTGTGTACGATCCAGCGGTCAAAATCAGCCGCGAGGAAATGACTGAAATTTTGGAAGAAGCGACTTTGGCGCCGTCATCCGTCAATCTTCAGCCTTGGAGATTTCTGGTTGTCGATAGCCCGGAAGGTAAAGCTACGCTAGAAGAGCTTGCGCCAGGCAACAAAACGCAAGTTACGACTTCCTCTGCTGTCATTGCCGTTTTCGGGGATATGAACGCATTTGACAATGCCGACGAAATTATGGGGACCGCTGTGGAAAAAGGGTATATGCCGCAAGAGATCAAAGATCAAATGATGGCAAACTATACGGATCTTTTTGCACGTATACCAGCACAAGCTTTCCGCGAAATGATTCTTATTGATTGCGGCTTGGTATCCATGCAGCTGATGCTTTCTGCTCGTGCCCATGGATATGATACAAACCCGATTGGCGGCTATGACAAATCCAGAATTGCGGAAGCATTTGGTATGGAGAAGGAACGTTATGTACCGGTTATGCTGATTTCTGTAGGTAAAGCCGCTAAAGAGGCACGTCGAACAACTCGTCTTCCAATTGACCGCGTTGCGGAGTGGAAGTAAGGTTATGGACATGATTATTATTCATGCAAAAATGAAAGTAAACCGTGAACTGGAAGCAGAATTTCTGGAGTCCGTACAAGATCTTATAAAGTCATCCCGCGCGGAAGCAGGGAATGTGTCCTATAAGCTCTTGAAGGATACAGAAGAGGATGACACCTACGTGATGGTTGAACAGTGGAAAGATCAAGAAGCAGTGGGGGCTCACAATGCAAGCAGCCACTTTCAGGCGTTCGTTGCCCAAGCACCGAAATATCTGGCAGCTCCGTTAGATGTTCAAGCTTTTTCTGGTCAGCCTATCCGTAAATAAATTCAAGATCAAAAGTCAAAAAAAAAGGTCAGCCCTTGAGGGTTGACCTTTTTTTGCATCCCGTTATGCGCGAAAGAATCAGCTCGATATTATGCGTATCAAAATCTTGGATTGCAATTCGAAAAGGATCCGGGATTATTCGCAATCGACACTAATTACGAATAGTTGATGTTAACGTAATGCATAGAACATTTGAAACACTGACATTATGCTGTCAATGTTTCAAGCCTATAGTTGAAGTAAGTTTCCTAAAGCGTGGATGCATCTAAGCAAGTCTTCATAGACGGAGGATATTTCGATTAGATCGCGAACTATGGTTAGGAGTAATAAAGTCTTTATTTCAGGAGGCGGCGACATGTTGAAACTATTCGAATATAACTGGCAAGTTCGCAAAGATTGGTTTGACTGGTGCGATACGGTGAGCGAGGAAGAGCTACTGGCAAGACGGACCGGAGGCATAGGCAGCATTCTCTACACACTGCATCACATCGTGACCGTCGAATATGCTTGGTTGTGCGGGGATTTGCAAGGGAAGGAGCTTGACATTCCTTCGTTCGATGAGTGTGCCAGCGTGCAAGGATTACGGGATTATTCGGATCGGACCCATGCAGAAATTGCACCTTTCATCTATGCTTGGAATGATAGCCTGGAAGACCGTATTATGGTTGACACAAACCAGGACGGGGAGCAGGAATACTTTACATTCGGTGAGGTGATGCGGCACGTGATCGCGCACGAAATTCACCATATCGGTCAGTTGTCTATATGGTCACGGGAAATCGGAAAGAAGCCGGTTACGGCAAACCTGATTCGAAGAGGGCTATTCGATAAATCACGTTGATGTATTGGATATAGACGAGGAATATATCTCTTGCAACAACGAAAAGTAAATTCAAGAGATGATGAGCAGCCGTTACCCGGTGGAAACCCGAGAAACGGCTGCTGTTATATGCTTCTGGTAGAAGGGCACTCATACCAACGAAAAAATGCCCGGGAATAAGATTGGCAGCGACACCAACCGCCGACCGTAATGTCTGGCGGGTGAAAAAGTTGTGATGAACGAAACCTCGCTCCAAAGGGTTCGCGTCCGGATCGTCATCCTTGGTTGCTGAACCGCTGCTCGTTTTTTTTGTCAAGCCGAATCGACCGAATCAACCGAATCAACTGAGTCAATTCCATGCTTCCCTTCATTGCCATAAGCACAGACATGATCTTTACCCATAAAATGACGTCCGGCTGATAGATGGTGGCAATATGCCATACTGGCATGATTTTCGTCGTGCTCAATATCAGGATGATTAGAGGGCCTGCGAAATCCAGACCAATTTTCGATACAACTTTAATCGATATTGCAGTATCAGGATCAGGCTTCTTGAAGCCAAAACAGCGCTTCGCAGTACGAGCGGTCGAGTATATTCCCCAAGCGCTTAGCACGAATATGAGTCCATTTATAAGCAAGTATTTCACCGAAATGCTAAGAAATGTTCCTTCAAACGGATGCCCATTCAGTATGCTAATGACACCAGAAGCAATATCGGTAGTCGTAATGACATGCGTTTTGAGAAAAGTGGAATCGATCGCGCCCAGTACGTTGGAGAAAACGATAACGCCCAGCTCTTGCTCAGGAACAATATAGGTTTTGGGCTTGGAAGCCTATTGAACCCCCCGGCTGACCAATAACCGGCATCCCGTTCATGCGGCCCGACATCCAACCCATGGCATACGTTCCCGGCACAGGTTCGGTCTGCATCAGTCGCACACCTTCCGGAGAGAGCACAGAATCATCTTCAAAGCTGCCGCCGTTTATTTGTGCGATCAAGTAATGGCTCATGTCTTTTGCACTGGAATAAAGATACCCCGCCGGAGCATCCCCTGGAATAAAAATATATGGGCCGTCGTAAGCAATATTGTGCCCAAATATGCGCCGGTATGGCGTAGCTAACCCGTGCTCGGCTGCTTCATCGTGCGTAACGAAGCTGTTCTACATAGAAAGTGGGCTACAAATATGTTCCTTTACATAGTCGCCATACGATTGGCCGGACACTTGTTGCACAATATAGCCAAGCAGTACGTAATTAGCGTTTGAATACCTATAGGAATGTTCGGTTTGCGTGGTATTCTGTAAAAACTTTTCCGCATAAGATAAGGCGTTTTTCTCCAGAGCATCTTGATCTTGGTCATTGATGCTTGACAGCGTATTGCTAAAAGTCGAGATTTGGGAGAACCCGCTTGTTTGGTTTAGTAACTGACGTACAATAATAAACTGTGCACCTTTGAATTTGGCAGGGATGTAGCGCTGTATAGGTGCATCTATGTCAAGTTTTCCTTCTTCAGCAAGCTGCAGAACGGCCATAGCTGTAATTGACTTTCCGATCGAGCCTATTCCAAAAGGCGTTTCAGGTGTTACAGGACGGCCCGAAGAATCGGCTTGACCATATCCTTTCAGGTAAAGAATGCGATCCCCCTGTACAATCCCGAGAGCCAGACCCGGCAGGTTTTGCCTTTCCATCTCACGAGCAATATACGCATCCACTTCGGAGAAGTCAGATTCTCCATTGCCCTCTGCTTTCGAGCTTCCATCGCCCAGCGTGGAAATAAACAGGCTGAGGATCAATAAACTTCCTACAATGATGGCCACTTTCCTAATATTCATTTTCATACCACCCGAACCCCATTATTTTTTAACTGCAATTGATTCAAAATTCGAGTATATTCTTAATGTCAAAGTCGGAAGGGCAGCAAAGAGCACGCTAGATTAACTTCATAAGATAGACCGCTTGCCAAAATAGATTGCATTCGGTTTTGTTTACCGTTTAAGAATCGGTACTTTCATTTGTGCACGGAAGCTAGAATGAATATATTTATATTCATTCACCCAACGGTTAAAGGAAAGGCCTATCATGAATCATCTAGGATGATCCGTTAGGCCCTTCAGAATAAATTCCGCTAGGTATTGAATAATTTGAGGGAAGTATTGGATACCGATTTCATCTTTATGCGTATCGATGTAAACCAACGAATCAAAGAAAACGGGGAGTAGCTCTTCATCAATATCCGCTCTGATCTTCCCTGCAGACTTCCAGGCTTTAAATAGCTCTGTGTAAAGACTTCGGAAGGAGTCCAGATTTTTGCTGCCTTCTTGCCTGTAGTACTGCTCCAGTTCCTTATAGAAATCCCGGTTGTACCATTCCTTCAAAATTGGGTTGGTGTTAACGGCCTCGATATTCTTCGTTACCAGTTGGTTTATCAGCTCCAGCGGTTCTTGCTCTAAATCAAGCGATTCGAAAAGTCGTTTCTTGAGGTTCTCATTTTCTTCGATATAGATCTCTAAAAACAACTGCTCTTTAGATGAATAATAATTGTAGAACGTTCCAACGCCAATGCCGGCTAATTTCGCAATTTCCGCGATGCTGGTCTTCTTGAATCCTTTTGAACTGAATATCTCCTTCCCGCATTTAAAGATGTCTTCTTTCTTGCTCATGACTCATTGCTCCGTTCAGAATGAATATTTTTAAATTCGTTCATATTGAAGCACAATGCATAAGTTCTGTCAGCAGCACACACCTAGTCAGAAAAGCGGTCCGTCGAATCCGTTCAACCGTGCAATGACGCCGATTTGACCGATATGGTACGACTCATGATCGAAAATATGATGGAAGATCCATCGGAGCGTCGGCGGTGAAGGCGGTTCCCAACCGTCTGAAAAATGAGGGAGCTGTACGGCTGGCTCGTGTTCATCGTATTCCATGGCGCTAAGTTTGAGGTCAGTATGGTTACGTATGTCGATATATGCCTGGAGAATCTGCTGTGGGTGATCCAGAACGCCTTTGAGCCGCCGCTCTTCTTTAAGAGCAATCACGTTAATCCATTCGTCTTCGCTGCGAGCGATGTGCTCAACGATCCAAGCGATGGAATTCGGGTGGTCCGGATGCCTTGCATACCACTGTGCTTCAGTTAATTGATTTAAATAAGGAATCAATATCTTTCTTGCGTCGTTCCGATAAGGAAAAAAGGTAGCGAGTTTCATAAAAGCCTCCAATAAAAATAGAGTAGGTAGAGGTTGGCAAAGGTTTATCATGTGTCAGTGTAACTTATTTATGAAGTAGTGAGCAACGGATAACAATGTTTGCATCCAAATTTGTCGAACGACAAGAATCGCCGCATCAGTTGCGGCTTTTTTGTATTGTATTAAGAATCATCAAATATTGCATGTCATGGGCAGTCCATCAGAAGGCAGCGTCGAATGACTTGATCTATATTTCCACATGATGTATATTGGTTTTACATAGACATATCAGCAGGTCAAAAAAAGGAGGAGCCATGTCACCACGTACCAAAGAACAGAATGATGCGATCCGGGAGATACGGATGAACCAAATTATGCAAGCGGCTGCTGAGGTTTATTTGGAGAAGGGCATTCAATTGGAAATCCGCGATGTTGCGGTCAAGGCAGAGCTCGGCTACGGAACCGTGTATCATTACTACAAAAATAAGCAAATGCTTTTGGAAGATTTACTGTGGGATGCCCTGAATCGAACGGAGTCGGCAGTTCAGCCCGCTTTGACGGGGGAGGGCGGCCGTTCGCATGAAGCTGAGTCGTTCTCCAGGCTGCTCCTGCGGAAGTGCATCCAGGATCCTTCCGTATTTATTTTGCTTAAATCGGTTGCGGATAATTTTCATCACTTCCCCGGAAACCGGTTCATCAAGCTGTTTGCCGATTTTCAGGAGCGGATCTACTCGCCTTTTGTGGAAATGATTCGTGAAGGAATCGACTCCAAATCCCCGGAGAAAACAGCAAATCTGATATTTGGCTCTCTTATAGGCTGTGCAGCATTGAACATCCACCACAATATGCAGAGCGAGTTGGATGTGGAAGGGTTTGTCGAGATGATTTTTTCAGCTTTACAGTCAAAGGGGAGATAAATGGAATGATCATCCTGAAATCGAGCTCTGAAATTGAAGATATGAGAAAAGCGGGCTCCATTGTCGCTGCTTTTCACCAAGCCATTGCAGATATGATCCGTCCGGGTGTCACAACGCTCGATATCGAGTCGTTCGCGGTGCGGTTTTTGAAGGAGAATGGCGCCAGGGCTTATACGATGGGCTACAACGGCTATCCGTTTGCGACATGCGCGTCTGTCAACGACGTCATCGCCCATGGGTTTCCGAACCGGAAGCCGCTCAAGGAAGGAGACATCGTCACAATCGACATCGTCGCGGAGGCGGATGGCTGGATCGGCGATTCAGCCTGGAGTTATGCGGTCGGTGAGGTGTCGGACGAAGCCCGTAAATTGATGCAGGTAACGAAGGAATGCTTATATCTTGGTATCGAAAAGGCTGTAGTCGGAAACCGGATCGGCGATGTCATGCATGCGGTTCAAACCCATGCCGAGCGCAACGGATTTTCGGTGGTGCGCGATCTGCTCGGTCATGGCGTGGGAAGGGAGATGCACGAGGAACCGAATTATCCGCACGTGGGGAAACCGGGCAAAGGCTTCCGCTTGAAGGAAGGGATGGTATTTACGATCGAGCCGATGCTAAATGCCGGAGCACCGTATATGACGATTGATGCCGACGGATGGACTGCCAGAACCGCTGACGGTTCGCTTTCCGTACAGTACGAGCATACGATCGCCATTACTGCGGATGGTCCGATTATATTGACTGCACAATAGAATTTACTTTTATGACTAGAAACCGAATTCAAAAATAGTTTCATTTATTAAACGTGAGACATCGACTATCTCGCGTTTTTGTATGTGCACCATTAGGGAAACTAGCTAACTTTTTGGGAAGACACATCCTTAGAGGTTGTTTGACGACAAGTACATAGAAGCATATAAGCCGAGTAGCAGCGGCTTTTTTTTGTTTTGACGGTTATGTTCTTATTATCAAAACCTTGAGGATAAGAACATACACTTTTAGCCGAAAATGATAAGAACAAATAGGGGGAACCGTGGTTGAAACGGATGATCAACATTGAAGTTATCCCTGCCGGAACAAAAGCCGTTGACAAAGCGGCTACTACGTGTTACTTTATAGCAGTAGTAAGTAATACTGCATACCAGTCGTACAGAATAGCAAGGAGTGATTGTGCTGGAAAACCTAACGGAAATGCTCAAAGGTGTGCTTGAGGGCTGTGTCCTTGAAATTATAAGCCGCAAAGAAACCTACGGCTACGAAATCACACGGCAGCTGAACGCCCTCGGCTTCAAGGATGTTGTGGAGGGAACGGTGTACACCATCCTGATCCGGCTTGAAAAAAACAAATTGGTGGAGACCACCAAGAAGCCCTCCGACATGGGACCGCCGCGAAAGTTCTTCGCGATCAACGACGCGGGGCGTGAGGAGCTGCGGAAGTTCTGGGAAAAATGGGAGTTCGTATCATCAAAAATCAACGAATTAAAGGAGGAGAAACGATGAATTTTTGGGAAAGAATCACAGGCAGCGACATGACGAAGGAAATGAAAGCCTTTGAATCGCGAGCCCAAAAGCTGCCGGCTGACTATCAAGCGGCATGGGAACAAATTAATGCATATCTTTGGCCGCACTCCGATTTCACCGGCCGCAACCTCATGCCAATTCTTGACGGTGTGCTTGGGCTGCTCGAAGAAACGGCGGCTGATGGTCAAAATGTTCAAGAGGTTTTGGGTGGCGATATCAAAGGCTTCTGTTCAGCCCTGGCGGGTGAAGAAGGGGCAAAGTCTATTCGCGACAAGTGGCGAGAGCAGCTCAACCATAATATTGCAAAAAAATTAGGCAAATAGGAGGGAGGATGACATGAGAATCCGAGATATCATCGAAGGCAGAAAAGAGTGGCGAGCGCACGTGGCGCGCGTCAAAGCGCTTCCGCAGGATTATCAGATTGTTTATAAAGAGATTCAAAAGTATCTCTTTAAGGTCGGCCCAGTTGAACTAACCGAAGGGACGGATTTGCTCTCGGGGATTGTCGATCTATTTGAGGAAGGCGCGGCTTCAGGGAAAGGTGTGCTCGAAGTAACGGGCAGTGACGTAGCGGCTTTTTGCGATGATCTAATCCAAGATTCAAAAACGTACGCAGACATTTATCAAGAATCTATTGGCCAAGGAGCTAACAAGACGGCGAAAAAGGATACGGATAAAAAATAAATAGGGGGGATCGGGATGGAAACAGCGATTGAAGTTAAGGGTCTGCGAAAATCTTACAAGGACGCAGAGGTTCTGAAGGGCGTCGATTTTAATGTGAGGCGGGGTGAAATCTTCGCTCTGCTTGGCTCCAACGGCGCGGGCAAGACGACGATTGTCAGAATCCTTACGACGCTGCTCAAACAGGGCGGAGGCACAGCCGTTGTAAACGGATTTGACGTTGCGTCAAATCCCGAGAATGTGCGGCATGCGATCAGTCTGACCGGGCAATTTGCCGCGGTTGACGAGATATTGACCGGGCGGGAAAATCTGATTTTGATCGCCAAGCTGCGCCACCTTAAACATCCGCGTCAGGTTGCGGATGACATGCTCAAACGCTTCGGCCTGACAGATGCCGCGGACCGCAAGGCATCTACTTATTCAGGGGGGATGCGCCGCAGGCTCGACATCGCCTTGAGCCTTGTGGGTAATCCGCGGATTATTTTCCTCGACGAGCCAACGACCGGGCTTGATCCTGAAGCACGCATCGAGGTTTGGAAGACCGTAAAGGAACTGGCGGACGGCGGCACGACGATATTTCTGACCACACAGTATCTGGAAGAGGCTGAGCAGCTTGCCGATCGAATTGCGATTTTGCATGAGGGCAGGATTATTACCAATGGCACGCTTGAGGAACTGAAAAAGCTGTTCCCGCCTGCAAAGGTGGAGTATGTGGAAAAACAACCTTCATTAGAGGAGATCTTCCTCGCAATCATCGGTAATAAGGAGGGTAAGTAACGATGAACAAGTACTTTTTCAGCGACATGAACGTTATGCTAGGACGTTCCATGCGCCATATTTTTCGGAGCATGGACACCATCATCACGGTCTGCATTACACCGATTGCGATGATGCTGCTGTTTGTCTATGTGTTTGGCGGCGCAATTCAAACCGATACGGATAACTATGTGAATTATCTGTTGCCCGGCATCCTGCTGATTGCGATTGCAAGCGGGATATCCTACACGGCTTACCGCCTGTTTATGGATAAGCAACGGGGCATCATTGAGCGGTTCCACTCCATGCCGATTGCTCGTTCCGCCGTGCTGTGGGGGCACGTGCTGACCTCGGTGGTATCCAACGTCATTTCTCTTATCGTCATCATTGTCGTAGCACTTATTATGGGCTTTCGCTCTTCGGCAGGGATTCTTCCATGGCTCGCCGTAACCGGTATACTCGTTCTGTTTACGCTGGCTTTAACTTGGGTTGCGGCGATTGCCGGATTGTCCGGTAAATCGGTCGAAGGAGCAAGCGCATTTTCCTATCCGCTTATCTTCCTCCCGTTTATCAGCTCGGCCTTTGTGCCGACCGATTCGATGCCGAAGGTCGTTCGCGCTTTTGCCGAAAATCAGCCGGTAACTTCAATCGTGGAAACCATCCGTGCGCTATTATCAAATCAACCGGTAGGCAATGATATCTGGATTGCGCTTGCGTGGTGTATCGGCATTATGCTCGTCGCTTATTTCTTTGCGATGCGTGTGTACAATCAGAGAGCAGCTTAATGTTTGCAGGCTTTACAATAAAAATCGCGGTCAAACCCCGTTAAGAAATCCCTTTTATTAGGGAACTCTTGGCGGGATTTTTTTTTGCGAAATGGATTGAAATTATTGTATTCGTTGAATATAATACAAGACATAACAATATAAAGCGTTTTCAAGAGGAGGTGGAGCCATGAATATTGCAGGCATGAATATTACGTACAGGCATTTTCCGTTCGAGCATTTTCTTGAATCCATGACGGAGCTGGGGGTGGATCGGATCGAGCTGTGGGCAGGCGAGCCCCATTTTTACGTGTATCGGGGAGGGATCGGCCAATTAAGGCGCATCAGGAAGGATCTCAAATCAAGGAACATGAAGGTGGTTTGTTATACCCCAGAACAATGCGTGTATCCGTTTAATCTTGCGGCTTCGGATCAGGAGCTGCGGCAGAGAAGCGTGGATTACTTTGTCGAAAATGTATACGCAGCGCTGGAATTGGATGCCAACATGATGCTGGTCACCTCTGGAATCGGAAGCTTTCATGTACCCGTCGAGGAGTCCTGGAAGTATGCCGCCGATTCGATCGGTCGGCTGTCCAAGGTGGCAGAGCGGGAGGGAGTCACGCTTGCTTTGGAGCCTTTAACCCGCTTCGAATCGAACCTCATCACCGACGTCAAAGGCATTCAACGAATGATGGACGAGATCCGATCGCCGGCGCTCAAAGGAATGATCGACACCGTAGCGATGCAGCTCGCCGGGGAGAGACCAGAGGATTATTTCTCTACGCTGGAGGAACTCTGCCATTTTCACTTGATCGACGGGGATGGAGCGACGGACGCTCATCTGGCCTTGGACGAGGGGACGCTGGATTGGAGAGGTTACCTTGAAAGTCTTAAACGGCATGGATACCAAGGCACTTGTTCGTTGGAAATCATGGGATTTCATTATTATCAAGATCCGCACGATACACTCATGCATTCGATCCGGAAAATACGGGAAATAGGCATCTAATCATCTTGATATGGAGGAACTCACGATGAGTAATGGCACACTTACACGAAAGCTGGGCTTTTGGTCCGCTTTGGCTTTGGCCGTCGGAACGACGATCGGCTCCGGGATATTCGTCTCGACCGGAGACGTAGCCAGAGCCGCGGGATTGCCCTCGATATCGATACTGGCCTGGATTATCGGCGGCGTGATCGCCATACCGCAAGTCATGGTGCTAGCGGAGCTGTCAACGGCCTATCCCGAAAATGGAAGCGGTTACGTTTATCTGAACAAGGCGGGCTGGCGACCGCTTGCCTTCCTGTATGGCTGGGCGACGTTCTGGGCGCTGGATCCCCCGTCCATTTCGATCATGGCGCTGGCGATCGTCACGTATCTGGCAACCTTTTTTCCGTTTTTCTCGGGAATCGCCGGCAAACTGCTGGGGATCGCGATTATTCTGTTCATCACCTCCATTCACTACCGGAGCGTGAAGGAGGGTGGGCGATTTCAAGTCGTCATTACGCTGATCAAAATCATTCCGTTTCTGATCGTGATCGTTTTAGGTTTGATGTACATGAATTACGATCACTTCCCCTACACCCCCGGGCCCGGCTCCGCAAGCGGCAGCTTGATTGGCGGCATTTCGGCCACAACCTGGGCCTACACGGGCATGGCGTCGATCTGCTTCATGGCGGGAGAAATCCGGAATCCGGGCAAAGTGCTGCCAAAAGCGCTCATTAGCTCGGTGCTGATTGTCCTGGGGTTATACACGCTGCTTTCGGTGTGCATTACGGGGCTTATGCCTTTTGACAAATTGCTGGGTTCCAGCGCTGCCGTGTCCGATGCCGTCAGCTATATTCCGGGGTTGGCCAACATCGCGTCCCCATTCGTGGCGGTCACGGCCATCATCGTCATCCTAGGCTCCTTAAGCTCGTGCATCATGTTCCAGCCCCGCCTGGAATACGCCATGGCCAAGGACGGGCTGTTCTTTCGACGGTTTGCCAAGGTCCATCCCAAGTATGAAACACCAAGTTTTTCGATTGTGGCCCAGGTGACGTATGCCTGCATCCTTGTATTTTTCAGTGATTTAACTTCGCTGCTCGGTTATTTTACCCTGATCCAGCTGGTCATCAACATTTTGGACTTTGCCGCCGTCTATAAATGCCGGAAAAGGGAGGATTATAAGCCGATTTACAGGATGCCTATTTGGAGGGTGACGACGGTTCTGGCCATTCTTGGAGCGGCGTGGCTTGCTTGGGGAACGTTTACCTGGGCTCCACTTGAGGGGATGATCGCGGCGTTGATCGTCATCGCAACCGGCTTGCCCGTCTACTATTACTGGGAAAAGAAATATGGCCGAACAAGGGACCCGGACAACAAACCGCATATCGTGGCGTAACGATCTGTCATTTAAAAAATGATTGCAACAAATGTATTATCAAAATATAATACAAGACATAACAAATAAAGAATCGGAGCGCGCCTGCTCTGGTACAGGAGGAATCGATCAATGTTTAAATTCGACGAAGAGCTTTTCCTAAGACTTGTTGAAACAGAAGGGCTGGCATACCGAAGCCAAATCGAGGAGATTGTGGACGGGATCTGCCGGAAAGGTTACAGCAACATTTTCATGATCGGTTCCGGCGGCACGATCGCCATGATGTACCCTTACGAATATATCCTCAAATCCAATTCGTCGATCGACGTGCACGCGGAAATCGCCGCCGAATTCGTGGTGATGAACAACAAGCATTTCAGCAAAGATTCGGTATGTATCTTCACCTCGGTATCGGGAACCACCAAGGAGACGATCGAGGCCATCGAATACTGCAAATCTCGGGGGGCAACAACCTTTGCTTTGGTGGCCGAGCCGGATACGCCGATCACCAAGCTGGTGGACCACTGCATCACGACGGGATCGGAGAAGCATTCCTTCGATACGTTTTTCATCCTGCTGTATATGGTCGTATTCCGGTTCATGCATAACCGTAACGAGTTCCCTCAATACGAACAGTTCACGAAAGAAGTAGCCCTGCTTCCGCGGGCTATTCTGGACGCCGTCAAAGCATTCGACCCCAAGGCGGAAGCTTTTGCCATTGAGCATAAAGACACCGACTACCACATGATGGTCGGCTCCGGTAACCTGTGGGGGAATACGTATTCTTATGCCATGTGCGTGCTGGAAGAGATGCAGTGGATCAAGGCCAAATCGATTCATGCAGCCGAGTTCTTCCACGGTACGCTCGAGCTTGTGGTGGAAGATACCAGCGTTATCCTGCTGAAGGGCGAGGATGAGACTCGGCCGCTGACAGATCGCGTAGAACGTTTTGCCGAAAAAGTCACGAAGCGACTGACGGTCATCGATACCAAGGATTTTGCCATGGAAGGTATCAGCGAAGAGTTCCGGAAGCATTTCGCAGTCAGCATCAACTGGGCGCTGCTCAGCCGGATCAGCGTCTATCTGGAACGCGAGAGAAACCATCCGCTAACGCTGAGAAGATATTACCGCAAGATGGAATATTAATATGCACCGGGAGTGCTGCAATACCAGGCGGCACTCTTCTTTGAACAGAGGGAAGGTGAGAGAAAATGCGAATCGTGACCGTCGGAGACAACTGCATGGACGTGTATCAGTCTACCGGTGAGGCTTACCCTGGAGGAAACCCGGTGAACGTGGCCGTCTATTTGACTGAATTGGGCGCGGACACCGCCTATATTGGCTGGGTGGGAACCGACCGTTATGGGGAGATCATGGTCCGGGCGATCCAGGAGAAGGGCGTCGATACGTCAAGGGTATCGGCCAAAGAAGGGACCACTGCGGTGACCTACGTCGAAATGGCAGGCAGCGAAAGAAAGCTGGGAGATTATGAGGAAGGCGTAATGTCCGGCTTCTCCCTCAGTCCGGAGGATCTTCGGTTTACGGAGTCGTTTCAGCTCGTCCATTCCGCAATATGGGGCCATGCTGACCGCTATTATCCTTTTTTTAAAGAAAAGGGGCTGCTGACCTCTTTTGACTTTGCCGATAAGCTGGACCATGAACTCGTAACGACGCTTGCGCCTTATGTGGACTATCCGTTTTTGTCTTATACGCAGGATGACGAGCATATCCGGAATCTGATGAGGGAAATCAAGGCCCGGGGTCCCCGAATCGTCGTGGCCACCTTGGGCGACAACGGCTCGCTGGCTTATGACGGCGTCCAATTTTATAAGCATGGGATCGTTGAAGTAGAGGTCGTCGATACGCTGGGGGCGGGGGATTCTTTTATTGCCGGGTTTATTTACGGGACGCTGAGCGGGCTTCCGGTCGATAAATGCCTGGAGCAAGGCGCGCAAAGGGCCGCGAAAACCATCAGCTATTTTGCCGCATGGTGACTGAGGGCGACCATCAATGTATAATAGAGGGATAAGAAATGATCATTGATGGATAAGGATGAATGCTCGATGAATTTAAATCCTTCGACCCCTCAACCGCTGTATATGCAGATCCGGCAGATGTTGAAGAATGACATCCAGCACGGGCGCTACAAACCGGATGAGCAAATACCGACGGAAGCAGAGCTGTGCGACATTTATAACGTAAGCCGGATTACGATCCGCAAAGCGATTGAGGAACTGGTGCGGGAAGGAGCCCTTACCCGGATTCCACGGCGGGGGACCTTTGTGGCCTCCAACAAATTTCACAACGAGCTGCTGTCTGTAAGCGGATTCTCGGAGTTCAGCCACCAGCTTGGCATGATTCCGAATTCCCGCATTCTACGAAGCAATGTCATTGAAGCGACGGAAGAGGTGGCCGGGCATCTTGCGATTGAAGCCAGCAGCCCTGTCCTGGAGCTGGAGCGTCTCATGTATGTCAATGAACGCCCGCTGTTCTACGATATCGCGCATTATTCCCTGACCCGATTCCCCGATCTGGAGAAGAAGATCGCGATGAACGAGTCCACGTATAAAATTTTGGCCGAGGAATACGGGACGGAGATCGTAAGCAATGATAAAGAAATCGATGTCATTAGCGCGACACAGGACTATGCCAAGCTGCTGGAATGCGATGTCGGGGCCAATTTGTTTCGGATTTTGAAAATCGCCTTCGATGCCAAGGACGAGCCCGTACATCTCTCCACGTTCATGTGTGAAACCAATCGGGTGACTTTGACGGTGCATCGGGCCAAGCAGGCGGATTACAAGCAAACGGATTAATAATTGCGGAATTATGGTGCCACCGGCTACGGTGCAATGTGAACTGATCGTCGTAGCATGGCGATGGCGAGCTTCTAAGAACCGTTTTGATATCGCATACAGTGGAGTCCGCCGTATGGGTTGTACGAAGAGTGGACCGGTAGTAAATCAGACAAGCGTTAAAACCTTAGGTTTTAGCGCTTTTTTCTTTGGCACTAACAAGATCTTGGTTCCTTAGCCGACTAGATTGGTGTCTTTAGGGATTTAGTTAAAACATTAAAGTACATTGATAATCTTTTTATAATCAGAATCAATGGTACGCCCGCTTTATCTTCTCACTTGCATGAATGTTGTACAGTTATATTGGAAACAAAAGTAGGGATTCTAGTGGAGTCCCTAGGTACGGCACTATTAACCGGTGGCACCTTGTAGAGAAGGGAGCAGCTTCCCCAATGTAAATGGGTAGCCAACAGGAACGGAGGTCCACTCGATAAATATATAAAAAGCGAGGGATGAACATGAAAGCTGTAACCCCAGAACGCCAACAATTGCTGATACAATCGATGCAGTCAACTTTAAGAAAACTCGAAAACGGCTTTAAAAGGATGACCGAGAAAGAAGCGAACACATCGCTCATTAAGAAACGACGGGATGCAGTGAAAATCGCCTTAGATAGTCTAGAACATGCTTGGCAAGGAACGGAATTTTCATATGAGATTTCCGACACCCTTGAAGCTCGAACGGTTATAGCCGGTATTCTTCCATCCGTAATAAAACAGTATGAAAACGCTAAAGAAGGCAGTCCGCAAAAAACACTACTAGAAAGACGCATTGCTTCTATTGAAGCAGCCATAAATGCTCTGGATACCATATCCGTTAAAGGGGATTCCAACTATGTGATTAAGGATGAAGTTTGAAGGGAAAAGATTAGGATAACTTGATCCCAATCCGATCCTTAAGAAGACTTTATCTCATTCTCGATGGATCGTAGGGCGGTCGTGAAGGCTGGATTCGTTAAAGTCTGATTCCCTTTTTTCGTTTTCATGTTTGACTTGATCGTAGAGCTAGCGTAAAATTCAATTATGGCAATTTTAGGTAATGCACTTACTTGAAAGTAAGGGGATGATCCATCGATGATTCATCAGCGTCAATGTCCGATTGAGACACTCATTCATGTTTTAGGCGGCAAATGGAAGCCCCTGATTTTATGGCATTTGATGGACTCTAATAAGCGATTCAATGATCTGGAGAAGCTCATACCTGAGGTGTCACAAAAAATGCTCTCACAGCATCTCCGGAATCTGGAACGGGAAGGCATTGTCGATAGAACGGTCCATCCTACGGTCCCTCCAAAAGTAGAATATTCACTCAGTGAGTACGGAAAAACATTGATCCCTGTAGCAGAAGTCATGTGTGCTTGGGGAGAAAATCATAACAAGCGGAATATTGAAGACTCAGCGTCATAACGGTGGTTCAATGACCTTGTACATGGCTTCAATAACCCCAAACAAAAGCTGTCACGGGAATCCCGGGCAGCTTTTGTTATTCCTGCGGTCGCAAAATGACAACATTAATTCAAGTGTGCACCACTCAATGACGACCGTATGAGTCAAGTAATTGAATTCGCCCCCCTTGGCACGTGGCATTCATTAACGAGTTTTAGATCCTAAATGCCCCATTCTGTAGAATTGCCGTCAATCTGCCTATAAAAGAGCTCCCATTTCCTCCTGATCTTCATGTTCATGTTGGTGTCCTTTTGTCATGCTTACTTTTTAGTAAGGACCCTACTTTAAAGTGGGTTCTTAACATCATGCAAGGGCGATGCTAAGCTTGATCTAACCAAATAATGGGGACACGAAAGAGGAGGAAAAACCAATGAAAATTGTTGTGTTTGGAGCGACAGGGAATACAGGGAAGAGAGTGCTGCTACAAGGGATAAAAATGGGTCATGAAATGACCGCTTTTGTGCGAAATTCGGAGAAGCTTTATGAGCAACTAGGCGAGCATTCCGCCAAGCATGTGAAGGTTATCGCGGGCGATATGATGGAACCGGCTAGCGTCGGTGAGGCGCTCGCGCATCAAGACGCCGCTATTCTTGCAGCGGGCCATGCGGGGCAGGGAGACGAATTTAATAGGATCGTTGACAACATTATTAGCCAATGTGAATCGGTGCCAAGTTTCTCCGGGCGGGTATGGGTAATGGGGGGAGCCGGCCTGCTGGATATACCTTATACAGATCTAATCGGCAACAATTTACCCGGCTTTCCACCTGAATACAGGAACCATAACCGGAACCTCGAAAGGCTGCAACAGACTGGACTCGATTGGTCCATGATGTGTCCGGGAACCATGACAGTGTCGAGAGAGCAGCCGGATTCGGTTCCTCTTCTTGTAACAACGGAAACCTTACCCGTTCCGGTTCCAGAGACGATCAAGGAATATTCCGAGACGGATATTGCCGGTTACTTGTTCAGTCGATTTCATGAGCTGAATGTGGCTTATGACGATGTGGTCGCATGTATGCTGGAACATCTTGAGCTCGAAGGACCGTTTAAAGGAAAAAGGATCGGTCTAGCCTATCAAACCCAACATTCGACGGTGCGCTAAGGAGGAGGGAACTATGGGTTTGTTTGGAATCCTGCTCGTTTTGCATATATTGGCTTCAATCGCTATCATGGGCCCCACTTTTGTTTTGTTCATCATTCGAAGATCGGCCAAGACCGTCGGACAGCTGCACTTTGCATCTGGTATAGCAAACAGACCCTCTATCCTTCCTAAAATCGGCGGTACCGTCCTAATTTTAACCGGGGTTTGGCTTATGATCATAACCAAGACGGGGTTCTCCCAAATGTGGCTGAATGTATCCATCCTTTTAGCGCTGCTCACGGTCGTCCTGATTGACGGATGGATCGAGCCCCGTGTGAACAAGATCGAGAAGAGCATTTCTGAAAATTACGACCAGGGTAATGAGATACCCGCCGAATTCGGACTGCTGATCAAAAAGATCGTGCCCATCGAGACGGCAGCGCAGCTGCTGATGATTGCCATACTGGTGCTTATGGTCATGAAGCCATTTTAAAGGGCAGATGGGGACAACAAACCGATCGTAGAGTCATTAAAATGACTTAGAATCTCCTCAAGAAATTTTAAGGGCACCAGCCCATACACGTCACAGATTTTCATCATACATTATATGGCATCCGCCGATATGTCAAAAATGTATTCATTCTTCTCATTAATTCTAAGGAGATGGACAGATCCGTGAAGTCAGATGTGAGGCTTACTGGGCGAGTGATTTTTAGGGGTGACCCTGGGTATGAAGCAGCACGCAAAAATTGGGATCCACATACGGACAGATTTCCTAAGGTTTTTGTTTTTGCTCAGAAAACACAAGATGTGGCCAATGCCATTCGATGGGCTCGAAAAAATAAAGTCCCCTTGCGCCCGCGAAGCGGAAGGCACGCCTTGGAAGGCAATCTCTCGCAGGTCAATGGAGGAATCGTCATTGACGTCAGCGAAATGAAGAAAATTCGTCTGAACAAAAAGAGCAGCACAGCAGTAGTAGAGACCGGGAATCAGGTTGGCCGAATCGTCGATACGTTGGCTCGGCAGGGTTATATGGCCCCATTTGGCGACAGCCCAACGGTAGGGATCGGCGGCATTACGCCTGGTGGTGGAATCGGGCCGCTACAAAGAACGACCGGTCTCATCAGCGATAATTTAATCGAACTCGAAATGGTAGACGCCAAGGGGAGAATCATTCGAGCAAACAAAAAACAAAATTCCGACCTTCTATGGGCATCCCGTGGGGGAGGCGGCGGGAACTTCGGCGTTTATACCAAATACAAATTCAAGGTGCTGCGTGCTCCAAACAAAGCCACAGTATTTCGAATCACCTGGCCATGGGAGCAGTTTGAAAAAATCGTGAAGAAATGGCAGGTTTGGGCTCCGAACGCCAGTACCAAGCTCGGAAGTGAATTAAGCGTCGGTCCCAAAAAAGGCGGAAATGTCAGTATGCTGGGGATCTACCTAGGATCAAAACGCGAGGCGCTTACCCAACTGGAACCAATTCTTAGTGTTGGCACCCCGACGCAAAAAATCATCCGTTATCTGCCATACAGGGAAGCTACTAAGTTTATGCTCGCCCCCGATCCGGTTCTTACACAAAGATTCAGCAACCAGTTCTCCAGCGGCTTTGGCAGACGTCCATTTCCAGAGAAAGCCTATAAAGTCATGCGCGAGTTTCTGGAAAAAGCAGAGGGAGGGACGCCAGCCGGGTTCTTTTTCCTGAATTGGGGCGGCGCCGTAAGCCGCATCGCACCTAGAGCCACCGCATTCTACTGGCGCAAAGCTAAGTTCTACGTGGAATGGAACAGCTCTTGGGTGAATCCATCTCATGCAGCTAGAAATATCGCTTTGGCCCGAAACACCCGAAAGAAATTGCAGCCTTATATCGTAGGATCCTATATTAACGTTCCAGACCAGGGCATTAAGAGTTCAGGACCGGTCTATTATGGAAAGAACTATCCAAGATTGAGAAAAATAAAAGCAAAATATGATCCGAAAAATGTATTTAACAATCCGCAGAGCATTCCTCCAGCTTAACGATAACCAATCAATAAGAGCAAATCGAAAGTCGTTAGTTTCTACAAAATAAAGTGATTCAAAATAATCTACAACCATTCAATAAAACAAGAAGGCAGCCGTTAATGATATCGGCTGCCTTTATTGAACCAGCGAGCAGGGAAGGAGACTTGTCTATTCGCCTGAGACGGCAAACTTAAGTATTCGATCCCCAATCTCATCTCGAACCCTTTGGAACACAGCCCACTTTTCTTCATCCGTGCCCTGAGCTTTCGCAGGATCATCAAATCCCCAATGAACTCTTTTTACTGTCGGCGGGGTAACAGGGCATTTATTTGCAGCATCCCCGCATAGCGTTACAACCATATCCGCTTGGTTAAGAATTTCCGGATCAACCACATCGGAGGTTTGGTGGGAAATGTCGATCCCTACCTCATTCATGGCTCGAACAGCATTGGGATTCAGCCCGTGAGCTTCGATACCAGCACTGTATACATTCCAGCTGCTCCCTAGATGCTGTTTAGCCCAACCTTCAGCCATCTGACTGCGGCATGAGTTGCCGGTGCAGAGAAAGTATATGGTTTTCTTCTCCACGAATCATCGTCTCCTTTTATATAAAAACTACAAAACTGCTAACCACAAATAGAGCCCAAGCAAGGTTATAAACAGCGTTGGGACCGTGAGAATAATCCCGGTCTTAAAGTAAGTTCCCCAAGAAATTTTGACCCCTTTGGTAGAAAGCACATGAAGCCATAGCAATGTTGCCAATGAACCAACCGGCGTGATTTTAGGCCCCAAATCAGAGCCGATCACGTTAGCATAAATTAATGCTTCCCGAATCGTTCCAGACGTCTGGGTAGCATCAATGGCTAGCGCATCAATCATGACGGTAGGCAAATTGTTCATGACCGATGACAGAAGAGCGGCAATGAACCCCATACCCATTGTCGCCACAAATAATCCTTGGTCAGCAACGGTTTGTATAGCTATTGCGAGCAAATCGGTAAGTCCCGCATTTCGGAGACCATACACCACGACATACATGCCGATAGAGAAAAAGACAATTGCCCAAGGGGCTCCTATGAGGACTTCTTTCGTTGGGACCACCCGACTGCGCTGGGCAAGTAATAGGAACATAAGAGCGATGACACCAGCTATAAGGGATACAGGGATATTCAGAAACTCGCTGATAAAGTACCCAATTAAAAGAACGATTAGAACATACCAAGACATCCGGAACATGAAGGGATCCTTGATGGCATCGGCAGGCTCCTTCAAGCGGGTGGCTTCAAACTGCCGCGGAATACTTTTACGGAAGAAGAAATACAGGACCAAGATGCTGGCGATCAGTGAAAATAAATTCGGAATGATCATTCGGCCAGCGTATTCCCCGAACCCGATTCCAAAGAAATCAGCGGATACGATATTGACCAAGTTGCTCACGACGAGCGGAAGTGAAGTGGTGTCCGCGATAAACCCACTCGCGATAATGAAAGGGAATACCTTTTTTTCATCAAAGTTAAGCGCCCTTACCATGGCCAATACGATCGGTGTCAAAATGAGGGCTGCTCCGTCATTCGCAAAAAAGGCAGCGACAACAGCACCCAGAATGCTGACGTATACAAACATGCGGATGCCGTTTTCACGAGCAGCTCTTGCCATATGTAGGGCAGCCCACTCAAAGAATCCAATCCTATCTAAGATTAGAGAGATGATGATGATCGCAACGAAAGCTAACGTGGCATTCCAGACCATTTGGGTAACATCCCAGACGTCATGGACACTAACTACCCCGGCAAGTAACGCCAGCACAGCACCGCCGCAGGCTGACCATCCGATGGATAAATTTCTGGGCTGCCAGATAACCAAGGTTAAGGTAATCAAAAAAATAATACTAGCTAATACAACAGTTGCCATCTCGTCCTCCGTTTGCTTCAAAGTCTGTGTCATCGATGAACGACGGAAATCATTATATAACCATATACTTATATAAACAACAAGAAAAAACTTCAGAATGCTGCAAAAGCCTCATTCGCAAACCGAAGTTATTTCTTTTTTGTTAAGCGCAGTTAGAATGGTCTTAGAATTAGGCGTATACTCGAGCACCGACCTAATGTATGGTGGAACATCTACACTCAAGGAATAATATACCCACTGACCGCGTTTATCTTCTTTTACTAGGCCCTGGGATTTTAATTTTCTTAAATGCTGACTTACGCCGGGTTGAGAAATCTCCAGGATATCAACGAGTTCGCATACGCAAAATTCCCGGTCCCTCAACAAGGACAAAATGGTGAGACGGGTACCATCGCTTAGCAGCTTCAACTTATCAGCCATTTCGTAGATTTGCTCCAAACCAACACCTCCTTATCTGATCAACCATTTCTCACATAAGTAAACGGTTATATAATATTCGGATTCCGGTAGAAAATCAAATGAAAGATAAGTCTTTGATTTCTTACCCAAATAACATTTGCATATTGCAAATGTTTCGTGTATAAATGAATCAAGAGGTGAACAGAACAATGGAAAGCACTCGCGAACTATTTCAGATTATGACACGCCGTTTCGGCTTATTGAACAAAAATTGCTGCACTGTGGGTGGTAATGACATCACTCCTGTCCAAAGCCATATTTTGTTCGAAGTCGACCGTCAGCATAATCCTTCGATCCAGCAAATCGCAGAAACATTGGGGACCGATATTACAACATTCAGCAGACAAGTACAGTCTCTAATCAAAATGAATTTAATTAAAAAGACACCTGATCCTGCCGATCGCCGGGTATCGACCCTCTCCTTAACGGTTGAAGGGAAGTACGTAGCTACAACGATCGACCAACAGATGAATGCTTATCTTGATGAAATATTCTCATTTATGACCGAATTCGAGAAAGAGACGGTCCTTCGTTCCATCAAGTTAATGAATGAGGCAATGGCTAAATCTGATAATTGCTGCAGACCCATTATTGGGTAAATTTTTTTACCTTCAAATACTTGTATAATGCAAATAATGAACGAAGGGGGGCTTTAAAATGGCATCCGTTTTAGCATCAATTGTTATCGGAGGCGGGCAGGCCGGTATGGCTTCCGGGTATTACTTGAAGCAAAACGGGCTCAAGTTTTTGATCTTGAAAGCAGGCGAGCATGCAGCTGGTTCTTGGCCGCATTATTACGATAGTTTAAAGCTGTTTTCGCCAGTAAGGTTGTCCTCATTGCCAGGTATGAGGATATCTGGAGCTGCAACCCACTATCCGTCACAAAATGAGGTGATTCAGTATTTTCCCATAGGGGCTCTTGGCACTGAGGGAAAACCGATACAGACAGCAGGAATAAGCCTTACCGCTCCAGGACTTTATTATGTCGGTTTGGAAGGACAGCGTTCCTTCGCTTCCGCAACATTAAGGGGGGTGGGGCCGGACGAAAAATACGTTGTAAGCAAGCTAATGCGTTATTTGAAAATAAGAAATCATTTATAGGGAGGATCTTACCTATGTATTTAAATTGGTGGGACGAAGAATATCTTTTGAAGCAGCAGCAGCTCGAAGTTGAGCGAGCCAGTAGGGAAGCCTGGAAATGGAAAAAGCCAAAAGAGGGGGTGTTGAACCAACTTCTTTGGAGACGGCAACCTGCGAATTCAATAGCCTGTTGTACGCCTAGCTGTTGCTGATCTTATAAAAACTACTCGAAGGAGATGATCGAATGAATCAAGTAACGAACGATCAAATTCGCCAAAATGTACGTAACCGTTATAAACAAGTGGCTATTCAAGAAGGTAATGCTAGTTCGTGTTGTCAAACCGACATACAAACAACCAGCTGCTGCAGTACACCTTCCGACTTCAATTCGATCTCAAGTAAGCTTGGATATTCGAATGATGAACTAAGCGCGGTGCCTGAAGGTGCAAATCTTGGTTTGGGGTGCGGCAATCCCCAAGCTGTTGCGTCATTAAAGCCTGGTGAAGTCGTACTCGACTTAGGCAGCGGCGGGGGTTTTGACTGTTTCTTAGCGTCCCGCCAGGTGGGGGAGACCGGTAAAGTGATCGGCGTTGACATGACACCTGAAATGGTTAGCCGTGCACGTAACAATGCTATTAGAGGGGAGTATTCGAATACAGATTTTCGTTTGGGAGAAATTGAGCATCTTCCTGTCGCTGATAACACGGTGGACGTCATCATCTCAAACTGTGTTATCAACCTTTCGCCTGATAAGCAGCAGGTGTTTAATGATTCGTTTCGTGTTCTAAAAAGCGGCGGCAGGCTGGCGATTTCCGATATTGTGACAACAGCAGAGCTTCCTTCAGAAATAAAAAGCGACTTAGATGAACTTTATTCAGGTTGCATATCAGGAGCATCTTCAATTAGCGAAATTGAGACAATGCTTCAACAAAGCGGATTTACCGATATCTCCGTCGAACCGAAGGATGAGTCCAAAGATTTTATTAAGGATTGGGTTCAAGGATCCAATATCGAGGATTACATCGTATCAGCCGTAATCAAGGCAATCAAGCCTTAGATATTACTAAACACTTTTTTCGTTTAACGGAAAGGGCTGGGTTTTATACGCACAACAGAATATTGGGAAGCTGGCGTTTTTGAGAAGCAGGGTGTCACGGCTGGTAAGTTTATTGATGTAATGACCATGGAAAAAAACGACTTACTTTAAGAGAAGATTTATGCTCCTGTAGCGAAACAGGAGCTTTTTTATGTGTTCGATAACAACAAATCAATACCTTCTAAAAGAAAATAGCAGGTGAAGATTAAATCACTATTGATGATTTAGCTCTAAAAATGCTCGAAGCGCGCTGCTCACTGGGACGTCCCTGTGATAAATAAAATGCACCACAAGCTCACGATAGGACTTCGGAAGCGTCATGGCTTTCATGTTGATCTCCTTGGAAAGCATTGCGGCATTGGACCTCGGAAGGAGAGCTACACCGAGTCCCGAAGCAACCCCTCCGATGACAGCTTCGAGCGAACCGAACTCGATGATACGCGGATGTTGGACTCCGGCTTCTGCCAGAAGGCGCTCCACTCTGGACCGGTGAGTACAGCCCGTCGATAAGATCAGCATTGGCTTGTGCAATTGCTCCTGCAGACTTTCGGCCCCAACTTCGGTGAGCAGCACCAGTTCTTCTTGATAGTAAGGGATCTGCTTCAGCTGAGGATGCGTTACAGGGCCGTACACGAAAGCCCCGTCAATTTCACGGTTAACTACTTGCTGCATAAGTACGCTGGAATTACCCGTGTTCAGGGACAGATTGACCTCAGGGTATCGAGCATAATAATCGGCGAGGCGTTCCGGAAGATAAGCTGCGGCGGTGGATTCAATCGCTCCGATTCGCAGCTGTCCCCGCGGCTTATCCTCAGCCTGAACGGATTTCTCCGCTTCACCCAGCAAATTTAAAATTTCACGCGCATATCCAAGCAAAATCTTACCGGCTGGAGTCAATTCCATCCCCCGGTTGCTTCGGACAAATAGTGATGTTCGCAGGCCTTCTTCCAGCTGGCGGATCCGGCCCGTGACGTTAGAGGGAACATACTGAAGGCGCTGGGCCGCTCGCGTGATGCTGCCTTCCTCCGCCACTGCGTAGAATATACGTAAATCTCCACTTTCCATACGCCTTCACCATCCTGGCTTCATTTCTACTGAATGTCACATTCATTACTAACCATTTTACATGCATCGGAGTGAAACTTACAATGAATCCAGGACGGCCAACAGGCCGGAAGAAGGAGAGGAATTCATATGAAAGCAGTTATTCATCACGGCCCGAGCGGTCTGGGCGGGCTTCGAATCAGCGATGTGAAAATAAAACAACCGGGTTTAGGTGAAGTTAGAGTCCGCTTAAAGGCGGCCGGACTCAATCACCGTGATCTATTTTTGATGGAGGGACGGCAGGCAACGGATAGGCCGCTCATTCTGGGTTCAGACGGGGCAGGGATCATTGAGGAAGTGGGTAAGGGCGTTAGCGATCACATGGTTGGCAACGAGGTCATCATCCATCCGACGATCGGCTGGGAGCGCACAGAAGAGGTCCCTGTAGTACCTGAGATTTTGGGCGGTCCGATGGACGGCACCTTTGCCGAGACGGTAGTGATCCCGGCGGGCAATGCCTTCAGAAAGCCATTATATCTGAGTTGGGAGGAAGCGGGAGTACTTCCTTTGTCTGCTCTAACAGCCTACCGTGCGCTGTTTACAAGGGCCCAAATCAAGGCAGGCGAGCATGTGCTCATTCCGGGCATAGGAGGCGGGGTTGCAACCTATGCGATGCTCATGGCCCAAGCTGCGGGGGCTGTCGTGAGCGTTACATCCCGCAGTGAAGCCAAGCTTGTTGAAGCTCGGAGGTATTCTTTACATAGGGCTTTTTCAAGCGACGGGGATTGGAACGAAGAGCTGGAAGGGGAGAAGGTGGACGTGATCCTAGATAGCATCGGTCCGGCAACCTTTTCCCAATACTTAAAGGTGATTAAGCCCAATGGGCGGATTATCAGTTTTGGGGCCAGCTCCGGCGATACGGTAGATGTTCCGCTTAGGGCTTTGTTTTTTCCTCAGCTGTCCTGGATCGGTACATCGATGGGGAGCCGGGAGGAGTTTGCTGAGATGCTTCAGTTCATGGAGAAGCACAGGATTCATCCGCTGATCGACCGGATGTACGCGATAGATGAGACACGGAGCGCGTTTCAGCGAATGATGGCGGGCGAGCAGTTTGGCAATATCGGTTTGCTCTTCGGATAAACGCCATAAATCACAAAAAATAACGGGCCGAAATCACATAGTTCAGCCCGTTTTCTGCTCCATTTTATGTCAAGACATATTACGAATTCACTTCTCTGCTAAGCTCCTTCCACCATATCCCGTTTGCGATATCCCATGTAGCCCATAACCATCAAAGCAACACTGATCACCGAGATCGCAATAAAGGTAGCGGCATCAAACGGATCTACAGGCATCCGCGGAATCCAGCTCTGGACGGCTGTCTTAGCGAACCATTCCGGCAAATCCAAAATGCCGCCGAAGTAGTTTAATGCAAAAGAATAGCCAAGGTACCCATATACGGCTTTCCCTAGTCTTGGGGCCCAGCCTAAAGCCAATGCGGCGAGCCCCGTAAAGAATAACACGGAAGGGAAGAAATTATAACCCGCCACGAAAAAATCCCGCATATTGATGGACGAGCGGTCACCCATGGCAGAAATGGCCGTCGCTCCAAGACCGCCGGAAGCGAGCAAAATGCCCACGATCCCAGCAGCGATGGCCAAAATGACACTCGTCCAATAGAGCTGAGCTCTCGTCACTTTGGTTGCATAAAGCTGACTTAAATGCAGCCGGGTTTCTTCCGAGAACAGTTTGTTCACGATCGCAATCGGCAAAATGGAAACCATTCCGATCAAGACCATCATTATGGTCCCGGTGAAGGATTCCTCGATGGAAACGCCGGATATGGTAAACATTTGACTCATGACTTCATTGCTCTCGAGGAAAGCCTGCATATCTCCATAAATCGAACCATAAGCTGCTCCCATAATGACGAAAGCAATCAACCAGCTGATCATTACGCCTTTGTTCAGCTTGGTAAACAGGCCGGGTACGGACAGCAATGATTTTTTTGCCGATTCTCGTCCTTCTCGTTCGGACAAATAACCGGCCCCCATGTCTCGACCGCCTTCAAGGGCAAAAGCGATGATCACGACAATGACGCTGAAGACGATCGCCACAATCAGGGGAATCCAATTGTTCTTTGTAAATGGATAGGCTAGATAAGTCCAACCCATCGGATTGATCATGGAGAAATCAACATTCGACACATCCGTACCAGCACGAAGAATATAAAGCAAACCTACAATTCCAAGCGATGAACCGGTTGCTCCGGATGAAGTTGGCATAATTTGCGCCATGACTAAGGCAATCACGGCTCCCAGGATCCCGGCCATCCCGATGGATGCGCCAAACAAAAAGGCTCCATCGGCCGAAATCGTATCTGCGCCATAGCTGGTCATGACTCCTCCAATCACGAGCGCCAATAGAAAATTGATCAAGACGACTTCGGCAATCACCGCAAGCGAATTGGCTTGACGACCTACTTGAAAAGAGCGTACGAGTTCAGTAAGCCCTAGATCTTCTTCTTTGCGGGTATGGCTTACCACATGCAAAGCAGCGATAATCATCGCAAACAAACCGCAGAATAACAGCATTTCGTGCGCATACATCGCGCCTAAAGTATAATCCGCCGCGGTCTCAACCGGTGTCGGACCAACCATGGAAATCATGGCAGGATTTTGCATGGTTTCATACATTCCCTGCAAACCTTGCCCTTTGCCGATTTCTTCAAAAGCCGGAACAAATCCGGCTGAAAACAAGCCTAAACCTAAAATCCAAATGATGATTTTTTTCCAATCACGTTTCAGATATTGGACGAAAAGTACACGCGAACGCGCAAATTTTTCTTGCATCCCAGTCTCCTCCGTTTCCGCTTTAGACTTCATAATGACGCATGAATAAGTCTTCCAGCGTAGGCGGCACGGATTCAAATTTCTTGACGCCCAACTTTGCCGCTTCGGACAAAATATCATTGATACATTCGTTATCCGCCGAGAATGTCGCTTGATTGCCGGATTGCTTGAAATCATGGACACCGTTAACGGATGCCATCTTAGCCACATCGCCTTGCGTTACCATAGTTACTGTCGAACGGGTTAAGTGACGCAGCTCATCCAATGTTCCGGTTTCAACCACTTTGCCCTGGCGAATGATAACTACTTTATCGGCCAGCCGTTCCACTTCGCTCAAAATATGAGAGGACAGTAAGATTGCTTTTCCCGCAAGCTTGATTTTTTCGACCTCATCCTGGAAGACGGATTCCATCAACGGATCCAGGCCGGAAGTCGGTTCGTCGAAAATATACAAATCGGAATCAACGGATAAAGCCGCGATCAAGCCGACTTTTTGCCGATTTCCTTTGGAATAGCCCTTGGCTTTCTTCTTCGGATCCAACTCGAACCGTTTAATTAAATAGTCGCGTTTCGTTTTGTCTCCGCCGCCATGCAATTTCATAAACAAATCAATGATTTCGCCGCCTGTTAAGCTGCCCCAGAGCGCCACGTCCCCAGGAACATAAGAAATTCGTTTATGAATCTCAAGACTGTCCTTCCATACATCCTTGCCAAAGATCGTCGCATCCCCGGCATCCCGCTGGATGATCCCGAGCAGCGTACGAATCGTGGTGGATTTTCCCGCACCGTTCGGCCCGATAAATCCGGCAACTTCCCCGGCATTTACCGTAAATGACACGTCATGCAACGCTTTGAATTTCCCGAAGCTTTTTTGCAAGCCTTGAACTTTTACAATGTTTGTCATAGCACTAAAACTCCTTCTTGACCAGTTTTAGTAACGTGCTTTCCAGTCTAAAGCAAAGCTTCACCTCAACAAATAATGAACTAATTATTGATATTTAGTTCTTATAATCGTTGAATTCGCTTTGTTTTAAACCAAAGTTCATTTACAACTTCAGTTATACACCCGTTTAATGGCATAGTCAATGCAAAAAAACATAAGTTTAGAACTCTTATTTGTTTTATAATTCGTAATTTCGATATATAATTAATAGGAAGGAAAAATACGAACTAAATCCTCCATATTCATTTTTAATCATAATCGTTAGAAAGCAGGAATAAGGAATGAATGGTTTTGAAAAGCGGACCCAAGCGAAGAAAAATCAAGTTCTAGAAGCAACGTTTAACTTGATGAATACCGATGCGGGCATCGAAAATGTAACGGTAGATGAGATCGCGAGACATGCCAATGTCGGTAAAACGACGATATTTAAGTATTTTGGGAGTAAAGAAAACCTGATCCAGGAGGTGTTTAAGTATTTTTTAACTCAAATGGGAGAATCGGCCCGGGAGCTCATGGCCGAAAATAAACCTTTCGAAGAAACGATCATTGCCATGAGTCAGATCAAAATTCAATTTCTGGAGAAGATCAACAAGCAATTTTATTTCGATTTAATGGATTATTTTACGAAGAAAGGAGATGACGGATTATCACTGATGATGCAGCAGTACGTCCAGGAAAGCTACAGCCTCATGTTGGATTTATTTCACCGCGGGCGTAAAGAAGGTAAGGTTGATCTCAAATATTCGGATGAATTTCTTCTGATTTATTTTCAGGCTCTGGTTGAAGGGATCTCCAGCCCCCATATTTACAAGAGGATTCTCCCTTATACCGCCCAATGGACGGAATTACTGATAAAAGGTGTTGCACCAAGCAAATAAAGCAATCAGTGAACGCCACAATCCCCAGGCTTCTTTCACTGATTTTGAGCCCTTAGCCAATATCTTTCGCCGCACTACTATCATCGGGGTTGGAGAGTCGACTCGCGGTGCCCGAAGCGCTCACCAGATATATCTCATTAAGGACCGACTTACGAGATTCCTTGTTGAACACCTGGGATTCCGTACGCTCTTTCTGGAGACGGACTGGACTATAGGGATGCAGCTTAATGAGTACTTGCGCGTACAGGCAAGGGCGACCCACAAGCTTTGCTTGCTGCAACTTGGGGCCCTTTACAGACAGAAGAGGTTCTCGATGCTCTATGTTGGATGCGCTCCTATAATATACAGAACCCGGGCGATACGATTCGAGTTTTTGGTGGGTACTTCGGTGCAGGGCATGTTCAGGTATCCGACGAAGTGGCAAACTATGTACGAATAAATGCGCCAGAACGGCTGGATGAGCTAGAGACTCATTATTCGTTTCTTCGTCCCTCGAGTGAAATCGACAAGCATATCGCGTGGTACTCCAGCCAGCAAAATAAACAGCGATTCATTGATCACGCACGACTGGCCTACCAGCTCATTGCCAAGCTCCCGAGAAATGACGGGCACGAATTGGCGCTTCAATACGCTCGTTTCATCTTAGGCTTCTATGAGTACGAGGGCTTTGAGAGCCTTGACCTCGATCATCGAATGGCAAAAAACATGATTTGGTGGCACGAGAACACAGGTGACAAAGTTGTGTATTGGGGAGGGATTGCACATAATTACGACCTTGAGAAAGATTCAACCTTTCACATAGTTGGGCCTCTCGCCAAATGGTTTGATATCATTATTCATTTTCGGGAGATTACGTCAGCCCGTAACTTGTTTTGATGTGAGGCGGTGATTGGAATGAGGATTTTAAAAGCTGGTTATGGTCTAGACCCTAATGGTTTCATAGTAAGCGATGCTAGCAAAGACAAAATTGATGATGTCTATATGACTTGCATCCATGAATCGATCGAGAGCTTTAAACAGGTATTTCATCAGGAACTTCATAGTGTTTATCTGTATGGTAGTGTAGCAGAGGAGAAGCGATTCCAAAATCCGTTTTAATGGCAATATTGAACAGGCCCTTGACCGGACATTAGCAAGGTTAACAACAGTGTCTGGAGAAGATTATAAAACTATTACAACAAGCTTCGCCCGTAAACTTATTTGAACATACTATTCCATGGTGATGGTGCGTTCTCAGATTTGGACGACTCGACTTCACGAGCAGGCCGAAGTCTTTCTTCAGCAATTCCCAGAAAAAGATTCCATCATTCACACTCTGCTTAATTGGATTGATGAACCCCCTACGGACCATAAGACTGTTAATGAGTTGTTTAAGATGGAGGGGGAATGGGCGAGCGTTAACTTTATGAATGAAGCGAAGGTCTTATATAGCTAAGGGTAGATGATTGATTCAACATCCTCTGATGGATTGACACTCCGGCCTTGTTCCACTTTCGCGTTGCCAAGCAGAAATAGGGCTGCCCTCCAGCTCATGGCTGGGGTAGCCTGTGACAGTTTGTTTATTCCGGTTTCACCGTAAAAATCTGAAACGTAACGCCGTACCGGTCGGTCACAACGCCATATGCAGGACTAAAATGAACTTCTCCAAGAGGGATATTCACTTGACCTCCTTGCTGCAGAGCTTGAAAGAAACGCTTTGATTGATTTACATCTGGCGTCGTCAAGCAAATATTCACTTGATTTCCTTCCTTGTAGGGAAAATCCGCATCAATGTCAGCCGCAAAGAGCTCCGTGTCGCCGATACGCAAAATAGAGTGAGCGAGTCGGGCTCTCTACGTTTCGGACAATTTCTCGCCGCCTGGCGATTCTCCGAACGTCTGCTTAAACAGGATAGTCGCGCCTAACGCTTCCTCATAGAATAGGATCGCCTCTTCAGCCTTTCCGTCCAACATAATCCTTTCCGTCCAACATAATAAAAGGGAGCGCTTTCAACATCGTTACCCGTCTCCTTTACATGTCTATTCGTAACTCCACTCATGGATACATCTACATTAAGTCTCATAATAGTGACAATACTTGTCATGATAATCCAAAGGCAAAATAGGACGGGGAAGTTTTTTTACTCACGACTGCGAAACCGTGAGTTTTATTACAGATCTCAATGGATGGAGAATTTTTCTTATCTACTAACAATATAAATCTACAATAGTGCTCTGTTCACGAATCAAATAGGGACATGATACCGTCAAGTCGGCTAAGGAGGATCCTATGAACATTGCGGTTATACAGGCTGATTGGAAAGTGGAAAAAATCGAATTCGCTAAGTTAACGGGGGAACGAGCCAGAAATGCGGGAGCCAATGGCAGGATCGGCATTCATGGCAAAAGCTGCACAGTGGATATCGCCAGAATTACGATCGATGGACAATCAGGTTACGGCAGCTCGATCCATATGACGCCGGAATGGGCCGAAAACATAATCGGCCGCCGATTGCTTGACTTATTCGATGAGCGTGGCCGGCTGCATGAAGCGTATCGTTTACAATTGGAATATCCCGTGTTCGATTGGTTAGGGAAGCGGGAAGGTAAACCCGTGTACCAATTAGTGTCCGGTGCCCGCACGCTATCGGGAGCCCCTTTGGTTGTCCCTTGTTATGATACCTCGCTATACTTCGATGATTTACATTTGCCCGATGAGCGGGCTGCAGTCGCATTGATGCAAGAAGAAGCGATGCAAGGTTATGCGAAGGGCCAACGTCATTTTAAGATTAAGGTTGGCCGAGGCGGACGCCATATGCCGCTCTGGGAAGGGACGAAACGAGATATCGCGATCGTACATGGGATTTCGGAAGTGGCAGGTCCCGCAGGCAAGATCATGATCGATGCGAATAATGCATATAATTTGAACTTAACCAAAGAGGTTTTGGCAGCTTTGGCGGACGTGAATCTATACTGGGTGGAAGAAGCCTTTCATGAGGATGAAGCCTTATACGAGGACCTGAAGGAATGGCTCCGTCAACGTGGACAGAATGTGCTTATCGCCGATGGGGAAGGTCTTGCAGCACCTCATCTTGTTGAGTGGGCGATTCGCGGCCGTGTAGATGTGCTGCAGTACGATATCATCTGGCCCGGCTTCACGCATTGGATGGAATTAGGCGAGAAGCTGGATGCCCATGGTTTGCGGTCTGCGCCTCATTGTTACGGCAATGCCTACGGCATTTACGCGTCGGGACATTTGGCAGCAGCGGTACGTAACTTCGAATTTGTGGAATATGATGATATTACAATTGAGGGAATGGACGTATCTGGCTACCGAATCGAAAATGGCGAGATCCATATTCCGGCCACACCGGGTTTCGGGATCGGCTTCGACGATGAACTTGTAACATACCTTGTAGGGCGATCCGGCTGGTCCCTAGATGCTGAAAAAATATTGTGAATGCTAGGCCACATCCCGTAGCGGAGAAGGGGGGACCTGCATGTTATACACGGAGGTAGCAAATTCGTCCTCGGCAGCGTCATCGCATAACGTCAACCAGTATACATGATCCCGCTGCTAGTCGAGAAAGCAACCCAAAAAGAAACCTCTCCTTCGGTGAGATGGAAGTACAACCATCTATAACTGGAGGGAGAGGTTTTTTGGTGTATCAAATTGTCCCTTTTCAAGATAACACCATCATAATGTATAGTATTGATTCAGACAATTGCTTTCTTGTTCACTGAAAATCTGAACGATGGCGGGAATGTCTAAGCTTAAAGCCGCATAGCTGCGTTTTTTGTGATTTAACCGCACCTGTCTTATTAGACGATGCATTAACAATCATGAAATTGAAAAGTGTAAGGACCACCTAATGCAGAAAATGTCTCCTAGATGGATCTATTTTTTTCCTTTCATCCATGTCATTATCAAGATAAACAAAAAGGAAAATTTCCGCGCACGGGTCACTACATTGTTTCGTGCATTTTGGTCAAGGCACAAAATAACGTTTTAACAAATGGCGGTGTTATGATGATTTCTCATAAACTAAAAGTTATTGAACAGATGTCGGAAGGCGATGGGTTATCAAGGGAGTTTGAAGAAATTTTGATTCAAGGAGTGTCGATTGACTCAAGAACAGTTAAGCCAGGCAACTTATTTATTCCTATTATAAGAGAGCTAGATGGTCATAATTTTGTTACAGAGGCAATCGCTAAAGGGGCAGTGGCTGCTTTTTGGCAAACGGATCACCCGGACCCACCTATTCACCTGCCGCTAATCTTTGTTGATGACTGCCTAGAGTCCTTACAAAAATTAGCGAAAGCGTATCGAAAAGAATTAGGAGTCAAAATAATTGGTGTTACGGGTAGCAACGGTAAGACGACTACGAAAGAAATGCTTCATTCAGTTTTAGAAACGAAGCTTCGCGTTTACAAAACAGAAGGCAATTTAAACAGTCAAGTAGGTGTCCCATTATCAATTTTAAGGATAAATAGAGATGTCGAAGTTGCAGTAATTGAGATGGGAATGAGTGAAAGGGGACACATTGATCAGTTATCAAAAATTACCGAGCCGGACATCGCAATAATTACAATGATTGGGGTTGCGCATCTTTCAAGCCTCGGCTCCAAAGAAGGAGTAGCTGCAGCAAAATTAGAAATTTTAAACGGTCTAAAGAATGGTGGATGTCTAGTTTATAACGGTGACGACCCGTTGTTAACCACCAAACTCTGTAATATTCTAAGAACCTCAATAGAAACCATAAGTTTTGGCCAAGAACATTTTAATGATATAACATCTGAAAATGTTGTGACTAACCCATACGGTTCCAAATTTTCTGTAGCTAACGATAAATTTTATCTCCCGCTTTCGGCGAACACAATATTAATAATGCACTTGCTACAATTGCAATTGCATTAAAGATGGGCTTCAACTCAACAGAAATTAATGAGGGGTTTCGAAACCTAAAACTGCCCGGGATGAGAATGGAAAAGATTGATTCTTCTTTGGGATTTACAGTAATTAATGATGCATGGAATGCGAGTCCTGATTCTGTCAGTGCAGCAATAAAGACTTTTCAAGAACTAACAGGCTATAGAAAAAAGTATTTAGTAATTGGTGATATGCTTGAACTTGGTGATCGTGAAGAAGAGTTTCACCGAAACATCGGGAGAAGCCTTGATCCCCGTGAAATTAACTATGTATATACATTCGGCGAACTTAGCCGTCTTATTGCATTAGAAGCAACAAAGAATTACCCAGTTGGCGCAGTAAAAACATTTATGGATAAAATGGACTTGGCAAGATCTATAAAAAGAGTGATTACGGAGAATGACGTGATTTTATTGAAAGCATCAAGAGGAATGCAACTTGACGCAATAGTTCCAATACTAATGCAATAACTAATACGCAAATGGTTAGATAGCTCAATCTCACAATACGACGGCAGCTGGCTGGAGGATCGTCTGCCGTCGCCTCTGTTAACGGGAAGGACGGTTCTGATTTTCATTACCATAGAGTTCGTTCTATTAACCGTATATATGGTAAATTGTATAGGATTGGAGAGGCAAGCGATAAGCTTATTTACTTGCAAGTGAAGGGGATCAATATTCGATATGTTAAAAGAAGATAATATTCTGGATAGACTCCAGCAATTTGTGTCTGTGGACGCGGTTCAACGGGAGAGCATGAAAGCTAGCCTTGCCGAGGAAATACTGTCGTCTGATGAAACTTTGAAAGCTGCGAATTGGATCGTTAGCTTTATCGAAAGCTTATGTCATGCCAAGCGGGATCTGGGCTTTTTCACTGTAGTAAACAACCCCGAGCTTGTTGCTGATTTAATAGAAGTAGCTTATGAATGTCTGCCTGAGAACGGTGTATTGCAACCATTCGTTACCCCAATGGCACGATTATTGTATATTGACAAAAAGGAACGAGACAAATTAGAATCGGAACGGTATGTGCAGTACCGGGCAGCAGCTATGTTGGATTCACTAATTTCCTTAAACGTTTCGTTGCCAGCGGAAGTCGTAGAGCTGTTGTTATCGGATTATTTTATCAATGATCTGCCTACGGAAGAGCTCAATAGCAGTATATGGAGGAGATTGGCTGATCGAGGCATTAATATATCCTGTCATATTAATACGCTGCACAGCTATGTGAAAAACGATGAAACGATTACTCTCACTAACAATAGTTTACTAGCTTTATGGGCATGCATTCGCGGAGGATATTTTGATACAGCCATACCCAATAGTGATCAAACGTACAAAGCTTGGCTTTGGCATTTGGTTACAAGCTGCGTTCATAAACTGAAGAAAAAATACGAGGAAACAACCCGCTTGGTGGCTGTTGGCTGCCTTCTTGAAACTGCAAGGAAATATCCGGAGACTCAAGGTTTGATATTGGAATGCATGTCGAAATGGGGAATAAGAGAACCCAAGAGTCCGCGTAGTGATTTCCAGCGAGATGTTAAAGAGCTTTTTTCACGTTGTAAAAATCATCCGGATACAACTTGCTTGCCGGCAGGTTATGTTATTACAAAAAATGGGATCTCTAGACAAAGAACTGGCGGATGAGGATATATTGTGAATCTAAATCGGAGTTCGGCTAGGATTATATTGTTAATTCGTAACAAACCATACCAATGTGAAACGTGTGGAACGTTTAGAACCTATGGACTTTAAAAGCCGCATATTGCGGTCTTTTTTCTTTTAAGTAAGCACATACAGATTATTTACTTTACTTAAACGAGGATCGAGGCGTATAATCCGTTTCAGACATCGGAGAGAGAAGAGGGGACGTAATCATGAATAATGGATTGGTCAACGCTATTATTGCGTATATCATGTGGGGGGTTCTCCCGCTTTATTGGAAGTTGTTTGATAATGTGCCGGCAGGCGAGATTCTGTCACATCGGGTTGTCTGGTCGTTCGTCTTCATGGGTATTCTCGTCGCGCTCCAGCGCCGTTGGGGTGAACTCAGGAAGATTGCAGCTAGCCGCTCGCTGCTGCTGTCGCTCACTGCCAGCGGATTGCTGATCGCTGCGAATTGGCTGATCTTCATCTGGGCGGTCAACAACGGCCATGTTGTCGAGACAAGTCTCGGCTATTATTTGAACCCGTTGCTGAATGTACTGCTTGCGGTGGTATTCCTTCGCGAGAAGCCAAGCCGCGGTCAATGGCTCGCGATTGCCATCGCGGGTGCCGCGGTGCTCATCATCGCCATCGACTACGGGAGGTTCCCGTGGGTTGCGATCTCGCTGGCCGTGTCGTTTGGCTTATACGGTCTTGCGAAGAAGAAGATCGCGCAAGACGCTTCTGTGGGCTTGTTGTCAGAGACGGCTGTCGTCCTGCCCGTCGCACTCGGCTACTGGATTTATCTGGCTGCCGTAGGAAAGACAACGGCATGGACGCTGCCTCCGTCCATGTTCATCGAACTGCTTCTTTCCGGCGTTGTAACGGCGCTGCCGCTGCTCTTCTTTGCCCGGGCGGCTGCCCGGATGACGCTGTCCACGCTCGGCTTCGTACAATACATCGGGCCAACGATCATGCTGTTGCTGAGCGTATTCGTGTTCAAGGAATCGGTCTCCCCGATATTGCTCGTTGGCTTTGCGCTCATTTGGACAGCGCTCGTCGTATATGCTTCGTCATCGATTCGAAGCGCGAAACTCGCGAAGGCGAGCTGAAGGGAAAGGCGCCCGCTAATGAAGGATGGATTTTAACATAAGCCATTTGTAAGAGGAATGATCCATAAGAAGAAAAGGAGTTAACCGAAATTTTTCAAATTGGTGTCGGAGGACAAAAACATGGTCCCAATATAAGTCGCTATTTTGATATTATCCCCTTTAAGTAGACAGTGTGTAAAAAGCGCATTAAAGTCTACTTTGGAGGGGATTTTTTCCATGGGCGAAATAAGAAAGACATATGACATCGAATTTAAGCGCAAGGCTGTTGCGATGTTCCTGGAGGAAGGTCTTGGCTACAAGACGGTAGCCAAGACCTTGGGCATCGATGATAGGATGGTTCGAAGATGGGTGGCTCACTACGAGCGAGAAGGAATTGAGGGTCTCAAGGAAAAAAGAGGCACCTCGACGGGTTCGAAGAACGGGAGACCGAAGAAGGCCAAAACCTTGGAGGAAGAAGTCCTGCGGCTGCGAGCGGAGAATGCCTTGCTAAAAAAGCTATGGGAACTGCAAAGGGGGCAAGAGCAAAGCGACGTCAAACCTACCAAGCCATCGAAGCGCTAACCAGCAACTACCCCGTGGCCTTGCTGTGTGAACTGGCAGGTATCGCTCGAAGTAGTTACTACAAATGGGCAGCCAGAAAGAATAATCCAACGCCCAA
>NZ_JAGGKI010000007.1 GCF_017873605.1 Paenibacillus lactis
CAATTTTATTGTCAGGCTAGCGTCTTTAGGCGCAGTTTGGCAACAAGGGGTTATACCCCAAGAGCAAACCACCCGTTTGACGGGTGGTTCTGATTGTGTTTGTGAACAAATTCGAATGGTTCCCTGTTAATTTTATGCCATTCAATATTAAAAAAGATCAGTGCCGATCAGAGAAAATACAGTTGGATCTTAAAAATAGACGGTTGGGAGCAGCGGGCGGCCGTTTTATAGTTGGGTTGTATCGAAAAAAGATCCGAAGGTGAGGTGAGAAGGAGGAAGGTTTAGTTTCATCATTGCTTTGATAAATTTGACGGCAAAGGAGTTGAATGGTTAATGGTTTTTCACACCAAGAAGCGGTTGAAGCTGTTGTTGGCAGTTGCGTGCGCGCTTGCAGCCGTTCCGACGGCAGGAAAAACGCTGACGGCTGCGGAGGTCATGACAGGGCAAGCTGATGTACAATTATTAGGCGCCAATACCGACGTGAGAAAGGCGACCCAGCATGACCTTGATGTGATTTATAAGGATCTGACCGGTTATCCGACAGTATCAGCCACCTATAACGGCGGCGTCGCTGCTATCGGAGATCAAGCCTTCGTTCTGGCGGTCAACCCCGACACGACGCCGATACTAGCAGCTGCCCGCTACGGAAAGGGCAAAGTCGTCGTTGCAGGCGATGATTCCTATTTCAAGTTCACTTCTGATATTACCGATGAGCGGACAACGGTTGCCCGCAACATTCTTCTGTGGTTGACGGAGGATTCCGAGACGTTGACCTATCAGGAGGCATTGGAAGGCAAAGGTCGATTGCCCATGTTGTCCGCAACGTGGAAGAATTATTCCATCGAAACCGATGTACCGATCGATTTGGTCCGATTGGACCAATTCACGCCGGAGCAGTTGGATCCGTCCCGCTACCCCGTAGCTTATGTTGACGGGACGCTGAAGGATAGCGAGGTCGACGCCGTCGAGAATTACGTCGCGCAAGGAGGTCATGTCGTTGTCCCCTTAAAGGGATGGGTGATGGAACAATATCCGCATGTCTTTCTTGGGAATGAATATCAGGGACTTTCAGGCAAGCTCAGTGAGGATTACCCGGTGCAGCGCCTATTGAACCGGATGGGTCTTGGTCTGATGAACAATACGGCATCGACTCGAACGGAAACCCTGCCCAAATTGACACCGGAGCAATCCGCCAATTATCATTCGCAAAAGCTGCTGGAACAGGCCGAAGCAATTGAGGCCGGGACTCTGTCACCGGATCAGGTAAACGTCGGGCGGCCTGGTGCCGGCGCGGATAAGAAGCTGCAGGTCATCGCTTCGGTGACCGGTGGAACCGTCAGCAGCATCACTCCGCAGAGTCCGCTGTATGCCGTGATCGAGCAGGATGCGAGCGATTTGGAATCCAATCTTACGTTTCCGCTCGACCGTTCCAAAGCGCCCTATACGAGCGCATTATTAGCGTTTCAATTGGGACGGATCGGAAATGACCTGACGGCCCCCAAATCCCCTTATGCCGATCAATTCCCCGGAGCCGTTCCAGCAGAGGCCCCTCGTGTGACGGGACAATCCGTCCACGTGAATTTTGATTATTCAACCTTTGACTATTTGCGTCAAGGGACGGTTCCTAAAAATTGGATTAGTACAGGGCTGTACGCGCCGGCCGGAGAATGGGTAACGGTTCGCGTCCCCGAAGGCACTCAGCATCTAGACGTTCAGGTTGGGGCGCACACGGACAATCTGACAAGTAAAACGGAATGGGAACGACCACCGGTCATAACGCAGCGAAAGACCCTCTCTCCGGGTGAGAATCGGATTCGCAGTACTTTTGGCGGTTTGATTTACTTGATTCCAACCAAGCCTCAGCCTGGCGTTGCGAAGGATATTGAAATCAGCGGCGGAGTTCGCGCACCGCATTATATCCTTGGCGAGACCTCTAAGGCCGAATGGGAAGATACGATTCGGCATCATCCCGCCCCCTGGTCGGAGCTTCAGGGACGCAGGGTGATCTTGACGCTGCCGTCCGAGTATATCAGGCAGCTAGAAGATCCACAGCAATTAGTGGAGAAGTGGGATGCGATCGTGGACTACACAGAGGAAGTTGCGGGGCTTTCCCCGGATCAACCGCTGCCGCACAAAAGTATAGACCTTCCGTTCCGTTATGTTGCGGATCGACAGATTAGTGCTGGTTACATGCATGCGGGCTATCCGATCATGTTTCACATCGATCCTTCAGCGGGCCACGCCGTGGACATATCTCGAGTTACACAGGGAGGATGGGGCTTCTGGCACGAGACGGGCCATGAATATCAGCAAGGAGCCTGGAACTGGAACGTAACAGGTGAAATCACGGTTAATATTTACTCCCTTTACGTTCAGGAGAAATTCGGCAACAGCAGCAACTTATTGATTCGCAATGCCGATGGAAAGGACTTCTATGATTTAGCGTTTGAATATATGGAAAGCGATCTTCCAGGTAAGTCGTTCGGTGCTTCCGGCCAGCTGGATCTCTTCGGCTATCTCGTGATGTTCCGCCAGCTTTCCTTGGCTTATGGATGGGACTTTTACGCTGACCTTCATAAGGCGTACCGAGAGCTGCCGGCATCGCAGCTGCCTGCGACGAACCAGGAAGAGATCGATACGTTTGTCGTGATGGCATCCATTACGGCAGGAGAGAATCTGACGGAGTTCTTCGATAAGTGGGCGCTGCCGTATTCCAAAGCGGAGGTTAAATCCCGCATCGAGGCGTTGAACTTACCGTCCCCTGCGCAGGAATTGTGGCGCTTGAGGGAGACGCATTCGCTTAAAGACCCACCAGAAATCAAGGTCGATTCGGAAACCGAATGGAACCGTGACTCGGTGCAGGTCTCCATCGCGATGACTCCGGAAGCTGAAGCTGCAGGCATGCGGAGCCAATTTAAGCTAGGATCCAAAGGCACATGGACGAATTATACGGCTCCCATACTCTTGGAAACAGAGGGAGAGACAACCGTATATGCCCGAATGGCCGCTTTGTCTGGCGTGACAAGTGACGAAACCTCCAAGACAGTGAGGATTGATCGGAGCGGACCGGAAATAAAGGCAAATGTGCCACAGTCCGTATACCAAACCGAGCGTGTAACCATTTCGCCTCAAATCACGGACACATTAAGCGGCGTATCGGACTTTAGCTTGGAGCTGGATGGCAAGGAAGCTTCCGAAACACTGGTAAGAGAGCCATTAACGCTGACAGCCGGACCGCATATTCTTCGTATAACGGCAGAAGATGCGGCCGGGAATGTCACGGTTCGTGAATATCCGATCGTAGTTGTTGTCGATCAGGAACAGCTCGACGATATCGTGAGAGCAGGGGAAGAGAAGGGCTGGATTGATAATCACGGCATCACGCTAAGCCTATTGGCCAAAATTGCAGATCTCCAGCAGCATCCTCCTGGAAGCGAAGGAGCCGATGAAGCGCTCACTTCGCTGGAGAACGCCATCAAAGCACAACGGGGCAAGCATATCGATTCCGGTTTTGCGGATCTGCTTCTTGGAGACATGGACTACATCCGAAACCAAGTCTCGGCTTCATAGCAGCTTATAATTTGCAAAGGGCGGCCGTTTCGGCCGCCCTTTATTTCTGTAGTGACCGTCCATCATGAAATAAATCAGTCCAAGATTAAATTTAGACAATGTACTGCTTTAAAAATATACTGCACAATTAGAAAATACGGCGGTGTTCAATCGCCAAAATGTTCTGTAAGGTGGTGCTTAACAAACCAGAAATCCGCACAACAAGCAAATGAAAAGGGAGGCAAAGATAATGAAGGTCAACAGGCTTAAAGTATTCTGGATTGTTTTGCTTGCCGCCACCATGTCCATGACAGCGGCAGGCTGCGGAGGCAGTGCCAAGGAACAACCGCAGGCAACGTTGGACCCGGAATCCCCTCCGGTTCTATCGGAACTGACGTATTGGGTGCAAATCGTTAGCCAGGTGTCCGCTACGATGAAGAGTTACAACGAAATCGAGGCTTATAAGGAATTGGAGAGTTTAACCGGAGTGAAAGTGGACTTTCAGCATCCTCCGCAGGGCCAGCAAGCCACGGAGCAGTTTAACCTCATGATGACCTCGGATAAGCTTCCGGATGTGATCGAATATTCTTGGGCCGGCTATCCTGGGGGACCGGAGAAGGCGATCAAGGATGGCAAAATCATCAAACTCAATGATTTGATCGACCAGCATGCACCAAACTTTAAGAAGGTGCTCGAGGAGCATCCGGAGTGGAAGAAGGAAATTATGACCGATGACGGCAGCATATACGTGTTCCCGTTCCTGCGTACCGACGACAAGCTTAAGGTATTTCTCGGACCGACGATCCGGCAGGATTGGCTCGATAAGCTGGGGCTTTCGATGCCGACGACGATTGATGAATGGTACAACGTGTTGAAGGCCTTTAAGGAACAAGACCCGAACGGCAATGGCAAAGCGGATGAGATCCCACTATATCTGACGAAGGGAGATGTCGATACAACGACCGCTTTTCTCGGAGCGTGGGGAATTAACGCCGGATTTTATCAAGAGGAAGGACAGGTTAAATACGGCCCGACTGACCCGAGGTTCAAGGAGTTCCTGACACTCATGAACCAGTGGTACAAGGAAGGCTTACTCGATCAAGACTTTGCGACGACCGATGAGAAAATGCTGGAGGCCAAAATTACCGGCGGGCAAATCGGATCAGCGATTCTATACACCGGCAGTGGGATCGGCAAGTATGGAACGCTCATGAAGGATAAAGATCCGAATTTCAGATTGGTGGCAGCGCCCTACCCTGTGATGAACAAAGGCGACAAGCAAATCTGGGGTTACAAGGACTATGCATTTAACGGAATCGGGGCGGCGATCACGACCAGCAACAAAAATCCGATCGAAACCGTAAAGTGGCTGGATTACGGCTACTCCGAGGAAGGGACCCTGTTATTTAACTTCGGAAAAGAGGGCGTCAGCTATACGATGGAAGACGGCAAGCCCAAATTCAAACCCGAAGTATTAAATGATCCTTCCGGACTGCCAGTGATCCAATCCATGTCCAAGCATAACCGAGCAACCTTCAGCGGGCCGTTCATGCTCGATATTCGTTTCGATGAGCAATATACGACCGAGCCTGATCAGTTGGAGTCCAAGATCATCTGGGCTGAGCCGACCATGGAAAAGAAAATGCCGCGCACAACGCCGACTCAAGCCGAGAGCAGCCGCTATGCTTCAATTATGACAGACATTAACACGTACAAGGACGAGATGTACTTGAAATTCGTCATGGGCGCCGAGCCATTGGATCAGTTCGATAAGTATGTGAAAACCATTGAATCCATGGGTCTAGCGGAAGCCCTGGAAATCCAGCAGAACGCCTTGGAGCGTTACGGTAAGCGGTAGGAAGCAATAAGGCAAAAGATTAAAGGCTAACCGCCGTAGAGCGGCGGAAAATATGCAGTTCCCGTCGCTCTTGGTGCGGCACAATAAATAAAAGTTGGAGGGAGGAATCCGATTGTCTGCTGCACGGGAACATCCCTTCGAGTCTCGCAAAGGGAAATGGACAACGATTGCGAAAGATTTAAGACGGAACAAATACGTCTACATACTGGCGCTTCCCGTTATTCTATACTATGCCGTCTTCCACTACGGACCGATGTACGGTCTATTGATGGCTTTCAAAGATTTCAGTATCGCGGACGGCATTTGGGGAAGCGAGTGGATCGGATTTGAGCATTTTCGCAATTTCTTTAACAGCTATTATTTCGAACGCCTTCTGCGCAATACCGTGCTGATCAATGTTTATGAGCTCATCTTCGCGTTTCCGGCACCGATTATCCTTGCCCTGCTGCTGAATGAAATCCGCAGCCGGCTGTTTAAGCGTACAGTTCAAACGATATCGTATTTGCCGCATTTCGTATCCATCGTCGTGGTTACAGGGATCATGTTCGATTTCCTCGCAAGAGATGGCTTGGTGAATCAGATACTGGGCTTTTTCGGCATCGAATCGATTCCGTTCATGAGCGAGGCCGGATGGTTCCGTACGCTATATGTCGGGTCCGGCATTTGGCAAGGCGTAGGCTGGGGATCAATCATTTATCTTGCCGCCATCGCAACCATTGATCCGACCCTTTACGAAGCAGCCAAGATGGACGGCGCTGGCCGCTGGAAACAGATGCTGCACATAACGCTGCCTGGGATGCTGCCGACGATCATTATTATTTTTATTTTAAATATGGGCTCCATGCTTAGCGTTGGCAGCGAAAAAGTATTGCTGATGTACAGCCCGCTAACTTATGAAACGGCTGACGTGATCTCGACCTTTGTGTATCGGCGAGGGGTTCTGGAGACGGATTACGGTTTTACGACGGCTGTAGGTTTATTTAATTCGGTGGTCAGCTTCATTCTGCTTGTACTCGCGAACTCGATCAGCAAGCGGGTCAGCGAACATAAACTCTGGTAGAGAGGGGGGCGGTTATGGCTAATAAACGAACCGCCGGAGAGACCATATTCGTCTGGTTCAATGCGTTGATTCTAACCGGTCTCTGCTTCGTCACCTTATATCCATTCGTGTACGTTGCCTTTGCTTCGTTCAGCGATCCCGCTTCGTTGGCCCAGCACCGAGGGCTGCTGTTCACGCCGCTTGATATCAACTTCGAAGCCTATAAGGCGGTGTTTAACAATCCGATGATTACGACGGGGTATCGGAACACGCTGATCTACGTTGCGGCGGGAACAGCCATCAATCTGGTGGCCACGGCGATCGGCGCATACTTGTTGTCCCGCAGAAATTTGTACTTTAAAAATCTATTGATGATGTTGATCGTCATTACCATGTTTTTTGGCGGCGGCCTGATCCCGACTTATCTTCTGATCAATAACCTGGGAATGCTGAACACGATCTGGGCGATGCTCATCCCAGGGATGATCGGGACATTTAATATGATCATTATGCGGACTGCCTTTCAGTCCGTACCGATAAGTCTTGAGGAATCAGCGAAAATCGACGGTGCGAACGACCTGATCATTCTGTTCCGAATCATTATCCCCCTGTCCATGCCCGTTATCGCCGTAATGATTCTATGGTATGCCGTGGGACACTGGAATTCATATTTCGGGGCGCTCATCTACCTGCGGGACCGGGAGTTATTCCCGCTCCAGCTTGTGCTCCGGGAAATTCTCATAACCAATACGACGGACAACATGATGACGGAAGCCTCCGGGGACCGGATGGCGATCGCGGACACGATTAAATATGCAACGATCATCGTGTCCACATTACCGATACTGCTTCTGTATCCGTTTTTGCAAAAATACTTCGTCAAAGGTGTCTTGATCGGCGCCATTAAGGAATAGGAGGAGAACGATGGCTGATTCATCATTAGATATCGTAGCGGAAAGCAAGAACCGGATGCAGTGGTGGAAGGATGCCAAATTCGGCATGTTCATCCACTGGGGGGTGTATTCGCTGCTCGGCAAAGGAGAGTGGGTGATGTATGCTGACAAAATTCCGGTAAAGGAATATGAGAAGCTTGCCGGGGAATTCAACCCGACACAGTTTGATGCCAAAGCTTGGGTGAAATGTGCCAAAAGGGCCGGCATGAAATATATCGTCATCACGGCCAAGCACCACGATGGCTTCGCCATGTACCACTCGCGGACGGACCCGTTCAATATTGTTGATGCTTCTTCATTCGGCCGGGATCCGTTGAAGGAACTGTCCGAAGCTTGCAGGGAGGAAGGAATCAGGCTCTGCTTCTACTATTCTCATGTGATTGATTGGCATCATCCGCATGCGCTTCACGATACATTTAACAATCTGTGGGACTATGAGCTGGAGAAGAAGGCGTTCTTCAGTTATTGGAACCATAAAGCAAAGGGGCAAGTGCGCGAGCTGCTGACGGAATACGGCCCCGTCGGACTGCTCTGGTTCGATACATCCGGGGGATTGTCGAAGAAGGAGAGCGAAGCGATGGTCAACATGATTCGTGAGCTTCAGCCCGATTGCCTGATTAACAGCAGAGTGAGCCATTGGCCTGATTTTGGTGATTACCAATCCAAGGGCAATAACGAAATCCCGATGTATGGCGAGGAAACGAGGGAATGGGAAACGCCGATGACCCTAAATCAATCGTGGGGGTACAGCACCAAGGATCAAGTGTGGAAATCGACGGATGCTTTGATCCGAAAGTTGGTGCATATCGTAAGCAAGGGAGGGAATCTGCTGCTCAATGTCGGCCCTACGGAAACAGGAATAATTCCGGAACAATCCGCTTTGCGCCTGAAGGAAGTTGGCGAATGGCTTGCTCGAAATGGAGAGGCGGTCTACGGTACGAGCGCAAGCCCGTTCCCTTATGAGCTGGAGTGGGGAGCGGTTACGGTTAAAGAAGATATTCTCTTCCTTCATGTATACAACCGTTATTGGCCAGAGGGAGAACTGGCATTGAACGGGGTGAGAAATACGGTTAAACATGCATATCTGCTCACGGACCCGACGACAAGCAGTCTTCCCGTGCACCAGAGCTATCAACCGGAAACGGACCATCACGCGATGCGGATCCGACTGCCCAAGCATCCCCCGGAAGACCATGTATCGGTTATTGCATTGGAAGTCGAGGGCAAGATCGATGTAGATCGGGGGTTTATCCAACAGGCGAATGGCTCCATTAAGCTGGATCTTGTACTGTCAGAGATAACGACCGGGAGCGAGATGAACGAGGCACGGTGGAGCTTTAAGGCCTCATCTTCCGGCATTTACGAAGTCATGCTTGTTAATTTCAAAAAATCCGGTGCCGTTTGGGAAAAGGAATACGATCATGAGGTCACCGTACGGGCGGCAGGGCAGACGATCTCATGTATTCCCCAAGAGGATAAGGTCGTCAACGACTCCATATCCTGTCAGCATCCGTACACCGAGGTTCATTCATCTGTCGGACGGATCGTAATTGAGGATCCGGGTACGTATGCGTTGACCTTATCAACCAAGCTTGCGAAACCGAAGCCTTTCGGACCGGAAATTTGGCAGGCGGCAGCCGTGAAGCTTCGTTCGGTTCGATTGGTTCCTCTCATTGGATGACCGGACTTATTAAAGGGATTGCTAGTCCGTTTGGCGAAGGATTCAAGAAATAGGTTTCCATACATTTTCTTGGAGGAATGCCCATGATCTCGATACCCGGCTTTATTCCCGGCAAGCGAAAGAGGAGCAGCCGGGGACGCGTCTTGAAAACCATGATCGTTTCGTACATGCTCATCCTGTTATTGCCTATGACCGTGGGGCTTTTTCTATATGGACGGGTGGAAAACGTGATGGAAAACAATGTGGAGCGTTCAAATTCGGCAATGCTGGAGCAGCTGCGGCTTTCAATGGACAGCAAGCTTAAAGAAGTGGATATTTTGGCCAAACAAATCATGTTTAACCCGAAGCTGGCTCATTTGCTGAATCTTGATAGGCAAGATCCAGCCGGGGCGTATCGCCAGGTAGAATTCGTCCGCGATTACTTGAACCGCTATCAATCTTTTGTAAGCGGATTCGTGAAGGACTATTATGTTCATCTGCAAGCGGGAGACGTCATTCTAAAGCCGGGAATGCGGACGGATGCAAGAACCTTCTACGACAAGTATTATCGGTTTGAGCATATGGAATTTGAAACTTGGAAGCGGACGTTGCTCGGCAGCTACCACAACAAGGCTTTCTTGCCCTCCAATGTGCTGCTGCAGGACCCGAATCAAGCAAATGGCAACCCGGCGGATGTCATCACTTATGCGCAGTCCCTTCCGTTCCATGAAGTTTCCAATATCCGCGGAACGCTTGTGATCATGATCGATGGGCAGCAGCTTCAGGAGATGTTCCGGCAAATCGAGTCCGCGAACGACAGCGAGATTTATATCCTCGACAAGGAACAGGGCGTGATCGCAAGCTCCTCTGGCTCGGAGCTGTCATTACAGGTGACGGAAAAGCTGGCTGGTCCATCGGGATTGTTTAAAACTACATTAAATGGCACGGACAGCATGATAACCTTTACGGAATCCAAGGAAGCTGGCTGGCATTATGTGTCCGTCATGCCGATGGACAGCGTTATGGAACGAGTATCGCAGCTAAAGAGAATGGCGCTCACGGTGTTAGTCGTATCGCTTGTCGCGGGGGCGGCCATTGCTTGTTGGTTTGCATACCGACAATATAGTCCCGTCAAACGGGTGGTTGATGCCATACTTCAAGGAAAGCCGGTTCAGGATAAGCCGGCCGCAAACGAATATGATTTTATTTTGCAAACGATCGAAGGCTCGCTCGTTGAGCAGCGGCATCTGAGAGAGCGATTGTTCAGGCAGACGCCTGTCATCCGTGCCGATTTTCTGTCAAGGCTCATTCGGGGATACATTGATCCGGAACATGCGGGCGATCACGGGGGGCCGTCATTAGCGACGATGGGTATACACTTCGCGTCCGACAAGTTTGCAGTCATCATTGTTCAAGCAGTGAATATTACAAGGCTGTCACCAGAGCCATCCGAGCAAGACTGGACGCAAATTCGGTTTATCATCTCGAATATCGGCACGGATATTGCAAATTCGGGACATCAGGGATTCGCTGTCGATCTGGAACGCGATCGGGTAGCGATCCTGATCAATTTCCATCCGGTTGAAGAGGTGGAAACAGGACTCTTCCTTCATGAGATCGCAGAACGATTGCTTCGGGTCTTGGAGGACCGTTTTCATATTTCCGTGACGATCGCCGTCAGCAGCGTACACACAGGAAACGGAACCATCGGCAGCGCTTATCTGGAAGCAATGGCAGCCCTGGATTACCGGATGTTCAGCGGTAGAAATTCAATCATTCACTTCGGGCATGTACGGGACATTAAGCATCATTATTACTATCCGATCGAATTCGAGACGCAGCTTGTCAACCATGTGAGAAGCGGAGATACGGAAAACGTCGCTAAGCTGCTGGACAATATTTATACGATGAATTTTAATTCATCGGGAATGACCCCTGAGCTGGGAAGATGCTTGTTCTTCAACATTATCAGCACATTTCTGAAAATACTGAATTTGACGAACACGGATCATGAAAGCCTTCTAGGCCCGAGCTTTGATCCCGTAAAACACATATTCGGTTGTTCCACAAGCGATGAAATGCATACCGAGACCAAGCGGTTGTATGAAAAGCTGTCCCGTCTCTTTCATACGGAGCACAGCGATCACAGCATCCAGCTGCAGCAGGATTTGATGGTATTCATCGACCGGAATTTAACTGACTATAATCTAGGACTTGGCATGATTGCCGACCATTTCGGCATGACGCCGCAATATATCTCGAGTTTCTTTAAGAAGATGAATCAATGCAATATCACCGACTATATTACCCGCGCGAGGATTGAGAAAGCGAAGACTTTGATGGAGCAATCGGAACTGACCAATGCGCAGCTGGCCCAACTAGTCGGCTATACAAACGATGTCGTGTTCATCCGGGCATTCAAGAAATTGGAGGGGGTAACACCCGGCAAATATCGGGTGAGTGCAAGCGGGCATTAAACTTGAACGTGAAGAGGAGTGGCCAATTAGACATGGAAGCGATCCAGGAACCATTAAAATACGGCGTGACCACGACTTGGACGCGTCAAAGGACCGAAGCCGCCATTGAATTCGTGCTGCATAAGATCGATGAAAATTTGGACACATTTTCGGACCGTTTTCCGTCCCCTGCAAGCCGTAATCATATCTACGAGCCAATCGGCAACACGGAATGGACCTCGTCCTTCTGGACCGGGATGCTGTGGTTGGCATATGAAGTTACAGGTGATGCGAAGTACCGCTCGACCGCGGAGCATCAACTCCACAGCTACAAGGAGCGTGTGGAGCAGCGCATCGCAACGGAGACGCATGATCTGGGTTTTTTGTATTCCTTGTCCTGCGTGGCTGCATACAAATTGACCGGGAACGAAGATGCAAGACAGGTTGCCTTGGCCGCCGCAGACCTATTGATGGAGCGGTTTTTCGAGAAAGCCGGCATCATTCAGGCTTGGGGGAAGCTGGACCAACCGTCTCAGCGCGGCAGGATGATCATCGACTGTTGCATGAATTTGCCTTTGCTCTATTGGGCGACTGAAGAAACCGGTAAACCGAAATATCGACGTGCTGCCATAAGCCATGCCCGGCAATCCGCTGCATATTTGATTCGTGAGGATTCCTCAACGTACCATACGTATTATATGGATGTCGAGAGCGGAGAGCCAAGATTTGGGCAAACGTCCCAAGGGTACGCGGATCATTCATGCTGGTCGCGCGGTCAGGCCTGGGCCATTTATGGTTTGCCGCTCAGTTATGCATATACAAGGGAAGAAGCGCTGCTGCATCATGCTGAGCGGGTCACGAAATACTTTTTGAATCGGCTGCCTGAGGATTATGTGTGTTATTGGGATTTGATATTCACCGAAGGCCTGGAAGAAGAGAGGGACAGCTCGGCGGCCACCATTTCGGTATGCGGAATGCTGGAACTGGCTAAGCACTTGCCGCTCTCGCATCCGGAGCGCCGAACGTACGAGAACGCAGCACTTCGTATCCTGGAGTCTTTATCCGATCGATATACGACGGCTTCGCTCCCTGAATCCAACGGCATTCTCCAGCATGCGGTGTATGGAAAGCCGCTCGGGAACGGAATCGACGAATGCTGCATATGGGGAGATTATTTCTATTTTGAAGCGCTGGTGAGGGTTTTAAAAGATTGGGATATGTACTGGTAAAGGAAAGAACGAGATGCCGAGAAGTACGAACAAATTGCTAATGACCGCCATTTGGCGGCCGTCTTTTTTGTTGCAGGCACAATCAAATCCAATCATCAATTACTTCATGTTGACTTCGCTTGGCTCACGCTGCATTTTCTCTGAATAACTTAAGTCGATTCTTATAACAATAAACCTTGGACTCCATATTTGAACTGCAGATAAGGAGCCATTCCCAAGCCATAATCCGGCTATCAAGTTGATGCATTGGAAATAAGGCTAAAATATGAGGAGGTTATATGCATGCAATTCCAACAGCCGCAAAATCACCAAAATATTGAAACCGGTATGGTTCCTCCGCAATTGAACCATGGCGGGCACGAAATGTTCGACGTCCACGAAGTGTTGGCAGGGGCCATCAATACGATTGATACTTATACGATGCTGAGCGGGCACGTACAAGATCCGGAGCTTCGGGATATTATGCAGCGCCAGAAGCAATTTATGGCTGATGAATATAACATCACCTTGGAGTGCTTTAAATCAGGGCAAGACCCATCCAAACCGACCCAAAGCTATAAAATGAAGCAGGGGAATGACTTTACTTACGGGATGAAGCCATCCCAGCCGAAGAAACCAATGCAGTCGACAGCAGAAATAAACGATGAGTTCATTTCCCAATGCATGCTGAATGCGGTTAAAGCCGGTGCTACCGTAAAAACAAATGCCGCCCTGGAATCCACCAATCCAGTCGTGCGCCGGGTGCTTGCAGATTCGCTGCCAAACTGTATTGAAATGGCTTATGAAATCTCCCTGTATCAGAACAAGCATGGCTACTATCAGGTACCGCAGCTTCCGCGGCAGGATATGACGCAAATGCAAAATAGCTACGCTCCTGCTATGGTTCAGCCGCAAACACCTGGCAATATAATGCCTCACTAATGATCCAAGCGCCTTATCTCGAATGGGATAGGGCGCTTTTTACATGACAACTTTTACCATTTCCAACTCAATTAAATTCCTTTCACAGCAATCGCGGGAAGTTACTGGGAGCCATCGAAAATGCTTGCCAGATCGCAAATCTTTCATTAACATGAAATGAATCTGTCTATACCTTCGAAAGGAGTATGCCATGATTGTCCTTTAAGGAAACAGGAGGATGGCTTAATGAGTAAAGGCTCGAAATCTGTGATGTTGTTGACAACGGTGGTTCTTCTGGTTGTTCTTCTCGTAGGCTGCGGCGGCACCAACAAATTGACGGTCGATCAGGTTAACATCGTGGCCGATCTGCTGCCGGACGGTGACTTGTACGTGGAGGAGCTTTTTACCTATACTGTCAGCGGTGAGTACGATTCGATATCGCGATTTATGGACAATTTCGGGGATGCGAATATCGAGTTCTTCGAGGCATATGTTCCACCCGTCGATCGAGAACTAGGCAATTTCGGCTATCAAAGTTTAGAGCGGTATCCGGTCACCTTAAGATGGAAAAGGGGTTCCTACTTCATCGATGTACAGGCAAAGGATGAAACCAGGCAGGTATACTATCGCTACAGGCTTGATAAGGAGGCAGTGAAATATGACGATCGCGGAGAGCTGGATTGGTCATTGCTTAAGGATAACGACAAGGAGCATCAGAACGTATCGGTTACGCTGCGTATAAGGCAGCCTGTGCAAGAACCGGTTATCGTTTACGCTTACGACCGCTCCGGTGGGGCTGTTACGGAGACTTCCGAACGAGTATCCCGATACGAAAACAAGCTTCTGCCGAAGGGGGATCATGTGCGGATGAAGGTGTTTGTTCCAGCAGAGGCGCTTCCCGAGTTGGAAACGACGTCGTCTTCTTCCCTACTATCGGAACGGCTGGAGCAAGAGTCGGCGCTTCAACGCCGATTCGTGGAGCGGGATCGTCTGCTTGAAGCCGGTGTTTATGTAAGCCGCTGGATGACTTATGCCGCAATAGCAGGTGTCGTGTTTTATGCACTATCCATTCGCAGGCTCGCAGCATGGTGGGACGGACGGCGAATAACCATGGAAGAGATTGAACATATGGATCCGAGCAGTCTGGTCTACCTCTTCAGGAAAGGTAAGCTTCGGCGCGAAAATGTGCTCGCCAGTGTGTTTGCTCTGCGACGCAAGGGCATGCTCGATATTTCCATGGAGCATTTGGGAACGCGGTTTCAGCAAGATGACAGCGCCCCGAAGGAGGGCCCGCAGTTCAGATTCGCGGGGAATCGTTCCGGCTTGACGAAATCGGAGCGGTATCTTCTGAGCTGGCTGTTCCGTGGGACGGAATTTCTGAAACTGGACAGCATATCCGGGCCCACGAAATCAGAACGTCATCAGAAAAGCTCGATGCACATCTACAAGAATCGCTTGAAAGGCCTGGAGACAGGGTTCAATCGTTGGCGGGAGATCGTGGAACAAGAGAATCGCCAAACGATAAAGTACGGAGTATATAGGCCGAGAAAAATAATCTTCGCCGTGCTTGCTCTCGTGCATGTTACATTGCTGACCTACCTGTATATCGCAGACGTTATATCATGGGGATGGATCGGCGTAATGATTCTTATTTTGGGAGGCGGAGCCGTCCTGGCTTCCATTCGTTGGCGTCAGAAAAAATATATCATAGCCTTCTTGATCGTCTGCTTCTTCATGGGTGCTCAAATCATGTACGACCCGGTCGTTGATACATACTTGGACTTTGTTCTTCTATCGATTCTATTGGTCGGACTTATGCCCGGAGTCGTATTAGATCGCAGATCGGAAGCCTGCCGGAGCACGGTGAAACGATATCGCAGAATGCTGGCTAGAGGCGGCAGAAGCGAAGATCGCGAGCCTATTCATCTCGAACGGATGATGGAAGCGGCGCTTCTGCTCGGCGTAGGACGGAGGTTTTTGACACGTATTCGAAAGAAGCAACCGGATTATGTCCGACCTCACGCTTCTCCGCTATTTGATCCCGCTTCGCATGTTGCGCTTGATTTTGCCTTTCAACGGTCATGGAAAGGGTTGGCTGGCAACTCGTCTTCATGGAGCTGCAGCGGCGGAGACGGTGGGGATGGGGACAGCGGTGGCGGATTTTTCGGAGACAGCAGCGACAGCGGCAGCGATGGAGGAGATGGCGGCGATTAAACTGCAGGCTGAAGCGAGAACTTTTTAGCGTATTTTCCTTTTATTCGTAAGCAGCAATATTCATCAATCTTGGCAATTTAGGAGCCCCTCGTTTGATCTAACATTGGTCAGAGGGGCTTTTTTTATTGTCTTCTTCGTATCTAAATTTCGATTAGAGGACAATCTCGCGCGTTTTCGGTCGTGGAAAGGCTTGACATCTAGTCATGTGGAATGATAATTTGTATGCACAACTAAAAAGGAGTGTATAAGATGGAACACTTTCATGACCACTTACTCAAGGGATGTCTATACTTCACGGCCAATCAGTTGGCCCGCTCCATGACCAAACTAGCCGAGGATGAATTTCGCATAACTGGCTTGTCTCCGACCTACGCGTTCCTGATGATTGCCGTGAATGAGAAGCAAGGCATTTCTCAGAAGGAGCTTGGAGAGGTTTTGCATATAACACCTTCAACGGTGACCCGTTTTATCGAGAAGCTGCAGGCTAAAGGCCTGGTGTACGCTGAACAAAAGGGCAGAATGTCCTTGATTTACTCCACGGAGAAGGGGAAAGAGCTGCAGCCGGATATCGAGAAAGCTTGGCTTAACCTCTATGATCGGTACTCCAATATCATCGGAGAACAAACCGGAATCGAATTAACAGAACAGCTATTCCAGATAAGCAATCAATTGGAGGGTAAAAAGTAGAGTTAAAAAAAACGCCGCCTGTCTCTTTCAGGAGGCCTTGGCGGCTTTAAAGGTTTATGACGATGCCTTCATTATTGGAAGCAAGTAACATTACATCATTTCATGAATGCTTCGCGATTTAGGGAAGATGATGGCAAGCTCTGTATATTGGCCTGGTTCGGATCGCGCAGACAACCGGTGTCCCAGTTTGATGGCCATCTGGCTGGCCAGGTACAATCCCAATCCCGTTGATTTTGCGTCATTTCTACCGGTTGATCCGGTGAAACCTTTATCAAAAATTCTTCCGAGATCTTCCGGAAGGATGCCGATGCCGGTATCCCGGATCAAAAGCCGCTTCTCGCTCGGATTATCCTCGATGGAACAGGTAACGGCACCTCCTTGGTTTGTATATTTCAAGGCGTTGGTGATGATTTGGTCGAGGATGAATCCAAGCCACTTGGCGTCACTGTGAACCGTGTGTTCTTCTTCCCACATGGTGAACCGGAGCCGTTTGGCAACGAACAGCTTGGCGTACTTGCGGACACAGGCTCGCATGATCTGGTTCAGTGAAACCTCGGCAATCAAATAATCCCTCGAAAATGAATCGATCCGAGAATAATAGAGCGCTTGTTCAACATAGTGATCGATTTTGTTCACTTCATCCTCCAGCTTATTCACGAGCTCCTCAGCCGATTTGCCGGCACTGTTTCTCATCAGCAGATGGGCAGCCGTGATGGGAAGCTTTACCTCGTGAATCCAAGACATGATAAAGTCATGATAGTCCTTCCGTTCCCCATGGTACTTTCGAATAGTGTCCAGCTTCGCTTGATGGAGCTTTCTTGCCAACGCTGTGTAGAGCTGTTGCTCATGACTGATCGGCTTTGGTACAGCAGCGACAATATCGTCATCATCGTTTCCGGTCAATTCATCCAGTGCTTGATAATGTGCATAGCGCCGAGCATATCCAACGATCAGATAGGTGGCGGTTAAGATTAAGCACCCGAGCAGCGTGTAAAAAATATCTCCGGCATCATATTTTCCGGATGCACTAACAAACATCATTAAGGTTGCAAACAGCATCTGCGCGACGGCCAATAATATCACATAACGTTTATCTTCTAAATATCGCAGAAAACTCATTTGATCATATACCCTTCACCCTTGATCGTTGTGATAAACCGGCTTATTCCCAGATCATCCAATTTTTTTCGGATTCGCGTCATATTAACCGTCAAGGTGTTGTCATCCACAAAGCTTTCATCCTCCCACAAACGGCGCATGATGGTTTCTCTGCTGACGATGCTACCTTTACTCTGCATCAACAGATTCAGGATTCGGAACTCGTTCTTCGTCAGCTCCACTGATTGCTCTCCGGATAACAGCCTCCCATCATGAAGGTTCAGGATCACGCCTTCATGTTCGATTACATTCGGGAAAGGATCGATATACGAGTAGGTTCTGCGCAGCAGCGCTTTGATTTTGGAGATCAGTACTTCATCATAGAACGGCTTCTGTATATAGTCGTCTCCGCCCATATTGATCGCCATCACCATATCCATTGGCGTATTGCGGGAGGAAAGGAAGATAATCGGCACATTGGAGACTTCCCTAATCCGGCTGCACCAATAGAAACCGTCATACACAGGCAGGTTGATGTCTAAGAGCATCAGATGAGGCTGTTCTGCCACATAACGTTCCTGGACCCGATCCAAATCGTTACAAAGCACAGACTCGAATCCCCATTTCTGCAAGGTTTCCCCGAGCATTTCACTGATCGTTGCATCGTCTTCCACGATCATGATCTTCACATATAATCCCTCCGATCCGGCGCGGTTCATGTCATTTCATCTCATTATACCTTTGATAGGGAAAGCAAACATCATCGCTTTGGACAAGGTTACAAAAATGTAAGCCTGCTCAAGAATTTCGTAAGTCAGGAGTAAGGCTGCTCGTTAAAAACGGTGTTATGATACCAGGGAATGACTACCTGGAGGTGGAGAACAGATGAAAGAGCTCGTTAAAATACAGCAATTACAAAAGTCGTACGGCGTCAAAGGAAATGTGATCCCGGTGCTGTACGGCATTGATATGACTGTTCAGGAAGGAGAATTTGTCGGGATAATGGGGCCATCCGGCTCCGGGAAAACGACACTGCTCAATATCGTATCCACGATCGACGAGCCGACCTCTGGAGACATCGTGATCGACGGGGAGAACGTGCTGCAGATGAATGAAGCACAATTATCGGAGTTTCGCCGAACGAAGCTGGGCTTTATTTTTCAAGACTATCATCTCTTAGATACGCTGACCGTCAAGGAAAATATTGTGCTTCCGCTCGCCCTTGCAAGGATGGGCGTCGATGAAACGGAACGCCGGGTGGCAGCGATCGGGGAGCGCTTTGGCATCGGCCATATTATGGACAAATACCCGTATCAAATCTCCGGCGGGCAAAAGCAGAGAACGGCTGCTTCCCGTGCAATCGTGACCGATCCGAGACTGATTTTGGCGGATGAACCGACGGGTGCTTTGGATTCCCGCGCTGCTGCCGACTTGCTCGAGGCGATGAAGGATCTGAACGAGCAGGAATTCGTCACGATCCTGATGGTCACGCATGATGCTTACGCAGCAAGCTATTGCAGCCGCGTGATGTTTATTAAAGACGGCGGCATTTTTGCAGAACTGGTCAAGGGAAGCATGTCCAGAAAGGAAATGTTCAAAAAGATATTGGATGTGCTGAACGTGCTGGGAGGAGATGCCAATGACGCTGTTTGATCTGGCTAAGAAAAACATACGGGGCAATTTCCGCCATTATTTTGTTTATTTCATCTCCATGTTTATAAGTGTCGTCATTTTTTATATTTTCGCTTCCCTGCAGTACAGTACGGAAATCATGAACGCGATCGAGTCGTCCAGCAGCATGAAGTCCACGTTCTTCATTGCTTCGATCGTGTTAATCTTGTTCGTGTCGGTGTTTATCCTGTATTCCAACCAATTCTTCTCCAGAAAACGGAAGAAGGAAGTAGGGCTGTATGCCCTGCTGGGATTGCCCAAACGAACGATCGGCCGTTTGCTATTCTATGAAAATCTTCTGATCGGTTTAATCGTTCTCGCATTGGCAATCGGTGCCGGATCTCTTCTGTCAAAGCTCTTCACCATGATCCTGGCCCGGCTGCTCGGCATCAGCGTGGATATAGGGATGTCGATCTCCTTTCCGGCTGTCATCAGTACGATCATCGTGTTCATGATGATTATTCTGATCACTTCTGTGCAGGCGTATAGGCTGATCTACCGATTCCGGCTGATCGAGCTGTTTCGTGCGGAACAGGAAGGGGAGCGGGAACCGCGGGCTTCCATCCTTTCGGCGTTTGCTGCTATCCTCATCCTGTCGATCAGTTATGGGTTCGGACTTCGCGAGTTTGCGAATAATGAGCAGATCCTGACCAATCTTGGGGTGATGTCGGTCGGGATCATAGCGGGGACGGGACTCTTGTTTTCATCGCTTATTATTTTTGTCCTGCGATTGGCGAAGCGCCGTAAACGTTATTACTATAAGGGGTTGAACTTGGTAGTTACGTCGAATCTCGTCTATCGCATGAAGGGGAACGCCCGCACGTTCGGCATCATATCCATCTTGTCGGCTTTGGCGTTGTGCGCATTCAGCTTTGGCTTGAGTACTTACCATACCTACGAGCATTCCACGCGTTTGATCGCTCCCTTCAGCTATATGTTTGTTAGCCAGGAGGAAGCTTTTAACAAGCAAGTCGACCATCTGATCCGAAGCGATATGGCGCATCCTGTGGCCGAGCAGGTTACGATTCCTGTTATTCATCTGAACGGACATTCTTCGAGCGATGAGATTATATCGAAGAAACAAATGGCATCTAACGATCGGCCCATCAAAGTCACCTCCGTGAGCGGATATAACCGGGCTGCGGAAGCGCTCAGCATTCCCCGACTGGATGTGACGGAGCCCGGCCGGGCGATTGCGATTCGCCCGATGTACACGGAGCATGAGTGGTCGGATTATGACGGAGAGACGATCACCTTGGAGCTGCCCTCACGACCGTTGACTCTGGCATTTACCGATATGACGATCGAACGTATCGTGAACTGGAGCTATCCGGATATAATGGTCGTGGTCGCTGATGAAACCTACCGCGCCATCGAGCGGCAGAGTCCTTCTGTAGACTATATCGGCTACACGGTAGAGGGGCAGAAAACAACGAGGGCTACTTCTAATGCGCTTGCCTCCATGGCCACGCCGGAATCAAAGATGACGTCGTATTATGCCGAATATCGCGTTGGAATCGAGAGCGCTGCGCTAAATGTATTTATCCTTGGCTTTTTGGGACTTGTATTCCTCTTGGCAACGGGGAGCGTCCTTTATTTCAAGCAGTTGACCGAAGCGGCGGGAGATCAGGCCCGCTACGATGTTCTGAGGAGAATCGGTGTGAGCAATAACGAGATTAGCGGTTCGATCTTTAAGCAGAACGCTATGATCTTTATGCTGCCGCTGCTCGTTGGGGTGGTACATTATATTGTCGTATTCAGCTGGCTAAGGAGGCTGTTCGGCGGATTGGGCGGCATCAGTCTTCTGGAGCCCGTCCTGGTCTGTATTAGCGTGTTTATGATGATCTATATGGTCTACTTTGTGCTGACCGTAGGTTCTGTCAGCAAAATTCTCATCGGGGAAACCCCGCGTTGGGTCCGTCTTTCGGTGCTGGTGATCATGTCAGTAGCCATCATACTTGTCGGGATCTTCGTATGGCTGGCCCTGGTCCCGCAGGAAGAAGAAATCGCAAAGGGGCCAAGCGTCCAGCTCCACATTCCTGCACCTATGGGGAAATATCCGGTCGGCGTGACAGAGCTACACTTAATGGATAAGGACAGAATGGACCCTTGGGTTAACGAAGGACCGAGGGAGCTTATGATCAGCATCTGGTACCCTGCCGAGGAAGAAAGCGGACAAAAGGCCATGTATATGCGGGAAGGTGCAGCAAAACATTATGACCAAGCGGAACTTCCATCCATCGGTCTTACCCCTGGCACGGTCAATCTGGCCGATATCGATACCCACGCATGGCTGGAGGCGCCTGCGGCCGATAATGAGGGAGGTTGGCCGGTGATCATCTTCTCCCCGGGCGGCTCCATCCCGCGAAGCTTTGGCACGATCCTGGTGCAGGAAATGGCTAGCCGAGGATATGTCGTCATTACGTTGGATCATACCCATGAAGCATCAGTCGTCGAATTTGCCGACGGTCGGGTCGTAACGGAGGCGCTGCCGGCTTTCAGTGCTGAAACGGTGCTTAAGATGATCGATGTCCGTGTTGATGATGTGCGATTTGTACTGGATCAATTGATCGAAATGAGGGCAGGCAGCAATCCGGATGCAGGTAAGAAGTTGCTGCCTCAAGGTTTGGCCGCCAGTCTTAATCTTTCCAAGGTAGGCATTTATGGGCACTCTGCCGGGGGAGCGACGGCTGCGCAAACGATGTATGAGGACGAGCGAATCGATGCGGGGATCGATATGGACGGTACGATGGGGCATATGCCCAATCACCCGCTGCCCGTTGCCCAGCACGGCCTGGATCGTCCATTTATGCTGTTGAACTCCGGTTTCAACGACGAGGGAGATGTGGACTCGCATTTGACGGCGGAGGACCGGGCTATGTTCTGGAACCATACAAGCGGTTGGAAAATGGATGTGACCATACCGAACGGGGCCCACTTTACCTTTACCGATTATCAGTCCCTGTTGCCTCAGCTTGCAAGCAAGGTAAGCCTTTCCAGGCTTGCGGTCCAGCAAAGCATTGGAACCGCTGACTCTGAGCAATCGCTTGACGCTCAACGGGAATATGTGGCAGCGTTCTTCGATTATCATTTAAAGGGCATTCCGCAGCCTCTGCTCGCGACTACAGACTCGCCTTACACAGAGGTTAATGTAATCAACTAGCGGTTGGTCATGAAAGCGAAGAAATGATGGACCTTTAGCCACTTAACCAGCCGTATTCCATCCATGCCTCGCTCATATCAGAGCGGGGCTTCAGGCGCTGCGAATAACGCTTGGAAGCAATGGCCGATACGCCTTTCATTTGTAGACTAAACAAGAATAAACAAGTCTGTCCGAAAAAAATACAGTCCGGTCTTAAATATCGGCAGTGGGTCAATTCCCGTAAGTTGTTCTATATTTAGGATGGGCGAAATGACACAGCTACAAGCTAAAAGGAGTTGGACAAAGTAATCGATCGCCTTTTCAAACTAATCATAGGGGAAGGAGTTGAATATTTATTATTTAATCCGAAGTTACCTTTAATCGAAATTTTATATCTTTAGCTGAAAGGAAGTAGAATAACGTACAAGTCCGAACTGGGTCGCACGAAATTTACCAGCTCAAGCAAAATGATCGGAAATTAACCTGAAAATTGAAAAGGAAGATATCATTTGTCAAAAAAGTGGAATTTGAAGATCGCAGCCCTTATCAGCTCTGCATTAGTAATAAGCTCCATATCACCGTTAACCCTAAATGCTGAAAGTCCTGAGGCTTCATCTAACGTAACCGGGTCTCCGTCTGGAGTCACTATGGAACACCTTCATTCGGGTGGTCCGACTTCATTGACGACGGATTTGCCCTCAATAGACGATATTCGCAAAGACTTCAGTCTGTTATATAAGGACTTGGCGGCGATTCCATACTTTGCAGGCGGAGGGGTAGCTGCAATTGGCGGCAATGCGTTCAATGTGAGCGTTCCGGGTAACATCCCGGCAATCGCGGCATCACGATATGGCAAAGGGCGAGTTCTACTGGCTGGGAGCGATCGATATTTTAACCTTTCCGAGCAAGCAGATGAAACTAGCAGCACGCTAGCACGAAATATTTTATTATGGCTAACGGACGAGTCGCATACGAATTCTGGCCGCGGCAACGATATAACGGGACGCTACGCGGATGCTTTACGGGGAACGGGTAAGAAAATCAGCTTGATCACTACTTCTCATTCATTTACGGTATCTCCTGATCTTCCTATCGAGCTCGTGAAAAGCGACAGCTGGGAATCAGCGAATCTGAACCCGCAAAAATATGCGGTTGCTTACGTAGACAGCTCGGTGAAGGATTCCGATCTAGAAGCACTGGATAAGTATATACGTCTTGGTGGCAGCGTGATCGTATCTGAAAACAACAGCGTACTTGAAGGAATTACGCGCGATACGCCTGAGCATATTGTCCTGCAGGTCGGCAATCTGCGAGGGGGACGACTGAGTCGGGATTTCGCCATTCAAAAATTAATGAACCGTGCAGGCCTGACTTTGATGAACCGCGGCACCGACTCAAATGGCAATGAATCCAAGCTGACCCCAGAACAATCATTGAATCATCACTTCATGAACCGCTTTCAGCAAGGAAGAGCAGTTGAAGCAGGAACGATCACTTATGACGACATCGACATTGGTCCAGCCGGAACAACTGAAAGCAAAAAGCGGGAGCTACTGTATACGATTCTAAGTGAAACACTCGAGACATTATCGACTGAATCACAATTATTTGATTGGGCCAGCTTAGAGGCGAGTAAATTGCCTTCGGCCACTTTCCCAATCTCTAAATTTCAAGCTCCGTACACGAACGCACTTCGCGTATTCGAATTCAGCCATTTTACGTTGAACCCATCCAATAAAAAATCACCGTATGCGGATCAATTTCCAGGTAAAGTCGCTGATGATGCGTTCGTAGTGAATAACCGGGAGGTTGAGGTGGATTTTGACTTTCCCAACATGATGTACACACATGCTCTCCCTTCGAAAAATTGGGTTAGCACAGGACTTTATGCACCTCCTGGAAAAGCCGTAACATTGGAAGTGCCGGAAGGCGCCGAGCATTTGACGGTACAAATCGGTTCACATGATGACGACCTGAGGGGGGCAAGCAAATGGGAACGTGCTCCTCTTGTGGTGAATCATCAAAAGCTGGCACCCGGAAGAAATCAGGTGAACAGTCCATATGGTGGGTTGATATATCTTATTCCACTGAAGTCTAAACCAGGTGTAAAAGTTAAAGTCAGCATTAGCGGTGCGGTTGAAGCCCCCCGCTTCGTGCTTGGAGAAACGACGGCGGAGCAATGGGAAGCGATACGGAATCTGCCACCTAGCGTTCCGTTTGCTGAACTTCAGGGTAAAAGAATCGTGCTAACCGTTCCTTCTGAGCTGATCCGTGACGTATCGAATCCTGAAGAGCTGATGCAGACTTGGGATGAAATATACGATAGCTATGATGAATTGGTCGGACTACACTCGGAGAGGGCTATGCCGCACACCGCTCATAAGATGAACCGCCGATACGTGGCAGATGTTCAAATTTCCTCAGGTGCAATGCATGCGGGTTATCCGATTATGCTTCCGTTCAGCTATGCTCCCAATTTGCTCGATATTGACTATCTCCGATCGAGTGCCTGGGGGTTCTGGCATGAGCTGGGGCATGAATACCAGCAACGGACATGGACTTGGGGCGATGTTGGTGAGGTTACCGTAAATATTTTCTCCCTGTATACACAGGAGAGATACGGAAATCCTTCCGAATTGCTTAAGGTCGGCAGCGATGGCCAGGACTATTACGACCGGGCGATATCATTCGCAAGCAGTGACGATCCAGACAAAAAATACGGGAGTATCGGAAACTACGAAAGACTCGTAATGTTCAAGCAGTTGCAGCTTTCTTACGGCTGGGACCTCTATACCCGGATTTTCGAAGCTTACAGAGAAATGCCGCAAAGTGATATTCAGAATACTGTCGACACGTTTGCATTGGTTGCCTCGAGGGAAGCTGGCGAGGATCTGACACAGTTTTTTAGCCAATGGGCGATCGGTTTAACCGATCAAGGGAAAGATAAAATAAAGGCATTGCAGCTGCCGCAACCGCAGCAAGAAATGTGGCTCCTCAGGGAATAGTGCGCTAATTTTGAACATCATGATGTTTCATCCATAGGTTAGGTCTGAAGCCGCGAAGTTCGCGGCTTTTTAGATTTTTACGGTATAGAAGTTACTAAAAAAATGGGGAGAATCGACCAAATAGAAAATATCGTGCCTTCCTATGAAAGCTTTGATAAAATCCCATATATTTGTTAAATTATAGAAGAATAACTTGCAAACATTCCTTTTAAAAAAGGAGGTGACCATCGCGTCGGGGTTGAATGGTGGCATCACTTGCCTATCGATTAGGGAAGGAGGAAGATTGCGCACTTCGGTTGTTTTGTGTATTAAAGGCACCACGGTCGTAGGGACATGTGCATGGATAAGATTATAACGATGGAGGTAATCCGTATGCTACGAAATCAAACGTGGAACCATTTGAAACGGCGGTTAATGACACTCACTTCTGCACTGCTTGCCATTTTTATATTCAGTATGTCTGCTTTGCCTGCATTTGCGGCAACCCCCGAGAAGACCGTGAACGCCTCCGCAACGCTCGCTTACAATCTCAAAGGACTGCAGCACAATGTGGTGGTGCAGAAAGCTTACATCGCATCTAAATATATTTATGTAACGCAGCGGTCGGGAGGAAATTGCTATCTTTCAAGATTGCTGATCGATGGAAATAACGCTACGTTCGTTGATAAAATGACCATTACCAATACCGGCCATTGCCAGACGCTGGATATGTATACGTACAATGGCGAGAACTATTTTTATTTCAGCTCTAAAGCTGATCCATCCACGGACTATTACTGGTCGCTCCAGGTAGCAAGAGTTCAATATTCGCCAGGCACAACCGTCGATTATACGGATCTTCGCCGGTTTACCTACATGAACTACGCCAATAAGACGGGTGCAAGATTAGGTGATACTTACCGGGTGGATGGCGGCGGAAACAGCACGCATACGGTCTTCCGCGTACAGACGAAGGAAGGCACTGTGACTTGGGCCATTTATGACACGGTAGCATTGAACAAGCTCCTTGACAGCAATGAAATGGTGCGAATGGACAGCGCGGCAGCGGTAAGCGCCTGCGTGACCAGCTTCACCCAATCAGGCAGTGCCATTATTAGACCGAACGGGTCATTCCAAGGGGTGGACATGCTCGGCAGCACCGAAATCTATACCTCAGGCGGAGCGGAGGGGGAAACGCCGCAAATTGCCATGATGTCGAACACGGGGGCGTATAAATCGCTGGTGAAGATTACAAATGTGGGCAACCGCGAAATCGAGGGCGTCCAGACCAAGAACGGCAATGTGTATTTCACGATCGTTACAGATCCGGTAAATAAGAAGGATACCCAGAAAATTTATTACGTTCCTGATAGCATATTTTAATAACCGATATACAGCTATTCCGAAAAAGAGGCATGGAGCAAGTTAACCGGCATCTGAACGGAGATGCGGATCAGGCGCAGCAGGAAGTTCATGATAGGCTGCTGCTGGCGCTCAGCTTAAACTCCCGGATATCGTTCCGGGAGTTTTTTCTTGTCTTTTTAGTTGGGAGGATACCTTTTACAACAGAAGTGCGTATAAAATGGTGTAGTAGGGAACAAATGGTTCCGGTCGTGGTGGGGGGAATGAGATGAGTATTTGGTTGTGGGTCCTTATTGGAGTCGTCGTCTTGTTCATGGTCCTGGTGCTGGTGGTGGGTTGGATCGCATCCAAATTTGATGGGAATATGGGCATCGAGAGCAGGCGTGACGAGCATGGAAACATCATCTTGCTGGACACACCTGCGATGCGTGAATCTGCCGCGCTTGCCTATGACGGAAGTATTGAGATGGAGAAAAGAGGGCACATCAAGTCCAACGGGCAGAGCTGGAACGAGGTGTGGCTGCGAACGATCGCATCGGTACGGAAGAACACGGAGAATCCGGAATGGTATGTCCGTTACATTATTGAGAAGCGGCGCGAAGCTGGACTGCCGGAACTCGAGGGTCTGGACGAGCCGAATGAGCCGAAGTGAAAGCTGAGTGCTTTTGCTGCGTAAGTGCGGAGAGTGAATCACGATAAAGAATGGGATTCGGCGCGCCTATTCCTCGAATTCTCAACAATATACGCTATGTATCTTCTTGGTTAGACGGATGCTGAGCTAATAGCAGGGGAGGGTTTGACATGGAAGCGGTACAAATTATTAATGCTCGAATAGCAACCGATAAGCAAGTCATCGAGAATGGATCAGTGCTTATCGATAAAGGGCGCATTTATGCCATCAAGAGGGAAGCCCCGGAAATCACGGGAGAGACGATTATCATTGATGGGGAGGGGAAGCTGCTCATTCCCGGCATGATCGATGTTCATATTCACGGAGCGAACGGCTATGACATGATGGACGGAACGACAAGAAGCATTCAAGAAGTTTCCAAAACCTCTGCGGCCACCGGCTGCACCTCGTTCCTGGCGACATCCGTAACATCTGATTTGGAAACGCTTCTTCGCATGATCGACAAGGTGAAGCAGGTTGCGGGGCACGAAGAGGGAGCGATGATTGCCGGTATCCATGCGGAGGGCCCATATTTAAACGTGAAGCGAAAAGGAATGCAGAACGAAGCGCATCTGCGGCATCCGGATTTGTCAGAAATGGGACTCATCATCGAGCGAGCCGATTCCTTACTGAAGATGGTTACGATTGCTCCCGAGCTGCCCGGGGGTATGGAGTTGGTTTCTTTCTTACATAAAAAAGGTATCGTTATTGCGATTGCCCACTCGGATGCAACGTATGAGGAAGCCAAAGAGGCATTCCGTCTCGGGGCCAGCCATATTACGCATTGCTTTAATGGAATGCGGCCGATTCATCACCGCGATCCGGGACTTATCGTTGCCGCGATGGAGGAGCAGAAGGTAAGCTTGCAGGCCATTGTAGACAATGTGCATCTTCATCCTGCCATCGTCCGGCTCATGCATCGTGTGAAAGGGCCAGACGGGATCGTGCTCGTTACGGATGCGCTTCAGGCCATGGGGCTCGGGGATGGAGAGTATGTGTTTGGCGGACATCAGGTAACGGTCCGAAACGGGATTGCACAATTAATGGATGGGACATTGGCTTCAAGCACCGTTACGATGAACGAAGCTTTGAAAAATACGGTAACATTGGGGATCCCGCTTCAAGATGCGGTTAGGATGGCAAGCACCACGCCGGCGGATGTGCTCGGGCTGACCAACAAAGGACGCATCGCCGAAGGAGCGGATGCCGATCTGGTATTGCTGGATGACCAGTTTGAAGTCGAATGGACGATGATTGGCGGGAAGATGATTTTTAAAAGGGAAAGTGACGGCAATCATCGATAGAAAAACAGCTGAGGAAAGCTCACACTTGTTGTGACTGACAAAGGAGGGATTCCCATCGATAAGCTCGATGAAAAATTAAAGGCGTTGCATAAAAGAGAACACCTAGCCATACTCCGAAATTTGCTGCATTCTGTGAAACAGGATGATACGGCAGTGAAGGAGCCGTATGATCAAAAGACGTCAGATCGGTTATACGGGCTGCTTGGCAAGCATATCAATGCTGCGTACGAGCAGCATATGGAAATCGAGAGGCTGCAGACGCATGTCCATGTGGTGTTCAGTCTATCGGATGCAGGTTCATTGAAAGTAGCCCTTAGTAAGGTTGGTAAACATCAACAAAGTCGAGTACTGGCATTTAATAACTGGTTTTCGGTCGGCCCGATTGCGGAATTGGACACGTCGGAAGGGCAGCAACGCAGGCAAAGCTGGCTCATGAATCATGTCCAGGATGACTATTTCTTCGACTCGATTAACCGGGATCACCAAATTGCGCAATTGATGAAGGAGTTAAAGGCCATCCCCGAGCATAAAACCGTTGTGATCTGGTGTGCCGATAATGCCCATGATCAAACGGGGCTCCGATTCGCCCTCTACCTGTTGAAAGACAGGAAACAGCCGATACGTATCGTTAATGTGACGAAGGTTTCCCAAGAATTGGGTTTTCACCAGAAGGGAGGAGGAACTCCTTATGCGCAGGCATTGATCGACCGGGATAATTATGTTGAAATCGTTCGGGACTATGCTGAGGGCTTCCCGCTGGACTCGGAAACCAGGAAGCGGTATGAGGGCGAATGGATCGAGTTGGCGGGACAGAACCATTGGCTTCGTTTATGGGAGGCGGGAGAGCTAAGAGGCTGCGAGGAGGACAAGCTGGATCCGCTGATTATCCAGTCGGTCACCGATCTGCAAGGGATGCATGGAGCCGGTGATTATGTGCATGCAGGTGAAGTCATGGCCAGAGTTCTTGAAGTTTCACGGCAGCGAATCAGTATTTCTTTTATTACTTACAGAATCTTAAGGTTAACCAGCGATGGTGTCCTGACGTTCAAGGGAATACCGGGGTTCCCGCATCAATATTCATTACGTCTTTCGAATACATGAAATGTGAAGGAGCAGCCCCATAGGCTGCTTTCTTAGTTGAGTGATCAACGAACAGGTCACAGCAGCCATGTCAATAAATAAAACACGAAGTGTATTGACAGGATACAGATAAGTGCGTAAAATAATCTCAAATACAAATATCTTAAAATAAAGACAAATGAATTGCGACCTGCAACCCAATTGGTTTGAAGCGAAGCCATAATCCATTAACAAAGCCGGTTCGCCAAATTTCGTTGCCGGCACTCAACCAAACAGAGGAGCGATAAATAATGAAAACAACAGGAATCCATCACATTACTGCAATTGTAGGGCATCCGCAAGAGAATGTTGATTTTTATGCCGGTGTATTAGGGCTCCGCTTAGTAAAACAAACGGTCAATTTCGATGATCCGGGCACGTACCATTTTTATTTCGGCAACGAAGGCGGCAAACCCGGCACAATCATTACATTCTTTCCATGGCCGGACGCCTACAAGGGCAAAATCGGCAGCGGACAGGTGGGGGTCACGTCCTATGCGATTCCGAAGGGGGCGATGTCATTCTGGCAGAACCGCCTTCGGAAATATGATGTTTCATTTGCGATGAGTGAACGCTTTGGAGAAACTTATTTGCAGTTTGATGATCCCCATGGCCTTCATCTCGAGCTCGTGGAGCGAGAAGAAGGTGAGCTCAATACCTGGAATTTTGGCGGAGTTACTTCCGATGTAGCGATTAAAGGTTTTGGAGGGGCAACCTTATTTTCTATGAGACCGGAAAGAACCGCCGAACTGTTGGAACACGTCATGGGACTGGAATATGTCGGCCAAGAAGGAGAGCTTGCTCGGTATCGTTCCTCCGCGGATATTGGGAATACGATTGATCTGAGACTTTCACGAGCTGGCTACGGCCAGCTGGGTGTCGGTACGGTTCACCATATTGCATGGCGGGCTAAAGATGATGAGGAACAGCTCCGGTGGCAGCAATATATTGCGGACCAGGGCTATCAGGTAACTCCGGTGCAAGACCGTAACTACTTTAATGCGATTTATTTCAGAGAGCATGGGAGCATTCTCTTTGAAATCGCCACGGATCCTCCTGGATTTGCGCACGACGAATCGCATGAATCGATGGGGAAAGAATTGAAGCTGCCGTCGCAATACGAGCCTCACCGATCTGAAATCGAAAAAGTATTGCTTCCGTTCGAAGTGAGAGAGCTGGAATCCAGTGCGGGAGGCGAGTCTTGATGCTGTCCATCGATCCATCGAATCAGACCGAAAGGGAAAACTATAAGCTGCTGATCGGCAGCATTATCCCGAGACCGATCGCATTGGTTACGACGCTCTCGAACGATGGCGTATTAAACGGCGCTCCTTTCAGTTATTTCAATATCGTATCTTCGGACCCGCCGCTCATCTCGCTGTCCATCCAGCGTTCCGGAGGGATGGAGAAAGACACTGCCCGGAATATAAAGACGCTAGGCGAGTTTGTCGTTCATATTGTGGATGAAGACAATGTACATCAGGTTAATTTAACAACCGCCAAGCTTCCTCCCGATCAGAGTGAAGTCCAATTGGCCGGATTTTCACCCGTTGACAGCGTTAAGATTACCGTTCCGGGGATCATGGAGGCCAAGATCCGCATGGAATGCAGGTTGGAGCAAGCGTTGGCGTTCGACGGGAGTGGTGAGAACGGATGCGATTTTATCATCGGAAGGGTCGTGCAGTTTCATATTCAGGATCATATTTATGAAAATGGAAGAATCGATCCCGTTGGTCTGAGGGCGGTTAGCAGGCTGGCTGGCCACCATTATGCCAAAATCGGAGAAATCTTTGCCATTGAGCGCCCGGAGTAAACAAGAGGCGCTATAAAGAAGTGAAAGAGGCACTCACTTCGAGAAATTGCAAAGGTGTATAAAAAGAATGCATGGAGTCTAGGGACTCCATGCATTCTTGTTTTTATAGAGGCTAACTTCATCCTTATAATCGAACGAGAGTAACGTATTCGCTTCACGCGAGGTTTAAGTGTATCTTATAAGTAAACACTACATATCATTCATGCGAGACTCAAGCGGTTAATAAAGGACCATAAGCAAAGAAAGGAAGGATCGAAAACCATGAAGGTACTAATCATCGGAGCGAATGGCCAAATCGGCCAGCATGTTTTCAGTAAGCTTCAGTCATCGAAGGCACATCACGCCATTGCGATGGTGCGGAAGGAAGAGCAGCGAACGAAGTTCGAAGAACAGGGTGCCCGGACGATCCTTGTCGATCTTGAAGGAAGCATAGAGGATATCGCCCGTGCGGCGAAAGAGGCTGATTCGATTGTATTTACCGCAGGATCCGGCGGTCATACGGGCGCGGATAAAACCATGATGATCGATTTGGACGGAGCCATTAAATCCATGGAAGCCGCCAAGCTAGCCGGCGTACGTCGTTTCGTGATGGTCAGCGCCATCGGTGTGCATCATCGTGAAAAATGGATGGAGAGCGCACCATACTACAGCGCGGCCAAACATTACGCGGATGTTTGGTTAACGCAAAGCGGACTGGATTATACGATTATCCGTCCAGGCCGGCTGACGAACGAAGGGGGTACCGGGAAGGTCGCCGTAGCGGTTGATTTGGATCGCGGCAGCATTCCGCGGGAGGATGTTGCATCTACGATTGTCGCTTCATTGGAAAATCCTCATACCATCGGCAAGGCATTCGACATGGTTAGTGGAGACACGCCAATTGAAGAAGCACTTCGTTCCTTATAGGGGAACGAAGTGCTTTTTAAGCGTAAGCCTCAGCCCAAAGCGTGAATCATACAAGCACGATTGCCGTGCCTGCGTGATTCAATGACGTTTGAAGGCAATGCCGTGTTTTATTTCTTCTCCGGAGCATCGCCGGCATTCGATCCAAAATTCATCGGCGTCGTACCTTCCGCTTTCCACACCGTTCCTCTCCGTTCGTACTCGAATAATCTTTCAATCGCATTCGCGATTTGCGGCCCTAATTCTCGTTCAACTAAATACAGGGCGACGTCTAGCCCGGAAGTCACTCCTCCACCGCTCACCAAGCGAGGCCCATCTTCAACGACTCTTGCCTCGACCGTTTTCGCACCAAGAGTTGCGAGCGCGGGCATGCCGATTGAATTGGTGACGGCATACCGGTCTTTCAGCAAACCATCCATGGCAAGCAGCAGAGAACCGCCACAGACCGTTGCGACCGTCACTTCCTTATTGTTTAATGCTTGTTTCATCAAACGGGTCAAGCCGGTATCCTTGGCTTGCTTAAGAATATTGGGGATCGAATCATCCGAATGTCCTGCAGGCTTACCCGAAGCCCCAGGAACCACAATAATTCCCGAACGTTTTGGGTCTAATGCAGCCTGCGCTTCAAGGGAGGGACCATTCAATCCGCTCGGGACCACTCGCTTGCCTTCGGCAGATACCAATTCCACCGTAACTTTTCCGCCGGTATACATTTCTGCGGCAGCAAACACTTCATAAGGCCCGGTAACGTCAAGCAAATCGAAACCGTCGAATAATACGATTTGAACATGGATATTTTTGTCCGCTGCTAGATCTTGATTTTCTGCAGGATTTGCACTTGCAGTTGGGACGACAAGCGATAGCAGCAGGGTAAACGACATGAGTAAACCAAAGATTTTTTTCATTATAAACCTGCATCCTTTCGTTTTGCCCAAGGCGTCAGCGAATGATATCCGCCAGGCATTGAGTATTTGATTGATTCCTAAAATGAAGGGGTACCCAACCCAGTATCCACAGTGAAATGGAGGGGAAAGCGATACCTCGTTTAGGAGGGGAACGAAACATCCTTCGATTGACCGATGGTTCGGATGAAGATGCTGGGAATCACGAGCAGCAGCGCGATAGAGCCGTAAACGCCAATGGTGTAGCTCGTGGCATAAACGAACCCAAACCCCTGATGAAAGAGGGAAGTTATAAGATGAATCAACAGATTTGTGAAACAAAAGGCGTAGCTTCGGATCATCCAATTCCGGTGGCGGATGATCCGCTTCCTTCGGATTTGAACGAGAGCGGTAATCGTAATTATCAGCCATATGATATTCAAGGCATTGAAGCCCATACTGCTTATTTTTCCGCCGGTGGCGTAGGGTGCCATGTAACCGGAGGTCAACACGACAACAAGCACGGATACGATGTAAACATAACCGTTGATGCGATGGAATCGGCGCTTTTTCTCGAATATCCATTTTGAAAAGTTCACCAGCCCCGACGCCATCGCAATACATGCGAAAGCAACATGCACATACATCACGTTCAGCCAGACCGGCAGATTCAACTCGCGCTTCAGCCCGGTTTTATGGCTTAAGAAGGACGTCGCTTCAGGATCGATCATATAGTTTTTCACCAAGGCGTAGAGAATAAATAGAACGCTGGCACTAGCCAACAATCCGTATAATGTGTTCCGTTTCTTCATATCAACCGCAACCCCCGAGGCTCTAAAATTCGTTACCCATACGCGCATACCTGGCTATGTAACCCGTCTTCCTGATAGTTTGGATGCCGGCAGGATTCCCGCCTTGGCGACGCCAAACATTTGGTCACCATCGACGGAAACTTCGAATTTTAAATTCAACCGCATCGGCTTCGTGATTTGAAGCGACCAGGCAAGCTGACCGTCTCGAAGCACAGGATTCAAAAATTCGACCGTTTCCTCACCTTGGGTAGCCGTGCCTCGGATCCGATCCTCACTCGCAGAAATGGAGAGCTTGACCTGGAGCTTTCCGACGGGCGTGGCAATGGTCGCATCCCAATCGCCGTCAAAGGCAGAGGTCTGTACCGCATCGGTATCCGGCTTGTTGTAGGGGATAGACGTTTGATCTGCGTCGAAGCTCGGTTCGCCGACCTTCGGTTTATTTCCATTGCGAGGTCCCACGCCGGATTCCTTCCAAACGGTTCCCCTCCGTTCAAATTCGAACAGCTGCTCTACCGCGTGGGCCATCCGCGGTCCGAGCTCGCGTTCCAGCAGGTATAGCGCAACGTCAAGCCCGGAAGTCACGCCGCCGCCGGTAACCAGATTGCCGTCATCCACCACGCGAGCGGAGATCGGAACAGCCCCGGTTGCAGCGAGTAAATCCAGGCCCAGATGATTCGTTACCGCCGGTCTGCCTTCCAAGAGCCCGCCCATGGCCAGCACGAGTGAACCGCCGCAAACCGTGGCGACAACGATGTCTTTGTTGCCAAGTGCCTGGCGAATCATCTCCGTTAAATCTGTATTCATCGCCCGGCTCAGAATAGCAGGAACCGTATCCGGGCCATCTCCTTCAACGCTTCCCGAGGCACCGGGAACGACGATGATCCCCGAGCGATTCGGGTCGAGCGTGGCGCTCGCCTCAATCGTCAGCCCGTTGATGCCGCTGGGGACGGAACGCGGCCCTTCGGCTGTGACCAATTCGACGTTTATCGCGTCTTCAGCATACAGGGCTGCTGCACAGAAAACCTCATATGGCGCAATGGCATCCAGAAGGTCAAAGCCATCAAATAACACGATTTGAACATGCAGCATAAGTGATTTCTCATCCTCCTTGTTTTTCTATTCCCAAAAGATCCTTCAGCCTGTAATATTCCTGCTCATCGATCTCACCTTTAGCCATCCGTCTTTTTAGAATGAAAGCAATATCACGATCGTTTAGATCGGAAGGTTTTTGGCGACGGGAAATCGCATAGAATCGAACGGCTGCGAAACAAAAGAGCGTGAGACAAAATAAAGCTCCAAAGGGAAAAAAAGAAAACGTGCCGTTTTCGACACCCATTGGCATGAACCTCCTTTTTTGCATGGCTGGAATGCGTGATGTGCTGCAAGGAGAATCATAACAAAGGAATATCTCGAACGAAGTGCGAAACAGTCACAAAAGTATAAACAAATCATCACAAAATACCGGGTCCCGCCTGTTCCAGCTCATATCATGATAAACTAGGTGGTGAAGGTGGGATAATCATGAGTGGATTACATACGATCCTCGTTGTAGACGATGACCCGAGTATCGTTGATCTATTGAGGGATTTTTTAGAGAATGACAGCTTTCAAGTAATGACCGCATGTGACGCTGACCAAGCGTGGACGATATTTAAACAGTCTCCCATTCACTGTATCGTGCTGGACATCATGATGCCGGGGCAAAATGGGTTTGAGTTATGCCGACGGATTCGGGCAGAGAGCCATGTTCCGATCCTGTTCTTGAGCGCCCGCAGCGATGATGTGGACAAGATCAGGGGCTTCACGCTCGGCGGCGATGATTATATCGTCAAAACAGCTTCACCGGGAGAGATCGTAGCCAGGGTGAAGGCCGTACTGCGGCGTACCGATTCCAGCTGGCAAAAAAATGAAAGAATCTTGGATTATGGCCGCATCAAGATCAACCTCTCCGCGAGGGAAGTTGTCGTGGATGGGAAGCATGTCGTGCTCACGCCGAAGGAGTATGAACTGCTGCGATTATTTGCGGAGCATCCAAGGCATGTCTTCTCCTATGAGCAGCTATTGGCGAAGTTTTGGGACGGGATCGGCGACAGGCATACGATTCGCGTTCATCTCAGTCGGCTGCGGGAGAAAATCGAATCCGACCCGAATCACCCGAAATACCTGCTAAATGTATGGGGAGTAGGGTATCGATTCGAAGGAGGGTAAAGATGAGGAAAATTCGCATTCGTACATTTACTTTGCTTTGCTTCGTCTTCATCCTCGCGCTTCCATGGAACTTCTATGTTGCCGCTCATTTTATGGAGACCAAGACGCTCAGCTTCGAAAAAGGCCGGCTGCAAAATGAGACGCTGCAAACCAATATCTCGGAAGTAACTCGGCGTATTGAATCAGACACAGACAAATGGGCGGATCCCGATTGGCAAAATCAATTGCATGCAGCCCTCCGCCAAGCGAAAATGGATGTGCTGATCCAATCCGCCGCAGATCAGGACATTTATCGGTCCAATCCGGAGCGAAGCGGAACAACATTGTCGACCGAGCGGTTTTCCGTCATCCAAGATGGTCAGTTACGGGGACGCGTTACTCTTTATCTGCCTCAATCCAATCAGGTTCAAGTGATGGCGGCATTTTTCGGGCTGCTGCTTGCCATCTTTATTGTCGGCATGGGGATGAGACGATTCGTACTTACGCCGCTTGAGCGGATGGGACTGGCAGCTAGACAAATTGCTACGGGAGACTGGGATGTTCGATTACCGATGTCCAGGGTTACTGAAATTGCTGAGGTCCGCGACGGATTCGATGTGATGGTGAAGGGACTTGAGCGATCTTACCGGAAACAAGCCGAATTGGAAGAGGAACGCCGATTCGTCATTACGGCCGTAGCGCATGATTTACGGACCCCGTTGTTCGCGCTGCGGGGGTATTTGGATGGTCTGGAGCAAGGGATCGCTCAATCCCCTGAGAAGATGGCCCGGTATGTGGCAGTTTGCAAGGATAAATCGGCGCAATTGGACCGTCTGGTCGAGGATCTGTTCACCTTTACCAAAATGGAGTACGTCGAATCGGAGCTAAACGATAAGAAAGTTGATTTTAAACATATTCTTCAGAACTCGATAGACAGCTTGAGACCGCAGGCGATGCAGAAAGGCATCTCCATCTCGTTTCATGCGGCAGATGCTTGCAGCACCAACGGGGATATGCATTTATTAGAGCGTGCGATGAACAATCTGCTGGACAATGCCGTCAGACACACGCCTGCGGGTGGCATGATTGAGGTCGATTGTTATCGACATGCCGATAAGGTAACATTTACGGTGCGAGACACAGGACCGGGCTTCTCTTCGGAAGAGCTGGAGCGTGTATTCGAACCTCTATATCGCGGAGAAGCTTCCCGAAGTCGTGCAACCGGAGGCAGCGGATTAGGGCTGACGATCTCACAACGAATTATTCGGCAGCATGGAGGAGACCTTGCTGCAAGCAATCATCCGGAAGGAGGAGCGCTGCTCGAAGGATGGATCCCATTGGCGATGGAAAAACATCAAGATCAGGAGATACGAGGATGATTTTTAGAATCCGGCTTCCTTAAATCCCAGCACATCGTTAAGGGTACGTAACTAGAAAACGCTAAAGAGGATGTTATATGTCAAGAACGATACTAATTGTAGAAGATGAGCATATTTTACGTGAAATCATGAAGGATTATTTGCTTGCGGAAGGATATGAGGTGCTTGAGGCCGCGGATGGAAAACTTGGAATCGCCCTATTTCAGGAGCATGAAGTGGATTTGATCATCCTCGACATCATGCTGCCGGAGCTCGACGGCTGGTCCGTATGCAAGCGAATCCGCAAAACCTCGAATGTCCCGATTATTATGTTAACGGCCCGCTCGGACGAAGACGATACGCTCCTCGGCTTCGAGCTCGGCGCTGATGACTATGTCACGAAGCCATACAGTCCGCCTATTTTGCTTGCACGCGCGAAGCGGTTATTGGAACGCAGGTTTGCTCACGATCATGATCAAGACACGCTAACCATCGGCGGTTTTATGGTCCATTTTCCATCCCGCAGCGTATCGATTGACGGCAAGGCCTGCGGCTTGACGCATACCGAATTCGAAATACTGACTTATCTGATGAAGAACAAAGGAATTATTGTTAGCCGGGAACAGCTGATCACCAAGATTTGGGGCTATGATTTCGCCGGGGATGATCGAACGGTCAACAGCCATATCCGCAATTTGCGTTCCAAGCTCGGCGAGCTTGCCAAGCACATCGTGACGGTGGTTCGTTCGGGATACAAATTCGAGGAAGAGCCATGAACAAGAGCATTGTCCTGAAGCTGTTTATGTTGACGGCCGGCTTATCCTTGTTCCTGATCGTCGCTATTTTTGCCCTGCAAACCGTTTTCTTCGAGCGATTTTACGCTTATCAGAAGGTCAAGGATGTCAGAGCGGCGCTGACCGCCTACGAACAAGAGCTGCTGCAAGGCGAGGATGGTCTTGCGCAGACGGCCAAGCGGGAACAAGACTTTTATGAACAACATAACACCTGGATTACGACGCTGGACGAACAAGGAAATCTGAAGGATGCCGATGATTTTTCCATGGAAATCAAACTGGAGCATGACGAGGACGACTTCGCATATTCCGCACGTATGATCCATGTTCCGCTCTACAGTTATATCAATGTGGAGGACTTTTACACCAACAATCCATTTGTAAAACCATGGATCGAGGAAGGGGAACACATTGCCTTGGAAGGCCTCATCATGAATGACCAGCTGATTATTCAGCGAATGGGGAGGGGCCCTTCCTATTTGCGAGACGAAAGCCATCTCGAAAATCCGCAGCTCGTGAATAAAGAGTATGAAGTCGTCAATCGGTATCAAGGTGCCACGGAAGATTACTTTAAAAAATACCCCAGCATCCAGGTAAGCGGAAGAATCACGAAGCTGCGCATACCGGAAGGCGCTGCGGTGTCCCGTTATACGAACCGCTTGCTTCTGCAGCGGGTTCAAACGTTTCAAGCGGATCTGCTGTATGGGGATATTTCGAGGCCGCAGACGGGACAGGTTATCGATTACGAGGAAAACCATGTGAATTACAAGCTATTTATCGAACCGATCCAAGATGCGGACGGGAAACCGGCATATCTGTTTGCGATGACCTCACTCCAGCCGGTGACGGAAGCTACGGACATGATGACCGATTACTACATTTACATTATGGGAGCCGCGGTACTGCTGGTCGTTCTCGTCTCGTTTTATTATTCCCGCAAGATCGCAAGGCCTCTGCTTCGCATCAATCGAACGGCACAGCAAATGGCGGCGCTTGACTTCTCGGAGAAGATCCCGGTTGGGACGAAGGATGAAATCGGCCAGCTGTCACGAAGCATTAACGAGCTGTCCGAACGACTGCACGACCATATCGACCGGCTTGAGCAGGACATCGAGAAGGAGAAGCAGCTTGAGCATACACGGAAGGAATTTATCGCCGGCGTATCGCATGAGCTCAAGACCCCGCTAAGCGTCATACAAAGCTGCATTTCCGTTCTGAAGGACGGGATTGCAAGCCATAAGCGGGAGCATTATTTTGCGGCGATGGAGGACGAGGTGCACCGGATGAATCTTCTCATCGGGGATATGCTGGAGCTGGCAAAATACGAATCCGGAACCTATAAGATGAAGATGGAGTCATTTTATATCGATACCGTCATCGAGCGCATCTGCACAAAATTGGCGGCGGACATTGAAGGCAAGAACCTGCAGCTGCACGCATCGGTTCAACCTGTCGAGGTTGTGGGCAATGAACTGCGCATCGAACAGGTGCTGATTAACTTTCTAACCAATGCCATTCGTTATTCACCCGAGCGGGAGTCCATATTTATAACAACCATGGAGGAGCAGGGAAGCATTAAAATATCCATCGAAAATAAAGGTGCGCATATTCCGGACGAACAGCTGGAGAAGATTTGGGACCGCTTCTATCGCGGGGAGCCGTCCCGCCAGCGCTCAACCGGAGGCACGGGCCTTGGCCTCGCCATTTCCAAAAAGATATTGGAGATGCATGGCATGCCTTATGGCGTTACGAATACGTCGGGCGGGGTTATATTCTACTTTTATTTGAATAAAAAAACATAGGCTTCATGCATCCGAGCGCAGATCTTTAGATCTGTGCTTATTTTTTGTTCAAAAGGCTTTAGCTGATCCTACCTCTATAAAATCTATAAATCATTTTGATTTCATCTGCATTTTATCTTTATCTCACCCTCGTAAACTCTTTTCGTGAGGAGGAGAGAGAATGAGAAAGAGAATACCTATGGTGCTGTTTATCTTGTCTGCCATGCTGTTCGTGCTGCTGTACAACGTTTACTCGGGAGACCGCGGCAAAAGCGATGCCGAGCATCAAATGACGGGCTTCTTAGGCAAGAATGGAACTGCATCGCATCCGCCAGGGATACCATTCAAAGTGGTGATCGATCCCGGGCATGGGGGGAAGGATCATGGTGCGACCGGGGCCAGCGGAGGCTTCGAGAAGGATTTTACGCTGCAGCTGGCGCTCAAGGTTGAGGAGCTGGCGATGCAGGAGCCGCAAATCGAGGTGCATCTCACTCGAGCTGAAGACCAATTTATATCCTCGATTGACCGGGAAAGGCCGAATTTCGCCAATGAACTTGGAGCGGACTTGTTTATTTCGATTCACGGCAATACGTTTGAGGATCCTAGCGTTTCTGGAGTAGAAACCTACTATTATCATAGAAATTCCTATCCTTTGGCTGAAATCATCCAGAAGCATATGGTGCAAGGCAGCGGGTTTCGTGATCGGGGGGTCAAGCAAGAGGATTATTTTGTCGTGAAGGATACGAATATGCCGGCTGTACTAATCGAGACAGGCTATTTAACGAATCCGCAAGAGGAGCAACAGATGCTGACCGATGAGGTTCAGTACCGAATAGCCGGTTCCATTCTGGATGGAATCAAGGAATACCTGCAAATACATGAATGAGGGGAAGATGGACATGCGTACAAAAATCACCTTGACTATTCTAATGGGGAGCATCGTGCTGGCATTAGCCGCATGCGGAAACCAATCAGCGGACCAATCCGCAGTGCAGCCTGAGTCCCAAGCACAGGGACGGGAGGGAGCTGCATCGGGATCCACAGTTAAGGTGTATCAACAGACATTCGAGAACAGTGTGTTTCTGGGGGATTCCATTACGGAGGGACTGTCCTTCCACGATGTACTGGACGAGAAGAATGTTCTCGCAGGCGCCGGGAAAACGGCGGAGTTCGCCCTTGAAGATATCGAAGAGTTGGTCAAGCGAAATCCGAAGCAGGTGTTTATCCAGCTGGGCTCAGACGATATTTTATGGCCGACGGACGATCCGCTGACGTACGCCATGAACAACTATGCCAAGCTGATCGGCATGATCAGGGATAAGCTTCCGGAGGTCCAAATCACGCTGTTAACGGTTACTCCGGTGACAGAGGAGGCAATAAAGAAGGAGCCCCGTTACAACACGATTCCGGATTTCAATCAGGCGCTAAAAAATCTTGCTGGCAATGAGCAAGTCGGCTTCGTTGATCTAGCCCCGATCTTTAAGGATGCGGCTGATATGTATGATTCGGACGGGATTCATTTCAAACCCGAGTTCTATGCAAGGATGCTGGATTTGTTGAAGGAGCACGTGAAATAACATGCGAACCGCTCGTTGGCACGCCAGCAGAACATCGGTTTTGTCCCCAGCGCAGAGGATGTTCTTGCACCGGCATAGGTTGGGGGTGACGGATCTTGGTTTTTAGCAGTCTTATCTTTCTGTTTCTTTTTCTCCCGGTCACCCTGTTGATGTACTATGTGTCGCCGAGCAGGCTGCGCAATGCTGTTTTGCTGGTTGCTAGTTAAATTTTTTATGCTTGGGGAGAGCCCGTGTACATTCTGATAATGGTGTTCTCCACGGTGTTCGATTATTATAACGGACTGCTTATCGACAAGTTCAGGCATCGAAAGCGGATCGCCAGAGCGATATTGATCGGTTCGATGGTCGGGAGCTTAGGAATTCTCGGATTTTTCAAATATGCCGGATTTATCATAGATAACATCAATCAGCTATTCCATTTGCAACTTCAAACAGCTGATCTGCCGCTGCCGCTTGGCATCTCCTTTTATACATTTCAAACGATGTCCTATGTCGTGGACGTTTACCTGGATAAAGTGGCGGTGCAAAGGAATATCATCTCCTTCGGGGCATACGTGACGATGTTCCCGCAGCTTGTAGCGGGTCCCATTGTTAAATACGGCGATATCGCTGGTCAACTGGATGGACGCAGGGTGAGTCTGCATCGTTTCGGCGAAGGGGCGGAGCTGTTTATCCGGGGACTGGCCAAAAAAGTGCTGCTTGCCAACAATATCGGTTTGCTGTGGGCCAGCGTCAAAGCGGAGCCGGTCGCCGAGCTGTCCGTTTTATCCGCATGGCTTGGCATCATTGCATTTACGCTGCAAATCTATTTCGATTTCAGCGGGTATTCCGATATGGCTCGCGGGCTAGGCAGGATGTTCGGATTCGATTTCATGGAGAATTTCCGTTACCCGTATATTTCAAAAAGCGTGACGGAATTTTGGCGCAGATGGCATATCTCGCTTGGTACTTGGTTTCGGGCGTATATCTATATCCCGCTTGGCGGCAACAGGTCAGGGCTGCGGAAGCAGTTGCGGAATTTACTAGTGGTATGGTGTTTAACGGGTTTATGGCATGGCGCCAGCTGGAATTTTATCGTGTGGGGATTGTATTTCGGTTTGTTCGTTGTGCTCGAGAAGCTGTTTCTACTAAAAATACTTGGACGCGTTCCTGTTGTTGCTGCCCATTTGTATACGCTCATGATTGTAATGGTTGGCTGGGTGTTGTTCGAAATGGAAGATTTGGGTGCGGCGGGACATTTCATTCGTGTCCTTTTCGGTTTCGGCGGGGAAGGATTCGTCGATCGTCAGGCACTCTATAGGTTGTCCACCAATGCCGTATTGTTAGTTGTATTGGCCATCTGTGCGACGCCTCTGCCACGTAAAGCTCTATCGTATGTGAAGACAAGATGGAGCACAACCAGCACTGCTGCAGTTCCGGTTATCTACTTGTTGTTCCTTCTGCTGACAACGGCCTATCTGGTCAACGAAACGTACAATCCATTTTTATATTTTCGATTTTGAGGAGGGGGCAATGGACAAGAACGACAAAATCAACGGGACATGCATAGCCCTTCTGCTGCTCTCGTTTATCGGCGTGTTCGGCGCTCTGAATCTCGCAATGGCGGACCGGACCTTCTCGGAATCGGAGAACCGGGTGCTGAAGCAGCTGCCGCCTTTCTCCTTAAAAGCCGTGTTGTCAGGGACCTTTACGTCCGATTTCGAGGCTTACGTTTCCGATCAATTCGTCTTTCGGGATCGATGGATCGGGCTTAAAACGGACGCGGACCGCATCCAGGGGAAAAAGGAAAGCAACGGCGTTTATCTCGGAAAAGACGGCTATCTGATTCAAAAATTTGTTCCTCCGATTGAAGGGGATTTGCAAGAGAAAATGGCTGCCATTCTTGCGTTCGATGAAGCCACACCTGATCTTCGCAAATACGTAATGATCGTTCCCACAGCAGCGACGGTGCTGCAAGACAAGCTTCCAAGGTTTGCGGGAACTGGCGTGGAGGCAGCATATTTAAGCGATGTCCGGCGCTCGCTGCCTCAGGGTATCCATTACGTCGACGTATTGCCTGCATTATATGGCAAGCGGGAGCAGCATGTTTTTTATAAAACGGACCATCACTGGACAACGAAAGGCGCTTATCTGGCTTACCTGGAGCTGTGCAAGCATATGGGGCTGGTCCCGAACGAAGAAAGCGGCTTTGATATTCAGAAGATCACCGACGAATTTTACGGTTCGCTCTATTCGAGAAGCGGTTATCGACATGTGCAGCCTGACAGCATCGAGTTGTTCCTGCGGAGCGATCCGCCAAAGATTAAGGTTACCTATGCCGACGAAGGAGAAACCACGGATTCGCTATATGCGATGGACAATCTGCAGAAAAAGGATAAGTATGAGGTCTTTCTCAACGGCAACCATGGACTTGTCCACATCGCAACAGCTCAAACGAACGAGAAAAAGCTGCTGGTGGTCAAAGACTCGTACGCCAACAGCTTCATTCCTTTTTTAGTCGAGCATTACAGCGAAATCTTCGTGGTGGACTTGCGTTATTATGCTGATGATCTGGCCGCTCTCGTGCAAGAGCATGACATCCGCGACATGCTGATGCTTTATAACGCGAATACATTTCGTGAAGACCCATCTATAAAGAATCTATTGGAGTGAGATATATGATAAATCAATTGAATTGTAGAAGAAGGATATCCCCCCTGATCTTGGCGATTGTCGTTGCGATTTGCGTGCTATCCGGTTGCTCGGGGAAGGATGATAAAATGGCGGCTCAGCTTACGGCCAGCGAAGTAGGCGAGCAGATTATGCAAGCGGTGGACCTTGAGGCGATGCGTGAAGGGGATCAGGAGAAGCTTCAAAAATTGTACAAGCTCGATCTGGACGGCGTGGAGGATTTCATTCTTTACACATCAACATCGAACGTGAAAGCGGATGAATGGGCTGTCATCAAGCTTAAGGACCCGCAAGAAGCGGAAGCTGTCAAAGAGAAAGTGGAAGCGCGCATCAACGAACAGACAGCGAAATTCAGGGACTATCGCCCGGACGAGTATTTTTTAGTTGAAAATCATGTGTTAAAGGTGAAAGGGCCATTTGTTTTCATTGTGGTTTCCAAAGAAGCGGATCGTATGGGGGAAGCGTTTGACGACGCTTTGACCCAGGGGGAGTAAATAATGGCGAAATATTTTCCGTAGCCCTAGAGGATGGAATGGCAGAAGATTGGATAAAAACTATAAGAATAAAGAACTAGTATTTTGCGCTTTAACCTAATTTTAATACTAGTAAAATATAACTATTTTAGAGACATCCACTTAAATGTAATTTTCTCAGGTTAAAACCCAAGCAACGAAATGGGGACTGCTAGAAGCCTGATGATCCCTGGAATCCGAATCAAAGATGTATCGAAAAAGTACTGGAAGACTAGTAACGAATCGTCGTATTTTCCTATTACTTTTGGTTTATTATCTCTCAAAAGGTTGATGTTGGAATGGTTCGATGTTACTATATATCTTGATTGCTTACTAGTTTTAAGGGGGATATGTGTAAACGTGGAGAAGAAAAAGTCGAAGTTTAAACCATTTTTGCTTATTATTGTGGGGGTTATTGTGGTCCTATTCGTAATTGGGACACTGTCCGACGATTCCACATCCAATTCGGATAACAAGACAGCAGCGAGTGGAACGGACGCAAGCAAGTCCAAGGATCATGAAGCAAAATATGCCGAAGCACAGGATTTATTTAAAAATGGAAACTATGTTCAAGCAAATGCGGTCGTGGATGATGCTATTAAAGCTGAGCCAAAAGAAGAGTATACCAAACTGAAAGCGGATATAGAGGCTAAGATCAAAAAGCGGAAAACCGAGCTTGAGGCCAATTTCGAGATTAAAGAAGACAAGGTCGAGAATATTACCTTTATTTCGCCTTCCTCCGGTGTTACCAAGGGTCTCGTATTTTATCCATACATCGGTATAAAGGATTCTAACAAATACATGATCCTGCGAGTTGGGTTTCAAGAGGATGCTTCTAAGGCATTGTTTGTGTTTACCAGTGTGAAGGTACGTGCCGGAGAGCAATTACAGGAGCTTAAGTTTAATCCAATGAACAAATTGAATGATGTTGATCTTTTTGGTTCCGGCATGACCGAGCTAGTAGATATTGACGTAGATAAGAAAATTGAAGATCTAATTAGCAATGTCATTCCAGCAAACGATGAGACCATTGTTCGTTTTGAGGACATTTCCAATAAAGCAACGGACTACACGTTAACCGAGAAGCAGAAGAAAGCGATAGCAGATATCGTCGAATATTACAATTACCTCGATTGATTCAGACATTTCCTAGCACCGCACTTTTAGTTATTATAACTTACTCCAAAGAGCCGAATTCCTTAACAAGAATGCTGGCTCTTTATTTTGTTCTCGGAATATAGCCCTCCCATCTTCTTATATCAGGAAGCGAGGGCTGTTCACGTTGATTCATCAATCGAAAAATAAATGGGATTCACGAATACGACGGCTTGTTGCTAAAAGAAGCACATGCTACAATTGTTAGTAAATGACCATTTACTAATGGGGGGGTTAATATGGGCAGACCACGTGAATTCACCGATGAGAACATCTATTACGGCGTTTATCAGTCGCTATGCAAGAAGGGGTTCGCACAGACTACGCTCACGGATATAGCGAACGAGATCGGTGTATCTCCTGCAGCATTGATCAAACGATTTTCCTCAAAGAAGGGCATCTTCCTCGCTTATAGCAATTTTGTCATTCAATTGACTGAAGCGAAGTTTACTGAAGCGGATCAGAGCGACGCCCCGCCGATCGAAGCGTTAAAATCCGTTTATAAAGAGGCGGTCCGGTTAGGAAATGACCCGGTTTCCCTGGCGCGCCATACCAGTTTTTATCTGGAAAGCACGACCGACCCTGAATTGCTGGAAAGGTCGAAACAGCGCCTGGCTATTATTGATGCTGGAACGAGAAGGCTGCTGAGTAAAGCTGTTCAGGGCAAGTTCCTTCAATCTTGCGATATCGAGCTGGTCAGCACCGTGCTGCAGTCCGCTATCAGCGGTGCGCTCCTGATCTGGATTCGGGATGCCGGGAAGTCGCTAGACGCTCTAATCGACGATTGTTTTCGCGTTGTGATCGGACCGCTACGAATAGGGGGGAAAGAAGATGCCAACGATGACTAGCCACCATGCAGATCTATACTACGAAGTGCACGGGGAGGGTCATCCGGTCATATTTACCCATGGCGCTTCCTGGAATCACAAGCAATGGGAGCCGCAAGTTCAGTTTTTTGCCGAGAGATATAAGACGATTGTTTGGGATGTCAGAGGGCATGGTTACTCCTCACTTCCGGAAGGAAAGGTTGACTCGGAAACGTTCAGCAAAGACTTAATAGCTTTGATGGATCACCTTGAGATAAAGCGAGCCGTGCTATGCGGATTGTCCATGGGTGGTCATATCTCCCTGCAAACCGCGATTCGGTTTCCTGAAAGGGTAGAGGCTCTTGTATTAATCGGTACTCCGTTCACCAACGCATTTAACTGGTTCGAAAAATGTTTTGTCCCCTTTAACCGTTGGTCTTCCCGGATGATCCCGATCCGGCTAACCGGTTGGATCCAGGCGGCCATGCTCTCGAAGTATAATCCGGATAACCGAGCATACATTGAGGAAGCATTCAATATGCTGACACAAGAGAGATGGCTGCGCTTATGGGATGCGATCACCCGGATGGAGAGCCGCGAGCATTTGGACCATGTACAATGTCCCGTTTTACTGCTTCAAGGCGAACATGACACCATGATCAAAAGGCAGCAGAAATATATGCACTCGAAAATAAGAAACTCGGAGCTGCACATCATTCCGAGAGCTCACCATGCAACGAATCTTGATAATCCGAATGCCGTAAATGAACAGATATCCAGGTTTTTAGTCAAGCATCGCAATGAATTTTGATCGTTCCCCCTACTTCGTCTAGATCAGTGCTCAAATTTCTTACCGAATTGAATATTTTATAGTAAAATAAAATTTGCCGGTTCAATTTAAGAGTAGAGTCAAAGACTCTATCGGGTGAGGAGTTATTAAGCACGTGAAAAAATTATATGCATCATGGTTCGGAAGCTACTGGAGCCCCTATCTGGTCATGGCTTTGGCAGGTATTCTCAGTGCGGTCTATTTTGGGATCACCAACACGGTTTGGGCCGTAACCGGAGAGTTTACCCGTCTTGGAGGCCATATTCTTGAATTCTTCGGGGTGGACGTATCGGACTGGGCCTATTTCGACCTTGTCCATATGAACGGAACGACTTGGACCCGAACCGATGGTTGGATCGTGTGGGGGATGTTTATTGGAGCCCTTATTACGATTTTGCTTAGCAACAACTTCAAGATCCGGATGCCGAGACAGAAGCGGCGGTATGTGCAGGGATTCGTGGGCGGCATCATAGCGGGCTTTGGAGCCCGTTTGGCGCTGGGCTGCAATCTCGCGGCATTTTTTACCGGTGTACCTCAGTTTTCGCTGCATTCCTGGATCTTTATCGTTGCTACGGCTGCGGGCACGTTCCTGGGCGCCAAGCTGGTCAATACGAGGTGGTGGAAAGGCAAGCCAGTTCTGAAGATGGGCGGTACAACGCCGATAGCTAAGACCGGGAAAAGCCGGCAGCCCCTTCTTGGAGCGGTTCTCGGTTTAGCGTACATAGCCCTCATCGTATATTTCTATGCCACTGGACGCACCATGCTTGGAACAGCCGCACTCTTCGGAGCGGCATTCGGAATCCTGATTGAGCGGGGGCAGATCTGCTTCACTTCCGCTTTCCGCGACCTGTGGATCAGCGGCCGGGCTACGATGACCAAAGCGATTGCCGTCGGCATGGCGGTCAGCTCTGTCGCTACGTTGATCATTATTCTTGTATACGGTTTAGACCCCATTACGAAAATTGCGGCACCTAGCACCTTTATCGGCGGATTGCTGTTCGGACTGGGGATCGTCATGGCCGGCGGCTGTGAAACCGGGATGATGTACCGCCTGATGGAAGGGCAGGTCGTGTTTTTGCCAGTGTTTATCGGCAACATTATCGGAGCTACCGCTTTGGCGTTTGCTTGGGATCACATGGGGGTATATAACCTGCTTGTGAAGAGTGGCGCGCCAGTCAACCTGATCACTGAGATGGGTCCGGCGGCTGCATTACTTGTAACACTGCTAGTACTCGGGGCCGGGTTCGCGGTCGCCGCATATTGGCAGAAGAACTACCGCTACGGCGTTGGATTCAAGAAAGGAGATGCAACTCATGTCCGTTGATTTCACACTGGATCTCCGGGGGGAATCTTGTCCTTACCCGGTCATTTACACCCTCGAAACACTGCGCGATATGAAAAAAGGGCAGACGCTTCAGGTCATTTCCGACTGCCCGTCCGCTTTCCGGAATGTGCCGGAAGAGGTCGTCAAGCACGGCTACAGCATGGCACAAGAGCCGGTCAAGAACGGCCAGGAATTCAGCCTCTTTATCCAAGTGTAAGAGAAATAACGCTAAATCAATGTTCAATAATGACGAAAGCCTCCCACATTCGACAGGGAGGCTTTCTCGTGTTATTAGCGGGACTTAATTCCCGAATAAGCTTTGGATCAATTGGCTGGCGAGGCCATAGCCCAAAGGGCGGACGGTTAGATGTTGCTTCCGAGCATCATCGACGAATAATCCGAGACCCGGTTTTCCTTCAACCCATCCAAAACAGCCTCACGCGTTGAATGGACCAGATAAACATCCCATATAAAAAGTCGAAACAGAACAATGATCGCAATGATGATGATAACGATTATGCCGTACCTCTTAGATTGAGTTTTCTCTTTGTCCACCTGAATGTCCGTTTGCTACAAATCTTTCCAATCATAGATATTGTTACCATACACAATACAATAATGGGTCCGTAAAGCTCATCATCGCAAGGCTCTAAAAGAGCCATTCCTCTGCTTATTAGGGATACGGGTTCATGATAGGAATCGTTAGGACATAAAAGCTTTTTTTGTTGGTGCAGCTGATGCGGACATCCGTGAATGCAAGCAGCAAAGCAATCGGGGGCCTACAGCTACACATGCATTGTCAACGTCAAGCGCTTTCTTTGTGCTGTACGACAAGAAGTGCCGGATGTATACTTTAGAGAAAAATTAGGTGGAGGGAGGTTAAGCAGGAGATGAATTCCAGAATCAGTAACCATCTATACTTACGCCGAGAGGGGGGAGCTCATGAAGCTGCAGGCGTCCGGGAAATCATCCACTTGGTTTGTGTATCAAAAAATCGTGATCGTATTTATCGTATTATTGCTGCCTCTCATTACCATGAGCCTCTGGCTCAACTTCAAAGGAATGTCCGTTTCCAAGGATGCGATCTTGGATTCTTCATTCGCGGGGGCCTCTTTTTACTCCAAACAGCTGGACAAAGAAATGTATTTTATCCGGAATTTGCAGCTGGAGCTGCTCAATGACCAAGATTTGCAGAAGCTGGGCTTTCGGGGCGGGACCCTGGATAATTATGAAGAGGTGGCGCTGATTGACCAAATCCGGGACCGGCTTGCCACGTTAACGGTATCGAGCGAATATGTTCTGAATGCCGGCGTTTATGTGGAATCCGTGGGAAAAACCATCTCAACCTTCTCCGGGGTTACCAATACGCCGAATGTTGAAATGGAGCTGATTTCATCGCTGCTTTCGGTGAAATCCAAGCCTTCGTTTTATCGAAGCGGCGACCGTATCTTTTTTATCGAAACAGAGAACAACGGCAAGATCTGGTCCTATATCGAAATAGCCAGGCCTAAGCTCCTTGAGGCTTTAAAAGAAATCGCCAAACTCTATCCCGAATCCGAGGTGCTGCTTGGAAATAAGGAGCTCGGCTCCATTCTGGCAACCGAAGCGGAACCAGCGCAGACGACAGGCATCCTGGCGCTCGCCGGCAGTGGAGATTTGAATAGCCTGGAAACGCCCACCAAGGGCAGCATGCATGGCGTTGACTATTTTATTATTCAAAATGACGTCAGCTCCCTCGGATTGGAGCTGATCATGTACGTAAACCAGAATGAAATTACGCGCCCGCTGAGCCAGTTTATTACTTGGTTTTACACGTTGTTTATTATTGCACTTATCGTGCTGATCCTGTATTCGTTCTCCGTCAATTTGATGATTCACAGGCCGCTGTCCAAGCTTGTCAAGGCGTTTCATATGATAGAGACCGATAATTTGGATATTACGATCGAATCCAAATCCAAGGACGAGTTCCACTATGTGTTCAACAGCTTCAACAATATGACCCTGAAGCTTAAACACTCCATCGAAGAAAATTATGAGCAAAAAATGGCGCTGCAGCTCTCCCAGCTTAAGCAGCTTCAATCCCAGATCAATCCGCATTTTCTATACAACAGCTTCTTTAATATTTACATGATGTGCAAAGTAAACGACGCGGAAAGCGCAGCAGAGCTATCGCAGAAGCTGGGGAGCTATTATCAGTACATTACGAGAAGCGGTTCGGACGATGTTCCATTCGTCAAGGAATACCGCCATGCGCTTGATTATTGCGATATTCAGTGCATCCGTTTCTCCAACCGGATTGCATACGAGGATGGAGGGCCGTCCGGAATTCCGCCAGCCTTTTCGGTTCCTCGGCTCATCATTCAGCCGATCGTGGAGAATGTGTTCGAGCATGCGTTCGTGGACGGCATGGACGATGGGAGGATCTATATCAACGCGGATTACCGGGATGGCAGGCTGCGGGTAACGGTGGAGGATAATGGGAGGATGGTAACGGATGAGCTGATCGCGCAATTAGGCGAAAGGCTGGGAGACGATTCCAAGCAAATGGAGAAGACGGGTTTAATGAATGTGCATAACCGACTTCGCCTTAAATACGGGCCCGAAAGCGGGCTGTTCATTTCGCGCAGTGTCTATGGCGGTCTTAAAGTAGAGCTGATCATAATCGACGTAAGTGAGGAGGCTTCGTAATGTATCGACTGTTGATCGTAGATGATGAACCGGTGATCACGAACGGTCTGGTTCAGTTATTTGAGGAAAACCCGGAATTTGAGCTGGATGTCCTTAAAGCGTATTCGGCCAAGGAGGCGCTTGCGATTGCCAAAAAGATGAAGCTGGATATCCTTGTCAGCGATATTCGGATGCCGCAAAAAAGCGGGCTTCAGCTGGTGGACGAGCTGATGTATTATTGGCCGATGTGCCGAATCATCTTTTTGACGGGATACAGCGAATTTGAATACGTGCACGAAGCGCTGCGCAAAAATGTGGACAATTACATCCTGAAAACCGAAGGCATCGATCCGATCTTTACTGCTGTCCAACAGGCTTGCCAGAGGCTTGATGAGGAGAATCGCCGCAGAGTACAGGAAGACAAGTTGAAGCAGCATGCAAAAATCGCCAGGCCCCTGCTGAAAAACGAACGGATGGAGCGAATCCTAGACGGGGAGCCGATCCGTGCACTATTGACCGATACGCGTTATGAAGGATTGGACTTTCGCATTTGTCCAGACCTGCCTTCGTTATTTGTGATGGGGTGCATAGACGAATCGGCGCATTCGGCATCCAGGGAGATGATCTCATCCATACAGGGGATATTTATGAATGATTTACCGTCCTCGTTTAGCTGCGAGCAAGCGGTTTATGAACGAACACTCATTTGGCTTCTTCAACCGGATGCAGAATTATTGGGCCGCTTCCAAGAAGGGGAGAGCGAGGGGACGATTTCGTGGAGCGGAGTCACGGGCTATATGAAAGGGATCCTGGAGTCTATACAAAATGAATGCGACGAATTGCTCGGGGTACAGGTATCCTTCGGAATTTCAGGGAACCTGAAGGAAGCGTGGGGGACGATCCGGGAGCAATACGCAACACTGCGGATGATCTTGAAGCAAAAGCAAGCGTTGGGTCAAAGCATGGTGATCACTGACATTTCGAAAGTCGGAGAACCGATTGGGAACACGGGCGAACAAGCGCGCCATCGCGAGGGTGATACGAAATCATTGGTCATTGCCCAGATTCAGAAATACATACAGGATCATCTGGCCGGGGATGTCTCCTTGACCGCGATCGCGCAGGAGGTGCATTTTAATCCATCCTACCTGTCCCGCTACTACAAGCAGATGACGGGGCAGAATTTGCTGGAATATATTCAGGCCAAGCGCCTTGAAGCAGCAATCGACTACATGCGGAACACGGACTTAAAGCTGCAGGAGATCGCTGCCCGGGTCGGTTTCGATTCGCATTCGTATTTCACGACGTTTTTTAAGCGGAAGATGGGCATGTCTCCTCAGGAATACCGCAGTTGACGGAGCCGGGTTATCGCGCAGCCTTGAAAACAAGTAAATAAATTGAAAGCTATGTAAAAATCTTAAAATTGATAGCGCTTTCTTCCGGCATATATAATTGGACCCAAGAAGTAAAGACCAAAGCAGTCTACAAACGATTCGAAGGGGGAAAGCCATCGACATGAAAAGAATCAAGCTATGGAAAATGATTTTGCTTGCCACATTGTCGTTATTTGTCATATCTGCATGTTCAGGTCAAGGTAAAGAGCCAGCAAGTTCCCAGCCGCAAACCGAGACCAAAGAAGAGGGCGGCACGGCGGCGGCTCCGCCTGATCCGTTGGGGAAATATCCCGAGACGGTAACCGTAACGGAGGTAATGGGCTTCAATCCGCCCGAAGATCCCCGGACGCCGAAGGGCATTACGCCGGAGCAGAATGCTTATCTTAAAGATTTGAAAGAAATGCTGAACATTGAAGTGAAATACAAATGGACGGTCCCATCCAGCCAATTTAGTCAAAAGTTCTCGCTTGCCTTGGCTTCTGGCGACCTGCCGGATATTTTGGAGCTGGACGGTAAAAATTTCGAAAAGCTGAAGAAGCAGGGGATGCTTGCCGATCTGACCGAGGCCTACAACGATTACGCATCGCCGACATTAAAGAAGTATATGGAGTCTGACGGCGGTTTCGCCATGAAGACGTATTCCCAGGACGGCAAACAGTTAGGAATCCCGGCTTTTGAGGACCCTTTCTTATCGACGCAGCTGCTCTGGATTCGCAAGGACTGGCTCGACAACCTGAAGCTTGAACCTCCTAAAACCATGGACGAGCTGGAGATGGTCGCCAAAGCATTTGTCCAGCAGGATCCGGACCAAAACGGCAAGAACGACACCTACGGACTCGTGCTGCAAAAGAATTTGTTCTTCTGGGGCTTTGACGCAAGAGGATTCTTCAACGGCTTTGGCGCGTATCCGTCCATGGGCGATGGTCAAACGGCATGGATTCAAGACGGCAGCGGAAAGCTGATTCCGGGTCTGATCCAGCCGGAGGTAAAAACAGCGCTTGGCAAGCTTCAATCCTGGTACAAAGAAGGCATCCTGGATAAAGAGTTTGCGCTCAAGGACGAGAACAAAGCGGTCGAGGACATTACCGCAGGCAAAGTCGGCATTTCCTACGGGGAATGGTGGTATCCGAACTGGCCGCTGAACCTGAATGTGGATAAAGATCCGAACGCGAATTGGATTGCCATTCAAATTCCTGGTTTAGACGGTCCGGGCAAATCGCTGGTGCCTAAAATCCGGGGTGACAAGGTATATGCGGTGAACAAGAAAATGAAGAACCCTGAAGCCGCTATCAAAATGATCAATTTCTATATTGAGATGGGGAATAAGGAGTATTTGAATCAGAACCAGGCAGAGAAGGGATATGTATACAACTGGTTCAGTCCGCGGATCTATAACCCTGCCCAGATCGAAACCATTTACACCGAAGTGAATAAAGCGCTTGAAGCGAATCAGACGGAAATTACGCTGGATGATGAAAATTACAAGAACGTCGCCGACGTCTTCAAGGCCACCAAGGATTACTTGGCTGGTGATACATCGAACGCGAGTAAAGGCGTGAACTGGGGACAATATTTCAGCCGTGCAGCGAAGGACGGCGGCTGGGGCTTGACCCGCCAGATCAAAGAAAAACAGGCGTTTGTCAACCACGAGTTCTACGGTCTTCCAACGGCCACGCAGGTGGAGAAGGGGGCCCAGCTGGATAAGCTTATGCAGGAGACCTTCACCAAAATTATTATGGGGTCTTCCGTGGATGAATTCGATAAGTTTGTTGCCAGCTGGAAGTCGCTTGGCGGCGACGAAATTACGCAAGAAGTCAATGATTGGTACAGCCAGCAAGCCGTAAAATAGTCGTTCCAAAGCGGGGAGGAGGCGTTACCGGTTACCGGCGCCTCCCCCCCGTTTTACAAATTCATAGAGCTTACGTTGCCATATCCTGAAATGTCCGGGAGGTCCAGCTGTGAGAACGCTGAAAAAAGAATACTTGCTTCATTTGATGTTGCTGCCCGGTGTTATCGTGACACTGATATACGCCTATGGGCCGATGGTAGGCCTGGTGATGGCGTTTCAACAATTTGAGCCGCTGTCCGGCTTCTTTCACTCCGAATTCGTTGGATTTGAAAATTTTCAGTACGTGTTCGGGCTGCCGGATTTTAAGCAGGTCATGTGGAATACGCTCGTCATTTCCGTATTTAAGATGGTCCTGCATCTGCTTGTGCCGTTAATACTCGCCCTGCTGCTTAACGAGGTCACCCGAAAGTGGTTTTCCCGGTTTGTGCAATCCGCCATTTTCCTGCCATTCTTCCTATCCTGGACGGTTCTCGGCGGCGTCATCATCGAATTATTCTCGCTTAGCGGTCCGGTAAACGGGTTACTGACCGCCTTTCATCTGGAGCCGATCATGTTCATGCTGGATAATGACTGGTTCCGTGGGATCATCATCGGCTCGGACGTCTGGAAGGGCATGGGCTATAACATGATCGTGATGCTCGCAGCCATCGCGGGGATCAATGCCAATCTTTATGAGGCTGCTGAGGTCGATGGTGCCGGAAAATGGAAGCAAATGCTCCATATCACGCTGCCGGGCATGGCTCCGATCGTGATTCTTCTTGCCGTGCTAAGCCTGGGGGGAATCCTGAATGCGGGCTTCGAGCAGATCCTGATTATGTATAATCCGACGGTTTATGAAGGCTCGGATATTATCGATACGTTCGTCTACAGGCTCGGCATGTTCAGCCAGCAATTCGGACCGGCGGCCGCCGTCGGGCTGTTTAAATCGGTCATTTCGCTTGTCCTGGTGTCCGTGACCTATTATGCGGCTTACAAATATAACAATTACCGGATCTTTTAGGCTGGGGGGAGAGAAATGCACAGACCAACGATGAGCAGAAGACTGTTTGTCTTGTTGAATACGCTGCTGCTTACGACGATCACTGTACTTGGCATTATTCCATTCATTCACTTGCTTTCGATTTCCTTAAGCTCGAATACCGCCGCCATGGCTGGTGAAGTGAAGCTGTGGCCGGTTGGTTTTAATGTAGATGCTTATCGGTACCTTGGAGAGAAAGTGGAATTCTTCCTCTCGTTCGGCGTTTCACTGGAGCGGGTCGTTCTGGGAACGGCTGTCAATATGTTCTTGATATTCATTACGGCATACCCGCTATCGAAATCGAAGGAGCAATTCAAGCACAGGACGCTTTATGTGTGGTTCTTTGCCATTACGATGTTTTTTGGAGGCGGATTAATTCCGACTTATATCACGGTTAAAAATACGGGACTGATTGATTCGATCTGGGCTTTGATTCTCCCAGGCGCGCTTAACGTATGGAATATGGTGCTGATGCTGAACTTCTTCCGGACGATTCCCAAAGAACTGGATGAAGCGGCTACGATTGACGGGGCAGGACACTGGCGGGTGTTATGGAGCATTTATCTGCCTGTATCCCTTCCGTCCATTGCGACCATCGGCTTGTTCACCATTGTGGGTCACTGGAATTCGTGGTTCGACGGCATCCTGTATCTCAACTCGCCGGAGAAATACCCGCTCCAGACGTACCTGTCGACATTGATTATGTCCATAAACTCGCAAATGACGTCCATCTCGATCGAACAGCTTAAGGCGATGGAGAATTTAAGCGAGAAAACGCTCCGAACGGCCCAAATCTTTATGGGTGCGCTTCCGATTATGCTCGTCTATCCGTTCCTGCAGAAATATTTTGTTAAAGGAATAACCGTCGGCAGCGTGAAGGAATAAAGCAGCGGAGCAAGCAGGAAGGGGAGAGCTATTATATGAAAAAAGTGTCGGTTGCATTAATCGGAGCCGGGCTTCGCGGAATCAATTATTTGGAGTATGCGCTGCAGCATCCCATGGAGCTCGAAGTCACCGCCGTGGCGGAGCCGGTTCGGGAGCGAAGAGAGAGCTTTAAGCATAGGCATTGGATCGACGATGCCAATTGCTTCGAGGATTGGGACGCATTTTTTGCCGCGCCCAAGATGGCTGACGCCGTCCTGATCTGCACCCAGGATAAGCAGCATTTCGAGCCGACGATGCGCGCGCTGCAGGCGGGATATCATGTGCTGCTGGAGAAGCCGATGTCGCCGGATCCGGAAGAATGCATACGGATGGGGGAAATGGCTTCAAAGGCCGGAAAGGTGTTTTCGATCTGCCACGTGCTGCGGTATTCGCCGTTCTTTCGGACGCTGAAGGAGCTGCTGGAAGAGGGCGTGATCGGCCGCCTGATGTCCATCCAGCATAATGAAAATGTGGGATACTGGCATCAGGCACACAGCTTTGTAAGAGGGAATTGGCGCCGCAAGGATGAATCCAGCCCTATGATTCTGGCAAAGTCCTGCCACGATCTGGACATCTTGCTCTGGCTGGCGGATGCGGACTGCGTTCGGGTATCCTCCTTCGGTTCACTCACTCATTTTACGGCTGCCGAAGCGCCGGAAGGAGCGCCGCTGCGCTGTCTGGACGGATGCCCGGCGGCGGATGAATGTCTCTACTATGCGCCAAATCTTTATTTAACGGCGGATACGAACTGGCCGACATCTGCCATCAGCGACGACATGAGCTACAGTGCGCGGTATAAGGCGCTGCAGGAAGGACCGTATGGCCGATGCGTTTATCATTGCGATAACGACGTGGTTGATCACCAGGTGGTGAATTTAGAGTTTTCGAACAGCGTCACGGCAGCATTTACGATGAGTGCCTTTACAAGGGACGTGAGCCGGACGATCAAGCTGATGGGAACGCGCGGTGAGATCCGGGGGGCCATGGAAAAAAACGAAATCGAGATCATTCATTTTGGCAGCGGAAAGGTCGAAAGGATTTCCTTTGACGATATGGGCGGTCATGTCGGCCACGGGGGCGGGGACATGCGCTTGATCAAGGATTTTCTGAAGCTGGTCCGCGACGGTGGTCAAACGCAAGGGCTTACCTCGGCGGACCGCTCTGTGCAGAGCCATCTGATGGCCTTTGCAGCCGAGCAATCCCGAATCGAGGGATCGATTATTCGTCTTGAAGAGTTTCGACAGCGTTATACCGCCAAATGATTCACATAGAAATGACAAAATGCCGGTCTTTAAGATCGGCATTTTCATTATTAATCGTTGCTTAATCGTCTATCGACATGGATTGGTTAATCAATCGTAAGTGGCTGGTTCGTCAGGGATCGAATCCAAGGTATCGCACTTAACATCGTCCATCGCATGACCGGATTTTTCATCGTAAATCGTTTCATCATGGACTTCGATGCTTCAACCTCGTGGAATGCATATTTACTCATTTCGTGATAATAATTGTAGATCGCTGTTTCAAAATCCGCTTCCTGTTTCATCGCAGCCTCAAGCTTGTCGGCGAGGAGACCTGCATCTCGCAGGGCCGTGTTGCCCCCGTGCGATCCAGTAGGAGGCATGACATGGACTGCATCACCCATAAAAATAACGCGTGAGTTGGGCCAACGGGAGGGTTTCCTTCCAGCTTTGAATTTAACTCCCATCGTATAATCTACGTCAGCATGCTCGATTAGACGCCGGATCGCCGGGTGGAAGTCTCGCGAAACGTTTTGGGCCACCCGAAACAGCAGGTCGGGGTCAGAGGTAGTTTGATATTCCGAGAACCTTTCTTTGGGCATGAGAACAGCCCACATGATATAATCATCAACCATAGGAGGCGGCTGGACGATTCCCATTCGGGAGAACGCAGCTTGGGGAGCTTCGCGAAAGGCCATCGTCGTAAAAAAGATGCCGTCGCCTGAACGACCGATGGCGTGGATACCGCTTGTTTTGAGACCTTCGGGCATCAATGGTCTATCTTTTTCATGAACCAATCTAGTACGGCCATAAATCGCCCAATGGTTCACATCTTCCGGTTCACAATCCGGAAGGTATTGTTTGCGTAGGGATGAATGTACTCCATCTGCACAAACGATGAATGCTGCATGTGCGGAAGTTCCGTCGTTGAAGTGAAGGACGGCCCCATCCGGGTTAGATTCGGAATGGACCACTCGTTTCCCAAAATGCACCCGTTCTTGAAGTCCTTCCAGCATGATCGTGCGCAATGTTTGGCGATCCGCTTGGCGAGGGATCCGTAAGTCGGTGCCCGTTGGGTCTCCTTTAAACGTGAGTTTGAATATTTCGCGTAGTTTCCCATTGGTTAATCTAAAATAACTATCAAGGTCAGTAGGCGAAGTAGTGGCCAGAAACAGCTCGAATAAACGAGGAGGAAGACATCGCTTTATGGCGGCAATCCCGTGTTCATCTACCGTAATTCGATACCCTTGGCGACGGGCGTCCACAGCTTGATCGCGTTCATACACTTGCACTTCCATCCCGGCCCGAAGCAGTGCTTGAGCTAAGCATAAGCCGCTTAAACCTGCGCCCACAATGGCGACCGAAACTTTGGGAACATTACTCGCTGTTCCTGTCTTCGGGCTAATATCCATCTTGTCTGCATGCATGATAAGACACTTCCTTTCCGGGAAATAAACAATGTCTCAATTACTTCATTATTGATACAATACAATATGGAACAGTGACCTTAACCCGGCGCAGGAAGGATCATGAACTAGGTCTGTAGAATGGTTTTGTTGGAATGAAAACATGCACGCAAGGAGAGCGGGATGATTGACCGAATCAAGAAATGGGCTAGAAAGCTAAAAGGAAAGATATTCGTGCTCTATTATGCTTACAAGGATCCTCGGACCCCGTGGTACGCCAAAGTATTTGCCATTTGTGTTGTAGCCTATGCGTTTAGCCCCGTTGATCTGATTCCAGATTTTATTCCTATTCTAGGCTATCTGGACGATGTGATCTTAGTTCCACTTGGAGTAGCCATCGCACTGAAAATGATACCTCCTGATGTCGTCCAAGAGAACGAAGAGAAAGCCGAGCAACGTATAAAAAACGGTAAACCGAAGAATTGGCTTGCAGGAAGTTTTATTATTCTCCTATGGATCGCGGCATTCCTTTGGGTTTCGCTGATCATATATCGGTACATGGTGGACTGATCGAATAAAAGAGCGTTGCCAGCGGCAGCTGCTCTTTTTTTTCGATCTATATTAGAGGCTAGCGTTGCTGCGTTCACGAATCGCAAAAATGACGATCATCGTTACGAGTAGATTGGCAATTTTATTTTTCCTAAGCGCTGACTTCCCAATGGTGCAAACCCATGATATCATCTAATTAGACATATATTAAATTAAACGATCGTTAAATTTAATATTCAGGAAGGAGTGCTGGAATGAGCACGGACTTTTACCTGGTTAGACATGCTGAAAAGCAGAAAGGAACTGGAGATGTTTCCATTTCTCCATTAGGGATACAGCAGGCTCGGATGACAGCAGCATATTTTCGTAAAATGCCCATAAGCAGAATCTGCTGCAGTCCTCTTCAGCGAGCCAAGCAGACCGCTGGGTTCATTGCAGAAGCCGTGAATCAAACCATATTGGAAGATACCCGGTTACGGGAACGAGCAAACTGGGGAGACCTCCCTGGACAAACATTTCAGGAGTTTATCGAGATGTGGAATCACTGCACCTTGGAAAGAGATTTTGTCCCCCCAGTCGGCGACTCTGCAAGAAGGGCAGGCGAGCGCTTGTCTTCCTGCATAGTGGAGCTTTCGGCTCAGCACACAATCGAGCGGATCGTTATCGTGACGCATGGCGGGTTAATCACAGACTTTATGGTAAACGAATTTTCCCAAGATGAGTTGAATGCCTATCACCCGGACTTTGTTCAAACGCAGAGTCGACTGGTCCCTGAGTGTTCTATCACTCATATAAAATACGTTGATGGGCGATTTGTATTAATCGATTTCGCAAATATAACGCACTTACATCTTTTGGGATAAAATCTGTTGGAGTTCTTCTATACGCTGAAAACAGGCTGCCCTACATTCGGCGGCTTGTTCGCCGAGCGGCCCTAAACCCCAATAATTGCAACATGATGGCAAACGCAGTCCTAAAGCGCACTATTGACATTCGGAGCTTGCAGCTGTAATTTGTGAATATAAAATAAAAACATTCATAAAATCATAAATAAATTCATGAAGGATGTGAACAGCGACATGCCAAAAAAGTTTTCCGAGCAGGAACGCGAATGGATCCGTCAGAAATTGCTTTCGGAGGGGCGGCACCAATTTGAAACAGCAGGTCTTCGCAAAACGAGCGTGGAGGATTTGACGAAGGCTGCCGGCATTGCCCAAGGCTCGTTTTACATGTTTTTCGCTTCGAAAGAGGAGTTATATTATGAACTTCTGCTGGAAGAGGAACAGCGTATCCGCAATACTGTGCTGGATTTATTCCCCCCTGATGAGGTTTGCAGCAAGGAAGGCATCAAGCGGTTTCTTTCCTATTCATTAAGAATGATGGATGAAAGCCCGCTCCTCCGGAAGATGATGGATCGGGGCGAGATGGAAATGTTGTTCAGGAAGTTACCCAAGGTGCAGCTGGAACGCAATTTTAGCGAGGATCAAGAAGCGCTCTTGCCGATCATTACGTCTTGGCAAAGAGCGGGCATTTTATCCGGTACGCCTTCTGAATCGATTGTGGGGATGATTCGATCCTTGGCCTTGCTGACGCTGCACAAGAATGACATCGGAGAAGCCCAATATACGGCAACGATCGAGCTGCTGGTCGAATTGTTATCGGCTGGTATGCTTGCGGCATCAAGGCCTTTTAAAGGAGACGAGCCGGTATGATCGAAGTTAGAGGGCTTCATTTTACCTATCCGAACCGGAGCGAGCAGACCCTGCGCGGACTGGATTTTGTGATTCCAACCGGGGAAATCTTCGGATTCCTCGGTCCTTCCGGCGCGGGTAAAAGCACGACGCAAAAGCTGCTGATCGGCGTGCTGAAGGGCTATCAGGGAAGCGTAAAAGTAATGGGCAGCGAAATCAGGGATATCGGTCCCGACTATTACGAACGAATCGGGGTTGCCTTTGAATTCCCGAACTTCTACAGCAAATTTACGGTTCTTGAGAATTTAAAGCTCTTTCGTTCCCTCTACAAGGGAAAAACCGAGGATCCTATGCATCTGCTGGAACAAGTCAATCTTGCAGATGCTGCAAACATGAAGGTGTCCCAGCTGTCCAAAGGGATGAAGATGAGGCTTAACTTCTGCCGGGCGCTGCTGCACGATCCGGATATCCTCTTTCTGGATGAGCCCACCTCCGGCTTGGACCCGGTGAACGCGAAACGGATGAAGGAATTGATTCTGGCGAAAAAGGCGGAGGGGAAGACCGTCCTCATCACAACGCATAATATGCAAGCGGCAGAGGAGCTTTGTGATCGAGTAGCATTTATTGTTGACGGTGAAATCAAACTGATCGATTCGCCAAGAGAATTGAAGCTGCGGAAGGGAAGGAAGGAGCTTCGCGTAGAATTTCGCAAGAACGGCCAGCTGAAGGAAGCCTTATTTCCTCTTGACGGTATTGGCGGGAATGATCAATTTCTTAAGATTATAAAGAATGATATGCTCGAAACGATTCATTCGCAGGAGGCATCCCTTGAACAAATTTTTATCGAGGTGACGGGGAGGCAGCTGATATGAAAGGCTTATCCCTGTTGATATTCGACCTGCGTTTTCAATGGCGTCATGGATTCTATTTCGTTTATGTATTCGTTTGTTTTTGTTATTGGATCTTGCTTAGGTTCATTCCAGAAATCTATAAGGAGACGACAGCCATAGCGCTGACCTTCAGTGACCCTGCAGCTTTAGGACTTATCATGGCAGGCGGGATGGTTTTGTTGGAGAGGGACCAAGGCGTCCACGATCCGCTGTTCGTCACGCCGGCTCATATTCGGGATTATTTGCTGGCGAAAGCCGGATCGCTGTCCGTCTTGTCCCTTGCGGCAGGATGGGCCATTCATGCGGCAAGCGGCAGCCTTCCGCAGTCACCGCTTGCTTTTTCTGCAGGCATCGTCCTGACGTCAACCTTTATGACCTTGCTATCGATAGGCGTGGCGGCACGACACCGTACCATCAATGGTTTTATTCTGATGGTGCAAGTCTACGCTTTGCCATTTGTCCTTCCATTGCTGGGCTACTTTCATTTATGGCATACGGATCTGTTTCTCCTGCTTCCGACCGAAGGGACACTTCGATTACTCGGTTCTCCTTCTGGCGGCCTGTCCGTAAATCACCTTCTTTACTCCGCATTCATCCTATTGATCTGGAATTCCGCAGCATATATCTGGGCACACCGCTCTTATTCACGCCATGTGCTGATGAGGATCGGAGAAGGAGGGGATGGCAATGGAAAAATATAAAGCCCTGATGATGAAGGATTTTCGGCACGCATTGAAAGACCCCGTGCTCATGGCGGCTATGATCGGTCCGCTGGTGCTTATCTTCCTGTCCAGGTTCGGTTTTCCTATAGCCGTTCATTGGCTTGACATGCATTATTCGTTTAATCTTGAGCAATATCGCGGCTTTGCTGCCTCATTGTTAGTTGTGACGATCCCGATGTTAACAGGGATGCTTACGGGGCTGCTTATCCTCGACGAACGGGATGAGAATATGATAGCCTATTACGCGGTTACGCCGCTGATGCGTAAAGGTTATTTGCTGTATAGAGTGGCGCTTCCAACCCTGCTGTGCATCGTTTTATCCGCAATCTATTTGCAATGGTCTACGATGTCGGTCGTTCGATGGGAAACGCTGTATGCTTTGCTGCTGCTGGCATTGGAATCGCCGTTGTTTACGCTCTTTCTCGCCGCATTCTCATCAAATAAAGTGGAGGGACTGGCCTTATCCAAAATCGGAGGGTTGTTCATCATAGGCCCTGTGGTGGTTCATTTTGTTCCGGGAGCTTGGCAGGTGCTTGGGGCTTTGCTGCCTAGTTATTGGCCGGCAAAGGTCCTCGATCTGATCATGCATGATGAACCATTCCCTGCATTTGTGTTCTTCTTGCTGGGCTTGCTATTACATCTAGCGTGTTTGTTTCTCATGATCAATGTGTTTAAAGCCAAGCAAGCATAGATCTCTCTTGCTAGCATAGGGACGAAAAACAGTGCTGCGGGTGGAGGTGGCGCTTTTATGGTAAACTTTTTAGATAAGAAGAAGTTCAGGCAAGTAAGGAGTGGAGCAGTTGTTTGCTGAACAGCGGCATCAAATCATTATTCAGAAATTGAATCAAGACAAATCGATCCGGGCTTCGGAGCTCATGGAGCATTTCGGGGTTTCGTTCGAGACGATTAGACGGGACCTTGAATACTTGGAAAACGAAGGCCATCTGCGGCGGGTGCACGGGGGGGCGATTCCTAGAGATCCGGATTACAGCCACGAAATTCCGCTTCCGATCCGTGAATCGATCTTTATGGAAGAGAAGAAGGAGCTGGCTCAAATCGCGGTTCGTTATGTGACTGAAGGGATGTCCGTCGCGCTGGACCCGAGTACGACAAACACTGAAATAGCGAAGGCGCTCAAGACGAAATTCGACCGATTAACGATTATTACGAACTCGCTTCCGATCGTGAATGAACTCGTGTCGATGCCGGGGTATACGGTCATCATGACCGGTGGCGTCATTCGTCATGAAGAGCTGAGCATCATCGGCGACCTAACGGAGGAATTTACAGCTCGCTTTCACGCGGATCTATTTTTTATGAGCATGAGCGGGGTTACGTTAGAAGCAGGGATTACGGATAACGCCATCGGCGAGGTTCAGGTGAAAAAAATCATGCACGCTAACGCCAAGCGTACCATCGCCCTCGCAGACAGCAGCAAGTTCGGACAAAACTCGTTTATCAAAGTATGCGGGGCAAGCGAAGTCGAGCGGTTTGTAACGGATTCGAAAATCGACAGAAATATTGTTGATCAATTCAGCAAGAGCGGCATTGAGATCGTATATAAATAGGCAGGAGCGGTGAACGATTCTTGGTTTTATGCAAACCCGGAATCGTTTTTTTGTGTGTGATTGATTGCGTTTATGTGGTATTATTTGTATTAATCAAAGGAATGAGATAAACGATCGCTTCACTAAGGGAGGAGAGCCTCAAAATGAAAATCCATTTTCTCGGAACGGCTGCTGCGGAAGGATTCCCCAATCCGTACTGCCGCTGTGACGTCTGTTGCAAGGCGAGATCGCTTGGAGGAAAAAACATCCGAACGAGAAGCTCTGTATTGATTGATGGCATAATCAAGGTCGACTACTCCGCAGACTCCCATATGCAGGCGCTCCGTGACGGGATCGATTTGGGTGCGGTTGAGCATCTGTTATTCACGCATACGCATTACGATCATTTCCAGCCATCGGATCTGTACAACCGCGTTGACGGGTTTGCACACGGTATCGATCACCCCTTACATATTTATGGCAACGATGCGGCGATTAGCCAAAGCATACCAGCGATTGGCCCGGATGCTGGAGACCGGTTCGCCTTCCACTTATTGCGTCCCTTCGAGACGATTTTCTTGGGCGATACGCAAGTTACTCCTTTGCTCGCGAATCATGACCGTATGGAAACATGTTTGTTGTTTTATATTGAAAAAGGGGGCAAGACGCTGTTTTACGGCAATGATACGGGCTGGCTGCATGACGATACATGGGAATGGCTGAAAGGCAAAGCGATCGATATGGCGATTCTTGATTGTACGCATAGCTATACAAACAATGACCGAAATCCAAATCATATGGGCATTGAAACCGTGCTGGAGGTCCAGCGCGTGTGGCGGGAGGAAGGCAACCTTGGCATGGATGGCCAGGTTTACGTGACTCATTTTACGCATAACTCCGGCTTTTTGCATGATGATTTTGAGCGTGCCTTCGAGCCTGCCGGCATCAAGGTTGCCTACGATGGCTTGATCGTCGATCTATGACGGGCGGAGACAGCGCCAAAGAACGGCGACAGATTGTAATTGTAGGTATCGTTACTGCACTGACCCTCTTCGGTGATTCGATGCTGTACATCGTATTGCCGGTATATTGGAAGGAAGCGGGACTAGACGCGCTATGGCAGGTCGGCGTACTGCTGTCCGTCAATCGTCTTGTCAGGCTCCCTCTTAATCCACTAATCGGGTGGCTGTATCACCGCATGTCGCTTCGAACCGGTCTGTTTATGTCGGTCGGGCTGGCGGCGCTTACCACGGTGGGATACGGCATATTCAAAGGGTTCGTTCTCTGGGTAGCCCTCCGTGCCATTTGGGGGATTGCATGGTCCTTGCTGCGAATGGGTGGATATTTGACCGTCATCCGCTATTCCGATGATACGAACCGGGGACGCTTCATGGGAACGTATAACGGATTGTGGCGTCTTGGCAGCTTGGTCGGCGTACTGTTCGGAGGATTGCTCGTGCCCATGATCGGCCTGTCAGCCGTCTCCATACTATTCGGGATCATGGCTTTGATCGGGCTTCCGCTCATCGCCGTATCCATAAGCAAGGGAAAAGCTTCGGGAATGCATCAACTGGATCCTCCACGCGGAGTGAGGAACACGGTCTGGTCGCTGCAGGTGAAAAAAATCGTGATAAGCGGATTAATGATATCGTTACTGCACGCTGTGTTCGGCGCGACGCTCACGTATCTCATCGATACAAGCCATCCCGGCGGGATCCCTTGGTTCGGTTTGATAATCGGCAGCACTGCGTTAGGCGGTGTATTGACGGCGCTGCGCTGTGCATGGGAGCCGTTCCTGGCCAGATGGTTCGGACGTCATACCGATGGGCCGAGAGGAAGGCTTCCTCTGTTTATGGTATCGCTGGCGGGCGCAGCGGCCGGATATGCTTTGCTGCCTTGGCAGCTGCCAATCGGCATTTGGGTCGGAATTGTAATTTTCGTCATGATTACCAGCACCGCACTTGGCACCATTATGGACGCGATGGCCTCCGACGCAGCGAAGAATACATCCGTGATTACCGTCATGACCGCATATTCCGTGTCAACCGATTTAGGGGCGGCGATCGGCCCGACGTTGATTTATTGGGTGGTCGGCTTGCAATATGGCATGACATCCATGTATCTAGCGTGCGCAGCTGTATTCATTTTGATTGGTTTATGGTACCGGCAGGACGGTATGAGAAAAGGGAGGGGATTCCTTGGAGAAGAAGCTAACATTTCGTGAGGACGGATCGTTTGTCATCGTGCAGTTTTCCGATGTGGAGTTTATTGATGAGGAGGATGTGGATCCGGAGACGCCGATGCTCGACTCGATGACGAAGGCAACGATGGACAGGATCATTGCGCTTGAGCAGCCTGATCTTGTTGTATTCGCGGGAGATTTGATTGCAAGCGCAAGGAGCAAGGATCCGCTGCAATCATTCCGCAGCGCGGTTGCTGTCGCTGAAGACAACCGTGTGCCGTGGGCGGCGGTGTTTGGCAATCATGACTCGGAGGGGAATGTTCCCCGAAAGAGGATGCATGAGGAGCAGCTCCATCATGCATATTGCGTCGCCAAACCGGATCCTCCGGGAGTAAGCGGAGCGGGTAACTATGTGCTGACGGTTGACGATCCAACGGGGAAGCCGGCTGCTGCGTTGTTCTTCCTCGACAGCGGCGATTACTCACCGATTGAAGCGGTGGGTGGGTATGACTGGATTCGCCGTGATCAAATCGATTGGTACGTCTCCGAATCCCGGCGATTGGCCGAACGGAACGGCGGGACGCCTTTACCTGCACTGGCATTTTTCCATATTCCGCTGCCGGAATACAAAAAGGTGTGGGAGACGTCAGTGTGCGAAGGCCATTGCAGTGAATGGATCAGCTCGCCCAAAGTCAATTCCGGCATGTTCGCCGCCATGGTAGAAATGGGAGATGTTATGGGCACATTTGTCGGCCATGACCACTCGAACGATTATTCCGGAGTGCTGCACGGCATCCGCCTTTGTTACGGCAGATCTACTCGTTATGTCAGTTATGTGGAAGGTGTGAGGAAGGATAAATTCCCGACGGGTGCACGAGTTATTCGAATCACAGCGGGCGAGCGGCAGTTTGAGACATGGATCCGCCAGAGCGACGGATTGATCGGGGAAATGCCCTTACATGAGCCGGGTGCTCACTAAGAGAATCTACTAGTCCCTATCCTCTTAAATAGGACGACTTCGATGAGAGCAGCTTGCCCTGGCAGCTGCTCTTCCTCTATATTAAAAAGGAAATTTCTACTGCGAAATGGATTCGTGACATAATATAGGAGGCAGAAGATGGTCGGGACGATTATAATATGTTTTTTGGTACTACACATCATTATGGCTGCAATCATGGCGGTTTTTCCTGGAGATGAAGGCATGAGAAATACCATTGGGCTTCAAGCCTACACCCCCAAGCCGAAATCATTTTGGGACTACATGTTTAACGTGCTGGTCTTTCTCATTGCGGGTGGAGCTTTATATATGGAGCGTATCAATGATCGGATTGCACAGAAGTCTTGGCTGGTTCGGATCGGCATCCGAATTATGGTTCTTGTTATAGCTATCATCAGTGCATTTATCCTTGCCCTCATCTTTTCATTTTGAATTCCAAGGTATCTATAATAGATGTAATTAAAGTGGGCTTCATCAAAGCCTGAAGTTAGGGAGTTCTATGCTCTGATGTTGAGTTATGAACAACAGAAGTCGCCAATAGTGGCGACTTTTTTACGTACTGCGTGCAAGTAGACTATCCCATGTTCTCAACTAAAAAAAACTTTATGCACCTCCGCTCACTGGGATTTGAAACATTAGTTGCATAAGCCAACTATATGCGTTTATTATGTATGTAGTTGGCAAATAAAACTAATGGAGTCGAAGTACATGAAACCTGAAGTTCTTCAACATGGAGCATACGGAAAAGAAGTTACAGCAATTAATCGCCATTTGCAATTATTGCTTGCTCCACGGCTCGCTGCTCTTCAGCTGGGCTTTGGTCAGCATATGTTTTTGTTCATGCTGTCAAAGAAGGAAGGGGTGAATCAGAAGACGCTGAGTGAGCAGCTGCTGCTAGACAAGACCACGACGGCAAAGGCGATCCGTAAGCTGGAGCTCGAAGGCTATGTTCGCAAAGAGATGGATCCTGCGGATTTACGCAACCATCAACTTTTTCTTACAGATGCGGGGAAGGCTGTCGTGCCGAAGATTGAGGAGGCATTAGCGGAGGTGATGGAAATTGGCATCGAAGGGATGTCCGCAGAGGAATATGGGGAATTCATGCGGCTGCTGAAGATCGTGTTGAACAACTTTGACAAGCATGCTCAATCCATTCGTCAACATACTGAATGACATGTGGGATGTATATGCGTATAACCGTAATCGGCTCAACGAGTCCAACCGGACTGGAGGTTTTAAGGAACGGCATCGCCAGAGGTGATGAACTGGTCGCGTTCACAAGGCGGCCGAACGTATTAAAGTCTTTTCAAGGTATAACCAAGATAGTAACCGGAGATGGAATCCACCTGTCAGACCTCCAGCATGCGATCAACGGAAGCGAAGGAGTGATTGCCATCGTCGGTGGAAAGGCCAATGTCGCCGCTGTTATTCAAAATGTCATTCAGGCCATGCAAGAAGCCAAAGTCCGGCGACTGGTGTTTGTCAGTTCCTATTTACTTGAAGCTAAACGTCCATGGCCCACCGTTCTCGTTGCAAGATGGATCTTTCGCCGCGACTTGGCAGAACTGCGCGAAGCTGAGAATGTAATCCGAAGTTGCGGGTTGAACTGGACGATCTATCGGCCGACTCAGCTAAACGACAAACCCGCCACGGGTCGTTGGAGAATCCAGGAACGAGGGAACGATTTCAAATCGGGCCCGTATCAAATCAGCCGGGCGGATTTAGCAGCTGCATTGCTGGACGCTGTTACGAAGGATGCATACGATCGAGGTATTTATAGTGTAACTTGGGGCAAGTAACAAGGAGGAAACGAAATCGCCATGGATTACCTGTATCTATCCCTGTTAGTCATTCATATTTCTTCGGCCATATTCGGTGTTGGACCGGTGTTTTTATTCAATATGATTCTGAAAAGAGCGAAGACGGCCGATCAGCTGCGGTATGCTCACCACATCGTGGAGAAGTTAAACAAAAATGCGAATCTTTCATTCGGCATCCTTCTCGTCACGGGCTTGATTTTGGGCTGGATGAGCCCCTACTTGTTTCGGCAAATGTGGTATATCGCGTCGATTGTGCTGTTCCTAATCTCAGGCTTTTACGCGATTCTGGTCGTTGAACCGATCTTAAAGAGACTTCATCAAATCGCGAGCCAGTCAACCTCGGGAGAAGTTTCTCAGGAATACAAGCAGCTGTTCCGAAAAAAACAAGCCCGCGATACGATTGCGAACCTTATGGCCATCGCGATCATTCTTCTTATGATCATCAAGCCCGTATTCTAGGGAAGCAACGATATACACAGATCAAGTCGCGATTCATCGCGGCTTTTTTTATTCTGATTGCTAGTAACCATCCGTGCACAGCGGCTGGCCTGCATTATCTTATGAGCTGTGAAGAAATCGATTGGTGATTTCCAATGAAGAATTTGACACATGAATGCTAAGTGTATATATTATATATATACGGTATATACTCAATTAACGGCAGTGAGGTGAATGATCATCAACATTATTTTGTCTAACGCATCGAGCGACCCGATTTACATACAGATCATGAATCAGATCCGGCAGAGCATCCTGAACGGTGATTTGAAGGCCGGCGATAGTCTTCCCTCGATACGGCAGCTGGCCAAGGATCTGCAGGTTAGCGTAATTACGACTAAGCGCGCTTATGAAGAGCTCGAGAAGGAGCAGCTCATTGACACGGTTGTAGGCAAGGGATGCTTTGTGTCAGGAGCAAATAAAGATTTTATACGGGAGCAGCGAATGAAACGATTAGAAGAGAAAATGATGGAAATCATTCGGGAAAGCAAGGAATTAAGTTTGAGTCAGCAGGATGTCATCGAACATCTGACATTATTGTTTGAGGAGGAACAGACGCCATGAATGCCATAGAAATACGAAATCTAACCAAAGCATACCCGCTATTCACCGTTGATGATGTATCTTTGGATGTGAGGCAAGGATATATTACCGGCCTGATTGGCCCGAACGGCGTTGGCAAGAGCACTTTGATCAAGATGATGCTGGGCATCGTCCGTCCGGATTCCGGAAGCGTGAAAATACTGGGCTGCGAAATGCCTAAACAAGAAATCGCCATTAAGCAGCGGATCGGGATCGTATCGGATGACTGCTTCTACTATGAGCATCTGACGATTCATGATACGAAAAAGCTGGTCGCTCCCTTCTACGACAAGTGGAATGACAGCAAGTTTAAGGGATATCTCGACCAATTCGAGCTGTCTCCCAAGAAGAAGATTGGAGATCTATCCAAAGGAATGAAGATCAAGCTTGCCCTTGCCGTTGCTCTATCGCATGAGGCCGAGCTTCTTATTATGGATGAGCCGACTTCCGGTCTCGATCCGGTGTTTAGAAGGGAAATGCTTGATCTGCTTGCGGATATGATGCAGAACGAGAGGAATTCCATCATTTTCTCGACCCATATCACGACGGATCTGGACCGGATCGCGGACTATATTACCTTCATCAATCGCGGGAAGATTGTATTTAATGAAGCGAAGGAAGATGTGCTTGAGCGATACGCGCTCATAAAGGGGGATATGGAGCTGCTTGATTCGGATATCCGAAAAGAATTCATCGGGATTCGTGAGACAGCCGTCGGTTTTGAGGGCTTAGTCGATAACAGGCACAAGGCTGCACAATTGTTCGGGAATCACGCTGTATTGGAAACCCCTTCCCTGGAAGACATCATGTATTTCACGGCCAAAGGAGGACGGGTTCATGCTTAATCTGCTGCGCAAGGACTTTATCGCCTTAAAAAGCTCCTTGTGGATGACTTTATTTTATCTGGCGGTGTTCAGTATCGCTTTTATACCAAGGAGCGACTTTTCCATTTACTTTGTCGGGATCTATACTGCATTCGCCTCCGTTAGTCTTGTGACGATGATCGATATCAAGAACAATAATCATCATTTTCTGGTCACGCTGCCGGTCAGCCGCAAGCATATTGTACAGGCGAAATACATCACGGCGATCCTGTTTATGCTGTTTGGCGTCCTTGGTTCCTTTGGTATCCATTGGTTTGTAAAGCTTGCATTCCCGCAGCTTAACAAGCCGGATTATACCGTCTTGGACATCCTGGTTCCAATGGGGATACTGCTAGTATTAACTTCCATATATATGCCTTTATTCTATGCACTGAGTAAAAAAGGAGCCGGCATTATTAACGCTGTATTTTTAATCGCGCTCATTATTATGGCACAGCCCACTGCGTTCATGATGACATTGCTGAATGAGAATCACATGATGAGCAGTAATCTATTATTTATGGCTGCAGCCGGTATCTTACTGCTATTCATTGCTTCCTATTATGTGGCGGTCACCCTGTTCTCGAGAAAGGACATGTAAGAAGCTGAGCCACGCCTGCCCATTGTCCCGGCCACTTTTGCAGAACCAAGCTTTTCCTGCAACGGGGGTCAACTTTTACTTATAAAGGAGATTACGCATTTTGAAAGATACATTACATACAAGCCGCCCTCATCGCAGAAAAGAATGGATGTATATTCTTGCAGGACTTGTAGTTCTGCAGCTGCTATTCATCGCGTTCGATCATGCTTCGTGGACGCCGTTTAAAGTGAAGGAAGGGTCCTGGTTTGAAGACCTTTCGCAAGCCAAGCTATTTACGGAATGGTTCACGCCGTATAAAACAGCGTCGCATAATCTATTCACCGCAATCTTCGCCGCTACGTTGCTTCCAGCAGGTTTAATAGGGGCCGTGAAGGATCTATCATCTAGAAAATGAACGCACTGCAAATAGGAGGAGCTGGGCTCTGTTCGGGATATATTTATGAGGCAACTAACACCCCATATAACTCGTTGTTCATAAGTGATTGTTAAAGGACATCCCGGGCGGTTCCAGGGTGTCCTTTTCGACATTGCGAGGGCTTAGCGGCTTTGATATCCTCGAAAAAATGTGCATATAATAGGCTATATGAAGGGAGGAGCAGCGTATTCGCTACCTTTATGAATTTATAGAGCATCAGGAAGATCTGCCTATCAAGCTCTTCGTGAACAGCGTAAAGCATATTCATTTTCACTGGCATAAGGAGGTGGAAATCGTCTATGTTCTCCAAGGCTCCGTCATCATGTACCTTGATCAGAAGCAATATACGCTCCATGAAGATGATGTCATTGTCGTGAACAGCATGTCGGTGCATCAGATCGAGCGGACAAGCCAAGACAATGTGCTGCTGACGCTGCAGTTCGGTCCTGAATGGTTGAATAATCAAGCATTTATTTCTTGTAATTCTGCTGCCGATCCGGAGCAGCACCGGCAGCTGCAGGGCATCAAGCAAAATCTCGCCCAGATGGTATGGGAGATCAACAAGAAGGCGCCGGGTTATCAAAGCTACGCGATGGGAACCCTGCAAACGTTGTGCGGCGGCCTGCTTCGGTATTTTGCGGATGGAACGAATCCCGCAGCCGACGAGGGCAGCAGAGAGTACGACTATAAGAGGCTGAACAGGGTCCTTACGTATGTAGACCAGCATTATAATGAGAAGATTAGTCTGCAAACCATGGCAGATCTGGAGCATTTAAGCCTGCATTATTTCTCGCACTTCTTTACGGATAAAATCGGCATCCCCTTCCAAAAGTATTTGACGTTGGTACGCTTGGAGAAGGCGCAAGCCGAGCTTGCCGGAAGCGAGAAAAGCATAACGGAAATCGCGCTCGATTGCGGCTTTGCCAACGTGAAGCTGTTTAATAAATATTTCAAAGAAAAGTACGGCTGCACCCCGAGCTCCTATCGCGATGCCTTGCTTGCCGAAGAAGCTCATCGGCCGGACCGCAAGCCGTTAACTTACGACGAGTCCTCAAGCGGCGACTATTATGAGATGGATACATGGAATGCCATGGGTACGTTATATCGGTATCTGGATGCTAGAGCAGACACGAAGCCCGATTCGCTAAACCCACCGCCTCCGCTTGCGGCGGAGCGGCAGTTGATCGAGATCCAAGCCGATGGGCCTTCGGCAAGATATGAACAGCACTGGAATGTAACGACGACCGCAGGCAGGGCAATCGAAGGATTGCGGGAAGATTGGCGCCGGCAGCTGCGTGAACTGAAAGGGCATATTCCGTTCCGGTATATCCGTTTCCACGGCATATTTAACGATGAGATGATGGTGTACAGCGAGAAAGAAGACGGAACTCCTGTATATAATTGGTCATATGTCGACAAGCTGTATGATTTTCTCCTGGAGCAGGGAGTGAAGCCGTTTGTCGAGCTCAGCTTCATGCCGAGCCAGCTCGCCCGTTCCAAGGAAACGATATTTTGGTGGAGAGGAAATATTTCACCGCCTGCCGATCAAACCAAGTGGGACGCGCTGGTTCGGGCGTTCGTGCGCCATTGCCTGAATCGATATGGGGCGAAGGAAGTGGAAAGCTGGTATTTCGAGGTATGGAATGAACCGGATTTGTCCGGGGTGTGCTGGGCCGGAAGCAAGGAGGAATACTTTGCTTTTTATGCATCGACGGTTCGCGCGATCAAGTCGGTCTGGCCTCAGCTTAGAACAGGGGGGCCAGCGATGGGCTATGGCTCGCTCTGGAATGATCCTTGGGCGGATGAGTTTATGAACTATTGCAGGGAGCATGAAGTGCCTCTCGACTTTTTTTCGTTCCACATTTATTCGGAATACCCGCGGCTTAAGCATGAAAGAGAGTTTCTGACCAAGATTATGCCTGCTTCATTTTATAGGGAAAGCATTGACCGTTTACGGGAGAAAATGAAAGCTTCCGCCTATGGCGACTTGGAGCTTCATATTACGGAATGGAATTTCTCCATGTACGACCGCAACTTGCTGCATGATACGATGTTTATGGCACCGTTTGTTATTTATCATGCGCTGCACACGCTAGGTGTGGTTAAAGCCTTGGCCTTCTGGTCCTTTACCGACGTCTTCGAAGAAAGCACGGTGCCGACTTCACCGTTCTATGGAGGCTTTGGCTTGATCAACCGGGACGGCCTCAAAAAGCCGAGCTATTATGCCTTAGAGCTGTTGCAAAAGCTGGGTGACGAGCTTCTGGTACAAGGGGACGGTTATGTTGGAACGCGAACCCGGGACGGCAGCATGCAGTTCCTGTTCTATCACTACGTGCACGTGGATCCGCTGTTTTCAAGCGGCGACTGGTCCGAATTGACCAGCACGAACCGTTACGATGTCTTCGAGGAAAAAGGAAGCCGCATATTCGAATTATCGCTGAGCAAGCTTACCGGAACGTTCAAATGTACAAGTTATCGGCTGGACCGGCAGCATGGGTCGGTGTTTGACGAGTGGATACACATGGGGGCTCCCGAGTTCCTTACGGAGGAAGAGCTTGTCTATCTTCACAAGCGAAGCGGGCCCGGCATAAGGACAGAGCTTCTCCAGCAGGATAACTGGCGGAAAGAAATTGTACTCCCGCCTCATGGCGTCATGCTGCTAACGTTGGACAGGCAGTATTAGCATGAATCGAATCATGGATCAACAAACATCCCTTTTTTAAAAGGGGTGTTTTTTGCTGTTTATTTTTGAGGGTGAGACGCAAGCTAGAACGAAAGAGACGAACTAGGCAAAAAATGCCCCCCTTAACGACAACTTAAAACAAGAAAGCGTTGCCAAGAAGGCCCTATACTAATGATACAGCCGCACGAGAATGACAGGAGGGAAAACAAGATGAAGCGTTTCATGAAATGGATGACAGAATCGTTTGCGCCTCGATTGGAGGCGTTTACGAACAATGTTTGGGTTTCATCTATTCAAGACGCCATTATGGTCGCGATTCCGATGATATTTATCGGCTCAATCATTACGTTGATTTCGATTTTAAAGGATTTCTTCCCGGGGATGCCGGATCTATCACCGATCACGACATTTAGCTTCGGTCTGCTAGGTTTATTCATTTCTTTCTTAACGCCTTATATGGTAATGGAAAAGAGGGAGCGCCACAAAATCAAGCTGCTGGCAGGAATGACAGGCTTATCTTTATTCATCATGCTGCTTAACCCGACCATGAACGAGGATGGAACCGTCAAGTTTATCCTTGAACGCTTTGGCGCGACGGGCATGATTACAGCACTGCTTGTGGGGATATTCGTAGCGGTGATCATGAATGTCTGCGGTAAATTCTCCTTCTTTAAAACAGAGAGCTCGCTTCCTGAGTTCATTAAGGAATGGTTCGATTTTCTCATTCCGATCGCGATCATTTTAACTACAGGATGGGTTCTGGTTTACCAGCTGCACTTTGATATTTTTGCGCTCATCGTAAATGCATTTGAACCTCTTAATGCTGTGGGGCAAAGTCTCATCGGGTTCGTATTGTTTAACTTTATCGGCGTTGTTCTGTACTCCTTCGGGGTCAGCCCGTGGGTGTTGATGCCGATATGGTATACCATTTGGATTCCGGCTATCGAGGAGAATGCCGCTTTAGTGGCAAAAGGACTGGACCCGGTCAATATCAATACCTTTGAAACCTTTTTCTCGGGATGGCTGGGCATCGGAGGTATGGGAGCTACTTTGCCGCTCGCCGTCTGGTTCCTGCTTGCCAGATCGCAAAAGCTGAAATCCGTCGGTAAAGCAACGATTATCCCCTCCCTGTTTAATATTAACGAGCCGATCGTCTACGGAGCGGTTGCTTTCAACCCGCTGCTCATGGTTCCGATGTGGATTAATGGTCTTATAACGCCGATCATTGTGTATTTGGCGCTCGATATGGGGCTGGCGAGAATTCCAAGCCAAATCTTTCAATTGTGGTATACCCGATCGGGCTGTCTACCTACATGATGTCCGGACTCGGCGGTCTTGTTCTTCTGGCCGTTGTCTTATTGATTGTATTCGCGGTATGGTTTCCGTTCTTCAAGCTGTATGATGCGCAAGAACTCAAGAAAGAGCGGGAAGCAAGCTCAACAAGTCATATATAAAGGATGGATACCAAATGAACCGATCAATTCATGAATTAATTCAAGAAATGACGCTCACGGAAAAAGCATCCCTCTGTGCGGGATTGAATATGTGGATGACCAAAGGCATCGAGCGATTGAACATTCCAGCTGTGCATATGTATGACGGAACCAACGGGATCCGGAAAACGAACAGCGATGAAGAAATGGGCATTACGTCCGAGAATGTTCCGGCAACCTGCTATCCTACCGGTTCGGCCATCGGCTCCTCCTGGAACACCGAGCTGCTGCATGAAGTCGGGGTAGCGCTTGGACAGGAATCCAAGGAAATGGGCGTGGAGCTGCTGCTCGGACCGGGCATTAACATGAAACGGACGCCGCTTGGCGGCAGAAACTTCGAGTATTACTCGGAGGACCCTTGCTTAACAGGCGAGCTTGGCGCAGCCTTCATTAACGGGCTCCAAAGCGAAGGCGTGGGGGCTTCCCTCAAGCATTTCGCTTGCAACAATCAGGAGAACGAGAAAATGGTCACGAGATCGGAGGTCGACGAACGGACGCTCCGCGAAATTTATCTTAGCGCCTTCGAACGGATCATTAAGAAATCGGATCCATGGACCGTCATGTGCTCATATAATTTGCTCAATGGCAGTTATACAAGCGAGAACGAGCATTTGCTCCATGATATATTGAGAGAAGAGTGGGGCTACGAAGGTGTCGTGCTGTCGGACTGGACTGCCGTCAATGACCGGATTCGCGGGCTAAAGGCTGGCCTTGATCTTGAAATGCCAGGGCCGGCTCACTACAATACAAAGGCAATTGTGGAGGCTGTGGAGCGCGGAGAACTCTCCGAAGAGAAGCTCAATCAGAGCGTTGCCCGTATTCTAAAGCTTGTAGAGCGAGTGACAGCCCCGAAAGAAAATGCCTCCGGTGCTGATCAAGACTATCACGCTCTTGCGAGAAAAGCAGCAGCCGAAAGCATCGTGCTGCTTAAGAACGAGAATGGCATTCTCCCTATTCAGCCTGAATCCACGCCATCGATTGCAATCATCGGACGTTTTGCCAAGAAGCCAAGAATTCAAGGGGCAGGCAGCGCCGAAGTCACGCCAACGCGGGTCGATATTCCATGGGATGAAATCAAGGAGCTGGCGGGAGAGACGGTTACGCTAAGCTATGCAGAGGGATACCCCGCTGATGACTCCATTCGCGAGGACCTGATTAAGGAGAGCGCGTCGTTGGCGGCGACATCCGATCTAGCCGTATTGTTCGTCGGCCAGCCGGAATATGCGGAATCCGAGATGCATGATTTGAAGGGAATTAACCTTCCTGAGCATCAAGTGAAGCTCATTCAAGCCGTTGCAGCCGTTCAGCCGAACTGCGTTGTGGTAACAAGCAGCGGGAACGCGCTGGCGATGCATCCATGGGTGCAGCATGTGCCCGGGGTCATCCATTCCTGGTTGACGGGGCAGGGGATGGGCAGAGCCATTGCCGAAATCCTGTTCGGGCACACAAACCCTTCCGGCAAGCTGTCCGAGACCTTCCCGGTCAAGCTGTCGGATAATCCATCGCATATGCGGATTCAGGGAGAAAACGGCAAGCTGTATTATCGTGAAGGACTGTTTATCGGCTATCGTTACTACGACCGGAAGGAGATGGCTCCGCAATTTCCGTTCGGACATGGCTTGTCGTACACGACATTTAAGTACACGGATCTTGAAGCGGCACAGCATGAGAAGGGAGTTACCGTTTCCCTCCAAGTAGAGAATACCGGAAAGCGCACCGGGAAGGAAACCGTTCAGTTGTATGTGCACGATGAGGAATGCAAATGGGTGCGTCCCGAAAAGGAGCTTAAAGCTTTTGCAAAAATCGAGCTCGCGCCGGGCGAGAAGCGGAAGATCGTCTTTGAGCTTGAAGAAAGAGATTTTGCCTATTACAACACGAAATACAATCGCTGGGTAGCAGAAAGCGGATATTTCCAACTCCGCGCAGGCAGCTCGTCCCGTGATATCCGAGTGACGAACCGACTGTTCTGCGACTTCGGCAAGGAAGAAATCACGTTCCATAAATTCAGCCTGCTCAATGAATGGGTGAGCGACCCGATCGCAAAGGACGTATTGGAAGAGTGCATCAATGAAATGAACAAGCACGTGAAGGACAAAGTATCTCTCCAAGATGAGTTCCTGGGATTTTGGGAGGACTTCCCGGTCATTAAAATCTTCCAGATGTTCGGGCAAAGCTGGATGATGGAGCGGTCTCCGGATGAGATCGTCAGCGAGCTTATCGGACGTGTTAACGAGAAACGGCTCCAGAAGCAGCAAGCGTAACTCTTATAACTTCCTCATGCTGTCAAAAACTATATAGGCAATTCGTTTAAGAGGATGTCATCACATGACATCCTTCTTTTTATCATGGAGGCAACCGGCCATCATTACTGATTCTCGCCAAGATGAAGGACTTGGATGAAGAATAATTTAGCCGGCAAGTTCCCATAATACTGGATAAAGTTAAGGGAGGGACTGTCATGCTGGGCCGGTTACTAAAAAAAGCGCTAAAACGAAGCCGTCCGAAGAATTCGACACAGACTAGAACCGACGCACCAATTGAGATCCGCATGACTCTTCAAGAGTCCATTCAAACCTTAACTCATATCATGGGGAACAGTACGGACTTTATGGTTAGAAAAATATCAGGGCGAGAGGATCTTCCGGAGATTGCTATTTGCTATATTGAAGGGCTGGTTGATACGAATCTGCTTAATCGGATTCTGGAATCTTGGTTAACCGTAACGCTAGAAGCTGATCAAATGCCAGGTATCGAATCCTTACTGAATAAAATATTGCCAGCAGGCCCAATTAGCAAATTACATACAACCCAATCCATCATTTCGGCTGTTTTGGATGGGAAGGCTGTCATATTAGCAGATGGTATGAAAGAAGCCTTCTCTGCTTCGATCGAAAGCCTGGAGAAGCGCTCGATCGAAGAGCCGAGTTCACAAACCGTCATTCGGGGACCTAAAGACGGATTTACAGAGGATATTTCGACGAACCTGTCCCTCATCCGGAGAAGGCTTCGAACGCCGAGCTTACGGGTTCAATCGATGGTAATCGGCAGTTATACCAATACCAAAGTCATCATGGCGTATATCGAGGGAATTGCTGATGAAAGCGTGGTATCAGAGATCAGGGCTCGATTGCAAAGCATAGAAACCGATAGCGTTCTGGAAAGCGGGTATATTGAGGAGTTTATACAAGATAATACGCTCTCCCCGTTCCCAACACTGATCAATACGGAGCGTCCCGATGCGGTAGCCGGAGGTCTGCTGGAAGGACAAGTGGTTATTCTGGTGGATGGCACGCCCTTTGTGTTGCTGGCTCCAGTCACCTTTTTTAGGTTCCTCCATTCCAGCGAGGATTATTATCAACGGTATGATCTCTCCACTTTTTTACGCGGAATCCGTTTTTTCTCCTTTGTCATATCCTTGCTGTTACCGTCACTGTATATTGCGATTTCAACTTTTCATCAGGAGATGATTCCGACAACATTATTGATCAGCCTGGCAGCGCAAAGGGAAGGAACGCCGCTGCCCGCACTCATGGAAGCGTTCATGATGGAGATTACGTTTGAAATTATTCGTGAAGCGGGCGTGCGGATGCCCAGGGTGATCGGACCGGCTATTTCTATCGTAGGAGCACTTGTTTTGGGCCAGGCCGCTGTACAGGCGGGACTCGTATCGGGGGCGATGGTCATCGTGGTTTCTTTTACAGCGATTGCCAACTTTGCTATACCGGCATTTAGCATGGCAGCTGCCATCCGAATCATTCGTTTTGTGTTGATGCTGCTGGCAGGCACCTTCGGTTTATACGGGATTTTGGCAGGGATCATCCCTATCTATGCTCACCTGGTTTCCTTGACTTCATTTGGCGTTCCTTATCTTTCGCCGGTTACCCCTCTGCGCTTCGCCGATTTGAGAGACCTGTTTGTTCGTTTGCCATGGCCATTCCTTAAGACAAGACCCCAAGATATGAATCGACGAAATATGGTCAGGCAGGGAATGAACCGACCGCAACAGGGGAAGAAGTGAACCGTACGAAAGTGAGGTGCATTATGCGTAGATTCGGTTTATGCTCGATCCCGCTCGTTCTGGCGTTATTGCTGACAGGATGTTGGAATCGAACGGAATTAAATGAAATCGGCTTGATTTCCGCTCTTTGCATAGACCGAAGCGAAGAAGGCTGGATCGTAACCTACCAGTTCATCAACCCCTCGGCGATTTCAGCCGGAACCGGCGGAGCTAGTAAAGCGGGCGGAGGAGAGTCACCCGTCCATGTATTTTCCTCCGAAGGCCCAACGCTTCGGGAAGCGATTGATGTAAGTTACACAGAATCTCCCAGACGATTGTATTTTCCTCATGCAGATGTTCTCGTTCTCGGCAAAGAGGCAGCAAGGAAGAGCATTACAGATGTTATAGATTTTTACTGGAGAAATACCTACTTACGAGAGAATGTCAGCGTGATGATAACGGAAGGGCAGGCAAGTGAAATGCTTAAGCAGCTTATTCCACCGGAACGTCTTCCAGGCACTGCAATGGCTCATATCTCAAGGCAAACGGATCATTTCAACAGTAATTTCCCATCGATTAAGATGTATGAGCTGACACGGAGTCTGGATTCTCAATCCGGTGTAGCCGGTGTTCCTCAGGTTGAAGTGGTTGGGGAGTCGCAGTCAAGGATCGAATCGATGGATCAGCTGCATAAAACCTCTACTCCCGCCAAGGTCAGAATTACAGAATTGGCCGTCTTTCGAAAAGACCGGAGCGTCGGGACGTTAACGCGCAATGAGAGCATCGGAATATCTTGGTTAACGGACAAAATCCGAATCAGTGCATTATCCATAACCTGCCCAGGCTCCAATAAAGGAACTGAGAAATTCTCCTTTCAAACGTTTTCCGCGAAAACCAAAACCCGAGTCCGTAAAGAAGCGGATGGGTTTACAATGTTGGTCTCCGTTAAAGCAAAAGGCAGGATCAGCGAGTCCAACTGTCCTGAAAATCTGGCGAATTTATCCAATCTGCGCGCTGCGGAAAAAGAGATTGAGGAGGTGATTAAGGATTACATGAGCAAGGGGTGGGAAGCCTCCAAAAGGCTTCAAGCCGACCTGCCTCATTTTGCAGATCAAATCCATCGCAAATATCCGAAGGAATGGAGTAAAATCAAGGATCAATGGGAGAAGGAAGGAATGCAGTCCACCAGGCTTGTTCTGCAAGTTAACGTTACCATTGGTCAGACAGGCATGTCTCAAAAGACGTTCAAACCGGATGGAGGCTAGCCGCTTCATATTTAAATGGATGCTGAAACAAGAAGGGAACCATGGAGATGAAACAATCCATACGAGTTACCGATTTGGTATGTTTTCTAGCGGTATTTGAAGTCGGAAGCACGACGTTGTTCTTCTTGGGGGCTGAAGCGAAACGGGATGCATGGATCGCCATGGGCATTGCCGCTTTGATCGGATTGCTCCTGCTGGCCATGTATCTGTTAATCTACCGGTCCAATCCTGGGCTTGATTTATATGGCTTGTGCAGAAAGTATTTTGGCAAAATCATCGGCTCTGCGGTTAACCTAAGCTTTGCCGGTTATTTTGCATATGAAGCCTCCCGTAATTTAAGGGATCTGGGCGAACTCACGCTATTAACGTTACTAGACCGAACGCCGCTAATGTTTATCATGTTGACGGCAATTATCGTGGTGGCTAATACCGTAAGATATGGCCCCAAAGTGGTGATTTGGATGTGCGCGGGTTTTTTGCCCATCATTATTTTGAGCTACTTCACGATTTATACGCTGCTTGTTTCTTCGGGGCTGATTCAATTTGAGCTGATGCTGCCTATTCTGGAAGAGGGATTCCGTCCTGCCTGGACGGCCGCCGTCCCGGAAATCGTATCCTTTCCGTTCGGGCAAACGTTATTGTTTTTGCTCTTTTTTCCTCTAGTCAAGAAAAAGGAAAAATTGAGTCGGAGCGTGATCATTACTTACGTAATTACGGCGATTTGCTTAATTATGATTAATCAAATCAATATCCTCGTATTAGGCCCGACTCAAGCAGCAAACAGCACGCTGCCGCTTCTGCAGGTGGTTCAGCTTATAGATATTGCTGAAGCCTTTGAACGGTTCGATGTTCTATTTGTGATCGTGTTAGTTCTCGGTTTGGGTACAAAAATGGCTGCATTTTTCATGGGAGCCGCCATGGGGCTTCATAAAATTACAGGGCTATCTTATAAAATGTGGACGGTCGTCGTTGCTGTAGTCATATTTGCGTTAGCGTTTATATCCCCCAATTATCCTCACCATATTTGGCTCGGCATTAAGGTTGTCGTTACCTACGTAACTCCGATCTTTCAAATTGCCTTGCCGCTGATTCTTGTGCTTGTGATATGGATTCGAAGCATGTGGACGAAGCAGCGTCAATGAATGAGACCATGGAAAAAGATGTTATTTCAGTGCCGGGAATATTATAATGGAGTCGAACGACATCTTATGGCGGTAGGAGGGACCTTCTTGAAATTAACCGAGCTGATTGAACATTTGGCCATTGCTCAAATCCAAGGGAATGCTGACGTTGACATCACGGGGATCAGCATGAATTCGAAAGATTTGCAGCCTGGGGAGCTGTTTGTTTGTATACCGGGGATTCCGGGATTACAGGAAGACCGACATCAGTATGTAGAAGATGCGGTAAAAAAGGGCGCAGCTGCAATCGTTGTCGAACGTGATGTTGAATCGTCTGTACCGACAATTAAGGTGCCGAATGCCAGATATGCGTTAGCCCTGCTGTCGACTCATTTTTACGGGTATCCAAGCTATAATCTTAAGCTGATCGGGGTAACGGGAACTAAAGGAAAGACAACCACAAGCTATATGATAGAGTCGATTCTTGCACAAGCCGGTTTCCGTACAGGGTTAATGGGAAATATCGGCACGAAGATCGGTTCGAAGATGTTTAAAACCGACATCAACACGCAGGACCCTCCCATTCTGCAATCGAATTTACGAAAGATGAAGGAGCAATCAACCGATTATTGCGTCATGGAAGTGAGTTCCCAAGGTCTGCATATGGGAAGAGTGCTCGGTTGCGATTTTAGAACCGCTGTGTTTACTAATTTAACGCATGACCATCTGGATTATCACAAAACAAAGGAAGATTACCTTGCGGCAAAAGGCATGTTGTTTTCCGGTTTAGGCAATTCGTTCGCTCCGGATCCCGCCAAACGAAAATATGCCATTTTAAACGCGGATGACGAGGCTTCCCGATATCTTAGTGGGATAACCGCCGCACAGATTATTACATACGGGATTAAAAACCCTGCAAATGTCATGGCTAAAGATATGAAGTTGACCCCGAAAGGAACGAAATTTACAGTTGAATCGTTTGCGGGAGTTGCCGAGATCGAGCTGAGACAGGTTGGCATGTTTAATGTGTATAATGCGCTTGCTGCTATAGCTGCAGCTCTTGCAGAACAAGTTCCATTTGATGTCATTCAACTAGGGCTGCACGGTTTGAGCAACGTTTCCGGCCGAATGGAAGTCATCGATGAACAGCAGGATTATCTTGTGCTTGTTGACTACGCTCATACTCCGGATAGCTTGGACAATGCACTGTCCACCTTACGTGAATTTGCGGATCAGAGGATCATCACCGTGTTCGGATGCGGCGGGGACAGGGATCGAACCAAACGTCCCGCGATGGGGATATTGGCGGCGAAGCACAGTGATCATGTAATCATCACTTCCGATAATCCTCGTACGGAAGACCCGCACGGAATCCTTAAAGATATTGAGCTTGGCGTGCTGGAGTACGGGATGTCGTCCGAATCCTATGAAATGATTGCCGATCGGCGGCAAGCGATCATTCGGGCAGTGAATATGGCACGCTCCGGAGATATCGTCATCATCGCGGGGAAAGGCCATGAAACGTATCAAATCCTGAACGACCAAACGATCCATTTCGATGATCGGGAAGAGGCCAAGGCTGCGATTCGTAACCGGAATCATTAGCATATAACATATCAAGGTCCCTATCCAAAGCGCTGATAGGGGCTTTTTGATTCTTATCCACAGCTTATAATGACCCATGACCCGGATTCCATCATTTCAAAGGCGGCCCCTTTAATTCAATGGCTAATAGAGAAGCAAAGCTAGGCGCCCCGCATCATTTGTTTGTTGCAAATTGATGTAGAATCATTTATCATAGACTTCACAGGTCCATAATTGTGATAATAAGAGGAAGGGAGGGTAGACAAAATGCAGTTCTCCAAAAGTACGGACTACGCCCTGCACGCATTAATTCATTTGGGTCTTCCGGAGCGCGACACCAACGTCGGAATCAAGGAATTATCCGCAACGCTTGGGGTTTCCGAAAGCTACTTGTCCAAGATTATGTCCAAGCTAAGACAGGATGGAATCGTCCGTGCCGTCCCTGGGGTGAACGGCGGCTACGAGCTTGCCAGACCCGCCGATCAGATTACATTTCTTGATGTGATCCAAGTAATCGAAGGACGACAGCAGTTGTTTGAATGCTCGAATATGAATTCGCGGCAGCATCAGTTGTTAGCTCAAGAGGGAGCTGCACAGCAGGAACAACCAGCGAGAAACGGATGTCTGGTGGAGAAGGTGATGGAAGGCGCTGAGGAGCATCTGCACCAATACTTACGGGAGCATACGATTCAAACGGTACTGGATGAGGCTCTCAAGCACCGCAGCCATGAATCGCACAAGAAGTGAACCACTTCTTGCGGCTTAATTATGGACATTACAGATCTATGGAGGTAATTAAAAATGACAACAAAACAGTTTCTTGATGTAGCGATTATTGGCGGCGGCCCGGCAGGATTGAATGCTGCGCTCGTACTGGGACGGGCAAGGAAAAATGTAGTGGTGATCGATGAAGGTCGTCCCCGCAACGCCGTGACCCGTGCGACCCACGGATTTCTTACACGCGATGGCATCAGCCCTGGCGAATTCCGGCGAATTGCCAAGGAAGAGATCAGCAGCTATCCTTCCGTAACTTTCGTGGGGGATGCGGCCGTTGCGATTACGGGCTCGGATGGTCATTTTCAAATTACAACTGCCCAAGGGAACACCATTACCAGCAAAAAAGTGCTGTTTGCCGTTGGAATGAAGGATCAGCCGCTCGATATTCCGGGACTGGCAGAGGCTTATGGGAAAAGCGCGTTTGTATGCCCATACTGCGACGGATGGGAGTTAAGAGACCAGCCGCTAGTCATCATTGCCAAAGGAGCAGATGCCATGCACTTGGCTCCGTTAATATCCGGATGGACCAAGCAGTTTACCATCTGCACGAATGGCCCCGATGAGCTGACCGATGACCAACGCGAAGAGATGCAGCAGCATCAAGTACCTGTGTTCGACTCACCGATTCGGTTCATTGACTCAAGCGAGGGAATCGTGCGGCAAGTCGTTCTCGAAGATGGGACGTCCATTCCATGCAGGGGAATATTCTTCAAACCGACGCTTGTCACGGGCTCGGATCTTCCGCAAGCCATGGGATGCAGCATGACAGAGATGGGGGCCGTTGTCGTGGATGACTTTGGGAAGACAAGTGTCCCGGGCGTTTATAGCGCAGGGGATGCGGCATCCCGGCTTCACCAAGCGGTTGCTGCAGCCTCCATGGGAGCCTTTGTTGCAGCGGCTATGAACAACGAGATGAATTTGGAGGCTTGGAGAAGGAATGGCTGATGCCATACTAATCGGTATGTTCCATTGCTATAATGAACAACAGAACCGACGGGTGAGAATCGTGCTACAAAACATCCTATTGACAATCCTTAACAGGTAATGATAAGCTACGAAAAAGTCCGATAATTCCAATTGGAATTATTAAATTACACAGTTGAAAAACATAAAGTCGACCATACCATTGGAGACGTAGGAGAGCTGCAGCATTTCAGCTAATTCCTGCGTTTTTTTGTTTTTCACGTATAAGAGGAGAGGGGGCTTACTTCGAGAAGAGCGTGAAGAAGAATACATAATGGAGTTAAAAAAGATGCAGCAGTATATAGAAAAATTATCCTGAAACGATGATTGAAATTGGTTTGATACCAATACCAAGGGACTTTATAAACATGAAAAGGGTGGTTTATATGAGAAAACAACGGTATTCAGGGTTGATAGTGCTTTGGTTATTGGCGCTATCCGTCGTTCTGGCGGCATGCTCCTCCAGCCCGCAAAGCACGCAGACGGAGGCTGCGTCTACTCCCTCATCGACCCCTTCCGCGAATGAATCGTCATCGCAAGCGAATCAAGGAACGGGAGAACATTTACTTCAAGAGCCATTGCCTGCACAGGATTTGTCCAAACTACCGGATCGAGCCAAGCAGCGAAATGATGCGATTATCGTCACCTTGACGAACCCGAGCGGTGCGTTTACTCCATATTTTACACAGGTGGGATATGACGGCAATGTGAACTCCGTGCTATATACCCCGCTGGTCAGGGTCGATACGAACGGCTTGCCGGTCCCGGGACTCGCCGAGAAATGGGAGGTTTCCGAAGATAAGCTGACTTATACGTTCTTTCTTCGCGAGGGTTTGAAGTACAGTGATGGATCGCCAATGACGACAGAGGACGTCGAATTTACGTGGACCTTGCTTCACGATCCATCCTACGACGGCCTCAACAGCGTAGTGGAAACCAACATCAAAGGCGGGAAAGCATACAAGGAAGGTAAGGCCGATTCCATCGAAGGTATTCATGTGATCGATGAGAAGACAATATCCGTGACGCTGGAAGAGACCAATGCGACTGCACTGACGGTGCTGGGCGGCCCGATCTTATCCAAAGCCTACTATGGAAAGGACTATAAGTTCGGCAATCTGGATTACATTAAAAACCTGCACGCCAACCCGATCACGAACGGGCCATACAAGCTGGAGAAGTTCATTCCCGGCCAAGAAGTGCGTTTTGTTGCGAACGAACACTATATTTTCGGAAAGCCGAAGACGGAGTATTTCATCTATAAGACGACCGAAGGAGACACTTGGCAGTTTATTGAAACGGGAGAGGTCGATTACGGCAGCTTCTCCGCTACGACGGATAATATCGAGAAGCTAAAGGGCCTCGGCTTCTTGAATTTGATCCCAAGCACAGCGAGCAATTACGGATACAATCAATTCAATTTGGAGAGGGACCATCTGAAAGACAAGCGCGTCCGCCAAGCCTTGACTTACGGGCTGAACCGCCAGCTGATCTATGTCGATTCCAGGCAAGGTGCAGGATCGCTTGCCAATATTCCATCCTCTCCAATCCTGTGGTCCTATACAGAAGAAGGGATTAATCCCTACCCGTACGATCCGGAAAAAGCAAAGCAATTGTTAGATGAAGCCGGCTGGAAGGTCGGTGCGGACGGCATCCGCGAGAAGGACGGGAAGAAGCTGCAGATCAACTATCTGGGATCGAAGAGCCCGAATACGGATATTTTTATCGCCGTTGCCAAGGAGAACTACAAGGAAATCGGCGTCGATTTTATCCCTGAGCAGTTCCCTGATTTCAATACGCTCGTTTCAAAGGTGAACGGCGGGGATTTTGACATGGCCTCATTCTCTACGACGATTATCAGTGATCCTTCCCAGGGCGTTAGCAGCTTTATTAAAGGGGAGACAAAAGGCTATAACAATCCTCAAATCGACGAGCTTTATGCGAAAGGTTTAGCAACAGACGACATAGAGGAGCGCAAAAAGATTTACCACGAAATGTTCAAAATTCTTAACGATGAGCTGCCGATCATGTTTACCAACTATACCAAATCGGTGATTGCCATCAATGGCCGCATTGACGGGTTCGAGCTAAACCCGCTGGCGGGGATCGCCCACAGCTTGCCCGACTGGGAGCTTAAATAAGTACGCTTCAGCCAGCAAGTGGCTGTGAACCGCTTGATAACAAAGACATCTCCAGCCTGAGCTTTTCAGGCCGGAGATGCTTGATTGAAGGAGAGAACATGAGAACCTATTTGCTCCGAAGATGTTTATATATGCTCTTAATTTTGATTGGCGCGTCCTTGTTGATCTTTTTCCTGTATTCTTTAACGCCCGGCGATTACGTCGACAACAATTTGAGCTTAAGCGAGGAGCGCAAGGCAGAGCTTAGGGAGATACATGGGCTGAACAAACCGATTCTCGAGCGATACGTAAATTGGATGGCCAATATGTTCAAAGGCGATTTCGGATATTCCCTGGCACAGCAGCGTCCGGTCCTCGATCTGTTTCAGGATTACATATGGAATTCCTTTTTGCTAGCGGTGGTCTCAACGTTCTTTACCTGGTTCTTTGCCGTTGTCGTCGGCGTACTGACGGCCTACAAACAGTATTCGCTGCTCGATACGCTGGTTATGGTCGGCATATTCGCCGCTATGTCCATTCCTTCGTTCTTTATCGGGCTGTTCCTGATCAAAGTGTTTGCCGTCGATTTGAAAATCCTTCCGCCGGGAGGAATGATTACGACCGGCAGCCGTGCCGTAGGCTGGGAATATGTCGCCCAGGTTCTGCATCATATGCTGCTTCCGGTTGCCGTCATGGTGCTGCTCGGCGTAGGCTCGTTGACCCGGTACTTCCGCAGCAACATGTTGGAAGTCATTAAGCAGGATTATGTCCGTACCGCCCGGGCCAAAGGGTTGAAGGAGAGAACGGTTCTTTATCGACACGCGTTGAAAAATGCGATGCTGCCTGCAATTACTTTAATCGGCTTTGAGCTGCCAGGATTGTTCGGGGGCTCCATCATTATCGAGAAGATTTTTAACTGGCCGGGAATCGGTCAGCTGTACATGCAGTCGTTTACGGTCCGGGATTATCCGCTCTTGATGGGTTTTACGATGTTTCTGGCCATCTTGACGGTCGTCGGTACATTCATCTCCGATATCCTCTATCATACTTCCGACCCTCGGGTCAGGCTTTAGCGAAAGGAGGAGCTGCACATGTCTATTCCAACGACGGCAGGACGTCCGGAAAAAGCCATCCGCGCCCTGGATGTATCCGATTCGTTATGGCGGCAATCGATCCGCCAATTGCGCAAAAACAAGCTGGCGGTCGCCGGCTTCGCTTTTATCGCGTTTATGTTTCTGATCTGTTTTATCGGCCCGTTATTCTCGCCCTATGCAGACGGCAAGATCAACCCCGCCAATATGCACCAGCCTCCGAGCGCCAAGCACTGGCTGGGAACGGATCTGCTCGGCAGAGACGTGCTCACAAGGCTGCTGCAAGCCGGCAGGATTTCGCTTACGGTAGGTCTCGCATCCATGGCGCTGTCGATGACCATTGGAACGGTTCTCGGTATCGTTTCGGGTTACTACCGCGGCGTTGTGGATCAGATCATTATGCGGGTTGCCGACCTGTTGTTCACGATCCCCGGACTTCCGATCCTCTTCATCATGGGGGCACTAATGTCGGATTGGAAGATTCCGACCGATTATCGGCTGTATCTCGTGATGCTGATGCTGAGCATTATCGGATGGCCGGGCGTGGCGCGCCTTGTCCGAAGCCAGATGCTGACATTAAGGGAACGGGAATATATGCAGGCTGCCGACGTGCTCGGCCTCAGCGATAAGCGGAAGCTGTTTCGCCATTTGCTGCCCAATGTATTTCCGCTGCTGATCGTAATCGCTACATTGAGCATTGGAGGGGCGATATTGTCGGAGTCCGCGCTCAGCTTTTTTGGGCTTGGGGTTATGCCGCCGACGCCGACCTGGGGAAATATGATCGATGCGGCCAACAATGTGATCGATTTCGAGAAGCGGCCCTGGCTGTGGATCCCTCCCGGACTGGCCATCTTTTTGACGGTCATTGCCATCAATATTTTCGGCGACGGGCTCCGAGACGTTCTCGACCCTAAACAGAATACAAGCAGGTGAACGGAAGATGAATTCATTAATCGAGATTAATAACTTAAGCACTTATTTTGAATCCGGCGCAGGAACGGTCAAGGCGGTTGACGATATTAGCTTCCGCATCCGTGAAGGGGAAACGGTATGCATCGTGGGGGAATCCGGCTGCGGAAAGAGCATCACGGCGATGTCGATCATGGGGTTGGTGGATGAACCTCACGGGAAAGTCGTTGGCGGTCAAATCCGGTTCGGAGACAAGGATCTCTTGAAGATCAGCAAAGAAGAGATGCGGCGCATCCGCGGCAACGACATCTCCATTATTTTTCAGGAACCGATGTCCTCCCTTAATCCGGTCATCACCATCGGCAGGCAAATTATGGAGCCGCTCATGCTTCATCAAAAGCTGAACAAGAAGCAAGCTTATGCCCGGGCGCTGGAACTGATTGAGTTAGTCGGCATTTCGAGGGCTGAACAAATTGCGGCTTCATACCCGCATCAATTGTCGGGAGGCATGCTGCAGCGGATCATGATCGCGATCGCAATCTCCTGCGGCCCTAAGCTGCTGATTGCCGACGAGCCGACAACGGCGCTGGACGTAACGATCCAGGCTCAAGTTCTTGAAACGCTCCGTCAAAGCAAGGAGCAATCCAATATGTCGATCATGCTGATCACGCACGACCTCGGCGTGGTGGCGGAGATGGCGGACTATGTGATTGTCATGTATGCCGGGAAGATCGTTGAGGAAGGGGATGTCGAGGAGCTGTTCGAGCGGCCGAAGCATCCATATACCCGGGGACTGCTAAAATCAAAGCCGATCATCGGTCAACGAGCAGAACAGCTGTATTCGATACCAGGGCAGGTCCCGAGTCCGCTTGAATTGACGGAATCGTGCTATTTCCATGATCGGTGCGAATCCTGCATCCCGATCTGCCGAATCCGGCAGCCGAAGCTAAGCGAAGTGGCAGCCGGTCATTTAGCAGCCTGTTGGCTGTATGAAGAGGAGGCGGAAGCGTGAGCGAAGCATTGCTTGAGGTGCGCCGTTTGAAAAAGTACTTTCCGATCAACGCGGGGCTGTTAAACCGGACGGTCGGCTACGTTAAAGCCGTGGACGATATCAGCTTCACGATCCAGCCGGGAGAGACCTTCGGTCTTGTCGGCGAATCCGGGAGCGGCAAGAGCACCGTTGGACGGACCATTTTGCGGCTGCATGAGAAAACGAGCGGGGACGTGCTTTTTAAGGGAATCCCCTTTCACGGGCTGCCCAAAACGGAGGTCCGCAAGCTTAGACCCAAGATGCAGCTGATATTCCAGGATCCGTACAGCTCGCTCAACCCTCGCATCCGTATTGGCGATGCCATTGGCGAATCCTTGCTGGAGCATGGTTTGGCGGAGAAGGATGAGCTTCGCGACGTTGTGCTCGATGTGCTCGAGGCGTGCGGTCTTTCCTCCTATCATTACAGCCGGTTTCCCCATGAGTTTTCCGGCGGACAGCGGCAGCGGCTCGGCATCGCCCGGGCTCTGGTGCTGAACCCCGATTTTATTATTGCCGATGAGCCGGTCTCGGCGCTCGATGTCTCCATTCAAGCCCAAATCATTAATTTGTTCCAGAAGCTTCAGCATACCCGGGGATTGACCTATTTGTTCATTTCCCATGACTTAAGCGTAGTCGAGCATTTGTGCAACCGGATTGGGGTTATGTACCTCGGCTCGATGATGGAAATGGCTTCACGGGACGAACTGTTTAGCCGGCCGCTCCATCCCTACACGAAAGCGCTGCTCTCGGCAATTCCTGTGCCGGTGCCGAGACTGAAGCGGGAGAGAATTGTTCTCAAGGGCGATATTCCGAGTCCGGCCAATCCGCCTTCAGGCTGTAAGTTTCATACCCGCTGTCCGCTTGCCACAGCCCAGTGCAAAGAGCTAGTGCCCGAATTCCGTCTTGTCGGCGACGATCACTATGTTGCCTGCCATTTGGTGTAACACGGGGGGTGATTGCGGGCAATCTCTGTTTTGACTAATGGTTAAACGAATAAATGCTTCGGACGATAGAAGCACGAAGAAATGATAAAGCCAATGAAACAACGAACGGGCATGCTCCTTTCGCTTGCGCTCATTCAAAAAAACCGCGAAACATCGCGGTTTTTTTGCGTGTAACCTTCCTGCTTGATTCCATCGTTAACCAGTTTTTTACTTTGTACATCCGGTCCGTCATGATAGAATATGAACTTCACTGTGAAAATAAGGAGTGCAAGGAATGGATTTTCAATGTTTTAAGGCTAAAAAAATCAAAAACCAACGAGTCATGTCGAGAGGCTGCCGCTTCATATACATGGATCAGAATGATGTGTCTCGGAAGAATGGAGGGAGCATGTGAATTCGAAAGTGAAAGCCTATCTCCCGATGTTATGGATTCTGGTCATTCCGGTACTGAACATCTTTTACGCTGTACTAAACCAGGCGCATCTGCCGGTTTACAGCCTGATGACGGATCTGGATGCCCAAATTCCGTTTGTGCCGATGTTTATCATCCCTTATCTGATATGGTACCCATTCATCATCATCGTTCTGTTTATGCTCTGTATCAGGGAGCGTAGTGTATATTACCGGACGCTGCTAACCCAGTGTCTCGGTTTGGTTGCTTGCTATATCATATTTTATCTGTTCCAGACGACGGTTGAGCGTCCGACCGCCATGGGGACTGGGATTTTCGAAGGCTTAGTGAACCTGGTGTACAGCACCGATAATCCTTATAATTGCTTTCCCAGCATTCATGTGTTGACCAGTTATTTAATGATCAAGGGTGCAATGGCTTGTGCATCCTATCCTAATTGGGAACGGACAGCGGTGAAAGTATGTGCCTGGATGATCATTGCTTCGACCCTGTTCGTGAAGCAGCATGTCCTTCTGGACATCGCCGGTGCCATCGCGGTGGTCGAGCTGCTATGGTATGGGGTAGGCAAGCTATCGTTGGGTCAGCAATCGAAGTTCAAGGGAGAAGTCGTTCGTCAAAATTTAACGGCTGATTAATAAATTATTTCTAGATATATCAAATGGTAAATGTAAGTCTCAGGCGACTGCACGAAGCAGTCGTCTTTCTTTTTGATCCTTACGATAAAGTCACCAACGTTGCATCATAAAGTCATGAAGATAGTGGCCCGGCAAAATCAAATGGCTATAAAATGGGGATGTAAAGGTTTACATGTCGTGACAAAGGGGTTGGAACATGAGAGACACGTCTCATTTTATGAAGAGTTTGAAGAAGTATAAATGGCTGCTGCTGATGACGTTGCCAGGGATCGTCTATTTATTCATCAACAACTATATCCCGATGTACGGCGTGATTCTAGCATTTAAGAACTACAATTATGTCGATGGCATTTGGGGAAGTGCATGGGCCGGATTTGATAATTTTAAATTTTTGTTCAACTCACAGGATGCTTACATCATTACCAGGAATACCTTCCTTTACAATTTCGTCTTTATTGTGCTGAATCTGGTCTTAGCGGTTCTGGTTGCGCTGCTGATTAATGAGATTAAGAATAGAGCGATCAGCCGATTCTATCAAAGCACATTTCTGCTGCCGCACATTATCTCTATGGTCGTGGTTGCCTATCTGGTCTACAGCTTTCTAAATGTAGATAGCGGCCTTGTGAACAGATTATTGATCAATTGGTTTGGTTCCGAGGCGGTTTCTTGGTATGGTGAGCCCAAGTATTGGCCATACATACTGGTCATCGTCAATGCATGGAAGAACGTAGGATATCTATCCATCATTTACTTCGCTGCGATTATTGGTATAGACAAAGAATATTATGAAGCCGCCACGATCGACGGAGCAAGCAAGTGGAAGCAGATGTCCCGGATTACCATCCCGCTAATTTTGCCTGTTATCATCACCATGACCCTGCTTGCGGTTAGCGGCATTCTGCGGTCGGATTTCGGATTGTTCTATCAGGTTCCAATGAATACTGGCGCTCTGATCCCGACAACGAACACCATTGATACTTTTGTCTATCGTGCGATGATTCAATCGGGGGATATAGGCATGTCAACTGCAGCTGGATTCTATCAGTCCGTTGTTTGTTTTGTACTGATATTAGTAGCGAATACAGCCGTAAGACGGATTAATAAACGAGACGCTTTATTTTAACAGAGGGGAGGTCAATGTAGTGAAGGAAGTGAGCGCAAAAAAATGGATCGGCGCATCCTCGATTCACCTGTTTTTTTTGGCATTTACATTTGTATCATTAATTCCGTTCATTCTTGTCTTTATGGTGTCCATTTCGAGTGAGGATTCCATCCTGCAGAACGGATACTCGCTGTTTCCAAGTCAGATCAGCTTTGCAGCCTATCAATTTTTATTCAACGATTTTTCGGAAATCGCGAAAGCTTATGGGGTTACGATCTTGTCCACCCTGGTCGGTACTGTCGTAAGCCTCTTTATAACAGCCCTGTTCGCTTATCCGTTATCCAGACCCGAGCTTCCGTTTCGCCGCACCCTTTCGTTTTATATTTTCTTCACCATGCTGTTCGGCGGAGGAATGGTGCCTTGGTATATCACTTATGTGAACATGTTTGATTTGAAAAATACGATTATGGCCATGATCATTCCCAACTTGCTGTTAAGTGCCTTCAATGTACTGCTTATGCGCAGCTTCTTCGCCTCGTCCATTCCGGAATCCGTGGTTGAATCCGCGACGATTGACGGCGCAAGCGAAATGAAGATCTTCTTTAAAATCGTTGTTCCGCTTTCTTTGCCGATTATGGCGACGATTGGCCTATTCAACACGTTAGCTTACTGGAACGACTGGTACAACTGTATGCTGTTCATCGATAAACCCGAGTTGTATAACATCCAGTACCTGATGACAAAGACACTCACGAATATTCAGTATCTTCTGATGAAATCCAATAGCTCGGCCCAGGTCGGGGAACTGCTCGCCACCATGCCTAGAGAAACGGTCCGCATGGCCCTCGCCATTGTTGGGATTGCTCCATTGATGTTTGCCTACCCGTTCTTCCAGAAGTATTACATAAGCGGAATTACAACCGGTGCCGTGAAAGGTTAGCTTTAAAACCACTGTTCAATTGAGGAGGTGGGGCAGGCGATTCGCACTTTAATAACGCTCTTTGAGAGAAGATAAATGTTGAGAGGAGAATTCAGGGATATGAAAAAGGCGCATTACCTAGTGCTTATATTCATGCTTTGCGGAATACTGGCATTAACAGGTTGTAGTAAGGGAGCTGCCGGTACCACACCGACTCCAGCGGATCAAACAGGAAATAATTCGGATTCCTCGCTTAGCCCTTATAAAATAACGCTTGTTTACCCGGCAACGGCTCCTAAAGATTTACTGCTTGTTCAGGAAGAAATGAGCAAATATCTGACCGAAAAGATCAATGCTACGATTGAGCTCAAACCCATTGAGTGGGCTTCATGGGATGATAAAACCAATTTGATGAAAATCTCCAATGAACCGTTTGATCTGATGTTCACAGCCAGCTGGTTCTCGTATGCGAAGGATGTTGCTAAAGGGCAGTATCTGGAACTCGATGATTTGATGGCCCAATATGGCAAAGATATTCCGGGCATCCTCGGCGAGGAATTTATCAAGGGATCCAGAATCGGAGGCAAGCTGTACGCACTTCCCACCAAGAAAGAATTCGGGCAGGGGTTCGGGTTCCTTCTAGACAAGAAGCTGGTAGATAAATACAAGTTCGATATTAGTGGCGTCAAGACGCTGGAAGATATGGAAGCGATGTTCAAGACGATTAAGGACAATGAGCCTGGTGTGACTCCAATCGTTTCAAGCAAATTCACAAATATTTGGGATGCAGCCAATTACGATTACATCGTGGCCAATCTCGCGGTACCACGGGGAAGTAAAGAATTGAAAGCCGTTGATACCCTGGAAGACCCAAAATTCATCGACTTCTACAAACGAATGCATCAGTGGAATCAGAACGGCTGGTTTGATAAGGATATTCTTACATCAGACGCTGACCAAGGGATGAATATGATCAAGGCAGGCAAAGCCTTTGCGGTTGCCCAATCCTTAAAGCCAGGGAAAGACAAGGAAATGAGCATATCATCGGGTGTAGAGGTTGTGCAGGTAGAGACGGCGGAGCCGTTTACAACGACAGGAGACGCGCAGGGCGCGATGCTCGGAATATCGCGTACTTCTAAGGATCCGGCAAGAGCGATGATGTTCTTGAATCTGCTATACAGTGATCCGAAGCTGCTCAATATGCTGTACTGGGGTATCGAAGGTAAACATTATGTCAAGAAATCCGATAATGTGATTGATTATCCTGAGGGTGTGAATGCGGACACGCAAGGCTACCCAAATCCGGGAGGCTGGATGTTCGGGAACCAGTTCAATTCTTATTTATGGGTAAATGAAGATCCGAATAAATGGGAAGAGTTCAAGAAGTTTAATGAACGTACGGAGCATTCGATTGCGCTCGGGTTTGCTTTTAATCAAGAGCCGGTTAAATCAGAGATGGCATCCTTAGCGAATGTCGAGAAAGAGTTCGGGGCTACGCTGAAATCGGGAGCCGTTGATCCTGAGAAGATTATTGCCAAATGGAAAGAAAAACGGAAGTCCGCGGGCTTTGATAAAGTGAAAGCCGAAGTGGAAAGGCAACTGGCTGAGTGGGCTGAGACTCAGAAGTAATAGGGATTAAGGAAAAAGGGGGATTCCAGACCGGGACGATCGATGTGTGTCCTTTATGGGATTCCTTTTTTACCAGTATATCAATATACTCAAAGTGTAGAATGAACTTGTCGAATCACGCAGCTCATTCTGCTAACCTTTTATAGAGCAGGAGTAGTATATGATGTTGAACATTAGAGACTCGCTTCGTTTTAAGTTGATCATCGGATTCTTCACCATTGCCGTACCTCTTGTCGCCCTCCTCCTCTACAATAATCATTACGCGTCCAATACGATTCGAGAACAGGTGGCGGACTCCAATAAAAATTCGATGATCCTTTATTCGCATCAGATCGAGGCAGCTCTGAACAAGGAAACGAATTTCTTGTACAATATCGCGGTTGAAGATCCTAATATTGCGGCACTCTCGCAGCTTCTCGATGATCCTGACGAGTACTTTCTTGCCAAGGCCAGAATTTTGAACACACTTACGCGATACCACCGGTTCGACAACAGCGTCGATCTTCAGTTTATCTACTCCGTTCAGAAGCAGGATCTATTCTATACGCCGATCAGGACCTCGTCCTATGACGAGCTGCTGTCCATCCAAACAACCATTGAACAGCTGGTTAAGCAAGTAAAGCCGGACAGCAGCTATTTCGGGGAATGGAAAGCCATTGAGTATAGCCGGCATAAATACGCGCTGATCAGACTGGTCGATACGGGAGATGATTTTTATCTCGGTGCATTCGTAAAGCTGGAGAATTTGATGATACCGCTGGATATGATCCATCTGGAAGCTGGCTTTGCCGGATTCGTGAATAAGCGGGGTGAAATGGTAACCAACACATCAGCTATTGGAACGCAGCGTCTGGACACTGCCCTCGCCTCCGAATCCAATCAAGTGTATCAAATGGTGGGGAAGGATGATCGAAAATACATCGTGGTCATGGATCAAATTCAGGGCACCGATGTCATTTTAAGCGCCTTCATTCCGGAATCGCAGATGCTGAAAAATCTATTTCACTTCCGGAGAGGGATTATCATCATATCCATCGTGGCGTTAATTATTCTGGTGATTTATTTGGTTTATCTCAATGAGACGATTCTGAAGCCTATGAACGATCTTGTACGCGGAATGCGCAGGATCAAGCATGGGGATTGGACTACACGGCTTCATTCTTCTAAAGCAAAGGAATTCACCATCATTAATGAAACTTTTAACAGCATGGCCTCCCAGATTCATGAGCTGAAGATCAGCGTATATGAAGAGCAGATCAAAGCGCATAAGGCAGAGCTCAAGCATTTGCAACTTCAGATCAACCCTCATTTCTTACTGAATTCCATTAATATCGTTTACAATCTGGCTGAAATCAAAAATTACAGCGTGATCCAGCTCATGTGCATGAATCTCGTGAAGTATTTCCGTTTTACAACGAAAACGAATCAAATCGCCGTAACCATCGCGGAAGAAATGGAGCATATGGAGAGCTATATTAAAATACAGCAGCTCCGGTTTCCGGCGCGAGTCAGCTATGAAATACATATTGCCGAGGGTGCAAATCAAGCGGCAATTCCGCCGCTCTTAATTCAGCCTTTTATTGAAAATGCGATCAAACACGGCTTTGATTTCATGGATTATCCATTTCATATTGACATCCGTATTACTTTGCTTGAGGAACATCAATTGGAAATTGTAATTTCAGACAACGGGAATGGCTTCTCTCGGGAAGTGCTGCAGCAATTGCAGTCGGGCAGTTACCTAGAGAATCAGAATGGAGAGCATCTAGGGATTACCAATGTGCAATATCGGCTTAAACATATTTTTGGACAAATGACTCGACTGGAGTTCGATAATATGCCGGATTCCGGAGCAAGGGTACGGATTGTCATTCCTTTCCGAACGGTAGAGCAGTTTTCGTCATATTGATATGGGGGGAGTCGCAATGTATACGGCACTTATTGTAGATGATGAGATCTATGCGGTGATGGGGATCAAGAGCGGCATCCATTGGCAGGAACTGCAGGTGTCCGAAGTGTATGAGGCATATAATATGCGAGACGCATTGCAGGTATTTGAACGTACGCGGATTGATATTATGATCTGTGATATTGAAATGCCCAAAGGGACAGGAATTGAGCTGCTGGAGCGGGTGAATGATATTTCTCCCGATACGGAGACCATTTTCCTGACGGCTCACTCGGCTTATGATTTCATGAAGCGAGCGATTCAGCTGGATGGCTTTGATTATTTATTAAAACCGATCGAATTCGATGTTCTTCAAACAACCATTGCCAAAGCGCTGCATGCTATAAAAGAGGAAAGAGAGCTCCGTCATATGAGAGAGCACTATAAACCTTATTATGAGCTGTGGCGGAAGAAAAAAAGTCTCATTACGGATAAGTTCTGGAACGATGTGTTCTCGGGCAGAATCGTCTGTACTCCAGCGAATGCTGCGGATGTTCTTGAAGAGCATGATCTCAGTGGACTTCAGGATGCCGTCATTCTCCCTGTGCTGGTGAGCGTGGAATCCTGGCAGCGTGAGTTCAGCACAAGGGATGAGGAGATGATGGAATACGCCATCCGCAAAGGAGCATCCGAAATGCTGCTGTCCGCCGGCAATGGAGAGGTCATTCAGACCAAGCAAGGGGTAAATGTTGTGCTTCTTGTTGGAGAGGGTGGAACGAAGGAAGATACTGCCCATGAGCTGAAATTGCGATGTGAGAAGTTCATTCAAGACTGTTATAACTATTTCGGTTGTAAAATTTCCTGTTATATCGGGAATCGCTCCTCACTGTATGAAATTGCGGATACGTATAGGCAGCTGCTGGAGATGGAGTACAACAATCTGAACAAATCCAACCAAGTGTATATGCTCGCTTCATTAGGCAGCCATTCAATGAAGACCATGATCCCGCGAATATCGACCTGGACCCTTCTCATGGAGCATGGGCAGTTGGAGGAGATCCGGCGAGAGATACGCGGTAGAATCGCAGAGTTAAGCGATAAACCTAATCTATCGCTAATGGAGCTTGAAGGCTTTCGGCGAGAATTTATGCAAATGGTCCATTATATTCTCCATAAGAACGGACGATCTGCCTTTGAGCTGTTTAAGGATGAGGAAGGAATGCTTCTGTACACGCAGCCCCGCAACCTTGAACAATTGGAAGCTTCTGCGCTTCAAACGGTTCAGATCATTCATGATCAGTTACATTTGAAACCGTCTGTGATTGAACGAGTACAATCTTATATACAAGAGCATTTAAGCGAGCCGATTACAAGAGAGCAGCTTGCCGGTTTCGTGCATCTCAATCCCGCTTACCTATCGCGCTTATTCAAACGCGAGGTCGGGGAATCGATATCGGACTACATGCTGCATGTCCGGATGTCACAGGCCAAAGACTTGATCGCGACCTCATCCATCCCAATTTCGGATGTAGCCAAAACGTTTGGATATCATAATTTTTCGCATTTTTCCAAAATGTTTAGAAAAGTGTACCATGTCTCCCCTCAAGAGTTCAGACTTCAGTCCAATCCTAATGTTCTATAAGTAGAGAGCAGCTCCTTTAGCCTATCGGCTTACCATTAGGGAGTCGGTAGGGGAGCATCATGCTGAACTTCGTCAAGGGAGACTAGCTCGACAGATTGTAAAGTAGAAAAAAAGACCCGTGCAGGGCTAAACCGAAGAAGAGCCCACGTCGAACGTGGGCTCTGGTCATGATGCCATGTTTGAATGAGCTATTTAGAATTCACGTAGCTGCTTAACGAGATCCGAAGCAAACGTATCCATAAACCGGAGGCGTCCATTCGCTTGGATGATCAGCCCTTCATTCATGCGGTGGTCCAGCCATTCGGTAATCCATCCAGGAGCATAGCCGCCTTGGCCGAATTCCCCGCCAAATGCAATCATTTGACTATAGTTCGCCAAATATTGATCTCGATTCGTATCCGGGTAAGACTTCACGTATAGCCAAAACTGCACGTCATACATCAGATAAGATAATTCATCCGCATGAAATGAAAAGTGACCTTTCTCTTCAACAATACGGGTACAGATGCTGCGGATCTTTTCATTAATATGCTCCACTTCCGTGACTTGAGCGCAAAGCTCCTCAAGCAAAGGCGAGAATTTCCCGTGGGCGACCTTGTACAAATCCGCTTCCTTGTCCTCCTCCGAGGTATCATATTCCTCCTCGCTTACGAGCCCCCGGATGAACGCCTCGAAGTTTTCAGCCAGGAACGTAATCTCATAATCATCTTCCTGATCGACATGGATCACCTCGGGTTCACCATCTCTTCCGCATGCCCGGTAGTCGAGCATCACGACATCATGCCCGGCAGAAGGACAATCGCAGATCACTACGCCAATGTCTGGGTAGCCCCATTCCTCGATCATAAACCGACTGCCGAGATCACCGCCAATCGAATAGCTTTTCTCACGGCCAATTCCCATGATCCCCGTAATGGCAATATGGTCTTCCGCCCAAGAAGTGGGCTCCTCGGTCGGGAAGCAGGTGTTCTTCGGAACCCCTCCGTTTTGCTGCTTCATCAGCGCAATATAAGCGGAGGGGAGCTTGTATCCAAGCTCTTCCTCGATGGAGGCGATCAGCTCATCCGTCGGCGGGGCGGATTGGTAGGAATCTCTTGCATACTCGCTGTCGTCCCAAAAATCAGCTAACGGCATGTTGTCACACGGGGGAGCCTCCGGCACCGACCCGCGGGACGCCAAGGCTTTTCTTTTGGCAGCGATTCGGCGCTCTTCTCTGTCCTGCTTCTCCGCTTTTTGCAAACTCCAGCTTAGCAATAATTCGGTGTGCTCATCGCCGGGCTCCAGTTGATCAGAGGTAGCTAATGCCTGAGCAGCTTCTTTATATCTTTTCAAATGATAGAGAGCGTAACCTACCCGATAATGCCACAGCGGGTCGTGCTGCCCCGCATCAGCAATTTTATCGAATTGGCGGAGTGCATCTTCATATTGTCCCAGGTTGTTATACGCTCTGGCCAGTCGACTGACGGCCTCGTAGTCCCGTTCCTCCTCGGGAACGGTTAACAGCACATCCACGATTTGCTGATGTTCGTCTTCATCATGCCATTGGTTCAATTGCTCCGTAAGGGTTTGTTCCATTCCAGCCTCCATAATATAATCATATTTTTTCATTAAAAAATCGTCGAGAGCCATGCAGCGCCTCCGCCAGCGATCGTCAACACTGCTCCTGCCGCCAGTCCCCATTTATGCTTTGTACCAAGCCCAAGGTGCCCAATGAATCGCGGCAGGATCCAGAGGAAAGCAAGAAGCGAGAATGCACCTTGAACAGCACCCCAAATTACTAGATTCTTGGCTTGATTCAAGTAGGCATCAGCCTGATCTGAAGAGGTAAAGGCAAGCGATGCACCGTTCCGGGCGTTCCAATATGTAATGACCATAAACACAATCAAGGTGAGTAATGTCGAAAAGACGGTTGACGTAAATCTAAATACGCCGCCGCTTGTTTTCGAAGATTTGGCTTCAGGCAAACCGATCAGGAAGAATACAAGACCTACCAATACCACCCCACCAGCTATAGTACATAGAACGCCGTTCACGATACCTCCCGCCATTAAAAGCATAATAATCATACGCTGCTCCAATCGTTGTGAATGATAGACTCGCTTGGCTACGATAAGTATAAGATTAATGTACTTTATGCCATTTGTGCAAATATATCCAATCCACTCACTTTTATTCGGCGCCTATCTATTGAAAGATATTCATTCTACCGATATTGAAAGAGTACATATCTTTCATATTTCAGGAGGAATCGATCATGAAGAAAACAGTCATCTTACTATTCAGTGCGGCAATGATACTCGGGACCACCGCTGGTACAGCATTAGCCAAACCGGGAAACACGCCGCCTGGCCATTCAAGTCATGATGTCAAAGCTAACGAATCCAAAGAAACCAAAGAATCTAAAGATAAAAATAAAGATAAGGATAAACAAATCGAAGCGAATCAAGACGGGGGTATCCAGTCTTCTGATCCGGTTAAGCAAGAGGAAAAGCCTGATCAGGAGCCGGCATCCACGGAAACGGAAAATGGGGACAGCAGTACAGCCGATAAGTCGGAGCCCAAGGAGAAGGGCCATAAAGGATACAAAGGTCTGCTCAATGCTATTCAAAACGTAAAAGATAAGCCGGCTGGTACTGTTCTGGCCAATATTTTGCTTTCAGAATATGAGGCTGAGCTGACCGACGAACAGAAGAAAGAACTTGAAGCTATAGTTGAAAAGGACGACGCGCTGGAGAAGGCGGCGGATATGCTCGATAAGAACGGTAATGTAACCGACGCTGTGTATGTACAGGAAGAAGCGATTAAAGTGAATTTTAAAAACCTGGACCTGTATAAAACTTTAGGAAAGCTCAATGACAAGGCTGGTAAAAAGAATGGAGTCAAGCTATATGTTAACGGCGTTGCTGCTGACACCGAGCCTTTTGTCAAAAAAGGCAATACCTTCGTTCCTTTCCGCGCCATCGCTGAGGCACTGGATGCCGAAGTTGCATGGGATCCTCAAGATCGCACGATCATCGTCACAAAGGATGGGGTAATTATTCAACTTCTGGTGGGCAGTAAAGCTGCAAAGGTAAATGGTAAAAACGTGACCTTGGATGCGCCAGCCACCGTGACAAAGGGCAGCACCTATGTGCCGGTACGTTTTATAAGCGAGGCATTGAATGCCACCGTAAAATGGGAATCCGAAAGTAAAACGGTTGTTGTCTATGAAGAGGGACAATAACCTAAGTAACATGGCCCCTCTATTTTGCTGAGGGTGGATGTTCATTGGAAGTGTAAAGAAAGCGAAGCCGTTGACCTTGGGAGGTCAGCGGTTTTTTTTGTTTATGGATAAAAACTTATAAATTGGCATGATTTTGATAAAAGGAGGCACTCTATAGGCAACTTACTTATCTAATGCAGCGAAGGAAACACATGTCGATTATTAAACCGTCTCAAATTGCACACTCGATTTATGAGATGATGGAGAAGCGCTTCAGCGGACGGGTATTAAAGGGATCATCCTTAACTGGACCAAAGGTGAAAGGGCTGAATGGGGTGGATTTTTTCGAAAGTAAAGAATCGTTGACAGCCATCGAATGGATCTTAAGGGGAATTGTCAGCTTTATTTTTTTGCTGATTGCTGCCAAATTTCTAGGCCAACGCTCCATTTCTCAATTAAGGTTTCTCGATTTCATTCTTGCTCTAACGCTCGGCAATATTATCGCTCACCCGCTGTCCGATGAGGAGTTGGGTTTAAAAGGGTCCATGATCACGACGATCGTCCTCATTGTGCTATATATCGCAACGACATGGCTCGGGCTGAAGTGGCCGTTCTTTAAACGGTATTTGGATCCGTCGCCAATCACGCTCATCAAACAAGGCCTCATTCAGTTTGAAAACTTATCGAAAGCAAGGATCTCTATAGATTATTTATTCTCCGAGCTTAGGAAAGAAAAAGTAGAGGATGTCCAAAAAGTAGCGCTGGCATTATGGGAGCCAGGAGGAACCATATCCGTCTTTATGGACACCCCCTACCAACCGGTGACACCGGCTAACCTGAAACTAGAGACGCAGCCGTTCACGATCCTAAGACCGATCATTGTAGACGGCAAGGTCGATATGTCCCTTCTTCAGGAAATCGGAAAGGATACCGGTTGGCTGCTTACACAAATCGCGCCCATTTCGAATATTCAGGAGGTGTCGTTAGCGATCGTTGAGAACGAGACCGTACGGGTGTTTTCAAGAGCAAAAGGTTAAAGAAGCAGGTGTATATTATTAATGGAAGAGAGCCATGATAGGGGCTCTCTTTTTTATAGGTTAATTCAATGACTCCAGTTATTTTTTAACAATCATTAAAAATAATTCTTGAACACTCATTAAATAAATGGTAATATACAGCAAAAAGAAAGGGAGGACTCACGTTGGCACGCCATAAAGAATTTGATACGACGGAAGTATTGACCAAAGCGATGGAGTATTTTTGGAGACATGGTTTTGATGGATCCTCCATCAATGAGCTGGTTCAGCATGTTGGAATCAAGGCCCAAAGCCTATACAACACGTTTGGAGGGAAACGGGATTTATATTTATCGGCCCTCAAGCTTTATGTGAATCGGAGCACGGTTGTTGCCACGCTCGAACAGACTCCATCCGGAAAGCAAGCCATCATCAAGGTATTTCATGATTTATTATCCAGCCTTTCACAGCCCGATCATCGAGCGAAGGGCTGTTTCATGGTGAACACTTGCGTAGAACTAGCGTCGCATGATGCCGAAATCGCAGACTTTGTTGAGAAAGAAAGCCATCGCGTGGAAGACGCCTATCTCCTCGCATTAAGCCGCGCCAAGGAACAAGGCGATCTTGGCGACCGATACCAAGATTTGAGGGCTCTGGCGCGATATTTAAACAATGCGCAAGCCGGGCTGATCGTTACCGCAAAAACGGTTTCGGATCCGGCTGTTCTTGAAGATATTATCCGGGTGACGCTTTCGATTTTTGATTGAAAGCGAACCTCTCTTTTTTTTGAGTTTATTTTAATGATCATTCAAGAAAAATAGAGCATGAGGTGATCCTTTTGAGAAATTCACTAGGCATTTATTGGCTGGCATTCGGCGTCTTTATCATGGCAACAGCCGAAATCGTGGTTTCCGGTATCTTAGCGATGATATCCGAAGATTTGAAGGTGTCGGTTGGGATGGCAGGTCAGTTGGTGACGGTTTATGCATTGGTTATTGCTATCGGCTCTCCGGTCTTGATGGCAATTACGGCAAGGATTGAAAGAAAACGGCTCCTTATTTTATCGTTCCTAACATTTATCATTGGCAACGGCATCGGGTACTTAAGTCCTGATTTTTCGATCCTTGTGATCGCTCGTATTGTCCAAGCGGCAAGTGCGAGCGTGTTTACGGTCGTAGCCCTGACGATGGGATCCAATCTTGCGGCACCCGGCCGGCAGGGAACAGCCATCGGTACTATTCTTATGGGAGCAGGTACGGCATTAGCTGTCGGCGTTCCTTTGGGAACACTGATCGGTGGGCATTGGGGATGGCGCTTTGTCTTTGTTTTTATTATCATGCTGGGATTGCTCTCCGTAATTGGCATTGCTTATACCGTGCCGATATCAAAGCATCAGGAGTCTTTATCCTTGAAGCAGCAGCTTGGGGTACTGAGAAATCGACGCATTGTAAGCGGGCTGCTCATTACTTTGTTCTGGGTTACCGGTTATCAGATGATGTTTACGTATATCACACCCTTTCTCCAGGAAACCGCAAATCTTGATGCGACCCGGATTAGTGCCGCGTTATTTGTAAGCGGGATCTTCGCTATAGCAGGCTCAAGAATAGGAGGCTTTGGGTCCGATCGCTGGGGTATATTCCGGATGCTGATGGTGAGTTTGTTGTTTCACGCAGCGGCGCTGATCGTTTTTCCATGGGCAGCGACAACATTCATCGGGGCAATAATGATCCTCGCGATCTGGATCGGTTTTGCCACCATGACGACGCCTGTACAACAGTACTATTTGATTTCGCTTTCGCCTGAATCATCCGGGCTGGCGTTAGGGATGAATAACTCCATTTTCCAACTCGGAATGGCTGTCGGTGCCGCTACAGGAGGGTGGATCGTCCAACAAACCTCCGTAATGGATCTAGGATTCTACGGTGCGATGAGTATCATGCTCGGTGTTGGTTCGGTCTTATACTCTTTTGCTATAAAGAAACAACCCAAAACGACACGCGGCTGACACAAGAAAAATCGATCAGCCTATTTTGGGAACTTTCTTCCTTCATGTGGAGTCTGTTTGAGTAAGGGGGGAGGAGCTTGAAGGAAATGCAGCCGCAGCTTTCTGCAGAGCTGAACATATCGGATATACGGGGGCTTATGGAATCCTATGGAGAGGACGTTTGGAATTACGCTTACGTCATTACAAAGAATGCGCATACGGCGGATGATGTTGCACAGGATGTGTTTATTAAAGCCTACCAACATGCTGCCTCCTTTCGTGGGGAGGCTTCGATGAAAACCTGGCTGCTCAAAATCACACGCAACACCGCGTTGTCCTATCTAAAACGGGCGTTCTTTCGCAGAGTGGTCCTCCTTGGAGAGCGATCGCCGGAAGATGGATTGGGGAGGATGACGAGGGACTCGTCATCGCCATCTGCAGAGGAGGAGTATATGGAGCGGGAGATGGCGGATGAATTGTGGAAGCAGGTTATAAAGCTGCCCGGTAAATATCGCGACCCGCTTGTGTTGAGCGTGCATTATCAACTATCCATGGAGGAAATATCCGTTATTACAGGTCTGGCGCCAGGAACGGTAAAGTCCAGAATTTTCAGGGCTAAAAAGAAGATAGCCGCCGAATGGAAAGGAGCGAAGGATGATGAATGAATGGAGGTCGGATTGGGATCAAAAGATGGCACGGCCGCCATTTAAGGAGCGGCGGTTTACGGCAGATATGATGGAGGATGTGGAGAAACGGCTTGAGAATGTTAGGAAGAAGCGAAACCGACGTGGAAGGGTTCGGTCTGCTATCATAATCGTACCTGTGATGCTGCTTGTCTTCGGTGCCGGGAGCATTTGGATCGGTGACCAGACAGCTCATTCTCCTAAGCAGGTAACCCCAAGTCTCGCCATCCAAGGGGGAGGAGCGTTTCAATCCAGCTTCGAGCCCGGTGCAGGTGGCGATTACGATTGGTGGAGCTCTTCAGATCATGAGACGAAGCAAGGCAATGATCGCACGATCGTAACGCTGGGGATCGCATTCATGAAACGGGAGCTTGGAGTCTGGGGAGGCCCGACGCCGGACATCTGGGAGCATCCGGAGGTCAAAGCTCCGCTTGAACGCTATGATGTATCGAGTCCATGGGTATATGAAATGTACGTGGATCAGATTCGTACGGATGAGATGCAAACCGTATATCAGCTGCGTCTGCGCCTGAGGGATTCGATTCCGATGGTCTATGAGGAAATGATCGACGTTACCATTCAAAACGAGACACACCGAATCTCGCTGATTGAGCATAGAAATAAGGATGAAACGGGGATACCGTTGGAGGAATACGAGCCACAAAGCTAAAGGGATAAAAAATGGTTCAGTATTCTGCAAATAACTGCAGTGCTTATGTTCGTGCATACGTCCTGCCAAACGATAAAAAACCGGAGCGGATGCTCCGGTTCTTTGGATGGTGAATGCACTGGTTAAAGCGGACGGATGGCATCCCCTATAACCTCTCGACACTAGATCAGTTGACGAAGCTGATTTACGTAAAAGGCCAGTTCGCTCTCAGACTCGAGATCACGCATTAAAGCCCGGAGCAGGAACAATCGCGGCTGCTCCTGCACGGCTTCATCGCGCAGCATGGCCGCGACCTCCGTCAATTCTTGTTTTCTCTGGTTAGGCACGGCGATGTCCGGGATCAACGAGGCGATCATTTCAATCAGCGCATCTCTTCTCGATCCGCGCGAAGCAAACAACGACCGGAGCTCCATGCCCGAATACTCGGTCATGAGCTCATCCGTGAGCAGGGAAGGGGAGGATCGCTGGTTCAGCCCATGCACCAGATCGTCCATTCGTTCCGCAATGAACAAAGCAAGCGCCTGCTTGTCCATCGGCTTGTATCCGAATAACAGATGGAAGGTATATTCGCGGATGAATCCGTTAAATATGGCGGTGGCGTCCCACTTCCAAGGCTCAATCGCCGATCCGTATTGGCGGCGGAGAATATCCTGATAATACAGGAACATGCTTCTGCGAATGCGGCTTAATACGTCCTCGATGATTTCGCTGCCGAGCGGGGCAAGCTCGTTGTGATCCCTGGATATGTAGTAACCGTGCTCCACGTAAAAATCGAACTGATACGCAATTTCGGCCAAAAAGGTATCTCTTTTGGACAATTGCTTTTTCCTGATTCGGTCCACCTCGTCGACCATAACCTGCTGCCGCCGCTCCAAAATGCTGACATACAACTCTTCTTTCGAGGAAAAATGCTTGTACAGCGAGCCCTTGGCAATGCTGCAGTCATCTGCGATATCCTGGATGGATGTCGCCTGGTAGCCCTTCTCCGCGAAGAGCCGGACCGCCGATTGAAGAATTTTCTCCTTAATCATGCTCATCCTGCCGCCTCCTTCAATGACATAAAACATCAATATATATTCGATAATCGCCCAAGGATTCGGGTTCGTGGGCCTAAAGGTTGCATGTATGGAACACCCGGGCGTAGTATACGAATTTCATTGTACCAGTCCTGGCGCAATAAATACATGACACCCTGATAAGATCCGAAGGATAACAATATGGACCGGCATGTGCACCCGAGCGTAAAGGAATGATGGGCTGCACATAATGTTATTTTAACACGATGAATGACGACACCATGAGACGGCCAATCTGGCGGCTTATCCCTTGTAACCAAGTCTTATTATGACGATGGAAACCTGAATGAGGCAGCATATTGTGGCAACGGATGCCTGCCTGATGCAGGCACATCGTGACGTGCTTAGCGTGAAACTTCAACTCGCGCCCGGACTGGAGACCTCAGCGGCGACAGGCTGCGGCTTCCGGATGAAGAAGCTGAGCGCAAGCCCCGCACATGCAATACATGCGGCAGCGAAGAAGGTATCGCAAAACGGAGTCAGGCTTGCCTCCAGCACATTCCCGTTCGTTCCGGAAAGGGTCAGGTTAGCCTTCATGCGGGAGGCTAGGAAGCCGGTAAAGCCCGATATGGCAAACGAGGCGATGACCTGCTGCGATGCGCTGGTGAGTGGAGTGACCCTGCTGACCAAATGCCGAGGTGTTGCATTTAATACATAGGTATTTAACGACATCATGGACAAGCCCATCCCCGAGCCCTGCATAAACAAAACGACTAGAATAAAGAGCAGCGGCGTGTCCGTTCGGAGAAAGGTCATCGCAAACAATCCGCTCGTCATCAAGGCCATGCCGGCAATGAGAGGCGGACGGGCACCGACTTTATCGAAGATTCTGCCCGCTAACGGCATGAATATCATAGAGCCGATGGCCTGCGGCAGCAAGATAAGACCCGTCGTGAACGGTGAGTATCCCTTGATTTGCTGAAGCAGAAGCGGAAAGAGCAGCACCGTTCCATACATCGCGGCCTGCATGAACCAGGATGTGATAATCCCGCGTCTGAAATCAGACGATCGAAAAACTCTCAGCTCCAGCAGCGGTTCGGCTTTCCTCCAGCAAGAAAGAATAAACACAAGAAGCACTGCGCCTCCGATGATGAGACCGGATAACGTTCGGGCAGAACTCCAGCTCACCCCGCCTTCGCCAACGCCGAACGTGATCAATGCAAAAGCCAACGGCCCGAGGATTAACCCCGTCTTATCCAGCGTCGGCGCCTTCTGTTTCGGAAAGACAGGCAAATATTTCTTCCCGATTACGAGGCCCAGAAGACCGATCGGCAGATTGATCAGAAAGATCCATTGCCAGCTTACGTATTCCACCATCCAACCGGACAGCACCGGACCGAGAGCGGGAGCCAGCAGCAGCGGAATGCCAAGCATCCCGATAATGGAGCCTCGTTTCTCGGGCGGGGCAATACGGTAGACCATGGCCATGCCGATCGGGGAAACCATCCCCCCGCCCAGGCCCTGCAGGATCCGAAAGAGGATCACCTGCTGAGGCGTTTGAGCGAAGGCGCATAAGACCGATCCGAGGGTAAACAAACCTATAGAGATCAGAAATACACGTTTCGGACTGAATTTATCCGACATCCAGCCTGCTAAAGGAATGACTGCCGACAAGGATAAGGTATAGGCGGTAATCGACCATTGGATGAGATGAAGCGAGCTGTCGAAATAGTTCACCAATGTAGGGATGGCGACGTTAACAACCGTACTGTCCAGAAGAACCATGAAGGTTCCGATCACAACCGCGACCAGCGAAGCTATGATTTTGTTCATGGGCAGCGGTCCTTGCTCTTGAGGGATATGAGCTGATGTTGGATTTGACATGAGCGTGCACCTGCTTTCTAAGTAGTATAAAGATTTAAAAGGGCGAATAACACTTCCAGCTGCCAAAAATAAGAAGTTGATTCGCTTTTGTGACCAATAAGTTTTATTAAAAACTAACTGGTCACAACTAGGGAATATCATATCGACGGAATGACTGCGTGTCAAGAGAAAGGAAGGCAAACGATCGTCTTGACTTCGCTGGGACATTCCGGTAAGATTGGGAGTAACTTTACTAAGGGGAATGTTTTATGTCTGCGAGTGTTCTTAACTAATCAAATTCCATACAAGGACTTTGGCTTGTATTTATCCGCTTTACGCTACCCGTATGTCCATTCCGGGGCGTTATTTGCTGGCGGACCGAAGTCGCGGAATTAGTTAAGAACAACGGATATAACCAACCTTAGGGATACCTTTTTCTAGGCGTATGCGTCCGTACTCTTCGTACGGATTTTTTTATTTTTTGACGCGCTTAGTGAGGGTTATACGAGGACAGGGGTGAACGTATGTTCACTTCTGTCCTTTTTGCTTTTTACCACTAGAAGGGGTGATAGGACATGAATCCATACGTAGCACAAGCAAGTCAGCACATCCGACTGCAGGAAGGACCGATGGCTATTGAACGATTCCTGATCGAATGCTATTTGAATCCGGGGATATCAACGAAAGGGCTGGCGCGCGCAGCCTTGCTTCCGACGCCGGTTGCCGCCGCCATCAAGAAGGAGCTGATTCGGGCAGGGGCGCTTGTTCAGGATCGCGGCGTCCGGTGCACATTCGAAGGCCGTCAATCGGTTGAACGCGAATGGGGATACGCGGGGCTAGAGCGCGATTGCCATCAGTCGATGCTTCTCGGACGGGAGGATACGGACGACTGGAGGGAGATCCTATCGGTTTTGCAGCAAATCTTCTCTTCGCGGCCGCAAGTCAACGTTCAGATCGACCAATCTTCCTGCACCCCCGAAACCAGCTTGCGCAGGGCTGTGCTTGGCTTGCAGTATCACACCCTGATCGGTAAGCAAATCCTGTGCGTAGGTGATGATGATTTGGTGAGCATTTCGATCGGGCTGCTGCTGCAAAAGCTGTTTCCATCCGGTGATCACACGGCAACAAGCGTGCACGTCGTTGATATTGACGAACGCTTCATCGGCTTTATCGAGAGTATCGCAACTGAACGAAAGCTGCCCATTGTGTGCCATCTTCATGATGTCAGAGAGCCGCTGCCCCGGGAACTGCATGGTCAATTTGACTGCTTTTATACCGATCCGCCCTACACGCTGCCAGGGATGAATTTGTTCGTCTCACGGGGAATCCGTGCCCTGAAGATGGTCCAAGGACTGCCGGTTTTTCTCTCGTTCGCCCACAAATCTCCGGAGGTTATGCTGGCCATGCAGCGCGAGTTCGTTCGAATGGGCTTAACCATCAACGCCAATTATCCCAGCTTCAATGCTTACGAGGGAGCGGAGCTGATCGGAAACCGGAGCCAAATGTTTGTGCTTCGCACGACCGATCATATGTCGGCAGAATTTGCAGGCCGATATCCGGATGCCATCTACACGGGTGAGATCAAGCGAACCGTTCGCACATACAGCTGCACGCAATGCAAGCAGCAAGTAACGGTTGGAGCGAATCAGCAAGTCGCAACCATCGAGAAGCTGAAGAACGCCGGCTGCCCCCGCTGCAGTAACGACGACTTCGAATTGATCGAGAGAAGATCTTGTTAATCGTTCATACAATTTAGTGGAAAAAGCGCATGACGAGACGTTCTTTCGCGTGATGAAGGTGGGCGGCTCTCGTCCAGCAGAATAGGGAGCTTTAGCAAAATAAATCCTAAAGTCCATGAACGTTAAAGCTGCATCAAGTCTTTCGCAAAAAAAAAGGGAGCGCCGCATTAGGCGGCGCTCCCTGCACATTAGTCCGTTACGGCTCCTCTGGAGGCGGAGGATACCAGCTTGGCATATTTGCGGAGGACTCCGCTGGAATGCTTTAATGGTAACGGCGTCCATTGCTTGGCTCTTGCTTCAAGCTCCTCAGAGGTTACCTGCATATTGATTTCCTGTGTTTCGCTGTCGATGGTGATGATGTCCCCCTCGCGCAAGAGGGCGATCGGTCCGCCAACCTGTGCTTCAGGCGCCACATGTCCGACCACGAAGCCATGCGATCCCCCGGAGAATCGACCGTCCGTTAAGAGGGCGACCTCGCCGCCAAGCCCTTTGCCGACAATCATCGCCGTGACAGACAGCATTTCAGGCATTCCCGGCCCGCCTTTTGGACCGCAGTAGCGGATAACCACCACATCCCCTTTGTGTATGCGGTCGTTCAGAATGGCTTCCGTAGCTTCTTCTTCACTGTCAAACACGCGTGCAGGACCGGTGAATGTAAGCTTGGCGAGTCCGGACATTTTGGCCACGGCGCCTTCCGGCGCCAAATTGCCTTTCAGCAGTACGAGCGGTCCGGTAGGCTTCAGCGGCCGGTCAAACGGCCGGATCACATCCTGGCCGCTCGTAAGCGGCTGAACCTCTGCCAAGTTTTCGGCGAGTGTTCGCCCCGTGACGGTCAAGCAATCCCCATGCAGAAGACCGTGCTCCAGCAGCAATTTCATCACGGCAGGAACGCCTCCGACATTGCTCAAATCCTGCATCATATATTGACCGCTCGGCTTAAGGTCCGCAAGATGCGGAACTTTTTTGCGTATACGCTCAAAGTCGTCGATGGTCAGGTCGACCTCAACCGAATGGGCGATAGCCAATAAATGCAAGAATGCATTGGTTGAGCCTCCCAAGGCCATAACAACCGTAATCGCATTTTCGAAGGCTTTTTTCGTCATAATGTCCCGGGGATAGATCCCCATTTCCAGCAGCTTAACGACCGTTTCTCCAGCCTTGACGCATTCATCGGCTTTATGGCTTGCTATGGCTGCCGTGGAGGATGAACCGGGCAGACTCATACCGAGTGCCTCGGCCGCTGCGGCCATGGTATTAGCAGTATACATGCCGCCGCAGGCGCCGGCACCCGGACATACGTGGCACTCGATCTGATGGAGCTCCTCCGGGGTCATTTTCCCGTCATGATATTGTCCGACCGCTTCAAAGGCGGTCACGATATTGACGTCGCGTCCATTGAGCGATCCGGGCTGAATGGTGCCTCCATAGACGTAGACTGCGGGGAGATTCATGCGTCCGATGGCCATGAGACAAGCCGGCGTGTTCTTGTCACAGCCGCCGATGGCAACGAGACCGTCGAAACGTTCGGCGTTCACCACGGTTTCGATGGAATCGGCAATGATTTCCCGGCTTGGCAGGGAGAAGAGCATCCCTTCATGTCCCATCGAAATGCCGTCAGACACGGTAATGGTATTGAAAATTAGGGGAGCTCCGCCGCCGGTCTGGACGCCTTTCTTGGCTTCCTTGGCCAGTGCGTCGATATGGATATTGCATGGCGTGACCTCGCTCCAAGTGCTTGCCACCCCGATCATCGGTTTCTTGAAATCCTCATCGTTGAATCCTACCGCCCGGAGCATGGCCCGGTTCGGGACCCGGTTCACGCCTTCGCTGATGACCTTGCTGCGAATGCGCAAATCTCGCTGATTGGCATGCGTCATTGTTACATCTCACCTTCCTTGGTATTTTGGATGAAAGCATACAGTTCCTTCATCGGTCGAATCAGATTCTGCTTCATCACCGAAGAGGCCAGCGCTCTATCCTTGTTCTCAAGCGCCTGAATTATGCGGGCATGCTCCTCGACCGAGGCGGACGTTGCGGATACCGGCTGGGCCAGGAAAACATATTTGAACCTCCGGATGTGGATTTGAAGGGAGGCGCTGAAGGAGGCCACATAGGAGTTATCCGAGGTTTGGAAGCGGCAATAACGAAAACGTATGTTCCTCTCGATGGACTTGTGATATGATTTTCTAAATGAATAGGGAGGATATACGTATGAATGTTGAAGGATTTGTTGCTGAACTTACCTCATGGTTCCGCACCCATGCTCATCCGGATAAGGCCGTTGCAATGTCCGCCTATATGAAGAATCGGTACGCATTCTTAGGTATCCAGACGCCGGAGCGGAACGCTCTATTGAAGACCTTTCTTCAAGCGCATGGAAGACCGGGAAACGAACAACAGCTGGAACAGATTGTAAAGCTGCTGTGGGCACAGCCCGAGCGAGAATTTCAAAATGTGGCGATGACATTGTTGGATGCCCGCGGGAAGCGGACCGAAGAGTCACGAATCAAGCTTCTGGAATCGTTGATCATTGATAAGTCCTGGTGGGATACGGTAGATTTTCTTGCCGGAAACTTGTCCGGAAGCTATCTGACCCATTACCCGGAGCAGATCGAGGGTTACCCGGATCGGTGGATCCGGTCGGACAATCTCTGGCTTCGCCGTTCAGCAATTCTCTTCCAGCTTCATTACAAGGACCGGACCGACAAGGAGCGGTTATTTCAGTATATCCGCATATGTTGTCACGAAAAGGAGTTTTTTATCGCCAAAGCGATCGGATGGGCGCTTCGCCAATACGCGAAAGTAAATCCTGACGACGTGCTTGCGTTCGCAGCAAATGAATTCCTTCAGCCGCTCAGCAGACGCGAAGCGTTGAAACTGCTGACGGCAAGGACCTGAAGCAGCAGAGTCCATTAGTAATCGTATCCCTGCACGAATCGTCGATGCAAACTCTTCTCATCTCGGAAGAAGTCTTATTCCATAAGAAAAAGAGCAGCTCATTACCGATTCGAGCTGCTCGATTCCTTTAGGGTGACTCGATGGTTTAACCCCCCGCGTTTACCGTCTCAATCCCGGCATGAAACGCTTCCGAATCACCGTTTTCCAAGCCGAATAACGCCTCCTGCAACGCGAAAGTGCCCTGGTAAAAGAGAACGCGGTCCATAAGCTGATGAACCTCCGGATATACGTCGAGCACAAGCTTGAAAAAGGACTCTCCATATGATGCGCGCAGCGCCGCATAATCAACGGCCGGGTCGCCGATACCGGCTTCATCAAAATCCAATATGCCGCAAATTCGCATTTCATCCGGATCATACAGTAGGTTTGAAGTGCCAAAATCGCCGTGAATCAAAGCCGGAGCGATTGGCGAATCGGACTTCGCATGAAGAAACTTCCCGAAATGCCGATCCGTCCATTGTCTCGCTTCTGGCTTCAAATAAGGGTACAGCTTGGTTTGGATTCGCTCGTATAAGTCCGCCCATTCGGCATATGGATCAAACGTTCGAAGCTCCCCTTTATAAAGGCCGTCAAGGTTCATGTTATGAAGGTGGCGCAAGAAACCCGCCAATTGCCCGGCCAGCCGCCGGCGTACGGCGTCATCCCCGATCTGCTGCAGTCGTTCCGCTTCCAAAGGTTCCCCGTTCAGCTTCCGATAACTGATGAAGGGCCGGTAAATGGCTTCATCGTCCAAGCAGCATAACACGGGCTGCGGTACATCCAGCGGGAGGCGATCGGCAATGAAGCTCAAAAGGTCGGCTTCATGCTTCAAACGGGTTGTTCCTTCTTTATACTTGGGGAAACGGAAGATAAGCTCCGAGTTGACGAGCTTGAGGACATTGTTTTGTCCGGAACCGATGGGCTCCACCGAATGAATCTCCAGTTCAGGACAAGCACGGCGGATGGATGCCAGCGCTAGGTCTAGCTCCATTCTTACAAGGTCCAGCCCGGGCGCAAAGCCGTCCGGAATCGTTCCAAGCTCGGTAAACCCAAACCGCTCAAAGAAGCCTCGACTATGGGGAGATGTCTCAATCTTTACGATGGAAAAATGCGGTTCAGCGCTGATGCGGCGCAGCCGTTCCGTAAGAAGCTTTGTCCCGACTCCCGAGCGGTGCAGACTCCGATCCACCATGCCCCAGCAAAGTACAGCAATGCTTTCATCATCTCTGCCTGTCGCATATCCACCGCAGGCAATGACGGAACCCCGCTCATTCTCCAAGACAAAGTATGGCCCTGGAAGTTTCTCTAAGAACAATGCATAGTCTTGTCGTTCCTCAGCCGCAAAGTACTTGGGCACGTTACTGTCAAATACGGCTAAGCAGGCCTCGTGGTCTTGGTTCTTAAAGGGGCGCAAGCGATACGAGGACAATGTATTATCCATGAAATGATCACCTCTCTATAAAACTCTTCCTAATTATACCAAAGCCTTACAAGCAGGTAACGGAGAATTTCAATCTTAGCCCAGAGCGTGAGCTCGATCGGGAACGGATCAAAAATATATATGATTTTCAAACCAATCCTCAGGGTACCCTTGATCCCGTGCTTCATTTATCATCATAAGGGACGGGCGTTGGATACAATGTAATACTGTTCTTACTAACATAAGGGGTGGAGTGGGAGGATGACAGCATCAGGCAAAACCGTATTGTTTCAGGGCGATTCCATCACGGATGGAAATCGCGGGCGCGACGGCGATCCGAATCATATTCATGGGCACGGTTACGTGTATCTTATTGCTGCTGAGCTTGGATTTGAACTGGCGGATTCCCGGCCGCGGTTTATTAATCGGGGGGTTAGCGGCAATCGTGCATCAGATTTGTATGCGAGATGGAATGAGGATGCCATTTTTCTTCAGCCAGACCTGATCAGCATATTGGTCGGCGTCAACGATGCAGGAAGGGTGATTGAAGGAGCTCCGGAAGGAGCCAGCGATCGATTCGAGAGGGCATACCGTCATATTCTTGAGGAGACAAAAGAACTTCTTCCTGGAACGGGACTCGTGTTATGCGAGCCGTTTGTGCTGAAGACAGGGGCTACCGTGCAATGCTGGGAAAGATGGCGTCAAATGATCCAAGAATACAGCAGTGTTGTTAGGCAATTGGCACAGAATTATGATGCTTTGTTTGTTCCGTTGCAGAAAGCCTTCGACGATGCCGCAGCTCGAACAGGAGCGGATTATTGGATCTGGGACGGGATCCATCCGACGACAGCGGGCCATCGATTGATTGCACGTGAATGGCTGAACGCCGTTCAGAACAGCCCGCTCGCAATTGGTTAACCACGGGCAACGAGGCAAGAGAGAACTCGGATGCCGTTTCGGCGATCTTAACAGACACTGGAATGGGCGGGCGATATATTAGAAGAAAGCAGAAAACTCCCCCGAGAATTAAACACGGAGGAGTTTCCTTTTTTAAGCATGATCCTTGCGCATTTGTTTGAAATACCAGAAAAACATGAGAAGATAGAGGGCTACCGCAACGATGCTAAGTCCAATCCATTTCATATCCATGGTCTTCACGGCGCTTCCCATCAAGATGGCTAGCATTTTCTCAATCGGGTCCGAGTCAATGGACGAGAATAGAGCGTTTGCAGACAGGCCCGCCGGAATGCTGTTCATGGCTCTGGACGTCTCCGTCACAAATTCCGCGATAAACGTTGCGCCCCATAGGAACAAAGGAATAAGAACGGTTCCAATGATGGTCATTCGCAGTACCCGGCCTTTCGTTATAATCAACAGGGCAGGGGCCAGTACGGTTAACAGAATACCTCCAAGCGGAAGCACTTTGTTGCCCGGCAAAAAGATCGAAATAATAAGCAGGATCGGTGCCAGAATGTTCGCAACCGCCCACAGCTCGGCTCTTGGCGCAAGGATCGGCCAATCGATGCCAACGAGCAATGTTCTGCCTTTTAAGCGCTTGCTCATTTGCTTCGTAATGCCGTTTGAAAGCGGTTCAATGGCAGGGCCGAACCATCCGCCTACCAGCGCGAACAACTCAAGCGCAACGCCTCCGGTAAATGCCAAGGTGAAGATCTCGGCAGCCGACTGCTGGCCAAGAAGTCCGATAAAGATGCCTAAATAAGCGCCAATGGCAAATTTGCTTCCCCAGAAACCGATTTTCTTATTCAGAACCTCGGCATTGAAATCATACTTATCGATGAATGGAAGGCACACGTCAATGATTTTATTAAAAATCATCACAACAGGAGCAATCAACAAGCTCGGATGCGCTGTCGTGGTGATATTCGTATCATCGTAATCAAGGAGCTTATTGATCGTCGGCTTCATGACATCGGCATTGATCAGCATCAGTGCATAGATCATCATGACAAACAAGGTCGTCAGAATGAAATTTTGATTCGAGTAATACAGCGTTAACAGCCCGATGACCGATAAATTCCAGATATTAAATAAGTCAACGTTCAACGTGGTCGTCATTTTGGTAATCAGCATAATAAAATTGACAACCAGGCAGACAAAGGCAAAGTAAAGCGTATACACGGAGCCCCAAGTAATAACGGCGAGCGGTGCCCAGCCAAGGTCCGTAATCGACAAGGATACGCCCGTAGATTCAACAAACTGCTCGAGCGCAGGAGCAAAGGAGCTGGTCAACAGTGAAATGACCGCGCCCATACCGGTCAGCGCAACCGCCATCCGAAGGCCGCCTTCCAAAGACTTCGAGATGGATACGCCGACTAGCAGCGAAAGCACAGTAATAATGACAAACATCATGGCGGGTCCGCCGAGATTGATGAAGCCGTTAAATAGATTATTCATCGTATCAATAAACATCAGGTCACTTCCTCAACAAGGTCGTAACCGGTTACGTGACTTGAGGGATAGTTGAAATCTAGCACATGCAAAAAAATTATGCAAGGGGTTAAAATTAAATTTGACAGAAAAAATGATCCATGCTTAACTAGTCAGTAACCGGTTACGTAAATGAGGGATACTAATTTATGACAACAATTCGAGATGTAGCAAGAGAAGCAGGGGTTTCTGTAGCGACAGTTTCCAGGATTATCAACAATAAGGGAGAAGCTAGCCCCGAAACGATTGCCCGTGTAGAACAAGTCATTAAACGATTGAATTACAAGCCTAACCTGCTTGCGAAAAGCCTTTCCAAGCGAACTTCGGATTTGATCGGCCTATTGGTGCCTACGCTCAATAACCCGTTTTTTCCGGAGCTGGTGAAGGAGATCGAGACGGCGGCTAACGCGGAAGGGTATAATATTTTCTTGTGCAACAGCGACGATCAACGCTCCAAGGTCAAATATTACTTGGACTCGATGGTGGACCATTATGTAAGCGGTGCTATCATCAACTCGCTGCATGTCAATGCCGATGACTTGGCCATGCTAGAGGCGCGAGGCATTCGGACGATTACGATCGACCGGGCAAATTTCGAGCATGCCTATTCGGCTGTCACGGTGGATCATCAGCTTGGTGCATGGAAGGCGGCGAATCATCTTATCTGTGATTCCGGATGCAGCAATATCGTATTTTTATCCGGTCCGAAAGACGAGAAGAGCTCCAATGATCGCTTTGCCGGGTTCCGGAAAGCGGTGGAGCATGCGCCGCATCCTGTACATACAAGCATCGTTTACGGTGACTTCAGCATGGAAAGCGGTTATCACCAGATCAAGCAATACATTTCGTCTGGCAAGCCGTTTGATAGCATCGTCAGTTCAAATGATGCCATGGCCATCGGAGCGATTCACGCTTGCAATGAATTTAATATACGCTTGCCTGAACAAGTAAAAATCGTTGGTTATGATAACATCAGTTCCGGTTCCTTTATTACGCCTACGCTTACGACAGTGGATCAGAAAAAATCAGAGATCGGAAAAATCGCTGTTCAGGAGCTGTTACGGCTGATTCAGGACAAGAACGGGCAATCGAAACAATATAACCTGGAACCTGATTTAATCATAAGGAACTCCTCCGCTACGACGTAAAGGAGCAGTAAACCATGTATAAATTAGGTCCATCATTAATGTGTGCGGATCTTGGCAACCTGGAGTCCCAGATTTCGGAGCTGGACAAGGCGGGCGTCGATTTTTACCATATCGATATTATGGACGGGAATTTCGTTCCGAACTTCACGCTCGGCCCCGACTTTGTCCGGACGGTCCGCAAATTGACGGACAAGCCGCTTGATATTCACTTGATGGTTAACAAACCGGAGAATTATATCGAGTTATTCGCCGATTGCGGAGCGGACATGATCTCCATTCATGAAGAAGCGACCGCACATCTGCAAAGCTCTTTAACCAAAATCAAAAGCTTGGGAATTCGGGCTGGGGTGGCAATAAATCCTGCAACCTCGCTCGATTTTCTTAAGTATGTCTATAACGTAACCGATTACGTAGTTCTCATGACCGTGAATCCCGGATTTGCAGGACAAACGTTTATTCCCGCGATGTATGACAAAATCGCTGAGCTTCATGCATTCATTCAAAGCACAGGCATGGACATCGAGATCCAAGTCGATGGCAATATCGGCGCCGGAACGATTCCGAAATGCAGGGAGGCCGGAGCTTCCATGTATGTGCTGGGAACAAGCGCCGTATTCAATGATGCCGGCTCCATTCAGGATAATGTCGCAAATACACGCAAGCTTTTCAACTAAACGAAAATCCGAGATAGGGGAAATCACCATGAAGAAGAACTATGATATTTTGGTTGTTGGCAGCATCAATATGGACGTCATCGTGAATACGGACAAGTATCCTGCCTATGGAGATACCGTGTTTTGTAACTCGATCAATATGACGCCGGGGGGAAAAGGTGCGAATCAGGCGGTGACGGCTGCTCAGTTGAATAAAAAAACAGCTTTGATCGGCGCAGTCGGCAAAGATAGCGCAGGCAGTCAGCTGCTGAGAAACCTGGAGGTCAAGAATGTAGATGTCAGCCATGTTCTCGAAGTGGAAACAAGCGGAACGGGTACATTTGTTGCGATGATTGATGTGCGCGGCGAGAATACGATGGTAGGGACCAAAGGGGCGAACGACCACATTTTAAGAAAAGACATTGAGCAGATTTTTGATCAGCTCGATGCCAAGATCCTGCTGGTCCAAATGGAAACCAGTAAGGAATCCATACTTGCCGCCATGCAGGAAGCCCGCAAAAGAAAGATGTTCGTCATTTTGGACCCGGCTCCGGCTGAGGGTATATTCGAGGAGGCATTTCAATACGCAGACCTCATTTTACCGAATAAACAAGAGACCAAAGCCATTACCGGAATCGATGTAGTCGATCAAGAAACTGCGCTGCAAGCTGCCATCAAGCTCAAGGAGATGGGAATCCCGCAATCGGTCGTGAAAATGGCGGAAAACGGAAGCCTCGTCTACCACAATGACACACCGACGTATATCGAGGCCATCAAAGTCCATGCCGTCGACACGGTAGGGGCGGGAGATTGCTTTGCGGGAGCGCTTGCCAGTTCGCTGCTTGAAACGAACGATCTGGTTGAGGCCGTAAAATTTGCTAGCGTTGCGGCAGGCATCAAGGTTTCCCGATCCGGCGGTCAGGATGCAATTCCAACATTACAAGAGGTATTGTCTTACCATTCTACTTGTTAATAGATTGAAGATTTTCTCATACACATACAGAGACAGGCGATCGTGTGATCGGCTGTCTTTTTTTCATTAAACATCTATATAGAGTAAAGGCGTACACAAGTTAATAGATGCAAAATCGCGGTTATTTTCTATTCCTTCGTGGTCTTGCGAAGCTGTTCGATGAGGCCACGCAGAATTTGATTGGAATGAAGGATGTAATCGAGTATGGTCTCCAGCTGATCTTGATCGTACTTCGAATATAAGTCAAGCATGGCATCGTTTAATGGAGCGAAAACCTCTTTAATCGCATGCAGTTGCGAATAGACGGGCTCGGCATAAACCACCCTGAGATCGCCGGGATCCTTGGCTCTGCGGATGAAGCCTGCCTTCTCCAATCGGTTGAGGACGCTTGTTATCGCCCCCGTGGTTAGGCCGGTCCATTCGGCGAGCTGTCCCGCCGTGACCCTTCCTTTGCTCAGGATCAGATCCATACATTTATGATCCGTAATGTTAAGACCCAGATGCGCCGCGACCGCTTGATGGAACATGACGGTTTGCGTAGATAATTGTTTGGAAGCCTCGGTAAGCGACTGCTGCAGATCTTGTTGTGTCGGTTTCATACGATACCACCTTTAAACATAGCGATACATGAAGTATACCATAACAGCTATCTTGCATTAAAAAAACACCGCTGGTATCAACATCTCCATCCAGAGTCCAGGTGAAGAATCAGTCTTGAGACCAATGCGGCATCCCCTCATTATTGTAAAATGAACATAATGATTTTGATCATCATATATCTTAATGATTAAGATAATTAGATGGGGGGAACAGTCTTGTTCGAATCACTAATGGGATTTGAATTTCTGCTATTACTGTGTTCCATTGCGGTCTGGGGGGGAACTGGATTTGTAGTAAATCATCTTAAATATGTTAGAGGACGCGACCCGAGCTACCGGCGTTGGGTAAGGGCGGCGCAACTCGGTGTGGCCATCGGCAGCAGCCTGATCATCCTGTGGGCAGCCGTCATCCTGATCATTATGCTTCAGTTCGGCTGGCTGTACGTCATGGACCGAGTCATCGTCGTTTTACCGCTGCTTGGCCTGCCGTTGGCTGCCGTACGGATGGTTGCGCGGCCGAAGCTGTCGCGGGAATCGATGGATCGTCACGCCAAGCAATCGGTCATAGTCACCGTTCATGTTATGTTCGTTGGAGCTGTAATTGCATTGTGGCTTGTGGCGATTGACATCCCGGCTATCCCTAACCTGAGGGATTTATTGATATACGGCGGGGCCTTAATCCTTTCAGCACTATTGCTTAGCCTTCATCACGGCAGGAGATTAAGAATTGTAGATAACCGCCCGCCCAAACGTATCCAAAGAATTGCTAGGGGCGCATTGTATTCCATTCTTGTGCTTGGAACCGCGCTCGCCGGATTGGTGATATCCATGAGAATGAGTGAATTACCCGGCACGATGCCCATGGTTCACCATCGCACCGCCGATTTTGGGGGAGGTGATATCCTTGAAGACGATCATATGCACGCCCACCACCAGGGGCAAGTTACCGGGACGAGTGGAAATCCAGTGAGCGTCACGGAGCTCAAAGGTCCCCAAACAGGTATTCCCGACAAAAAGTATGTATTGAGCGCCGAGACGAAGACGCTCCGTCTGGCTTCCGGCGAAGCCATCGAAGCGTGGACGTTCAACGGGCAGATCCCGGGACCCGCGCTTGAAGCGGATGAGGGTGATCTGGTCGAAGTACGGTTAGTGAACAAAAACATTGCGAGCGGCGTTACGCTTCACTGGCACGGCGTTGATGTTCCGAATGGCGAGGATGGCGTTGCCGGAATGACCCAGGATGCCGTGATGCCCGGCGAGTCGTATACCTACCGTTTTGTCGTCAATGAAACGGGAACCCACTGGTATCACTCCCACCAGCAATCTTCCATTCAAGTGCAAAAGGGACTGTTCGGTTCATTCGTCATTCGTCCGTCCAATCAGCAAGATTCGGAAACGATGGATGCGACCGTGATGGCCCATCATTGGGTGACGCCGGGCGGCAGGGAAATTGCAGCGCTCGGTTTGGCCGATACGTTCCAGCGGCAGAAGGTAAAACCGGGAACACCCGTACGGCTTCGGCTCGTTAATGCGGGGAACTTGACGCAGACCTTCACATTGAACGGCGTATCTTATAAGGTAGCCGCCGTCGACGGCTATGAGCTCAATGAGCCGGGAACGCTGACGGACAGCTTATTGCGGATCGGTGGGGGAGGGCGCTATGATGTCATTTTCACCATGCCAAAGACGCCGGTCACTTTGACAATGATCTCGGAACCAGATCCGATCGGCATTGTATACAGTCAGGATGGGCAAGGTGAACCGGACATACTCCAGAAAGGCACGGTGTTAGACATCACAGCGTATGGATCGCCAGCAGACACTCCGTTCAATCCTTCGACCGACTTCGACCGATCGTTTACGGTGATTTTAGATCAGACGTACTTTGGCACTTATAACGGAGAAGCGGGACAGCAATGGGTAATCAACGGAAAGGCGTTTCCGGAAACCCCAACTCTCATGGTCAGGGAGGGAGATATCGTAAAAACGACCTTCGTCAATCGGAGCTTTGCCGACCATCCTATGCACCTACATGGGCATCATATCCAGGTCCTAAGCAGGAACGGCGAACCGATCAGCGGAAGCCCGCTCGTCCTGGATACGTTAAATATTGAACCTGGCGAGTCGTTCGAAGTCGCATTCTTGGCAAATAATCCCGGCCTATGGATGGATCACTGCCATAATCTGGATCATGCACAAAAAGGAATGACCATGCATGTGGCATATGAGAATGTCTACATGCCATTCGCAATAGGCAGCGATACGGGCAATCATCCTGAATAAGCATTTATGAACGATGGGTTGAACGATAGGATTCAAGATAAATTCACGTAATATATCTTAATGATTAAGATAAAGGAGATGGAAGGAATATGAATACGAACAATAACAAGGTAGCGGTGATCGGGTGCGGAATTGCAGGACCGGCAATGGCATTATTTCTAAAGCGAATCGGCTGGAATCCTGTCATCTATGAGGCAGCCACGACGCACGACGACTATGCAGGCTTATTTCTAAACGTGGGCCGCAACGGCTTGCGTGTCCTGAAGGAATTAGGCATCGATCAACCGATTCGCAGCGAAGGCTTTGAAATGCGAGTGATGCGGTTTCGTAACGGGAAGGGCAAGCCGCTCGGTGAGGTCGGTCATATGGAAGGAGAGCCGCAAGGATACACCGTAAAGCGCGGATTCCTGCACCGCGTCCTGCGGGATGAAGTCATCCGACAACAAATTCCCCTTGTGCTTGGAGCCAAGCTTGTGCGTATGAAGAGCGGAAACGCGGAAGCGGAGCTGGAGTTTGAAAATGGGATGACGGAAACCGTGAGATTCGTCGTCGGTTGTGACGGCATTCATTCCTCCTTGCGCAAAAGCCTGCTGCCGGATGCGCCGCAGCCCCAATTCACGGGACTCATAAGCATTGGGGGATTCTCCAAAGGGGTAAAAGTACCGTTTGTGCCGGGCGTACAACAGATGGTGTTCGGCAACCGAGCATTTTTCGGATATATTGTTCAGCCATCAGGTGAGGTATTCTGGTTTGGAAACGAGGAGGTTAAGGGAATACCGACCCGCAGAGACATGTTAGCAATCTCTCAGTCGGAATGGCACCGCAGAACCACGGAATTATATAAGGGCGATGATCCGCTGATCCTGGACATCATTCGATCAACACAGGGAGATATCGGTGCGTTTCCAATCTACGATATGCCGCCGCAGCCGACGTGGCACAAAGGTCCGGCCGTATTCATCGGGGATGCCGTTCATGCGACATCTCCGAATGCCGGTCAAGGCGCTTCGATGGCATTGGAGGATGCGATGATGCTGACGAAATGCATACGGGATATCGACGATCTTGAACTTGCGTTCACCACGTTCCGGTCGCTCAGGCATGAACGCGTAGAGCGAATCGTGCGATATTCTCGCACCTTAGGACAGCGTAAATATGCATCCAACCGGGTACAGGCCTTTTTTCGGGACACGATGATGCCCCTGTTCTTGAAATCCGCCAATAAAGATTCGCATGGCTGGATGTACGATTATCGGATTGACTGGGAAGAGCGTGTGCTTCAAAATGCGGGGGCATCCCGATAAGGCTGAATGAGCAGATCATTAGATTATCTAGATTAGTATAATCGGAAGTTTGTAATGCCTACTTGGATGAAAGTATGCTAGCATAGCAAGGAGGTGTTGTGAATGAATGATATCCAATTATTAAATCAGCAGGATGCGCTTCAACATGAGGCGGATGAGGTCGTCAAGGAACTGAGGCTGGAAGAGCTTCTGGCAACAGCAGGAACCCCGGTACGAGTAGGCAGCTCCGCGCTCGGATTAATGGTGTGGAGAGACCTTGACATTACCGTGGTCTGCTCGAAGCTCCAGGTTGATGAAATTGCCCGAATTGCTTCCAGGCTGATGACGAGTAACGGTGTGCGAGAGCTTCGATTCCTCAATGATTCGGGCGATTTTAGGACAGATGCTAGTTACCCTGATGGTCTATATCTTGGGGTAAAGTATACCTCGTCAAAAGGAAAGGACTGGGCAATGGACCTATGGTTTGTCGATGAACCGGATCAGCAGCCTGATCTTAAGCATGTGGCAACGATGCCTGCTCGTCTAACACCGGAGCTGCGTCATGCAATCCTGCAGATTAAAAGCAGCTGGGCAGCACGTCAGGAGTACGGAAAAGAGGTAAAGAGCTACGATATTTACACAGCAGTCTTAGAGGATGATGTACGTACGCCGGATGAGTTCGAAGCTTGGTTACGAACAAAAGCTTGATCCTTCATGGATAAAAGTCGCGAATATCGCGGCTTTTTTTGTATTTATTACGGACTTCCCCGTCCTATTACGCACACCGTATGGCTGCGCTTAAGATGAAAAATGCTCCTTCCTGGAGAAATGCTTATCTCCATATTCAGCGCCATCTCCAGCTTGTTTGCTTGGTATTTTCCGTATGGAGGCTTCCGCTTGCTCAGTTTCCATGCTATGATAAGCATACTTATTAAAGTAGTTTAATAAGTATTGGTAACGGAGGTGATCTTACCGTGAGCGAGAAGATATCAACGCCGAAAGACATGAAGAAGGAAATACTCCGGGGCATTCGAGCCACGCTTCTATCATGCGGCAGTGCAACGAAGGTCGAGCTGAGCGAAAAGCTAGGAATCAGCTTTCCGACGATCACGAAGTTTATCCACCAGATGGAGGAGGCAGGCGAACTGCTGACGCTTGGTCTCGACGAATCCAGCGGCGGCAGAAGAGCTCAACGTTACGCATATAATCCTGATTATCAGCTCAGCGTCGCCCTTTTTCTTGAGAGAACGGAAACGCAATACACAATATACAACAGCATGGGCGAAGTGAAGGAAAAAGGGATCTCTCCCGGCTTTCTGCTAGACGGTATTGAGACGTTGGCAGAGCAAATCGAATCCTTGATCAAGCGGTTTCCTAGGATCGGTTCGCTGGCTTTTGGCGTCCCGGGATCAGTGAACGGCGGGCGGATCATATATATTCCGGGCTATGAGAAATATCATGATTTTGACTTGAAGGATCATTTTGAGACCCGTTTTAAGCTTCCCGTCGTCGTGGAGAACGATATGAACGCAGCTGTATTGGGCTATTACGACAAAATGGACGTTCAAGACAATCCTTCGCTCGTCTATTTGTATTTCGGCCAGAACGGGCCGGGAGCAGGGATCCTGGTCAACGGAAACGTCGTTCGGGGAAGCACGTCCTTCTCGGGTGAAGTCTCATTCGTGCCCCTGTATGACAGGCGCAATTTCCAACAAGCGATCACTTACGTCGAAGGAACGAATGCTGCCATCAATGAGGCTGACAGGATTGATGCCGTGAGCCGCCTGATTGCTTCATTAACGGCGATTCTGAACCCGAATGCCGTCATCTTTAACCGTGATGAGGTAAACGATCGACTTCTTACCGCGATCTCGGCAAGAAGCGCTTCTTATATTTCGAAGGAGCATCTGCCGAAGCTTACGGCCAGCGATTGGCAGGAAGACTATTTGAACGGATTAAAGAGGCTGGGGCTGAATCTGCTTATTTCTGCAGACCATTGAAATTGAAAACGGGAGAGTACATGAATGGGGACTATATTGCTTCTAGTTATTTATTTGGCGTTTATCAGCCTCGGGCTGCCGGATTCCATGCTGGGCGCTTCATGGCCGGTCATGCGGCTGGACTTGAACGCGCCGCTTGGGATAGCGGGGCTGTTATCGATGACCGTTACGGTCGGGACGATCGTATCGAGCCTGTTAAGCGGAGTCGTTGTGCGGCGTTTCGGTACGGGGACCGTGACACTTGCAAGCTGTGTGATGACGGCCAGCGCACTCATCGGATTTTCATATGCGCCATCTGTCGTGTGGTTAATCGTCAGCGCCATTCCGCTCGGACTTGGCGGAGGTGCGGTCGATGCAGCGCTCAACCATTACGTTGCAGCACGATACAAGGCACATCACATGAGCTGGCTGCATTGTTTTTGGGGTGTCGGCGCGACAGCGGGGCCGATGATCATGGGCGCGTTCTTATCGGGAAATGCATCCTGGAGAGACGGCTATCTGGCCGTGGCAGGCATTCAATTTGCACTTGTGATTATCCTGGTCTTTACGCTTCCTTTATGGAGGGCGCGGGCCGGGAAAGCGAGTACGCGTTCGGAAGTGGAGCATTCGGAGACGGCATCTCCTTCGGGCAGGGAGGTGGCGTCCAAACCGCTTCAAGTGAAAGGCGTCAAGCTCGCATTGGCATCGTTCTTATTCTACTGCGGGGTTGAAATGACAGTGGGCTTATGGGGCAGCAGCTATTTGGTGAAAGAGCGGGGACTGGCCGCTGACGAAGCCGCGCTGTGGGGTTCGATTTATTTTGCAGGCATTACGATCGGAAGATTCATCACCGGATTCATTACATTCAAATTAAGCAATCGGCTGCTCATTCGAGGCGGACAGATCCTGACGCTTACCGGGGTGCTGCTCCTGCTGCTGCCGCTTCCGACCGGTTGTGCGCTGGCCGGATTGCTGATCATGGGACTGGGACTCGCGCCAATCTATCCATGCATGCTGCATGAGACGCCGGTTCGATTCGGCCAAGAGCATGCCGGAAAAATCATGGGTTACCAGATGGCCGTTGCCTACACAGGCAGCACGTTGCTTCCGCCGCTTCTGGGACTGCTGGCCGGGTTCGCAACGATCGGAGTCTTTCCGATCTATATCGCCGTTTCGGCAGCAGCCATGATGTTGTTCTCCGAACGGTTGAACGTTCTATTGAACCGTCGACACGAGCGCTCGGCAGATATCCATCCGCTATAAGCGGGGTTAGCCATCCGAGCATTATAGATACTTGGAGGAGTTCTCGATGAACATGGACGAAAAGTTATTTCGTTATTATCTTGAGTTAAAAAGTCCCGAAGCCGGCGAATGGAATTCTTCTCCGCCATGTCTGTATACAGAAGTGGTGACAAGAGATTATGTGCGAAAATCGTTCAAGCCTACTGAGGTATTCAGGTATGCAATGTTGGAATTGGTACTGGGGATTGGGATGATTACCTTGGATACTGGCTTAAAGGAAAAGGAGTATTAACAAGTATTGATATCGACAATGATATATGTGAGATATTTGCCTATAGGCAAAAACGCGAAGGGCATCGCAATCCTTCTAAGGTTTTATGTAAAAGCATTTTTGATTCCGACTTGCCTAGAGGGGAGTTTGACATTGTAACTTTAATAGGTTCTGCGATCAACGAGACCGGCGACTTCAACAGATGCTTGGATTCTTGTTTCAGCTTACTGAAGCAAGGAGGATACCTTATGTTTATGGCAAGCCTTAAATACTCCTTCCTGGAAAAGCTGGAATTTTACATAAAGGGAACTGCGTTTCAGATAGAACAAAAGAATGTATACGATGAGTTCCCGGAGTACCCTTTTTTCATTTGCAAGATTAAAAAATAGAAGAGTACAAATAACCGTCTTAGATTGATGGTTATTTTTTATTCAGATTAACAAGAGTATTTACGAAACTTATTTATCAGCATTTTCCTGCAAATCCTTATGTTACAATTGAATTTGTCTTGTTAATTGTTGTTTGATGCTTCTGGGAAACCACAGATGCAGCAAAATAAAACAAAGGGGGGATGCTCCGTGAGCAAGCGCTCATGGTATGTGTTTTTGACGCTGTGCGCGTTGATCGTCATTAGCGGGATAGTTTACGATGCGTATCAATCCAAAGCTTCGTTCAAGGAGCTATTGCTCGATCATTTGAAGGAGTCCGAGAAGATCATCGAGATGAATGTCGGTAAGAATCGCTTCCGTTCGGACGAATCGCTGACTAAGATTACAGATCAAGCCACGATTGACAGGTTTATGGACAGCCTTTCCGAAATTAAGCTGCGAAAGAGTGATGTCTGGAATTACGATAACGACGAGTATGAAATACGGTTGTACACGTCAAATTACAGGACGTTCGGAGTATTCTTTTATGGCCCCGATCACATTCGAATTTACAACAGCGCAGTCAGACATAAAAGATATGGCTGGACTTATCGAATCGTAAACGATTTCGATCGGAGTGTCCTTGAGGGGCTGCTTAAGTAATTATGGCTATAGGGGGCTACATGCGTTGATTGAAAAGACCGTTCCCTCTTGGCTAAATATAACTAATTGATATTACTGCTTCAGCAGCAGATGAGTTAATTCCCGGCCTCCCTGCAGAAGTTGAACAGGATGTATCGGATGCATGCAGTTATTCCCTGTTATCCTATGGAGGAAAGGAGGGTCATTGGATGAATGTGCTTGAACATTTGAATGAAGCATTAGACTATATTGAACAGAATCTTGAGAACCAAATGGATGAACGTGAGATCGCTAAACGAGCCTGCTGCTCCATTTTTCACTTCAAAAGGATGTTTTCATACTTGGCAGGTATTCCTCTACAAGAATATATTCGTCGCAGACGTCTTACGCTTGCAGCGATTGATCTGCAGGACAGATCAGTCAAAGTCATCGACACCGCCATGAAGTACGGTTATCAATCGGCCGATGCATTCACCCGAGCTTTTCAGGCATTACATGGAATTACACCGACTGAGGCGAGAACTGCCGGGCATTCCTTAAAAGCATATCCTCCCATGACCTTTCGATTATCCATAGGAGGTAGTGAGCCCATGAAGTATAGAATCGAGCAAAAGGACGCATTTCAAGTGATCGGGATAAGAAATAGAGTCACACCCATCGCCTCGGGTGAACATCCTGGTGTAGTGCAGGTTTGGAAATCGACAGACCATGAACGGTATGCCAAGCTGAAATCGCTAAACAACCAAGCACCTTACGGAATATCGCATGTTCATCTCGGAGAAGGAGGACTGTTTGGGAAGCAAGATTTTGATTATTATATGGCTGTTGCTTCAACAGCATCTTGTCCTGAACACTTTACACACTTTATTGTGCCTGCAATGACTTGGGCCATATTTGAAGTGGAAATTCCATGGGAACAAGAAAAGTGGCACCGGATTTATGGCGAATGGTTTCCTTCCTCGGGATATGAGCAAGTTGAGGGACCCATGATCCAAGTCGGTCCTGAAATCGAAGCTGGTTTGGAAAAACAGGTGTTTACGGAAGAAATCGAGGTCGAGTTATGGATTCCCGTGGTTAAAGTTCGTTAGAACCATTTGAATTTATAATAGGAGCGATATTCAATGATGAACTTGCGACTGAAGGAAATGGACTTGGAAGCCTTTGTCTCATTTATGCAGAAACTTTCGGAGGATGATCGGTTACGTACTTAAATACCGGTTATACGCTCGCTGTATTGTCGAATTACGATGTGGATCGCGGTGTGAAAGGGGTTCACCTGAAATTTGAGGAGATGCTTTTTGCCGATTAGATTGGTTATTAGAAACGGGATACCATAATTTTAACACTGGCGAGCCTATAGAGGGATTCTCTAAGCTCGTCAGTGTATTTTTATATCGGATTAGCGGCGAATCGATTCATCGAGCAGTTCCGGGATGGTAACCAACGTAACATTTTGATTTCGAAGGCTTCTGATGATGTCCGGTAACGCTTGAACGGTCCCGGATAAATCCTCGCCAACTCCTCCGGCAGCATGCTGCAAAATAATGGACCCTGGCATAGTGTGGGCCAGAATGTTGCTTTTGACTTGCTCCGCGTTTAATCCTTTCCAGTCCAATGAGTCGACATTCCAGTTCACGATGATTTTGTGTTGGCTTGCCAGCCATTGAATTTGTGGCTCATTGATGTTTCCGTATGGAGGTCGAACGAAGGTTGGCCGATAGCCCGTAAACGACTGAATCAATTTGTCTGTCCTGTTAATTTGACTCCGGAAATCTTCATCACTTAATTTGGGCAAATTCGCATGATTATACGAATGGTTTCCTAAAATATGACCTTCTTCAACCATACGCTGTACGATTTCGGGGTGAGCCTCAATCCGATTGCCAACGACAAAGAACGTTGCTCTGACGCCTTCTCGTTTTAAAGCATCCAAAATCTGAGGGGTATATACGTCATCAGGCGCATCGTCAAAAGTTAAAGCGACCTCGCGCTTGGAAGACGGGCCATGAAGCCAGAACGTGCTTTGGTACTTTGCCCTTAAGTCCGCAAGAGACATGGGTTTCGTGGTCCGAACAGCCTTTTCAGAACCATCTAATAAATTTGGAGTATTGGATGACTGTGTCAGGTTGTTGGCAACCGTATTTTGTCGCTGTTGGGGGACAGGTTGGGCTCGGCTGCCGCATCCAGAGCATATGAGGATTATCAATAGCGGCAGAAACCACCGTAATTTCATAATTAAATCTCCTCAGGTTATATTTTGCTCCTAATATTCCCCGGATTTTTAGCTTGTTATTCAATAAGAACGAAACGAACTGCTGGTCGTCTATAGTTTGAAAGAGTTCGCTTACATGTATTTTACTTGTATACAATTAACGGGATATGATAAGATGATAGCGTATTGAAAGCGTTTACTGTCTTTGGAAAGGGAAAATCCAATCGCAAAGGAGAGAGTTTAGTGAGAAGCAAGTGGAGGAGTCGGGTTGCCGCAGCCGTAACGTTTATCATGATGTTTGCAAGTTTCGCGTGGGCAATGCCGGTAACGTATGCTGCAAATGTTGACTCGACCAACGTTATGATCAATGGCAGCTTTGAGGAGCCGGAGCAAGATGGGCGCGTGCCGGGCTGGCAGCCCGAAGAAGATGCAGCTGCCCTTACCGTAAGCGAGTCCGTATATGCGGACGGGGAACGAAGTCTTCAAGTGGAGCGCCTGTTACCAACTGCAGGCTCCGGAGCGGTGAGCGATGCCTACGCGATCGAGCCATTCGGAAATGTCGTCATGACGGCAAGTGTGCTTTCGGATGAAGGCAAGGGAGGCAAGGCCGACCTCAGGTTTTATGATGCAGACGGTAAGCTTGTCTCCATAGTCAGCGGTCTGGTCGGAGAACCCTCTGAGAAATGGCAGAGTTTACGCGTAGCTGCTGCGGCGCCTAAAAATGCTGCAGAGGTCAAAGTCGCCTTCAATTTTAATGGCGATCAAACCGGCAGGTATTTCGTTGACAGCGTCGCATTGCAAACGCATGCGTCCTCACCGTACTTAACGAATTTGGGGCCGCAATCGTCGAGTCTAACCCTGATGACCGCAGCCTTCGGTAAAGACAAGAATGGCCAGGATGCTTTGTTCACGGTCGCACAGGGTGATCCGGCACAATTCATCGTAATGGATGTTGCTTCCAGAGAAGTGAAGGCTACACACCCGCTTGTAGCACTTGACGGTAGCAACGTATCGGCAGCTTGGGCGATTGTGACAGCATCCGACGGAAAGGTATACATCGGCAGTACACCGAACGGGACGTTGTTTCAATATGATCCTGCTGAGGACACAATGCGGGTGATCGGCAAACCGGTACCTACCGATACCGTAATCTGGACGCTTGTAGCCGGGGAAGATGGCAAAGTATATGGAGGAACGGGATATTCCCAAACGCTGTTTGAATATGATCCCGCTTCCGACCAGACTCGAATTCTTAAATCCTTCAAGTCATCATCGAAAGAGTCGCATATCCGCAGCCTTGCTTACGATTCCGATCACCAAGCGATCTATGTGGGGGGCGCCGATGTCGCCAAGCTTTATAAATACGATCTCGCAAGCGGAACATCCACCGCGCTTCATCCGCCTGAGTTTAATGGCATGACCTCGGTTTATGACCTCCAGTATGCAGGGGGCAAATTATTCGTACGCGTGGATCCGGGACCCGTTATGTTCGTCTATGATCCTGATGCTGCCAGCTGGATCGTAAATAAAAATACGGCCTATAACGCCAGAGGATTCTCACCGTTAGCGCCTGACGGCAAAACGGTATTCTACACCTATTACGAGACTCTTCCGGGAGGCGCGCAGCAGTGGTCCCTTTATTCATACGACGTGAATACGGGAGCTTACGGCTCGCTGGGTGTGGATGTCAAAGGAGCAGGCGTCGCTTTTGGTTATGTACAGCTGGATCAGTCCAAATATCCGGGCTGGACCTTGGTCGGGTTGGCCGGAAATAGCGGCAGGGCATTTTATTACAATCTGGAAACCGGTATGATTGAGACGCCTGAGCTCCCGTTCCCGCCACAATTCGTAGAATTGTTTAACATCGGGAAGAGCATAGACGGGCAGATCTTGTCTGCCGGCTTCATCTCCGGCGGGGGCATGGGGATCTACTCGCCGACCCGCAACGAAACCAAACACTATCCTCAAATCGGCCAAGTCGAGGGATTCGGCTCTTTGAACGAAAAAATGTATTTTGGCGTTTATCCTAGAGCGACCATCTTTGAATACGATCCGGCCAAACCTTGGAACCGGACGGATCCTTCGGTACCGAATAACCCGCTGCGGCTTGGTCAGTTGGGTTTGGAGCAAGACCGGCCTGTAGCAATGCTCGGGGTTGAGGAAGAAAACCTGCTATACATCGGTTCCTATCCAATTGCAGGCAAAACAGGCGGTGCTCTAACCGTGTACAACCCGGATACCGGGAAGTTTGATGTGAAACGGGACATCATTGCTGGCCATTCGATCAATTCGCTGCTTTACAAAAATGGAAAGCTCTTCATGGGCACAGGCGCCATGACCGGCGGAGAGGGAAAGCTTGCCATATACGATACAGCATCCGGCCGGGTAGAACTGGAACAGGTGCCTGTTCCGGGGAAAAAAGCAGTAACGTCTTTGATATGGGGGCCGGACGGTAACGTTTGGGGAATGGCATTAGGGGCTCTGTTCATTTATGATCCGGAGCGCCGAGAAGTTATTTACAGCAACGACCTGTTTCCAGCCGCGGATTATACGCACAGCAATCCCCGCTTGACCGTTGGAACCGACGGCAACGTGTATGGGACTATTTTTACGGGATATGTTGCCGACCGTACGTACACGAGCAATCTCTTCAAAATCGATGCAGCAAGCAAAGCACTTTCCATCTTGTTGGAAAGCAATGCGGAAAAGCTGGCACAGGACGACTTTGGCAACTTGTATTTCAAATACGGCAGCGAGCTGATGAAGTACAGCGACCCTAATTTAGTCGTACAACTAGACAAAGTGCAGCTTGAGGCCGAATCGCTCCAGCTTCACCCTGGAGATGAAGTCCGTTATTCCTACGAAGTCTTTCTTGAGAGAGGAAGAAAGACTAAGGAGTTATCCGGCGCTCACATTGAGTATGTGAGCAGCCGTCCGGATAAGGCGGAGATCGACCCAAAAGGAAAGATTATCGCCAAGCAACCGGGGCAAGCCGAGTTGTCGATCCGTATTACATTAAACGGGGTAACCGTTGAATCTAATAAAATCAAGGTGAAAATAACCGGACCTTTTTAAAACTGTTCATGACAGATAGCAATATGAGGCCGTTGTCCTGGACAACGGCTCTTTGCTTTATTGTCCAGTGATCCCAGTGATCCATTAGACAGCGAACTTGAAGAATGGAATTACCAAACGAGTTGAAATTATGGAAGTTTTCGCGTCGGATGGGAGTTGTCCTTATTAGTTATAAAACGGTATTTTAGTCCCGGAGGACAAGCGACAAAAGTTATTGACTCTAATGATTTCCGTTGTCGTAATTAGGGCAATGGATATAGGTTCGACATTGAAAAATAGAACTATTGTCTTGATTAACCATCGTCCAATATCCAAGTAACAACAGAAGAATACACAGGGATTTAGGACAATGAATACCGATTCTATTAGGGTAATGGCGTAATTTGTGGAATTATGCCGAGGGACAAAAAACGTGTGTAAGCCTCTGTTCTTAATCGATTTTATTAGTAATAACGTATCCCTGTCTTCTGTTAAAAATAGTGATAATACATAGTTAGGTGAAGTTTAGTGAAAACGGTGCACAGATAAAATTAGTAAAAATTAACTATCGCGACCTAGAGTTATATGATGGTTATCAATATCATCAAAACCATTCTTGAAACACAATATTGAACAAAAGACCTATCGATTTTCAATTGGAAACAAGATACAGTAAATGTAAATCGAATACATAATATAATCATGGTTTACAAATTAAATACTATTTTTGTACGACAATAGCAAACCCACCGAAAGGTGGCGACGCAAAGCTATAGGGGCTAATGCGGGACCTACTGCAACCGCAATGCCAGCCAGTTGCCGAATACAACGGGAAACCTCCGTTTTATTCATTATTTTGAATTGATGAAAGGGGTTTTTTTGACGTTCCAAAAAACAACGGCAGCTTCGCTATAACAAAAAAACTAGTCTGGTGTTGAAGGGGGACGCTATTTCATTACAGAATGCTAAGAGGATTTTTCTGTTCGTTAACAATCAGACATTAATGAATCGATAATCCGGGAGGTAGATGGTCATGGAACAAACGACAAGTGAAGTAACAATTGAGGAATTGCCAGGAGGGGGATGGACCAACGATGAAAGAAACCGGGTTAGTTTTTCCCTTGATTTTGCAACGACCCGAAAACTCCATGAACTGGCGTTCAATTTCGGAATAACTGTGGATATGGCACTTATGGCTTGTTATGCGATTCTGCTTGCCAAATATACCGGCGAGGATGATCCTGTAATCGGGTATCTGTTGGAAAGACAGATGTTTCCTATACGTTACTCTCCTACTGTACATAAGCCATTAGGTAAGTTTCTGTTAGAGGTCAAGCATACCACGATGCAAGCACTCGAGGATCGGAATATGCGAAAGAATCTGAACGGCAATCCGTTCATCAAAGCGGCCTTTACTTGGCAAAGTGCCAATACCACTCCAGATGAATCCGATCAGTTGGGGACGTTTGAGCTTGCTTTGACGGCTTTTAAGAAGGAATCTATCATGATGCACATTGAATATTCGGCCCGGTTGTACAGAAAAGAAACGATCGAGCAGATGGGCGGCCATTTGAGCCGAATTGTGCATGAAGTGTTTAATTTCCCCGAGAATGCGATTGCCGACATACGCATGATGTCGGAAGTAGAGGAGAGACAGATTCAGGCTTTCAGCAGAACTAAGACGGACTATCCTTCCGGCCAAACGGTCCATTACTTGTTTGAGGAGCAGGTGCGCTTAAACCCCGATCGCCCGGCGGTCATGACCGAGGAGCATCGGATGTCCTATCGGGAATTGAACGAACACGCGAATCAGCTTGCAAAAGCACTGCAGTGTCACGGCGTTAGGCCGGAGAGCGTCGTTGGCATTATCGCGGACCGGTCTGTCAGCATGATTGTCGGGCTTACAGCCATATTGAAAGCGGGCGGCGCATATATGCTCATCGAAGCCGATTCTCCGCGTGAAAGAATCGAATATATGCTCGAGGACAGTCAGGCGGGATTTTTGCTGGCCCCTTCCAGTTGGAAGCCTGACATTGCATTTAAAGGAAAAGTAATTTATTGGGACAACGCGCAGCAAAACCTCGACAACGGTTCCCATACGATATCTGCTGTAACCTCGCAAAGTTTAGCGTATATCATCTATACTTCCGGATCAACGGGGACACCGACAGGGGTCATGGTTGAGCATCGCAACATCGTAAGCCTGGTCAAGAATACCAATTATTTCAACTTTTCCAAGGAGCATCGAATTTTGCAAACCGGTAAAATTGCATCCGATGCGTCGACCTTTGAAATTTGGGGATCCCTTTTGAACGGATCTACCTTGTATTTGATGAATGACACGGACTCATTTGACATTCGCAAATTGAAGGAAACCATCATCGACCACTTTATTACGGCTTGGTTCCTGACTACGGCTCAGTTCCATAATCTGGCCGAACTGGATCCGGGCATCTTTCGTACGGTAGACACCTTGCTAATCGGCGGAGAAGCGTTATCGCCGAAGTACGTAAATGCCGTAAGGAAGAGGTGCCCTGATCTGCGGATGATCAATATGTACGGTCCGACGGAAAACACGACGTTCTCCACTTATTTCCCGATCGAACGTGAATTCGAATCCGCCATTCCAATTGGCAGACCAATATGCAATTCCTCCGCTTATATTCTTGATAAACAGTTAAATCTTCAGCCGATCGGAGTAGTGGGAGAGCTTTGCGTCGGAGGAGACGGTATCGCACGGGGGTATGTGAACCGGCTGGAATTGACAGAAGCCAAGTTTGTGGAACATCCGCTCCTTGGGGAACGGTTATATCGAACGGGGGATTTGGCCATGTGGCTGCCGGATGGCAATATCGAAATGATCGGGCGAATCGACGATCAAGTGAAGATCCGAGGGTATCGAGTGGAACCGGGAGAAATCGAGACTCGGCTATTGGAACACAATGGAATCTCGAAAGCCGCGGTAGCCATCAAAGCCGACAGAAGTGGAAATCCGATAATATGTGCGTATTTTGTTGCGAAACAGATGTTGTCCGAAACGGAAGTGATGGCGTATTTAGCCCGAAATTTACCTGAATATTTCCTGCCCTCTCTTGTAGTACAAGTGGAAAGCTTGCCGCTCACCCCTAACGGGAAAGTCGATAAAAAAGCTCTGCCGGACCCTGATTTTCTTCGTCCGATGCTCGTTAACTGACACGAAGCGATAAATGAATCGAAAGCAAATGCTTAATAAGATTTGGCTGGACAAGGATGCCGAGCAAATCGAGACCGCATATTTGACCAAATCCGTCGATCCTTTATGTACAGTCAGCTCCAATGATGGATGGGAGGACTCCGTTTCCAATAACCGAAGCGATTATACGGGAATGAATTGTCTACCCGGCGCATCATAGCCGCAAAAAGGGGCCGTTTCTCAAGATCTAAGATCATGTGGAACGGCCCCTATTTTCAGTATGTTTTACTATAAAACGTAAAGAGAATGGCATAGATCTCTATAATCTGTTGTCCTGGGTGGGTAAGCTACTCTTTAACCGAACCCAGCGTAATCCCGTGAATGAAGAAGCGCTGGAGGAACGGATAGACGATGAGGACGGGCAGCATCGCGATGAAGATCTTGGCGGCATCGAGTGTCCGGTTGGACAACTCCGACAAGCGGCGGTACTGGTCCTCAGACATCGTCGATGGATCGACCGAGACGACAAGCTGCTGGATATACGTCTGGAGTGGATAGAATTGTTCACGGGACATGAAGATCAGACCGTACAAAAATTCATTCCAGTGATACACGATACTGAACAGCGAGACGGTCGCCAGCACCGGCACGGCCAGCGGGATGTAGATCTTGAACAGGATGTACCATGGTCCCGCGCCGTCGACCAGGGCGGCTTCATCCAGCTCCTTGGGCAGGTTGCGAAAGAAGTTCATCGTGAGGATGACGTTGAAGACGAGGGTCTGCGCACCGCCGACCAGGACAAGTGCCCAGATGCTGTTCAGCATGTTGAGCTCTTTGACCGTCAGATAAAGCGGGATCAGGCCGCCGTTGAATAACATCGTGAAAATGAGAATCCACATGAACACATTGCGCCCCTTGAGCTCTTTCGCTGTCCGCGAGAGCGGATAAGACATGAGCACAACCATGATAAAGTTGAGCGTAACCCCCAGCAGCACTCGCTGGGTCGAGATCCAGAAGGACCGGAAGAACTGATTGTCATTGAGAATCTGGGCATATGCGTTAAGATTGAAATCGACCGGCCATAGCCAGACCTTGCCGGCCGCAGCGGCTGAGTTGGAGCTAAGCGAAAGGGAGAGCGTGTACCAGATCGGCAGGATGCAAGACAAAGTTATGCCTATCAGGACAACAATCAGTATAATATCCGTCACGCGGTTGCCGAACGTCCGATCTCTGACCACGGTCAGCACCTCCTACTCTAGTTGGAATGGGATGCGTTTGTATAGCTTTGCATCAGGATGAATCCTTAGAATATGCGATAGTTAACAAAACGGTAAGCCAGATAATACGAGACGGATATCAGCAGGAAGCCTACAACGGACTTTAGCAGGCCGACGGCGGTCGCAAGTTCATATTGCAGGTTGAGCAAACCTGTACGATAGACCCAGGTGTCAATAATATCACCTGTCGAATAGACGAGCGGGTTATACAGATTGAAAATTTGGTCGAAGCCCGCGTTAAGCACATTACCCAAGCTAAGTACCGTAAGCAATACGGCTGTAGTGCGGATCCCGGGCAGCGTAATATGCCAGAGACTTCTCCAGCGTCCTGCGCCATCGATGTTAGCAGCCTCGTACATTGCCGGGTTGATTCCGGTAAGCGCAGCAAGATAGATAATGGTACCAAAACCGAATTCCTTCCAGACGTCACTGCCGACTACAAGGAACGGAAACAGCTGGGCATCGGCAAAGAACAGTTTGGGCTGGAATCCGAACAAAGCTGTCAGTTGATTAACGGGTCCGTTATAGGAGAACAGATCGAGTACAATGCCCCCCAGAATAACCCAGGATAAAAAGTGAGGCAGATAGACAATGGTCTGAATCCAGCGCCTGAGAATCATTAGACGCAGCTCATTGAGCATCAGTGCAAACAGCAGGGGCGCAATCAGGTTGGCGACAATCTTCATGGACGCGATGACTAGCGTATTGCTGAAGACTTCCTGTGTATCCTTCAGCAAAAACATATACTTGAAGTGTTCAAGCCCCGCCCAATCCGAGCCCAGTATTCCTTTGCCTGGATTAAAATATTGGAACGAAATGATGATGCCGAACATCGGAACGATGCTGAAGACGAACAGCCATAGAAATCCCGGAATCAGCATCAGATAATAATGTTTGGCGAAGCCTTTCATTCGCATGACAGCACTCCTTTCCCCGCATCCTGCATCGAGTGTTCCAGAGCTCCTGACAGGTGCCTCAAGCTCTGGCTATATGATTCGTTATGAAGCCTTAAGATGATTACTGCGCAAGCGCATCCTTAACCTCTTGGGTAATCTGGTCGCCGCCTTGACGCTTCCAGTTTTCGACGAAGGTGTCGAATGTCTCTAATGGAGCCGCACCCATGATGATGCGCAGAAAGGTCTCATCCTCTAACTTGCGCAGATTCACCCAACGGCTCTCCATTAGTGGCGTTTGCTCATACAGAAGACTGGACACCGCCTCAAACTCGGTATCAACCAGCGGCCTGCCGCCCACCATGATGGAGTACGCTCGAGTCCATGCTCCCCAATTCGCTTCCGGGTTCCATGTTGATATATCCATAGAATCGTAAGGCTCCTTTTTGATCGTCTTGATACTTGCGATGTCCGAAGGCAGCAGTTTGTAGGCTTTGTCATTCGCAAAATCCTCTGCGGTTTTATTGCCTGCCAGCACATCACGGAGGGCTTTGACCGTAAATTCAATTTCATCGGATGGAGCGTACACCACGCGGAGCGGATAATAACCAGGCCCGCCTTTGCTCGGGTCAAAGGTGTTCTCCTGCTCGTTTTTAAACAAATTGTTTAGTAATTTCATAGGAACTTCCGGATGCTCGTAATTTTTCCGAACCACCACAAACTCAGTTGAAGGCGTGGCAGCATGTGGTCTAAATTCGCCATTTTGATTTAAAGGCAGGGCGTAAGCTTGCCAGTTGGCTTCGGGATCGTTTTTTACGGCATTGGTTAGCGGGCCGTAAGCCATCCACCAAGGCGCAAAGAACATTCCGGATTTTCCAGCGATAATGGGTTCATCCGCTTTGTTACGAACACCCATCTCTGGATCAATAAGTCCCTTGGAATACAAATCTCTCAAATTAGCTAACGCCTCGCGAGTCTCCGGCAGGATCGACCCGTACACAGGGCTGCCATCCTCGCCCTCGAGCCAGTATCCAGGGAACGCGTCATGCGCGGAGAAAATGGGGTCAAAACCGTACAAATTGTTCTTCGACTCAAGGAAGTTCGCATACAGCTTACCGCCGCTCTCCGGTCCGGTAATCCCAATCGTGTCGCGCTTACCGTTGCCATCCGGATCATCTTCGACGAAAGCACGGGCGACGTCCTCAAGTTCTGCCATCGTGGTTGGCGGTTCAAGGTTCAGCTTATCCAGCCAGTCTTGCCGGATCCACAAGAGGTGAATGCCATCGGCATTGGCTTGAACACCCGGAAGGGCCATGATTTTGCCATCGAAGGTTACTGCATCCAAGGCAGCACCGTTGGTGTTTTCAATGATGCTCTTTATATCCGGGGATGCATATCGCTCATACACCTCCGTTAAATCGGCAATCTGGTCGGCTTCGACCAATTGGCGCAGCTCAACGGCATTAACGACCATAGCATCCGGCAAATCGTTACTTGCAATAGCGAGACTAATTCTCTGGCGAAGATTCTGGCCGGTGGCAGCAAATTGATGATCGACGTCCACATTAAGCGCTTCCTTAATCTGACGAGTGTATTGATTGTCCAGCGGCGTGTCGCCAGGCGGCAGCTCATTATCGGTGGGATCGATTTCAATACTGATGCTGATCTGGACAGGCTCTTCGTAGCGGCCAAATGGATCAGCGGGTTCGCTTGACTCCGCGCTTTTCTCCGGTGCAGCCGGCGTGTTATTAGTTGTGTTGCTGCAAGCACCTAGCACGAGAAAGCAGGCCAGTAAAAGCGCTAACGGTTTTGACTTGTTTTTCATAATTACACCCCTTCTACCAGATTGAATGGAATAACTATCCTTATGGACCATTTAACTGTAACACAATGAAACCGCCTTCAAGGATAGAAGGTGGTTTCTAAATGAGGGGGTCATTTGTACAAAAATTTACGGCTGCTCCGGATGGTTGGACATTTCACCTACTAAGGAGAAGACATTTGTCTACCCGTGATTTTTTCATTGGAAAGATAACAGCTTAGGCATCTGATTTATTGAAATCTTTGCTCAATAATCATTTTTATTTGTGTTATATTCTAGAAAGATTTTTCACCTGTTTCTGTTTATGCACGTCATAAGCAATACCATTCAAAGAGAGGAGGAGTCTAGTTCAATTGGAAGACCCAATAAAATGGAGCAGGACCCAGGAGAGCACTCGAATCTGCAGTCATTCTTACTGAGAAAGTATGGATGGGGGTGAGACGATGGAACCGGAAAAGGATTGGAAATCCGGCCTGAAGCGATTGACCTTGAAAAATAGAATTCTTTTACTGTTCGCCGCAGCAACATTGATCCCGTTCATCTGCACCTGTTATCTTTCCTACAACACCATTACATCCATTCTGAATACGAAGCTGCAATCCGGCATTCAAAGCAATTTAAAGCAGGTCAGATTGTCGCTTGAGAACACGCTGAACAATCTGAACCACGTTTCCCAACAACTGACCTTCAAGGGGAATGTCGGTAGGCAGCTTGAAAAGTTTTTGACAGCGAAGCAGCCATATGACCGGAGTTATCTGACGGACGAGATCAAAAGTCAGCTGAATCTCATCACGTTCACTAATCCCAATGTAGGATTAACGTTGTATTATTTACGCGACGATCAGACCACTCTTTTTGAGAATACCGGCATGAAGCAGGCATTCCATATCGATAATCTTCCAATCCTCGCTGAGTATTATGGCATCACCTATTTTGGACCGCATATCAGTCAAGACCGATTCAACAATCAATATGTGCTTTCCGCGTTGCGAAAGGTGGATTTGCCGGAGAGGGAGGATGCCTATGTCTACATTGAGTCCGGTTTCAAGCTGACGCAGAGCATTCTTGATTTGGATGAAGTCAGCAAGCATACCAATCATTTAATTCTGGACAACAACGGAAGAATTTCTTACAGCGAACTTCAAGATATCTTCCCTGAAAATTCATTTTTTTCGGACACACTATCGCCATCCCTGGTAACAGGTATTACGTCCGACTATTATTGGTATCGACAAGTCAGCAATCAGGGCTGGAGCGTGGTCTCGCTTATTGCGAAATCCGACTACAACCGCGAGAAGAACCGCTGGATGATGCAGATGCTGGGGCTGGCGCTGCTGTTCGCCGTAGTCAGTCTGACGATTGGCTGGCTTCTATGGAAAATGGTGTACCGGCCGCTGTCGCGCTTCCATAAGGAGATCAAATCGATTGCGGGCAGCAATTTTAATGCGGCAGCCACGCAATCGAGCATACCGGAATTCGAGATGTTGTTAAACCAATTTCAACATATGAAGGTTCAGATTACGCAGCTGTATTCTGAAATCAAGGCCAAGGAGAAGCGCAGAGCGGATCTGGAGATTGAGAAGCTTCAGTATCAGATCAATCCGCATTTCTTGATGAACACGCTGGATACTGCTCACTGGCTTGCCGTTATGAACGGTCAGGAGGAGATCGACAGGCTTGTCACTTCGTTGAACAAACTGCTCTACTACAATCTCCGCAAAGGCAACAGTGTCGCGACGATCAGGGATGAGATTGATTCACTGAAACAATATCTCATTCTCCAGCAAATTCGATACAATTTTCAGTTCGATGTCAAAATTTACGTGGACGACGCATTGCTCGAAGTGACGGTTCCCAGATTCATTCTGCAGCCGTTGGTTGAAAATTCACTCTATCACGGGCTGGATGACAACGGCAGAATCGAGGTGGTGGTTAGAAAGAATGACAGACTTGAGATCGAAATTCGGGATAACGGTGGGGGGATCTCTGAGGAAACGATTGAGGCATTGCTTGAGCAGGAACAGACCGAGCACCATCGAGTGGGAATGGGAATCGGGCTGAATTATGTCAAACGAATGTTAGCCTTTCATTACGAAGGGAAAGCGAGTCTTTCGGTAACAAGCGAGCTTGGCAAAGGTACCCGCATCATCATTTCGATACAAATCGGGGAGGGGAAATCAACAAAATGATCCATGTTCTCATCGTAGACGACGACAAGCTTGTACGTAAGGGACTGATGTCCTTTTTGCCTTGGGAATCGTTCGGAATGAGAGTTGTAGGCGAAGCTGCCAACGGGGAGAAGGCGCTTGATTTTCTGAAGGCGAATCGGGTAGATCTGTTAATGACCGATCTGGCCATGCCCGTGATGTCGGGCATCGAATTAATTCGGATTGTACGCAAGTTATATCCGGATATCGCGATCGCCGTGCTGACGCTTCATCAGGATTTTGAATACATCCAGGAAGCGCTGCGCCTGGGCGCCATTGATTACATTGCCAAGGTAGAGCTTGAAAAAGAACAGTTCGAAGAAGTATTTCAGCGCATTCACTCGCGCATTATGGCAGAGAAGCAGAAGCACAAGAACGAGGCGGATTCGATCGTAGAAGTTAATTCTTGCGAAACGGCCTATGCGCTATTGACGTATCCGGATGAGCCATTAACAAGCAGAATGGTTGCGGATTGCGTATCCTTGGGCTGGATAGCCGAAACGGAAGGCTCTATTCTGTTGTGGTTGACCGATCTTACCAGGGAGGTTCAGCCTCAAAGTCCCTATGAAGATGCCCCGTTGCCGCCGCTTCCAAACGGAGTGGGAAGCACCGGATGGCATTTGGTACGGCTGCGGCATACTGCCGGTTTATCTCCCTCCGATCTGTTTCAACGGATCCGCGCCTACAGAAGAAGAGATTTTTTCTACGACTGCGACGGCCATGAGCCCTATCCGATTGAGAAGTCTGTCATGGACCTGCTGGTGGAACAACCTGAACCGGGAGAAGAAGAGACGGAGACTGTGAAGGAATTACTGCATGCCTTCACATGGGTCCATGACGACGAGGCTTTTGATAAGCTTTGTAGCCGATTCAAAGAACTGCGTATACCTGTCTCCAAATTAATGCAATGGATCTACGGTTTTATGGTTGACTGGAACCGGCTATTTAGAGCGATACAACCTGATGAGATCAAGATGCCTGACACATTTACGTGCTGGCGGGAGGTGGTGGACTGGCTGAAACATTTCAGGGAAATGGGGATAACGCTGTCAGGCAGCCTGCAGCTGAGCCCGGAAGTGAGCGGCAGCATTATGAACGCGGTCAAGATCGTACACGACGAACTTGATACTCCGTTATTCGCCATCGATGTAGCGAAGCGGGTCAATTTGAGCCGAAGCTACTTCTATCAATGTTTCAAAGAAATCGTAGGCTATTCCTTCAATGAATATCTGCGCAAGGTACGAATCGATAAAGCGCGGGAATATCTGGAGCAGACGTCCAGGCCAATTGTCTGGATTGCCAAGCAAACCGGATACGAGGATGAGAAATATTTCAGCAGAACTTTTCGAGAGCAGACAGGCATGCTGCCGAGCGAATATAGACAGCAGAATAAGGTGAGGTAAACGATTGCTTGAAATTCCCGATGAATCCTCCTGTGCCTGTTAACTCATGAAATATATAAATATTTTGGGTGTAAATTATAACTTTTCAGCCTAAAAGTTGAGTCAATACTTTATTCTTCATAATGACGTTTAGGCTCTTTTTCCAAAGAATAAATCGAAGAAAATCAAATATGTAGCAAGGTTAATGGAGCCACTTGGAAAGGAGCCAGGTGGCTTAATTATTTCATATACAATTTATCAGTCTACTAACACAAGCTAGCTCGGAGGGAAAGCTGGTAGAGGAAGTGACAGATTTGTCATGCTCCACCCGAAGATTGTCATGTCAATCGATGGCACGGTATTGGAATCTCGCTTTATATTAAGCTTATTAAATATAAAGCGAGGAGAAAGCCATTTGGAAAATCCTAAAGGAAAAGAACTAGCCCGTAGATCATCCCTTCCTAAAAGCTGTATGTTTTTTCTTGTTGTCTGTCTGCTCTTGTCCGCAGCAATCCCCAGCATCGCTCGTGCCGAAGCCAATGATCGGATTCATCAAATCGAGCGTTTTATTCAAGAACAACACGATCTAAGTAAAATTCCAGGACTCTCGGTTGTCATTGTAGAGAAGGGAAAAACCGTATATCAAAAAGGATTTGGCTATGCAGACGTAAAAACCAAAAGCGAAGTCACACCCGATACATTGTTTGAAATCGGCTCCACGACCAAAGCCTTTACGGCACTCGCTATCTTACAGCTGGAACAGAAGGGACAATTAAAGCGAACCGATGATGTTCGGACCTATATTCCCTGGTTAGAGTTAAAATATAATGGAGAGCCTCAAACGATCACAATAGATCAGTTGATGCATCATACAAGCGGGATTGCTTCAAACACCATCGTCAAGATTCCTGCAAGCAAAGCCGATAACGCGCTTGAGCTCACGGTTAGAACCTTGGTGGATCAGCCGCTAAACCGAAAACCGGGCAGCTCATTTGAGTATGCGACCATCAATTACGATGTGCTGGGATATGTAATTGAGCGCGTTACTAAACAGCCTTTTGACATGTACATAAAGCAGCATGTTCTTGATCCGATTGGGATGAAGGACTCCTACGTAGGGCTGCATCAGCTTCAATCCGAGGTAATCGCTACCGGTTATAAACTAGGATTTATGAAGGAACAAGCTTACACCGCACCTGTATACAGAGGAAACATCCCTGCCGGTTATATCATCAGCAATTCAAACGATATCGCAAAATGGTTACATCTCCAATTAGGGCATATTTCAACAAGCGAGATGGACCAGCACCTCATTCAAAAATCGCACGAGCCCGATCTTTCCGTTGAGCCCTTCGACCAGAATACGCATTATGCTGCAGGATGGGGAGTTGAACATGGCTCAGGACAAACATATCTCCTTCATGCCGGCGAAAATCCGACGTTCAGCTCCTATTTCATATTGAAGCCTGACGAACAAGTAGGTGTGGCGATCCTGGCCAATATGAAAACAAGCTATACAACAGCCATTGGACAGGGAGTTATGGATATATGGGAAGGCAGAGAAGTAGCGTACCGCCATGCCGACAGCTATCAGCAATTGGATCAGATATTAACCTATATTTTGGCTGCTATTGCGGCTATAGGAGTTTTGCTCCTGTTTCTATCGGTTAGAGTTATTTTAATGACAATCCGAAAACAACGAATCTATAGGCCTTTCAATTTAAAAAGAGCTTTATGGATAAACTTGCACACATTATTCGTAACCATTGTTATCCTGCTCTTGATCAAGGCTCCGAAAATGCTGCTTGGAGGGGTGACTTGGGGATTTATTAAAGTGTGGGCACCAGCGTCGGTCACCGCATTGTTTTACAGCATACTTGCTTTAAGTGAAATCTATTATATCTATATATTAATGCTAGTCCTCACTAGAAAATCCAAATGACAAATTACCCTGCATAAGAATATGCAATATTGCGGTACGTTGGAAGAGCTTTTTCCATATGTTTCGGCACTCTCTGGTCTACTCCGCCTGCAGCTGCATATATTTCTGGAGAATAAAGGCTGCGGGAGGAGGCAAGGCGGATGAGTGACCCCTTGTATGAACACCGGTTTTGGCTGCAGATTCTTGGCGACCACTGCCGGTTTATTTTTACTGCACTTTCACCGAAGGAAAAAACGGATGTTGCGATTGCTGAACGGTTAAGAGACAACTTCGATGCCCTGCTCGGCGAGGCTAGGCGACCGGATGCATCTGCGTTCATCGACAAACTGACGCAAGAGGCCAGTCATGCTGTGCATGAACTGCGCGAGTTCAAGCTGAATCTGCTGGAACGTCAGCTCGCAGGCAAGATAGACCTGCTTCTGACTCCATCTTTCGTGAATCATATGGTGAACGAATTGGAGGAGTACCAGCGAATTCTGGAATCGCTTCTTGAAGGACGCGGCGTTCCCCGTTTTCATGCCTTGCATCACGATCTGCTCTGGCTTCAGGATGCCTTTGGTCATGCGGCAAGCATCGCGGCCGATTTGGATTTTGCGGAGAAGTCCTTGATTGCGAAAAGCATGGCGTTCCAGAAGGATTTTGAAGGCTTTTATCTGAAAGCCGTTGAAATGGTCGGTTATTTACGGACCCATCTTAAGGAATTTCCGGCTATGCACAAATTCCATGCGGATATTGACCTGGAAATGAAGGTGTTCATGCACTTCCTATCGGAGCTTGAGGAGCTTGAATTAACCGGGGAGGTGCTGGATCGGATTAACCCGTTAATGCCTGACCATATGTATCGTGAAGAATGCTACTATCTGTCCAAGCTGGCCGATTTGGGTGAAATAAAGAGCCCGAACTGCGACCCGACTAAGCCCCGTGTTTCTGGTTGATGGAAGCCGGATTGAAAGAACGGTTTCCCAATGTTCTCAAATTTTATGAAGATATATGACGGTAAGCTGTCATATATCTTTTTTTATTCTAGAACTAGGAAGACAACCACAACGAAAGAAGGTAAAAGGAGAGGAAGGGAAACGATGGACCATCCCGTAGAACTGCATAACTACCATACATGGATGGATTTAATTTATCTGAAAAGACCGATAATTCTAAGAGTAGAGACGCGACCAGTTTTATGCTAATCATGCTTAGAAAGGAGAAGGGTTGATGGAAATAGAAAATCTGATTTCGGGAAATTCGAGAGAAGAATTGAGGGCATGGCTGCTGGCACATAGCAAGACAGAGAAATGCTGTTGGGTCATCGTTGGTATGAAACCTAATCCCGAAACGCTGCTGTATTTGGATGCGGTCGAAGAAGCTTTGTGCTTTGGATGGATCGATAGCGTCAAGAAGAAAATTTCTGAAACTGGGCTAGCGCAGAGATTGTCACCCCGAAGTAAAAAAAGCTCCTGGACGGAATTGAATAAAGAACGAGTCCGCCGACTCGAAAAGCTGGGATTCATGAGAGAGGAAGGAAGACGGGTACTTCCCGATATGGACCCCGATTCTTTTAAAATAGATGAGGTTATTGAGCAAAGGATACAAGAGGAGAAGTTAGTCTATGAGAACTTTATGGCATTCCCAGAATTATATAAAAGAGTTCGGATCGATACGATCCAAAGCGTCAAAAATCAGCCGGAATTATTTGGCAACAGACTAGAAAAATTCATAGAAAACACGAGAGAAAACAAAATGTACGGTTCATGGCATGATCATGGTCGGCTGCTGGACTATTAAGTTGAGCTCCCTTAGCAGCGGGGGGACACGGTTTGAAGAGTGGGAAGTAATTTCTACTGGCTCCGCTGACTGAAGACGATAACAACAATAGTAACATTTTTGCAAGACTAATCATCACGGTTTTCGATACAAAATCATACATGTGTCATGAGTCGCCAGGTAGGCGGCTTTTGTTTTTTTCAAAGAATGTATTGACAGCATAAACAACCATATTTATAATTCTCCATAACAACTGGTATAGACAACTATATCTCTAGATGTTTGGAGGTGGATGATGCGATGAAAGAAAAGAAGAGTGCGATTGATAAGAACAGCGTGATACCACTCTACTTTCAAGTGAAGGAGTATTTGCGAAACGAAATCGCAACCGGGCATTATATACCCGAGCAATTAATACCGTCGGAACGGGAACTGGCAGAAGAGTTTGAGATCAACCGACTGACGGTTCGCCAAGCGATCAACGAGTTGGTCCAGGAAGGGCTTCTATACAGGCAGCGTGGCGTAGGCACGTTTGTATCACAGCCGAAAATTGAACAGCCTTTGACTTCGCTGACAAGCTTCAGTAAGGATATGGAGAATCGGGGAATCGTTCCGGGAGCACTGGTGGTGTCGATGAAGGTGATCCCGGCAACCAAGCAGGTTGCTTCCCGGCTGCAGATGGAAGCTGATGAGGAAGTGCTCGAGTTGGTAAGGGTACGCACCGCAGACGGAGAGCCGATGGCGCTTGAACGTTCCTACCTGCGATACGATCAAGTAAAGCCGCTTTATGGTATGGATATGGAGAACGTATCGCTCTATCAGAAGCTGGAGGAGGTTTGCGGAATCAGGCTGGTAAAGGCGATCCAAACGATCGAAGTTGCAAGCGTTTACCCCGATGAGGCGGGCATATTGGAGATCGGACCTCATGAGCCTGCAATGCTGATTGAAAGAATCACGTACACGGAGGGTGCAGACAAGCCTCTGGAATTTGTCCGATCTCTATACAGGGGTGACCGATACAAATTCAAGATCGAAATGAATCTATAAACCCGGAACTTCCTGACATCTATTCGGGTAACCTTCAACGATTGATCATCAATAAGAAATGTGACCAGGGAGGGGAAAACCATATGCTTGCCTACAAATTTGTCTCGACCATGATGGATCATATTGAACTTATTACGCGTGAAGAAAGCGAGTCCATAAACAAGGCTGCAGAATGGATTGCCGATTCCATAGCAAAGGATGGGCTGCTGCACCTGTTTGGCTGTGGTCATTCACATTTGCTGGTAGAGGATTTCTTTTATAGAGCCGGAGGAATGGTGCCGGTAAATGCCATCCTCGAAACTAGCATCATGCTGCATGAGGGGGCAGTTAAAAGCTCTAAGGTGGAGCGGATGTCCGGTTATGCCGAACATATTCTGGATAACTATATCGTTCATCCCGGAGAAGTTATTATTGTGATTTCCAATTCCGGAATAAACAGTCTGCCAGTAGAAATGGCAATGGCAGCCAAGGCAAAGGGACTGAAAGTTGTTGCCTTATGCTCATCCGCTTATTCCGGCGATGAAACCCGCCACCATTCGGGTCATCGGCTTCGGGATATAGCCGATCTGGTCATTGACAATCATATGCCGCATGGAGATGCGCTGGTCGAGCTGCCATCATCAGGGGTTAAAATGGCGTCGGGGTCAACGGCCATTGGCAGTATTATCCTGAATATGGTGATGACTAGCGTTGCCGAGAAGCTGATCGATCGTGGGATTGAACCGCCAATATATGTAAGCGGCAATATCTCGGGCGGCTTTGAACACAATCAGGCATATATTGATCGATACCGCTCGCGGATTAAGCATTTATAACGGCCCTTGTTACAAGCTGATCGGTGAACGAGGCATGAAGCCTATACGGATTTCGAAACGAAACGCAAACAGCGTGTACCTTGCGGTACACGCTGTTTAGGCTTATTTTTAGCACCAATTCTCAGCTGTCCAGCTGTTGATTTAAAGTATCCAGCAGCTCGGCTGCCTGGAGCTCTAATGCCTCCTTTGCGGCCGGAGTGATATACGCATTCATTTTCGGATCCTCAAGATCTCGGGTGAATTTCTCAAGATGGTGAATGGCCTGGGCTACTTGTCTTTTGAGTAAATGATGTTCGGTCTGCTTCAGGCTGTTCGCCAATTGATTCTCAAGCGGTTTTAGAATCTCTCCCGAAGCGGCGCGAAGATTGAATTCCTGTTGAAGCTGTTCCATCACTTGTTCCGCTGTTGCACGGACTTCCACCACTACCGAGTTGGAACGGACGCTGACACCGTTCAGAACAACCGCGGCTTGAACTTCAGCCCTTCCTGCACGGATCGCTTGAATGGAACCGGAATCGGACACGGTGATGATGCTTTCGTCAGAGCTCGTATAGTTGATCGAAGCTTGAGCCAAGTCTGCGGGTTTTCCATTAAACAGGGTTCCGCTCATTGTAAGCTGTGCCTGCTCTCCAGCAGTGAGTACCGACGTATCCAGCTTCAATGCGACTTCTTTCAATGCAACAGGGAGCTTCTTGAGATGGGAGCCTTCCGCATAATAGATTCCGCCATCCTCTGCCAAGGTCATGAGATGGACGTTGTCGGCTATTTTTTTGGATTCCATCGTTTCCGGATTGATAACCGTTAGTGTACGTCCGACCGTGGTGTAGAGCAGACCATCGTCGCCAAAACGGAGAAAATAAGGTCTCCATGTACTTCCGGACGGAGTATTCGGATATAGCAGCTTGCTCTTTTCGATCACCTGTGAAGCTGCGTCCATAGCGAACACGGAATATACGGCGGTTCCTGACGCTGTTTTCCCCCAAGTCACACCCCACAAGCGGCCGTCTGGCCCTTCCTTCAGGTCACCGATCAACTGATGTGATGCCATGCCGGGGATCGCAGGAGAGAATTCCTTGACTTTGCTTTTGGTTTTAGGATCAAAAATGAACATTTTGGCTTCCGAAGCCGCGGGGGTAGAGCCACCGCCTCCATGGATCGTTGTTCCTCCATAGACCAGTCCGTCTTTATAGGCAACGGACATCACGCTTTGATTCTCCACAATATCCGGAATGGTGGTCCAGGTATCGGTTGGTTCATCGTACATAGTCAATGCCCCTTTAACGAGACCATAGTCGGCGATTGTTCCGATGAACAGCTGGTCCTCGCCAGTTGCGAAAGCGAACGGCCTGCTCTGACCATCCTCAATATTGAATGCGAGCGAAGGATTGACGTCTTTCTTGTACGGCTGGGATGGATCGTATTTGTAGATGACAGCACCTCCATAGGTGCCGAAATATATTTTATCGTTTAAAGATCCGATCCCTTCGATTTGTGGAAAGACACGTTCCTGCAGCTCATAGGCATTGGATTTTGGATCAAATATGGATAAGGCTGTATGGAAGCCTCCCATATACAGTTTCCCGTCCGGCCCCATCTCCAGGCTCTGAATATCAATGCCTTCGGCTTCAATTTCAGGCATGATCGTCTCCACCGACTGATCTTCAGGATCAAACAACACGTATTCCAGCTTTTCTGTTACCATGGCCAGCAAGGTTTTGCCGGCTTTATGCCCGGTTTGCGGAGTGACCCAATCATAGGCCCGGACCGTTGAATTTGGCAAAACGACACCCTCTAAAGGGATAATTTCATTGGTCGCCGTATTATAGGTCACCAGTTCACTGTTCACCACGTTCCGGAAATACACCAGATCACGGTCTAGTGGCGAAGGAGGAGAGATCATGCTGTCAAAACGGGTTGGTGAAGGCCAAGGGAGAGATTGAAGCACTTCTTCGCTCTCTTCATCCAAAATAAACAGGGTAGTAGCGCCGGAACGTACGAACAGCTTTCCATTATACGACCAGATGTCGGCGATCATGTCATTGGCTCCGGAGTTCGGAAGCTTCACTTCAGATTTTTCACCTGTTTGTCGATCAATCTTGTATAAATAAGCAGGGTTTCCCACCCCGACATAGATATAACGGTCTGTCACCCCAATACCGCGGGCGTACATGACATCCTCTCGAACGCTTCCGAGATCACGGAATTGATTGGAGGCAATATCATACTCGAAGATTTTGGAGTTTGGGTACGTTGCACCGTAAATTTTGCCGTCCGAGGTGGCCGCCAAATCCCAGACCAGCTTTTCCGACGGATTGACGCCTACAGATTCCAACGTTTTCGCAGCAGGGGAATAACGATACAGCATGCCGTTCTCCACGCCGGATAGATATACATTGCCGTCGGAACCGGATACTACACCATACACCGTGTTCACACCTTGAACCGGAGAGGAATAGAGGACTTGGCCGGTTGCGGCATCCAGTGCGTAAAAGGTCGAAGGCGTTCCGTTGGTTGCGAAGTAAACCTCACCATTGGCCATCGCAGCCCCGCTGGTTTTGACCGTTTTCGTCGCTGCTCCCAGATCAATCGGATCTCCGAAGGCAACGGGTACATCTGCTGCTGTGGCTGCAGACACCGTCATATGGTCGAAATAGGCGGTACTGTACCCGGCAGTTCCGGAGTACAGCATGATCTTGGCTGTAACGGCACCGGGAGGAGCGACGCCTTCATGCGTAAGATCCAACCAATCGCTGCTTACGGAGGATAGGGAGGCGCGGCTGTTGCTGATTTCCTTATGATTAGCATCGTAGTAGTATACAATCATCGCCACCGAGCCCTGTTCCAGCAAGGTTTTCACCGAGGAGACATAGCTGGTTCCTTCCGTGACCGGAAAGGAAGAACTGATTAATCCCAGTGATTTTGGTCCTCCGTCGACCATCTTTAAAGCATAGTTGCCTTCGTAGCTTTTGGAGTCCGTGACCGAGATGGAATATTCGTCCGTCAGTGGTGACCAATAATAGGTCCAGCCCGGAATTTCACTGCCATTTCCCAAGTCTTCAAAGCCCGCGTTGTTAATGACGGGTGAGTAATTGGAGACCATCTCGGGGGTGCTCTGGGCGAATCCAGAGCCAAGAGGCGCAAGCGAGCTTACACTCATGGAATAAACGAACAGGATGGCCGTTTTTTTTATCCAGGAATTCATGAACTTCCTCCTTTTATATGGACAATTTCGAGAAGCCATTTGATTGTTGTTGATTGTTCTCTCCTTTCCGGTTCCATCGTGGGAAAAAATTTAAGTAGATTATAGGTGGGGCCATATATAAAGTCAACGTCTTTAAGTCTTCTATAAATAACGCTGAGGCAACACCCCCTCAAGGACTTGTTCATCCTTTTATAGACGGAGATATCATCAACTCAAAACCCCAAAACATCCTCTCATAGAGTTACAAGACCTGGACTGCAGGAGATATCGTCCCGTTATCGAAATAAGAGGTCAACGAGATGATGGAGGTAAACCAAATGGCGGCTCAAAATATCTGTGGTAGACTGCCTCTCTTCTTTGAAAAAGGAACCTTCGAGATATCAGTTGTATGGGATGAAGATCGTAAGTGTTCGATAGAAGATAAAATCAAGGTACTCGGATGTAACCTTTCCCTTTAATGAAGCGTTTTATTGTCTAGTGACAAGAAACTGTTACCTATGGGAGGACACGTATGCGTAAAATGAAGAACAACCGATTAACGAACAAAAAAAGCCCTCAACGGCTCCGGCGACTAATCGCGGTTATTGCCGCTGGAGCCCTTACAATCCATGGCGCAATGTCCATACTACCTTCGCAGGCGAACGCAGAAAGTGCTGATATTTCGATCCGTAATTGGCATCCTTCTTCCGTGCTCACTGTTCCCGAGCTGAAACCTTCCTGGACGGCTCAGGTGGACAACTATCTCAAAATGGACGAGGCCTATTCAGGACGCCATGCCGTTGCCAAAGAGGGCAAGGTGTTCACATTTGCCGGGAGCAGGCTGATTGCAATCGATGCGAAGACAGGTAAAAGGCTTTGGAGCTACGGCAAAGACCTGAAACCTTATCTTGTATATGATCATGGCGTTATTTATGGTCTAACTGCAGATCAAAGGCCCTACGCCGTAAATGCGAAAACTGGAAAATTGAAGTGGCAGTCGAAGACATCCATCTTGATTGATGCACGTTACGGAACAGAGGCATTGGTGCCGACATCCGACACGCTGTATGCGATCAAAGGGAGCATGACCTTTGCATTGGATAAGGCAACGGGTAAGCTGCATTGGAAAATGAACGAGCCGGCGGGAGAAGGTAACGGAACAGATTACTTACATGAGGCGGATGGCGTCGTCCTTCGGACTTTCCTTGTCCAAGGCGCGCTCACGTCCATCCAACTGAATGCTTATGACAAGAAGACGGGGAAGAAGCTATGGGAGGATTTCGGTCAGGGAGCAGCGCTTCAAATCAAAGACGGTCTTGTCTATTCGGTTGATTATTACTCGCCACTGTTGTTTGATTATCAGTCGCTGCCGGACCGCAAATTGATCGTCAATGTGTTTAACCTGAAAACCGGTGAAAAGAAGGGTACTCGCGAATATAACTGGAAACTGTCGGGAGAACCGCCATATCAGTATGGTGGAGGTAGCTCGTTTATGACCGGAGGGAAGTTATATGTCGATCAAGGCGATAAAGTGGCCGAATACCATTTTGATACCTATAAAACAGGCTTAGCTCCTCTACGGACGTTTCAACGTCCCTATGGGGAAGAATGGGAGCTGATCGGGCTCTTGCAGGAACGGCTGATTTTCCAGAACAGAAATACCGGCGGATTGGCCGGTTCCAAACTTGTGAATGGCAGAGTGATTGGATGGAACAGCGATGCACCAGCTGCCCAGATTGACGTGTATGGGAAAGGAATATATCGGGCTCAACGTAATGGTACTTTACTTGGCATCAATTTGTTGACGGCTAAGCCGGTTTTTAGAGTAAAGACGGGTGCGGATTTACACGAATCCACCCTAATGACAAACGGTATGATCATTATCCAGGCGGAGGGCAAGCTCCTCGGTGTAAAAGTACCAGCATCGCTGAGATAAACAAAGAGAAGCCATGTAAAAATGATCGTTTAGACACTTTATGACAGGGACTGGAAATGAGGATATCGCACAACACCGTAATCGAGGTCGCGAACGATATCGGCATATATTCTTAAAGAGATAAGGTAACACATGCCTTCTGTCGGCGTTAACCCGAGTGGACTAGATCTTCCCCAATTTGTCTATGCAGGTCTGGGTGGATAGAACCATTAAATACATTCTATTCCTTTAAACCCTCAAGGAAACCGCCTATTCTATGTGTATGCAATAAAATTAGTAAAGCAATCCGAGAGGGGGGATGGGGTCATGGAATCAATCCTTGATCAGCTGAACCATCGGGGAAGGAGAGCGGCTCTTTGTTACCATTCGATAATTTAGAAGGCTATCGCGACGCGGAAGCTTATGATGCGCTGAATGATTTGGATGAGACCATGGAAGGCAAGTTTTTCTTGGACCTAGGCAATCTTTCCGGCGGCCCTGTATTGGATGTTGCATGCGGGACAGGGAGGCTGACAATCCCTTTGGCTCAACAAGGCCATGATACGACAGGGATAGATATTACGGATGAAATGTTAGAAGCTGCAAAACGAAAGGCAGCCGAACTAAATGTCTCAATAAATTGGGTCCACGCTGATGCAAGACAATTTGAATTGGGTAGAACGTACCGGTTTATTTTCACAACCGGTAACTCATTCCAGCATTTTCTTGATAGAGAATCGGTGGATGGTTTGCTTAGAAGCATTCATAGACATCTGGATGAAAACGGCGTATTTGCATTCGAAACGCGCAACCCCATTCTTTCGCGCTTAGCAGTGGACGATGATTCGGAAAGGGATTCAGGTTCATGGGAGGATAAGGAAGGATTTCAATGCAGCAGTACGTACCTTCGCAAGTATGATCATAGAAAACAGTTGGAATTTTATAAGTTTACAAATCGGAGATGGAAGGCCGGGACTGATGTCACGGTAACCGAAGAAAATTTTGCACTTCGTTACTTTTATCCACAAGAACTTGAAAGTTTATTATATTATAACGGATTTAAGCTTGAAGAGATGTACGGAAATTTTGATAAAAGTGTATTCCAAGCCGATAGTCCGCTTATGGTTTGTGTCTGCCGGAAGCGTTAAGAAGGTTGAAGCCTCAAATATTATTGACCTTCTGTAGCAAATACGGTTGAATTTTTTTTGATAGATGCCTTAAGATCTAAAAGATTGCTCATAGGAAGTACATCCCCCACGTGAAGTCGGGATTTGTACTTTTATCTCGAAATTTAGCTCTAAAAAAATCCCATCAAGAACTTCATGACGGGATTTTTTATTTCAATGAATAGGGTTGGATTTGCAGACTGACTCTGTTTACTTCGAAACGTCTTTCAATGGATCCGAATCACGGCGAGCGGCTTTATCGATTTCTCGGTCCAGCTTCGATTGTCCTTGGATTTCTTCAGCTGCTTCCATTTGATCATTTAACTGGTCTTCGATTTGTCCGATTCCATGCGCTTCTTGATGCTGTCTGCTTGTAGCCATTAGGTTCCCTCCAAGTTGTATCTTTATAATCTCTGCATGACTACATTGCACCAAATTGCGAGATCTTATGCAGCCCTGAAATAACGAATTCATGGAATAAACATAACTAATCTAGACTTACTTTTTCCATTTTGATATCATTTGGAAAGACTTAGCTATTTACATCGTTATTTGATTTCAATTTATATTTCAGGATTTAAAGGCCATCCCTTCAGGATGGCTTTTGCTAAATGATGAGGGAGCAGCGAATCCGGGCTTTACGGCGGGTTCCCAAAGATCGATTGATGTATAGAGGTGCCTGGGGGGAGTAACATGCCGAAGCGAATTCTGCTTATCGAAGACGATAGGGAAATCAGCCAGCTGATTGAAAGCCATTTAAAACAGGAAAGCTATGAAGTGCTTATTGCAATGGACGGAGAGGAAGCGGAATCCTGTATTGACAAGGAAGAGTTTGACCTGGTCTTGCTGGATTTAATGCTCCCTAAAGTTAATGGCATGGACGTTCTAAAGCGGATCCGGGAAAAAAGCGTCGTTCCCGTGGTGATTATTTCCGCAAAGGGAAGCGACCTCGATAAGGCGCTTGGACTTGGATTTGGCGCGGATGATTATCTAAGCAAGCCGTTCTCCATGATCGAGCTGACCGCCAGAGTGCAGGCTGCCATTCGCAGGGCAACCCAATATATACGGACCGAAAGTCAGCCAATAGAGGATCGGATTCATTTTAGGGACCTCATCCTTGATTTAAGTACGTTTACAGCACAGGTCCGAGGTCAGAACATAACACTCACCCTCAAGGAATTTCATATTTTGAAATTGTTCTTAACAAATCAGAGCAGGGTGTTCACGAAAGAGCAAATCTATCAATTTGTCTGGCAAGATGATTATTACGGGAATGAAAATGTGATTAACGTTCATATCCGCAGGCTTCGTGAAAAAATCGAGGACGATCCGTCAAACCCGCAATTTATTCGCACTGTTTGGGGAATCGGATATAAATTGGGTGGGTAACCATGATTATCTTTCTAAGCGCATTGATTGCTGTTCTGCTCCTGATGAATATTTGGCAGTATGTTTCCCGAAGAAACTGGAATAGGCACATCCAGGAAATATCGAACAAAATGGCGGACATCATCGAACACCAAACCGCCGAGAAGGTGCTGCTCCAAACCGACCAGCCAGCGGTTCAACATTTGCTCATCCAAATGAACCGTCTTCTGGATTACAACCAAAGAGTGATTGCGGATTACGCCAGAACCAAGGATAGCCTGAAGAAAATGATATCCAACATGTCCCATGATTTGAAGACGCCCCTGACGGTAATTCTGGGGTATGCCGAGAAGCTAAACCATGACGAATCGATCACCGAAGAAGAACGGAAGCAGATGATCCAGCGGCTCAACGATAAGGTGAACAGTCTGGTTGCATTGCTTAACCAATTTTTTGATCTTGTAAAAATCGAATCGGAAGACTATGAAATCCCGCTCAGCAAAATTTCCCTCAATGAGATTTGCCGCCAAAGCGTGCTTGAGTTTTATGAGCTGTTGATATCCCAAGGTCTTCGGGTGGAGCTTGATATTCCGGAGCGTCCCCTTTACATACTTGGCAATGAGCAAGCGCTGCATCGAATATTGAGCAATTTAATATCCAATTCGATCCGGTATGGGAGTGACGGAGGCGTGTTTGGTTTAACTCTTCGGGAAGATGGAGATTCGGTTGCTGTCGATGTGTGGGATCGCGGAAAAGGGATCACGGAAGTCCACCAGGACCGCGTGTTTGAAAGACTCTACACACTAGATGATGCCCGAAATCCGCAATTCCAGGGAAGCGGGCTGGGTTTAAGCATCTCGAAACGTTTAACGGAGGCCATGAAGGGTTCGATTCAGTTAACGAGTACACCGTTTGAGAAAACGATGTTTACGTGCGTTTTTAAACAAGTGTCATATTAGTCCTTCCCAAGAGAGGTGTTCGGTCTGAACGCCTCTTTTTTACGAACTACAGAATGCAACAATTGATTTCAGCCTCACTTAAGAAACTTGTAAGGAATGAGTAAGAAAAATCATCCATTCTCTGCTTTAGGATAGAAGTAATCCAAAGAACGATTATAGACGGGAGGATCAAGCTCGCATGAATGAAGTCATTCGAACCCATGAGCTCACCAAAACGGTAAAAGGCAAAACGATTACCTCGAACGTTAATCTCACGGTAAAAAAAGGAGAAACCTACGGTTTACTCGGACCGAACGGTGCCGGTAAAACGACGATTATGAAAATGCTCACCGGGCTCATCATCCCTACATCCGGAGAGATTATGCTATTTGGCAAGAAGCTTACGGAATCAGCAAAGGACGGGTTAAAGCGAGTAGGAAGCATCATCGAGTATCCGATTTTTTTCGAGCATTTAACGGCGATGGAGAACCTGCGGATCCACTGCGAATATCTGGGCTTTTATGATCGAAAGGCAATCTCCCAAGCGCTGGATATGGTCAATTTACACGGGATTGATGACAAGAAAGTGAAGGATTTCTCGCTGGGCATGAAGCAGCGGCTCGGGATCGTCCGCGCTATGATTACGAAGCCAGAGCTGATTGTCCTGGATGAACCCACCAATGGGCTGGATCCCATCGGGATCAAAGATATGCGGGAATTGATCCGGATGTTAAACAAGGAATACGGCATCACGTTTCTTCTTTCCAGTCACATCCTGGGCGAGATTGAGCAGATGGCTGACCGAATCGGGATGATCCAGCAAGGGAAACTGGTAAATGAAGTGGCACTGGCGGACATACAGAAGCTGCGTACCGATTATATCGAACTGGTAACCTCGAATGTACAGAAAACGGTCTACTTGCTTGAGCATGATCTTCAAATTTCCAATATCAAAATCGTAAAGGACACAAGGATCCGCATATATGATATGAAAAGGTCCACAAGCGACATTTCAAAGACGTTGATATCGAACGATATTGAAATCGAGGAGATCCAGAAGCATACGAGTACGCTGGAGGACTATTTTTATCATCAAATCCAAGGGGGCGGTAAGGTTGGCTAAACTGATTGAGCTCGAGTGGAGAAAATTAGATCAAAAAAAAGTTATTGGTGAAGTGATTGTCTACTGGGTAATTATTATGTTTTTACCAACCTTCTTTATAAAAGTTATCTTTGCTGATATGGCTTTTGTGGATTTCTCAAAAAGCTATGCAAATGCGTTAGAGCTGATGCTGCCGATTCAAATGGGACTTCTTCTGTTTGGCGCTTCCATGATTAATCATGTGTTTATCGAAGAATATAAGAATAAAACGATGTCTTTATCTTTTGGATATCCGATCAGCCGAAAGAAGCTGGTTATGGCAAAAGTGTGTTTTATCTTCCTGGCGGTTTTCCTGTGCACGCTTGTATCCTTTGTCCTGTCCGGGATCACCACCTATGTGATTGATCAGATATTCGATGTGATACATGGACAGCCAACGCTGGAGGACTTCATGGCCTTTACGGTCAGATCGATTGTTCATTCCGTCGTTGTCGCCCTGATCAGCTTTGTTCCGCTGTTTTTGTTCGGAATATGGAAGCGGGCAGTGATTCCGACCGTGATTTGCGCCGTGTTTCTTGCGCAGTTCTCTAACTTCACCGGACTGCTTCATATTACGTTAAATACGGATATGCTATATGGCGTGCTGAGTCTAATCGGCGTGGCCAGTGTGTACTTGTCGGTTGCCAAAGTGAATCAGGTGGGGGATATCTAGCGATGAAGACTTAGGCGGATTTTCGTATACTGCGATTATGCATCGAATCAGTTACCAGATAATCGCTCTCCGCAACCTCTCTCGGGATGAAAGATCTATCCTGTGACCTGGTTGTGGAGTTTTTTTGTGCAAAATGAACTTTTATTGCCTTTGCCAACTCTTATCTATGGAAGGAGGGGGAACATGAGAATAAGCCGTCTTGTCAAACAAGCCAAAAATGGCAACAAGGAAGCTTTATTGCAACTCATCATGGCCGATCAGGACGCTTATTATCGTCTTGCTTATTCATATATGGGAAACGAGCATGATGCGATGGATGCCATGGAAGACATGATTGTATCCATTTATGAAAAGATCGATCAGCTACATAATATTGAAGCTTTCTACAGCTGGAGCAAAACCATTCTCGTCAATCGGTGCAAAACATTGCTTCGCAAAAAGAAGCGGTATTTACCTATGGAAGAAATGCATGAACCATCACATGCCGAATTAACTGACGATAATCCATTTCGCTATACAGAGTCTGCAATAGACATGCATGAGCTCTTATCCCGTCTGAATCCAAAGCAGCGGGAAGTGATCGAGCTTCGTTATGTTCACGATTTGCCGTATCAGACAATTGCGGACATGACCGGTGCACCCCTTGGCACGATTAAATCAAGAATGTCACAAGGAATCCAAAAGCTTAAAGTCTTGATTGGAGGTGATCGTTATGAGAACGATCAAGGAGAAATTACTAGAGCATAAGCAAAGTTTTAAAAGGATACAAGCTCCATCAGAACTTGAGGGAAGACTTCGGAATGCACTTCAGAAAGTTCCCGCTAAACCGAGAAAAAAGAATAAAGCTCTGCTATGGGTTGCATCAGCTGCTGCAGCACTCATTTTGATTGCTGGAATGTATCAATATCCTGCATTCGCTTATTACGGTGCGAAGCTGCTTGATCGAAACGAGTTGATCTCGTTCAGCTTTTCAGAAGTGGCGGAACAAGGCTACGGGCAAACGGTTAATAAAAGCAAAAAGTTTGACGACGGCTCGGTCATTACTATTAATGGTGTCATTGCGGACGATAATGCATTCTTAATGTATTACACCATTGATTTTCCAGCAGGATCCAAATTTGGTCCAGGTGATCGTTCATCTCATTACAACGTGGATAATTTACACGGATTTTTGACGGATTCGGATCCGAAAGAGGGGTATGGGAATTATAACCATGACGGCTCGCAATACAAAGGAGTGTATAAATTCGAGCCAGTTAGTCCATTCTCCAGAACATTAACGGCGACTTTCAGTAAATGGCAGGATAACGGGGAACAGGCATCTTCTGCGATCTCCTTCAAATTTGAAGCAAATAAAGCAATGAAGAGTATTATAAATCAGAAAATTTCAAAATCCGTTGCTGTCGATCAGGGAACTGTTCACTATGACACCATTACGGCCTCGCCATCCTCAACCATCGTGAGAGGGCATTATGAACTGGAGAATAAGGGACACCCATGGTTTTTTGCTAAAACAAAGCTATTGGTGAATGGAACCGAAGTGGAGTACTGGGGAGGAAGATCGAGCAATTACACCAACACGGGATTCCCTGGCTTTGATCTGGAATTCGATGTCCTTCCAACCGACAAGATAGAAACCATCGAGCTTATCCTCGAAAATTTCGATGGATATCAAAAAGTGGAGGAACCTATTTCGCTAGTCTCTCCATCTGATCAATCCATCCGAATAGGCAACGAAAAATTATGGATTCGCAGTGTAACAAAAACCGACAGTGGTTATGACATCGTGATTGCCAGAAAGCAATTTATCATTTTGGAAACGGACAGTTTATCCATACAAGTGGGGTCGAACGTTGTTCCCGTATCATCAATTTCCGCTGCACGGCCTTGGGATCTGAACAACGGTAACATTCTGTGGGAGCAAACGTATTCATTTTACACATCGGATAAGCCGGAACGCCTGTTGTTGGATGGATTCAAATATATAAAAACCTATAATAAAAAGATAACTATTCCTGTAGATAGCAAAAAATAAGATTATACGTTTTTATAACATCTTTGGTTTGAGGATAACGTTTGTAACCCTAGAGGCTAGTCACTTCCTAAAGAGAATGGCTGCCCTTTAGGGTTATTCTATTTTTAATATAAAACTATAAAGAGGCATACTTGGCTCGAAGAGCTTCCAAAACACCAAATAAGTAAAAAAAGTGAAACTATTGTAAAAAACACGAAATTGATAGCGCTTTCTTTTTGGGCCTATAATGAAACCACATGAAGCATAAGTAACACTTTGCGCTTAACAAATCAACTTGGAGGTGCTTGGATGCATCAGCGTGGTTATTCGAGGACCAGATTCAAGTACGTGAAAGGTGATGGATGCTTATGAGTATTTTGACACCTAATAAAAGCAGCCTAGTATGGCTGTTCACGGCCGGAATTTTAATCTTGGTTTTCCTGAGTGTCGCGATCATCGCGAAGCCGAAACCTTCAAATGCTGATCAAGAAGACGATTTTATCGCAACAGTCGATGGTTTTCCGATCCATGCAAATGAATTTCAAAGAGCGATTCATGCCAATAAATCCGGGAACATCCATTATTTCCACGAGAAATATGATGCTGGGCAGTCGGCCACATTTTGGACCACTTCTTACGGAGGAGAAATTCCGCTAGAGTTGTTAAAAGAGAAGGCACTGGAAAATAGCGTGAGTCTAAAAATTCAGCAAATCATCGCCAAGGAGCAGGGAGTGCTGTCTGAAATCAGTTACGACAGTTTCATACATAATCTCAATCATGAAAACGAGAGAAGACGAAAAGCCATCAAAAATAACCAAGTGGTTTTCGGACCCGCCCAATACACCGAGGAGGCTTATTTAGAATATGTGATGGGAAATTCCATTTTATCCGTCAAAAACCGCCTGATGGATCAGGAATGGAAGCCGACTGAACAGCAAATGAGAACGTTCTACGAGACCAAAAAAGATAAGTTGTACAGAGCGCCGGCAACTGTGAAGGTGCAGCAAATATCCTTGTCTTTTCTTGATGCTAACCTGAGTACCGATGAGGAGCTCAAACGTCAGAAAAAGAAGAGAATGAATGCGGTTCTGGGGAAAATTGCATCGGGATTGTCATTTGAGCAAGCAGCCAAAGAACTCGGTCATGAGGGGAAAGTTACGGAGCAATCATACAATCTGGATAGTTACAGACATAACGCTAGGAGTCCGGTTGCTCAAGCAGCCGAAAAGCTTCAAATAGGTGAAGTTAGCGGAATTATTGAAGAAAACGGCCATTTTCATTTAATTCAATGTATTGAAAATGAGAAGGCTGGCTCGAATTTCCTGTCATTTGATGAGATCAAGGAACAGGTGCTAAGAGATTACATTGATCACAGATATGAAGAGTATGTGCGCACACGAATTGCAGATGTGCAGGTTGTTGTGAACGAAGAGTCCTACCAAAACTTCAAGATGTAACGTCCTATATAAGTTGATTATAAGAATACGACTCAGGCAAGGGAGTAAAATGATTCCGAAAAAGTGGAACGGTCGCCTTTGGTTTCAGATTTCTACTGTACTCGCTTATATACAATCAAGAAATCTGGAACCAACAGCGATTGCAGGAACATTTTACGTACATGCCCTGACATCGATCCATTCATTTGTTCAACTTATATAGTTGATTTTACATAAATAAAAAATGAAGGGATGATATGCTTTGAGGCCAAGGTATATGAAAAAAGTGATTTGCATGGTTTCGATTTTCTCCTTGTTCTGTACGTTCTTCACCGCTTTGCCTGAACCAGCGAATGCTGCCGGAACAACGTATTATGTGGACAGCACCGGAGGAGACGACAAGAATAGCGGCACAACCCAAGACGCTGCATGGAAATCGCTGGATAAGGTCAATGCGACTACTTTTTCTCCAGGCGACAAGATTTTGTTTAAAGCCGGGGAGAGCTGGAACGGCAGACTGTGGCCAAAAGGTTCCGGCGAGAACGGACGGCCAATCATTATTGATATGTACGGAACCGGCAGTAAGCCGTTAATCGCCGGTGTAACGACCGAACTTGAAGCCGTCTTTTTGAAAAACCAGCAATATTGGGAAATCAACAATTTGGAGGTGACCAACAGCTCGCCATTGCCTTTTGATCGGGATTGGGAGAATCCGCGGGGACAAAGGCGAGGTGTCTATATCTTAAATGAGGAAGCGGGCATACTGAATCATATTCATATTAAAAATATGAACATCCATGATGTCGATGGTTCCTATACCACACGTTCCGGCGGAATTATTTTCGATTCAGTCGGGTCGAATACGCCAAGTGCGTTTAACGATATTCTCATTGACGGAAATACATTAACGGATGTGGATGCCTATGGGATTTTCATAGGTTCTAACTGCATTTTGCGCTATGGGATGGGCGATTTATGGCCTTGGGTACCGAAGCCTTACGGGCCGTGGACGCCGTCTACCCAAGTGAAAATTGCCAACAATACCGTCATTAGAGCCGCCACGGGCGGGATTGCTTGGAATGTTACCGATGGAGCGATTGTCGAGCATAACACGGTACAGCAAGCCACTTACCTGGCCACGAATGCTTCGATTTGGTGGGCTTATGCGGACAATAATCTCGTTCAATTCAACGAATCTTTTGCAAGCGTTAACGGTGCAGAAGACGGCCATGGCTTCGACGTGGATGCAGGGAACATCAATTCGCTCGTCCAATATAATTACAGCCATGATAACGCCGGCGGCTTTATGCTTTTTGTTAACGATACCTATTACACGATCAATACGATCGTTAGGTATAACATCAGTCAAAACGATAGAAAAAGTATCTTCAGGTACAGCGGTTCAATTGATCATGTCTACAACTACAACAATACCGTTTACGTAGGAGAATCATCAGGCAATCCGGTCATGAGCGATTATTTCACCAAGGCTTCAGGTGCTCCACGCAACATTCATAATTATAACAATGTGTATTACAGTGTCGGTGATAAAGGATGGGATTTAACGGGCCAAACGTTTGACTATAACGCTTATTACGGTGGGAACACGCTGGTTCAGGCCGATGCGCATGCGGTAACTGGCGATCCACGGTTCGTGGATCCCGGAAGCGGCGGCAACGGTATGGACACCGTAGATGGGTACCAATTGCAACCGAATTCGCCTCTAATCGGCGCAGGTATTCGCATTCACGATAATGGGGGGCGGGATTATTTCGGCAATCCATTATACAATGGGGCTCCCGATATTGGTGCCCACGAATACGGCGGTACCGTTCCTCCAGCGGGAGATATGCCGGATCCGATCGTCATTGTTCCGAAACGGCCCGATAGCACGCCAGTTGACAATCTAGCTACACAGGCAGCTGCAAGTACGACCTTTGCAACATCAACTTCGCAGCCCATAGAAAACATCAACGATAACTATTATGACATGGCTTGGTCTACCGATCCTTCGCCTTCATTCCCGAACTATATTACGCTCGATTTCGGTGATCAAACGATTTCTGCTAACCAATTGAAGTTAAATACAAGATTCGGTACAGAAATGGGAATCACGAATTTTGATCTTGAATATAGTAACGGTTCTGCATGGATTCCAGCTCGGACGAATATTCACCTGACTTGGGATATGAATGATGGATCGGACGAGATCAAAACCGTGGAATTCCCGCTCACTCGATTTTCTAAAATAAGATTGAAAGTAAATGAGGGGAACCGCCAATCGGGACGTATTGCGCTGAACGAGCTAGAACTGTACAACAATCCGGATTTATCCAAGGACATGGTGAGCACGACCTTTGCTACAGGAGCAGGCACAATTGCCAATATTATCGACAATAATTTAAACTCGGCGTGGGGGAGTACGGGCGATGTGAGCTTTCCAGGTTATATCACGCTAGACTATGGCGAAAATGCTGTGCCCGTCAACGAAGTCACTTTGGTTACCTTCTTCGGCATTGGCCAAGGGATTACTCATTTCGATGTTGAGTATTACGATGGCAGCAGCTGGAACACGGCTTTATCCAATGCAAGGATTGAATGGAAGCTGAACGACAGCACCAAAGAACGGCATACGGTTACTTTTCCAACGGTTAACGCCTATAAACTTCGATTGAAGGTTAACGATGCGAATCGGATATGGGGAAACATTGCGCTTAATGAGCTTATTGTTAGCTATTCCTCTGAATCCGTACCCGTCACAGGAATTTCGCTCGATAGACCAGCGTTGACCTTTAATTCTTTGTCGGATCGCACAACTAAGTTACTCGCCACGATTGAGCCTGACAACGCGAGCAATAAAAAGATTTCATGGAGTACGGATCAAGCTCAGGTCGTTACGGTTGACGATAACGGATTGGTGACAGCAGTAGGGGAAGGGAAAGCAGTCATTACGGCAGCGACGGAGGACGGGAACTATAAGGCTGCCAGCAGCGTTACCGTCGATTGGACGGCTCCTGAAATTACGATCCATCGCGTTGTCACATCTAAATACAACACAGGTATATTTCAACCGAAATTTGAGCTCTCCGACAGCCTGACCGGAATCGACAATAAGAAAACAGAAGTAATGCTGGACGGGAAAGTGCTAAACACTGTAAGTGATATCCCAATGTACAAGCTTGATCTTGGAACACATACCTTTACAGTAACGGCCTTTGATTTGGCAGGGAATACCGCAACAAAGTCTATTGAGTTTCAAGTCAACACAAGTTACGAGACGCTTGAGGAGTTAGTTCACCGTTTCGCAGACGTGGGGTGGATTGACAACCAAGGCATTGCCAACAGTTTGCTGAAGAAATTACAAAAGCAAAACCTTAGCAGTTTCATTCAAGAAGTACGTGCACAGAAAAGAAAACATATAGCTGCCGAGGCTGCGGGTTATTTACTTCGCGATGCAAAGGCTCTTCGCAATCAATAGAAGACAATCAATCAAAGACCAGGTTCCATGGAAAATGAAATAGGTAATCCAAAGTGATGAATAAGATATTTACATTGAGATCAATTGAAAAACACATCGAATCCAATTTGTTCGATGTGTTTTTCGCTTACCCAACCACCTAGAATAAAATATCTTCATCCCAGGAAGGCCGGGACTGGTTCTATTGCAAGTTCAATCCTTTTACAGTAAACTAACAATTACATCTTAATTATATGGAAGGATGAACGATAACGATGACCATTCCTTCATTGCATAGAATCAATGAACTGAGCCGCAAGCAGAAATCCGAAGGCTTGACCCAAGAAGAATATACCGAACAGCAAAAGCTTCGCCAGGAATACTTGAAAGACATCCGGGGCCAGGTTCTCTCCACGATGTCTACCCTGAAGGTTGTAGACCCGAATGGTGACGATGTTACCCCTGAAAAATTGAGAATAACCCAGCAACAGAATCGGTCAAAGCTGAATTAAGCTTCATCTCATAAAGCAATGGTCCGTAATATGGATGATTGACCAGGTCCCATTTATGATCCCGGAAGACAGACAATGTTGGTTGTCCGTTTTCCGGGTTTTTATGTACTAGCGGAGGGGAGAAACGATGAACAAAACCGAGCGCCAGTTCGCCATCATGCTTGAATTGCAGCGGAGCAAGGTGCTGCGGGCGGAAGATTTGGCTGCCCATTTCGAGACAAGCGTGCGGACGATATATCGAGACATGCAAGCGCTCAGCGAAGCCGGGGTTCCGATACTTGGGTCTCCAGGATACGGGTACTCCCTAATGGAAGGTTACTTTTTGCCGCCGGTTGGTTTTACTGCGGAAGAGGCGGTGGCATTGCTCATGGGGACGGATATGATTGAGCAGCGGCTGGATGGCGACTACAAAGCAGCTGCGAGGGCAGCTCGAAGCAAGATTGAAGCGATACTTCCTGAACCCATTCGTGAGGCCTCAGCGGATGTCCGGGAAACGATGCAGTTTCTTCATCCCGGCGGACAGGGGGAGAACGAGCTTGGACAGGTTCGGGGTGCCATTTTGGAGCGGCGGAAGATAAGGATGCGTTACCTGAAAAAAATACCGGATTCGGATGGAAAACGGATGAGCGACCGGATCGTTGCTCCATATGGCCTTGTGCTCGTCCAAGGGAATTGGATCATGATCGCACGCTGCGAGCTGCGTCAGGAGATCCGTCATTTTCGATTATCGCGCATGAGGGATGTTACGGTCTTAGAGGAAAGGTTTAACCTTCCCCAAGGATTTAAGCTGAGTCAATATCGTCCGCCTGACGATCGTAACGTTCATGTGACGATTCAAGTAAATCCGGAAATTGCCGATAAAATCACCGAGACCGCGAGCTTCTATATCGAAGCTTCTGAGCAAAGGGAACACGGTCTTCTGGTCCGCTTTCGAGTCAGACAGCCGGAAGAATTGCTCCCCTATATTCTCAGCTGGGGTGGGGACGTGGAGGTGCTGGAACCTGATTCCTTTCGTAACCGGATTCGAGAAGAAGCTGAAAAAATACGAAAACGCTACTGACACGCTGTTGTCAGGAGCGTTTTTTTATATTGGGTATATACCAGATGGAAGAGGAGATATCATGATGAGAAATACAGTAGAAGCTTTGCAGGCGTTTGAAACAACAGTAGCGGTGTATTTAAACGAGCTGGGACACCTGGAGCTGGAGGAGCTGCATATCAAGCCGAACGAAGAGGAATGGTCCATTGGGCAAATGTACATGCATTTGATTCAATCGGCTCAATATATGCATCTGCGCAATGTCGACCAATGTTTGGCCGGAAACGAAACGGCCGTCGAATCCCCTGGGGAAAAAACGGAGAGAGGCAAGGCGGTATTCGAGCTTGGAAGTTTTCCTCCTGTCAGGATACGAATTCCGGCGTCTCCGCAGTACACGCCGCAGCAGCCGACGAGCAAAGAGCAGTTAGTTGAAGGTCTTCAGGGCGTAGTGGAGCGGATGAAGCGAACGGAACCGGTTGTGCGTCAAGCAGACAGCAGCATCACGATTCCTCATCCCGGATTCGGAGCCTTAAACGCCAAAGAGTGGTTTCTGCTGGTAGAGATGCATTACAGGCACCACCTGCTGCAGCTCGATCGGTTAAAAAAGGAGCTGTCCCTCTAAGGACTCCCCTCTCGATCGGTTAAAAAAGGAGCTGTCCCTCTAAGGACTCCCCTAATGGATTGATGATCAAGCGGAATTGACAAAAGAGCGTCTCAGTGGAGACGTTTTTTTGTTGTCGATCCTCGTCTATGAATCTCAAAATTTGCTTGATAGAATTAGAGATATTTGGTATGATGAACTCACATAAAGCTACTCACGATAAATGGCAAACTTGTCGAAAGGCAAGGACGCAAAGCTATAGGGCCTTCTTGATAAACCATCAATGGCAGCCAGCTACCGAACGAAGATGCTTTTTTTGTTTTTTATATGAGATTTTTATTCAATTAATTCTTTGAAAACTCTACTACGATAACGGCAAACTTGTCGAAAGATAAGGACGCAAAGCCACAGGGCCTTCTTGATGAACCGTCAATGGCAGCCTGGCTACCGAAGGGAGTTTACAGTATGCGCAACATGGTGTTGGCTATTGTAGGGTTTATTGCGTTATTCGTATTGGCTCCGGTTGTACATGCTTCCCAAACGGGAGATTGGCTGGATCTGGAGCAGCTTGATCGCGGAGTCATCGCCGTTCGCTATGACGTGAAAGCGGACGTGAAGACGAAGCTTATGATTGCAAAAGGGCAAAACAAGTATACATATACGCTTTTAGCGGACAAGCAGCAGGAGACCTTTCCGCTGCAAATGGGAAACGGTCGTTATACCATAACAGTGCTGGAGCAGGTCAACGGTACCAAGTATAAGATCGTTCAAGAAGCGGAAGTTAAGCTTCAACTGACCAATAGCAGCAAGGTATTTTTGAACTCGGTACAAAACATCGATTGGCGTTCAAGCGACAAGGCGGCTCAGCTTGCAAAGAAGCTAACTCGGTCCGCAGACACCGACGAGGAAAAAGTAAAGTTGATCCACGAATATATCGTCGATACGATCCGGTACGACAAAGCACTCGCATCCAGTGAGCTGACGGACTATCTTCCCGATATTGACCGCACGCTGTCAGGGAAAAAAGGCATGTGTTATGATTACGCCTCTCTGTTCGCATCCATGCTGCGGAGCGTGGACATTCCGACTAAGCTTGTAATGGGGACAACGGATTATGTTGACGTTTACCACGCTTGGAATGAGGTTTACCTGAACGGGCGGTGGGTAACGATCGACACGACCGTTGATGCGGGATGGAAGAGCAAGGGTGCCGGTTTCAAAATGATTAAAGAGGCATCTCGCTATTCTGCAGCCAAGTATTATTAAAATAATTTTATAGCTAAAACCTTAAGCTTTGGACCATTGTCCAAGGCTTATTCGGGTTTTTATTCAGAAAATATTCAGAATCGGGCGTTACAATGCTAGAAGCTCAATTGGTTCTTAAGGAAAATACAGGCACCAATGTATCGTGCGCCAAATAAAAGTATGCGGAGGTGATGGACGAACAAATCTCTTATCGGCATATGATCCGAGAGATGGTTGGCTCGATTTGCGCACGCGAAAGCGACATCGGAACCAAATATATTGAGGGTAATGGAGAGGCTGAGGGAGAGATCATGAAGAAAAAAGTAAGTGGAATCGTATTGGCTCTGCTGCTTATGATCCAAACGTGGTTTGGAGGATCGGACTGGACGGTCAATGCATCGACTAATGTTCCAGAACCGGTAAGCGTGCAGGATTCAGTGTATGGAGTGACGGATGATGTTTATGGCCCGTCCGAATCAGAAATCAATAATGATAGCATTTTAACCAAAGTTGTGTTAACCGACATGGATGGCACCGTCATTGATGCCGTTTATAATCCGGACAGCAGCCTGGATATCGGTGCAGCCGTTAATCTAGGCTACGAATGGGAGCTGCCGAACGGTCACAACTACAAAAATGGAGACTCATTTACCTTCGAGCTGCCGCAGCAGTTTGAAATCTTCACGGAGATTGACTCACCGCTCGTTACCGGTCAAGGTGAAGTTGGCCGTTTTACGGTGGACCGAAACGGCAAGGTTGTGATGACCTTCAATGATTACGTGGAGAGCCATTCCAACATCAGCGGCAAGCTGGAAATTCGCACTGAATTCAAGAAGGAAGTTCTAAAAGGAAGCACCGAAATCATTATTGCTATTCCGATAAAGGGCGGGGTTCAGACCGTCATCGTGAACCTGAAGCCGCAAGGCGGAAAGCTGATCGAGAAGCAAGGGAAAGCGATTGGCAAAGATCGGATCGATTGGTCGGTTCAGATCAACAAATCGTTAAATAAAATCAAGCACGCAGTCATCACCGATGAAATGCCTGAAGGCTTGGAGCTCATCGCGGATTCCGTAGAGGTATACAACCTGCAGGTTAACGGTGACGGCTCAGCGGTTCTTGGCGATCAGCTGGATGCCGGCAAGTACACCGTCCAAACAGGCGGTGGCGGCAAACTGGAGCTTGCATTCTTGGACGAGACGATCAGCAAAGCCTACGAAATTCGCTTTTCGACGAAGCTTGTCGGCGAACAGTCCCGTTTTGAGAACACCGCTGTTCTAACTGGCGACGGGATGGAAAATGCCCAATCGACGGCTACAGTAACAGTAGATCGCGGCAGTTTCTTGGATAAGACATATAGCCAGGACAAGGACACAGGGATCATCACTTGGACGGTGAAATACAATTTCAACGAGAAGAAGATTCCGAGCGCTCAAGCCATCATTACAGACCAAGTTAGCGAGAACCATTCCTGGATTGCCGATTCGCTGAAGGTGTATAACGGGGATTCGAAGGATGCCAGCGCTTTGGTATCAGCGGATGAATACACCGCTGTAGCTAAAGGTAAGCACGGATTCGAGCTTCAATTCAAGAAGGATATCGATTCGCCTTATACGATTGTTTACCAGACGGAGCCGGTCGATCGCTTGAGCTCCGAGGGGAACGCAGTCAAGAACAAAGTCGTATCGGGTGAAGCGTCTAAGGAAGTAACGGCTCCGGGCTACGGAAGCCGTGCCCTGGTAAAAGGATCCTCGAACGTCAATTTTGACACAAAAGCCGCGAAGTGGATAATTACCGTCAATGGCGATAAAAAGCCGGACGGCACCAAATACATCATGGAGAATGTAGTCATCACGGATACGTTCCCGCAAGGCGGACTTGAATTCGTTCCGGATTCGGTAATCGTAAAAGCGGACGGTAAAGTCGTTCCAGCGAGCGAGTACACGGTGAAGTACAATGATTTACGCGAAGGCTTTATCATCGAGTTCTCCAAGATTGACACCACCTATACGATCGAATATGAAACGAAGTTTAACATCAACTGGCTGAAGGATCGCAAATGGGACTTTTTAAACAGAGCCTCGATGACATGGGTCGAGGAAGGCAAGGTGAAAGGCCCGATTGTGCGGGATGCAAGCTTCTCCGCTGATGGTTATACGAAAAATAACGGCGGTAAAGACGGCAGCTACAATCCGATCAGCAAAGAAATTACGTGGAACGTCAAGATGAACTATAATCTTGATTCGCTTCAGGAAGCGATCGTTACCGATGTGCTGCAGCAGGATCAGAAGCTTGTTCCGGGTTCGGTCAAGGTCTATGAAATGAAGCTGACTGGAGGACGGAATGGCGTTCAGAAGGGCTCGCTAGTTCCCGCTTCTCAATATGAAGTGACAGGACCATCAGAAACTAATGGCAACAAGCTGTCCATTCGCTTTGTCGGCCCGATCTCATCCGCATACTGGATTGAATTCAAAACATCGCTGGAAGGTACATTGATTGTCAACAAAATCGATAATACTGCGGAGCTGTCCGATGGCAGCGCGAAAAAGGCAACATGGAACGCCAGCGTAACGATTCCTCACGGCGGGGAATATGTGAAGAAGAGCGGCTCCCAGAACGGAAACAAAATCGACTGGGAAATTCGCATCAACGAAGGTCAGTCGCATATTTCCAACGCAAAAATTATCGATAATCCAAGTCCGAACCAGATCTTGATCGAGGATTCCTTCCGCTTGTATGCGACCAAGATCAATGCAAACGGAAAAGCGGAAAAAGCCCAAGAACTGACTAAAGGGAAGGATTATACCTTAACCATCCATAGGCTTGATGGTGATAAAGAGACATTCGAGTTGAAATTCACAAATGACATCTCTACGGCCTATATTTTGGAATATCAGTCGTTCATTATTGCTGAAGATAAAGAGGCAGTACAGAATAAGGTGGCTCTTGAAGGAGATCAGCTGAAGACGGAGATCCGGGAAACGACGGAAGAGGTTATTGTCCGTACTTCCTCCGGTTCAGGTTCGGGAGGCGGCGTAACGGGAAGCCTGGAAGTAACGAAGGTGGATCAGGACGAACAGACGAAGCCGCTGGCGGGAGCCAAGTTTGCGCTTTACGACAAAGCTGGCAAACGTGCGCCGATCGTAAAATCCTCGGATGATGAAGGCAAGATCCTGTTTACAAAGCTGCTGTACGACGAGTATATTTTGGAAGAGCTGGCCGCTCCTGAAGGATATAAGATCGAGCAAGCGAAGTGGGACGTAACGATTGACTCCAGCATCAAGAATCAAGATCATGTTAAGAAAATGATCGTTACAAACCGCAAGGAAGAGCCGGTTATACCTGGCGAGCCTACGGATCCAACAGATCCAACAGATCCGGAGAACCCAACGGATCCTGGCAATCCGACCGATCCAGGCTACCCGGGGAGCCCAACCGATCCGGGCAATCCGACGAACCCAGGAAATCCGGGGAACCCAACGGATCCAGGCAATCCGACAGATCCAGGTAACCCGGGGACCCCAACGAATCCTGGCAATCCGACAGACCCAGGTAATCCGGGCAATCCGACCGGTGAGGTAGAGGTGCCGGACGAGGATGTTCCAAGAGGTGAACCAACAACGCCTCAAACGCCTGAGACACCTCCGACAGAACCGGAAACACCTGCCGTCGATATTGACGAAGAGGATATTCCGCGAGGAGGCGTCGAGCCTGAGCCTCAAAAGCCGGATGCACCAACTCCGTCTGAGAACGCTTCGACACCGCAGCCAACGGTTCCGATGCTTCCAAAAACGGGTGAATCGAGTCCTTATCCGTTCTATTTAGCGGGTCTCGGGCTGATCGCTTTCGGTGTATGGTTAGGTCGCAAACGGATGAACATGAAACAATAGCACGTTGTACTTCGGCTCTTCTTGTCCAGTAACCTGGGCAGGGAGAGCTTTATTTCTTGCAGCATCCCGTCCTATGCTTAAGCACTGAACGGCAAAGTTCGAGAAGAAAATTTTATGGTTTATTATTGACTGAACGATCTATAATTGATATGATGAAGCCATCAAAAGGAGGTGCTAATAAGACAATGTAGTTGAAGCACTGTATTTTTTTAATCAATATAGACCGAACGGTCTGGAAAGTCGATTTCTTGAACCCTCATTCTTGACTGAATAATCCGATAACGATAGTATTATGGGAGTGAAGGAGGCAGACGAAAATTGGCAAGGAACAAAGAATTTGACACGACACTGGTCCTACATAAGGCTATGGAAGTATTCGGTCATTACGGTTATGAAGGCACGTCACTGCAGCTTTTGCTCGAAGGATTGGGTATAGCGAGACAAAGCTTGTATGACACCTACGGAACGAAGCGAGATCTCTTTATCAAAGCGGTTAAGTATTACCTGGACGAGAAATCATCTGCCGTCATCGCCCATTTGGCTCAACCAGGCTCTGTCAAGGGTACGATTGCCGAAATCTTTGCGATTATCGTCGATACTTTGAAGGATGAGCAGCGCCGCAAGGAGTGCCTAATTCTGCATAGCGCAATTGATCAGGTACCTCATGATCCCGAGATTGCACAGATTTTCGAGCAAGATAAGATTCGTTTGGAGCAAGCGCTATACGAGGCACTAGCCCGTGGCCAAGAGCAGGGAGAGTTAGGATTGAATCAGGATCTTCGCTCGCTGGCACGATATTTATACCATTCGCGTTATGCACTGACGCAAGTAGCAAAATTAACGGACGACCCTCTCGTCATCGAACAAGTTGCTTCAGTTACTCTATCTGTACTTGATCATAAATGAAGCGTCCTTTTTCGCGCTTCATTTTTTCATGCGAATAATAGAATGATCAGTCCGTAATGGCGATCATTTTGGATCATTCAAGTCTACAATCGCGCATATATTAGATCGATTGGTCTATAATATTGCGCATATTAGATCGATTGGTTCCTAATTATGTTTATATTAGATCGTTTAGTCTATAAAATGGAAGGGGAAATTGTATATGAGTTCAAGTAAATTCAAAGGCTTGGCACTTTTCATTCTAGCCATCTCCCAGCTCGTTATGGCACTCGATTACACCATAATTTTTGTAGCGATGCCGTCTCTCGGCAACGAACTCGGGTTTTCGGCAAACCATCTGCAATGGGTCGTCAGTGCATTTTCACTCGCTTACGGCGGTTTCTTGCTGCTTGGCGGGCGCTTATCGGATCTTCTTGGCAGACGGCGCATGTTTATAATCGCTATGGCACTCTTTGGCCTAGGTTCGCTGCTTGGAGGATTATCTGAATCGCAGCTGATGCTCATCGTCGCAAGAGGGGTGCAGGGTCTTGGAGGAGCTCTGCTCTCTCCCGCAACGTTGTCATTGATTGTGTCTAACTTTAACGAAGGAGCGGAACGTAACCGTGCAATGGGCATATGGGCTTCCATGGGCGGTGTAGGCTTGTCGCTTGGATTACTCCTTGGCGGTGTGCTCACCAGCTATATCGGATGGGAAGCAACCTTCTTCGTTAACGTGCCAATCGCGCTTATCGTCATTATTCTTGCACCCATTGTACTTGCCGAGAGCAAGGTATCCACGGCAACCAGGCACTATGATGCTGCCGGAACGATCTCCGTTACTGCTGGGTTAATGCTCGTCGTATATTATCTAATACAGTCACCGGTGGAAGGCTGGTTCAGTGCATCGACACTTCCTTATGTGCTGCTTGGAGCGGTGCTGTTTCTCGCTTTCATAATCATTGAGCGGCGTACGAAAGAGCCATTGATTTCCTTCGGATTGTTCCGTAATCGCAATTTGACCGGAGCAGCACTCACTGCATTTCTGTTGTCGGCCTCGTTCGGGTCACTGTACTACTTTCTGACGCTGTATACGCAGGGTGTCTTGCACTATTCGGCCATTCAATCCGGCCTTAGCTTCCTGCCGCTTACGCTTAGCGCTTTACTTGGTGCCCGGTTCATTAACAGAATACTCACTAGGATCGGCGTAGCAGGTACAATCGCTGCCGGCATGGGTCTGGGAACGATCGGTTTTTTACTTCTGACAAGACTGTCGGAAACAGGGACGGCGTGGGGGATCATACCAGGCACGGTTATTATCGGCCTCGGCCAAGCGCTTGTGTTTACAACGATGTTTATCGCCGGAAGCACGGGAGTGGATCCTAAAGTACAGGGCGTTGCTTCCGCGCTCATTTCGACCGGCCAGCAAATTGGAGGTGCAGTAGGCTTGGCCGTGATCATGGCCATGATTTCGGCTGGTATGGGTACGAACGAAAGTCTCGAAACCATGATGGCGACGGAGCTTAACCAAGCGATCCGGACTGCGTTTCAAATTGCGGCTGTCACTACGGTGCTTGGCATCGTAGTAGCTTTCTTGGTGCTTAAACAGCCTAAGGTATCGAAAAATGCAGATACGGAAGTGACCATTTCCCATTAAAAAACGCAGTAATATTGAGAGCAAGGAGAGGGGCCGCGGATAACGCGGCTTCTTTTTTACGGCCGAACAATACCGCTATGGCATAAAGCACCCTTTGAACATCACCGTAAAAGGCAACCGAGAACAACATTTCATGTTAATGAGCATTGGTGGTGCATTCCATTCAGATCGATATAATGAAGACAAGGGATGTGAAAAATATGATTAGTATGAATTTAAAAACCATGCGCAAGCTGCACCGATTGACTCAAGAAGAAGTGGCTGAAAAGATCGGCGTGTCCAGGCAAGCTGTAGCTAAATGGGAAAATGGAGAGACCGTGCCGGATATTCAAAATTGCTTGGCGTTGGCGGAACTTTACGATGTTGTATTGGATGACTTGGTCAAAAATTCCGATAAGCATGTCAAAATAGGGATTCGGCCGAAGGGAAAGCACATGTTCGGGATGGTAAAGGTTGGAGACCGGGGACAGATCGTGATACCCAAAAAGGCAAGAGACATATTCGATATCCGTCCTGGGGACAGGCTTGTGGTTCTGGGGGATGAAGCGCAGGGAATCGCCATTTTGAAGAGCGAAGGCTTGCTGCAGTTTGCCGAGGAGATCCTTCAATCGCAGAACGACGAGGAGGAAGATGAGTGTTAGCTATTGAAACGAAGAATTTATCCAAGAGATACAAAACCAAAACGGCCGTCGATTCGCTCAATCTCTCGATAAAGCAGGGCGAGTTGTTCACGCTGCTTGGCGTGAACGGCGCAGGAAAAACAACGACCATCAAGATGCTGACTTGTCTGAGCAAACCTACCAGCGGCGATGCGATTCTATTGGGAGACAGCATTATCTCCAATCCCTTTGCGGTGAAGGAGAAGATTAACATTTCGCCGCAGGAAACGGCAGTCGCTCGCAACTTGTCCGTCAAGGAAAACCTCGAGTTTACTGCAAAAATCTATGGATTCGACCGGAAAGAAACAGCCTTGAAAGTACAGGAAATGCTCGACACCTTCAGTCTTGCAGAGGTGTCCCCAAACAAAGCAAAAACGTTATCAGGTGGTATGCAAAGACGGCTTAGCATTGCAATGGCGCTGATTTCTGATCCCCAAATCCTGTTTCTCGATGAGCCTACCTTGGGCTTGGATGTTATCGCTAGAAGGCAGTTGTGGTCAGCCATTGAAAAACTAAAAGGCAATATTACCATCATTTTAACAACACATTACATGGAGGAGGCGGAAGCGCTCTCGGATCGCATCGGAGTCATGTCGAAAGGTAAACTGAGGGCTGTCGGTACGACGGCTGAATTGACGGCAAAGACTAGCACGGGATCGCTAGAGGATGCATTCGTATCTTTGGCAACACTAGAGGAGGCAACTGGATGAAGACGGCAGCATTTTCCGCACGAAACCGGAAGGAAATGATTCGGGATCCGTTGAATATGGCTTTCGGTATTGGTTTTCCACTGGTCATTTTGCTGCTCTTAACGGCGCTGCAATCGAATATTCAAGTTGAATTGTTTGCTATCGATCAGCTGGTTCCGGGAGTCGCCGTATTCGGATTATCGTTCATCTCGCTTTTTTCAGGGATGCTCATTGCTAAGGACAGAAGCACTTCATTTTTAATGCGATTATTTACGGCTCCATTAACGGCTCCGGACTATATCCTGGGATACACGTTACCTTTAATTCCGATGGCGGTTCTTCAAATAACGATAACCTTTATCGCGGCAGCCTTCTTGGGACTGGTCCTCCATTTCAATGTTCTGCTGTCCATCGTGGTGCTGATTCCGGTAGCCATTTTATTTATCGGCATTGGTCTGCTTGCAGGAAGCATGTTTAACGATAAGGTCGTCGGGGGCGTATGCGGAGCTTTATTGACGAATCTCAGCGCATGGCTGAGCGGGACATGGTTTGATCTTCATCTGGTGGGCGGTTGGTTTAAGGGGATTGCCTACATGCTTCCTTTTGCCCATGCGGTTGACGCGGGAAGGGCAGCCATTTCGGGAGATTACACATCGATTTTACCTCATCTTTGGTGGGTGATCGGGTATGCCGTTGCCATCCTGATTATTGCGATCTTTGTATTCAGGAAGCAAATGAGCAGTGATAGCGATTAGACTATTGAACGAAAATCGATGATATAATTGCGTATCGTATAACAAGATGTCCATACGGCCTGTTGGAGGTCAAACACTTTTCCGCATGAAAGTCGCCGAACTGGCGGCTTTTCTTGCTGCAACGATGCAGAATCATGTCTAGAACCGAGGACACGATCTTATCGCATACCGGAAAGATAAAGAGGATTTGTAACTTTTCTACCGAAACCAATATGAACATGTGCAGATTGGGAGTGATGTTTCGGTTATGAACAAAATCCTCATCATAGGTAGTGTTGCCAGTGGTAAGACAACATTGGCAAGACGATTATCCGAACAGCTGCATATTCCTTGGTTAGAACTTGATACCATTGTCCATCATCAAACATCGACTGGACGATATAAACGAACAGAGGAAGAGCAAATTGAAGTTCTGTTGGAAATCGACCGGAATGGTCCGTGGATATTAGAAGGCACGGATCGAGAATCATACCAATGTTTATATCAAATGGCGGATACCATCATATTCTTGGACACTCCATTATGGAAGCGTAGAATTAGGATATTGACGCGATTCCTAAAGCAAAACCTTGGCATTGAGAAGTGTCATTATAAGCCAGACCGAACAATGTTAATGATGATGTACAAGTGGACGGAGGATTTTGAGAGGAACCGAAGCCATTTTGAAGCTAAATTAACCCGACACAGTGAAAAACTCATCAGGTTAAGAGATAATGACAGCCTGAACATTTGATAGCCCTATAAATCATTCCAAACATGTTCTGTGCTCCTTCCAATACGGATGGGGCTTATTTGTGTTGTGCTGAACATCAATTTATGTGTTTACCATATTGGGATTTCTAAAAATCTTTGATCAAAATTAACATAGATCTTATATGATTGGACTGGGGAAGTAGGTATACAATGAATAGAATTTTTTTATAACAAAATGATTAAAAGGCGTATTTTTACGCGATGAAAAAAGCAGGAAAACCCTATTCATTAACGAAATGCTCTTTCAATAAACGGAACATCTTGAATAAAAGCAAATCGATGGAGGTATGTCGCTAAATGTACACCGTTCTGATCGCCGAGAATGAACCATGGGTATTGAAAGGAATCGTCCAGATGGTGAAAGCTGCCGGGATGGAATTCCAGGTTGTTGGAGAATGCAGCAATGGAAATGAAGCATGGAACATGATACAAGAAGTGTGGCCCATGCTCTTGATCACGGATATCATGATGCCTGAGCTGGATGGGTTATCTTTGATTAAACGAATCGCCGAGCAGCGAATTCCCATGGTATCCGTCATTATCAGCGGCTATGACAATTTTCAATATGCACAAAAAGCCATGAGCTATGGTGTATCCGAATATTTACTGAAGCCGCTGGAATATGAAATACTGACTGAAGCATTAAAGCGATCCAAGGATAAGCTGGAGTCGCTAAAGGATCTGAACAACTATATCGTCAGGTTCCAGTGTTTATTGGAAAACAGTCAGGGTTTGGCGCTCGATACCATCATGCAGAAGCAAAACCAATTGATTCAGTCGATCTTAAGGTTACATGGTCTGAACAACAATGCCCGGGTCGGGCTGCTGAATATATTGGACAACAAATTGAAGACCCTGCTTAATGATTTTGGCATTGAGTTTAGGGATATCCCGAAATCCAAGCACCAGGATGAGACCTCCATCTTGAAATACTACATGGCGATGCTGGAAAAATGGTATCTCGAGTATCCCCGAATGGTGAAATCAAGCATGCCTGAGGCCATCGCCCAATCATGTCGCTACATTGAGACCAATTTTAAAACGAACCTATCGCTCGCGGAAATGGCGAACCTAACGAATTTCAGCATTTCCCATTTCAGTATGTTGTTTAAAGAACATACGGGCAGTTCGTTCGTCAGCTATGTGAACCGATTGCGTGTTGATGAAGCCAAAAAGCTGCTGAGGACAAGCTCCTACGCTGTATCCGAAATTGCGGACATCGTCGGATACGCTTCCGGTCCGTATTTTACGCGAGTGTTCAAAGCACATACCGGCGTGTCGCCCCTCGAATACAGAAGGAGGATGGGTTCATGAAATGGCGGAACTGGCATTATCGATTCTCATTCAAAACGAAAATCCTCGGGCTGGTATTCTCCGTTAGCATGATTTCCGTTTCGCTGATGGCGGTGTTCACATCGTATTACTATACCGAATCAGCTAAAAATGATTTCTACATGATTGCCCAGGATTCTACGGCGAGAATGAACCATCAGCTTGACCGGTATTTCACGCAAATGGCCCAATCGACATATGCATCCATTGCCGGTCCATTGCCCTCGAATTCCATGCTCGGCGACAATCCGGAAAGCGGGCTGCTGCAGAAATGGCTTATTCGTGGTCAATTGTTCAGTCGGGAGCAGGAGGCACTGGTTGAAGGGATCATGTCGAAGTATATTGCAATTAACTACTCCAACGTCCTGGGGCTTGTGCTCCGTTCACACGACAACCGGCTGATTTATTCGAAAGACCATTCTTTAAGTCATCCCATGATTAGATCCTCACCTTGGATTAACGATACGTTGGCCGACACATTAACCATCGTTCCCTCCCATTATCGTCCGCAAAATACCCTCATGGCGGCATACCCCTATATTACTCTGATCGTTCCCGTCTTTGATCCAAATTCACTTAAGCTCGTCGGCAATTTGAATATCGCCTTATCCATGACCGAAATCGAGGATATTCTTGGACAGACGCGACTCGGGAGAACCGGATTCTTCTTTATTGTCGATTCCTCAGGGGAGATCGTTTATCATCCGGACGTCAACTTAGCTGGTCGTCGTGTTGAAGACACCGCAATTAGAGCTCTCCCGCTTGGAGGGCAGGGGGCTGTTATCAAACGAAATGGGGAGAAAATTCTGATGTCCGGCAACCGGTCGGAGCTGACAGGCTGGAATCTGGTTGCTTCCGTCCCTATGCACGAGATGGCGAGCGGTCTGGACTTCGCGCGAAAAGCAACGTTGTTTGTCATGAGCGGCATTATTGTTATATCCCTGCTCTTTATCCCAAGGATGGTCGACCAAGTAGTACGTCCCATTCTTCGCCTGCGAAATCTGATGAAACAAGTGGAGCAGGGGGACACAAGCGTCTACGCGGAGGTGATTGCCGGGAAGGACGAGATTCAGCAGCTTAACGGAAGCTTTAATCAAATGACGACCAGGCTGAATGAACTCATACACACGGTTCATCGTCTGGAGATCAACGAGATGCAGCTTCAGCTCAGGCAAAGAGATGCGCATATTCAGGCATTACTGAATCAAATCAACCCTCATTTACTCTACAATACACTGGAAATTATCAAAAGCATTGCTTTTATAGAAAAGGTTCCGACGATTGAGAAAATGGTGACCAGTCTCGCAGCCGTATACCGGTATTCATCAAAAATGCCCGGGGCTGAAGTGCTGCTAAGGGATGAGCTGAAAAATCTGCAGCATTATTTAGAAATCATACATATTCGTTTTGAGCATTTTCAAAGCCGCATATCGGTGCATGAATCTTGTTTGGATTGCCGCGTGATCAAGCTATCCCTGCAGCCGATCGTAGAGAACAGCGTAAAGTATGCCGTAGAACCCAAAAACGGAAATGCCCAAATCACGGTTACGGCATATGAGAGCGACGGTGACCTCATCATTGATATATCGGATAACGGGAATGGGTTTCCTGAAGAGGACCTTGCCCGGATTCGTCATCGAATGAAACTTGTGGAGCAACAGCCGGAGCCTGCCTCCCACGAGGAATCGGTTGGACTCATCAATGTCCATTCCAGAATGGCATTAAGATATGGCCCGCCATACGGCGTTAGTGTGCATTCATTACCGGGAAGAGGAAGCAAAGTGTCGCTTCGATTCCCAAATAAGATAAATTCATGATCAGAAAATCGGATAAAAAGATCATCCATTTGTGAAAAAATGACCCCCGGCAACAAGATATATTAAATGGCATAAGGGCAAATCAAAAATTGTGTAATGGAGGTCACCCGAAGTGAAAAGAATGCTTTCCATGATCATGATTGTGAGCGTCGTATTATTGTCGATCGTAGGATGTACATCGACGGGACAACAGGATGCCGGCACGGCTTCCGGAGATAACGGGGACAAGGAGAAGAAGAAAATCAAAATTGATATGATGATCGCCTCTTGGAAGGGAGGGGGCTGGCCGGACAACAACCATCCGATTATCAAGCACATTAATGAAAAATTTAATGTGGATTTGCAAATTCAGTGGGTACCGAATGCAAATTTTGCCGAGAAGCTGAACGTGATCGCTGCATCCGGCAAGCTGCCGGACGTCATAAGGATGGATAGTCCAAGCCTCTATTTAAAATGGGTAGAACAGGGAGTATTCCTGGATTTAAAGCCCCATTTAGCCGAGTATTCAAGCTTGCAAAACATCGCTAAACCTGAGGAATGGGCATTGCTGAACCCGAAAGATCAGATTTTCGGCATTCCGATATACGCCACAGCTCAAAATACCATTTATGTAAGGGAGGACTGGCTTGCTAAACTGGACATCCCTATACCGACCGCGGAAGAATTTACGATCGATAAATTTTATGAAATTGCCAAGGCGTTCACCACTCAAGATCCGGACGGCAACGGAAAGAATGATACCTTTGGGTTTTCAGCGCTCGGCAATTCGAGTCTCTTTGGCATTCCGGAGTTGTTCGCAGCCTTCGGATTGGCGAATGGCTGGAAGGAAGAGGGCGGCCAGTTGATTCCAATGCAAGTACAGTCGGATGAATGGAAAGCATTCCTGACCTTTATGAGTCGTGCATATAAGGAAGGAGTCCTTGACAAAGACTTCATTACCAACACAAATTTCAATGAGAAATATGCGCAAGGTAAAGTAGGTTTTGCCGACATGCATTATCAGTTCAGCCAGCAAACGAACCAACAGCTGCAGACCATTTCCCCTGGTGCCGATTTTGTGGAACTCAGCCCGCCGATGGGAAATAACGGGTCAAGGGGCAACTCAACGCCGACGAGTGGAACGATAAAGGTCGTGTTAAGCAAGGACGTGGATGACCAGAAGCGGGATCGCATTTTGCAGCTGTTTGATTGGTGGGTATCTCCAGAAGGCGAAGACATCCTAAAGAATGGAATTGAAAATATTCATTACAAGAAAAACAGCAGCGGAGCCTATGAGATGACCGGCGAGTTGAAGGCTGAAGGCGAGGGGCGCCAAAGCCTCTTATGGAACTGGGTGCTACGGAACAACAACAATACGTTTAACACGTATAAATGGAGCGATCCTACTTGGGCAAAGGAAATGGAGCAGTCCATTGCTAATGCTGGCAAATATCCATATAAGAACGCGTCGGACGCCTACATCTTCTCGTCAAGAACCTATCTGGAGAAGGGGTCGGCATTGAATGAAAGCTTCCACAAAACCGTGATCGAAATCATCGCAGGGAAGAAGCCGATTGAAAGTATCGATCATGCGATTACGGAGTGGAAGAGTAACGGCGGGGATAAGATCATAGAGGAAGTGAATGCCGCGTTTACGGCGAATAAATAACGTTCGTCTGAAGCTCCCGAGCGGCAGCAACCTTTCGGGAGTGTTATTTTCCAGACAGGCTTAAATGGAGGAGTGCAGTAATGAATGCGTACTGGAAGAGAGCATTTCCGATCTATTTCATGATCTTGCCTGGTTTTCTCTTTTTTATCATTTTCAAGTATATCCCGATGATCGGGATCTCCATTGCATTTATAGATTATAGCCCCTTCAAAGGGATAACGGGAAGCGAGTGGGTAGGACTTCATTATTTTCGCAGATTATTTGCTGAAGGCGATTTCCTCGTGCTGCTCAAAAATACGCTGCTGCTAAATCTGCTTGACGTTGTGTTCTTTTTTCCTGCTCCCATTCTAGTCGCCTTGCTCCTTAATGAAGTTAGAGCGAAGCGCTTCAAGACGGCGGTTCAAACCATTCTGTATGCCCCTAATTTTATTTCCTGGGTCGTCATCGTCGGCATTACCATTCTGCTATTCGCAACCGGCTCCGGAGGGATCAATCAGATTCTGGACAATTGGGGGCTTGGCCCGCTGGAACTGATGACGGATCCCCAATACTTTCGGTGGGTGTGGCTGCTGCAGAATATTTGGCAAGGCGCGGGCTGGGGAGCGATCATTTTTCTCGCTGCTTTGTCTACCATTGACCCCACCTTGTATGAGGCGTCCACGATGGATGGCGCGAACCGCTGGCGCCAGGTCTGGCATATTACGCTTCCCGGCTTGCGAAACGTAATTGTCATCATGTTTATATTACGGTTCGGCCATATCATGGATCTCGGCTTCGAGCATATTTTCTTGCTCCAGAATCCGATGAATCAAGACGTTTCCAAGGTATTTGAGACGTTTATTTACAAAACGGGCCTGATCCAAGGTGATTACAGTTACTCAACGGCTGTCGGTTTATTTAAATCCGTTGTCGGATTGGTGATGGTATGGTTCGTTAACCGGCTGGCCAAACGAATGGGGCAGGAGGGAGTTTTTTAAGATGCGGCATGAAAAAGGCCTTGACCGGTTATTTACGATTCTTGTGTATTTCATACTTATCCTTGCGGCAGCCATGGCGATCTTTCCCTTGTTTTACGTGCTCTCCGTTTCCTTCTCAACAGAAATTGAGTATTTAACGCGCGGGTTCTTCGTGATCCCGAAGCAGTTCACCCTGGAAGGATACATGTATTTATTGGGACATCCCGGGTTTACCTCCGCATTTCGAAATGCGGTTATTCTTAGCGCGGTTGGAACGGCGCTGAATATTGTGCTGACCTCCCTCATGGCATACGGATTGTCCAAGCGGTGGCTTAGATTTCGCAGTTCCTTGAATTTTATGGTGTTCTTCACATTGTTATTCTCGGGCGGAATGATCCCAACCTATCTGGTCGTGCGGTCTCTCCATCTTTTAGACAGCTTCTGGGCGATTTGGTTAAGCACCGCAATAGCGCCGTTCAATGTTATTGTGATGCGAAGCTTCTTCCAGTCCATGCCTTCCGAGCTTGAAGAATCGGCCAAAATCGACGGAAGCGGGGAATGGCGTTTGTTTTTGTCGATTATCGTCCCGCTCTCCAAACCCGTGATCGCTACGTTTACGTTGTTTTATTTGGTAACCAATTGGAATACGTATTTTACTGCGATTCTTTATTTAAACGATGCTGACTTAATGCCGCTTCAAGTATTCCTAAGACAGATGCTGGTTGAGGACGATCCTACAATATCCAATGCGTCCAACGTCATGTATAAGTACACGCCTGCAGCCAAAATGGCGGCGATTATTTTAACAGCCTTGCCGCTGCTGGTGATCTTTCCGATCTTGCAAAAGCACTTCAATAAAGGAGTAATGCTTGGATCGGTTAAAGGATAAGTAGCAGATTAAATTAATATCGATACGAGGTGAGTAATAACATGATTAGTAAACCGAAATATGTAGCCCATCGCGGATTAAGCATGTTCGCACCTGAGAACACCATTGCAGCATTTGAATTGGCGGGCAAATCGGGCTTCTGGGGGATTGAATGCCATACTTACTGCACGACGGATGGTCGCTGGGTTGTCCATCATGATCGGACCGTCGACCGAATGACGAACGGGACGGGGAGGACAAAGGACTTCTCATTTGAGGAAATTCGCAAATTGGATATCGTTGCAGGCAACGGAATTGACGACTACAATGGCTTGTACATTCCAACGCTTGAGGAAGTGATGTCTGTCTGTTTATTCTTTGGCATGCACGCTTTCATCGAGATCGAGGAATATCATCAAGACGGTGATCTGGAGGTGCTGGTAGAGCTTGTGCGCACCGCGGGCATGGCGGATCAAAGCAGTTTCATATGTTTCAATGCCGATGATCTGTTCAAGGTGCGGGCGATTGATGAAACGGTGCCGCTTGGCTTTTTGTCAGCCAAACCACCTGCTGCTGAAGACCTGCAGCTTATTGGCCGATTGCAGCCAGCTTTTCTAGATTACGACTACCGGACAACGACGCCCGATGACGTACGCAACTGCATCAGGGCTGGAATTGACGTCTCGATCTGGACCGTTAACGAAAGAGAGATATCTCGGCAGTTTGAAGAAGCGGGAGCCACATATATAACAACCGACACGATCTTGTGGAAAACGATGGAGCCAGATAATCTTTCCACACCAAAGAAATGACGGAAGCCAAGAACGTACATGAACAAGAAGCCGTGATCTCCACGGCTTCTTAGTATTTAAGGATAAAGAAACTCAATGAGCCAAAGTATGCGGAAAGCGGATGTTTTGTTCGTTCCGATTAGTTTATACTCGTGTTGAGAAGGAGGAGGTATGAATGGGACGGACCAAAGAATTTGACCGTGAGCAGGTGCTTCGCAAGGCGATGATCGTTTTTTGGGAGAAAGGATACGAGGGGGCAAGCATCCCGGATTTATTGCAATCCATGGGAATAAGCAGATCCAGCATGTACGAAACGTTTCAGGATAAACAGACGCTTTATTACGAGGCCATCCAGCAATACAAAAAAATGTCGCAAAAAAAACGCGATCTGATGATCCATGCTCCTTCTGCGATCACCGGGATCCGCCAATATTTTGAGCTGCATATTACGAACGCATTTGCGACGCACGGTGAAGCTTATCCGCACGGATGTTTGATTACGAACGCTTCCGTGGGTCTGGATGCCATGGATGAGCCCTTGCAGAATACGATTCGCCAAAGCTTTACGGAGCTGGAGCAGCTGTTCTATGAGAAATTAAAAGAGGGCCAGGAAACGGGCGAAATTTCTCCTCATAAAGATATAAAAATGTTATCGTTCCTGCTGCTTAATCTCAACCATAGCATCAACGTGATGGCCAGGATCCAAAGCGACAGCGAAAAGGTCCGCGGCATGATGAACGCCGTGATCGAGTCGCTGTAGAGCTTTTTTTTCACCATACTGGAACAATCATTCCGAAAGGGTCTCCCTCTTGCTTAAGCATAGAAGGGGAACTTCTTCTCAAACTGGAATGGTTGTTCCAATATTCTTGCACGATCATCTTATAAGGAGTGTTTCACATGAATGAAAATGGATACGCAAAAGGAAAGCTGGCGAATTCGCCATCGCCCTGGATTATGCTGATTCTTGCTGTTGCATGCGGCTTGATTGCAGCAAATCTTTACTACACGCAGCCATTAGTTGAGTCCATTAGCTCATCTATAGGATTATCTTCAGGAGCAGCAGGGGTCATTGTCACGCTGACCCAAATCGGCTACGGGATCGGCTTGCTGTTTATCGTTCCTTTGGGAGATCTGCTTGAAAACCGCAAACTGGTGGTTGCGCTGCTGATGCTGACGGCCATCGTTTTAATCATTGCAGCCGCTGCCCGAAATGCCGCTCTGTTTCTAACCGCCTCTTTATTTATCGGTGTGGGGTCCGTCGCGGCTCAGATCCTGGTCCCTTATGCAGCTCATCTCTCCCCGGAGGAGACGAGAGGACGTAATGTCGGTAATGTCATGAGCGGGCTGCTGTTAGGAATCATGCTGGCCCGGCCGGTATCGAGCTTGGTGGAAAATTATTTCGGCTGGCACGCGATCTTTATGATGTCTTCCGCCTTACTCTTCCTACTCGCTCTGGTTTTGATCAAAGCACTGCCGGCAAGGAAGCCGCAAACGACCGAACGCTATCCGGCAATCATCTCATCCATGCTGCGGCTGCTCAAAACGACGCCGATTCTTCGTCGCAGGGCGCTGTATCACGCTTGTTTGTTCGGGATGTTCAGCCTGTTCTGGACAACGGTTCCGCTTGTCTTAACAAGTCCGCTATATCATTTTTCCTCTGCAGGCGTTGCGTTGTTCGCTTTGGCAGGGGTATCAGGCGCGGTCGCAGCGCCTCTGGCCGGCCGCTTTGCGGATAAGGGCCTGATCCGGCCTGCAACCGGAATATCCATCGCGCTGGTGCTACTATCCGGACTTCTGCCGATTGTCTTTCCTGGCGGTTCTTTGCTCTCGATCGTGATCCTGGTGCTTGCCGCCATCCTGCTGGATATGGGCGTGTCTGCCAATATGGTGTTGGGACAACGCGCGATCTTCTCGTTGGGAGCCGAGGTGCGGAGCCGGCTGAACGGCTTGTATATGGCGATCTTTTTTGCCGGGGGGGCCATAGGCTCTGCTGCCGGGGGATGGGCCTACGCTATGGGCGGGTGGAAGGCGGCGATGTGGCTTGGCGTCTTTTTCCCGGCTTTGGCAATGCTATACTTTTTGACGGAACGAAGGGTGCGGCAAGACCGCAAATAAAAAGCGATGCATGTTTTTAACAAGAGGTTATAAGATAATAACTTAGAAATAATCTGTAGGATGTATGGGTATGGATCGCAGGTGGCAATATTGAGCAATCAAGAAGAAATGTCTCCTCTCGATACACGCTATAATAAGTGTAATTTCCGAGAGAGAAATCATATGAAAGGGTGGGACGATGTCGGAAACCGAAGATGCTCAGAAAATCCATTGGAAAAGAAACATCATTCTCTTTTTAAGCAGCCAGACGCTCTCGCTGTTCGGTTCTGCCTTGGTGCAGTACGCCATTATGTGGCATATTACGCTGACGACACAGTCAGGCATTATGATGACGCTGTTCATTATTTGCGGTTTTATACCGACGTTTCTACTATCGCCGTTCGCAGGCGTATGGGCGGACCGGTTCAATCGAAAATCGCTCATTATCATTGCGGATGCCATGATCGCGGTGGTAACGCTCATCTTGGCCATCACGTTTTTGCTCGGTTACCAAGCCGTATGGCTGCTGTTTGTTATCGCCGCGGTACGCGCACTTGGTGGAGGTATTCAAACACCCGCTGTCGGAGCGATATTGCCTCAAATCGTACCTCAGGATAAGCTAACCAAGGTGAACGGCATTAACGGAAGCTTGCAAGCGCTCATGATGTTCGTTGCGCCTATTGTCAGCGCTGCTTTGCTAACGATGGCTACGATCGAAATGATTTTTTTCATCGATGTCGTTACAGCGGCGATCGCGATCTTTATCTTGTTCTTTTTCCTTAAAATCCCGTTGCATAAAAAGGCAGCTGACACGCAAAACACAGGCTATCTCGACGACTTCAAACAGGGCTTGGTGTATATTGGACAACATGCCTTTCTCAAATCATTCTTTATCTTTTTTGCCATCTTTTTCGTGCTTATGGCACCTGCGGCATTTTTGACTCCGCTGCAAGTCACACGAACTTTCGGAGACGATGTATGGCGCTTGACCGCGATCGAAATCGCGTTTTCGGTAGGCATGATGGCAGGTGGGGGGATTATTGCGTCTTGGGGCGGCTTCAAAAATAAAGTCTACACGATGGCGATTGCCAGCCTCGTGATGGCATTGTCCACATTCGCGCTTGGCATCGTCCCAGTCTTCTGGTTGTATCTAGCCATTATGGCTGTATTCGGGGTAGCCATGCCTGTCTTCAATACGCCGACGACCGTCATGCTGCAGGAGAAGGTGGATGAAAACTATTTAGGACGGATCTTTGGCGTCTTTGGAATGATCTCGACTTCCATGATGCCGATCGGGATGTTGATCTTTGGACCGCTTGCCGATGTGGTCAAAGTCGAATGGCTGTTGATCGGTACCGGATTGCTTATGCTCGTGCTGACTGTATTCTTCGCCCGCAACAAGCGATTGGTCGAAGCGGGGAAGCCGCTTGTGGTCGCAAACGCCCCTGAGTAAGTATCGGATATCCATTCTAATATGAAGCCCGCAAATGCTCAGGCATTAGCGGGCTTCATTACTGACTCAGTGATAGGCCGGCGTTTCGATGCCGCAGGGGCCTCCGTCAGGATTGCCTTCGAGCTCAAGCGTAGTCCCGTCGGCACGGTAGAGCGGATTATACCAGCGCGAAATTTTGTCGGCACTGGAGTTGGCGTAGTGACAAATGAACGCCCGGCGGAATCGGTCCTTTGATTTGTTGCGGTATGAGCCGTGTATCAGATTTCCGTTGAAGAACAGCACATCACCTGGATCCATGACGGCCGGCACCGGCTTCTCGTCTTTTGGCGGTTTAACATAGTGCGTTGTGAACGATTCCTTAGAATCCGACACATCGGGACAGACGATCTCGTACGTGTTCGTTTTCGGCACAAGCAGCATGCAGCCGTTCTCCTCGTCGCACCGGTCGATCGCCGTCCAAGCGGCGATGCAGTTGCCCGGCTCAACCTTCAGATAGAAGTTGTCCTGATGCAGCGCCTGTCCTCTGGAACCCGGAGGCTTGTAGTAGAACATGCTCTGTGCTGCGTAGGCTTCCTCGCCGTACAGGTCCTCGAGAATCGCCATGACGCCGGGATGTAGCATATACTTCATGGCCACCGGATTGAACCGGTGCGGATGCATGACACGGGGGAACCGCTTCAGCGGGTCGGACCGGTCCGCATTCAGATCCGGTTCGAAATGGCCCGAGATCGTTGTTTGTCCGATCTCATCGAAAGTCAAGCGGATCTCATTGACCTCTCCCGGATGAAAAACCTCTTTAACGATTAGATAACCTTCCGTTTCAAATTGCTTCATTTGCTCTGTGGACAACGTTTTTAACACCTTTGACATATTGACTGCTCCTCTCCGAGATGAATTATCTACAGTTTAATGGAAGAGAACGCAGGCTTGAAGTCGCATTCATGCTCATAACAGGTTGGATTCTGCTATCCTGCTGGACAGAATGTGCAGAACACCTTATTTTATCAGGAGAAGGAATCAAGGAATATTCTTATGGGAGGAGAACGCATTGGTTGAAAACCAACAGCAAAATGGAGCTAAAGACGGGGGGATATTGATTGGTCATTTCCGGGAGAACGAAGAATATTCGATGACGCGCTCGAACGGAATCGATGACTGGCTCATCTTTTACACGATCGAAGGGGGAGGGTATGTGCGAACCCCCGCGGGTGAGAAAACATGCGGCCCGGGTGATGTCGCAGTCATACGCAGAGGAGTGCCCCACACGTACGGGACGACGTCGGGCGGGATATGGCATTTCATGTGGGCGCACTTCCAGCGGCTGCCGGAGACAACGCTGCTGCCCGATGACGAAGTATCGGTCTGCAAAATGCCGAACGGCACCATGCAGCGACGCGTGCTGCGGATATTCCGGACGCTGCTGCATGATTTCCGCGATCGCGGGAAGCTGTGGCAGGAGCTGTGCGAGAATCAACTGAGCAGCGTGCTCCTGCTTGTCGCCGAGCAGCTTGCAGATCGGCATGACCCAAGGGTTAGCCAGGTGCTGCGCATTCTATCCGTTCGGATGCAGGAGCCTCTGACCATCGATGAGCTCGCAGCTGCGGTGAGGTTGTCAGCTTCTAGGCTATCTCACTTGTTCAAAGCAGAGACCGGACAGACGATCCTGGAAACGTTGAATGGCATGCGTCTTGAGCAAGCTGCGCTGCTCATGACCCACGCCGGCCGCACGGCAAGTGAGGCGGCAGTCGATGTTGGCTTTCAGAGTTACAATCATTTTGCCGCACTGTTCCGCAAACGTTACGGCGTCGGCCCGGCGAACTATCGCAGAAAAGGGTCGGCTGCAAACTAAGAAAGAACTGGGATTATGTCACTACTCCCATGAGGGCATATTTGACCATCGTCAGCATACGATTAGGCGAGACTGCTTCTGAGCAAGGGAGGATACCCAAATGACCGTTAACGATCAGCAGCTGGCGCAAATCGCTAAAGCCTATCTGCCCCACGGTGCTGAGCTTGTCACCATTGGAAAGCCTATGGAGCATGCGGCAGTTATCGCTGCCGACATCACGGGAGATCGGATTCCCGAAATAGCCGGTGTATATCGATGGAATGATGAGCTTTATCTGTTTGTGCTGCAATACCGCAATGGCGGCTATGAGGTCATGGCCAATATCATGGGGCAGGGGTATGCGGTCACTTTATTAGGTGCGGTCCCTGTGATGGCTCCCGGCAAGAACCAAATTATCGTTGGCTGGCAGGTTGGCTCCATCTGGTCCAAATTATCAATTTACGACTGGACATCGGAGGGACTTAAGGATATCGCACCTCCTGAAATGAGTTACAGCTATATCGATGTGTTGGATATCCCGGGAGGTTCGGGACCTGACGGCCAAGCTGAAATTGTGTTATGGATACACGATACGGGCGAAGCCTATCGAGTCGAAGTCGTCAGGTGGAGCCAAGGAAGGTTTGTGACCGCGCCGGATGTTTACCCTCATTACTTTCCTGTTGTCGTAAGATACTACGAGAGGCTGACGCAAAAACATCCGGATTATTCCTTCTATTGGTATTACTTGGCGGATGCCCAATATCGGGCGGGGATGCCCGAGGCAGCTTTGGCGTCGGTTCGCATGGCACTCCGTTTCCCGGAGCCTTACCCTATGCGCGAAACGCTGTTAGAGCTTGAGAGCCGGATCAAGCAAATGCTGGCCGGCAGGTGGGAGCCCCGGCAGCCGGTCGGATTATTTCCGGCTTCCGTAAAGACCACGAGTGGAACCAAGTGGGGATATATTGATCGCAGCGGAAAATTAATCATACAACCAAAGTATGAGGATGCACAGGATTTTCAGGATAATGGACTTGCCATCGTAGGGATGCACGGCAATTATGGTCTTATTGACAGATCTGAACGTTATGTAGTGGCACCCATATATCAGTCCATTAGTCCGTTCTCGGAGCATCGGGCGATTGTGATCGATCATCAGGGATTTAAAATGATTGACGAACAGGGAAATGTGCTGACACGACGAGCATATCCGTACATTTCGGTACTGAAGGAAGGCAGGGCGGTTTATTATGTAACCGATCAGGGCAGCGGTAATGGAGCGGCCAGCCGATACGGATATCTTGATGCAGAAGGTCGGGAGGTGATACCTGCCCAATTCGAGGAAGCAAATGATTTTGCCGATGGGAAAGCCGTTGTGAAGATAAAAGACAACCATTACGCCCTCATAGATCCCCATGGCCGGCGATTGGCCGACTATCCATTTGCCTATGTCGGACCGCTTGGCGATGGGCTGCTGGCTTTTCAGCAGGATCCAAATGGCAAATATGGTTACATCAACGAGCAGGGGAATATCGTTATATCGCCGACGTACACCTCGGCATTCCCGTTTCATCAAGGCAGAGCGATCGTGAACACGGCGGAGGATTACAGGTGGAAGTACGGGGTCATTGATTCACAAGGTAAATGGATCATCCAGCCGGAGTATAACGATATTCGGGATTTGAATGAAGAACGGTTTGCGCTTGGGCGTGCAGTTGATCCCGAACAGCCGTATATTGGTTCGATCTATGCCATTGCAGATTGGGAAGGGAAGAGACTTTCTGAATTTATGTATCGTGATGTCTCGGACTACCAGCACGGCTTGGCTTCGGTTTATGACGGGAAGCAGACGTATTTCATTGACCGTACAGGACACCCCGCCCCAGGATATCCTCGAGTGGACGGCAGCGGTTCGCTCACGCTGGAACCCGGAGGGCTAATTAAGGCATTGGTCGATCAGCGCTTGTCTTACCTGGACCGGTCAGGTCACGTCATATGGAGGCAAAACACGGTAATTCCGCTGAACCCGCCTTATCAGGTAATCGAAGAGAAGTATAAACCCAATCCGGATTACTTAGTCTATTATCCACAGCTCGCGGGAATGAGGGATCAAGCAGCTCAGCAAACGTTGAATACGAAGCTTAAAGAAATGTCGCAGGTGAAGTACATTCCTCCGAACCAACAGCTGGATTACTCGTACACGGGTGATTTTGACGTTATTTTCTACAAGCACCAGCTTCTTGAACTGGAGCTCACCGGATATAACTATCCCTTCGGTGCCGCTCATGGCATGCCTTCCAAAGTGTTTGCCGCGATCAATCTTGACAATGGGAGGATCTATGAATTGAAGGATTTGTTTAAAGCGGGCAGCGATTATGTGAAGGAGCTCAGCCGCATCGTTGGCAAGCAGATTCAAGAGGATCCGCAGTATTCGTATGTATTTCCGGATAGCTATAAGGGAATTGCGCCGAATCAGCCCTTTAACGTAACCGAGGACGCGCTGCATCTTGTGTTTGCCCCCTATGAGATCGCTCCTTATGCCGCTGGTTTTCCGACATTCACGATTCCATTCACTCAGATCATGAACATCATCAATACCGAGGGTGAGTTCTGGAGAGCATTTCATTCTTAGGACTTTATACTCAATTATCAATTGGGTGGCCGTGTTTAATGCTTCTCACAGATGGAGGGTTGGAGGAGGAATTGTTAGAGTACAGTCACAAAAATACAAGGGATTCCCCTTAGGCGCTGACTTACCCGATCGACCCATTCCTTCTCCGTTCGTGCGTATGTAGGATCTCCCGCCATTCTGAATACTTTGTACCTACCGCTTCCTTGCTTTTCCAGTGTATCATGAAAAGATGGTCATAATGCTGCGGCATGAACACAGCTTCATGATGTACATAGGGAGACGATTGGATATGAATTGGTTGAACACAGAGATAGCACAGCGTTGGCGGACAGAAGGAAAGAGATACGCTTCCGAGATCAACGAATATGTGCGCATCGGCATGGAGAACGGTTGGCCAGAAGAGCTGCAGCCCCCTGAGGATGATCAGCGCAGAAGCATTGCCGGGGATATTCTTCGCATGATCCAGGGCGCCAATCAGGCTGGGGAAACAAAGAGGCTGCGCGAGGAAATTCCGCCGGCATCCTGGCCGATCACGTCCGAGTTTGGAGATCGGCTGCAGCCGATAAACCCGTTGACCTTTTTACGGGATGGGAGCTTGCTGGTCCATGCCGGCGGCCAGAGAACACACGGGACGCTTTATTTGGCGCATGGGGAGCAGCTGACCACGGTACCGGATGCAAACTTTGCCGGAGGCTCACGGGATGGCGCATATGTGGCGCTTGTCAATGAAGAAGGCATTCGGGTTGTCGAAGGGATGACCGCCGATTCGGATGGAGCGCAGGTTGCCGTGTATCCGTGGGAGGAAGTGCAGAGCAAGCTGAAATTGGCGCTTCCGAACCTCGAATCCCTTGCCGATGTGGAGCACCCCGAAAATGTGGTCGATGAGCTGATCCCTTTTGACGGGGGAAGAAAGCTGCTGCTCGTTTGCGGATACGGCATTTATTTGCTAGATCACGAGGGCGGGGTCGAACTGCTTAATCCTGAACATGCGGATCTCATCGAGTACGAGGAAGAGGATACAATTGTGGATATGGCTCACGGAGATGTTTCTCCTGATGGCCGGTGGCTGGCTTACGGCTCGCAATCCAGTTCGCATTTTTTGAAGGACCTGCAAAGCGGAGAGGTACATGCATTTGAACCGGCGTCAAGCTATCCGCACTTCGCGCGGTTTTCGAAGGATAGCCGCGAGGTATGGTATAATGCGTGCCATTTTTACAACGGGGCGACGTTCAAAGTGCCGCTGACGGAGGACGGACAGGAGAGCTACGGCGATATCGAGAAGGAATGGCCTATGATGAATGAAGAAATGCGGGTGTACGCGGCTGCCTCGCTGAAAGATGGATTCATCCTCGGAGATGCCTACGGCTATCTTAAGTATATCGATAGAGATGGCCGAGAGATCTGGCGGTATTTCGTCGGCAGCACCATATTTGGCATGACTGCTTTCGCGGATGAATCGATGCTGGCTGTCGGCACATATGGGGGCATGCTCCATCTACTGAAGCTGGATAGCGGCCAAAAAAGCGAATACAGCATTGGAACCGCAAATGTTATAGAGACGGGGCGCTGGGTGCTGTGGCGGGATCAGGAGCCATTGCGCTGGTAAGAAGATTCAATTTGGTCCGGAGTGCGATAACAATTGAATGAAATGAAAACTGCACCAATGCAGAAGGAATAGACACGTAAATTTTGCGGGATAGCAAGCCCCTCTATTTTTGTTCAATCGGCGAATGAATGTGTTGTATCCTTTCATTCGCCGATTTTTTTTGTTTTTATGTGGAGGGCTGCCTGTATTTTTGGGCGGAAATGGTTGATTTACTATCATTCAGCACACGGAAAGGAGGTGATGAAGATGAACACCATTCATATGCTGGCCGGCATTCCCGGCAGCGGTAAAAGCCAATACGCGAAAGAATGCTGCAAACGGGAAAGAGCCGTACTTGTAGCGACGGACGCCATCCGGGAAAAGCTGTTCGGAAGCGAGACAAGGCAGAAGAACACCTACCGGATTTTTGACGAAGCTTTTGCCGAGATTGAGCAGGCGCTTGCGTCCGGGAGAAACGTCGTGTTTGACGCTACCAATGTTGCCCGCAACCGAAGAGTTCAATTCCTGAAGCGATTTAACAAGGTTCCGGTGGAATGCCATGTCTGTAACACGCCCTACGAATTGGCCAGGGAACGGGTGCAGGCGAGACAGCGTAAAATCGAGGACAAGGTCCTTGAGAAGTATGCCAAAAACTTCGAGTTTCCCTTGCTTGCCGAAGGCTTCAATCAGCTGCATATCGTCCATACGCCGGCAGATGTCGGACTTGAGCGGGCCGAGCTGGAGCAGCTTCTTGAACGGAAGCCGGGTCATGACGAGCTGTTTGCTTACTTGCGCCATTCTCCTTATTTCAGCGTGATGCTGGGATATGACCAGGAAAATCCCTATCATTCCAAAACCTTGTCCGAGCATACGCATGCCGTTCTGGAGTATATCCATGCGTTTTACGAAGGGGAGCATATGCTTGAGATGCAGCTGGCGGCTTTGTTTCACGATACAGGCAAACCCCTTTGCAAGGTATGGAAGCCGAACCGGGGATATTACTCATATTTTGGACACGAGCATGTATCCGCAGGGATCACCTGCCATGTTCTGAAGGAACTGGGGGATGGCGATGATTTTATTTTACATGTGGTGAACATGGTGAGCTTCCATATGGAGATTCTGCACGGCGGTGATGCCGGGGCCTCCAAGATCTACCATCTGCTTGGCGGCCGGATGCTGGCAGAGCTGTATTTCTTCGCGGAAGCGGACACGTTCGCCAAATAGAGGTGATGAGATGAATAAAGTGAAATATCCGAAAACGATGCATTTGCCGTGGTCCAGAAGCTATACGGACGATGATAAAATTTTGCGGAGCACGGACCATTTTGCCGGACAAGAGGTTGTCATAACCGAGAAAATGGATGGAGAGAACACAACGATGTACTCGGACTTCATTCACGCGAGGTCACTCGACAGTAAAGACCACTCTTCCCGGCACTATGTGAAGACGCTGCACGGAGGAATCCGGTATATGATTCCGGAAGGGTACCGGCTTTGCGGGGAGAACGTATATGCCAAGCATTCGCTGCTGTATACATCCTTGCCCGGCTATTTCATGCTCTTCTCGGTTTGGAACGACCGCAATATCTGTCTTTCCTGGGATGAAACCGAAGCATGGGCGGAGAAATTGGGGATTCCGCTTGTTCCGGTTCTGTACCGCGGAGTGTGGAGCGAGGAAGCCGCCAAGCAGTGCTACACGAAGCAGTCCCGATGCGGCGGAGAGCAGGAGGGCTACGTGGTACGGCTCGCCTCAGAATTTCCTTATGAGGACTTCAAGCGCTCGGTCGCCAAGTTTGTCCGGAAAAATCATGTGCAAACCGACGAGCACTGGCTCAGCAAGCCAGTTGAGCCTAATGTTTTGGCCTAGGGTGTGAACGAAAGAGAATAAGCACGAAGACAGCAATAACCAAAACGGATGAGGAGGGTTTATCATGTAATTCGCTCGGAATTCCTAATGATTATTCGATCATGGGTCAATTCGTTGAATCCGACATACATAAAGATAATGACAATTGCCTTTGCACGTTTATCAATGAGAAACTATGGGCTGCATAGAGCCTTATATCGAAATACATACTACATAACTTTTCACAATTGCGGCAAATACGGAGGTGGTTGCTTTGAGTACGGGCATCGCGATTTACGATACGGAGAAAATAACAGCGCCCGAGGCACTCGAGATCGGGCTGTCTTTTTTTGAGGCAATCGGCGTCAGCGTGAACTCTGCCACGTATTATAGACTTTTAAGCAACGGTGATCATGAAGGAGATCACGATCTGTTCGAGATTTCCCCGGATCGTTTAAGAGAGAACGTGTTAAGAGGAGAATGCGATGCGTTCTGGCTCTATCACGAGCGAAAAGGCTCGGTTCCTTGGCATGCCGCATTCAGCAGGCAAACCGGTGAATTCGGAAGTTTTCCTCATCTTACCGCATTTTGTGAATGTTCACTTGAAGAAGCTTACGCCTCGCTCACAGCGTGGCTTAAAAGCTTGGCGAAGCGGTTTCCCCGCTTTGCTTACGGGATTGTCTATTCCACGGAAAAAATGACTAACGCATATCTTTATGCGGCAGGGAATAGCGGGGTGACGCTGTTCCCCTACGAGAACGGTTTCGCATTTAGCAAAGAGACTCCGGGACTGTATAAGGGTAAGGGGCGGTATTCAGGGGAATTGCTGCGGATGGTTTACCCATGCAACCTGGTGAACAGTCGCCATTTACATATCGAAATCGGCGGAGTAAAGCTGGGAGAATGGATTACGGGCAGTCGGGAACATGGCAAGCTAACGAATATCGGAAAGGAACATTGGCTGTGGGAAGTGGAGACAACGCATCTTGACCAGATAAATCAATTATGCGGAGAAGCTGGATTTCTGGTGGCCTGGAAGCCTCGACCACTGAAGAAGCCGCAACGAAAGCTGCCCTGACCAGGGTAAATACAAAATGGAGGGAACAAGATGAACGAAGAAGCAGTTACAACCGGCTGGGATGCAATTGAAGAGCAAATGAAAAAGCTATATGGGGCCCAGGAGCCTAAGCACTACGGTACGGTGATTCCTTATATGTTGGGTGGTAAGGATCCGCTGGACGGTCTGAGCGCCTACAAAGCGGAGAACCCGCTGCCGCATTGGCATATCGTCACGTTCGGCTTTTCCGAGCTTTATGAGAAAGAGTCGGAAAATAAGGAGTATAGCGGATATGGATTTGAACTTACGTTTCGGGTGGCGCGCACGGAAGACGAGGAAGAGCCGCCGATGTGGGCGCTGAACCTGCTTCAGAACATGGGACGGTATGTTTTTAGCAGCGGGAACGTTTTCGCTTCCGGCGATTACTTGGATGCCAACGGTCCGATTTGTTTAGGAACCGATACTCAGTTAACCGCGCTTGCCTTCGTAGAAGATCCTGAGCTCCCTAGCGTCGTTACGCCTAACGGAAAAGTTGAGTTTTTGCAAATGGTTGGAATTACGGAGGATGAGCTCGAGGCGATGAAAACGTGGAGTACTTCGGGCGTATTGGGTGCCAGCCAAACGAACCTTCCCGGGTATATCACCGATTTGTCCAGAGACTCCCTCTTGCGGATCCCTTCCATAGCGGAAACCGTCCAAAGAGGTTTGGAGCAGGAAGGTTCGAATACCGGATTTTTATTTGTGGATCAATTGGCTTGGGAGCCCGGCAAAAGCCGGCTGTTTAGCAAGACGCCGACCGTGCTCACCTTGGGGGCAAAGCAAGCGGGAACGGTCGGCAAGCTGCTTCGCGGAAGGCTTCTGAAAGGAAAGGACTTGACATTGGCAAGCCAAGACTTGAGAGTTGTGTTGGAGCCTGGTGCGGAAACCGGCTACGAAGCAGGAGAGCAAGAAGTACGGCTCAGGCTGGATGAAGCGACTGCGGACGAGCTCTCGCGAAAACTGCTTCCGAAGGAAGACAGAATCGAGTTGACTGCTTATAAAGGATGTATCATTCAAGTCGTTAAAACCCATATCAAGGACCAAGATGGTAACGTCGTTTCCACCATTGGGTAAAGCGTAAAATCAGGAGTTGAGGCTGCAATGAAATCACGTCGCAAAGGGGAGGCTCGGCTGAACGTGGTCAGCATCGCGGAGGAGCCGATCGAGCAGCTGCCTTATACGGCAGCCGCTCCAGGGAGCAGAGGGGTCACCTATGAATATTTACCGGTTTATTTTGGAGAGATGCTTGGGCTTCCGGATGAAGTAGACGCACTAATCCTAGCTTCAGACCTGCAAGGCGTCGCAGGACACTTATCTGCTGATGAAATGCATAGCCCGCGGCTGATCGGCGAGGAGCTGCCCGAAATGCTGGCCTTGCTGCTGGAAAGCTATTGTCCCCGGTGTGATCCTGAACGTATCGTCGTGCTTCTGTGTGGTGACCTGTACGGCGACCCGGCTCAAAGAGGTTCAAGCGGCGATCCGCTTCCGGTGTGGGAAGCCTTTCGCTCGCATTTCGGCACCGTGCTTGGCGTAGCGGGGAATCACGATATGGTTACGGCAGAAGGGAAAGCAAGGCTTGCGGCCGCCCCGGGTATTGATTTTTATGGCGAGCCTAGAACGGCGCAGCATAGCGGGTTGAATATTGCCGGGCTGGGCGGTGTGACAGGAAGAGCGGGCAAGCCGAATCGGATGCCGGAGGAAGAGTACATAGGCGAGCTACAAAAACTGCTCCGACGCAATCCGGATGTGCTTATGCTGCATCAGGGTCCGGATGTGCCTGCATTCGGGCTTCCCGGCCATGCCGGAATCCGGCGAGAGCTTTCGGCCGGGCCTCCGTTGCTTCTTTGCTGCGGGCATGTCCATTGGGACAGGCCAATGGCGGAGCTGGACAACGGCACGCAGGTGATCAATACCGACGGGAGAGTGCTGGTGTTTGCCGCTGCGGAGTTGGATTAAATCGAAAAGTCTACTTTTTCAAGCGGCTTTCGAGAATAGTACACGCGCAAAGCTAACCTCAAGAAGCTTGCCGTAGCTGCCGATAGAGCACATCACCGTAAAAAAATGGTGAAGCTGATTTAACTTCGCATAAAAATGATCAGTCCTAGCAGCCAGGTGGTCATTATATAGAAGGAAGAGGGGGTTTCATTGAAGGGTACCTTCATCAAAATACGTGGGAAAAGCTTGTATGTCGAAATTCACGGGAACGAGGAAGCTCCCCCGCTTTTGTACCTCCACGGAGGACCAGGAGAAAGCTGTTATGAATTCATGATACATCAGGCAGATCGTCTCTCGGAAAAACTTCGGCTAATTAGTATGGACCAACGCGGCGTTTGGCGATCCGAAGCAATCGAGGAAGACGAACCCTTAACCATTTATGATTTGGTGGAGGATTGCGAGCAGCTTCGTAGACAACTGGGGATACAAAAATGGGCGGTTCTTGGGCATTCATTCGGCGGATTATTGGGGGTGCTTTATGCTATCCATTATCCAAACTCTGTATCGTCCTTGATCTTGGAAGGCCCATCATTTGATTTAATAAAATCAATCAGAAACTGGCTGCGCAAAGCTGCAAGCCTGTATGAAAGCATTGGCGATGCTGAAAAAATGGCAGCCTGTATTGACATCGCCAACGGAGCTCAAACGCCGCCAGAAATCTTGGATGCTTTTATTGAGCTAGGTCAGGGACTGGGAGATTTAAGAATGAAGGTTTATACTCCGAACGGTGGCAGCAACTACACCAAGATGATATATTCGGAACGTGAGAGGGAAGAGTTTGGAAGAAGGACGAATATTCATGTTTCGAAAATTTTTGCCGAAGGACGGATATTCGATTCATTACTTCCCAAGCTTAAAGAACTGACATTGCCTGTACTCTTGATCAAAGGCCGGCATGACCCCATTATTTGCGAAGAGCAGACTGATTCATTTGTGAATGACGTCAGAAACGGGCATTTAAAGGTATATGAAGAAAGTGGTCATTTGCTTCACTTTGAGGAACCGGAAAGATTTGCGATGGATGTTATCCAATTTATATTAGAATCCAATCATAACTAGTTTTATACCGCAGCGGCAGTCTGAAGTTAGTGACTGCCGCTGTTCAACTTTTACCTGCAACATTCGTTTGATCCGAGAGGTAGAACAATAATCCGGGTGCCGCTTGAAGCAAAAATAATTGCGGCCGATTTAATCCTGACAACCATGTTGTCAGAATTCGTCAAGTAGGATCATAGCTAGATGATCCGAAATAGTTCATCGACAGAGGAGAGGATCACCGTGAGACTGGAGCGTTTGCTTGGAATGACGCTTGAGCTGATGGCCAAAAAAAGAGTGACCGCAACGGAGCTAGCCGCCAAGTTTGAAGTATCGGTGCGCACGGTTTATCGTGACGTCGAGTTAATCAATCTGGCCGGAATTCCGGTCGCATCGTTCACCGGCGCAGACGGCGGATTCGAGCTGATGGACGGATATTTTTTGACAAGGCAGCACTTCTCAGTCGACGATCTGTCGGTCATCTACACGCTCTTGAAGGCGATGGAAGGTTCGATGGGAGGCGCCGTAGCGCCTGCGATGCGGAAGCTGGTCAGCCTGCATCCGGGCCTGGCGAACGAAAGCAACCGCGAGGCGGTTATTTTGAGCATGAGCGCATCGGAGAGCGAACGTGATAGGATTCGGCAGCTGTTTCAGGCAATCCGGCAATCGCGCATCGTTCGACTGGCATACACGAGCGCATCCGGCACACCGTCCGAGCGCAGCGTGGAGCCGGGAAAATTGCTCTGGGAGAAAGGTGTCTGGTATTTGGAAGGGTACTGCAGGTCACGCCGAGGGAAAAGGTATTTCCGCATCTCGCGGATTACGGAACTCCAGGTGATGGAAGAAACGTTTATACCGCAGCCCCTACTTGATGAGCCGGAACAGGAAGAAGTGCATGGGATTCATGCGCATCTTCGGTTCGACCTAGCGGTACGTACTCGCGTACTGGAGCAATTCCCGGGAGAATGCACGTATCAGGGCGATTGCGTTGAAGTTCGCACGATCTTTTATAAAAAAGAGTATGCATTGTCGGTCATCACGAGCTACGGGACAAATGTTGACATCATATCGCCGGAAGACCTTCGGCGCGACGTCATCGCGCATATCGAAGCCATTCGCCAACACTACGCGAAACCACGAGGAGGAGATCGGATATGACGATTCTGGTAACAGGGGCAACAGGTACGGTTGGACAGCATGTGACGGAGCTGCTGTTGAAACAAGGCGCATCCGTGCGCGCATTAACGAGAAATGCGGAGCGGGCGAGAAAGAAGCTGCCGGACGGCGTGCAGATCGCCGAAGGCGATTTGATGAAGCCGGGTACGCTGAAGGATGCATTGCAGGGGGTAGAGGCAATCTTCCTGATCACTTCAAGTGACGAACCGAACGCGGATCTTAACACGGACCCGGAGATGGTGGCGCTCGCGAAAGAGGCTGGTGTAAAGCGCGTTATCGTTCTGGTCGGCTATGAAGAGGGGCCGGTCGAGGCAGCACTTAGAACAAGCGGCATGCAATGGACGCTGGTGAAGCCTGCGGAATTTATGGCCAATGCCTTGGTGGATTGGCGCGATACGATCCGTTCGGAAGGCGTTGTCCGGGAGTTTTATGGAGATGCTCTCAGCGCGCGCGTGCACGAAGAAGACATTGCGGAGGTTGCGGTCCTGGCCCTGCTTGAGGATGGACATCACGGACGCAGCTATCCGCTCACCGGACCCGAAGCGCTTACGCGTAAGGAAGCAGTACGGACCATCGCTGCAGCGATTGGCAAGGAAATCCCGTTCGTCGAACTGACAGAGGAAGAAGCAAGGCAGCAGTGGCGGCAGCAGGGGTATGACGAGGAGAGCGTCGAATTTTTCGTGCAGATCGCAAAAAATCCGCCGGAGGCTGGATATACGGTGCTGTCGACGGTCCAGCAGGTGCTCGGGCGGCCGGCGCGTACGTTCGCCGATTGGGCAGCCGAGCATAAACGGGAGTTTCTATAAGAGATTGGAGGAGGGCCCATGACGTACGCCATTGAAGCGAAAGGCTTACGCAAATCATTCCGGGGGCATGAGGCTGTGCGCGGGGTGGATTTGGCGATTCGGCAAGGAGAGCTGTTCGCGCTTCTTGGACCAAACGGAGCAGGGAAGACAACAACGCTGCACATGTTAACCACCCTGCTGCGTCCGGATGGGGGAACGGCGTACATCTGCGGCAGCGATGTTGTCGCCGAAGCAGCCGATGTACGCAGGCGAATCAGCGTTACTGGCCAGTATGCGGCGCTGGACGAATCGTTGACCGGCCGGCAAAACTTGAGGCTGTTCGCCGGGCTCCACGGTTTTTCGCATAAAGAAGCCGTCGTACTGGCGTCTGAGTTGCTGGAATCATTCGGGCTGGGGGATGCAGGTGATCGAACCGTCGGAACCTACTCCGGCGGCATGCGCCGGCGCCTGGACCTCGCCGCCGGCATTCTCTCGCAGCCCGAGGTGATGTTCCTCGACGAGCCAACCACCGGACTCGATCCGCAGAGCCGGCGCGAGCTGTGGGAGGCGATTCGCCTGCTGGTGAAGAAGGGGACAACCGTGCTGTTAACGACGCAGTATCTCGAAGAGGCAGACCAGTTGGCCGATCGGATCGGTTTCATCGCAGACGGAAGGGTTATCGCGACCGGCACGCCCGAGCAGCTCAAAGCATCGACCGGCGGCAAAACACTGACGATCCGTCTGTCAGCAGCAACCGACCCGTATGAGATCTGTCGTCTGTTTGCAGACGAACATGGGCTAAGTGCCCATACGGATGAAGACGGGGTGACCGTAAAAGCGGCGGTTCGGGAAGCTTCGCTGGCACACGCTGCGATCGGTACGCTTATGGAGCACCAAACGGCGATCAAGGATTTCGCCTTGAGTGATCCAAGCCTTGACGACGTATTTTTCGCTTTGACCGCCACAACCGGAAAGGAGGCGACGCGATGAGTTCCATACAAGCATCTCGTGCCCGAAAGCCAGGCCAAAGTCCAGGCGGCTTGACCGCGACAGGACTGTTCATGCGGCGAACGCTGCATCACATGCGTAATAACATCTTCGGCCTTGCCGTTGAAGCGGTGTTGTCTCCAATCATTATGCTGCTCATATTCACCTTTCTGTTCGGCGGAGCGATTGCCGGTTCCGCTCGGGAATATATTCAGTATTTGTTGCCTGGCATCCTGGTGCTGACGGTGGTGCCGATGACGGTGTACAGTGGTACGACAATCTGCACGGATATCGCCAAAGGCGTCTACCACCGGTTTCGTACGTTGCCTTTCTGGCAGCCCGCAGCCATTTTCGGCTCGATCATCGCAGACAGCTTGCGCTATGCAGTGGCACTACTCGTTGTCTTGACGATGGGGTTTGGGCTTGGATTTCGGCCGGACGGCGGCCTCGAAGGTACCATGGCAGCTGCACTTTATGTCCTCTTATTTGCATTCGGTACTAGTTGGGTCTTTGCACTCATCGGCAATGCGGCCAAGCGGCCAGAGACCGTGTCGGGTACGAGCATGATGATTGTTTACCCGCTTCTATTTGCCAGCAACGTGCTTGTCGATACTTCGACAATGCCGCGCTGGTTGCAGGTGGCGATCGACTTGAACCCAATCAGCATCGCTGTTACGCTCATACGAGGACTGCTACACGGAACGGCGAATGCAGCTCAACTGGCGGCAGGCATCGGTGTCGTCCTGCTGTTGATTGCTATTTTTGCTCCGCTGACGATCAATGTTTATTTAAGGAGGCAAATACGGTAGCAGGAATGGGAATTGCTCCTCTTCCTTCAACCACTCCTCGTTGTAGGGACGTACTCCCAATCTCATGAAATCAAAATAGGAGGCTGCCATGAAGCAGGAGTATATAGAGATAAGCGGTGCGCGAGAGAACAATCTGAAGAATGTGTCGCTTCGCATTCCCAAACGCAAAATATCGGTCTTCACAGGGGTGTCCGGCTCTGGTAAGTCGTCGATTGTATTCGACACACTGGCCGGCGAAGCGCAGCGGCTCCTGAATGAGAATTTCAGCCTCTTCGTACGCAATTTTCTGCCACGCTATCCTCAACCGGTAGCCGATGCGATAGAAAATCTAAACATGGCGGTCATCGTTGACCAGAAGCGGCTCGGTGGAGGCTCGCATTCGACGCTTGGTACGGTGACGGACATCTCTCCGGTACTGCGGCTCTTATTCTCGCGTGTCGGCCGTCCCCATATCGGCAACGTCAATCGGTTCTCCTTCAATGATCCGCATGGGATGTGCCCGAGCTGTAACGGGATGGGCAGGATGGTCGTTGTTGATTCGGACGCCGCACTGGACAGAAGTAAGACGCTTCGCGGAGGGGCGATTCGGCTGCCGGAATATGCCGTCGACAGCTACGAATGGACGATTATCGCGCAGACCGGCAGCTTCGATTTGGATAAGAAGCTGAGCGACTTTAGTGACGCCGAGATGGAGGAGTTGCTGTACAGCAAGTCACGTAAGATTGAAATGAACGTCGGCGGAAAAGCGATGAACTTCTCTTACGAAGGTATCTTTGAGAAGTTCACCCGCAAGTATATTAAACGCGATGTAAAAACGATGTCCGAGCGCACTCAGAAGATGGTGGCTCCGTTCATCTCGGAAGGTCCATGCCATCTTTGCCGCGGCGCCCGCCTAAGTCAAGAAGCGCTCGCCTGCCGGATCGGCGGGTACAATATTGCCGAGCTGTCGGCGATGGAGGCCGGCCAACTAATCGGCGTGCTGCAGCAAATCGATGATCCTGTCGCGTTGCCCATCGTGAGAACCTTGACGCAGCGGCTGCAGTATTTGGTGGATATTGGCCTGGATTACCTGACGCTTGACCGCCCGACTGACACGCTGTCAGGCGGGGAATCGCAGCGTGTTAAGATGGTCAAGCATCTCGGCGGCAGCCTCGTTGATGTGATGTATATACTTGACGAGCCAAGCGTCGGCTTGCATCCCCGCGACGTTCATCGGCTTAACGACTTGCTCTGTAAGCTGCGCGACAAGGGGAACACGGTGATTGTCGTCGAACACGATCCCGATGTAATCAAGATCGCCGATCACATTGTCGATGTCGGTCCGCATGCTGGCTCCGGGGGTGGGACGATCGTCTATGAAGGCAGCTATGCAGGTTTGTTGCAGGCGGATACACTAACCGGCAAACACCTAAGTCAGGCATTGCCGATCAAAACCGATGTGCGCCTGCCGACAGGCCAATTGCCGATTCGTGACGCCACGCTGCATAATCTGAAAAATGTAAATGTCGACATCCCGACAGGGGTCGTTACCGTCGTTACTGGCGTCGCAGGCTCGGGAAAGAGTACGTTGATCAATCGGGTGTTCATGCAAAAGTATCCTGACGCGATCTTGATCGATCAGTCCGCAGTCGGTGTCTCGACCCGATCGGTTCCGGCTACCTATATAGGAATTATGGATGATATACGCAAAGCCTTCGCCGCCGCGAACAAAGTGAACGCCGGACTGTTTAGCTTCAATTCCAAGGGTGCCTGCGAAAACTGTCAGGGGCTCGGCGTTGTATACACAGATCTGGCTTACCTTGATGACGTGAAACTGCCTTGCGAAGCATGCGGCGGTCAACGTTTCAAGGATGAAGTGTTGGAGTACATGCTGAACGGTCGATCGATCGCCGAAGTATTGGCAATGACGGTACGCGAGGCGCTATGCTTCTTCGATCAGAACCACGCTGACATCGTGTGCAAGCTTCAGGCAATGAGCGACGTCGGCCTCGACTATCTGACGCTTGGTCAGCCGCTCAGTACGCTGTCCGGCGGCGAATGCCAGCGCATCAAACTGGCTGGTGAGCTACATAAGCAGGGAAGCATCTATGTGATGGATGAACCGACGACCGGGCTGCATATGTCGGACATCAGCCACCTGCTGGCGATCATGAACCAGTTAGTGGACGCCGGGAACACCGTTATCGCAATCGAACACAACCTTGACGTCATCCGTAGGGCGGACTGGATTATCGACATGGGTCCAGAAGGAGGAAAGAAGGGGGGGAACAGTGTTTTCGAAGGCACTCCCGAGCAGCTGTTGCGCGAAGAGCATTCGCTGACAGGGCGGTATCTTCGCGGCTAGCGTGCAGATAGTGAAGGCAGATCGGCAAGCCGTTTCAAACAATTCGAGTAGAATAAATGGACTGGTTTCAAACCAGTAATATTATATAGGTCAGCCAGAGATTTGATTTCTGGGTGGCCTTTTTCATGGTTTTAAGATGGATGGAAGGGGGGGATTCCAAAATGTGGTATATTAATATGAGATTATAGTGCAAGGGTATAGTGCAAGGGTATAGTGCAAGGGAGGCGCATGTTGAGGAACATTGATACGGTTGTTTTTGACCTTGACCAAACATTGCTAGATAAATACCAGTCGTCCGTTCAATTTGCTGCTTATCAATATGAGCAATATTCTTTGGACATGTTCATTCCGGATAGGAATGAATTTATCGTAAATTTCTCTGAGCTTAATCATATGATCATACCGAAGGAAGAGGTGTACCGTAAGTTAGCAGAGCTCTTCAAGTTGGACAGAGGAACTTATATCATGAGCTGCTTGCGGATCTGAACCACAAGTTTCATCATTATAGTGTTGGATATGCTGGGCTGCATGAAATGCTCAGTTTGTTAAAGAGGGAAGGCTATAAGTTAGGAATCGTCACGAACGGCCGAGATTTTTACCAACGAAACAAAATATCCGCATTAGGCATTCATGACTATTTCACGGACATTGTTACTTCCGGTTCTGTGAATATCAAGAAGCCTGATCATGCCATCTTTCAAATCGCTCTGAAGCATTTGAGATCAATCGGAAGACGTACTGTATTCGTTGGTGATAGCATCGAAGCAGATATCATTCCTGCCAAAGAACTTGGAATGTTCACCATTCTTAAAGCAAAGGATGCTCTCTCGACGCTGCCCGATGCAATTTGCGATGATATAATAGAAATTCCGAACATCATTAAATCGCTAGAATCAGCGGCTCCTGGAAAATGATCCGTTGGTATGAGGAGAAGGGAGGAGCGATTATCATCGAATAGCACTTTTGTGGAAAGTAGATTTGGTAATTCCTAAAATCACATTGAAAGGATCCTTTATGTTATTCCAGTCGAGATAACGCTGAAGATTTCCAGTTGAAATTGTGTGATTTGCAACTTTAAAATAAGTCAACTCTCGCAGCTCTAAAACACCGATTAAGCTCTGCATCAAGCGCCCCAGGTCATAGATTTCAGCGAATTGTCAGAAAACACTTTTTGTTTGGTGAAATGGATGTTTCGAGGAGTTCAATGCGGTTACTGAGTATCCACATTACGAGTGATACGATATAATTTAAATATCAGGGATGGCCTTCAGAGGTTAAAAAAAGGGGGATGCTATGGCATTGAATAGCGACGGCACGGTTTGGACGTGGATGGATACCATGAAGGTTCGATATATGTTTAACAGCAAACCTGTTTTAAATAGTGAACATCTTGGGTGGAAGAACATCCAACTTTCTAAATGGGATAAAGTTGCTCCTCAGGAAGCCTATGTAGAATCGATGCCGAATTATCTGATCACCATGCACACATCACCCCAGCCGCTAAAGACTCTAACGCTCTTCGAAGGGCGTGAATACGAGAGGGTGATGAAAACCGGTGAAATCTCTTGTTACGTACCGGGCAATTTTGATTACTTTCGATGGGAGAAAATAGAGGCTTCTTATATTGGCATGATGTTGTCTCCTTCTTTGGTGCATCAAGTTGCATCCCAAGCGGATATGACATTTAAAGGTCAGAATGAGTTTACCAATAAGCTATCTATTTACGACTCCAAGCTCGTTCAGTTGAGTCAATGGTTGGTGGATGAAATCAATAGTAACGGAGCCAGGGGAACGTTATACATAGAATCACTATCCAACCTGCTGGCCCTTCATCTGTTGGAGATATTCGCTCAGCCCAAACAACAGTTTTATGTTTCCAGGAAATTATCGGATCAGCAACTATCAAAAGTTATAGAGTACATGCATACCCATTATAATCAGGATATTTCTCTGGAACAATTGGCTGCGGTGGCCAATCTAAGTCAGACCCATTTGGTTCGAATGTTTAAACAGAAGACGGGACTGAGTCCATATCAATATTTCATTCACCTCAGGATTGAGAAAGCCAAGATGCTAATGATGAACCGCGAATATACGATTGGGGAAATTGCAGCGATCCTCGGGTTTACCGACCAAAGTCACATGAATCGCCATTTTAAACGAATCACTGGATTATCTCCCAAGGAATACATGATGTCAACTTGATAGTTGGAAATGATGAACCAATCTCTTACCACAATTCGTTGTGGTTTTTTCTTTTTTACGGCAAATCTTCAGATGGGCAAATCATACAAAAAGATGTTTGTATCTTACAAGACCGCAAATCGCATTGCTTCTAAACTATAAATAGCCTGCTGGCTTATAAATTCATACATGGGGGTTGATTGGGATGAGTACAAATTTCAAGTTTGTTTCCATTCTTTGACTTGAGCGAAAGCACATATGAAGCCATTAAGATAATGGAAAGTGCAGAGTGTGAGGCCGTCTGCATATGCTTTGATGAGGCGATATCTGCAAAAATGTACTAGGAGCTAATAAACGAATAAATTGACTAAACATGCATGAACATCGAAGGCGGCTTGATGCTGCGTATAACCTCTAAAAATATTAATTCAGGTTATAACAAAGATACACGATGATAGGATAGCCGGAAAAACAATGATATTCAGTTATAAAAGAGGAGGACTGTAAGTGAACATTCAAAAATTGCCTTGGGCAGGTATCCGTATCGAAACAGACGACATCGCGATTGTAATCGACCCAATTACTCGCATTCTAGAAGAGTTTGGGGGCGCTCGTGAGCCCATGTATCCGATCAGCTATTTCGGCAAAGCAGATGCCGTATTAATTACTCATCTGCATGAGGATCATTTCGATCCGGCTGGGATTATTGAGGCTTACGGGGCTGCGATTCCGGTCTATGTGCCAGCCGGATTGGAAGGTGCAGCTAGGGCTTTAGGATTGACGAACGTAAACGGCGTCGCAGTCCGCTCATCCTTCGAGCTTAGTAGCGATGTGAAGGCGACAGCTCTACCATCCGTAGATGGTCTTGGCGACATCCAAGTGGCTTGGTTGGTCGAAGGATCAGGACGTAAGGTTATCCATTGCGGGGATACTCTCTGGCATGGATACTGGTGGAGCTTTGCTCAAAATTACGGGCCGTTCGACGCAGCATTTTTACCTGTCAACGGTGCAGTGCTTGAATTGCCGGGGATGATGCCCAGCGGGCAACCCATCTGCCTGACTCCGGAGCAGGCAATCGCGGCAGCCACAGTTCTCGGTGCCAAAACACTTGTGCCTATTCACTATGGAACCATGCAATATCCGCCAATCTACAACGAAACCCCGAATATTGAAGCCCGATTGGCGGCAGCTTCGAAAGTTCAAGTAAATGTAACCTTGTTAAAAACAACGGAAAAATTAGCACTGTAATAGAGTGACGGTAGCTTTCATCGTTAGACTGCAAAAGGATAAACAATTGAGGTGAACGAGATGACTTTCCATAATAAATCTTTCGATATTGCCGTGATCGGCGGTGGACTTACAGGATTGACGGCAGCCGTTTATTTGGCGAGAGCAGGGAAATCCGTCATCGTGCTGGAAAAGGAAAACCAGCTTGGAGGACTTGCCCAAACGGTTAAGTTAAACGGAGCGCTATTCAACCTGGGTCCCCATGCGATGTATGAGGGGGGAGCGGCACTTCGGATCTTAAACGAGCTTGGCTGCCTGCCTGAGGGCGGCTATGCGTCCAAGGGCAGCATGATCGGGATCATACGGGAAAAGATCGTAGAGGTACCGAAGGATTTGACCTCGGCAGAAAGCCGGGAGTGGAGCTCCCTGATGGGCGGCATCGGACAAATCAATGCTGAATCAATCCGGTCGATCAGCCTGCAACAGTGGGCGGACGATAACATTCTTCACGAGCGCGTTCGTCTCCTCTTCCTCGCCATGTGTCGGCAGTGGACCTATTGCGATGCGATGGACTTGATGAGCGCGGGATTTGCAATCCGGCAAGGGCAGCTTGCCGGTAATGGTGTCCGGTATGTAGAGGGAGGCTGGCAGAGCGTCGTAAACAATTTGCGCGATGCAGCGATCCATGCCGGAGCTTCCTTCGTTACGGGTAATGGCGCCCAGCAAATACAGATTAAGAACGGCCTCGTACATGGCGTCGAGCTATCAGACGGTAAAGAAGTGAAAGTATCCGTCGTCATCGCGGCAATAGGGCCGCATGAACTTTGCCGACTCTTGCCGGGAGCGGATGGGCTATCGATCAGCAGATGGAAAGCACAAGCGCGTCCGCTGTATGCCGCATGTCTGGACGTGGCTTTGAGACATTTCCCATATCCAGAGCGTGTGTTTGCGCTTGGATTGGATGCACCACTATACTTCTCCAAACATTCAGGACCCGTCAAGCTGAGCGACAACGGTGCGCTCGTCTTGCACGCGATGAGGTATAACGGCAACGATAACAGGAGAGATGCGCAAGCGGACAAGAAAGCGTTGACCGATCTTCTGGATCTTCTGGAGCCAGGCTGGGAGAAGGAAGTCGTTGCAATCCGATTTTCTCCGAACGTCCTCGTAGGCCACGATTCGCGCACGATCCATCAAAATGGGAATGGGCTGACTCCAAGCCCTGTCGTTCCCGATGTTCATGGTCTATTCGTCGCAGGTGATTGGGTAGGAACAGAAGGACGGCTTGCCGACGCTGGGATGGCGAGCGCCAAACAAGCTGCCGATGAAGCGATGCGCTATGGATAATCCTTATCCTGTTGTTTTTTTATATATCCATAATACTCCACCCGTATAATAGAAGACTGTAAGGTCTGAACACGGAGACGATAGGAGGACACGCGGAGTGGAGCCGAAAGAAAAAGTAGTCGTTACGATATTGGAAACCAGCGATGTTCATGGCCATATTTATCCGACGGACTATCGGGGGCCCGGGGACAAGCCCATTGGGCTCGCCAAGCTGGCTGAGATCATTCACAGAGAACGGCTGGAAGCCCCGCAGCTTATACTGCTGGACAACGGGGACCTTCTGCAGGGTACGCCGTTTATGTATCATTACGCCAAGTACGACAGAACCGGCACGCACCCCGCTGCAAGCGCGCTGAACGCACTCCAGTACGATGCGGCGGTGATCGGCAATCATGAGTTCAATTACGGGCAGGAGCTGTTGAATCAAGCGATCGAGGACGCAACCTGTCCCTATCTGTGCGCGAATATTATGAACGAACAAGGCGGTCGTCCGGCGTTCGGGCAGCCTTACCGGATGTTTGAGATGAAAGAGGGGATTCGGGTCGCGGTGCTTGGCGTCACCACCCATCATATCCCACACTGGGAAGAGCCTAAGCACATTCACGGCTTAACCTTTGAGGATGCCCTTGAGTCCGGACAGCGATGGATCAACCATATTCGAGAAAACGAACGTCCCGACGCTGTTGTTGTATGCTATCATGGCGGTTTCGAGCGGGATCCTGCTACCGGAGACCCTACCGAACCGCAGACGGGAGAAAATCAAGGCTACGAGATGTGCATGCGCCTACAAGGCCTCGACGTGTTGCTGACCGGGCACCAACATCGGTTGCTTGCCGGCGAGCTGAACGGCGTTGTATTTGCTCAGCCCGGTTCCGCAGGACAGGCAATCGCCAAGGTTCAGCTGACATTCGAGCGGGAGAAGGAAGGCAGATGGTCGATCCGCGGCAAGAGCGCCCAGCTGCTGCCAGCGGAGCAAGCAGAGGCGGATCATGTCGTGCTTGCGATGTTTGCCGAGCAAGAAAGGAAAACGCAAGCCTGGCTGGATCAGCCGATCGGCAGGGCCGAGGGCGATATGTCCATCATGGACCCCTTCGAGGCAAGACTGGGGGATCACGCATTCACGGAGTTCGTCAATCGGGTGCAAATGGAAGTTACGGGAGCAAGTATATCCTGCGCCGCGATCTTTACGAATGAAGCCCGGGGCTTCCTTGGGGAAATTACGATGCGGGATGTGGTGTCCAACTATATCTACCCCAATACGTTGAAGGTGATTCTCCTAACCGGACGCGATATCCGGGACGCGTTGGAGCAGAACGCCCGTTATTTTACTCTGGACGAGCTGGGGCAATTGCAAGTGTCAGAGAGTTACCTGGAGCCGAAGCCGCAGCACTTCAACTACGACATGTGGGAGGGGATTGACTATGAGCTTGACATTTCAAGATCCGAAGGCGAACGGGTTATTAAGCTGCAGCGGAACGGACGCCCCTTGGATCCCGACGCTACGTTCGAAGTGGTGATGAACAGCTATCGGGCGGGAGGCGGCGGAAACTTCCGGATGCTGATGAACAAGCCTGTCGTCAGGGAGATTCCGACGGACATGACGGAGATTTTGGCCGATTATATTTTGAAGCATCAGGTCATCCATGCCGTCTGCGATCACAACTGGAAGGTCGTCTACTAAATAGATCCGCACATAACAAAACCAACCATTTGTATGACATCCTATGAAAAAAACCTCCAATCCTGCGCTGCATCAGGGTTGGAGGTTTATGCGTTTACGGATGAACGGAGCGTCATATTAGGACCGTCAGATAAGCTTGTTATCCTTGGACCAGTTTGGATCGAAGCTTGTTCGAGAACCATTCGATAAGGAGGATAAGGATGACAAGGCCGATTAAGATGGAGCCGACCTGATTCCACTTATAGCTGTTCATGGCAAAGATCAGCGGCGCTCCGATCCCGCCGGCTCCCACGAGTCCTAGAATTGAAGCCTCACGCATGTTCATGTCGAACCGATAAATGGTAACGGACAGGAACAGCGAGAACAACTGCGGAATAATTCCATAGCGGATCTTCTCAAAAGTGGTACAGCCGATGGATGTCATCGACTCCAGGACTTTCTTGTCCAGCTCCTCGATCGCATCCACGTAAAGCTTGGACAGCATACCGATCGAGGTCAGCCCGATCGTGAGCACCCCGGCAAACGGTCCCGGACCTGATACCCGGATGAACATCAGCCCATAGACGAGGGCAGGGATCGTTCGGATCATAATAAGCAGCATTCTTGTAAGCCAAGCGATCGGCTTCGGCATGATATTGGAGGCGGCCAAAAAGGCGAGCGGAACAGACAGCACGGCACCCACCAGCGTACCCAGAAATGCAATGGCCGTCGTTTGAACGAGCAGGTAGAGAACACTCTGCTTCGAGACGCTGAACAGCAGGTCCAAATCCGGATGGACAATGCCTTTCAATATGTTAAGGGCGATTGCCAGTCCGTTTTGGTTCACGTCTTTAAAGCTTACAGCGCTTAATGACCAGGCGAGCAAAATCAGAACGATTGCCGCCACGGTCAACACATAGCGATGATTGCGGGGGGATGCAAGCAGCTGCTTCTCAATTGTCGTCATAGCATGGATCTCCTCAATTTAACTTTTTTCGAAAATGCTCGCTGATCGTTTCAATCACGTATACGGTGACTCCCAGCGACAAAATGATCATACCTACGCGCGGATAGTCGCGCCATCCGAGATTTTCGTTGATCAAGAGTCCGATTCCGCCTGCCCCTACATAACCGAGAATGGCTGCATAGCGCACGTTCCCCTCAAAGCAAAACAAAGTGGTGGACAGATAACGCGGGAGCACTTCTGGAAAAATAGCGTAGCGAAAGGCTTGAACACGGGTCATGCCAATGGACTCCATGGCTTCGAAGGAGCCCATATCGACGTTTTCGATCTGCTCGTACAGAAGCTTCCCGACGTACGATAGGGTAAAGAGCAGGATGGCCACCAGGCCCGCCGTCGGTCCCAATCCGAAAACGAAGGTTGCAATCAGCGCTGTCACCAGCGTCGGCAATGTTCGGAGCAGGCTAAGCATAACTTTAAAAATGGTCACGACCGCTTTGTTGCGAATGACGTTGAACGAAGCAAGCAGGGCGAACGGTAGAGCCAGAAGGGCGCCGATCATCGACCCAAGCACGGACATCTGCAGCGTATCCAGCAAGGCTCCCCACAGCTGTGGCGTATAACTCCATTTGGGGGGGATCATCTCGCCTAGAATGATAAAAAACTGGCGGATCCTCGTGAACAGAACATGTAGGCTGAACCCCGTCAAATTGACGGATAACGCGGTCACGGCTGCGAGCGTGAGCAAGGTAAGGGGAAGCCGCGATCTTTTTTCCAGGACAATTTTACCGTTTGGAAGAACCATCTTTTTGGGAGGAAACCATTTATCAAACATGCGCCTAATTCGCCTCCGCCAAAAATGGAGTTTCATTGGACTTGCTGCCGTAAATGTTATCGAGGGTTTCCTTGGTCACCTGATCGGCTGCTCCGTCGAAGACGATTTCGCCTTCGCGCACTCCGATAATGCGATCGGCATACTCCAGCGCGATCTCCACATGATGAATGTTCATGATCACAGAAATCTTCATGGTCTGATTGATGGTTTTGAAATCGTCCATAACCAATTTCGACGTTACCGGGTCCAGTGAAGCAATCGGCTCGTCCGCCAACAGGATATCCGGATTCTGGGCGAGTGTTCGCGCCAGCGCTACACGCTGCTGCTGCCCGCCCGAGAGCTGGTCTACTCGCACGTATGCTTTATCCAGAATGCCGACTTTATCGAGAGCCTCCAATGCTTTGAGCTTATGTTCCTTGGTAAATACACCGGTCAGCTTGCGCCACATCGGAAGGTCAGGCACGAAGGAAACCAGAACATTCTTGATGACGCTCATTCGAGTGACCAAATTGAAGGACTGGAAGATCATCCCGATCCGTCTTCGGAAACGGCGAATTTGTTTTCCTTTCAATTTGGACACATCGACATGATTCACGTAAAGGTGGCCGCTGGTGATATCGTGCATGCGATTAATGCAGCGGATCAGCGTAGACTTGCCTGCACCGGATAAACCGATTACGGCCACAAACTCTCCTTGTTCGATCTTCAGATTGATATTTTTGAGTGCATTCGTGCCGTTGTGATACGTCTTGTTTACGTGGTTAAACTCAATCATGGCTAAACTCCAATCCTCGCATATTCAGCTGCTGAACAGAAAAAAAGGAGAACATCGGTTAAAGGCTTGATGCTCTCACTTTTAATAAAAGAATAAAGTCGTTGGACGATCATGCGGTGTTTATTATTTTTTCAAGTTTTTAATTATCTCCTGCGCTTTGCGCTCGCCGTCGTAATCGGAAGGCTGTGCTTCCTTGTAGCCTTCGTGGCTGTATACCGCGATCACGTTCTTCCCTTCCTCCGTCTGGGCGATGGCGATAAAGGCTTTTTGAAGCGCGGCCTTCAGCTCGTCGTTCATGGTTGGGCTGTTCTTGCTGACGCTAATGGTGTCATTGTAAATGCCTTGAGTGACCCCGATAATATTCGTTTCGTCCCAAATCGATTGTTTACGGCCGAATTCATTTGTCCATTGCTCTTCATAGTCGCGTCTTGCGTCCGCGAAAGCAACGATAATGTCGACTTGTCCGGCCGCCAGTCGGGCGAAGGAACTGCCGTAAGAGTCGGATGTTACGACGTGGGAAAGGTCGGTAATGCTTTTGTTATAGTTGTCTTGCAGCCACAGCGTAGGGTAAATGTATCCGGCGGAAGAAGAGGTGGACATCACAGCCCAGTTCGCATCGTTCAACTCTTCCCATGTCAGTTCTTCTCCGTTGTTGATTTTGGCAGCCAATGTTTGACCTTTATCGGATGGACCTGCAATGAACAGAGCCCGATAATACGTTGCCTGATCGCTTGTCGGCTGGGTCGGCTTATTATCGTTCCAGTCCTTAGCCTGGTCGGAGTCATTGGATAATCCAGCACGGGTGGCGGTCAAAATGACGTCGGCTCCGTCATCGTACAGAGCATATGTGCCGCCCGGTATAAAACCGACATCCGTTGTACCGGCAGTCAGTGCTTCGCCGACGGCTTCATAGGTGGTTCCTACATCAATGCTGACTTTTCCGACATCAAATCCCTCGGATGCTAGCTGGCTCTTCAGCAATTCCTTGAGCGGATCCGTTGCCGTAATGATTTGATCCGGATCCTTGGACGGGACGAAGCTGATTTTCAGCGCTTCGATTGTCTGAGCCGCTGTGCCCGAACCGCCTGTGGATTGGGAAGTCGAAGTCGGCGATGATGGGGCATCAGGCGTTGAATTGCCCGAGCCGGAGCTGGAGCTGGAGCCGCAGCCGGCAAGCAGCGCGATAACCAAAGCGAATACGGATACAAGCGTCATTTTTTTCTTCAACATAAGTCCCCCTGATTATAATAGTGATTCTCAAGACACGGGCTGACCTCGGCCTTGAAAGCCAACCCAATTGTATAATCGCTTTATTATCGATGGATTAACCTTGTGTTAAGTCAGTTATAAATATGTAGGATTTTCCAAAGAAACATAATAAATATTATGTAAACTAAAAGTAGTCGCCTTGAAGGCGGCTTTTTTGCATGGCATGAAGAAAATCTTCGAATCTTGATGGTTCTCTGATATTTCCCGATTACCGTTGTTGTTACCACATCATCTTTGACATGCAGGATATAAGGAGGCTTGTTACATGAAGATAACGTCCAAAGGCTGGATCCTCTTTACGGTTAGCGCGCTGCTCCTACTAACAGGATGCGAAAGGCTGGAACAGTTCACGCAAAAGGTGGTTGAGGAAACGCAAAAAACAGCCCACTATACATTGGAACTCGACGAGGAAACGGACCTTACGATCGAGCAGCTTATCGATGAAGGGCGACTGGACCGTCTGGTGTTCGACGGAAGACTGTATGAGCTGCAAGGGGAAGCCGATCCGGAGTCTAAAGGCGGCCGTATAGGTTTTATCGGCGAAACGTATTATGTGGATCAGGAGGGGAAGAGGTGGACCGAGGATGAACTGAAGAAGCCCTACCTATACCTTGATCCGAATGAAATTCGGGAGAAAAATCCCATGACGTATGGTTCCGTCTATCGACATAAAGGAGAGCCCAAGGGGAGCTCCAACCGGATCATCATTGAGCTTAACCGGAAGGTTCTGGAAGCAGAGCTGGTCCGTGAAGAGTAAAGAACTGCATCAATTCAACATATTACAAAGGATAGGAATGATGAAAATGGTTAACGGCCCTTTATTAGAAATGAAGAAGGTTTCCAAGCGCTTTGGCAAGGAAAACGTCATCAAGGAGCTCTCCATGCAGGTGCCTGCAAACTGCATTTATGGACTTCTCGGCCCTAACGGAGCGGGCAAGTCGACGACGCTTAAGATGCTGACCGGCATCATTGCGCCGTCATCCGGCAGCATCTGGTTTGACGGTCACCGCTGGAGCAGGCAGGATTTGAAGCAAATCGGAGCGTTGATCGAATCTCCGCCGATTTACGGAAATTTAACGGCTTTCGAAAACCTGAAGGTTCGCAGCCTGCTGCTCGGGCTTCCGGATTCGCGAATTCAAGAAGTATTGGATTTGGTGAATTTGTCAACGACCGGCAAAAAAACAGCAAGGAATTTTTCAATGGGGATGAAGCAGCGTTTAGGAATAGCGATTGCACTGCTCAACCGCCCCCGTTTGCTCATCCTCGATGAGCCTACGAACGGGCTGGATCCGGTCGGTATCCATGAGCTCCGTGAGCTGATCCGTTCTTTTCCCCGTCAAGGGGTGACCGTCATCCTTTCCAGTCATTTGTTGTCCGAGGTGGAACAAACAGCCGACCGAATCGGTATTATTAACCACGGCGAGCTGCTATATGAAGGGGAAGTTCAATCCGGACAAAATTTAGAGCAACTATTTATGGATGTCGCTACAACTCCTGCAAGACGAAAGGGGGGGTACAGATGATTCCTTATCTACGATCGGAACGCCTAAAGCTCAAACGTACGTTTTCAACCAAGCTTTTCTTTCTGGTACCCATCGCAAATGTGGCGTTTTCGTTGCTTATGAATCCGATGTATTTTGTATCCAATACCATTAATTGGTGGTCTATTCTGTTCCTGCCGCTGATGCTCGCTCTATGGGCCGTCCAGACCCATCAGAAGGAACAGCTTGCTTCACGTTATCAAGGGGTCTATCTGCTTCCGGTTTCGCTCCGAAATATCTGGCTAGCCAAGCTGATCGTGATTAGCATCTACTCTCTTGCAGCCTTCGCGGCCTATCTTTTGGTTCTGGGGGCGGTCGGCATGCTCTTTACGGGAGAGAGCATCATTACGATGGCCACGTTCATGTCCGCATTGGTGCTGTGGCTAACCACTCTCTGGGAAATTCCCCTGTTCATGTGGGTCGCCAAAAAATGGGGAGCAGCAACAGCGATCGGAATCAACATCGCATGTGCAATGGGCCTGGGGATTCCGCTCTCCTCACGGACATTCTGGTGGGCATGCCCATGGAGCTGGTCCATCCGGCTGATGGCTCCGATTGCCGGAGTCCACCCCAATGGGACATTGCTGGAGCCGGGGCATGCGATGCTGGATATGAAGGTTCTGCCGATAGGGGTTGGAATGTCATTGTTACTTACGGCGGTACTAAGCATGTTGACGATGCAGCGATTTGGTCCGCAAATTCGAAGCGGCAAAGGAGGCCGCTGACAGGGAATGAACGTATGGGGATGTTTTAGAGCCGATCTGATGAAGCTCAAGCGAACCAAGCTTATGTGGATTCTCGCCGCAATTCCCGTCGCTTACGCCGCGCTTTTTCTGGCGTATTTTACCGGCAGGACAGAATCTTCCTCACAGATGTATTTGTTCTACATGGAGAGTTTGGGCGTTGCGCTGCCCTTTTTCATAGGACTTGCGGCTGGCTTCATGATTGACCAGGAAAGGCAAGCCGGCCATTTCCAAGTGCTGCTCGGGGGAACGACATCCAGGATTAGCGGATATATGAGCAAACTGCTTTTGTTGCTCTTATTGCAAGGATTATTGATATTCTTTGCCGTAATCCTTTGGATCGGGGGTATGAAATGGGGGATGGGCTTGACCGATATTCCTATTTGGAGTTACGTTTGTGGGTGGTTCTGGCTTACATGTTCCAATTTCATGCTGCTGATGATGCATTTATTTATTGCGTTTGTGTTCGGGATGGGCGCATCGATCCTTATGGGAGGAGCCGGATTGCTGATGACTGCGCTCATGGCGACCGGTCTTGGCGATCAGGTATGGATGTACGTGCCTTGGGCGTGGGGAGTTCGATTCAGTGGTTTAACCGGCATGGTATTGGACGGCTCCTTGGCTCCGGAAATGGCGAACTACGTGCAAGACAAGATGGCGCAGGGCATGGGATTTGCCGTCTCGTTGACTGCGGTCGGTCTTGCGGTAAGCATCGCCTGGTTTCGCCGATGGGAAGGAAAGACTGCGCATGAATAAGGCGCTTGTACATAGAAAGAGGTGTAAGGATGGCAAAAATACTGGCAATCGACGACGAAATGGACATTTTGGCATTGATAGCAAATATTCTGCGACGTGACCGTCATGAGGTGATTACCCGATCGGAAGTGACGGAGATCCAGCCTGAAGCATTTCAAGGATACGATCTGATCCTGTTGGACGTCATGATGCCTCACGTGGACGGTTTCGAATTGTGCAGGAAGATTCGAGGGTATGTCAGCTGCCCGATTCTTTTTCTCACGGCCAAGTCGGACGAGGAGGACGTGGTGAACGGGCTGATGCATGGAGGGGACGACTATATCGCAAAACCGTTCGGCGTTAAAGAGCTTAGTGCGCGGGTGAATGCCCATTTGCGGAGAGAATCACGGGAGAAAAGCTTGTCCAGGCTTACCGTTTCGGGAGTCAGCTTTGATTTTGACGCGAAGGAAGTATGGGTAGGGGATCATCAGGTTCGGCTGACTCCGAATGAATACAAAATCTGTGAGCTGCTCGTTCGACGAAGAGAGCGGGTATTCACCCGTGAAGAAATCCATGAGGAGGTTTACGGGATTGATGGAGATGCCTTATTTACGACGATTACGGAGTTTATCCGGTCGATTCGCAGTAAGTTCAAGGCGTGTGGGGTCTCTCCCATCTCAACGGTGTGGGGAGTGGGCTACCGATGGGACAACGATTAAGACAATCCAGCCTTAGGCGGGAACTGCTGCATTACGTCATCCTCTTATCCGTTTGCCTTATTGTATTGGTCCTGCTGGGTGTTCTCCTAAACAGACTGGCGATAAATGCAGGTCTCGTCGTCCATGCCAATTATGACGAACGGCGGGTTCTGGATGCGGAGCCGGGTATACAGGAGGCAAGATTGTTTTCCCATGAACTGATTCCTGAAGACATTCCTTATGTTGTGGTGGATAAACGCACGCTTCAGGTGGTTGAAGGCACGCTGGATCCTTCCGGGGAGGAGGCGGCCATTCGAGCGATTCAGAACAGAACAGCCTATCAGGGGCAGGCCGTTTACCGTGTGGTCGAAAGAGAGCAAGAATATGTGGTTCTCCACTATAAGGTCCGTTCCCGCTTTACATTGCCATGGTTAAGAGCGCATTTTCCGGATTATGAGCTTACGACGCTCATCATCGGCATAATAGCGATCATTGGCATCGTATTTGCGGTGACCACGATCTTTGCCAGGCGATTACAGCGGCAATTTGATCGCATTCAGCAGCTGACCATGCGGATTCGGAATCGGGATTTGAGTATGGAGGCGGAGAGGTCACCGATTAAGGAATTCGATGATGTTTTGTCCTCGCTTCAGGAAATGGCCAAAGCGCTGGAAGCTTCGCTTCAAGCCCAGTGGAGAACGGAAACCCGGAAGCGGGAGCAGATTAGTGCGTTGGCTCACGACATCAAGATCCCCGTCACGATTATCAAAGGAAATGCCGAACTGCTGAGCCTTGATGAGCAAAGCGAGGAGCATGCAGGATATACCGAATATATCTTAAATGCGAGCAGCAGGATCGAAGAGTATGTCAGCCTGCTCATCCATATCTCAAAGACGGAACAGGACATGAACATAACGCTCAAGCCCACCTGTCTGAGGGATTTTGCAGTTGGGCTGATACAAGACTTCTCGGGTTATATCGGGCAGCGCAGGATCGAGATTGCACTCGACCTGGAAGAGACAGTGACGCTGGAGCCGGCATTTGATCATGAACTGATCCATCGTGCTGTTATGAATATTTTGACGAATGCAGCGGATCATACGCCGGACGGTGGAGAAGTTCGAATGGCGGTCTCCTCATCGGGCCAGCACGTGCAATTTCGAGTGACGGACAGCGGGCGCGGTTTTACGACTGAAGGTTTGGAGCAGGCTACCCAGCTGTTTTATATGGGAGACAAGAGCCGTTCAGCGAAAGGTCACTACGGCATCGGATTAACATTTGCCAATAATGTAGCACGGCTCCATCATGGCTCTTTACAGCTTTCCAATCGGCCTCAAGGCGGGGCTGAGGTAACGCTTGAAATCCCCGCCCGGCTTAAATAAAAGTCCCATTACCAACGGTAATATATTTCGAAGCACCATCGTTTCGACCGAGTATCTCAGTTCTACAAAGCCACTGATCAAGCATCAGTGGTTTTTTGTTTGACCTTGACACTAGTGTCAAGGTCTAGAATAAAGGACGAACGCGGCCAACAGGAGACGGTTCTATATGGTTCGATATTTCTTTCGACAAGGGAAAGGGGAAATCAAAGTGAGTACCGATCAAAGCAAGAACGAAGCTCTCTCTCCAGTGACCATCATCGGTCTTGGCGAGATGGGGCAGGCATTAGCAAATGTATTTTTGCAAAACGGATATCCTACGACGGTTTGGAACCGGACGGCAGCGAAGGCAGAAGCCTTGGTGAAGCAGGGAGCTGTGCTTGCTGCCACACCTCGTGAAGCCATACAGGCAAGCCCGGTCGTGATCCTGTGCGTTCTGGATTACGATGCCGTACATGAAATCCTTGATCCACTCGGTGATGCACTTAAGGGTCGTGTTCTGTTCAACCTAACGAACGGAACTCCTAAGCAGGCACGTGATACCGCACAATGGGCTAAGGATCGAGGTTACGATTATATCGATGCCGGTATCATGGCCGTTCCGCAAATCATCGGAACCGAGGATGCTTTTATCCTCTACAGTGGAGGAAACAAGAACTCCTTCGATTCCAATAAGGAATTGTTGGATGTAATGGGCGCGTCCACCTACTTAGGCGAAGATGCCGGTTTAGCATCCTTGCTGGATCTAGCGATGAATGGTGCGATGTATGGGATGCTCGCCGGTGCCATGCACGCTATCTCGGTAGTTGCCACAGAAGGGATCAAGGCACAGGCTTTCTCGTCAGAACTCTTGATTCCCTACCTCACTGCAATTACCGGCATCATACCTAATCTAGCCCGCCAGTTCGACACGAAAGAATTTACGGTTGGCGTCTCGGCCAAACTTGCCATGCAGCAGGTGGGTTTCAGAAATATTCGGCAAGCCAGCAAGGACCAAGGGATTAGTACAGAGCTGCTCGACCCGATCCAATCTCTTATGGACCGGCGTGTCGCTGCCGGGTTCCCCGATGACGACTTCTCCGCTGTTACCGAGCTTTTTAAACAAGCAAAGCACCAAAACACGTGAACTTGATTATTTCTGTGCATCTTTATAGGCGTTTAAGACTAAACCGTCGTAATTAGTGACAATCCCATGAAAGGAGTTATTCCAATGAAAAGTGATCATATTGAAAACATAAACAAGTCTGCCAGTCATGGAACTGAAAAAGTTGGGAGTCGTTTATCGGTTACGGTTATCGGTCTAGGCCCCATGGGGAAGGCGATCGTCGGCGCTTTCTTGGATAAGGGCTATGAGGTGACTGTGTGGAATCGCACGTTAAGTAAAGCCGATGATTTGATGGCTAAAGGTGCGATGAAGGCATCCACGGTCAGCGAAGCGATTACGTCCAATGATTTGATCGTTCTCAGCTTAACGGATTACCGTGCGATGTATGCTATTTTCGAACCGATCTCGGAGCAATTAACCGGAAAAGTTATCGTAAACCTGAGCTCGGATACCCCTGAAAAAGTACGAGAAGCGTCAGAATGGTTAGCCGAACGCAACGCCGTACAGCTCACCGGCGGAGTGTTGGCCTCGCCTCCGGGTATCGGTAATAAAGAATCCGTCACTCTATATAGCGGCCCTAGGAAAACCTTCGACGATCACCAAAATATCCTGGAGGTGCTGACCAGTACTAGCTATAAGGGCGAGGACCCGGGACTTGCCATGTTGTACTACCAGTTGCAAATCGATGTCTTCTGGACCGCTATGCTCAGCAACCTGCATGCAGTTGCGGTGGCGAGAGCAAACGGAATCACGGCTGAACAGCTCCTGGCTTATGTTTCGGACATTCTATCCACTATGCCGAAGTTACTGGAATTCTACGCTCCCAGGATTGACGCTGGGACACACAGCGGTGATGTGGAGAAACTTGCGATGGGGCTGGCGAGCGTCGAACACGTCGTTCAAACATCAAATGAAGCAGGAATCGATGCTTCGCTGCCGGCCGCTGTCCTGGATGTCTTCAAACGCGGTGTTGCTAGAGGACACGCTGGTGATAGCTTCACGAGCCTAATTGACATGTTCCAAAAACACTAGGTTAACCGTTACATGTTCGGTCCATAGGAATGAAGGCAGCTTATCATAATCCATCTGTTGCACTTAACTTAATTAGCTCGACATCGCAGATTTGAACGATTGACAAGGCCAATGAGAACTTGGAGCAAACTCAATTGAATAAGAATTCACACAAAAACGCATTGTATGGGACAATGCGTTTTTGTGTGCTTTTGATCAGGAAGACAATGTTGAAATATCTCATGACATTGAAGAGAGGGTTCTTCATTGGTTTTGTGCACTCCTACAAAATTGTTCATTGAAGCTATCTATTTTCTAGGAAGGCACCATCTTTTCCAACACCCTAATTTTAGAGATCATAACAAAACTGTTTCTCTAGACCCACCAGTTTTTTACATTGTATGATGGGAACTGTTATGGGGAGGCGAAAGCGCAACAATCGGTAAAGGGGGATAGCTGCGCATTTTATACTGGATTGGATCCCAATCCTGATAGAGCTCAACGTTTAGTAAAAATCACACAGAAAGGAAGTTGTCCTGCTTGTTAGAACAATTCATGGACTATTCATTGCGAATTATGCCGGGGATCCTGTTGTTAATCATGGCGTATTTGTTGTTGCCAAAGCAGACAGTAGAGGCAAGGCTTTTCATTCTCGTATTGGGATTCATTTTAATCCGGGATGCCATGACCCCTCTCGGCTTTTGGAAACTGGGGGCGACAGGGCAAACCGTATGGCTTCGATTTCTTGATGATGGGTGGTTACTCGTCACGCTTGGCATGATGTCGCTCATTCTTACTTTCAGTATCGTTGTTACGAATAAACCTTTATTAAATCTCCTGTTCTGGTGCGGCAAAGGCAAGGCGGCTTCTGTTTTCGCCGGAATGCTGGGTGCTCTGATTGTCGTCCTACCGTTTGCTCTAATCTATTCCTTCATCGATCTGGAAGAGCGAGGAGGAGCGGTTCCTCCTTATGTTTTGCTTCCGTTACTTTTTATGGCATTGGCCGGCAACTTCATGGAAGAGGTGCTGTTTCGGGGGTATTTACAGGGGTACTTTGAACGAATTAGCGGACCTATGAAGGCAGCTGTAATTTCGGCAATTCTCTTTGCAACCGGGCACATCTTTTTGGCACTAACGGTAACGGATATTGGGGGACCGATTTTACTATTTACCTTGTACGAGGGAATCGTATGTGCTTATGTCCGCATGAAATATGGCATCCTTCCATCGACCTTGACGCATGGGCTCGCGATATTCACATTAGCCTCCGGGTTAATATAGCGTGGTGTTTAGGGGAATTGACAAGATGCCGGTTATAACAAGGGGAACAGCACTCACAATATATCCATAGCGTAGAAGCTACGGGCACTTTATTAGTTTTTTTATTTGTTGCCGGATAGAAAAATGTGGTACGATGTAAGTAGCGATATTGAAAATGGTAACCAAAATCAAAACAAAGGACTGGTATACTTTGAACGATGATCAAATAAAAATTGGTCTTTCAAAAAAGAACGGTCAACTAGGTTTCATGTTTACTCGCGGGGGAGCGCGCGAGGGAGCTGGAAGAAAAGGGATCGGAATGACGAGGAAGATATCTTTGACTCTAACTGAAGAAATCTGGGAAGAAATTGATCGTGAATGTGGGGAGCTGGAGATCTCTCGATCTGCATATTTAAGGAACATGATTGAATCATACTACGCTGCAAATAAGAAAGACGGGTGAATTCGTTGTTAATACACATTTCAAGGGAATTACTCGTCAAGGCCATTCAACATGTATATAAAGCGGTATCAAATAACGGTCGCGGGTCTATGATATCTGTAATAAACATATTGGTTCAGAATGAATGGATTTTTATTAGCGGTACTGGTACAAGTCTGGCAGTTCAATACAAGGTTTGCACTTCAGATAGTAAGGTCCGAATATTTAATCAAGGGAGTATTACCTGTCAAGCGAATTATTTATATGAAATTAGCCGTAAATTAGTGGATGATATTGTAATTATTGAGGTAATTGAACAGCGAATATTATATATAACATCCGGAAGTACACAGGTTCGGTTGAACGGGATGTTACATACTGACATCCCATTTTTTTCTCAAAATAAATATCAGCAAACAACCAATCAATTTATTGTACCGTGCAACTTGTTAGTACCTATGATTAAACAGGTAGCGGGGGTCGCTTCAACTACTGACGCTAAACCGGTTTTTATGGGGGTGTGCTTGGAGATTCAAGGAAGTCAACTCACGATGATTGCTACAGATGGAGTCGTGCGAATGGCTAGATGCTCAATCCCGATTGAGAACGATGCTGGGTGGACGGGAATCTCCATTATCCCTGCTACGAGTTTGATAGATATAGCTAAAATGCTGACCAATGACGGCTTTACCGATGTAGTGATAGAATTAAATCATTATGAAATAAGATTTATGACTCCTAATTTGCTTATTAAATCGGCAGTGATTGAGGGATTATATCCCTCAACCCGAAATCTAGTCCCACATATTCATGTATCCGAGGTTGTCCTAGACAATATATCATTTAGACAATTGCTAGATCGCGTGTCTGTGCTGGCTGGTTATCATCTCGTAACAATGCAAATATCAGAAGGAAGATTGACCCTCTTGTCAAATACGGCAGAGATTGGTGGTATAAGTGATGAGTTGGATTTAAAAGAGCAATCCGGAGAGAATTTTAGCATAACGATTAATGGGAAGTTTCTTATTAGTACGTTACGGTGCGTCAATGAAGATTACATCCGGATACGTTTTACCGGTTCGAGGAGTCCTATTTTATTACTTCCAGTCCGCGAAGAAAGAGATTGGCTGTTCTTGTTAACTCCCGTCTTGACCAAATCTTCTTAAAGAGAATCTTCCAGTTTTAATGTATTAATGGAAAATGCAAGAATTTAGTCAGCCATAAAATTTCCGCCGAGAACTTCAAGGCGCAAATACCACACATCAGCTAAAGCTTCAATGGCTCGATGGAGTGGTTTTTTTGTTTTTCACCGAGTTGTCGAAAAGATTCGATGCTTTCATGAACGAGACGCTTTCGTGATTCATTTGAGAGATTGCTTCGTTATAATATCGTTTAAATATCGGGTATGTATTGGTTAGGGCTTATCCCGATCAACGAGTGTGCAGGGTTTTGAAAGGAGGCAGTTTATTTTGGTTATAGATACCGTGCTTTGGAGCAAATGGCTAACCGGGCTGACGCTTGCGTTTCATGCGATCTTTGCGACGGTTGGCGTCGGGGTGCCGCTGATGATCGCCATTGCCGAATTCGTCGGAATTCGCAAGAAGGATCCGCATTACCTGCTCATGGCCAAAAGGTGGACGCGGGGCTTTGTCATTTCCGTGGCAGTGGGCGTGGTGACCGGAACGGCGATTGCATTGCAGCTTGCGCTCGTGTGGCCGAACTTTATGCGTCTGGCAGGGAATGTTATCGCGCTTCCTTTGTTTATGGAGGTTTTTGCATTCTTTTTTGAGGCCATCTTCCTCGGGATCTATATGTACACGTGGGACCGGTTTCGCAATCCGTATATCCATTGGCTGCTGACAATTCCGATTGTAGCGGGGGCCGGCATGTCCGCATTTTTCATCACGTCGGTGAATGGATTCATGAATCAGCCCGAAGGCTTTGTCATGGAGGCTGGCCACTTTACGGCCGTGGATCCCGTGCAAGCGATGCTGAATACGGCAACTCCCTCAAAAGTGTTCCACGTCCTAACCTCGGCCTATTTGACGGGAGCCGCCTTGCTGGCGGGAATTGCAGCCTACGTTATTCTGAGAAAAGGAGCATCGGCTTATTACAAAAAAGCGCTGAAGCTCATGATGGCTATTGTTCTGGTGTTCAGCGTGCTGACCACCTTAGCCGGGGACCTGTCCGCCAAATTCCTGGCGGAGCATCAACCGGAGAAGCTGGCCGCCGCGGAATGGCATTTTGAGACGGAGCGCGGTGCGGATCTGATTTTATTGGGCTGGCTGAATGCGGAGCAGAAGATCGTGGGTGCGCTCCACCTTCCGAAAGCGCTCAGCTTTCTGGCCTTTGGAGACTTTGATGCCGAAGTGAAGGGGCTGGAGGAGTTTCCGCCAGGTGAATGGCCGCCGCTGCTCGTACACTATTTGTTTGATTTCATGGCCATGATCGGTTTTGTGATGTTGGCCGTCGCATTTCTGTATTTCTTGTTCTTGTTCTGGAAGAAACGAAATTCGCTCAATAAGTGGCTGCTTCGGGCCATCGTCGCGTGCATCCCACTGGCGTTTCTGGGTGTTGAGCTGGGCTGGTTCTATGCGGAGCTCGGACGGCAGCCGTGGATTATTCGCGGATATATGCGCGTAGAGGAGGCGGCTACGACATCACCGAATGTGAGGATTCTCTTCTTCCTGTTCCTGCTGCTGTATATTGTGCTCGGCACGATGTGTGTCTTTGTCCTGAGACGCTTGTTCCGTAACAAACCGGCAGAGGCCGAGCTCGAATCGTTAAGGCAAGAGAAGTTTATTCAATCCATGGAAAAGGGTGAGCCGGTATGATCAGTTACGAGTTGATAGGCATCTCGGTGCTTTGGCTGTTTTTATACGGCTATTTAATTGTAGCCTCCATTGATTACGGCGCTGGCTTTTTTGCCTTCTATGCCCGGCTGACCAAACAGGATCATCTGATCAATCGATTGATCTCCCGCTATTTATCGCCGGTTTGGGAGATTACCAATGTGTTTTTTGTCTTTTTCTTTGTCGGCATCGTCGGTTTCTTCCCTGATACGGCCTATTATTATGGCTCTTCGCTGCTTGTTCCGGGGAGCATTGCCGTGATTTTGCTGGCCATTCGCGGTTCCTTCTACGCATTCGAGAATTACGGCTCCAAAGAAAACATCGTCTATCTGTTTCTGTACGGGGCTACAGGTTTGTTAATACCGGCATCCTTGTCGGTCGCACTGACGCTTTCCGAAGGCGGTTTTATCTCAGAGGCAAGAGGCGCGGTTACGCTGGATTATTGGGCGCTGATGACAAGCCCGCTGTCGTGGAGCATCGTGGCGCTGGCTATCGTATCGGTGCTGTTTATTAGCGGTACGTTCCTGGCCTTCTACGCTTCCCGGGCAGGCGATCAGCCAGCCCTAAAGCTGATGCGGACCTATGCCATGTTCTGGAGCACGCCGACGATTATTGCCGCGCTCACGGCATTTATTTATCTCAGTCAACATAATGAGCGGCATTTTCAGAACATGATGGACTTATGGTGGCTGCTGGCGCTGTCGGTTGGTTTCTTCATGATCGCGCTGTGGCTGCTGTACAGCGGACGCCGATACGGACTGGCCTTCATTTGCGTCATGCTGCAATTTTTCTGCGCGTTCTTCGCGTACGGCATCGGGCAGTATCCATATATATTGGATCCGTACATTACCATTCAGAGCGGCGCTACGCATGAGTCGATGGGAGCTGCGCTTGTTGCGGCCTTTATCGGCGGGCTCTGTCTGCTGATCCCGTCCCTGATTCTGGTCTTCCGGCTCTTTCTGTTTGATGCGGATTATGTCAAAGGCAAAAAATAAGGTGGGCGCTTGTCCCGCTACAATTAGGATTACCTTGGAGGGAGTGCGTAAACAGGAGGTGGAGATTACTTGAAAAAGAAAAGCAGCCTGCTGTCAGAACAAATGTCTGCACAGAGGAAACGTCTTATCCTCTTAGGGTTCACGTCGCTTGCGCTCGGTGCAGCCATCACAGTCCAGGCGGTGCTGCTCGCCGAAGCAGTCGAGAGGATTTTTGTTCAGAGATCGTCCTTGGCGTCGGTTGCTGGTATTCTTGGTGCATTGATTGGCGTGATGGCAGCGCGGACGCTGCTGTCGTATGGAAACGGGAGAATCGGCTTGCAAATGGCTTCCAGTGCCAAAACGAGCATGCGAGCAGCGGTGCTTCGTAAACTGTCCAATGCTTCGATGCCGATGTCGCTTCGCGGGCAAACGGGCGGCAAGGTGAGTGTGGCGCTGGATGCCGTGGATGAGGCGGACAGTTACTTCAGCCAGTATATGCCGCGAATGATGGAAGCAGCGGTTATTCCTGTCCTGATCTTGATTATGGTTTTTGCTCAGCATTTGAATTCCGGCTTGATAATGCTAGCGACAGCTCCTTTTATCCCGATATTTATGATTCTCGTTGGGCTGCAAACAAAGAACAAATCGGAGGAGAAATTTGCGCAGCTGGCCGAATTCTCCGGCACGTTTCTAGACTCCCTTCAAGGGCTGGTTTCGCTCAAGCTGTTCGGGCGGGCTCACCTCCAGCAGCAGGCAATTGAACGCAGCAGCTTAGGCTATCGCGATGCCACGATGGGGATTCTGCGGATTGCGTTTACCAACACCTTCATGCTGGAGTCCATCGTCATGCTGAGCATAGGCATTGTTGCGCTTGAGCTGGCCCTGCAGCTTCTCGTTTTCAAATCGCTGTCTTTTCAGACCGCGTTCTTGATCCTGCTGCTGGTGCCTGAGTTTTACAGCCTGTTAAAAAACACGGGAACGGCTTTTCACAGCGGGCGTACAAGCATGGGGGCAATTCGTAAAGTTGAGGAGCTGCTCGCGGAAAGAAGTGAAACCGAGGCTTCATTAACGAATTGGCAGGATGGCGGCGAAAATATGGACAAAACGCAACAGACCGAGCAGATGGATCCAGCGGATACTCCTGGGTTTGCCGATCGGAGCTCGATTCGGATGCCGCCAATCATCGAGCTGAGAGATGTCCGATTTCGGTATGCACCGGATTCGTTCGAACTTGCAGTCGGCTCCATATCGTTTGGAGCGGGGGAGCAGATCGCCATCGTCGGAAAAAGCGGGTCCGGCAAAACCACCTTGCTGCATCTTCTTGCCGGGCTGCTGAAGCCGACGTCGGGGGAAGTGCTGGTGAACGGACGCCCGCGTTGGCAAATGGACGAGGCTCTATGGTTTGACCAAGTTAGTTATATTACGCAGCATCCCTATATTTTTGCCGGTACGTTAGCCGAGAACATTGCAATTGGCGCAAGCCGGGAAGTCTCCCGGGGCGAAATGGTGGAGGCGGCGAAGGCCGCCGGGCTTGCAGTTGTTGCAGACGAACTGGAGTTAGGCTATGACACCCCAGTCGGCGAAGGAGGCCGGGGGTTATCAGGGGGCGAGAAGCAAAGGCTGGCGCTGGCGCGCGCTTTTTTAAAGCGGCCCGCGGTTATTTTGTTCGACGAGCCTACGGTGGGACTGGATTTGCACACCGAACGCGTTCTGCAGCGGTCCATTGCCGAGCTGGCAGGCAGCGCAACCATGATTACCGTAGCCCACCGATTGTACACGATCCGGCATGCCGACCGGATATTGTATATGGACGACGGAGTGCTTCTGGACAGCGGGAGCCATGAGGAGCTGCTTGCACGGCTGCCCCAGTATGCCGAAATGGTCAATGCGCAGCGGAAAGGGGGATTTGCATGAGTGAGCTGGCGATTCTAACCAAAGCCATGATTCAGGAGCGGAAGGATATTGCCATCGCAATCGTTGGCGGATTCATTGCAGGCATCGCGGGGGTGAGCCTGTTTTCCGCTAGCGGATATTTGATCTCCCAGACCGTATTTGCCCCGCCGCTCTATACCTTGATCGTCCTAACCTCCCTCGTGAAGATTCTTGGATTGCTGCGGGCGGCAAGCCGCTACGCCGAGCGCTTGTATTCCCATCGGGCGACATTCTCGATGCTCAGCCGGCTGCGCACCTCATTCTTTGCCAAGCTGATTCCTTTGACCCCCGGCATTTTGGGCAGAAACCGCAGCGGAGGCCTGCTTGCACGAATCGTTGGGGATGTGGAAAGCCTGCAGCATTATTTTTTACGCGTCGCCTATCCTCCGGTCATTGTTGTCATGGTGTTTCTGGCTACGGTAATATTCACCTCCGTCTTTTCGATCTGGATTGCCTGTTTGTTCGTGCTGGGGATGTTGATTACGGCTTTTGTGGTTCCTGGAATCGTGCTGCTGGGGCAGCGTAGAAGACAGGGGCGCGTACGCGAGAAAAGGGCCGAGCTGTCCACGGAAGTGGCCGAAATGCTGTATGGTTACCGCGATCTAAAAGTATACGGGCAAATGAAAAAGCGCGAGCAGCTTCTGCAGGATGCCTCCGCCGCATTGGCGGCCGAGCAGGAGGCGGCAGCGCGCCACTTGCTGCGCGGTCAATCGCTGCATGCTTTCGTGGCCTATCTTATTTCCTGGGGAGTGCTGGTCCTTGGCGCGGTATTCATCATGAACGGTTCGCTAGCCGGCGTATTTCTCGCCATGCTGGTCATGGCTTCGCTGACTGTATTTGAAGAGGCGGCCCCAATGGCCACACTTCCTGCTTATAAGCAGGATAGCGAGCATGCGGCCAATAGGCTGGCGGAAACGGTTCTTGACGCTGATCGGCGGCAGCCCCAGCCAAGCGGTGCTTTATCCACCGATAAAGCCGTATCAGTCGAGCTGTGCGGTGTTTCGTTTCAGTATGAAGATGAATGCCGTCCTGCGCTGAAAGGCATTACCCTGTCTATTCCGCCGGGATCCAAGACCGCGATTGTCGGTCCGAGCGGCTCAGGAAAATCAACCCTCATCGATTTGCTGCTCAAGCTGCGCGTGCCAACAAGCGGCCTGATCCGATTGAACGATATATCGGTTCAAGAACTGAATGAAGCGAGCATTTGGCAGGCGTCGAATGTGGTGCTGCAGCACAGCCATTTTTTCCGGGGGACGATCCGGGACAACCTGCTGCTGGACGAGGAATCCTATACAGACGAGGAGCTGGCGGCAGTATTGGAGAAAGCGCTGCTTCCGAACAAATCGCTTGATGATCCCGTATATGAAAAAGGAGAGAATTTGTCAGATGGGGAGAAACAGCGCTTGGCCTTGGCCAGAGTGATGCTGCGCAAGGGACGTTTATGGCTTCTGGACGAACCGACGTCTTCCCTGGATTACGTGACGGAACAGCGTGTTCTCTCGCATTTGTTGACGGAAGCTGCCGATGATACCCTCCTGCTGATTTGCCATCGGCTGACCGGTTTGGAGAAAATGGACCGGATTGTTGTTTTGGACCAAGGGAGGGTTGTTGAAGCGGGAACTTATACGGAGCTGATGGAACAAAAGGGATATTTTTATGAGATGAAGCTCATTGAGCGGCAAATGATTGACGAGGCGTAAAGATAGAATACGAATCACCAATCGTACAACACTGATAGTTCAGACCTTGGCTGTCGAGAAAGTCTCGACAGCTTTTTTGTCTGGCACGCCATCTTTCCTTCAATCGAAAAATTCACAAAGGTGCCTCCATTGAAGGCTAACGTCCTTAAAACCATAGCCCGAAGGAGCCATTTAAAACGATGACCAATCGAGAGACAATGAGAAGGTTAATGCAACGGATTTAAGATGAGTTTGAAGGAGGGGCGTCATGTCAAGAAGCGGTATTAGACTCTTATTGACATTGGTGATCGTAGGATTGTTGACAGCCTGCGGCGGCCAGAAGAGCGGCGAAGGGGCGGCAAACACGGAAAGTCCGATCCCGGCTGTGTATAAACAGCGCTGCTTGTCCTGCCACGGGGATCAGCTCGAGGGAAGAGTCGGTCCGAATTTGCAAGCTGTGGGAAGCCGTCTTACCGAGGAAGAGATCGCCGCGATTATTTCGGATGGAATAGGCGGCATGCCGGCTTTCGGAAAAAGGCTGAGTGAGAAGGAGCTTGCATCCATTTCCGCATGGCTGGCCGAACATCAATAGAAGGGAGTTGACACGATAATCAATGAATAAGTCGGGAGCATGGTTATTATTCGCATGGCTGGTTGCGGCCGTCGCCACAAGCGGCAGTTTGTTTCTTAGCGAAGTATGGCATTTCACGCCATGCGTCTTATGCTGGTATCAAAGGATTTTCATGTATCCATTAGTCATTCTCTTGGGTATCGCGGCTTACAGGCAGCAGACATTTATTATTCCTTACATCCTGCCCCTGATTGTCATTGGCGGAGGCATATCAACTTATCATATCATCATTCAAAAGCTTCCGCGTTCGTCAGATGCCGCCGCATGCGGGCCGGTGTCTTGCCTGGACGACTACTTGAATTGGTTCGGGTGGCTGACCATTCCGATGCTGGCACTCGCGGCATTTCTGCTGATCGCTGCAGCACTTGGGCTGGCCGTGCGCGCGCAGAAACAAGAACAAGGCAATGAAGAAGCGGATGCGCATGTCTAGGATCCCTTGAGGAAATATCAATCCTTGGAGGAAGCTTCTCCTCATGGCGCGTGGACATGAACAGCGCGATATTGCCTGAAATGAACAAGAACAGCAGCCGGATTAGGATTTCCGCTGCTGTTCTTTTAATAAGGTCTGGATATCGGCCAAAATCTGATCATTCTCCATATCTTCACCCATTCGGTAAATACGGCGTACACGCTGCTGGCCGTCAATCAATAGCAGTGATGTGACGGAGTGCGCAAACAAGCCGTCATCCAGGCGTACGATCGAAAAATTGTACTGGGAAGCAAGCTCCTTCACCTCATGTTCTTCTCCACGAAGCAAGGTCCAGCCGCTCTGATCGATTCCCATTCGATCCGCATATTGCCGCAGCACCTCAGGCGTATCGTTATTCGGGTCGAACGTGATCGACACAAACTCAACGCCGTTCCCAAAACGTCCCTGTTCTTGAAGCTCTGCCTGAAGCGCGACCATATTCGCGGTTGTCGCAGGACAAATGTCCGGGCATCGTGTGAAGATAAATGAGGTTAGGCGGATCTTCCCGTCGAAATCCTTGTCCGTTACGGTTTCACCTTCAAGATCAGTTAATGCGAATCCAGGGGATTCCATTTTGACCGGAAGCGAATCCGAACGGAACGAGGATTGCAGCACCAAGTAACCCACAGCAGCGATACAGAGAATGATGATTGCCATAACATATCGGCGCATTGAAGATTTGCGAGCTCGTGACATTCCGTTTATCCTCCATATTCTTTGGTAAATAACGGTTTCAATTGTACTGAAAATGGTGCTGCCTTACCATGACTCCTTAGAGCCATGGAATCCCCTCTGGAATAAAGCCCTTTCCTTTCCCGACACAAATGTGTCGATGTTCAACTATGGAAATAGCTCTTATGAGTTATAGGAGCGAACGATTGAACTTGCTACAATCTGGGATATTACATCGGTACAGGAGAGGGAGGGAAGTAAGCATATGAAGCAAAGGATCGTTTCGCTCGTGTTGGTTCTATCGCTTATCGGAACGATGATAGCTTGTTCGAGCGAAGAACCTGTTGATTTGGAAGCTGTTCAAGCGGAGCTGACGACAAATCCGGAGACCGTCATCGCAGGAAGCCAGGCGGATATGAAAGTAACGGTTACCGGAATGAAGGTATCGGACACGGCACGGGCAACTTTCGATGTGCGGATTGGAGATGAGCCGGTGCTTATGGATGCGATTCATGAAGGGGATGGCGTATTCAGCGGAGCATTCACCTTCCCGGGCAAGGGCGTTTATACCGTCTATATTCACTTGTACGAGGACGATATCCATATCACGAAGAAGAAGCAGGTCGAGGTCAAATGACAAGGTCAATCAACAAATGGGCTCTTCTCGCACTATTGGTTGTATTGGCGATGATGCACGGAAGTCCGGCCCGGGCGGAGGACGAGCTGATGGGCCTTCAAGAGATCGTGGACCAGGCCAATCCGGGGGCCACGCTAGTGCTGAAGCCTGGCACATACCAGGGACCGGTTGTCGTTAACAAGCCGTTAACGATACGGACGGAGGGGGAAGGGAACGTCGAATTAATTAATAGAAGTCAGCTTCCTGCCCTATCGATCGATGCTGACGGCACAACGGTTGCCGGACTCCATATTACCGACGGAATGGTTAAGGAAACGCCAACGGTGCTCGTCAGAGGTCATCGAGCTGTCTTGAACGGCCTCTACATTCGGACTGGCGGGGATGGAATTGCGGTCCGTGACGCGGATGAAGGCTTGGTGACGAATACTACGATCGATTGGGCGGCTGAAGGCGTGCGACTGGCGGACAAAGGGAATGGCGTGGATGTGTTCAATGGGCATCGCTGGAGGTTCATGGACAATACGATTCGAGATGTTCATGACGGCATCTATATGGAAAACAGCGATGATACGCGTGTAACCGGAAACCGGATTGAACGTTCCCGGTATGGAATCCATTGCATGTACACGAATCGAACGGTCATCGAACGAAACGAAGGCAGCTTGAATGTGACCGGTGCCATGGTGATGACGGCCAGGCAAGTATCCGTTATCGGGAACTCGTTCTCCAAGCAAAGCGAAAACGTGAATTCGCAAGGGATCTTGCTGTATGACACGCATGATTCGGTTCTGGCAGACAATACGGTTGATGGTAATCGGGTCGGCCTGTATGTTGAGCTGTCGACGGGCAACCGATTGGAGAATAACGAGGTTCGTTACAATTTTGTGGGGATCCAGCTTCTGGACTCCAGCTCCAATTCCATCGCCCACAACCGGTTTACCGGCAATGTTGCGGACGCCCAGGCACGGAGCAGCGAGGACAATAGGATCATCGAAAACTATTGGGACAATTTCCGAGGCATCGATGCAAATGGAGACGGGAACAGCGATATTTCATACGCGATTAACCCGTTGTTTCAGGAACTGACGAAAAAACGCCCGGCGTTCCAATTGTTCTTCCAATCCCCGGGGATGGTGTTCCTCGAAGGGCTCTATCAAAGTGACCGGGATCGCTGGACTACGGATGCTGCTCCGTTAATGACGCCTCCTATGAGTGAAAACCAGATCGGGGATGCGGAAGGGAGAACCCTTACAGGGATAGCCGGACTCGTGTTATTAGGATGTACCGGGACACTATTTTTTTGGATGAGGAGACGAATGTCATGAGTAAAGGAATGAAATTGAATGCGATCCTCGCAGCATTGCTGCTGCTTCTATCCGCTTGCGGGGGAGAAGCTTATAAACCGCAAGCCATTAACGAGGAAACGGATGTATGCGTGATCTGCAAGATGGCGGTTAAAGATGATCAATATGCGACTCAAATCGTAACCAAAGACGGTCAATCGCTTAAATTCGATGATATCGGTTGTTTGAACACATGGAAGATCGAGAATGGGACCGATACGATCGGAGCCGCCTTCGTCCGGGATTACAACAGCAAGCAATGGCTTCGTTACGAGAAGGCTTACTATGCTTATGATCCTTCCTACAAAACGCCGATGGCTTACGGGATTTTGTCATTTGAGAAGGAAGAAGACGCCAAAGCTTATATTGAAGAACAAGGTACGGGGAAGCTGATGACGGCCGATGAGCTCCGTGATCATTCGTGGGAGGTCAATCGCGACATGATGGATATGGAAGGGATACATGATCATGGTCACCCGCCTGTTGAGGAACAAGATGAAGCTGCGGATCATGATCCTCCAGCGCATCAAGAAGGGCATTCGACACCTCCTGAACCTCCCGCATCCGGAGGCCATGGCTCATGAAAGACATGAAATACGTCGCTATACGCGAGATGAACATCGGGTTTCGCAACCCTTGGGCATATTCATTCATGGCTCTTTTCGCAGTATTCATGCTCAGTTTGCTAATCATACATACCCAAGGGGGTGTGAGCGGATTTTCCGGCACCAGCGGAACCATGTTAAACCTGGCGTTGTACTTGCTCCCCTTGATGGCCCTGATGCTGGGCTCATTCTCCTTAACCGGCGAGAAGGAAGAGGGCAACTGGGAGCTGCTATCGACGTATCCGCTTGGCACTTGGCCGTTTCTGGCAGGAAAATATATCGGGCTGTCTGCAGTGCTGCTCTCCATCGTCGCCTTCGGATTCGGGCTGTCCGGGTCGGCAGGCTGGCTTCTCGGCAGCGGTTTTGATTTTTTAACGTACAAGCAGCTGCTGGGCTTCTCAATCGGGTTATCTCTGTTTTATCTCGGCATTGCCATGTTGATCGGTACGCTCGCCCGCAACCGCTGGCAGGCTTTAACGATAGCGGTAGGCGTCTGGTTCTTCACCGTCATCGCATGGCCTTCGCTCCTCATTGCTATGCTGGGCATGATGCCATATCTCTGGATTAAGCCGGCGATAACAACACTTACTTTTCTGAATCCGGCTGAATTGACGCGTTTGTTTACCGTCGTCAAGTTAGGAGGAGGCTCGACGCTGGGGCCTGAATATTACAAATGGATGATATGGATCCGTTCACCCTGGGGCACGCCCGTTTTTGCGGGTGTGATGCTCGTATGGATAGGTGCTGCTCTTGCCGCTGCTTATGGTTTATGGGAAAGGGGAAGAGGTCGTGGGTGATCAGCTCGTACGATTCGATGCGGTTCATAAGGCATTTAAGGGAAAGGTTGTCATTGAAGAATTGAATTTGAAGGTCGCTCACGGCGAAGCGGTCGCTTTGTGCGGAGGCAACGGAGCTGGAAAAAGCACCTTGCTGCGGATGCTGGCGGGAATCTTGCACCCGACGAAGGGTGTTATCACCGTCAACGGGCAGACATGCCGGGACAATCGGCGGGAATATGCCCGGCACATCGGTTATATGCCGGATGATTATCGCTTTAGTCCAGGATTAACGGCACTGGAGACCATGCTGTTCTGGGCCCGGCTTCGCGGACTCGGGCAAGCCCGTGCACGGGAAGCGTTATCGATGGTTGGTCTCTCGGATACCGGCAGCAAATCCGTGGCCTCCTTCTCTAAGGGCATGAGACAGCGGGTATTGTTCGCGCAAGCGATAATGGCACGGCCGCTGCTCGTCATTATGGATGAACCGACGAATGGCCTTGATCCTTACTGGATGGATACGTTCGTCATGCTCGTTCGCCAGGCAGTCGCCGAAGGCCAGACTATCCTCTTCTCCACGCACCAATTGGAAATTGCCGAAGCTTTGGCGGATCGGATCGTTTTTTTAAGGGATGGGAATGTGGTGCTGGACGGGAATACGGGAGAGCTTCGACAAACATATGGAGCTGAGGGGATGCGCAGAGCATTCCGGGAGTTGTTTGGGATAAACGGAGGAAGCCCGAAATAGCGAAGCAGGCAGCGAGTCCGCAGGCGGGCCGCTGTCTTGTTTCACTTTAGGTGAGGCGGTGGCCGGCGTTCAAGCCGCCCGTCAGGCTATTATTTAAGAGCTTAACGGCCAACATGTATGCCTAATTTGTGAGCAAGGAGATGAACAGGGTGATCCGCAGAATGATTCAGTATATGCTATTGATGGTTGTCCTAATCGGAGGCGTGTATGCCGTGTCACGTTTTTTGGGTGATCCGCAGGTTCTTGCTATTCCAGGAGAAGCAGCGCCGGAGTTCTCAGCCGTGGATCTGGAGGGGACAGAAATCCGTCTTGCCGATTACAAAGGGAAGGGCGTTGTCCTGAATTTCTGGGCCTCCTGGTGCAATCCGTGCGTCAACGAACTGCCGCTTCTTAACGAGGCTCATAAGTTAACAGGCGTGGACATGCTGGCGATCAACGTGGGGGAGGGCAAAGAAACGGTGCAGCATTTTGCTGACCGGTATGACCTCGAATTTCCGATCGTATTGGACTCCGAGATGAACATTAAACAAAAGTATCAATTGGTCGGAATGCCACTTACGATCATCATTGATGAAGACGGGACTTTGGTGGAACGACACGAAGGGGAGCTGACAGAGATGGAAGACATCATATTCCTGATGAATCGGATCAGGCAAGACGATTAACATTCGCTAAAGGTTCCCAATGCAATATAATGGATCCATGCATCAATCAGCTAGAGGGGAGAATGATTGTGACCTATAAACAAAACAAATGGCTGATTCTTACGATTCCTACCCTGACGATCGGGGTCTGGGAGTATGTCCGGCATGAGTTTCTGCTGCCGTATATTTCGATGGAGCTTGGAAACTGGCTTGCCCCGGTCATTGTGCTGCTCGTATCCTTGCTGTTTTTGACCAAATTATTTGCCATGATCGAACATAATCAAGAGGAGCTTAATCGAGCAAAAGCGATCCGCGCCGTGCTGGAGGAACGAGAGAAAATCGCAAGGGAGCTTCATGACGGCATCGCGCAATCCCTGTTCTTTTTGAACGCGCAGATCTCGCAAATGGACCGCATGAATCAAGCAGACGGACTTCCGCTTCATAAATTGAAGGAGAGTGTTCATCGCACCAATGATTATGTCAGACAAGCCATCGCCAATTTGAGGCATGAAGCCGATGCGGATAAAAATCCGTGGCTGCAAGGCATTGAGAGCTTGATCGATGAGCTGCAGCAGGAAACCGCTCTGGAAATTGAGACGAATTGGCGCATTCCGGAAACGATGCTGTCTTCCAAAGAGCGAGTGGAGTTATTCGCAATCATCCGCGAAGCGCTGCTTAACATTCATAAGCATGCGGAGGCGAAGCAAGTCCGAATCGAAGCGCGACCAACAGAATCGGGGTGGATGTGCCAGGTCGCGGATGACGGCAAAGGCTTTAACCCAGATAATATGATGATCCGTAATCGATACGGGATCCAAATGATGCGCGACCGTGCCAAGGCGATGTCCTGGCATTTCAGCCTGGAACGTAAAGATGGGGACACGCTGGTAATCGTTCGAAAGGGGGCATATTGAAATGTCAAAATTCCGGGTGTTAATTATCGATGATAACGGGATGGCCAGAGAAGGGATCCGAATGATCCTGGAAAGCGATCCTGTCTTTGAAGTCGTGGCGGAAGGAAGCAGCGGAGAAGAAGCCATTACCTTAAGTGAATATTGGATGCCGGACCTGGTGCTGATGGATATTCAAATGCCGGGAATGGGCGGCTTGGAAGCAACGAAGAAGCTTAAAGAAGCCTTCCCCTATATCAAGGTCGTTATGGTTACGGTATCCGACGATATTGCGCATTTATTCGATGCGCTTAAGAAGGGCGCCCAGGGCTATTTGTTGAAAAATATGGAGCCTGAAGCGTGGCACGAATATTTAAGAGCAGTCGCCATCGATGAAGCGCCGGTAACGCGCGAGCTGGCTTTTCGAATCCTCAAGGAAATGTCCCCGAAGCGTGCGGACGAGGTTCAAGATCATCCTTTAACTGAGCGGGAGCATGAAATTCTAGTGCTCGTTGCCGAGGGAATGAGCAATAAGGAAATTTCAGGCGATCTAAGCATTTCAGAGCATACGGTGAAAAATCACCTGAAGAACATCCTTCAAAAGCTGCACTTGGCCAATCGAGTTCAGATTGCGCGTTATGCTTATGAACAAGGCTTGGTAGGCAAGAAGCAGCAATGAAGCAGCAACGAACCAGCAATGAAGTGCAAGTTTACAATGAAGTAGCAAGTTAACAATGAAGTAGCAAAGATGTAGCAGGCTTTGATGGAATAACGATTGGCGATAGGCTGCTATACTTGCGCCGCAGCTTTCTAACCTGAGACATTCTTATCCTTCAATCGGCTTCATATAATGAACAGGTATCTCCCAATTCATGCCGGCTTATCCGATCAGCGTTTAAGTCGCAATGGAGGTACCAGCAGCAAAGTGAAGTATGAGGCAGTTTTCAGAAGGGAGTAATCGTCTTGGATACAGCAGGAAACAGCTTGGCGCTCGTTGCACTTACCGGATTGATGGGTGCACCGCATTGTTTCGCGATGTGCGGAGGCATCGTGTCGTCGGTTGCACTTCGCGCACAAGGCTCGCCAATGGCTTTGATCCTCGCATATAACGTAGGGAGAGTAGCAACTTACGCGGCAATCGGCGGTTTTATGGGCTTGGTCGGCTCTTTTCTGGATTCTGCAGCCGGATTCGTCGGGCTCCAATCTGCGGCCAGCATCATTGGCGGCTTGCTGATCTTGTTATGGACCTTTCGTCGGTATACGCTCCCGATGTTTCGCACGCATCCATATAAAAATTCTCGCGTTCAGTCGAAGCTGCAGCAGCTCGGACAACGTTACGAAATTCTTGCAACCTTTTTGACCGGGATTCTGCTGGGCTTTTTGCCATGCGGCTTGACTTATGCAATGCACATGAATGCTGCCGCCTCGGGAACCGCAGCAGAAGGTTCGCTGATTATGCTGGTGTTCGGCATATCGACGTTTCCGGTCTTGCTTCTGACGGCGATGTCTGCGGGAAGCCTTACGAAAAGATGGCGCAGGGCGATGCGCAGGATCGGCGGATATCTGGCCGTCTTGATGGGGTTGCTGTGCATTCTGAAAGGTCTAAGTGCGAATGGCTGGATACCTTCCGTGCACCCTTGGCTATGGTGATGGGGGGCTTTTTCTCTTTAATGAACCTTAAAAACGGTGCTGACTTTGACATACCGCTCCTTCCACTGTAATTCGGCTTCGGCTTGCCATTTCCCGCGCATGACGGGCACCACTGTCGCATGATATACCCCGGGTTGAATCTCCTCAATGGAAGCAGGAAAAACCCCGCAAAACATATCCGGCATGGTAATGTTCAAATCGAAATCCGCGCCTGTTACGGGTATTCCGGATAACTCGTCAATTTGCAGCTCAAAGGTGGTCTCCTGCATCGATACCGCTGATGAATCAATCGGTGTTATTTGCATGCGGATTTGATCATCGATATAAAGAGCCTCTGCTGATGGATGGTCTTCCACTAGACGAAACAAAATGAACAAGAGCATAAAACCAAACAACAACAGGATGATCCATCTCGCTTTCATGCTTCGCCTTCTTCCTATAATTCATAACGTTAATTACTGATGTTATATGTATCTGACATGCAGAAAATGCCGGAATATGTGCTGGAGTGCAGCTAAAGCATACATAAGAAAACAGAAGCAAAAGGGACTATCTCCATTATCTATGCTCTTGCCCCCAGGCGGATGAATGAACAAGGCTTAATATTGAAAACCTATGGAAGTGGTATACATTCTCGATTTCCGAAGGAGGAAGACTGACATGGCTCACCAGAAGAGAAGGAAAGAAGCTGCCTGGAAGTCGCGTAAGCAAGCACAGCACCCCCATGGAAAAATCAGATCGCTCAAGGAATTGTCCGGCGAATAGGATGAGGAGTATACTGCTTGGAAGTAAAGGACTGTCGGTTAGTTTTAACTTGCCGGCAGTCTCTTTTTTATGAAAACGGGCGGTCCTGCGACTATATTCATGATCGATTCATGGCAAAAAACAAAGAAATCATGAGATTTCAAAAGAAAAAAGAGGATTTTATGCTTTGATTTCAGGCGGAATGCGAGACATTATGTCCTGATCAACTTGAAGATTCAAAGAACTATTCCATAAAATACTATATTATCAGCACTCGACATTATAGAGTGCTAACAAATCAAGAGCGAAGGAGGGAAGCCGATACAATATTAGCGTCAGTGTCCAAAGCTGGCGTAAGTTTGTTTGTCGAATCATTTTTTGGGAACAGGAGGATTTCGAAGATGAATGTACTGTTACTTGCCGGTGGATTGGGAACCCGACTTAGACCGATGACGGAGAACATGCCGAAGCCGATGGCACCGATTCTGAATCGTCCGTGGCTGGAACATCTCATTCTTCATCTGAAGGAACAAGGCGTTCACCGTTTCGTTATCGCCCTTAAGCATCATCCCGAAAAAATAAAAAACCATTTCGGCGACGGCCGCCGGCTGGGCGTGTCGATCCAGTATGCGCTTGAAGATAAGCTGCTGGGGACTGCCGGGGCGATCAAGAATGCCGAGGCTTTACTCGATGAACAATTTATTGCCATGAATGCGGATATCGTCCACGATATTGAACTGAAACCGCTGCTGGATTTCCATCGATCTCACGGAGGAAAGGTAACGATCGGTCTGACGGAGGTTGAGGACCCTAGCGCGTACGGGGTCGTTGAGCAGGACGATACGGGGCGCATCTTGCGTTTTGTGGAGAAGCCCCGCTTGGACGAGGCCCCTTCGAGACGGATCAACGCAGGTATTTACATCATGGATAAAAACGTGCTCGCAGCGATTCCGTCCGATCGGGAGGTCTCCATTGAACGCGAAACGTTTCCACATCTCATCCGCGAAAATATGGGAGTCTTCGGTACGACGATTCAAGGCTATTGGGCGGATATGGGCACCAAAGACAGATACCGCAAAATTCACTGGGATCTCTTAACGGGACAGAGCCGGATCCAAATTCCCGGACACGTCCAGGATCAAGGCATCTGGATCGGCAAGGGCTCTAAAATCGGAGCCGGCGTCCTCCTCGTTCCGCCGGTATTGATCGGAGATCACGTACGAATCGGAGCGCGGGCCGTCATCGGGCCTCATGTGGTGCTCGGCGACAAGTGCACGATCGGCCCGAACGTCCGGCTATCGGAAACGATCCTGTGGGACGGCTGCCGGGTAAACGAGGGAGCGTACTTAAACAACTGCATATTCGGTTACAATCTCGAGCTCGGCCCAAGACATATTTTGCATGAAGCCGTAATGAACCGACTGGGAGTGATGCAAGCATGACCCGGGTGGCTTATATCAGTACTTACGTTCCGAAGAAATGCGGCCTGGCCACGTTCACTTTTCATTTGCGCCAGGCGGTCCATGCAGTGAAGGAGTGGAAAGCGAAGGATCCCGTAATCGTGCTCCACGATGGGGAATCCGATGGCCTGCAGGATCCGCTGCTGTGGCTGCTGCGTCGCGATTGCGAGAACGATTATGAGAAGATGGCGTACAGAATCAACCAGTCCGAAATCGAGGTCGTCTCTCTCCAGCACGAGTTCGGGATATTTGGCGGCGAGGCCGGCCGGCACATCTTGCGTTTCATCCGCAATCTGAAAAAACCGCTGGTGACTACGTTTCATACGGTGTTTGAGTTGCCCCGTGAACCGTACGCAAGCATTCAGCGGGAAATCGCCGAGCGAAGCGACCGGATCGTCGTGATGAACCGCAAAGCGATATCTTATTTAAACCGCTCGTTCGGCATTCCGGAGGAGAAAATCGTCTTTATACCGCACGGTACGCCCGAGCCCGATACGGAGCGGCGGCAGGCATTCCGGGAGCAGCTGGATTGGGCCGATCGCAAGGTGCTGATGACGTTCGGGCTGCTGAGCCGCGGAAAAGGAATTGAATTGATCCTGAGGATTTTGCCTGAAATTGTTAAAAAGGTGCCTAAAGTGTTATATGCCATCGTCGGCCAAACGCATCCGGAGGTCAAGAAATGGGAAGGAGAGAAGTACCGCGAAGAGCTGAAGGCCATGATCGCTGACAGCGGGATCGGTGACAATGTCGTCATGATCGACCGTTATATGGAGGAGAATGATCTGGTGCGCCATATTACGGCATGCGATGTCTACGTGACACCTTATCCGGGTATGGAGCAGATCACCAGCGGAACGCTTGCCTATGCGGTCGGCTTGGGACGGCCAGTGGTTTCGACTCCGTACTGCTATGCACAGGATTTGCTCGCCGATGAACCCGAGCTGCTGATTCCTGCTGATGACGAGGCGTTATGGCGGGAACGGATCGTGTCGCTGCTGACCAACGACGTGATGCATCAAGATGTCGTCCGGAAAATGAAGCGGCTGGGGCAAACGATGCATTGGCCAAGCGTCGGGCATGAGTACAACCTTCTGTTTACCGAGGTGGGGAGACATGGAAAGGCGATCCGTTCGGTTTGACCATCTGATCAAGATGACCGATGATACCGGCATACTCGAGCACGGGTTCGGGACGATCCCCCGGCGCAACGAAGGATACAGCACGGACGACCAGGCTCGTGCGTTATGGGTTTGTCTCGAATGGTTCAAGCATGGGCGTCCTGAAGACCAACAACAACTTGAGCGGTTAGCCGAGATCTATATCGCCTTTTTGCTGTGGGCGCAAAAGGAAGATGGTCATTTTCATAACAATTTTGCCTATGACCGGAGCAAGGAGCCGGAAATGCCTTCCGACGATTGCCTTGGACGCTGCCTTTGGGCTTGTGCGAAGGCAATGACAGCAGCACCCGCCCCTTCGTTTGCGATGGTTGCTGAATCGATCTTTCAAAAAGCGCTGCCGCAGGTTGACCATTTGCGGTATCCGCGCGGATGGGCTTACAGCATCGCCGCACTCGGCATGCTGCAGCGTGCCGGATATGATATCGATCTGACCTCCCATATCCAAGAGCTTGCGGAACGTCTGGCTGCCCTCTATCGTCGGAATTCGGCTCCAGGCTGGTCTTGGTTTGAATCGGAGATCACTTACAGCAATGCCGTGCTGCCATGGGGGATGCTGTGGGCTCATGAAATGTTGAACTGGACGGACTTGCTTGACATCGCTTTGAGTTCCCTTGACTTCCTAATCGGTTTGTCGCAAAACGAAGCGGGACAGATCCGGCCGGTAGGCAGTCAAGGGTGGTGCCGCCAGGGGTATCGGGCTTTGTGGGACCAGCAGCCGATCGATGTCATGAAGCTGGCGTTAGCGTCTGCCAAGGCCTATGAGCTGACGAACATGCACAAATATAAATCGGCCGTCACGAAGTGCCGCAATTGGTTTTACGGCGGCAACGATCTCGGAGCCCCAATGATTAACGAGCGGGACGGCAGCTGCTGCGACGGCTTGAGCGCCGACGGACCGAATATAAACTGCGGGGCGGAAGCCGTCATCTCTTACTTGATGACCGAAGCTATTTACGAAGAATGGATACAACATTAAGCGCAATTCGCCATTATCCAATAGACATCATACAAAAAGAGGTGGACAACGATGCCTTTGACCAAAGAACTGCAGGAGCAGGGGATGCCAACCCTTGAAGGGGGGGCTTCCATCCCCTCCCATGTATTCCGCGAATATGATATTCGCGGCAAAGCGTATGAAGACATTGACCTCCCTTTTTGCTATTGGCTGGGGAGAGCTTTCGGCGAAACCTTGAAGACGGCCGGCTTGAATAAGGCCATTGTCGGCCACGACAACCGGAAATCATCCCCGGATTTTCACCGGGCCCTGATTGCCGGCTTGCAGCAATCCGGATGCGAGGCGATTGATATCGGCGAAGTGACAACGCCGATGTTCTACTATGCCATGCACCATTATCAAGAGCCAAGCGGCATCATGATTACGGCCAGCCATAACCCCGGCGACGAAAACGGATTTAAAATCGCCATGGACTATACGACGATTTATGGAGAAGAAATCCAGAAGCTGCGCAGCCGCATGCTTGGCTTGGCAGCCGAAGGCAAGCTGCCGTCCGGTTTCGATTATGACGAAGAAGGTCTGCGATGCGAAAGCGTCGAGGAGCCTTATTTGGACATGCTGGCAGACAAAATCCGGCTGAACGGCCGGAAGCTTAAAGTCGTGGTCGATTGCGGCAACGGTACGCCGTCGCCATTTGCCCCCAAGGCGCTTCGACGCTGGGGGTGCGATGTGGTAGAGCTGTATTGCAAATCGGATCCGGATTTCCCGAATCATCATCCGGATCCGGTAGAGCCGAAAAATTTGCGGGACCTGATCGACGTCGTGAAGAAAGAAAGAGCCGACATCGGCATCGCCTTCGACGGGGACGGCGACCGCCTTGGGGTGGTGGACGAACAGGGCGGCATTTTATGGGGCGATCAGCTGATGATCCAGTTCTGGCGTGAAGTCCTGCCGAAATATCCGGGCTGCAAAGCGCTGGTGGAAGTCAAATGCTCGAAAGCGCTGGTCGAGGAGATCGAGAAGCTGGGCGGCGAGCCGGTCTTCCATCGCACAGGCCACTCCCACATTAAAGCGAGCATGCGCAAATTGGATGTGCCGTTTACCGGCGAAATGTCCGGGCATTTATTCTTCCGCGATGAATACTACGGATTTGACGACGCGCTGTATGCCGCTGGACGACTGTTGCGGATATTGAGCCGGGATTCGCGCCCGCTGTCCGAATTATTCTCCGACGTGCCAAGATATTGCGCGACCCCTGAAACGAGGGTTCCATGTGACGACGATGCGAAACAACAGATCATTCATAAAGTGAAGAACCATTTTGACGGGAAGCACGAGCTGATCGACGTAGACGGCGTACGCGTGCTGTTTCCGAACGGCTGGGGGCTGGTTCGCAGCTCGAACACCCAGCCGATCCTGGTGCTTCGGGCAGAGGCCGATACCGAGGCAGACTTACATGAAGTCAAAGCCCGCCTGGAACAAGCGCTCCGCGAGGCTGCGCCGGGATTGCAAATTCATTGGTAAGCACGAGGAAGCTTCTGCGGCGATCATGCCGCGGAGCTTCTTTTTTTTAATAAGGAAGGGGCTCTATTGGGGACTGACTAGATGGAGTATTGCAGCGCCATTTAAAGGAAGCGACATGAATTTTTTTAGTGCAGGATATCGTGTTCTTGTTGGACGTTCTTCAAAGATATGGCCGTATTTGATGATTCAATGTAAGTTTCTGCTAGTTACATCGCAAGATTCGGGAGGTACTATAGTAAGTAACCCTTTGTCAGACATCAGACAAACATAATCATTGTGTAAATATTAAAGGAGGCTGCCTGCGTATGAAGTCTCATACCTCCGACCGCATTAAAATGCCGCCAGGCTTTTGGTCCGGCATCCGTCAATTAGGGCTCGCTGATCAAGACATCGTACGAAAAGCGCGGCTTCCGCTGACGATCATCAATGAATCCGAGGTAACTGCCACCCAATATTATTCAATTTGGAAGGCGTATACCGATCTTATAGGTGATCCTGCACTAGGAATCATCAAGCTAGCGACGGCTTTTGAAACGGCGAAGTACCCGTCCTCCGTCTTAGCGACTTACCATGCCCGTGACTATAGGGATGCCCTTAACCGAATGGTCCGGTACAAGAGGCTGTGCCCTCCTGGAAGATTACGCATGAGCGAGGAGGGCGGGTACTGCACGATGGACTTGGATTGGCTGGAGACGGAAGAGCCTGGTCCTCCGATTCTGCTTGGCATCACGCTTGCATGTCTACTGGAGTTTGGCCGCCGGGGAACCGGTCAGCATGTGTCGGCACATTCGCTTGAGTTATCGGAGTCCGTTGGCAATGCAGAGGCCCTCGAGGCATACTTTGGCTGCCGCATCCGGTTTGGAAGCAAGCGCAACCGCTTGACGCTGCATCAGAAGGACTTGGATCTTCCTTTTATGTCGTTCAACGAAGATTTGCTTGAGATCCTGACTCCCGCTCTGGACCAATCGCTCCATGATCGGCAGTTAGACCCGTCGATAGCCGATAAAGTCAAATGGATCATGAAAAGAAGCCTGGCAGGAGGACGACCAGATATTTTGCCTATTGCCAGGGAGCTCGGAATGAGCGGCCGTACCCTGCAGCGCAGGCTCACTGACGAGAATACAAGCTTCAAGCGGCTGCTGACAGAGGCTAGACATGAGCAAGCATGCGAATACTTGACGGATCCCTCGCTGGATACGAAAGAAATCGCTTTTCTGCTTGGATACGAAGTCTTGAATTCGTTCTACCGGGCTTTCCGTCAATGGGAAGGGGATACCCCAACCAATTGGCGTTCTGTCCATTCGGCTTCCTGAGCAAAAGATTTTGGCGTGTACTGCAAGAACTTTGGCGCCTTAAACTAGTTACCAAATGCGCAAAACAAGGTATCCTAATTCTATCCTCAGTACGACCATAGTCTAGCAAACATAAGGAGAAATGTAGGATGGAAATGGGATTAACCAATAAAACGGCTTTAGTCACGGGATCCACCAAAGGGATCGGCAAAGCCATTGCCTTTGAGCTTGCCAAGGAAGGGGCTCAAGTATTCATTAACGGCAGAAACGCCGAAGAAGTAGAACGGACGGTCCATGAACTCAAGTCGGCATTCCCGGAGACCTCGCCTCAAAATGCGGCAGCCGATCTGGTAGACCGGGCACAGCGCGAAGCATTATTCGAAAAGTTCCCGAACGTCGATATTTTAGTAAACAGCATGGGAAATTATGAAATCATGCAGTATGAAGATATAGATGACGCTATATGGGAAAAGTACATTTCTACGAATGTCCTTGCAGCAAATGCCCTGACGAAATTCTATATGCCCAGCATGCTGGAGAATCAGTATGGACGCATTATCTTTATTGCGAGTGAAGAGGCTGTTATGCCTTCTGGCCAAATGCCGCAGTATGGTGTGACAAAATCCATGCTGTTGTCTTTAGCCAAAAGCTTGTCGAAATTGACGAAAGGAACAGAGGTTACCGTTAACACGATCATGCCCGGACCGACGCTATCCGAAAATGTACAGCAGATCATTGAGGGCATATACAACGATGAAGATATGCCTTTCTCGGAAAAAGAGAAAGCCTTTATGGCATCAAACCTGCCCCAATCTGAGATTCAGCGGTTCATCAGACCGTTTGAAATAGGCCGGTTAACGGCTTTTATATGCAGCCCCTATGCATCCGCGTTTAAGGGTTCGCCTATACGCATGGATGGGGGAATGGTGCCGACGATCTTTTAACGTAACCTGAACTTCGATATACAAACATGACATGCAACTGTCCCCAACTGGCGAAAATGATGTTATACTATAGTATGCATGCCCGAAAACCCTCCATCTTTTGAATGGAGGGTTTTTCATTTGGCGTATATACCTATCCAAGACAAACGCATATGTGATGCGGCGTATTCGCGGTTTTTTGTATTGTATCATGTGAATCCCGATTCAAGGTTAAATCTCGAAATCACCATATTTTACAAAAAGCTGCACTTTTATTAACATTCGACTGGTATACTACTTTAAATATTTGCCCGAAAGGTGAAGATACATGCAATATGTTGTCAGTTTCATTATAGCCGTATTACTTACGTCCATATCCTATTTCTTCGGCAGCCGCTTGGTTACGAAGGGCATACATCTCTGGCAAGCTCTAGCCATAGGCGCATCCGTAGTTTCTTTGGGTGCTCTTGCTGAGGCAATCGGGCTGCCAATCTGGTTGATTGTGCTTATTCCATTCCCGGTCGGAATGCTGTTATTGTTTCTATTTTTGAAACAGCCGTTCCGGATATGGCTCATTACGTATTTGATTATTTTAGCATTATATACGCTGATTCACGTTATGGTCAGTTTCTTCTTCCAATTCCATTCGCTGATTCCTGCCTGGAAGCTATCGTAGTAGGAGAAGTGCCGACCGAGCAGCCTAAATTACGTGAACTCCGTATCATGCGCATTGACGGCATTGCTCTTGCCTCCGGTAATAGTAGCAAATGGTTGCTGTCCCCAGAGCAATCCCCCAAACTGGCATAAGCAGAAGTGGCGTTGTGCCTCCCCAATTTTGAAAATCACCGCTCATCGTAAACTCAAGAATGACTTGAATGCCGGTAACCGTTAAGAGAATCGCCACGAATCCGGCAGGAATGACGGCTAAGGCAGGAGGGACGCGTCGACCACCCAAGATTGGGAACCAACGGGGGAAGCTTTCCCCCCAAGGCTTGATGAGTCCATGCGTGAGAAAGGCACCTCCGATCGAGACTAAGGCAAGTCCGGCACCGGCCCAATCCGCGTCTGAAGCCTGCAGGCTGTACAGCATTTCATCGGTGATTCCAAAAGGAATACCGAGCAGCCAAGCTATGCGAGTGATATCATAATATAGTGGGGCTAGAATCGCTGCATAGGTTGCCCATCTTCCCAAACGAGTCACTACGTTCATCCGCCGTAACGTATGACCCTTGTTTCGTCCGCAATACCTGCAAGCATCGCGGGTGTGGCGCTGGTATGTCAAAGCGGTTGCGGCCCATAACAAACCTCCGATGAGACAGATATATTGGTTTACGACCGGCCATGTGAAGAAATCGAGATAGTGTAATGACTGTCCGAATACGGCTCCGATCAAAGATACTGGGGCATAAGCCATCCCTATCAGGGCGCGTGGATCCGGGATCGCAAAGCACAGGACCATGGCTGCGCTCCAAGCGTATAACAGCATGATTGCTCGGGTTATCCCGCGGGCTTTGCGATTCAATAAGAGCATGGCCATGGCTCCAAGTAAACACAGGCAAGCGATGAGCAATCCGCCGTCAGCGGCTGCAGCCTGCCGGAACAGGGAGTGAGCCGCACCCGGATCATTAACCAAGCCTAGCGGAAAGCCCTGGCCTCCTGCCCACCAATATAGCCCGAGCACGCCGTAAGCGAGCGTCCAAATGATCGTCGCGTAAGGGACCCAATCCGGCCAACGCTTCCACCAATGCAGCGTAGATGTTTCCGATTGATCCGGCAAGGCTGAGGATACGTTCTTTTCATTTGCGGGATTCATAGATCACGCCTCCTTATACATCGTTACCGTAAGTATAAGAAGCCTGGGTAAACATGAGGTAAACGGGAACACAACTTCACCCTAAATGTGCTCTGCCTTCAGCCTGATCAAAATGGAAGTCCCTTCGCCAAGCGAGCTTTGGACCATGATCGTTCCGCCATGCGCCTCGATGAATTTCTTAGCGATGGATAATCCAAGCCCCGCATGTTCGCTCGTTGGTTGAATCGTAACTCGCGCCGCATGCTGGTTAAATCCGACCCCGTTATCCTTAATACGAATCTCGGCAATCCGATGATCGAGCAGCTTAATTCGAGCCTCAATCCGGGTGTCCTCCGGATTATGGACGACGGCATTGACGAGCAGATTCCGAATGGCACGTGTCATGAGTTTCGGGTCGCAGCTGATCGACAATTGTTCCGGCTCCGAATCCATGACAAATGCGTACCCGGCAGCCCAAGGAGCACTGCTGACATCCGCTACCGTTCTGCGCACGAGTTCAACGATATCCGTGTTCTCGGCATTTAGAGGAATCGGACCATTAACCGTTTCATTAAGATCCTCAACCAGTTCTTGCAGGTGAGCGGCCTTCTGCTGAATGACCGAAAGAAAATCGCTTTTCTCCGTTTCGCTCCACCGATAATCAGGGTGAACTAACATCGCGGAATAACCTGAGATATAGGTTAACGGCGTTTTCAAATCGTGAGAGATCCCTCGAATCCATTCCTGCTTCGATTGTTCTGCTTCACGGAGCGCCTTCTCGTTGTTTTGGAGCGTGCTGCCAAGCATTCGCAGGTGCTCGAACACTTCCTTATAGATCGCATACGGAAATTTCAGCCTGCCTTTCTTATGGGAGCGGAGGTTGTTCCAGCCCGGCGGCGGATCGAACCGTCCACTAACCAAGCTCCTGATCCAGACGATCATGATGTAAAGCGGCTTTCCTAGATACCAACCGATCCAAAGCAAAGTAACAACAAACAGAACGCTGCACAAGGCTACCACGAAGATTTCGTAATGATTCGAAGTGTTACCCGTCCGAATCAAATCCGGCCAGAATAACCAAGCAACCCCGAGGATGATGACTTGAATACAAATCAATAGAAAAACGAAAGCCGCGAGCAATTGAAGGGCGATGCGAAGCATAAAGTTCATGGTGTTAGCCTCCCGACGGCGGAACGAACTTGTATCCAATTCCTCTTAATGTAACGATAACCTTAGGATTAGCCGGATCGACTTCCAGTTTCTTGCGTAATCTTGAAATATGAATGACGACGGTCTTCTCATCGCCATGAACCATCGTACCCCATATTTGCTCGTATAGCTGCTGAGCCGTAAATACCCGGTTGGGGTGTTTGCAGAAATAGAGAAGAAGTTCAAATTCCTTAGCCGGACAAGGCGTATCCTTTTGATTGATAATGAGCTGGCCCGTTGACCGGTTCACGGTAAACGTCTTGAATCGATAAAGCTCTTCGGCGTATTGATGGTTGGATTCAACCATCATACTCCGTCTCAAATGTGCCTGAATCCGCGCAATCACCTCTAGAGGGTTAAATGGTTTGGTTACATAATCATCCCCGCCCAAGAACAGGCCTCGAAGTTTATCCAGGTCACTGGAACGTGCGGTCAGAAACAAAACCGGAGTCGTGATGGTTTTGCGCATTTCCGTGCACAGCGAAAATCCATCCATGTCCGGAAGCATGACGTCAAGAACGATCATATCGAAACGTCTTGTTTGCACGGCATTGAGCGCTTCAGCAGCGGAACCGGCTTTTACGATATCGATAAATCCTTCTTTTCGAAGCAGATTTTCGAGCATGACCAAAATACCTTCCTCATCATCCACTAACAATATGGCCTCTCTCCGCATTTCTTAGGTCTCCTTTTGCCGTTTGATTAACAATCCGATTAATATTTAAGTACGGCAATCCAGGCTAATCTCCTGCTGGGATTGCAAAAGTGCTATGTCTCTGCGGATAATAGACCTTAACAGTTTCAATGGATCATTGTGCACGAAAATGTGTCAATGGGCATTTTTGAGGACAGTTAAAACGGAGAGATTCCCGTAATATGCATAAGCTTTGTCCATAGCTGGTTATCATTAGTAAGAAAAATTCGGAGAGGTTGTTGAAATTATTACGATGTCGTATTAAAATAGTCGCAAGACGCAATCATGCGAAATCGCACATAAAGGAGTGACCGGTATAAAACAACTATACGATCTTTTCCTCAAGACCGGTCTGCGTCCGTTCGCTTTTATGACCGATACGCTTCAGCTTGAACAAAAAGTGACCCGCTCCGATATGTCGACGCTGCTTATTTTGCTCCTCCGCGGAGATTTAACGATGTCGGAGCTGGCCGCCGAGATGGGGGCACCGCTAAGTTCGATGACCAGCATCGCTAAGCGGCTTGAACGCAAAGGCTTGATCGCACGAGCCACGTCTGCGCAAGACCAACGCGTGAAGCTCGTCACGCTGACGCAGGAAGGTCTGCAGCTGGCGAAAGAATGGGAGCAAATCATGATGGCGCTGCTTGGCAGATTGGAGGATGCATTTACGCCGGAAGAATTGGAGCAGCTGACGGCACTTCTGTTCAAGGCAGCTAAAGTCTTCCAAGACGGAGGACCTGTTACACCGCAAGAAGTAAAGCGCCAGCCAATAAAGATTCAGATTGAGGAATAACCGGTTATCATACCGGATTTTTCCGACCAATTACTACGAAATCGTACTAAAAAGGAGCGGGTGGATTTGAGGATCATCATCTACACGGGCAAAGGCGGAGTCGGCAAGACCAGCATCGCGGCGGCGACGGCAGTGAAAATGGCGGAGCAAGGCAAACGAACGCTGATTCTCAGCACAGATGCAGCGCATAGTTTAGCGGATTCGCTGGCGGTACCGATCGGGCCCGATCCGGTGCAAATCAGCGAAAACTTGTGGGGGCAGGAAGTGAACGCGATCCGCGAGACGGAGCGCAATTGGGGAACCGTACAGGTTTGGCTCACGAAATTACTCGACAAAGCCCAGCTTAAAGACGTCACTACGGAAGAAATGCTTGTTTTTCCCGGCATGGAAGAGCTGTTTAGTTTGCTGAAAATCAAGGAGCATGCTGAAAGCGGGCAATATGATGTCATGGTGGTGGATTGCGCCCCGACCGGAGAGACGCTGCGGCTGTTAAGCTATCCGAACGTATTGAATTGGTGGCTGGAGAAAATCTTCCCGACCGAACGCAAACTGATCAAGATTGTACGGCCGGTTGCCAAAATTGTCAAGGATATCGATCTTCCTTCGGATGACGTGCTGGACAGCATCGAGCGTTTGGCACGGGGATTGGAGGAAATGCAGCGGCTCGTCCTGGATTCGGACACCACGTCGGTCAGGATCGTGCTGAATCCCGAGAAGATGGTGCTCGCCGAAGCAAAGCGCTCCTTTACCTATTTGAACCTGTTCGGATTCAACACGGATGCCATTATCGTCAATCGGTTGCTGCCGGATGGGGCAGGAGAAGGCTTCTTCGCTCAGTGGCGGGACATTCAAAAGAAATACGAGGAAGAAATCGTCTTGAACTTCCAGCCGCTTCCGATTCTGAAGGCTCCTATGATGCAAAAGGAAATCATCGGAGTTCCCGTTCTTAAAGAATTAGCGGACATCGTTTATGCCGACCGGGATCCTTCCGCCATGTTTTACCACGGCAGAACAGAGTCGATTCGCGAGGAGGATGGGGAAATGCTCTTGGAGCTTATGATTCCATTTATCGATAAGGCCGATCTGAATTTAACGCAGACGGGCGACGAATTGACGGTGGATGCCGGTGCTTATAAACGCAAGGTTATCCTGCCAAGGACGTTGATGAACCGCCAAGTGGTAGGCGCTAGATATGCAGAGGACCGGCTTGTTATCCGGTTTGGCAAACGGGAAATGGAGAGTATGCAGGATAAATAAGAAGCGGGAGCGCTTAGGAGGGAACGAGTCATGGAAAAAATGCTACGACTGGAGCAGTTGTTGGCAAATCTGGAGCGGCATCAAACGAAGGAGCATGTGAAAAACGCCGTCAAGGAATGGCTGCTTGCTTCGCGATCCGTGATTGACAGTGTCATTGACACGATCGAGGAGGAAAAAGAGGCCCCCGTTGCCCGCAAAATCAATATTTCGGACGAATAAAGATCACTCGATTATATGAAGCCCTTACTGATAAGGCCATTCTTTTTACGAGATGGCCTTTGATTTGCCTAGATGGCCCTTTGGTTTTTTTTCGCAACCTACTAAACAGAAAAAAAGGTAGGCCAGCCTGGACATTATCCTCGTTGACTCAAGTCAATGGGCCTGATATATTCATATTTGAAGGGAGCCCATTAGATGACAGAAGGAGGAGGTGAACTTCCATGGCACGAAAGACGAAGCCACCAGAAGAGCGGCGAGCCGAGATCATTCAGACCGCCAAGGAACTGTTTGAGGAGAAGGGTTATGAAGGAACACAAATCAGCGATATCACGAATAAAATGGGTGTAGCGCATGGGCTTGTGTATCACTACGTAAAATCAAAATCAGAATTGCTCGATGCTGTTGTTGAGGAGTGGGCTAAAGAAATACTGGCCGATTTAATGGTTTTGATGAAAGACAATACGATCAGCGCAGCGGATCGATTAGAACGGATGTTCCAATTTACAAGCGGCATGCTTAAGAAGGATGCTATATTAATCAAAACCATACACCAGCAGGAGAATGAGGAGATTCATAAGCGAATTGGCAGCGCAGGAATACAAATGATTCTCCCCCTATTCAAAGAATTAATTGAAACAGGAAATGCCGATGGTTCATTCAACTGCTCGTATCCTGAGGAGACAGCAAAATTTTGTTTATACGGCTGGCAGTCGATTGATTCAAGTATGTCCGATGAAGAAAGAGTGGAGAAGCTTAAATATTTTTATAAACGCATACTAGGCATTGGTTAACAGCTTCTTCGGAAGTTGTATATTTTTAATCATTAATTGACTGAAGTCAGTCAGTTGAAGGAGGTACGGATCGTGAATTATTTTAAGGATAAAGTGGCCATTATTACTGGCGGCGGCTCTGGCATTGGACGAGAGCTTTGCTTCCAATTAGCAAAATCGGGCGCGACTGTAGTTGTAGCAGACATTCGTGAAGATTATGCTGAGAGTACTGTAGATGAGATCAAGAATCGCGGAGGAACCGCACGTTATATGAAAGTCAATGTTGCCAGCGAAGCCGAGGTCCAACAATTAATCGAGGAAACCGTATCACAATACGGCAGGATTGACTATATGTTTAATAACGCTGGCATTGCAATTGGCGGGGATGTCAGGGATCTGACGATGGCCCAGTGGAAAAAAGTAATGGATATCAATTGGAATGGGGTGCTTTATGGCTCGACAATTGCCTATCGAGTGATGGCCCAGCAAGGGTTCGGGCATATCGTAAATACAGCGTCTGCCACTGGCTTAATGCCTCAGCCGGGCAACACGCCGTATTGTGCAAGCAAACACGCAGTCGTCGGTCTTTCACAATCATTAAGGTATGAGGGAGCAGATGTGGGAGTCAAGGTTAGCACGATCTGTCCCGGCCATGTTCAAACCGACATTTATAAGAATATGACGGTTGCCAATGTACCGAATGAGAAAGTTGTGGAATCGCTGCCCTCAGGGGCAATGAAAACCAGTGAGGCCGTTGATTTGATCCTAAAGGGCATTATCCAAAACAAAGATATCATTATATTTCCTGTTGCCGTTCGGTGGGCGTGGCGTATCCATCGTCTGTTTCCCGCATTGTTAAAGCAGGCATGGCTACGAAAAATCAGAAGTATACGCAAGCTTAAAGACGGGGAGGTGACTCAATAGCTCACCTCATCCATCACCAAGCCAGTGCAACCCAATAATTGAGTCTATTGATATATCGTACAAAAACATTGACGCAACGGGAGGTTTGAATGTTTAACTTATTTCAATAACAATCTTTCCCTTCGCATGATGACTTTCGCTTATGGCATGGGCTTCCCGGATCCCTTCTACAGATAATGGATATCGGTGCCCAATCAAGACCTTAAGTTTGTTTTGTTTCAAAAGCTCAGCCATCTTTGCTAATTGTGAGCCATTCGGTTTCAACCAGACATTGCCTGATTTTATGTTTTTTTGCGCGGCCTTTTCTTGATTAGGCTCAGACACTATCGATGCCATTTTGCCGCCATTTTTTAAAATGGTAAAGCTCTTCTCTTGGTTTTCGCCCCCCAACGAATCAAGGACAAAATCATAATCGCTCAGAACTTTTTCAAAGTCTTCTATCTTATAGTCAATAACTTCATCGGCACCAAGCGACTTTAATAAATCCACATTATGTGTTCCCGCTGTAGTTGCAACATAGGCTCCCGCATGCTTGGCAAGCTGGATGGCGAATGTGCCGACGCCTCCTGCTCCGGCATGAATCAACACCTTCTCGCCTTTTTGGATATTTCCAAAGTCGAATAAGCACTGCCATGCAGTTAATCCGGCCAGCGGGACACAGGCAGCCTCTTCAAAGGTTAGATTCTCAGGGATTTTGGCGAGCAAATGAGCATCCACCGCAGTATATTGCGCATAGGTTCCCCGGTTCGTTGTTTCAGGACGAGCAAAGACCCGATCCCCAACCTTAAAGCTGGTCACTTGTTCGCCAACCTCAGAAACGACACCAGCAGCGTCCCATCCTAGAATAATCGGGAAATCGAACGGCATCATGGTCTTGAGATATCCCTCACGTAGCTTCCAATCGATCGGATTGATCGAAGTGGCATGGAGCTTTACGATGACTTGTTGCTCTCCAGGAGTAGGCTTTGGAATATCCGCTTCTTTTAATTGCTCTTTTCCGCCATATTGTTCAATAATGATAGCTTTCATATCCATTCACTCCTCATATTTTTGGGCAACAAGCATAAGCAAATTTTCGCGTAGTTTTTATAATTATGGGCAACTGCGATCCGGTTGATACCCCAGTACGATAAGGTGAAATCCTCTATTAAGTCATCGGATAACCATTCATATCCCTGGGCAGATAAACGATTTATAATTGAAGACAGACGGAGCGCGGAAGGGAGAAAACATGTTAACGACACAACAATTAATAGACATTGAGCAATTGCAAAAAGAGTGTGAAAGTCATGATCATGTACAACTGAAGCTGAATTGGGAAATGCTCAGGGAGCGCACTTCTGACCAAATGGATTATTTGCAATACGAGCATGGCGAGCTCGTCGCGTTCTTAGGTTTATATGCTTTTGGTTCTGCTGTCGAGGTTTGCGGCATGGTAAAGCCAAGCGAGCGGCGTAAGGGATATTTCCAACGATTGTTCGATCATGCCATGGAACACATCAAACGAAGCGGATACAAAAAAATTTTGCTGAACGCGCCTGCAGGATCGGATGCGGCAAAATCCTTTTTGAATAAACAAGGCGTTAAGTATGCGTTCTCGGAGCATCAAATGAAGTGGTAGGAATGTCCGCTTGAGGAAACGAGCGGTCTTGTTTTGCGGAAGGCTACGATCAATGATTATGAAATGAGCGTACGGATATCCGTTCAAGCGTTCGGCATGGATGAAGAAGACGCCAGCGTGATGGAAAGCAAAACGTTCGCGGATCATACGGACATGCTCATGATTGTTGTGAATGAAGAAACCGTCGGTAAGCTGCGAATAAGCAGGGAAGAAGAGGGGCAGGCATGGATTTATGGATTCTCGATCCTGCCGGAATATCAAGGAAAGGGAATCGGGAGACAGGTGTTGCGCCAAGTCATTAAAGAACAAAGCGCTGCCGGATATTCGGTACACTTAGAAGTTGAAACGAAAAACGAGCATGCGCTTGGATTATATGAATCCGTTGGATTCAAAGTTGTGCACACGCAGGATTACTATAGCTATCCATGCTGATAAGTGCTGATTCCAACTCACAGGGGAGGAAGACCGTTAGATTGCCTGCAGAATCGTTGTTTTTGGAAATGTTCAATGCGTATGAAGAAGGCGCTGCATTTGCAGCGCCTCTTTGTTTGGTTGGGGCGGGCTTCCCCGGTTCATTCGCCATCCCACGCTTGAAGGACCATAATCGCTGCTCCGGTAGCGACGGCTTCATCGGTGAGGATCCCCGGGGTGAAGACCGGATTGTATTCGGGGTAATGATATGTATTTTTCTTGGCGATTTCCACCGCGTTGTCGAACACCATCCGATGCGCGGTCATCAGCGGTCCGCCCAGTATAACGTATTCGGGATGAAGCGCATTGATCAGATTGGCGAGACCGATACCCAAGTATGCGGCGGTTTCCGTAAATTGCTCGGTTACGAGCGGATCCCCGCTTACCAGAGCGTCGACCAGCGCTGAGAAATTCACATGATCCGGGGGCATGCCGGACAACATGCTGTAGCGCCCGATTTTCAGTTGGGTACGTACGCGCTCTTCCAGCGCGGGGACCGACACGAAGGCTTCCAAAGCGCCATAGTTGCCTTTATCACGGAGGCGAGGGCCGTTCGCCTGGATGATCATTTGCCCGACCGCACCCTCGGTATCGACGGCCCCGCGCAGCACTTGACCGCCCGACATCGCGGCGGACCGGATATTAACGCCGGCATGCACGTAAAGGGCATGCTGTATGTTATGCGCTCTAAGTGCCCAATGCTCACCAATCAAAGCGGTATTGGCACCGTTGTCGAGTAAGGCGGGGATCCCCAGTCTTGTCTCAAGCAGCTCGCAAATCGGAACGTTTATCCACGAAGGAGCCGAGAAGAATTCCGGCTCGAGAATCAAGCCTTTGCTCTGATCCAGCGGACCGACCGCTCCGATTCCAATTCCCAGGACATCGTCTGCCGAGATTCCTTGGGCGGCCAGAAATTTCCCTGCTTCACTTGCGACCAGGTCGACCAACCGCTCCGGCGTCATTTGATTGTCCATATTCCAGCGTGTCAGAGACAAAGTATTTAGGTGCATGTCATAAAGACCGAGCGCGGAATGAATGCGGGATATATCGAGACCTAACATATACCGGTATGTCGGATTGGTCTGAAACAGGAGCGGCTTTCTGCCGCCGGTGGAGCTGCCCAGACCGGAGACGACAATCAGCCCTTGGGAGGTCATCTCTTCAAGCAGACGCGTCATGCTGCTGCTGGTGATTGAAAAATAATGCATCAAATCGACTTTCGAGGCAGTCCCAAGGTAGGAAATACGATCGTAAACCTGCTTCTTAAGCGGAGGATTGGAATGAACCACCATAAGCATCGTTCTCCATTTCCAAGTTCATTAGTCGGGTATATCAAGTATAGCGGCATCGTCGTATTATTTCCAGACAAGACATCGGATTAATCAACTTTACATCATTTTGATATTATTACACAAGAACTTCATATGGATTTTGATTCTATCATAATGATTTGTCAACATATTCCTCGCCAAAAATAAAACTTAATACCAAAATGGAATTAATGTGCTATAATTCTGATATGACAAACTAGAGCATAAAGGGTGAGGCCGGATGAACGATGCGCAAAGCCGGAGATTTAAGCTGTTGAGGCAATTGTTCGGCGTTTTTTTAAGAATCGGACCTTCCACGTTCGGGGGAGGTTATGCGATGATCGCGATGATCGAACAAGAAATCGTTCATAAGAAAGGGTGGATGAACGAGGAAGAGATGGCGGAGATGATGACCATTGCCGGCTCCGCTCCAGGTGGGGTTGCCGTTAATTCCTCTGCCTTTATCGGCTATCGGCTTGCCGGGATCTTAGGGGCGGTTACGGCAGTCTTTGCAATCACGCTGCCCACGTTCATGATCGTATTTCTTCTGAGTCTCCTCAGCACGATTTTTAAGGATAACGAGAAAGTGACAGCTGCGCTCCAAGGCATTCATGCTTCGATAGTGGCTCTGATTATCGTTGCTGCCTGCAAAATGTGGAAGTCCTCCATCCTGGATGCCGCTACGCTGATGATCGCAGCGATTGCGGTGCTTCTCTTGTTGTTCACCAGTATCCATTCGCTATATCTGATCCTTGGAGGGCCGCTTGCGGGAATAGCGGTGGTCTTATGCAAGCGCAAACTCGGAATGGCCGTTCGTACAGAGAAGCCGCCGTATGAAGAAAAGCGGGAATTGCAATATCCGGAATATTACATCTGAAGGGGGATCCACTTATGCTATGGCAGTTATTCATTGTCTTTCTTAAGGTGGGCCTCGTTTCGTTCGGCGGCGGATATGCCGTGCTCACGCTAATCCAGCGGGAGGCGGAGGGAAGGGGATGGACGGATCTCGGGGAATTCCAGGAAGTCGTAGCTATGGCCGGCATGGCGCCGGGTTCCATTGCGACCAATGCTGCTACTTTGATCGGATACTCGGAGGCCGGTGTTTTAGGAGCCATCGTTGCCACGGTCGGCATCATCTTGCCGTCGCTCATCCTCGTCATTCTAATTTCGGCTTTTTTTCTGAAGCTGTACAACAACGATTGGATCAAATCATCGTTTTACGGCTTGCGTCCGATCGTTACCGGCCTAATCATTTACGCCGCCATCCATTTTGGACTCGGCGGGCGCGGAGAAGCGGTGCCGAGCTGGTCGATGATCGGAATGCTGTTGATCTGCGCCGGCAGTATCGTGATGGTGACGAAGTATAAAGTACATCCCTTTGCAGTGATTTTGCTGTCCGCGGTTGCAGGTATCGTAGTGTTCTAACCTTCAAATGGATGGCAAGGATAAATTTACAGAAAAAGAGGGGCAGATCGAAGGCAAAATAGCCTTATCGAACGTCCCCCCTATTTTAGTTACAAGGTTGAATCATGAAGTTATATTTAATGAAGAAGCCGTTCAGGCGTGATGAATTCTCGGCATCGGCATCGGTTCTTTCCCGAGCTCTGCCCACACATATTTGAGAAGAAGCTCCGACTTTAACCCTTCGTACCCTGGTTCGCTCCATAAGTTGCGAAGCTCCCCCGGATCCTCCTTCAGATCGAAAATTTCCCCATACGTTTGATTGTAATAGACCGTGATTTTATAGCGATCATCCACGTACGTTTTTTGATGAATCGTCGTCGGCTCGTGCCGGAATTCGCAGATTGCATGGTCCCTCGCGCTTTCCCGGGAGCCGAGCCAGACGTCCTTCTGGTTGACGCCGGCCATGGCTGGCGGTATCGGCAATCCGCAGAATGAGAGGAAGGTGGGCGCCAGATCAACCAGGGATTGGATGGCACTCGACTTTCTTCCTGCGGGAACCCGGCCGGGATACCGCACAATAAACGGAAGCTTGATCAAATCCTCATAATGAAATCCTCCCTTGGCCTGCAGGCCATGTTGGCCGAAGAAATGACCGTGATCCGTCGTAAATACGACCAGGGTATTCTCGGCTAGACCCAGTTCGTCCAGCTTATCCAGAATGCTGCCGATATATTTGTCCATCAGGCTGATCATGCCGTAATAAACGGCGACCAGCTTCTTCTTGTCATATTCCGTCAGCCGTTCTTTGCCCCCGTATTCATAATAATGATGCGAACGATAACCGTGGATGCCGAATCCCGTCTCCATCCATTCGGAGAAGTCGGGATTTTCCTCCTGGGTCATGCCGAAATGCGGTGGATTGCGATCATGCTCACCAGGCACAAGCGCGGGGATCGTAAGCTCCTCCGGATCGTACATCGTATCCCATGGCTCCGGAGCCAAATATTCCGGGTGCGGATCGAAGAAACTCGCCCATAGGAAGAACGGGACTCCGGTTTTGTTGTGCTCCTCGAGACGGGCGTTCGTACGCTCGGCAATCCACGCGTTGTAGTGGTATCGTTCCGGAATCGGCCACTTGTACGTTTGCTTGGGATTCATTGTGCCGGTAGGAGGAAGGAAGTACTGGCGCCAGTTAGTACATCCATTCTCTTCCAGCCACAGTGCATAATGCTGTCCGACATGTGCCTCGTTCGTATGGTTGCGTGCTAGCTCGACGTGGTCGAAGCCATAGAACGGTCCATGGAACTTCCGCCAATATTCCAAGTCCTGCAAGACCGGGTATGCTTCTTTCGATTCGTACTCCGGCGTCGATTTCAAGGGCTGAAAATGCGCTTTGCCGATCAACGTGGTTTTGTATCCTGCCGCACTGAAATCTTCCCCGACCGTATGGCGGTCCTCCAGCAATTTCGTTCCCAATGTCCATGCGCCGTGTTGGCTTGGGTACATGCCAGTAATGATAGAGGCTCGACTGGGCGTACAAGTAGGATTCGGACAATAGGCCCGCTCGAACATCGTCCCTTCCCGTACCAGCCGATCCAAATTCGGAGTCGAAATTTCCGGTTGAAAGGCACCGATCGTGTTCCAATGCTGTTGATCACTTGTGATTAGTAAAATGTTAGGTTGACTATACAAAATTTATCCCCTCCCATTATGATAATATTGAATTATCAATGGTTTAGGAATATCGTTATGTTGTCTACATATTGTCATTTTGTTATCTAGATGATTTCATCAACACTTTCAGGAGGGTGGCAATCGATGATGCAGGAATATGATCACGAGTTTGCCGAGTTTATTTATTACACGCCCGGCTACCTCGATAAGGAGGCGCAGTTATGGCCAGTCCGGGGCGGCCGAAGCATTGCTAAGGCTAATTACAAGGTCGGGCCGAAGCGGATTGAATGTTACAGCCTTCATTTGGTTCTTGAAGGAAGGGTATGCCTTGAATTCGGCGACAAAAGGGTGGAGCTCAGCAAGAACGATCTGTTTTGTCTGTTCCCGGGCAGGACCTATGATTATTACGCGCTTGCATCCGATGCGCCTCTGCAAATGAATTGGCTTGCCGTGGACGGCACCCGGGTCAAAGGGCTGCTGGGGCTTGCCGGGATCACGCCGGATCGACCATACGGGAAACAAATGGTTACTTCACCGGTCAAGGAAGCGGCAGCAAAAACGCTTGATAAGATGGCCGGCACCGAGCGCTGGCATCCGGCCGTCTCTTTGGCGCTTCAAGGGATGGTATGCGAGCTGATGGCGCTGCTTATACCCGATACAGAACCCGTCCACTCAAGCGAGCCCTCGCGGTGGATCCGGGCGTGCATGGATTTTATGGATCTTCACGCAACCGAAGGGATAACGGTGCAGCAGGTAGCAGCTTTCGCAGGGGTGCACCGCTCGTATTTCTCCAACGTGTTTGCCGCTCAAGTCGGGGTATCCCCGCAGAAATATCTTCAAAACATCCGTATGGAAAAAGCGAAGCGCCTGCTTACCGAGACAGATGCTTCCGTCACTGAAATCGCATTGTCCCTCGGCTATCCGAACCTGTACACGTTCACACGAGCTTTTAAAATTTATTACAATATGCCTCCGCTGGCCATGCGAACCGGTGCGAAAGGTTAGCCGGAGCTTGTTATTATTGCAAACGCTTACGACCCATCTTGTTTTTATCATTCCAGCCGAAAAGGAGAGCGGACAATGACGCTGGCCACGCTGCAAAAATGGATTTCACCCAAATTAAGCATTCAGGGAAAAATGTTTGTTGCGCTCGGTTTTCTTACGCTCCTCTCGATCGTCTCCGTTACCAGCATCGTTTATGTGAATATGCGGGATACGATCAAGCGTACCGCCATTACCTCGGTTTCGGACAGCATCCGGCAGGCGGACGAATCCCTTAACGTTATGCTCCAAGAGATCGATCGGCTGAACACGGTTGCGGTTACCAACAAAAATACGGTGATCGATACGGTCCTGAGCCCAAGCGAAGAAATCAGCTATGAATGGTTTCAAGAGCAGAAGAGGATCACCGAATATCTGTCGGGATTGATCGATTACAAGCCGTATATTTCCCGAATTGCCGTCATCGGCCTGAACGGAAAAGTATTCTTCTCGGGAGGGCCTTGGATCGACCGTACGTTCCTGGAAACAAGCACGATGGATTTCATGCTGCGCAATGGGGAGCGCCACGCATATTTCAAGCATTTGGGCACAACGGAGGCAATCTCTGTTGGCCGCGTCCTCCGCTACGATCGGGAAACGATCGGCGTGGTCATGGTGGACCTGCATTATGATTTCATTCGTAAAACATACGGAGTCAAGCCGACCGCCGATAGCATGCTGTATGTGCTCGACGGGCAGAAGCAGCTTGTTTACAAGTCCGATTCGGCTCCGGCAAGCGTAACCCCCGGTATGGAAAAAGCGATTTATGATGCAGCTGAGCTGTCCAGTATCGAAGAAACCGCGGAACAAGTCATTGACGGAAAGCCTTATATCGTCGTCAGCCGGAAATCGGAGTATACGGGGTGGACGACCCGGGCGTTGATTCCGCTCGATTCGCTGCTGAGCGAATCCATAAGAATACGCAATCTCATGGTAGAGGTATCGGTCGTGGTTTTCATCGCCGTGCTGTTCGGATCGCTTCAGATGTCGTCCCGCACCACTCTGCACATCCGCCGTTTGAAAACGATGATGATGCGGGTCAAGGACGGGAATCTCGACTTTCCGAGAACGGAGATCGAGTCGAAGGACGAAATCGGCGATTTATATCACGTGTTTATCGGTATGGTGGATGAATTGAAACGCTTGATGGAAGGAATCCGGACGAGCGAGCAAGCCAAACGGGAGGCGGAGCTCACCGCACTCCAGGCACAAATCCGCCCGCATTTTCTCTACAATTCTCTGAATACGATCAAATATTTGGCCAAGCTGAACGGGGTGCCCAACATCGAAGAGGTGTCGGGAGCACTGATTGAACTGATGCGCGGCGTGCTTGGTAATTCAGGAGAGCTTCTTACATTAAGAGAGGAATTGGATTACGTCAACAGTTATGTCGCAATCGTCAAATACAAGTTTATTGAACCGATTCCGGTGCAGATTCAGGTAGAAAATGAAGATCTGCTGGAATGCCGAGTACCCAAGCTGACATTACAGCCCATTGTCGAAAATGCGCTGATGCATGGCTTCGGTCCATCAGGCCACGGGGGATTCGTGCTGATCCGAGTCTTCGGCGAGGATGGAGACCTGAAGATCGAAGTGATCGATAATGGCAAAGGCATGAGCAATGAAAGCATGGTGCGGCTGGAGGAGAGCAGCGAAGGGACTTACTCGCGCTTCAGCGGCATGGGGGTGCGTAATGTGCATGAGCGGATCCATAGGCTGTTCGGCAAGCCCTATGGGATCAAGCTCTATAGTGAAGAGGGATTGTACACGAAAGTCGAGCTCAGCTTCCCCGGAATGGGGAGCGGTAAATAGATTGATATAAAGGGGAATAAGCGATGTATCAAGTGCTGTTGGTTGACGATGAACCTTTGGTGCACCACCATCTTAGAACGATATCGGATTGGGGCATTCACGGTTTCGAGCTGTGCGGCGAGGCCTATGAGGGAGAAACGGCGCTCCGTATGATTGAATGGAATCGGCCGCATATCGTCATTTTGGATGTAAGTATGCCGGGCATAAACGGTGTGGAACTCAACCGGACGATCCGGGAACGGTATCCCTTCGCCAAAACCATTATGCTGAGCAGCTACGACGACTACGACTATGTTCGCGAATGCTTAAAGAACGGGGCAGTCGATTATTTACTCAAGCATCGTTTGGACGCAGCTCAGCTCATGGGCGTTCTGAAGAAAGCCGTACAGGAGATGGAAGAGCGTGAAGCGGAACATCGTCTGTTACCCGCCGGTCCTTCGGATATGCGTGAGCTCATCGTTCAAGCGCTGCGGGGAAAGACCGAGTCGGCGATCGAATTGGAGACCTATTCCAGACAGAACGGCTTGTATGCGGGGGCAGTATGTTTTGCAGCTGCGGCAATGCAAATTTCTTCCTTCCTGCTGCTCACAGAGTCGCGAAGCGATGTGGAGACGAACCGGCTGATGAAGCAGGCGGTAGATCTGATGCAGCAAAGCCTGGGCGGCGACATGTCGCAGCGGACGGCAGCTTATGTGGAGAACGGACGCATCGCCGTCGTGTTCGCATTCCAGGAGCGCAGCGAGCAGGCTGCCGCAAGTGAAGCCGAAAGATTGATGAGCCATCTCCGTCACTCGCTGGAGCTGTTTATGAATTTGAAATGCACGTATGCCGTCGGACACATATGCTCCAGCCTCTCCCGGCTCGAAGCCAGCTACCGGACGGCTGAGCGGGCCTTGGATGCTGCTCCGGCCCTGCAGCCGGCGGGGCTGCACAGCGAACGTGTATCCTTGACCATCGAGGAGCAGAAGCAGCTTCTTCTCACCGTGGAAAATTTGGACGGAGAAGGCGTAAAGGAAGTGATTGCTTCCGTGTTTGACGGACTTCGCAAGCAGCCGATCCATTCGCCGTCGGTCCAGCTGATCGTACGCGAGCTGTTGTCCGCCTCAGAGAAGGCGATTCGAAAATGGCTTCCCTTAGCTGATGAAGGCGAAGAGAACGGCGTCCTTCCACCGCGCGACGATGTGGGACAAATCGGGAGCGTGGATGAATTGGAGCAATGGCTTCTTTCTTATTATGCCGAGCTGTTGAACCGTTTGAAGCTTCAGCGTGCCGCCGGCCATCATTCGCGGCATGTTTCCCAGGCGATTTTGTTGATCCTGGAGAAGTATCATAGCTACATTACGCTCGAGCTTGCGGCAGGGGCGATCGGATTGAATCCATCATATCTGAGCCGGATTTTCAAAGAGGAGACAGGCATGACATTTTCGGAATACTTGAACCGGGTGCGAATCGATGCAAGCCGTAAGCTGCTGGAAAGCCGGCGCTATTCGGTTAAGCAAGTCAGCGTCCAGGTCGGCTTCAGCACCTACAATTATTTCTTTAAAGTATTCAAGGAAAGGACAGGCATGACGCCCCAAGCCTATGTGCAAAGGGTCAGGCCAGGCAACTCCGTAAAATAAGTGGAGTATGAGGTCATATTTGTGGAATTTGCCCTCTGATGGGATCGACTATAATAAATCCACATCAACGCAAACGCTTACAAGTAGTGATATTCATCGAGAAAGAGGAGGTCATTGTATGAAGCGAAAACAATGGGGCAGGTCTGCAATCAGCTTGATGATTATATCAGGCCTGATCCTTGGGGGCTGCAGCTCCGGGACCGGCGGGAAGAAGGATACCGCCCCAGAGGGAGCAGCGTCAAACGCGGTGAGCAAGGAAGGATTCCCGATCGTGCAGGAACCGATCAAGCTGAAGATGTTCACCCGGATCGCACCCGTGAACGGGCCGTTCAAAGACATGCCGGTATTTCAGGATTACGAGAAAATGAGCAATGTTCAGGTTGAGTTTATCGAAGCACCGACCGATGGCTTCCAGGAAAAGAAGAACCTGCTGTTCGCCTCGAATGAGCTTCCGGATGTGTTATACCGCTCCGGTCTTACACCGCTCGAAGCGGTTCGTTACGGGGCAGGCGGCCAGCTGATTCCGCTGGAAGACTTGATCCGGGATTACGCCCCCAACCTCACCAGGCTGATGGAGGAATATCCAGAAATCCGCGCGGCAATTACGACGCCGGAAGGTCATATTTATGCGATTCCGGGAATTGTGACGCTCGGATCGGCACGGACGGACAAGAAATGGATCAACCGGGCTTGGCTGGAGAAGCTGAAGCTGCAGGTGCCCGAGACGACGGATGAGCTGTACGACGTCTTGGTCGCTTTCCGCGATCAGGATCCGAACGGAAACGGCCAGAAGGACGAGATTCCGATGACCGCCCGTGTAGGACTACATATCGTGACGATGATGAGCGGCTCATTCGGTCTGGATCAGCAGTTTGGCTACAACATTAACATCGTCGACGACAAGGTTGAAATTTGGATGGGCAGCGAACGCAACAAAGAAATGCTGATGTACTTGAACAAGCTGTACAAAGAGAAGCTGCTTGATCCCGAGGTGTTCTCTCATACGGAAGCGCAGTATTTGGCGAAGCAAGGGTCAGGCAAAACGGGAGTATTCTTCGACCAAACGAATAACAACTTCCTGCCGATCGCGGATCAATACGAAGGGATGGCGCCTCCGGCTGGACCGCACGGAGACCGGATGCAAAGCCAGGCGTCGCCGGTGCCGAGAGATCCAGGAGCTTATGCCATCACGTCCGAGAATAAGCATCCCGAAGCATCGATTCGCTGGATCGATTATTTCTACAGCGATGAAGGCTCCACGCTCCTGCGGTTCGGTAGAGAAGGCGAGCACTACGAGCTGAAAGACGGCATCCCGTACTACAAGGAAGAATACTCGACTTCCGAAACGCAGCCGAAAATTACCCCGTATGCCGGCGGCGGAGCGCCTCATCTGATCAGCGAGCAGGTCTCCTCCTATATTAATCCGCCGCAGGTGCAGGATGCGCAGAAGAAGCTGGATCCGTTCATGCCGGAGATACGTTACGCGGCACCGATGTTTGATGAGAAAACCGCGCAAGAGGTCAATATCCTACGCAACGACATTGACAAGTATTACGAGGAGCAGAGCACGAAATTCATTGCCGGCGCCCTCAGCTTCGATAAATGGGAAGAATTCCAGTCGACCTTAAAGAAGATGAAGATGGATCAGCTGCAGCAGTTGTATCAGGATGCTTACGACAAGATGAAAAAATAAGGCTGATTGCCGCTGGTTAAGGAGTAGATATTATGAACAACATGGAGGCCCCTCCGGGGGCCAACCTGCCCCCCAGCCGTCCGAATCGCGGCAGCCGCCTCTTGGTTCAGATGGCCAAACGATATGACCTGTATCTGATGCTGCTGCTGCCGATTGCTTGGTATCTGATTTTCCACTATGGTCCCTTGTACGGACTTCAAATCGCTTTTAAAAATTTCAACCCGGCCAAAGGGATATTCGGCAGCGAATGGGTCGGCTTCGAGCATTTTACGCGATTTTTCGATTCGTATTATTTCTGGAGACTGCTGCGCAATACGCTAACCATCAATTTGATCTCACTGCTGCTCGCGTTCCCTATTCCGATCATGCTGGCACTGCTCGTGAATGAGATTCGCAGCAAAGCCTACAGTAAATGGCTGCAAAACATCACCTATATTCCGCACTTTATTTCCGTGGTTGTCATCGTGGGCATCTTGACGGTGATGCTGTCGGTTAACGGTCCTTTAAACATGCTGATCCAGACATTTGGCGGAGATCCGGTTCGGTTCATGGAATCGGCCAGCTGGTTTAAGACGATCTTCATCGGCTCGAACATTTGGCAGAACATGGGGTGGCAGTCGATTATCTACATCGCGGCGCTCAGCGGAATCAATCCGCAGCTGTACGAAGCGGCCAAGATCGATGGAGCCTCCAGGATGCGGCGCATTTGGCATGTCTCTCTGCCGGGAATCGTGCCCGTCATCGTCATTTTGCTGATTCTCGATGTCGGACAATTCATGAATATCGGGTTCGAGAAAATATTGCTGATGCAAAACAACCTGAATCTAGAGGCAAGCGACGTGATTTCCACGTTCGTGTACACGACCGGGATTCTTAAGGGCGAATACAGCTACACCGCGGCGATCGGGCTGTTTAACTCGGTGATTAACCTTACGCTGCTGCTTCTAGTGAACCGCTTCGCGAGGAAAACGTCGGAGACGAGTCTATGGTAAAGGAGGAGGGCTCCATGTCCCAACGAACCCCGGTTAATAAAACGCGCCATACCGCGAAGGATGAACGTTGCTTTGACATCGTGATCTATTCGGTCGCCGCGGTGATCATGCTGATCGTGCTGTATCCGCTGCTGTTTGTGGTCAGCGCCTCATTCAGCGATCCGGCAAAGGTGCTGGGCGGAGAGGTGTGGCTGCTGCCGAAGGGCGTGACGCTGGATGCTTACATTAATATTCTGCAAAACGATAAAATCTGGACCGGATACGGCAATTCAATTCTGTATACGGCAGTCGGAACGACGATCAATATCTTGATGACGCTGCTCGCGGCTTATCCGCTATCAAGGCCGGATCTGCCTTTGCGCAAAGGGCTGATGCTGATCGTCACGCTCACGATGTTCTTCAGCGGAGGATTGATTCCGACCTATCTGCTCGTCAAAGACCTCGGGATGGTCGACACAATGTGGGCGCTGATCATCCCTGGGGCGGTCTCTACGTACAACCTGATCGTCATGCGAACGTATTTCCAATCCAGCATTCCTTGGGAGCTTCAAGAGGCTGCCCATATTGATGGCTGCTCCAATTGGAGGCTGCTCATCAGCATCATTCTGCCGCTGTCGAAGCCGATCTTGGCGGTCATGGTGCTGTTCTATGCGGTGGGCCACTGGAATTCCTTCTTTAATGCGCTTATCTATATCCGCCGCGAAGAAATGTATCCGCTGCAGCTGGTGCTGCGCGAAATATTGCTGATCAGCCAATCGGATGCCGTGGACGGCAGCGTAGGTCTGGAAGATAAAGTGCTTCTGGCTGAAAGTATCAAGTACGCGGTCATTATTGTGTCCAGCCTGCCGGTGCTCATCATGTATCCGTTTGTGCAGCGACATTTTGTCAAAGGAGTCATGATCGGCTCTATCAAAGGTTAAACGACTAGGAGGGATTCATTTGAAACGCAAAGCGAAGATAACAATTGACGTTGGGCGGCCCGGCGGGCATACGATAAACCCTTATCTGTTCGGTCATTTTGTCGAGGATATTCGCGATCACATGGAGGCGATGCTGGCCTATCCTCTGAAGGACATGGATTTTGAGAGCGAAGCCGAAGGCAAGACAGCCGTATCCGGAAGCTGGAGGCCATTTACGAATGGACGGAACACTTCGTATGCGCTGGAAGCACCGGCTCCGAAGCATTCGGGACGGGCGCAGCGAATCCGCGTCCAGAGCGATGATGAGGCATTTGCCGGAATTGCGCAAGAAGCTGCACTCAAAGGCCCGATGGCGTACAGCGTCCGGGTGGTGGCACGGGCGTCCATCGAGCTGCAATACTTGATCGTCGAGGCGGCGGACCGGCGTACGGAGGAGTTACTCGGCCGTGCAAGGATTGAGCTGGGCAGTCATAACTGGAAGGAGTACGAGGCAGCGCTGCCGGTGTCCCGCACGTGCGAGCATGCTGAAATCCGGGTATACGTACCGATGGAGCACCCGAGATGGACTGATCATGTATCCACGGGCATGCTTTGGCTCGACCACGTTTCCTTGCTGCCCGCAGACAATATCGGCGGCGTGAAGGGCGAAGTGATGGACATGACACGAGAGCTGAACGCGGGCATGATGCGGCTGGCCGGCAATTACATCAGCGCCTACCATTTTGAACATGGAGTGGGATCTGTATTGGAACGACCGGTCATGTTCAATGAAGCCTGGGGCGGCTGGACGAGCAAATATTTCGGCACGGACGAGTTTATCCGGTTCTGCAGGGAGCTTGGGGTAGAGCCGCTCATCTGCGTTAACGATGGTTCCGGAACCCCGGAGGAAGCCGCTCGTTGGGTGGAGTATTGCAACGGAAGCGCCGAAACCCCAATGGGGGCGGTGCGTGCCGCTAACGGTTACCCGGCGCCTTACAATGTCCGGTATTGGGAGATCGGCAATGAGGTTTGGGGAGGGTGGCAGGTAGGCACCTGTTCTGCGGACCGTTTTGCCGAGCGGTGTGTCTCCTTTGCCGAAGCGATGAAGGCGGCGGACCCGTCGGTCGTGATATTGGCCTGCGGGCATACCGACCAAGACTGGAACCGGGCCGTGCTGGATATTGCCGGCGCACATATTGATTATCTGACGCTGCATCTGTATCACGGCCTTAACCGGTTCGGGATGAACCGGGATACGCCTGCAGAAGAACGCTACAAAGCGATTGCCGTCTTCCCGGAATGGACCCGGGATGACATTCGCCGCACAGTAGAACAGATTCAGGCTACCGAGAATCATCGTCATATCAAGCTGGCTATCACCGAATACAATACGATGTACTATCCGAACACCGTGCGTAAAGGCTTGCCGGATGAGCATACGCTGGGGGCCGCGGTCGCCAACGCCGGCAATCTTAATGAAATGCTGCGAGCAAGCGACATGGTGCATATCGGCAGCTTCTCCGATCTTGTTAATGGATGGCTCGGTGGCTGCATCCGAGTAGGGGATTATTATGCGGACCAATACCGCGGCAAATTACCAGGTTGGAGCGGCCATCCGTTGACTGTATACGGAACTCCGACCTACGAAGTGATGAAGCTGTATGCGAACCGGGACATCCATAGGCTGCTTCCTGCCGACGTGGAGTGCGGCAGCTTCTCGGTTCGGTCAAACAAGCCGGCTCCGATCGATCTTGATGCGATGCCGGATCTTGATGTCGTCGCCTGCACGAATGAAGACGGGAGCACCATGACGGTCTTTATCGTGAACCGCAGCCTGCAGGAAGTCCAGGTTGAACTGAATCTTCCCGGATATGAATCGTCCTCAGAGATACTGCTTCACGAAATTACAGGCGACTCCGTGGAAGCGATCAACTCTGTATTTGAGCCGGAATGCATTAAATCGACGGTAAGAACTGTTCCATTCGAGGCGTTGCAAAACGGTTATCCGCTGCGTCCGGCATCGGTATACGCACTGGAGATGAATGCCGCGCCAGAAACGGGGTAGGTTGGTTTACGAAACAAGGGCGAAAAGCCCATCCGAACCATCATTGCGAACAGGAAATAGGAGGAGAGGAAATGACAACCAGAGCTTATCGGAAGGATTATCCCAGGCCTCAATTCGTCCGGGAACATTGGCTGAATCTGAACGGTCTTTGGGATTTTCGTTTTGATGACGACAATGTGGGCGAAGAAGAGGGGTGGCCTAAATCCCTAGCGGGTACGCATGCGATTACCGTCCCATTTACATACGAAACGAAGGCAAGCGGGATCGGGATCGAGGAGTTTCATCCGCATGTGTGGTATGGAAAAAAGGTGCATATCCCGAAGGAAGCGTCAGGTAAACGAGCCATCCTTCACTTTCAGGCGGTGGACTATAGCGCTAAGGTATGGATCAATGGGAACTTGGCCGGCAACCACCAAGGAGGATACGCGGCTTTTAGCTTTGACATTACCCCGTATTTGGTCTTCGGAGCGGACAACCAAATCACGGTAAAGGCAGAAGACAGCAATGATTGCACCATACCGCGCGGCAAACAGCGCTGGACCAAGGACAGCTTCGAGTGCTTCTATGTTCAGACGACGGGCATTTGGCAGACTGTATGGATGGAATTCGTGGAGCAGCAGCGGCTGGACACGGTCAAAATCACTCCGGATATCGACCGGTCAACCGTTCGCTTCGATTACCGGTTAAGCGGAATCGACGCGACCTTGGATTTACGGTTGGAGGCGATCGTGACGCTGAAAGGCAAACCGGTTAAACGAGTCTCCTTGCTTGCGGATCGACCGAATCTATCGGTGGAAGTTGATTTGGTGCACGAGGCGAACGGACCGTGGAAGAAATGCCTCTGGTCGCCGCAGCATCCGAATTTGTTCGATGTGGAATTTGTCCTGTATGCGGGAGACCGGGTGGTCGATCGGGTTTTTTCCTATTTCGGAATGAGAAAGGTTTCGATCGAGAACGGTCAAATACTGCTGAACAATGCGCCGATATATCAACGGTTGATTCTGGATCAGGGCTACTGGACGGACAGCCATTTAACGCCGCCAAGCGAGGAGGCAATCATTGCCGACATCGACCTCATGCTGGAGATGGGCTACAACGGCGTACGCAAGCATATGAAAATCGAGGATGCCCGCTTTTTATATTGGTGCGACGTCAAAGGGCTGCTGGTCTGGTCCGAAATGGCGGCTACCTTCGAGTTCAATGAACGAGCGGTCGAAGCGTTCACGAAGCAATGGCTGGAAATCGTCGATCAGCAGTACAATCACCCGTCCATCATTACCTGGGTGCCGTTCAATGAGTCTTGGGGCATTCCGTCCATTCTCCGTGACGTCCTGCAGCAGAAATTTACCGAAGGCATCTATCACCTTACCAAAGCGGTTGATCCTTTCCGTCCTGTCATCACGAACGACGGGTGGGAGCACACCGTATCCGATATCTTAACGCTGCATGATTACGTCGAAACCGGCAGCGGCTTTTTGCGGCGGTACCGAGGCAACAAGGATGCCATCGTCAACAAGGACATGACCTGCAACCACTGGAAATACGCATTTGCCGAAGGGTATGAATATCGCGGCCAGCCGATCATCATCAGCGAATTTGGCGGCATCGCCTTCGAATCGGATAAAGGGTGGGGGTATGGCCGGCAGGTAGCTACGGAAGAGGATTTCATGAAGCGGTTTGAGGGCTTGGTTCAGGCGATCAAGAGCGTGGATTATATATGCGGGTATTGCTACACGCAGCTAACCGATGTGCAGCAGGAGATCAACGGCTTGTTGACGGAGGACCGCAAACCGAAAATCCCGTTGTCCACAATTAAAGAGATCAATATGGCTTAAGTTTTTTTGGTGGAAGTGACCGTAAAAGAACGCGTTGAAAGGCTGGATATACCGGAGGACAATTTTGATCCGAAATGATGCTGCGCAAGTCAGGTCATTGCATGCGTGTGTCATTTGACGAGTCAGCTGCCAAATCAACGAGGATCCTTGAGGCTCATGATAATAAATATTTCCTTTGCTGCTTCCTGTTGCGTCAACAATATCCTCGATGAACGCTCATAAGGGTTCATAGAAGCATGATAAGAAGGCCGGTCAGTCCGCTCTGGACTGCCTGGCCTTCTTCGTCTATTCCAATATTAAGTTATCCTTACGCCTGATAAACGAACAAAGCGGAGTCGAGAATCGGATAGACGCCCCCGCTCGTGAACAGCTCCTGCAGCCCCATTATAAATTCAACTGAACCAGCTTCCATTGCTGTGCGGCATTATTCAGGTCCTGCCAGATTTGCACGTTCGTCCCGTTGGCCGTGCCGCTGCCGCTTACGTCCAATGCTTTCCCGCTGTGAACGTTAATCAGTTTATAGGAACCGCCTCCTGCGTCGACGATCCGCCACAGCTGGTTCGCGCCGCCGTGATTGTCCCATATGGTCACATTGGAGCCGTTATCCGTTCCCCATGCGTCAACTTCAAGGGCTTTGCCGCTATGGACGTTGATCAGGCTGTAATTCCCCCCGGAAGTCTCCGTGATTCGCCATTGCTGGTTCGCCCCGCCGTGATCGTCCCATATGATCACATTCGAGCCGTTCTCGGTTCTCCATCCGTCAACCTCGAGCATTTTCTCGCTGTTCGGGTTCATGAGACGATAGGTTTGACCCGAGGCTATCGTGATTTGTTCCCGGATGAACTCAACCCGATCCAGATCCGCCCATTGGGATGAGGAGGAGTTCGATACGTAGAAACCGATCGTTGCCTTGCCGTTTGTCACTTGAATGTTCGAAATCGACACCGGCGTCCATGATGTTGTGATAGGGCATCCGGTTTGAAGCATGCTGCCGCCATAATCCTTCACTTCCATTACGCAGCTGTTCTGGCCACCGCTGCTTCGCATGTGGGCACGCATCGTATAGGTGCCGTTATCAAGGCCGGTAATCGTCTGACCGATATATGCAGTCGAGGGCCCGGTTGTCCCCGCAAGTCCAACGAAGTAAGAGCCTTCTGCTGCGGGAAGCCCGACACCGTCATTGACGCCGTGGATATGGATCCGGTTCGGATAATCATCGCCGTACGTGGTCCAGCCGGTTACATTCGCCGTTTCAAACCCGGGATTGTTGACGAGATTCGTTTGCGCTGGCGTCACGGAATGCCCAAAGCGCAGATAGATGCCGTTAGCCGGATAGGTTGCACTGGTGACGGCTGCGACGCGAGTGGAATCAATGGTCATGAGGGCGTTCCAATTGGAAGACTTCGTATCGGACACTGGAAAAACGTTGGTTTTATGCTGCCATGTCGCGCCGTTATCGGAGCTGATCATCGTATGCATCGAGGTGTAGGGATCTCCCGTATTGGCGCTGCTCTCATCGGTCTGGAATGCCGCCATGAGGCGACCGTCAGCGAGCTTTACGACGAACGGGGCACCCGCCTTTTTGCCGCTGCCGATTGGCACGTACAACGTCTGGCGGGGAACCGACCAATTGAAGCCGTCCGGTGAAATCTTGTATTTGATGACAAAAGGGTGGCCGGCTACGTCTGAGGCTTCGAACACGGTTATATACCGGCCGTCGTTCATCCGCGTGATGACCGGCATGCCGTCGCGGGAGCCAGCTGCAACTCCGTCGCTGACGGTGATGCGATTGCCCCAGCTGCTGCCGTTCCATGTCTTCATGTACAGATTTTGCAAACCGGTCGTTCCGACGGCCGTCGGGCTATCGTCCGCATAGAGCACCGCAATCGTATCGTTGATCATCTCCAAATGCGGCTCCCATAAACCTTTAAAGCCGGAGGCGGTTGAACTGCCGATCAGTCCGCCTGGCAAATCGCTCCATGTATGTCCGCCGTCAACGCTCCGCCGGACGTTTAGCTGGATCTCATAGGTCGAGCCGTTCTGCACGACGAGCCGGTAAGCCAGCCATATTTCTCCGCTCGGCAGCCTCAGCATTTGACCGTTTCCCACATTGCCGGCGGTGCTTGATACAGCTGTGATCGGAGCACTCCATGTTTTGCCGCCGTCCTGTGTCCTGGAGACCACGATTCGCGTGTTGCCTCCACCGGCGTTCGTGTCGAAGGATACAAGCCATTCGCTTGGCGACAGCTTGAGGAGCCTTGGATACCATACGCCTCCAGAAGGCGGGGTATAGATGGCGATCTGCTGCGAAGCCCATGCCATGCCGGTAGAAGCTGCATGGACCGGCGACAACGGGAGTGCCGTTAAAGCAAGCGCGAAGATCATGATGAAGGCAAGCGATTTCTTCCATAAACTTTGGATCCGACTCATAGACAAACCTCCCAATCCAATTTAGAAAGCGCTCTCTAAATTGGATTGTATCGCAGTTGATATAAATTAAGATATACTAAATATATATTATTTTCAGTCGGGTTCGATGTAAAAAGCGAGGTATGATATGGAGCATCCGCTATATAAACAAATTCAAAACGACATCCGCCGCCGCATTCGAAGCGGTGAGCTTCAGGCAGGCGCTCTGGTGCCCTCGGAGAAGGAGCTTGCTCAGCAATACGGCGTAAGCCAAATCACATCCAAAAACGCACTTAACGGATTGGTGGAGGAAGGTTTGATCGTACGATTTCGGGGAAAAGGAACCTTCGTGCGGGAGGATGGTTCTCCGGAAGTACGGGAGCATCCGCCGGTTACGAAACGGACGATCGCGATTATTTTGCCGACGATGAAAACCAAGATCGACCAGCAGCTGCTCGACGGGCTGGAGCGATACTGTGCCGGCAGAGGCTATGACCTGTTGTTCCGCATTACGCGCGAGTCGCCGGAGGAAGAGTCCCGAACGATTGAGCAGTTCAGGGAACGGGGAGTTGACGGATTTATTATTTTTCCCGTGGAGCAGGAAAGCTACAATACCGCAATTTTACGCTTGTCCCTTGACCAGGTTCCATTGGTGCTTGTCGACCGCTTCCTGAAAGAGATCAAGACCTACAGCGTGAGCTCCGACAATTATGGCGGCGTCCGCGAAGCCGTATCCGGATTGCTTGCGGCAGGACACACGCGCATCGCCTACCTGTCTCCTGAAATTACGAATTCGGTTACTGACGAAAGAGCCAAAGGATTTGAGGCTGCCTTCATGGAGCAGGGCTTGCCCATAGACAAGACGCTGTGGTGCATGCTGGACCTGGGTACGATCGGAGAAGGGCGCGGCCAACGGGAAATCGAGCGTTTTCTGCGTGCTCGGCGCGATGTCACGGCGGTCTTTGCGGTTAACGCGGAACTGGCACGCTATGCCTCAAACGCGATTCGGGAAAATGGGCTGGGAACGGGGAGTTCACCCCAGCTGGCTGCCTTTGATGATCCGGATCTCGAAGGCGTTCCTTATGTCCATCAACAATTGGATGACGTATGCCGTATCGCCGTCGAATTGCTGTCGGAACAGCTAAGCGGGACTTTTGAGCCGAGGCGCGAAGTGGTACCCGTCCGTTGGATTTGGCCGCAATGATTCCTTTGACTTGAGGGAAAAACCTTCGCACAATGCGATTTCAAGAAGCGTCTGCGCCTGATATGGTGCAGGCTTCTTTTTTAAATGGGGGCAGGGTGAAGGGAATATGAACATGGTACAATGGCTGTAACGTAAATGTCTATACATAAGGTGAAAGATAGATCCGGTAATCGGGGCAAGGGGGATGACATGCAGCTTGAGACGAAACGATTGATCATTCGGGAGTTTACGATGGCGGATATGCGAGGATGTGCATCGCTATGCATCCGATCCCGCGGTCACCGAGCACACGATGTGGGGGCCAAATGCAGAAGAAGACACGCTGCAATACCTCCACATGGTTATTCAATACAGCGAACAGACACCGAGGAACAACTACGAGCTGGCGATCACATTGAAGGATGGAGGGGCTCTTATCGGAGGATGCGGCATTTATCGCATGGACACCAATGCCGAGATGGGATATTGCTTAAACCGGGATCATTGGCGGCAGGGTTATGCTTCGGAAGCGGCCGAAGCGATATGCCGTTTCGGCTTCGAGACGCTCGGTGTTCATCGGATCTATGCTACCTGTCGGCCAGGAAACGCAGGCTCGGCAGGCGTTCTTCGCCGCATCGGCATGACGAAGGAGGGCCATTTGCGCCAGCATCTGTGGTTCAAGGGACGGTTTCACGATTCGTATCTCTTCTCGATTTTGAGAGATGAACTCGATAGGTCCAATACGGAAGTGCGAAGCGATGAGCGGTGAAGTGTGCAGCGGGGCAAATTAATGAGCAGTGAAGCGGGATAGAGAGGTAAACGTTGAGTGGTAGGTGAGGAGAGAGACGATGTCAAAGTCGAAGGATCTCGTGGCAAGTCAAAACGGCGTTTCCGTCTATGTGGACGGTCACGGGAAAGTATATTTCACGAAGGATCACCCTGAATCGGTCGTCGTGCTGGCCAAGCAGGAGGATGAGTTCCTGCTGATTAAACAGCAGCGGAAACCGGTGAATGATCTGGTCATCCAGCTGCCAGGCGGCGGGGTTCTTCAAGGAGAGAACCTGGAAGCCGCTGCGAGACGGGAGCTGCTTGAGGAGACCGGATACGAATGCGGAGGTCTTCATTACTTGGGACGGATGTATCCTGCTTCATGGCGGTGCAACGAGGTAGCGCATGTCTACTATACGGAAGAGATTCTGGTTCGAGGTGAAGCCCGGCCGGAAGATTACGAGCACATTGATGTGATCCGGATTCCGGTTCAGGAGTGTCTGCACCGCATTCAGAAGAACGAGATCCAGGATTCGGAGCTGGTATTTGCCGTTTTGCAATGCTTGCTCCGTGGGATTATCCATCTTCATTGATGGGGGGGAAGGTAATGGAGTTCATCGGGATCGGATTCTTGTTAGTCGGTGTCATCGCTCTAGTTCTTGCTGTTCGTTATGCCATCGATACCTCCAAGATGATCACACGCATGGATGCAATGCTTCACGAGATGAGGCTGCTTCGTAAAGATATTCGGGAGCTCAAAGATAACAAGCACATTGTGGATAAGAAAGTATGAGGGAGATGCCTGAAATGGAAGCGGAAAAAATCCATATTCTTCGTAAGGCCGAGGAATTTGCCCGATCGGTGCATGAGAACGACGCAAGCGGTCATGATTGGTGGCATGTCAAACGAGTGAGCCGTCTTGCACGGATGCTGGCGGTATTTGAAGGTGCGAATGCCTTTCTATGCGAACTGGCTTCACTTCTCCATGATGTAGCGGACGAGAAATTGAACGACTCGAAGGAGGCAGCCATCGGAAGGTTGGAGGCATGGATGGCGCAGGCCGGTGTAGATCGGGATGACAGGGCTCATATTCTCTCGATCATCGCTAACATGTCTTATGCCGGAGGAACGGGTGCCGGGATGACCACATTGGAGGGGAAAATCGTTCAGGATGCTGATCGCCTGGACGCTCTCGGCGCCATTGGCATTGCACGAACCTTTGCTTATTCCGGGTGGAAGGGTCAGAAAATATATGACCCTTCCATAATGCCCCGTGATCATATGACTCGAGATGAATACCGGAAGGGCGAAAGTACCGCAATCAATCATTTTGACGAGAAGCTGCTGAAGCTGAAGGATCTGATGAATACGGATGCTGCTCGGCTATTGGCCGAGGGAAGGCATCAAGGCATGCAGTATTTTAGGAAGGCGTTCGACAACGAATGGGAGCTCGGAAATGAAGCTTATCTTAGGGAGTCGCCCCTCTTCAGAGGAAAAGTCTCATGTGTTCATGTAGCATTTGATACGTCCACTGCCGGCTCGTTAAGGATCAGTCTTCGTTCACGGCCCGACGAGCTTGTCATCGTCCTGGACGGCAATTTGATGGTAGGACCTTTGCCGGACGCTGAGCGCCTTTATGAATCCTTCGCGGAACGGATTCGGTGGTATGAAGAGCGATACAATGGATTAACGGCGGACGAGTGGAAGCTGATCCAGCTTGAGGCTGCTATCCGATGGGAGGTCTGGCCCGAGCAGTTAACCGCTGTGCCATGCTTCATTTGGGCCGGGGATTCTGCGAAAGAATTGCTTGGTCTCCGGCGATTGCTTTCACATCTTCCCGGTCATCCCGAGCTTTACCACGTGAATGCGACGGAAGTACTGCATCAACGGAACCCGGATATCCGATATAAAAATACGGGCGAGATAACGCCCTGCGAACTTCAAAAGGTCCTGGATCTGCCTGATGGAATTATGAGGTTATCCGTGGAAGATCAGGAACGTTATCGTCAGGATTGGTTTCGTCTACTGGGCGAAAACGGCACGCTTCGCATTCTCCAGAACGGGGAGCTTATTACGGTCCCAGAGTCTTATTATGATGAAGAGATATTGAAGGCCGTTTACCGCGTGGAGGCCCGATTCGGGCATTTTAGGAAATCCGCGCGAGTTGTAGGTGAAGTGATCGGATCGGCAGAGATTGATACCGGCGATTCGTTTATCGAGTACCGGGTACGCCACCTGATTAATGAGGGTGCCTTGGTCTATGAAGGCAGCCTTGATGCGATGCGCAATTACAGCGTATCGCTGGTTGATTCCGGCAATCCCGATCAGCAATCGGAAAGCCATCATCGTCTTGCCGGGATCGTTAAGCTGAGAACGCTGCTAGGCGAATTGGCCGAAATTAATCTTCGAGAGCGAAGTATAATCGAGCAGCTTAAGGGGATCAATTGGAGGGATCTGGATCTCGGTCTGCCGAATATGCCGGCCGATTATGCCGACAAGGGGATGCCCGCCTTGCTTCAACAACTGATCCTTACCCAGCAGCCGCATGACAGGAATCGGGTTGAGCTTATAGAGAAACTAGTGCAAGTGATGCAGACAATGATGGAAAGTGAAGAGAAATAGATCATTAGCAAGTTGTAGTCAACGATCAGGAAACGATTAAGGAATCGAAATAACGGAGGAATCATCATGCTTTATACTCAACAAGTGATTGACTCAGTAAGACAGTATTCCCTAGAGATGGACAAGCTCAGGCGTATCCCGAAGGAAGTGCTGGATTTCATATACGATGAGCGGCTGTTCCATCTCTTCGTACCCGATGAGCTCGAGGGAAGAATGACGGCGCTGCCGGAGGCAGCTCGCCTGTTCCAGGCGTGTTCTCGGATCGACGGCAACCTGGGCTGGATGGTAACCATTGGTGCAGGGGGCGGTTTTTTCGCGGCGCTGCTGGAACAAGACGTCAGCAAGGAGATATTCGCGAGGCGTGATGCGGTGATCGCGGGAAGCGGGATGCCGACCGGAACGGCGAGGCGGGTTGAAGGCGGGTACCGGGTCAGCGGAAGGTGGAAGTATTGCAGCGGCTCGACCTATGCGACCACCTTCACGGCCAATGCCGTCATCGACTCCGGGAATGAATCTGCCAAAGCAAGTGAATTACCATCAGGAGCAGAAGCTCAAGAGATACGTGCTTTTGCATTCCGGCCAGAGCAAATCCGCATCCTACCGGATTGGAACGCATTCGGTCTTCGTGCGACGGCAAGCCACACGATGATCGCCGAGGACGTCTTCGTCCCGGATAACCGAACTTTCCTGTTCGATGAGATGAAGAGTTATGAACATGAGGCCATCTACCGTTATCCGTTCCTGCCATTCGCGCAGGTTTCCTTCGCCGCGGTTGCGATCGGAATCGCCGAGCATTTCCTTGCTGCCGCTGAAGCTCTGGCTGAAGCGAAAGGAAGCGAAGCTTATGTGATGGGCAAGCTGAAAGAGCATTCCGGCTTCCTTCGAGACGGTGAAGTCAACTTTTATGAAACGGTTGAGACTTCTTGGCGCGAGCTGCTTCAGCAAGGAAAGCTATCGGTTGAGACCGAAGCTGCAGTAACCACCGCCAGCATCGGCGCAGCCAACACCGCGAGAACCTGCGGTCAAACGCTGTTTCCTCTGCTTGGTTTAACAGCGGCAATGGAAGATAGCGAAGTTAACCGGTGCTGGAGGGATCTTCAAACCGCATGCTCTCATTCACTGCTGCGAAGCTATGCTTAATATAAGATGAAGGATTGAACGGGAACGTATAAGAATATCGATTATAGATGACAACCCTGAGCTGCCAGCTCAGGGTTGGATTGATTTGAAGAACCAAGACCCCTGTCCTGGGCCATCCGTTTATCGAAACTTGCCGTAATCCTTGATCTTCACATGGATGGAGCTTTCCACCTGAAGCTTCGGAATTTCCTCCCGCCATTTCATCTTCTGCCACTGCTTGAAGCCAACTCGATTCCGGACATACCTGCCGATCCCCAGATTATCTAGTTTGTTCTCTTTCATAAGACCGATGATCGCATCTGCCCGTTTGTGGATGTATTGACTGACTCTATGCTCGAGCAGCTTCCGTTCCCGCTCATCACTAAGCCTCAGATCACCAAGGTACTCTAGCACGGAGCCGGTTATATTCACTTCGATTTTGATTTTCTTTGCTCCATCGGTTCCTTGGGATACTTTGATCTTTCTCGAGCTGGTGATCGAGCTGAACATGACGATCTCCTTGGATTCCCCGGGAGCTGTCAGGTCGATGCTGATTTCACCTTCCCTGAACTTGCCTTTCAAAAAGGCAAACACCAACGAATCCTTCGGCTCGATCCTCGCGACGTGCTTGTCATCCCTGAATAGAGCGATGCCGTTGGTTGTCACATAGCTGCTGTCCTGCCTACGGATCAACGGCGCGATCGGGTCAACGCCTTCATCAAAGTAATCCCGTTGGAAGTTAAAGAGCGTAACCTTCGGTATCGTCTGTCCCTGGGATTCCTTCTCAAGCAGCATATCGATATATCTTCCGGTTCTTGGATGCTGTGCATAGTTGTCCCGCAGCAGCTCGCCCGCATTGCCATCTACGACGCTAATCTTGATTTGGGAAGAAATGGAGGGATCCCGAATCAACGCATCCAGATGACCCTTGAGCCCGCTGCGGGCCAGTGACTCTCCAAAAAGAACGTTTCGGATCTGGCCGCTTACGAGGAGCATGCCGGTCTTTCTCGACATCATCATTTTCGCTTCTTTGCTGCTGTTGGCTGAAGCTGACAACACTTCCCGTTGCGACGTGGTTTCGGGGTCGGCTTGAGGGATCGAAACGGAAATATCCAGCTGACCGCTCGGCAGCAGATCATAGCTAACCGTTTGGATAAGCCCCAGGTCCTCTAATACTCGCTGATCGCCGCAGGCGTTTAAAGGTAGCATGATTAACAGAAGAAGCATGACGCAAAGCTTTTTTTTGAGCTTCAAGGCTTACACCGCCTTTTTACGCCGCTGCATGAGCAGCAGAATGATTAACAGCAACGGCATGACATACGCGAACCCCATCTGAATATAGCCGAGGATCATAATCCAATCTCGGATCGTATCCAGTACCTTCGGGATAAAGGAGAGCATGAACGCAACGAGCGTAATGCAGAAATAGTGAACGTTGATTTTGATCCTCGGAAAAACACGGCGTGTGCTTTCCCCGGCGGCCCAGAAGTACATAACCAGCGTGATGACCGTCGTGAACAGAAAGAATCCGTAGAAGAGGTTCTCGATTCGTTCAATGAAAGGAAGCTTGATATAAGCCAGCAGATCCAATAAAGGAAACAGCATTTGCTTCAGCAGCTCATGCCCGATGACCCCGAATGAAACAAAGCTCATAATGACATAGGACGCAGTGCGGATGAGATGGCCATAGAGGGCCGCTTTCATCAATTTGGTCTTTTTGTCGGCATAGGGAAACAGGAGCATACACAGCTCATAGCCGAGATAAGCGAGGTAGATTTGGAAGAAGCCCTCGACCATATTTCCTCCATCTTGGAATACATAGGGGGTCAGCCGTTCGAGCTTAAATTCCCCGACATAATACAGCATCAGCAGGTTCAACCATATCGTGGACCAAAAGAATACCGTAGATGCTTTCGAGATGTTGTACAGCCCTTTCGTTAACAGCAAAAAAGCGAGAACGTCAATAAAGAACTTAAACACCATCGGATTGGTCGTCGGAAATGCGAACATCTGAAAAATCAGCACGTACTGTTTGGCAACGAGGCAGCCGATAAGCGACCACACTAAAGAGATCGCTAGGTAGAAGGGAACGAGAATAAACTTCGGAATGCTTTGTTCCAAAATATCAAAGATGGATCTGCCTTCACCAAGCCGATAGACGATGGAGATCAAATAGATGTTCAGGCAGACCAGGATGGAGATCGGTATGACGCTGAGCCAGCCGTTGGTCCCGAAAAATTGAGCTTCGTTCTGAGCGATGCTGAATACATACACCCCAGTCTGAATCATATAGATCAGGATCATCGTATGGAACTGTGACAATTTTTCTCTCAACATGCGTCACCTTCTCATTTTTAATTTGATCTTATTCTTGGATCTCGCCTGTGACGGGCGTCTGCCAAGCATGCTAAAGGGCGCTCTCAAAAAGACGTCCCTCCAGTCGTAGGGCTCGAAGGGAGCAACCGGCGACAAATAGGACGTTCCGATGCTCGTTAATCCGCTGAGATGAATTACGATCCAAGCCATGCCAATCGCCAATCCCAGGTTTCCCCATAATCCGGCTAAAATGATTAACAGAAACCGTAGGAGCCGGAAGGAAGCGCTCATCACGTAATTGGGGATAACGAAGGAAGCTATTGCGGACGAAGCGACTGCAATAATGAGAATGTTGCTGGTCAGACCGGCTTGCACGGCGGCCTGTCCGATAACGATACCGCCTACGATGCCGATGGTCTGGCCGATCTTAGTCGGCAGTCTTGCCCCGGCTTCCCTTAATAACTCAATTGTCGTTTCCATTAATAAAGCTTCGAAGATCGGCGGAAACGGCACTTTGCTTCTGGACTCGGTCAAGGTGAGGATTAAATTCTCCGGGATCATTTCGTAGTGGAACGAAGTGACCGAAACATAGAGCGCCGTCAATACAAGCGTTATGATAAGTGCCTGAAACCGGAGAAGCAGCGTGGCCGTTCCGATGCTCCAGCGTTGATAATAATCATCGGAGGAGGAGAAGAATTCGAAGAAGCTGGACGGTGCGCTGAAAGCGGTCGGGCTTCCGTCCATCAGGCATACAACGCGTCCCGAAACGAGCTTGGATGCGATGGTGTCCGGACGCTCTGATATTATCCCCTTTAAGTAGACAGTGTGTAAAAAGCGCATTAAAGTCTACTTTGGAGGGGATTTTTTCCATGGGCGAAATAAGAAAGACATAT
>NZ_JAGGKI010000008.1 GCF_017873605.1 Paenibacillus lactis
ATTTTATTGTCAGGCTAGCGTCTTTAGGCGCAGTTTGGCAACAAGGGGTTATACCCCAAGAGCAAACCACCCGTTTGACGGGTGGTTCTGATTGTTACGTTAGGGTTGGGGCATCTTGGCTGAAAAAAACGAGTAAATGATGCCTTCTTTACATAAACCGTGATCTCCGTTGAGCGGCCGTTAACAATCTCTCTTTACACTCTATAGTTGAATATAGAATTGGAAGAGGGGAACCGAATTTGAAGAATAGAAAAATGAAGGCGGTATCGCTGTTCATGGCGGCGGAAATCACGATTGCCTCGTTATTTTCCACTGGCACCGTTTTCGCAGACGCGGGAGTCGAAGCGCCTCAAACGCGCAACGTTCAAACCCAGCAGGCCGCAGCTCCAATGGCCGCTGATTTTGGCATTACGGAAACAGATTATCCGGAAGCCTATGTGAACGAGCCATATTCGGTCACGGTCGATGTATACGGCGGACAAGCACCTTATACATATACTGCCGCAGGTTTGCCTGCCGGCTTGTCCATGAATGCGGATACCGGGATCATAGAAGGCATCCCTACACTTGGCGGAGAGGGCCCGCATTCCGTGGAAGTGACGGTTGCCGACAGCTCCCCGGTTCCGTTCACGGCACGGCGGGAGTTTACGCTTCAGGTACTGGGCTTGCGCCAGGCACCGGTTTCGGCAGAGGACAAGCTCGACATGAAGATGATTGGCCATTATGCTGTCGGCACTTCCAATAAGGATGGCGGCGTGGCGGAAATCGTCAAGTACAACAAGGAGAACCGCAAGCTTTATTTGGTCAACGGCTCGACGCAGCCGGCCAGCTTGGAGATCATTTCGCTGGAGACTAACGGCAGCCTCGTGAAGGAAAAGGGAATCGACGTCCAGGCGCTTGCCGAGACGGACGGCTTCAAGTTCGGCGATCTGACGAGCGTAGATGTGAATGCCGAAACCAAGCGGGTCGCAATCGCTGTTCAGGAGCTGGATCACACGAAGCCCGGCAAAGCGCTCGTGCTCGATTACGAGGGTGCTCTGCTAGAAACTTATGAGACCGGCGTTCAGCCGGATATGATCATATTCACTTCCGATGGGCGTTATCTCCTGACGGCGGATGAAGGCGAGCCTCGCACCGAGACCGCTCCCGATCCCGAAGGCAGCATTACGATCATAGATACGGTTTCCGATGAAGTTAGTCATCTAAAATTCGATGATCCGTCGGTCATTGACGATGCGGTTCATATCCGCGGCCCGGTTGAGGCGGACGGTCAAATCCGAAGCGCCGGCACCAAGGCGGACGCCATCCGCGATCTCGAGCCGGAGTATATTTCCCTCTCGGAGGACGAAACGACCGCATATGTTTCCCTTCAGGAGAACAATGCGATTGCCGTAGTGGACCTGGCAGCGAAGACGATTCGTTCGGTCAAAGGTCTGGGCTACAAGGATTTCAGCAAGCCGGAACATGCGCTGGATCTGCTGAAGGACGGGCAAATCAGGTTCGAGAACGTTCCGTTCTACGGCATGTACATGCCGGACGGCATCGCGACTTACAGCGTGGGCGGGCAGCAGTTTATCGTGTCCGCTAATGAAGGCGACGCGACGGGCTGGGATGAGCGCACCAATGAAAGCAAAGTAGGGGATATGAAGGCTCAGCTTGATCCTTCCTCTCCGGCAGCCCAATTTCTGGCGGATAAAGGAACGACCTACGATAAAGTTGAAGTTGCGAGCGATATGGGCAGCGATGGATTGTATATGTACGGAGCGCGCTCCTTCTCCATTTGGAACGCGGATGACATGTCCCAGGTGTATGACAGCGGCAGCGACTTTGAAAAAATTACGGCAGACCGCTTTCCGAAATACTTTAACGTAAGCAACGACAAAAACGAAATGGACGGCCGAAGCTCGAAGAAAGGTCCTGAGCCTGAATATGCAGCAGTCGGCAAGGTCGGAGCGAAAACGCTGGCCTTCATCGGCTTGGAACGCATCGGCGGCGTGATGACGTATGACGTGACGAACCCTTCTGTGCCCGAGTTCCTGAACTACTTCAATACGCGGGATTTCGAGGCAGGGATCACCTCGGACTCCGGGCCCGAGGGCTTGGAGTTTATCCCGGCGTCGGATAGCCTGACCGGGCGGCCGCTGCTGCTCGTAGCCAATGAGGTCAGCGGAACCGTGGCGCTGCTCGAGCTTCAGGTTACCAAGATCACGCTTGACCAAGCCTCGCTCAAGCTGACTGCGGGCGGAGCCGCCGTGGGTCTGAAGGCAGCGGTAGAAGCTTCGAATGGCGGCTCCTCCGAGCTGGAGTGGAGCTCGTCGGATGAAGCGGTTGCGACCGTGGACGCGAGCGGAACGGTGACTCCATTAACTCCCGGGGAAGCCGTGATTACCGTCCGGAGTAAGGATGGTTATGGCTCTGCGGAGGCTAAAGTGACCGTAACGGACGGTCCGGCCGATGAGGAAGGCTGGAAGCTGACGGTCATGCATACCAATGATACGCATGCCCATTTGGGCGATGTGGCGAGACGGGCAACACTGGTGAAGCAGGTGCGTGAGGAAGGCGGTAACAGCCTGCTCCTGGATGCAGGTGACGTATTCTCGGGCGACCTGTACTTTACCAAATGGTTCGGTTTGGCCGATCTGGCTTTCATGAATTACATGGGCTATGACGCCATGACGTTCGGCAACCATGAATTTGATCAGGGGACCAAAGCGCTCGCGGAGTTCGTATCCAAGGCACAGTTCCCGCTGGTGAGCGCTAACGTCGATCTCAGCCGGGACGCAGCGATCTCGCATCTTCTCAAGCCGCCGGCCGTCATGGATGCCGCCCAGCCGAAAACGACGGCGAACAGCGGGGTGTACCCTTATGTGACGATGCTGGTGGACGGGCACAAGATCGGCATATTCGGTCTCACGACCGAGGATACGGCCGAGACCTCGAGCCCGGGCAAAGACGTGATCTTCAATGAAGCGGCAGCCTCGGCCAAATCGACGGTCGAAGTGATGGAGAAGGACGGTCTGAACATCATCATTGCCTTGTCGCACCTGGGCTATGCCAAGGACAAGGAGCTGGCTGAAGCCGTTGAAGGCATCGACCTGATCGTCGGCGGACATACCCATACGAAGCTGGATGCCCCCGAAGTTGTGACGGACAGCCAGCATGAGACGCCGACCGTCATCGTGCAGGCGAATGAATGGGGCAAGTATCTTGGCCGCGTGGACCTTGAATTTGATGAGCACGGCAATGTCTTGACGGAGGAAGGCAAGGTTGACGGCAAGCTGCTGGCGGTGGACGCCAGCGTGGAGGAGGACGAGCAGGCGAAGGCGATGCTGGCTCCTTATAAAGCCGAGCTGGACGAATTAATGAAGCAGGTGATCGGCACGGCAACCGTCAAGCTGGACGGCGAGCGGCAGAATGTCCGCTCGAAGGAGACGAATCTGGGCAATCTGATCGCAGACGGCATGCTCGCCAAAGCTAAAGAGCTTAAAAACGCCGACATCGCCCTGATGAACGGCGGCGGGATTCGCGCCTCCATCGACGAAGGCGAGATTACGATGGGCGAGCTGCGGACCGTGATGCCGTTCGGCAACACCTTGTTTGTCCTGGACCTCACCGGACAGCAGCTGAAGGACGGGTTAGAGAACGGAATCAGCGGGGCCAAGCTGGCGGATCTTCCAGGCAAATTCCCTCAAGTTGCCGGTATGAAGTTTAAATGGGATCCTTCCGCTCCGGCTGGAGACCGGGTGTACGATATTATGATCATGAAGGACGGCAGCTACAAGCCGCTCGTTCCGACCGAGAGCTATCGTATGGCGACCAACAGCTTTGTAGCTAACGGCGGAGACGGTTATAAATCCTTTGCCGAAGCGATTGCGGAAGGGAAGTATAACGAGGATTTGGGTTATCCGGATTATGAAATTTTCATGGAGCATGTGAGCAAGCTCGGCGGAACGGTGTCACCGAAAGTGGAGGGGCGGATCACCGAACAGAAAAAACCTGCAAACCCCGGAAACGGAGGCGGGACGACTGACCCGGCCCCTGGATCCGGCTCCGGCGGCTCGGGAGGCAGCAGCACTGCGCCGTCTGTAACGCCGCCGGCAACGGGCGGAGAAGCAGCGCCCTCCGGTGTCCTTGAGGGGAACGATCTTATCATCAAGGCGGACGGTGCCGTTGATCGGATCACGTTGAAAGAAGAGGCTTGGAACAGGACCGTAGCCGCATTGTCCGGGGAACAGCAGGAGCTGGTCGTGCGTGCTCCTGAAACGAACCGTGCTGCGGAGCTGTCTATTCCGGCAGCATGGGTGAACCGCGCGGCAGCGAAATCGAAGCAGGCGAAGCTGGTGCTGGAAACAGCGTCTGGTGCGATCCGCCTTCCGATTGAGGCGCTTAAGGGCGAGGGGAATGTTAGCTTGTCCGTGACGCCTGTTGACAGCGCGGTGGTATCTGCCATGAGCGGCAAGGCCGCTTCCATGGGGGCCAAGGTGGCCGGAAACGGCGGAGCTCGGATCGGCGCAGCAGTGGGGCCGCAAGGCAAGGAGCAGCCGATCAAGGATTTCGGCAAGCTTCCGGTAAGCCGAATCCTGCCGCTCCCGGCCGGCGCGAATCCGGCTTCAGTCACAGTTGCGATCTATGACGAGGCAGCGGGTGTCTTCCGGTTCGTCCCTGCCGTGCAGACGACCTGGCACGGACAGCCTGCCGTCGAAATCAAGCATGCGGGCAACGGCATTTATACATTGCTGGAATACCGCAAAACGTTTGAAGATCTTAACGGGCACTGGGCCCGCAAGGAAATCGAAGCGATGGCTTCCCGCCTGCTGGTAAACGGCGTCAGCGCGACCTCGTTCGCTCCAAGCAAGGAGATGTCGCGGGCCGAGTTTACGGCGCTGCTCGTACGGGCAATGGGATTGAGCCCGATCACGGGCGGCGGAGACTTCCGCGACGTCCGTGAAGGTGACGCTTATGCAGGAGAGATCGGCGCTGCCGTCCAGCATGGCATCATCGAAGGCAGCGGGGGCAGGTTCGCGCCGAACGCCGCCTTGACCCGCGCCGAGATGGCCGTGATGCTGAATCGTGCGATGAATGCGGCCGCCGCCGTCCCTAGTAACGACGGAGGGCAAGAAGATTCGGCTGCATTCCGGGATCAAGCGTCAATTCCGGCTTGGGCCGTGAACGATATAAGCCAGCTGGTGGAGCTGAACATCGTGCAGGGCGATCACCGCGGTCGATTCGCGGCACAAGCGGCGGTTACCCGCGCGCAAGCTGCTCTGGTCCTGATGCGTACACTTCAAACGCTGGGCTTTATGGATAAAGGCGTAGAATAAAACGGCAATAACCGTCCTGATGGAATCCATCGGGACGGTTATTTGAATTATGGAGAATGCGTTAGCCCTTAACCATCTAAATATTCGCTCGCTATTCTCAGCTTGAGGTCTCTGTCATCTGGTCCGAGCCAGGCGACGTTCCGATGCGAAGCCGTGATGATATATGCGCCATCTCCCGCAGTTCTTCAACGAAGGAATCATAGGTGAACAACTGCTCGATATGAAAGACGCCATGCGGCATATCGGAAGTGTAGACCCTTCTAGCCACGATTGCAGCCGCTTTTGCAGTGAGTTCGGCCTCGTGAACGCCTTGCAGGAAGCATTCCACAAGCGCGGGCTGGTCCTGCTTCTTGCCCACCGCATCGACTTTCAATGCGAACATGGGCTTACCGATCCGCATGGATGCAAAGGCTTTAACAGCAGCATCCCGAATCCAGGGTATATTCAGCAGCTTGAGGCTGCCCAGCCGTTTGAGGCAGGATAATAACCCGGTGATGAAGGGGTGGTCAAAGCAAAGCCGTGTCGATACGCTTGGCACTTGAAGCGTACGCGGCAATATATGCTGATCGGCAAAATTAAATCGATATGCTGTGCGGCTGCCCTGTCCGTTGCCGAAATCCGTTTTGCGCCCGTCGGCAAAGCTGGTATGCTGTATCACTTTCCCTTGCTCCATCGTCGTAAAGTTGGAGCGCAAATTATCAACGGTCCATTCAATGGCCGCTTTACCGTGGGAATCTCCGAGACCCAGCATAAGCGATATATAGATAGCCTCTGTAACATCCAATTGCTGCTTGGCATGGAGCGATAGAAGATTCGACATGCCCGGTGCAAGACCGACGCTCAGGATGGCGGTAGCCCCATGAGTAACGGCCAGGGGATGCAGCAGCTCCACTTGAGACAGCAATCGATAATCCGCCGAAAGGTCTATATAATGGATGCCTTGCCCGATACAGGCTTGAACGAATGACGAATTCTGTTGGTCCAAGCACATGATGACCAGCTTAACCTCGGACAACAACGCGGGGTCTACGCCTGCATCCGCATCGATGCGCAGCGGCTCCACGCGGCCCTGCGTGGCGCGGCTGAATGCTTCCGCCCGCCCTTGACTTCTTCCTGCAGCGAAGACTTTGCCGGGATAGAAGAAGGCGAGGTCGTTGCATATCATTTGCCCAACCTGGCCATATCCGCCAATGACGACGATTTTATCTTTCAACATCCTGTTTCCTCCGATTGTTTAGAAATGGACTTGCTTCGGCGCTCCAGGTACGCTCCATAACCCAAAGCAGCGCAGGAGCATAGGCCGATGATCACGTTGATTCTAAAAATCCGTTCAAAATCAGCAAACGATAACTCCGTTCCCGTATGTCCGGTTACCATGCCGAGACCTAATGCTGCACCTAGGGCCATTCCGGCATTTCGTGTCAGTGCAATCATGCCTCCAATCGAGCCGGCATACCGGAAGGGGACGCTGCGCATGATGTAACCGTTGTTTGGCGCAGCCAGGCAGCCCATGCCCAGCCCTATCCAGGCAAGTACGGCTACCAAGCCGGGAACCGTCAGATCAGCTAGAAAACAAGAAAAAACCGCAAGTCCAGTTACGATAAAAGCGAGTCCGGTCAACATGAGCAGCCGGGGATTGATTCGATCGGATAAATGTCCGGACACCGGGCTGGATATGGCAAATAGCAGGGGATAAGCCGTCATGATCAAGCCGATATACACGGGAGGATATGAGGTCATATGGGACAAATAAAAAGGCATGACAACCAATACGGCATTAATCAGCACAAAGGAGATACAGCTTATGACTAACCCCGATGAGACTGAAGGCACGCGCAGAACTTGCAAAGGCAAAAAGGGGACGGGCATGCGCAAATCCCGCCGCAAGAACAAAGTGAGCACGAACCCGCCGCCGCCAAAAACCGAAAGGATGATTGGGGAAAACCAGCCCTGCGCATTCCCGCTGGATAACCCATAAGTCACCGATGCGGCAATGGCAACGAATAACAATGCGCTTACTCGGTCTATGGATGGCAAATCGCCGTTAGGACGCTGCATGGGGATGAATCGCCAAGCGAGTGCAGCCGCTCCGGCTGCAGCGGGCAGATGTACCAGGAACAACCAGTGCCAGCTTAACCGTTCGGCAATGAGTCCACCGGCGAGCGGGCCGGTCATGGCTCCGAGGGCGACGACCGAACTCATGATGCCGAGGGCGCGGCCTCTTTGTTCTTTAGGGTAACAAAGCTGGATCAGCGCAATATTGGTTGCTTGAAACATGGCGGCTCCAATCCCTTGGAGGATTCGAAACGAGACTAGGACAAGGACGTTTGGAGACAAGGCAATCAGAAGAGAGCTTACGGCAAAGATCAAATAGCCCATATTATGAATGAGACCATGCCCGTAACGGTCGCCCAATTTCCCCATGATGGGCAGCAATGCCGTAATGACAAGCAAGTATGCCGTCGTAATCCACTGCAGGATATCCAAATCCTTTTGGAATACCGATGTAAGAGAAGGAAGCGATACATTCACAACGCCGGCAGTAAAATGGGACAGAAATGCGCCAGTACAAATTGAAAACAAGAGCCACCATCGATGTTTCGCTGTAATGATGAGAGCCGGATTGGTATCGAGATTCATGGGAAGCCTCCCTTGGATTTTAGTTTAGTAACTAAACTATTTATCGAAAAAAAATAGTTATTTGCTCAGCATATTATTTAATATCTCAATGCTCTTCTCAAAAATTTTTATTTCTTGTTCGCTGAGCTGCGATCTCAGCTGATTATAGAATTCGAGATGCACGGCCTCGTGAGCCCGGTAAGCCTCCTTTCCGTCTTCGCTGAGCGAAACGATCGAGCTTCTTGAATCATGTGGATGGGGGGAACGGATCACAAGCGATTTAGCCTCCAGCCGATCAACCACCTGCGTAATGGCTCCCTTTGTCACGCCAAGCCGTGCTGCTAGCTCGCTCATGAGGATGGCTCCGTCATAACCGATGGCGTCAATCGTATGGATCTCGCTCGGCGTTAATTTGCCTGCATGGCCGAATGTATGAGGCTGGCGCTCCAGGCGTCTCAGCTGCAGAATCAACCGGCCTAAGTTCTTGCTGCCCCGGTTCGCTTCCTGATTGGTTGGGTTGGATTCATTATTCATGCCATTAGTTTAGGATCTAAACAATAGGCTGTCAAGTATGGTGTGAGCCTGAGCAGCAAGATCGAATCAGATGGCCAGTTGACATTCAATTCGTATTTCACTATACTGTCTGTAATCTTATATAGGATATACGTTGAAAGAGCCCAGTAGCTTGCTTAATCCCTGTTTCAGAAAGCCGAGGAGGATGGAACCTTGGCACATATTAAGCCGGTGAAATACACTCTGGAGTATCTCGGGTAATGCCGAGCGGGAAGAGGCGAACGTTAACTCGCCGACGAGTGGCATCCTTGCTTGCGGCCTAGGCGCCGGCGCTTGGAGGGGTGCAATCTGGGTGGTAACGCGGTGTTCAATCGTCCCTGTGTCTGTGATAGACATGGGGGCGTTTTTTTATGGTTTTAACCTAGCCTTTAAAAGCTGTTTCACATGCAGAAGTATTGAATTCAAGGAGTGGAATGTAGACATGAACATTATCGATGAACTCGAGTGGCGCGATGCCATCAATCAGCAGACGGATGCCGAAGGCCTCCGCGAATTGACGAATGAAAAATCAATCTCCGTATACTGCGGCGTCGACCCGACCGGCGACAGCATGCATATCGGGCATTTGATCCCGTTTATGGTGCTCAAGCGCTTCCAGATGGCAGGACACCGTCCGGTCATTCTGATCGGGGGCGCGACCGGGACGATCGGCGATCCGAGCGGACGCCAAACCGAGCGCTCGCTGCAGACGCTCGAGCAGGTACAGGCCAACGTGGACGCCCTGACCGAGCAGATGAAGAAGCTGTTCATCACCGAGGGCGACAACCAGATCCGGTTGGTGAACAACTACGATTGGACGAAGGACATCGGCGTCATCGAATTTTTGCGCGACTACGGCAAAAACTTCAGCATCAACACGATGCTGGCGAAGGACGTCGTGGCAAGCCGGCTGGAGAGCGGCATTTCCTTCACGGAGTTCTCGTACCAGATTCTGCAGTCGCTGGATTACCTGCATCTGTACAAGAATTTCGACGTGCAGCTCCAGATCGGGGGCTCGGACCAATGGGGCAACATCACAAGCGGCCTTGACCTCATCCGGAAAAAGGAAGGCGCGGACGCCAAGGCGTTCGGCTTGACGATTCCGCTGATGCTGAAAGCCGACGGCACGAAGTTCGGGAAAACGGCCGGCGGCTCGATCTGGCTCGATCCGAAGAAGACGACGCCGTACGAGTTCTACCAGTTCTGGGCCAACACCGACGACCGCGACGTCGTGAAATACTTGAAGTACTTCACGTTCCTCTCGAAAGAGGAGATCGAGGAGCTTGCCCATAAGGTGGAGACCGAGCCGCATAAACGCGAAGCGCAAATAACGCTTGCCGAGGAAATGACGCGGTTCGTGCACGGCGAGGAAATGCTGGAGCAGGCGAAGCGCATTACGGCAGCGCTGTTCAGCGGCGATATCAAGTCCTTGACGGCCGATGAGATCGAGCAGGGCTTTAAGGAAATGCCGACTTACGAGGCAGGTCCGGAGACGAAAAATATCGTGGATTGGCTGGTCGACCTCGGCATCGAGCCTTCCAAGCGGCAGGCGCGCGAGGACATCAATAACGGCGCCATCTCCATGAACGGCGAGCGCATTAGCGATGTCGGCCATGAAGTAACCGCCGACCAAGCGATCGGCGGCCGGTTCATCATCATCCGCAAGGGGAAGAAGAACTACAGCTTGGTCAAAATGTCGTAAGAACATCCTCTGATTTCAGACGATAACCTCGAAGCGCCCCAAGATCATTCGATCTTGGGGCGCTTTTTTGCCTGTTGCTCCCGAGGCGGATTTAAATTCCGTTTAAATAAGCATGTTAACCTTCTTTCATCAACCATCACGATGATTGGAGGAAATCAAGTGAAACAGAACAATCAATACCAATGGGAGCCAAGAAGCGGGGATTGGGCAGTCGAAGCGCACGGGCTCGTCAAAACGTTCGGCGACAACAAGGCGGTGGACGGGGTGGAGCTGAAGGTCCGGACTGGGAGCATATACGGCGTGCTCGGACCCAACGGTGCGGGCAAAACCACCACGATCCGGATGCTGGCAACTCTGCTGCGTCCGGATGCCGGCTCGGCGCGCATCTTCGGCTACGATGTGCTGAAGGAAGCGCAGATCGTCCGGCAATTGATCGGGGTCACCGGCCAGTACGCGTCGGTTGACGAATCGCTCAGCGCGACCGAAAACCTCATCATCTTCTCAAGGCTGCTCGGGCTTGGACGCGCGGAAGCGAAACGCAAGGCAGGACAGCTGCTTGAGGAGTTCGGTTTAACGGAAGCGGCAAAGCGGCCGCTCAAGCAATTTTCCGGCGGCATGCGCCGCAGGCTCGATTTGGCGGCAAGCCTGATTGCCCAGCCGCCGCTTATTTTTCTGGATGAGCCGACAACGGGTCTCGACCCGCGAACCCGATCCCAGATGTGGGATACGATCCGCCGGCTGGTGAGCACGGGGTCGACCGTACTCCTCACGACGCAGTACCTGGAGGAGGCGGACCAGCTGGCCGACCGGATCGCGGTCATCGATCACGGCAGGGTCGTTGCCGAAGGGACCGCCGATGAACTGAAGGCATCGGTTGGCACCTCGTCGCTCCATTTGCGCGTCGGGGATCCGGCGAACATCGAGCAGGCCCGCCAAATGGTTGAACGGGTGCTTCAGGCGCCTTCCATGGTTTCCCCGGAGGCCGGAGCGATCACGGCGCCGATGGCGAATGCAGATCTGGTCACGGACCTGCTGATCGAGCTTCGCGCATCGGGGATCGGCTTAGCTGAGATGAGCGTCCAGAAGCCGACGCTGGATGAGGTATTTCTGACGATTACCGGGCATGCTGCGAAGGCTCAAACATCGCATCCGTCCCGGGGACCACATTCGAAGCAAGTTGAGGAGGCAAGCGTATGAGCAGCGTGATGAAGATGAAACCCGGCACCAATTCCCGGCTGAAAAACCGCACCAGCTTCGGCCAGTCCCTGCGCAATTCGTTTACGATGGCGTATCGGGGGCTGCTGAAGATCCGGCGAACGCCGGAGCAGCTCTTTGACGTGACGATGCAGCCGATTCTCTTTACCTTGATGTTCACGTATATTTTCGGCGGCGCCATCTCCGGCGACGTGCAAAGCTACTTGCCGGTCATCATTCCCGGCATTCTCGTGCAGACCGTTATCACGACGTCGGTCGTTACCGGCGTACAGCTCCGAGAGGATATGGATAAAGGCGTGTTCGACAGGTTCAAATCGCTGCCGATCGCGCGAATCGCGCCGCTTGCCGGCGCCCTGCTGGCGGATACCGTCAGGTATACCATCGCAACGGTCCTGACCTTTGCCATGGGATATGTGATGGGCTATCATCCGGGCGGCGGCTTGGGCTACGTGGCGCTCGCCGCGCTCCTCGTCATCGTCTGCTCTTGGGCGATCAGCTGGATTTTCGCCTTTTTCGGGGTGATCGCCCGTACGGCCTCCAGCGTGCAGGGCATCTCGATGATCGTTTTGTTCCCGCTCACGTTTCTTTCCAATGCGTTTGTGCCGGTCGAGACGATGCCGGGATGGCTGCAATGGTTCGTGAATATCAATCCGATATCGCATCTGGTTACGGCCGTCCGGGACTTGACCAACTCGGGAACCGTAGGCTGGGATCTGTCCATTTCGCTGATCGGCGCCGCCGTCATCGTGGCGCTATTCGCTCCGTTGACGGTTCGGGCTTATATGCGCCGGACCTAAATATACTCAATTTAGCATAGACAGCATAAAACGGCATCGGTAAGATGGAACGTAACGCAAAGGTCCGGGAGGATCCATGGAAGAGCACCCGAGCGAAGGGCCTGACGCGAAATGCGAAGGGAGATGGAGAAATTGCCCCAAACTGCAACGTTTCACAATCCGATTGTCGAGCAAGCGGCTGATCCTTGGGTGTGGAAGCACACCGACGGCTTCTATTATTTCATGCATACGGCCCGGGATCGTATTGAGCTTACGAAATCAGACTCGCTGAGCCGGATCGCCGAAGGCCGGAAGAAAACGATTTGGGCGCCGGAGCCGGGAGGCCGATACAGCCATAACTTATGGGCTCCGGAAATTCATCATGTTCAGGGTAAATGGTATGTTTATTATACGGCGAATGACGGGGGAGGCGACGATACCCGCCGGATTTGCGTCCTGGAGAACGGAGAAGACGACCCCATGGAGGGCGAATGGACATGGAGAGGGGCGCTTGACACGCCCGTCCCAGGTTTGGACGGTACCGTGATGACGCTGCAGGGGCAGCTCTACTTCCTGTATGCCGGATACGGCCGGTTTCCGGATTACGGCTCGGCAATTTATATCATGCGTATGCTTGATCCATGGACGCTGACCGGCGAGCATGTCCTGCTTACCGCTCCAACCATGGAATGGGAGAAGCAGGGGGGCATGGCCATTAACGAAGGCCCTGTCATTCTCCATCGGAACGGCCGCATCTTCCTTGTCTATTCCGCCAGCACGACATGGTCCGAGGATTATGCGCTGGGCATGCTGACGATGGACGCGTCCAGCGATCCGATGAATCCGGATGCGTGGATGAAATCCCCGGAACCGGTATTTCGCAAAAGCGTGGAGAACGGCATTTATGCGACCGGACATAACAGTTTTACGAAGTCCCCGGACGGGACGGAGGACTGGATCGTCTATCATGCCCTCCCTGAACCGGGAGCGGATACCCGCTTGCGCGCCACCCGCATTCAGAAGTTCGGATGGCATCCGGACGGAACGCCGGATTTCGGAATTCCGGCAGGCGATTCCGACGCGCTCTACGTCCCTTCGGGAGAATGATGCAGGAGATCCGTATCCCATTGAAAAAGGGCAGCCGATAGCAACGAAGGATCCGAAGTAAAAAGCCTTTTATTACAGAAATTTCGTAATAAAAGGCTTTTTTTATTTCGGGATTATTGATTGTTTCAATCCAAATAGATCGATAGCAAATTGAATTAATGCACCCGAAAACCTTGTCACTATTGGGGTTTTATCTGTATTCGACCCCTCGAAACGACTTTTTGTTGTACGATATGGGGAATTGCTTGAAGGAATAATAATTACAAAATTAATGTATGAAAGCGTTGACAGATGATGAAATCATGCCTATACTTCGATTAAAGATACGGTTTTATTGTATTAAACAAGGGTGTTTGTGGAGAGACCTTTAGCATTTTGATTTCGAAAAGGGGGAAGTAGGCAAGAGCGGGTTTTTGGAACGGAAGGTCAACCAATTTTGATTATGGGAGGATTACGATGAAAGCGAAATTTAAGCGTGTGATTCATTTATTCCTGATCTCCATACTGATGATTTCGGCCATAACCGCATGCAGCGGCGGCGGCTCCGGGAAGGATGAGCCGGAAGGCAACGAAGAGGCCGTGTCCACCGAGAAGAAGAATGAGGTCGAGTTTACGGACATTAGCGCAAGCATCCGCGGCAATACGGCTCCGACGCAAGAGCAAATCGACGAGGTGAACAACACGCTGAACGATACATACCTCGGCGATGTATACGACGAAGTCATTCCAAGCGATTACTCCGCCTATCCGTTCAAGGAAGAGGTCGTGCTGGATGTTTGGATGCCTGCCAACTCCAATATACCGGATATGAACAACCATGCCGTTCAGAAACAGATCGAGAAATTGACCGGGATCAAGGTGAATTTCATCACGCCGCCGGTAGGACAGGAAGCGGATGCATTCACGCTGATGATCTCCTCCGGCGAGCTCCCGGACATCATCATTGAACCGGGCCGGTATCCCGGGGGCCTGGAAGCCGGGGTTAACGACGGCGCTTATATCGACCTGACCGACCTGATGGAGAAGCATGCTCCGAACTATACGGCCTGGCGCAATTCCCACGAGATGAGAAGAAAGACGACGGTGACGGACGACGGGAGGCTGCTCGGCTTCTACGGAATCGCTCCGTATTCGGAATGGACCTGGTTCGGCATGCTGATCAAGCAGGAAGCCCTCGACAAGACGGGGATGGAAGTGCCGAACACCATCGACGAATGGTACGCGTTCTTGAAGAAATGCCAGGAGGTCGGATACAAGACCCCGCTGAACTACGGATCGAGCTACGGCCAAATTTTTACGGGCATCATTAACGGCGCTTACGGCGTATGGGACTGGACCTTCCAGGACGAGAACGGCAAGGTGCAATGGGGGCCTGCGCAGCCGAAAGCGAAAGAGTACTTGGCGACCATGCAGAAGTGGAACAAGGAGGGTCTCCTTAACCGCGATTGGGCAACGGCCGACTTCAACCAGCGGATGGCGAGCGCCATTTCAGACGATACGGCGGTCATCATGGACTCCCCGGATACGATGTGGAGCTATTGGAAGGAACAGAACGACATCGATTTCGTTGGTGCGCTGAATCCGATCCTGAACGAAGGCGATAAATCGGCGACGACGTACAAAAACTTCATGCGCACCGGCACCGAGGCGGCGATTACGACCCAAGCGGACAATGTGGAAGCAGCCATGGCTTGGCTGGACTTTAACTACAGCAAAAAGGGATGGGAACTGATCAACTTCGGCGAGTATGGCACCGTTCATTTGGTGGATGACAAGGGAATGCCGTATTTCCCTGAGAACAGCTACATTTACAATGATCCGGACGGACAGCCGGTCGCCACGACGCTGTGGAAATACCGCATGCACAGCTGGCCGAACATTCGCGACGAGCATCATGCTAACCCGTTGATCGTGGCGAAGGGAAGCTATTCCGGAGATATCCGGAAATATTGGACAGAGAACATGGACACCAGCATGGCCATGCCGCCGATCACCTTCACCAAAGAGGAGGCATCGCGCGAGGCCGAGCTTGGAAACCAGCTGTCTACGCTTCGGGGAGAGTATTTTGCCAAGATCATCATGGGCGAGCTGCCTGTGAATGCATATGACCAGTTTTTGAAGGAAGCGCAGAGCATGGGCTTGGACGAATTCTTAAGTCTCCATCAGGCGGCGCTGGACCGGTATAACCAACGATAGCTTCCATATCGGGAATAGGTGGTTGAATCATGGAGATCATTCGAAAAAACAGGAAGATGAGCCCGGCTCCCGCGGAAGCCAAACTACGGAAGAGCCTGCTGATCAAGCGGGATATGAAGAAGAACTGGTTCGTATACTTATTGGCGCTGCCCGTGATCGCATGGTACCTGATCTTCTGCTACGGCCCTATGTGGGGCGTCATGATCGCTTTCAAGGATTTCAAGCCGCTGCTTGGATTCGGGGAAAGCGACTGGGTAGGCTTTAAGCATTTCATCGATTTTTTCCAAGGACCTTATTTCTGGAGGGTCGTCAAGAACACGCTGATGCTGAATGTGTGGGCTCTCGCCTTCGGGTTCACGGCGCCGATCATTCTCGCTTTAATGCTGAATGAGGTCCGGTCGTCCAAGTTCAAACGAACCGTGCAGACCGTTACGTACATGCCGCACTTCATTTCATTGGTCGTCGTGTGCGGGATCATCCATATTTTCACGGCGGATGAAGGAATTATTACTCAACTGCTGCAGTTCATTACAGGCAAAGAGTACTCTTCGCTCCTGGGGTACTCCTCATTCTTCCGGCCGATCTATACTTTCTCCGGCATCTGGCAGAGCATCGGGTGGGACAGCATCATTTATCTGGCCGCCATGAGCGGGATCGATCCGGCATTGTACGAGGCGGCTGAAATCGACGGCGTCAGCAGGGTTAAGAAAATGTGGTACATCACCTTGCCGCAGATCAGTCCGGTCATCATTATCTTGTTTATTTTCGCGATCGGCGGCCTGATGTCATCCGGCTACGAGAAAATCATTCTGCTGTACAATCCGCTCACCTACGAGACGGCCGACGTCATCGCTTCCTACGTGTATCGCCGGGGCCTCAGGGAAGCCAGTCTGAGCTATTCCGCCGCGGTGGGGCTGATCAGCTCCATCGTCAACTTCGGGCTGCTCTGGGTGACGAACTACATCGTGAAGCGCAGATCGGAAACCAGCTTATGGTAGGGGAAGGAGATGGCCATGATCGATAACAAGAAGATCAAAGCACGAGGTAAAAGAAAGCATAAATCGGTGGGAGACTTCGTATTCGATTTCGCAAACTATACATTATTGGCCGCGTTGACGCTGGTATGCTTCTACCCGATCCTGCATATCCTGTTCGCTTCGGTCAGCGACCCTACCGCTCTGATTGCGCATAAAGGCGCGCTGTTCAAGCCGCTTGGATTCACGCTTGACGGATATAAGCTGGTATTCAAAGACAACAGCCTGCTCAACGGGTATAAAAACACGATGATCTACGTCGGGCTCGGCACGCTAGTCAACATGGTCATGACGATATTAGGGGCATACGTGCTGTCCAGACGGGACTTGTATTTCAAAAATTTCATCATGATCCTGATCACCATCACCATGTTCTTCGGCGGCGGCCTGATTCCTTGGTTCCTGCTGATGAAGGACATCGGGTTGTACAACAATCTGTGGGCGATGATTCTGCCGACCGCCATCAGCACATGGAACATCATCATCCTGCGGACCGCCTTCCAGGCCATACCGAGGGAGCTGGAGGAGGCGGCCGTGATCGACGGCGCAGGCCAGGCGAAGATTCTGGTCAACGTCATCCTGCCGCTGTCGAGAGCGACGCTCGCCGTCATTTTCTTGTATTACCTGGTCGGGAACTGGAACTCCTGGTTTAATGCGATGGTGCTGCTTAAAGACCGGCAGCTGTTCCCGCTGCAGCTGTTAATGAAGGAAATTTTGGTGGCGAACGACGCCACGGCAACGTCGATCGGAAGCGCCGGCGGCGTCGTCATTAACAGCGCCCAGAGCGCGAACGCTTTCCGGGAGCTGGTGAAATACTGCGCGATCGTCGTTTCGACGGTGCCGATTTTAATGGTATACCCGTTCCTGCAGAAGTATTTTGTTAAAGGCGTTTACGTAGGCTCGATCAAAGGATAGATACAACAATGAATCGATGAGGAGTGGATGACATCTTGACGACAGAAACAAACCATACGCAGCCTCCGCGACCGGAATATCCGAGGCCCCAGTTCATGCGCAAGGCATGGCTGAGCCTTAATGGAGAGTGGGAATTCGGATTTGACGACGGAGACGTCGGCGAGCAGGAACGGTGGTATGAGGCGGACGGCTCCGCTTCATTCCCCCGAAAGATCAACGTGCCCTTCGCGTTCCAAAGCAAGCTGAGCGGCATCGGGGATCCCTCTTTCCATGACGTGGTGTGGTATCGAAGAAGCTTTCACATCCCGGATAATTGGAAGGGAAAAACCATTCTGCTTCATTTCGGCGCCGTCGATTATCTGGCAAAGGTCTGGGTTAACGGGCAGCTTGCGGCTGTTCATGAAGGGGGCCACACACCGTTTCAAGCGGATATTACCCGCTTCCTCGTTGAAGGGAGCAACACGCTGGTGGTCAGGGCCGAGGACTTCAGCCGTGATGTTACGCTGCCGAGGGGAAAGCAATACTGGCTTGAGAAATCGGCCAGCATCTTCTACACGCGGACGACGGGCATTTGGCAGAGCGTCTGGCTGGAGCCTTTATCCGCCGTGCACCTTAGAAAAACGGTGGTTACGCCGGATATCGATCGGAATGAAATCCGGATTCGCACCTTCGTTGAAGGATTGAAGGCGGCAGATGATATAAAGCTTCAGGTTACCGTAGCGTACGGGAACGAAGTCGTGGCCGAGGATCAATATTCGATCCGCAGCGGCGAGCAGCTGCGGACCATCGGCCTCGGGGATTTCACGGATCATGGCCTTGGGCGGCTGTGGAGCCCCGAGCATCCGAATCTGTACGATTTGGAGCTTCGGCTCGTATGCGGCGGAGAGGTCGTCGATGAGGTTGCCAGCTATTTCGGCATGCGGAAGGTGTCGATCGAGGACGGCAAGCTGTGCTTGAATAACCGGCCGTATTATCAAAGACTGGTGCTGGACCAGGGGTATTTTCCGGAAGGCATCCTAACCGCTCCTTCGGACGATGCGCTGAGACGCGACGTGGAGCTGACCAAGGAGATGGGCTTCAACGGCGTGAGGAAGCACCAGAAGACGGAGGATCCAAGATTCCTTTATTGGTGCGACCGGCTCGGGCTGCTTGTGTGGAGCGAGGCGGCGAATGCGTATGACTATTCCGAAGAATATGTGCGCCGCTTCACCAAGGAATGGCAGGAGATCATCGAGCGGGATTATAACCACCCGTGCATCGTCACCTGGGTTCCGCTGAATGAAAGCTGGGGAATCCCGAATGTCCGCATGGACAGCCGGCAGCAGCAGCACGGGTTGGCCATGTATCATTTGACGAAATCGCTGGATGATACGCGGCCGGTGGTGTACAACGACGGCTGGGAGCATATGACCACCGACCTGGTCACGATTCACGACTATGAGAGCCGTCAAGAGGTGCTGGAGAAGCGGTATAAGAGCGTGCAATCCGCCGTGGAAGCGATGCCGGCCAACCGCAGCATTTTCGTCGGAGGCGCTTCCTATCAAGGGCAGCCCATTCTCGTATCGGAGTTTGGAGGCATCGCCTTCAAGAAGAGCGAGTGGGAGGGCTGGGGATACTCGGGGGCGGACAGCGAGGAGGATTTCCTGATCCGGCTCAAGGCCGTCGTCGACCCGATGCTGACCTCGCCGGTCGTTCAAGGCTACTGTTATACGCAGCTGACCGATGTCGAGCAGGAGATCAACGGTCTGCTCACCTACGACAGGCGGCCGAAAGCGCCGCTTGCGAAGATCCGCGGGATTATGACGGGGACGCTAACCGAGCCGCTTAGTCCGGAACCGGATATGCGTACCGAGTCGCAGCAGGCTGATCCCGAAATGGCAAGATAGGCTTTTGTAAATAAGGATTTTGCAAGAATCCACAGAGCGACTTTCAATCAGCAATATATAGAGCGAAACGGTTTAGTTCGTCTATATATTGTACCCTGGAGCGGCTTGAATCGAATTTTGCAAAATGCTGAAATATAAAACAATCCAGACATAAAAGGAGTAGACCATGACTCATTCATCTAATATCCCGCGCCCCGAGTACCCGAGACCCCAATGGGTCCGGTCCGATTGGGCCAATCTGAACGGCCAGTGGCAATTTGAAATCGACCACGGCAAGAGCGGCAAGGACCGCGGCCTGACGGATCCCGGATACCAGCTGTCCGGGACGATCACGGTGCCTTTCTGTCCGGAGAGCAAGCTCTCCGGCGTAGAATATAAAGACTTTATGGCCGCTGTATGGTATAAACGGGCGTTCACCGTGCCGGAAGGCTGGGCCGGGGGCAGGATCCTGCTCCACTTCGGCGCCGTCGATTATGCAGCCGAGGTATGGGTGAACGGGACGGTTGCCGGCTCGCACCGCGGAGGGTACACGCCGTTTAGCTTCGACATTACGTCCCATGTCGTGCCGGGCAGCAACGTCATTACGGTATATGCGGAGGACGACGTTCGTTCGGGGCGCCAGCCGAGAGGCAAGCAGAGCGGGTTATACCACTCGCACGGCTGCGACTACACCCGTACGACAGGGATATGGCAGACGGTATGGCTTGAGCATGTGCCAAAGGCTTATATGGCGTCGATGAAATTGGTGGGGGATCCGGATAATGCCTGCGTGCATCTCGAGATTGCGGTCGAAGGGAGTGCGGCCGGGGAGCGGCTTGCCGCTTCCGCCTATTTCGACGGCCGGCTTGTCGGCGAAGCCGGCGCGATCGTATCCGGACCTTCGGTTAAGCTGACCGTTCCCTTGTCGGAGATCCATCTGTGGGAAGCAGGAAACGGACGGCTGTACGACCTGGCCCTGTCTTTGACCGACCAGGGCAGCCCAAGCGATTCCGTCCAATCGTATTTCGGTCTTCGGACCCTACGTCTTGACGGCATGGCATTCCGGATTAACGGCAAATCCGTGTTTCAGCGCCTTGTGCTGGACCAAGGCTTTTATCCGGACGGCATCTACACGGCGCCGAGCGATGAGGATCTTCGCAGGGATATAGAGCTCTCCATGGAGCTCGGTTTTAACGGGGCCAGGCTTCACGAGAAAATCTTTGAGCCGCGCTTCCTGTACTGGGCGGATCGCCTAGGCTATCTGGTATGGGGCGAGCACGCGAACTGGGGCTTGGATATCACGACGACTGAAGCGGTGTCCCGTTTTCTGCCGGAATGGCTGGAAGGCGTAGAGCGGGATTTCAATCATCCCGCGCTTGTCGGCTGGTGCCCGTTTAACGAAACGTGGGATAAGGATGGCACGAAGCAGCATAACGATGTCCTTCGCATTGTTTACGAGGTGACGAAGCGAATGGATCCAACCCGTCCGGTGATCGACACCAGCGGGAACTTCCATGTCGTCACCGATATCTTCGACATTCATGACTATGATCAGAATCCGGAGACGTTCCGCCAAAAATTTGAGTCGATGAAGGACGGCGGCGAGGTTTACAATACGTTTCCGAACCGGCAAACCTATGGAGGGCAGCCGTATTTCGTCAGCGAGTACGGCGGGATATGGTGGAACCCGGACCAAAGGGACGGGAAGGCCTGGGGGTACGGCGAGAGACCGGCTTCCGAAGAAGAATTCCTTGCGCGTTACGAGGGTTTAACGAGCACGCTGCTGGATCATCCGATGATGTTCGGATTCTGTTACACGCAGCTGTACGACGTGGAACAGGAAGTCAACGGGTTGTATACCTACGAAAGAAAGGCGAAGTTTGACCCCGAGGTCATCCGCCGCATCAATTCGCGTAAAGCGGCCATCGAGGATTGATATCCGGGAGCTTGCCATCCTGTGGCCGAAACGCGCTAAGCAGGAACTAATAATGCTGCCCGCAGCGGTTTCGAAGGCGGGCCGTGCCGAATAGCCGTTTTGGAGCATGATCATACATGTACCGAAAGGAACGTGAACCGGATGATGAATAAGAATTTCAGGAACACCTTGCTGCTGTCGATATGCGCGCTGCTTGTTTTTCCGATCGGCCAGACCTCGCAAGCGGCCTCCGTTCAGAACAACTTCTATAACGTTGTCATGCAGGAGGGGGCAGACCCTTGGGTGTATAAGCATACGGACGGCTATTACTACTTCACGAAAACGACCGGCGGCAACGTGACGATCTGGAAATCCGCCCAGCTCACTACGATTGATGCGGCCCCTACAGCGGTGGTAAACACGGGCTGCTGCAACATTTGGGCACCGGAGCTGCATTACATTGACGGCGCCTGGTATATTTACTACGCCAAGGATGACGGAGACAATGTCAATCACCGCATGTACGTCATGGAGAACAAATCGCCGGATCCGACCCAAGGCACGTGGGAATACAAGGGGCAGATCACCGATCCGACGAACAAATGGGCGATTGACGGGACGGTGCTGCAGCACGGCGGGGAGCTGTATTTCATCTGGTCCGGCTGGGAAGGAGACGTCAACGTCCGTCAGAACCTGTACATCGCCCATATGAGCAATCCATGGACCATCGACTCGGAGCGGGTGGAGATATCCAGGCCGACGTACAGCTGGGAGACGAATCATGTTCCCCATGTCAATGAAGGACCTCAGGTCATCGTCCGGGACGGTCTTATTCTTCTTGTCTATTCCGCAAGCGGAAGCTGGACCAACGACTATTGCTTGGGACTGATCACCGCCAGTGTATCCAGCGATCCTATGGATCCCGCTTCATGGACCAAGCGGGACCAGCCTATTTTCAAGTCCGGCAACGGGCTTTACGGTCCCGGCCACCATTCGTTCACGAAGTCTCCGGATGATACGGAGGACTGGATCATGTATCATGTAGCCAAATACAATAATGCCGGGTGGAACCGGGAGGTTCGGATGCAGAAATTCACGTGGCATGCGGATGGCACGCCGAATCTCGGCGAACCGGTCGATCCGAACACGCCGATTCCTCTGCCTTCCGGCGAACCGGCCCATCTCCGGTATGAAGGGGAGGAGGGAGCTTTCGGCGGGGCGGCCTATGCATCGGAAAGCCCGAACGGCTCAGGCGGCCTGAAGGCAGGTCATATTGATACCCCGGAGAGCTTCGTGGATTTTAACGTTCACGTCCAGGAGGCAGGCGAGTATATTTTGCTTGCGCGCACCGCCAACGGGACGGCCGGGGGCGGCTGGTCCTATCTGCAGCTGAGCGTAAACTCGGGCGAGCCGAGCCGGTTCCACATCACGAATAAAGGCTGGGAGAATTGGGGGCTGTCCACAGCCAGAGTCCAACTGAAAGCCGGAGCCAACAAGATCCGGTTTACGAAAGGTGAAGGCTACGGCGAGATTGACTTCTTTGATATTAAACCGGCGAATTAAGATGCAGGACACGGGTACCGCGTGATTGAAATGAAGGCGAATCCAATCGAGAGGGGCTTCCGGATTTTCCGGAGGTCCTTTTCCTTCCATTATTCATATTCCGCAATCGATCAGCATCATGAAAAGCCAAGCGGCAGCACCGGCAGGCGTCATTGTTTTTCACTACCGTTCGAAGTAAGATGATTGTAACGATTAAGATAAAGGGGAGCGGATTCGTGCTGGAACTTAGTTTTAACGACCCGGAGAAGCTTGTTAAGGTAACCCATGCTTTGTCGACGCGTTCCCGGGTAGATATTCTTCGCCTCTTGAATTCCAAAAACTTAAACATTATGGAAATCGCGGAGACGCTTAATCTTCCCGTATCGACCGTCGCCAGCAACATCAAGGTATTGGAAGCGGCAGAGCTGATCAATACGGAATTGCTTCCGGCATCCCGCGGAGCGATGAAGGTATGCAGCCGGAATTACGATGACATTCATATCGCCCTTAATTTAAGGAATACCATGCCCAAAGGAGTCATGCATGTCTATGAGGTGGACATGCCCATCGGGCATTACAGCGACTGCGAAGTGCACCCTACTTGCGGAATGGCGAATGCCGAAGGCTACATCATCAAGGAGGACGAACCGGCGAGCTTTTATCATCCGAAGCATGTGAACGCTCAAATCATCTGGCTGCGCAAAGGGTATTTGGAATATTTGCTGCCGATGGATATTCCGGCGGGTGCACGCATCGAATCGCTGGAGCTGTCGATGGAGATGTGCTCCGAGGCGCCCAATTACGACAATAACTGGCCTTCTAACATCTCGGTATGGGTGAACGAAGTGGAGATCGGCATGTGGACCAGTCCCGGCGATTTCGGCGACCGGCGCGGAAAGCTCAATCCGAACTGGTGGTATGACTGGGCGACGCAGTATGGGTTTCTCAAAACATGGCGGGTCGATCATGAGAAGACGACGCTGGATATGGAGAAGATTTCCGACGTTACCTTAAGCGATCTTCGCATCTCGGAAAGCCCGAAATTGCGGCTGCGCATCGGCATCAAGCCCGATGCCGTACACCAGGGCGGGCTGAACCTGTTCGGTCGCCAATTCGGAGATCATGAGCAGAATATTTTGATGCAGGTGAAATATACGATGGACCCGGAAGAGGAAGACGTTTAAAGTTGGATATTCGGCATTTGAAACGGCTGCACAGGAGGATTTTCTGTGGGCTGTTTTTTTTCGTTTGAACTAAACATATTTTACGGTTAAGGAAGGAAGATGAAATTCAACTGATTATATATGACGTCATAATTAAAATATTTCGAACAAATAGGTCGTTATTAATTGCATTAATTCCATTTATAGTGTACATTAATGTTATCCAAATTGGATTTAAGAATCATATATGAGGTCGTTCAGCATCTGAGGTTGTAAGTATCATTCTATGCAGGACCCGAAAGTCCATACGAATCAAATGAACGAGAACAAGAGAGGATGAGTGAGACATGTACCATTCCATGAAGCAAATCAATATGGGCGTTATCATTTGCAGGCATTGCAGCTCTCTAGTAGATACGGTGGACACTAATAAGATTGCCGTGTTTTACGGCGTGTGCGATAAGCCGGAATGCCGGCAGCTGCACAAGGCCGGCGAGGGATCGGTACGATCCGCAGACGCACCGTAACGAAAGCGGATGCTGTGGGGATCTAGTCTAGGAACTAATTTTATCAGATGAGAAACTCGAGGATAATCAGAAGAAGGCAGCCGCTGTTCGAGCGCTGCCTTCTTTGATTGGAGAAACTAAGCGGCGGAATGAACCATTCTGAATTCCTGTTAGGCTATTAATAACCTTTCCAGACCAAAACATTGCAGAGGCAGGAGGGGGCGCGCACAATATTTGAAATTTCATCGCTTCCGTAACGCACCGCAATAAGTTTGCAACATGAGGCTGATATGATAAGGGTCAAGAAGGGAGAGGGAAATCCGGTTTGGCTTGTTGTGTTGAGGCAAATGACTTGTCCAGGTGTTCCCGACAGGCGTCTTGGTTAACGGCCGGATTTCCGCTCCGGAGGAGGAATCCATTGATGAAAACTTATCCAGAATACAGCCGCGTCACGGATGGCAAAAAACACGCAAAGCTCATCTTGATTTTAGCTGTGGTCGCTTGCATTCGTCCGCTTATGAGCATGCTTGGCCTGCTGCAGCAAATCGGGCAGCCCGCCGGCAGCATTATTTTTACGGTTGCCATTTCCGTCGTATGGATTGCAGCTGCCGTGCTCGCGCGAGTGAAGCAGCCTGTAATGACGTTGATGTATACCGGCATTGTATACGGCATTCTGGTCATCCTGATCAGTGCCGTTCTCTCGCCAATCCTGACCGGCGAGCTCCAAGGACCGGTGACGAATCCGTTTGCCATCGTCAGCGTTCTGATAACGAACGCCATTTGGGGGATCGTCACGGGCGGGATTGCTTTGGCGTGGATGCGTGCGGTCAAGCGATAAACTGCTTATTGCAGCCCGGGGTCATGCTTGGGGATTAGTTAGTCGCAAGCATGTAATCTTAAGAGCCAGAAATCGTGCAACCCATGATATGCCGGAAATCCCGGCGGGTCATGGGTTTTGTTTACCCGGCCGGATAGGCCCGTATATCTTCACTGCCGTTCACCCCTGTTATTTTGTCACCTCCATATCATCACAGCTATATCCCAGCTGCCCTAACCACTGCTCAGATCGCTGGAGCTCAGGTCCTGATGCTCAGATCGCTGCCTCCTATATCCTGTCTTAAATATTATGCTAGTCTCAGGCATGCAAAGCTAAATCCGGCGTATGCTCTAAGTCCGAAGGCAAGGCACTTAGGAAACAATAGCTTATTTTACATAACGATCTACTAAAGGGGACGTTCGGATAACATTCTCTTACTATAATGGATCTGATACAAAACGCATAAGGAGAGTGTGAAGATGAAGCTGGCGATCCTTGGAGATTTGCATTATCACGAGGCGGACGAACAGATTGGCGCATGGGTGATGGCGAGGGATGCGTTTTATACAAGAATGCTGCACCATTTCATGAGTGCTGAAGCGGATATGCATATTTCGCTCGGTGATCTTACGAATTTCGGTACGGTGAGAGAGATCGATGAAGTCTATGGAATCATGGAGCGTTACGATGCGAACTTTGTTCATGTGCTCGGGAATCACGACACCTATTCCCAGTCCAAGCGGGATTTGCTCATGAGGACGGGCCAGGCCCGTTATCAGGCGCTCGACATGGAACAGGCAGTATTCGTATTTTTGGACACGACGAGAGAGATGGATTTAACGAACTGGGGAGGCTGGCTTGACGAGGAGCAGCTGAGCTGGTTCGAGCATATCGTTGTCAGCTCCGGCACGAAGCCGATGCTTGTGTTCGCGCATCACCCGGTGCATCTGACCACGACAGGATCGGATCGGGATAAAGGCTCGATTGACCCTTCGATCGATATGTGGCGGATTTTAAGCCAAAAACAGGGCCCAGCCGTATACTTCAACGGGCATACCCATGTCGATTCCATTACGAAACAGAACAACTGGACCTTCGTGCAGCTGTCCGCTTGCTTGGACCAGCACGCTTATCGGATCGTCGAAATGGAAGGCGATTATATTCACATCCATGCCGTCGACATTGATGACATGGAGCTATCGAGGCAGCTTCCCGAAATTCACCGCCATATGAAGCACTTTAGTCCGAATGCAAATGCAAGAGGTGGGGAGCTTGAGCGGGCGTGCAGCATTTTGCTCGCGAGAGGAGACGCCGAGCTTGAAAATACTACAGCAGTGAAGGCTGGCAGCAGCCATGGTTAATCAGACACCATCCAAGGCCAACCGTTCCTATTCGGAAAAGCGGGGGAAGGTTGCGGGCTCATCCGCCGCTGGTCTGCGGGAGCTGCTTGAGCTGCGCCGGAACGTGGCATCGATTCGGGATGTCAGGCAGCTTGAAGCTGCCCTAACATTCAGCAATACATTAAGCTGCGTATTCATGCTGACAGGAAACATCGGCGTTATCAAAGGCTATGTGGATTTGTTCAAGCAGCATGACATTCCGGTATTCGTTCACGTCGAGAAGATCGGCGGCTTGTCCTTCGATCAGCCGGGATTGGAATATTTAGCGAATGCAATCAAGCCTGACGGCATCATTACGACGAAGATCCAGGTCGTGAAGAAGGCGCAGAAGCTGGGGCTCACCACCATCCAGCGCTTCTTCCTGATCGATTCCGAGGGGCTCGCCAACATCACGCAATCGCTGGACCAGGTGCAGCCGGACGTTATTGAGATTATGCCTGCCCGGATTCCGGAGGTGCTGGGAAAGATAAGGGAGATGACGAAGCTCCCCATCATATCCGGGGGGCTGCTTACGCAGCGAAAGCACGCGGAGGAGTGCCTTGCGCACGGGGCGACCGCCATTTCCTCTTCAAGCCCTTCGCTGTGGAAGGAAAGTTTTGGCTTAACGGATGTTTAACAATTCAAACATATCCCGTTAACATATGGGCGATAAGATGGAGGCAGGTTGAAGAGACAAACCTGCCTTTTCTAACCACACAAGTAAATAGCCGATGGGGTTGGAGTGATGGAGAAACCTGAACAGACCATGGAGTCCGTATCTTAGACTTTTGCATGGTTTGGTTCAGGTTTCTTTTTGTCATGCCCAGACAGTCCTGATAGACCGGGTCCCAAACGGCATTAAGGGGAGGATTTTGCAAAAATCCAAAGAGTAATTTTGAATCAGCCATGGCCCCAACGAAATGGTTTAGTTCGTCAATATATTTTGCCCGGGAGCGACTGAAATCGAATTTTGCAAATTCTTTAGAAATAAAACTATGGGAGGAAATGAAATGAAAAGAAGAAAAAGACGCAGTTTCTTAACACTCATGCTGGGGATGGCCATGATGCTGTCCGCATGCGGCGGCGAGTCCGGCGGCGGCGCGGCAACGAACGCGAGCGCAGTCTCGGCGAACACGGGCAATGCCTCCGGCGAGAAAATCCAAATCAAGTATTGGTACGCGTTCGGGGAGAAAATCGAGGAAGCCAAGCAGGAGCTGGTCAAACGGTTCAACGAATCCCAGGACAAGATTGAAGTCGTTGCGGAATACCAGGGCAATTACGATGACCTGCACGCCAAAGTACAGGCTGCATTTGCGGCTGGCGATGCTCCGGCCGTAACGGATCTGGAAATCGCCTCGACGGGCACGTTTGCCAGATATGGCATGCTGCAGGAGCTGGCGCCTTTTGCCGAAAAGGATAAGGACCAGCTGAAGATCGATGATTTCAATCCCGGTCTGATGGGAAATGCCTATGTTGATGGAAAGCTGTACGGACTTCCGTTCATGCGCAGCACGCCGATCATGTATATGAACGTTTCGCTGCTGGAAAAAGCAGGCCTTGATCCGGCCGGACCGAAGACATGGGCCGAGTTCGAGGAATACGGGCGCGTGCTTAAGGAAAAAGGGATTACGGCCATGACGATGCCGGTCGACATCTGGTTCTACGAAGGGCTTGTCGCCCAATCCGGCGGCCAAGTGCTTGCCGAAGACGGCAAATCCGGCCTGTTTAACACGCCTGAAGCGGTAGAGCCGGTTGAGTTCTGGAAGAAGCTTGCGTCGGAAGGACTCATTAAAATTCCGGTCGGCGATGAAGCGGGCGCGACGGCGGATAAAGACTGGGCGAACCAAACCTCCGCGTTTAAATTCGGTTCGACGGCAGGAGTAGCCGGGGCGATCGATATCTCGAAGGGAAATAACTTTGAATTTGATACGGCGTTTATGCCGGCAAACAAGTCTTACGGGGTGCCTACAGGCGGATGCCAGCTCGTTATGACATCCAAGCTGAGCGAGGAAGAGCAGGCTGCAGCATGGGAGTTCATCAAGTTTATGACGACAACGGAAAGCACGATTTACCAAAGCAAGCACGTCGGTTACCTGCCGACCCGATTGTCGGCGCTGGAGACCGAAGAGATGCAGTCCCTCTATAAAGAATATCCGCAATACAAAGTGGCAGTAGATCAGCTGGAATATGCGAGACCGCGTCCGATGGAGACGGCCTATCCGGAAGTGGCCAAACTTGTAAAGAGCGCGATCGAGAAAACGCTGCTTGATCCGAAAGTAACGCCTCAGCAAGCGATGGACGAGGCGAACGAAAAGGCGAACGCACTGCTCAGCAAATAATCGGGAGGTATGTGAGATGGGCAGAATCGAGCTAAAAGGAATCAGCAAGTTTTTCAAAGACGAGGAAGTCATCAAAAATTTGGATCTGACGATTCGGGACGGTTCCTTCACCGTCCTCGTCGGACCGTCAGGCTGCGGCAAATCGACAACGCTCCGCATGATAGCCGGCCTCGATGAGCAGACGAAGGGCGAGATCTGGATCGATGACAAGTGCGTAAACGGGGTCCCTCCCGGAGATCGCGACGTAGCCATGGTGTTCCAAAACTATGCCCTGTACCCGACGATGAACGTCTACGACAACATCGAGTTCGGGCTCATTAACCGCAAGGTGCCGAAGAAAGAGCGGGAGAAGCTGATCAAGGACATCGCCGAAATCGTCGGCCTTAGCGATTATATGAAAAAGAAGCCGGAAATGCTGTCCGGCGGGCAAAGACAACGCGTGGCGCTTGCGCGCGCCATGGTCAAAAAGCCGCAGGTTTTTATCCTGGACGAACCGCTTTCGAACCTGGATGCGAAGCTGCGCCACCAAATGCGGACCGAGCTGATTCAGCTGCACGAGCGGCTCGGCACCACCTTTGTCTATGTTACCCATGATCAGGTTGAAGCGATGTCCATGGGGGATGAAATCGTGATTATGAACAAGGGTGTTATCCAGCAGGCGGCTTCGCCGATGACGCTGTACAACGATCCGGCGAATGTATTTGCAGCCCAATTCATCGGTACGCCGGCTATGAACATTTTGCCAAGCCAGGAGCTTCAGCTGCCTTCGGCCCAAGGGAAGCGGCATGATATCGCCAGCTTCGGGTTCCGTCCCGAGCATGCGCTATTCCATGCCCCGGCTGCAATCGAAGGACTTCGGCTGGACGGGATGGTGCTGACCCGCGAAAGCCTTGGCGCGGAAAATATTTATCAAATCCAATCCTCGCTCGGCATGTTCTCGGTCAAGACGTTTCTTGAACCGCTCACATCGGATACGCTGGTTACGGTGACGGTTCCTTATGAGCGTCTGTACTATTTCAATAGCGAAGGCCAAAGGCTTCGGCAGGTTGAGGTTCGGCGTGGGGAAGAGATCGGAACGGCACAGGCTCCTGAATTGGTATCGGTAGGCGGGGGGCTCTAGCATGACATCTCGTTTGTGGGAAAAGCTTAAGCCTTATGGCATGATCTCGCCTTCGCTTGCCGTATTCGGCATATTCTTCATCTACCCGATCTTCTATATGATCTATCTCAGCTTCTTCGATTGGAATTTCGTCAGCCCGACGAAGAATTATGTCGGCTTGCAAAATTTTACGGATTTGCTGTCGGATAAAGAGTTCATGCAGGTGCTCCTGAATACGACCATCTACACCTTTGCCACGGTGTCGCTGACGCTCAGCATTTCGCTGGCCATCGCCCTCTGGCTGAACCGCTCGGGATTGTTTTACGGATTCGTGCAAGGCGCGATCTTCAGTCCGCACATCATTTCCCTCGTGTCCATCTCCCTGCTGTGGAGCTGGCTCATGGATCCCGAATACGGATTGCTGAACTGGGTGATCGGTTTGTTCGGCCTGTCGCCGCTGCAGTGGCTGTCCCACCCGGACACCTCGCTCATGTCGCTGATTCTGGTCGCCGTATGGAAGGGCATCGGGTTCAACACGCTGGTCTTTATCGCCGGCCTGCAGAGCATCCCGCCGAGCATTTACGAGGCGGCCGCGCTTGACCGCTCGAAGCGGTGGCGGACGTTCCGGAAGCTTACGCTGCCGATGCTGTCCCCGACGCTGTTTTTCTTGGCGATTATGAGCATGATCGGCTCATTCCAGGTTTTCGAGACGATTGCAATCATGACCCAAGGCGGACCGGTCAATTCGACCAATACGCTGGTATATTACATTTACGAATACGGCTTCCGCTTCTTCAAGATCGGATATGCATCGGCAGCCGGCGTCATGCTGCTCATTATTGTCGGCGTGCTTACGATCATTTACTTCCGCATGCTGTCCAAGCGCGTCCATTACAGATAAGCCTGGTGCGGCATAGATGAGTTAGCGGAAAGGAGAGGACGAATTCAAGTGAGTGCAATAGAGAAAGCAGTTCAAGCAAGAGAGTCGTCCGAACGGAACTTAAGGCCGGAGACATGGAGCGGAGTCAAGGTGATGAACGGCATTCTGAAAGCCTTGAATATCATCGGCATGCTGGGCCTTGTGCTGATCTTCGCCCTGCCTTTTGCATGGATGATCTCGACGTCGCTTAAAACCCTGCCGGAAACGATGATTTTTCCGCCGGAATGGATTCCGAACGACCCGCAGTGGCAAAACTTTATTCAAGCCTGGAACTCCGGACCGTTCCTTCATTATTTCTTCAATAGCGTTTTGATTGCGGGCGGTATTCTAATCTTGCAAATGCTGACCATGATTCCTGCGGCTTATGCTTTTGCGAGATTTCAATTTCCGGGTTCAGGCATCCTGTTTGGATTCGTCATGGTGACCTTGATGATTCCATCTCAGCTTATTTTTCTCCCGGTCTATCTGCAGCTTAGCTCGTGGCATTTGCTGAACACCCACTTGGGGCTGATTCTGCCTTTCGCCTCCAGCGCCTTCGGCATTTTCCTGCTAAGACAGTCCTTTAAGCAGGTGCCGGAAGAGCTTATTGAAGCAGCGCGGCTCGATAAGGCCAAGGAATGGAAGATCATGTGGAAGCTGATGATTCCAATGGCCCGTCCTGCGCTGATCACGATTGCACTGTTCAGCTTCATCAGCCACTGGAACGATTATTTCTGGCCGCTGGTCATGACGACGAACGAAACGGCAAGAACCCTGCCGCTCGGGATTGCGAAAATCCGGGAAACGGAGGGTGTTGCGACGTGGAATATTTTGATGGCGGCGAACCTGATTCTCGTCGTGCCGATCCTGATCGTGTTCTTCTTTGCACAGCGCTCGATTATTAAGGCGTTCGTGTACAATGGCGTAAAGTAGATTATGAAATTCGTGAAGGTTCATATGACGAAACGAAAGAAGTCCGGCACCTTGGCCGGACTTCTTGTTTGTGTATGGAAGGCTCGAGAACGATACTCGAGGAATTTCAAAGGTCTATCAATCCCGATTCGCCAGCTTGGACAGCAGGCGGATAATTTCGATGTACAGCCATACGAGAGTGACCAGCAAACCGAAGGAGCCGTACCACTCCATGTATTTCGGTGCACCCTGTTGCGCCCCTTCTTCAATGAAATTAAAGTCGAGCACGAAATTCAGTGCGGCGATGATGATGATGACAATCGAGATCCCGATTCCGATCGGCGTGCTGTCATGCAAATACGGAACGGTAACACCGAACAATCCGAGTACAAAGCTGAGCAAATAGACAAGCGCCACGCCTGCCGTAGCTGCGATGATTCCCCGCCGGAAGCCGGGGCTCGCCTTGATGAGGCCGGTCTTGTACGCAAGCAGCATGCCCAAGAACACGCACATCGTCAGCAGGGCCGCCTGCAGCGTAATGCCGTAATAGAGGGATTCATAATTGGCCGATAATGCGCCGAGAAACAATCCTTCCGCAACCGCGTAGATCGGTGCGAGAAACGGCGCCGACTTCGGCGCGAAGCTGATGATCAGCGCCAGCACAAAGCCGCCGATCGCACCGCCGACCATAAGCGGGAACATATCGTACCCGTTAAAGAACATGACCCAAGAAATGACTGCTGCCCCGATAAGCAGCGCAAGCAGCATGAACGATTTGTTCACCGTTCCGCCGATGGTCATCGTCTCTTGGTCATTGTAATGCCTGCTCCTCTCAAACGTATTCTCATTAAGTGTTGGATTTCCGCTACGACCTAACAAATGAATGCCTCCTAGATAACTATTTTTATGTCCATTCTATCATAGGTTGTCATATTTTAGGAGATGGAATCTTTTCGCATCGAAATTCCTCGCCTGTTTCGCGGAGCGGACAATGAATTGCGTTTGTGTATGCAATTTTAGACATTCAAATTTAATGTGTCCAAAATATTAGACGTCGTCCAATCAAGCTCATGTTACAGATTCAGCCGTTTGAGCTTATTGTAGAGCGTTGCCCGTGAAATGCCGAGCTGCTTCGCCAGCGTGTATTTATTCCCTTTAACAGCTGCAAGCGCTTCAAGCAGGAGCTTTCGCTCGTACTCGTCAAGCCTTGCTTGGTAAGCAGCACCGTTGATCGGCGTGGTGCCCGTGTCATTTCCCTCCCCCGGCTGAGGACTCTTATCGCCGGAATACATATGGTCCGGCAAATATTCGCGCCGAATCTCTCCTTCGGTAGAGAAGATAACAAGCCGTTCAATGGTGTTGCGCAATTCGCGGATGTTGCCCGGCCAATCGTACCTTAGCAAATCTTCGAATACCTCCGGCGTAAACGAATGGATATGGCGGCCATAGACAAGCGAGAATTCGTGAAGAAAGGACTGCGTCAGCTCGTAGATATCCTCTTTGCGTTCGCGCAAAGGGGGAACGTCCAACGTCACGACGTTCAGGCGGTAGTACAGGTCCTCACGGAAGCTGCCATCTGCAATCATCCGTTTCAAGTCCCGGTTCGTGGCCGCGATGATCCGGCAGTCGGCGCGATGCAGCTGCGTCCCGCCGACCGGGAAATAACTTCGCTCCTGGAGCACGCGCAGCAGCTTGACCTGCAGGTCGATAGGCATTTCCCCGATCTCGTCAAGGAATAAGGTGCCGCCGCGGGCCAGCTCAATCTTTCCTTTCTTCCCTTTCGGGTCCGCACCGGAGAAAGCGCCCCGTTCGTAGCCGAATAATTCGCTCTCGAACAATGCGGCCGGAATGGCTCCGCAGTTGATTGCAATGAAGGGGGCGTTCGCAGGCTCGCGCGATTCGTGGATCGCTTTGGCGAACAATTCCTTCCCCGTTCCGCTCTCGCCCTGGATCAGCACCGTCGCTTTCGTCGAGCTGATCTTCTTGATCGTTTCGATGCTGTTTTTAATCGCGCGGCTCGTTCCCTTAATATGCTGAAAAGGGTCTCCCGCAGGGCTCAGCATCGCCACTTCCTTCTGAAGATGATGGACCTTGCTTGTCATCTGCAGCAGCTCTTGATGCAGCCGCATTTGGGTGGTCAGATCCGTTTCCGCTGCAACGGCGCCGATAATCCGATCCTCGAGCGTAACCGGATTGGAATTAATCAGGACGAACAGGTCGTGACGCGGCCGATGCTGCATTTTATGGGCAGGCTGGCCGGTTTCTAATGTGCGAAGGGACTGCAGCCGGTCGACGGGAAAGAAATCGGAAGCAGGCTTGCCGATGATATCCTCCCTCGGAATGGAGAAGATATGCTCTGCACCGGAGGTCCAGACGGCAACGCGTCCTTCCTCGTCAATCAGCGTGATGGCAACGTCCGGGTCCAAGGTATTCAGCGTTGTTGTGAAGTAAGCCTCCAGCACCCGGTGAGCCTGCACCAGCGCATCTACCATATCCTGAGCGGATAGATAGCCGACCGCTTTGCCGTTTCGCTGTACGATCGCCCATGAACAGCAGGTAAAGGCAGCAGAGGCTTTCGTTAATGGCTCATCTGCGTTTATGGTCTCGACATGAATCAGGATATCTTGAATATTCCGTACGGGATCCGCAGCCGATGAAGGCAGCAGCCCATATTTGCCGGTCTCGACCCTGACAAAGACAGGGGTACAGCCCGCCGTAACCAGGGCATCCCGGATTGCTGCCGGGTCGGTCAGATCAACAATGATGCAGTCCGTGCGGATGAGCTGCTCCACGCTCGGCAATCGATGCTTCATTCGGTGGCCCCCTAGATATAGAAAATGTAAATGCTTACAAACTCATGTTAGGGCCATTATACCGAGCCTGTTTTTCAGTGTAAATCACTTGAACATATTTTTGACGACCATCCATAGATTCGCCGGCTTTTCCGCCAAGCGTCGGGTGTAATACGGGTACCACATGCTGCCGTACGGCATATAGCAGCGGATCCGGTAGCCCTCCCTTGCCAACTGCGCCTGGTCGCTCATCCGCAGGCCGTACAGCATCTGGAATTCAAAAGCGCTTGCCTTGATGCCGTTCTTATGGGCGTATTCCTTGACCCAATTGATGATGCGGTCATCATGCGAGGCGATGGCGGTGTACACGCCTTGGTCAAGATGCATTTGAATGAGCGTTTTGAAGTTATCGATCACTTCGCTCATTTGCTGATAGGCAACGGATGCCGGCTCCTTATAAGCTCCTTTCACAAGCCTGAGGTTTACGCCCGCTTTGATCAATTGCTTCACATCCTCCCGTGAACGCAGCAAGTAGGCTTGAATCACGGTCCCGACGTTGGTCAATCCTTCCCCGTGAAGGCGAAGGACGATATCAATGGTCGCTTGCGTATAGGGCGAATCCTCCATATCGATCCGTACGAAGTTGTTATGCTGTTTAGCCTCGGCGACGACGTCCCGAATATTGCTGTAGCAGGCTTCCGGGTCCAGGGCCAAGCCCATCTGCGTCGGCTTTAACGATACATTGGAGTTTACCTTCCGTCTGGCGATCCCGTTGATTAAGCGTACATATTCCTCCCTGTAGCCTGCAGCCTCCGATAATTACTTGATTCCCTCCCCCAGATGATCCAATGTGACCATGATCCCGTTTCCGTTCAACCTCTCGATTTCGTCCAGCGCTTCCTCCAAGTTGCTGCCTGCAATGAATTTTGCTGCTAATTTACGGCCGTACCGAAGGGCAAGATGCTCCACCAGTTTATTGCCGGAAACCGATAACAATACCTTTCGATAGAGTTCGATACTGTCCACGTTTGATTTCTCCTTTCAGGCTGTCATTGCTGACGCAATGAATCTTTACTGGATGACCGCAAGCAAAAAACGTTCCAGACGAAAAAACAAGCACCGTTGGCATGATATTTGCTTATTATCCTATAAGTGCGTGTTCAAAAAGGTCGATTTTCAGCACCGAGAAGGTTGGATGAAGCTAGGGACTGAGGAGCGGAGCGTACGTTTTGGGTACGTGAGCACCGGAAGGCCCGGCTGAATTCAAGATTCGATGCCGAGCTGCTTCCTGATTCGCTTCGTGATCAAAAGCGGACTTTTTGAACAACCTCTATAAGACCGGTGGAACAGGATTTGGCGATTCCACAACACATGTGAAAGGGTGGTTAACGTTTATGAGAACCGAATTCAGGAACGAGTCGTTTGTCAACTTCAAGGATGAGCGCAACAATGCGGAATATGACCGCGTGCTCGAGCAGACGGAGGCGGGGCTTGGCAAAGCGTATCCGCTGATCATCGGAGGCGAGCGCATCATGACGGAGACCAAGGCCGCTTCCATTAATCCGGCAAATAAAGCTCAGGTGGTCGGTATCGTATCGCAGGCGGACGTACAATATGCGGAGCAGGCCATCCAAGCCGCTGCGGCTGCTTTTGAGACTTGGAAGCGGACCGATCCGAGTGAGCGTGCGCGTTACTTGTTCCGTGCAGCGGCTATTTTGCGCCGGCGCAGACATGAATTTTCCGCCTTGATGACGATTGAGGCCGGGAAGACCCGGGTGGAAGCGGATGTTGAAACGGCGGAGGCGATCGATTTCCTGGAGTTTTACGGGCGCGAGATGCAGCGGCTCAGCCAGCCGCAGCCATTGACGGTCAGCCAGGAAGAAGAGAACGAGCTGTATTATCTGCCTTTAGGCGTAGGCGTCATCATTCCGCCATGGAACTTTCCGCTGGCGATTATGGCAGGCATGACGATGGCTGCCGTTGTTGCCGGGAATACCGTCGTCTTGAAGCCGGCGAGTCCGACGCCTGTCATCGCCGCGAAATTTATGGCGCTGCTCGAAGAGGTGGGACTGCCGGCGGGCGTTGTCAATTTTGTACCCGGACCGGGCGGCGAGGTCGGCGATTATCTTGTTGACCATCCGCTGACCCGTTTTGTCAGCTTTACGGGTTCCCGCGATGTAGGACTCCGCATTAACGAACGGGCAGCGAAGACCCAGCCTGGACAGAAATGGATCAAACGCGTCGTTGCGGAAATGGGCGGCAAGGATGCGATCATCGTCGACCAGGATGCCGATCTCGATCTGGCGGTGGACGCCATTACGCTGTCCGCCTTCGGTTTCTCCGGCCAGAAGTGCTCGGCTTGTTCCAGAGTCATCGTCCATGAGAAGGTCTACGATACCGTCCTGGAGCGGGTGGCGGAGCGGGCAAGCCGGCTCACGATAGGTGCGCCTTCGGCTGCCGGAACGGATGTAGGTCCCGTGATCGATGAGAAGGCTTATCTGAAAATTCAGGAGTATATCGAAATCGGAAAACAGGAAGGTCGCCTGGTTCTTGGGGGCGGCACCGGAGATCCGAACGGATTCTTTATCGAGCCTACGATTTTTGCGGATGTGGACCCGAATGCCCGGATCTCGCGGGAAGAAATATTCGGTCCGGTGGTTGCGTTCACGAAGGCGCAATCCTTCGATGAGGCGCTGGCGTTCGCCAATAATACGGATTATGGCTTAACCGGAGCCGTTATTTCGCGCAGCGGGGCGAATTTGGAGAAGGCAAGACGCGAGTTTTTCGTCGGCAATCTGTATTTCAACCGCAAATGCACTGGCGCATTGGTCGGAACGCATCCGTTTGGCGGATTCAATATGTCGGGTACGGACTCGAAGGCCGGCGGCCGGGATTATCTGCTGTTGTTTACCCAGGCGAAGCTGGTAGCCGAGCGCTTCTAAGCAGATGAACTCCGGTCATATCGTCTAAAAAATTAGACACCACATCATGATGTTCAATTGGAATGTTTTTGAGTATAGTCAAGAGAGAGCAGTTACATGACTTGGAAGAGAGCCTGCGGAAGGAGGAGAACCTGTTGCTGGGCTATCAATTGGTGCAAGACCAAAGCACGAAGCTGGCAATAACTCCTGAACTGAAGCAATCGATTCATATATTAACCATGTCCGCCGAAGACCTGATCCGGTACTTGCAGGAGCAGGAAGCCGAAAATCCGGTCCTTGAACTGGAATTCGGCCGGGATTTCGACGTGTACGGCCGTAGCAGCAGGGCCGCAATCGTCAACGGGCACGAGCTGGACCCATTACGGAACGCAAGGCAGGCGCAGGACACGCTGGAGTCAAGGCTGAGGAGCCAGCTGCGTCTTCTCTCCCTCCCGAAGGAGGTATACCGAATTGCGGCATTTATGGCGGGCAACTTAAATGATGGCGGCTATCTGGATCTCCCGGTCATCGAAGTTAGACGAAAGCTAGGCATATCGGAGGAGCTCCTTCGGACCGCGCTTGAGGCATTGCAATCATTGGAGCCGGCCGGGGTCGGCTGCAGGGATTTACGGGAATGCCTGCTGCTCCAGATCGTGAGAGATTCAGCGGCTCCCCCGTATGCCTATGAAATCGCAGACCGGTACTTGCCTGAGCTGGCCAATGGGAAGCTGGGGAAGGTTGCCGCGGCCTTGCACATCCCGATGGAGAAGGCAAGGACGGCATCGGATTATATTCGCGGCTTGAATCCGCGTCCCGGGCTGGCGTTTGCCGCAATAGAGACGCAGTACATCATCCCGGATGCGATCGTCGAAAGCCATGGGGATGGCTTCACGGTGTCGATGCATCCGGCGAATCTCCCCAAGCTCTCCATTAACAGCTCCTCCAGGGATTGGGTGATGCTGCGGGGATCCGCCGAAGCCTCTTCATATTTGAACGTCTGCGTCCGATCCGCACGCTGGTTGGTTCGGAGCGTGGAGAAGAGGAACCGGACGCTGATGAGGGTCGTGATGGCCATTATGGAGGAGCAGCGAAGGTTTCTGGCAGAAGGAATCAGGGGCATTGCCCCGATGAAGATGAATACGATCTCGGCCAAGCTGAATGTGCATGAATCGACCGTCAGCCGGGCGGTGCAGGGGAAATTTGTGCTTACGCCGCACGGCGTGCTTCCCTTGAAATATTTTTTCTCAACCGGATTATCAACCATTGGCGGGAGAGGGATATCCTCCCGAAGCGTGAAAGCGCGAATCAAGGAGCTCATCGACAACGAAGATAAGAACTGTCCCTGCTCGGATCAGCATATTGCCGATGTACTGGGCGCGGAGGGAATCCGGCTGTCGCGCAGAACGGTTGCGAAGTATCGGGAGCAAATGCAGATTATGCCCTCCGCCTTTCGCAAACGCAGATAGAAAAGGGTGCCCTCGGAGTGATGTATCCGAGGGCACCCTTATTTTGACTCCGCCTTCCTTAAAGCGAAAAACGGATGCCTCATTACCGCCGTATGCCCGCTGGATCGGCATCGTCCTGCTCTTGTGTCAGCGAGCCCGCAAACGAATCGATTCCTTTCATCATGATATCAAGCGACTCCAGCACATGATAGAAGATTATCGGAGGCACGGTTTCTTCGTCCGGTATTCCGGCCTCCTCCGCTAGGCTGATGATATGGTCATAACCGATAACCAGAACGCAGATCTGATGCAGAAACCCGGCCGATTCATGGAAGCGGCGGCTCTCAGGGCTCGTAGCCGAGCCTTTCAAGGAAGCGGCGTTCCGAATATCGCTGCAGAGCTTGAAGAGATTTACGGCCAACGTTTTCAGAACCGATGACAGGTCTGCATAGACGCTCTTGCTGCCGGATGAAGCGTCCCAGCGGCTCGCCGCAAAAAACTCAATGCGCGTCATATGCCTCAAATAAGAGACGGTCCGCTCCGTTAATTCGCGATTTGCTTGGGGCATGACGGCATCCCGTGCCGAATCGATACGGATCCTCTTGAATCGGGAGGCGGCTTCGGCCAGCCGTGCTGCATCCAGCTGCAGCTGCTTCGCGGATTCCCCGAAAGTCCGGGTCAGCCGCGCCGGTACGTTCATAACGGGATCCGTGGAATTGCCCTGGCGCTGTCCCTCGAGGCGTTCTTTTGCCATCCATAACCGATATTTTAGTCCCTCGGTGGCTGAGACCAGCTTGTGCGTTAGCTGATGGGCGGCGACATTCAGCGATGTTGAAAGGATCCAGTCGGCCGAATGAGGGCCGTTTACGTGAAGGTCCGGATCGATCAGGTCGTAGTTTCCTTTATCCTCAAGCATCAGCTCCAGTGCCCGGTTGGCAAGCACCTCGTTTAAATTCACATTCAAAAGATGGCTTGATGAACCATGGATATAACCTGCAATAAACTGCTCCGAATGCTTTCCTTCCTTGATTTCATCGGCCGCCTTCATGATGAGATTTCCGATTCGTCCGGGCACGATCTCTTGATCGATACCTGCACGGACTGCTGCACTTTTGACGCAGGCCAAAGCTTTAATAAACTGGCCATGGACGGGGGCATTCACCTTCGGATATTGCCCGGCAGCCCGCATCGTCTGGACACCGTAGTAGGCATGGGACGGCACCTCAACCGGCCCGGTCTTGTCCCGTTCAATTCTGATCATCATCTCATCCCTTTCGAAAATGTTGTGTCGTCATTTCTTATGGGGAATACAAGCAATTTTCGTGCCAAGCGATCGATTGACCCTTAGCGGATCATTCAATCATTCGTCCATTCATTAATCCGACAACCGCTCATATATTAATCCGCCAGCAAATTGCTATCCCTGCCCAATGTTTAGTAAACTGATGGAAAAATCACGATAGTAGGTGCATGAGATGAGTATTGAAATTCGAACAGGGCGCAGGGACGAGCTGCAAGAGATTATGGCGCTGATCGCCCGCTGCGTGAAAGTCATGCAGGCAGGCGGAAGCGATCAATGGGACGAGCAGTATCCGAACCGGGACGTGATCGGAGAGGATCTGCAGCGGGGGACGCTGTTCGTAGCAGAAGGGAATGAGCGGATTCTTGGCATCGTTGTCCTGGATGAGCATCAGGATGAGCAGTACGGGAGGATCGATTGGAAGCAGACGGAGGGGCCGCATCTGATGATGCATCGGCTTGCCGTCGATCCACAAGCGCAAGGCCAAGGGGTTGCCCGCAAGCTGATTGAATTTGCCGAAAACTATGCGGTCCGTGAAGGGTACACCAGCATCCGGCTGGATACCTACAACAAAAATACGGCGGCATTGAAGCTGTATCGCGGGCTTGGCTACGAGGAGCGGGGCGAGGTGAATTATCCGGGCAAAACGGCCAGCTTCCCGGTATTCGAGAAGGTATTTTCAGAGCGCGTGGAGTAGATTTTTCTATAATGATAAACAGCTAAGCGGGGTGCACGATGGGGGGCGGCCCCGTTTTTTTTTTTCATGGGCTGCCTCAAACTTCGAAGCATTGAATATTGAATTGAATTTAGAAAAATTTCTAAATAGATCTTGAAATCCGCTCCGAACTGAGAGATAATGTATTTAGAAGAAATTCTAAATAGAAACAGGTGAAGCACATTGGGTTTTCCGGAAACCTTCAAGGCGCTGTCAGATCCCGTTAGGAGGGAAATCTTGATCATGCTCCGCAAAGGGAAGATGTCGGCAGGTGAAATCGGCCAGCACTTTGACATGACGGGCGCAACGATCTCGTATCATCTGTCCCAATTGAAGAAGGCGGGACTTATCTCGGAAACGAAATATAAGAACTATATTTACTACGAAATCAATGTTTCGGTTATTGAGGAAATCATGCTGTGGTTCTCACAGTTCAATGGAGGTAAAGAGGATGGAAAAAAAGAATAAATCCGTGCTTATTTTGACCACGCTGCTGTGCTTGCTGCCAATCATCTTGTCGGTCACCCTGTACGATCGGCTGCCGGATCGGCTGGCCATTCACTGGGATGCGGCCGGCAATCCCGACAATTATGCATCGAAGGCGGTTGCGGCCTTCGTTCTGCCGCTCATGTTGGCCGTGATGAATGTGATCGTAAATGTTGCGCTCAATCACGATCCGAAGCGAATGAATGCAGCACCTGCATTAAGAATGTTCGGATATTGGTCCATTCCCGTTTTGTCGTGCATCCTGACGCCTGTCACGTTATTTAAAGCGATGGGCGCCGATATTCCGATTGATACCTTCGTGCCTGCACTAGTGGGGTTGCTGTTTGTCATCATCGGAAACTACTTGCCGAAGAGCAAGCAGAATTATACCGTGGGCATCAAGCTTCCATGGACCTTGAACAGTCAGGATAACTGGAATCGGACGCATCGTTTTGCAGGGTATGTGTGGATGGTGGGCGGATTGCTCTTGATGGCAGTGGCGTTCCTGGATATCCAGGGAATCTATGTCACATTACCGATTATCGTGCTGATTGTCTTTGTACCGGCAATTTACTCTTTTTCCCTATATAAAAGAGGGGTGTAAAGCGACGGATTTTAAAAGCAAATAGGATAAGACCGGAAATAACCGGGCTTATCCCATTTTTTATCCGCCGCGTGCCGGCCAGCGGCAAACGGCTCGATCGTTAATGGATGGCTCGTTAACCTGCGGTCAACGGTTTTCGTTACCGTAAGGATCGATCGTTTGAATGGTTCCGTCCTCGTTGTACTTCAGCTCGGTGAACTTCACGCTGCGCTTATTGTCCGCACCGCCGGACAGGGAGCTGTCATGATAGAACAGGTACCATATATTTTTAAATTCCACGATCGAATGATGGGTCGTCCAGCCGAGAACCGGCGTAAGGATCGTTCCTTTGTACTCGAACGGGCCAGTCGGGCTTTGGCTCGTCGCGTATACGATCTTGTGGGTGGAGCCTGTCGAGTAGGACAAGTAATAAGTGCCGTTGTATTTATGCATCCACGGGCCTTCGAAATATCTGCGGTCTTCATCGCCTGCCGGAATCGGCTTCCTGTTCTCGTCAACGATTGAAATTTCCTGCGGCGCGGCTTTGAATGTCAGCATATCGTCGCTAAGCTCGGCCACGCGCGGTCCTAACGCCGGCGCATCGGCGGCCGGCCCTTCCGCATCCGGAACGAATGTGCCGGTCTGCCATTTCTCCAGCTGGCCGCCCCATAGACCTCCGAAATACATATAAGCCCGGTTGTCATCGTCAACGAATACGGCGGGATCAATGCTGAAGCTGCCCGGAATATAGTTCGGCTCCGGCGTAAACGGTCCGGAAGGGGAGGAGCTGGTGGCTACGCCGATCCGGAAAATCCCCTCGTGATCCCTGGCCGGAAAGTATAAGTAATACGTGTCGTTTTTGAATGCGGCATCCGGTGCCCACATCTGCTTTTGCGCCCAAGGCACATCCTTGACATGAAGCACCTCGCCGTGATCCACGCAAGGCGCATTCACATCCTCCAGCGAGAACACATGGTAGTCCTCCATATCGTATTGGTCACCGTTATCATTGGACGTATTGTCGTGATCGAGATCATGGGACGGATAAATATAAAGCTTCCCTTCAAACACATGGGCGGAAGGGTCGGCTGTGTAGATATGGGTTACGATCGGCTCGTTCGGCCGTACAGGCTTGGTCATTTGGACATCCTCCTTCATTTCATTGCATGTAAGCGTTTATATCAATTGTAGCAAAGCCGAAGGATCCAGAACACCTAAGAAAATTAGGTATTATACCTAAAAATTTTAGATCTTCTCGGAAGAAGGAGGAATCATCGTCCCGACTCATTGGCGACGAGGCAGAATCCAATGGGAGGTTAATCTTTAAAGATAAGACAGGAACAGCGTGGCGATGCCAAAATAGATGATCAGGGACAAAATATCGTTAATCGTCGTAATCAGCGGGCCCGAAGCGACAGCCGGATCGACGCGAAGCTTGAACAGGATAAGCGGTATGACCGTTCCGGCCATAGTGCCGACGATGAGCGTAGCAATGAGCGAGCTGCCGACAACCAGTCCCAGATATAAATTTCCCTGCCAGATGTACGCGATCACTGCGATGAAAATGCCGCAGATCACCCCGATCATTATGCCTACCTTAAGCTCGCGAGCCAGCAGCCGGACGACAACCGGTCTGGACAGCTCCTTCGTTGCCAGGCCTCGAATGATGACGGCCAGCGACTGGGTTCCCGTGTTCCCGGTCATGCCGGCAATCATCGGCATGAAGAAGGCCAGGGCGACAACCTGTTCAAGGGTTTGCTCGAATACGGAAATGATCGTCCCCGAGATCAGTCCGATGAAGAGCAGCAGAATCAGCCAAGGCAATCGCCGCGCAGCCGCGTTAACGGCCTTCGTATGGAAATCGATGGATTTGCCTCCGGTAGCATTCATCTTCTGAATATCCTCGTCGGCTTCCCTGACGATAACGTCGAGAATATCATCAACGGTAATGATCCCGACCAGCGTACCGTCTGCCTCAACGACCGGAATAGCTACAAGGTCATATTTTTGAATAAGCTGCGCAACCTCCTCCTGATCCGCATCGACAGGCACGGACAGCACGCGGCCGTTCATAATCTCTACGATGGTTTCACCGGGTTCCGCAAGGATGAGGGCGCGGTAGGATACGACCCCAACGAGTTTCCGCTCCTGATCGATCACATACAAGTAGTTAATGGTTTCGGCGATGGAGACAAAGGCCTTCAGCTTCTGTACGACATCGGAGACGGTATAGTGCTGGGGGATCCAAACATATCTGTTGGTCATGATGCGTCCCGCTGTTTCCGGCGGGAATTTCATGATGTTCTGGACGAATTGCGATTCCTCGTCACGCATGCCCCTCATCAGCTCTTCTTTTTGCTCTTGTGACAGTTCATCGAGCAAAATGGCCAAATCGTCATTGTCCATGAGATCCAGGATGAGGGCGGTTTTCTCTTGGTCCAGTCGACCCAAAACATCAATTTGCTGGTCGTGCTCCATCTCCTGAATCATATCGGCAAGCTGCTCCTCGTTCAGAAACTGCAGAAAGCGGGCTTGCTCCATATCGCTGAGTTGGCTATGGATCCTTGCCAGATCATAGGGGAGAAACTCATCGATGATTCTCTGAAAATCGGTTGAGGTACTGGCTTTCAGGCTCTCTTTAATGTCCGGTATCCATTGCTCCAGCGTTCGAGCATTCACAACAAGAATTCCCCTTTCATTCCATCCAGATGATAATGAAAAGATTACGTATTATAGGGTTCACCATCACGACTTGTTCTTAAACAGTCCAGGTGCAGCAACCGGCCGAAAGAAACAGGACCACTGCCGGGAGAGAGTCCGTGCCAGGAGTTGCAAGCGGTTTCAAATTCAAATAGAATATAGGCGCACGAATTAATGAGTAGGGGTGAGGGTATGAAGTACAGACGTCTCGGCAAAACGGAACTGAAGGTATCGGTAGTCGGCGTAGGAACATGGCAATTTGGCGGTGATTGGGGAAAGGACTTCAACCAAAAGGAAGTCGACGCCATCTTAACCTGTGCGAAGGAGCTCGGTATTAATTTGTTGGATACTGCAGAATGTTACGGGCCGCACCATTTGTCCGAAAAATTTATCGGTGATTTCTTGTCGCGTGACCGCCGCGAGGATTGGGTGATCGCCTCCAAGTTTGGTCATAGATGGCACGAGCATTGGGAGGAAGCCTGGGATGCGAAGCAGATCCGGATTCAGCTCGAGGAATCCCTTAAAGCACTGCGTACGGATTACATCGACCTGTATCAATTTCACTCCGGCTCCGATGCAGTGTTCAATAATGACGATATGTGGACAATGCTGGACAAGCAGGTCCAGGCGGGTACGATACGTCATCTGGGAATTTCCATTGGAAGCAATACGAACCTGTATCAAACCGACAAGGCCGAGGAGCTTAATGCCAAGGCCATTCAGGTCGTCTATAATCGTCTCGATCAAGCGCCGGAGGAGGAGGTTCTTCCATCATGCATACGCCAGGACCTCGGCGTATTGGCGAGGGTGCCGCTTGCAAGCGGGTACTTAAGCGGGAAGTACAAGCCGGGGACGGTATTCAGCGATAATGTGCGCAAGAACCGTGATCAGGACGAGATCAATGCCAAGCTGAAGCTTGTGGAAGAGATTCATAGGAATGAAGTGCCGGAGGGCGTCCCAATGGCCGAATGGGCATTGGCCTGGTGCTTGAAGCATCCGGCCGTCAGCTGTGTCATTCCGGGCTGCAAGAGCGTCGAGCAGGTCGAGATGAATGCGAGAGCGGCAGAGCTGGATATGGTCAGCGACAATCATCCCGGAGCGTGGAAATCATAATAACGATAAATCGAATATGAATTACCGGATCCGTCACGGTGCGATAAGTGACTTGTTGATCCGGTAGTAAGCAAGCAAAAACACGCCTGAAAAGGCGTGTTTTTTGCTGGATTCATCCCCCGCAGCTCGTATATAAATCTATTCATTTTGGAGGGACTAGTACGGGATGATAGACGCTAACCGACAGATTTTGCTATAGTTATGTTATCTTATATAGCTCGAGATTTTCGGGGAGGAACCAGATGAAGCCCATTAATCAACTTAGCGTACAAGACGAATTTGTTGGATTTTACTTATTGAAGGAGCTCAATCTCAGGCAAACGAACGGCACGCCGCCGAAGGACTATTTCGACATCATCCTGTCGGATTCGAGCGGCCAGATATCAGCCAAGTATTGGGACGTGTCGATTCAGGATAAGGAAACGTTCTTTCCGATGCAGCTGGTCAAAATCCGGGGGACTGTCCTCAGCTACCGGGATCAGCCTCAGGTAAAAATCAGCCGGATTCGCAAAGCGACCGAGGAGGACGGGGTATCGATCACTGATTTTGTCAGGGCTGCACCCATACGGCCCATTGATTTGCTGCATACGATCAAGCTGGCAATCCAGGATATTTCGAATCCGGAAGTCAAGCTGATCGTGCAGTATTGCGTGGATAAGGTGGAGGAGAAGCTGATGCATTATCCGGCTGCCAAGACCTATCACCACGCCTATTTTGCCGGTTTGGCCTACCATATTGTGCGCATGCTCGAGATTGGCGATTTCATCTGCAGGCAGCGGCCTTTCCTGAAGCCGGATTTCATCAAGGCCGGCATCATTCTGCATGATATCGCGAAACCCGAAGAGATGATTGCACAGATGGGGATCGTGACGGACTACAGCAATCAAGGCAAGCTGATCGGACATATCGTCCTGGCGTCCAACTGGATCGTCGAAGCCGCCGTCGCGCATCATATTCCGCTCGAATCCGAGGTCGTTCTTGGATTGCAGCATTTGGTCCTGTCCCATCATAATCTGGGAGAGTGGGGAAGCCCGGTTCAGCCGCAGACCGCCGAAGCGGTCGCGCTTCATCATATCGACCTGCTGGACGCCAAGCTGCAGATGGTAGAGGATGCGCTCGATACGACGGCCGAGAGCGAGCCGTGGACGCCGATGGTACGAGGGCTGGACAATAAAGCGATCTACCGGCTTAAGGTCTAGCCAACCCTCAACTTGGGCTATAAGTGATCAAATGATCGCTTGGGATGAAGGATATAAAGGGATGATTTCATTTTGCTCAACTATATTTGGTTGGCAGCAATCGCATGGTTTATGGGGTTCTTCCCTATGCTGGAAATTTTCATAGCGGTCCCGGCTGCCAAAGGTTTAGGGCTGGATATCGTTTCTTCCGTGTTCTGGTGCTGGCTCGGGAATTTTTTCGTGATTCCGTTTATTTCTTATTCTTATGACTGGCTCACCAAATTCGATAAAGTTAAAACCTATTTCATGAAACTGGCAAGCTCCAACGCCTGCAAAAAATTGAATAACGGAGGATTTGCGCTCGTTCTGATTGCAACGCCTTTATTAGGTTCATGGGGAATTGGAGTTGCGGGAAAAATGATCGGCATGGATCGAAAGCGGCTTTTTTTAGCATCAGCCATAGGCATCGCGATATATGGAACGATTGTAGGCATCCTTACTCAACTCGGAATCGAGGCTATTTTCAATCCAAACTAACGTTTTTTAGCAGAGCGTTTAAATCCTATTTTCCTATTAAAAAAAGAAAGAAGAAGGACATCTTCCCAAGAATCCGTACGGATTTAGGAGATGTCCTTTTGCTGTACGCCGGAGGGCTGCAGTCCTCCGAGCGGCAGGGAGAACCGGATGACGGCTCCGCCGTTCACCCGGTTGCCGGCCGATATATTCCCGCCATGATGCCCAACCAGCAGCTTGGCGATATACAGGCCAAGCCCCGAGTGGCCCTTTAGCCTGGCGGAGCGGACGGATCCTTGATAGAACGGCTTGAACACCTGCTCCAGGTGTTGCTCGGCGAATCCGGTGCCGTTATCCGCAACCTCCATCGTGATCTGCGTATCTGCAATTTCCACACGCCATATGATGGTCCCGTTTTCAGGCGTATGCCGGATACTGTTCCCGATCAGATTGTCCAGCACTTGGATGATCCGACCGGGATCGAAGACGACGGGAACCTTGGCGGTCCGTTCATCCTTGAATTCCGTTCGGAATGAGATGCTCTTATGATGGCATAAGGACTCGTATTCGGCTTTTTTCTCATCCATGAATTCCCCGATGTCGAGTGCAACCGGATTCAAGCGAAAGGATACCTGTTCCATTTCGGTGATCGCGTTCATGTCCTGCAAAAGATTCGTGGCACGCGATGTATTGCGCTTGATCACCTGAACGTACCGGTTCCGTTTCTCCTCATGCTCCTCCCCGATCATCCGCTCCAAGTTTTCGGCGTGGCCCTGAATAATCGTCAGCGGCGTGCGCAGGTCGTGGGCCAGCGCGGCAAGCATCGTGCTTCGCTCCTGCTCCAATTGCCATTCCCGCTCGATGGAGCGAGCAAGCTCCCTGCGCATGTCCTCGAATGCGTGTGCCAGCTGGTTGACCTCGATCACCGAAGAGTTTCCGTCCATGGCGAATTGCAAATCACGGGCCTTAATCCGTTCCGCTCCCTGAAGCAGCTGCTTAAGCGGCCCGCCGATGCTCCGGCTAAACCGCCGGCCGAACAGGTAAGTGAAGATGGTGATGAATAGGAACGGAGTCAGGAAAAAAACCAACATTCCAAGAGGAATGAACGGGTTAAACGAGGGATCCGCCGCGCTTACCTTTAACGAATAGCCGACCAGCAGCGCTCCGAGCAGCTCGCCACGGTCCGATAGGACCGGAATGTTCTGAATGATTTGGTTGACGCCGCTTTCCGTTTTATTTAATCGGGACACCAAGTCCTGCTGGGTGTGCTCCTTCTCCAGCGTGAGATTTCCGTACAAGGGTTCGCCTGATAAAGCCATGACCTTATAGGATAACCCCTCGGAAGGGATGAGTCGCTTAAGCTCAGCCTGTCCCTGACCGCTCATGATCGATTCGCCGTTTGTACGCGCATACTCAGAGATGGCAGGGATCTGTGCTTCATAGTGATTAGCCGGAAGCAGGACGCCTTGGTTGAACAAATAGTTGAGAAGAATTATAAGCAGCCCCCACGTTGCAAGCGTTGCGAGCAAACTGCAGGTTAGGATGGAGGCGAAATGACGGGCGAAGGTGCTTTTGATTGACCGCGCCTTCATGATTTCACTTCCCATTTATAGCCGATGCCCCATACGGTTTGAATATAGGTTCTTTCTTCGGATACAGCGGCCAGCTTGGAGCGGATTTTTTTGACATGCTCCGTGATGGTGGCGTCATCGCCCTCTGCGTCATATCCCCACAGCTTCTCGTAGATTTGCTCCCGTGTAAAAACCTGTCCCTGATGCATGGCGAGGAGCTCAAGAATCATGAATTCCTTGTTCGTCAAAACGATCTCCTGCCCCCGGCAGGTTACGGTTCGGCCGAGGCAATCGACCGTTAAAGGCGGAAAGCGGAGGATGCCCTGCTCCTTCTGCGTGCGGATCCGCTGCTCCCGGCGGAGATGGGCGTGAACTCTCGCTTTCAGCTCAGCCATGCTGAACGGCTTCAGTAAATAATCGTCCCCTCCGGCTGCCAAGCCCCGAATGCGGTCTACCTCGCTCTGGCTTGCGCTCAAAAAGACGATCGGGCAGGTCATCGTTTCCCGGAGCACGCGGCATACCTCAAAGCCGTTCATATCGGGCATCATTACGTCCAGGATGATCAAGGAAGGCTCAAGCTTACATAGGCTCAGCGCCTCCTGCCCGCTCGCTGCAGTCAGCACTTGGTAGCCGTCGAGCTCAAGCGCGTCGCGTATAAATGAGACGATGTCCTCTTCGTCGTCGACAAGCAGAATCGTCTCGTTTAATCGGTTCATGTCGTTGTTTTCCTCCAATCGCTAAACCTGCGAGAATCAGGATCTTCATAGTCTATATCAATTTTCTAAAGAAAGAATAAAGAATCCCCCGTTCGTTGAACCAAAATCATAGATCCGGCAACGGGATAGCGGACTTTATAGATTCTTTATCATTGTACCTTAACCTTGGAATACATGGGTAAGGAGGGAAATGAATGGACAGGAATTCGCAACAACGCTTGACGAAGATCGACAGTTTGAGGGGATTGGCGTTATTCGGCATATTTTTAGTCAATATTACGTTCTTTACGACCTCGCTCCAGACGATCTCCTTCGGCGTCGAATTATGGAACGGATGGCTGGATCAAGGACTGATGCTGCTGCGCGGCATTTTGATCGACGGGAAATTCATCTTGATTTTTTCTTTTCTGTTCGGCTTCGGCATGGTGTTAATGCAGGAGAGCAGCCGGAGGAAAGGAGGCCGGTTTCATCGCATATACACGCGCAGGCTGTTGGCCTTGCTGGTGTTCGGGCTGCTGCACGGCCTGCTGATCTGGTATGGCGACATCCTGACACATTACGCCATTCTGGGGTTTGTACTGCTGCTGTTTCACCGCTGTAAGCCGCGTACGCTGCTGATCTGGTCGGTGGCGCTGCTCCTGGTTGTTCCGGTCCTGCTGACGGGAGCCAGCCTGCTGTCACCCGGCGCCGGAAGCCAAGCGTTCGAGCCGATAAGCCAAGCGGATGCCTATCGGATGGGGATTTACTTTCAAGAACGCGATGCGGCCATTTACGGCGAGGGCACGTTTTTTCAGATCACGGCTCAGCGCATCAATGATTACATCGCCTCGTTGTTCAACATGCTTGTCTTTTATCCGCAAATTCTCGGGATGTTCCTGCTGGGCGCTTACTTCTGCAAACAGCGGATTCTTCATGATGCGGACGGAAACCGTAAGATTATAGCAAGACTGATTTTGCTCGGGGCGCTCATCGGTTTTCCGCTTCAAGTGATGATGTCGCTGGCAAAAGGGCTTCCGACCTGGGTCGAAGCGGTCTCCCTGTTCGTGGGGGCGCCGCTGGTGACGCTGGCCTATATCGGTGCATTCGCCCGTTTATACCAGAACAGCCGCTGGAATAACGTGCTGAATGCACTATCCCGCCCGGGAAAAATGGCGTTTACCAATTATTTGCTTCAATCCGTCATCTGCGGTTTGATCTTCTACGGCTACGGGCTCGGGTGGTTCGGCAAGGTCGCGCCCGCGGCGCAAATGCTGCTGGCGTTGTTCATCTTCGCCCTGCAAACGGCGTTCAGTATATGGTGGCTAAGACGGTTTCCAATCGGGCCATTGGAATATGTGTGGCGGCTGGTCACCTATTGGGGGAACCCTGTAAAGCGGAGCGGGCAAGACGTATCGCATCCCCGGCAGCAACGCGGCACCTTATAAAATCTTTAACAGGGTTATTTTACGACTCCTCGTCCCTCGCGGCGGGAGTCTCTTTTTTTGACCATACGAAGCTAGAGGGGGTTCCCATGAAGTCTCTTCAATGACTTCGAGGCGGTTTGACTGCCGCTCTTGCTAATCGGAACAAGAGGGAGCCGTATACAGGACAGAAGGCTCGTTTAAGCATGAAAATCGTATTATATAATTTGAAAGTGCATTATCAATATTTAAGATGAGTTGTGCGATCCTGAAAGGATTGCGTTATGATGCTAGGTATAACACGATGGAGGTGGAGGGATATGGCAGGATCGGCAATGATGCGTGACAGACGATTCATGCGCAGAAGAGTGTTTATGACTTTGCTGCTGTCGTACTTATTGATCTTGCTTTTTCCGGGGCTTGTTTTTGCCGCAGTCTATAATCGAATCGAGGGCGTCATGGTAGATAACGCGAATAAGCTGAACCAGGCTTTGATTCAGCAGGCGCAGCAGATTGTTGACAGCAAACTAGAGGAGATGTACCAGCTTTCACGCAACATTACGTCCCATCCAGATATGAAAGCGCTTTTAAGCATGGATGGCATAACGAACGGCAAAGAGAACTATGCCTTCTACAATTTCATGGAGGAAATACAGCGGTACAAAAACAACAACAGCTTTGTCCGCGAACTGTACATCTACTTCCGGAACAGCGACATCGTTCTGACGCCGGGTCTGAAAACGAGTGCCCATTTGTTCTATTCGAGGCTTTACGCATACAATGGCATGACGTATGAGCAGTGGAAGGACCAAATATTGAATGCTCCTCATTATAATTCATTTCTTCCGGTGGAACCCATCGGCCGGCCCAATGATAAAACGGAAATGCTGACCTATGTTCACTCGTTGCCGTCGGGCGAGAGACGCGCTCCCGAAGGCGCCTTGGTGATGTTAATCGATAAACGGCAAATTCATACATGGCTGGAGGAAATCACCCGGTCGAATCAAGGGACGATCTATATTAAGAACGCTGAAGGGCAGGTTTTGCTGCATACGGGAAGCGGCGAGAGCCTTATGACAATGCAGGAGGGGAATCCGAGCACGATCAGCGTGTCGGCTCATTCCGCGCGCAGCGGGTGGGAGTATGTGTCCGCTGTGCCGGATGAGGTATTTTGGGGAAAAGTAGGGACCGTCAAAAACTGGGCGCTCAGCGTGCTGTTCATCTATTTATTCGGGGGGATCGGCGCCTGCGCCTTCTTAACCTATCGGGCGTATCAGCCGGTGCGGGAAATCATCCGATTGATTTCGGAAAAAAAGCAGCCGAGCCCTTCCGCTTACGGCAACGAATACGAATTCATCAAGACTGCCGTGAAGGATGCTTTTGTCCAGAAGGATGCAATAAACGACAGGCTCAAGGAGCAGGTGCCCGTCATCCGCTCCCACTTCCTGCAGCGGCTGCTGAAAGGTCATGTGGATGCCCAAGCGGTATCGGACCATTCGCTGGAATTCATGGAGATCGGGTTCAGGCATGCTTACTTTGGCGTCGCGTTGATCAAGCTGTGCGGAATGGGAGCGGAGGAACAGGAGAAGACGGAGAGGGTCTGGGCGATCATGCGTTTTCTGACAGGGAAGCTCGTGGAAGACCACCCGCTTTACTGTTTTCATTGCGTGGAGCTGGACAAGGATCTGGTTGCCGTCGTACTCAATGTTTCCGAGAAGGATCACCATCAAAAAGCATCGCTGTACGAATGGCTGGGGAATATTCAGGAACTGATCAGCGGGCAGTTCGAGACCGGCGTGATCGTTGCCTTGAGCGATCTCCACCCGGGCATGGAACAGGTCCCCGTATGTATGGACGAAAGCATGAAAGCGCTGGATTATTCCATTTTCACGGAGAACCGGTCCGTGCTCGTCTACGATGATATGAAGCACAGGTCGGGACTGGTCTACGATTTCCCGGTGGACACCGAGGTTCAGATCATTCACGCGGTGAAGAACGGGGAAACGGAAAAGGTCGAGCAGCTAATTGGAAACCTATACCGCAGCAATTTAGAGATGGAGCATAAGGAGCCGGAGCTGGCGAGACTGCTGTTCGCCAATCTGCTCAGCACGCTGCTCAAGCTTTTGAACGCCCTGAATCTAAAATACGAGGATCTGTTCGAACCCGGGCTGAAACCGCTGGAGGTCATCAACAAAGCGGATAGCGTCGAGGACATGTATGCCTTTGTGCTGTCGCTCTTTCAACAAGTTTGCGAGCAGGTGCGAAAGAAACGTGTAAACAATGCATCGGCGGTCGTGGATAAGGCCAAGGCCTATTTGGAGCAGAACGCGGATGACGCCATGCTGAGCCTGGCCGCGGTTGCGGAGCATTTTCACATTACGCCTCAGTATCTGTCCGGGCTGTTCAAGAAGAGCAGCGGCATGAACATGTCGGACTATCTCGCCCAGATCCGCATTCGAAAGGCCAAGGAACTGATGAACGACCCGGATATTACCATTTCTCAAATCGCCCGCCTCGTCGGATACAACAATGATGTCGGATTCATCCGCGTATTCAAAAAGCATGAAGGGATCACGCCGGGGAAATACAAAACATTGGTTGAAAACAAGTAGTTGTCTAGCAACTGCTTGTTTTCTGTTTATGCACTCTAATTTGTTACATGTGAGTTAATAAATATCACATAACGTGAAGGTTATAGAACGATTTCGTAAACATTGTAAACGAAATATTAAAAATTGCGTCTTCATTCTGAAGAAATGTAAACGGTATTAGAAATTTTGGCAATGTACGAAAGCGCGACCATTCCCTAAAATTCAAGGAGAACCCGATAAGGGGAGCGATATTCGCAGGATGAACACGAGGAGGGGGAATAGTTAAAATGAAAAACCGAAATGTCATATTTGTTTCCCTAATAATGTCATTTGTATTGGCATTAACGGGCTGCAGCGGAGGTGGAGGCAAATCTGATTCCGACCAAAACGGCGAAGCCGATCCGGCCAAGACGCAGCAGGAAGGGACGCCGAAGGAGGTCGGCTATCCGGAAAGTCTGACGTACTGGGTAACGTTGAATTCCAACGCTTCCGCAACCCTTCAAAATGCCGGTGAGATCAAGGCATATCAAAAGCTGGAGGAAATGACGGGAACCAAGGTGCAGTTCCAGCACCCTCCGGCAGGATCGGAGCAGGACTCCTTCAACATCATGGTATCGTCCGGCGATCTGCCCGACGTGATCGAGCACAACTGGTCCGCCGTTTCGGGCGGTCCCGACAAGCTGATTGGAGACGGCACCCTGATTCGCCTCAATGAGCTTATTGATCAGCATGCCCCGAATTTAAAGAAGGTGCTCGACGAAAATCCGGAGTATCGCAAAATGATTACTTCGGACGACGGAAATATATACGTGTTTCCGTTTCTGCGGGGCGACGACTACCTGTTGACCTACAACGGGCTGATCATCCGCCAGGATTGGCTGGACAAGCTGGGACTTGGCATGCCGGAAACGATCGAAGAGTGGCATACGGTTCTGACCGCTTTCAAGAACGACGATCCGAACGGGAACGGACAGGCCGATGAAATCCCGCTTCGCCTGGATCCGGGTCAGCTCTCTATGAATAAGGCGTTTCTGGGGGCATGGGGGATCACCGACTCCTTTTACCAAGTGGACGGGGTCGTAAAATACGGTCCGATCCAGCCGGAATTCAAGGAATTTTTGCAAACGATGAGCCGGTGGTATGCCGAAGGCCTGATCGACCCGGATTATCTCTCAGGAGACTCCAATCTGTGGGACGCCAAAATTACGAACAACACGCTGGGCGCCTTCACCGGCTATACGGGCAGCGGCATCGGCCGCTATCTGCAGATGATGGAAGGGAAGGGCGGCGGCTTTGATCTTGCCGGCGCGCCGAACGTGGCCTTGAAGAAGGGGGAGACGCCGCCGCTGGGCCAGAAGGATTCTCCGTTTACGGGGTACGGCGCCGCCATCACATCCAAAAACCAGAACCCGGAGGCCACCGTCAAATGGCTTGATTACAAGTACGGGGAGGAAGGATCACTGCTGTTCAACTTCGGCATCGAGGGAGAAAGCTACGAGATGGTTGACGGGTACCCGACGTATACCGAGCAAATCACGAAAAACGATAGTCTTCCGATTGCGCAGGCCTTGGCGCAGTATGCGATGGCCGGATACTCCGGTCCGTTCGTCCAGGATCGCAGGTATATGGAGCAGTATTCCTCGCTGCCGCAGCAAGCGTCGGCCATCGAAGCCTGGATGAATGCCAAGAACGACCGCTTGATGCCGGTCATTTCCCCGAACGAAGAGGAATCGGCCCGGTACGCATCCATCATGAACGATGTGAAAACCTACTACGACGAAATGCTGAACAAATTTATCATGGGCGTGGAGCCGATCGACCAATTCGAAGCCTTCGTCGAAACGATTAAAGGCATGGGAATCGAAGAGGCCGTCGCCATTCAGCAGGCCGCGCTGGACCGCTATAACAGCCGTTAACAATGACTTGTTTGAATCAAGAAGCCGGGACCGCACCGATATATGGGCTCCGGTCAACCTTAGCAAATAGCATAAAGGAGGGACAACTGTGGAGTTAGGCAGGAAGGATGCAGCATCCGCCCGAATCAGCCAACCCTTCGGCGTAAGAGTCAGGAAGGATTTCAAGCGCAATCGGTTGATTTACCTCATGCTGCTGCCCGTCGTGGCTTTTTATGCCATCTTTCATTACGGGCCGCTGTACGGGCTTCAGATCGCCTTCAAGAACTTTTCTCCGGGCAAAGGCATCTGGCATAGCGAATGGGTAGGCTTTCAGCATTTTCAGGATTTTTTCACCGGCTTTTTCTTTGAGCGGGTATTGCGAAATACGGTGTTACTCGGCTTATATGACCTGATCTTCGTGTTTCCCGCCTCCATCCTATTGGCGCTTATGCTAAATGAAGTGCGAAGCCGCTTCTTTAAGCGGACCGTGCAATCCATCACCTATATCCCCCACTTTATTTCCGTCGTGGTCGTGGTGGGGATGATGGTCGATTTCATGTCGACGGACGGACTGATCAATCAGATCATCCAGTTTTTTGGAGGGAAAGGGGTCCCGTTTCTGCGGCTGCCGGAATGGTTCCGGACGCTCTTTACGACTTCGGCGATTTGGCAGGGCGTCGGTTGGGGCTCGATCATATATCTGGCGGCAATCTCGAACATCGACCCTTCTCTTTACGAGGCTGCTAAAGTGGACGGAGCCGGCCGCTGGAAGCAGATGCTCCGCATTACGCTGCCCGGCATCATGCCGACGGTGATCATTTTGTTCATCTTGCGGATCGGCAGCTTCATGGTCTTACAGGATGAGAAGATTCTGTTGATGTACAATCCGTCCACGTACGAAACGGCGGATGTCATCGGCACATACGTGTACCGCAAGGGGATATTGGAGGCGAGCTACAGCTACGCCGCAGCCGTGGGCATGTTTAATTCGCTCATTAACATGGCGCTGCTGCTGGGAGCGAATTATATCAGCAAACGCTATTCCGATACGAAGCTGTGGTAGTAGAAGGAGGCAGACAGCATGGTGCATAAAAAAAGCTTTGGCGAGCATGCGTTTGATATAACCAATGTCGTTCTGCTGTTCACCTTGTCGGCCGTTACGCTGTACCCGATCGTTTACGTGCTGTTCGCTTCGATCAGCGATCCGAACCAGTTCGTGCAGCACCGGGGGATTTTGTGGTGGCCGGCCGGATTTTCCTTGGATTCCTACAAAATGGTGTTTGAGAATCCGAACATTCTAAACAGTTATCTGAACACGTTGTTCTATGTCGTCGCAGGAACGACGCTTAATATGGTGATGACTGCGCTCGGGGCTTACGGGCTATCCCGCCGGAACGTGATGTGGGGCAGCTTGATCATGATATTGATCGTGTTGACGATGTTCTTTGACGGTGGCCTCATTCCCAAGTATTTGATCGTTCAAGGACTGGGCTTGACGGATACCTATTTGGCATTAATTATCCCGAGTGCCATGACCACCTGGAATTTGATTGTGATGCGGACCGCTTTCCAAAGCGTGCCGGTATCGCTAGAGGAGGCGGCCCGCATCGACGGGGCCAATGACTGGACGATTCTATGCCGGGTGGTCATCCCGCTCTCGATGCCGGTGATGGCCGTCATGATTCTGTTCTATGGCGTGTGGCATTGGAATAAGTGGTTTGATGCGCTCATCTATTTGAGAGATCGGGATTTGTTTCCGCTTCAGCTCATTTTGCGGGAGATTCTGGTCCAGAACGATACGAACAGCATGATGACCTCGGTTGGCGGGGGAGACCGAATGCCCGTGGCGCAGACGATCAAGTATGCAACCGTAATGGTTGCAACGCTGCCGATCCTGTTCTTGTATCCGTTTTTGCAGAAATATTTCGTCAAAGGCGTCATGGTCGGCGCGATTAAGGAATAGGAGGGGAAACGGCATGTGGGAGCAGGCTATGGAGGACGCATGGAAGAAGACGCTTGGCAACCTTCGTCGTGCCCCCGGCTTGTTCCCCCACATTACCTCGGAGAAGAGGTATGAATGGGGGGAGAACCGGGATTGGATCGAGGGATTTTATACCGGGATGACCTGGCTCTGCTACGAATATACCGGGAAAGAGGAGTTCAGGGAATCAGCGCTTATGCAGGTGGAGAGCTTTCGGGAACGGCTGCATGTGACCCGGCGCAACCTGGATCATCATGACATCGGTTTTTTGTATCAGCCCTCCGCCGTGGCGGCATGGATCATCGACCGGGACGAGGCTGCCAGAACGCTTGCGCTGGAGGCGGCGGAGCATTTGATGCTTCGCTGGCGTCCCGAAGGGCGTTACCTGCAGGCATGGGGACCGAAAGGCGACCCGCAGAACGGCGGTCGAATCATCATCGACTGCATGATGAATCTGCCGCTGCTGTACTGGGCGTTCGAACAGACTGGCGACATGCGGTACCGTGAGGCCGCGGAGCACCAGGCGGACAAAAGCCGCCGTTATTTAATGCGGGGCGACGATTCGTCATATCATACGTTTTATTTCCGGGAGGAGAGCGGGATTCCGATCGGAGGCGGAACGCATCAGGGGTATCATGACGGATCCACCTGGTCCAGGGGACAGGCGTGGGCCGTGTACGGGTTCGCGTTATCCTATCGCTATACGCAAAATCGAGAATACCTGGAGACCGCGATAAGAGCCGCCCGGTATTTTATCGGACGCCTTCCGTCAGATGGAATTCCATATTGGGATTTTGACGCGGAGATTGCGGAAGATACGCCCCGTGACAGCTCGGCATCAGCCATTGCCGTCTGCGGCATGCTGGAAATCCGCTCGCTGCTGGAAGAAGACGATCCGATCAGGGCTGAGCTCGGCTCCGCGGCCGATCGTCTGCTGAAAGCGCTGGTCGAACGCTGTGCGACCCTGGACGACGACGGTGCGGAAGGGCTGTTGAAGCACGGATCGTACCATGTGCGGGGCGGGAGAGGTCCTGATGATTATATGATTTGGGGCGATTATTTTTATGTGGAAGCGCTGATGCGCAGCATCAACGGGAAAGCGGGGTACTGGTATGAACGACAGCGCGTTTGAGACCCGGGCGCTGAGTTCGTTGTCGAAAGTGTTTACGGATTCGGAATTGAATGATCCGCCATGTCGACGGACAAGCGCCTTGCGGCGGGAAATCGTGTCCTTTCAAACCGCCTACCGCACAGGGGAAAGGCTGAGGGATGTGCGTGTCGAGGCAAAGGCCCCCGAAGGGTTATCCGTATCGGTGTATGCGGTCGGGCTGGTTCCGTCCGAATTTCCGATTTATCCGGACCATGACGGGCATATCCTGCGGTCGACGCCGGGGCTCTACCCCGATCCGTTGTACCCGCTGGATCCGGAGAATAGGGTTCATTCCCCGGGAAATCAGTGGCGGTCCGTATGGTTGGAGGTTCAGGTGACGGAGCGGGCCGAACCCGGCATTCATGCGATCGAGGTCGTCTTTTATTCCCAGCATGGGGAAGAGCTTGGCGGGGAACGGTTTGAAGTGGATGTGATCCCGGCTTCCCTGCCGAAGCAGCGGCTGATCCGGACGGAATGGTTCCACTGTGACGGTCTGGCACAATTTTACGGGGTGGAGGTGTTTTCGGAGGAGCATTGGCGCTTGATTGAGCGGTACGTCGAGACTGCGGCGGAGCATGGCATCAATATGCTGCTTACTCCGCTGTTCACGCCGCCGCTGGATACCGCCGTAGGAGGAGAGCGGCTGACGGTCCAGCTTGTGGATGTGGAGAAGTCCGGTGACGGATATGCTTTCGGCTTCGATAAGCTGGAGCGCTGGATCAAGATGGGGCAGCGGCTTGGCATCGAATATTTCGAATTTTCGCATTTGTTTACCCAGTGGGGAGCAGCTCATGCGCCGAAGATTATGGTCCGGGAGGACGGGGAGACGAGGCGCCTCTTCGGTTGGGACACGGATGCGCTCGGGGCGGAGTATCGGGAATTCCTAGCCCGGTTTCTAAAGGAGCTTGTACAGCTGATCCGAGGGCTTGGCATTGAGGACAGGATATTCTTCCATGTATCGGACGAGCCCCATTTGGAGCATCTGGAGACTTACCGGAAAGCGGCGGAAATCGTGGATGTAGCGGTGGGAGATTATCCCCGGATCGACGCACTGTCCGATTATGCGTTTTATAAGGAGGGGCTGGTTCCGAATCCGATTCCGGCGACGGACAAGCTTCAGCCGTTTCTCGAATCCGGAGTTGCCCCCCTGTGGACCTATTATTGCTGCAGCCAATATAAACAGGTGGCAAACCGCTTCTTCTCCTTTCCGTCCGAGCGGAACCGCATCCTCGGGCTGCAGCTGTATAAGTACCGGATTAAGGGCTTCCTCCATTGGGGCTTCAATTTCTGGAACTCCCAATACTCTAAGCGGCCGGTGAACCCCTATCTGACCACCGATGCGGATATCGGCTATCCATCCGGCGATGCCTTTCTGGTATATCCGGGCGAGGACGGTCCCGTATGCTCCTTACGGATGAAGGTATTCCGCGAAGCGCTGCAGGATCTCAGGGCGCTTGAGCTGCTGGAGCAAACCATCGGGAGGGACGAAGTTCTTAACATGATTGAGGTGTCGCTCGAAGCGCCGCTGTCCTTTGAGCGCTACCCGCGGGATGCTGGATGGCTGCTGGATTTGCGAAACGCCGTTAACGAGCAAATCAGAGCAAGTATGATGGAACGATAAACCCGAAGTAAATCCTTGTGAGAGGGAGGAATGGATGATGAGCTTCAACTTCAAGCGCCGGCTGTCCATGGTTCTGGTCATCGCGCTTACGGCGGGGGTGTTTCCTGCGGCGGGAAGGCCTGTTTCGGCTCAAGGGGCGGCACCGGCCGGCAATTTGCTAATGAATTCGGATTTTGAAGCCGTAACGGCCAAGTCCACCTGGCTGGACCAGGTCGCGCCGGAGCATGTCAGCGAATGGAGGGCGGCCGGAAACCCGGTGTTCGCGGTGGATCAGGACGTGTATTATAGCGGGAGCCGCTCGGTTTCCATTTCCGGCACCGCTTCCGGCACCGACCGGGGAGCGATTACGCTGCCTGCGGCAGGGATTGAAGCCGGCAAGAGCTACTTGCTCACCGGCATGTATAAGCTCGAGCAGGTGACGGATCAGGTCGTGGTACGCTTTCAGTACAAGCGGAACGGCTCGAGCAGCATCAGCTATGCGGTCCAAGGGCAGAAGGGAACCCGGGATTGGACCCGCTTCAGCCATGTCATCCATGTCGCTTCCGATATGGATGCCAGCCCGCAGGGAAAGGTGGAGGCGTTTCTGGAAAAATCGGCGGGCACGGTATGGTTCGACCAGCTTTCCCTTCGGGAATATGTCCCGCTTGAGGAATTTACGCTCGATCCGCAGATCATCAGCTTGAGAACGGGCGAAGCCGGACGCATTCAGGCATCCTTTGCACCGGAGAATGCGTCCGATACCTTCCTGGAGTGGAGCTCCTCCAACACGGTCACGGCGTCGGTGTACCAGACGGGAGAGGTCGCGGCGCATCATGCGGGTTATTCGGTCATTTCCGCCGCCTCCCATTCGTCGGGCGTAACGAGGCAGGCCGTGGTCACGGTGGACACTCCACCCGGGTTGACTGCCGAGCCCTATGCGGGCACCGTGAATGAAAACGGCGTTTTGGACGGGCAGCTGACCGCTGCGGACAGCTCCGGTACCTCCGGCGGCTCCGTTTCCTTTGAGCTGGCGGCGGCGCCCCGCCACGGCACGGTAAGCGTCTCTTCCGACGGTTCGTTCCGCTATTACCCGAACCGGGATTACGCCGGCCCGGATTCCTTCCTGTTTGTGGCCATCGGCAAGGAGGGAGGGCCCGCCGCCGCGGCGGCCATGATCGAGGTGCTGCCGAAGGACGGGCCGCCCGTGCTTGACCTCCTGTGGTACTCCACCGGGAAGAACACGCCATTAGAAGGGCGGATAGGCCGTCTTCTCTCGGAGGAGGCTGTGGAGTGGACGCTGACCGGCGCTCCGCGCGGCGAAATGTCTCTAGCTTCGGACGGTTCGTTTACTTATACGCCTGCCTCGAATGATGTCGGCTACGATTCATTTGAAGTGACGGCAACGACGGCGTCGGGGAAATCGGCTACGGGCAAGGCCTATATTTTTGTTATACCGGATGAGACAGACTTGATGGGGAAGCTTGCATCCAGCGGCAACGAAGGCGTCCATCCGCGCGTTCTGGCGAATGCGGAGGATTTTGCCCTAACCCGCAGCCTGATCGGCAAGGATGAATACGTCACGGCTTGGTTTGAGCAGCTGAAGCGGGAAACGGATCGGCTGCTGGATGCGGAGCCGTACGGTTATCTTCCGAACGGGGGGAGCAACAGCAATGTGCGGGATTTGCTGATCCGTACGGCGATGATGTACCGGCTAACCGGGGATGAGGCTTACGCACAGCGGGCCGTGCAGGAACTTGAATCCGCCGCGTCGTTCCCGGATTGGGGAGGCCGCTATAACAATATGCTCTCCTTAACGTATATGACGCTTGGATTTACGCTCGCTTACGACTGGCTGTACGACGCCATGACGGAACAAGAGCGGAGCATGGTCCGGGAGGCGGTCATGAAGCATGCGTTCAGTCATGCACTCGCTTGGTACCGTGGGGAATTCACCCATAATGGGGAGTTCAACAACATCAATTTCGTGGATAACGGCAGCTTTGCCGTTGCGGCGCTCGCCATGCTCGGCGATGACGAGAAAGCGACTCAAGCCGGACTGGAAATTCTCCGGGGGTCCTACGGCAAGCTGCAGCATACGCTTCGATTCTTCGCGGAGGACGGCTCATGGCCTGAAGGGCCGCATTATTGGCAGTACGGGACCGAGTTCCTTTTTTATAAGATTGCTGCAATGCATAATACGCTCGGAACCGACTATGGCTTGGCGGAGCTGAAGGGCGTGAAGGCATCGGGGGAATATCCGCTGCATTTATGGGGGCCGGGAGGATTTTTTAACTTTTACGATTCGGCAACGCCGAACGTGCATCCCCAAACGCTCTGGATGGCCGATTTCTACGATCAGCCGCATTACGCCTGGTATGCGGGGGAGCTGACCCGGCGGGAAGGGGCTTTTTCCCCGTACTATCTGCTGTTCTACCGCCCGGGCATGTTTGACGAGCAGCCGGCAGCGCTCGACCGGGTATTTACCGGAATCGAATCGATATCCATGCGCAGCGGCTGGTCAAATCTGAACGATGCGTATGCCTCGATAAAGGGGTTTAACGATACGCTGCTCAGCCATATCGATATGGACGCCGGCACCTTTGTATTTGATGCGCTGGGAGAACGCTGGGCAACCGATTTGGGGATGGAGAATTACAGTCTCCCCGGCTTCTGGGATTATGCCGGCGGTCAACGCTGGACTTATTACCGCAAAGGCGCGCAGGGGCAGAACGTCATGGTCATCAATCCGCAAGAAAACCCTGTGTTTATGCAGGATTACGGCGCCAAGGCACCGCTTGTCCGGAGCGAATCCAAGCCTCGCGGCGCATTTGGCGTGATCGACCTGACCGAGCGGTATCCGAAGGATGCATGGTCCTACAAGCGGGGATTGATGCTGACCGGCGATCGCGAGCAATTGATTGTTCAAGACGAGTTCGAACTCAAGTCGCCGTCCGAGCTGTATTGGTTCATGCACACGGAAGCCGAGATCGACGTGCTCGGCAGCGGACAAGAGGCCGTGTTGACGCAGAACGATAAGAAATTGTACGTGCGGATGCTGGACGCTCCGGAGGGAGCGGCGTTTAGCGCGATGAAGGCTGAGCCGCTGGAAGGGACGCCGAATCCTTCGGGGCAAACCGTCAATCACGGCATTCGGAAGCTGGCCGTCCATATGGAGGGCGTGACCGGAGGACGTCTGTCCCTGTGGATGGTTCCGCTGACAGCCTCGGCACCGCTGCCGGAAGTGTCTCCGGACGTCCGCAGCCTCGATGATTGGACGATCCCGGATGGTCCGCTGCCTGAGAAGGTTCCGCTGCCTGAAGCCGAATCCATCCTCGTGGACGGGACCCCTCTCGCCGGATTTGACCCGCAGCGCACGTATTACGAATGGACAGTGCCGTACGGGGAGCGGTCGAAGGTGCCGAAGGTCGAGGCGGTGTCCGGTCATGAGGTTTCGGTCCAGACGGCTGAAAGTATTCCGGGAAAAACCTATATTGACGTGACCGATCCGTCGAGGCCGGAAGTGAGCAACCGATATACGATTGCCTTTACGGTCGGACCTTTGATCGGCGATCCCCCTCCGGGCTTCCGTCTGCCGGTCCGGGAGGTCACGGCCAGCGCAGTCCCTCAGGCGAACCAAGGCCATACGCCCGATAAAACGATGGACGGAGACATGATTACCCGCTGGACCTCGGAGGGACCGCAGTGGATTCAGTATGACCTCGGCGAGGCCAAGCAGGTTGGAGCGGTATCGATCGCGTTTTTCAGCGGAAATACGAGAAAGTCCTATTTCACCATCGATGTTTCAGTGGACGGTGTTCATTGGGAGCAGGTGTATGCAGAGGGGGTCAGCTCGGGATTGACGGCCGAACCGGAGGTGTTCCTTTTTCCGGAAGTCACCGCGAGGTATATCCGGATTAACGGTTCGGGCAATACCTCGAATCAATGGAATAATTACGCGGAGGTCGGCATATTTAAGCCGATGAGGGGAAACGCGGAAAACAGCATTTTACGTGATGCAGGTTAAGGAAGCATCTATAGCCTGCCAATCGAAAAGGAGCGTAGTCGAAATATGAACAGGATGATCGGCGGGAGAGGACAAACGCTGCGGCTCGGCTTCATCGGTCTGGGCAAGCGCGGCAAAAGTCTGCTCGAGCTGCTTGTAGAAATGCCGGACGTGGAAATTGCGGCCATATCCGATCTTTACGAGGATCGGCTTGAAGAGGCCGCGAGAGTGGTAACCGATATGGGCAGACCTGCCCCAGCCAGCTGCTCGGATTATCGCGAGGTCATCGGTCGCGAGGATGTTGAGGCGGTTATTATCGCCTCATCCTGGACCAGCCACAGCGAGATTGCCATAGCGGCCATGCAGGTCGGCAAGCCCGTGGCGTCGGAAGTGGGGGGAGCCGCTTCTTTGGAGGAATGCTGGCAGCTCGTGCGCACGTATGAAGCGACCGGCACGCCTTGCATGCTGTTGGAAAACTGCTGTTACGGCCGGGAGGAAATGGCGCTGCTGCATATGGTCCGTCAGGGAGTGTTCGGCGAGCTGATCCACTGCCAAGGGGCATACGGGCATGATCTACGGGATGAGGTTGCCAAAGGAATAGAGAACCGCCACTATCGCATCCACAATTACTTGCGCCGCAACGGCGACGTGTACCCGACGCATGGTCTGGGTCCTGCCGCCAAATTGCTGAATATCAATCGCGGAAACCGGATGACCAAGCTGTCCTCCATGGCGACCAAATCGCGCGGCGTAAGGGATTGGGCCCGCCGGCATTTGGGCGAAGACCATCCCGTGGCACGGACGGAGATGGCCCTTGGCGATGTCGTAACAACCATGATTCAATGTGCGAACGGGGAGACCATTCTGCTGACCCACGATACGTCGCTGCCCCGTCCATATTCCCGCGGCGGGCGCGTTCAGGGAACCCGGGGCATCTGGATGGAGGACGGAGGCGTCATTCACCTGGAAGGACGAAGTCCGCTCCATGAGTGGGAACCCTTTGAGCATTACCTTCAGGAATACGAGCATCCGCTGTGGACCGAATACATGCAAGACGGCGTGCGGGGCGGCCATGGCGGGATGGACTATCTGTGCCTCCGCGCATTTGTCGAGAGTGTTCTTCAGGAAAGGGAGATGCCGATCGACGTCTATGATATGGCGTCCTGGATGGCGGTGACCGCCCTGTCCGAACAATCGATCGAGACTGGAAGCGCCGCCGTTGCGATCCCGGATTTCACCAACGGGAAATGGATGAACAGGGAAGCGGCGGAACCCGCCGGCATTTCTTTTTAATACAAAGCCTGGCCTCGAGTCCGTTGCCCTTGTATTTGGCGATTCACCACACCAAAGCACCTAAGCTTTAAAATAAACTCTTGCAATTCCTTTGCCGTGTGTAATACAATGCTTTATAAATTCATAACAAGACATGCTGCAACAAGCAATGATGGAAAGAGTAAGCGACAGAAGCTTCCTGACAGGAAAGGGCTGCCACCGACTGAGAGCGCCCGGGTGAAGATTCTCCGCCGAAGTTCATTCCGGAGCCGGTATTCCGATAGCTCGCATTCCAAAGAATGGGAAGCGGTAGGTTTACCCGAGGCCCTCGCGTTAAGAGGTTCAAGTGAGATAAGCGAAGAAGGAACTGTTTTTTTGCATATCTAATAAGGGTGGTACCACGACTCCTCGTCCCTTGCGGCGGGGGGTCTTTTTTATTTATATCAGATCATACACATAAGGGAGAGATTCGATATGAGTCAAGGACGTTTGGAGCAATTGCGATCAGAGCTGGATTCCGTCAATTTGCAGCTGCTGGAGCTGCTGTCGGAGCGGGCGCGCCTAGCCCAGGAGATCGGGCAGGAGAAGCAGAAGCAGGGAGTGCCGAATTTCGACCCGGTACGCGAGAAAAAAATGCTGGATGCCCTGGTCGAGCACAACCACGGCCCGTTCGATAACGAAACGGTGCGGCATCTGTTCAAGCAGATCTTCCAGGCATCGCTGAAGCTGCAGCAGGTCGACCATAAGAAGCATCTGCTCGTCAGCCGCAAGAAGAAGAAGGAGGACACCTTGATCCAGCTTGGGGATACGGTCATTGGCGGCGGAACGCCGGTTATGATTGCTGGACCATGCTCGGTTGAGAGCTACGAACAGGTTCGCCAGGTCGCAAAGGCCCTGAAAGAAGCGGGCATCACCGTGATGCGCGGCGGGGCGTTCAAGCCGAGAACATCGCCGTATGATTTCCAAGGCCTGGGCGTTGAGGGGCTCAAAATTCTGAAGGAAGTGGCTTCCGAATTCGGATTGAAAACGATCAGCGAAATCGTGGATCCAGCTCATATCGAGCTTGCCTGCGACTATATCGATGTCATTCAGATCGGCGCCCGGAATATGCAAAATTTCGAGCTGCTCAAAGCAGCGGGCGACGTCAAGACCCCGGTTCTGCTGAAGCGCGGGCTTGCGGCTACGATCGATGAATTCGTGCATGCCGCCGAATACATCGTATCCCGCGGCAATACGCAGGTCATGCTGATCGAGCGCGGAATCCGGACCTATGAGAAGGCTACAAGAAATACGCTGGACATCTCGGCGGTGCCGATCCTGAAGCAGGAAACCCACCTTCCAGTGCTCGTGGACGTTACGCATTCTACGGGACGCAAGGATATTTTGGCTCCATGTGCAAGAGCGGCCCTCGCTGCCGGCGCGGACGGCGTCATGGTGGAGGTTCATCCCGATCCGGCGACCGCTCTGTCCGACGCGGCTCAGCAGCTGAATATTCCGGAGTTCCAGGACTTCCTGGACAATGTGAGAAAATCCGGCTTGCTGCCGGCGCACTCATTGGTATAACCAATTGGGAAATAAAGGGTTGACAAATCGCTGTTCATTCCCTAACATAGTTATCAATTCAATCGCATAATCCAAATGTTTCGATTAGAAATAGTAGAAGCGAAATGACTTTTCAGAGAGCCGTTGGCAGGTGCGAAACGGTAATGTCGTTCCCTTTGAACTCGTCTATGAACAGCTGCCTGACAATGTAGGGTAAGCCGGAGTTCCACCGTTACAGGGATAGATGGTGATGGCCATCGAAGAAGATCATTTTACTTGTAAAATGAATTAGAGTGGTACCGCGGGTTCAACCTCGTCTCTATAGCAGAGACGGGGTTTTTTTGTTGGTTAAATTCCGGGTTTAACCAACCCCGCTTGAAATAGATATAGATCAACGATAACTTTCCGGGGAGGAATCAGAAATGACACGAAGCATTATCGTCCTTGACACAACCTTGCGCGACGGAGAACAGGTACCGGGCGCGAAAATGAACGTGCACCAGAAGATTGAATTTGCCCAGCAGCTGAAACGGCTGAACGTGGACATCATTGAAGCGGGCTTTCCTGCTTCGTCGGCCGGGGATTTCGAGTCCGTCCGGGAAATTGCACGAACCGTAGGTGACAGCGTCTCGATTACCGCGCTGGCGCGGGCCGTGAAGAGCGACATCGACGCGGTGTACGAAAGCATCAAGCTGGCGCAAAACCCGCTGATTCATATCGTGCTCGGAACCTCGAATATCCATGTCGAGAAGAAATTCAACCGCTCCAAGGATGCGGTGCTGCAAATGGGCGTCGATGCGGTGAAATATGCGAAAACGCTGCTGCCGCAGGTGCAATATTCCACAGAGGACGCTTCCAGGTCCGACTTCGAATACCTGTGGACAACGATCGAAGCGGTCGTCAAAGCGGGGGCAACGATGATTAACATCCCCGATACGGTCGGTTATGCCGTGCCGGAAGAGTTCGGCGAGCTGATTCACAAAATCAAGGAGCGGCTCAAAAACCTGAACGATCAAGTCATTCTAAGCGTTCATTGTCATAATGACCTGGGACTCGCTACGGCCAATACGCTAGCAGCCGTGAAGAACGGCGCCGAGAAGGTGGAGTGCACCATCAACGGATTGGGAGAGCGCGCCGGCAATACATCGCTGGAGGAAGTGGTGATGGGATTGAAGGTGCGGGAGAATTATTTCAACGCGAGCACGAACATCCGGACGAAGGAGCTGATCAAGACCTCCCGCCTGCTGACGTATTTGACGGGGCTGGATGTGCAGGTGAACAAGGCCATTACGGGCGAGAACGCCTTTGCCCACTCCTCCGGCATCCATCAGGACGGATTGCTGAAGGATAAGCAGGTGTATGAGATCATGTCGCCGGAGGAGGTTGGCGCCGACAGCATGGAGCTGATTCTGACGGCCCGTTCGGGAAGACACGCCTTCCGAAACGCGGTCGAGAAGCTGGGCTTTGACGCAGGCGAGGGCGAGGAATTCGAGGCGCTGTTCGCGAAATTTCTTCAGTTGGCCGACGCTAAGAAGGAAGTGTACGACCATGACGTCTTTTACCTGGTTACGCATCACCGGACTTACGAAGACGCCGGCAGCCATCTGTATGAGCTGGATTCCTTCCAGGTCGTCACGAATGCCCTGCACCCTACGGCTACCGTCAAGCTGAAGAAAGGCGGGGAGACCGTGCAGGACAGCACGGTGGGAGACGGCCCGATCGATGCGCTGTACGGCGCCATCAAGACGATCGTTGGCCTGGACGTTGAGCTGAAGGATTACAAAATCAACAGCCTTTCCCGCGGCAAAGAGGCCATCGGCCGGGTTAACATCCGAATCGAGTACCAAGGGAAGAGCTATTCCGGCCGCGCGATGGACACGGATATCATCAAGGCCAGCGCGCTCGCATTCCTGAACGGAATCAACGCCGTGCTGTTGGACGCTGCGCAAGAAGTGCAGGCGTAGGCAAGCAAGGAGCGGAAGCGCAGGAAACCCCGTCTTACGGAAAGTGAGGCGGGGGTTTTCGCGTTTGGGTTGTTACGTGAGAATGGACCTTTGCTCAAGTCGGGGAATAGGCTGGCGAAGCTTATTGACCGATCGTTACAAAATATATATAATGAGCTGGAAACTTAGGAAAGGAGCCGTTTACAGTGAGAACAGCATAGCGTATTTTCCGGACGTTGAGGCCGGGCAGCATCGTCCTGCAGCCATTGCAGGCTTCGTTTAGACAGGGCGGGCGGCGATAAAGTCGTTTAATTACTTCAATTTTGTACTGTGTAGTAAAAAAGTTGAGACTGCTAAAAAGCAGCTCCCAGAAAACGTTTGACGGTCCGGTGTCAGCCCGCTAAGAGGTTCGGTGAATGGTTCGGTGAGGCCCTATAAAGTCTGGTGAAGAAGGTAATCCCGGTACAGTTCCGAGTGAAAGCCCGAGTGGGCCCATGTCCGCTAATAAGAGCCTGGTGCGGCATAGACGATGACCGACCAATTTTTGTACCAATCACTACAAAAATATTTGTGAAGGAGTGGATTTTGTATGCCGTTATCCATTTATATTATGGGTCTTATGATTTTCTCCATGACGACCTCCGAGTTTATGGTCGCGGGGATCATGCCTGCACTGTCTGCGGAATTCCAAGTATCGGTGGCAGCGATCGGGTACTTGATCACTGCATATGCCGCGGGGATGATCGTGGGAGGGCCGCTGCTGACCGCTGTCCTGCTGAAAGTGCCGCGAAAGCAATCGTTCATGATCGTCTCCGCCATCTTCTTGGCCGGTCAGGTGCTTGGCGCTATGGCTCCAAGCTACGAGGTGATGATGGCGGCCCGGATCATGACCGGCCTATCCTCCGCCGCGGCCTTCGGCATATCGCTGACGATCTGCTTCAGCCTGGTGGGCCCGAGTGCCAGAGGACGTGCAGCCTCGATCGTTCTAGGCGGATTGATGGTGGCTACCGCCATCGGCCTGCCGCTTGCAATCTGGATCGAACAGCAATTTGGCTGGCGAGCGAGCTTCTGGGCGGTTGTGATTCTATTGCTCATATCGGGACTTATCGGCCTGTTCACGATCCCGTCCATGCCGAAGTCCGAGAAGATCAGCTTTCGGGAGGAGATCGGCGCGCTTAAGAATCCTAGGCTGTGGGCGGCATATTCCACCAGCATGCTGATCATCGGGGGGACCTTCGCCGCGTTCAGCTATTTTTCCCCGATACTCACCGATCTGTCAGGCTTCGGTGCTGAGACCGTACCCATGCTGCTCGGCGTTTACGGCATCGCGACGGTCATCGGCAACATCGTTACCGGCAGGCTGGCGGATCATTACATGATGCCGATTCTGACGATTGGCTTGACCGCACTGACCGCTGCGCTCGTGATGTTCGGCCTGTTCGTTCACAGCCCCGCGATCGCTGTGATCTCCGTTGTGATCGTCGGTCTGGTTGGCGTGCCGATGAACCCTGCGATGGCTACCCGGGTAACGCGCGTAGCCGATACGGGATCCATTGTTACGACGATTCACAGCTCGGTGATCAGCTTGGGGGTCATGGTAGGGTCTTCTTTAGGCGGGCTGACGATTGATGCTGGACTGGGCCTGGCTTCACCGCTTTGGGTCGGCGCCTTGCTAGCCGTTCTGGGCCTGTTGTCCCTGCTGCCGGCTGTACGTGGAGAAGGCCGAGCAAAGCGGGTGACATCCAGCCATTAATCTGGATAAGCCGCCCCCAGCCTGGAAAATAAGGCTGTAGGGCGGCTTGCATCTTTGCTGATCTTCAGCTGAACTGCTTCGTTATGCCTGCCATAAACTCCTCATCCGATGTTTTGCTTCGCAGATCCATCAGGTAATGGGCATCAGCCCCAACCAAATAACGGAAGCGATCGGACGGATCGGTTGCCGCTTCGAAGATCGTTTCCGCTATGAGCTTCGGTTCGGAAGCATGAACGTCAAAGCTGTTCATCTGTTTTTGCAGAACCGTTTCCGTATACGAGGCGTAAGCATCGAGCGACGTATCGGTCAACAGATCGAGGGAGCGTCCGGTAAAATCCGTGGCCACGTTGCCGGGTTCTACGAGCTTCACCTTGATTTGATGAGCAGCCATCTCGTAAAAAAGGGATTCCGAAAAGCCTTCGATGGCCCATTTGCTCGCATGATACAGCGACAGCAGCGGAAAAGCCACTCTTCCGCCAACGGAGGATACATTGATGACCGTACCGCCGTCGCTTTGCCTGAAATGGGGAAGAAGTGCTTGCGTCGTGCGAAGGACCCCAAGTACGTTGACATCGAATTGCCGCTTGATTTGGGCTTCCGTCGCGGCTTCGAATGCGCCTATCGCCGCGTAACCTGCATTATTCAGCAGGACATCGATTTTGCCGAACGCTTTCAGAAAATATACGAGCAATCGCTGCGGTGCGTCGTTTATGTGTCGGATCTCTTCCTGGAAGATCTGAGAGATTCCTACCCGACGCTGTTTGACCGTCTGATTGCAGCACAGCAGATCCGATATCGAAACTTGGAGACTTTTTTCGAGGCAGGGATGGAGCAAGGCGTCTTCAACCGTTTGAATGCCGCATTGTTTATGGTTCAAGATGATGCCGTGCTTCGGCGGATCATGGACCCGCTGTTCTCGATTCATTACGACATGACCTTAAAGCAGGCGTTGATGGACTTTTACCAGTTGAAAAAATACCAGTTGTTCCAGCCGGATCATGTTGATTCCGTGCAGGATTCGAGAACGGAACAGGAGATCGTGAACATTCTGAAGATGATCACGTAATGTCCGACCGGAAACGACCGTTGACATATCGATAATTCACGATATAATGATTCGTATGAAACCAATCGAAATCTTCAAAGCACTGTCCAATGAATCGCGGCTTGATATTTTGCGGTGGCTTAAGGAGCCTGAGCAGCATTTTACGCCCCATGAAGGGATTGATATGAGGGAAATCGGGGTATGCGTGAGCCAGGTGACCGAGAAATTGAATATGACGCAATCGACAGCTTCGCAATATCTGTCCATTTTGCAGCGGGCCGGACTGATCAAGACCGAGCGGATCGGCAAATTTACGTATTACAAGCGTGATGAGGAAGTCATCCGTCAAATCGGCGAATATTTGAAGCAGGAAATATAACCTACAAGAACTGAATGCTTCCTTGGCCAAGGAATATTCAGTCTTGTTCCGCACTACATATCTACATATTACGATATGTATATTTATTGGTTTCATATATCGATATTTTGCGATATTTAAATATATAAGGAGTGGAATTATGAAGAATGCTTGGAAAATATACTTGCTGGCTATCGTGAGTTTTTTAGTAGGGACATCGGAATACATCATCTCGGGGATCTTGGACAAAATCGCGGATTCCCTCGGCATCACCATTACGGCCGCGGGCCAGCTGATTACGATTTTCTCGCTGGTGTACGCCGTTCTGACCCCGGTGTTGATGGCGCTGACCGCGAAGCTGGAACGCCAGCGGCTGCTGGTTTATTCGCTCGGACTGTTTGTTGTTGCGAATCTATTGTCGTTCGCGCTTCCCGGCTATGTTCCCTTTGTCATTGCCCGCATCATTATGGCGATGGGGGCAGGGATGGTGGTCGTCACCGCGCTCGGCATCGCCGCCCGCATCGCACCGCAGGGCAAGCAGGCAAGCTCCATTGCCACGGTTGTCATGGGCTTTACCGCTTCGCTCATTATCGGTGTCCCGCTCGGGCGCGTGACAGCCGCCGCTTTCGGCTGGAAGTCGGTGTTCGGCCTGATTGCCGTTCTGGGTATCGTAGCGATGGTTGTCTTATATAAAGCGATTCCGAAAATTCAAGGCGATGCTCCGGTTCCGCTGCTTCAGCAATTTGCACTGCTTCGAAAGCCGAAAGTGGCGCTCGGTTTGGGAATAACCTTCTTCTGGCTTGGGGGATATTCCGTAGCTTATACGTATCTTTCCCCTTATCTTCTAAGCGTCAGCGGCTTGGGCGAACAATGGATCAGCGCAGCGCTGTTCGCTTTCGGCATTGCGAGCCTGGTCGGGTCGAAATTCGGCGGATACAGCACCGACCGGTGGGGTGTATCCTTGACCCTTACCTTCGGGATGATCATCCACATTTTTGCGTTAGCCCTGCTATCGTTCACGAATGCATCCGCTGCAGCTTTTCCAGTGTTCGCCATGCTGATCCTATGGTCTTTGTCCGCCTGGTCGTCCGGTCCGACACAACAATTCAACCTGGTCCAGCTGGAGCCGGAATCATCCGGAGTCATGCTGGGACTGAACCAGTCGGTGATGCAGCTGTCCATGGCTGCGGGGGCCGGACTCGGCGGTATTGCCGTTAATAGCATATCTCTATCATCAATCACATGGCTTGGGGCAGCGGGTGTTGCGATTGCTGTGGGGCTGGCACTGGTGCTGTTCCGTATCGGGAAGCAGGAGAAGGAGGCCGGACGGACGGTCGTATCTTCCTGATCCTAAGGCTTATTCGCCGATTCCGTCTGCTGCGGTTTCGTGGTATACATCCTCCTCTTCGGCGCGATTTGACGCTCTAAATGGGTCCAAGGTATGATAGGATCAATAGAAAGCGAGAATTTGGCTCCAACTTTGCGGAGGAGGAAATACGTTTGGCTAGACTAAAAGACATTGCCGAGCGGGTCGGGGTATCCATATCCACGGTCTCGCGGGCAATCAGCAACGATACAAGCCGTCCGGTCAGCGAAGACACCAAGCAGAGAATCAGGGAGGCGGCGCTTGAGCTGGGGTATAAGCTTCAGGAACCGATGCAGACAGCACGTGATAATGGAACGGAGATCAAGCGAATCGTCTGTATCGTTCCTCAGCTTCTGATGGATGACCATCCTTATTTCTCGAAGGTTCTTGCAGGCTTCCATGAAAAAATGGAGGAGCTCGGACAGCCTCCGGCCATCGTTCGCACCTGCGAGGAGGTTAGCGATGCAGAACGGCTGCGGCTGATGCTGAAGGAGACCGGGGCCCAGGGCTTGGTTGCGATCAGCTGGTATGACCAGGAATTGTTTGAGCTCATCCAGCAGGAAGGCGTCGCGATTATGGGGGTAAGCTTAAACGATGAAAGCTTGACCGTCCCGGTGGTGGATTGTGACCGGGTGCTGTCCGCCAGATCCGCGGTGCGCCACTTGATTGATCAAGGGCACAAGCGGATCGCTTTTATCGGGGGACCTGCCTATTCCAATCAAATGGAGAGCGAGGAGCGGTATGTCGGCTACAAATTCGCGATCCTTGAAGCGAATCTGGAGCTGCGGAAGGACTGGATCATGAACACGGGCTGGAACGTGGATCGAAGCTTTAGCCATATGAACGATTTGCTGGGCAAGCTGCCGAAGGCGGAATGGCCGACGGCGGTATTTTGCGCAAGCGACATGCTGGCGATTCCGGCCATGCGGGCGGTGATCGAGAACGGCGGCACCATCCCGGGCGATATTGCGATTGTCGGCATGGACAATATCGATGTAGCGCAGTATACGACCCCGCCGCTCACGTCCGTTTCGGTGCCGAAGCATGAAATCGGCAGAGTCGCCGCGAAATCCATCGTCGATTACTTGGACGGACATTTCAAGGCGGCTACCAAAATTTTGCTGCCCTGCTCTTTGATCATTCGGGAGTCCTCCAGATTGGATCGGATATAATAGTTTGGCCGTGTGCAATTCGATCACGAGTAGGAAATAGGCGTAAAAATAGCAGCCGCAAGCTTGCAAAGCTTGCGGCTGTTTTTGCGCTGTTTTTGTAGTGTTTTTTTCTGCTTTTGTATTGTTTTTCAGCTGTATTTGTGATGTTTTTGCGCCAAAATTCCAGGAATAACACCAAAATTAATCCAAAAAAATGTTTGACAATTACGATGCGGCTATATTATCATGGGAAAAAAATCAAAGGTTTTTGGATATTTTTGATCATGTTTTGGATTTACCCAGCACCTTCCTCTATAGAACTCATTTTGTCTTGTCTTCGTTTATTTTGCTTGTATAACAAGCTTTTATATATACGAGTCACCGTCCCTAAATATCTCGTCTAACCCCATTATTCTAGAAACTGCCTGCTTAAAGAGGTCCAAATTATCATCCAAATGATATCTTTTAATTTGAGTCTATATCCAAAAAGGATTAAACCCCATGTCACATGGGTTTAATGCATAGATAGCTTCATGGTTGCCAATGTGGCACAACGAACAAACCAAAAGGGGGAAGATGGTGGATCTCATTTTCGAAAAAGCTTTATCGTATGCAGGAAGGGGGAAACCTTCATTTTTTTAATCACAAAATTGCAAGCGCTGTCATTTCGGGGCAGTCTACACCGATTTTTCGTCCCCCTACTATTTCTCAATGAGGTGATGCTAAATTGGCCAACACGTCGCTGCAGTCTCCAGCCATCGCGGCAACTGAAACGAAACGCAGCCGCTATAAGTGGAACCGGATCTGGCGTAATTGGCAGCTGTACGTCCTGATCTCTCCGGTCATTGCCTACTACATCCTGTTCCAGTATGTGCCGATGTACGGAATCCAGATTGCATTTAAGGATTTTATTGCAACCCAAGGGATTTGGGGCAGCCCCTGGGTCGGACTCGACCATTTCGAACGGTTTTTCAACGGCTATTATTTCTGGCGCCTGATGAAGAATACGCTCGGAATCGGGCTGTACAGCCTGGCCGTCGGATTCCCGGTGCCGATCATTCTGGCGCTGCTCATGAATGAGGTACGTGCCGAGAAATTCAAGCGATTCGTACAGACGATAACCTACGCACCGCATTTCCTGTCGATCGTCGTGGTCGTCGGGATGATGATGATTTTCCTGTCGCCGCGCTACGGCATCCTCAATCATTTTATTGAGATGTTCGGCGGCAAGGCGATTAATTTCATGACTGAGCCGGGCTGGTTCAAAACGCTGTACGTGCTGTCCGATGTTTGGCAGACCATGGGATGGAGCTCCATTATTTATTTGGCTGCGCTCGCCGGCATCGACAACCAGCTGCATGAAGCCGCGAGGGTGGACGGGGCTACACGGCTCCAGCGGATCTGGCATATTAACATTCCCGGCATCATGCCGACGATCATCATTTTGCTGATATTGAACATCGGAAGCATCATGAGCATCGGCTTTGAGAAGGTGCTGCTGATGCAGAACAATTTGAACATGGAGAGCTCCGACATTATTGCCACCTACGTGTACCGGATGGGGATCCAGAATGCCGAATACAGCTTCTCGGCCGCCGTCGGATTGTTTAATTCCGTCATCAACTTCGTCCTGTTGGTTGTCGTGAACTTTATCTCCAGACGCGTGAGCGAAACAAGTCTTTGGTAGGGGAGGGCGCTTTAGTATCATGCAAATCGAATCCAGGGGAGACCGCATCTTCAACATCATTAATTACACGATCCTGATCCTCGTCACGCTCATTGTCCTGTACCCGCTGCTGTTCGTGCTAAGCGCATCCTTCAGCGATCCGCAGACGGTTCTTCGGGGCGAAATGCTGCTGTGGCCAAAAGGCTTCAATCTGAACTCCTATGTCAAAATATTTCAAAATCAGGATATCATCAGCGGCTTTACCAACACGCTGATCTACACTTCGCTCGGGACGCTCATCAACCTGACAATGACGATTCTTGCGGCTTATCCGCTGTCGCGGAAGGACTTTGTCGGGCGCAATGCGATCATGGCACTGCTCGTTTTCACGATGTTTTTCAGCGGCGGGCTGATCCCGACCTATCTGCTCATCAAGAACCTGGGCATGCTGAATTCACTTTGGGTCATGATCATACCGAACGCCGTATCCATCTGGAACATCATCATTATGCGAACCTTCTTCCAGCAGTCCATTCCGAACGAGCTGCAGGAGGCGGCGACCATCGACGGCTGCTCGAATATCAAAATTTTGACCCGGATCATCCTGCCGCTGTCGATGCCGATCATTGCCGTAACCATTTTGTTCTATGCGGTCGGACACTGGAATGCGTTCTTCAACGCACTCTTGTACTTATCGGATAAGGAGAAATTTCCGCTGCAGCTCATCCTGCGCGAAATTCTCATTCAAGGTCAAACGAATGACATGGTGAAGATGTCGACCGAGTCGGCAATCAAGCAGCAACGGGAAGTGGAAGGCATCAAATATGCGGTTCTCGTTGTCGCGAATTTACCGGTGCTCGCGCTCTACCCGTTTCTGCAGCGGTACTTCGTGAAAGGCGTCATGATCGGAGCCATCAAAGGATAATTCCTTGCATGGATAAATGAATGGATGATGAGAAAAAGGGAGGATGAAGGATGAAGCTGAAGAAATGGGGAGGTCTTCTGCTGACCTGCGTATTGTCGGTATCGCTGGCGGCCGGCTGCGGCCCGAACAATCCGGGAGGGTCGAAGGAAGGGGAAACGCCTGGCGAAACGGCAGCCAATTTGAATCAGACGGGGTTTCCGATCGTGAACGAGCCGATTACGGTGACCGGCTTTGCCGGAAAGTTCTTTGCCAACGCGGATTGGAACAATATCAAGCTTTGGAAGGAGTACGAAAAAACGACCAACATCAAGGTCCAGTGGGACACGGTGCATAAAGACAATTTGGCGGAAAAACGGAATCTGCTCCTCGCCGGCGGCGATTATCCGGAAATGTTCTACGCTTCGGCGTTCCCGCGGGCAGACCTGCTGAAATACGGCAAGCAGGGGGCGTTTATACCGCTGAATGATCTTATCGATCAGTACGCGCCGAACTTTAAGGCCCTCATGGAGAAGTATCCGATCATCGAGAAAGGGATTACGATGCCGGACGGCAATATTTACGGCCTGCCGACGCTGTATGATCCGGAATTCAAATCCGTGCTGTACGGCACGCCGTGGGTGAAGTCGGAATGGCTGACCAAGCTGGGATTATCCGAGCCGCAAACGCTCGATGATTTTTACAATATGCTGAAGGCGTTTAAAGAGAACGATCCGAACGGAAACGGCCAGAAGGACGAAATCGCCTGGGGCGGCGTCGGAGCGGCGGGCATCGTGAATTATTTGCGCGGTTCGTTCGGTCTCAACAATCACGGAACGTCGAATATATACGTCGACTCGGATCCTGAATCCGGAAAGGTCCGGTTCATTCCGACCGATCCGCGGTATAAAGAGCTCCTGCAGTACGTAAACAAGCTGTACAAGGACGGCCTGCTGGAGCAGGACATCATGTCCGTAAAGAGCACCGAGGTGGATGCGAAGGGCGTGGAAGGCCTGCTTGGCGTCGTGGATAATGTGGACCCGGTCGCCATCTATAACCAGGAAGGTTATGTGGGCCTGCCGGTGCTGAAGGGACCGCATGGAGATCAGATGTACACCGCAACCGGATCCCCGCTCGGCAATATCGGCATGTTCGTCCTCACGGATAAAGCGAAACATCCGGAAGCCATGATCCGCTGGATGGATTACTTCTACAGCGATGAAGGCATCAGGCTGTTCTTTATGGGGTGGAAAGACGAGACGTATAAGGAAGATGCGGACGGTAACGTGGATTACGTCGACGAAATCAAGAACAACCCGGACGGGCTGAATCTGGACCAGGCGGTCGGACAATATTTGATCTGGCCGGGCGGCTACTATCCAGGCTTCGTGACGCAGAAGTATTTTAAAGGGGCGGAAGGGCTTCCGACCTCCGTGGAAAATGCGAAAAAAGCCGAGCCTCACGTTATCCCGCAGGACAAAATATGGCCGCCGTTCAACTTTACGGCCGATGAGCAGTCCGAGCTTACCGGCATTCAGACGGACATTACCACCTACGTGGATGAAATGAGGGATAAATTCATTTCAGGCAACGAGTCCTTTGACAATTGGGACCAATATGTCGCCAATCTGCAGAAAATGGGACTCGACCGCTATCTCGCCATTTACGAGTCGGCGGCGGAACGCTACAACCAATAAACAAGATGTTCATACAACTGTGAATGCGTGTGTGAATGCAAAGGAGCGACTTGACATGACACAACTAAAAGCAATCCTGATCGGAGCAGGCGCCCGCGGCGCCGGGGGCTATGCCCCGTATGCGCTGGATTACCCGCATGAGCTGACCTTCGTCGCCGTGGCCGAGGCGGATCCTGTGCGCAGACTCCGGTTCGCCGAGAATCACGGTATCCCGCCGGAACGATGCTATGAATCCTGGGAGCCGCTGCTGGCGGAACCCCGGCTTGCCGATATCGCGGTTATCTGCACGCAGGACCGGATGCATTACGGACCGACGATGCAGGCGCTGAAGCAGAAGTATCATGTGCTGCTGGAGAAGCCGATGTCTCCGGATCCGAAGGAGTGTCTGGAGATGGAGCAGGCGGCAAGGGAGAACGACCGGCTGCTGACCATTTGCCACGTTCTTCGGTATACCCCGTTTTGGAGCACGATCAAGCGCGTGATTCAGCAGGGGACGATCGGGGAGATCGCTTCGATCCAGCTGAACGAGAACGTGGGGTATTGGCATATCGCTCACAGCTTTGTGCGCGGAAACTGGAATAACTCTGACAAGGCGAGCCCGATGATTTTGGCCAAATCCTGTCATGATATGGATGTGCTGTCTTGGCTGATGGACCGGCCCTGCACGCAGGTTACGTCCTTCGGCTCCCTGATGCATTTTCGCGAGGATCAGGCGCCGGAAGGATCGGCTGACCGCTGTCTGGACTGCAAGGTAGAATCCACATGTCCTTACTCGGCCCCCCGGTTCTATTTGAGTGATCAGTACAAGGGATGGGCAGGGCATTTTACGCATGAGCTGACCAAGGCGAATATCATTCAAGGCCTTCGCGATACCGACTACGGACGCTGTGTCTACCGGAGCGACAATAATGTGGTCGATCACCAGGTCGTCAATATGGAGTTTGAGGGCGGGGCCACCGCCATGTTCAGCATGTGCGGGTTCACCTACGAGCAGGAACGCCGAATCCAGATCATGGGGACGCGCGGGGAGCTTCGCGGCGAGGAAGGAACCATCACGGTGTACGACTTTTTGACCGGACAGAAGACGGAAATCTCCATCCCTTCCCAGGCAAGCGGCCACGGCGGCGGCGACAGCGGGATCGTGGCGAGTTTCCTGCAAGAGGTAAGAGGCTATAGCGGCCAGGAGAGCCTGACATCGGCCAGCGCCTCCGTCCGGAGTCATCTCATTGCCTTTGCGGCGGAGGAATCCCGCCTGAACCACGGAAAGTCCATCAACCTGAACGAATATGCGCGGGAGCTGATGGCGCAGGAGTCTGCGTCGAAGTAAAGCTGCGATTGCGACAATAAGCGGGTGGAGTAGTAACGGTAAAGTAAAATATGGGTGGAAGCAAACGTATGGAGGCAAACGTCAATCGTAGGGGATAACAGTAATTGAAGTAATGCGAGTGGAATCAAATGAGTGGGATAGAAAATGATTGAAACGACAGGTGGATTCATAGATGTTTGATGGAGTAGATGGATTAGTTGGAATGTTTGATGTTGAATGGATTAGTCAGATTGGATTGATCAGTTAGATTGGATCGATTAGTTGGATTAGTTGGAATGTTTGATTGAGTAAATGGATTAGTTGGATTAGTAGGTTAGTGGAAGGAATGGTTAGATTGGGAGTATAGATTAATTTATTTTTAATATCTCATGATATGAAAAATTCGAAATAAGGTAGATGGAGCGCAGCACCCAAGGTAGTGCTGCTGAGGGCCAGCAACAAGAGGGACTTGTGCGCCCTGAAGTGGCGCCCACAAGTGAGTAGCAAGTCCCGAAAAGGGACTTGTGCGCCCCGAAGAGGCGCCCAAGCTAGCAGCAAGTCCCGAAAAGGGACTTGTGAAGCCCAACGAGGCGCCCAAGCGAGCAGCAAGTCCCGAAAAGGGACTTGTGAAGCCCAACGAGGCGCCCAAGCGAGCAGCAAGTCCCGAAAAGGGACTTGTGAAGCCTGAAGAGGCGCCCAAGCCAGCAGCAAGTCCCGAAAAGGGACTTGTGCGCCCTGAAGAGGCGCCCAAGCGAGCAACAAGTCCCGAAAAGGAACTTGTGAGGCCCGAAGAGGCGCCCAAGCGAGCAGCAAGTCCCGAAAAGGGACTTGTGCGCCCCGAAGAGGCGCCCAAGCTAGCAGCAAGTCCCGAAAAGGGACTTGTGAAGCCCAACGAGGCGCCCAAGCGAGCAACAAGTCCCGAAAAGGGACTTGCGAGGCCCGAAGAGGCGCCCAAGCCAGCAGCAAGTCCCTAAAAAGGACTTGCGAGCCCCAAGTGGCGCCCAAGCGAGCTGAATCCCGGCAACCGGATTCGGCTCGTTTTTCTGTGCATAATGGCGGCTCTGTTCCATACATTGGCACGGAGTCGCAGCCCATAGCATCAATGCGGCTCAAGCCGAATCCGATTGCTTTTTTGATTTTTTGGGCAGCATTTTACGCAAGCCGTGCAAGATGAGCAGCACCAATGGGAAAAGAAAGCCGACGGTGATCGTATATGGAACCCAAATGGTTGCGTCCCATTGCAGCTTGAACGGAACGTTGGGATAAATGAAGACGGAAACGGCGGCCAGAATCCACCCGAGCGGCATGACCAGCGGCTGATAGTTTTTAATATGGAAGACTTGGCTGATGCCGATCGCAATGGCATAAAAATAAAGCGAGATCCGAAAAAACAACGTGATAAACCACATAACCGCCATAACAGCTTCAATGCGCTGAAGAAAATTTCCAATATTGATTTTCTTGGCCAGCATATAACTGGGATACATATTTCTAGCTGTAATGTCCGGACCCAGGACTAAAATCGATAGCCCAATAATCAAGAATAGCGCGGCAGCACCAACCAAGCTTCCGATATATACGGCTTTGTAGGCTTCCGCCGATCGGTTGACGGCTCCTGGAAAGATGACCATCAACACGATGTGAGGCAGGAAGGCAATGCTGACGAAAGAGAGTGCGGCCGGGAAGATAGGGCTGATCCCCGATTCAAGAATGGGTGTCGCATGCTCCCAATGAATCTCCGACAGTAATAAAATGCTCATCGACAGAAACAGGAGCAGGAACCATGGAAACAGCATTTCCGCCGCACGGGCCAGCACCTCCAACCCCAAGCGCACGCCCAGCACAGCCAGAGCACCGAAGAGGAAAATGATGGCTTGAATCGGGGTTTCCGGCAGCATCTGGATGGTCATGAAGATGCCGATTTCGTGCAATACCGTGGCAGGACCGCCTAGGAACAACGTAAGCAAAAGCAGAAGATTGACCGTTTTGCCGATCCATTTCCCAAACAGCTTCTCGGTCCATTGCATCAAATTTGCTTCCGGGTGCTTTCTGAACAATTGCAGCTGCACCGCCAAGATGATGAATCCGAGACCGCTCCCCGCCAGACAGGCGATCCACGCATCTTGTTTAGCAATGGAGGCCATTCCCGATGGTACGATGAGAATCGCGCTGCCGATCGTATACAAAGCGGTTAAAATGCTGACCTGGCGCAACGAAATTTTTACTACATGCATCTTTTACCGCTCCTTTTCCTATTGAATCAAACCGAACATTGAGAGCCAATGACTGAACGGTTTGAACACGATCGTTATCAGCGACACTGGGGTAGGGATATCATTGAAGATCGTCTGAGCCAGGCTAATGCCTATGCCAATCACCAAGAATGCAATAAACCCCCAGATTTCCCTGTATTCTTGTTCCCGAAGCATTCTCGGCAGTTCAAGCCAGACGATTACGGCGGCAGATACTGCAATTATCGCAATATTTAGCATGGTCCAGCCTCATTCCTTAATATCATTGAGAAAAGTATCATTGGTCGTGCCAGTTCGCCGGATTTTGTAATCCACATGGATATTGGTCTTCAGGTTGGGGAAATATCGTTCATTCCACGTTTTCTCCATCTCTTTCCATTCTCTCGGATGCGAACGGCGAAAGGCTTCTCCGAAGCCGAATATGTCGACTTTAAACTTCGATTGCACTTTATCGACAACAGACTCCAAGCTTCGTTTTAAGTTTTCTTCCATTTCAGCTTCCAGTTCCCTCACGGTCGCGGGCTCAGACAGATCCAAGCCGCTGCACTCCACGGCTCCGATATTCCCCTCCATATTAATCCGGATGTCCATTTCGGGACGAGATTCGACGATTCTTCCCTTCAGCTTACTGTCGGTTCTCAGCGTCTCGATGATAATCTTTCCTTCATTCTTGCAGGGGATAAAGCTTACAGAGCTTTTAACGTCCCCGCTTATTAGTCGATAATTTCTGCTATCCTTTTCGTTTAACCATCCGATCAGCTTGTCGAGTTTGAAAACGGCGAGCCCCGAATATTTCAATTGACCTGGAGTGTCGATGTTTTCCACATTCTTTCTCGTTCTCCCGATATCTCGATCCCCAGTTATGATCAGTCCTGTAAGCACGGGATGCTTTCCGCTGCTGGTGAGGTCGTTGATCAATTCATCCAGTGTGACAGTCATGCTTGCTGACCAAGCCTTCTCGGAGGTCTGAAGAGATTCATAAAGTTTATTGGCAGGGATCGTTTCCATTTGAGTCATAATTTTCAGGGTTTCCTCTGCCGTTGCCCCTCTGGTAATAACAAGGTAGAAATCCGGTCTGAATTCGTGATCCCTGGATAACAGGTCAAGCACTTTGGCAATTCCCTCCCTTGCCATCGCCTCGTCCATCAGAAACATCCGCAAATGGGAAAAATAAATTTTTCGCGGGCTAACCTGCGTCATCCTTCGAGAAGCTTCAAAGATCGTATCGCCTTCAGCCGTATACAAAGTAGCAGGAGCTTGGGGCCCTCCGCTTTTTTTCGAGGTGACCTGTCCGGGAATTGCGACCTGGACGGTTAAACGGTAGCGGTCATCAACCCAGTCAACCCCTGCGGCAACCGCGATGGCCAATTCATTCAATTCTCTGCGGTTCCAGCAACCGCTCAGAAGAAGAGTGACGACGATATGTAAGAGAATCAACGCCAATATCCGTTTCATTGGATTTCCCTCGCTTTCCCGCTGGTCTCAATCTGTCTATTCTCTCGATTTCCGGGGTGGCGTACGTTTCCTGCGCTTGTAATTGGTCTGATTGATCAATCGGGGGCGGCTTGATAACAACCAGTGCGGCAAACGGAAGATCGAATCTTTTTGCCCCTCCGGAATTAACGGTGCGAAAGGGGACATATACGGGACTCCGAACGACCGCAGGCTGCATAAATGGAGGACAATCGCGATGACCCCGACTAAAATGCCGAACAGCCCGAAGGATCCGGCAAGCGCCATCAGCGGAAACCGGAGCATCCGAAAAGCAATGGACATGTTAAAGGACGGCACCACAAAGCTGGAAATGGCCGTTATAGCAACAACGATGACCATCGCCGGAGAGATGATCCCAGCTTCAACCGCAGCTTGCCCGATGACCAGCGTCCCGACGATGGATATTGCCGAGCCGATATTTTTCGGCAGCCGTACCCCCGCTTCCCTCAGAATCTCGAAGGTTAGTTCCATAAGGACGGCCTCGACGAACGCAGGAAACGGGACTTGCTCCCGCTGACCGGCCAATCCGAATATAAGCCGCGTCGGCAGCATTTCCTGATGAAAAGTAGTAATGGCTATATAGAGAGAAGGCCCAAGCAAAGAAATGAAGATGCTCAGGTAACGCAGCAAACGCAGGAAAGAACTGATATCCGCACGCTGGTAGTAATCCTCCGCCGCATGCAGGAACGAAACAAAAAGTGCCGGAACGACCAGAACAAACGGGGTTCCGTCCACGAGAATGGCGATTTTTCCTTCCAGCAGCTCGGCCGCGATCACATCGGGACGCTCGGTATTATAAACCGTGGGGAATGGGGACAGGGTCTTGTCCTGGATCAGCTCCTCGATATAACCGCTCTCCAAAATGCTGTCCACGTCGATTCGATCAAGCCGGGTGCGGACCTCCTCGACAATCTTGTCATTGGCAATGCCATGAATGTACATGATGGCAACATCGGTTTGGGTAATTCGACCGATCTGCTTCGTTTCCATCCACAGATTCGGATCCTTGATCTTTCGGCGGATCAAGGCCGTGTTGGTTCGCAGCGACTCCGAGAAGGATTCGCGTGGACCGCGGACGACATTTTCCGCCGAGGTTTCCATGACCCCGCGGTCCTTCCAACCCCGGGTGCCTGCCGCGATCCCCCGATCCAAGCCGTCAATCAGAAAAATCGTGTCTCCTGACAATAGAGCATGGAACAGCTTTTTATAATCGGTTATCGTCTGGATCTCATGATTGACGAGAGAGACTTTTTCTAATATTTTTTGCCCGTCGAAAGGCTGCGAATATTCGTTATCTTCCTTTACGAGGGATTTTGTAATGTCCGCCACGACCATCATGACGGATTCCGAGATGACTTTTTGGTCGGCCAAGCCGTCCGTATAGAGGATCGCCATATAATGTTTTTCCTCTTCATCAAGCGGAATTTCCCTGATCACGATATCGGTGCTGTTGCCGAGGGTGGTTCGGATATGCTCCAGGCTGCTTGTGATATCCGGTTTTAAAGCATCGGTATCATTCGTCGATGAGTTGGCCGGTGGGATTTCCTTGGTAGTGTTTTTGCTGGAATGGCCGGTTCTTCTTCGATACCGCATGGGAATATCCTTCCTCTCACAGATGCTATTCCCACATTATTACCGAAGAAAACATGCTGTAAACTTACGTCAAGGCGGGCAAAATGAGCCCGGCATCCTCATGATGAAAACGACAAAAAACCAGGTCCGCATCCGGGGGATGCAGCCTGGTTATTATGGTTTACGTATGAATGATATTGCACATCATCGTATAGGTTTTTTTGGACCCACGATAAAAATATAATACTACAACGGAAAGTATAAGTCTATATTTTTTTTTCGAAACCCCTATACTTAAAGCTATTCTTTAAGGGAGGGAGCGTAGGGTTATGCGGAATGGGAAGGAATCGGAAGAGCGTGAATATCTTGCACATGTTCAGAAGGAGCTTCAGCGAACGCTGGTAGAGCTGGAAGGGAAGGTATCCGATTCGTATCGGGACATCATTGAGGCGAAGAAATACCTGTGGGTCAATATGGCGCAGCTGGATGCCGCGGAACGAGCGGCGAACCGCGTGGATATTTCGTTGTCCATCGATGCCGGGGAGAAGACGGTGGCCCGGTTGCAAAAAATACGCAAGCTGTTAGGCTCGCCTTACTTCGGCAGAGTGGATTTTCGTACTAAGCGGCAGCCGGATGCCGGAGCTTATTATATCGGCATTCATTCCTTTGTCGAAGAAGAGAGTCAGCATCACCTGATCTACGACTGGCGGTCGCCGGTAGCCAGCCTGTTCTACGACTACGAGACGGGACCGGCATCCTACCTTGCGCCTGCGGGGATCGTTGACGGCGAGATTACGGCAAAGCGGCAATATAAAATCAAAAATGGCGTGCTGGAGTACATGATCGAGAGCTCGATGAATATACATGACGATGTTCTGCAAAAGGAGCTGAGCAGCACTTCGGATGAGAAAATGAAAAATATCGTGGCTACCATTCAACAGGAGCAAAACGCCATAATCCGGAACGAAAACGCAAACGAGTTGATCATTCAGGGGGCGGCCGGATCGGGAAAAACCTCCGTCGCGCTGCATAGAGTGGCTTATCTGCTGTACAGATATAAGGAAACGCTCAGATCGAGCGATATTCTCATCATCTCACCGAACAAGGTGTTCTCCGACTACATTTCGAACGTCCTGCCGGAGCTGGGCGAGGAGAAGATCATGGAAGCAGGCATGGAAGAGCTGGCTGAAAAGGAGCTGGCGGGCGTGTGCCGCTTCCAGACGTTCTATGAGCAGGTGGAGGAGCTGCTGAACGGCGAGGATCCTGGCAGCGCCGAGCGCATCAGGTATAAGGCAAGACGGGAATTTGTCCTTGAGCTTGAAGCTTTCATGAGCTATGCGGACAAGCATTTCTTCGAGCCTGTCGACATCCTCATGGACCGGGTGCAGCTGCCGGCACATGAGATTTGTAGCGTTTATGAGCGGAATATGCAGCTGCCTGTTAAACAGAGGCTCGAAAAAACAGCGCTTCTGCTAGCCGTAGGAGCGCGGACGGATGACGGGGAGCGGCTCACGAAATCCGAAACGAACAAAATCAAAACCGCGGTCAAGAAAATGTATAAATTCCAGCAACCGCTCGGCCTGTACAAGGCGTTTTATGCGCATGCCAATCAGCCGGAGCTGTTTAAGATGAAAGGGAAGGGCCTGATCGAGTATGCCGATGTTTTTCCGCTGATCTACCTAAAGATGTATTTGGAGGGCAGCTCGCCTAACGACCGGGTGAGGCATTTGCTGGTTGACGAAATGCAGGATTATACGCCAGTGCAGTATGCGGTGTTGTCCCGCTGGTTCCCATGCAAGAAGACGATACTCGGTGACAGCAAGCAGTCGGTGAATGTTTATTCCTCCAGTACGCTGCAGACGATCAAGACCATTTTTCCGCAAGCGGATATCATTGAGCTGTCCAAAAGCTATCGCTCGACCCGGGAGATTATGGAGTTTGCCAAGGAGATACAGCCCGGCGGCACGATGATTCCGATCGACCGTCATGGCGAACCGCCGCGCATCCTTTCTTGCGACAGCCATGAACAAGAGCTGGATATGCTCAGGAAGCTCAGTCAAAGCTTTCTGGAGTCGGATTATCATACGATGGGGATCATTTGCAAGACGCGGGCGCAGGCCAGGCAGGTATATGATGCTCTGAAACATCTGCAAGAGCACGTCCATTTGCTCGATTTCGAGAGCGAGCAGTTCCGGGAGGGCATTACGGTGACTTGCTCGCATATGGCCAAAGGCCTTGAGTTCGATCAGGTCGCCATCCCGTTTGTGAATGCCGCATGCTACCGTTCCGAGATGGATCGAAGCCTGCTATACATCGCCTGTACCCGGGCAATGCACGCATTGGCCATAACCCATACAGGCCGGAAATCTCCTTGGCTTCCTTAGGGAAACCGATGAGCTTTACTCATTAAGTCCACCTGGTTTGTATTGGCAACCACCATGTTATCAAACGGGGTGCTGATTTGCACTTCATGGTGTTATCCATTTAATTTTAGGCTAATGATGCAAAACGGGTTCTCAGAGGGATTTTTCATAACATTTTCTGTTTTTTAGGAGTTTATATTGTTAGGAGAGTCATTAATTCTAAATATGGGAGGGATAATCTGAAAAAATTCTGATTTACGAAGAGGTTTATGCAGAGACTCCTTTATCAAAATCTAGTGTAGAAAAAGGTTCCTCCACAGAAGATGGTGGTGGTGGTAGTGTCTAAGCAGATCCCCCCCTTCCTTATTGTTCGAGTGGTACCTTTGACTCGACTTTAAAATATGTAAAACGGGTGAATTGGAAAGAAACTATCTCACTAGATTACAGTAATTAAATTTGATCCCTGCCAAGGCAAATAATTAATGATATCCGGAGGTAAGGCTAACTTGAAAAAGAAAACAATCATTAAAACAATCATTGCTTTAGTAGCAGTATTTTCAGTTGTTGCAATGAGCACCGCAGCATTTGCAGCCACATCAGCCCCTATTGGTTCTAAAAACAATCCAGATAAGCTTATGGCTACTACTCGAGAAGAATCGAAACGGACTTATAAAGAGGTTTACGAAAATACACCTTTCATTATTGATTCTAGAACCGGTAAGCATGTTGAAAAGCCCGATATTGACTTCTAACAAAAAACTAAACCCTAGTTTAGGGTTAGTCAGATTGTCGAGAGACCCTGTGCTTTTTTCAAAGTACAGGGTTTCTTACATTTCAAATGGTCGGTGCGAAGCATCGACACGTCCCTTACCATACCGTTCTGGATAGTGTGAAGTACAATCATCAAGATATCCCCAGAAAATCTCGTTGTCTTTAAAGCGATTTCAAAGATTCCATTGCCAATATCGCGAAGACGGAAGGAGGACTATTTTTTTTATAGAAACTAATAAGATGGAGGTATCACAGCTTTGAACGAAAGGGGGAACATTCGGACAAGGCAAACTTAACGAAAGAGGAAGTGATATGGGAAATTGGACTCACACCGAATACTTGCTGACTTTTTTAAGAAGACGTGGCCGATTTATGTGTTGTCGATTTGCTGTCATTTGGTAGCCAATATGTTTCATGTCAATTTTCCGCGTGTGCTCGGTCATTTTACGGACGATCTACAGGACGGGCTGCTGTCTGCAGGCGGAATCGCATCGTACAGCTGGACGCTGCTCGGTATCGGGATTGGCTTCGCGGTGATGGGGGGCATCGGCCAATACCTGGTGATGTATACGGGACGGTACTTCGAATTCGTAAACCGTCGTCGGCTGTTCGTTCATTTCACCGGGCTGAGCGAGCGGTTCTATTCCCGGAACGGCGTCGGCAAGCTGCTCAGTTATTTCATGAACGATGTGAAGACCGTAAGGGAATCCATCTCCATGGGAGTTAACCAGTCCGTGAATGCGTCGATTCTGCTGGTGTCCACCATCGTCATGCTGATGATTACGAATGTTCCGTTCTATGTGGTGGCCGCGTCCATCGCTCCCCTTCTGCTAATTCCGGTGATCGTCGTGTGGCTGGGACCGATTATTCGGAGCAGATCGCTTGCGGTGCAAGAGGCGCTTGGCGTCATGACCGAATCAGCGGAGGAGCAGTTTGGCGGCATTCGCGTTACGAAGAAATTCGCGGTGGAAGATATTATGAAACGCAGATTTGGCGCAACGGTTGACAGCATTCTGAACAAGCAGCTAAGCATGGTGCGCGCCTCATCGCTATTCCAGTCCATCATTCCGTTTCTAGGTGCTTCTTCGCTCATCATCGCGCTCCTGTTCGGCGGATACCTGACGGTGATCGGACGCATGACGGTCGGAAACTTTGTTGCACTGACGCTGTACATCCGCATGCTGATGAACCCGCTGCAGCAGATCGGGAACGTCATCAACGCGGTCCAGCGGGCTAGGGCTTCCCTTGACCGGCTGAACGCCCTGCTTGACGAGCAGCCGGATATCAAGGAATTGCCGAATGCCAAGGAGCTGGATCCGGCCCGCACGGGGATCGAAATACGGCATTTGAATTTCGCTTACGATCGACCCGGCCACGGGGAGGATGAAGCCAGGGACGTGCTTCGGAATATCCATTTGAAGGTCCCTCCCGGGACAACGCTGGGCATTATCGGTCGCACCGGCAGCGGAAAGACCACGCTCATGAAGCTGCTGCTTCGCACTTACGATCCGCCGCCGGACACGATCCGCATCGGCGGCGAGGATATCCGGAATCTCACGCTTAAGAGTCTGCGGGAAGGGATCGCCTACGTTCCACAGGACGGGTTCCTGTTCAGCTCGACCATTCGGGAGAACATCGCTTTTTATAATCGGGATACTGTGCTGGCTGATGTCGAGGAAGCGGCAAGGAAGGCGAGGGTGTACGACAATATCGCAGAATTCCCGAACCGGTTCGAAACGCGGCTCGGCGAGCGCGGGATTACGCTGTCCGGAGGGCAGCGTCAACGTACCAGTCTGGCCCGGGGCATTATCAAGGACGCCCCCATCCTTATCCTGGACGACAGCGTCAGCGCCGTCGACGCGGTAACGGAGACGGAAATCATGGAGACGATCCGCCGCATTCGGCATGGAAAGACGACGATCATTATCGCTCACCGGATCAGTGCGCTGAAGCATGCCGATCACATTATCGTTCTGGACCGGGGGGAAATCGTGCAGCAAGGCACGCATGAGTCGCTGCTGCGTCAGGACGGGGTGTATCGGATGCTGCACGATATCCAGGAAGAAGGGATGGTGCACCATGGCACAGGCCATTAACAATTGGCAGATGGATCAGAAGGCCGATCCGAACGCACCGGTGCCTAAGACGAAGCCGGTCTCGACCATCCGCGCGTTGTCCGGTTACATGAAAGAGCACCGGCTTACCTTTGCCGCATTTATCGGCTGTACCTTGATCGCCATTTCCGCCGAGCTGCTGCAGCCTTACTTGATGAAAATCGCGATCGACGATAACCTGTTGGTCGGCAAGAATGATGTCCGTGGATTGATGATCATATGCGCCATCTACTTTCTCTTGTCGCTCATAAGCATGGTCTTCACTTATTTGCAGAACAATCTGCTGCAGAAGGCCGGACAGAGCATCGTTGCAAGTATCCGGAAGCGGCTGTTCGCGCATATATCCAAGCTGTCGATGTCCTACTTCGACAAGGTGCCAAGCGGCAGTCTCATCACGCATGTATCCAGCGATACGGAGTCGGTCAGCCAGTTCTTCAACCAGGTGCTGCTAAGTGTCTTCCGCGACGGATTCACCTTGATCTTCATTTTGGTGATGATGTTCCAGCTGGACGTGACGCTTACCCTGTACTGCCTCATTCTGCTGCCGATCATTGCAGGAATCGCGATCGCCTTCCGTCGTTATATGCGGCATACGTATCAAATGGCAAGAACGCGGCTGTCCCGGCTTGTCGCGTTCACAGCGGAGAACTTATCCGGCATGAATCTCGTCCAGGCATTCCATCAGGAGGAGGAGCAGGAGCGGCAGTTCAAAGAACGCAACGATTCCTATTTCAAGGCGAATCTTCGGGAAATCCGGACCAACGTGCTGTTCAACCGGACGTATGAAATTTTGAACAATCTGGCGATAGCGGTCGTGACCTGGCTCGGCGGGCGCGCAGTGCTGGGCCTGACGCTCGAATTCGGCGTCCTGTATGCCTTCATTACGTACATCCGGATGTTCTTCCAGCCGATCAATACGATCACTCAGCAGTGGAATACGCTGCAATCAGCGAGCGTGGCGATCAACCGGATCTGGGGGTTGCTTGCGGTTCAGCCGGAAGTGACCGATCCGAAGACGCCGGTCCGGATGGATCAAGCGAAGGTTCAGGGGCGGATCGATTTCAATCGGATTACGTTCGGTTATGGGGACGGAGCGCCGGTCATTCGGGATCTGGACCTTCACGTGAAGCCCGGCGAGATGATCGGCATCGTCGGCACGACGGGAGCGGGCAAAAGCTCGCTGATCAGCCTGCTGTGCCGCTTCTATGATGTACAGGAAGGAAGCGTCAAAATCGACGGCGTCGATATTCGGGAGATGGCGCAATCCGACCTGCACCGGATCGTCGGGCTGGTCCAGCAAGAGCCCTATCTCTACTCCGGGACGGTGCTGGATAATGTGCGGCTGTTCAATGACAGCATCTCCAAGGAGCGGGTGATCGAGGCATGCCGATTTATCGGTGCAGACCCGATCATTCAGGGGATGAGCAAAGGATATGATACCCGGCTGTCGGAGCGGGGCAGCGGCCTTTCAGCAGGAGAGCGGCAGCTGATCTCCTTCGCCCGAATTATCGTATTCCAGCCGAAAATTCTGATCCTGGACGAAGCAACTGCAAATCTCGACTCGCATACGGAGCAGCTGATCCAGAATGCGCTGCTTCTCGTCGCCCAGGGGAGGACCACGCTCGTAATCGCCCACCGTCTGTCGACGATCATGGGGGCAGATCGGATTCTGGTCATGAGTAAAGGCCAGGTCGTGGAGCAGGGCACGCATCAGGAGCTGCTCGATTCACACGGGTATTACGAGGAGTTGTATCTTCACTCCCAAGGGCAGAAGCAGAAGCGGGAACGTGCTGGGGCCGGGCTATACCGGTCACAGTAACGAAAGTGAATCTTTAAGGATAGAGGACGGGGCCGGGAAGGAGGGCTTCGTCCTCTTTTTAGTCATATGATAAAGCTATGGATCATCAATGTTTTTAATATTTTTCATAAGCTTCTTTCTCATGATAGCATACCCTTATAAACGGCAGATGGGGAGGGATCCAGTGAGACTTGTAATCGCCATGGTATTGGTGGTTGTTCTGTCAGCTTGTCAATCCGAACCGAAGAAGGGAGAGGCGGAGGATATGAATATGAATCAGAGTCTCATCGAACACGCGGAGCAGGGGAACACCGAGCGTGTGAAGGAGCTGCTGCAAGCCGGAGCAGCGATCAATGCAACCGACGAGGCCGGCAGAACAGCGGTGATGGCTGCTGCCTACAACAATCATATTGAGACCGTGCAGCTGCTGATCGAAGAGGGGGCGGATATCGATATCCGGGACCGCAATCTTAATAATGTATTTCTCTATGCCGGTGCTGAAGGGCAGCTTGAGATCTTGCGATTGGCGATTGCGGCTGGCGCAGATCCGACGCTCACCAACCGATTTGGCGGAACGGCTCTGATCCCGGCTTCGGAACGGGGGCATGTCGAAATCGTGCGCGAGCTTCTGACCCGGACGGACGTCGATGTCAACCATGTCAACAACCTGGATTGGACAGCCCTGCTTGAGGCTATCATTCTTGGAGACGGCGGAGAGAGGCATCAGGAGATCGTCAAATTGCTGATTGAACATGGGGCCGACATTCATCTTGCCGACGGTAACGGGGTAAGCCCGCTGCGGCACGCGCAGGAGCGCGGGTTTAAAGAGATCGAACGCATATTGCTGGAGGCCGCCGGGTCTTGATGAACGCGGCATACATCAGTGAAGCAGAAGAGAGGGGATTTACGGATGACAGAACAACGACAGGGCGCTGCCTGCTGGCTCTTGAACGTTCGGCTGGAGACAGGCTATCGATATGAGAATGATGTGGTGACGAGCACGGAAACCGCGATTTTTCATGTGAAAATAGAGAACGGCGTGTTCGCCGAGATCCGCCCGGGGCATGACCTTCCCAAAACAACGCTGCCGGTACGGGATCTTAGCAAAGGACTTATGCTTCCCGCCTTTCGGGACATGCATATCCATCTGGACAAAACGTATTACGGAGGCCCATGGAAGGCGCCATCCGTTCCGACGAAAGGCATTGTCAGCCGGCTGGAGGAAGAGGAACGTCTTCTTCCCGAGCTGCTGCCTGTGGCCAGAGAAAGAGCTGAAGAACTCTTGGACCTGTTGATCCGCTTCGGATCGACACAGATCCGCTCCCATTGCAATGTGGATCCGGTCATCGGCTTACATAATCTTGAAGCAACGATGCAAGCGGTGGAGCATTACAAGGATAGGGCGTCCGTCGAGATCGTTGCTTTTCCGCAGCATGGCTTGCTGCGGAGTCAATCCACGGCCCTTGTAAGGGAAGCACTCCGTAACGGAGCATCGATTGTGGGCGGGGTCGACCCGGCGACGCTGGACGAGAATATGGAAAAATCCCTCGAAACCGTGATGGAGCTGGCGGCCTACGCGAATGCCGATATCGATCTTCATCTCCACGAGCCGGGCGATGTCGGGATGAAGACGTTCCGGCATCTGGCCGATCTGACGGAACAGGCCGGATGGCAGGGAAGGGTTACGCTCAGCCATGCGCTGGCTCTGGCTGATGTCTCATCGGCTGAGGCGGCCGAGATGGCATCACGACTTTCAGAGCTGGGGATTTCCATAGCCTCGTCCGTATCCTTGGGCCGTACGATTCCGATCCCGCTGCTTAAACGCCACGGGGTCAGCGTATCGCTGGGTCAGGACAGCATTATGGATCACTGGTCGCCGTTCGGAACGGGCGACAATCTGGCGAAGGCGGGCACGCTGGCCGAACGCTTCGGACTGAGCGATGAGCGTTCGCTGGGACAGACCCTCGGCTTCATTACCGGAGGAATCACGCCGCTGGACGGAAATGGACAATGGGCGTGGCCAAAGGTTGGCGATGCGGCAAATGCCGTGTCGTAGAAGCCAGCTGCTCTGCTGAAGCCGTTGCGAGAAGGCCGGAGCGTAAAGCTGTGCTTCATCGGGGCAAGTGGGTTTACGAAGCTTGACCCAAGCATTGGGGAGACATGGAGATTTTATCTTGGGTGTGGTGGGTGGTAGACATGCCCGTATCAACATCAGCTTCCTGCAATGGAGTAAAAGTTCGAGCTACCGCCGGTCCGCTTAACTAATAAAGAGGGTGTCCCAAAAGTCATCATAACTGAGGGACGACCCTCTTTTCATTTCGTCAAACAAACGGAATCGATAGCGGCACATCCAACATCGATTCCGGCCGGATGTTAAAGAATATGCTTGGTCAGCTGATATAACTTCAGCGCGTCCTTCTTGCTAAGTGTAGGAAGATTGAGATCAACCGCCCTCGTCCGGTCCCAAGCGATTAGAGACTGCGGCGGCGGGTTGTCCATTAGCTTAATGATCGGTTGAATACTCTTCTCCACCGGCTGTCCGAAGAGTTTTCCCATTACGCGCTGTATTCCCTTGAAAGGCTGGGCCAAATGATTCGTGCCACTATGAGTATATCCGGGATGGTTAAGGATGAAACGCGTCTTCCCTGTCTTGTGGTTCTCGGCATACGCAACCCCGAGCAGATCATTTGCCCGTCCTCCCTGCAGAGTCGCCTTCAGCAGACTATACCCCTGTTGAAGGGTAAGATCATCGTAATGTACGACTCCCTTCGTCATTCCGGTGCCTCCGATGCTTACAATGACCGGGTTGGACCCCCTCTCTAACAATTCCGTCAAACCATAACTCAGAATAAATCTGCTGACATAATAGAGCGCAAATGTGCTTTCAATACCATCCGGGGTCAACTTCCGTTTAGGAAATAGCTGCATCGCAGTAAGTACCAGCCCGTCAAGCGACGCGTGGCGTTGTTGAACCTCTTTAATGATCCGGCGATTCTCAGACAATGATAAGAGATCAGCTTGAATAAAGGATGCCCGGTCCGCGGCGCCGAGACGTGCAGCCTCATCCAGAAATTCCTTGCCCCGAAGACGGTTGCTGCCGGTCACAGTCACCCTGGTGCCCTGGCGTAAATAGTGGATGGCCAGCCCTTTGCCCATTCCGGAAGTGCCTCCTGCTATAAATAAGTCCTTCATCCTTAACACTCTCCCATAAATTAAGCTATATACGTTGACTAGGCAACAGTTGTCAATTAACATATTAGAAGCAATATCCAATTCTAATCAATAAGCAAAAAAGTCGATCTGTTGTTGTGTAGTCAACAATCGATCGAAATCGTATTTTTCCCGGCAGGTGATCGCGGGACAAGGAGGTGATGTGGGATGGGTTTAGTGAACCCGAATGACCCTCGCGCGAAGCGAACGAGGAAATATATTCAGAAAGCATTTACAGATTTGCTCGCAGAAATGGACTTCGAAGACCTCTCGATTCAAGATATTATGGATCGGGCTGAACTGAACCGAGCAACCTTTTATAACCATTATCAAGATAAATATGAATTGCTTGAGTTGACCATGAGCGGCGCATTTACAGAGATTCTATCTAAATGGATTCCTCCTGGTACGCGAATGCAGGGTGCAGAGCTGTTGCGTAATCTAATGCTGGCGGTCTGTGAATGGCAGATTGAAATGACGAAGCAGCTGAATGCACGGCGGACCCTGTCGCAGGCGTTGGAGGACAATGCCAAGCAACAACTGTATAATGGCATCATCTCATGCATGGAGCATGTCAAAGACCTCTCGGCGGAAGAACGCCGGAGAATGGAATGGGTCGCAACGATGATCAGCTGGTCGATCTATGGGGTGGTTGTGAAGTGGTGTCAATGTCAGGAAGAGCCAGCGGAACAATTCATCGAGCAAGTACTACCCTTCCTCATGTCGAACTTGCGTACGCTTGATCTGCATGATTCAGAAGAGGAGTTTTAAGGGCAATTGAATTCTATGCAACTCCCTAGTCTTCGCAGTCACCTAATGATACGGTTCTCCGTGATGAATCTTCAACTAAACAGCCAGTAGCTTTATGATATGCATCGTCAGTCTAATACTTTTATAGCTGAGGGTGTCCCAAAGTCTACTTTTGGGACACCCTCTTTTATTTTTATATGCTGCTTTCGCTGTAGTTGCAGAAAATATTTTGGAACTATAGCCGTACGATTTGAAATTCTTGCTATGACATTGGTGTTATTGTTTACACTTGGCGTAAATACATGAGGAAGGGTGATTGTTTATGGTATTTACTCAGGTGACGGTAATGGGGCTTGGCCCCATGGGAAGATCGCTGGCAGGAGCTTTGCTTAAAAAAGGTCATTCGGTGACATTATGGAACCGCTCTCCGGGGAAATCGGATGAATTAATTAGCTTAGGCGGAGTATTGGCTCCTACCGTAGCTGAGGCCGCTTCAGCAAGTTCGTTAATCGTGATCTGTGTGTTGAATTATGATGCGGTTCGATCCATTGTGGAGCAATCCGGTGATACGCTTCGGGGAAAAACGTTAGTGAATCTCACCGGCGGCACTCCATCGGCAGCAAGGGAGATGGCAAAATGGGCATCTCAGGCGGGCATCGACTATTTGGACGGATCGATTATCGTTCCGGCAATCGGGGAGCCTTCTGGCGTCATATTGTACAGCGGGTCGGAAAGTGCGTATAAGTCTTATCACAGCACATTGATGAATCTGGTAGGAACGTCCACGTTTCTTAGTACCGATCCAGGACGCGCATCCGCGTTTGACATCGCGCTGCTTGACATTTTCTGGACTGCCATGAGCGGTTATATTCATGCCTTGGCACTTGCTGATGCCGAGCAGATTCCGGTAACGAGCCTCGTACCTTATGCTCGTGATATTGTTGGAATGATCCCTGACATTATGTCCGAATTTGCCAATCAATTTGATAGCGGCCACTACCCTGGACAAGAATCGAATCTTCATTCCACCGCAGCAGTCATGCAGAATATTATCACCGCTTCCAGGGAGAGCGGAATCGATGTTAGCATCATGAGTGAGGTCAAAGCTTTAGTGGATAAGGCAGTTGAACTTGGTTATGGTGCACAGGACTTCTCCCGGTTGGCAGAGATCATCCGGCAAGGAAGCAGAGTCAAAGGGGCGTAACTGAATGTGAGTCCTGCTTAAGACTTTCCTTCATAGATTGGATTTGTCCATTCAATTCCGTGCGGATCCCGGTCAGCTTCTTGATCGTATCATCGATTTCCTGCAGATACGACTCATACTCGAGCAGCATGTTCTCGCAATGCCGAGTGGCATCGATAAGCGTCTGGGAGTCGGTACAATTCAAAGTGCGTTCGATTTGTTCGGTTGTCAGTCCCAGGCTCAAGTAAGCCTTGATTTGCTTAATCCGATCAATGGCGGTTTCATCGTACACTCGATACCCGTTTTGTAATCGGAAGACCGTAATCAGGTTCTTCTGTTCGTAGTACCGAATGGAGCGAATGCTGGCTCCCGTTCGTTTGGACAACTCGCTAATTTTCATTGAGCAGCGCCCCTTTGCGTTAAAGGTTGAAAAAAAGATTAAAGATCTATACCTCCATATGAGCATATCGCGGAGTTTCGTTGTAGCCAGTGATAGATACCGGTTCTTTCAATATCAGGTAATAGGATATCCATAAAGATACATTATTCTTTATGAGGGATCAATCTTAAGCCGCCTTCATGCCCAGCTCATGGCCGGGTGATGAAGGCGGCTTGTTCGGTTCTTTTATTTTGGATGAACAGGGAGGGTTATTTTCACCGCGGTGCCGTAGCCTTCCTCGCTTTGGATATGCACCCCATATGGAGGGCCGAACAATAGCTGGATGCGGCCGTGAACGTTGCTGATGCCGATACCGGATAAATGATGACGCCTCTTCTCGTTAACCTGATCCTCCGAATTTTTCATCCCCACGCCATCATCCATAATCTCTATGATCAGATTTTCCTCAAACTGATGAATGAAAATATGAATGTTACCGCTGACATTTCCAGGGTAGGCATGAAAGAATGCGTTCTCCACAAAGGGCTGGATGATCAGCTTGGGAACAAGCAGCTGTCTGCAGTCCTCCGCGATTTCATAATGCACGCCGATCTGTTCGCCATATCTGATCCGGTTAATGAACACATAATGCTTCAGGGACTCGATCTCCGTTTCTACAGTGACCATATCTTCAGTCGAGCCCAGCGTGCTCTGGAGCAAGGAGATCAGACTGTCGATCGTTTGGTCCACCTGATCCGTGTGGTGCATTTTCGATAAGTATTTGATAGAACTTAATGTGTTGTAAAGAAAATGCGGGTTGATCTGCATCTGCAATGCGTTCAGATCCGCTTTTCGGCGCTCCTGCTCCTCATGGACAAGCCGCTCGGTATACTGGTCAATTTCCTTAATCAGCCGGTTGTAAGTTTTGGCCAATATATTGGTTTCATAGCTGCCGTTCTCCTCCAAAGGATGGAATATCAGATTATCCCCCTTCGAGGTTTTCATCGTCTTGACCAGCTTGTTTAACGGATGGGTGATCCGCCGGCTTAGGAAGTAGACAAAAACCAAGCTAACGACCAGCACAACGCTTACAACCTTGAAGATTTCGGCAGACAGGCTGTAAAGAGGCGCAAAAGCGGCTCGTTGGTTGATTTCCTCCAGCAAATAGGCATTGAACTCGGGAAGATGGTAGGAAATATAGGTCTCCTTATCCTCCGATTCGGTCCATACGCCGTCCTGCTGGGACGCAGCCTGGGTTGCCAGGGACAGCTGTTCAGTGTCCCGCTTGCTGATCGAATCCTTGTCACTGCTGGACAGGATCGTACCATCGGATGATATAAGCGAAATATGAATGCCTTTGGCGATATAGGCATTGTATTTTTGTTTGATGTTTTGTTCATCCATCACGACGGCCGCATACCCGTACATCAAACCCGTACTGCTGTCCACCAATGGCTTTGTCGCAAAAATATAGTTGTCATAAGGAACGGTTTCCGCGAATAAATCCGGGCTGCTGTGGTAGCTGATCCGATTGGGGATGTTCCTGTCAGTGGTCATGTACGTAGAGACGATATCCTGTGGAATCTTGTCCCATTTGAGCGCGTTGCTGGAATAATGTCTCCCTCCTTCGCCGGGAAGGCCGGATACAATAATATGCGACTTTTCAGGACTCAAATATTCCTTGTACACATCGATGTACCTGCCCAGGGTGATGGCCAGATTGATTTGCTCCAATGTTGTATTGGCAGGCTTGGTAATATAATCCTTAAATTCGTGGCTGCTGTTGATTTGAAGCATGGCATTAACCACCTGGTCGTTATACCTGAGCAATTCATCCTTGGCGATATTCATGTTGGCCGAAGCGTTCCGGACGACCTGGTTGAGCAGAATGCGTTCTGCAATATTGGACGACGCGACGATGAGCACAAAGGAAATAATCGTGATCCCCGACAGCATCAGAATGAGCATCTTAATGAAGATGCTGTTTTTTCGAAGCATGGCAAGCACCTGACTTTTTCTTTAATGAGAGATTTGATGGCGGTATTCGACGGGGGTCATTCCCGTCATCTTCTTGAACACTTTGGAGAAATAGTTATGATCCGAGAAGCCGGTCAGGCGGCTGATCTCCGACACGGAAAGCGATGGATCCAGCAGAAGGTCCTTGGCCTTATCCGTGCGAACCCGATTAATATAGGACGTAAGGTTCTCTTGGGTGCGCTGTTTAAAATACGACGACAAATAGGTGTAGTTCAAATGCAGCGCGTTTGCCATTTCCGATAATGAAATTTCATTGGCATAATGTTCATTTACGTATTCATAGATCTGGTGCAGTATGATCGATTGCCGATAATCCTTGCCTTGAACGACATGTCTAACCTTCTCCAGAAATTGAACCATGATATGCTCCAACTCCTCGATATCAAAGGCAAGATCAATCATTTTGAAGAGCTTCAGCTTGGAGGAGCCAAGCTCGGCTATCGGCTGTTTGAGCTGCTCCAGTGTAAAAAGGGTAGAGTAAACCAGATTCTGGCATAGCCGCTTCAAGCTGTATTCGTCATACGAGAGATGAGCCTTCGTCCCAGAGAAAAGCGCTCTTATCATCGCGATCGATTCGTCCGTCGAAAACGTGCGCAGCGTGCTGATATATTGCCGTTCATCGAAGCTGGTTTTCTCGCCGCTAATCGTAATCTCGTCTTCAGCCACCATGGCTTGCCCGCTAAAATACAACAGCCTTCCGAGATGTGACGATAATCTCTCGTGCTCCCCTTTAAGGGAGCGGAAATGATCAAATGGATGCGAGAGGACATAGCATATATATTTCAACGAATCCTTGACACGCTCCGCGAATCGCCGCAAGGCGGCGATGACTTCTACGGATTGCGAAGAATCATAATTAACGAGCAGAAGCGCTTCATTTTTCAGGAACACGCAGCAATGTGCCAGACCCGCTAACTGCTCTGAGGCCAGGCCAATGATCCGATCCTCGATTTGGCTCTGCGTCCATTTCGTCCGGGATAAGAGCGGGGCTGTGCTTGCTTTGGCTATGATGAAATGCTTTCGATTGAAAATGTGAAGAAGCTCCAGGCTGATATCGTCCCTGACTTCCTGATCCGTTTCGTGATCCAGCCATCGGCCAAGCATAAGCTCGGGATCTTTTTTCGCCGGCTGGCTGCCAGGGCTGTTCAAATTCATGCTGCTGCATAAGGACTGAATGAGCGAGACGAGTTCGGTTGCCGATACTTTGGGTTTGAGCAAGTAGTCCGTAACCCCGTATTTAAACACTTCGCGCACATAATTGTACTCGCTATAGCTGCTTAACACGACGATCTTGATGTCGGGATACCGTGCACGCATCGTCTTGGTCAGCTCCACGCCGTCCATCACGGGCATGACAATATCGGTAATTACGACATGGGGGTCGGCCGCTTCGATCAGCTGAAGCGCTTCTTGACCATTCGCAGCTTGGGCGACGATCTCGATTCCATATTCGCTCCAATTACATAGATGTAATATGCCGGCACGTAAAATGGCTTCATCATCCACAATCATGACCCGATAGGTTGCGATAGGGTTATCCATGATTACACCTCGTTGCAATTTCTTATTTCCTCATCATATACCAATGTGAAAGATAAAGGTATGATGGAGCTTTGAATGAATCCAACATGCAATAATTATTTCTACGACCCATAATTTTTACTATAATAAACAGGCGTTTGACAAGAGGGCCATAATTAATACGATATTAGCTTGAATATGAATTATACTTCCCTATTTTGAATGACATAGAATAGAGATCGGATCATGAAGCGCTTACAAAATATATGAACAAAAGGGGTTGTACAGATTGAAAAAATTGCTATCCGTATTGCTGCTCGTCTCCATGACAGCTTCGTTATTGGCGGCCTGCGGCTCTTCAAAGTCATCGGATTCAGGCCAATCGGGAACAGGAAGTGAAGGAGGCTCCGCAAGCAAGAAGGTTGTGGCATGGGCATGGGATCCGTCCTTTAACGGAGCTGCCCTGAAAATCGCCGAAGAATTGTACGCCAAAGAAAATCCGGGCTTCGAACTGGAAGTCGTAGATATGGCAAAAACGGATTTGGAGCAAAAACTGAACACCAACCTGGCTTCCGGCGTTAAGGAAGGCCTTCCGGACATCATTCTGGTGAATGATCCGAATATTCAGAAATATGTAACCGCTTATCCAGGCACATTTGCAGACTTTACGGATAAGGTTGATTATTCCCAGTTTTCCCCGTACAAAGTGGATGCGCTTACGATCGATGGAAAAGTATACGGCGTTCCGTTCGATATCGGGGTCACCGGCATGTTCTACCGTTCCGATTATTTGGAGCAAGCCGGATTCAAGGCGGAGGACCTAGAGAACATCACCTGGGATGAGTACATTGAAATCGGCAAAGTCGTAAAGGAAAAGACAGGGAAATATATGTCGACCATTAACCCGAACGACGAAGCGCTGACCTCGATCCTGCTTCAATCCGGCGGGTCCTGGTACATCACGCCGGATAACAAAGGCAATTTTGTTGACAATCCGGTCATGACGGAGACGCTCCGTGTGTACAAAGCGATTGCCGACTCCGGAATTGCCAAGCCGGTAACGGGCTGGAGCGAGTTTGTAGGCAGCTTCAACGCCGGCGATGTAGCGACGGTCGTATCCGGCGTATGGCAGATTTCCTCGATCATGGACGCCAAGGATCAAAGCGGCAAATGGAGAGTGGCTCCGATTCCGAGATTGAATGTGGAGGGCGCCGTGAACGCTTCGAACGAAGGCGGCTCCAGCTGGTTCGTCCTGGAAGGCTCCGCGAACAAGGATCTGGCGATCGATTTCTTGGCGAAGACGATTGGCGGCAGCAGTGAATTCTACGAGCGCTTCCTGAAAGAAAACGGCGGCGTCGGCTCCTACATTCCTTCCTTCTCCAGCGAAGCTTACAGCCAGACACCGGAATTTTTCGGCGGACAAGCCATCTATACCGATTTCACCAAATGGTCTACCGAAGTACCGGGCATTTCTCTGGGCATGTACACGCAAGAAGCAAAAGATGCACTGAAAAATGAACTGCCTAACATTTTGAATGGATCCGACCTGACCCAAAGCTTGGCTAACATTCAGAAATTGTTCGAACAGCAAGTGCAATAATTTTAAAAGTCAGCAGGTGGTAAGAAATGGGCAGTAAATGGAATAAATCGAATCTCATGGGATGGCAGTTCGTGCTGCTGCCTTCGGCGCTCATCTTATTGTTCAGCTTCTATCCCATGATTCAATCCTTGTTGTTATCGTTTCAGTCGGGAAAAGGGAATGTGTACCATTATGTCGGGCTGAGCAATTATGCACGGCTGTTCTCCGATCCGATGTTCAAGCAGGCTGTACTCAATACGCTGTTATACTTGGTCGTTCAAGTTCCGATCATGCTCATGCTGGGTCTGGTCATTGCATACTTCTTGAACATGCCGGGTCTTAAATTCAAAGGCTTTTACCGCACCGCCATCTTTCTTCCGTGCGTAACCTCGCTCGTTTCGTACGCTGTGCTGTTCAAAAGCATATTTGCAGTGGATGGAATTCTGAACCGGATGCTGATGTCGATTCACATCATCCATGAGCCGATCGCCTGGCTCATGGACCCGGTGTGGGCGAAAGTTGCTATAATTGCAGCGATTACATGGCGCTGGACAGGCTACAATATGATCTTCTATCTAGCAGCGATGCAAAATATCGACCCAAGCGTCTATGAAGCGGCTTCAATAGACGGAGCCTCCAAAACGCGGCAATTCTTCAGCATTACGGTTCCTATGCTGAAGCCGATCATCTTGTTCACGGCGATCATTTCGACGAACGGAACCCTGCAGCTGTTCGATGAGGTTGTGAACATTACGAACGGCGGACCCGGCAATTCCACCATGACGATCTCCCAATACATCTATAACTTGTCGTTCATGTATACGCCTAACTTCGGTTATGCGGCAACGGTATCCTACGCCATCGTCATTATGGTTGCGGTGCTGGCCTTTCTCCAGCTGAAGGTCGGAGGTGAGAAGAAATGAGGAAGGTTTCGGCAGCAGCTATCCATCTGTTTCTAATCATTGCATCGGTGGTTTCTTTGTTTCCTTTTGTCTGGATGCTGATCGGCATGACGAACAGCTCCTCCGACATTGTAAAGGGCAAATTCAGCTTCGGATCGGAGCTGTCTACCAATATGAACAAGCTTCTCGATATGACGGATCTCGGCGGGGCCTTTTGGAACTCCGCAGTGATTGCGGTGATCGGCACGGTCTGTACCTTGATTCTAAGCTCCATGGCCGGATTCGGATTTGAGATTTATCGGACGAAGGGCAAGGACCGGTTGTTCGGCATCCTGATGCTGTCCATGATGATGCCGTTCGCGGCTGTAATGGTTCCGCTGTTCCGTATGTTCAGCTCGATGGGGATGCTCAATACGCCAACGGCCGTGATTCTGCCAACCATAACGACGGCGTTCATGATTTTCTTCTTTATGCAAAACACAAAATCATTCCCGCGCGAGCTCTTGCAGGCGGGACGGGTAGATGGACTCGGCGAATGGCGGTTGTTTACACATGTCTATATGCCGACGATGAAGCCGACGTACGCGGCTGCCGCGATCATAACCTTTATGAACTACTGGAACAGCTTCCTGTGGCCTCTCATTGCCTTGCAAACGCCGGATAAGAAGACGCTGCCGCTTATTGTCTCGTCACTCGCTTCCTCTTATAATCCGGATTACGGGATGATCATGGTTGCCATCGTGATCACGACGCTCCCGACAGTCCTGATCTTCTTCTTGCTGCAAAAGCAGTTCGTGCAAGGGATGCTTGGATCCGTGAAGTAATATAACAACCGGAGGTGATCGACAAACATGCTTACGCAATTCAAAAATGGCTTACTGCACGGGGCGGACTACAATCCGGAACAATGGCTGCATGATCCGCAGGTGCTGCAATCGGATATTGAATTGATGAAGAAGGCCGGCTGCAATGTCATGTCGGTAGGTATATTCTCATGGGCCGTGCTGGAGCCCGAGGAAGGGAAATATAATTGGGAGTGGCTGGACCGAATCCTGGATTCGCTGCATGAGAACGGAATCTCCGTATTTCTGGCGACTCCTTCTGGAGCCCGTCCCGTATGGATGGCACAGAAATATCCCGAGGTGCTTCGCGTTTCAAGTGATCGGCATCGCAATCTTTATGGGGCACGGCATAATCACTGCTATACATCTCCGATCTACCGCGAGAAGATCAAGCAGGTGAATGAAAGACTCGCTGCCCGTTATGGGAATCATCCAGCCGTGAAGCTCTGGCATATTTCCAACGAGTTCGGCGGAGAATGCCACTGCGATTTGTGCCAGGAAGCGTTCAGAGGTTGGCTCAAGAAGAAATACGGTACGTTAGACAAGCTGAATGCAGAGTGGTGGACCACCTTCTGGAGCCATACGTATAGCGATTGGTCCCAGATTGAATCCCCTGCACCCCACGGAGAAAACGCGACGCACGGGATGAATCTGGACTGGCGAAGATTCGTGTCGGATCAAACCCTGGATTTCATGAAGCATGAAATCGCGGTTGTTAAATCCGTGAATCCGGAGCTGCCGGCTACGACCAATTTCATGTACTACTATAATGGCCTGAACTACTTTAAGTTCAAGGATGCGATTGATATCGTATCCTGGGACAGCTATCCAACCTGGCACAAGAAGTCCGATTTCGAGATTGCCGTAGACACCGCCATGAATCATGATTTGATGCGATCCATCAAGCGCCAGCCGTTTCTGCTTATGGAAAGCTCGCCGAGCATGACGAATTGGCAGAGCGTCTCGAAGCTGAAGAAGCCGGGGATGCACATCCTGTCTTCCTTGCAGGCCGTCGCTCACGGATCCAATTCTGTGCAGTATTTCCAGTGGCGCAAAAGCCGCGGTTCCAGCGAGAAATTCCATGGAGCGGTCGTCTCCCATGACGGCAGCCCGGATACACGTGTATTTAAAGAGGTCACCGAGCTCGGAAATATGCTTCAGAAGCTGTCTCCCGTTGCTGCAACCGAAAGCCGCGCAGAAGTAGCCATCGTCTATGATTGGGAAAATAAATGGGCGATTGAAGATTCACAAGGGCCGCGCAACAAAGGGATGGGGTATATCGAAGAAGTTCAGTCCCATTACCGGGCGCTGCTGAAGCAGGGGATTACGGTGGACTTCGTGGATATGGAATGCGATATAGACAGCTACAAAGTGGTTATCGCTCCCATGCTCTATATGCTGCGCTGCGGATTCGAGCGCAAGCTTCGCGCCTTCGTTGAGCAGGGAGGAACCTTGGTGCTGACTTACTGGAGCGGGATCGTGAATGAGAATGATCTGGTGTTCCAAGGGGAAGCGCCCCATCAACTGAGCGATGTAGCGGGTGTCGTCAGCGAGGAGATTGACGGCTTATATGATCATGAACAAAATGCCGGAGAAGTTGTGCAGCATATAGCCGGTCTTGAGCAGACATCGCTTGCAGGCACTTATTCCTGCAGCAAGCTCTGTGACCTGGTTCATCTAAAGGGCGCCGAAGCATTGATGGTGTACCAGGATGATTTCTATGCGGGCCGTCCTGCACTTACCAGACATACATATGGTGAGGGCGTATGCTACTATGTGTCCAGCCATTTTGAGGATGGCTTTTACGATGACTTCTACCGGGATATAGCCGCAGCTGCATCGTTATATAAGCCGGTAACAGCGGTTATGCCTGAAGGCGTATACACAACGGTGCGTTCCAACGAGGAGAAGGAGTATCTGTTCGTTCATAATTTTTCGGGCAAAGAGGTCGTTATGCCGGCGCTGGGTCCAGCGTGGCAGTCGGTTACAAGCGATGATGGATTGAATGCAGCTTGGAACCTGAAGGCATATGGTGTTCTTGTGGCTGAGCGCAGTGTAGGATAGCTGAATTGATTTGTAAATAATATTTTCTCGAAAATATGAAGCCGCGAAACCCTTGATTTTACCAAGGGGTTTCGCGGCTTCCTTTCATGAAACTCGGTTTCTGCCAGTATTCGCGCAGCGATTTGCGACTCATGGCCGAACCTATAGCTTTCGAACTGTCATTACCGAAGGGTGCTCTTCACGACGAAAGCGTCTCCGCAAGGAGAAGGGTCCGATGGAATTGCAGTAATCGTCAAATTTTGAAGCATAAGCCCTCCGTGGCGTGCTTTCAGCTTAGGATTGCTGCCATTTACGCGGCACCGGGAGAAAGCGACGTCGGATAGACGAGCCATTCTGGAGAGTATGCCACCTACCAGCGGCGCCTCCACGATCCATTCCGCAGAGGTTTGCGGACCGCGGTATCGGCGGCTTATACGGAACGTCCAGCCTTTAGTCACATTCCGGAGGCAGATAATCCAGGTGCTCCCGCGCTTTTTGGCAATGACGGCCGACATGCGGTCCCCCGGACGGACAGGCAGCGGAATTAGGGTCGCGGCGGCGGGAAGAATTTCCCACCACGCATAATAATAAGGCTTGCCGTTTATCAGATCATGCCCGGTGCCCGTCTGAATCAAGCTTTGGTTGCCGAAGCCATCGATCCCGATCCAAGCGGATGAATAGGAAGAGCCTCCACTTGGGCGAAGAAATGGAACATTCCACTCCCCGGATATTCGCCTAAACGCACCTTTTGCCCCCTTGATGCTGTAGCCGGACCAATTATTCGAAATCCACCCGATGTTTCGCTGCGGCTTGGCCGCGGATTCAAAGCGGCAGATGTGATGTGTGCTCATTCTAGCAACGGTTCCCATAGATCCACCGCCTTTAATAGATTGATAATATATCTAATGATGCTGAGGCCGCGGTGGTATGGGTTTTCTGCTAGAAAGGTTTAGAAGCAGGCGGGCTTACGGGATGGATTTTTCGGATCAAAAAGGGGCTGACCCATAAGTCATCGAATCATGATGGCTTTGGGGCTGCCCCTGTATTAATTTTGTCGCTCACCGAGAAAGAGACAGGAAGGACGTAAGGTTGCCGACTCTTTCTAAACGGATGCTGCTCTCCACTTCATCGACACCGGGTAGTGGTCGGACGGATAGGCCCCGTCGTAAGTATCCCGGTAAATGATCGTCTCCACCATCTCGACATCATGTGTCGTAAAAATATAGTCGATCGGCTCGCCTTCGAGTCCACCCTTGAAATCATGGAATGTGCGGCCTGCCGGTTCGTCCAGAAGCTCGTAGGCGTCTTGAAGCGCCTCCCGCAGTATCGCGATTTCCGCTTCACCGGGACCTGCATTCAGATCGCCCATAAGAATAACCGGAAGCGATTCTTCCTTTCTAAGACGCTGAATATGATCGAGAATGAGCTTGGCGCTTTCCTGCCGCGCAACTGCGCCCATATGGTCAAAATGCGTGTTCACGACGTAAAAACGTACGCCAGTGTCCTTCGTGCTCTGAAACAGCCCCCATGTGCAAATTCGGGGATAGCTGCCGTCCCAGCCGAGGCTTCCCGGCTTCTCCGGCGTTTCGGACAGCCAGAACTGCCCTTCCTGCAGGATAGAGAAATCGGCTTGCTTGTAATAGATCGCGCAGTGTTCTCCGTCCCGGTCGCCTTGTCCCATCCGTCCCGTTCCAATTCTGCCGTACTCGGGCAGAGCTTCGTCCAGATCCCGCAGCATCGCCCCGGAGCCCTCCTGAGTTCCGAACAGATCGGGGGATGCGTCTGTAATGACGGCTGCAGCTCGATGCTTCCGGTGAGGCCAAGCGTTGCTGCCGTCGCTGTCCACATTCACGCGTAAATTGAAGGTCATTGTTATCACATTCATGTCATGTCATTCCCATCTACTATGATCTAGCCAACAAGAGGCCGGAATAATACTACTATATCCGCTTTGATGGACTTCATCAATGACATGCGGACCATGCGCAGCCATCCGCTCATCTTTATTTGATGGAGCCTTCCGTCAAGCCGCCGATAATATACTTTTGCGTAAAAACGTACAGAATTGCAATCGGGGCCATAGACAGTGAGAAGGCTGCAAAAGCCAGATTATAATCAAAGCTGGTCTCCGTCTTAAAATTGTAAATAAACAGCGGCAGTGTCCAAAAATCCGGATGTCGGTTCAGCATGATCAGCGGGAGTTGGAAATCATTCCAAATCCAAAGACTGTTCAATATGAGGATCGTAGCGATGATGGGAAGCATCAATGGATATATAATCCGGCTGAAGGTGTACCAGACGCCGCAGCCGTCAATTTTTGAGGCCTGATCGAGCTCAAGCGGAATATTTTTAAGAAAGCCGACTCCTAGAAACAAGCCTTGTGAAAAGGACAGGGTAACGTACATCATAATCAATCCCGTCTGATTCAAAAGCTCCAAATTGCCCATATGTCTGTAAATCGGCAGCATAATAGCCTGGAAGGGGACGAAAATCCCCATCAGGATGATCGTATACACCCACTTGAAATACAGCTTGTTCATGTTTCGCGAGATGGCATAAGAGACCATCGGAATGGCAATCAGCATGAACAGAAGAGATATGATGGTTATAAATGCGGAGTTCTGAAGCATTCCCCAGAAGTTAGCCTTGTTGATGACGGTCGAAAAATTATCCAGGTACAGGCGGGTCGGCGGAGCGAAAAAATTCGATGTTGTCTCGTCCCTGGTCCTTAAGGCAATGGAAAGCGCCAGATAGAGCGGACCCAGTATGAACAATGCACCGATCGCAAGCGCAGCATAACTGATGATTCTAAACGGCAATCGCGTCTTCATTGCTGTCCGACCTCCTTCCGGGCCAAAAGCTTAATCTGTATGAACGAGAGGACACCAATCAGGATAAATACATAGATGGCTTCTGCCGTTCCGTACCCGAATTTCATCTCGCTCATGCCATGCTGGTAAATAAGGAAGCCCATCGATTCTGTCGACTTGGAAGGTCCGCCATTTGTCATGGCTACGATGTAATCAAACACGGTGAGGCCGCCTTTAACGGCAAGCACTACATTGACGGTCAGCATCGGAATCAGGTATGGAATCGTGATCGAGAAAAAACGTTGTACAGGCGATGCGCCGTCTATAACAGCTGCTTCGATAATATCCTTCGGCACGTTGGACAAGCCGGCGATAAAGATTACCATCGGGATCGCAAAGCCCTGCCAGATGTTTGTTAACGCAATGCCCAGGATGGCTGTGTCGGGATTGCCAAGCAAATTAAGCGACAGCCACTCGATTCCAAGCTTTTCTCCTATAGGCGGAAACAAGGAGTAGAAGAACTGGTTAAACATCAGGCCGACGGTAATCATGCTCAGCACGGCCGGGAAGAAGTAGATGGACCGGAACAGGCCGCGAAGCTTCAAGGGACGGCTCAGCAGGAGAGCGAGTACAAGTGCAACGCTGAGCTTTCCAAAAACGACAATAACGGTATACAGCAAGGTGAAGCTTAGGCCGTTCAAGAAACGTTTATCTTGTAATATATCAATGTAATTTTGAAAGCCGACCATGTCATACGATAGGGAGAACCCGTCCCAGTTCGTCAGACTGTAATAGAATCCGATAAAGACCGGGGCCAGGAAGAATAAGCAATACAGCAGTACCGCAGGCAAGGTCATCATGAAAAAGACGGTACCCGGCTTTAACCCGCGAATGTTCATACGTTAGCCCTCCCATCAGGCAGAGAGGCGAAGAATCCTGGAGTGGTGCCTCATAACCAAGGTTTTTCGCCTCATTGGCATGTTTTATTGATTAAACTTGTTGTAGAATATCGTATCGAGGGTTTTCAGGTATTGGTCAACATCTTTATTAAGGAACATTTCCTGTGTTGCTTTGCCTACATCGGCATTGATCCCTGGAGGCCACAGCCGTTCGATTGTCGGATATACCTTGCCGTCCGATATCAGCTGTGTCAGTGAGCTGATCTCAGGAAGCCCTGATTCCACATCCTTGATACCGGAAGGATAGCCGGCGGTACCTAAATAGGTTTCTACGTTTTCCTTCGTGGACATAAATTCAATGAACTTTCGGGCTTCTTCTTGATTTTTACCTTCAGCTGGAATACCAATGGCCGTATCAACGGATACCTGTGTCTTTAAATCTGCAGGGTTTTCGGTCGGGAGCGGAAACATGGCGAAATTCAGATCGGGATTGGACTCTTTAATTTCTTTGATTGCCCAAATGCCTGTGAACCACATCGCAGTTTTACCGTTGGCGAAATCACGAAGCGCGTCATCATAGCCGGTTCCCATATTGTCTTTTTGTCCGTATTGACGAAGCGTTAGCAGATTTTCTGCAAAAGGCTTGAATGCCGGATTATCCGTGATGTGTGCCTTGCCGTTCATGACATCATCAAGGAATGACTCGACGTTTGGAATCGTTTGTCCCATTTTGTAGACGACCTCCTGACGGATGCCGTTAAAATCCTTATCGTGGAAGTAAAACGGTGTGATGCCTGCCGCCTGAAGCTTCTCGGCCGTCTCGATCAGTTCGGCGTAAGTTGTTGGAATCTGAAGATTCTGGCTTTCAAAAATATCTTTGTTATAATACATCCCCAGTGTAGCCAACCCGATCGGGACCATATAATTTTTGCCGTCGATTTTACTCAAGTCAGCAATGGCAGGCTGGACGTTATTCATGAGCGGATCATTGGTCAGGTCAACGACGCGGCCCTCCTTGGCCATTTTTTGGAAAATGGGATTGTGAGGATAGTGGGTGAAAACCGCAGGGGCGTCATTGGTCGAAACCCTCATCGTCCATACATTTTCAGGATTCGGCACATTGTTCTGTTCCACCTTTATGCCCGGGTTAGCCTGTTCAAATTTTGTGATTAGCTCGTTGACAACATTGACGGCCTCTGATTTCATTTGAAAGTATTCAATTTTGACGGGTGCACCATCGGAGTTCGCGTTGTTGCTGCCTGCTTCGTTCTCCGCATTTTTTGAGCCTCCGCCAGCACAGCCGGCCGCTGTCATCATGGCTAGCGAGATCAGTGCTGCCAATCCGCTTTTCATAAACCCCTTTTTCATCATTTCAGCTCCTTTTGAGTGATGTCTGTATCGAGAACGCTTTCATTGTAGCAAGGAGTCGCATGCTGAAAATAGGAATAAACTGACTGTCTGAATAGGATAAATCTGTAGTTTTGCATCACATTCCAGCCTATGTTTTTTTATTGCTTCGGTCTTTTCCCGGCGTAGCACCGTAAACCTTTCTATACATCTGGATGAAATAAGAATAGTCATTAAAGCCGACCTCGCTGGCAATCGTTGCAATCGGCAGTTGATAGGTTTCGCTTTCCAGCAGCTTTTTGGCCTTTTCCATTCGTACAGACAACAGATACTGGGCGAATCCCACTCCGCATTTTCGTTTGAATAACCGGCTGAGGTAGCTGGGATCGACAAAATACCGCTGCTTCGCAAGATCATCCAGGACGATTTTGTTCTTGTAATTCATTTCGACAAATTCTTTAATGTCCTGAACGATATCCCGATTTGGTTCGTTTTGGCTCAATTGCTCAACAACCGCACGCAGCTTCGCAATCAGCTCATCACAGGCTTCATGGATCGATGCGAATTCGAAGAGACTCCGTTGTTCCAGGTAGGAGCAAGCTTCGCTGCAGGAACGTCCAATAATGGTATTGATTATATTGACAGTCGCAGCAAGCCAGTCTTGCACCATATGTACGGAGAACTGCTTCTTGATGCAATCGGCAAGCCAGGAATGGATCATATTCTCCATTTTGGCCATTTGATAGCTTCCTGCCTGCTGGCTGAATATGCTCGTCCATTCCTGAATGTACGCCGCATCATAATGATAAATCTGGCCAATATGCTCGATCCGTACAGGTTGACCGATGCCGTTCACGAAGCTTTGCAATGCCGCAAGCTTGGCTTCCCTTAAGGATGTGTCCAGCTGGCGCAGATCGCTTAGCGCAGAGCTGATTCCAATGCCAGTGCAGGTCAATCCCGTCCGTTCGCTCAGCGTACGGGCGATTCTGTCGCACAGGAAGTGGAGGCTGACCTGTCCTTCTTGATTGGCTGCGGACTGTGGTTGGATCCATGCGATCAGAAGCTGAGGCTGAAATTGATCCGTGATCAGTATGGAACGAAGGTGGTGACTCCCGAACACCTCTTTGGAAATTTCCCTTAGTTCCCTGCTCTGGGAAGGGGGATGCACAAACACGATCGTATGAAATGCAGAGCTGCTGTTGAGCTCGAAGGCAGACTCAAGAGTCAGCAAGCTTCGATGATCGGACGTTTCATAGAAGCAGGAGAGCATTGCCTGCTCAATATGGATTTCGCGGCGCTCGGCATGATGCATCTTCAACTTATTCAGCAACGAGTTTAGCTCCTGCCGATCTACGGGCTTGAGCAAATAGTTCTCCACCTTATATTGAATCGCTTCGCGTGCGTAAGTAAAATCTTCGTATCCGCTAATAATCGTGACAGGCATGGAAGGGTGATTCTTTCGGATATAGGCTGCCAGCTGAATGCCATCCATCCCCGGCATGCGAATGTCTGTGATCACAAGGTCAGGCAACGCTTCATCGATCACATTCTGAGCAGCAGTGCCATCCTCAGCTTCGATTACTCGCACACTTCCGTCCCAATCATGTATCATCTGTAGAATCGCTTTCCTGGCGAAGAACTCATCATCTGCCACTAATATTCTCATCGGTGTCCATCTCCCTGTTGTACGGAATATGTATCATAATGGTGGTCCCGGCTTTCTCTTCGCTCTTGATATTCATCCAGGAGCTTTCACCGTAAAAATGCTTAATCCGGGCATAAACGTTTCTCATGCCGAAGTTCTGGTCAAGGTTCTCCACCATCTCCTGCGGGTCTTGCATCAGCATCATTTTCAGCTCACTCAGCTTCTCCTTCGAGATGCCGACACCATCATCATAAACGCAAATATATAGAAACCGGTGGCGTTTCCGGATTGTTAATCGAAGCTTACCTGTACCGCCTTTTGGCTCCAAACCATGGTAGAAGGAGTTTTCGATAATCGGCTGGATTAAAAACTTTAGTATTTTGCAAGAAATAACATCTTGATCGATCTCGTACTCAACCTGGAACTTGTTGAAGAATCGGATCTGCTGAATTTGAATGTAGTGCTCGATGTTCTCAAGCTCTTTTCCGATCGTTACGACATCTCCATATTTGACGTTATAGCGGTAAATGCTGGACAAGCTTTTGGTCATAGAGGAGATATGCTCCATTCGGTGGAGCTCGGCAATGGAATGAATGGCATTTAAGGTGTTGTACAAAAAGTGCGGATTGATCTGCGACTGAAGCATTTTAATCTCCGCTTTTTTCTGCAGGCTGCTTGCCGTAATTTCGGAATCTCGGCTTGTTCTAATCCGCTCGATCATAGCATTGTAGCTGTTGATCAGCCTTCCGATCTCATCCTCCCGATGGCTGTGAATAACGGTGGGGGTCAGATGCTCTGAATCCACGATTTTCATCGTGCCGCTAAGCTTTAAGATCGGATGGATAAAATAGCGGTGAAAAAAGAACGCCAGCCCCAAAGCGGCGATAAGTGCCAAAATACTTATGAGCACATAGTTCAATGTATTGCTTATAAATGTATCGGTAATTTGTGCGACAGGGATATAGTGGATGACTGTCCAACCGGTTACCGGATTGACCGTGCTGCTGATCAGATAGGGCTTGTTGTTCCAATTGATGCGCAAAGTCGGGTTGTCTCCTGGTGCAGGACTGGAGATGAGGGATGTAAAAGACTGGACTTGCTCCGCATCTAGCTCATTAAGCGATCCGTTTGAGGAATACACAACCGTTTCGCCGGACAGAATCATCGTTCCAAGCTTTAGTCCATCATTGGAAATGCCACCGAGCATATTCTCAATGGCTTTATCGTAAATATCGACTTTTGCATAGCCTTCTTGACCGCTGTGTATGTTGAGGTCGGATAAATAACGCACGATGGATATTCGATGACTGGTGCTTTTCGTATTGGCTTCCTTCGAAATATGGACAACATAATCATTGTTTTTAAGACGGCTTTCTCCGATTTCTTTCAATGTGTTTCTGATTTTTCCCGCCTTTTCCGGCTGGCTGCCATAAATGCTTCCATTCGGGGCAAGCACCGATATCATGGCGATGCTTCCGTTAATCAGCACAAGCTGTTGCATGGAGGTATACATGTAGTTGGCATCCGCAAAATATTCTTTGTCTGAAGAACGCTTGGACTTTTCCAGAATAGAGCTCAGCTTAAAATTCGTTAAATAAAAAAAGGAATAGCGGGCATGATTCGCAAAAAAATCGTTGATGCTTACATGGGTCCGGCTATCCAGCTGCTGCAGGATTTCCTCGTAATCGGAATTTGTCTGCTTGTACAGCTGTATACCCGACAGGAACATGGCCGTTATGACCGGGATCACGATAATGAGCACGTAAGTTAAGACAAGCTTGCTGCGAAAACTCGATCTGTGGAATTTTCGAAGCAAGTACGGCTGCAATTTCGGCATGGGATCACCTTTCTTAGATATGGAGTTTGATTGGCCGTATATGTGCGGTAATCAGCTTCATTATTTGTCATCAAGGACGTCTTTTCAATCCATTTTGAATAAAAACCTGATTTCAGGCACTTGGGACGGGTCAAATGTTAATTGCGGCAAGCCATATTCATTAACACTCCAAAAAAATGGAGGTTATTTGGCATGCAGCTTGGTGCATATTAGCAACCCGCACTAGATCTATTCAATAGATAATTAACTAGAATTATTTGGTTGTTCGCCCCGAAAAAAAGTTCAGAATATCCGGGCTGTCATGTAAATAGAGATGAATATACGCTCTCGTAAGCGTATACAAAATCTGGATATTTACTAGATGCTGGGGCAGCCAAAGGGAGGGAGAACAATTGAAATCATTCAAGAGAGGACTGGGGTTCGTAACTACGACCTTGCTGAGCGTTTCCATGCTGTTCGGTTGCGCGGGGGGCAAGGATACGCCCGATGATGCGGGAAGCGGGGGGACCGACAGCGGAGGAAAGACCGTCATTAACGTTACGTTCCGGGATGACGGGATCGGCGAGAACGGTTCGTTTTATAAATGGCTTAAGGAAATGTCCGCAGCCTTTCCGGACAAAAGCGTCGAGATCCGGCCGGCACCGATCCAGGCCTCCGAAGGCGACTATTTCGCCAAGGTTGCGCTGGCGCTGAAATCCAAGGATACCGCGCCGGATATCGTCACGGAGGATACCTTTATTTTGAACTCCGATGCCAGCGCCGGCTACCTGGAGCCGCTTGACGAACGATTGGCGCAGTGGGAGGACTGGGGCAACGGCTCGTTCATCGAGGCGATGAAGAAGGGCGTGACCGCCAGCGACGGCAAGGTGTACGGCGTTCCATACAATACGGATTCGCGGGGATTGTGGTATAACAAGGACATTTTCAAGCAGGTCGGGCTTCCGGAGGAATGGCAGCCGAAAACTTGGGAGGATGTACTGAATGCCGCCCGTACGATTAAGGAGAAGGCGCCGGATATCGTGCCTATCTGGATGAACATGGGCAAGGCGACCGGCGAAGCGACTTCCATGCAGACCTATGAGATGCTGCTCTACGGAACGGGCGAGCGGTTATACGATGGATGATACAAGCGGCAAATGGATCATCAAAAGCCAGGGTATCCTGGATGCCCTGACATTTGTAGAGACGGTCAACAAGGAAAAGCTCGGGCCGCCGCTGTCGAAGGTATTGAACGGTCAGGCCGGGAATACCGCATCCCGGGAGTATTTGCCGCAAGGCAAGCTGGCGATATCGCTTGACGGCTCCTGGATTACGGGCAACTATCTCGAAACCGGGGCCGCGCCTTGGCCGGAGTATAAGGATGTGCTGGGGTTCGCGCCGATGCCGACCAGCCAAGGCCAGGCTCCGGGCTCGATCACATTGGCCGGCGGGTGGGCGCTGTCGATCCCAAGCAACTCCAAGAACAAGGAGAAGGCTTGGGAATTCATCAAGTTTGCCTTGAACAAAGAAAATACGCAGAAGCTGGTCATGTCCTCGGGCAACATTACGGTCCGCGCCGACGTGGCGAAGGATCCGGAGTATACGAAGATGCCGTTTAACGAAATCGCGACGGAATATTTGCAGAATGCGGAATTCCGTCCGGCACAGGAGAAGTATCCGGAGGTGTCGACGCAGATCCAAACGATGGTTGAATCGGTCGCCACGGGCACCTCGCCGGCCGATGCGATGAATAAATACGCTCAGGACGTTACCCGGATCGTCGGCGCGGAGAAGGTTGTAGAGAAATAACCAGGCCCATCCACAATCGTTTAAATGGATGCCAACGCTTGCTCAAGGTCCCGATCGTTAAGGGAGGCCTTGGGCAGGCGGCTTTTCACGATCATCAGGAGAAAAGGGGAGAGCTCACGCATGAGCAGTCTAACGGCGAACGACGCTTTGAATAAGCGCAAACCATCGTACCCTTGGCTCTTTTATCTGCTTCCCTCGATTGCGATCATGCTTGTGTTTTTTATTTATCCGATTCTGCTGACCTTCTATTATTCGTTCACGAACCTGGCGTTAACGGGCGAAGCCGCGAGAGAGCTGAAATTCATCGGATTTGAGAACTATGCAAGAATGTTTCAAGACCCTACCGTTCGCATCAGCATATGGAATACGCTCGTATTCCTGATCGGCTCGGCCGTCATTGGACAGCAGGTGCTCGGCTTCCTGATCGCGCTGCTGATGAAGCAGCGAAACCGAACATTTCGGCGGGTCATCGGCACGATTGTCCTCGCCGGATGGGTGACCCCGGAAATCGTATGCGCCCTGTGCCTGTACAGCTTCTTCGGCGATGAGGGCACTTTGAACGCCATCATTGGCTTCTTCGGGTTCTCCGAAGTGACGTGGCTGTTCACGGTTCCGATGCTGACGATCATTTTGGCGAATATCTGGCACGGCACCGCCTTTTCCATGCTGGTGTTCCAAGCCGCGCTCGACGACGTCCCGAATGAGATCGAAGAAGCGGCAGTCGTCGACGGGGCGTCCAAATGGAAAATCTTCACGAGCATTATCATTCCGTATATTAAAGGGACGATCACGACAAATATGATGCTCGTCACGCTGCAGACGCTCGGCGTGTTCGGGCTGATCTATGCCATGACCGGCGGAGGGCCTGGCAATTCGACGACCACGCTGCCGATCTTCATGTACAACCAGGCTTTTGTCAATTACCAGCTGGGCTATGGAACCGCGATCTCGCTGCTGCTGCTTCTGATCGGCATCGTGCTCAGCCTTCTGTATATTCGATCGATGAAAGAGTAAAGCGGGGGTGAAACGATATGAATGCCAAACAACGCAAGCTCGTGTATCGTATCCTGCCGTATGCCATCCTTGCCGGAATCGGGATATGCTTCCTGCTGCCGCTGCTGTGGGTACTCGTAGCATCCGTCGATCCGAATGCGATGCAATCGCTGAAGATGCCGAGCCGCATCACCGGGGCGAACTACGCGGAGGTCATCACAAGCAGCGAGAATCAGCGGGCGTTCCTGATCGGCCTTATCATGTCGCTTGGCCAAGCCGTACTGGTTGTTCTGCTTGCGCTGCTCGCCGCTTATCCTTTATCCAGGTATCAGATGAAATATAAGAAGCCTTTCATGCTGACGATTCTGTTCATGACCTCGCTTCCGATAACAGCCGTTATGGTGCCGGTTTACCAGCTGTTCCTGGGGCTGAAGCTGTATGACAATATCTTCGGCGTCATCCTGTTCTATGTGGCGTCGTCCATGCCTTACGGCATCTGGATGATGAAAAATTTCATGGATTCCGTGCCGAATGATCTCGAAGAAGCTGCCTGGGTGGACGGGGCTTCGGTGTTTACCGGCATCCGCAAGGTCGTTGCGCCGCTGATGGTCCCGGGCATCTGCACGGTCGCGATCTTTACCTTCTCCGGCAGCTGGGGCAATTTTTTCGTGCCGTATATCCTGCTCCAGTCTCCGGAAAAATTTCCGGCATCCCTCAAGCTGTACCAGTTCTTCGGACAATACGGCATGGTCGAATACGGCAGTCTTGCTGCATTTTCGGTGCTGTATGCCATACCGGCGATCATCCTGTACATTTTGTCGCAGCAGTTTATGTCGAAGGGCTTCGGGCTCCAAGGCGGAACGAAGGGGTAAGCGACACTCAAAAAGGCACCTCCTTGCAGCCGTTCGGCTGCAAGCGGGGTGCCTTTCCATTCATATTTTGAAAGTGCGTGTCAGTACAGCCGGTAAACTCTGGCTTCATAGGGGCGAAGCTCGATCTGGTCTTGCCGTTCGTCCGGCACGGGCTCGTAATTGGAAATCAGCAGCTCCTGCGATAAGCCGCGAAGGTCCTTCGGCCACTCCATCCTAGGCATGTCGTCAAAAAAATTAAGGATCACGAGAATGGTATCCTGCTCCCATGTACGGGTGTACACATACAAATCGGGATCCAGGGGAAGGAGCAGCTTATATTCTCCGTACACTAGCGCTTTATGCTGTTTACGAAGGGCGATCAGCTGCCGGTAGTAATGGTAGATGGATTTCGGATCTTTCATTGCTAATTCCACATTCACTTCCGTATAATTCGGGTTCACCTTGATCCATGGTTCTCCGGTCGTAAATCCAGCCTGAGGGCCGCCATTCCATTGCATGGGAGTACGGGCATTATCCCGGCTCTTTGCGCGAATGGCCGCCATGATCCGGTCATTCGGCTTGCCTTGAAGCTGGGATTGCCCGTAATAATTCAGGGTTTCGACGTCCCGATAATCGCTGATGGTCTCAAAGGCTGCATTGGTCATCCCGATTTCCTCGCCCTGGTAAATATAAGGGGTCCCTTCCAAGGTAAGCATGAAGGTTGCCAGCATCTTGGCGGATTCGACGCGGAACTGCTGATCATTGCCGAATCGGGATACCGGTCTTGGCTGGTCGTGATTGCCCAAGTAGTTTGCATTCCAGCCCTGGTTATGAAGGGTGGTTTGCCAGCGGCTCATAACTTTTTTAAGTTCAAGCAGGGTCCAGGACCGGGCTTCCCATCTCCCGGTTCCCATCGAGACGGAATCCAGTGTCATATGTTCAAATTGAAACACCATATCCAGCTCGTGCCGTTTATCCCCAACGTATTGCAGCGCCTGTTCCGGGCCAAGGCCCGAGGTCTCCCCGACCGTCATAATGTCGTAATCCATCAGCACTTCCTCGTTCAGCCTTCTCAGCAAATCATGGACTTTTTCCAAATTCGAAAAAAGCTGATAGGCCCTCACGACCGGCAGATGCTGCGGATTATCGGCATTAGGCAATCCCTTGGCTTTCACGATATGAGCGATGGCGTCAAAGCGGAAGCCGTCAACTCCCTTTTCCAGCCACCACCGGATCATGTCGTACAATTCGTTGACCATTTCTTCGTTTGCCCAGTTGAGATCCGGCTGATGCTTGGAATACAGATGCATATAATACTCGCCGGTCTTCTCATCGAACTCCCACACCGAGCCGCTGAAATAGGACTCCCAGTTGTTGGGGAACAGGCCGTTCACGCCCTTGCGCCAGATATAATAATTCCGTTTGGAATTATCGATTGAGGACCTCGACTCTATGAACCAGGGGTGCTTGTCAGAGGTATGGTTCAACACAAGATCCATCATGATTTTCAAACCTCTTGCATGTGCTTCCCATAAGAGCTCGTCGAAATCCTCCATCGTCCCGAACGCCGGATTGATCGCATAATAATTGCTGATATCATAGCCGTTATCCATTCCGGGAGATTCGTAGATCGGGCAGATCCATAGGACATCGATGCCGAGATCCTTTAAATAATCGAGCTTGGAAATAATTCCGCGAAGATCGCCTTTCCCATCCCCGTTGCTATCTTTGAAACTGACGGGATAGATCTCGTAGACGACCGCCTCCTTCCACCAGGCTTCCAGCATTCGCCATTCCTCCTGTCCGTCTAGTAAGTGGTCGAACCGAATAACTCAGCCTTGTCCCCCTTGAAAAGCGGGGTATTTGGTCATGCCGCCGTCCGCAAACAGGGTAATGCCCGTGACATAACTGGATTCAGAAGACGCCAGCCATGCAGCTGCGGCGGCAATTTCCTCCGGCTTGCCGATATACCCAAGCGGAATCAGGGCTTCAACACTCGCCTTGGCTGCAGGATCGGAAAATTTGGCAGCATTGATCGGGGTGTCGATTGCCCCGGGTCCAAGGTTATTGACCCGGATTCCCTTCGGCGCGAATTCCAGCGCCAGCGTTTCGGTCATCATCTTGATCCCGCCCTTGCTAGCGGCATAATGGAGAAAATGAGGCCATGGAATCCTCTCGTGTACGCTCGAAACGTTGATAATCCGTCCCTTGATCCGGTGTTCGAGCATGTAATCGATTGCCTCACGGCAGCCTAGAAAGGCCCCGGTTAAATTCACGTCAAGCACTTTTCTCCAGTTATCCAGTGTCAAATCCTCGGAAGGCACCTCGTTTTCGATGCCCGCGTTATTCACCATGACCTCCAAGGAGCCGAAATGATGATGAGCGGCGGCTACCAGCTTCTTCACATCCTCCTCCTTGGTTACGTCGCCATGCACGCCAATGGCTTTTCCGCCGAAGGATTCAATCTTCCGTACGATGGAGTGCACTTCATCCTCGCTGCTGAGGTAATTGATGACTACGTTCATTTTTTCTTGACCGAATCTCAGAGCGATTGCGCGCCCGATGCCGGACGAAGCGCCGGTAATAACGGCCGTGTTTCCCACCAGATCTTTGTACACCATGCATACCTCCTATCGACCGTGTAATGGAATACAATAATATAATTAACCGGATTTCTTCCTTTTCAATATGGACGAGTGGGATCGAACCGCCGATAGATGATGACAGTCCTGAAGCATGATGTCTGTATACGTTTTCTTTTTTGGAAGTATTTGTTATACTTCATTGCAAGTGATTAGCGTGTTTTGTGCGTGGACGCCGGATTCGTTAATTTGGGGAAGTTCGAGAAAAGGGATCTGCGGAGCAGAAGGGTAGAAGGGGAGAGGGGCAGAAAGCTAGAAGGGTTAAGAGCAGAGGAGCAGAAGAGCTGAAGAGTGTAGGCTCTAACAAAGGAGGAATATGTGCTATGGCAGTCAAACGAATTATGGCTAATATTGAAACGGGACGAATTGCGGAAGCTAAACGTTTCTATCAGGACGTGCTCGGTCTGGAACTGCTGATGGATCACGGCTGGTTTGCTACCTACGGGTCGGCGGAAACGATGCAGGTACAGATCAGCTTTGCCGAAGAGGGAGGATCCGGCACGCCCGTACCCGACCTTTCCATCGAAGTCGACGATGTCGAGGCGGTGTTGGCCGATATGAAAAACGCCGGCTTCCCTGTCGAATACGGCCCAGTGGATGAGCCTTGGGGCGTTCGCCGATTTTTCGTACGCGATCCGTTCGGCAAGCTCGTCAATATTCTGATGCATTGAATCCATATGAGGCGACATCCATCCCGGCATGCATCGGACCACGCTTGAGTCCAGAAAGAGCGTACGCAATGATTCAAACAGCGCCGCCATGTTCCCGTTTGGCCTGCCGGCAGCGCGTAGTCTGTGATATACTGTTTATATAATAAACAATTTAATGGCTTATCGGGACTAACAGCCTTCGGAAAGGACGCATAGGTTATGTCAAAAGATAAAACGACAGAGCAGGATATCGGAGCAATGCTCCCCGGCGGCGCTGCGCTTAGCTGGGGATTGGTCAAGCCCCCTCAGCGCGGGCCGAAGAGGGAGCTGAGCATCCGGCAGATCGTTGACGCTGCAATCGAAATAGCCGATCGGGACGGGTTGTCCGCCGTTTCGATGAACCGGGTGGCATCGTCTTTAGGGTACACCGCCATGTCGCTGTACCGCTACATTCCCAGCAAGGACGACCTTCTGCTGCTCATGCAGGATGCGGTCTGCGAGGTTCCGCTTCCGGATGAGGATGCTCCGGACTGGCGGGACAACATGCGCCTATTCGTCAAATTAAGCATGCAGGTATTCCGGGACCATCCCTGGTTCGGCGACATTCCAATCTCCGGCGTGCCGATAACCCCGAACAATCTCCGGGTCATCGATTGGGGATTGCGCTTCATGAGGGATTTTCCGCTGAATGACTATGAAAAAATCTCCTTCATTCTGCTGCTTAGCAACTATGCGAGATCCAGCGGCCTCATCCAACGGGACATGGATCTTGCGCTCAAATCAGGGTCCACCGCGGAGCGGTTCAGCGGGACGGATTATACCTTGGCGCTGAAGGCGCTCGTGAAGCCCGAGCAGTTCCCGTTCCTGTACCCCGTCATCATGTCCGGCGTCTACACGGAAGAGAACCCGGGAGAGAATCCGATCGGGAACGACATTGATTTCGGGCTGGAGCGCATTTTGGACGGAATCGAGCACTATCTGGAAATGAAGAAGAAGGAGCAGGGGAAGGAGAAGGAGGAGGCTAACGGGTAGCGAGGTTCCGGAAATTATAAGTTTAAGAGATCGTGACAATAGGAAAGAAAAAATGCAAAAGCGATCCGATCGGATCGCTTTTTTTGTCCCTGATGGGAGAAGTCATGGACGATTTGAAATTGAGACTTAAGGAATACGCCAACTCCCGGGTGGCATTAGGGATGATGATGTTGCTGCTTGTGACAGCCAACGCGAGATGTTCCCTTAGGAGAGGTCAAGCGTTTGCCCATATTACCGGCGGCCCGCTCTTCTGCGGAATGACCACATGCCCCATAGCAATGAGACGAGCAAAATGAGCAAGCACCACCCGATTGCCCATCCGATAAACTCGCGTATCGAAGCTCCCATCAGCAATCCGCGAAGGGACTCGATCACCGGCGTAATGGGCTGGTTGCTTGCAATCCACTGCAGCCATTCCGGCATCGTATCCGTCTTGACGAAGGCGCTGGAAAGGTAAGGCAGAAAGAGCAGGGCGAACCCGTAGCTCCCCGCTGCGGCAGGGCTGCCGGCGACCATGCCGATCGCCGCAAACAGCCAGGTGAAGGCGAGGATGAACAAGGCGATAAGGGCTACCGCGAATACCCAATCGAGTATGCCGGCAGTAGGCTTGAAGCCGACGAGCAAGGCAACCGCGAGCACAACGCCGGTTGCCAGCAGATTGCGGGCCAGACTAGCGACGACGTGTCCGGTAATGACACTAACGCTGCGAATCGGCATCGTCCGGAACCGGTCGATAATGCCGTTCGTCATATCTTGCGCGACGTCGACGGCCACCGAGGAGGAGCCGAAGCCCGCGCATAACAGAATAATTCCGGGCACGACGTAGTTTACGTAATCGCCGCTGGAATCGATCGCTCCGCCGAATACGTACGTGAACAGCAGCATCAAGAGCACCGGCAGCAGAATCGCCATCAGCATCGCATCCGCATTGCGGAGGCTGTGGCGGAGGCTGCGTCCGATAAAGACGCTTTGGGTAACGGCAAGCGATGTTTTCTTTGCGGTGTGAACAGGTTTGACAATCATACGATCTCCTCCATTTTCTTTTCAGTCAGCGCGATGAATACTTCATCCATGTTCGGCCTGTGGATGCCGACCCGCGTTTCCGTCGGAAGCTGGCGCATAAGCTCCTGAAGCGTGTTTGCAACATCCCCTATAGATCCGCTCGTGGGAATGCGATGAATGACCTCATCCTCCGCGTTCCGCAGCTCCAGTACCTCGCCCCCGACCCGGGATTTTAGCTCCTCCGGACTTCCTTCCGCCACGATATGCCCCCCATCAAGCACCGCAATCCGGTCGGCAAGCTGATCCGCTTCCTCCAGATATTGCGTAGTGAGGACAATCGTGATGCCTTGGCTTTTCAGCTGCAAAATCATATCCCACAGCGCGCGTCGGCTTCGGGTATCAAGCCCGGTCGTCGGTTCATCCAGGAACAGAACGGGTTTTGGCACGACGAGACTGATCGCCAGATCCAGGCGCCTTTTCATGCCGCCGGAAAAGGTGCCTGCGCGCTTGGATCGTGCCGATGCCAGATCAAAGTAAGCCAGCAGCTCCGTGCTTCGAATGCGGGCCTCTGCTCCCGTGAGTCCGGACAGCCTGCATATCATCCGAAGATTTTCTTCGGCGGTCAACACTTCGTCCACGGCGGCGAATTGACCGGTAAGACTGATCGATTGCTGTACCTTCTGGCGCTCCCGGCTCACATCGTACCCGTTAATTAGCAAGGTCCCCGCATCAGGAGTGACCAAGGTTGACATGATGTTGACCAAGGTGGTTTTACCGGCCCCATTGGGACCGAGCAGGGCCAACACACTGCCCTCCGGCACTTTCAGATCGATTCCGTCCAGCACCTGCTGGCTGCCGAACCGTTTGTACAGTCCTTGAATTTCCACGGCATATTTCCGCATGATCGACGCTCCTTTATTAATTGTGTATATAATAAACAGTTTATTTCTTAATCAGTATATTATATAAACAGTTTTATTTCAATATGATTTTTTTCGTTGGCGAGAGGTCCTATAGAGACAGGTATAAAGGAGGGGGCGATGAAGCCTCTTGATGAGATCATGCCGGTAATCCTGAGTTTCATTTTGGACGGAGGTTATTATTCTGTTCGTTCGAATTGAAGGCCCTGTATCAAGAAAATAACCAGCTTTGTTGCAAGGGCGATTAAAGGGGAGAGGAGCTGATAAAGGCAAGAAGCCTCCGCAAGGATGCAATGTACACATCCAGCGGAGGCTCAATCATGCTTGCCTGCAGTATGTTGTTATGACGGGTCTGCCCCGTCCTCAAGCTCAAGCTCGATGACGGTATTGCGTTTGTCCGGGAGCGGGAAGGTGAAGTGCTCCGGACGGGCAAAGCTGACGAATGCATCCTCGGTGAATTCGGCTGCACTCCACGGGCGGCCGAGCAGCAGCTCGTAGCCGTCAGCCAGAAGCCGGGCTTTCTTGACCTTGCCCGCCAAGCCGACGAGATTGATGGGCCCGATCGGCTCCTCGAAGACGTGGGCATACAGCTTGTTGCCTTTTTGGGTATACCGTCCCCATTCCGGCTTCGGAAATTCGGCGGCTGCGCATCCGTAAATGCTGTCGCTGTTGCGGCTCATCCAATCGCCGATTTCCGCGAGCACATCAAGGCTTTCCTTCGGAATGACGCCTTTGGCGTCCGGCCCGACATTAAGCAGCATGTTGCCGTTTTTGCTGACGCATTCCACCAGCTTGCGGATGATCGTGGTCGCCGATTTGTAGTTGCGGTCAGCGGCCGCATATCCCCAGTTATTGTTCAGCGTAATGCATGCCTCCCAAGGAATGGGTGCGCCCGTTACATCGACAACGCCATGCGGAGGGATGATCTGCTCGGGGGAAGCGAAGTCCCCGCTGTATATGGACGGCTCGGTCGTATAGATGCTTCCGCCGCTCTCGCCGCTGCCCTCCAGCCGATTATCGATCAGGATATGCGGCTGAAGCCCGCGGATCATCTTCATGAGCTCGGTAGCACGCCATACTTCGCCGCGCATATTGTCATATGAGAAGTCGAACCACATAATATCCAGTTTGCCGTAATCGGTCAGCAGCTCGCGGATCTGCCCGTGCATGTAGTCCAAATAGCGGTCAAAGTTGTTCGGATCCCGCTTAAAGGCTTCGTTTCCTCTCATCGGATGAATCCGGTCTCCGAAGGCGGGATAGTCCTCATGATACCAATCGATCAGCGAATAATAGAGCCCGACCTTAAGCCCTTCTTCCCGGAAAGCTTCCAGGAACTCTCTCACGAGATCCCGGCCGGCTTTGGTATTGGTTGCTTTATATTCGGTCAGCTTGCTGTCGAACAAGCAGAAGCCGTCATGGTGCTTGGCGGTCAGCACCGCATACTTCATGCCGGCTTTTTTGGCCGCCTTGGCCCATTCGCGAGGATTATAATCGACGGGGTCGAATTCATCAAAATAGGTCTGATACTGCTCGATGCTCATCTGTTCCGTGCTCCGGAGCCATTCGCCTCTAGCCGGGATCGAATAGAGTCCCCAATGGATAAACATGCCGAAGCGGTCGTTCTGGAACCAACGTACGCGTTCATTTCGTTCGAGGATGACTTGATTTTGCGAAGCGGTAGTTGTCGTCATAGGATCAACCTTTCGGTACTAGGATTTGTCGGGTTTGATTTTAACAAGAATATGTTAGTATGAATAGATAATTACTTAACTCTGACGGGTATTATAATAACTTTGAAGGAACATGGAAGATGAAGAGTGAACGAAGCGAGCAAGAAGCGATTCAGCAGATGCTCTTAAACATGCAGGTTCAAATTTTGGAAGCGAAGAAGACGCAATGCTGGCCGGAGTGGAGAGAGCTGGATTACACCGTGTCCTATAATAAGCTCTATTTCATCCTGGAAGGGGAGGGCTGGGTGAAAATCGGAAAGGAGGAGCTGTATCCGAAGCCCGGCCAATTGATTCTGATGCCGGCCCGGACGAAGCAATCCTATTCCACCATCAGCGACCGGCCGTTTCTGAAATACTGGTGCCATTTCTCGGCCGCCGTAGGCGATGCGGATGTGTTCTCATGGCTGGATGTTCCTAGGTGCTACGATCTGGAACAGCCGCTGGAGATGTCGCATTTGTTTCAAGAGCTGGTGGATGCCCATCATACCGAAACCGTTGCCGCCCGCTTGAAGGAGAAATCGGTTATGCTGGACATCCTCTCCAGGGTGTTCTCCGATCAGGAGCCGCAGATTCATTCGCACCGGACCGGGGACATGGAACGTCTTAATAAGGTGCAGCAGTATGTTAAAGATCATCTGCACGAGGAGATCACGCTGGAACAGATGGCGGGAACCTTGCACTTGCATCCGAATTACTTTATTAAATACTTCAAGCGCCATTTCGGGATCACGCCTCAAAAATATCTAAGCGTCAAACGGATGGAGCGCGCTAAGCTGCTGCTGCGGACAACAAGCCTCAGCATCAAGGAAATCGCCGATGCGACCGGCTTCGAGTCGGCGAATTATTTCTCGAAAACATTCCGTAAAGAGGTGGGCTACAGCCCTTCGGAATATCGAAACAATATCTGAGCGTCCATGGCAGCGGCGACGAACGGCTGCCGGGCAGGCAATACAAACTAGGCCAATCGGAACGTACTCCGATTGACCTTGTTTTTTTGCGTCACGTTCATCTGATCAGGGGATGCCTACAGCCCTTTGCCGCCCAGCGGTTTTAGCTTCAGGGGCTCCGCGCCGGCGATCAGCTTGCGGCCGCGTTGCAGCAGCTCCGATGTGTCCGCTCCCTGAAGGGAAGCGGCATGTGCCTCGGCGCTGCTCCATAATTCCGTGACCCATACCGCATTCGGATCGCTGTCCGAAACATTGACGATGTACAGCTCGCAGTCCGCATTATCGCTCAGCATGTCCGCAGCCTCAAGCAAAATGCCTGCCAGCTCGTCGCGCTTGCCCGGATGGGCAATTAATTTTCCGTACATGGCGAATTTTTCCATGGGTATCACTCCTCGTATGTCTTCATTTCAGTCAACAATGCCTCGTAATGCCGGGCCATGCCGCCCGCAACCTCCCACAGCCGCATGATCAGAGATCTCGGCTCGAGAACGGTCAGGGCTTTGCCATAAGGGAGCAGGAAGTAGGGGACATACGACATCAGGGAATCGGCGGCCAGCCGGAAATGAGCTTCTTCAGGCAGGCGCTTGACCAGGGTGTGCCCGAACAGCCAGTGCTGGCACAATTCGTTCAGCGTAAACTCATGGCCCCGGATGATGACGTATTCCAAGTTCTCCGCATTGCCGGTATCCGGAATCAAACCGCCGAGCAGTACATCCTTGGCCGAGAAGTTATCCGGCCGCTCAAAACGATGATCGGTCAGCTCCAGCCCGGACATGCGATCGACGCGGAAGCTTCGTACCTCCTGGCGTAATCGGCAAAAACCGGCGGCATACCAATGGCCCTTCCAATGGACGATGCTGTACGGGTCGAATTCCCGGACAGATGCGTCTTGCCCCCTTCCCTTGGAGTACGTCATCTTCAGCGTGATGCCATGTGCCGACGCATTCTCCAGCGTTCGGAGCAGCGACCGGATCTCTTGGCTGACAGGGGGCTGAAGGACAGTGATGCCCCCGCCGTGCAGCTCGATCTGATGAAGCTGCTCCTCGTTCGTATAGCGCTTCAGCTTATGGATGGCCCGCTCCAGGGCTTCCGTAAACGGATAACCCGCTTCTCTTGCGAAAATGGAGGCATGCACGAGCGCTTTCTGCTCGTCCGCATCGAACATGAGCGGGGATTCAGCAAAGGCTCCGAGCAGCCGGTAGCCCCCGTTCGGCCCCGAATCCGCAATGATCGGCGCCCCGCTGGCGCATAGGGAATCGATGCAGCGATAGACCGTGCGGATATGAATTTCCAGCTCATCAGCGATTTGTTGAGCCGTTATTTTTCTGCCCGATCGAAGCATCCACAGGATGGACAGCATATTATCGGCTTTAGCCATCGGTGAACAGCCCCTTTCGCGAATCATGCCGGAAGCCAGTAGAGGCTCTTTTTGGTTTCCGATCCATTAAGGGGAATGCCGTTCAAGCAGCACAGCTCCGAATTCATGCCCTTAGTGGCCTTTTCATCGGGTACAACATCCTGAACGGCGCTCCCGCTTGTATCGATTGTATCGTCTTTAGACGAGCGGGTCCATGCCCTTGTCGATCCAGGTATCATAGGTCGGACCGTAAAGCTCAGGTATCCGGATGCCTGCCTGCCGCATAAGCACGGTCATCTGTCCGCGGTGATGGGCTTGATGGACGATGAGGAATTGCAATGACTCTCCGTTTCTCCATGCCTCTCCAGCGATATCATGCGACACGTATAGATCCTGCTCCGTCCACTGAGACTTCACGGCATCCAAAAAGGCACGGCTTACCCCGCGGTAGCTTTCCAGAATGACGCTCGCGGAATCGGGAATTTGCTGCTCCCGCGACGGGCCTTCAAAACTCAAACCGAGCATGCTCATATACTGAATCGACATGACCAGATGCCAGGCGAGCTGCCCTACGGAACGGTGCTGTTCCGTGATGGACTGCTTCAGCGATTCATCGGTCAAAGCGTTCATTACCCGCTCGGTGATTTGAACCTCTTTGGTCCATAGTTCGCAAAAATCCTCGATATTCAACATTCAACCAACCTCGCTTTTTTAGTGGGTTATCCATAGGGCAAGTATATTCCCGAATCCCTGACAGTTACGGTCAGTGATTCTTTGTTTGCACAGGCAATTCGGCAAACTGGAAGAATTTCACCGGGAGGATGCGTGCTATAATAACTGTAAAAAAGCGGGAGGGACTCGAAATTATGTCATCAGCAGATATTCAATTTACCGGAGGCAACAATATTGCACTGAAAATTCCGAAATTCAAATACGAGGAAACCGTAAGGTTTTACCGGGACGTTTTGAAGCTTCCGTATTTGGGGTTCAAGGACGAATCCCACGCGTTTAGCCTGGGCCCGAACACGCTCTGGCTCGATTGCAAGGACTCCTATCCTCAGAACGATGTGTGGCTGGAAGTGCAAGCGAATGATCCGGAACTTGCGAAGGACTACTTGCGGGAGCAGGGCGTTGATCGGCGGGACGAAGTGGAAATTTACGAAAATTCGAAGGGGTTCTGGATCTCGGATCCGTGCGGGACGATCCTTCGGGTTAATCCGAAGCCATAGGATCGTAGCGTAGAGAGCGGGGGATTCCGAAAAAAACAATAAAAAGCCAAGCGGTCCCGCGACCTTCCGAAAAGGCCGGGGAAACTTGGCTGTAACATTTGACATTGGATAGCAGGCTTATGGTCAAGGCTTCAGGACCACTTTGGTGCAGTCGTCCTCATGCTCATAGAAAATCCGGTAGGCTTCGCTGGCTTTCTCAAGCGGAAAGCGGTGGGAGATAATCTCGGTCGGATCGATCTCCCCGGCCGTGATTTTCTTGAACAGCTCCGGCATATAGTGTATGACGGGCGCTTGCCCCATCGTGAGCGTGATGTTTCGTTCGAAAATATGACCCAGCGGGAACATATTGTATAAAGATCCGTACACGCCGGTAAGCTGTATGGTCCCGAATTTCCGGACCGCTTCGATGGCGATGTCGATGGCGCTCAGCGTGCCGCCCTGGAGCTTCAGCTTTTGGCCGATGGCCTCCATCGCCGTTTTTTTGCCGTCCATACCGACGCAATCAATGACGATATCGGTACCGCCTTTCGTGATTTCGCGAATATACAAGCCCATATCATCGTAGTCCTCGAAATTATAGACTTCAGCCTGGTTCATTCGCTTGGCCTTATCCAGACGGTAGGGCACTCGGTCGATGGCAATGACCCGCTTCGCTCCCTTCATCCAGGCGAACTTCTGGACCATCAGTCCGACAGGCCCGCAGCCCAGCACCGTTACCGTATCACCCGGTTTGACGCCGGCATTTTCAACGCTCCAGTAAGCGGTGGGCAGCACATCGGAGAGGAGGAGCAGCGCTTCATCCTCAAGCTCGCACGATTCCGGAATGACCAGAGGCATGAAATTCCCGTAAGGCACCCGTAAATATTCGGCTTGGCCGCCGGGATAATTCCCGTAGCGCGCGGTGAAGCCGAGGTATCCGCCGGAATGGACATCCGGATTGCCGTTGGACCTGTCGCATTGACTCTCCATATCGTGATTGCAGTAATAGCAGTGTCCGCATGATACGTTGAACGGAATCACGACCCGGTCCCCTTTTTTGACGCGGGTTACGTTGGAGCCGACTTCCTCCACGATCCCCATGGGCTCATGCCCGATGACATAATCCTTCGCCGCCGGCATACCCCCTAGATAAATATGAAGATCCGAGCCGCAAATCGCCGTCGATGTAATTCGAACGATGATATCGTCCTCGGTTTGGATGGATGGAGCCTCCACCTGCTTCACTTGAATGTCCTTGGCTCCCTGAAACGTAACTGCTCTCATCAAGAATCCCTCCTTAATCAAGATGCACTCGGAAATCTAATACCCGATATGTACATATAGAAACGAACTGCCAAGTCGGCAGGAGATTATTTTGAATCTGCCTCTGGCCATTATCATGCCCCTGCATGATTGTTCCATACGTGCATATCATGGGGCGGCCTGCACGTTTTGGCTAAAACGTACTGCTTTCGTATACGATACGATCGGCATGGGCACCTCATCGGTTTGTAAAAAAGCGGGAAAAAACAAAAACACGGATGCCCCGGTGGGACAATCCGTGCTCTTTATGCGTTCGTTCAGATGTGTGACTGTGTATAGGATGCTGGCAAAGGCTGGCAAGCATTGCGCATAATTAAACCAGCTTCATATACTCCACGATCGTCAGCAAGCCTTTATCGAAATTTTCCAAATTAAAATGTTCGTTCGGCGCATGCAGATTCTCATCCGGCAAGCCAAAGCCCATCATCACGGCAGGGGCGTTCAGCGTGCTGGACAGCTTCTCGACGATCGGAATCGATCCTCCGTCTTTCGTGAACAGCGCGCGTGTGCCGTACACGTTCTCGAAGGCGTCTGCGGCTTTCTGCAGCATCGGATGGGTCGGATCGATGTTGAAGGCGAATGCCTTTTCCTTCGGCTTGAAGGTAATCTTGGCGCCGACCGGGGTGTGGGCATGCAGATGCTTCTCGATCGCGTCGAGAACAGCCTGCGGATCCTGGTTGGCCACCAGACGGCAGGTGATTTTCGCATGAGCTTCCCTCGGAATGACCGTCTTGCTGCCTTCGCCCTGGAATCCGCCGTATACCCCGTTCAGCTCAAGCGTTGGGCGCGCGCCGACGCGTTCCACGAAGGAGAAGCCTTCTTCGCCGTAGAGGGAATCCAGCCCGAGATCCTTCTTCAGCTTCTCTTCGTCAAACTCCTGCTTGGCGAATTCCTCGCGCATTTCAGGGGAAAGCTCAAGCACGCCGTCGTAAAAGCCGTCAACCGCGACGCGGCCTTGCTCGTCATGAAGCGATGCCAGCAAGGACACCATCGCATGCAGGGCGTTCGGCACGCCGCCGCCGTATGTACCGGAATGAAGATCGGTGTTGGCTGTTTCAAGAGACAGCTCGAGGGAGCATAATCCGCGAAGGCCGGTCGAGATCGCAGGCTTGCCCGGAGCAAGCAGGGAAGTGTCCGAGATCAGAATCGCATCGGCAGCCAGCTTGTCCTTGTTGTTATCGAGATACAGCGGCAGGTTCGGGCTGGATACCTCCTCCTCCCCTTCGATACAGAACTTAATATTGACAGGCAGCTCCTTCTCCTGCTTTAAAATGGCTTCGACCGCCTTAACATGCAGAAACAACTGGCCCTTGTCGTCGGTAGCTCCGCGTGCGTACAGCTTGCCGTTCCGTATCGCAGGCTCAAACGGCGGCGTCTCCCACAGGTGAAGCGGATCAACGGGCTGGACGTCGTAATGGCCGTAAATCAGCAGGGTCGGCTTTCCTTCCGCGTGGAGATAATCGGCGGTAATGATCGGGTGTCCGTCCGTCTGGTGAATTTCAACATGCTCGAGTCCCGCCTCGGTCAGCTTGCCTGCAAGCCATTCCGCAGCTTTAGCAACATCGCCTTTATGCTCGGACAGGGCCGAGATGCTCGGGATCGACAGCCATTCTTTCAGTTCGTTAAGATGAGTCTCCCGGTGTTCAGCGAAATACGCTTTATAATCAACGCTCATGATGGTTCCTCCTTCGATTTACATTGGCATTCGAAAGATGCCGTATCTTCTTATTCTAACCGTTTTTCGGCGAATGCGAAATATGAGGCGGAAGAAGGATGCCATTGGCTGGGACAGAAGCAAAGGATACGCCCGCATTTCCGCGGCGTATCCCGTCTTGTGAAGCCCTGATTAGAATTCCTCGGCAAAAATATCCCAGCCGTTTCCGATGACCTGACGACGGGGGAGCTGCTCCTGCGGCTGCCGCCCGGAGGAGTGTTGAAACTGATGCTGGAAATGGCGCTCTTGCTGCTCGAGCAGCTGCTCCTGCTGCTGTTGAAACATATCGTAATAATCGCGTTTAAAATGCTGCTGAATCATTTCGCCCTGAACCTGCCCTTGGTTCGGGCAGTCTTTCGGCGGGCCGATCACGACCGTATCCTTAATTGGCGCAAGGGTTTCTTTCACTTTCGCCTCATTCAGGCAGTACGTGTGCGCGAAGACGCTGGCCGGTGTCAGCCGCAGAAGATCGGACCCGCCGATGAACTCCGGAACCGGAGCGTCAAAGATGGCCAATAAATGCGTATCGTCAGCCGTAGCGATTTCGTAATGCCACCAGCCTTGAGGCACGAGGGCGACCTGACCCGGCGTAATCGGAAAATTCAACAGCTCCTTCGTAAACGGGTTGATTATGGAGACCGTTGCCGCGCCCGTGACGGCATACACTAATTCGGATGCGTTCTGGTGGATGTGCGGCTCCACGACATTGCCCCTGCTGAGATAGATATCCAGCAGCGAGGCATTGCCAAGCGTATTCAATTGATTGATGGATAGGGAATTGATAAAGTTCTGGCTATCCTTCGTGAAAAATCGGTTTTGGTTGACGTCGTAAGTAAACCGTACAGACGGCGAAGTGAAATCCATATAAGACACTGCCATAGCTGCTTCCGCCCTTCTTTTTTCGGAGTAGGCATGAACCTATAAAATACGGTATGACGGTGGACAGAAGGGCGTGAGCCCATTTTTTACGAGGCTGCAGGCTAAATGGCGGATTGCTTTGAGATAAAGCCATAAATATGACGGAGCGGCTCGTGTCTTTTTCAAACCGAAAGACGGCTCTCGCTTTCATGAACCACAGCTTTCGCTTTCATAAATCACTGCGAGCCGTCTCCTAACGCGCCTGTTAATCAGGCGGCTGGCGATTCGGACAGCGGCTTTCTTCTCCCGGCGGAAAAGCTGACCAGCCCTGCTGCCAGGCCAAGCGCAAGCACAAGCGCCCCGAGCCATGGGTGGTATTGGAGCGTGGAGGATGCGTTGACCATGAAGCCGCCGGCGCCTGCGCCAGCCGCAAGACCAAGGTGAATGATAGACGTGTTCAAGCTCAAGATCAGGTTCGGAGAGCCCGGGGCCTGCTGGATGAAATAGCTCTGTACGGCCGGACCCGCAGCAAACATCGAGATGACCATCATGCCGATGAAGGGAAGGCCGATCAGAGGGGAGTGCAAGAGCGGGAGAATGGCGAATACCCCGATGTGGATCATCATGCTGGCGATGATGACTTTGGAAGCGCCGAACCGGTCCACGCCATATCCTCCAAGCTTTGCGCCGACGGCGCCCAAAACGCCAAACACGAGCATGACGATGCTGATTCCTGCTGGAGGAATCCGGAAGATATCCTGCAGAAATGCCGCAATGAAGGTAAATAACACCGAATTGCCGGATTCCCGGAATAGCGTAAGGAGCAGGGCGCTGACAATGACGACGCTGCCGAGGACCTTGAACTGCTGATGAAACGGTACCGGCTCATCTCCTTCCACATTAGGCAGGAGACGCGCGAGAAGGAAAACAATCAGCAGGCTGAGCAGGGCCAGCAGCAGGAAGATGGCCTGCCAGCTTAACGCATTTGCGATCATTATGCCGATCGGAACCCCAAGCACCATGGCGCTGCTGAAGCCGAGAACGATCGTTCCGATGGCACGGCCGAGATGCTCAGGAGGCGTCAGCTTAGCGGCCGCTCCCATGGCCGACACCAGATATACGCCCGAGCTCACGCCCAGCAGGACCCGGGATCCCATTAGCAGCCATATGTCATGGCTGGCAAAGGAAACGAGGCTTCCGGCGATATATACCAGGAGCGAGCCAAGCAGCACCTTTTTTCGGTCCATGCGTGCGGTAAGGGACACCAGGATCGGTGTTCCGATGGCAAAAGAAAGCGAATAGGCCGTAATCAATTGGCCGGCGAGCGCAAGCGAAATATGCAGATCCTCCGATATGGGGTATAAGATGCCGGAGACAACCAGCTCGGAGGTAGCGGTTAAAAACACCCCGAGCGTAACCAAATACATTGTGAGTCGGTTCATTCGAATCCATCCCTTCAGCTTTGTGGAATATCCGAGTTTACCGGATCATGGCTAGCACATGCCGATTCGGATGTTTAACATACGCGAGATCTCTTTGTGTTTGTATTATAAGTAAGCCCCATATATTATGTAAGAAGGCAAATAAAATAGATATTATCCAACTTGTTTGATTAACTAACGATTAGTAAGTTTGAGAGGAGGAATGAAGCAGTGAGCATGTTAAGGAATGAGGTTCAGGGAACAGAAAGCCATGCTGAGCAAGAGCAAATTCATCAGCCTCAAAATAACCATGGGGCTGGTGAAAACTCGGACCTGTACGATTTCAAGCACATCTGCACGGTTCTACAAATACTCGGCGCAAAATGGGCCTTTCTCGTCATCGCGCAGCTGGCGCAGGGACCTAAACGGTTCAACCAGCTTCATCGGGACGTCGCGGTCGTGAAGACGCAGTCCCTCACCAACGTGCTGCGGCATCTGGAGCTTTCCGGGATCGTCTCCCGGACGGTAATTCCGACCGTGCCGGTGTCGGTGGAGTACGCCCTGACGGCAAAAGGCATGGATTTCTTGGATTCATTGACGGCAATGGAGCGCTGGGCCAAGAAATGGGGAGCCGAGCCGCTTCGGCAGACCCAAACCTAACCGGCAGGCAGCCGGAAACAAGCTCAATTCACGGGATGTCACCCCAGGAATTGAGTTTTCTTTTTTATGAAAATTTCGTATTCTTATATATAACTTTTTCAAGTATGTGAGAACACTGGAGGTGAAATGACGGATTGGGAAAGCCGAAAGCCAACCTGCTGACCAAACTGCTGATTTCCTATTTTCTTGTGCTGTTGTTTCCGATTGCCATGATTTTGTTCTATTACTACCCATATTCCGCCGATGTCGTAAAGGAGAAGGAGCTGGACTGGAATGCGCATATTACCGAGCAGTTCATGACCTCAATGGATACGTTCACGCGGTATGTGTATAACCTGCCGCACGAGCTTGTCCAGAACCGCGAATTCAGGATGTACAAGGCGGAGGAGAGCGACTATCAGCGCGTGCTCATTGCTAATGAAATGAAAAAATACAACGCAACCGATGCCTTTATCTACAACACGCTGCTGTATGTGAAGAACATCGGTTATTTGTTTTCCAAGACTGGAAGCGCATACAGCGTGCAGGATTTGGCGATACCTGGCGTGGGATTCTATTATGAGGACTGGCCGCATGAGGAGATGGTGGACACGCTGAACACATTAAACCAGCCCATCGTGCGCCCGGTGGAGAACGTCATTATTCCCGGCCATAACCGGCTGAGGCTGCTAACCTTTCTTCAGCCGCTCCCGGTCGGCGGCTCCAATTCCCCGGGCGCCGTCCTTATTATGGTCCGGGAGGACACGATCCTTCGGATGATGCGGTCGGTGTCCGAAATTTATACCGGGGATTTTTTTATTTTTGACAATGAAGGACGGCCTCTTGTCGCTTCAAACAAGAAGATCTACGAGGCGTCCGATGATATGTCGGCGCTCGTAAAGGGCATGGGAGCAGACCCGGGGGCCACATCCGGAATTGAGCGGATCAACGGGATTTCGTATCTCGTCTCGACGTCGGTATCGGATAAGAACGGTTGGAAATATGTGAGCCTGATTCCGGTGTCGGAATCGCTGCAGGGCCTTCGGACCATCCAATGGAACACGGCCCTCCTCGTCGGGCTTGTTTTGCTGCTTGAGGTTATCGTGGTCTACATATCCATCCGCAAAAATTATCATCCGATCAAGCGCCTTGTCGATGTGGCGGTCAGCTTGTTCGAGCCGCAGCAGCGAAGGCCCATGAATGAGATCGATACGATCCGCTATACGCTAAACGAGCTGTCCGCCGCCAACAGCAGACTTGACGAGAGGGTGAAGGGAACGTTGCCGATTATGCGGGACAATATTCTGTTCGGGCTCGTCGTCGGGCAATACGGGACATGGGAGGCGTTCGCGCAGGAGGCGGACAAGGTCGGAGTCGCGTTTGACGGTTCCCAGCCAGGCAGCGAAACCAAGCCTCAGGGCTCCCCATTTCACGATCCTCCATCTCCGATCGACCCGGCCCAAGAAGCACCACCTGCTGCTGTGCCGGTCGACCCAGCCCAAGAAGCATCATCGCCTGCTGCTTCGGTTCTTGAGACGATGCAGGGGGGCGATCCGGCTCTGCCTGGCGGTACCATTCTTACGGTGGCCGTGCTGGCGTGCGAATCCGAGGAAGAGTTCAATACTGCGGCGGATTTCTGCAGGCAAGCCGAGGATCGCTGGCCTGACGGCGTGAACGGATATTTTTGCAGAAGCGTGTATCATCATGAAATCGTCCTGATTTGCGCTCATCCACCGAGCTTTCCGCTTCAAGCTTTTTTGACGCAGCTTCAGGAGGAGCTCGTCGGCGCAGAGGGGACCCGGGTGATGATCGGTATTGGCAGGCCGGGAGATTACCGCTGCCCGAGGGCGGCGCAAACGTCATATTTGCAGGCGCTCCGGACGGTGGAGCATGTGCGGGTTCGCGAAACAGCGCCGGTGCTGACCTTTGACGAGATCGGAGCAACGCATTCGGGCGCCGTCTCTTACGTAGCCGAGATGCTGCAGTCGCTGGAGCTCTCCATCCTGAAGAACGAGCCCGAGATGGTGGCCGGCTTGACCGAACGGCTGATCGGGTATATCCGCAGTGACGGCATGCCGCCGCATATGATCCGAAGCGTGTATTTAAACACGGTGACCGTCATCATCAACGGCCTGCAGCGCTTCCGCCGCGAAGATCAAACCCTGCTGCGGCTGACAGACGCAGCCTTCAAGCCGCGTTATACCATGGAGCAAATGATCGGAATTATTCGCGAGAGCAGCTTGAAGCTGTGCGAATTCATCCGGGACACGGTCCCTGCCGCACGTACGGCGACACGGGAAGAGATCCTGGCGGTCATCGATGAAAAAGGGTTGGATCCGAGCTGCTCCCTGCAGCTGATGGCTGACCACTTCGGCATGTCCGTATCGAATTTCAGCCACCATTTCAAGAAAACGATGGGACAAAATTTCAAGGAATACATCGAGCGGCTTCGCATTCAAACATCGATTCAGCTGCTGCGGGAGACTGACGAAACGTTGGAGTCCATCGCTCAGAAGTCGGGATACACCAATACCTCGAGCTTTATCCGGGCCTTTAAAAAAATCATGGGCACCACGCCGGGGCAATACCGGAATACTCACAAAGATGCATGAGGACCGATGGCGTTGAGCCTGTCCGCCCAAAGGACGCTAGGCACGCGATTCTCTCCCGGCGCGCGCTGAAATAATGGCTGCTGGACGCTCATATTCGCTCGGACGACGCGGCATGCAGCTGACAATTTTTGAATATCTACAAATTTTGAATGTCCGCATAGAGAGGCAGATCCCTGATTTGCCTCTTCTTTGGCGATATAAGCGCTTTCAAAAAATGCGTATCGGTAAAATACTGCCCGTTTACGCGGCTTCCCGCCTCCATTTAGAGTCATAGGTGTCCGATCAGGGCAAGCAAAGCTGCGGCAAAAACCCGAGAGGGATTGGATGCTGCAAATAAATAGCTGGAGGTAGAACAATGCGGAAAAGAGTAAACGTTTACATCTCACTCTTCTTGGTCATGGCGATGCTGATGGCCGGATGCAGCGGTTCCGGAAGCGGAACGGACGATTCAGCCGAACCACCGGGTAACACTTCAGACAAAAAAGTAAAGCTGACGGCCATCATGACCAAGCATGCTTTGACAAAGCCGCTGGCTGAGATGGAGTGGCTGCAGAAAGTGGAAGAAGCCGCCGGGGTGGAGATCGAATGGCAGGAAATTACGGCCGATTGGGGACAGAAGAAGGGAACGATGCTGGCCAGCGGCGACATTCCGGATTTGTTCATCGGACCGAATGTGATCACGGACGCGGATTTCGCCCAGTTCCAAGGACTGTTCCAGGACTTGTCCGGCATGCTTGACCAGGCACCGAACGTGCAGAAGATGTTCAACGAAAAGCCGGATACGAAGCTCATCGCTACCCAGCCCGACGGGAAAATTTACGGGCTTCCGAAATATCAACGCTTCTGGCCCGCTTCGGCCAGCCGTCAGTTCATTAACCAGAAGTGGCTTGATGAGCTCGGGCTTACAATGCCGACGACATGGGACGAATTGTACGAGGTGCTCGTCGCGTTCAAAGAGAAGGATGCCAATGGCAACGGCGACCCGAATGACGAAATACCGATGGATTGGCCGGGAGGCATCGGCGGATATTTCAACCCGGCGGTGATGCTTGGCAGCATGGGGATCACACTGACGGACGGGAGCCCGCAGGGCTATTTTGTAGAAGACGGCAAGGTGAAGAATTATCTTACGGACGAGCGCTACAAGATGATGGTCGCGTTCCTTCATAAGCTGTATCGGGCGGGATTGATCAATCCGGAAGTGTTTACGCACGACTATACCAAGTATCAGTCCGTTGCACGGGGCGAAGGGGATACGGCGAAGGTCGGCTTTACTTGGGGCTGGGTGGCTTCCGATCGGTTCGGACAGCAGCTTGCGTCGCAATACGCGTCCATGCCGCCGCTCAAGGCGACGGCCGATTATGCCGGAGAGCTGTCCTGGAGCTATGACTACTACTCGCTCAACTACGGAACGAACCATATCGTCATGTCGGCAAAGAGCAAGCAGAAGGAAGCGGCGATGCGGTTCATCAACGAGCTGTACGCGCCGGAAGTCGGGATGCAGGTGCTGTTCGGATCGATCGGGCCGAATATTAAAGACAATGGGGACGGTACATACAGCGTTCTGCCTCCGGCGGATGACAAAATGGACCCGGGCACGTGGAAATGGACGTCGACGATGGCGGATAACGGGGCTTTTTATATTCCGGATTCGCTGGAGCTGACGCTCGGTACCGATATGCAGGAGGTGCTCGGCCAATCGGAGCCGCTTGCCGAAGCGCTGGAGGTCGATCCGGAGAAGGATGTTTTTCCGGGCATGTTCATTAAATATTCGACGATGGACAACAACACGATGAGCCTTAACAACACCAACGTCATGAATCTGGCCGAGTCCAGCTTTGCCAAATGGGTGACCAAGGGCGGCATTGAAGCGGAATGGGATGCTTACGTGAAGGAAAGCGAGAAGGCCGGCCTCAATCAAAACCTGGAGATCATGCAGAAATATTACGACGAATACATGAGCAAGAACTAATCGGGGATAACGGGCGAGACTAGGCCATTTTCAGCGGGTGAAGATGGCCTCCTCCCCCTAGCTGCGAAGGAGGGATATCATGCGGTCACCCAAAGGCATTCAGAGCTTTAAACGCGATTATCAATTATGGATTATGATTTTGCCGGCGATCCTCGTCATTCTGGTGTTCAACTACATCCCCATGTACGGAATTCAGCTGGCCTTTCGGGATTTTGATTTCACCAAAGGCCTCACCGGCGGGGAATGGAGAGGGCTTGCTTATTTCGAGCAGTTCATCGACAGTTATCTGTTCACGGATTTGATGCGCAATACGTTTCTTATCAGCCTGGCTTCGATTGTTCTGGGCTTTCCGGCTCCGATTATTCTGGCGCTGATTCTGAACCAGATTCGAAAAAAGCGAATGAAAAAGCTCATGCAGACGACGGTATATTTGCCTCATTTTATTTCCGTCATCGTTCTCGTGGGCATGCTCAACGTGCTGCTGTCCTCGGAAACCGGCGTGGTCGGTCATTTCATGAAATCAATCGGGCTCGAACATATCAATCTGCTGGCCTCAACCTCGACCTTTATCCCGGTCTACGTGCTCTCGGATATTTGGCAGCATTGCGGCTGGAACAGCATTATCTATCTGGCAGCGTTGTCCGCAGTAGACCCCCAGCTCTATGATGCGGCCAAAATGGACGGCGCCAGCCGCTGGCAGACGATCCGGTACGTGGATATTCCCGCGCTCGTGCCGACGATCATCATTTTGTTCATTCTCAGCATGGGCAGCATTCTCAGCACCGGCTTCGAGAAAATATTCCTGATGCAAAACGCTCTCAACCTGCCGGTATCCGAGGTCATTGCGACGTATGTGTACAAGATCGGCATTATCTCCAACCAATTCAGCTTGGCTTCAGCCATCGGGCTGTTCAATACCTTGATCAATTTCGTGTTTCTGTTTGCCATGAACGCCATTTCGAAACGCGTGTCCAATACGAGCCTATTCTAATGAGAGAGGGGAGGAGGAACGGCCATGGATCACATAAGTGCCCGGGTCACCGGTAAAGAATTCGCCTTCAGGGTCGTCCTGGCCCTGTTGTGTGTCGTTATTTTTCTTTTGATCGCATACCCGTTGTATTTTATCGTTATCGCTTCCTTCAGTGATTCGACGCTGGTATCGACAGGCAAAGTGCTGTTCTTTCCGAAAAACATCAGCTTCTTCGGATATCAGGAAATTTTCAAGGATATGCGGATTTGGACCGGCTACCGGAACACGGTGTTTTACACGTTATTCGGGACGCTCGTGAACATGCTGTTCACGCTGCCGGCGGCGTATGTGCTTTCGCGGAGGGAATTCCGGGCGAGACGGATCATCATGTTCTTCTTCGTGGTGACGATGTTTTTCAATGGCGGTCTGATTCCGACTTACCTGCTGATGAAGGATTTGCAGCTGACCAATACGATCTGGGTGTTCATCCTGCCTTTTTCGGTGAATGTGTTTTACCTCATCATCGCCAGGACGTTCTTCGAAACGTCTCTGCCGAAGGAGCTGCACGAGGCGGCCGTGATGGACGGCTGCTCGCATTTCACGTTTTTTTTCAAAGTGGCGCTGCCGCTGTCCAAAGCGATGGTGTCGGTCATCGCCCTCTATTATCTGGTGGGGCACTGGAACGATTTCTTCACAGCGCTGATCTATATTCGGGATACGAAGCTGCAGCCGCTGCAGATCATCCTGCGGGACATCCTGTTGTCCAATCAGGTATTTGCCAACGGGGCAGGCACCGGCGGCGATGCGGGGGGATATGCTCAGCGGTATGCGGATCAGATCAAGTACGGGGTCATTATCGTTTCGACGCTTCCGATTTTGGTCATTTATCCGTTTATGCAGAAATATTTCGAAAAAGGCGTCATGATCGGTTCGATCAAAGGGTAACGGTGGAAGAGGCGTGCCGGGCAGCGCAGGGGCTGGTCGGCACGCTTTTGTGCGTGCTGCCAGAGGCGGCGCGGGGGAGTGACAAGGCGCCGGCAGGGGCTTCACAAGTCCCGAAAAGGGACTTGCTGTCGTGAAAAAGCGCCGCATGGACCTCACAAGTCCCGAAAAGGGACTTGCTGTCGTGAAACGGCGCCGCATGGACCTCACAAGTCCTCAAAAGGGACTTGCTGTCGTGAAACGGCGCCTAAACGCCGAACTGTTTTAAGTGGTGGTCCAGGTGCTTGTATAACCCAATTCCCCATTGTTCGGCGGTCAGCTTGCCGAAAAAGGGATGCGGGTGCGGCGTGATTTTCGCCGGCCCGTCTTTCTGAAGCTGGACGATTTTTCCCTTCAGAGTTTCTTTTTCCACCTCAAAATCGCGATCATCTGCAATGATTATGCTGGGGATCGTGGACATATTGCGAGCCGGGGGCTTCGCATTATAAAACATCGGTTTCACAAAGCGGCCGATCAATATCCCCAGCCAGCCTCTAGGAGGGAAAGAATTCCCCATGGCGATATCCTGGAAAGCCGAACAATGGGCTAGCATCTGGGCGACGTTCATTTTGCCCCACTGCGGTTGTAAGCTCGGATTTAGATTGTCGATACGGTTCATGAGTTCTTTAACATGGGCTTGATTGAACATGGTTTCCATGATTTGATTGCTCCTTATTGGCGAGGTGTAATCACAGGGCTTTCCTGAGGCCGACTCAATCTCGGAAACCATTATACCAATTCATTTAAAGACCGATTTCTTTCCGATTGCTGTATCTCACGATGATTCACGTCAGTTTTAGAGTCATGATGCTGCCCCGGGGTTACTGCATCGGCTGGTTTCTGTTGGGTCTATCTTGTTCGGGTGGGTGCTTATCTTGGTCCGAAGAACCTTTTTAGATGATATGACAGATCGAATAGAGACCAAGCTCTCCTCATTACAATGGTAAAGGCAATCTTAATCGAAAGAAAGATGGAAAACTAACCATGAGGAGGATATTCCGATGATCCAATTATGTATGGTGAAAAGAGGGCTGCGGCAGCTGGCCTTGATCGGATTGCTGATGGTCTCGATCAGCAGCCTTGGCCTGTCTGAATTCACAACGGTAAAGCAGGCCGATGCGTTTAGCGCAGAAGCGGCCAGGCCGGCAACATGTTCCGCAGCTCCGTGGGAAGCGACGGCTACCTACAGCGGAGACAGCGAGGTGTCGCATCAAGGCAAGCTCTGGACAGCAAGATGGTGGACAACGGGCGAGGAGCCGGGAACGAGCGCTTCTTGGGGAGTATGGGATGCCCGAGAGACTTGCGGAAACGGGGGAGGACGTGATGAAGACGGTAGGTTTGAACCTGAACCCCATTCCGCATCTAACGATACTTCTTGCGCATCGTCTTCCTGTCTGCACAGTGCGTTGAAAAATGCCGTTCCAGGCGGCCGGATCGTCCTGGAGCCTGGCACCTACACGGGAAGCTTCTCCTCGGATGCAGGCGGGACCTCGGAGCAGCCCATCGTCATCGAAAGCCGGGATGCCGCGAACCCGGCGGTCATTTCCGGATATTCCGCCGGCTCCGGCTACGCACTTCGGGTCCGGGGAGACCATTGGATCATCCGTAATCTGAAGCTGACGAACGCCCAAAAGGGCATATTGCTTGATCATTCGAACCACACGCTGGTTTCCGGCGTAGAGGTCTTTAACATCGGCTACGAAGCCGTGCATTTCCGGGACGGCACTTCATACAGCACCATTGAAAACTCGCGGATATACAATACCGGCAAAACCGGCCCGGGCTTTGGCGAGGGGGTTTACGTCGGTTCGGCGGAAGGTGCGTCATATGACCAGAATACGCATTACAATACGATCCGGGGCGTCATTTTCGGCCCGAACATTACAGCCGAGCATATTGACATTAAGGAAAGATCGATCGGGACGCTGGTCGAGAATTGCACCTTTTACGGCGAGGGAATCAGTGGAGCGAATTATGCCGACAGCTTCGTGGATGTGAAAGGGAGCGGGGCCATAATCCGGAATAATACCGCTTACCAGAATGGAAACAGCGTCATTGTGGATGCCTTTCAGCTTCATGAAATTGTACCGGGATGGGGAATCAGCAACGAATTCTCCAATAACACGGTGTTTCTGTCCGATCCGGACGTTTATGTCATCGCAGCCTATGGTAATACATCGGCCACAGCCTCCCAGAATACGAGAAGCCCGGTCGGCAATATGTACAAGGGGAACGTGACGGTTGCGCCATGATTGACAGGGTCAAGCGTTGTAACGATGACTCCAGCAAGGGCTCAGCAACGACGCTCGGACGATTGGCCATCGGTTGCTCTCCCAATGATCTTTTATAAAATGTGAATTTTAATATTGGAAGCGTCGTGACAGAATGTGAAGGTTCGTGTTGGATGATGAGCATGGGTATAGGAGGGAGGGGATCAGCTGCGCTTGTAGGGATCAGGAGAAGCTGCCGGTGCACGGACTCATTTAGAAATAAGAAACCGAACAGCTATACCTCAATCTTCGGAGGTCTTTTTTAATAGAGAGTCCAGTTTTTTGTGCAAATGCTGCAATTCTTTATTGTAGTGCCTGTAAGTTATGACACCAATAACGGATTTTATGCCGAAAAAGAGGATGGCTGCAATAACAATCAGCAAATAATTGTGAGCCATTTGACTAAGCCAGCTGTTGATCTTTTCCATGATGGACCCCCTTTAGGAACAGTATTCCCTTGTAAACAATAAATTTATGCCACGTTGGCCGTTGATTTACGCTGCGGTTCGGCCATTGCTTAATAATGAGAGACAGATAGGAGGCATGATAAAATTGTAGATTGATTTTGACGCAAAAAAACAACAGGAGCATCGCGGGGCGATGCTCCTGTTGCGATAGCGGAACTCCGCCCGGAGAAGACTAGGCAGTATAGTCTACCGGGCTCCTCTTTGAAAGGACTAACCCGCACCGTCTGCCATACTCTGCTTCGTGAATCAAGCCCGTATCCTCTTCAGGCTCCGCTCGAACAACAACCAAGCCGTACCGTCTACCAGACTTTTGCTTTATGGCAACCAAGCAAGAGTCCGCTGGCTGACTCCTCGTTCCTAAAAATCGGAAAAATCCTCGCTCGGCTGCGAATCCGACGGAATTGTAAATGAAACCGTCGTGCCTTGATTCCGGGTGCTCTTGATCACGAGACCGGAGCCGAAGGTTTGCAGCAGCCGCCGATTCGTATTATAGAGACCGATGCCGCCTTTTCTCTGATCAGGAGCTTGCAGGAGCTGGGCGACGCGGTCAGGCTCCATACCGAGGCCGTTATCCGTCACTTCAACGGCAATGGTTTCCTCCTGCCTAGCGATTTTGATCGTTATCGTACCGCCTCCGGCCCTTGTTATAATACCGTGCCGTACCGCGTTCTCCACAAGCGGCTGAATGGCCAGTGGCGGGATGAGGACACGAATATCCCGGTCCACGTCCCATACCACGTTCAAACGTTCTCCGTATCGCTCCTTCTCGACGTATAAATAGGCCTGGATAAGCTCAAGCTCCTGCTGGAGCGGAACCAGTCGATCCTGATTCCGATAGTGGAAGCTGATCTGCAGATAGGAGCTGAATGCCTCGCCAAGGCTCCGCATGCGATCGACGTCCAAGTCGCTAAGCGCCATGATCGAATTCAAGGTGTTGAATAAGAAATGCGGGTGAATCTGCGCCTGCATATAGGCAGCTTCCATTCGCAAGCGATCATCCACGGAATGCTTCAACGTAATCAGCGAATGGATACGGTATCTTAATTCCACCGGGTCCACGGGCTTCGTCACATAATCATTTGCGCCGGACTGGAAGCCGGCATACACATCGGCTGATTCGCTCCGCGCCGTCAGCAGCAGAACGGGCAGCTCCGATGCGTTAAAGCGTTCCCTTACGTTGCGCGTAAGCTCGTAGCCTGACATCTCCGGCATCATGACGTCCGCAATGAGGAGATCCCATGGCTGCGAGCCGAGAAGCTCCAGCGCTTCGGCAGCCGAGGCTACGAATTTCAGGTTGTACGGCTCCGCTGATAGTATGCCGGCAAGGATCCGCAGGTTAACAGGATCGTCATCCACGGCCAGGATGCTGACGGGATGACTTTGGGCCAAGGAACCCGTCGGTACCTGAATAGGAGAATCGCCTTTGGCGAGGTCCCAGCTGGCCGCGAGCTCTTCGTAGGCAGCTGTGCCTACGGCAGGTACGGGAACCTGCTGCGGTGACGTGCTCTCTGTTCTCGTGTCCGCAAGCGGAAGTGTGAAGGCAAACGTCGTCCCGCTTCCTTCTACCGATTTGACAGACAGCTCGCCGCCGTGAAGCTCAACGAGCTCCTTGCTGATGCTGAGCCCAAGGCCGATCCCCTTCGCGTCATTCAACCCTTGATTGCCCTGCTCGTACGGAAGAAAAATGCGCCTTATCGTTTCAGCGTCCATCCCGATGCCCGTATCCGAGACCGTGATGGTCATTTTTCTGCTATCTGCAGCGGCAGAGACGGTAATGGTTCCTTTCTCCGTGTACTTGATGGCGTTGTGGATCAAATTGAGCAAAATTTGAACCAGCCGCTTTTCATCCGCCTTGACGGCTGGAAGGGAGTCCGGGATCTTCATCTGGAGTCGAACGGCCGTGCTTTCCGTCATAAATTTTACAATATCGAATACCCCATTAACGACGGAAACCAGGGATACCTGGGTCGGCTGCAGCTGAATCTGCTTCTCTTGAAGACGCACGGCATCCAGCAGGTCATTTAATAAATGCGACATGCGGCGGCTGACCGTGATCAGAAGGTTCAAGTCTTCGCTGCTCTGCTTGCTGAGGGTTTCCTTTTCCCGTTCGGCGAGACTTATGGCAATATTCATGATACCGTGCAGCGGCGTGCGCAGCTCGTGGGACGTGTTGGCCAGAAAGCGGTCCTTCATTCGGTCCGCGAGCTTCAGTTTATCGTTAAGTTTGCTGATTTGATGAATGTTGCGGAAGTATCGCTTAAACCAATAGGCTGAAAAACCGATTAGGGCCGCGAGCACATCCACCGGATAATATACGGACGGCAGCTCCCAATAATTACTGATCGCCCCCCATATGACACTCGCCATCACGCCGCTGGCTGATAGCAGGAGGAATATCGCATCATCCCGGCTGTCAAGGACCATTCGCGTAAATACGTAGACCGAGAGCAGGACCGGCAACAAGTAAAAGAAGGCAAATACCCGGTATTCCACCATCCCGTGAACCCAAGGCCCCGGAGCGGCAAAGACCACGATCGTATAGAGGATCAAAAGCCCGCTGAAGGCGTTAAACCACAAGTTCCGTTTTCGGGCGGTAAAGCTGCGGCTCAGCTTCCAAATGAAATAGGAGAGCCACGAATAGGAGAGGAAGGTTACTTTAAGCTCCCATTCATAATTTAAAGGGACCCACTTCATCAAGAGGCTGTCGTGCGATGTGACGACACTCAAAGCTGCCGATACAAGCAGCAGGAAAAAGTCGAGCAGAGACCGTTCCCGCGGATTGAATAAGTATAAAATGCAGGCGTACAATCCGTGCAGCATCAGGACGACAAACGTAATTTGCTGGAGATCGACGGAGACGCCGTACTCATCCTGGATCGCCTGGTGCGATCCCAGCTTGATCGGCTTTGAGATTCCGCCCATGTAAGGATGCTCATAGTTTGCGACCCGGATAACCAGATCAAGCTCCCGAGCCTCCCGGTCGGGAACATAATCGACAACGAAAGAGGTGCGGTTCGGCTGATAGGAAGCTTGGCCAGTCTCTCCTGTCCTTCCCATAGAAGCTACCGTTTCGCCGTTGATGTCCACGGTGGTCGCGGATTGAATCTCCTGAACCCAGAACGAGAGTGGGGCCGCAAGCGGACGATCCAGCAAGATGCGAAGCCGGTACGTCCCGTTTCCGAATGATGATTTCACTTCATGCGCCCGGCCTTTATTCCAGTCTCCAGGTACATGCACGAAGGATGACGTCTCAGACGTCTTCAGCTCCTGTTCATTTGCCAAGGTGTCCGGGTAGAACGCCCATTCTCCGTCCAAATTGATGGGCTTGGAGCCCAAGAGATCCCAGCCTCTCAGATCGAGCACCCCATCAGAGGCTTTCGGTTGATCTGCAGGAGGGGCGTAGGCTTCAAGCCAAAGCCAGCGGATTCCGAGGAGCATGCTCAGAAAAACAACGAATGCCGCAACACGGTGGATAAATTTGGTAAAACGAAAACGTTCATGGTTCTTTGCGCGTAGGGTTGTCACCGTTCACGTTCCTTTTTAAGAAGTCTTACTTTCAAATATACGCAAAATTACATCAGCCGTACAGACATTTCCTATTTGAGCACGCGGCCCAAGCCAATGGAAAACGGATTTGGAAATGCGATGAATCGAGAAGAGGGCAAGCTTGTGGGGCATCTGTTCATAAAAAAACCGGCGGCTTTTCGTAAAAGCACAAAGCTTTCGAAAAGCGCCGGTATGATTCAAAAGGTGGACCTTGCGCTCAGGCGCAAGCAAATCCGGGGGCAGCTTACATGCCTACGTGTTGACCGGGCTGGCTGCTCTCTGAGCTCCGTTCTTTCGGCGTGAAAGGCCACCAGTTGGCCCGGCCGAAGATGCGTACCATGACCGGCACGAAGAACGGAAGAAATACGAGGGCGTACAGCACGAGTCCGACCAGCACGACGGTGGCGATCTGCATCATGGACAGGACGCCCGACGGATACATCGCGGCGAACGTTCCGCCGAGAATGACGACTGCGGACAAGATGACCGTGCCCATATTCCGCATGGCGTGAAGGATGGCATCCTTGACATCCCAGCTCTTGTTCTCGTTAAAGCGCGCCATCAGGAAGATGCTGTAATCGACGCCAAGCGCGATCAGCATAACAAAGCTGAAGAATGGCGTCGCCCAGGTAATGCCGGAGTAACCCAGTCCGTGCACGAAGATCATCTCGGTTACTCCAACCGAAGTAAAGTACGTAATAACGAGGGAGATAATGAGATAAATCGGCATCACGATGGAACGCAGCAGCACGACGAGAATAATAAAGATTCCGCTGAGCATCAGAATAACCGTACGGGTATAGTCCTCGTCCGAGATGCTCTGCAGGTCATGGTTCGTGCTCGTAATGCCGCTGATGGCGACCTCGGCGTTTTCCAGCTTCGTATCCTTCACCGCGCGGGCAACGGCCGCCTCAATCTGCTCGACGCTTCCCAGCGCTTCCTCGCTGTACGGGTTTGTCGACAGCACGACATCGAGGGTCATGACCTTGCGGTTATCGGATAAGTACGTATCGAACACCGTCTGCATCTCGTCGTTCTCCAGCGCTTCCTGCGGAATGAAGAACCCGCTGAGCTCATCGTCCTGGAGATCCTGGATCTGCTGCAGGTAGTCTTGGGCCGAACTTAAACCGTCGGTAATCTGCTTCAACCCGTCCGCGCTGGAGTTCAGGCCTTCCGTCAGCTCGCCAAGCTGTCCGGTGAGATCACCGAAGCCGTCCGCCAGCTGTTGCTGGCCGCCCTGCAGCTGCTCGAGCCCGCCTGTAATGGATGGGATCTGGCTCACGATGCGTCCCTGGCCGTCCGCGGCCTGCGAAAGTCCGGACTTGAGCTCACCGATGCCTGCCGCCAGCTTTTGAAGCCCGTCTGCGAGGGCGGTCTGCCCGGCGGCCGCTTTGGTGTAGCCCTTGTTGGCTTCCGATAGACCGGCGGCCGCACCCTTCATCTGCTCGGAAATCTGTCCGAGTCCTGCCGCCAGCTCGGCAGTGCCGGCAGCTGTCTGGGTCACGGTCCCCTTAATCGTCTGGTAGTTCATGTCCTGGAGGATTTCAGGATGACTGTTCTCAAGACCCGAGAAGGAGGCTTCAAGCCCCTTCAGTGCAGCCGCTACGCTTCCAAGCTGCTCCTGAATTCCGCTTACGCCGCCGTTTAGCGCCGCAAGTCCGGTATCCAGCTGCTTGTAGCCCTCAAGCAGCTTGGCATGCGCGTTCGCAAGCTCTTTCGCGCTTTGCGCCGCTTGCGTAAGCCCGGACTCGATTTCGCCGGCTCCGGCGGATCCGCTTTTGATCCCTTGCTCAATGGCTTTGAGGCCTGTTGCAAGCTCAGTCATGCCGGCCTTCAGCTCGGCCGTTCCTTTCGTTAATTCCTTTGCGCCGGCAGCGGCTTCATTCAGCTTGGGCGCATTTTCGCTCAGCTGCTTGCCTGCCTCGGATAAACCGCTCTGAATTTGTGCCAGCCCGTCATTCGTTTCCGTAAGGCCCTCATTCAGCGTTTTCACTTGAGTCGGAATGAGGAAGTCATGTATTTGCTCGCCGGTCGGGCGGGAGAGGCTGCGAATGCTGGATACGCCTTCGACCTTTTCCACTTCCCGGCTGATCTTCTCCGCGAGTCCCATATATTCGGCCGTATCCATCTCGTCATCATTCTTAATGACAATGGTGGAAGGCAGCGATTGTCCGGGACCAAAGCTGTCGGAAATAATGTTGAAGCCTTTGACGGACTCATAGCTCGGACCGATCTCCTCCAAACTGTTGAAGGACAGCTTGCCGCTGTATGTCACGAGAAACGGAGCCACGATAACAGCCACGACAAGCAGGGGGGCCCAAGGCCTTTTAAGCGAGAAGGATCCGGCCGCTCCCCACAGCTTGTTCTCGCTGTGCTCCAGCTTCCCGCGGGAAGGCCAGAACAGCTTCTTGCCGAGCACCGCCATAAAGAACGGGACGACGGTTATGAGAGCAAGCAGCATGACGGCGATGCCGACGGCGACAGCAACCGCGGATTTGTACAAGATGAATTTCGACAGGCCGATCGCTATAAAGCCGACGAATACGGCCAAACCGGAATAAAAGACGGTGCCGCCCGCTTTCCGGTACGTTTCGATGATTGCCGACTTCGTATCATCCGAGGCTGTCAGCTCCTCCTTGAAGCGGCTGATCAGCAGGATGCAGTAGTCGGTCCCGATGCCGAACATGACGGCAACCATGAAGATCTGCGTAAATGTTGAGATCGGGAAGTCGAACCGGTCGACGAGGAACGAGACCACCGATTGGGACACGATGTAGCTGAGACCGACGGTGAGCAGCGGAACGAATGGGGCGACAAAAGAACGGAATACGATGAAGAGGATAAGAAGAATAAAGATGACCGTAATATATTCCGTTTTCTTGAGCCCTTCTTCCGAGCTGACGATCGTATCTTCATTAATGAGTCCTTCACTCGTCAGATAATGCTCCGCGCTAACGCCTTCAAGGATCTGATCGACTTGCTCAGGCAGCGCCTTGACGGCCTCTTGGCCTCCGCTGACCTGCAACGCCGTCATGATCGTTTTGCCGTCCTTGGCAATCAGCGTATCTTCAAGCTCCTTCTGGGTGAACGGCTCATTGATGGAGTCGATATTCAGGCTTTCCTTTCGGTCGTTCAGGCTCTGAATCCCCTGCTTAATGCTCTCCTTATCGGCTTCGCTCAAGCCATCGGGATTATGAAAGACTAGGGCAACCTGATGTAAGGTTTCTCCGCCCTCGCCTCCCGATGCTTCCTTAAGAATTTCGGCAGCTCTCGACGACGTGTAGCCGTCAGGAACGGACAGCTGACCCTTCTCGCGGACGAGATCCGCCATCGACGGTGCCGTCAAGAATAGTGAGACGGCAGCAGCAAGCCACAGGACAATAATGAGCCATCTTGCTTTTAGTATGGCTTTCAATTTTTTCTCCCTCCTGATTCCTGCATCAATTGACCCAGCTTCTCGAACATCGAGATAAACATTTCGATATCTTTTTCTTCGAAATGCTTTAGGTACGGGGAAATGATATTCCGTACTTGCTCCTGGGCCGATTCGAAAATGGATGTACCATAGTCGGTTAACGCCAGGTAGACCTGCCGCCGGTCCGCTTCGTCGCGGGTCCGGTATAGGATCCCGGCGTCAACGAGTCGGTTGACGATGGCAGTGATCGAGCTTTTGCCTACGGCCAGCGTGTCGGCCAACTGCGAAGAGGTGCACTGGGGCATGCTGTTGATCAAGCGCACGACCTGGAATTGGTCGTTCGTCAGATCCTCGCCAAGATGTTCCCGCATTTCGGCACTAATGCGCCGGGTAACCAACTGGTAAACATCCAAATACCGGTCGATCCACTGCTTCGCTTTGTCATTCAACCGATAGCCCTCCTTTCCCGAGCCATATAGTTCGTGTGTGAAATAGTTTCATTATTGAACTATATGGCAGCTGGGGGCAAAAGTCAAACAGCTTGCTTATTGAGGCTGATGACCGGGGAATGGCCATGAGGGGGCGGGGAGATTTATTCGCATGTCCACCAAGCCGGCTTTTCTTGCGGCGCTTAAAATCCGCTTGAAGCCATCCTTTTACGATATGATCGATCGCTTGGCTTATATGAAGCCCGGGACTACCGGGATACGCCTTTTCGGATGCGAGGAGGCTCCCTCCGAGATCTCGCACGGACACCAATCAAAACATTCGTGGAGACGATGTAATAATTAGAGAATCAAGCTGAAAGGAAGCGAATTATTCAAAAGGCACGTTACGGACCGGGGCGAGTCGCATGCCGATGGTCAGACCCAACCATACGAGAAACAGCGTGACCGGCATTGCGATGGCCAAGCCAAGGGCAAGGGCTCCGAGATCGATCATTTTCTGGTGGATCAGATTGTATAGAGCGTAAGCTCCAAAGGGAATTTCAAGAAGAGCAGCGGTAATCACACCGGGAGTGTATTTCCGCAGCAGGACGGTAGCCCCTACATGCTTTATTCCGTCCAGGAGGAACACCGCAACGAATCCGGCGTATAGAAACGGCATGCTGCCGACCGTGTCATAACGAACAGCGGCATGCCAGGTTACGGAGGTGAGCACGAAGCCGAGCACCAGTACGGCAAATGTAAAAGAAAGCGTCAGATTTTTATCCCACCTTATCGGGATGGACGATACTTTGGAGAGCCATAGGCTGTCTTTGTTCCTCCTAATCCAGTGCTCCATGCTTGCGATTTCCTCGCCATCGTGCAGGAAGAATACGACTGGCAGCAGCCATAACAGCATTTCCGAGTTCCAATCCACCATCATCACAATTCTCTCCCTTCAAAGGTCCTTCAACAGAACAAAAAGTTGAGTAGACACTCAAATTATGAGTATAAAATTAGCTGATGCTTTAGCGAAAATTGCTTAAGCAATCAGCAGGAAATCATCTTATGCAATACGCCAGGACAGCAGCCTGCTTAAAAAAGGGCCTTACAAGGATTAACCATTATGACAATATAAACATATTGGTATGCATTACCGATCCCGTCGGATGTTTCCTAACTCCATCCGTGCATCAGCAAACGGACAAGCTCCCGGACATACGCCTCGCCACCAAGCGGCATAAACTCCTCGCCGAAACGGGAATGGAGCATGAAGTAAACGAGAATGGAAGAGGTGACCGTCATCATGGCGACTTGGACGGTAAATTCCTGAGGAGGCCCGGATGCTCCCTGGCGTTTCAACATATTCCTGCCCGCCGTACCGAATCCGTCGATCAGGCTGGCAACTTCAGCCGATACCTCGGCATCGTTAACTAACTCCGGGGACCAGATGAGCATGATATATTCCTGATTCAATTTCAGAAACTCGAGATACTTCAAGCCATAGCGGACCAACGCCTCTTCCGTCGACAGCTCAGCCAGCGCATCCGCATCTGCTTCTACTTGCGGAATAAAGGAAAAGTTGCGAACGATATCAAGCAGCAGCTTCCGTTTATCACCGAAATGATAAAATATCAAGCCTTCGGCTACCCCGCTCTCGGCAGCGATTTCCTTGGTCGTTGTGGCATGGTATCCCTGTCTGGAGAACAGGCTTAAAGCTGATTGAAGAATCCGTTCTTTTTTTGCATTCGCTTTGCTGGTTGGCATAAGTAAATACCGCCTTTGTGGTTGGAATTTCGGTCCTGATATGAACTTCGTTTTGAAGGGATGCCGATTCGAAAAAGAGCGGGACATTCATCATTATGATATCGGTATACGGGTCCAAGCGTCAGGCGAATATCGACCTGAAAGCGGAAATTGAGTGTTTACTCAATATTATTTTTTCACTCACTCGTTGTCAATAGGGCTTGGAAAGGACCGCGTAGGGTCGATCGGATTCTTCGAGTACGGTTCTGGTGGATACATCTTTACATAATAGGAAAACCGCGCGATAAGCGCGGCTTCATGACGGGGTCAATTCGATTCCCTGCAGCCGATAATACTTCTCCAAAAAATCGCGAAAAGATCGTGCGGCTTGGGATAAATATCGGGACCGCAGCCAGGCGATGCGGAAGGTGCGGCGGGCTTCGGGCTGCTCGATGCGCAGCTTGACCAGCTTCAATTCCTCGCCGCTCTTGCATTCGCCGATGAGCGCTACGCCGAATCCGCTGCGCACGAGTTCGGCAATCGTGCGGGGATCCTCGACCTCGCATACGACGTTCGGGATGAAACCGGCCTGGCTGCAAAACTCGTTGTTCATTTTTTGATAGGGATGCCCTTCCTTATAACCGACAAAGGGCTCCTGCGCGGCCTCGCTTAAATGGACGGAGGCTCTTGAAGCCAGCCGGTGGGCCGGAGGGACCGCCAGAAATACTTCTTCGTCGAGCAGGGGAAGGTGGTCGATATCCGGATGCTTGATCGGCATGGATGTGAGGAAGAAATCGACCTCGCTGTACTCGATTGTCTGCTCCATGTCTTCCATAGAGGATTGAACGATGTGGAAATTGATCTCGGGATGCTCTTCCAGGAACAGTCGCAGCGGCTCGCGAAGCTGCTCCATGTTCGATAAAGCCAAATGAATGCGGCCGCGCTCCAGCCCCGCCAGATCGGCAACCTCCCTTCGTCCTTCCTCCAGCAATTGAAGCGCCGCCCTGGCTCTGGCCAAAAACGCTTTGCCGTAGGCATTCAACCGGATATGCCGTCCCTGCCGTTCGAACAAGGGGGTGCCGAGATCCTCCTCCAACCGGGAAATCGTCTTGCTCAGGGCAGGCTGCGCAATGCGAAGCTCCTGGGCGGCTTTGGTCATATGCTCAAGCCTGGCGACCGTGACAAAATACTTCAGCTGCAGCAGCTCCATCGTATCTCCTGCCTTCCTTATATACTTCAGTATATATATACATGGATTATTTTATATTTTTTATTATCTATTGGTGATTATAGAATGAAGTCGAGAGGAAGATCAATCGATAAAAGGGGATGAGATCCATGAAAGCAGCAGCTTTTTCTTCGATCGGGCCGCCGGAGGTCCTTCGCATCATGAACTTCGAGGATCCGCAGGCAGGACCGGGCGAGGTGCGGGTAAAAGTCAGGAGTGCGGGCGTGCAGCCTGCCGACTGCGCGGTGCGGGGCACCGGATGGACGCCTCCGCCGTTAACCTTGAAACAGCCTCAAATCGTAGGAAATGAGTTTGCCGGCACGATCGATCAGGTCGGGGAGGGGGTAGCCGGCTTCTCGCCGGGGGACGCCGTGCTCGGATGGTCGCTCCTAGCCTGTTATGCGGAGTATGTCGTCGTCAGTACGGATCAGATCGTGCGAAAGCCTGAATCCATGAGCTGGGAGGAAGCCGGCGTCCTGAGCGCCTCCGGGCAAACAGCCCATACGGCCCTGGAGCAGCTGCGGGTAGGGGCCGGCGACACCGTATTGATTCATGCGGCTGCCGGCGGGGTAGGGACCTTTGCCGTCCAGATCGCCTTGGCCCTTGGAGCCAAGCAGGTCATCGGAACGGCAAGCGAGCGGAACCATGATTATCTGCGCTCGCTTGGCGCGGTTCCGGTCCTCTATGGTCCGGGTCTGGTTGATCGAGTGAGGGAGATCGCTCCCGAGGGGGTGGATGCAGCTTTGGATGCGGCGGGCGAGGAGGCTTTGCGGGCATCGGTAGAGCTGGTAAACGACAGGAGCCGGGTCGGCACGATCGCCTCGTTTGAAGCGGTGCCTGAGCTTGGCGTTCTGGCGATTCGCAGTCAAAGATCCCAATCCCGGTTAAATGGGCTGGTTCGTTTATATGAGCAGGGAATGCTTCAGATTCACATTTCGCATGCGTTCCCGCTCAGCGAAGCTGCGAAGGCGCACCGGCTGGTGGAAACGGGACATGCCCGCGGCAAGACCGTACTGGTCATCGACTAGCCGCCTTAAGAGCCTGTTAGCAGGCTGACGCTTGGCGGGAGCTGCCTTGGATTCGAACAAAAGGAGATGTTCCATAAGATCATTTGATCTTGCGGACATCTCCTTTATTACGTTGGATGGCCTGCGGCCTTGATTATATCAGCTTCAGCACCTCACACAGGCGGTACACATAATGGACGCCGCGGATTTGATGGTGATTCAGGTGATTTAAATAGACAAGCGTCTCTTTAAACAGCCTTCTTGCATTATGGACCTGGTGGTGCTGGAGCTCTTGCAGCACATCCTTAATGACCTCAAGCGGATAATTGGCCGAACGGAGAATGCGGATGATCAGGATTTGTCGGACCAGCGCCCGGTTGAACGTCCGATAGCCATTCTCTTCATCGCGCGGCAGCGTTATGACCCCTTCCTTCTCCCAATGCCGGATTGCCGTGGCTTCAACGCCGGTTTCGGCGGCGACCTCGCCGATGGTCATCTTATCCTTGCGGCCATGGGAATCGGCATCATCCAATTGCTCCGTCTCCAGAATGCGGATCGTTCGTTCGGCAAGGGTTTTGTCGCGATGGAGCCGGGCCTGCACTTCATTGATGATCCATAGCGCTTCATCAAGCTCCTTCTCCTGCAGCTTTTTCATCACTTTCTTCGTAACATCGACGCCGAAGCCCGGAAACATGGCCCGGATGCATTCAAAGTATGCCGCATGCTCCTCGGTGTAGATCCGGTAGCCGCTTGCAGTGCGTTCAGTCGGCGGAACGATGCCCCAGCTCTCATAGTGCCGAAGCGCGCTTGTGCTGATGCCCAGCTTTCTGGCGATCTCGATCGGCCGGATTCCCATGGTTTTCTACCTCCTCCGGATGGGCTCGTACAATTACGTTTCTGGGTGGATTGTACCATGACGGACCACGGGAATGAAGCGGATCCTTGTATACCATTTCGATCACCGGATGATGAACAGCAAGTTAAAAGGCTAGCGGGATATTTTTGCAGAAACGCAGTCGCTCAACATTATCACTAAACCTTAAAGCACCATGACGGGATTGAGCTCAAAAAATCGCGATGCGCCAAAGATCGGAATCCTGAAATTTTGTACTTGCATCAATGTTGTAATATGGGGATGTAATCGGCGCTGGTGCTTCCGAAGCGAGTTTTGTTTCGACGTAACTCCTTCCGAAGCATATGCTCCACAAAACTGAGCGGACGCTTCCGAAGCGAGTTTTGTTGTGATTTATCTCCTTCCGAAGCATTTGCTCCACAAAACTGAGCGGACGCTCCCGAAGCGAGTTTTGTTGCGATGTAACTCCTTCGAAGCATATGCTCCACAAAACTGAGCAAATGCTTTCGAAGCGAGTTTTGTTGCGATGTAACTCCTTCGAAGCATATGCTCCACAAAACTTTTAGGAGGTTATCATGAACGGATCCATCAAAATTCGCGGCGCAAGAGAAAACAATCTGAAAAACATCTCCCTGGAAGTTCCGAAATACCAGCTGGTCGTCGTAACCGGCCCATCCGGCTCAGGCAAGTCGACGCTGGCGATGGACACGCTTCAACGTGAATGTCAGCGGCAATACATGGAATCCATGGGCATGGTGTCGGATTCGGTAAGCAAGCCGAAGGTGGACGCGATCGAAGGGCTCTCGCCTTCCATCAGCGTAGGCCAGCACATCACGAACCGGAACCCGCGCTCCACGATCGGAACGGTGACAGACATCTACACGCTGCTGCGGATTCTGTATGCCAAGCTGGGTGAGCGGAAATGCCCGTCCTGCGGCGATACCGTCGTGCCGAATGTCGAAGGCGAGTCGTACCACGGCGCTTCGGAGGACGACGAGGCCACAGACTCCTATGAGACGGTTCACTGCAGGCGATGCGGACATGCCATGGAGAAGCTGACGATGTCCCATTTTTCCTTTAACAAGCCGGAAGGTGCATGCGGCACCTGCAGCGGGCTCGGTCACACCGTGGATTTAAACCTGGAAGCGGTGTTCCGACCGGAGCTCAGCCTGCGCGATGGCGCGGTCACCATCTGGTACAGCGTGCTTATCGATTACAACACGAACATTCTGAAGGCCGCGGCGAAGCACTACGGCTTCACGTTTGACGAGCATTTGCCGCTCCGGGATTACAGCGAAGCCCAGCGGGACCTCCTCTATTACGGCGTGGAGAGCGAGGCGTTCAGCCGCCATTTCCCGGACGTTAAGCCGCCGAAGTCGGTCGGACAGGGGAAGTTCGAAGGCGTCGTGACCGGCATATGGCGAAGGTACCGGGAGAAAGGAAGCGAATCCGGCGAGGCCGCATTATTCCATGAATCCGTCTGTCCGGATTGCCTAGGCACGAAGCTGAAGGCGAACAGCAGACGCGTACTGGTCGACGGAACGCCGATCACGGAAGTGAACGCCTGGTCCATCGGCGAGGCCCTCCATTGGATGGAAGCGCTCATGAAGAAGCTGAGCAGCGACCAGCTGTTCATTGTTGAGCCGCTCATTCATGATTCGATTGTCCGCTTGAAGCGCATCATCGATGTCGGTCTCGGCTATATGACGATGGACCGGCAGGTCATCACGATGTCGGGGGGCGAGGCGCAGAGGCTTCGGCTCGCATCCATTCTCGGCTCGGGTCTCACGGGCGTGCTGTATATTCTGGATGAGCCGACCACCGGACTGCATCCGAAGGATACCCGCGGCTTGATTCAGGTGCTGAAGCAGCTGCGGGATCTGGGCAATACGGTGCTCGTGATCGAGCATGACGAGGACGTGATGCGGGCTGCCGACCATATTATCGATATTGGACCTGGTGCGGGAGCGATGGGCGGAACCGTTGTCGGACAGGGAACGCTGGCGCAGTTGATGGAACAGCCGGCCTCCGTGACCGGAGCGTATTTCCGCGAGAACGATGCACAGAAGCCGCCGCGGCGCAGACGCGGCAACGGAAGCATGCTGACGATCCATGACGCGCATCTGAGAAACCTGAAGCATATTACGGCCTCCTTCCCGCTCGGCACGCTGATCTCCGTAACGGGCGTATCGGGCTCGGGCAAATCCACGCTGCTGTTCGATCTTTTGGCCGAATCGGGAAGCGAGCGGAAGACGCCGCCGGGATGTAAAGAAATAACAGGGTGGGAGGCGGTTGGCCAGCTGATCACCGTCGATCAATCTCCGGTATCCCGCATGCAGCGCTCGAACGTGGCCACATATACCGATGTGTACACCCATATTCGGAACTGGTTCGCCGGGCTGCCGGAAGCCAAACGGAACAAGTTGACGGCCAAGCACTTCTCCTTCAACACCCAGGGCGGCCGATGCGAGACATGCCAGGGCTTGGGCGTCGTCCCGCTGCACATGCATTTTCTGCCGGAGATCGAGGTTCGCTGCCCGGATTGCAAGGGGAAACGCTTCAAGGAAGAGGTGCTCCGCGTGACATACAACGGCTTCTCCATCTCCGATCTGCTGGATATGACGGTGGAGGAAAGCTTGTCCGTTCTGGAAGACCAGCCGAAAATCATGGATTTGACCAGGCTGCTCTGCGACGTGGGCCTTGGTTACCTGAAGTGGGGGCAGTCGGTTCGCACCCTCTCGGGCGGAGAAGGACAGCGGATCAAGCTGGCGAAGGAGCTCAGCAAGAAAACGAAAAATCATACGCTGTACCTGCTCGACGAGCCGTCTACCGGTCTTCATCCGGGGGATGTGAAGCAGCTGCTGGTCCTGCTGAACCGTCTGGTCGATGCGGGAAATACCGTGATACTCGTGGAGCATAATCTCGATCTGATTTGGAACTCCGACTGGATTCTCGATATCGGGCCGGGCGGCGGGGCAGCCGGCGGAGACGTGGTAGCCAGCGGCACGCCGGAGGAGGTTGCGGCAGTCGAAGCCTCGCATACCGGCCGGTTTATCAAGGAAACGTATCTGTCTTAACCTTGGGAGGAGGAATCTGACATGGGAATCGGAACAGAACAAAACGCTGCGGAAGAGAAAGGCAAAGTAACGAGGACCACCGTCCGGTATTTTACCGGACTGCTGCAGGCTGCAGGCATGCCGAGGCTGGTGCTTGCGGCAGCGATCCTGCTGAGCCTGGTCGGGGCGGTGACGGGACTGGTCGTCCCGCTCATCACCGGCCGATTCATTGACAGCTTCTCGACGGATTCGTTCGATTTGCGCATGGTCGCGTCGCTGGCTGCGCTCTTCCTGCTTGAAGCTGTAGCCAGCGGACTGTCCTACTACATGCTGGCATACGTCGGCAACCAGATGGTCAATAAAATCCGCAAACGGCTCTGGACCAAGGTGCTGTCGCTGCCGGTCCCGTTCTTTGACCGTCACCGCTCGGCCGAAACCATGAGCCGGGTAACGAATGATACGAACGAGATCAAGACGTTGATCACCGATCACCTTATCGCCTTCTGCTCCAATCTGCTGACGGTGATCGGCGCGGTGGCCATTCTCTTCTATCTGGATTGGCAGATGACGCTGATCATCCTGGTGGCCGTGCCCGTAGGTTTCGGCATCCTGATGCCCATCGGCGGAAAAATGTACAAAATCTCCATCAGCATGTACGGGCAGCTTGCCCAGCTTTCCGCGATGCTGACCCAGGTCATCAGCGAGATCCGCCTCGTCAAGGCGTCCAATGCGGAACGGAAGGAAGAGAAAAGCGGCTTCGGCGATATGGACAGCCTGTACCGCTTCGGCATGAAGGAAGCCAAAATCAACGCGGTGCTTGTTCCCCTGATGTCCATGGTGATGGTTGTGCTGCTCGTGGTCATTATCGGCTACGGCGGCGTTCGCGTCTCTTCCGGCGCGCTTAGCGCCGGAGAGCTGGTGTCGTTCATCCTGCTGCTGTTCCAGATCATGTTTCCTTTCAGCCAGTTTGCGACATTCTATTCTCAACTGCAAAAGGTGATGGCCGCTACGGAACGGCTGCGGCTGATTCTGGAATACCGGTCGGAAGGGGACGACCGTGCCGTTCGCCCGGCACCCGAGGGGCACCGCGACTTGCGCTTTGAGGATGTGACGTTTGCCTACCATGAAGGCGAGACGATCCTGTCCGAGGTGACCTTTTCCATTCCTGCCAAAAAGGTTACGGCCCTTGTCGGGCCGAGCGGGAGCGGGAAGACGACGATATTCTCGCTGATCGAGCGCTTCTATGCGCCAAGCGGCGGAGATATCGTCTTCGGCTCGGAATCGATCCGGGACTACTCACTGGACTCCTGGCGGCGCAAGATCGGTTACGTATCCCAAGACAGCCCGCTCATGACCGGGTCCATCCGGGATAACATCGTGTACGGGCGCGAGGAGCCGGTGACGGATGAAGAGGTAGCGGAAGCGGCAAGGCTTGCTTATGCCCAAGGTTTCATCGAGTCGCTTCCGCGGGGATACGAGACGGAGGTCGGCGAGCGGGGGATTCAGCTGTCCGGCGGGCAGCGGCAGCGCGTGGCGATCGCGAGAGCGTTGCTCCGGCAACCGGATATTTTGCTGCTCGACGAGGCGACCGCAAGTCTGGACAGCGACTCTGAGCATGAGGTGCAGAAGGCGCTTGGCAACCTGATGATCGAGAGGACAACGGTTGTGATCGCCCACCGGCTGTCCACCGTAGTCGCGGCTGATCAGATCATCGTGCTGGAGCACGGCAGGGTTACCGGCAGCGGAACCCACGAGGAGCTGCTTGACAGCCATCCGTCGTATGCGGAATGGGCCAAGAAGCAGTTTCAGACGGGAGAACAATAGAGAACGCTGAAATGACCCTTCCAAGAGCAAGCCTTTAGGCACTGCTCCCGGAAGGGTTTTTCACTGCCTCCGCGTACTTTGTCACACATCATTCAGGGATATTGACCGTAGACCGGCCGATTTCAAATGGAGTGTAGACTCCCTCGTACATGAGGTGCATGGACATCCCTGCCGCGGCGTGTTCCAGGTTGTGGCAATGATCCATCCAGAGTCCGGGATTATCCGCAACAAAAGCGGCTTCATACACTTCGCCTGGGGCTACGTTCAAGGAATCGGTCCACCACGGACTGCCCTGAACCGGTATGCCGTACCGGCTCAGCACCAATAGGTGATGGCCGTGCAGATGCATCGGGTGATCCATGAATCCGCGATTGACGAATTTCATTTTGACGACATCGCCTTCACTTACCATCAGCGAGGGCGTATCCGGAAAGACATACCCATTGATCGTCTGTAAATTGGTCATGGTTCCGTTATAAAATCCAACCCGATTGTCCAGTACCAGCGTAAACGCCTTGTCATATTTCGTGTCGGAATCAAAGGGAACCGGCGCCGGAGCGCCATAGTGTGCAGGGTCAAAGATCGTTCCCTCAACCCCGGGAGCCGGCATGTCGTGATCCGTGGCCGAGAGGACAACGGCCTCGCTGGTTTCGTTGATCGTACCCAGGCTGTGCGACACCGAAACGGCATGCTCCGGCATGACCAAGGCGAGATCATACCTTCCGCCGGCGGCAAGCAGAAGCGGCCGGTCTTCCATCCATTCCGGTCCGTTCAGATTGACCCCGTCTATGGCGGCTACTCGATACCGCGCCCCCGATACGTAAAAAATACGCGGCATGTTATGGGCGTTAATGAGCCGGATACGGACGGCCGTACCCGGTTCAATGATCCGGCGCGACAGCACGCCAGTGGGACCCAGCGTAATCGTGCTGCCGTTGCTCGTCCCGTGAGAGTGGGACATGACGGTCATATCGACATCCTCCGCGATACCTTCCTTCGGTTCGATGATCAGCGTGCCGTAGAGTCCTTTGGCAACTTGAACCGAGGATTGTTGATGCGAATGATACCAGTAAGTTCCCGTCTGATTGGTAATGAAACGGTAAACGAACCGTTCTCCCGGCATCACAGCATCTTGCGTCAGCCCCGCTACGCCGTCTTCGCCGTTCGGGACATTCAGGCCATGCCAGTGGATGGTGACGCCATCCTCGATATCAACGTTGTGCAATACGACTTCGACCAGGTCACCTTCCTTTACTCGAAGCTCTGGTCCCGGGACGGTTTGATTGAAGGTCCAGAGTTCCGTATGTTCTCCGGTGGGAAGCGTTGTTATCAGCTTTGACGCTGATATTGTAAAAGAGCGGTCCGGCGGCGCATCTTGCGGACCTCTCAGGTCCTCGACGCTGACGGCTTCCGGGCTCATTACAGCCGCAGACACAGGCGAGTCTGCATGATCGAGACCTGCAAGATTGTGGCTTGCATTGGCGTGGCCTCCATGGGAGCTTTGGCTACCGTGATCCATCATGCTCATCCGATCCGGAAGTCTGGATGATAGCAGGCCGGATGCAACGATCGTCGAGACGACAACAAGAAGCACCAAGCCCTTTTGGACCATGCGGAGGAACCGTTTCCCTGAGTTTTCTTGCCTGGCTAACTTTCCGCCTGCGGCTTGACGATTCAGGTGCCTTCGATAAGTGAAGGCTTGGAAAGCAACCGCAAGACCAAACCCTGCCCAAACCCCATATAACGTCCCGAATCGTAGCGGGGATTGCGCGAAGAACAGCATTTGGATCGCGGAAGCTGCGGATGCGGTAAATGCTGCCGAAAACGGCAGGAATATGATGGGATTAGATAGCCCTCCCGCTCTCCCCTTCGTGGAAGAGAAGGCGAGCTGTTCGCGCCGATAGAGTTCCGGAAGCGAGAACATGAAAATGGCGAACATGCCGCATAGGTACAGCGGCCACTGGATCAGCACCTTGTCTTCGACGAAGGACCAGTCGGTCATCCACATCCGAATCGTTGCGGCTAGCTTGACCGTGGTCAAGCAGACGGCCGGCCATAACCGGAATCGCAGGCTGCGCAGATGGGTATGGAACGATTCCGAAGTGTTATGGTCAAGCACATGTCGAGCTCGGGAATAGACCAGCCACCAGAGCGGCACAAGAGCGATTGTGATTCCGTATTCAATCATAATCCAAGTTCTCATAAGTTCAATTCTCCTTCGCCTTTTCATTGATGTAACCAGTTTACCGTCCGATTGTGTAGAACTTGTGGAAACGATCTTTTGATTATGTGTAAGAGCACTTTTTATGGCCATATCCGGGTTATAATGGCTACAAACGAATGAGGAGAAATTATGCTTATGGAAACGAAACTTATGATAGTAGAGGATGAAAAGGCGATGCTCGAGTCGATGAAGCAATATTTAGAGGCCGAAGGCTTCCTCGTATACGCAGTTACCAATGGTCTTGACGCGGTGGAAGCCGCACGCAGGGAACGGCCCGCGATCGTAGTCCTTGACTGGATGCTTCCGGGTAAGAGCGGCATTGACGTTTGCAGGGAGTTACGACAGGTCAGCTCTTGCGGCATTATTATGGTAACGGCCAAAACGGAGGAAACGGATAAAATTATCGGCCTGGAGCTGGGGGCGGATGATTATATGACCAAGCCCTTTAGTTTGCGGGAGCTTGCCTCCCGGATCCGTTCATTGCTTCGGAGAATCGATCCGAGAAACGACGAACCGGCCGACCTTGAGCGGGGAGATCTTCGTATTTCCTTGACCAAGTGCCAGGTTACAAGAAACGGCGCACTCATTCCCCTGACCCCGACCGAGTTTAAAATTTTGCTGACACTGGCTTCAAGACCAGGCGTCGTTTTCAGCCGGCTGCAGTTAATAAAAGCCGCCATGGACGATGATTTCATGAATTATGAACGCACGCTGGACTCCCATATCAGCAAGCTTCGGAAAAAGCTGGAGAATGATCCGGAGCGGATGAAATATATTCAGACGGTGTACGGATTCGGATACAGGTTCGGTGAAGAAGGATGAGTGTGCGGGGCAAAATCTTTTTGGCGATGGGCGTCCTGGTAGTCCTTGTCAGTGCGGCCTATATCGGGACGACGCAAGGTTACCTGGGTAGCCTATTCGCCCGATATTACACGGATGGCGGTGGAAGCAATGAAGGAATGATCTCTTTGGAGGGGGTAAGCCAGTATATCCTCGCAGAGATGAAGATCAAGGCCTTCAACATGACTTTGTTTATTGCGGGAGCGGCATTGATCCTCGGCTACTGGCTTTCTGGGCTAATCATGAATCCCTTGAACAAGCTGATACGCGTCATGCGCCGGGTAGCGGGCGGTGAGCTTGCCACCGAAGTCCCGATTGAACGGGCCGATGAATACGGTCAGGTCGGCGAGGCATTTAATTCGATGACGACCCAGCTCCGCGACTTGATGGATAATCGAAAGCGCCTTGTTGAGGATGTAGCGCATGAGCTTAGGACGCCGCTGGCGATCATTCAATCCAAGCTCGAGCTGATTCAGCAGTCTCAAGGGACCGTTAAGCCGGAAGCGCTGCTCTCCGTGCATGATGAAGTGCTGCGGCTGATCAGGCTAGTGGATGAACTGCAGTTGCTGAATACGGCGGAAGCCGGAGAGCTTATATTAAACAAAGAACCAACGAACTTGCCTATGCTTATGGAGGAGCTGATTGAGCTGGTGCAGCCGGAAGCGGATGAATATGGGGTTAGTCTGGCCGTATCTTGTAACGAAGATATGCCGACGGTATGTCTGGATCCTATACGGATAAAGCAGGTGTTTCTGAATTTATTGACGAATGCGCTAAGACATACGCGGGAAGGCGGGAAGATTACGGTCTGCATGCAGATCATTCATGATTGCGTCTCGATTTCGATCACCGATACCGGATCCGGAATTCCGGAGGGAGCGATTCCGCATTTGTTCGACCGGTTCTATCGCGCCGATGCCGGAAGAGGAAGAATCGCCGGTGGCTCAGGGCTCGGACTGTCGATTGCACATCAGATCGTTTCAGTCCATGGGGGAAGCATCCAGGTACGGAGCGAAGTGGGGGTCGGCTCCGAGTTTACGGTAAAACTTCCATTAGGATGAAAAAAACAGCCCACCTACAACACGGGAATAGATGGGCTGCAGACCACGAAGCGGTCTCTTCTTTTATGTACTGAAAGCGTTCAAAGCCTTGGCAGGCGAATGAGGCATTTAATCGGTCGCCTCTTTCGCCAACTGGTCCATGATGCCGTTCAAGTCCGTGACCAGCGCTGCCATAAGATCCGCGGCATCCGACACCTGCCGGATGGATGCGGCGTGCTCTTGGAAAGCTTCGACGATGTCGTGAGCGTGGGCGGCCGTATCGTTCGTAAAACGGGTCATTTCTTGAATCGAATGATTCATCCGGTCGGAGCCGGCGGACAACTGCTGCGTCGCGGCGGATATTTCCTTCATCTGGTCGGAAGACTGTTTCACGGCATGGTGGATGACATCAAACGAGGCCCTCGCCTGATCGACGACCTGTACTCCCGAGCTCATATTGTCGTGGACTTGGCCGATGCTGCCGAGCAGATCGGCGGTTTCCCTATGTATGCTGTCAATCAGTTCGGTGATTTCGCCGACAGAGGCCGAGGATTGCTCGGCGAGCTTACGTACTTCGCCGGCAACGACGGCAAATCCCCTGCCAGCTTCCCCGGCTCTTGCCGACTCAATCGACGCGTTTAATGCCAGGAGATGGGTTTGGCTTGCAATGCCTCGGACTACCTCGAGAATATCACCGATTCGGGAGACGTGCCGGTTCAGCACCATCAACGTATTCCGGCTTTGGTCGACCGAGTGACCGGTATTCTTGATTTCGGATAAAATATTGCCGATGATATGACTGCCGAATTCCGCCTGTCGCGCGGATTCCTCGGAGGCCCCGGCGGCTTCCGACGCCGATGCTGCCGCATGGCGGATGCTTCCGCCAATTTCGAGAATGATGGCACGGTTTTGCTCCATCGCAGCCATCTGTTCCCTCGTTCCATGAGCAATGTCCTCGATGATCTTCCCCAGATGTTGACTTAGTCCGGTGCTTTGCCTGGATTGCCCGGCCAGCCGCTCAGCGGTCTCCTTCAATTGGCGGGTGGAGTCGGCCAGCTTAGACGTGATGTCATTCATCATCGCTGCACGCTGCTGATGCTGCGCCTCTCTCAAGGATGCTTCGATCCGCAGAGTGCTGTGAATTTGCCAGCTGGTTGCAGCCGAGGTAAGAATGAGAAATACCGCATGAATGATCAGCATCGTCAAGGAATAGCTCGTCGTTCCAAACACAAGCTCCGGAATAAGAAGAAACCCGAGAATATGCTGCGCGGCAAATATGCCGGTCATGCAGAAGATGAGCTTTATATTTTTATAGTAAGAGAGGGCCGCGATCACCATGAAGATGGAAAAGTGAAATTCGACATGCCCCCCTGCGCCGGCAATGATCGAGATGCTGCCAAGGGTTAGGACTAAGGTATGCATATAGGGAATACTCGGGTGGTCCGGCTTGCGGCTGTAAATGACGAGCGTAACCGCCAGCAGCAGTGCAGGCAAAACAAGCAGCACGTTCAGGATGGCTCCGAATTGGCCTTCCATTTGGGCAGAGGAGAGCATCTCCTGGGCGTGCATGTTTTGGTCGAACACATGGAACCTGCGGGCTAGAAGATGTACAATAGCGGTAATTCCGATAATAGCTAGCGATACGGCATTCATAAGTTTGTTCTTACGGTTCATCATGGGCAGGGATCGGACTCCTTTTCATTTGGCAGGGTGCAATAGTAGGTTCTGCGTATACCTGTGCTTGGGATAAGTACAATGGCGCAGAGGAAGTGCTTTTCTTCAGATCAAGAATTCTGGACTTAAAATATACAGCTTAAATTTTAAAGATTTCTTGTAATTATGTTATCGGCCGCATGGCTCAAAAAATAAAATTTTATGCCATTGGTCCTTCGTGAACATGTAAAAGATCAGCGTTAAAGTCCGGTGTTAGAAGGGGGAGATCTAGGGTGACATTGCAGCAATTGAAGTATGTGATAGAGGTTGCGGGCCGGGGCTCGATGAATGAGGCGGCCAAGCGTTTGTTTATCTCTCAGCCCAGTCTGTCCAATGCGATCAAGGACCTGGAGGAGGAGCTTGGGATAACCATTTTCGAACGGACGAACAAAGGAATCATCCTGTCCAAGGAAGGGGCCGAGTTCCTAGGATATGCCCGGCAGGTCGTCGAGCAGGCGGAGCTGCTGGAGGGAAGGTACCTGAACGCCAAGCCGTCACCGCAGCATTTCTCGGTGTCGACGCAGCATTATGCTTTTGCCGTGAATGCCTTCGTCCATTTGGTTCAGGAGTACGGACAGGAGGAGTACGAGCTTGCGCTCCGTGAGACGAAGACTTATGAAATCATTCAGGATGTGAAGACCTTCCGCAGCGAGATCGGAATCCTGTACCTTAATGAATTTAATGCCAAGGTCATCAACAAGCTGCTGAAGGACGCCGGTTTAGAGTTTAACAGCCTGTTCACAGCGAAGCCGCATATTTTTATCAGCGTCCATAACCCGCTTGCCAAGCAGTCCATCGTCACGATCGAAGAGCTGCAGCATTATCCGTACCTGTCCTTCGAGCAGGGGGAATACAACTCCTTCCATTTCTCCGAGGAGATTCTGAGCACGTTGTCGCATAAAAAAAGCATCCGGGTCAACGACCGTGCAACTTTGTTCAATCTGCTGATCGGCCTGAACGGCTATACGATTTCCACGGGCGTGCTCAGCGCGGATTTGAACGGCAACGAGATCATTCCCGTTCCTCTGGCGTGCGATGAGACGATCAACGTCGGCTGGATTCATCATAAAAATATCGCGCTCTCCAAGCTGGCCACGGCCTATGTGGAGGCTCTGCATGCGGCGATTGCCGATTGACCGGGCTTTCGCACAGGGCTGTCATAGCTGATCTCGAATCCATAATATATCTGAAAGCATCCTCCGGGGTAATGATAGGAAAGACGCTTTGTCTTTTTTGATCATGGCACGGGGGATTTTTTATTTCGTAGTCTAATATAACATATATTTGTGCGAGATATTGCATATATGTGAGGTTTTGCATACAATGAAGTTGTAATTGATAGGATCGTTTCAGATTCATCATCCATTTAGGAGGGAATTTATATGGCAAGTCACTCGTTAAGCGCTTTCTTGCAGCAGAATTTAACCGAACTCAAGGAGCAGGGGCTCTATAATACGATCCAGCCGCTCGAAAGTCCGAACGGTCCGGTCATCAAGATTCAAGGACGCGAATTCGTGAATTTGTCCTCCAACAATTATTTGGGCCTTGCCAATGACGAGCGGCTGAAGGAAGCGGCAATCCGGGCAACCCGGGAGTTTGGAACAGGAAGCGGCGCCGTGCGCAGCATTAACGGGACGCTGTCGCTTCACGTGGAGCTTGAAGAGAAGCTGGCCCAGTTCAAAGGAACGGAAGCCGTGCTGTCGTACCAATCCGGGTTCAACTGCAATATGGCGGCCATTTCGGCTGTGATGGGAGCCGGGGATGCCATTCTCTCGGATGAGCTGAACCATGCTTCGATCATCGACGGCTGCCGTCTGACGAAAGCGAAGGTGATTCGCTACAACCACTCGGATATGGATGATTTGCGGACAAAAGCCCGCGAGGCGAGAGAATCCGGGCAATACAATAAAATTATGGTTATTACCGACGGCGTATTTTCCATGGACGGCGATATCGCCAAGCTGCCGGAAATCGTGGAAATCGCGGAGGCCTATGATCTCATTACTTATGTTGACGATGCCCATGGCTCCGGCGTGCTCGGGGACGGAGCGGGGACGGTGAAGCATTTCGGGTTGTCGGACCGGGTTGATCTGCAGATCGGAACGCTGTCCAAGGCTGTCGGCGTGGTCGGCGGTTACGTCGCGGGATCCAGGGATTTGATCGACTGGCTCAAGGTCCGCAGCCGGCCGTTCCTCTTCTCGACCGCACTGCCTCCAGGTGCAGTTGCAGCGTGCATTACGGCGATAGATATCCTTCAGAACAGCAAGGAGCTTCAATCGAAGCTATGGGAAAATACCCGCTATTTGCAGGAAGGGCTCCGGCAGCTCGGCTACTCGACCGGCGCTACGGAAACCCCGATTACGCCTTGCATCATCGGGGACGAATCGACGACTCAGAAGTTCAGCACCCGTCTCTACGAAGAGGGAGTGTACGCCAAAGCGATCGTGTTCCCGACGGTGCCGAAAGGGACGGGGAGAGTACGCAACATGCCTACCGCGATCCATACGAAGGAAATGCTGGACCGCGCGCTTGCGGCATACGAATCCATCGGACGCGAGCTTGGTCTGATCTAAGAAGGAGGCATGATTCATGAAACGAATCTTGGTCACGGGTGCACTCGGTCAGATCGGTTCGGACCTGATCGTGAAGCTGCGGCAAATATACGGCGACGAAGCCGTGCTGGCAACGGATATTCGTCAATCGCAAAGCGAGGCGGTGCAGAGCGGACCGTTCAGGCTGTTGGATGTCACGGACAGCAAGGCGTTCTATGACGCGGCTAAAGAGTTTCGAGCGGATACAATAATCCATCTGGCGGCTCTGTTGTCAGCGCGGGCGGAATCGAACCCGGCGCTTGCCTGGAATCTGAATATGGGAGGCCTGTTGAGCGCGCTGGAGACGGCACGGGCGTTGTCATGCCAGTTCTTTACACCGAGCTCGATCGCAGCCTTCGGGGCGGATACCCCGAAGCGTGCGACCCCGCAGGATACGCTGCAGCGTCCACTGACGATGTACGGAGTCAGCAAAGTGTCTGGCGAGCTGCTGTGCGATTATTACCATCATAAATACGGCGTGGACACGAGGGGACTCCGTTTTCCAGGGCTAATCTCCCATTCCGCGCCACCTGGAGGAGGAACGACCGATTACGCGGTCGACATGTATTGGGAAGCGGTTCGCAGCGGCTCATACACCTCCTATATCGCGAAAGGAACGTACCTCGACATGATGTATATGCCGGATGCCATATCCGCGATCATAACGCTGATGGAGGCAGACGGTTCCCGGCTGAAGCACCGGAACGCCTTTAATGTGACGGCGATGAGCGTTGAGCCTGAATCGATCGCTGCCAGCATCCGCCGGCATATCCCGGACTTTAAGCTGGATTATCAGGTCGATCCGGTCCGCCAGTCCATTGCGAACGAATGGCCGGACGCGATTGATGCAACTTGCGCACGCGAAGAATGGGGATTTGATGTACAATATGATTTGAACCGCATGACGGATGATATGGTATCAAAGCTTACGGAAAAGCTGCGGGCGGATCAGAGCAAAATCAGCTAGCCGTTTTAGGTACCGAAGGAGGATATTGTACGATTGGAACCCATTCATAAAAAGGTAGGGAGAAATTTACAAGCCATTCGAAAATCGAGGAGCCTTAGCCTGGACAATGTATCGGAGCTGACCGGCGTAAGCAAAGCAATGCTCGGCCAGATCGAGCGGGGGGATTCGAACCCGACGATATCGGTGTTATGGCGCATCGTAAGCGGTCTGGGGATATCATTCACGACGCTGATTGAGGAAGCGGAGACCGAGGTGACGGTCGTATCGCCTGAGGATGTGGAGCCTTTCCATGAGGCAGAAGGCGCGTACCGGGTGCATCCGTTGTTCTCCTACAACCTTCGCACCAAATTCGAGTCGTATATGGTCATCATGGATCCCGGCTGCGATCATGGATCGGAAGCGCATAACGACGGCGTTGAGGAATATATATTTGTCCACCAGGGAGAGCTCGAGCTCTGGCGGGAGGACGAATGCTATACGGTGCCTGCGGGAAGCTCCGTGCATTTCGCGGCCAATCGTCCCCACCGTTACCGGAACCCGGGGAACGAGATTACGAAATTTTATACGATTATTTTCTATGCGGATGCCGCGGCACGCGGATAAGCGGCCTGAGAGCGGGAAAGCCTCAAGTGCCGAGGCGTATCCAACCTCATGGTATCCACAGCAAGTACAGGATCGAGCATCCTGTGCTTGCTTTTTTTATGGAGATCTTTGCGAAATCAGCTCTTAAACCTACGACCGTGATAAGAAGTGAAAATTCACCTTGATAAAATAAGTTTACTTGTGTTAATTTATTTACAAAAGTAAATTATTTTGAGGTGGAGACATATGCCCGTTTCGGAAATCCCTTTGCGTGAACTGAAAAAAGCCAAAAACAAAATCGCGTTGTATGAATCGGGAATCGCGCTGATGCGTGACCGGATGTTCAGCGAGGTGCTGCTGGAGGACATTTGCCGGGCGGCCGAGATATCGAAGGTTACTTTCTTCAAGTTCTATCAGCGCAAGGAGGATGTCCTGATCTATTTTATGCGGATATGGCTGACGAAGCGGATCATTGAGATCGAACAGGAAGGAAAAAGCGGATTTGCAGCTTTTCGGCATCTGCTGGATCAAGTGGTTAAAGAGCATGAAATCCGGCTGGGAATTATGCCAAGCCTGATCTCGTTCTTGGCCGAGGTCAAAATGCAGCCCTGCATGCCGGAGCTCAGCGAGGCTGAAGTCGCATTGCTCTTTCCGGGACAGGAAGAGATCGGGAGAAAGTCTCCCGATATGTACCGGCTGTTTCACCGTTTCATGACGACAGAGGCTGAGGCGGGGCGCTTGAATCCGGCGATGTCGGTGGAGCAGGCGGTCGAGTTCTGCTTCACCGTGTTCTATGGGGCGTTCTTGACCGCGCAGCTGTACGGTTCGGAGGATATCGGAAACGTGTATGAGAACCATCTGCGTTTACTTGAAATGAAGGAAGGAGAGTAACGGCATGAGCAAAGTGACGCCCGGGCGTTATACCGCCCAGATGGAAGGCTCATTTGTTGTCTTTATCATCGGATTTCGGATCAACAAGCTGTGGGCCGTGCACAAATGGCTGCCTGTTATGAATTCCATGTCTCCGATGCTGCAGGAGCTATACCGGAACAAGGAGCTCGGATTCATCGATGGTACCTTCCACGTGTCATGGCGGGGATTGACGCTGATCCAATATTGGAGAAGCTTCGAGCAGCTGGAGCACTACGCCCGCCATGGCGCCAATCATCTGAGTGCCTGGCGGAGGTTTAACCAAGCCGTCGGCACCGGCGGCGATGTCGGCATCTTCCACGAAACCTACCTCGTTCAGGAGGGGCAGTATGAGTGCCTGTACAATAACATGCCACGGTTCGGCCTTGCACGGGCAGGCGCGCATGTGCCTGCAACAGGACGCAGAGAAACGGCCGGCCGCAGGCTGGGCAGGGACAATGAGCCTGCTGTCCCAACGCCTCCGAACAGGATGTCCCGGTAGGGAACGGAGCTCCCGGGGACAAAGCTGTTTTCTAAAAGAAACCTTCATTGTCCCCCTGCTTCGTTTCATATCGGATTCGGATCCTAACCGGTCATGCTGATCCGTCTCTCCTATCGGGCTAATACCAGAGACATGTTTTTCAACTCCTCTCCATAAAAGTGTTGGTAAATCGCGCGTTTTCTTCTAATATGAAGCTATTACATGAAATGCGGAGAAAGGGAGCAATCGAGTTCCATAGAAACGCAAGGCTTGAAATTAGAAAGCGCTTCCAGAGGTCCGGCGGTTCCGGACCAAACACGGTCAGCGTGTCTATCGGCATGGCTGACGTATCGGTATGGATGAACAACCTTTTGGGTCAGGGGGATGTCTATGGGGAACAAAGCTTGGTTTTACCGTCAGCTGCTGTCGTATATGCCCGTCTTTTTTATTGTCATTTCCTTTGTGTTTTTCGTGTTTTTCCAAATGCTTGGCGAACAGTCGCGGCAGGGAGCGGTGCAAGCCAATGAGACGATGATCCAGCAGGCGATGCGGTCGGTGGATAACTCGCTGAAGTCCATTGATCAGATGCTGGTGCAGGAGCTGCTGTTTAATCCGGATCTGTCCGATTTTTTCAGCTCCGAGAATCAGGATGACGTTTACCTGAATATGCAGGCCGTGCAAGCGATGAAGCAATTCAAAGTCTCCAGTCCCCTTGTGGATTCCATGGCGCTGGTGCGCACGCAGGATGAATATGTTCTAACCACATCCTCCGCCTTCAAGCTTCAGGACTATGCGGATTATGCCTTCCTTAAACCTTACTTGAGCCGGAAAAACAGCGAAGCCCAGTGGAGCGGCATCAGGGATTTTCGCGAATTCAGCTTTAACGGTGCACGGCAGACGGTCACGCTCGTCCGGGACGCCCCGTTCGTATCCCGCGGCCGGGGGCTGATTGCGATCAACATCAACGTGGATGCCATATCCCAAATGGTTCAGGGGATGTATAACTCGGACGTCAGCTTTATCCGAATGAAGGATGCCGACGGCCGTTCCATGACCCCGGGGGCGATGGTGGCGGAGGACAGAGAGCCGGTGTCCAGCGCAGTCTCTCCGTACACGGGCTGGGTATATGAGGGCGGCCTGACGCAGGGCAGGGTGGTCGGCATCGTAAGCCAGCTGTACAACGTGTGGTTCATGGTAGGCATATTGATGTGTTTGGCCGGCATTGTATGGATCGTTTATGTTACACGCAGAAACTACAAGCCGGTAGAGGCCATCGTGTCTCAGGTTCAGAAGTATACACAGACCAAGACGAATGCCCTGCTTCACGGCTGCAAGCAGGATGAGTTTGCTTTTATTGAATCGGCGCTTGAGAGCATATTGGAGCAGTCCAACAGCTTTCAGCAGCAGCACCGCGAGGATTTGCTGCTTCGGAAGGCTTATTTGTTTCAGCAGCTGATCGAGGGGCAGTATCCGCTGCAGTTGGAGCAATGGAATGAACAGAGGGATGTCATTGAGCTGCCGGATCTGGCCTCTCCTCAGATCGTCAGCGTGATGGAGATCGATAAGTACGCTCACTTCTGCGAACAGTACCGGGAGCAGGATCAATATTTATTGAAATTTGCTCTGAAGAGCGTTGTTCAGGAAACGGCAGCCGCACGGGGATCCGTCCTTTGGGCGGAATGGACATCCGCATCGAAGCTGGGTGTTATCATCCAGGTCGATCCGGCTCCGGATATGATGCAGGAGGCTGCTGTAATCTTCGAAGATGCCCGCCGGTGGGTGGAGGAGCATCTGAAGCTGACCGTAACGATTGGCATGGGAAAGCTGGCAGAGCAGTATACGGAAATACCGGAGTCGTACAGCCAAGCGCTCAAGGCATTGAAATATAAAATGATTCTCGGCGAGAACAGGATCATTCCTTACGGACAAATCGCCGGCGAGGAGCGTGGACATGCGTTTGATTTTCTGAATCTGATCCGTTCCATCGCCCAGTCCTTACGGATGGTGAATCCGGATTGGCGGGAGAAATATAAAGCCTTGATCGAGCATATTGAGAAGAATATGCTGGACCGGGACGGGGTTCACAGTTTAGCGGATTACTTGATCTATGCGCTCGGCCGGGAATTGTCCTGTATGGCTAAGGAGTTTCAGGACGTTTGGCTAAACGAGGGCCAGCCCCAACTGCGGCATGCACTGCAGCGATCGGACACGCTGGAGCAGCTGCAGCAAAACTGCGGCGAGGCGCTCTCGTCCCTATACGAGGGCATGGCATCGGTCCTCAACGGGCGCAATCACGCCGATACGATCCGGCGAATTCGGCAGTATATGGAGGAAAATTCGGCGAATCCCGATCTGTCGCTGAACTACTTGAGCGAACAGTTCCATATGAATTGGAAGACGCTCAGCAAGCTGTTCCGGGAGGAGACGGGCCAGAAGTTCGTTGATTATTTGATTGAGCTGCGGATCACGCATGCCCGAAGGCTGCTTGTCGAGACGACCCTGCCCGTTCAGGAAATCGCGACCAAGGTCGGATACTCGAATGCCATCTCTTTTGGCCGGATGTTCAAAAAAACAGTGGGCCTGTCCCCTGGCGAATATCGGGACCAGGCGGCTTCCGGGGACGCAAATCGGATCGCCGAAGGCTAGAACCGAGACGCGCCCCAGATTATGGACGAGGCTTCAAAATCCCGCGGAATGCGCTATTCTGCGGGATTTTTTTCATGCGGGGAGTTTGGTTTAGCGGCGGAAAAAGGTTTATCCGTCTGATGCTTGCCTGATCTATGGCATCTAGTCTGCTTCGCGGAAATACGTTGGGCCGGCGAATCTTGTTTATTGAACGGCCGGGGAGGCTTCCCCTAAACTAAGGGTCATCAAACCGATAAGGAGGGGTAGCCCGGTGGCTCGCATGAGCAAAACAATGGAAGCAACGGCCGGAATGAATGTCCCATTGCACAAGCCCGGAAGCAGAACAAGGAAGAAGCTGATGAAGCACTGGCAATTTTACCTGCTCGTGTTCTTCCCTCTGCTGTATATCGTCATTTTTAAATATGTTCCGATGTTCGGCGTTCTGATTGCATTTAAGGAATACAACGTCGTTCAGGGAATATTCGGAAGCCCCTGGGTGGGATTCGATTATTTCAAGCAGCTGTTCGAGGCTCCGTTCTTCTGGCAGTATGTCCGAAATACGCTGGAAATTTCCCTGTACGGACTGCTCGTCGGTTTCCCGGCGCCAATCCTGCTCGCACTGGCTCTGAATGAAATTCGAAACGGCAGGTTCAAGAAGACGGTCCAAATGGTCACGTATGCGCCTTATTTTATTTCGACCGTGGTCATCGTTTCGATCCTCATCGTGAATTTATCGCCGAATACCGGACTCATGTCCAATCTGTATCGGGCGCTGGGGCTTGAGCCCGTAGATTTTCTAGGCATCCCGGGGCTGTTCAAGTCCATTTACGTCTGGTCCGATGCATGGCAGTTCACCGGTTATGGCGCCATTATCTACATAGCGGCCCTCGCCGGCGTGAATCCGGATCTGTACGAGGCGGCCAGGGTGGATGGAGCGACCCGGCTTCAGAAGATCATCAACATTGATATTCCGAGTCTGTTCCCGGTAATCGTCATCCTCCTGATCCTGAATCTTGGAAATGTAATGAGCCTTGGCTTCGAGAAAATCTATCTTATGCAGAACCCGCTCAACCAGAATACGTCGGAGGTCATCTCCACGTATGTGTACAAGGTCGGACTGCTTGGAGCGAACTTCAGCTTCTCGGCAGCGATCGGGCTGTTCAACTCCGTCATTAACTTTATTTTGCTGGTTATCGTCAATTTTGTGTCCCGCAAGGTATCATCCACGAGTCTATGGTAAGAGAGGAGGATTCGCATGAGCAGAACCGCTATTCGGGAGTCTGTCCAGGACCGGTTGTTTCTCGGCTTGGTGTATTTGTTTCTGTCGGTTATTCTGATCGTCATTCTGTTTCCGCTGCTGCACATTGTAAGCGCATCCTTTAGCTCTCCGGGGGCTGTATCCTCCGGAAAAGTGTGGCTGTGGCCGGTCGATGTGACGCTGATCGGGTATAAGGCCGTCTTCCAAAATTCCAATGTGCTGATCGGATTCGGCAACTCGCTATTTTATGCGGTGGTCGGCACCCTCGTGAACGTGGCCTTTACCGTCATGCTGGCTTACCCGCTGGCCAGAAAAACGTTCTATGTCCGCAATATCATTATGATGCTGCTGGTGTTCACGATGTTCTTCGATGGGGGCTTGATCCCGAACTACCTGCTCGTCAAATCGCTGGGGATGCTTGATACAAGATGGGCGATGATCATCCCGGGAGCCCTGGCCGTATTTCAGGTTATCATCGCCAGAACGTTCTTTCAAACCACCATTCCAGAAGAGCTGGCCGAAGCGGCAGAGATGGACGGGAGCAGCGACATTACCTTTTTTCTAAGAATTGCCCTGCCGTTATCCAAGCCGATCATTGCCGTGCTGGCTTTGATGTATGCAGTCGGACATTGGAATTCCTACTTCAACGCCTTGATTTATTTGAAGGACAGCAGTTTGTTCCCGCTGCAAATTTTTCTAAGGGACATTCTGATTTTGAATTCCGTCAGCGCGGAGATGGTCACCAACGTGAACGAGCTGCTTGTCCGCGAAGGGATGAAGGACCTGCTGAAATATTCACTGATCGTGGTAGCGAGCGCGCCGGTGCTGATGATTTACCCGTTCGTGCAGAAGTATTTTGTCAAGGGAGTCATGATCGGTTCACTCAAGGGATAGCTCACTGGAGTGAAGCCGAAGGGAAGGAGGTGAGGCACAGACTGTCATGCAAGCGATTCATCAGCTATGGGGGTAAATGTAGAAGCATTTGATTGGAAGATGGTAAGACTTGCGTTCTAATTCCATTCATGAGGAGGAGTTCGTTTGAAGAGAACCATCGTATGGCACTTAAGTTTGATTATGGTCATTGTCTTGGCGCTATCGGGCTGCTCGAAGCCGGCAGAACCCAAAGGAGAAGGGGGAAGCACCGCTAAGACGGGGGATCCGGGATCTCCGGTCGAATTGACGGTATTCGCGCCCCAGTCCGCAGGGATCGAAAGCCTGGACGTCAATCCGTTCTCCAAGCATATTGAAGAAAAGCTGGGCATCAAATTTAAATGGAATACGACCCCGGATGCCGTATTCAACGACAAGAAGCTGCTTATGCTGGCCAGCGGAGATTATCCGGCCCTCATTATGAACGCCGGCATCTCAAAGGCGGATCAGATCAAATACGGTATGCAGGGCGCATTCATTCCGTTGAACGATCTGATCGAGCAGCATGCGCCGAACATTAAGAAGGCGATGGAGGAGATTCCGTACCTGGCCCCGGCCATGACGGCGCCGGACGGCAACATTTATGCCTTGCCGAAGGTGAATGAGTGCTTGCACTGCACATATGGCCAGCGGATGTGGATCAATACGACATGGCTGGAGAAGCTGGGGCTTGAAATGCCCCAAACCACGGATGAATTCTATGAAGTGCTGAAAGCCTTCAAGGAGAAGGACCCGAACGGAAACGGCAAAGCCGATGAAATTCCGCTGACCACCTCGCTTGATGTGTGGGGAGGAGGAGTTGACGCCTTTTTGATGAATGCCTTTATATATAACAATGGCACCTCGTATTTGAGCGTGAAGGACGGGAAGGTTATTCTGTCCGCGACGGAGCCTGAATGGAAGGAGGGGCTGAAGTACTTACGGAAGCTGTACAGCGAGGGCTTGATCGACAAGGGCGCGTTTACGCAAAACGGCGATGCCGTCAAGCAGCTGGGGAATAAATCCGAGAATGTGGTCGGTGCGGTCGGCTACGCCCTGATCAGCAGCATGCTGGATACAACGGACGCGAAGCCGCGCCATAAGGAGTACGACGTCGTTCCGCCGCTGAAAGGGCCGAACGGTGTACAGCTGGCAGGCTACAGCGTAGGCGCGGGGGATGGATCTTTTGTCATCACGAATAAAGCGACGGAGGAGGAGCGGATCGCCGCCATTAAGCTGGCCGACTATCTGTTCTACGAGGAAGGGACGGTCATGACCTCTTGGGGGTTTGAAGGGGACGGCTGGAGGAAGGCGGAAGCCGGTGCGCTTGATTACAATGGCAAGCCGGCCAAATACGAGGCCCTGAAGCGGGATGTGCCCGAAGGGACGCCGGATGTTACTTGGTGGCAGCTCGGGACGATGCTGATGGTCAACTCGATCCGCGAATCGTTCGTCGCGCCTGAGGATCCGCTGGGCAACGGAGCCTATGAATACCGGCTGTGGCTGGCTGCCAAGAAATATGAGCCGTTTGCCAAGCCTGAGCTCGTGTACCCGACTGACGTGTTCATCGATCCGGCCGACGCCACGTTCATTGCGCAGATTCAAAAAACGATTCAGGATTACGTGAAATCGAACCTGGCCCAGTTCGTAACCGGCAGCAAGGATATCGAGAAGGATTGGGACGCTTACGTAAGCGGGTTTAAAGGGCTGCAGCTGGATAAATATCTTGAAATTCACCAGAAAGCGCTGGATAACCAAGGTTCGTAACAGACAGGAGGTTTATCGCTTGCAAAATAGGATCGAATACGCGGCTCGCATCCAGCCGACACAGCGGCAATTGGCCGTTCAAGACATGGAGTTTTACGCATTTATCCACTTTACGGTAAATACGTTTACCGATATGGAGTGGGGAACGGGGAAGGAGGACCCTGCGCTGTTCAATCCCACGGAGCTGGATGCGGATCAGTGGGTAGAGGCCTGCGTCAGCGCCGGCATGCGGGGCTTGATCCTTACATGCAAGCATCATGACGGGTTCTGCCTGTGGCCGAGCCGGTATACCGAACATTCCGTAAAGAGCAGCCCATGGCGCGGCGGCGAGGGCGATGTGGTACGGGAAGTCGCGGAGGCCTGCCGGAGGGGCGGGATCAAGTTCGGCATCTATGTCTCCCCTTGGGACCGGCATGAGCCGACGTATGGAGATTCACCGCGGTATAATCAGTTTTTTCTGAACCAATTAAGGGAGCTGCTTACGGGGTATGGCGAGTTGTTCTGCGTATGGTTCGACGGCGCCTGCGGCGAAGGGCCGAACGGCAAGCGCCAGAAATATGACTGGGAGGCGTATTACGCCCTGATCCGGGAGCTGCAGCCGGGAGCCGCCATTTCCGTATGCGGTCCCGACATACGCTGGTGCGGGAATGAGGCGGGGCATTGCCGGGAGTCCGAATGGAGCGTCGTCCCTGCGTCCCTGCGCGAAAACGAAGCGATTCAGGAAAAATCCCAGAAGACGGACGACCGCGAGTTTGCCCGCCATTACAGCTCGAGCGAGGAGGACCTTGGCAGCCGCAGCGTCATCCTGAGTGAGCGCGAGCTGGTGTGGTATCCGGCCGAAGTGAATACGTCGATCCGCCCGGGCTGGTTCTACCATGCCTCGGAGGACGATAAGGTTCGGCCGCTTGCAGAGCTGCTGCATATTTATTACGGCTCGGTCGGGGGCAACGCCACCTTCCTTCTGAATATTCCGCCGGATCCCCGCGGGCTGATTCACGAGAACGACAGGCAGCGGCTGCGGGAGCTGGGCGAGGTGCTGCGCGCTACGTTCAAGACGAACCTCGCTGCACAGGCGCATATTGCGGCATCGGAGACGATGCCGGGGTCGGATGCCGCGAATATGCTGGACGGGGACAAGGACACGTATTGGTGCCCGGAGGAGGGCACCGAATACGCCGTGATCGAGGTCGATCTCGGGAGCGAGCAGGAGTCATATCGTGCTGGCTGAGCACCGATATGGGCAGCGGGTCGAACGGTACGAGCTGGAGTATAGGGAGGACGGTGCCTGGAAGCCAATCTGCCGCGGAACGGTCATTGGCCGCAAGCGGATCTGCAAGTTTCCAGCGGTACGGTCCAGATACATCCGGTTTACCATTTTGGAATCGCGATGGTGTCCGAACATTTCCGCGATCGAGGTGTATCGGGGCGTTGACTGAAGCTGGGTTGAACCCCTGCGGTTGGAGCTGACTGAGAGCGTTCATTGATGAATTAATGAACTAAACATGGGGTTGGATGCAATCTTGGGGCTGGATCGGCGCTACCATTGGTCATGTGGGGCAATACCCGGGTGCTACCATTGACCATGGGGCAAGACCGGGCGGCTACCATTGAGCATGAGACGAGACCTGGTGCTATCATCGGTCATGAGGCTAGGCCTCGCGCTACCATTGGTCATGGGGGCAATACCCGGGTGCTACCATTGACCATGGAGCAAGACCGGGCACCGATGAAGCGCTCTTGGCGCGTCCCAGGGAGCGTATCACGACTTCATGTTGGGCCCAAACACATTCGTACTTGCAACAGGGCGGCCATCTTCTAGGAGGATGGTCCCCTTTTTTATCGAAATCATTTTTTTCTCGTGCAAGTTCCGCGAGTTCGCTAGTATGATATACGAAAGATTGATCCAAATCACGATAGAGAGGATGCATCGCCGAATGAGCAATATTCCAACGTTCGAGACCCGGCTTCTCAGCTCCTTGTCCAAAGTGTTTGCCGATGAAGAGCTGGCAGCCGCACCGTATGATGCAGGGTCGGCTTTCCTGAATGAGACGTTTTCTTTTCAAGTGGCTTACCGCTCAAGTCAACTGATGAAAAATATCCGCGTCGTTGTCGAGTCCGAGCTGAGCGAGTACATTTCCATTCGCTCTGTAGGTCTTGCCCCTTCGGACCTGCCGACGTACCATGACCATGACGAGTTCATATTAAGAAGCACCCCGGGGTTATACCCGGATCCGTTATTTCCTCTCGCTGCAGACGCAGCTGTAACAGGGCGTCCGAGCCAGTGGAGAAGCTTATGGGTTACAGTTGAGCCGGATTCCGGCAGAGCGGGCGGTAAATACGATATCGGGCTCCGGTTTGAGACGGATTCGGGAGAGAAGCTTGCCGAAGAGACTTTCCGGCTGGAGCTGATCCCAGCTGTGCTGCCGGCGCAGACGCTGATTCATACCGAGTGGTTCCATACGGATTGCCTGGCAACCTACTATGGTGTCGATGTGTTCAGCGAACGTCATTGGCAGCTGATCGAGCAGTATATCCGGACGGCGGCAGAGCACGGGATGAACATGATGTTGACCCCGCTGTTTACTCCCCCGCTGGATACCGAAGTGGGCGGCGAGCGCCCGACGGTGCAGCTCGTGGATGTTGAGGTTCTCGGCGATGGCTCCTACCGGTTCGGATTTGACAAGCTGGACCGCTGGACCGATCTGTGCGACCGCTGCGGCATTCAATACCTAGAGTTCTCCCATTTCTTCACGCAGTGGGGGGCGAAGCACGCACCGAAAATTGTGGCGAACGTAAACGGGGAGACCCAGAAGCTGTTCGGCTGGGAGACCGATGCATCGGGTGAGGAATATCAAGCCTTCCTTAGACAGTTCATTCCGGCTTTAGTGGACTGGATCGAGGATCATGGGCGTGACGACAGATGTTATTTCCATGTGTCCGATGAGCCCCATGCCTCCCATATTGAGGCATACGGCCAAGCGAGCCGTTTAATGAACGAGCTGCTGCCCGATTACCCGATTATCGACGCGCTTTCCGATTTTTCGTTCTATGAGGAAGGGCTTGTAAAGCGCCCGATTCCGGCAAGCAACCATATCGAGCCGTTCCTCGAAGCCGGAGTCGAAGGGCTGTGGACCTACTACTGCTGCTCGCAGTATAAAGAGGTGTCCAACCGGTTCTTCAACCTGCCTTCCGCTCGAAACCGCATTCTTGGCATGCAGCTCTATAAATATAACATCGAAGGCTTCCTGCATTGGGGCTACAATTTCTGGTACTCCCAGTACTCGCGGCGGGCGATCGATCCTTATCGGGTAACCGACGCGGACAGCGGCTTTCCGTCCGGCGATGCGTTCCTGGTTTATCCAGGAGAGGACGGACCGGTGGAGTCGATCCGGCTGAAGGTGTTCCATGAAGCGCTTCAGGATCTCCGGGCGCTGCAGCTGCTGGAGCAGCAGATCGGCCGTGAGGCCGTGCTGGAGGCGCTGGAGGAAGGGCTGGAAGAGCCGATCACATTCAAGACGTATCCGCGTGATGAGAAGTGGCTTCTGTCCAAGCGGCAATGGATTAATGACAAGATTAAGGAGTCGATGGCGGTTAAATAAGGGAAAAGGGAGCAGAGGTGGATGGTCACCGCGCGTACCGCTATATTCCCGAGATCATCGCTATATACAAAGCCAAGACAACGACATAATTACAGGGTTCGTACTGGTGATATGCGTAGCTGCTATGATTGCATAATCTCTATTCCCGGCCACTCTCACGAAATTGGTCCCTTTCAAATGCTTGCCGCTTCGATACAATGTATCGGAGCGGCTTTTCGTTTTGCCCAGACCGATAGGCTCCCACGGCTCCCTATAGGTAGACAGGTGACATGACAAAGGAAGGAAGTAACTTGTTTTGCCGAGAGGAGTTTTTTAGATCTAAACCTTTAATAACTTGGAACTACCTAACTTAATGATTGGACGGATAGCGGCCCGAACAGGTGAAAACTAGGGTAGAATTAAGCAGTGCAGTACCAGCGATCATCTGATCTTAGGGGCTGTCAATCACAGATATAGAGTAATTCGATTCAAAAAAGCACCGGGTGGCTGTTAAACTTTTATCACGATCACCGTTTAGGAAATTGCGAGTTCTGCTTCGATTCCAACGTCGAATTTCGTCGGCATGGAACAAACTGTTTTCTTTGAGCCATCATTGGACATGGGGCGTCACGTGGCAAGGCAACCACACCGGTCATGAAAGCGACATGTCGTGGTTCTAGTGGACCATTCAAAAATATGCCATGATTGTGGCAAGGGGGTTATGGGATGTATTCCGATTTTACGCTAGCGGATGACCGTCCGGCTTATATACAGGTCAAAGATTATATGAAACGGCTGATGACGACCGGAGCGTTGCAGGCGGATCAAAAGCTGCCGTCTACGCGGGAGCTCGGTTCGCTGCTTCACGTCAGCCGCAACACCGTGCTGAATGCCTACTCGGACCTTGAGGACGAAGGCTATATTTACGCCGTCAAAGGCCAGGGGCATTTCGTGATCCCCTCGATCAACACGAATGAAACGGAAGCGCAGCCGGCAAATGTACAGCTGGACTGGACTTCGCGGTTGAACGACTACGCGAGGCTGGCGGAAGCGAATGACTTGATGAAGCACGGCATCCGTGCCGGCAAAGGGGCGATATCGTTTACGAGCATCGCACCCGATGAGAAGCTGTTCGATCTGCAAAATGTAAAGCGCGCCTTCCTTGACCGAATGTCGCTGGAGGGAGAAGTCCTCCTCAATTACGGCTATGCCAAGGGCTACAAGCCGCTGATCGATTATTTGCTTCACTATATGGAGAATAAAGGCGTTGATGTATCGGGCAAGGATCTGTTGGTGACCAGCGGCTTTACAGAGGGACTGAGCTTGGTGCTTGCAGCCTTGAATAAAGGCCATGGCCGCATCCTATGCGAGAATCCGACCCACCATACCGCCATTAAAAATTTCAAAATGCACGGTTACGCCATCACCGGCGTTCCGATGGAGCAAGATGGCATCAGCTTAGCGGACCTTGCCGGCGAGCTCGCGGCTCGCCCTTATGATTTGGCGTACCTCGTGCCTTCCTACCATAATCCAACGGGGATCGTGATGTCGCCGCAGAAGAGGCTCGAGACTTTGCGGCTGCTCAGCGAGTATGAGACGCCGGTGATAGAGGACGGCTTCAATGAGGAGCTCCGGTATTCCGGCTCGCATATCGCGCCGCTCGTCGCCTGTGCCGGCGGGGGAAACAACAGCGTAATTTATTTGGGCAGCTTTTCCAAAATTCTGTTTCCAGGACTGCGCGTCGGCTGGGTCCTCGCGGATAAAACCCTGATCGATTACCTCGAAAGCGTGAAGCGTGCGCGCAGCATCCACACCTCTACGCTGGACCAGTCCCTGCTTTACCAGTATCTCTATAACGGCAATTTCGAGAAATACCTGAAGCGGGCCAAGGCGGAATATAAGCGAAAATATGAGCTGGCCAAAAGCTGCTGCGAAGAATGGCTGCCGCAGCACCGGCTGACCGGAGACGGCGGGCTCCACGTATTCGTTCAATTCGAGCAAGGCTTGCGGACGCGCGAGCTATTGGAAGCCTGCTCCGCGCAAGGCGTAGTGTTTACGCCTGGGGATATTTTCTACACCGACGGCGGCGGGCAGCATACGATGCGGCTTGGATTCTCTCGCGTTTCGGATGAGAACATCCGGAAGGGGATCCGCATCATCGGCGAAACCGCCAGGAGGATGGTGTAGAGATTGTGTGGGTTTAGATGTCTAGTTTAGGGGTTTCCGAAAGTGGAAGGCTTGGAAAGTAGAAGAACTTGATTGCAGATGGGCTATATTAGCTGTTCTCGAGTAAGGCTTCGTAAGTAGAAGAACTCGAAAGTAGAAGAACTTGAAAGTAGAAGAACTCGAAAGTAGAAGAACTTGAAAGTAGACGAATATCATGCTTGAAGGAACTAAACACTGCAGCGAAGTCCAGAAGGAATGGGACTGAGCCTTGGCTGTCTACCATGTCTAAGTAGGCGGTAGCCGGAGCTGTGGGAGCGTTGGGGCTGCTTCAACGAGCAGGTGGAGTTCGGACTATGGAGCCGAAGCGGCTGCATGTCTGGTGGCGGAGCAAGTCCCCAAAAGGGACTTGTGCGGTCGAAATGGAGCCTGCCGTAGCGGAGCAAGTCCCCAAAAGGGACTTGTGCAGGCGAAATGGAGCTGCGATGGCAGAGCAAGTCCCCAAAAGGGACTTGTGCAGGCGAAAAGGAGCTGCGATGGCGGAGCAAGTCCCAAAAAGGGACTTGTGCGGTCGAAAAGGAGCTGCGATGGCGGAGCAAGTCCCCAAAAGGGACTTGTGCAGGCGAAAAGGAGCTGCGATGGCGGAGCAAGTCCCAAAAAGGGACTTGTGCGGTCGAAAAGGAGCTGCGATGGCGGAGCAAGTCCCCAAAAGGGACTTGTGCAGGCGAAAAGGAGCTGCGATGGCGGAGCAAGTCCCAAAAAGGGACTTGTGCAGGCGAAAAGGAGCTGCGATGGCGGAGCAAGTCCCCAAAAGGGACTTGTGCGGTCAAAAATGAGCTGCGGTAGCGGAGCAAGTCCCCAAAAGGGACTTGTGCGGTCGAAAAGGGGCTGCGGTAGCGGAGCAAGTCCCCAAAAGGGACTTGTGCAGGCGAAAAGGAGCTGCGATGGCGGAGCAAGTCCCGAAAAGGGACTTGTGCGGTCGAAAAGGAGCTGCGGTAGCGGAGCAAGTCCCCAAAAGGGACTTGTGCGGTCGAAAATGAGCTGCGATGGCGGAGCAAGTCCCCAAAAGGGACTTGTGCGGTCGAAAAGGAGCTGCGATGGCGGAGCAAGTCCCCAAAAGGGACTTGTGCGGTCGAAAAGGAGCCTGCCGTGGCGGAGCAAGTCCCCAAAAGGGACTTGTGCCAAGCAAGAGCAGCACAACAACCGCATCAACGGAGCAGGCGGAATTGGACCGTAGAAGCGAAGCGTGCCCCTTTATCCCCGGATTCCAACAACGGAAATGGGATGACAGGGAATCTGGGGATAAGAGGGATCGGAGGTACAATCCGCATGCGGAGTGCTGAATAGCCCCACAGATGGATCGGAAACAGCAATCCGCATGCGGAGTGCTGAATAGCCCCACAGATGGATCGGAAACAGCAATCCGCATGCGTAGTGCTGAATAGCTCCACAGATGGATCGGAAACAGCAATCCGCATGCGTAGTGCTGCATAGACCCGCAGAAGGAACGGGAACTGCAATCCGCATGCGTAGTGCTGAATAGCCCCACAGAAGGGATCCGAGGCACAATCCGCATGCGGATTGCGGAGCAGGCCCACGGCAAGCTTTCCGCTTTACGGCTGCACACACATTACATGAAGGAGGTCACACATCATGAAAGTCGGCGTCATCATGGGAGGCGTTTCATCCGAGCGGGACATTTCACTGCTCACGGGTCAGGAAATGATGGCTCATCTGGATCCGTCCAAGTACGAGGCCATCCCGATTGAAATCAATGACAAGCGCGACCTGATCAACAAGACCGAAGGGATCGACATTGCCCTGCTTGCACTGCACGGCCAGTACGGGGAGGACGGTACAGTACAGGCCACCCTGGAGTCCATGGGCATTCCATATACGGGCAGCAGCGTCTTGTCCAGCAGTATCTGCATGGACAAAGATGTCAGCAAGAAGCTGCTTCGGTATGAAGGATTGCATACGGCCGATTGGCTCATCGTCAGCAGCCTGGAGGAGCTGGCGGAAGCGAATGTAGAGTCGCTGGGATTTCCCCTCGTGGTCAAACCGAATACGGGAGGGTCCAGCATCGGTACCCGGATTGTGCGATCCCGCGATAAGCTGAAAGCGGCAGTGGCGGATGCCCTCCAATGGGATCGATCGGTCATGATCGAGCAGTGGATAGAAGGCCAGGAAATCACTTGCTCCATTTTGGACGGAAAGCTGCTGCCGATCGTGTCGATCAAGCCGAATGCCGAATTCTTTGATTACACATCCAAATACGCGGAAGGCGAAGCCGAAGAGCAGGTGATTGAGCTGCCGGAGGAACTTCAGAGGAAGGTATGCGCGGCAGCGCTTCAATGCTATAAGGCGCTGAAGTGCAGCGTTTATGCGCGGGTCGATATCATCCTGAAGGACGGCGTTCCGTTTATACTGGAAGTCAATACGCTGCCGGGATTAACGAGAACGAGCCTGCTGCCCAAAAGCGCGGCGGCGGCAGGCCTCTCATTCAGCATGCTGCTGGATGCCATCATTACGTCATCTTTATCGGAACGGTTAAGAGAAAATACCACATACAAGGAGTAGAGCGAATATGAATACAACGAATAGCTTCCTGACGCCGATTGTGCAAACCATGCCGCCCTCAGGGATCCGGCAGTTCTTTAATGCGGCCGAAGCGGATCCGGAGGTGATCTCCCTGGGAGTCGGCGAGCCGGATTTTGTTACCCCGAAGCGTGCCATTGAGGCGAGCGCCCGGGCGCTGGAGAGCGGACGGACCATGTATACGCCGAATGAGGGGCTAATGGAGCTGCGGGAAGCTATTGCGGAGTATTTGTACAGCCGCTTTCAGCTGAGCTACGAGCCGTCGCGGGAGGTGCTGGTCACGGTGGGCGGCAGCGAGGCGATCGACTTGGCGCTGCGCGCCCTTGTATCCCCGGGCGACGAGGTGATCATTCCTGTGCCGGGGTATGTTGCCTATGCTCCGCTCGTCAGTCTGAATGGCGGACGTGCCGTGGAACTGGAGCTGACTGCCGAGCAGGATTTCAAATTGACCGCCGACGCGCTGCAGCAGGCGATTACACCACGAACCAAAGCGCTCGTCGTGAACTTTCCGAGCAATCCGACGGGGGCTGTGATGACGGCTGCCGATTGGCTGCCGATTGCCAGCCTCGCGATTCAGCACAATCTGGTTGTCATCTCGGATGAAATGTATGCGGAGCTTACGTACGTCGGGGAGCATACCAGCATCGCCTCCCTGCCGGGGATGCGGGACCGCACACTCGTCATCGGCGGTTTCTCGAAAGCCTTCGCCATGACGGGCTGGCGGGTCGGGTATTTATGCGGAGAACGGGAGCTGCTTAAGGGGATGATAAAAATTCACCAGTATACGGCCCTCTGCGCTCCAATTATGGGACAGATCGCAGCGATTGAATGTATGAGAAACGGGCAGGAGGACAAGGAATCCATGAAGGCGGCGTTCGATGAACGCCGGAAGATGTTCGTTCAAGGGCTGAACGAGATCGGCCTTCCCTGCCGCGAGCCGAAGGGAGCCTTCTATGCCTTTCCGAGCATTGCCGGAACGGGGCTTAGCTCACAGCAGTTCGCCGAACGGATGCTGCGCGAGGCGAAGGTTGCAGCCGTGCCCGGCCACGTATTCGGTCTTGGCGGGGAAGGATTCATCCGCTGCTCCTATGCAGCTTCCTCCGGGCAGCTTCAGGAGGCGGTTGAGCGGATCGGCCGTTGGCTGAAGTCGGCGGAGCTTCTGCCTTCCGTTCATGCGGCTTTCCCTACAGAATTCTCGAAAGCTTGCGGTAGTCTGTCGCTGTAATCCCTTCAAGCTTGCGGAAGATCCGGCTGAAATAATGGATATCCGGGTAGCCGATCCGGTCTCCGATCGCTTCAATCGAAAGATCGGTTTCCCGCAGCAGCCGCCGTGCTTCGCGGTGGCGAACCGATTGAACAAACTCGCTTGGCGGCATCCCCGCCAGGCGCTTAAACAGCTTGGCGGTATGATCAGGGCTCAGCATCAGATGCGCCGCGATCCGTTTATTGCTCCAGTCTTCGGCTGGAGCTTTTTCAATGCGGGCCATCAGATCCATCAGCTTGCCGTCATGGGGCGACGTTTCCGTCAGAGCCTGGGAGGAGTGGGTGCGGAATAACTGAACGAGAATATCCAGCATCAACCCTTTACAGACAAGCTCATATCCTGCGGGACGGAGCGTAAACTCCTCCACGACCCGCTCCATTAATTGAACGCAGGAGAGCGGAGGCGTGTAAATCGTCCGGGAAGACAGCGGAGGGAAAACCTCCGAGATGGCCTCCCTGGCAAATTTATCCGCCGCTACGGCGGCTTCGTTCACAATCATGTCCGCTTCGGTCTGGATTTCAAGCTCTCCGAAAAAATCAAAGTGAATGCCGAGAAAATGCGCTTCCGGGATCGAGGTCACTTCATTCTGATGGTAAACGCCGGAGGGCAGAAAGATGAGCTGGCCTGCCTCAATAACATGGCGCTTTCCGTACATCGTCGTGACGGCCTCTCCTTGGCTGACATACAGCAGCTCGAAATCGTACAATCTGCGCTGCGGAAGAGCTCCGGTCCCCATTCGTTGAAGCTGGGCGTAATGAATGCTGGGAGACCACTGCTGAACCGGGGCGAGCCGCTGCAGAGGGTATTCCGATGCCTCGACGGCCATAAGCTGTTCCTCCTTTTTAACCTACATAACCCTTCCTGGCAACATAACGAAATTGTCCAAAAAATCGCTTTTCTATCTAAATCAATCAGACGAGTCTTTGTTTATTATATAAGTATTATTACATGACATTCCCTGCCTTTCAACTTGACGGAAAAAGTCAAATGATGCGTTTCTAGGAGCTTTCTTTCATTTTCATGGCTAACCCGGCATCCGTGGCAGGCTAGCAGCAAACCAAAACAAATGGGGAGGTATTCGTTATGAAGAAAGGGATCAACATTTGGTCGTTTCGGGGAGATGCGTCTATTGCGGAATGCATCCAACTGGCGAAGGAGGCCGGCTTCGAAGGGATCGAGCTGTCGCTGAATAAGGATGGAGAGCTTGGCCTTCAGGCCGGCGATCAGGAGGTTAAGAACATCAAGGCTCAGCTGGAGGACGCGAATCTGGAAATCGCCGGGCTTGCTACTGGCCTGTACTGGGATTATCCGATGACAAGCGATGACCCGGCAGTGCGCGAAAAAGCATTCGATATTTGCAAAAAACAGCTCGAGCTGGCTGCAGCTTTTGGAGTGGATGCGATCCTGGTTATTCCTGGCGCGGTTGGCGTGGACTTCGTCCCCGGCTCCGCGGTTATCGATTACGAGGTAGCTTACGAACGGGCGCAGGAAGGCATCCGCAAGCTGGTTCCGTATGCCGAAAGCGCGGGGGTGGCGATTGCCATCGAGAACGTTTGGAACAAATTTTTGCTCTCTCCATTGGAGCTGCGCACCTTTATTGATGAGATCGGCTCCGATTATGTCGGCTCCTATTTTGATGTAGGTAACGTCGTGCACAGCGGTTATCCGGAGCACTGGATTCGCATTCTGGGATCAAGAATCAAGAAGGTTCATTTCAAGGACTACCGCAGACAGGCGGGAGGCTTGCACGGCTTCGTGGACCTGCTGGCTGGAGACGTCGATTACCCTGCCGTGGTCGAGGCATTGAAGGGAATCGGCTATGACAATTATGTCACCGCGGAGATGATCCCTGCTTACAAGCACTATTCGGATCAGATCATTTTCAACACCTCGAACGCCATGGATGCGATTCTTGGCCGGACGCCAACGCTGCGTCAAACGGCCGTGCGTGAGCAATTGGGACAATCTTAAGGGAAGAAGAGGAGGGGATCAGCTTGCTGAAAATCGGACTGTTGGGCTTTGGTTTTATGGGACGTATGCACTTTGACAATTACATGCGGCTAATGGATGAAGGAGCGGATATCCAGCTTGCCGCGATTTGCGATATCCGAATTGATGAACTGAAAGAGAGCAAGGCTAACGGCAATATGGCGACCGAGCGGGAAGTGTATGATCTTACGCCTTACCGGCTGTATGACCATATCGATCGCATGCTGGAGAATGAGGAGCTCGACATCGTCGATGTATGCTTGCCGACGAATCTGCACGCGGATATGACCTGCATGCTGCTCGAACGCGGAATTCATGTCTTATGCGAGAAGCCGATCGCAGGCAGCTCGGAAGAAGCCTGGCGGATGGTGAAGACGGCTGAGCGTACGGGCGCAACCCTAATGATCGGGCAATGTCTTCGCTTCTGGCCGGCGTACGAATATTTGAAGGCTTGCCTGGAGGACGGGCGTTACGGACAAATCGTAGCCGGCGAATTCTTCCGCGGCTCCGAGCCGCCTAAAGGCTGGTTCCTCGAGGGAGACAAGAGCGGCGGCTGCATCACGGATATGCATGTCCATGACGTCGATATGATCCATTGGCTGTTAGGCAGACCGCAGCATGTATCTACTTTCGCCAAGAATATCATCGAAGGAAGCTCGTACGATATCGTGTCGACGCATTACAGCTATCCGGACGGCAAGGTCATTACGGCCAGAGCGGATTGGACCCTGCATGGCGACCACGGCTTCTATATGGGGTACCGAGTGAACCTGGAGAAGGCTACGATTGTATTTGAAAACAATGAAGTGAAGGTGTATCCAGAGGATGCGCCGGGCTTTACGGCTGAGCTGTCAGGTGATTCCGGATATTACCGCGAGCTCCGCTATTTCATTGACAGCGTGGCACAAGGGAAGGCTGTAACGGTATGCACGCCGGAGAGTGCCGTAGGCTCACTGGAAATCATCGAAGCGGAGATCCGCTCGGCCAAGGCTCAGGGAGCGCTGGAAGCGCTGTCCGGGAAGCAGAGCGTATCGTAAGCGTATAAATATTGTATCCCTAATAAAACGGGGCTGTCCCAGATGCTCCCCATATGGTAGACAGGCGAAACCATAAAGCCTGCTGCTGTAGGGGGAAGTTCATCTGCGGGACAGCCCCGTTTCTTTCGTCTCACAATTGTGAAGTATTCGTTAGGCGCTACGCACGGAACGTTTTCAGGAAGTCAACCGCGAGCTTAATATCGGCCTCCGGATTGGCTTTCACTTCACGTTCGATCGTCAAATATCCGGTGTAGCCGATATCCTTCAAGGCTTGAAGATATGCAGGCCAATCCACGCTGCCTTCGCCGAGCGGAACTTCACGGAACTTCTCGCCGGACTCCGCCATGTCGGCAATCTTGTCATGATCAAGTGCCGGCGCTTCATAACCGAAATCTCCGTACACGTCACGCGGATCCACAAACTCGGCCAGCTTGATACCGTCCTTCGCGTGCGTGTGGACGATGTAATCCTTCAGATTATATACGCCTTGGACAGGATCATCGCCGGTCACCATCACCATATTGGCCGGGTCAAAGTTCACGGACACGCCGTTCGAGCCAAGACCGTCCAGGAAGGACTTGAGATGGGCGGAAGGCTCCGGCCCCGTCTCGATGGCAAAGAACGCGTTCATGGATTTGGCGAACGTGCTAAGCTCGAGGCAGGCGTTGTGCATTGTCTCGTATACGCGGCTGTTGCGGTCCTGCGGCACGATGCCAATGTGGGTGGTCACGATATTGGTGCCAAGCTCAAGACCCAGCTCCATGATGCGTTTCGACTTCTCGATTTTGGCTGCATTTTCGGACGGATCCTGGAAACCGTGGCCCCCCAGGTCTCCCACCAGCGCCGAGATTTCAAGGCCCAAGGATTCAATATAATCCTTCAGTTCCTTCCGTGCGGACACGGACAGATTGGCCGGATCCATCTCTCCATGAACAGCGTAGATCTGAACACCGTCGGCACCGACATTTTTCGCCTTAACCAAACCTTCTCTTACGCCAACCCGAAAGCTGTCAACAATAACGCCAATTTTGTTCGGCATGATAGGCTTCGACATCGCTTAAACTCCTCCCTCAATCTTTGTCGTCGATCGTTTGCTTCTATTGATTGAATATCAAAAATGAAAAGATCAGCTTTCGTTCCACACTTTGCGCACATACTCCAGGCCCAGCTTGGTTCCGGTGCGGCAATCTTCCATGCCCTCGAATTCAATGGAAATGTAGCCGTCATAACCGGATTCCTTCACGATGCGAATCACTTCTGGAATCTTAATGTCGCCTTGGCCGACAATGGCACCGCGAAGCCAGTTACCGCTAGACGTGTTAAACCAGCCTCCGCCTGGAGGACGGCTAGCCGGACGGTAATAGAAGTCCTTGAAATGCACCATGGAGGCGAGACCGATATTGTTCTTCACGGCTACGGTGGATTCCTCATCCGCACACATGAAGTTGCCGACGTCCAGCGTCGTCTTGAAGTTTGGATGGTTAACGGTTTGGACAAGCGCTTTCACCCGGTCGCTGTGCTGAATGAAATATCCGTGATTCTCCACGCTGGTGATAATGCCGCGCTCGGCTGCATAATCCGCGATGATGCGGCAGGCATTTGCAAGGCGAGGGAGCTCCTCGATAAAATGAACGAGCGACAAGTCCTTGGACGTTGCCACGTCATGGCGCATCCGCTTTACGCCCAGGGCTGCTGCAATATCGACCTCGCTTTTTACGCGCTCGATCTCTGCCTCATAAGCGGCATCGTCGAGTTCGGCGAAGTTCGCGCCGATGGCATAGTTGGAGAGCTCGAGCCCTTTGGCGGCGGCATGGGACTTAATCGTATCGATGAGCTCCGGATTTTCCTTTAAATTGAATCCGAGGGGCACGATCTCAATATGCTCACCGCCGATTTCGGCAATGTAGTCGATCACGTCGGTTATGGTCATTTCACCTTTGTTCATGGCCTGGTACAGGCTGTACGAGCTTACGCCAAGTTTCATAGCAGAACTTCAGCTCCTTTTTCGGCGGATTCATAGATACCGCACAGAATTTTCATAATCTCCACACCGTCTTCCACCGGGCTGAGCGGCTGGGTTCCGTTCTCAATGCTTGCGATAAAGTGGTTGACCTCACTCTGGAAAGCGGAATTGAAGTCAAATCCCTTGTGGTCCGTTTGAGGCTGGATGTTGATGATCGTATCATGCTTCTCGGTGACGATGACAACTTCAGGATCGATCTCGAATCCGCCCTTGTCGCCGTACAATTTGACGGACTGCTGATTATCCTTCGCATGCAGCGTAAAGCTGACATCAACCAGCAAGGAAGCACCGTTTTCAAATCGGATCATCGCATTGGCCATATCCTCAACCGTATTCTTCTCTGCATCATAATCTGCAGCTTTATAGAACGACAGATTCCGGACATTGGAACGGTTGCCCAACTTTCGGTATGTATTGGCGCTGACCGCTACCGGCTTCGGACGGCCCATCATGTACCAGCACAGATCAATGACGTGAACGCCGATATCAATTAGCGGTCCGCCCCCCGAACGTTCAATGTCGGAGAACCAGCCGCCCGGATTTCCGAGTCTGCGGATCGAAGAGGCCTTCGCAAAATAAATTTCCCCGAACTCGCCTTTGTCCGCGAAATCGCGCAGCATTTGAGCATTCGGATCATAGCGTCTGACAAAGCCGACTTGAAGCAGCTTGCCGGAGGATTTCACCGCTTCCTGAACGCGCAGCGCTTCCTCGACCGTACGGCACAGCGGCTTCTCGACCAGGACATGCTTGCCGGCGTTAAGAGCGGCAATGCTGATCTCGGCATGGGTATTGTTCCAGGTACAGATGCTTACCGCATCGATCTCAGGATCGGCCAGCAGCTCGCGATAATCTGTAAATACTTTGGTAGCGCCGTACTTTTCAGCCGCAAGCCGTGCGCGTTCTTCATTTAAATCACATACCGCGAGCAGATTCGCGTTCGCGTGTTTTTGGTAGGATTGCAAATGCATAGCAGAGATCGAACCAGTTCCAATGACCCCAACATTAATTGATTTCATGATTTCACTCCTCTGAATTTACTGCATTACACTTCTGTATTATAATGCTTCTAAGGAAAGACACCATGATAAACCGTGCTTTTTGTTTGTACGATCGTGCTGTCTTGATCAAGTTCAAAGGAGACCATAGCATTGGACCATACACTGCGGGAACCGATGACGATGCCGGACCCCCAATTTCCGATCAAGGTTCATCTCTGCCAGTTCGAGGGCAGGGGACAGGTCATGTTTAATCGCCACTATCACGAGCATTTGGAAATTTTGTATTTTGTCTCCGGAGAAGCAATGCTGGAGTGTGGTTCCTCCACCTTGCATGCCCGCGAAGGCGATTTGATTGTCATTAATCGCAATGAGCTTCATTATGGAATCAGTCAGTCTGATCATTTGTTCTATTATGCGTTAATCGTGGACTTCTCGCTGCTCCAGAGCCATTCCTTGGATGCGCCGGAGATGAAATTCATTACGCCGATTACCCAAAATCGTCTGGTGTTCGCCAACCGGGTTAATGGAGATGATGTTCTTTCATCTATGCTGGCGATCATCCAAGAGCTGGAAAAGCGGGAATTCGGTTATGAGCTCGCCATTAAATCCGAGCTGTACCGTTTGCTTACGCTGCTCTTGAGAGGCTATGTTGCAACTGTTCTCACACAGGATGAATATGTGGAGCGGATGAAGAACGTAGAGCGTTTTGCCCCGATATTCAAATACATTGAGGAGCATTACAAGGAGGAGCTGTCGGTCGAGCTGCTATCCGGGATGGCCGGTCTCAGCCGATATCATTTCAGCCGGTTGTTTAAAGAGCTGAGCGGAAGAACCGTAACGGAATATGTTAACGAGACCCGGATTAATAAAGCGGATTATCTGCTGCGAAGCAGCCCGCTTACCGTCTCCGAGATCGCGGTAGCGACGGGGTTCAAGGATATTTATTATTTCAGCCGCATCTTCAAGAAATATAAACGGCTTGCTCCTTCTTTTTTAAGAAAAAACAGTGCTGTTTCTCATTGATCTGTCATAAGCTGATCCATGTGCAGGCAGTTCATACGCCGTGCCGCTGTATCATAGGATAAGACTGTAGACATATAGATCAATGCATCCTATAATGAATATCATTATCTTAAATGCATAAGCGGGCGGAGATCATGGAGGACCCTTTTGCTATGGATGCGTATGACGTGCGCATTTTCGGCAGAAGCGGTTCTTTTTTAGCTATCTGAAGCTATAAACTCCGGAGGAAGCTGCTGCCAGATCTCGCAAAAAACTACTGCTAAACGCGGTTTGTCTTCCTTGAAAGTACGTCGATAGACGTTTTTCTTATATCAAGGCGTTGGGGAAAGAGGTGATTGACGGTGAACGAAGGGTTATCCGCAAAGCTGCGGGCTCAATATTTACAGGACATGGAGAGGGGCAAGCTGGATGTTCTGGTGATCGGCGGTGGCATTACGGGCGCCGGGATTGCCTGGGACGCCAGCTGCCGTGGAATGACGGTCGGCTTGGTGGAGATGAATGATTTCGCCTCCGGAACAAGCGGCAAATCCGCCAAGGTGATCCATGGCGGATTGATATATCTCAGGAAAGGGAAGCTTCGTTTGGTACGCGAGTCTTGTACCGAGCGGGCATTGCTGCGTCGCTGCGCCCCCCATTTGGTGAAACCGCTTCCAGTGCTGCTGCCGATTTATAAACATCAGCCCAGCGGTTATTTGGCGAGTTCCATCAGGCTGTATGCGTATGATCGGCTTGCCGGTGCGAAGGCTAGCCGTCGGGGAAGGATGTACCGGCGGGAACAAACCCTGTCTTTGGAAAACCTGCTGAATTCGGACGCGTTAAAAGGGGCGGCCTACTGCCGTGAGTACCGGGCTGACGATGCGAGATTGACGATTGAGGTGCTGAAGGCTGCCCGGATGAAGGGCGCGCTGATGGTCAATTACGCAAAAGTGTTGGGTTTTATCTATCGGGGCGGGAGGATTGCAGGCGTCCGTGTCGAGGACCGCTTAAGCGGAATCCGATATCCGATCCTCGCCCGCCAAATTGTGAATGCCGCCGGCCCATGGGCGGATCAGGTAAGGCAAATGGACAACTCGCTGGCCAGCGAGCAGCTGCAATTGACCAAGGGGGTGCATCTTGTTGTCGATTATAACAAACTCCCTGTTCGTCAGGCTGTTTGTTTTGAAGGTCCCGGAGGCAGGAGAGTCCTCGTCATCCCTAAGGATTCTAAGACTTGCATCGGCATGACCGGGACTCCGTTTGAAGGAGGTGTCGGGACACCAGATATAACGGACGAGGATAAGCGGTATTTGATGGGCGCCGTCAACGGCTTGTTCCCCGGAATCCGCCTGGAGCATGGGGATATCGAATCAGGCTGGTGCGGATTAAGCGCGATGTTCAAGCCGGAGAACAGACAGTCTCCCGACATGACCGGGAAGGATGGCATTCTCATATCCGAATCAGGGTTGATCACAGCGAGGCCTGGAAATCTAACCGGATTTCGCAAGAGGGCGATGTCCGTTGTGGACCTCGTGTCTAAGCACATCCAGGATGAGGATGGAACCATCTATCCTCCTTGCATGACCGACCGGACGCCAATCAGCGGAGGGGACCTGAACGGTCTTACTTATAAACGGTTCAAGGAAATGATGGTCGAACAGGGTGCCCTTCAAGGAATCGGAGCTGACCCCATGCGAAGACTTATAGCAAGATACGGGTCGAACGCCAAGAAGCTGCTGGACATTTATCGGGCTTCGTCAGCTGAGGAAAAGGATGAATATAAGCTGCTGCGGGCAGAGCTGATCTATTCAATCGAGCATGAAATGACCGTTGCCGCCGAAGATTTCCTGCTGCGGCGAACCGGCTGGGTATGGTTTGAGCGGGAGACGGCCGAGCGGATGATCGCTCCCGTCATGGAGATCATGGGCGAGCTGCTGGATTGGGATGAAGAAGAGCAGGCCAGGCAGTGGCGTTTGCTTGAGGATCAGCTTCAGATGGCATGGGGGCTTGGAGGAGGCAACCTACTTGAGCGGTTCCCCTTGGAGCCTGACCAAGATCCCGCCGAGCTGATTGTGTCGGATGAGGCAGCGAAACAGCTAACGCAAACCTAATGGTCCCCATTTTCGGCATTCGAACCGAATGATCCCGATGATTCACTTGTCAAATGGAATAACTGGTTGTAGTATTAAATTATCGATTATAGAGCTGGGCGGAGATGATGAGAAGCCCTTTGCATAACGGAATCATTCATTTTGCATGAATGAGCATCTTGCTATGCAGAGGAGCTTCTCATTTTTTATGGGCGATTTTAGAAATCCGGCTCCTTTAGCAAGTGGTTTCGGCAAGGACTAACCGGCTGTGCCGGAACATATGAATACTAGACCACGTGCGGCTCCGTTTTCGTAGTCCCACGAGTCAGATTGTGAATCTATCAAAATTCCAAGATGGAACATGCAGAGGAGATCGAGTATGGATCATTTTTCAGGGTATATCTTTGACTTGGATGGCACGATTTATTTAGGGCCGGAAGCGATCGAGGGGGCCGTAGAGACCGTCCGTTATTTGCAGGGCTTGAATAAACGCTTGTTGTTTCTGACGAACAAAACGATCGATTCCCGAGAAAATTATTTGAAAAAGCTAGGGAAGCTCGGAATCCCGGTGGAGCTGGATAACATTTTGAATCCCGCACTCGTAACGATTCATTATTTGCACAAGCATCATCCGGGGGCGAAGGTTTATGTCATCGGCGAGCCGATATTAAAGCAGGAGCTGCTGGATAACGGGATTACATTTGCTTCCGCGCCGGAAGAGACGGACGTCGTTGTCGTGTCCTGGGATCGGGACTTTCATTATAAGCATCTGGATTTTGCATACCAATCGATTAAGAGAGGCGCGGCCGTTATCGCTACGCATCCGGATCGAACATGCCCGATGCCGGGAGGCGATATTCCTGATTGCGGCGGCATGATCGGGGCTATTGAAGGCACGACCGGCATGAAAATTACAACCGTCATGGGTAAGCCCTCCGTCTTGACGGCGTTGACGGCACTTGATATTTTGGGAGTTAAGGCTGAAGAGTGCCTCATGACGGGAGATCGTCTGGAAACCGATATTCGAATGGGCAATCAGGCCGGGATGAGCACAGCGTTGGTGCTTACCGGCGTCTCGACTCCGGAGGATTTGAAAGACAGCGATGTGAAGCCAACCTATATTCTGGATTCGGTCCACGATATTTATCGCAGCCGTACCGTGAAAGAGGCAAATGAAGCGGGTTCTTAAGGTACAAAAAATAAGCCCGGGCAGCTGGAGAACCGGAGATGCTGCTCTTGGCAACGAGGTGAAGACATGAGAACAAGTGTAGAAGGCGCGCAGCGAATCACGTACTGCTTGAAGCGCAAACCGATCATTACATCTTTGATGAATGCTGACGAGCTCCCCTCCGTGCTTGCAACCGAATCGAACATCGTGTTTATTTTGAGGACCGATATATTTAATATCGAGTCGATCGTAGAACAAATCCAGGAGGCCGGAAAGCTGTCCTTCGTTCATTTCGACCTGATCGAAGGGATCGGGAAGGATCGGGCGGGAGTAACTTATTTGGCTGAAAAGGTAGGCATCGACGGCATTGTCACCACGAAGAATACGATCATCGTCGAGGCCAAGAAGCTTGGCCTGCTGACCGTTCAACGACTGTTCGTATTTGACTCCGTTTCGCTGGATAACGGGATCAAGATGATTAAGGCTTCGAATCCGGATGCCATTGAAGTGCTGCCAGGCATGGTATGCGAGCGGATTATGGACCGGATCCGGGCGGAAGTCGATGTGCCCGTCATTGCGGGTGGATTAATGATTGATTTGGAGGATTTCGATACGGCTCTAAAGAGCGGCGTCATCGGGATTTCGACCTCCAGTAAGGAACTATGGCGCTGGCAGGATGAGCATATGCAATAAGACCGGCCAGCGAGGGGGATAATAGAACGGTTGCTGATGAGGAGTGAACGAAAATGTACGATATTTCACTGGATATGCAAACGATGCTGATGCGGCTGCTGCTTGCAGCTCTGCTCGGCGGGCTGATCGGTTGGGAACGGGAGCGCAGAAATAAGCAGGCTGGACTGAAGACCCATCTGTTGGTTGCCGTGGGATCAACCCTCATCATGTTGACCTCCATTTACGGATTTGACTCCTTGCTTATCAATCATCCCAATGCCAGATTTGACCCTGCGCGGCTTGCGGCGCAGGTGGTAAGCGGTATCGGCTTCCTTGGCGCGGGCGCTATCCTGCGGCGTTCCAATCATATTATTTCAGGCCTCACCACAGCAGCAACGTTATGGGTAGCTGCTGCCATCGGGCTCAGCGTGGGGTCCGGGTTTTACTGGCCGGCGGTCGTTACGACTGCCATCGTGCTGATCAGTACGCTTGTGCTGAACAAGCTGGAATCCCGGTTTTTGTTCATTAAGAAGTCGGGGAGCCTGAAAATCATGATTGAAGCGGGTGATCGGCCCGTGCAGGTCAGCATCATTACCGATCTTCTCCAAAAGGCGAACATGACCGTCCAGGGCATGATCGTCAATAATGACTCTGCCGATGATGATTCAACGAAAGTAACGATGGAATTCCGGGTGTATTCATTTAACAGCAAAGGCATCGATGCCTTATTCGAGCAGCTGTGGCAGGTCGAGGGGATCAAGCAGGTGCGGATGAATTGGCGGGATTAGGTACGTATTTGATCGGAAATAGCATCGCAGATAAGGTTTAGCCATGGAGCCGTACATTTGTACGGCTCCATTTCATTATCAGACCCCAACACTTCTCCATTAAGGTTGCACCCCATAAAGAATGACCATCACCAAGATTTCCTTTTAGAAGATAGATGTATAGATGGATGGATCCGCTTCTACTTCACGGCCGGAGAAGGAATTCATTTCCTTGCTGCTCCGCATGAAAAAGGCATGTAAAGCAAATAATGGAGGTAACTCGAGCTTTGCATGCTGGGAGGAAACGAAATGCTACGCTACCGGCCTCGCGGCCGCCGCTTCGCCCCAAGGAAGGATGCGCCGGGGCAGGAAGCTTCCCGGAAAATTGCGGGAATCGAGCCGGCCGACCATTTACAGGAGCATCTGGACCGCATCCGCACAGAACTTGGGAACAGCCCGGATATCATTTTCCGGCAATTGAAGCTTGGAGGAGCGTCCGAGGCCAATTGCGCCATCGTTTATTTAAACGGGCTCAGCGATCCGGAAATGATCAATCACGATGTGATGGAATCGCTGCTGCAATTAAGCAAGGAATTCCTGCAGAAGGAGCGCAGCCCGGCCGATTTTCTGGATATGGTCATGAAAGACGGACTTGCGATGGGCGAATCCAGAATGAGTGCAGATTGGAATGAAGCGATGCTGGCGATATTGTCTGGAGACACGGTCATCCTGATTGAGGGGGCGGATCACATCATTATCGCAGGCACTCAGGGCGGGCAATGGAGATCCGTAACCGAGCCAACCTCGCAGCTGGTCGTCCGCGGCCCGAAGGACAGCTTTGTGGAGTCCATTGCAACCAATATTTCACTCATCCGGCGAAGATTAAAATCTTCTCAGCTATGGCTCGAAACGATGAAGATCGGATCGGTCACCCATACCCACGTAGCCATCATGTACGTCAAGGGCAAGGCGGATCCGGGGATTGTCAGGGAGATCAAGGACAGGCTGAACCGGATTGAGATTGAAGGGATATTGGAATCGGCCTATATTGAAGAATTCATTCAAGATAAGACCATTACTCCGTTTCCAACGATATATAACACGGAGCGTCCTGACGATGCGACGAGCAAGCTGCTGGAGGGCCGGATCGTAGTCTTGGTGGACGGAACCCCTTTTGTGCTGGTGCTTCCAACGGTATTTGCCCATTTCTTTCAGTCGCCTGAGGATTATGCGCAGCGTTTCGATATCGCCATCGTCATGCGGCTCGTACGCTATATCAGCTTTATTATTTTGATTCTGGGTCCGTCTGTTTATATCGCATTAACAACGTTTCACTATGAAATGGTACCGACGCAGCTGCTGATCAGTCTGGTTGCCCAACGTGAAGGCGTCCCCTTTCCGGCTTTTATCGAAGCGATGCTCATGGAGGTTGTGTTCGAGATATTGCGGGAAGCCGGTGTCAGGATGCCGCGGGCGATTGGGCAGACGGTTTCGGTTGTCGGTGCGCTCATCCTCGGACAAGCTGTCGTTGAAGCAGGTCTCATTACGCCAGCGATGGTTATCGTAGTGGCATTGACCGGTATTGCAAGCTTCACGCTTCCGGCCTACAACCTGTCCATCGCTGGACGGCTGATTCGCTTTGGCTTCATGGTTCTCTCCGGCATGTTCGGCTTCTATGGGCTGACCTTGGGCGTCATCGTGCTGATCGCGCATATGAACAGTCTCCGGTCCTTCGGTGTACCCTTCATGTCGCCAATCAGTCCATTCCGGCTCAGGAATCAGAAGGATGCGATCATCCGTTTACCCTTTCAGCCGCTGCAAACTCAAGCTGCGGAGTCTTCAACCGGATTTGGAGCGTCATCGAATCAAGACACTTCCTTGGCTGGAGACTCGGATGGGAGGATGAGCGGGTCGGGGCAACAAGGTGCCGATGGCGGAAGCGCTTCGGGAAGGGGGCAGCATACGGCTGCGAACGGAGCAGGAGGAAATCGTAACTCATGATGGGAGGCGAACTGAGATATGCGCAAACATCAAGGGCTGACCATTCTGATCATGTGCTGCTGTCTCGGCCTGCTGAGCGGCTGCTGGGATGTGGTAGAGCTGAATAAGCGTGCAATTGTCTCCGGTATCGGCGTGGATTGGAAGGAAGAGGAGAAGGAATATCTCGTTTCCTTCCAGACGGTCATCGCCGATGAAATTTCGGGGAAGGCCGGCAGAGGAGCAACGCCTACCTCCGTATATAAGGCATCAGGGAAGAGCGTAGTCGAAGCGATGCGCAATGCTTCCCGCAAAGTGCCCCGTATCATTTCGCTCGCCCATACCGGTCTGATCGTCATCTCGGATCGCGTGGCGAGAGAGGGCATTATCGATCTCTTCGATTATTTGGACAGAGACTCCGATATCCGGCTGAATGCCGAAGTATTGATTGCAACCCAGGGACAAACCGCAGAGGATGTCGTGTCTGCAATGACACCGATTGGAAAAATCACGGCTTTTGCACTCGAGCAGAAGATCGATTTAACGTCGGGACAGCTTGGAGAGAATTTTCGGATCGAGGTGGATGATGTCATCCGTGGATTGCTTACCCCGGGAGGCGGGCCTTTGGTGAACGGAGTGATGATCGAAGGCAGCGCCGAAAAGGCATCGAAGATGGAAACCTTAAAGAACGCGAAGGTAGAAGGATTGGCGGTCATCTCCCAAATGGCTGTATTTAAAGGGGATCGTCTTGTGAGCTGGTTAAACGCGGACGAATCCCGCGGCACCGTTTGGATCCGGAATAAAATGAAAATCACGCCGATCCATTTGAAGTTACTTGATCAAGGTGGAGAAATATCGCTTGAAGTTATGCGGTCCAAAACAAGGCTGCTCGCTGACTTAGAAGATCCTGCGAATCCGATTATTCACATTCACGTGGAGCCTAATTTCTCGATCCGTGAAGTGAACAGCGCGATTGACCTGCGAAATCCGGCAACGATGAAGCTCCTGGAGGACGCAGCCTCGAGAGAGGTTATTCGTATTATGGAGCTAGCCGTTCGTAAGAGCAAGAAAGTGAATAGCGATATTCTGGGATTTGGTCAGGCTGTGGAACGGTCCGATCCGTCCGCTTGGCGAAAGATGAAGAATCGCTGGGATCAGCTCTTTCCACGGGTGCAAGTGAAATACCATGTGAAACCGGTGATACGAAATTCTCAAATGAGGGATCGTTCCGTTCTATACAAGATCCACAACCAATGAAGGAGGAGAATCAAATGGAAAAGGTGAAAATCAGCCCATTTCAATTCTTCTCGATATTGGTTCTGTTTCAGTTCGGCACGACGCTCGTCGTAAATTTGGGACTTGAGGCAGGCCGGGATGCATGGATAGCCGTGCTCATCGGAACGGTGATCGGCATGCTGATCTTCTCCTTGAATGCGTATTTGTACACGGCATTTCCCGACAAACTGCCAGTGGAGTATTATCGATTATTGCTCGGGAAATATGTCGGCAGCCTTGTAGGACTAGTCTATGCCGTCCTTTATATGTTCACAGCGGCTCGAGATCTCGTAGACGGGGGACTGCTGGTCATGGCGTCCGCCGCGTTGAGGGAAACGCCGCTTCTGATCGTGAATCTGCTCATGATCATGGCGGTGGCCTATGTGCTGCATCAAGGCTTGGAGGTGCTGGCACGGACGGCTACCATCTTTTTGGCGATTATGTTTATGATCGGGGTGTTCAGCGGGATCGTGATTCTATTTTCCGGGATCATTGACCTACAGCTCCTGCTACCTGTCATGGGTGAAGGATTCCAGCCGATTCTAGAATCGGTGCTAAAGAAAAACATTCATTTTCCGTTTGGCGAGCTTATCTGTGCGACGGCCATCTTTCCGGCGGTTAACCATACCAAAAATGGGGTGAAAGCAGGACTGCTGGCGATATTGGTTACCGGCGTCATCCTGGCTCACGTGTCGTTGATCACGATTTCAGTACTGGGAGCGGATATTACCGAACGGGCGGTATTTCCGCTTTTGACCATGATGGGGAAGGTAGAGATTTCGGAATTTATCGAGCGGACGCAAATTCTGATCGTGATGGTTCTGATCATCGGCGTGTTCTTTAAAATCAGCCTATATTATTATGCAGCATTGATCAGTTCCTCCATATTGTTCAAAATCCCGTATCGTAAATTAATTTATCCCTATGCACTGGTCATACTCGGCCTCTCCATTATCCTTGCCCGCTCTTACAGCGAGCATCTAATGAAAGGGGGAGCCTACCTGTATACGGTGTTCCCGTTCTATTCCATCGGTTTACCGCTCCTGCTCGTGATCATATGTCTGATCCGCAAAGCCATCCTCGGAAGGCGTTCCGGTTCTGCACCCGGCCCGGGTTCGGGACCCGCTTCCGGTTCCTGAATCCGATTCCCCAGACGCTCTAGGGGGGCTCGTTTCATGCTTCCTCTTGCGGAAGCTGCGATAAAGATCCGGAATAACCAGCAGAGCTAGCAAGAGGATCACGGTGATTCTCTCAACGGGAGAGAAGAGCGTGAAACGCCAGTTAATGATAAAGTTGTACCACGGAAAGCCGAAGAGGATGTCCGTAAGGATCGTTATGGTCAAGCATAATACCGCGGTTAATAACATGATCGAATATTTTTTCAGGAGCATGCAATTCACCTTGCCTTTCGTCTTAGGGGGTTAATCGGATTGGCGCCTTTTATAACCCCGTCCTGTTATAGTATGGAGGGGAGGGAGGTTAAAAATACCGAAGCGGGAGAGCGGGTCATGCGGTACGCCATCATGATGCATACCATGCTTTCGACATTTTTTTTAAAAAATGCTTGCTTTTTAACTTTAGTCGTTATATACTCTTAATTACGGTGATCACAACGAGTTGATAACCCAAACACATGCGGTCGTGGCGGAATTGGCAGACGCGCACGGTTCAGGTCCGTGTGGGCTAACCCCCGTGGAGGTTCGAGTCCTCTCGACCGCATCAATGTAACAGCGAATAAGCTCTTGAATTTGTCCTTGCGGCAATTCAAGAGCTTTTTTTGTATATCTGAGTTTTCCGCAGCTCGTATCATCGGTTGAAAGCGTGATGAGGGTTGTACGAAAATAAGAAACAGCTCCCTTCGGAGCTGTTCTCATGCGCTGAGTATCCCACAATTCAATAAGTGGGGGTTGCATCTGCAATAAGTTTGTCTGCCGGCACCGTGCACTTAAGCGCCTTGATAGGGATACGTTTCATCCATTACTGTCTTTGGAATGCTACCTTTAGGCCCAGTCCAATGTAGATTGCTCCAACGAATTTGCCGCTCCACTGGCTTAGGCGCCTGATCCATGGCGTCCGTTTAACCACTCTTCCAAGCGTGGAGACACTTAATACAATCGTGGTTGTATACAATATGCTTAGAATCACAAAAATCAATCCCAGGACTAAGAACTGCCCGACCGCTTCACCGCGTTCGTGATGAATAAATTGAGGCAGGAATGCCAGAAAGAAGAGGGCCGTCTTCGGATTAAGAAGCTCAGCAACAGTTGCCGAGACGTAGGATTTCAGGGAGCCTGCCGATTCAACCTGGGGCATTTGCGGTTCGGAGGGCTTGCTTAGGATTGCGCGAATCCCTAGGTATAGCAAGTAGGCTGCGCCTGCAAATTTAACAACATTGAAGGCAAGTGCCGAAGTCATCAATATTGCGGATAGACCTACCGTTGCAAATAAGGTATGAAGGAAATCCCCGGTAGCGATACCGAGCCCAGCCATAATGCCTCCTCTTCGCCCGTTCTGAACGGTACGGGTAATGGTGAGGAGAACGGCGGGTCCTGGAATCAAAAATAGACCAAGAACAACGATGATGTACGTCATAAGAGTCGGAAAATCGAGCATTTGCATTCCCCCTTTATGGTCCTAAAGCGATGGGTCTGTCGTTACTCAAACCATCCTGTCCCTATATTAGAGTCAGATGATTCAAATGGCAAGCAGGTGAATCGATAATTATGCTGCTCTTAGAACCTCCCGGATAAACGTTTTTTCCTGTTCCGTTTTATGGGGTGTTGCCATTATACTTATAGTAATTGAATGGTCTTGGAGCTGGCGTTATGTTATCGCCGTTCCATCATGGATAGATTGACAGCAGGGGGAATTTGACCGGGAAGGGGGAGTGGTCGAAATGGCAAACGTACGAAACCGGTTCGGCACATGGTTGCTGATGGTCGTCTTGCTGTCCGTGACAGCCGGTTGTGAGGCGCCCGATTCCGGGAGCAGCGTTGTCGCTCCTGCTCCCGTATCGCTTACGCAGAACCATGACGGGAAGCGGAGCGATTCGGACGGATCGGCATCCGGCGGGAAATCCTCGAAGACGGATCAGTCCGAGGGGAACCCATCAGAACCTGCCGGCCAGGGTTCAAGTGGCGAAGCGGATGGAAAGAGCAAAGACGAAGTGGATCTCACGGATGTTACGGCCATGTGGCTTATCAATCACCAAGCCGGATGGATTGGGGGAGACGGATGGATTGCCTTCAGTGATGACGGCGGAACCGATTGGGAGGTGCAGGCTTATCCCGAGGAGACGGTTCGCCAAATCTTTGCCTTGAACGCAAACCACGTATGGGCCGTCATGGAGAACAATGATTTATATCAGTCGACGGACGGGGGACAGGTCTGGAACAAGATCGGCAGGACGCCGAATGGGGGATTTCTTCATTTCGTATCGCCGGACACGGGGTTCAGCGGATCGGCGAGAACGGAAGACGGGGGGAAAACGTGGGGAGAATCCGAGGGTCCGGATACGACCCGGAAACCGGAAGATTTGCGGGAGCCGTTGATTGGCTGGCGGCTTCAGAATGACCAGCAGGATCTTCACGGTCATGGCGAATGGCTGTAACATAGAAGAAGATCAGGCGGCATGGAAGAAATCCACACCAACGTAAAACAAGCAGGCACGGGCAAGAGGTAGCTCTCTTATCCGGTCTGCTTGTTTGCTTTATATTTTTGCTCCTGCGGTTGTTTCAACCGGGCGCTTCCCTCAGGGCAGCTCCTTAAACAGGATTCGGCAGCCGAGCCATATGCCTCCTGCAATGCCGAGAATACCGCCGGCGGCTACGCTGCCGACCAGATCGTAGGAGTGCCATCCCAGCAAAAAACCGATGCCGCTGCCGAACGTCGTTCCTGCCAGCAGACCCAGCGCAGCACCGTTCTTCTGATTTAAGCTCATGCCAGACCATCACCTCAACGAACAATATTCCCAGTTAACGCGAAGAACATGCCGGCAAGAAGAAAAAAAGCCCGGCGAGCCTTAATCCGGGTAAGGTCGCGCAGAGCAGTTGATGAAGAGGTTATGAGTTCATTTCGTTCTTGCTTTACGAATGTTTGTTCAGGATGCAGTCTGCAAACAGGACCGATTTTGGAATGCGGAAAAATTGTTCCGCTTTCTCCTGAAATGCTGCCGATGGAACCGTTCCTTGATGCAGCCATTTGCGGAATGTGCCGGGATGCACGCCGATCCAGCGGCTCACATCGCTTACCGACAAATCGTGCACCATGCATAGGCCTGTCAGGATCCGGTTACTGACCGGCGAGCGTGTCAACGTCCGCTTCATAAAGCGCGACGGTGCAGGCTGGCAGATCAGCGGGGACTGCTCCAGCAGCTCCTCCCGGAACAGAATATGACGGGGATACCCGAGGTAACTGCAGGCTTTCTCCAGATTTTGCTTTCCGGGTACGCGTCCCTCATATACCCAAGCACTGACGCTGCGCGAGGAAACTCCCAATTCTTCGGCAAGCTGAGACAGTTTGATGTCATTGGCCATTAGAATGGCAAGGAGGACGCGGTTGCGAATTTGGCAGCGGGTCGGCCTCCGAAAGCGCTTGACTCGCACGCCTTTCCCCAAATATTTCCGATTGATCAGGGACCACGCCTCAATGGAGTGTTTTTCTTGCTGCAATGGTGTAGGCATAATTCCTCCGATTTTTTTTAACACAATACTACAATATTCGACACTAACTTTTCAATAGCCAACGTCTAAACATTTGTTTCCATTTCGTTGTTGCATAATCAACGCGTACTGCGACAGACCTGTGAAAGAAGTGCTTGCCGTACCCAGAAACACGCCGCTGGAGTATGAATCCGGCAACGTTAAAGTGATGATGTCTCGTCGACTCAACGAATATCAAATGATCTGTATCTCGTAGGGTGTACAGTTGGCTACAAAGCTTAAATGTTTCATTAGACTTGTCTATGCCTAACAAAAAAAACTGCCGCCGGCCGGTTCTATTCGCAATTTGGTTCAATAATCCGGATGATCCGGGCCGGCTGCCGATGGCTGCTGGGAATGGATGCGGAACTCGCTTGGTGCGATGCCGGTCCACCGCTTGAATTGGCGGCTGAAATGCGCATTGGTCTTATACCCCAGCATCATCGCAATATGGTCAATGCTTAGGTCTGTTTGCTTCAACAGCCGCTGGGCCTCATTCAGGAGGGTTTCGGATAGAAACTTGCGCGGTGCTCTGCCGTATACCTGCCGAAAAATCCGATTAACCTGCGACGGACTAAGGTTCAGCGACTTGGCGATGCCTTGGATCCAGGTTCGCTCGGTCTCCTGAATTTCACCGTGAAGATGAATATATCTTACGGAGTCCTCGATTTGCTCGGCGATCTGACGCGCGATGGATTCTTTTCTGGATAAGGTGACGGATGTGGTCTGAGACAGCTGTCCGACCAGGGAGCCGAGCAGTTCGAATACGGCGGCATGGACCCTCATCTGTTTGGAGGCCGGCAGCGGGCTGGATAAGTGCTCTGTGGCCAGATTGTACAGCGTAGACAGAGAAGAAGACAGTCCCTGGGCTAAAGCCGAATCTGCCGGATAATAAATGTCCTTGCAGCGGTTGAGTTCTCTGCAAAAGGATGTATCGTGAACGCTGAAATGAACGGAGAAGTAAGTGAAACCCTGCGGACCGGCACACGTGCAGGAATGTGTCATGCCGGGGCGAATGAACAACAAGTCTCCAACGGACTGCTTGTACAGCTGTCCATTGACCACCATATTCATCTCGCCGTCCATCATCCAATGAATTTCGTACATGGAATGCTCGTGGGACGGATAAGTCCAGCGGGAATCCACTTTTCTTGCATGCAGCCCCAATAATTGAAAAGACATGCGAACATCGGGCAGACGACCTAAATACGCGGCTTCGGAAAGCTTGGTCACAGCAAACCTCCTCGGTATGTCCTGTATTCCCGTAACGGTTAGACTCATCTTAACAGAAAAATTATGCGTGAAAAGGGTAAATCGTCGTAGAGATTAGCGCATCGTCATGGGCGATCGGTGGTGCTATGGTAGTAATATCAACCCGATGGGGAAGAAATGGGGGCAAGCCTGAATGAGAATTATTCGATTTCTGGACGGACAACGGAAGCGGCTGGCAGCCGTTACGGATGATGAAACAGCCTATCGTCTGCCGCAGCCGGATTTTATGACTTTGATCCATCAAGCCAGGGAGCGCGGGATCTCTCCTGTTCAATTGGTTGAAAGCGCTTTTAGTCCGACAAGTGAGCTGGCTGGTGATTGGACTTCTCTGCATCTTGTCACGCCACTGGACGCGCCGGAAGTATGGGCGGCGGGTGTTACGTATCAACGAAGCCGCGAAGCACGAAATTATGAAGCTACGGATGGAAGACTGGATGCGGAGACATTTTACGATAAAGTCTATGACGCTGAGCGGCCGGAAATCTTTTTCAAATCCACGGCCGCCCGCACCATCGGACCGAACGAGGCCGTCACGCTGCGCAGCGATTCCACATGGCAGATTCCAGAGCCTGAGTTGGGACTAGTCCTTGCCGCTGATGGAAGTATAGTGGGATACATCGTGGGTAATGACATGAGCTGCCGCGATATTGAAGGGGAGAACCCGCTGTATTTGCCGCAAGCAAAAATATGGCGCAATTCCTGCTCCATCGGACCGGCCATCCGGCTTGCGGAAACGGTGCAGAATCCATATGCATTCAGCATCGTCTGCGAGATTTACCGCGAGGGGCGCATGGTCGTGAAGAGCCAAACAAGTACAAGTGAATTAAACCGAAAGCTGGATGAACTGGTCTCGTTCTTGGCAAAGGACAACGATTTATTCGATGGTACGGTGCTTTTGACAGGCACAAGCATTGTGCCGCCTAATGATTTTACGCTTGAGCCCGGAGACCGGATTGAAATTTCGATCAGCAGTATCGGTACGCTGGTGAACCCTGTTTTATCAAATTAGTTTTTAATAAGGAGGGCGTATTCCCATGACGGCATTTCAAAGAGAGCAAGTATACAGGAACTATATCAACGGAGAATGGGTGAAGGCTGCGTCCGGAGAAACCGAACCCAGCATCAATCCGGCAAACCGGAAAGAGGTAGTCGGTTATGTACCGGTTTCCGGTATAGAGGATCTGAACCGTGCTGTCGCAGCGGCCAAAGCAGCAGGCCGAGCCTGGCGGCGATTAACCGGCGCGGAACGCGGCAATGTTCTCTACAAGGCAGCTAATGTGTTGGAACGCCGGGCCGATGAGGTCGCCGAGGCGTTGACGAGGGAAATGGGCAAAACGCTTGCAGAAGCTAAGGGAGAGACGATGCGCGGCGTCGCGATCCTAAGGTATTACGCCGGCGAAGGGATGCGAAAAATAGGCGATGTCATTCCTTCGACGGACAGCGAAGCGCTGATGTTTACGACCCGTGTACCGCTTGGCGTCGTGGGCGTCATTGCCCCATGGAATTTTCCCGTAGCGATTCCGATTTGGAAGACGGCCCCGGCTTTGATATACGGCAATACCGTTGTGTTAAAGCCGGCGCAGGAAACGGCGGTCACGGCAGCCAAAATCATGGAATGCTTTGAGGAGGCGGGAATTCCGGCAGGCGTTCTCAATCTTGTATGCGGCAGAGGTTCGGTGATCGGATCTGCGCTTGCCGAGCATCCGGATGTCAACGGGATAACGTTCACAGGTTCCAACGAAGTCGGAAAACGGGTCGGCGCCGCCGCTTTGGGGCGGGGAGCCAAGTATCAGCTTGAAATGGGCGGCAAAAATCCGATCATTATCGCGGCAGATGCGGACCTGGACTTGGCAGTCGAGGCCACCATCAGCGGCGGCTTGAAATCCACAGGCCAAAAATGCACCGCCACCAGCCGGGTCATTGTGGAGCGGAAAGTATATGAAGCCTTTAAAGAAAAGCTCCTGTCGCAAATCCGGGAGATCCGGTTGGGGGACGGCATGTCTTCCGAAAGCTGGATGGGACCGTGCGCGAACGAAGGACAGCTCGAAACGGTGCTGAACTATATTCAGAAAGGGCAGGATGAAGGCGCCGTGCTGCTGACCGGCGGAAAAAGAGCGGACGGTCCAGGGCTTGAAGAAGGGTTTTATGTCCAGCCAACCGTATTTGAGGGGGTCGAACCGCACATGTCCATAGCCCGGGAAGAAATCTTCGGCCCTGTGCTTGCATTGATCGCTGTGGATTCCCTGGAGGAAGCCATAGAGACGGCCAATGACAGCGACTTTGGTTTGAGTGCCTCCATCTATACGCAAAATGTCGGCGCAATGCTGTTTTTCATCCGGGATATGGATGCCGGATTGGTCAGGATCAATGCGGAAACGGCCGGCGTAGAGCTGCAGGCTCCATTCGGCGGAATGAAAATGTCGAGCTCGCATTCCAGGGAACAGGGGCAAGCGGCCATCGAGTTTTTCACATCCATCAAAACGGTTTTCGTTAAGTCTTAGGCGGCGGGAGGGTGCCATGCACGAACAGATTATGTCGATAATGGGGGAGAAAGACTCAAGCTGTTTCGATATTATGGCGTATGCTCCCGGGGCGGCGGGACGGCTGCCTTTAACGGATGACTTGCTGCGGAACGCTCCGAGCGGCGACTTGTTCGGCATGTCCCAGAATGTCGGGATGGGCTGGAAGCCCGGGGAGTTGAACGGAAAACAGTTTCTGATCCTGAGCACGCAGGGCGGAATTCGCAACGAGGACGGCAGTCCTGCCGCCCTCGGTTACCATACGGGCCACTGGGAGGTCGGCCTGCTCATGAAGGCCGCGGCGGAAGAGATATCGGGCCGCGGTGGAATTCCGTTTGCCGGGTATGTCAGCGACCCTTGTGACGGCCGATCCCAGGGAACGACAGGCATGTTTGATTCCCTTCCATACCGGAACGATGCTGCCATGGTGTTCCGCAGACTGATTCGCTCCTTGCCGACGCGCAAAGGGGTGATCGGCGTCGCCACTTGCGACAAAGGTCTGCCGGCGATGATGCTTGCGCTTGCGGGCATGCCACAGCTGCCGGGTGTGATCGTTCCCGGGGGCGTCACCCTTCCGCCTGTCGATGGAGAGGACGCCGGCAAAATTCAGACGATCGGCGCACGGTACGTCAGCGGCGAGCTCTCCCTGGAAGCGGCGGCGGAGCTCGGCTGCCGGGCATGCGCTACACCGGGAGGAGGCTGCCAGTTTCTAGGCACGGCGGCAACGGCCCAGGTCGTCGCCGAGGCGATGGGCATGACGGTGCCGCATGCCGCGCTTGCACCATCCGGGCAGCCGATCTGGATCGAAATGGCTCGGCAATCCTCACGCGCACTCATGGTCATGGAGTCCAAAGGGCTGAGAATGGCGGACATTGTCACCGATGCGGCGATTCGCAATGCGATGGCCGTTCATGCCGCATTCGGCGGCTCTACCAATCTGCTGCTCCACATTCCCGCCATTGCCCATGCAGCCGGTTTAACCGTGCCTGCGGTGCAGGACTGGATTCAGGTCAACAAGCATGTGCCGAGACTGGTCAGCGCCCTGCCGAACGGCCCGATCTTCCACCCGACCATTCGGGTGTTTCAGGCCGGAGGAGTGCCTGAAGTGATGCTTCACCTCAGGCAGCTTGGCATACTGGATGAGTCCGTGCTTACCGTAACAGGTACGACGCTGGGCGAGGTGCTCGACTGGTGGGAATCGTCGGAACGCCGTCATCTGCTGCGGAAGCAGCTGAAAGAGAAGGACGGGGTTGATCCGGATAGTGTCATTATGAGCGCGGAGTATTCGCGGCGTCTTGGCATTACCTCTACCGTAACGTTTCCGACCGGGAATATCGCTCCGGAAGGCTCTGTGATCAAATCCACATCGATCGACCCTTCGGTACTGGATGACCATGGCGTGTATCGTCACAGAGGCAGAGCCAAAGTATTTACAACCGAACGCGAAGCGATCCGTGCGATTAAGTCCGGCGGAGTTCTGGCAGGCGACGTCGTCGTACTTCTCGGGCGGGGTCCGTCAGGGACCGGGATGGAGGAGACTTACCAGCTTACGTCTGCGCTGAAGCATCTGTCTTTCGGCAAATACGTGTCGCTCATTACCGATGCCCGGTTTTCCGGTGTTTCCACCGGGGCATGCATTGGCCATGTTGGCCCCGAAGCGCTGGCAGGCGGGCCAATCGGCAAGCTTCGGAACGGTGACTTGATTGATATCGTCGTGGATCGCAACACGCTGGAAGGCAGCATAAATTTTGTCGGTGAAGGGGAAGTCGAGGTTTCGCCGGAGGAAGGCGCTCTCATCCTGGCACAGAGGCCTTTCCATCCCGATATGCGGCCGGATGAAGCTCTGCCGGATGACACCAGGCTGTGGGCTGCGCTGCAGTCCGTCAGCGGAGGGACATGGAGAGGAAATGTGTACGACGTGGAACGGATCATAACCGCTCTGGAAGCCGGCAAAAAAGTACTGGGCTGGCACTGAAACAATCACTTTTTGTACAATCATCATTTTCATGCCGGAGGTTGCTTAAATGAATATGATCACGAACCCCATTCTTCGCGGTTTTCATCCCGATCCGTCCATATGCCGGGCAGGGGAAGATTATTATATCGCCACATCCACCTTCGAATGGTTCCCGGGCGTACGGATTCACCATTCCCGGGACCTGGTTCATTGGAAGCCGATACAATCTCCGCTGACCCGGACATCGCAGCTGCATATGGAAGGCAACATCGATTCCGGAGGTGTATGGGCTCCCTGCCTCAGCTATGACAACGGCGTGTTTTACCTGATTTACACAGATGTCAAAAGCCGGGTCGGCGCTTTTAAAGATACCCATAATTACCTTGTGACGGCGACGAATATCGAAGGCCCGTGGTCTGAGCCGGTGTATTTGAACAGCAGCGGGTTCGATCCTTCCTTATTTCATGATGAGGACGGACGCAAGTGGCTGGTCAATATGATTTGGGATCACCGTAAAGGAAAGAACCGGTTCTCGGGCATCGTGCTCCAGGAATTTTCCGTTCAGGAACACAAACTGACCGGGCCCGCCGTTAACATATTCAAGGGCACGGAATTAGGGCTGACGGAAGCACCGCATCTGTACAAATATAAGGGGTATTATTATCTGCTCACGGCTGAAGGGGGAACCGGTTATGAACATGCGGTGACGGTAGCGCGATCCCGTACGTTACAAGGGCCCTATGAGGTCGATCCTGCCAACCCGATCCTTACTTCATACGGCAGGCCGGATTTAAAGCTGCAGAAGGCCGGTCACGGCAGCCTCGTCGAGACGCACACCGGCGAATGGTACATGGCCCATCTGGTCGGCCGGCCTGTCAATGGACAGTTTTGCACACTTGGCCGTGAGACGGCTTTGCAGCAGTGCACGTGGAGCGAGGACGGCTGGCTGCGGCTTGCGAGCGGTGACCGATATCCCGAGGTTCAGGTGCCTGCACCAAAAATCAAGCCGCATCCTTTTGAACCGGCACCGGAGATGGACCACTTTGATCAACCCATGCTCCGGAGCGATTGGAATACGCTTCGTATTCCGCCGGATCCGACGTGGCTGAGCCTTACGGAACGTCCCGGTTACTTGCGCCTGCGCGGCATGGAGTCGATGAGCTCGACGCACAGGCAGAGCATGGTCGCCCGAAGACTGCAGGCTTTTGCGTGTGAAGCCGAAACTTGTCTGGAGTTTGCACCGGACCATCCGCAGCAAATGGCAGGGCTGATTCTGTATTACGACACGAAAGACTATCTTTATTTACGGGTAACTTATCATGAAGAAAAAGGACAGTGCCTGGGAATCATTCAGTCCAGATACGGGGTTTACGATGAGCTGCTGGAGGATATTCCGCTGAAATCGGTGAACGGAATCCGGTTAAAGGTTGTGGTTGATCATGACCGTGCCTGCTTCTACTATGCGTTACAGGATGATCCGTCCTGGTATCCCGCAGGCGGATGGTTCGATATCACGCATCTGTCCGATGAATCTCCTGAATATATCCGGTTTACGGGAACCTACATCGGTCTTTGTGTGCAGGATCTTGGCGGGACCCGGAAACACGCTGATTTTGATTACTTTGTATACAAAGAGACGAACAGCACGACGATTTAAGCCGATACTGATATGCCCCCCAATATGACATGGCTTTTCAGATTGATGGAAGAAAAAAAGAGTTCCTCGCCTCTTGTCTAGCAGTTTTGACAAGAAGGCGGGGAAGGTTTGTCCGTTCGCCCATATTATTCGATTTCGATTTGAAAAACGACCGGTACCGAACTTTTGACGGTTACGGTTTGTATCGATAAGGCTTCATCGTTTCGGTCCCATGTCGGCTTCTCATCGAACCCGAGCACACGAATATCCCGGATGATGCCATGATAGTGGGGGGAACGCTCTTTCAGCGAGCGGATGCGGACGATGCCATCCTCAGGATAAGCCAAAACCGTTGCATACAGATAACATCCTTTCATTGTGAAACGGATATCTTCGCTTGTGAAGTCTGTGGCCGTTCCGTCCGTGAATTGACCTTCTTTAATTTCCGTCGGCCCTTCACCGAATGTTTTCCAAAACGTTGTCCCGTATATCGCTTCTCCGTTGACCTGCAGCCAATCTCCGATGGCAATGAGAATATCTCGGTCCTCGGCGGGGATCGTTCCATCTGCTTTGGGCCCAATATTGAGCAACAAACTGCCGTTTTTGCTCACGATATCAACCAGATTCTGAATGATTTCGACTGGCGATTTGTATTCATTATCGGGCGTATAGCACCAGGAGTTCCTCGCAACGGCTGTATCGGTTTGCCAAAAGTACGGCTTCAGTTCCGCAAATTGGCCTCTCTCTACATCAGGGACGGCCGTGCCAAACATATAAGCGTCGTGCTTGTAATTGATGGCAACCGGGTATCCCCATTCGTCGCCCTTATTATAATAATAGGCTGCGAATTTCTTCAGGTACGGTTTAAAAGCGCTGGTCTGAATCCACCAGTCGAAATAAAAAACTTTAGGGCGGAAACGGTCGACCAGCTCGCAGCACCGGAGCAGCCAGTCCTCCAAAAATTCATGACTCGGAGGCGAGCCTGCCAGATCTTGATGATCCGGCTCCGGCATTGAAGGCCAATAGAAGTCGCCACGTGCAAGCGGTTCCCGGATATCCGAATCGAAATCCTTGCCGTGAGACAAGAAGAACCAATGCTCCGCACGGTGAGAAGAGACGCACAGCTCCAGTCCCTGGCGTTCGAAAGCGGTTTTCATTTCAGCGAGAAGATCCCGGCCTGGCCCCATCTCATAGGCGTTAAACCGGGAGAGTCCGCTTTTGTACATTTGGAAACCATCATGATGTTCGGCAACGGGCATTACATATCTGGCCCCGCTGCGTCTGAATAAATCGGCCCATTCTTCCGCGTCAAACCGCTCAGCCTTGAACATCGGAATGAAATCCTTGTACCCGAACTGTTTGTGTTCTCCGTAAGTAGCAATATGATGCTCATATTCCTCTGAATTTTGAATGTACATATTGCGTGGATACCACTCGTTTTTAAAAGCGGGTACGGAGTATACACCCCAGTGGATGAAGATACCGAATTTGGCATCTCTGTACCATTCGGGAACACGAAATGCTCCAAGAGATCCCCAATCGTCTTTGAATCGCCCTCTCGCAATCGTCCCGTCGATCACTTGCAAATATTCATTTCTATCCATGAAGTACAATCCTCCTTTTCGGTTCATGTTCTCTTATGATAGCGCTATCGTAGAAAGGAAAGAATGGATAATACTCATCTCATCGTGGATTTTATTAACCTGTTACGGCCGGAGAAATCCATTTATATTAGGATCATTCCATGTGGTTCAACAGCGTCAAAACGGTGGGTTGACTATGCCTACAACGAGGGCATATAGCCGACAGTGGCTTTGGCGGGGACTGGCTCAGGCGGGGGCGGCAGGCGTATGGATTGCCCAATGTCGGCCGGTGAGGCCAGGCTGCGGCTTCGAACCACTGCATGAGAGCGATTTCCTTTTCCGCACGAACGGGGTATGATAGAAGTGGGAATTTTACATAGCGAAGAGATGGAGGAACCAATCGTGATTAAACATATTGTGTTTTTTAAATTAAAGGAGCCAACAGCCGAAAATATTGAACGGACGGTACAAGTGCTGCGTGATATGGAAGGGAAAATACCGATGCTGAGATCGATCGAGGCCGGTGCCGATGTCATCCGTTCGGAGCGCTCGTACGATCTGGCTCTCATCGTTGAAGTCGATTCGCTTGAGGATCTGCAGGCTTACGCGGTTCATCCGGTCCATCAGGAAGTGATCCGCTACATTAATACCGTCAAGGATCATACGCTCAGCGTTGACTTTGAAGTGTAGCCCGTTGTTTGATAATCATTTAACAGCTCTGGAGGAGATTGACCGTGTATTATGTAAATCAGGAACAAATTGAACGGCGGCTTGAGGCTATTCCCGAGATTGCGGAGGGACTCAGGAAAGCAGCGCAGTCATGGGACGGCGGACTTGTGCTGGGAATGATGCAGGAACGGGCCCTTCATCTGGCGATCGAGGTCGTGACCGATGTCGGAAGCTATCTGATCGACGGCTTTATTATGCGGGATGCAAGCAGCTACGAGGATATTATGGATATCGTCCACGAGGAGAAGGTCTTTCCTCAAGACGTGCACGCCGTGCTGCTGGAGCTGGTTAGGCTCCGCAAGCCGCTGGTTCAGGAATATTACGATTGGGACAGGCATTCGCTGCATCCGTTAACGGCGAAGCTGCCGGATGCTTTGGAGCGGTTCGCGGCGCATGTTCGCGAGTATTTGAAGAATGAGCTTTAAGCGAGGAAAAGGATTCTAACCGTGCAGCACGGCTTGGCGACGCATTTGTAAAACATCCGGTCCGGGATATCCCGGGCCTTTTTCGTGTTAGACAGGTCCTCTTCATAACCTCCCGAGAAAAATGTAAAAAGCTGTGTCAATACAAGCCCATCCTGCTTATAATGCATCAAGCGACTAGGCATTCGCCCGGTCGGATGAAAGGAGGAGTTCCCTATGACGGAGTGGAGCGCGCTTGCGGCTGCTGTTGGAATTATGATCGTTGCCGGCGCAGCGATCGTGATGATGCTGTCCCTTCGCAAGCTGCTGCAGCATACGGAAGCCGTTCTTGCCAAGCTGGAGCAGGATAGCTCGCAGCTGGCGCAGGAAGCCTCGCAAGTGTTGAAGCAGGCCTCCGTATCGATGGAGATGGTACAGCGGCAGCTGGCAGCGGGCGAAGCCTTAACTGCTTCGCTGAACGATGCAGCTTCGGCCATTGCCAAGACGGCGGATGCCGTTCATGCCGTAGGGAAGAAGGCTTCGATAACGGCGATTGAGCATCTGGAACGGGCGCGCCTCGATAATGAAAGGCATATCGGGGAGATGTTTCGATGGATTGATGCCGGCATGACCTTATGGCACTCATGGAGCAGATACTCTTCCGCCAAATCCGGCGAGGGGCAGGCCAAATAGAAGGGATGGGATTGTATGAACGATAAGAGCAAAGGACTCCTGTGGGGCGTATTGATCGGCAGCGTTGCAGGCTCCGTGACGGCGCTTCTTCTCGCACCGAAATCCGGAAAAGAGCTTCGGGGCGATATTGCCGAAGGCGCCCGCGGCATCGGGAGCAAGGTGCAGGAGGCAGCCGAGAAGGTTGGGGAGCAGGGCTTGAATCTGGTCGGCATTATGACCGATCGCGCTGAAAACGTGATCTCTGACATTCAGGCATGGCGCGGCCGGAAAGAATCCTGGCTGGAGGAGGAAGACATCGTTCAAGTGTCGTCTTTCAGCGATGATGAGGCTGAGGAGGAAGAGCAGTTTATCAGCTTCATTCCGGAGTCCAAAGATCCGCAAGCATAATCGCTGCGAGGTTCGCGGCCACCATATCGAACATAGGCGAAAGCCGGGACTGCTATAGATGCGGGCCCGGCTTTTACTATGCGCATTTCGCAGCAGGAAGAAGGAATTTGGTCAGCGTTAACGTTGAAAATCCGAGCAAGCTAGTAAGCGTAGCTTTCAGATCGGCGAATTGGCGTCAAGGGGATTTAGGAGGCTTTCCGCGAGTGTCATCCATAGTTCATCTGTGGTCTTCCAGCGCTTGTCTAATCCTGGCGCACCTTGTTGAAGATAGGGGGGAATTGGGGTAAGATTTAGGTACATTTCGAACCGAAATGACATATGGTATCACGTAAACCATGAATATGATGAGAAGGAAGCGGTGGGTTCGTGCAGCAAGCAATCGCAATACTAGACTCAGGTGTGGGTGGGCTGACCGTCGCTAAGGAAGTGATGAGACAGCTCCCGAGAGAGAAGATTATTTATTTCGGAGATACTGCCCGCGCACCCTACGGACCCCGTACACCGGAAGAAGTCCGTTTATTTACGGAACAGATTGTAGATTATCTAATCCAATATGATCCCAAAATGATTGTCATCGCCTGCAATACGGCTACGGCGGCGGCGCTCGATTATATTTCATCCAAGGTGCCGGTGCCTGTCATCGGTGTCATTCATCCGGGCGCGCGAGCCGCGATCAGTGCAACGAAAACCGGCCGTGTCGGTGTGATCGGCACCGTCGGGACGATCGGAAGCGGAGCATATACGGCGGCTCTGAAGCAGCTGTCCCCCTATGTGGAGGTTGAGAGCCGGGCTTGCCCGGATCTCGTTCCGCTGGTGGAACACGGATTATTCCGATCCAAAGATTCGCTGCAGGTTGTCGAAGAATCACTGAATGGAATGAAAGACTCATCCATTGATTGTCTGATCCTTGGCTGTACGCATTATCCATTCCTGATGGATCCCATCCAGACCGTTATGGGGCAGGATGTGAAGCTAATCAGTTCGGCTGACGAGACGGCGCGCGAGGTCAGCACGATTCTGTACGACAAGGGACAGCTCGCCAGCAATGACGAGAGTCCGGTCCATCAGTTTTTTTGCACCGGAGATCCGGTGATCTTCCAGAGCATCGCTAAGGAATGGCTGGGGGATCATATTAAGCGGACGCCGGTGGTATGGCAGATTACGAAGCTATAATTCACGAATCATCATCGAGCGAAAAGGACGAAAGGAGCGGGCCGGCAGGGAAGAAATCCCTGCCGGCCCGTTTTGTGACCTGCCCCTAACGGTGTATGGGATAGGGATCGCGTATGGTTAACGAGTCCGGCGGATCAAGCGTCCGTATCATCCGCCGGTTCAAAGGCACATGATGGACAAACCGCAAATCATATATATGGAGTGGACGATAATCGAAGCGGCTCTGGCCGCGGAAAGGAATCCACTATGCAGCAGTATGTCGTTCAGAAAGGCGATACTTTAAGACGCGTCGCGGCACGCAACGGCCTGGCGCTGGAACAGCTGTTAACGGCGAATCCATGGGCGGCCCAGCAGCCTTATTTGAAAAAGGGGCAATTGTTGTATCTCCCTTCCTCATTGCGCCGGAGGTACATCATTCAAGAGGGGGACACGCTGGAGCGCATCGGCGCTGCCTTCCGGTTATCCGTAGGCGCTTTGATCGACCTGAATCCCGGGTTAACGGATCACAGCCTGCCTCCTGGCAAGACAATGGTTCTGCCGGCTCCGTCATCCGGGCATCTGATCAGGCTGGCGGGCGAGTACGGCCCGAATGAGCTTGAGCGCGATATTCAAGAAATGCGCATAAGGTACCCGGCCCTAAAGTGGACGGTGATCGGCACAAGCGTTCTCGGCAAACCGATCCATGCCGCTTCCATCGGCGTCGGCCCGAAGGCGCTTCATATGAATGCGGCCCTGCATGCCAATGAATGGATTACCGCCCCGTGCCTGTTGCGGTTTGCAGAGGATTACGCCAAGGCGCTGTCCGGAAGCACGCGCATTTATGGAGGGGACCCGGAAGCATGGTATACGGAATATACGCTATGGATCGTGCCCATGGCGAATCCGGACGGCGTGGAGCTGGTGCAGGAGGGGGTAACCCCGGACCATCCTTATTACGACCGGCTGCTTGATTGGAATTATGGACGTGAGGATTTTCGCCGCTGGAAGGCCAACATCCGCGGAGTCGACCTCGGCGATCAGTTTCCCGCGCACTGGGAAGAAGAGGTGGAGCGCAGAGGGAAAACGGGGCCATGCCCGCAGGATTATGCCGGGACCGCTCCGCTGTGTGAGCCGGAGGCTAGAGCCTTATACGAGCATACCCTGGACATATCCCCTGTAAGGGCGGTTTCCCTGCACAGCCAGGGGAAGGAGATCTATTGGAATTACAGGGATTATGAGCCGCCTGAGACCGAAGACTGGGCAAGGATTTTGGGCAAGGCAGCGGGCTACCGCCCGGTCAAGCTGCAGGGCAGCGATGCCGGGTATAAAGATTGGTTCATTCAGCATTACCGGAGACCCGGCTTTACCGTTGAGATCGGTTTTGGCGTAAATCCGCTCCCGCTGGAGGATTTTGAAGATTTATGCGTTGAGGCAGGCTCCATTGCCGCCGCGTTCATGTCACTGAAATAACGTTGGGATTTGAAACGGAAGCGATGCCGAGCTCGTATATCCTTTAGGAGCAGCCGCTGCATGGAATCTCCTGCAGCGGTCTTGTTATTTTTCGCCACGGCTTATGGCTTAAGACCCGGCCAAACGGAAGGCTGAGGAACATTGTATAGAATAAACCGTCTTATAGACCGGAAGGCTGTAATTTGAAGATTGGGTAATGATAATCATAACTGCGGCTCGAATGGAGGGATAGCATCATGAAATGGAGAAGATTATGGTCGCTGCGGCGCTGGTCGCATGTATTTCAGCGTATTTTCGGTTATATCGCCTCCTCCGAGGTTTCACTGCCGGACAAGCTCTTGTTTCTGGTTCCGGTCATACTCTACTGGGTGCTCCCGGATCTGATGCCTCTGCTGCCGATCGACGATATCGGCTTTACGATGCTGCTGATGAACTGGTTCGTTTCGCGCGTCGAACGAAAGTATCCCCAATTGCTGCAGGACAAGCAGCGGCGAACGGTGAAATAAGGCTGCTTAAGCTTTGCATATCCAGAGGAAATGGCCTGGTCCTACCGTACGGGAGGGAATTGCCTCATTACCCTGCTCTTGCGCATATTCCTCACTATGGTCTACAATAAACTATTGAATGCATCATCTTAGAGGAGATGAACGAATAGTGAAATGTAAAATCACCCGCAATGCGGCCAAGGTTATAAAGCGTGAAATGGCGAAGGAAGAGAATGCAGGAAAGCTGCTTCGGGTTATCGTGACCCATGCGCACGGCGATCATGCCCACTACGGGCTTGATTTCGATACGCCGAAGGAGAACGACGAAGTGGTTGCGACCGATAAAGAGATTGATGTGATTCTGGAAAAGGGGCAGCCGTTCCTTGATGGCGTCAAGATTGATTATCTCTACTTTCCACAGGAAGGCTTCGAAATCACGAATCCGTCCAAAGGCAATCACGGCGACCACTAGGTTGCTGCAGTAAAGAAGGTATGAAACATGGCAAATGATATAAGAGTCTGCGAGAAATGCAAGCATACGAGACTGAAGACCCTTATCCCGAAAATCAAGAAAATGGCGCCTGACGCCGAGATCAAAATTGGATGCAAATCTTACTGCGGACCGTGCGGCAAACGTGCATTCATTTATATCAACGGCCGATATGTCAGCGCGCCGACGGAGGATGAAGTGCTCGCCAAGGCGCAGCCGTTCATCAAGTAGATTCCAGGCGAGCATAATTTGACGGCTTCACCCTGATAATTCCCTTATGAAGGGTATAGTTCCTGCCTTGTCCATCCATGCTAAGAAGGCAACAGGAACCTGAACTTCAGAAGGGAGCAACCAACATGAACAGCCACGATTCCAGTCTTCATTCCAACAATCCCAGCAATAGCGCTCTGGATTCCGTAGAAAAGCTGCACCGTGCCGTATCCTCGGCAATGTCGCATCCTACGGAGCAGCTGATCCGGCAGGCTGAGAATTCCCTCTCCCACACGGAGCGGGCGGTTTCTCAGGTGATGGAGCAGGGAAGTCCGAACGCCGTAGAATTGGCGGAAGAGCTGTTAGGCGAGGAGAAGGAACGTCTGTCCAAGCTTCGTTCAAGCAAGAAATAGGTATGAATCCTGTGCAAGCCCGCTATTCGAGCATTAAAGCTCTATAGCGGGCTTTTTTGTAGTGTGCGGCCCAATCATCCGGCCCGTTTAGCGATGCGTACCCGATCGGCCGACATCCAGGTCATTTTCCACAAAATAAAGCCCCTGTATCCACTTGGCTGCCCAAATGGACGAACAGGAGCTATTGATCAAGGTTTTGAGATTGCAGAAGAACTCGAAGCTTTAAATTGACGGAGCAAATCATACATGATCACCTGATCCGACACCTGCAGCATTTCCTGCGTTTCCTCATATCCCTGGCTGCAGGCCTGAATATCGGTCGGCTGACGGCTAGCCAGATCATAGCAGGTGCCGCCCTGAAGTCCGGCGGCCTCGGATGGCAGATAGAACACCTTCCCGTCGGAAAATGCCCCGGTACGCAGCGGAATCAGCCGCTCTTCGTCTCCGAATAGATGCCCGCCGATCCAATAAGGGTCTGCCGCTATCCCAAGCAGGTGGAGAATCGAAGGCGCCACATTCATCATGCCGGAGGGTTCCGGATACACGCCCGCACTGCCGCCGTCCGGCAAATGAATGAGGAGCGGTACTTGATTCATGATCTGCTCCATATCGAGCGGACTTAGCTCGCGTCCCAAAAATTTCTCGTAGTCCTCTTTTTCCTTAATGGAGTTGTCATGGTCCCCATAGATTAACAGGATGGTGTTATCCCACAGCCCCTGCTCCTTCATCTGCTCGACGAGCTCGCCGAACGCAGCGTCAACGTAATGAACCGACTGAAGATAATCCCCCAGCATCGATCCCTCGAGTCCGCCGATGTCCAGCTTGCGTTCCGCTTCGGGGAGATGATACGGATGATGGCTTGACAGGGTGATAAGAAACGAATAGAACGGCTGCTTGATATTCTTCATATAATCGAGCGACTGGTCGAATAAGGCTTTATCGCTCAGGGACCAGCCCAGCACATCGTTCATCACGAAATCTTTCTTGCTGTAAAAATGGTCGTATTTCATCTCGCGGTACATCGTCGTCCGGTTCCAGAAGCTTGCATCATAGGAGTGAAAGACGTTGGCGGAATAGCCCTGGTCCTTCAATATTTCCGGAAGGGTATCGAAATCACGGTCCGCGTAGCGGGTAAATACGGAGCCCGTCGGCAGCGGCAGCAGCGAGCTGTGCGTGACGAAGTCGGCGTCGGAGGTCCGTCCCTGTCCGGTCTGATGATAAAAATTGCTGAAATATAAACTCTCCTTCATCAGTTTATTGAGATTCGGCGTAATTTCCTGACCGTTCACGGATTGTCCGATCACGAAGTTCATCAAGGCCTCCTTTTGAACCATGATGACATTGCTGTCTTTATACTTCCCGAACAACCCGCCTGCATTCGGCTGGGTGGACCTCCTGGCCTCAAACCATTCCCGAATCCGCTCGATCTCCGTCCCGGCGAGCTTCGGCTGGCTGATGACATGATCCCGGCTGTAGCGATACAGATCATAGCCATGAAAGCCGATCAATCCGGTAACGTTATACAGCGTAATATTCCACCAGTTGCCTTCGAACAGGCCGACCGCCCACGTATCCGACGCCCGTTTAATGGGAACCAAGGTCATGCCAAGACCCAGGATCAGAGCGAGTGACCCGGATACGAGACGAAGGATAAGCCTTCTTCTTCGCTCCTGCCGAAGCTCCCCTGCAAACGATAGTCCGCGTGCCGCCCCGGATCCTTTTTTACGCAGCAGCATGATGACAGTGAACGGGATCATGACCAGCCAATCGATAACAAAGAACAGATCTCCCGCGTCTGTCAGGGACCGGATGCTGTCGCCCAGCGAGCTGACCTGACCGGCTTGAAGCAGCACCGGCACCGTTATGAAATCGTCGAAATAGCGGTAGTATACGAGGTCTGCATAGAGGATGCCGGTCCACAGCATGTTTAACAGCGTCAAGGAGACGAGCCTTGCCTTAGGGGGAAGCCACAGGGTCCAGAACGAGACGAGAAGCAGCGAGCCGACCGCAATGACATAGTCCGCCTGATCGAGCTTGATCTGGGTCAGCCGGAGCCTGTCGTCGAACAGAACCAGCTTGTACATCATGAGTATGAGAAAGATCCAAAATGCCGTGAATCTGTAGTGTAAAATACGGGCGACCCGACTTCGCAGGCCACGCCTGGCGTGAAATGATAGCAATGTTAGATTCCCTCCTTCTAGCATCGGGAGTTCCCCGATTCGAGCCGGTGTTATCGATGATTACATTTATAACATAAATGAGGCGCAAACTCATATGTCCCCCAAGAGGATGCAAGCTCTCGAAAGAGCAAAAAGCCGCCCTGCAGGCGGCTCTGGCGTGATAGGCGTGATATAAAGCCTTGCTCCAGCTTTACGATTGTTCAGGCGCAGGTTTACGCGGAGGTAACGGGCCTAAGTACTGATAGTACTGGCATTCGATCCGGCCGTTATACAGCTTGCGCCGCTTGTCCGCCTTGCGGCCGAAATAATGCTCGAACTGCTTGGTCGGGCTGAGCGCGAAGAAGGACCATGTCGGCAGCGCCCCGGTCATCGTGCCCAATTGGCGGATCAGCCGCTCTACCTCCGGCTTATCGCTCAAGCGCTCGCCATACGGAGGGTTCGTGATGATGCAGCCGAATTCTCCTTCAGGCAGCGCTTTGGCGGCAGGGAGAATCTTAAAGTCGATCTCGCCGGCAAGTCCGGCGCTTTTGGCTGCCGCCTTGGCCACTTCGATCGCCTTCGGATCGATATCGCTTCCCGCGATGTGAAGCGGGATGTCGTCGGTTACGGCATCGAACGCTTCTTCTCGCGCCTCCTCCCACAGCTTATCCCCGATGATACCCCAGTGCTCGGAAGGGAACGAGCGGCGCAGACCCGGCGCGATATTCCAAGCTTGCATAGCGGCTTCAATCAATATGGTACCGGAGCCGCAGCACGGATCATACAGCGGACGGTGGGGACCCCAGCGGCTGATCTGCAGGAGGGCGGACGCCATCGTTTCCTTCAGGGGCGCCTCGGTCACGAGCTTGCGGTATCCGCGTTTATGCAGAGCCGGTCCCGTCGTATCGAGCGTTAATAAAGCGCGGTCTTTCAGCAGCGACACTTCGATGACGTACCGGGGACCGTCTTCGGGAAACCACTCGGTACGATGCGACAGCTTTAGCTTCTCCACGATCGCCTTCTTGACGATCCCTTGGCAGGCGGGAACGCTGCTCAGCTGGGATTTATGGGAGCGTCCTTCGACCGGGAATTCCCCGCGCGCGGGAATCCACTGCTCCCAAGGGAGCGCTTTGGTTCCCTCAAAGAGCTCGTCAAAGGTCATCGCTTTGAACTCGCCCATTTTCACCAAAATGCGGTCGGATGTCCGAAGCCACAGATTGCAGCGGCAAATATCGATCAGGTCGCCGGAGAAGGTCACTCTTCCGTTCTCTACTTCCATATCGGTATATCCGAGCTCCTTCAGTTCCCGGGCGACAATAGCTTCAAGGCCCATAGGGGCGGTTGCGATCAATTGTAATCGAGGCATTAACGGTGTCAACTCCATTTAACATGTGTACGGCGCTTCACGCCGCCGGTTCAATCTTTATAGTATAGGCGATTGCATTCGCCAAGACAATTGTCTTATGATAGACCTCGTTAGGTTTAACGGATCATTTTAAGGCTTAAAGCCTGAAACAAAGGAGGCGGCATCACTTGCTGACGACCCCTGACGATTATGTTAATCAATTATATCCCGAAGATGACGAGCTCAAGCAGGTACTGCAAGCCATTAGGGAAAATGGGATGCCCGAAGTATCCGTAGCACCCGCTTACGGCAGGCTGCTGACACTGCTCGTGCAGACTTCAGGCGCGCGCAGCATACTGGAGATCGGCGCCCTCGGCGGCTACAGCGGCATCTGCCTCTGCCGGGGTCTTCCGGCTGATGGCAAGCTCACCTCGCTCGAATTGAAGGAGGAGTATGCGCAGCTGGCCGGCCGCCATCTGGAGAAGGCGGGCTTTAAGGATCGGGTGGAATACCGGATCGGTCCTGCGGCGGACAGTCTGGCGGAGCTGAAGCGGGAAGGGAAGACGTTTGATTTTTTCTTCATCGATGCCGATAAAGAGAATTACCCGCTGTACCTGGATTATGCCATCGAGCTGGCGAATCCGGGAGCGCTGATCGCAGGAGATAACTGCTTCCTGCGCGGAAGAACGCTGAATTCGGATAAGAACGGTCCATCGGTGCAGGCCGTACGCCGGTTTAATGAACGAATCGCGACGGATGACCGGCTTGTGAGCACGCTGCTCCCTGCTTACGACGGGCTGATTCTGGCACGAGTAAAGTGAATGTACCCACAAAAAGGGAGATCCCGGACGTATGCCGCCGGGATCTCCCTTTTTGTGTATGGGTTCTTATGTGTGCCGCTACCGGAATTTCGGAGCAGGCTTGCTCGCAAACAGCTTCCTTCTTACCCACAGCATATTGATGATCAGCAGGCAGCCGGAGGTGATGAACAATCCCTCGATCCCGATAAACCCGGCTAAAAAACCGCCGATGACGGCGCCCAGCATATTGCCGAGCGCGAGCGAGCTTGTGTTGAAGCCGAATGAACGGCTCTCCATACCGTCCGGCGTGTACGAGCGGATCAGCGCATTGACGCTCGGCAGGAGTCCGCCCATAAAGACGCCCATCATGAACCGCACCAGGATCAGCTGCCACACGGACTGTACGAATGCCTGCGGGATCAAGGTGAGCCCGGTGCCGATCAAGGCATACGTCAATATCCGATGTGCACCGACCTTGTCGCTTAGCCTTCCGAGGATCGGTGAGGCGATCATGTTGGAGAGGCCGGTTACCGCAACGACGAAGCCGGCCCATATCGCGATATCCTCGGCCGTGCCGTGAAGCTTCTGGACGTACAGCGGCAAGAGCGACATCGGACTGATCATTGCGAACTGCAGCAGAAACGTAACGGCGAACAGTGACGGAAGCTGCGGAATATGGCTGAGCTCCTTCAGGCCGCCGATAACCGAGACCTGAGGCGTGTGAGCGGCTTCCTCCCGGTCGAATTTTTCCTTAACCAGAAACAAGGCAAGCAGCGAAGCGGCAAATATCAGACCGCCTGTAATGAAGAAGATCGGACGGTATCCGACCCAGTTGGCCATGACGCCGCCGATCAAGGGGCCAAGGATCGTTCCGGCAACTTGTCCGGATTGCATGATGCCCATGGCAAAGCCCATCCGGTTCTTCGGCGTGGTGCCCGATACAAGCGATATCGCCGCCGGGTTGAAGCCGGAAATCGTCCCGTTCAGCAGACGCAAGGCAAGCAGATGCCATGGATGGGTGGCAAATCCCATACAGCCGATAACGATCGCCATGCCGAACCCCGAACGAAGCAGCATCAGCTTGCGGCCGTACTTGTCGGCCACCTTCCCCCAGATCGGTTGAAAAATAAATGAGGTCAGGAAGTTGGCTGCGAATATGAGTCCTGCCCATACTCCAATTTCCCGTTCCCCCGTGACATGGAGGTCCTGCGCCAAATACAGTGTCAGGAACGGGGTGATCATCGTCATCCCGGAGTTGACCAAAAACTGCCCGAACCAAAGCACAATGAGATTGATTTTCCAACGGTTCAATGTGCTCACTCACTTCCTTTCTAAGCTGTCCAGCCCGAAGTGATCCGGGCCCTCAAATTATGCATACCCTAAAAAATGCCGTTCTTTCAGTATAACACATCTGAAAAGCGCCAAATGTTGACAATGTCATAAGATTGTCATCTGATTTTCATAGGATGTCCATGTAAGACGGTTGTTACTTACTTTTAAAAAGGGCATAATGAACATTAGGAAACTTTATACACATTGATGAACTATGATGAACTATGATGAACTATTGATGGGGGCCTAATCATGACCTACAACGATCAATTTATCCGCGCATGCCGCAAGCAGGATATCAGCCATGTTCCTGTATGGTACATGCGGCAGGCCGGGCGCTATGACCCGGAGTACCGAAAGATTAAAGAGAAATACTCCCTTCTGGAAATTTGCAGCCAGCCCGAGCTTGCGGCTGAAGTGACGCTGATGCCGGTACGGAAGCTCGGTGTCGATGCGGCGATTCTATATTCCGACATCATGAATCCGGTTGCTTCGATCGGGGTCGACTTCGATATTGTGAAAAATATCGGGCCCGTTATCGATCAACCGATACGTACAGCAGCCGATGTCGAAAAGCTCCGCCCGATTGATGTGGAGGGCGATCTTGGACATGTGCTGGAAACGATCCGAATCTTGGACAGAGAGCTGGAGGTGCCGCTCATTACGTTTGCGGGCGCGCCGTTTACGATCGCCAGCTATTTGATCGAAGGAAGACCTTCGAAAAATTATCTGCGGACGAAAGAGCTCATGTACAGCGAGCCGAAGGTATGGTTCTCCTTGATGGACAAGCTCGGCGATATGGTCATCGCTTATCTGAGAGCGCATGTGAGCAATGGCGGCAAGGCGTTCCAGCTGTTCGACAGCTGGGTCGGCGCGCTGTCTCCTCAGGATTTCCGCACCTTCGTCCTGCCGACGATCGAACGGATTTTTGCGGAGCTGGCGGATTTGAACGTGCCTAAAATTTATTTTCCGGGCGTCAGCTCCGGAGAGCTGCTGCCGACCCTGACGGAACTCCGGGCCGACGTCATCGGCCTCGACTGGAGAGTGTCCATTAGCGAAGGGCGCCGCCGCTTGGGCGGTAAATATGCCGTTCAAGGCAACCTCGATCCGACCGTGCTCACCGGTCCGATGCCGCTGATTCAGCAGTATGCGAAAGAAATTATCGATCAAGGGATTCAAGAGCCCGGCTTTGTGTTTAACCTGGGGCATGGACTGTTTCCGGAAGCTTCGCTGGAGAAGCTGCGCGAGCTAACCTCCTACATCCATGAATACTCGGCGCAGGCATTAAAGACCGCCGCACAGCGAGCTTAGAGAACGAATACTTAATAGCTAGAGGTGAGAAGGTTATGAAGAATAAAATTGGCGTGTTGGTCATGTCCTACGGAACGCCGGAAAGCATGGAAGGAATCGAAAGCTATTATACCCATATCCGCCGGGGAAATAAGCCTTCCGAGGAGCAGCTGCGCGAGCTGACGGAACGCTATGAGGCCATCGTGGGAGGCGTGTTCCCGCTCCGCGAGAATACCGACCGGCAGGTCCGTACGCTGCAGGACACGCTGAACGTGGACCCCCGCGCGACGGATGTCGAATTCGTTTGCTATCAGGGACTGAAGCATGCAGCTCCGTATATTGAAGACGGCGTGGAGAAGATGGTGCAGGACGGGATTACGAAAGCGGTCGGAATCGTCCTTGCGCCCCATTATTCTACGATGAGCATCGGCTCTTACGTGAAGCGGGCGAAGGCGAAAGCCGACGAGCTTGGACTCGACATTTCGTTCGTGGAAAGCTATCATCTGCATCCGAAGCTGATCGAGGCATTTGCGGACCGGGTATCGGCGAAGCTGAACCAGTTCGAGGAAGCTGGAGCGAACCGGGATAGCGTGCGCGTGCTGTTCAGCGCTCACAGCCTTCCGGAACGGATTCTCTCCATGGGCGATCCTTACCAGGATCAATTGCTGGAGACATCGAAGGCTGTAGCGGAGAAGGCCGGCGTGAAGCATTGGCAGTTCACTTGGCAAAGCGCGGGACGGACGGCGGAGCCGTGGCTAGGCCCGGACATTCTGGATACGCTCCAGACGCTGAATAAAGAGGAGCAGGTCGAGGATGTGCTTGTCGCTCCTGTCGGCTTCGTCTCGGACCATCTCGAGGTGCTTTATGACCTGGATATTGAGGCGAAGAGCATCGCCAAAGAAATGGATATGCGGCTTGAGCGGATCGACTCGTTGAACAGTGATCCGCTGTATATGGAAGCGCTCAGCGATTCCATCATTACCCTTCTGAACCTGTAAACGCACACGCCTAGCGTTTATACGAACCGGATCATGTCAAGGCAGAACCCCCCGTTAACCGGGGGGTTCTATTCTTTATAGGGATGCTGGTATAATGGGAGAAGCGACCTAATGCGAAGATCTCATCAGTGAATGAAGGAGTGCCCTATGCATCTGTCACGATCGGAGAAAAGCAAGGCCAAGAAGAAGGCCCGTAAGCAGCGGAGCGGACAGGTATGGTTAATCCTTAACCTTTGCCTGATTATGATGATCGCTGCTCTGCTGATCTATTATTTTAAGTTTAAGCAGCACGACCCGGCCGCGGGAACGGCCTACCCGGATCAGGCGGGCATCGGCATGGAAGGCGGCAGGGAAGCGGACCCGGGATCCGGGAAGGGCGCTGGCTCCGGCTCGTTCGATACCGGCGAATTGGAAGATCCCGATCCGGAGATTCCGGTTGCTGAAATAGAGGAAGTGCGGGATTCCGGCGAGGAGGAGCGGGTCGTTCTGCATTTTGCCGGGGATAGTTTATTCTCGGGCAAAGTGGAGAACGCCCTTAAGCAGCATGGCTATGATTATCCGTACCGGCATCTCGGCACGGCGTTTCTGGACGATGATCTGACCGTCTTAAACCTGGAGACTCCGGTGACAACGCGAGGCGTAGCCGCCGCGAATAAACAATTCGTGTTCAAGTCATCGCCGGATGTGCTGCCTGCGCTGCGGGCTGCCGGGGTCGAGGCCGTAAATCTGGCCAATAACCACATCCTGGACCAGGGTCAGGATGGGCTGCTCGATACGCTCAAGCACCTGGACGACCACGAGATACGCTACGTAGGGGCCGGCAGGAATGAAAAAGAGGCCTTTGCGGCACAGTATTTCGAGCTTAAAGGAATGACGGTGGCACTTCTCGGCTTCAGCCGCGTGCTGCCCGAAACGACTTGGTATGCGCTGGAGAACCGGCCCGGGGTCGCCGGTGCTTATGATCATGTTTTGCCGAAAGCGGTTGAAGCTATCGCCGCGGCAAGGCAGAAGGCCGATCTCGTCATCGTGATTCCGCATTGGGGTCAGGAGCTGCATAAGACGCCGGATGCGAACCAGATCAATCTGTCCCGCGCCTTCATCGAAGCCGGCGCAGACCTGATCATCGGCGGACACCCGCATGTGCTGCAGGGACTGGAGCAATATAAAGGAAAATGGATTGCGTACAGCACGGGCAATTTTATTTTTACCAAATCCTCCAATGCCGATACGTGGAAGACCGCGGTCTTTCAAGCTTCCTGCAATAAGCAGGGTGCATGTGACATCAAGCTGACGCCATACCGGACGGAAATCGGACAGGTCATTCCGCTCGAAGGCAAGGAGGCAGAGGCCGTGCTGAAGGAAGTCCAGTCCCGATCGATCGGCGGCGTTACCGTTACGCCTCGAGGGGAGGTAATCCCGGGAACGGCCAAGGAAATCTAAGCTACCAGTTACACCAAGGAGGTGCCATCATGAACAATTTATGCGTGGCCCATCGCGGCTTCTCCGGCAAAGCTCCCGAAAATACGCGCGCAGCCATTCAGATGGCGATGGATGAGCCATTCGTGCATTGGATGGAAATCGACGTGCAGCTGACCCGGGACGGCGTTCCCGTCGTCATCCACGATTTCAGCGTGGATCGGACCACAACCGGGCGCGGGAAGGTAAAGGACCTGACCTGGCAGGAAATTCGGAGAATGGATGCAGGCCAGTGGAAAGGACGCCAGTTCAAGGGAGAGCAGGTTCCTTCGCTGGACGAAGTGCTGCAGATGGTCAAGGGACGGCTGAAGCTGAACATTGAACTCAAGACAAGCGGCGATATGTACCCGGGCTTGGAGGAGGCCGTTCTGGAGCGGATTCGCGCATACCATATGCTGCCGGATGTGGTGCTTACCTCCTTTGAGCCGAAGGCGCTCATCAAAGCGAAGGAATTGGAGCCTGAAGTTCGAACCGGACTTATTATCGATGCGCATCCCCGGAATTTGATATCCCGGCTTAAGCAAATGAAATGTTCGTTTTTATCAATCGGGTACTCCCATCTGGATGCGGCCTTTGCAGCCGAGCTGATGCGGAACGGGATCACGCCGATGGCCTGGACCGTGGATGATGCCAAGAGCATGCGGACACTGGCCAAGATGAGCCCGGACATTATGATCTGTACGAACCGCCCCGATACGTGGGGGCAGATTTTTATTCAGAAAATTGCGCCCAAAGTTCCGTTCTGGCGACGAAAATGGAGGTTCTAATACCATGTGTGCATTAGTGAGTAACGTATATTGTGTCGGACGCAATTATCAGCTGCATGCGGCAGAGCTCGGCAATGCCGTTCCGGAGGAGCCGATGATATTCCTCAAGCCTTCCCATGCTGTCGTTCCTTTGGACGGCAGCGTGCTGCAGCTGCCGCTGGACCGGGGCAGTCTTCATTTCGAAGGGGAGTTGGTCATCCAGGCAGCCCGGGATTACGAGCCGGGGATGAGCGTTGACGAGCTGGTCGATACGATGGCGCTCGGCATTGATTTTACGCTAAGGGACGTGCAGTCCGTTATTAAAGAAAAGGGACACCCTTGGACCGCGGCGAAAGCCTTCAAATCGTCCGCTCCGCTGACAGCATCCATCGCCTTTCCCGGCACGGAGTCGCTTGCGGATACGGACTTTACGGTGATCAAGAACGGGGAAGAGGTACAGCGGGGGAATGTGAAGGATATGATTTTCTCCCTTCAGACGATTGTCGACTATATCGGTAAGCATTATGGCTTGGGTAAAGGAGATTTGATCTTTACGGGAACGCCGGCGGGTGTCGGTCCGACTGTATCCGGTGATGTATTTGAGTTGTACTGGGGCGATGTCCGTCTGGGCCGCTGCGAAATCGGTTAAGCATTACGCGATAGAGGTGGAGGGGTCCTGGAATGGATTGGTTGATCGGTGCCGTCTGTGCGGCGATGGTGTCCGCAGCGGCTTACCGGAGACGATCGCTCTCGGAATCCGGCGCGGCCGCCGCGATTCTGATGGGTACGATTTATTACGGAGCGGGGAACTTGTTTTGGTTCGGGACCCTGCTTCTTTTTTTCATCACCTCGACGCTGTTGACGAGGTACGGAAAGAGAAGGAAGGCAGAGCTGGAGAAATCCTATGCGAAGACCGGACGCCGCGATGCGGGGCAGGTGTTCGCCAATGGGGGCATCGGCATGATCCTGTGCCTGCTACATGCTATTCAACCCTCCGAGCTTTGGGTGATGCTGTACATCGGCGTCATGGCAACGGTAACGGCGGATACGTGGGCAACGGAGCTGGGAAGTCTAAGCCGCAAGCAGCCCCGCTCCATTCTTGGCGGCAGGAAGCTGACAGCCGGCGAATCGGGCGGCATAACCTGGCTCGGATCCAGTGCGGCCGGGGCGGGAAGCCTGCTGATCGGAGCCGGAGGGTGGCTGCTGGCTGAATGGAGCGGGATGGATCCCTCCTTTCTGCCTTACCTGACGGCAGGCCTGACCGGAGGGCTGGTCGGTGCGTTTGCGGATTCGATCCTAGGAGCATCTCTTCAAGTTATGTACCGCTGCCAAGTTTGCGGCAGAGCGGTAGAGGTCTCCCGGCATTGCGGCAAGGCAACCGTCTATCATCGGGGCTTCCGCTGGCTTTCCAATGATGCGGTTAACCTGATCAGCTCGCTGCTCGGAGGGGCCGCGGCTTACGGGACGGCGCTTCTATTTACGATTTATTGAATTACTGACGGCTAAAGAGCGAAGCGAACACCGAAATTTATATACAGAAGTAGGGATCAGAAGAATGAATATCTTGACCGTTGAACAGTTGACGAAGAGCTATGGAGAGAAAATCCTGTTTCAGGATGCCTCCTTCGGTATGGAGGATGGGGATAAGATCGGCATCATTGGCGTAAACGGCACGGGAAAGTCCACCTTTCTGCGGGTTATCGCCGGCCTGGAGCCGCCGGATTCGGGTAAAATATCGATCGGCGGACGCATTCGGGTGCGCTATCTTGCCCAAAATCCGGAATTTGCTCCCGATAACACGGTGCTGCAGCAAGTATTTGAAGGCGAGCTGCCGGAGATGAAGGCGATCCGGGAATATACGGAAACGATGGAGCTGCTGGAGCTCCACCCGCATGATGAGGCGCTTCAGCAGAAGCTGCTGAAGCTGAGCCAGCAGATGGACAATCTTCAGGCCTGGCAGCTGGAGAGCGACGCCAAGATCATTCTGTCCAAACTCGGAATCCGGAATTATGATGCCAAGATGGGGACGCTGTCCGGCGGGCAGCGGAAGCGGGTCGCTTTGGCCGCCGCATTGATTCAGCCCTCGGATTTGCTCATCTTGGACGAGCCCACCAACCATATCGATAATGAATCGGTAGCCTGGCTGGAGCAGTATTTGCAAAAACGCCGGGGCGCGCTCCTCATGATTACGCATGACCGGTACTTCCTTGACCGCGTGGCCAACGTGATGCTGGAGCTGGACCACGGACGCCTATTCCGGTACGAGGCCAACTACAGCCGGTTTCTTGAATTGAAGGCAGAGCGGGAAGAGCGGGAAGCGGCATCCGAGCAGAAGCGGCAAAACTTGCTGCGAAATGAGCTTGCCTGGATCCGCCGCGGCGCGAAGGCCCGGACGACGAAGCAGAAGGCGAGAATTGAGCGGTTTGAGAAGCTCAAGGAGCAGGAGCCGGTCCACAGCTCGGGCGAGCTGGACGTCTCGGTTGCCTCGACGCGGCTCGGGCGCAAGATTTTGGAGATCGAAGGGCTTTAGAAAACGGTCGGCGACAAGGTTCTTATTGACGATCTGTCCTATATTGCCGTTCCTGAGGACCGGATCGGGATCGTCGGTCCTAACGGCAGCGGCAAATCGACCCTGCTGAATCTCATCGCAGGCCGGCTTGAGCCGGATTCCGGGAATATCGTGATGGGTCCGACGGTGAAGCTCGGTTATTTCACCCAGGAGCATCAGGAGATGGACGGAAGCCAGCGGGTGATCGAATATATTAAAGATGAGGCGGAGGTCGTCCGGACAGCAGACGGCTCTGCGATTACGGCAGCCCAGATGCTTGAGCGCTTCCTGTTCCCTCCGGCGATGCAGTGGACGCCGATTGCAAGGCTGTCGGGCGGCGAGAAACGCAGATTATATTTGCTGCGGGTGCTGATGAGCGCTCCGAATGTGCTGCTGCTCGACGAACCGACGAATGATCTGGACATCCAGACGCTGTCGGTCCTGGAACAGTACTTGGATGAGTTCCCCGGGGTTGTTATCGTCGTGTCTCACGATCGTTTCTTCTTGGACCGTACCGGCGATAAAATCATGGCTTTCGAAGGCCAAGGACGTGTGCGTGTGCACGTAGGCTCATACAGCGAGTATGCGGAATGGATGCTGCGCAATGGTGGGGAAGCTTCCGGATCCGGAGCATCAGGAAGCCGAGATAGCGCCGGTACAGGAGCAGCAGGAAGCCCATCGGGGGAAGGGAGGGCGGCAGGCAGCGGAAACGGCAGCCCGGCGAAGGAAGCGCCTCGTGAAAAGCTCAGGTTCAGCTACAACGAGCAGCGGGAGTTTGAACAGATCGATGGTTTGATCGAGGCAGCCGAGAATAAGCTCGCCGCTGTCCAGACCGAGATGGAGGCTGCCGGAAGCGATGCTGCGAGGCTCCAGGAGCTGCTTCAGGCACAGGAGGCATGCGAGCAGGAGCTGGAGCGGCTGATGGAGCGCTGGACGTATTTGAACGAGCTGGCGGAGAAGATAGAGCAGAGCAAGAAGTCGTAACTCGCCGTTCGATGAAAAAGGGACGCCCGTCGGCCAATGGCCGTAGCGGGCGTCCCTTTTTACCGGTTCGGAGCTTATTTCTTTACATCTTGATTATTTGACATAAGCGGCAAGCAGCTTCACCGTATTTAATACGGCCTGTTTATGCGTTCTTTCCATCGCATGGGATGCGTGAACGCCCGGTCCGATGAGCGCTGCTTTGATGTTGCTGCCTGCGCCGAGCGCGGCCGATGCATCCGAGCCGTAATGAGGGTACACGTCAACGGCATACGCAATGCCTTCCTGTTCGGCCAGCTGGATCAGACGGCTTGTCATTTCATAATCGTATGGACCGGAGGAATCCTTGGCGCAGATCGAAACGTCGGTTTCCTTGCAGCTTAAATCATCGCCGATACAGCCCATATCCACGGCGATGAGCTCCTTGATGTCCGAAGGAATGTAAGCTGCGCCGTGTCCGACCTCCTCGTAGTTCGAGATCAGTACTTTAACATTGTATTTCGGCTTCCAATTCTCGCGTTTCATGCTCTCCAGAAGGCCGAACAGCGCAGCAACGCTTGCCTTGTCGTCAAGATGCCGGGATTTGATAAAGCCGCTTGGCGTAATGACCGCACGGGCGTCGAAGGATACGAAATCGCCGACGCCGATGCCGAGCTTCTTCACATCATCCGCAGACTCAACCCATTCATCGATTCGGACTTCCATATTGGCTTCCTCGCGTTTGAACTCGCGGGCATCGCTGTAGACATGCACCGATGGGTGCGTGGACAGGATAGTGCCCGTATATTTCTTGCCGCTGCGGGTGTGAATGACGCAGTATTCGTTCTCAATGCTGTTCATCATATAACCGCCGACGGAAGTGAGCCTCAGCGTGCCTTCGGATTTGATGGCGCGAACCATGGCGCCGAGCGTATCCACATGCCCGCTCAAGCCTACCGTACGGCTGGTATCCTGTCCCGTGATGGACAGGATCGCCCCGCCTTTTTCATTCCAGGCCAGCGGGACGGAGAGGGAGGCAGCCTCCTTTTCGATTCGTTTCATGATATGTCCTGTATATCCGGTCGGACTTGGGGTATCCAGCAATTCCTTCAACAGATTGAGGATATAGGTTTCATTCGGTTGTATCGACATCTAGCAACAGCCTCCTCGGAGTTGTATGTATGAGCTTGGAACAACCAATGGAAGCATAGGATGTGAATCCATAGGCAGGAACCGTTATCTAGAGCTTCGGACCTTCCTTGGATTCTTCCTTCTGCTCTTCCTCCAGCTGGTGATCCGCGGCATGCATTTCAGGGGTGTATCCCGTAACCTCACGGATATGGATGAGCTGCTCTGCGAGCGAACGGATTTCCTTCTGCATCTGATATTGGCGGTAGATGCCGAATGCTCCGACGATCAATCCCCCGATCAGCGAGCAGCCAATAATCAGCAGGATTAGCGGGATGTCGACGGTACCGAACAGCAAATTCACCTGTACCGGATTGACGTTGATGACGGCAAATACAGCCGTGATTAATGCAAACAGCAGGGCAGCGATTAATGACCATTGAATCTTCACTGGGAACACCTCCTTCCTCACACAGTATAAAATCCCTTGCCTGCAAGGGCAAGGGATTTTATTCCACCGGTCAATTGAGATCGATTGAAACGCGGGTAAGTGCTTGATCGTTATTTCGTCAACTGCTCCATTTGGTTGATAATATCCTCGAAAACGCTCATCGCTTCGCGAATCGGCTCCGGCGAGGACATATCCACGCCGGCTTTCTTCAGGATGTTAATGGAATAGTCGCTGCCGCCGCTCTTAAGGAAGCCGAGGTAACGATCCACCGCCGGCTGGCCGTCTTCCAGAATTTGCTTCGAGAAGCTCGTTGCAGCGGAGAAGCCGGTCGCGTATTTGTATACATAGAAGCTGGTATAGAAGTGAGGGATGCGGGCCCACTCCATTCCGATCTCCTTGTCTACCTGCATGCCTTTACCGTGGTACTTGACGTTCAGGTCGTAATAAATGTCCGATAGATCCTGAGCCGTCAAGGATTCACCGCTCTCGGCGCGCTCATGGACGATCTTCTCGAATTCGGCGAACATCGTTTGCCGGAAGACGGTCGTCCGGAACTGATCGGCATAATAAGTGAGCAGGTACATCTTCTGTTTCGGATCCTTGGCGTTCTTAAGCAGGTAATCCATCAGCAGCGCTTCGTTCGTTGTGGAAGCCACTTCAGCCAAGAAGATCGTGTACTGCGCATCACGGTATTTTAAGTTGTTGTCGGAATAATACGAATGCAGCGCGTGCCCCATTTCGTGAGCCAGGGTGAACATGCTGTTCAGGTTATCCTTATGGTTCAGCAGCACGTAAGGATGGGTGCCGTAAGCGCCCCAGCTGTATGCGCCTGTACGCTTGTTTTCGTTCTCATAGACATCGATCCAGCCGTTGTCATAGCCTTCCTGCAGACTCTTCAGGTAATCCTCGCCAAGCGGGGCGAGTCCTTCCTTGGTCATCTGCTTCGCTTCCTCGTACGTAATGTCCCACTTGTACTCTTCGACAAGCGGCGCGAACAAATCGTACATATGCAGCTCATCCACGCCAAGCAGCTTCTTGCGAAGCTCCATGTAGCGGTGCAGGAGCGGGAGGCTCTCGTGGATCGTATCGATCAGGTTTGTGTAGACTTCCTTCGGAATGTTATCGCCATATAAAGCCATCTCCAGCACGGACGGATACTTTCGTACACGCGAGTAGAAGATGTTCTTGTTCACATTGGCATTAAGCGTCGCGGCCAAGGTGTTCTTCTGCTTGCCGTAGGTTTCGTAGACGGCTTTGAACGCACGCTCGCGGACTTCGCGATTCGGACTTTCAAGGAATTGAATGTAGTTCCCGTGGGTCAGCTCCACTTCCTTGCCGTCCTCGTTCTTGATTTTCGGAAACTTCATATCCGCGTTGTTCAGCATGCCGAATATGGTCTGCGGCGCAGAGGATAGATTTCCGACCTGGGCCAGAAGCGCTTCTTCGGTTTTGGAGAGCACATGGGCTTTCTCCCGCTTCATTTCAACAAGGGTGAATTGATATTCCTTCAGCAGGGGATCGGCAATCAATTGATCCAGCTCCGCATCGGAGAGGGCCAGAATTTCCGGCGTAATGAAGGAGAGGGATTCGCCCACCTCAACATTGAGCTTTTTGGCTTTGGCGGACAAAGCCTGATATGTAGGATTCGCGGTATCTTCGTCATGATGCATATGAGCATATACGTACAGACGCTCGGCATGGTAGGAAATTTCGTCTTCGAGCTCGAAGCATTCCTTGATTGAAGCGGCATTGTTTAATTTGCCTTGATAATCGGCCGTTTTCTTCAGCAGGTCCTTCAGCTTGGCAAAGCTGTCGTCCCATGCCTGTTGATCGGCGAACATGTCCTCAAGCTTCCATTGGTGCTCCTTCGGGACTTCGGAGCGTTTCAGTAGTTGTTCCATAGAGATCCTCCTTGCATGATATGTATTATTTGGAGTCCGGGCTTCTTCAGTATAGGCTTCGGAGCGGGCAGCGGCACAAGGCAGCAGGCAGAGGACCAGCGTAATGCAAAGCGCCTTGGAACCTTTCATGGCACAACCTCCTCGAATTCATCGCATTCGAGCGATAGTATGCCGCGTACCCGGCTCTTTCATCCTTATAAATTATGAGGAACCCAGATTAATAAAAGTGTATACAATAAGGTAAAAGGCAAACAAAATGAAGGCGGCGGCAATCAGGGCCATTCCGCGGCGCAGCCTTGCCGGGATCCGGTCACGATTCAGGATCATGATGGCGCCAAGGCTGAACGCCAAAATAATGAAGATGACAATATTCGTGGTATCCATCGTTTACACCTGCTTAAAGGAAGCCATGATGTCCTGCCATTCCTCTTCCCGTCCTTCGAAATCCTCTTTGGGGAAGCGATTCCTAGCCCATTCCATCAAGGCCGGCCGGCTCATGAAGGTATGCGTCTCTTCGCCCCACTGGTCGGAAATTTCGCGGAGTACAATGTAGCGGCCCTGAACCTCGACCGTCATCATGTTCCACTTGTCTTTTTTGTATATTTCATGTTTTTTGATCATATGCATTCTCCGTCCGCTACTTAGGCTTTTGGGTCAATGATAACGCACACAAGGGCTCAAAAGCAAATCATGATGACGTAAAAATATCGGTCCAAAAAAGCTCCATCTGGGGGTTTGACGGATTGCATTGTCGGAAAACATGGGATATAATATGGATATTCGCCATAGATGGCGGTATTTTTAGGAGGTTGTTCATTTGAAAGGTACAGTTAAATGGTTTAACGCAGAAAAAGGTTACGGCTTCATTTCCGTTGAAGGTGGCGAGGATGTATTCGTACACTTCTCCGCAATTCAAGAAGAAGGTTTCAAAACTTTGGAAGAAGGTCAAGCGGTAGAATTCGAAATTACAGAAGGTAACCGTGGTCCTCAAGCAGCCAACGTAACAAAACTGTAAGCTAACTCCGAAGAGGAGATCTTATAGAATTACCTAGGCATGAAGCACAGTTCTCCCTGAGAACTGTGTTTTTTTGCGTGGGATGGCCTGTTCACGGGTACAGCTGATCCATCATGGTTGGTATATTATGATTGTCTTCTTGGGGATAGCTGGAAGTAACGGCCTTCCACCATGGCCTTTGTGCCGTCAATGACGTGTGTTATTTGTGCAAAATGACCGATCATATTATAATAGGTTTGATTTGGATAGGTATAAAAAAGACAACCATGTGGAGGCAGAGTTCATTGAATAATCAAGAGCTAAGCCGCAAGGTTCCGCGAAGCCCGGTTGGATTGATGAGCCGGGTATACCGATATATTCTCCCGGAAGTGCGGGCTGAATTGGAGAAGTGGCGCCGGGAGGCTGAGCAAATTCCGGATGAGGAGCTTCGGAAGCAGGCGTTGGCCAGTATAGAGACGAAAAGATTCCACTGCCAGGGAGGCGCGGTATATGCCGCCGCCAATTTGCCAGAGAAGCATATACTCATCCCGTTGATTGTTGCTTACCAGACGATCAGCGATTATCTCGATAATTTATGTGACCGCAGCACTTCGCTGGATCCGGCGGATTTTCGGCAGCTCCATCAATCGATGCTGGATGCCGTTACGCCTGAAGACGAGATGGCGGATTATTACTCGCTCCGAACCGAGAGGGAGGATGGAGGCTATCTGGCCGGACTGGTGCAGACATGCCGGGACTGCATCGGCCAATTGTCGGGATATGAGGCAGCAAAGCCATACATAAGGAAATTGGCCGGGCTGTACACGGATCTGCAGGTTTACAAGCATATCCACCCGGATCAGCGGGAGGCTGCATTGCTTGAATGGTGGTCCCAGCATGCCCATCATACGCCGCACTTGCGGTGGAATGAGTTTGCTGCTGCAACGGGATCCACGCTGGGCGTATTCATGCTGTTTTTGGCTGCGACCGATCCGTTTTTGGATGATGAGGATGCATCCAGAATTCATGCCTCTTATTTTCCGAATGTATGCAGTCTCCACATTATGCTGGATTACCTGATTGATCAGGACGAAGACAGGCTGGGCGGCGATCTGAACTTTTGCAACTACTACGAAGATGCCGATACGATGCTGAACCGCATTGCTTCCATTGTCGATTGGGCCCGGAAGGATGTCAGAGCAATTCCCTCCACCCCTTTTCATCGGATGATCATTGAGGGATTACTGGCGTTATATTTATCCGATCCAAAAGTCAGCGAGCAGCAGCTGGTTCGCACCGTGTCCAAACGCCTGATGAGGAGAAGCCCGATGACAAGGCTGTTCTTCTACGTCAACAGTCGTTGGATTCGCAAGCATAAGCATGAGTGACATAGAAGGAGGAAACAAGAATTATGACAGCAGTCAAAAAAATTGCAGTTCTTACGAGCGGCGGGGATTCCCAGGGGATGAACGCAGCGCTTCGCGCCGTGGTGCGCAGCGGTTTGTATTATGGGCTTGAGGTATACGGGATCCAGCGCGGATACCAGGGGCTTCTCGAGAACGATATTATCAAGATGGATCTTCGCAGTGTTGGGGATATCATCCAGCGGGGAGGCACGATTCTTCGGTCGGCCCGATCCGCGGAGTTCAAGACGCCGGAAGGGCAGCAGAGGGGCGCTGATGTGCTGAATCAGCACGGCATCGACGGACTCGTTGTCATCGGCGGCGACGGCTCTTACCAAGGCGCTAACAAGCTGAGCAAGCTCGGCATCAAAACGATGGGTCTGCCGGGAACGATTGACAACGATATTTCCTTTACCGACTACACGATCGGCTTTGACACCGCGGTAAGCGTCGTTGTCGATGCGGTTAACAAATTGCGCGACACGATGTCCTCTCATGCGCGCTCATCCGTCGTCGAGGTCATGGGACGCCACTGCGGCGACATTGCGCTGCATGCAGGGCTTGCCTCCGGCGCAGAGACTATTTTGGTCCCTGAAGTGGAATTTAACCTGGATGAGGTGGCAGAGCGCCTCAGAGAGAACTTTGCGAAGGGCAAGCGCCACAGCATCATTATTGTAGCCGAAGGCGTGGGCCGGGGCGAAGACGTTGTCAGCAAGCTGAAGGAATGTCATGCTTCCATCGACGCCCGCGTAACCGTGCTTGGACATATTCAGCGCGGCGGTGCGCCAACGCCGTTCGACCGCAATCTTGCCAGCCGTCTCGGCGACTTCGCCGTACGCAGCCTGATCAACGGAGAATCGGATAAAGGGTGCGGCATCATCAAAGGCGAACTCGTCCTGACCGATATTGACAAGGTCGTGAATACGAAGAAGGAATTCAATCGAGAGTTGTACGATCTGGCACTTCGTCTGTCGCAGTAATCGAATTACGGATTTCCTTTAATGCACAACCAAAAGAAGACCGCCTTCCATTGCAGAAGCTGAAGCGCTGCAATGGAAGACGGTCTTTTTTAATCGGGCTATTGATGATGAGGAAGCGAGGAAGCGGCTGATCGAGCAGGCATCTGTTGCTCGGTGAATCTGCGCTGGATCTTGACCAGGCGCCTCAGCATAAGCGCTGCACCGGCGGCAAGGCCCGTTATGAGGCCGATCCAATAGCCGAAGGCGTGCCAATCCGTGTAATTGGCCAGTACATATCCGACGGGCAAGCCGATCACCCAGAACGAGACGAGGGCCAGGATGAAAGCCACATTCACATCTTTGTACCCCCGCAGCGCTCCCTGCGTCGGTGTCGCAATGGCGTCCGAGATCTGGAAGAAGATCGCATACAGGAGAAACTGCTGGATGAGTGCGATTACGGCAGGTTCATTCGAGTACAAGCCCGCAACCTGGCGTCCGGCAACAAGCATAATGACGGCCGTTATCAGCGAGAGGATGACGGCGGTGCCGATCCCAAGCTTGGCGTACTGCCATGCATCCTTCATCCGACCCGATCCGACCTCGTAGCCTACCAGGATCGTTAAGCTCATGCAGATGCTCAGCGGCAGCATGTACAGCGTGGAGGCAAAGTTCAAGGCTGCTTGGTGCGCGGCGATCGTAGCCGTATCAAAGCCGCTCATCAGCAACGTTACGGCTGCAAACACGGCGGTTTCCAGGAAGATCGAGAAGCCGATGGGCAATCCGATCTTCAAATGTCCCTTCCAAGCGCTGAAGGAAATCTTGGAGAAACTGCGGAAGATGCCGTATTCAGCAAACGGGTGCACCCGGTGGACGGTTATGATCGCAATGACCAGCACCGCCCAGTAGGTAATGGCGGATGCAACGCCGGCCCCGACGCCTCCAAGCCTGGGAAAGCCCCAAAAGCCATAGATAAAGAGGGCATTCAGCCCGACGTTGATCGGAAGCGTAATCAGGGTGATGACCATGGAAATTTTGGTTTGTCCAAGGGCATCGATAAAGCAGCGGAGCACCGTATAGGCGAACAGCGGAATAATGCCTGCCGAAATGGCGGCCAAAAACCTCGCGGCGACATGGCGAACCTCAGGCTCCAGGTTCATCGCTCCGAGAATGCTCGGGACGACGGCGTATCCCGCAGCGAGCACGATAACGGCCAGCAAGATGGACAGCCACAGTGCCTGGTTAACCTGATAGGCCACCTTGTTCTCCTGGCGCCCGCCGACCAGCTGGGAGACGACGGGGGTAATTCCCATCAGAATGCCGCTGAGTCCGGTCTGTACCGGAACCCAGATGCTGGTGGCGATCGCAACGCCGGCCAGATCGACGGAGCTGAATTTGCCGGACATATTCGTATCGAAAAAAGTAATGGCGGATAAAGCCAGCTGTGTTACGAGAATGGGGATGAGAATGACGGCGAACTGCCTCAGTTTCCCCTGGATCGTCGTGGTAGATTGCATGCTGCATATTGCCTTTCTCTCTTTAGTATTTGCACGCTGTCCGAATGCGAGCGGTGACCATTCGTTAGATTCGTGCCACACCGCGCGCAGTAAAAGAACCAAAGAATGACATCCTTTTAGGCTCGGACCGGGAAAGTGCATGTCCCACAATCATCATAGCATCCGATGTCAAGACATGAATCCTTCGCCAAGCCTCCATATTCGTAAATGGAGCGAAAGGTTCATTTACGTCCATATGCCGGCCGAAATAACTCAATCTCTCCGTTCAGGCATGGGAGCACAGCCCTGTTCGAGCAGTCTCATGAAAAAGAGCCCGGCCGCATGATCGGCCTGGCTCTTAAGGTTTATTTATACTTCACGCCTTCCGTATAACGGTTGGAGGCGTTCCAGAGCAAATACTCGTCGACTCCGGTATCTTTCAAGGCCCGAATCTGCTCTTCAATCTGCTTTTTCCCGTATTTGATATAATTCCCTTTGCCCAGCCAGCTGGCCGTGAAATCCTGAATCCATGGGCGGATGATCGGCTTATTGTCGCCCAGCTCTTTGAGTTTCTTGTGGGTATCCTCCATCGATCCCTTAATGGTCTGGTACGGAGCCTTATCCGGCACCTCGGCGCCGAACCAGCCCGTCGTGTAGTGGCTCGGGTATACCATCGGGCTGATAATATCCACATTATTCGATATCTTTACAAAATCCTGGCCGATTCCTTCTGCTGCCGGTACCGATGCCGCGTAGCCGAAAATATCGACGGAAACGCGGATGCCGAGCGGTGCAAGCTCTTCACGGGCATACTGGACGAAATCCGATACGACATCGACGCGGGACTGCTCGGTTTTCACATACTTCAAAGCGTCGGCCCGCTTCTCAAAGCCTTCCGGGAACCGGACATAGTCGAACTGGATCTCCTTAAAGCCGAGCTTGGCTGCTTCTTTGGCGATTTCGATATTGTAATCCCATACCTCTTTGCTGTACGGATTGACGAAGCTGTCTCCGCCGCCGTTGGTCCACACGGTGCCGTCTCCTTTGCGGAAGGACAGCTCCGGATTCTTCTTGGCCAGGATCGTATCCTTGAACACGACGACACGGGCGATCGGATAAATGTCATGCTTCTCCAGCCGTTTCATCAGCTGATGGATATCCTTGATAAAGGGCTGGGACTTTCCAAGCTTTTGAAGCTTCGGATTATCGGTTTTGTACGTTATGTAGCCTTCGTCGTCCTTGATATCGATGACCATGGCGTTCAGCTCCGTTGTGTCCATCAGGTCAATAAGCTGTGTCATTCTGGAGCCGCCGGCACTGTAAGCTGTTACATAAATGCCTTTGACTTTCGGTGCGTCGACTTGCGGGTCGATCTCGGTCGTATTCGGCTTGATGCCGTTCTGTCCCTGACCCTTCCCCTGATTTTGATGCATGCTCTGAATCACGGCGGAGTTCCAGGAAGCCTGCAATTGGGTTGTAAGCGGGCTCTCCTGCGCGCCGGAGCCGCCAAAGCCCGCGGCAGCCAAGATGAAAAATGCCAAGATGATGTTCATAATTACTCTCTCCCTTGTCTACATTCACCATGATTATAATGGAACCGCAGCTTTCAAAAAGAACAGGTTTGTTACATTCGCCCAAGATATGGAGCTAAAGCATGCGGTATTGGTTCATTAAACGGGTGAAGGGCAATTTAAACGACTTTTCCATATTTACCGAAAGTGGACATAATTACGATAGGAAATTGAAGGGAGGACAGTTAATTGCAGACGGATCGCCTAGATCAACGATCCTGCATCGGATTTTAGAAATGCACCGGCAAAGACGAGCGATAATGTTTAGGATGAGGGGCTTAAGCTTGGCCAAGCCGGGCTGTCGTCGTAGGAGAATTCGGGCAAAAAATGCCGCTGTTCAGCGGCATGCACCGGTGAACAACGGCATTGATCTTGCAAATATTTCAAGCGGATATTCCATTAATGCAGCAGCGTGTGGCTTTGGTGTTCGCAAATGCTGTACTGAATAATTTCCAAAGCGTCATCCTGCTCCAAAATATTCAGCCCGTCCCTCAAAACGATCATGGAATTTAGCTCGCTCTGTCTGAAGAACGGAATCATTTCCGGGAACCACTTCATGACGATCTGTGACAATTTTACCGTTTCCATTTCCATAAAAAATCACCCTCTCCTTCCAAATTTGGTCAGGCAGGACGTTCTTATTGTAAAACGGAAAAACATTAAAATTGGGGCAACGAAGAGTAGCTCATGAATATTGTAGGAACCTGGCATTCATATTATACCACAAAAATTGCCGTGTTTTCATCTTGGCAATTAGTTCTTGCGGAACTGTCCCATCACCGCAACCGTCTCCACGATGTTGACGAAGGCGTCCGGATCAGTCTGTGTAATGATATGCTTTAATTCAGCGAGCTCGTATTTCGTCGTGACCGTCATCAGCATGTCCTTCTCCTTGTGGCTGAACGCCCCCTGGGTTTTGATCTTCGTAACGCCCCGTGGGCGCTTGAGCAGCTTCTCCAGCAGGGCCTCGGTCTGATTCGTTACAATGAACACGGTCACTTTGATATGGCTGATGTGCAGCATATCGATCATTTTGCCCGCCAGGTAAATGGACACCATGGAGGCAAGCGCGAGGTTCCAGTCGTTCTCGAGATAAGTGACGGCCAGGATAACGATGGCGTTCAGCGATACCAGGACGCTGCCGACCGGAAAGTCGCGATATTTCGTGACGATGGAGCCGATGATGTCAAATCCCCCGGTCGAGCCGCCGACCCGGAAGGACAGGCCGGTTCCGAAGCCGACCAGGATTCCTCCGAAGACGGCGGAGAGGAGCATGTCGGTGGCGACGGCGCTGACCGGAATGATCTCGAGAAACACCGTTGTCACGAGGACCGAGAGCACGCTGAGCACGACAAAATGTTTTCCAAGCTGGAACCACCCTGCAAGGAGGATGGGAATGTTGAGCACGAAGTACAGGATGCTGATATTAAGCGGCGTGAAATAACCGATCAGCATGGCAACGCCGGAAACGCCGCCGCTGAGCAGATGGTGCGGAATCAGAAACAGATTGAAGCCTGCGGCAATGATGATGCCGCCGAATAGGATGGAGAAGTAGGTCCATAGACGCTTCAACATAGGAATCACCTCCCGGTTATTATGACTTCTTGAAGCTTGCTGGTATTCCAGAAATGTTTTGTGATATAATGTATTGGATATTCTTGAGTAGTCCGTTACAATGATAACTTTTTGGAAGCTTATCAGGATGATTATACATTAACCAGTTACACCGCTGGTGATCAGAGAGAAATATACCGGTTCACCTCATGCAGAAAATCCTGCTGGCCGGGAAAGCCTATAAACGTTACCACTACTTAAGAATACAGAGAAGAAAGTGGAGTCCACAGATAGAAGGAGTATGAACCTATTGAAAAATTTTGCAGATTTTGGCTTGGAGCCCCGAGTGCTTCAAGCGATTACGGAACTTGGATTTGAAGAAGCGACACCGATTCAATCCCAATCCATCCCGATTGCCCTCACCGGAAAGGACATGATCGGACAAGCACAGACAGGTACCGGTAAGACCGCAGCATTCGGCCTTCCTCTTATTCACAAAATCGCGAAAGAAGAAGAGCGGATCGTCGCTCTCGTCATGACGCCAACCCGCGAGCTCGCCATTCAGGTTGCCGAAGAGATCGGCAAATTGTCCAGATTTAAAGGGATCCGCTCCCTTGCGATTTACGGCGGACAAGATATAGGCCGGCAAATTCGCGCTTTGAAAAAGAAGCCTCAAATTATTATCGGCACACCTGGCCGATTGCTTGACCACATTAACCGGAAGACCATCCGGCTTGACGATGTTCAAACCGTCGTGCTGGACGAAGCGGATGAAATGCTGGACATGGGCTTCATGGATGATATCCAATCCATCCTGAAGCTGGTACCGGAAAATCGCCAAACCCTGCTGTTCTCCGCAACGATGCCTCCGAACATCCAGAAGCTGGCTTCCCAGTTCCTGAAGGATCCGGAGCATGTATCCGTCATTCCTAAGCATGTGAGCGCACCGCTGATCGACCAAGCCTACATCGAGGTTCCTGAGCGTCAGAAGTTCGAGGCGCTGAGCCGTCTCCTCGATATGGAATCGCCTGAGCTGGCGATTGTATTCGGCCGCACGAAGCGCCGTGTAGACGAATTGGCCGAAGCGCTGCAAAAACGCGGTTATTCCGCAGACGGCCTCCATGGCGACTTGTCTCAGCACCAGCGCGACACCGTTATGCGCAAGTTCCGCGACGGCAGCATCGATGTGCTGGTAGCAACCGACGTAGCCGCTCGGGGTCTGGACGTATCCGGCGTAACGCATGTCGTCAACTTCGACTTGCCGCAGGATCCGGAAAGCTATGTACACCGTATCGGCCGTACGGGCCGCGCAGGGAAAGAAGGAACGGCATGGTCCTTTGTTACCCCGCGTGAAATGGATCATCTGTACTTCATCGAGCGCGTTACCCGTCACCGGATTCCGCGCAAGCCGCTGCCAACGATGGCCGAAGCCATTGAAGGCAAGCAGCGCGTCATCGCTGAACGCGTATTGGAAATCATCGACCAAGGCGAGCTGACCGAATATAAAGGGCTTGCCATCCAGCTTCTGGAGCAGTATGACTCCGTTCAGCTGCTTGCAGCTGCGATGAAGCTCCTGACCGGAGACAAGAAGGAAGCAGCCGATATCCACCTTACGCCGGAGGATCCGATTCGCGCGAAGCGCCGGAAGCCGGACATCCGCAGCGGACGCAAGCCTAGCGGCGGTTATAACGGCCGCAGCGGAGGCTATCGCGGTAACCGCGAAGGCGGTGGCGGCAACCGCGGAGGCTACTCCAAGGGCGGCTACGGTCGTGACGGAGGCGGCAGCTACAATAACCGCGATGGCGGCTACAACCGTGACCGCAACAACAGCGGCGAACGTAAGCAGCGCAGCTACAGCGGCGGCGGCGAACGCCGTCCGAACCGCAGCGGAGACGAGTAATCCGATCGGCAGCGGCAATAGCCCGCTGGCCATCGCTTGAATGGAATGAAAAAGACGAAGCACCTGCCCGCATTCGCATGGGGCAGAGGCGCTTCGTCTTTTTTTACGAGTTCAATGGTGTTTAGCTTAGCTGTATCATGCATTTAAGCTGCTAATTCATCCATTAGATATAGAATGTGCTAAGGATAATAACAAGCAGGATGAAGAGAACCAGAACTACTCCAGTAGTTCCGCCATAACCGTAACCGCCTACGTTAGACATGCATATTCCCTCCTCTGATTAGTGAGAATTGAAGCATTGATTTGAATGGATTACGAGATATCCTATGGTGATATCAGGTTATGCGATTGGATATTCACCCAGACCGCCGCAAATTAGGCTCTGGTCATGCCTATGCGATATAAGGTATATTAATAGATACATGCATGCTTTGAGTGAGGAGGAAAAGATTTGGAAATGAAAGGAGCCATGGGTGGCTTATATAAGCTCACCGAATGGATTACCCGCATCGCGTTTTCTAATATTTTATGGGTTTTATGCACATCGCCATTCCTGTTTATCGTACTGACCAAATTCCTGATGGCCGTCCAGACGCCGGATGCTCATAACGAGCAGCTGCTGTCGAACTGGATTTTGGGGATCTTGTCGCCTTTTGTGCTGTTCCCTGCAACCGCTGCCCTTTTTACCGTAGTCCGCAAGTGGGTGATGGGGAACCCGGATGTACCTGTATTTAAAACGTTTTTCAAGGGCTATAAGGAAAATTATAAGCAAAGCATGATCGGCGGATTCGTCTACACCCTGCTGTTCGTGATTATGTATGTGGATTATACGGTGTATATGACGCAGCTTGGAGACGGCTTTCAGCTCGTCGGCATCGTTATGCTGGTGCTGCTCATCGTGCTGTTCGTCTCGTTGTTTAATTTCTTTTCCATGACGGTCCATTATGAGATGAAGACGACCCAGCTTCTGAAAAATGCGGTCCTGCTGACCTTGATTCGTCCGTTCCGGGTGTTTTCGACGCTTGCCGGAAGCGCTATCTTGGTATATATCGGCACGCAAATGCCTGTGCTGTTCGTGTTCTTCCTCTTCTGCCTGATGGCATTGTTCGCGTTCTTTAACTTCTATGCAACGTTTACCAAGATGCAGGAGCAGCAGGAGAAGATGAGACAAGCCGAGGAAGAGGAATCGGAGACGGAGCAGGCGCTGCTCGAAAGCATGGATAACGTCAAAACCGAGGATAAAGGATCGAAACCGCGAAATTCATAGGTTTACTTTTGCGGCAAAACCCCCTATAATAAGACTACATCCTGCGATGTTCGTTTCGGTTTTCCGTTGTTTTGAACCAATGACGATGTCTAGGGAGATCAATATGTAACCGTGGCTGGAAAGCCCTGTCTATATGACAAGGGGAATTCATAAGCGGTTCTGCGGTCACCCACCTGCTTAAGCAGGTTCGAAGACAATGTTTACCGGACGGCATAGGCGGGTTTCGTACTGATTATGAAGCGGCATCTCTTTATTTCGAATCCGAAGTGAAGAGATGCCTTTTTTTGCTGGATATAAAGGTTTGCTGAAAGCCTAAACAATGTTAAACTAGTAGGTAAAGGAACGGTCATTTATAAAGGAGGAACGGTCTTTGTCATTAAAACGAGTTCTAATCGGTATCGTGCGCAGCTATGACGGCACAAGCGACCGTGCGAAAGATCCCAAGCTGAAGACGCGTTATTACAATCTTTCAAAAGAAAAGTGTTTTGAAGAGGTTACCTCGACACTCAAAAAAATTCCGGGCTATAAAGTGCTGCATGAAGTAAAGTCCGTTGGAGAAATCACACTCGAGAAAAGAACGTCCTTCGGACGAACGCTGGACATTACCGTATCCGTGCTGGGCATCAGTCCCGTACGCAGCGCAGTTGATATGTATTCGGCCTCCCGCGGCTCGCTGGGCGACCTGGGGGCGAATTACCGGGTCATCCTGAACCTGTACGCTGTGCTGGACAAGAAGCTCGGCAAGTATAAAGTGGATGCTTAGGCAATAGATAAAAGCGGGAGAGCTGCTCTCCCGCTTTTTTAAAGGTGATGCTTTTATTTTCGTATGTAACCGCGGCTAAGCGGTTCTATCGAAGAGACTTCACGGCATCGACGGCCGCTTCGTAGTTCGGATGCTCTGTCATTTCACCGAGGTATTCCACATAGGCGATCTTGTCTTCCTTGTCGACCACGAAGATCGAGCGCATATCAAGCTGGAATTCCTTGATGAGCACGCCGTAGGCTTCCCCGAAAGAACGGGATTTGTAGTCCGACAGTGTAATGACACGGTCGACGCCGGCTGCTCCGCACCAGCGGGCTTGGGCGAACGGCAGGTCGGCGCTGATCGTCAGCACGACAACGTCGTCTCCGAGCCCTGCGGCTTCTTCGTTGAAGCGGCGGGTCTGCGCATCGCATACGCCGGTGTCGAGGGAAGGGACGACGCTGATCAGCTTGATTTTGCCTGCAAAGTCCTTAAGGGATGCATCCTCCAGCAGGTTTTTGCTCACCGTGAAATCAGGTGCCGAATCGCCAACCTTAAGCTGAGGTCCGATAAGTGTAATAGGATTGCCCTTGAATGTGGCAGCCCCCGTGCGTTCTTGAGCCATGAGAAATCTCCTCCTTGGATATCAAAGTTTGGTGATCAGGTTCATGGTACATTATAATCTTTTTAAAAAGGATATGTCCACTTTCCGGACGTCCTGTTTGGCTTGGAAGAGGAGGATGCTATGATATTTGTTCGTTATGAGAACTGGAGAAGCTATCTCCGTTATTATCCCGTCACTTCGCTGCTGCTGGTTGCAAACCTGGTGATGTTCTTTATTACGGTCTTCGACGGCGGCTCCCGAAATCCGATCACGCTGCTGAAATACGGGGCGCTGACGGATCTGCCGCAATTTACGGGGGAACCTTGGCGTTACGTGACGGCGATGTTTTTGCACAACGGGTTCGATCACCTGCTGTTTAACAGCTTTGCCCTGCTCGTCTTCGTCCCGCCGCTGGAGCGCATTATGGGAAGCTGGAAGTTCGGGCTGCTCTACCTGCTCAGCGGCATTCTGGGGAACGTGATCGCCCTGGCTTATTACGGCCGTATGGAAGGCTATGAGACTCTTGTGGGCGCGTCAGGCGCCATCTACGGGGCCTACGGAGCCTATCTGTATATTGCGCTCTTTCAACGGCATGTCATGGACATGGCGTCGCGCAGGACATTGTTCACTTTGCTGATCTTAGGGATTGTCCTCTCCTTTACGCCGGGAATCAGCCTCGTCGCGCATTTCGGCGGACTGATCGGCGGGTTTTTCCTCTATGGTCTGATGATTCGATTATTTAAGCAGAGGACTTAATCAGATCTGTAGAGGTGCTGTAACAAATATAATGAATGATCCGATAAAGTTTTCTAGGGAATGAGAATGGAGCGATAAAAGGCGTGGAATTACGACAGTTGCAATACTTTGTAAAGGTTGCGCAGAAGGAACACGTTACCCAAGCGGCGGAGGAGCTTCATGTGGCTCAGTCAGCCGTCAGCCGTCAGATTCATCAATTGGAAGAAGAGCTGGGTGTTAATTTGTTCATGCAGAAGGGCCGGAATCTGCAGCTGACTCCGGTCGGACAGCTTTTTTGCAAACGGGTGGAAAGCATCATGAAAGACTTGGAGCGGGCGGTCGTCGAAATTCATGAATTTCTGGACCCGGAGCAAGGGGAGATTCGCATCGGATTTCCTCACAGCCTTGGCATACACTTGATTCCTTCGATTGTAGCCGAGTTTCGGAAGAAGTATCCGAACGTCAAATTCCGGTTCAAGCAAGGCATGTTTCCGACGCTGATCCGGGATGTGGTGACGGCGGAGGTGGATCTGGCCTTCGTGTCGCCGTTTCCGGAACGGCATGAGCAGGTGGATGGAGATATCGTGCTGACGGAGGAGCTGTTCGCGATCCTGCCTCCGAATCATCCGCTGGCCGGCGAGAAGTCGATCAAGCTGGAGCAGCTCAAGGATGAGCGGTTTGTGCTGTTCAGCAAAGGCTACTCCCTCCGTCCGATCGTCTGGCATGCTTGTCTGGAAGCCGGATTCACCCCGAAGATCGCCTTCGAGGGGGAAGAGACGGATACGATTCGGGGACTGGTTGCAGCCGGCATGGGGGTTAGTCTGCTCCCCGAAATGGCGCTGTTTCAGACCAACCCGCTTCAGCCGGCCCGTGTTCAGATTTCCGAACCGAAGGTTACGCGTTCAATCGGCCTGATTCATCGCGCGGATGAGAAGCTTCCGCCTGTTGCCCAGGCCTTCCGCACATTCCTCCTTCAATATTTCGGGATTGATCCATCCGTCAAGCCGGAAGGAGAAGAAGGGGAGTCGGTTTCATCTCCCTAGTTAGCGCATTGCGGTTCGTTATTCGAATTATCATAAGTTTCCACAGAAAAAGGGCTTCCCTTTACGCCGGTAGCGGCTGTAAGGGGAGGCCCTTTGCTTGTTGCATCTTTGGATTGTCATCCGATCATGCCGCTAGCGGCCCGATCGGGGGTGATGGTAAGCAAGATTACTCTCGATTGCTTGTAAAGATCATAATGTAACGGATCAGCTCCAGCAAGGAAATCAGCGCTGCTGCGACATAGGTCAGAGCGGCAGCATTCAGTACCTTGGCCACACCGCGTTCTTCGTTGTTCGCAATATAACCTTCCTGAACCATCAACTGGCGGGCACGGCTGCTGGCGTTAAACTCGACAGGGAGTGTTACCAGCTGGAAAGCCACGGCGCAAGAGAAGAAGATGATACCGAGACCGACGAGGTTCATCGCCTGGAACAGGAACCCGGCAATTAGGAGAAACGGTGCGATGCCGGAAGCGAAGTTAACGACCGGGAACATCTTGTGACGCGCCACCAGCATCGGATAATGCTCGGCATGCTGGATTGCGTGGCCCACCTCGTGACATGCTACCGAAACCGCAGAGATCGAACGCTCGTAATATACCGGCTCCGACAAGCGAACCACCCGTTTAACGGGATCGTAATGGTCGGACAGTGCGCCCGGCACCGGTTCGATCGGCACATCGTGCAGACCGTTGGCGTCGAGCATGCGTCGTGCGGCATCATAGCCGGTCAATCCGGTGCTGTTGTCAACCTTAGCCCATTTATTAAACGTTCCTTTTACCCGGAACTGTGCCCATAAAGAGAAAATAAAAGCGATGATAATAAGAACAAACATCCAGTCAGCGTACATTTATCATACCCCCATCGTAATAAGATTGTGACTGCTACATGACTACATCGACGTGAATTGATTCAGCAAAATTTGAAGTGACTCGATACATGCAGCTCCTTTGGGCAAAATATTCGCAAGTACCTCCCGGGCCTGACTAGGCTTCATCTCACGAAGAAGCGGATTGAGCTCCTTGACGTTGCGCTCCAGCTGCTTCATCTGGATTTCCAGTTCGGTCAGCTTTTCGGTCATTTCGGAATCATTCGGTACGGATTTCCACCGGTTCAATCTGTCCTTAATCTCTTCGAGAGTATATTTCTCTTGCTTCAACTGATTAATACGTTCGAGCGTGCTTAAGGTTTCGGAACTGTACAAACGGTAATTTTTTAACGTCCGTTTTTCAGGGGAGATCAATCCCAGCTTGGTGTAATAATCAATGGTTCTTTCACTGATTCCGGCTGCCTTCGCCAGCTCTCCGATCCGGAAAAGGTTTCCTTTCATGATCCCCATAATGAAATCACCTCACAGGTTCTTTGATTGGACATTAATGAAAGCAATATATTTTCATTTTAATAGAAATATGATACATGATTCGGAACCGTACAGTCAAACGTCATAGTTGTGACGAATATGCTGGCCGATGCCCCTATACCGCTTCCTAAGAAATGTACGGAGAGTTTGCACTGTAAACACTATATGTTATATTTTATTACATAAAACGGCGGTTTGTTATCATTTTTTTGAAAAAAGCCGTTGAAATCGCGAAGGATGCTCCCTATAATAACAATAAGAATTTGAACTTGTGTTATATTATATGACATGAAGGGGAGTGCAAGGCTTGATGAAAAAAAGATGGATTGGTTTAATGGTGGGGATGCTCGCATTACTGGTGTTTCCGGTTAATGCGTTCGCCGCGGAAGAAGGGGCCTCAAACGTTGAATTGACGGCGGGATTAAACTCCGTATTCGTATTTCTGGCTGCCTTGCTTGTATTCTTTATGCAAGCCGGCTTCGCATTGCTGGAGGCAGGCTCGGTCCGGATGAAAAACGCCGGGCACGTCGCTGGGAAGACCTTCCTCACCTTCGGCATTTCGATTGTCGCATTCTGGGCGTTCGGATTTGGTCTGGCCTTCGGCAACGGCAACAGCTTCTTCGGGTTTGAGGGCTTCTTCCTAAGCGGAGATAATGCCGCAAGCTCATTCGACTCATTGTCGATTTATGATGTGCCGACAACGATTATGTTCTTATTCCATCTGTCCTTCGCTGCCGTATCCTTGGCAATCGCCTGCGGCGGCATGGCAGAACGCGCTAAGCTCAGCGTGTATATCGTGTTTGGACTGTTGTTCACGATCGTCATTTACCCGGTCGTTGCTCACTGGGTATGGGGCGGCGGCTGGCTCGGTGCTCTGGGGATGCAGGATTTCGCCGGTTCGACCGTCGTTCACTTGACCGGTGCTACGGCAGCTCTGGTAGCTACTATTCTGCTGAAGCCTCGTCTTGGCAAATACAACAAAGACGGGAAGCCCAACAGCATTCCCGGCCATAACCAAGTGCTGTCGGTTCTCGGTGTATTTATCATTTGGATCGGCTGGTTCGGCTTTAATCCGGGCAGCACCATTTCGGCGCTGACGGACGGATTCTTCGGCTTCGTTTCTTTAAATACGAATATCGCAGCGGCAGCAGGCGCGCTGGCAGCCCTGCTCATTTCTTGGGCGGTGCTCGGCAAAGCCGATATTCCAAGCATGCTCAACGGTATTCTGGCTGCATTCGTTGCAATCACCGGCGCTTGTGCATTCGTAGAGCCATGGGCCGCAGTCGTTATCGGTGCGATTGCAGGAACGATTACCTTTTTCACGGCGCAGTGGTTTGACCGCAAAGGCATCGACGATCCGGTATACGCGTTCTCCGTGCACGGCGTCGCCGGAATGTGGGGGGCGGTATCCACAGGCCTGTTCGCGGCTCCACGACTTGTTGAAATTACCGGCGTCGGTAAAGCAGGACTGTTCTACGGCGGAGGCTTCGGCCAGCTTGGCGTGCAGCTCCTCGGGCTGATCGGCACATTCGCATTCGTGCTCGTGATCTCCTTTATCATTTTGTACATTATGAAAGTAACGATGGGTCTTCGCGTAACGGAGGAAGAGGAGTTGATGGGTCTGGACATCAGCGAGCACGGAACGTATGGTTATCCGGAGCAAATGAAGCTGATGACCGAATCCGAAGTAAAATCGGGCAGCTTCCGTACCGGACCGAATCCGGCACCGGGCAGTGATCCTGCGCTTTAAGCATTACTGTCATGTGAATGATTGAATAAATAAGGAGGCCGCAGCATGGAATCCAAAGCATCCGTCAACCGGCTTCCGGAGCATTCGGAAATGCCGGACATTCAGAAAGCAAATTCAGTCGAGCAATTGCGTGATGTACGGATTACATGTCAACAGCAGCTGCTTGATCTGCGCCCCAAGATGGAGTTTTTGGAGTGGGTCGCTTCCGTGAACAGCATGCATGACCAGATCAACAGGCGCGCAGCGGAGCTCTGTGAGCAGAACATGTGGGAGGCCGGCTTCGGACGGCTTCCCGCACGTTATGCTTTTGTTGCTTTTGGCAGCATCGGAAGGCAGGAGGCGACATTATGGAGCGATCAAGATAACGGTCTGATCATCGGCGATGAGATGCAGGGGGAGGATCTGGCATATTTCCGCGAATTCGGTTTGAGACTCGCCGACATGCTGGAAGTGCTGGGTTATCCAAAATGTCCGGGCAGGGTGATGTGCTCCGAGCCCTTGTGGAGTATGCGTCTTGAAGACTGGAAGAATCAGATCCTTGAATGGAGCAGTAATCACGAGTGGGAGCCGATCCGGAATCTGATCATAGCCTCCGATCTTCGCCTCATCGCCGGATGCCCCGAGCTTTCTGATGCATGGCTGTCCCATTTCCGAAGCTCGGTGGCGCAGCATCCGGGAATTACGCATGCCGTGTTGCGAAACACGGTCCGGCATAAAGCTACGCTAAACGTGATGGGCAGAATCGTGACCGAAAGGTTCGGCGAGCATGCAGGCGATTTTGACGTGAAATACGGGATGTATATCCCGCTGGTGAACAGCATTCGAACGATGGCGCTACAGCGGGGAATTATCGAGCATTCCACCTTGAAGCGGATGGAGAAAGTGATGCTGCTCGAAGGGGATAATTTGCTGCTCGAGAGCGTGCAGCGCGCATTCCTTACAGCCTTGCGTTACCGTAACGATACTCCTTGGCGCATCGAGGATGGGCTGGTCAAGAGCAGCGGTTATATTCAGAAAGAGCAGCTTAAGAACAAAAACGTGCAGTATGAGCTCCGCGATACGCTGGGCGTGGTGAGACGGATTCACCGCTCCTTGCAGCGAGAGCATCGTTTTGCGGAAAGGAGGAACCTATGACAGAGCCAGTCCAACCGGGCGGAGGGTTCTGGAATATGCTCCGCCCCCGCAACATCCATTCCGCCATCACGTCAATGCGCGGTGCCCAGACGGCGCAGCAGCTTGCCTTTATCCGTTCGCAAATGAAGGATAACCGGAGGCCGGAAGCTTTGGGGACGCCCCTGAACGAGTTGGAGGTCGTCGTGTTCGATCTGGAGACGACAGGGTTCCATCATCAGCACGGTGATGAAATCTTATCGTTCGGAGCGGTCAGGGCCATAGGAGAGCGAATCATCGAAGAGGATGAATTCCACATGATCGTTAACAGCGGCGCTCCGGTGCCTCCTTCGATCACGGAGCTGACGGGCATAACGCAGGCTATGGTCGATGAAGCCCCGCCTTTAGTGGAGGGGCTTCGCGATTTCATGAGCTTTGTCGGCGGCAGTGTTCTGGTTGCCCATGCTGCCGCGCATGACCGGGGGTTTCTGAATGCGGCGCTGTGGAAAACGTCTAAGGTCCGTCTCTCCCACAGACTGCTGGATACGATGATGCTGGCACAGAAGCTCTTCCCCGGACAAACTGGCTACAGCCTGGATGAGCTGCTGCAAAGCAGCGGCATTCCGGTGGAAGGAAGGCACCAGGCATTGTCCGATGCCCGGATGACCGCCCGCCTGTGGACGCGCTATATACGGGAAATCCAGGAGCGGGGCTTTGCCGAAACGCTTGGCGATATGTACGTTTATTTAGGCAAGGATTGAATCGCAGCACGAGCCCCGAGCCGTTTCCGGCCGTTGAAGGGCCAGTAGCAGTATCGTTCAGCAGCCGGGGTGGGCTGTCTAACCATCGTCCCGGATCTCGAAGGTATGAGGGAGGAGCGATTGTATTTTCTTAACCCCTCGTTCATCCTTGTCCATGCGTGCTTCAACCCGGTAGGCGTTCAGCTTAAGCTCTTCTGTCCCGGTTCCAGCCGGTGTGCCGATGAGATAAATACTGAACAGGCCGCCGAAGGCCTGCAGGTCGGCAAGGTCCTTCCGTGAGGGCTCCGGGTGGGAGGAGGGATGGCTGTGGAACAAGCCGATGATGCCGCGCTTCGACAGGAGAAGGCGGGTCCATTCCGCCGGCTCAAGCCGAAAATGATGCAGCGGATCCTCGGCGGTATTCGGTACAGGTATAAATTCCGATACGCTTATCGGTGCATTTTGATGATTCCCCTGCCCGATAAGGATTCCGCATGCCTCTTGAGGAAGCGCGGCGTATGTATAAGCAGCCATCTGCTCGAATACGGGCCTGCAGAGGAGAATGGGGCGGAACGGATTCTCTGATTTATTCATGGTCATCCTCCAATTACTATCTTCGTGCTGCGTGGTTTGAAAGCTGCCGGTTTCAGGGTACAATAGGTATTGGATGCTGATTGATATTAGCGGGGATACGCTTCTTCAAAGCAGCATCCTACTAAGTATAGCAAAGGAATCCATACCCATGAAACGTAACATCATGATCCTGGTTCTGATCATTATCGCGGCGGGTGCCGTCATTTATAATCAGGCCGGCGACGATATCGAGGCCGTCTTCTTGCAGGAGAAGCCTCTTCCGACCGAGACGGGAGCCAAAGCAGGGCTGCTCGCCCCGACTTTTACGCTCCAAGGCTTTGATGACAAAGAGACGTATTCCGCCGGAGGCCCGCGTGATAAGGCGCTGCTGATCAACTTCTGGGCGTCCTGGTGCGGTCCCTGCCAGCAGGAAGCGCCGGAGCTTAACAAGCTGGCGGAGCAGTACGCAGATGAACTGGAGATTTACGGGATTAATGTAGGCAAATACGATAATAAGAAAAAAGCAGAGCAGTTTATTCAAGACTACAATCTTCGTTATCCGATCCTCACGGACCCGAAGGGGGAGGTGTTCGAGGGGCTGTACCATGGCCAAGCCTTCCCTACGAACGTCCTGATCGATCGCAACGGCGTCATCCAGGAAATCATACTCGGTGCGCCTGATCCGAAAGATCTGCACAAGAAGGTTGCGAAGCTTGTCAAGGAGTAAGCGGCGGCATATAAAAAAGCGCAGGTATCCGATCTTGCTTGGATACCCGCGCTCTTTTTCGTTAAGTGGAGTAGTGATTAGTGATTGACCAGCCCCTGCCGTTTCTCGGCTGCATGCACATGCTCCGGCGATATTTGGCCGAGGAGGGCATATCTCATACTGTCGACCAGCGCCTCCCAGCTCGCTTCGATGACGTTGCTGGATACGCCGACCGTATTCCATGAATTCTCGAAGTTTTTCGATTCGATCAATACGCGGACCTTCGCGGCAGTGGCGTCTTTATCATCCAGGACGCGCACTTTATAGTCGGCCAGATGCATTTCCTTAAGCGTTGGAAAGTATTGAACGAGCGCCTTACGGAGCGCGTTGTCAAGCGCATTGACCGGTCCGTTGCCTTCAGCCGCCGTGTAGATACTCTCCCCGGCAACGTTCACCTTAACGAAGGCCTCGGAGACTACCGGCTGTCCGGCTGCCTTCTCGACAAGCATTTTGAAGGATTCGAAGGTGAACAACTCCTTCAGCTCCCCGCTCGCTTCCCGCAGCAGCAGCTCCAAGGATGCGTCGGCACCCTCGAACTGGTAGCCTTCATGCTCAAGCTCCTTGATCTTTCCGATAATATGCTTTGACTGCTCGCTTGCCGGATCGAGCGCTATGCCCATATCTTGAGCCTTGGAGACGACATTGCTCTGGCCGGCCAGCTCGGATACGAGCACCCGCTGCTTGTTCCCGACCTTCTCAGGCTCGATGTGCTCGTACGTCCGGGAATCGCGCAAAATGGCGGAGACGTGGATGCCGCCCTTGTGGGCAAAGGCCGCATTGCCGACATACGGCTGATTGACCGGCATGTTGACATTGGCAATTTCGCTGATATATCTTGCGGTATTGGTCAAGGTCCGCAGATTCTCTTCGCCGATGCATTCGTAACCGAGCTTCAGCTGCAGATTCGGGATGATGGAGCACAGATTCGCGTTACCGCAGCGTTCCCCGTATCCGTTCATCGTTCCCTGAACGTGGCGGACCCCGGCCTGTACAGCGCTTAGCGTATTGGCTACCGCCAGCTCGCAGTCATTGTGCGTATGAATCCCCAGGTTGGCACCTGGCAGAGGGCCTTGCAAAGAAGTGACGATCTGCGAAATTTCATGCGGCAGGCTGCCCCCGTTCGTGTCGCACATGACGAGCCAATCGGCGCCTGCTTCACGGGCTTTGGACAACACGGCAACCGCATACTCCGGATTATTCTTATAGCCGTCGAAGAAGTGCTCGGCGTCAAAGATAACCTCGAGTCCCTTCTGCTTAAGAAAGGCGATGGAATCATAGATCATGGACAGATTCTCTTCCAGCGTCGTCTGAAGCGCCGTATGGACATGGAAATCCCATGACTTCCCTACCAGCGTCGCGGCCTGTACGCCCGACTCCAGGATTCGCTTCAGATTCGCATCCTGCTCCGCAACGGAACCTTTGCGGCGGGTGCTGCCGAACGCCGTTATTTTGGAGGTTAAGCGAAGCTCCTGGACTCTTTTGAAAAACTCGATGTCCTTGCTGTTGCTTCCCGGGATCCCGCCTTCAATATAATGAACACCAAGAGCATCCAGCTTCTTGGCAATTTTGACCTTGTCGTCCGCTGACAGGCTGACTCCTTCGCCTTGGGTTCCGTCGCGAAGCGTCGTATCAAAGATGGAAATGGACTTAGACATGATGTCCTCCTTTTTGGGTGTCCGGGATGGACTGTTTTTAGTTTGTGTGTGATTCATTCATAGCGCTTGCATTCCAGATGCCGCAAGCCTGAAGCAGTGCTTCTTATGATGCTTGTTGGTATACGATTTTCTTATAATTTTGTATTATAGCATTTCTTTGCGGGAAAGTAACAGAGTAAAACAAACTTTTAAGAAAGCAAGCCGTCTTGACCGTTCGATTCGTCGAGGGGTATGCTGTAGGCGTCAGGAATGTAACCTTATCCTTATCGAATATGAGATTAACCGCGTCTCGGATTTAAGATAGAACCGTACCAAACAGAAAGAAGGTATCCCCATGGGACATATTGATGATTATTATCCGGCCAGCGGCCGCGTCATTCTACATGTGGATATGAATGCTTTTTACTGCTCGGTGCATGAGGCGGAAGAGCCGGAGCTGTATCGCGGCAAGCCGACGGCCGTCGCCGGGAGCGTCGAGCTGCGCAAAGGGGTCATCGTTACCTGCTCCTATGCTGCACGTGCCCTCGGCATTCGCACGGGAATGAATGTAAGGCAGGCGCTGCGGCTGTACCCGGACCTGATCATCATTCAGCCTGATTTCCATCTGTACCGGAAGTACTCCAATGCGTTTATGAATATAGCGTATGCTTACACGCCGCTGCTGGAAGCGACGTCGATCGACGAATGCTATCTGGATATTACCGGCTCCAAGCAATTCGGCACACCGCTCGATATCGCGAAGGAGATCCAGGAACGGATCCGCGAGGAGCTGTCCCTGCCATGCTCCGTCGGCATCGCGCCGAACAAGCTGCTCGCCAAGATGGCGTCGGACATGAAGAAGCCGAGCGGGCTCTCGGTGCTCCGGATCCGGGATGTGCCGAATGTGCTGTGGGGCAAGCCGTGCGCCGAGCTGTTCGGCATCGGCCGCAAGACGGCCGAGAAGCTTCGCAAGCTGAACATTCTCACCATCGGCGATCTGGCCAAAGCCGATGAACATTTGCTGACTTCGGCCTTTGGCGTGACGGGGGCTTGGATGAAGCGCGCCGCGAACGGGATTGACCATTCACCTGTCGTGGCGGAACGGGAGCAGAGCAAATCCATCGGGCACACGACGACGCTGCCGCAGGACGTCACCTCGAGTGACGAAGCGAAGCGCGTGCTGCTGAATTTAAGCGATCAGGTTGCGCGCCGGCTAAGGCGTAAGGGCTTGATGGCCAGCGGGATCCAGATTACCCTGCGCACGCCGGATATGAAGACGATCACCCGATCGAAGCAGCTTTCCGTTCCGACCGAGAATACGGAAGACATCTACCGGGAAGCCTGTGTATTGTATGATCGGCATTGGAAGCAGGAACGCCCGCTTAGGCTGCTCGGCGTCACGCTGCAGCAGCTTGCCCGGAAGGAGGAAGCGGCGATTCAGCTCGATCTGTTCGATTATGAGAAGCAGCCGAAGAAGGAGTCGCTGACCCGGGTTATGGACGAGCTGCGCAATAAATTCGGGGAGAGCGCCGTGCTGACGGCCGGCATGCTGGGTGATGATCCGTCGTCCCTCATCCGCGATCATAAACGGAGAGGAACATCGCTGCAGATGGACTTTGCCAGAGAGCATGGCCAATCGCGAAATAACGAAGATTAGACGTCGTTTTGTCGGAATATGTTAGGAAATTTATTTGTATTCCTAAAAAAATTGTATTAATATATGAAGATGGCGGAGCAAATCCGTTGGCTTGTATTTTGTTCATTTAAAAGAATGTTTATAGATATACAGGAGGAAGAGAGACTATGGCTAAATACACCTGGGTTGATAAAGATACATGCATCGCATGCGGCGCTTGCGGAGCAACAGCCCCTGATATTTACGATTATGATGATGAAGGCCTGGCGGAAGTAATCTTTAACGGGGACAATAACCGCGGGGTGACGGAAATACCGGAAGACATGCACGACGATATGCTCGATGCTTGCGACGGTTGCCCGACGGATTCGATCCGCATCGCTGACGAACCGTTCAACGCTGAATAATTGCGAGTCGGCTAAATACTATAACATCCTATATTTATGAACTCATAACTTACGTCCCCTGCCTGCAGCGGCAGGGGACGTTTTTCGTATGCGCAAATGACGATAATTGCGAGCGACATACACGAGAGAGTGGCGTAAGACTAAGATGACATGGGGCAGAAAATATGGGGCTAGCATGACATAAGGACATAAGGCTAGAATGACATATGGCATCAATCTGTAATTTATACATATTCCGGATGCAGGATCCGATATAAAGGATATGGACATATCCAGATCTAGATAACAATTGAAGCCGTATTGGAGGCTCTCATATGAACAATTCAATGTACCTTAAAAGGTATGTGGAGACCCATCCCGATAACAAGATGGCCTGGTATTTGCTGGGCAAGGAGTACGAGCGGGCAGGAGAGCAGGGCAAGGCCACTTACTGCTATAACCGGGCTGAGGAGGTATACGAGGCCTTCGAGCTAAGCAAAGTCCCTTCGGACATATGGAAAAATTACGAGCAGCGTCTGCTGCAGCTCGAGCGGGAGAAGGAGCTCAAGCGGAGGCGGAACCGGCGCTGGCTGGTAGCCCTCGCGCTGCTGCTCCTCGTTCTCATTCCGCCTGCGCAAGCTCCGGGATATCCGGGAGGATTGCCGGCGGAAGCCGATGCTCAGCCTGAAGCCCCGGCTTCCGCAGCGGCGATCAGGCAAGCGGTGGGCGAACGTGCGGGTAAACCGATGTTCACAGCTGTGGCCGAAGGCAGGAACGCAGTAGCCGGCGACGGGGCGGACGAAGAGGGAGACAGCGCATTGCCTCGCCTTCTAATGCATCCCGAGCAATTACCTTCATGGTCGGTTGCGCTTGGTATGCCTCTCCGGGGCAAGTGGCTGCTCTGGAGCAGCGATATGGAGCGGTTATATGCATTGCATCGGGACCGGGCAGGGGAAATAGCGATTACGCCGTTCGAAGGAGCTGCCGGAGAATGCGAGTGCGAGCCGCAAAGCAGTGCGGGATTGGCCCGCAGCGCGAAGCAGTGGGCGGATCTGCAATTGGAGACGGCCGTGCTGGAGAAGGCGGTGGAGAACTATCAAACACGGCACGGGCGGCTGCCGAGTTCGCTGGATGAGCTGACTCGGCCGTTTCCGAACAACTGGCTGTCCGGGCGCTCGACTGCGATGGAGGACATGTTTGATGTCCTGATTCAGCTGAAACAGGACGATGCCCCTCCCGGCAAGGTACAAGACGATGCCAAGGGGAATGCGGAAGAAGGAGAAGCGGCGGACAAGCCCGGATACTGGGGCACCTCGCCGGACGGAGCTCCGTATTTCAAGGAGCCGCTGCAGGTCATCATTGACAAGGACAAGCATCGCCTCGCCGTGGTCAGCGGTAAGATCATGCTTCGGAACTATGCGGTCGGGCTTGGCGGAGCCAAGACGCCGCTTGGGGATTTTCAGATCAGCGATAAGGTGGTTAACCCGAATGGGACGACCAGAGGCCCCTACGGCACACGAGGCATGCAGTTATCCGATACGCAGTACGCGATACACGGCACGGAGGATTTGGACAGCATCGGCGCGGACGAGTCCGAGGGCTGCATCCGGATGCTGAAAGAGGATGTCGAAGAGCTGTTCGATCTCGTTCCGATGGGAACCTCGGTGAAAATTCGGGAAGGGGTTCTGCCTGACGACCTGTGGACGCCGAAAGAGCGCTTCAAGCTGAAGCACAGCCAGGGTCAGACCAACCCCGCCAAAGTGTATCACTGGCTTGATTAAGGCTGGGAAATCACAATCAGTACGATAATGAGGATAACAAGGAGTGCGATGCCTGTGCCGATCCACAGCAGAGCTTTCTTGTTAACCTCTTCTTTTTTTTGCTGCAGGACTGGAGGCTTTCGTTTGGCTGACATATGGCGTTCCCTTCTTTCTCAATGAAATAATCGCTGATTTCCTTATATTGTATAGGGTTTGCGCCCAAAAATCCATAACATGTCCGTACGCAAGCGCGCCCGGTTTATGCCCAAAAACTTTCTTTTTGCGGCGGAAACGGATAAACTGAAGGGTAGAGAAATTAATTGGATGAGAGGAAGAGTCGATGTGCTGTACCGCAATATAGGCAAACCTTTATTTTTCAAAATGGACCCGGAAAAGGCCCACCATCTCGTGGTCGGCGGCCTTGGGCGTGCCTCCGGCGTCATCGGCGCGGAAGCGGTCATGCGGGGGATGTATGGCGTGAGCGAAACCCCGGATTTGGCCGTGGACCTGTTCGGACTTCACTTCCCGACACCGGTCGGGCTTGCCGCCGGTTTGGATAAAAATGCGCAAGCCGTCAAGGGATTTTCCTCCATCGGCTTTGGTTTTATGGAAGTTGGTACGGTTACGCCGAAAGCCCAGCCGGGTAATGAACAGCCGAGGCTGTTCCGTTTGCCTCCGGATGAGGCGCTCATCAATCGAATGGGCTTTAATAACGAAGGCGCCGATGCGATGGCGAAGAGGCTGTCCGCGCTCAAGGAGCGCCGGATTCCGGTAGCGGTCAACATCGGTAAAAATAAAGTTACGCCGAACGAGAAGGCGAATGGCGACTACGAGGCCTGCATCCAGGCTTTGTTTCCGTATGGCGATTTTTTCGTGGTGAATATCAGCTCGCCGAACACGCCGGACCTGCGGAGCTTGCAGCACGGCAGCGAGCTCTCGTCATTGCTGGAAGCGGTGATGAACGAGATGAACCGGCAGGCGGAGATTCACGGCAGCCGGAAGGCTGTGCTCGTCAAGATTGCGCCGGACGTGAGCGATGCCGAGCTGGAGTACATGGTGGAGACGATCCGTGCCAGCGGGGTGTCCGGCATTATTGCTACCAACACAACGCTCTCCAGGGAGGGGCTTACGCACACCAACGCCAAAGAGACCGGCGGGCTCAGCGGGAAGCCGCTGCGCGAGCGCTCGACTGAAATCATCTCCAGGATTTATAAGCAGACCGGCGGAGCGCTGCCGATCATCGGCTCCGGGGGAATCTTCACGGCAGCCGATGCCTATGAGAAAATACGCGCAGGCGCCAGCCTGGTAGAAATTTATACGGCACTTATCTATGAAGGGCCCGAGGTCAACCGCAAGCTGCACGCCGGTTTGAGGCAGCTGCTGGCCAAGGACGGCTTCAGCCATATTTCCGAAGCTGTCGGGGCGAATCATCGGTAAAGGGGTAAAGACAGGAGGCAAGGGCAATGGACGTTAGAGACTGGGGGACATTTTTGCTTCCGTACGAGCAGACCGTTGAAGAATTGAAGGTCAAATTCAAGACGATGCGCGCAGAGCTGAAGAAACGGGAGGAATATGCGCCTATCGAATTCGTAACGGGCCGGGTCAAGCGGATATCGAGCATTCTGGACAAGGCAAAACGCCTTAATGTTCCTATGGATCAGCTGGAAACCGGAATCGAGGATATCGCGGGCATCCGGATCATGTGCCAATTCGTGGAAGACATCCGGCGGGTTGCCGAGTATATTCGGGCACGGAAGGACCTGACGGTATTATATGAGAAGGATTATATAACAAACTTTAAGGAAAGCGGCTATCGCAGCTTCCATATGATCATCGAGTATCCGGTGCAGACCGCGCTCGGGCAGAAGAAGGTGCTAGCCGAGATTCAAATCCGGACGCTTGCGATGAATTTCTGGGCTACGATCGAGCACTCGCTCAGCTATAAATATAGAGAAAGCCTGCCTGACGATATCCGGGAACGTCTGAAAAAGGCCGGAGAAGCGGCGAACACGCTCGATACCGAAATGTCCAGCATCCGCGAGGAAATACTGGAAGCGCAGCGTCGGTTCGAGGATGATTCCAACATAACGACCCAGGTGCTGCATGCGATTCACCAGCTGTATTTTTTCCACCTGGTCAACGAAGCGATCTCCTTCCAGGAGCGCTTTAACGCCATCTGGCAGGAGCATGACATGGAGGAAATGAAGCTGCTCTTGGACGAGGTGAAGGAGCTGTTGTCACAGGCCAAGAAGAAAGTGAACGAGTACGATGTATGAGCGGCTGTACGTAGCGTTCCTCGTTTACTTCAACCGGGACCGGGACTATTTCGAATGTCATGAGGTGCTGGAGGAGCTTTGGCTCGATACGGATAAGGATCCGAGATACAAGGGGCTCCTTCAAGCGGCTGTCGCCTTGTTCCATTTCCGGAACGATAACATTCGGGGCGGATTGAAGATGTTTCGCAGCGCCGTAAACAAGCTCGAAGGCTATGCCGAAGATGAGCTGGGCATCCGGATGGGAAAACTGGTGGAGGAGATGCGGGAGTATGTCCGCGGACTGTCCGGGTACGAGCAATACCCGATTCCGTATCGGGATTTGACGATCGACATCGTGGATCCGAAGCTTCGGAAAGCCGTCGATGAGGCCTCGAGGCATATTCCTCCGAATGTGCCGCAGCGGCGTAAGCCGGAACGGCCGCGTGCGAAGCAAGGATTGTCCTCTTAATCCGGGAAGCGAAATGCATGGTCGGAAATATCGATCAAGGAGTTAGCGCAAGATATAGAAAAGATAAACAAGAGCTGCCCGTCAGTAGAATAATCTACTTGAGAGCAGCTCTTCTTTTTGCAAATATATCGAATCAGGACTCGGTGCCTTTATATTTATTGTCGATAAATTGCTTGATTTCATCGACGGATTTGCCTTCGTCATGAAGCCGCTTCGCATCCTGAAGCTCGGTAAGGCATATGCCGCACTGGGCGCCATGGTCCGTCCATTTCACCTCGCCGTCCTTGTTCTCGGCGATGAAGCAGCGGTGAAGGGAATCGTGATAGCCGGTTTCCTCGTCCATGCAGCCGCAGTAGCATTTGATCTCTTTAATGATATCTTCCAGTTCGCCGACCGTCGCATAGGTCGCCTGCGTATTGTCGGTGTAGCTTGATAGGAATTTCGGCATCTCGCTCACGCTTGCCGTTGTTTCATACCGTTCGGAGGCGGCCCCATGATGATGCCCTGCGGTAGCAGATTCCTTGCCGCCGCATGCGGCAAGTAGCATGCCTGACAGCATGAAGGTAAATAGGATGGCCCGAGTGCGCTTCATTTCGTCACACTCCCTTTATATTTGTCCAGGAATTGCTTGAAATCGTCCAAGCTGTACCCTTCCGATGCACCTTCCGGCTTCAAACCGCCGACCATGCGTTCCTTCTCCACACCGTTCTCGAAGTAGACAAGGGTAGGGGTGAACTCGATATTGTAATCTCTCCAGCCTTCCTGATATTCACGCAGATTGTACTGGTGCAGTGAAATGCCGGCGTCGCTGGCCAGCGGCATCAGTTCAGGGGTTGTCGCCCGGCAATGCGGACAGTCGGATGCGAAGAAGTATACGAAGAAGTTCTCCTTGTTGTTGACCTTGTCCTTCAACTGATCCGGAAGTATGATATTCTGATAGTTCGGATCATTCAGCAGCTCTTGCGTAGCCGGATTCAGGCTGGATATTTTCTTGCCGCCGTACAGGTCGCTCTTCCCGCCCGAGAGGTTCAGAATGACAAGCGCCGCAACAAGGACAACAAATACGCCTCCGAATGCGTAAAGCGCTGTGTAGTTATTCTTTTTTTTTCGATTCATGAATACACCCCTTAAGGATTAATAATAAGCGCACAAGTGAGAGTTCAAAAAGGTCGAGTTACTTTATGACCCCCTTCGTGATCAAAAGACGACTTTTTGAACAACCTCTATAAGGACTTGTCCTTTTTAATGTAGTTTATTATACAATATTAACGGTAGGAGCGGAACATGCGAAACGCCGCTACATATTGACGAAATAAGCGGGCAACAGATCTGATACAGAACAGGTAGGTACTAAACATGGCATTACGTCTGCCCTCGCCGTTTCAGGCGAAGATGAAAACACTGCTGGGACCGAACTATGACAATTTTATGAAATCCTACGAACAGCCTCCGTTTGCCGGGATCCGGGTCAACACGCTGAAGATTTCGGATGAAGATTTCCGCCGCATCTCGCCATATAAGCTGGACCCGATACCTTGGTGCAAGACCGGCTATTATATTGAAGAAGGGGAGCGCCCGGGACGGCACCCGTATTATCATGCGGGGCTGTATTATATTCAGGAGCCGAGCGCCATGGCTCCGGTTGAGCTCCTTGGCGTTGAGCCGGGCGATGTCGTGCTGGACCTGTGCGCCGCACCGGGCGGGAAATCGACGCAAATAGCTGCCAAGCTGCAGGGTAAGGGGGTGCTGGTCAGCAATGACCTGCATCCGGACCGCACCAAAGCGCTGGCCAAAAACTTGGAAATGTACGGGGTACGCAATGCCATTGTGCTTAATGACAGCCCGGAGCGGATTGCCGAGGCCTTTCCCGAGGCCTTTACGAAAATACTGATTGACGCACCCTGCTCAGGTGAAGGCATGTTCCGCAAGGACGAGTCGATGCTGAAATATTGGGAGGAGTCGTCCCCGCTGACGTTTGCCGAAATGCAGCGCGACATTTTGCATTCAGCCGTGAAGATGCTGCGTCCGGGAGGAACGCTTGTATATTCTACATGTACCTTCTCGCCGGAGGAGAATGAGGGAATGATTGCAGAGCTTCTGATGAAGCATCCGGATTTCCGGGTCATACCGATCGATCATTCGGGCCCGTTTTCGCCGGGGGAAACCGAGTGGTTAGCTCGGCACATGGAACATATCTCCGCTGAAGTGCGTGAGCAGGTCGCCGGAACAGGCAGGCTGTGGCCGCATAAAGTTCAAGGGGAAGGCCATTTTGTTGCCGTTCTGCGCCGGGAAGGCGAGCTTGCACGGATGGAGGAAGCTGATGAACAAGCGCCCCCTGTTCATGTGGATACTGCTGCCGGCGGCCACCTGGCGGTCTCATCCGGTAAGGAGAAGCGAAGCGAACGCAAGGGACGGGGGTCCCTCCGGGATCCGCGCAAAGGCAATCCGCGCGGAGGCGGAAGAGGCGGTCAGCATGATTCGACTCGCCAGCAAGGCTCCGGGCGTCCTGCCGACTCCATCTCGCTGGAACCTTTTACAACGTTTCTGAGGGAGGATCTGCCAGGAACTCTACATGGTTATACGGTTACCTACGGGAATCATGTGTATTTGTCCCCGTTACCGAAAGAACGCCTGGAGAGGCTCAAGGTGATTCGCCCCGGGTGGTATATGGGTCAGATCAAGAACGAACGCTTTGTTCCCGGCCACCCGCTGGCAACCGCTCTTCGCGCTGAGGAATTCGTGCGGACGATCAGCCTGCATTCGGAAGACGGGGAAGCGATCCGTTACCTGAAGGGCGAGACGCTGTCGATACCGGAGGAGCGGCTGCAAGTTTTCGGGGCTGCAGAAGGAAAGGGATATGTGTTAGTCTGTATAGATGGCTACTCGGCAGGCTGGGGCAAATGGCAGGGCGGCATGCTTAAGAACGAATATCCGGCAGGTTGGAGGTGGACATCCGTATGAGAGCAAAGGGAAAAACGACACAGCGGTTGGATAAGGTGTTGTCCAATATGGGGTTCGGCTCCAGGGCCGAGCTGAAGAAGAAGGCCAAGAGCGGCAGCATTGTAGTGAATGGCACTGTCGTAAAAGATCCGGGGAAGCATGTGGATCCGTATACGGATTCGATCGAAATCGATGGGGAAACCATCGCCTATCGGGAGTTTGTGTATCTCATGCTGCATAAGCCTCCAGGCGTGATCTCGGCGACGGAGGATGTGCGGGAACGGACGGTACTGGATCTTCTGGATGAAAAGTATCTTGTATTCGAGCCTTTTCCCGTTGGAAGATTGGATAAAGATACGGAGGGCCTGCTGCTGCTGACCAATGACGGCAAGCTCGCACATGAGCTGCTGTCACCCCGAAAGCATGTGCCTAAGACCTATCAGGCGATCGTCGAAGGACGGGTGGACGAGGAGGATATCCGGCAATTTTCCAGGGGCGTGACTTTGGATGACGGTTATGTAACCTTGCCGTCGGAGCTCGTTATCGACGCCTTGGAAGAGCAAGGCGATGGAAGCATCCGCTCCCGCATTACGCTGACCATCCATGAAGGCAAGTTCCACCAGGTCAAGCGAATGTTCGAAGCGGTCGGCAAAAAGGTGATTTACCTCAAGCGGATCAGTATGGGAACCCTCCGGCTGGACGAATCGCTCGAGATCGGCTCTTACCGGGAGCTGACGAAAGCGGAGCTGGCCGGGATCGGACGGGCGACGGACGAATAAAATGGACGAGCTAAAGATATAGACAACGATAAAAAGTGGATAAGGATGGGTAGAGAATGGCATACAAATTAGTAGCGCTTGACGTAGACGGGACGCTTCTGAATGATGAGCATGAAATAACCGAGGTAACCAGGAACACCGTGATGGAAGCTGCAAGGCAGGGGATTGAGATCGTGCTGTGCACGGGCCGCGGACCGCTCAACTCGATTCCGTTCATGGAGAGCATGGGGCTCGGCGGTTATGTAATCAGTCATAACGGGGCGGCTACGGTGGAGGTTGAAACGAAGCGAATCGTTCACCAGTTCGGCATGGAGCAGGCGGAGCTGGATCCGTTTATGACCTATTGCCGGGAGCGGGGTGTTCATTTCGACATCAATACAGCCTTCGAAATGTATGTAGACAATGTGGAGGAGCTTGCAGGCCCTGTCCGGCATATGTATGAAAATTACTTGATGATGCCGAGCAATCTCCCGGCCTGGGAGGAGCTGCCCGACCCGGTTGTCAAATTTACCGCCTTCGGCGAACCCGGGGATATGGACGCCGTCCTCAAGGACTGGAGCACATGGACGATGACCCTTAATATGCTCCGCAGCGGCGAATACTTCATCGATCTGATGCATGCGGAGGCCTCCAAGGGCAGTGCGCTGAAGCAGCTTGCCGCGAAAAGGGGATACCGGCAGGAAGAGGTGCTTGCCATCGGCAACTATTATAACGATATTACGATGCTTACATTTGCCGGCATGGGCATTGCCATGGACAACTCGCCGGTCGAGGTAAAGGCTGCTGCGAATGCGGTGACCGCGTCCAACAACGAAGACGGCGTTCACGAAGCTTTGGTCAAATACTGCTTGTCCTAGTGCTATTATGCTCCGCGCATAAAACAAGGCGCTGCTGCAACCACGGATATGTGGCTGCAGCAGCGCCTTATTTGCTTGAATGACGGTTCACATGAATCTACCGCAATGTCGTCAAGCATGAAGGAGCCTTAAATGTCACTGTCATTACTTAAACTGGCGCAGGCCCTTAGGCAGGTGATTCTTGAGCTGTCCGCCGCTGGCCTTGCCCCATCCGAGCGGCAGCCCGTCGGTCGTCACGAGGGTCCATCCTTTATAATCGGCTGGAACCGATAGCGTTTCACCCCTAAGGTAGGCCGAGACCTCGGCCGAATCCGGGGGCAGATCGACGGCGCGAGCGGCTTGCTCCGGCTTGCTGGCCATCGCGAGCGCGTGGGCGGGCTCGATCCGGTTCTTCTTGAGGTGGGCGAGATGAAGGCCGGCACGGAGAATTTTCAGCCCGCGCAGCTGATGCTCGCTCCAGCTCCAGCCTTCGCCGGCCGGCAGCCAATAGAGCTCATCCCCGAACAACAGAGGAGCGCCCGGAGGCAGCTCATGGCCCGGTAAGTCCTGCTCTGCCCACGCTTTAAACGCTTCAAGGGCGGATCGCTCCGCCGAGGGCTTGTCTCCTCGGCGTGATTTGCCGCCTCGCTTGGACTCTGCCTCCGTGTGAGGCTGCTCGCCCGCTGATCCTCCCTCCGCGTTCTTGACGAGGACGGCCACGAAGTGGCCTTCTCCCCGTTCCCGGTGCGGCCACAGGCGCTTCATGCCGCAAAGCTGAAGCTCAGGATACCGGGCGAGGATGCGCTGCACCATGTTCTCGTTCTCGTCTTCGTTGAAGGTGCAGGTGGAGTAGGCTAAAGTGCCTCCAGGCTTCAGCATGGCACAAGCGTCCTGCACAATGTCCCATTGCCTGGAGACGCATAGCTCCACGTGGGAAGGCGACCACTCTTCGATCGCGCCGGGATCCTTGCGGAACATCCCTTCGCCCGAGCAGGGGGCGTCCAGCATAATCCGGTCGAAGCATCCGGCGAAGCGCCGGGAGAGCTCGTCCGGTGCAGCACTGGTCACGACGGCATTGGAAATACCCATTCGTTCCACGTTCTCGGAGAGGATTCTGGCCCGCTCCGGATGAATCTCATTGGCGATGAGCAGGCCGCGTCCCGCCATTTTGGAAGCAATGTGGCTGGTTTTTCCTCCCGGCGCCGCAGCAAGGTCAAGGATCGTCTCTCCCGGCTGCGGGTCAAGCAGCTCTACCGCTGACATCGCCGAGGGTTCCTGAATATAATATAGTCCGGCAGTATGGTACGGATGCTTGCCGGGACGTACCGTTTCATCGTAATAATAACCTGTATCGCACCAGGGAACCGGTGTCAGCCGGAAATCCCGCAGGATGTTCCGTACAGGTTCAGCAGCCCGTTCCGCCTTCAGCAGATTAAGACGAAGGCCTTGCGTGCGGGGCATGTCATAGCTGGCAAAAAAATCGTCCGACTCCTCTCGAAGCAGCTCCTGCATACGGGAGACGAAGTCGGCGGGCAGTTGTTCCTTTCCCATCCGGTCAGCAGCTCCTTTTTCGTGCAAAATATCCGTTGTTCTCTCTCGTAACCACGAGCAGCTCACGCAGAAGCAACTATAAGGTAACGGCACTTAGGAAGGCGGCCGCGCCAGGACGAAACATCATGCGAATTCCATGCGGCAACTTCCCGGGCTCTTGAGGAACGGTCAATAGTTTATCACGCGGCAGCGGTGCTCGTAAAGAATACATTACGACCCGCTCTGCCGCAAAAAAAGACCGCCCTGATTAAGGGACGGCCTTGGCCTTTACTGGACGGCGGCTTCCTTCGGCTCATTGAGCAATTCCTCCAAAGAGCGGTAATCGGTAACCTTATTCTTACCCGTCGTTTTTGAATGATACATCGCTTTGTCGGCTTGATTCATCAGCTCGTCCCCCTGGACGCCCTGACGGAGCACGCTGTATCCGACACTGATGGTCACGATGGTCTCCGCAGCCACGCGGGCCCGGATATTCTCGGCAACCTGGGAGGGCTTGATCTTGCGATCCACCACGAGCGCAACCAGCTCCTCGCCTCCGTATCGGCCGGTAATCCCGATCCCGTCTAGCTCCTCTTCCATGATGGCAGCCACTTGCTTCAGCACTTCATCGGCTCTGGCGTGGCCCTGGGTATCGTTCAGCTTCTTGAAATTGTCAATATCGCAGAAGATCGCGGATATCTTCAAAGCCTGGGCAGTGTAGTGATCCAGGTATTTCATGAAATGTCTCCGGTTGTATAGGCCGGTCAAGCCATCCGTGATCGCCGAGCGATAGATGGATTGCATCAGTTCTACGATCCGCCGGAACAGGATGAAGAATACAAGGGTGTAGAACAACACCGGGAGCGCGAGCGCAAAGCCCTGCAGCGGGATGGATACGATGCCTGTGTAGGTTTGTACGGCTTGAAGCGCGAACCACAGAGCGTAGGCGGCAAGTCCGACCGCATATTTCACGGGCTGCCCGATGCGCGGAACCCCTTTCGTAAAGGCGACATATAAAGCGCAGAGCAAGATGACGTCAAAATATACGCTTTGCCAGACCGGATCAATGGTGAAGGACAGAAATGATGGAAGAATCAGCGGAAGCAATAGAAGGGCGGCGGTCAGCAGCGGGAGCCAGTAATGCATCGTCTTGATTTTGCGGTACAGCATGACAACGGACATATTGAGCAGCACGAATGAGAAGAGGCGGATGATGCGAAGCACGATCGGTTCTGGCGAAAAATCGACAATTCCGATCCATGCCGAATGGATGTTCAGACCCTCGTGTGTCATAATGAAAGAGAAAGCGGCCGCCATATAAATATATGCGCTCTTCCGCTGCCTGCTGTACATAAAAAGGCACATGATCAGCATCATGAACGCGATGCAAGCCCCGCAGACAGCGAATATCATTGGCAGAGGCGAAGTCGACCAAGAGGTCAAATCTGTGGACAAATGGCTTCACTCCTGTAGGTTTCCTTTGCATGAAACATATGTTCTAATATATCATATCGAAAAAGATTCTGGAAAGAGATTTAAAGAAAGAGATTTATAGAAAGGGAGATCCCCATGAAACTTCTTCAAGCATTATTCTTCCCTCCTGAACAGCCGGGCGGCGTATCGTCGATGATTCCATATTTGCAGGAACGGTTCCATTCCTCCCGATGGGAGATGGAGATGTTCTGGCTCCCGAAGCGGATCCGCAATAAAGGCCACGAGGATCCGGTCTTTCATACCTTTGATTGGAAGGAATTCGAGGAAAGTCCGATTGTTGCAAAATATATACAGACCTACCGGGATTATTTATGGTGGACCCGGCTGCGCATCCAAAAGCCTTATGATCTCATTCATAGCCATCATCCGATTGCAGGCATGTCCATGAAAGCCGTATTCCCGGAGGTTCCGCTTATCCAAACCGTCCATTCGAGTTATGAGCGGGAGCTGATTTTGAACGGAAAAATTCGAGAGGGCGGGCCTGAGCACCGTTTCCTCACCTCTCTGTACAAAGAGCTTGAGTTTATCAGCGACCGTCTGGTGACGGTGTCGGAATCCTTCAAGTCCTATATGTCTCCATATGTGGATCAAGCCGATTCGATCGAGGTCATCCATAACGGATTCGACGATCGGCGCTTTAAGCCGGTTCCCCATGAAAATACGGTCCCTCAGCTGGTGACTGTATGCCGCCTTGTTCCTGCGAAGGGACTGGATATTCTGCTCCAGGCTTGCGCCGAGCTGAAACGAAAAGGCCATGATTATGTCCTTCATATCATCGGAGACGGCCCTGCTCGCCAAGAGCTGGAGGAGATGGCCAAATCGCTGGGCATTTACCAGGAAACGATATTTTACGGTTATACGCTTCATCCCGAGGAATTCATGCCATTCTTTGATATCTTCGTTCTGCCATCGAGGGCGGAAGCCTTCGGCTCCGTATTCGCGGAGGCGGCGCTGAGCTGCCTTGCGCTAGTCGGCACCAATGTCGGCGGTATTGCGGAGCAGATTGAGGACGGGGTGAACGGGCTGCTGGTACCGACGGAGGATCCGAATGCGCTGGCGGACGCCCTGGAGAAGGTCATCGTGGACCCGCTGTACCGGTATGAGCTGGCCCGGACCGCGTCGGATAAGGCGAAAAACCAATATTCGTTGTCCCGTTCAGTCAATCAGCTGAAAAAAATGTATTTGAATTATCAACCGAAGAAAGAGAGCTAAAGAGCGGCTATGGCTTCATTTCGATTTATACATGCTGCGGACCTCCATCTAGACAGTCCGTTCATCGGCCTGCGGGGACTGGATGACGGGATGCGCTCCTTCATTCAGGATTCGACCTTCCGGGCGCTGGAACGGCTGGTTCGGCTTGCCGTAAGCGAGCAGGTGGATTTTATGGTCATTAGCGGCGATATTTATGACAGTTCCAACATTTCGCTCCGCGCGCAGCTTCGCTTCCTGGATGCGATGGAGTCCTTGGCGCGGGAGGGAATAGCGGTATACGTTATCCATGGAAACCACGATCCGCTGGACAGCGCGAAGCTTGCGGTGAAGCTGCCCCCGAACGTTCAAGAGTTCGGGGCCGAGCCTTCCCGGGTGACGGCCGTCCGGCGTTCGGACAAGCGGGAGGTGGCGCAGATCACCGGCATGTCCTATCCGACATCGAAGGTGACGGATAATATTGCGCTTACCTATCCGCAGGCAACCCGGGAGCTTTATCATATCGGGCTGCTTCATGCGAATGTGGATGGCGATGCCCAGCACGAAACGTACGCGCCGTGCACGCGTAAGGATTTGTCGCAGGCCGGTTATCACTACTGGGCGCTCGGGCATATCCATACCCGTCGGATGCTGCAGGAATCGCCCTATATTGTGTATCCGGGCAATATTCAAGGGCGGCATATCAAGGAAACCGGACCGAAAGGGTGCTATGTCGTCGATGTCGACGAGGGGTATAACACCGTGCTGAGCTTCCATGAGCTGGACTCCATGCGGTGGAGCCTGGTGCAAGCGCCGATCGATGGATGCGGCAGCGTGGACGAATGGAGGCAATACCTGGAGCGTACGCTCGGGCAGGTTGCGGAGGAAAACAGGGAGAAGCTCAGTTTGGTCCGGGTCATGATCACGGGCCGCAGTCCTGTCCACCGGCAGCTTGAAAACGGCTACGTGCTCGATGAGCTGCTAAGCGAGATGAGGAGAAGGGAAGCGGCTAAGGCGAAGACCCAGGGCTACGGCGGCTGCGTCTGGATCGAGGGCTTCGCGCTTCAATCCGGGGATGTGCTTGATCTGGACCGTCTGCTTGCCGAGGACAGCTTCGCCGGGGAACTGCTCCGTCTTGCTCGCAAGGAGCAGTCGGAGCAGCGCTTGCTTGCGGACGACGGGATTGTACCCTATGCATTGGCGCCGCTGATGGAGCATGCCGAAATCCGGGCGCTGCTCGAACGCATGCCCGCCGAAGAACTGCTGGACTGGCTGCGCAGGGCGGAGGAGCTGACGCTTACGCTGCTGACTCAAGAGTCTAAGCGGGGAGAAGGTGCCGGGATATGAGGCTTGAGCGGTTGCATATTCAGGGGTTCGGCGGCGTACAGGACAAGCGTATCCCGATCGAGGCGCCGGTAACGGTACTGTACGGGCCGAATGAAGCGGGTAAGAGCACGGTGCTGTATTTTATAAGAGCAATGCTGTACGGCTTTCCCGGAAAGAGTGTGCCGGCGGAGCGCGGTGAACCGGCGGATTCCGGCGTTCATGGGGGAGAATTGCGCTTCTTGGACGATGAGGGAACGTTATGGACGATCCGCCGCTTTGGTCAGCCGAGTGAGGGCTCTGCGGGAAGCCGGAAGGAACGCGTACATATCCAGAAGCAGGCCGGTGACGGCACGGTGCTTGAGCTGGGGCAGTATGACCTTGAACGGGAAGCGCTCGGCGGTGTATCGAAAGATATGTTCCGGCAGCTGTTTGCCATCTCGCTTAGCGAGCTGCAGGAAATTCGCAGCCTGCAGTCCGCCGAGATCAGCGGCTATCTGTTCCATGCCGGAATCGGCGGCGGCGCGAATATTTTGGAAGCCGAGCGCCGATTGACGCAGGAGATGGACAAGCTGTATAAGCCGCGGGGCAAAGTACAGCATGCGGCAAAGCTGCTGCAGTCCATCGAGCAGCTCAAGGCGGAGGTGACAGAGAGCAGGACGTATGTCCCTCGTTATAACGAGGTCATCGATGCTATCCGGGAAACGGAGGACCGGCTGGAGAGGCTGGAGCTTGAACGCGCGGACACTGCAGAGGATCTAACGCTGCTGCGCAAGGCGATTGATATCCGCCCGTTGTGGCTGGCTTGGCGTGAGGCCAAGCTGGAGCTGGACGGCTTGCCGGATTGCGGCAGCTTCCCGCCGGAGGGTGCCGCGAGGTGGGAGAGAATCGAAGAGGAGCTGCTGCAGCTGGAGGCGCAGATCCAGCGGATCGAGCGTGCGCTCGGGGATACCGAGGCGAAGCTTGCCGACATGCCCCGGCTGACATGGCTGGAGGAGCAGGGACAGCGAATTGAGGATTTATGGGGCAAGCGGAGTTTGTATGAGGCGGGAAACCGCGAGCTTGCACAGCTTACGGCAGAGCAAACGGCCCAGGCCGACCGTCTTGCAGGGCTGCTGCGAAGCATCGATCCGGGCTGGACCGAGGCGGAGCTGCTCGCGCTGTCCACCTCGGCGGCCGAACGCGAGGAGGTTCGGCGGCTCGGAGCTGCCTTTGCCGGCTATGACCGCCGGATGGAGCAGCTGTCGCTGGAGCTGCGCGGAGCCCAGCGGGCGGCAGTCGCTGCGGAGTCTGAATTAAGCGAAGCACGGCGGCAGCTGCGCGAGGAGATGGAGCGGGGGAAAGAGAATTTTGCGATGCTTAAGCCCCGCTCGCCACAAGAGACGGCCATGCTATGGAGCCGGCTTCAGCAGACGGCGGAGCGCTGGCGGGAGCGAAGGCTCAGCCAGGCCCTGCCTGAGCTTAAGGCTTCCGGGGCAAGCGAGCATGGCTGGCTGCCGTCCGCTTATTCGGGCCTGCTTGCCGTCATGGCCATATTAACGGTTGTCCTGGTGTCCTTCCTGTTCTGGAGCGGTGCGAACGGCGCAGCAGCTATATCCGGCGTGCTCATGCTGGCGGGTATGGTCTATGTGATCTGGAGCGGCCGAAGAAATGTGAAGGACAGTCCTTCCCGGGAATCCTCCCCTTCTGCCGGGGAGCCCGGCGGAGATGATGCCCATGAGGTTGAACAACTGTTGTCGGAGCTTGTTTCCAGTCCATACCATGCTGCCGCTGCGACGCTGGAGTATCGGGGGAGCCGACGGGCGAAGACCGAAGCGCGGCCTGCGCGGGATCCGCTCGCGGTGGAGGCTCAGCTGCGGGAGCTCCGATCGGTCATGGATGCCTGGCAGGCATGGCGTCAGCGGCTGGACCGCTTGACGTCCGAGTGCCTTTCGGCCGAGGAGAAGGTTAAGCTCCAGGCTGCCGAGCGATCGGCGATCGAGAGTGCAATTCAAAGTGAAGAGAGGCGGTTTGTCCAGCTGGAGCGGCAGTGGGAATCCTGGCTGATGCAGCGTTTGCTGCCGCAGAGCCTGTCGCCTGATGCGATGCTGGATATGTTTAGTGCGATTGAGCAGGGGCAAGAGATCGTGCGGCAGCAGAGAGCGAGAGCGGCAAAGATCGCTGAGCTAACGCGAGATGCCAAGGCTTATGCGGCTTCCTGCCTTGAGCTGGCTCAGGGCGAACAGGACCCGGAGCGAAACAGAGAGTCCCTGACTACCCCGGATGCCATTCTGTCTTTGCTCGGCGATTTGCACCGGCGCTGGAAGCAGTATCAAGAGGCTTCGGCACAGCGGGAATCGCTTCGGCATCGGCTCTTGGAGCTGCAGGAAGAAGCGGCAGCCGCGGACGAAGCCCGCTCGGCAGTGCTGCAGCGGAAGGAACAGCTGCTCGGCTTGTCCGGGGCAGCCGACGGGGAAGCCTATCTGCGGATGGGCGCTGCCGCACGGCGAAAGGAAGAGCTGGAGCGCACGGTCCGTCATCATGAAATCACGATGTTCAGCGGGCTGGGCAGCCAGCTCCGAAGCCAGGTCTTACAGCTGCTTGAATCGGCCGACGGTGCGGCGCTGGAGGCCATGCTCAAAGAGCGGGAGGCGGCCGATGCCTCTTTGGCTGAGCTGCGGGATGAGCTTCAGGAGCGGCGCGGAAGATTGCTGCAGGAGCGGGAATCGCTGGAGGCCGCCGGGAATCGCGACTCTGCGAACCAGCAGCTGGAGGAGCAGCGGGCAGAGCTGAAGGAGCTCGTCAGCCAATATGCCGTTCGCGCCATTGCAGCTGGGCTGATTGAGCGCACAAGACGCTTCTATGAACAGGAGAAGCAGCCGCAGGTGCTGCGGCTTGCTTCCCGCTATTTCTCGAAGCTTACAGGCGGCACCTACAGCAGGATCGTTATGCGCATGGGAGATCATGCCCTATTAGCCGAGCGGCCGGACGGCGGGCTTGTCGAGAGCGCGAAGTTGAGCCGGGGGACGGCGGAGCAGCTGTATCTGGCGATGCGGCTTGCTCTGGTACAATCCATGCCGCATGCGGCGGGCATTCCGCTTATGCTCGATGATCTGTTCGTCAATTTTGACAGCCGGCGGCTCGGGTATGTCCTGGAGCTGATATCCGAGCTGTCGCACAGCCGCCAGATCGTCATGATGACGTGTCATCCGCACGTTACAGATCAGATCCGGCAGCGTATTCCCGGGGCGCAAGTCATCGTAATGTAAATATAAGGGAAGACCGGTTCCAGTCGGAGGAAACCGGTCTTTTTTTCGATTAAATGCTGGTCGCTTACTTCGTGTTCGTCAAGGGGGTGCCGAACAAGGTGAGGCGCAGCACCCACAGCAGGCAGAGGCCGCCAAAGATCGGATAGAGCAGCGACAGCAGCGAACTGAAGCCGAATTGGCTGAAGAAATAGCAGAACAGCATGATCCCGAAAGTGATCGTTCTTGAGGACCATGAGGTCCACTGCTGCACCTGCAGTGTTATCCCGTATATATTCGCCACGAAGGTGCTGAAGATTTCGAGGAAGATCAGGATCAGGTAGATCATTTGCACGAACCAGCCGAGATGAGCGGCAATGCTCCCCATCGGAATTTCAAACTGGGCGATGCCGGGCATCTGCGCGGATAAGGCGAAATGGGCAGCCATCAGCATAAATCCAACCCCCGCTCCGCCGAGGATGCCGCCCCATTTTACGACATTCGTATTTTCGGTCTGATTGCCGAGGGGCACCAGTACGGGCATCGCCAGCACCAAATTAAAGGCGGTGTACAGAAGCGGGGCCAGCCATGCCGCGGGCAGGCTCTGATCCGTCGTTAAGGTGAGAAACCGGGTGGCGCCGGGAGCCTGGAACGTCTGCGAGATCACCGCAATGGATAATGTAATCATCATGGGGACGACGAGCGAGTTCATGGTCATGATGGACTGGATGCCCTTTCTCAGAATGAAGTAGGCCCCGATCATGGTTACGAACAAGCCGGTCTGATAACCGATATTTAAATGCTCCACGAACACCGACCCGGCGCCGGCCAGCATGATGCTGTTGACGCCAAGCAGAATGACGAACATGAACACGCTGATCCAGCTCCCTGACTTCGAGCCGAACAAAAATTTATTTAAATCCTCGAACGATTTCGCGCCGATCCGCCTGGAGATCATCAGGATTTTCGTGCCGAGCCAAATGAACAAACCGGTTGCGAGAATGATGGTAAGGGTTGCCCAGTGACCGTATTGGGTAAAAAACTGTAGGATTTCACGGCCGGTGGCAAAGCCTGCGCCGACGATGGTTCCGATATATGTGAAAGCGATCTGGAAAACACGGATAATATCCTTCAAGCGCTAAGCCCCCTTGCTAATGGTGTGATCGGCACATCTGTGTATAGTACAAGGTATGCCTGACCGCGCATGGACATGACTCGAACCTGTCCTGCCACGCTGGGTTTAGGGGGATTGTGCTTGGTGCTTGCGCTTCCCAGCACACTGGCGGGAAGCGCACTGCCATGCAGCGCACTGCCATGCAGCACACTGCCATGCAGCACACTGCCATGCATCGCACAAGCGAGCATCACACTGCAACATCCTTACACCGTGCTTCAGAAGGGGCACATGGTAAGGTGAACCGATGGCTCCACTCCCAATGTCAGGTATAATGACGAATTCCCGTGTAATTACATGACGGATAAGTGACGGGTGGAGCGTTTGTACTTGCCGTACAAGGGTTGAATATGTTACTTTTACGACAAAGGAATGGGTGGGAGGTCATTGTGGATGGATTGGTTAAAGGAGCGGATTGTTAAAGAGGGGGTCGTGCTGTCGGATCAGGTGCTGATCTTGGACGCCCTGCTGACGCATCAAGTGGACCCGGCTCTTATTATGGATATGGGCAGGGAATTTGCTAGGCGTTTTCGGGATCAAGGCGTGACGAAGGTGATTACGCTGGAATCCTCCGGCATATCGGTCGCGTTTGCGGCTGCGCTGGAGCTCGGGGTGCCGATGGTGTTCGCCCGGCGGAAAAAGACGCTGCTCGCCGATCCGGATGCTTTATGCGAACGGGTTCCGTCTTTTACAAAAGGGATTGTGACCGACATCATGGTGTCCAGGCAGTATATACGGGATAATGACAGAGTACTCTTCATTGACGATATTATTGCCAATGGCGATGCAGCCAGAGGCTTGATCAAAATTATCAGCCGGGCCGGCGCGGAGCTTGTTGGTCTTGGCGTCGTGATCGAGAAAAGCTTCCAGGCGGGTGCGCGGACACTCCGCGAGCAGAATGTTCGCGTGGAATCCCTGGTCACCATTTCTTCGCTGGAGGACGGACATATTCATTTCGACTAGCCGGGATGCAGGTGATCCCGATCGATCCTGCCGATGCAGTCGCATCCGCGCGCTGCCGATACCAACTGCCGCCCTAAGCGAAGCTTGGCGAACCTTGTTTTTTTAAGTGGGCAACCGCTTGTCGATTCGAATTTTCGGCCTAAAATCACAACAAATTCTTTTCGCCCCGGGCATTTTCGCTTATAATAAAGAGGTATAGGCAAGAGAGAGGAGGCAGCAACATGGGGAAACAACCTGTAACCGAGCCGTTTATGATTGAGAAGCTGAATGAAGCGAAGGTACACTTTGAACGTGCTTTGGACTGTAAACATACGGAGTTCGATGATCTATATCCCTATATGATTGAACATCCTCAGTTTTTCTGGTACAAACGATATGTTGCCTGGTCCGAACTTCTGACGATTGCCGGTCTATGCGAAGAGCTTTCCTTCGAGTGGAAGGAGCAGTTTACGCCGCAGCAAGTGGAATATATCGAGAAGCGCGTCATGTCTTCGACGGTGCTGGATTTCTGGTACGAGAAGAATGACAGCATTGAGCCAGCGCAGCGTTAATGGGAATATAGAACATCTGAGGCTTCAGATGTTTATCCATATCGTACAGGAAGACCTAAATGGTTTCATTTAGGTCTTTTTGTTACGGCTTTAGCCAGTTGAGCTCGCGAAGCGTGCGAAACAAAAAACCACCCGCTATGCGGGTGGAGGGATCGAGGGTTTGACCAACAAGACCAT
>NZ_JAGGKI010000009.1 GCF_017873605.1 Paenibacillus lactis
ATTGGGTATATGTCCCCGGTGCGTTTTGAGCAGTGCTATTACGAGTGTATAGCTTAGCTTAGAGGTGTCTACTTTCTTGACAGAAGAGCATTTGGAGACTTGCTCCGCTCCTGGAGCTCATTTTAGCTCACACAAGTCCCTTTCGGGGACTTGCTCGGCGCTTGGAGCTCCCTTTGGCCAGGACAAGTCCTTTTTTGGGACTTGCTCCGCTCCTGGAGCTCCTTTTGGTCCGCACAAGTCCCTTTTGGGGACTTGCTCCGCTCCTGGAGCTCTTTTTGGCCAGCACAAGTCCCTTTTTGGGACTTGCTCGGCTCTTGGAGCTCCCTTTGCCCGGACAAGTCCCTAAAGGAACATTCTCGAATGACTGCCATCATTCCTGTTCTTTCTTTTCAGAACATTCTATAGTAAACCGTTACATCTCTCAATTCTTCTATTGTCGAGTCTTCAAAAAGATTCATAGTCTGTAGGGATCCCCAACCTATTTTACAAAGCGTTTCATGTATACGGTACTATCTCCATCTCAGGTATGAGTCAGTCACAGACTACTTAAGTTACAAAGGCTCTATTCCAATCACGGTTTTCGATTTACGGTGATCAGGTTTGAGTTACGATACTATATTGAAATCACAGGTAACTGCTTTGAGTTACGGTGCTATTTTGAAATCACAGGTATCTGTTTTGAGTTACGGTACTATTTTGAAATTGCAGGTATCTTTTTTTGAGTTACAGAAATCCATTTTGAGTTATAGACCTCTATAGCAATAGGTAGCTTTATAAGTTTGTGAATCTATACGGTATGAATCACTATGAGTCACTGAGAATGTTCTAGTTACAGAATCGTATAAGTAAAGAATCTTTTATATGTACAAGTATATTATTGAGTTACAAGTATTTTTTTGTGTTACAAGTATATTATTGAGTTACAAAGTATTTTTTTGTGTTACAAAGTAACGATAAAAGTTACGAGTTTTTATGCAATCACAGATATCGTGCAGATCATAGCTGTCTGCGTATATCGACATTTATGTGGTATCCCAGCTATCTGCGTGACAGTCAGCAATCGTGGATAACATAAAAATGTCGGTGCACGGTAGTCAAGTCCGGGCACCGACATCTTTTTGGTTGCTGCATTTCTTTAACGAGGCAGCTCCTCCATCGAGTATGCAGTCCTGATAATTTATAAACTTCGCGCTTGAAAACGCTGCTGCTCTCCTGGTTGCGAAGCCTCACAGCTATTGCTCGATCAACAGATCCAACGGAACCTCCTGCTCATTCTCCGGCTGATCGAGCGGGAATACGCGGGCGGTCTCACGATCCTCGTCCACATGCTGGATATAGATCGGGGTTCCGTTGAGCAGCACATTCGCCATGACCGGCGAAGCGGCAATTTCCTGGGCACGGTGTATATTCATGCTTGTACCTCCATATCAAGATTGGCAATACTTAGTATTCTTCAATTCTCCTTGATTATTCTCAAAGTTATCTACAGCATTCCCGTAGCATTCTCCGTTATAAGGGACCAATGGCGCCAGCCCATGTGCTGCATACATATATTTAAGATGAACTCACTTTAAAACAAAGGAGTCTGCTCCATGTCAAAAGCATTAGTCCGGCTTGAGGACATCAGCCCCGGCGGATGGTACGAAGCGGAAGAACAGCAAGCCAAGCTGCTCGTGATTGCAAACGAGCTTCACACCCAATCCATACCGTTCCATCTTGCCGTCATTCCTCGGTATATCGACCCGGCCCGAGGGATCGACAGGTCGTTGACCGATCCTGACGACCCCGTATCCGTCCGTTTCCTCCGTCTCCTTCATAAAATGGTGCATTTTGGCGCATCATTCGGAGTACATGGATATACCCACCAATATGCGAATGCCACCACCGGGGACGGGTTCGAATTCGCCTATGACGGCTGCTTGCAGGACTGCCCTCCGGACGATGCCCCTTTCGCCGCCAGCTCACGCCGTGAACTGACCCGATCCTATGCTTACCGGCGTTTGAAGCTCGCCCGGAGCTTAATGGAGCAGGCCGGGCTTACTGCGGTCTGGTTCGAAACGCCGCATTATACAGTTTCTCCGGCGCAGCGGCGAATTCTTGAAAGCTGCTGTGGACTGATGTACGAAACTCCTCCTCATGCACCAAGCCTAAATGCCGCAGCCCTTTTCAGCCCATCTGGACATAGCTTGAGTAACGGAACCTATTACGTGCCCACCCCGCTATACTATGTGGCGGGTGACAACATCGAGGGGGATGTCCGGCGGATCCAGCAAACGGTGCGGGAGCTTCGGCTAACCGAGCTGGCTTCATTCTTTTACCATCCCTATCTAGAGTTTCCTTATATAGAGCTTCAAGTAGACGGCACCGCTCAATATGATCCGTCCTCCCCGTTAAAAAGAATTATAAGCGCGATCAAGAGCACTGGCCGCACATTTGTCTCTGTAACCTCCTTCATGCCCTTTATCCCGGACTTCAGGGAGAGCAGTCTTCCTTGGAGTAACGGCGACCGGGTCCATGCGATTGCAGGCCGTCCCGGCTCACAAGCCCGCCAAGAAGCGGCATTGCTTATCCGCAAGCTTGATTCCGACACTTGGTACCGTGCTTCGCTAAACGCCAACAGCTTGATTAAAATCGATAATGGCCTCTGCAGCATGCGGCCTATTCTGGCTGGCCCGATCGTGCCGGCGGCAAGGAAATGGTGGGGGATTTCAACGGTGACGGCATCGATGATATTACTGTGTGGTATTCTCAGCTCGGGCAATGTCATGTAGCACTCGGTACGGCCGAAGGCGGCATGCATCCATCTGGAGTATGGCTTCATTCGCCGGATTATGCGGATTGGGATGCACACACCGGCGACTTTAACGGAAATGGACGGGACGATTTGCTGTTATGGAACCGTGCCTCAGGCCTAGTCGCTCTTGCCTTTTCGGACCTGCACGGTTTTAGACAACCTTTGCTTCAAACGGAGCGGATCCAATATGATCCCGGAACAACCCCGACTCTAGACATCGGCGACGTAAACGGCGACGGGCTGGATGACCTCGTCCTGTGGCATCCATCCAGCGGAATCTTCGAGGTTTGGGTTGGCCAAGGAGGTCGCTTCAACTATGAGGGAGTTTGGTTTAGAACGGATGCATCCCAGCTCGACAGCATCACGTCGTTTCGTGTAACGGATATGGATGGGGACGGGTGTGATGACCTGTTGCTCATGGATCGGGTCCAGGGATATTGGTACATTATGTACAGCAGCGGAAAAACATTCGGACCGGAGGCTAGTCGGTTTGGGCCATGGCTTCCGGGGAAGGAAATCCTCCCGCTGACTTTGGATCTTGCCGGCTCCGGCCGGGCGAGCTTGCTCGCCTGGTCTCCGGATCAGTCTGGCGGAATCCTCGATGTTGCGATCAACACGCTGGACCGGACAAGAATTTAAGGACATGGTATACTGCATTTGCCAAAGGAATTTTAACTTCATCACATTCCATAGATCGAGACTTTCATAGAAGCCGTCATGGATTTCATCAACCTTTGGCTCTAATACCTTATGTGGAGGAAGTACCATGTCCCATGCAGAAGCGCCACCCTTAAAGATTATCAAGCCCAAACTCCCGAGACAGCTTGAGCCAATCCGACTGTCCGATGCAGGGATTGATGACGAAGCATCTTTCCAGCAGTTCTCCTGCAAGGACGAGACGCTCTCCGATATTACGGCACATAAAGTGCTATTCGATCGAATGACGTTTGATAGTGTGGCCTTCGAACGGGCTTCGCTTCGGCACGCCGAGCTCACCGATATCGTATTTCGGCAATGCGATCTATCCAACGTCGATTTCAGCGAAGCCATCCTGCATCGCGTAGAGTTCCATCATTGTAAGCTGATAGGCATCGATCTGGCGGCAGCCACCATTCGAAACGTCCGGTTCGAGCAGTGCGCAGGCGATTATGCCACCTTTCGATTTGCCAATATGAAGGGCGTATCCTTTCAGTCGACGACGCTGATCCAATCGGATTTTTATCATTCGGAGCTTTCGAAGGTGGAATTTGCCGAATGCCAGATCGATAAGACGCAGTTCTCCGGGACGAAGCTTGCCGGTATCGATCTGAGCCGGACGGATTTCCATAATTTAGGCGTTACGCTGGAGGACCTTCAGGGCTGCATCATATCCCCTGCGCAGGCTATTTTGTTTACCAGAATCTTCGGCCTTGTCGTCAAGGAATAGATTCCGGTACACAGCTTCACGAAGCTTAGAGGACTTTAGCAGATTCATAAAACGGAGATCACCGAGCTGCTTTACCAAGCACAAAGTCTTCATGAACCGCGGGAGTAACGTGGGAGTCAAGTTCTGGGAGTCACTTTAGTTCTAGGCCGAAAAAGGGCCCCTTGCGAAGTGTCATCAGACCTTCGCCAGAGGAGCCCCTTGTTTAAGCATTATTCATCATGATTCAAAATACTAAATTACGCTTATAAAATTCGCTTCTATTGATCCAACGTGTATAACGGCAGATCGAGCGGAAGCGGCGCCGGCATTTCGCAAGTGCTCTTCATCTCGTACTGCTTGCCCGAATCGGAGGAATCATGGAATGCCCACATGGCTTCCAGCACGTGATAAGCCAATTCGCCGCTTGCGCGGTGGGATCGTCCGTTTCGGATGGCGTACGCCATGTCCGCAGGTCCGATGCCTCTTGTGTTCTGATCGTAACCCGGCAGAAGCGGCTCCTCGGTCCATTCGCTTTCTCCGGTCAAGCGGTATTTCACGGAACCGCCGAACGTATTCGGGTCCGGTACAAGCATTGTTCCTTGGGTGCCGTAAATTTCGATATTCGGAAGCGTGCTGCCGCCGAACACGTCAAAGCTGGTAATGAGCGTCCCGATGGCGCCGTTATCGAACCGGAGCAGTCCGGCCACATGCGTCGGAATGTCCACCTGAATCTTCTGCCCATACTTCTTCTCGCTCGTAATAGTCCGCTCGGTCAATGCTTTGCCAGTCATGCCGCTGACGCTGCGAATCGGGCCGAGGAGCTGAACAAGCGCCGTCAAATAGTATGGTCCCATATCAAACATCGGTCCTCCGCCTGCGGCATAATAAAATTCAGGGTCCGGATGCCAAAATTCGTGTCCCCGGCTCATCATAAATGCCGTAGCCGCGATCGGCGTGCCGATCTTGCCGTCCCTGACGAGCTTTAATGCCGTCTGGATCCCCGCTCCGAGGAAGGTCTCCGGGGCACAGCCGACCAGCAGCCCCTTCTCTCTCGCAGTCTCCAGCACGACCAGCCCTTCCTCCCGGGTGACGGCCAAGGGCTTTTCCACGTATACATGCTTCCCGGCTTGCAGCGCATCGAGCGTTATCTTGGCATGCAGCGCCGGAATGGTGAGATTGATGACAATTTCGATTTCGGGGTCGGCCAACAGCTCTTCCGTCGTGTATACGTGGGGGATGCCGTAATGGGCAGCCTGCTCCTCTGCGCGGGAACGGTCAATATCCGAGCATGCCTTCAGCTCCAGAATATCGAATTTTTGACAGTTTTCCATATAGATGCCGCTGATTTTTCCGCAGCCAATGATCCCTGCTTTAACCTTGTTCATGACTTCGTCTCCTTTTGTGCAGCCTACTGGCTGTCTCCCATCCCGGTATACCCTTGCTCGCCGTTGAACAGCTTGAGATCGCCGCCGCCGTACAAGGTCTTGCCTTCAGCCGCCCATAGCAGGCCCCTGCGCATCAATTCCTTGACCTGCGGCATATCCACGATATCCGCATGATGTCCCAAGGAGTTGTAGTACACGCGACCGTATCCCCATCGCTTGGTCCAGACAACCGGCATGTCAACAGCCTTGTTCAGCACATGCGGTCCGGATACGACCGGAAAACGGGTCGTCGCCAGCACTTCAACCGCCGGATCGACATGCAGATAGTATTGTTCGGATACCACCGTGAAGTCCTGAATGCCTTCAACCAGCGGGCTGGAGCTTTGCTTGATTTCTACCAGATATTCAACGCCGTCGTTGCCGGGGTGCGCGACCCACTGGCCGCCGGTCATAAACTGCCAATCGACATTGTTACGGAACGAGTCGCACATTCCGCCGTGGCATCCGGCGATGCCGGTTCCTCCTTGCACCGCTTCGGATACATTCGCAACCTGCTCCTTGGATATGTCGCCCATCGTCCATACCGGGACGATCAGATCCAATTCTTTCAGCTTCTCTCCGTCGTTGAACGCATCCAAGGTATCTGAAACCTCAACGTCAAACTTCGCCTCGCGCAGCAGTCCGGCGAAGATGCCTGCCACCTGCTCCGGCTCATGGCCATCCCATCCGCCCCATACGATTAATGCCTTTTTCATACTCCGCACTTCCTTTATATGATCTGTATAATAAAAGCTCGATAACGTCCGGTTCAAAGTCTTCGTTCGGCTAACGCTCTCACGCTCTCGCGCATCCGCTTCCACCGGCTGCCGTCACAATGATACCTCTAACATCGCAATCTCAATTACACCACACGCTTTCGCGAGTCACCGAATTCTTCTGTATGGTCTTGCTTACATCTCCGACAGTGACACCCACCGGCGTTCTTCAATGGACTTATCCACGGCTTCCAGAACAGCTTGGCACTTCACGCCGTCCTCAAAGCTAGGGACAGGCTGTCTGCCTTCCGCAATCGCTTGGGACAGCTCCAGGACTTCATGGATGAAGGTATGCTCGAAACCGATCGTATGCCCCGGCGGCCACCAAGCCTCCATATAATCATGGACAGGGTCCGTTGCAAGCACCCGCCGGAAGCCCTGTACATCCTCCTCGTCGGATGTGAAATAAACCTCCAGCTCGTTCATCCGTTCAAAATCGAATTTGACGCTGCCCAGGCTTCCGTTGATTTCGAAGGCGTTCGTACTGCGATGGCCTGCAGCAAAACGCGTGGCCTCGAAGCTGCCAAGGGCGCCGTTCTCAAACCGGGTCAGGAACAACGTAGCGTCGTCCACCGTCACCTTGCCTTTAGGCCCATCCCCGCTGCCTTTGGCGCTCAGCCCCGTCATCTCGCTGGCAATCGGACGCTCCTTGATGAAGGTCTCGCTCATCCCAATAACCTCCTGCATGTCGCCGACCAGATAATGAGCCAGGTCGATCAGATGGGCGCCGAGATCGCCATGGGAGCCTGAGCCGGCCACTTCCTTCTGCAGCCGCCATACGAGCGGGAACTGCGGATCCATGATCCAGTCCTGCAGAAACCATGCGCGGAAATGATAGATTTGTCCGAGTCTGCCGCTGTCAACCAGCTTCTTCGCAAGCCGGACCGCCGGCGAGAACCGGTAGTTGAACCCGACCATGTGCCGGACGCCTGCGTCCTCGGCTGCCTGAAGCATTTCTCTTGCGTCGGCGAGCGTTAACGCCAGGGGCTTTTCGCAGAAAATATGCTTGCCGGCCTTCGCAGCCGCAATCGCAATTTCTTTATGGGCATCGCTAGGAGCATTGATATCAATCAGATCGATGTCCTCCCGCTGGATCAGCTCGCGCCAATCGGTAATGCTTTCATTCCATCCAAGCTGATCCGCCGCCTCCTGAACCGCCGAAGCATTGCGGCCGCAGATCGCCTTCATTTCCGGCTTCAGGGCATTCGGGAAAAACATCGGAAGGCTCCGGTACGCGTTGCTGTGCGCCTTGCCCATAAATTTGTAGCCAATCATTCCGACTCGCAGTTGATTCATTGTTCATTCCTCCTTTGTTATTCATTACTTTCGTTTCAACGATGAAGCACGGATAACCAGACGGGTAGGCAGTTTCCGGTGAAGCGGGATACGGCTCACAGCGGAAGACGGCGTTTGCTCCAGCATGCCGAGAACATGCTCAGCGGCCAAGCAGCCCAGTTCATAGAAGGGAACCCTTACACTCGTTAACGGCGGGGCTCCGAGCTCGGCGGCATCCGAATCATCATAGCCGACGAAGGCTGGCATCTCCTCCTCCGGGACACCCATCGAGCGCAGGCCCTGCTGAAGCCCGATCGCCATCCGGTCATTCGCCGCAAATACGGCGTCGATGCCCTTCAAACGGGCAGCAACCTTCTCCGCTGCTGCAAATCCGCTTTTCCGGCTGAAGTTACCTTCGAACAGCAGCGATTCATCAAGCTCGATTCCCGCCTCTTCCAATGCCCGGCAGTACCCGGACATACGATCCCGGCTGTTGGAATATTCCGGAGGGCCGTTGAGAAAGGCGATCCTCCGAAAGCCCTGCTCAATAAGATGTTTCACGGCTTCGTAGCTGCCCTCCACATGATCGGCGTCCATCACGTGAAAGCTCTCCCCTTCAAAGTGCTGATTAATCAAGCAATAGGGGTGTCTTCCTTCGCTCAGCTGCCGGATAGCCGCTCGTTCGCCCTCCTCGTCCTTGGCTCCAAGGATGATGCAGGCGTCGACCTTCTGAGTCCGGAACAAATTCAAATAGTCCATGGTGCCGCCCGGTTCGCGAAACAGCATCAATAAATCATATTTGCCCTCCAGCGCTTTACTGCCAATGCCGCTTAAAATTTCCGAGAAATAATACGCGGAGAAGATCCGTGCTTTCGGCAGATACGGCATGACAACGCCGAGGTTGCCGCTCCGGCGGCGCGCAAAGCTTTGGGCCAGCGCGTTCGGGGTATATCCGAGCCGTTCTGCGGCTTCCATCACCCGCTGCCGGGTCTCCTCCCGGATCGGACCAACCCCGTTTAATACCCGGGATACGGTGGCTTCCGATACACCGGCAAGCTGTGCGACTTCCTTACGACTAGCGATAATCACCATGCCTCCTGCAATTTTATGTACGCGCGTACATTTTCTCATGGAGTCCAGCCGATGTCAACAGATACATGGCCTATTGTTCCTGATTTCTTCTTGTTTCAGTTGTATATCCGGCATTGACGTTATAAACTTTATGAGTTCTTTCTTTTTAAGCTCGGCCGGATGTTTGTCCAAATGTTGTATAATGGACGGGCTGGACGCAGAACCCCAACTCAATATGAAAGAGAAAGCTGCACGATTATTACTTGGGAAGATGTCGGGGTGACGCCAATCATGCTATTTAGCTAACATATGAACATAAAGGATAGGGGATTACGAATGAACACTCAACTGCAAACAACCGTAAGCAACCCGCAGAAAAAAAGCTACATTCTCCATTTGGCAACGATCTTCCTCGGCTTTATCATTTTTGGAATTTCGGAAAATATTAAAGGACCGGCCATTCCCCGGATTCAGCTGGATTTTCGGCTGGATGAAATGCAGATCGGCACCTTGCTGTCGCTCAATGCGCTCGGTTATTTGATCGCCTGCTCATTTACGGCCATCCTGACCCGCAAGATCGGCATCAAATGGGTGAGCATGCTTGCCTTTGGTTCGATGGCGGTCTCAGGCATTTTCATCTTCCTGTCCCACAGCTACCCGATGTTCACTGCTTCGTACTTCCTGATGTACATCGGGAACGGGATGCTGGAGATTGGCCTCGCCATTCTGGCTGCAAGAATATTCGTCCGGAATACGGGAACGATGATGAACCTGTCGCATTTTTTCTATGGCATCAGCTCTACCGTCGCTCCGATGCTCGCCTCGGGATTGATGACCGTCACCGTTCTCGGCTACACCATTGATTGGCGGGGCATGTATTTGGCGATGCTGATGCTCTCCGTACTGCCGATGATCCCTGCGCTGATGAGCAAATTTCCGGGCGACGATCATCCTGAATCCGAGCGGACGCCTCTGAAGCAGTTAATCAAGGATCGGGCGCTGTGGCTGATCGTCATCATCCTGTCCTTCGGCGTCGTATCGGAAATGGCAGTCGGCGGCTGGCTCGTTAATTTTCTTGAAAAATCGTACAACTGGGATCCGGCTGCGGCAGCCGGCATGCTATCCGCATTTTTCCTGTGCTTCTCCGCGGCGCGCCTGCTGCTAGGGCCGATTACGGACCGGATCGGATTCACCTTGTCGATTATCATCCTCTCGGGATTCACGGGCATCTGCACCTTTATCGCCATTTTCGGCGGGGAATCCTATGCCTTTCTATTCGCAGCGGCAGGAATCGGCATCGCTCCGATTTATCCGACGGTGATGGCCCTGATTGCCAAGCGATACCCGAAGGAGAGCGATACGGCGATTACCTTCACGGTCACGATGATGGGCATCGGCAGCGTAATCGGCAACTACGCCATCGGAGCCATCACGAGCGGCTTCAAACAATTGTACGGCAGCGGAACCGAACTGGGGCTGCTGCGGGGTCTTCAGGCCGGTTACGGTTTTATCGGCTTATGCGCCCTGATATGCTCGCTGTTCGGCATTGTGCTGTACCGATACTTGAAGAACCGTAAGCAGCTGGTTTAAACAGGCTTTCACCGCCGAGTTATCGCCCCATGCCGGGCGCACACAAGAAAGAGGACGTCCACCAGGGGACATCCTCTTTTTTTCGATTGACCATTTCATGGCATTACGCGTAAGCTCCTGCTGCCATTTCCGCTCGTATTAGCCCAAATCCGGCTTGTCGACCAGTTCGATGCTTGCCTTATCCGTGTGATGCAGCTCGAATACGATGATTTCATTGCTTCCCTTCTTCAGCAGCGGACCGGGCAGGTAAAGCGTCGCTTGAGGTCCTTGCTCCCAGTATCGCCCAAGATTGAACCCATTGATCCAGACGACGCCCTTCACCCAGCCGTCCAGTCGAACGAACGTGTCCATCCGATCTTCCACATGGAATTCTCCCTTATAAAATGCCGGACGGTCCTTCCGCCCTGCATTAGGCGCCGGCAACGGCCCGAACGGCACTGCCTCCAGATGATCCATCGGCAGGCAGGAAATGCTCCAATCGTACAGAAATTGGTTATTCATCCGCACGCCTTCGGTAATCCCTTTGTAATCCTTCAAGCGGGGACCATAATTGACGCGCCCCATGTTCTCCACAACGATGTCCAGCTTGGCGCCTGCTGCTGGAATGTCCAAAGAAATAGGCGCATTATTCCAGCGTTCCACGGTCCCCTGGTATACGCCATCGAGAAACACCTGGGCTCGGTCATGCACTTCTTGCAGATGCAGGGATTCGCCTTGCCGCGGACCGGAAATTTTTGTGGAGTATACGATAAAACCGTAGTTTTGACCAAGCAGCTCCATCGGCACCGGTGTTCGGTGCTTCTCGCTGGAGGCCAATACCGGCAAATTCTCAAGCAGATCGGCATAGGAAGTCATGCTGACCGTCCCGTATGCCTTCTTCCGCACCGGATCAGGCAGCGCCGGCAAGTCCCCGAGCTCCACACCTTGGTGCTTTGCAATCACCTGCCGGACCGCCTCATACTTCGTTGTAACATCGCCGCACTCCGATAGAGGCGCATCATAATCATAGCTTGTAATGGTCGGCTCGTATTTGTCATGATAATTCGCGCCATTGTAAAATCCGAAATTCGTCCCGCCATGGAACATGTAAAAATTAACGGATGCCCCAAGGGCCAGCATTTCGGCAAACACCGACGCTGCGTCCTCCGAATCACGCGTATGGTGCGGCTTCATCCAATGATCAAACCAGCCGTTCCAATACTCCATGCACATCAGCGGATCTTCGGACCGGTACTCCCGCAGCTTGGCGAACGCTTCGGAGGGCCTGGAACCGAAATTGACGGTGGCCGTTACACCCGGAACGGTTCCTCCCTGCAGCATGCCGTCAGTTGGACCGTCCGAAGTGAACAGCAGCACATCCACGCCCCTTGCGATCAATGCCTCCTGAAGATATTGCAAGTATGCCGTATCATTGCCATAGCTGCCGTATTCATTCTCGATTTGGACGGCAATGATCGGTCCGCCGTTCGTGGACAAGAGCGGCACCAGACGCGGGATTAACTCGTCATAATAGGCATCGACCTTCTTCAGGAACTTCGGATCCAAGCAGCGAAGCTGCATATGCGGATCCTGCAGCAGCCATGCCGGCAGCCCGCCGAATTCCCACTCTGCGCAGATGTAGGGGCTCGGTCTGACGATAACGTGCAGCCCCAGCTTCCCCGCAAGCGTGATGAAGGCTTCGATATCCGCCATGCCGGAGAAATTGAACCTTCCTTCATCCGGCTCATGCCAATTCCATGGTATATAAGTCTCGACCGTATTCAAGCCGCATGCTTTCAGCTTCAGCAGCCGATCCTCCCAATATTCAGGCACAACACGGAAGTAATGAATCGCGCCCGATAAGATTTGAATCGCTTCCTCGCCAAGAACAAACTGCTGGTTAACCGCTTTCAATTGTGTCATGGAAACATCCCCTCCGTTTTCCAATACATGATTCTACATACGTATCATCTATGAAAAGAACGGCTCACTCAATCTCCAAATGGAGCATCTTCTATACCATTTGTGCCATTTTCTCGCATGGATCCGCCTATCCATATGATATGATAGATTACACGATACGCTGATTCATTCGATAAAGGAGTCCCGGTTCCCATGGATATTAAATTCCGATTCCCCAATATGATCAATACCTTGCAGGTAACAGGCTGCCATTTCGATCATCAACCGCCGGGGTGGCACTATCCGAGACATCATCACCATCTGTTCGAGCTTCTCTATTGCATGGAGGGCGAGGTTGAACAGGAAATCCACCGGGATCGCTTCACGCTGCGGGAAGGCGAATGGCTGCTGATCAAATCGGGGGTGCGTCATCAATCTTCGAACCGTTCGAGCAGGCCGTACGGTTATTTCAATGTACATTTTGATCTGGACGATACCGACATTCGGAGCAGATTGTCCTCTGCGCCGTTCCGCCATTTTCCGAGATCCGTGGGAGAACGGACCAAGCTCGGCGAATATGTAAAAAAGCTGGAGGGAATTATCCCGCGGAGTCTGAACATCAAGGAAGGGATCTCCGACCAGACCGGTCAGCTCCAGCACGAGCTTTCGTTCGAAGAGCGGCTGCTTCTGCAATCCTACACCCTGCTGATCATACATGAGGTGCTTATGCTTCTAAATTCCCCCGTGCTGGGTCCTGCGCTTCCTTCCCAAGCCCCTTCATCGGCGGCTCCTCGCCCAGCATCAGCGATGACGGCCGATGTAGCACATGCCATCGAAGAGAAGCTGCTGTCGGGATTATCCGGGGATGCTTCGGTCAGCCGCGTTGCTCGGGAGCTTAATCTGAGCCGCAGCCAGTGCAGCAAGCAGTTCACCAAGATTTATGGTATGTCCCCAAGGCAGTATGTCAGCAGGCAGAAGCTCAACCTGGCTAAGGAACTCCTGGTAACGACTAACCTGCCGGTCTATGCCATCGCCGACAAGCTCGGTTTCCGTTCAGCAAGCCATTTCTCGAGACAGTTTCGCCGCTGGACCGGACAATCGCCGACCGATTATAAGCCCCGTACCTAACATTGACACTGCCCCCGCATTACCCGGGAGATCGGCAGCGCGGTACCGTCCCTTCATGACGCTTCACGGGCAGAGCGGCTATTCGTTATTAGGATGTGTCTTCCAAATCAAGCAAGCCAAAAACTCTGGATTTGAGCCGCTTCAAGCTGAACATTTCTCCTTTAAGTGATTTTTAGTTAGTTACTTGACAATGAATAGATGAGTCTGTATGATACAACGTATTGTTATTCCTATACGAAAAGTTAGCTAATAACATTACTAGGGTTTGACGCCGTCATAGTCACGGTTAAAACATCTAAAAAAAGGAGTGAACGACTCAAAATGAAAAGCTATGCTTCTGCAGGCACTTTGATCATAAGGGTTGTCCTAGGGATTATCTTCTTGGCCCATGGGCTGGATAAATTCGGGAGTGGCATCGGCAATATCGAGGGCTTCTTCGAGAGCCTTGGCATTCCGGCATTCATGGCTTCGGTTGTCGCCATAATCGAAATCGTCGGCGGAATTGCTCTCATTCTGGGCTTCGCCACCCGCATCGCTTCCGTTGTTCTAGGAATCGTGCTGATTGTTGCCATCGTACAGGCCAAGCTCGGGATGGGATTCCTGAACGGCTACGAGCTCGACATTGCGCTTCTTGCCATGGCGGCCCATCTTGCGCTGAGCGGCAGCAGCCTGCTATCCGTCGATTCATTATTTACCAAGAAGCGCTAGGTGTAAGCCGGCGTTTCAACCGAGCAGCCAACGGCCGATTGCCCGATGATCGGCAGCGACAGCATTCCAAGCATACTCCGGCCATCGTGCCCCTCATGATAGGAAATCAACATTAAGAAAGCTGCACCGATCTTCCGGTTTGTCCGGATATCAGGTGCAGCTTTCTTGTTCTTGATAATGGATTTCCACAGCGCCAAAATAAACTTCAATCTTCTTGCTAAGCCGTTCTCCCGCTTGAGTCCACCGCTTGGGTCTGCTTCTTTTGCAAGCTTACGATGACGAAGGACAGTCCCGCCGAAACCGCAATACAAGCGGCACCGATGATGTAGACCATCCGAATGCCGAGCGTATCCGCAATCAGACCGATGACGGCGATTGAAATGCTCGTAATCGTTGAAAGCAGAATGCCGCGCGATGCGTATACCTTCGGCAGCATGGATGGCTCGATGCTCGTCTGGAAAGCCGTTTGCTGTGCAACGTCCCTCAGCTGATACGCCGGTCCCATTCCGATACACAGCACGAGTGCAACCATCGGAATGCTGTTCAGCCCGTACCACAGCGTCAGCAGGCTGAACTCGGCGGAGCCTGCAGCCATACAAGCGATCAAATGCTTCTGGATAAACGATGAGAACAGAACCGTCAGCAGACCGCCCAGAATCGCGCCCGCATAATAGCTTGCATTAATAAAGCCCCACCATGCTTCTCCTTGATGCAGCACTTCCTTCACGTAAACCAAGGTAATGGCACCGACCCAGATCGTTCCGGCAACGCCTTCAATCATATCCATGATTGTTACGATGCGAAGCGTCGGGATACGCCATAAATACGACCACCCCTCAAGAATCGCCTTACGATTCGGCTTCACACGCCGCGGGCCCGAATCGTCACCTGGCATTACCCGTGCGACAAGCAGCAGGCTGATCACCGATACCCAGATCAGGATGGCCGTAATGATTAACGTCGGTTGATGCCCGATCTGGGTCACCAGGAAGCCTGTGAAGGTGTAGCCCGCAATTTGCAGCGATTGCTCCGTCACCGACAGGGAGCTGTTCGCCTTTACAAGCCGGTCCGACGGCACGATTCGCGGCACGATCGACTGCAGGAGCGGAGTCCCCCAGCCGTGAGCGCAGGCGATCAGCAGGATCAAGATGCACAGCAGATAAACGTGCGGAGCGATGTATGGAAAAAACACCACAAGCGCGGTAACGAGCAACGCTTTTACAAGCTGCAGCCTAGTGAGAAGCTTGGCAAACGGGTACCTTTCCATAAGAAGCGGCACCGTGAATCCCGCCACGAATTTGGCTGCTGCATTGAGCAGCGGAAACAGCGCGGCGATGAATGCAGAGCCCGATTCCTGGTACATATAGGTAGTGATCACCATGATATATACCACATCAGCCAGCGAAGTGCCGGAATGAGCGGTCCAGTAACAGGCGAAGATTCCTCTATTCATTGCAGCCTCCATTCCTAAGCCCTAAGTCTCAATATGTATCTTAAAATCATATCATCGGCCGTCAGAATTTGTAAACCTCGGGTCCCTTGTGACGAGGAAATCCTCCATTAAAAAAACCTGCTTCCCGTGTTTAATACACGGGAAGCAGGCTAATGTACCGGGAAGCGTCAAGATACGGCCTCAGCCGACCATCGGTCTTCTCCGGGATATGGACAACGCTTCTCCTTCAGCTTTGCCGTGATCTGCACGATACAGCCGCATACCAGGCATGTGGTGCCGCCTTGCAGCTTCGGGCATGACATGCAGGCATGCAGGCGAGTTTCATACTCGCTGTCGGAGACGCAGCGGTCCGAGCGGAACATCGGGGACGCCAGCACACGCTCAATCTGTTTGCTGTCGACGACATAATCGTCGCGGCAGCCCTTGCATCGGTTATCCGCCATGCGGATTACCCCGCCGTAATTTCGAAGACGGTCACCGACATCGGAGCCAGCTTCGCGTGGAGGACGCCTTCCTCCACCTCATAAGCGCTGAAGGTCGACGGCGTAAGCGCGTCCGGTTCCTCAAAGGTGTTATGGGCGTCCAGCGAATCTGCGGCCAGCTGCTCTGCCTTGATTTTGGAGATCGGTCCGCCAAGACCGCGGAGGGCAACAGACACATCCGCCTGCGAATCATGGCTTACATTACACAGGCTGACATGGATTTTCCCTTCGGCATCCTTGGATGCAGAGACGGAGACTTGCGGAATCTTTTCGCCGTCCATTTCATATTCGGAGCCGCTGATGTGGGCATCCAGACGTTCCGCGTCTTGATGCACCTTATACATATTGAACACATGGTAAGTCGGCGTCAGCAGCATTTTCTCTCCTTCCGTCAAGATGACGGACTGAAGCACGTTGACGATCTGGGCGATATTCGCCATGACGACACGGTCATTATGCTCATGGAAGATGTTCAGCGTCAAGCCGGCAACGAGAGCGTCCCGAATCGTGTTTTGCTGATACAGGAAGCCGGGATTCGTTCCAGGCTCCACATCATACCAGGTTCCCCATTCATCGACGATCAAACCGATCCGCTTGTTCGGATCATATTGATCCATAATCGCGGAATGTCTCGTAATCAACTCATCCATATGGAGCGCCTTTTTCATGGTCGTAAACCATTCCTGCTCCGTAAATCCGGTCGCAGGGCCCTTGCCTGTCCAGAATTCGCCCGGAATCGTGTAATAATGGAGGCTGATCGCATTCATAAACGGATGGGCTTCCCTCATGACCGTCTCCATCCAGCGGTAATCGTCCACGTTCGGGCCGCAGGCGATCTTGTACACCTTATTCTCACCGTAATTCCGGACATAGGTCTGGTACTGGCGATACAGGTCCGCATAATATTCCGGACGCATATTGCCGCCGCATCCCCAGTTCTCGTTGCCCACGCCGAAATATTTGAGCTTCCAAGGCTTCTCCCGGCCATTCTCCTTACGCCATTCAGCCATCGGAGACACCCCGTCGAACGTCATATACTCGACCCATTCCGACATTTCCTGAACCGTGCCGCTTCCGACGTTGCCCGATATGTATGGTTCGCATTCCAGCAGCTCGCACAGCCGCATAAACTCATGGGTACCGAAATGATTATTCTCGACCACGCCGCCCCAGTGCGTATTGATCATCCGCTTGCGGTTCTCCAGCGGTCCGATGCCGTCCTTCCAATGATATTCATCCGCGAAGCAGCCGCCCGGCCAACGCAGTACCGGAATCTTGAGCTTCTTCAGAGCTTCCAATACATCATTTCGGATTCCTTCCGTGTTAGGAATCTTCGAATCTTCGCCGACCCAGATCCCTTCATAAATGCAGCGTCCCAAGTGCTCGGAGAAATGCCCGTAAATATTGCGGTTAATCGTTCCATGCGACACATCGGCGTTAATCGTAATAACATGACTCATTGGTTACTCGCTCCTCGCTGTACTTTTATAAATATTTATATGAATCAATTCATATTTCTTTAAAACAATGATATCGGGCATTTCTCCATTCGTCAACCCGGAAATTAAACGCTTTCACTAAAAATACATATTTTTCGCCCAAAAAATAAACCTGCTTCACCTGCAGGACGATGTGGTCCTGTAAGTGCAGCAGGTCTATATTGGTTAACGCATCGCCCGGTTAAGAAACTCCCGGGTTCGATCGACTTTCGGATGATAAAAGATTTGCTCCGGCGTTCCCGACTCGATCACTTGTCCGTGATCCATGAAGAGGATCCGGTCCGCTACATCCCGTGCAAATCCCATCTCATGGGTAACGATAATCATCGTCATATTCTCCCTGGCCAATTGCCGGATCACCTCAAGCACTTCCCCCGTCAGTTCGGGATCGAGCGCCGACGTCGGCTCGTCGAACAGCAGGATGTCGGGGCTCATCATGAGCGCCCTCGCAATGGCGACACGCTGTTTCTGCCCCCCGGACAGGTTCGCCGGGTAGACTCCCGCTTTATCCGCAAGGCCGACCTTTTGCAGCAATGCAGCACTCCTTCTTGCCACTTCATCCCTCGATTCCTTCTTCACGTATTTCGGTGCGAGCGCCAAATTCTCTTGAACGGTGAGATGCGGAAACAGATTAAAGTGCTGGAACACCATCCCCATGCGGGAAGTGATCGTCTTGATTTGTTTTTGAGCGGAATATGCGCCGTCCTTCACCAGATATTGGTCCTGGACCTTGATCGATCCGCCATTGATCTCTTCCAGATGGACAAGGCTCCGAAGCATTGTACTCTTTCCCGAGCCGGAGGGGCCGATAACGGCCACGACTTCGTTCCGTTGTATATCGAAGCTGACGTCTTTCAGCACGTCCAGCTGTCCGAATGATTTCTTCATGTGGGATACTTCAATAATCGCCATAGCAGCCATTCCTTCTATTGAAATTTAAATCGTCGTTCGAGGTATCTGAACAGCAGCGTAAGTACGAGCGTCATCAGCAAATAAATGGCGCCGGCTAACACGAACGGCATGATCGTAAAGTCGCGGTTGACGGCTGTATGCGCGAAATGAAGCAGCTCCGGTACCGCCACCGCATACAGCAGCGCGGTGTCTTTAATCAGCGTAATGGATTCGTTGGATACGGCCGGCAGAGCCACGCGGAACATTTGCGGCAGGATGACTCTGACCATCGTCTGCCATCTGCTAAGGCCGAGCACCTGTGCGGCTTCATACTGTCCCTTATCTATGGACAGCAGGCCGCCTCTGAAAATTTCGGCAAAATAGGCGGCATAGTTCAGCACGAAGGCCAAGCATGCCGCAACAAAACGATCAAAAACGAGATACTCCCCGATGACCGGCAGCACAGGCAGGCCGAAGCAGATGAACAGCATCTGCAGCAGCAGCGGCGTGCCCCGCATGACGTAGATATAAACTCCCGCAAACCAGGCGAGCGGCTTCACCGAACTTCTCGCCATTAATGTTAAGGCAAAGCCGAGCGGGATGGATGCAATGATGGCGATGAAGAACAGCAGTATCGTTGTCTGTGCGCCCTCCAGCATCGGCTTGCCGATCTGAATGATATAATCCAAATTCATGTTGATCACTATACTCCCGTTATGAAAACTCAAATTCAGAGTTTTTCATTAATGTCGTCAACAAAACCGGAGCCTTGGGTCAAAGTCCGGTTTCTTGATCATTAGCTATGGAAAGACTGCGTTCGTAACCTTTGGTTCTGCAAATTATTTCAGTACCTTGTCTTCGCCAAACCATTTTTCAGATATGGATGCTGCTGTTCCATCGGCATTCAGCTCATCCAAAGCCTTCTGCAGCTTGTTCAGCAGCTCCTCGTTGCCCTTCTTCACTCCGATGCCATATTGTTCAGGCGCCAAAGATTCGTCCAAAATCTTGAAGGTGCCTTCTTCCTTGGACATGTAGTATTTCATAACGACTTCGTCAATCACGACGGCATCCACCCGGCCATTCTTCAAATCGCTTAAGGCAAGCACGTTGTCCGGAAATTCGGAAATGTCCTTCACTTGGCTATGGATAGCATTCGCACTGAGCGCATCGGCTGCGGACGAAAGCGACTGCAGGCCGATATTCTTGCCGGCCAGGTCACTAATGGTACTGATATCTGAACCTTCAAGCACAACCACTACCTGGCTGTTCTCAAGGTAAGGCTTCGTAAACAGAACCTTCTCCTTGCGCTCATCCGTAATCGTGTAACCATTCCAGATCAGGTCGATCCGTCCGCTGCTAAGCTCCGATTCCTTCGCTTTCCAGTCGATCGGCTGGAACTTTACCTCCATCCCCATCTTCTCTGCAGCGGCACGCGCATAATCAATATCGAAACCGACGATTTCGTTGTTCTCATCCCGGAAGCCCATCGGAGCAAATTTGTCGTCGATGCCGATCACCAGCTCATTCGAGCTGCCGCCTGTGCTTGAACACCCGATCACAGTCATTAGGATAACCAATCCTGCCAATAATGACGCCAATTTTTTCATGTATAAATCCCCCTTGTGACAATTCATGCAGCCATATTCAGGATATCGGTGATCCGTGCAATATGAAAATTTCTGCGTTTTGCTTTAGTGCGTTATCAGGACACCATAATACCATATTAGCAGAAAAGAGTCGATAGGTTCACAGAAGCTTCATCAACATTGTCGAAATAATGTAATTTATGTATTTTCATCCTATATTAAGGTTATTTTAATGATGAACTCAGCAAAACGGGAAACAATGACGAACGTTACACCAAACATCCAGAAAGGCGGTAACCCATATGAACCGTAAATATTTGAATTTCACCAGAAGACTTGTCTTGATGACGATCGCCATCGTCATGGGACTCGCTTATCTGCCCGGCACGACATGGGCGCAGGAGCCTGCAGGTAATGAGAATCAGGCCTCTTCTCCTTCTCGCCCTGCCGCGCAAGACGGCCACGGTCAGCATAAACCCGGCCGCATGTTCAAAGCCATCTCCGATTATCTCAAGCTAGAGCCAGAGGTTCTGCGGGACAAGCTCAAGACCTCCTCGCTCGCTGAAATTGCCAAAGAGCAAGGGGTTTCCAGAGAGGATATAAAAGCGAAGCTCGTCGAGATGTTGAAGGAGAAAGTAGCGGCACACCCGAAGCAGCTCGGTAAATCCATTGATTACTCCGCGGCTGCCGACAGACTTCTCGATGCCAAAGGCGGGTGGAAGAAGCAGCGGGTACATCATCGCCAAGGAAGAATGATTGCCGCCGAGCATGAGCTTGCCCAAATGCTGAAGCTGTCGGATGACCAATTGAAGGAATCCCTCCGGTCCGGTAAAACCCTTGCCCAGCTGGCGAAGGAGCAAGGAGTAGCCGTGCAGTCCGTGATCGATCAGCAGGTTCAGGCATTTACAAAGCGTCTTGACCGAAAACTGTCGGAAGGGAAAATTTCCAAGGAAGAATATTCGGAGCATAAGGCGAAGCTTCCGCAGTTCGTCAGCGATGTCGTTAATGGAAAGCTGGCGCCGCCCGCACATCCAGGCCGCAAGGACTCTTAGTCCATGCCGGCGATCCGAGTCAAAAACAAATAATATAACAAAGAAGTGTCGCTATGCATGCAGCGGCACTTCTTGTCATTGAGAGACAGCATTGCAAATCTACCAAGAAGTTTGTTGATTTTTCTGGAAATTAAACTAGAATAGGGATATAATGCCGAGATTTACTTCTCTCAAATCGATCGAATGATATATTGGCAAACCCTTCGACCCCTTCTTCACGGGATCAACTTCTACTCGGCATCCGTTAACCATTTTCATTTTCAAAACTATTTATTGAGGAGTTGTAACGTTATATGGAACTGGAACCTAGAACGGTGTCAAGGAGGAGGCTTAAGGGCCGCAGCAGAATCAATATCAAGAAACGGATCGGGATATCGCTCATCATACTCATCCTGCTTGTCGGCGCTGGATATCTGTTCAGAAAAGAATTATCGTTGCTTGCCTTTAATACACTGCTCAAAAAAGATATCAAAGAAACGTTAGACAATTCCTACAAACCGTTTGGGTACGAGATTAGAAATACTCACGCCTATGAAGGTAAACCCTTTTCCTTGCTCCTAATGGGGATTGATCAGCGTGATCAAGAGCCCAGCAGATCAGATACGATCATATATTCCGTAATTCGACCTAAAGATAACAAAATCCTATTAGTCTCGATCCCCCGGGATTCATATACTGAAATAATAGGCAGGGATGTAAAATCAAAAATCAACTCTGCGTATGCTCATGGCGGAGAAAAAATGAGTATGGACACAGTTGCGTCCTTACTCAAGAACCGAGTCGATTATTACGCTACAGTGAATTTTAAAGGAGTTATAGACATTGTGGACGCAATTGGAGGTGTAAAGCTTCCGATAACCAAAGTAATTGAAAATAAGAACCCGAAGCATGAAAAATTAAGGATAGAGCCTAACCAACCGATGTATGACGGTCTTGATGCTTTAAGTTACGTTCGTTACCGAGAGGACTCCGATTTTAAACGTACCGAGCGGCAGCGAATATTTATTAGAGCCGTTACGAACAAAATTTTAGATTTCAAGAACGTCGCTAAAGTTCCTGAATTAATCGATATTGCGGGGTCCAATTTCACCACTAACATGGACCCTGATCTGATCCTGAAATTGGCTGAAACTGTTTATTTAAATGATACGCCGCCTGATTTTGAGAACCACATGTTACAAGGCCGGGGAAAAACGAGAGGAACCACCTGGTACTATGACCTTGATGCAGAAGATTTAGAATACACTCAAAAGCTTATCTCAAATTGGTTAAATAGCGATATTAATAAACAAGACCTTATTCACCCTCAAGATATGGACTAGGCAAAAGGTTCAGTGCAGCGCTGATCTGATCCCAGGACGAGCCGGATGTACTCATAAAGCCTTCTTGGGCCTTCAAGGCCCAAGTTACGGCACATATTGCTGGATGATCTTCACGACCTCGCCGTCTTCCACCGTGATGTGGAACGGGAACCATTTCATATCCACAATATCGTCTTTTCGATAGATATCGGTGAACTTGTCGAGGCTGACCTGCTGATTCCACACGACCTGGGCATCCTCATACCGTCCGGTATGATCATACAGCTGCAGGCGAACCTCAGCGTTTCCCGCTACGGGCAATGTAATCCGCTCTTCCGTATCATTAACAATATAATAGCCGTCCGGGGCTTCGGTCATTTCCGGGTCTTGCTCCCGCTCTCGGAAGATCGCGTTTGCTTCCTCGCCTTCGTACCATTCAATCGGATCGATTTCCAGATAGACCTGTCCGTCTTTCACCTCAAGCGCATTGATATAGGCAGCCTCCTGATTCGAAGCTTTCGGAACCGGCTCATAATTGTTGCTCGAGGCTACGCCAACCGAATGGATCATGAACAAACCAAGCAGCATCAACGCTCCCAATCTCCAAGCCGTCTTCTTCATACTTCTCATCGCTCCCTCAACATTACTAAGTGTGAAAGATCGTTTTCTCACCGTATATTACCCGAATTCCGTGAGATTGAAACAATCCTCTATTTATGATTCATACTACGATTATACGGAGCATCGCGCCAAAAAGGATGTCAAAGCGGTGTAAATTCATTACAATATCTCAACCTTCGCATTTCAATGACGGTGAATGCACATCCGCCGCGCTGTCCGCAACAAAAAAAGCCTGTCTGCCGAACCAATGGTTCAGCAGGGACAGGCCTTAACATAAGTATTATTGATTGAAAGCTTCGGTAAGCACGGGAACAATTTGCGATTTACGGGATACAACGCCCTTGAGCAGCGCTTTATTATCCGAAAGCGACACATTGTAGGCTCTTTCAACCGCCTTGGCATCCTTGCCAAGCGCGAGCGCAATCGAGTCGTTATTCAGAATGTCTGTAACAACGAACACGAACAGATCCAGGTTTTTCTTAGCGATAATCCCTTGAATGGCCTCTTCAAGCTCTGCTTGACGGGACAGAACGTCGTTTGTGTCAACCGCATTCACTTGGGCGATTTCAACCTTCGCTGCGCCCATGCTGAATTCCTTCGCGTCAAGGGAAATAAGCTGCTCGATCGTTTTGTCGCTCAGATCGGCACCGGCCTTCAGCATGTCGAGTCCGTAGCTTTCCGCATCGACGCCTGCAATCTCCGCGAGCTCGCGGGCAGCAGCAACATCTTCCTCTGTGCAGGTTGGAGATTTGAACAGCAACGAATCGGATATAATGGCGGACAGCATCAGCCCTGCGATTTCCTTACGGACTGCAATGCCCTTCTCTTTGTAGATCTTGTTCAGGATCGTAGCGGTGCAGCCGACAGGCTCAGCGCGGTAGTACAGCGGCTGGCTTGTCTCAAAATTGGCGATCCGATGATGGTCGATAACTTCAACCACCCGAACTTGTTCGATGTCGCTAGCGCTTTGCTGGCGTTCATTATGATCGACAAGAATGACGTCCTGAGCCTCATTCGCAACGGTCTCTACCAGACGCGGTGCTTCGACGTTGAAGTATTTCAACGCATAAGCGGTCTCTCCGTTCACTTCGCCGAGACGTACCGGTTCAGCGTCGAGTCCGAGCTGTTTCTTCAAATCGGCATAAGCGATTGCCGAGCAAATCGTATCCGTATCCGGATTTTTGTGTCCAAAGATCAATGTTTTAGCCATAGGTTATTCCCCTTTCACATCCTAGATTAACCGTTTAAATCCATAAACAGATGTCACCTATCTGATTATAGCGTTAAATGCTCCTTATTCCAATGACTTTACAGAGAATTTTTGAATGGTCCCTTTTACACCAAGACAATCTCAGGCTCTGGAATAAAACCGAACCGTTGATGAATCGCCTCTGTAATGACATTCATCAAATATAATATATCCGTCGCTTTGGCATGATTCTGATTCAGGATCATATTGCCGTGATGCGGGGAAATGATCGCCCCGCCGTATTCCGTCCCCTTCAAATTCAGCTGATCCACCAAGGAGCCGATGGCAACTCCATAATCATAGTTATTTTTAAATACGGAGCCGCAGGAAGGGTAATCGAAATGCCGTTTACTTGTCCGGTACTTGATAATGTCGAGCATCGACTGCGGGGTCGGTATGCCTCTTCCCGCGAGCGCATGAACCTCGCCAAGGAAGAAGGAGAAGAACGACGGCAACGAGGATGGGTGACTTCCTCTCGTCTTCCACTCCTGCAACAGCAGCGCGGTAGAGCTGATCTGCTCCTCGGAGCTGACCGGCGTGTTCAGATCTGCCCCGATAATAATCCATGGATGGTGCTGGAATATCGACTGTTTGTAAGCGAATTGGCATTCCGAAGCCGGGATTGAACGGACGCTGAGCCCCGGATCCATCGTGTCGATATAATAAACCGTATCAAGAATGTCGCATACTTGGCTGGCATTATACTTAGCGTTCATATAGATGCCTGCCCCGACGCAGCCCGGCAGCAGGAACGTAAAGTCCAGCGAATCGCCCCCGCCAATCAAGCCCATAAGCGACAAGAGCGACATCGGCGTTCCAGACGCCACATACCATTTGTCATCCCTGACCGCCAGCTCGACAAGCCGCTTCAAGGAAATATACACCATGTCCTTATTCGGTTCGTCCGGAAACAGGATGTTGGAGCCCATGCCGAATATATACCACGGCATTCCGAGCCGCTTGCAATCCTGCAGCAGCTCCGCAAGATCTGCTGAAGTCTCCGGCATAGCCAAATAATTCGCCAAGCCGCCGACCCCGTAAGTTGAATAATCGGATAACGGAACATGGCGCTTGCACAATCGATCAATTGCAGATTTATGTAAAGTCATCTTAGACACTCCCTATCATTTCACTTTCACACAGCGGATAATCGCCTGCCTGTGGGGATGCTACATAATTATGATGCAACTCGTCGGTTGGTGTCAATCGGAGGGGTCACAAGCATGAGTCCATAAAAAAACCCTTGACTGCAGCGCGCGCACTGCAATCAAGGGGTGTTGATCCACTTCGTGAACGAAACGATCGATTACTCCAGGAAATCCTTGAGACGCTTGCTGCGGCTCGGATGACGAAGCTTACGGAGCGCCTTCGCTTCAATCTGTCGAATCCGCTCGCGCGTAACGCCGAATACCTGACCGACCTCTTCAAGCGTTCGGGTCCGCCCGTCCTCAAGTCCGAAGCGAAGCCGAAGCACGTTCTCTTCACGATCCGTCAAGGTATCGAGCACTTCCTCAAGCTGCTCCTTAAGCAGCTCGAAGGCGGCAGCGTCAGCTGGCGCCAGCGCATCCTGATCCTCGATGAAATCCCCCAGGTTCGAATCGCTCTCCTCACCAACCGGCGTCTCGAGCGATACAGGCTCCTGTGAAACTTTGAGGATCTCCCGGACCTTCTCCGGCGTAATATCCATCTCCTTGGCAATTTCCTCCGGTGACGGCTCCCGCCCAAGCTCTTGCAGAAGCTGTCTGGATACACGGACGAGCTTATTGATCGTCTCTACCATGTGAACCGGAATTCGAATCGTTCTCGCTTGGTCGGCAATCGAGCGGGTAATCGCCTGCCGAATCCACCATGTCGCATAGGTGCTGAACTTGAAGCCTTTGGAGTAGTCAAACTTCTCCACCGCTTTGATCAATCCCATATTGCCTTCCTGTATCAGATCAAGGAACTGCATGCCCCGACCTGCATAACGTCTGGCAATGCTGACGACTAGACGAAGATTGGCTTCCGCCAGACGTCGCTTCGCATCCTCATCGCCTTCCTCGATACGCTTGGACAGCTCCACTTCCTCATCGGCTGAGAGAAGGGGAACACGGCCGATTTCCTTCAGGTACATGCGAACCGGATCGCTAATCTTGATGCCTGGCGGAAGGGAGAGGTCATCATGAACTGCAAAATCCTCCGCGGGAGAATTAGCCGCTTTTTCCGCATCCACTACCTCACGATCCAATGCAAAATCCGCACTCTGACGGTTCTCCATTCTATGCCCCCCTGTTGACAATCCTATAATTTTGTGCTAATCTATCATTAGGTCATTATGACATCTACCTAATAATTATTTATCCTTCATTCTATCATATTACGCCTATTTTTTCAACTTCTAATATATTCTAGTTCCAGCACGGCAATCTCTTTTGAAGAGGTTGCCTTTTTTGATTGAAATACGTACCGGGAGATCCAAAGGGGCATTCGTTGCTCAATCCCGGGAATGCCTGTTGTAGTATATGTTCACGGATGTTCTTCAAGTACATAAGGATGGCGAGAACGGGCCAAGACCGGATCATGACGAAATCAGTCCCCCTGTCCTGCCTTGGCTTGACGCTGAAGGAGAAAAGGCTTACTTTATCTCCTTCAGCACTGCCCTCGTATCCTCATTTAACCGTTCGATGTCCGGCATGTCCGCCGGCTCGTCGTTCAATTGGTACCGCTGCTTGAGCGCCAGGGTTGCCAGCACGCGTTCATCCAGCACCTCCCCGGAAATCACGCCCGATTCCACGGCCTCCGTGATGGCTTGAATGACAGCCTCCTCCTGTGCATAATCGTGTCCGATCATGACGATATTGGTTCCGGCCAAGATCGACTTTACCGCGGCCTCGCCGGCATCGATATTCTTCGTAATGGCACCCATTGTCATGTCGTCCGTGATGACGACACCATCAAAGCCCAGCTCCTGCCTTAACAGATCCGTGATGACCGCCTTGGAATAGGAGGACGGCGTTATCTCATCAATCGCCGTCATAAGCAGATGCCCGACCATCACAACGTCTGCGCCTTGCTCGATCGCTTTACGGAATGGCGCAATCTCCAGCTCATGCAGCCGCTTTATATCATGAGTTACGACAGGAAGCCCAAGATGGGAATCGACTGAGGTATCGCCATGGCCCGGGAAGTGCTTCACGACCGGCACGACGCCCGCTTCCTGAATCCCTTTCATGGAAGCAATGCCCTGCCTGCCCACCTCTTCTGCCGTCTCACCGAAGGAACGGTCCCCGATCACCGGGTTGTCCGGATTGCTGTTCACATCAAGCACCGGCGCATAGACCATGTTTATACCGATCGAGCCTACTTTCCGTCCAATAAGCTCGCCGACCTGACGGGTGACGTCGGGGTCATTCCCGCTCCCCACCTTTCCGCTTGACGGCAGCTTGACATATTCCTCCGGGAAGCGGGTGACCCGCCCTCCTTCCTCATCAATGCTCAGCCATAGCGGCACCGGATTAGACGCATTCGCCTTTTTCAGCTCGTTAAGCAGCGTTACGGCTTGGCTGGTGCTAGCGATATTATCCTTAAAGAAAATAAACCCGCCGACGTGGTAGGAATCCAGCATCTTGCGGGCGACGTCGTCCATGCGCGTACCCTCGATCCCGACCATGACAAGCTGGCCAATCTTCTCTTTGTCTGTCATTTTGGAGAGCTGTGCGGCTGCGGCAGCCATTGCAGGGTCTGAAGCTGCCCCGCTTTCCTTGGACGGATCCCCTTCCTCTTCAGAATCCGAAGCCCCCGTGTTACTTGCGGGCCCACCCTGCTCCTCGTGTTCAGCAGGCGGCTTGGCGGCGTCGCCTTCCTGCTGCTGTCCATTCCCGGATGCCGAATCCGCAGATCCGCTTCCCGGCATATTGGTTCCTGCTCCGCCTTGACAAGCCGGCAGCATCAAGATCATGACCAGAATGATCGCCCATATCCCTGCTTGCTTATGTTTCATTAACTGCTTCATCTTCTTAGAGCCACCACCCTTTTTATAAACCTTGCTACGTATTTATTCGGCCCCGAAACTTCAATTTCCTTTTTCCTAACCGATCAGGTTCAGCTGCCTGGCCTGTTCCTCCGTCAAAATGAATTGTTCCGTGTCGGCGATTTTGTCGTCCTCATTTAGACCGAACATCAGCATAACGTCATCCCATATTTTCCGTTCCATCGCTTCGGCTTGCGTAATGATAATCTTCACAATGGGTCACTCCTCCCTGTTTCGCTCATTGATCGTCTTCTTCACATCCGGCTCAAACTTGGCCTATTACCTATACAACTTGTTCCACGGATTCGAATCTCTCGAAAGCCATTACCCATCCTAGTATGGATGCATGCTCGGCGTACGGATTCGAACCGCTGACAGCTTCCTGCAGGCGGTATCGCTCTTTCCATGTCAGAGGAAATCCGCCATATGCGCACTTTCGCATGAACAGCAGCAACAAACTGCGGCCGTGAAGCAGGAAAGAGCCTGCAGTTAACTTCTGCAGGCTCTACCAATAATATGTCAATGATTATGCAGGATAATGCCGAATCCAGGACATCGCGATCGTTCCTTCGCCGGCATGAACGCCGACGACCGGGATGAACGTCATGACTTCCGTCTTCACGCTCGGATGCGCGCCGCTGATTTCCTTCCGAAGCTCCTCCGCTTCCTCCTCGTTGTTCGCATGCATAATGCAGACCTTTTTAATCATTTGAATCTCATGCTTCAACGTCTCCAGCATTCGCTGTCTGGCCTTCTTGAACGTGCGGATCTTATCCTCCACAATCACTTTGCCCTCTTCGAACCGAAGCAACAGATGGATCCGGAGCAGATTGCTCAGAAGCAGCTGCGTCCCGGATACTCTGCCGCTGCTGTGCAGCCGGTGAAGACTGGCGGGGATCAGATAGAAGGACATATTATGGACCAAGGCCTGGATTTTCTCCTTGATCGTCTGTACGGTATCGCCCTGCTTGTGCCACTCAATGCCGGATCGTATCATCTCGCGGAGCGGAAAGGCTCCTGCTCTCGAATCTATTCCTACCACGGGTACCTCAGCTATTTCGGCAGCCTGGATCGACGAATGCAATGTCCCGCTCAGCTCGGACGAGCAATGGATCGCAATGACATCATCATATTTTCCCTTCAGGGATTCGTATAACTCGATGAATTCCCCGATCGGAGGCTGTGAGCTGCTGACTTTGGGTTCATCCTTCATTTTCTCGTAAAAGGCTTCAGCCGTCACATCAATGCCTTCCCGATACGTTTCTTGTCCAAGAATCAATCGCAAGGGCACAATATAGATATGATGGTCCCGGGCGAACGCGGGATCGATCGTGCTTGTGCTGTCGGTAACCCATGCTATGGATCTCATTATGTTGTTCACGTCTCGCTTTCGTATTTATGAAATAGTTATGGAAGCGATTTAAGCCGCTGAACCCATCATATCTCACCATAGCTGCGCATGCAAATGGAAGGAATATCTCCACTGTATTCGTATTTTTGCAAAATCGACATTCGCGGTTTTGCAGGATTGTCGTGGAATGGTCCCTATTCTTATCCGTTATTTTTAGGCGGCGGGTTGTATCCTTTTTCGCCAAACGGCTCAAGCTTCCGAATCCAATGCTCTTCCCGCTTATTCACCGCGTCCTTCATATCGAAGAAGACGCCCGGCTTAGGCTCGATCTGCTCCAAAATTTCAAATTCAAACGCATCCTCGCCAAATTCGTTCCACTCCTGCTGCAGCGTTTTGTTATAGCTGGTTCCCATCTGCAGTTCAAAGCGCTTGCCGTTCATCGTTTTCAAGTTCGGCGTGCCCGCGACAAACACCTTTCCATTCACCTTGTTCCGGATTTGGTAGACACCGGCGATGATCTTGATTTCCTTGTACATCTGCGTCAATTCCGCTCTACGGTTCATTGTTACCTTGCCTCCTCTTGTATTACTGCACTGCCTCTAACAACCCGGGCTCTAAGCTTCCCGATGCTACAGCCTTAGACCATAAGTACAAGCTGGCTGTTCGGCTCTTGATTGTTCCTGTTAACTGCCCACCAACGTGACCAGCTATGTCGTCAGCCAATATTCACTGCCATCATCCTTCCGGTCGATAAAGCCGTATTCGACCAAATAACGACGAATCGTAACGTAATCGGGATTATCGCGGCCGATCAAATCATTAACCTCCGTCTCAGTGTATACCCTGCCGGGCTCAAAGCGAGTCGCGATTTCCCGAAGCACGACATACTTCTGCTTCTCCCTAAGCTTGAAGGTCTTCAGCGGGCCTTGAGTTCCGTGCGGAAACACCTTTGCCAAAATCGCCTGCCGCTCCTCCTCCGTTACGTTATAGCGTTCATCGACCATTCGGGCTTGCTTCGGAATTTCCACGATCGCCGGCGCATGATTATCCTTCTCTTTAAGCAGCTCCATCATGGTCAACAGCACCTTCGACTGGCGTTCCTTCTCCTTCAGCGCAAACCGGTGATTTCGGATCGTGGACGCGCTGCCGATCCCCATCTCCTGCTGGACTTCCTTATCGCTCTTCCCTTGATAAAACAGCTGCAGCAGCCGGTTTTGATGCTCAGTCAGCCCTGTCAATTTTTTATCCAAGCCCGACAAATATTGAAATACCGAGCCATGCTCACGCTGAATGTGAACCTTCATGTATCGTTCAGCTTCATACAGCTTGTCATGATCGGGGTAAATGATCCCCTTCTCGACGGATTTACCGCATAACAGGCACATGAAGCTCGCCTCGTCCTCAACATAGCCCCGCTTCAATTCATCGACCGACGCATTCCAAAATCGTTCCGTATGATCCAATTCAACCACCACTTTTCATATATTGAGCATCATGTTAATCATATATTGATTATATAGACATTTTGTTATTATGTCTATTATTTCAACGAAATACAATGGATCAGCCTATATTGCCAGATCGGAGGATTTATACTTACCTTTGCCCCATTTCGCTCTATTAAAAAATATTCGGAAAATAAAACCTGCTGTCGTCAAAATTGAAAAAGCCCCGTTACCGGGGCTTCATTGCACGACCACTAGGACTTCATTGATACACTTTACAGCCAAGCTTATGATCTACTTGCTTCTACTTCCTCATACCAAGCTTGAACGTCCCGGCTTAGCCGCTCCACGATCTCAGGGTGAAGATCCGCCAGATTGGAGCGCTCCCCGGGATCCTTCGACAGATCGGACAGATGAACCTTATCCGGCACCAGGCGCTCGAAATCAAGCTTCCCGTTCAGCACCAGCTTCCAATCGCCTTCCCGAACGGCCAGTTGGCCTTGGTACTCCCAGAACAATTGCTTATGCGGCGACGGCTCGCCCATTAGCAGCATTTCCTTCAGGCTGCTTCCATCCAGCTCTGCGCCTTCAAGCGGTCCTGTCGCTGGATCGACGCCAGCCAGATCCAGAAAGGTCGGTACGATGTCCATCATAACTCCAACCTCATCGCGTACTTGTCCGCCTTCCAATCCGTTCGGCCAGCTCAGTATGGCAGGTTCACGGATTCCGCCCTCGAACAGGCTTGCTTTATGTCCCCGAAAGATTCCCGCGGTCCCGCCGTAATACACGTCTTCCGTTCCGTCGAGCCAGTTCCGGCTCTCGGAGGACGGTCCGTTATCGCTGGAGAAGAAGATGACCGTATTCTCGTAACAACCGGCAGCCTTCAGGGCCTTCACGATCTCCCCCACGCCGTCATCCACCGCGGCAATCATGGCAGCCATGACCTGCCGATCCCAAGGCAAATGAGCAAACCGGTCCATGTATTCCTTCGGGGCATGCATCGGATAGTGCGGCGCATTGTACGATACGAACAAAAAGAACGGATCCTCCTGCTCTCGAGATCGCTTGATGAAATCAACCGAACGTTCCGTGATCAATTCTGTCATATACCGGCCGTTCTCCCAAACCTCCGTTTCGTTTTCCCATAGATCATGCAGAGGATTGACGCCATGGCCTTGGCCCCAGTAAAAAATATGCGAGTAAAAATCGATGCAGCCCGCCTTAAATCCGAAAAACTCATCAAACCCATGCGCGTTCGGACTGGTTTCCTCGGATACGCCAAGATGCCATTTTCCATACAATGCCGTTCGATACCCCGCGGGCTTGAGCGCCTTCGCCAGTGTCACTTCGGTGGAGGGAAGTCCATCCAATCCGCGCTTTGCCCCCAGGATTTCGCCTACTCCCGCTCGGGCCGGATATTTGCCTGTCAATAAAGAGGCTCTTGACGGAGAGCAGACCGGAGAGTTGGAATACCAATTCGTAAAACGAATGCCTTCACCCGCCAAACTATCCAGATTTGGGGTTGTCACAGTATCGGATCCATAACATCCAAGGTCCCCATAACCTAGATCATCACAATAAATAACGATAAAATTCGGTTGTTTCATGTCTCCATTCACCTCTACCATGCATGACTTGTACCTCATCATCGTAACCTTTGGCAGGACTGCGCGGAATGCTCAATTCTTGCAATCGTTATACAATATGTTGCATAGTTTGAAATAACAAAAGAAATGGCTGAGGCATAGCCGGCAGGAGGAACCATGACATTTAATAACCTTCACTCATCCAGAGAAGAATACTTTAACAACCCGGCTTCATTTGAAACTCAATTGGGTTTATGGATATACAAATCCGGTTCTCAACCCTTTTTCACTGAAAAAGTCGGTCCCCGGTCCGTCGAGTTCTATAGTATACATTTCGTTGCCAGCGGCAAGGTAAGATTCTGTTGGGACGGCAGCAGCGTCTCCCTCTCGGAAGGGGATCTGTTCTGCCTCTTCCCCGGTTCGGTCTATACGTACGTCAAGGATTGCGACCAGCCGTCTACCACGATCACCTGGACGGCTTTTATGGGCGAGCAAATGCCATCCATATTGAAGCATGTCGAGTTATGCGCGGAGCGGCCCTATCGTCAACATGCATTCGGGGACAACGCCTTGGCTGTCATCAAGGAGATTCAACGATTGCTCCGGCAGCCCCAGCTGGACCATAGCCTTCAGCTGATGTCGCTGGGCTTTCAATTGATCCACAGCATCGATCCGAACCGGCACCGGAACTCAGCCTCTTCTTCGGCTGCGTGCGACTGGCTTGAATCCATCCCCGGGTATATGCAGCTTCATTGCACGGAGAATTTGTCCGTGGAACAGCTCGCAGCTTGGGCCGGCGTTCATCGCAGTCATTTCACCCGAGCGTTTACCCGCAGGTACGGCATCTCCCCGTCCCGCTACATGCAGCAGTTGATCATGGAAAAAGCAACCCGCCTGTTATCCGCCGAGGGCACCAGCATTACGCATACCGCCTTATCCCTGGGATATTCGGATTTGTTTACCTTCTCCCGTGCCTTCACACGGTATTTCGGAATAACCCCGAGTGCTTTCATGAAGACACAACGCCTTTCATCTCCGGCACGAGAAGGGCATCCTTGATATAACGGCGATCCACTTGGATACTATCGAGATCTGCCTGGATACTATGCGATCCATCTGGATGCTATCGGGATTCATCTGATGTTCTTTAGACCTCCAGGCGGCCCGGATGGATTTTCGACACTGCCTTCCGTCAGCAGCGCCCTGAGCGGCTTCGCTTTTTACCATAATATGGGCACTGTTTTCTGACTCTCCTACAATCTCTTCTTCCTCCTATGAAGCGAACCTGCTAAAATATAGAGGTTGCTGCTGTCAAAATTAGGGGGTATCATCATGGGAATTATACAACGGTCAGCAAATGAGCTGCGAACCTGGCCGCGTAATATTAAGCTTTTTTTCCTCGCCAATGTGCTGTACCAGTTCGGTACAGGCATGTTCAGCGTGCTCTACAATCTGTACATACAAAGCCTCGGCTATAATGATTCCATGAACGGTACCGTAGTCAGCGTTCAATCCCTGGCTACCGCGCTGATGTTTATCCCGATCGGCTTGATCGGAGACCGCACCAGCCGCAAACGGATCCTGGTGCTCGGCGCTTTGCTCAGCGGTGCAGGATTGATCGCCCGCTCCCTCTTTGAAAGCGAATTCAGCTTAATGGGGCTGGCAATATACACCGGATTGTTCGCTTCGTTCTTCCAGGTGCTCGCCATTCCTTTTCTGGCGGAAAACACGCCGAAGCAGGCGCGCATGCGCATCTTCAGCATTCACGCCTCCCTAGTGCTTGCTTCCCAGGTGCTTGGCAGCATGGGAGGGGGATTCCTGGCCGATGCCCTGCAGGCGCTGGGCATGAACAAAGTCGGCAGCTTGAAGTTCGCACTGCTCATCGGGGGCGTTGCCACCTTCGCTGCCTTCGTTCCGCTGCTATTTACAACCGACAAGTGGGAATCACTCGAACCGCAGGAACCGCAGCCTGTCCATCCCGACCAGGAAACGGTACCGAAGCAGCAGCCGTCCTTCACGAAAGACAAGCCTTCACTGCAGCCTGCAGCGGCCGGTTCCGGTAAGACAGCACACCGCGAAGATTATAGAATCATCGGTCAATTCGCCTTGGCCCAGCTGCTGATCGGGCTGGGCTCGGGCCTCGTCGTGCCGTATCTGAATCTGTATTTCACGAATCGGTTCTCGGTATCGCTCTCGGCGGTCGGCATTCTGATCTCCCTGGGACAAGTGATGACGATCGTATCCATGCTGATCGGGCCTACGCTGGTTAACCGGGTCGGCGCCGTTCGGGCCGTCGTCTATTTCCAGGTCATGTCCCTGCCTTTCCTGGTGCTGACCGGCTTTACCAACATCCTGATCGTGGCGTCCATCGGATTCCTGTTCCGTCAAGCACTGATGAACGCGGCCAACCCGATCCAATCCTCCATTCTGATCGACCGGGTACCGGACGACAAACGCGGAATCGCAAATTCCGTGACCCAGACGGCGTTCATGATGGGCTGGGCGACGATGGGCCCGGTGCAGTCCGCTTTGGTTACCACCTACGGCAGCTATTGGGGTTATGCGATCACCTTTTGCATCACCGGCACGCTTTACGTCTTCTCGTCGTTTCTGTATTACCGCATGTTCCGGGAGCCTAAGCGTAAGAAGGTGCCTGAATCCGCCGCGTCTACGCTCTAGCTTCTTCGCGCAGCGGCTTGACATGCGAAGGAACGCCGCTGCCCCGCGTCGATATGAATCGGGCCTGAAAGCTTCCGCGATAGCGGAAAACAGGCCCGAACAGCGGGTTAAACACATCCACCCGAATCCGGTAGGTTTGATGCCGGTCATCATACCATTCGCACACATCGGCCGTTCCCGTGAGTCCCGCCGGAAAGCGAAACCCAAGCCACCCCTCGTAGAACCGCTGCTCGCCTGAGCGAATACATATTCCGCCATTGCCGCTGACCGACACTTCAAGGTCTACCGCTAAATGCTGCTTGCTTCCCAGATAATCCACAATGCCGTTTCGCTCTTGGCTGTAAATCATCGTCGCGTCAAATCTTCTAATGCCCGATGGAAATTGAAAGCTTCTGCACCAAGTCACCGTCTCTCGTCCGTAACGATCCAAATAGGCGTAGTTCTCAATCCGAAACGGGATATGGAGTCCCCGTTCAGGGAACATAATGTGGCGCACCGTTCCGATGTAGAGCGGGAGCTTTGCCCAGCGCGCATACCAAATCTCATCCATAGTCCCTTCGCCGATCGAGGCCACCATATCCTTGCTGCCGAACCCGAACCTCTCCTGGATTTTGGGATGAAGCTTCCGAAATTCCCGGCCTAGCGCCTTCTCATAAATGGATATCATGGGCTCTCTCCTCCTTCTGCCGCACCTTGCTTGTCCTTGGAGTGCCCGGCTCCCGCAAGCATCGGGAATCACTTGGCAAATCTGTCGAAGACCAGGAGGCAAGCAGACATAGAACGAGCATCGTGCCGCTCAGAAGCAGCGGATTGAACGGTGCTTTAAGCCAGGCAGGCTCCGGGATGAGCGCTCCCAGCATCAGTCCCGCCAGCAGGACGGACTCGAGCCTGTACCACCATCGGCTCTTATGAAATGTAAGGCTGATCAAGCCAATACATATCTCAAAAACGCCCAGCATTCCAAGGATTGCGCGTTCCTGACCGCTCCACCAGCCGATGTGCTGCAGCATCTCCAGCTCCCCGCCCTCCGGGAACAGCAGCTTCGGCACCAATCCTTCGTAGATCCACAGCAGTGCCAGCGTCAATACGCTGCAAGCATGGATCCATGTTTGCCGGATCGACACGGCAGGCGGAATGCTCCTCTCCAGCCACAGCCGCAGCACGTCAAAGCTCCAGGCTGCAGCCTTCCCGAACATCGGACGAAACACCAGCCGGTCAAACCAAGCGCCGATCAGGCCAAATCGTGTCTTGTAATCGTATTGGGTCGAGAAGGTTATGACCCCTCTCCCTCCATCCCGGTATCGCCAGTATCCGCTGCCTTCGCGGATCAAAGATATGTTCTGATCAGAGCCAAAACGCAGCACTGACATCCGATCCCCGTCTTCCCGTCGCGAAAACGCATGGGTCACCCCAATTCCGGTGATCGTAAGACCGAATCCGATTCGGGTCTTATATAGAAACCGCTGATGCTTGGAATCGCCTTTAGGCAAGTAATGGATGCTCGAGAACCGCACGTCCCACTGCTGATGCAGCTCCGGACGCTGCGTATGCTTCCACAGCGTATCGAGATCCGACTCGATATCAATCTCCACATAGATCGGCTTTCTCTTCATGCTCCGACTCCTCCATACCAGCTTCATTACCGGCGTAACAGCATTTTCGTTCACCGGGTATTCATGCATTCAGCATACAGCCGAATCCACTTTCCCGTTAGTTCCGACTTTCATAGAACCACAACCAAAAAAGGTACTACGTTTCGTAGTACCCCCCACAATAAATACGCTATGTTTTTGGCTCAAAACCTTGCACCGGGCGTTCGCCCTAACCGCTAACGATCCTTTATGATCCCTTTTCGCCGCACCTTTTCAACGGCTTCTTTGCCGCTCTTTACGCCAAGCTTTTTCAGGATTTTATTAATTTGATTCTTTAACGTGCTTTCCGATTTGAACAGCTTATGCTCGATCTGCGCATGGGTGTACCCTTTCTCCATCAGCTCGAATACCTCCCGTTCCGCATGTGTTAAGCCCCGCAGCTGCTCCTCCCGCTTCAACCGGGAAAATTCCTTCAGCAGCGCCTCCATCGGACCGGCATGCAGCAGGGCACCGCGGATCGCCCCCGGCAGCTCCTTGAACCTCGCCTTTTCGATATATTGCACGGCTCCTGCCGTAAAGGCCTGTGTGATCGTCTGCTCGTCATCCATGGAGGTTAACATGATCACCTTGGCCTGCGGCCTGATTTCCAAAATGTCGGCGGCCGTGTAAATGCCGTCCAGCTGTCCCGGGGTGAGCTGTATGTCCATCAACACAACATCAAACGAAAGGACGCGTGCCATGGCGGCTGCCTGCTCCGGCGTCTGGGCGGCCCCCGCTACCAGCATGTCCTCCTGTCCGTTCAGAAAAACAGTCATCGCCTTGATCCAATCGGGATCGTCTTCAACCAGAAAAATTTGTATCGGGCTCATTCCTCCCCCCTTCCTGCCAGTCGTACCAACACCCGGCGGGGGAAATACAGGGACACTTCGGTTCCTTCCCCCTGGCGGCTCTCCAGGCCTATCGATCCCCCGCTTTTTTTCATCACATGGTATGCATAGGAAAGACCTAATCCGTAATTGCTTCGTCGATCCTTCTTGGTGCTGTAAAAAGGTTCAAATACCCGCGCCTGGAGCCCATCCGGAATACCGTTGCCATAATCCTTGACCGAGATCACCGCGCCCCGTCGTCCGGCATCGACCGTCAATTCGATCACCCCGGCCCTGGGTGTAGCCTCGACTGCATTTTGCAGCAGGTTGCCCGCCGCCTCGGTAACATGAACCGGATCGATCAGCAGCCACGGGCGCTGCCGGATGTGGAGCTTGACCTCAACCCCATGACTACGCAGCATTTCGTGCTCGCGATGCAAGAGCTCCTTGACCAGTTGATCCAGCCGAACCGGCTGCGCCTTCAGGACGAGCTCCTTCGTTTGCTGCTGAATCCTCTCCGTCATGGCAAGGAGATGCTCCGACGCCTGTGTGATGATCCCGAGCTGCTCAAGCGCAGCCCCTTGGTTCGGCTGCAACATTTGCTTCACATTTTCCGTGCTCAGAGCGATTTTTCCGATTTCATTCTTGAGGGTGTGGTTCAGCAGGGAGGTTCCCGTCGAAACCGCCTGCATTGTACGGTCCATCGGATCCCGTTCAACCTTCAGCCGCATGCCGAGCACACCATACACGAACACGCAGATCAACCCGACGACGAACGAATATACGATTAGCAGCGATACATATTGAAAGAAATCATAACCGGGATACAAGAGGCTCCCGACATTAATCAGAAGCATCACGCCCAGCAGCGTAGGGACCATAATCATGGCCGTGATCAGCAGACTTCTGCGTCTGTTCGGATTCATTTCTTGTACATAGGCCCGAATTAATAAATAGCACGATATGAAATAGTACGGAGCTGTCCAGACAAGCAGCAGCCCGAAATCGATCCGATGCTCAGGAAAAACGATGACTTGGAGTACCGTTATAAGCGGGGGCAACAGCAGCCCGAGCTTGAAGTAGCGCAGCTTGACCGGATCTATCTGCTGCCGGGTGTACACGATGCAAAATACAAGCACCCCGTAAGGCGACATCGTATGATTGAAGCTTTGAATGATCGGCTCAAATGAAGCCGGTATAAAGCCGTCCGGCTCTAGGAGTTGGGTTAAGCCGCCTACGCCTGAGCTGAATAAGAAGAAAGCCGCCCAGCGATTCACCTCTTGCCGCGGCTGGTTCGCCAGCAGCACGATTGCCGCGATCCATAAGGCCGCCACATAGTATAGCATTTCACATCGCCCTATCCTCTTTCATTTTCTAGTTTCATCCTACCATACCTGTTCGACAAATGGAGCACGCTTTACATCACGAAAACACTCAGTTTACATTCAGCTGGATTTAAGCCAGAAATCAGAAACGATTGATAGCATGGTTTCAGAAGCAAATAAGCGAACTGACAGAAATGAGGTGGAAGCATGAACAAAGGATTGAAATACCGGAATGAACTGAAGTTTTTTGTCAACATGCATCAATACCGGATCATCCGGCAGCGGTTGAACCATTTGATCCGTCACGATAACCATGCGGGACCGTCCGGAGAATACCATATTCGAAGCCTGTATTTCGACGATATCAATAATAAGGCGCTGCACGAGAAGCTGGCCGGCGTCCGGGACCGCGTAAAATACCGGATTCGCATCTATAACGTGAAGGACGACGTGATCCATTTTGAGAAAAAGATAAAGTTCCGCGACTACATCGCGAAGCTGAAAGAGCCCCTTACCCGGGAGATGACGGACCGGATTATGGCGGGGGATTACGAATGTCTGTACCAGCCGGACAAGCCTCTGATGATGGAACTCTATCACGAGATGAAGCATAACCTGCTGCGCCCGAAGGTCATCGTCGATTATGTCCGTGAACCGTACGTATGCGCAAACGGCAATGTCCGGATCACGTTCGACAAGGAGCTGCGCACAGGGCTCCACTCGGTGGATCTGTTCAACCGGGAGCTGCTGTCGATCCAGGCTATTGATGAGAATCTGATCATTCTTGAAGTCAAGTATGACGAGTATATACCGGATTACATCAAGATTGCCCTGCAGCTGGAGGGACTTCAGCGCCAGTCCGCATCGAAATACGTTATTTGCCGAAAATTTTTAAAGTATAACGCTTGGGAGGATCAATAATTCATGAATGCAACGTCTAACGAAACGACCAACTTTTCTAATATTATCAAAAAATCCGTCCTCGAGAACTTCGCATCCGATATCAGCATCGCCAAAATATTGATTACGCTCGCCATCGCTTTTGTCATCGGATTGTTTATATATCTGCTGTATAAACGGGTATTCAGCGGGGTGCTCTATTCGAAGAGCTTCAACGTGTCCCTGATCGGAATGACCATGATTACGGCGGTTGTGATCATCGCCATCAACTCCAATCTCGTGCTCTCGCTCGGTATGGTCGGCGCGCTGTCCATCGTTCGTTTCCGGACCCCGATCAAAGACCCGACCGATTTGATCTTTCTGTTCTGGGCAGCTGTTGCAGGCATCGTAACCGGCGCAGGTTTCTATACGCTGGCGGCGATCGGTTCCGTGGTCGTAGGCCTCATTCTGTTCTTCTTCATAAAAAAAGCCTCAGTCGACACCCCCTATCTTCTTGTCGTCCATTGCCAAGACGAGCAGAGCGAGCAGGCGGTTCGCACTCGCATCGCCGAAGCGGTAAAACGTTACAATCTGAAGCAAAAAACCGTTTCAAACGGGAACATCGAGCTGACGGTGGAAGTCAGACTGAAGGATGCCGAGGGCGAATTCGTCAACAAGCTGTCCGGACTCCCCGGCGTCCATAACGCGGTCCTGATCAGCTACAGCGGCGATTATGTATCCTAAGACAGGTGGTGTCTCGATATGAAAACAAAATATGCCGCAGCTCCCCTGTCCCTTCTGCTGGCCTTGATGCTTCTCTTATCCGGCTGTCAGGATTGGCTGGCACCCCGTGCAAGCCAAGCAAATAAGGCGGAGGATGGGAGCGCAGCCGCGCAGGAGAGCGTGTCCACGGTGTTCCCGAAGGATCAGGTCATCGATGTGAAGATTACGATCGATGAAGCGGATTTTGCGGATATGATCGACAATGCCGAAGCGGAGGAGTATAAAGAGGCGTCGGTTGATTATAACGGGCAGAAGTTCGAACATGTCGGCATTCGGACCAAAGGCAACTTGAGCTTGCGGAGCGTGGTCAACTCCGACTCCGATCGTTATAGCTTCAAGCTGTCCTTCGATGAATATGTGAATCAAACGCTGGACGGGATCAGCAAAATCAATCTCAACAACAACTACAGCGACGCAACGTACATGAGAGAATTTCTCGCCTACGAGCTGGCGGCATCCGGTGGCCTGCCAACGCCTGGCTTCTCGTACGTCAATGTCTATATTAACGGCGAGCTTTGGGGATTCTACCTTGCCGTCGAGCAGATCGGCGATTCTTATCTGGAGCGCCACTTCGGGAATGCATACGGTGCCTTGTATAAGGGCGTCATGACCGGCGCCGGCAGCGATCTGACCTGGCTCGGTCAGGATCCGGATTCGTACACGGGCCTAGAAATGAAGTCCAAATCCTCCAATGACGACGTTCTGATCGACATGCTGGATGAGCTGAATAACGGTTCCGATTACGAGCAGGTTCTTGATGTGGACCAGGCGCTGAGGTATATCGCCCTAAATGTGGCCGCATCGAATATGGACAGCTATCTCGGCATGAACAAACAGAATTATTATTTATATGAGAATAAGGGGGTCTTCTCCATTCTCCCTTGGGACTACAACATGGCCTTTGGAGGGTTCGGCGGTTCCGGCATCCTGATCGACGAACCGACCCAAGGGGCCGTAGCCGAGCGGCCGCTCGTTGCGAAGCTCCTGGAGGTGGGTGAATACAAGGAGCGCTATCACGCCATCCTTCAGGACATGCTGGATGGATACCTCAAGCAGGAAACGTTCGCGAAGCGCGTGGAACAGCTCAAGGCGCTGATATCCGAGCACGTGCAGCAGGAACCGCGGCCTTTCTATACGTACGAGCAGTACGAGGAAGCCGTGCCTGCCCTCCTCACATTCGTCCAGCAATCAACGGAGAATATCCAGCAGCAGCTGGACGGCACGCTCCCTTCTTCCGGAGACGGCAGCGGCAGCGGTGGCGGCATGGGTCCCGGAGGCTTGGGCGGCATGCAGCCGGGCGATGCAGATCCTGCAGGCAGCATGCCGCAGGGTGAAGCAGGTGCTGCTGGCGGTATCGGCGGTATGCCCGAGGATGCCGCTGGCGCTGCAAACAGAGCCAGCGGTAATATGGAGCAGGATAATGCGGACGCTGCTAAGAGCGGTACTGGCCTGGGCGCAGCTGACGATACCAACGGCGGTATGCCGCAGAATGGCCCGGGCGCTGCTGAAGGTGCCAACGGCGGACAGGACGTGACACCGCAAGTGGATCGTTGGATAACCGCTAACAGCTCCGGCAACACGGCGACAAACACGGTGGCCGATAGCGCAGCCGCAGCAAATCGCACGGCCGATAACAAGAACACCGTTCCCGCATCGCAGGCGCAGGCTGGTGAACAAACACCGGAGCTGTCGCAGCAGCAATCACAGCAAGAAGCCCAGCAGGAGTCCTCGCTGGTAACGTCACAGCAATCCCAACAAGGAGCTCGGCAATTTCAGCAGTCGCAGCAAGGAGCCCAGCAACCATCACAACAGGACGCAGTTGGCCAAGGAGCGGTGCCCGGGAATGCGTCAGCCCCGGACACCAACGCTCAAACCGGGCAGCCGAATGCCAATCAGGAGCAGCAAACGAATCGCTTTGGCGAATTCGGCGGCGGGATGGGCGGCGGAATGCCGGGCGGCCGGGGCATGGGACTGCAGGATTGGAACAACAGTCAAGACCAGGAGCAAGGGAATATGCAAGAGCTGGTCTATACCGGGATCTCCGTCCTCCTTCTCATTGCGGCCTGTCTTATCGTTACGCTGTATAAACGCAAAAAGCTGTAACTCACATCTCATCATCACATAACAAGCTCCATTCATTCCAAAGCGAATGAATGGAGCTTGTTGGTTACATACCATAATCCTTTATGCTAAACGCCCAAGTAAATCCAGAATGACAGGCAGCGCAATCATAACGGCTGCGGCGGTAATCGTCACAGCTGTCATCTGGCGGGACATTCTCCGTTGCGTGGCCTTGGAGCGGTACCATCCGCCAAACTGCAGACGATTACGGTACAGAACCATAAACCCAAGCACATTCCCTAAGAACAGGAACAGGATATAATAGTCTTTCCATAACACCCATGACTGCAAAACAGCCAGTTCGATATTCGTTATGATTGCAGTACTGAGCATGAATAAGACCATCATTCGGACGATTTCCAGCATGGCGCTTCCCAGCTTGGCCATCACGCACCCCTCCCCTCATACTATGATCAGCGTGGACAGTTCCGGACCAGCCGGAAGCCTTCTAACACTTCTATGATATCCCGTAATCGCACACCATCGACGTAGGTTATCTCATCTCTGGGCCGTGCATGCACCGATCACGATGGTTCAATCCCCTGCTAACCGCATGACAACATCAAGGTGCTTCGCTGTTCAGGTCGGTAACGGGAGAATGCTCCGCTTTCTTCGCATGACTGTTTACATAATAGCTTTCCAGCCGCCGGCTCCCCCATAAGGATAGAGCGATAAAGGCCAGAACGCCGACAAGCTTATACGGCTCGGCTGCAATGTCGGACAGGTTCGCACCTATATAGGATACGCAGAATACCATAATGCCTTTTCCTAATGTTACGGCCAGCAGGTAGGATAGGATATGCATTCTCGCCAGACCGGCGGCAATATTAACGGCGACAAACGGACCGACCGGTAAAATGCCGAGCAAGAACACGTAACTGAACCCGTTCTTCTGAATCCATCGCATTCCCCGCTGTACCTTGGGCTTGGCTGCCCAGCGCGCGAGAAAGCGGCTGTCGGATATTTTCCTCACCAGGAGAAAGGTTGTCAGGCAGCCTGCGATCATGCCGATCCAAGAATACAGGAACCCTTCCCATAACCCGTATACGGCGGCATTCACCCCTACGATCACAATCGTCGGCATTGGCGGAACGAAGGATTTCATGAAGGTCAGCAGGATCCCCGGCAAAGGGCCAAGCGCTCTGAACTGCTCCAGAAACCACTCCAGGTTGCTCTCCGTAAAATAAGACGTGATATCCAAATAACCCGTCGGCATTGCGTTCACTCATTTCTATCGTCAGTTGCCTATAGTATAAATCAATACCGACCCTGAATCTATATAAGGATTAGCTTGCTTTTCAGGGAGCCGGTGTCAGTCCAGCAATCAGCTTACACTTATCCGATCAGCTCCAGCTGTCTTAGGTGATGTTTGTCATGCCAAATAAAATCCTTCATAAACTGCGCGACCTTAAACGGATGACCGTCTTTATCCGTGTAATCCCCGTCGTACACATCCTCCGGCATGGACCGGATCGCTTCGATCAGCTGCTCCCGCGCTGCAATCGTCTGGCGGACCAAATCCTCGGTTGTGCTTGCTTTCGCATAATCTCTGGCATTTTCATTAAACTCGTCATAGTTCAAGTGTTCAGAGGTCGGAGCTTCCCCGCGCGCAATCTTCTCAATCGCCTCTGCGAAAAAGTATTCGTCCCATCTGAAAATATGACAGACAACCTCGCGAACCGTCCACTTGCCTTCGGCCAGCGGGGTGCTCCACAACGTTTCATCCCGATCTGCAAGCTCCTTTACCCGATCGATCCATTCCCCATATTCGCTGAGCAGCTGTTCTTTCTCACTCATCTTCGTTCCTCTCCCTCGCTAATAATTTATGATAAAATCCGTTTAGTCTATCATCCGACCAGTTATACATGTCCAGCAGAGCTGCATAAGGATCGCCTGGAATTCCCAGCAGCTCCGCAAAAGCCGGCTCCGTCTTGATTCCCGCTTGCTTCAGTTCGATAATCCGTTCTCTTCCGGCTTCGCCTATCAGCTGAAGCAGCCGATACTCTACGACCATATGCCGGTATCCGTTCTGCTGTTTCGTCGGCACAGGCTGGCCGAATATTTCGAACATCCAGCCTTTGTACCGGAAGCGGACCACGATGCGATCCATGCCATTAACGTTTCGGCTATCGACCGACAGATCCGGCAGATGTCCGAAAACCTCGTGGATGGTCTGTTCAAATGCAGCGAAGTCCGTAACGCGGCAGGCGATATCGAGGTCACTTCCCGGGATGTCGATGCCAATAGGGATCGTGCCAACGAGAATCGGATCATACGGTGCCAGATGGGCAAACAGCCTCAGGTCATCCATGACGAGCGCGGCCTGCCTCTGCTTCTCCGTACCCTGATACAAATAATCGATATTCAGAAACTTTATGTCCTGCATGCTCAATCTTTTTCCTTTCCCGGCCTGCTGCACGCCATCGAACCAACCAACAAACTAACAAACAAAACCTCCCCGCAAATTAGGCTGCCGGTCTGGAAGAAGGATCGTATCCTGTAGCTATCCCCCAGGTCCTACCTTTCCGTCCACGTCGTCCGGACATATCCGAGCCGCATACCGACCGCTTCCATATTGCGGTGGCTTTGTGACAAGAACCCGCACTGGCCGACGACTAAGCTGCAGCCCGTTTGCTGGGCGATCCGAATCCGATGGCGAAGGAGCAGCCGATGCAGTCCGTGCCTGCGATATTCGGGCAGCGTCGCCCCGAAAGTTAGAGAGGCTATGCCTTCATTTATGTACATCACACCAGCCGCGGCAGGCTCATCCTGCACATAGGCAAGATAAAATCTCCAGCCTTTCCGCGCTGCGAGCACCCGGTTATTTGCGGCCACGGACGGAATCCCCTGATCAGGAAGTCCGGTTCCCCGGCAATGGATCGTCGCATACCGCTCGAACTCATGCTCGGTGACATGCCGGATCTCGATAGCCGAATCCGCCTCTTCTTCCATGTTGACCGGATGCATATACATCGAATTATGAAACCCTGACTGGTACAGCCCTCGTTCCGCAAGCGCCTTCAAAAGTTCCTCATTTGCCGTGGAGGGCACGATCTCGATCTGAAATCTCCGATCCCTCGACCGGTAGAAATCAACTATGGCATCCAGATGGCCGATGTCCTCCGATTGAATGCCTTTTACGGTGTTAAAGGAAAGCCACGGCATGGTCTTGCTGTACAGGCACAACGCATGGCCGAACCGTTCGATCAGGACGCCCTCCGGGTTGCCCGGCCGCTTCGCAATGGCATCCATCCGATCGTGCATGTACTCCGTTTCGGAGCGCTGAATATGTAAGATTACCTCTTTCGTTGGGAGCTCGTCCATGATAACCTCCATCGATCTGTGATAGGACGGCGATAAGAGAACAGCCTGAAGATCATACGAGCTATGCATCCTCAGGCTGTTTGTCTATCACCTATTTATTTCGTGCTGCCGGGCAGATCGCAGGATCCGTCGGCACATATCCCCGCATCCTTCTCGTTCACCATCACAAGCGGATGGGCTTCACGGTAGGCTTTCTCCAAAGCGTCCGTAAATACCTCAAGCGGCTGTGCGCCGGATACGCCGTACTTGCCTCCGAGCACGAAGAAAGGCACCCCGCGAATACCCAGCTGGTGGGCAGCCGCTTCATCAGCGCGTACTTCCGAGCTATACGCGTCACCATCAAGCACCGCATCTGCCTCTTCCCGCGACAAACCAACCTCGGCGGCCAGATCGGCCAGCAAGGAGCGGTCCTGCAGATTGCCGCCCTCTGTAAAGTGAGCGTAGAACAACCGCTCTGTCATCTCTTTCATTTTTCCATGCTGGCTTGCAAAATGAACCAGTCGATGGGCATCGAAGGAATTCGCTGGAATGATGCGGTCCATGTGATACGTGAGGCCGACGCTTGCCGCCTGCTGCGTAACGTTGGCGTTCGCCGCCCGGGCTTGCTCAATGCTCATCCCGTATTTTGAAGCCAGCAATTCATCCATCGACACGCCCGGCTCATACGAAGCGTCCGGATCAAGCTCGAAGCTCCGGTAAACCACCTCGACCTGATCCTTATTCGGAAATAAGGCCAGTGCATTCTCGAAACGACGCTTTCCTATATAACAGAACGGACACATAAAATCCGACCAAATCTCAACCTTCATCGTCTTACCCCCTGCAAGCATGTATTTTACTTACTTATTGTAACTTTCTTTCTGGATTACTGCAAGAAAAGTCCTTTATCACCACATAAGGGAAAGGCAAATTCGGTTTTCTGATCGTAAAAAAAAGATGGCTATCGTCCACCTGTCATTTATATCGTTTCCAGTCCATATCACTGTTCTCCAGCAAATACTCAAAATCGTTATCACGGCGCTTCTGCTCCGCTGCGCGGGCTGCCTCGCGCTCCTGTCTTTCTTTCTCCAAACGCTCAGCCTCCGAGGCCTTTAATGTTTCGGAGGTTTCCTTCAATTTCTGAAGCAGCTCTGGGTTCAGAAGATCCTTCAACGTTGCCGGCTTGTCGGCCTGCGAAGCACTTGGAGCGGGCATGTTCCGTTTCTTTTTAGCCATAATCACTCACCTCGGTTTCCTCATCATTATACCATCTTCCATGCGGACTGACAGCACTGGAGGATGCAAAAAAAGAGGGCCTGGCGGCCCTCTCTTCTCGTTTATGTATAATATAAAGGGCGATCGATGGGACTTGAACCCACGAATGCCGGAGCCACAATCCGGTGCGTTAACCCCTTCGCCACGACCGCCATCTTATAAATGGACTAGCTGTCCGGATAATTAATATAGCATAGGATTCAAGATTGTGCAAATTGTAAAAGTTTCCATCCAGATCCATGCATCTTCATCAAAACCCTGCTCTCGCGGATTGCCGGCCACTGCCGGATTGGATCGAAACATATTGATTTCTTTCTGCGGTAAATACTATACTAACGAGAATGTTGAAGAAACGGTTATTCGAAAAAAAAACGAAAGCACGGGTGTACGAAAAATTACTAAAAACCGTTTGCATTGTGTTGCAGCTGGAGGTCGATTCATCGTGATTTATCATATTGATTATCTTTCCGAAGCGCTTCATGTTAAGGGTTACCTGGGTCTTCCGCCTCAGCTTCCCCATGCGATTAGCCAGTCTATGGCTGACATAGCCGGTACTCAGCCCGGCGTTTCGGTCAAAGGCACACTGGCTTGCTCATGGCGCCCGGATAAACAATTTCAACATCCTGGCGGATCAACCCGCAAGCTTCCCCTCCTGATCTATTGCAGGGGCGGAATCGGCCGCGTCGGAGCGGTGCGCCTGAAGTGGATCGAAGAGTTCGCGATGCACGGCTTCGCGATCTTCGCCCCTGCATATCGCGGAAACGAAGGCAGCGAGGGGCGGGATGAGTTCGGCGGAGCCGATACGATGGACGTCGTAAACGCAATCGATTGGCTCAGGAACATACCTTGGATCGACCCGGCCCGGATTTATCTGCTCGGCTTCTCCCGGGGTGCGATCAATGCCGCCAAGGCAGCGGTTATCTCGCCAGTGGTTGCGAAGCTCATTCTATGGAGCGGGGTATCGGACCTGGCCCAAACATATGAGGAACGGATCGACCTCAGACGGATGATGAAACGGGTTATCGGCGGCTCTCCGAACAAAGTGCCGGAGCGATATCTCGCTAGGTCTCCGCTGCATTACGCGGAGCAGCTTGAGATCCCGGTGCTAATCGTCCACGGGACCCTCGACGAGCAGGTCCTTATCGGGCACAGCTATCGAATGGCGGACAGGCTCGCGGAGCTTGGCCGGCAGGTGGAGACCCATTTCTACCGGGATCTGAAGCATCATTTTCCCCCGCCGCAGCATGAAGCGGCGGTTCATCGCATGTGCGATTGGCTGATGAAAGTTTAACGGCTCCCGGGTTTAGGCTCTCGGGATGCCATCAGTTTGACCGCCGTCCCAATCAGACCTCCACCTGAAACATGGAATCAACAATCACCGGTAGTTGGTCCCTAAGGGATATCGCACCAAAGACGGACCGTGCATGACTCCCGTTATCCCCGAACACTTCAACCATTAGATCAGAGAAGCCGTTCAGCACCTTGTGATGCTCCTCATAATCCGGAGAAGCATGGATAAACCCTTGGACCTTGACTACGCGCTTCACATGATCGAGAGAGCCCAAAGCTTCCTTCAATACGGCCAGCACTTCGATGCCGGCGGAACGGGCGAAGGCATATCCCTGCTCGGTCGTATAATCTACCCCCAGCTTGCCTCTCGGATGACCCGCAGGACCTTTCCCGGACACATACATTATTCCGTCTACGATTACGTAATTGGCGTATTTCGCTGCAGGTACGCTAGCCGCAGGCAAAACGATCCCCATCTCCGCCAACCGCTGCTCCACATTCCCTCCCATGTCCGTCTACTCCCCTTTATCATATTTTCCATTGAATTTCGATTATTGTATCATGGAAAATTCCCTTTGCAAGCAAAATGCTGTTCCCCCTGCCTAAAGATTTCTTACTCGCTTAATTGTTGTTACCCTGATTTGAAAATTATGGATTGACAGTCGGCAAACGATCCTTTACAGTATCTCATATATGAAAATGATAATCATTATCGTTTAGTTTGCTGTTATTATTCTACATACAAGGAGAATCGAAATGAAGAACAAGCTGTTCATTCCCTTTATCGTTTTGCTTTTAGTGATCCTCAGCGCTTGCGGCTCTGATTCAGGAACGCCAGCCTCATCGACTCAAAATAATCAGGACACTCATAACACTCAGAATGCGGACACGACGACGGTCGCCAATCCATCCGAGGAGACGATCACGTACCAATCTGAGAAAGGTCCCGTGAAGGTTCCTGCCCATCCCAAACGGATCGTAGCGTTGACGTATGCACCGAACGTGCTCTCGCTCGACGTACCGCTGGTTGGCGTCGATCAGTGGACGAATGCGAATCCGTTGTTCAAGGACAAGTTGGAGGGCGTAACCGTCGTTTCGGAGGAGGACCTCGAGACGATTATCGAACAGGATCCGGATCTGATCATTGCCGGCACCGAAATGAAGAATCTCGATAAGCTGGGCCAAATCGCTCCTACCGTTGCTTTTACCTGGGGAAAGCTGGACTATTTATCCCAGCAGCTTGAGATCGGAAAGCTCCTCAACAAGGAGCAGGAAGCTCAGGCATGGATCGATGATTTCAAGCAGCGTGCGGAAGCAATCGGCAGCGAAATCAAAGCGACGGAAGGCGATGATGTCTCCGTTTCCGTGTTTGAAACCGATTCGGCCAAGAACTTCTACGTATTCGGCAATAACTGGGCGCGAGGCACCGAAATCCTGTATCAGGCCATGGGATTGAAAATGCCTGAAAAAGTCGAGAAGGATGCCCTCGGCCCCGGATATTTTGCGTTGTCGCAAGAGGTGCTCTCCGATTATGCGGGAGATTATATTGTGCTTAGCCGAAACTCGCAAGCCGATACCGCGTTCATGAAGACCGATATTTGGAAGGGCATCCCGGCCGTCAAAAACGGACATGTCATTGAAATCGATACGGAGGCTGCCACTTATAGCGATCCGATTACGCTTGAATATTTGCTGAATATTTTCAAGACCGGATTCCTTGGCGACGGCTCGACCGATTAATGAATTACAATGATCGAAACCAGACTCCCCCGAATCAAGTTCTTTCCCGAGCTTGGTTCGGTTTTTTTTTTTACGTTATTCCTGATTATTTCGGGCTTGCTCTGATATTTGAAAATATTTTTCTTGTTTCTAAGCAAAGAATAATCCCCTTTGTAAAGGGCAACATAATTCTGGTACCTGTCCTCCACTAAATAAATCAACTTTAACGGAAAGGAGTTGCACCTCAATGAAGAAAATCCTCGCTTCATTCTTAGCCGGATTAAGCTTGGCTCTCGTTCTTGCGGTTCCAGCTTTTGCGAATAATAACAACATGAACACAAACGATGTGAATGCCAACAACGTGAACACCAACAGTTATAACGCAAATGCTACACGTGACAACGATACAGACTGGGGCTGGCTGGGATTAATCGGTCTTGCTGGCCTCGCCGGTCTGAGACGCCGCAATCCTGAACGTCAATAGTCAAAAAGTTCAAAAGCATACGTGATTTTGTTCTTTTTGACCGCCTTTTTGCCGGCAGTTTGGTAAGATTATGAATACGTTTGTGTAGTGAGCCGCATCTCGTTAAACATCAAAAAGGCTGTATCTTAGCAGGCATTGGCTTGCCAAGATACAGCCTTTTGTCGCAAAGTGAACCTTAACCGGCTTACCCGGACGACTATTCATTTAACTTCCAGCCATTGCTTAAGAAGTGCACACCTATTGAATATAGAAAGAATAGGAAGCATAGCGCTGGGCGTTCGGGATCGCCTTCCAGACGTCAACGGTCTCCGCTCCCGGATACCAGTAGGCGAAGCCGGCAACTTGATACGCCGAAGCCATCAGGTGCTTCACGGACAAGGAACGGGCGTCCTCTGTCCAGATCCGATGCTGAACGCCGCCAGAGCGGTATTCCGCTTCATATTGTCCCGCTTCCGCATTCCACGATATCGGAGCCTGAAAGCTTCGAATTCGCCGGCCCTGCTCCACCAAGGTGATATCCTCGGAGGAAACGCTGGAGGCCAGCTTCCAGTCCCTCGTATACAACGGAAAGGCGACAATCGCTTGATTCGCCCTAATCTGGGTCAGGAGCCGCTGTAATGCAGATTCCGACCAAGAAATGGACGATACGGAGCCTGCTTTGGGCGAGCCGCCCCAATGCTCGTCGTAGCTCATCAGCACGAGATAATCCAGCTGCCTGCCGAGTGCCGCATAATCGAACGCCGCCGTCCAATCCGTGTTTAGATCCGGGGATACGTCAATCGACAGCTTGGCACCCAGGCGCTTCATCTCAGCAGATAATAACGTAACGAACAGCGTCAGATTCTCACGATCCTGGGGCATCACATTCTCAAAATCAATGTTGATTCCATCCAGTTCATACTTCACGGTATTGGCAGCGATGCTGCTGATCACCGATTGCCGGAGCGTGGCGCTGCTAAGGATTTGATGCGTCATCTCGGCGTTGCTCCGGTTTCCTATCATCGCCCACACTTCACGGCCGTTCTTATGCGCCCAATTCAGCAGCGCCGTATCCGTATTATCCGACAGCTTACCAGAGGCGTTCAGGTAATACCATCGCGGCACGAGAACGTTCAGTCCAGCCCTCTTAGCATAGCTTATATACTGGCTGGTCGTTCCGTTATACAGCCATCCCATTCGTACGCTTGCTCCTTCTTGGCGGTCCAGCACGGATTGGACGTTGCCCGTACGAAGGACGCGGTCCAGCAGCATGGCGGTCTCTTCGCGGGTAATCGGATCCAGCGGTCTGAACCGGCCCTCGCCTCCCTGCAGCCATCCCGTTTCCGTTGCTCGTCCTACGGCGCTCCGGGCCCAACCGGCAATGGAGCCCGAGTCCGAGTATCTCCAGGCACTGCTCCCGCTGCCTTTACCGCTCTCCTTCATCGCCCGGACCATCATGACGGCAGCCTCCTGCCGGGTAATCTGCGCATTCGGATAGAAATATGCACCGCTCCCCTGCACGATCGATACGTTCAGTCCAGCATGCACATAGCCGTAATACCAGGCAGCAGGCCGTACATCCCGGAACGCGGACAGGTCATTGTTCACGGGTGACAGCTTCAGCAGCCTTGTCAGCATCGCCGTGAATTCGGCTCGGGAGATGTGGTTTTTCGGCAAAAAAGCTCCATTGCCGTCCCCGCTTATGATCCCCCGCTTCGCCAAACGCAAGATCGCTTCCTTTGCGTAGCTTCCGGAGATATCATGAAACGCGGGCTGGCTTGGAGCCCCAAGTCCCGATACCTGAACAGGATGAATCACGCCTGCCAGTAACAGCAAAACACATAACGTCAGGAAATACTTCTTCAAGTGGTACGCCTCGATTCTATCATCTGATTATCTCAGCATATCAGATGATCGTAGAATCGGGCATTGCTCATTTATTGGTAATATCGCTTAAGCTCTTTCCGTACTTCAGCAGGAAAGAATAACGGCCCCGATCCCATCCACAGTCAATGTTGTCGGGGACAGCTGTTTGATCGTCTCTTCCCCTAAGAGGACGGTCCATTCTCCAAGCTCCGGCAGACTTAAGGTAGCCTCGTTTCGGCCGGCATAATAGAGAACATAGAGATGCCGGGCCTGATCGCCGCCGGCGTGATCTCGCAGCGTGAAGGCGATCGCCTGCTCCGGACAAGCCTCGAAACGCAGATGCTTACGAATCGTTTCCGCATCCCGCAGCCGGAATGCCGGACGCTCCTTGCGCAGCTGGATGAGCCGCTGAATATACTTGACGCCGTCCTGATGCTCCGCTGCTTGCCGCCAATCCAGGCGGTTCACCTCATCCGGCTCATTATAGCTGTTCTCGACCCCGCCTTTGGACCGGTAATATTCCTGACCGGCATGAATGAACGGAATCCCTTGGCTGGTGAGCGTGATGGCCGATGCCAGCCGGTGCATGTCCCGGCGAATATCATCGCTCTCGCCAGCCGTGGAGAGCTGGATTTTGTCCCAGAGCGTATGGTTATCGTGACACTCTACATAATTCACATTCTGGTCAGGCTCGGATGCAAATGACCGTATATCCGCCGAATACGAAATACCACCGGCAACACCCTGCTTCACCCGGTCCTTGAGCCCAGTTCCTCCGCTAATAAAGCCTTTGTATTGATATTTAAAAATATCGCCCTTAACCGCATCGCGGAACCCATCGTTAAAATGTCCGATTCTCGGCATCCGGTCAGCCTGCTGCTGATTGGCGCGCAGCTGCGGCGCAAGCTCGGTGTCCATGACCCAGCCTTCCCCGATCATGATGATCGACGGATCGATCTCATCAAGCGCTCCGCGGATTGCATTCATCGTCTCTACATCCATTAGGCCCATCAGATCGAAGCGGAAGCCGTCAATGCGGTATTCCTTGACCCAGTGCAGGACGGATTCCACAATGAATTTGCGCATCATCGGCCGCTCGGTTGCCGTATCGTTGCCGCAGCCCGAGCCGTTCGAAAACTTGCCGTCCTTCTTATAACGTAGATAATAACCTGGCACAAGCTTCGTGAAGTTGATTAAGTAACCATCGTACACATGGTTATACACCACATCCATGATGACCCGGAGTCCGCGATCATGCAGCGCTTGGACCAATTGCTTGAACTCGCGAATCCGAACTTCCGGCACATAAGGATCCGAGGCATAAGAACCTTCGGGCACATTGTAATTTTTCGGATCGTAGCCCCAATTATATTGCGGCTCATCAAGCCGAGTCTCGTCCACGCTTTCCGTTGCGTAATCGAATACGGGAAGCAGCTGCACATGGGTAACCCCGAGCTCCACAATGTGATCAAGTCCCGTCCGGATTCCTTCGGGTCCTTTTGTGCCCGCTTCGGTCAGCCCTGCGAACTTTCCCTTAAGATGAACTCCGCTGTCTGGATGGATCGTGTAATCCCGAACATGCAGTTCATAAATGACGGCATCCACAGCGCTTTCAAGCTTAGGCTTCGCTTCGGTCCAGCGCTCCGGATTGGTTGTCGACATGTCTAGAATATAAGCGCGGTCGCCGTTAACGCCTACGGCCTTGGCATAAGGGTCAATGGCTTCATTCCATTGCTCACCAATGCGAACCTGATAGGTATAGAATCGGCCCTTCAGGTCCTCTTTCACCCGCAGGAGCCATGTTCCCGATACATCGCGGGTCATCGCATAACGGTCCGCCTCCGTTGTCTTCCAATCGGAATAGACTAACACATAGGCCTCGCTTGCCGTCGGCGCCCAGAGGCGGAATAGGCTCTCCTGCGGACGATAGGTCAGGCCGAGATCGTCACCGTCATAATAAAATAATTGATCAAATTCCTTGGAGAACACCGATACGCCGCCGGTTACTGACAGATCTCCATAATCGATAACAGCATTGCTCTCTTTCTGTACGGACAAGCTCTTCACTCCTCATCTCTTCCTGCTGTGCTGCAGCCGCTGCACCTCTTCTTCCGTTAAGGACCGATTACCATAACGGGCCTTCTCATAGAGCTCGACCAAGGTCTCGGGCATCCGCTCCCGCGAATGTTCCTGCCAATCCTTAAGATCGTTCTCCGTTTCCCGGGGCGTTAAGGCTGCCTTCCAATTATACCCTTCCCGGATGCTTTGCAAAAGTATCCTGCGGTACATTTGGCGGATGATCTGATTCGGATCATGTCGCTCTTCGCCGCGATCCTTCTTGGACAAACGCATGCTGCCGAGAGCCCGCCGCAGCCGCTGCCCGGCTCGTTCATGCTCGATATCCTCGACCTCATCCTCATACCCCAGCGACGTTTGGGCTTCTTGCCGGGACATCATCCGATTCATCCACTTGGAGAGGATCCCGAGGAGCTTTGGCAGATGCTTCCCAAATCTCAAAAGAAGCAGCATAAGGCCGATTCCAATCGCGATAAATACGCCGTAAACCAGCGCCGATTCCAACCATTTCATGAACCGGCTCGGTCTCTTCTGCTCGCTGTCGGGCAGCTGGAGTTCAGGCGGCGGTTGAGGCGTCGCCTGCGATTCCGGAGGTGTCTCCGGACCTGCACTAAACAGTCCCGATAACCAAGAGGTCAGCCCCCGGGCCATCTCCTCGAACCAATGACGGAGCTGGGGAAGAAAAGCGATCGCTGCGATGATCAGAAGCAGCACCACGACGAATGAGCGGTTATATCGAAGCACGCGTCGTTCCAGCACAGGCTGATCCTTGCCCGGAAGCGTTTCGTCCAGCACCAGCTGCTGATTTACGATAAGCAGCGTAAGTGCCAATGCTCCTGCTCCGAACCAAGTAAGAACCGGTATTCCCGTCCGGAATGAATCCATGAAGGCCAGCACGAAGCTGCTGGCGCCGTATAGGATCAGGCCGACCAGGTAATAGGTTCCGGGAAACATGCTGCTCCAATCGATCTGCTCCATCCGGCTTCCGCGATAGCTGGCTGTAAATAGTACCGGAATCGCATAAGCCAGAAGGATGTCTATGCCTAATATCCAGCCCCCCAAGGCGATGGATACTACAGCGGCCCACATCACTGCTTTGAACTGCCGGTTCAAGCGAAGATAGGCACTGCCGGCATAGCCGATCAGATATGCTCCCCATGCTGCAGCCGGCCAAAGCCATGTCAAGGAATCGGGGAACAGGTAATAGGCGGGAATGAAAAGCACAGGGAAATAAAGGATGCACTCTACCAGGCTGTTAAAGAAAGCCCGCAGCAACCCGAATCCGCGGATCCTCATGCGGACACCTCCTTGCCTGCCACGATCATCCCGTCCTCGAGGAGCGCAACCTCGACGGAGTGGCCTTTCATCCTAAAGCGCTCAAGCAATGCTTCCAGCCGGGGACTTACATACGTCGTGAGCAAGATCATATCCACCGATTCCTCCTGGCGATCCAGCATGGACAGGAGATAATCATGGAACGACAGCTTACGGGTGAGCTCAAGCTTCGCAAGAAGTTCAAGGATCAAATCCTGCTGGGCTTCGCCGCCGGCTGCAGGGAGAAGCATGTCCTGCTCCTCTCCATCCACCACGGCCCCGTTCGTACCGAATCCAACCTCGATGCCTTGCGAGAGCAAGTGTGCGCTAATACCGGCCGCCAGACGAATTCCGTATTCAATCGGCTCCGGCCGCGTTACCTTGGTCCACATCCCCTCATGGTCTTCAATATTCAAGTAGATCATAAGGCGGCAATCCGCGGTCGTGTCCCGCCGGTATACCTGAAGGCTGCCCGTCCTGGCGGTGGCTTTCCATTGAATGTCCTTCATCGGATCGCCGCTGCGGTACTCGCGCACGCCGGAGATATGGAACGGATCCTCCATAATCCAACGCCGGACCAGCAGCTCGCCGATCCATGTTCGTACCGGGAGCTCCATCTCTGAGACGTCGAGCGGCCTCGGATACACCGTAATCCCGCCGGGAAGCGTCATGCTCTGCACGACGGACTGGATCCCCAGCAGATCGCCCGTCGTCATGGAGACGGTTCCAAGCCGGTACACGCCGCGCTGCTTTGCCGTGATGCGGTGCCTGCGCACGATTTTGGTCCAGGGAAGAAGGCTGAAGAAGCTCTTATGATTCTGGTTGTACTGTCCTTCGCTAATATTCAGATTCAGCTGGCTCTCAAAGGCAAGGCCTGTCCGAAATTGCGATTCAACCCGCAGCCAGGGAACCGGCAGCGCTTTCCGGTTTTCAATCGTCTCAATCAGCTCGATCGAATCTCCCTCATAGCAGGATGACGCCTTAAATGATCGGCTGTAGGTCAATTTTTTCAGCGCCGTTCGCTTGAAGAGCATGCCCTGCAAAAAAATGATCACAGCGGCGATCAGCAAAATCCAGTAAGCTCCCATCCGCGAGCCCCCTTAAGGCGCGATGCCGGCTTCCGTCGGTACCGGTACCTGTGTCAGCAAGCGCTTGATGACATCCTCCGCCGCCTCCGTCAAGCTCCGGCCTCTGACGCCGCCGCGCAGCTGCAAACGATGGGCCCACGCCGGCACAGCGAGCGTCTTCACATCGTCCGGCGTTACGAACGCTCTGCCCTCAAGAACGGCCTGAACCTGGACGGCCTTAAGCAGTGCCTGGCAGCCCCTTGGGCTTACGCCTGCGACTACGGCTTCGTCGGCTCTGGATTGCTCGGCCAGCTTTACGATATAAGATAACAGCTCGTCGCTCACATGCACCTTGTTGACGACTTGCCGTGCTTGAATCAGGCTGCTTGAAGCGGCAACCGCCGTCAGCGATTCCAGCGGCTGCTGTTCCTTGAACCGTTTTAGAATATCGACGCTCTCCTCGGCGGAGGGATATCCCATGCTCAGCTTAAACAGGAAACGGTCCAGCTGCGCTTCCGGCAGCGGGAAGGTTCCCTGCTGCTCCAGCGGATTTTGGGTCGCGATAACCAGAAACGGCTCCTGCAGCGCATGCGTCACGCCGTCAATGCTGATCTGGCGCTCCTCCATGCATTCCAGCAGACTGGCCTGCGTGCGGGGCGTAGCCCGGTTGATCTCATCCGCAAGCAGGATATTGGTAAACAGCGGGCCTGGTCGAAATTCAAATTCAGATATTTTTTGATTATAGAAGTAGATGCCGCTCAAATCCGAAGGGAGCAGGTCCGGCGTAAATTGTACTCGCTTGAACGTGCAGTCGACAGATCTTGATAAGGATTTGGCCAGCAGTGTTTTCCCCGTGCCCGGAACATCCTCGAGAAGCACATGGCCTGCGGTCACCATCGCGATGAACAGCCTGTCAATGAGCTGCTCCTTGCCTACAATAACCTTGGTTACGTTGGCACGGATCTCGTCTCTTAAGCGTCGAACGGAATCAAAATCGGTAATGATGGTAATCACTCCTTATGTTATAAGCATATCCATCAAAGTTCGTCATCAGCTACCTGGATTCCTGTTCGAGCCCTAAAATTAGCCGAAGTTCCTAAACTCGTATTAGCTGGACTTCGTGAACCTTATGAACCATATACCGTCTGATCATCGCCGGTTTCCGCGAGCTCGGCCAATTCCTGCTCCGCCTGCTCCCTGCCGTCCACGCGGATATCGATATAGTGCTTAATCTGCGGCGGATCCGCATAATAAGGCTCTAAAGCCTGAACCCACGTCTTGTAATCCGGATGGCCCCGGAAGCCGATCAGATGGTCCTTGATCCCCGTCCAACGGATCAGGAGTATATATTCGTCCCGATTCTCCACGCATTTGTGAAGCTCATGATCGACATATCCCTTTTTGGTCAACAGAACGGCTGAAGCCGTCCGGAAGGTACTCTCGAATTCACTAGCCAACCCCGGCTTGATATGCAGAACAGCGGTTTCCAGAATCATGGCGCTTCCCCCTCTTCACATCCGTCATTTTCGCGGCTTGCATCGCGTTTTGCCGGATCATGTTCAATACAGCCATAGAATGCATTAGGTGCAGTGAAGTATATGCTGGTATAATGGGAAGCATGAATACTCTTACAAGGATGAGACCATCATGGCATTCGGCATTACCAAACAAGAATTGCAGCAATGGAAGCAAAAGGTGTCTCGGGGAGAAATCGCATTTTTGACGCATTTCTGGTATGATCAGCGCTTCCCTGAGTTTCATACCGTGACGAAGGTGGGATGTTCGGACCTCCGCCGTCTTGAAGACTGGTGCTTGACCAACGGTCTGAACCCGCAATATATTCATGATCGCCAGCCTTACCCGCATTTCGACTTAATCGGTCCGAAGCAGACGGAGCTGCTGCGAAAATATGAGCTGGAGGACCATATCACCCGTTTCGGCTTGACCTAATAAACCCGCCTCTTGGCGGGAGTTCGTCGGAGATTCCCATTTCAAGAGGCGGGTTTATGGGCAAATTACTTGAACAAGCAAGGTAATTCACCGAATTCGTTTAATGTTCATTTCCACTCGGGTCGGCTATTTTTCGAAGCTCCTTATTGATCCAAATCGCCGCCGTAGCGCCCTCTCCCATTGCTACGGTGGACAATTCGGAATGAACCCCGATATCCCCTGCGGCCCACAGATGGTTGACATTGGTCATCTTGGACCTCGGATCCGTCTTGACATGCTGATTGTGCTCCAGCTCGGCCCCTAGCTGCCTTGCCAGATCGGAATGGATCCGGTTTCCGCCAAAGGCGATAAAGCCGCGTTCGGCCGGGATGGATTGCCCGTTCGCCAGCTCAATGGACGAGATTACTCCATCCGCTTTGCACTTCACCTCCGTTACACGCTCCTCGATATAAGAGATCCCTCGTTTCGATAGCCGCTCCATAAGTTCTGCGGAAGCTGGCTTACCTTCATGATTGACGTACGTCATATCGCCGGTTCTCTCGGACAGCAAAAGCGCCATGTTAGCTCCCGGTTCGCCCGTTCCCAGTACGACGGTCTTCCGGTCCTGAATTTCATATCCGTCACAGTCCGGACATACATAGACGGTACTGCCCAGCGTCTCCAGCAGTCCGGGAACGTCGGGGAAGCGGTCCGACAGGCCGGTTGCTAGCAGGAGCGTCTTCGCCCTGTATACAGTCCCGTCTTTTCCGGTTAACTCGAAATAATCGCCAAGCCTGTTCGCCTGCCGAATATCATCTTCAATAAAATTCACGCCGTACGATTCGGCCTGCGCTCGGCCAAGCTCCCTAAGCTTCCGACCGGATACGCCTTTTGGCCAGCCAAGAATATTATGATAGCTCCTGCAGATGACCGACCGTCCTGTTCCGCGGTCAATGACCGCAACCGAATAGACGGAATACCGCCCAAGCTGGATCGCAGCCTGTAATCCTGCAATGCCGCCTCCAACAATGATGCAATCCTTCACGTCCGTGCTGTTCATCGTATCCATCCACTCTTTTCTATACCGGATTCAGATTTGCTTCGTTTCTTCCATCAAGCTGCGGGGGAAGTTGTAATTCTTACTGATACACCCTACATATTTAACCAATCCGGCAAGAAATACTCCTGCAACGGCAAATAGGCTCCCGACTTAGGTCCAGAGCCTACAATGTAACAGCAAATAGGCTCCGGACTTACGTCCAGAGCTTGCGATGATATTCCGCTGAATGAAGCCGTGAGGATATTTACCGGAGCGAACCGATTGGGGTTACAGCAGCAGCTGCCCGGCTGCCGCGCCGGCAAGCACGACCACCCAAGGCGGGCACTTCCAAAACATCAGCATGGCGAACAAACCTGCACCGATGACAAATTCAATCGATCCGTCAATCGAGGATGTCCAGATCGGGTGGTATAGTGCAGCCAATAAGATGCCTACAACCGCCGCATTCATCCCCGTCAGCATCCCCTGGAGCTTCGCATGGGTTCGGATCGCGTTCCAGAAAGGCATGACGCCGACGATGAGCAGAAATCCCGGCAAAAAGATAGCGAGCGTAGCCAGTATGCCTCCAGGCACGCCTTGAATCAGCATCCCCAGGTAACCCGCAAATGTAAACAGGGGTCCCGGAACCGCCTGCGTTGCCCCATACCCGGTCAGAAATTCCTCTTTGGTCATCCATCCGTTCGCTACCGTCTCGCTCTCAAGAAGCGGCAGCACGACATGCCCGCCGCCAAATACCAGCGATCCGGAGCGGTAGAAGCTGTCAACAACAGCAATCCCGGTGCTGCCGGACAAGCTGGCCAGGACCGGCAAGCCGAGCAGCAGGATTAGAAACAGACCAAGGCATACCAGCCCTGTCGTCCGGCTGATCGGAATTCCCGCCTGTTTCGGTGCCGCCTCTTCCTCCCCTTGCTTCTTCCTGAAGATCCACCAGCCTAGGACTCCCGCAGCGGCAATCACTGATACCTGGGCGACGGGAGAGGTCCAGAGCAGCACAACGGACATGGCGGCAAAAGCAACCGCAGCGCGGATCGGACCGGAGGCCAGCTTTCCGGCCATTCCGAGCACGGCCTGTGCGACAATCGCAACCGCCACGATTTTGAGACCTTGGATCCAGCCTGCCGCGCCGGGATCGAAAGCCTCCATTAAATAAGCAAAGAGCATCAGCATGACAACCGATGGGAGCGTGAATCCAAGCCAGGCAATGATTCCCCCCCATAGCCCGGCACGCATGACGCCCACGCCGATACCTACCTGGCTGCTGGCAGGGCCGGGCAGAAATTGCGCCAGCGCGACCAGGTCTGCATAGGATTTCTCGTCCAGCCATTGCTTCCGTCTTACATAGGTTGTATGAAAATAGCCAAGATGGGCAATCGGACCTCCGAATGAGGTTAATCCAAGCTGCAGCGCGGTCCACCAGGTTTCGCGAATTGCGCGCCATCGGCCCTGCTGCGTGTCATAGGCAAGCCGGTTCTCCGTCTGCTGCTTCTCCATGTTCATCGCACTTCTCTCCCCTTGGTCAACGGTCATATAACAGATCCTTGGCTGTCCCATCCCAGGACGTTCCAAGCTCTTTCAATGCCTCTTTTTTGTTGGTCAACCTTTAGGATATATCAGATGCGGCGTTACCATCTACAGATTTATGTAAACGCTGTGTAAAATGTATTTTTCATGGGGGGTTATATCCGTGGGATTGGATGCTCCAACGATCATACGAAATAAATAGGTCAGCCAGAAATGTCTGGCTGACCTATTTATTGCAAGGGCTTATGGAGCAGATGAACATGCTTTGTCGTGAAGCTTTTTACTCCTGAAGTCTCGTTTTACATGTGCACAGAAAAATCTATCTTTTTCGCACCAAACCCAATCGATTCCGCTCTATTCTTGCTCTCCCCGCACCTTCAGGTATCCCGGCTTGGCGGCGCCCATTCCAAACAAGAACAGAAGAACAACAACGGCGGACAAAATCATAAGCGGCACCTTCCAGCCGGTGGTCATATCATGCAGGAAGCCGATGAGCATCGGCCCGACCGCTGCGAGCAAATAACCAAGGGACTGAGCCACGCCCGACAGGGCAGCCGCCTCCTGAGCGGTTCGGGTGCGGAGGGTGAAGAACATGAGCGACAGACTGAAGTTCGCACCGCCCGAAATACCGACCAGAATCACCCACAGCACATTCAACGACGTTAATCCGAACAATAAGCCGAGATACCCCGCCAGCATGCAAATCGCCGAAATCGTCACCAGCAAGCGCTGATTCGGGTTGCGGCCGGCCAGTACCGGAATAATGAATGAGAACGGTATGCTGACGAACTGAAGAATCGAGAGCATCCACCCGGCACCGCTGTAATCCATGCCTTGGCTTCGCAAAATTTCCGGCATCCAGGAGACGTTGACATAAAACGTAAACGACTGCAATCCCATGAAAAAGGTGACATACCAAGTCAGCGAAGAACGCAGCACATTCGGTGCTTTCCCCTGTTCGGAACGAATCTCTGCCTTCCGGTCACTGCTTCGCCATTCGATGACCCACACCGCTGTAGCGATCACCGCCAGGATTCCCCATACCAGCAAGGCGCCTTGCCATCCGAGTCCGGCCTGGGTAGCAAGCGGAATGCTGACACCGGATGCTACGGCGGCCAGCAGGTTCATGGATGCCGAATAGGTACCGGTCATCAATCCGATCTGACGCGGGAAATCGCGTTTGACCAGGCTAGGCAGCAGCACATTTCCCACCGCTATGGCCATACCGAGAAAGGCAGTGCCGAGCAGCAATGTAACCGGTGAGGATAAAGAGCGGATTCCGATGCCGAACATGAGCAGCACCATGCTCAGGAGCAGGGTTGTCTCCAATCCCCATTTTCTAGCCATAGCCGGCGCCATCGGAGACAGCAGCGCAAATGCCAGCAGCGGCAGCGTGGTCAGCATGCCGGCCAATGTATTCGAAATCCCGGTATCATCCCGGATGATGCCGATTAACGGCCCTACGGACGTGATCGCTGCACGGAGGTTAATTGCAATCAGAATAATGCCTGCAAAAATCAACCAGCGGCGTCCTGAGGACACGGAGTTCTTTTCGACCAATGATGTAGTAGACATGATAAGACTCCTCACTCCAACGATATGTAAAAATAAACTTATCCGATTTTATCACAAACCCTTCCTTTCGGCTACCGATCATAACAAACTTCTGCATCCATCGGATGGGCAGCCCGTCTGTCACAACGAATGAAGAGCAAGGTTCCAAGTCATTTTTACACGGGTTACACGACCGGCATCCAGGCATAAACCGATAATTTCTGAACCTCACGTATAAGCTCCTGATAGCGCTGCTGGATCTCAGGCGATGCAAATGAACGGAACTGCTCGAATAGCCCCATGCACCTTAGCATGCCCTTATCGCTCCGAATCCGAATCGAATACTCGAAACTGTCCACGATGTAGGCTAACCCGCGATCGTACTGCTTGGCATTCAGGTAATAGATGCCTAGTTCGGCTAATAGGCGGGTGTAGTTATTTAGTGTCATCTGTTCATTTATCTTTGTAATTTTATTTCGCTGTTCTTTATACACAATATAATCCTTAAATTGCTCAAGCACATGATCAATCTGCATTTTATGACGATTCGCAGCCAGTACAATATTGCATAGTGCAATGAAAATCTCGTCCTCTCTTGTTGAGATGTACTCAACGTATTCGGGGAGCACTTCCCGATCCCCACTTAATAGCCTGTACAAGTATCGATTAGCTGTCGCCCACTCATGGAATTGGTTTAAGATTTTTTGTTCTTGTTCGGAAGGATTAATGACCCAGTCAGGGTAATCATATTGCGATACATGATGTAGAGCGCCGTCATAATCATCTATTGCCGCACAACAATTTTCTAGAACTAGATAAGAATAAAGCACATAAAAAATGACTGGTTGATTAGGTGTATTCGTATCCAAATAATTGCCGTTATCATATTGAACTCGAGCCTTTTTCCCCATTCTCTCCGCGAGACTTCTGACATTATCCCATCTGTCGAGGGAGAAGCTTACATTGATGACACGGACATAATCATCCAACTGATACGCCTCATTCAGGCGTTCTAAATAAGGTTCGAAGAGTACAACAGCTCGCCCATTTGATTCCTGATTGTTCTCAATGCGATGTTTAAATAGTCTATATTGACATAAGGCTAAGCGTTCGGAATGCTGATACTTCTCGCTTTCGGCTACGCATTCATAGAGCAATATTGCTGCTTTATATTTCGCTTCTTGAACAAACCTTTCTGCCAGCTCATATAGCATCGGCAAATAGGCGGTATTATCCAAGGTCATTCGGACGGCCGTATCAAGGCTATCCAATCTATCAAGCTCCGCACAGCGGTATAAAAACGGACCTAAGCGACGCCAATCCGGCGTGGAATGGAAGATACATTCATAAATGTACATTTCATAGAAATGTCCGTCTTCCAATCCCATGATTGAGGTAATCTGGTCTAACTGCTTCATTGATAATGGACGACGACCATTTATAATGCTGCTTAACGTTCCGCTGTTTATACCTGCAGCTTTGGCAAATTGGTTGATCGTCATTCCGTGCTCATCAATGAAACGTTCAATCTCTCCGCGAATCGTGGCTGTCGTTTTCACGCAACAACACCCCCAAGCTCCACCCAAAATATACATTACATTCTATTATTTAATATACCCCAGGCCAATAGTAAGGTTTATAAATGGATTGATTAAAATACATTTTATTTTAATATTGCCCTTCTATAGCTTTTCAAACTGGTAGACTATATCACCGGCATCCATGCATAAACCGATAATTTTTGAATATCGCTAATCAGATTCTGATAGCGTTGCTGGATTTCGGACGAAGCAAAGGGGCGGAATTGCTCGAACAGCCCCATACATCTCAGCATGCCCTTATCGCTGTGAATCCGAATTGAATACTCCAGACTGTTGACGATGTAAACTAAGCCCTGTTCGTATCGTTTAGCATTCAAATAATAAATGCCAAGTTCAGCTAAGAGGCGGGTATAGTTATTAATATTTACTTGCTCATCAATGGTGCCGATCCTGCTTTTTCGAGGCTGGTAAGCGATATAATTCTTGAAACGGTCCAAAATATGATCCACTTGAAGATGATACCGATTGACGGCCACCATGATATGAGTCAGAGCATGAAATATCTCATCTTCATTTGAACTTATAAACTCTACGTACACGTCCAGACTGTCAGGCTCTCCACTTAGTAATCGATACAAATACCTATTGGCTTTTGCCCATTCTGAAAACTGATCCGTTATAATAAGTTCTTCTTGACTGGGATTATCCACCCAATCTGGTTTTTCATAATACGATATCAATTCCAATGCTTTATCAAATTTTCCTCGCTCTTTGTAAGTATGGGATTCCATAAGATAAGAATATAAAATATAAAAAATGACTGGCTTATTGGGATAATCTTGCACCTGGTGTGCATTCCTGTTCTCAGAATAAAGCATTTTAGCTGCTTGTCTCATTCTCCTGCTTAAACGCTCAACTTCTCCCCATCGATGCAATGCCGAATAGGTATTTAATAGATTCTTGTATGCATCAAGTTGATAGCGTTCGTCCAATTTCTCTATATAGGGTTCAAATTGCACGGCTGCCTGTAAATTTTTCTCCTGGTCATCACTTAATTTGAGTGTGAATATTCGGTATTGGCAAAGAGCCAAGCGTTCAGAATGTTGGGACTTCTCACTCTCGGCCACACATTCAAATAGCAGCATTGATGCTTCGTTTCTTCCTGAATGATAAAAAGATTCTGCCAACTCAAATAGCATGGGTGCATAAGAGACATTATCCATTGTCATTCGGGCGGCTTTATCCAGGGAATCAAGCTTATCTAACTGAGCGCAGCGTTGCAGAAACGGGCCCAACCGGCGCCAATCTGGTGTTAAGTGAAATATAAACTCGTCGATATACATGTCGTAGAAATGCCCGTCTTCCAAACCCATACAATGCGTAATCCGATCCAACTGCTGCATAGACATTGGGCGATGACCATTAAGAATACTGCTTAGTGTTCCGCTATTCACTCCTGAAAGCCTTGCAAATTGATTAATAGTTAAACGATGATGATGTAGAAATTTATCGATTTCTCCGCGAATCGTGGCTGTCGTTTTCAAGCAACAACACCCCCAGAGCTTAACCAAATAGAAGTAAGACTATATCTATATTTCAAAATATATTTGGTTTTTAGTGCTCTTGCTAAAAAGGCTACTCCGCATATCAATTGTCTTGATATACGAAGTAGCCTAAATTATTTAATTGAGCATATAATTTTAGGTTTCAGTGCCTTCTCCATGTCTTAAAATATTAATTAGTTCGATACCACTATCGTTAAGAAAATCATTAATCATTGACGATGATACTAACAAGATCATACTACAAATAACCAATAGAACTGCCAATTTTCTTTTCATTTATTTTGTACACCTCACTTACCAATATTTTGTAATGTTCTGTTGCATTAAGTGATGCATTCTGTCGAAACATCTCAAATAACCCCATACATCTTACGATCCCCTTTGTACTATTAATCTTAATACAATTTTCCATACTATCCAATATAAAATCTAATCCCCTTTTGAAGTCTTTCTTATTTAAATAATAGATCCCTAATTCTGTTAGCAAACGTGTATACCGATCAACAGTTACTTGCTCACTAATTTTACCAATCATATTTTTTTGCTCTTTATAGACTAAGTATTCATTAAATCGTTCTAAAATGTGATCCACTTCCAACTTAAAGTGATTTGCAGCTATCATTATTTCACATATGGCAGGGAAGATTTCATCTTTCATATTCGCAATGTAGTCCACATACTCATTTAAAACTTCGACATGACCTGACATTAATCTATACAAGTAACGGTTTGCAATAGACCATTGTCTAAACTGAGAGATGATTTTATTTTCATCTTCCTGTGGTTCCTTAATCCATTCTGTCTCTGAATATAAAGAAACAAATGATAGAGCCCTCTCATAATCCCCACATTCACTACAGACTTTAGCACGAATAAGGTATGAATAGAGGATATAGAAGATCAATGGTTGATTGGAGTTTAACTGATTTCTATATAAGCCGTCCTTCTGTTTATATTGAATTTCGGCTTTTTCGCCCATCTTTTCTGCGAGTTCACCCATCTTTTTCCACCTTTGAAGAAATAAGTTCACATTTATTAACTTCACATAAGCATCCAGCTGATAACCTTCATCCAACCGATCAATATACGGCTCAAAAGACACGGCCGCTTGCAGATTCGCCTCCTGGTCCTCCGACAAGCTGAGCATAAAAAGCCGGTACTGGCAAAGAGCCAGCCGTTCGGAATGCTGGAACTTCTCGCTCTCGGCAACGCATTGATATAAAATGGCGGCTGCCTCATTCTTCCCTTCTTGAAACAATGTCTCCGCCATGTCGAACAGCATCGGGGCATACGCGACGTTATCCATCGTCATCCGGATCGCACGGTCCAGACAATCCAGCTTGTCCAGCTCGGCACAGCGAAGAAGGAAGGGGCCCAGCCGCCGCCAATCGGGCGTGGCATGAAAAATACATTCATCTATGTACAGATCGTAGAAATAACCATCGGGAAGTCCCATCCCGGACGTGATCCGGTCCAGCTGCTGCATCGAAATTGGTCGGTTCCCGTTCAGGATGTTGCTGAGCGTGCCGCTGTTCACCCCCGATAAATCTGCAAACCGGTTTATTGTCATCCCATGCTTGCGCAAATGCTCTTCTAACTGTTCGCGAATCGTGGTTAATTTCTCCAAGCTAACACCACCTCCGGGGTTGCAACCAAATATTAGGATATTGCTGTATATAGCTATCATATTGATTAATATTACACCGGTCAATACTTATTTACGTCATTATTTGACATTTGGTTTCGAAAATAAGAGAAAATATTTAAAGATTCAAGTATTTCCTGGAGGTTCCCCTATCAAAAAAGAGAACAGGCGTTTCCCGGCATGACCGAAAAACGCCTGTATTCTATATTGAAATATCCGGGGACAAGCCCGAACTCTGTAAAACTTGCTTACAATTAACCCAGCACAAGCCGGTCATCCGCCAGCTTGTGGCCGCTGATCTGCTCGAATTCGCCGAGCAGCTGCTCAACGGTCAGCGATTGCTTGCGCTGCTCGTCCACATCGAGAATAATTCGGCCCTTATCCATCATAATGAGGCGATTACCGAGGCGGATCGCTTGCTCCATATTATGCGTCACCATGAGTGTCGTCAGGTTCATATCCCGAACGATTTCGTCGGTAATGCGCGTGATCAGCTCCGCGCGGGCCGGATCCAGCGCCGCCGTATGCTCGTCAAGCAGCAGAATTTGCGGCTCCGTGAACGTCGCCATCAGAAGGCTGAGCGCTTGGCGTTCACCGCCCGAGAGCATGCCTACCTTCGCGCGAAGTCGATTTTCCAGGCCGATGCCCAGCCGCTCCAAATACTGACGGAACGCCGTACGCTTCGATGCAGATACCCCGATGCCAAGTCCGCGGGATTTCCCGCGCTTTAATGCCATCGCCAGGTTCTCTTCAATCGTCATATGCGGTGCCGTGCCTGCCATCGGATCCTGGAACACCCGGCCGATCCAGCGGCTGCGGCGGAACTCGGGCAGGTGGCCGATGTCGTTGCCGTCAATTCGGACCTCCCCCGCGTCCGGCCTCAGCACACCGGAAATGATGTTCATTAATGTGGATTTGCCTGCACCGTTGCTTCCAATGACCGTAACGAAATCGCCGGGCTTTAGATGAAGGTTCACATCCATGAGAGCGACCTTCTCATCCACCGTTCCGGGGTTAAAAAGCTTGGATACATGATTCATCTGCAGCATTAGAAGGCACCTCCTTCCGACTTGCCTTGAGCGGTCAGCAGCTCGGTCGAACGCTTCTTCGCCTGCGTGCGCTGCCTCATCGACCGCTGCACGGTCGGCAGCACAAGCGCGACAATTACGATAACCGCGGTAATCAGCTTCAGGTCAGAAGCTTCAAGCCAAGGGATTTCGTAGGCAGCCGCAACGACGATCCGGTAAATAATCGAACCGCATACCACCGCAAGTGTCGTACGGAATACGGAGCCCTTCCCGAGGATCGCTTCACCAATAATTACTGATGCCAGACCGATTACAATCATCCCGATCCCCGAGCTGATATCCGCAAAGCTGGACTGCTGGGCAACGACGGCCCCCGAAAAGGCAACCAGGCCGTTGGAAATGCTGAGCCCAAGAATCGTGGTTGTATCGGTGTTCGCGCCGAAGCTGCGGATCATGCGTTTGTTGTCCCCCGTTGCCCGCAGGGCAAGACCGAGATCCGTGCGGAAGAACGCATCCAGCAATAGCTTCACGATAATCACAATAACAAGCATGACATAAATCGGATCGATGGAGCCGAACACGATATCCTCCTGGCTGAGGGAGATGTTCGGCTTACCCATAATCCGCATATTAATGGAATAAAGAGCAATCATCATAATAATCCCGGACAGCAATCCGTTAATCTTGCCCTTCGTATGAAGGAGCCCTGTACATACCCCCGCGGCCATCCCGCCGGCAATCGCAACCAACGTTGCGAGCCAAGGGTTGGTGCCGTTTGTAATCAGTACGGCTGCGATCGCGCCCCCCATGGTAAAGCTTCCATCCACCGTAAGATCCGGAAAATCCAAAATGCGGAACGTAATATAAACGCCAAGTGCCATCAGCGCATACAACAGACCTAATTCAATCGGACCATCCAGTCTCATCAGGAATTCCAACATGTCTTGACCTCCTTTATGATTAAGGAAGGCGCGGGCTCAAGACTCCGCGCCTTACAATTACTCAATGATGTTGTTGTCAGGGTCTTTGACTTCCTGCTTCATGGCGTCCGTAACCTCGATGCCGTAGTCCGCCGCAGCCTTCACATTCAGAATCAGATCCAGCTTGTCGGGCTTCGTGATTTCCATGTCAGCCGGCTTCTTGCCGTTCTTCAAAATCTCTACCGCCATCTGACCAACCTGATATCCATGGTCATAATACTTGAAGCCAACGGTAGCAAAAGCCCCCTTCTCCACCGTGTCGCGGTCACTGGAGAAGAACGGAATTTTATTCTGTTGGGCGGTTTGGATAATCGTGTCCACACCGCTTACAACCCGGTTATCGAGCGTAATATAGAATGCATCCACCTTACCGACGAGAGATTCGGCAGCCTGCTTCACTTCCGATGTATTGGTGACGGAAGCCTTCACCAATTCGATTCCATGTTCGGCAAGCACCTCTTCCGCTGTTTTCGCCATTACAACGGCATTCGCTTCCCCTTCATCGATGATCAAACCAATCTTCTTCACATTAGGGAAATGCGTGCTAACAAAATTCATCAGCTGCTTTGTCGCCTCAGGATTCGTGTCCGAAGCTCCGGTAATGTTGCCTCCCGGCTTCTGCAGGTCGCTGACCAGCTTCGCATCCAGCGGGTCGGTAACCGCTGCAAACAGGACCGGCTTCTCCTTCACTTCGTTTGCCACGGCTTGCGCGGATGGCGTAGCAATCGCCACAACCAAATCCGCTTTCGAATCCTTCAGCTTCTGAGCGATGGTATGGTTGTTCGTTGAATCGTTCTGAGCATTGTTATAGTCAAGCTTCAGCGTCTTATCCTCTTCCGAAATTCCGGCATCCTTAAGCGCTGCCAGAATTCCTTCCCGAGTTGCGTCTAAGGACGGATGCTCCACATATTGCGAGATCGCGATGCTGTAAGATTTCTTCTCGGCATCGCCGCCGCTTCCTGTCGCCGTACTTCCGCCTTCCTGCTTGTCCCCGCAGCCGACTGCCGTCACGAGCAGCGCCGACAATGCAAGTGATACCCACATTTTTCTCTTCATCTAATGAATCCCCTCTCTCATGAATGACCCGTTCGTTTTCGTCATCTAAGCTTCGACACAAAGCGACAACGCATCGCCGCTTTTATTGGCAAAAGCATTAAAGTAAAAAAATAGGACGCACCAATTGAACAACGGTCTATTATGAACCATTGTAAAGGTATCCAAACACATTCGTCAATCAGGATTTTCTTTACTCTCGGGGCATCTGCTGTCGAAAGAATGAAACGTCCCCGGAGCGCTATTCTCCGGGGACGTTGTATCATAAACAATGCCTTTATATTCGAAGTGGGTAAACAGCCTTATAACATCGAACGTCCCTGAATCGCAGCGAGCCAGGACTGAGCAATCAGCGCATGACCTGCAGGAGTTGGATGCACGCCGTCTTCGGCCCAATAGGTCATCTCGATTGTGGAGCTTGCTGCAGCGAAAATACCGTCTAACGGCACATACAGCGTCTCAAACTCACGCGACAGCTCACGCACCGCCGCAATCTTCGGATCCAGATCCTCGCGCCACTCCTTCTTATCCTCCGTGACGGGCAGCAGAAACGGTTCCATAAGAATCAATCTGGCGCCGGTATGCTCGCGGGTCTGAAACAGCAGCTCCCTATAGCCTTCATAATAAGCTTCGAGCGAAGTAGGCTCTCCCTGCCTGTATCTCCTGCCCGTCTCGTTGATGCCGACAAGAATCGAAACCCAAGTCGGATCGAGCCGTATACAATCTTCCTCCCATCGTCCCCGAAGATCAACAACCCGGTTTCCGCTGATGCCGCGATTTACAAACCGCAATCGCTTCTGAGGCTGCTCCATGCTCAACCGGGCCGCAGCCATCAGTGCATATCCTTGCCCCAAACTGCTAGGCTCCTCATAATTCCGACCACAATCGGTAATACTGTCGCCTTGAAACAACACGAGCGCATTTTGTTCGATATGTACCATGCTGTTCACGCCTCCAATTAATGAAAGTGTTCGCATTCCTGCCCCTTCATCATAACCGCTTTGCAGCATTCTTGAAACCCTAAAATTCACAATTCATGGCAAACTTTCTATACATTTAAGTTGACTAAGTGGTCTGAATTCAACTACAATTCAATAAGTATGCTTTTGGCTTAAACTATCAACAGAACAGGTGATGAAAATATGTCCGATTCACAGCAATATCAAATTTTGCTTTATTATAAATTCGTGCCGATCCCGGACCCGGAAGCCTTCAAGGATGAGCATCTGCAGTACTGCAAAGAGCTGGGCCTCAAGGGCCGTATCCTGGTAGCAGCCGAAGGCATCAACGGTACCGTGTCCGGTACGATTGAACAGACCGAGCAATATATGCGTGATATGCACGCCAACCCGCTGTTCGCCGATATGGTGTTTAAGGTCGACCCTTCCGAAGGGCACGCGTTCAAAAAAATGTTCGTTCGTCATCGTAAGGAACTCGTGACCTTCCGTGTCGAGGATGAGCTGGATCCGAACGTCATCAGCGGCAAGCGCCTGTCGCCGAAGGAATTCTTCGAGTACCTTCAACGGGAGGATGTCATCGTCATCGACGGCCGCAATGATTACGAGTATGATATCGGTCACTTCCGCAACGCCATTCGTCCGGATGTGCAGTCCTTCCGGGAGTTTCCGGAGTGGATTCGGGAGAATCTGTCCGAGCATAAGGATAAAACCATCCTGACGTACTGCACTGGCGGCATCCGCTGTGAGAAGCTGACAGGCTTCATGCTGAAGGAAGGATTCCAAGACGTTGCCCAGCTGGACGGCGGAATCGTAACGTATGGGAAGGATCCTGAAGTTCAAGGCCGGCTGTTCGACGGAAAATGCTACGTCTTTGATGAGCGCATTTCAGTTCCGATCAACCGCACCGATGAAGATATCGTCGTCGGGAAATGCCATCACTGCGGCAAGCCTGAGGACCGTTACATCAACTGCGACAACGATGCATGCCATTTGCAGCATATTTGCTGCGAGGAGTGCGAAGAGCTCCATAATAGCTGCTGCTCCGCAGAATGCGAAGAGATTGTTGCTGCAAGCCATCACGCTTCCTAAAGTTCCCGCATTTATAAGAAAAGGGCATGTCGCTTGGAATGAGCGACATGCCCTTTTTGAATATATCATATAACGAAGCATCGCTTAGGATGCTTTAAATCTCATTGTAGATGGCCAACTCAGCTTCGATGGCTGCCTTAATCTTCTCGATGCACTCCTCCGTCGTGGCTGCAAATACACGCTTGCCATTGACCAGCGCGTAAGGGCGCAGCTTGCATAGCCCGCACAGATTCATGCAATCTGCACGCAGCACGGCGATCTCGGGATACAGCTCCTCCAGGTGCTCGAGCTCCAAAGCGCTCATCAAGTTGCTGTCGCACACTTCCACGATGACGATTCCCATCGATATCACCACTATTCTATTTGACAATATATCTATTTATTATGCGACAATTGGGGCCATATTGTCAAATTCGTCCGTGGTTCCATCGAGGAAGCTCAATCCTCAACAATTGTTGATGCCGTGTCGAAATGTCAGACATTCATCCCACAAACTTTATGCTCACTCTCCATCCAAAGGACACAGAAGCTCAATCACCAATGCCCTGCTTAAGAAAAGTTGGTCAGTCAATCAGTGGATCAGAGACTCGGCTCCATCAATATAAATTTCGGTTCCGGTAATATGCGAGGCGTCGTCGGATGCCAGAAATGCGACCAGACGTGCGACCTGCTCCGGCTGGCCGGGGCCGTTCGCCAAAGGCTGATCCCCTTCCGGGTATTCGATCGGAATGGTCACTTCCTCAAGCTCCGGCTTGGCAATGGTGCTGGAATCGATATTGGTTGCAATGGCTCCCGGACAAATCGCGTTCACGCGAATTTTATAACGGGCCAGCTCCAGCGCTGCCATCTTCATGAAGGCTACCTGCCCGGCCTTGGTCGTGCTATAAGCGGAAAATCCGAAGCCTGTGAAGACCCGGTTGCCGTTAATCGAGCTCGTAATGATGATGCTTCCGCCCTTCTCCTTCAAATAAGGAATCGAGTATTTCACCGTCGCAAACGTTCCCCTCAGGTTCGTATTGATCGTTGTATCCCACTCGTCCAGCTCCATGGTCTCAATCGGAGCTTTCGTACCGTTAATGCCCGCATTGGCAAAAACGATATCGATGCCGCCCCATTTCTCCGCCGCTTGCTGGAAGCAGTCCTTAAGCGTCTCCGCTTTTGAAATATCGCAATTGCCGGTTATCGCCTCTCCCCCGGCAGTCTCAATCTGCTTACGAACCTTCTCCACCCGTTCATGATCAATATCGATCAGCAGCACGTTCGCTCCCTGCTCCGCCATCAGAAGGGCTGCAGCACGGCCGATTCCAGAGCCTGCACCTGTAACGATTGCCGTTTTCCCTTTTAATTTTTGATTCGTAGACATTGCCACACCCTCCTTAATTACGTGTTCATGTTATTACATAACCAATCGGGGCGAGCTCTGAATCCCGTCAAACGACAACCGAGGAGCCGGTTAAGGTCAGCGTAGCGTTTTGCCTGTACGAAAAAAGCGCCCCTGCAAAGACAACGAACCTTTAAGGTCCTTGCCCTGCAAGAGCGCTTATCTAACAAAATCCCAGGTATTATCCCCCAAGTATTTGAGGTGCAATTCGATCAATTTCTGCTGTTATCGGTTAAAGACCGCCGGTTTCACGCAGACCGGCTTGGATTGGGAAACGGTATAACCGGTGAAGGAAAGCTTCCCGTCCTCCGGATCTACCGTAAAGAGCACGAGGTTATTGCCGTCCCGGTTGGCCGCCACCAGATGCTTACCGCCCGGCAGCAGGCTGAAATGCCGCGGATGGCCGCCCTCGGTAGAAATATACTGAACCGGACTCAGGAGCCCGCTGTCCTGGTGAACGGAGAACACCACGATACTGTCATGCCCGCGGTTCGATCCATACACCGTCCGGCCATCGCTAGACACTGCAATTTCGGCGCAGAAGCTTTCACCTTCGAAATCGGATGGCAGCGTCGAGATCGTCTCAAGCGGCGTCAGACGGCCATCTTCACTCGAATAACGGAGTGTCGTCACGCTGGAGTTCAATTCATTAATGACATATGCGTAGCCACCGCCCGGATGGAAGGCCAAATGGCGCGGCCCGACACCGTCCTCAAGCTGGGTTTCGCCATGGAAACGAAGCTCGCCGTGCTCACTGTCTAAAGTGTAAGACATAATCTTGTCCAATCCTAAATCCTGCACGAATATGTATCGACCGTCCGGACTGTAGAATGCCGAATGCGCTCTCGGCTGCTGATCCTCCCGGACTTGGACGAGCTCGGCGTGCTTTTTCTCATCCAGCAGCTCCCCGGCCGTGCCATCCTCGTTAATCCGATGAACGCCGACCAGCCCCCCGTGATAGCTGGATACGATCAGATACGAACTCCCTTCATCCCGTTGAATATGGCAAGTGGAGCTGCTGACACTCCGAACGCGGCTCAATTCTTTCAGCTTGCCGGTATCGGGTTGAATCTCGAATGTAACGATCTCGGCTGCTTTCTTTCCTTGGTCCGATATTTCTCCGATCGCATACAGCCGCTTGGCTGCCGGATCAACATTTAGAAATGTCGGGTTCTTAATCCCGGAGACTTCATCAAGCAGCCGAAGCTCTCCGGAAGTTTCGTCAACGGCATATACGCATATACCGGTCTGATCGGCTTCGGCATAAGCGCCTGTAAAAAGTAATGTATGCTGTGGTTGTTGTTGCATAGAAGACATCTCCTCTCGATATCGGTTAGTCATGCGATTCGTCTCTGTAACATGTTAACGTCAAGGATGCGGAAAATCAAATCCCTCCGCCAGCGCCTTTTCCCTGTTTGTCTTTTGCCATACAGGGTATGTAATACTATATTCGTTTAAAGGAGGTATTCCCATGAAATCATCAACCGGCGACGAAGTGCGCAATCACCAGCACACGGAGAACGATTCCAAGGAGCAGCGAGACAAGGTGAAGAAGCATCAGGATATCGAGCCTCAGGCTGAGAACTGGAATCCTCGCGACACCATGGACTCCAACGGTCAAGATCAGAAGGATGGTTCCTCATCTTAGAGGACATATCTGCACATCGATCCGCATTACGATAAGCATCATCTGTATTTAAGGACAATGCCTAACGTGTTGAAAGGCGCAGCCATCTATAGGAGTGCAATGGTCATCTGCTGAAGAACAAACCACCGGATAAGCGTAAAATAGGGCCGCATGGACTTTCCCATGCGGCCCTTTATTTCTCAATGATGTCGCTGTCTTGGCATTAACCTTCCAACAGCAGAGATTCCGGATCTTCCAACAGCTCTTTTACGGTTACCAAGAAGCGAACCGCTTCTGCGCCGTCGACAATTCGATGGTCATACGACAATGCGATGTACATCATCGGACGATTCTCCATACGCTCTTCATCGATGGCAACCGGACGGATCTGGATCTTATGCATGCCCAGGATGCCGACCTGCGGTGTATTCAGGATTGGCGTGGACAGCAGCGATCCGAAGACGCCTCCGTTCGTAATCGTAAAGGTTCCGCCTTGCAGCTCGGACAGCGACAAGGTGTTGCTGCGGGCCTTGTTCGCAAGGTTCACGATTTCCTTCTCGATCTCGGCGAAGCCGAGACGGTCAGCGTCGCGAACGACCGGAACGACAAGTCCTTCCTTCGCGGAAACGGCAATCCCGATATCATAGAACTTCTTCACAACGATATCGTCACCGTCAATTTCAGCATTGAGCAGCGGGAACTTCTTCAATGCGCCGACAACTGCCTTCGTGAAGAAGGACATAAAGCCCAGACCGACGTCATGCTTTTCCTTGAAGGCATCCTTGCGGCGCTTACGAACATCCAGGATGGCCGTCATATCGACTTCGTTGAAGGTGGTCAGCATCGCTGCCGTGTGCTGCGCTTCGACCAGACGATTGGCGATCGTCTGACGGCGGCGAGACATCCGGGTACGTTCAACAGGCTTGCCGTATTCCGCAGCCGGCGCTTGCACAGCTGGAGCCGCTGGCGCGGACGGCTTGCTTGCAGGAGCAGCAGGCTTGCTGCCTTCCGTATGGTTCTTCACATCATCGTGATAAATGCGACCGATCGGGTCGCGGCCCTGTACCTGTTCCAGGTCAATCCCGCGCTCACGAGCCAGCTTGCGTGCGGACGGCGATGCAGTCAAATTCGAGCCTTCTCCACCGGCTTCCGGTGCAGGCGCTGGTGCCTTAGGTGCCTCTTGCGCAGGCTGTGCCGCTGCCGGAGCGGCAGCCGGAGCTTCCGCTTGCGGCGCAGGCGCGCTTGGCTTAACGCCTTCCTGTGGAGAGATTTGGCCGATGACTTCACCGATCGTAACATTTTCTCCTTCTTGGCGAAGGATTTTTTCCACAACGCCTTCAGACTCCGCGCTAATTTCCAGATTAACCTTATCCGTTTCTAACTCGAGCAGAACGTCACCGATGTTGACGCGGTCCCCTTCTTTCACGTGCCATTTAAAGATGGTTCCTTCGGTGATGGATTCGCCCATAGCTGGTACAGTAATTTCGCTCACAGCCGCTACCTCCCCAATGAGATCTGTTGATTTATAGTTTTACGATTAAGGGCAAACGTAATGATCGTCTGTTGTTCGTATGCATGTACATCCTGATATCCGGTGGCCGGGCTGGACCGTTCAGGGCGTCCGTTGTAACGAACCTCTACGCCGCTTGGCGCGATTTCGCGGATTCTTGGTTCCATAAAGCTCCAGGAGCCCATGTTCTGCGGCTCTTCCTGAACCCACAGAATTTCCTTGAGATTCGGGAACTTTTGCATAATGCGCGAAATTTCTTCTTTCGGGAACGGATACAGCTGTTCCACCCGCGCGATATGAATCCAAGAGTGATCTTCGCCCTTCTGCTTGTCAAGTGCTTCGTCCAGATCGATCGCCACTTTCCCCGAGCACAGCACGAGGCGTTCGACCTTCTTCGGCGATTGTCCGAGACCTGGCTGCTCCAGCACCTTCTGGAAGCCGCCTTCGCTAAATGCGCTAACCGGCGATGCAACGCGCGGATTGCGGATCAAGCTCTTCGGAGCCATCAGCACGAGCGGACGGGCATCGTCCGTTTCCGTCAGTGACGCTTGCCTGCGCAGCAGGTGGAAGTATTGCGCTGCCGATGTCAGGTTAGCAACCGTCCAGTTATCTTCCCCGCTCAGCTGCAAGAAACGCTCAAGTCTTGCGCTGGAATGCTCTGGACCATTTCCTTCATATCCATGCGGCAACAGCATGACAAGGCTGGATTTCTGTCTCCACTTCGAACGACCGGCCGAGATAAACTGGTCAATGATAACCTGGGCGCAGTTCGTGAAGTCCCCGTATTGCGCTTCCCAGATCACCATCGTCTCCGGCGAATACACGTTATACCCGTATTCGAAGCCAACAACCGCTGCTTCTGTAAGCGGGCTGTTGTGGATCGCAAACGATGCTTTTGCCTGCGGCAAACGGTGCAGCGGGCAGAACGTATCTCCGTTCGCGGCATCATGCAGAACCAGGTTCCGGTGCGCAAACGTTGCGCGCTCGGCATCCTGTCCGGTAATCCGGATCGGCTTGCCGTCCGACAGAATCGTCGCGAAGGCCAGCGTCTCTGCATGACCCCAGTCTACCTTCCCGCCTTCGTCAAGCGCGCTGCTGCGGCGCTCCAAAATGCGCTGAAGCTTCGGATATACCGTGAAGCCTTCAGGCCATTGCAGAAGCTCGCGGTTGATCGCACGGAGCTGTTCAGCGGATACATTGGTAGCCGTTGTCTTCTTGGAATTCTCATCGGCCGGGTTGATGCCGAGCAGAACCGAATCGACCGAATCCTTCGATTTTACGGTTTCATAAGCAGCCTTAAGCACCTCGACCACTGCGTTCTTCAGTTCGTCAGCCTGCGATTGGGACAGCACCTGACTTTCAACCAGTTTCTTCATATATAATGTGCTGACCGTAGGGTGATTCTTCACCTTCTGGTAGATCAGCGGCTGAGTCGTTTCAGGATCGTCGGTCTCGTTATGGCCGTACTTGCGGTAGCCGACCAGATCGATCAGAATGCTCTTCTTGAACTTGTTGCGGTATTCGCTCGCGAGACGGGCAGCAGCGATACATGCTTCCGGATCATCGGCATTAACGTGAATGATCGGGATTTCATAGCCTTTCGCCAGATCGCTGGCGTAATGCGTGGATCTCGAATCCTTCCCTTCGGTCGTAAAGCCGATCCGGTTATTGACGATAATATGAATCGTTCCACCGGTACGGAAGCCCGGCAGCTTGTTGAAGTTAAGCGTCTCCGGCACGATTCCCTCGCCTGGGAACGCAGAGTCGCCGTGGATCTGAATGCTGACCGCCTTGTTGACGTCCTGCTTCGGATAGCCGGCTTCGCTGCGGGTTTCTTGAGCCGCGCGCGTGTACCCTTCAACGACCGGATTAACGTATTCCAGGTGGCTCGGGTTGTTGGCCAACGTAATACGAACCTCGCGTGCCTCGTTCTTCTTCATGTAACGGTCTGCGCCCAGGTGATATTTCACGTCGCCCGTCCAGCCGTAATTCATGCCCATGGAGCCTTCGGAAGGCACCAGATGCTTATTCGGCGAATGCATAAACTCGGAGAAGATCTTGGTGTAGTCCTTCCCGAGAATATGCGCAAGCACGTTCAGACGTCCGCGGTGCGCCATGCCGACAAGGATCGAGTTGACATCCACTTCCGCTAATTGCTGGACGATTTCGTCAAGCAGCGGCACCAGCGCTTCGTTCCCTTCGACCGAGAAGCGCTTTGCTCCAACGAAGGTACGGTGCAGGAATTCCTCGAATTGCTCGGCCTCCAGCAGCTTCTTCAGCAGCTCCTTCCGTTCTTCTACGCTCAAGTTAAGCGGGAATCGTCCGGACTCTGCTTGTTGATTGAGCCATTTCCGTTCTTCTTCATCATGAATGTGGCTAAATTCATATGCAATGGTTCCAGTATATAGTTTCAGCAGCCGCTGGATGGCATCCCAACCATTCTTGACATCGCCAGGAGCCTCCTCCCAGACGATCTCGGCAGGCAAGGCCGCCAAATCCGCTTGGCTTAACTGATAGCTTTCAGGCTGAAGCAGTCGTGTATCCGTTTCTCCACCGATGCCGATCGGATCGATATCGGCGGCCAAATGGCCATAGGTTCTAATATTCCATACCAGCTTACCTGCGGCTACGCTCTTCTTAAGTAATTGCGGGTCAAGTCCTACGCCTTGTCCCTGCGAATCCGCTTTCTTTTCATTGTTTTCCAAAGCAGGGGGCGGTCCCCAGCTGGCGAACAGTTCACGGTATCCTGGTTCCACAGACTGCGGGTCTTGCAAAAACTTCTCGTACTGATCTTGAATGTACCCCAGGTTCGGACCGTGATATTTTTGCCATGGTCCCACTGCCTTACTGTCAAGGGTCTTCATCGCTGACTCCCTCCGTCAGATTATTTTGATAGTTCATGGACGGAATTTCACTTTTTACATTCGCAAAACACTTTGTTACGATTTCATTATAATACACTTGACCTCAGAACCGAAAATACCCTTTATATATAATAATGATCTAATAAACAGATGGATTTGCGTCAATTTTATGACGATTTCGGACAGCCGCTTCCAGTTCCCTGTTTCGTTTACATTTAAAGTCATTTATCTGTAAAAATATCCTCTGCCAGCCAATCCATCTGTCTGATCGGCTCCGGTCCGCTGTCCATTCCAAACATGCGAAGGAGCTGCTTCGCATTATCGGATGCATCGCCTCCCGAGTTGTTATTGAAGATAATCCAGCATTGGCTCGTCTCCTCAAGCAGCTTCAGCACGGATTCCCTCCACTGCGCAAGCTCATCTTCATTGTACCTGTACAAATAACGGACTTCCCGCCAATTCGGCTGCCCGCCCGTATGCCACCCTTTCTCGTTGCGGCCATGCATCCGAATCATGACGGCATCCTCGCGGGTTGCGGCAAGAACGGCCGGTACCGATCCGATTCCCGCCTGGGGCTCATCGGCAATGCTGTGAATCCACCCCTCGCTTCGCATGAAATCCAGCGTCTTCTCCCGGAATTCAGGTGCGAACCAGGTCTGGTGGCGAAACTCCAAGGCGACCGGCAGATCCTCCATCCACTCCCGCGTCCGTTTCAAAATGTCCACATGCTTCCGCTCGCAGCCAAACCACGGCGGGTATTGAAACAGCACCGCTCTCAGCTTGCCGGCTGCTTGAAGGACCCGGACCGAAGCCCGAAACTCGTCGAACATGCTTCTCGTGCTGGAATATTTCGATAAGGTGCCGCCCCTGGCATGGCCGGTCATGCCTTGATAGGCTTTGACAATGAACCCGAAATGGCCGGGCACCGTCTGGGCCCATTTGTCCATCTGGTCCGGGGAGGGAATCGCGTAGAACGAGTTGTCCATCTCCACGATCGGAAAATGCCGTGCGTACATGCCCAGCCGATCGGAAGCCTTCGCTCCATCATCGTACAGCTTCTCGTGGTCTCCCCAGCCGGACAGGCCGATCTGGATTCTTCGCTCGATTTGTTCTTCCTTTACCATAGCCATCCTCTCACTTGCATCATCTGCATCCACCAAGGACTCATATTTATTAACCCGATACGTCCGGAATTAAAAGCCTGCAACCGAATCACTCACCATCAGTATATGACTGAATCTTCTTTATGTACGGTCATAGAACACATGTCCCGCATCCAAGCGGCCTTCGGCAACCCGAATGATGCCGTGCGAATATTGAGGCTGTCTTCGCTTATCCGTCGGAGAGCCGGGATTGAAGAGCAACGTGCCCCGAACCGACTCCATATACGGAATATGGGAGTGACCGAATACGATCATATCCACGTTGCTTCCCTCAAATGCCTTCAGCGCGCGTCCTGGCGTCGTCCCGCCTTTTCCGTGTCCATGCACAATTCCGATCCGATGACCAAGAACCTCAACGATCTTCTGGTATCCCAGCTTCGAAATAACTTCCTCCGGATCTGTATTGCCGGCTACGCCTTCGACCGGAGCATAGCGGCTGAGCTGTTCATAGACATTCCAGCTCGACCAATCGCCCGCATGCAAAATAAGCTGCGCTTCCTTCAAGTCCTCCAACAACCGAGAGGGCAGCTGCTTGCTTCGCATGGGTATATGGGTATCCGATACCACGACGATTTTGTAAGGCCTGCTCATGATTTCCCTCCTCTTCACTGCCGGTTCGATCCCTTTACGGTATCGAAGGCATCGCTACCTACTATCCTAGCAAAAACCGCTGCTGAATCAAAATAATCGGCAAAAGTTAAAACGGCCCCCACGTTTTCAGGTCAGCCGTTTGATTCGTTTTTTTCAAATGAATGTTCTTAGATGGGCATTCCCGTGAATAGAATGGTACGAGCCATCTTCTGTACAAGCCATATGAAAATTCAGGTACCGTAATAGGGGAGGAAATCGTTGTCATGAGCATGATATTCAGCTATATCCTATTGGGACTCTCGCTCTCTGCGCCGCTTGGTCCTATTAATGCAGCCCAGCTCGACCAAGGGATCAAAAAAGGGTTCTGGCATGCCTGGATGTTTGGAATCGGTGCCGTGCTGGCGGATATCCTGTACATGATTCTCGTCTATTTGGGCGTCGTTCATTTCCTGAGCACCCCCTTCATGCAGACATTCCTGTGGCTGTTCGGTGCATTCGTGCTCATCTATACAGGCGTAGAAAGCATCATCAATGCAAGGAAGGTAACAATCAGTTCAACGAGCGGCGGAGAATCGGTTATGAAAACGCTGGTCTCCGGCTTCCTGATGTCCGTCTCCAATCCGATGACCATTCTGTTCTGGCTCGGGATCTACGGCTCCATTCTGGCAAAGACGGCGGCCGATAATGGTACAGGCCAGCTGTTCGTCTACAGTATTGCCGTCATTTCAGGAGTCGTCTTGTGGGATTTCTTCATGGCCATGGTGAGCAGCATGTTCCGAAAATATTTAAGCCAAAGAGCAATATCGGTAATTTCCGTGCTCTCTGGCCTCTCATTGGTTGTATTCGGTTTGTATTTCGGGATTCGTGCGGTGTCGCTGCTGTATCCCGTGCTGTTCTAACGGGCAGGCTTCGGACGCAGCTTGGGCTTGCCCGCCTTCTTGGATTCTTGGGCGGATTTCTTCCAAACCCTCTGCATGAACAATACGACGATGCCGATCATGACAATAAAGCCGAAGCTGATCCACAGCCCCGGGCGGCTCGTCGGATGAAATGCGGTGCCGCTTACCCCTGCGGCGATCATCAGCATGCCGGCGAAGCGTTTGATATGCCCCCATACGGTAAGCCGGATGATTTTCCCGGCCGTAACCAGAATGAAGAACCAGTTGTACAGCAGCATTAAGCCGGCGGCAGTCGTAAGATATTCATATATTTTGCCCGGTATCAGGAGCGACAGTATGATCGACACGGCAAGCCCGGCTGCGGTTAGCGCCAGCGCGAACACAGGTGTTTTTCGCCTGGTTTTCTTTTTGGCAAATACCTTCGGAGCGTCTTGGTCCTCCGATAACGTGACCAACATGGTGGTTACGGCATAGAGCGATGCCACCATCGTCGAAAATCCTGCAATAATCAGGACCGCATTAAAGACATGCGGGACGAAAGGAAGATTATACGACCCTAATGCTACAACAAACGGGCTTTTGGCCGGAGAGAAACGGTTCCATGCCACCATCATGACGGCTAGCCCTATCGATATAATATAAACGATGGACAGCAGCAAAATCATGATCTTTCCTGACTTCGGCGCCTCCTTCGGGTTCTTTAACCGTACGGCCATCACCCCCATCACTTCGATTCCCCCAAATGCGTAAAAAGCAAAGATCAGGGATGCCCACAGCCCCCTTCCCCCTGCTGCGAAAAAATCTCCCCAGCTCGCCGGAAGCTGCGGCCTTGCCCCTCCGCGAAGCCATCCGAAGCATGCCGCAGCGGCAATTGCCAGGAACATGACAATCGCCGCAATTTTCAGAACGGCCAGCACATTCTCCAGCCTGTCAAAGCCCTTGTTGCCGATCCATATGACAAACAACCCGAGTACTGCATAGCCGCAAGCGAATATCCACATCGGGATGTCCGGAAACCAGAAGCGCGAGAAGATGGATAGCGCCGTCATCTGACTCCCCATAATCAGCACCTCCGCGCACCAGTACATCCATCCGGTCGAGAATCCCGCCCATCTGCCGTAAGCCTGCTTTGCGTATGTTCTGAAGGAGCCCGGCTGCGGGTCATCCGCCGTCATTCGTGCCAGCATATCGAATACGAGATACGTGGCGCAGGCGGCTATCACGATCGAGATGAGAAACGCCGGCCCGCCAACCCGGATACCAAGCGCCGATCCAAGGAAATAACCTGTCCCGATAGTCGATGCTACGCCTAAGAGGGATAGCTGCCACCATTTCAACGTGCCTTTTCTGTTTCTTGACTTCCTTCCTCTGCTCACACAAGCATCCCCCAATCTTGTAGTCCTACAAAAGCTTACCTTATTATGCAGGGTTGCGAATGGCTTTATGTACCGGGCGCTCGCCCTATTTATGGCTTCCAAGAGGGTCAGCCTATTGACGTTTTTCCCCCTCCATGATTGGATGAGATCGCATATTTTGGGTATTTCCCGAGAACTCTAAGCCGTATAAAAGCCGGTAAGGAGGATGAGCATGTCAGGGGGAAGCGGAATTCCAACGAATCAGGCATTTATGATGATGATGCTAACAGCCGGCTTGACGAACCACGTCATGATCATTCCGGTGCTCATTGAAACATCGGGGCGGGACGCCTGGATCACGATTCTTGTTTCCGCCGTTTTGTTTCTTCCATGGGTGCTTCTGATTTACGGCATTATCCGTAAGCTTGGAGACCGCACCATCCGGCAGGCGATCGATGAGAGCAGCGGCAAGGGTGCACGAATGGTTATCATGGGCATGTCGGCTTTGTACTTCATCTCGTTTGCCTTTTACACGCTCAAGGAAGTGATCGACTGGACGAAATCCACCTATTTGCTGCAGACTCCCGTCATCGCCACGTCCCTGATTCTGGTCTTGCTATGTCTGGTAACCGCGCGACAAGGATTACGGACAGTCGGCATCTCTGCGGGAATTCTGCTGCCCATCGTCGTACTTCTTGGCATATTTGTATCCGTTGCAAATTTTAAAGTGAAGAACTACCACTATCTGATGCCGGTACTTGAGCATGGCTTCACCCCGGTCCTCAAGGGTCTGCCGGTCATGTTCGGGGGGCTGTCGCAGTTTATATTGATCCTGTTTCTTCGGCCGTATCTTCAGAAAAAGCCTCGTTTCCTGACGGTGCTTGCGATTCACGCCGTACTAGTGTTCTTGACATTCGGTCCCACGATAGGCGGCATTGCGGAATTCGGACCTGAAGAGATGAAACTGCAGCGTTATCCGGCCTATGAGCAGTGGCGCCTCGTAAAGCTCGGCAAATTCGTTGAGCATGTCGACTTTCTGTCCATCTTCCAGTGGCTGAGCGGAGCCTATATTTCCATCTCGCTATCGATTTATTTGCTGTGCGAGACGCTGCTGCCGCCTTCGAAGCGAAGCGTCGGTATACTGGCAGTCTCCTTGCTAATGATCATTCTCTGCGCATCGCCCATCAGTAATCTGAAGATGTACTATGTCATGGCCGACTATTTCTTGCCGATCTCCAGCATCTACCTCACCGTACTGAGCGTACTCATGTTCCTCCTGATTCGAAGACAACCGCATCACAGCTCAGCGAAAGGAGAGAATTCTTCATGATAACCTTGGAAAGTCTACAAGAACGATTTGCCGATTGCGACGATATCCTTATTTCAACGTTCCCTGGTATCGACGATGCCAAGCAGCCTTGGGCCATATTGATCTATAACGTCTATATGAGCGACACGGCGTTGATCTCCAAAATCATTCTGCCCGTCATCAACGATAAATGGAAAGCTTGCAGCGATCAGAACAAAGCCTTCGATCCCTCCGAGCTGAAAATGCAGCTTAGCCTGGAACAAGTAACGGATGAGGATGCACTTGTAGATCATATTTTTTCAGGGGATGTAGCGCTGTATTTCCCGAGCAGCGATAAGCTGTATTCATTTAGCGCGGCGAATAATATTTCAAGATCCCCGGAGGAAAGCTCCTCCGAAACCTCGATCAAAGGCCCAAAGGACGGATTCGTCGAGGAATTGGACACCAATGTAGCCCTCATACGCAAGCGCATGAAAACGACAGATCTCGTCTTTACCGTGTTTGAGCTGGGTGACCGGAGTAAAACCTCTATTGGAATCATGTATCTCAAAGATAAAGTCATCCCTGAGACGGTGGATGAAGTTACCAAGAAGCTTCAATCGTTCAATGGGGAATCGCCTACCGGCATCGCAGAGCTGGCTGAGCATATATCTCCGTACCGGTACAGCGTGCTGCCGATGTTCGATTATACCGGCCGGCCGGATCGGGCCTATGATTCCTTGACGCGCGGCAGGTTGATCATCATCATACAGGGAAGTCCGGTCGTTCTGGTCGCGCCGGCCAGCCTCATGCAGCTTCTATTCGCGACCGAGGATCCCCAAATGCCATACTACTACGTCTTTCCATGGAGACTGCTACGGCTGCTGGGTTTTCTGATTTCCATCATGCTGCCGGGATTCTATATCACGGTTGTGTCCTTTCATCAAGACCAGATCCCGTTCCCGCTCCTAGCTACGATCGCCAATACCCGGCTCGGCCTTCCGATTCCAACCGGATTCGAAATGCTGATCATTCTGTTTCTGCTGACGCTGCTTCGGGAAGCCGGCATACGGATGCCTTCTCCGATCGCTTCAACGATTACGGTCGTTTCCGGCATCATTATCGGGGACGCAGCGATACGGGGCGGATTCTTCTCCCCGACCATGACGGTGATCGGTGCGCTGTCCTTTGTGGCCGGCTCAACCCATACCAACGAGGATTTCGTCGTCACACAGACGATTATGCGGTACTTCATCCTTGGTTTATCTGCCATTCTCGGCCTATTCGGCTTCTTCGTATCGGTATTCTTTATCGTCCAATATATGGCTCACCATCGCCCGTTCGGACAGCCTTTTCTGGCTCCCTTCTCCCCGTTCTCTTTGTCCAAGGTCGTGCGAAACCTGATGAGACTCCCTGATAAACGGAAGAAAGGCGGGGCGATATGAAGAAGCTTCTCTGCCTCTTCATCATCATGTCCGTGCTGCTTGCCGGCTGCTGGGACAACAAAGAGGTCCAGGACATCAATTATATTACCGCGCTCGGAATCGATTACAAGGAAGATCAGTATATCATCTATGTTCAGATGCTTGATTTTGCGACGATTGCCAGACAGGAAGGAACAAAACAGACCGAAACGGCACCGATTTGGGTCGGCAGGGGAACCGGAAGCACGCTCTCGGATGCGCTGATCGATCTTTACACGGCAAACCAGCAGCGGATTTCTTGGGGGCATGTGACGGCGTTGGTGCTTGGCGAGTCTGTACTGGTGCCCGAACGGTTGTCCCAAGTATTCGATATGACGAACCGGTCGCAAGAGATCCGCTATACCAAATGGATCTACGGAACCAAGGACTCGATGGAGGATCTGTTTACCGTGTCGCCTTTTTTCCAATTGTCTCCGCTGCATTCGCTGCTCCATGAGCCGCAGGAGAGCTATCGGCAATTCTCGTTCATCCGCCCGATCCAATTCGTGAACTTTATCCGTCTCTATCGTGAAGATGCGGCTACCGTCGTTCTTCCTTCCCTCCAGATTACCACGGCAAACTGGACGGAAAATTTAAAGCAGCATCCGCTGCTTGAAGTTAACGGCGCATTTTTGATACAGCATCAGACCCTGAAGGGATGGATGCAACGTTCCGATCTCGCCGGTATCCGCTGGCTCTCCACGCCCGAGACACGCGCTTCCCTGGTCGTATTTTCCGGAATCAAAGCGGCTGGCAGCATCTACCTGGAGAATCCGAAATCCGCCATTGAGATCATACGCGAAGGAGAGGAGGTCTATTACCGGATCAAATTGAACGTTGATGGAATGGTCCAAAATATTTATCAGAAGACTCGCATTGGCGAAATGAAGAAGCTAACTGAGGCTTCGCTCCGCGAGGAGATTCGGAATACCTTCCTGAAAACCGCAGCCATTCATGCCGACCCCTATCAATTAGGCCTTCAGCTTCGCCGAGCCGATCCCAAGCTATGGGACGAGCTGAGGAAAGAGAAGCGGGAAATGCATCAGGCATCGCTGCGTGAGATTGACGTTCAAGTAAGCCTTCGCTATTGGGGTCAGCGCAAAAATATAAACCGGTAAAACGGATATATATTATAGAAGCAAAAATTTAAATCTTGTAGCTTTTAACCGCTATAGAAACCCTGCACTTTTTACAAGCACAGGGTTTCTCGCATTTCATATCGGCTCTTCGCTTGAATTTCTCGCGCTTTCCCTCGCTTTCGGGATCAGCCTCAGCTTCTTACCCCAAGACTGTAGAGTGCATCAACACGCGGATTATGCATAAACTGGTGGCTGCAATGGAAATGATATCTATTAATCGTTTTGACGGGGGGAGTGATCTCGGTATGGAACTTAAAGAAAGCCTGGCTGCCTATTTTAAAGAAAACGCCGATTATTTCCATGTTGAAATTCGATTGCTGCAATATGAAGTTCAGATCATCGGTCTGGATTCTTTGGTTGATCTGCCCCAGAGCATCGCGTCCCTTCAAACCCAAACCTCAAACCTGGTCCATGCTTCACTCCAGCCCGCTGCTCTTCTGAAAATATTGGGCAAGCTTATTGAGCCTAAGCTGGAAGCGATTGTACCTGAAATCATAAAGGGCAATCTGATCCTATTCGAACCCAAGTCCGGGACTTGCAGCGCCGTCCTTCCGATATCCAAAAATGTCACCCGTTCCGTTACTTCACCCGAGACCGAAAATACGCTTTACGGAGCAAGCAGCGCTTTTCAGGAGGATATCAATACGAACATCGGCATTTTGCGAAAGCATTGCTCCGGAGGCTCCATGCAAGTGGAGACCTATAAAGTCGGGAAGAATTGCCCTAAGTCATTATTGTTAATTTATCATGAGAATCGGGTCGCCCCCCGGTTACTGCATTCCGTTCAAGCGAAAATCAAGGCGGGACGGGACCAGGAGGTTGATCATATTCAGCAGCTCGGGAACATTCTGGGCGTGAACCCATGGTCGTTCGTCCCCAACTTCAACATGACGGAAATGCCGCAAAATGCGGCCCATTCCCTTCAACAGGGCAAAATCGTACTCATGATAGACCGTTATCCTTTCGCGATTATTTTGCCTAGTCTCATTATGGATATGTTCTGTTTGAAGGATGATTATAATTACGCCCTCCCCTTCATGTACCTGATCCGGTTCTTAAGAATCGTTGGCGCCTTGATCGCTACGATCATTCCCGGATTATATGTTGCCCTGGTATCCGTCAATCCCGAGGTTCTAAGACTTCAGCTGGCCTTATCGATTGCAAACAGCAGACAGGATGTCCCTTATCCTGCCTTTGTCGAGACACTCTTGCTTCTCATTGTTCTCGAGCTCATTCTGGAAGCGAGTGTGCGTCTTCCCAAAAGCGTCGGCCCCACCATTACGATGGTTGGCGGTATTATCTTGGGCCAGGCCGCCGTATCCGCCAAACTTGTCAGCAATCTGCTGATTATCGTTCTGGCAGGCACAACCATTGCTTCTCTACGGTTGTCGGATTTCAGAACTCGGTGACTTTACGCGTGTTCAAATATGTGCTGATTATCCTATCCGCCATCTACGGCATGCTGGGTCTTCTCGCCGGGATCGTTGTCGTATGTGCTTACTTAGGTCAACAAACAAGCATGGGCATTCCTTACTTATCGTTCCCTGCATTCAATAAGAAGGATGAGCGAAATGGATAAGAGCGGTTATCAGGCAACCATTTTATACGTCGTTTGTCATATGGGGCTTATCTTTTTTCTCTATCCGTCCGATCTGTTTACAGCCATGGACATGGGACACTGGATCGGAATAGGGATAAGCTATGCGCTCCATACCGCTGCACTTTACGTTTATCTGAAGGGGCTCACCTGGACTGCCCAGAAGAACGTCGTGGATATGTTCCGCAGCACCGGAACCTTTTTCACTTGGCTGTTGTTGATTCCCGTCTTCTTTTATTTTGGCATAGCGATCATCATAACGCTGAGAGCGTATTCGGAGATGCTGACCTTGGTCTTTTTATCGAGCACGCCGTTATGGGCGATCCAGCTGCTATTGATCGGCATTGCTTTTCTTATGGCCTGGCAAGGAATGGCCAGCATGGCACGCACCGGGGTCCTCTTGGTTATCCTGTTTTCGTTCCCCATTTTGTTTGTTCTCTGCCTCAGCTTTCAAAATGTGGACTGGTATTATTTGCTGCCGATCATAGATCGCGAGCAGACCTTCCATTTCTTAATCAAGCCCGATTTTCTGGTCAGTTTATTCGTGTATGCAGGCGGCTTCTTTTTTCTGGGGCTGTTACCTCCGTCCATACATATCAGTCTAAAAAAAATGATGCTGGGCTGCCTCCTCCTGCTTCCCATGTTCCTGTTATCGGTATATTTGCCGCTCCTGACCTTTGGGCAAGCAACCGCCGAATTGTACGAGTTCCCCATGCTCATGACCATCGACACCGTGAATATTACATGGCTCTTGTTCGATCGGATCACGATTTTTTTCCTGTTGAGCCTGATGGCGTTTGCCATGCTGTACTTGGGAGTCACGCTATGGATTCTCTTGACGCTTACGAAGCGTGCAATTCCGGTTATCCCGAATCTCTACCTGTTGATTGTACTGACTGCCGGATTGTTTGCCATTTCCATGGCTATTCCCAACTGGGATTTCCTGAAGAAGCTGCAAGGGTGGATCATACCTCTCAGGATGTATATTTTTCTGATCGTTCCACTGATCACGTTCATCATCGGATGGCGGCACAAGCATAAAGCAAGCCGCACAACGGAGGTTACTTAATATGAATAAGTCGGATATAAACAACTCGCATATGGACAACCCGGCTAAGCCCCGCACGGCGATCAAGCTCATTCTATTACTGGTAGGAGCGGTCCCCCTGCTTGCCGGCTGCTGGGATACCAAGGACATCAACCATCGGTCGCTTCCGGTCATCATGGGCATTTCGTTAACTGAAGAGAATCAATATAAGGTGTTCCTGGACATTCCGGCAACGAATGAAACGAGCTCGGTCAACATCGTTTCGGAAACCGGCGACACGATCAATGACATCATCGATGATATAAGCATGAATATGGAGACCCAGGTGGATCTTCTGCATTTGAAGATCGTTATTGCAGATAAAAACGTTGCCCGCAGAGGGATGGAGGATATTATATCCGCCTTTAACCGCTCCAGGGATATCTCCTCCAAAACGCTGTTAGCCATCAGCGATCAACCCCTGGATCAATTCTTCTCAGACATGGAAGCGAAATCGGAGCAAAACGGCAGTATCATCTATGATTATTTCGAGAAAAATGCCGGCTGGAACCCCCAATTGGCCGACACGCGCGTATGGCAAATGTTTCGAAGCATTCATTCCTATACGCATGATGTGATCGTCCCGATCATTCGTTCCGGCCAATCCACAAGCATCGAATGCCTGGGCGCTGCCATCATCAAAAATGGACGGATGACAGGCCAAATCGGAACCGATGAAACGCTTGTGGCCAACGCCTTTTATGGAAAAAGCGCATTCGGCAAAATCGAGGTCATGGATAGCGCCACCGTTCAAATCACCAGCAACCGGCTATCCCATCATAGCTGGCTTCAGGATGGCAAGCCTTACCTTCGAAGCCATCTCAGGCTGAAGGTTACCATTCTGGACTCCAGGGGACATCCGACAGAAACGCAGATCAAAGAAAAACTCGAAGAGCTCCTCACCCTCAGGCTGAATAAGATGTTTCGGAAAACGCAAAAAGAACAAGCCGATATATTGGCCTTGGGACAATACTTCAGAAAGCACTTGACTCGGGAACAGCTTCAGGATTGGAGATCAGGATACTATCCCAACCTGGATTTCAAGCTGCGCATAACGACCGTGGTCGAAAATCGGGGCAATCTTAAGCATTTGTGAGTTTTAACATCGATGGGGTTAGCACATCCGAGATGAGCTTTTGGAGGACAAGCGGGAAATGAATCGGGCATCCCTACATAAGATTGATGTTTACGTAAGATTGATGTTAATGAAAGTCTTCTCTCTTGGTGGGAGCGCAGAGAAGTGAATACCGTGGAGCTTTGAATATATAAAAAGAAGCGGGTTAACTCCCCCCGCTTCTTTGGTGCTTCATTCATCAAGTTACTTCCCTGTCATGTTTTTGATCTCATCCTTCAGTTGTTCCGATTTCGGTCCGAACACAACCTGAACCGCACCTTGGCCGAGTCGCATGACTCCGGCTGCGCCGAGCGTTTTCAAAGCGGAGTCGTTCACGGCCTTGTCGTCTTTAACCACAAGACGAAGCCGGGTGATGCAAGCATCGACGCTAACGATATTGTCCTCGCCGCCGATGTTAGCCAGCACCTTGGCAGCCTGGCTGTCATTACCGGCAACCGCACCTCCTGCGCCTTCAGCGCTTTCGGTCTCCTCGCCATCATCCTCGCGTCCAGGCGTTTTCAAGTTCAGCTTGACGATCAGGATTCTGAACAGCAGATAGTATACCACGCCGAAAGCCAAGCCTACCGGCAGGAGCAGCCATGCGTTGGTAGACAGCTTCAGATTCACCAGGTAGTCGATCAAGCCCGCCGAGAATGAGAAGCCCAGATGGACATCAAGGACGTACATGATCAATCCGGAAAGACCTGTCAAAATCGCATGCACCACATATAATACCGGAGCAACGAACATGAACGCAAATTCAAGCGGTTCGGTGATCCCCGTCAGGAACGATGCTACTGCCGAACCGATAAAGATCGAGCCGACGAGCTTGCGTTTGGACGGCTTGGCTGTATGAATAAAGGCCAGTGCCGCAGCAGGCATCGCAAACATCATGATCGGGAAGAAACCGGACATGAACATCCCGGCCGTCGGATCTCCCGCAAAGAAACGCCACAGGTCGCCGTGAACGACTTCGCCCGCGGCATTGGTGTAATCCCCAATCTGGAACCAGGCGATGGAGTTTAATACGTGGTGCAGACCCAGAGGGATCAGCAAGCGGTTGGCTGTACCGAAAATGAACGATCCAATGCCTTCAAGACCGACAACCCAGTTGCCGAAGGCGGAAATGGCATCCTGGATTGGGCTCCAAATCATGCCGATCAGCACCGCAAGCACCATCGTGGAGGCTGCCGTGATAATCGGAACAAAGCGTTTACCTGCAAAGAAGCCTAGCCAGTCCGGCATTTTAATCTTGTGGAATTTGCCATACAGGTAGGCAGACCACAGACCGACAAAGAATCCGCCAAGCACGCCCATATTCAGCTTCACGTCATCCGGTATAAACGGCATTTGCAGCGGAACTTTTTCCAGCACTCTCGTTAGCACCATGTACCCGATAAGGGCGGAAAGAGCCGCAACAGCGTCCCCGGCGAATCCGATCGCAACCCCGATCGCAAAGATAATCGGCAGATTATCCAAAATCGCAAGGGCCCCGGAAGTCATGAACGGAGTTACATATTGATTCAGAAAAGCTCCGAGAGCTCCCAAAGGTATATCCTTTTGATAGTCGATCAATCCAAGCCCCTGCAAAATCCCTGCTGCAGGCAATGTGGCCACCGGCAGCATAAGAGACTTACCCAGCTTTTGCAATTTAGCCAGCATGTCAATCATCCTTTCAACTTCAATAATTTAGCATTGTTCTGAAAACGTTTACATAATGCGTCGAATGAACAATTATTTTTCCCCTTCCATCCTGGAAAGAAAAAACTTCGGGTAAATCCTCCTCCTCGCAAGCCTCATGTATTCATCATTTTAAGGCAGCATGAAATTCAATTCCGACAAAAAAAGCCAAGAAGATTGACGAATATACAATATCGTCCACATCTTCTTGGCTCATGCCCATGTCCATGGTAACACGCCTTAAAACGTATTCATTTGATGTTGTAATCTTAATTCAGGCTTCCCATATTGTCAATAACAAAAATATTCTTTTTAGGAATTAAGGGTGATGCTGAGTACGGGATCCGTGCCTGCAGTCACATTTCCTGTATGTCCTTCCACGGAAGCCGACAATTCATCAGCATTCGTAACAATGATCGGAGTCACGGTTGGATAACCCGCCGCCTTGATGGCCTCGATATCGAATTCAATCAGCGTTTGGCCGGCTTTCACCGAATCCCCGACATTCACATGGCTGGTATAGCCCTCTCCCTTCAAACCGACGGTGTTAATGCCGATATGAAAGAGATACTGCAAGCCGGTTGCTGGATCTTCCAGCATTACCGCATGCTTCGTTTTAATGACATGCGCCACCGTTCCGTCAAATGGAGCGATCAAACGCCCCTCCGATGGCTCGATTGCAATGCCCTTACCCATATGTCCAGCTGCAAACGCCTCATCCGGCACCTCCGACAACGGAACGGCCTTTCCGGATAATGGAGCTTTCACCTGAATAGCAGTAGCGGTCTTCTTCTTCTTCCAACCAAACATTATGATTCCTCCTTGAGTTGATTCTTCTGCTGCAATCGGCCCGTAAACAGGCGATAAAGATGCATGGCCAAAAAGCAGACCTCCGCTTCCGGCACTTCCTTGCCAAGCTCCCGCTCCATCATGGCAGCAAGCTCTTTGGCCAATTCATATTCATCCGCAAATTTTGCGCGGATCTGCTCCGCAAACGGGTTATCGACATTTACATCCTGATTCAATATACGGTCGACCGAAAAGCGAAGGTGCATAAGCAGCCGCACGTAATCCATGCTTCCCCGGTCGAATCGGATCCGTCGCTTTGTCTCGATTTGCTTCACAAGTGCACCCACCACATTGGAAGCCTTCACGAGATGGCCTACAGGCACATGGCTGACCGCCGAATAAACGTGATAGGTCAAGAAACCAATCTCATCCTCCGGTACGGTGATATGAAAGGCCTGTCCGATAAGCTCTGCCGCTTTGACAGCAATTTCGTATTCCTTAGGGAAGCTGATTCGGGTCTCTTCGAGGAAAGGGTTGATGATATCCATCCCTTTTCGGATCCGATAGACGGTAAATTGGATATGGCTTGGCAAAGCCAAGTAGACCTTGTCGTTTAAAGTACCCGGGAATTCCTGCACAATCATATTCAGAATCTGATCGGTAATGTCCATCACCAACGGATCAAATTCCTCGAGCAAATGATGGGCCTGGCTCCATTGCTCGCGGTCTTCCAGCTTAAAAAGCTTCTCGATCCGGGAATCGCTTGCAGAAATTTCCGCTCCAGCTTTGATCCCGAAACCGATTCCTTTGCCAAGGATCACATATTCGGATTCTTTCTTGCCGCCGGTTGCCATGACGACATTGTTACCGATGACGCGAATAACCGTAAACGATTCGAGCCCGCTCATAGACTTCCCCCTTTCCTTAAAGTTTAACAAAAGAGCCTCGAAAGGATGCATGGGCAGCATATTAAATAAGCCAAGAAAAGACGTCCCCGAAGGATGTCTCTTCTTGGCTCATGCCCTGTTAAGGTAACACGCCGTCTACCGTCTAGTTATGACTCCATCATAAATCAAGCGCAATGCATTCGTCAACATGCGACAAGAACGCACATGTTTTCTGAAGGCCCCGGACACGATTAGAGCCCGGCGCCTTCAGGCTCCTTGGTCCCCGGTTAATTCTTTGATTGCGGCAACGACCTTCTCCATACGTACCGGCTTCATAATATAACCGTTCGCCCCGTATCCCAGATACTGATCCCGGTCCATCGCCCTTGCGGTCATAATAATGATCGGCAGGTCCGCCCAATCGGGATTGCTTCGAATTCGTTTCAATGCCTCCACTCCGTCCATCTCCGGCATGACGATATCGAGCAGAACGAAATCGATCTCCGGATGCTTTTCCAGAAGCTCCAGACATTCATATCCGTTCTGAGCCGTGTATACGGTCATGTGAAGATTCTCAAGCGCATTGGTCAATCCGTACACATTGCGGATATCGTCATCCACGATCAGCACGGTTTTGTGCTCTAGTTCCTTTAGACATTCCGGCTCCTTAACTCCGGTCGTCTGATAGTCCTGCAGAATCTCCTCACTCCGGGCTGCAGCAGCCTCAGGCATAATAAAGAGGCTTTCGACCGTCTCGGAATCCGTTACGAGCGGAAGGTATAAAATAAATGTGCTCCCCTTGCCCTCCTCGCTCTCGACGGTGATATAACCGCCCAGCAGCTTGGCCAGGTGAAGGGAAATCGAGAGTCCGAGACCCGTCCCTCCGAATTTGCGCGCCGTCATCTCTTCCCCTTGGTGAAACGCCTCAAAGATCGAATGAAGCTGATTCGAGGCAATACCGATTCCCGTATCCTCCACCGAGAAGGCAATCGCTTCTCCGGTGATCATGAAATCGGAAGTCACGATGGAGTTCATCTTCGACACGTGCAGTCGTACACGGCCGCTCTCGGTAAACTTGATTGCATTGGACAACAGATTACGAAGAATTTGATGCAGTCTCAGCCCGTCGCTGTAGATGATATCCGGTAAGTCGTCGTCCATTTCGATCACGAAGTCCAAATTTTTCGACTCCGCGCTTTTGGCGAAATATCCCCTCATTTGCTCTGGAAGCTCCGTGAGATTGACCAAATCCATATCAATCTGCATCTTGCCTGCCTCAACCTTAGATAGATCGAGGATATCATTGATCAAGTTCAATAATTCACTGCCTGAGTTATGAATGACTGAAGCATAGTGCTGCTCTTCTTCCGTTAAGTTTCCGTTTTTGTTCTCGGATAAAATCTGCGAGAGGATGAGCATGCTGTTCAGCGGTGTTCGAAGCTCATGCGACATATTCGCCAAAAATTGCGATTTATATTTCGAGCTCTGCTCGAGCTCCTTGGCGTAATTCTCCAGCTCTTGCGCGGCAATGAGCGCCGCTTCCTTCTGGGTTGCGAGCTTCTCGTTTAGCAGCTGCATTTCAACCGTATGGGTTTGCAGTTCTTCCGTTTGGGTCTGCAGCTCTTCGGTCTGGCTCTGCAGCTCCTCATTCAATGTCTGCGATTCATGGTACAGCTGCTGGATTTCCATTTTGCTGCGAATCGAGTTCAGCGAGATGCCCAGCTGATGGGTTAACTGCTCCAGCAGCTGCATCTCCAGCGCATCAAGCGGCCGGAACATGGCCAGCTCAATCACGCCGAGCACCTTATCCTCGAAGAGAACGGGAGCCAGGAGCAGCGTGGAGGGCTCCGCATCGCCAAGCCCGGATTCGATCCGCACATAGTTTGGAGGAATATCATCGAGGATGATCATCCGCTTCTCCAGCATGCACTGCCCTACCAAGCCTTCGCCAGGGAGGAAGCGGTCTCGCACCTTATCCCACGGTTCACCGTCAGGATCAGCGAATGCGGCTGCCTTGACCAGCTCCGGACCTTTGCGAACGATAAATACCGCACCATACGGCAGATTTAGAATAGAAGCCAGCTTATGAATATAAAAACGGGAGGCCGTCTCCACCTTATCCGCAGATTGCAGCAGTGTGGACATGACGTTGACATGGTCCTTCGCCCAATTTTGCCTGCTGACCAACGCCAGCAGCTCATTGGTCGTATCCGCCAGCTTGCGAACCTCATCATGGGAATGAACTTGAACTCGCTGCGCGAGACTGCCTCCCTTGACGATATCCGAAATCATATGCGTCACCTGCAAAATTGGCCTTACAATGCTCTTGGAGACGAACCAGGCGGCCCCGATCGTAATGAAAGCAGCCCCTGCCCATAATGCATACATCGTATACAGCAGATTGGTATTGCTATGTCTCATGTCATCGATGCGGGCGGCGGTCAGCTCACGCTCCGTTTTACGGAAGGATAAGAACATGTCATGGATCGAATCCATCGCTTGCTGTCCGGGATCATTGATGAAGAAGTGGAGGGCTTCCTCATCGTGCCCAAGCTGCTTCAATTGAACGGCCGGTTGGCCTGCTACTTGTATCCATTCCTTGATGTTTTCCTTGATATTCTCGAGATGATTCGCCTGCTCGGCATTGTCGCTAATTAGCTGGTACAGCTTATTGTAGTTGATCTGCCATGCGGTTAACGCATTATTGAACGGTTCGAGATAATCCTCGTCCCCTGTAATGACATACCCCCGCTGGCCGGTTTCCATCTCCAGCATATTCTTCTCGATCTCATGCGTTAGATTGTGGACCTCGATGTCATGCTGCTCGATAAAATCCGCTTCTTGCTGCAAGGAGGAGATGCGATCCGAGACGATCCATAAAAAGGCTCCCAGACACAGTAAGATCAGCAAGTATCCTAAAACGATCTTGATGCGTATGTTGATTTTCAGGTTGTTCGACAAACAGCCAATCTCCCCCATCTTCATCAGAATAAGTCTGTCCCTATCATCATAGTAATTGTTATGAAAATGGTTTACAAGGCAAAACCTGCTTGGAAAACGGCAATGTTACTTTAGTCGTAGGCAGTCAGATTTAGATCGTTCGCAGCCACTGTAAACCATGCTGGCCGTGTTCCAGCCGCTCTTTCGGCTGTTGCGCATAAGGAGGCTTATTCGTGTGACCAACCATCATTCGCCTGAAAGCGACATGATTCCAACCAGGCATGTTTACCATCCGAGACGTATTGCCGAAAGCCCTTCGGGAAGGGGGCGTGCGGACGTATCTTCGGCGCAGCTTCCGCTGCTGCGGGGAATGGCCATGTCCGAAATTCATCTGGATCGCGGCGGCGGCCTTCCTCCCCACTGGCATCCGGATACCGATGAGCTATGCTACGTGATTCAAGGAGAAATCAGCTACCATCTCCACGATCCGGACAGAATGCAGGAGCGTTCATATTTGTTGACGTCCGGACAAGTGGCTCACGCTCCGATCGGATGGCTTCACTGGATTACGGGCTTTGCTTCAGGTACCATTCTTCTGCTTGTTTACCGGACGAGCAACCCGCATCAGGTGGAAGCGGCAAGGATATGGAGCTTGTCTTCACACGACGGGTTGTCCGCCGAGAAGCATCCCGTCAAGGAACACCCGCTGCCATCACCGGTCCCGCTTATGAGCCCGCCTGAAGTCCGGGAGTCGCAAGCCTCATCAGCGCCGGCGCCCCCCGCACTCTTCATCCCGAGATCCAACAAGAAGAACCACAAATAGCCGTTCATCGGCTGTTTGTGGTTCTTTTCATGAAAAGTATTCGTATTATGTAAGGAAAATCTAGACCATGGCGTCACAGCAGGATCAAGCTGATGCTGACCGCCGGGGGTGGCCCTTAGTCAATATAAAAGCGTTGCTCCGGCCGGATTTGCTTCTTCAGGATGCGTAAGTCCGCCTCCAGTCTGGCCACCGTCTCTTCCAGTTCCACAGGATCCAGCAAGGGCCGCTCGGGCTCGGGCTTTACTCCCGCCTTCAAATCCCTAATAATAATTTGCTGCTCCTGCCATTTATCCATAAGATCCGAGATCGTAGCATAAAAACGTTCGTAATCCTTGATCACTTCGTCCAGGAAGGTATCCACCTCCTGCTGGTCGTATCCACGCAGCTTGGTTGAGAATTCTTTCTCATGGATAGACAAAGCGTCCAGTTGAATGCCAAGCTGCCGGAATAACTTTTTCTGTTTATCCAATCGGCGTTTCATGTGTTCATCCATTGTGATTTACCTCCAAATATTGGTACGGCTACTTAAGCAATCGGTATCTCCCTATCTTTTTTTATATCATATTCGCCGTCGTGATTAAAACTGTCCGGGGCTTTTTTGGAGAAAGTTCCAAAAACGAATGGACATGCCGTGAATCATCCCAAATGATTGTTCAGGCCCGATTTCGGGTATTGTCATACAAGAAGCATTTCATCAGATCGAGAGGAGCGACTATCATGAATGCCAAGACGAAACAACAATATGAGCAATTGAAGCAGCGCATGCTTCAGGACAAAGCGCGTCTGGAGCAACAGCTCTCCGATCCGGATTCCGTATCCGGGGAATCCCTTCGGGATTCTACCGGCGAGCTCAGTGCCGCCGACAATCACCCGGCCGACACCGGAACCGAAGTGTTCGAACGCGGACGCGATCTGGCCATCGAGGAATCGCAGCACATGGAGCTGGAACAAATCAATGCAGCCTTGGCTCGTATGGAACGCGGCGAGTATGGGCATTGCACCGTATGCGGCCAAGAGATCCCGCTTCAACGGCTGGAAGCAGTGCCTTACACGGCCTACTGCATCGACCATGCACCGAATCGGGCATTATCGGATGACCGCCCGGTTGAAGAGGATGTCATGACAGCTCCGCCATCAGGCGCAGGCATCAACCGGCAGCGTATGAGCGGCAGGTTTGATGACGCCGATGCTTGGGACGCCGTGAACGATTACGGCACGTCCACTTCGCCGGCCATGTCCGTAAAACCCGGACAAGACGATTACAAGAACTAGGTTATGCCGATCTTTCCCGCATTAGAAGACAAAGCTGACACCTGCACGGTCTACAGGTGCCAGCTTTTGTGCTGTGGTATATTACTCAATGGAACGGATATTCGTGGCAAAAAACTCGTATTCTTGATCCGCTTCGCTGCGTTTATTTTTATAAGGCTCCAGCAGCTTATCCAGCTCCTTGAACAGATTTCTGGCCTCATCTTCGGTCATATACAGCGTCGTATTCGTCAGCATCGAAGTTGACTCTTCATCGTTGTTGAGGTATTTAAAGAACCGCTCCCTGTTCTGATTGAACAGCTCCGACAGCAGCTTATTGGTCTCGGAGCGGATCAGCTCCTTGATGACCGGCTCTTCCGTATCGTTGCCGCGCTTGATCCGGATCGCACCAGCAAATGGCTCGTAGTATTTTGCAATGATACCATTAATCTCTTTGGTCGAGACAATCTTGACCAGCTCGATTTTCTCCAGCTTTTTCATATGATAATGAACTTTGGCGGGCACATCCCCCATCCGGTCCGCTACTTCCTTAACGGTGGCCGGACGGCCCATTTTGTTAAGTACGTTCAAAATTTGGAGTCGATATGGATCCGAATATATTTTTATTTCTTCCAGTGTCGTCAAATCCTTACTCTCCACACCGAACACCTCAGCTTTGCAAATTTCGTTCCTCTCATTATAGGCCTAGAAGCTCGAAATTACAAAGCGTGTCATTCATTTAGATCGTCACCTAGATCGCACGGAAGCTCTTCTTGCGGAGCAGAAACATGACGGGCAGCATCATGACGATCCCCATAATCATAAACAAGATTGGGGGCGGTTGGTGCTCCGCTATGACCCCTGTGATAAAGCTGCCGACAGGAATGGCTGCCGTACACAGTACCGACATCAGCGCACCGACTCTCCCAAGGAGGGCTTTCGGCGTCACTTCCATGATGTAAGTCGAGATGGGAGTATTTAAGATGGTTACGGCAACGCCCGCCAGGAACATACATCCAGCAGCCGCTTCGAGCCGAAATGCCGGCAGATTGCCCGGGATGCCTAATGCGAAGTAGCTAAGGCCAAGCAGAATGGAGCCTGCTATGATCAATGTGCTCTTTTTGAAAGACTTGCCGTAGCGTCCCATCCAGATGCCGCAGCAGACCATCCCGATCAGAAGAGAACTCCCCAATACGCTCATTCCCCCTGCGCCTACCCCCAGCGTTTCTTTGACGTACACGGGCTGCAGCACGTTCAAGGGTGCAAGACAGAAATTGTTGATCATTGCAAGCACCGTTGTGATGAGAAGCAAAGCGTGCTGTTTGACGAAGGCAAGCGCTTCCCGGATATCACCGATCACTGACCTCTTCGCCGGTTCAGTAACCGCAGGACTTCCGCTTATCTCTGCTGCTGCCTCAGCGGCTTCCGGATTCGGCATGAATGCGATGATCAACGCCGCGAAGATAAAAGTACAAGCATCGATCAAGATGGTTCCCGAAATTCCGATCAGGGCGATGAGGGCCCCCGCTGCGGATAATCCGATTAACTCGGCGCTGCGGCTGATCGATGTGGAGAAGGAGTTGCCGGTCATCAGCTTATCATGAGGAAGCAGTCTCGGCACGATCGACATTTCCGCGGGTCTTGAAAAGCATTCCAGCGTGGAGTTGATAAACGTAATGAAGAACAAATGCCACACTTCAAGGAGTCCGAAGGCAAATAGAACCGCTGTAATGGACACCATGATACCACGTCCCAGATAAATCACGATGAGTACACGCTTCTTCACCCATCGATCGACGAATGTTCCGGTAAACAGACTGAACAGCAGCCCGGGCACAAAATTAAAAGCAAACAACGACCCCATTAAGAGCTCCGATCCTGTCAGCATATAGACCATCCAGCTGTATGCGATGGAATCCAACGAATCACCAAATCGCGTAACCGCTTGGGCGGTCAAATACAACAGATACGGCCTATGGCTCAGAAGCTGGCTGAATCCTCTCTTTTCTAACACGGCGGCATTTTGCATACTTTTTCTCCTCTTCGATTTCGATTTGATAACTTCCCTTTTAAATCAGGCACCGTAAAAATCTTTAACATGGACAAGAAATTCCTTTTAAAGGCACCAGAAAATCCTTTTAAAACACAAGAAATCTTTTTAAAAGCACAAGAAAATCCTTTTAAAAGCAAAATAATCGCTTTAATGGCAACGTTAAAAATTTTGGATTCGTTAAAATATTTTTAACGTTAAGTTTATTTTATCGATTGTGGAGAAGAATGCAATAGGCAAAAAAAATAAACCGCCAATGCAGCGGTTTAAGAATGTAAATCTATTGATTATATATGGAATGGCTTGTCCTCTACCGGCGGGATTTCGATACGCGACGACGTTCGCGCGGAACGAAGGCAGGCCTCAATCGCCCGGATGTTCCTTATTGAATCGTCAGGTCCATAAGGCAATGGCCTACCGTCCATAACCGCGGCAGCCATGGCATCCGCCTGCAGCGCAAAATGGTTGTATATGCCGACCTTCTCTTCCCGGCTCCCCTTCGGGGTATGAATGCAGATTTGGGACATATGCTCCATGCGTTCCCATCCGAATGCGCAAGGAAGCTCAATTCTTCCTTCGGTTCCCGAGATCTCAAGCGAACATCTGGAATACGTCCACATCCCGCATTCGAAGGTCAGCCCAAGCCCGCTTCCAAACTCCATCATGCCATGCACCATCATATCCACGCCGTCATGCTCTTCGGAGAAAAATGCGTGGGCCGTCACGGCCCGAGGCTCCTGGCCATAGATCATTCGGGCAGCCGAAATCGGATAGCACCCCACATCGTAAATCGAGCCTCCGCCCATTTCTTGGCTGTAGCGGACATTTCCTTTATCACTCGCATTATTGAAAGTAAATGAGCCGTGGATGCCTCTAAGCTCACCGATTTCACCGCTCTCAATTATTTCGCGTACACGTGCATGCTTCGGGTGATAGCGGTACATGAACGCTTCAGCAAACAGAACATCATGGGCTTTGGCCACCTCCGCCATTTCCCTGACATCCGCTTCAGTCAATGCAGCCGGCTTCTCGCAGAGCACATGCTTTCCTGCCTCAGCAGCTTTAATGCTCCATATCTTATGAAGGTGATTGGGCAGCGGAATGTAAACCGCGTCAATATCGGGGTCATGCAGAAGCTCGTCGTAGGAACCGTAATGTCGATCAATATGATAGCGCTTGGCGAGCTCGGCCGCCTTCTCTTTATTGCGGCTTGCGACCGCTTTCACCTCACAGCGTTCCGATTTCAGGATGCCAGGTATCATGGCATTTCGTGCAATCCGAGCGGTGCTCATAATTCCGAATCGCAATTTCCTGCTCATATGGCCATTCCTCCTTCGGATCATCGTTGATGTTCGTGACTATTGACTATCCAAAATTATCGCTGACCGCTTTATGAAGAATTCCCAGGCATCGATCCAGATCTTGTTTGACCTGCTTTTTATACAGCTTGGCCTTCTCGACTCCTTCGTCGGTGAAATGGTAGAGCACGATTTCTTGAAAATCGACACGCGGATCATTGCCCTTCAGCTGCTTCGTGCGATACAGCACGCCTTCTTGTACAAGCTCATGCAGTGCACGGTAGATTTCGCTCTGCGGCGGCGAATAGCCATGATCCTTAAATTGCTGGCGCAGCTCCTCCAGCATCTGATATCCGTATCCCCGCTGCTGCTCAACCATCGTAATAAGATAAACCTTGATAAAAGCACGCTGCGCGATCATAAAAGCCATTCGAATGCCTCCTTACTGTCCGGTTCTCTTCCCGTTTGTTAAGATATCAGAAAGTATAAGCTTCGAAGGATCTGCTGCCTGATATCTCAAGAAAAACCACCGCTAAACGCGGTCTGTCTACATTGAGAGTACCTCGATAGACGTTTTTCTTATTTTCCATTATAACCCACAGTTTCCCAGTCTGCACAATAGGAGGCATCCCCTTCTTTTAACCAAAATAAGGTGGATTGAAACGTGTTGAGTAGGTATTGGGGAGGGCTGATGCGAGGATGTAATTTGTGCATCTCACTATTGCGAATTTTTCATATGTTGAAATTATTATTGTTCGCATTTAGATCGGTAGTTCGGACCAGGTTGGTTCTCGCGTCACAGACATCGTCTGCTTGCTTGTTTGCATGTTAACTTGGTAGCTGGATAGGTCATGGTTTGTCTTCAATTTGCTTGCTCGGTTGCTTATTATCTTGCTTGGTTGCTTAATTAATGGTTGGTCGAGCAAGCAGGTAGTTCGGTACTTGGTTGGTTGGTGCGCTGGGGGCCGTTGGCCGAGGTAAGCAAGGCCAGGTTTGAGACTTGTGGGAACCGTAGGGGCGTTGGCGCCGTGGGCACCCCGGAACGGCAAACAAGTCCCCAAAAGGGACTTGTAGGAGCCGTGGGCGCCACGAAACGGCAAACAAGTCCCTAAAAGGGACTTGTGAGCGCCCTGGGCGCGCCGGAACGGCAAAACAAGTCCCAAAAAAGGGACTTGTAGGGGCCGTTTGCGCCACGAAACGGCAAACAAGTCCCCAAAAGGCACTTGTAGGGGCCGTTTGCGCCACGAAACGGCAAACAAGTCCCCAAAAGGCACTTGTAGGGGCCGTTTGCGCCACGAAACGGCAAACAAGTCCCTAAAAGGGACTTGTGAGCGCCCTGGGCGCCGCGGAACGGCAAACAAGTCCCTTAGAAGGACTTGTGGGCGCCGTGGGCGCCACGGAACGGCAAACAAGTCCCTAAAAGGAACTTGTGAGCGACGTTGGGTTGGGGCAGCGCAGGTGGCGCCCCGCAGGTGCGCTGCCCCCCAGGCAGTTATTTCTCGTTTTATACGTGTGAGGAACTATATACCACGGGATGCGTAACTAAACGCCGGGGGCTTGCCCAGTCTGAGCATTCGGCTTGAGCTGGCGCGGCATATCCGGGGGGTGCGGCTGCGAGCGTCCCTTTCTTCCCGACAATCCGACCAGCCATTTTCCAAAAGGCAGCTTCGACAGCACATAGGTAGCCCCATATGCGGCCGCCGCACTTATGATCCATGAAGCGGCGATTCGAACAGAAGGTGGCGCGTGCAGCAGCAGGCTTTCATCCACGCTGTAGCTGAGACGCAGTGTCAGCAGGTGCATCAGGTACGCCCCGTATGAGTATAAGCCGATGGAGGTCAGCGACTTGTTGAGCATCTCCCCGCCATATTTACAGATCCAGCAAGCCGCATCATACATGACGATGATCGAGCTGATCAAAAACAACGCCATTGACGACCGAAGCAAAGACAGCGAATAGAAGGTAATACCGCCTTGTGCCCCCCGGATTTCAGACACCGCTTGGATGAGCATCCATCCGAACAAAAAGGCAAAAACGAGCCAGTTCAGCTTCCGGTATCGGCGAATCCATCCCTTCCACTCCTGCTGATACAACCCGGCGGCGGCTCCAAGCGTAAAGTAAAAAAAGTAGTATAGCGCATTCCGGTCCGCATAAGTCGTAAACAGCTCGCTCCAAACGGGAATCTGAAGGCTTCCCATCCACTGGCCGATCTCGCTAATCCCGCTGATGAGCCATAAATACAGCCCTCCCGACAGGAGCAGAAGCAAGAGACCGATGGGGCGGCTCTCCTGTGCTTTCACGCGAAGGAAGGCTGGACGAAATAATGGATACAGCAGATACATCTGAAACAGCATGATGATGTACCAAAAATGCGAGCTGGATTTCCCGGTGATCAGAACATAGCCCAGTTGCTTCCAATCCTCCAAAACAAACGGGTTAAATCCCGAATTCATCAAAATTGTAACGACAGTCCACACAGCAAATGGAATATAGATATCGCCAAAGCGTTTTTTAATGAAGCGACCATAATGAAGATGTCCACGATCGTTGTAAAATAGCACTAAACCCGTAATAAACACAAACACAGGGACTGCAAATTTGGTGGCCATGAGCAGAATCGCCATCAAGATGCCGTCATTAGCCGTCATTCCGGGTGCAATCGAATAATGGGCAATCGAGTGTTGAAGCACGACAGCCAAAAAGGCGATGCCCCGCAATCGTTCAACCTCGGGTATTCGTTCTCTAGCCATAGCTGCTCCCCCCAATCCGAATCCGAATTCTTTGCTGACCTCATTTATTCTAAGGGAGCGGGTACGTCCGAAGCCAATCCAATAAGTTCCAGATGACTGCCCATCGCATGCCCGCTGCTCGCAGCCTCCCTTGCATATCCCGAATATCCGCAAACAACAGCCAATTAAGATGAGCTTCAACCCTTAATTAACATAAAAAACTGTCCACCAGCAGAATAATCCACATAGGGGACAGTTCCTTTAACTCACTTCAAGAGATCCTTTCAGTTCACTTCATAGATTCGTTCCGCGCGGGGGTAAGGAAGCATCCACCTCGGGACCGGCCTGTCCATATCGATCCGCATTCATCGCATCCGAATCACGGAAGATATCGTAAATGCCTGTATTCTCTTGATCGGCATCAACAAGCACCAGAATACGCCCCTCCTCAACATAGGACTCGTACTCCCTTGCCTCCTCCTCGGGTATGCCAAGGCCGATAAAGCCGCCGACCAGGCCCCCGGTTCCGGCTCCTACTGCCGCGCCGGTTAACACTGCGGCAATGGGGCCTGCAGCGAGGATCGGTCCGATGCCCGGGATCGCCAAGGCGCCAAGGCCAGCGAGCAAGCCGGCGGTGCCGCCAAGAATTCCTCCGGTTGTCGCACCTGCAGCCACACCTTCAGGTGCCATCGTGCCCGTCTGCTCAGCTAATTGGTCCGCGTCCCGTTGGTCCTTCGTAATGATCGAAATCGCATCGCTCGGAATCCCGTTTCGCTGAAGCCGTTCAATGGCCTGCGCCGCTTCCTGCTCTGACCGAAACACGCCCGCTACTTTTCTCTCCATGCCATTGCCTCCTTCATCAGGTTATTTTCTTATCATTACCCGATGAACCCGGTAGCCAAACGTCTGACATTTCCGGCTGATGCCTTATGATGCATTATGATGGCTTGGGGCGGGTCCGATTCGTCGCGGTAGCTTCAAGCGGATCATCCGGCCAGTAGTGCTTAGGATATCTTCCCTTTAAGTCCTTTTTCACCTCGAAATACCCGCTGGACCAAAAGCTCGCCAAATCCGAGGTCACTTGAACGGGGCGATGAGCCGGCGACAAGAGATGCAGCGTCAGCGCAACCCTGCCTCCGGCAATGCGCGGCGTCTCCTTCATCCCGAACAGCTCCTGCAGCCGGACTGCCAAATAGGGCTTGTCCGGATCGCTGTAATCCACCGGTATTCTGGATCCGCTGGGAACCTGAATATGTGTCGGTGCCTCGCGCTCCAGCTCCTGCTTCATGTCCCAGCTCAGCAAATGGGACAGAAGTCCCGCTAGGCCAAGGCGGCTTAAATCATGGCGGTTTCGAACACCACCCAGGTACGGCAGCAGCCAGGTATCCGCATTGGCAAGCAAGGCTTCGTCCGTTACATCCGGCCACGCTCCGGCAGGGTCATGCCTCTTCATGAAGGCCATCCGCTCGCGCAGCTGGACAGCCGCTTTGGTCCACGTAAGAAGTCCCAGCCCTTCCCGGCGGATCGCATTTAGAACGGCGGCCGACCGGTCTTCCTCGGTTACACCTTCATACGGCTGTTCTCGAATCAGAACTGCGCCCAGCATCAGACGCTGCCTAGCCCGCACGCTGCCGGACGCCGGATCCCAGCTTACTTCCCGGATCAGCTCCATTTCGTCGCGGAAGTGCTCCTCAAGCCACTCTTCCTCCAGCGGAGCCGCAAGTTGAATTAAGCCGTCCGGTCCCTGATCATCAATGACGGCGGCGACGATATAGGACGCCCGGCTTAGCTGCTGGACCGAGGCCAGTCTGATCCCCCGGCCGGTCCGAAGCACATAGCTGCCCGTTCCCCTGCTCTTGGCAATTCGGTCCGGGTAGGCAAATGAGAGCAGCAATCCGCATCGATCGGTCCGCAGGACGCCAGCGTCGGGAATGCCCAGCTCCGAATGGAGCTTCGTAATTTCCTGAAGCATCCGTTTCAGAGCAGCATCATCAACCCCTTCGGGACCGGCATTACCAGAGCCCCTGCGTTCATATTGATCCAGCCGCTCGAGGCGGGACCTAATGTCCTGATCCGCGGCTGATGCTTGCGGACGGAATATGTCCCGCTCCTGAAGCAGCACCGCAAGACGCACAGCCAAAGCAGCTTCGCCGAGCTCCTTTCCCCGAAGGAGCATGTGGGCCAGCCGCGGGTGAATACCTAGGCGAGCCATGCTACGCCCATGATCCGTGATTTGTCCCGACTCGTCCAACGCGCCAAGCTGGCGAAGCAGTTCTTGGCCCTGTGCGAACGCCGCCTTGGGCGGAGGGTCAAGCCATGCAAGCTGCAGCGGGTCCCGAGTCCCCCAGGCTGCCAGCTCCAGCGCGAGCGGCGCCAAATCCGATTCTCGAATCGCCGGCTCGGTATGCTCAGGAAGATGTCGGTGCTCCTCCTCGCTCCACATCCGGTAACAAACGCCGGCGGATATTCGCCCGGCCCGTCCTCTTCGCTGGTCGGCGGAAGCTTTGGAAAGCCGTCTCGTGATCAGCTGCGGAAGACCGGTGCGCGGTGAGAAGACCTCGGTACGGGCATATCCGGAATCGACGACCACCTTGATCCCCTGGATCGTTATACTGCTCTCAGCAATGCTGGTGGACAGCACCACTTTGCGGCTCCCAGCCGGATCCGGCCTTATCGCTTCATCCTGCATCTCTGGCGAAAGCGTACCGTGTAACTGGCGAATGACGATGTCGCCTCCTAGATTGGCCTGCTGCAGCTCGTTTGCTGTACGCCTAATTTCCCTAGCACCCGGAAGAAAGACTAAGATATCGCCCTCCTGCTCCGAAAGCGCCAGCTGAATGGCCCGAGCTGCTCCTTTATGTAATTCCTCCAGGCGTGAAGCGTGCAAATATTTGGTTGCAACCGGATAAGAGCGGCCTTCGCTCACAATAACAGGGGCTCCCCCCAGCAGCTTGGCTACAGGCTCTGCCTCGAGCGTAGCCGACATGACGAGCAGGCGCAGGTCATCGCGCAGAACGGACTGCGATTCCAGCGCAAACGCAAGGCCGGTATCCGCCTGCAGGCTTCGTTCATGATATTCATCGAATATAATCATGCCGGTACCGGACAACTCGGGATCCTCCTGCAGCATTCGGGTCAGGATCCCTTCCGTAACGACCTCGATCACGGTCCGGTCGCTTACCCGGCTATCCATCCGCACCCGGTATCCGACGGTCTCGCCTACCCGCTCCCCGAGCGCTGAAGCCATGTATCGGGCTGCGGACCGGGCGGCAAGTCTTCGCGGCTCAAGCATGATGATCCGCCGGCCCTGCAGCCACGGCGCCTTCAGGAAGGCCAGCGGAACTTGTGTAGTCTTGCCCGCCCCCGGTTCCGCGATCAGAACGGCAGCATTCCGCTCACCGAGAACAGCGGTTAATTGCGGTAATACTTGATGTATGGGAAGTTGGTTCATTTTTAACTCGTCTCCATCATTCGCATAAAATTTGCTCTTTCTATAATTTGCTCTCCCTGTTCTTGTTTCGCAATAGGACGCGAGTCTATCGGTTAGCAAGCCTCCTCTGGAAACACAACGCCCATTTGCGCTACAATACATTATATTAAAACATCTCCCTCGGATATTTTAAAGAAGATGCAGTCAAGAAGGTGAAAATGATGCAGCAAGAAACTATATGCCGCGGACGCTTTGCCCCGACGCCGTCGGGAAAGATGCATATCGGCAACGCACTCACCGCGTTACTAGGATGGCTGCAGATGAGAAGTTTGAACGGACGCTATATTCTTCGGATCGAGGATATCGATGAACAGCGCTCGCGCGAAGAGCTCGTTGATGAACTGATGCGGGATTTGATATGGCTCGGTCTCGACTGGGACGAAGGGCCCGATGTCGGGGGCAGCTTTGGGCCGTACATCCAGACCGAACGAAAGACGCTGTACGAAAGCGCGCTCGCGAAGCTGAAGGAGGCGGGGCTGCTCTATCCGTGCTACTGCAGCCGCGCTGACATTATGGCTGCTGCAAGCGCGCCGCATGGCTTGGCCTCCGAAGGCCGCCGCTATCCAGGCACCTGCAGGCATTTAACGAAGGAAGAAGCGCTGCGCAAAGAGCAGCACAAGAAGCCTTCCCTGCGTATGAAGGTTCCCGAGCAGGCGATTGTCTTCACCGACGATATCGTCGGCCCCCAAGTCTATCCGCTCGAGAAGAGCGGCGATTTTGTTGTCCGCAGAGCGGATGAGATGATCTCTTACCAGCTTGCCGTCGTTGTTGATGACGCATTGATGGGGATCACCCACGTGTTGCGGGGCGCTGATCTGCTTGATTCTACCCCCAGGCAGCTGCTTTTGTACGAAGCTCTCGGTTACACGCCTCCGCGCTTTGCCCACGTTCCCTTGATCGTAGATGCCGAGGGCAAGCGGCTGGCCAAACGGAACCGTGGACTGAGCCTGTCCTTTTTGCGGGGACAAGGGATCCAGCCTCAGCGAATCGTCGGATGGCTCGCCTGGGCTGCCGGGTTGATTCCCTCTCCAGAGCCGGTTTCACCATCCCAGCTGGTCCAAAGCTTTGATATGGCTCAAATTAAGCCGGAGCCGATCAAACTGACCCATGATGCTCTGAAGATGCTGTTTGCTCCGATGCCCAACCTGCAATAAAGCAGGCACAACAAGAAGCGCCAGTCGTCATTCGAGGCCGAATGGCAGCTGGCGCATGCTTTATATAAACCGTCTATTGGCTTTTATTGGCTTTTATTGGCTTTTATTGGCTTTTACATCCATCTCTTCGCTGTTTCTATTCATCTACCAGTCGTTCCCTGATACGGGATTCGTACTGCATGAACGCACCGCTCGATCCAAGCCCACGCTGCTCCAGCAGCATCTGCAGCCTCAGCTGCTTCTCGTTCAGCTTACGTCTCAGCTGCTCCTGCTCTCCATCATGCTGTGCAGCATTGAGCAAATCATACAGGCGGATGCATTCCTTCCTCAAGCTGACTTCCTCCGGAACATACCCCGCATTCTTCATAATTCGGTAGGACATTCTAAGATCCTCCGGGATATGGGATAAATCATCAACCGGGAGCTTTTTGCCGGCCATCGGCAAATTGTCCAGCTCTCCGTTGCGAACCGCTTCCTCGATCTTCTGTTCCGCCAACCTGGAAAAGATCCCCATAATAGCCCCCTCTGTTTTCCATACTCCCTCAAAAACGCCTTAAAAGCATTTAACTCCCATGCTCGCAGCCACATGATTTCAGATATATATTCTATCATAATCCAGCAGGTTTAGGATTCCAAGCCGAAATCATGAATATTGGTTGTCAGAGGAGGGATTCCGCTCCATCGATAAAGATTTGGGCGCCGGTAATATGTCTGGATTGGTCGGAGGCAAGGAAGGCGACCAGATCCGCAACCTCCTCGGGTTGTCCGGGACCGTCCGCCAACGGCTGGCTTCCTTCCGGATACTCGACCGGAATCGTAATCTCGTCCAGGTTGTCCTTCTTCTTCGTGCTTTGGTCGATATTCGTGGCGATCGCTCCCGGACAGATCACATTGACCCTGATTTTGAACTTCGCCAGCTCTAGCGCAGCCATTTTGGCAAACGCCACCTGTCCTGCCTTGGTCGTGCTGTATGCGCTCATCCCGAAATTCGAGAACGTCCGCGTGCCGTTAACCGAACTAGTGATAATAATACTGCCTTGACCGCGTTTTTTCAGATGGGGAAGGGCGTATTTAACCGTCAAAAAAGTACCGTTCAGATTCACTTTCAACGTTTTCTCCCATTCCTCGAGCTTCATTTCGTCAATCGGAGCGAGCACGCCGTTAATCCCTGCATTTGCAAATACGATATCCACTCCTCCGAAAATTTCCACCGTCTCAAGCACAGCCTTCTCGACCCGGTCCGGATCGGTAATATCCACATCGAACGCTCTTGCGGATCCCTCGCGAAGGGCGTTGATTTCCGCCTCCGCCTTGTTCGTCCGCTCATCCAGCAGATCGAACAGGGCAACATTCGCCCCCATGAGCGCAAGCTTGACGGCTGCTGCCTTCCCGATCCCCGATCCTGCTCCCGTAATGATCGCTGTTCTCCCATGCATGCTTCCCTGAACTTCATTCATCTTCATCCACGCTCCTTCATCTCATAACCTCGTAGGTTCGTCTGTCACAAGATTACCCAAAAGAGCGTGTTTTATAATCCGCATTTCGATAATTTTGCCAATACCATGAAATTCACGGCTCCGACCAAAATGAAATGAACAGGAAGAACCATTTAGAGCGAAGAAGATTTGACACGGTTGTAAGTCGCTGGATCAAGTGCTGGCGATTTTTGTTACGCATGTGGCATGTGGTTAGCTAACGCACCGTTCTGTAAAGCCGAGAACCAAGCGCGGTGGGCTTTCCCGGCGAAAAAAGGAGCTGTTCCAAAGTCTGCTTAAATCGACGACTTCGGAAACACCTCCTGCTCTCCAGCTATCATGCTATTATGTTATCCTGCTGATCCCTACCACATAATCTCCAGAAACGAAGCGTCATCCTCCAGCCCGCCTGTATGCAATGCGTTCATAAGCACTTGGACCTGGTCATCCGGTATCGGCTCCTTCATCGGGTCCAGGTCGTTCAGACCATCACTGTACATTTGCAGTCGATAGCCCGAGTCATGCTCCAATCGGCATTGGTACACATGGGGCTTCCCGCCCACCGGTCCGCTTTTGGATGACCAGCGCTCGGCCGTACGAAACCGGTCGCCGAATATAGGCGAAATTTCATGCTGTCCTTGCCACAGCCGCAAGCGGGAATCCCCCTGCCATGCCAGCCATAGCCTGCCTTTTCGCCTGAACCGGCTCGGCAGCTCGATCCGTCCGCACACATACATCGCCTCGCTGCCCATTCGCTGCTTCTCCTCCAGCACCTCACGCAGCAGCTTGGGCGCCTTGGCATCGACGGACAGGCTGCGCATCTCCCGCTCCGCCTCCTGCGTCAGCTCAAACAGCTTGCGTTCCAAGGCTGGCTGCGACAGCTCATCCTGCGAATGAAGCCACCCCATCAGCCCCCGTCCGAGGAGCTGGGAAGCGACATCGCCACGGTAGCTTAAGCCGACTCCGTCGCACAGCACGAACCGGCAGACGTCCCGATCGATCGCGAAAGCCATGAAATCCTGGCCTCTCTCCGACATCATGACCGATTCCGCAGCTCTGCCGTAAGCGTACCGGCAAATGAACTGTTCTTCCACCCGGGTCAAGGGCTCCTCCCCGGTCTGTTTGCTCTCATAATAATAGGTGGTTGACCGCGCCCTTTTCCTTCGTCCGCTCCAAACTTCTGCGTTTGCAAATGACCGCTTCATAGCCGTTACCTTACCGGTGTCGCTGCCGACATCTGGAATCCAATGGACACGAGCTCCGAGCAGGTGCCGGGAAGCATCATTAATGCACCCGGACTAAGCTGATAGTCCGCCTCCACCAGCATTTCCCGATAGCTCTCGGGGAGTGCCGAAGACATCATCTTCAGCTTGCGGGCGTGCTCGTCCTCAAGCGGCGTGTCCGGCAATATCCCCTTCCAGCGGCGCGGTTCCGTGATCGGCTGGCTCATCAGATGATCGGAAATAAAGATATTCTCCACAAGCACATTGCCGTCCGGAACACTCATGCTCATGATCCGGCGTGCGATCGGCTCCGGATCCTCGCCTGTTGAAACACCGTCGGTCATATGGCACACGAGCGGTGCTGGGCAATCCTGCATATTCGGAATTTCCATCTGCAATATTTTCTCTGCTTGTGAAAAAGCCTTTGCCGAATCGGAGAACCGCTTCGGCGTCAAATCCGGCAGGGAGCCGATGGCCGCAATTTCATCGATGCCTTTGATGCCGCCCAGCAAATCGTATACATCATCGCTGTATGCCAGGATCGCAATCCGGTAACGCGGCGTAAGCCGGTTCCCCTTCGTTGAACGGAATACCATCTGCCGGATGGCTAGAGACAAAGCTTCATAAACGACGTCGATCCGCCTCTTGTCCTCCATGAGCATATTCATCGATGCGCTGATATCGATCAGGTATATAATGAGCGCGGGCGTGCGCTGTGATGCTTGTATGGTATAGTTCATCGCGAAACCTTCACCCCTGCTAATTCTTCAGTTAATGTTTCCTACAGCTTAGGTATCCAGAAGCTGTCGTCCTCTAAGAACTTGTTCAAATTGTTGCGGCGGCTGATCATACTGCCAACCGTCCGGTTATAAGCAGCATCCTTGTTGTACAGGGTCATGAACTGACGGGCGAAGTTTTTGGCGCGGTCCTTATTACCCGCGACCTGCGCATTATACGCTTTGTTGTATAACGCCACCAGCTCCACAATATTTTGGGAGCGCTGCTTCTGCAGCTGTTCCGCCCGAGCAGCTTGCTCTCTTGCTTTTCGTTCCGCCTCAGCCTGGGCAGCCGCTTTGGCAGCGGCCTCCTCCTGCGCGGCTTTTCTCTTCTTCTCTTCCAGCTGAGCAAGATAGGCTTCGTATTTCGCCTGTTTATCGTACTTTTCCTGAAGCTCCTGCTTCTTTTTCTTCTCCTCCAGCGATGTGAGGTAGGCCTCATACTTTGCCTGCCTCTCGTATTTGGCCTGAAGCTCCGCTTTTTCTTTGGCTTTGCGGGCTTCTTCCGCCTTCTTCGCGGCTTCTTCCGCCCTCTTGGCTTCTTCTGCCTTCTTCGCTTCTTCCGCGGCCTTTTTCGCTTCTTCGGCCTTCCGAGCTTCCTCGGCTTTCTTCGCCGCTTCCTCTTCCTGCTGCTTGCGTGCAGCTTCCGCCTGTTCCTTGGCCTGCTGCTCGGCCAGACGCTGAGCCTCAAGCTGCTTGCTCTCCGCCTTCTCCGCCAGGATCTGGTTAACCGTCAAGGCCGACCCGGCCAGGATAACAATCGCCGCAGCCGCGGAGATCATGAACTTGCGGGAGGTCAGCAGCGCCTTTAGCCCTTTTTTACCAGGGTCCTCCGGAGGAAACAGCTCCTTCTCCAGACCTGCGATCGCTGCAGCAAGCTCCACCTCAAGCGGACTGTCCTTCTTAACAAAATGATAGGCCGAACGAAATATTTCGAGCGCCCCGGACAAATTGCCCGCAGCCTCCAAGTCCCGGGCCTGATGAAACAGGCGGGAAACCACATTGTCGTTAACTTCCCGGGTTCCAGGCTGGATGCCCAGCGATTCCATCAATTCAGCAGGCACTTCTGCAGGACTTCCGGAAGGCGATTCGGCTGGCTTTTCTTGCGTATTCGTATCTGCAACCTCAACGGCCGCAGCAGCCGGCGGGGCTTCCTGCACCTCCTCCTCGCTTACGGAGGACAAGGCGATCAGCCACTCGCCGAACGTCGGGCAGCTGCTCAGGTCCTGGCTGTCCCAAGCTCTGCCGAACAGGTCGGCGATCCGGGAGCCCCAGCGTTGACCGAGCGATTTTTTCAACAGGAAATATCGCTCGCACGGCGTCTGCATTTCATGCTGGTCGAAGTAACTTTCGCCCCAGGCACGGTTGACGATCGCCGGATCGCTCCATCCCAGCATCTCCGCGATAATGACAGCGCCTGCGAACCGGTCCGCATACGCGCTCCACAAACCGCTGTGCACCGTCCGGTGAGCGGCATAACCCGGGGACCCTGCAAGCAGGACGTCCGGGCGGTCCATCTTGGGGCTGTACATTTGCTCCACGTCCACAAGCTCTACGGCGGCTGCTCCTTCCGGCAGCTTCACTTCCGAAAAAAACGGAAGCATGACATTAGGCGCAGACAGATCACAATGCGCCAATCCGCGCTGCTCCATGCTTGAGCCGATAGCGGCCAGCGCCTTGGCAAGCATAAGACTTTCAGAACGCCCGATATTCCGCTGATCACTGATCACATCGAACCAGGTGCATCCATGGACCCAGGGCATAATGACCGCATACAGCAAATCAGGGTATTCTGCTATCAAATCTCCGTTTCTTTCGGGAGTGAGCACCTCACGGTTGCATACCCGCAAACCCGGCATTTCTTGATAGCTGCCCAGATGCTCGGATTGATATACCATCGCGGGAATTCTGAATTTAGGAAAAAAGACTTTGAGCGCTTTGGCTTGATAAATCTCACCGTCAACAGGAATCAGCTGGTATACAATTCCCTGCCTTCCTGCTTGGGCATAGGCTACGCCGGGAGCGGCAGGATGCTGTCCTACCGTATAGGCCGTACCATTGATTACGATTCCGTCGCCAGGGTTAGGCTGAAAAGTCACGAACAATCACCCTCTCTTAAACACCATCACCCGCCTTCTGAAGGCGGGTTTCACTATATAAAGATCCTGGATTGCAAGAAAACCGGGCTGTCTGGCACCCGGTTTATCTGCCCTATGAATCTATTATAAAACAAAAGATCCTTGTATGGATTAACGAGATTCGTCAGCCATACGGAATTTCTGAGCGATCGCTCTCAGCTCGTTGCTGATGCTGTCAAGAGTCTGAACAAAGGATTGCATCAGACGGCTTGCTTCCTGGAATTCTTGGAAGAAGCGCTGCTTTGTCATACCGTCCCATTGTCCTTCCATTCCGTTGATGGATTGGGTCAGACTGTTAACGATCTGCTGACTTTGCTCACCGCTCTGCTTAAATTGATTTGCTACTTGTTCTACCTGTTCTGGCGTAATTAAAATACGACCTGCCATGTATGTAACCTCCTTGAAATTCAATTTCTGGTGACACTTGACATCTTAGCCTACAGGCCTAGGTTTATCAAAATGTCCTCAGACCTAATTTCCAGTTACCCTATACGTCCCAAGTTGAAACCTAATCTTTATCCGTTCGTCCTAAGTTTTGGAAATCAATTGGCTATGCTGAGGGAAGAAGGATCGGTAAAAGTCCAGCTTTGACCTGCCAGTGCGGCCTGCTTCACCGAATTCCCCTTCTCTTCGCTCGTCATCCCGACAGCGGCTGCCACCGAGCTCGGATTCGAAATGACCGAGACCGAGCTATGCTCGGGCAGTATGGAGACACGGTCTTCCATACCGGAAGCAGAGAACAGCGCCGTAGGGGATACCGTGATGATCGCATGCTCCAAAATGCTGTGGTACTGGTGATCCGTTTCTTGAAATTGATCCGCTTTGTTTTGAAGATGCTTGCCCAGCTGAACTAGAAGGGCTCCCAGATGCTCCCCCAGCTTCTGGGCAGACTGCCACTCATCGATAACCGCCGCTTTGAGAGAAGTTTCCCATATCAGCGAATTCATCGCCTGACCCAATCTTCTCGTCATCGCAAAGTATTCTTCGCCACTGAGTTGCAGCTGACGGCTTAACGTCCGGAGTGATTCCGGCTCGACAGAAATACGCATTGGTCCTCACCTTTCATACGGGCTCTGTTACTGTTTCAGCCACATGAGAAGCATATGACGAAACTGCTCTTTGGTTGCTGGCGCTGCGGTAAGCCAGTCCTGGTCTCCCTCCAGGCTCATTCGCAGAAGCCAATTCATGGACTCATTCACAATAAACGCTGCATTTTGACTCTCCCAGCTGGTTCCGTTCCAAATCGACAGCTGGAGCTCCCCCGAGGAAATTTTGTTCTTCATGCATTTGGCCAGTGCGATCGATCCTTCCGCATCATCGGTTAACCGGGCCAGCCGATCACCGATTTCTTCCCCGCTGTGCAGGGGTGCCGAGGTATAGATGTCGCCGAACTCCTTCCGGCTTAACAGGAGTGCGGGGATATCTCCCCAGTTGTGATCGCTGAGCGCAAGATCCTCGACCAACTGATCACAAGCCTGTTCAATCGTACCGAGCTCGCTAAGCATATAACACCGGTTGTCTTCGCTGCTTCTGCACACTTGTATTACTCGTTCGTCGGTAACATGCAGATATCCTTCAAATGACTTAACCTGAGTTTCGTATTTCAACCAGCATGCACGCTCCGCAAGTCCCGCAATAGCAACTCTCGAAAACACTTCAGGAGGAATTGACAATTCCCCGCCCTCTTCTTGTATCAAGTATTGCTTGCTTAACAAAGATTGTTTGGCATTTTCCCATTCCTCTGCAATTTCTTCGGTTAAGTACCCGACAAAGGGATCCTCAACGCCAAGCAATCTGTCCGATCCGATAATTCCAGCCAAGAAGAAAAATTCCTTATCGTTCAGAGTGATTGTTTCTTGTTTGGAAGCATGAATTGTCAACATTATGAGCCACCTCCCCTCAAACTACAACATGCCATCGGTCGCGAATTTCTGAGACCCATCTCTGGGCATTCCACTCTTCATGAAACGGAATTGCGCCTTTTATTCTGGAAAATTTGCGTTTTACATAGTACCCTTGTCCCGGAGGAAGAATCTTTAGTCCTCCAGGACTATTCGCAGATTCGGAAAAAGGAATTCTAAAGAAGGATAAATCGTTCGAATCCAGGGTTCCGAATAAAAACCCATTTTGCGCCGCTTTTATATCGGTAAACCAGTCGACGCCGTATGTCGGAAAGTCAGCAGGCACGCCGGCCACGATAACATGGACATTCCGGTCCCGCCCTTGCCTTACAATGGCTGACAACTGATCCTTCAAAGTAAAATCGTTAAGCTGCTTGCTCAGCACGTCGGCATCGTCAATAAGAAGCACGATGGCTGGATCTTCGCTGTCCTTGGACCTGCCCTGAATCCGCTCATGCAGGCCGGAGATCACGGAAGCAAGCTCCTCTTCATTCTCGGCATGACCGCGGACATGCGGCAGATGATTCAACCGGCTCAGGCCGCTGCTCCCGTACCGTGTATCCACGGTATATATTTCGAGAGCCTCCGGCGGCGTATAGTAGGCAAGCGCCAGCATCCAGCTGAGCAGGAATGAAGTTTTGCCGCCCTCCATCGGACTTGCGACGATGAAATGAGGTCCGTCCGATAGGTTGATCGTAAATGGCGACAAGTCGTCCGTTGCAACGCCGACCGGAACCTCATATGGATCCATCCCGCCGCGTTCGAACGGCTCGTCCACCTTCAGCAGCTGATGGAGCGGGATCTGTTCCGGCAGGGATTCAATCGGAGGTGCTTCCTCGCCTTGCCAGGACTTCGCGATGTCACGGATGAGCTGGCGAAGCGCCGAAGAGCGGTCTCCCTCCTCCTGTCCCGGAGCCGGCAGAGCCGTCTGGAATTCCAGCGGCGGAACCTGGCCTTTCACAAGCCCCCTGCCTGGCGGAAGCTGGCTTGGCGCTTTCGCCGGCCGGCCTACGGCATAGTAATAATCAGCCGGATCGGCCAGTTCGTAAGAAACCGCATGGGCAATATTGCTCCGCACCTTTTCGAACATATCCGACACCCGGTTTGCCGTCATAACAAACGTAATGCCAAGACTGCCGCCTTCACGCAGCAAATACTCGAGCATATCGTTCTCTTCCGTGTACGTATTGCGGAAATTCAAATACCCGTCGATGACAACGATCAGCTGAGGCACGGGCTCGGACGACGCTCTGCGGTATGCAGCGACCGTCTTCACCCCGGCTTCCGCGATCATATCCTTGCGCTGACCCGCGATTTTGGCAAGATAACGGAACAGGCGTTTAATCCGGTCCTCTTCCTCCGCCGTCATAACCGCACCGACATGAGGCAGCACGGTGAAGTCCCGCATCATACGGCCCATGTCGACAACGTAGCCATGCCAATCGTCAGGCGTATAGCGCCGAGCCAGCGACATCAGCATCGTCTGAATAAAGGTGGTCTTCCCAAGTCCAGGCATGCCGTATACGGCCCAATGCCCCTGCTCCAAATTGAGGACCAGCGGACGCTGGCATTGATTAGGTAAATCGTCCACCGTTCCTACATAAGACTCAAGCGGTCTGCGGCCAATCGCTGCGCCCAGCATCGGCTCCTCCACGTCAGCCATGACCGTGTCGAGGTCCAGAGTCTCAGGCAGCGGGGGCAGCCATGGGCCCTGCAGCCGTTCAATTCCTTGCCGCTCGGCCACTTGGGCCAAATGGTCGATAAATACTTGGAGCTGCTTCGGCTGCTCCTGTTGAGCTCCCGCGCTGTGTTCGGAAGCAAGCAGCGGTTCGGTTTTTCCGTTCAGGCGCACCTCGCGGATCACGATCGCGCCATCGGAGTCCATCTCCTCTACATAAGGAGCACCGCTCCAAGCGAATTGCATCTCCTCGAATACCTCGTCGCTTCCGACCTGAAAATACCCCCGACCCGGCTTGTTGATCCAGGCTGCGTTCGGTATTTTCAGCATATCCCGGCTGTCCCCCTCGCTTTGAACACGGAGACAGATACGGAAACGGGAGTTGCTCCAGATTTTGTCATCCACGACACCTGCCGGCTTCTGGGTCGCAAGAATCAGATGGACGCCGAGCGTCCGCCCGATCGCAGCGATACTGATAAGCTCGTCCATGAATTCAGGCTGATCCTTCTTTAATTGCGCGAATTCGTCAATAATGATGACCAGATGCGGCAGCGGTTCGCCCGGACGGTTGCGGAGATGCTTATAATATTCGTCGATATGCTGGAGATTGCCCGCATCATTTAATATTTTCTGACGCCGCACCAGCTCGGCCTTAAGAGATACCTTTGCGCGCTCGATCAGATTGTTGTCCAGATTCGTAATGGTACCCACGACATGCGGCAGGTTCACGAACGTATTGGACATGCCCCCGCCCTTGTAGTCGATCAGCATGAACGCAAGATCATGCGGGTGGAATTCAGCGGCCAGCGAAGCCACGATCGATTGAATGACCTCACTCTTCCCCGACCCTGTCGTTCCGGCAATCAATCCGTGGGGCCCATGTCCCTGACGCTCTATTTTATCATGAAGATTCAAATTAATCTTCTTGCCTCCGGCGCGGACGCCCATTGGAACCGGCAGCGTGTCCGGGTAGCGGTTTTGCTGCCAGCGACGGTAAACATCGAAATCCCCGATGCACTGAATGTCCATCATTTCAAACAGAGGCAGGATGCTCGGAATATCCGATGCAGAGGAGCGCTTCAGCCGGATAGGCGCCATATAACGCGCCAAGGCCTCCATCTGTTCACGGCTGATATGATGGGGCTGGAAGGCTTGACGGGACACCGTGCCGTCCGGTTTCTTCACCGTATATTCCGCTTGGTCGCGTCCCACCTCCACGATCAGCTGGCAGTGCATCGGCAGGCTTTCCTTGCGGTCGGACAGGACAATCGTTACCGCATCGATGGCTTCGCCATCCTCCATGAGCAATGGCAAAAGCGGCTCTTCCTCGATAAGGTGAGTGCCGGACAAAATGACGACATAGGCCGGTGTCACGATCGACTTGTTACCGTATTCAGACCGATTGTTCTTGCGGCGATGCAGCTGCGTGAAGATTTCGTCGGCCAGCTGGTGGGCGCTGCTCCGGCGGTCCGCCAAATAGCGGCTTGACCGGTCATCGTCCCATGTATGCGGAAGCCACCGCAGCCATTGCCACTCGGTGGACTCCTTTTCTTCATAAAAGGCTGCAATTTTTACTTCATCAGGTGAGTGCCTTACAGCTGACTGTGCCATAAGAACCCTCAGCATGTTCAAGACCTGGTCTCTTCCTCCTACGATTCCGATCACCTTCGACTCGAATAACGGAAGCGCGATCGAAGCATCCTCGACGGTTTGAAACTCGGAGGCCAAGCCTTCTGCAGCTTCAATCAGCGGGTCTTTGTCATACCCGTCGGCACGGGGCGTCTTGACCCGGATGCGGAACGGCACTTGCCCTTTGCCGGCGCACACTTCAAGAAAATCCGAATCCTCCGGGGAACGCTCCCACAGATTGCTGCTGCGGTTCTTCACAACGTGAAAGCACACGTCGGGATCGCCGTGAATATCGAACAGCGTCTCAACCTGTTCTTTCTGCCGCTCCTTAAGCTCCTCGCGATGAAGCTCGAGCTGGGCCCGATACTTCTGATTGCGCTCCTCAAGCTTCTTCTGATACGACTTCTTGTTGCTCAGGTACATAAAGAACGGAAGGGTATATGAGGTCAGCATCATCATAATGGACAGCACGATATAAGGACTCCCAGCCCCCATTTTCCCACTCATGCTGATATATACATAGAATCCGATCGTCGCAGCCGTCATTATGATCGGAATTATGATCGAGATCAAGGAGAAGGAAGGCTTGCTGGGCTCGGACGGCGGCCTCAAAATCTCCATGTCTTCATCGGGTAAAGCCGGTTTAATACGCGGCGAACGTTGATATAACACGTTCATATGTCACTTTCCTCCTAATCGAGAGCATCTGGTAGGTTCATTAATTATGTATGTTGTTGATCTAGCATGTTTCAACCAAAACCAAGGGGTTATTTACCCAAATTCAGCCTTCTTGAAACAACGATCTTCTGCCATAGACGGGCGCCTCCTCCGTGGTGGTGGAATATGCCCGCTGCAGGCGGATGTAAGAACCTTCTCTCAATCCTGCCTCGACAAGGCTTGAACGGCCTTCAACCTTGAACCACAAGCCTTCAGGAAACTTCGCTTCCAATATATATTGAATTCCGTCCCCCGACGGTCCATGAAACAAACGCAAGCCCAGCAGCTCGACCAGCCGTTCGATGGAGCATTCGTCTGGAACATCGATATCAAACCATTCTTCTTCGTTACGCCCGCTGATTACGGTAAGAATCATCCGGTCAACCCTGCCTTTCAAATTCAACATCATTCCTTGAATATTCCATGCGTAAAGCCGAAACACCTATATCATAAGATATAAAAAATAGTTACATTATTGTAACTATATCATTCTGGGGTTCGCTCTGTCAATTTGTGACATAATCCCCATTTCCTATTTTTGGGTGGTTATGCATGCTCCCTATGAACTAATTGTGTATCAATTATAATGGATTTCCGCCTCCAATGGGGCCAGATCGGACTGTTCACAAAACTGTCAATCTCATAAAATTGATGCTGATTAATTCTATGAATTTAAGGTTATTTTAAGATTGGCAAATTATAATGCAAATATCATGAAATAAGTTTTCGTGAGGTGATTGATATGAGAACACTGATTATGTTCCAAAACAGACCGGTTCCCGTCTATTTTACGACAGATAGCAAGCAGCCGGTACAGAAGGTGCTTAAACTGCTGACTAGCGCCCTTGACAATAAAATCCGCAATGGAAAAAAAGCGCTGAAAAAATGCCTCAACTCCCTCATCAGCATTGAGATCGAAGGATCCGAGGCAATTCTTCACAGCAAAAGTGAAAACGACTCTCTTGCGCTATCCCTCTTTTAAGAGGGGTAGCCCCTTTTTTTCTTCTATTATAACCTCAAATGGCGCTCCTCCGCCATCTGTGCTCTCTGAATTCGAATTTGAAACAGTTTGACAAGGTTCATTCTCGTTGTCTTCTCTTTGCAGCTCGCCAGCTTCATGAGGATAAAACGATCGATTGACATACAACCCATCCCTCCATGATTGATTTGGAACAACGAACGTTTGCAATTATGCCCTGTTAACTTCTATTAACCCCCCATTTTCAAGCTCAAACGGCTTTTTCCGCTTAAAACAAAGCTTCCCAGGGTTCGACCGTTTTTGACTTTGATCATATTCAGCCTATTTTTTGATCAGTATCTTGCATTATTCAGTACCTAATGATATCTTATTGTTGTCAGCTACTGAACAATAATCACTACCGATGGGCATCACAGACATTCATTCAATAGAAAGGAGGCTCTATTCGCATGGATGTGAGCGTCCAATTCAAAAAAGGAGTTCTCGAGCTCTGCGTCCTTGTGCTCATCAACCGCAAGGATCAATACGGCTATGAGCTGGCGCAGGCCGTTTCGCGGCACATCGAGGTGGCCGAAGGCGCCCTCTACCCGCTGCTTCGCCGCCTTGTGAATGAAGGCTATTGCACGACCTATCTTCAGGAATCCAGCGAGGGGCCGCCCCGTAAATATTACAGGCTTACCGACAGCGGAGTGAATTATATGGAGGCTATGGTGAAGGAATGGAAGGCTTTTGTGAGTAATGTGACCAATCTGATCGAGGAAGGAAATTAGTATGACAAGACAACAGTTCATTTCGATTTTGGAATCTCGGCTAGCCGCACTCCCTCCCGATGAACGGCGGGAGCTGATTCAAGACGTGGAATCCCACTTTATATTCGGCTTGCAGAACGGCCGCACCGAAGAGGAGATTGCCCGCGAGCTTGGCGATCCGTTTGAAATTGCGCGGGATGCGCTTAGCGGCGGATATATTGAAGATATCGGGCTGCCTTCGGCAGCAAGGAAGAAACCAACGTCCATTGGAAAAATAGCCGCTTGCACCGGCCTCGTTTTCTGCGGCATGATTGCGTATCCGCTCATTGCCGCCCTGTGGTCTTTTGGGATAGCCGTTGCAACCTTGGTGCTTGCATGCTTGGTCAGCCCGGCGCTTGTGCTTGTGGAATATATCATCAACGGCAGCTTTTATCCGGCTAAATTGTTTCTGTCGGTATCCCTGGTCGGTGTCGGCATCCTGCTTGTGTATGGCGCTCGTTCAATCTTTCGGTGGCTCTCCTGTCTTACCCGGGGCTACTCTAGCTGGAATGTCCGGGTGATGAAAGGAAGTGACATGCGATGATCAAGAAATTACTATTTGCCTTCGCGGCGGTACTGATCCTCATTGGCATCGCCGGGATGGCCGTAAACAAATTCAAATTCGGCGAGGATCTGGTTGCCTACGAGAAACGATGGGAGCTTGAAGACACTGAAGCACTCAAGCAGTTCAGGCTTTCCAGCGGGTTCGCGACGGAGATCGCATTTGAAACAAGCAGCGATAATACCAGTTCCATTTCATTTGAAGGAACGATTAAGCAAGAGCATGCGGATATCCTTAATGCTTTCGATCCGGCAGGCTCCGAAATCGATCTCGATTTGACTACGCCGCAGGCCATCGAGTTTCTGGGCATCAACTTCCGGTTCCCTAAAGGGAAGCTGACGGTCTCTCTCCCCGCTGACAAGGAGCTTGAAGAACTGATGGTATCCTCATTATCGAACAACATCCGCTTGAATGGCGCCTCATCCAAGCGAATCGACATCTCACTGACTTCAGGCGATATCGTTCTGAATCAGGTGAACGCCGAGCAGCTTATGATCGAGAACATATCCGGAGACATCAAGGGCACTGGAATACAGGCAGAAACCTCCATCACGAATCGAACGGGCAACATCCGGTTGAAAGATCTGGAAGGTCCCGCCGACGTCAGCCTGACTTCAGGCGATATCCATTTGGGACTGATTGGAAGCTCTCCCGTCAGCATTATATGCAGATCAGGCGATGTAATCGTTCGGCCGGATGCATCATTCAGGGGCGTCTATGACTGACGACTCGCTCCGGGTCTGTGGATGCCCCGGATTCTCCAGGGGAAACGAACGATACGATTCATGTGGAAACTCATTCCGGAGACATTCGCATTCTCCAGTAGGCGTCATTGACAAACGATATAAAGGTAATATACTATACTTTATAAAGTCAAACTACAACAAGGAGAGTTTTCATACATGTCAAACGTACTATTCATCAAAGCCAACAACAGAGCTATCGATCAATCGGTAAGCGTGAAGATGTACCACGAGTTTTTGGACGCCTACAAGGCGAATCATCCGGAGGACCAAATTACGGAGCTTGACCTTTTCGCCGAGAATCTTCCATACTATGACAGCACCGCCATCAACGGGATGTTCAAGGCTTCCCGCGGAATCGAGGCAACGCCGGAAGAACAAGCTGCTGCTGCCAATGTTACGAAATATATCGATCAATTTCTCGCCGCTGACAAAATCGTGTTTGCCTTCCCGCTGTGGAATATGACCGTGCCTGCCGTGCTGCATACTTATATCGACTACTTGAACCAGGCTGGCAAAACATTTAAATATACGCCGGAAGGTGTCGTAGGACTTGTGACAGGCAAGAAAGTAGTCCTGCTTAACGCACGCGGCGGCAACTATTCCGAAGGGCCGATGGCCGCTGCCGAAATGGCTGTGAACTTCGTGATCCGCAACCTTCGCCAATGGGGCGTGCAGGATATCGAAACCCTCATCATCGAGGGCCATAACCAATTCCCTCAAGAAGCGGAAGCTATCGTGCAATCCGGCTTGGAGCTCGTGAAAAAAGCGGCTGCCGGCTTCTAAACGAACTTATACCCTTTATAACATTCCCTTACTATATAACGGAAACCACCTTCATTAGGCGCGTCTTGCCATGAAGGTGGTTTTTTTCGCAGCATCCCGCCATGCCCAGCCGCTTCACATGAACGGGAAATGCTGTGCATGACCCAGATGCTGTTTGTTATGCTGTTTGGCCACCCTACACCTCTTCCCACTTGGTCCAGCGCTCCCGAGGATTTCGCACATACATTTCCCTGTCCCTGCTCATGTACTCATGAATGATGAATTCGCGGCGGATCGTGGCAAAATCCTCATGATACGTTTGAATATAAGCATTGATTTCCTTCTCGGGATAGACTCTCCCTTCTTCCAGCTGCTCGACAAGATGCTCCAAAATAACCAGCTTCTTCTTGTATTGCGCCGGGATGTGCCGGAGCCTCCCTTCGCGGGTCATGAAGTTGTTGATGACGGAAGCCTTATATGCTTCGTTCGTTGATGATTTCATTTCCTTCCCCTCCTCATTCATTGAGAATGAATTTAACAAATACTAAATTTAATATTCATCTAATTTAATATTAATCTAATTTGTTTTGTTTTTCAACCCTCCATCCGCCCTCGCCACACCTTTCCAACGGGGGCTTGTCCATCCGTCTAAAGCCTTTCTGCCGGGTTCGTTCCCGGCGTCAAATCTGGATTTATCCCTGCATTTGCTGTAGGATTATAATGCTGATGAAAAGCGCAAGGTATATACATAAGGAGGATCACCATGCTAGATGTTCTTGTAATCGGTGCAGGTCCCTGCGGTCTGGCAGCAGCTATCGAATGCGGCCGCCAGGGACTGGACTGCGAAATTATTGATAAGCATAATGTCGTTCATTCCATCTATCTCTACCCGACGCATATGCAATTTTTCAGTACGGCTGAAATGCTCGAAATCGGAGATATTCCGTTTGCCATATCGAATGACAAACCATACCGGCACGAGGCGCTCGCCTATTACCGTCGCGTCGCCAAACATTTTGGTCTGAAAATATCTCCATACGAAGAGGCCCTTACAATTACGAAGCAGCAAGACGGCAGTTTCACTGTCCGCACCCGCCGGCGAAACGGCGAAGAGAACGTGCGGCTGGCCCGTCACGTCGTCATTGCAACCGGATATTTCGATCATCCGAATTATATTGGCATCCCCGGAGAAGACTTGGAGAAAGTCACCCATTATTTCCGCGAGGCCCATCCTTATGCCGGTATGAAGACCGTCATCATCGGCGGCAGCAACTCGGCCGTGGATGCGGCTATGGAGTTGATCCGCGTCGGTGCGGAGGTCACGATGGTTTACCGGGGCGATGCCGTATCCGAAAACATCAAGCCTTGGGTTCGTCCGCTGTTCGACAGCATGGTGCAGAAAGGGCATATCCAGCTCTATCTGCAGTCCCGTGTCGTTGAAATCACGGAGAATTCGGTCCGAATCGAATCCACCAAAGGCGAAGAGCTGCAGCTCGATAACGACTTTGTCCTCGCCTTGACGGGATTCCGACCGGACCGCAAGCTCCTCTCCTCCTCCGGCGTTCAACTGGACCAGGACATGGAGAAGCCGCTGTATAACCCGGAGACGATGGAAACGAACGTGCCCGGATTGTATGTCGCAGGGGTAATCGCTTCCGGACGCAACGCGAACGAGGTCTTTATCGAGACCGGCCGTTATCATGGGCGGTTAATCGCACAGCACTTGAATGCTACAGCACAAAGCTAAGCTAATAAGGAGTGATTCCGTATGGATGTAACCTCCCTCATCCTGCTTGCCATGGCTGCGCTCGGGATTATCAGCAGCAACTCGGCCGTAACCATCGCGATGCTCGCCCTTTTGCTGATCCGGGTGACCGGCTTTCACCAAGCCTTCCCATGGCTTGAGAAATACGGCCTCACCATCGGGATCATCATATTGACCGTTGGCGTCATGTCCCCGCTGGCTAGCGGGAAGATGAGTCTTGCGTCGATCGGCCAATCGTTCCTGAACTGGAAGTCGCTTCTCGCCATCGCCGTAGGCATGCTTGTCGCTTACCTTGGGGGCAGGGGAGCTACCCTGATGGGGAGCAACCCGACCGTCGTCGCAGGTTTGCTGATCGGGACCGTGCTCGGTGTCGCGTTATTCCGCGGGGTCCCGGTCGGTCCGCTAATTGCAGCCGGACTATTGTCCCTGTTGATCGGCAAGTCCTGAATGGCATTACCGTTTGATTACAGATCCTTTCATGAAACAAGTTCTGCCTCCTGAACGTCTTACTATACGTAGGGAGGCTTTTTCGATTTTGTATTTATGCAAACCTATCATTTCCATTCAAAGTCAAATTTATGGTATGATAGCTATCGTATTTTATGAAGTCTCTTCTTCTTTGAGCTTATGTACAACGTTAGATCCAGGAGGTAATCCCATTGTCGTCAACTAATACGGAATCGTCCGCTGCTCCTATGAGAAGGCTTCCCCTGCTGCTCTTCAGGCAGCTCCGACCGAAGCAATGGACTAAGAATTTACTCATTTTTGCAGCTCCTTTATTCTCCTTTGAAACGGTACATGCCCGCACGCTGCTCGATACCGTGATCGGCTTTTTTCTGCTATCCTTTGTATCCGGCTGCGTTTATATTGTCAACGACTATGCGGACCGCGAGGCGGATCGGAACCACCCGGTCAAGAAATTCCGCCCTATGGCTTCCGGCGAACTTCCGCCAAATTTGGCGCTTGTTTTTGGCGCCCTGCTGCTCATCGCTTCCCTAGCGGTTTCTTACCTTTTGAACCCGTTGTTCACAGGTCTGCTGCTGCTCTATTTTGCGATGAATGTCGCCTACTCTTTCCGGCTGAAACACGTCGTTATCATTGATATTATGATCATTGCGGCCGGGTTCGTGCTTCGGGCGATTGCGGGCGGCCTTGTCATCCACGTGCCGTTTACGCCGTGGTTTCTCTTGTGCACGATGCTTCTCTCCCTGTTCCTTGCAATCGGGAAACGGCGCCACGAGCTTTATTTGCTGCAAAGCGACGTAGGCTCCCATCGTAAAGTGCTGGATCATTATTCGTTTGACCTGCTGGACCAGATGAGCAGTATCGTGACAACGGCGACGATCATCAGCTACTCGCTGTTCACCTTTACTTCGGGCCGAACCGTCCACCTCATGTGGACGATTCCGTTCGTCATATACGGCATGTTCCGTTATCTGTACCTGATCCACATCGAGAAGAAAGGCGGCGCCCCGGACAAGGTTCTCTTGGAGGATCGCCACATCTTGATCACCGTGATCTTATACGTGGTCAGCGTCGTCGTAATTTTAGTGAACTTTGAATAGCATCTAAACGTCTTATTATAGAAGGAATGAACTATGAAGCAAAAATTCGCGATTTTTGATGTTGATAAAACGGTGATCCGCACGGACTCCATGTTCCAGTTTCTAATCTACGGGTGGAAGAAGCGACCGTCCTCGGCTCCGCACCTATTTAAGGTTGCGCTGCATTCCGCCCTGTATAAAGCGGGGGTGATGCCGGCAGAGCAGGCCAAGAGCGCATATTTTCATGCCATTCGCCATATGGACGATTCGGACCTTGAGCATTTCTATCGGACTAAAATTTTGCCTGCTATGTATCCGGAAGCGGTCAACGTCATGAAGGACAAGAAAAATCAAGGCTTCCATGTCCTGCTCGTGACCGCATCGCCTGATGCTTATATGAGATTTTTTACCGAATTGCCGTATGTCGACCATGTGATCGCCACAAAGCTAACGTCCCGAAACGGACGCTTCACCTCGATGATTGAGGGGAAAAATTGCAAAGGGGAAGAGAAGGTCCTTCGAATCCGGCAATATTTAGAGGATACCGGCCTCGTCATTGATTACGAACAGTCCTGCGCGTATTCCGATTCGCTGTCCGATTTGCCCATGCTGGGCTTGGTCAAGCATAAATACTTGATCAATCACAATTCCGCCCATGGATGCGAGGGATTAATATGGAACAAATAAAAGCGAAGGGAGCGCCGCGTCATCTCGGCAAGGGGCTGATGATCCTGTCGGCCTTTCTGACAGCGACTGGTCAATTGTTCTGGAAGTGGGGGCATACGAATCTGTGGTACATGGCCATCGGATTTATTTGTTACGGGCTTGGCGCCTTGCTCATGATCAAGTCCTTTTCCTTGGAAAAGCTGTCGGTTGCCTACCCGCTGATGTCCATCAGCTACATCGTGGCGCTGTTTTACGGCGAGTTTTTCCTGGATGAGCCCTTAAGCATCAAAAAATTGGCAGCTGTTGCTTTGCTCGGAATCGGGGTGACCTTAACCTCCTATGAAAAATGAATGGATCCTGTATGCGCTGCTGCTTGTTATGACTCTCTTCGGCTCCTTGGGGAGCGTGCTGTTCAAAGCCTTCACGGCGAACAAGCAGCTCAAGCTGCTCCTGGCCGGGTTTATCAGCTATGGCTTGGGTGCGCTGCTTAACATCTATTTGCTTGGTCAGCTGCCTTACACGCTTGTCATGCCGGCCAACGCTCTGACCTTTCTGTGGGCGCTGATCTTTGCCAAGCTTGTGTTCAAAGAGACCGTCGGCATCGGAAAAATAGCGGGCGTAGCTTTTATCATCTCCGGATTATTGCTCCTCGTATGGTGACGGTGAGTACGCTTGTGAGAACAAATCTTAACTATTGATGGATTGGTGGAATGTGAACATGTCTTTTCTAAGCTATTTGTTTCGAAACAAACGCGACAATTACACGGCCATCGGACTGGCTGTCTGCCTTGCGGTGCTGTATTTCTATATGAACATCCCGTTTATTTCATACATAAGGGACAACGCGGCCTTGCTTGCCCCTCATAACCCTTTTTACGGAGCGCCGTTTCAGTTGAATTTGTTCAACTTTGACCCTTCCATGCAATACGGGCCCGAAAATGTCACGATTATTCACCCGCTTATCAATTTCTTAACCAGTACGCTGACCCTTCTGTTCGGCAAATCGAATTTGCCCTTTCTGATCATTCAATCGATCTTGAATGCTTGCAGTGCGGCGATTCTGTATTATCTCATCCGCCGGATCGGTGCCGGCTGGCTGCTAGCCTTCATTATGGCAATCTTCTTTGGCATCAGCTCGTATACGATTTTCACCGCACTGATTCCTGACTCCTATGCTTATGCACAGTTTGTCATCATCCTTTCAGCGGCTTATCTGCACTATTGCCGGGCCCAGGATCGCTTCAGCGTGCCGGCTAACGCTGCCTTTGGACTGCTTAATTTCGGAATTACCTCGACGAATGTGGCAACCTTCTTCGGCGCATTCTTCATCAGCTTGTTTGACCGGCGACGCCATTCGATTTGGGGCCGGCTCCTGTACACCCTGCTCGTATTTGCCGCGTTGGTCGCAGGTGCGACGCTGATTCAGTATTTCGTCTTCTCGGGAAAGACATGGATTGGAAATGTATTCTCGAGCATGCAAAGCGGCGCTTTCAGCTACGTGGCGCCCTTCTCGTTTTCGCACCATTCCCGTGTTTTTCATATGCTGCTGGTGAGCCCGATCCTTTCCCCTGAGATGGCCATGATCGATCCCGGCATCGCCGCTTTCGCGACGGATTTAACCAAGCCTTACCCGGTCTATATCAACATCATCGGATTCGGGCTGCTTGCGCTCGCCATCCTGGCTTTTGTAAGCGGCTTGAGAACGTGGAATGCCTGGGCCTTCATCGTGTACATTATGTTCGGGATTCTGCTGCATGTCGTTGTCGGCTTCGGGCTCGCAACCTACTCCTATGATTTGTATCTGTATGCAGGCCATTACCTGTTTGCTATATTCGTCCTGGCGGCCATGCTGATCTCGAAGCTGCACCAAGGCCTGGTCAAACAGCTGCTGACCGGTGTCATGATCGTATTTATGCTTGTCACCCTCGTCCATAACATCGTCTTGCATCATCAAACGCTGGACTACATCCAGACCACGTATGAGACGGTGCTCCAGACGCCTGAGCCCTGAGGAATTCAAACAGGCAAGCACACCGGCAATAAAGCCAATAGAGTCAACCATAAACATCAAAGACCCGCTTCCAGGCCGCGCAGGCCATGGAAACGGGTCTTATTCAAGTTCTGCTTCTAAGCTTCAAGATGCTGCACATTGTACAGCCGGGCATAGCTGCCGTCCAGGTTCATCAGCTCGGCATGCGTGCCCTGCTCGGTAATCCGGCCGTTCTCCAGCACGACGATCTGATCGGCGTGCGTAATCGTTGACAAACGGTGCGCGACAATGAGCGTGGTCCGATTATGGGTCAGCGATTGCAGCGCCTGCTGAATAAGATGCTCGGATTCCAGATCCAGCGCTGAGGTCGCCTCGTCGAGCACAAGAATGTCCGGATCCTTAAGAAAGACGCGGGCAATGGCAAGCCGCTGCTTCTGTCCGCCGGACAGCTTGACGCCCCTCTCGCCAACCTCCGTCTCATATCCCTGCGGCAGCTGGGTGATAAAATCATGGGCGTTGGCAGCCTTCGCCGCGGCGATGATCTCCTCTTCGCCTGCCTCCGGGTTGCCGAACAGGATATTCTCCCGGACCGTGCCGCTGAACAGGAAATTATCCTGAAGCACCATGCCGATCGATCCGCGCAGGCTGTCCAGCGTTAAGCTGCGAACATCATGTCCGTTGATTTTGACCGCGCCCTGCTGAACGTCGTAGAATCTTGGAATCAAACCGATTAGCGAGGATTTCCCCCCGCCGCTCATCCCGACGAAGGCGATCGTCTGCCCCTGCTTAATCGTCAAATTGATGTCTTTCAGCACCCAACCCGCATTGTCGTTATACTGAAACCACACCCGGTCGAATTCGATCTGCCCCGCCTGCTTCAGCTCCTTGGCATCCGGCCGGTCCACGATATCATAGGGCTCGTCCATTAATTCCTTTACGCGCTCCAGCGATGCAGAGGCTTGTGTCAACACCGTCGACGAGTTAATCAGACGCCGCAGCGGCGCATACAGCCTGTCCAGGTAACCAAAGAAGGCAACAAATGTCCCCAGCGTTAGATCCCCCTGGATAACCCGGTACCCCCCGTAGCCGATCACCAGGATCGGCGCGATGTCGGTCAGCGTGTTGATCACCGAGAAGGTAAGCGCGTTCCAGCGCGTCTGGGCCATCGCCTTTTTCAGGAAATTTCCGTTGATGCCTTCGAATTTCTTCTGATCGTAACGCTCCAGCGTAAAGCTCCGAATAACGGAGATCCCCTGAATGCGCTCATGCAGGTACGCTTGAATGCCGGCCAGCGCCTGGGACCGATCCTTCGTGAGCTTCTTCAGCCGCTTGTACAGCAGGTTGACCGCCAATCCGTACAGTGGAAGCACCGCAATGGATACCAGGGTCAGCACCGGATTCATGACAAACATGATGACCAGAACGAAGAGCAGTGTGAAAATGTCCAGCCAAATGTTCATCATGCCGACTTCCACCAGGTTCTTGGACTGCTCCACATCATTAATAAAGCGGGAGATTGCCTCCCCCACCTTCGTGTTCTGATAATAGCGCAGCGACAGGCGCTGAAGATGAGCGTACAGCCGGTTTCGCATATCGAAGAGAATCCGGCTTGTAATGAACTGCGCGAAATACTGCCGGAAATACTCGACCGGTCCCCGGATGATGACAAACACCACCAGAGTACCGCCGAGAATCCACATGAGCTGCTCGATCTTCTGTGCGACGGACAGCTGTTGGTTGATCAGAAGGTCATCCACGACATACTTCATGATCATCGGGAGCAGCAGCGGGATCCCGAATTTAATCATCCCGATCGCGAGGGTCAGAATGATCCACTTCATATAAGGCTTAACGAATGGATAGTAAATTTTCCATGATTTCAAGTGAGATAACAGCCCCTTTCCTATGCAATCCACCCGGTTGTTCTATAAAGAGCGGTTGACAATTAAACCCTTCAATGATTTATTAGTTCTAAACTCAATTATTGTATCATATCACGCAGGAGGATTTCTTTCATGACCAGGATTTTCGTGACGGAAGCGGTTATGCTGGCCATATATGGCCAATTGTTGGTACCGCCGACGCCCGTCGAATACATTGTTCCGTATACAACCATATTGGAATTGTACGAGCTCCATGCCAGCGAGGAGCAGCTCATGAACAATACCGCAGATGATCAGCACGTCAAGATGAAGATCCGTGAGCTCATCTCCTATTTCGAGGAGCCGCTCAATAAGAAGAAGATCGATCGCGCCCTTCAGGTCCCTTGGGCCAAGAGCCCGATGATTCCTGTGGGGGAATCCACAACCGTAACGGTGATGAATACCTTGGATACCGCAACCTACGGAGAGGCCTTCGATCCGATCGAAACCGAGCTTCTGCTCGCTTCCCAAAAGGCCGAAGCACCGATCCTGACCGACCAATACGAGCTGATTCAGCGTATCGTGGAAAGCGCTCTCCCCGTTCAAGTGTATGATATCGACGACTTCGATTTCGCCCTCGAAATACCGATGTCTTAAACGATCGCTGCGGACGGCGCTTCGCCAACAGATCGTATTCATGATATTCGAAGCGTTAAACGCGGTTTAATCCAATAAATACGCACAGGCAGCCGTTCACCAGCATGAAGCGCCGCCTTATTGGGAGACACGTATTTATAAAACAACCTGTTGGGCATAATTCCGGTAGTGGACCGGACTCATGCCCTTTTTATTTTTTATACGTTTATGAATATGTATATAATACTGCACTTCCATTGTTCGTTGGTTCTAACAATTGGGATGCACCTTCAAACCCGGCTGCTTATTTATGCTATCGGCAGGTTCATAAGAAGGACATTAGGACAAAGCATATTATTTTAAATGATGGATTAGAATGTCTTTAAAATTTTGTGCAGCTTTTGACAAATATCCATGCTCTATCCATATGAGGGCAGTTTCAGAGTTTATGCTTGGTATGATCTCGGCATAAGACAAGGTGTTGCACATTTTTATCTGTAAAGCGATTTTAGGAACAATTGCAATTCCTAGTCCTGAATCGGCTAAAGTCATTAATGTTGTCACATCAGGACTTTCGCATGTAATGTTTGGATTAAATCCAAAACTGTTACATGTTTCAATAAACTTGTGAAAAACATTGTAATCGCCCTGGCCATGTAATACTAAAAGCGGCTGATCCTTCAATTCTTGTATCGGAATCGTTGTTCCCTTAAAAAGAGTGCCATTAGAAGGTTGTAGAGCTACGAGTGGTTCAGATTGTATATGGTGGATTGAAAGATTTCTCATTTCGGTCATTTCTTTAGATTGGAATGGTAACCTTACAATGCCTAATTCAATGTCTTTATTTAGAAGAAGCTCTTCAATTCTTTGTGAATCTTCCTCCCAAAGTTGAAACGAAATAAGTGGATATTTCTCTTTAAATAATTTTAAAAGTGGAGGAAGGTAGGGTACGCATGACATTACTGTCCCTAATGAAAGTTTCCCTCTTATTCCTTCCTGCTGTTCCTTAACTTCTGCAATCATCCCATCAATTGAATTTATAACTTCCTTCGCTCTTTTATAAAAAGTCTCTCCGGCAGGAGTTAATTCAAATATCTTATTATTACGTTTAATAAGCATTACTCCCAGTTCATCTTCTAATGCCTTTAGTTGCATACTTAACGGGGGCTGGCCAATATGTAACCGGTTAGCTGCACGTGTTATCTGCCCTTCTTCTGCAATCGTTATAAAGTAAACCAGTTTCTTTAAATCCATGATCTCCAAAGCGCCCTTTCCATCATATATTTTATATATACTTACTTACTATTATATATATTTTACATATGTATTTACTACATCCTAAAATAAAACAGTAGCCGAAAGACAGCAAGGAATAGTTTATTTGAGGAGAGGACCATAGATATGAAACCACTAAAAAGCTTCCGTGAATATGTGGAAATCCTAAAAGAATATAACGAAATCGTTCCGATCCATCAGGAGATCGATTGGAACTTAGAGATGAGTGCCATCATTCGTCGTGCTTATGAACTGCCGTCACCGGCACCACTTTTTAAAAATATTAAAGACAGTAGACCAGGATTTGAGGTATTAGGTGCACCTGTAGGTATTAGCCCCAATAAGGAGCATCCATTTATTCGAGTAGCGCTTTCCCTTGGGCTTCCGATTAACACGCCTGCCCCTGAGCTGGTTAAAGAGTGGTCTAAACTTCCCGACGTTCACCCCATTCCCCCTCGCTTGGTTACGAATGGTGAATGTAAAGAAAACAAATTATTTAATGACGACATTGATCTGACAAAACTTCCTGTACCGTATATTCATGTTGGTGATGGAGGACGTTACATTAATACTTACGGAATTTTGATTGTCCGCACACCTGATGGATCTTGGGTTAACTGGTCCATATCACGTGTAATGCTGGAGGGTCCCCGTTCAATGGCCGGTGTTGTTATAGCCTCTCAGCACCTCGGAAAAATATATGGAGAATGGAAAAAGGAAGGGAAAGAAATGCCGTTTGCCTTATGCTTGGGTGTCGATCCCGGTATCTCCATGATTGCAGGGTATCCTCTTCCCGACCATGTTAACGAAGGAGAGATGATTGGAGGGTGGTATGGTGAGGCCATTGATGTTGTTAAATGCGAGACCAACGATTTGGAAGTCCCGGCTACAAGTGAAATTGTGATCGAAGGTACCGCATCCTTTGAAGAGATGATTCCAGAAGGCCCAATGGGTGAATATGCCGGTTATACATGGGTCGGGCATGAAAAACAAGCTCCACGCTTTCATGTGACCGCTATGACTTATAGAAATCATCCAATAATGCCGGTAACTGCAGCAGGTATCCCACCTGAAGAAAATCACACCAACTGGGGCATCGCTATTGCTGCAAGCATTCAACATGCGCTGAGAAAACAAGGACTGCCTGTAAAGGAATGCTTTATTCCATTAGAGTCTGCGGTGCATTGGCTTGTTGTCACCGTAGATCGCAGCCGTCAAAGAGAAGATCATGAAGGGCTGGCTTATAGAATCGGCGAAGCCGTTTTTGCAACCAGAGCCGGTTCTTATGTGCCAAAAGTTATTGTCACAGATGACGATATCGATCCAAGTGATATCAAACAAGTGGTGTGGGCTTTGGCAACTCGACATCGTCCAGATCAAAGAATAACCATGACCGACCAAAACGTACTTCCCCTTGTTGCTTACCTGGATGAAAAAGAAAAAAGCACAGGAGTTACTACAAAGGTCATTTACAATTGCTTGATGCCATGGAATGACACCTCGGCAGATAAGCAACCCATCGAAGCATCGTTTAGAAGTTATCCTGAGAAATTACGAAATCATATCGTTAAGAATTGGGAAAACTACGGATTTTAAATGATTTTCATCGAAATTATGAATGACTTCACAGTAATTACAGCAAGCAATTTAATACAAAGGAAGTTACACAAGATGAAGTTAATTGTAGCAATAACGGGAGCAACAGGAGCCATGTTTGGTGTCCGCCTTCTGCAATTTCTTAAATCTACTGACGTTGAAACACATTTGGTATTATCCTCATGGGCGGCTGCAACCATACAAAGTGAAACGCCGTTTACAGCGAAGGAAGTTTCAAAGATGGCAGACTATTCGTATTCCAACAAAGATCTGGGATCCAGGATTTCAAGCGGCTCCTTTCAGGTCGACGGGATGATCGTTATTCCCTGTACAATGAAAACACTGGCTTCCATTCGAATAGGCTTAGGGGATAATCTGATTGCGCGAGCAGCAGATGTCATATTAAAAGAACGTAAAAAGTTGGTATTGGTCACACGTGAAACCCCACTCAATGATATTCATCTTGAAAATATGCTGTTTTTATCTCGTATGGGAACGGTTATTCTCCCTCCAATGCCGGCGTTCTATAACCATCCACAATCATTGGATGATGTAGTGAATCACATTGTATTTCGAACGTTGGATCAATTCGGGATTCATATGCCAGAAGCAGAAGAAAAACGCTGGGGAGGGATGTTGCCTAATTAACATTTGACCTGAATTTATAAGAGCAGCTCTAATTTTACTAAAAGAGGATGTAGCAGTTTATCCTGACTGAAAAAAATTCCCCGTAAGGGGAATTTTTGAATTCGAGCTATCCAAATGTTCGCCTGGTCAATTGCCGCTGACACAGCGGCAATCTTCATATAAACAGACAAGAGGCACGGTCCCCTGCGGGGCCGTCCCCTCTTGCTTTTGCAGAACAACCCGCTTTTTCTTGCTGCAGCCGCTATGGAGCTTCCTTCGCCTTTTGGGCTTTCTCAAGTAAATGGACGGTGATCTTATCCATCTTGGGCAAATCCTCAGGGTTAAAAAACTTCAACGAGATTTCCGCATCCATCGACAGTTGAATCGCGCTGCGCAGACCCGTTGCCTCATAAAGGCCGATGACATAGTATTCCTCGTCTCCGCCAAGATGCTTCTTCATGTACTCCGGACCGGATACCAGCTCCAGCAGCCGCATCTCATCCGCGGTAAGCCCGGTTTCTTCCCACAGCTCTCTGGAAGCGGTATCTTCAAGGGCTTCGCCAGGCTTCAGGTTCCCCATTGGAAGTCCCCATACGTTCCTGTTCTGCCGCTTCAGAAGCAGGAGCTCTCCATGCTCGTTCAGTACGAGCACAGCCGCCTTTACGCGGACCACCGAACGCTTGCCGATATATTGGCGAATATCGCGGTGATATACGTTCATCCCGGGAACCTCCTTTCCCTAGACAGCGCTGCAGTATATTCCTATGCGATCAATTCACTGCGCCCTCTTCTTCATAAATATACGAAATGTCATCCAGTGATTCCTCATAAGTGACGTGCAGTGTATAGCCCTTCAAATACCAGAGGTCCTGCTCCTCCATATAGAACGTGACTTCTTCCGACCGCTCGGTCAGTCCCGGGGATCTTGGCTCCTCGACGGAAATGCCAAGCGAAAATCCGGGATGCAGCCCGCCGCCTGAGCTATACCGTGGGAAGAAGCGCACATACGTGCCTGGTTGAAGGTCCAGTTCCTTTCTGTACCAACGCGCCGCCTCATCGCTGACTTGAATCTGCATTTGTTGTGCCCCCTTCTCAAGAAGTCAATTTCCGACAGCCTCCGGCTAAAGCATCTCTCAATAGAAAGGCCGAAGTTTCTGGTCTTTTGATGTAAATTCCATGTACGTATTAACATAATAACGCAAACATACATTAGGTTACAAATCCATTTTGATAACATATTCATGACGGATTGAGCTTGATCCCTTGTGCGGATTCCTCAAAATTTAGGTTTGACACACTTCAGAATCTGGTGTTACAATTCACTCCATACGAGATCGATTTGAATTTATTGTAAAATTACGAAGAAAGGGTGAGCCTCATGTTGAATCCAATTGGCATGGATGTCTTGTTTGATCTGAAGATCCTACAATTGAATATGATTCGGCTCCCCGTTCGTGCTGCATCGTCATCATGAAGCCATGTTCATACGGATTCCAAGTCCGCTGGGTGAACTGGCATAACCGCGCGCGAAAGGCCTCGATCACCGTGCGTATGATAGGTTAAAGATTGAATAAGCATATCGTCCGTCGCCGGATGATGTGCTTTTTTTGGTTTTCAGAGATGATCGGCTGCAGAAAACCTGCATACGAAAGGAAGGGATACCATGTTTGCCGTACTTCGAAATTTAGGATGGTTTTTCAAGCGAGAACGGAAACGATACTTAATCGGATTATTTTTCCTCATTTTTTGCGGGCTCATCGAGCTCCTGCCGCCGCTGCTGCTCGGAGACGCGATTGACGATATCGTCAGCAGCTCCATTACCTGGGCCTCCCTGGCCAGATATATCCTGATGATTCTCGGGATCGTTGCAATCGTTTACGGCGCGACCTACATATGGATGCACCGCCTGTTCGGAGGCGCAAATCTCGTGGAGCGCCTGCTTCGGACCCGCTATATGAATCACTTGCTGCGAATGCTGCCGCCGTTCTTCGAACGGAACCGGACCGGGGACTTGATGGCCAAGGCAACGAACGATCTGCGATCCGTTGCGGCCACGGCCGGATTCGGCATGCTCGTCATGACCGACTCCACGATCTATTTGATCGTTGTTCTGTTTGCAATGGGCTTTATCGTCAGCTGGAAGCTGACGCTCGCGGCGATTCTCCCGCTTCCCATCATCGCCATCGGCATGGTGATCTATGGAAGAGCGATCCATAAGCGCTATACGCTAGCGCAGGACGCATTCGGAGATATGAACGACCAGGTGCTGGAATCCGTTGCCGGCGTGCGGGTCGTCCGGGCTTATGTACAGGAACGTGCCGACCAGAAGCGGTTTCAGGATATCACGGACGATGTCTACCGCAAAAACCTGGCCGTAGCCAAAGTCGACGCTCTATTCGAGCCGACGATTAATTTTTCCATTGGGCTGAGCTATGTGATCAGCTTGGCCTACGGCGTATATCTGGTCTTTCATAACCAAATCACCCTTGGGGATCTCGTATCGTTCAATATGTACCTGGGGATGATGATTTGGCCGATGTTCGCGATCGGCGAGCTGATCAATATCATGCAGCGGGGCAATGCGTCCTTGGACCGTGTCAATGATACACTCCATACGCCGCCGGACGTCGCAGACCCGGAACAGCCCGTCGACCTGGATCAACCGGATTCGATCCATTTTCGGGACGTCACGTTCCGCTATCCGACCTCATCCGTCGATAATCTGAAAAATGTCAGCTTTACGCTGCAAAAAGGCCAGACGCTCGGCGTTGTCGGACGAACGGGAAGCGGTAAATCCACGCTGCTGAAGCAGCTTCTGCATGAATATCCGACCGGAACCGGAGATATTCTGATCGGAGGCGTTCCGATCGAGAGGCTGGCTGCCGACAAACTGCACAGCTGGATCGGGTATGTTCCCCAAGAGCAAATTCTGTTCTCCAAAACCGTGAGGCAGAACATCCAATTCGGCAAAAAGGACGCCAGTGACGAGCTCATTATGGAAGCGATCACCACTGCTGCATTCGATAAGGACTTGGTCACGCTGTCCGATGGACTTGACACGCTCGTCGGCGAGAAGGGCGTTGCCCTATCCGGCGGCCAGAAACAGCGCGTCTCCCTTGCCCGTGCCTTTATCGGCGACCCTGAAATTCTGATTCTGGATGACTCCCTCTCGGCAGTCGATGCCAGAACCGAGGCGAGAATTATCGAGAATATCCGAAGCAAGCGGGCGGGCAAAACAACACTGATCTCGACCCATCGCTTGTCGGCGGTACAGCACGCGGATTTCATCGTTGTGCTTGAGGACGGCCGGATCATCGAGCAGGGGACCCATGACGAATTGCTGGCGCTTGGCGGTTGGTACCGCGAGCAATATGAACGCCAGCAGGTCGAAAACAATCTGACCTCCGAGGAGGTGTCGTAATTGACTCCAAATGAAACAACGATATCCAATGATTCCGGAATCGCCAAGAGGCTGTTCCGATATGCATTAACGGCCAAAGGCACCTTCATTGCGGCGCTGCTCCTGCTTGCGCTCGGGGTGGCTGCCGAGCTCGCCGGCCCGTTCATCGCCAAAACGATGATTGACGACCATATCCTTGCCATTGAGAAGCCGTATTATGAGAGCAAGGAAGCGGATGGCGCCGCACAATATAAAGGGACCTATTACAAGCGTGAGGACCGATTTGCCTCGGGGGAAGCACGCGGACAGGAGGTGCGGATCCTCCAGGTTGGACGCAGCTTCTATTTTATCCATGAACCGGTGACGCGGGTTGACGGTACGCGCTCTTATGAGAACGGAATGCTGACGATCACCGCTGGGCAGGAGCAGCTCCGGTATCCGGCAGTCCCCTTGTCCACAAGTGAATTATTCGAGTTTTACAAGCCGGAGCTCCCCAGCATCTACAAGCTGGTCGGCCTGTTCCTGATCTGCTTGCTGGTGTCCATGGTTACGGTGTTCGGCAGAACCTACTGGCTGCAATCGGCAGCCAACCGGGTCATCCAGAAGCTGAGAACCGATGTGTACGCGCACATTCAGCGGCTGCCGGTGCACTTCTTCGATAATCTTCCGGCGGGCAAGGTCGTATCCCGGGTTACCAACGATACCGAGGCGGTCAAAGACCTGTTCGTAGCCGTGTTATCCAACTTTAGCTCTGGCGCAGTCTACATTACCGGGATCTATGTCGCCTTGTTCCTTCTGGATGTTCGTCTCGGATTAATCAGCCTGTTTGTTATTCCGATGCTGATCGTATGGACGATTCTATACCGCAAATTCGCGACGAAATACAATACGGTCATCCGGTCACGTCTCAGTGAAATTAACGCCATTATCAACGAATCCATTCAGGGTATGGCCATTATTCGCGTATTCCGCCGCCAGAAAGCGACCCAGGAGGAATTTGAAGCACTGAACGCCGATTACATGGCGCATCAGAACAAGATGCTGAATCTAAACTCCTTCACCACGCATAACCTTGTTAACGTACTGCGTAACGTAAGCTTCGTTGTCGTGCTGTGGTACTTCGGCTCTGCTTCGCTGAATGGGGCCGGCATCGTATCGATCGGGGTTCTCTACGCCTTCGTTGACCTGCTCGGCCGGATGTTCCAGCCGATTACCGGCATGGTGAATCAGCTGGCAGCGCTGGATACCTCCATCGTATCCGCGAAGCGCGTGTTCGAGCTGATGGACGAAACCGGCGAGAACGTAACGGACGGCTCAATGCCTCGATATTTGGGGAATGTGGAATTTAAGGACGTTTCCTTTGCGTACAAGAAGGACTGGGTGCTCAAAAATATATCCTTCGAAGCTAAGCAGGGCCAGACGGTAGCCCTTGTCGGCCACACCGGCTCAGGCAAAAGCTCCATCATCAACCTGTTGTTCCGCTTCTACGATCCGCAGCAAGGCACCATTACGATCGACGGGAAGCCGGTGACCGATATTCCGAAGCAGTGGCTGCGGAAGCATATGGGCATCGTGCTTCAGGATCCGTATTTATTCACCGGAACGATTGCCTCGAACGTAAGCCTTGGCGATCCCGAAATTACGCGGGAGCAGGTCGAGCAGGCGCTTCGTGATGTTGGCGCAGATCGGCTGCTGGCCCATCTCCCTCAAGGATTCGATGAGCCCGTGATCGAGAAAGGCAGCACGCTCTCCGCGGGTCAGCGTCAATTGATCTCGTTCGCGCGCGCACTCGCATTCAATCCGGCTATCCTCATTCTCGATGAGGCTACAGCCAACATCGATACGGAGACCGAAGCGCTGATCCAGGATGCGCTTGAGGTTCTGAAGCGTGGCCGCACGACCTTCATCATCGCGCACCGGCTGTCGACCATTCGCAGCGCAGACCAGATTCTTGTTCTGCACCGGGGCGAAATCGTTGAGCGAGGCTCGCATGATGAATTGATGGCCCTTGAAGGAAGGTACTATAAGATGTATCAGCTGCAGCAAGGAGGCAATTCCGGCCAAACCGAGCATAAAGAGCCGGTAGGAGCTCAGCTAGCTGCCAAACCTGCAGGTAGTCATCTATAAATTATAGGGCCAAAAACTGTGTCCCTGGACCCTAGCGGCAGTGGCGGCGCTTAACGCATTATCCCATTTGCCGCCCGGGTACATCCATTGATTAAAGACAACCATGCAAGAAGGCTGCCCTTTCGCGTATTCAAACGCGTGAGGCAGCCTTCTTGTTTATGCTTGTTTGTACAGCCGAATATGCCGGCCCAGCTGAAGCATTACTTCGACAATTCAAGCTTATCATCGATTTTGACTGTAATTTTCGAATACTTGGCCGGAATGAGCACATCATCCGAAGATGAAGAAATCACTTGCGGATAAAATTTGTCCGGGTCAGGTTGTACGATTCGGTAGTAGATCACCGCTTCCGTGCTGCTTGCGTAATCCACCGAGGTAATCTTGATGGAATACCCCGGATGCGGCAGATCATCCTTCGTTACCGTGACTTTGTTCTGCTTCTCGTCCGCTTTTTCGATACGGGTCGTTACGCTTGGGTCGGATTCGCCTGGCTCGGCAGGAAGGGCATTCTTCTGATGCTCTTCAATAAATTGAACCGCGTTGTACACCAGCTCGGCCGCTTCGATCCGTTTCAGCTTTTGATCCGGATGGAATTTGTCGTTAGCGTCCAGCTTCGCGATTTTCGTCAGCAGCAGAAATTGAACCGCGCTTTTGCTTTCCTGCTTGATTTGGTCCTCATCCGCCACATTCACGTACATCATCACGACCGGGTAATTGCCGGTTTTCCCGATCGCTTCAACCAGCAATGTCGCAAAGTCCTCGCGGGTGATCGGCTTATTCCACTCCATATCCGCCGTTACGGACAGTCCGTTCTGGGCCGCAATATTGACCGCATCCGCGAACCAGGCATCTTTCGGAACGCTCTCGAAGGAACGGCCCGTAAAGTTCGGCATCACCTTCAAATCGACCGCATTGACGATCAACTGCACAGCCTGTGCATACGTTAGAGGCTTGCCAGGAGCGAACCGGTCAGCACTCACGCCTTGAATAACTCCTTTCGCTTGCAGCTCCTTCACCATTTGCAGCTGCTTCTCTCCCTGGATATCGGTAAAAGCCGAAGCAGCGCCAGCGCCTAGGAGTGAGGATGCCACCAGAATCGCAGATAACCATTTTGTTGTTTTCTTCATCATAACACCTCCTATCATTTCTGACGCAGGGGCGTTGGAATATGTTTCATATCTGCGTATTTTTCTATACGCTTTTTTCGCCGTCCAGACCGAGCTTCACATACATTTCCTTCGAGTAGCCTTGCAGCTTCTGTTCGAGGGCCTGCGCCTGGTCTTTAAAGGCGGTCAGCTCGCGGATCATGCGGGAACGTCCGGCCGGGCTAAAGGTTTCATGAATCCGTTCTTTAAAATAGTCATGAACAATATAATTGCGCTGCTTCCACACTTTCTTCAATTGAACCGTCTCTTCTTCGGAGAAAGGAAAGTAATGCTGAATTTCATGCACCAGCTGACCGAGCGAGCTGCTCAGTTTCCGTTGGTACAGCTCCGCAAAATCCTCCTCCGACGGCACATTTCCTTGGGACAGCTTAATCAGCATCAACAAATTCGCCAGCTGCTGCTCAAGCGCCTGTGAATAATATACGGCTAATCCGAAATAGGCAAACAGCTCTTTGGAGTGGTCACTGTCCAGCAGTCGAGTTTGTTTCATCGTTACCTCCTCTGATATAGGCTGTCTTTACCGTTTCGTTAAAAACGATATCCCTATGGTAATGGAAGACCTCACCCACTTCAACCTGATTTTCGCGACAAGCTTGCGGCATCCTTGTTACATGCAATCCGCAAATAGATAGCAAACATGACAAGCGTATAAACAAGCAGGTAGAGCACGGTTCCGGAAATCCGCAGCGTTGACAGCTCCCTGGCATTCATCAGTACATCGACCATCACGGAAACCGGCGGCAGGACATAGGGGATGAAGCTGTAAAAGGCAGGAAGCGAATGAACGAGCGATTTACCCGCCAAAGACAGGATGATCAGAATGATCAAACAGCCGGCCGCCCTCCCCTGGTTCTCGATCCAGCCGGGCTGAAAGAATAACGACAGCGATATTCCGATCAGCGACAAACCGAAATGTCCGGCAAAGCCGAGCGCGAGGATAGGCGCTGACATCGGTTCTCCGAACATCCCGAAGGCAACCGGATAGACCACGGCGAAAATGCACAGCATGAATCCGATGATCGCGGCTGCTCCGTATTGGGCGGCATAATACCGCCTCGCGCTGCCGGCATGAATGATCAGCAGCATGGATTGACGCCCCTGGTCATGGTTCAAAAAATTCATCCCGAGCCAGGTGGAGCCGATAAACAGCAGCGCCGCCGTCACAGCATAGCTGTCCATGATGGGATTCGGCCGATAGGAATAGATTAGCATCACCGAGATGATTGTGAAAGCCAGCGGAGCAAAATACCGGTAGGATCTCGTATAGCTGGCCAGCATGTATGTCATTAAAGCAGCAGATCTCATGCTATGCTCCCCTCTCCGAAACGTCATTATATTCGGATATATCCGTTTCGGACGTATCTTTCCCATGGGGCTCCAATCTGCTGATCGTCCCTCCGCTGCGCAGAATCTCGACCAGCATCTCGTCCGTAAACGGCTGGGCTACGACCATGACAGCAGGGCTGCCTCTTGATATCCAATATAAAAAGCCCTGTCTGCTCTCCAATTGCTGCATGACGTCCGGCCGTACGCGGGAGAATTCCAGCCGCATTCTCGCCGCTTCTTCCCGCTGCCCAAGGATGCCGTCTCGCGTAATGGTTCCACCTTCAACAGACGTCACCCGATCGGCCAGCGAGGCGATCAGAAGCGGCTCATGGACGGACATGGCGATCGATGTCCCCTGCCTCTTAATCTCGCTTAGCATTCCGATCATCTCCAGCTGCGAGGGCTCATCCAATCCGGAGAGAGGCTCGTCCAGGACGAGCAAATCGGGCTGCCGAAGCAGAGCCTGCATCACATTCACCTTCTGGAGCATTCCCTTAGAGCATAAGTTCATCATGGTATCAGGCAGCTGAAATATATTCATCATGGCATCAATTCGTTTGATCGCGCTCTCCTTGTCTATACCCTGTATGCGGGCGATATATCGCAAGTATTCCGAAGGTCGGAACCGAAGCGGCGGGAAACGATCGTGTACGTAACCAATGATTAACGGCTTAATATGTTCCCTTCTGGCACCGCTTGAAGGATTGGCCAGTCCGGCGACAAGACAGAGCAAGGTGCTCTTTCCGGCACCATTTCCTCCCGTAATTGCGACGCATTCCCCGCGTGCGATGCTCCAGGATACGTCGGACAGCACAATTGCCTTTCCAAACCGTTTGCCGACCTCCTGCAAAGAAAGCAGCTTCTGCAAATCTCTCAGCTCCCGTTCCATAAAATGGCTTCTAGTATGTATTGTAGTACCTTTTACATGCCAAAAACAACCTCCGCCTGTACGGTTTAGGCGGAGGTGGGTGCGAACGTTGCCCTATTCGCTTTTTTGCCATTTTTCTGAAATTGGGACTGTATTGCCTTCAGGCACGGCATGCGGCATGCGGCATGGGAAAGGCCCCCGTCCGAGCGTCGAGCCTTACCTCGTGTAAAGGCCATTATACATTCTGCGCCCAGACGGATCATTCATCTGCGGCGAGCTCCCAGTCCAGCCAGCCATTCGCCTCCACCATCTTAATGAAAGCGGCCAGCCGGGGAATCAGCGGTTCGGCCTGCTCCCCAAATTCGGCATGGATCATTTGCGCGATTTCGGATAAGGTATGCTCGCCGTCACATTTTCGGATGACGGCTGCGCCAAGACGATCCAGACGGACCCGGATGACTTCGGGCTGGTTTAGGAAACGGACAGCCTGCCGCTCCAGCCAAGAGGTCCTTGGCACATGCACCCGCGCCCCTTCGTCTCCCGGCTCGAATCGGAGCCCCGGCTTAAGCAGCGGCTTCATCTCTAACAGATTGAGCCGAGTGTGCCGCTTCTTATGACGAAGCTTCATACCGGTATCACCCCTCCTGATCCTCGGTTAACCGTTCCTGCTTCCCACTCAACGAGCCGCCTATCAAAATAAGGGTTACGACCAAAAATACAAGGAGCGGCACCACATTATTCGCAATCAGCACATCGCCCGGTATGTCGACATTCATCCAGATCAATACGGCGATAATGACGCCGATCAGAGATTCACCAGCGATCAAGCCGGAGGCGAGCAGCGTTCCTTTCTCGACCCTGGCGGCCTTTAATTGCTCATTTTTGCGCGAAGCAATCTCGATAAGCCAGCGAACCACGCCTCCGATCATAATCGGCACGCTGACATGAATGGGAAGATAGATCCCGACGGCAACCGTGAGCGAGTTCAAGCCGAGAAGCTCGATGACGACAGCAGCAGCCACGCCGATAAACACGAGATCCCACGGCAAACTGCCGGCCATAATCCCTTCAACAATGATCCGCATCAGAACGGCTTTCGGGGCAGGAAGCTGTTCGGAACCAAGTCCGTAGCTCTCATTCAACACGGAAAGAATGAATCCGATCACAAGTCCCGAAACAAGGACGCCGATCATCATCGCTACCTGCTGCTTCCAAGGGGTTCCCCCTACCAGATATCCGGTTTTCAGATCCTGGGAAATATCGCTGGATACGGCAAGCGCTACGCATACGATTGCTCCGACGGTCAGCGAGGCGATCATGCCGGTCATCCCCGTTAAACCCGTCATTTTGAATATAAACGTGACGAACAATAACGTCGCAATGGTCATGCCCGATACCGGCGAGGAGGAGCTCCCGACGAGCCCGACGATTCGGGAGGCGACGGTCACGAACAAGAAACCGAACACGGCGATCGCTATGGCCCCGATGATGCCCACATCGGTTAACGGGGCGAATGCGATGATGACGATCAAGATTGCGATCATCACAAAGACCCAGAACGCAGGAATGTCCTTGTTGGTACGATCCAGCGTTACCTTCCCATGTTCCCGGCTCCGAAGGCCGCCAAGGGTGGCAAAGAGTGATCCGAACAGCATCGGCAAGGTTTTAACCAGCGTAATTAATCCGCCTGCCGCCACCGCGCCTGCACCGATGTAACGGATATAATCCTCCCACAATCCCCAGGCCGTCAGCTCCCCGATCGGGGCTGCGGACGGGGCAATGACACTTTGTCCACCCGCACCGATATAACCGATGGTCGGAATGAGGACCAGCCAGGCGAGTGCCCCTCCGGCGAGCATCTGGCCGGATATCCTCGGTCCGATAATGTATCCGACGCCGAGCAAAGCCGGATAAATATCCATGCCGATCAGGGCATTTTTAAACCGGTAGATATAGGTCTCAATCTCGGTTCTAAACCATTTAAAGCCGTCACCCATCGCCTTGACGACACCGCCAATCAAAAAGCCGTGCACGACGAAAAGGGCGCTGCGGCCGCCCCGGTCGCCGGATTTAAGCACTTCCGCACAAGCCATTCCCTCCGGATAAGGGAGCGTGGCATGTTCATTGACGATCAGAAGCCGCCGCAGCGGTACCATCATCGCCACGCCAAGAAAGCCGCCGACAAGCACAATGAAGCTTACGGTCGCCATGGAAGGAATATGATCCCACATATACAGCGCAGGCAGTGTAAAGATGGTGCCGGCGGCAACAGCTTCGCCGGCTGTGGTCATCGTCTGTACAATGTTGTTCTCCAGTATGGATTGCCTTCGGAATATTCCCCTTAATACCCCTAACGATATAACCGCAGCGGGAATGGAGGCGCTGACCGTCAAGCCGATTTTCAGCCCCAAATATGCATTGGCGGCAGCAAATACAACGGCCAGCACGATGCCCAGGATGATGGCAAATACCGTCAGCTCAGCCATCGACTTGGAAGCGGGTATGTAAGGAACGAATCCGGTCCCCTTGCTCGCTTGCGCTTGTTTTCCATCTTGCATGCGCATGTCTCCTTTCTAAGCTGTATGAAGGTATGGGGTCGAGTCGTAAAGCATCCCTTATATTGCCCTCTTCTGCCAATCCTAAACGTGTGGGCATGTTTCTTCGGAAAGAACGAAAAAGCCCGGAGCATCAAAACAAGTTTGATACTCCGGGCTTCTTGAATGATCAATATGATAACCGCTGCTTTATTTCCCGGAAGTGTCTTGCTTTCCGTTGACCTTGACTTTGACTTCAACATACTTTACATTGCCGGAGTCGCCAACCTCCGACTTCACATGCTTGCCTTTCAATTTCTCGCCATGCTCGCCGTAAGCCTCTTTGACCGTCGGCCACATATCCTCATCCGGCTTGACCCGGATCATCATATAGAACTCGCCGACATTTTTCGGCTTTGCGATCAGCAGCAAGAAACGGCCATCGGGGCCGACCTGGCTGCGATCGAAATAACCGGTATGTATTTTGCCCGGAATATCGATATCGAGCTGTACCTCCGTGCCTTCCAGTAGATTGCTCTCCCCGCTGACATAATAATTTCTGTCATCCAGGGTAATCAAAGGCTTGATCCATACCTCGGGATTGCCTTGATCGTCCGGCTTTTCTCCGGCTGGCTCCTCCAGCTGTGCCCGTTCAGCTCCGGGCTTGATACGCGCCGCCGCACGGATTTCATAATAGATTTCATCGTCGCCGGAAACATATTGGTGCACATACGGACCGGTCAGAAGCTCGCCCTTCGTGCCGAGAATCTTCTGAATCGGCTCGGACAGATCCTCCGGCTGAATATTCACCGTGAGATCCAGCGGGTCCTTCGTAATATCCGGCCGCTTGATTTCAAGCCGGTAGCTGCCGTCATTCTCCGTAAGGGCATCATCCTTATAACCGAACATCGTATATCCTCTAGCCGTAATTTCCCCATTAATTTCAATGCCCGCCGGAAGATTGCTGGTTCCTTCAACAATCACCTGACTGTCCTCTACCTGAACATCCCCTTTGATCCATATATTCGGATCCAGTGTAACATCGCCATCTGCGCTTACGCCCTCTACAATTTCTGCATCAGCGACAACCTCCGCATCCGCTGTCTCTGAACCGCCTGCTACCTCGGCATCAGACGGCTCTCCGCCTTCATTTTCTTCGCCGGAAGTCGTCTCCGCCTGTTCGCCCGTTCCAGGCGATACCGCGTCCTCCTGCTTGGTTTCTTCCTTGGGAGCATCGGTTTGCTCCCCTGTCGGCGTTTTGCCACCTCCGCTGCAGCCTGCCAGCACGAGCAGGACAGACAGCAGCAAAGCCAGCCATCCCTTGCGATTCATCTTCCTAACCTCTTCCCTTCGACCTAAATTGTTAACGTCTGCCTGTACCTCCTAAATATTTGAAAATTGGCAGACCTTCATCTTTTATACACTATATTTCGATCCGATGAAACAAAAAAAATCAGCGGGATGTGAAAATGTTGCTGTCTTATCATTCCATGAAATCAAAAAGCCCGATCTTCGATATCAGAAGATTGGGCTTTCGGGAAATTAACATGGTCTTTGACTTAAAGCTGGCCGACCATCTCGCGGCATACGTCCGCACAGCGGCGGCATGCCTCGGCACATTGCCGGCAGTGGTCATGATCATGCTTCTCGCATTCTTCCGCGCATGCCAGACATGCTTGGATGCACAGCTCGCATATTTCCTTAACGAAGGGGCTGTTGCGTGACATTGCCTGTGCGGCAAAGGCGCAAATATCGGCACATTCGCGATCCAGCGCGATACAATCCCGCAGCATCGCGAGCTCGTATTCTTTCAGGCAGGATACATAACAGACGTTGCAAGCGTTCATACATTGGAGACATGCTTCGATGCATTCTTTATACTTGAGTTCATTGATCATGGATATATCCTCCTTGTAATTATAACGCTATGCCCTTGTATTAAACTGCCGAACACCGGTTGAATCACGCGCTGCGTCACGCGAGGCAGGGACACGATTGATCTGCGCCTGCCGTTCCTAGACGGATGTACGCTTTCCTTCGAGCGCTTCAAGCTCCGCTTGCAGCACGGACTTGTTGAAATGCTCTCCGATAAACACCACGACATCCGGAACACGACCTTGAGGCGTGATCTTCATGAAATCCGATTCGCGAAATGCATACTGGAACAGGAATCGGCTGTTCGTATCGCTGAAGGTCAGTACCCCCTTGGCACGGTACACATCCCGTGGAAGCCCCGCTATGAAGTTCTCGAATTCCTCACTGTTGACAGGGCGGCTGAAGTAATATGTATAAGACATCACATGATCATGGGAATGGTGGGAATGCTCGGCGTGACTCGATTCCGGCTGAATTTGATCCTCGACCCCTTCAGGTACGGCCCTGCCCTGCGGTTCATCCGCTTCTTGCTCGGCTGAATGCCGCGGCATCACCGGATGATTCTCGTGGTCCGGAAGGCTGCCTAGGAGCTCATCCAGATTCACGTCGCAGCGTTCGGTCGGCAAAATCGGCGCGTACGGGTTCCAGCGGTGCACGAATCGCTCCATCGCATCCTTCTCCGCCGCGCTCACCCGATCCGTTTTATTTAACAAGAGCACGGAGGCCGAGCGAATCTGCTCCTGCATCAAGCGGTACGTCTTCCCTTTTTGCTCGACGCTGAGGTGGAGCAGATGAGCGGTATCCACAACGGTTATCAGCTTTTTTACGTCCATTCGCATGTAGAGGGAAGCCTCGGCTACCGCATCCAAAATTTCCATCGGATTGGCGATGCCCGTTGCCTCGATCACGATGACATCCGGCTTTTCGTTCTGGACAAGCATGGCGATCTCCGATGTCAGATCAGCACGGATGGAGCAGCAAATGCAGCCGCTCAGCATTTCGGCTGTCGGCACATTTTCCCCGGCGATCAGACCATCGATATTCACTTCCCCGATCTCATTCATAACGATCGCAGGCCGCAAGCCCTGAGCCTTCCAGTAAGCGATCATACGTGATAGCAAGGTTGTTTTCCCGCTGCCAAGAAAACCTGATAAAATATATATGGGTGTCACATGTTCCACGAATATGTACTCCTTCTTGATCAACTTATCATTATGCTAGCGAGTGTACTACATTTCGGTGATCGATCGCAAGCTTCGCCGCCGCTTACATCTTTAAGAGGAGTAGTGATAACATGAACTCAGTTCAAGAGCATAAAGAGCAAGCTCCTGCCATCGTGCAGTGCATGGTTGTCACCGTCTCGGATACCCGGACCACAGACAATGACAAGAGCGGACAGCTGATGATCCGCCTCCTGGAAGAGGCGGGACATCGGATCGCTGCATACACGATCGTCAAGGACGATTATGAGCAGATCCGGGAGACCGTACGTACGGGCGTTAGCCGGCCGGATATCGATATCGTACTCCTAACGGGAGGGACGGGCATTTCCAGCCGGGATACGACCTATGAAGCCGTCTCCTCTATGCTGGAGAAGGAGCTTCCCGGCTTCGGGGAAATTTTCCGTTACCTCAGCTTTGCCGAGGACATCGGAACCGCTGCCATCTTGAGCCGTGCGATTGGCGGGACGATCCAAAATACGGCCGTATTCTCGATGCCTGGTTCCACCGGCGCCGTAAAGCTGGCGATGAATCGCTTGCTGCTGCCGGAGCTGACGCATATTAAGCAGGAATTAATCAAGCACGAGCCCAAACGCTGATACGAGCGGTTTATAGCCCTTAACGCAATGAAAGCTTCCGTCATGCTTTCCTCTAAGATTCTGGGCTAAAGAACAAGCGAAGCACGCGTTAAGGACATAGCAAGGGGCATCCCAGCGTCCAATTTCGGACCTTAAGGATGCCCCTCGCGGTTCAGGACATTTATTAACTGCCTGCACGACCGTCATGCTCATTAAGCAATTGAGGCGCTATTTTTTTGAACAGGCTGTAGTAGTTATCGGTCTTATCTCCTGTGGACGTATAAACGATCGATGTCTCCTTGTCGCTGTAGATCAGGTTATGGCCCCCTCCTACGTTGACATCCCCCTCTTGTGCACCGTAGATTTCGTCCATCCCTTTTCGTCTGGCTTCCGGGCTCTGATAAATATATACCGTAATAAACTGACTGGCATCATTGTTGATTCGATATTGATACGTCAGGTTGCCGATGTCATCTTCAGTAAACGTTTCGTTGGTCAGCCGGATATGCTCTTGGCTGAAAGCGGCTTGAAGATCTTCAAGCAATCTGCCGTTTCGGCCGCGCCCCGCATTCCTTGCTTCCCTCGACCCTTCTTCATAGGCCTGCATGCTGTACAAGCGTGCTTCTTCCTTCGCGACCTGCTTGGAGCAGCCAAGTGTCATCGATAAAATCATACAGATGATAAGCGCGGCAACATATCGTTGGACCATCATGTTCACTCACCCTTTCATTAGGTCAAAGGCTTCCTTCCAATAGGATGCCTGCGGATGAGCAACATTATGCGGCCGGCCGCCATTATAATCGAACGACGCTCCTTCCGACCGCTTCTCCTGCCAGTATGGTCTGCAGCAGCCCCGGCAAATCGGTCAAGCCGTATTCCGTAATGCCTTCGGCAAGGACGGTTTCGGGCTTCCACTCGTCCGCAAGCTTTTCCCAAATCGAGGTTCGTACATCCAGCGGACAAAATACCGAATCGATCCCAAGCAGGTTGATCCCGCGCAGGATGAACGGAAAGACGGTCGTTTCAAATGCCCCGCCGCCCGTCATGCCGGACACGGCAATGCTGCCGCCGTACCGGACGCTCTTGAGCAGCGAGCCGAGCTGGCTTCCTCCGACCGGATCCACGACAGCCGCCCATTTTTGGCTCGACAACGCTTTTCCGGAATCGGCTGCCGTCTCTTCCCGCGACAGGACGTCCTCTGCGCCAAGCCGCTTTAACCACTCGGCATGGCTGGTCTTACCCGTTGATGCTGTCACGCTGTAGCCAAGCCGGCTAAGGATGGATACGGCGAAGCTTCCTACCCCGCCAGTGGCACCGGTCACCAGCACAGGACCTTGATCATTCGACAAGCCGTTCCGGATCAAGGCAGCGATCGACAACGCCGCGGTAAAGCCGGCCGTCCCGATCGCCATGGCATCCCTCGGAGACAGTCCGTCCGGTAGATGAAGCAGCCAGTCCCCTTTGACCCTGGCATACTGGCTGAAGCCGCCCTCATGCGAAACGCCGAGCTCATACCCCGTGCACAGCACCCCATCCCCAGGCTTGAAGCCGGGATGCGTGGATTCAACGACCTTTCCGGCCAGGTCGATTCCGGGAATAAACGGATACCTGCGGACGATCGAGCTGTTCGGGATGCTGGCCAGCCCATCCTTATAATTCACGCCGCTGTGGCTCACCTGCACGAGCACATCTCCCTCCGGCAGTTGATCCAGCCTTAAGCTTTCTACAGCACTTTGTACCCCGCCTTGATCGTCCTGACGGAGGACAAAGGCCTGAAACTGCAGATTCGTGTTCATCTGTATATCGCTCCTTCTCCTGATTCTTGCCCGAGAACATGGTACATCCGCTTCCGAGGGTGGACCCGGGCTCTTCCTCTTGCTTCCTAAACATTTAAACGCGTATACCTTTTTTCCCTTCTGCATCGTAATCGAAAAACCTGTCATCGCACCATGATTTATTTCATTCATATCATTAACGTATCCCGGTTTCTTGCCTGCCGCAAGTGAATCCAAATTGTCGAGAACATGTATAAATTCACGGACGATGGCGATTCCTGCGCTTTCCCGAGAAATAGCCTGATAACCGCTTTATCCTGGATGAAAAAAGCCGGTTAACAAATAACTTTTAGTGGATTACCTTTGAAGTTTTTAGAGCGAATGTGCGCGGGGGCACGAAAAAGACGCTCCCTCGGAAGCAGTGCTTCGAAGGGAGCGTCATTATCATATCCGCAAATGTTATTCATCATGCTCCATAAACTCAGCCATCATCCGCTGCTTGACATCCCAGACCTCTTCACTCAGATTAACCCGATAAATCTCCGGGTTCAGCTTCCGCAAATACTCAGGCCAGAACTGATCCAGCTGTGCATTATGAAAGCTGCGGATCTCCTCCAGCTTCGGCAGCTCGTAGACGAGCTCGCCGTCCTTAAAGATCTGCGTAAGCATCGGGATCGCATCAAAATTCCGCACATTTTTGCGCATGTAAGGATGAAGCGGATTGAACAGCTTCAGCTTGCCGCTCTCCGGCGGCATCGGCTCATCCGGAAAGCAAATATAATCGGCGATTGCTTTCCCGCTTCCCCGGGAAATAATCCGGTACACGTCCTTCTTGCCAGGGGTCGAAACCTTCTCGGGATTGCCGGAGATTTTGATGGTCGGCACCATCTTGCCGTCAACCTCCCGCTCGACAAGCTTATATACGCCCCCGAGCGCGGGCTGGTCCGCTGCAGTGATAAGCTGGGTTCCTACCCCCCAAGTATCCACCTTGGCTCCCTGCGCTTTCAAATCCATAATCGTCCCTTCATCCAAATCGTTGGATGCGACGATCCCTACATACGACAGCCCGGCTTCATCCAGCATTTTACGGGCCTGAATCGACAGATATGCCAGGTCGCCGCTATCTAGGCGGATCGCATTCATCCGTTTCCCTTGGGCTTCCAGTTTCTTGGCCGTGGCGATCGCATGCGGGATTCCGCTCTTGAGCGTATCGAACGTATCGACCAGCAGCGTGACTTGATCGGGCATCACTTGGGCGAAGATGTCGAAGGCCTCCTGCTCGCTCCGGAAGGTCTGTACCCAGGAATGGGCATGGGTGCCTTTCGTCGGAATGCCGAATTTCTCCCCGGCAAGCATGTTGGACGTTGCATGGAAGCCTGCCAAATACGCTGCGCGTGCGCCCCAAACGGCCGCGTCCAGCTCTTGGGCACGACGTGTGCCGAACTCCAGCAGGATGTCGTTGCCGGCAACCTGACGAATCCGTGAAGCCTTTGTTGCGATCAAGGTCTGGAAGTTCATGAAGTTCAAGATTGCCGTTTCCACAAGCTGCGTTTCGAAGATGGTGCCCTCCACCCGGATCAGCGGCTCATTCGGGAACACAAGCGCACCTTCGGGCATGGAATGAATGCTTCCGCGAAACCGGAAGCTGCGCAGCTCATCCAGAAATTCCGGCTTATAGTTCTCCTCTTGTTTAGCCAGATAAGCGATATCTTCTTCCGAAAAACGCAAGGACTCGATGTAGTTCACGATACGTTCCAATCCGGCAAATACCGCATAGCCGTTCCCGAACGGCAGCTTGCGGAAATACGCTTCAAAGACCGCACGGGTTCGGTGGGAACCGTTGATCCAATGGGCATACATCATGTTAATCTGATATTTGTCCGTGTGAAGAGCCAATCCTGCTGTCTGCATAACCATCATCCTCCAAGTAATACCCGGCTATCCCGTGACGGGAAAATGTCGCCGTCCATTATTTAGCGTCGCTTCGTACGACTGCCGCTCCGAGACTGCCTTTAAAATGACCTAACGCCCACTCATGCCCCTGCGGATTAAAGCTTGCCACCGCATCCTCATAAACGGTAATCGCGTATCCGAAATTATAAGCATCCACTGCCGTATGCAGTACGCAAATATCAGTGCAAACCCCGATCAAATGCACCTCGGTAATGCCACGCTCCCGCAGCTTCTGATTCAGATTCGTACCGCAAAAGGCGCTGTACCGCGTTTTATCCATCCAATAAATGCGATCCTTATAACCCTCATAAACCTCCTGCAGCTCCCCATACAGGTCACGCCCGCGGGTGCCGCGGATGTTATGGGGCGGGAACAGCTTTGTCTCCGGATGGTATGGATCCTTCTCTTCATGAAGATCAACAGCCATCACTACAAAGTCTCCCCGTTCGCAGTACTGCTTCGTCAGCTTGGCAATCGTTCCTTGAATGTCTACGGCGGGAGCTCCTACCGGCAAGCTGCCGTCCACGAAATCATTCGTGAAATCTATCACGATCAAAGCCTTCATCATGACACACTCCTCTACAGAATGATGACATTGAATAAACACACCTGCACCTGATTCTTTAATCCTACGTATAAATCGACAACAACGGTACATGATCCGTGAAGCGATACAACTGCGCCGGCCGCTGGGAATACTGGTTGGAGCTTAGCGGTTTGCCGCTATCGTCCCGTACCTCTTCCAAAATCCCCTGCCGGCTGCGGGTCGACGTAATTTTGCGGATGAAATTCGGCTCCTTAAACTCAGGCACAACCGTCTGAATCACCTGGTACAGCTCGCTCAGCGTAAAAAATTCGGGCAGAAACTGCCGGGCGATCGTCGTCTGCAGCATCTGCTGCTGAATCTTCCGGTAAGCATCCATGATGATATCCCGGTGATCAAAGGCAAGCTCGAGCTCCTCCAACGCCTCGTTGATCGTAAACAGTCCGACTTCTTCCGCATCATCGGCTGCTTGCCGGTGCTCCAGCATCCATTCCTCCACCAGCGCATAGAACGCATGGCTGATAATCCAGCCGCGGGGATCACGCCCCGGTGCGCTGTAGACGCCCAAATACTCCAGATGGCCGCCGTCCACGCCTGTTTCCTCTTTCAGTTCTCTCTTGGCAGCATCGTAAATGGACTCGCTCTCCCGGCAAAAACCTCCGGGCAGCGCCCACATCCCGGCGCACGGCCAGGATCTGCGGCGAATGAGCATGACCTTCAGCTCCCGAATCGGGAGGGTCTTGGTGAAGGTCTTGCGCTCCCGCTTCGTCAACGTAAACATCACGATGTCGGCAGGCACACCGTCCGGCGTTCTGTACTTCTTGGCACTGCTGCTTGGCGCCTGTTCATGATCCGTCATATCCATCACCATAATATTAATTTGATAATTTCATTATGACATATATAAAAATGATGTCAAGGATTTCCTTGCCAGGAATTGCAGATATGGATTACTATGCCCCAATTGCTGCATTTTCGATTCTTTAACGTATAAAAGGTGCGGAGTTCATATCCGCACCCTCAATGGTTTATCCGCAGCTGCTTGGCGGCGTGTCTTTCCCGGTTTCCACATTTACCTTTTCCGATACGGTGTCATGAATGACCGACACGACCAGCTGAAGCAGGTAGTTGATATCGCTTTGGCTTTGCTGGAATTCCGCGACCAGCGGAATGCTGTCTATCTCCTCCTGCAGCTCCTCGATCTCGCGTTCGATTTTAGCAACCATTTCCTTGTTCTGGAAGGTTTCAAATGCTACAATTTCCTTCTGCTTCTTCTTGATTGTCTTGATCAAGCTTTGAACGCGCTCGTGATTGCGGATTTTCTCCTCCGCTTTCTTGAACACCTGCACTTCCTCGCTGGTGGAGATCATCTCAGCCAATTCTCCGGCTTTAGCCAAAATATCGTCTCGAATAATTAGCTCTCTTGTATTATAGGTCTTCATACCATAAGTGTTCGTACGACCATGTTCGTGTGCCAAGGTTCATCGCTCCAATTCTTTGTCATCTATATAAACCCAATTTTTATATGTCCTTTCAGAAAACCGGGCGATCGACAATTACATGATTACTTATACAGCATCCGAGGCCGGCACCGGATCGGCGATGAGATCGCCTTTAATATACCAGGTCTTCGTATCGGTCACTTTCACCTGAACGAAGCTCCCAATCAGGTCAGGGGAGCCTTCGAAATGGACCAGCTTGTTGCTCCGCGTCCGTCCGGACAGCACGGAATCGTTATTTTTGCTGATTCCTTCCACGAGCACCTCCACGGTGGCTCCAAGCAGCTGGTCATTGCTCTTGCGGCTGAACTCATTAATAACCTCATTTAAGCGCTGCAGCCTTTGGCTCTTAACCTCCATCGGAACGTTATCTTCCATGACGGCTGCCGGCGTGCCTTCACGCGGCGAGTAAATGAAGGTAAATGCCGAGTCATACCCCACCTCGCGTACGAGCGATAAGGTTTCCTCGAACTGCTCATCCGTCTCCCCAGGGAAGCCTACGATGATATCCGTCGTTAGAACGACATCAGGGATAGCCTGTTTAATCTTCCGAACGAGCTCCAGGTAGCTCTCGCGCGTATATTTACGGCTCATCCGCTTCAGCACCTGCGAGCTGCCCGATTGCACAGGCAGATGGATATGCTCCACCAGGTTGCCGCCCTTGGCGAGCACCTCGATCAGATGATCGTCGAAGTCTCTCGGGTGGGACGTCGTAAACCGGACGCGGGGGATATCGATTTTGCGGATATCGTCCATCAAATCGCCGAAGCGGTATTCGATATCGGTGAAATCCTTGCCGTAGGCATTCACGTTTTGACCAAGCAGCGTAATCTCCTTATAGCCTTGGCGGGCGAGCTCACGCACCTCGGCGATCACGTCCTCCGGACGGCGGCTGCGCTCCTTCCCGCGGGTATATGGAACGATACAGTATGTACAGAATTTGTCACAGCCGTACATAATGTTAACCCAGCCGCGAAGTCCTTCCCGTTTCTTCGGAAGGTTCTCGACGATATCGCCTTCCTTCGACCATACCTCAACGACCATTTCCTTGCTGAACAACGCTTCTTGAATCAAATGCGGCAGACGGTGAATATTGTGCGTGCCGAAGATGAGATCCACGAAGCCATGCTTCTGAAGAATTCGGTTCACCACAGCCTCTTCCTGCGACATGCAGCCGCACACGCCGAGCAGCATATCCGGCTTCTCGGTCTTCAGATGCTTCAAATGGCCGAGCTCGCCGAATACTTTATCCTCCGCATTCTCCCGGATTGCGCAGGTGTTGAGCAGAATGATGTCCGCCTCTTTACGGTCTTCCGTCGACTGATACCCCATTTGCTCGAGCAGTCCCTTGATCGTCTCCGAATCGTGCTCGTTCATTTGGCAGCCGTAAGTATAGACGATGTAATGCTTGCCCGCGCCAAGCTGCTTGAATTCTTCCGGCAGCGCCGTATCGTACAATACCTGCACGCTCTCTTTGCCGCGCTGTTTTTCCTGTCTATGATTAGGCTCCGATAGAATATTGATTTCCCGGCCGTTAATCCGGATTCTCTTGCCATGCTCGTCTTCCGAGAGAATCTTCGCGCCTGAAAAATCAAAATACTTGGAGTAGTCCTTACTTTCCTTGGACATGCTAGGTCACTCCTTAGATCCGCTATATCTCTGGTTTCAAATTTCATCCTGCAGTATCATAGCCTGTTCGCGCAAGCAGCCTTGGCTGCCCGCTCTTTCGAAAACGGCGGAGCGAGCAGCCGCTAATGCGGAACACGACTTCAATAGGCACTGTTTTAAATTATATCATGATCTTTATAGCGAAGCTACCACCGGAATACCCGTAAATGTGGACGGCGAACGTTAAAAAAGCCCGAATCGACTCCCATCGATTCAGGCTTATTCTTTATCACAGTATGATTTAGTCTATAATCTCGGCCGTATCGCCTGTTTTAGCACCGGCTGCGTTCGCTTCATCCGTGTCGATGTGCATATCCAGCGCATAGTTGTCGGATACGCGGGCGATGACATTTTCCAGAACCAATCCGCGCTCTCCGCCAAGGCGCACCTTCAGCATATCTTTATCCTTGATCCCCCATTTTTCCGCATCGGAGGTATGGAAGTGAATATGACGGGCTGCAACGATAACCCCTTCGTCGACAGTGACTTCTCCGGCAGGGCCCTTAATCGTAATGCCCGGCGTGCCGGCGATGTTGCCGGATTCGCGGACTGGAGCCTTCACGCCGATCGCAAAGGAATCGGTGCGCGAAATTTCAAGCTGGGTCGCAGGACGGGCAGGTCCCAAAATTCTCACTTTATCGAATTGTCCCTTCGTACCAATTACAGCAACCGTTTCATTCGCTGCGAATTGTCCTGGCTGGGACAATGGCTTCATTTCGGTCAATTGATATCCAGGGCCGAACAATGCCTCGATATGCTCCTGGGTTAAATGAATATGGCGGGCGGATACACCCACAGGTACAGTTTTACTCATCTGACTCACTCCTTGTTTTCTCTATATGCTGTACATGCCATTGTCTATTATACTCTCTATTACCCAAAAATAAAAAGGGAGCCGTTCGTTTACGGCCCCCGCTTCTCATGGATTTGCATGGTTGCTACAAGATTGTCAAAGTTTTATCGAATGGACCGGCATTGATGCTGCTTTTTAAATCACGACTTATCTTCCGCTTTCGATGGCAGGTTGCCCTCCAGGAAACGAAGCGCATGGCCCGACATCCATCCCCGCACCTCATCTTCCGGGTAATATTTCAGCAAAAGCTCCTGCAGGTCTGGATAGTGCCCAGGATGCGCCAGTCCTTCAACCCACCGGTCAATCCCGTCGAAATCCGAGCCGAACATCAAATGCTTTGCTCCGCCAAGCTCGCAAATCTTCTCAATATGCGGAAGCAGATCCTCCGGCTTCACTCCCTGCCCATCGCTCCGTATGAACCATGGCACGAACGTTATTCCAATTCGCCCGTCCAAGGCAACAAGCGCTCGTATCTGATCGTCCCGTAAATTACGCGGATGCGGACAGATGGTATAGGCATTCGAATGGGAAGCGATGACGGGTCGGCTCGTCAGCTCCATCAGCTCCCAGAAGCCGGCCTCGGACAAATGGGACACGTCCAGCACCATTCCGATCTCATTGCACAGCCTTACCAGCTCACGGCCCCGCTCCGTAAAACCGCCGTTTCGGGACTCCATCGCTCCATCCGCCGCCCAATTGGCATAATTCCAGGTTATCCCCATGCAACGCACGCCCAGTTCATAACACAGCCTCACATAGTGGAGATTCCCTTCCAGCCCGTCAACGCCCTCGAGCGACAGCAGGCCATAGCGGTCCTTCCCGCTCCCTTCCCTAATCGCCTGAACCTGCTCCTTCCAGAGCAGCGGCTTCACGAATCCTGGATCCGCAAGGCGTCTTCGAAACACTTCAATCTGCGCAAGCACCCGTTCAAACGACGGCCGGCCGTACTGTTCCGATAAGAATACAGCAAACACCTGCAGATCAACGTGACCTTGAATCATTCGCTCCAGGCTGACATCCAGCTTCGGATCGTTCTTAAAGGAGGCGCTCGAATCCTCCCATAATTTGCTTAAGGCGTCACAGTGAAAATCAACCGTCTGCATAACAGCTCAGGCCTCTCCCTTCAGGGCTTGGTCATAGCAAAAAGCCTGCTTACTCGAAAAAAGGGTAAACAGGCTATACCTCACTTTAAACTCTATCTAGGCTCCACAATTAATTTAATTGCCGTTCGGTCTTCGCCATCAATCACAATATCCGTAAAAGCAGGGATACAGATCAGATCCACCCCGCTCGGTGCTACAAATCCCCGGGCTATCGCAACAGCTTTAATGGCCTGGTTCAGTGCTCCCGCCCCTATCGCCTGCAGCTCTGCTCCCCCACGTTCCCGAAGAACTCCAGCTAGCGCCCCTGCAACCGAATTGGGATTGGATTTTGCTGAAACTTTTAATACTTCCATGGTAAGTACCTCCCCTGGGAATGTTGAGTGATGGTTTGCTTCCGCTTACTAGATGTTATTCGTGAGAGGGGAAAAAATTCCTGCTTTTTGCCATTCGTTCCTATTTTTCATTAAACGGATTTCACCGCTTTTAATCCATTCGCCATTCATCTTCATACATGCGGATTTTTTCAATCCGGCGCGCTTTGCCGCTCGTTTCGTCCAGCTCGGCGAATACGGCATGGAACTGCCATTTCCCTTCATCGACCTGGAAGCGGGCAGGAAGCTGGGTTTTGAATTTATACAGCACCGCCTCGCGCTGCATGCCGAGGATTCCTTCTTTGGAGCCGACCATACCGGTATCGGTGATATAAGCCGTTCCACCAGGCAAAATGGTGTCATCATTGCTCTGTACATGCGTGTGGGTACCGACGACCATAGAAGCACGTCCGTCCATATGCCAGCCCATGGCTATTTTCTCCGAAGTAGCTTCGGCGTGAAAATCGACGAGAATGCACTTCACCTTCAGACGGAGCTCGTCCACGATGTCATCGGCCGCCCGGAAGGGACAGTCGATCGCCGGCAGAAACGTTCGGCCTTGAAGGTTCACGATCGCCAGCTGCTTGCCGTTGGCTTTGATTACCGTATACCCTTGCCCCGGGGTTCCCGGCGGAAAATTCGCCGGCCGAACCATTCGCGGCTCATCGTCAATGAATTCAAAAATGTCCTTGTTGTCCCACGTATGGTTGCCCATCGTAATGCCGTGAATGCCCCAATTGAAAAACTCGTTTGCGATGGCCGAGGTGATCCCCCGCCCTGACGCCGCATTCTCGCCATTAGCAATGATGATATGCGGATTGTACTTCGACTTCAGTTCCGGCAGGGATGCTTTCAACGCTTTTCGCCCCGTGCTGCCAACGATATCTCCGATAAATAAGACGTTGATGTCAATCACTCCTCTAACAGGAAGCTTCTGCAAAACTTGAATATAGGCTTCCGATTCCATTGCGTTCTTTTCTTCTGTAAAGATAAAAAGTGGCCGTTATAGCGGCCACTTTCTAAATTCGATGCATTATTTCGCGTAATCCACCGCTCGGGTTTCCCGGATCACGGTGACCTTGATATGCCCTGGGTAATCCAGTTCATTCTCAATCGTCTTGGTGATGTCGCGTGCCAAGCGGAATGCTTCGGCATCGTCGATCTTTTCAGGTTGAACCATGACGCGAACTTCACGGCCTGCTTGAATCGCATAGGATTTCTCCACGCCTTCAAACGATTCGGAAATTTCTTCGAGCTTCTCAAGGCGTCTAATATACGTCTCCAGCGTCTCTCTGCGTGCTCCCGGTCTGGCCGCGGACAATGCGTCAGCAGCACCTACCAGCATCGCAATCACGGAAGTTGCTTCGCAATCCCCGTGGTGAGAGGCAATACTGTTGATAACCACCGGATGTTCCTTATACTTCTTCGCCAGCTCCACGCCAATTTCAACGTGTGAACCTTCCACTTCATGATCCAGCGCTTTACCGATGTCATGCAACAGTCCTGCTCGCTTCGCAAGAACGATGTCTTCGCCCAATTCGCCAGCCATCAGACCAGCCAAATAGGCGACTTCCATGGAATGCTTCAGCACGTTTTGCCCATAGCTTGTACGGAATTTCAGTCGTCCCAAAATTTTGATCAAATCCGGGTGCAGACCATGTACGCCAACCTCAAAGGTTGCTTGTTCTCCGTATTCGCGGATGCGTTCGTCAACTTCCTTACGGGATTTCTCCACCATTTCCTCGATACGTGCCGGATGAATCCGTCCGTCCGCCACCAGCTTCTCGAGCGCTGTTCGCGCAATCTCGCGGCGAATTGGATCAAATCCGGACAATATAACAGCTTCCGGCGTATCATCGATAATAAGGTCAATCCCTGTGAGGGTCTCAAGCGCACGGATATTCCGGCCTTCACGTCCGATGATCCGGCCCTTCATCTCTTCGTTCGGCAGCGTAACTACAGATACCGTCGTTTCAGCCACGTGATCAGCCGCACAGCGCTGAATCGCCAGCGTAATGATCTCGCGTGACTTCTTGTCGGCCTCTTCCTTCGCCTGCTGCTCGATCTCTTTGATCATCTGAGCGGTTTCGTGACGAACTTCCTGCTCGACATTGCTGAGAATAATGTTGCGAGCATCCTCCATCGTCAGGTTGGAGATGCGCTCCAGTTCCGTTGTTTGCTTCTTGTAAATCGCATCGATTTGCTGCTGGGTCTCTTCAATTCGTTTCTCTTTGTTCGCCACCTGTTCTTCTTTACGTTCCAAAGATTCTATTTTTTTATCCAGCGACTCTTCCTTTTGCAACAATCTGCGCTCCTGCCGTTGTATTTCATTACGGCGCTCACGAGTGTCTTTTTCAGCTTCGGCTCTGATTCTATGGACTTCGTCTTTAGCCTCAAGAACCGTTTCTTTCTTCAATGCCTCTGCTTCCTTCTTTGCACTTTCAATAATCTGCAAAGCGGCGTGCTCGGCACTGGAAATTTTAGCTTCTGCAAGGGATTTGCGAATAAAATAACCGAACCCAAAGAATATAGCGGCTACAACGAGAACGATTATGATCCACCAAATTGGATGCATCTGATCACCTCCTCGTTGGTTCCTCCAAGGCATTCCTTGGGAAATGTGCAATTGTCAGTTACTCATTCATACATAAAATACCGGCAGCTGCCTGCCGTCCATGCTGCGTGCATCTGGTTGCCCGCATATTCCGCTTGAATCCAGCGGAATTCATTTCACTATGAATTAGCGATAAAATGAATCTTTCACAAAGTAGTCACTTTTTTGGAAGGAAAAAGGATGCTAATTTAAAAAAAGATTCATGTTTATTTTATTATTTATAAAAAGATATTGTCAAGGGAAAGCAATGGGTAAACGTCAGTTTCAGTCACAAGTGCCAATATCTATGCAGAGGTTGGCACCTTTCGTTCATTTCATTCAAACTCTTCCAGTTCCTGGTCGTCCGCTCCATACTCCTGCTCCTCTTCGATTAGACGCCTTAGCGCCTGCCTCGCCTGTTCCCCGCTAAAGCCGCGCCGCATCAAATACGCTCCCGTCTTCCGCTTGCGATCCAGCAGCTCGCCCTTCGTCTGCTGCCATTTCTTTCTTGCAACCACAAGTGCGCTTTCCAGCTCCTCCTCGGCACTTACCTCGCTCAGCGCCTCCGATATCAGCTCGGTCCGGATCCCTTTCTGCCTCAGCTCCTGCTTTACCCACAGGCGGCCCTTCTTATGCCCTGTCATCCGCTGCTCCGCCCACATTCTCGCATATAATGCGTCGTCGATCAGCTTCTCCGCCTCAAGCCGCCGGAGCGTCACCTCTATGCTATCCGGATCCGCTCCCTTCTGCTGCAGGCGCTGCACGATTTCCTGCGATGTCCGGGGCTTCCTTGACAGATAATTCAGCGCCTCAACATAGGCCCGCTGCCTTTCATCCACGACTACGATATCCTGAAGCTCCTCCTTGCGGAAAATGCTCCCCTTCAGCATACGGTATTTCAGCATCACGTCTTCATGAACCGTCATCTCATAAGGACCGAACGATATCTTATAACGTCCTCTAGGCTTGCGCAGCTTCTCCACGGACGTGATCACCAGATCCTCCTGATCCGGAAAATGCTCGATCCCCGAAGAAGCTTCTTCGGTTATTTCACGATTATCACTCATAGCTTCTCCTTATCGCTCTGCAGCTTTTACATACTCCATACCATGGATGACTATTATGATCCCCGCATTACGATAATGCAAAGAAGACCGTCCAGGCGTTCTTCTCAACACCGGACGGTCCTAGCACTATCAGAAATAGCTGGGCATTATTCCACTTTAAATAGATCTTGCTCTTCCAGCTCCTCTTGCTCCTTCTCGCTTGCGCTCGGTTCAGGAACAACCGTGGTCAAGTTGCTTGCTTCCCGGATTTTGTTCTCGATCACATTCGCCACTTCCGGATGCTCCTTAAGGAATTGCTTCGCATTCTCACGTCCCTGGCCAAGACGATCGCCGCCAAAGGAATACCAAGCACCGCTCTTATCCACAATATCAAGCTCAGTACCGATATCGATCAGGCTTCCCTCTCTGGAGATGCCTTCACCGTACATAATGTCAAGCTCGGCTTGTTTAAACGGAGGCGCAACTTTGTTCTTAACCACTTTAATCCGTGTGCGGTTACCTACGACGTCATTCCCCATCTTAATGCTCTCTACACGGCGTACATCCAAACGGACGGTGGAGTAGAACTTCAAGGCACGGCCACCCGGTGTCGTCTCAGGGTTACCGAACATAACGCCGACCTTCTCACGAAGCTGGTTAATAAAGATGGCAATCGTTTTGGACTTGTTGATCGCGCCGGACAGTTTACGCAGAGCCTGGGACATCAGACGAGCCTGCAGACCCACATGGGAGTCACCCATGTCGCCTTCAATCTCGGCCTTCGGCACAAGCGCTGCGACCGAGTCGATAACAATGATATCGACTGCACCGCTGCGCACCAAAGCTTCAGCAATTTCAAGCGCTTGCTCACCCGTATCCGGCTGGGAAAGCAGGAGTTCATCGATGTTAACGCCCAATTTGCTCGCATAGGACGGATCCAGTGCGTGCTCGGCATCGATAAACGCAGCTTGTCCGCCAGTCTTCTGAACCTCAGCAATCGCATGGAGCGCTACAGTTGTTTTACCGGAGGATTCCGGTCCATATACTTCAATAATCCGGCCTCTAGGCAATCCGCCGGTTCCAAGTGCTATATCCAATGCCAGCGATCCGCTAGGCACAATCTCTACCTGCATATGGGTGGACTCACCCAATTTCATGATGGAACCTTTTCCGAACTGTTTCTCTATCTGACGAAGCGCCATTTCAAGCGCAGCACGACGATCTGACAATTGTTCCACAACCCTTCACTGTTGATAGTCTAATCATACCTTGTTTTGACACGTTTGCCAAGCTTTTTTTCGAACATACATTCGTTTTTTTTAACCCTCCCCCTTCCCTGCTCAATTCCGGGCAGTCTCCATAAACAAGCAAAACCGCGGCATCATCCTTCGATATGCCACGGTTCTTCCGTACTTCCGATTATACCTGGATCGATTCTCCAGTTCAAGAACAATGTAAAAGATTTACTATTATTATGTCATGCAGCTCCGCATTCATTCACGAAGTTGGGGCTCCTGCTACGCCTGCTCCGATCCCTCCGAGACAAGCCGCCGCCATAAGCGGTACAGCAGCGCCTTCGTCGCGCGCAAACGGATCGTCTCCCGGTTGCCTTGAAGATTAAGCTCGTGCACCTCGGTCTCTCTTCCGCGCTGGGACAATCCGATGTATACAAGCCCCACCGGCTTGCGTTCGGCATAACCGGGGCCGGCTACGCCGGTAACGGACAGTCCGAAATCGCTGTCGGTGATCAGCCGGACATTCTCCGCGAGGGCCTGAGCGACCTCCCTGCTCACTGCGCCGGGCGCATCATCGCCTTCCAGCAACGCTTGCGGGATATGCACAAGCTTTCGCTTCATTTCATTCGTGTAGGAAACGATCCCTCCAAGGAACATCGTCGCGCTGCCAGGTACGGAGGTCAAGCTTTCCGCCACCAGACCGCCCGTGCAGCTCTCCGCCGCGCTCAGCGTCAATCCCCGGTCTGCCATCGTGTCGACAATCACCTTCTCGATCGGCACATCCTCGCTGGCGTACATGAATTCGGGGCCGCGCTCGCGAATCCGCTCTTGCAGCTCATCAAGGCGGACCATCGCTTCGGACTCGCTTGCAGCCTTGGTGGATATGCGGACGGTCACCTCACCGTCCTTCGCATACAGCGCGATCGTCGGGTCGGTCTGCTCGGTGATCAGGTCCGAAAGCCTCTCATCCAAGGCAGATTCCCCGATTCCGGCAAACTTCAGCATCTTGGAGTAGATCGGAAGCTCATCCGTCAGCACATGCTGGAGCAGCCAAGGCTTGGCTTGCTGCTCGAACATCGGGATCAATTCCTTCGGCGGTCCCGGCAATACGATGTAATGCGTCCCGTCCTGCGTGATCGCATTGCCAACGGCCAGCCCGGTTTCGTTCGGCAGCGGCGTTCCCCCTTCGATGGCAATCGCCTGGCGGCGATTGTTCTCGGTCATAACGACGCCCCGGTCCTGGAAGAAACGCTCAATGCGGTCCATGGCCATCCTGTCGATATGCAGCGACCGGTTCAGCAGCGAAGCCAGCGCATCCTTCGTCAGGTCGTCCTGGGTAGGACCGAGCCCGCCCGATAGGATGACGATGTCCGCTCTGCTGCTCGACAGGCGGAGCGCTTCCTTCAATCGCTCCATGTTGTCCCCGACTACGGTTTGGTAATATACGTCGATGCCCATGGCTGCAAGCTCTCTGGATAAGTACTGGGCATTGGTGTTTACAATCTGCCCCAGCAGCAATTCCGTTCCGACTGCAATGATCTCTGCTTTCATACGATAATAGCCCCTCCTGTACTCTTTTATGTTTGGTCTCGATATGGCTCAAACGGTGATAACAATGGAGCGCGGAAGAAAAAAGCAATAGGATTGCTCCTATTGCTGTTATGCTCCTGCACCGTCAAGCAGATGCCTGTTCTTGACAAAGTATTCGATTCCCGAATAAATCGTAATGGCCGCAGCAGCCCAGATCGCAATGATATCGAATGGGATGCCGAGGAACACAAACGGAAAGTTGTTAATCAGCAGCGCGACAATCGCCACAATCTGAATGACGGTTTTGATCTTGCCGGACTGCCCGGCCGCGACGACCGCGCCGTCAAGAAGCGCAATCTGGCGCAATCCGGTAACCGCAAACTCCCTGCTGATAATGACAACCGCAATCCAAGAATCGCATTTGCCCATCTCCACAAGGGAAATGAGAATAGCCGCCACGAGCAGCTTGTCTGCCAGCGGATCCAGCAGCTTTCCGAGGTTCGTTACCATGTTGTTCTTCCTGGCCAAATACCCGTCAATCCCGTCCGTGCTTGCAGCAAGGATGAAGATCAGCGCCGCGATCAGCTGATTGTACGGGAGCTCGAAACCGTGCCACACAATCGGATCCGGGTAAAAATCAAAATCCACCAGCAAAAATACCATCATGATAGGGATCAAGCATATACGGGCAAGCGTGATTCGGTTGGGTAAATTCATAGGGCAACCTCCCTTGCATCGGGTTGTCTTGAAATTTCAGCAGCCCCACAAACGGCTGAGCGGATCACTCGCGGCAAGGCCGCCCCTCCCAAGGGCCAAAAAGGTCTGAAGCGCTGAACGCTTTCCGTCATATTCATCCCCCAGTAATCTATGTATACGTTAATTCTTATATATCGTTTTTTAGTATAATCTTTCCGATTGCAGCCTGTCAAAAGGACAAACTGCAAGCCGGCAGGAATGCAGATGAAACGTCCATAGATTATTTGAAGTTGGTGAATTGCAAATCGAGCGGCAGATCCGCTTTGCGCAGCAGCTGCATGATCGCTTGAAGATCGTCCTTGCTCTTTCCGGTTACCCGGATTTGGTCCCCTTGAATCTGGCTCTTGACCTTCAGCTTGGAATCCCGGATAAGGATATTGATCTTCTTGGCGTTCTCCTGATCGATCCCCTGCTTCAGCGCCAGCCGCTGTCTCACCGTTCCCATCGAAGCCGGTTCGATTTTGCCGTACTCGACGTTCTTGATCGACAAGCCGCGCTTGATCATCTTCGTTTGCAGAATATCGATGACCGCATTCAGCTTGTACTCATCGTCGGACGTAATGATCAGGGCGTCCTTCTCCAGCTTCAGGCTGCTCTTGCTTCCCTTGAAATCAAAACGGTTCTCGATTTCCCGTTCAGCCTGATTAACCGCGTTGTTCAGTTCCTGCATATCCATCTTGGATACGATATCAAATGAATTTTCCGAAGCCATGGTGAATCCTTCCTCCTTGCATTATGCTGCTTCTATTATAGGTAAAACGAAGGCGCAAGTCTAATCCGTAAATGACATATACAGGCGGCGCGCCCTTCATTTTCGGGAACGAAAAAGACCCCGTTGTCCGCCGGCCCGGCGAACACGAAGCCCATCCATCGTCAATGTCTTGATTTCGGCTCACGCATCGGACGGCGGAACATGCTCAGAATTCCGAGCAGGACAAATGCCAGCCCAAAGCCTAATATGCCGTATCCCCAGTCGCCTGGAATTAAATAATATCCCAAGAGGCTGACAATAACACCCAATCCGAACACGATCCAGTTGACCGTCATACCGCATCACCTCATAAACAGGAAGTGAATAACAGCATGTTTTATCCAAACATGCCGTTAGTATCATTTCCTCGAAGCAAGGCAATTATTCAGTAGCGGCTTCGGCCGGCTCGAGAATGATGCGGGACGTCGTCTTGCCGTCGGTCACCGTCTGCCCGCCTACCTTAATCGTTGTTGCGGTCGAGTTGCCGGATTTTACGTACATGCCCTGACTGTCGAGATCGTAGCTGATCGCTGCGCCGTTCTCCAGCATCCCGAAAAACAGCTTCTCCCCGGACGAATTTTTCCCACGGTATACTTCAACCCAGCTCTGGGCATTGCTGCCTGCCACAAGCTCTACCTTTACATTAGATCCCGTTACCTTAAAGATGGTGTTTTTGCCTTCGGTCCGATCCTGCGTCACCGTCGTTTGACCTGGAACCGCGTCATCCGGACTATCCGTACCCGTTCCATCCGTACCATCGGTGCTGTCCGTATTATCGGTGCCTTCGGTGCCGTCAGCGGTATCCGTGCCGTCAGCGGCATCCGTACCGTCCGTGCCATCCGTCCCTTCGCCGTTCGTGTCACCGCCGGTTTCGCCTGTCGTAGTCCCGCTGCCCTTGGCGCCATCGCCATCACCCGGCGTTTGGGTCGTCTGTTGCTGGCCCTGATCCGTCTGCGTCTGGTCATTCTGGCTGACCGGAGGCGCATCCGATTTATTGGAATGGGTCGCAACCAGGTAGATCACCACGACGATCAGGATGGGAAACGTCCACATCAACAGGGTCGGCAGCCATTTCATATTCCGTTCGCCTGCAGGCCGGCTGGCGCGTTTTTGGATCACCGGCTCCATCGTCGGCTCCGCTTCCGTTTTCGGAACATCCTGTTTATGACCTTCCAGCAGCTCCTCCGGGTTGATGCCCACGGCTTCCGCATAGGTTTTGATGAATGCCCGCACGTAAAAACTGCCGGGAAGTACTTTGTAATCCCCTGCCTCGATGGCTTCCAAGTATCGTTTGCGTATTTTTGTCATTTCCTGCACGTCATCAAGGCTCATTCCTTTTTGCAGACGCGCCTCCCTCAATTGCTGTCCCAGTTCGGACATGCCATCACCTCCTACTTAGAATACTATGTAGTCCGAAGAACATATTATAAATCGTCACTATAAGAACCTGTGAACGTATCATAAACGATTTCCTCGTCCGGATTGTTTCGCAATTCAATAATAATGTCAAAATCATCATAGGAATATTCGGATTCGCGCACGAAAATATCCGGATGCTCGATCACCTTCGTGCTCTCCATGCTCATAATGTCCTGGAGCAGCTGGTAATGACGCTCATTCGAACGGATCGTGCTGACGATTCCGTCGATGATAAACACGTTGTTCGGGTTCATTTCATCCTCGGAGAGCTGACTGCGGATCGTCTGCCGCAGCAGGGTGGACGAAACGAAGGTCCAGCGCTTCATGGCGCAGACGCTGCCCGCAATAATAGACTCCGTTTTGCCGACGCGCGGCATGCCCCGAAGTCCCACCACCTGATTTCCTTCCCTTTTGAACATTTCACCCAAAAAGTCAACAAGTAAACCGAGCTCATCGCGCGTAAAACGAAATGTTTTACGATCGTCCGAGTCCCGGTCAATGTATCGTCCATGCCGGACAGCCAAAATATCCACCAGCTTGGGAGGTCTTAAGGCTGTTACCGTAATATTCGCAACCTTATTTAACATTTTACCCATGAGGATGATTTTTTCTTCATCATCGGTCTCTAGGAGCATACCGCGAGTACGGCCTTCCACGCCGTTGATCGTCAGGATGTTCACTTCCAGCATACCGAGCACGGAGGCGATGTCGCCAAGGAGGCCCGGCCGGTTTTTATGTATTTTATACTCCATGTACCACTGATTCGATTCCACAAAGACACCTCTTTGCACTTCTTTTCCATCTATATTCGACAATTCCCCTGTATTTTCCACAAAAAACGAGTCAAATGATTAATGGGTCACGTTAATGATATATAAAATAAAAATGAAAGGCAAGTATTAACGGTGACATGAAAATTACATTCTTTTATCTTGACAAAAAGCCCCTTGTAAAGGGGGCTTTTTGCAAGCGTATTAGGCGTTGTGTTTGGCCAATTTCACCATCAGACGGGCGATCACGCGGCGCTCTTCTTCACTTCCTACGTCCCACAATTCCTTAATTGCACGGTTGGAAGCATTCTGAGGGTCGATCTTCTCGTCGAGAAAGTCGCCGATTTCGTACGCAAGCTGTGAAATGGTGTCTTCGTTCATACCGGCTTTTTCGGCTTGCACGACACGCTCGCCCAGGAACTTCTTCCAGGAATCAAAGTTCTTGATTACGGATGACATGATGAAATCCTCCTTTTGCTTGTGGCAATTGAGATTGAAGTAACCAATAGTAATATGTCCCCGTAATCAATCCCTTATGAGTGGTGAATTACACCACGATTGCCGCCTACGTCACCCATCCGCCGTTCGGACTGATCACTTGACCGGTAATGTATCCGGATTCGGGCAGCGCCAGAAAATATACAAGCGACGATATTTCATCCGGATGCGCCAACCGGCCCGCCGGAATTTCATCTTCGAGCATCCGAATCTCATCGGAAGCCAAATGCTCCAGCATCGACGTATCCACCGCGCCGGGTGCAACGGCATTAACGGTGACGCCCGAAGGGGCTAGCTCCTTCGCCAGCGCCTTCGTAAACGCATTGACGCCGCCTTTGCTTGTGGAGTACAGCACCTCGCACGAGGCGCCGGACAGTCCCCAGACGGAGGACACATTGATGATTCTCCCGAACCGCTGGGAGATCATCCGATCCATGAAAGCCTGGGTGCATAGGAACATGCCTTTTAAATTAATCGACATGAGGGAATCCCACTCCGCTTCGGTAACGTCGGACAACAGCCCATAGTGGGACACCCCAGCATTGTTGACCAGAATATCAGGCTCCATGCCGTGGCTCTGGAGCTTTTCTTTCATCCGCAAAATCTGCTCCTTGTCGCGCAGGTCGGCCGATACCGTCAGCACCCGCGCGCCATGCTCAAGGCATCGCCTCGCCACTTCATTGGCTGCTTCATGCGAATTCATATAGTGGATGATCACATTCATCCGAACCGACGCGAAGCGCTCGGCAATCGCCGCTCCGATTCCCCTGCTGGCGCCTGTAATAAGCACCGTCATCTCCCCGATCGGCTTCATTTCCTTTCCCATGCCTGTCATCACCTACGGACTCACCACGATCGAAACAGCCAGCTGATTCCAATCGACATGCTCCTGGAGACGGCGGTTTACTTCTTCAAGCGTGATCGATTCATAGACTGGCAGCACTTTAAACAGGTCGGCACCGCGGAACTGATAACGTGTAAATTCATGCGCAATGTTCTCAGGGGAATTGAGCATGCGCAGGTAACCGCCCATTTTTTTCTTGCGGGCCCGCTCGAAATCATCCTCCCGGAATCCGCTGGCCTTCAGCTTATCGACTTCTTCGCGGATGCGGGCAAGCAGGGCGTCCGGATCCTTCGTATCCCCGCCGACCGCGGAGAACGCATACTCCGGCGAGCTGTTGTATTCGTGCCCGAAGCTGTCCGAGATCAGGTCGTCTTCATACAGCTTCTGATACAGCTCGGTGCTCGCCCCGAACAGAAGATCCATCATCAGCTTGGTGGTCAAATCCCGGCGCAGCTGCTCCTCACCAGACAAGCCCGTCTCCTTCTCCTTGAAGCCGAACAGGCACTTCGGCAGCGATACCGCAAGCCGGCTCTCGCGCCGCTTCTCGGCGACCTCCGTCGGCTCAGGATCGAAAATACGCTCAATCTTGCCCTGTTGATCATAAGATTTCCGCGCTTGGTTGGAACGGATCAAATTCATCGTCTCTTCCGGGTCCACCCCGCCGACCACGAACAGCAGCATATTGCTTGGATGATAGAATGCATTGTAACAGGTGTACAGGTCTTCCTTCGTGATCGTTCCGATGGACTCCACCGTGCCGGCAATATCAATATGAACGGGATGCACCTTAAACATTGCCTCGATCAGCCCGAAATATACGCGCCAATCCGGGTTATCCTGGTACATATTGATTTCTTGGCCGATAATCCCCTTCTCCTTCTCGACGTTCTGGTCCGTAAAATAAGGGTTCTGAACGAAATCGATCAAGGTTTCCAGGTTTTCATGGATATGATCCGTAGCGGAGAATAGGTACACGGTCTGGTCAAAACTGGTGAAGGCGTTGGCGGAAGCTCCGTTGGAAGCAAATTTCGCAAAGATATCGCCCTCTGGCTCCTCGAACATTTTGTGCTCGAGAAAATGCGCGATCCCGTCGGGCACCCGAACCTCAGCTGCTCCCTCCACCTTGAAGTGATTGTCCACCGAACCGTATTTGGTAGCGAAGGTCGCATAGGTTTTCTGGAATCCGGGCTTTGGCAGCACATAGACGCGCAGCCCGTTATCCATCACCTCGTAATACAGCGTCTCCTGCAGGTTGTCATAATGAATGCGTTCCACGGGCTATTCCTCCTTTTGACCTTTCAGGAAGTAAATCGTGTCCAGTGAAAATGCGGAGGCCGCCTGCTTCACATCATCCGCGGACATGCGATCCACCTGATCGAGAAGCTCATCCGGCGTGCGCTCCTTGCCGGACAGCTGGCGGTTGAAATCATAGGCGATCATCTCGAAGGCCGAATCCTGCATTTCCTTGATCACGTTCCGGATCATGGCCTTCGTCTGGGACATCTCGATATCCGTAATGGCGCCTTGCGCCATATCATCCAGCTGCTTGCGGATGATATCCACCGCTTTGTCAAAATTTTGAACCTCAATGCCGGACTGGATCGTGGCGATGCCTTTAAGCCCGTCATAGCGGGAAGAGGCGTAATAAGCGAGGCTTGCCTTCTCGCGCACGTTGACGAACAGCTTCGAATGCGGATATCCGCCAAGAATGCCGTTGTAAAGAAGGGCTGCGGCATACTCGTCGTCCCCGTACGTGATGGTGCTGCGGAGCCCCATGTTCAGCTTGCCCTGGTTAATGTCCAGCTGCTCGATGACCGTTTGGGTATCTCTAGCCGCCGCGCGCGTAACCGAAGGCTTGTAATCCTTGGTCTGCGTCCGGTCCAGCTTGAAGTGCTCCTCCACAAGCTTCTTTACTTCATCAAGGGTGGTATCGCCAACCACGTACAAATCAAGCACCGACTCATCCAGCCATTTCCGGTAAGCCTGATAAAGCCCATCCGGCGTGATTCCTTCGAGATCCTTGCGTTCTCCCAAAGGATGCAAACGGTAAGGCTCATCCTTGCACATTACCTCGATGCAGCGCTCGGCGGCGTAGCGGATTTTATCATTCACGATGGATTCGAGCTTCTTCCTTACGGTATCGCGCTCGGTCTGCACGTATTCTTTGCGGAATGCGCCGTTCTCGAGCACCGGCTCCGTAAACGCCTCGCCTAAAAATGCAAACGAAGAAGAAAGCAGGCTCTCCGGGCTGTTTACGAACGAATCGTTAATCGTGTCCATCCGGAAGTGAACGATCTGATAATCGCCCCGTTTATAAATATCGAAGCCAAAGCCGGCTCCATACAGCTGCTCAAGGCGTTCCCGGAACGCTCTGGTCTCGGGATAGGATACGGTTCCCCGGCGCAGCACGAATGGCGTCAGCGCGGTCGTTGTGACGGTATCTTCAGCTAAAGGGCTTCCGGCGTAAAGCGATATCGCAAATGTCTTGAATCGGCGCGTAGGCAGCACGTGGATCCGCATTCCACCGGCTGTGCCGTGTTCAAATTCGGTTTTCGTCAAGGTCCTTATCCCCTTACTTCGTGGATTGTCATTGCCATAATTTACTCATCATTTATCGTTCATTCTAACCCATTGCAAAGTGAAGAAGCAACCGAAGACAGGTCCCCGGTTGCTTGTAAAACGGCTTACATACAGAAGATATGCTGTCCGATGGTCTTGACCTGAGGCCGTGTCCAGATCCAAGGCGATGTCGCCGTTTTCGGGTTAAAGTAATAGAGACAGCCGCCGGTCGGATCCCAACCGTTGATGGCCTGGATCACCGCTTTTCTGGCATTTTCGTTCGGCTCGAGCCAAATTTGCCCGTCCGCGACGGCCGTGAATGCCCGCGGCTGAAAAATAACCCCGTGCGGCGTATTCGGGAAGCTTGGCGACTTGACCCGGTTTAAAATAACGGCTGCAACGGCAACCTGGCCCTCGAATGGTTCGCCCCGGGCCTCCCCATATACCGCGTTGGCCATGATCTTAATGTCATTTTCAGATAAACCCATCGTATTCGAAGAGGCCAGGTTGTTGTCTCCCCCGCCGCCTGCATTCCCTGCATTCCCAGCATTCCCTCCGGCTCCGGCTCCGGCATTGCCGCCGCCCCCTTCATGAAGCTTCGGCTCCGTCGGCTTAAAATCCTTCGTTGCATTGTACAGCTTCAGCTTGACCTTCGGTCCGACGATGCCGTCTACCTTCATTCCGAATTCGGATTGGAACCATTTCACCGCTCCCAACGTTTTGGAGCCGAATACGCTGTCGATTTTTCCATAATAAAAGCCCAAATGCTTTAGACGGCCCTGCAGCTCATATACATCCTCGCCATAGGAGCCGAATTTGATCGTTTGCTGGCTGAAAGTGGGTATCGCATCCTGTACTGCCGGATTGTCGTCTGCATGAAGGGTGCCTTGCGCGAATACCGTGCCTGATAACAGAATCGCCGTGCTTATCATAATCAAGATTCTCGAGTTTTTCATGCTGCGCTCTACCTTTCTCTTATGGTTTAACAAGCCTCGCTAACGTATATTATGACAAGCCTGCCATGTTCCTATGCACCTGATGAACCTTGGGCACGGAGCTGTATCGATGGGAGGAACATTTCGTGCAGCAGGATGCTTTTTCACGACAAAAAGGGTGCCCGCGTGATCAAATGATCATTACGAGCACCCATTTTTAACGCAAATTAACACCATATACGCAAATCATGACCATTGCTTCATCCATGAAGCGATTCGCTTTGATCCAGCTCGACGCATGCCATGACAAGAGCGCCTACCCCGTGAAGGTCATTTTCGCAGCGGTCCCTCTGCACGTAATGCCTGTAATCGCCGACGCCTGTCCCGATACAAATATCGGGCATGATCAGCTGACCCCGTTCATTGTAGTATACCGCATCGACCAGTCCCTGGTACCCGCGCCGAGCATGCTCCAGGCACGAAGAATCCAGATGGCCCAGCCGCACGCCCTTTGCCAGTGTATACACAAAGAGGCTTGAGCATGACGTTTCCAGCCAATTATCCGGCTCCCCTCCTTTATCCAGCACCTGATACCATAGTCCGCTCGCCGGGTCCTGGCAGCCAACGAGAGCCTTGCATAAGTCGCGCAGCACCGGTATAAGCGTTGCCCTTCCCGCATGATCCTCAGGGAGCATATCAAGAAATTCGACAAGCGATAGCGCATACCATCCCACGGACCGCCCCCAATATTCGGGCGATTGGCCTGTGGCCGGATCGGCCCACGGCATATGCCTGCTCTCATCCCATGCATGGTAATACAAGCCGCTCGCTTCATTCCGCGTATTTTTTCGCATCAGCTGCTCCTGATACAGCACTTCATCATACAAATGCGGCTGCCCGTATTGCTGTCCGTATTTCATCGTAAACACGCCGCCCATGTACAGCCCGTCAAGCCACATCTGGTAAGGATACCGGTCCTTATGCCAATATCCTCCCTCGGTCGTCCGGTTCAAGGCAGACTGCAGGCGAAGCAGCTTATCCGCCGCTGCCTTGTATTTGCGCTCTGGCTTGATCGCGTCCAGCTCCAGCAGCAGCAGGCCGGCCTGAACGGAATCCAGCTCGCCGCGGTCCAGCAGTACATTCCCGTTTGTATCGACGAGATGATCGACATAACCTTTTATATATTCCAAATATCGCGCTTCTCCGCATCTCCTCCAGAGCTGGAACATTCCCGTCAGAAACACGCCCTGATGGTAATGCCATCTCCCGGCAGGCGGGAGCTCCTCAGGGGAAAATGTCTCCATGATGGAACGGCAGGCCTCGATGCCAAGCCGGAGTGGTGTAATGTCTGCGGGCGCTTTGTGCTGCGTTTGATTGGACATCTCTACTTCCTCCCTTTAGAGGTTGTTCAAAAAGTCATCTTTGATCACGAAGCGAATCAAAGTAACCCGGCATCGAATCTTGAATTCAGCCGGGCCGAAGCATAAGCTTCAGTGTTGAAAAACCGGACTTTTGAACTCGCTCTTTAAATGATCTGCTTGAGCTGAACATCAGAATACCGGTTTACAGAATAACGCCATCCTTGAAGATGGAGATTTCCCGGAAGCCGCCCATTTCGTTATGTGTCCGCCGCACCCCCGAGGCCAGCTGAAGGATCTGATCGGTCAATGCCTCCTCGAGCTCTTCCATACGGGCTCCTTCCACCAATGTTCCCGCATTGAAATCGATCCAATGGGGCTTACGGGCGGCGAGCTCCGAATTCGTAGAAATCTTTACCGTTGGCACTGGCCCGCCGAACGGCGTTCCTCTTCCCGTCGTGAAGAGCACGAGATGCGCTCCGGCCGCTGCAAGCGCCGTAACGGACACCAAATCATTGCCGGGAGCCTGAATCAGGTTCAATCCCGGGCGGCTAGACCTTTCGCCATATGGCAGGACAGCGGAAACGATGGCCGTTCCCCCCTTCTGCGTGCATCCCAGTGATTTTTCCTCCAACGTGGTTATGCCGCCGTCTTTGTTACCAGGGGAAGGATTTTCATAGATTTGCTGGCCATGGGAAATGAAGTACTGCTTGAAATCATTAATGAGCGACGTTATCTCTTGGAATACCTGCTCATTTTCCGCCCGTTCCATCAGGATCGTCTCCGCGCCGAACATTTCGGGCACCTCCGTCAGCAGCGCAGTGCCGCCTGCCGCCGTTACCCAATCCGCGATCCGGCCGGCTAGAGGGTTGGCGGTAATGCCGGAAAGCCCGTCGGAACCGCCGCATTTAAGCCCGATCTTCAGCAGCGACAACGGAAGCTCGGAACGCTGATAGCCCTCGGCATAATTCACAAGCTCCTCGATCATCGCCAGCCCGGATGCAAGCTCGTCTTCTACGTCCTGTGCACGCATGTATCGGACTCTGTCCGGCTCGTCTTCACCGATTAACGCCTGCATCTGGTCAATTTGATTGTTTTCGCAGCCCAATCCGACGATCAGCACGCCTGCGGCATTGCCGTGCCGCGCCAAGGAAGCAAGGAGGCGCTGGGTATGGGCCAGATCGTCCCCGAGCTGGGAACAACCGTACGGATGCGGGAAATGGTAAACCCCGTCAATTCCTCTACCGCGAAACTGCTGGTCTGCCATCCGGGCGAGCTGCTCGCAGGTTTTATTGATGCAGCCGACGGTATTAATGATCCAAATTTCGTTGCGGATGCCGGCTTCGCCATTCCTGCGCAAATAGCCCTGGAACGTTGGCCCCGCTTGGGCCGGATTGCCCGCCGGAACGAATGGCGGATCGCTTGTACGGCCAGGCGTATATTGGTACTCCACCTCGCCGGCAAGTCCCGTCTTTAAATTATGCGTATGGACCCACGCCCCGGGTAAAATAAGCTGCGATGCCTTGCCGATGGAATAGCCGTACTTCAACACCGAGCGGTCCTTCTCGATGACCCGAAGCGCCACTTTATGTCCCTTCGGCACATCCTCGGCTAACTCGATAGCATGCTCTTTCCCATTGATGGTGACTACGGCATGTGCACCCGCCGTTAAAGGACGGAGCGCAACCCCTACATCATCTTTAGGGTGAAGGATAATTAAATCGGTCATGATTGCTTACGCTCCATTTCCTGAAGATTTCGGTGTACGCTCTGGACCAGCCCCGGAATATCGTTCAGCTTCTCGCCCCACAGCAGCTCCGAGCCCAAGATGGCATTCACCCGCTCGAGCCGGCTCCATTCCCCGCGGAGCTCCTTCTGCCACACGTCATGGAGAAACGCTAATGCGTCCGGATCGTCCCGGAGCAGCACCGGTTCGCCATCCAGACGGGTCCCGTGCCACTGATTATCGATCTGATGCGGCTCATAGAGCCTGATTAGCGACGACAGCGCCAGTGTGATTACGTCAGGGAGCTTGCCGTACTGATCCGCATAGCCCTTCAGGCCGGGGAGCAGCCGCACTCTGAATTTGGAAACGCTGTTCATGGCGATGTCGCCCAGCTTATGCCGGATAAAAGGGTTAAGGAACCGCTCCCAAACCGCATCGGCGTACAGCTTTGCGGATTCTGGAGGCAGCGGGACCAACGGGACGATTTCGTTCAGCATGGCTTCTCGAATCCGCGCTCCCCACATCGGGTGCTCAGCTGCCTCCCTGACCTCGCTTACACCGTGTAGCAGGCCGATCAGCGCCATTAATGTATGGGTCCCGTTCAGAATCCGCACCTTGCGGATCTGATAGGGAGACAGATCCGGAACCCATTCCACCTGCAGTCCAGCTGCTTTCAGCGGCAGCCTCCCGTCCAGAGAAGGATCCCCTTCAATCGCCCAGAAGTAATAAGGCTCTGCCGTATTCAGCAGTCGGTCCTCAAAGCCCCATTCGCGAAAATATTCCGGCGCATTGTCGGGATATCCGGTCACGATTCGATCGACCAGTGAATTCAGAAACATATTGCATTCGTCTAACCATTTCCTGAATGCGTCAGACAGTCCCCAATCGTCCGCATGCCGGAGCACAATCGCCTTCAAGGCGTCTCCGTTCCGCTCCAGCAGCTCGCACGGCATGATCATCAGGCCTTTGCCGGGATCTCCCCGGAAATGCTCGAACCGTCGATTCAGAAGCATAGTCAGCTTCCCGGGATAAGTGGCCGGCGGCTCGGAAGGAGTCCAAGGGATCTCCTCATAACAAATTCCGGCCTCGGTCGTATTGGACACAATGAGATCAAGCTCTGGGTTTTCAGCCATCGACAGGAATGTCTCCCACTCCGAATAAGGATCGATAAATCTTGAAAATATGGAAATCAGCTGCCGTTCTTCGATTTCATGTCCGTTTTGAATTCCTTTGATCAGCAGCCCATAAATTCCGTCCTGATCGCGTAGCTGGTCCAGCTTATATTTACCACCCGGCCTCGGCTGGCTGACGGCCACGCTGCCCCGGAACAATCCCTGACGGTTGCACTCAAACAGCATCCAATCGATAAACCCTCTCAAAAAATTGCCTTCTCCAATCTGCAATGCTCTTACGGGATAACTGCGGGCATCCGTCTCCGGCTTTAGCTTCCCTGCCTCCCGCTGCTCCAGCGTATGGCGGTTAAGCAGCGGAAGCGTATCTTCACGCATCGTATCCATCGTCATGCTCCTTCTCTCGACTGTCCGAATCGGAAGTAGGCTTCTGCATTGTAATAGCAAATATCCTGGACAATTCCGCCCAGCCATGGCAGATCTGCCGGGGCTTCCCCTTTCGTGACCCAGTCTCCGATGAGATCGCACAGCACCCGCCGGAAGTATTCATGACGCGTATAGGACAGAAAGCTTCTGGAATCGGTCAGCATGCCGACAAAGCGGCTGAGCAGCCCCATATTTCCGAGCTTGCTCATCTGATCCATCATGCCGTCTTTCGTATCGTTGAACCACCAGGCCGATCCGAACTGGATTTTCCCCGCAATTCCATCTCCCTGGAAGCTTCCGATGAGCGCAGCAAGAATGTCGTTGTCTCTAGGGTTCAATGAATACAGAATCGTTCTCGGAAGCGCTTGTTCTTGATCCAGGCGGTCCAATAAACGGACCAGCGGCTCGGCAATCAAGCCGTCGTGTATCGAATCATAACCGGTATCCGGACCAAGCTGCCGGAACATCCGGGTGTTATTGTTCCGATGAGCGTTAATATGAAATTGCATCGCCCATCCCAGCTTTGCGTACATCCGACCCAGCTCAAGCAGTGTTGCGGTCTTGAACTGCTCTTCTTCTTCACGGGAAACCGGACGCCCTTCAAGCGCTTTCAAAAAGATGTCTGCGACTTGACGCTCCGTTGCTTCGCGGTACGGCACAAAGTCGAGGGCATGATCCGAAACCCGTCCCCCAACCGAATGGAAAAATTGTACCCGATCCGACAACGCCTCCAAAAATTCGGTGTAGCTTCCAATGTCCTTCCCGCACCGCTCCGACAGCTGCTTCACCCAGCCCGTGAAGGTCGGACGGTTGATTTCAAGCGCCTTGTCCGGCCGGAAGGAAGGCAGCATCTGAAACCGGCTTTCCCCTTCTTGCGCTAGCTTGATATGGTATTCCAGGGAATCCGCCGGATCATCCGTCGTGCACACCACTTTCACCCCACTTGAAGCGATGAGCCCCCGTGTCGTGAAATCATCCTCCATTAAACGCGCATTGGCCGCTTCCCATATACGCGGCGCATTTTGCTCATTGATGATCTCCTGAATCCCGAACAACCGCCGCAGCTCCAGATGGGACCAATGGAATAACGGATTGCCGAGGGTTTTGGGAACCGTTTTCGACCAGGCAAGGAATCGGTCATAGTCCTGAACGCCTTCTCCTCCGGTGATATGGGCCTCATCTATGCCATTGGCCCGCATGGCCCGCCATTTGTAGTGGTCTCCGTTGATCCATGCCTCGGTCAAATTGCCGAACCTGTGGTTGTCGTAAATCATTTGCGGATTTAAGTGACAGTGGTAGTCGATGATCGGCATGTTCTTCGCATAATTATGGTATAAGTTCTGGGCTGTCTCGCTGTTCAACAAAAAATGCTCATCCATAAATGCCTTCAATGGGTTCACCTGCCATCTCTTTAGATTACTTCTAATCATACGGCATCATCGGTTGTATTTCTTCACGTTTATTGCTTACTTCGTTTAAAAATCAACATATCTTGCTTTTTTATTCCCGGCCCGCCTGATAGAATTAGAATTAAGATGATGAAACCCAAAAACTGACCGGATATTCAATAGGAGGGCACAGCGATATGCCAGTCGATCATCACATTGTCTCTTTTGGCAACGAAGAAGAGGAATTTTACTATCATCGCATTCATCGAACGCGGCCCTTCGAGCGGAATAACCATTATCACGGAACGTACGAGATCTATTATCTGATCTCCGGTGAACGCAGTTATTTCATTAAAGAAAAGCTATATTCGATCCAAGCCGGAGATCTGATCCTGATCAACAAATTCGATGTTCATAAAACATCCGGCCAAGGCGATCCCGAGCATGAGCGCATTGTCATTAATTTCAGCGACTCCTTCCTGGGCAGCGGTCATCCGTTCCTGCCCGCCAGCTTGCTGACGATGTTCGAGCTGGACCAGCCCGTACTGCGGCTGAGTCCTTCCGAGCAGAGCAGCGTCATGCAAATTCTCGACAGCATGGCTGCCGAAATTTTGAACCGGCCTTCAGCCTTCGAGCATATGCTCCGCCTGCTGCTGACAGAACTGCTGATCAAGGCGAACCGCTTGTCCGCTTCCGCCATAAAGCCTGCGTCACCGTCCTTGAACCCGCTGCATCAGAAAATTACGGATGTCGTCCAGTTTATCAACAGCCATTATCCGCTCAAAATCACGCTCAAGCAGCTCTCCGATACCTTTTACATCAGTCCGTTCTACCTCAGCCGCATATTCAAGGAAATCACCGGCTTTACGATCGTCAATTATATTCAGCTGACGCGGATCCGGGAGGCCCAGCGGCTGCTGGTCAGCACCGACCTGCGGATCGTCGATATTGCGGAGACCGTCGGATTTGAAAGCCTGACCCATTTTGACCGCACATTCAAAAAAATGACCAGCATGACCGCAAGCCGATACCGGAAGTTGAATAGCCAAGTATAAACACTCATGACGGGCAGCTCATCCTGGCCACAGTTGATGGCGATGATATCAGGAGCTAACTCATAAACCATCCCCGACTTGCTTATTACCCGCTTTTTTCGTTCATCCCATATATATAAAAAACCGGAAAGGGCGTTTCTTCATCCATAAGAAACGCCCTTTCCGGACCTGATCGGCTTAAACTTCATCAGCTTATTCGGTTTTGCTGCTGCTGATACTGCTCCATCGACATCAGCACTTCGCGTGGCTTGCTGCCCTCATAGGGACCTATAACCCCGCGGGCTTCCATGGAATCGATGAGCCGCGCCGCTCGGGTATAGCCGACGCGCATTCTCCGCTGCAGCAAGGAAACGGAGGCCTGCTTCGCTTCAAGGACGATGGTGACTGCCTGATCGTACAGCTCATCGAGCTCCTCATCCTCGGATTGCCCGGACTCCTCAATCTCCGGAACAAGCGATTCGTCATATTCCGCCTGCCCCTGATCGCGCACGAAGGAGACGATATTCTCAACCTCCTGGTCGCTCATAAAAGCTCCCTGTACGCGAATCGGTTTGGATGACCCCATTGGCATAAACAGCATGTCGCCACGGCCAAGGAGCTTCTCCGCACCGGCCATATCGAGTATGGTCCGTGAGTCGACCTGAGAGGAAACGCCAAAGGCGATCCGTGAAGGGATATTCGCTTTGATAACGCCCGTAATGACATCGACCGACGGCCGCTGCGTGGCTATGATCAGATGGATGCCCGCGGCACGGGCCATCTGCGCGAGACGGGTAATAGCATCCTCCACGTCGTTAGCCGCTACCATCATCAAGTCTGCGAGCTCGTCCACGATAACGACGATATATGGCAAAACCGCCGCCGGATTATCTTTCATTAGATTGTTATAACCTTCGATATTGCGGGTGCCTGACTTGGAGAAGAGATCGTAGCGCTTCTCCATTTCGACCACGATTTTCTTCAAGGCGAGCGACGCCCGCTTCGGATCGGTCACGACCGGTGCCATCAAATGCGGAATCCCGTTATAAACATTCAGCTCGACCATCTTCGGATCGACCATCAGGAACTTGACCTCATCCGGCTTGGCCTTATACAGAATGCTCGTAATGATCCCGTTGATACAGACCGATTTACCCGACCCTGTCGCACCTGCGACGAGCAAATGGGGCATCCGTGCCAGGTTGCCGACGATCGTCTGGCCCGAAATATCCCGGCCAAAGGCGATCGACAGCTTCGATTCGGCCTCCTGGAAGATCGGTGTCTCCATAACCTCACGCATGGTTACAATGGATACCTCATTATTCGGCACTTCGATGCCGATGGCGGATTTGCCCGGAATCGGTGCCTCCATCCGAATATCCTTGGCAGCCAGCGCAAGGGCGATGTCATCCGTCAGGTTGACGATTCGGCTGACCTTTACGCCGATATCCGGCTGGATTTCATAGCGGGTCACCGAAGGCCCTCTTACGACCTCCAGCACCTTGGCACGGACGCCGAAGCTTTCCAGCGTAGCTTCCAGCTTGCGGGCCGTCTGCATGTAATCGCTCTGATCCCCGCCTTTTCCGCCATTCTTCGGCTTGGACAGCAAACGGAAAGGAGGCAACTTATAAGGCTTAGGCGGTGGTGCGGGAGGCGCGGCAGGGATGGATTCTTCGGCTCCATTCCCGGCACCATCCAAGCTGTTTGCGCCTGCTGCTGCGCCGTCTCCCTCTGCTACGGCTTGGCCGTCATCGACCGCAGCTTCCGAATGCTGCAGCGATACGTCCATTCCCTGTTCGCCGATTGGCCCGTCCAAATCATCAGCCTCCTCGTGCAGGCTGCCTTCCTGCTTCACCTGCTCGAAGAAATCACGGATAATCGGCGAGGAAGGAGCGCCTGAATGTTCGGCTGCTTCCGGTGACAAATGCGGTTCATCGTCATTCCGGTACAGAACCTTCTCGTCTTCATCATGAACTCCGTTCCCGGCCGTAAATACCGGTGCTTGGTCATCATCATGATCATCGTTGAAATCGGGCGCTGCCTGAGCCGTTTTCTGACCCTTGCCGCCAAACAGCTGGAAAAACTGCGGGGCTTTACGACGCGGCAGCCGCAGCTCCTCCATATCGTCCAAATCATCATCAAAATCGTCCGGCAGCGGCGTCCGCTCTTCCTTCGCGGCTGTTCTGGCAGCGGCTTTGGCCTTCGTCTGCCGACTGTTCATCTTCTTCTGCAGCCGTTCTCCCGCCTTGACGACTCTTACGCGGAACATTCGCATCAAATCCACATAAGACAAGTTCGTAATCAGCATAAAGCTGATAAACAGCATGACGATGACAATAAGTCTTGCGCCAAGGCTGCCAAACAGCATGATCAACAGCGCAAACTGCAAGGCTCCGACATATCCTCCGCTGATATCTCTGCCCATAACGGGGTGTTGATCGCTGCGAACCTCCCCATGCAGAAGCTCTCCTTGCAAATCGCTATGTATCTGGCTCATCACATTCGAAGCAGTCAACTGCCCGATGGGAGCCAGCTTGGATCCCAAGCCTGCGATGCTGCTCATCAATGTGAGCGCTAAGACCAGAAGAAGAACGCCGGTTCGTCTGCTGTTCCAACGACGCGGCCATTTACGGTGAATCATCACCATTAATCCGTAATAGATACCGATCAGGGGGATGATGAAATAATATTTGCCAAGCAAATATCCCGACATCTTGGCCAGGGAACGTCCGACCGGCGCCTCTCCGGATAACGCAATCACCGAGAGGGTCATGAGCACGATCCCGTAGATTTCATACTTCAGTACGGCTGCAAAGGCAGCCTTCTTCTTTTTTCTGCGCTTCGCCAAAAAGTCTCACCCCCGAAACCATATTATAGCATAAATTCGGTGGCGTACCTATGTTCTGTTTTCAGCCTTTAGCCTCATTTTCATCGGCTGCGATCGTCGGAATATAGCGAACGATACTGCCCGGAGCATAGCTGGAATTCAAGTAATGCTCGAGCCCGCAATCCAGGAGACGGACGATCCGGGCCTGCTCCTCTCCCATCGGTTCGACTTCCATCAGGACGCCTCCGATACGGACCTCTCTGAAGCGACTGCCCGGCTCTATATCGTCCGCACCTGGAGCCAGGCTCCGCTCAAGTGGAATAATGCTGTACCAGCTCATTGCGTGATCCCCCCCGGGCTGACTGCTTTACGCTCGGCAATCATGTGATTCAGCCGGTGCAGTGCTTGACCGATCCCTCCGACTTCATCCATCAGCCCGTATTCGACCGCGTCGGAGCCCGATACCGCCGTACCGATGTCCCGGTTTAGCTCGCCTGTCTTGAACATGAGATCCTTAAACTGCTCCTCTGTGATCCGGGAGTGACTCGTGACAAACCGGACGACTCGCTCCTGCATCTTCTCCATATACTCGAACGTTTGCGGTACACCGATCACAAGGCCGCTCATCCGAATCGGATGGATCGTCATTGTCGCGCTTTCCGCGATGAACGAATGATCGGCTGCAACGGCTATCGGCACTCCGATGCTGTGCCCGCCTCCGATAACCACCGTGACGGTCGGTTTGGTCAGCGATGCGATCATCTCGGCGATGGCCAGGCCGGCCTCTACGTCTCCGCCTACCGTATTAAGAATAATGAGAAGTCCTTCAATTTTCGGATTCTGCTCGGCTGCCACGAGCTGCGGGATCATGTGCTCGTATTTCGTTGTTTTATTTTGCGGAGGCAGCACGAAATGCCCCTCGATTTGGCCGATTATAGTCATGCAGAATACATTGGATTCATTGCCGACCGGCACTCCGGTTTGGCCAAGCTGGGTGATCGCTTCTGTTACGGCACTCTTCTTGCCCTCTTCGGCCGGAGCCGCCGGCGCTTCGGTTTCCCCGGTAATGCCGGCTCCCTTTCTGCCGGTAAACTCTAGCTCATTTTGCATAACGCCATCCCTGCCTTTTCGCTTATTCTTGGGCTGCAGCTATATCCATAGCTGACCCTTAGTATGGCAAGCGACGGCATAGTTTTATGCTTACCGCAGGGATCGGCGTGCAAGTCTTCATATTGTTTCAAGTTATCCTCGTGCATGAGGCGGCCGATTCCGGCACCAACTGGGTCCTCGACAGTACCTTCTCCCGGCAAACCCTCCGATAACATGATCGATGGTCAATCCGCCACGAACTGGATTTTCGCTTGTAGGTCGAAGGAATCCCTGCGGTTTGTAAGACAACATAAAAAGCCCCTCTTTCGCGGAAACCGTCCAATTATTACCTGCGAAAGAGAGGCGACTGTGTGCCTGATTATTTTTGAGGTCGTTATGCTAAAACGACAATTACACTTCCATGATGATCGGCAGGATCATCGGTCTGCGGCGCGTCTGCTCGTACAAGAAGCGTCCGAGAGCGTCCTTGACGCTTGTTTTCAGTGACGCCCACTCGTTTACGTTCTCACTCATCAGCTTCTGAAGCGTGCTGGAAACGATACGGTTGGCCTCATCCAGGAGACCTTCAGATTCACGGACATAAACGAATCCGCGAGAAATGATATCCGGACCGGATACGATGGAGCCGTTCTGCTTGCTCAAGGTAACGACAACAACGAGGATGCCGTCTTGGGACAACAGCTTCCGGTCACGCAGCACGATGTTGCCTACGTCGCCTACACCGAGCCCGTCAATCAGAACGTTGCCTGCGGTTACCTTGCCGGCCTTGCGGGCGGCACCGCCTTGAATCTCTACGATCTCCCCGATATCGGTAATGAAGATGTTGTCCGGGTCGACGCCGACGGACTCTGCAAGCAGAGCGTGACGGCGCTGCATCCGGTATTCCCCGTGAACAGGGATGAAAAATTGCGGTTTCATCAGGTTCAGCATCAGCTTCAGCTCTTCCTGGCTTCCGTGTCCCGAAACGTGCACACCGGAATTGGAACCGCTGTAAATCACATCGGCACCGAGTCGGAACAGCTCGTCGATCGTGCGGCCGACGTACTTCTCATTGCCAGGAACCGGAGTTGCCGCAATGATAACCGTATCGCCAGGCAAAATATCCACCTTGCGGTGGGTCGAGCGCGCCATGCGCGTAAGCGCAGACATCGGCTCTCCCTGACTGCCTGTACACAATACGACCACGCGGTCGGCTGCCATCTTGTTAACCTCTTCCGGCTCGATCAGCATGCCGTCCGGGATATGAAGATATCCAAGCTCGGCTGCGATCGAGACGACGTTCACCATGCTTCTTCCGATTACCGTAACCTTGCGGCCGGTTGATTCGGCAGCATTCACCACTTGCTGGATCCGGTGCACATTCGATGCGAATGTAGCCACCACCACACGCTGCTCGGCCTTGCGGAAAATATCTTCAAGAACGATGCCCACATTTTTCTCCGATGGCGTAAAGCCGGGTCTTTCCGCATTGGTGCTGTCGGACAGAAGGGCGAGAACGCCCTTGCTTCCGATTTCAGCCATCCGCTGCAAATCCGCATATTGGTCATTGACCGGCGTATGGTCGAATTTAAAGTCCCCTGTATGCACCACATTGCCTTCAGGCGTCTCGATGCAGATGCCGACCGAATCCGGGATACTGTGGTTGGTCTTGAAGAAGGTCGCTTTCATGGTGTTTCCGAGCTTGACTTCTGAATCGGCATGAATCAGAATCCGTTTCGTTTCGCCCAGCAGATTCGCTTCCCTGAGCTTATTCTCCACCAATCCGAGCGTCAATTTCGTTCCGTACACCGGAACATTCAAGTGCTTCAACACGTACGGGAGTCCGCCGATATGGTCCTCGTGACCGTGAGTCAGCAAAATCCCTCTCACCTTGTCGCGATTTTCCGTTAAATAGCTAATATCAGGAATAACGATATCAATTCCAAGCATATCTTCTTCTGGGAACTTCAGCCCAGCATCCACGACTACGATGTCATTGGCATATTGGATGACATACATGTTTTTCCCGATCTCACCGACGCCGCCCAAGGCAAAAATCGATAGTTTATCGCTGCTTATTTTCTTAGACAAATGTATCTAACCCTCCTATAGTTTTGGACGTCGTACCATTGTTATATTTAAATTTCAAAAAAATACCGCACCCAGTCACTTGAATTCATTATACATGATGAAAAAGTGAAAACACAAGTCAGCCGCCTACGTGTCCCATAGGATGCCCGAAACGCTGCGGTTTAAAACGAAAGAAGCCGCTGCCTTGTTCAGGCAGCGGCTGTACGTTTACTCGGTTTTGAAGCAGGTATATTACAATGACGCCAGCATCGAACGGATGAACGATGCTTCGCTTTCACTCGGCGAGACGAGCGGCAGACGGACATCTCCTACCTGATAGCCTCTTTCATTCAGGGCGAACTTAACGGCGGACGGGTTCGGAAGCGGGTCCGGACACTCGAACAGTCCCTTGAACAGCGGGAATAACGATTGGTGAAGCTTTGCAGCTTCCTGCACATTCCCGGCAACATATGCATCGATCATATCCTTCATCCGTGCACCGGCAATATGACTTGCAACACTCACGATACCATAAGCGCCTACCGCCAGAGCCGGCAGCGCTGCAGAGTCATCGCCGGAATAGACGATAAATCCTTCCGGTGCGCCTGCAGCGATCGCAGTCACCTGATCGATCGAGGCGCATTCCTTCGTGGCAACGATATTCGGCAATTGCGCCAACCGCAACGTCGTGGCGGTGCTCAAGCTGACTCCCGTGCGTCCCGGCACGTTATATAGCATAACAGGCAGCGAGGTTGCTGCTGCGATTGCCTCAAAATGCTTATACAGACCTTCTTGATTCGGTTTATTGTAATAAGGAGCAACCAGCAAAATGCCGTCGACCCCGCAAGCTTCCGCTTTCTTCGTCAATTCGACCGAATGTGCGGTATTGTTGCTGCCTGTGCCTGCGATAATTTTGCATCTTCCGGCCGCCTGCTTCACAGCGAATGCGAACAATTCGAGCTTTTCCGATTCGCTCAGCGTGGGAGACTCGCCGGTTGTGCCGGCGATCACGAGGGAGTCTGATTTTTGATCCGCAATCAAATGCTCAATTAATCTTGCCGTCTCGTCCCAATTGATCTCGCCGCTGCGATCGAACGGGGTTACCATAGCCGTAATCAATCTTCCGAAATCCACAATGATTCCTCCTTAGCTTTTTCCCGTATACGGGAAAACCTGCTTCATTCTCTACATAGCATATCCTAAATCAGGGCAATCTGCATTACCCATACCTTAATCCCGTACCGATAAATTGATAAACGATGATGTCACACAAACCTGGAAAAACGACACGGATCTATCGATGAAGCTCAAATTTGCTGTGCAGCGCGCGCAGCGCCTGAGCCATATCTTCTTTTTTGACAAGCACCCAAATCGTTGTATTGGAGTCAGCCGATTGCAAAATCGAAATATCGTGCTCGCTCAGCGATTCGACAATTTTCGCCATAATGCCAGGCACACCGTTAATGCCGCCTCCGATTACCGATACCTTCGCGCACCCGGATAAGCTTCTTGGCTTCAATCCAAGGTTCTGCAGAACCTCGATCGCTTTTTCCGAATCGCTGTCGAATACGGTATAAACAACCCCCGTCGGGGTAACATTAATAAAGTCTACGCTGATCGAATGCTCAGCCATGGATTTGAATACCTTCAGCTGCAAGCCTTCGGTCCGATCGCACTCGACCGAAATTTGGGTAATGTTGCTCACATAAGCAACGCCGGTCACATAACGGTCTACAATACCGGATTGGATATCCCTGAATCCTTCAGGCTGGGTCACAAGCGTTCCTTCGCTATCCGAGAAGGTCGAACGGACGCGAACCGGAATTTGGGACTGCATCGCGATCTCCACCGCTCTCGGATGAATGACCTTGGCCCCCTGATGGGCCATGTTGCAAATCTCCGTGTAGCTTACATAGCTTAACGGCTTGGCATCCTCTACAATCCGGGGATCTGCCGTCAAAATGCCGTTGACATCGGTATAGATATCCACCATTTCAGCGCGAAGCGCCGCACCCAGTGCTGTTGCGGAGGTGTCACTGCCTCCTCTGCCGAGCGTCGTTAAATCACCCGACTCGGTCTGCCCCTGAAAGCCCGTCACGATCACGACCTGATATTGCTCCAGCTCCTTCAACACCCGGTCAGGCTTCACATCCTTGATGCGTGCATTGCCGAAATGATTGTCGGTTAGAAATCCGGCTTGGGCGCCCGTCAGAACCGTAGCGGTAATGCCCTCATGGTGGAGCAGGCTGCACAGGGTTGTCGCCGATATCACTTCTCCACAGCCCAGCAGCATGTCCCTTTCCCTGCTTGGTAGTGCATTTCCGTTATGCTCGATCCAATCAAGCAGGGTGTCTGTTGCGTAGGGTTCCCCACGTCGTCCCATCGCGGACACCACGACAACCAATCGATACTGATTGTCCAACTCGCGCCGGATGTGTCCGATAACATGGGTTCTCGCTTGCGGTGTGGACAACGAAGTGCCTCCGAATTTTTGAACTAAGATGCGCATGCATATTCCTCCGTTTATCTATGCCCGGGAGCGTGAAAACTCGGGGCCGACCGACTGAAACGGCCGGCTATTTAGCCTGGCCGCTTCGGTTCGTGCAGGTTGATTTCAGCAAAACTCCATGGTCTGCTGTTTTTCGAATGTTAAGGTTCTAAATGATGCCTATCGTATTAATGAGCGTATTCCACGAGCATCGGCTGCAGCTGTTTTCCTTCCAACGCCGCGTAGCAGGCTTCCGGTATCAGGTCCATTCTCGCCACGAGCGAGTTCGGCTTCTGCTGCGGGTTATCCTGGCCGAACGGAACGAAATATATATTCTTCGTAACCAATAGTTTGGCGATATTGGCTGCATTCAGTCCCAGTCCATCGTTCGTTGAAATGGCAAGCACGAGCGGTCTGCAGTTTCTCATCTGCGCCTTGGCAGCCATCAGAACAGGGCTATCCGTCATCGCGTTCGCCAGCTTGCTGGTCGTATTCCCTGTGCAAGGTGCAATGACCAGCACATCAAGAAGCTTGGAAGGTCCAAGCGGCTCCGCCTCAACAATCGTAGAAATAATATCATTCCCGGTTATATCTTTCAACTGTTTCTGCCAATTTTCCGATGTCCCAAATCGGGTATCCGTCGTCATGATGGTGCTCGATACAATCGGAATCACATTCGCTCCGCCCGATTTGAAACGCTCGATCTGCGGCATCACTTCTTCCAGCGTGCAGTGGGACCCCGTCAGGGCATAGCCCACCGTTTTTCCATTCCAATTCATTTCGCATCCCCCCGAATCTTGATTTCTTCAGAAATCAGCTCCACCAGCGCATTGGCGATAATGATGCCGGCTGTCTTAGGAGCCACGATTCCGGGTAGTCCGGGTGCGAGCATGGCTTTGATACCCCGTTTTTCGGCATAGCGAAAATCGCATCCGCCGGGTGCGGAGGCGAGATCGATGATAACGGCCTCCCGAGGCATTTTCGAGATGATTTGTGCTGTGACTATCATAGTTGGAATCGTGTTAAAAAGCAAGTCAATGCCGGCTACGTGAGTCCCCAAATCCTTTATGAGAAAAGGCTTCCAGCCCATTTCCTCCGCTCTGGCATAATGCTCCGATTTCCGTACGCCCATCATGACATTCGCACCGAGCCCCTGCAGGCTCCGCGCCATCGTAAATCCCGTCCGGCCCATGCCGAGCACCATGCTCGTGGATCCATGAATCGTAAAATCGGTATTTTGGATCGCCATCATCAGCGCTCCTTCTGCCGTCGGGATGGAGTTGTAGATCGCTACATCGTCCCGCTCAAATATTTCCACCAGCTTGATGTTATATTTGTCGCACAGCGATCGTAAATAAGGTTTGGCCATGCCGGTATAAACGACTCCGTGCTTCGGCATAGCGGCAATATGATCCTCCTGCAGCCGTAATGGACCTTCCGAAAACAATGCGCTGACACGTCCTTCATCATCACAGCCCACTACCGGCAAAATCAGGGCATCGGCATCCGCCATCAGCTCGGTGGAAAGCGTCTCGCGCGTAACCCCTTGGAATGAATCCTGCAGCTTCTCAAAGCCCGCGATCATGACGGAAGCATCCATCTCGGCGCACTTGCGGATCACTTCAATTTGCCTTGCGTCTCCTCCAACGAAGACGGTCCGGACTCCAGTCAGCATGGAAGGCGTCGCTCCTTTCTTTCTAACCAATGTATAGACCATCTTATGCTGCGGCCCATAAGGTGGTGAGCGAATTATCCATGTAACGCGTTGGATAGCCCCTTACGCTGCGGGAAGCGAGGTTTCGGCCCGATGGTCATCGTCGCACGGAAGACGCGACAAACCGGGGATGTCCTTGGCAACGTCAAAAAAGGCCGCCTTGGCTAATCAGCCAAAACGACCTTTCCAATTCGATGTGTAGAACTCGTAAACGCGAGCCTATTTCCCCGTGTGTCCAAATCCGCCCGTACCGCGAACGGTTTCGGACAGCTCTTCCACCTCGGCAAAGGCGACTGCAGGCACGGTCTGAAATACCATTTGCGCTATCCGCTCGTTCCGCTCGATCGTAAATGGCTCTTGTCCCAAATTGATGAGCAGCACCTTCACTTCGCCGCGATAGTCGGCATCGATGGTGCCCGGCGAATTCAAGCAGGTAATCCCGTGCTTGAACGCCAGTCCGCTGCGAGGGCGGATTTGGGCCTCCAGCTCTGCCGGCATGGCCATTGCAAAGCCAGCCGGGATCAGCTTGCGCTCGCCGGGCTGCAGAACGACCGGCTCCGGTACAGCGGCATGCAGGTCGAAGCCTGCAGCGAGCTCGGACATTTTCACAGGCAGCTTCACATCTTCATTACCGGGTAATCTATGGATTTGAACGTAGTGCAACAAATTCATTCCTCCTAAGTCCATTCAATGCTTTGTCTGAGGTTCCAACCATCGCGAGTGCATATGGAGTATTAAACATTCGGTCGAGGACGGCATTCACATCCTCCATGCTTACTTGCTCAATGCGCTTGATCAGCTCATCAAGGGTGTGATGCCGGCCCAGCATCAGCTCGTTCTTGCCAAGCCGGTTCATGCGGCTGCTGGTGCTCTCCAGACTAAGGATGAGGCTTCCCTTCAGCTGCTCCTTCCCCTTCTTGAGCTCCTGCTCCGTCATTCCGTTCGTTGCCAGATCATGCAGCATCTCGATCGTCAAATCCAGCACATCCTTCGTCTGCTTGGGCGCCGTGCCCGCATAGATGGTGAACATGCCGCTGTCCGCATGGGAGCTGTGATAGGAATATACCGAGTAAGCGAGCCCCCGCTTCTCCCGGATTTCCTGGAACAGCCGCGAGCTCATTCCGCCGCCGATGGCATTGTTCAGAAGCACCATTGCATATTGCAGATCCTCGCCGATCGAGCAGCCCGGGAACGACATGCAGATATGATTCTGCTCGGTCTTCTTCTTCCGGAACTGAACGCCGTCCAGAAATGACGGCACCTCAAGGGCTTGGGGCGCACGGCGATTGGAAAATCCGCCGAAGTGCCGCTCCAGCAGCTCGATCGTTCCTTCATTGATATTTCCGGCAAGCGCAATGACCGTATTCTCGATCGTATAGTGATGTTCCATGTAAGCGCGCAGCGCATCGGAATCCATCGCTTCCAGCCGTTCCTTCGTACCAAGGATCGGAAATGCGAGCGGGTGATCGCCATAAACGGCCGTTGACATCAGGTCGTGCACCAGATCATCCGGCGTATCCTCATACATGGCGATCTCTTCCAGGATTACATTCTTCTCCTTGGCCAGCTCTTCCGCATCCAGCTTGGAGTTGAAGAACATATCGGAGAGAACGTCGACAGCAATCGGAAAATGCTCATCCAATACCTTAGCATAATAGCAGGTATACTCTTTAGCCGTGAACGCGTTGACGTTTCCACCAATCGCATCGAACTGCTCGGCAATCGCACGGGCGTCAAACCGCTCCGTCCCTTTGAACATCATATGCTCTATAAAATGCGTAATCCCATTGATCTCCGGCGTCTCATTGCGGGATCCGGTCCTCACCCAGATGCCGAAGGATACCGAACGACTTGTGGGGATGCTCTCCATAACCACACGCAGGCCGTTTGACAATTGTATTTTTTTCACGCAAGGCCCCCCTAACTGTCCATCCAGGTTCATTTCAGCTGACCAACAGCCTCATGCCATCCATTCATTCTATCAAACTTTACCATGTGCCACAACACCCTGGACTTCTAGGTTCCACCCGGCATGATCCGGTCAGGCGAAAGCGTCTGGCTGACCGTGCCGATCGATAGACCCTTGGCCCGTATCCCGTCAATCATGCCCTTCAACGCTTTCGACGAGGAGTCTGTTGGATGCATTAGAATGAGGAAGCCCGGTTCGACTTTGCTGCTTATTTTCTGAACGACCGCTTCCGGCGCAGGATGCTGCCAGTCCACGGTGTCAAGCGTCCACAGCACCGTTTTCAGCCCCCGGGCATGGGCGATCGCTACCGTCTGCTTGTTGAAATCGCCGGAAGGGGGCGCAAACCATTTATTTTCCACCCCTAAACTGGTCTTAAGCAGCTCCTGCGTTTTCGCAATTTCCAGATCGGCGCGTTCCCTGCTTAGACGGCTCATGTTGGGATGGGTGAAAGCATGATTCTCGACTTCATGGCCCCGCTTTACAATCTCGCCTGCAAGCTCCGGATTTTTCTTGAGCCAGCTGCCGTCGAGGAAGAAGGTGGTCTTGATATTTTCCTCATCGAGCGTATTCAGCATGGGCTCCAGAAATTCGTTGCCCCAGGCAACATTAATCATGAGCGACACCATCGGTTTATTCGGGTTCCCCCGATAGATCGGGTGAGATGCAAGATCCAGGTCGTTTAGCGTTACTTTGGCCGGAATTTCACGATATACGAGCGGGAGGACCTCTCCCTTCCCCCGGTTCTTCACGGCCAGATTATATGTAGCCTCCACATCGACCTCAAGTCCGTTATAGCCGGGGATTGCCTCCCATACTCTGTCCACTCTCGCGTCAACAGGCTCTACTCTTTCCTTGGCAGCCGCAGCCTCAATCTGATTGAGCAGCTCCACGTCGACTACCGCTCCCGTAAGACTGCTGCTGTTCACGAGCTTTGTATTTGCCGCGGGCTCAAGTCCGGACACATAACCCCACGCGCCGCTGAACACGGCGGCAGCCGATACCAATGCGGTACCGGTCAGGAGCACGGCGATTTTCTTATCTTTCATGGGCTCTCCCACTCCCCCTCAGGCAGCTTTGTCCCATTTTATGTGCCGGGCTCCGGAATTATGAGCCAAAAGTAGAGCTGCGGCCTCGGTATGAGGGTGTATGGCGAGCTAGACGCAAAAAAAGAGCCAGAATCAGGTTCTGCCTCTTTCTTCATTTGCTATTTCGGACGCTCAGGCCATGGCCCGCGCTTACTTCGCTTCCGCAGTCAATACCGCTTTGCGCGACAGGTTAATGCGTCCTTGCTGATCGATTTCCGTGACCTTAACGGTGATGACGTCACCAATGGCAACAACATCCTCCACCTTCGCCACCCGCTCGGTCGACAGCTGGGAAATGTGAACCAGCCCGTCTTTATTAGGCAAAATTTCCACGAACGCGCCGAACTTCTCGATCCGTTTGACGGTACCGGTATAAATTTCGCCGACCGCGACTTCCTTCACAATGCCTTCGATAATCGTAAGGGCTTTGCGGTTCATCTCTTCATTCGAAGAAGCGATAAATACGCGTCCATCCTGTTCGATATCGATCTTCACGCCGGTTTCCTCAATGATTTTGTTGATAATTTTGCCGCCGGCTCCGATGACATCGCGGATTTTGTCCGGATTGATCTGCATCGTGATGATCTTAGGCGCATATTGGGACAAGCTTGCTCTCGGTTCTTTGATGACCTCCATCATTTTGCCGAGGATATGCATGCGTCCTTCCTTTGCTTGCTGGAGTGCTTCCTGCAAAATCGCGCGGTCAATGCCGTCGATTTTGATATCCATCTGAATGGCGGTAACCCCATCCGGCGTTCCGGCAACTTTGAAGTCCATATCGCCGAGATGGTCCTCCATTCCCTGGATGTCCGTCAGAATGGATACATGCTCTCCGTCCTTAATCAAGCCCATGGCTACACCTGCTACAGGCGCTTTGATCGGTACACCGGCATCCATCATCGCCAGCGTGCTTGCGCAAATGCTCGCCTGGGAAGTCGATCCGTTCGATTCAAGCACTTCCGATACCAGGCGGATCGTGTACGGGAACTCGGCTTCATTAGGAATAACCTTGCTCAGTGCACGCTCACCCAAAGCACCATGTCCGATCTCCCGGCGACCCGGCGCGCGGAGGGGACGAGCCTCACCTACGCTGAACGGCGGAAAGTTATAGTGGTGCATGAAGCGCTTGGTCTCTTCCAGGTCGATGCCGTCAAGAATCTGCACATCGCCGAGGGCACCCAAAGTACATACGCTGAGCGCTTGCGTTTGACCGCGCGTGAACAAGCCGGAGCCGTGGGTTCTTGGAAGCAGACCCGTGTCGCATTCGATCGGACGAATCTCGGACAGGCCGCGTCCGTCCGGACGAACCTTGTCATGCGTAATGAGACGACGGACTTCCTCCTTCACGATGTCGTGAAGAACCTCTTTAACATCCTTCAAAAGTTCCGGCGTTTCAATATACTTTTCCTCAAATACGGTATAAGTCTCTTCATTAATCGCATCGATGGCATCCTGACGGGCATGCTTCTCTTCAATGCGAACGGCTTCGACAAGGCGGGCCTCCGCAAACTCGCGAACCTCGCGATTGACGTTTTCGTCTACGGCATGGAGCTTCACTTCCATCTTTTCCTTGCCGGCAACGGCCACCAATTCCTCGATCTTCGCCACAATCTTCTTGATTTCCTCATGACCGAACATGATCGCTTCCAGCATCACTTCTTCCGGAACCTCATTCGCTTCGGCCTCAACCATCATGATCGCGTCTTTCGTACCTGCAACGACGAGATAAATGTCACTGGCTTCCTGCTCTGCAATTGTAGGGTTCACGACAAAATTGCCGTTAACGCGTCCTACCGCCACGCCGCCGATCGGTCCGTTGAACGGAACATCGGAAATGCTGAGCGCTGCAGAGGTACCGATCATCGCGGCAATTTCCGGCTCGCAGTCCTGATCCACGCTCATGACGAGATTAAGGACCTGTACATCGTTGCGGAAGCCTTCCGGGAACAGCGGCCGGATCGGACGGTCTGTCAAGCGGCTTGCAAGGATTGCTTTCTCGCTCGGTCTGCCCTCCCGCTTAATGAATCCCCCCGGGATTTTACCAACCGCATACAATCTTTCCTCATAGTTCACCGTTAACGGGAAGAAATCCAAATCCTTCGGCTCACTTGAAGCCGTCACCGTACAGAGAACCGCCGTGTCGCCGTAACGGACCATAACAGCCGCATTTGCCTGCTTGGCCAGCCGACCGGTTTCGAGTACGAGAGGTCTTCCGCCAAGCTGCATTTCAACACTAGTTTCCATGTATTCCCTCCTCATAGGGATAAATTTTTTTGTCGTCTTCTAGCTTTCAGTATTGCCTAAAAACAGCATCATCTTTAATAATGCCGCCCGTTTGATCGATCGGAGTGTTTCACTGGATTCTATTGCTCGAGCTTATGTACGACAAACAACGAACTCATCTTGGAACACTCGATGACGAAAGCGGGAAACGCCGGCAGAAGCTTAAAGCTTGTGGAAGGCGAATCGGGTATATCAATATCTATGTGAATATCTTTCGCTGCAAAGCCTCGGCTTATGAATAACAGCATGGCTTTACAGGAAAGCGGGCAAACGAAAGCAATTTCCATAATACTTAGAAAAGAGCCCGGTTGTGCCGCTGTCGTTCCAAGAAGGACAGTGGACAACCAGGCTGTTTTCGGTAAATCCTATGGATGATTAGCGACGCAATCCAAGCTTCTCGATCAAAGCACTGTAACGTTTTACATCCTTGTTTTTCAAGTATGCAAGCAACTTACGGCGTTGGCCGACCATTTTCAGCAATCCACGGCGGGAATGATGATCCTTCTTGTGCGTACGCAAGTGGTCAGTCAAGTTCGTAATGTTTTCCGTTAGGATAGCGATCTGCACCTCTGGAGATCCTGTATCGGACTCGTGAGTTTTGTGCTCGTCAATCAGTTGTTGTTTACGTTCCTGAGTCAATGCCATCCTGTTCACCTCCTTCGTCATAATCGCCGTTGGCCCAGATACCGACGGTGAGATCAAACATCCAAGCCAAGGTTAAATTGCCCGAATCCCGGGCAACCTCTAAGAGTATAGCATACTTTTCCGAAAAAAGAAAATCCGATCCGCTAATTTATCGAAAAAGCGTGCTGCCCTATTCCATGTCCTTGAGAATCCTGCGGGCTTCGACCGCATCCCGGTGAATCCACTCGACAAGCTCCTGCACCGATTCGAATTTATGCTCTTTCCGAATATATTGAACCATCTCCACCGTCATGACCTGACCGTATAAATCGCCGCTGTAGTCGAAAAGATGCACCTCGAAGATCGGCTTCGTGATGCCTTCATGGAACGTTGGCTTGACACCGACGTTCATGACCCCGGCAATCCAGCCCCCCTCCTGATCCGAACGGGCACGCACGGCGTACACGCCCAGGGCCGGGATGACGTACGGATCCGTCAGCTCGAGATTCGCCGTCGGAAAGCCGATCTGCCTTCCGCGCTTCTCGCCGTGGATTACGGTTCCCCGAATGCTGTAATTTCTGCCGAGCCACCGGTTAGCATCCGCGAGCTGTCCGGTCTGCAGGGCAATCCGGATAGAAGAGCTGCCTACCTTCTCTCCATCCACTAAGAATGGCGGAACGGTGACGACAGACATCGCCCCTTCGCTTAATGCCTGAAGCTTGACGGCATCTCCCGCTCCCTTATGACCAAAACGGAAATCGAATCCGACCACGGCCGTCTGCAGCGAGAGCGGGAGCAGCATGTCCGATACGAACGCGTCCGGACTGACTTCAGAGAACGCCTTGTTGAACTCCACAACGTACAGGATATCAATTCCCATCTCCTGCAGCAGCTTTTCCTTATCAGCTTGGGGAGTAAGGTAGCCCTCATAATTTCCTTTGCCGATCACATCTTTGGGATGGGGATAAAAGGTGATGAGAGCGGCAGGAAGCCCTTGCTCCCGCGCAATTCCGACGGCCGTCGTAATCACGCTCTCATGACCCAGATGCAGACCGTCAAATTGTCCGATGGCCGCGACCTTCGGCACGCCGGCTTCCAATACGTTCTCCGGATTTATGGGGTAGGACAACGATACAATCCTCATGTTTCTCACCTCCATTCAACTAGAACAAGCGCTATCTTGAAAATACCTTCACTGGCACGATCGCGCCTGATTCGGCTTGCCGCTTGTAGATTCCAAGAAAGCTTCCTTGGCTGTCATAGAGCCGGATCGGCTCGTCGCCTTCAACCAGAGGCTCCACGGCTCTGGCGGACAAGCGCTGTCCTTGCAGGGCAGCTTCCGCTTTCTCATCCGATACGGTATGAGCCGGAAGATGGGAGACCGCCCGGTCGACCGGAATCAGCTTATTCTGAAGCTGTCCTTCCTTCATAAGCTGTTCAATGGTTTCAAGGGTCAGGCAGTCGGCTGCCGGAATGCCGGCCGAGATCGTGCGTACAAGCCGAACCATGACGGAAGGAACGCCGAGCTTGCGGCCGATATCCACGCACAATGTGCGGATATATGTACCTTTGGAGCACAGCACCCGAAACGATATTTCGGGATAGGCGCCGCTGGCGTCATAGCCGGTCATCTCAATCTCATGAATGGTGACGGTCCGGCTTTTTCGTTCAACGGTCTTCCCTTCCCGCGCAAGCTCATACAGACGCTTGCCGTTTACCTTGACGGCGGAATACATCGGGGGAACCTGGGAGATTTCACCCACAAACGAACGCAGCGCTTCCTCCGCTTCCTCCCTCGTCACCAGTACGCTTTCTGCCTCTTCAATGACCGTACCTGTGACATCCTCCGTATCCGTAGCATATCCAAGACGCAGAACAGCCTCATACTCCTTCGGCAGCTCCTGCATATACTCCACGACTCGCGTCGCTCTGCCCAAACACAGGGGCAGCACTCCCGTAACCTCCGGATCAAGCGTACCCGTATGGCCAATCCGTTTCATGCGGACAATTCCTCTTACTTTGGCTACCACATCATGCGATGTCCAGCCGGCGGGCTTATGCACGGCCAAAATACCTTCCAACTCTGTCATAACCGTAGTCTCACCTGCTCCACAACGCGAGGGATAACATCCTCCAAAGGGCCCTCCAGACTGCAGCCTGCAGCCCGGACATGGCCGCCGCCTCCGAACCCTTGGGCAAGGGCGGCAACGTCGACTTTTCCGGCGGAACGAAGGCTAACCTTCACGATACCGGATTTCAGAAGCTTAAACAAGATTCCGACCTCGACGCCTTGAATATTGCGGGGATAATTGACAATCCCCTCCAGATCCTCACTGGCTGCGCCGCAGCGCTCCATATGGTCAGGGGTAACGTGCACCCATGCGATTTTTCCATCCTCCGACACCTGGAGCGTATTCAGCGCTTCGACAAGCACTTTCATCTGGGGAAGAGTCATCTCTTCCAGCAGGATCTCCGCGAGCTCCGGCCCGTTAACGCCATGACCTAGCAGCTCTGAGGCAATGCTCATCACTTTAGGCGACGTGTTCGTATAACGGAAACCTCCGGTATCTGTAAGAAGCCCCGTATAGACGGACGTAGCAATCTCGGCATCCCAGGTGATCCCGCATACATTCAACAAGTCATACAGAATTTCTGCCGTCGCGGCGGCTTGAGGCAGCACCAGGTTAACGGAGCCGTACCGGTCATTGGTAGGGTGGTGGTCGATGTTCACGATTCTGGCATTCTCGGCAAACAACGTCCGGATGTGCCCTACCCGGGCAAAATCCGCGCAATCCACGCAGATCACATGCGTAAACGTCCGATCCGGCAGCTCTTCCGACCCGTTGATAATATCCTCGGCATGCCACAGCATGTTCATTCGTTTCGGGATCGGCCCTTCATTGATCATCGTGAATTTCTTGCCCAGACATGAGAGAAGCCAGCCCACCGCAAGGGTGGAACTGACTGCATCTCCATCGGGCTGAACATGCGACACAACCAAATAGTCATCGTGCTCCAGCAGAAACGACTTTACCTGCTGCAGCTCTTGCTCATAGGTCTGCATTCGCCCTCTCCTTTATTTACGAACTTGCATTATTTCTCTTCGCGCTCTCCGATTTCGTTGAGCAGCTTCTCGATCCGGCTGCCATAGGCAATGGATTCGTCAAACTTGAAGATCAGCTCCGGAACATGCCGGAGACGGATCCGTTTGCCAAGCTCGGAACGGAGGAAGCCGGTGGCCTTTTCCAGACCTTTCAAGGAAGCTGCCTTCTGTTCTTCGTCACCGAGCACGCTCAAGTACACCTTGGCTTGTGACAAGTCATTCGTCACATCAACGCCGGTCACGGTAATGAAGCCGATTCTCGGATCTTTGATTTCAGTCTGAATCAGTTGGCTGAGCTCTTTCTTAATCTGCTCGCCTACGCGCCCTGTTCTGATTTTTGCCATCGTTGATCACCTCGTTTATTAGCGCTCTACCGTCTCCATGATAAAGGCTTCGATGACGTCTCCTTCTTTCACATCGCTGTAGCTGGCCAACGTAATACCGCACTCGTAGCCTTGTGCCACTTCCTTCGCGTCGTCCTTGAAACGCTTGAGGGAATCGATCTTGCCCTCATGAATGACGATGCCGTCGCGGATCAAGCGGGCTTCGGCATTGCGCGAGATTTTTCCGGAAGTAACCATACAGCCTGCAATCGTACCAATCTTGCTCACTTTAAAGGTGTTGCGGACTTCCGCATGTCCGATCACGGTTTCTTTATATTCCGGATCGAGCATCCCCTTCATAGCTTGCTCAATTTCCTCGATTACATTATAGATGACACGGTGCAGACGCACGTCAACCTTCTCCTGCTCCGATGTCTGTTTTGCTTGAACATCCGGACGGACGTTAAAGCCGATGACGATCGCATTGGAAGCAGCCGCCAAAATAATATCGGATTCCGTGATCGCTCCGACGCCGCTGTGGATGATTTTTACGCGTACGCCTTCCACTTCGATCTTGTTAAGCGAGCTCTTCAAGGCTTCAACCGAGCCCTGTACGTCACCCTTAATGATCACGTTCAGATCCTTGATCTCGCCGTCCTTGATATGCTTGAACAAGTCGTCGAGGGTTACGCGGGTATTCGTGTTAAGCTCAGACTGACGCTGCGTGACCGCACGCTTCTCGGCGATCGAACGCGCCTTGCGCTCGTCCTCGAACACCATGAACGGATCGCCTGCGCCCGGCACTTCCGTAAGACCGGTAATTTCAACCGGCGTGGATGGACCGGCTTCTTTCAGGCGGCGCCCTTTATCATTCACCATCGCCCGGATGCGGCCGAAGCAGTTGCCCGCTACAAACGCATCGCCGACTTTCAGCGTTCCGTGCTGAACAAGGATACGTGCAACCGGGCCTCTTCCCTTATCCAGCTCCGCCTCAATAACCGTACCGCGGGCACGCTTATCCGGATTGGCTTTGTATTCATTCACTTCGGCAACAAGCAGAATCATTTCGAGCAGATCCTCGAGACCCATGCGCTGTTTTGCCGAAACGTTAACGAAGATCGTATCTCCGCCCCATTCCTCCGGCACAAGCTCGTATTCGGTCAACTCCTGCTTCACCTTATCCGGGTTGGCAGACGGTTTGTCGATTTTGTTCACGGCCACGATGATCGGCAATCCTGCCGCCTTCGCATGGTTGATCGCTTCTACCGTCTGCGGCATCACGCCGTCATCGGCTGCGACAACAATAATCGTCATATCCGTAACCTGCGCACCGCGTGCACGCATAGCGGTAAACGCTTCGTGGCCCGGCGTATCCAGGAAGGTGATCTTCTTGCCGTTGATTTCAACTTGATAAGCACCGATGTGCTGTGTGATGCCGCCGGCTTCGCCGCCGCTCACGTTCGTGGAACGGATCGCATCCAGCAGCGTCGTTTTACCGTGGTCGACGTGACCCATGATGGTAACGACCGGAGGGCGCTCCTTCAAATCTTCAGGCGCGTCATTCTCTTCGACTGTCTCGAACCGGTCTTCTTCCACCGGAATCTTCACTTCAACCTCGACACCGAACTCCCCTGCAAGCAGCTGAATCGTCTCGATGTCCAGCTCCTGGTTGATCGTGGCCATCACGCCGAGGAAAATCAGCTTCTTGATGACTTCGGAAGCGTCCTTATGAAGCAGCTTCGCCGTTTCACCGACGGTCATGTCGCCACGGACGATAATTTTCTTCGGCGTGTTGTCGATTTTCTCACGAGGCGGCTGCTGGTTGTTCTGGTTCCGTCCGCGGTTATTCTTCCCACCGCGATTGTTGCCGCGGAAACCGCCCTGGCGGTTGTTATCATCAAACCGCTTGGAATTGTTGTTGTTATTGTTTCTTCCGCCCCGGTTGTTTTGACCGTTGCTGTTGTTCTGGCTGCCGGAGTCATTGCGTCCCGTTCTGCCTTGCGGACGCGAAGCGCCTTGAGCGCCGTTGTTCTGCGGACGAGCACCGCCTTGACCTCCGCCTTGCGGACGGGAGCCGGTTGCTGTACCGCCTTGCGGACGGGAGCCAGTTGCTGTTCCACCTTGTCTTGGTGCCTGGTTGCTGCGATTTTGGTTCTGGCTTCCTTGAGCCGGGCCTGATTGGTTTCTGCGAGAATCCTGTCCCTGTCCTTGTGGACGCTGGGAACCGGATGTGTTCTGGTTATTTTGATGATTTCTACTATTCATACCTACCTGCTTTTCCTGTTGTTTTTTGGGTTGACCTTGACCTTGACCTTGACCGCGCTGACCTGCATTTCGAGAGCCGTCTTGCCCGCTGCTTACTTTCGCATCAGCAGCGGAAGAGCTGGAAGCAACCGACACGGGCGGCTTGCGGCTCTCGCCGCGGGAAGCGTCCGCACCGTCACGCTTGGCTTCCGCATTCGATTTGATATCCTTAAAGAACTGCTCAACTTTGGATACCGTATCGTTCTCCATGACGCTCATGTGGTTGTTAACCGGAATGTTCAAACGCTTAAGGATCGTTATAATTTCTTTACTGCTCATATTCAGCGATTTCGCGTATTCATATACGCGAAGTTTATTGTCTTTGTTTTCTTGTTTACTCAATATACTCCACCTCCGACATTGTCTCCATTGTTCTGGAGATCATTTCTGCGAATCCTTGATCCGTAACGGCCAGCACAACCCGCTCGGGTTTACCTACACTTGTGCCCAGACTTTCCCGGTCAAATCCGATTACCAGAGGGATGTTATAAGAACCGCATTTGTCGCGGAACTTTTTTTTAGTATTATCTGAGGCGTCACCCGCAAGAATAACCAACTTTGCTTCTGAAGACCGGATGGCTTTGAGCACGATCTCATCACCCGTAACCACCTTGCCGGCCCGCATGGCCAGGCCGAGCTGAGAAAGCGCCCTATTCATCATCGGCTGCACGCTCTTTAGCAGCCAGGAATTCATCCTCAACCTTGATGAAATCCTGGGCCAATTGTTCATAGATCTCAGGTTTCACTTGCTGCTTCAACGCTCGATCCAAAGCTTTATTTTTGTGTGCAAGCTTGAAGCAGGAAACTTTGCCGCATAGATAAGCGCCGCGGCCCGACTTTTTGCCGGTCAGATCAATCATGACCGCCTCGTCGGGCGTTCTGACAATCCGGATCAGCTCTTTCTTCGGCATCATTTCCTGACATGCCACACATTTACGCAGCGGTATCTTTCTCTGTTTCAAGACGCTTACCCCCCCGCTTGTTTCGGAATTAATCCACGGAGACGGAATCCTGGTGCATTTCACCGGATTGGGATTTTGGTCTGCCAAATTCCTGCTCCGCCTGGCTTTCGCTCTTAATATCGATCTTCCAGCCTGTCAATTTAGCTGCAAGGCGCGCATTCTGGCCCTTGATGCCAATGGCCAGTGAGAGCTGGTAGTCGGGAACAATGACGCGGGCCATCTTCTCATCCTCGAACACTTGAACCTCAAGCACTTTCGAAGGACTGAGGGCGTTGGCCACGTACTCCTCAACCGAATCGGAATAGCGGACGATGTCGATCTTCTCCCCGCGGAGCTCATTCACGATCGTCTGAACGCGCATCCCTTTCGGGCCAACGCAGGAGCCTACCGGATCGACCTCTTCATTACGAGAGTAAACCGCAATCTTGGAGCGGTAGCCCGCTTCACGCGCAACCGAACGGATCTCGACGACGCCGTCGAAAATTTCCGGAACCTCCAGCTCAAACAGGCGCTTGAGCAGCCCCGGATGCGTGCGGGAGAGCATGATTTGCGGACCTTTCGTAGTGTTCTCGACCTTCGTGATATACGCCTTGATCCGATCGCCATGCTTGAACTTCTCGTTCGGCATCAGCTCCGTAAGCGGAAGCGCGGCTTCGATCTTCCCGAGGTCGATGTAGATGTTTCTAAGGTCCTGGCGCTGCAGCGTACCGGTGACGATATCGTCTTCCTTGTCGATAAACGCGCTGTAGATCAAGCCGCGCTCGGCTTCCCGAATGCGCTGCGTAACGACCTGCTTCGCCGTCTGAGCCGCGATTCGACCGAAATCGCGAGGCGTTACCTCGATCTCGGCGATATCCTCGAGCTGGAAATGCGGATTGATTTCGCGTGCCGCATGCAGCGAAATTTCCGTCCGCGGATCCAGAACCTCTTCAACGATCAGCTTCCGTGCAAACACTTTGATGACGCCGGTATTGCGGTTCATGTCTACACGGACATTTTGCGCAGTGTTGAAGTTACGCTTGTAACTCGAGATCAGCGCAGCCTCGATGGCTTCAAACAACACATCTTTGCTGATGCCCTTCTCTCTCTCCAGCTCGTTCATCGCTTCAATAAAATCCATACTCATTGAAAATCGGTTCCCCCTTTCAAAACTTCCGTCTAAAAAATGATGGCCAATCTGGCGCTGGCTACTTTTGCATATGGAATAACGTGCTGTTTCTTGCCCGTTTGAATAACAAGCTCTTCTTGCTCGAAGGACTCCAGCTTGCCCTCGAATTCCTTCAGCCCGTCGATCGGCTCGTATACCGTAACGAATACGTTCTTGCCGACAGCCTTGGCGACGTCCTCCTTCTTCTTAAGCGGACGTTCGGCGCCCGGAGAGGAAACCTCGAGAAAATAAGCGGTCGGAATCGGATCGTTCTCATCCAGCTTCTGGCTCAGATATTCGCTGATTACTCCGCAATCGTCAATATCAATGCCGCCTTCTTTATCTACAAACACACGCAGGAACCAGCTGCTTCCTTCCTTTACGTATTCCACATCGACCAGTTCGAAGCCGTGTTCATCCAGATACGGCTGCACCATTTCTTCCACAGTCGTTTTAATCTTTGATGTGCTCAAAGAACATAACCTCCAAGTTGATTTCCTATATACCAAAGAGTAAAGAGTGGGTTGCCCCACTCTTTACACAACGGTTTTATCTCCATGATTACCAAAAAAATTATAACATAGTCTGGTAATAGTGACAAGTATGACTCCTTGACTGTCAAGGAAGCCTCCTGAGCAGCAACGGGCCCGCCCTGAGAGATATGAAGAAATCAGAATAATGAGAGCTGATTGCTCTCCGGCAAACCGCGGAAGCAGCCCATCTGGGTCAGAAGTTCCACCGCCGTCTTACTCGCCTTGGACTTCTGCTGGAAATCTTCTATCGATAAAAACTCGCCGAATTCGCGCGCGGCCGCAATGTTGCGGGCGGCGTTTTCGCCGATACCGGCCAAGGCCGAGAACGGCGGGATGAGCGAATTTCCGTCAACCGTAAATTTCGTTGCATCCGAACGATAAAGATCGATGCTCTTGAAGGTAAAGCCTCTGGCCGTCATTTCCAGCGCCATTTCCAGGATCGGCAGCATGCCTTTCTCCTTCGCGCTGGCTCCGAAGCCGAGCTGCTCGATCTCCTCGATTCGGCGGTAAATCGCCTCATATCCTTGACAGCACAGCTCAATATCAATATCCTCGGCGCGGACCGAGAAGTACGTCGCATAGTATTCGATCGGATAATACAGCTTGAAATACGCGGTACGCACTGCCGAGATAACATATGCAGCCGCGTGGGCTTTCGGGAACATGTACTGGATTTTGAGACAGGAGTCAATGTACCACTGAGGCACCTTGCATCGCTTCATCTCGTCGATCCATTCCTGGGTAAGCCCCTTACCCTTCCGCACGCTCTCCGTAATCTTGAAGGCGAGGCTTGCATCCATCCCGGCCTTGTAGATCAGGAACAGCATGATATCGTCACGACAGCCGATAACCGTCTTGATGTTGCATGTGCCGTTCTTGATAAGCTCCTGCGCATTGCCGAGCCATACGCCGGTACCGTGTGAGAGGCCGGAAATTTGCAGCAGGTCGGCAAAGCTGGACGGCTGGGATTCCACAAGCATCTGCCGTACGAACTTGGTTCCCATCTCCGGAACGCCGTAGGTCGCCACCGGAGAACGGATTTGCTCCGGGGTTACCCCGAGCGCTTCCGTGGAGTTGAACATGCTCATTACCTTCGGATCGTTCATCGGAATCGTCGTCGGATCGACGCCGGTCAGATCCTGCAGCATCCTCATCATCGTCGGATCATCGTGTCCCAGAATATCAAGCTTCAGCAGGTTCGCATCAAAGGCGTGGTAATCGAAATGCGTGGTCTTCCATTCGGCGTTGACATCGTCGGCCGGATACTGAACCGGGGTGATATCCTCCACCTCGATATAGTCCGGGACAACGACGATACCGCCGGGATGCTGACCGGTGCTTCGTTTCACGCCGGTACAGCCGGCGGCTAGCCGGTTCAGCTCCGCACCACGCCAACGCTTGTTATGATGCTCCTCATATTTCTTCGCAAAGCCAAACGCCGTCTTCTCGGCGACGGTACCGATCGTCCCCGCCCGAAACACGCTCTTCTCGCCGAACATTTCCTTCGTAAAGTTATGGGCATGCGGCTGATATTCCCCCGAGAAGTTCAAGTCGATATCGGGAACCTTGTCCCCTTTGAAACCGAGGAACGTCTCAAACGGAATATCCTGTCCTTCGCCTTTCATCATGTTGCCGCAGTTCGGGCAAGCCTTGTCCGGCAAGTCGAAGCCGCTCGGCACGCTGCCGTCGAGGAACCACTCGCTGTGCTTGCACTCTTTGTTCAGGCAGATGTAATGCGCCGGCAGCGGGTTAACCTCGGAAATGCCGAGGAAGGTGGCAACGACCGAAGAGCCGACGGATCCCCGTGAGCCGACCAAGTATCCGTCGCGGTTCGATTTTTTAACCAGGCGCTCGGAGATCAGATAGTTCGCGGAGAAGCCGTATTTGATAATCGGCTCAAGCTCCTTCTCCAGCCGGGCTACGACAACCTCCGGCAGATCGTCCCCGTAAATCGACCGTGCTGTCTCATAGCAGGTGTTGCGGATCTCTTCGTCCGCTCCTTCCAGGATCGGAGTGAACAGCTTATCCGGGAACAGCTCCAGCTCTTCGAACCGGTCTGCCAGCTCCGACGTATTGGTTACGACGACTTCATAAGCCTTATCCTCGCCCAAGAACTCGAATTCCTCCAGCATCTCCTCCGTTGTCCGGAAATGCGCATCAGGCTTGCGCATATCCTTCAGCGGACTGAATCCGGTAATACCATGGATCGTAATGTCCCTGAACAGCTTGTCCCGCGGTTCCAGATAGTGCACGTTACCTGTGGCGATCACCGGCTTGTTCAGCTTCTCGCCGATCCGCACCACTTTGGATATGGCCGTCTTGATTTCTTCGGGACTGCCGACCAGGCCTTTATCCACCAAATGCATATACATCGTCAGCGGCTGGATCTCCAGCACATCATAGAAGGCCGCAATTTCTTCCGCTTCTTCCTCGGTCTTGTTGAGCACCGTCTCGAAAAACTCGCCCTTTTCGCAACCGGACAATACAAGCAAGCCTTCGCGCATCTCCTGAAGCTTGGATTTCGGTATGCAAGGCACGCGCTTAAAATACTCCGTATGCGACATCGACACCAGCTTGTACAGATTCTTCTTGCCCGTCATGTTCAAGGCATAAATGCCGCAGTGGAACGGACGCGCATTGGACAGGTCCATGCCGACGTAGTCGTTCAGCCGGTCCAGCATCTTGATCCCCTTCATTTTGTCCGCGTCCGCAAGCAGTCCGTTCAGGATGCCCGCGAGTGCAACGGTATCATCGATCGCACGGTGATGGCTTTCGAGCGCAACCTTGTATTTATCGGCAAGCGTGTTGAGCCGGTGGTTTTTCATCCCCGGATGCAAAAGCCGCGCAAGCTCCAGGGTATCCAGATACGGGTTGTCCAGTGTGTCCATGCCGGCATTTTGCAGCGATGCCTGAATGAAGCCCACGTCGAACCTTGCATTGTGCGCGACAAGCACCGCGTCCCCAACGAATTCGACGAACTCCTTCAGAACCGGTTCAAGCTCCGGCGCGTCCCTTACCATATCATCGTTGATGTTTGTCAATTGCTGAATATGGTACGGTATCCGCTCATGCGGATTGACGAACGTCGCGTACCGGTCGACCTCCTTGCCCTCATGCATTTTGACGGCGGCCAACTCGATAATTTTGTTCGCGGTTATCGACAGACCCGTTGTCTCGATATCGAAGACGACGTAGGTTGCGCTGCTCAGCTCGATCGGCTTCGCCTGCTCCACGATATTCACCGCATCGTTAACGACGTTCGCCTCGAGTCCGTAAATCATCTTGATCCCGTTCTTCTTCGCATGCTTCGCCGCGTCGGGATAGCACTGTACACCGCCATGATCGCTGACGGCAATCGCCTTATGTCCCCAGCTCGCCGCCGTTTTGATATAGCGGTCGATCGGCGTAACGGCATCCATCGTGCTCATGGTCGTGTGGAGATGGAATTCGACCCGCTTTTCAGGCGCATTATCCTTCCGCGATGGCGGAGCTTTCACCTCGGACAAATCCGTAGGAATCATGACCAGCTCCGGCACCTGCATGAACCGGTCATATTCCACCCGGCCTCTGGCCTTAACCCATTTGCCGTCGGCAAGCAGGCTCAACACTTTCAGATCATCCTTCGTCTTGGCAAACATCTTCATCTGCAAGGAATCGCTGAAATCGGTCAAATTGAAGGTGAACAGCGTGCTGCCGTTTCGCAGTTCCTTTCGGTCCAAGCCAAAGATTGTACCTTGGATCGTAATCTTCTTCTCCTCGTCCTGGATATCCTGGATAGATACCGGCTGGTCCTTTATGTCGTAGCCGACCTGCAGCCGGTCCGGAGCCTCATCCTCGTCACCGGCATCCATCTCGGCTTCCAGGCTGCTCATGAGCTGCTCGATAACCTCCCGCTCTTCCTGCCGCTTGCGCTGCTCAAATTCCTCATAGGCAGCCTGCCCATTATCGCCGACCTGCATTTTAACGCGGAGCTGAAGATCGAAGTAATGGCTGAAGAAGCGGGTGATGGCCGTATCGATTTGCTTCTTCCGGGCAAGCTCGAGCGACATGCCGTCCGACATCGTCAGCAGCAGCTGCCCGTCCTCCACCTCGTGCCGGGCCCGGGTCATCCAGCCGTTAACGGATGGAATCTCACGGTGTACCCACTCCAGGAACAAATTCCAGTACTCCTGCACAATGTCGGCAGCCTGCACATTGCCCTGATACCGGAATACAAATACGATGCGGGCAATATGATTCATCTTCTCCTGTATTCTCAGGCAGAAGGTCCGATACACCTCGGCGGGAACGAGCGTCTCCTTCAGGATCGTAATCTTCCACTCCTTGCTCGCCCGGCTCGTCTCCACCTGCTCGATGATACCGTCCAAGAAATAGGGTTCCACCAGATTGGCCGGAACTTCGCCCTGCTTCATCAGCAGTTCAAGCCGTTTCCTTTTATCTTCTGCTGTGCCCATGGTTCCCTCCCCCTAAGTTTTCACGCGAATTGCTTATAAAAACAGTAGAAGCTTCCGCCGGCAGCATCCACACGTCCTGCCTCGAAACAGAGCGATGGGTCTACTGCCATCCGGAAGCTTGCTCCAGACGCACATATTCCGGGTACAGGAGAACGAAGAAGCAATCTGTAGCCCTCCTCCCTCTACCCGGAATATCAAATTATCGGTATATTAATACGCTCTGGCAAACAGTACGGTATGCTTCGCATCATCACCGCAAACGAGACATTTCGTCTTCGTCTCGCCCGGCTCAAAAGGTATGTTCCGGCTGGTCGCCCCGGTCTCCTGCTTTACGGTATCCTCGCAAGCCTCGGAGCCGCACCAACCCGCCAGGGTAAATCCGCGCTTCTCTTCCATGCTCGCCTTCATCTCGTCCAGTGTATCCACCGAATAGAAATGATCCTCGCGGAACTGCTTCGCGCGGTTATACATTTCTTGATGCACCTGCTCCAGCATGCTCTGAACCTCTTGGACCAGATTGGCCTGCTCGACGACTTTCTTCTCGCCGGTGATTCGGGATACCAGCACGCAAACCCCGTTTTCCATATCACGAGGTCCGATCTCCAGTCGCACCGGAACGCCGCGCATTTCATACTCATTAAACTTCCAGCCCGGGCGCACATCCGGATTATCGTCCACACGAACCCGGATACCGGCCGCTTTCAATTCACGGTAGAGCTCGTCCGTACGGCCAACCACGGCATCACGAGTCTTCGGAGGACCGATCGGAATCATAATGACCTGAGTCGGCGCAACCTTCGGCGGGAGCACCAATCCTCGGTCATCCCCGTGAACCATGATCAAGGAGCCGATCAGACGCGTGCTGACGCCCCAAGATGTGGTGTGGGCATACTCCAGCGTATTTTCGCGGTTCAAATACTGAATCTCGAAGGCCTCCGCAAAATTGGTGCCCATATAATGGGACGTCCCTGCCTGGACAGCTCGTCCGTCCTTCATCATAGCTTCGATGGAGAACGTGTCGACGGCTCCGGCGAACTTCTCCGATGGCGTCTTCTGTCCTTTAATCACCGGAATAGCCAAATAGTTCTCAACAAAATCCTGGTAGATGTCCAGCATTTGCATCGTTTCTTCCCGAGCCTCGGCTTCGGTTTCATGAGCCGTGTGGCCCTCCTGCCACAGGAATTCGCTTGTACGGAGGAACGGCAGCGTTCGCTTCTCCCAACGTACCACGTTCGCCCACTGGTTGATCTTCACCGGGAGATCGCGATAGGATTGAATCCATTTGGAGTACATATGCCCGAACATCGTTTCGGACGTCGGTCGAATCGCCAGACGTTCCTCCAGCTTTTCTCCTGCCGCCTCGGTTACCCATGGCAGCTCCGGATTGAAGCCTTCTACATGCTCTTTCTCTTTCTGGAAGAAGCTTTCCGGAATGAACAGCGGGAAGTACGCATTGCGGTGCCCCGTTTCCTTGAAACGGCGATCCAGCTCCTCCTGGATATGCTCCCAAATTTCATAGCCGTCCGGCTTGAACACGATGCAGCCCCGGACCGGCGAATAATCCATCAGGTCCGCTTTTTTGATGACATCGATATACCAGCGGGAGAAGTCCTCTCCTTGCGGCGTGATCTCCGTCACGAATTGTTTATCCTTCGATTCCTTCGACATAAAAATCCTGTTCCTCCCATTATTAAAACGCTTCTTCGGGCGATTGTGCTGTAAGCCTGCTTCCGAATGCGGCGCTATTGGCGATATGTGTAAGCAGGCCCTGCGAATGACGGTTCGTATCACTCGTGCATTCGGGAAGAGGCCTGCCGGTAACGGAAAACCCCAGGAGGCTAAAGATCCGAGAGCTTCAGCGTAAAGCCGCTCCTATGCAAAGAGAGCTTACGGCTGATCGCTGCACGGGTACACCCCGCTGGATGTTTTATCCGTTGATTAAGCGAAGTATGTCATTGTACGTCACGGCAATCATCAGCAGAAACAGCATCGCAAAGCCGATAAAATGCACCATGCCTTCCCGGTTCGGATCAATCGGCTTCCCGCGCAATGCCTCTATGCCGAGGAACACGAGCCGGCTGCCGTCAAGCGCCGGAATCGGCAGCAGATTGAAGATGCCGAGATACAAGCTCAATATGGCCGCCCAATAGGTCAGCTGTTCAATTCCTTGCTTCGCGATCTGTCCGGTCACTTCGAATGTGCGGACCGGGCCTCCAAGATCATCCATCGAGAATTGCTGGATCAATTGCCTGAACCCTTGGAAAATAATGCTTGTCGTGTCTACCATCGCGGTACCCGCGCCCGTAATCGTCTCACCGATGCCTGCCGATCTGGTCGGAAGCTCAGGAACGATCCCGACCTTGCCGCCTTCCTGGCCTTCCATCGTGCGCGGCGTCAGTGTCAGCTCGAAGGATTCGTCGCCGCGGCGGACGGTCCAATCCATCGGCTTGTCCTTGGATGCGGCGATCAATTCGATCATCTTCTGATAATCCGAGCCGATGGCAACACCGTTAATGCTCTCGATGATGTCACCCTTCTTCAGGTTCGCCTCATCGGCCGGCATGCCTTTTGTAATCTCTCCGATCTGCACATAAGTCGGATTTTCGACCGGAATGCCCGCCATCTGAATATGCAGCGCGAACAGAACAAAAGCCAGAATAAAGTTCATCACCGGCCCGGCAAAGATGGCCAAGGCTCTCTGTCCGACCGTCTTGCTGCCGAACTGGCGGTCTCTTGGCGCGATCTGGGTCTCAATGCCTTTGGCCACGGTCATCGCCTGCGGGTGAATCTGGTACTGCTGGTGCTCGCCGTCCACATCCAGCCGCACCGACAGCCGATCCACCATATCCATGAATTCGACCTCTCCGCGGATCACGTTCTTCCGGTTGTCGAGCTGGTCTAAATAAATCTTCTTTACCTGATTGTCCGAATTCAATCGGACCGCAATCGTCTGACCTGGATGAATTTCAACCAGTTCAGGGTCTTCGCCCGCCATGCGCGCATATCCGCCGAAAGGCAGCAGGCGAAGCGTAAACTGCGTTTCGTTGCGTTTATAAGAGAACAGCTTCGGTCCAAAGCCGATCGCAAATTCCCGCACCAAGATCCCCGCACGCCGGGCAAAGTAATAGTGCCCCCATTCATGCACTGTGACAATGACAAAAAACATGAGCACCGTTAAAAAAACGATCCGCAGCATTTCCAAATCCGTACATCCCCCTTTTCCTCTGAGAACGCAGTATGTCCCTATAGATTATCATTATTCTCCTGTCGTCCACAAGAGAATCACAAGCTGTCAGCTTTTTTCAAGGGAGATTATGATGTGACATCTGATCCTATAGTCTGGAAGCAAGCTCGCGCGCGGATTGATCGCTCGCTTCGATCGTTTCGAGCGTCGGCTCCGAATGGATCTCGTGCTGCTCAAGCACTTGCTCGATGATCTCTTCGATCCGAAGGAAGGAGATTTCCTTGCGCAGGAACCGGGCAACCGCCACCTCGTTGGCAGCATTGAATACGGTTGGCGCCGTCCCTCCCATTTTACCACATTCATAGGCAAGCCTTAAACACGGAAAGCGTTCAAAATCCATTTCTCGAAAATTCAGCCTGCCCGCTTCCGCCAACGAAAGCCTTGGTGCCGGAGAATTCCAGCGTTCCGGATACGTCAGGGCATACTGGATTGGCACTCTCATGTCCGGGTTGCCTAACTGCGCGATAATGCTGGAATCCCGAAACTCGACGAAGGAATGAATAATGCTCTCCGGATGAAGCAATACGGAAATCTGCTCGTAGGGAAGTCCATACAGCCAATGGGCTTCGATCACCTCAAGCCCCTTGTTGACCATCGTTGCCGAATCAATCGTGATCTTGGCCCCCATGGACCAATTCGGATGCTTCAATGCGTCCTCAACCGTTACGTTCACCAGCTGCTCCCGCGTGTAGTCGCGAAAGGATCCGCCGGACGCCGTTAACGTGATCCGCTCGATATCCTCGTACCGTTCCCCGTTCAAGCACTGGAATATGGCCGAATGCTCGCTGTCGATGGGAAGAAGCTTGACCCCTTTCGCCGCTGCCGCCGCAGTCACCAGATGCCCTGCCGTTACCAGTGTCTCCTTATTCGCAAGTCCGATGTTCTTCCCCGCTTCGATGGCCGCCAGGGTGGATGGGAGTCCCATGCTTCCCACGACCGCCGTGACCACCAGCTCGGCATCCGTTCCGGCGGCGATCTCGATCAAGCCTTCCCGCCCATAGAACACTTCCGTTCCGGCAGGCAGGGAATGCTTCACCAGGTCCGCGAGCTCCTTGGTTGCGACCGAAACTTTACGCGGCCCAAATTCCTTCGCCTGCTGAAGCAGCAGCTCCACGTTGCTCCCAGCAGCCAAACCTTCGATCTGAAACTGGTCCCGATGCATCCTGGCGACATCCAAAGTCTGTGTACCGATCGAGCCGGTAGACCCGAGAACGCTGATTTTCTTCATAAATACATCTTTCCTTTCCATCAGTAAGGCAGAAGGCCAAGCATATGTACGAACGGGAATACGACGATCCAGCTGTCGCAGCGATCCAGTATTCCGCCGTGCCCGGGCAGCAGGCTGCCTGAATCCTTAATGCCGTACACCCTCTTGTAGGCGGACTGCACCAGATCTCCCAGCTGACCGATGACGGCACAAGACAGACCGATCAGAACGGCTTGTCCGGCCGATAATAATCCATTCGAGAAAAAGGAAAAGATCAGGGATGTGAACACAGCGATGACGACACCGCCAAGTGCACCCTCGATCGTTTTGTTCGGACTGATGGAAGGCCACAGCTTATGCCGCCCTGCCGCCTTCCCGACAAAATAGGCCCCGGCATCGCTCGCCCAGATGGAGCCCAGCAGAAGGAACGTCCAAAAGATGCCGTGACCGTCCTCCGCATGCCGCGACTCGGCGATGAAGGAGAAGCCGATGCCGACATAGACTGCACCCAGGAACAGCAAAGCGACCCGTTGAATATCAATGGCATTCTTCGTGGTCACCGTTGCCAGCAGGAACAGCAGAAGCAGGAGCCATATCGCGTGTTCCCAAGGGAGCTGAACATCGATATTCAGCAAATTCCACGGGAACACCAGCAGCAGCACTCCTGCATAACCGATCCACGCCGTTCCACCGAACGGCGCCGTTTTCGTCATTTTCACAAACTCATAGTATCCGATGAGTGCCATGGCCAGGATAAGAAGATGGTACGACAGTCCACCGATGAAACATAATCCCAAAAAGACCGTGCCCGCTATAATTCCGGTAATCAATCGCTGCTTCAATATGACCCATCCTCCATCGGCTACGACAGTCCACCGTAGCGCCGTGTTCTATGTTGATAATCGGCAACTGCCGCGACCAAATGTTCTTTGGTAAACTCCGGCCAATAAATGTCGGTAAACCATAATTCGCTATAAGCAAGCTGCCAAAGCATGAAATTGCTCAAACGCAATTCCCCGCTCGTCCGGATAAGCAGATCCGGATCCGGCAAATCGCCTGTGAGGAGCCGCTGACCGATCAGTTCCTCGGTTATATCTTCAGGACGAAGAATTCCGTCACGCACTTCCTGCCCGAGCGCTTTAAAACTCTCGGTGATCTCTTTCCGGCTGCCGTAATTAAGCGCAAAATTCAGCACAAGCCCCGTGTTGTCCGCCGTTCTGGCAACGGCCTCTTCCATCGCGGACACCGTATGGGACGGCAGGTCCTCCGGATGCCCCATCATTCTGACCTGGACATTCTTCTCAATGAGCTCTTCCAGCTCAATGGCCAGGAACTCCTGGGGAAGCTTCATAAGAAAATCCACTTCCTCCTTCGGCCGAGTCCAGTTTTCCGTCGAAAAAGCATACATCGTCAATATTTTGATCCCTAAATCATCGGCGGCGATGGCCGCTCTTTTGACAGCCTTCATGCCGTTCTGGTGACCGACGATTCGCGGCATGCCGCGCCGTTTAGCCCAGCGTCCGTTACCGTCCATAATAATTGCCACATGATGAGGGATGTTGTCCGGAGAGAGCTGATGCGTCTGCTGACTGTCCTCCTGATTCAACCACGATCGAACCCGTTTGATCATTCCATTTCCTCCAGGCTTCTTTCTGCAAAAAAGAGACAAACCCCACCATAACCGGAGGGGCCGCAAGTCTCTTACACTTCCATAATCTCTTTTTCTTTGGCAACGAGGACTTTGTCGACTTCCGCGATAAATTTATCCGTCGTTTTCTGGATATCTTCCTGATGTCTCCGGGACTCGTCCTCGGAAATATCCGTTTTCTCCATCTTTTTGATGTCATCGTTGGCATCACGGCGAATGTTGCGGATGGCCACTTTCGCTTCCTCGCCGAATTTCTTGGTCATTTTGACCAATTCGCTTCTGCGCTCTTCCGTGAGTGCAGGAATCACCAGGCGGATTTGCATGCCGTCGTTCGCCGGCGTCAATCCGAGATCCGATTTCATGATCGCCTTTTCGATATCTGCCAAAGACGACTTATCCCAAGGCTGAATCATCAGTGTCCGGGAATCCGGCGTGCTGATGTTTGCCAGTTGGTTGATCGGCGTAGGCGCTCCGTAGTACTCAACCGTAATCCGGTCGAGAAGGGCTGGCGCTGCCCGTCCTGCGCGCAGCGTAGCCAGATCGCGTCTCAAAGCCAAAATCGCTTTTTCCATGCGTTCTTCTGCGTTCTTTTTCACTGATTGCGGCATTAATCTACACTCCCTTTGACAATCGTTCCGATTTTCTCACCCAGAACGACACGCTTGATATTGCCTTGCTCCGTTATGGCGAATACGATGAGCGGAATGTTGTTGTCCATACATAACGATGAAGCTGTAGAGTCCATTACCCCAAGGTTTTTGTTCAATACATCAAGATACGTAAGCTGCTCGTATTTCTCAGCAGTTTCATCCTTAAATGGATCAGCGGAATACACTCCGTCCACTTTGTTCTTAGCCATCAAAATCACTTCTGCTTCGATTTCCGCTGCGCGAAGCGCTGCAGTCGTATCGGTGGAGAAGTATGGGTTACCCGTTCCCGCCGCGAAAATAACGACACGGCCTTTTTCCAGATGTCTTATCGCTCTGCGACGAATATACGGTTCTGCAATTTGCTGCATGGAGATGGATGTTTGCACACGGGTCGGCACTCCGATTTGCTCCAATGCATCCTGAAGCGCCAGGGAATTCATCACGGTTGCGAGCATCCCCATATAATCCGCAGTCGCTCGGTCGATCCCGTTCGCGCTGCCGGCAATGCCGCGCCAGATGTTTCCGCCGCCGCAGACGATGGCCACTTCCACACCAAGCTCTACGACATCGCGAACCTGCTCTGCGATTGAACCGATCGTATCCGCATCAATTCCATATCCGTTCTGACCTGCAAGGGATTCCCCGCTAACTTTCAATATGACTCGTTTATATACAGGCTGTTCCAAATGATAACCCTCCACTTTAAGACGGCGCCTCGTTGTACAGACGCCCGTTTGAAAAACGACAGACAGACACACCGGCACTGCTTGACGGTTAAAAAAATCGGGTAAACACATCCGTCTCAAGTAGAAACATCCTGGTCGTCTAATCAGACTATAGTCGGTTCTCTCTAACGAGATAAGGGTAGTCTCTACTCCGGGCTGCATCGCATTCTTATCTCTCTTTAAAAAAGAAGGAACACGGGTGTGTTCCACTCTTTCCTCTTACTTATATTAGCTCATTCGAATTAATTATTCACCTGAGCCATAACTTCTTCTGCGAAGTTTTCTTGTTTCTTCTCAAGGCCTTCGCCCAGCTCGAAGCGAGCAAAACGACGGATCGAGATGTTCTCGCCGATCGTGCTGATTTTCTCGTTCAGCAGCGTATTGATGGTTTTGTCCGGATCCTTAATGAATGCCTGCTCCATCAAGCAGTTCTCTTCATAGTATTTGTTGATGCGGCCTTCAACCATTTTTTCAACGATTTTCTCAGGCTTGCCTTCGTTCAGCGCTTGGTTCTTGAGAATTTCCTTCTCTTTCTCAAGCTCCTCAGCAGGAACTTCCTCGCGTCGAACATATTTAGGGTTTGCTGCAGCGATGTGCATTGCGATATCGCGGGCAAACTCTTTGAATTGATCGGTCTTGCCGACGAAGTCGGTTTCGCAGTTGATTTCAACGAGAACGCCGATGCGTCCGCCGCCGTGGATGTAGGATTCTACAACACCTTCAGTTGCGATACGACCTGCTTTATTCGCAGCTGCCGCCAAACCTTTTTCGCGAAGAACCGCGATCGCTTTATCGATATCACCGTTTGTTTCGTCCAGCGCTTTTTTGCAATCCAGCATGCCTGCGCCTGTTCTTTCGCGAAGTTCTTTTACCGCACTAGCTGTTACTGCCATTTCAATTCCCTCCAAATTGGTATTGATGAAGCGGTAGCCTCGGTCAAGGTTTTATTCGCCGGAAACGGCGAGGTCCAACCCAAAGGCCGCTTCGCCTTCTAAGTATTCATCATTTGCAAAATCATCTTTAGATATCAGACTCTTATGTACTGACATCTTAAAAAAAGGGCGGTGAGAGGTTATCCACCTACCAACCACCCTTTTCATTTAATTCATGGTTATACGTTTAATCCCGATTAAGCGGTTGTTTCTTCACCTTGGTGAGCTTCAACAACAGCGTCGGCCATTTTGCCTGTCAGCAATTTAACCGCACGGATCGCGTCATCGTTACCTGGGATTACGTAGTCGATTTCATCCGGATCACAGTTCGTATCCACGATGCCTACGATTGGGATACCCAATTTGCGGGCTTCCGCAACAGCGATGCGCTCTTTGCGAGGGTCGATTACGAACAATGCGCTTGGAAGACCCTTCATGTTCTTGATGCCGCCCAGGAATTTCTCAAGACGATCTTTCTCTTTGCGGAGAAGGATAACTTCTTTCTTAGGCAGCACTTGGAACGTGCCGTCTTCTTCCCAAGATTCGAGCTGCTTCAAGCGGTTGATACGCTTCTGGATCGTTTCGAAGTTTGTCAGCGTTCCGCCGAGCCAGCGTTGGTTGATGTAGTACATACCGCAACGCTCTGCTTCTTCCTTAACGGAATCTTGAGCTTGCTTCTTCGTGCCGACGAACAGGATGGTTCCGTTCTCAGCAGCAATGCTTTTCACAAAGTTGAATGCTTCTTCAACTTTCTTGACCGTTTTTTGCAGGTCGATAATGTAGATACCGTTTCTTTCAGTGAAGATATATTTATCCATTTTCGGGTTCCAGCGACGAGTCTGGTGACCGAAGTGAACGCCAGCTTCCAAAAGCTGCTTCATGGAGATTACTGCCATCTTCACGCACCTCCTAAATTTGGTTTTTGTGTGTCCCTCCGCCAAGATCATTTCCCGTCAAGACTCCCGCTCTTCGCAGAAGCACCCTTTACGGAATCACTCTGGCGTGTGTTTTAACACCGTCAATTACTATAACATAACCGAAGGCAGGTTGCAATGTCTTTTGTGCATGTCCTAAACGGCCCATTTCACCCCTAAATAAGGCCCGGTTATGACTTCAAAAAAAACCGTTCGCAACCAGAAGTCTAGTTGGACGGTTTTGCCGTTATTTTCGTTATGATCGAGCCGTAATCCTCGCCCGCCGTGAACGTGTACGTTCCGCTCTGGATAAAGCGGTTAATCCTCTTCTCGGTTGCTTTGTCGATGAATCCCTGCCTGTCCTTGATCACCCCGGCTGCAAGCAGACTGTCGGCCACATCGCTGAGGTTGTTGCCGGCAGGCACGCGGACGGTTATCGGAGCATTGGCTTTAGCCGGCGCCTTGGGCTCCGAAGGTGCTGCTGCTTGCTGCATCTCCTTGGTCTTTGCGGCTTCAGGCTGATCCGGCTGTTTAGGCTGCTTCGGCGTCTTTCGCTTATCCGTCCCGGTATTGTCAGCCGGTTCCGAAGGCTTGTCTTGTTCATCAGCCTTAGGCTGCTCCCCGCCCTCAGACGTTTCCTCGCTAAGCTGCTTCTGCTTCCACTGCTCAGCGGTCAAAAGCTCCTCGGATTTGTCCAGCACTTGCATATCCATTGCTTCGGCCGCAGCCTGCAGCTCTTCCTTCGTCAGCTCCCCGGTCAATGAGGCTTTGGTCAGCTGTGCCCCTTGGCCGATCAGCATAAGCTGAAGCAGCACGGCTCCTGCCACGATGCCGAGGCCCAGTCCCATCATGAAGGTTCGGTTCCTGATCATACGGATTCCTCCTGTCTGGCCAGTTGAATAATCAGCTGAACCTCGCCGCGCTGCATACCCGAAGCCTTGGCAATCATATCGATCGATTTACCCTGATCATACCATTCGAACAGTTCGGCGTATCGCTCCTTGATTGAAGGCATATGCGGCTCCGCCTCCCTATTCGAAGCAGCGCCCGCCTGGCGATCTTCCGTCACCGATGACAGCACCTTCGCAAGCTGGTCCTCCGCAGCGCGGAGCCTGTCTTCGGATGCGGCTGCCTTCCTCTCCAATTCCACGATCCTTGCGCTCCATTGCTCCGCCTGCTCCTGCTGCTCGATCAGCTTGGCGCTCTGTTCTTCCTTCATCTTCCGGATCAGCTCTACCAGCTGCTCGTTCTCCTGCTGGATTTCGGCCATGTATCCTTCGAGCGTAGCCTCGACTTCCTTCACCAGCTGTTCCCCGGATGCGCTCTCCTCCCGGCGTTTAGGCAGCATGAACGCATACAGTACGGCCGCTGCGCCCAGCAAAACGATGTATATCCATGGATACAAAACGATTAACTCCTTTGTGTACTTAATATAAGAGGCTGTTCAAAAAGACCGACTCCTCGAACTCCCACTATAATGAGATATCCAAGTTTCTTCCTTTATAGGGATGCTCAGCCGGATGCTCGGCAGCCTCCTTCGATTCGTCGCCGTCCGCGCTCTGGCCCTGCTGTCCTTGCGACCGGCGGCTGCCATCATCGCGCACCGCGGTTTCAGACGACTCGCTGACCTCGGCGCTCCGCTTGGCTTCGGCCCGGCTGTTCTTGATCTGCTCGCCAGCAAGCAGATTTTGGTCATTTTGCGGACGCTGCTGAAGTTCATTATGCAATTTTCCAGCCTCATTCGTTCTCGGTACGGCAATTTGCATTTCGACAGATTTCAAACTCAAGTGAAGATCACCTCATTATAATAGGATCATTCCCACATGCATCTGCTCGATCAACTACATAGGCCTCATACGCAGCTCTCCTCTGCGACAAGCTCCTACAATAACGGCACCATCGTGACATCTCCCTCATGATAGTAAAAAGAAACCCGCTGCGTGGGATCCTTGATGAAGCGGGTATACCGGCCGATCACAATTTTGGCTCCGCCGTATATGGTCTTGACGACGTTAACCCTCGCTTTTCCGGTATCCTCCAGCGTCTTTTCGATTTCCAGCATCCGTTCCTTAATTGCCGTCTGTTCCGCCATATTGGACTTTCTCGTTGCATTCAGCTTGATCCGCATCGCCATCTTGTCCGGAGACAGCTGGCCGGTCGACGCCAATTGATTCAGCAAATAAAGCGCTTTATCCGTCTTGTCCACACTTTCGATCAACTGCTTCAGCTGTGCGCGAAGCTCGGCCAATTCGTTGCGCAGGTCTGGAAGCACACCGACCTCAATGACGGTCGCCGTTGACATGCTATTGCCGACAGTTCGTGCGACGACCATCTCTCCGGCTTGCAAAACGCCGCCGACGACCAAGCCTTTCGTTCCATTGCATTCGATATTCCGACCCGCGCGGATGTTGGAGTGCATAATGCTCTGGGAAACGATCACGTTCGCTCCGGCAATGACATTTCCGTCCTGGATAAAGGAGCTCTTCACATCCTGGCCGGCCTTGACGTATCCTTTGTTATAGCCGATAATGCCGCCGGAAATATCGATCGAGCCCTCTGCATCAAGCTCGGCGCCTTCCACAAAACCCGTCACCCGGATATCGCCGGCCGCCTTGATTCGAAATCCGGTCAGGACATTTCCGCGGACAACGACCGTTCCGACAAAGTCGATATTGCCGATGCTGTAATCGACGTCCCCATTAATTTCGTATACCGGAAACACGTTGATTTTTCCCTTGTCGGTCCTTGTAAGCAGACCATCGATCGCCGCATACATCGCCGTTTTCTCCGCGTTTACCACTACGTTTTTACCGATCTTGAAATGAGCTTCCTTTCCCGGCTTGCTCGGGATCTCTTCACCGGTGACCGTCGTCCCGGGCTCTCCCTTTGTCGGTGGGACTCGGGTCGCCAGCAGCTGGCCCTTCTTTACATTATTTAAACGAATGATTTCTTTATAATCGACTTTGCCGTCCTCAATCTCGAGCGGCTTTACATGGGTCTGCCCTCCGAAATCGACGGTGAATTCAATTCTTCCGTTCTGTCCGTGTACAGGCTCCGTTCCGATGGCTATCGGCGTTCTGCTGTATTGATATTCCTCCGCATGACCGGCGATGCGCTGCAGGATATCCCGCTGGATCCCGTAACGAATGCCATGACTTCGCAAGAACTGCTCCAGCGCTTCAATCGAGCAGGAGAACCCGTCCTCCCATTTCGTGAACTGAATATAGGCGATAACCTTGTCATCCGAAAACGTGACGCTCATGTACTGATCCAATGCATAATCTAGAGACAATCCAGCCAACCCCCTTCCTAAATGGCAAGCGTCAATCGTTTTGCATCAGCAAATCCCGATCTTTATCAAGCGCGCCCCGTAGTCTCATTATCGCCTTGGAGTGAAGCTGTGAAATACGCGATGGTGATAACGACATCACTTCAGCGATTTCACTAAGTGATAAGTCCTCATAATATAATAATGAAACGACGGTTCTTTCCTTTGGGGTTAATTTACTGATCCCTTTCTTCAGCGCTTCCCGCAGGTAAAATTCATGCACCTTATGATCCGGATTTTTTGCTTTCTCGTCAACCAGAACCGACATGCGTGTCTCCGACTCCTCCTCGCGAATCGGATCCTCCAGCGATGTCAGCGTCATCACCGCCACCTCCTGCAGCATGTGCCGAAATTCCTTCTCGGACACCTCCAGGTAGCTGCTCATCTCCGAATCGCTAACGCTGCGCAAATACTTTTGTTCAAGTTGCTGGTACGCAGTTTCGATCTTCTTCGCCTTCTCTCGGACGGAACGAGGCACCCAATCCCCCTGGCGAAGCGAATCAAGGATTGCGCCCCGAACCCGCCAGGAGGCATAGGTTTCGAACTGCAGACCGCGCTTGTAGTCGAATTTCTCGATGGCATCGATCAGCCCCATAACGCCGTTGCTGGCGAGATCTCCCTTCGAGACGTTCTTGGGAAGGCCGATGGCCAAGCGGCTTGAAACATAGTCAACGATGTGCAAATGATTTTCGATTAATTTCTTTTTCGCTTCCGGGTCCCCATCTTCCTTCCATGCACTCCATAAATCCGCATGATTCAGCATTGTAGCCTTACGTTCGTCCAATTGCCTTCACCCTCCTTATTTTTCCGCAAGGTGACGAACGGCCTTGGCCAGTTCCTCGGGATCTTTAGTTGAGACCAGCTTGGGCGGGTTGAGCGGAACGAATCCGCCCTTGCCTTTGCTGCCGTTTTCGGAGTGGATCATATCCATCAGCTCCTCATCTTCGTCCGGCGTAGCCAGATCAAGGACGGCCCCTCGTTCATCCTCTTGAGCCGTTCCGGTATCGGCGCTCTTCCCTGCCTTCGGGCTGTTTCCGTTTCGGCCGGCGATGATGTCCAGCAGCCCTTTCAATAAGAATGCCAGCACAAACCAGATCACGAAGGCGAGGAACGCCCGGGCCATACTGGTTGTCCATAGATTGTTGCGTATGGAAAAAATAAAAGTGAAAATAAATCCGGCAATTCCCGATAGGATATAAAAACGCAGTTTTTCCATCATCTCTACAGTTCCTTTATGCCCTTTTGTACACTTCGCACGGTAAATTTCCCCGTCGAACAGTCCAGTTCCACGGTTCTTCCGTAATTTTCTCCAGTATCCTCCGCAATGAGGGCAATGCCCATCTGCTGGAGTCCCTCTTTGCACGATTCGACATTCCGAGGGCCGATCCGCATGGTATCGCCGGCTCCGGCAAAGGAGAACATTTGCGCGCCGCCGGCCATTTTTGCAACCAACCTGGCTTGAACGGCGCCCAGTCCCTTCATTTTGTTCAGAAGGACCGGAAGGGCCGTGTCCGCATACTTCGCCAGATTCAGCTGCCCCTCCCTGGCAATCGAGGAGGACGGAAGCATGATATGGGCCAGCCCCCCGATCTTCGCAACCGGATCATACAAGGTCAGTCCGACGCAGGAGCCAAGCCCGGTCGTGCGCAATATGCCGTTTGGACCTGCGACGTTCAGATCCGCCATGGCCACCTTCACGATGCTTTGCTCATCAATCATGCTCTAAAGGCACTCCCAAGGCTTCGAATATTTGCGCGAACGAAGGTGGATCGGGTATGAGAAAAAACTGGCCTTCCACTTCATTCTGTCCCTCTAGAAACGTCGTGTTGATCAAGAGCGCATCGTCTCCCATTTCTCCGAATTGAAGGAGTCCGTAGCTTAATATGGCGCCCGCCATGTCCATGGCCAGTCCCGGAACGGTCGGCGTCATGGATAAATTGGTAAAATCCGCAAGCGAGGAAAGATAGGAACCGGCCAGGATGTTGCCGATTTCGCACAATGCCGACAGCTCCATCTCGGAGAATTGTTCGTCCTCCGACACTTCGATGCCCGCCAGGTTCTGGAGCAGATTTTTTCCCGCTTCAGGGCTCATGATAAAGAACAGATTGCCCGGTGCGCTGCCTTCCACCCGCAGGAAGACGGCCAGCACCACTTGCTCGCTGCCGCCCACGCTTTCCGCGATTTCTTTAAAAGGAAGCAGCTGCACTTTCGGTACGGCCATATCGATGGGCTTGTCCAGCAAGCGGGACAATGCCGTTGCAGCATTCCCCGCACCGATGTTCCCCACTTCCTTCAGCACATCCATCTTGACTTCCCTGCCATACTTAAACAGCTCCACGATTAATCCTCAAGGCCTTCAAGCTGAATAATTTCGCTCTTGTTCAGCACTTCGGACAGATTCAGCATGACCAGAAGGCGCTCCTCTCCTACCCGCGCGACGCCGCGAAGATATTTCGCTTTAATCCCGCCGACAACTTCTGGCGGTGAATCGATGTCGTCGGTATTAAGGTCGATGACGTCGCTGGCGGAATCGACGATAAAGCCGACCTGCATATCGCTGACCGCAACGATGATGATCCGGGTTTGATCGGTCGGCTCCACCTCAGCCAATCCGAAGCGCCCCCGCAGATCAATAACCGGGATGACTACGCCGCGAAGGTTGATCACACCTTTTACAAAAGCGTAGGTTTTCGGTACGCGCGTAATCGGCATCATCCGTTCAATCGTTTGAACCTTATCCACCTCAATGCCGTATTCCTCAGTGCCGAGCTTAAAGACGATAACCTTGATTTCTTCTCCCATGACTGAATCCTCCTTTAAATTATGTGGCCTGCCGCTATACGAATGAAACTTGTTTTACTTAATGAACGCATTCGCATCGATAATAAGAGCAACTTGTCCGTCGCCGAGGATCGTTGCCCCGGAAATTCCTTGAATCGCCGGCAAGTATTTGCCCAGATTTTTAATAACGATTTCGCTTTGGCCGATAAAATCATCGATCGCGAGCGCGGCTAGACGATCGCCTTTTCGAATCACGACAATTTCGGTTTCTTCTTCCTGCTCATCATCGAAATCCGGCACCTCGAACACCTTGCTGAGCGAAATAATCGGTATCATCGAATCGCGGAAGTGAACCATGCGGCTGCCGTGCACATTTTTGACGTGGCCGCGTTTGATGACAGCCGTTTCCACGATGGATGACAGCGGGATCGCATATTTCTCGGAGCCCATCTTGATCAGCATGGCTGCGATGATCGACAATGTCAGCGGAAGCTGTACAGAGAAGTTGGTTCCTTTCCCAGGGGTCGAATAGATGGTCACGTTGCCGCCAAGCGAAACGATCTTGGATTTGACGACGTCAAGCCCTACTCCGCGGCCCGATACGTCGGATATTTTCTCCGCCGTGCTGAATCCCGGAGCAAAGAGCAGCTGATGCACTTCTTCATCCGACATCGACTCCGCTTCGGACTCGGTAACCACACCCTTCTTGAGCGCATTCTGCAAGATCTTCTCACGGTAAATGCCCCGGCCGTCATCCTCAATCTCAATGAATACGTTGTTGCCGCTGTGGAAGGCCCGCAGATGGACCGTTCCGGTTTCCGGCTTGCCGGCGGCTATCCGGTCCGCGACAGGCTCGATGCCATGGTCAGCCGAGTTGCGCAGCAGGTGGACCAGCGGATCGCCGATTTCGTCGATAACGGTCCGATCCAGCTCCGTATCGGCCCCGGTGATAATGAGATCGATTTTTTTATCCAGTGTTTTCGCAAGGTCCCGGACCATCCGCGGAAAGCGGTTGAAAACTGTATCCACGGGAACCATGCGCAGCTTCAGCACGATATTTTGAAGATCGCTGCTGACCCGGCTCATATGCTCGACAGTATCGGTAAGCTCCTGGTTCTGGGCCTCGCTCGCCAATTGCTCAAGCCGTACCCGGTCAATAAGCAGCTCGCTGAACAGGTTCATCAGGACGTCCAGCCGTTCAATGTCCACGCGGATCGTTCGGGACGGGTTCGCCCCGCCGCTTCGGGCCGGAGCCTTCGCTTCCTTGGCGGCTGCAGGGGTGCTCTTCGACTCGGGTGCCGAAGGTGCCGAAGCTGCCGCAGCAGGCTGCTGCGCTTCCGGCTTGACGGTTTCGAGTGCTGCCGCAGCTTGTTGTACCATTTGCTGGAGCGTTTCATGATCCAGTGAGACAACCTGGGCTGTCTCGATTTCAGAAACGCCGAGGATTTGGCTCTCAATGTCCGCGGCTTCCCGCTGTGTTATGTAGTACAACGAAAATACGCGATCGAATTCACCTTGCTCAATGTCTTGAACGTCCGGATGCGTCTTTACGATTTCTCCGGATCTTTCCAGCGCCTCGAATACCATGTAGGCCCGAACCGCTTTAAGCTGGCAATCCTCGCGCAGGGTCACTTGTATATAGAGAACCTTATGGCCTTCCGAAATGGATTGTTCAAGCACCGAATACTGAAACTCGTCCAGCGTGATTCCGGGTTGGGAAGCCGATCCTTGATCAGCGCCTTGACCCTCTCCGGTTTGCGCTTGTTGCGCCGGGTTCTCTCCCCGGACGATGGACTGAAGAGCGGCCACAATCGAAGACACATCCGATTTGCCGTCACCTCCGGACGTAATATCCTGCACCATCGATTCAAGCGCGTCCAAGCTTTTGAAGAGCGTGTCGAAGATATAATCCTGCATCGTCAGCTTTTCATTCCGAACGAGGTCCAGCACATTTTCCATCTGGTGCGTTAACGAGGCGAGATCTTCGAAGCCCATCGTTGCGGCCATGCCTTTTAACGTGTGCGCCGACCGGAAAATCACTTGCACGATTCCCAAGTCGTCCGGATTGTTTTCTAATTGCAGCATGTTTTCATTTAATGATTGCAGATGATCATTTGACTCATCAATAAACATTGTCAAATATTGATTCATGTCCATTGAGAGACACCTCCTCCTGAGTTCACTTTCTGTTATTTACAGCTTGAACCACTTTGGGTGCAAGTTCCTGCAGAGGCAACACATCATTGACGCATCCGAGTTCGACAGCCGAGCGAGGCATTCCGTATACAACACAGGTTTCCTCGCTCTCCGCAAAGGTGGATTTAACGCCCGAATCGTAAAGCTTCTTCATCATTCTCGCTCCATCGCTTCCCATGCCGGTCATCAGCACCGCATGACGCGTAAGCTCCGTCAGCGGGAGCAGCGACTCGAACAGCGTATCGACAGATGGGCGATGGCCGTTGCGCGGCTCATCCATGCTTGTAGCAATCACATATCCATTCTTCTCCGTGCGTCTTACCCGGATATGGCTTCCCCCTGGAGCGATATAAGCTTTCCCCGGCTCCAAAGGCATTCCGTCGGCTGCTTCCAGCACCTCCAGCCTGCTAAATGAATTCAGGCGCTGTGCAAGAGATTTCGTAAACTTGGGCGGCATATGCTGCACGATAACGATCGGAGCATGAAAGCCGCTTGGAATCCCCTCCAGAAAAGCCTTCAGCGCCCGAGGCCCCCCAGTGGAGCAGCCCACCGCTACGAGATCCGTAATCGCCGCCAAGGATGACGGACCGTTGTCTGTAGGCCGGCTGTCAGCTCCGGCTGAAGACGGCTTTGGGGACTCCGGCTTCCTTCTTTTCTCCGGAGCGGCGGGCTTCCGGCGTAAAGGATCCGTGCCCGGAAGCACTTCCCGAATCCTCCGTTTCTCCTCGCCGACCGAAGGCGGTTCCTGACGTGCAAGGACCTCAGCAGCATTTGCCCGAATATGACCGGCCTGAGGCAGTTCCTTCGCACTCGGCTTCTTATCCGCCAGCTTGCCGAGAGGCTTGGAAGCTCGGGAAGAGGAGGTTTGACGCTGTGCAGCTTGCCGCGCCCTCTCTTCCTCCTCCCACAAGGCTCTGCGCTGCTTGGCCTGCATCGCCGCATGCAGCTGCTTCATCAGCTCTTGCCCGACCTGCTCGATCCCGAGCGCATTCGTAATGGAAGGCTTTCGTATAAAATCAAATGCGCCGGCCTCTAGGGCCAGAATCGTTTCCTTCATCCCCTCTTCATTCAAGCCGGACAGCATGATCACCGGACGAGGCCCTAACTCCATAATAAATTTCAGAGCGTCCAATCCGTTCATCTCCGGCATTTCCACGTCCAGGGTAACCGCATCCGGGTTCAATTCCTTCACTTTCCGGATGGCCTCTTGCCCGTTCTCAGCCGTTCCGACCACTTGAAAAAGTGCGTCTCGCTCGATGAAATCCGAGAATATTTTCCTCATAAATGCGGAATCGTCCACAACAAGCACACGAAAGGGCTCCACTATCAGTCCACCTCAGTTTCCAATTATCCAAGTAAGGATGATGCAAAAATCCAAAGAGCGACTATCAGTCAGCAATATATAGAGCGAAACGGTTGAATTCGTCTTTATATTGTACTCGGGAGCGGCTTGAATCAAATTTTGCAAAATCCTGAAGTAAGAATCACTTTGTCCGTTTGAGCAGGCGATGCATAAATCCCTTGATTCCTTTCGGGGCATCCGGCTCTGCAGGGACAGGAGATGCCATGCTGCGAAGAGCGATCCGTCTGACGTCGCTTGCAGCATCGCACTTCGGGAACGCTACCGTGAATGGAACCTGCCGCTTGACCGCCTGCCCGACATGCGGATCATCCGCGATCGAGCCCAGCAGCTGCATGTCCAAATCCAGAAAGCGGCGGGCCGTTAACATGATTTTATCCGCTGCTTCACGAGCCTCCCGTTCATCGCCGGCCCGATTGACGATCAGGCTGAGCGGGACTCTAGACCCGGTCCCATGCACGACTTTGATGAGAGCGTACGCATCCGTGATGGAAGTCGGCTCGGGCGTCGTTACGACGTAACAATGATCGGCCGAGGTAATGAACCGCATGTTTTCTTTTGACAAGCCTGCGCCTGTATCAAAAATGATGTAATCCATGTCGGACGATATGCGCTCAAGCTGATCGAGAAAATAATTCATGTCCGAATCGGAGAGAGAAAACAGGTCGGCAAGTCCGGATCCCCCCGCAATAAAGGCAAGCTGCTCGGGCCCATACTGGATCACGTCCTCCATGCTCTTCTCCCGCCGCAGCAAATGATAAAGGCTGTAACGGGACGACACGCCCATTAGCACATCGATATTGGCCATTCCGATATCGGCGTCAAACACCAGCACTTTTTTGCCCATCGATTGCAGCGCAAGCGCAAAGTTCAGCGAGAAATTGGATTTCCCGACACCGCCCTTGCCGCTCGTGACCGTTATGATCTTGGCGCTTCCGGCTGAGGTCTTAGGAGACATTCCCACGTTCTCGCTCCGCTGCGCAGATACGAGCTGTCTGAGTGAATGGGCTTGATCCGTCATGACCGCGTATCTCCCAGCAGCAAATCGCACAGCTGCTCGCTATTGGCCAAAAGCAGGTCGTCCGGTACATTTTGACCATTGGTCATGTAAGACAAGCGCAGGTTGTGCGCATGGAGCAGATTGAAGATCGGACCGAAGCTTCCGGTCTCATCCATCTTGGTGAATATGACTTTATCGAGTGCATATTTGCTGAAATGATCCGCGATTTCAATCATATCCCCGCTCTTGGACGTAAGGCTGAGAACAAGGTAGGTTTCGCTGTGCTCCGAATGGGAAAAGAGGCTTTGCAATTCGGAGACGAGCAGCTCGTTCCGATAATTCCGGCCGGCTGTATCCATTAAGATCAGATCACAGTCTTGAAGCGTTTGAAGCGCCCGCTGCATATCCCCTGGCGACTGGACCACCTCCATAGGGACATTCAAAATCGAGGCATAAGTCCGAAGCTGCTCTACCGCCGATATCCGGTACGTATCCGAGGTTATAAAGCCCACCTTGCGGTGATATCTGAACAGCTGCTCTGCAGCGATTTTGGCGATCGTTGTCGTCTTGCCGACACCCGTCGGCCCGGCGATGTATACGATCCGCGTGTCAGGTTGAATGCCCCCGCCGATGCGCTCATCAATAAAAGCCTTCGCCTGCTCGCGCATAATCGCCTGCAGCTGCTCGCTTCCAAGCTGCATCCCGCTCTCCCGCAGCGCTTCTTCAGCAACCTCAAGCCACTGCTCGCTGAGCCTCGCGGAAACGTCCTGTCTAAGCAGGCGATCCCTTATCGATTCCAGCGGCTCCGGCAGCTGTCTGGCTTCAAGATTGTGCCTGGACAGCTTGGCGATCCATTCCTTCATTTCCTTCAGTTCCTCGAGCACTCGCTGCTCTGATTCACTGATGCCCAGCCGGGAGCTCAAGGGCTCAACCGGAGGATCGTGCAATTTGCCTTGCGCTGCAGCTGCTGCCTTCGGGCTCGGGTAAGCGGCTTCGGCCGAAGCCGTTCCCGTCTGTATCGGTGGCGGGCTGTCCTCCCGGACCTCCTGCGCCTCCCCGGCTGCTGCGGCTTGGCTCATAATCTCGGCAAAGCGGACATAATCCGCTTCTTGTGCACCATCCTTCGGCTTCACCGCTTCCTGGACAGGAGCCTTTGACAAATCGGCTGCCGTCGGATTCGCGATTTCCGCTGCTCGCTGGTATGCCTTCGGTACGGCTGCCTTCGGCACTGCCGCAGGCGGCTTCGGCTTGGCTTTGACGGAGGATTTCGATTTCTCCTCCTGCTCAACCGCGGCGATAACCTCGATCTTCTTTCGGGAGAACATCCCTAGAAAGCCGCCTACCTTAATATCCTTCGTGCTCAATATGACCGCATCCGTACCCAAATCCGATCGGATCTGCGCCATCGCTTCCGGCATCGTGTCGACGATATACCTTTTTACTCTCATAAGTTCACCACTCCGACACTTTGAATTTCGACGTTCGGCTCAAGCTCGCTGTAGGATAGAACCGGAATATCCTGCATCCCGCGTTCAATCACCTGCCGCAAATACATGCGGATGGCCGGAGAGGTAAGCAGCACCGGCTGTTGTCCCATCTGGATAATCCGATTCACTTGCTCGCTCAGCTTCTGGAATACATTCTGCGTAGACACCGGGTCCATCGCCAAGTACGTCCCCTGTTCGCTCTGCTGCACGCTCTCCGCGATTTTCTTCTCAAGCTGCGGTCCGACGGTGATCACCTTCATGGCCTCTCCGTCTTGAGCAAACTGCTGTGTGATTTGCCTGGAGAGCGCTTGTCTTACATACTCTGTCAGCACATCCGGGTCCTTCGAATAATGCCCGTAATCCGCAAGGGTCTCCAGAATCGTAACCATGTCGCGAATGGAGATTTTCTCCCGAAGCAGCTTGGCGAGCACCTTCTGTACCTCCCCGATCGTCAGCACGGAAGGGATCAGCTCGTCGACAAGCACCGGATAGCTTTCCTTGATGTTGTCGACCAGCGCTTTTGTCTCCTGGCGCCCCAGCAGCTCATGAGCGTGCCGCTTGATCAGCTCTGTCAAATGCGTAGCTACGACGGAAGGCGGATCCACGACGGTATATCCCGCCAGATCGGCCCGTTCTTTCGTCGCCTCGTCAATCCAGAGGGCCGGCAGCCCGAATGCGGGCTCCGTCGTTTCGATTCCCGTAACGGAATCGTCCTCGTAGCCGGGACTCATGGCGAGGTAATGATTTAGTAGTAATTCCCCGCCGCCGACAGCATTCCCTTTTATTTTTATGACATATTCATTCGGTTTAAGTTGAATATTGTCGCGGATTCGGATCACCGGCACGACCAGTCCAAGTTCAAGCGCGCATTGTCTCCGGATCATAATAATCCGATCCAGCAAGTCTCCGCCCTGCTGGGTATCCGCAAGCGGGATCAAGCCGTATCCAAACTCGAATTCGATCGGATCCACCTGCAGCAGGTTGATGACACTTTCCGGACTGCGAACCTCTTCGATCTGCTGCTCCTCCTCCATCTGCTCCACCTCGACCTGCTTGCGGTCCAGATTGTTCTGCATTCTCCTTGCTGCTATAAACAGAACAAGCGCGATGGGCGCTGTCGTTATAAAATGAATCGGAGTAAACAATCCCAGCAGCAATACGGTGCCTGATACGATATACAGCAAGCGTGGATAGGAAAACAGCTGACCTGTCAGATCCTCGGCCAGATTTCCTTCGGAGGAAGCTCTGGTGACGATAAGACCTGCCGATGTCGATATGAGAAGCGCCGGAATCTGGCTGACCAGTCCATCCCCGATCGTCAGGATCGAGTACGTGCTCATCGCTTCGGGAAACGACATGCCATGAATCGAGATCCCGATAATAAATCCGCCGATCAGGTTGATCAGCAGGATGATGATCGAAGCGATGGCATCCCCTTTTACGAACTTGCTGGCACCGTCCATCGCACCGTAAAAGTCGGCCTCCCGCTCGATTTTCCGTCTGCGCTCCCGAGCTTGCTGTTCGTTGATTAGGCCTGCATTCAAATCGGCATCAATGCTCATCTGCTTACCGGGCATGGCGTCCAGCGTAAATCGTGCGGCAACCTCAGCCACGCGCTCGGAGCCTTTCGTTATGACGATAAACTGAACCACGATCAAAATTAAAAAGACGATGAACCCGACCGCGATTTCGCCATTGGCAATCCAGCTGCCGAAGGTAGCGACAACCTCACCCGCATTGGCTTCGGACAAAATCAGCTTGGTTGTCGATATGTTCAGCGCAACCCGAAACAAGGTCGTGATGAGAAGCAGGGAAGGAAATATCGAAAAGTCCAGCGCTTCTTTCGTGTTCATGGCCACCAGCAGGATGATCAGTGCCACCGATATATTGATGATAAGCAGTAAATCCAGCAGCCAGATCGGGATCGGAAGAATCATCATAAGTACGATGCCAATGACACCCGCAAGGACAGATAGATCTTTTATTTTCACTGCACTTAGGCCTCCGGTCCCTAATTATTTCGCTTTACCTTTAAGTTTATATACATAGGCCAGCACTTCCGCTACGGCCTGGAACAGGTCTCCGGGAATGGAATCCCCGATCTCGGACCGTTGGTACAACGCTCGTGCCAGCGGCTTGTTTTCCATCGTTATAATGCCGTGTTCCTTGGCAATTTCCTTGATGCGCAGGGCCATATAGTCCTGGCCTTTCGCGATGATCTGCGGAGCTTCCATAGTAGAACCGTCATATTTGAGCGCAACCGCAAAGTGGGTCGGGTTCGTAATAATGACGTCTGCGTTCGGTACTTCCTGCATCATTCGTTGCAGCGCCATCCGGCGCTGGCGTTCCCTGATTTTTCCTTTGATCAGCGGATCGCCTTCCATTTTCTTAAACTCATCCTTAATGTCCTGCTTTGACATGCGGATGTTTTTTTCGTATTCGTACTTCTGGTACAAATAGTCCAGGACGGACAGGATCAGCAGGCCAGCCCCGATCTTAAAGCCAAGCGACATCGTAACATTCGCTACAAATTGAAAAATAGTATCCGGACTCTTCGTCGACAAGGAGGAGAATTCCCCTCTGGCTCCCCAAAGAGTGGTGTATACGAGGTAGCCAATGATCGTTAATTTAAATATGGATTTAAAAAATTCGATCAAGGACCTCATGGAAAAAATATTTTTAAATCCTTTGATCGGATCGATCTTGCTGAGCTTCATTTTCAAGGGCTCTCCTGTCAGGAGAAAACCGACCTGAATATAATTTACGACCAGTGAGATCACAAACACAGCAACAAACAGCGGTGCGAGCAGCAGCAATATTTGAATGGCATACTCGCCCAAGAGCTGCATGACATTCTCATTCGTTACGTCCATGGAGAGCCGGTTAAGGTATACGTCCGTAAACAGCCGGACCGTATGGTCTCTCATGTAACCGCCGAACATCAGCATGCACAGGAAAGCGGATAGTAACACCGAGGCGCCCGATACTTCCATACTTTTGGCCACTTGACCCTTTTTACGCGTATCCTGGCGTTTCTTCGGCGTCGCTTTTTCCGTCTTCTCCCCAGCAAACAGCTGCAAATCCACCGGATAACGGTAGGGGGATCGGTTCCGCATCCTCTTCATCCTCCTTGCGCCGTTCCCTCGTGTAAGACGCCGAGCAGCTGCCGGAGCGCCTCGAACATTTGGGCGAACAAATGATCAAATAATGACACAAGTCCCGGCATAAGCAGCATCAGCAGCACTAACCCGACCAGAATCTTAAGAATAATGCCGATGACAAATACGTTGAACTGCGGTGCCGTTCTCGCCAAGAAGCCGAGGCCGACATCGGTCAGAAACAAGGCCGCCACAAGCGGAGCCGCCATTTGAAGGGCAAGCATGAACGAGTGGGCAAAGGTTCTGACAAGAATATCCGTAACGCTGCCGTCTAGAATCTTTGAAAATACGTTGCCCGTTATAGGCACCCAATCATAGCTGTACATAATGGCATCGAGCAGATAATGATGGCCGTTCATGCCAAGGAATACGAGCAATGCGAGATAGTACTTAAAGTTGCCGATCAGCGGCATGGATGCGCCCGTAAACGGATCGATGACGTTGGCCATGCTAAAGCCGATCTGGATATCGATCAGCGCGCCGGCCGTTTGGACGACGGCCATGATCAGATAGGCGGTGAAGCCGAGCAGCAGTCCTACCAGCACTTCCTGGACAATCAGCAGAGCATAGGATAGATCCTGCGGCACCGTTTCTCCTATTCCGAACGTAAGATAAACGATGACTGTAAGCAGAAAGGAAAACCCGATTTTAAATGAAGTCGGGATGCCCCGCGATGTAAATACTGGAGCTATTACAAAAAAAGATGTTATTCGACAAAAAACAAGCATAAAGACAGGTATACTTTGCTGCAACCATTCCATGGACACTCAGCCTATCCGATATATTTGTAGAGATTGTCCAAAATTCCGTGGGTGAAATCCACCAACGTTGTCAATATCCAAGGACCGAACAGCAGGAGCGCGATAAGAACAATTATGATCTTTGGAACGAATGCCAGCGTCTGCTCCTGTATCTGCGTCGTCGCTTGGAAAATACTTATGATAAGTCCCACTACCAGAGCGAGAACCAGCATGGGCGCGCTCACTTGAAGCACAATGTAAACGGCCTGCCCTGCAAGGCCGATAATAAATTCAGAGCTCACGGCGAGTCCCCCTGTATTCGAATTACTTGCCGTTTCAAACGTTACGGATTAAAGCTCATCAGCATGGATTTGACCACCAGATACCAGCCGTCCACAAGGACAAAGAGCAATATTTTGAACGGCAGCGAGATCATGACCGGCGGAAGCATCATCATCCCCATCGCCATCAGAACGCTGGCAACGACAATATCGATGACCAGAAACGGAATGAAGATCATAAAGCCCATCTGAAAGCCTGTCTTCAGCTCACTGATGGCAAAGGCCGGCACCATGACGGTCAACGGGATGTCCTCGTACGACTCCGGCTTCTCTGTTCCCGTGTAATTCATGAACAGCAGCAGATCTTTCTCCCGCGTATGGGAGAACATGAATTTCTTGATCGGATCCTGGGCCTTCTGCAGCGCCTCGGTTTGGCTGATTTCACCCTTGAGATACGGCTGCAGCGCAACCTCGTTCATGGTTGAAAACGTCGGAGCCATAACGAACAAGGTAAGGAAGAGGGCTAACCCGATCAACACTTGGTTCGGCGGAGTTTGCTGTGTTCCAAGAGATGTGCGGACAAACCCGAGTACAATGACGATCCGCGTAAAGCTTGTCATCAGCACGAGCAAGGCCGGTGCAATGCTAAGAACGGTAATCAGGAGGATCAAGGACAACGAGCTTGTCCCCGGAGTCTCCCCTTCCCCGCCGATTTGAATATCGATGTTCGGAATCGGATCTGCAAATGCCGTACGGGATAGCAGCATCCCGGCCAGCATAAACATCGTGATAGCAATCGTAATCTTTTTATTCATGAATCCTTATGATCCTCCCGCAGCAATTCTTCGACCTTTTGTTTCCGGTTCGGTACGCTGCGCAGTTTAGATTCGAACACCTCGTGAAAAGAGGAGCTGTCATCCCATTCGATTTCTTCCGGTTGCTTGTTTTTACGGAGTTTTGCCGCCAATTTGCTTACAAAAGGCGGCAGCGCCCCGCTGTACATTCCTGAATCCTGTTCAAATGCCGCCTGAATCAGCGCGACCTCCGCGGGATCGGAAATTTTGTCCAAGAGCCGAACGTCTTCGCCAACCCCGATCACATAGATGTTGCCCCCGATTTCAACGAGCTGAAGGGATTTGTTAGGGCCCATCCCAACCGCACCGAGCGTACGAATGGAGCGGCCCTGCATCCAGCTCTGATTCTTTTTGCCTAAGAAGCGAATCAGGAGAACGATCAATGCGATGATGATGGCAAGAACGACAAAGACATAAAATAACTGTAAATAATATCCGCCAGTACCACCTGTGCCGATTTCATCGGAAGCCGCCATCATCATAAGAAACAATCCTTATACGCCAAGCGTTTTGTTGATGGCTTCAATGACGCGGTCCGATTGGAACGGCTTAACGATAAAGTCCTTCGCTCCGGCTTGGATGGCATCGATAACCATCGCTTGTTGACCCATCGCGGAACACATGATGACTTTTGCGTTAGGATCAATCTTTTTAATTTCCTTGAGCGCAGCGATCCCATCCATTTCAGGCATCGTAATATCCATCGTAATCAGATCCGGACGAAGCTCTTTAAATTTCTCGATCGCCTGCGAGCCGTCCTGAGCCTCGCCTACAACCTCGAATCCGTTCTTGACCAGAATGTCACGGATCATCATTCTCATAAATGCAGCGTCGTCCACAATCAGAATTCGGTTAGCCATTGATAAAAATCCTCCCTAAATGTTTGTGCTATTGTAATTTTTGAATTCGGTCCCATTGGCTCACGATATCCGTCACACGTACGCCAAAGTTCTCATCGATGACGACAACCTCGCCTTTGGCAATCAGCTTATGATTGACCAGGATGTCTACCGGTTCACCCGCCAGCTTGTCCAGCTCGATAATCGAACCTTGGGACATTTCCAGGATATCCTTAATTTGCTTCTGAGTCCTTCCTAATTCTACGGTGACCTTAAGAGGAATGTCCATCAGCAAGTTCAGATTGTTTTCATCCACCTGCGGGTAAGGCGCCGATTGAAAATTGGCGAACTGCACCGGCTGCACGTTCACATTCCGGCCGTGCATGCCGCCGTAATGCTGCGGCCCCGTCTGCGGAGGCATTTGCGGCTGTCCATACGGCATCGCATTCGGAGCCTGTCCTCCTTGGGGTTGCATGGCCGCATTGTAACCATAATGAGCTTCTTCTTGCGCATTCCCTGCATCCTGTGCATAAGCGGGCGGCTGGGTAGGCTGAGCTGCCGGTTCTTGCGCCGGAGCCGGGGCCGGTGTCTCTACCGCCGCTGCAGTCTCTTGTTTCACAGGCTGAGGCTCATCCGTGCCGTTAATCAGCATGCGAACCATGTCTTTGGAAAATTGAACAGGGAGCAGCTGCATGATGGTCGAATCAATCAAGTCGCCGATAATCAGACGGAACGAAATTTTGATCAAGGTTTCGTCCTGCGGCAGATTGTTGACGCCTTCTCCGCTCACCATGTTCAAAATATCGATGCCCGGCGGCGAAATATTGACAAACCGGTTGAATATCGTGGACATGCTCGTTGCGGAAGAGCCCATCATCTGGTTCATCGCTTCCTGGACGGCACTGATATGGATTTCGTTTAACTCCCCTTCTTCGGGGTTGCCTTCTCCGCCCAGCATCAAGTCTGCGATCACCTGGGCGTCGCGAGTCTTGATCACGAGAGAGTTGATGCCTTCGAAGCCGTCGACATACGTAACATGAACGGCAACATGCGGCTTTGGAAACTCCTCCTCGAACTGGCTTCGCTTGATGATGGACACTCTCGGCGTCGTAATATCTACTTTCTTGCCGAGGAGCGTGGATAAGGCCGTAGCGGCGCTGCCAAAGGTAATGTTACCGATCTCCCCTAGCGCATCCTGCTCCAGAGGCGTCAATACATCATCTACGGTAGCCGCCGAAGAAGAAGGATCCGATGCCATTTCCGACTGCTTCAGCAAGGCGTCGATTTCTTCCTGGGATAAATAATCTTTACTCGTCAAGTTCTTCAGCTCCTTCGATGACAATTTCATCGATTTGTACAGCAACCCGGTCTTTTACCGTTCCGGGACTGCCAATAAACTTCAGTCTGTCGCCGACCTTGATGGATAACCCGTCATGCACCGGCTTGTTCAGTGAAATAACGTCCCCGACCGAGAGTCCTAAAAATTCGGAGACGGTCAGCTGTGAAACGCCAAGCTCGGCAACGATCGGAAGCTGAGCTTTGCTTACCCGCTGCTTAAGCGCGTCCACTTCCTCGGGGATTCTGGCTTTTTTCTCAGAGATGAACCACTGATGCGCGGACAGCTTGGACATGATCGGTTCCAGCACGACATGGGGAATACAGAGATTGATCATTCCCGTGGTATCGCCGATTTTAGTGCTCAGCGAGATCAGCGCAATGGTTTCGTTCGGGGAAACGATCTGCATAAACTGAGGATTCGTTTCCAGCGCCTCAAGCCGCGGAGAAATATCCAGCACCGTTTTCCAGGCCTCCTTGAGGCTGTCGAAAGCCCGGCTGAAAATCCGTTCCATGATAATGGTCTCGATTTCGGTCATCGAGTTGATCGTGGACGGCGCGACCCCGGTTCCTCCCAGCAGGCGGTCCAGCATCGCATAGGCGATGTTTGGATGAACCTCAAGCACCATTCGCCCTTCGAGCGGCTCAGCTTCAAAAATGTTGAGCACCGTCATTTTCGGTATGGAACGTATGAATTCATCGTATGGGAGCTGTTCAACCTGCACCACATTGATTTGCACAAAAGTACGCAGCTGTGCCGAGAAATATGTTGTAAGATAACGTGCGAAATTTTCATGGATACGTGTCAAGCTGCGAATATGGTCCTTTGAGAAGCGAAGCGCTCTTTTGAAATCATAAGAACGAATCTTCTTCTGCGTTTCCTCTTTCTTCAGCTCCTCCGCATCCATCTCACCGGAAGAGAGCGCGGCCAATAGGGCGTCGATCTCATTCTGCGATAATACATCAACCATCTACTCACCCCCTTACAGGTCATCCGACGAACAGTCTAGATTCCGGCGATCAGCACATCGGTCATATCGATTTGAATCAATCTGCCGGACGTTAACGACTTGTTGATCAGATTCTGCAGCTTGGCAGTAAACTGTTCACGGCCCTTCGAATCGTTTAACAGCTCGGGCTCCGTGTCGGCTAACGTCTTGATAATGATCGGTTTGATCTTGATTTCCTTGATTTTGTCGAATTCCGCCTTAGCTTTCTTGTCGCTTAACTGAAATGCAAAAGCCATCTGGGCAATGTACTGTGGATCCGCCAGATTTGTCTTAATGCCGGTAATTTCCGATGTCATCTCCACGATCTCGTCTGCCGACAGATTCGCAGCGGCAGGCTTGTCGCTGGCCGAAGCGGTTTTCGGTTCCTCCGTCAGCTTGTCGGACAACAAGAATATCGCAAGCACGATCAATGTGATGGACAACAAAATCGTAATTAACCAGGGTAGCATCTTTTTCATGAAGGTTCCTCCATTTGCTGCACTTTAATGGTTGCTTGATGAATGCCAACCTCGTGATGATACGCTTTAATGGAAGCTACGATGTCATTTGCACTTTCCAACACAATCAATCGTTTTCCATTAATCAATGTGATATAGGTGTCCGGAGTCTCTTCAACCATTTCGATCAGCAGTGCGTTAAGCCACATCTGCGACCCGTTTAACCTCGTTACCGATATCATGGGCTGCCTCCTTGTTCATAAAAGGGAGGGAGGATCCCCCCCTGATCCAACCTTATCGTTTCAGATTAACGACTTCCTGGAGCACTTCATCGGAGGTGGTGATGATCCGTGAATTGGCCTGGAAGCCGCGCTGTGCCACGATCATCTCGGAGAACTCGCCCGTCAGGTCCACATTGGACATTTCCAGCTGCCCCGAAATGATTGCACCGGTGCCTTCCTCTGCGTTATTGCCTTCGAACATGACAGCCTCGAGGTCTCCGTCCGGCACTGCGTTCAATGTCACGCGATACAGATTGCCGCCAATCTTCTCCAAACCTTCAGGGTTCGGCACCTTCGCTACCCCGATAATCGCGCCTTCAGCCGTTGTTCCGTCACTCATCTTCTGGATGATGGCACCGTTCTGAGCGATCGTGAACGCAGTTACGTCGTCTTCCAGCGTGATCGGCTCGCCACCGGAGTCGAGCACTAGGAAACCGTCAGACGTTACAAGGTTTCGCGCAACGTCGACATGGAAATCGCCGGCACGGGTCAGGAAAGGAACTTCCTGGTCATCGCTCAGCTTGACCATGAAAAATCCGTCCCCGTCGATGCGTAAATCCGTCGGGTTGTTGGTGACCATGGCGCTTCCCGGCGTATGCAGGGTATCGATCGAGCCGATCGTTACACCAAGGCCGATCTGCTTGGCATTAACGCCGCCTGTCGGATCGTCCGTTCCCGGCGTCACGCCGGACACCGTCTGGCTAAGAATATCTTTAAACATTACCCGTCCAGCCTTAAATCCAACGGTATTGACATTGGCAATATTGTTGCCGATTACGTCCAGCTTGGTCTGAAAGCCTCTCATCCCGGAAATACCGGAGTACATGGATCTTAACACAGGGATTCATCCTCCTTCTTATATGGGCCGCTTCTGTCGGTCGGCGGCCGCCTGGCTTCCTGACGGGCCAGCCAGTAAATCATGAAATTATGACTGCGCTGTCGATCTGGGTGAACACATTGTCCTTCATGGCGTTGCCATCCATCGCCGTGACCACCGTCCGGTTCGGAATATTGACAATGAGCGCCATATCCTTCATCAGAATCAGTGATTCCTTACTGCCTTTCGCTGCGGCTTTATCGATCGCGCTCTGGATTTGAACGAGCTGGTCACCCTTGATTTCAATCCCCCGCTGCTCCAGTCGCTTCGCGGCATGGTTGCTGATGCGGAGCAGATTTTCATTTAACAGCTCCTTGAAATTGCCCCTTGGCGCATCGGATGAAGCCGATACCGTTCGCCGCTCGGGCGATAGCGCGGCCGGATGCAATTTTCCGGGGTATAAATGGCCGATCATCATTCGATCACTCATGGCGCATTCCCTCCGGCCGAAGGTTCGCCCTGATCCGATTGCCCGGAATCCGGATCTCCTACGTCGGCAGGTGCCGGTTCAGAAGCAAGCGCGTCAGCCGCACCGGCCTCAGCTCCTCCTTGACTAGGCTCCTCGGGCTCGGCAGCCGGGTTCTCAACCCTCAATATATCGCTGAGCAGCACTTCGCTGCTGCCAACCTTGGCGTAATGAACGCCGTCCCGTACAATAATCGACTCCACGATTCCGGTCTTCATGACTAGGGAATCCGTACCGTCCTTCGGCGTTTCCGTCCAGGTGAGATCATCGGTATTGACCGATTTTTCCATCCAGCTGATCTCTTTGCCGATCAGACTTGAAGCCGAGCCTAGGGATTGACTCATTGCCGTTAACTGCGTGTTGATGTTCATCAGCTGTTCAAGGGAGGTGAATTGGGCCATCTGAGCGATAAATTCCCGGTCCTGCATCGGCTGAAGCGGATCTTGGTGCCGCAGCTGTGTAATCAGGATGCTTAGAAACTGATCCTTTCCCAGCTCTTGCCCTTTACCGCCTTTGTTACTGACATTTCCTTTCGAATAGTTCGGCCACATGTTGCTTGTGGATACTGGATTCGTTGCCATTCGTGTTCACCTCCTCGCAATTAAGCTTTCGCGGTAAATGTTCCGGCTTGAACAGCTTGTCCTTCATCGGCCTGCATCTCGGAAATCCAATCATGCCATTCTTCCGTCAAGCTGGCAGCCAGTACGGCATCATCCGAAGGGGTATCTTTCCCTTTCGAGCGCTGCTGGGACTGCTGCTGACCTGAGCCCGACTGTCGTCCGTCCTGATACATATTGGCTGTGGAAGGCTGACTGCTTTGCGTAACCTCGATTTTCTCCACTTGAAGACCTTGAGCAACGAGCGCTGTGCGAAGCTGCGCCATTTGCTGGTCGATCAGCTCTCTTGCATCCGCCTTAGCGGTCATGAATTGAGCGATCAGCTGTCCGTTTTGCATCGTTAATTTGATATCTACCTGACCTAAATGCTCTGGATTAAGCGATATTCTCGCTTCCGTGAAGCCTTGCTGCTTTACGATTTCGAGCTTGTTTATAATGAAGGAAGTCATTTCACTAGCAAACCGCTCGACCGGTACCGGAGGGGCTGCAGGTTTTACCGCTACCTGAGTTCCTGAACGAAGCGCTAGCTGTCCGGCGGTTACGGTGCCGTGTTCAGGCATCCATGGTTCGCCGCTTCCATTCGAGTCAGCCGCTTTAGCGGAGACTTCTCCGCCTTGGCCAGCATTCGGCAGAAGGCCAGCATTCGGACCAGCTGACGGCGCTGCGTTGGTGGACTGTGTTCTTCCAGCCGTCGCGGTTGCCGCTGCATTGGCCTCAGTCGCAGGTGCAGAACCATTTGCCGCCTGATGTGAAGGTTTCACATGCTCGGCTGCCTGCTTCACATTGCCTGCGCTGTTGCCCATCAAGCTGTGGAACGACTGGACCAGCTGGTGTACCGCGGTCTCCGTTCCCGGACTCACCTTTCCGGCACTGCTAATCAAGGCCTTTATCTGAGTGAGTGTGTCCTGGATTACAAAACGTACCGTGTCCGTATGCTGGGCTAGCGGGGACATTGCCGCGCTGCCATCGGATCCTTGGGCCTGGACGCCGGCGCCGTTTAGCACCATGCTTGCTTGAGCAAGCCAGCTCTGCAGCTCTTCAAGCAAGGCAGGGTCTTCCGCCAATGCCTGGTCCAGTTTATCCAGCTCCCCAAGCAGGCTTTGCAGCATTTCGAGCAATCCCTCAATCGCCTCATTTGTTTCAGCCGGCAAGCCTTGTACCAAACCTTCCAGCTTGACCGTTGTCTCCGAAGCAGCTGTAGAGGAGCCGCCGCCTGCGCTCGACATCTGATATGTCAACGTCGCATCAAATGAAGCGCCCGCTGGTGAGCTGCCTTGTGCGCTCGTCTTGCCGCTTGCCGAAGAGCTGCTGATTGTGGAGGACATGCCTTGCACTGTCATCGTCATCGTCTTATTCACCTCCTCTCCCGTGCGACCGGAAAAGTTCAGACCGTAAGCGGATCTGATGTTTATTTGGAGCCCATAAGTCGATTCAGTATTCTTGCTGCAAGCTCCGGGTCTTTCGAGGACATCGCGTTCATAATTCTGGAACGCGTCGCGTCATCGACCGTATTCAAGATGGTCATGGTCTTGGCCGGGCTGATTTTGTAAGTCTGCATCAGCAGCTCCGCCGCATTGGTCGGCGTCATGCCTGCAAACGTCTGATTCAGCTGATTTTTGTCCAGGTTGCTGCTGCTCGTCTTGCTGCTTGCCGCTTCCGTATCATTTTTCTTGATTCGGGATTGCAGCGCCGCGATCGCCAAGTCCTCGGAGGGCTTGGCATCCTTCAGCATCATCGTGGCTTCCGCCGCTGTCTTTGGGTCCATCTTCTCCAGGATCGCCACCCGGTTGCTGCTCTTCATCTGGCTCAGCATCAGCACCATTTCCTCAAGGGTCAAATTTTGCATGATCGGCGCAGCCTTGCTTGGACTCATGTCCGCATACAGCTTGGCGAGCTCACGGATTTGTTTCGTATACGGATCTTCCTCCTGCTCCGGGCTTCCGGTGTTCTGGTTCTGCAGCGAATCAATCTGGCTCTCCAGCTCTTTCACTTTGTTCTCCTGGGCGGCTTTCTGCTCGGTGACCTCGCTTAGCGTCTCCTCGCGCTCCGCCAGCTGCTTCTTCAGCTCAACGATCGTCGCTTCGGCGCTTTCTTCCTGCTCCTTCGCTTCTTTCAGCTTCTGCTCTTCCGGCGTCAGCACCGGATCGGGAACCCAATCCTTCACAATCGGAATTTTGTTCGCCAGATCGATCATGCCGTCCCGAACATCCGCTCTAAAGAAGATCGCAAGCGCCCCTAGAAGAACGATCGTAAAAATGGCCGGTACGAGAATCAGCAAAATCCGTTCAAATCCACCGCTTGATTCTTCCTTATCGAGCGGCATGTCTTTTCTTGCCACGTTCATTCCTCCTTCGCGGTCTTAACCCGGCTGCCAACGGATTCATTATCGGGCTTTGATCGCAAAACGTACCGTCGCCAGCTCGTCCAGCTCGTTTTGTTCCCGAAGGAGACTTTCATGCCGAAATTTCTCGTGCGATTTGTCTCTTGCTTTTAACCACACTTTTTCATCCAGCATTTTTTCCGATAAAATCTCCTGCTTCTTCGTAACATTTACATGGGCGAGCCGAATATCATTCCGTTTCCGCTCAATACACTGCTCCAAGTACTGAGCATAGCTCTGAATATTGCGGATTTCGGCGATTGCCGCGCACCGCGTAACGGCTTCCTGCTCGGCCGCATACATTTGCTCTCGCATCCGGTACAGCTCGGTCAGGCTTTTCTCCTCCGCCTGCAGCTTCCCGATGGCGCTCGACAGCATCCATTCGGCCTGGGTCTTCTCGTTACTCTTCAGGTCTACGATTTTCTGGAATGCGTATTGAAATTTCATTCTTCAAAGTCATCTCCTTGAAAATTCGGAAATCAGACGTTCCTGAACCTCGGCGAGCGTCGTTTTTTCATTTACTTTCTGCTTCGTATAATCCCATATCCGATGAATGTACTCGATGGATTCGTCGATGTCGGCGTTAGATCCCTGTTGGTAAGCCCCGATGTTAATTAAATCCTCGGAGTCCTTATATATGGCCATCAAGCGTTTTACGTTTTCCGAAGCCTCAATCTGCTCCTCCGGAGCGATGTCCTTCATCACGCGGCTGATACTGGCCAGCACGTCGATCGCAGGGAAATGTCCCTTATTGGCGATGCTCCGGTTCAGCACGATATGACCGTCCAGAATCCCCCGCACCGCATCGGCGATCGGCTCATTCATGTCATCGCCGTCCACCAATACCGTATAGAAGGCCGTAATGGAACCGTTCGGTCCGGTACCAGCGCGTTCAAGCAGCTTTGGAAGGCTTGCAAAGACCGAAGGGGTGTAACCTCTCATTGCCGGCGGCTCCCCGATGGCTAGTCCGACCTCGCGCTGTGCCATTGCATAGCGGGTCACGGAGTCCATCATTAGCATCACATTCAGCCCGCGGTCCCGAAAATATTCGGCAATCGTCGTCGCAATCAAAGCTCCCTTGATCCGGATCAGAGCCGGCTGGTCCGAGGTGGCTACGATGACGACGGAACGCTTCAGACCTTCGGGTCCGAGGTCCCGTTCGATGAAGTCCAGCACCTCGCGCCCGCGTTCTCCGATTAAAGCGATCACGTTCACGTCGGCCGACGTATTACGGGCGATCATTCCCATCAGCGTACTCTTCCCGACGCCCGAACCGGCAAATATGCCGACCCGTTGTCCTTTCCCGATCGAGAGAAGGCCGTCGATGGCTCTCACCCCGATGCTGATCGGCTCCTTCACTCTGGGACGATTCAGCGGATTTTGCGGAACGTTATGGGTTGAATAGTGCGGCATACGGGCCGGGATCAACGAGCCGTCTAACGGCTGCCCCAATCCGTCAAGCACTTTGCCCAGCAGTTCCGAACCGACCTGAACGCTGAGCGGCTTCCCGGTTCCCACCACATCGCATCCCGGTCCTACAGAATGAAGCTCACCGAGCGGCATTAGCAGTACCTTGTTGTCTCTGAAGCCGACAACCTCGGCTTTCAGCGGCTTGGATTGCTTCGTCGGATAGATATAGCACACGTCCCCGATGCTCGCATCCGGGCCTTCGGACTCTACCATCAAGCCGATGACTTGGGTCACTTTTCCGTTGATGCGGACCGGGTCCAAATGTTTTAAATGCTCGATATACCGGGCGCTATTCAGCTTCTTCATCCTGATTTCTCCGTTCTTCGTCATCGAGGGCGACGCGCACCAGTTCCTTCTTGATTTCCGCCAGCTGCGTATCGATTCGTGCATCCACGCTTCCGAAAGACGAGCGGATCACGCAGCCTCGGTCCTTCACCGTAGCATCCGGCAGGATTTGGAGCTCCGCCTGGGAATCGATCGCCAATGATAACTCTTCTCTTGCCGCGTACACAAACTCAAAATGCTCAGGGGCAACGCAGAGCGAAATCAAACCTTTCTCCCGTTTGCGCGCAAGATTCTTCCGAATCAGCTCCAAGGTGAACTCCGGTTCAATCGTCAGCTGATGATCGAGTATTTTCTCGGCAATGCTGCAGCTTAGCTCGACCAGAAACGGTTCAGCCTCCTGGATCAAATCTTCCTTTGCCCGGTGGGCAAGCTGCAGAAGCTCGCTGGCTTCGGCCGTTGCCTTCTCCAGCAGCTCCTTCATTTCCAGCTCGGCTTTGGCAGCTCCCTCGGAGTAGCCTTGGTTGAAGCCCTCTATCTTCAATGTCTCGGACAAATCCTCATCCTGCAGCCTTCGTTCCTTCCACCAAGCATCGATCTGCTGCTCGGCTTCAGCCAGCAGACGCTGGGCTTCCTCGGAGGCCTCGCGTATTTGCCGTTCGGCAAATTCCTGGGCATCGCGCAGCATCTCGCTCTTGATCCGCTCGGCCTCGGCCAGCGTGTGCATGACCGCCGGCGCAGCGGCGGGCGGTGCCGGCTCCGCTTGCGCTTCTTCGGCAGGAGCGGCGTACCGATGCGCTACATCCAACTCTTTCAAGACATCCATCGTTGTATAGTGGGACGGTTTGATCAAGTTAGACAATAATGTCATCTCCTCCGCCGCGGGCAATGATAACCTCGCCCGCTTCTTCGAGTCTTCGGATCGTGCTTACGATCCGTGTCTGAGCTTCCTCCACGTCACGCAGCCGCACAGGGCCCATGTACTCCATCTCTTCGCGGAAGGTTTCCGCCATCCGCTTGGACATATTGCGGAAAATAACATCCCGGACTTCCTCGCTTGCCACCTTAAGCGCAAGCTGCAAATCCGCATTCTCGACATCGCGAATGATGCGCTGGATCGAACGATTGTCGACATTGACGATATCCTCGAATACAAACATCCGCTTCTTGATTTCTTCGGCAAGCTCGGGATCCTGTATTTCGAGCGAATCCAGGATCGTCCGCTCCGTGCCTCGGTCGACTCCGTTCAATATTTGAACGATCGACTCGATGCCGCCTGCGTTGGTGTAATCTTGGGTCACCGTTGCCGACAGCTTCTGCTCCAGCACGCGCTCGACCTGAGCGATAACTTCCGGAGACGTGCTGTCCATGACCGCAACCCGCCGGGCAACCTCGGCCTGCTTCTCTTGAGGAAGCGAGGATAATATCGCCGATGCTTGGTCGTATTGCAGGTAGGAGAGCACAAGCGCGATGGTTTGGGCGTTTTCATTCTGAATGAAATTCAGGATCTGGCTCGGATCAGCCTTGCGGGCAAAATCAAACGGCCTTACCTGAAGCGTTGCGGTCAGGCGATTGATAACCTCCATCGCCTTCTGCTGCCCGAGCGCTTTCTCCAAAATTTCTTTAGCGTAATTAATGCCGCCTTGCGATATATATTCCTGTGCAAGACAAATTTGGTGAAACTCCTGAATGATGCTATCTTTCTCGCCGCTGTCGACCTTGCGCACATTCGCAATCTCCAGCGTCAGCTGCTCGATTTCGTCTTCGCGCAAATGCTTGAATATTTGTGCAGAGACTTCCGGCCCCAGCGTAATCAGCAGTATAGCGGCTTTCTGGCGCCCGGATAATTGTTGGTTGTTTCCCTTAACCAATGCTTCCACCTCTATTCCTCAGCCAGCCATGTACGCAGCAGATTCACGAATTCATCCGGCTTTTTCTTCGCCAACGTTTCGAGCTGCTTTCGGACCTGACTCTCGTTCGTTACACTCTCAAGATTGATCGATGGGAATTCGGTCACCGGCGGAAGCGGAATATCTTCCTCGAATTCTTCCTGCTGTCTTCTGCGTTTGCGAATGAAGAAATACGTGCCTCCCGCGATCAAAGCCAATGCAGCTATGCCGATTCCCCACAGTACCGGCTGGGACAGAACGGTTTTCGAATTTACATCCGGATTTACATTAAATACCTGCGAATTAACCGAAACTTTTTGAAGCAATTGTGCGTCTGTATAGGTAGTACCTGAATCGGCAAGCGAAGCTCTCACAATGTTGATGAGAATGTTCTGGATCGCCGTTCGGGTGTCTTCGTCCAGCGTTTGCTGGCCCGCAGGTGGTTCAACTGCGACATTAATGGTTAAGTCTTTAACAGTATATGGACTCGCAATGATGTCCTTTGTAATGCGATTCACTTCATAGTTGATGGTTGACGACGTCTCTTCCGACGTTGTCTGTCCGCTCTCGGAATCGCTCGGATACCCGGGAACCGCTTCTTCGCCCACACCGGCAACTCCGCCGGCAGGACTGCTGGTTCCGGTATAATTCTTCTGAATTTCCTGTACGCTGAGCTCGATCCCCTTCATCTCTTCTTCATCAACGGGGGTTACGAGATTTTCCTTGCTCTGTACCTGATCGAAATTCAGCTTGGAAGCAACGAGTACGTTCACTTTGCTTGACCCCATGTACTGGGACAGGAACTGTTGCACATTCTGTCGTACTTCGCTTTCAAATTTTTTCTGCAGTGCAAAGTTCTCTTCAACCCTGCCGATCAGTCCGCCCTGACCACCCTTGGCCGTGGCAAGAAGTTCAACTTCATCATTGGTTATGGTTATATTCTCGATCGGAAGGCTGGGTATGGCCGTCTTCACCAGGTTGTAGTAACCGTCGATCACTTCCTGATTCGGCCGGTATCCCGGTTTAAAATGCAGGACAACGGAGGCGCTGGCCTGATCTTCATTGTTGGTCTTGGCAAACACGCTTTCTTTCGGCAGATTGAGCAGCACGGTGGCATCTTGGACGCCCTGCATCTTCTCAAGCAGACGCTCAACCTCGCCGTTCAGTGCATTTACATATTTCACTTCGAACTCATTATCGGTCATGCCGATCGCGGATGCATTTTGCTCGAACGTTTCGAAGCCGATCGTTCCGTTTTGCACCAGGCCCTGTGAGCCGACGTCAATCTGTACTCTGGCCGCCTCGGTGCTCGGTACGGAGATGCTTCGTCCGTCCGGGCTCAGCTTGTAGGAAATACTCTGCGATTCCAGGTGGCTGATAATGCCGGCAGCATCACTGGAATTCAAATCCCGGAAAGCCACCTCGTACTTTGTCTTGGAGAACTGCATCGTCAGTACAACAAGTGCAATCAGTACGAAGACTACAGTAGCGGTCAACATTATTTTTTGCTTATTGCTAAATTGATTCCAATATTGGGTCACTCGATCCCGATATTGGGCGATTCTCTCGTTCACATCGTCACCCCATCCGAAACTTTGCTAGAAACATTTAGATTTGCGTGCGCATGATCTCTTGATAGGCTTCTACCACTTTGTTTCGGACCTGTGTTGTGAGCTGTATGCTCAACAGTGCCTGCTGGGCGGATATCATCGCCTGATCCACGTTGACTTGTCCAATCATCATTTTGTCGCTCATGACATGAGCCTGTTGTTCCTGTGCGGAAACAGAGTTCAACGCATCACTCAAATACGAACCGAAGCTGCGGATGGATTCGGCAGGAGTCTTCTCTGCCACCGTGGCTTGCTCTCGCATTTGAAGGGGCGAAACGCCCGAGGCTTGGAACATTGTGTTTTGAATCATCGATTTCCCCTCCTAATTTTCTGTATCTAAACGCCTACCCTACACTATCTGCCGATCTCCAGCGCCTTCATGATCATGGCTTTCGATGCATTAATGGCAGTCACATTGGCTTCATAGGACCGGGTAGCCGCGATCATATCCACCATCTCTTTTGTGACGTCGACATTAGGCATATAGACATATCCCTCGGCATTCGCGTCCGGATGAGTCGGGTTGTATACCTGCTTAAGCGGAGATGAATCCTCCTTCACGGCAGCCACCCTTACCCCTTGGCCCGCGGTTTCCCCGTTCATCTGGGCTCTAAGCATCCCTTCGAACGACTCGCTCTGCGGCGAAAGAACTACGGTCTTGCGGCGGTATGGTACCGCTTGTCCATTCTCGATCCGGGCTCTTGTCGTTTCCGCATTGGCAAGGTTCGAAGAAATGACGTCCATGCGAAGACGTTGGGCCGTAAGGGCCGATGCATTGATCGAAAAGCCGTTGCTAATATTCATGAACCTTATCTCCCCTCAATCGCTGTACGCATCATGCGAATTTGCTCATTCACCGCTTGTATGTACGAATGGTATCGGAGCTGGTTCTCCGCGAGCAGCACCATTTCCCGATCCGCATCGACATTATTCTCGTTGTTGTTCATAGAGCTGCTGCTGTCATTCGTAATCGAAGCGCTTGGAATGCTGCCGGTTGGACCGATCGGTATATGTCTTGGATCCGTCCTTCTCCCTTGCAGCGTAAGATGAGCTCCCTCCATCTCCTGTTTCAAAAGACTCTCGAAGGATACTTCGGATCTCTTAAAATGAGGCGTATCCGCGTTGGCGATATTGTTGGCAATGACGCTGTTTCTCAGATTCGCTGCGTCCAAACCGCCTTGAAGCCGCTGAAAGGAACTATTGTTCAACAGATTCACTAGCTCATTCCTCCTGACTGGACCTGCAGAAAAGTATTCCACTCTTCCTAGCTAAATCCTCTTTTTTCGACAAAAAACATAATCCGTACGCCCTAATCTAGGTCTTAAGTAGAAAAAGACAGCATGATGTCACATAAACTAAGTTTCTTAAAGATTGGGACTTTTTACAATAAGAAAAAAGCCCTATCTTTTTCCAAGAATAAGGGCTTTTTATTCGTTTTCGTTTCGTTTTTTTCTAAAATATTGCAAATCTCAATACTGATTTTGTAAAATTTAAAGTTTTCTTCCCAAGGTATAGGTCCAGGTGCAGGTCCGCTTGTTCACAAAAAATTACGAATTCGGTCCTGATCGCTTCCAACATACGCAAATATTTCGACATCTTGGACTTCATTTGCATCGACAAACATTTACACCTGAGCGCCTTCTTTGCCGAATTACAAAATATATTGGCTCAAATCCCGATCCTGGGCGATGCCGGCCAGCTTTTCTCTCACATATTGGGGCGTAATGACCATGCGCTCCAGCGTGAGCTCAGGCGCCTCAAACGACAGATCCTCCAGCAGCTTCTCCAGTATGGTATGGAGCCTGCGGGCGCCGATATTTTCAGTGTTTTGGTTTACTGAGGCAGCAATCTGGGCAATCTCCCGAATGGCCTCCGGGGAAAATTCCACTTCGAGCTCTTCGGTGCGCAGCAAATTGATATATTGCTTGGTCAGCGCATTCTTCGGTTCGGTCAAAATGGACACAAAATCATCCAGCGTCAAGCTGTTCAGCTCCACGCGGATCGGGAAGCGGCCCTGCAGCTCCGGAATCAGATCTGACGGCTTCGCAATATGGAAAGCGCCTGCGGCGATAAACAGCACGAAATCCGTCTTCACCGGCCCGTACTTCGTCATGATGGTAGAGCCTTCCACGATCGGCAGGATGTCGCGCTGAACGCCTTCCCTGGATACATCCGGTCCCGATTGGCGGCCTTGGCTGGCAACCTTGTCGATCTCATCGATGAAAATAATGCCCGATTGTTCGGCACGCCGGATGGACTCCTGGATGACATCATCCATATCTATCAGCTTGGCCGCCTCCTCTTGCGTAAGCACCTTTCTCGCTTCCTTAACGGACAGCTTGCGCCGCTTCGTCCGCTTCGGCATCAGGCTGCCGAACATCTCCTGCATATTCATGCCCATCTGATCATTCCCCTGCCCCGCGAACATATCAAACATATTCGGAGCGGTGTCCTCGACATCGATTTCGATCGTCTCATCCTCAAGCTTTCCGGACAGCAGATTGAAACGGATCTGTCTCCGTTTCTCCTTCAGGCTTTCGTCTTTATCCTCCGCATCATCCTCTACGGCCTGAGACGGATTGTTGCCTCCGAACAGCATCTCAAACGGATTGCGCTGGCTCTTCTGGCTTTTGGTTGATGGGGCCAGCAGCTGCACGATCCGCTCGTTCGCCATCTCTTCCGCTTTATCCTTGACCTTCTCCGTGCGCTCCAGCTTCACCATGCGAATTGCTGTTTCCACAAGGTCGCGAACCATCGATTCCACGTCGCGTCCCACATACCCGACCTCGGTAAACTTCGTAGCCTCCACCTTCACAAAAGGAGCGTTCACCAGTTTTGCAAGCCTCCGGGCAATTTCCGTTTTGCCGACGCCCGTAGGACCGATCATCAGGATGTTTTTCGGAACGATCTCATCGCGCTCCTCATCGGACAGCAAGCTGCGCCGATAGCGATTGCGAAGCGCAACCGCAACAGATTTCTTCGCTTCCTTCTGGCCGACAATATATTTATCCAACTCGGAAACAATTTGTCTTGGAGTCATAGATTCTTTATTCACCGTGAATACCTCCCGCCCTGATATGGCTATACGCTGCCGTAAAGCATGATTACAGCTCTTCTACAATAATATTGCTGTTCGTATATACGCAAACCTCTGAAGCAATCTGAAGCGCCTCTCGCGCGATATCCTTGGCCTCCATATGCGATGCATGCCGTTTCAGCGCACGTCCTGCCGAGAGCGCAAAGTTGCCTCCCGAGCCGATCGCCAATACATCGTCGTCGGGCTCAATAATTTCGCCCCCGCCGGAGATCAGCAGCATCCCTGTCTTATCCACCACAATCATTAAAGCTTCCAGCTTCCGCAGCACCCGATCCTGGCGCCAGTCCTTGGCCAGCTCCACGGCCGCGCGCTGCAGGTTTCCATGATGCTCCTCCAGCTTGCCCTCAAATTTCTCAAACAACGTAATCGCATCCGCCACAGAACCGGCAAAACCGGCGACAACTTGTCCCCGGTAAAGACGGCGCACTTTTTTGGCGGTCTGCTTCATGACTACACTTTCTCCGAACGTGACTTGGCCGTCGCCGGCAATGGCTGCTTTGCCATTATGCCGTACTGCACAGATCGTCGTAGCGTGAAAAGTCATTTCCATGATGGCGGACCTCCCCTATTTTTAAAAGTTACAGCGTATTCAGTTGGTTGTCATAAATGAATTTGCGAATATGATCAAGAGCGCGATTAGCCAAAGCTTCATTCTTCTCTTTCTTATTCCGGATCCGGGTCTCAAGCTTCGGCAGCAGTCCGAAATTCGCGTTCATCGGCTGGAAATTATCCGGATCGGCGTGCGTAATATAATAGGCCATGCTGCCGATCGTCGATTCCTGCGGGAATACTATCCCTTCTTGTCCACGCGCTGCTCTTGCTGCATTGATGCCTGCAATCAATCCGGAGGCGGCGGACTCAACGTAGCCCTCGACCCCCGTCATCTGTCCGGCGAGATACAGATTCGGACGCGTCTTCACCTGATAGGTTTGCTGAAGCAGCTTCGGCGAATTGACGAACGTATTGCGGTGCATAACGCCATACCGTACGATCTCGGCATTTTCCAGACCCGGGATCATCGAAATAATCCGCTTCTGCTCTCCCCATTTCAGATGGGTCTGGAAGCCTACCAGATTGTACAGCGTGCCGGCTGCATTATCCTGACGCAGCTGAACGACGGCGTAAGGAAGCTTGCCGGTATGCGGGTTCACCAGTCCGACCGGTTTCATCGGGCCGAACAAAGCCGTTTGCTTGCCCCGCTTCATCATGACTTCGATCGGCATGCAGCCCTCGAAATAAATTTCCTTCTCAAACTCTTTGAGCTGGGCAACTTCGGCGTTGACCAGCGCATCGTAGAAAGCATCGAATTCCTCTTCCGTCATCGGGCAATTCAGGTAGGCGGCCTCGCCTTTGTCATAGCGGGAAGCAAGATACACCTTGCTCATATCAATGGAGTCCTTCTCTACGATCGGTGCAGCCGCATCATAGAAGTAGAAGTAGTCTTCGCCCATCAGCTCGCGGATTTGAGCCGACAATGCGGGAGAGGTCAAAGGTCCTGTCGCAATGACAACGATCCCTTCTTCAGGTATATGCTGAATTTCTTCATTTACTACCTCAATTAACGGATGCTGATGAAGCGTCTCCGTGATTTCGCCGGAGAAGCCGTCACGATCCACCGCAAGCGCCCCGCCCGCTGGCACGGCGTTGCGGTCCGCCGAACCGATCACGAGCGAGTTCAACATGCGCATCTCTTCCTTCAAAACGCCGACCGCATTGGTCAACGTATTTGCCCGGAGCGAGTTGCTGCAGACCAGCTCTGCGAACTTGTCTGTATGATGGGCCGGCGTCTTCACGACCGGCCGCATTTCGTATAAGGTAACGGGAATCCCGCGGCTTGCGATCTGCCAAGCCGCTTCACTGCCGGCAAGGCCTGCCCCGATCACCGTTACTCTCTGTGTGTCTGTCAACGTCATTACCCCCTGTATGCCTACATCTCTGATGCTTCGTCCTGTTCCTCAACCATTTCGGAATAGTCGCAGGAAGTGCATTGAAGCTTGACCCCCTGCTTGCTCTTCTTCTCTACCATTAAGCTGCTGCAATTCGGACACGGTTTAGGCGAAGGTTTATCCCAGGATACGAAATCGCATTCCGGATAGCGGTCGCATCCGAAGAAGATACGCCCCTTCTTGCTCCGTCGTTCCACGACATGGCCTTCCTTGCACTTCGGACAAGTTACGCCGATGTCTTTGACGATCGGCTTCGTATTCCGGCAGTCCGGAAAACCGGAGCATGCCAAAAACTTCCCGAATCGTCCAAGCTTATAGACCAATGGCTTGCCGCATTTCTCGCAAATCTCGTCGGAAACCTCGTCTTCAATCTCGATTTCCTTCATTTCTTCCTCAGCAACCTCAAGCCGCTTCTCGAATGATTTATAGAATTCCGACAGCACCTTGACCCAATCCTCGGAGCCTTCCTCGACATGGTCCAGGTCTTCCTCCATGTTTGCCGTAAATTCCACATTCAGAATTTCGGGGAAAAATTGCTCCATCTGCTCGATGACAAGCTCCCCCAGCTCCGTCGGGACAAACTTCTTATCCTCAATGGCAACGTAGCCGCGCTTCTGGATCGTTTCTAGCGTTGGCGCGTAAGTACTCGGCCGTCCGATTCCAAGCTCCTCCAGCGTCCTTACAAGCCGCGCTTCGGTGTAACGCGGAGGCGGCTGGGTAAAGTGCTGCTTCGGCTCGATATCCTGCTTATCCAGCTGGTCGCCCGTATGCAGCTCCGGAAGGTATTTATCCTCTTCGGTCGTCCCGTCGTCATTACCCTCAACATAGACCTTCATGAAGCCCGGAAAGCGAACCTTGGATCCGGTAGCCCGAAAAACGGCAGTACCTGCCGATATATCCACAGAAAGCGTATCCAGTACAGCAGAGGCCATCTGGCTGGCGACAAAGCGTTCCCAGATCAGTTTATACAAGCGAAGCTGATCACGGCTCATGTACGGCTTCACCGATTCCGGATCCCGAAGGACGGACGTAGGCCGGATGGCTTCGTGCGCATCCTGCGCATTTGCCGCTTTCTTTGAATACTGCCTAGGGCTTTCGGGTACGAACGGTTCTCCGTATTTCTCCGTAATGTACTCCTTCGCCTCGTCTTGCGCGGTACCGGATATCCGGGTAGAGTCGGTACGCATGTACGTTATCAAACCGACAGTGCCTTCCTTGCCGAGCTCCACGCCCTCATACAGCTGCTGGGCGACCGACATCGTCTTCGCGGCCCGAAAACCGAGCTTGCGCGCCGCTTCCTGCTGCAATGAGCTTGTCGTGAACGGCGGCGACGGATGACGCTGACGCTCGCGTTCCTTGACTTCGCCGACCGTGAAAGAGGCATCCTTAATCGCTGCAAGCACCTCGTTCACGTCCTCCTGGCTGGACAGCTCCTTCTTCTCCCCGTTCAGCTGCGTAAACTTCGCTTCGAACGAAGAGCCCTTCACGGCCAGCTTCGCCGTGATCGTCCAATATTCTTCCGGCACGAATGCGCTGATTTCGTTCTCGCGATCCAGAATGATCTTGACCGCAACGGATTGAACGCGTCCTGCCGACAGCCCCTTCTTAACTTTCTTCCATAAAAGAGGGCTGATCTTGTAACCCACCAGACGGTCAAGTATCCGCCGAGCCTGCTGGGCGTTAACGAGATCCATATTAATTTTGCGCGGCGTCTTGAAGGCATCCTTGACCGCCGTCTTCGTGATTTCGTTAAATACGACCCGCAGGCTTTGAGATTCATCCAGCTCCAAAGCATGGGCAAGATGCCATGCGATGGCTTCCCCTTCGCGATCGGGGTCAGCTGCGAGGTATACTTTCTTTACCTTTTTGCTAGCATCCTTAAGTTCCTTTAAGACAGAACCTTTTCCGCGGATCGTAATGTATTTCGGATTGAAGTCGTTTTCCACCTCAACCCCGATCTGGCTTTTCGGCAAATCGCGCACATGACCCATCGAAGCCTTCACGATATATTTGCTGCCGAGATATTTGCCAATCGTCTTCGCCTTGGCAGGCGACTCTACGATGACGAGTGAATCCGCCACAGGTTCATCCTCCTCTCCAACATTCAACTTTCCCATTATATGATCTTATATATAGCACCGGGTAATTGGGTTATCTGCTTTTTTATGATTAAAGATAACAGAACTGAATGCAAATGTCCAAAATCCCACTGGGTCCCCTCCAACAACTCATCAAGCGACCCGGGTCCCTGTTCGAGCATATGGTAAACGTGCCGTTCATCGTTTGTCAACCCGGAATCCATGCCGGGGAGGCTCGAATGAGGGGCCTGCCGCTCCTTATTGTATGTATTGGGAGCCCTGTTTGGCAACCAGGAATCATATTCCTCGATAATATCTTGGACGTCCGTCACCATCTTGGCCCCCTGTTTAATGAGGGCAAGCGTTCCCCGGCTCTTGGGAGAAGTGACTTGTCCCGGAACCGAGAAAACATCCCTTCCGGCCTCCAGCGCATAATCTGCTGTGATCAGCGATCCGCTGCGGGCATCCGCCTCCACGACTACGGTTCCAAGGGACAAACCGGCAATGATTCGGTTTCTCCTCGGAAAAAATCCCGGGTGGGCTTTCGTGCCTGGAGGGTACTCGGAAACAATCAATCCCGATTCTGCGATCCGTTCATACAAGGACCGGTGCTCTGCAGGATAGATGACATCAATCCCCGCACCGAGAACCGCAATCGTTGCTCCTCCGCTTGTTAAAGCCGCCTCGTGCGCGGCGCTGTCAATTCCCCTGGCCATTCCGCTTACGACAGCCAGCCCGTACCGCGTCAGCTCCTCGGCCAATAGGCCGGCCATCTTGCGGCCATAAGCAGTCGGCATCCGGGTCCCGACCATGGCAACGCCGGGCTGGTTCAAAAGCTCCGCACGGCCGATCGAATAGATTACCCAAGGAGGCTCGGACATTGAATTCAACCGCTCGGGATATTGATCATCGAGGGCTGTAATAATACGTATTTTGGAACGGTTTGTCAACTTCCATACATCCCCTCGGGAATGCCCTGCGCTATCGCCCGCAGCATTTGACATCCGCTCCAGCAATTGTTCGACGCTCGACGGAAACCGTTTCGACAATTTATTCGCCTGCTCGACAGACAATCCACAGCTTCTCCAGTCATTCACACCATAAGAAATCATGCCTTCATGCAGCTGGCCGTGCATCATAATCCGGTGAATCGATTTCCATCCGATGCCTTCACTTTCATGCAATGCTGCCAGCAGCGCGCTCTCCAGCTTCATTCCAGTCGCCTCCTTCAAAATAAACAGAAAAAGCAACCTTTCATCTCCTGAAATCAGGACATAAAAGGTTGCTTACCTAATTTTAATATATTGGGTTGCGCAATTAGGCAAAAAGCTGCCTCGCGTTCATACGATTAATGAGTAGTGCAAGCCTCAAGCAAGCCCTTCTCCTCAAGCACACTGACAAGCGTCGATCCCATTTCGGCCGGTGTCGGAGCAACTTTAATGCCGCAAGCCTCGAGTACAGCAATCTTCTCTTTCGCTGTCCCCTTGCCACCGGAAATGATCGCGCCGGCATGGCCCATGCGTTTGCCTGGAGGCGCAGTTGCCCCGCCAATGAAGCCGACAACCGGTTTGGTCATGTTGGCTTTGATCCACTCGGCAGCTTCTTCCTCGGCCGTACCGCCGATTTCACCGATCATGATAACGGCTTTCGTGTTCGGATCCTCATTGAACAGCTTCAAGACATCGATAAACTCGGTGCCTTTAACAGGGTCTCCGCCGATTCCCACGGCAGACGATTGTCCGATGCCGCGTGCAGTCAGCTGATGAACCGCCTCATAGGTCAGCGTTCCGCTTCGCGATACGACGCCGACATGGCCCGGCGTATGGATGTAGCCCGGCATAATCCCGATCTTGCATTCGCCCGGCGTAATGACACCCGGACAGTTCGGCCCGATCAGGCGGGTCTTCTTGCCTTCCAAATAACGTGCAACCTTCACCATGTCCAGCACCGGAATGCCTTCCGTGATGCAGATGACAAGCTCCATCTCGGCATCAACGGCTTCCATGATCGAATCGGCAGCAAATGCAGGCGGAACATAGATTACGCTTGCGGTTGCGCCGGTCTTCGCCTTCGCTTCCTCAACGGTGTTAAACACCGGAAGCTTCACGGTAGTTCCGTTCTCCAGCGTAATTTCCACTTCCGTGCCGCCTTTGCCCGGCGAGGTTCCGCCGACCATTTGCGTACCGTAATCGAGGGCGCCTTTCGCATGGAACAGAGCCGTTTTACCTGTAATCCCTTGTGTGATAACTTTTGTATTTTTATCGATCAAAATACTCACGATTGATTCACATCCCCTATTGTTATTTGAAAATGAAAGCAACCGCACGGCCGGACGGTCGAGCGTCCTTAGGTGCCATGCCTCTTCAGGAATGAATTATTACTGAACGAGGGAGACGATCTTCTGTGCTCCGTCGGCCATGGAATCAGCTGGTACGATGTTAAGACCGGACTCGGCCAAAATCTTCTTGCCGAGGTCAACATTCGTTCCTTCCAAGCGTACAACAAGCGGACGGGTCAAGCCCAGCTGCTTCGCCGCTTCAACTACACCGGTAGCGATCACGTCGCAGCGCATGATGCCGCCGAAAATGTTGACGAAGATTCCCTTAACTTGAGGATCGGACAAAATGATTTTGAAGGCTTCGGTAACCTTCTCGGTCGTTGCACCGCCCCCAACGTCAAGGAAGTTGGCAGGATCGCCGCCATAGTATTTGATGATGTCCATGGTAGCCATCGCAAGACCGGCACCGTTAACCATACAGCCGATGTTGCCGTCCAGAGCTATGTAACTCAAGTCGTATTTCGATGCTTCGATTTCTTTCTCGTCTTCTTCGTCCAGGTCGCGAAGCTCGACAATGTCCTTGTGACGGAAGAGCGCGTTGGAGTCAAAGTTCAGCTTAGCGTCAAGGGCCATGACGTTGCCGTCGCCCGTAACGACCAGTGGATTAATCTCGGCGATCGAGCAGTCCTTCTCCACGAACGCCTTGTACAAGGCCAGCATAAATTGGACGGCTTTGCCGACCAGCTCGTTCGGAATATTAATGGAATACGCCAGCTTCCGCGCTTGGAACGTTTGAAGTCCGACAGCCGGATCGATGACTTCCTTGAAAATTTTCTCAGGCGTTGCCGCTGCAACTTCTTCGATTTCCGTACCGCCTTCTTCGGATGCCATCATGACGACGCGCCCTGTAGCGCGGTCTACAACAACACCGATGTAATACTCTTTGCGAATATCGCAGCCTTCTTCAATAAGGAGGCGCTTGACTTCCTTGCCTTCCGGTCCGGTCTGGTGAGTCACCAGCACTTTGCCCAGAATTTCTTCGGCATAGGCGCGAACCTCTTCAAGGCTCTTTGCCACCTTGACGCCGCCGGCTTTACCGCGGCCGCCTGCGTGGATCTGCGCTTTAACAACGGTTACGGGACTTCCCAGGGATTTGGCAGCTTCCACTGCTTCATCCACCGTAAACGCAACCTTTCCGTTCGGAACAGCGACTCCATATTGCTTCAGTACTTGTTTTCCTTGATATTCATGGATATTCATTCTCGAATCCTCCTATCAACATGACTGGAACAAGGCGGGCTGCATGGGAGCGTTTCAATGACGCCGCTGCCCCTGTCAACCTTTATATAGTAAACCCAAGCTATTGTAACATGTTTTTAAAACGCTTACCTTAAAAATGTTCACAGATTCTCCACTCTATTTGATATAGGTATGATTCCTTCTGGAGAATAATTGGAAATTAAAGGTTAAACAAATCGTTATTTTTTTGAAAATGCTTTGAATACTTTGACAGCAACAAATCCGATCACAAATCCGATAACAGCGAGAATCAACAATAGCACAACCAATGTAATGATAATGTTCTCCCACAATATAGTCATAATGACCTCCTATTCAATAATGATTTCCAATATCATCTAAATATGGATTATAGCATATTTCCCTCTGAAATCCCTTCCATTTGCTCTATTCTTTGAATTATTTCACGAAGCTGTATAAGCAGTACAAGGGGATGCCTCCTTCTAACTCTCAGTTTGGGGTCTGAAGTTGAATAAGTGGGGGGGTGGGCGTTTTAGTTGGGCGTTTTAGTTGGACTTTTTTGGGAGACTTTGGAGGGTAACTTTACATTGGCGCCAGCAAGTCCCTTTTTGGGACTTGCTCCGGGCTTGGAGCTGCTTTTCGCGCCCACAAGTCCCTTTTCGGGACTTGCTCGGGGCTTGGAGCTGCTTTTGGCGCTCACACGTCCCTTTTTGGGACTTGCTCCGGGCTTGGAGTTGCTTTTGCCGCTAGCAAGTCCCTTTTTGGGACTTGCTCCGGGCTTGGAGTTGCTTTTGGCGCCAGCAAGTCCCTTTTCGGGACTTGCTCCGGGCTTGGAGCTGCTTTTGACGCTCACACGTCCCTTTTTGGGACTTGCTCCGGGCTTGGAGTTGCTTTTGGCGCAAGCAAGTCCCTTTTTGCAGCTAGAATAAAAAGTGGACACCCCTTAGTGATAAAACGATAATGAAACAAAGCAGACGAGAGGGTGTCAAAAAAAATGA
>NZ_JAGGKI010000010.1 GCF_017873605.1 Paenibacillus lactis
GCAGATTTAATTATCCGGTATTAGCTACCGTTTCCGGTAGTTATCCCAGTCTTGAGGGCAGGTTGCCTACGTGTTACTCACCCGTCCGCCGCTAACCAACGGTTTCCCGAAGGAAACCATCAGTCCGCTCGACTTGCATGTATTAGGCACGCCGCCAGCGTTCGTCCTGAGCCAGGATCAAACTCTCCAATAAAGATCGTCCGAAGGACGATCGACCTCGCCGGATTTGGGTTCCACTCGGATGAGTGAATCAAATCTGGTGAGTCTTGAAAGAGCGATTAAGCTCATTAGAAAAACTGACGAGAATTTGTTCAATTCTCTATTGTAACTCCCCGCCGAAGCGGTTCGTTTTACTCACTCGTTGTTCAGTTTTCAAAGATCAACCTTTTCGTTACCGGCGAATCCCGTTCGCATCAGCAACTCTTATAATATATCATATCCATTTCGATAATGCAAGAGGTTTTTTTAAGTTTTTTGATTTCTTAAAATCCAAACCAAAAATTATTCATCGACCTCTTCCCTGCCGCAAAGGCGTTCGTTTCGCGACTGGATTTATAATATATCATGAATCAATACTGTTTAACAATGCATAATTTTTTCCAAATCCATTATTGCAGCTTGTACTAATTAAAGAGTGGCTTTCAAAGCACTTAAAGCTCGTTCCGCCCTATATTTTACCACGCTTTGTATCCCTACTATAATGAGACAAGACGGCCGGTGACCGGCCGCCCTTCTACTAAAAATCCTAACATGGCTCTAAACCACTCACAACTTACCTCTAAGCTGTTACCCCTTATTTTTTCGCTAAACCTTTATCCTTTTATCCATGGGTTTTGCTGTTTGTTCTTTGCCGACTGCGGCTTCCGTGTTTTCTTGGCTGCAGTTCTGGAGGCTTTCCCCCCCGTCTGACGATGAACCTTTGCCTTGGCCGTCTTACTATTCTCTTCAATTGCAGCGTCACGAATTTCAGCTTCCTGATCGCTCTCTTCAACTGAATGATTCGTTGGAGGTGCATCTTCCGTAAAGCTTGAAGCAATTCCTACTCCTTGTTCTTCATTTTGACGGTCTATCCACATCTGTTCATAAGGGTTCATGAATGATGGATTTGCGCCGAAAGCTCCAATCGGTGCCGAAGGAACGCTGTAGGCACCCGACGAATTCATGGCACCATGCTGCCAATTATAAGGCATTGCATTCTCCGATGCGCCCTGGTTAGCATATGGATAACTTTGAGGCATACCGTAAAAAGGACTAACTTCTCCGCCCTGACAGCCGCAAGGTGAAGAGGCGTAGCCAAGCGGCGAAATCCCGTGATGTTCCGAGTACGGCATATAGTTAGAAGTAACTCCTGCCGTATAGGACTCGGAAACGGATACCTGGGAATACTCCATCCCAACCGAGTCCCCGGACAATCCCGGATAACCTCCCGCTGCATTTCCCCAAGCTTCTCCATAGGACGCCGGAACGGCCGGCTGTGGCACGTGGTAGTATGGATGAACGCTCTCTCCTTGCCATTTTACCGGTTCATGGCACCCGCATGGGGATTCCGGATAACCGTATTGCGGCATCGTAAACTGAGGCTCATGATATCCATGATGATGGTGATGTTGGTACGGACCAAGACATGGATGATCCGGAACATGGTGAATCGGAAACTCCGGACATGGATGCATGAAAGGTTGGACATGGAAATCAGCAACCTTCGGGCATGGTTCATCGACCGGAAGAACCGGATGCGGCATTGGCATTGTCTTTAACGGATACATTTGCTCCGGCTCAAAAGGTTTGTATTCCGGTTTGTATTCCGGTTTGTATTCCGGTTTGTATTCCGGTTTATACTCCGGTTTAAATTCTGGCTTGAACTCTGGCTTATACTCCGGTTTGTATTCTAGTTTAAATTCGGGTTTAATCTCCGGTTTATACTCGAGTTTAATCTCAGGTTTGTACTCGGGCTTAATCTCGGGCTTAATCTCCGGTTTGTACTCCGGCTCTACCTTTTTAGGCTCCTCCGGCAGAGGCGCAATCTCCGGTAGCTTCGGTAACACAGGCGGCTCTGGCATTGGCTGTGGCGGGGCCACCGGCGGCTGCGGTACGGGCTGGGTAATTTCTTCTTTGACGCCCGTGTAATCCTTGCTGCCCGGCTTCTTTTTGCCTGGAGCCATTTCAGCACTCATCGTTACGCCATCGCTGTCCCCCGTCTCCGTATAAATGCCAGATGAAGGGATGTTCACAATCTCTCCCACCAAAAGGGCATTCGGATTTTTAAGCTGCGGGTTGGCATCGATAATTTCTTTCAGGGTCACTCCCCAAGCTTTGGACAGCTTCCATAGAGAATCCCCTTGCTTTACCGTGTGCTTATGGATAATTGGCTGGCTGCCGCCAGGTACCGGAACGGGCTCTGTCGGAATTTTAATTTTAGCCCCGACATCAAGCTTATTCGGATCGACCAGCTGCGGGTTGGCATCGATGATCTTCGTTAACGGTACGTCAAATTTTTTGGACAGCTCATATAGGGTGTCGCCTTCCTTGACGATGTGTATCTTCACGCCGCTAAAACCTCCTACACTCTTCTAGGCGTCATGGTTATTCGCCCGTGTTCGTTACTACATCCTATGCAAGAAATGGGCGATTGACATCCCTCGATACAAAAAAAATCCTTTCATCGACATGAAAGGATTGTTCAATAAGCTTGATTTACTTGTCCGTAATCTTTAGGATTCCCAAACTTTATACCCGTCAATCTCAACGATTTTCCGGAATTCTTCAAGCAATCGGAGCGTAATCGGACCCGCTTGCCCTTTTCCGATGGTGCGCCCGTCAATTTCGCGTGCAGCGATGACCTCGGCGGCCGTACCTGTGAAAAATACCTCGTCGGCGATATACACATCATGCATGCTGAAAGGCTCTTCCTTAAGCGGAATGTCAAGCTTGCCGCACAGCTCGATAATCGCCTGGCGCGTAATGCCTTCAAGTGCGCCCAGGTAACAAGGCGGCGTTGTGACGACACCATTTTTCACGATAAAAATATTGTCTCCCGAACCCTCCGTAACATACCCTTGAGCGTTCATCATAATGGCTTCATCGGCCCCTGCGAAGTTTGACTGGATCTTAACGAGGATGTTGTTCAAATAGTTCAGCGACTTGATCTTCGGATTGAGCGCATCCGGAATGTTTCTGCGCTGGGCCACAGAAACCGCCCGCAAGCCGTTCAAATAAGCTTCCTCAGAATAGATTGCCAACTGTTCGACAATGATCAACACCGTCGGTTTCGGGCAGCGACGTGGATCAAGCCCCAGATTGCCGGCACCGCGCGACACGACGAGGCGGATGTAGCCGTCTCTCATATCGTTGCGGCGAATCGTCTCCGCCATTGCCTCCAGCAGCTCATCGTAGGCCAATGGAATAACTAGATCGATAGACTTGGCCGAATCGTATAAACGGTCCAAATGCTCTTTGCATTTGAAGATGTTGCCGTTATAAATCCGGATGCCTTCGAAAATGCCGTCCCCGTACAGGAAGCCGTGATCAAATACCGAAACTTTCGCATTCTCTTTCGTGACAAATTCTCCGTCTAAATAGATCCATTGCTCAGACATTTACTTTACCCCCAATTTCTCGCTTTCGTAGGCGTAACCCGGATACGATCCAAGCGTGCGGACTTGGCATCCGAGCGCTTCGATTTCTCCCATGGCGGCCGTCAACAGAACGGAATCGGCCGGAGCCATTACATCAATATAGAAATAATAGTTGCCGAGCTTTTTCTTGGTCGGCCGGGATTCGATTCGGGTCAGGTTCAGCCGTCTCCACGCAAATGCCGAAAGCACCTGATGCAGCGCACCCGGCACATCTTCCGGCAGCGTAACCAGAATGCTCGTCTTGACATGCTCCGGTGAACGGTCAATGGCGATCGGCTCATGGCCGATCAGCACGAACCGGGTGTAATTGTTGTCGTGATCCGTAATCCGCTCTGCGAGCAGATCCAATCCATGCTCCGCTGCACCGAGGGATGTTCCGATGGCCGCCCACCCTTTGCCCGGATTTTCTTTTACGATTTTAACGCCTTCGGACGTGCTGCCAACCTGTTCAAGCTCCGCCTGAGGGGCTGCTTTGGCCAGGAATTGGCGGCACTGGGCAGTCGCAACCTGATGGGACCAGATTTTCGTAATCTTGCTGAAATCCATCATTCCATCGGGTCCGCGGAATTCCGAAGCATTGCCGATCAAATTTTGAATCGACGGATACACCCACTCCACCTGCATCGGCATATCCACCTCATTGACAAGCCAATCCATATGGAGGCTTACAGAGCCCTCAATCGTATTCTCAATCGGAATGACGCTATAATCACTCTTGCCTTCGACCGTAGACATGAACACATCAGAGATCAGTTTGTAGTGGACCAGCTCGACAGGCTGATCGCCAAGAAGATATCGTATCGCTTCATGAGATACCGATCCTGAGGGCAACAAGGCTATTTTTTTCATGCGGTAACTTCCCCTCTAATCATATCCAAAAAGGATCTGTTGTTGATGTCGTCCATCGTCCGGACGCCCTCGGCTGCCGGGTCCAGACAGAAGCACGAGGCCGAAATGCCTTCGGCCTCCATCGCTTTCACCAAGTAAGCCTTGAGATCATCCACACGCCGATCGTCACGATCCACGAAAGCGATGATCGTCGGGCCTGCTCCGCTGAGCGCGACCCCCAGTGCGCCTTGATCAGGCGCTTCCGCCAGAATTCTCGGCATCCCGGGCACGAGCGGTGCCCGGTAAGGCTGGTGAATGCGGTCCTGCATCGCTGCACGGACAAGATCCAGGCGGCCTGCCGACAGGGCAGCCGTCATCAAGGACGATCGACTAATATTATATACGGCATCGGCCAAATTGACCTGGGCAGGCAGCGCCTCCCGTGCTTTGGACGTGGCCAGGTGGAAATCCGGAATGACGACCACCGTCCCGAGACGGGCCGGTGGGTCGATCCGGATATAATCCGCATGCTTTCCATCCCATACCGCCGTAATAATGCCGCCAAATAACGAGGCGCCAACGTTGTCCGGATGCTTCTCGAGGGCAGTCGCCATATCGAACAGCTTGGCCTCAGACAGCGGAGAGCCGATCAACGCATTGGCCGCGAACAAGGCGCCAACGATGGCGGAAGCGCTGCTGCCGAGTCCCCGGGCCAACGGAATGTCGGAATACATCGATATTTCAAGCTCGGGAACCGATTCTCCTGCTTCATCGAACACCATTTGCGCCACTTTATAGATCAAATTGCTTTTGTCGACCGGCACTCCCTTCATCTCGTCCCCGTAGAGATGAAATTCAGTGCGATCAGCCGGCTTCAGCTCGATCCAGGAGTATAGTGACAATGCCATGCCGAGCGTATCAAATCCGGGACCGAGGTTGGCCGTACTGGCCGGAACCTTCACCCTTACGCCTTGGGACAAACTCATACCTGCGCAGCCCCTTCAAGCTTCGCGATGGCTTCCATGACTGCGGACTCCGTATCGGATACGACCAGCGGTTCCGATTTGACGGTTGAAATCGCGATGTTCGGATCCTTCAATCCATGTCCAGTCAGAACGCAGACAACGGATTCCCCGCCTTTAAAATATCCTTCCCGCTTCATTTTATATACGCCTGCAATCGAAGCTGCGGATCCCGGCTCGGCAAAGATTCCTTCACGTGACGCGATTTTGCGGTAGGCTTCCAATATTTCCTCATCGGTTACATAGTTAATCTGGCCGCGGGACTCCTCGGCTGCAGCAACCGCCGTCTTCCAGCTGGCCGGATTGCCGATTCGGATTGCCGTTGCGACCGTTTCCGGATTAGCAATCGGCTCGCCTTTCACGATGGCCATGGCTCCTTCGGCCTCAAAGCCGAGCATTTTAGGAAGCGAAGCCGCTTTGCCGGCTGCATGGTATTCCTTGAAGCCTTTCCAATATGCGGAGATATTGCCCGCATTCCCAACCGGGATCGCCAGCACGTCCGGCGCTTTTCCCAACTGATCAACCACTTCGAATGCAGCCGTCTTCTGCCCTTCAATCCGGTACGGGTTCACGGAGTTGACGAGGGTAATCGGATGCTTAGCCGTGATCTCCCGGACGATTTCCAGTGCGCGGTCAAAATTGCCGTCGATGGCAATCACTTTGGCGCCGTAGATCATCGCCTGTGCGAGTTTGCCCAGGGCAATATTGTTGTTCGGGATAATAACGATGCAGTTCAACCCGCCACGCGCCGCATAAGCAGCCGCTGCAGCGGAGGTATTGCCGGTCGAGGCGCACATAATGGTGCGGCTGCCTTCCTCCATCGCCTTTGCTACCGCCATCACCATTCCCCGGTCTTTAAAGGAGCCTGTAGGATTCAGGCCTTCAAATTTAAAGTGCAGATCGATCCCTAGCTCCTCCGACAGGTTTTCGGCGCGGATCAGGGGCGTATTCCCCTCTTTAAGGGTCAGCAGCGGGGTTTGTTCATTAACGGGTAAATATTCTTTATAAGTTTGAAGCAGTCCTTCGTACGGCATCTCTCATGATCTCCTTTTCTATGAAAAAATATAGTCTCGGCTTCTATGAAAAAATATAGTCTCGGCTCTGATGCTCACTTCGCGGTCTTATGGGTTAGCCTTCTACGCGGTAGACGCTCTTGATCCGCCGAATAACCTCCAGGCCCTCGAAATGATTCAGCACCTTATCCATATTTGCCTTGCTCGCATGGTGCGTGACGATGATGATCTCTGCATCCGGATTCTGGTCATTCGGCTGCTGGACGACCGATTCCAGGCTTACGTCATGCTGTGCAAACACTTGGGTGATTTGGGCGAGTACACCCGCTTTATCATCGACATGCAGCAGAATGAAGTTTTTATACGAAATCTGCTCATCCGTCTTAAGCTTCTTCGGTTTATACGGAACGATCGCTTTCAGACCGTTCACGCCAAGCTTCATGTTTTTGATGATCGCGACCAGATCCGCCACAACGGAGGTCGCCGTCGGCATCTCGCCGGCACCCGCACCGTAGAACATTGTCTCCCCTACAGCTTCCCCATAGACGTAGACGGCGTTGAAAACACCGTTAACGGCTGCGATGGGATGTCCCGTGCGTACCATGGTCGGCTGCACGCTGATGCTGACCTCGTCGTCCTGACGCTCCGCGATGCCGAGCAGCTTCATCTCATAGCCCAGACGTTTGGCGTACGAAATGTCTTCTTTGGTTACTTGAGAGATTCCCTTGACCGATACATCCTGCAGCTCGACATTCGTCCGGAAACCAAGCGTTCCGAGAATCGCCATCTTGCGTGCCGCGTCCAGGCCCTCCACATCAGAGGTCGGGTCTGCCTCCGCATAGCCGAGCGCCTGCGCTTCAGCCAGTACGTCCTCAAAGGATGCGCCCTCCTGGCTCATTTTCGTCAAAATATAATTGGTCGTACCGTTCACGATCCCCATAATCTTCATAATGCGGTCCGATGAGAAGCCTTCAATCAGCGTCCGGATAATCGGAATACCGCCGGCTACGCTTGCCTCATAGAATACATCGCACTGCTTCTCTTGCGCTTTTGCCAAAATCTCGGCGCCGTGCAGAGCCATCAGATCCTTATTCGCCGTCACGATATGCTTGCCGCGGTCCAGCGCTTCCAAAATGTACGTCTTCGTCTGATCGATGCCGCCCATAACTTCCACAATGACATCAATCTCCGGATCCCGGATCACTTCCCACGGATCCTCCGTCAGCTTGCTCTGATCCACACTGACGCTGCGGTATTTCTCCAGATGCTTCACCGCAATCCGCTCGATCACGATCGGTGATCCGACCTGGCTGCTCAGATCCTCCTGATGACCTTCTACAATTCGCACAACCCCAGTTCCTACTGTTCCCAATCCTAAAAGTCCTATCTTCACCGGCTTCATTCCTACAATTACCTCCCGTATCCCATCACAATAAGCGATTTACTTAACTATGAAACGAATTATCCTTGCCCGATCATCTGTACTTTGCGTACGCCGGTGATCCGGCGCAGACCGTCCAACAAATCGTCGAGCTCTTCAATCAAACGGGAGACCTCAACAGAGATCACCACGTTTGCGATCCCCTGTAAAGGAATGCTCTGGTGGATGGTCAGCACATTGCCGCCTTCACCGGCAACCAATCCAAGCACCTCTGACAGCATGCCCGAACGGTGCTCCATATCAATCGATATGGTGACAATTTCATCCCGCTCCAGCTGATTGATCGGATGGATGCCATCCTTATACTTATAAAAGGCGCTGCGGCTAAGCCCTACCTGCTCAACAGCTTCATGGACCGTCTTGACGTCGCCGGAGGCCAGCAGCTTCTTCACCTGCATCGTTTTGACCACAGCTTCGGGAAGGATGTCTTCCCGGACCAAATAATAGCGTTCCTTCACAAAACGTCCTCTCCTCAAAGACTACTGTTTTCGTATAGTGGACATTATACTGGATATATCGGGCAAGGGCAATACATAAATGTCCCTTTTTTCGCGTTGGCAGCATCTTCATGTCCAGGCTATAACCTATACTATATCGCAAATTTTATAGGAACTCATCGTTAACCCTGTAAAATTGTAAATTTAGCGAAGAAAAAACGCCCATACTACGCTTAAAGCGAAGAATGAAGTACCTCGGGCCCGCGACAGCAAACAAGTCCCTTAAAGGGACTTGTGGGGCCAAATGCAGCGTTGCAGAAGCAAACAAGTCCCTAAAAGGGACTTGTCACGCCCAATCCAGCGCTGAAATAGCAAACAAGTCCCTTAAAGGGACTTGTTGTGCCCAATCCAGCGCTGCAGGAGCAAACAAGTCCCTAAAAGGGACTTGTCGCGCCCAATCCAGCGCCACAGTAGCAAACAAGTCCCTAAAAGGGACTTGTCGCGCCCAATCCAGCGCCGCAGTAGCAAACAAGTCCCTAAAAGGGACTTGTCGCACAGGCCGGCTTTTATCCTTACACGCTTGGGCCACTCGATCAAGGCGACCAGTGCTTTAGAAGGGGCTTGGGCAGATCCCCCTTTTTCGAACCCTCCGTCTACCCGATCCTGCTGTGCCTCAGCAGCGTGCCGCAATAGTCACACTCCTTGTGCTCGCCGCGGGCCACGGACGATTTCGCACCGCATCCGGGGCATTCTATCCAATACGGGCCGTCCTCTTCCGGTGTCTCCGTCCGCTCTGCCGTCAAAATCACGGCTGCTTGATTCAGGACCGAGTTCAGCTGCTCATCAAGGCTCTGTGCACCACTGGTTTCGCTGAAGTCTTCCCGGCTCCGCAAGGACGGGATTTTCACGACCCCGTTCTCGATCCGTCCATGGGGGAGCAAATGCATGCGAAACATATCATTCAAATCCCGGATCACCTGCTCCGGTCCCTGCCTAACCGCCTGGGCAATGTACGGGATATGGAACAGCCTCCTTCGGACGATGGCATCCGTATAAACCTCGATCAGCATTCCGAAGCTTTGGTCCCGCTTGTTTCCGATCACGAACAAAATGACTGCCGGAAGCAGAAAAACGATTCCCAAGAAGATCGTGACTTCCGTAAGACTCCCGGTCTCCCCGGTGCCGGTGCTGCCGACGATCATCAAAAACTCAAGGACCATAAACGTAATTAGCAATACCCAGCCCAAGAGCCTGTAATTTCTCCCCTTGCAGCTGTTTCGTCGCTGGGTGGCAATCATTCGAATGGCGGCCAGCACCATAGCTAGCGGAAAAAATAAAACGGCAGCCACGAGGATAAGGGCATCGGTTGTGGAAAATTTCAATTTATAAGGTTTCAAAGGCATACCCATACGTTATCTCCTTGATCTGCTTTTATGTAGAACCTGCTTTTGCATGTAAAAGCTGCATATTACGGTCCTGCACCGTTCTGAGGATATCCCGGATCATGCGTGCCGTTTCCTCGGCCACCTCCGGGCGGGCTTCGGCGCTGACTTCACCGATCAGTGTCACCTGATCCTCCAATACCGCGATTTTCTCCCGGATCAAATGCTCCATTTCATGGAGGGAGGCATGGGGAATGGGATCGCTGTAGCGAAGCGTCTCCTCCAGTTCAGCCAAATCCCGGTCCAGCAAGGGGATATCCTCGCCTGACAGCAGGTTCAGCTTTCCCCGGATCGCTCCAACCCAAGCGACCGTTTCACGCTTCCTTGCTGTGTGCTCCCCCTCCTTCTCCTCATGAGCGAATGCATACCTGCCGATCAGAGAGACTAAAGCCAAAACAACGGCAAATCCCAATAACGTCATCGCATGGATTTTGAGATACGCCGGCCCTGAGAGCTTAAACAGGTTTCCCAGCAAAATCACCTCAAGGATGACGGATACGGCATACACCCCGATAATGAAGCCCATGGCGATCGTAAAAGGGGCCTTGGAGGCAGCAGCTTTGCGTCTGCGTTGATGGATGCAGGATCCGGTAAAAAGAAGCACAGACGCCTCAGCGAAACCAATGGCAATGCCGGACATCCACGCGTTGATATCGGTCAGCCCGCCAATAAAACCGAATAGCAGTATCGTTGCCACCGGCACGATCGCGGCAGCCAACCAGAAACCGTTTCGAGTTGCGACTCTTGACGTCATGATGGATCACCGCTTTCACTTTCCATTAACCGATGCCCGCATTCCATGCAGAACTTCTGCCCCGGCTGTACCTCATGATTGCAGTTAGTGCATTGAAGCCTATGGCTTGCTCCGCAGTTCGGACAGAATTTCGCCCCCGGGTCCAGCAAGTGGCTGCATTCCCGGCAAGGGATTGGCAGCTGGGCGCCGCATTCCGCGCATATCTTGGCATTCGCCGGATAATCATAGCCGCAGGATGGGCAGGCTCTGTACGGATCTCCGCAGTTCAGGCAAAACTTCGCATGACGGGGGATCACATGACCGCAATCGGTGCACAAAATATCGCGAGCCGGCTTGTCCGGCTTCTGCACATGGGCCGGCTGACCACAGCCTGAACAAAACCGGGAATGCTCGTCGATCAACGTTCCGCACTCGGTACAGGCTCTTGGCTTCAGTCCGGGGCCGTCCGCAGTCGGTACCTCAGTGTCCCTTAACACTCGGGTCATCGTCTCATATACCGGACCAGCCATGCCGATCCCTACGCCCAGCCCGCTGCCGATGATTCCCGCCGGGCTCCCGGGATTCTTCGCGGCTCCTTCCAGCGTATCGAAGGTCCGCTCCTGATGATATGTATAGCCGATAATGTCCATTTCCGCTTTCTTCGCCAATGCTTCCTTAATTCGAAGAGCCGCGGGGTCATCTTCCGGTATGTTGATGGAATCGACAAAGAAATTGAGCAGCGTAATCCCCATCTCATCGAACGATAGAGCAATCGCTTCCATAATGTGCTTTGATATTTCCGTCATATAGGCGCTGATTTCGACGACGCTGATTTTTTTGAAAATGATGTACGAGGAGATGATATCCTTAATATTGGACATAAGAATCCCCCGGTAATATTTGACCAAGGTGCTTTGATCAAAGGTTGGCAGCGTGCCGACCATTTTCCCCAAAAATTTTCTCGGATCGCTGATCTGGACCCCGAACTGTCCGAATGCCCGCACGGAGACGATAATATTATATTTGGAATCCTGGAGCTGTATCGGCGCGCTCGTCCCCCACTTCACATCCAGTGAGCGCATTTTGTTGATAAACCATACTTCAGCGGTAAACAGGGATTTGCCGCCGAACGGAAGATTGATGATATTCGATAAAATCGGAATGTTTGCAGTGCTTAGCGTATGCCTGCCTGCAGAGAAGGAATCCAAGGCTTGGCCGCCCTTATATAAAATCGCCTCCTGCGATTCATGAACGATAAGTTGGGTCCAGGTGCCCAGTTCCTGGTTCGGATAACGCCAAGCAAACACATCCGGCGGGCCTTCAAATTTAACAACGTCAATGATTGCCATAGTTCTGCTCTCCTTTTGCACGGTTCGTCCGATCTGATGATCAATAAAAAAAAGGTACAAATGTACTACTATTGTATACGATTTGACTGGTAAATGGATGAAAAATTTGGGAATGCGGGCATATTCGCGCTCTTTAGCGTACAAAAAAACCGCCAAGCCTGCTTGCATACAGACTTAGCGGTATCTCTTTATCAAACAAAACCAGCGGCGCTCGAAGGCCCCGATTGGGGGATGTTCCATCCTTCTGTTCTGCTCTTAATAATAGCTGCTTCCTTCAACAAACTCGAATTCAAAATCGCCGATTCGTACAATCGTTCCTTCCGTTGCACCGCGCTTGCGAAGCTCCTCGTCCACACCCATATGGCGCATGGTCCGGGCAAGCTTCAGAATCGCGTCATGCGAATTCATCTGCATCCGCTTCAGCATCCGCTCGATCCGTTCGCTGTGCACGACATACATTTCATTGTCGCGGGTAATCGTGAACGAGTTGTCATTCTGGGCTTTGAACTTGTAGACCTTCCGCTCGGCAACCTCGGTCACCTCTTCCACCGTTGGCTCTTCCGGCATGCTCTCAAGAATATCCATCGTTCGGTACAGAAGCTCCTGGATCCCTTGACGGGTCAGTGAAGAAATGGGCATAACTTCAATGTCCGGGCGGATCGCCTTTACCTTCTCGGTGAAGACGGCCAGATTCTCTTCGGCTTCAGGCATATCCATCTTATTGGCAGCCACAATTTGCGGGCGGTCCATCAGAGCCGCATTGTAGAGCCTGATCTCATCATTGATCTTCTCCCAATCCTCGAACGGGTCCCTGCCCTCCGTACCGGCCATATCCACCACATGAATAATGACGCGCGTCCGCTCTACATGCCGGAGGAACTCATGTCCGAGTCCGACGCCCTCATGGGCGCCCTCGATCAATCCGGGCAGATCGGCCATGACGAAGTTTCGGCCATCGCCCACTTCCACCATACCGAGATTTGGCGTGATGGTCGTAAAATGATAGGCTCCAATCTTAGGCTGCGCGGCGGAAACGACCGATAACAGCGTAGACTTGCCGACGCTCGGGAAGCCGACCAGACCGACATCGGCCATAACCTTAAGCTCCATTACGACATATCGCTCTTCGCCCTCTTCACCGTTCTCGGCGAGCTCCGGCGCAGGATTGTTTGGCGTTGCGAAACGGATATTTCCCCGTCCCCCACGTCCGCCTCTGGCTACAACGACCTGCTGCCCATGCCGGGTCAGATCCCCGATCACTTCGCCCGTGTCGTCATCCATCAGGATCGTGCCGGGCGGTATGCGCACAATCAAATTTTCAGCGTTGGCGCCATGCTGGCTTTTGTTCCGTCCCTTTTCTCCGCGCTTGGCCTTAAAATGCTTCTGGTAACGGAAATCCATCAGCGTACGCAGTCCTTCATCCACTCGAAATATGACATCGCCGCCTTTGCCGCCGTCACCGCCGGCAGGGCCGCCCTCAGGCACATACTTCTCACGGCGGAATGCAATGAGGCCATCTCCTCCGTCTCCGCCTTTTACGTAAACTTTCGCTTTATCTACAAACATGATATCACCTTCCTCAAGTCACTAACGGCAGGTATAAGCGGTACGTGGGTTCCCCCGGCTCCGTCTGTTCCACCCGAACGCCTTCGTCCTGTACGGCTTGTTCGATCTGAAGCCTTAAGCTGTCGGGTTCTCCGAAGTCTCCTTCACCCTGTGCCCATACAATCAGCTCATGCTCCTGCTGCATAAATGTTAACGCTAACTCCCGGGTTTCTCCCCATGACGCCTTCCCGCTCATCTGGAAAGCCTTGACCGTCCGAATAATCGTTTCGGCCACCCGATCGGCCGTTCCTGGCGAGACCTTGCCTTCCAACTGGACTTGATCCACAATGTCAACTTCCAGCTGCAGATTGTTGCCGGAGGTCCGGTATGAATGTAAATAAAAAACCAGAGAAGGGATGCCCAGCTTGGATATTTTGCTCTCCAGCGCCATCCGCTCTTTTATTCTTTCCACACAAGCCACGGATTTATCAAGCTTGCCTAATTGAATATAGCCGTATAAAATTTGAAGTTCATTCATCCAATCATGTCGGTGATGATTCAACATCCGAATCGACGCGTGCTCCATATTCCGAACGATCGCCTGCTGCCTGCGCTTCTCCGACCGCAGCACAAGCCATGCAGCGCCAACCGAAGCAGCCGCAGCCCAGATCGCCGTTACGGCACCCGCTGCGAGACTAGGCTTCCATACCATCCATGCTACCGGCAAGACTGAGGTTAAACCGGCCCCAGCCGTTATCCATATCCAGGATTTCATCGCTTCTCCTCGTCTTTCAACAGCAATTGGTTACATTCACCAGATCTCAGTATATCACAGTCTTTCCGCACGGTTCATCCCCTGGATGATGATCTTGGCAAATTTCAATACGAATTACGGTGGAAGGCCAGCGATCGAAGGCGCTGCAGGCTAACGGTTACTCCACCTTGGCTTCGAAGATGCTAACCAACTCGACGACCGGATACCCCGCCCACGGAGTGAAGCAAGCCCCTTCTTATAATTAAAAAAAGAAGCCCCGGCAACGATGCCGAAAGGCTTCTTCTGTAAGCAGTATAAGAAACGATTAAGCTTCCACTGCAGCCGCTACAGGAGCGACTTCAACCGGGTAGACGCTCACTTTCTTGCGGTCACGGCCCCAACGTTCGAATTTCACAACGCCGTCCACTTTCGCAAACAAAGTATCGTCTTTACCGATACCCACGTTCGTGCCTGGGTGAATTTTCGTACCGCGTTGACGAACCAAGATGCTGCCGCCGGTCACAACTTGACCGTCCGCACGCTTCACGCCAAGGCGCTTCGCTTCACTGTCACGACCGTTCTTCGTGGAACCTACACCTTTTTTCGATGCGAATAACTGAAGATCCAATTTCAACATGTTGTCTACCTCCTTCTTTAAGTAGTCAATTCTTGTATTCGTATATATTTGCCGTATGAATCGGCAATTCCCTGCAACATGACAACCATCGACTCGAGAAGCAGCTGAACTTGACCCGATGCAGATTCGTCTGCACTCTTCGGAAGATTCGCGCTGAGAAAGCCGCCCTTCATCCGGGTCTCCATAACGGTTCCGGTAAGAGCCTCGACGGAATTGACCGTCCCCACCGTGATGCTGGATACTCCGGCACACACGATATCTTGTCCGGGATCGGCATAGCCCGCATGTCCCTCAACCTTAAAGCTACGGATTCGTCCATCTTCCCCGCGCAGGATCTGTACCGTAATCACTTACCGCACCCTCTTACGCTTGGATCTTCTCGATGGTTACTTTCGTATAAGGCTGACGATGACCTTGCTTCTTGTGGTAGTTCTTCTTCGGCTTGTATTTGTATACAACGACCTTGCGGCCTTTACCGTGCTTCTCCACTTTCGCAGTCACAGTTGCACCGGCTACAACCGGAGTACCTGCTACCAGTCCGTCCTCTTTGGAAACGGCCAGTACACGGTCGAAAGTCACGCTCTCTCCGTCACCTGCATTCAGCTTCTCGATGAACAATACATCGCCCTCTTGAACTTTGTATTGCTTACCGCCTGTTTCGATAATAGCGTACATTTGCTTGCACCTCCCTATGTCTCAGACTCGCCTGGAAAAGGTGACTGTCCTTACCTGAACAGCGCTTATAAACCCAACCGGAGCGGTTACAGCATGTGCAGCAATAGATTACTTCACACATACCCAATGATAATATCATAATCCTTATTCAACGTCAACCTCCAGAAGGAAGAACAAATCCTCTCCCTCCGCAGGCACCGCAAGGCTTGGCAAAGGGCAGCGGCATGCTCTCTCTCGCTTTCTTACGGGTCATTTCCAGCAAATCCAGCTTGGTCCAGCCTACGACAAAGGTCTTGCTCCGATCCTTCCGGATCGCCTCCTCCATTGCCGCCGCTACCTGATGCCGATGCTCCTCGCGCTCCATATCGATGAAGTCGACGATGATGATCCCTCCGATGTCCCACAGCCGCAATATGCGTGCAATCTCGCGAGCGGCCAGCAGGTTGGTCTGGAGAATCGTCTCGCCCAGATTATCCCCGCCGATATATTTGGCGGTATTGACATCGATAATGGTCATCGCTTCCGTCTGGTCAATGACGATCGTAACCCCTTCCGGCAGCGCAATCTTTCTTGCGAAGCCGGTCTTCAGCTGATCATCAATCCCGTAAGCCTGGAAGAGCGGGACGCTCTCCGAATAATGGATAACCTTTGGCTCGATGCCCGGGACGCTGTCCTTCAGGTAGCTAATCGTCTCCTCGGCTTTGGGCAGGCTGTCAATCACGAGCTCATCCTCATAAGGATCAAATGAATCCCTGATCAGGCGCTGCAAAAGGCCAAGATCCCGATGGAGCAAAGCGGGAGCTTGAAGCTTCCGTGCCTTTTCCGTTATTCTCGCCCATTCTTCCCTTAAAAACTCAAGATCACTGCGGATAAAATCGATGGGCTCATCCTCCGAAACCGTCCGGATAATGATGCCCTCTTCCCCGGTTCGCAGCTGCTCTCCAATCCCCTTCAGCCGGCTGCGCTCCGCATCGCGCTCGATCTTCTTCGAGACGGCGACATAATCGGCTGTCGGCATGTATACCATGCATCTGCCCGGAAGGGAGAAATGCGTTGTCACCCTGGCTCCCTTGCCTCCTCTCGGCTCTTTCATCACTTGAACGATCAGCTCTTGGCCGACGGTCAGCAGCTGCGAGATCGAGGGTTTCTGCTTCGGCTGTTTCTCAAGATGCGGATGAAGCACATCATCAACATATAAAAATGCGTTCTTCTTCAGTCCGATATCGACAAAGGCTGCCTGCATCCCGGGCAGCACATTGACAACCTTTCCCTTGTAAATGCTTCCGACTACGCTCTGCTCGGAATTTCGCTCAACCGCGAATTCCGCTAATCTCCCATCCTCGATGAGAGCCATCTGAATGTTCTCATGTTCACAATGAACGATCATTTGCCTCATGGCTTCACCTCACAAACGGAAGACGAACTCTATGATTCTATCCTACCACAATTTGGATGAATGAAGCAGACAGAATCGGCCCACCCTGCGTCTCCCTCATGATGTTTACGATTTTACGCATATCAGGGTGGTCCATTTGATGCGAAGTACGAAGAGATGACATGCTGTTCAGGCACAACGGCGAGCAAACGGCCCGGTCCGCCCATCACATATATCAAATGATACTTCTCTCTTTTAAATAGACGCATGATATCACTCAAAGGTTTCGCAGAATCGGCTACGATCGGCTGCGCCGGTCCGAGCCGCTCCAAATTTCGTTCATAAATCTCGCTGCGCTGCACAAGAAATCGGAGAAAACGGTAAGGCACATTCCGGTGATCCTCAAAGTTGGAGTATGCCAGAAACAGCCCGATCATCAGCAGGTTGAGGCGGATCCCGCCGCCGGAGGATAAGGGAGCAAGTCCGTAAGCGATCATCAGCAGACTGCCGCATATGCCGGCCCGGGAAGTCCATACCAGCGTTGCGTGGTAAGGAGCGATTAAACTGATCAGCGCCTGGAGCACCTTTCCTCCATCAAGAGGCAGAATCGGCAGGAGATTGAATAGAGCGATCATCACATTTCCCTGGATAATATAAGCCAGCATCGCCTCGTCTCCCCAGCCGGCCCAGCGGCAGCAGAGGGCAAGTCCGATCATGATGGCATTTTGGAGCGGACCTGAAAGCGCGATGACGATTTCCTTCCATGCCGTCATCCGCCCATCGTCCTCTATAACAGCAACGCCGCCGAACGGCAGCATCTGAATGGCTCTCACCTTGAACCCCATCGCTGCAGCGGCGGCGGCATGACCTAATTCATGGATAAAGACGATGATGAATAATGTAAGCAGCTCGAGAAAACGTCCCGTTACGACGGAAGCCAGCATGACGATGACAAAAAGCGGATGCAGCGACAGGGCTGTCCCCTTAAAATTAATCAAGCGGCATCACTTCCGCAGGGTCCACGTCCCGGTTGCCCTCTTTGAGAACAAAATAAAGCGTCGGGGGACTGCCCGAATCCGTCGATTGAAGCGTACCGATCGGATCTCCGCCCTGCACCCAATCGTTGACCTTCAGCCCGGTCTCCGCCAGTCTGCTGTAAATCGCCTTCCGGTTTCCCGTATGCTGAATTAAAACCGATATCCCGTTCTCCGGATGCTCTGTCACCTCCAGTACCCGGCCGGTCTCAATGCTTCTGACCGCCCGCTGGGATAACGATCCTCCTGCGGCTTCCAGCACGATTCCCTTCAGATCTACAGCAAAGGATTGCACCAACCTGCCTTCAAGCGGAGGAATGAGCGATGTGGATGCATTCACTTTGGTGGAGTGCTCATCGGTTTGCCCGAAAATCGGAATAAAGGATGGAGCTTCTCCAAAATGCTCTTCGTACCATACCTGGGCCGCGCGGAAATCCATCTCACGGCTCAGCCCTTCGATGATAAAGGCCTGCGTTCGCAGAGCCCATGGCTGCTGCATGGAAAATATCCCCCACACGATGCCGAACAGCAGCGCGCTCACGACGAGGCGTCGAACAAGGCCGGGCAGAAAGGATCCCCTTCGCGGCGGATTCGGAGCGTCGCCGGGATCTATAGTGTCGTACCAGCCGCGATATCCCTGCTGCTTCCAGAGCCGCTCGGGATCCGGCTCCATATCGGCCGAGGACCGATCGGGCAATGCCGGTCTGACATTCGCCTTCTGAGCCCGCTCGGGCTCTTTGGCCTCCGGCTTGACCGTCTCCGCTTGTCCAGGCAGCGCCGGCCACGACTTGTCCGGCGGGAGCGAATGCTGTCCGCCCTCGAGCAGCTCCCGGATCCGGGCTTCCCTACGATGTTTCACTGAGGATTTAACGTCCATAAGCTCTCCCCCTTGGGGCTTGTTTGTTAATCTGTCTGCCTCAAGATCCTTCGGCAGATCTCTTCTTGTCCTATCATATGAGGGAGGGAAAGCCGTTTAGAACAAGCCCTGCTCATCTTGATGAGCCGGATCCGGTAGAAATGCCGTTGCCTTCGTGAGAACCTCTTACGCGAGCGTCTTCCAACAGTAAAAAGGGGTATCCCGCCAGATCCAAGATCTGTTGGGATACCCCTGCTGCTCTATATGAAACTGAAACTTCGTTTAACCCATTCCGAAAAACTTCTTGAACTTGGTGAACATGCCCTTTTTCTGATGAATCTGCATCAGAGGCACGGTATCGCCAAGAATTCGGCGTGCGATGTTCCGATAGGCGATCGCCGCCTGGGAATCCGGATTCATGACGGTCGGCTCCCCACTATTGGCCGCCTTGATAACCTTCTCGTCATCGGGCACGATGCCGATCAAATCGATGTTCAGCACCTGCAGCACATCTTCAATCTCGAGCATGTCGCCGGTCTTCACCATGTTCGGACGGATCCGGTTCACGATCAGCTTCGGCGATTCCACATGGGAGCTCTCCAGAAGCCCGATAACCCGGTCTGCGTCCCGAACGGCTGCGTTCTCCGGCGTCGTAACGACAATGGCTTTATCGGCGCCGGCAATTGCATTCTTGAAGCCCTGTTCGATTCCTGCAGGGCAATCGATGATGATGTATTCGAATTCTTTCTTGAGTTCGAGAACGATATCCTTCACTTGATCCGGAGAAATCGCGTTCTTATCCTTCGTCTGGGCTGCAGGCAGCATATACAGATCGTCAAAGCGCTTGTCCTTGATCAACGCTTGATTGAGCCGGCATCGCCCTTCTGCAACGTCGCATATGTCGTAAATAATCCGGTTCTCCAGGCCCATGACGACATCCAAATTGCGCAGACCGATATCCGTATCCACCAAACACACTTTTTTTCCCAAGAGTGCTAAAGCTGTGCCGATGTTCGCCGATGTCGTCGTTTTACCGACTCCGCCCTTACCAGAAGTTACGACGATTGCCTCTCCCATGTACTACACCCCTTTAAACACATTAAAATCCCGACCCAAACGTGAGATGTTGCTGATCTTGTCGATCTCCATGCTTCCGTTCTTCAAATAAGCAAATTCCATGACCGTCTCGCGCGTCTCCCATTCGTCCGGCGGCCGGCTGATCATTTGAGAAATCCGGAGCTGGGTAGGAGCGAAATACGAAGCGGCAATAATCGCTTCTTCGTTGCCGTCCACACCGGCATGCGCGGTTCCGCGCAGCGCGCCCAGTATGTATATATCACCGGTGCACGTAATGACGCCCCCGGGATTGACGTCTCCTAGGAATAGGAGATCTCCATCATGGTGCAGCACCTGCCCTGATCGCACGATTCCCGTCATCAGCTCCAGCTGGCTGCCGGGAGGGGTCTCCGGCTCGATCGGCGGGGACTCTACATTGCGGATTAGAAGATTTCCTTTTTGCTTTAATATATCGAGAATCATCTGCTTTTCTTCTTCGGATACTTTACGGGATCCCAGCTTTACATCCACATGAATGATCGGTCCGGTCAAAATATTCTGGTGACTGTGCTCCAGCTTATACCTAAGCTCCTGGAGCAGCTCGTCGAGCTCACATTGATCGTCAAGCAGGAATACCAGGCCATCCTTAATGCCCTTAATCGTCACATGATTGGATTTTACAGCCATAAGACCTGTCCCTCCCATCCTAGTACATTTCGCGCTCAAACCTTCAAGTTCCTGCTAGTCTTCGTAAAATGTCTTGGCGTGGGCTTAGGAAGCAGTCTTTCTTCGCTGATATTTCGCGATCAGCTCCAGCTGCTTGCGGACCGGGACATAAATCGCCAAAGCAAAGGCAAAGTGAACGAGGAGATTCGGCAGCATATGATGCAGCAGCGACCAGTTGTAAGAGGTCGGATTAAGCCGGAATACCTTGTAGATACCAAACAGCGTGCTATCGAACAGCAGGCTTCCCAAGATGACGATCGTCATCATCATCGGCAGCGGAGCACGCGGCGCCTTGAACACAAGTCCCAGCAAATATGCGGATATGCCCATAGCAAAAGAATAAGTGCCGATCATTTCGCCGTAGTATACGATGTCATGAAGCATACCGAATATAAGTCCGAGCACAAGGCCGGTATGGCGGTGATAATAGATCGAGACGAAAAATATGGCGACCAGAACAAAATTAGGATAGATCTGCAGCTGCAGCGAGCTCGGCGTTAACCAGAAGAACACCGTGCCTTGCAGGATGAACAAAACGAACAACAGGAGAATGAGAATCTGCTTGCGCGCCATCATTTCGGCTCCTCTGGGGTAACCACGATAATGACATATCTCCAGTCCTCGAATTTGGCGGCAGGCGTAATCGTTGCGGTTCTGCTCTGCCCGAATTGGCTGATCTGGACGCTATCTACGGTTCCAATGATCAGGCCCGGCGGAATGACGCCGCCCGCGCCGGACGAAATAATCTTGTCTCCTTCCGCAATCGGATCATCCTCCGCAACCCGTGTCATGAGCAGCGTGTTGGTCTTCTCGTCGTAAGTTTCTACGATGCCGAAGGTTTTGTCCTCCTTGCCGATCGCCGTAACCGAGATCGGCTGCGGATTCGGGTCCTGGGCATCCATCGTTGTCAGCAGCTTCACCGTGGAGGTGAAATTGCTCACGTTGCTTACGATGCCCACCATGCCGTCAACCGTAGTGACCGACATGTTCGGCCGGATGCCGTCGCGCTCGCCCAAATTGACGACAAGCGTCCGGTTGTTCGGATCCGAATTGACAGCGATCACCTCTGCCGTACGGTAATCATATTTATCCCGGTTTTTCTGGTTTTGCGTAAATCGGAGATTATCCCGAAGCCTCTCGTACTTCGCTTTTATCGTATTGTAATTCGCACTCTCTCGCGAATACTGCGCAACCGCCCTACGAAGCTCTTCATTCTCCTCATAGACCGCCTTCATATTCCGCACGTCTTCAAAGAAACCCGCTATATAGGCAGCGGGCTTGTAAAATACGCTTTGCACAAAACCGACCGTATCTTTAACGAATTTCTCAGGCCAAGATAAAGAAGCTCTCGGACCGAGCGTAAATCCCATGATCGCGATAAACGCCACGAGCCCGATAAGCATGATGAACAAGCGCTTGTTGCCTAGCAGCTTAAACAGTTGCAACACCCTCTAACCTTACTGTTTTTCTCTCCCAACATTAGGGGTTTACACGCATCTTGGGTCTACCGTTTGGAACGGACGGCAGAGCTGCTCCGGGATTTGAACAGGTGGATGTTTTCGAGCGCCTTGCCCGTACCGATCGCCACGCAGTCCAGCGGATTCTCGGCAACGATCACCGGCATGCCGGTCTCTTCGGCAAGCAGCTTGTCCAGGTTGCGCAGCAGCGCGCCGCCGCCGGTCAGGACGATACCGCGGTCCATAATATCCGCAGCAAGCTCCGGAGGACATTTCTCCAGCGTAACCTTCACCGCATCCACGATGGCGTTGATCGTGTCAGCCAGCGCTTCGCTAATCTCATCGGACGTAATCGTAATGGTCTTCGGCAGACCGGTTACGAGGTCGCGCCCGCGGATTTCCATCGTTTCCACCGTTTCAAGCGGCATGGCGGAGCCGACTTCCATCTTCAACAGCTCGGCGGTGCGCTCACCGATCATCAGATTATATTGTCGTTTGATATAGGAAATAATAGAATCATCCATCTCATCGCCGGCAACGCGAACCGAACGGCTCGTTACGATGCCGCCGAGCGAGATAACCGCAACCTCGGTGGTGCCGCCTCCGATATCGACTACCATGCTGCCGGTCGGCTCCCATACAGGCAGGTCCGCGCCGATCGCGGCCGCGAACGGCTCCTCAATGATATACGCCTCGCGTGCGCCGGCTTGCTTGGTTGCATCCTCTACCGCACGCTGTTCAACCGCCGTAATGCCCGAAGGAACACAGACCATCACATTCGGATGGCGCGGGAAAACGGAGCGCTGCTTCTGCGCTTGGCGAATAAAATACTTAATCATCGTTGCCGTCGTATCAAAATCTGCAATGACGCCGTCCTTCATCGGACGGATGGCACGGATGTTGCCCGGCGTACGTCCGATCATTTTCTTTGCGGACTCGCCGACCGCCTCAATCGTCTTTGTATCCGTACGCAGTGCAACCACAGACGGCTCCCTCACGACAATTCCTTTACCGCGGACATAGACCAGCGTATTCGCCGTCCCCAAATCGATTCCCAAATCTTTTGTAAAACCACCCAACATGATGTATCTCCCTTTCTTCCTCAATCTGAACTATTATATTACATCAAGCCCCGTTCCTTCAAACTTACGAACGATCCGTCCCCGATAATCAGATGATCCAGCACGTCGATCCCGACAATCTGTCCCGCCTCCACCAGACGGGAGGTAAGGGAAATGTCTTCCGGGCTGGGCGTCGGATCTCCGCTTGGATGGTTGTGCGCGCATACCAGCGACGCACTGCTGCATTTGATAGCCGCTCTGAACACCTCGCGGGGATGAACGATGGAAGCGTTGAGGCTCCCCATCGATAACGTTTCCTGGGCAATGACGTGATTCTTCGTATTTAAAAACAAGCAGACAAAATGCTCTTTCTGCAAATATCGCATCTGTTCACTGAGCAGCTCCGCTGCATCATGCGGATTGCGTATAATGACAGGCTCCACATGCCTGGATGCCGCCAATCGCCGTCCAAGCTCTATGCCAGCCTTCAGCTGAACGGCCTTGGCGGTTCCAATTCCTTTAATTTGCGTAAGTTCTTCGATGCTGAGGTCCACGAGCTGCCGGATTCCTCCGGCTTCCTTAAGCAGCCGCTGCGCTATATGTACGGCAGATTCCTGGCGGGTTCCTGTTCGAAGCAATATCGCCAGCAATTCCGCATGGCTCAGTGCGCTCGCCCCATAATGCATCATGCGTTCTCTTGGTCGTTCGTCATGGGGGATGTCGCGCAGCAATAATGTTGGCGACTCCATAGATTCCCCTACTTTCTAAGAATAAAATCAATCGGTTTCAGCTTGCCCCGGGTGCTCCCAAGGACAGCGAACCGATCAGCCTTTATATCTACGATTCGGTTAGTACATCCATCCCCATCTCAGACAGCATGTCCGACAGCAGAGAAAGCGGAAGGCCGACGACATTAAAATAGTCGCCCTCAATACCTTCGATAAGCGTTGCTCCAAGGCCCTGAATCGCATACGCACCGGCCTTGTCCATCGGTTCGCCGCTCCTTACATAAGCTTCAACCGCATCCGGACTCAAGCGTTTCATGCTCACTTTGGTTTCGCGGTGAGACACCTTGATCGCGCCCGATGCCAGATCGATGCATGCAACTCCCGTAAATACCCGGTGAGCGCGTCCCTGAAGCATGGTCAGCATTCGCACCGCATCGTCATGATCCACCGGTTTCCCCAGCACGAGATCCTCCAGTACAACAACCGTGTCGCTTCCGACGATAATCCCGCCGCCCTGGTCCGTATTCAGCTTGCGGCGAACCGCCTCCGCCTTACGGAGAGCCAGCGATTCTACAATCCGGTCCGGAGACCATTCTGCAGGCGTATCCTCATCCGCTTCACTCGGCACGATTTCGAATGGAATTCGAAGGGAGGCGATCAGCTCCTGACGCCGAGGAGAGGTCGAAGCCAGTATTATACGGCGATTTCTCTTCTCTTTCAAGGGGGATAGTCTCCTTTGTCATGTCTTAGAGCCTGCGGTATAGCCAGATCGCTGCAATGATGCCCAGCAGACTAAGCAGGCTGAAATGAAGTTCAAGGTTAATGTCGTAAATGATGATGTCAAGGTCGGCTGAAGGGGACCACTTGATGGGCGTAGACGCCGTTAGAAACGACACCGCCTTAACCGGCTCAAGCGCCTTCGCGATCCATGTGCCGGCAAGCCACCCTAACAGCAAAAATAAGATGAGCATTCCTTTATTTTTCTTCATGCATCCTCTTCCCTCGCCATTTTTTGACACCCTAATTATTATACGGTGAATCGATAAGCAATACAAACAGAAATCCGGCAGGGGGAACTATTTCCAATTCCTTGCCGGATTTTACGATGATTTGAAATTATAGGCCGTCCAGGAGCTTCTTCTGGCCCATGATATAGTTCATCATGCCTGTTTGAATCTCCCACAAATGCCCCTTGGATTGATTTTTGATATATTCGGAGAGCGCCATAACCGATCCATTCATGGATTGTTCCATCATTGGGAGCACGGCCAGAGACTCCGGTCCCAGTCCTTCAGACAGCTGCTTGACCGATTGGATCCACTGCTGATGGAGGTTTGTCACGCTCTTCATCGCTTCCGCAGCTGCCGGCCCTCCCCCCTCCTGTTGGCCCAATAGAGAAGCAGACAGCGCACTCAGCTCGGAGACCAGCTGGCCGCTGACCGTAAAATAGTCCGTAAGCGTCTTCGCTTCACCGGAATACACCCGGGGCTCGGCCTGCGGCAAGGAAATTTCCCGCACGTACAGCTCGACCCCTTCGGCCTTGAGCTGATTGCTCAGCAGCTTGGCCTGTTCCCGATCCGGCGATATGCCCGCATAGACCCGATTTTCCTCATTCGGATCCCCTCCGGCCGCGATTCCTGCCGCCAGCAGCTCGCTCTTCGCCTGCTCCACGCGCTCGGGCGTGCTGAAAACACCGTACTGCAGCATATAGAAGGTCGATCCCGGAATTTGCACGGCCGTGGCAGGCTGTTGTCCGGAAGGTGCCGGTGTCTCCGTGCTTTCACCCGTTCCCGTTCCCGCTTCGTTTTCAATCACCGTCTCACTGCCCGTCCCTGGCGCCGATATATCCCCATTGTTATTGCTGCCGGCGCCGCCGTTAAACATCGTCAGAACCATGTACCCGAACATTAACCCGGTGATGACCGCTGCACTGACCGCAGCCGCCATCTTCCAGAAGGACGTCGGCCGCTTCGTCCGGTAATAGCTGTAATCATCTCCCTGTGTTCCCTCATAGAAAACCCCGTCCTGTTGTCCGCTTTCCCATGGATCTTGCTGCGGAGGTACTGCTGAGAATTTTCCCGTACGGGAGTGGGAGTCAATCGCGCCGCCATCCCATACCTCAGGAAGATCCTGATATGGATCCGGGTGCTCCGGATTGCCATTGCCCGCCAACTGCTCATTGGCAGCCTGAAGCCGTCTTCTCTCCTCGGCCAGCCGTCCTCTTCGCGAGGAGTCCCGGCTGCTGCGCAGCCTCCGATCATCCAACGCATCCGGCTGATCCGTCTTTGCCTCGGGATGAACAACGCGCAGATGCTCTGGTTTGGGATCGGCCGATGAAGCCGAATGGTCGATGAAGCCGTTTGAATTCCAGCTTCCGGGTGCTCCATCATCCTCCATCCCCAGCCTCTCGAAATCCCAATCGCTGGGCGTATTCCAGTTTGAAACCCCCAGTTCATTCGTGCCGGGCTCTTCCTGCATGCCCCTGCCGTTCCGATGATTCGGTTTGGGAGGGTCATGGTCAAAACGGATGGTCATCCGCGCTTTGTTCATATTCACACACCTCACTTGTCCTCTCTATACCTAGCTATATGATAGGGCTTGGCAAGTTATGTGCGGCGGAGAAAAGAACAAATAAGGGCCCGTTTCACCGTGTTCGTGTCCGAACAAAGGAAAACGGGCCCTGACGCGTCAGGATCCGGTGAGCTATGCTCTGAAGTGCATAAGCTCGCGCCTGACGGCATGGTGTAATCGTAATCTTACTTGCCTTTTATGGATTCCGCGAGTGCCGCTCCAACCTTCCAGATGTCGCCGGCCCCCATCGTGAGGACAAGGTCTCCGTCCTTGACCCGGTCCTTCAAGTCGCTCAGGACATCTTCCTTCGTCGGCAAATAGCGCGCGCCCGGATTGCTGTTCTGCACGATCAATTCGACCAGCTTTGCCGAGCTGATGCCCTCGATTTGCTTCTCGCCGGCCGGGGAATAAATGTCCGTAATGATCACCTCATCCGCGTCACCGAAGGCTCGGCTGAACGCATCCAGGAGGAAGAAGGTTCTTGAATACCGCTGCGGCTGGAAGACGGCAATAATTCGCTTGCCCGTCGCTTTGGCGGCGCTGATGGTCGCTTCAATCTCCGTCGGATGGTGCGCGTAATCGTCGATCACCAGGATGCCGTTCGATTCCCCGAGCACCTGGAACCGGCGCTTCGCCCCGTTGAACTTCACGATCGCTCTTGCGATCGCTTCGAATGAAATGCCGGCTTTCAGGCAGCTGATAACCGTTGCCATCGCATTATAAACATTATGCTTGCCGGGCACGGACAATTCGACCGTTCCCAGCTCCTGTCCACGGTGAAGCATCTTGAAGCTGACATGACGATCGCCCAGCACAAGCTGGGTCGCCGTATAATCGGCATCCGAATGAATGCCGTACGTCGTCACGTTGCAGCGCAGCTCCGGTAGAATGGCCTGGATATTCGCGTCGTCCGCACATACGACCGCCGTGCCGTCCTCTTTGATCTGGCTGAGGAACTGCACATAGGCCGCTTTCAGACGATTGAAGTCGCCATCGTAGTTTTCAAGATGATCGGCTTCGATGTTGAGCACGACGCCAAGCCATGGATGATATTGCAGGAATGAGCCGTCGCTCTCGTCCGCTTCCGCTACGACATGCTCGCCTTCGCCGGCTTTGGCATTCGTGCCGACGTTCATGATTTCGCCGCCGATGATGAATGTCGGATCCGCTCCGCACTCTTCCATGACGAGGGCGATCATCGATGAAGTGGTCGTTTTGCCGTGCGCCCCCGCAACGGCCACACCCTTGCGTTCATTCAGCAGGCGGGCCAGCATCTGGGCGCGGTGAAGAACAGGAATATTGAGCTTCTCCGCCTCGACTCGCTCCACATTATCCTTGGACAATGCGGTCGAGTAGACGACGAGATCTGCTCCCTTCACCTGCTCCGCCGTATGTCCGATATATATTTTGGCGCCTTTGGCCGCCAGCTTTTCTGTCAATTCCTGAGATGCCACGTCAGAACCCGTGACTTTATAACCCATCTCCAGCATAACTCGTGCAATGGCGCTCATCCCATAGCCGCCAATTCCGATGAAATGAACATGTTCTGATGTATTCAACAGATATCACCAACCTTTTTCAGAATCGGAAAGGCCCAGGAGGCTGGAACGCACGTCGGCAATCAGGTACAACGTGCCCGACACCACCCCAAGATCCTCCGCTTCCGTCCGTGACTTCAACTCTTCAAGTGCGTTTTTCCAATTTGGTTCTATGATGATTTGCAGTGTACGTTTCGCATATTGCTCCCTCACCTGCTCTACGATGTCCCCTAACGCCTTGGCGTCCAATTTCTTCCGGAAATCCGGTTCGGTCAGGATAAGCGTATCCACTATTGGCAGTATATGCTGCAAATACGAATCATGATGCTTATTCGCCAGCATTCCCATCATCAAGTTCAGCTTCCGGTATTTATAGATCTGCGGCAGGCTTTTGGCCAGCGCCTCCGCCCCTTCCGGATTATGCGCCCCGTCGAGAACGATCCGCGGCGAGCTCTGCACAAGCTCCAGTCTTCCCGCCCAGAATGTCTCCTTAAAGCCTTGGCGCAGATCATCATCCTCCACGATAAAAGCCATGTACTGGCGAAGGACTTCCAAAGTCATCATCGACAGCGCGGCATTCGCGCATTGATGCTCTCCCTGCATGGATATATTGATATCCATGCTCCGGAACGGTCCTTGGAAATGGAAAGTCTGGCCTTCTTCATCGCTGCGAAGGCGTTCATAGGTGAATTGCTCACCGGCCAGATACAGCGTCGTCCGGTTCCGCTCCACCGTCTCCTTCAGAATCGCTATGGCCTCCGGCTGCGTGACGGTGCTTACCACCGGCACGCCGGGCTTAATAATGCCGGCCTTTTCCCTTGCGATCTCCTCAATGGTGTCCCCCAGAACGTCGGTGTGATCCATCCCGATATTCGTGATCACCGATACGATCGGATGCACGATGTTGGTCACATCGAGGCGGCCACCCAGCCCGGTCTCCCATACCACGACGTCGGGATAGCTCACCTCGGCGTAATACAGGATGGCCAGTGCCGTAGACACCTCGAACATGGTCGGTGAACCAAGGCCTGATTGCGCGATTTCCTCAACGAGCGGCTGCAAGCGGTTAGCAAGCGCAAGCAGCGTCTCCTCGGGAATGTCTTCGCCGTTATATTGGAACCGGTTTGTAAACTTCGTGATATAAGGGGACGTATACGTTCCGACGGAGAATCCGCCTTGGAGCAGCGTCTTCGTCAGAAACGCACAGGTCGACCCCTTGCCGTTCGTCCCGGCCACATGGATAAATTTCAAGCGGCGCTCGGGATGGCCAAGCCGCTGCATCAGCTGCTGGATCCGTTCCATGCCCGGACGAATCCCGAATGCCACTAACCCGTTGATCCAATCTACCGCTTCCTCATACGTTTGGAATGGAGCTGCAACGGCAGCTCCCGAATGATCCCCCATCGATTTCACCTTCTGGTCCAGATTCATAAGCTGTTTAGCCTCTCAATTCTTCAATACGCGCGATGACCTTGCTGCGTTTATCCGAATAATCTGCCAGCTTCGCGCGTTCTTCTTCAATGACTTTTTCAGGCGCCTTGGATACGAAGCCGGGGTTGTTCAGCTTCTTCTCCACCCGTTCGACCTCGCTGTTCAGATGCTGAATCTCCTTCTCCAGACGGGCGATCTCCTGCGCAATATCGATCAATCCCGCCAGCGGCAGGAATAATTCAACACCGGTAACAACCGCAGTCATGGCCTTCTCCGGCGTTGCCAGCCCGAGCGAGGACTGGTATTCCGACGTATTGCAGAATCGGCGGATATAATCGGCGTTGCGGTCGATAATGCCCGCGATCTGCTCGTTCACCGGCTTGAGCAGGAGCTCGACCTTTTTGCTCATCGGCACATTCACTTCGGCCCGGATGTTGCGGACCGCACGAATGACATCCATCAGCAGGTTCATTTCCGCAACCGACTCCGGATTCTCGAACGCCGGATCATAGACCGGCCAGGAAGCCAGCATCACGGTCTCGCCCTCATGCGGCAGATGCTGCCAGATTTCCTCCGAGATGAACGGCATGAACGGATGAATCAGGCGCATCGTGCGATCCAGCACGTAAGCAAGCACCGATTGCGTCTTTTTCTTGGCTGCCTGATCCTCGCCATAGAGGGACAGCTTCGCAAATTCAATATACCAATCGCACAGATCATCCCAGATGAAATTGTAGAGCAGTCGACCGGTTTCGCCAAATTCGTAGGCATCAATTAGACGCGTAATATCGCGGGAAGTTTCGTTGAGTCGATGCAGAATCCAGCGATCGGCGGTGCCGAGCTCCCCGGAAATATCAATATCGGCGGCGGTGAAGCCCTCCAGATTCATGAGCGCAAAGCGGGATGCGTTCCAAATTTTGTTGGCGAAGTTCCGTGCCTGCTCGACGCGCTCCCAGCGGAACCGCAGATCCTGCCCCGGTGTGCTGCCTGTCGAAATCATGTAACGCATCGCATCTGCGCCGTACTTCTCGATGACCTCAAGCGGATCGATGCCGTTGCCCAGCGATTTCGACATTTTGCGGCCTTCGCTGTCACGAACCAAGCCGTGGATCAACGTATCCTTAAACGGCATTTGCCCCGTAAATTCAAGCCCTTGGAAAATCATCCGCGATACCCAGAACGGAATGATGTCATATCCGGTTACGAGTACGCTGGTCGGATAGTAGCGCTTCAGGTCCTCGCTGTCCTCGTTCGGCCAGCCCATCGTCGAGAACGGCCATAATGCCGAGCTGAACCACGTATCCAGCACGTCCTCATCCTGTCTCAGATCATCCTTGCCGAGCTTCGCGCGCGCTTCTTCCTCGTTCATTGCGACAACGACTTCGCCGGTGGATTCGGAATACCAGGCCGGAATCCGATGCCCCCACCACAATTGCCGGGAAATGCACCAGTCGCGGACGTTCTCCATCCAGTGCAGATAGGTGCGCTCGAACCGTTCAGGAACGAAGTTTACCCCATTGCCGGACTTCTGTGCCTCGATTGCCGCTTCGGCAAGCGGCTGCATTTTAACAAACCATTGCGTTGACAAATAAGGCTCTACCACCGCACCGCTTCGCTCGCTGTGTCCAACCTGGTGAACATGGTCTTCGATCCGGATAAGAACGCCGGACTCCTTGAGATCATTGACGATTTGCTTACGGCATTCACTGCGGTCCAGACCTTCATACCGGCCGGCAAACTCGTTCATCGTTCCCGACTCGTCCATCACCGTAATTTGAGGCAAATTATGCCGCAGTCCCATCTCAAAATCGTTCGGATCATGCGCCGGCGTAATTTTCACGGCGCCGCTGCCGAATTCCTTCTCCACATACTCATCGGCAATGACCGGAATTTCACGCCCCACGATCGGCAGAACCAAAGTTTTGCCAATCATATCCTTATAGCGCTCATCCTCCGGATGAACGGCGACAGCCGTATCGCCGAGCATCGTCTCCGGACGGGTCGTCGCGACCGTGATGGAGCCGCTGCCGTCTTTGAGCGGATATTCCAGATGATACAGATGCCCGTTCACTTCTTTATATTCTACTTCAATATCGGACAGAGCGGTCCGGGCAGCCGGGTCCCAATTGATGATCCGCTTGCCGCGGTAAATCAGCCCTTTTTCATAAAGCTTGACGAACACCTGGCGAACCGCGTCCGACAGCCCTTCGTCCATCGTAAAGCGTTCCCTGGAGTAATCGAGGGACAGACCGATCTTCGACCATTGATCGCGAATGGTGCCGGCGTACAGCTCCTTCCACTCCCATACCTTCTCGAGGAATTTCTCGCGGCCGAGATCGTAGCGGGTAACGCCTTCCTCACGGAGCTTCTGCTCTACCTTTGCCTGCGTAGCAATTCCCGCATGGTCGGAGCCGGGGAGCCACAACGCATCGTAGCCCTGCATGCGTTTGAAGCGGATCAGGATATCTTGCAGCGTGAAATCAAGAGCATGGCCGATATGAAGCATTCCCGTCACGTTCGGAGGCGGGATTACGATCGTATAGGGCTTCGCGTCCGGACGCTTGCCCGCTTCGAAATAGCCGCCTTCCTTCCAATAAGGGTACCATTTTTGCTCCGCAGCCTTCGGGTCATACGTCGTCGGCATTTGCGTCTGAGATTGCGTTTGCTTTTCTTCCATATTTTCGTACCTCCGTCACTGTTAATCAGTTTTGCCATCCCAAAATGTTTTAGCCGCCCAAGCAGGGCGTTAATATCACATCGGCGGCGTGAAAACAAAAAAAGCCCTTCGTCCTCAAAGGACGAAAGACTGTTCTCTCGCGGTACCACCTTTGTTTCGCGCTTAGCAGCCGTCAGGAACTCCGTTCCTTACCGTGCTGTATCATTGAAGAGCTTGAAGCGCGACACTTTACGCAGATAACGGCTGCAGCCGGCGGGCTCTGACCGGCTTAGCATCATGGATGCTCCGGTTCAAGCACGCAACTCCCGGGCGACATTGGGCAAGCTGGTTCCTGCGGAATTTCACAGCGCCTATTACAGCAATTCCGCTCTCTGAAGGCCATATCTTCCTACTCTTCCCGTTCAACGTTGTTCACTTTAGAAATACCTGTACATATTCTATTCAAATATAACGCGGTTGTGCAATATAGTCAATATATCGAGTATTTCCGGCATTTTGCTGCTCCATACCTGCTTGCGCTCGGAAATGGCCGAAATAAAAAAAGAGCGTTCCCTTGCAAATGCCATGCAAGGGAACGCTCTGATGCAGCGCAGGCTTTGTCCTGCGATCGGGTTTTTGCAGATTTACTGAGGAATGTAAAGGACTTGCCCTTCCTCCACATTCTGCTCGGACATCCGATTGTACAGCAAGAGCTCGCGCGGCGAAAGCTGATACCTCTCCGCAATAATATCCAGCGTCTCTTCCCGCTGAACGATGCACATCCGCACCTTCCGGAACGGCGTTTCCTCCCTACGGTTGCCCAGGAACAAGCTCTTCCATTCGACATCCTCGGTTGAGGCGGGCTCCGCCAATTCCTCGGCCTTCTCTTCCTCATCCAGGGCGGCAATCTCCTGGTCCTGCACAAGCCGGCTGGAATGCAGCAGTGAAGAAAATCCTACGCCTGAAGAAGCTGCAGCATCGCTGCCCTTCGTCGAAAATGCGACCTTCAGCTCCGGCTTGCCCGGATCGGACGGCTCCTCGGCCTTCAGGACAACTTCCGCCTCCTCTGCCGCGCTGTCAGCAGGCTCCGGCGCTTCGTACGTTTCCTGAACCCCTGCATCAACAGCTTGCAGGTCCGGCACAGCCTCCACGCCGTCCCCCTTGCGGTCGACTACGCCCGGAAACGCCGATGCCACTTCCTCTGCTTGCGGTTCAGGAGCAGGCTCTGGCTCCGCCTTGCGTTCAAATTGCCATACACTTGGAACCGAAGGCTCCGCTTCCTGGGCGGCAGGCTCCGGATCATTATGTAAGGCGTATTCTACCGTATCACGCGCATCGGCATCATCAGCTGCTGCCGCCATGCGGGTGTCCGAAGCCGGCTCTTCTTCGCGGCGGATTTGATTCTCGTACTGGGCCCATGATGCCAAATACTGCTGCGTCCGCTCCTCCTGCTCCTGGATGCTGGCCCGGAAGTTGACAAAAGGCGCTGTTTCGCTTGGATGCGAGGCAGCAGCATCATTGCTCCCGGAAGGCTCCTCATTGGCTTGGAACGGCTCGTACCCCGCCTCTGCCGCCGGTTCTCCAGCCGTTTGCGTGCCGGACGGCTCGGGAGCATGTACCACCGTGAATTCCTCATTCGCCCAAGCCTGATCCCGGACTCCCGGGGCCGCTGCCTGAATGCCTCTGAGCGACAGAACGCCGGTGATGTTAAGACTACGCCTCGATAACAGATCAATATCGAAGTTTTCGATCTCGACTGCAATGTCATCCAGCGACGATACCCGGTTCATCGGGACGGTGATTTCGACCGGAATCCAGTGCTCCAGCGGCTCCGATTCTCCGGTCTCGGTATCGCCTTTATACACGCCCGCCAGAAGCAGATGCCCCCGGAGCGTAGCCTGATCCTGCTGACTGATGACTTGAATATGCGGGATCAGTTCCGCTTCCTCTAATTCTTCGATTCCCGGCAGCTCTTCCGCCAAATTAATACGCTCATAAATATCAAACCGCAATCCGTAGGACTGGTCAAACACGGGAATGTCCTCCTTTCGGCATATACTATCCGTGATCTGTCGTTCACGGCATGAGCCATTTTTTTGCCACTCAACTTATTTATATGCGGGAAAAAGGAGTGCATGACTTTTTTACGGATTGGGGCTGAATCCTGGTGCTGGATCCGACCGGCAGGCAGCCTTATCGGCAGCGCCCTCAAGGGTTGTCGACAGGTCTGCTTGGCCGCTAGAGCAACAGCTTTGTATACATGCCTTCATGCTCGATTCACTCGTGCGCGAATTGTCTCCGAAGCGCTGTTAAATCCTCCGGCCACGGCGCATGGATCTCCAGCTCTTCGCCGGTGAAGGGATGGGAAAAATGCAGTCTTTCCCCGTGAAGCGCCTGTCTGCCAAGGCGGATGGCGCGGCCCCCGTACATCGTATCCCCGAGCAGCGGATGCCCCATATGGCTCAAGTGAACCCGGATTTGATGCGTCCGCCCGGTTTCAAGGCTTACATGCAGCAAGCTCGTGCTCGGGTAGATCTCCGATGAAATAATATGGGTAATGGCCGGCTGTCCGGTCAGCGAAACCCGGCGGCGGCCCGAATGATGGCGATCCTTCCCGATCGGCAGGTCGATGGTTTTCAAGTCATCCCCTACCCGGCCTTGAACGATGGCGGCATAGATGCGGACGATCTCCTTCTTCCGCATCGCTTCATCCAGCTTGAGCTGGGCGTATTCATTCTTGGCGTACAAAACCGGCCCCGTCGTATCCTTATCCAGCCTGTGGATATGCCGGACGGCCGCGCGGATTCCAGCCGTTTCATAATAAGCCGCAACCGCGTGATTGAGCGTGATCTCCCGGCTGGCAGGGTCTGCGGGATGAACGGACATCCCCGCAGGCTTGTTCACGACGAGGCAAAATTCATCCTCGTACAGCACGTCAAGCTCATGCCACCTCGGCTCGATCCCATATTCCCGGTAAGGAAAAAGGACCAGCGACAGCCGGTCCCCTCTCCATCGTATTCCCTGTTCCTGACGGAGCTTGCGATATAGCTTCTCGGGCATCCCCACGGTATCCAGCAGCCACCGGCCGGCGGCTTCCTCCCGGTCCGCTTGTCCGGTCAGTGCTTTGCCCGGCGTCATTTCAAGCCATTCGCCCCGCCGGACCCAGCTTCCCTGATAGCTCATAAGCTCTTGAAGGCGTTATAGTTCGCCTCGATCGTTGCGTCGATATCCTCCGTCGTGTGCGCCGCGGATATGAACATGCCCTCGAACTGGGACGGCGGCACGCTGACGCCCTCCTGCACCATCGCGGCAAAATAACGGTTGAACCGCGCCAAATCGCTTGTTTTGGCGGTGTCGAAGTTAACGACCGGCACATCGGTAAAGAACGGGCAGACCATGGAGCTGATCCGGTTAATCGTGAGCGGAATGCCGAATTCCTTTGCATTCCGTTCAAAGCCGGCCTGCAGGCGTGCACCGCGCTCCTCCAGCTGATCATAGACCGCAGGCGTGAGCAGCTTCAGTGTCGTATAGCCTGCCGCCATCGCCAGCGGATTTCCACTGAGCGTTCCCGCCTGATAGATCGGACCCGCCGGTGCAATTTGCTCCATCAGCTCCCGCTTGCCGCCATAAGCGCCAACCGGCAGGCCGCCGCCGATCACTTTGCCGAGGCAGGTCAAATCCGGCGTAACGCCATAACGACCCTGCGCACAGTTCAGGCCGACACGGAATCCGGTCATGACTTCGTCGAAAATAAGCAGGCTGCCATAATCGGCCGTCACCTTGCGGAGGCCCGCAAGGAAACCTTCCTGCGGCGGCACGACGCCCATATTGCCGGCAACCGGCTCTACAATGACGGCGGCAATCTCTTCGCCGAACCGTTCAAAGGCAAGCTGAACGGATTCCAAATCATTATACGGCACCGCAATGGTATTGGAAGCTACGCTTTCCGGAACGCCCGGGCTGTCAGGCAGGCCGAGCGTGGCGATACCTGAACCGGCTTTGATAAGAAGGCTGTCCGCATGACCGTGATAGGAGCCTTCGAATTTGATGATCTTACTGCGGCCGGTAACGCCTCTGGCAAGACGGATCGCGCTCATCGTCGCTTCCGTGCCGGAGTTCACCATGCGCACCACCTCGATGGACGGCACGCGCTCACAGACCAGCTTGGCCATCTCCGTCTCCAGAAGCGTCGGAGCACCGAAGCTGGTCCCTTTCTTCGCAGTCTCTTGGAGAGCTTCGACCACTTCCGGATGCGCATGTCCCATAATCAGCGGGCCCCAGGATCCGACATAATCGATAAAGCTGTTGCCATCGATATCATAAACGCGGCTTCCTTCCCCGCGCTCGATATAGATCGGCGTCAGTCCCACCGACTTGAACGCGCGGACAGGGCTGTTGACACCGCCGGGAATATACTTCTTGGCTTCCTCAAAGGCAGAGCGCGACAATTCTTCTTTTCTCAAACCTTGGCTCATATTAGCAACTCCTAACTGTATAATCGTATCGTTACGGGTTAGCGCATCCAGCGTGCCGCATCCTTGGAGAAATACGTAATGATAATATCGGCGCCGGCGCGTTTCATTCCGGTCAGCAGCTCCATAACGATCGCCTTCTCACTGATCCAGCCTTGCTGGGCGGCGGCTTTGATCATCGAATATTCCCCGCTGACATTATAAGCCACGATCGGCAAGTCGAACTGATCTCGCAGCAATCTTACAACGTCAAGATAGGCCATCGCCGGCTTCACCATCAGCATGTCCGCACCTTCCAGCACGTCGGATTCCGCCTCGCGCAGCGCTTCCCTCACGTTCGCCGGGTCCATCTGGTACGTTTTCCGGTCGCCGAACTGCGGCGCGGAGTCGGCCGCCTCCCGGAACGGGCCGTAGAACGCCGACGCATATTTAACAGAATACGACATGATCGGCACGTTCTGGAAACCGGCATCGTCAAGACCCGAACGGATAGCCTGTACGAAACCGTCCATCATGTTGGACGGCGCGATAATATCCGCGCCCGCCTTGGCTTGGGATACGGCGGTACGGACGAGCAGCTCCAGGGATTCGTCGTTCAGGACGTCGCCGCACACATGGCCGTCACGCTCATACGTATGGACCATGCCGCAGTGCCCGTGATCCGTAAATTCGCACAGGCAGGTATCCGCAATGACGAGAAGATCCGGGTACCACGATTTAATAAGCCGGGTTGCTTCCTGAACGATTCCGTCGTCGGCAAACCCCGAGGTGCCGATACTGTCCTTCGTCTCCGGTATCCCGAACAGCAGCACAGCAGGAATGCCCAGCTGAACGATCTCATCCACTTCGTCCTTCAACGTATCGAGCGAAAAATGAAAGACGCCAGGCATCGACGAAATTTCGGATTTCACGCCGCTGCCGTAGGTAACGAAGATCGGCTGCACCAAATCCTCGGGATGCAGCACGGTCTCGCGGACCATGCTGCGGATGCCGGCATTTTGACGCAGCCGGCGGTGGCGTACGATTGGAAAACTCATAGCTGTGACAACCTTTCTTTTTTAGAGGTTGTTCAAAAAGTCGTCTTTGAAAACCCGACTTTTTGAACTCGCAATTTTAGGAGATTACAAGCGATATATGGAAATTAAACGAATGAATGATAGCCCTATCGCGTGCGAGGATCGTCTTCCTGCTGATTCCAGCTGCAGAGAGCCTCCACCAGACTGTCGATGGTTGCCTCCTCCGCCATCATCGTAACGTCCAGTCCGGCCTCGGCCGCGGTTTGGGCCGTGAGGGGACCGATGCAAGCGATAGCTGAGCCTTTCAGCAGCTCAACAGGGTTCTCGGCCCCCATCCGCTCAAGCACCTTCAGCAGGTTCGTAACGGTTGAGGAGCTCGTAAACGTAACGGCATGAATTCCGCCTTCGGCAAACAGCTTCATCAGCTCCTCGTCATCCTCCCCGCACAATACGTTCTCGTACATGGTTGCTTCCGTAACGGACAGCCCCATTTCGGTCAGTTTCTCTGGCAGCCATGAACGGCCCAGATTCCCTCGGGGAAGCAGTACGTTCTGGCCGGCAGCAAGCTCGGGGCCATAGGCATCGATCAAGCCTTCAGCCTGAAACCGCTCCTTCAGCACCTCAGGCGCTATGCCGTAATCGCGAAGCGCTTCGGCCGTAGCCGGGCCGACTGCAACGATCCGTGCACCGGCTAGCGAGCGGATGTCCCGCCCGTACTCTTTTAAATGACGGAAGAAGAATTCCACCCCGTTGGTGCTCGTGAAGAAGACCCAATCATAGATCGGAAGCTTGTCCAGCGCGGACCGCAGGCCGGCAACAGCCTCATCCGATGTCGGCGAGATCGTTTCGATGACGGGAAATTCATAGGGTTCTCCGCCAAGGTCCTCGATTTTCGATACAAGCGAGCTGGCCTGGCTCCGGGTTCTCGTTACGAGAATTCGCTTGCCGAATAAGGGCAGCTTCTCGGCCCACTTCAGCCGCTCCCGCTGCAGGACGACATCCCCAACGACAATAACGGCAGGCGGCTGGAAGTCGGCCGCTTGGACCTTCTCCTCAATGTCGGCCAGCGTGCCGGTCAGCGTATCCTGCTCGGCGCGGGTTCCCCATCTTACCAGAGCTACGGGGGTTGCCGGAGACCGGCCATGCTTGATCAATTGACGGCTGATGTAGCCGATCTTTGCCACTCCCATCATGAAGATCAACGTCCCGGTTGCGTTGGTCACTTTATCCCATTGAATCATTCGATCGAGCTTCTCCGGACTCTCATGACCGGTCACGATGGACAAGGAAGAGGCATGCTCGCGATGGGTGACCGGTATGCCCGCGTAGGCCGGCACGCTGATCGCCGACGTGATTCCCGGCACGATCTCATATGAAATGCCGTTTTGCCTAAGCAGCTCCGCTTCCTCCCCGACCCTCCCGAATATGGTCGGGTCGCCGCCTTTCAAACGAACGACCACCTTGCCTTCCAGCGCCAAATCAACGAGCAGCTGGTTGATCTCCTCCTGCTTCATCGTATGCCGGTCGGGCAGCTTGCCGACGTACACCTTCTCGACGCCCGGCTTTGCCCACTTAAGCAGCCTTGGGCTCGCAAGCCGGTCATATACAATGGCATCGGCTTTCTCTATACATTCCTTGCCTTTAATTGTAATCAGGCGCGCGTCGCCAGGACCCGCTCCTACGAGATAAACCTTACCTGCCATCCCCTCATCCCCTAACTTGTGCCAGAATCTTCTCTGCTCCCTTAGCCTTCAGCTTCTCGGCCACTTCGATTCCGAGCGATTCAGGATCGGTTCCCTCGGCGGTTTCTTTAAGGATGATTTCGCCGTCCGGGGAACCTACCATACCTGTTAATTGTATAATGTTTTGAGCTCCGCGGGAATCTCCCGAATCCTCCTTGATGACAGCATACGCTCCGATCGGTACTTGGCAGCCCCCGTTCAGCTCGCTCAGGAACCTGCGTTCTGCCGATACGGTCCGTGCTGTCACCTCATCGTTGTAGAGGGATAGCAGATGCAGAAGCTCCGCATCGTTCTCGCGGCATTCGATTCCGAGCGCGCCTTGTCCCACGGCCGGCAAGCTGATATCGATTGGCAGATAGGACGTGATCCGATCCTCCCAGCCCATCCGCTGAAGACCTGCCGTTGCGAGAATAATAGCCTGGAATTCCCCGCTCTCCAGCTTCCGGATCCGGGAGTCGATATTGCCGCGGATCCAGTCAATCTTCAGATCCGGCCGGTACGCCTTCAGCTGGCTGGAGCGGCGCAGACTGCTTGTCCCCACCTTCGCCCCTTGCGGAAGATCATCCAATGTCGAGCCTTCCATGGAAATGAGGCAGTCGCGGGGATCCTTCCGCTTAGGAACGGCACCGGACACCAGGCCTTCCGGAAGAACGGACGGCATATCCTTCATGCTGTGCACCGCCATATCGATTTCCCCGTCCAGCATGGCTTGCTCGATTTCCTTTACGAACAGTCCTTTCCCGCCAACTTTGGACAGGGTGACATCGACAATGCGATCGCCTTTCGTGACGATTTTCTTGACGGTAAACTCGTACTCTAATCCATGTTCCTTCGCTAACCGCTTCAAATCATCGATAACTTGTCCTGTTTGTGTAAGTGCAAGAGCACTCTGCCTGCTGCCAACCACGATCGTGCGCATATTCATTCCTCCTGATTGTTCTCAATCCATAGCTTGATTTTATCCGTATTCCAGGACGCATAACCTTCGCGGCGAATATCGCCGAGAATATCCAATCGGTATAATCGGTCCAACAGCCGTTTGCGCGCCTCAGCGGATGCCGCTTGTGCCTTAATCGCCGAGCGCATGCTGTATAATATATCGAGATATTCCTCGTATTCCTGGCCGAACTGCTCTTCGAGCTGCTGCCGAATTCGCACGGCCGCAGCGGGCCCTGCCCCGGACGTAGCTACCGCTAAGGTCAATCTTCCCCGGCGCATGACCGCCGGGCTGATGAACGAGCCCGCCTCTCCGTCGCTGGCCACGTTCACCCATATTCCAAGCCGGTCGGCCTCCAGTGCGATCGTTTTATTCAGCGTATCATCGTCCGTTGCGGCGTAAACCAGGAAAGCTCCTTGCAGGTCCCCCGGCTCATAGACCCTGCTGGTCCATTGCACGGCTCCTTCATCTGCCAGCCTGCGAAGCAGGCCGCTCTTTAATTCGGGGCTTACAATATGTACGCTTGCTCCGGCATCCAGAAGCGCCGCGGCCTTCCGTTCAGCCACGGCACCGCCGCCGACCAGCAAGCATAATCGCCCGTCGCATTTCAGCATCACGGGCACATACTTAGAATCATTCATCATCCGTCACACTCCTGACCAGCTGTGAAATCCGGACCACGTATTCAGATAAAAGTTCAATATAATGAATCCGTACCCGATCAGCGCCCAAACCGCGGCCTCCATGCCGGAGCGTTTCAGCAGGCTGCGTTTCAGGAAATAAACAATATACATGCTGAGCGCAAGGAGCGTAGACAGCACCTTAATATCCAGGAGCAGCTGCCATCGCCCTGCCATGGCAACCGACATGATTGCCACGATCAAGGACAGCACCAAAATCGCCGTTCCCGTCATCAACGCTTTATAAGCGTAAATGTCCAGCTTCTCCAAACTGGGCAATCTTCGTACCGTATCATTCCAGTGTTTATGCTTAAGCTTTCGGTGCAGAAACATATAGATTGCGGCAAAAACAGCCCCTACCGTCAGTGCGGCAAAGCTTATGCTCGCCAGCGCGATGTGAATCAGCAGGAGCCGATGCTCGGTCTCCCAGCTGTATAGGGCGTTATCTCCTCCGGCTTTGAACCAAAGCTGGTTGACCAGCATGACGCAGAAGCCGACAAGGTTGATCAGCAGCACCGCATACTCGGATCGCTTTAAATACGTTAGTGCCATCGATGTTATCGTGATGCAGAACGTAAGGAGGAGCAAGAAATCAAACAACGTAAACACGGGGAGATGAAAATGCCCGCCCTCCATCGCTCTGATCCCGATTCCCCCAAGCTGAAGCAGCGCCGTTATGCCAAGAAGCCCTGTGCCTATCCGCTTCGCCACCGAATTGCGCGATACGCAATCCGAGATAAAAAACAGAAGGCTCAGGGCATAGATACAAATGCCGGTATTATAAATAAGGTTTAGCAGCATGGAATGAATTCACCCGCCTCATAGGGTGGCTGGGGCAAGAGATACCTTTATGGGCTTCTCCTCTGCCTGCCGATCGGCAGCGCTCGATATCGCTTCAGCTTTGGTTGCTGCTTTGTCCTTGGTGTGGCTGCGGGTCCCCTGCTCTTTTTCATGAATCAGGCTTTCCAGCGCGAAAATTTGAGTGAAATAGTCGAGCGCTTCATTGCCGTGCTTACCGCCGGTCATTTCTTTAATCCGATTGATCGGGTCATGCATCATTTGGTTAACGATGCTCTTCGTCAATCGGCGAATAACCTTGCGCTGACGTTCGTCCAATTCCGGAAGCTTATTAAATAAGCTTTCAAGCGTCTCTTCGTGGATGGTATTGGATTTCTCCTGCAGAGCGCGAATCGCCGGTCTGACGCCAAGCGTCTTCAGCCAAGTGTGGAATGCGTCCATCTCCGCCTGAATCATAACCTCGATCTTAGCGGCCTCGACGCGGCGCATTTCCATATTCGTCTCAACAATACCTTCCAAATCATCAATGTCATACAAAAATACATTCGACAGCTCGCCGACAGCCGGATCGATATCCCGCGGAACGGCAATATCAATCATGAACAGCGGCCGCGACTGGCGCTTCTTCATGCTCTCCCTTACCCGGTCGGCATTCAGCACGTATTCATTCGAGCCCGTCGAGCTGATAATGATGTCTACGTCATAAAGAAGCCCCATGCCTTCTTCCATCGTGCAGGGCGTGCCCTTGAACTTGCTCGCAAGCTCCTGGGCGCGGCCCAGCGTCCGGTTAGCCACAATTACCTCTGCGGCGCCGTTGGCATAAAGATGCTTGACGGTAAGCTCGCTCATCTTGCCTGCGCCGAGAATCATAACCTTCTTATCGTTGAACGTGCCGAAAATCCGTTTGCCAAGCTCTACCGCCGCATAGCTGACCGACACGGCGCTCTCGCCGATCGAGGTTTCCGAGTGGGCGCGTTTTCCGAGCGTTACCGCCTGCTTGAACAGCATATTGAACCAGGTTCCGGTAGCATGATGCTGCTGGGATGTTAAAAAGGCATTGCGAACCTGTCCCAGGATCTGCGTCTCTCCGATCACCATGGAATCCAGGCCGCAGGTGACCTTGAACAGATGGGAAATGGCCTGTTCATCTTCATATATATATAGATGCTGTGTAAATTCCTCACGGTTAATGCCGAACCACTGCTCCATAAAACTGCGGATAAAGTAGCCGCACATATGAAGGCGATCTACCACAACATAAATCTCAGTACGGTTGCAGGTAGCGACAATGACGCCCTCCAATACGCTCTTGGTTGATTTCAGCTCCCGCAGCGCCTCCGGCAATTCAGCTTCCGAAAACGTAAAGCGTTCCCTGACCTCCACGGGCGCCGTGCGATAATTCAACCCAACAACGACGATGTGCATTGCATGTTCACCTGCCTATTTCTCCGATAGTATGACCGCGATCAAGCGGTCTGCCCTGACCTTGTTCATTATATCACAGTCAGCCAAATCCCCTTGTCTATTTTATGAAATGTTTATGAAATCCCCATGTTTCGTTATATTCTGTTCATGGGGACTCCCCCTCATTTCCTGTTTACCGACACCTTACTATTGTGGATATTCAGCACTGGAGATATACGTATGATTTTCCTTGAAAAGGTCGTCTCAAAATAAATAACCATGGAGGACTCCATGGTTATAGGTATACACAATTTGTAGTTGGCCTGTTAAACGAGTTCGGCCAGTTTCATCTCGGGCGTCTCGACCTTCATTTCTCCAAGTCCGCGCACGAGTTTCTTAGCATAGCATTTTTCAGGTTTCAGTACGGATACCAGGTAGTCAATAGCCAATTGCGGATCTACCGTCTCCCCGCAGGTGTAACAGTCAATCGCAGCAAAACCTCTCTCAGGGTATGTGTGAATCGAGAGATGGCTTTCCGACAGCAATACAAGCACCGTAGCTCCTTGTGGCTCGAACTGCTTGGATTGGACGGACAATACCGTTGCTCCACATGCTTCAGCGGCTTCGACCATCTGAGCTTGTAAAAATTCTGCACTGTTCAATAGTTCAAAATCGACTCCCCAAGTATCAACAGCAACGTGTCTTCCGAAAGTTGAGTATTCCATCTTCCGGTTTCCCCCTTCCTAGGAATAAAATGTTTGAAAATTTCATCCGCTAGGACCTACGTCATTCACTTCCCGAGGGAATAATCTCTCGCAACATTACATGTCCTGAGTGAATCCTGGTTCCTATATTCTTTTCAACGAGATTAAAAATAACATCTATGACAGCGAAATGCAACACCTTTTTCAAAAATAACCTAATAAATAATTTTACAGCTCAATATATGTGCCAAATTCCGAAGCTGTGACTAAGATTACTCCCCTTCCGCAAATAAAAAAGCCGCCCATTTATGGGCAGCCTAACCTAGTCTTATGCTTCGAGAACGAATAGCCGCTGATTGTAGCTCCGGAGCTGTTCATCGATCGATTGGATCTTAGACATGTCATTGCCTGCCGCAATCCGCTGGTCCAGAAGAAGATTAATATTCCGCTGAATGGATTCGATCTCTTTCTCAGCTTCCTTGCTGTTAAACAGGCGCAGCAGCTCTCCGGCCGTATTCTTGTACTCGTATATGACGATACTCTCGTTCCCGGTCATCTGGGTGATTCGGTGAACCGTTCCGACGTGGTAATCATAGCTCATTGTAAAGCCGCGATAGATCCGATTTACCTTCCCCGACCCCTTAAAAGCCGTAAACAGCTTACGTACGGCATCGGCCAGATGGGGAGTTACCAATCGGCACGACAGCTCACAGACGTACAGGCCATTCTTGCGTTCAAAGGGCAAATGAACTTCTTCCCCGCTTTCATCTTCAAGCACGAACTCATGCTCTCCGCCGTCCATCACTTTCACTCGGCTGCTCACCCGGAAAGCGTGGGTCCCTTGCAGAAATCGATCCATTTGAACATCCGTCATTTGCATTGTGGCATTAACATATTCTGTGGCTAACCGCTGAGCCATAAAAATCCCTCAATTCTTTTAACTTACTCCCATTATACTGTACATCCCAGCGGTCTTTCCTGTCGTCCGAACGAGATTATTCATCATATTTCATAAAAAAACGGTTTTAGCCGGAATCAGACTGAGATTTCCCTCAACATGCTCACTTTCCTGTCAAGAATACACCGATTCCCTCTATTACTCAAAAAATCAGGCAAATCCGCTCGATTACGCTTATTCGTCTTCTTCGACGGCTGCATCCCGGAAATCGCCGTTGTCCCCTTCGCCGTTTTCTTGACGGTATCCGATATGTGATTCGATGATTTCCCATAGCTCCTCTTTACCAAGCCCTAACTCCGAAGAGAACATGACGAATGAATGATGAGGCTGAAAGCCAAGCGTTTCCTTTACAATCTTGACGTGTTTCTGTCTGCGCGTCTTCGGGATTTTGTCCGCTTTGGTCGCGACGACGCACACCGGTCGGTCGTAATGCTGCAGCCACTCATACATGCTGACATCGTCCTTTGTAGGCGGGTGGCGCATATCGACCACCAGCAGAACGAGCTTCAGCTCATCCCGGCTGAGCAAATATTTCTCGACCATCTCGCCGAACGCCGCGCGCTGGCTTTTGGATACCTTGGCGTATCCGTACCCCGGAAAGTCGACCAAATACAAATCCTCGTTGACCCGGTAATAATTGAGCTGCTGCGTCTTGCCTGGCGTTGCGCTCGTACGGGCCAAGTTCTTTCTCGATATCATACGGTTGATCAGTGAGGACTTGCCCACATTGGAACGCCCTGCCAGAGCAATTTCCGGCAAGGCGTCTTCAGGATATTGAGCAGGACCGACCGCACTGATGACGAATTCGGCTTTTGTTACTTTCATGATTTTTAAAGGTTCCTCTCTAATGCACTCCCGCCTGCTCTACGAGCGCATGCTCGAGAACTTGGTCCATGTGGGATACCGGAACGAATTCGACGTCATTCTTGACACTGTCCGGAATGTCGCGCAAATCCCTCTCGTTATCTTTCGGGAGCAATATTTTTTTGTAGCCGGCCCTATGAGCGGCCAAGGACTTCTCCTTAAGCCCTCCGATCGGCAGCACGCGTCCGCGGAGTGTTATCTCGCCGGTCATCGCCACGTCACGGGCAACATGGCGCTTCGTTAAGGATGAAATAAGGGCCGTAGCAATCGTGATGCCTGCAGACGGACCATCCTTCGGAATGGCTCCTTCGGGGATATGGATGTGGACATCCAGCTTCTCGTGGAAATCCGGGTCGATGCCGAGCTCTGCGGCCTTCGAACGGGTAAAGCTGAAAGCTGCCTGAGCCGACTCCTTCATTACATCTCCCAGCTTGCCCGTTAGCGTCAGCTTGCCGGTTCCGGGAACGACGGTAACCTCAATGGTCAGCGTCTCGCCGCCAACCTCGGTCCACGCAAGACCGGTTACGGTTCCGACTTGGTCCTCCAGCTCGGCCATACCGTAGCGGAACTTCGGAATGCCGAGATAATCCTTAATATCGTCCGCACCGATCACAATGGAATCGGATTCGTTCGTAACAATCCGCTTCGCGGCCTTCCTGCACAGAGCCGCCACCTGCTGCTCCAGGTTCCGGACGCCGGACTCCCGCGTATATTCACGGATCACCTTCAGGAGCGCCCCTTCGTCTACCTGGAGCTGCTCGGGCTCAAGCCCGTGCTCGCTCTTCTGCTTCGGCAGCAGATAGCGGTTCGCAATCTGGAGCTTCTCGATTTCCGTGTAACCCGGAATATAGAGAACCTCCATCCGATCGAGCAGCGGTCTTGGAATGTTATGAAGAGCGTTGGCTGTCGTCACGAACATGACCTGGGATAAATCAAACGGAATTTCGATAAAGTGATCGCTGAACGTATTGTTCTGTTCCGGATCGAGCACCTCCAGCAGCGCCGAAGACGGGTCGCCGCGGAAATCCGAAGCCATTTTATCGATTTCGTCGAGCAAGAATACCGGATTTAAAGAGCCTGCGGTCTTCATGCCTTGAATGATTCGGCCGGGCATGGCCCCGACATAAGTCCGGCGATGTCCCCTAATTTCGGCTTCATCCCGCACGCCGCCGAGGGAAATGCGGACGAATTTGCGCTCCAGGGAGCGGGCGATGGAACGGGCCAGCGACGTTTTGCCGACGCCCGGCGGTCCGACCAAGCACAGAATCGGCCCCTTCATCTTCTTTACGAGCTTCTGCACGGCCAAATATTCCAGCACGCGCTCTTTCGGCTTCTCCAGCCCGTAGTGATCCTCATCCAGGACCTGCTCGGCTTTTGCGATGTCGAGATCGTCTTCGGTCTTGTTCGTCCACGGCAAGGCAAGCAGCCAATCGACGTAATTCCGGATTACGCCGCCTTCTGCCGAACTGGCCGGCATCTTCTCGAGGCGGTCGATTTCCTTCTCGACTTTCTCGTGGACGCGTTCCGGAAGCTGAAGCTCTTGCAGCTGACTGCGCAGCTCCTCGACTTCCCCGGCACGGCCTTCCTTATCGCCAAGCTCTTTCTGGATGGCCTTCATCTGCTCGCGCAGATAGTATTCCTTCTGGGTCTTCTCCATCTGCTTCTTAACCCGCTGGTTGATCTTTCGCTCCAGCTCCAGCACTTCGCGCTCGTTGTTTAAAATATCCAGCAGCTTTTCCAGCCGTTTGCGGACGTCGATCGTCTCAAGGATCTCCTGTTTATCCTTGATCTTTAACGATAAGTGGCTTGTAATGACATCCGCCAGACGCCCCGGCTCATCGATATCGGAGACGGCCGCAAGCGTCTCGGGCGTAACTTTCTTGGACAAATTGATATAATTCTCAAACTGTGACAGCACCGTCCGCATCAAAGCGGATACTTCAGGGTCATTGTTCTCTTCCTCCGGAAGCTCGCGCGCGATGACCTCGTAGTAATCCGCTTGATCCGTATATTGAATAATTTCCGCCCGTTCCATACCTTCCACAAGCACGCGTATGGTACCGTTTGGAAGCTTAAGCATCTGGCGTACATTCGCAACGGTTCCAATTCGAAAAATATCCTCTTGCGTCGGTTCTTCAATGTTCACTTCCGATTGAGAACACAGGAGAATCAAATTGTCTTCAACCATCGCCTTTTCTAAAGCCTTTACGGATTTCTCCCGGCCTACATCCAAATGAAGCACCATACTCGGGTAGACAAGAAGACCTCTTAAAGGCAATAAAGGAAAACGACGACCTTTGGTTTTACTTGGTCCCATCGCTTTCGCACCTCCAATGGCTCTCAATGTTGACACTATTCCTATTTTATCAAATCTGCGTATAAAAAACCAACAACGGGAAACTTAAACGCCGCCGGCATCGGTCATTTTGCCATTGCGCGGTGGCGTGGCCTGCAGAAGCGATGCCGAGGAGGCCGGATAGATGTCGGTGTTCGGAAGCTCCACGATGTCCGCCGCCAGCGAGCCGCCGAATACTTGGCGGAATACCTCGTCGACCGTTTCGACCGGAATGACCCGCAAGCCGCCGCTCAGATCCTGGAATAACGATTGCCAGTTATCCTTCGGGATGATGACACTGGTTGCTCCGGCCTGGAACGCTGCCTCCACTTTGGCAATCACCCCGCCGATCGGCTTCACTTTGCCGTGAATGCTCATCTCACCGGTCATCGCAATTTTATTATCGACCTCAATTCCCTTAATCGCCGATACGATCGCCGTTGCCATCGCAATACCGGCGGACGGGCCGTCAATCGGGGTTCCCCCCGGGAAATTGATATGGAGATTATAATCCTTCGGCGAGAAGCCCATCGCTTCCAGCACGGTCAGGACGTTCTCAATCGATCCCTTGGCCATGCTCTTGCGCCGCAGCTTGCGCGATCCCCCGCCAAGCTCTTCTTCATCCACGACACCGGTAATATTGTAGGTGCCCTGTCCCTTCTCGACCGGCACCGCTGACACTTCAATCTCGAGCAGCGCCCCCATATTCGGACCGTATACGGCCAGCCCGTTGACAACGCCGATCTGCGGCTTCTCCGGCACCTTGCGGTCCGGGCGGGGCTGCAGCTGACTGCTGCTCGCTACCCACTCTACATCCGAGGCGCGGATGGAGTCTCTTTTTTCCGTTAATGCAAGCCCTGCGGCGAGTTGAATCATATTGACGGCCTCGCGTCCATTGGAGCAGTACTGCTTCACGACGTCCACCGCTTCCGGCGCTGCGCCAAGGCCTATCTTCTGAATGGCATCCTCCGCGATTTTACCGATCTCCTCGGGGAGCAGCGGACGGAAGAAGATCTCCATGCAGCGTGAACGAAGAGCGGGCGCAACTTCTTCCGGGGAGCGCGTGGTCGCGCCAACCAAGCGGAAATCGGCTGGAAGTCCGTTTTGAAAAATATCGTGAATATAGGCTGGCGTATTGGCATCCTCTGAATTATAATATGCACTTTCAAGCAGGACCTTGCGGTCCTCCAGTACTTTTAGCAGCTTATTCATCTGAATCGGGTGCAATTCGCCGATTTCGTCAATGAACAGAATGCCGCCGTGCGCTTTCGTCACTGCGCCCGGCTTCGGCTGCGGAATGCCGGCTACGCCCATCGCACCGGCCCCCTGATAGATCGGATCGTGCACCGACCCGATGAGCGGATCGGCAATACCACGCTCGTCAAAACGGGCGGTGGTCGCATCGATCTCCGTAAACTTTGCATCGTATTTAAACGGCGATTGCGGATTCTTCTTCGCTTCCTCCATCACCACGCGCGCTGCCGCCGTCTTGCCCACCCCCGGCGGGCCATAGATAATGACGTGCTGCGGATTGGCGCTGCACAGGGCGGCCTTCAAGGCCCGCAGTCCGTCCTTTTGTCCGACGATGTCGTCCATGGTCTGAGGTCTCGTCTTCTCCGCGAGCGGCTTCGTCAACGATACCGACCGGAGCTTGCGCAGCTTATCGAGCTCCTTGCGCGACTCCCGGTCCACTGCGGTCTTGCTGGTCTTCTGCCCACGCAATAAGTTCCAAAAATAAATGCCGATGATGACTGCAAAAAACAGCTGCACCAGCATAATCACGATACTCAGATTCACAAGTCATTCCTCCTGTTTCTCCATTATGTCAAGATCCAACGTTAATACTTGGTAGTATTGCCGATTCGTTTGCAGGTAAAACGCCAATGCGGGAACAATTTGTAAAGGGGCTTTTTCACAACAAGTCCCTTAAAAGAACATCTTCACAGCCAGTTGAACCTTTGTGAGCTTTATCAGCACTCCGCATGCGGATTGTTCTTACGATCTCTGTTGTCCTCGGATTTCTTTGAATTCTATGTTCCTATTGATGAAATCCGCGGACAAAGGAGAACGCTTCGCTTCTTCTGAACAATTCCGCCTGCTCCGTTGAAGCTTTCCTGGCGGGCAAGTCCCTTTTGGGGACTTACTTGCCCCTTTGGAGCCCATTTTCGCTTTACAAGTTCCTTTCGGGGACTTGCTTGCTCCTTCCGAGCCCACCTACCCTCTTCAAGTCCCTTTTCGGGACCTGCTTGCTCCTTTTCTGCAATCGTGTCACTTTGCGACGGCTCTCACGTTCTCCCAGTACTTGCATTGACTCGTGGCTCACCAGAAGTGTCGTTCCCCTAACTTGAGTCCACGCAACGCAATTCGGCTGAATCCGAGGACGATCCCGATGAAGAATAACAAAAAGCGGCAGCCTCCTGAATCAGAGGCTACCGCTTAAGGCAAACGCTATTGAATTACCAAGCAAAGATGTATGGAGCTGCTGCATGGTGTTTGGAATCACGACACAATGCTTAGCGTACGGTATGTGGCTTCTAGTTACATCGCAACCACCGATGCCAAGGCCATGTGTGACTGACATTGCATACTATCAAGCTCAGACCGTGGACTTATGCTTGCGGCCAGGGATTTCGCCCGTCTCCTCGTACACCTTCACAATGTTATCGATCTCTTTCTTCAGCTCCTCCACCATCGTGGCTTCCGGAACCTTGCGAATCATTTCGCCGTAACGGAACAGCAGTCCCTCTCCGCGAGCACCGGCAATTCCAATGTCGGCCTCTCTCGCTTCACCCGGTCCGTTCACGGCACAGCCAAGAACGGATACCTTGATCGGCACTCTCAGCTTCGAGATATACTCCTCGACCTCATTGGCAATGGAGAATAAATCGATATCGAGACGTCCGCAAGTCGGGCAGGATACGAGCGTTGCCATATCGGAGATCAATCCGAACGTTTTGAGAAGCTCGCGTCCGACTTTAATCTCCTCTACCGGATCGGCGCTGAGCGAAATCCGCATCGTGTTGCCGATGCCCATCGACAGGAGCGCACCAAGTCCGGCCGCGCTTTTCACCGTTCCGGAGAACAGCGTACCGGCTTCCGTAATGCCCAGGTGAAGCGGGTAAGGGATCACCTCGGCAGCCTTCGTATACGCCGCAATAGCCATCGGAACATCCGATGCCTTCAAGGATACGATGATGTCATGAAAATCGAGCTCCTCCAGAATACCGATATGGTACAGCGCGCTCTCCACCATCGCTTCCGGCGTCGGATAGCCGTATTTTTCAAGAAGATGATTCTCCAGCGAGCCGGCGTTTACGCCGATCCGGATCGGAATGCCTTTCTCCTTGCACGCTTTTACGACCGCTTCGACCTTCTCGCGTTTTCCGATATTGCCGGGATTAATCCGGACTTTATCGATGCCGTTCTCAATGGCGAGAAGGGCAAGCTTATAGTTGAAATGAATATCCGCAACAAGCGGGATATGAATGCGTTTCTTGATTTCCTTAATGGCAGCGGCGGCTTCCTCATTGTTGACCGTTACCCGGACGATTTGGCATCCGGCTTCCTCCAGACGCAAAATTTCCGCGACGGTCGCCTCGACATCCGCTGTTTTGGTGGTGCACATGCTTTGAATAATGACTTGGTTATTTCCCCCTATGGTGAGGTTCCCCACCTTAACGGGCCGTGTGTCTTGTCTCAAAAACATGGTACGATCTCTCCCGTATAACGCCAAAGCTCCACTCCAGCCTAGGCTCATGGCCATAACTGGAAGTGGAGAGGATCAGCGTAAATTTATATCACGTCCGCAGCGTTAGAACGCCTCAGGCGCTTTCTTCCTGTTTCTTGTCATCTTCCGTTCCCTTGCCTTGCATCAGCTCAGGGATCACTCTGTCACGAACGACCTGTTCGGTGATGACGCAATCCTTGATATCGTCTCTGGACGGCACTTCATACATTACATCCAGCATGATGCCTTCAATTATGGAGCGCAGTCCGCGCGCGCCCGTATTGCGCTTGATTGCCTCCTGGGCAATGGCTTCGAGAGCGCCGCGTTCGAACTTGAGATTGACATTATCAAGCTCAAGCAGCTTCTGGTACTGTTTGGTGAGGGCATTCTTCGGCTCGGACAGAATCCGTACCAGCGTCGCCTCATCCAGTGGTTCCAATGTGGAAACAACCGGCAGACGGCCGACAAATTCCGGAATGAGACCGAACTTGAGCAGGTCCTCAGGCAGCACCATCGTCAAATATTCGCCTGGCTTCAGATCTTTCTGGCCTTCAGCGGAAGCGTTGAAGCCGATGACCTTCTTGCCGATCCGGCGTTTGATGTACTGCTCCAACCCGTCAAATGCGCCGCCGCAAATGAACAGAATGTTGGTTGTATCGATCTGAATAAACTCCTGGTGCGGGTGCTTGCGCCCACCTTGCGGCGGAACGGAAGCGACCGTTCCCTCCAGAATTTTCAGAAGCGCCTGCTGAACCCCTTCGCCGGAAACGTCACGAGTGATGGACGGATTCTCGGATTTGCGGGCCACTTTATCAATTTCATCAATATAGATAATGCCGCGTTCCGCTTTCTCCACGTCATAGTCGGCGGCTTGGATCAGCTTGAGCAGGATGTTCTCGACATCCTCGCCCACGTAACCGGCCTCCGTCAACGAGGTGGCATCGGCAATGGCAAACGGAACGTTCAAGATTTTAGCCATCGTTTGCGCAAGCAATGTTTTACCTGAACCTGTAGGTCCCAGCAGCAAAATGTTACTCTTCTGCAATTCAACGTCATCAATCTTGTTTTGCGTATTGATCCGTTTGTAGTGGTTATATACGGCAACTGATAAGGACTTCTTCGCTTGGTCCTGTCCGATGACGTATTGATCAAGAATATCCCGAATTTCACGCGGCTTCGGAATATCCTTCAAATCCACTTCTTCCTCATGGCCGAGTTCTTCCTCTACGATTTCCGAGCACAAGTCAATGCACTCGTCACATATATAAACACCGGGCCCCGCAACCAGCTTGCGAACCTGCTCCTGCGATTTGCCGCAGAAGGAGCATTTCAGCTGCCCTTTGTCGTCGTTAAATTTAAACATGCAATAACCACCCCTTATGATTTGGTCGGTGAAGACAGAACTTCGTCAATAATACCGTACGCCTTCGCTTCCTCCGCGCTCATAAAAAAGTCACGGTCTGTATCGCGTTCGATTTTTTCAAGGGGCTGACCCGTGCGCTCCACATAGATTTGGTTAAGTTTCTGTCTGGTCTTGATGATCCAATCTGCATGGATTTGGATATCGGATGCCTGACCTTGAATTCCGCCAAGCGGCTGATGGATCATGACTTCGCTGTTCTCAAGCGCATACCGTTTGCCGGGCGCTCCGGCGGTGAGCAGCAGCGAGCCCATGCTGGCGGCCATGCCGACGCAAATAGTGGACACATCAGGCTTAATCAACTGCATCGTATCATATATACCCATCCCGGCCGTCACCGAACCGCCAGGAGAATTGATGTACAGAGAGATGTCTTTCTCCGGATCTTCCGCAGCCAAGAAGAGCAGCTGGGCAATGACGAGATTGGCTACATCGTCATCGATCGCATTGCTGAGGAATATAATGCGATCCTTCAGTAATCTTGAGTAGATATCGTAGGATCTTTCGCCTCGACTGGTTTGCTCCACCACCATAGGTACAAGACTCATGCGACCAACCTCATTTCCTTGAAAATTTACTTATGCGTTACAAAAGTTATTCTAACATGTTCAAAGCGCAATGTCATTTTTTAACCCTGATTACATTCTATGAACTTCGCTAGGAATATATCCAGCCAACTTGTCTCATTATGTATGTCGAAAAAATAACCAATTCATGTCACATTTAGTTGAAAATTGGCTATTCTTAGGTAAAAATAAGGCACGCATAAAGTACGTGCCCTATCTCATGTAACGGCAGCTTCGGCAGCCGCCTGTTGTTATTATTCTTCAGTCGCAGTTTCTGCAGCTTCTTCCTTCTTCTCAACTGGAGCGCCTTCTACGCTGTTTTCCAGCAAGAAATCAATCGTCTTGCGGAGAAGCAGCTCTTCGCTAAGGCTGTCAAGGGAACCGTTGGCAGCCAGGATGCTGCGGATTTCTTCGGCGGAACGCTTGTACGTTTCAGCCATATTGTCCAGTTCCTTGTTGATTTCCTCTTCGGAAACTTCAAGCTTCTCTTCTTTCGCAATCGCTTCAAGCACAAGGTTGTTGCGAACGCGCTTCTCGGCATCGTCCTTCATCTGACCTTCCAAATCCGCATTGGTTTGGCCGGAGAAGCTGAGGAACATCTCGAGGTTCATGCCTTGCTGGCGAAGACGGTTGTCGAAATCGCGCATCATGTTCTGAACTTCGGATTGAATCATCGCTTCCGGAATATCGATTTCGGCGTTAGCTGCCGCTTTTTCAACAACTTCATTCTCGCGGACGCCTTGAGCTTCCTGCTCTTTGCGGGCCAGAAGCTGCTTCTTCAGATCTTCCTTGTACTCATCAAGCGTATCGAACTCGCTTACGTCTTTAGCGAACTCGTCGTCCAGCTCAGGAAGCTGCTTGCGCTTGATTTCATGCACTTTCACTTTGAAGACCGCTTGTTTGCCGGCCAGCTCTTCCGCGTGGTAGGTTTCAGGGAATGTCACTTCCACGTCTTTGAAGTCACCCGTAGCCATGCCGATCACTTGATCTTCAAAGCCTGGGATGAAGGTGTTGCTTCCAAGCTCCAGGGAATAACGCTCGGCTTGTCCGCCTTCGAAAGGAACGCCGTCCACGGAACCGTCGAAATCGATCACGACGATGTCGCCGGATTCAGCCGAACCTTCATCGATGACAGCCAGCTCAGCATGACGCTGTTGCAGGCGCTCAAGCTCTTGGTTCAGCTCCTCATCCGAAACCTCAGCTGTTACAGCAGCAACTTCAAGTCCTTTGTAATCGCCAAGCTTAACTTCTGGCTTCACGGTTACTTTCGCTTTGAATTTGAAGGTTTCGCCTTTAGCGAACTGCTCGATTTCTACTTCTGGACGATCTACCGGGAAAATATCCGCTTGCTCAACAGCTTCGCTGTATACTTCAGGAAGCAGAATGTCGATTGCATCCTGATACAAGCTCTCTACGCCGTAACGAGCTTCAAAGATCGGGCGCGGTACTTTACCTTTACGGAATCCAGGTACATTTACTTGTTTCGCTACTTTATTAAAAGCTTTGTCGAGGGCGGCCGCAACGCGATCCGCATCAACCTCAACGTCAAGAACGCCAAGGTTCTTCTCTATTTTTTCCCAAGTTGCTTTCATTTATGCTTTCCCCTCCAAAATAGTTCACGTGGTCGGCGCAATAATCTATCACGTACCGAATAACCACTATAGTATAAACAACATTACATGCTTTTTCAAGGGCGTACCCTTATGGAGCGATACCGTAAACGTTTTCCATCTCTGCCTATTCCTCCGCCCCGGCAGCTACGAATTGCTTTAACGAACGGTATGCTCCCTCATAGCGAAAACGCATGGTGTCCGTAATTCCGTACAACGGCCGGATTTCGTCCTCATTCCGGAACCCTTTTAAACTCTCCGACACGATGTCGTGCAATGCTGCCGCCCAAATATCGAGCGTAGACTCATCCTCGTCGAGCATGGACTCGTAATCCAAGGTTCCGTAAATGGCCATAATGAACTGCGACCATAATTCCTGGGCGAAATAAAACAGCGTCGGCTCGTGAACCTCTGTCTGATCGGCAACGCGTTCCAATATTCTCGTTATTGCAGGCGGGAATTCCGATGGATCGAGCGGTACCGAGTCAATCTCGATTTCGACGGCCTCCTGTCCTCTCTTAAGCGTTACGCTCCCTTCCATGCCACGTCTGCGCAACGTCTGCAGCACGCGGAATTGGAGCAGAGGATGAAGCGGGGTCTCGCTAAGCCAATCCGCTAGAGCCGCATCGATTTCCGGACGGTCCAGATAGGCCAGCTGTTCAAGCGCAAGGATCGTCTGCTCGGTCAAAGGTCCGTTCATGACCGAAGCAAGAAGTTTATCCGCATATCCTGCATCCTGGGCTACCTTATCGTTAACCATCTGGCGGGTCATTTCCGCTTCGTCCGGATCGTCGATCTCCTCGGTATCGGCATCATTCTCACGGGGCACGGCTGCTTCGGGGAAGGCTGCCTCCAGCCATTCCAGAAGGGCACGCCATTCCTCATAGTTCCGCTCATTCTGTCCGCTGCATTGCAGCAGAAACCGCAGCACCTCCATCGCTTCGCCGTACCGTTCATTCTCGAGCATAACCGTTAGCTGAATCTGATAATAATCCAGCGTCTTCGGAAACAGGATGATGTTCTTATCCTCTTGTTCGGGGGAGTAAGAGTCCTTGATAAGGACACCTCCTTTCTAGTCCTGTTTTTAATATTCGTTGATTATAGCATATGTACCGCCAAGATTAAAAAAGCGCGGGTTCCATGGGTTCCTTCTCTTACTTAGAGGGATTGGGATCACCGATCAAGTAAAGAGCAACCGTATTTTATCAATATAACCCCGGATTGCCTAGTCATAATCTAATCGCATCAAAAATCTTCTATTTTCAAAAATATATAGTTGAAATATTCCAGAGCATATGATAATATATTTTTTGCTTGAAAAAAATGTGTCCCAGTAGCTCAGCTGGATAGAGCAACGGCCTTCTAAGCCGTCGGTCAGGGGTTCGAATCCCTTCTGGGACGTAAAGATTACACCGCCTTAGGGCGGTGTTTTTGCGTTCCTTGAGGATGAGAACCCCCATTAGGGGGGCGTCGGAGCATCCGCTTCGAAAGGGTTACTTCGCAATCGGCCTGAAGGGCCGAATCCCTTCTGGGACGTAAAAATAACACCGCCTTTAAGGGCGGTGTTATTGCGTTCCTTGAGGATGAGAACCCCCATTAGGGGGGCGTCGAAGCATCCGCTTCGGTAGGATTACTTCGCAGTCGCCTGAAGGGCCGCATCCCTTCTGGGACGTAAAGATAACACCGCCTTAAGGGCGGTGTTTTTGCGTTCCTTGGGATCCTTTTTGCGTTCCATGGGATACCCAAATTAAAAAATAATGGCCTTTTTCCGATTACCCTATACTATAAAAAAGAATCCCTGTCGGATTCGAAAGTGATGCCAAGCTACATACATAAAAGAGGAGGATGCGTATGCCTTTGTGGCTTATATACGCGCTGCTGTCTGCCGTAGCCGCTGCGCTCGTGGCCATCTTCGGCAAGATCGGCCTGCAGAACATCGACGCGAATTCCGCAACCGCTATACGATCAGTCATCATGGCTTTGTTCTTGCTCGGGGTCATAGCGGTTCAGGGGAAATTCTCGCAGCTCGGCGACATTCTAACGCAGAAAAAAGCGCTCAGCTTCATCGTGCTCAGCGGGATTGCCGGCGCCTTATCCTGGCTGTTCTACTTCCTGGCACTGAAGTACGGCAAAGTATCGCAGGTAGGGCCGATCGATAAATTGAGCGTCGTGATGGCGGTCATTCTTGCTTTTGTTTTTCTGGGTGAGAAAATCTCCTGGATCAACGCAGCCGGCGTTGCTCTGATTGCTGTCGGCGCGCTGCTGGTTGCGGTGAAATAAAAATCGTATTGCTTTTCGAAGCAGATTGGTTATAATATGGAAAACTCGATCATTTTGAAGTTCTGTGATTGGGAGAGTAGCTGCACGCGCTTCAGTCCAAGCGAGCCGGGACAGGTGGGAACCGGTACGAAGCCGCCAGTGAAACGGGCCCAGGAGACGGTTATCCGAAACTTTCAGTAGGGTGACCCGGCTTACACCGTTATCGTAGCAAAGGGGTCAGCCTTCCAATTTCGGGGGTTGACAACAAGAGTGGTACCGCGAGCATAAGTCCTCGTCTCTTAGGAGACGCGGACTTTTTTTATTTTTTCAGACATGGTTGTCACTGTTAAAAGGGGGATTTCACCATTATGTTAAGTCACGTTATCATTGAAAGCCTGGAACAAGCCGTAAACAAGGTGTGCCAAAGCTTCGGCACGAAGCTGCCGGATTCAGTACAGGTCCGTATCGAGCAGCCTGCGAGCATGGAGCATGGAGATTATGCGACCAACATCGCCATGCAGCTTGCCAAAGTTTTGCGCAAGGCACCCATTGAAATCGCCGGGCTGATTCAGCAGGAGCTTCATCAGCATGAGCCATTCCTCGAGCTTATAGCTTCCGTAGAAGTCGCGGCACCGGGCTTTCTGAATCTCCGCATCCGCTGGGAGGCGTGGGCGGGACAGCGTTTCGAGCTGCCTGCTGCCCCGGATGAAAAAATCGTCATTGAACACACATCCATCAACCCGAATAAATCGGCACACATCGGCCATCTGCGAAATTCTTGTATCGGCGACACGCTGGTCAGATTGATGAGAAGGCTCGGTTATGAAGTCGAGGTCCATAACTATATCGACGATCTGGGGAATCAGCTGGCAGATACGGTCGTCGGTCTTCTTCATACTCCGCTCACACAAGAGCATGCCCGGTTCGGGGATTATTGCTGGGATGTATACTCTGCCACCAATCGGGCTTATACGCAGGATCCTTCGCTCGTGCAGCATCGAACCGAAGTGCTTCACGCTCTGGAGGAAGGACACCAGAACTTGGCGTGGATCGGACTCCTCGTGGCGGAGCGGATCGTTAAAGAGCATTTGGAGGAGATGAAGCAGTTCGGCATCGAGTATGATCTGTTGGTGTGGGAGAGCAGCATCGTAAGAGAGGGCTTCTGGGATTATGCATTCGAGCTGCTGAAGAATACGCCGCTGTTCCAGCAGGAAACCGAGGGCAGGCTGGCTGGATGCTGGGTGCTGAAGCAATCCGGCGGCGAAGACGCTGCGGGAAATCCGGAGGCCGAGCACAGCATGGATAAGGTGCTTGTCCGCTCCAACGGCATTTTGACCTACACGGCCAAGGACATCGCGTACCACTTGTGGAAATACGGGGTTTTGGCCAAGGATTTTGCCTACAAAAAATTTACGGAGCATGTGTGGACAACAAGCGCTGACGGCGAGCAGCAGCCGTTCGGCAAAGCCTCTATGGTAATCAATGTTATTGATTACAGGCAGCAATATCCGCAGGCGATGGTCAAGCAGGCGCTCGAAAGCCTGGGGTTCGTCAAGGAAGCGGAGAAGCTCCGTCATGTGAGTTACGGGGTCGTTTCCCTCAGTCCGTCGGCTGCTGCTGACCTAGGGATTGATACGAGTGACGGCAAGGCCTCCTACGCGATGTCCGGGCGTCAAGGGATCGGTATTAAAATTACGGAGCTTATCGATCAGGTGGAGAAGGTCATTGAGGAGACCCGCTCGGATAAAAACGGACTGTCCAGCCGCGAAATCGCGATCGCCTCCATCCGTTACTACCTGCTTCGCTTTGCACTACAGACCGAGGTCGTATTTGATCTCAAGCAGGCTACCGAAATATCCGGCAATACGGGAGTATACCTGCTCTATTCTTATGCACGAGCGCTGAGTGTACTGAATAAAGCGAAGGCATCCGGTGTGGAGCCAGTAAGACCTGTACATTTTCCTGCCATGGAAAAAGCCGAGCACGCCTTGCTGAGACATATCAGCACTTGGCAGGACACCCTCGTCACGGCCGGACGCGAGCTGTCTCCAAGCGCCATTTGCAACTTCACTTACGAGCTGTGCTCATGGTTTAACAATTTTTATTCGGCATGCCCGATCCTGAAGGCGGAGGAGGAGGTCCTCCAATTCCGTGTATGGCTGACCTCGGTGTTTAAAGAGACGCTGGGCGATGCGCTGGACGTCCTCGGGCTGCCTACGCCAAGCCGGATGTAAAATCGCATGCAGAGCATCCGCCCGCTCTCCTTCTTCCTAGAAACTTGCCTGGTAAACGCTTAGGCTTTTAGGTTCTAAAGGACCATGAATCAGTCCTCAAAAAATAGCCGCCATCCCGATGGATGACGGCTATTTCCCCTTCTATTGCAGCCCTCTAACCGTAAGCTTAACCTGAATCTTCCCGCCTGTCAGAGGTTCTTCTTGAATGGTCCAATTAACAGCGAGCGTATCCTTCAAACGGCCCAGCTGATCCTCCGTCAGCTGCAGCTGATCTATGATCCCTTCGCCTACGCGAAAGTCGGATTCGGAGCTGATGCCAAACGCTTCCTCCAGCCATATTTTCAAGCCGTTCCGCGTATTAAATGTAATTCTGTAGCCTTCCTGTACAGCCTTCTCCAGATTCTCCCCATGCTCCTCGGCGTAGGAGAACAATTCATCGTAATGGAAATGGCCGGTTTGGGCCGTCCCGAACCGTTCAACCTCCCGTGAACGAACGGCATCCAAGAGATCGGCGGATGACATTCCTGAATTTTTGGCATGCTCCAATAGAATGGCGGTGTTTTGCGATATTTTCGTAAGCTGCATAGTAAATTAAGGCCTCCTCAAGGATGAAAAAAAATCATTTTCTACTATTATAAGACTCGCAATGATGTGAGACGGGGAAGCTTCGCAAGATATAAACTAAACGTTCCATCGCTTATGTACTTGCTAAAGGACTTAATCTCATAATACCCCAGCTTTCTGCAAAAATGAACTGATACCTACCGCGAAAAGGTTAAGCCATTTCCCCGATCCCCCAGTACCGTCTAAACAAAGCGGTTATGATCGTCTGCATCCTCATCGAAACGTCTGCACGACCATCCCTTTGCCGTCCTTTACATCCACCTCGGCATATGCCCCATTGATCAATGTCATCTGCGGCGGAACATGTCCGCAGTCCATATCATAAACGATGGGAACGCCAAGCTCCCGGGTAAGGTCTTGGTATACGTCCTCCGCCTCGTAATTCTCGATGGCATGATTGGCAGCGCTTCTGCCGAACAGAATGCCGGAACAGTTCGCGAACCAGCCGGCAAGCTTCATCTGAACAAGCGATCTGCGTAAATCGGTCGTGGATAGCTCGCAGTTCTCGAAGTACCAGAGGATGGGTTCATTTCCGATGTACTGCTGCTGGAAGCTCGTCACGTCGCCGTAGGGAGTGCCGATCAGATGGCGGATCACATCGATGCAGCCCCCAAGCAGTCGTCCCTTCATTTGGGCAGGAGCGCCTGTGACGGATTTCCACTCCGTCGGCTCCGTTAAATGGTAGATCCATGGAGTCGGGTTGTCATGCTGCCATTCCTTCTGATAGCTTTCGGAAGATTGCTGGGCGACGGATCCGCCCCTGGACGTTGACAGCACGGTTTGCCATCGTGAAGTCGTCGGGTCGGTTTGCTCCCCGCGCAGGTCAATGAGATTCGTGCCATGCGCAGTGGCGATGCCTCTTACCAACGTGAGTGCCAATAGGAGCACACTCGTGTCCGAGTAGCCAAGAATCCACTTGGGGCTCACTTGATCAAATTCGATATGCTCCAGGATTTCGATCAATAGCTCCCCGCCCCATGGAGGAACGATGAGATCGATCGCTTCATTCTGAAGCATCGCATTCAGCTCTTGGGCCCGAATACGCGCAGGAGCCGACTTAGCCTTTTCCTGTGTCCAGACAGTATCTCCGACGATCGTACGGAATCCCCTCGACTCCATCCGGTTGATCGCTTGCCTCAATAAACCATGCAATTCGGCCTCTACGCCAGATGACGGAGCGGGTATGCCGATGGTCGCCCCTTCCTGCAAAAACGGATAATGGATCATTGGTTATCTTCCCCTCTCATACGTATCGCTTCATGCCTGCAAGCCTTCACGGTTGTTCAGACTTCAGATGCCTATACTAATCTTAACATCTAGAGCGTCCCAGAAGGGATGCGGCCTTTCAGGCCGACTGCGAAGTCAACCTCCCGAAGCGGATGCTCCGACGCCCCCCTAACTGGGGTTCTCATCCTCATGGAACGCAAAAACACCGCCATTAAGGCGGTGTTATCTTTACGTCCCAGAAGGGATGCGGCCTTTCAGGCCGACTGCGAAGTCAGCCTCCCGAAGCGGATGCTCCGACGCCCCCCTAACTGGGGTTCTCACCTTCTGGAATACGCAAAAAATCGCCGTTTGGCGATTTCTTAGAAAGCGTCCCAGAAGGGATGCGGCCTTTCAGGCCGACTGCGAAGTCATCCTCCCGAAGCGGATGCTCCGACGCCCCCCTAACTGGGGTTCTCATCCTCATGGAACGCAAAAACACCGCCATTAAGGAGGTGTTTTTTTACGTCCCAGAAGGGATTCGAACCCCTGACCGACGGCTTAGAAGGCCGTTGCTCTATCCAGCTGAGCTACTGGGACATATGTATACATCTTTTTGAAACAGTAACGAAATATATTATATCGCAACTTCGTCATTTTTCAAAGAATTTTTTTGTAAAGGAATCATTCGGGGAATCAGCCGTTCGCTCGCAGGGTATTGTAATATCAAACAACCTTTCAGGAGGTGGTACCCGTGAGACAGCTGCTATCCTCATTATCGTACTTCAGCATTTTCTTTGCGCCCTTTATTCTCCCAATCCTGGTGTGGATTCTATCCCAAGATGCTTATGTAGCGAAGCATGCGCGCCGCGCCCTTTTCTCTCATCTCTTCCCGCTTCTTGCAGCCATCCCGCTCATCTATATGGCGGTAACCTCAGGCTCCTTCGGTTCCGTGATCGGGTACCTGATTCTGTTCGGCATCATTTATTTCGGCAGCTTCGTGTATAATATCGTCCTGGGCATTCAGGTTCTCCGCGAACCGAGCTACTGATGCTTTTATCTGGGGATTTCGCAAAATCCTGACCTAAAAGAAGAACCATGCCGCAATCGTCCGGCATGGTTCATTTTATTTATTATTTCGTTGTAATGTGCACCATTTTCTCGCTGCTGTCCCACTTGACGTCAGCGCCGAGAGCCGTAGCGACAAATCGAAGCGGTACCATCGTAGTGCCCTTTACCATGCGCGGTGCGGAATCAAGCGTAACGTTCTTTCCGTTCACCACGGCCTGCTTTGATCCCATCTTCAGCTTGATTTGGGAGGAGCCTTTGACGGAGGTTATGGTCTGCGTCTTCTGATCCCATTTCACGGAAGCGTCAAGCGATTCGAAAATCGCGCGCATCGGCACCAGCACGCTGCCGCCGGACATAACAGGTGCCTGTGCATAAGATTGCAGCTGTCCGTTCAGCTTGATGCGGATCGGCATTTGGCCGATTTCTCTTCCGGATTGATCGTAGTATTTCAGCTTCACGCTCTTCACACGGGAATCATAGTCGATCCGCAGCGTTGTGGTCTCATGAGCCGACAAGAACGTAGAGTTGGACTCCGATCCCAAGGAGCGTCCTTTCGCATCGTACGCCGTCGATTTGACGGTAATGCGCTGGGACGTATCCCCGTTCTCGATCCCGATTGTAACGACAAGCTTGTTGTTAACGGTCATCCGGCCTTCGGCGATAATTTTCGGCGTTTGGCTGCTTCCGGTCAGGAACACCTTGATATTGCTGGCCGCTTTGCCTGCTTCCAGCTCAGCCGCAAAATTCGCGATTTCGCTGCCGCTCAGGTAACCTGTGGTCGTGTTCACTTCCAGCACCTTGCCGCTGCCATTGCTGCCGACGACGATTACGCCAACCCGTCCGCCTTCTTTACGGTTTTGGATCGAGCCGGTTACGATCAGCTTCCCGTTCTCGAGACGGCTTCCGGTTTGAAGCAGCTTCACAGCGTCCTCTACCGGATCAATCGCGGAAACTTTAACCGTTTTAATCAATTTGGCTGCTTTCAACTCGACTTCGAAGGTAGAAACCTCGCTGCCGGTGAAGTAGCCGTCTGCCGACGTAACCTCAACCGCTTTACCGGAAGCGTCGTATCCAACAGCCAACATGCCCACATTGCGGCCCTCGGTTCCATTCTGAACGACGCCGGTTACCTTGACCACTCCGTTATCCGTCCTCGATCCGGATGCCAGCAGCTTGGCTTCACTGCCTGCCGGACCGGCTGGAAGCACTTCTACCCGCTTGATGCTGCTCCCGCCGTCTAGATCCACTTCATATGTATTGATTTCATCGCTCATGAAATATTCCGAGTTGCCGGCTACTTCCAGCGCATTGCCGTTCTCGTCATAACCTACGACATAAAAGCCGCCCTCTTTGCCGGAACCGCCATTGCGAACATCGGCAGTAACGCGCATTTTGCCATTAATAAGCTCATGGGATGATTCAAGTATGCTAATTCCTTCAGTGCCTTCTGCCTTCACAGCTCCCTGAACGGGTCCGAAGATGAGCGAAAAAGCGAGCAGTCCCGCGCCCAGCAGCTTCGTCAAATTTCTGTTTGTTTTGCGCAAATCCAATCTCCCCTTGTCAAATATGCTAGAATCATGCTTACACTAATCTAACATTATAGGCAAGATTCCCCTGTTATCAAATAGAGGATAAGTCCTATTTCTTAATTTTGCGTAATCCACAGCCGTCATTGGTCCCTATTCCCCAGAGCGATGGGCTCCTCCACCAGCATCCTATATTCAGACGGCCTTTCGCTTGCAGAACTGCGTAATGAAACGCAAAGGCATCCGAGAAAGGTTGTGCTTACGGCGGCAGCTTCCCCTTTACATGGGCCATGTGACATGAAAAAGCCTGGTCCAAACGGACCAGGCTTTTTTACAGGGTTTTGACACAAGCGCTTTATTGTTTTATGTGACTTGCCTAAAAATAAAGCGGACCTTCGCTCAGCCGTTGATTCAGCTGTTCGTACAGCTGTCCGGTGGAGAGCAGCTGCTGCTTGAAGGCATCCCGGTCTTCTTCTGCTGTAGACGCCGCGCTGTTCTCGAACGCCACATCCGTCGCATCCACAAAAGCATCATGCATGCTGTTATCATACCAGTCCACCTCCAAGCTGGCATTGCTGCGTACGATTTTTACCAGATCATAGCCTCCCAAAGGAGACGATGGGGTCAAATAGGCCAGCAAAGCGCTTTCTCCCTCCTCTTGCGGATAAACCTCAACCTCGGCGCAAGGCGCTCCGTTCACTTCCGTAATTCGCCGTATTTTAGCATCTCTAATTGCATACATGGTTCCATTCTCCTTACCCGGATGCGCAGCTTCCATGCTCAGCATCCTTCATATTTTTCAAGTCAGCTCGGATAGCAGCCGCAGCTCCTCCATCTGTTGACGCGTTTCTGGCGTGCCCAGACGGTAGATGGTCCGGTATACTCTGTCCAGCGAGGTCTGAAATAAAGTATTTGTGCTTTGCTCCGGAGTATCCGGCCAAGGGAAGACATATCCCGGAAACGCCTCCTCTTCTTTCTCCTGCAGCATGTCCAGCTCAATCCGGACCTGATCCGCCTCTTCGGGCGTGGCCTCGATCTCCCATTCGTACGGACTCGCCCCTTGTTCGGTTAGAACCGAGCGGCTTTGCACGGACACATAGTAGGTTGACTTGTCCATGGACGCTTCTCTCCTTCGCTTTGAATTCGCCGTCGTTCCTTAGTTTTCGTAAAAGGACAGACATTTTATGCCCTGCTTCGGCATATATCTGGTATCACTTTGGCGACTAAGGGAGTAAAAAGATGGGACAGCGTACGACAAAGACAAAGAGAGGATGAACCGTCATGTGCGGAATAACCGGTTTTATACAATGGAACGGCGATTTGACGCAGGATTCGCAGCTGCTGGTAAAAATGACAGAGAGTTTGGCTCACCGCGGACCTGACGGATCCGGCACCTGGATTTCAAACCCGTGCGCATTCGGTCACCGCAGACTCAGCGTGATCGACCCCGAAAATGGAGCACAGCCGATGATCATTCATCAGGAAGATGAAGTCTACGCTATTGTATACAATGGGGAATTATATAATGCAGTCGAGCTTCGAGAGGATCTCATACGACGCGGACACCGTTTCAGCACCAAATGCGATACCGAGGTTCTCCTGGTCTCCTATATCGAATGGGGCCCCGACTGCCTGGAGCGCCTTAACGGTATTTTTGCGTTTGCCATTTGGGACAGCGCGCGTGAACAGGTATTTCTGGCGCGTGACCGGGTCGGGGTTAAACCTTTGTTCTACAGTTATATCGATGGAACGCTAATCTTCGGCTCCGAGCCGAAGGCACTGCTGCAGCACCCCAAGGTCGAGCCGGTGGTCGGGGCGGAAGGGCTTGCCGAAGTGTTCATTATCGGCCCTGCAAGAACGCCTGGGCATGGCGTTTACAAGGATATTTCCGAGCTTCGTCCTGGCATGGCCATGATCTTTAGCCGGGAAGGGCTGCGAAAGTATACGTACTGGAAGCTGGAAAGCAAGCCCCATGAGGATGATGTCCTACGCACGGCAAGCTACCTGCAGGGCCTTCTCCGCGATACGGTAGAACGCCAGCTCGTATCGGATGTTCCGGTCTGCTCGCTGCTCTCCGGAGGGCTGGATTCCAGCGCGCTCTCGTCGCTGGCCGTAGACTATTACCGGCGAACAGGCCAAGGACAAGTGCATACCTACTCCGTCGATTATGTCGACAACAGCAAGCATTTCCAGTCCCACTCCTTCCAGCCTGGCGCCGATGGACCGTGGATCAAGCGCATGCATGAGGAGCTCGGGACCCATCATCATTGGGTCGAGTTTGACACGCCCGAGCTGGTCGAGGCGCTGGATGATTCAACAAGGACGCGTGATCTGCCGGGAATGGCGGATGTCGATGCTTCCTTATTCCTCTTCTGCCGCGAGATCAAAAAAGGCGCAACGGTCGCCATATCCGGCGAGGCTGCCGATGAAATATTCGGCGGCTATCCATGGTTTCACCGGGAAGAAATGCTCAATTCCGGCACCTTTCCTTGGTCGGTTGCACCGGATATGCGGGCAAGTCTCTTGTCTCCCGAAATCCGGGAATGGATCCGGCCGCTGGAATACCTCGGGGATCGTTATTCGGATGCGGTGGCCGAGGTTCCGAAGCTGGACGGCGAAACCGGGGAGCAGGCGAAGATGCGGGTCATGTCATACCTTAATATCACCCGCTTCATGCCAACGCTGCTGGATCGGAAGGACCGGATGAGCATGGGCGTTGGATTGGAAGTCCGGGTTCCTTATACGGACCACCGGCTGATTGAATATGTATGGAATATTCCGTGGAGCATCAAGTCGACCGGAAACCGGGAAAAGGGCATTCTCCGAAAAGCGCTCGAAGGCGTTCTTCCAGACGATGTGCTCTATCGGAAAAAAAGTCCGTATCCAAAAACCCATAACCCGAACTATCTCGCGGCGGTCAAGGCTCAGGTGCTCCGCATTTTGGACGACGCCTCCTCACCGCTGCTGCCGCTTATCGACAAGACGCGGATCCGCGAGCTGGCATCCTCACCGGATGCTTCGTCCAACCTTCCTTGGTTCGGGCAGCTGATGTCCGGCCCGCAATTGTTTGCATACCTGGCACAGGTACATTTCTGGCTTAAGGAGTACAATGTCTCGATACGCTGACGATTGCCTTTCAGCATAAAAAAAAGGAACCATGCCCGTCTCGCCAGGGCATGGTTTCCTTACGTTCCCTACATTTCCGATTTCAGCTGGGCCACAAGCTTCGACAGCGCTTCGCCGCGATGGCTGATAGCCTGCTTCTCTTCCATGGTCAATTCCGCCATCGTCTTCTCATGGCTCGGCAGGTAGAAGAGCGGATCATAGCCGAAGCCGCCCCCACCGGCCGGCTCGGATGTAATCCAGCCGTCCACCGTTCCCTCAGCCGTAAGCTTACGTCCCGACTGCGGATCATACAATACCAGAACGCAGACGAACCGGGCCGGACTGAGCAGCGGCTGCTCCGTGTCCTCACCGAGCTTCAGCTTCTCCAGCTCGGCAAGAAGCTTCGCGTTGTTATCCTCGTCGGCGCCGTGCGTTCCGGCGTACCTGGCAGAGTACACGCCGGGCGCTCCCCCGAGCGCATCGACGCACAAACCGGAATCGTCCGCAAGCACGGGCAGCCCCAGCGCTTCGGCGACCTCTTTGGCTTTCTTGAAGGCATTCTCTTCAAACGTTGCTCCGTCCTCGACGACATCCGGCAGGTCGGGAAAGTCATACATGCTTTTTACTTCCGTGCCGAAAGCTGCGAATGCATGGGCGAATTCCTTCACTTTCCCCGCATTGCGCGTCGCTACGATAAGTGTATCTCCTAGTACGAATGCCATCGCCTTACACTCCGCTTCCCGCGTTCACCGATCCAATCTTTGCCGCGATCGGTCCAAGCGCTTCCTGTTGTCTAGCGATCAGCTCGTTGATTCCTTTTTGCCCAAGCTCCAAAATTTGGTCCAGCTCCTGTCGGGAGAACGGGCTCTCTTCCCCGGTTCCCTGAACCTCGACGAATGTTCCGCTGCCCGTCATAACCAGGTTCATATCCACCTTCGCCTTGGAGTCTTCCTCATAGTTCAGGTCAAGCAGCGCCTGTCCGCCCGCAATGCCGACGCTGACGGATGCCAGGTAATCGGTAATCGGGAATACCGCAAGCTTATGCTGCTCGGCAATTTTATTGACCGCGATGGCCAGCGCAACGAATGCACCCGTGATGGAAGTCGTCCGCGTTCCGCCGTCCGCCTGGATAACATCGCAATCCAGGGTAATCGTCCGCTCGCCAAGCGCATTCAGATTTACAACGGACCGGAGCGCACGGCCGATCAGCCGCTGAATTTCCATCGTCCGTCCGCTCAGCTTGCCGCGGTTCGCTTCCCGCTGATTGCGGGACTGCGTTGCGCGCGGCAGCATCGAATATTCGGCCGTAACCCAGCCTTTTCCCTGTCCCTTCAGGAACGGGGGAACCTTCTCGTCCACGGTAGCGGTAATCAATACCTTGGTGTCCCCCATCTCGATGTACACAGAGCCTTCCGCATATTTATTCACATGGGTTGATAAATTCATCGGGCGAAGCTCATCGCTCTTACGTCCGTTAGATCTCATTTGTTTGCCTCCTACTTCATATCGCAATCCTGATCAGCATCCCCTATTCTACCAAAGTGTTGGCATAAAAGCACCTTTTTGGACGAGAGACAGTCCCCGTATCGTCAGCAAATGCCCGGCTCTTAAATCGATATTTCGTTAATGAATTCCGGCGCGCTTACAGGCTCGCTGTAGTTGCGGCTGTCTTCCCCGATGACCTCGGCCAGATCATTCATATGGATTTTGACCTTCGCGTCGTTCGCGTTTTCGGATACCGTCAATACGACGGCTTGAAGCAGCTCAACCGGAACCGCATCCCCTTCGACAAACATGCCGTCTTCAAGGGATACGGTCACCGAACCGTCCTCCCCTTTCTCGATAGCTTTTACCTTCGTATTGTCCGGAATGACCTCCGCCAGGCCGTCACCGTACTGCGGGCCGCGGATCAGCTCGTTCAGCGCGGCTGTTACCGCATCTTGACCGCTCGGCACGAGTCTTGTAACCGGGACATAGTACTGGATCCCGGACGGAGTAACCGAGGAGAAATATACGGTAACCGGGGAAGAAGCGGAATACACCGCATCGTCGGCCTTCTGCAGATTGATGCCCATCGAGCGGGAGAGCGGGCGGTCCAGCGGCGTTTTATTCACCGGCATTTCGGTCAAGCGTGTCCCCTCTACCCATACCTGCATCTGTTCAACACCCTCATGCCCTGTCAGCGTCCAGGTCAGCGCCTCCAAAATTTTCCGTTCATCCGAAGGCTTGTATTCGGTAAATGCCTTATTGAATTCCACAACGGCCATTTTGTTCTCCGCATCGACGGTCACATTGTTAATTACCGTTCCGGCCGGCAGTACGCCTTGGAAGCCCTGCGGAATATATCCGGTATAGCGTCCGCCGCTGACGAGTACTTCCAAAGACTCCTTTAGCTCACTCCCGGCCTCCGCCTTCGGTATGCCCAGCGTCACAGGCGCAAGCATTCCCCTGGCATCGGCAAGATATACCGTCGTCTGCATGCCGATCTCACCCTGGGCAGCCGAGGAATTCACATTCTCCAACATTTGCTTCTCCACTTGTGCAGGCGGCGGGTCAATCGCTTCGGACTGTTTGCCCGCAAACGGACCGCAGCCGGACATGATAATCGGAACAGCAAGCAGCCCGGCGGCCGAAAGCCTGCGAAGATTACGTTTACTGGTCATGTATTGTTCCTCCCCTAACATTTTTAGTACAGGTTGTACTCCTATGTATACGAGCCCTTTCCAAAAAAATACCGTCCAGTTTCCCCTTTCTGGACAAAGGGGTTCCTAAAAAGTACAATCGTCTTTAAGCGCGAGATCAAAAAGTCAAAAGACGACTTTTTGAACAACCTCTATAAGCAGCTTTTACCAAACTACGAAAATGAGGTGATATCCATCATGGCTGAAATGGATGCAAACATCCCGTATAGTCTCAACAGCAAAAAGGTAGCGGAAGCAACCCGAAGCCTGCTTAAGGAACGAGGAGTCAAGGTGGAGGAAATCGCCGAGCTGGTGATGATCCTTCAGAAGAAATATTATCCGAATTTGACGATGGAGGAATGCATGCAGAACGTCGACGCGGTTCTAAGCAAGCGCGAGGTCCAGAATGCGGTGCTGACCGGAATCCAGCTGGACAAGCTGGCGGAGGAAGGGAAGCTTATTTCTCCCCTTCAGGAGATGCTGGCCAATGATGAAGGGCTGTATGGCGTAGACGAGGTTCTGGCCTTCTCCATTGTTAACGTGTACGGCAGCATCGGCTTTACGAACTACGGATACATCGACAAGCTGAAGCCCGGCGTCCTTGAACGGCTTAACGACAAAACGGACGGAGACGTCCATACCTTCCTGGACGATATCGTCGGGGCTGTTGCCGCGGCGGCCAGCAGCCGGATCGCCCACCGCAAGCAGGCGGAACGGGAGCTTGAATTGTATGGGACGACCGAAGAACTGCCGAAGGATTAGTGCAATTAAACCTCCTCTGGCGGACGCTACTTTCAACATATGAAGTAAAGCAAGCAGGCCCGCTTCTGAAAGCGAGCCTGCTTGCTGCTTTTAACGCGAAAGACGCTGCAAGAATACAATCTTTACAGAAAAGAACCGTCAAAACGTTCCTCATTTCAAAGAGTTATAGACGAATGGGATAGGTCACAGAAGCTCTGCAACGTCCTCTGCAGCCGGGTTTCTTCTATAATATAGGGTCTCGCACATTCCGAAATAATCGGGCCTTAATTTCGTCCACACCGGTAAATCTATCTAGTCATTCTTCAAACCTCGAACATATCCTATGATGAGAACGATTCAATAGAGCACCTGTTGCTGCCCCCCGTTATCCTGTAACGGGGCTTTTTTTCGTAGGATTATAGATTTATTACTCCGTGCGATCCCGCTCCATTCCGGAAGCCGGACGTCCTATCCCTTCTTCACTGGGAGCACCCGCCATATCTCGGAGGCATACCGGGCAATGGTGCAGTCACTGGAGAAGCGGCCCGAATGTGCGATATTGACAATAGCGCTCTCAGCCCATCTTCTTGGATTGACATAGGCTTTTTCAACAGCTGCCTGTGCCGTGACATAGGCATGAAAATCCTTCAGCACGAAATATTCGTCATTATGATCGAGCAGCGCCTGGAGAATGCGGCCAAATGGCCGGCCGTGACGGCTGAAGGGACTCGGGTAAGCCAGTTGATCCAGCACGCGGGCGATCCGGGCATCCTGTTCATAACAGGCTCTTGCAAAATACCCGCCGGATCGGGACAGCTCAAGCACCTCCTCGGCTCGCAGCCCGAACAGAAACATATGCTCCTCCCCGATCATCCGGTGCATCTCCACATTGGCCCCGTCCAGCGTTCCAATCGTCAACGCCCCGTTCATCATGAACTTCATGTTCCCCGTACCGGAGGCCTCTTTCCCCGCGGTCGATATTTGTTCACTGACATCGGCAGCCGGAATGATCTTCTCGGCAAGGGAAACGGAATAATTTTCGAGAAAGAGCACCCGCAGCTTATCATTCACCTCCGGATCCCGATTGATGACATCGGCCACCGCATGGATCAGCTGGATAATGCTTTTCGCCAAATCGTATCCCGGCGCAGCCTTCGCTCCGAATATAACCGTACGCGGAACACGAGGAACCGTCGGCCGCTCCTTCATCTCATTGTAATCATGAATCACCCTCAAAATGTTTAACAGCTGCCTCTTGTAACCGTGAAGCCGCTTGACATGAACATCGAACAAGGAATCCGGATCCACCCGGACGCCTTGCCTGGCTGCAATAAAGTCCGCGAGCCGCCGTTTATTGTCCTGCTTAATCCGCATGAGCCGTTCCTGGAAGGCGGCATCCCGCTTATAGGCTTCCAGCTCCCGCAGGGCTAAGGGATCGTTGATCCACTCCGTGCCGATCGCGGAGCTGATGAGCCGCGTTAGTCCCGGATTGCTGTGAATCAGCCAGCGCCGATGAGTAATGCCGTTCGTCTTATTGCTGAATCGCTCGGGGTACAGCTCGTAGTGATGCTTCATGACATCCGTCTTCAGCAGCTCGGTATGCAGCCCGGCGACGCCGTTAATATGATAGCTGCCCCAAGCCGCTAAATTTGCCATTCGGATCTGATCCCCTTCGATGATCGCCAGCTCCGATATCCGCTCCATCTGCTGGGGATATCGGGCCAGCAGCATACCGCAGAAGCGCTTGTTCATCTCCTCAATGATCATATAAATGCGGGGCAGCAATTCCCGGACCATCCCCGCCGGCCATTTCTCGAGAGCTTCGCTCATCAGCGTATGGTTCGTGTAAGATACCGTCCGATGGGCCACTTCCCAGGCTTCATCCCAGCCAAGTCCCTTGTCGTCGATGAGAATTCGGATAAGCTCGGGGATCACGAGCGTAGGGTGTGTGTCGTTAATGTGAATGGCGGCATGCTCCGGCAGCTCCCTGTACGGAAGTCCAAGCTTATCAAATGTTCGAAGAATGCTCTGAACGCCTGCACTGGATAGAAAATACTGCTGTTTCAAACGCAGCAGCTTGCCCTCGTAAGATTTATCGTCCGGGTACAGAAACTCCGAAATCGACTCCACCTGACGGGCGTATTCCAGATACCGGTAATACCCGCTTTGATGGCTCAGGCGAATGGCTGCGGAATCGACGGTCGCTTCGGCGCTCCACAGCCGCAATGTATTCACTTGCGACTCGCCGTAACCGATCACCGGCATATCGTACGGCACAGCCAATATTCGTTCATCCTCCACGGTATCAAACACCGTTTTGCCATCACGCTCCGAAATCTCCACACGACCCCAGAAGGAAATCTCCACCGCTTTATCCGCTCGCCGCTCCTCCCACACGTTTCCATCCCGAAGCCAATTATCGGGCAGCTCCACCTGCTCGCCGTCCATAATACGCTGCTCGAACAGCCCGTATCGGTACCGGATGCCGCAGCCGTGTCCCGCATAGCTTAACGAGGCGAGCGAGTCCAGGAAGCATGCGGCCAGCCTTCCGAGCCCCCCGTTGCCGAGACCGGCATCCGGCTCCTGTTCCTCAAGCTCCTCAAGCTCCCAGCCGAGCTCCTTCAGCCCGCTGCGGACGATGTCCAGCAGTCCGAGATTGAGCAGATTGGCGCCCAGCAGACGGCCGATCAGAAACTCCATCGAAAAATAATACACCTGCTTCTGCTTCGTATCCCGGTACGTCCGGTTTGAAGCTGCCCACTGGCTTCCGACGAATTCGCGAATCATGCCGCCGAGAATTTTGTAGGCATCCTCGGCTGTAGCCTCTTCAAGCCCTTTTCCCAAACGGCTTACCAATAGCTCTGTAAAGACCTGTTTGAACGCTTCCTTGTTGTTAAACAAATGAAATCCTCCTGACGGATTCGTAATCAATACAATGCGGAAGGCTTATGCAATTGCGGCGACCGTACCTATATATATGCGTGTATACGCGGAGTAAGCCTAACTCTGACTGATAACCCCCGCGAGCAAGGGAATTTTCAGAGCAATGGAATATTTGCCGCCAGAACATGAATAACCGCCCTGTCTACGACAGCTTGAGCAACAGTCGTAAACGGGCGGTCTTGGCAAACGGACACGTTAATCGCTCTGGATCAGGGGCGCTTCCGCACAGCGAAATAGCTTGTGCCATCCCCTGCATCCAGCTGCTCCACGTGGCCGCGGGATACGAGCTCGGCAAGATGGGCAAGCGCTTCGCACATGGCGAAGCGCAGCTGATGGATGCCGAGCTTATCGCCGAAGAGGGCGGTGCATACCTCGAAGGCGGTGAGTCGCCCGGCAGCGCCAAGCATGCCGGCGATGTCACTCAGCCGCTCCTCATGGTGGAGGAGGAGCGCATCAATCCGTTCACGGAAATGCGTGAACGGGTGACGGTGTCCGGGATACGCCGTCCGGACATGCAGTTCCCGCAGGCGGCGCAGCCCTGCAAGGAACGAGGCCAGCGGCTGAGGATCGCTTCCCGGCAGCAGGCTCACGTTGGGCGATATTTGCGGGAGCACGGCATCGCCGCATAACAGGGCCCCGCTGTCTTCGTGGAAGAATGAGAGGTGGCCCGGCGCATGACCGGCCGTCTCGATCGGCAGCCATAAGCGGCCTCCCATGCGCAGCGGCACCCCTTCATGAAGAAAAGACACCTTCGGCTGGGGGGTCACCTGGGGAAAGAAGCTGTTCAAATGCCCCGGCAGCTCCGCAAGCCTCGCCTCCGGCATGCCGTGACGGCGGAAATACGCAGGGAGCACCCGATCCATGCTCGAGTTCGTCCCCCACATCAGCCCGGCCTCCTCATGGGCCCGCTGCGACATCCACACGTCAGCCCCGGACCGTTCTTGGAACCAGCCGGCCAATCCGTAATGGTCGGGGTGATGATGGGTCAGCACCACGCTAGCGACGTCCCCGAAGCCGATACTCAGACTGGAGAGGGCGTTCAGCCACTCCTGCTCCGAGACAGCCGTGCGCGGGCCCGGGTCCAGTATGGTAATGCCTTCTTCCCCCCGCAGCACGTAACTGTTCACCCAGCGGAGCGGATTGGCCAGCGTGATTTTGACCTGGACCAGCTCATGCTCATCCAACCAGGAAATGTCCGGATGGTCTCCCTTGTGATTGTTATTCATACAGATAAAAAACCTCCATCGGTCTGTCGCTTCGATTCTTATCCCTACCATCATAAGCCCGCTTCCAACATGGACACAAGTCTGGGCTACCAACGCATGAACCCAAGCAATTTAAAGGTGCTCTTCCCTTGATCGTCTCAGCGCGCTGAAGGATACGGGCCGATGTGCAGCCCCGCAGTTTAAATCATCTGATGTACATCTATTTGCTGTCAGGGTTTGGAGATTAGCTTTACCTGCTGGAGGCAGCAGCCTCCCTTGCCCGGCGAACGGCCTCATCCGCCTTCAATGGAAGCTTGATCCCGTCCTCGCCCATCCACTCCACCTCGCCGGAGGCGGCCCCGCGGCCGATGATCAGCCGCAGCGGCGCGCCTGCCAGATCGGCATCCTTGAACTTGACGCCGGCCCGCTCATCGCGGTCATCCAGCAGCGGTTCAAGACCGGCGCTTGCAAGCTCATGGTACAGCTGCTCGGCGAGACGCATCTGGGCTTCATCCTTGACCGCTATCGGGATAATGTGCACCTTAAACGGAGCGATCGCCATCGGCCAGACGAGCCGTCCGCCTGAAATGCTCTGCTCGGCGACCGCTGCCATGACTCGGGACACGCCGATTCCGTAGCAGCCCATAATCAGCGGCTTCTGCCGTCCGTCCGCGTCAAGGAACCCCGCGTTCATGGATTCGCTGTATTTGGTGCCAAGCATGAAGACATGCCCGAGCTCGATGCCGCGATGAAACTGCAGCCGTCCGCGGCAGCGGGGACATGCATCCCCCTCGGCCGCATTGCGGAAGTCACCGGTATGCGTGAGCGAAAAATCCCGGCCGGGACGGACGCCCGTAAGATGGGCGTCCGACTGATTGGCACCTGTGACTCCCCCGGATAATGCGGCAACTTCACGGTCGACCAACAGCTTCATCGATAGCCCGACAGGGCCGGCATATCCGATCGGAGCACCCGTAGCCTCCGCCACCTCTTCCTCGGCTGCCAGCTCCACGCTCTCGGCCTTTAGATAGCCCTTTACCTTTAGCTCGTTCACTTCCCTATCGCCTCGGACGAGCACCCCGACCAGTTCATCGTCGGCACGGTAAATCAACGTCTTGATCACCTGGTCGGGGTTGATCTCCATAAATGCGGTGAGCTCCCCGATCGTCCGAACGTTCGGCGTTCGAACCAGCACCGGTTTCAAAGCGTTCCGGTCCTCAATCTCCGCGTCAGGGGCAATCTCGGGATACGCCGTCTCGGCCCGCTCCAGATTGGCGGCATAGCTGCAATCGCTGCAGGAGACGATGGTATCCTCCCCGATATCGGCAAGCGCCATAAATTCATGGGTCTCCCCTTGTCCGCCCATCGCCCCCGTATCGGCTTCAACCGCCCGGAACGTCAGGCCGCAGCGCTGAAAGATACGCTCATACGTTTCATACATGATCCGGTACGATCGATCGAGGCCTTCCCAGTCCTTGTCGAAGGAATATGCGTCCTTCATCAAGAATTCCCGTCCCCGAAGCAGGCCGAATCGCGGCCGCCGCTCGTCACGGTATTTCGTCTGAATCTGGTATAAATTCACCGGAAGCGAGCGGTACGAAGCGATTTCCTGGCGCACGATCGAGGTGATGACCTCCTCATGCGTCGGTCCGAGTACAAACTCGCGTTCATGGCGATCATGCAGCCGGATCAGCTCAGGCCCGTACACACCGTATCTTCCCGATTCCCGCCACAGCTCGGCCGGCTGCATCGCGGGCATCAGCAGCTCCTGCGCGCCGAAGGCATCCATCTCCTGGCGCACGATCTCTTCAATGTTGCGCAGCACGCGCCGCCCAAGCGGCAGATAGGAATATATCCCTGCCGCGTTTTGACGCATATAACCTCCGCGCAGCATCCATTGGTGGCTCAGCGCCTCCGCCTCGGACGGCACGTCGCGCTTCGTGTTCATGAGCAGTTGGCTTTGCCGCATGTCCATCATCCTCCTTTATTTCGTAGCGTTCGTGAACGAATACCTGATAGGGCCCGACCAACAGCGGCAGCCAGGGCTGAATCGATCGGGCAAATATAAAAAAGCACATTCATCCCAAAGGGACGAATGTGCTCGTGGTACCACCCTAATTCAACCTTCCGAAATAGCCAAAGAGCGGTCTCGGAAAGATCCTTATCCTCGGCTGTAACGGGCCGTGCCGGCACCGGCTTGCTTGCACAAGGCCAGGGCAACTGCAAGGTAGGAAGCACGCAGCCTTGCGAGCGAAGCCTTTCAGCCGTGGGCCTCTTCTCTGTCTCGCCGGATCCTGCGGACTTATGTCCTTGGTCATCGTTATTTTCGCGAACATTTATTTCCCAATACATTACAGCCAAGTCGCCTGTCATGTCAAGCAGGTTAAGCTTTCAGTTCAAGCTTCCTTAATGAGCAAGATGGTCCAGCACCTGGCGCAGAATGCCGATGACATGCTCATCCTCATATGTATAGTAATACGTGTTGCCGTCTCTCCGGTATTTGACCAGCCGCAAGCTTCGAAGATAGCTTAGCTGGTGGGATACCGCAGACTGGCTCATGCCGAGCACCTCGGCGATATGACCCACGGGGCATTCCTCTTGGGACAGCAGATGCAGAATCCGGATCCGCGTCGGATCCGATATCGCTTTAAGCAGCCGGGACGCTTCCATCGCCTGCTCCTCATGTAGAAGCTCATGGTGTTCCTTTTCCATTCCTTATCCCCTCTTTCTGAATCATCATCGCTCGCACAACCTCGCGGGCGTCCCGGCCGACGCCGGCCAGCAGTGATGAGCCGCGGTGCGTTTGCCAAGGCAATCCGACATAATACAATCCCTCGATCGGACTGACGCCGCGCGTATGGACAACCTTCCGGTTTGCATCCAGCGCCCCATCCACCTGCAGCCAGCCGTATGATGTAACGTAGCCTGTCGCCCAAACGATGTTCCGGACCGTCAGCCGGGAGCCATCGGCGAATTGAATGCCGGCAGCCCCGGCATGGACGGCTCTCGTTTTTAACACCACTTTACCGCACTTCACCGCTTGTTTCAATTCATAGCCGAAGATCGGATCTCTTTGACGCCGTAATCGTTGTCCTGCCCAAGAAGATGAATCGGCTCTCAAAATGCCCGCGAGATCCAGCCACCAGAACAGGCTGCGGCCGAAAAGCGACATAGGCAAGTACCGCGGCTGCTCAGCCAGTGCCAGGTAAGTTTCACGGGTATCGGCCAGCTCCGCCGCAATTTGGGCTCCGCTGTTGCCGCCGCCAACGACGAGCACCGGCCCGTCTTGAAGCTGTGAAGGCTCTTGATAGGCAGAGGAGTGGAGCTGCATAATGTCCCTCGGCAGATGTGAAGCAAAATCGGGGATTCTCGGCTGCTGGAACGGGCCCGTCGCCACAATCAGCGCACGTGATTGGAATACTTCACGCTCGGTATGGATCAGGAAGGTCCCTTCCTCCTTCCGGACAGCGACCACTTCGCTCCCGAACCGAATCGGCAGCTCGAACTTCGCGGCGTATTTTTTCAAATAAGCAGCCATCTCTTGTTTGTTCGGGAAGCCGATGGGATCCCCTTCAAGCTTCAACCCGGGGAGAGCGCTGTGGGTTCGCGGGGTGAACAGCTTCAACGACTTGTAACGCGAGCTCCACATTTCTCCCGCCTCCCTCCCCCGGTCCAATATGAGAAAATGCTGCCCTTCCCGCTTCAGCCAATACCCTGCCGCCATTCCAGCCTGTCCTGCCCCTATAACGATCGCATCATAAATCATGTCCGGTTCACCTCATCGATAAAATGGAATCATATTTTGATCGTATGATTATTTATATGAATAATTGTTCATATATAGATATATCATGGATCACCATTCCCCGCAATCCCAATCCACCATTACGAGTCCATCATGACGCCAGGTCCATCGTAATGCCGGGTCTACCATAATACCAGTCCATCGTAATTCCAGTCCATCGTAATTCCAGTCCGTCGTAATGCCAGGTCCACCATGATGCCAATCCATCATGATCCCAATTCTGCATTAGAAACGTCATATAATCTAATCGTCAAGCCGTCCTCTTCCGTGGCAACCGACCAACGATCCAGCAAAAGAGGAAGGGTGACCCGGTAATATCCGAATGGAATCTGAATAGAAAAAATTTCTTCTGCCAGTTGACAATGGAGCGAATCGGTCATACTATAGGCGTAAAGTTGCTTTAAGGAAACAATATATGCTCGGACCAATTTAATAGGGAGAGGTTAAACTTTATGGACGAGACAAATATTTTGCAGCATTTGCATCAGGCGTCTCTCGGGGAACGTTTCCTGATTGAGCGAGTCGATATACAGGGTGAGCTGAAACGCAGGCTTCTGGACCTGGGCTTTGTTCCGGGGGCCGTCATTGAAGTGCTGAAGGCGAGTCCGCTGGGAGATCCCATCTCTTATAGAGTAGCTGGTACGGTCATCGCATTGAGACAAGAGGAGAGTCAGTTAATCTGGGGCAAGGTGATGCCGTCATGAGAACTTATACGATTGCGCTGGCCGGGAATCCGAATACGGGAAAAAGCACGCTGTTCAACGCTCTCACCGGCCTCAAGCAGCATACCGGCAACTGGTCGGGCAAGACGGTAAGCTTGGCCAGCGGCTATTACGAATACAAGAATTCCCGTTTCCGGTTCATCGATCTGCCGGGAACGTATTCCCTGTTCTCCAACTCTGCGGACGAAGAGGTAGCCCGCGATTACATCGTCTTTGAGAAACCGGACGTGACGCTGCTGGTGCTGGACTCGACGGCGCTGGAACGCAGCCTGAATTTGGCGCTTCAAGTGCTTGAAATGACGGACCGGGTGATCGTCTGCCTCAATCTGATGGATGAGGCGAAGAAGAAAGGCATTAAGGTTGATGCAGGCAAGCTTGCGCAAAAACTCGGCGTTCCGGTTATCCCGATATCCGCCAGAAACAATGAAGGCCTGGATACGCTGTCCGAGCAGCTGCTTCTCATGTGCACCGGAAGCATTCGAACGACTCCTTACCGCATGAAATATAACGAACGGCTGGAGGAGGAGATCGCCAAGCTTGAGACGGAGCTGAAGCTGATCGTTGGCGATGAATATCCGGCAAGATGGCTGGCAATCCGTCTTCTTGACGGGGACCGGAAGCTGATCGACACATTGAAACAGAAACTTGCCGCTTCGGATAGAGGGGGAATGATTTATGGAGCAGCTAAAGCGCTTGGAAGCACTAACCGGTAGCATTCCTGCCGACCAGGTGGATGACGTCCGGGAGTCGATCGTCGGGGAATTGTTCAAAAAATCCAGAGAGCTGTGCGCCGAAGCGGTCACCGTCACGGATCGCGAACGATTGTACCGTTCGGAGCGCCTGGACCGGATATTCACCTCCAAGCTGTGGGGGTTCCCGATCATGCTGGCCATGCTCGGCGTTATATTTTACCTGACGATTGCCGGAGCCAATGTCCCCTCCTCCATGCTGTCAAGCTTCTTCGGCTGGATTGAAGGCTATCTGACGGCGGCATTCGAAGCGGTTCACGCTCCGGATTGGCTGCATGGGATATTGATCCTTGGATTGTTCCGCGGCACCGCCTGGGTCATCAGTGTCATGCTGCCGCCGATGGCGATTTTCTTTCCGGTGTTTGCCCTGCTCGAGAACTACGGGTATTTGCCTAGGGTTGCCTTCAATCTCGACCGCCTGTTCAAAAAATCAGGCGCTCACGGCAAGCAATCCCTCACCATGGCTATGGGGTTCGGCTGCAACGCCGCAGCGATTATGTCAACCCGGATTATCGAATCGCCGCGCGAGCGGATGCTGGCCATCCTGACCAATAACTTCGTGCCATGCAACGGACGCTGGCCGACGCTCATTCTGCTGGCTTCCCTGTTTATGGCTGCAGGTTTTTCAGGGGGCGTGCAGACGCTCGTAACCGCATCGGTTGTTATGGGCATGGTTCTCTTGGGGATCGTTGTTACGCTGACGGTGTCGTGGACCTTGTCCAAAACGGCGCTCAAAGGCGTTCCTTCCCACTATACCCTGGAGCTGCCGCCCTACAGGAAGCCGAAAATACTGAATACCATTCTGCGGGCAACGCTCGACAAGACGATCTATGTTCTGCGCCGAGCCGTTATCGTTGCCGCGCCGGCAGGCGTGCTCACCTGGATTCTGGCGAATATTTATATCGGGGATACGAGCATTCTGCTTCACTTCGTCCAATTCCTGGATCCGTTCGCCAAGGCGCTCGGATTGGACGGCTTCATTCTGATGGCGTTTATCATCGGACTGCCCGCGAACGAGATCGTGCTGCCGATCCTCCTAATGGGGTACTTGGCAACCGGGTCGCTGACCGAGGTGGAGAACATGTTTGCTTTGAAGCAGATTTTCGTGGATCAAGGCTGGACCTGGCTGACGGCGCTGAATATGATGCTGTTCTCCCTGCTTCACTATCCGTGCGGCACGACCTTGTTCAATATTTGGAAGGAAACGAAAAGCTTCAAGTGGACCTTCCTGTCCTTTGCCATTCCGACGGCCATTGCGATTCTAGTTACATTTATTGTCGCCCAAGCCGCGCGAGCGCTCGGGTGGGTCTGATACACCAAATCTGTCATGGTCAACGATATCAATGCCGCAGCCCGGTCTCTCATTCTGAGACCGGGCTGCTTAATATGTGACTCTACTTGTCACCCTTTATCAAAACGCATGCAATTATCCCTTCACCGAACCGGCTGCAATGCCTTCCACAATCCGGTCGCTCAGGAAGAGGAACATCAGCAGAATCGGCAAAATGCTGATCATCAGCGTCGCGCCGATGGCTCCCCAATCGGTCGTATACTGCCCGATAAAGTTCTGGACCCCTACGGTCAGCGTCTTGAACATATCCGAGCTGATGAACGTATTCACGAAAATAAACTCGTTCCAGTTATAGATCATGTTGATGATTGCCGTCGTGGCCAATACCGAGCCTGTCATCGGAAGCACGATCCGGAAGAATACGCGGTGAACCGAGCAGCCATCCATGACTGCGGCCTCCTCCACTTCCCTCGGCAGCGTATAGTAAAATCCGAGCAAAATCATGATCGTGATCGGCATATTGAACGCCACATACGAAAGAATGAGCGACACCGGATGGTCGGTCAGCCCGGCTTTGTTGAACAGGCTGAACAACGGAATCAGCGTGGAGTGAACCGGGATCATCATCGCAACCATGAATAAGCCGAGAACGAAGGAGCTGCCCTTCCACTTCATTCTCGTTATGGCAAACGTCACGAGACTGCCCAGCATAATCGTCAATACGGTGGCGGCGACGGTAATCCAGACGCTGTTCAGAAAATACACGCTGATGTTGCCCGCGCTCCATACCTTTTCATAGTTCTCCCAGCGCGGATTCATCGGCAGCGACAATGGCGGCAGATCGAATACTTCCTGGTTGTTCTTCAGCGAGAACAGCAGCAGCCATACGAGCGGAAACAGCTGGAATACCGCCACTCCGATCAGCACGACATACAGCAGGGTGTACCCCAGCTTACGCGCACCCCCACCGCCGGATCGGGATGGCCGGCTCCGGAGCTGTCCTGCGGCTCCTTGAATCATGAAACATCCCTCCTTATGAATATTGGATCGTATCTTTGGTTGCCGTTAATTTCCGAATGACCCAAGTCACCAGCAGACAGATGACCAGCAGGAAAAAGCCGATGGCGCTCCCGTAACCGAAATCATAAGCGCGGAAGGCCGTATGGTACATATAGGACGCCATAACCTCGCTCGCGCCGTTCGGTCCTCCGTCAGTCATAACAAAGATCAAGTCGAAATATTTCAAGGAGCCGACGACGGCGAGTACAATCGTTACCTTGATGACTTCCATGATAAGCGGCAGCTTGATCCGGAATGCAATTTGCAGCGAGGTCGCCCCGTCGATCTTCGCCGCTTCCACCAGCGATGCCGGGATGTTCTTGAGGGCGGCGTAATAGATCAGAATGTAAAAGCCCGCATACTGCCACAAAATCGGGATGAACAGGGCGTACAGCACCAGCGAAGGCTCGGCGAGCCAGGCCGGCGGGTTCGTGATCCCGATCGACTCCAGGAAGCTGTTCACGATCCCGTTCGTCGGATGGTACATGCGAAGCCACAGCTGCGCTATGGCTACGGAAGACAGCAGCATCGGAATCAGATAGATTTTGCGGAACAGGCCGGCGCCTTTAATCTTTGAGGACAGCACCATCGCCACAGCCAGGTAAACGATCAGGCTGAGCGCGGAGAATACCGCAAGCAGCAGCGAGTGCCATGCACTGTCCCAGAACTTGCCGTCGGACAACAGCGCCTGGTAATTGTCCAGCCCGATAAACGTCATCGCGCCGATGCCGTTCCACTCGTTCAGGCCGTAAAACGCCGTAAGCACGATTGGAATATACACGATCGCCATGATCACAAGCAAAGCCGGCAGCACGTACAAGGCAATGACTTTTTTATTGGACATTACTTTATCCAAAGTTATCGACTCCTTTCCCGAATCGGTCCTCCAGGAAGCATTTATCCGGCATCGCTGCCGGATAAATGGGATTCCCAGTCTCTTGGTTGCCTGATCGTCTTATTTCCCTTTGGATACGGCCTTGTCGTGCTCGTCCGAGAAGTTCTCCGGCGTGACCGCTTTGCCGAAGAGGGCCTGAATCATATTCAAATGCGTCTCGGCGGCATTCGCTTCCATCTGGACATCCGCAAACAAGGTAATGCTGCTTGCCTGGTTCATTTCGTTGAACAGGTCGATATACAGCTGCGGAAGCTCCAGCGATGCGGTATCCACCTTCGTTGCCGGAATGACGCCCGCGCCGGTCACCGATTGCTCGCCCCATTTCGTGACGAAGTACTCCACGAATTTCTTCGCTTCCTCCTTCACCTTGGAGTCCTCGGAGATGAACAGTCCGACGCCCGGACCGCCAACCCAGCTGTTAATGTCGCCTTTGCCGCCATCCACCGTCGGGAATTTGAAAAATCCGACGCTGTCGCGGAATTCCTGCGGAATCTCTTCATTGGTCGTAAAGTTCGGCAGCTCCCAGGTTCCCATCATATACATGGCGGCTTTGCCGTTCAGGAATTCGGATTTGGCCTCTTCGTTGGACAAGCCGTTGAACCCTTTGACAAAAGCATTGCCGTCGACCAGCGACTGAATTTCTGCGGCAGCCTTCACAAGAGATTCGTCCTTAAACGATACGTCGCCGCTAATCGCGCTCGCCAGCGTGTCCTGTCCGCCGATCCGGTCGGCGAGGTACATATACCACAGGGAGCCGGTCCAGCGGTCCTTATTACCCAACGCAATCGGTGCGATTCCGTTATCGGAGAGCGTTTTCACAATCTGCTTGAATTCCTCGTAGCTCTGCGGCACTTGCAGGTTATACTGTTCAAAAATCGCTTTATTGTAGTACACCGGAGCGATGTTGAACTCCAGCGGCAGCGCATAGGTCTTGCCATCGATCGCATAGGCCTCCGTCGTACCCGAGACGAATTTTCCGTTCAGCTCGCCGCTGAGCAGATCATCGACAGGCGCGAACAGATTGCCTTCCACATAAGGCTTTAAAAATCCGGCAGCCCATGTTACGCCGACATCCGGCAGCTCATTCGATGCAGAAAGCACTTTCAATTTGTTCTTGTACTGCTCGTTATCCAGAACCTCCTGCTTGATCGTCACGTTCGGATTCTCATTCTGATAATCCTCGATGATCTGGTTAACGATCTTGTTCTGGCCCGCGGATACGCCGGCCGGCCACAGATGCATGAAGTTTACGGTTACTTTCTCTCCCTCGCCGCTGCCGCTGCTTTTATCGCCGCCGGCCCCTTCTGTACCGCCGCCCGATCCGCAGCCTGCCGCAAATACAGCCAGGCACAATGTCAGAAGAAGAACTGTCCATTTTTTGTTGAACACGTTTCCAACCCCTTTTTTAGGATGTCTTTTGCGTAATGAAACCGCTTTAGTTCAATTGTAGCAATGAGGGGATGAACGGATAAGGTCATAACGATTGGGTCTAATTCCACTATTATTGGATCTTCTCTCCTGCATCCGTCACGCTCTGCCGGTATTGGCTCGGGCTTACCTGCTCCATGTCCCGGAACACTTTGACAAAATATTTGGATGTCTGGTAGCCGACCTGCTCCGCGATTTCAGCAACGGACAGGGGCGTTGCAGCTAGCAGCTCCTTCGCCCGCTGCACGCGCCGTCTTGTCAAATATTCGCTGAAGGTCAGCCCGGTCTGTTCCTTGAACAATACGCTGAAATAGCTCGCATTCAAGTGAAGCCCTTCAGCCACCTCCTTCAGGGATACCTGCGCCTGGAGATGCTCATCCACATACCGCATCGCCTCCTGCACCTGAACGCTGTACACCTTCTCCTGCCCTGCTGCCTCCAGGAGCTTCGGATCAACGAGCTTCTCCATCCGCGCTACGCGCTCCTTCTGGTCGCCGCGCTGAAGCGCCATCTCCACCGCTTCCACGAGCTTCCGCTTATCGATCGGCTTGAGCAAATAGTCCACCACGCCGAATTGGAGCGCCTTCCTTGCATAGTCGAACTCCGAATAACCGGAAATCACGATAATCACCGGAGGATGCCTCAGATCCTGCAGTCGCTCGATCAGCTCCAGCCCGCCGATTTCCGGCATGCGGATATCGGTCACAATGAGCTGCGCCTCGTTCTCCTGCAGCCATTCCAGCGCCTCAACGCCGCTGGCAGCGGTCTCGATCCGGTTGCGTCCGGAAGACCATGCTTCCAGTGTTTTTCGAATGCCTTCTCTTGTTCTCGGTTCATCATCCACGATCAATATCGTCTTCATGCGTCTCTTCCTCCCCGGGATTTCTACGGTACACGTTCGGGATCTCAAATGAGATGGTTGTTCCTGCGCCTGCCTCGCTCTGAATGCACAAGCCCGCTTGTCCGGCATCATAGTACAACCGCAAGCGCTGCTCGACGTTGGACAGGCCGACGCCGCTGTTTTTGGAAGACGGCACATGCCCTTTTTCCATGGAGGCATACAGGGACGCGAGGGTTTCCCCGTCCATGCCGGGTCCGTCATCCGATACGGACACCACCGTATGCCCCGGCCGTTCGGATGGCTGTGCCCGCACGATGACCGTGCCCGGTCCGAGCCGCTGCTCCACGCCATGGAGAATCGCATTTTCCACAATAGGCTGGATGAGCAGCTTCGGGATCGGAACCGCCCTGCTCGCCTCGTCCGCTTCAATCCTCCAAGAGAGGCGGTCCAGCATCCGCATTTTCATAATGATCAAATAGCGCTCGGCATGATCCAGCTCATCGCCGATCATCACCCACTCATCCTCATCCTTCCGGTTAATCACGTAACGAAACAAGCCCGACATGGCCACTACGATTTGAGCCAGCTCTTCTTCGCCCTGATCATCGAGCGCCCAATAAAACGCTTCCAGGGTGTTGAACAGAAAATGCGGGTTAATCTGCGCCTGCAGAGCCTTCAGCTCGGTCCGGCTCTGGATAAGCTCCTTCTGATACACCACCTCGATCAATTCGTTAAGCGAATCGACCATCTGGTTATACGTATTGGTAAGCTCGTTGATCTCCATCGTCTTCGAGGTGACCGATATCGGCTTCAGCGTGCCGAACCTTGCCCCTCGCATCGACTTGATCATCTTGAGAATCGGGCGGATAATCATCGTCGTCAAGATGAAGCTAAGGATTAGGAACAACAGCGCGCCGACCGCGCCGGATACGATAACCGCCGTCCGCAGCACCGAAATGCCCTCTGTCGTATAATCCACCGGCGTCAAAATCACGAGCGTCCACCCCGTGGCTTCCGACTGCTTCTGCACCGCGATATAATCCTCGTTACCTATGGTGACCGTCTCGCCCTCGCGATGCAAAATCTCCTTGGAATTCACCGTCACGTCGAAATCGGAGGATATTTCATGGCCGGCTTGATCGAACAGCCCCATCGCTTCCCGGGATTGCCCCGTATCGCCCGCCGAGTCGGCGAGCTCGAAATAGCTCTTCTCCAGCCGGACGAGCAAGTACCCGCCATGTGCGAAGGATTGGTCAACCAGGCGGACCCGCCGCATGGCTACGACCACATCCTGATCCCGGGGATCCTGCCCGAACCATACGAGCTTGCCCATTCCCTCGTCCGCCATCGCGATCCATTCGCCCCTCACCCGGCTCGCCAGGCTCCCCTCATCCAGCGGAAACAATCGCCGATAATCGGTCGTATACAGCTCCAGCGATCGAATACCGGTCGCGTAGGCCTCATATTTGCGAACCTCCTGCTGCAAAGACTGCCGCTCGCCGAACGTAATCGGTTTGCCTTCGGTTTCCTGGGTCAGGAATCGCTGGACCGTGGCATTCGTGGACACTTGGGCGGTCAGCGTATCGACCTGCTTAAGCAGCGCGTCCAGCTTGCCCGTGGCTTGAACGGCGGTCTGCTGAATATGCTTTTCCGCACTGTTGCGGAGCAGCACGGATACCTGCTCGTATACAAATGCGCCTACCAGCGCAAGCACGATCACCATGACCAGCATAAACCCGAGAAATATTTGATTTCGCAGCGTATTCAGCCTGCCGAATCGGTTCATGTTCCAAGCACACCCCTTCCCGTGGATGAACAGACTGTTATTCGCTGTGCACATCATGAGTGAGCGAAGCGAAAGCTTCGCCTCATGAGAAAGTTATAACAAACGATATCGGCTTAAGTCTATGGCTATGTTTATACTCGTAAGGAAATCCTTTGTAAGTTGAACAAATGAATGTAGTTAGGGCAAGTATGTAGAGTATTCCTTCAATCGCTGTTAGGCAAAAAAGAGGAAGGGCGCAGAATATGACTCTCTCGCCCTTCCTCATTCGCACATGCTCAGCTCTACACGGGATACAGCTCCTGATGCCGCTCCAATTCTCTTCGGCACGCCTTGCACAATCCTCTGACAGCCCCCGAAGCATCGGCATAAAACGTCAGCTTGCGCCGCTGCTTGCATCGGCTGCAGACCTGTCCTCTGCCCGTACCTCCGCTTCTTCGGCTTCTCGATTTCAGATCGATCACGTTACCGCCCTTCGCTGCTTGCCGTGTACGTCTTAATCGAGCGAAAAATACGGAAACGAAAACTGCGATGATTATGACCGCAATTCCGACCGCCACCTCCACGCCGGCCCACCTCCTCGCTCTTTAGGGCGCCAGAACCCGCTTTTTGGCCCTGTCTGGATTCCGGCTTCTATGCCCTCTTCCGGATTCCCTTCTGTCTCTTACAGTCTAACAAATGAGGTGCCCGTTCGGAAAGCAGCCTATTAAACCCTATTCCCATTCCGATGGAGGTGCCCATAAATGACCGCAATACAAGCGAAAGATCGGAATACGCGCCTTGTGCGCCTTGCTTCTGGCTAAAGCTTAATTTCCTGTTAAAAAACGCCTCTCGACCCAAACTCCCGGTGCCCCCGCAGTAATACACTCCCAACCATCAACAATATATTTGGTTCCTACAGTGCCCAGCTCCGCCCTATTTTCGTTCACAACACGATCACCCTTTTTCCAGCTACCCTGTGTTGGGATGGCCGGGCCTGTAACAGCAACGTTGTCGCCTTCCATTCTAATCTTGGTATACGTTGAATTAAATGAACCCACAGGGCCTGCTGATCGCGTTTTCCATCGTTCGCCCGTCGAGAGGAAATATCCGAGATCATAGACGTGCACGCCATTGCCTACAGGGATATCAACCCAATGCGTATACTGCCCGGCCATTTTGCCTCGGTAGAGTCTGATTTTTGACAACTGCATTTCAGGCCGATACGACACATTGAGATATGGAACTTGAGCTGCCGGATTGGTCACGTGAGCACTTTGTTCCCCTCCGCCCCATCTTCCAACCTCCCGATCTACAGGGCCGAAGTAGTACACTGCCTGATAGTAATACGTTCCGGCAGCTTCATCAAAGCTCGTATGGTTTGTGACGGGCACCCCGAACAGCACGAAATTCCTTGTGAACTCTGCCTCGTTGATACTCGTGAATATTCGATTATCCGAAATGTAACTGTCCTTCGAGTAGAGCGGGCTGGCGTTCTCCCACTGTTCCGAAATTTTGGTACCGTCAAAGCTTATTTTTGCCGCCGTGGCCATTCCGAATGAAGGATCCAATGCGAACTGCGGACGCCGGAAGAAGTTTGTGATTTTGACATTCGTATTCTTAAAGTAAGCATCAAAATAATCGGGATCCGTGTAATTCTTCGACTGATCGGTTCTGCCCCTTAAGTGTATAACTGCATAGTTTTCGATGATGCACGGCATGGACGGTTTGTCGTTGGCTGCACCGGTTATCGTTAATGGGATCGGCTGATAATCCTTGTGGTACCAGTGATATATGTCCCTCAGCGTTACCTGGCTGGAGATGATATGAATCTTTCCGTGTTCGCAATGGAAATTCTCGATGGAAACGCCCATGGATTTATTGATCCGTATATCCCCATTTATGCATCCAGCGATTTTTCCGCCATTGCAATATTCCAGGTTCAGCAGATTAAAATTGCTGTCCGCGGCACCTGCTGTATGGCACCGATCGATAAAGAGCCCGTCGCCGTTGTATTTAATGTCAATAAGCGGGTCTGTGCCCATACAGTTCACAAAATAAAGTTTCTCAAGATGCATCATATCGGAGTAATCGCCGTCACTGAACCCCTCTTTCAAAATCCCTTTGTACACACCTCTAAATGTGATGTTACGAAAATTTGTTTTCCCTCTGGTGTAGAACGCCTTAGCGTCCGACAATTGATGAGGATTTTCGAATTTGAGGTTTTGGATGGTAGGAACCTGTTCCCCACCCCATTTCACGATGGTCGAGTTTTGGAGGGTTGAGTTCACGTAAAACAAAAATCCACCTGTCAACGTCCCGCCGCTCAAAGGGATTATCTTGGCCAGATTCCCTTCAATGCTCACATTATGTGGGATTATGACTGTATTCTTAATGCCGTAAGTTTTAGTCCCATTAAGAATGATAGTCCCAGCCTTGCCCCCCAATTTATCGATCGCGTCCAAGAAAGCTTGAGTATCATCGGAGCCATCACCAGCCGCACCAAATTGAGAAATGCTCACTCCAAAATCGAATTGTTGATCACGGATTTGCTTGTCCATCGGATGCCACCGCCTTCTCTTTGATGGCCATTGCAGCATTGCCATTAGCAGGAGCAAACGCCGTCCCATCCCCCAGCGTATCATCAGACGATTCTGCTTTGATCTTTACCTTCATACCTCCATCATCGCTGTCGGCCAGGTTGATCGCTTCGCCGGCGTTGTTGTATTGCTTGTTAAGCAATGGTGCAGCATCATACGCACTGCTCATACATGGTTCGCTCCTTTTTTGACTGGTTTGGACCTCGCCGGTCGTTACTTCATCATATGCTATGTTTTCATGTGTGCCTTCGGTTTGTATTGTTTCGCTAACATAGCAGCAAGGATACTGGGAGAAGTCACCTTCCTCCAACACAAAAAAGCCTTCTTGCTCCCCTTACAGGGGAAGAAGGCTTTCGCTGTGCTCTCGTTCATACAACCGGCATGATGTCAGATCTTTAACTCACCGAGTTTTATCAACTCAACGACAGCTTGCGAACGGCCCTTGACGTTTAGCTTCTGCATGACGTTGGAAATGTGGTTACGCACCGTCTTTTCGCTAATAAACAACTGCCCGGCGATGTCGCGAGTCGTTTTGTCTTGAACGAGCAATTCAAACACTTCGCGTTCACGGTGGGTTAACAAGAACTTGCTGTTATGGTCGGTCCCCTTCAATGGTGTCACCCCTCCTTGCCCGGGTATGTGTGGTCTAACAAGGTTTAGGGATACAGTCAACTCATATTATGTTGAAAATGGGGGGATGGTGCGCGTGCTGCCGCCATTTGGGCGTATTATCGACGATTAGTGATTTTTATCCTTGCTTATCCGCACACGTTGTTCTATGATGATGTTGTTAAAAATTATTTTCTTTTCATTTTCATTTTCAATAAAATTATTTTCATGAATTCGCACCTGATGCCGCACGATAAGCTTACCGGGAATCAGTGAAAAAAGGAGGCTTGCGATGACACCGATCCTGCATATTATCTCTGTCGAAAAGGACCGCCTGCCCCGGCAGGAAAGACGGCTCGCAGAGTTCATTTTGGCGGCCCCGTCCGAGATCGTGCACATGGGCATTAAGGATCTTGCCGATCAGTGCGAAGTCAGCGCCGCGACGGTAACCCGCTTTTGCAAAAATTTTCAATGCAAAGGGTATCCTGATTTTAAGCTCAAGCTTGCCTCTGAGATTGCGCATGCCGAGATGGCAGCGCGGACCGGCAACACCCGCTATCAGGATATCGTGGCCGGGAATCCGCTCGCAGGCATCGTCGAGGCGATCGAATCCAATCATCTGACCTCGATTCGGGACACCACGGAGCTCCTTGATCTCGGGCAGCTGGAACGGGCAGTGGATGCCCTGTGCCGCGCCAAGCGGATCGATCTGTACGGCGTTGCTACTTCATCGATCGTGGCCCAGGACTTCTATCAGAAGCTGATCCGGATCGGCAAGAACTGCACGGCCTTCGCAGACTCCCATATGCAGATCACATCGGCTTCGACCTTGACGTCAAGCGATGTGGCCGTAGCGGTCTCCTACTCGGGCGAAACGCCCGAAACGATTGATGCGCTTGCTTGCGCAAAGGACGCCGGCGCATTTACGATCAGCATCACTTCTTATCGAAGCAGCGCGATATCTGCCTTGGCGGATATCACACTGTATTCTTCCTCGCTGGAGGAAGGCATGCGCCGGGGCGATATGGCTTCCCGGATCGCGCAGCTTCACATTATCGACATCCTGTTCATGGGAATGGCCAGCCGTGACTTTTCCACGTATGTACCGAGGCTGGAACAGTCCTATCTGAATGTTAAAAACTACCGCAAAAGCCGAGGAGGACATTGAAGACATGAATATTTTCATACTGCGTAACGAAGAACAATTTGTACAAACAGGCGCCAGCCTGATCTCGGGACTGCTGCACACGAATCCACGGGCAACCCTGGGTCTGGCTACGGGCAGCACGCCGATCGGTTTGTACGCCAAGCTGATTGAAATGAACAAGCAAGGTCTGGTCAGCTTCGCGCAGGCTACGACTTACAATCTGGACGAGTATGTCGGTCTGCCTGAGAACCATCCGGAAAGCTACCGGACCTTCATGAACGAAAAGTTCTTCAACCATATCGATATTCAGATCGAGCGGACGCATGTGCCAAACGGCAATGCAGCAAATCTCGAAGAAGAGTGCCTGAATTACGACCGGATGCTCGAAGAGCACGGCCCGGTCGACCTTCAGCTTCTCGGCATCGGCCATAACGGTCACATCGGCTTCAACGAGCCTGGCGAATCCCTTACCGGGGGAACCCATTTGGTTGAGCTTCAGGAGAAGACTCGCACGGCGAATGCAAGATTCTTCCCTTCCTTGGACGATGTCCCTACCCATGCCATCACGATGGGAGTGGCCAGCATTCTAAAGGCCCGTCAGATCCTTCTTCTCGTTCGGGGCGAGGATAAAGCCGAAATCGTGCATCGCGCACTGAAGGGGCCTATTACAACGGAATGTCCTGCATCCCTTCTTCAGTGCCACTCCAATGTGGTCGTTCTTCTCGACCAAGGCGCAGGGAGACTGTTCGTATGAAAAACGACACCTTAGCTCAAATGCAACTGCTGTATGGAAACGTGCTGACACCAACAGGTCTGATCCAGGAAGGCGTGCTCGCCATCGCAGGAGAGAAGATTGTTTATGCCGGTGAAGCTGCCGGATTGCCGGCCGAGCTTCAGCAAAATAATGCTCAAGTGCTCAAGCACCCGGATGGTTACATCATTCCCGGCTTCATCGATATTCATGTCCATGGCGGCAACCGCGAAGACTTCATGGATTCGAGCAAGGAAGTTTTGGATAAAATCACATCGTTCCACAGCTCCCAAGGCACGACGGCAATGCTGGCGACGACGATGACCGCGCCGAAGGCAGATATCGACCGGGTTCTGAATGAGGTACAGAATTACCGTAATCAAGAGATGCCTTATACCCGGCTTGAAGGCGTACATCTCGAGGGGCCATTCATCAGCCCAAAATGGCCTGGAGCTCAAAACCCCGAGCATATCGTCCTGGCGAACATCGAGTGGCTCGAGGAATGGGTATCGACGTATCCTGGCCTTGTTCGGCAGGTCACCCTTGCCCCTGAGCGCGAAGGCGCACTGGAAGCCGTGAAATGGCTTAGCAGCCATGGTATTGTCGCTGCGCTGGGTCATACCGATGCAACCTATGAAGAAGTCGAGGCGGCCGTTGAGGCCGGTCTGAGCCATGGCGTGCATACATTCAATGCCATGACGGGTCTGCATCACCGCAAACCCGGCGTCGTCGGAGCCATGCTGAGCGATGACCGTCTGAGCTGCGAGATCATTGCCGACGGCATCCATGTTCATCCGGCAGCGATGCGAATTCTGGCTCGCGTGAAGCCTCAAGATAAGCTCATCCTTATTACGGATGCGATGTCCGCAGCAGGGATGCCTGACGGCGAATACACCATAGGCGATTTGCCTGTCGTCGTAGAGGATGGCATCGCTACGCTCAAGAGCAACCGCAACAGTCTGGCAGGCAGTACCTTGACCATGATCAAGGGCTTCCAGCTTCTCGTTCGCGAGGTTGGGTTAAGCCTGGAGCAGGCTTCGCTTGCCGCCAGCACGAACCCGGCCAGGAAGATCGGCATCGACGACCGCACCGGTTCGCTTGAAGCCGGCAAGCTCGCCGATGCGCTGCTGCTTGATCATAAGCTTGAGCTGCAGGGCGTATGGATTCAAGGAACGCGCAAACATTAAGCTGTAAGAGCGATCGAATATATAGAAACATGCAAAGGAGCTGCCTTGTTAGGGATGTACTCAACCTAACGGGCAGTTCCTTTGGTTGTAACGAATGTTACGGTTTTACCGGCTGTTCCGGTTCCCGCCGAACCATCCATCGTCCGTATCGTTTCTCATGAGATTGCCGCGGGTATCATTCATGCCGTCACGTCCGCCAATGTTAAGCGGGAAGATGCGGTTGATCCATGAACCGAAATCACGGGAAAGCGTACCGAACGTGTTGCCGGCATTGCCGTTGGTAGCAAATCCGTTTGCTTGCTGATAAAAATCCTGATCCGAGGAAACATAAACCTGCTGGATATGCGGAGCCGTCTTGCGAATTTTGCTGCTAATTTCCATACGGATATGCTGCGGAACATCATTAGCGTTATTATTTGTGTTCATCATTCCCATATTGTTACCGTTATAAGTTCCATAAGGCACGCCGTTAATGCCTGTTCCGATTCGGGTGTCGTTCATGTTGCCGTCAGTGCCTCTCGTACCTGTCATCGTGTTGGTACGCGGGGTATTCATCGTATTGAAGCCGCCGTCAGCGAAGCCGTTGTTCCGCGTCGTACCGCGAACCCCGAAACCGCGCGTATCCGCATTGCCGCCAAGGCCTGTACCAAATCCGGTATTGTTATCTACGGTACGTCTGGTATTGTCGGTCATATCGCGAAGAAGACCGACACTGCCGGTGCTTGTGTTATACGTGCCGTCCATCGCATTGCTGCGGGTTCTAGTCGTCATCGTTCTGCCGGTACCGGGACTAATTCCCGTCGTACGTCCGTTGATGCTGTTGGTTTGTGCTCCGCCGTTCTGGTTGTCCAGAGCCAGCGAGACATAAGCGTTACGGTTGGTTACAAACACATGCGCAGAGCCTACGCCGCTGATGCGGGACACTTTAGCGGAAAGCTCCCGGCTGTATTTCAGATTTGTAAGGTCGTGCTGCGTGCCTGTTGGAGTTTGGTTGTTCCGAATGGAATTTACCCCGACACGGCCGCCGTCGACATTATTCGTGCGCGTCGTATTGCCGTTGTTCGCTTTGCCGTTGTTCGCATTGCCGCATCCTGCAACTGCGGTCATGCTGAGAAGCAGGGCCGCGGAGACGGTCAGGTTGAGGGCTTTCGATTTAATCATGTTCATCCTCCATCTCTATAATAAGTGTAGTAACACCGTTAGGATGGCTTTGCGGCAGTAGCGGTATGCTGAAAGGTTTTAACATGGAATATAAGTGTATCCTCGGTTCAACGGCACTCCTGTATGCGAAACACCCGCTTTTCGGTCCGCTGCCATATAAAAAATGCCGATGGAATTCCATCGGCATTTGATATGGATCAGCTTACGGACTTAGCGGGCTCGGCTTCGCGCATACTCCATAATATCGGCGACCGATTCCGCCAGCCTATACCTTGGCATCCAGCCTAGCGACTTCAGAAGAGCGGCTCCTTGCCCATCACCGCTTCCTTTATTAAGTGAATCGGCCGACAAAGGACTCGTTTCAGGGCCCCAATCGATAGGCACCGCTTCCTGCGTCAAACCAAGGAGCGCCTGGGTCAGCTCTTCGAGCGTATGATTTTCTCCGGATTCGATCGGGTAGGTTACGCCTGGCGTACCGTGGCTTAATAGATATCCGTATGCACACACCGCATCCCGCACGTCCAGGAAATCCCTGGATTCGTGACGCGAGCTTATTTTAAATACCGGACGCGGTCTTCCGGCTTCGAAGTCGGCGATATAGCGAGCCAGCAGCGTGCAAAAGCCTCTGGATTCTCCCGGGCCGATTAGATTGGATGGCTCCGCTAAAATAATCGGCTGGTTATACAGACTGTGCCAGGCGGCAGCGGCCCATGTGCCAAAGGTTTTGCTGAGACTATATGGATGCGGCACGGCGGCCGGCCCTTTGGCCGGATCGATGCTGAGACGCGAGCCCACCATGAGGATGACGCTATCCGGACGATGGCGGCGCAGCGCCTCAAACAAGTAGACGGGAGCCATCGCATTGCTCTCCATATATTGATCAGGATGCTCCCACGACTCGGAAGCTGAATTTTTTCCGGCCAAATGCAGAACATAATCAGGAAGACTCTCCTTCACCAATCGTTCGGTTTGCTCCCGATCCTCCAAATGGCATTCCCGCGGAAGCACTTCCGGGATGGCCTTAAGCCGTGTCAAATCCCGTCCAGCAGCGATAACCGTACAGCCCTGGCGGATAAAATACGCACAGGCATGAAGGCCGGTAAACCCGGAGGCTCCTGTAATGAGAAGCTTTTTCTTATTTAATGTGCCTGCTGCCATTCATACATCTCCTTTAACATGCGAACATAGTCGGGGAACGGATACACGGCATCCAGCCGTGTATTCCGGAGCGTACGGTCCTGAACGAACTCATCGGACGGCACAACATCGACGTCTTGCTTTCCCCATATGTCCTTGAACAACAGCAGCAAATCGTATTTGCTAACCGGATTGGGATGACCGAGATGTATCAATCCTCCGACATCCTTATTCATGAAGAAATCGATGGCTTTCGCCAGTTCCAGGGTCGTGACTCCATTCCATTTGACGGCACGGTATCCCGTAACCTCCCCCCGCTGCTTCATGAACCAGTTGAACAAGCCGATTCCGCTCGGGCGGATCTCCGGACCGATAATAGAAGTCCGTATCGTTAAATGATCGGGCTCACGCACCTCACCCAGCGCCTTCGTAAGCGCGTAGGCGGAGATTCCATCGGGAAGATCATCTTCCCGATAGCCTCCTTTGTTCCCAAGAAACACACAATCCGTGCTGATGTGGATAAGACGTGCCGAGATGGCGTCCGCCAAATAACGCAGACGGTGCGGCAGGAAGCCGTTGATATGATATGCATTTATTTTGTCATCCTCAGCCCGTTGATTCAAGACCCCGACGGCGTTAATGATAATATCCGGCCTTACCGCCCGAACGACATGCTCCACTGCGCTCATATCGGTAACATCCAGCACCAGGCTTTTGGAATCGCAACTGTCTCGGGTGGTATAAAAGACATGGTGCTTGCCTGATTGCTGAAAGTACTGAACAAGGATATGCCCAGCCATTCCGTTTCCCCCGAGAATGAGCATTTTCATGACAAGAAGCCTCCGCGCCGCAGGATCTCGCGAATTTCGTCTTTATTCATTAAATTATGCTCGGAGCTGAAACTGCTGAACGATACCTTCGGCAGGCCTTGATACCGCTCTTTCAGATTCGGAATGTCGAGGGTCGGAAGAATAACCAGGTACTCGTCGTCATAGACGACGGTCGTCAAGCTTTCGAAATCACTCATCAGAATTTCATGGATTTTCTCGCCGGGCCGTGTGCCGGTTTCAACCAGGCTGACCTCGCTTCTTCCGGATGCCTCGATCAGCACGTCCGCCAAATCGACGATCCGGCAGGTCGGCATCATCATCACGAAGATTTCGCCGCCTACGCTTTCAACGGATGCTTTGAACAGCAGGGAGATGGCATCCTTCAGCGTAAGGAAAAAGCGCGTCATATTTTTATCGGTGATACTGATCTGACCCTTCTGCCTAATTTGGCTGTTGAATACATGCACGACGCTTCCGTTGGTTCCCAGCACGTTGCCGCCCCGGACACAGACGAACTTCGTCGTCGGGCTCAGCAGGTTCGCGTAGACGATCAGCTTCTCGCCGATCGCTTTGGTCATGCCGTAGAAATTGGACGGGTTGGCCGCCTTGTCGGTCGATATATAAATGACCTTTTTCACATTGTTCTCAATGGCGGCCTCGATCACATGCTGCGTGCCGACCACATTGGTCTTCAATGCCTCGTAGGGATGCTCCTCGCACACGGGAACATGCTTCAGCGCCGCCAGATGAAATACGTAATCGACGCCCTGACAAGCCGCGGTAAGCGCCTCCTTATCGCGAATATCTCCGATCCGGAACGTCAACCGCGGATCCTCGAACTCACGGTCCATCGCTACCTGCGTCGCCTCGCTTCTGGAATAAACGATAACCTGCTTCGGATCCATCGGCAGCAGCTGGCTGATCAATTCATGTCCCCAAGAGCCTGTGCCGCCGGTCACCAAAATCCGTTGATTAGTGAACATTCATTTTCCCCCCAAGCACAAATTTTACGACGGTATGCGACACATTGTCCGCCAGATAGCCCTCCGGGCACTTCCAGTCACGGCTCAGCTGCGTCATGAGCTTAACCGCCCCGTGAATTCGCTCGGCATCAAGGCCGGAAACGATATTGCTGCCGCAGTCCACCGTTTCGGGCCGCTCCGTCGTCCGTCGAACCGTTACCGTGGGCACATGCATAATGCAGCATTCTTCTTGTACGGTACCGCTGTCCGTAATAGCGCATAGTGCCTCTTTCTCCAGCCTTACAAAATCAAAAAAGCCGAACGGCTCATGAAATTCGATTAGCGGATGAAGCGGAACGTCCGCCACCTCTTGCAAACGCGAAGCCGTCCGAGGATGCAGGCTGGTGATCAAACGGTGGCCGAAGCTTTCCGCGACGGCATTCAGCCCTCTGAAGATTTCTCTCAAATGCTCAGGCCGATCGACATTTTCCGACCGGTGAATCGTTACCAGAAAGTACTGCCGGCTGGTTAAGGACAGCTTTTCCATAATCATGCTTTCACTGACCTTGGCATCATAATGCTTCAAAACTTCATAGATCGGATTACCGGTTAGGACAATGCGCTGACTGGGAAATCCTTCCCGGAGCAGATGATTTTTGCTGTAGCTTGTATATGGCATATTGATGGTGGAAACCGCGTCGATGATTCGGCGGTTCTTCTCCTCGGGCACCTCCAGGTCAAAACAGCGATTCCCCGCCTCCATATGCACGACGGGATATCCCAACCGCTCGGCCAGTATGGCGCATAACGCACTGTTCGTATCGCCAAGGAGCAGTACAGTGTCCGGCTGCTCCTTCTGCAAAATTTCCTCGATGCGGCTAAACATGACGGATAGCTGTCCACCCAAAGTGGCCTGCCGATCCTGAAGCACATAATCCGGGGCACGGAGACCCATCTCCGAAAAAAATATTCCGCTTAGCGTTTCCGTGAAGTTTTGCCCCGTATGAACAAGCACATGCCGCTTCGCATACCGATCCAGAAGAGGAATGATCAAGCTTAGCCGAATAATTTCAGGCCTTGTACCCAAGATCGTCATGACTTTCATATTGGATTCTCCCTTGCCAACTTAATCACAGATCCGAGGGCGATCATTGACGCAGCACGATCATTCTTCTGCTTTAAGCGGAGACAGCAGCTGTCTGGTCTGGTCCTTTGCTCTGCTAGTTCGTTGTGCTATGCCTTTCTTCGCCTCACGGACGTTCTGCGTATTCTTATTTTTGTCGCCCGGCGTCTTGCTTTTCTAAGCTCAATTCTTCTGCTCTTTCGGGCAGTGCGTAGATGCGGAAACGAGAAGCCTCTCTTCTTCCGGTTCCGTCCCCGGCTTTTATGACGTGATGAAGGCAGCAAATGCCGGAAGTTGATCGCCTTATTAATTTGGAACCATGAAGGCTGCTCCGTCATCCAGCGAGTAACCATGCCGTTGACGCGTGCTCTGTAGAGTTCAGGACCATAGACGGACACCACCTGTGCCCTGTTTTGCTGCCCCAATGCCTCCCCGTGATCGGATTGCTCCAAAACGGCCGCCACTTTTTCCGCTAAAGAGGCCGGGCTCGAAGGTTCTGCCAGCATCTGCGGGCATCCTACAGCCGTAAGCATTTCCGCAAGCCCGCCGGCAGCATAGGCAACGACCGGTTTCCCATAGAGCAGTCCCTCAAGGGCCGTAAGGCCAAATCCTTCCGGAACCAAACTCGGCACTACCACAATATCCAGTGCAGGGTACACTTGCTCCATATCCTCCTTGGATCCGGAAAATATGAACCGGCTTTGCGCGCCGGCAGCTTCGATGCGTTCCCTGCATTGCTTCTCATAGCCTGGATCCATCACACTGCCTACGATTAGAAACAGCGCTTTAGCGAATGTGTCCTTAAGGGAGAGGGCCATGTCAATAAAATGGTGCACGCCCTTCGTTTCGATGAGAAACGAGGAGATCATGCCGATAACCGGAATGTCCGGGCCGATGCCGAGTCTGCTCCGAAAGGATTCCCTAAGTGCGGGCCATATTTCGGGATGAATGTCGAGATCGTTCCAGGACGGAGGAAGAATCGTCATCTTGGACTGCCTGACATCCACAGGAAAATACTGGGCCACGGATTCGGAGATACTGATGATCCAGCTGCTGTATTGGTGTATCAGACTAGCCGACAGGTGGGCGTACCCGTTATTCGTAATCATCTCGGTCAGCTGCCATAGAACCGGGATACCAAGCTTCTTCCCTGCAACAGCCGGAAGCAAATGCACGCAGGTGTTGGTAACGATGACGCTCGGCGACTCGCCAGCGATCCACTGGACGAAGGAGCGGAATACCGAAGTGGATACCAGCCTGTCAGCCTCGGCAAGCAGACCCGGACCAGGGGTGTATATACTGTGCAGCAGAGGGACCTTGTAGATTCTGACATCATGCCCCGACGCTCTGGCGAGTGTTGTCAGCCTGCCTTCATTTGGGGCAACCAGAACGCATTCGAAATAAGGGGAGATTTGCTGGCAGAAGAACAGGAGCAGTTTTTCCGCTCCCGTTATGCTTGTCGGATTACAAACGTGCGAGAATATCAACATCTTCGGTTTAAGGACCATCGGCATTGTCCGCATCTCCAGTAACCGTGGTTTGAGCGCAGTACCGGATGCGATCCACCTCCTTTTCACCCAGTTGGTACAATATATTAGAGAGACAAAGATACCGTAACGACACTTGTTCCTCCAGCATTCAACTATTTATGGCTTCATGCCCTTAAGGAAAGATGACCGAGAGCAGCGTATTCAGACGGTGCGCATAGGTATGCTCCCCATACGTTCTCTCCAACGCGCGGTGCGCAATGTCTTTTCGATGCTGATCGTTCGCAAGATAATATTCGATCTTCTCCAGCAGCTCACTTTGCGAACGGTACGTCTCAATCTCGATGCCCGGCGTATAAAAACGCGCCAAGTCCTCTCGCTCGTCGACTAGCTGCAGCGTTCCGCAAGCGTTGATCTCGAACGTGCGCGGATTCGGCGATGCGGCAGGAATTCGGCCACTGTTCTGATTGATATCATCGTCATCGACAGCCCGGTGCAGGTTAATGATGATTTTGGCGCTGTTGTAGACGTCTGCGGTCTCCGCAGGGCCCATCCATTTATTGACCTCGATCCGGTTGCTGAATCTGGCGTAACCCGGGAGCCGTTCCCACCAGTTGCCGCTGATGAAGGTACGATGCCGCATCAGCTGATCCATGATCGGCTCGAAAAAACGGATCCGCTTCGGATAAGCCGTGCCGACGAATCCGATGTCCCGGCTCGCTGCCGCCGGCATGGCGATGGGGCGGTAATGGAGCGGGAATGCGCCGAACGGCAAATAGTGAACCTGTGCACACCCCAAATTCTGATAATGTGCTACGCAGTTCAGCTCCAGCGTAAATATATAATCATAGTGATGAATCCAGCCGACCGATATATCCGTGTAGTACGGATCATCCGTCATCCAAACGGCGGTCCGCAGCCCCATCGACCGGATGGCGTCCATCTGCTCCACAGGCATATACATCCCGTCCAGCACCAGCACGAGGTCCGGTCGGGTCCGGCTAGCCTCGGCCGCCACATCCTGCTTCGCATCCGATACGGTCACTTGCGAAACCATCGTATGCAGAGTTGCAATAATCGCCTCATCGATCGGAGAGTACGGGAAGCCTTTACCCGAGCTGACAAATAATACATGCAGATTCCGCAGCGTAGGGGCGTACAACACCCGATTCACGATTCCTTGCGACTTTCCACGGAAATATCCATCCATATAACCCTGTTGCAAGCCGGAGCTGCGCCCTTGCTCGTAGGCATCGGCAGCAGCCCGTTTCGGGCCTGCGGCAAACATTCTGGGCATCCGCTTCACTCCTAACGTTTTTGTGTTTTCCGACACACGCGACCGTTCATAACGGGATTTTTCCCAGCAGCTCGGGAAGCCTGTGCGCATAGGTATGCTTAGACATCGTAGAGGCAACCGCACGCATGGCTATGCTCCGGCGGTGATCCTCGTTGGCAAGATAATAGGAAATCTTCTGCTTCAGCTCCTCGACAGAACCGAAGGTTTCAATGTCGACGCCGGGTGTATAGTACATGGTTAAATCCTCGCGGATGTCCGTCAGCTGCAGTGTTCCGCAAGCATTGATTTCAAACGTCCGCGGGTTGATCGAACGTCCTTGCAGATTCATAATGTTGCGATTGTCGCTCCCTCTTTCGCTTGGGCGGTGCAGATTGATCACGATCTTCGCCCCGTTGTAGAATTTAACGGTTTCGGCTGCCGGAATGAATCCGCTGTACACAAAAGGCGACAGCTCCTTGTAACGGGCCAGCCTCTCCCAAAAACCGCCGATAATGCGCACACGCTTACCGGCCAAAAACGGAGCCAGCTCATCGAATAAGGCGGCGCGGTTGCGGAAGGCGTTGCCGATAAAGCAAATATCCGACTGATAGGCGGGTCCTGCCATGGTCGGGGCAAACAGCTCCGGGTGAACGGCGAGCGGCATATAATGCACCTCCTGCGCTCCAACGCTTTGATACAGTTGAACGCAGCTGAGCTCATGCGTGAACACGACGTCAAAGTGCCGGGACAGTTCGGGCGTTTCATCCGTGAAGTAGGGGTCATCCACGAACCAGATCGCTGTTCGAAAGCCCTGCTGACGCACTTGGTCCAACGATTCACGGAAATGCTCCGGAAATACATGCAGGCCGTTCATGACCAGAATCAAGTCCGGTTTTACCGACAGCGTCGTCTCCAGCAAGGTTTCGGGGCGCCCGACGATGCATTCACGGACCATGCCGCCAAGCGCCTTCGTGATCCCTTCGTCAATCGATTCAAACCCTTGGGGAATATACAAAATTCTTGCATCGAAAAATGGCGGCGCCGCAGGCGGAATGCGCTCTATAAGCGCGCGATATCCTCCAACGCGGTAGCCTTCGTTATAGCCGGCCTGATAGCCTTCCTTCTGACCTTTACGCATCGCTAAACTCACGGCTTTTCACCCTGTCTTTTGTGAGATTTGCTCAGGTTCATATAACTATATGCCGGGAGGACGGATGCATCATGGACGATTGTCCACTAATGCCAAGAAATTGGCGCATGCCCGTAATGCATCAAGCTTGTCCCAACCAAAAAGCGGTTCTCATGGATGGGTATGTTCCATGAGAACCGCTTGGAGCAGCTCCTTCATGAGATTGGAGGAGGGGCTGCCAGACCGTCTTCATAGCCTTTCGCGAATCCGGCTTTGAAGCCTTCATCATAGGCTTGGCTGTAGCCTTGATTATAGGCTTGGGAAGAAGCCGGATATACACGGCCTACCCTTCTCAAACGGTAGCCTCCACGAGCTCCCCGGCGTCTGGATAGTCCGGATTTGGCCCGGCGACGGCGCCTTGGGCCTTGAACCACCTTCAGACGATGCATGCCGGGAAATGACCTTCTGCTGCCGGCCGGCCGAATTCTCCCTCTCTTTCGCACGGCGGAAATCTTTATTTTCATTTCAATAGCCTCCTGTCCCGCTTCAATTCATTCTTGCGATGTTCTCATTCGGGCTTGCCGAGCATCCGTCCGCAAGCCAGGGCGACGTCGGATTTCCCGTCTTCGTCCGGTTCAGCGATATGCCGGTCAGCATCTCTGTCATCACCGATTGGTAGGCGGTCAGAAGCCTGATATTCTCCGCTAGCGTTCGCGCAGTCAGATCGGAATGGGCAGAAATATCGGCAATGCTCTCCAATATACCGGCAAGGGCCTCCTGGCTTCTCGCAATCGACGAGACAATCGCAACCCTCGCCGCATGTTCACGGTGAGTGCGCGTATTCATTAATCGGAATCTCCAAATTCAAATTCATCAAACCCTCCGCCGGCACTCCGCTCCTCCGTACCGATGGCGATCCGCAAATTCCGGCATAGTCCGGATCCGATCCGTGTAAGCCCCTCAATCTGCTCCACGATTTGCTCGTGAATGGTCAGGGTTTCCTTCAAGCCATTCATGGCAGAGGGCTCCTGCGAAACGACCCATTCACGGACTTTTTCCGCTTCAACGGCCTTCCCCTCCAGTATCAAAGAGGTCTCCCGCTGAATAGCGACAGCTGCATCCAGCATACGCATCAAAGACTCTTCTTTGCTCACTTTATTTTCCCGCCCTTGTCATCCGGTATAGGACCGGTTATTCTTCCTCTTGCTCACGAAGCTCTTTCAGCACGATCTCCAGGTTATCCGCTGCAGTCTGCTGCAAATCAGCCATCGCGTTCAGGTAGGCTACGATGCTGCGGTTGATTTGCTCCGCCTGACCGCCGGAAGACCGCGCTCCATCAGCCACTCGAAATTCATATTCAGGCAATGCATGTATAATTTGAGCCATGCGAACAGCAGAATGGCGCTGCGCCTCCAGAATCCGAGCCAACTGCTGCTGAGAATGCGAGAGATGCGCAAGCATATCATCGATCCGGCTTTCCATGTCAGTACACTCCTTCACTCTCATCTACCCTCCAGCATATGCGGAGAAGAGATTCCCTGTGCCAAACCCCTTCATCCCCCGCATCCTTTTCGGGCACGTGCTACAGCTTGCCGGAACACAAAAAAGCCGCCGGAATCACGTAGCGGCCGTTTTGTTCTCATTGAAAATATCGGATCGGAAGATGCGCTGCGTCTTTTCTAGCCGATCAAGCCACTTCTGCAGATGCTCCTCCACCGTCATTGTGCCCTCGTCCCACCATCCGATTTCGGCCGGCAGCTTCCTCCGGAACAGCACGCAGCCGATCCTGTCCCTAACCGTCTGTTCCTCTAGAAATGCGGACTGCTCTTGAGCCTGGTCAAACGGGGGACTCAAGGCTCGGGATGCAGCACATACGACCTTCGCTTCCGGATGATGCTCAAGCTCAAAGAGCATTTCACCGATCCAGTTGTCGCAGACGGGGGCAGAATCGGTCAACACGGCAATGTACTCGCCGAGCGATACCTTCATCGCCCGATTGACCACTTGAACCAGGTTCTCCCCCTGACTGCCTTTAATATGCCGGAGCGCTCCGCTTCGGTCGTGAAAATACCGCCTGCTGGCAACCGACGCACCGGCATCTGCAATAAGCACCTCGTAAGGGTGGGGCGTTGCCGCCTCGATTTGCTGGATGATGCGGATCACCGCATCGTCGTGGGGACGGGCGGGAATAATGATGCTCGGTCCCTCGAATACCGTTCCGCTGTCTTCCCGGCCGAGCTGATACCCTAGTGCATATCCCGCCTGATAACCGGCTCGGTAATCGCCGGAAGCCGCCCCTCTCTCCTCCACAGGGTGGAATGCTATGCGTGCAGTTCGGCGTCTGTTCATGGCAGAACATCCTTCATATGAGCCGCCGCCTCCTGTAATGACTCAAAGGTGCCGGCATCACACCACCACTGCTGCAGGATGTCATACATCAGCTTGCCGTCTGCTGCGTACAGGTTGTTGACATCCGTGATCTCCAATTCGCCTCTCTCCGAAGGATGGATCCGGCGAATGATGTCAAACACCGCATCATCATACATATAGATTCCGGTCACCGCTTGGCGGCTGCGAGGATTAATCGGTTTCTCCTCGATGAAGAGCAGCTTTCCGCTCCCGTCCTCGGCAAATACGGGCACGCCATATCTATGCGGGCGATCCGTCGGGCTAAGCAGCACCATCGCCGTGCCCGGCGGCTGCCCCATATATTTCTGGATGAACGGCTTCAACTCATCTTGAAACAGATTATCGCCCAGCAGAACGACAAACTTTTCCCCAGGCAGGATGTAACCTCGCGCCAGCTCCAGTGCTTCCGCAATCCCGCCAGCCTGCTCCTGGACTCGGTAGGTCAGGTTCACGCCAAAATCCCGGCCGTTCTCCAAATACTCTGCATATAATCCAACCGATTTGGAGCCGGTAATCAGCATGATATCCTCGATACCGGCTTGATGGAGCTTGTGAATGCCGTATGCGATCATCGGATGCCTGCCTACCGGAAGCAGGTGCTTATTCATATATTTCGTTAACGGAAGAAGACGGGTTCCGTTTCCTCCCGCCAGCAATACCCCCTTCATGATGCGTCACCTCTCTCCTCGATGAACTGTAACGGATCCACTTTCCATTTATCTACAAACCGCTTGCGGTTCCGCTCCACCAACTCTTGGAACCCTCCGGGGTACCGGTTTCGGAAGCTCGCGCTTCCTTCATGATGGACCAGCACATTACCGGCTACCAGCAGCTTGAAGCCAGCCAGGCGGGCACGGTAGCAGTAATCATCATCCTCGTAATGTCCCGGGGAATACATCTCATCCAACAGGCCGATACGCTCCATCACCGTACGTTTAAACAAGTAACATAACCCGACGATGCGGTGGACTTCCTTCCACTTTGCGGGGTCCGGCACATTCCAGGACTCGGCCTCACGAATAAAGCCCGCTAAATCGCTGTATCCGACCTTCACCTGTTGGATGCCGCTGGCGTAATTCGTTACTGGTCCAACAATCCCGATGTCCTCCCTGCTGTACAGCGCATCCAGCATATAGGACAGCCAGCGCGGCGAGGCAAAGCAATCGTTATTCAGCAAGAGCAAATTGTCGCCGGAGGCGATCCGCAAACCGCGATTGCAGGCGACGGGAAACCCGGCGTTATCCGGCAGGGATACAAGCAGCAGCTTCTCACGAATACAATATGCAGCTGTGCCGTCACGGGAACCGTTATCCACCACGATTATTTCGTAGGGCACGTTGGTATAAGCGCGGATATGCTCCACACATGTCCGAAGAAGATGAAGCCCGTTATACGTTGGAATAATAATGCTCGTCAGTCCGCTCATATGCCGTTCCTCCGTATTGCGAATTCGTCCCGGGACACCTGTCCCCATTGCAGGCGGGTGCCGGCACTCTTCATGGCTTCCATCAGGGCCTCGATATGATCCCCAATGATCAGCCGGGCTACCGGATTATCCCTGCCTCGGTTCAACGTTCGTCTACGGTTGACGCTGAGCACATCTACCGTTTGAACCGCCTGGATTCGAAGCCCTGCCCGGATGGCAAGCGTCTGCGCTTTCGGCGGTACGGCAAGATTATCGTATCCGATCATCTCGATCGCCCTTCTTGACAGGGCATGGGGGACAGCGGTCATCGAATTCGCCTCCAGATCATCACGTCCCATCATCCGGTTAAGAAAGGTCTTGCAGCGGGTGACCTCATCCTGCCGGTCAAACGCAGGCAAGAGAGGCATAATATCATTGAGTGCCACGTCCACGCCCCGATCTGCCGCCACCAAAAAGGCGGACAGTAAATGAGCGGACACCGGCATATCTCCATCTATAAACAAAACGAAGTCTCCCGTACTCAGCTTCGCTCCGATTCCACGCGCCACATCATGCCCAAGCCGCTCGGCGATATGAACGACGATCACACCGTCGAAGGAACGCGCTGCAGCAAAGCTGCCGTCTTGGCTTCCGTTCACTACCACAATGATTTCATGGAAGGGAAGCCGCTTGAGCTCCCTCAATACCGCCGGCAGCGAACCCGCCTCGTTGCAGGCGGATACAACCACCGAAGGACGTCCTGCCAGAGGCGGCATTAGAGGGGAGGGAATCTGGCTGCCGGAGCTTCGGACGAAGCCGCGGCGGAAGGATTCCGCAACGCCGGGCAGCAGGCGAAACAGCTGTCCGGCAGGCAATGCGGCCGATGCCAGCCACTGCCCAAACGCGGCGGCTGCGGCGCCTCCCCTTCTTCCCGCCAAGCGGCCGGCCGTCACTGCCATCCTCCCCCACCTGCCGTTCCGCAGGAAACGTAAGCCTGCGTTCCGTACTAAGCTTCTTCCCGGACGCCTCCGGCTGCGCCGGCGGATTAGCGCTGATGCTTTGGGGCCGTGCCTTTTCACACTCGTCACCTCACCATGCTCCGTCTTCGTTCTCCATCATGAAATCCTCCGCGCACACCGCGCTCCGCCACCAATGCAGCCAATGCCTCCAGATGATCGCCCAGCACAAGCTTCTCGAGCGGATCTCCTCCGGCAGCCCGACCCGGGTTCAATCGGCCGACCTCTACCCGATGCACTGCCTCGACGCGCAATTCCCTGCACACCGCCGCAGCCTGGGCCTTCGGCGGCACGGACAGGATCTCGGCTCCGATCGTCTGCAGGGCACGTCGGCTTATGGCATGCGGAACAGCGGTCATGGATGCTCCCCGCAGATCGGGCCTGCCCAGCATGGAATTTAATGTATACTTCGCAAGAATGACCCGGTGCACCAGCGATCGGTCAGTAGGACCCGTATAATCGTTTAACGCCACATCGACTCCGGATTGCACCGCATGCACAAATGGCTTCAATTCGCTAGAAGGAATCACCATATCGCTATCCGTAAACAGTAAGATTTGGCCCTTGGCCGCCTGTGCGCCCACGCTTCTTCCCACATCGTTGCCCAGCGGGTCGGCAAAAGCCAAAACCTTCGCTCCCATACGCTCCGCTGCCATTTCCGTATGGTCCCTGCAACCATTCGCGACAACGATAACCTCCGTTGCCGGATGGACGGCCCTCGCTTCGGCGATCACGGCGGCAATCTTGCCGGCTTCATTCATAGCCGGGATAATGACCGATACCAACGGTTCCGGATGGTTCTGCTTTGGGATCAGCGGTTCAAAGAAACGGTAGGTCAGCCCTATCGGCGCCGTCTCCGGGACCTGCGGCGCGGAAGGGCGCCGGACCCTTGATCTTCTTGGTCTTAACCGCTGCACGTGACGCATGATCGTATTCCTCCTCCGCAAAGGGGTCTCTTTTCTCCTCGGCAATCTATGCTATTGTATGTAAGACATCCGGCACCGTAACGGCATATGTACAGTCATCTCTGCTTGACTTACCTCGTGAATCCTGGATGCATACAAAAGGGCTGGAGTCGCCTCCAGCCCTGCTGACCGTTATGCTCTGCCTACTTCAAGCCGATGGCAATCCAGGACAGCCACCCTTCACCTGCGAGGCTGTCTTGGGGTCTTGTAATTCCTACAACCGCCTGCAGTTCATTTTTTGCGCGAACGCCCGCCTGGAATGCCGGGTCATTGCATGAAACGACCATCACATAATTTCCATCCGGGTAAAAGGCCTGCAGTGTTACGGATACATCCATTTCCGTGGCGCCTTTCGGGAATATGAACGGTATTTGACCGAACTGCTGCATCACCGGCCGTTCCGCCGCTCCCTGCACAGGATTAAAATTCAGATGCTCTAATTCCACGGAGTTTAACGCGATCTTGGAGGATGTAATCGATTCAGGAGACAGATGAATGCTGTACACGGAATAATCTTCGATGGCTTCGCTTCGCACACTCCGATGCTTAAGATGGGAAGCGCTGATCGTATCCTCGGCCAAAGCATACTCCGAGTCGCCGTCTGCCCGATCGGCTCCGGCCGTTGTTTTTCCCCTGAAGGCGGATGTCCGGAGACGTCCGGAATATCGCCGGCAAGGGCGTATCCCTCTCCCTCTCGTAATCCTTCTGGCTTTGTTCACTGTCGGCTCTCTCCTCTGCTCTAATCGTTACATTCATCCTATTCGGGAAGGAGGGCTCCTGCCACTGCACCCGGGTTTTGCATGCAGACATGTTATTTCCCGGGCTATAAGCTAGAGCACCCCGGCTTACTTGCAGCCGGTGTACTAGTATCCATTCCGAGCCGGCCCGATTATGAGGATTCCGTAAAAAGGGCAGGCATCCATGATCGATTGTAGATCGTATAAATATAAACCGTTAAGATTGCGTATTTCTTTTGTCCCGTTTGTTTCAGATGGTCGGACTCAGATCGTCTGCATCAGCCGCACCCAGCGCTCCGCGGTATGGTCCCATCTAAAGCGCTGGCGGACCGCTTCACGGCCAGCCATCCCGAGCCGAATGCGCAGCTCCTCGTTCTTCAGCAGACGGTCAATCTGTTCAACGAGTCCGGTCTGCAGCTCATCCCCTTTGACCAAATATCCCGTAACGCCGTTTTCAATGATTTCCGGTATACCTCCTGCACTTGCGGCAATGACCGGCACACCGGCTGCCATCGCTTCTACGTTCACGAGTCCGAACGCCTCCCTTGGAGCGGACGGGACGACAACGACATCCGCCAGCGAGTACCAGTCCGCGATAGCCGGATACGGAACAAAGGGGCGAAAATGCACCCACTTCTGATATGGCCTTGCCGCTTGCTTCAGTTCCCGGACATAAGCGGTTTCCCGGTCGGATCCGTAAGCCGCGCTTCCGACAATAAGAAGCAGGACATTCGGATGTCTTTCGACCAATTGGGGCAATGCTGCGATGAGATGGTGAACGCCTTTGTCCGGAATGAGCCGTCCGGCAAACATAACAATACGACGTCCGCTCCAGCCAAAGTGCGCCAGCCTCCCCTCTTTCAGCGCTTTGGCCGCCGGACTGAACGGCGGAGTGAAATGCTCGAGGCGGACACCGAGATGATTGATCGTCATTTTCTCATGGAGCCATGGGTATAGCGAGGTTATTTCCTCCAGCAAAAACCGGCTGTTGACGACAATTCCGTCCATCCAGCGGGCGATGCTCCCAAATCGCTGCCGGCTTATATAAGGCGGGGAGATGAAGGTATTCGAATGAAGATTCAGCACAATTTTGATATCCGGAAGATGCATCTTCAGACGCTGGGCCAGAAGCGGACGATTGTGCACTTCAATGATGTCGGGTCTCCACTTCTGAAGTCTTCGCAGCAGGGAGGAATAGTAGCTGGCACCGGCCGGCAGGCGGTAGCACGGCACTCCTCCAATCGTGTCTTTAACAGGCAGTCCTTTGCCCACCACACCATAGATTCGGACGTCCATCGCCTCTTGAGCTAAAGGAATGATCTGTTCGACGACCCGCTCCACGGAACTGCTCCTTCCTGATGGAATGACAAAAGACCCCGGCGTCACGACCGCCACCTTCCGTAAACTCATATCTTCACATCCTTCTCGCAGCATATCTATTAAAAATTTCCATATCCACCCCATTGGATTCCCGAAATTCATAATTTCGCGGCAACCCGATCGGTGTATAGAATTTGATACGATTCATAAATCAATATTCCGGCCATGCTCTCCTCCGGTGCCTGATTTTCACCGTATCCGATGTGCCGTCTCCCCCGTCCCATAGGGAAGCGAACATGCTCACCTGAAAGAATAGGCCAACCATGCACGACACCCGTCCATCCGGGACAAACTTTCCTATGCATACGATGAGATACGAAAAAACTACAAAGATTTGTGGCAGCAAGGAGGATGACCATGCATCCGGAATTTGTCGGCATTCTGCTTAACAACAGCACGTATCGCAGAATTTCCAGCGGGAGAATCGGTACCGAATCACTGAGCAACTATGAAGAAGCAGCTGCCATATACGGACTGGTTCCTTGTTTTTTTACCATCCGCCATATTTCGCTTGAAACCGGAGAGGTCACCGGATTTATGCCGAAGCGGCCGTACGGATATACACGCGTGCGTATTCCGATTCCACGGGCGATTCATATGCGGGCCATTTATTCCCATCGGCGGGAACGATCCCAGATCGAAGATCTTATCCAGCGCGGATTCTTCGTATACAACGGCCGCACCCGGTACGGCAAGGATGCTATACATCGTATGCTGGAGCAGGACCCAGAGGTCACACCTGCCCTGCCGCATACGGTAAAAGCTACCGCTGCCTCCATTCGAACGATGCTTCACGAGTATGGCGACCTGGTCCTGAAGCCCTGCAGCGGCAGCGTAGGCGTAGGGATCATGCGGTTGCGAAGCAGTCCGCCGGGCAGCTTGCTCACCTACTCCCGCTCCTCTCCTTCAGCGAAGGGCTGGCGAACCGTGAAGCTTGCAGCCGGAAATCTGCATCCGCTGATCTTTCAGCGAATCCGGCGGGCTCCCTTTCTTGCCCAGGAACGCATTCCGCTGGCCGAGTATAAGGGACGCCCTTTCGACATCCGCGTGACCGTTCAGCGGGGAGGCAGCGGAGCCTGGGAGGTAGCGGGCATGTTTGCCAAGACCTCGCCGCCGCGCACATTTGTCTCGAACATCGCCCAGGGCGGATCGGCTTACCAAGTCCCGTATATCCTGCAGAACAGCCTGCCGGACCTGCCGGTTCCGCTCATGATGAAACGAATCACGGAATTTTCCCTTCATATCGCCCGCGTGCTGTCCCTGTTTATACCGTATGCAGCGGACTTTGGTCTCGACATCGGAATTACGGCGGATGGGAAGCTATATTTCATCGAATGCAACGGATGTGATCAGCGCTACGGATTTTTGGAGGCAGGGATGGAGGAAGCGTGGAGAACCGCTTACCGCAATCCGATGGCCTTCGCCCGTTATCTATATGATCACCAGGCATGGCCCGATTACTAGTCGAACACTTTTGAGATCAAGTCTGTTGCGATTAGATGGACCGCAGGAACAAAGGAAAAAACGGGCCAATCAAGCATTACGAAGCTTGATTGGCCCGTCTTTGAATGACGCCCAAAGCCAGGATACAGCAAAACAGCCGTAAAGACATTAATGCGGTACCCTGGAAAGGAAGTCCCCCTTACTGGATTTGTCGCCATGATAGAATACGACATCGCCATCGAGCAGGCTGAATCGGTGCCCGTAAGGATCGGTGTATGAGCTTGCGTACCCCTCCAGCCTCCATTGGTTCATCAGCCGAGCATGAATATACTGCAGATGCGGCCTTGCCGTGTTGCCATCCCGGATCGATTCGAGGTTAAACCGAACGATGATATACCCTTTTTTCAGAAAAATATCGGACTTTTCATCCAATCGCCGGGTTCGACCGTGCTCTGCAATATTCGTTCCTTTCTTGACGACATATACATCAGAGGGAATGCTGAATTCCCCATACCACCGCTGGATTGCAGCGTTGGCTCGCCCGGCATCCACCGTTGCCGGCAGCCCTGCTTTCGGCCCGATCAACGTACGCACCCCTGACGGAAGCAGAAGCCAGTCATACCGGCCAACCCAGGTCTTGGATTTGCTAAGCTTCTCGATATACTGCTTGGTGAACGCTTCAGCAGGCATGCCGGCTGATGCCCCGCCTTGACGGTACAGATGGTCGGCTGTATCCCGAAGCTCTGCTAACGGCACGTTTCGAAGCCGCTCGTTCAGAATGACATATCGCTTCTCCGTGTCCTCAGGGGAGCCGATTCGTATAAACTTTCGGTCTCCGCTGTGGTAGTACAGATCCACCTCCTGCCGTCCCGTTCCATCCTTGCCCACAAAATAAAAGCTAGGCGTGATCGCGATCCCGTCTGCGGCACCGAACATATTGCCCTGGGTCTTCAAATCGAATTTGAAATGGTAGCCCGTCTTCACGGCGGCATTGTTATACCCTTTAGCCGGATGCTTCCCTGGCGCGATTGGGAGCATGTATGGAGCGGTATTCCCCCGGACTCCCCCATCGATATCCCGAAGTCCCGTCCAATAGGAGACACCGCTTGAAACGGCGCTCCCCTTCTGTTTGCGGAAGACCCCCTCCCAGTTATAATCCGCGATATCGGTAATATGAAAATCATACATCCGCCCGATCACCTCTACAGGCTCGATGTCTGTGGCTGCATGGTGGATCAAATCCACATTTGCGCCCGGCTGCGTCGTATAATCGGGCGGCGCATTCTCAGCAATCGTACGGAAATACACCTGATAATCCCCTTCATCAACCCAGACCGGCAGGAAAAATTCCGTATCGAGCTGGGCTGTCGGGATCGTGATCCACGTATTTTTCGGGTAGAACGTCCGCTTATCACCGCTGTACACATCAAACGGAAAATAGACCTGCTTCGCTTTTACATACTTGGCATAATCCCGATTTCCGTAACCCGCAATATTGCGATGCTGTCCGGACGTCGGGATGCGTACCGTAAACGGTCTGTCCAAAATAAAGGCAGACCGGTCCGGATTCGGCACCGTCTTTTGATTATGAGCCCGATCATCCGTTACGGAGGAATAGTTGACCACGGGAGTATGAACGGTGACCGTATTGATACCGTAAATCGGGAATTCCTTGTCGCTGCCTCCATTTATGCTCCCCGGCAGGAGGCCATACGCGATTATACCGGCGCTTGTTGTATTCGCCCGATTGGCCTTATCGCTGCTAATCATGTTGCCGGGCTTGTACAGCACGTTCTCGCGGATCTGAGGCGGCTCGGGAATGCTTCCCGGCGTGGGACCGCTCTCCACAGTCCGGCGGCTGTCCATAATCGTTGCTCCGTTAAAAATGAGGGAGTCATTGGTGACCTCCACTCGATCCACGCCGGCCTCTGCGATGCTTTGCAGATTTTCGCTAGGCGGGGATGGCTTGCTCTTGTAAGAGCTGCCTCCGTAGGAGCCGGACGGCGCTATGATCGGATCCGGCGGGGAAGGCGGATAGAAAGCACCCGTTTGGCTGGTTGAATACTGCGGCGGCTGATAGCCTTGCGGATCAAGGCGGATTTCATTGCCGGGGAGCGCATAATTTCGGAGCAGGCCTTGGTTGATTCTGTATACTTCCAGGTTGTCGATCACCCAATAGGAGTAGGGACGCTTAACCGTATATCGCTCCGTCACTTTCTCTTCCGCTTGCTGGGGATCCGGTACCGTGGTCGGCTTACCGTCCGGTCCTTTTGGTCCGGGCTTGCCGGGATCCCAGTGCAGTGTCCAGCTCTTCTCCACATTCACTTCAAATGTGCATACCCCGGTCATTTTGACAAACGTGTTCTGAACAAGATAGCTGCGAGCCAGAATGTTGCCGTATAAGCTCTCGGAGGTCGGAATTCCCTGCAGCACGTCAAAGCGTTCGCTGCCACGCTGATCGGCCAGGATCTTCGCCGTCACCACCGGGTCCATATACCGTCCGTTGATCGTCTGCCCTGGAGCGGGCTCCGTACAGGCTCCGGTTGACGGGTCAGGCGGGGGCGGTGTGTCCCTGGTTGGTTCGTAGTAAAAGTACAGGTAATAGGTAGGGAAAGACCCGTCATAGGTAAACGGATACGGATCCCCCGGCGTAATTGGGCCGCCGCTCGGAGCAGCTATTGTGCTCTTCTTATGCCCCTTGTAGGTATAATCCGCATTGCCCGGTGTGTGCGTAAAAGCATAGGGCTTATCCTTCTCCAGCTTCTCCTCCCGGTCTGAAAAACCGGGGACTCCATGTAGCGGTTTCCCTGTAGTGGTGTAGTGTTTAATAATCGCATTTCCTTCCGCCGGTTCAAGCTCGATTTCGAATAAGGTAGGGAAGTAGTAACGCCAGCCTTCGACGAGCGGTTCAAAGTGTTTTCCGTTTTTATCCATCTCCTCTTGTCTCCGGTCAATAGCCATTGGAGCTACTAGGAGAGCATCAGTAACATACACAGGAACGTTGGCTATGTTAGTACCTTTCCCTGTCCATTGTCTTCCAGAAAAAAAATATGAAGGTGACGTAGCTCGTATGTAATAATCTCTAGGATTCTGAGCCATTTCAACGGAACGTGAAGCTTCAAAGATTTTATCTCCATACTGCCGATTATAATCAAATTTGCTTACCCGAATATCCTTTATTTTACGAGAGGAGTTAAATTCAAACATGTAATCAAAGCCATCTACATCTGTCTTACCGCCAGGTGGTGTATTAACCCATTGCCCAGCAGCATTGCTCCAAGTTTCATAGTATACCATTCCAACAAAATAAAATTTATCATGGTTGTTGGGATCTTGAAACATCCGATTGACTCCGATGGCTTCTGCTTTACCGGGATTTATAATAAGTACAGTAGTGACTAGCACTAGGAAGGAAAACGTAATCTGAGCAAACTTTTTTAATTTCGCACTCAACATACCGTGACTCCCTTATTTAAATGGATTAATGAGTGCCACGATATAGTCATCAACTTTGTACGTGCTGAAGGCAATGTAATCAGCTTTATTTAATTTAAATTTGGTGTAGTCATGGGTCTGAATGTATTTTCCTGTTTGGAATTTATCCGTACCGTTTACGACCGGATAATAATTTGTTGCAGTACCATCCCTGTTATTCTCGAATGCATTATCTACCCCGGTACGATATTTTGCATAATCATTTTTAACCATAAAGAAAATTGGTGTTCCCCTCTCTGAACTGCGTATGGCAATGTATTCATAACCTTTTCTTTTCACTAACTTGATGTCATAAATAATCTCACCATTACCTAGCTTGATTGGCAACTGTTTCGTCGTAATAACCTTTATCCCTTTGAATAATTGACCAACATCAGTAGTCTTTTCAAATAAATACGGATTTTTCATATACGCCTTAAAATCACTCAACGGCCGCAGCTTAAACTCCGCATCATCCGTATTCCGGAATGTTTTCTCACCAATCCAGACCCACCGGCCAACCTTATCCCACTCTACCTTTTCGCCCAGCCCTTCACTTACGAGCCGCAGCGGCACAAAGGTACGGTTTTGTTTCAAGATCACCTTCGTCCCGTAATCTTTCGCTTTCCCGTTCACCTGGGCGCTCGTTTGGCCCACGGTCATTTTTACAAGGTCATCGCCCTTTCGAATTTCAACGATCGTCTTGCCGCCAGACTTGCTGTAGCTGATCTTCCCGCCGAGCGCTTCCGAGACGAACCGGATCGGTACCATGACGCTGCCTTGGCTATCTTGGAACGGCTTGGCATCCGGAAAGCTCAGCTTGTTAGCGTTCAATAGGACTTCAACCTGACTTGGGCTCGAGGCCTCTGCTCCATCGGTTCCCAGTACGGATAATGCCACCATACTCAACAACATCGTCAGAATGATTTTTTTCATCGATCTTCTTGCTCCCCTCTCCATTTCTCAAAAACTAGTTCTGCATGTCGTGCATCCCTTGCACGGATCTCCTTTCTACGCCCTTGCTTAGGGACGTTGTGCCGCTATATCCCCATCCGAATCAGCAATTGACAGATTCTGATCCCTAGAGATAAATTGTAGTCATTTTATCATATATTCATATAATTTGGTATATTATCCCTATATTTTCATAGTCTTTAAGACACTATTCGCATTGAAGCAGAATGAGTTTATAGTCCTAAACAACAAAAACCCCGAATGACTGTCACATGCCAATTCCATGTGCTTCATTCGGGGCTTCACATTTACGATGTGCGATTTCGTCTGCGAAAATTAGGCCTGGACAGAGGAATCATCACGGTCCCCCGACTGGATTTCGGCCTTTTCCGCACTCTGTTTATATACGGCAGCCAGCACTTTTTCATAAGCGCTTTCAAATTCTATGGGCAGCAGCGGTTTGATTTTGTCCATCACGGGCATCAGCTTGAATAATGCCTGCACCTCTTCTTCCGTCAAACCAAGCGGATACATGGCAAAGTGGCCGATAAACGTATATCCGCGCCCGCGCCCCTGGTGGGTGATGGGGATATGCATCGCGCTGAGCGCATCCATATCACGATAGATGGTTCTTTCACTCGTTCCGCAGCGTTCCGCAAGCTCTCTCGCCAAAATTCCGGGTCTTGCTTGTACAAGGGTAATGATTCTCATTAGTCGGATCAGTCTGTCTGTCATATGCATTCTCCCTATCTCTCTAGTAAATTAGACGTATATTTTATGACTATAAAATAGTACATTCGACCCTGATATCATTTTTCCTTTTTTGGACAAAGATTCTTAATAACTAGCATCAGAATAAGTCTTAAGTCCTTGTCGTTTCGCAATACGGGAACGGAACTTACGGTATGTATCCAAATACAGCGTGCTTAACCTATACAAAGCCTCCGCTTCTTTTAAATAATCGGCATCCTCTAAACGTGCGGCGTACAGCAGCATTTCATCGGCCCGTCTAAGAATAATCGCTTCCCCTTCGGCCAGTTTTCCACGCTGCATTTCCTGTCTGGCTTGCTCCACGATCATCGGATTCTGCAGCAATTTGAGTGCCTTTTCCACACGATCATCGGGGCTCCGCTTAATTAGTGCGGTACTGTTGCTGAACTGGAGGGGGATTGTTCGAGACGGCTGCAGCACCATCTTTTGTTTGATCACATCCAGATAGGTCCACAGCATCGTGACAATGGGGTAAACACCTGACGGCCGGGGGCCGACCGACAGATCGAGCACCAGCCGCCTTACCTTTCCTTCGGACAATGTGCCCAGCGATAATGAGAGATTCCGGTCATTCAGCATTTCGCCTTCGCATCCGTACATACGACCAAGCTGCACGCGCTCACCCAATTGAAGATGCAGCTGAACTTGATCCGCGAGCAGCTGCTTGGAACCTTTTGCCGGCAATTTCGGCCCTAAGACTCCACCCCTCCACTCGATCAGCAGAAAGACTTGATTACAGCCGCTAGCTGATACCTGGTTATGGCTCCATACAAAATCCGAATACAACCCTGACTGCAATACATCCACCTCTTTCCTCTTCTTCTAATAATGTACCAATAGAGATGGACATCTTACTGTCACGGAACATATGTTCGATAAATGTTTTCGACAAAAAAAGACCGCAGCCTCTATCGCTGCAGTCTTTGACATAGATTCTGTCGGGGCCGATTAGATAACCGGCAATCGCCCTGTCATTCCTCCCAGGGAACCCAAAGCTCCTTCAAAAAAGAGTAGTCGCTGTATGACCTGCTTAACCAATCACCGTGCTCGCAGCCCTGCTCGCTTCACTGCGGGCCTCCTCTGTACGCCCAACGGGCGCATAGGTGACTTTATCAATAACCAGGCCGTTTCCAACCGGTTTGCCGTTTACGGTAATCATGATTTTTTTCACGTTATTGTTATTCATATGCATAATCTCCTTATTCCGAAAATTCTATTAATTTGTCATCTTGTTAAAGAGCGTGTCTATTATTCCATGTCGGATTCTGCCTATCATGCTGAGCATGCTTGGCCGCTACTTGCCAACATCTATTTACCCGATTCAACCGCCTATTAAACATCCTGGCGGCCCGAGATGAAACGCCGCCTCTCCAGTGGGTAAATGATACTATGGAAACTTGTTCCTCTATCCATTCGTATGTACTATTATATATCAAAGGATGGTGATCCCTCATGGACAAGCCTGCACGATCTAAGCTGATCCGACTTTCTTTGATACTACTGGCGACAGGGATCGCGCTTCCCCTCGGAGGCCGCACGGCCAGCGCCGGCTATATCAGTAATTTGTACGACAATATACAGCAGTTTCGTGAATTGCCGCAAGAGGTTACCGAGCTGAAGGACAGCTATAATCAAACACTGCAGGAGCTGGATCGGGCTCGGATGAATACGGAAAAGCTCCAGCAGCAAAATGCGGAGCTAGCGGAGCAAAATCGGCAATTGACGCAAATGGTGAACCAGCTGCAGGAAGCGGAAGCCGCCCGAAAGCGGGGAGCGGAACGGCTGAAGAACCTGGCGATTACGGCGGCTGCGCTAGCTGCAGGATATTTTTTGCTGATACGCGCCCTTCGATTCGGCATGCGCCGAACGAACCGCTTTTAAATAAAGCAGCCAGTCAGACTGATAAAGGAGGTGGGCGTGTGATTATCCGAATGGAAGATACGTCCGGCGGCGGGGCTGGACAAGCGGTTACCTTTTCCTTGGCCGACGGCGACATTGCCCATGTGCTGCATCCCGATCAGATTGTAGCGTACCGGGGTCCCTCGACCGGGCGAAGCGACCGTCTGATGAACGTGAAAGGGATATACCGGAAGAAGAAGCTGATCCGTGCCGACATCAGCGGTCCCAGCCAGTTTACGGCAGCCCTCCCTCCGGGCTTCAACATGCATGAGATCCGGCTGGAAGGCGGGGAGGACATGCTCTACGATTTCAGGCATGTATTCTTCTATACCAGTAATGTAACAATGCAGACCCGTATTTTGAAATTTAAAAATATGCTCGTTACGCGGGACGCCATTAAAATGAAGTTTTCCGGCAGCGGCAGCATCGGCATCCTGACCCAAGGTCCGGTCTGCAAGGTGAAGCTGCACCCTACGGAGCCGCTATACGTCGATGCAGGCAGCATCATTGCCTATCCAGAAGGAGCCAAACTGGATTTGACCGTATACGGAAATCACCTGGCAAGCCAGCATATGAATTACCATTGGAAGCTCACCGGAGAAGGATATGTCCTGTTTCAGGCCGGGCGGCAGAACCAGCGGCTGGTCGACGAATTCAACGATGAAGGGATTATCAAGCGCTTCTTACGGGAAGCAATTCCCTTCGGCGGAGTGTTTATCAAATAATGTCCCCGTGTTATAATGTAGGGCATAAGTACCCGGCTGCAGCGCAAGAGCCGCTAGCGGCCGCTAGTGACAACAGAAGACAAGTCCATACGCTGCAAAGCGTATGGGAGAGGTTCGCGAACTCCCTCTATAAAAAACTACATTGTCTTATTCGGCATCGAATTATCTTTTTTAAACTGCCGTGAAAATAAGGCTTGTTTTTTTGCGGATTCAGTTCAAGAACTTCTCTATTCTTCTACGGGATCGGCCTTCGGGCTCCCCTAAAACTATGAAGAATGAGAGGTTTTTTTATGCTTAAACATGAAAAAGCGGTCGTCGTGTTCAGCGGCGGCCAAGACAGCACCACCTGTCTGTTCTGGGCGAAGGAACGCTTTGCCGAGGTGGAGACGGTCACCTTCGATTACGGCCAGCGCCACAAGCTTGAGATCGAATGCGCCGCCCAGATCGCCAAAGAACAAGGCGTGAAGCAAACCGTGCTCGATATGAGCCTGTTGAACCAGCTGGCTCCCAATGCGTTGACACGCACCGATATTGAAATCAAGGAAGGCGACCAAGGCTTGCCAACCACGTTCGTGGAGGGTCGGAACCTCCTGTTTCTTAGCTTCGCTGCCGTCCTTGCGAAAGGAATCGGAGCCAAGCATCTCGTAACCGGCGTATGCGAGACGGACTTCAGCGGCTATCCCGATTGCCGCGACAGCTTTATCAAATCGCTCAATGTGACGCTGAATCTGGCCATGGACTATCCTTTTGTCATTCATACCCCGCTCATGTGGCTGGACAAAGCGGAAACATGGGAGCTCGCAGACCAGATGAACGCCCTGGAATATATCCGTGATCACACGCTGACCTGCTATAACGGCATTAAAGGCGACGGCTGCGGGGAATGCCCTGCCTGCAAGCTGAGAAAAGCCGGATTGGATAAATATTTGAGCCGCAGGAACGCGAGCGTTGAAGGGGGGCGCACGGTATGAGCCGAGAGCCTGGGGCATTTCGGATCGTTGAACGGCTGCAGAAGCTCGGCGAGGATATCGATGCCGGCAGCCTGCGCTACCACCGGAAGCGCGTGCTCGTCTCCAAGGAATTTACGTTCGATGCAGCACATCATCTGCATGCTTATGAAGGAAAATGCAAGAACCTCCACGGGCATACCTATAAAGTCGTATTCGGCATCAGCGGCATTCCGGATGAAGTCGGAATTACCGTGGATTTCGGTGAAATTAAGGACATCTGGAAATCGGAGATCGAGCCTTATCTCGACCATCGATATCTGAACGAAACGCTGCCTCCGATGAACACCACGGCGGAGAATATGGTCGTATGGCTGTTTGAGAAAATGGAAGCCGCCCTCAGCGCCAAGCCATCCCATGAGCAGCAGGGAACGCGCACCGAATTCGTGCGTTTGTTCGAAACACCGACCAGCTATGCCGAGGTCAGACGGGAGTGGATGCTAGGTGAATAATCAGCATAGTAAGGCAGAGACCGGCACAAGCGGAGGCGCATTCGCTGCGGCAACCGTCGACCGCCCCATTCCGGTAATGGAAATTTTCGGCCCTACCGTACAAGGCGAAGGGATGGTCGTTGGCCGAAAAACGATGTTCGTCCGCACGGCGGGCTGTGATTACCGCTGCGCCTGGTGCGATTCCGCGTTTACGTGGGACGGATCGGCGGCAGATTCGATCCGCAAGATGAGCACTGATGAAATATGGCAGGAGCTGTATCGTCTTGGGGGAGAACGGTTCGACCACGTCACCCTTTCGGGCGGCAACCCCGCCCTGCTGTCCCAATTAGGCTCCCTTGTGGATGAGCTGCACCGGCACGGCATTACCGTTGCGGTAGAGACGCAAGGCTCCCGCTGGCAGGATTGGCTGAACGACATCGATGAAGTCACCATATCGCCGAAGCCGCCGAGCTCCGGTATGGAGACGGATTGGGAGAAGCTTGACATCATGATCTCCCGCTTGTCCGCGCGCCAGCCCGGCCGCTCCTTCAGCTTGAAGGTGGTCGTATTCGACGATACCGATCTGGCTTACGCCGAAACGGTGCATGAGCGATATCCGAATGTCCCGTTTTACCTGCAAACCGGCAACCCGGATGTCAGCACAAGTGATACGTCCTCCCATGTCAGCTACCTGCTGGAGCGATACGAGTGGCTGGTGAATGCGGTTATGCAATCCGATCGGCTCAACGACGTGCGCGTCCTTCCCCAGCTGCATACGCTCGTATGGGGCAATAAGCGCGGCGTCTAGACAGCTGTCCGGCATGCCGCTTGATGGCCTAATGAACCTGAACAGAAAACGATTATAATATAGAGGAGTTATGCATTCATGGCTGGAAGACAAAGAGAGGAAATGCAAGAGGTTACCCTGCTGGGCAACCAAGGCACGAAATATACCTTCGAGTATGATCCCGGCATCCTGGAAAGCTTCGACAATAAGCATCCATATCGGGATTACTTCGTAAAATTCAACTGCCCCGAGTTTACAAGCCTGTGTCCGATTACGGGCCAACCGGACTTTGCCACTATTTACATCAGCTACATTCCGGATATTAAAATGGTGGAGAGCAAGTCCCTGAAGCTGTATCTGTTCAGCTTCCGCAATCATGGCGATTTCCATGAAGACTGCGTCAACATCATCATGAACGATTTGATCAAGCTGATGGATCCGAGATATATTGAAGTGTGGGGCAAATTCACTCCGCGCGGCGGGATATCCATCGATCCGTACTGCAACTACGGCCGTCCCGGAACCAAATACGAGGAAATGGCTGCACAGCGTCTCATGAATCATGATCTGTATCCGGAAAAAGTGGATAACCGTTAAATACAAGTTACCTGTACTGGTAACAAGTACAGGTACAAGTTAGATTTACAAGCAAGCTAACACTTCTTACACGATGCTTTACCTCTAGGCATTCATACCAATAAGGGCCGCTCCATTTACGGAGCGGCCCTCTTTTTAGTCTCAATCTGCACCCATTCTTCTGGCTTAGCTGAAAACTTACAGCGGATATTCCATATTGCGCAGTCGGTGGTTCAGGCGACGTTTTTTGTAGAGCATCTTTCCGGCTTCCGCCACGTCCCCGATGGTGCCCTTGTTGTTGATCGAGCCGAATACAATCCCGGCAATCGGAATAAGCTGGAACAGCTTCTTCATTCCGAAGCTGTCCGTGTACGACTGGATCACTTCCCTCCATCCCTGCAGCTGGGAGAATACCTGATCCGTCCCCTTCTCGTCATCAAAGCTGGCGAGCTCCTCCAGCACCGCCTTCTTGCCCACTATATCGGCGGAAGCGAACTGCAGGCACTTCACGATAAACACCCGCTCCCTGGTATCGTTCGGATCATAGCCGTAGCATAGCGCCATCTCTTGAAGCACCTTTAGTGACTGTCCGAGCACCATCGGAATATCGACTGCAATCGTAAAGACGCCGCCGATCCCGGTGGCTGCCCCTTGGGCGGCGGCAAATTTGACCCGTTTAGCCGTCAAAATATCCGCCGCGGCATCCATCACCTGCAGCGGCAAACGAGAAGCCTCGGTCAAGGTCAGCTTCTGATCGCCTGAGCCATCCGCCGCGTTGCCACCCGTACGGGAAGGATCGGTTTCTTCTTCGATCTCCCACGCTTCGGCTTCCTTGGAAGCGGTCCCCTCATCTCCCGCCGTTTTGGCCAACAGATTCATTACGGACTGCTCGCGCACCAGATACTGGCCTCCGGTCTGGATAAAGCTGCCGACATCGTTAAGCGCCTCGCCGATTTTATTCCGCACGGCCTTCGGTGTCAGCCGATCCAGAAGCATGAAGGGGATTCTGCCGAGCTTTTCCCAGAACATCACGTCCTTCTGTTCTTTTTCCCACACCAATATCTCTTGAAGCTGTGACTCCAACACTTGCCGTGATTCCATTTCTGCCATGTTCACAATCTCCTCTTCAATTCAGCGTTAACTATGGAGTATATACGCATCAAACGTAAAAACGGCGCAGTATTTTTCAAAACTGATGCCTCAGCACGATATCGCCCAAATCGAGCAGCCCCATTATAGCCAGCTAATCATACGAAAAAGCCATCCCATCTGGGATGGCCATTTTACGATGTTTTTCGAAATGTAATGAACATCAAGCAACCTGTATACGCCGCTTATTTGCCCAAAAATGCGTTCAACATCCAGGCATGCTTCTGAATATCGGTCATCATGCCCGTGAACAAGTCGGCTGTCGCATCGTCACCTGCTGCATCGGCTGCCGCGATCCCCTGCTTAAGCTCGGCTGCGATCGTTTCATAATCGGCGATAAGCTGGCTCACCATCTCTTCAGCGCTGTTCTCACCGTTCGCTTCTTGAAGCGTCGTCAGCTGCAGATACTGGGTCATGCTTGCTGCCGGTTTGCCACCGATGGCCAGCAGCCGCTCAGCCAGCTCGTCCACGTAATCGGCTGCCGCGTTATACAGCTCCTCAAACTTCTCATGCAGCACGTAAAACTGTGGCCCTTTCACATACCAGTGGTAATGGTGCAGCTTTACGCCCAGCAGGCTCCAGTTCGCAACTTGGAGATTAAGGATGCTGTGGAGCTCGTTTTCACCCTGCAGGTTTTGAGTCAAATTTACATTCGCGTTCGTATTTGTATTCATCATCTATATCGTCTCCTTTAGTTGATATTGTATTTAGACTTATTCTAAATCCTTGTCTTTATAATATCAGATTTTCATCTTATTTGCAAAGCAATTCACGATTTCTTAGATGAAGATAGGATGAAGATTTTTCTCTGTTTTTATACCCTATCATAAGTGCTCCTTGCCGAGCCGGCTGTGAATTGAATCATGTTGTTCTTCAGGTGATGGGTGCTGAGAGCGGTTTATCCATAAAAATCTATTAATTTGTAAACGTTTACTGGAAATCCCGCGGTCTGTCACCTTATACTGGTGTTAAGTGACAACCATAGGGAGGCGAAATACCCCAGTGCATATTTCTATCATGAATTCCGATCAACTGACCCAAGCGATTGAATTATCCGATCGTATTTTTCTTAAGCAGCCCGAGCAGCCCTCCATGGGCGTATCCTTCCCGCTTATCTTCTCTCCGGGTATCAGCCATTCATACGGAGCATGGGATCAAGAGAAGCTTGTCTCGTTCATGGGATTTGTCCCGTTTATGATGAAGATCCGTGGAGCACGGCTGAACGTATTCTCGATCGGATCCGTATGTACGGACCCAGACTATCGGGGACAGCGGCTTGCCGGTTCGCTGCTTCAAGCATGCATCAAGCATGGGGAAGCTTCGGGCGCATCCCTGATCTTCATCTCCGGAGGGAGATCCCTGTACACCCGTGCCGGCAGCCGTTTGTTCGGCCGGGCCCAGCGCTTTCAGGTGACCCCTTCCATGGTCGAGCCCCTTCGGTCCTCCACCGCAAAGCAGGTTCAGATCCGGGCCATGAAGCCGGAGGATCTGTTGCAAGTCCACGCGCTTATGGAAGATCGGGAAGCCGGGTATATGTCGACGCCTACCGAGCTTGGCAAGCTGCTTGACGCAAGCGCCTATTCCAACGTGATCCGGCTTGAGCAGCAAGTGCTTGTCGCCGAGCAGAACGGGGAATTGTCGGCATTCGCAATCATTGCCGTGCCCGGAACCGTGATGACGCCTTCCCGCGCATCCACGCTTGTGGAATGGGGCGGCAGCCCGGAAGCCGCCGCGCTGGTCATTGCTGAAGCAATCGCCGGCTTTAACCTGCCGGAGCTGATCATTCCACTGGCCTGGCAGGACCGAGAGCTCGCCGCGCTGCTTCAATCCGCCGGTGCCATGCCGGAATCGATCCAGAATGACGGGACGGTTTACCTGGTGAACGGAATCCGGCTTCTGGATCAGCTGGCTCCGCTGCTGCCGGAAGGCGCCATCCAAGCCGATGGGGAGCATGGACCTTATCGCATTACGCTCTCGGGGGAGACTGTTGTCCTGGATGACGAAGGACTGCTGTCGCTCCTGTTCGACCCTTTGTCTCCGTACCGGATTCAAGGGACAGCAGCGTTCGACCCGATTCCGCTGCCGTATACCTCCGGGCTGCAGTATATTTAAATAAGCCAACGGATACCGAATACTCATCGAACCGAATGTTCACCGAGGTTTGGCCTGATAGTAAATTTTTTATCCTAGAGATGAGCCGCTTTTCCAGATTTAATAGGCATAAAGTGATTGATGGCAAACCGTAACTGCGAAAGGAAATCCATAACGGTTACTGAAGTGGCTTGACAGCAGGAAGAGGGGCTGCCCCAGATCGATGATCTTGTGGGACAGCCCCTCATTTTATAGAGTAATATATAGTATCTTAAAGTCTCTTAGATGACCCTTCGCGGCCCGTGCTTACACCATCAGGTCTCACCGCGCCTCCGTCCCCGTTGCCATAGCCGTGATACAAATTCGGATCCGGAACGGCATCCTCGGTAGCCGCCGCCGCTTCCGTGCGGGAATCGATTGGGGAGCCCGTGCCGTTGTACGTTGTTCCTTGACGGTAATGATGCTCATTAAGCGCGCTGTTGCTGCGGAAGATATCATATACCTTTCCGCCGCGGCTCTCATCCGCATCCACCATGACGAGAATATGCCCTTCATCCACATAGCTTCCGTATTCCTTCGCCTGATCTTCCGGTATGCCGAGTCCGATCAATCCTCCAACCAGCCCGCCTGCGCCTGCTCCGACGGCAGCTCCCGTAAGAGTGGCAGCGATGGGACCTGCAGCGACAATCGGGCCGATGCCCGGTATAGCAAGCGCGCCGAGCCCGGCAAGCAGTCCGGTTACGCCGCCCAGGACGCCGCCTGTTGCTGCCCCGGACGCCAGGCCTTCCGGCGCCTTCGTCCCTGTCTCTTCCTCAATCGCCGACGTTTCACCGCGATCCTTTGCAATGACAGAGATTTCATCTGCTCTGAACCCTTGCGACTTCAGTTCCTCTATAGCGCGGGTTGCTTCCTCTTCCGAACGAAAAGCACCAACAATTTTCTGAGTCATATGAGTTACCTCCTTATGGTCATTTCAGTTATCGGTGTACACTTCATTCTTAAACGTCTGAGGACTTGATCAAACAACAGATCCCGGCCAAAAGGCATCGTTCCATCGATTTCCATACCGAGCGGAAGAATCTCCCCTGAATTTGAATGGTAATATTTAACTATTAAGTTATTCATGCTAGAATTAAAAGTAAGTAATTCCCAATAAAATAGAAATAGGCTGGTGATTCGATGAATTGGTTTAAGTCATTCGAGGACGATCTTGCTGCCGTATTTGCGCAATGCGAAGCTCGATTGTCGGACCTGCCCCCTCCGTTGAATGAACTCGGAATTTCGTATTTGCGCGCTTTCGACGTCTTCGAGCAAGACAGCTCCAAAAACTACATCTGTTATCTACTTCCCTTCTGGATGAAAGAACTTACCACACTCCCAGCAGAAAGTTACCGCCACCTGGCAGCAGCCAACATCATCGGAATGCTCTACTATTTCATTCAAGACGACATCATGGACTCTGTTCGGGAGAGTCCATCCCCGCTCCATGTGAAACAGCATCTTGCACTCGCGACCCTTTTATATTCGGAATTCCTTGCGATGTACCAAGCTTACTTCCCGCCTGACTCCGCATTCTGGCAATTTTTCAAAGTTTATAATCAAGAATGGTCGGATGGCGTCATTCACGAGAGCAGCGCTGATTATTTCGTGAACGTGCCGATTGGAGTCGCCAAGAAGGCCGCTCCGGTTAAACTCGGCAGCACTGCCGTCCTCCTTCTGGCGGAACGCCCTGAGCTGATTCCTGCCGCGAATGACATGATGAACCACGTGCTGCTGACCTTGCAGATGATGGACGATTGGATGGACTGGAAGCAGGATCTTGCAGACGGCAGCTACAACTGCCTGCTCGCCATGATTAAAGCAAGGCTAGGGCGTCCCTGGGATGCAGCGCTAACCGAAGCGGAAGCTCAAGAGGCGATTTATATCCGCAACCTCTTGAAGCCTTATGCAGCGATTGCAGCTGAGACGCATACCCGCCTGACAGAGACCAGGCTTGACGCGCCGAATCTGATATCCTTCCATTATACGATGGTGGACGAGCTCATTTCGGATGCAAATCATATCGAAAATAGCAAGCAAACCCTGGCTTTAGGCGGTTTGAATTATTATTTGTCTATATCAACCAAAAAATAATAGATTTTAAATTTATTCCATGGTATCCTTAAAGAGTAAATTATAACCATTTATTTGAAAGGGTGATTCTAATGACAACAGAAGCCATCTTTCAAACACAACTGATTCAAAAAGCATGGGAGGATCCTAGCTTTAAAGCAAAGCTGGTCAGCGATCCGAAATCAGCGATCAAGGAAGTACTTGGCGTGCGAATCCCCGACCACATTGAAGTAAGAACGCTCGAAGAGCAGCCCAATGAGCTGTACCTGGTCATCCCTCCGAATCCGGCAGGCGTGATCAAGTCCGAAGCCAAAGAAAGAGCCATCTGGTAAAGACTACATAACAGCCCGGGATTTACTCATACATGGAAGAACACGAAGCAAAGAGTGGGGACTGGAAGCCTTCCGCCAAGTCCGCAGCCTACGATTTTATTCGTAAGCTGCGGGCAGCGTGATAACGGCATCCGTCCCCACTCCTTTTTTACTTGTAAATTGAATGCTGCCATCCATGGCCTCGATAATTCGAAACGTGACCATAAGCCCGAGTCCCGTCCCCTTCGTCTTGTTGGAGAAGTACGGCTCGCCTAACCGGGCCAGCACATCCTCCCCCATTCCTTCGCCGTTATCCACGACGTGTATGTATACCCGCCCCTGCTTCTGATAGCAGCGGATCTGGATGACCCCCTCCTCTTGCAAAGCTTCAATGCTGTTCTTGATAATGTTAATGAACGCCTGCTTGAACTTGGAGGAATTGCCGCGTACGGCAAGGTCCTCTGGAATGTCCACGGTGATCTTTCCGCCATGCAGATGCGCTAGCGGTGCAAGAATCCCCTCGATATGCTTGAATTCGTCGGAGATCTGAAGCACGGTGTCCTTGCCGAACTCCGGCTTGGCAAAGGTCAGGAAGTCCGTAATAATGCCCGACGCCCGATCCAGCTCCACCAGCGCCAAATCCAGATACTCGCGTTCAGCCGCCTTGGCCTTGCCCATGAGCAGCTGTAGAAATCCTCGTGTTACTTGAAGCGGGTTGCGGACTTCATGGGCTACCGAGGCTGCAAGCTCGCTGATGATCTCCATCTTCTCGGAGCGCTGCAGCTCATTGTTGAACATCTCCAGCTCCTTGGAGTATTGGAGAATCCGTTCATGATTTTTGGCAAAATGGCGCCCCAGAATGACAATGAGCGATACGATAAAGACGACAACGCCCCATTTCCATAAAAACAGATTATAGCTTCCCCGGCTGAGGAAAAACTGCAGCAGCTCGCCCAATCCGATAACGGCAAACGCGGCAAAGCCTGCATTGAAAATGACGGCATCCCTGTTTCCTTTGATGGCAAAATACATCGAGCTTCCGATCAGCAGCGTGAATTGCAGGATCATAACAACGCCGAGCACCTGCACGGAAAAGAAGTAGTACAGCCCAAACCACTGGTTTGCGGCCAGTTGATTGGCGATCAGGAACAGAATACAAAACAAGGAGTAAAACACTTGGAAATTGCGCAGTTTGTGAAGCATGCCCTTCCAGCCATGACCGAATATTTTTTCGAAAAACAGGCTGAACGAAGGCAGAAGGACGAGTAATGAAATATCATACATGTGTGTAAAGATGTTTCCGTATTCTTCAAAAACGGTGTAAAGGAAAGGGGAGTAAGTAAACACCAGGATGCCGACAGATAGGATGGTAAAGGCCAAAGAAAGGACGGCGACCAGATATTTATTGTTCAAAAAGACAGCACATATGAGCATCACGAAGGCAATGAATAAGAAGGCGCTGCCTAAAATGATATCGCCCAGATTCGATCGGACAAACCGGTTCAGAAGCTCGTGGTATGGGCCGATCACGATTTTTCCGTCGACCATAATATGATCTCTTGCCGTTTCCAGCCATACATACAGGTCCTGGCCGGATAAATCCTCATGCAGCGGGAGCAAGATATGGTTCAGCTCATAATTGTAGGTTCTCGCGGATTCATAGATTTTCCGTTCGCCGGCAAACACCGCTACCTGCTGTCCGTGAAGCTTGTCTATTAGTATGCCTTGCGAGGAGGAGGAGATATCCGGAAGTTTCATATGAATCCATGCCGACGTCTTGCTCTGCGGCTTCGAGTGTTCGGAAATCCGGGCGGAGCCTTCCACCCAAATCTCTCCCTCTGGCGGCGCACGATCCGGCACTTCCCCTGCATCCGACCATAGAATTCGCCACTCCTTAATCACAGCTGACGCTGGCGCACTGGCAGCGCCGGAGGATAACCCCGGAATGCCGAGGGTAATACCAATTGTGATGATCAGGGACATACCGATTCTCCATCCAGATCTCATGCACGCACCTCAAACATTATAATGAATACCTCCTAAAAGTATTCGATGCGTTAAAACATTCCCCCTTCTAAAATTCATAATTATGAAAAATTTTTCTATTCTTTTGCTAAAATAACAGGAGATACCGATCCGGTATCTCCTAAAAACGCGTTTAAGTTGGGTTTCCTTGATGGTTCGATGCACAGGCAGGGAAGCGGATAATCGCTTCGGTGCCGACCCCTTTCCTGCTGTTGAAGTGTATGGTGCCGTTCATCGACTTGATGATCCGGTAGGTAACCATCAGACCGAGGCCCGTTCCCTTGGATTTATTCGAGAAATACGGCTCTCCGAGCCTGGACAGCTCAAGAGCATCCATCCCGACCCCATTGTCTTGGATATGGATAATGACCTCGTTCGATTGAGCATAAGCCCAAATGCGGACAGTGCCTTCCCCGTCGAGAGCTTCAATACCGTTCTTCACGATATTAATCATCGCCTGCTTCAGCTTGGAGGAATTACCGGTAATACATAAATCCTCCGCTTCTTCCAGCTCAATCGTGCCGCCTGCAAGGTTGGCTAGCGGGAGAAGAATACCGGTAACATGCTTTAGCTCCTCGTACACGTTCAGAGGCACAATCTGTTCGACTTGCGGCTTGGCAAACGTCAGAAAATCCGTAATGATCCCCGACGCCCGGTCCATCTCCTTTAAGGCCAAAGCGAAATATTCCTTCTCCTCCGGCTTGGCGCTCTGCGAGAGCAGCTGCATAAAGCCGCGCGTCACCTGCAGCGGATTTCGGACCTCATGCGCAACCGAAGCGGCCAATTCGCTAATAATCTCCATCTTCTCGGAGCGCTGCAGTTCATTATTGAACAGCTCCAGCTCCCGGGAGTACTCGAGCACCTGCTGATGACTCCGGACGAATTTTCGCCCCAGCATGACGATCAGCGATACGACGAGCGCAATAACGCCCCATTTCCATAAATAGAATTCATAGTTGCTGTCTTTCATATAGAAGCTTATCAGGTCACCCAGCGTCAGCAGGGCCATTATGCCGAATCCGAACGAGAAAATATAAGCGTCTTTATTACGTTTGGATGCATACAGGATCGTAATTCCGATAAGCAGCGACAGCTCCAGAATAATCAGAATACCGAGGATCTTCACTGTAAATAAATAGTAGAGCTGAGGAAACGGATGCGTGCCGACCAGCTGAACGATAAGCAAAATCAGGCACAGCCCGGAATAGCCCATCTGGAATCTTTGGCCATAGCGGATGATCCGGTAAGGACCCGGACCGTATATTTTTTCAAAATAAAAAAACATGGCAGGCATGATGGCAAACAAAGCCGTATCAAACAGGGTTACCCATACGCTTCCCAGATCGCCATAGAACGTGTAGAGGAAAGGCGAATAGGCAATCAGCAGCGCACCGAATGCAAAAATAACGATGCACAGGGCAAGCCAGCTGGGTACCGTATGCCGCGGAAGAAACAGGCAGCATACCGTCATGACCGCCGCGATGAACAATAAGGAGCCGCCAAGTATGAAATCCTCCAGATCCTTCTTGATGAATACGCCCCGCATATGTTCATACTCTCCGAGCACGATGTCCCCTTGGATTCCTAGTGCAGTATCCGTTCCCTTCGACCATATATAGACGGTTTTGCCGGCATCCTCCCCGGTAACGGGCAGCAGCAGCGTATGGTTCATATATACAAAATACCGCTTTACTTCGTATAATGGCAGCTCTTCCAGAAAAGCCGACACATCCTGCCCCTTGACCCGCTCGATCAGTACAGCCGATTGTCCCGGCGGCAGCTTCGGCAGCGTGAACCGGTTCCATGACGAAACAGCCCCATCCGGCCGAGGGGGGGATGCCATCCCCTTCTTTGCATCGATCCATTGACTGCGGCTCCTGATGCTTGCAGGATTCACGTCCCCTTCCCGATCCTCGAACTCCCACAACACCTGCCAATCGGAGATTACCGCGGGAGCAGCTTGCGCATGAGCGGGCGCGCCCCAGAATGACATGAGCGGCATCATCAGCAGCAGCAGGAGTATGTATTTAGGTACATCCTTCATTTTGTGCGCACCTCTAACCGTCCTTCGTTCATAATGTAGGGTTTTACTGCGTTTATGCGTCATGTCGATTCGACAAACTTCGTCTTGATTTACAACCAATATACCATGAAAAGCAACACCCGTTGTCAGAAAAATTTTAGTTGTTAAGAAAATGAAAAGGGACTGCCGATCTGCCATCACAGTGGCAAGCAGCAATCCCTTAAGGTTAGTGTGAAGAACTGGAAGCAAGCCCCATTCTTTCAACCATCCGCTTGCTTTCCTCATTCAAGCCGACGATGGTCATATGCTTGCCTGCCTCCTTGTACTTATTGAATATTTTGGAAATTGCGTCCGTTCCGGACTGATCCCACACATGCGACTTGGAGAAATCAATCGTGACATGGTCCGGATCGTTATGAGCATCGAACAGTTTGATGAAATACATCGCGGTCCCGAAAAACAGCTGTCCCCGAATTTCATATACCTTGACTCCATTGGCCTCGATATGCGGATTGGCATAAATTCTCGCCATCTTCCAGCCGAAATTCAGCGCGCTGAGCACGATGCCGATCATGACGCCGATGGCCAGGTTATGGGTTGCAACAACGATGATGACCGTCGTGAGCATAACCACCGTATCTCCGAGCGGAATCCGGTGGAGCGTCCGAAGCGAGTTCCATTCAAAGGTGCCTATGGACACCATGAACATGACGCCGACCAGGGCAGCCATCGGAATCTGCTTGACGACATCACCAAGGACGATGATCAGAAACAGCAGGAACACGCCGGCAACGAGCGTAGAGAGCCGCGTGCGGCCGCCGGATTTAACGTTGATGACCGTCTGTCCGATCATCGCGCAGCCGGCCATCCCCCCGAAAAATCCGGTAATGATATTCGCGATTCCCTGTCCCCGGATCTCCCGGTTCTTGTCACTGTCGGTCTCGGTCAATTCATCCACGAGCGAAGCCGTCAGCAGCGATTCGGTCATCCCCACGACCGCAAGCGCCAAGGAGATTGGAAGTATGGTCATGATCATCTCCAGACTGATATACACATCGGGAATATGGAAGAACGGAAGCGTCTGCGTTATGTTGCCCATATCTCCGACCGTGCGCACGGGAGCCCCTGTCCATACCGCGATGATCGTCATGACAATGATCGCCACAAGCGCTGAAGGAACAGCTTTCGTGAGCAGCGGCAGAACATAGATGATCACGAGCGTCCCGGCCACCATCAGAAACATCGGCCATGACTCCCCGACAAAGTTCGGAAGCTGGGCCAAAAAGATAATGATGGCAAGCGAGTTCACAAAGCCGGTAATGACCGGCTGCGGCACGAAAGAAATAAACCGTCCGAATTTCAATGCCCCCATCAGCCATTGCAGAAGTCCCGTGAGAACCGTCGCTGCGTATAAATACTCAATGCCGTGCTTGGCTACGAGCGGTCCCATCAGGGAAGCCATCGCCCCGGTCGCCGCGGATATCATGCCCGGCCGGCCGCCGAAGAATGAAATGCTGACCGCGATGACAAAGGAAGCATATAAGCCGACCATCGGGTCGACGCCGGCCATGATCGAGAAGGCGATCGCCTCGGGGATAAGTGCAAATGCTACGGTAAGTCCCGACAAAATATCTTTGCGCGTATTGCCAAAGAAGCCTTGTTTAATCCATGCAAACAAAGAGAAAATCACATCCTGTTCGTATCTTATGGTTGGCGCCCCACTCTCAGGTTTGCCCGGGTCCGATAATCACTTTTCCGATTATATATCAAGCCGGTCCCTGTTTTCAGATATTAATAAAGCGCATTCATTTCGGTTTATCTCTCAATTCCTCTTAAATTCAAACGATAACGCGTCGATATCCCATTTTCAAGAATTTCATAATGATTCTTGCGGCCGGGAATGCTACCAAAAGACTTACGACTTCCCTCACGGCCTTTGAAAAGCGATTCATTCCTGACCCAGCGGGTAAAGTCGGAATATATAAAACATCCCGAAGCGGGATGGTATGGAAAGGAGTTATCAACCGATGCGCGACGAGAACAATCGGAATACGCTGCCTGAGTTGATATACCTGGAATATGAGACCAAGCGGAAGATCGACGAGACGGATATGATTCCGGAGGATGACATTCGGGATGTAAACACCTACACAACCCAGAGCCTTAGCAGTGAGGAGGCCGACCACAGCGGTTACGACCAGAATGAGTCCGCCCCCGCGGACGCGAAACCGCCCGCAGCAGTGATAAATCCGGACCATAGCGCTCTTGATGCTTGGGAAGCGGCAGGCGCTGAGCCTTATAACCGGACGATCGCCGGGGAGCCGGCATCCGGGTCCTCGGCAGATGCCGTCGATGGGCAGGAGCCCAAAGCGGAGGGCCGGCTCCCACTGGACCAGGCATCGGCAAATGCCGCCTTCGTCCATGGGGATGAGCGTGAGGCAAGAGAATGGTTGGATATGGAAGGTGAGCCGCCGACGCGGCCAGGAGATGAGGTGATCGCGGAATACGCAGGCGATGCTGAACGCCGCGTGACAGCGGATGCTGCCTTTTCCGGAAGCGGCACGGCTTTTCTGGGACAGGGACAGGATCTATTCATCACCGATTCAGCCGGTGATGATGAGGATTACACGCCGCTTCAGGACGTCCCGGATGCCGACGCCATTGCAGCGGACAGCCCGGTTGACCCCGCTGCCCCGCAGACCGATCTAATGCATGGAACGGATCTTTTGAACGGCAGCAACGGTGAAGAGGATTAATCCGGATTCCAGCTGCTCGTTTTGAGCCTATGAATGATCAAGACCCGCTTTCTCTTCGTCACAGTGAAAGCGGGTCCTGTTATATGAATCTATTTTCCGAACAATATGTCCAGCCAGCCAAGCAATGACATCCATAGCAGGATACCGATCAGGGTTCCCCATATGAGTGCTGTTAGTATATTGCCCTTTCGTTCCATACCGAGCCTCCCATATTCTGTCTTTTATAGTAATTCAGTATGGGTCAAGCCACTATTTCTTATACCGGCCAAGCTCTTTATCTTGTAATCTACGATGTACCATAACCTAGGAGTAGGAGGATTCGCCATGAAACAGCCTTCCGACCGTGACACCCCTCTTGTCACCGAGCGTGACATCGACGAGAAATTTGGTCTTTTCGTAGAAGGGTCCTATCCGGACAGCGTTCCCATTCCCGACAGCGTCAAGCGAGAGAAGCCGGATGGCAGCGATACCAGCCATCGCGGAAACGAGTCTTCGAGCGGCTGAAGCCTTGCATCCACTACAAAGATATAGGTACAAAAGCTGTGCTGAGTCCTTCTCATCTTTCACCCATAGGATGCCTTCCCACATACACTACACCATATGAATTCGGAAGGATGATGTGAAGATGAACGGACCTCGATTGACCCGCTTGATGCAAAATATCTCCCTGCAGCAGCGGCTGGCCTCTTTAGTCGGGCATCTTGCAGAAATTAACGGCCCGAATATGGGGCTCGAACCCGGCCGGCTGCAGCGGGTGCTGAAGAGCCAGTTTATCGTGGTGAAGGGTGAGCTGTTCGTGCCCGCTAGCCTCGAGTCGATCCGGGTATTTGATGTTAAGCCGCCGAAACGGACGATTCATGTCGGCGTGCGTACCACCTTTTCCACGGGCGGCGCCTTTAGCCGGATCCGGCTTGTCCGGATCGGCACGGATTTCATTGAGCTGCTCGCCAAGGATAAGAACCACTCCCGGATCCTGCTCCCGCTGAACAAAGTGGAGGGCATCTATCAAGTGAAATAAAGACTCGAAGCTTTCTTTGGCCTTATCAACGTACATCCTGCAGCCTGTAGCCTCCGGACTTGCCGCCAAGCTCCGGGGGCTATTACTTATGTTTACGCTGCGAATGTTGTTTTCAGTACTTGTCCTACCTGTGTTAAAATGGGTTACGGTATACGATCTAACCTGAATAGCTAGTTACAGGAGGAGAATGAAATGCTGAAACAGAGAATGCGCTGGATGCCTGTTCTCGGTATCGTCTTTGCCGTGCTGCTGGTCCTCTCCGCATGCGGCAACAATGACAAAGGAACCGGCAGCGCAAACGGCAGCGGAACTGCCAGTGAATCCGCAAGCGGCTCTACAGGCTCGACAGGCGATTCCACGACCGGGTCCTCAAGCGGATCTGAGAACGGGGCCGCACCTGAGGAGAAAACCCCTGAAACAACCGAAACGGAGGCTAATGTACCCGATCCGGATGCAAGCCATCCGATCGTGACGATTGAAATGGAAGACGGAGGCGTGATCAAGGCCGAGCTGTATCCGGAGGTGGCGCCGAATACCGTCAACAATTTTATTTCCCTGATCAAGCAGGGCTTCTATGACGGAACCGGCTTTCATCGCGTTATTCCCGGCTTCATGATCCAGGGCGGCGACCCGGACGGGAACGGTACCGGCGGACCCGGCTACAGCATTCCCGGCGAATTTACCGCCAACGGGTTCCAGAACGACCTGAAGCATACGACGGGCGTCTTATCCATGGCCCGGGGGGAGGATCCGAACAGCGCGGGCTCCCAATTCTTCATTATGGTGGCGGATGCGCCTCATCTGGATCAGCTGTATGCGTCGTTCGGCAAGGTGATTGAAGGCATGGACGTGGCAATGGGGATCGTGAATGTAGAAACGAATGGCGAAACGCCTGTCAAAATGCCAATCATGAAAAAAGTGACGGTCGACACCCTCGGCAAGGATTATCCGGAGCCTGAGAAGCAATCATAATTTCCTTGCGATATCAGGACCGGATCCCCTGAGATTCTGCTTCCTGATATTTTCAACAAAAGGCGGTGCAGCCATGAATGCTGCACCGCCTTTTGTATTTTATTTCACCGGCTCGGCCGGTTTTTCGATAACGAACAGGCATGTACTGTCCGGCAGGGCCGTCACCCGGCCTGCATCATCGGTCAGTTCAATCCGGCCTGCCAGCGCTTCGGCATACCCCTCCTGCAAATAATGCCGCTGTACAAGAATACGGGCCTCGGGGCCAAGCGTCTTCCGTATGCATGCGGCATACCCGGAAGGCGTAAAGACGCCGAACTGCTCCTGGACTTCGTGTACGTACGCTTCCGCCCCCCAGGTATAGGTGTACAAAAATTCCATCGCATCATTGACCGGCATGCGCACCTCATTTGCAGACAAGGGCTCATACCGGATTGCTCTTCCTTGAAAGTCCGCGGCATAACGGGCCAGCCACGTCATCCCGTCCTCCTCGAGAAAACGAATTCGCCGCCATGCGTCCCCTTCGGTCATGATGCCGTCCCGGATAATGATACGTCCACCGGGTGAAAGCACCTCGTACGCGCTCCTGAGTGCGGCTTCGACGGTCGCGGTATTGAACCGTCTCCCGTCCGTTTCGATGTAAGAGTACAGCTCATGCAATATGGATGAGAAGATGACGGTATCGACCTTGCCCGGCTCAACATACTGTTTGAGCCGCAGCGCATCCCCCTTCATTACCTCCCATGACCTTTGCTCAAGTCGCTTCCGCTTCTCCAGCGCTTCGATCACGTTCGATGAAATATCGATGCCGATGGGGCGAACATGCGGCAGCCGCTCCTCCATGAGATCAAGCAGCACGCCGCCGCCGGGCCCGATGTCCAGCACCACCGTTCCCGTGACGTACTCAAGGATGACTTGCTTGTAGTCCCCCGTGCTGTTCATATCCTCCAGATAGCTCTCCTCGTTATGAAACCGGTCGTAAGCGTCCCGGCGGAGGCCGAACAGATCGAACAGCAGCAGTACGGCTTTCTCATATAGCGGAGACTTCTCGGCCTCGATGCAGAATTCGATCAATTTTTCCGCCGCCTTGGAAAATTCGAACGTGAAGAACACGGTGTCCGGAAGACCCGGCTTTCGCACGATGCGGTGACGGAGATGCGGGTTTGCGCTGACAGCTCCTTGAAGGCAGGCTTCCCAGTCCGCTTGGCGCAAATACTGCTCGATCATCCGCTTTTTATAGACATTCAGCTTCTTGGCCCCTTTGTAGTCGTAATACATGTCATTCATCAGCGTCTCGAAGCTTAAATGACGGATCGGCTTCGGCATCTCCGGATGTATGGCAAGCCCGCTCGTATCCTCGGTCCCCTTCCTGCCTTCCGCTGAACCTTCGCCCTCGGCCCGAAGAGACAAGAGCATCACCTTCACGAATTCCTCGAGCGAAAAATCCTGCAGCGCGGCTTCCACATACCATAGCGTCATGTTCCGCAAATCGTTTAAGGCAATCGTCAGATCGACCCGCTCCCCGATTCGCTTAAGCTCCGATTCGAAATCTTCGCCGCTTTGGATCGAGCCCGCGCGGAGACGGCGCAGCCGGTCATGCAGGCTCCATTCCTCATCAAAGGCGCCTTCGGCTATGCGGACCACCAGCTGGGCGGTCTCCTCTTTGACGGCATGCCACAATGGCTCGGACACCGCGCCAATGATGCATTGGTTTAGCGGAACCAGCAGCCGGCTCAGCTCCTCTACCGTAAGCTGCCCGCTTTGAACCAGCCCGGACAGCGGGGCGTTCTCCTCAAGGGCGACCTCGCCCCGAATATGCTGGCCGATGAGCCCGTGGGTCCGGATCAGCGTATGTACCATTTGTTCATGCGGCGTCATGCTCCCCCGGCGCTCCAGGACATGCCGTTCGTACAGCTGGGCCGATCCGATATGGTGGAGGAACAGATTGACGCCGGATCGGGTCCAATGGAGCCGCTCCCGTACCGTCCCGCCCTTGGCGGTTTCGGCCCATGCCAGCACCTCCTCCAGCAGCTCCTTGATCCAGTAGGACAGCGGCAAGCTGTCGAGGATCGTTAACGTCCTTTCTACATAATCCAATACAGGATTGGCATGGGCTAATTCCCCGATGGACGAGATCCGCTCCAGGTTCACGATTCGCTCTTCAGCCGAAACCAGCATGAACAGCCAGGGATGCGTCCTGCATACCGACTCGTCCCCGCCGCGAAAGGCCTTGATCATCTCCAGCGATTCCAGCATAAATTCATCCTCCGCTTTCCTAGGTTATGGACAGGATGGAGTTATCCCTCCCGTAGTCTGGTTATGATTATATCAGATCCTTCTTTAAGCGATCGCAGCAAGTCTCTAAAAGGGACTTGTGCGAGTGAAATGGAGCTCCGGGGGCCGTGCACGTCCCTAAAAGGGACTTGTGCCGGCGAATTGGAGCTCCGAGCGCCAAGCAAGTCCCTAAAAAGGACTTGTGCCGGTGAAATGGAGCTCCAGTGCCCGAGCAAGTCCCCAAAAGGGACTTGTGCGGGCGATATGGAGCTCCGGCAGCCGTGCACGTCCCTAAAAGGGACTTGTCCAGGCGAATTGGAGCTCCGGGGGCCAAGCAAGTCCCTAAAAAGGACTTGTGCAGCCGAATTGGAGCTCCGAGCGCCAAGCAAGTCCCTAAAAAGGACTTGTGCGGGCGATATGGAGCTCCGGGGGCCGTGCACGTCCCTAAAAGGGACTTATGCCGGCGAATTGGAGCTCCGGGGGCCGTGCACGTCCCCAAAAGGGACTTGTTCGGGTGAAATGGAGCCCCAGTGCCCGAGCAAGTCCCCAAAAGGGACTTATGCCGGCGATATGGAGCTCCGGGGGCCAAGCAAGTCCCCAAAAGGGACTTGTGCGGGCGATATGGAGCTCCGGCAGCCGTGCACGTCCCTAAAAGGGACTTGTGCCGGCGATATGGAGCTCCAGTGCCCGAGCAAGTCCCCAAAAGGGACTTGTGCAGCCGAATTGGAGCTCCGAGCGCCAAGCAAGTCCCTAAAAAGGACTTGTACGGGCGATATGGAGCTCCGGGGGCCGTGCACGTCCCTAAAAGGGACTTGTGCGGACAAATGGACCTGCCGGCATTTGGCGCAGGAGGGCCTGACGAGGTATACTGATCAACGAAACCATATGAAGTTATTCAAAATAAAGGAGTGAGTGTTTCATGACCCTGAAAAATAAAACAGCCTTGATTACCGGCGCAGGCAAAGGCATCGGCCGCGCGCTGGCCATCGCCCTCGCGAAGGAAGGCGTACATGTCGGACTTGTAGCCCGCACCGCCTCGGATCTGGAATCGCTGAGCGCGCTGATCGCAGAGCAGTATGGCGTAAAAGCTGTCGCTGCCGTCGCCGACATTTCGGTGCAAGAGGAAGCGGAAGCGGCGTTTGCAGCGGTAAGCATGGAGCTTGGCTCCGTCGACATTCTGATTAACAACGCGGGCATTGCCCAGTTCGGCAACCTGCTGGAGATGGAGCCGGAGGCATGGAAGCGGATCGTGGACGTCAATCTGATGGGAACCTACCATATGCTCCGCGCCGCGCTTCCAGGCATGATCGAGCGCAGTCAGGGAGACGTAATCAACATCTCTTCCACGGCCGGAGAGCGGGGCTTTGCGACCGGCTCGGCCTATAACGCCTCCAAATTCGCCGTCATGGGCCTGACGGAGGCCGTACTGCAGGAGGTACGAAAGCATAACATCCGCGTCACCGCCCTGACGCCAAGCACCGTCAACACGGAGCTTGCGGTCAATGCCGGGCTGAAGATCGGCGATGAGGACCGTATGCTGCAGCCGGAGGATGTGGCCGAGCTTGTACTGGCCGCATTGAAGCTGCCGCAGCGCGTGTTTGTCAAAACCGCCGGCATCTGGACAACGAATCCGCAGTAAAAAGCCGCTTCTCTCACGAAGCTCATCCAAACGGGTGCCCGCCTGCAGCGGGGCACCCGTTTTGTTGTGCTTTAACCGCGCGAATGCACTAACCAGCGGTACCCTTTGTTTGCGCTCAAACGCAGCTGCCTGTGATCCACACCGAGGTTTTTTTGTCGGACCATGCCTGGGCATGGCAACGGTACCATCCGTTGCGTGTTCTACCGCGACACAACGACGATAAATGAAGCATCCAGTATTGCCCTGATCCAAGTTTCCCTCGATACCGATACATACCAGGACGGGCCTTTTCCCGAAGTACGCCCGGTTATGCAGCCCTCTTCGCGGTTCTCTCGTGTCAACCTCGCGATGCCATGATATAATGACAAGGCATTTATCATTCAATGAGGGCATTCACCTTCAGCTACATTTACGGGGAAAGAAGATGACAACAGCATGATCGCCGACATTTTATTGGAAGTGGTACTCCCGATCTTCGTGCTGATCGGCTTCGGCGTAACGATGCAGTATGCATTCAAGCTGGATTTGTACACACTCGCCAAAATCAATTTTTATTACATCACGCCCGCTGCCGTGTTCATGAGCATGTACGAGTCCGAGATGTCGCCCCAGCTCCTGGGGACGGTCGCCTTGTTCTACGCCCTCTATATCGCCGTCCTGTATGGGATCAGCATGCTGGTTGCTCGGCAGCGGAAGTTCAACCGCGGCATGAAGGCCGCGTTCACCAACAGCCTAATTCTCGACAACTCCGGCAACTATGGCCTTCCGATCAACAACTTGGCCTTCAAGGGCGATCCGATGGCAACCTCGGTCCAGGCGCTGATCATGTCCTTTCAGAGTCTGCTGACGTTCACCTACGGCGTCATTTCTATTCAGGGCGCCAAGACGAACGGCCTCTATAAGCAAGCCATTATCGGATTTCTGAAAATGCCCGTCCCTTACGCGCTTGTTCTCGGGATTGCGCTGCATGCGCTGGACCTGCCGCTGCCCGTATTTATCTCGCAGCCGCTGATCTATGCCGACCAATCGATGGTCGCCATCGCCCTGCTGACGCTCGGTGCGCAAATTATCAAATATCCGCTCCGGCTGCGCCGGCTCGACGTCTATTTGAGCGTCCTGCTTCGCCTGCTCGTTGCACCCGCCATCGGGATTGCGCTTGTCCTCCTGCTCGGACTTAAGGGAATTCCGGCCCAGGCGCTCATCATCGCCTCGGGGATGCCGGTCGGCGTCAATTCGTCCATTCTCGCGGAAGAATATCAGAACGAGCCGGACTTTGCTGCACAAACGGTGCTCATCTCGACCATACTAAATGTAATTACCATTACTGGCTTGATATCCCTGGCCAAAACGATAGCCTAATTCCATTTTTGCTTAGGAGGAAATGACATATGAATTTTGATTTGACCATTGACCGAAGCTGCACCGCTTGTCACAAGTGGGATAACGTTCCCGCTGTATTCGGCGTGCCTGACGCTCTTCCGATGTGGGTTGCGGATATGGATTTTGCAGCCCCGCCTGCCGTGCTGGAGGCTCTTCACCGCCGGGTAGAGCATGGGGTGTTCGGTTACACCTTCCCGACGGAGTCGTACCAGGAGGCTATTGCGGAATGGATGCAAAGCCGTCACGGCTGGAGCATTCAAAAGGATTGGATCCAGTTCTGCCCCGGCGTGGTGCCCGCGCTGAGCCTGATCGTGGACGCATTTACGGAGCCGGGAGATCAGGTTGTCATTCAGACGCCGGTATATCCTCCGTTTCATAGCGTGGTCAAGGACCAAGAGCGGGAGCTTGTGCTTAACCCGCTTATTCGCGGGGAGGACGGGGACTATGCAATGGATTTCGAGGATCTGGAGAAGAGCCTTGCCGGCGGCCGTGTAAAAATGCTGATTCTGTGCAGTCCGCACAACCCGGTCGGACGGGTGTGGAGACGCGAAGAGCTTGAGCGTCTGGCCGATCTGTGCCGGCAGTACGACGTGCTTGTCGTATCCGACGAAATTCACGCCGACCTCATCTTTGAGCAGGGCAGCCATACGCCGTTCGCCGCCTTGTCCGACGACGCGGCATCTCGCTCGATCATTTGTACTGCGCCGAGCAAAACCTTCAATATCGCAGGGATGAACACAGCCAACATGATCATTCCTAATGAGCAGCTTCGCCGGACCTTCCGGAAAGTGCTGAACCGGTATCACATCGGCTCCATTACGCCGCTCGGAGCAGTGGCCACGGAAGCTGCATACCGCGAAGGAGGGCCATGGCTGGACGAGCTGCTGGTTTATATTCGCGGAAACATGGAGCTCGTTGCGAATTATATCCGCGAGCATCTGCCGGAGCTGAGCGTGGCCCTGCCCGAAGCTACATACCTCCTGTGGATCGACTTCCGTTCGCTCGGGATGGAGCATGACAAGCTGAACCGCTTCCTCGTCGAAGAGGCGAAGCTGGGATTAAACAGCGGGGCGACCTTCGGCAAGGATGGCGAGGGCTTCATGCGTATGAATGTAGCCTGCACCCGGGCTACGGTTGAGGAAGCCATGTCACGTTTGCATAATGCGATACGACAATGGCGGGAAATGCGGAAATAGGCGAGAGATCGTCCCATAGCTAGAGGAGCCGTGCCCATGTGCACGGCTTCTCTTTTTTATATGCATCGAAGTCGAAAGTTTTATTTTTGTCTAACATTTATATTGACGATCATCTAACCATTATGTTTTATTTATATCTATAAAGGAGGTTAGATCATGGTCTTACAAGAGCAAAGAAGAGCAAAAGCACATCGGTACCGGGATTTACTAACCCAAAGAGAGTACATGAAGCTAATGGCCGCCAATGCCGTCAACCGTTACGGCGACTCCATCGACATGATCGCATTTTCCCTCATGGTCTATCAGCTTACGGGCTCCGCTTCCTGGGTTGCTGTCATCTTCGGCGTCAACGCACTGCCGTCCATTCTGTTCCAGCCCTTTGCCGGTGCGATCGTCGAGGGAATGAACAAGCGGTATGTCATGGCGGCTGCCGACATCGGGCGCGGCCTTGCAGTGGCAGCGACGGCCATCCTGTTCATGCTTGGTCTGCTGCAGCCCTGGCTTCTCCTCCTGCTCACCTTCATGAATTCGACTTTGGAATCCCTGCGCATCCCGGCAGGGCTCGCCATCATCCCCCGGCTGCTTCAGAAATCCATGTACCCGCACGGCATCGCCTTCAATACGACGCTCAAAAAAATGATGGAGCTGATCGGCCTCGGCTCCGCTGCCGCGATCATCGGAATGTTCGGCCTTGGGACCGCCATTCTGATCGATGCTGCCACCTTCATCATTTCGGCTGCTCTCATCCTGGGAATCGACAGTAAAGAAACATCGATTAGCGGCAGGCTCAAGCTGGATATGATAGGTTACATGCATACGCTTAAAGAAGGCTTCGATTACCTGAGCAACACCCGCACCGTATTTACGATATGCCTGCTGGGAGGCGCCATCGGCATTTTCTTGATCCCGATCAATTCCATGATGGCTCCCTATACGACCGACTTCCTCGGTTTATCCGCGAACGGAATGTCCGCAGCCGGTATCTCTTCGACGATCGGTCTTGGTTTGGGCGCGATTCTGTTCCCTTATCTGCGTAAAACATTGTCGTCCCGCATCCTGTTCATCTCGGGGGGAGTCGTAATCGGGGCCTGTTATCTCATTTGGGTCTGGATCGCTGCATATGCGGACCAGCGCGTGTTCGTCTATACCTTACTCATCATTACCATGCTTGTATTCGGCTTTTTCGCTTCCTTCGTCGAAACGGTGATCGGCGTATCCTTTATGGAGCATATCGAAGAGGCGTATTTATCGCGCGTCGGCGCGATTTTCAACGCGATCGCAAGCGTAACGATCCCGCTCGGATCCATGCTGATCGCGGCCGTCATGACGAAATTGAACCTGCTACAGCTCTTCGGGATTACAGGGATTTTTACAATCCTGCTGTTTGTTGGTATGCTCTTCATAAAGACATTACGACAGCTGTAAAGGAGTATTTCCCTATGAAAGTCGCGGTATATTCACAGCCGAATATTCTCTTCGAATGCTTGGAATTGCTCTGCCGATATGCGAATAACGAAGACACGAGAGCGGTCTTGCGCGGGCTTCAGGATAAATACCGCCTGGATACCCCTGAACTGCTGCAAGCCTTCGAACCTATCATTGAGCTTGGCGAATACGTGTATAACGGCGTCAACGCCGATGAGGAGCGTCTGGCCTTCTTCTTCAGGAGCCAGGGGCATGAGAAGTGGTGCTGCGCCCGAATACTCCTGCATTCCTCGCTACATGCGTATATGCCTCATCCCGAGGCCCCCGACGCGGACTTCAAGCCGCTCGTACCCATGCCGAAGGAACAACGGCTCCAGCAATATACCGGACACCTCAAGCATTGGTTTGCGAGCGAGGCGGACGGCTCCGCCGACCTCGTTGTGCAAAACGATGCCGACCTTATCAATTGGATCGATTCATTCGATGTGGACGTACAGGAGAAATGGCTCCTGAGCCTGCTCTACCAAAATTACGATGCGTACATGCAAGAGCTGCTTCCCATCTTGAATCGGGCGGCTTCGTTATACCGCGAAAAGCTGGACATCGTTTCGCCGCTCCTTGAAGGCTTTGAGGCCCGTTACCGGGAACTGGTCGCCTCGAAGCCCATCGAGCGCTTGAACAGCAAGCTTCAAATCAAACTGCTGGATGATAAACAGGTCCATATCGTTCCGCAAGTCATCGGCTTTAATATGGTTACATACCTCAGCCATACCGGTACAGCAGAGGCCGAAACGCTGTACATCGGCGTCCTGTTTGAAACGCTGGAGGAGATCGCCCGGCAGTCGGTATCCGACGAGGAGATTTGCCGAACGCTGAAAATGCTCAGCGATCCGAGCAAATTCGCCATTCTAAAGTACATTCGGCGTCAGCCGGCTTACGGCTCGGAGCTTGCCGAGCAGTTGGGCCTGTCGACCGCAACGATCTCCCACCATATGAACGCCTTAATCCAGCAAGGCTTCGTGCAAATCGAGAAGCAAGCGAACCGCATCTACTATCGAATGAACCGCGAGGCTGTCGAGAAGTATCTCGACCTGCTGCAAACGAGCCTGCTTCAGAATTAGAAGTATTGGTCCCGCCGGTTCGTCCGCTAAATCCAACGGTGCTTTTTTAAATAAATCATTTCCATTGAACAAAAAAGGGAACCCTTGGAATTTGAAATCCCTCGGGTTCCCCTGTCAGTATCCTTATATGCGCTTACCGCAGCCGTTTAGCCACATAATCGGCGTTTGCTTTCAACAACGGATAGGCTTTGCCGGATACCAGCCCATTCTGCTTATGCTGCTCCAGCAGCTCAAGGAAACGGTCCAAATGGCCGGAGGCCTGTTCCTTGTTCCCTTGCTCCTCAAAACGAACGACCGAATCCCAATGCGCCGTCAGAGAGCGGGCTGCCCCGTGGCTTTTGAATTGTCCGCCCTTTTCCAGCTGATTCACCAGCTCTTTCATATGAACGGTGCCGGTATTATCCAACTGATATGTTCCCTTCACGAATTGATACAGCCAATCGTACATAATCCGGATCTCAGGATCCTCGCTGGCCGCGGCTGTTCCCAACACCGGTCCGGAGCCTTTGTAGTAGGCTTTGAACGTATCCGTCATGTACCCGTATTTCACGCCGCCATCCAGATACTCCTTGTAACGCTGGCGGAATACCGGATCCGTGAGCATCCGCCCATCGAATTCGATCTCGACGCCCATTCCGAACCGTTCGGCCGTATAGGCCGCATCGTCCAGACGTTCGCTGCTCATCTCTTCGAAGAAGTAGTTCGGCTGGAATGCCACCGCATCAAACCCGACTTCTTTCCACATATAGCTTTTGTAAGCCAGAAAGTGAGGAATCCAGAACGACTTCAAGCCTTCGGCATGGATTTCGCCGTTAACGTATTTCAGCATATCCGGTCCCGAAGCGCTCGTGCTTACCTGTTCGGACAGCCAATACAACCCGGCAAGCTCCAGGTGGCTATATCCGCTGCTCTCCCAACGCTTAAGAACTTCATCCATCCACCACCGGACAGCCTTCTGCCTGTTGGCCATGGCCTGCTGCTCGCCCACGCTGCCGGCATTGAAATTCTCGGATTTGCCGTCCCCGTCCACATCGCCGAAGTCCGTTACGTATTCGCTCGGGTCGGGAATCATGACGACGACCTTCGTTTTGTGGTCCGGATCGCCGAGCTTGGTGCCCGCTTCCTTGGTAGCCTCATTGAGCTGGAACATATCGCCGTCCGCAGCAAATGTTTTATCAAGATACCAGTTCCAATCCTTCAGATTCGAGCCGCCTCCGAAATCTCTGCCGTCCGGCGACAGCAATCCGAGAACCAGAACGCCGTCGAAGAACCAGTCGACCGGCTCGCCATCCTGATTCACATAACTGATCTGCGGAATGATGTCCTCTTTGCTCCAGTCTCCGTCTCCATTGGCGTAATGCCCGTTATACAGCAGGGACAAATCCCGTATGCCCGCCGTGGCTTCGCCCGGCGCCAGCATCTTGAATTCCTCCGGCGGAACCCGGACCGCGCCTTTCGACTGGCCGTCGGTGCCTGTAATTTCGATCTCGTCGATGAAGGTCCATGCTCTCGTATGCATCGTGAACGTTACCTTAACATAACGTGCGTAGGCGTGAGTTGCATCCTCCGCGCCAGGCACGCCGTCCGCGCCTGCATCCCAGGCATAGGTTTCGTCGACCGGAGGTCCGTCGATCCATAGCGTCTGGGTCGCTTTATGGGTCAAGGTTGCCCAATGAACATTATCATCCGATACGTACATCGAAACGGTCAGCGGGAACAGGACGGCAGACCCGGGCCAATCCTGCAGAAAATGCGCTTTAATGCCGGAGATGGATTTCGGCTCGCCGAGATCAAATACGACCTCCCGCGTCTTCTTCCGTAAATGCCCGACCCAGGCCGGATCCAGCACGTTACGCGTCCCGAAGACGCCGTCATTCAGCTTGTTCCCTGGGTCGGGATAAGCGCTCTCCGGCGCTTCCGACCACATGTAGACCGCATCCCTGGCCAAATTCCGCGCCTCCGCTTTCGCTTCATCCGCATAGGCGGCCGGGACGAGCGAAAACATCATCAGGAGTGCCAGAACCAAGGATATCCGTTTTCTAGACGATTTCATGTCATCATCCTCCTTATTAGTCATCCTTCTTCCTTCTAAGCTTGCGACCAACTTCATAAGATACTGCAGCTGCTGCCTATCAACTCATTTCTTGGCGCATCCTGCTCTAGGATCGCCAGCTTGCTCAGAACGCGCTGCTCCCGGATCCGAGCCGTTTCATGATCTCACCCCTTCAACATGTATTGTTCTTCCGGAATAAATGCACATCCCCTCTTCGTTGATCACCCCCTTCTAGCTATTCAATACAACCTTGTCCTCAATCGCTTTCCGATAGCGCTCGGTAATATCCTGCGGGCGGGTGATCGCGCTGCCCACCACCACGAATTGAGCTCCTGCGTTCAATGCCTGAATCATCTGCTCCGAGCTCGTGAACCTTCCTTCGGCAACGACCGGCAGCCTGGTTTCCTGTGCGAGACACCGAACAAGCTCGATGTCCGGTTTATTCGTTCCGGGGCTGTACGGGGTGTAACCCGACAGCGTCGTCGAAATATATTGAACGCCAAGCTCTGCCGCATGCAGCCCCTCCTCCAAGGTAGATACATCCGCCATGACGCACACCCCAAGGCGAGTCAGTTCCTCTACGACCTGCCGAATCGTTGTCCCGTCCGGCCGCAGCCTGCGCGTCCCGTCAATGGCCACAATGTCCGCACCCGCGGCATGGACGGCGCATGCATCCTCCAATGTCGGCGTAATATATACGGGGCAGTCTCCCACCCGCCGTTTCAACAAACCGATCACCGGCACATTCACGACAGCCTTGATCGCCGCGATGTCGGCCGTTCCGTTCGCCCGAATGCCGATGGCCCCTCCCAACACTGCCGCTTTGGCCATCTCCGCCATATGATGGGGACCGAAGAGCGGCTCACCTTCATAAGCCTGACAAGATACGACTAATCCTCTTTCTGTAATCATCCGCCTCATAAGTTAGCTCCTAAATCTGTTTTAGTATGACAGCCCTCCGCAGCCTATTTTTCGGTTATTTCATGCCTGTAATCGTAATCCCCTCGATGAATTTCTTCTGCACGAAGAAGTAGAGGATGATGATCGGGACCGTGAACAGCGTTGCTGCCGCCATCAGAGGCCCCCATGCCACTGAATTTTCCCGGATGAACTGCTTCAGTCCGATGGAGAGCGTCCATGTCTCCTGATCGTTCAAATAAATCAGCGCGCCTTGGAAATCGCCCCATGCTCCCAAAAACGTAAACAAACCAATCGTGAGCAGCGCCGGCTTCGCCAGCGGCAGAATAATTTGGGAATAGATGCGAAATTCCGATGCGCCATCGATCTTGGCCGATTCCGTCAGCTCGATCGGAATCCCGTTAAAAAACTGCCGAATCAAAAACACGTTAAATGCCATCCCCGTTCCAAACCACGCGCTAAGGACGAGCGGCCAGTTGGAATTCAGCAGGTTCGCCTTGTTAAACACGACATACAGCGGAATCATCGTCACCTGCATCGGAAGCATCAGCGTACTGAGCATAATGATGAACAGTACGTTCCGTCCCTTGAAATCGATTCTCGAGAAGCCGTAAGCGACGAGCGGCGAAAGGATGACCACGCCCGCAACGCTCAACAGGGCAATAACGATAGTGTTCCAGGTGTATTTAATGAACGGGATCATCTGAACCGCATTGCGGTAGTTATCCCAGATCCATTCCGAAGGGAACCATTGCACAGGGATGACAAAGATCTCATCCTCCGTCTTGAACGTTGTCAGCAGCAGCCAGGCGAATGGCGCCAGGAACATCAAGCCGACCAAAATCAGGATCAGATGGGTGAGAAGCCTTCTGCCCAGGATCGACGCATTCATTATTTTTCACCTCCATAGAAGACCCATTTGCTCGATGATTTGAAGATCAGCAGGGTCAGCAGCAGCACGATGATGAACAGAATCCACGCCATTGCGGAGGCATAGCCCATTTTCAGGTACATGAACGCATTCTGGAACAGATAAATCGCATAGAACAGAATCGAATTCCCCGGGCCGCCGATGGCTTGGCTGCTGGAATCCGCGAACACATATCCTTGTGAAAAATATTGAAATGAGCCGATAAGTCCCATAATGAGCTGGAAAAAGGTCATCGGAGATATTGCCGGCAGCGTAATGTGCCAAAACTTGTGCCACTTGTTCGCTCCGTCGATCGAAGCGGCTTCATAGTACATTTTCGGCACCTCTTGAAGGGCGGCCAGATACATGATCGTAATCGTCCCCGTTCCCCAGAAGCCCATTAATATCAGGGAAGGCTTCGTCCAATTCTCGTCCATGAGCCAGTTCGGTTCAGGCAGCCCAATGGCGCCTAGCATTTGATTCACCAGACCGTACTGCGCGTTCAGCAGCCATATCCACAGAAGAGAACCTGCGACGGCCGGAACCAGTGTCGGGAGAAAATAAACGGTGCGGTATAAAGACAGCCCTTTTACGCTTTGGTTCAGCAGCAGTGCGATCACAAGCGCGTACACCAGCTGCGGAAAAAAACCGAACAACGCCATGAATACCGTATTGTACAGCGAAGAGAACATTTTATCGTCCCGGAACATCTCGTTGTAATTGTCCAGACCGATCCATTGCGGCGGGTTAAACATGTTATATTCCGTAAAGCTGTAATATAGCGACATGATGATGGGATAGAGCTGAAATACCAGGAAGCCGAAAATCCATGGACTCAGAAACATGAGGCCGATGAACAGCCGCTTTCTCTCCCTGCTCTTGATACCGCTATGGAGCTTTAAACGATCCATGCGGGGGTTCACCTCCTAATAACCCTTGCAAAGCATGCCGGGAATGCCGGGAGCTAAGGTTCCACCTACCATCCTTCTCCCCCGGTATCCTGCAGGCAAATTGCCATGTTATTTTTTGTATTTGTCCGCAATCGGCTGCATCTTGTTCACAACATTATCCATGGCTTCCTGGGCGGTAAGTTGGCCCTTCAGCGCCTTCTCCGTCTCTTCATTCAAGGTTTGCAGGTATTCATTAATGTAAATGCTGTTCGGGAAGCCTTTCAAATTCGGACTTTTAGCGCTTTCATAATATTCCCACAGCACCTTCGTCTCTTCATTCTGCGTCAGCTTCGGATTATCCAGCGCCTTGGTCAAAACCGGGATCGAGCCGAAATCGATGCTGTATTGAATCTGCACGTCCTCGCTGAGCAAATACTGCAGCACCTTCCACGCTTCCTCCTGATGCTTCGCTTTGGAAGGAATGAACATTGCAATCGGGCTTACCATTCCGGAGCCTTTAAGCTCTGGGTTGGCCGCCGGATAAGGGAACGGTGCGACACCGACATCCTTGCCTTCACCCCGGTCGTCCACATACCAGTTCTCCCAGCCGATGATCATGGCCAGCTTGCCGGTCAGAATCGGATCCTGCGGCGTTTGGAGTCCGCCCATGCCCGATTTGAATTTATCGATGCTTTCCTGCCCAAATTCCTTATAGTAACTCATCTGGTAGTCGATCGCTTTAACGTTTGCTTCCTGGTTAGCGGTCAGCTTCCCGTTTTCGTCCACCCAGGAGCCATTAAATATGATGGGCCAGAACACGTTATCGATCCAAGGATAATCCGGAATAAAGCCCATTTGCGTAATATTGCCTTTGTCGTCCTTCTTGGTCAGCCGCTTCGAGTATTCGAACAATTCCTCCAGCGTTTCAGGCGGCGCGGTAAGGCCTGCCTCCTCAAACACTTCTTTGTTATAGAACAATTTATTCGCCATACTCATGGAGATCGGAAGCCCATAAATTTCATCGTCAACCTTCATGCGCTCCAGCGCAGCCGGGATAATCTGGCCGGTGTCGTAACCGTCCCGTTTAATGAATTCCTCCAATGATTTAACGGCTCCGGCTTCCGACCACGGGCCGATGTTGTTCCACTGCGTAATGATGATGTCGGGGGCATTGCCGCCTGAAATCGCGGTCAACTGCTTCTGGTGATCCTGATTGCTGAGTGTCTTTACAACGATGTCGTCCTGGCTTTCATTGAATTTGGCTATAGCCGCTTCAATCGGCTTCGCACCGTCTCCGGTTGCCGAGCTCCACAGCTGGATTTCAACCTTTCCGCCCTTGCCCGGACCACCTTCCTTCGAACCGGAACAAGCGCTTAGCACAACCGAAAAGGCCAGTACCAGCAGCAGCGTGGCGTGAAACGACCTCTTTCTATAGTTCTTCTTCAAATGACTCACCCTCCAACATGTTCTGGATTCCAGAAAAATAATTTTTGGAGAAAATATCCTCCTACAAGAAAAATAATGGATGTATTTTCTTTAGTCAATCCTTATTTTCTGAGCATTGTATGCGCTTCAACTCATTGACCCAGCACGATTTCGGCGAAAACCCTTGTGTATCCAATGGTTTTTCGTATCTTTTGATGTAATAGAAATAAAATGTATTCCTTAAATTATTTTAATAATGGAGGAATTATTCTCCTAAATTACGTAATTTAATTCCCCTTCATCGTTATGATTCCATACCAGAGCCGCTGCCCCTATCACGCCTGCATCAACTCCCAGACCCGCAGGAATAATCCGGCAGCACTTGCTCATATACGAAGAAGTCCGAACGTCCACTTCCTGTTCCAGCTCCGCGAAAAAGCGCGGTCCCGCTTCCGCAACCCCGCCGCCAATAAGAATTGCCTCAGGATTAAAGGTATGGATATATCCCGCAATCGCTGCGCCAAGGGCGCGGATCACCTTCGTCATGACGAGCGCAGCTCCCTCATCGTTGTGCAGCCAGGCATGAATAATTTCCCTCGAATGAGGCTTCCACGAATATAAAGCGCTTCCATTTCCCTGCATCTCCCGACCTATTCTCGCAATTCCGCTGCCGGAGGCATACAGCTCAATGCATCCGTTATTGCCGCAGCTGCAGCGTGGACCGTTCACATCGACGCAGACATGCCCCAGCTCTCCTGCGCCTCCGAAGACGCCTCGAAGAAGACGGCCGGATTCCATAACCGCTCCCCCGATTCCCGTCCCCAGCGCCAAACAAACAAAATTGCTGTAGCCGATGCCGGCACCATACCTCTTCTCGGCAAAAGCGATCACATTCACGTCATTATCAACATACACCTTATGGCCGAACCGGTTCGACACGAGCTGCTTAATCGGAACACCGGTCCATCCTGGCAAGGTATCGCCGGCATACAAAACAACGCCTTCCTGGTAATCGATCTGACCTGCACTGCCAATGCCGATGCCGCAGACTTCCCCATGCTGCTGCGCAGCATTCATCATGCGGTCGATGCCGGACAGCAGTTTATCCATCAGCTGCCCGGCTCCCTTATCCGCTTCGGTAGGCACAAGATACCGGCTGACGATTTCCCCCTGCCGGTTGACTACCGCAAATTGCACCTTAGTTCCTCCGATATCAACGCCAATTGCATATTCCATGGTGCAAAGACCTCCTTTCCATTATCCAAAAGTCGATTTCCCTCGCTGCCTGTTGTCGAGGATTAAGGGAACGACCGTTAGTACAGTGATGTTAGTACAGCTTATCGGCTACCGATCTCGCCGTTTTCTCGAGTGATTCGATTGCGTCCTCCTTCTTCATTGCAAGCAGCGTCGTTAGGAGGTTGAGCATATATGTCTGCATGAATTTTGTTGCCAGCGCCCCGCCTTCAGTCGGCATCTCCCGCGAAGAGACAAGCAGTACCGTGTCTGCATAGGTTGCGATCGGCGATCTCAGGTGTCCTGTCAGGCAAATGACGTCCGCCCCGTTCTTCTTCGCTTCCTTCACCGGATCCACGAGATCGCGTGTGCTGCCGGAGGTTGAGATGGCAAATACCAGATCCCCCTCCTTCACCAGAGCTGCCGACATCGCGATGATATGAGCATCCCGGTGCGCTTCGACGTTCAGGCCAAGACGCATCAGCTGGTAATGCAGGTCCAGCGCCGTAATGCCCGAAGATCCGACCCCATAAACATACACTTTAGTCGCGGCTAGCAGCTTATCGACCGCCATTCTCAGATGATCGGCATTTACGAGATCCAGCGTGTTTTTCAGTAAAATTTCATGCTGCATCGTAAGCTTGCGGGCTACCGTCATGAGGTCATCCTGCTCATCGATGGCCGTATCGACCACAGACTGGGGACGATCCACCAAATCCTGGGCGACGGACAGCTTGAACTCATGAAACCCGCGAAACCCCAGCTTTCTGCAGAAACGGATGACGGAGGTTTCGCCAACACCCGCCTTTTCCGATAGGTCCGTAACGGTGGCCAGCACCGTCTCCTCCGGATAACTCTTGACGTAATCGGCCACCTTCTTCTCCGTCTTGGTCAGTGACGAATAGATGCTGGATATCATCAGCAGCGTATTGGATTGATTCAGTTTGGGTCCTACTCTCGCCATCGCAACTCCCTCTTTTCCAAATGGTTCTTTTATCTAGTCCATTTCCCTATTGATTTATGGATATTTTCTCCTTGATTATATATTAAAAAAGATATTTCTTTCAATCACAAAAAAGAAGCTTGCAGAACCCTCGCTAAAATGGGTCTGAAGCTTCGAAAATAGGGGGATTGTTTTCGCAGCAGCTTACTTCCCGCTACGTAGGCAGGGTCCGCCCTCATTGGCTTTTTAAGCATGCTTCCGGTTATATCGTCCATCCGTCATGAGTATCCATGGTCGTCTCTTCGATCGGGACCGCTCCGTTCAAGCTGCCGCCGGTCTGAGCCCCCCGCTCCATCTGATAACCCATATCCAGCATGGAGCCGTCCAATTGACGCAGCTGCTGACTGACCTCCGCCATTTGCTGGAATATTTGCCTGTACTGGTAGGCTTCCGGGTAACCGCTTTGCTTGGCTGCATCAGCCAGCTGTTCAAATGCGGCCTTGTTCTCGCCAAGAACCTGGCGGTACTGCTCGGCCGCCCGGGCTTGAATGGCCTCCACGGCGTTCATCATGCCATGCAGAAGCATGCGGCAATTGACAAGCTCCTGCCTAGCTGACTCGGAGGCTTCCGACGTAAGCCCCGATTGTGCGCTTTGAAGCGCAGTCTGAAGCTGCCCCAGCTGGCCCGCAATCGCCCCGACCTCCTCCATGCTGCCGCTCTGCTCCGCTGCCGCCAATTGGCCAGACAGCTGACTCAGTGTTCCTTGCAACTGTTGAATGCTGCTCATTACGATTCTCCTTTCCCTGCCCCGGCTTTCCCGGCGACGATTTCGCCGCCATCGTTTTGGGACAAGCATTTTCCATCTTGTTGCTTAGCATGCGAAGAACCAGGGATTGCTATTCATTCCTGCTTATGGTCAGGAGTCCGGCGCTGTTGGAACCTGGGCCCGGTTGCCGATATAATAGATTGAGAGAAGATTGATCGTAAGTGATTCTTGTGAAAGTAGGTAGAAACGAAACTCCGATGATTAAACGTAGAAGAAAGACCCTTGTCCTCCTGGCCGCCTTGCTGCTCGCCATATTTTATATGCAGATGCAAACCGCTATTCCCGGCATCATCAACGACATGGATTTTGATCTTGGTAAAAAAGAAACGCCGGCGATCACCGGCCTACACCCTTATGTGTTGAAGCAAAAAAACGAGCTGGTCCGCCTCACCAAGCAGCGGGGCATCACGATCGTCATCACCGACGGATACCGGAGCCATGAAGAACAGACCCGGATCTACAATCAGGGCCGGACAACCGAGGGGGATATCGTTACGAACGCCAAAGCCGGCCAATCTCTCCACAACTACGGGCTCGCTATCGATTTTGCTTTGAGGCTCGAAGATGGAAGCGTCATCTGGGACATGGAATACGACGGTAACGGCAATGGCAAATCCGACTGGATGGAAGTGGTGGCCATCGCCAAAGAGCTCGGGTTCGAATGGGGCGGCGATTGGGACAAATTCCCTGACTATCCGCATTTGCAGATGGATTTCGGGCTGACGATCCGCGAACTTCAGCGCGGCAAGCTGCCGGATGCGGATATCCATGAGTATTCGGAGGGAGCGAAATCGAAATAACGATTTGCCGTGAACGCACGGACCGGCCTGTTTTCCGAGAGGCAGTTTCCGAGAATAGAAACTATGATAAGTCACATGCGCTAGTTTATGGCATGTGACTTTTTTGTTGATCGGGTGTGAGGATTTTCCAAAATGACCTTGACATGCTCTGCACGTTTTGGTTATATAGTCATATATATAAGCATATAACCTTTACAGAAACATCAACGGCAAGGCGGTGATTCGAATTAGCAGCTCGGTATATCCGGATAACAAGCCCTTGTTCCTCCAGATCAAGGAGAAGATCGAAGATCAGATCGTGAACGACCAGCTGCTCGAAGGGGAGCAGGTGCCTTCCACGACGCAGCTGTCAAGCTTTTACAAAATCAATCACATTACGGTCTTGAAGGGGATCAACCTGCTCGTTGAATCCGGCCTCATTTTTAAAAAGCGGGGTGTCGGCATGTTTGTTGCGGAAGGGGCGAAGGAGCAGCTGCTTCGGACCCGGAAAAATGCATTTGCAGATGATTATGTGGTGCCTATGGTGCAGGAGGCCGACAAGCTCGGCCTGTCCACGGAAGATTTGTTTGAGATCATCACCCAAGTAAAGGAGCGTGACGCCCATGAATCTTGATATCGAATTCGACCGGGTCTCCATTCGCTACGGGGACGTCGAGGCCGTAAAGGATATGTCCTTCCGATTGGACGGCGGGAAAATCTACGGCCTGCTCGGACGGAACGGCGCAGGCAAAACCTCGCTGCTGTCCGTTCTGGCTTCGTTTCGCGAGCCGTCGTCAGGCACGGTGAAGGTAGGCGGCGAGCAGCCGTTTGAAAATGCAAAAATCATGCGGGAGGTCTCGTTCCTCTATGACATCGACTACAAGGACGAGTCGGACAAAGTCAAAGCGGCGATCGAGACGGTGGCCGGGTATAGGCCCCGATTCGATACGGAATATGCCCTTAGGCTTGCCCGTAATTTCAACCTGCCGCTGGATAAACCGCTTAAGGAGCTCTCGAAAGGCATGCAGTCGGCTTTCAACGTTACGATCGGGCTTGCCAGCCGCTCGCCGGTAACGATTCTGGACGAGGTGTACCTGGGCATGGATGCACCCACCCGGGAAATTTTCTACCGGGAGCTCCTTGAGGATCAGGAGCGGCACCCGCGGACGTTCATCCTGTCCACGCATCTCGTGTCGGAGATGGATTATTTGTTCGAGGAGGTCATTATCATCCATAAAGGCCGGTTCGTCCTCCAAGACGATTACGAATCGTTAACCTCCCGCGGCGTTTCGATTACGGGACCAGCGCAGAAGGTGGACGAATTCACGCCGGGACTGAAGGTGCTGAATGTTCAACAGCTGGGCTCCACCAAATCGGCCATCGTCTACGGAGAGCTGAGCGAGGAATCCAAGCATGCAGCTAGACGTGCGGGACTTGAGCTGGGTCCGATCTCGCTGCAGGACTTGTTTATCCATATCACAGGGGAGGAGCAGGGAACATGAAACAACCAACGTCAGCCGCTTCGAGAATAATGATGGAGATGTTTTGGCACCAAGGCTCATGGGCCATAGGATATCTGGTTATCGTGTTCCTCCTTAACCTCGCGCTTGGGATTACCGGCAGCAGCAGCAACATCGGCCAGGACGATTTCTTCTCCATCATCTACCGCTCGACCAAGGGCTTCATGCTGGTCATCGGCATTATATCCTCCTTCGGCTTCCTGAGCTTCTATGTGCGCCACGGCTTTACCAGAAGGGACTTTTTTAAAGGAGCCGCCTTGGCCGCCCTGCTGCTGTCCATTGCCTTTCCGCTCGTCGTCGGCCCCGTCAGCCTGCTGCTCTCGGCGATGAACTTCTCGGACACCGGGAACTCTCCGGTACTGCAGGCATTCGAGCACAACTGGTTCCTTGCCCTGGCGTCCTTTGGCATCCAAATCTTCGTTTACTACCTGATGGGATGGATGATCGGCTCCGGCTTCTACCGGCACGACTGGATTCGAGGTTTAGGCTTCATCGCCATAGCGATCGTCCTTGTCGGCTTCATGGATGCGCTGTGGCAATTCGAACTGGCCTCGCTATGGGATCGCTGGATGCCTGCCTTCACCCTTGACGTGCCGCTGTACGCTTCGCTTGCCGGGTCGGCCGTCATCATGGTTCTTGGGCTGGTGTTGATCCGCTTGTTGACACGCAAAGTGACGATTAAGCTGAGATAAGCTAGTATTGAACCCCACCTAAGAGCTTAGTCGTTTATCGCAAAAAAGCACGGCCGGCTCCCGCAGACTTTAAATATCTGCGCGGAGCCGGCCGTGCTTTTTGTATATTCGCCAAAATGCAATTACGAGGCGCTGCTCTTCTTCTTGTTATAAATATCGAAAGCGACGGCTGCCAGAAGGACAAGGCCCTTGATGCCCTGCTGCCAGTCGATGCCGAGTCCGACGAGGGACATGCCGTTATTCAGGACACCCATGACGAGGCCGCCGATGATTGCGCCGAACACCGTACCGATACCGCCTGTGGCGGATGCACCGCCGATAAAGCTTGCCGCAATGGCGTCCAGCTCAAAGTTCGTACCTGCCCGAGGCGTTGCCGCGTTCAGACGGGCGGCAAACATCAGGCCGGAAATGGCCGCCATGACGCCCATATTGACGAACACCCAGAATGTTACCTTCTTCGTCTTCACGCCGGACAGCGCAGCGGCCTTCTCATTGCCGCCAAGCGCATAAATATGGCGTCCCATCACGGTTTTGTTCATCACGAAGGAATAGATGATGATGAGCACAAGCAGCAGAATCAGAATATTCGGCAGGCCGGCGTAGCTTGCCAGCATAAACGTAAAGGCATTAATAACGGCTGCCATCAGGAAGAGCTTAAGCAGGAACAGGCCGCCTGGAAGCACGTCGAAGTTATACTTTTTCTGGGATTTACGGTCTCTCAGCTCATTGATGACATAAATCACCGTAAACGCGATGCCGACGAGAATCGCAACCAGATTGGTGCCGGTGTTGCCGAAATCCGGAACGAAGCCCGAGCTGAGCTTCTGAAATCCGCCCGGAAACGGCGAGATCGATTGCCCATCCAGGACGATCATGGTAAGGCCCCGGAACAGCAGCATACCGGCAAGGGTTACGATAAAGGCCGGGATTCTCACATACGCCACCCAGAAGCCCTGCCAGGCGCCGATCAATCCCCCGACGATCAAGGAGGCGATGACGGCGATCACCGGATGCAGCTGCATATCGACCATCATCACGGCTGCGACAGCACCAACGAAAGCCGCCACCGAGCCGACGGACAAGTCAATATGTCCCGTAATGATGACCAGCACCATCCCAATGGCCAGGATGAGAATGTAGCTGTTTTGCAGGATCAGGTTCGTAATATTGATCGGCTCAAGCAGCAGCCCGCCCGTAATGATCTGGAAGAAGATCATAATCAGGACCAAGGCGATGATCATTCCGTACTGCCGAATATTGTTTTTGAATAATTTCATGAGCGTTTCCATGCTTAAGCCCCTCCGTTCTTGGTCATATATCTCATCAGCGTTTCCTGCGAAGCCTCTTCCTTGCTCACTTCACCGGTGATCCGGCCGGCATTCATGACATAGATCCGGTCGCAAATGCCGAGGATTTCCGGCAGCTCGGAGGAAATGACCAGCACCCCTTTGCCTTCGTCCGCAAGCTGATTGATAATCGAGTAAATCTCGAACTTGGCTCCCACATCGATGCCGCGGGTCGGCTCATCGAGGATGAGGATGTCCGGCTCGGAATAGATCCATTTGCTCAAGACTACTTTCTGCTGGTTGCCTCCGCTCAGATTGCCGGTCTTTTGCAAGATGTTCGGCGTCTTGATCTTCAGCTTCCTGCGCATCTCCTCGGCAACGAGGATTTCCTCCCTTTCATCGATCACCATGTTCCTCGCCAGCTTCGGCAGCCCCGTAAGGGAGATATTCCGCTTAATGTCATCGATCAGAATCAGGCCGTAATCCTTCCGGTCCTCCGTCACATAGGCAAAGCCGTTCGCAATCGCCTCGGTCACCGTCCGGTTCTGAATGACCTGCCCGTTCTTATACAGCTCGCCGCTGATATTCCGGCCGTATGCCCTGCCGAACACGCTCATCGCAAGCTCGGTCCGGCCCGATCCCATCAGTCCGGCAATGCCGACGATTTCCCCTCTTCGAATATGGAGGTTCGCGCCATCAATCACCTTGCGGTCCGCCTGCAGCTCGTGATATACCGTCCAATCCTTGATCTCCAGGATGACTTCACCGACCTTCGGAGTACGCTCCGGATAACGGCTCGTCAAATCCCGTCCGACCATCCCGCGGATGATGCGGTCCTCATTGACCTCTTTGCCGTGCATATCCAGCGTTTCGATGGTTTTGCCGTCCCGCAAAATCGTAATGGAATCCGACACCTTGGAAACCTCGTTCAGCTTATGGGAGATCAGAATGCATGAGATGCCCTGCTTCTTGAATTCCAGCATCAGCTGCAGCAGGTTCTCGCTGTCATCCTCGTTCAAGGCTGCCGTCGGTTCATCCAAAATCAACAGCTTTACCTTCTTCGAGAGCGCTTTCGCAATTTCGACCAGCTGCTGCTTGCCGACCCCGATGGTGCCCACTGGCGTGTTCGGATTTTCCGTAAGCCCGACCTTGCCCAGCAGCTCCTTCGCTCCGCGGATCGTCTCGTTCCAGTCCACGATGCCTTTGTGGGCGCGCTCATTGCCGAGATAAATATTCTCCGCAATCGACAAGTAAGGAATCAGCGCCAGCTCCTGGTGGATGATGACGATGCCGAGGTCCTCGCTGTCCTTAATGCTTTTGAATTCGCATACCTTCCCCTTGAACAAAATATCACCATCATAAGTACCGTGCGGATACACGCCGCTCAGCACCTTCATCAGCGTAGATTTGCCGGCGCCGTTCTCCCCGCACAAGGAATGGATTTCGCCTTCGCGAATCTTCAGATTCACGCTATCCAGCGCCTTCACGCCTGGGAACGCTTTCGTTATGTTCCGCATTTCAAGAATGTATTCCGACATTCGGGCTGCACCTTCCCTTCTGTTTCGTATCCATAAGGCCGTTATTTACTTCAAACCGATTTCTTCCTTCGTGTAGTAGCCCGTATCCACAAGCTCCTTCTCGACATTGCTAGCGTCCACTGACACCGGTGGAAGGAGGTATGCCGGCACGACCTTGACTCCGTTATCGTAGGACTCGGTATCGTTCACCTCGGCCTCTTCACCTTTTATTACGCTTTCGGCCATCTTTACTGCCTGTTCCGCCAGCTGGCGCGTATCCTTGAACACCGTCTGCGTCTGCTCGCCGGCCACGATCGATTTGATCGAAGCAAGCTCCCCGTCCTGCCCCGTAATAATCGGCAGCGGCTTATCCGGCGTACCGTACCCTACACCCTTGAGCGAGGAGATGATCCCGATGCTGATGCCGTCATAAGGGGAAAGGACCGCATCCAAATGAGCGTTCGAATAATTCGCACTGATCAGATTATCCATCCGGGACTGGGCCAGCGCGCCGTCCCAACGGAGTGTCGCGATCTGCGCCATGGTCGTCTGCTTGCTGCGCACCACGAGCTTGCCGGAATCGATATACGGCTTCAGCACCGACATCGCCCCGTCATAGAAGAAGTACGCATTGTTATCGTCCGGCGAGCCGCCGAACAGCTCGATATTGAACGGCCCCTTTCCTTCCTTCAAGCCGAGCTTTTCTTCGATATAGGAAGCCTGCAGCACCCCGACCTTGAAGTTGTCGAAGGTCGCGTAGTAGCTCAAATGCTCGGTATTGCGGATCAGACGGTCATACGCGATGACCTTGATCCCTTGATCATGGGCCTTCTTGATAACATCCGTCAGCGTATTGCCGTCGATCGATGCAATCACGATGACATCCACGCCCTTGGTGATCATGTTCTCGATCTGGGCGATCTGGTTCTCAATCACGTCCTCCGCAAACTGAAGATCGGTCTTATAGCCTTTTTCCTGAAACAGCCGCTCCATGTTTTTACCGTCGGCCACCCAGCGCTCCGATGACTTGGTTGGCATCGCAAGCCCGACATAGCCTTTATTCGCATCGCCGGCATCCGTTTCGGCCAGGTTACAGGCCGTCAGGGCAACCAGCATGACCGCAATAAGAACACCCAGCATTCCTCTCTTCATCGGTTGTTCCCCTTTCCGAAAAGTTGGATCGAGAGCGCTTACATCCTAACCATCCGTAAAAGCCTCTCTGTATGAATCAGCATACACCCGCGGATGGAAAGGGTCTTTCGACAGATACAACCTTTTTTATAATTTTCATACTTTTGTGGCCTGATTGGATGGTTAAATGAATGGATGGATGAATGAATGGATGGATGAATGAATGGATGGATGAATCGATGAATGGATGAACGAGTGAGTGGATGAATGGAGGAGTGTGAATGGTAAACCTTCACCGGCTTCCCGGAATCGATCCCAGCGATGAATCCCGAAAAGAAAAAGTCCCTGCTTCGTTGGGAGCTCCAACCAAACAGGGACTGCTTGTTAATATACGTCAACCGCCCTTCTCTTCCTGAAAAGCGAGGCCCTTGCGATAGCCGTTCGGCGATACGCCCATCACCTTCTTGAATGCTGTGCTGAAGTAGTGCTGGCTGTCATAGCCGGTCCGCTCCGCGATTTCAAGAATAGACAGATCGGTGCCATTCAGAAGCTGGATCGCCTTCCGGATGCGGGTCTGGGTGATGAAGACGACAAACGACGTGCCCAGCTCCTTCTTGAGGGTACGGCTGAGGTAAACCGGCGAGACCTGCAGCGCCGCAGCCAAAGACTCCAGCGTCAGCTCCGGATCGGCATACTGCTCCTGAATCAGCTGCCTGGCCCGGCGAACCAGCGGAGACAGCTGGGCGTCACGGAGCACCGCCTCCCGGCAGGCTTCGTACGCGGCCGATATTCCTCCACTGTCGTCCCGTACCGGCTCGACATGCATTTGGATCGAAAGCTTCAAGTATTTCTGAACCGCCTGCTCGGCATCCGCACACGTCTTCGCGGGGATTTCATCCCACAGCAGCATGCCGATATGGCCCGTTCGGTCGCGGAACAGCACATGGGCAGCCGGCTGCAGCAGCTCGCCGATCATGTTCTCGATGGCGAACAGATACAGCTGCCGGTCGCTCTCCTTCATGAGCGGCTGGGGAACGGTCAGCTCGGGCCATCTCGCGATGCCTGCCTGAACGGGCAGCTTTGGCGGCAGGCCGAGGAATTCCAGCTGCTCCACGGCTTCAGACTCTTCAAGCTGTCCGTCAATCCATTCTTGGCAGAAGCGCTCGCGAAGGAGCGGGATATTCTTCTCGATCTGTTCCGATGCCTTCTTCAAATAGTTGCTCTGAATATGGCGCTCATCCAGCTCTTCCCTTACGCTGCGCAGCACCGATACGAGATGCTCCGCATTCACCGGCTTCAAAATATAATCCTTTACGCCAAGCCGGATCGCTTCCTGCGCATATGCGAACTCGTCATGGCCCGTGATGATCACGAAACGGCAATCAGGGCGTTCTTCCCTCAGCCTCTTCATCAGCGCGATGCCGTCCATGAACGGCATGTTCATATCCACAAGCGCGATATCGATAACGCGGCTGAGCGCAAGCTCAAGCGCCTCTTCGCCGTCTTCCGCTTCGGCTGCCACTTCCATGCCGAGCGCAGCCCAATCCACCGCATCCCGAATCCCCTCGCGGATGATCGGCTCATCATCGGCGATCAGCACTTGGTAAAGCACCTGGTTAGCCTTATTCATAGCCTATCTCCCCTATCGTTATCCGGCGGCGGAGGAATCGCAGCGAGCAGCGGGTGACGGATCGTCACCGAAGTTCCTTCGCCTTCCGTACTTTCTATGGTGATTCCGTAAGCCTCGCCGAACGTTAGCTGTATCCGGGCTTGAACATTCAGCATGCCGTAGCTGCGGCTACCCGCAGATGTCCCGCCCGCATCCTCATCCATGGCAGAGATCGGGTCCCGAAGCTTCCGGCGAAGCTCCTCGAGCCTGTCTTGCGGCATGCCCGCGCCATTGTCTTGAACGTTCAGAACCAGGGCATGATTCTCGGTATACGCCCTGATCGATATTCGCCCGGGTCCCCGGCGCGCCTTGATGCCGTGGTAAATCGCATTTTCCACGATCGGCTGCAGAAGCAGCTTAAGGACATACAGCCTTTCGGCCTCGGGCGCAAGCTCCAGCTGCGTCTGCAGCCTGTCCCGGTACCGGGTCTTCTGAATTTGCAAGTAGCTGCTGATATGCATCCATTCATCCTGCATCGGAATGATGTCATCCCCCTTGCTGAGACCGATCCTGAACAGGGTCGACAAGGATTCCACCAGCTCGGACACCTCATCCGCCCCTTTTTTGCGGGCCATCCAATGAATCGTATCGAGCGTGTTGTACAGAAAATGCGGCTTAATATGCGCCTGAAGGCTGCGCAGCTCCGCTTCCCGCTTCTGCCGCTCGCGCAGCTCGCTCAGCTTCATCAGCTTGCGAATCTGAAGCAGCATGCGGTTGAAGCTCCGGCCAAGCATGCCGACCTCATCCTGCCGGTTCCCCCAGTAGCGGATCGCAAGATCGCCGGACTCCGCCTTTTGCATGAACGACATCAGCTGCCAGATCGGCCGCGATATCGATTGCGACAATGTATACGAGGCAGTAACGCCGAAGAGGCAGACCATAAACAGGAAGCAGATTAAATAGAATCGGATTTCCTTCACTTCGTAAACCGTTTCGTTCGTTGGGAACACGCCGATGGTCCGCCATCCGGTGAAGGAGGACGTACCGTAAATCAGCTGCACCCGCTCGCCGTTCACCTCGCGTATGAACGTGCCGCTGTCCTGCTCCGGAAACCAAGACGGCGGTATGCTTGGAAGCAGGGAGTCGTCCGGCTTATAGATGCTGGATCCCCCAGCCTCCGTCACCATCAGGTACCCGTTCTTGCCCAGCGTCACATCCCGGGCCGCACGTGCTACGGTCCGAAGCTTCAAATCAATAAGGACCGCCCCGGTGACCTCTCGGGTATCCGGATCGACAAAGGAACGGACAACCGAAACCAGCTCCTCATCGGCATAATGCACGTGCGTTGTCACATTGCGATCCGACGGATGCCCGAGCACGGTAAAGATTCCTTCATTCTTAATGGCTTCCCGGTACCAAGCCTCATCCGTCAGCTTCCCGCTGCCTCGGGCATACATTTCGTTGCTGATATAGGCCCCTTCACGATTGACCACCAGAATAGCGGCAATCTCCGGATACAGCGTCGTAAAGCCTTGAAGATACTGGTGGATCTCGTAATTGTCCGCATCATCCTGATGCATCAGGCGGCGGTCCGAGGCGTATCCGGCATTTGCCTGTACGCTGTTCCCCGCCTGGGCCGGAGGCATATCCCCCTGGATATGTCCTTTCATAAACCGCTCCGTGCGGGGATCGAAGCCGATAAGATAGGTGATGTTCTGAAGGTTCTCCATCTCGTTGTCGAGCGTCTGATTAACCTTCCCGATCAATTGTATGGTATGACTTGTCACCTGCTGATCCACAATCCGATTAACCGTCCAGTTCACCAGCACCCCGAGCCCGATCGAGGGGAGAATGCCGATCATCAGAAACAGAATGACCAGCTTGTAACGAAGCGGCAGATCCCCAAAATGCAGCCACCGCTTCAGCCCCTGCCGCCATGCGCCCAATCCGTTACTTCGCATAGTAATCCTTCACATTCTCTTGGGTCACGATCGTAATGCCGGTATCGACCCGGGGCGGCAGAGGAGCGACATCATTGCCGAGCGTCGGCGCAGGAACGGTAAGGCCATGATGGAGATGGAACAAATATTGCAGCGACCAATACCCCATATTCCAGGTTCCCTGCGCGATCGTGGCCGAAATCGTTCCGTCCGATATCCGGTCGAGCGTCACTTTATTCGTATCGAACCCGATAATTCGGACGTCTTCGGCCCTGCCCGCGGCAATGGCGGCATCGGCGGCGCCGGCTCCCCCGTTCGCCTCCGTCGCAAAGATGCCCTTCAGCTCGGGGAACTTCTCCATCATGCGGGCGGCAGCTTCCTTGGAGGCGATAATATCTCCTTTGCCTTCCCTAATCTCCACCACCGACATGGCCGGATAGCTTTTCTCTAACGTTTCCCGGAAGCCCGCCGTCCGGTCATCGTGGTTCTGCTGGCCGGTTTGGGTAATGATGCCGACCTCCCCTTCCCGTCCAAGAAGCTCAGCCATCTTATCTGCAGCTGCCGCCCCGGCATTGTAATTGTTGGTCGCCAGGAAGGAGTAGGCTTTGCTGTCAGGAGCGTCCGCATCAAACAGGACGACCGGAATTCCCGCATCAACGGCTTTATTGATCGTTGGCGTGAGCGCCTTCGAATCGATGGCCGATAAAGCAATCCCTGCCGGCCGCTTGGCGATAACCTGCTCCAGGACGGTAATCTGCTCCTTGACGTCATATTGCGTAGCGCCGCGGTAATCGACGGTAACGCCAAGCGCGTCTCCGCCGTCCTCGAAGCCCTTCAAAATATTTTTCCAATATTCCATGCCTGATTGAAAGGTGACCATAACGTAGCTCTCGCCGATGCTGCCGTGAAGCCCGCCTTCCTCCCAGCTGGATGTCCGCTTGTCCTCAAGACGGTACATGAATACGTAAAGGAGAAATGCGACAATCAGCGCACCGTAAACCAGCATCATCTTCTTCATTAGCGGATCCTCCGATCATTCTCCTCTGACTCTCCTGATGGAATCGGTTACATACATGTGTATTACGACTATACTCCACTTTCCCGCCATATTTCAAACGATGCTGCAGCGCGAAAGACAGCAAAAACAGACTGCAATCGGCGCATGAAGCGAAGGATGCAGTCGTATTCGTATCCATAATGCAGATTATCGATGTCATACTCCCTGGAACTTATCGCCTGACACTCGGCCATACGGGTGTTCGCAGATGCCGTGCATGAAGAGATTCACGACATGACGCGCCAAATCCCCGGAAGGCCGCTTGCCGTTAAGTAGCTCCTGCAGCGTCAGCCTTTCGATGACCCCGACCAGACTTTCCGAAATGACCGCCATATCCGCTTCGGCCCGGAAATAACCTTCCTGCTGCTCGGCCCTTAAATTATTCGCGATCATTGCGGCCATTTCCGACTTGATGGCTGCAGATTCCTCGCTTATGTAAAATCCGATCTGGGTTGAATCAGGATCCTTGCCCAAATACTCAAATAAGCTTGTTAAGACAGCCAGCAGCCGATCGGGAACATCATCCTCCCTTATGCCGCCCTCCAGCCTGCTGCCTTCGATCAGCTCCTTCAGCCCGGACCGGAAATTCCCGACCAATTCCCGAAAGATCGCTTCTTTACTCTCAAAATACAGGTAAAACGACGGCTGGGTTAACCCTGCCCGGGATACGATGGTGCTGATCTTCGTATGATGATACCCTGATCTCGCGAATTCATTAGCAGCGATCATCAGCAGTTTCGCCCTGCTCTCTTGTCCGTTCGCACCCTTCTTGCGCAAAGATATCCAACCTCCGAATCTCATCCCGATGTACGTAGTTTTTGTCCATTATACTCTATGCAGGGAAGCTCCTGCTACAAAAACTGAGGCAAGACGAAAGCCCTAAGACTTTACACAAGAGCCGTAACGAGATAACGTTAAAGGGTAGGTCGCTGGAATTCAGCCATGAAGGAGAGCAGAACATGCAAGATCATTCTCAATCAGACCCGGCAAGAGCCGGGAATCATAACACGCAGGATCCGTCCGCCCGTCGCGTGCTGATCGTTACCGCGGTAGAGGCGGAACGGGATGCCGTCATGCGGGGATTAAGGAATGCGGACGGCTTCGATGTCATTGCAGCGGGCGTTGGCCCTGCTGCCGCGGCTGCTGCTGCCGCAACCCGTCTGGTCCGTTCGGCATATCGCCTCGTCATCAGCGCCGGCATCGCCGGCGGTTTCGACGGAAGAGCGGAAGTGGGCGGCGTTGTTATCGCCGATTCGATCGTCGCCGCGGATTTGGGATCGGAAACGGCGGACGGCTTTGCCAGCGTTCGGGAGCTCGGTTTCGGAACCGACCGGATTGAAGCCGAGACTAACGCATCCATTCGGCTTGTCGAAGCGCTGAAGCGCGCCGGCTTGCCCGTAAGTCTTGGTCCGATCCTGACCGTCTCCACGACAACGGGCAGTGCAGAACGCGCGGCAGGGTTAGCCGGGCAGGTGCCCGGCGCTGCCGCTGAAGGAATGGAGGGCTTCGGCGTGGCGACGGCTGCCGCTATGGCCTGCGTACCGGTCATGGAAATCCGCGCAATATCCAATAAGGTCGGTCCGAGGGATCGCAGCGCATGGCGGATTCCCGAAGCGCTGCGCCAGCTTGAGACCGCCAGTTCACTACTTCCGGAGGTGCTGTCATGAAAATTGCGTTTTCCCCTTGTCCGAACGATACCTTTGTATTCCACGCCTGGGTGCACGGACGGATACCGGGTGCCCCAGAGCTTGATGTATCCTATGCCGATATCGATATTACGAACCGCTGGGCTGCGGAGGACCGGACACATGACATTCTGAAAATATCTTATGCAGCCTTGCCGTGGGTACTCGATGAGTATGCCCTGCTTCCGTGCGGCGGCGCACTTGGCCGCGGCTGCGGCCCGCTCGTGCTGACGGCGGACAAGCTCACGGACGGCCAAACCCCGGCCAGCCCTGCATCTCTGTCAGGTCGCCGCGTGGCTGTTCCGAGCGATCGGTCCACAGCCTACCTGCTGTTCCGTTTATGGGCCGCAAAGCATGTACCCGGCGGGCTTGGCGAAATTGTCGTCATGCCGTTTGACCGGATCATGCCTGCCGTACGGGACGGCGAAATCGACGCCGGTCTTGTCATTCATGAAGCGCGGTTCACCTATCCTTCCTACGGCCTCAAGCTAATGACGGATCTCGGAAGCTGGTGGGAAGAGGATACGGGCCTGCCGATCCCGCTCGGCGCCATCGTTGCCCGCCGTTCGCTTGACCTTGGCCGCATTGCCGAATGGACCCGCGCCTCGGTCGAATATGCGTGGAAGCATCCGGAGGAATCCCGATCCTATGTACTGGAGCATGCGCAGGAGATGGATCCGAAGGTAGCGGAGGCTCACATTAACCTGTACGTCAACCCGTTCACGGCCGATCTTGGTTCGGACGGTTACAATGCTATTACGTCCCTGCTGGATCGCGCGGCTGACGAAGGGCTTGTCCCGCGGATCGACCCTTCGCTGCTGCGGCTGTAAGCCGGCACAGCCCATAAAAATTGCAGCACAACAAGAGGAACGCTCAAGAACCGGATATCGGTGTCTTATGAGGCGTTCCTCTTTTTTAGGGAAATCTATCACTCATTTGAAGGACATGTAAAGCGTAAAGCTGGCTTACATCTCCGGGCTTTCGGAAACCAGCTCGTACAGCTCCCGGTATATTGACACAATCTCCCCCATGGGCATGCGGACCAGTCCGCTGGAAGAGGGAGCCACAAAATCGCGGACCCCGTCAACAACGGAATCGGACTGCAAGCCCCATTGCGCCTTCGTCCTGCCGCTGAATTCGGTGTATACGCCTTTGCCGACATAGCAGGCGACTTGAGGTCTGTATTTCTGCAGCTTTTCCCTAAGCGTCTCCCGTCCTGCCCGGTATTCCTCGCGCGTAATATCCTCCGCCCCCCTGGTCGGCCTTGCCACGATATTGGTGAAGCCGTAGCCCAATTTAAGCAGCTCCCCGTCCTCGGAAGCGTCATAAAGCCGGGGCGTCAAGCCCGATTGATGCAAGATCCTCCAAAAATTGTTGCGAGGATTCGCATAATGATGCCCAACCTCCCCGGATCGCAAGCTCGGATTAAATCCGATAAAAATAATCGTCAAGCCATAATCCAAATGATCGCTGACTGTATTCATGCTGCCCTATTCCCTCCTGCCCGTAAGACGGCGTTAATGGGATGCGCTTGCCGCCGCACTGTTATTGCGCTTGCGGATTTCATGGATTCCCATCACGACGGCAATCAGTTCATAATCGCCGAGAACCCCGCTGCTGTTGTGCAGCCGGTAAGCGCCTGGCTGCAGCCATCCGCTGATCCTCGAAAACCGTGGGACAAAGCTTCCCCTGCCATCGCTTATCTCATATTCATTGGAAAAAGCCGGAGATACAATTTCATAAATGCCCCGATCTCCCGCATCATATTCGAATTTCTTGGTTACAAAGCTCATTCGCATACGCAGCACGCCAAGCTCCCTGTCCTCCGCGTCAACGACATTCCATTTGTTCGAGAAGAAACGGAAGGAGCCGCTGCATACCTTGGTCCTTGAGGCATCGTATACATCCAGTGAAGAGCTGAAGGCGCTTTTCAAATCCAGTGTGCCGATGCTTTCCCCATTCACATTCATAATATCTGTCCAGCCCGCGCTAAAAAAGTTATCCTTAAAATACAGATCCATACCCTTTCCTCCCCTCGCGCCTTGTTCGGATGCCGATAATTATATAACGTTTAACCGCCTGATTTCGTTTCGCATAAATGACAACAAGCCGGGAACCGATGATGTCTTCATTTGTCTAATTCATGAGGTGACGAATATTGGAGTACCTAAAGACGATGGTAGCCGCAGACGATGCCGGCTCAGTCCTGAAAGAGCTTATGGAGTCTTTTGGCCAGGATGTATGGAATTATGCCTATTTCCTTACGAAGCGCCGCGATGCTGCCGATGATATCAGCCAGGACGTCTTCCTAAGAGCCTTCCAGCATTTGAAGGATTTCCAAGGCCGCAGCTCCGTCAAGACCTGGCTTCTGACCATCACCCGCAATCTGTCCCTGAATTATCTCAAATCCTCCTTCATATCCAAAGTCTCGCTTGTGGGATGGCTCACAACCAGACAGGCCGGCCCTTCCGCCGAAATGGAGTTTTTGGATACGGAAGCGGTATCGCAGATCTGGAAGCATGTCATGCAGCTGCCCCAGGCATACCGGGAGGTGCTCCTGCTGGAATTTCATTTTCAGATGACCCGCAAGGAAATGGCCGAGCTGCTAGGCATCTCGGAGGGGACGATCAAATCCAGGCTCCACCGCGCCCGCGTAAGAATGGAAAATTTGCTGAGAGGAGAGGATGCCTAATGAATAAGGAATCGAAGCCGGATCGGCCGGAATGGGCCCGGGAGCTTGCAGCTTCCCCGTTCCGGGAGCCAATGTTCACGGAGGAGATGAAGGCCGATATTCTGAATCGCCGGAAATCCGCCGACTTGCAGCATTCGCAAGGCTTGGCGTCTTCTTGGAGGCGCCGCGTCCCTGTCCTGACTGCCGGAATATGTGCGCTCCTTCTGCTAACCGCAGTATGGGGATGGCAAGCGTTTCCCGCCCTTCGACAGCTTGTGCCTCTTAAGGGCCCCGGCTCGGCCTCCGAATGGACACCGCATACGCTGTATACGGAGAACGGGGAGCCAAAGCTTCAAGTGTTTGCCGGTGGAGACTACGCTGCTGGCGCTCCTGCGGGAGCGGCATGGTTCCTTATGTCGCCGATCGAGGAGCTTGAGGGCAAGCATGCCCGCATTACGGCCGTTCATCGGGATTCCGGCACGATCCTGGAGGAGCTGGCCGAGACGGAAATTACGGCGGACATGGCATATTTAGGCGGGCCGGACTCGTCATTCAAGGACGCGACGCGTATTGTTTCCCGCTTTGGACTGCCGCTCGCAGGGCTATGGAAGTTCGATCTGCTGATCGACGGAAAAAAATACGGCGATATCGTCTTCGATGTGCCTGACGGAAGCTGGGAGCCGAGCCCCTCCTTCGTTACCGATCGTTCAGAAGAAGAAGCGAAGATCGCTCCGTCCAGGGGCGCCCCTCCGAGAAGCGTAACGGGCGTGGAGGGTCGGCTTGCTTTCCTCGGCATGGATTTTGCCGCAGGCAAACCCAATAAGTATATGTGGCATTTCTGGGGAAAGGACGAGGAGCTGACCGGCGACTTGACGTTTACCGCCGTTAAACAGCATTCCAATGAGCTGATCGATGTATTTCAAACGGAAATCCGTCCCTCCCCGATGTACGGCGCAGATGCGATGCTCCCGTCTATGATGATGCTGCCTTCACCGGGATTATGGCGGATTATGGCTTCGATTGACGGACAGCTGTTTGGCAGCGTGGTTGTAGAGGTTCGATAGGCCTGCCCGAGCTGATCCATGATGTCGACAATGCCCGCTGATAAACGGCCCGACGAGCACACACATCTAAAAAAACAGCTGTCCCTCATCCGGCGGGACAGCTGTTTCCTTAATTAATATATAATATCCGATTATTCCGCACTCAACGCTTCCTTCGGTACTTCGATCTTGCTTACCTCATTATGCTTGGAATACGTGCTCTTCATCTTCATGTCGAGCGTCACTTTCTGACCTTCGGCTTCCATTTCCATCACCATGTCCAGATCGGTCGCGGTCGGCAAGTAGGTATCCTTCTGTATGCCGTACACGATGTTGATGCTCTTGATGTCCATCTGCTCCATCATTGCAGCCGTTTGCGGGTCACCGCCTGCCTGATTCATCATGGACGTTGCGAGCTCTTTCAAATTATCGCCGGAAACCTCCGCCGTCAAGACGTACTTGTCACCTTCATCGGCTACCTTCATATCCTTGGCGATCGACTTGAACTGCTCGATCTGCTGCTTAGGGCCGGCTGCGGCCATATCCAAGCTGCTGCGGATTTCCTGCTCCGATTCTTGAGGAATTTTCATCCATTGTCCATCCATCAACATATAGATGCCTTCCTCTGTAATATATTGCTTCATCTCGACTTTGCCTTCCGGCGATTCCATCGTCATGTTCTGCATCATTTCCATCGGCTCAAGCGTTACTTCCGAATCCAGCACCATGTCGATGTTCTGCTCGGCATTCTCCGTGCCTTCCACAACGATATTTTGTTTAATATCGGCTTGCATGGCAAAGCTCTTCATGCTTTGGGAAGCTTCCACCGATTTTTCCAGAAGCTCGTCAGCCGTCGGTGCAGCTTCCTCCTTCGGCTCCTCTTTAGCGTCCTCAGCCGGCGGCGTTTCCGGCGTCGTCGCTTCCTGTCCGGCAGCCGGGGTTACCGGCTCTTCTTTAGCCTCTTTGTCATTGCCGCATGCAGCCAATCCCATAACCAAAATTGTTCCAAGTAGTACCGCTGTCCATTTCTTCAAAAGAATGTCCTCCTAAAATATGTATTCTCGCTTACTTACCCAAACCGAAACTTTGTGAAACGATGTTGCTAGATGTTTCTGAAAACTATACACTGATCCTACATCCCATCAAGGAGTGTACGCAGATGGAAAACATTCTGGTCACCGGATATCGGGCCCATGAGCTCGGTATCTATAGCAACAAGCATCAAGGCATCCCCTATATCCGCAAAGCGATAGCGAACCGGCTCATTCCGCTGCTTGAGGAAGGATTGCAATGGGTCATCACCCCCGGACAATACGGAGTCGACTTATGGGCGATCGAGGCCGCCATCGAGCTGAAGACAACGTATCCCCAGCTGAGGTGCTCCATTCTTACCGCCTACTTGAATCCTGAGGAGCAGTGGAACGATGACAAGAAGTCCTATTTCCAGCAGCTCATGAAGGGGGTCGACTTTTATGCCGCTGTCAGCAAGGAGCCCTATCGTGGCCCATGGCAATTCACGGCCAGGGATGATCTCCTTCTTCGCAAAACCGACGGCATCCTCCTCGTTTATGATGAAGACGCAGGCGAAGCGAGCCCGAAATTCATAAAGGAACGCGCATTAAACAAGCAAGCGAAGGACGGATACCAGGTCCTCAGCATCGGATCGGAAGAAATACAATCGGTTGCCGATGAAGAGAGCATGAACCGGGACTTCTGATTCGCCGCTTGTGCCAAGGCGATGACCGTTATAAAAGAGCTCTTTTTTTCGTAATTTCGAAAAAGAGCTTTTTTTTATATGTAAAACACATCTGCTGCAGCCTTAAGACAGCAAGTAATCGTCTATGCTGGTATAAGCATATCCGTGTGCAGCTGCGACCGCTTCATACGTTACTTTGCCGCCGATCACGTTAATGCCCTTGGCCAGCGCCTGATCCTGCCGGGCGGCGGATCGTATGCCTTTATTCGCGATCTTCAGTCCATACGGAGCCGTAACGTTTGTCAATGCCAGCGTCGAGGTGCGCGCTACGGCACCCGGCATGTTAGCAACGGCGTAATGGATGACGCCGTGCTTCTCGTAGGTCGGATGATCGTGGGTGGTAATCCGGTCAATCGTCTCGATAGAGCCGCCTTGGTCAATCGCCACATCCACGATGACGGATCCGGGGCTCATCTCCTTGACCATCTCCTCGGTAACGAGCCGAGGGGCTCGGGCACCCGGGATAAGGACGGCTCCAACGACGAGGTCTGCCGTTTTCACCGTTTCCGCAATATGATACGGGTCCGACATAATGGTTTTAACTCTCCCCTGGAATAAATCGTCCAGCTGACGAAGTCGGACCGGATTGATATCCAGAATGCTGACATCCGCGCCAAGACCGAGGGCAACCCTGGCGGCATTCGTACCGACGATGCCTCCTCCGATGACAGCCACCTTGCCCGGAGCTACGCCGGGAACGCCGCTGAGCAGCACTCCTTTGCCGCCGTGCGCCTTCTCCAGGAAATGGGCGCCGATCTGAATGGACATTCTGCCGGCCACTTCGCTCATCGGCGTCAAGAGCGGCAAACTGCCATCCGGAAGCTGAATCGTCTCATATGCCACCGCGCATACCTTGCGGTCTACCAATGCTTTTGTCAGCTCCGGCTCGGGAGCCAAATGCAGGTAGGTGTAGAGAATCATATCTTCTTGGAAGTAATCGTATTCCTCCTGCAGGGGTTCCTTTACTTTGACGACCATTTCGGCCTTCCATGCATCTGCGGCAGTTCCTACCACTTTCGCCCCTGCCGCGATGTAATCCTCGTCGGTGAAGCCGACGCCGAGACCGGCACCGGATTGCACCAGCACTTCGTGCCCGGCCTTTGTATAGCTGACGACAGTGCCCGGCGTCATGCCGACACGATGCTCATTATTTTTAATTTCCTTAGGAACCCCAATGATCATCCTATGGCCTCCTTCTTCATTAAAACTTGACTCTCCACTTGCATGCATTGTAAACCATTTCCATTGTGCACGCTTACCTGTTTTAAAGTCAAGTTTATCCATTCATAATTTTGAAAGAGAAGATGTTTGCAACGGGACGCTACGTGTTCGCGTTTGTATGATTTTTCGTATAAATGCATGAGGGTTGACGCTTTCGCAATGGCTTTTGCACGACTTTTTGTACAAAATTTCTGAGGGCATGGATTTAGCAGTCTCATTTTTTGAAATATTCGTCAAATTTGTGAAATGGGGCCTTTGCTCCCCTTTAGTACAACTTTTCGCAAGATACGCGCTTTTGCTTGGGCAAGTGCGGCCAAAAAAGACCTCCGGCCGCATAAAACGGCCGGAGGTCTACCATTGCGGCGATCTCGAGCACCCTTGATCCATGATTCATGATTAATGCTGCTTAGATTCAATGATTCATCGACTTTTATGGCTTTCATTACATCGATCGCTTCCATTGACTCATTGCTTCCAACGATTCCATTAACTCCGTTAACTCTATTAACTCCATTAACTCATGGACTCCATTTTCTTCCATTCACTCCAGACCGGGCGATATTTTCTCGCGGTCTTTCCCCTTGTCGGATTCACCCGCATTCCGATTAGCCTGATCCCGGTCCTGACGCATCTCCTCGATCGTCTTCACCTTCAGCCGGGCGGCGCCTTCATAGCTTCGGGTCGGAAGAAGGCTGCCAGCGGCCAGCCGCTGCTTCGCTTCGGCTATGGCGTCCTTGTATTGGGGCAGCCAAGCTTCCCCGGCTACAAGCATCTCGTCAACCAGCTGCCAGATTTCCTTCGGATTGCACACCGCCCCGACGAGCGGATCCATCATGAATGCTTGCCGAAGCAGCTGATCGTCGCCATGTACGGCCGCTTCCACCGCTAACCGCTGTACCGAAATGCTCGCATTGCATACGGCTGCGGGACCAAGCGGCAGCTCTCCTACGAGCGGCATGGAGATCCCGTTCCGGTCGACATATCCCGGCGCTTCGATGACGGCATCGTCCGGCAGATTAGAGATAACTCCCTGGTTGACGACGTTGAAATGCCCTCGATAGACCCGCCCGGTCTCCAAGCCTTCAATGATATAGGAGCCGTGCTCTTCCCCACGGTTCTCTTGGGTGTAGCTGACAGCCGGATCCTTCATCCAGTTCGGGAAATCCGTCTCGAACCAATTCCTTCCCTCCGTGCAGACACGAAGATAGCCGCCGGTTTCTCCGTTGATCCAGCTGCCCAGGTCGATCCAATCCGGGATCTCCTCCGGACGCTTGCGGTACCACGGCACGTATTCGCTCAAATGGCCGTTGGACTCCGTGCTGTAATAGCCGAAGCGCCGAAGCATATCGATCCGGACCTTCTCGGTACGGCTGTATTCCGGATGGCGCTCGAACGCCTCCAGCAGCCCCTCGGTCAAATCCCTTCCCTGATGCGATGCTTTTATATACCAAGTCTGATGATTGATGCCCGCGCAGACAATGTCCACGTCCTTCTTGTCCAGCCCGTAGACCTCGGCAATCTGATGATGGCCGTGTTGAACCCCGTGACACAAGCCGATCGTGCGAACGCCGCCGTACTTATTGCAAGCCCATGTCAGCATCGCCATCGGGTTGGAATAGTTGAGAAGCAGCACATCCGGCAGGCAAACCTCCCGAATATCCTTGCATATGCGAAGCATTTCGGGGATTCCGCGCTGACCGTACATAATGCCGCCCGCGCATAGCGTATCGCCTACGCACTGATCAATGCCATATTTAAGCGGTATATCCACATCCGTCTGAAAAGCTTCAAGCCCTCCAACGCGAATCGTGCAAAATACGTACTTGGCACCCGCCAGCGCTTCTCGACGGTCCGTCGTCGATTGGATGGTGATCGGCAATCCGTTCTCGTTGATGTCCCTCTGGCAGAGTTCGGTGACCATCGAGAGATTGCGCTCGCTGATATCCGTGAAGGCAATCTGAATATTCCGGAATTCCGGTACAATCAAGAGATCCCGCAGCAGTCCGCGGGTAAACCCTATGCTTCCAGCTCCGATAAACGTTACCTTAAACGACATTCGTTCTTCACTCCCAGCTTCAATATCGGTTGAAGCTATTGTAGCAACGAACCCGCGGTAAGCGTTATCAATATCATGACTTCTTTGCTTTCATCCGAGTCAAATATTCTAACCTGCTCTAGGAGTGATTGCTGATCTCGTCCTGTTTCCAGGAATTCCGGTCCTTCGAATGCCGGTATTCCACCGGCGTGCTCCCCGTATATTTCTTAAACAGCAGGTGGAAATACTGCCTGCTGGAAACGCCGACGTAATCGGAAATTTCATGGATGGGGATATCGGTCTGTTCCAGCAGCAGCTTGGCTTTTTCCATGCGGATCATCGTCAAATAATCCGTGATTGTTCTCCCGGTCCCCTTCTTGAACACGCGGTGAAGGTACCCCGGGTGCAGATTGACTTCAGCCGCAACATCCTTCACCTGGATGTTCCGGTCATAATTATGATGCAGAAAATCAACGCACCGTTTGATATAGAATTCGCTGGAAGGAACGTCGCTGCTCTCACGCTCCTTATACAGCCGGGCAACACACACAAGCAGCTGGATAAACATCAGATGCGTCATGAGCGTTCCTTCCGTTCCCCGCTGGTCAAGCTCCAGCACCAGGCTCTTCAGCACCGGATATACCTCTTCCCGATCAGCTAACACCACAAAAGGAGAGGTCTGTCCGATCAAGGAGTACACCGCCGCTTCCTCATCTGCGATATGGCGCAAGGAGGGTGAACTGCTCTCACGTTCCGCAAAACCGAATTCCACGTTAAGCATGCGGCATGAAGCCGCCTTGTCTACGATCAGCCGGTGGGGAACCTTGGCATCCAAAATAATGAACTCCCCTTTTCTCAGCTTGATCCCCTTCTCCTCATTTCCGTCCTTCACTTCGATGCGGCAGGTCCCTGAAATCATGTACATAATTTCCGTTGAATCATGGTGATGAAACGGCATCGTATAATCCGTCCACTGCTTATAGTAATACGCATAAAACCGGGGAATAAAATTGCCGCTCAACAACTGCCGCTGAAACAGGCTGCCAAACATGCCGCTGTCCTCCAATCTCTTCCAAAGCAAAAAAGCCTGGCCTTAGGGCCAAGCTTATCACCATTTTCAAGGACTTGCCATCAGATTTTAAACGCCGAAACGGTATGGTTCAGCTCATCGGCCAGCTCGGCGAGAGATTGCGCGGTAGCCGCAGTCTCTTCGCTCGTCGCAGCGGTTTCCTGCGTTGAGGACGAGATGTTCTCAATCGCGGACCCCACGGATACGGCCTGAGCCGCCTGCTCCTCACTCGCGGCAGCGATATCCATCACCTTCGCGGCAGACTCGTTCACCATGCTGACGATGCGCTCAAAGGCTTCACCGGCCTGCTCGGTGGACCTGACTCCTTCGTGCACCGCCTCCGCGCTGTCGGTTGTATTTTGCTGCATGCCCTTTATAATGTCGGCGATCTGCTTCGTCGCTTCTCCGCTTCGGACGGCCAGCTGGCGCACTTCATGAGCCACGACCGCGAAGCCTCTGCCGTGATCTCCGGCACGTGCGGCTTCAATCGCCGCGTTCAGCGCAAGCAGATTCGTCTGTCTCGCAATGTCATCGATCACCAGCGTAATCTCACCGATCCGCTGCGAATCCTGCTCCAATCTCGCCATATGCTCGCGAACGCGATTCATCCCTTCAACCGATTGGTGGACCACCGCTCCGCCTTCGGACGCCACCTCGGCTGTCTGATTGACGAGCTCGGATGCCGACGAAGCGCTGCTTGCCACCGATGTAATGGCCGTCGACCATTCCTGGAACAGCTCGCTCATCGTCTGTACGGACTCGGCTTGCGTGCTGCTGCCGACCGCCAGCTCCTCCGCCCCTGCCGATAGCTGCTGGGAAGCCTCCGCAACCGAGAGGGCATTGCTGTTCACGCGCCCGATCATCGTCCGCATGCTCTCGCCCAGCTGCTTAAATACCCGGGACAGCGTTCCGATCTCATCGGCCTTGGCCAAATAGGCTTCCGGGATTTCTTGCGTAAAGTCTCCGCGCGACATGGATTCGCCGATCGCAACCGCTTGACCAAGCGGCTTCACGATGGATCGGGTCAGAAGCGTAACGACAATCGCCATTTCAAGCAGCGTCACAACGCCAGCGATGATAATCAACTGCAGCAGCCTGTCCGATTGGGCCGTAATCTCATCGGTCGGAACAATGATTGCGACTGACCACGGCGTCTCCGTATGCCCTGTCCGGACCGGGGTGTAGAGCTTGAACAGCTCATCATCCTGTTCGGAATATACCTCGCCCTTTGCAATGGCACTCAAAATATCGCCGGCCGTCTCGCCCGGATAGGCATCTTCAAGCCGCTGTCCCATCCTTCCATCCTCCGGAGAGGTCACGATCACCCCGGTATTGGAGTAGATATGGGCATACCCGGTTTCGAACAATTTGAATTGCTCCATCACCGTTTGCAGCGCCTCCAGCGAAACATCCACGCCAACGACCCCGATCGTCTTTCCGTTCTCGATAATCGGCACGACAAGCGACGTCATCATCATCTCTTCACCGCCGACTTTGAAGAGGTAAGGATCCATAATAACCTCTTTGCCGCTGTTCTTCGCAAGCAGGTAAAAGTCTCCTTCACCTTCCGCAGTATAATCATCCGTAATCGGCGTGTGCTCTAGACCGGATTTCGTTCTGGCCCAATAAGAGATCATCCGTCCGGAAGCATCGCTCCCCAGCTTGTTCCGGAATTCCGCATCCCGGCTGTCGAAGGCATTCGGCTCCCAAATGGTCCAGATTCCTTCCCAGGACGGATTGCCCTCCAAATTCATCCGCAGCATTTCGCTTACCACCTCACGATTAGCCGCGCCGGTCTGTTTCATACCGATAAAGCTGGCGGACAAGGTTCTTGCGCTGTTCATCACATCGTCAAGCTCCCGCTGAACAAGGGCGCCGATCTTCTCGCTGTGCGTAAATGCCAGTGTTCTGGCGGAATCCAGCGCTTCGTCTTTCGTCGTAAAGCTGATATATGTAATCATTCCTCCCAGCAAAATCGTAATTGACCCTAGAATGACCCACATCATTCGCGTCCGAAGCTTCATTGCAAATAATGATTTCAACCTCTCCCGTAATCCCATCAATCGTTCCCCCCGCCTCTTCTGGTTGCAGCCTTCATGATTTCCTCTTCTAGCTGAGCTAGGATGACATCAATCTCCTCGGGCGACAAGAGATCGTCCGCAGTAAATTCTAGGTCTTTTGTCATACCACAAGCTCCCACCCTTCCTACGTTAAGACTATATTCATCTAGTAACTTAAGCATATACACTCGCTTACGGTTCGTAACCGAAATTTTATTGCGTGATCACGCATTTTTTTTGCGGGGTACCTAACCACAATGCTGCTGCTTTATCGTAACTTGCCTTGGTATGAGCCTGTAGAGCCCAGTCAGGGAGAAACGAAGAGCGATTAGAATGAAGCCATGCGATTCTTCTCCACCATTATTATTGCATTTGCACAAAATCGGTATCGGACAGGATTCCGAGCTGTTTCGCCTTGATGGCAGCCTCGATTCGGGATTTGACACTCAGCTTCTGGAACAGGCTCGTTAGACAGTACTCAAGCGAACGCTGGCTCATCATGATCGTTCCCGCAATTTCTTTATTGCTCTTCCCCCGCGCTATTTCCTTTAGAATGTCGTATTCCTTGTTCGTGATCGACTGGGCTTGGTTGCCCGGGGCGCGTTCCAGCATGGTACCCGTTGTCCGGCGAAGCTGCTTCACCAGCCCGAGCGGAAGAACGACCTCCCCCCGAAGGGCGCACCGGACTGCCGTGACAAGCTGCTCCTTTCCCGCCGTCTTCAGTACAAAGCCTGACAACCCGGCATCCATGATCAGATTGAAGTGATAGCTCACTTCAAAGCCGGTATAGATAAGCATGATCGCATCCGGCATCAGCCCAAGAATCTTCTTCGCCAAATCAATGCCGTTCATGCCCGGCATATGCATATCGATCAGCATCACATCGAAATGCCGCGATGTAACGAGCTGGAGCGCCTGCTCCGGCGTGTATGCAAGCATGACTCTCATATCCTCCTCCTGTTCAAGCAGCATCTTCGTTCCCTCCATTACGGAGGGATGGTCGTCCACCAATAAAATTTCAATCATCCCTTAACCCCCTCGATCTACAGCCTGCATCCCAGGTCCAGGCTTATCTTGCCGTTACCGAAATATATACAGCCAGTCCGCCGCCTGCGGCTGAAGCGAACGCGATGGTCCCGTTCATGCAGCGCACGCGCTCCTTCATCCCGTGTATGCCCATGCTGCTGAATTGATCCCTCTGCTTCTCCAGATCTTCCAGCTCCATGCCGATGCCGTTGTCCTCGTAATTCAGAATGACCTGGCCTGATCGGGTGGACAAGCCCAGCTTTACCTCCGTTGCATTGGAATGCTTGGTCGCGTTTGCAAGAAGCTCCTGCACGATCCGGTAAAGTCCGATAAGTCTGTCGTCGCTGAGATCATCTTCGAATGCCGAGCAATCGAACGAAATGGAATAATTGGTACGCAGCTGCGTGAATTCAAACAGCGCCTCCAGCGACCGTTCAAGTCCCTCTTCCTTCAGAAGCGGCGGCCGGAGCTCATTGCACGTAATCCGGATTTGATAGATGACGTCGAGCAGTCCCTGCTCAATCTCCTCAAGCTGACCCCGAAGCTTTGGAGGCAGCTCCGTATCCGTGACGATCTGGTTCAGCTTTCTGTACCATATAATCTGCTCTTGAAGAGCCGCATCATGGAGATCCTGGGAGAGGCGCTTCCGCTCGTTCTCCGAGAGGTGAAGCATAAGGCGCAGCAGCCATACGGGCTGCCGGGAGGACCCCAGCTTCTCCAGCTCTGCGGTCAAATCCTCGATCACGCGGAAATTATCATACAGCACGCTCACATAACGCGAGATCGTCTCCAGCCATATTTTTATCGCTTCGTACTGAAGCAACGCCACTTTCTCGCTGATGTAAATCATGCTGTGATCCCCGTTGATCTCGCCGATCTTCACGAAATATCCGCCTGACGTCTCGTGCAGCTTGCAGAGCGGAAGCTGCTCGGGATGGCGATCGCAAATCGCATACAGAGCGTCTTTGGAGAATTCCCCGGCACCTCCTGAGACGCAGAACTCTGAGCTGCCGCAGTTCAAGGTGACGAGGCTGACCTTCTCGGTTTTAAGCACTTTTTGGATTTCCTCGACGATCCTTGTATTCAGTTCACTGATCTTCACCATCCCGAACAGGTCCGAGGAGAACCGGTCAAGGCTCATCTGCAGCTGGAAATATCGCTCCTCGCTCTCCCTTATCAGCTTCTCCGCCGCATTCCGCTCCCGCTCCGCCCTCTTCTCCTCCGTAATATCCCGGATAATCGTCAGTGCTGTATTGTCCCCGATATAAGGGATTGGGGCGGTAACGACCTCGATATCGATGACCGTGCCGTCGATTTGGATAATCTGGCTCTCCACCAGCGTTGCAGTGGCCCCTTGCTCATAGACTCCCTTGACCTCCCTTCGAACCAGGTCAATCTGATCAGGGGGAACGAATTGCTCATACCCCCTCCCTTCAAGCTGAGCGAGATCCGAGACGCCAAGCAGGCGCATGCCTGCCGGATTCATATAAATACATTCAAAATTCGAATGAAGCACCATCGCGACCGGAGCGATATCCAAAATATGGCGGTTGATCCGTTCGCTGTCGATCAGGGCCCGCTCGGCCGCTTTGCGGGCCGTCACATCCTCGAAGAAAATTCGGACCGCATCCGTTTCGTCGTCGGGCAATGCCGTAACGATAACGTCCACCTTGGCCCCGTCCATTCTCCGGATCGACAGCTCTTCAGGGACGACATTCCCCTTGCGAATGCGCTCGATGACCCTGCCCTGCTTGCTCTGTTCCCAGGGCTCGTACAGCCAGTCCCAAGGATCGGTCCCGAGGAAATCCTCCGGGCCGCCGGCACCCACAATCCGCAGTCCGGCGGGATTGACATAGACCAGCTTGTGCTGCCTGCATACGGCAATGGCCACCGGCGAAGATTCGACGAGCCTGCGGTATCGCTCCATGCTTTCTTTTAGCGCCTGCTCCATCTTTTTGCCCTCCGTAATGTCATGAAGCGCCTCTTCCATCTTATAGCGGGAAGTAACGTCGATCGCGATGCCATCCACCCGGACCATCCGCTTCAGCTGATCCATGGTCGGGATCATCTTCACCTGGACCCAGCGCACATCGCCCGCGGCATGGACGATCCGATATTGCGTATGGACAGCTTCTCCCTGCCGCAGCTGTAGAACGCATGATTCAAGCAATGGCAGATCCTCCGGGTGAATCAGGGCTCTCCATGAGATGCCGTTCTCGAAATGCTCCGCCAAATAGCCGCTCATTTCATGAAAGGCCAGGGAGGCGTTAACAATCCGCCCCGCTCCGCAGTCATAAGACCAGATGCCGACATCGAGCGTATGCAGCAGATCGTCCAGCATTCGAAATCTGCTTTCCGCCTCCGCGAGTCTTTTTTTGTCGTCTTTTATCGAATTTCGTTGCTTATGTCTCCTCACCATGATCATCCCGATCATCAACGCGTATATGGCGAGGATAGCAAACGCCGTCCAGAAGTTTTCGTGTCTCAATAAGCGGTTCATCCCTTCTTCGTCATCCATTCTGTCGATGCCATGCCCGATCCAGTCTCACTACCTCCATGGAATGAATCGAAGGGCAGCCAAATGATATATCGGCAAATTTTGCACAAATGCGAATATCGAACGAAAAAAATCTTTGCACACAGACTGCAGTATTGCATCTGCCCCAATAGAATAAGCGGGACGTCCTTGACCGCCTGCTGCTTCTCACCTCCGAAAAAACAAATGCCCGTAAACGGTTCGTTTCCGTTTACGGGCAGCTCTGTGCTGACATGCAACAGCCGGCGTGATAAGCAATCAGGCGAGATCCCACTCCGAATGGATTTTCGGAACATCGGAAATCAGCTGGCGGGTATACGGGTGCTTCGGATTCAGGATGACTTCCTCGGCCGGCCCCTTCTCAACCACTTTCCCCTGCTCCATGATGTAAAGCGTATCGCTCACATAATAGGCCAGGCCGACGTCATGGGTAATGAAAATAATCGTCATATTGTTCTCCTCCCGCAGCTTAAGGAGCATATCCAGGATGGTCGATCTGGAGCAGGCGTCGACCATGGAGGTCGGTTCATCGGCGATAAGCAGCTTCGGATGGAGGATAAAAATTCTCGCGATCATAAGCCGCTGCATCTGTCCGCCGGACAGCTCGAACGGGTACTTATTGTGCAGCTCCTCGTATTTCAGATTGACGAAGGAGCAGGCCTCCTTCATGCGGCGCAGCTGCTCCTCCTTCGTCAGCTTCTCCCCCTGCAGCTTGATGCAATCGAGGAGAAGCTTCTCGACTCTATAGAACTGATTGAAGGAAGAGAACGGGTCCTGAAAGATCGCCTGAATATGCTTCCAATATTTTCTCCGGTCCGAATGCCGCTTCAGTCGCCTCGGCTTGCCCATATATTCGATCGTTCCGGCGCTTTCCTTCAGCAATCCCATAATCAGTTTGGCCAGCGTCGTCTTGCCGCTTCCGCTCTCTCCGACGATCGATATAATCTCGCCTTCATGAAAAGCGAAGCTGACATTGTCAACCGCGGTCGTCTTGTTGCCGCCGAAGCCGAATACCTTCGTCAGATTCTTTCCTTCGATCAGCACGTTATTCCCCTTCATTCGCATACCACTCCCTAAGCGTTTCAGGCTCGACGATGCATCGGTACGTCCGGTCCCCCAAGGTTTTGTTCGCAATCTTTCCCTGGCGGCACGCTTCCTGGGCATACTTGCAGCGATCCGCGAACCGGCAGCCCTCCGGGACGTTCTTCAGGTTCGGCGGCGTTCCCGGAATGGCCGCCAGCTTATGGCCCTTCATGCCTTCCTCCGGCACGATGATGGAGCCCATCAGCTTCTTCGTATATGGATGGATCGGATCAAAGATCATCTGCTCGGCGGTTCCCCGCTCCACGATCTCGCCCGCGTACATGACCATAATGTCATCCGTGACATGGTACAAGAGCGGCAGCTCGTGCGTTATGAAGACGAGCGACCGGATAAAGCCTTTGTCCAGCAAGCTCTTCAGCAGCTTGATCACCGCCTTTTGCGACGTAACGTCCAGGGCGGAGGTCGGTTCGTCCGCGATCAGCACTTTCGGGTTCAAAATGGTGGAGATCGCAATGACGGTCCGCTGCTTCATGCCGCCCGACAGCTCATTCGGATACGCATTCAGCACCCTCGGCGACAGGTTCAGCGTCTCGAACCGCTCGGCGGCCATATCCCATACCTGCTTCTTGGTCAGCTCGGGCCGATGCTCCTTCATGATGTCCTCGATGAAACGAATGATCCGCAGCGTCGGATTCAACGCATTCATTGCCGCCTGCGGAATGTAGGAGATCTCCCTGCCCGACACTTGGGAGCGCAGCTGCTCCTTCCCGAGCTTCATGATATCCCTTCCGCCGACGATAATGGAGCCGCCTCCGAAATGAAGCGGGGGAAAGTAAAATCCCATCAGGCTTAAGGCCAGCGTCGATTTGCCGCAGCCCGATTCGCCGGCGATGCCGAGCGTCTTTCCCTCCTCCAGCGCGAACGTGACGCCATCCACCGCATAGACATGCTCCTTGAGCCGGGTCCGGTAATACGTCTTCAATTCGTTGACTTCCAGAATATGCGTACTCACGTCATCCATCAGCTCCTAATCTTCGGATTGAATATTTCGTCCATGCCCGTATTCATCATGTACAAGGAGAACGTGATCATGGCGATCGAAATCGCCGCCGGAATGAACGCCCACCATGCGCCGGCTACCGGGGCTTCAAACACGAGCGCCCAGTTCATGATGATGCCGAGCGAAATCGTATTGTACGGGCCGAGTCCAAGCATGGAGATGGAAGCCTCAGACAGGATTCCCGACGCGGTCTGCAGCACGAAGGCCATGACGACATAGGAAGCAATATACGGAAGAATTTCAGACACGATGATCCGCGGCGTGCTGTATCCGGATATTTTGGCGATATTCACGTGATCCCGGTTCCGAAGCGAGGAGGTCTGGGCCCGCACGGCCCGCGCCGTCCACGGCCAGCTGGTCACCCCGATGATGACCGCCGTCACGAAGGAGCTCCGTGAATCGATGCTGACCGAGATCAGAATGAGAATGACAAAGGACGGAATGACGATGAAAATATTCGTGACCGCGGTCAGCAGGTTATCGATCATGCCGCCGATATATCCCGAGGTCAGTCCGATCACGAGCCCGATCGCGGTAGCGAACACGCCGGCAATAAGCCCCACCTGGAGCGATGTGCGGATACCGTAGATCAATTCCAGAAACAAATCCCTGCCGAAGTTGTCGGAGCCCAGCAGCAGCTTGGCATCGGGCGGCTGGTACGCAAGCGCGATCATCTCCAGCGGGTCGCTGCGGTTAAACAGCGGATAGATCAGCACAAGACCGATCATGGCCAGCAGCGTGCACGCCCCGAACATGAACTTCGGCGACTTGATCAAGATGCGGAATGAACTGTTCATATCACTGATCCTCCATCTGCGCGGCCTTGATTCTCGGATCGATCCAGCCGTATATGATATCGATCGTGAAGTTGGCGAGCAGCACGGCAATCGCGATGAGCAGCGTGCAGCCCGAAATCAGCGGATAATCCAGCTGCCGGATGGCGGTGAACATCCAGGTGCCGATGCCCGGATAGCTGAATACGATCTCGCAGATCAGGGAGCCGCCGACCATGGTGCCGATGGACAGGGCAAGCCCTGTAATCTGCGGCAGCATGGCGTTGCGGAACACATATCTTGCAATCCGGGAATCCCGGATGCCGAGCAGCTTGCTGTAGAGCACATAATCCGAGTTCAGCTCGTAGATGGACATTTCCCGCATGCCGATCGCTTGGCCCCCGATCGTGACGAGTACGATCGACAGGAAGGGCAGCGTGTGATGGCGGATGACCGAAGCGAAAAATTCCCAGCTTAAGGAAGGCACCAGCTGGTAGTCATAGCCGCCGTGCAGCGGGAACCAATTCAGGGACAGGGCGAACACGTACAGCATAATGATCGCCAGCGTAAAGAACGGGATGGAATTCACGAACAAGGCGACCGGAAAAATCACTTTATCGAACACGCCTTTGCGGTATGCGGCAACGGCGCCGAGGATATTGCCAAGCAGCCATCCGACCAGGATGGCCGGCAGCTGAAGGCCGATCGTCCACGGGACGGCGGAGGCCAGAATTTCCGTGACGGGCTTCGGATACAGCCCGAAGGACGTGCCCAGATTGCCGCTGAGCAGATTTTTCACATAGATCAAAAACTGTTCGCCCAAGGGCTTGTCGATGCCAAACTCAATAAGGAACGTCTCGTACACCCGCTTAATGGTGTCGCTGTCCGTCATGCCCTGCGTCATCTCCGAGACGATCATGCTCACCGGATTGCCTTCGATCATGCGCGGCAGCAGGAAATTAAGCCCGACCGCAATGACCAGCGTAAGGAAATACCAGAAGAACTTCTTGACGATGTATTTTCCGTAAACGCTCAAGCAGCTCACCCCCATGGCCTGTAAGTTGTCGCGACATGTTTCGCTGGAAAAGAGACCTATATCAGGGCCTCATTCGTCCGCTAATATAGGTCTTTCACGCGCGTTTGATTTAACAATCAGTTATGAATCTGATACAGCGCCTTGATGCCTGCTCCATCCATCGAGATTTGAGGCGGGATATTGCTGCCGTCGCCTTCTCTCGGGAAGCCCTTCCAAACCGATTCATTGACGGTATCGAACACCCAAGGGCGGTACATGAGCGGAATGGACGGAATGTCCTTCAGCCAGATTTGGGTGAGCTCGGTATATAGCGCTTTCAATTCCGCCTCGTCCGTCGTCGCCGGAATTTTCTCGATGATGGCATCCGCCTGGTCATTCTTGTAACGGCCCCAGTTCCAGAACGCCATCTCGCCGATCGGAGCAACGCCCTTGGAATACATGATCGTTCTGGCGCGGTCCCAAGGCTGGCTTGGGTTGACGCCGCCGGCCGGCGTGTTCATGATGATGTCGAATTTGCCGGTCTGCAGATCGTTGGTCCATACCGGCGCCTCCGGGAATTTCGTGCGGATCTCGATGCCGATGGCCTTGGCGTTCTGGGCAACGATCTCCAGCGCTGCGTTCCAGTCCGACCATCCGTACGGGCATTCGATTTCAAACGGACCCAGCCGCGTGCCGTTCAAAACGCGGATGCCGTCCTTGCCCTTCTTGGCTCCGATCGAATCCAGCAAGGCGTTTGCGCCCTCCACGTCGGTCGTCCATTGCAGCGGCTTGATGGCCTCCTGATCCACGTATTTCGACTCAGCATCGGTGTTCAGCGTTAAGGAAGGCTCCATTGGCGCAGAGTAGCCGCTGATGGCAAGCTCCGAGATTTTCCCGTAATCAATCGCCATGGCGATCGCCCTCCGGACATCCGGGTTATCAAGCCCCGGCTTCGACATATTGAAGAAGATGGACGGCATGGAGCCCGGCAAATAGTACGGCGCATCCTTCAGGTATGTTCGGACAGGGGCGCCGTCCTCCCACATTTTCCATACCTGCGGAATGAACTGCTGGGATACGTCGACCTGACCGCTCTTGAATGCCAAGTCGCCCGCGGCGTTATCCTTGTAGATGACGTGGGTAATGTATTTCGGTGCCGGCAGCTTGCCGAACAGCACCTGCCCCCAGTAGTTGTCGTCCCGGACGATCGTGATCTTCTGGTCATTGTAAAAATACATCTTATACGGTCCCGTTCCGATCGGGTCGGCGTTCACTTCCTTACGGATCGTCGCAAGATCATTGCCCGCCTTCTTCTCGATTTCTTCCCAGACATGCTTCGGCAGCATCGGAATCAGCTCAATGCTGTCCAGCACGGTCAGCTTGTTGGGATTTTTTTCATTCAACGTAATAATTACGGCATGGGGGCCATCGGCCTTTACGTCCGCAATATACGTCCAGAAGCTGCTCCAATTGATGTCGTATTTTTTGCCGAGCTGATACGTATAAACAACGTCCTCCGAAGTGAACGGCTTTCCGTCGCTCCACTTGGCCTCCGGATGAAGCTCAACCTTCATGTTCAGATCGTCCGTCCATTCGTACTTGGTGCCGAGGAGCGGCTCCAGCTCCCCTGTCAGCTGGTTGACCATGAACAGCGTTTCGTAGACCAATTCCCGGGAGTTCCCATAGTTGATCGGAAACGCGGCGTTCCCGCTGAGCAGGTTGAAATTCGTCGGTGCCCCCCACTGCAGGCCGTTCACATACAGCGTTTCGTTTCTAGGCGTCGCCTTCGGATCTCCTTGCGGTGCCGGCTCATCCTTGCCCCCCGGGGCCGGTGTCTCTCCTCCGGACGGCGGCGTTTCTCCCCCGGACGGCGGAGGCTCGGTTGCCGATGGCGGCGTAACGCCCTGGCATCCGGCAATAAAGAAGGAAATGGCTAACAACAGAATGAAGACGGGTCTCATAACGATTTTCAGCTTCACTCGTGAACCCTCCATTCACAAATAATGTGCTCATCGTGCTCGTTCCTCCGGCAAAAATGCCGGAATTGTGCTGCCGCTTCGCCGGAAGCGTTTTCTCGATGAATTTATATGTCCCTTCATTTCTTCTTTAGTACAGATAAATTTTGAATCCGAAATATGAACCCCAAGGATTTTGAAAGGTAGGCGTCGAATTTTTGGAGGGCGTTGATCATGAGCAAACGTGGAGGAATGGAATCTAATTATCCTAGCGAAGCAAGTAAAGGAGTGTTGTCTGCTGACTGTGATTAAGGATACTCTACTGCAGCTCTTATTTGCGTTAATGCCTTCCGTTGTCTACAACATCTATTACAGGAATCTGACCGTCAACTATTCCCGCAGCTTCATCATCATGATCTGTTCGCTTTGCCTGATCCTGTCCATGACCTTCGCTTCATCGGTGCAGGCTGGGCTGATCTTCGATATCCGCTATGTCATTATGTTCTTCGGCATCCTGTTCGGAGGGCTGACAACGGGCTGGATATTACTCGTCGAATTTATGATCTACCGGCTATACATCGGCGGCACCGGGGTGATCGACGCCATCATTATTCTTGTGATTACGTTTCCGCTATCGGTCATGCTCGCATCGGTGTATCAGAGAACGCGGCATCGGCTATGGATCGTTTTTACGGCCGGAATCAGCTTCTCCTTCATCCCGCTTACCGTACTCTACATCACGAAGCCTGATTACATTATGAACCAATTGGTATTTAACATTCTGGCCATCCCTGTTCAAAATTCCCTTGGCATCTGGCTGCTGATCACACTGTTCAACAAATCGGTAACCGACAAAGAGCTGTCCTTGAAATATATCCAGAACGAGAAAGCGGAGGCCGTCAATCATGTCGCCGCCTCGCTCGCCCATGAAGTCCGCAACCCGTTAACCACCGTCCTGGGCTTCCTGCAATTAATGAAGAGCGGAACCTTCTCTCCCGAAAAAATGAACCGGTTTCTCGAAATCAGCATGGAGGAAATCCGGCGAACCGAGCAGATTTTGTCCGAATATTTGTCCATCAGCAAGCCGGCCGCTTCGCTCCAGCAGCGACTTGAGCTTATTTCCCAAATGCAGGCCGTTGTCGAGGTTATGACCTCTTATGCGAATATGAATAATGTCGCACTTCACGTCCGCTGCCCCCAGACGCCGATCTTCATATCCGGCAGCACAGCGGAGCTGAAGCAGCTGCTGGTCAATTTCATTAAGAATGCCATCGAAGCCAGCAAGGACGTCACCAAAGGTACGGTGGAGATTTCGATTCGGGAGGAGCCGCCTCATGTCGTCATCCAAATCGAGGACAACGGAATCGGCATGACCGAGGAGCAGTTAAACCGGCTGGGCTCCATTTACTATTCCACCAAAATGAACGGAACCGGACTCGGATTAACCTTCTCCTACCAGGCCATCCGCGCGATGAACGGAAGCGTATCCGTCAGCAGCGAGCCGCTGTCCGGTACGACATTTCTAATCCGGCTGCCGATTGCAGAGGGGGTGAAAGGCTGATGGAGGCCGGTGCACCTTTCGGTGCTGCTGTGCTGGTGCTGCTGTGCTGGTGCTGCAATGCTGTTGATCCAATATTTGGTACTACAATGCCGGTGCTATACTCCATCAGTAAAAAAGATACCGCCTTCTATTCCGAGCCCGCCCCGTCAATATAGAATGAGCAGCCAAACTCCCGTCTGCCCACGCAAAAAAGGCGGGAATACCTCCCGCCTCGCTTGCTATTTCTATTCAAGAAGCCTGTGATTTCGTTTAGTGGAATTTCGGCAGCCAATCGCCGTGCGCCTCGATCAGATCGTCGCACAGGCTCTTGATGTCGTCCATGGACAGCTCTGCCGCCGTATGCGGATCCAGCATCGCCGCATGATAGATATGCTCCTTCTTGCCGGTCGCAGCCGCTTCCAGCGTAAGCAGCTGGGTGTTGATATTCGTGCGATTCAGCGCAGCGCACTGCGGTGGAAGATCGCCCACGTAGGTCGGCGTCACGCCGCTCGCATCCACCAGGCACGGCACCTCGACGCACGCTTCCTTCGGCAGATTTGTGATCAAGCCGGTGTTCATCACATTCCCCCCGATTTTGAAAGGAACATTCGTCTCCATCGCTTCCAAAATATAAGACGCATACTCATGGGAGCGCTTGTGCGTCAAATCTTTATTGTTCACCAGCTCTTCGCGCATCTGCTTCCAGCCCTCGATCTGATTCACGCAGCGGCGCGGGTACTCGTCCAGCGGAATGTTGAAGCGCTCGATCAGCTCCGGATAATTCCGCTTAATGAAATACGGATGATACTCGGCGTTATGCTCCGAGGACTCGGTAATATAGTAGCCGAAGTTCAGCATCATCTCCAGGCGTACCATATCGTGATGCTTCTCCTTCTGCTTCTCGGCAGCCCGCCGCTTGATTTCCGGATAGAGGTCAACGCCGTCCTTCGTAACCTCGAGCAGCCAGGCCATATGGTTGATGCCTGCAATCTTGGCCTGCACGCCTTCCTTGTCCATCCCGAGATTATCGAACAGATGCGGAATGCATGCCTGCACGCTGTGGCACAGACCTACCGTCTGAACACCGCCGAGCGTGTTCATCGCATTGGTCAATACCGCCATCGGGTTCGTATAGTTCAGGAACAGGGCATTCGGACATACCTCCCGGATGTCGGCCGCAAAATCCAGCATGACCGGAATCGTGCGCAGGTTGCGGAATATCCCCCCGATCCCGACGGTGTCGGCAATCGTCTGTCTCAGCCCGTATTTCTTCGGAACCTCAAAATCGGTAATCGTGCATGGGTCATAACCGCCGACCTGAATCGCATTGATCACGTACTTCGCGCCCCGGAGCGCTTCCTTGCGGTCGCTGTAGGATTTGATGACGCAGGTGCTGCCGCTCGTCTTCTTTATATTATTCAGCATGTTCTCGGAGTCTTTCAGTCTTACGGGATCAATGTCAAACAAGGCAAGCTCGAACCCCTGCAGCGCCGGAGTCTGCATGCAGTCTCCCAGTACGTTTTTGGCAAAAACACTGCTTCCCGCTCCGATAAATGTAATCTTGGACATAATAACGCCCTCCTTAAACCCAATGTATTCATGCGCTTTCACATGAATAACTATATGTGATTCCTGCATCCTTGAATATGGAGCAAAACAAGGGCGATATGGACATTTGTCGTTTCATCCATTAATCTATGGGTGACTCTTAAAGATGCATTCAGGGCTTAAGATTATTGAACAAGGAATCCTCCAAAGGGGGCTGATACACGATGTCCATCCTGCCTGACCACTCCCTGTACGCGATCGGCATGAACCCTTCCCCGGGCGCCCATGACCTAACCATGCTGTTCAGCGGAGAAGGCATTCCGGTACCAAGGCACAAAATCGGACCGGCCATCCACGACTACTGCTTAATTCATACGGTGACCGACGGCGAAGGCATATTCGAATGCGCCGGCAAGGTATATCCCTGCAAGGCGGGTGATACGTTCATCATTCTTCCGGGCGTTCTGTTCAGTTATCAGGCGGACGACCGGAATCCATGGCACTATCATTGGGTCGCCTTTCAGGAGAAAGGGGCTCCCTTGCTGCTTGCGGATATGGGGATTACCGCCGCAAGACCGGTCATCCGCTGCAAAGACCCGGAGGAGCTGAAGGAGCTTAAATCCATGTACAGCCGCATTCGCCTCGGCTTCAATCAGTCGGATTATCCGCGGCTTGAGGATCTGCAGGGCTCGGCCTGGCTCCGATTGCTGCTATACAAGCTTGCCATGCTGAATCAGCAGCATCTGCCTTCAAGGGAGCGGGATGTAGCTGATATTGAACGCGGTGTAAGGCAGGCGGAGCGCCTCATCTCGACGCAATATCACCAGCAGCTGTCGATCGGGCAGCTGGCGAGCACGCTCGGTTACCACCGCGCCCATCTCTCGAAGGCCTTCAAGCAGCATACCGGGTTATCCCCGATGCAGTATCTGATGAAGGTGCGAATGGAGAAGGCGAAATCCCTGCTGAGGACATCCTTTTCGATTCAAGAGATCGCCTCTTCGGTCGGCTTCAATGATGCCCTCTACTTCTCCAAGCTGTTCCGCAAATGGACGGGCATGACTCCCAGCGAATACCGCAGCGGCCCGGGTAAAGGATTGTCTGGATAAGCGGAGCGGGGGCGGGAGTGGCAGGAGGACCGGCAATGGCCTGTCCAGCCCTGGGTCCCCGGCAAACGCAAAAAAGCCGCCGGGACGTTGCTCCCGGCAGCTTTGGCCTTTGATAGCCTTGTCATGTTCAGCTTTGCCGCTTTGCTGTCATTTGTCAGCACTGAAACTTCCAGCTTGTTGTCATTGGTCAGCACTGAAACTTCCACCTTGTTGTCATTGTCAGCTCTGCAGCTTCCGGCTTTGTTGTCATTGTCAGCCTGTGATTGCAAACCTGGCCTATGCTCTTGCCTCATAGAGCTGGACAATCTCGACGATCGTTTGGACCGCCTGCATCATCGTGTCTGCGGACACGTATTCGTACCGCCCGTGATAGTTCTCCCCGCCCGTAAATATATTCGGCGTCGGCAGTCCCATGTAGGACAGCTGGGAGCCGTCGGTACCGCCGCGAATCGGCTCGATGATCGGCCGAATGCCCAGGTTCTCCATCGCAGCCTTCACAATCTCCACCACTTCGATCACCGGCTCGATTTTCTCGCGCATATTGTAATATTGATCCCGCATTTGCAGCACGATCCGTTCGGCTCCGTACTTCTGCTGAAGCTCCTCCACAATGGAAGCCAGCTTCGCTTTTCTTTCCTCGAAGCGCTCCCGGTCATGATCGCGAATAATATATCGGAGCTCGGTCAGCTCGACATCGCCCTCAATGGAGGTGAGATGAAAGAAGCCCTCGTAGCCCTCCGTGAACTCCGGCGCTTCCTCCGCCGGCAGCATGCCGTGCACTTCCATCGCAATTTTGGCAGCATTCACCATTTTAGCTTTGGCCGTTCCGGGGTGTACATTCTTTCCTTTGCATGTCACCAGCGCCGCTGCCGCATTGAAGCTTTCATATTGAAGCTCTCCGACCGGTCCGCCATCCATCGTATACGCATATTTCGCTCCGAAAGCCTCGACATCGAATTTATGCGGTCCCCGGCCGATCTCCTCATCCGGCGTGAACGCAACCCGGATCTTCCCGTGCTTCAGCTCCGGATGCTGAATCAGATACGACATGGCAGTCATAATTTCGGCAATCCCGGCTTTATCGTCGGCGCCAAGCAGCGTTGTCCCATCCGTCGTAATGAGCGTGTGGCCCTTGTAGTTAGCCAGTTCCGGAAAATCTCGCGGAGAGAGCACCACGTTCTGATTCGCGTTAAGTACGATATCTCCTCCGTCATAGTCTTCAACGATCTGCGGCTTTACGCCTGCGCCCGTGAAATCCGTTGCCGTATCCACATGCGCCAGGAAGCCAATCGTCGGGATATCCTTGTCCGTATTCGCCGGCAGGGTAGCCATGACATAACCGTTCTCATCCATCGTCACGTCCTCCATGCCGATCTCCTTCAGCTCGTCTACAAGCAGACGGCCCAGTGTCAGCTGGCCCGGGGTCGAGGGGCAGGTGTTGCTGGTTTCATCCGACTGGGTATTGATTTGCGCATATCGAATCAGTCTGTCGATCACTTCTTTTTTCATCATTCTCAACTCCCGTCATACGTATTTCGATTTTGTACTGTCATATCGTAGCAATTGGACTTGCTGTGGATTGGATACCCGGCTCTTTGTATCTATATCGATATTCTTCACTATAAAGTGTCAGGCTAGCCAGCCATCCCTTCCTTAATCATCCATCATTATATCCAGTTGCCGCCGCTCAGGTCAATTTCACCAGAGGAGAGGGGATGACCCAAAAGATCTTAGATCTGGTGGGATGCCTTCTTTTTCTGTTAGGAGGCGCTCCGTTTACGAATCGTTCCTTCCATCGCTGCTGCCCCCAAATTTCGGCCTCAAACTTACGAACAGCACCAAGAAAGACTCGGAGACCGGAACAGCTACAGCAAATCGGACCATGGCGCCTCGTTCATGCGGATGAAAGAAGATGCGAAATGGCGGTGCAAGGATCACATCCTTAGCACCGCCATTTCTTCATTTGATACGTTTTTGATCTAAAAAACAATCTGTCGAGTGAATAAACCTACTATTGCATCAGCTCCCTCGAATACAATAGAACTCCTGCCCCCTTATGATTCAGGGAGGATATGAACCGTCAGTCCATCGAAGGCGCACTGGGCGCCGAATTGACCGACCTCTTCCGCCAATTCATGGTGCGGACCGACGGATTGGTGGGAGAAATGAGTCGCAATGAGCTGTGTCTGATCGGTAATGGCCCCGATGCGCTTCAGCCGTTCCACCATCCGGCCAAAGTCCGATCGATTGAGGTGCTCTTTTCCGGGAGGACGGTTCCAGATCGTCCCCTCCAGCACAACGGCGTCAAATCGGCGCCCCTGCAGCGATTCCCATACGTCTTCCTCGTAATACCCGCTATCCGATGCATATAGGAGCGAAGCCTTCCCATCGTCGATCAGGTAATTCATCGCATCGCCGATCCGCAAGTGATGGCAGGCTGCAATGGCCGTAACCGAATATTCCTTCAGCCGAACCGTTTGCCCCGGATGAATGATACGCCTTAGAATCCCGGCCCCCTGGTCATTCCCGCCGGTGTCCTCCCATTTCGTCCAAACCGAAGGTCCCGCAAGCATCGTCAGCTCCGGCAGCTCGGTTGCCAAACGAAACGCTTTGCCCCGGAGCATCAGATTAACGGGATCGAAATGATCGAGGTGGCTATGGGTGATCAATAAGCAGTCCAGGTCGCGCAGGGCAATGCCCAGCCCGGCACAGGAGGCGAAAATATCCGGCCCAAAATCGATGAGCAGATTATCATTGATTAAGACGCTCTGCCGCCGCCGGTTGTTATGTCCGCCGTTTTCTCTGGCATGCTCGCACGTCAGGCAGTCACAGAACGGGGAAGGAATTCCTTCCACAGCCCCCGTTCCCAGAAAAGTCAGCTTCATGCGTTCCCCTCTTTTTATCAAAATGGAGTTGCTAGGTACCCGATTGATAAGCTGCTCCGCCACACCTGCCTCACGGTGTCATCGGATCCTGAGGCGCGGCAGAAGTAAACCGGAAGTTGTCGAAATACAGGGTCTGCGGAGCCGACTGGCGCCACATCCAGATCTCAATGCCCTTGATCCGGCTGAGGTCCAAATTCACCTGCCGAAGCGGAATGCTAACGGTTTCGCCGCTGCCTGCGCGAATATACTGCATGAAGGTATCATCGCTTTTCCCGTCCAGCTGATGGAACTTGACGTAGAATTGTACCGTCTCGCCAGGATTGAACACGTCGAACTCCAGCGTCTCGAATGCCGACCAGTCGCTGCTGCGGAATCCTTTCCCTGCATCAAACAACCGCAAATTCGGAAAATTCACGTTTGCCGAAAACACAGCCTTCATGGAGTAGGTCCCCTCGGTGACATTCACCTTGGCAAGATCGGTATCCACCGTCTGGGATGTGAAGCGGTTGATCGCTTCATCGGTTTCGGCATCGTTTAAAGCGACCGTATACGGAGCATGGGTTTCATAAACGACAAGGGTCCGATTCACGGTTTTGGACGATCCGTCCTTGCTCACGACGATATCCAGCTCTTGGGCTCCGGGATCCAGGCTTAGCACCAGCGAAAATTGATCGTGCTCTGCTCCCTCAGCGGTTATCGGCGCTTGCTGTCCGTTCACCGTTACCTCCGAGCCTTTCTCCGCATAGATCGAAACCTCGCGGCTTCCGTCCGCTGGGCTGCCGACCGTAACCAATACCGGCGCACCCTCCGAAGCGGTAACGATCTCCTGTGCAATCTCGCTTCGTACCTGCATCACCTTCTCGGGGTTCTCTTCGAAAGTTTTGATGTTCTCATACAATCGGTCATAGAATGGGCGCATCGCATCCCGATACGGGAAGGCGTCCGCTATGCCCAGCTTCGAGGCAGCTTCACGCAGCTTCTGCTCATACAGCCACAGATACTCGTAATCCTCCATGCTCTCGCGGAGCACTTCCAGACGGATCGTGCCAATCGGGCCGTCGACGCCTACTTCCGTTCCGGGATAAAACAAATATCCATCGCCGTTCGCCCCGGGGAATGCCAGCGGATCGGTCCATACATCACGGCTGACGTATTTCTTCTGGGCGGCATCATACTTCTGGAACTGGGTCGTCGCCCAATATAACGTGCCCTCCACGCCGTAATCGCGCTGCATCCAGGTTAACAGCCGCGTTCCGACCAAGTCATCATCCAGATGATAGGAAGGGAACGGATGCTTCGGCTTCACATAGGTGTACCACCAGACCGAATCGCCGGCGGCCTGCCGCTCCTTGGCGAAAGCCTCGTCGAACTTTTCAATATCCGCTACCCAAATATCCACATCCCCGACTAATTCATCGACCGGCTGAATCGTAACGAGATGCGGAACATCGGGAGCCGCCTGTTCGAGAGCATCGTTGATCTGCTTCACACGGGCATATTTATCGCGTGTCGGTTCATCGATCTCGGACACATAATAATACGCTTTAGACAGCAGGCCTGCCTCCCTTAAACGATCCACCAGCTGCTTGTTCCGCTGTATATCCGGCTGCCCGTCAGCCGTCCGATAATACGGCAAGCGGTAGGCGGATATTCTCGGATCGTTTACATACTTTGGCGCCCGTTCAACGTAGCTGTTGATGTCGGAGTCCGGAATCGGCAAGTATCCCGGCGTCAGGCGGTGCTCAACGGATGCGTAGTAGTACTTCTCGATGTACTTCCATGCCTCCTCGCCCACGACATTGCCGTGCGCTTCCTGAACCGGTCCGCCCCAGACCCCGAAATTGGTTTTGGCGTGGCTCTCATCGGTAAGCTCGAAATCCCATACGGTGAGTTCGATTGGGATTCGGACCGGATTTCCTGTTTCGTGCAGTGTCATTTCTCCAGTATACGTACCGGGATGCTGCCCTTTGGGCACATAGACTTTGAACCAGATCCCTTGATTATGTCCTTCGGCTACTTCCAATTGCTGATTCAACGGGATCAAGGCATCCGGATACCAGCCTTTCGGATAAGCCGGCGTTGTGGAAGTCTTTACTTCAATGTAATGCTGTTTGAACAATTGAATATGCTCTCGGCCGATTTTGGCGCTTCCGTCCGTAAGCTTCAGATCGCTCATGGATACCTGCAGCTTGCGTAGTGGTTGATTGGCTTTCACGATGACCTGGCCGCTCTCATATTCATTGCGTGCGGCTCCGATCCGAATGCTGGAATTGGTTTCGCCCGGAAAAGCCTGATCCCGCATCACCTTCTCCGTATTGGTCGGCACCCAAACATCGAACAGGTCGCCCTGGCTAGCCGCGGCCGAACCGGGCAGGAAAGACGTCAACAGCAGCATCACCGACAGCAGAGACAAGCAAGCCTTTTTCCACATCCTATCGCCCTCCTACTCGGCCTTGTACCGATTATATGCAGCTGTATAGATTTCGAGATACTGCGACAATCCCATTCTCTCAATGGTGCTTACATATTTATCCCATTCGCTGAACGGTACATCGCCTACAACAAATTTGGCCGTCATTTCATCAACATACTTATTGATGTCCGTATGAAGCGGCGTGAACTGGGTAAGCTCCTCCTGGGTATACGTAAACTGCGGCCATACCTCCTCCGGCCACTGGCCTTCAACTTTCGCCGCGGCTGCGAGGCTTGGCTCTGTCGCTTCACCGGCCTTGAAGGTTTTGTCCGTCAGCATCGCCGGGTAGAACCCGCCTGCCCATGAGACGAATTTTGACTGCTCCTTCAGCGCTTCCTCGGTATATTCAATCGAACCGTCAGGGTTCTCTACATAACTGACATCCTTCACGCCCATGAAGAACAGCTTGCTGCCCTCCTCGCTGTAGAAGTGGTCAATCCAGCGGACCGTCGCTTCCGGATGCTGATTTTTATCGGTGATGACAAAAGCCCCGACATCGATCAGCGGAGAACGCGCTCTTGAGAAAATCTGGTCGCCGTAAGGTCCCTTAAGCGTCGGAGCCCCTACAAAATGCTCGATCGTTACCCCGCCAATCGCATGCGGACTGTTGGTTTCCGCGGAGCCGACAAGCCCTTCATCCATCAGAGCGTTCACCTGTGGACCTTCGATGGTCATGATATCCTGAACCATGAGGCCTTCCTTGTACAGCTTATTCAAGTATTCCAGCACTTCTTTGTATCTCGGATCGGTAGGGATGAACCGAAGTTTACCGGACTGCGGATCCATATCCACCCGTCCATGAATATTCCCCCGGTTGCCGAGCCCCCACGCTCCCTTCAGTTCATCGAGCAAGGATCCAATGCCGCTTGCGGCATACGGAATTTCGTCCGCCTTGCCGTTCTTGTTCGGGTCCTGGGTCTTGACCGCCTTCAAGTATTCGTAATATTCGTCCGTCGTTTCGGGCTCCTTCATGCCGAGCGCGTCCAGAAACGCTTGGTTGTACCACAGCTTGGTTCCAATAAGCACCGATTTAAAGTTCGGGTCATAAAACGTCGGGAAGGAATAGATGTTGCCGTCAGGCATCGTCATTCCTTTCTTGACCTCCGGATGCTCCTCCAGGAGCTTCTTGAAATTCGGCGCATACTGGTCGATCAAATCATTAAGCGGAATAAAAATGCCCTGGCCTCCATAATTCATCAAATCATTCGCAGACAGCCGCGCCGTGTGGAAGGCATCCGGATAATCGCCGCCGGAGAGCACCAGATTCCGCTTCTCCGCCAGACTCTCTGCAGGCGTCAATTGAAAATCGACTTCGATGTTCGTCTGCTTGGCATATTCCTTCCATACCGGGAGCGAGTTCCAGTCCGCTGGAGCCGAAGCGGCTTTCCCTGCGAAGAACGTAAGCTTGATAGGCTCCTCCACGATCGGAAACCCTGTAGGATTTACAGCCGTTTGCTCCTTAGGCTCCTCCTCCGCCGCCGGCTTTCCTCCGCTGCCGCAGGCGGTTGCCAGACTTGCGGTCAACACGCCTGTGAGCAGGACTTTAGTGAACCGCTTGAAATGATTCCCCATCTTTTCTCAGACCTCCACTTTTCGAAATATATTGCGAAACAAGAGCCGTTTTCTAACCCTTGAGAGCGCCGATCATCATACCCTTGACAAAATACTTCTGAAGGAACGGGTACAGCAGCAGTACAGGTAAATTGGCCACTATGACGATGGCGTATTTAATCGCCTCGGCCTCCATCAGATGCTTCTGCACCGATAAATCCATGCTTCCGGCCATCTGGTCCACTTGGGATTTGATCAGGATTTCCCTTAAGAACAGCTGCAGCGGGTATTTATCCCGATCATTCAGATAGATGAGTGCGTTGAAGTAGGAATTCCAGTGCCCCACGCTGTAAAACAAAATCATAACCGCGATGATCGGCATGGAGAGCGGGAGCACGATTCTCCACAGCGTCTGCATATTGGAGCAGCCGTCGATCGAGGCCGATTCCTGAATCTCATTCGGAATGGAGGTCTGGAAGAAGGTGCGCATGATGATGATGTTCCACACCGATACCGCGCCCGGAATGATCAGCGCCCACATCGTGTTGATCATCCCGAGGTTTTTTACGAGCAAATACGTTGGGATGAGGCCGCCGCTGAAAAACATCGTGAATACGATGTAAGCCGTGATGACATTCCGACCCGCGAAATCTTTGCGCGATAACGGATAGGCTGCAAATATGGTCATAACCAGATTGATTGCGGTGCCCACCAATGTGTACAGCAGCGTGTTCGCATAGCCGGTCCATATTTCCTTATTCGCAAAAACCAGCTCGTAGCCGATAAAGGACAAATCCTTCGGAAACAGCCACATTTCTCCTCTCGATACGGTGAGCGGGTCGCTGATCGAGGCGCTGACGACAAAAATCAGCGGATACAGGACAAGCAGCAGGATAATGGACAGCAAGATATAAATTACGATGAGTGTCATACGATCCTGGACGGATTCTTTCACCCTGATCCCCTCCTTACCATAAGCTAGTTTCATTGACTTTTTTGGCGATTCGGTTCACAAGCACGAGCAGCACCAGATTAACCAAGGAGTTAAACAAGCCGACCGCGGCGGAGAAGCTGTACTGGGCTCCCAGAATCCCCTGTGTATACACATAGGTGGAGATCACTTCGGAGCTCTCGATATTCAGATCGTTCTGCATCAGATAAATTTTTTCAAAGCCGATGCCCATGATCTGCCCGACATTTAAAATAAGCAGAATGACGACGGTTGGCATAATGCCGGGCAGGTTGATCTTCCATATCCGCTGGAGCCTGCTCGCTCCATCCACTTTGGCCGCTTCGTGCAGCGTCGGGTCGATTCCGGCGAGCGCCGCAAGATAAATGATGGAGCTCCATCCCATGCCCTGCCATACACCCGAAAATACATAAATCGATTTGAACCATTCAGGTTCCGTCATGAATGAGATGCGTTCACCGCCAAAAAAGGCGATAAGGTGGTTAATGATGCCGTTCTGAGGTGAGAGAAAAATGATGATGAGTCCTACCATGACGACCGTTGATAGGAAATGGGGGGCGTATGTAACCGTTTGGACAAAACGCTTGAAATGCCGGTTGCCTACTTCATTGAGCAAGAGTGCCAGGATAAGCGGAATCGGAAATCCGATGGCCAGCTGATACAAGCTGATCCCGAGCGTATTCAGAATCAATCGGTCGAAATAAAAGCTGTTAAAAAAACGCTCGAAATGATCAAACCCGATCCATTCGCTGGCCCATATCCCCTTAGCCGCCACAAAGTTTTTGAACGCGATTTGTATGCCGTACATCGGCAGGTAATCAAAGATAAAGAAATAAAGAACGACGGGAGTAATGAGCAAATATAATTCCCAATTTTTACGGAATGTTCGGCGAAACGCCCTCCACTTCGCGGGCACGGCTTCTCGGGCCTCCGTTCGCCTGGCAGGTGCTGTATTCACTAAGAATCCCCCTCCTTCGCATCGTTGGAGCGTGTGGTTCTATCGGCATGTCGATCAAGTCCCGGATAGGCTGCTCTTCTGTCCAAGCATCCAGGGCTCCGGCTCCTTTACATAAACTAACTGCCCCCCCTTTCTCATCGATTCCGTTGCGGCTACGCCGACCGCTACGCTCATGCGGCCTGCGATCGGTTCGGCGATGGGCTCCTTATTTTGCAGAATCATATCCAGAAAATCCTCGCAAATGATCGGATCGGCTCCGTTATGCGAACCCTCGGCTTTCTTAATCTCGTAAATCTTATCCGATAGATCACGCCAGGTTTGGGACTTGCGCGTTTTGACGTAAACCCGCTGTGCGATCTCATCATTCTCGATGCGGCCCTCGGTGCCGATAATGGTGTAGTTCCGCTGATAGTCAGGCGTGAAATGACACTGCATATACGAGGCTTTGATCCCCCCGTCCAGCTCCATTAACACCATGCTGTTGTCCTCCACGTCGATTTCCTCGCGAAAAGCGCATTGCACAAGCGGGCCCGAACGGTATTCGGGACAAGTCGCTTTTTCGCCGCATTCCGGGCACGTAAGCTCATTCGGCTTCGTTCCGCCAAAATAATCCACCCCGCCGAAAGCGGCTACTTTCTTCGTATATCGCCCGGTCAGCCAGTGAATCAGGTCGATATCGTGGGAAGCCTTCTGCAGCAGAAGCGAGGTTGTATTCCTTGAGCTGCCGTGCCAGCTGTGATAGTAGTAATCGCTGCCCAAGCCTACGAAATGTCGAACCCATACCGACTTCACCTCTCCGATCTCCCCGCTGTCGACAATCTCCTTCATCGTGCGGTACATATTCATATAGCGCATATTAAAACCGATCATGAAATGTTTCCCTGATTGGGCCCAAGCAGTCAATATCCGGTCACAGCCTTCGACCGTAATGGATAACGGCTTCTCGCAGTACACATGCTTTCCGGCCTGCAGCGCTGCAACCGCGATTTCATCATGGCTGTCATCAGGGGTTGTAATTACGATCGCATCAATATCTTCCCGCTGCAGCAGCTCCCTGTAATCCAGAGTAACCGCCGCCTCGGGGTTAATATTTTGTTGAAATTTGGTTAGTCTGAGAGGATCCGTATCCGCACCTACAACGACGAGGGATCTCCCGTTTGGCTGATGCCAATACTTCGTAAACCCCGATCTCCAACCCAGTCCAATAATTCCTAATCGAATTTGATTCATTTCCTTCTTCCTCCGCCAATTATTTTTGGCCCCAAAATCCTATCCGATTTTCCAATAAGGGTATAGAAAGAGAGGAGGTACCGTACCAGCACCTCGATGATTTATGTGTACACTCTTTCTACTCCCGAAAATAATCCGAAGACTGCCGCAGCATCAACTGATAAGGCACAAACAGCTTGAACGGCAAAGGATTCTTGCCTTCGATTTGATCGATCAGCACCTTGGCGGCCATCATGCCGATTTCCTCCTTGGGAATATGAACGGTGGATAGCGGAGGAGAAGTATACTGCGAGACCTCGATATTATCCAGGCCCACGAAGGCGACATCCTGAGGAACCTGAAGCCCATGCTCAGCCGCCGCCCGCATCGCGGATATCGCCATCATATCGCTCGCAGCGAACATGGCGGTCGGACGTTCATGGTCCGGGAGGCTTAAGAGCTCGTACATAAGGGTATAGCTGTTATTCACATCCCAGCCTGTGTTCAGGACCAGCCGCGGATCCATATCCAGCCCGGCTTCCTCCATCGCATAACGGTAACCGCGATACCGCTTCTCCCGCTCGAGATCCCCTGTAAGTCCCGCCCCGCCGATAAAGCCGATCCGGCGATGCCCCCGTTCGATCAAATGCTGTACGGCCGATTTCGCCGCAGCCACGCGGTCATAAAGAATCACGGGCACGGTCGAATCGGATATATCGATGCCAACAACCGCAGGAACAGATTGTTTGATAAATTCATACACATTCGGGTCAATTCCCTCGATGATAATCATGCCGTCGAGCTGGGCATCCTGTGCTAGCTTGTTCATCGCCCCTTCACCCTTGATTTCATCCATCGTGAGCACATAAGTGAGCACGCCGTTCAGCTCGGACAGCTTTTTCTCAATCCCCTGCAAAATCGGCGAGAAATAAGGATGATTATACTTGTTTTGCGTAACGGATACGATGCAGCCAATCTGGCGATACCCCGTTGTCTGCGGAGGATGATTCTTCTTTAGAGACGGCCGGGCGGATTCGTTGAGGGCATAGCCAAGCTCTTTGGCCGCCTCGACAATTTTGGTGCGGGTGGCCTGGCTGATGTGCCGGCTCGTATCGTTATTGATGACTCGTGATACGGTGGAGATCGATACTCCAACATGGTTTGCTATATCCTTTAAAGTAGCAATAATGGAACTCTCCTTTCTCTCAATCCGCGATCAAAAAAGCAATTCAAGACAATATATGTACCCAAAACTATGTACCCAAAACTATGTACCCAAAACAATGAATTATTTTGGCACTTTGGCCCAAACACGAACTGCTGCTAACGTCATGATAACAGCCGTTTTCGGTTGGTGTCAAAGAGTTTTTTGTAAATTGACCGTAAATTTTTTGCATATTATTTGGGGCCAAACTTAATACAGAGATAACAATGAGCTCACATTCAGCTCTCCACCTCCCTAAACGAAAATAAGGACAGGCCTATGCGTACCTATCCTTTAAAATATTTATTGCCCTGTTCTTTGGACCCTAAAGATCATATTCAGTCCGAATCCGATTAAAACAACCCCTGTGGCTTTATCGATCAGGCTCTGAATTCTCGGGGACATGAGCCATTGTCGAATATAACTTAACATAAGAACGATGGCCGTAAACCAAACCATGGAAAGCACGACATAACAGAGTCCCATCATTGCAAACTGCATGCTAGAATTGTAGTCCGGCGATACGAATTGCGGTAGAAACGTCAGGAAAAAAATCGCAACTTTCGGATTCAAGGTGTTGGTTATTAGCCCTTGCATAAACGCCGATTGCTTGGATGCGACAGGTTGAGCATGAGTTTGCGCCTGCTTCCGGCTGACCAAGGATGATACCCCTATGTAAATTAAATAGATGGCACCGACATATTTAATGACCTCGAAAGCGAGCGCAGATTTCATTAAGATCAAGGATAGACCGAGTGCGGCTGCTGTTGTGTGAACCAACACGCCGGATGAAATACCCAGCGCAATTTTTAGCCCCTCTTTCCTGCCGTCCGAGAGCGTCCGTTTCGTGATTAATGCGAAATCGACCCCCGGTGACATGATTAGAAAGATAATCAATACGAGAAACGTCAGGATGTCATTCATGATTGCTCCCCCACAATAGCCAAAAAATTTTGATAAGTAATACTAACGCGTGATTCAGCTTTTTTCAACCCTTGAAATGATCCATCAATCTGAACCTTAAATGACTTCCTAATCGTAAAAAACCGCCCCTCTCGGAGCGGCTTCAAAGAACAAGTAAAAATTCAGCTATACCTATAGCTTAATTTAGAATGCAGGCAGTGCAATCTCGGAGTAGTTATCCTCGAAAAACTTCTTCACTTCCTGGCTCGTCATCGCCTTCGCCAGCTTCTGGATCGGCTCGGAATCGACATTGTCTTTGCGCGCAATCAGCGTAATCGTGAACTCGGAATCTTTGCCTTCCGTAATCAACGCATCGTTCTTCGGCGTCAGGCCAAGCGGCTTGGCATAAGCCGGAGTCATCGCAACCATGTCCACATCGTCCAGCGTACGCGCCAGCATGAGCAGATCGACTTCCTTGAACTTGTAGTTTTTCGGATTGTCGATAATATCCGCCTGCGTCGCTTTAATGCCGACGCCTTCCTTCAGCTTAATCAAGCCGTTCTTCTCGAACATGACCAAGGAACGTCCGATGTTGGAAGGATCATTCGGAATCGCAATCGTCGCACCTTCGGGAAGGTCCTCGATCTTGTCGTAACGCTTGGAGTACGCCCCGAACACCGCGTTATAGATCGGCACCACCGGTACGAGCTCCGAGCCGTTATTGGCATTGTATTCTTCCATGTACGGCACGTGCTGGAAGAAGTTCGCATCCACTTCCTTATTCGCCAGCGCATTGTTCGGCTGCACATTGTCGGACAGGATGACGATTTCCAGGTTGATGCCTTCCTCTTTCAGCTTGGGCTTCGCCATTTCGAGCACATCCGTCATCGGCGGGATAAGCGCAGCTACCTTTAGGGTAACCTCCTCGCCAGCTCCGGATTGTCCGCTCTCTTGATCTTCTTTACCATTCTGCTTCTGTCCGCAGCCGGCAAGAAGTAGGATCAGAGCCAGCATCATTAACGCCATTTTTTTATTCATCGTCTTTGTTACCCCCATGTAAAATAAGTGATTTGTGTAAAATGTAACTGCATGTGTAGTGCAAATGCCCGCGGACGCTCAGACTTTCCGTTTGTCGAGCAATCTTGCAGCCAGACTGCCCGCAAATTGAATCGATTGCACCAAGATCACCATAATGATGATGGTAAACACCATGATTTCGGTCTCAAAGCGCTGGTACCCGTAACGGATGGCAAAATCGCCGACCCCGCCGCCGCCGACGATCCCCATGACCGTCGAGTAGGAAATGAAGCTGATGGTCGATGTCGTAAGGCCGAGCGTAAGGCCCGATCTGGCTTCGACATACAGAAACTTGAAGATGATCTGCAGCGTCGACGCACCCATCGAAGAGGCCGCCTCCAGCACTTCCTTGGGCACCTCCAGCAGCGACTGCTCAACCAGTCTCGAGTAGGATGCGATGGCGACAACCGACAGCGGAACGGCAGCCGCCAGCGTACCGATGGATGTCCCGACAATAAGGCGGGTGAGCGGGATCATGATGACCACCAGCAGCAGGAAGGGGAAGGAACGGATGATATTGACCAAGCCGTTCATGACGGAGAACAACGGGCGGTTTTCGTACAGCTGCCCCTTCCGGCATAGAAATAACACTGTTCCGACCGGAAGACCCAGAAATACGGCCGCAGCAATCGAAATGCCGACCATGACGAAGGTTTCGCCGATGGCGCGCCATATTTCCGTGTCATACTGCTGCACATATGTGAAGTAATCGTTCAAATATTGAATAATGCTAGGCGCGTCCATGGTCCGGTTCCTCCGCTTCCCTTGATGCTTCTGCCGCCAGCCCGGTTTGAGAGAGCCCGGACGATGATTTTACGTCGTAGGTTCTCGTTAACCGCCCCTTCTCCATGACGGACACCCGATCGCAAATCGCGTGCACCGCATCCATCTCATGAGACACGATGACGATGGTAACGCCAAGCTCCCGGTTAATTTTCCGCAGCACATCCAGGATGCCGGATGTCGTCTTCGGGTCAAGCGATGAGGTCGGCTCATCACAGAGCAGAACGGAAGGGGAATTCGCCAGCGCTCGCGCAATGGCGACACGCTGCTTCTGCCCCCCGCTGAGCTGCGCCGGATACTGCCTCATCTTGTCCTCCAGCCCGACGTATCTCATCACTTCAAGTACGCGCTGCTCCCTGATTGCCCTCGGAGTCTTTGCCAGCTCGAGCGGCAAAGCTACATTTCCATAAGCCGTCCGGTTGCCGACCAGCTGAAAATGCTGAAAGATCATGCCGATCGACCTTCTCGCTTCCCTGAGAGCCCGGCTTCCGAGCGCGGTAAGCTCGAGGCCGTTCACCTGCACGCTGCCCGAATCGGGGCTCTCCAGCACATTCATCAAACGCAGCAGCGTCGACTTTCCGGCTCCGCTTGGACCGATGATTCCATGAATCGTTCCCTCAGCGATGTCGAGGGATACATTGTTTATCACTTGATAATGTTCATTACCATCAACAAAGCTCTTATTCACCTTCTGCAGCGAGATCAGAATACATCCCCCCTTGCCTGTCTTGCTCCCTCACATGAAGAAAGCCCGCGCGGCTGGATCAGCCTGCGAGCAACGAGCTGCAACAATAACATTAGAATCATACCATAAGTTCGGATAAAGTGTGAGCCATCTTGCGGTGCTTTTAGGCCAAGCATTTTTTACCTGGAAACTAAGACAAGTACAGCTGGTGACCGTACATCCCCGTCAATCGTTCAACCGCCCGCTCCAAGACATCCTCCTCGAAGCCCTCCAAACCTTGGATCGCCTGGATCTTGTCTCCCGGAGACATCTCCTTATCCAGGTGAAGGCTCCAATTGACGATGGCGTTAACAGCCTCCTCCGTCTCAAATTGGCCGTAATAAATATGCGCTTTATACAGATAGCTGTCCGCATGATTCGGGACGGCTTCGAGCACCTGATCAAATGCATACAAGGCGGCATCCTCGTCATGGTCCTTGTAGTGAATCTGACCCAGCCGGAAATAAGCGCCCGGATGCCCCGGCACAAGCTCCAGAAATTTCATCGTATCTTCCTTGGCGCGGCTGTAATCCAGCATGGAATAATAGATTCCGCTTCTCAAACTGTACAGATTACCGAACTCCGGATCGAGCTCCAGACCCTGCGAGCAATCGGCAAGCCCCCGCTCCAGCTGGCCGGTCTCCACGAAGCAGATTGCCCGGAATTCATAGAATCGCGGATTGCCCGGAACCGCCTGTATCGCGTTGGAATAAGCATCGATCGCAAGATCCCACAAGCCCATCTCCTTGTAGATATGCCCGCTGGCCGCCAGATAGGTCGGATGGGTGGAAAAGTCCTCGTCCAGCTTGACCGCCTCCTGCAGCTCCAGCAGCGCTTCCTCATTGCGCCCCTGCAGGTACAACGCATAACTGAGCTTGTTTCTGATCTCGGAGGCATCCTGAATTTCGATCGCGCTCTTCAGCGCCTTCTCGGCAGCGGGCAAATCATGCATCTCCATATGAATATCGGCGCGCTGTACGAAATTCGGCGCATCGTCCGGCTCCAGCCGGAGCAGCTTATCGTTCAGCTTCAGCGCCTCCTCGTTGCGTCCGAGCCGGTAATAGCTGTCCGCCATCCAGTAGCAGACGAGCGGCGACTCGGGCATTCTGGCATACAGCTTCGAGATCAGCTCGAAGGCCGGCTCCTCCAGCCCGTCCTCGCGATAGAGCCGCGCCAGCTCGAAGTAGCCGCGGTAATCATCGGGAGCCGCTTCGATCGCACGCTCCAGATCAGCCTTGGCGGATTGCATGCTGCCGGATTTTTTGTGGATATCCGCCCGCTTCAAGTACAGCTCATAGGCTTCCGGGTAACGCTCGATCGCTTCCGATATATACGCCAGCGCCTGATCGAAGGCCCCAAGCTGCAGGTGCAGATCCGCCATATGTTTCCGGAACGAATACGCTTCCCGCATCTGCCGCTGAAACGACAGAAACGCGCCGTAGCTGTAATTCGTGCTGGAAGCAAACAGGGCATAACCCTGGTCGGCTTCCGCTTCATACCGGTCTGCTAGCTGGATCCCTTCCTGCAGGACGCTCACCGCTTCCTTCAGTTCATCCATCAAGTCCAGGCAAACCGACAGCATGTAATAATACATCGGAATGGCTCGGGAAGGCTCCTTGATGCTGACACGGAAGCAGTTCGCGGCCTCCGCCGGATTCCGGCTCTCATAATACGTCATCCCAAGCTCATAATACGTGGAAATGACCGTGCTCGGATCTTCCCGCTTGATCGATTCCTTAAGATCACGGATGGCCTCCTCGTACCGGTTAAGGTCTTTATAGGCGATCCCGCGGGTATACCAATTCATATAGTTGTCCGCATTTAATGCAATCGCCTGGTCCAGGTCCGCGATAGCCTCCAGCTCCCGGTCCATCTCACGCAAAATATGAGCCCGCCGTTCATAAGCACGATGGCTGCCGGTGGTCTCGATCACGCGGCCCAAATAGTCGACAGCCTCATCCGAATAGCCACCGTTATGCAGCAGCTCGGCGTAGAGGAGCTTATCATTAAAGCTCGTAATCCCGCCCTCGCCTTTTCTCATATATTTCAACGCCTGTTCAAAATCCTGTTTCTTGCGATAATAGTTTCCGATGCGCAGCCAGATCCGCTTCATTAACTTCATGCCGGTTCACCCTCTATATATGTAAATACAAGTTCAAATCTCTGATCTTACTCCTACTGTATGACGGTTTGCAATAAAATGCAAAGAGGACCCCGGAGGTCCCCCGATATGATATCTATTATATTGTACAATGTTTCCGGAAATGTCCACTCTTTCATCCATTAGAATTTTGTAACCTTCGATTCCGGTCGTATCCGGCCGGTCGACGGGATCCCTCAGCCGGTGACCCGCGACGGCTCGGTCTTCTTCTTGCGGATCTTTGCGGTATACAATGCAGCCGTCCCCAGCGATATTCCCCATACGAGAAAGAGTCCATACCAGAAGTAGCCCCACACCGCCATCGGGCTTGCATCCTGGACCGCAAAGGCGGGAGCCGATTGCACGCGGCCAATCGCAAGCTGAAATTTCAGGACAAAGTATGAGAATCCCCATAGCGTTAGACCTGCTGAACCGATCCAGGCCGGGATGAGAAGCAGCAGCTTCGGCAGCCTCTCTCCCCATGGCATGGCAAAGGCAAACGCGAACAAAGCGCCAAAAACCGCTAAAACTCCCATTCCCCAATATCCGATCAAGACGCTCCAAAATTCACCCGGCGCCCCCTCGAAGTCGCCTGGGAAAGCCAGCCCAATCCCTAATCCCCACCAAAAATGGGGGAGTGCATACATGAGCGCAGCCATACCGGCGATGTACCCGGCCATTCTCGCTCGTGAACGATTCTTCTCCATCATCTCTATCACCTCTATTAGTTGTTTGAACAGGCGTAGGTGATCGGCGGTATAATCATACTCTCCATCCCGGCAATCGTAGTCCAGCCTTTCGTTCAACTAACAGTCTACATGCCGTTATGAAAAGTAAAGCGACCTCAAGTTTAAGATTGGGTTAAAATGAAAAGCGATATGAAAGACAGCTAGTAAACCTTGTGAATGACATCCTCGAAATCCGGATCCTGCATATCGATGTCATCCAGCTCCCCCCATTTCCCCAGCTCCTTGACAATTTCCAGCGTATTCATTTCGCGCCGGTTCGCCTCGATCGTTACGCTCTGGTCCAGAACGCGGGTCACTCGGATTCGGGCCTGGGTCGAGCTATCGCCAGTCGCCATAAATGACTCCGGGATTTGGAACGGTCCCCGGAAGGTGACCGTAATGAGGGTAGGCAACCCGATGGAATCGCGAAGCGAGCGAACCGTTCCGTCATAAGACAGCCTTCCTTCGTTAATCACCATCACCCGGCTGCACAGCTGCTCGATATCATCCATGTCATGGGTCGTAAGCAGAATCGTCTTCCCGAATTTCTCGTTGATCAGCTTCAGAAAATGGCGAATATTGCGCTTGGCATTAACGTCGAGGCCGATGGTCGGCTCGTCTAGGAAAAGCACATCCGGATCGTGCAGCATGGCAGCGGCCAGATCGGCGCGCATGCGCTGTCCGAGCGACAGCTTGCGCACGGGCGTTTCCCAGAACGCCTGCAGATCGAGCAGCTCCGTAAACTGTTCGAGTCTCCGCACTTTGTCCGCCTCATCGACGGCATACATTTTGGCCAAGATATCAAATGAATCCCGAACCGGCAGATCCCACCACAGCTGACTCCGCTGGCCGAACACCACGCCCAGGCGCTTGACGACGGCTCGCCGCTCCCGATGCGGATTCATCCCCCCGATGATCACCTCCCCGGAAGTGGGGTGCAGAATGCCGGACAGCATCTTGATGGTCGTTGATTTACCGGCTCCGTTCGGTCCGATGTATCCGACGAACTCGCCCCGGTCCACCTTGAAGCTGATCCCCCGAACCGCCTCCTTGATCCGGTATTCCCTCGAGAACAGGGTCCGGATTCCAGAGAAGCGCCCTTCCTTGACAACGGGGGTTTTGAATGACTTGCGAATATCTTGAACTTCGATCATGCTGTTTGCCTCCTTCCTTAACTGCCCGTGCTTTGGTATTTGGTCAAACCGAACTGCCAGAATTTCAAGCTGAGCGCGAGACAGAGCAGCGCGGCTCCCGCCAAAGCCGGCAGCACCCACCATCCCAGCTCGCCGCGAAGTATGTATAGGGACGGGACATAATTCACGAGTCCGACCGGAACGAGGATCAGAAGAATGGACGACATCCATTTCGGGTACAGCGTCAGCGGGTATTGGGCTGCGGTCCTTGCGGCGTCCTCCGTCAGATTCTGCAGCTCGGTGATTCGGGTCGTCCAGAAGCCGAAGGTCGCGGTAGCAAGTCCGATCGAGAACAGGATGACAGCCCCGGTCAGGATGATGTATAACGTCTGCGGTACAGCGCTCCATCCCACCTGCCCGCTCCCCATCATGCCGCTCAGCGACCACCAGAGCAGAAAGCCTCCTTGCAGCACTTCGCCAAGCATGATGCGGAATTTTTGCGGCATCAGCGCAAGCAGCACCGGCATCGGCCGCGTGAGCAGCTGGTCCAGCTCGCCGTTCACCAAATACTTTTCCAGATGGTGGACTTCATCAGCGAACGTCCGGTACAGCGTCTTCGATAAGGTCATCACCGCGAACAGATAGCCGATTTCGTGCATCGACCACCCCTGAATGGCGCCGAATTTATAGAGCACGATCGCGACCATCAGAAATTCGGAGATCTGAATCAATGCGGCCAGGATGGAAGCCAGCACAAAATTGAATTTGTATTGCATGCGGCTTTTGATGCTTGTACGTATCAGCAGCGCATACAGCGACAGCCAGGATTTTGCGGTCATCCTCCCTGCACCTCCACCTTGCGCCTCAAGAAGCCGGTCGCCAGCAAGCAAGCCAGCGTAAGCAGCACGCACCAAAATAACGTTCCCCACAAATAAGAGACGTTGCCAAAACCTAAATACAATCGAGTCGGAACATACAGCAGATAAGGGTACGGAGACCACCAAGCTGCCGTTTGCAGCCAGCCAGGCAGCCATTCGATAGGAATAAAGAAGCCTGCGAGGAGGTTGATCATCGCATGGTTGCCCCAATACAACCATGAGGATTCCGTCGTCCACAACGCGGATGCGCCGATGAGATAATTGATGCAGATCGATAAATAAGCTGCACCAGCCAGCGCAAGGGCTACAAATAGAAGATCCGATGCTTTTCCGGGAAGTTCCAAGGAAAATGCGAAATAGTACACCACGTAGATCGGAATCGATTTGTAAATGAATTGATAAGCGATTTGGCCCCATTCCTTGGCCATCAAGTGGCTGAACAAATGGACGGGACGCATCAAATCCAGGGAAATATGGCCGGTTCTGACGGCTTGGGGAATGCCGAGGCCATTGGTGATGAAGCTGGAGATCCAGAGTGCGGCTTGGGTAAAGGCGATATAGCCGACCATCCCTTGCGTTCCGTACTCTCCAAGCGCATGATCCGCACCGAGACCGATCCAGATGCACGCGTACATGAAGCCGAACATCGCGCTTGCGATATTGTGCACCATGTGGGCCCCGCGGTATTGCAAATTGCGGGCATAGGCTTTGGAAGCCAAAGTGAAATAAAGCATGCAGCACCTCCGATAAGCATATTAGACGGCGGACCCGTCCACTTCAGACAAGGCGAAAATGAGAGAAGGACACCATCATACCAGATCATTCCATAGATGGCAACCGCTAATTTGGGTTAGAAGCGTAAAGGATGCAAGCGCTGCAGAGAAAGTGGATTTAGCCCTACATATCTTGGAACAAGTTAGGAGAGGGTGCGTAATAAATAAGTAAGTGAAGGGGGCTAATCCTATGTTTTTGATACTGCTTGGTATCATGCAAATCGCATTCGGATGGTATGCGTTCCGCAATCCGGATTCCGATTGGATGAGGATGCTCGCACGCATTCCGGAAGATGTGGAACAAGACGACAGCGATTTATTTAAATCGCAAATCTACAGTGTAATCACTGCCTTTATCGGCGTGATTTTTATCCTAATCGGGCTGTCCTATTATTTTGATGAATTCCCTATTCAGACATTTATAACTTCACTTTTGCTGGGCGGCGCTGGAATTGCAATTGGTGTAGTTGCGCTGCTTCGCCCCGAATCCCGATGGTTCAAACGACGCGGGGAAGATGGCGAAGATATCGAACCCAGAATCTGGCTCATGAAACTTGCCGGCATTACCATGATCGGAATCAGTATCCTTACCATGCTCCTAAGCGCACAGCATCTCTTTTCTTAACGGCTTCTGCGGCTTTAAGCCAGGTCCTATGGCAGCTTCCGGCTGCCGACTCCCTCTATGAATCTTCCATTTCACAAACAATGTAAACACAACAAAAAGGCCCCCGTCGCTCTTACCGGTTTGCAGCCGAACAAGAGATAAGGGGCTCTATCATTTTGTGCTGCCGCTTCAAATCTTGCGGCTTGCGCAGCAGCCGGGAAATCATCCACATCCGCTCTAGGCCTAATCATCTTTCGCTTTACGTTCCGATTGCGGCTCCGTCTTTTCAGCGCCTGGGCCTAATCCTGCCTCTGCCCCGCTGGTTATATTGGGATTAATCAAATATTGCAGCTGCCGGCACGGCTGGGGCTGCTCCATTTATTGCAGCTGCCGGAACGCCTGCGTTTGCTCCATCCGCTCTTGCTCCACCGGCTCCTGCAGCTCATTAAAATAGTCGACGAGAAATTGCCGAAACCGCAGCGCGGCCTTGGACAAATACCGCTGTTCCAGCCAAGCTATGGAGAAGGTTCGGTGGCAGGAGGGAGATTCGATGCGCAGCATGGAATACGGCGGCTTGTCATCCCCTTTGCATCCGGGCACAAATGCGAGCCCCAGCCCGGCTGACACCAGGCTGTTAAGGGCTGCCGGTTCATCCACTTCGCAGACGACCTCTCGGCGGATCCCCGCCGACTCGCAAAACTCATCATTCATTTTACGGAACGGATGTCCCTCCTTGTACTCGATGAAGGCTTCGCCCGAGAGCTCCTGGAGCGAGATGCACTCGCGTCCTTCCAGCCGGTGTCCTGCAGGTACAGCCAGATACACCTCTGCTTGCAGGACAGGCATTTCCCGGATTTTAGCTTCCTCCAGCGATGCTGCTATAAAGCATAAATCCACCTCGCCGTTCTCCAGCATCCCCACCATATCCAACATGGCATTCGGGGGAATTTGGACGACTCGAAAGTTCACCTCCGGATAAGCGGTACGGAACGCGCCCAGCGCCTTCGAAAGCCGGTTTAAGGCCGTTGTCGCCAAGCGAATGCTCCCGCGCTCCATTCCCGCAAGGTCCGTCACTTCGCGCCGCCCCTCCTCCAGCGCCGACAAGGCGGTTTCCACGCTTTTCAGAAACGCTTTACCGAACGAATTAAGCTTAATCTGCCGATTCTGCCGGTCGAAGAGCGGAACGCCCAGATCCTCTTCCAGGCGGGCAATCGTCTTACTCAGGGCAGGCTGGGCGATTCGCAGCTCCTTGGCGGCGTTGGTCATATGCTCCATCCGGGCCACGGTCTGAAAATATTGAAGCTGAAGCAGTTCCATGATGAATCAACCTCTCTTTCCATAACCTTTAGTATATGAATGCATAACTTAACATATATTTTTATTTATTAACTATCGATTGTAAAATAAATCGTAATCAAAGGAAAGGGGGAATCGATATGCACGTCGATCCCGAAAGACCCCATGCTAATCAATTGATACGCATTTTGGCGTTTACGATGGTTCTCTCATCCATGAGCGCAACGATGTTTAACATCGTCCTGCCTGAAATGAGCAAGGACTTTCAGTTATCCTTTGCGCAGGTCAGCTGGGTGTCATCGATTTATATGCTCATCTATGCCATCGGCTCCGTCATATACGGCAAGCTTGCCGATACGTATAAATTGAAAAATCTGCTTACGTTCGGCTTGCTGCTGTTCTTCGTCGGCTCCATGGTCGGTTTGGCATCGCAGGCTTACTGGATGGTGCTTCTCGGCCGCATCCTGCAAGCCTCCGGCGCTGCGGTCATCCCCGCCACCGCGATGATTATTCCGGTACGTTACTTTCCGGCGGAGACCCGCGGTCGGGCGCTCGGGATTACCGCTACGGGACTCGCAATCGGCAGCGCCATCGGCCCGATCGTATCGGCGCTCATGGTAAGCGTGTTTCATTGGCGTTGGCTGTTCTTCATCCCGCTAGTCATCTTGTTTACGCTCCCGTTGTACCGTAAATATTTGGGCGATGAGCAGGGGCAGGGCGGCAAGATTGACTGGCTTGGCGGCGGTCTGCTCGCCGGAACGGTTGCCCTGCTGCTGCTGGCCGTTACCCAAGGCGGCTGGATCTATGCCACAGGCAGCCTCATCCTGTTCATTCTATTCATGATTCGCATCAAAGCGGCTAAGGCGCCATTCGTCCAGCCCCGCCTGTTCCGCAACGCCGGCTACTCCGTCGGCTTAACGCTCGGCGTATTCATTGTGAGCATCGGCTACGCCCTTCCGTTTTTGACGCCTCAGCTGCTCGCCGACGTTCATCGGCTTGAGCCTGGCTGGATCGGATTCATTATGGTACCGGGTGCCGTCGTTACGGCATTTCTTGGGCGGACCGGAGGCAAACTGGCGGATACGAAAGGAACCTCTTACCTGTTCTATGCCGCTTCATCGCTGCTTATCGCCGGATTTGTGCTGCTGTCCTCCTTCGCCTGGGTGTCCCCGATTGGGATCGCGTTGATTCTGATTCTCGGCAATGTCGGACAAATGTTCATGCAAATTTCGCTGTCGAAGACGATCTCACTGTCCTTGCCGAAAGAGCAGACCGGGGTCGGCATGGGACTGTTCTCCCTGCTGAACTTTCTATCGGGAGCGATCGCCACGGGGATCTACGGGAAGGCTGTTGATGTAGGAGCCACGCATGCCTGGAATCCGCTCAATACAGACCAAGGCGCTTCCACCTACAGTAACATCTATGTCATTCTGGCGGCTGTGCAGCTCGGCATCCTGCTGCTGTACGCCGTTCAGTTCGGACGGAACGCCCGGCGTACTCCGGAGCTTCAGGCGACAGGATCCAAGGGATAACGGCAGCGCTGGAGCAGCCGGCCACACCAAATACGCTGCTCGGATTGTTCCTTCAATTGCAAACGGACTGCGCAGGATAGGACTAGTGTAACCGTCAAAAAGCATTAAAAAAATACCACCGGATGCTTAGAGCGAATATAGTACTTCGCCCTTTAACGTCCGGTGGTATTGCTGTTGCTGTTGCTGTGTGCTTTTTGAACCTGTATTCGCATCGTTCGCAGACTGCACGCAGAGCCTTTACATTGCCGCCCGCTTCAATTGGCTGTGATACAGCTCGCTGTAGAAGCCGCCCTGCTTCAGCAGCTCGTCATGGGTGCCCTGCTCCATCAGGCGCCCGTCCTTCAGCACGAGAATCCGGTCTGCCGAGCGGATCGTATTAAGACGGTGCGCGATGACAAAGCTTGTTCTCCCCTTCATCAAGCGCTGCAAGCCCTCCTGGATTTTGATCTCCGTGACGGTATCAATGCTGCTCGTCGCTTCATCCAGCACCAGCATCGAGGGATTGGCCAAGATCGCACGCGCGATCGCAAGCAGCTGCTTCTGTCCCTGGCTGATTCCGCTTCCGTCCGGCTTAAGCATTTTGTCATAGCCGTCCTTCATCCGCATAATAAAGGAATGCGCATTCGCCAGCTTGGCTGCCTCTTCGACCTCTTCGTCGGTCGCATCCAGCCGTCCGAAGCGGATATTCTCCCGGATGGTTCCCTGGAATAGGAATGAATCCTGGAGCACGAAGGCCATTTGCGAACGCAGACTCTCCCTGCGTATGGTGGACAGGTCCCGGCCGTCCAGCGCAATCCGGCCGCTGTCCGGATCATAGAAGCGGGACAGCAGCTGGATCAGGGTTGTCTTGCCGGCGCCTGTCGGGCCGACAAGCGCGATCATCTCGCCGGGCTTGGCCTCGAAGCTGATGCCTTCCAGCGTGTCCCCTCCTTTTTCATAAGAGAACGAAACATTCTCGAAGGCTACGGCCCCGTCGACATGCGTTAACGTAACGGCTGCCCCTTCATCCTTCGCCTCGACTTCCTCGTCCAGCACTTCGAATACCCGCTCTGCCCCTGCAATCGCCGACAGCAGCGTATTCCACTGGTTCGCCAAATCGTTCAGCGGTCTTGTGAACTGTCTGGCATAGCTTTCGAAGATAATGATCGTGCCGATCGAAATATAGCCCTTGATGGCCATAATGCCGCCGATTCCCGCTACGATCGCAAAGCTGAGGTTGTTCAATCCGTTCATCAGCTTCGGAATGAAGCCGGAAATGCTCTGCGCCCAGAAGCCGGACAAACGAATCCGCTTGTTGCGCTCATTAAATCCCCGGATTACCCGCTCTTCCTGGGAGAACGCTTTGATCACCCGCTGGCCGGACAGCGTTTCCTCGATATAGCCGTTCAGATCGCCGAGATTGCGCTGGCGCTCCTTGAACAGCGGCCCCGTCCGCCGGGTGATCCAGCGCATCCCCAGCACCATGAGCGGAACGACCAGGAATGTCAGCAGCGTCAGCAGCGGACTGAGCCACAGCATGACGGTCAGCGTTCCGACCAGCGTCAGCACGCTCGAGAAGATTTGAATGGCCGAGCTGTTCAGCGTCGAGCTGACATTCTCGATATCATTGGTCAGACGGCTCATAATTTCGCCCTGCTGCCGTTTGCCGTAGAACGGAATCGGCAGCCGGTGCAGATGCGTGAACAATTCCATGCGCATCCGGTATACGGTCTCCTGGGCGATCCCGATCATCCAGACGTTATGAAGCCAGGTCGTCAGGGCCTGCAGAATGTAGACGGCTGCCAAGCCGATCAGGAAGTAAATCCAGCCCGAATCGTAGGGGGCCTCGTCCGGCCCTTTCAGACTGACCAAGAACTCATCCACGCCGATCCCAAGCAGATAAGGGCCCAGGAGGGACAGTCCCGAGCTTAGCATGACCATCAGCAGCACCAAAGCCAGCTTGCCCTTGCGCCGGGCAAGATAGGACCAGATTCTGGCCAGCGTGCCTGACATGTTTTTGGCCTTTGCCTTCGGTTTGCGGCCTGACGCGCCATCCGTTCCTTTCCCCAAATCCAGCTCAGGTCTCGGATGGCGGAACGGTTCAATGAATGCCTTGAGCATGCTTCCCGGCCTCCTCTCCATATTGGGACTCATAGATACGGCGATACAGCGGAGAGCTTTCCATCAAGGTTTCATGGTTCCCTTTTCCGATGAGACGCCCATCGTCGAGCAGCAGAATGAGATCGGCCGAAGTCGTGGAGCTGATCTTCTGCGTAATGATAAACGTCGTGCAGGATAGATCCTTCAGCGCATCCAGCAGCGCCGCTTCGGTACGCACATCCAGCGCGCTCGTGCTATCGTCCAGGATGAGAATTGCCGGCTTGCGGACAAGCGCCCTGGCAATCGACAGCCGCTGCTTCTGGCCGCCCGACAGATTGACCCCGCGCTGACCGAGCATCGTGTCATATCCGCTCGGCAGCCGTTCGATCGTATCGTGAATTTGCGCGCGCCTCGCAGCCTCCTGAATCTCCTCCAGCGTGGCGTCTTCACGGCCCCAGGCGATATTCTCCCGCACCGTGCCCGAGAACAGCAGAACCTCCTGCGGAACATAACCGATGCTGCCGCGAAGATGATCGGCCAAGATCGAGCCGACATCCATGCCGTCCACCTTAACCGTGCCCTGATCCGGCTCATACAGCCTCGGAATGAGCTGAACGAGAGAGGATTTACCGGAGCCGGTCGCCCCCATGATCGCAATGCGCTCACCTGCCCGGGCCCGGAAGGATATATCCGTCAGCACATCGATATCGCTCCCGGGATAGCTGAAGCTGACTTGCTCAAACTCGACGGCCCCTTCGATCCGCTTCATTGCGGATCGTTGGCCGTTCTCCTGATCGGCTTCCCGGTCTTCCGTCTGCAGAACCTCCTGCGCCCGCTGCGCGGAGGCGCGTCCGCGGGAGAACGCGACCACGATCCAGGACAGCGCCGACATCGCTCCGATGCAGCGAAGAGAGTAGTTGATGACGGCAACCACTTCGCCGACGCTTGCGCTTCCCGCCGCGATATCGCTGCGTCCGAACCACAGCACGGCCATAATTCCGGCGTTCATCACGAGCAGGATGAAGGGCATCGTGATCTCCGTAAGCCGCAGCGTCGACACGGTCGTGCTCATCAGCTCGTCCGACGTCCGGGCAAAGCGTTGAATCTCGTGCCCCATGCGAACGAACACGCGAATCAGGCGGATGCCGGTCAGATTCTCCTGGATGACGCCGTTGACGGCGTCCAGCTTCTGCTGTACGGTACGGAACGCATCGGCTGCCCGTCTCATCATCCAGGCGATAAAGATGAACAATGCCGGAACCGTTAGCACCAGCAGCACGCCCAGCTTTACATTGACGACCAGCGCCATGATAATGCTTCCCGTCACCAGCAGCGGCACGCGGCTCATGAACCGCAGCGCCATGAACACGGTCTCCTGGATTTGGGTCACGTCTCCCGTCAGCCTCGTTATAAGCGAGGAGGTGGCGAACCGGTTAAACAACGAATAGGAGAAGGATTGAACCTTGTCATACAGCTTGTCCCGAAGATCATAGCCCAGCCCCTGGCTCGTATGCGCGGCAAAGAAGGAGCTCGCAATGCCGGCAATGAAAGCGATGCCAGCACTGCCCAGCAGGACGCCTCCCCACATCCATACGACCGGGAGATCTCCTTTCTGGATGCCGTCGTCGATAATTTTGGAGATGAGCAGCGGCTGAATCAGCTCCACGGTAAGCTCGATCAGCATCATGACGAGTGCGGCAATCGCGGCAACGCGGTATTTTTTCAAAATCGAGAAGACCATTCCCATAAGCAATTCCTCCGAAGCCGAAGACCGGGATGTTCGATTCATGATGATGTTCCCACCAGGGTCTTCCTGTAGTCGCAAATTTTGTTTCGTATCAGAGCTCGAATATGTACATTATAATATAATTTCACCCGGAACTAGCCCGCTGAACGAAAAAATATGGCATTCATTTCTTTGGCGACAGGAGCCAGCAGTCAAATCATGAGACGAACAACGAAAAAAAGCGCTCTTCTCTTTATAGAAAAGAAGCGCTTTAATTTCACTATGATAACCGCCGGTTACCGCATGGTTCCCGCTTCCCTTCATGGTTCCATGAAAGCCGCTCTATCCTCCGGCGTCAGTTTCGAGACTAATGCCGACGGGGCCCGTTCCGTATAGCTGACCGATTGAACGATCCACCGTCCCTCCACCATCGCGTATGCGGCCGTAGCAGGCCTTCATCCCGGTGACGATGCTCACTGGTCCCCTTATCCGGGTCACTGCCTGACAATACCGTAAAGTAAGGATCCATGAGCTTGACCTCTCTCGCATCGCTTTATTCCTTTTGACCGTCGATACGCCCCGTAAGCTCCCGAGCCTCGATATCTTTACCCTGAACCCATTCCCGGAAGGAAAACTCGAGCGGACGGCCTTGCGCCAGGGAAGTTAATACGACGCAGTCCTCATACGAATACGCGAAGGTGTGAAGCGTTCCGAAGAGCTGGTCGTAATCCGTGAAGAATAGCGGGGATTGCCGGTTCTTAAATATGTCGAAGGCTTCCGCGGCAGTTAACCGCTCCGGATCCAAACTTTCAAGGTAGCGTTTCCGGCGAAGGGAATGCTCAATGGACGGGCGGTTACGGCCCGTTAGCGTTTCATAATGGTTCACGCAAGCCATCGCCTCCTCGCCGGTACGGATGAGCACTTGATCCGGGCTTGCTTCGGCAACCGCCATGCTGCCATGCGCATCCCCGATCGAAAAGTTGTAACACGCCACATGCGGAATGCTCCGCAGCATGTCGGCGGCCTCCTCTACGGTCGCGCAGGACTCGAGAACCATCCGCACGCTGATCCAAGGGGACACGCCCGTCCGGTATCCTTCGAAGCTGACAAAATGCAAGCCGGCGGCGAGTCCCTTCTCATTGACGCCGTCATGCCTGCCGATCCCTTGCAAATTGTAGCCGGCCGTCGCATAGCCTTGGCCTGTTTGGGACAGCGTAAACAGTCCGTCATAGAACTCAGGGGCAAAATCATAATTTCTGGCGTAAAACCCGCGGGTCATCAGGGCAGAGCAGCCCATCGCAGCAATCTTCGGCACATCGTATCCGCTGAATAAAGCGGCTGCCCTGCCGAACGGAAGCTTCAGCCCCTCCGCCAGCCCCTCAAGCTCTTCCAGCAGCACCGGAGCAAACGTGCGGTAAATGCCGCGCATCCGGTCTGTATCAATCTCCGGCTTGGTCATCGCTTCGAACGCTTGCACAATCGAATGTCCTTGCAGGCTGCGGCCCAAGCTGTATCCGTTGGCACGGGCATCCTCCCGAAGCTGCAAAATGCGGACGTGATACTCCGACATTTCAATCCCCCTTGTCACATTCCATTTGGAAATAAAATCCTAATCCCATTATAGATGAATGGGGTTCATTCTTACTATCAAAAACTCCAGCCCGGCATGTCACCATGCTTGGCTGGAGTTGAAAATTTACGGTCGGATCAGTCCCGGCAGGCTGAGCGCGGTCTTTTCAACCGAGGCGCCCGGATCGCCTTTCACATATTGATCGAAAAAGGCCGCGGACAGCGCGTTGATCGAGCTGTGCATCTGCCTTGGCTCCGCACCCTTGGGCGGAAGCAGCGGGGAGAACAGGTAAAAATCCGTAAAGCTCATATGGTTCGCATGGGCAAATATGATCGTATGCGCTTCACCCGACTCCGCGCGGCTTCGGCGTTCGACCGACTCGGCCCAGAACTGCTCGTAATCCTCCCGGCTGCGGCCGGAAGACGCCATCGCCCGGTCCAGCGATTGTTCAAATACGGCACGGTCGATGCTTAGCTCAGCATTCATCTGCATATACGGCTTGCCAAAGCCGCCTTCCGGCACCGGCTGTCCGTATAGGGTTCCGTCCATATTCAGTGCGGCCTTCACCCGGCTGTCCGCCAGCAGCATTTGCGCCGCGGTCGCCCCGCCGAACGAGTGGCCGAACATGCCGATCTTGTCCATGTCGAGCCGCCCGGACAAGAACCCTGAAGCGGCAGGCCCGCTCATCCGCTCCAGCTCGTCCAGGACAAATTTCGCATCCTCCACCCAGAGCCGGCTCTTCTCCTCGTAGGCATCAAAGCCCGATAAATTGCCAAGCTTGAGCATGGCGGTCCGGTCCGGGAACACGACGGCGGCGGCGTCATAGGCATGGTCGATGCCGACCACGATATATCCCCGGCTGGCAAGCTCCGTTACCTGAAACGTGTTCTGGTTCCGAAAGCCGGAAAGCCCGTGAGAGAAGAGCAGCACGGGATATCGCTCCTGATCCCGGGATACTTCCGCATCCTGCATGGCATAAGGCTGCACATACTTTAGCTGGCTCAGCAGGAACGGAGGCATTGAAATCGACTGGCGCAGGCCTTCCAGAACAATCGGCAGATGCTCGATGTATGGCGCCTTGCCGCTGCCTGTGCCGGCTTCCGCCGGATACCAGATTTGAATCATGAGCCTGCGCCGATCCGCCCGATCCTCCGTAGCCGGCTCTTCCCTTCGTTTATCCTCCAGCATCAATGTCGTTGTTCCGACCTTGTACGTTCCTTGCGGTTCGGCAAACGTGAACACCGGCAGAAGCGACGGCAGGGCAGCCGACAGGATGGCATACAGGCATAATACCAAAGCGATCATCAAACGCTTGAATCCGCGAAGCCGTGGGCGCGGATTATCGCTCATGTCCGAGGCGGCGTTCCTTGTCTTCTTGCGCGAAGTCCCGGCATGATACAACGCCATTCCCCCTGCAGCCAGGCTGGCGGCATAAACCGGCAGCATCTGCCAGCGGTATCCTTCCGTGAATATTTGCGCGATGCTTAATGCTGCGCTCAAGGCCGCCGCCCAGGAGCAGAAGCTAACCGGGCGGCGGCGTTTTCGCGATAGCATGACGCATCCGATGACGATAGCGAGATTCGTGATCCACAGTGCCGTTTCGAGTGTACGCATAAACATCCTCCAATCGTTGTCATGTCCTCAGCGTATCATTCCGGCCTGTAGCCTGACTGTCGGGAACCTTACATTATCCTTACATTTCCTCCAAGCCGATGCCTGAACCGATCGTTACGGTGTATAGTTCTATATAGAGCAAGCGGCCAGGCCGTCGATGATTGAAAGGAAGAAACCAAGTGGAACCTTATGCGAAACCAAGCGAAGAACGTACAATCTTAATCGCCGATGACGAAGCGGACATCACCGAGCTGCTGCGGCTGTTCCTTGAGCGCGAGCACTATCGCGTACTGGAAGCATCCAGCGGCCGGGAAGCGTGGAATCTGCTGCAGCGAGAGCGGATCGACCTTGCAGTGATCGACATCATGATGCCGGAGCTGGACGGTTATCAGTTGATCGCGCGCATCCGCGAGAAGCTCAGGCTGCCCGTCATTATTTTGTCGGCCAGGAGCGGAGATGTCGATAAAGTTACCGGGCTTGGGCTCGGGGCGGACGATTTCATCTCCAAGCCGTTCAGCCCGATCGAAGTCGTGGCGAGAATCAAGGCGCAGCTAAGGCGGTTTTACGATCTTAAGGGGGCGGAGCCGCTTCGGGCGGCTGAACCGCTTCGGACCCTGAACGGACCGCTGGTTCTGGACCATGAAGCCTGCGTGTTGTACAAACGAGGCGTGACGATTACGCTCGGGCCGCTGGAGTACAAGCTGCTCAAGCTGTTGATGGAGGCGCCGGGCCGGATATTCACGAAGCGTCAAATATATGAGAGCGTATGGAACGAGCCGTATCTGGAAGACAGCAATACGGTCATGGTCCAGATCAGCAGGCTGAGGGATAAGCTGGAGGACGATCCGCGGGAGCCGCAGTTTTTGATCACGGTTAAAGGGCTCGGCTATAAGCTGAGCGCAGAGGATGCTCTATGATGACGAAACGCCGAAGCGTACATGCGAGCCTGATGATCAATTATGCGCTGTTCTCCGTCATCCTCGGGATTATCGGATTTCTGGTGTATGACGGCATGTATGATGCCCGCGACGCCTATGTAAACCGAACGCTGCCCATGGTGGAAGCGGACCGTCTGGTCCGGGAGGATTGGGAGAGCATCCCTTACGAGACCGTGGAGTCTTTCGGAGGGTACATCCAGGTGCTGGATCAGCGCTTGAATGTCGTTTTTGCGAGGGGCAAAGGGGCCGGGGAAGCCCAAACCTCCTATTCGGAGGAAGAACTCTACGCCTTGTTCTACGAAGGAAACCGGTCGGACTACCATTCCCTCGCCCCTTTCCAATCATCGGGCGAAGAATATCGGCTGCTTGTAACGATACCGGACGGGGCGGTCAAGAAGGAAAGCCGCCTGGTGAAGACGACCGCGGACATCACCGATGCGTTTACGGGAATATTGCTGCGCGGCCTGCTGTGGTTCGCCGCTGCATTTCTGTTTAGTTTATGGCTGTACGGACGGTTGACCGCGCGGAAGTTTACGAATCCGTTAGCGGACGTGTCCCGGGGTCTTGAACGGATCGCCGAAGGAGGGGGCGGGGAGCGGCTCCGTTATAACGCCAGCAAGGAGCTGATGCAGCTTCGGCATCATTTCAACCGGATGGCGGACAGGCTTGAGCAGGCGGAGTCGGATAAGCGAAAGCTGGAACAAGAACGGATGCGGCTGATGATGGACATTTCGCATGACTTGAAAACGCCGATATCCACGATCCAGGGATATGCGGAGGTGCTGCAACTCGGCATGGAAGAGGATCCGGAGCAGCGCCGGAAATATGCCGGCCGGATTCATGCCAAGTCGAAACTGATCGCCTCCCTCGTGAACGACCTGTTTGAACTGACGAAGCTGGAGAGCGCGGATATGCCTTTTGAGCCTCAGCCAGGGGATTTTGCCGAGCTGTGCCGCACGACGGCCGCCGATCTGTACGATTCGTTCGAGCGGAAGGGAATCGGCTTCGACATCCGCATTGCCGATAAGCCGGTCAAACTGTCCTATCAGGATGATCTCATGCGCCGGGCGCTCTCGAATATATTGGCGAATGCTCTGAAATACAACCCGCCAGGCGCGAGCGTCTGGCTGGAGCTCGAGGCGATGCCTGACGGCGCGCTGCTGACCGTAGGCGACAATGGTCCGGGAATTTCCGAGAACGTGAGACACTCGGTGTTCGAGCCGTTCGTTCGCGGAGACCGTGCCCGGAAAAGCGACGGAGGCAGCGGACTCGGATTATCCATCGCGAAGAGCGTGGTTGAGCGGCACGGCGGGAGGATATGGCTGGATCCAGACGCGGAAGGCACGGTCATTCGGATCCGGTTATTCCGGGAGTCTATAAACGGTCTGGACGAGCCGCGGGCGAAATGATACACGGTGGAGGAAGCAACAGACGGCCTGCTGACCATGCTTAAGCCAAGGGGGATGCCTTACGATACAAGGGTTTTCCCCCTCTGAGCGCTGCCAGGTGCAAAAAAATATTTACGCTGTCGACGTTAACCATGAAACTTTATTCCGGGCGAATGCGTCATATTGTAGAGGAAAATAATAACAAGATTGAATTCAGGAGGTTGAGTGTGTGAAAAGAATATGGACTGCCTTGCTAGCAGCTATACTCATTGTTCCATTCCTATTCCAGTCACAGGCACAGGCGGCAGTTAATATCAGCGTCGTGATCGACGGCGTCCGCTTGAAAACACCGCAAGCGCCGGTCATGATTCAAGGACGGGTCATGCTGCCGATGCGGGTGATCTTCGAAGCGCTGGATGCATCCGTGAAATGGAATCAGAAGACGAAAACGGTCACGGCCGTGAAAGACGGCACCACCATCGTGCTGAAGATCAACTCCAAAACGGCAACGATTAATGGCAAGACCGTATCTTTAGACGTTCCGGCGAAAAACCTGAAGGGAAACACGATGGTTCCGGTCCGCTTCGTCAGTGAATCGCTCGGCGAGAAGATCGGCTGGAACTCCAGAACCAAAACGGTTACCATTACCACGTCTTCGGAACCGGATATCGGATTTACGGGAGTTAACCACGTAACCCTCCGGGATATCGGCAACGCCGGAGACGGACGCGATCTGTCGGTCAGCTTCTCCAAATCCTCTACGGAGTCGCAGGTTTCGCATTATCGCGTGTTTATCGTGAAGCAATCCCAGTCACTCAGCCTTGCCGAAGCACAGCGCCTGCCTTCGACGGCCTATACGTCAGTGCTTCCGACCGGCTCGGATCTCACCCGAACCTTCTCAGCCAGTACGACGGATACGAATGGAGATTTGATCCGAAATAATCAGCCGTATAAGGCGTATGTGCTGACCGTAGGGAATACTAGCGGCAACTATGCGTTGTCCCCTGCTTCCCCGTCACTGACGCTGACGAATTCGAATGCAGTCGCTGCGGCGACGAATGTGAAGGCCAGCGACGTCAGCAATTACGGCGATGGCCGCGATCTGTCGGTTAGCTTTACCCGCGCTCAGAGTGAAAGCAACATTTCGAATTACCAGGTGTTTGTCGTGAAATCCAAAGACGCAGCGAAATTCGACCTGGCAGCAGCGAAGGCGGTAGCTAGCACGAACTACACAACCGTCAATAAATCCAGTTCAAGCAATACGACCCTGACAACGGGCTTCAGCTCCACGTCAAGAGACACGTCGGGCGAATATATCCGCAGCGGCGTCGCTTATACGGTATTTGTTCTGTCCGTCAGCAGCAACGAGAGCGCAATCGCAAGCAAGCTGTCTTCCGGTTCGTCTTCGATTACGCTCAGCACAGGCACGACGACGGTTCCAAGCATCTCGCAGGTGACCGACGTGAGCGATTACGGCGACGGGCGCGACCTTCGCGTCAGCTTCAACCGGGTATCCAATGAGTCTTCCATCAGCGGCTACCGGATCTTCGTGGTCAAGGAGAGCGACTATCATAACTTCAGCGTAAGCCGGGCGAATGCCATCAATTCAAACTCCTACTACACGAATGTCAGCAAATCAAGCAATAATACTCTCACGCTCGGTTCGGGAGCTCGGGACGTGGATGGCGCCTTGATTCGTAACGGCGTATATTACCGGGTATTCGTGATGGCCCTCGACAATCAAAGCCAGAACAACAATGTTCTTTCTTCCGCTTCGAGTTCCATCATCCTGACGAACAACAGCTATCGTGTAGGAACGATCTCCAGCCTGTACGTCAGTGATGTAGGCAATTACGGAAACGGCCGGGATCTGGAAATTTCATTTAACCGGGCTTCGGACGAAAGCAATATTAGCCATTACCGGGTGTTTGTCGTAAAATCCTCGGATTATAACTATTTTGATTTAAGCAGAGCGGAAAACAACTCTTATTACACGCAAGTAAACAAAATCGGCTACAACAATTACAGGCTCAATCTGTCATCCGACAGCCGCGATGCTGACGGCGCATTGATTCGCAATGGCGTAAGCTACCGCGTATATGTTATGTCCTACGCATATTCGGGCAGCAATCACGCCCTGTCCTCTGCTTCATCGGCGATTACGCTCAGCGGTAACAATCAAAGTGTCAGTCCGGTTTCGACGCCTGTAGTGGAAGACATCGGCGACAATGGCAACGGCAGCGACCTGAGAGTTTCGTTCAGTCGTCCTTCCGACGAGTATTACATCGACCATTACAGAGTATTTGTCGTGAAGTCTTCCAAGTCACTGTCAGTAAACGATGCTACGAATAATGGATACTTTACAAGAGTGAACAAAAATTCGGGTTATTCCGTCCGACTGGATTCGAACGCTCGAGATACAGATGGAGAATTGATTAAGAACGGCACGGGCTACCGCGTATACGTGCTGTCAGTCGGCACTTATGGCGTCAACGCCATTTCCCCAAGATCGAACGAGATCAAGCTTCAGGGCAAAACGCAGGTCGGCACGGCAACCATCAGATCCGTTGAGGATGTTGGGAATAAAGGCGACGCCAGCGACATCAAGGTCAAATTCGACAAAGCAACCAACGAAACCAATATTTACGGATATCGCATCATGATCGTTGAGGCTGGGGATGCCCAAAATTTCAAATTAGAGCAAGCTAACGCGGTACAAAATCAAGATCGATACGATTTCGTGCCTGTAGGTAATTCTTTTGATAACACTTTAAGACCAGGGACGAAGGACGTAAACGGCAAAGACATCCGCAACAAGGTGCCTTACCATGTGTTCGTCTTATCCGTTAGTAACGATGGTGGAAGCACCAATGCACTGTCCCAGCCATACGGTCCGATCGTGCTTGAGGGGACTCAAGTCGCCGTTCCTTCCGATGTGTACGCAGGAATTGAGGGCAACAACGGCAACGCCAGCGATATCAAAGTGCGGTTTACTCCTGCAGATAACGCGGGCACTATAAGTGAATACCGGATCATGGTCGTACCTGATGCGAAAGCGTTTGGGGAAGCTGAAGCCAGCCTGGTTAAACAAGGAAACTACACACCAGTCGCGCCGCCGCAAGGACAGTACGACAGCCTTTTGCCAGCTGAAACGAAGGATGTCGACGGCAACCCAATCAAAGCCGGCAGCTCTTACAGAGTCTATATCCTTGTTGTGGCTGACGGAACCGTCTCGACCAAGAATAAGCTGTCGTCATCTTCACAGCCCTTTACGATTCCCTCCCCGACTCAGGTGACCGATGTAAAGGCCGAGCTGAATGGCACGGGAGATAAAGTGAAGGTGAGCTTTAAGAAGGCAGCGGATGAGCGCAATATTGGTGAGTACCGCGTCTTCATCGTATCCAAAAGCGAAGTGAGTAAATTCAAAGTTGCCGATGCGAAGAATCACGTCTCCGGAAGCATTGCCGTAACCGGCAAAGACATTGCTGAAGAATTGACAACCAAGATCGATGATCTCAAAGATGCCAAGGGAGAAGCCATCAAGCCGGACACCGAATACGTTGTATTCGTTCTGTCCGCAGCAAAGGACACGAAGAAGCCGCTCTCGGCTACGGCTACCCAGGCTCCGGCATTGTCGGCACCATCCAAAGCCTTTGTTATTAAGAAAACAACTGCAACACCTTAAGCATCCACATGAGGCTTATGCCATTAATATCGTAAGCAAAAAGGAGCTGTCCCCCGCGGTTGAAAAACCGCAGGAGACAGCTCCTTTAATGATTTGCAAGCTCACCAAAATACCGGACGTTTTATCCGCATAGCCAAAAGGCTCGTTGCATCGGTTAAGCCGTCGAGCCGTCCGTGGAACTGTTCACTCGGGTACTACGGAAAATATCGATAACATCCGATACCGCCTGCATACTGACAGGCTTGCTCACATATTCATCCATGCCCATCGCCAAATACTTCTCGCGATCGCCCTTGATTGCGTGAGCCGTGACAGCGACAACATAAGGGCGCTTATCCGCAGGAGCGCTCTGCTTAATGATTCTGGCAGCTTCCATCCCGTCCATGAACGGCATCTGAATATCCATGAATATCAAATCATACGGATACTTCTTATAGGCCTCAACCGCTTCCAGCCCATTGGGGACAGTCTCCGATGAATAACCGAGCTTCTCAATGATTTTCTTTAGCACCAGCTGATTCACTTCATTGTCTTCCACAATCAAAATTTTGAAGGCATTGCCGTCAGCATCATCGAGCTCCTGAACCGGATTCTCCTCTCCTTCATTCACCGCAACCAAAGGGTACTTCAATTGAACGGTAAACGTAAAGACGGATCCGGTCTGCTTCGGATTCGGTTCATACCAGATTTCGCCGCCCATCAGCTCCACAAGCTTCTTGCAGATCGCCAGACCGAGACCGGTACCTTCCACTTGGCGGGTCATGTAATGATCCACCTGATAGAACGGCTCGAACAATTGGGGGACCTTCTCGCTTGGTACCCCAATCCCCGTATCGGTTACGGAGAATTGGATCAGCCCCGATCCATGGATGCTCTGAATACATGACACCGAGACGGAGACAGAGCCGGTCGGCGTAAATTTCACGGCATTGCTAAGCAGATTCATCAGCACCTGCCGCAGCTTTGTCATGTCACCGTACACTTGATCCTGAACATCGGGAGCTACCGAGGTGGTCACCTCAATATTTTTCTCAAGCGCCTTCGGGAGCATCAGGTTCATGGTTTCCGACAGCGTGTTTCGAAGACTGAAGGTTTCTTCGGACAGCTCGGTTCGGCCGGACTCGATCTTAGAGAAGTCCAGAATATCGTTAATAATATTCAGCAGTGTGGTGCCGCTCTTCTTGATGATCTGGACATATTCCCGCTGCTCCTCATCCAGATCGGTATCCAATATCAAATCCGTCATGCCGATTACGCCATTCATCGGGGTTCTGATTTCATGGCTCATCATGGCCAGGAACTCACTCTTGGCCTTGTTGGTTTTCTCGGCAGCCTCCTTCTCGATGATAAGCTTCTTCTGCTCGGTCATGTCCTTCGCGATAATGTAGAAACCGACATTCTTGTTATGAATAACGATCGGCGCCAAGGTGGCGAGCACCTCGACCATATGCCCGTCCTTGTGCCTGATCCCGTTGATCGATTTCTCGGCGGAGGTATAGTCGGCTGAATCGGAGAGCACCCGTCTCAAGTTGTGTTCTCCCATCAGAAGAGATATACGCTTTCCGGCCAATTCGGGAATCGTATATCCCGTAAGCTGCTCGGCCATCTGATTCCCGTTCATAATTTCCCCTTGGAGATTAAAGGAAATGATGGCGTCGTGATTATATTTTTTTAATGAGGTATATCGTTCGATACTTTCCTGAAGCTTCTGTTCGGCCACCTTGCTGTCGGTAATATCGACCATTTGCGAAATAAAAAACAGCGGGGTCTTGTCCTTCTCATCGCGCACGAGGGATACGTGAACAGAAGTCCAAATCCGTCTGCCGTCTTTATGCATAAATTGTTTTTCCAAGGCGACCGTCGGGACCTTCTCGCTTAAGGACTGAACCAGCTTCTCCGGACTATCGACGTTATCGGAATATATATAATCCGTAGCCGGCTGCTGCATCAATTCTTTCTCGGTAAATCCGAACATTTTGCATGCTGCCGGGTTAACACTGATCCAATTTCCTTCGATCGTAACTAGGGCAATGCCAATCGGAGCACTCTTGTATACATGCTCAAACAACGCTTGATGACCAAAAATGTTAGCTTCACTCATACTCGGCACCTCCTAATACCGAATATTATACATCAGCAGACAAAGAATAAGTCTTTTAATTTGGAGGTTTTTTTCTATGAATCTCATTCAAAAGTTTCTTCATCAATCCACGTTAAGTTCAAAAGGGTACTCTCCCCGTACTGCGGCGCCATCTGTTCACTATATGACTCCACTTCCTCAAAGGGAATGTTGAGCTGAACAGCCTCCTCTTCCAGCCCCATATCGATAAGCTCATTTGTCACCAGTTTCCGTATCTCCGGGTCATCGTACAGCAGCTGAGAGGTTTGAGCGTCACGGATAAACGCCAGTTTCGGCAGCCTCGGTGCTTTCAGAAAAAAAAGGCGAACCGATTCCAAATCCGTAGTTTCATCCGGTAGCAGCCGGACTCCCTCCACGGAATCATCCGGAGACCATCGCACAACTCCCAAGGGGGATTTGGTCGATAAGGCAATCTCCTCCGCCCGCTTTCGACTCAGCTCCGCAATATACCGGGGCATGTCGGGGATCGGCTCTATCGCAAATCGCTCCCGCAGCATCCGCTTAGCCTGCAATCTCTCCTCACTGTCGTATTCGGTCTCCCGCTGCTGCATATGCTCGCGTAAATCATCCGCAGCCCGAAAATGGTTGTACAGGATGATGTTGTCTGTATATACCACACGTAAAAAGTCACGGATGCTTGGGGCAACTAGCCATACTTCATCACCAATATCCATCGGGGATACGCAAACAATATAGGCCTGCTCCAAATCGGATACCGTCCCGAAGTCCGTTAGAAACCCATAGTGAATGCCGTCAACGCCCGCTGAGGCAAATGGAATGACATCCGGCGGCGTTGAGATATATCTGAAACGACGGCCTTCCATAATCAGCCCCAAATGAAAATCCAGTGACAAGCCGTTGTCTTTCAGTTCCTCTTCAAACTTCAGCAGCTCCTTAATCGTCTCAGGAACGGCATACTTACCGTAATCTCCCCTATCATTCAATGCGATACCCTCCAATTGCTTTATAGTGGTTCACCAGGCAATCCTTCTCCGCTCTCGAAAGTATCCTCCGCTTGGGCCGGCATCATCAAGGGTAGCGAGCCATACGGCCGTATCCGCACCCTCCGCGACGGAGAGCGGGGCATCCGCTCCTCCCATATCAGTCCGAACCCGTCCCGGGCATACCGCATTTACCTTGATTCCGGTACCTGCCACCTCTTGGGAAACAAGACAGGTCATCGCATTCAGCATCGTCTTGGACATCCGGTAGGCGGACGATACTCCTCCTAGCTTGAAGCCCGGATCCAAGCTGCCGTCCATGATTTCGAATGCACCGAGGCCTGAAGATATGTTGACGATTCGACCATAGTCATGCTGCTTCATCAAAGGAATTGCAGCCTGGGTCAACCGCAGCGCGCCGAAGAAGTTCGTTTCGAAAGTAGCCCGTATCAGACGTTCTTCGACATCCAGGATCGAGATTCCTTGATCCAAAATGACCCCCGCATTGTTCACAAGCACATCCAGCCGTCCATATTCCGTCCGAACAAACGCCATCAGCCGTTCTGCCTCATCCGCTTGATCGATATCCAGCACATGCAGTGCCGCCCGGTGCCCCTCTGCATGCAGGTCTTGCACTGCCTGGCGCCCTTTCTCCTCATCCCGCGATGTCATGATAACAACGATTCCTTGGGCCCCCAGCTGGCGGGCGATTTCCTTGCCAATGCCCCGATTCCCTCCGGTAACGACGGCTACCCGATCCCTGGACGGATCAAAGTTTCTACTCACGGCTCCCATCTCCTTTACGTAAAATGCGTTCCCATCTCGCAATGCTCTGCTCCAAATGAGTCTTTGCCTGCTGCAGCTGCTCCATCCGGCGCGTGATTTCATCCAGCTTCTTTCTGCCCACTTCGATAGCGCTCGGCAGGCACTCCTGTTTGGGGCTGTCGTCAAAGGCGCATTCAAAAAAGCTCACAATCTCCTTTACCGTTAAGCCTAAGCCGAAATACATTTGAATCAGGCGGACCCGCTCGATATCGGATTCCGCATATTGACGGTAGCCATTGGCCGATCGATCAGGGCGCAGCAGCTCCTTTTCCTCATAATAACGAAGCGATCGGAGACTCACCCCGGTTTTATCCGATAATTCGCTGATATGCACATGCAGCAGCTCCTTTTTCGTTTCGATGTATTCGCATTGTAAACCATCACATCATGTGAAGGTCAATGCCAAAAAAGCCGGCCAAGAGCAATCTTGACCAGCTGTGTCTTCGGCCTGTCTCTAGACCTGTCTCTATATGATGTCAAACAATATAAATCCAATTGTATTAATAGCGAGATTCGCACACAAATGAACCATCCAGGAAGCGTAAATGTTGCCGTTTCGCTCGTTCAGCCAGTTAAACAGCAGGCCCGCGATGAACAGGCTCGCGATCAGGAGCAGGAACAGCGGCAGCGTAAACCAGCTGGTCATCATCGCAATATGATAGACGGCAAATGCTCCCGCACTGAACAGATAAGCGAATGTGCGGCCGACTTGATCCTTCAAGGTGAAGAAGGCAAAGCCCCGGAAGAAGAATTCCTCCAGCAGCGAGTTCACAAACGATATGTAAATCGCGACGAACACGAAGTTGCCGGCGTTGACGCCGATATGCTGCTGAAGGGCTCCGGTCACCCGTGAAAAATCAAAGAGCGGCCCGATGAGAGCATAACTGGCAAGGATGAATGCAAATACGCCGGCTCCGAGCAGGAGCGAGGCCAGCAGACCTTTTTTCTCGAAGTTGAACAGCTTCCGAAACGGAACCCCTCCGCCCATCAGCGCATAGCCGATCGGCAGCGTAAGGAACAGCAGCATTTTGATGACCGATTTGACCGCATAATTCGGCCTTATGACAGCATCCACATAGGCCATCACGATACAGCTTACGAGAATGATCGCGATTAAGGACCAGGCTTTCGTTCTGGATTTCATAGATATGAAACTCCTTTAGCATCATTTCCAATAAAAGGTTCAAACTTCTTCTATCATAACATACCGGCAGCTGGTGAAGAGGCGGACTACCTATATTAATGAGGAGAACATAAGCAAAAAGCAAAAAAGAGAGGCGTGTCGCCTCTCTTTCGCCTCTCTTGGTTATTTGCCAGCTTGATCGATTCATACGCTTTCTTGGACTACCTCCGCTTTTTCGGTTTACCGAATCCAGGCAGCGGCGTTCTCGGCCACCGCTCCGGCGGAACATGCTTCAGCATCGCGGAGAATAGCTGTCCCCACCCCGCTTCGTCCAACCGGCTGACCGGAAATCCTCGATCGACCCCAAGCTGCCGGATCAACCGAGTCATTTGCGGCGGGGTGAATACCCCGGACAATGCCTCTGGCAGTGGGAGATCCGGATATCGCAAGGTATAAGCTGCCAGCGCCATAAACCTGGCATGATGCTTTGGAGGAACCAGAGGATCTTTCCTTCTGCGAATGGTAAGGATGCCTGAATCCACCTTCGGCGGCGGTGAAAAATTCGAGGGCGCGACCGCTCGGACAAGCTGGAACTCATAGCTCATTCTCCAGCCTAACATCCGCGGATTCCGCGCGAGCCGTCCGGTAAAACGTTTGGCCGCCCCAAGCTCCACCAGCAGCACGGCTCTTTGAAGGGGGACGGCCGGATGATCCAGCAGCCTTCCCAGAATCGGTGTTGTGATCGAGTAGGGAATATTCGCGACCACGACAAACTCCCGGCGCGGAAGCTGAATCTGTAATATATCTGCCGGCACCACGCGGACATTCTGCATGTGCCCAGCCTCTGCGCGGCTCCTCAGCTTGCTGACGTACTCCGGATCGGTCTCGACGGCGATGACGTTAGCCGCTCTTTCCGCGAGCGGAAAGGTGATCGCTCCTGTCCCGGCACCGAGATCCAGAACGGTTTCGTGGCGTTGGATGCGCGCGAGGTCAATCATATCAAGCACGAGCCGTTTGTTGATCAACCGATGCTGCGCGGAGAAATTTTTAGGATTGTTCTTCGATTTATGATGACAATGTCGATTGTTTTTAGACACAAATATGCACCTCATTCATTCGTTTAGTAATGAAAAAGGCACAGCTCAAATAAACCTTGCCGTCATTGATCAAAAAACGGCAGGATCTAAATGCTCTGTACCCTCATTACCGAATCCGAATGTATGCGATGCAACACATGCTAAGGACAAGCCTCCTTTAACGAAATCAAAAACACCCATAGTATAGCATAGGTACCCGGGCGACCCCCAGGGGATTTTCAGTGTAAATCATTCTTTACCAAAGCGGCTATATCCCTTAGTTCCCGTCGCTGGATAAAAAAAGAGGAGCATTCAGCTCCCCTTAACCACAGTTATACCTCATCGCGCAAAATCCATTTGTACGTTCCGGCACACGCCCTTGTTCCCCGTCTTTTCGCCGCCGTTAGGCATAGCGCGCAAGCGCCGCCTCATAGGCCTTCTTCGGTCTCAAGCCGACGAGTTTATTGACCGGTTCGCCTTGATGGAACACGATGACGGTCGGCGTGGACATGATTCCATAACGTGCAGCAAGCTCCGGCGACGCATCACAGTCGACTTGCAGCACCGACAGGCGATTCCCCTTTTCATTCCCCAGCTCCTCAAGGATCGGGCGAAGCACTTTGCAGGGCGGGCACCATTTCGTACTAAAACTAACCAAAACTACATCCTTCTGGCGCACCGCGCTGCGAAATGCTGATGTACTGACGGTTTGCAGGCTCATTGCTCATTCTCCTCCCAGCGGTTGATTTGGCGGATCTTCTTCCATAATGGACCGGATGCGTTCCTCCAGGTTGGACTTCACCGCCGACAACAGAGCGATTTGTTCCTCGATCTCGGCCAGCTTTTCACGGTACACCGGGACGACCTCCTTACAGAACGCTTCTTTATTCTTCATGACGCAGTGGAGAAAGCCGGCGATCTGCTCTGTCGATAGCCCGAGATTAAGATATAGCTGGATCGTCCGTACCTGCTGTTCCGCAAACGGCGAGTACTCCCGGTAGCCGTTCTCAAGGCGAGTCGGCGTGAGCAAGCCTTGCTTGTCATAGTAACGGAGCGAACGGATGCTCACGCCGGTCCGGGCTGAAAGCTCTCCGATTTTCATACCGTTAACGCCACCTCCTTCATGATCTTGAACCTATCATAAACCCTGACATTAGTGTCAGGGTCAAGAGGCAGATGCATAATTACAGCTATAAAATTTGTGAAGTCGTTAAGACCTCTATATTCACCCAGATCCTGCAATCCGCTTATAAGGTCATGCAATCAGCGAAAAAGTCATGCGGGCCAGATCCGAAGCAAGCTTGGACTTCCGCCATCGATCGGAAAGGACAACCGATACACATCCGGGTTGGTTAGCGCCTCCCACTCCTTGAATCCGATCCGGTCATCAAAATATTTCAGCAGCAACGAGATCAGATTGCCGTGCGAAACGAGGACGGCATTGCGGCAGCCTTGGTTTAGAATATCCTCAACCGCTTGAACGGCCCGCTTCATCGCCGTACTGCTGGACTCCCCGCCATCATAACATAAGCCCATATCGTCATAAGTAAGCCGAAGCTTCTCCCGCCAATCGGGTGAAGGCGATCCGGATAATACCCTCTCCGTAAGCCTTTCATCCAGGGTTACCTCCAAGCCTAACCGTTCGGCAAGCGGGGCAATACTTTGCCGCGCCCTCGCATATGGACTTGAAACCATACAATCGATCGCGTGATCCGAGAAAGACTCGGCAAGCCTTGCCGCCTGCAGCATGCCGATGCCGGTTAACCTGGCTTCCGGTGCCTGCCCTTCGGCTTGGCAATGCCTCACGACATAAATGTTCCTCAGCTGCGTCATCGTCCGTCCTCAATCCTTTCGGAACCGGAAGATAACGGCAGGCGGAATCTCGTACCAGTCGAACTTACCCTGCTCCAGACCGTCTTTATGAAAGCTGGGCTCTTCCAGCCCGTTAAGAACAAAGCCGCACTTAAAGAAAACGTTCATATAATACGACAGCGGCCGGTGAAATACCAGGTGAGGAACCGGCTGGCCTTGAATGCCGATCGATTCCATCGGTTCCGGCTCCAGGTACTTGGAAATTTGAATACGGTGTTCAGAGACGATGTGTCCGTCCTTATCCACCTTTTCGTGAATTTTGTGCAGACCCGGCGGCTGGAAGCATGGATGCATGATCGAGAACACGAAGGTCCCGTGCTTACGCAGCAGCTTACGGAGCGCGTTTGCCAGCACCGTAATATCCGAGATATCCATGAGCGCCATATTGGAGACAGCGCGGTCAAATCTCTCCTCACCGAGGCTGAGCAGCGCACCGTGATCGGTTGCGTCGACGACCCGGTAATCGATACGGTCCAGAGCGCCGGCCGATCTTGCCTTCGCCCGTTGGATCATCTCGAAGCTGTAGTCCACAGCCGTCACATTGGCGCCCAGTTCAGCTAATCTTCTGGCAAAATTGCCGTTGCCGCAGCCGATGTCCAGCACCTCGTGACCCTCCGATACTTCCAACAAATGCTCCGTGCCCGGGCGGATGATCTCGCGATGGAAACGATTGCTATGCTCCCCCATGTAATCGTCCCAAAAGCCCGCAATCTCATTCCAACGCACCTGCGACTCCTTGGTTAATTCCTTCCAATCACTCATCGCTCACAATCTCCCTTTCATCAATTCGAATGATTGCATACGAAGTCAAAGCTTCTTATTCATTAGCCTCCCGGAAGCCCGATAATCGGACAAATGGAAGGAGACGTTGATCTGAAATTGGACATCGATGCTCTCTCCCTCGAACGTCATCGTGTAGGTAACCACATATGGCGTTTCAATATAATACAGATTCAGCCGCAACGTCCGTTTATCCAGCCAAGCAGCATAGGCCACCACCTCTTGCAAAGGCATGGACAAATCTTTATGGAACCTATGCCGCGTTTGCACCGGTTGCGTAAAGTCGAGCTCCAGGAGCTGCTCGCTGTCCTCCTCACGACCATAGCCCAGCAGAAGCGATAGCTTAGAGTCCCGCAAGCGAAAACCGATTCGGTTCAGCCCTTGCGGATTGTCATTGTCACTCAATCCGTAGGTGCGAAGATGCAGATCCGGTACACCGGCCGGTATCGGCCGTATTTCCGGCTCCTTGGAGCTGATGGAAGCTATGGTCTGCTGCAGTCGGGGATCGTCCTGAAGGTCCTCGGACTGCTGAATCTCCTTAGCGTCCAGCAGCTCTTCATAAATCAAATCCAGCAGAACCTGAAGGCGGGCCATACTCTTAAAGCTGGCGTTCACTGCAATGACGATGTTTTCGCGAGGGGTCACAAAGCACATCTGGCCAAAGGAGCCGTCCCCCCGGTAACAGCCCCGGCGGCATAGGTGAAACTGATACCCATACCCTTGTGCCCAGTCGACCCGTTCTACGCCTGGACGGTTATCGCTCTGCTCGGATGTAGCAAGCTCAATATACCGCTCCGATACGATTCGCTTGCCTTCATACATCCCCCGGTTTAACAGCATCTGGCCGAACTTGGCCACGTCTGCGGTGGTAAGACTGAGACCCATTCCTCCAGCCGCGATGCCCATCGGGCACGTCTCCCAGGTTGGCCTTGAAATCCCCAGCGGTTCAAACAAGCGGGGCATCAGAAAATCAACCAGACTTTGGCCGGTCACCTTCTCGATTATGGCGGCCACCATATAGGTAGCGTGCGTGGTGTAGCAATAGCGTTCTCCCGGTTCAAGCTCGACTTCTTGGGCAAGGAACGCCCTGACCCAGTTCTCCTCCCTCGCGATTGCAGGATAGATGTTGCCGAGATGGCCGGTGCTCATGGACAACAGATGATGCACGGTCATTTTCGCAAGATTCGGTGACACCCGGCCCGGGAGTTCATCGGGAAAGAACGAGATGACCGGGTCGTGAAGCTCCAAGTATCCTTGATCCCAGGCGATCCCCGCTGCGATCGAGGTAAAGCTTTTGCTCAAGGAATACAGCAGCTGGAGGCATTCCTTCCGGTAGGGGGCGCGGTACCATTCGGCCACCGACCTCCCCTCCTTCAGCAGAATAAAATGATTCACTTCCAGGGCCTGCTGCTCAAGCCGCGTAAAGAACGAGTTTATGGCGGCGGCTGACAATCCTTGATGCCCAGATTTCGCGATGCTGATGATACGTTCCAACCGTGCTCCTCCCCTATCCTTTTATATATATCGATGTATTTTTCGTTGGCGTACGTATAATTTCACGGTTCTGCCGCTATTTCCTTTTGCCGATGTACAGCAAATGAGAGGAGATCCCCGCAATGGATGGGTCCCTTGCCATATCAATCAGCGTGTTCAGCAGCTGTTCAGACTCGCCCTTGTCCTCCCATGCCTGCATCTGTTCCTGCGACAGCAAGCCGCCGATGCTAGAAGAGCCGATCAAATCGATCGTTTCGAATCCATGGCTTTCCATGAAGGGCTTGATCTCATCAATGTTGAAGTAATACGCACCCGTAAAGCGCCCCGGATCGGCGTGATTAAATATCCCGGTCCTGCGGAACCGATCGATCGCATCCATCGTGTTATTCGGCTTCCAGAAATCCGGGAATTGTAACGACGTCAATGTCATCCGCATTCGGCTCTGGAAAGCAACAAACACCATCCCTTCCTGCTTCGTAACACGGAACAGCTCTCGAACGGCACGAATTCGTTCTTCTTCCCGCTGCAAATGATAGAGGGGTCCTAACATGAGCGAGGCATCGAAGGACTCATCGGGCAAACCGTTTAAATTCGTTGCATTCAATACATGAAAGCCGGCGAAGCGTTCCATGAGCCCCCGTTCGGCCGCCTTCTCCCTGGCCGTTTCAACAAGTCGGGGCGTTAAATCGGAAAGGGTGACTTGATAGCCCTGCTCCGCTAATGCCATCGCATATTTTCCGGGCCCTGCGCCGTTATCCAATACCCTCCCGCTTGAAGGCAAATAATGCCTCATATAATGCCAGTTAATGATAAATTCGAGCGGTTCCCGATCCAGCCTTCCCCACTCATCGAACCGGGAATAGTATTCAATCACATGTTCCATGCCGATCCCCTGCCTTTTATTCATGGTTTGTTGTTACAAATAAAAAAAACCTATGCCTATAAAGAGGCGATAGGTTTTCCCTCGCGGTACCACTCTTTTTCAATTCGCTGGACGCCTAAAGAATCCGCGAATGATCTTGGAACCTTCTGACGGAGGTCATCCGTTAAGACCTACTGAAATTCAGCCTTACCGCTCATGGGTGAGCTTCAGGGCCTGATTGACTGTCTCCCACCGAAACCGACAGCTCTCTGAACAATGCAGCTCCTTACTGTTCCCATTCATTGCGTTTTCCCTTGATTAAATTTCACACAGTATACCCCTTCCAAATAATCCCTGTCAACACCCATTTCAATATCCAATATTCCGGGAGCGGATGGTGAAGCAATAGAGGCTTCTACGCTGCTTCTTCCTAATCCCGTTCAATCATTCAGCTTATATTGCATCAATCGATATGTTAAAATATGGTGCATAATCTTGAGAAGAGAGTTGGTTGGCGCACATGATGACAAACCTCTATTTCGTTCGGCATGCGCACTCGGTATATTCCCCGGATGAACGAAACAGACCCTTATCGGAACGCGGACATCAGGACGCTGCAAGAGTTGCGGAGCTGCTGGAGCCTGAATATATTCATGTCCTCATATCGAGTCCGTATAAGAGAGCCGTTCAAACGATCGAGGGGCTAGCGGAACGAATCGGGGCCGGGATCATCCTCGAAGAAGATTTTCGAGAACGATTATTATCAGAGCACCCCGTCGACGACTTCGAGCATGCAGTCGCCAAGGTGTGGGAGGACTCCTCTTTCGCCTGGGAAGGCGGAGAGTCCAATCAGGCTGCCCAATCGAGAGGGGTCCGGGCACTTGAAAGAGTACTGGAACAGTATAAAGGGAACAACATCGCCATCGGGACTCATGGAAACATCATGGTGTTGATCATGAGCCATTTCGATCCGCGGTTTGATTTTAGCTTCTGGAGACAGCTGGATATGCCTGACATTTACAAGCTAAGCTTCAGCGATCAAGACCTTGTGGAGGTACAACGGATATGGAACTGACCCTCGCCATCCACTTGGTGAGGGTCTTAATACGATTCAATCTCACCAGAGCTGATTAAAAAAACAAGAAGAGGGGCATGCCCCTCTTCTCTATTATTTCAGTCCATATTTTCGACACATTGTCATTTCGAGTTCACTATGGTCGACCACTTCTCATGGTTTGCTTTAAGCTTATCAGCTCTTACTCCCGTTCAAGCTCTTTTCCTTCCGCTCGATGGCCATCGATTAACTGTAAAACCCACTCTTCGTCAAAGCGGAGCTTCTCCAGTCGATGCCGGAAAAAGATCTGAATGTAGCGCTGCTCTCCGGCAGGAATCCGCTCGTCCTTGCTAGCATATTCCAACCGTTCTTCTTCATGACGGATTTCATAACGCAGGTAATCCTTGTATTGGTGTAAAATCAAAAACTGCAATTCCTTGCTAATCATTTCAAAGTTTTTCAATTTCGTATAAAAATGCAGCTCGTAATCCGGGGAGTATGGAATCGGTTCTTCCATCAGCCGGAAAAAACGAATTCGGCCTTCATCTGTAAGTTTATAAGTCTTTACCTTTTTACCTCTTCCCTGCCGGGCACCCTCCGGTTGTTCATCGGGAACCTGTTCGATCAGACCGTCTGCAAGCATGCTGTGGATAAGCGGATAAATCGCCCCCCAGCTGACCTTTCGCGTAGGTCCAACAATTCCGTTCAAAATCTGATGCAGCAAATAGCCGTGCATCGGGTTATTCATCAATTCGCCGAGTATGAACAATTCGTACAAGCGAATGGCCTCCCTTATCCGTTCTACTGCTATTAAGTAAACAACAGTATAACATACGGTGGGCTGAAAAAACAGAAAAGCCGCGGTCGCCGCGACTTTTCCGAGTCCTATCTATCCGTTTGGAGGGCCGATTGTCGGCCTATTGTCCACTCCTCTATCCCCCGACCTGCTGCTGCGCCATCATATTACGACGTTTTGGCAGAAGCATCACGGCAAGCATGTTCGCAACCGCTATGCCGAACAGGAGCAGAAAAACGGCATGCAAACCGGCAGCCAGCTCCGATCTGGAGCTGAGGGATGTCACATGTTGGTTATAAATCGTACCGAACACCGCGATGCCGACCGTTTGGCCCAGCGAACGGAACAGCATGCTGGAAGCGTTCGCGACGCCGCGTTGCTCCCAGCCGACGACCGATTGCACGACAACCGTGGACGGTGTCGCCACGAAGCCCATTCCCAGCCCGATTAGAATGAGGATGCCAATCCAGAATACGTAAGGGGAGTTCAACTGAAGCGCAATAAGCCAGACTGAGCCGGCCACTACCAGCGCAGACCCGAATACAATCGAGGTTTTCGCCCCGACCCGGTACATCAGCCTGCCGGCGATGTTGGCGGCAAGCGGCCAGGCCAGGGACATCGGCATGACGATCAGTCCCGAGCTCGTCGCGGAGTTCCCGAGCACCGACTGAATCCAGATCGGCGTGTAAACCGTCAACCCTGTCGTAATGCTGAACGTCAGAAAACCGCTGATATTGGTCACGTTCAATACGCGAATCCGGAAAATCGACAAAGGGATCATGGGTTCATCCGCATGTTTCTCAATCCAGAGGAACAGCATTAAAAATACGGCGGATGCCATGAACAGCCCCACAATCAACGGGGAATTCCACGAATGCTCGGCTCCCCCGCTCAGCAGTGCATAAAGGAGCGTAGAGAAGGATACGGTAAAGGTCAGCGCTCCGAGGTAATCGATCTTTTTCGCCCGGCGTTCGATCGGTTGGTGCAAAAATAGGACGACAAGCAGCAGGGCCGCGGCACCGATCGGCACGTTGATGTAGAATATCCAGCGCCATGACACCTGATCGACGAAATACCCCCCGATCAGTGGGCCTAGAAGGCCAGCCACAGACCAAACGGATGAGAAAATCCCCATCATTTTGCCGCGCTGCTTGCCCGAGAACAAGTCGCCGATAATCGTAAAGCATACGGGCGCGAGCGCCCCGGCACCGAAGCCTTGCAAAGCCCGGAACCAAATGAGCTCAGGCATCGACTGTGCAGCCCCGCACAATATGGAACCGAGGACGAATAAACCGATGCCGACCGCGAACACGGCTTTGCGCCCGAACAAATCGGCCAGCTTGCCGAAAATGGGCGTCGCCACGCAAGTAGTCAGCGTATAAACGGCGAACACCCAACTGAACAGGTTCTGGCCATGCAAATCCGTAATGATATGCGGCGTCGCGGTGGCGACGACTGTCGCGTCCAACGCGCCGATAAACATCGCCGCCAGCAGTCCGGCGACGACCATAATGACGTTGGTTTTCGGCCCCATGGGAAGATGCCTCCTTACTTTGTCTCTATATCCTTGGCTTATCGGTTACAAACCAAATAGAGGGCATTGCCGTCAGGGTCACTGAAATGTACGACTTTGGCGGCTTCGCCTTCTACAGCATGATGGAACTCTACGCCGCGAGACTTAAGTGTCTCGATGGCCGACTTCATTTCTTCTACCTCCAAGCCAATCGACATGCTGCCCGAATTTACCGGGTCACCCCCATGTTCGCCGGCTAGATGCAGGAGTCCGATCGTCAACCCTGGTGCTTCGATCTGCGCAAAATGCCCGTCGCTTTCAGGCAACAGCTTTAATCCAAGGGTTTCGACATAAAATTGCTCCGCCTTCTTCATATCCGACACCATCACCGTTACATTGCCACTCTTAAACATCGTGTTTTCCTCCTTATTCGTTTGATCGATTTTTATTATATCAAAATAATATAATAAGTAAACATATTAAATTGATATAATAATAATTACCAAAGATAGCCCCATTCCCTGCCAGCCAAATAAAAAGAGAGCGCCCAAAAAGACGCTCCCTAAAAACATTTCCTATTCCATTAAAAATTCTCAATCGACGTGCGGATCTATTAGTACAATCCAAAACCATGGAAGCCCCGCAGCAGCGCCGACTCCCTGCTTTTTAGACTCTTAGCGAGCCGCGGAACCCCCTGGCTGCATAGTAGGATTCCGCTCCATTATGGTATACAAAGACCGTGTCGTAACGGCGATCGCAAAAGAGGGCCCCGCCGAGTCTTCGAATCCTTTCAGGTGTGATCACCCAGCTCGATGTCTTCATATCGAAATTGCCAAGCTGCTGCAGCTCCCGGTACTGCTCTTCCGTTAACAGCTCAATGCCCATGGCAGCTGCCATTTCGACGGCACTGCTTTTCGGTTTATGTTCTTTCCTTGACTCCAGCGCTTCGCGGTCATAGCAGACGCTCCTGCGGCCTTTTGGACTTTCAGCCGAACAATCATAGAATATGTACTCGCCTGTCTTGCCGTCGTAACCAACGACATCCGGCTCTCCCCCGGTTTCCTCCATTTCATGGAGCGACCACAGTTTTTCAGGATTTTCTTCAAGCTTTGCTTGTACGTCGGCCCATTCAAGTCCTGGATGGCGGTTCATGTTTTTCTCGAAACGGGCTTTCAATGTTTGGAGTAGTTCTTCACGTTGTTCTGGCGATAACTCCATCTTTGTCATGTTCATTCCTCCTTCGCTTGATCTGCCGCATCTATTATCGGGCATATATGTTGCATTCAATGCTGCCTTCACGGGCATCGAATGCGTCGATCCGGCCTTCCATCCCTTCCGGCGGAAGCCAGGCAACGAGTGCCTTAGGATTCATGAATGCTCCATAGACTGCGTGCGGCGTCGCTTTGACGATTCTTGATGCGATGTCCTTTCTTCTGGATCTTTCCAACATCATCATCAGTCCTTTCCATATTATACACCGATGAAACTCGCAATTTAGCCCTATTTTATATCGAATCAAAAGCGTCCATTTCTTATGGTTTGCTTTTTCTCAGCAATGATAGACTCTGTCGGCTTTAACTTACGCCCTCTCAGGAAGCGGCTCTATGAATTATTCTTGGCTCAACTGGTGGTTGAATAATATAAAAGCTCAAATATGAAGTTATTGTTCATTGCAGGCAGCTCCAATACAATTGGTTTACTAGAAGGAGCGTGAGAGATCATGAAGGAAACATTAGCAAGGAACATAGCCATATACCGCAAAGAGAAGGGACTTACCCAAGAAGAGCTTGCACAAATCCTTGGGCTTTCTTTCCAAGCAGTCTCCAAATGGGAGAATGCTCAGTCGATGCCTGATATTGCATTACTCCCTGAGTTATCGAGAACGTTAGAAGTAAGCATCGATAAACTTCTTGGGTATACAGCGCAGGACAAACGGATTACGATTTATGAGGAAGAATATAAAACACAAGATTATTACTGGGGGACTGAGCCTAATGATGCATGCTATCAGGTCTTGCAACTTATGCCTCCGACCAAACGCCTGAGATTACTGGATATTGGTTGCGGCGAAGGGAAAGACGCCGTATTCTTTGCAAGAAATGGATATGAGGTTAGCGCATTTGACGTTTCTGACGCGGGGATTGAGAAGACAAGAAGCCTCGCTGAAAAAACCGGAGTTCACGTTCATGTCTTTAAGGCAGATATTTTGGATTACCGTTTAGATACTCATTATGACATTATTTTTTCAAGTGGTGTGCTGCACTACATAAAGCCGGAATATCGTAAAGAGATATTTGATAATTATAAGCAGTTTACAAACGAAAACGGCATTCATGTCTTTAATGTGTTTGTAAATAAACCGTTTATTGCTCCGCCACCTGAAAAAGAACCCAATGCCTATAAATGGTACTCTGGGGAGTTACTCACGCATTATCACGACTGGCTCATGAAGGACAGTTCGGAAATCGTTTTCGACTGCAATTCTTCAGGGATTCCTCACAAACATGCCATGACTAACATGATTGCACAAAAGATAACCTCGTTTAGCTAATGTTACCATGCTAAAATACGTCAAAAAAAAGAGGGGCTCTTTCACCCCTCTTGATTTGGCCAATCATCTCCGATTTAATTGTCCTTTCGCACGAGCAGTGTACAGGATTCCACATGTGTTGAGTTGGGAATAGGAACATGAATCACTCCTTTCATTTACTGAGGGCTTTTTTCGATTTTGCCTGCCCATCTTGGCTTGAACGCTGCTCGTAAAGCCTGTTTTATAGATAAAAGTTAGCTTATAAGGATTAGGGTTACCTTCATTAAGGCTCTCTCCAATTATAACTTTATCAACGACGCTCTCAAACACATTCCGGTCAAATGTAGACAGGATGGCATTCGTTTGAAGCACTTTGCGGAAATGTTCAATTCTTTTCTCGATATTGATTTCTTCTTGCGCCGCTTCCTCCAATCCCTCTCTTTCGTCGAGCAGTTCGGTCAACGTGGATTCGAGTTCCTCAAACTTACGCTCATATGTTGGGCGGTCTATTTTTTCTTCCAGATGCAAGTCGATCAGTTTACAGCGCTTATGTTCAATCGCCTGGATTTCATTTATAATTTTGTTCAATTGTTTTTGATTGTTCTGGTCACTAAATACGGATTCCATTCTGATTAATAATTCGTCTAACACATCCTTATGATTACTACAAACTAATTTGTACGTTTCAATAAATGCACCTTCAATAATTTTTTCTTCTATTCCTTTGCTGTGCGGACAAAATCTTTTTCCCTTCTTCGTGTTAGTGGTACACTGCCAAATTGTCTTTTCATGCGATGTACCACTATTCCAACTCCGCCGAGAGAAGTTGGAACCACAGAACGCACATTCCAACTTGCTGCTAAAAGCGAATTTCCTACTGTATTTTTCCCGTTTACTGCCTTGTTTAAGCTTCCCGCGATTTTTTCCTCTACGGTGCAATATATCCTGTGCCTTGTTAAAGACTTCTTCGCTGACAATTGGCTCATGATGATTTTTGATGTAGTATTGATCTTCCTCACCATGATTTTCAAGTCTGCGCTTGGAAATCGGATCGAGAGTAAACGTCTTTCCCTGAAGGAGATCACCTTTATATTTCTCATTCTTAATAATGCCTAGAACAGTTGTATCATTCCATTCGGGATTCCCTCTTTTCGTCTTATATCCAAATTCCATCAGTTCTTTTGCAATCACGTATGCACCAACACCAGAAATATAGCGCTCAAAGATGTAGCGTACAATCTTAGCTTCTTCTTCGTTTACCGATATCTGTTTGGTAACGGGATCATAGTCATATCCAAGGCAGCTTTGAAATCCAACCAGTTCCCCACGTTGCATTTTCATTTTCAAGCCCATTTTTACAATAGAAGAAATATTCTCAACCTCTTGTTGAGCTACCGAACTTAGAATGGTTAGCAACAATTCCCCATCCATGGTAAGCGTGTTGATATTTTCTTTCTCAAAAAATACAGCAACGTTTCTTTCTTTCAACATGCGAACATATTTCAAAGTATCTACAGTATTTCTGGCAAACCTTGAAATGGACTTGGTAATAACCATATCAATTTTGCCATCCATGCAATCCTTTATCAGTCGTTGGAAATCATCACGTTTCTTCACTTGGGTTCCAGTGATGGCTTCATCCGCGTAAATGTCCACCAATATCCAATCGTTTCGTTGGCTAACCATATCTGTATAGTGAGCAACTTGCGACTTATAGCTGCTTAACTGTTCTTCCGTGTCGGTACTCACTCTGGCATAAGGAGCAACGCGCAGACGGTCTGGCCTTCCTCCAACACGATCTGATAGCTTCCGATTGGCTTTGATTACTTCAACTGCATACCCCATTGTTAAGGCTCCTTTCGTCTTATTATCACGATCAGTGTAATAAGAGTTAAGCAGACCAACAATTGTATGAATCAAGAAGTCAGGTCTGAAACAACATCGTATTCCTTCATGGTTTTGTTTTTGATAAGAGTAAACTCTTTTTCCGAAATCAATGACAGAGCGAATAATTGTTTCAACATGGCAATTTGCATGCTATATCTGATTAATTTTCGACTCATCATAAGCCCCCCGTTTGGTTCATTACATCTTAAACAGAGATGCGACAAAGGACGATAACCTTATACGCATCTCTGTTCTTCCTTGTTTTGGTTATATCGCATAAATCCAATTCCAGCGGCCGGTGGTTAACGGCCTCATAGGTATAGTCCGAATACCTCTCCCAGGATCGCTGCAAGCCGCCCCCATTGCGTGATCTGCCTAAAAGCAGAGCTGTGGCTGGACGGAAGTATCATTATCCCCCGCATGGGTCATCGCCTTAAATGGAACCACCATTTATTATTGCATGGACAAAAATCGCTCTCACCCTGCTACTTCAAACATAGATCGAAAAAAAAACAGAATGGTCATGGCGCACCTGCAATTTGGCTTTCCTAGACATGCGGGGAACGTACTGGAATGGATGGTATTTGATTTTCAAGGTACAGAAAAACAGCAGGGGACATGCCCCTCTATCATCCGTTTCATTTTGAAGTCAAAATCGGACCTTTCTATGAAAAATAATGATAGAAAGCTCTCTGTACAGTGGAAATCTTTGGCATAATAAGCTATAATAATGGCGAGGTATGGAAGAAATGGTCCCAACAAGAGAGGTTCTGAGCTTTGTCAGAAAGCTCAAAAAAATGATGAATCAATTTGAGGGAAAATAATGTGAGTATTTCGAGATCATCATCCACATGCGCCGAGAGTTTAATCTCGGTTACAGAAAAGATGGGATGTATCTGTTGCCGAAAAAAATTAAAAATGGCCACTTAATGCTGTCGCGATTACATCTCGGTCAATAACCAGCTTTACATGTAAGGAAACTGAACAAAGTGAAGAAAATCCCGTTGAGGGTGGAAGCTAGTGAACTGGTGGATCCCGAAGAATAATTCAAGAGAGTTCAGAAGAAGCAGGAAGCTTTTCAAGAAAGGCTCTACTGCTTTTTGATCTTATGTAAATATCTGTGGAATTAATTCTCTCCGATTATACTTTGATTTTATGGAAATTCATTGATTTTTTTGCTTAGTTTGCAAATTCGATATGTTGTTTTCCAGTCCGGTATTACTTCACTTTAAAGCTATATCCTGACCTGAGTTATTTAACTATAATTGTGACTTTGTAAGTTACGAACATGATTGGTATGGGAGGAGACTCGAATTTGGCGGGTCGCTTTCTTTTATTTGTTAAGAGCTTAATGCGCTGCAGGTTGTTCAGATTACTCATTATATATATAGGTGCTGGTCATTGTCTACCGCTCGACCCTGCATGCAATGAATGAATAAGCTGCACTTGTTCTGCCCTCCTACTGCCAAAAACATCTCCAGTATGGTAGATGGAATGAAATCGAATTAAGGCGTGCTCTGCATTTTCGAAATCGCGTAAAACTGACATGTATAGACTCCATTTCGTTGGTTTTCTGGAAAAGTCTTGTCTTATCTTGTGCTTATATTGCGACAGTTATGTTGAGAGTTATCCTTAAGGGGCAAACTATATAGCCTGCGAATTAGTATCCAGGTATGGTTTCATCTGAACTAAGTACCTTTCTCAAAGACCGGAAAAGCTTCTTCTTTGGAAACTTGAATCATTTCTTGAGGGAATGTTTTCTTAAAGTACTTTTCTACTCTGTGATGGATATCTTTTTGATACCATTCCGAATGTCCATAGGCTTTGAACAACTGTGGCTTGCCGAGTCGTTCAGAGCGTTTCCCCATCAAACCATTCCCGATATTAAGTGTATCTATCCATATCCGATCTACGATACCTTCCAGTAACTTTGGGAAATCCGGAGTGAACGGCAGTACAGGTGAAATTGACGCTTGTATAGTTATCCCTACCTCATGTACTTCTCTTAATGCTTGAATTCCCAGCTTAATTCCCGGTGCAACCGGAGCAAAAAGCCGCTTTATATCTTCCCGATCGGTTTCAATTGTCATTGACAAAATGGGCTTCAAAGATAGGAGTAAGCACTTGGAGAAGAGCCTGTTGGATAAAGCGATCTACCACAGACGAAATGCCAAATAATCTGACTACGCCGTCGGGTTTCGGGATTTCGACCCTTCGGACTGGTGCCGTTTGATAGGCCCCTTCTAATAGTTGTTGTCGTATAAGCGGCCAGTGCTCATGGGGCTCGGAGTTTGCCGGACGACGCTTAACCATCACTTCAAGGCCCTCCGGGCTTCACCCATCTTTCCTTGGAAGAGTTCCGTCAGGAATTCTGCTTCAACGCGTCGTTCTCGAAAACGTCTGATCCATCCTTGAGTTGACATTTGGCCCTTCCCTTTTTCAGGCGTACCTTACTCACGCACTATGACCTTTGCTGACTCCTGCACGCTCAGCAAAACCTTACGGCCTTGGTTACCATCCTCAGATGGCGTTCCGTGCAGGCCTCCTCGGATAAGGATGCGTACTTTCATCCATGCACCTGTCCAATATACCCATACAGCCCTTGGCGGCTTAGGACTTCGCCTTGTTTCGCAGACTCGTCCGACTGTACTAGCCTCACATTGGATTCGTGTATCTCAGGTCGAGTGTTTGCCTCCAGCTTCCTTCAGATTCCACCTCACGATGGACACCCTTACTTTTGGCTAACGGTAGGTGCTCGCCAGCCCCCGCTTGGGACTTTCCCCTAAAGCACGGCACCCATGCCGGGCTAGAGTGAAAGGCTGGGCGGGGCCCAGCCCCTCCTCATCAAACCGTACGTGAGGTTTTCCCTCATACGGCTTTCCGATGTTCGTCATCATGAGCATGCAGATTACAAGAGCGTTTTAAGTCCATATTGAATAGACAAAGACTTCACTTCGCGCAGCGAACTCAACCATCGTCTGCGTTTGTGTTTCTTAGCATACCACTTCGCAAACCGCTGCCGGATATACCAATCCAACTTCGCCATCTTCCTCTGGCTGTAAGCTGTGTAGTAGTAATTGCGCCAGCCTTGAATCTTTGGATTCAGGTACTCCACGTGCTCTTCGAAACTCAGGCGTCGCATACCTGGCGGAGCTAATCGCTCTTTTACCCCTTCCCGTATTCGCTCTTCCGCCTTCCGGCACAACCACTGCTGGGTTGTGTAGTACACTTGGCCTTTGGATGTTTCGGCCTTCGTCTTTCGATGATGCATGCCCAGAAAATCGAAGCCTTCTTCCCCAGTCCAAAGTCCAACGATGCGCGTTTTCGTGGGGTGCAGGGTTAATTCCAGGCGTTCCATAATCGCTCGTATGAGTTCATAGGCCCGCTGTGCGTCCTTTGGAGTGCTACGATAAAAATGCAGTCGAAAAATACCCTCGTATGAAATAAAATGAAAGCTGACGAGAGGACGGGAGACAATGAATCGATACGACA
>NZ_JAGGKI010000011.1 GCF_017873605.1 Paenibacillus lactis
GTCTTGTTGGTCAAACCTCGATCTCTCCACCCGCATAGCGGGTGGTTTTTTGTTTCGCACGCTTCGCGAGCTCAACTGGCTAAAGCCGCAACAAAAAAAAGGTCTCCATCCTCTGATAGGACGAAGACCTTTTTCAATTGGCATCGTTTATCGGCTTCAAGCCGGTTCTACCATATCGTTAAGTTGATGCTGCATTTCAATCCCCACGCCTTGTGGAACTTCCTACTTCACATCCTTGCTGCTCCGGCTTGAACAGAGTACCCACTCCGACTTCAGCACCGCGTAATAGTATTCGTCCCACCAGGTACCGTCTTCCCTTGGGATGCACTGAATAAAATGCCCTTCCCGGCGCATGCCGATCTTCTCCATCACCCTGTAAGAAGCGATGTTATCCGGCTGACAAGTAGCCACCACCCGGTGCAACCCAAGGTTGGTGAAAGCGTAATTCAACGTGGAAGCAGCGGCTTCCGTTGCGTATCCTTTACGCTGATATCCGGGATGGAATACCCAGCCGATCTCGTACGTGTGCTCGCCGAACCACGGGTGAAATACGATATGACCGATCAGTGCTTGTCCCTCTCGAAGCGTAACCGCATAATTTTTGGCGTTCTTGCCCTGATGGAGCAGCACGAACTGCCTGGCTTTCTCTTCAGTAAATACGCCCTCTGGGATATATTTCATCACAACCGGATCTGCGGTGTATGCCAATACTTGATCCCAATCATCTTCAACGAATTCCCGTATGATCAATCTTTCTGTCACGATATGCATCTTAAAGCGCTCCTTATTAAAGTTATTTAATGATCTAATAACTTCAATAGAGTCGCAAATGCGTTTCGTCGAATAAAGCGATGTGCTTGAATAACTACGAATCAACCCCTTTTGTTCACCCTGCCATTGTTGGCATAACCATCATATTCGACATGAATATGATCATTCCCTTCGTACGCTTTCGCATGCTCATCTAATTTAAGGTAGAATATGTACAAAAGAGTCCTTTGGAGGACTTCTGCTTTGCCTTTTTTAGTACGTTACCCTATTTAGAATCGTCTTGATTTTGTCAAAATGCATGCCTTCATGGTAGAGACAGAAGCTTAGAAATTCTTCCACGGTCGTAAGCTTCAAGCCTTTGGAGGTCGTATACGGGGATTTCACGGTTTCTTGCAAACGATGGGCGTATCGCTCCTCGATCCGTCGAACCTGACCTTCAAGATGCTGGATGATCTCCTCCATCGACGGCCAAGCTGCCTCAATTTCTCTTGGCTTGGTCCCCGAGCGGAACAGCTTTTGGTAGGCCTCCGGCAGCTCCGCCGGTTCACCGTTCACAACGAAAGCAAACGATTCCAGCGTGTAATAAATATGCCCGGCATTCCACTTTATATGGTTGTTGATGCCCTCCGGGATCATCTCGGCTTCCGCGTCGGAAACCTGCCGGATGACATTCAATGTCTGATTCCGTACGAAATCTAAATGCTCAAATATAAAATCTCTCATGTTTGGCACCCCTTCTAAAGGAAAAAATAGTGTGTAGCGTAATTTCGCTTATTTCGATACTGGCGTCGTTTCCCTTCTAACGCTCGAAAAGTCGTATTTTGATGTTGTTATGAATGATCGATATTCTCTCTCCTCCATACTCGTAGTCGGCGCCCCGGTTATCCCGAGTGTATCGTATGGCATGAAAAAAGAATAATATGGATTTCAAGCGGATTCATAAAAAAAATGGATGAATCATAATTATTCGCATCTCATCCTTCGATGGTCTGGTCTGCCGTCCTTATATCGGATTGGATAAAGGAAATGAACGAGCGAATGACGGGCGATTCGGTCCCGTGCTTGCGCGTGCACACCCGAATTGGATGCGGCAGCTTCACACCTTTGACATGAATCCGCTTAAGCTGACCGGAAGCAAGCTCTTTCTTCACGAACAGCGAAGGCAGAAGCGCGATGCCGAAGCCTGATTGAACGGCCTCTGCCGTTTCTTTCAGGCCTTCGATCAGAATCGCACAACGGGGCTGGTCGTATCCAGTGGATCGAAATAACGTGAGCAGCTGGTCACGCGTGTAGCTCCCCTCCTCTCTCATGACAAAAGGCTCCTTCACCAGCTCATCGAGCGTAACCTCCCTCCCGGCAAGCCGGTGGCTGTCCGGGACGGCAAATATCAACTCATCCTCGAGGATGGTGAAATAATCCACGGCTTCATCCTCAATCGGCCAATTGCCGCAAACGATCGAAATATGTACTTGCTCATCCAGCAAGCGCTGCAATGCAGAGCGGGCTTGGCCCTTAAGAAGCTGGATCGCCACTTCAGGATGCTCAAGCTTATAGCCGGTTATCCAGCGATGCAGCAGCGTACGTTCAGGAAGTTCCGTCGCGCAAATTTTCAAGCTTCCTAGAAGGCCTGTTTTCATCGCAGCCATGACGCCCTCGATTTCAGCTTCCATTGCGAATAACCGCTGCGAATGCTGAGCCAGAAGCTCCCCTGCTTCGGTAAGACCGATATTCCTTCCCCTGGCCTCAACGAGCTTCAAACCGAGTTCGCGCTCAAGGTTTCGAATTTGCGCGGTGACGGCCGGCTGGCTTAAGAGCAGGTTCTGTGCTGAACGCGTGATGCTTCCTGTTTTGGATACGTCGTTAAATATTCGAAGAGCATGAAGGTTCATACGAATCCCCCCTTTATAATCCATTAACAGCTCCATAATCAATTAGATATCTTATATCCTACAGCAAGCCGATTTGTAAACCGGAAGTTTTTCAATTGGCATGAGGCCGTCCTAATCACATAAACAAAAAGATGAGGAATTTCGTTTTCCGTTTTTTTAGCGGACTGCAACCTTTGCATTTATTTGCCGTCTATGACTATGAATCCAGCACATTTTACCAAGAAAATCGTGCCTGGTTACTTCCTATCGCGTTAGGACAATCTACATAATAATGGAGGAGACCCGTAATGAACAAAATTTACAAAGTACTAGCAACGACAACACTTCTTGCGATGGCAGCCATGCCGGTTGTTAATGCGCAAGCAGTGTCTCCCGCCCCGATAACTTCCGGTCAAGGAAACTTACAGCAGCAAGTGAAGGTTGTGCCCGGAACGATGGGTTATATCACCGATTATGTAAATGACAGCAATGAAAAATGGATTACCGTAACCGGACGCGGGCTCGGGCCTACCGATCAGAGCGAGATCCGTTTGTCGGTGAACCAAGATACGAAGATCATCGATGCCAAAGGCAATAAAGTACAGCTGCAGTCGATCGTCGACAAGAACAAAGCAATCAAAGCATTTTACAGCCCGAATATCACCAAGAGCCTGCCCGCACAAGGTCAAGCATTGACCATCATCGCGCTGGACAGAGACTTCGCCGCGATTGACGGTACAATCTCTGAAATCAGCAAGGCCGGTATTCTTGTGGAAGGACGCAACCTCTACACATCCGATGAGGAGACCATATTGCTCCATCTGGATCCGAAAGCTAAAATCATTGACCAGAACGGAAATACGCTGGAGGAAAGCGAGCTTAAAGCCGGCATGCAGGTGAAGTCTTTCTATGGCCCGGCCGTTGCCATGAGTCTTCCTCCGCAATCGACAACCAACTATATCCTGGTTAACACCGAAGCTGCAGAACTGCCTGATCTTGACCAGCCTGCGGGAACGACCGGTATCATAACCGACACGACAGATGGCAAAATCACCGTCATTGGTCAGGCTCTTGAGACCGGCGGCGTCAACTACGTCATCTTAACGGTGGATGAAAAGACAGAGATTGTAGACAAGAACGGGGCTGCGCTCAGCCGTGACGTTTTGAAGGAAGGCGTGCGCATTGAGGCATTGTACTCCCAGGTGATGACGCTGATTTATCCTGCCCGGACCCATGCCGACAAGATCGTTGTATCCGATACGAAAGCTCCGAAGATTGAAGGAACCATCGCCGAGTCGGAGCGCAACTCAAAGGAACAGCTCTATATCAATGTGGGATCGGATTCCTCCACCGACAATGACGTGATCCTGAACATTTCGAAGGATACACAGATTATTGCGGGACTTGACCCGGATGCAGAGCTTGCACCTGGTACCAAAATTACGGCTTATCATTCGCCGGTAATGACGAAATCGCTGCCGCCAATTACGGCTGCCGAAGTGATTATCGTTCATCAGAATCAAGAGTAATAGGCCCCATACGTCAAATATGACGAAAGTGGATGGTAGAGTTGCAGTTAATGCAGCGATTTTATCCGCCTTGTTCGCCTGGAAGCGCGTCATAACGGATTCGAATTCGGAGATGCCTTTGCTGGATCAACGCATGCAACTTCGCCGTCCAAAACTATGTCATGTGGAAACAGAGCATTAATTGAGCCGTTTATTTCGGGATATTGACGCGTACAATCGTTGTTATTTCGAGTGTATAGGCGAACGGTACCGTTCTGCTGCGAGTAGATCAAGCGGTGACCATCGATTTTAGGTTCGAATATATAGTGCAAGTCCGAGAACGGGGTTTTTGCTGTTGCGAGTAACATCGGTTCAATAAACATAAAAACGCCTCCTTATCGAATTATAGCGTTTTGCTAAACGATAAGGAGGTGGTAAATTTTAGAGATTAAACTTTTTACTTTTTTTCGTATATTAGATCACCATTAGCTGAAAAGGCCTCGAGTTTACTGTCCGCAGAGTAGGGTTCTTCTAATATGAGGTACCAGAAAGTTAGACCATCACTTAAGGTAATTTTATTTGTTACTTCTCCATTTACCTTAATCTGTTCTATATCTCCTTGATTAATTGATCCATAAACAATCCTAAACGGTACTGTTTCTGAATAGTCCCAAACGTAAGAAATTGGAATATCTTTATCAACTAAAGAGGCACTTCCACTACTATTAACCAATTTCCATTTCCCTGAGTTATATTCAATATAGCTCTCATTAAGACTGTCATCATGAGTGTAAAAAACAACAATTCCATTATCTACTACTTCGTAATGCAATATTTTGTCAAAGCTAATACTTGCTTTCTCTAGTACACTTTTTAACTGATTCTCTAGAGCAGGGCTATCTGGTGCTTTTGTGCAACCAGAAAGGATCGAGATTAACAGACACACCAGTAAAGTGAATTTAAGTTGAATTTTCATTTGATGTCAATCTCCTTGATGAAAAGGCGCATATATAGACGCCCGATTCCTTTTAATATGCTCTGCCTGTGCTAGTACGAGGGTAACGATTATTAACCGATTTATATGTGACAGTAAGTTGAGTATCTTTTAAACCTGTTCCTGAGATTGTTGCAGAAGCATCAAGTTTATGAGTTTTCCAGTTGTGTTCGAAGTCGAGAAAAACTTTGTTTGTAGAAGCTGAGCCTATTTTAGTAAAGTATAGCGTTGCTCTACCATGATCCGTATCATAACTTCTAATTAATATCGACTTGTCTGCAGCACTTCCACAAGACCAAGGAATACTAGATGAGTAAGCATTAGTATCATCAATTGTCCAGATAACTCCATTCGCAGTTTCTTTTTGCTTAGTTACTTTAGAATTGGCAATAGGAACTCCATTGTTATCGTAGCCAGATTGACTCTCTTTATATGATATCCTATTTGCCGCAGTAACGCTACCACAATAACGCGCTTCAACTTTAGTAGTAGTTGCGTATGATTTCACTATGCCAATCTGATTATTGCTTCTAATGGCTAAAACATCGTAAGTATCAGCATAATTATCCCATCCAGTGAGGTCCGTGAAGTTAAACTCTCCTGAAAATTGATATTGTTTTGTACTGGAGTTATACAAGATAGTTTCGTCCGTCATTGCCAACTGAGAAGGAGTTGAGAGCGGAGTAACAACATTTTCAGTTTCCGATACTTCGCTCCATCCATTCTCTAAAAGAAACTTTTTGTTCTCCTCTTTAGCTGCTTCCCGATACTTATCATAAATTGCCTTTTCATCTATGACTGCATTGTCTATATTCAAACTAATGCTTTTTCTCGTTTTTTCTTTCTCAATCTCTTCTTCTGCTTTTTTATAAGCATTCTCGTAAATTTGGTCTGTTATTTTTTGCGTTTCCTCAGCTTGTTGAATCTGCTCTTGTGTCGGGAGTTGCTCATTTCCTGCATCTGCAAAAGATATTGCACTTCCGCCGATAGAGAAAGCTAAAAGTACAGATGTCAAAGTGACTGCTATTTTCTTCATTTGAAACCTCCAGTTGTTAGTATGTACATCAATTTACAATTTTTGAGACAAACATACAATAGGAGTATTTAACTGTTTATTCCAATATAAAACCAAAAAATGGGACTTTCGTATCTAATTTGGATGTTTTGGAACTTCTCTATCTTTCACACGCTACTCAATAACCATCGCTATCATAGCGCCTCCATTTTGTAACGAAAATTTTAATTGATTCTCTTCTTAAACATTCAATTATTTCAATGAAAATATAATGCAAACTCTATAAGTTCATTAACGGGCTGGTTGTCTTTGCCAACTCAAGTATCTGCTCATCTTGAATTGACTGTAGATAACGATTAGTGATAACAGTCGACTCATGTCCTAATAATCTACTAAGACTGTAAACATCCAATCCTAATCTTAATTGTTTTTGAGCATAGTAATGTCTAAGTGTATGGGGACTGCAACGAATATGTTCTCGAACCTTAGCCTCCGCTCCAGCTTTTTTGACTATTACCTCAATTGCAACAACTGTAAGAGTTTTACCATTTTGAGATAAGAAAAAATTCGAATCAGTCATAATTTTATCTTTAAAATATGCCTCTTTTACTCTCTCGTATTTGATAATGTACTTTTTCAAAAGAGGTGAAATGTATAAATGTCTTTCCTTATTCCCTTTTCCATGTATCTTTATAACACTATCTCTTACATCAAGAGAACTAAGAGTACATAATTCCAAATTTCTGATTCCTAAGTCCACAAAGAACATCAGAATTAGCTTATTACGTAAACTTAAATAGTAATCCCCTTTAAAAACGTTAAGCATTCTCTTCACTTCTTCATCATTGAAAGTCTGAATCAGAACCTTTGGTTCCTTCATCCACTTCAAACCAAGAACAGGATTTCTTTTTTCAGCAATATATCCTTCTTCAACATTGAAACGGAAAAACGAACGAATGTTTTTTTGTATCCCATTGATGTAGGTTTCAGATAAACCTTTGTCTTTTAAGTTCCTAAGATAGGCTTTGATATGGGAAGTATTAACTTCTTCCACTTCCGTCACGTCATATTCATTAATTAAAAAATTTAAGAAGGCTCTGTTATTATTTCTGTATCCTTTTATAGTTCTGATACTATAATTCTTGATCTCCAAATCAAATAGAAACTCTTTGTAAACATCCTCTAATAACATAAAAAACTCACTCCTTGTATAGTCATACAAAAAGTGAGTTAAAATAGCGAGCACTTCTGGAAAAACGTACATCATCATAAATTTCATCAATCAACAAAATGTATACCATCGCTGATTGAGAAAAACGGTGAAATTCGGATATTTACCCATGTTTGAATCAGCAGTAAGAGCATCTAAACACTGAGTTTAAAGGATTCTTGTATCCTATTCCTCAAATTCCACGTTGTGATATACCTGCTGGACGTCTTCGAGGTCTTCCAACGCATCGATCAGCTTCTCGAACTGGGCTAAGCCATCTTCCGGCAAGGTGACGAAGTTTTGCGCCAGCATCGTCAGCTCGGCGACCGTAAACTCGGTTACCCCTGCATTCTTGAACGCTTCCTGAACCGCATGGAATTGATCCGGCTCTGCATAAACGATAACCGCCTGATCCTCTTCGATAATGTCACGGACATCCAGGTCCGCCTCGAGTAGAAGATCCATAACCTCCTCGGAAGTTTTGCCTTCTACGCCGAATACGGCTGTTTCATCGAACATATACGTAACCGATCCGCTGACACCCATATTGCCGCCGTTTTTATTGAACGCTGCGCGTACAGCGGAAGCTGTACGATTCACATTGTTCGTCAGCGCATCGACAATGATCATGGAGCCATTCGGCCCGAAGCCTTCGTAACGAAGCTCCTCATAGTTCTCATCGCCGCTGCCTTTGGCTTTCTCCAGCGCACGGTCAATGATGGCTTTCGGCACGTTATATGTTTTGGCACGCTCCAGAACGACCTTCAGTGCACGGTTGGATTCCGGATCCGGCTCACCCTTCTTCGCGGCGACATAAATTTCAACGCCGAACTTCGCATACACGCGACTTGTATTCGCATCCTTGGATGCTTTTTTCTCTTTAATATTATTCCATTTACGGCCCATACTTTTCCGCTCTCTTTCATCATTGAATCTGTAGCCGGTATTCAACAAATACCCTCGTCCATTATATCTCTATTAGAGAAGATGAACAAGTTAAGAGCGAAGATTAGGGGATGTGGAAGGATAAGCAGTCCTTCGGTCATCCCCTAGCCGCGTCCGATACCAAACTGGTCAATAGGGCGTAAAGTAACTCGGATATGGATGTTGAAAGTAACGTTAACGATACAAGTCCCTTTTGGGGACTTGCTGCGCCTTTGGAGCTCCGGTTCGCTCGTACTAGTCCCTTTTTGCAGCTAGAATAGAAAGTAGACACCCCTTAGTGATAAAACGATAATGAAACAAAGGAGACGAGAAGGTGTCCAAAAAATGAGTGGCCATAGACAACATTATAACGAGACATTTAAACGTGAAACCGTAAAGTATGTGCAAGAACAATCGAAGACGGTGGAGCAGATCGCCGATGAATTGAGTATTCGTGCACGAGTCTGTCAACCATGGTGAAACCTTACGTCAGCGGGGCAACCGGCAAGCTCTTCTCTTGTCTCCACTCCCACCATCCAATAAGGAAACGACCGTTTCTCCTAAGCGGGAAACGGTCGCTTCTTATTTTTATGGCTCGGTGGTTCTTCGGTCGTTCCTTTTTAAAACTTCAAATTACTTTCCGAACGCTTTTAATGTTAGTGCCAGGCTGTATTCCCGGTTCGCGTACAGGATATGCTCCGGATGAGGCTTTGCTCCCCAGCTGTCGTCACCGCCGACGCCCATTTGCTTCACCATGAGCCGGATAACGGTTTTGTCGGAAGCCGGCAGCTTATAGGCATGATCGCTCGCCTCGATTTCGGACGGCGTATACGGCAACGCATTAAATTCAAACCTGGTGTTACCTTCGAACAAGAAACCCGTTCCGACTTTGTTCTCCACCGATGCCCATCGAACTTCCGTCTTGTTTCCGCATTCCTGCGGCCGCAAATATGGAACCCATTGATCTTTGACGAGCCCTTCATATTTACCGATCTTCACTCCGCTGTTCCGGTCGGAATAATTCTCAAACGGGCCCTTTCCGTACCACTTGATTAGATCGAACGAGCCTTCCATTGCAAACAGCAAACCGACTTCCGGGATTTCCGGCAAGCCCTCGCCGGGTGTGAGCCGCATCCGCACATCCATCGTTCCATCGCCTTGAATGCTGTATTCCAGGGTACAGCTGGACTCCGGTACGGTCGGCAATGCATAGCGAACCCTGACATCTGCCAAAGCCGGAGCTGCACGATAGGAGAACTCGAGCAGCCTCCGCTCCATGCTGGCTGCGCGCCATATTCCGCTGCGCTCCTCCAGATTGTTCCCGCGGTCATTATCCACCATGGCCCGCCAGAAGTTCGGACGGAGCGGCACAGCGATAAGCTCTACGCCTGCGGCTGCGTAAGAAACCAGTTCCCCCGTGATTTTATCAAAAACAACCGCAAACTCCTCCCCTTTTACGGTAACCTGATCCTGTTTCACGTCCAGCTGTACCGGCTTCCCGGCAGGAATCGGGTTCACTCGAGTCTTCTGAACGGCCGGAAGCACAAACTGTCCGAAGGCAACCTCATACCCTCGTTCAGCCCATGTCGTGCCTTCTTTCAACTGAAATCCGAAGGTTGCGATAAATTCATCACCGGCCGATCCAGCTTCCGTATGCTTCAGGATGTCCGTGACGTCAACCTGGATGACGTCGCCCGGCGCGCAAGGAATTAAGCGTTCGCCTTCCGCGACTGGATCGCCGTTACGCATGAGATTCCATACAAAATCAAATTCCGAAAGATCCGTAAACAGATACTTGTTCGTTATGCTCAAGCGGCCTTCTGAGAGCTTGCTTCCGTCAAATCGGACGCTTTGATAGCATTTTTTCACTTCAGCGATCTTCGGCGACACGGTTCGATCCGCAAAGATGAGGCCATTGCCGCAGAAGGTGCCGTCATGCGGCGATTCGCCGAAATCTCCGCCATAAGCCAAGTACTCCTCGCCGTCTTGGTTGCGGGTAAGAATGGATTGATCGATCCAATCCCAGATAAACCCTCCCTGAAGCACCGGATACCGGTCGAACAGCTCCCAGTAGGCGCTTAACCCGCCGCAGGAGTTGCCCATAGCATGGCTGTACTCGCACAGGATGAACGGTTTGGGCGGGTTGTTTCGGGCATAGCTCTCGATATAATCGAGCTTCGTATACATATGGCTTTCGATATCAGATGCCGCATCCGACCGGCGATCGTGGAACACGCCCTCGTAGTGCACGATGCGGGACGGGTCATTATCTTTGAAGTAACGGTACATATGAAGGAAATTGTCTCCGCCGAACGATTCGTTGCCTAGCGACCAGATCACGATCGACGGATGATTTTTATCCCGTTCATACATCGACTTGGAGCGGTCCAGCACGTTGCCTAGCCATTCCGGCTTGCTTCCGGGGACCGTATCCTCTTCCTCTTTCTGTCCGTAGCGCCAAGTTCCGTGGGTTTCAAGATTCACCTCGTCAATGACGTATAAGCCGTACTCATCGCAAAGATCGTACCATTTCGGATGGTTCGGATAATGGGAGGTCCGGACCGCATTGATGTTATGTTCTTTCATCAGCTTGATATCCGTCAGCATCTCTTCGACGCCGATCGCGCGGCCCTTCTGCGGAGAAAATTCATGGCGGTTGACGCCCTTGAATTCCACCGTCTGTCCGTTAATCTTCATCAGCCCGTCTTGAATCTCAAACCGGCGAAAGCCTACTTTGCAGCTTACGTATTGAACGGGCTCGTTTCGTTCATTTTTCAAACAAACGACCAACGTATACAAATTCGGATATTCCGCGCTCCATAGCTTTGGAGAATCGACCTGGCCAGGCAAAGTGATCGTCTGCGCCTTGTCGGTGCCGAGCGTGAAGCCTTCCGATACGGCATTGCTCCACACCGGCTGCCGATGCTCGTCAAACAGCTGCATTTCCAGCGCCAATTCCCCTTGATGCTGTTCGCTATAATTGTTGATTCGCACGGCAACGTTCAGAGAAGCATTCTTATAATCGTCATCCAGCTCAGGGAGCGCTTTAAAATCGTAAATATGGGCATCCGACGCCGTGTAAAGGTACACATCCCTGAATATGCCGCTCATTCTCCAGAAATCCTGATCCTCCAGCCAGCTGGCATCACTCCAGCGATATACCTCGACGGCGAGCTTATTCTCGCCCTGCACCAGGTAAGGGGTAAGATCAAATTCAGCTGGCGTAAAGGAATCCTCGCTGTATCCAACCATCTCTCCGTTCAGCCAAACATAAAATGCCGATTCAACGCCTTGAAAGCTGATAAAAACAGGTTGGCCGCTCCAGTCGTCCGGAACTGCGAACGTTTTTATATAGGAACCGACGGGATTGTATTTCGTCGGCGCGTAAGGCGGTTTCAAATTCTCCTGCTCGACCCAGGGATAACGGACGTTCGTATATTGTGGGTAATCATAGCCTTGAAGCTGCCAATGCCCGGGGACGGTAATCTCTTTCCAGTTCGACGCATCATAATCTCGTTTGTAGAAATCCTTGATCCGCTTCTCCGGATTTTCCGCCCAAGCGAATTGCCATGAGCCGTTTAAACTCAAATAGTTTCGGGAATCCTCGAACCTACCTTCGATAGCTTCCTCCAAAGTGTCATATGTAATGAGCGTGGCATGGGCATCCATACGGTTCAATTGATAAATTTCAGGGTTATTATTCCATTCGGGATAACCGTTCGCTGGCGGGCTGTAGATCCACTTCGTCTTTCCCAAATTCCGTTCACTCCATTTCTGTTATAATTATATTCACATTATAGAGTGATGAATTTTCTTTTTTCCATTAAACGATATTCAGCATGATTTAAATATTTGAAACCGAGGTGCAGACTTCTATGGATATTATCCATTTCTGCCATCTGAGTGAATCGGACAGACGTCTTCCCGTGTATCTTACGTCAGCGGGACAATGGAACCACCAGGAGCCCGTTCATAGGCCTGACGGCTTCGCATCCTACCAGTGGCTCATGATCTTGTCGGGTGAAGGAGCTCTCTATACAGACGACAGCGTTTATTCCGCCAAAGCGGGGCAGGCGATCTGCCTGTTCCCGGATGTTCCGCACCGCTATCACGCACTCCAGGAGCCATGGAAACTGATGTTCATTTCCCTGGAGGGCAGTCTATGCGGGCCGCTTCTCGCCCAAGCCGGAATTACGAAGTCGGGCGTGTATACGATGCTGGACCCGGATAAGATGCAGGCGGTTTTTTCAAGCATCATTGAGAGTGCCGGCTCAAACGACAGCCATGCCGGCGTGGAATGCTCCAAGCTGCTTTACGCTCTGCTCCTGGATATCCCCATGCAAATCCAGGCTAAGCAGCATACCCGGCATCAGCATTTCGAGCGGCTGCAGCCTGTCATTCGATACATTAAGGAATATTGTCAGCATCCGCTAACGCTCGATCTCTTGGCGGAACAGGCTGGCGTCACCCCGCAATATTTGTGCTTGCTGTTCAAAAAAGCTTTCAATTTAAGACCGATGGAATACGTGAATCGGGAGCGCATTCAATTAAGCAAAGAGCTTATGGTCTTGGAGCCGCAGCTTAAAATCCAAGAGATTGCCGGCATGGCCGGATTTGAGCACACCAGCTATTTTTGCACGGTTTTCAAACGATTAGAGGGGGTTTCCCCTGAAACATTCAAGAAATCTCATAGCTATTAGATTTCTGGATCCCGTGTTACTTGCTCGTTGCTGCGAACGCGTCAAGCTGATCCTGCAGCTCGGCCATAAACGTTCTGAAGCCGGCTTGATCCAGCTGCTGTACGGCATTCACCAAATCCGATTCGATATCGCTCGTCATCCCGACCGCTAAAGGCACGATATAACGGGATTTCACCTTCTCCATGGCTGCCATCTCCGCCGTGACTTTCTGCGGGTTCAGGACGAAGCCTGCGAGCGGGCTCAGGCCGTTAGCTTCAGCCCGCTTGAGGCCTTCCTTTTGTAAATACGTACTGATGGCCTGCCATTCATCGGGATATTTCTCCGGAAGGCTCATGTAGCCATCATGCAGTCCCGTCCAACCGGGCTTTTTGTTTTCTGCTTTAATGCCCTCATAGCTCACAAGACCGCCGTCGAGCTTGTAGTTCTCACCTTCGACACCATACATAAGCAAATTGTAATACGTTCGGTCCGTATGGGCTTTCTCGATCAGCTTCAGTGCAAGCTCCACATGCTCGGAGTGCGCACCCACCGAGATCATCGTCGTACTATCCGGGGCCATAAACGGCAAATAGGCTGGCGTATGGTCAAGAAAATAATCGAACCAGCCGTATTCATAATCCGGATGCAGCTCTTTCAGCACCCCTATGTAACCGCTGCTGACGGCTCCGAAATGATTGTTGAATTCAAGCGGCTTCTCGTCGGCTTTCATCCATTCCAGCGTTTCGCTGGTTGCATTACCCTGAGCGGCAAGGATGTCGCGGCTGACGATGCCATCCTCATACCATTTCCGGGCCCGCTGCAGAACCTGCTTGTACTCCGGTGTATCATATATGCTGACGGCTGTGTAAGGATCTTCGACCGAGACAACCGCATAGCCCTTTACCAGCTCGATATACTTGGAGCCTGCCGTCAGGGTCCAGATATTATCCGCGAAGCGTTTATCATTAATCATCGGGGTCTCCGGATATTCCTCTTTGGCCCGGTAAAGATACTGTTCTGCCGTATCCAGATCTTTTATTTCCGACAGTCCCCAAGCTTTGCGCAAATCCTCCCGGTACAGCATGCCTTCGCCTCCCCCGCCCGGCTTGTTGTACTGCGGAATGCCATAAAGGCCGCCGTTGATCATGACGCTGTCCAGCGAGCCCTTGTAATGGTCGACCAGATCAGGGACTTGTCCGAGCAAGGGCGCCAGGTCGGCAAACGCATTTTTCAAGGCAAAGGTTGTAAAATCGGACCATGCCCCTCCCACGTAAAGGTCATATTCTTTGGATGCAATCGCTTTGCTGATCTGATTCATTTCATCTCCCCAGGGAATGTAATCGAAACGAATAGTCGCTCCAAGATCCCGGATCGTTAGAGCATCGAGCTGCTTATAGAAATTATCCATCCCACTGGCCGGCGGACGGCCCATGGTAATGGCCCTCAACTCCACAACCGGTGTTCCACCAGGTGTTGTTATCATATCCACCGTATCCACCGTCTGATCGACCGCTCCCGTGCCGGGTCCATCATTCCAGCAAGACGTTAAGACAACGGCGAAAACGGTCGCGAAAACGATGAAACAGGCCGCAGGCAAACTTCTGATCCGTATTGATTTCAATGCATTTCCCCTCCGTAATGACAGCGAAATAATCCATCCTGTACGTTATGAATCCGGTTCTTCCGTACCCTTCATTATGGCCGGAACGTCGATATACACGGTTGTCCCCGCTCCTTGGAGCGAGCGCAAATCAATCCCATTCGGCTCGTTAAAGTAATATTCCAATCGTTTCCGAATATTGTTCAGTCCATATCCGCTACCGCGATGCTTCGAGGTGCGCGTATCCGCTGTTCCGATCCCCGGTCCGTCATCGCTTACCGTCAACTGCAATCTGCCATCCCGGGTGCTGCCTCGGATAATGATTTGCCCCTCTCCCTCAGGCTTTTCCAAGATCCCGTGCACGATCGCATTCTCAACGAGCGGCTGCAGCGTAATCTTCGGCAGCAGGCACGCTTCAACGGACTGCTCCACCTCAATGGCAAATCGGATCTTTCCCTTGAACCGCTTCTGCTGAATGGCCGCATACATTTCGCACAGCCGCAGCTCATCCTTCACCGTAACGAAGTCCTCGCCCTTGTTCAGAATCAGCTTATAGTAATCGGACAGCGCATACACCACATGCTGAATGTTCTTCTTCTCATCCTTCTGCGCCATCCACACGATCATATCCAGCGTATTATACAGAAAATGCGGATTGATCTGGGATTGCAAAGCTCTGAGCTCCGCGCCTTTAATCTCCTGTCCGAGGCGGTATTGCGTATCCATCAGCTCCTTGACGCTGTTGATCATATAATTGTAGCTCGAGACCAAATGCCCGATTTCATCCTCTTGGGTCGCGATATCCAAGGTGCTCAGCCGACCTTGCCGGACCTGGCTCATCTTGTTCATTAGCAAGAAAATTCGCCGCGTAATGGATTTGGTTACCGGCATGATGCATACCAGTAGAGCCAGGCATACGGCCCCATACACGATAAGCACTTGATTGCGAACCTGATTGACCGCTTGAGCGGCCAAATCGGCTGAAATGACGGAATGCAGAAACAGATTCGTCGATCCGATTCTTGAATCCCTAACCAGATACTTCATGTTATCCGTTGCGACGGGCTCGAACCGCTCCCGGGTCACTTGTTTCGTAAACAACTGCTGCCGATGCTCCAGCTCATCTTGCCCGTTGCTGATCACGACTTCTCCGTCCTCGGTCTCCACGTATATCAGCTGCTCTACGGCCGTGTTCATGACGTAGGATTGAAGCTGACCCAGCTCTACCCGAATCGTAACAATGCCTACCGGCGTCGAATAATCGTTGACATCCCACAGCACTCTGCCAAGGATCAGCTGCGTCTTTGAAGGCGAAGCCTCATCCTCTGCCAGGACCCACACCGCATCCCCTTTGGCTGCCATGATCTTCTGTGCCCATGGAAGGCCTTCTACTCTCCCGATTGGCCGGTACATAGCCGCCCGAGGACCTGTAACGACAAAGCCGTCATCAATGTAATAGACGATGCCGTTCATCTCCGAATTCGTCTGCAAGATCCGCGTGTAGTCCGTAATCCGCTCGAAGGCGGACAGCTGCTCCCATACCTGCATGTAATCCGGATCCTGAGAGAAGACGGCATTCATCTGCTCATCAATCATAATCATCGACGATACTTCCTCAATATGAGAGAACTTACTCGACAACAAGGAAAGGGTTTGTTCGAAGCTCTGATTCGCGGCATAGCTCTGCCGGCTGATCACGGAATCTCGGAGCTGCCCATAGGTAGCGAAAAACGTGATTACAAGCGGAAGGATACCGGCAAGCGCAAACAGGATCATCAGCTTCTTCTGCAGCGATAAATTGCCAAGCCACGCCCCCAACTTCATCCGCAGCGCTTCTTTCTATATTCAACCGGCGTCAAGCCGGTGGACGTTTTAAATACTTTGGTAAAATAGCCCGGACTCGCATAACCGCACATTCGAGCTATATCGGCCATTTTGAAGTGCTCCCCCGCAACGAGCCGCTTCGCCAGCTCCAAGCGGTAATCGTTCAAATACTGCTTCATCGTAGTCCCCGTCTCTTGTTTAAAGAGCATGCCGAGATGAGCAGCGGACAGATGGACATGATCGGCAATCTCTCGAATATCCAGATCCGCGTTGCTGCAATGTCTGGATATATAGCACAACACGGTACGGACAACGTGCGAATAGGGAGAAACTTCTTCCGCTTCTTTTTGGTAGGCATGACAGATGCTAAGGATAAACTGCTTGACTTCCTGCATGGACCGGCAGGCATTCAAATGGTTCTCGATCTCTTGGAATTGATACACTTTACCGGTTGTCAGCAGCACTCCGCCTCTTTCGCTTAGCATCGCGTGTGCAAAGGAGAGGATCCATGACATAACCCTCGTTCTGGGCATATATCCGCCATTCATCAGCCGGTCGCAAAAGGATTCCATCCACCCGGTCAGTTCATTCGGGCTCTGCTTCAAATAGTGATAGAATTCCAAATAGATGTCGCCCTTGATCATATAAGGAATCCACGAGGACTTATCGTATACGATGATGCTGGTCCGGTGCCGAAAGAAGATAAGCTCCAGGGCAAGCTCAGATTCATGGAAGCTTCTTGGCACTTCATCGAGATGCGAAACGACAGAGCCGACACCGATCCGAATCTCCCTCCCGCTCCCGCATAAGCGTTCTGCCGCATGAAGGACAGCTCCGCGCTCATTCGGGCTACATAGCGGAACGATCATCAGCTGCCGGTTCTGATCAAGCTGTTCCGTTAAGACAGCTGGAGCATAGGTTCCCCAGTCATTGTCATTCGGACTCGTTATCGCCCATCCTTGGCCCTCTTGATCCCATCGTGATACGACCAAGCATACATAGCTCACATCCGCCGGAAACCTTGCCGCATCGCATATCCGCCTAATTTCATCCCCGCCAAGCGACTGCGTACGCAAGACATTGGCCAGTTTCGTTCGCTCCAGTTCAAGCTTTTGATCCAGCAGAACATGCCGTTCTCGTTCTTGCTGAATGAACCGGATCGTTTTCCGGATGGCCTCCTCCATCTCAGGCAGCTTGATCGGTTTCTCGACATAGTCTACGGCTGCGAGGCGGATCGCGCTTTTTAAGTAAGCGACGTCCATATAGCCGCTTATAAAGAGCACCTTGCTGTCCGGACAGGCTGCAACCAACCGTTCCGCGAATTCAATGCCGTTCAGCTTGGGCATTCGGATATCCGTAATAACAATTTCCGGTCGATGAATGGTCGCCTTCCGAAGCGCTTCAGCCCCATCCTCCACCTGAAGAACCTCGCTGACGCCATAATCCTCCCAGTCAATGGACTCCACAAGCCCTTCCCTCGTGTAAACGTCATCATCTGCAATCAGCACTTTCATGCGGATTCCTCCTAATATCCTATAAATTCTGAGATTTTATAAACTACGGATAGCGCTTTCATATAATTCTAATGAATACGCTCTGCTATTTAAATATACATGATGAAGCCTGGGTCTGGTATCAGTTCCGGCAGTGACTGGCTTAAGACATGAAAAAGCCGCGATCATCGCGGCTTCCATTCGTAAAAGTCTCAGCTTGGCTTATAAAGTTAATACCACTTTTCCTCGTCCGTGGCCGGTCTCTACCAGGCGATGCGCCTCCTGCGCCAATGCTAGCGGATAGGTTTGGCGGAGATGGATCCGAACGGCCCCTTCCTCATACAGATCGGTCAGCTCTTGGAGCCTGGCTGCGCTTCGCATGCCTTCCAGCGCAGGTACGCCAAGCTCGTCGGCGGTCTCGCTCGCTACCATCGTTCGTATCCGTTTCTTGTCCGGAACAAGCTCTACCGAAGCCCTAAGCGCCTCGGCTCCTGCGGCATCAAGTGCAGCATCTACGCCCTGGGGTGCAATCGCGCGTACCCGTTTCACAAGTCCTTCCCCGTAATGGACGGGGATGACGCCGAGTGAACGCAAATAGTCATGGTTTGCTTCGCTAGCCGTACCGATGACGACCTTGGCCCCCCAGCGCTTAGCCAGCTGGCAGGCCCATGTGCCGAATCCCCCTGCCGCGCCATGGATGATCACGGTATCGCCATGCCCGATGCCGATCGCCTTCAGGGCCATATGCGCTCCTTGGCCGTTGCCGGATAAACCTCCTGCAATATCCCACGGCATATACGGCGGCTTCGTTACGATTTGGTCTGCACTGACTACGATATACTCCGCATAGCTGTTGAATAGGGAGAAGCCTAGCACCTCCATACCGGCCTCGAACCCCTCAACCCCCTCGCCTACCTGATCAATGACCCCGGCAAACTCATTCCCCGGAATGATGGGCAGCGGTTTATTACGGACATAGGATATCGTTCCTTCCCGTACACGGCAATCAAAGGGCATCACGCCGGCAGCTTTCACCCGAACTCGCACGGTGCCGGGACCTGCGGAGGGGTTCTCCATTTCCATCAGGGTTAAGACTTCCGGAGGACCGAAAGTGGATACAGCCATGGCTTTCATATACAACCTCTCCTTTATACGAAATTAATTTTGACAGATATAACTTCCTTCGCCCTTTCCGCACCTGGACTTTCACCCTGTTGAGGAAGCATCCTGAAGCTTCTTCGACCGCCGTATGAACGCTGCTGCATAGATCATGACGACCGCCATCATCAGCATGGCCAGCAGCAAATAAATGTTGCTGAAGGTATTGGCTTCAGCGGTTTTCTCTCCAATCAAAGGGTTCCAGGCTGAACCGATCCCTTGGTCCACCATTCTTCCGTACAGGCTGGCAAAAACAGCTCCTGAAACAAAATTCAGCATCGACATCAACCCCAGGCCAACACCGCTTTGATCCTTCGGAAGGGCCAGCGATATGGTTTTGGTAAGCGAAATCGCCATAAACGCCTGGCCTACAGTGCCAAAGATTAGGAATAAGGCGATGAGAATCTGCGCACCCATTGAAAAAGAAGACATCATCATGAAGCAGATCATGTATAGCGTCGAGGCTAAGAAGAAAAGAAAGCTGTTGCCCTTGTGATCCGCCGCTCGCCCTCCCGACTTGCTTAAGAGCGCTGCGAGGACAGCAGCGGGTACCAGCACCCAACCGGACCTGCCGTCTCCCATCCCATGCAATTCGGACAGCAGGGTCGGTGTCAGAAATGATAGCGAGTAGCCGATGCCGGTTGTCATAAAGACAATACCCAGGCCCAGCGCATAACGCCTATTCGAAAAAAGCCGGGGACTGATGAAAGGTTCTTCAGAACTCGTTATTCTCAGGAGCAGAGCCGACATAAGCAAAACGAAGCCAATGAATGTCCATGGTGCCACCGACGTTACGAACAGCAGCAGCATGGCAATCGTCCCGGCAAGCAATCCTCCTCCAAGCCAATCCATCCTTACCTTGCGGCCTTGCTGATCATCCTGTAAATATTTGTAGTAAAGCGGCAATAACAGCAGGGTCAGCACAGGCAGCAGGAACAATAGCCGCCAATGCACAACGCTCGACAGCAGGGCTGCCAACGCCGGGCCTGCGGCGCTGCCGACAGCGCCGCCCGTCATCGTAATCCCCAGGGCTCTCCCCCTCGTAGATGACGGAACATAACGAACAGGGATTATTCCTGATACAGCAGGGATTACAGCCGCGCCTGCGGCTTGCAGCATCCGTCCGGCAATGACCATGCCATAGGATAACGACAGCATCCCGACAAGCGAGCCCGCCGCAAAGGTAATGAATCCAAACGTAATCAGGGATTTTAACCGACAAGCATCTGCGAGTTTGCCGTACACTACGCTGCCGACCGCAAACACCAGCAAATACGTGGTGCTCACCCAACTGACCTCTGACATGCTTAGCTTGAATTCATGCCGAATCTCTGGAAGCACAATGTTGAACATCGTTGCATTCATAACCGTAACGGCAAGGGTGAGGGCCACTAAGACCATGAGGCGGTCCGTGGGTGACTTAATTGACCGTTTCTCCATGCATAACACCCCTGACTTAAATGGAATCCCCGATAAATAGAGGAATGACCTTCTGTTTCACTTGTATTTTATATGGCTTCTGGAATAAACTGAAATATATATCCTAACATGTTGATCATATACTTCAGTATATAGGGGGATGAAGATGGAGCTGCTCCAGCTGCGTTATTTTCAGACAGTAGCCAAAATGGAACATATGACGAGGGCCTCACAGGAGCTGCACATCGCTCAGCCTGCTCTTAGCAAGACGATTGCAAGGCTGGAAGCCGATGTCGGCGTCCCTCTTTTTGATCGATACGGCGGACGAATTCGGTTAAATGCATTTGGTAAATTATATTTGGACAAGGTGGATCGCGCGCTGCGGCTGCTTGAGGAAGGTCAGAAGGAAGTAATGGAGCTGGCCGGTCTCGAGCATGGAAGCATCCACTTGGCAACCTCTACGCTCGACCTGCTGTCCGATCCGCTCAGCCGATTTATTGGACGATATCCCGACGTGAACTTCAAGATCTCCCAGGTCAGTCCGGATGAAATGATCCAACTGGTGGAAGACGGGCGGGCCGATATGTGCTTTACTTCAATAGCCCTGGAGCAGCCCTTTTTGTCCCAGGTTACCGTTCTGAGCGAAGACATCTATTTAGCGGTACCGGCGGGGCACCGGCTGGCGGGTCAAACGAGTGTCCGGTTGTCCGAGCTGGGCGGAGAATCGTTTATTGGATATAAAGAAGATTTTATTTTTCAAAAGATGTATGACGAGTACTTTCGTGAAGCGGGAATCCGTCCAAAGTATGTATGCAGGGTGGATGAGCCGCCGGCAGTTGCCAGCCTGGTTCGAGCGGGGATCGGGGTTGCATTGTACGGATGCAAAAGCGCTCAGGACGGTAAGCTTACGCTGATTCCGATCACGGAACCGAAATGCAGGCGCGATTACCGGCTGGTCTGGCATAGCAAACAATATCTGTCTCTGGCTGCCCGCACATTTCGCGAGTTCTTGATGGATTATTTCAAGGATCCCGATGGAATCACATCCCTATAAACAAGCACAAAACAAAGAGCCCCCCCTATCATCAAGGGAGTGGCTCTTATTTCGTCTATCTGTACGTTTAGGCGTGAAGCTGCAGGCCGTTCCAGTACCTCCTGCACATAGCCTGCACGAACGATAATATCGCCGAAGTATACGCCTATTCCTCTGCAGCATCATAAATACGGAAAAATAAACACTTGTAATTTTATAGACATTTTATTATTATGTCTATGTATTAAACATCGTTCTGCGCATTCGTTTGTTTGATTACGTTATTTAGCTTGATTCATTCGATAGCCTAGAAAGGAGCCCTATTTCCGTGTCTAACAATCCCTACGTCCGCGTCATTTTGCTGTCGCGGGTGTTTCTCAACCTGGGCATTTGGGTCCGTAACTTTGCGATTTTGCTGTACGTTACGGATTTGACCCAAAATGACCCGCTGTACGTCTCGCTGATATCCGTTGCGGAATATGCGCCGATCTTCCTCTTTGCGATCATCGGAGGAACGTATGCCGACCGCTGGCAGCCCAAACGAACGATGCTCGGGGCTGATATGCTGTCCGCCCTTTCCGTATTTCTCGTATTGGCCGCCGTTCACCTCGGATCATGGCAGGCTTTGCTCGGACTAACCTTTTTCTCAGCGGTCGTCTCCCAATTCTCGCAGCCTTCCACGATGAAGCTGTTTAAACGTCATGTGCCGGAGGAGCAGCTTCAATCGTTGATGGCGATGTTTCAATCGTTGGTGGCTTTCTTTATGGTCATCGGCCCGATCGCCGGAGCTTTCGTCTACCAGCGGTACGGCATCGAAATATCGCTGGTCGTTACGGGCGTGTTATTCAGCGGATCCGCACTGTTCCTATCCCGTCTGCCAAGAGACGAGAAGAATGCCCGGCCATCTGATAAGCCTGATTTTAAACGAGAGTTGACGGAAGGGTTTCAGTATGTCTGGAATCGGCCCGCCTTGCGCTCTCTTGGCGCTACGTTTACGGTCGCCGGGCTGGCGGCAGGCCTGATCCAGCCCTTATTGCTGTTCGTCACGATCGAGAATCTGGGGAAGGACAAAGCGTTTCTTCAATGGCTGCTGACGGCGAACGGTGCGGCTATGCTCGTTGGCGGTGGATTCGTCATGTGGTTGGCGAAGAAGGTTTCCCCTCAAACTCTACTGGCCACTGGACTTGCCGTCAGCGCCATCGGAACAATCGGTATCGGCTTTTCTACCCATATCCCGCTAACGCTGCTGCTTCAAGTCGTGAACGGTTTTTTCTACCCTTGCATCCACATCGGCATCAATACGCTGATCCTGAAAAATACCGACAGCTCCTTTATCGGCCGGGTAGGCGGCATTCTCACCCCGATGTTCATGGGCATGATGGTCATCGGCATGTCGCTGGGCGGCATGTTGAAAGGCGTCTCCTCCTTGGTTACCGTCTACTCGATCAGCTCCATCCTGTTCCTTGTTGGCGTCCTCTTCCTCCTTCCGTTATTGAAACGAAGCGCGGTTTCCAAAGGAAGCGTTTGATCCCTATCCGAAATAATTCAAGAGCCTCACCCTGGACAGAAGGGTGAGGCTCTTGGTATTTTTCGCGAACCGATTATGCGTGGAACTGCCGGCCGTCCAGTACCTCCTGCACATAGCCTGCCCGAATGACAAAATCACCGAAATGCTCGCCGTCGTGCCGGTCTTGGGCATAGTGGGCGATGATCGGACGAAGGGTATCCAAAATTTCCGCTTCTCCGATGTTCTCCTTGTACAGCTTGTTCAGTCGATGACCGGAAAAGCCTCCACCCAGGTACATATTGTATTTGCCCGGCGCTTTGCCGATAAATGCAATCTCCGCAAGCATCGGCCGTGCGCAGCCGTTCGGGCAACCGGTCATCCGAATGACGATATCCTCTTCGCTCAGTCCGTGCTCCGCAAGCATCGGTTCGATTTTATCCAGCAGCGAAGGCAGGTAGCGTTCGGACTCCGCCATTGCCAGACCGCAGGTCGGCAGCGCCACGCAGGCCATGGAATTGCGGCGAAGCGCAGAGCCGTGTTTGCCGTCCGTCAATCCATAGGTTTGGATGAGTTCCTCGATCTTTTTCTTCTTATGGCTGCTGACATTGGCAATGATCAGATTCTGGTTCGCCGTGAGGCGGAAATCGCCGTTATGAATATTCGCAATTTCCCGCAGACCCGTCATCAGCAAATAATCCGGTTCGTCCTTCACCCGGCCGTTCTGGATAAAGAGGGTATAGTGCCATCGTCCATTGCTGCCTTTTACCCAGCCGTAGCGGTCGCCGTTATGGTCAAAATGGAACGGACGCGCCTCCTCCAGCTCCCAGCCCAGCCGGCTGCTCAGCTCGCCTATGAACCAGCCGATTCCGCGGTCATCGATCGTATACTTGAATCTGGCATGCTTTCGCACGGCCCGATCGCCGTAATCACGCTGAATCGTAACCGTCTTCTCCGCAACATCGATGACCTGCTCCGGCTTACAGAAGCCGATCAGCTTCCCTACCTGCGGATAAGTGAGCGGATCCCCGTGCGTCATCCCCATGCCGCCGCCTACCGTTACATTGAAGCCCTGGAGCTTCCCGTCTTCCACAATCGCGATCAGGCCAAGATCCTGCGAGAACACGTCGACGTCGTTGGAAGGCGGAACCGCGATGCCAATCTTGAATTTACGCGGCAAGTAGACTTTGCCATAGATCGGCTCCTGCTCTTCATCCTCACGGCTGTCGACGACCTTTTCCCCATCGAGCCAAATTTCGTGATATGCCCGAGTGCGGGGATCCAGATGATTGCTGATCTGGCGTGCCCATTCGTAGACCTCCGAATGAACCTCGGATTGGTACGGATTCGGATTGAGCATGACGTTCCGGTTCACGTCACCGCAAGCAGCCAACGTGCTCAGCATCGCTGCGTTCACTTCCTGGATCGTGCTTTTCATATTCCACTTAAGCACGCCGTGAAGCTGGAACGATTGACGGGTAGTCAACCGGATCGTCCCGTTGGCATACTTCTGGGCGACGCGATCCATCATCAGCCATTGCTCCGGCGTCACCACGCCTCCGGCGGCTCTAACGCGAAGCATGAATTGATAGGCTGGCTCGAGCTTTTGCTTATGCCGCTCATTCCGCAGATCCCGATCATCCTGCATGTAGCTGCCGTGGAACTTCATGAGCCGGTTATCATCCTCCGGGATGGAGCCCGTGATGCGGTCTTGAAGCGTCTCGACCAGACTGCCTCGCAGATAGTTGCTTCGGCGCTTAATATCTTCTACATCGCTATGCGGTGCACTATTCGGTGATAACAAATTATTATCAGACATGTCCCTGCTCTCCTCTCGCGATCACGGGATATCGCTTCCTAAATTAATAGACATCCCGCTGATAACGTTTCTGTTGCTGCATAAGGGTAAGGTATTCCGATGCCTCTTCCGGACTAAGGCCGCCTTCCTGCTCCAGTATGGTGCCCAGCGCGGCATGCACGTCATGAGCCATCTTCTTCTCATCTCCGCATACATAGACGCAGGCTCCCTCTTGCAGCCACTGATATAACTCTTTGCTGTTCTCCAGCATGCGGTGCTGTACATAAACCTTCTGCTCCGTATCACGGGAAAAGGCCACGTCCATCCGCGTCAGTACCCCTTCCTTCAGCCAGCGCTGCCACTCGATCTGGTACAGAAAGTCCGTTGCGAAATGCTGATCCCCATAGAACAACCATGATTTCCCTGAGGCGCCGGTCTCCTCGCGTTCCCCGAGGAATGCCCGGAATGGAGCAACTCCCGTACCCGGTCCGATCATAATAATCGGCGTGTCCGGATTCGCCGGCAGCTTGAAATTCGGGTTGTGCTGAATGTACACCGACAGTGCATCGCCGGCCTGAAGCCGCTCGGCCAATTGAACGGAGCAAACGCCGTAACGGTTCCGGCCATGTGCCTCATAACGGACCGTTCGTACCGTAATGTGAACCTCGTCCGGATATGCCTTCGGACTGCTTGCAATCGAATACAGGCGTGCTGGAATCTTACGCAGGACCCCTACCAAATCACGGGCTGGCACTTCCCGCAATCCGTAATCCTGAACCAAATCCAGCAGGTCGCGCTCTTGAATGTAATTGCGCAGCTCCTGTTCGTGGCCTGGCTCGAGCAGGCCCTTCAGCCCTTCATGGCCCGTCAGCTTCGCCACTTGTTCAATCAAAGGCTTTGTCAGCACGGTAATCTCATAATGACGCAGCAGCGCATCGCGAAGCTTGCGCACCTCGCCGTTCTTGTTGATCACAACCTCTTCGTCCGCATTCCATCCCATCGCCGTAATCAGCTCATCTACCAGCAGCGGATGATTTTCCGGGTAAATCCCGAGGCTGTCCCCCGGTTCATACTGGAGATTGGAACCTTCGAGGGATATTTCGATATGGCGGGTCTCCCTCTCTGAACCCCGGCCGTTCAAGTTCATGTTTTCCAGCACTTCGGCCTGAAACGGATTGCTTCTCGAATATTCCGATTCCGTACTCTCGCTCAGAGCTACCGCAGCAGCTTCACCCGAAGCAGCCGAAAGCCCGCCGGACTGATTCAAGGATCGAAGAACTTGAGTCATCCACTCGGATGCCGGCTCATCAAAATCTACGTCGCAATCCACTCTCGGCGCCAGCCGTTGTCCTCCCAATTCTTCGAGCCGCTTGTCGAAATCCTTTCCGGTCTGACAGAAAAACTCATACGAGGTATCTCCCAGCGCCAGCACGGAATACTGCAAACCGTCCAATTGCGGAGCACGCTTGCTGTGGAGGAATTCGTAGAAAGGGATCGCGTTATCCGGCGGTTCTCCCTCACCGTGCGTGCTCACGAGAATGAGGAGATGCTGCAGCTTTTTCAGCGTGTTCGGTTTGAAGTCGCTCATGGATGACAGCGTGACCTTCATCCCTGTTTCCTCGAGCTTCTTGGTGAGCTTCTTCGCCAATCCATGACAGTTGCCGGTCTGAGAGCCGAATAATACGGTGATTTCCTTCGGTGCAGCCGCCGCGGGAGCTGCGCTGACCGAAACCGTCGCTTGCGTAGCAGCAGCAGGGATAGCCAAGGCAGCTGCCGTACTTTGGAGAGCTGTAATATAGCCGCTGAGCCAGGTTCTCTGTGCTTCCGTCAATGTCGGCAGCAAACGGTTCAACAGATCAACCTGCTCTTGGTTGAAAGGGCTGTTCGTTACTTGAAGTTCCAACAATATCCACCTCGCAAAAGCATCCGATTTTAATTCCCAGTAATACGATACAATTAATTTTATTACTCCTCTGAACCTATCATAGCTAGGGGAAACGGTCAATTCGAATGTTCTTATAGCAGTTATCAGATCTGCTGATAAATCGATAAGTTCGGGATATGATGCTCTCAAAGTTGACTATTTGGACGTGTTGGGCGGTATTTGCGGGGAGTGGCTTTTACAAGGAGAGGTGTTTGCGTACAGCAGCCATAAGAATATACGGATAGGGGAATAGTAAAGATACCTAAGGATAAGGAGGGAAATTCATGGGATCAAGCACGGAACATTGCAATTTTGCCCCGCTGAAGCACAAGCTTGAGGAGCAGCTCGTCGAGATCGAACAGCAGATCCGGCAGATCATCGAGAAGCTGGATCAGGATCAAACCTGCCTGCTCAATGATCTGGATCTCGTCAGATCCAAATTCCTGGAGGCTGAAGCTCTTTCCTCCACCTATTATTTGAACTGTTTCCTCTATCCTTTTACGAAAAAATACAAAGAAATTGCGACCTCGATCTATCATTTAAGCCAGAAGAAGATGGGCGCGCTGATCGTGATTCAACGAGAAGATGTGCTGGAGCCTTTTATCACCCCAGGAATTCCGTTGTCTGCCGAAATCACGAGCCCGCTGCTCGAGTCCATCTTCATTCAAGGCAGCCCGCTTCATGACGGGGCCGTCCTTGTTCGGCAGGATATGATTCTCTCGGCAGCCAATGTATTGCCGCTAACTGGCCGTACCTACGGAGAACGGAAGCTGGGCACCCGGCATCGGGCGGCCATCGGTTTGACTGAATTGTGCGACGCCCTCGTGCTGGTCGTCTCGGAGGAAACCGGCAAAACCTCTTTTTGCATGCAGGGAACGTTGTATCCATTGTCGATTCCTATCCCCTAATCATGAACCTAGTTTCCGCAAACGCAAAAAACCGCCCTTTGACGGAATGGAAGCGAAGAGCGACCATTTCTCAAAGGAACGGTTTCGATCACCAATACTTGCTTAAGCGAATGTATATGTCCAGAAGCGCTCGGTCCCGAAGCGCTGCTCGATTTCCTTCGTCTTCAGCTGCTTCTTGCCAAGCAGCTCCGCTGCCTGGAACTGCGAGCGATGAGCCTGGATCGAGTTCATCTTCTGCACAATAAACATGGATACGTCATGAATAACGTCCGGCTTGCCGAGCTCCTCCTCACAATTCTTGGAGAATGCCAGACAGTGTACGGCCGGTCTCTCTTCCGCCGGCATCCGCTGAATGGTACGTGTTACGGCTGCGCCGGTTGCATCATGGTCCGGGTGTACGCTGTAACCGGGATAGAACGTGAAGACAAGCGAAGGCTTGATTTCCTCTAGCAAGGATGCAATCACTCCATCCAGCTTATCTTGATCCTCGAACTCGATCGTTTTATCATGGAAGCCCATCAGCCGCAAATCCTGGATACCGATGGCCTTGCAGGATTCCTCCAGCTCGGCTTTACGAATGCTCGGCAATGTAATGCGGTTGGCGAACGGCGGAATGCCCATATTGCGGCCCATCTCCCCGAGTGTCAGACAAGCGTAGGTCACATGCGCGCCTTCAACGATATATTTAGCCAGCGTCCCGGATAAGCCGAACGCTTCATCATCCGGATGCGGCAGGATTACCAGTATGTTTTGCCCCATTCTCCTCAACTCCTCTCTGTATTTAAAAAGGCTCCCGACTAAGCTGCAGTGCGACGACCAGCTTCCCTTGACTGTCATGGCCGGCCATGATCAGCCGCTCCGTATCGGATTGCTCGAAATGCGTAAGCCCTTCGGTGTAAACCCAGCCATGGCTCATCTTCAATCCGACCCGGTAAGGGCCGTTCCCCGATATAGAGCCGTGCTCGTACCGGATCAGTGCATTCGTGATGAAATTCGCTGCAGGATGCTTCGAGCTGTCATAATGAGCCGCATAAGCACCTGTCGTCATTTCAAGATGAATATATAAATCCTGATTCTTCAATGTATCGATCATTCGCTGTACTTCAGCCGGATTTATGAGTTCCATAGTTCCCTCCTGTATTCAATAGATCGTCTCAAATCTCGTAAGGCGTATGGTCCATTCTACCATATTCCTGCACGGGGGCGAAACAAGCAAGCTGTGATACAGTCACTGCGGTCGCGCTTAAACTCAGGCATATTGGCTTTCCGCTCTTGCAATGCCTGATGCCCCTCATTTAAGTATCATGATTCGCGGCGTGATTGTCAACGAACCACCGTTCAGCGATACTGCTCTTAGCGGTGATGACGCCCTTCAATCATGGAGAATAGATAATGGGTACAATCATTTCAAATAGCAAATCCTCCTTAACAGCCTACCGGATGGCCAGAGGCACCTTCTTCAAGAAATGGTCCATGAGCAGCGGCAGCGAGATCAGAATCGGCGGATCATCCAATCTAGGAACGTGCAAGGTTACTTCTAACGGCGGAACCTTGGTATAAGGTGTCACGACAATCGGCTCCCTGGAACGGGTGCGCAGCGTTGTAGATTGGGTAAGAAGAACGTCCACAGGTTGCATGCCCCATGGAACGGAGGTTGCCATCAAGTAATACGTTCCGGGTTTAACATCCGTGAATCTGAAGGGACCCAGCGATGGCAGGAGCGTGCCGTACAGCGGAAGGCCTTCGGGTATGGGCTTTGCGAATAATCCGATCAGAATAACACCCTGAAACGGGGCATGAGCATGTACCGTGCCTTCAATGGTTGCGTTGGGATTTAACACAGGCATCGATTGCCGCCAGTTGCTCAGCTTTTGAAGCGCTAACAAACGCTCGTTCACCTCATCCCTGGAATTGCGAAAATTCGACGGAGATACCCCTACCCTTTCGGTAAAGCGGGTTGTAAAGGTGCCCAGGCTTTGTTGTCCGATCTCAAGCGCGATATCCCGGATGCTCAGATGTGTATGCAGCAGCAAATCCTTGGCCTTCTCAAGTCGGAGTGAGGATACATAATACAAAGGAGGAAGTCCGATGCGCTCCTTGAAGATCCGGGAGAAGTGATATGGGCTGTATCCAATGTAGTTGGCTAATAATGACAATGGTAACGGCTCGTAAATGTTCTTATGTATGTATGCGATGACTTCATCTATCTCGGCGTAACGCTCATTCATGAACGGCTGCACCTTCCTATTGATCAAGTTATGGGATATACAAAATGGTTCTTTCAATTACCCAACAGAACAATCGTTCGCATATGCTGAATGATACCATATTCATGCATATAATGGAAGAACTCCGTCAGATATTTCTTGTCCATATGAAGTGCCGAAAACCATGACGAAATGATCATTTACGAGATGTATGACCCGATTCACCCAAAGCCCAATGCAACAAAAAAGCCGCGCCTATGGCGCGGCTTTCACTCATTCTAATCCAAATCCGGAATCTGGATTTCCACTTCTTTTTTGCTCTGGGAGGAGCGCAGAATCCCGTCCAGAATCGCCTGGTTGCGCAGAACCTGCTCCCCTGGAATCGGTGCGGGACCGCCTTCGCGGACCGCCCGGACGAAATCCTTGATTTTCTCCTCAAACACGTTAATCTGGTGGTTGATCAGCGGAATCGGACTTTCCGTATGATGCCCCTGGATGTCATGGAATACCGAGATCGAGCCTACTCTTCCGTCCCATACGCCGCTCCAAGGTCCCGTACCGGCCGGCGTAATCTTCATCCCCGCATCGGTTCCAAGGAACATAGTAGCGCCCAGCGTATCCATATGCATCGCCCAGGATGTCTTGAAGTTCAGGACTAGGTCCCCTTCGAAGCGCACCATAGCAACCCCGAAATCCTCGACGTCAAACGATCCGGCCTCCGCATGGTATTTCGGATTCGTGCCGAAATGATTGGATGTATACGCCGATACGGTCAGCGGCTTCGGATATCCCATGGCATTCAATGCCATATCCAACGAGTAGCAGCCGATATCGGCCATCGCTCCCGCACCCGCAATTTCCTGGCGGATAAACGTGCCGCCCGGCATGCCGCGCCGGCGTCCGCCGCCCGTCTCCACATAGTAAACCTTGCCAAGCTCCCCGTTCTGGATCAGATCCCGGATGATCCCCATATTCGGGTCATACCGCGGCTGGAAGCCAACGTTCAGCATATTGCCCGTCCGCTTCGAGGTCTGTACCATCTCAATGGCTTCATCTAGCGTAACGGACATCGGCTTCTCCAGCATGACATGTTTACCAGCGGTAAGCGCGTCGATCGTCGTGCGGTAATGCGCGACATTCGGTGTGCAGATGCTCACGCCGTCAAGCTCCAGATCCAGAAGTCTGCGGTGATCATCGAAACCGATCGCGCCTTGCAGCCCCCATCGCTCGATGAACTGATCCGCTCTGCCCGGCAGAATGTCCGCCACGGCTACAATCTGGACATCTTCAATTTGTTTATAATATTTGGCATGCTCTCCGGCGATCCCGCCGCTTCCGATGATGCCGATTCGAATGGTTTTCCCCATGTCTGATGTTCCCCCTACGATTTCACTTTCATCGTTCTATAAGTTGAAGGCGTGAAGCCATAACGTTTGCGGAAGACCGTATGCAGATAGCTTCCGCTGGAGAATCCTTCGTGCAATGCAATTTTGTCGATCGACCAATCCGTATCGAGCAGCCTCCTGCACACGGACTCAAGCCGGACATCCTCAAGGATTTCACTGAAGGAGCGCCCGTCCGCCTGATCCTTGAATATTCGCTGCAGCTGCCTTGAACTGATATGCAGCTTCTCCGCAACATCATCCAGCACAACCTCGCCCGCCGAATTGGCATAAATATATTCCATGGCCAGCTGATAGCGGTACGCCTTCATGTCTCTTGACGGCAGCTCCGCCTCCGTCGGTTTCGAGGCATAAGCTCTTACCGTTCGGATCAGAATCTGAATAATGCAGTGCTTGATGGTCGTATAAAGCCCTGGATATTTCTCCTGGGAGGCTTGATACGCCTCCAGAAAATACGGCATGGCCCGATGGATATCCATCGTCGGCTTCAGCGGCAGCTCCTTCAGCTTCTCCATGCAGTCTTCCGCTTCAGCGATCTCCCACGGATCCGCAGCCGGCAGCGACCGATTCTCCTTATGCAATTCCTGCTCATCCACTTGCGTAATATCCACGTGAAGACAAAGCTCATCCATCGGCTCCACCGGGTCCGCTTCCTGATAATGCAGCACGTTTGGCCCTGTTAGATAGAACATTCCTTCTCGGAGCGAATAGGGCGTTTCTTCCATGATCACGGTTCCTTTACCGCGAGGAATGAAATGGAATTCAAATTCGGCGTGCTTGTGGAAGGAAACGATCTTCCCCGGCGGGAACGTCGTCAGATGAAAACGCAGAACCCGGATTTCATACCGGCCCCAATAAATTTTCAAATCCAGCCGCTCCAAGGCATCCTGTCGTTCCTTCATGCTTTCATATGGAAAATGGGTGCTCATTGCAGGAAACTCACCTTACCCTTACGCTTACGCCTGCAGTTCATCCAATCGGACGGCGCGGCGTTCCTTCGCAGCGCGGTTGGAAGCCTCCATCAGCTTGGTCAGTTCTACGGCGTATTCGATGTTCTCGTCAGCATTTGTGCCGGTCTTAATATGTGTAACCCACTGTTCAAAAGCACTTTCGCGATTCGCAGGTACCGGAAGCTCTACCCAGCCTTCGCTATACTCCTCCTTCTTCGAGGAACGAATGAGCAATTTGCTATCCGGTGTGCCATACAGAATCGTACCGTCCGTACCATGAATTTCAATGGTGAATGGCGAGTAATTGTTCACGAATCCGGCCTCTACGATGCCCACGGCGCCCGATTCGGTCGACAAAGTGGCCACCGCATTATCTTCGACTTCCTTGCCCGTTACGTAACCGAAATTCGCCTGCACATCGACCGGCGCTTCACCAAGGAACAGCCGCGTCAAATACATCGGGTGGCAACCCAGATCAATCAGCGCACCGCCATGGCATTCGGACAGACTGAAGAAATGCTCGGGCAGCCAGCCTGCGGTCGCGCCGTTATGCGACAAACGCACCCGTACCAGCGTCACCTTACCAAGCAAGCCCTCCTCAAGAATTTTTCGGATCGCAAGCGTATAGCCATCGTTTAGTCTTGGCAGCGATACGGTCAGCTTCACGCCATGCTCCTTCACTGCCTCTAGAATTTCATTCACTTCGTGAAGCGTTGACGCAATGACCTTTTCCGTAAAAATATGCTTGCCGGCCTTCGCCGCCTTCACCATAACGTCACGGTGCATGGATGTCGGTGCATCCACAATAACGCCATCGATATCTTCGCGTGCCAGCATTTCATCCAATGATTCATAGAACGGAACGCCCTGCTGCTCTGCGGCTTTGCGGCCGCGTTCCGGATTTTCGTCCCAGACCGCAGCAATTTCCGTGCCCGGATGCTCCTGGGCTTGTTTCGTATAGTCCCAAGCGTGAACATGCCAATAACTGATTTTTCCGATTCTGATCATGATCGTCACCCCAGTATTAAATATTAAGACATCATGCACTAAATCTATCACAGGAAAATCCGGATTTACAGTGTAATATTACGACAATCAAGTTAGATATCACGACATGCATGAATAAAAAACTCCGTCTCAAACGGAGCCATCCGGGAATTTCCTTATATGGCTAATCGCTCGCGCAGGGATGTAATGTGGGCCGTATGATGCTTCCCGTGCCATGCATACATGCCGGTTGCATAATCCAGGCTCATGGTTTTTTGGGATTCGGGATGATAGAAGGTTCGATCGAAATCGCTCGGGTTCATGGCGTTTAGCACAGCCGTCCAGCGGGCATGCAGTCCTTCGATTAATGAAAGGGATACTTGAACATTGACAAGGGTCGCGTCCTGCATCATCGCCCACTTCTGCTCATCGTAGGGCTTAATCGTCGGATTGTCCTCCGTCAGCGCCAGCTTAAAACGGATGTAACTGTTCATATGACTATCGGCAAGATGGTGCACAACCTGTCTGATGGACCAGCCACCTTCGCGATATGGAAGGCCTAGCTGATCCTCGCTTAAACCTTGCACGGCGGCCGAGAGCATTGAAGGCAGCTTCTCAATATCGCTTATCCAACTCTCCCGCTGCTCTGCTGTAGCGGTTCCTTCCCAAGCAAAAGGCCCGATCGGGTATCTCAAGTCCATGGTCTCTCACTCCTGTTCAATATTTAATGTTGCATGGTTGCTCTTTCAGTCGAGGCACATGTGGATTGCCTAGTTGTACGAGATATCGTACAACTCTGATCGAAGTCTACCGTTTTACAAATTCGTTCATATCGTTTCAATCTCCTCCCATCAAAAAATGGAACGAAACGAAATCAAAGAACGCTGCCTTTGGACCCAACCGCATCGCTTTAAATGTAAAGCCCCTGGTACCAGAACCAGGGGCTTTTCCGAAATATCGAATTACATGGAGCGGAGAATATCGTCGATTTCCTTCATTTGCGATTCAGACAGTGGCCCTTGTCCGATCGCGCCTGTCAAATCTTCCACCTGGCTAGTCGTCTTGAATCCCGGGATCGGTATGGCCGCCGGGCTGCGCCCCCAAATCCAAGCAAGCGCCCCTTGGACCAAGGTGCGGCCTCCGCTCGTTAAAATTTCCCTTATGGCCTCCAGCTTGGACAGGAAGGACGGTACCGCCTTCCCTTCATGGAAATAAGTCACCCACTCATGACCGCTTCCTCTTACATCTGAGATCGGAAGCTTGGAGTCAGCCGTAAACTTTCCGCTTAACAGCCCCATGGCCAGCGGCGAGTTATTGATGCTCGCAAGCCCGTAGCGTTCACAAACCGAGATCATCTCCGGGTCGTCCCTTAGCACGTTCAACGGATGCTGAATAGCAGCGGCCACGGATTGCCGAGCGAAACCCTCCGCTTGCGCGGCATCCCAGGTGCTCCAGCCGTAGCTGCGGATCAAGCCCTCTTGCTGCAGCCCATTCAACGTATCGGTGACCGATTCCAATTCCTCTGTGCTCAAAGAGCCGACGTGTATCTGGTAAAGATCAATATAATCGGTCCCGAGCCGTCTCAGGGACCGCTGGCATGCATCCCGAACGTATGCAGGGGAGACGTCGTGTCTTGAATACACTTCTTTGGTTGCCTCGTTGTTGGTGAAACCAAACTTTGTAGCGAGGACGGCCTCCTGACGCCTTCCCTTCACGGCACGCCCCAGCACTTCCTCACTATGTCCCGTGCCGTAAGCGTCCGCTGTATCAAAGAAGGTTACCCCTCTTTCCATCGCCGCGTGAATAGCCTTTATCGATTCTTGATCATCGACCTGCCCCCATCCATCCGGAAGACCATCCAGCGTAAAATGTCCCCCGATCGCCCAGCAGCCTAAACCGAGCGGGCTTACGGGAATGCCCGATCTGCCTAAAGTGTGATTCATGCACATTTTCCTCCCTTTTCGGATTGGTATGGCTTCATTATAATAAGGAAAATGGTTGATCATTAGATCCAATTCGGATGTATTTGGAGGAACCAATAAGGAGCTGAATCACAATGTACGGCATCTATATCGACCGAAACTCCTCCCTACCCGTAACCCGGCAGCTATGTCATCAACTGCGTGAAAGGATCGAATCCGGCCAGCTGGCCGCCGGCACTAGACTGCTCCCGACCCGGGTAATGGCCAAGGAGTGGGGAATTGCACGCAATGTCGTGATTGAGGTGTATGAGCAGCTGACCGCCGAAGGCTATTTAGACTGCCGCGTCGGTTCTGGCACTTACGTCGCCGGCGGAATTATGCCGAATGCGGCAGCCCGGGTACATCAAGTCCCGGCGAAGATGGAACCCGCCATAACATCGCCAGCATCTCCTGATCGGACCATCATCGATTTTGCAACCGGCATCCCCGATCTAGCACGGTTCCCCGGAAAGAGTTGGGCCAAATATTTAAAGGAAGCGGCGGGATCGAGCCCTCATGATTATAATTACGGCGATGTAAAAGGAAGCCCGTCCCTTCGCCTTGCCCTGCGTGACTACCTATTCCGTTCCAAAGGCATCAGCTGCTCTGCGGATCAGTTGTTTATCGTTTCCGGCGCCTCCGAAGGATTCCTTCTATTGGCCAAAGCCTTATCCGCTCAGTTCAATTCCATATACATAGAGGATCCGACCATCGATATTACTCGCGATATTTTTCGCATGATGAATTATTCACTGGTTCCGGTTCAAGTGGACTCCAACGGCATGCAGGTTGATGCGATACGAACGTTCCTGCCCGGACATTTACTGCTGCTGACACCGTCACATCAATTCCCTTCCGGCAGTCTGATGCCGATTCAGCGGAGGCATCAAGCCATTCGCATGGTGGAGGAGGCGGATGCCTATGTGATCGAGGACGACTATGACAGTGAATTTCGGCTCAAAGGCATTCCGGTTCCTCCGTTGCAAACACTCTCGCCTTCCAGGGTGATCTATGTCGGCACCTTCAGTAAGACCTTGTCTCCGAGCCTTCGCATCGGATTTCTGATCGTGCCCCCGAGTTTGATCGATACCATTACCATGACGAAGGACAGGCTCAATCTGCATACCCCTGCCGTGATTCAGAAAGCGCTGGCTGCATTCATACAGGACGGCCAGCTGGAACGCCATATCCATACCGTGAAGAAGGTGTACAAAAAGCGGCGAAACTTGCTGACGGAACGGCTCGCACAGATCTTCGGAGACCGGATCTCCATAACGGGGGATGAAGCCGGCATGCATCTTCAGGTCCTGTTTCATCATGAAAGGCATATTGAGCTGCCATGGAACGATACGAGCGCTTTCGGCTTCCGGGTGGAACGCTCTGATGATTACAGGATAGCGGATCGAAACCCTGAGGGTGGCATCGTGCTTGGATACGACAACCTGACTTCGGAGCAGATTACGAAAGGAGTATGCCGAATACACAGGTTCGTCTCAACTTTTGATGACTCTATGTAAATTTAAAATCGCCATATCTATCATTTGAACGCAGCTCAAGAATCGCCCCACTCAAAAAAACGGTTCGCTTGCCGATTAAGCAAACGAGCCGTTTCTCCATCAAGTTCCCGGACATCTATCTTACATTCTTTTATCCGCGCTACTGAACCGTTTCTATCCGTTTAAAGTTTCGCAGCGTTCGCAAGGCGTTCAGCGTCAGGATTCCCTTCCACTCTTCCTTCGCCAACGGCCACACCTCATCGTATTGGTACCACGTCCAATTCGGCTCCCACGCCCCGTCCTCCCCTTGCGTCTCCACAAGCAAATCCAGTTCTAAGGGCAGCATATTTTTATACTTCTTATAATAAGGCGAATTAGGGGAATCCATGATGCTGAGCGCTGTCGCACCGTATCCTTCGCGTTCCGCGGTATCGCTGCTGATACAGTTGTCCAGATAACGTTCTAACAGCTCCTGAATTTCAAGGGCTTGCTCCTCCGGCAGTCGCTCCTTGAAACGCAAATAGCAGAATAACTCATGCATCTCCGTCAGATCGCAGGCTTCCCGCAAATAATCCAATGCATAGCGGATGACCGAATCCAGCGGACCAAACGGGCACAACGCCCGATAGTCCATGAAATAAGCAGCGATATCTGCATTCGGGTTGCCCCAATGGTCAGCAAAAGCCCCGTACTTCCACCAAATGGCCCTCGGCGATTGCTCGGCCTCTTTCGGGATGATATCCCACCCGAACCGTTCCGGAATATACGTACGTTCAAGATAACCCAGCGTCCGGATAACCATTTCTTCGCCCTCGCCAGTACCATCCAGCCGAAGCAGCTCCAGCGCCCGGGTTGTGGCAAGCGCAGATGATTCTTTGCAGCGAAGATCGGGCTCAAGCCCATGACCAAATCCGCCGTCATCATTTTGATACCGGCTGAGCTCTTCAAGCACTTCGGAAAAGCTCCCGCCTTCGAATTCATATCGATATAGGGCGGCTTCAAGCGCTCTGGCTTGAGTCAGCATGTACTGTTTCGCCCGGTCCGTTTGCTCGTGTGACAGCAGCTTCATGACGGTTCCAACTCCTCATAAAAAGTGATTCTATTGCCGAAGGGGTCGGTTACGCACACCTCTTTGCTGTTCCAAGGTGCCGTCTCAACGGCAGGTCGTGCATATGGATAGTTCTTCGAGTGGAGCTCCGCGTGATATTGCTCGATCTCCGTCATTTCAATGCGAACAGCCGACCCGGGCGTACAGTCCCCATGATGCTCGGTCAAGTGAATGGAAACCTCTCCCTTGGTTACCTGCATGTACAGCGGAGCTCCATCTTCAAAACGATGCTCCCAATCAATCTGAAAGCCAAGATAATGAACATAAAATTCCTTGGCCTTGTCCACATCAAATATTCGAAATAATGGAATAATGCCCAGCATGGGATGGTCCCTCCTAATTCTAATAATCGTTATTATGCTTATTTGCTCCATTCGTCCGATCTCAAGCTCAACTAAGCGGTTTTAATCGCATCCGCCCAATTCGCATCGGGGTTGAGATATCGAAATCACTTCAATTCTCATAACGGCCCCCTTCTAACTTCCGTTCACCAAAACTACTGAAAAAACCCAGCTCAAGAAGATCCTTTCTTTCAGCTGGGTTTGTATTTCATGGATGTATACCTTCGATTATACAATGGGGAAGGTCGCTATGGAATCCTTGTTTAGTTCATCCGCATTATCTGCAAGGGAGACCGAATGAAGTAAACAGTACCCTATTCCCCAATTTTGCGAACCTGCTTGATTTTTTCACCTTCGGCAAGCTTTTGCGCCCGCGCGCGCTTTACACGACTCCATACCAGCAGAATCAACAACGAACACCCTAGGCAGATGAAGATGACCTTCAAATAGTGTTCAACCAGGTTCAGAATAACCTGCCACTGCTCCCCGAAGATAAAGCCGATACTGAAAAAGCCGATGACCCACGAAGCAATGCCCAAGTAACCGTACAGGCAGACCGTCCGGAACGGGACACGGATCATCCCGATAAAGTACCCGATAAATTGCCTGACGCCGGGAATGAAAAAGCTAATGAGCAATAGCTTATTGCCGTATTTGTCGTAGTAGGCCTGCGTCTTCTCTACCAGGGACGGCTTCAGAAACAACCACTTCCCGTATCGCTCGATGAGCGGCATGCCCAGCTTGTAGCCCAGCACATACGTAATGGTTAGGCCGATGGCTGCGCCGCAGAAGGCAAACAGGAGTGCCGGAGCAAAGCTAATGACTTCCTTGTACGCCAGGAAGCCGGTATACGTCAGTGTGCTGTTACCCGGAGGAATCGGAAGCGCAATAAAATCAAGGGGCAGCCCGATCAGAAGCACCATATATCCATATTGTTCAAATAATCGTTCAACGACTTCGAATAAATTCATCGGTCTGCTCCTTCATCTTTTAACGAAAGCTGTCTGCGTATTGCCCCTCGTAATCTTGCAGGTAGGCTTCTCTAGACATTAATCCATAAGCACGGGGATCGAGCTCATGCAGCCAGTTCCGCTGTGCGGAATGGCTTTGCAATACCGTCATTAATGCTGATAACACGGAAAGCGCGGAATCTTTATGACCGTATCGCGCAGCGCTGCGTTTCATCTCTGCCAGAATGGACGCATGATGCAGCATGTGGAGAAGCCGGTCCTCAAGCTCTCCCTCGTCCGCCTGCTGGGCAACCCCGATCCCGACCAAATAATCCGCATTATCCTGTTCTTGACCCGGAACCGGCTTGAAGAGCAGCATCGGCAATTCCATCGTTAGCGCTTCGGATATCGTGAGTCCGCCCGGCTTTGTTATCATGAGATCGGCAATGGCCATTAATTCGTGCATTCGGTTTACATACCCCATGACCATAACCTGCTGGTGATCCGCAAATTCTTCCTGCAGCGATTGATACAGCTTATCATTGCGTCCGCATACGACGATAAACCGGACATGCTCGGGATATGCCCGCGATTGAAGCAGCTTCACGATCTCGCTGTCGATCATACCTTCGCCGCCTCCCATCATGAGGACGACTTGCTCAGACGGGCTCAGCCGGTAGCTCTCGCGAACCCGATCACGATTCACCGGCTGCGTATACAGCGGATGGACCGGTATGCCCGTGACCGATATTTTCTCGCCGGCTATTCCTTTACGCTGCAAGGCCTCCTTGACCTTACCCGATCCCACCATATAGTGATCGGTATGCTCATGAATCCAGTAGCTGTGATCCGTATGATCGGTAATCACCGTGACGACAGGTACATCGGTGAGGCCCATCGATTTCAGCAGCGACATGCCTGCAGCCGCAGGCGGAAACGTGCTGATCACAACGGACGGTTTCTGATCTTCTAGCAAACTGCCCAGCTTTTGCAGGCTGAACGTGCTCAAACGCTTTAGGAGCTGGATGAGGGTGTTTTCCTCCCTCGTCTTTTGAAACAAATAACCGTACAACGAAGGAAAGTGCTTTACCCATTGAATAAAAAAGTATTGGCCTGCCACATGCAAACGTGGATGCGTCAGCTCCATATAATCAATGACTTTAACGCTTAGATGCGGGGAGTTTCTCTTGGCTGACTCCACAATGGCCCTGGCTGCCTGGTTATGGCCTTCGCCCAGACTGCCGGTTAATATTAAAATTTGGTGCTCATTCATGGATTTCATCGATACGACTCCTTATCAGACGTTAAGATATTCCTACAGCATTCATTAGGTACACGACCAGCCAGCCGGTTCCGAATCCAATAGCGCCGCCCGCCAAGCAATCCGTCGGGTAATGATACCCCCAATAAATTCTGGAAAGTCCGACCAATGCGGCCAGAGCAAGCAACAAACAGGTGTACAGCGGGGACACGAGAAACAATACCGGTGTTATGACCGCAAAAATAGCTGAGGTATGTCCCGATGGAAACGAATAGTCCTTGAGCGGGAAGTTCCCGACCTTCACTTGCTCCAAAGCCCGGAACGGCCGGTTTCTCCGCACTCCTTTTTTGATCAATACGACAATAATGTGACTGACGAGCAGTGCGATTGCGCTTTGGTACGCCGATACATCCCACGCCTCGTAAGCAAACCAGGCGATCAGCAGTGCGCTGGCGATGGTCGAAATGGCACCGCCCAGATGTGTGATTCCGCCGAACAACCGGTCAAATATCCGGCTGCTGATCGATTGGTTGCACCATACGAACAATTGATGATCCCATCGTTGAACGCGTTCCAGCATATTAGTTCCCACCTGCCGATACTTGATCTTGATGTGTTGCTTCTGTTTCTGCCGGAGCTTGAAGCTCCTCCGCCTGCTTCTTCTTTCGTTTCTTCACGGTATGGATCGTAAACCAAATGCCCCCGATGAGTGCGCCGGCAACCAGCAGAATGATGGTCAGCACATGATCAACCATATGCTCGGCGGCTCTGCCGTATATATAGAACAATACGCCAACCGTGTAAAATTTGAACGCCCGCCCGATCGCGGCATAGCTGAGGAGCTTCCACAACGGGTAATTCATGCAGCCCGACAAAATCGTAAAGATTTTGAATGGGATGGGCGTGAATGCGCCGACAAGGATCGCGGCCTCTCCGTGCTTCTTAAACAAGCTTGTTGCCGAATCATACCATTTCTTCTTGAGCATCTTGCTCAGAACAAGCTGCCCGGAAGCTTTGCCGATGCCGTAACCGATCGGCGTTCCGAGAATACATCCGACAAATCCGATGGTTGCCAGCCAAATCGCCCGCTCCGGGGTTAGGACGCTCAAAGATAATTGCGAAAATAACGCGGGGATCGGAAAAATAATGGCATCGATCATCGCGTGAATAAATAAGCCGATATCGCCTAAGTTACGTAAAAACTCCATTCAACACGTGCTCCTCTGCATGGTTACTTGTGTTACAGCCGGGTAATATGAGTTCGCTTAAATTCGCGGGCACTCCGAATGATCGAGGCAATACTTCCTGACCACGCCTCTGTCCTGTTCAAGTTAATGAAAGGATACCATGAACGAGTGGCGATAGCTTCCGTCTCCAGACGATAATCATCCTAGACTTAGGTCTAGCTATTAGTAGCTGCTATTATATTAACGAGAACCACCCCGGATAAGTTGGTCCCATTCAACCAAGCCTCAAAAAATAAAGCCCAGCCCTTACAAGGACCGAGCTGTTACGACCTAACTCTTCAGCTGGCATATTGCGCTCACTTCTGCAATTGAGCGGACTACATAATCTGCGGCGGATAGATCCTGGTTACCCGAATTTGGATTAACGAAACCGATACACTGCATGCCGGCTGCTTTGGCCGCAGCAATGCCATGGCGCGCATCCTCCAGCACCATGCAGGAAGCAGGCTCCGAGCCAAGCAATTCAGCTGCCTTCAAATATACATCAGGCGCAGGCTTGCCTCTGTCGACCTCTTCCCCGCTTACGATACAGTTAAAGGCATCCAGCAGACCGAATTTGTCCAGCACCGCTTGGATAAATACGGGGGGCGATGAGGATGCGATCCCAACGGGGATGCCGCTGGCTTTCAAATCCGCGAGCAGCTCGCGAATTCCGTCAATCGGTTCCATTTCGCGTGCGGTCAATATTTTAATTTTATTGGATAATTGATAATCGATGATTTCGGATACCGTCCGCTGCAGCTGATATTCTTCCCGGATCAGCTTCCACATTTCGGGATTGGTCATCCCTACATATTTCTCGAGCTGCTCCTGCGTGATAGCAGCCCCAAAATCCTTCATAACCTGAATGTCCACTTCGAAATGAAGCGGCTCGCTGTCAATAATGACACCATCCATATCAAAAATAAAAGCCTGAATCATACATGCTCCTCCTTTGAACGATTTCGGTTCAGCTCCCGAATCTTTTCCCTATTCTGAGAGCGTCTTTGCTCCCTATGATATTTAACGATTTCCATCTGCTGTATGAGCGTTTAGAGCGAGCAATGTAATCATTACACCTGCAGCAAAGATCAGCGTGCCCCATCCATCCATTGTAAATAATAGAATGAGGATCAGCTCCACAACGATGAAGATTCCTGCGCCTATAGCCAAGTTTTTCATAGCTCCGTCAAATCCCTCTTCATCTGAATCGTAATCATCGCGGCATCTCCATTGAGCGTGGTAATGTTTACTTCATACGGCTTGAACCCCTGTTTGTGATAAAAAACCAGCCCCCGCGTGTTGGTATTATGGCAGCTGAGATGCAGGCTGTTCACCCCGTATTTCGTTTTCGCCAATCGCATCATTGTTTGAAGCAGCTCTTTCGAAGCGCCTTTCCCCCGATGGTCCGGGGCAACGATGACATTGCCGAGCCATGCTGAACCGTCCTTCACATCATAGAAATTCGCGTAAGCGACTGGCCGATCAGTGGAGGCCTCAACGATAACCGTAGGCTCTAACCGATTCTCGAGCAAGTCCATCACTTGCTGCGGCGTCAAAGGAAAGCCGGACCTCGGACTCATGTAAAAAAGCTCCTCCGGCGTTTGCGGAAAGCCGCATATCAACTCGAGATCCAGTTCATTTAGCGGCCTGTATGTATACAAAATTGAACACTCCTTTACGTTCGGATGCCAAAGCAAGCACAACATACACACATCCATCCCCCCCATCATTGGTCCCGATGGCATGGCATGGTCAACCACGGCTGACTTGAAATAAAGACCCGGCTTAGACAGCTTATCTAAGACCAGGTCTTCAGGTTAGCTTCACCCATGATTATACAACCGATCGGCCGATAGAGTAACCCCTTGGCGATCAAGCCTTGGACTTGCTGCCATACTCTACATGCAAAAATCCGCATAGACTGGTAATGGTTTATCATTCAACATGTTTCGCCCGATACCAATAAGTGTATATTTCCCGGTAGCGCAGCCGGTCGTATAGCCGGTTAGCCGGCAGATTCGCTTGCACGACTTGGAGATAGCTGCTGGTCGCCCCTTGTGCTCTCGCCCATTGAAGAATATGTAATAAAATCTGTGTGCCATAGCCTCGCTTCCTATAAGCAGGTGCGGTTGCAATATCAAATATCCCCACAACGTTCTCCTCTAGAGCACCGATTCCGCAGGCCGCCGGCCTGCCTTGATCATATAAGGAAAAGAAGCCGTAAGGAACGGAAGAGCGGCTGAACAGCTGCTGCTTGATGTCCCTGTTTTTTGCCGTGAGCCCCGTAACCACCGTCAGATCATCAAGCCATTCGTTGTTCAACTGTTCATAGACGGACACATCCCGATATGTCGGGGCCGGCACGTGGTCCAGACAATCCAGCACTTTGAGGCTCGTGGGGTCGAGAAAGGAGTAACCTTGGTCATCCAGAATCGAATCGAGTTCAGGGGGATTGAACGGCGTAACTTTAAATACAACGTCAAGACCTTCTCTTGCATATATGCGTTCACAATATTGAATCTGTTCATACAGATCAACCGACGGCTCCGTGTAGAGCGCGCTGACCGAGTTGGAACGCTTCGTGAAGCCGGCCGCTAACCGGAGCAGCCAGCCGTTACGGACGATCGTTTGGAATGCGGGCCAGGCATTCAATGTCATTTCCTCAATCCGCATATCATCCATATCTACCACCCCCACCTTCATAGAATAGGATTAAAATACACTATATCGTATATTCATGCAACACCTGAACAAGCATGATATGTTACGAAATTTCCTTTATGAAACACTGTTTCCATAAATATTGCTTCTATCTTTATGAAAAAAAAGTAACCATCTATTTTAGATGGTTACTGACGTTCCTTTAATTTTTAATCTCGCAGATTACACCGGATTCGGTATGAAGTCTCCGCCTCGGCATCGCTTCAAATAATGAAGCGCATGAACCTGTCCGGTCATTTCAAGCTCCCCGTTATATACGGGATCGTGCCAGCCTTCAATATCGATCGTTCCCTGATAGTTGCCCTGACGCAAAATCGTGATGATATCGGTCCAGTTGGTGTCGCCGAATCCGGGAGTACGGTGCCATACATAAGGCTTCGGCCCGTGAATGCCATATTCCCTCACGATATCCCAAGCAATCGTTGCATCCTTGCCATGGACGTTGAATACTTTATCCACCCATTTCCGCAGCTGCGGAATCGGATCGATCAAAGACACCATCTGATGGCAGGGCTCCCACTGCAGGCCGATATGGTCCGACGGGATGGCGTTGAACATCATCTCCCACGCCGTCGGGTTATGGGCAATATTCCAATCCCCCGTCTCCCATGTCCCGCCCATGTCACAGTTCTCGAATGCAATGCGGACGCCTTGATCTGCCGCTCTTTTGGACAGCTCGCCGAACACCTTCGCATATTGCGGGATCGAGGCGTCGATGGATTCGCCCGTCAATCGTCCGGTAAAACCGGAAACGATGTCGGTGCCGAACAGATGGGCATGATCGATCAGACGCTCCCAGCTCGCCAAGGTATCGGCATTACTGCCTTCCCCGGTCAGCGGATTGCCGAAAATCCCGAGCGTCGACACGATAAAACCGTGTTCTGCTTGCAGCTCACGAACCCGCTTTGCCGTCTCCACAAGATCGGTATCGCCTGTCGTCTGCCAGAAGGTAAGGCCGAACGATTCAAAGCCGTGGGGCGCGATCTGAGGGATGACCCGTACAGCGTCCCCGCCGCCAACCAGCGTTCCGATGCGCAATAATTTCGTCATGTTGATTTACCACTCCCATTTGACGTTTAGTATGCGTTTGCAAGTTCAGTATAACTGGGTTTCCCTGCCTTTTCTCGTCTTATCTTGTGCTTTCCTAGTTCAATATTGCGGGAGTTTCTTGTCTCGATCCCCAGCCTGGTCATCGGATTCCATGGTATAGCGGGATGTCTCGAAGAAAGACCATCCATTTATCGATCCACTGCCGTCTCTTTGCTAAAGAACGTATAAGAACGTCCAGTCTCGCCCACAAACACTACGGGTTCGAAGCCGGGAGCCTCCAATCGGCAAGGGCCTGAAGCTGCGCAAGTGACGACGGCTTCCGTAACCTTGCCCTCTGCCCAAACGAAGTCGACGGTATAACCTCCCCTGGCTCGCAGCCCCTTCACGCTCCCCTCGCTCCAGCAATCGGGCACTGCGGGAAGGAGCCGGATTGCCCCGTCATGGCTTTGCAGCAGCATCTCGGCGATGCCTGCCGTACCGCCAAAATTACCGTCGATTTGAAATGGCGGATGATCATCGAACAGATTAGGCAGTGTGGAGTGGTCCAAGAGCGCCCTCACATTCTCGTAAGCTGTGGCTCCGTCCTGCAGACGTGCCCAGAAGTTAATGATCCATGCACGGCTCCAGCCGGTGTGCCCCCCGCCGCTGGCAAGCCTGCGTTCCAATGTCGTCTTGGCGGCCTCAGCCAAATCCGGCGTTCGCTCCACGCTAAAGCGTTCGCCCGGGTAAAGGGCAAACAGATGGGAGATGTGACGGTGTCCCGGCTCCACCTCTTCGTAATCCTCCATCCACTCCTGGATTTGGCCGTATTTACCGATTTGCGGTTGGGGCAGCCGCTTCAGCGTGCCCGTGAGTTCATCGCGGAACGCCTCATCCCGTCCGATGATTTCCGAAGCCCGAATGCAGGCATCAAACAGCGCTTCGATGATCTGAAAATCCATCGCGGCTCCGACGCAGAGCACCCCCGTCTCGCCGTTTGGCAGCTTATACCGGTTCTCCGGTGAGACGGAAGGGCAAGTCACCAGCCGTCCTTCGGCGTCTTCGATCAAATAATCCAGCAGAAACAACGCCGCTTCCTTCATTGTCTCATACACCCGCGCCAGAAAATATCGGTCCTGACCGAACCGGTAATGCTCCCACAAATGCAGGCACAGCCAGGCAGCGCCCATCGGCCAGAAAGAAGCCGGAAGATACGTATCCTGCGGCGCCGTGTCCGCCCAAATATCCGTATTGTGATGGGCGGTGAAGCCCCGGCAGCCGTACATGACATGTGCTGTCACCCGACCGGGCTCGCGCATCCGTTCGATCAGCTCGAACAACGGCTCATGGCATTCGGCCAGATTGCAATTTTCTGCATGCCAATAATTCATCTGTGCATTGATATTAATCGTGAATTTACTATCCCACGGCGGGGTGAAGTTGTCGTTCCAGATGCCTTGAAGATTCGCGGGCAAAGAGCCCGGCCGGCTGGAAGCAATGAGCAGGTATCGGCCGAATTGAAAATAAGTCGCGATCAGGCCGTGATCCTCTCCTCCTTGTTGAAACTGCATCAACCGTTCGTCGGTCGGCAGCACGGTTTTGTCCGGGCTCTCGGGCAGCTTCAGATCGACCCGTCCGTACAGCTCGCGGTAATCGGCGACATGCCGGGCTAGCAGCTCAGCATATGGAACCCGGCTCAGCATCTCCAGCCGCCGTTTGCCATCAAGCTCCGGATCGGGATGGCGGAACGTTGTTCCGGCAGTGATCAGCAGCGTTACCGAGCTTGCGCCATCCACCAGCAAATACTCCCCAAGGGTACGGCAGACGCCGCCATCCGGAACCGCTTTCAGGACGGCGCTAAACGAGCTGCCTCCTTCGCCGCCGCAATCCCCGCGCATGGCAAGCCCGCTTTCCTTCCATTTGTCCGTCTTCTCCAGGTATCTCCAGTTTCGGCGATTGAACCGGGCTTTTAACGAGACTGTCCCCTGTTTGTCGGCGGATATCCGGATGACGATCGCCTGATCCGGATAGCTGGCAAACAGCTCGCGCGTATACCTGATCTCGCCGATCCGATAGCTGACCCGGGATATGCCGTTCTCCAAATCAAGCTCCCGCACGTAGTCGACGGCAGGAAGGTCGTGATGGCTAAACGACAACAGCAGATCGCCGAGCGGCATATAGTGCCGCTGCGCTTCGGGCAGCCCCGCCATCGTCATCGCTGCCAGCTCCTCGGCCTCCCGCAGCCTTCCCTCCATAATCAGCTTTCGAATCTCTGGCAAATGAGGCAGCGCGTCTTCGTTGTTGCGGTCGCGGGGGCCACCATACCATACGGAATCCTCGTTGAGCTGCAGCTTCTCCTCAGCCGTGCCGCCGAAAATCATCGCCCCCAGCCGGCCGTTTCCGATCGGCAGCGCCTCGTTCCATTCGGCCGCCGGTTTCCTATACCACAAGCGATGCTTCTGTTCCTTGCTAACCAAGCTTGTCATGGCTTCTCCTCCAATCCGCTTTATAAATTGCACTAGTTCAGTTCCATCACATGTCGAAAGGCAAATCGCCAAGGTAAAGCACCGGAAAATCGGGCGTAATCCATCCATTTAATCGTTGCGGTCGATTCTCCAATAATGCTGATGGGCTTCAATGCGCATCCAAGCCACCTTCATTCCAACTTATTGTAACGATCCGATATAAGAATAAAAATTGCCTAATCCCGCATATTTGTACCTTATTTTGATATCACGGCCCCATATCAATGATCACTTATAACGAAAAAGCCCGCAGCGCGAGCTTTCCGTCCTTCCATCGCAATGCTGACCTCAAAAGCGCTTCGGGCACGCAAGCCTTGCCTCGAACCGCATTGGTTTCGACTCGTCTGAAGTGCCGTTCACAATTGGACATTCGCTTCGACAGTCCCGCGTCCTGAGCACAGAATCATGCCCCAAAGAATCCGAGCTTATCGCGCCGCGGTCTACTTCGATATCGTCGATGAATCGTAGGCAGCCTGCATGATTTCAAGATAACGCTGCATGTTCAGACCCTCCAGCCCTTTCACGTAATCATCCCAATCTTTATCCAGACTCTTGGCGCCGGTAATGAACAGCAGAGCGTTCTGGTCGACATAGTCTTTGATGTTGGTCTGCATCATGCTGGCTTCATCGGCGACCAACGGGTCGACCCATAGCGCCCAGTGCGGGAATATTTCTTTCGGCTCCTTGCCTTCCATCAATAACGTTGCCTCGTAAAGACGGCGTTCGTAACCATCGTTAGCGTAAATATCCGTGCCCTGAACCTCGGAATCGCGGTATGCCCGGTGGTGATTATATTGGGTTAGTGCCCCCCAGCTGTCATTGCGGGGCTGCTCCCCGGATTCAAGCGGGATCGATTTATAGAGCGGCTCCACTTTGTCGTTCAGCGCGATTTCTCCATCCTGCGGCTTGCGCCAGCTCTTGCCTTCTTCACCGAGATAGGAGAGCATTGCCCCTTCTTGCGTATAGAAATAATCCAGCATTTTAATGGCGGCGATCTGCGCCTCTTTGCTCGCTTTATTCGTCAGAACGAAGGATGCGCCCGGATCGATCGGATAGTTGAACGTTGCATAATTGGCGTGCGGTCCTTGCAGAGGCGGAAGCGGGTTGTAGTCCTTGCTGTAGGGTGCATCTTCTCCTGTGGTTAAAAACAGGGCGGGATGCATGCCTGCTCCGGCACCCAAAAGCTGTGCGTCGGCGTTATCCCCGATTTTTTTGTACGCGCCTGCATTTTGTGTAAACGCCCCCGGGTCAATGAGTCCGCCGTCATACAGCGATTTGATGTAGGCCAGCGCTTCCCGCCATTCCGGTTTGTTCGCCGCGGTGTCGACCTTGCCCTCCTTCATGATGAGATACGTCCTGTCGTCGTTGTAAATAAAGCCGTTCATGAGATACGGAATCACGTGAACGCCGAAATTTTCGACGGATCCGCTGAGCGGCACTTCGTCCGCCTTGCCGTTTCCGTTCGGATCCTGCGTCTTGAAGGCTTCAAGGACCGCTTTGAATTCTTCCGGCGTCGTCGGCTGCGCAAGTCCGAGCTGATCAAGCCACTTCGTATTGATCCACATTTTATTCGGGTATGAGCAGTGGAAGCATTCGTTTAAGCCGGTCAATCCGTAAATCTTGCCGTCAGGAGCAGTGTTCATGGCCTTATAATATTCGTTGTTCTCCAGCACTTCCTTAATGTGGGGAGCATGCTCCTCGATCAGGTCGTTAAGCGGAACGATCACCCCCTGCTGCCCGAACTTCAGCAAGTCCGTCTGCGAGAAACGGTCCACCCAAGGAATAAGCATATACAAATCCGGATAGTCGCCGGACGCAAGCGAAATTTGGCGTTTTTCGGCCGCGCCGTCGAACGGAACGGTTGTCCAGTTGAACTTGATGCCGAATTGCTCTTCCATTTTTTTCGTAAACTTATTGGTTTTCAGATCCACATCCGAGCTTTGATGGGCAAATACGTTGATCGTTACCTTCTCACCGGAATCCTGTAAGCCGCCTTCTGTCCCTTCGCTTCCTTCGTTGTCGTTTCCGCCGGAGCATCCGGCAAGCACCAAACTAAGCATCAGTATGAGAACAAGCAGACGGGTTCCCGTTTTTCTCAAATCAATCTCCCCCTCATGAATTGGTTATCACTATAACGGGCGATGCCCGGGATCAGCCCTTCACGGAGCCAATCAGCATGCCTTGTACGAAATAGCGCTGCACAAACGGATAGATCACCAGCACCGGGAGGCTTGCCACCACAATGAGCGAGTATTTCATCAGCTCGGCCATTTGCTGCTGCTTAACCATCTCCCCGGCATCCATATTGCCCGTTCCGCTGCCCAGGATGAGAATGCTGCGGAGAATGAGCTGGAGCGGATAGAGCGATTGCGATTTCAAATAGATCAGGGCATCGAAGTAGGCGTTCCACTGCCCCACCGCGTACATGAGTGAGAGCACGGCGATAATCGGTTTGGCAAGCGGAAGAACGACGCTGAAAATGTAGCGGATGTCGCTGCACCCGTCGATGTCTGCCGCCTCGGAAAGCTCATCCGGGATCGAGGTCTGAAAGAAGGTTCTGGCGATAATGACCTGCCATACCCACACGGCGTTCGGAATGAGCAGCGCCCAGCGCGTGTCGATCATGCCCATCGATTTGACGACCAGATAGGTCGGGATCAAACCGCCGGAGAACAGCATGGTGAATGTAATGAAAACCATAAGCGGCGTGCGGCCGAAGAATGACTTTTTCGATAACGGGTATGCGACCATGATGGTCAGGGATACGCTGATAAACGTACCGGCAACGGTATAAAACAGCGAATTGGCATAACCCGTCAGCACCTGGCCGTTTCGGAACACCGCTTCATACCCCGCCAGCGATACGTCGACCGGCCACAGCCACACCTTGCCTGCAGAGACGGCGCTTGGACTGCTCAGGGACGAGCTTACGATGTAAATAAGCGGATACAGGACGGCAATTAGAACCAAGGTCAGCAAGATATAGGTCACGCTCAGAAAAATGCGGTCCCCCAGCGACTCCTTGATCTTGATCCTCGTGCTCCGTCGGCTTCCTTGATGGGTTTGCAATGCGTTCATGTCACTCCCCCCTTTTCGCGAAATTTACCAGAGACTGGTATTAGAAGCCCGCTTGGCAACGGCATTGACAACCAGGAGCAGCACCAGATTGATCAAGGAATTGAATAGCCCGACCGCCGTGGCGAAACTGTAATTCGCGTTCAGCAACCCGATTTTGTACACATACGTGGAGATGATTTCCGACGTGGACAAGTTCAGCGGATTTTGCAATAAGTACATTTTCTCGAAGCCGAGCGCCATGATGTTGCCTACGCTGAGAATCAGAATGATGACCGCGGCCGGCAGAATGCCGGGGAGATCGACGTTCAGAATTTTCTGTAACCGATTGGCACCGTCCACCTTGGCCGCTTCGTATAATGACGGGTCCACTCCCGCCAGCGCAGCAAGATAAATTACGGCGGAGTAGCCCATCGTTTGCCATACGTCGGACAGCACGTAAATCGTGCGGAACATGCCTGGCTCTCCAAGATAATTGATCGCTTCGAAGCCAAGCGCGCCGGCAATGGTATTCACGATCCCAAGACGTGGGGACAGGAACAGCATGATGATGGACACCATGACCACTGTGGAGATGAAATATGGCGCATAGGTGACCATCTGCACGGTTTTTTTGAACCTTGCGCTCTTCACCTCGTTCAAGGCCAACGCCAGCAGAATCGGGATCGGAAACCCGACGATCAATTGATAGAACGAAATGTACAGCGTATTTTTGATCAGCGTCGCGAACGCCGGGTTGCGAAAAAACATCTCGAAGTACTGCGTGCCGACCCATGGACTTCCCCAAATCCCTTTCACCACGTTATAGTTCTTGAAGGCAAGCACGGCGTTTGCCATCGGCAAGTACTTGAAGATGATGAAATACAAGACCGGCGGAATGACCAGCAGATACAGCTGCCAATGTCTTCTGAAGCTTCGGGAGGCAAATCTCCCGATTTCCGAGCGTGTATTGCTCGGGGCTCTGACTGTTTTGGACTTGGAAAATAGAGTACTCAGTTCCATCCCTCCTTCGATGAGCAGCTGCCAATGAAGCAGGAACTCTGTTTGGCAGCGCTTTCTTGTGCGTAATCATAAAATTGCACGCTCGGCGCCGTAAAGGCACACTTTCTCCCTCACCGTACAATTTCGGAAACGGATACTTTCCAAGCGTTGATTTTCCTCGTTTTTTTCATTTGACGGATTCGATAAAAAAACGTCACTCGACACGTCCGATCCATTCGTTTAATGAGGTGCCTGACTCCCCTTCCGTAAAAGACGGCTAGGTCGCCGTCTCCTTAATCGGCCATTTGCCGGAACGTGCTCGGCGACACGCCGCGAACCCGCTTGAAGGCCCTCCGAAATGAATGGGCGCTGTTATACCCCACCTGCGCAGCGATTTCGTCAATCGTCAATAGGTTCTGCTGCAGCAGCTCGGCCGCCTTGCCGATCCTCACCAGTTCAACGTAGTCCGAAGGATTCGTTCCCGTATGCTCCTTGAACATTTGGGAGATATATTTTTCTGGCTTGCCAATATGCTCCGCGATACGATAAAGCGTCAGCTCGGCGTCGGAGTAACGCTCGTGGATATAGCGGATGATCTCACTTACGGTCTCGGCATGCATGTCGCATTTTTTCTTCCGGACGTCCATGCATATATCATGAATAAGCTTTCCGAATCTGTCCCTGAGCTGATCGACCCCGTCCGTTGACGAAACGGCAGCGATCTGTTCCTTGATATGGTCGGTCAACGACTCGTCGTGGAATATTTTTTGTTCGGCCAGCTTTAAAAAGGTTCCCTTCAGCTCCGTCACAAACTGCTGCGTCATATCGTACGACAACTCCCTTTCTTCAAAGTTCCGGCTGAACAGCTGGTCAAGAAGACGGTAGGTTTCCTCCAGTTCACCCGCCTTAAGCGTATTGAGCATTCGCTGTTCGGATTCAATCGGATAATAGTACAGCTCCGTTGCTTTCATCGCATCCTCGAACCGGGTGATGCCGACTGCCCCGGTGTGGACGGCATATTCCAGTGCTTGCTGCGCTTCGTTGAACGAGTCGGCTACGCCGTTCCACGCGTCGAACGCCGAACCCAGCCCGATCGTGATCGACAATCGATGCTGCCGATATACGGCATCGACCAGTTCGAGCAAACCGTCTTCCAGGCGGCGATTTAGCTCTCCGGCAAGCACATGCACGAAAGCGATCTGGTCCGAACCCCAGTCCGTAACCAGCACATCGGGTTCCAGCCGGCTCAAGGCCTGCCGGACGATCAACCGGGCGACGCTGAGTTCCTGGATGATTTCCTCACTGTCGGCGCTGCCATATCCGGCAACTTTCAGAATGCCTGCACGTCCATGCTCGCCGCGGAGCCGGACTCCGGTTTGACCGGAAACCGCCTCGAGCTCGCGCAGCGTATAGAAGTCGCCTGTCAGCAGCCGCTTGATGAACGCATCCCTAAGCAGCGGGAGCTGATCGTTCAGTGAAGACTCCAGCAATTTATTGTTTGCGATCAGCGCCGCGATATTGCCGGCCAGAAAATCATACTCGTTGCCGATCTTTTCCCGAGAAACGTGGTTTTGTTCGCGAAATACGGACAGTAGCGAATGGACCTTAGCACTGTGCCGGTACGCGAGCACAAGTCCGATCAGCAAACCGATAACCAGCGCTGCCAGCGTAAATGTCGTCGTAACCTTCTGGATTCTGTCGGCCTTCGTCATCAGCGCCTGCTCGGGTATTCCGGCCATATAGGTCCAGCCGTTCAGGTCGGACCGGATGGAGATCAACAGCCGTCCGTCGCCCGTGGGGCTGACCTCGCCGTTCTCATCGGAGGAAGCTTCGGTGAAGCGCTTGGCCTCCTCTTCTCCGATGCCGCGGGACAGAATCAATCTGCCTTCCCGGTCCGCAACCAACGCCCAGCCCCCGTATTGGTCCACGATATTTTGCAGCAGGCTGCCCATATGATCTTCATCGATCAGTACGCCGATCATCGCCTGCGGATTGTTAAAGCTGTTAAGCGGGATCGATTGCAGAAACGTGACGGCCGGCGTCTCGACAAACACCGTATCGCGGATTTCTCGCCTATATTTTTTAAGCGGAACCATCTCATTCAGATGAGGTTTCTTTAATACAGCCTCCTCCCATTCCTCAAACGTCATTCCTTCAAGCCGATTCGCCTCGTAATAATGCTCGGGCCGGTAATAGACGGTATTCGGCGTAATAATCGCGTTATAATTACGTATGTAGATGAAGAAATTGGAGAGGTAATCATTCGTGCTGCTGTACATGGACAGGCTGCGCTGCATGCGTCCCAAGCCGTAAACGTTGTTGCTGTCGAGCGGCTTGGGATCAGCGATCAGACGATATAGATCCTGATTGATCGCAAGCTGCTTCGTGAAGGTTTCCACCTCCACCAGATGACGCTCGATGATCTCTTTTCCCAGATTCAAGGAACTCAGACTGTTTTCAATTGAGCTTGCTTTCGCCACTTCAATCGAAGTCCTGTACGATGCATAGCCCGCAATTTGGGGGATCAGGAGCACGATCAAGTAGGAAATCAGAAATCTGCGGAACACCGGGGAGAACTTGGACCATAAACGCTGCATATGTACCCTCCTCAATAGAAAGCGTTTTCAAAGTAAGGCAATACGATGATACACTTGACTGTTCGCAAGAAAAAGGTACAATTCCTTCCTCGGGGTACAATTGCTTACCATGGCTATAGGCTGGGAGCGAAATGACATCCAACCGTTTAGGGCTGAAATTGCGGATCAAATCCAGCCCAGAACAAAGAGCTGTCCTTCCAAGTCGCCTGCAAGACCTGGAGACAGCTCTTTGTTAAAACTGCTGCTTATTATTGAAACCAGTACCGTGGACGATAAATTACCGCCCGAGTTCGCCTACAAAGGTCGTAACGCTCTGCGCGGGAAGATGGGCCCAGAAGTTGCTCCCCGTTACATTGAGAGTCGTACCGGGTTGAAGATTGCTGCTGCCGCTCGTGATCCACCTTGATACCTGCGAAACCGATCCGTTTTGCAGCACAAAGTTCTGATTGACCCCGGCGCTGCTCCGGTTAATCGCAACGATAACGATTTTGTTGTCACCTTTATAGGCTGATACGTAAACGTTGGATTCAGGATTTTTCGTGGCATCCACCCTGACATAGCCGGGGCGGACAAATTTGGAGAAATGAGCCATATTGTAGCCGCGTTTGCTGATCGTGCCGTCCTCCTTCATCGGACCGTAAGATCTGCGGATATACCACCACACGTAGGCTTGAAAATCGCCTTCTACCAGCGCATTGTGGATGTGATAGGACACGTCAAGGGCTTCAGGCCAGCGATCCGCCGAGTTGTTGTCGCTGTTCGGGTAGTATACCTCCGTCATCCAGAGATCTTTTCCCGCTCCTTTTTGTTTGAATAGCGGATAAGCGAAATTGCTAATCGGGGTCCCGTACAGATGAGCGCCGAGAATATCCATATTGGCAAGCGCCTGGGGATCATTCAAAATCGGATCCGACATATTTTTCAGATACTGGAACGATTCCGGCGCGATGACTCTCGTGTTGATCGATCCGGCATTTTCTTTCATAAACCGAAGCATTTCCTGCAGTGTCCACCACGTCCAGTCATGTGCATAATCGGGCTCGTTTTGGACGGATATCGCATGCAGATCGACGCCATTGTTTCTCATGTACGTCACGAAATCGTTAAGATGCTGGGCATACGCGGCATACTTGTCGTAACGAAGCCGCTTTGCCGACGTATCGCCGTTGTGGTTAAAGGTCTCGACCATATCGGCCGGCGGATTCCAAGGGGAAGCAAATACGATGGCTCCAAGGGCAATGGCCCGTTTGGCCGTCTCCAGCTCACGATGCCACTGATTTCGGTCTTCATGCACGTAGATTCTTAATATTGAGAAACCTAACTGATTCGCCCCGTTTCCGAATGCGGTATCTCTCTGTGCTGCCGTCAAATCGCCGATCCATGCCGGGTGGTTGATGCCTCCGAAGCCGCGAATCACTTGCTTCTCCGAGGAAACATTGATGACGGCATCGCTGGCTGCGGCAATATTGCCAGGTGCAACCAGAATGGACAAAGCGATGGCAAGAGACAAACATACGCATAAGTATTTCTTAAACCGTAAACTCATGAGACTGCTCCTCTCGAATTTTTTTGGCTCCTCAAACCAAGGTCACGCGTTGAATAAATATTCAGCCGGTCAATTCCATTCCATTGCTTGCTCCGCTAACAATCGCTTTATCGCTTTGGATGCCACAACGAAAAGCTCCGGATTCGTGAATCCCTCGAATTTTCCGGCGGCGCGCAGATGCGGCTCCAACGACATAAACCCTGAAAATCGCCTGCGGCTGAGCTCATGAATGAGCTCGCGGAGCTCACCGTCGCCATCGCCTGCCGGTACGACGGTCCCCTTCCCCATGATGGCGTCTTTCACATGAATATACGACGCATACCCGCCTACCAGTGGATAGGCCTCATTGAAGGGGTTCACGCCGCACTGCACGAAATTCGCCGGATCAAAGGCTGCCCGCAAATGAAAGGATGAAACCGTTTGAAGCAGATCCAAACATCGCTCGCCGGTGTCTCCATAAATATGGCTTTCATTCTCATGAAGCAGGACCACGCCTTCGCGTTCAGCCAATTGAGCGAGTCGTTGCATGCGCCGTATCACTTCAGGCCGATGCTTCTCGTAGTCCCCGTCCGGAATGTAAAAGGAGAACACGCGTACAAAAGGCGCCTGGAAAAACTTGGCTAGACGTACGGCGCGCCGAGCGTCCTCGAGATGGGTTTCAAAGTCGTCGGTGATTTGGATTTTCCCGATCGGCGAGCCGATCGAGGAGACTCCGACCCTCCGCTCCGCTAATCGTTCTTTCACGGTCAACGCTTCCTCTTCCGTCAGCTGCAGCACATTTTTGCCCCAAACGCCTCGAAGCTCAAGATAACGGATGCTTTCGGATTCCAGGACATCCAGCTGAACATCCAAATCCGGGGATATCTCGTCTGCAAATCCGGTTAACGTAATCATTGGACCCTTCCCTTTCTTAATGGATGATTTCACATGATCAAGCGGCGATACATTGGGAAATGACCATCCAACCACAGGTTGTAAATGTTCATGTGGACATTACAATTTGTTTAAAAAGGAGGCGATATCCGCATGGAGCTTGAATATCACCCACATCTCGTACCGAATATTTTTCTGTTCGTGGACCGCAAATGTTATCCGGATTGGAGAATACAGAAGGCCCGGATCGGGTTTCACGATTTGACGTTCGTCGTTGATGGCCGGGCAAACTACTACATTGACGGCAAAAAATTTGCAGTTGAGGCGGGCGATCTGGTGTACGTTCCGGGGGGAAGCGTACGGGAAGCCCATACGTGCAAGGAATCTCCCATGCATGCGTATCCTTTCAATTTTTTCTGGGCCGAACCGCACAATCATATCCGGCTTCCGTTTGGCGTCGTAACGAAGAAATTGATCACCAAGGAGATACTTGCCTACATCCGGGAGTTCAACCACGTGTGGATGAATAAACAACCGTTTTATATGATCCATGCCCGTGCATTGTTCGAACTCATTCTCCACCGGCTGCTTCACGGCATGCATCGCCAAACGATCATGCATATGGACCCGCGGATCAAGAAGCTGACCGCCATCATCGAAGAACACTATGCGGAAGACTTGTCGTTTAACGACTTCGCCGAGCAGTTCAACCTCCATCCCGTTTATTTAGGGAAACTATTCAAAAAGAATACCGGTTCGACCTACAAGGAATACCTGCAGCGGATACGCGTGAATAACGCTGAGATCATGCTGATGGCCGGCGGCGTTACCGTGACGGAAGCCGCCGAATCCTGCGGCTTTCAAGATCTTTCCTATTTCAGCAAAGTGTTCAAGGAAGCGAAAGGCTATCCACCGTCTGCCGTTAAGAAGCATTGACTTGGAATCGCTTCCATCTGTAGCGCCGTACCTGACTCATCCCTTCAAAATGACGGGAGGACTGGCTGTGATTCCATTTGAGACCACGTTTATTTTTTCCAAACCGCATCAATCGCTGCCTGGAACGGCCCTTTATATTTCTCGACGACCGTCGATACCGGGATGCCTTCCATGATTTCCCCTATAAATTCGTAATAAGGCATCGATGGGTATCCGCTCTCGGTATCGATCACTTTAATGCTCTCACCGGCCAGCTTGGCATTCTGAATATCGTCCTCGTTGCTGAATAAAGTCTCCAGCGTAGATTGTTTCGGATAGTCGTAGATCGAGTCGATATCGTTGATTTTCTCGTAAATATAAACCAGACGTTCGGGATGCTCCACGGCGCTTGGAATCGTCAGGTAATTCGGGATCGTATTATGCGAATGATAGCTTGATGCGCTTGGCCCTTTCGGAAATGGGAGAAATCCGATATCGTAATCCGGCATGTCCTGCTTGAAGTTTTCCATTTCATAATCGCTGCCTGCAACCATCAATGTGTTGCCTTGGCGGAAAAATTGGCCCGGCTCGGTCCAGTCTCCCCCTTCCGTTGGTCTCCCAACCGACTCGGTTGCGAGGCGCGACAAGAAGTTCAGCACCTCCAAGGTTTTGGGATCCTCAAGACCTTGCTTATCTAGAATGACCAGATTCGCTTCGTTCGAGGCCATTGCGGGAACCAGCAAGGAAGCGGATGCAAGCCCCCAAATATCCAATTTGCCGTCGTTATTGGAATCTTTGTTCGCTTCTTTCGCGACCTGAATGAACGTATCCCAGTTCCAGTTGTCCTCGTTGACGTATTCCTGCAATGGCTTCATGCCCAATTGATTCATTAACGTGCGGTTATAGAAAATGCCGGATGACGCGCCGTTGATGCCCGTCCTGAACCCGTAGCCCCTTCCTTCGTATTGGGAGTACTCGTTCGTGTACTGCTGGATGAATACCTTCTCGTTCTTCGTGTATTCATCCACCGGCGCGAACAGACCTTGATTGACCAGCGTCGGAATCATCCATGGCCTCGCTACCCGGATAATGTCGCCGATCGGTTCGCCCGCCACCAGCGAGGCTGTCACCTTATCCTGGTACTCGCCGAAATCCACGATCACGTATTCCATTTTAAAATTATGTTTTTTCATCAGCTCTTCCAAGTTACGTTTCCGTTTAATGTTGTCAGGATTGTCTTCCTGAATCGATTCATCATACCAGGACACCCATTTGATGGTTCGGCCTCCCATATCAAATTCCATTTCCGGCGTGCCGGTTAATTCTTCCTCGCTGCTTGATTCGTTTGTCGGCTGCTCGTTTGTCGCTTCCGCAGGCGCGTTGACGGCCTCTTCCGCTTTGCCGGGCTCGACTGTCTTCGCGTCGCCGCCCGAGCCGCTGCTGCATGCCGTCATGATCACCAGAATCAGGCTGCAGAACAGCAGACTGATCTTACGCATCCACATGCGTTAATTCCCCCCTTAATTTTTGGCTGCATGAATATGCAGCGCTTTCATTTTGATGCTCACCAAGATCATATAACTGCTTGCGAAAACGAACCATAGAGAAACTAAACACGATTTGTAATTACTAAAAGTGTTGATGCTCTGGGCAACGCAAAGGGTCGGAAAGTGGAAAGCGCATGAGCGTCGGCTATACGGTGTGCCCGATCTGAATCCATCATTGGAAAGGATTAACCTCGGGTTCACGTCGTCAAAATGCAAAAGAAGCGCTGCGTACCCGCACACGGGAACACGGCGCTTCTTTTGTTCTTCATGCTCTTGTCAATTCGCACACAGAAAAGTTGTTGTTCCGTCAGCCTTCCGCCAATGCTTCCACCAGCACATCCAGGTATACGGACACAAGCGCTGGATTCAGGTCCTTCTCTTCCGTCAAGCCCAGCATCGGTTCACCGTCAACGTCGAAATGCACGCGACGGAGACCCGAGCAGCGAGGCTCTCCGATGCCTGGACGAGCGTGATATACGCTCCAGATCGTTCCTTCCTCGTCCTTCACATAAGAATTGTGTCCCGGTCCGTATTCGCCCGGCACGCTTCTTGAGGTTAGCAGCGGGTAATTTCGCTTCGTCCATTGGTTCGGATCAAGCAAATCAGCGTCAGAATTGACGCTGAGCATGCCGACGCAATACGTGGCATCGACCAGAGCACCGGATATCGTCACGAAGATCTTCCGGTCTGTCATGAGTGCAAAGGGCCCTTCCTCCACGAACGTTTGATTGTTCGCCCAGCCGTATTCGGGCTTGGACAGCAGGACAGGCTCCGATATCAGTCTCCACGGTTTCCTCGGATCCGCCTCGGCGATATAGATCCACGAGCCCAGGTCATGCGGTACCAATTCCCTTTGCGCCCAGAGCACATATAAACGGCCTTTCCGCTCTAATACGGTCATGTCCAGCGTTATGCCGGCTTGAAACAGCGGGCTTCCGTCATGCCTGGCGACCCGGATCGGCGTCCCCCAATCCGCAGCAATTCTCGGATTGCCGCCCTTCTTTAACCGCATAACATGCGATTGAATGTCTTTGAACTCGCCGCTGCTGCCGGCAAGAAAAATATACAGCTCGCCGCCGATGCCATGAAGTTCAGGCGCCCACAGAAATCGCTTCAGATGATCATGCATGCCTGTATCCAGGATTTTGGTTTCTTCTGCCGAGGCCAGACCGATGATGGAATCCGACTCCCGGATCGATATCGTATGGTTGCCGTCGGCATCATTGGTCGCGACAAAATAATACCTTCCGTCCCACTGCGCAATGCAAGGGTCGGCACGGTTCGTCGCCATCGGAAATGTATAGCGATCCTGCCGAATGCTTCCTGAAATGCGATAAGTTCCGGGACGGCTCCAATCGATTTCGGACGCATCCCACTCAATCGGCTTGATCGCGGTTGTGCCGTCACTGTATATCGCCGTCACTTTAACGGCTTGCAACTGTTCTTTGGACGAAACCGTAACGCGCTCCGGCAGTTCATTACGCACATGAACCGGTACCGTAAGCTTATGAATCAGCCTCTGAGCCACGCCTCGCGGTACACGTATCGCATTGCGGGCCACTGCTCCTTCAATGGCGACGCGTCTTGGGCTTAGCGTGAAAGCTTCGCACGGCTTCGGCTTGGCAGCGTCGTCCGGGCATGTCACGTCCACCATTTCCCTTTGATAATACCTTCCGTCTTCTTCACGCCAACGTAGGATATACTTTCGGGAAGCATGTTCATATTCGCACATGATATCTTGTACATGAAGCCCGTTCGTTAGGTTCAACAGACCGAGCTCCCGATACTGCAGCAAGTCCGGGGAAGTGAACAAAAGCACCGAGCCCTTGCTTTGCTGATCGGGAGAACCGTCCGCTTCCGTCCGAATGGCCAGTACGCCAAAGCTTCCGTCAGCCATGTGGAACAGGTACGGATTCTTCAAACTCTTGGCGGACAGCGTGCCGTTTGAGAGCTCGGCGGCTTTAGCGAACAGTACCCCCGAGTTATGATTAAGCTCCCGATAAATCATCCCGTCATCGGTGTAAGCGAGATGCATGCTGTATGCAAGCTTCGGGGAATAGATTTCCGGTTCAAGCGGTTCTCTCGTATAGCAGACAACGCTGTGAATTTCATTTTCCATACGCTGCTCCTTCCCTCCTAACGGATATTGTATTTCAAGCTTTCTCCTAAGATGAGCATCCAGATTACCTGCACAAATTCATTGCAATGCACTGCAACCCTTGTGTTGGCGGCGTTATACCACCGCGGAAGGATCGCTCTTGCGGGACATGCCGCGCTGGGCGGAGATCAGATTGTAGTAAATTCCCTGCTTCTTCATCAATTCGCGATGCGTGCCGATTTCGGCGATCCGCCCCTTGTCAAGGACGATAAGCCGGTCGGCATTTCGCAGCGTAGAGAGACGATGCGCGATAGCGATCGTCGTGCGATTCTTCGTCACCCGTCTCAGTGCCTCCTGAATGGACTCTTCCGTCTCGATATCAAGCGAAGCCGTCGCCTCGTCCAGAATGAGGATTCGCGGATCGTTCAGCACGGCCCTCGCGATGGCGATCCGCTGACGCTCGCCTCCCGACAGATTGTTCCCGTTCTCTTCCAGCCTCGTGTCGTAACCGTCAGGCAAGCTGATGATAAAATCGTGCGCGTTGGCGATTTTGGCCGCCTCGATAACCTCTTCCGGCTTCGCGCCCGGCTTCGAGTACTGAATATTCTCCGCGATCGTCCCGCTGAACAGGAACGTCTCCTGCAGCACGACGCCGATTTGCGAGCGCAAATCCTCCTGCCGGATCTTCCGGATATCGATGCCGTCAATCCGAATCTCCCCTTCGTTTACATCATAGAAACGGGAAATCAGATTGATCGTCGTCGATTTGCCCGATCCGGAATGGCCGACGAGTCCGATCATCTCCCCCGGCTTCACGGTGAGGTTGATCTCCTTCAGAACAGGCTCATACGATCGATATCCAAAAAAAACGTCGCGGAACTCGATCAAGCCCCGAATCCGGTGGCCCACCGCGTTGTTTGCATCCATGACTTCCGGCTGCTCGTCGATTACCGAGAATACGCGATGCATCGAAATGACCGCATTCGCGATCCAGCGCGGCATGAACATCAGCCAGGAAATCGGCCCGAAAATCATGGCGGCATAAGCGCTGAACTGGATCAGCTCGCCTACGTTCATCTCCCGGCCGATAATCATGTAGCAGCCGATCAGAAGTACGAGATATTGGCCGATCTGAATCAAATAATTCGAGATCGGCGATAAAATGCTGTACAACTTCTCGCTTTTCAACGCAGCAGCAGCGAATTCGCCGTTATATGTCCGGAATCTGCGAATCTCCCGCTCTTCCTGGCCGAAAGCCTTCACGACCCGAATGCCGCTGAGGACATCGTGAAGAAACGAGTTTGCCTTGTCGGAGATGCGCCACTGCTTGTGAAACAGCCTGTTTAGGACATGCCTCCAAATATAGTAGTGCAAATAACCAACGAATGGAGCCGGAAGCAGCACGATCAGCGCCAGCCGCCAATCGGCCGAAAAAAGCAGCGTCGCTGAAGCGATCAGGATGAGCAGTTGGTGGATGGCCGTCGTGCACATTTCCTGAATCAAGTGGCGGATGCGGTCCGTATCGGCCGTCACTCTGTTCATCAGGTCTCCCGCTCGCTGGGACGTCAAAAATCCGAGCGACATGCTCTGAATCCGATCGAACACCGTTTTGCGCAAGTCGGCCGCAATGCCCGTACTGACGCTGGCCATGATCCGGTTTCTGGCAATGCCGAGCAGCTCCCCGAAAGCCATGGTGAACAGCATCCCAAGGAGTGCAAGCCAAAATACCCTTACGCTGGCCTCTTGTCCGGAAGGGGGGAGCAGCGCCGCGTTGACCAGCAGCTTCTGGAAGTAAGGCCCGGCCATCGCCAACGCCGAGGCAGCGATAAGGACACCTAGTCCAAGCATCAAGCTTCGCCAGTGTCTTTTGGATGTGAGAAGCAGTCGTTTGAATGCAGCTGCCTTGCTCATGCATCTGGGACACACCCGCGTACCCGGGACGAGCGCGCTTCCGCATGCCGCGCAAACCGGATCCCCTTCGTCACGATAAATCCGGACGGGGCGATTGGCGGCCATATCGTTCAGGATTTGAGCGATATAGCCGTACCTGGACGCATGCTGCATCGTCACCCTGACGATGATTCGTTTCGTCCCGTTCTCCGTGGCTTCAAGCACCGCATTGCCAACGAACGGCACCAGATGATAATCGCAGGCGTCCGCGATGTTCCCGTGATCCCGCACTTGGCCATCCCGCACATGCGCCCACCTGCCGCTGCCGATCGCCAGGTATCCCTCCACCCGCCGCCCATCCAGCGACAGGTCGGCAGGGACGCAATAGTCGATCTCCTCTCCGATGACTTGCCGTGCTGCCGCGAAATTCTGCTCCGAAAGCGTGAAGTTTAAATTCATCGATATTCCTCCGTTGCCGCCGTCTACAATCTCGTTTCGATCATGCGGTATTCCTTGTCGCTAAGCTGATCCACGTGCGGGATGACGAACCGGTTACCGTCGACGTCGATGATCAGCAGGCGGTTCTCCGCTGCAAACTTGACGCTGCCGCTGCCGTTCCGCACCGTGAACCGGCACCGTCCGGCAGTCGTTTCAACTTCCCAATAGGAATAGCCGAACTCCTCGCTTACGGCAATCACCTTGGTAATTTCCGGCGTAAAATAACGGATCTTCAGCTGCCTTTCAATGATAGAAGCCGTGCTTTGTGGAAAATCGTCAAGATAGCGGATCAAACCGATCTCCTTGTTGTCCGCCGTTCGAATCGACAAGAAAGAACGCTGGTTCGTATGCGGGAAGGAACAATGAACGTAAACCGGCGAGTGCACCTCGCCTTTGGTCCAGACGGACAGCAGATGGCCCGTCGTCTCCGCAAATTCCGAATTGCTCGGTGTCAAATATCGGATGCCCGCGGCATCCGCCAGTTCCATTCCCCGGTGCTCTTCAATCCTCATGCGATGATTTCCCCTTTCATTTTAAGCGCTTCATCATGTTTGCGAACAAGCTCCCGATAGATGCCCTCTCTCGCCATCAGCTGGTCATGCGTGCCCGCTTCAACGACGGCGCCCTTGTCCATCACGACCAGATAATCGGCTTGCCTTAGCGTGGACAGCCGGTGGGCGATCGCGATCGTCGTCCGTCCTTTGACGAGCGAATCGAGCGCCTCCTGGATTTGCAGCTCCGTCTCGGTATCAAGCGAAGCGGTTGCCTCGTCGAGAATGAGCACCTTCGGGTTGTGCAGCACGGCCCGCGCGATCGACAGCCGCTGCTTCTCCCCGCCGGACAAGCTGTAGCCGCCCGAGCCGATCTCCGTATCGTAGCCGTCCGGCAGCTTTTGAATAAAATCGTGCGCGTTCGCGATTTTGGCCGCATGCAGAATGTCCTCCATCTGGCAATCGGGATCGGCGTACGCGATATTTTCTGCGATGGTGCCAGTAAATACATAGATATCCTGAGAGACGATGCCGATATGACGACGCAGTGAAGCAACCGAAAGCTCCTTGACATTGACGCCGTCGATCCGGATCTCTCCCGCGGTTACGTCGTACAATCGTGACACGAGATTGACCAGCGTCGACTTCCCAGCCCCTGAATGGCCGACGACGCCGATCATTTGCCCGGGTCTCGCGCGCAGGGACACCTGCTTCAAAATCGGTTTGTTCGGCTCATAGCCGAACGAAACGTTGTCGATCTCGATGTCGCCTTTCATTGTCACTAATGAAACGGCTCCGGGACGCTCTGCTACGCTAGGTACGGCGTCCTGGATCTCGAAGATACGCTGCGCAGCCGCCATGCAATTGGACCACCAGCCGATAATATTATTCATGAACTGAATCGGCCCGTACAGCATCATCATATAGTTGACGAACGTAAGCACTGAGCCAAAAGACATCCGGCCTTGCATCACGTACCAACCGCCGAACGCCCAGATCAATATTCCGCCCGCCTGCGTTAGAAAATTGAGAATCGGAAACACGGTTCCGCTCCATTTATTAAAGCGCTGCTCGGCTCCGGAGAATGCATCGTTTGCCTGCTGAAAGCGGCCGATCTCTACCTGTTCTTTACCGAATGCCTTGACGACTCGCGAGCCGCGAACCGAATCGCTGATGATCGAATTCAGAGCGCTTACCTTGCGGTGCCTCCGCCATGACAAGCGCCACAGCTTCGGGAACGCAGTCCGGACAAGCCAGAAGACCAGCGGCATTGGCAGCAGGCAGATCAGCGTAAGCCGCCAATCCATCCACAGGAGCACGGCAATGATGCCGATTATATTCATCGCATTCACGATGAAGTAGGAGAGCCCGTCGACGAAAAAATATTGCAATTCCTGTGCATCGTTGTTCACGCGAGTCATAAGTTGGCCGGTCTGCCTTCGCATAAAAAAATCGAGCGACAACCGCTGTAACGAGGTAAATACCGCCGCTTTCAAATCGAAGGCAACCTTTGCCGCCAGCTTTGCGATGATGGTGCCGAACAAGATGCCGAACAACAGCGACAGCGTTCGGAATGCGAGAATGATCACGATGACCAGACCGATCCGCCCCGCAAAAGCGCCATTGCCGGCAAGCGCCTGGTCAAACAGCACGGTGCCCTGGAAATAAGGAATGACGAGACCGGTCGCCGAGTTCAGCAGCATAAACAACACGATAAAAAAGATGGACAGCCTATACTTGCCCGCAAATGACAGCAAACGTGCGAATACCGCATGCCGCTTCATGCATTTCGGACAGAATGGCCTGCCTTCTTCGGGGTACATCAATCCGCATGTCGGGCATGAGGCCCCGTCCGATTTTCCGTCAATTTCGAAGGCTTCAAACGGCTCGTTGTTCTTCAATTTATCGAAGGCTTGCGCAAACCGGACGGCCTGATTCATATGACCGTTTGTGAATGCACCGATCACTCGCTCCTCCTTCTCCTTGGCAACGACCATGCCGGAAGCGACCAGATTAACGATGGTCAAGGCTTCGAGTCGTTCGAGGGGAATGCGTTCCCAAGCCCAATCGCCGGAACCCTCTTGCTCCGGCTTGCCGGCAGCTTTGCGCCGGCCGGCTGCATAACCCGAAAACGTCTTCTCCTTCGTAACGCCGCTGCCGCAAAAGATGTGGAGGTGTTTTCGGGACAATACGAGATAGCTTTCTGAAAAACCGCCGTCCGGCAGCCGGTCACACTCCATCCCGTGCAGGAGATCAGCAGCTTTTATACCGTTTTGGTCCAAAATGGACACAATGTCCTTCGGCAATAACGTCATGATTTTACCCTTTCGTTTTTGGCTGAAAGTAAAAAGCCCGGCCAAAATGGCGCAAGGCTTCCTTCAACATCAGTTATCTTTAAAAATGAGCTGGGAAAAATGATACAAATCGTTCTTCCATACGGGCCAATCGTGTCCACCGCTTTCCTCATACCAAACGTGAGGAACCCGATGCTCCGACAAATACGCGTGCGTCCGGTCGCTTATCTGCTTCAGATTGTCCTCGTCGCCGCATGACAGCCACAGCAATTTGAGCCGTGCCGACGTTTCTTCCGGATTCGGGACGAGCTGCTCCGGAGATTTCGTATTCGGAGCCGGGGAAAAAGCGCCAATCCATGCGAAGCGGTCAAGATGCTTCAAGCCGATATTCAGGGATTGCCCCCCGCCCATGGACAGCCCCGCAATCGCACGGTTTTCCCGGCCTGTCGATACCGAGTATCGCGACTCGATAAAAGGAATCAGATCGCTTAGCAGATCGATTTCGAACGTCTCGAACGCTTTTATTTTGTCCGGAGCAAACAGGTCCCCTTCCGCCCGATCATTCGGCATCGCACGGCCATTTGGAAACACGACGACCATGGGCGCGAGTTTCCCGTCCGCATATAGATTATCTAGAATCGTCTGCGGATCGCCATGACGGTGCCATTCCGATTCATCACCTCCGATGCCATGCAGCAAATAAAGAACGTTGTACACGTTGTCTTCCGCATATCCCGGAGGCGTGTAAATCATCGCCTTTCGATCATTGCCTACCGTTTCGGATGCATATTCCACCGTTTCGATTTTCCCCCTGGCGATCTCCCGCGGAACGTCGTATCCAGCCGGTGCCGTCTCCTTCATCTTCCTCTCCCCTTCATCTTTTTGATTGAGCGCCGCTTGATGTCCAATCAAGCTTACCCATGGAGCGTGAAGCTATCTAATGCAATTCTATGGGACGTAACCGAAGCCCAGGATCGTAAATCGCTTATCCTCGTGGCCTTCCGCCATCTGGATCTCTACTTCATGTTCTCCTGACTTCGACTCATTGTACAAAATCACGGCGCTGCAGTGCGTCCAATTGACTTCATGCGGATCGGCGGTCTTCTTCAGCTTCCCGTCTACCCATATCTTCGCGGTCCCGAATGCCCGGCTTCCCGAATCTTTATAAACAAGGATAAGACGCTTGCTCCGGATAGTCATCTTAAAGCTGTGCTCGCCGGAATCGGCCGTGTGCATCCAGTTGTGCGGAAATTGCGGCGTCCCGTATGCATGATCGTCCAGCTCCGCCATTTGCAGATCCGTGTCGGTGTCCGAAAAACCGCCAGGATCAATGCGGGCGATGCGATCGCCATTCCTGCGATCGAGCAGCTTCGTTAAAGCGAAGTCATTTCCGATCAGCGGAGGCTGTTCATCCGTCAGGTCCTCCTCGTAGAGGGAGGAACGATCGGTTACTTCGAATAACCAGTCCAAACAATCGGCCATCACCCGATGGCCAGCATTGGTTGGATGATAAATGTCGTAGAAAAACTGTCTTTTCGTAATCACGTTCCCTTGCTCCTTGGTCCATCGGAACTGCTCCGTGACCGCATCCTTCACGCTGACCATCGGAAGATTGTAATGCCAACCGACCGGGGCCAGACGGTCTTGAAGATTCCAGTCGTTCACGAATACGCTGAACAGCAAAATCACCGCGGGTTTGTGATCGGCGCAAAGAGCCTTGAGTACCAGGCTCTCGTAACAATTTCCTTTCGTTTCGTCGCCTGCGTCGTTGACGGCAAACTCAACGATCACGATATCCGGCCGTACCTCCCCTTCTCGAAGCACATCCCGATCATAGCGGACGATGCCGAGCTCAGACGGCGTACCGCCTACGCCAGCTTTGACAAGACGAATCGGGCTGTCGCCGGCGGGTGCAAACCTTCGCTTGAACAGGTCATAGGATTGGTATGCGTAGCATTGGGAATGGAGGGGGACAGCGCCGGCCCCTTGGGTAATGGAACCGCCGATGTAGGCGATGGTTACGGGCTCGCCCCGCTTCGCTTTTTCGATTGCCGCCTTTAATCGTTTGTTATGACCCGGGCTTATGAGCGATTTCTTAATCATGTCTTGATATGCTTGTGATTCCACATCGACCGGGGGGTCGACTGCAGCCTCGGGGATTTGGTAACCGTCACGAAGATAGAATACGATGCTGACCGTTGCCAACACGCCCTCTCGTTCAAACTCGAAGACGAATTTGCCTGGAACATCGTCATCCGGATATCGATCTTCGTCGTTATCCAGAACCAGGAGCGTTTCCGTGCCGTTCGCTGGACAGGTTATACTCTGCCGGGATCCCGTTTCGTATGGATTCGCATTTCCCCAATTCCAAAATGTGAACAGAACGCTCGATACGTCCCGTTCATGCGCATGAACGGATATTCCGATACTGTCCACCAGCCGGCGAAGACCCCTGCTGCTCTTTAGCAGCTCAAGAATGGCTTCATCCGTCACACCCCCGGTAAATCGGGCTTTATCGACGAGCTGACTCCCGTCCAGGTATATCTCTTGCGTGTACTTCCCATCGGGACGAGTCGTCGCTTCGATGATCGCCTCATACAGGATGTACAGTCCGCGGCGTTTGACTGCAGGATCCTGCGGCGCCACTGGACCTTCCGTTTCATTTCCCGCTGGCGTGAAATGGCCTGCCATCGTTCTTCATCCTCCTCACCTTGCCGCTCTCCACCTGTACGGCAGCGTCAATTTACGTTGATCAACTGCCATTGCTGATGCAAATCCCCTCGATAAGGATTCTGCTGGAGCTTCGCTCCGTCCGCGGACGAACCATCCGCCACTTCGACGGCTTTATTGCTGTTCGCGTTAAGGATGCTCCAGTATCCGTTGCTTAGCTTGATCAGACGGAATCGCTGTGCTTGATTCCCATAATCCTGCATGAGCTGTATTGCTTCCCCGTTGTTTGTGGAACCGTTTCTAACATCCATCACCTTGCCGTCGCTCGAACTGACGCTGCGAAGCCGGTATACATTGTTGTATGCTCCCATATCGTCCGCAACCCATCGCTGGGCCGTGGCGTTATTGTCCGGCCATTGCTGCAGCTGCAGCGAATTGCTGTTTTGTCCGCCCGGGACGTCGATCACCTTCCCTGAGGCACGGTTCACGATTTTATAGGTTTCTCCCGATAAAATACCGTTCCATGGATGAAGCTGCGCACGTTCGTAATACCATTCGAAGATGAAGCGGGCCATGCCGTCCCGTGCCGGATCGCCGTCGAAGAGCAGCCCTGCCGTCGGATCGGCAAACGTGCTTCTTGCCCCCGGCTGCAGAAGAAAACCGTTCATGTGGACCGCGATGCTGACGTTCCCGGCTGCCGTAAATATGGCCTTGGTGTTTTTGCCGAAGCCTTCATTCGAGCCGTTGAACAGCTCCCAGTACTCCGAGTCTCCCGGCAGCCGTTTGAACCAGGTCGTTTCCGTAATATTGATCGGATAATTGTCCGCGCAGGGCTTAATGTTGGTATCCCATTGCTGCTGGAGTATCGAGCCGTTATCCTTTGCTCCGTAGCCCGGGTACCAATGCACGGCATATCCGATGTTGTTCAGCGGATCGGTTAGCGGACGCGTGGCGCATAACTGATAATATTGATCCCATCCAAGGCCGGCGGCCCATATCACGTTATCTGCCCCTTGACTGCGGATCGTGGAAATGATGGAATTTTGAAAATTGCGCAGCGAGTCCCAAAACGCCGGAAATTCGGGGTCGGACGGATGTCCTCCCCAGCGACCGTTCGCATAAGACAGCACCGGTTCATTGATGATCTCGAACATGACGTTGTCCGCGCTTTTGATCGCAGGCTGTGCCGCAAGATATCCCCAGATTTGATTAAATTTTTCGAGATTGGCTTGCGTCGTTGCCTGATTATCCTGGAGCGTGAAGTCGAGGCCTAGCGTAACGTAGATTCCCTTGGTCTTTGCATACTGGATATAAGGCACCACGACGTTCTGCGTAAAGGACTGGAGACCGGCAAAATTATACGTTCCGGCCGCCACGTCGCCCATGTCTTCACGGTCGATAAAGAGCCTGACCTGGTTCATATACCAGCCGTGACTGTTGCCGTACTTCGGAGAGGTATCGGAAAATGTGTCGGTAATATCCTTTAAATACGCCAAAATGGCAGCATGGCGATTCCCTCCGCTACGGTTCAGGTAGTAATCGCTTCCCTGATACGTCCAGTACGAGCCCCCGGGCTGGTGCCACCCGCTGAGGACAACGGGCTGCCCCTCGCTGTTTACCAGCTGGTTGCCGCTGACGCGAAGCTTGGACATCGGCATGCCCGACCATGCGTCGGCTGCGCCATTATGGAGGCCCAGCGTAGCTGGCAGCAGGAGCAGCGCGGCCAATAACAGCTTGAGCGTCCATCCTGTTCTTTTCATACATCGATCAACTCCTCTTCACTTCGGTTACGCGCTCTAACGCTCGGCTTTTTCGTAACGAAAATAATCGAAGTCGGCATGGCCGCCGGTTTGCCTGGTCGCATAATAATAAAGCCCGATGCGATAACCCATAAAGTGATCCAAGGTATACCGCATGTTCAGCTCACCGCCGATCTGCATCCATTCGGCCCCATCGACAGAATAATGAAAGGAGGCCACATCTTTGCTGTTCTCAAAATCAAAATCAATTCTCAAATGCACTTCACTGCCGCGATACCGAACCGTTTCCAGCTCCTTCTCCCTGCCGCTCCCATCGTTCACGCTCATCGCTATGAACTTGTGGCCGTTCTCCGCGACCTTGACGCCGACGGTGCCGAAATGGCTTTGCAGGGCAACAAGCCCTGCATGATCGCCGGGCTTCATATGCTCCGTGTCCAATAAGACAGTCCCCGTGCATGCCGGCCCTTCCGTGCGCTGCGTCAGCGTATTCCGGGCCTGCAGCACGCCAGCCGGTGCCAGGCTTCCTGTTGTCAGCCTTAGGAAACCGGGACGTTCGGTCACGGACCATAACCGATGATCCGGGTTATGGTTCCATTGCCAATTCAGAGCCAGCTTATTCGATTCGTATTCGAATTCATCGCTGATCACGAGCGGCTTCACAACGGCTTGCGGCAAGTCGACCTCAAACCGTTCCGGCACCTTGCCTTCGATGCCGAACACGGGCCAATCCTCCTCCCAGGCTACCGGGACCAGGCAAGGGATTCTCCCGACGGCATCATGATCCTGGAACAGCATCGCGTACCACTTGCCATCCGGCGTATCGAACATCCCGCCTTGGGCGATTCCCTTGTTATGGTAGCCGAGATCATCATCCAATACGATTCTTCGTTCATAAGGGCCGAGTAGTTCCCGTGACCGGTAACAGATTTGTCTGCGCCGGCCGTTGCCGAAACCTGCCTTCGGCCATTCGATGAACAGCAAATAATAGTAACCGTTGATGCGGTAGGCATGGCAGCCTTCGCAGCGCAATCCGATGCCCTCCGCTTCCGTTTCAAAGAGCCGCTGATGAATTCCGTCCGACTTAAGGGCCGCTGCATCGGCAGTCAGCTCGGTAATGTAAATATCCCCGTTGCCGTAGATCACGAACACCCGGTCATCATCAAAAAGCAGGCCCGGATCATGCCGTAGTCCATCGATGACGGAACGCTGCCACGGCCCCTGAACGATATTATCTGTGCGGTACACGTAAAATTTCCTGGTATCGTTGCTGGAGAAGCAAACATAGAATGTCCCCCGGTGATGGCGCAGGCTTGCCGCCCAAGAGCCTTGCCCGTAGATATTCTTGCCGCCTTCCAAACGATGGGCCTCGTTGTCTTCGAACGTATCGTATACGTAACTAACGACTTCCCAATGCATCAGATCCTCGGACCTCATGATCGGGCAGCCCGGCATCGAATGCATGCTCGTACTGACCATATAATAGGCGTTCCCTACACGGATGGCATCCACATCCGGCACGTCCGCCCAAATGATCGGATTCGTGACCTGCGTCTTGTTCATCTGATGGATTCCCCTTTCAACCTATGGCGACAGCCGAAATACGACTTACGAACGTATCTCTTGGAATGTTCTTTCGGGATTGGCTTCCTTCAACAGGTTCCAATAGGATTCCTTCGGAAGATGGTTCTCGTCGAAGACGAACGGCCAATTTTTGCGGCCCCTTACCGGAAAATGATCCAGCCAGGTATAATCGTCCGCCGCTCCCCAGAAGGTCACGGAAGTGACGCTGCCGCTGTACTCTTTAAGCAGACGGAACAATTGACCGTAACGCTCCGCCTGGCGCTGAAGCATTTCTTCGGTCGGCGCCGCCAGATCGGTCCGCTTATCCTCATGCGCGAATACGGATACGTCAAGCTCCGTGATATGCAGCATCATCCCAAGGCTTGCATATCTTTCGATTGCCCTGCGGATATCGTCAAGCGCTGGAAACTCCAAATTCCAGTGGGCCTGAAGCCCGACGCCGTGAATCGGCACATCCTGCTCCTTTAACGATTTAAGGAGCGTGTAAATCTTCTCCCGCTTCTCGGGCACGGATTCGTTGTAATCGTTATAAAATAGCAGCGCTTGCGGATCAGCCTCGTGCGCGTATTCGAATGCCTTGGCGATAAAATCCTCCCCGATCGACGCAAGCCACGGGGAGGAACGAAGCAGATTGCTTCCACTGTCGGCAATGGCTTCGTTTACGACATCCCAAGCATAGATATCTCCGCGATAACGGCCAACGACCTCATCGATGTGCGATTTCATCCGAGCGAGCAGCAGCTCGCGGCCGGCTGTCCCACCGGAACTGTCTTGAAACACCCATTCCGGCGTCTGATTATGCCATACGAGGGTATGTCCTCTCACCGACATTCCGTTCGATTTGGCAAACGATACGATCTGGTCGGCTTGCTCGAATGTATACACCTCTTCCGATGGGTGCAATCGCTCGAATTTCATTTCATTTTCTGCCGTAACGCTGTTGAAGTGGTGTGACAACAATTCCTTTTGGGTCACCATCGTAATTGGATTCACGGCAGCGCCGATCTTGAAACTATTGCCGTAAGCTTCATGGAGCTTGGGCAGCCTTTCCATGCTTCTTCTCATCACTCGGTCTCTCCTTATCAACGTTATTTCGTAAGCGACATAAAGCTATGGGCATTAAATCCATAAATGTTAGCCCGGCTATACGGAGACGTCCGTTTATCACTCCGTCCTAGCCGCCTTAACAACGGCCCAAAACGCCGGTTTGGGCTGATGCTGTCGGTCGAACAGCAAAGGCGCATTGGTACGTGCGACCGGAAAACCATGAAGCCAGGTATGGTCGTCGGCGATGCCCCAAAAAACGACGCCGCTGAGGATGTCCTTGTTTTGACGGAATGCTTTGAATAGCTCGCCATACCGATCGGCTTGCAGGTTCAGGATTTCTTGCGGGAGATCTTGGCCGTAATCACTGCGGTCATTCCACGCATAAATGCTCATATCGAGCTCGGTGACGAGATTGTCGAGGCCCAGCTCCGCGAATTTTCGCATCGAGGCGATGATGGAATCCACCGATGGACCATAAATGTCAATATGCGTCTGATGTCCAACCCCGTCGATCGGAACACCTTGCTCCAGCAAATCTTTCACCAGCTGAAACAAAAGGTCCCTTTTCACAGGGTTATCCGTGCCGTAATCGTTAATATATAGCTTTGCTTCGGGTCCTCCGGCTTCCCGAGCAGCTCGAAATGCCGTTGCGATGTAATCGGTACCTGCTATTTTATACCATTCGCTCGCGCGCATTCCGTCCGGATCCCCCGGTTCAATGACTTCATTCACTACGTCCCAAGACGTAATGTCGTCCTTATATCGGCCGACGATCGTCCTTACGTGGGTATCCAGGCGTTCAAGCAGCAATTTTTTGTTCGCTTCCTGTCGCTTGGGATCTGTCTCATCCACCATCGGCTTGCCTTCCGCATCTTGGAAAAACCATGGCCCGACTTGGGTATGCCAGACCAGCGTATGGAAACGGACCTGCATGTTGTTCTCCTTGGCAAATTCCACGATCCGGTCGGCATTTGTCCATATAAATTGGCCTTCCGACGGCTGGATCGCATCCGGCTTCATGACGTTCTCCGCCACCAGCCAGCGGACATGCTTCTTCAGCAATTCCGATGAAGGACCGCTCGTCTGGTTCGGTTCGATCGCGGCGCCGATCGGAAAATCCTCCTCAAAGAGTTCATGCAGCGAGGGAATATCTTGCGCTAAGGACTGTTGTGTCTTCGACTCAGTTGACGCAGTTTGATTAGTGCCGGCAGGGGGTTCGGCATTCGGTTTTCCGTTCGACGCATCGGAATCCCCTGTTAGCTCCGCTGCTCCTTCCCCCGGTTTTCCTGGGGCCTGACTTTCGGCGGGGGGCTTGTCACGGCTGCCCATTTGGGGCAGGATTAACAGGACAACGACGGACGCTGCTACCGCAGCTGCCACTGCCGTGGCCGCCCATCGGCCGCGTTTAGGCATTCGAAGCAAAGCATGACCTCCTTTCCACTTCGAGCAAGTGATAGGGCCCCCGCTATGGGACCCGGCCCGAATAAATCATAACTCCATATTAGCGCTTACATTTTATTGAAACAACCTGCCAAATTTGGGATCGTTCACCCGTCCAATCTCGGGTTGCCAATGTTTCTTCCGCGTACACAGGCCCCTTATATTTCTGTAAGAAGTAAATATCGGTTAGAAATATAAAAATCGGCACATTGCGATTCGGGTTTCCGTTCCCCATAATGTTATCAAACCGTATGAAAGCGTTATTACAACGAAGTTGGGGGGAAGCTTTTGTGCACGATGTTCTGTTTGTTGATCTGGAATCCCATGATGAAGCAACACCGGGAATCCGGCCGGATTGGAATGAGTTGAGATGCTCGCGGTTCCGCTGCGTCAGGTCCTCCTCGTCCGCCATGCAATTCATTGCTTTGGAGCCTTACACCTTGGTGATTATCCATGCGCTCGGTTCAGATTCCGAAGGTATGGAGTTATGCGCAAACATCCGGTCCGTAAGCCAGGTTCCCATCATTGTTACCGGAGGCAGCACGGATTTTTATTGGACCCGGAAAGCCTTGCAGCTGCAAGTTCATGATTATCTGCCTGCACCGTTCACGGTCGAAGAGCTCAACACTTGCTTGCGGATGATCTCGCCGGCAACCCATTCCGGTGACGGGCATCCGGATAATAGATTGTCCCATGTCCATGCGGAAAAGGAGGATCAGGTCATTCAAGAGGTCAAGGAATACTTGAAGGATTCGATGTACCAAAACATCACCTTAAAAGAAATTGCCGAGCGGATGCATTTCAACTATTCCTACTTGGTGCAGAAGTTCAAGTTCCACGAGAAAATGACGTTTAACGAATATCTGCTGCAGCAGCGAATGGAGAAAGCGAAATTCTTGCTGACGCATACCGACATGAAGATATACGAAATCGCTGACGCGGTGGGTTACAACGATATGGACTGGTTCTATAAAAAATTCAAGACTTATGCTGGCGTAAGCGCTAACATGTATAGAAAATTGCATGGATCCCGTACGGTTCCCGTTGCCTCTGGCCAGCACTAACTTGTACGTACATTTTTACCTGATGCACCTAAAAAGGCGCTGCTTGATACGCGAGCGCCTTTTTAGCTTGCCATCGTCACATTATGAATGGACGGGCTGTATATATGCCGTCACAACTCGAATTGCCATGCTTCAAAATCAAATAACTTCTGATCCTGCTTTCCGGTAAATACGAAGTAAAGATGATGGATGCCGGATGCGCCTGAAACTTCAATGGATATTTCCTGACGCTGCTTCACACCGGATGCTGGCGGTACGTTCACTGTGCCGATCCGTTCTCCTTCCGGATGATCCAGCCGAAGCTCCAGGCTTCCTCCTCCTTCCACTCCCGAGACCCAAGCCGTGAACGCGGATGCTCCTTTTCCGAAATCAACATTGGCCACTGCGATCCAATCCCGGTCGTGGATGTCCGTGACCGTCAATATCGGGCTGTCCTGCGAGTCTTCAGCAGCAGTAGACGGATTGACTTGAATTCCGGCATTCCATGCCATCGTTACTGCCTCCGTTCGCTGGAAGGGATTGTGCGGCTGGACCCCCTTCACGCCTTCCATGTCAGCGTCTATCTCCCGGATGCTACCGTCCGTCTCGAAATAAACGCGGTTCAGATGGGTTGAGCGATAGCCTTTCGGAACTCCCATGGATTTTGACAACGTTTGGGCGTGATAGGCAATATACCAGTTCTGTTGGAACTGAAAGATGGCGTGATGATTATTCCCTCCGACCCCGAAGAAATGCCCGGGATTTTTCAAAATGGTCCCTTGATACGTCCATGGGCCCATCGGATGCTCACTGACCATATAGGCGATTTCGCCGGGAGGCGGACTGTTCTCCGGCCGCGTTCCTTCCGAGAAATTGGAGCAGTACGTATAGTAATACTTTCCGTCAAATTTGTTAATCCCTGAATCCTCGAACATATAAGGAGCCGGAATCGTGACGGCTTCGCCAAGCACGCTGATCATATCGTCGCCAAGCTGCATGACGCGAGCCGTATTCGGCATTTCGGCTTCGCCTTCCGGAATGCCGCCGCCAAAGTAGATATAAGCTTTCCCGTCGTCGTCAACGAGCACGGCGGGATCAAACAGCCACGTGACACCTTCCACGCCCGGCGTGTTTCTTGTGATCAGCGGCTTTCCGATCGGATCCGTCCACGGGCCAACAGGGCTGTCGCTCGTCAGCACTCCGATGCCGCTGGCATTGTTGGCAAAATACAAGAAGAAGCGGTCCTCGCCGTCAATCACCTTGTGCGCGGCTGCTGGCGCCCACGACTGCGTTGCCCATGTGGCAGCGCCGGTAGGTCCTGCGACCTGGATTGCTCCGTGATCGGTCCAGTTGACCAGGTCCGAGGAAGAGATGACGGACAGCTTGTTGATCGTGCTGTAGCTGTTGTCCTTGACATCCCCGTCACCGTCATACTCCAATGCGTCGTACGTGTTATATAAATAAACACGTCCGTCAACTGCCAGCGCATAGGGATCCGCGCCGAATTTATGGGAGACGACCGGATTCCCGTTCGGCGGAATCTTACCGATTGCGGCCGCAGCCTCCCCGCGGGTACTGTCCGCATCCCGGCTCGCAACATTGCCGCTGCTTACCTGGTCCCTCATTTCAATTCCTGTTTTGCCGGCTTTCATTTCATCACTCATCTTGTCACTCAGCTCCTGGTTAAACATTTTTGGATCGTCTTGGCCACGACTCGCTAGGTTTGCAAAAACAACGATTATGCAAACGAAAGCAAATACGGTAGATATGACCAGTAACGGCTTTCCGGGCTTCATCCCTGAACACGCCCTCCTTCATCGTTACTTGGTGACCTGTCATTCCGATCTGGTCAGTCCCAATGCGGGTCGACATGAACGGAATTGTTCGTAAAAAGTGTACCTTTGGGTAAGCAAGACAACAACCGGACATTCCATCTGAAAACACCGGGCAAATGATAGGTCGCCTGCTTATTTTACAAGATGGTCCCTGTACTCCTGCGGCGTTAAACCCGTCGCCTTTTTGAAGAAGCGGGTGAAGGAATGGGCGGCATCGTATCCGACTAGAGGCGCCACGTCCCTTACCTTCAAATCCCCTTCCTTAAGCAGCTCCTTTGCTCTCCGTATTCGGCACTTTTCGATATATTCCGAGAGATTGATTCCCCGTTCCTGCTTGAACAAACGCGAGAGATAGGAGGGATTAAAAAAATAGCGTTCGGCTAGATGCACAAGGGTGATGTCCTTATCCAGATGCTCCTCGATATACTGGCATACCCGATCAATGACATGCGCCGTTTTGCCTCGTTCATCCATGCGCTTGAAATCGAATATATCTTCGGCCGTTCGCCTCAAATAACGAAAAGCTTCCTTCATGGAATCATGACCTTCCAAGTCCAGCAGCTTCCCCCGTTCACCGGTGGGGTCTTGAAGCCCAAGCCGGGTCAGCTTCGCATACAGCACGAGAGCGATAGAATAATAGGCTTGTGCAGCATGCTGATGATGATCGTCTCCGTTCAGCACGAATTCCGACAATTGCTCCAATTCACTCATGAATTCGCTCTCCCTTCCGGCCTCCAAATGGGCTTCCAAGACGCCTGCCTTATGGCTCGTCTCCACTCCTTCCTTGCAGTGAGACGCCTGGGAAGAGTCGACTTGATCCTTCAGGATCATCGGAATGCCATCGCCCATCTTTAACTGCTGGAGTCTCCGCAGCCTTTCATATTGAGGGGTTACATCCTCCCACCGGCAGGGGAAGCCGCTTATGGTGAACGATACGGCAAGTCCCAGAGAATCCAGGCAGGCTTCCTGGATCAGTTCAAGCGTCCCTTCCAAATAAAGAACAAGACGATCACCGGATGGATTCTCGGACCGCGGCTGAAGCATCCATAATAAATCCCCATGTTTGTCCAGGACTCCGATGCTTCGGACATGCTCATCCATAAAAGAATTCCAAATCAGCCTTACCGAGCGATGGCTGTTTTTCTTTTCTGCATACGCTTTGCCTGCTGAATATGCTACGCGGCCAAGAGCCAGCAGCACAGGGAGTTTCGGATCCAATCCGATGTTCAAGGTCCGGAAATCGCTCAGCATGGCTTCCTTGTCCTGTCCAAGCAGGCTGCTGTCCGCGACGAATTGCCGGAAGTATTCTCCCTGCTCCATCCATTCCAGCGCTTCGATCTGCACGCGGGACTGCATGAGCCATTCATTCATGCGATTGCCGCTCTCGATTTCATGAATGACTTCCTTCACGACCTCCATGACCTTATCGAAGCCTTCCGTCTTCAACAAATAGCGGACATTGGGCATCTGAATCGCTTGATAGGCGTAATCGAAATCGCTGTAACCGGTCAGAAAGATAATTCTGCACCTTGGCCAGAGAGCCCGGATGCTCTCCGTCAATTCCAATCCGCTCATGCCCGGCATGCGTATGTCCGTCAGGACGATGTCGATTCTTGTTCGCGACATCCAATTCAGTGCTTCCTTGCCGGAGTATGCCCGGCAAACGTCAAGCTTCTCGGGCATCCACTGATGAAATACTTCGTACAAACTGTTCGTAATAATCTCTTCATCGTCGACGACCAGCAGTCTATACATGTTCATTCCCCTCCGTCAGCCTGATTCGAATTTGGACCCGCAGTCCATTCAATGGACTCCTTGAAAGGACCAATCCGCTGCTTTCCCCGTACGTCAGGGCAATTCGCCGATGGATGTTGATAAGCCCCGTCACTTCAGGGGATTCGGCGGATTCGGCTGTGCGTTCAAGCCGCTTATTTAGCATTTCAATATCGTTATCCGTCAGCCCGTTCCCGTTCTCTTCAATCACGATGGAAGCTTCTTGGTCATCCAGATGAAACGACACACGCAGCAAGCCCTCATCCTGCATCTTTTCGAGGCTGTGCTCATAGGCATTTTCGATAATGGGCTGAATGATCAATCGCGGCACCTTGATGGCCTCCATTTCCTTCGGCAGCTCGCCGAATTCTACGCGAATGCGCCTTGAAAATCTGAGCTTTTGAATCTCGGTATAAATGCGGGAATGTCTCGTTTCTTCCAGCAATGGAACGTTGTCCGCATCATTGCGGGTAATGAATCGAAAGTATTCTCCCAGCATGTTCGTGAACAACTCGATTTGCGTGACATCCCCCGTTTTGGCCAGGGAGCTCAGGATGAAGAAGCTATTATATAAAAAGTGGGGATTGATCTGGGATTGGAGCTGTTTCAGCTCTGCCCTTTGCATCATGAGCTTGTGCCTGAAATCCTGGTCAATCAGATGCTGCAGCTTGATGAGCATCTGATTAAATCGATCGTACAAATAGCCGAACTCGTCCCTTTGTCCGTGCTTGATCCGGATATTAAACATGCCATCCTCCATTTTTCTGAAGCTCTGGACAAGCAGAAGCAGCGGTTTATGAACCAATTTGTACGTCGAAACTGCGTAGATGGCAATCGCCAAGAGGGTCGTGCCTGCAAACAGCCATGCCCAGACATAAAATTTACTTAACGGCCGTTTCACCGCCTCAGTGGGCAAGTACGTGAACACGGATAGGTCCAGCTTGTCGGAATACGCCTTGTCGATCAAATACCTGCCTGTGCCGATGTTCAGAATTTGACGATTCGCATGTTGGATGGCCTGCACGGCCTCTTTCATGAATCGATCCGCCTCCTCATGGCTGGCCAGGGCAAAGCCGGACGGCTCGGAGACGATAAAAGCCCCGCTTTCCGGATATACGCTGATTTGCATCAGGGATTCCCTGAGTTTGCTCGCATCCAGTTCGATCTGAACGATCAGAAGCGGCTCTTCCCCTTTTCGAGCTCCGTATTTGGCCGCCACAAGATGGAAAGTATCGTCGATCTGCAAGAGTCTTTGATTGCCGTTCGCCTCTCCTGCAAACACATGGTTATACCGTCTCGAGTCGAATGCATTCATCGCGGTCATGGCCGAAATCGTTTTATCGATGCTGCGGATATGAATGAATACGTCTTTTATGTAGACACTGCTGTTTTTGATGGAGACCAGCCGCGGCAGCAAATAATGCAGGCTTGCTTTTCTTTCGACCGTGCTCATCATATCCCATGTCAGCACCATTTTGTTCAGTTCCTCATCCTGCAAAATATCGTATTGCTGGATTTCCAGCCATTCGATTTCCCGGTTCAACCCGTCCAGGTAAGCCGAAAGCTGCGCCTGCGAATTTTTGGATACTTCCTGGCTAGCGTATTGGTAACTCCAGTTATACAGATAAACACCGAGAATGATAAGCGGAAGAATGACGAAGAGATAGGTAGCGACCAGTCGAATAAAAATGGTATTACGAATGGAATTCACGGGTAACTTAAGCAATTAAACTCCTCCGATGTGTGTGAAAATGCGTGTAAATCGGCCGCCTGCCGGCCTTTAAAGCCAACCGTGCGGGTGCGGCACATTTTTATGGACGGCTTTTTTTGTCCTCATGCCACTGATTCACTTCAGCCGTAATGTCAGCACCGCCAAGCCGATACCATTCCTCCACGAACCGGTCGAATTGTTCTATGGATTCGCCGAGTATGATGTTGGCAAAATAATCATGCTGAAGATTGTCCAGAATCGTTTGTTTTTCAATCATCGTTTCAGTCGGCGCGCCGGCAAAAGCATCGAACAACAACTGATGGTTATCCTCGTATTGGTCGAGAATACTCATCGCACCGGAAGGCCCGTAGATCTTCTCCCAACCCCAGCCGGATTCGCCGTCTTCTTTCTTATCCAAATATCGATCGATTCGCCCTTGTATGAATCCGGGCTCGCCCTGTAACTGAGACGTCGTGCCCTGACGACGCGCTTCGGTGATTTGCCGGTACGCCTTGAGGTTTTTATCCGCCGGGAAAGGAGTCACGGGAGACAGTCCCCACACGGGCATGACATTGTTGTAGTAAGTCTCGTACTCTGCCGTTTTGCCCCAGTTTTTTTCAAGATGCAGATTGAACATTTTGAGAATCGCTTCCGGGTAAGCAAAATCCTTTCTTACGGCGTAAAAAGAACTTGTGGTAAATTTAAGCGGAACCTTTGGCGCTATGCCCGAGTCAGTAACAATGGGAAAAGCTTGCCACTCAGCATCCGGATCGCCGCCTCGGCTGGACTGAAGCAAGAATGCTCCCCATTGCTCGCCATAGACCATGCCGATCTTCCCATCGGCAACAAGCTGTTTGGCTTTGCTTCCGTTTTTAAAAATGAATTCACTGTCGATTTCATGATGGCGATACATATCCTGAAGCACCTTGAGCGCCTGTTTCACTTCAGGCTGAATGCCTCCATATACGAGCTTGCCGCTCTCATCTTCAAGCCATATGTTCGGGTAAGCTCCATAACCGGCCATGAATCCGGTTAAGCCCATGACGGGGTCCCACAAATATTGGGTAGCCGCTATTCCATAGGTGTCTTGTAGGCCATTTCCGTCGGGGTCCCCTTCTGTAAACGCTTTCGAAATTGCCAGGACGTCATCCATCGTTTTCGGTGGCAACAGCTCCAATCGGTCCAGCCAATCCGTTCGAATCCACAGAAACATCGCCTTTTCAATGGAGGAATCGGTCTCCGGGATGCCCATCAGCTTGCCGTCGATCATGCCGGATTCCAAGGTACCGCTCCCTTCTTGGCGGTGAACTTGCTGTGTCAACGGTGAAGCATATTCCTTGTAAACCTGCGTCAGATCCTGAATCAGTCCGGCGTGGCTCAGCTGCCTGAGCTGCTGGGCATTGACCTTGACGATATCCGGAATGTCCCCTGAAGCCAGCATAATATCCAGCTTTTTGTGGTATTGTTCGCTTCTCACAGCCCATTTGTATTTGATTTGAATGCCCAGAACTTGTTCGTACAACTGACTCCAGCGATTGTCCTCCAGCGTTTCATCAGGCAATGCCTTCAGAATATCTTCCAAGCCGTCGCCGATTTCTCTCACAAAAGTGACTTCGATCGGCGGATGATAAGCGCGTAATGACTTATCGCTGTATACGCCCTCCCCGCGTGTTTCCGGCCCTCGATTGTGGTCGATACCGCTGCTTTGGTGACATGACGCCAGTGTTGAACCAAACAGTAAAGCGCTTAGCATGACTTTGGAGAAGTTCTTTACGATGATCAGCAACAGAAAACACCCTTTCCTATCGATTAATTGTATTATTATACTTTAAAGGCCCCGGCCCACAATAAACATTTTTTTACTTCCTATCCCGTTATTTACGTGTTGCTCGTATGCAAACAAAAACCGCCAACCCCTAGATTCGGGGTGGCGGTCTTCAACTTGAAATGTTAACCTACGATACCCGTACGCTCGATACTTTCCACGAAATATCGCTGAACGAACAAATAGATGACGATCAAGGGAAGGATCGCCAGCAAAATGCCGGTATCCTGCACCATGCTCAAATAAAATGGGTCCGCCTTCGACGGATCGCTGCCCAGCATAATGGACAGGTTGTACGGCAGCGATGACAGCTGGGTGGACATGACTTTGCTTGAAGTCAGATACGTCGTCGTGTAGAAGCTGTCGTTCCACTGCCAGACGAAGGAGAACAACGTCGTGGTAATGATGGCAGGAATCGCGTTCGGCATCATGATGCGGGTAAAGGTGGTTCCGACGCCCGCGCCGTCAATATAAGCCGCCTCCTCCACTTCCTTCGGAATGCCGCGGAAGAATTGCCGGAAAATAAAAATGTACAAACCGGCTTTAAGCGAATTGGCGGTCAGCGAAGTCAAAATGAACGGCCAATAACTGTTCAACAGATTGACGGACTTGCCGGTGAGGAGCGGAATCAGGCCCATCAGCGTAAAATCCTTCAGATTCAAATAAATCGGGATGAGAATCGTGGTAGGAGGCACGAGAATCGTCAGGACGACACAGGCGAACAAAAGCTGGCTGCCTTTGAACTTCAAACGGGCAAAGCCGTAACCCGCCAGCGCGCAAGAAGCGGCCGTCAAGACCGTCGTCGTCGCCGACAGCGCAAACGTGTTGAACAGCGTTTCCCAGTAATCCATGATGCGGATCGCATCAAGGAAATTGCTCATTGTGAAATTTTCCGGAATCCATACGACGACCGGTGAATAAAGATCGGCCTTGTCTTTGATGGCCGTCGAGATTTTTTGCAGAATCGGATACAGAATGACAAAGGACAGGCCAGCGATCAATGTTAAACGTATGAAAGACCAGAGCCATCGTTTCCAGCTTTCGAGCGATAGCCACCGAGAAACCGACATTGCATTCACCTTCTTCTATTCATGGTAAAAGACCTTCCTGGATACAAAGTACGTGCTGATCAACAGGATGATGGAGATAGCCAGGAAGTAAATCCAGGCCATTGCTGAGCTAAGGCCGAAATCGAATTGGACGAAGCCCGTGGTCTTGATTAAGTCTGTCAGCTCATTTCGGGAGAACGAGTCGATAATCGTATATATCATGTTGACCAGAATCAGCGGGCTGACCATCGGAAACGTGATTTTCCAGAAGGCTTCATAACCCGTAGCTCCTTCCATCTTGGACGCTTCGTACAGCTGGGGGGATATCGTCTGTATGCCTGCCAGGAAAATAAGGATCTGTACGCCGGATTGGCTTACGATCTCATAAATACGATCCACGGCTCCCGTTAAATAGTTTACGATCGTCTCGCTTACGCCGGCCTGAAGCATTAATCGCTCGAGTTCAAAACTTCCCAATGCGTTAATCAGCCCCCCGGAACCGGCATTCTGATCATTGATCGCCTGAACGAGACTGCTGCTTTCCAGGGTCAGAATGACCCCGGAAGCAAGAATGACGGGCAGGAAGAATATCGATCGGGCAAAGGAACGGCCAAGGAACTTCTGATTCAGGACGACGGCCAGAAACAGACTGAAGATAACGATCAGGGGCACGTTCACCGCCATGTTCACGATCGCCTCGGTCAGCATTCGGTTAAAGCTGGTGTTGACCGTAAAGGCAGTCACGTAATTTTTCATCCCCATAAACGTTATGCCGATTCCTTCGGAATTTGCCGTTACGGTGCTAAAACTGTAAATCAGGGAAGTCAGCAAAGGGATCAGGAAGAAAAAGATAAAACCGAGCAGCCAAGGCATCACATAAGCAATGCCCCATAATGCCTTCTGTTTCCCATAGCTTCGCTGCTTTCGCCCAAATCGCTGGGTTATGGATTTCATGGCGCTTCACCACCCGTCACATAGCTTTCGGCTTCAATGGTTACGCCGTCTATCGTCACCGGTGCACGATTGTAATTCACGATGACGTAAACGCCGCTCTCGTATGTCGTCTTGAACACGCCGTCAGCCAATTCGTCATGCCCGACGATCCGCTCATGGCGAACCTTTTTCAGAAATGCATTGACTTCCTCATAGATGCGGGCGGCCTCGTCGATCCATAACGCGTAATTGGCGGAGAACAGTTCGTTATGCTCTGTGTCCTTTATTTTGTGATTAGGTTCATAGAACCATTGAAAATACACGCCAGCACCGTACTCCAAACACTTCAAAATATAAGGTTTGGCGTCGGTATACGCGGACAGGTTGTAAGGCGCGCCCGTGTAATCGATATGCCCGCGGATAACCATTTGATAGAACGGAATTTCCGCGTCTTCGATTTTAAAGCTGCTGCTAGACATGGGCGCATGGGTGATATCGGTCAAGAAAGGCAGAGCATAAGCGTTTCCTCCGTCAGCCATGACCTGAAGATTGGCATCTGAAACCTTGTTCAGCGCATCCAGAGACAACTGCTCGGACTCCGTACGGTCAATTTGACGATGCTTGCGAAAATCGCTGTCCAGCTCGGCGGCAAGATCACTCAGCGAAACGCCAATTGCGCCGTATTTTCCATAATCCTTTAAGAAAGCTTCCGTGTAGCTACCTATCAACCGCGGCGATATGACATAGGCAGGCGAACCGGTCCGATCCCGCCGGTTCAGCGCCGGATTGAAGGAATAGATCTCTGCGGGGATGCCTCGCAGCGTTCTGGACGCCTCCTTCGCCTCGTTGAACCCGGAACCGGACAACGCGGTAAGGATAGCGACATCCGGATACAGCTTTACCCCATTCTCGTTCGCATAGGAGAGCAGACGCCGAAGTCCCTTCTCTCCCCCTACCTGTTGATCAACGGAGACGCTGCCTGGAACCTCATGATCCAGCCCTTTGTTGAACCAGCCGCTATATTTCAATTTGATGTCATGGATGCCTCGCTTGCCCATCTCTGTCAGAATACTTTGCGCTTGTTCGAACGTTGTGAGCGGCTCCAGCGCCCGATACGGAATTCCTGCAAAATGCTTTTTCTTATAAATGCTTCCTACGAGCTGAAGGTAGAACGGCATATTCTCCTCATTCCTCTCGGCAATTGCCGGGAGGCCTCCCTGTTGCTCCAAGTAATTCCTGTAATAGGCGGCGAGTCCCGGATAGGAAGCCGACTGCTTGCCCACGAACGCATACCGGACCGAAAAATCGCTTCGCATCGGATTCTCCTGGAACTTCGGGAGCGAGCGCTGCTGGCCGTTCGCATCCAGGCTTAAGTCGCCTTTGTTGATTACCGTGAACGTCGGGTAGACGTAATTATAGCTGTTAAGCCTGCCGCTGACGTCGGCATTGATCGTCGCGGCCGGAGCCCCTTCCTCGATGATGCCGATAAATGCCCCGCCTTCACGGATGATGCCGAACACCGGCAGCCTGACGTCCTGGCTGCTGTCCGCCGTTTCGATTCCGCTCATCGTTCGGTCCATTCCGTACACGCTCTGCTGGTAGGAAGGGTACCGCGTCTTGCCGTTATTAAAATGAATCAGCGCTCCAGATCCGTCCGGAACGAGGATTGAGCCTTTATCCTCCGCCCCCCCTGCACCGAAGAAGCTCAGGAACGAGATCGTGTTCACCGGATATTCAGCGGGGAAATCGATGCTGGAAACCGGAAGCTTGGCGATCAGACTGTCGCCGTCCAGCGTATATTCGATCGAGGCGTGAAATACCCGCGGTTCAGGCTTGGTCTGATCCAAATGGTTCTCCTCGATGTCCACCAGCAAATCGTCCTCGGTATATCCGGCATCCTCAAAGGCTTTAAGCGCACGCTCCAGCTGCAGACCTTTGAGAGCGCCGTCGGACCGGACATACACCCCTTGCTCGGCATCTTCCGTGTACGCGATTTTCAGCGTTCGCTGGCCGGCGCTGTCCAGCTTGCTTAACAGGTTCTGTTCAAAGCGGGACTTGCTGATCTTTTTGGGCATGTCGTCAATCGTTTTTTTGTCCGTGCCGAACCGGTAGTTAACGCGAACGCCGTTTGGGATTTCCTCCATGCCGATTTGCTTGTAAGCCGCGCTGTCGGCGTGCGAATTGACCGAATTTATCTGTCCGAAGCTGTTATAAAAGTCAAGCTTCAACTGAGAGGACAACAAGCTTTTGTTCACGCCCGCGGCCAGCGGATCCGACTGATGGCCGGGGGGATTGCTGTGCCAAATTTCGCCGCTTGCCTTATGCACGACGGCGATCGCCCCCGTCTGATCGTCCGCTAGCAGCTGGAGCTGATCGTTCTCGGCAATGCCTTTCATGCCTTTGACGCTCGGATTGACGAACGATGACTTAAGGGCTGCTCCCGGCGTGAAGCTGTTGGCGGGCCCGTTGCCTTCATCGCCAGCTGCCTTTTCCGGTCCTTTATCCGTACAACCGGCCATAATCAGAGCTGTCAGCACACTGGCAGCAAGCAGCATGTATTTAGCGAAATTGCCCATCCTTCCTCCTCCTTAAGTTCTCATGACCAATTCTTGATAGATGACGGAAATAAAGGCCACGATCTGTTGGACCAAGCTGAAAAACAGCAAACTGATAAAAGCCATAAACCCCATGGCGACCAGGGTGAGCATCATAATTCCGATTGTTTTGGACGGGGAAAACTGATGCACCGTCATATTGCCGACAAACAGCAGATAAACGAACCAGAGAACCGCAACGGAGTTGGAAAAATAATAGAAGGCGGTCTCTTGCAGCGACACGAGATTGCTGAGCCAGATCCATGGAAACTGTATGATCACGAGCGGCAGGAGCGCGAAGCAGGTCGACGTAAAAATTTCGACGAATTTGCCCTCGCCGTCCATCAAGGTCGTAAGCGACCAGTTAGCCACGCACCAGAACAAGATCGGCACGATCACATATACGATTTCCATGACGCTGTTCATGCTCTCGGGATTGTACACATGGACTAGAAAACCGCTGTACTGGCTCCCCAAAATGTTCGTAACGGCAACCAGAAACAATACGCAAAACGAGATGATCAACGTGAATTTTCGATTGCGATCGTATTTCAGGTCCCAATAGCCCTCAAAGGGATGAACCATGAGATTTAGGGGAAACCGAATCCATTCCCTGCTCATGCGGAAGCCCCCTTTCTTCGTTCCTTCACTTTCCGAAGCCTGGATGCGGCAAATATCCCGATTCCGGCCAAGAACAGCATGGTCATGATCAACGGAAAATGTTCCCTCATGACCGCTTTGCGGTATAGCAGGAATGCTTTCGAATAGTTTTTCTGATCCAAGCTGCGTTTGAAATGCATCATGGCACCCTTATAATCGCCTTGACGAAGCAAGGCTTTGCCGATCCCCGCATAGGCGAATTCCAGATTGGCATTCATGGCGATCGTTCGATTAAACAACGCAAAAGCGGTCTCTTCCTCGCCACGATAGTAGCTTTTGACGGCTTCATTCAGCGTTCGACCGTATTCGGTCGTTCGGAAGACGGTAATTTCGCCAAGCGCTTTATCCAATACAAGAAAATCCTCGCCGATTCGGTCGATGGCGGCCGGCGTATGAAATTGGCCCATTTGGTTCCCCAGCCCGCCGAATACGTACATCAGATGTCCGTCCCCGTTGTAAGTGAACACCCGTCCCCGCTTGCCATCGAGAATGGAGTATATCTCGCTGTCGGTAACATCGATGTCGATCAGCTTAGAAGGACCTTCGCTGCTGAGGTAAAGAATGTCGCCCTGCGGGTCGGAATACCCCGTTCTTCTTAAAATATCGCTGCCTTGCGCATTAAGCTTCTTAATGTTATTTCCCCACTGGTCCCCGTTCGTGGCATAGATGAACCCTTCCGAGTCAATATCCAGATTCGTAAACTCCGTAGGCGTAAACATGACCATCTGACTGCGCTGCGCCTTGGTCGAGATTTGCTTCCAGAAATATTCGATCGGATCGATATAAACGCGATTCGCGCCGATGAAGGTAGTAAACGCCCCTTCGGCATCGAATTCCATGAAACCGTCAAACACGCCGGCAGCCATGATGTAAGTTCGCTGCGCATGGTCCATGACGACCCGGACGGGTTCGAATTTAAACGAATCCTGCAGTAGCTCCGACTCCGGCGAATCGATGATCTTGATCAGTTGAAAATCCGAATCCAAGTGAACCACCCGTTTGTTTCCAGTGTCCGCTACGAGCACCTCGCCGTCATCAGTCACGAAGATTCCTTGCGGTTGTAGAAATGTATCCGGCTCGCCCTCTCTTGTGAAGGAATCCACGGTGGTTACCAGCTTTAGATCATGGTCCAGCACAACGATCCGATTGTTGCCGGAATCCAGCACGTATACGCGATTGTCGGCGGTGACGTGAAGATCGCTCGGCTCTTGGAAAGCACCCGTCCCCAGATCCGAGCCGCTTATCAATTCAGTCGCCACATAAGCGGCCGGCGCTGCTGCAGCATCGCCCCAATAAGAATAAATATAGGAGTCCGAGGCGCTCTCGGCGCTTACGTTCCCCGCTCCTGCCCCAACCCCCAATAAGCAGCAGATCATGATGAGGAGAGGCGTTTTCAGTTTGCGCAAGCTGTTCATCAATCTGACATGCCTCCTTTCTAGTCCTTCATCCCTGAAGTGGCCATCGTCTGCATGACACTGCTCTGGGAGATGATAAAGAGCGTAATGGGAACGATCATCAGGAGCAGTGAAACAGCCGCGCCGACGCCGGCTCTTGCGATTCCGCCTTCCGTGATCTGTCCGAGCGCGAAATGTAACGTCTTCAGATGCTCGCTGTAAATGAAGCTGCCCCCATCGCTGCCCCAAAGTGCCGGAAATTGTAAAATCATTAGCGTCAGCCAGGCAGGCTTCACGTTCGGCATCACAATGGACCAGTAAATCCGATATTCGCTGGCCCCGTCGATTTTGGCTGCCTCAAGCAGGGCATCGGGAATCTGCTCCATGAATTGCTTCATCAGAAACAGCCCAAGCGGAAATGCCAAGGAAGGCACGATGATGGAGGCATGCGTATTGATCCAACCCAGCCAAGACATGACCATATAGTTGGGGATCGCCGTAACATGGGGCGAAAACATCAAGGCGAGCACCACAATCGAAAACAGCGCCCTTGAGCCGGGAAACCGGTATTTGGCCAGCGGATAGGCTGCTGCAGACGCCAGCAGGATATGTCCAGCCGTGCCAATGATGGTGATCAACAGCGTGTTTGCGAAATAACGCGATAAGGGTACCCACGAATTCCCCATTAACACCATCAAATCCAGGAAATTATCCATCGTCGGATTGTTCACGAAGAACCGCGGAGGGAATATGAACAATTCGTCCAGCGGTTTGAATGCGTTGTTCACCGCGTAAATCAAGGGCAATGCCATGAAGGCTCCGAACAAGGCGAGCAGCGCAAACAGCAAAATGCTAACGGGCAAAGAACGGTTCAGCGTTCTCGGCAGCCGGAAATATCGAATCATTTTCGCAGCCAACGTTACTCACCTATCCTTCTCAACATTTTTTGCGTTAATTTGTTGGTTCCGACCATCAGCAAGAACAGGAACGTCGCAATGGCCGATGCGTAGCCGAGTTCGAAGCGGATCGTGCCGAAGTCCATCAGATGGGTGACAATGGTGTGCGCCGCATAGTTAACGCTCGGAAACCCGGCGAGCGCGATGGAGATATCCGCGACCGCGAATGCGGTTGTGATCTGCATCACGGCCCCGAACATCAGCTGCGGCCTCATGGACGGCAGCGTAATATACCAGAGCTCCTGCCAGCGATTCTTGATGCCGTCCATCGCCCCCGCTTCGATCAGCGACTTGTCGATCGTTTGCAGGCCGGCGATAAACGCCAAAAAGCTGGTGCCCAGGCTCAGCCAAAGCTGTACGATAATCACGATCCATAGAATATAGTTTTCATTCAGGAGCCATTGAATCGGTTCCAGGATAAAGCCGGCCTTCATCAGAAACCCGTTTAAATACCCATAGCTGTCACCTGAGAAGATGATGAGCCAAATGAAGTAAACGTTGCCCGATATCGATGGCGCATAAAAGACCAACGTCATGAACGCCCGCACTTTGGGCGACAATTCATTAATGATCCATGCGAATACAAAACAGGCGATATAACTGACGGGACCGGTAATGACGGCGAACATCAGCGTATTCTTCAAGGCGATCATAAAGATATCATCATTCAGAAACAGCCTCGAATAATTTTGCCAACCGACGAATCTCGGAAATTCCAGCATGTTGAAATAGAAGAAACTTAGGGCAAAGGAAAAGACCACCGGAATGACCGTAAACAGAAAGAAAATAATCATATACGGACTCATCAGCAAATAATAGTGCTTGCTTCGCTTCAACTCTTTTATGAAAGAGACCCAACGGCTGTTCTTCTGCACATTCGCTTTGGGGCTCTTTACGGTTTGAATTACTGGTTCTCCTTGCATTGACTACCGCACCTCCCCTGTTAATATGGCAAATTGAACTCCTTCCGCTTGATCTCGATTTCATCGTTAATGTACAAAATATAATCGGATAAGGCTTCGCGCGGATTTTCGCTGGCATTTACCACTTTCCTGAAAGCATTGTCCAAATGCCGGCCTGTGAAATATCCTCCGGGCACCTGCGGAATGCCTCGTACCCACCGCCATTGGTTATCCAAATTCCGATAATCCTTCACCGGCCATGGCAGCTCCTCCAGCGCTTCGATGTTGGCCGTCGGATAGCGGGCAGCCTCTCCCATCAAGCCTTCCATCTCTCGACCATACGCAATTTGCGTCTCCTTGTCGGTCCACCACTTCAGAAATTCCCAAGCGGCCGCTTTGCTCTTCGAATTTTGAAGCAGCATGACGGCTGTCGTATGGCTGGCAACCTCGTGGTTCACGGTACCGTCCTCGCGTTCAGTCCCCGGCACAATCGTGAAATCCCACAGCCCCTTAATCTCGGGGGCCATGACCGTCAGCATGTTGTACGTCGTGTAATCCGCAATCCCGATCGGCATTTCCCCGGTCCGGAAACGGTTCGGGAAATCCGCTTGCAGCGGGAACTTGTAGCTGGTATAGAACTGCGTCCACTTCTTGAATGCCTCCATGGAGATATCCGAGTCGAGTGCACTCTTCGTATCGTTATCGCGGTAAAACTGCCCGCCGTTCTGGTACAGCAGCATCGCGAACGTCGCATTCGGGACCAGGCTTGCGTTGGTGGCTTCCAGCGGCAAATAAAATTGCATGTTGTGCTTCTGAAGCACGGAAATCAAGTCATAGATTTCTTGCCAGGTCGCGGGCGGCTTCAAGCCAAGTTCCTCCAAAATATCCTTGCGATAAAACAACATCGGGAAGGTCTGCTGCTCAGGCAAGGCGTAAACCCCGCCGTTATATTTGTACGGCTCCAGCCCGCTGTCGCGGAATCGGGTGACCACCTCTTCGAAATCATCGAATTTCGTTAAATCGGCTGCAGCGCCCCTCATCGCGTAGTTGACCGGCACGTCCTCGCCGATTTGCATGGCGACATCCGGACCTTCACCGGCAAGCGTGGCTGGCAGAAGGATATTTCCCGGAACAAGCCGGAGATGCACCGGAATACCCGACTCAGGCGTAAACGTGTCGTCGATCAATGCTTTCAGTACTTGCGCCTGATCGCGTCCGGTCGTTATCCACACGGTAATGGCATCTTCTTCATCGCCGGCGTTCCCGATGGTGTCATAATCTTCCGTATACGAAGCTGCGTAAGCGCCTAACTCATGGCCCGCGACCTCGAAAAACGACGCGTCCGGTTTGGGCAGCTTGCGATCCGGCGAATGAACGATTAGATAATCAAGCGAGATAGGCTGCTCTTTAATCTGCAGCATCCAGGTTCCGAGACCGCCCACGTTCACCTTATACGTGTCCAAGCGCTTGGCGACGGTTTCGGGATTTTCGGCGAGCTCGTTCAGCTGGTGCACCATTGAGTGCAGAACGGCCACCTTGTCGCTTCGCTCGCCTGTCGCTTCTTCCAGGTAATCGGCCACGCTTTGAATGATTTCGGCCTGCTCGGTGAACACCTCCACCATATCCGGAATCCGCTTCTCCAATTGATAATCCCGGAACGGATCCGGCGTATTGGAGGTGATCATTAGTATTTTGCGGTACATTTCGTTCAGTTCCAGCACGCTGGATTCTATCGTCTGCAAGAGCGGCGCGATCTCGCCAAGAGACACCATCATTCGGATCTGATGCGTCCCTTTGGTGAAATGGAATAAATAAGGTTCTTCCTCGCCCAGCACGTTCATTTGCCAATCGCGGTCATAATGAAAGCGGATTCGTTTCATTTCCTCAAAGGGAAACTCCCCGTCGATCATAAGGCTTCGTGTGGCAAATACGCCCCGGAGCTGGTCCTGCTTTTGCTTCAAGGCGATTTGGTACAAACCGTCTTCTTCCACCTCGAACTCCCATTCGATCCATTGCCCCGGCAGCTTCCAGTTAACGCCTCCGATGGTGTTGATTCTGATTTTGGAAACGTCGTACGGCTCAACGGTCGGGCTGGATCTGTCGGATGTAGGATACAAGGTCGGCGACGATTTCCGCTTGGCATCCTCCGCCTGGATCAGAATGTACTGATCCCGGGTCGGCTCCAAGCCCTCGGACTCATATTCATTCGCCAGCTCCTCGTATGTTCTCAAGGCATGATCCTGGTACAGCTCGATATAATCAATGGCCATCGGCTCCCGCAAGGACGTTAGCGTAAGCTTCTGCTTGCCCTTGTCAAAATAAAAGGAATACGGCTCATCATAGTAGCCGTACCGATCGGAGAGCGGCGCAAGCTGCCAGGAAGGCTGCTCGATCTGCCTTGGCCGCAGATCGTTTCCGCGGTTATCCTGCCTGATTTCCTCGTCCCGGTTTCCCCATACTCTGTCGAATAGCACGATATCCGCTCCCTTGAAAGGCACCTTGTCATTGATAGAGAATTGCCTTTCGATCGCCGAGCTCTTCCCTTCAATCGGATAATATCGGATCCGGACATGGTATAAGCCCGGTTCTTCCACGTTCAAGTCCCATGAGATAGAGCCTGCCTCTGGCGTGATCACGGATTTCCCTTCGGAGCCGTGTAATTTCTCCGCGATCTCGAATCCCTCCCCGGAGGTTGATACAAAGGACTCGCCTTCGATGCGGACGATGCGGTCCGGGCGGCTCGCCGATGCATGGGCGTCTAAATACTGGCTGTACCCGTCCTGCCCTTCCGTTTCTATGACCGCTTCAAAGTCGGAGATCGCTTGAACGAAGCCTTGGTTTGTCGATTTCGAAGGGTAGAAGGCCCATAGAGACAAAAAAAATAGGACGATGACAAGTATGGCGCTACCGAAACGCTTCTTCCTGGTGTTCAATTTCTCTCCCTCCCATACGGTTAATCCATCCAATGACAGTCCCTGCCGCAGCAATGCGCTGCGCAGGGACGATCGGTTCTTCGGCTAATGTTCAAGGTTACTTGCCATATACTTCGTCAATAGCCGCTTGGAACGTTGACTTGTATTTCTCAACAACGGTGGAAACGGATATTCCTTCATTCAGCTCGCCGACGAATTCCCAATATGGAAGTTTCGGAAAGGAGCCATGTTCCAGCACGATCAGGTTAGGCGCAGCCAGTCGCGCGTTGTTAAGGTCGTCCTCTGTCGAAAACACGGTCTCATAATCGGCTTGGTCCGGATACTCATATATGGAATCGATGTCATTGATCTTCTCCCAAATATATAAGAGCTGCTCCGGATTCTCGACTGATTTCGGAATCGCCAACGCCTGATATGCACCTTCCAAGGTATGGTAGGTTGTCGCGTTCGGTCCTTTCGGGAACGGTACGAAGCCGATATCGAAATCCGGCATATCCGTCTTGATTCCGCCAAGCTCATATAGTGCCCCTGCATACATTAACGTGTTGCCTTGGCGGAAAAACTGGCTCGGCTCCCTCCAATCGCCGCCTTCCGTCGGTCTGGCGATCTTCTCCGTAGCCAACCGGGAAACAAAGTTCAGGGCTTCCAATGTCGCGGGATCTTCAAGTGTCTGTTTGTTCTCTTTTGTAAGCCCGGTGTTGTTGGAATAAAGTGCATGCTCGATCAGGGATGAATTCGCGAGGCCCCAGGTATCTAACTTTCCGTCATTGTTTGTATCCTTATTCGAATCCTTGGCCACTTGAATAAACGTGTCCCAGTTCCATTGATCCTCATTCACATAATCCTGAAGCGGCTTTAAGCCCAGTTGATTCATAAGCGTACGGTTATAGAAAATGCCTTGGACAGTGTTTCCACGGGTCTCGCTAAACCCATAGCCTCTGCCTTCGTAAGTGAAGATTTGATTCGATGCCAATTGATCGAAAGCCCGAACGTTTTTCGTATACTCATCGATCGGCCAAAGTAAGTCCTGTTTGACAAGCGCCGGAATCGTATAGTTTTTGCCCAATCGTACGATATCGCCGATCGGCTCGCCGGCTAACAGGGAAGCCGTAACTTTCTCTTGGTATTCGCCGAAGTCGATGGCGATATATTCGATTTTGAAATTATGCTTCTCCATGAGCGCATCCAAATTCTTCTTTTTTGCAATCTCGTCCGGATTCCTTTCCTGATTCGTCATATCCCACCAAGAGACGACTTTAATCGTCTTACCGCCTAAATCGAAATCCATTTCCGGCGTTCTGTAAACTTCCTCCTCCTCCCCTCCGCTGTTTTCCGTCTCGCCAGGTTCCTTCGACGTCTCGTTTTCAGTGCCGCTATTCGTCTCCGATTCCACGGTTTCTTGGGTGCCGCTGCTTGGGTTACCCGAGCCTCCGCTGCAGGCTGCAAGCAGCAGAACCAATCCTAATAACAGAACCAATAATTTGCGAACACGCATCTTTAATCCCCCTCAACGTTTGATGTTTGGTCCAGATTCATCCAAAGTTTAGCGCTTACATTTCCATGCAACAACCTGGGGAAATCGAGATATTCTACCCCTGAAACGCTAGAAGGCCGTCTCCTGCAACGGCTTGTCCGCCGAGCTTTTTCAACCCAAGCTTTGCAAGAAGTAAAGAACGGTTAGCAATGCAAAGAAAAGCACATTGTGGAAATGGGGCGCCGGCCAACATAATGTAAGCGTAACCAATTTAATGGATATTCCGCTTATCGCAATATATGGGGAGGGAGTCATCATGTCTAAGTTACTGTATATCAATCTGGGCTGCTGCTCCGATGATGCGCTTCGCCTGCAGGATTGGGGCAAATGCGGGATGAACATGGAAATTTGCGATGATGATTCTGAGTCATCGCTGCATCGGATTGAGGAGAACGGCTATTCACTGGCGGTTATCAACATGAACGGCAGCCCCAAGAAAGGGCTGGAGCTGTGCGGCCGGATCCGGAGGGTAAGCCGTTTGCCCATCATTGTTGTCGAGGATACCATGGAATTTGCCTTCATCCGCAAAGCGCTGCAGCTGCAGGTAAGCGATTACGTACCCAGCACGTTGCCGGCTGAAGAACTGGTGAAAAGCGTAGCTGCTGTTAACGCGAACCAACGCCGCACTGAGGATGACGTCATTCACAGGGTCAAGGAATATGTGGGGAAAAAGCTGCACGAAAATATTACGCTCAAAGACATTTCAAGCAAATTCCATTTCAACCGCTCCTATCTTGGCCAAAAGTTCAAAAACCATGAAAATATGAGCTTTAACGAATATTTGTTCATTCAGCGCATGGAAAGAGCGAAAATGCTGCTGGAGCAAACGGATCTGAAGATTTACGAAATTGCGAATGAGGTGGGCTATACCGAAATCGACTGGTTTTATAAGCGATTTAAATCCTATACCGGCGTAAGCGCGAACGAATATCGGAAGATGGTCGCCTCCTAATCTGCCAGCCCAATGCAAATAAGTCCTTGGGTTATCCAAGGACTGCTGCCTGGCCATACGCCTGGTCGCTGCACTTATTGCGCTCCATCGCGGCTTAGCCTGACGGTTCGGTATTCCTGCGGCGTCAGGCCGGTCCATTTTTTAAAAAAACGGGTAAACGATTGCGGCATTTCGTATCCGATCAAACCACCGACCTCGGCTATCTTCAGTTCTTCCCTCTTCAGAAGCTCCTTCGCTTTGCGAATCCTGAGTTCGTCCATATAATCCGATAAATTGACGCCCCTTTCCTGCTTAAACAGCCTTGATAAGTAAGATGGATTGAAATGAAATTCATCCGCCAGCCTGACAAGGGACAGATCCTCGCTGAGGTTTTGTTCAATGAATGAACAAATTTTTTCAATGACGCCGGCAGCCCTCTTCTGTTCTCCGCTTTTCCGGAGTGAAAACAAAACGTCAGCAACGCCTTTCAAATAACCGAAGGCTTCCCTCCACGAACGATAGTCTTCCAGCTTCATCAGGCCGAACGAACCGATCTCACGGATTTCCCACCGATTGATGTAAGACAGAAGCACAAGCGCAACCGTATAGCAAAGCTCCGTCATATTGGGATCCCCCCGCTCGAGTTCGTAAGCTGCCGGTTCGGTCAAGTCATCGAACAGCCCCATGAACTCCTCTCTTCTGCCGGCTTCCAAATGGACGGCCAGCGTCTCGAACTTATCGCGCAAGGATCTGTTAAGAATCGTAGCGGACGGCGCGGCTTCCTCGCTCGGAAACACCTTCTGGACCATCCGCGTTCCGTCACCGGTCCGATCATGCTGGTACCGTCTCATTTTATCGTATATGGCAGGCAGTCCTTCCCAGGCGAATGCCTCACCGCATAGTGTCACGGCTACCGACGCCTCAAGCGATTCCAGGCAGGATTGCTGAATCAGCTCAAACGTTCCCTCCAGAAACATGACCGTCTGTGCGAAAGCGTCCGTCCATTCCGATCCGCTCCACCGCTTGGGCTGGATGAGCCAGATCAGATCCCCGTATCGATCGATGAAACCGATGCTGCTCGTCCGCTCTGCCAGGAAAGCCTCTGCCAGAAACTTAACCGCAAGCGCCGTCTCCCGACGGTCGACATACGTGGGGGATCTTCCCGCGGACCCGCCAGACGTTACGCTGCCCAGCCCGATCAGAATCGGCATGGACGCATCCAGCGGAATTTGCAGGCGCCTGAAGTCTTCCTCCAATTCCCGTTCGAAGAGCACGTCGTGGAATAACAAATTTCGAAAATAGTCCCCGTGGGCAAGCGTCTCCAGCGTATCCAGCTGCTCTTTCGACCGCCGGATCAGATCATTCGCCCGCAGCGTCTCTTCCAGTTCCTTGAGCGCTCGCTCGACGGCCGCGATCAATTTCGGGTAGCCTTCGTTTTTGAGCACGTATTGCACGTCCGGCGCTTGAATCGCTTGATAGACATAATTGAAGTCGTTATGCCCTGTCAGGAACACGATTTTGCACTGCGGCCAATTGAGACGTATCGTTTCCATCAGCTCCAGGCCGTCCATGCCTGGCATGCAGATATCGGATAGTACGACATCGACCCGCGTCCGGTTCAACAGTTCCAGCGCCTCTTGCCCCGAATAGGCTTTGTAGATGTCCAGGTCAAGGTTCAATTTTCCGAAAATATCCGCCAGCCCATCGGTGATAATTTCTTCGTCGTCAACGATCAACATTCTATACACTTGACGGTTCACCTCCATCGCCAAGAAGTATTGTTACGGCAAGCCCCCCAAGCTCGCTACGTTCTGTCCGTAATCCGGCATCCTCCCCGAATGTGATGCGGATCCGGCGATGAATGTTCACCATCCCTGTCGTTTCGGCCTGGTCCTGTTCCTCATACAAGGACTTCCGGATCTGCTCCAGCGCCTCGTCCGTCAACCGGTCTCCGTTATCCTCCACGATGACGCGAGCCTGGCCGTCCGCCCCTTCGAATCGCACCACAATCAAACCATTCTTCGTCTTTTTTTCTAGGCTGTGCTTGAATGCGTTTTCAATGATCGGTTGAACGATCAACCGCGGCACGGGAAGCGGCCGCAGCTCATCCGGCAGCGGATCAAAGCGTACCTGAATCCTTCTCGAAAACCGTAGCTCCTGAATTTCTGCATACATTCTCGCATGATGAACTTCCTGCTCCAATGCAACCAAATCCGATGCATTCCTCGTCACGAATTCGAAATACTCCCCGAGCAGCGTCGTAAATTGTTCGATCCGTTCCGTATCTCCCGTCTTGGCCATCGTATTCAGGATAAAAAAGCTGTTATATAAAAAGTGCGGGTTGATTTGCGATTGCAGCTGCTTCAGCTCCGCCCGCTGCGTCATGATTTTCTGCTTGTAGACTTGATCGATCAAAGAGCGCAAATTGTCCACCATCTGGTTAAACCTGCCGTATAAGTACCTGAACTCGTCCTTGGATTCATGGGCGATATGGATGCTCAGATCCCCGTGCTCGATCCTTCTGAAGCCTTTAACTAAAGCCAGCATAGGTTTGTGGATGAACTTATAGGTAGACAGCGCAAAAACGCCAAATATCCCCAGCGCCGCTGCGGCAAATCCCCATGCCCATTTGTAGAACTTGCTCAGCGGCTTCTGTACGACCTTCTCGGGAATGAAACGATAGATCGACAGCGCTAGCTCCGGCGAGTGGGCCTGCACGGCATAGTATCGGTTCCCGTTTACGGTCAGCCGCGAAGGAGTGTCCTCCAGGAGCGCCGGGATTTCCCGCAGGAAAAGGGGGAGGCTAACGTTAGCCAGCTCCCCTGTCCCGTTCGCGACGGCAACCTTGGCGCTGTCCGACAGGAGCAGCGTTCCGCTGCCGGGGTACGTATTGAATTGGGCGAGCGCTTCCTGCAGCCGCTGCTCGTCCAGCTCGATCTCGACCGTGAACAGCGGCTCTGCCCTTTTGATACCCCGCTGTTTCATGGCGCCAAGGAACAAGCCTCCGTTCCATTCAATGAGCTGAGAGCCGCTGCCAAAGACGGAACGGATTTCCCGGAAGCGTTCGGGCCTAAATTCACGCACCCCATCTCCGGCTGAAATCGTGCGGCCGATAGCCGCGATATGAACACTGACATCCTTGATATACATGCTGCTGTTCTGAACAGTATACAGCCGCTTGATCAACGAATTCATGTTCTCGGTACGGGCGATCGTCGCCATCGTCTCCCAGGTCAGGACCAGTTCATTCAGGTTTTCATCCTCCAGCAGGCTGTACTGCAGCATTTTCATGCGTTCGATTTCGTTTTCCAGATCGGTCAGGTAGAATTCGGATTGCGCCGCTGCCGTCTTGGTAATGTCGGAGCTGGCCGTTTGCACGTTCCAATGGTAAAGATACACGGCAAATAACAGAATCGGCACCATAATGAGCAGAAACGTCACGATCAACCGGAGAAATATCGTATTGCGCAGTGAAAAGTCCCGTCGGAACATCAATGGCATTGCCCCCAGCATTTTTTATTCGATTATAGCCTACATCTCGTCAGGGCAGCCAGACTTATGGCGGGCAACATCGACTTGCGCTGTGTCCTTAGCCCTTAGCCCTTCACGCTTCCGAGAACGATGCCCTTTACGAAATATTTCTGCAAGAACGGGTATGCCAAAATAATCGGAAGCGAGCCGAGAAAGATCTGCGACGATTTCAGCGTCCGATCGGAGATCAGCGCCAGGTTCAGCATATCGTCCCTCGACATATTCGACAGGTTTTGCTGGATTACGATCGTTTGAATATAGCTTTGCAGCGGATAATTGGACGGGTCTCCCATCAGCAGCAGTCCGTCGAACCAGCTGTTCCAGTGCTCAACCATGGAAAACAAAGCAAGCGTGGCAAGCGCAGGCTTGGATATCGGGACAAAAATCGACCACATGGTCCGCCAGTGGCTCGCTCCGTCGATGAGCGCCGCCTCTTCAAGCTCCTTCGGAATTTCCCTGAAAAAATTAAGCAGCAGAACGACGCTGAACACGGGAACCGCGCTCGGCAAAATCAATGCCCATATCGTATCCAGCATGCCGTATTCTTTTATCGTTGAATACCAAGGAATCAGGCCGCCATTAAACAGCATCGTGATGAAAAAGATCCACGCGTACGCGCTCCGAAGCCGAAAAGAACGTGTCTCTTTCGATAACGGGTAGGCAATCAACACGGTCAGCAGCAAATTAAGCGGAGTGCCCAAGCCGATCCTCGTGAGCGACACCAGCATCGAATCCCAAAACTCGTGGCGGCTTGCCGTATACATGTAGGAAGCCAGCGTCACGTCGACAGGCCACAGCTTCACATATCCCGCCGAAGCCGCCGCGCTGGAACTAAAGGAAACCGCAATGATGTGAATCAAAGGAAGAACGCAAATCAGCGAGATCAAAATCAAGAAAATGGCATTGATCAGGGAAAACCATTCAAACCGCCTTTTTTGCCGGATACGGCCCCCTTCAGCCGAAGATGGCACCAATCGTTGCTGCATCGTTTCCCCCCCTTAAAATATCCGGTATTTCGCAAACCGATAAGCCAAAAAGTAGGAGCCCGATATCAGCGTGAGCGATATGACCGATTTAAAAAATCCGACCGCCGTCGCCACCCCGTACTGGGCATCAAGCAAACCGATCCGATAAACGAACGTATCCAGAATGTCCCCGCTTTCGTACACTTGCGGGCTGTATAAATTAAACACCTGATCGAAGCCGGCATTCAGCAGCTGTCCCAGGCTTAACACCGACAACAGGACGATTACCATGCGCATGCCCGGAATCGTGATATGCCATATTTTCCGCCAGCGGTTCGCCCCGTCGATCGTTGCCGCTTCGTATAACCCCGGATCAATTCCGGTAATCGCAGCCAAGTACACGATCGTGCCGTACCCGAAGTTTTTCCACACGTCGGAAGCAATGAGCGTGAACGGAAACCATTCGTTATCGCCCAGGAAAAAGATCTTGGGGATGCCCAGCAGGCCGAGAAATCCGTTGACGATGCCTCCCGACGGGGAGAGGATATCGATCAGGATACCGCCAAGCACGACCCAGGACAGGAAATAAGGCAAGTAAATGGCCGTTTGGACCGATCGCTTGATCACATTGTTTTTGAGTTCGTTCAACAGGACGGCGAACACGATTGGAACAATGAGCCCCAAAATGAGCTTGAAGCTCGAAATAAACAGCGTATTCCACAAAACCTGCGTAAAATTCGGCAGGCTCATCACATACTCGAAATTGTTCCATCCGACCCATTGCTGATCGCCGAAGAGGCCTTTGGCAGGGATAAACCTCTGAAACGCGATCGTGATGCCGGCCATCGGAATGTACGAAAATAAAACGATTAGAATCAATCCCGGCAATATCATCACATGGAGCGGCAGCTCTCTTCGCCATTTCGCTTTCATTCGTGAACCTCCAATTCGTAGGTAACAGGTTCGGAGGGAGTAACGACAAGGTTCTCCCTCCGGCCCGGATTATCGCTTCGCCTGTTCGTACCACTCGTTGACTTCTTGCGTGATTTGATCCCCGCCGAGCTTTTTCCAATCCTCTACGAACTGGTCGAAGGTGTCGATGGATTCGCCTAAAATAATCTTGACGAAAACCTCGTTTTGCATTTTTTCGAGCGTCGTCTTGCGCTCGACCATCGTCGGCGTCGGAGCGCCGACGAATTTTTCCTGCAGGAATTGGTCGTTTTTATCGTATTGGTCGGCGATTCCCATGGAGCCCTGTTCCCCGTATATCCTTTCCCAGCCCCATAGCGCAAAGCCGTCGGATGAGCCCGATTCATAAGCTTCCAGTTTTTCCTGGATCGTCTTGGCCTCTCCGGTTAACTTCGAGAAATCGCCGGCCTTGCGCGCAGCATCGATTTCCCGGAATGCATCCACGTTCTTCATGACCGGATACGGCGTGACCGGAGACAGCTGCCACACGCTTTCGGCTTCCGGCGGCGCAAAGTATTTATCGAATTCGGCGGTTTTCCCCCAGTTTTTCTCGAGATGCAGATTGAACATTTTGATGACGGCTTCCGGATAGGCCGCATCCTTCTTGACGGCGAAGAATCGGGTGGTGCTGAATTTGAGCGGCACCTTCGGTGCTTCCCCCGATTCGGATACGATCGGGAACGCTTGCCACTGCGCATTCGGATCGTTATCGCGATTCAGCTGAAGCGGCCAAATGGAATTCCACTGCTCGCCGTACTCCATACCGATCTTGCCGGCCGAGATTTGCTCCGAAACCTTGCCTCCGTCTTTGATACCGAACTCTTGGTCGATCTGTCCGTTTTTGGACATCTCTTGCAAAACCTGAAGCGCCTTTTTCACTTCCGGCTGGATGCTCCCAAAGACGAGCTTGCCGGAGTCATCCTCGATCCAAATGTTAGGGTAGGCATTATATCCGGCCATAAACCCCTCAAGCCCCATCGCGCCCCCCCATAAATCCTTGGTAACGCCAAGTCCGTACGTATCCTGCACACCATTCCCGTCCGGATCGTTCTCCGTAAACGCTTTCGATATGGCGAGTACGTCAGCCATCGTTTTCGGCGGCGCAAGTCCCAGCTTCTCCAGCCAGTCCGTCCGGATCCAGATGTACATGGAACGCTCGATCGAGGATTCCAGTTGAGGAATCGCCATCAGCTTTCCGTCGAACGTAGCGGCGTCAAAAGCACTCGTCCCTTCTTGAAGCAGCACTTCCTTCGTCATTGGGGAAGCGTACGTTTCGTAAAGTTCCGTCATATCCATGATTTGGTCCGAATCCGCCAATTGCTTGAGCTGGGTGGCGTTGACCGGAATCACGTCCGGAAGGTCGCCCGAAGCCAGCGTCACGTTAATTTTCTGCAGGTATTGGTCGGAGGTTGGACTGCCTTTGACCACCCATTTGTACTTGACTTTGATGCCAAGCTCCTGCTCATACAATTGCGTCCATCGATTGTTGTCGATCGTTTCGTCTTTAAGCACGCCCAGCACGTTATTTTCCACGACGTCGCTAAGATCCCTTACGAACGATACCTCGACTGGCGGATCATATTTGCCGAAAGGGCCGTCATTCGCTATGGTGCTTGGATCGGTCTTGGACGTTTCGTTTGAACTGCCGCTGCCGGACCCGCTGACTCCGCAGGCCGAGAGCAGGAGTGACGCCATGAATAATACGGATATCGCTCTCCGCCATACTGAATTCCTTTTTTGCATTTGCATCCCCCGTTCCAATGGATTCAAGATCTGTACTTGGTTACGCTTTCATTATGGAATGGCGTGCATTCCGTTACAACGTTCATCTTTTTACTTTGCTTCTCCTTCATTTACCAACTCCACTCGGTACCTTGATAATGTCTAGACGTATAAAGGTTTTCGTGAAGATCCAGCTGACCCCTGATATGTACTTCGCTAAGCATAGAAAAAACCAACCAGATCACCCGGTTGGCTTAAACAAACGTAAATGGGCTCAACGCAAGAACCCGGACGCTCTATCCTTTAAACATCAGCCGGATCGCCACGATGAACAAGCATACCGACAATATCCGCACGATGACGAGCCCCGGTATTTTGGAGGCAAGCTTGGCACCGATTTGGCCCCCGGCCAGTGCTCCGATCGCAAGCCAAATGAACGTCCCCCATAACACATGGTCAAGCACGACATGAGAGATGGTTCCCACCAGCGAGGAGAGCAGAATCGAAAACATGGACGTTGCGGTGGCGATATGCGGCGGAAAGGCCAGGAACAGGATCATCGTAGGCACCATTACCGAGCCGCCGCCGATGCCGAACAAGCTGGAGATGAACCCGACAAAAAGCGCAACCCCGGAGCCGAACCACAAATTGAACGCATAGCGATGCTCAGCGCCGGAGGCATCGATGAAGTTTCTTGTCACCGTCGGCCGGAGGAAGCCGCCCCGGCTCTGGGTCGGCTTGAAGTTGATCACAACCGCCATCAGCATCAGGAAGAGTCCAAGCGCTATAAAAAAGACGCGGCTGCCCACAATGCTGGTTGTCCAGGCACCCAGCACAGAGCCCGGTATCATGGCTACCGAGAACGCCAGGCCGCTCCGGTAATCAATTCGTTTTTGCCTCGCATAGGCCCATGTGCTGGAGATCGCACTGACGAACAGAACGGCCATTGATGTGCCCGATATCTGGGACACCGGCATTGTATACATGAGGGCCAGTACCGGCACAATGATAAATCCGCCTCCAAGGCCGGCAATCGCCCCGCTCACCGCGGCCAGCATTCCGACAAGCACCAGCAAAACATATTCCATATGTATTCCATCCCTTCCTACGGACGATCCGTTATCACATAGCCCTGTTCAAGAGTTGCCTCCCGGAAGCCGGCCATATGACGCTCCTGATACAGAATAGGGCGCGCGGCTCCGATGAGAATGATATTTTGAATATCTGTGCGGCGATCGGACAGACGAAATGCCTTCGTATAGGAAAACACCGTATGGAGCGTCGTGTGGATCGCACGGATATAAGGGTCCCTAGTTCCTCGTCCAATCAGGTTCATAATCATAATACCCTGATCACGCAGCCTATCTGCCGCCATCATGAAAAATTCCGCAGAAGCCAGATGCCGCGGCGTTCCTTCCTTCGTAAAGGCATCCACAATAATAACGTCCAAAGTATCCTGAGCTTCCCTCTCCAGCAGCTCGCGCCCATCGCCAATTCTCACGGATTCAGCTTCGCTGCCGAAAAAGGTGCGGGCCAGCTCCGCCACCCGCTTGTCCACCTCGGCTGCCGTTATCCGCCTATTCGCATAATGGCGGGCGATCGTCCCGATGCCGTGCCCGATCAGGAACATGTCCTCGAAATCCGAATGATTGGCATCGATCAGGTGAATGATCGCTCTCGGGTACTCAAAGACGATCCGCTCCGGATCGTTCAGATCCAGCACTCCCTGCACCGCATCATCGGAGAACTCCAGCACTCGGAAACGCCCCTTCACGCCGTATAGCTCCTCTGTATCGTACACCTTCAATTCATGAACTTCACTCGTATCATGGAGCAATAAGCGCACCTTCACCATCCCCTTCGCGCCATTGATTCTGACAGGATGATCCTGCTGCAGCTATCTTATTGTACACCCGATCGGGGACCCTCACACACAGGATTATGAAAAATATCGCTTTACGAGAAGAAGGCCCCCCAATCTCTGGGGCGGCCGCAATCATATCCACCTGTCCATGGCTGACCATTTGGGTCGTAACTGTGACACGCGCTTATGACTCAACTTTTTCGGAATCGACACTATTTCGAAATGTGATGGAAACGTCGCCGAGCGATCTTCTCCAGATCATATGATGAAGGCCTTCGCCCCAATAATCCTGCAGGAGAACATCGGGTTCTCCAAACTTTTTCTTCCAGATGCTTTGGGCCGCAGAGTATCCGCTGTCCAGGCAAAATTCCCGGTATCCCCGCTCCATCATCGACAACCAAATGACGTTTAAGAGCAAGCTTCCAATTCCCCTGCCTTGATAATCCGGATGCACGAAAACGGTCCCCACCTCCATGATGTCCTGTTTGTTCCATGGAGCGTGCTGCCGGATCATGGCGTTTGGCGGCCCATATTCAATCGTGCCTACGACATGGCCATCGATCAGGGCAATTAGAAAGTACCACTGTTCGCCTCCTGATTCCAAATCACGATTCAAGTATTGAATTTTCGATTCGATTTCCTGTTCGATATCCTCATCCAATTCCGACAGGCCTTCCTTGGCGAACGTATCGGTTACAACGATTCGAAAAAAATGCGCAAGCGCTTCGACATCAGCGTATGCGGGTCTCCGGATCTCAATGTCCTGCATCAGTCCCTCTCCTTATTCCCTTCATCAGCTCACAACGAATCGTTGCGTTCATTAACCTCGCTGTTTCTCCAATTATATCCTTAAAACGAGGACAAATCAGCCGAATATAAGGAATTGACGCTCTTAGAAAATTTGAGCGCGGCGGCATCCCATCACGACGTCGTGCGTCTCACTGGATTGCATGAACACGCGGCCGATGCATTAATATGTGAAGGTCGATCTGCACGCGCAAATGATATATCTGCCATAAATATGTGCCCCTTGGTAGCAGCCTTTCATCCCGAATTCGGGATGAACATATTGCGAGATGCAATCCTGGCATTTGGCCCGTTGTCCGGGCGGATCGCTTGTATACCACCAGCCGGACGGATAAGGACACAGCCCTTTGCAGTCCGTAATAACGGATTTCGGCGTGCAGATGATATAATCGGGCGGACAGGAAGCATCTGCTCCGCATCCGCTGCAATATTGACCGTGAGGCGGGCGGCATGGCCCGGCGGCAAAGGAAATACGAACCAGCTGCTCTTCGGGTCTCAGGAGGACTCTCGCCAGCAGCTCCGCTGTTTTTTGTGCGAAACGGTTCAAAATCGAGACTCGACTCGCTTTCCGGGTCAAGCGGCTGATCACCGTCTGGGCTTCTTCATCTTTATTTGCAGGCAAACGCCACATGCTTATCACCTCTTATTCAGGAAGCTATGGTTGCCTTCACGTAGGCTTCCAGCTGTTCGCGGCTGTTGACCAGTCCCTTGTGCCTGATTACGCCGCTGCCGTCAACCGCATAGGCATAAGGCGTGACTTGGACATCCAGCTGACGGGCAAGCTCGGAGGTAACCAGGACGGCTTCATCCTCGTAGCCAATCGTCGAGATGTACGATGCTGCATGCTCTGCGGATGAGAATAACAGAAGGACCGGCTTGACGTGGTGCTTCTTCGCGATGCGGGTAAAGTCCGGAATAATTTGTGCGCACTCTTTGCAGGTCGGCGATCCGAACAACAGGATGGCGGCGGTTCCGGCTAAGCCGCTCGTCGACCACGAGCTCCCTTGCAGATCGGTGGTGACGGCATCGGGAAGCTTGCGGCCGACCGGAATGCCGGATTGGTTGACGCCCCGGGCGGTCCCCATCACCATAATTCCCAGCTGTCTGAACAAGACGAGGTTAAGTAGAACCAACGGTACAACGAGGAGCCATAGAACAATATAGGAGATCCAAAAAAACGTGTTCATCATGCCCTCCTTTACCTCTGTTTGATGTACGGAGCATGCGGGGCGGCGAGCTCGCGGTATATCCGGATGGCATGAACGGCATCCGGTATGCCCACGATGACAAGCAGCGATACCAGGAGCAGCATGCCTTCCAGCAGAAATCCGTTCAGGGCGACTGCTTCTCGATAGTCAAACCATGCCGGATTGCTCCAGGCCATGCTGAGCAGTCCCATAAACCCGTTAATAGCAATGAGCGGCCACCCCAGCCGGGAATGAAATTGCGGACCGAGACAGCCGCAGTCTACCCTTCCTTTCTTCCGTATGTAATAGACAACTCCGATTCCCTGAACAAAGTATAGGACCGAAAGCAAGACAAAACTCATGGATGAGGGATATCCGTAAATCATGGTGACGGCAAGGAACTGCAGCAATACAAGCAGCGCGTGCAGACGGGGACTGCCAGGGAAACGGTCCGGGTCGCCGAAGAAGGCGCTCCAGATGTAGCTGGTAACCGATAACAGCATGGGGAAGGTGGCGGAAATGGCAGCAATTTCATACATCGGAACGGCAGCCTCCCTTCTTAAATTAGGACAGGAGAATCCATAAGATGGATCCTGTCAGCAGCACGTAAGATGCGACTAGCCGCACGGCGCTAAGCAAGGTGCGCTTCAGCCATCTTTTTTCCAGCAGCATGTGGACGACGGACCGGATCAGGGGGAGACTAAATACAGTGCCCCGTATGAATCCGAAGCATATTCCCGCCAGGAGACTCAACCACCAAACCGGCGCAAATATCGATAATAGCATGTATGCATGAAACAGGACGCCGGCTTGAAGCGTAATAAACCCCATGCCCAGAATATGGCCCCAGAGCGCTGCGGAACGGTATCCCGCCTGCCGAATCCATTCCGACGGCACAATGAAATTACCCGAGGGCAGAAGTCCGGATTTATTAAACAGCTCTAACAGGATGAACACGGCAAACAATATGACGATGATTGCGTTATACAATGGCCCCAACGGGGTTAGAGACAGCAAATAATTGACGCCGCCGATCGCAAGCCCGGTCACCGCTCCTCCCAGCGTGCAGGAGAGCACATAGACGAGTGCATAAGCGGCTTTGTTCACCTTCGTGTTATCCAGGCTTCCAAGCACGTTCAACCCGCAGGTGGTATCGACGCTGGCAACCGCAGCGCTTGCGGCAAACAGGAACAGCAGCATGGTTAGCATCTTGCACACGCCCCCTTCACCATTTACACGTTTCTTTCATCATTTTATGAGCCGGTCGGATTGATTATATGTATAATTTCGTCAGGATGTTTGCGGGAAGCTTCTTGCAAGAAGTCTAAGCTCCTTATCCAATGGAGCGGGCAGCGATGAAGGACGGTTCTGCGTTAAGCCGGATGACATCTCGGTCGAATGGAGCAGCCATGCGATCGGTATAATGGCACCAGGTAAGGGAATGAATGAGGGTTTGACCGATCACGGCAAAAAGGCACCGCAAACGCAGGCTGTAACTAACCTGCCGCGGTACCTTCAAACCATGGACTATAGATTAACTTGTGGATCCGTTTAAAATGTAGCTATCATGCAGCCTTGTTGAAGCCGGAGACATCCACATCCAGCGGAAGCTTGGCGGCTCGGGCTTTTTGTGCGGCTTTAAAGAAGATAATCACCAGAACCGCACTGATGACTGCGCCGACGATGTAGGAAGCGTTCATGGACAAACGGAAGCCGATTTGCGCGTTCAAAATATACACCGTCGTTGTGTACAGCATCATGGCGCCGGGAATCAGGGCCACCCAGAAGTTTTTGCGTGCGATGTATAAATACATCGCTCCGACAAACAGGGCAATCACGCCAGTCGCCTGGTTAGCCCAAGAGAAATAGCGCCATAGAATGTTGAAATCGATCTGCGTAAGCGCTATCGAAATGAAAAAGAGCGGAACGGCAATGAGAAGCCGGCTCTTCATGCTAAGCTGCGGCAGCTTGATATAATCGGCAATGATCATCCGCGCGCTGCGGAATGCCGTATCGCCGGACGTAATCGGCAGAACGATAACCCCAAGCACAGCGAATGTACCAACAACCGCCCCAAGCGTGACCTTCGCGACTTCGCTTACGACAAGCCCCGTGCCGCCTGTTGCGAGCAGCTCATTCAGACCGGTCGAGCCGTGGAACAAGCTCATTGCCGCAGCTGCCCAGACCATGGCGATAATCCCTTCGGCGATCATCATGCCGTAGAAGATTTTGCGGCCCTGCCCCTCGCGCTGGGTCGTGCGCGAGATGATCGGCGTCTGAGTCGCGTGGAACCCCGACAAAGCTCCGCACGTAATCGTCAGGAACAGCAGCGGGAAGATCGGCAGATTGTCAGGATGCATATTGGTAAATGTCAGCTCTGGAATCGGCGCCTTCTGGATGATCAGCATCGCACCGACGCCGACAGAGGCTATCAGCAGCAGCGCACCGAAGATCGGGTAGAAGCGGCCGATGATTTTATCGATGGGCAGCAGCGTTGCCAGGATATAATAGCCGAAGATGGCAACCGTAATCATCCACAAGCTGATAGAGCCATTCATCAGGTTGTGAAGCAGGCTAGCCGGCGAGGTGACGAATACCGTTCCTACCAGAATCAGCAGCAGAATGGCGAAAGCGTTGACTACATGCTTCATGACTTTGCCCAAGAATTTCCCGGCAAGCTCAGGAAGATGGGCACCGCGGTTGCGAATCGAGATCATGCCGGTCAGATAGTCATGCACGGCTCCGGCGAATATGCAGCCAAATACAATCCACAGAAAGGCAACCGGACCGTATAAGGCTCCCATGATCGGCCCGAAGATCGGTCCGACCCCCGCGATGTTAAGCAGCTGGATCAGCGAGTTTTTGCCCGTACTCATCGGCAAGTAATCAACGCCATCCTGATTGACGTAAGCCGGCGTGGACCGCTCCTCTTTGACGCCGAATAACTTCTCAATATATTTTCCATACGTAAAATAACCGAGTATTAACAGCAGAATCGATACGATGAAGGTAATCATATCTATCGCCTCCTCCTTTGGAATCGCTTACATCGATTATAAGGAAATTCCTGCGGGCAGGAGGTAATTTGCGATTAACATGTCGTTTATACGGATTAAGATGCACAAAGTGCATGCTAACATGCAAGGGAGTTTACGCAGGTCGTCCTATAGCTCCAATGCCTCACGAAAGGCCTTGGCGTAATTGCGGCTCACGGCCAGCAGCTCGCTGCTCCCCTTCAGCTCCAGCTGGTAGGCGCCATTAAACCATGGGACGAGCCTTTTAGCATATTTAAGATGAACGATGTAGCTTTTATGGATCCGAAAGAACGGGTACAACCGAAGCTTCGCCTCCAGCTCCTTGAGCGGCGTTTTCACATGAAACTCCCGATGGACGGTAACAATCTTGGAAAACGGATCTTCCCGCGATATATAAATAATGTCATCCGGATCGATAAAATGAATCTGCCCCTCCTCCTCCAACGACAGCTTGCCGCAGGATTTCAATGGCGCTGGCGATTGCTGCCTTGGCGATAGGATCGCTCTCTCCAGTCTTCGAACCGTCTCAGCCAGACGATCCTCATCGATGGGTTTCAGCAGATAGTCTATCGCCTCATACTGGAAGGCATCGGCGCCAAACTGCGGATACGCGGTGGCGAATACGATTTTCGGCGGCTTCTTCATTTCCTGCATGGCTTCGGCGGCCGCAAGTCCGTTCATGAGCGGCATTTCAACATCGAGAAATACCGCGTCGGGCTGCAGCTGCAGCGTCTTCAGCACCGCTTCTTCCCCTGATCCCGCTTCGCCCGTCACTTCAATGGAAGGGTACTGCATTAATAGAAATCCGAGCTCCTCCCGGCTGTATCGTTCATCATCCACAATGATGGTTCTGATTCGGTCTGTCATGATGCGCGTGATCCCTGCCTTTATCTAAACTTATCGTCAGCTGCCGAAGGCGCCGGCGGTATATGGAATACAACCTCGGTACCCTCTGACTCCTTGCTCTTAATCTTTAATGAAGCGGATCCCCCGTACATTAACGTCAAACGCCGGTTAACGTTGAACACGGCCATTCCGGTGCCGGATGTGGATTGCATCATCTGAAGACCGAGCTGCCGCAGACGTTCAGCAGGAATTCCTTCTCCGTTATCCTTGATCGTAACGGTCACGCCGGACGACGGCTTGCCGGTGATCCTGATGCGAATGATGCAATCATCCGTTTTGTTCCTGAAGCCGTGCCGAATGCAGTTTTCCACGAGCGGCTGCATCGTCAGCGGCGGAACAATAGCGTTCAGAGCCGACTCTTCAACCTCATATGAGATCGCAAGCTTATCCTCGAACCTGGTTTCTTCAATGCTCATATAGGAACGGATATGCTGCAGCTCCTCTTGAAGCGTCGCTTTCTCGGCAGCAGCTGCCGTTAAGTTCTGCCGGATATAATCCGACAAGCTCCGAAGCAGCTTGCGCGCTTTCACTGCATCAATCCTCGTTAGCGACAAAATCGTATTGAGCGCGTTAAACAGAAAATGCGGATGGATCTGTGCCTGAAGCGTCTTGATCTCGGCCTCCCTGGCCAGCTCCTTCGCTTCGGCAAGCTGAGCTGCTTCCAGCTGATAGCTTAACAGCATACTGAGCCCGGACATCAGCTCCGTGGTAACATGCGTAATATCCTTCTTGCTGGGGAAATAAAATTTAAGCGTCCCGACCGTCTCCCCTCCCTGCTTCAGGGGACCGACGATCGCCGCGCCAAGCGGACAATCCCGCATCTGGCATTGGATCTGATGCCGGTCGACAATCAGCAGCTCCCCCTTCTCGATAACGTGCCGGGTTACCTCTGTCTGCAGCGGGCGTCCAGGCGCATGGTGATCGTCTCCTATGCCGATATGGGCCAGGATGACACGGTCATCGGTCATCGCGATTGCGCTTGCCTTCACTTCCTCGAACAGAATCCGGCAGACCGCTTCGGCCGATTCGGGCTTCATGCCCTGCCGCATGTAACCGAGCGTCTTCCGGGCAATCCGAAGCGAGGTTTGGGCCTGTTGGGCTGCAGCCTTCTGTTCTTCATTGACTACGGATCGGATGATCAGCAGGAACAAGGCGCAGCCGATCCCATTGGCCACGATCATGGGAACCCCGATAAAAGCGACCAGGTTCAACGCCTGGTCGAAAGGCCTCGAAAGCAGCAGAATAATCAGCATCTGCAGCGACTCTGCCAGCGCTCCGAGGACTAAAGCTGCGGAGACGCTGATCTGCTCGTTCTTTTTCCGAAACAGACTTGCCAGGATGCCTGCCAGCATCGTCGCCAATCCGCAAGCAAGGCTTGTAAAGCCGCCTAACGTGAAGCGGTGCAGGCCTGCAACAAGCCCTGCCCCCAGACCGATCTTCCATCCGCCGAAAAGCCCGGCCATTGCAATACCAACCACCCGTGAGTTAGCTATGGCTTCTTCCTCGGACACCTGGAGCATCCATTTATTCACGGCAAGCGACTCTGTGCTGACTGTAATGCCGGTATACGTTCCGACAATGCCCAGCACCCCGAAGACCAGAACGGCCTGGAGCCGCTGAACGGAGGACAGCTTGTCCTGGCTCAGCATCGTACGGAAAAATCGCAGCCGGGTCACGATAAAAGCGATCGTAACAATAATGCCGATCCGTTCCGTCATCGTGATCAGCAATTCGAACATGGCGTCACCTCAGTTCATATCCCGTTAGTCATAACCATCGCCTATATGCAGTATACCGTCAAGAATGCTCTCCATACCAGCCTCCGCGGACTAAAGAATACGCGAAGCACACAAAAACCCCCCTTTCGCATAGGGCCCTATGCGTCCGAGGGCAACTTGCAGAAGTGCTCGATTAACACGGTTTCTTAATTATCGATCAATTTCAATCAAAATTTATTTCGTGCAGAAGCTCGGCGTTTAATCCTCCGGTGTCCACTCCATATAAATGCGGTATTTAAACCCTACAATTTCGGCATTGCTCTCCGCTTTCCGCTCAATCTCTCGAAACCCTAATTTCGAGTAAATCCGATGTGCGGCTTCGTTGGCATCGGTAACCTCAAGAACATAGCGACGATAGGGCAGCTTCTCCACCACATAGTTCAACAAGGCAGAGGAAATGCCCTTTCCGCGATCACGGGTCAATGTCGCCACACATTCGATATACCCCGTCTTGTCATCGTAAGGCAAAGCGGTATTAAACTCATTTGTCATGACATGGTAAGCCAGTTCCCCCGTTTGCACGCCGAAAGCGTTCTGAAGCGGCTCCAGTTCGACCGGCATTGCCCGCTGCCGATTGTTGGAGCAAGCCAGTATACCGGCAACCCTTCCGTTGAGTTCGGCCACATAGAAGACCTCGGAGCTAAACAGATCTTTGAAGGCGGAAATGAGGGTCGAGCGGTCCTTCGTGAAATAAGATAATTCCTCATAATACCCATCCACGAATACCTCAGCCACCTCATACCGTACGTCACGACCCGCTTCGGCCATATTATAAATCGCGATTGAATCCATCCATCATTCCTCCTGTCCAAGAAAATCCTTTCAACCAGCTGCACATCCTATTCATCCAACGTTCGTTTAAGAACAGATTACATAACATTCCGCCGGGTTTACACCGTCTTCAGAATAAAATGATGATCCGTCTAAAGACGGATAGCCGGCGGCAGTTCTAAACCTCTAATTTCGTAATAATTAAAAGTAAGCGCTTTAATGACGGTCATATCTGATTTCTTGCATCTAGCGTTTAAGGCTGCCGGGTTGGTCAAGTACGTTTATACATCTCAATGACAAGGGTGTGAAAAGAATGTTGAAAAGCTCAAGGTTTCGCAAATGTGGACTCTTGTTCCTGACGGCAATTCTGCTCGCTGTCTGTATTCCCCTCCCTTCTGCCAAAGCGGCAGCGCTTATCACAATTGATTCTCATCAGGATGGACAAACCATTCAGCCGGGTAAAGCCGAGTTGTCCGGCACCTACTCCGGCGTCTATGATCTCGAACTGATCGTGAATGGTAATATGGTGGAAGACGTCCACATGGATGATCCGGACGGTGATGACAGCGGGACTTGGTCTTATTCGCTTGATACGACTCAGCTGGACGGGGCCATAGAAATTGTCCTCAAATCCAAAGATGTTGTAACCCGGTACGGAGTTTGGTCTCCATGGATTTACTTGAACGTAGATAATCCCCCGGCGAACATACCTCAAGTTCAAATCGTAAGTCCTGCCGAAAACACACGGCTTCGAAATAAAGTCGACGTCCAGATTTCAGCCGTAGGCAAAAATCCGATTTCGCGCGTCGAGCTCCGAATCGACGGGGGCGGGTGGATCCCGGTTCTGCCGGCCAAGAAAGGATATTTATATACCTGGGATACCCGTCAATCAACGCAGCCGGTCCACAGCCTGGAAGCCAGAGCAACCGATACGCACGGCAATACAGGCTACAGCTTATCCGTCTATGCGCAAACCGGAATTACTGCATCCGGCAGTATTTCGGCTGCCAGTGCTGCCGTCACTAGCGACGTTTACGGGGATGAACCGAACTTTGGCCAGGATCGTGCTACGGTAATGGACAGCGTCTATTTGGAGTCCGTTCCCCCAGAAACCGTTACGGAACATGTATACGGTCCGGGTCAACCCCTTCCCGATCAGGACCGAGCAATCTGGATATGGGAAAATGCCTCCTATCCTTTGGTGCTGAACCCGAATGCGCGTTATTCACTCGCTGCCATGGCGAAGGATACCGCTACCTTTGATCAGCGCCCCATCAAGACGCTGTATCTGGCAGTCGGACAGTTTCAAGGAGCCATGATGCTGGAGGATTATCGAAATGAAGTGCAGCGGTTTATTACGTGGGCGCATGAAGAAGGCTTTGATGTGCAGGCATTGATTGCCGGCGGTACCAAGCCTCCCTACTTCGGGGCTTACAGCCGTTATCATGCACAGGCGGTTAAGGAATTCGAGCAGGTATTGAATTATAATCTCGCTTCCGAAGCATCCGCCCGGTTTGACGGAATCAATCTGGACACGGAACCGTATATCCTGCCTGATTTCAAAACGGCAAAGCCCTCCGTACAAATTCAGTATCTGGATATGCTGAAGCTGCTCATGTCACGCAAAGACGCGTCCGGACTTTCGCTCTCGGTCGGGGCTGCGATTCCAAGATGGTATGATTCTTCGGCGGATGCCAGCAATATCACCTGGAATGGGGAGACGAAGTGGTTGTCCGAGCACATTCAGGACACGGCTGATTACATCTCCATCATGAATTATCGCGATCAGGCCGAAGGTTCTGCAGGCATTATTGCCCATGCCGTAAACGAGCTGGCTTATGCCTCCAAGATCGGGAAACCCAAATCCGTTGTGATCGGAGTCGAAACGAAAGACATCGCCGATGGCGGAGATCCGGAGACCATCAGCTTCCACGAGGAAGGTCGGCTCTATATGGAGCAGGAGTTAAATAAGGTTTACGCCGCTTTCGAAAGCGATCCTGCATTTGGCGGCATTGCTATCCACCACTACACTTCGCTGGTCGACTTCCCGAGTGAGTGGGGGCCTAACGGATTCAAATGGCAGCCTCCAGCAGACAATGAGCCTCCCGGCCAAGTCGGCCGGGTATCTGCGGCCGCATTCGATTACCAGCGGATCGACATTCATTATGATATGGCCATGGACAACAGCGCCGTGAACGAATACCGGATCTATCGCGGCACCGATGCAGCATTCGAGATTGGACCGGATACGTATGCAGGTTCATCGAAGACCCTATCTTTCGAGGATACCGGGCTGCTGCCTGGCACGACGTACCACTACAAAATAACGGCCGTTGACATCAGCGGCAATGAAGGATCACCCAGCGCTGCGGCAGTGGCAACGACCGCTCCATCCGCAATGAAGCCCATGATCATTGACCATATGGCCATTCTCTATAATGAAGGCGTCGCTACGGTTACCATCCAGGTCGTTGACATGGAGACGAAGCAGCCGATACCCGCTGCTAAGATCAGCGGACGGTTCACCCATATGGCTGGAAAGTATGTGCTAGGAGTGACAAATACGGATGGCATGTTCACCTCCCGTTCTGAACTCATCTCTCTGCCGAGCGGCGAGATCGGTTTTCTCCCGCGGCGCATCATCGCAGACTCCTATTATTGGGCAAGCGCATATGATCAGCACCCCTACCCGACCGTCATTTGGGAGCCTTAAGAGCTGCTGGCAATACAAATCGTTCTTCTGTACGAGTTAACGGCTTGATTGGCGCTTAATCGATCGGGATTTTAATCGAAGCAGTAAAAGGGACCGTTCCCTTCTCAGCAGAAGGGGGAACGGTCCCTTTTCATATAGGAGTTATTTCAACTCTTGGTTCATGAACACCAATCTGTCGATTCTTGATCTATCGTTCATATGTAAACCCTGTCCATTACAGGTTTTACGAAGATATATCCTCCAGCAATTCTTGAAGACGCTGCTTTTCTTCAATTAATCGCTCAAATGCGCTTCGATTCAAATTTATCGCATTGATTTCAGCAAGCGTTTCATTCAATTCCGCGGCTCGCTCTAAATTGAATTCGATCTCAAGCTTTAATATGAGTAACTTCGCATATAAAATCTGAGACATTTCTTCTTTTTTACCTGTAAGTCCTTCAATGATTTTATATGCGGTTCGATAGTCGTTTTTAGAATGCGCTAATGTATATGCGCTATAGAATCGTTTTTCAATGGTAGAGGTACCCGTTGAATGTGGATTTCCTCGACCTTCCCTTTCTTTTTTTTGCCCTATAATCAGATAATTCCCTGCAGGATCTACAAGATTAAAGCGAATATCTTCTTTATTGGTGCTTATTTTTGTAATTCTAGGCTCTCCGCTTCGGAACACTTTTCCGTATACCTTTTTTAAATTCGCTATAAATTCAGAGTATACACTTTCAACATCCTCAACAAGAATATAAGCGCCATTTATGGATTTTTCTTTTTCATAATTTTTCTGCCTCGTGAAACTCACCTCACCTATTCGATGCTTCACGGCTGCATATCCATAAGGAACGGATTGCATATAGGTTACGTCAAATCCAAGGGCTTCGTAAAACACAACAACCTCTTCTAGTGATTTGCAAGGAAAAATAGGAATCGTTTTATTCATTATCCCCCACCTTTCTTACTGCATTTTTTAATGTACACTTCTATCGTACAACATTCGTGCAAATGATAATGTTTGGCTAAAAGTCATCAATTATATAAAGGGATCAACGTTGGAAAGCAGTCATCTGCTTTAACGATTCGTGGCAATGATTACGAACATGATGCGTTAGAAATCGGAGCAGCAAGGGGACCGATCGTTACCTCTGATAAATTATGAATGCATCGATAATTTCCTTTAGATATTTTTTATAACATGTTAGCATCAAATTGCAGCACCCAATTTACCAAAGAAAGGAAATTAAAAATGACGAATATGACCGTCGAGCATCTTCCAACCTACCGTATTGCCTATGTACGACAAGTTTGCCCGTACGGCCCTGCCAATGCCGAGGCGATGGAAAAGTTAAAAGAGTGGGCTATAGAGCGAGAGCTTCTCACAACCTCGGCCATCCTGTTTGGAATTCCGCAAGACAATCCCGCAGCAACACCTCCCGAAAATTGCCGGTACGATGCCTGCATTGTCATTTCGGAGGATTACGAAATCGCCGGATCCATCAACGAAAGCGAGCTCGTTGGCGGAACCTATGCCATTTATAAAATCAAACACACCGCTGAAGAAGTACAAAGGGCATGGAGTGAAGTTCTCCCCTTTATTCAAAGCAAAGGCTATCAAATGGATAACAGACCGGTCATCGAAAGATATACGGGTGAAATGATAACCAATCATTCATGTGAAATTTGTATCCCCATCATAGCCTGACAGATTATCATGCCGCACCTAAATAAAAGAAGAACAAGGGGTTATCGGCAAGCGATCCCTTCTTGTTCTTCTTTCGATTTACGATTTAGCCAATATCCCTTGTTCAACGGAGCTTTCGATGATGGACTGCGCCACTTCCCATAATGTCCTTGATCCATTCTTGATCTCTTGATTCCGGTTGATGACCTGCTCACTTGTAATCTGATATTTCTGCCAGGTATCTCCCTGGTTTAAATGATTATGGATAAGCGGTTGTAATCGATCAAGTGAGGAAGCGAACTTGGCTTCGTCCGTCTCCTTCCTCTCAAATTCTAACCATAGATTCATAAATTCCTCTTCCTGCTCTGGCGGAAGCATGCCAAACAACCTCTGGGCTGCTTGCATTTCCCGTTCAAACTTATCACTGTGCCCGGCCGTATCATAAGCGAATGTGTCGCCGGCATCGATTTCGACCAAATCATGGATAAGCAGCATCTTGAGCACTTTGAGGAGGTCGATTGAACGGTTCGAATGCTGATGCAGCACAAGGGCCATCATTGCAAGATGCCACGTGTGTTCCGCATCGTTCTCAAGCCTTGGCCCGTGAATAATCTTAGTTCTTCGTTCAATGGTTTTAAGCTTGTCGATTTCAACAATGAAATTGATTTGTTCTTTAAGCAGGTTCTCCACCAGAATTTCCCCTTTATCAGTTCGTGTAGTATTGTTAGCGTGTTCGTAAAAATAAACTACCATGTGCCGTTCTTTATGTACTTTGATTTTGTGCCGTCAATATCATTCTTCAATCCTATGGATGATATGAAGGGGGTGAGCCTGATCTTAAAAGATAAGGCTCACCCGTTTTTACTTATGCGCGATGCTTTTTGTGTTTCTCACACTTTACAATCACTTTTTGTCCAGGCTTGAGGACAATCACTAGAACCTTATCATGGTGTTTTTTCATGAAAAATCCTCCCTTCGAGAAAGATAATATAATATATGTAAATTTAAGAGAATGACTTAGACGCTATGGCAATTAAATCTTCGATTAGACTCTTGCAACGTTGTATGACTCCATCTTCGCGGCTGATGACAAAAATGAAGTCAATCGGAGCTTTGTATCGCACCTGGCCAGATCTATAGTAAAAGGCTGCCTTTGGGGCAGCCCTAACCTTATTAACGTTTATTTGCTAACTGAAAGAATAAACTTCTCCAATGATCCCGAAGCCGTAATGCACTGATTACATGCTTGATTGTCCATACAGACGTAATGACCAACCGAAGAGAAATTATCCGGTGAAGCGAAAGCAGATTTGGTTCTGACCGAGAAGTATGCAAGCTCTTGATGTCGATTGCAGAACAGGCAGTACCCCTTCTTGTGTGTCGGCGTTATTCTGCCCTCGATCCCGATGAACTTCCCTTCGAACGGATAGACAATGAACAAACGGCTTGTTGCAATATCCACCCAGCTCAAATACGTCGTATACCGAAAATCGATGGATCCTAGATCAGGCACTTTCAGTTTTTTATTTTTAGGGAACAGCTTCTGAATCTGTTTGACCGTAATCGGCGGATAAGGCTCCATATACGGCTCCAATGCGTTAAGATATCTTTGGAAATCATTGGCCGTCTCGAGAGTCGTGATCTCCTCAAACAGCTTCTTCTGATCCTGTGTCAGATCAGGGAATGCTTCCGTGATGTTCACGACGGAACGATATCTAACGGTTTCCAAGACGCTCCGATCCGCGGCGGTTCGCAGGGTCTTCTGAATGAAATCGGCTTGCTTTTTAATGACGTTGAATTGATGGTTTCTAATAAATGGTGCACTCACAGCTCTTCAGCCCCTTATTTTTTATGAAAAATGAATAAGGTGCAAAGCCTATTATTAGAAACGATAACATCCAAGGCTGGGCGATGGAATTCCTTCGATCGCACCCATGCAAAGTATCGCCCTAGTTAGACTTTGCATGAGCACTTCCTAGTAAATAAGCAATCTCGCATTGCCATCGGTACTACCCCCAATCTCATAACATGCGAAAAGTATATCAGGAAATACCATTGGGCGCAATTTAGAATGGCGACTGCGGTCAAGACTTCATCTCATTCTCAATCCGGCTCATAAAGTCTTCAGCCGCGCTGTAGCCGAGTTGTTTAAGATACCAATTGTTAGCCGCCGCTTCGATCAGGCCGGCAACATCACGTCCTGGTTGAAGCTGAACCTCGATATGCGGAATTTGGATGCCTAAGTACTCCGTGAACTGTGGGACCGCCTCCAATTCATTGTTTAGCGAGTCTCCTTGCCATGGCGACAGCTCGATATCAAGCACAATTCGCGTCTCGTCCTGAAACGCCGTGCGCCCGTATTGGCGTACCACATTGATCAGTCCGATGCTTCGCAGCGCCAGGAACTCGCGGCTGATCTCATTATGAGTACCAAGAAGTGTCGTCGGCCCCAGCTTCTTAAGCACCACGATATCATCTGCGACGAACCGGTGTCCTTTTCGGATTAGAGTGTGTGCTGTCTCGCTTTTGCCAATCCCGGATTTGCCCCTGAGCAGGATGCCTATGCCCGATACATTCACACAGACCCCATGGATGGACATCTCTGGTGCCAGCGTCTTCACTAAATAGCTGTTGAGCTTCGCGATAAATTCCGTTGTGGTCTCGATCGTCCGCAGTAAAGGAATGCCTTCTTGATTGCAGAAAAGGGTCAGATAAGGGATCTCCTGCTGTCCCGACGTTACAATAAAGCACGGCGGATGATATTTAACGATGTTGCCGATATGTAACTTGCGTTCCTCTATACTAAGCGTAAGCAAGTAGTTAATTTCCTTGCGTCCAAGCACCTGCACTCGCTCCATAGGAAAAAAGTTAAAATACCCGACAAACTCAAGCCCCGGCCTGTGCGTCTGGGCACGGGTGATCAAACGATCCATACGGTCGGCTCCTGCAAGCACTTCTAATTGAAATTTTTCTTAAGACTTTGAACGGTGATCGACTTCATGTTGTTCTCCTCCTGCGGCTAAAGGTGCCTGTAGTACACCTGAGATTTATTGTGGTCCTCCGATATATTCAACGGCCATCAGGGGCTTTCCTGCATATTTGTGGGATAAGGGCTGGCACAAGTGAAATCTGTTTCGTTCTCTTTACCTTCAGAAATGAAACGTTTGAAGATGATGCATGCAATTCATGATTGGGCAAAGCATAGCGAATCCTACAAAAAAAATGACCCTGCCGCCTCAAGCATGCAGGGTCAATTTATTTATTTCTCCACGTTCATGGCAGGGAATCGTTCATCTTGCGGCTTCATCCGAACATTACGGTGCAAAGGTCAGCTCAGCCTTGGATTCGCCGGCCCAATCACCGACTGGAGTCACGACATACGTTGCGCCTGCTGTCAGTTTGCTGCCCTGCGCAAGTTCGAATACGCCTGCTGCCCCTTTGCGGCTGGAATATTTATAGGCGGCTGTCCGTTTATTCCCCTCTGCATCCGTCAATTCCACGCTGCGGCCGGAGAACAATTCATCGCCCGGATCCTCCGCCAGCGTTACGACGATGGAGGTTTCACTAGCAGCCTCGGCTTTAACGATATGGAGCGGGTCCATCTCCTTGGCTACGAAGGTTGGGTTAGCAATTTGCACCCAATCCGAAGTAACCGTGTACGTAACGCCAGGCTTCAGGACTTGACCCTCCGGCAAGCGAAATTTCGGTTCTTGTTTGCCGTCTGTGGACTGCGTAAACGGAACGTATTTGGCTGTGTTCGGCTGTCCGCCTTCCGGCGTGATCGTCACCTCTCTGGCTTGGCCGGAGGAAATGATCTGGTACTCCACCCCATCCGCCCGGTTGTTCTCATCCAAGATGAACGCATTTTCCCCGCGACCGGCACTATAGGCGGAAATGACGTAGCCGTAATCGACAACCCCGTTCGCCTTGAGTGCCTCCAGCTCAAACGTATCGTTGGCCACCTGTCTAACCTCTGTCATGTCAAGCTTATCAGCGTTGCCCGCAAAGCTGCCCGCATCCTTGCCCTTATAAGCCAGCGTGTAGGTTGCCCCTGGCTGCTGTACGGAAGTAGGGACGATATACGTTGCAATCGAGCCGGTTTTTAGACGCGGCATATTCGTCAGGGTAAGTCCGTTCGTAAAAACAAAATCCTCTTTAGCTTGAGCAAATGCTTCATTTTCGGCCGTCAGCGGGGCGTCGAAGGTAACGATCAACGTTATAGCGTTTAAGGCACGGACGTGTGTAATTTTGGCATTTGCCGAAGGGATCGCCTGACGGGCTTTATCCAGCAAGAACGCTGCTTCGCCACGGGTGGTGCTGTCATTCTCTGAGAAGAACGGCTCCGCCCAGTAATGCACGGATTTTACATCCCGTTTCAACGCTTTGGCCACGATCTGCACCAGCTCGGCGTTTGTTACGGATCCGCTTGGGTCAAATCGTCCGTCTTCCGCCTGCATAATATCGAGCGATGCCAGCGCTGCTGCGTACGGGAAGGACCAATGACTCGGAAGTGTATCCGTTATGTGAGCTGGCAAAGCTGGCGGACCTTCGAGGCCAAACGTAAGAGCGACCAGCTTCGCCAATTCGGCGCGGGTAATGTCGTTCTGTATTCTCATCGAACCATCCTTGTAACCATGGATGATGCCAAGCCGGCTCAGTTCATTGATCGCTCCTTGAAGGTCCTGCGAGGTAATGGGTGCCGAAGCGGCGTTTGCCGGCTGTGCGGCCAATGGCAAGGATGCGGTGCCAAGGGCTGCTGCCAGCATAAGGACAGCCAGTTTAGTCGAATATTTATTCATCGTTAAGTCCTCCTTAAGCTTCATAGGTGCGATTCTGCTCGCCCTACCTATAGATTAAAGGAGAAGCCTAAACGCCTAAGAAACCGGGTATTAACCGTTTCGAAAATGTTTATTAACAATTTCTAAACTCGTTATACGGAAAAGCGGTAGCCCGCCCCCCACACGGTCTCGATATATTGCGGATTCGAAGGATCCACCTCTATCTTCTCACGCAATCTGCGGACGTGAACCGTCACGGTTGCGATATCCCCGTTCGAATCCATGCCCCATATCCGTTCAAACAGTTCATTCTTACTAAAGACGCGATTCGGATGGCTTGCCAAAAACTCCAGCAGGCTAAACTCGCGGGTCGTAAATATCACTTCCTGGTTGCGGACGTGGACCCGGCGGGCTGCTTTGTCAATAACAAGACCACGGAGACGGATTTCCGACCGGGGATCAGTCCCCGTTTTACCTGTTAACCGCTCATATCTTGCCAGGTGCGCCTTGGCTCGCGCAACCAGCTCCCCGGGGCTGAACGGCTTGGTAATGTAATCGTCGGCACCAAGATGAAAGGCACGGATCTTATCAATTTCTTCTTTTTTGGCGGAAACGATTAAGATCGGTACCTCCTTCGCTTGCCTGATTTGTCTGCATACATCATATCCGCCGATCCCCGGAAGCTGCAGGTCGATGATGATGAGATTGTAATCGTTGTTCATGGCAAGCCGAAGTCCTTCATTGCCGGTATGGCATAAATCGACGAGATACCCGTTCAACTCAAAATAGTCCCGCTCCAGCTGTGCGATCGTAATTTCATCCTCGATGATCAGAATCCGGGTTGTCATCTGTATGTGTCCCTCCTAGGTCCTTCGTTCTTCTTAGCGTGAAGTAAAAGCTCGTGCCGACGCCAAGCTCGCTGCTCACCCATATCGAGCCTCCGTGGCCCTCGATGATCTGACGAGCGATCGCTAGTCCGAGTCCGCTGCCGCCTGTTGAGGAATTGCGCGATCGTTCGGCGCGGTAGAAGCGCTCGAAAATATGCGGGAGGTCTTCGGATGAGATTCCCATCCCGTTATCCTGTATTTCAACAGTGACCCATTCCGGCGATGCTTGCACCGAAATGAGAATGAACTTGTCTTTTTTGTTCATGAAATTTTGGGCGTTTCCAATGATATTAAGCATGGCGCGCTTTAATTTTTCCAGATCGGCTACAACCTCAATATCCCTGCTCGGGCGCTCGCCCCACTTCAGCAAGATTCCCTTCTCTTCCATTTCGTAATGCAGCTCATCCATGCAGTCGTCCAGAAAGCTGACGATGCTCACATTCTCGAACAAGAACGGAATTTGCTTTAAGTCCAGCTTGGAGTACAGAAACAGCTCGTCCACCAGCTTATCCAGGTCGATCGTTTTGGAATAGATGATATTGACGTACTTGTCCATCTTCTCCGGGGTATCAGCGACCCCATCACGAATGCCTTCAATGTATCCTTTGATGTTCGTAATCGGGGTACGCAAATCGTGCGAAATATTGGATATCAGTTCCTTCCGATTCTCTTCGTCCTGCAAACGGAGCTGCACCGATTCATACAACCGCTTGCGCATATTCTCGAATGCCTCGTTCAGCAGACCGATCTCGTCTTTGGAACGCAAATCGAGTGCAAACAGCAAATTCCCTTCCACGATGTGCTCAGTCGAGCTTCGAAGCAGATTCAGCGGTTTGACCACACTGCGGGTAATCCAGCGATATAGCATCGCGTTCGCGATGACGATGATGCCGATAAGCAGCACCACGATCATAGGGAGCAGCTTGCGGGTCACTTCGCCGAAAGGGCTGCGTTCATGAATAACATAAACACTCCCTTTCGCCCCATCCGAGTACCGAAAGTCGAATTTGGCATAAGCGTAAAACCGTTCGCCGATGTTGAATGTATCGCGAATATGGTGGTTGTCCAGCTCATAGGGAGGCAGATGCTCCTCCAATTCGGGCTGGTTGAACGTATGCGATTCGAAGACTTGATTGCTCTCCCGGCGAACGTAAAGACCGGCCCGCACCGTTTTCAGCTTGAAATCGTAATCCTGCAGCAGCTCCTGGTTCATCAGCTCATCCGGTTCATTTTTGGCAAGGTACTTCAATTCAAGGAAGATGGATTCCTCCTCCTCCGTCAGCGGGTTGAGCTGATAATGCACTTTATAGAAATCCCGGAAGCTGTGAATATCCCCTGTCGCCGCGATGGTGAACAAACTGGCCGTCAGGGCGAATACGAGCAGGCTGACAAGAAGCATGCCTGTGTAGGACAGCAATAATTTGATTCGAATGGACATACGCTCACCTCGCTGCGAATTGCAATGCACGGTTAGTGCATAAGAGTCAATGCCATACCGCTTGATGCTATATAGAAACGAGAAGCCTCCTGATCCACCTTCAAAGTGGCTGAGGAGGCTTCGATTCATTGGATATTGGATATCCGTTATCCCCGATTCGAGCATGGTGAACAACGCATGGCGGACTTATTTTCGCTTGGAATGGAATTGACGATGGAGCTCCCGAACCTCTTGGGCCAGCTCGGGCACCAGACCGTCTATGGCCGTATCACGGATAACCTCTTGAATCGGAAGATTTCGTACACGGGGTGCCGCAACTCCCATTTCCTCAAGCCATTCTGCCAGCTGTTTCGAGGAGCTTGCGTATACAATCCGACCTAGTCCAACCCAGCCGTGGGCCGCTGCGCACATTGGGCAATGTTCGCCCGAGGTATACACGGTCGCCTTCGCTCTCTCCTCAGGCGTCATGTGATTAGCCGCCCACCGCGCTAATGCAAACTCCGGATGCTGCGTATGGTCCCCGCCGGCAACATGGTTATGGTCTTCGGCAAGCACGTCTCCGTCTGCGGATACAAGCACGGAGCCGAATGGCTCGTCGCCTGCCTCAAGTGCCTCCTTCGCGAGCTCAACGCATCGCTTTAGATGCTTCAGATCGATATCGTTTATCATCAATGGAATCCTCCTCATCGAAACATTTAAATTAAGCAGCCCTTGGCTGCGCATAATCTGAATAAAACGTTTTGTTCAGCGTCCTTTTCCTTATACACCGTAATGCTAACATGTATCAATCCAAACGAAAAATATATAAAAAATATGATGAGCTTAGGTTTTACATATGCATTGTCTTACGAGAATCCGCACCAATATGCTAACATGGGAATAACCAGATCAAAAACATAGCCAAAGTTCGTATTTGCTTAGGTTTTTCATATATGAGAAGGAGTGCTTTCAAAGATGGATATCCGACAGCTGCGATATTTTATCGCGATTGTAGAGGAAGGGAAAATCTCTGCTGCCGCCAAGAGGCTTCATCTTTCCCAACCCCCTTTAAGTCAACAATTGAAAGCCATGGAGGAGGAGCTTGGCTCCAAATTAATAGAGCGCAGCGGGAAACATTTAGAGGTAACCGAGGCGGGAAAAGCTTTATATAAATATGCTTTGCAGATGAATCAGTTGATGGAGGAGGCGAAAATGGAGGTTCAGGAAGTAGGAAAAGGAGTGAACGGGAGTTTATCCATCGGCGTAAATACGTTCTCGGTAGGCGAGCTGCCCCATATTCTTCATCAGTTCCAACGCCAATTCCCTAAGGTAACCTATAAAATTCAGCAAAACGAGTCAGCGCATCTGTGCAAATTAGTGAGGGATCGGGATGTCGAGCTGGCGATCATTCGCCTGCCGTTGGAATTGGACGATTTCGAGGTGCTTCACCTTTATACCGAGCCTTTTTACTTCATTTCGTCGGATAAACAGAAGCTGTTCGAAGATGAAGTGTCGCTGCAGGACATTCATAATCAACCGCTCATTCTGCCAAGCACCCAGGGATTAGGCGTGCACTATTTGATATTGGAGGCATTTTCCCGCTTCCATCTGCATCCCCATATTACAGGTGAATGCTCTGATATTTCGCTGTTGATGGATTTAGTTTCATCCGGCTTTTGCGGGTCGATCGTTCCGGAAACGGTGCTCAAACGGCATAAGGGGTACTCGATCCATGCTCATAAAATCTCCGGGTCAGCCGAGATGTCAGCTCCGGTCGGACTCATCTGGCTGAAGAATCACTCCTTATCCAAAATTGCACAGAACTTCGTCGATGTATTGATAGCAAAAAACAATTAAGAGGATGAACAAGCCCGATTGCTCACACACGAGCAATCGGGCTTGTTTCGTATGTAATCTATTTTACCTATCGATGTGTAACTCCTTATGCGAACATCAATCGCGGAATATCGCAATAACAAGGCATTTCCATTAGAGCAGTGCCAGTCCTTGATACATATAAATAGAGTATATCTATCTACTAATTATGATTGGTAGGTAACTTCGCAAAAAATAAAAACCGAAGAGGAGTGACCTTTATGATCGTACTCATCTTTATCGTACTGGCGGGTTGGGGGCTGTACGCTCTACTAACGCCTCCTAAAGAGGTTCCCGTAGAGTCAACAAAGAGTGAGGCCGCCAAAGAACAAGTTGCTTTTATTAGCGTCGTGATTCCCGAAAAAGAGGATTCGTAAGCAACTCTTGCTATTAATGAAAGAAGGGAGTGAGATTTCCCATGCTCAGTCCAGCAGTAGTCACACTAACGATTGCAGCTTTTATTGTCGCAATGGTCCTTATCATATGGCGTCCAAATGGATTAAATGAAGCCATCCCAGCATCTGTAGGGGCCGCAATCGTGGTGCTTAGCGGGAGCGTATCATTGCCGGACCTCCTTACCATTGGCTCTACCATAAGCAGTGCTGCTATAACGATCATTGCAACCATCGTAATGGCCATTATATTAGAGAGTTTCGGTTTTTTTAACTGGGCTGCTGAATCCTTGGCAGCCAGAGCTCGTGGATCGGGAACCCGGTTGTTCTGGTACGTCAACTTATTATGTTTTCTGATGACCTTATTCTTTAACAACGATGGAAGCATTCTCATTACGACTCCCATTCTACTGATTCTGTTAAAGCAATATGGATTAAAAAACCATGAGAAAATCCCTTACCTCCTCTCAGGTGCGCTAATAGCAACTGCATCAAGCGCACCTATCGGTGTCAGCAATATCGTGAATTTAATAGCACTGGAAATCGTGGATATGGATCTGTACATGCATTCCATCATGATGTTTGTTCCCGCAACCCTCGGGCTTTTGCTGTTTGTATTTCTGTTATTCCTCTGTTTCAGAAAACAGCTGCCGCGTAAGCTTCATGTAAAAAGGCACGCGGGCGGCGCCATGCACCCTCTAAGCAGGACGCTGATTTCAACTGCGGATATCCACAAACGCAATAAGGTCATGCGGAATGTTCTCTTGTTTGTATTTACGGTTCGAGTAGCGCTATTTGTCGCCTCCTATTTAGGGATTCCAATCGAAATTGTAGCGATCCTCGGCTCAGTCATTCTGTTGTCCTGGCGATGGGCCGTATTGAAATTAAAACCGACTGATTTATTGAAGAAGACGCCCTGGCACATTCTCATATTTGCATTCGCGATGTACGTGCTCATCTATGGGCTGCATAATATCGGTCTAACGGAATTTCTCATCCAATTCTTTGAGCCGATCGTTTCCACAGACCTCTTAAATGCAAGCTTATTAATGGGCGGCCTGCTCTCTTTGCTATCGATTCTATTCAATAATCACCCCGCGCTGATGGTTGGAACCATCACACTAACCAATATGAACCTGGATCCTTTAACGCTCAAGATTTCATACCTGGCCAGTGTAATCGGAAGTGATATTGGAGCATTGCTTTTGCCGATGGGTACGCTTGCTTCGTTAATATGGCTTCACATTCTTAAACAACATCATGTCAAGATCAAATGGAAGGAATATATCAAGATCACGATATTGACCATCCCGCCCACCCTTTTATTTACGCTGGTGATCCTTGCATTCTGGGTTCAATGGGTATACTGACATACTGAATACAGGAACAACATTTCATAGAGAGCATGAAATTCTTGTGGAGCATGGGTTCATTATTCGATTAATGAATCATCACCACGGCATTCATGACTCTCTTTTTTGTTCGGCATGCTTCGGGAGCGTACGTACATACATCATGATTTCGAATAAAAGCATCTTGAAGGTGTTTTAGCACAGACCTTTTCCCGACTCTATGAATAATCATATTACTAGAAAGGAGTTGGTAGATTTGAAACAATCACCGATCGTCATCAGCATTCTTGGCAGCTCCGGCGGCGTCGCTAAAGCAATCCTCTCGATATTAAATAAAAGCGCTGAAGATATCCATGACCCCATTCATTCCATTATGAAGCACAGCACCCTTCATTTGATCGACCAGAAACAGAAACATCCGGATTACTATCGCGCTTTCATGCCAAGCTTGCTTAAGAATGCTGCATTGCACCAATTCGATTTGAACCAGCTGGAATCGTTTCGCCAGCATCTGCGACAGACCGGCACCACGCATGTCATTGATGTCTCGTGGGCTGATACGGTTGAGATGCTCCAATGCTGCCAAGAATGCGGTGTGCATTATATCAATACCGCGCTTGAGAATCCCAAGGTGGATGAGAATGAAAGCCTTGCCCCATACTCGCTGTTGGAACGTTACCGAATCTTCCAGGAAGCCCGGCAATCATCGCCGCAGACCACTGCAATTATCGGTTCGGGTATGAATCCAGGAGTCGTCCAGTGGATGGCTATCAAGTTAATGAAGGAACTGCCAGACAAGCAACCGATCGCCTGTTACATTGTAGAACATGACAGCTCGCTATATAAAGACCCCGCCCTAGTAAAAGAACACACGATTTACTCCACCTGGTCTCCCGAATGCTTTTTGGACGAAGCGATTCTCAATTATCCCATGTTTATGAAGCATCAGTTCCCATTTACGATGCATCTTCCGGTGTATGAGCTGGAGTTCAAGGTGACCTTGGGGAGCAAGCAATTCAATGGTTCATTAATGCCTCATGAAGAAGTATTGTCCCTTGGAGAAAAATTCAATATGGAGACTGGTTTTATCTACCGCGTCAGCGATTATACGATCGATTTAATCCGTTCCCAGCTTGAAGATCTCGACGTTATTTGGGAATGGGATCATCAAATTTTGGATCCATCGATTGGCGAAGTCGGAGGAGAAGATTTGGTCGGAGTCTTGCTCGTATATCCAGACAAAGAGAGGTATATGTATAATGTTCTGAGTACCGATAATATCTACCCTGTCTTCCAAATCAATGCCACCTATTTTCAGGTTGCATGCGGCATATATGGCGCATTAAGCACACTTCTGAAAGACGATATTCCAAACGGTGTTTATTTTGTTGACGAATTGCTCCTTCAAACCGAAAGTCAATACGGTGCTTATTTATCCTACTATATGAAGGATTTTGTGGTTGGTGAGAACAAGGGTACGGATGGGTTATTGCTCGACCGAATGATAAAATACCCAGCCTCTTCTCATGAAGACAATTCCGCTGAATAAATACCCGACATCATTTCATCCTGCTTATGGATAAATAGCAGCCCCACTGCCAGACAAACTGTCAGTGGGAAGTCTGCGACGCTCATATGCTTTTAACTGATCTAAGGCAGCTGGATCGATTTAATATGATCCATGTGCAGGTAATTATCATTTCCGCCAGCAAGTACCAACTGAACGATATTCTCATCGACAGATTTCAGTAACCCTTTTTTGTTAGGATGCTCGCCAAGATCAAACACCACGAGCTGACCTTCAAGTTTTTTTAACAGCTGATCCATCGTTCTTGACAAAGCAACAACAGAAGGCTGAACCGGGAAATGTTTTTGATCAAGACTATAAGGCGTTGTGTTTGGAGGATAAGGTATCAAATATTTGACGTGGTTGACTGGAATATAAACCGTTTGATGCATCGGTGAGTGATATACAAAATAGTCATTCATAATACTTGTCACATACCCATGCAATGATTGAGAACCTCCCAGGTAGATCTCAGTAAAGACGCCCCTGGAATTCATCAATATTTTGCGATAGGAGATATTGGCGAGGTCTAATTTCGAATCGGGACTGCTGTCCATCGGGGGATTATCCAGCTCTTCATATAGCCTTAAATGCTGTAGATGATGAATCGGCGTATATATATATTTTGACTTTGAATATAGAACCAGGACATCGCTTCCCATATCAATAAATTCGCCATGAAGCAGTGTCTTACAGCCCGAGAGCTCCAGTTCAACACGTTTGCCGATCATTGAACGTAGTGACTCCATCCCTTCCCTCCTCCTATTATCTTAGTCTTACCGCTTTATGACTTCCATTCATGCTCAGGCTTGAATTCACCAACACCATTCGCCTGCATATATTGTTGGTATCGAACTTTAACGTGCAGATTGCACAACTTTTTAAGCAAAATATTTAAAAACCCCCTGAAGGGAGCATTGGATGACTGTGCAGCCAATGCCCATTCAGAAGTGCTTTATAGGGGGGAATGCTTAATTGTTTCACTTATGGGTGAGCAGAAGATGGCTGGCTAGGCGCTCCTATCCTATAGGATTATTACTCGCCTCCGCTTCTTTGTTTACCGCTACGATTGCGCTTACCGGAGCGATTGTACGATCGATTACCACTGCGGTTACGTTTGCCTGAACGATGCTTGGATTGATTGCCGCCTGTCCAATTCATCCAGTCTCCGGCCGTTTGGTTGCCGCCAGTACGGTTCCCTCTGGATTGATTGCCACCTGTGCGGTTGCCTGCGGTTTGGTTACCGCCTGTGCGATTGCCACGTGTTTGGTTGCCGCCTGTGCGATTGCCACGTGTTTGGTTGCCGCCTGTGCGATTGCCTCGTGTTTGGTTGCCGCCAGAACGGTTGCCTCCCGACTGGTTACCTTGCGCTTGGTTACCGCCTGAACGGTTGCCTCCCGATTGGTTACCTTGCGCTTGATTGCCTTGAGATTGATTACCTTTGGAGCTGCTGTTTTGATTCTGGTTACCGCCGGATTGGTTACTATTCCCGCCGCGGATTACGGTAATCGATTTAATATGACTTACCGGAACGTGAACGACCTCTTGTCCTTTCACCGTTAAGATCAAATAATTCTGGTTCACGTCGACGATGATACCCTCGATTTTTTCCGGTCCGCCGCGGTTTACTTTCACATAGCGATAACGAAGGGCTTGCATAACACCAACGAAGTCGTAGGCCCTGATCGGATTGACAATGCTCTCTCTTTCTCCACCAGATTTACCCGTATCCGTGATGCTTTTGACATGCTCGTCTTTAACATAAACGAAACCGCCGTCAGCAACTGCAACCAAGTAGTCGGATTGGGCATCCAGCAGAAGACCTTCGATGGAATCCGGTCCACCGCGATTGATCTTTACGTTTCTTCCTACCAAGTTCCCGAAGCCAAACCTGTTGTAAGCCATGTCCATGCTCCTTTCAAGGATTTATTTTCGACAGATCAAGAATGGTAAGATCTCGGGCATGATCACGAAAGCTGTAGATACCCCTCAACTGTCCATCAGGTCTGTCGGTAATATACTTATATGTTTCATGTAATAGAAAGGAACTGGTTTAATATAATCAAGCAGACAAATTCAAACGATAGTCTATCAGTTTGAAGGAGGTAGCTTCATGCCTTTGCCTGTGTATCGAGTAATGATCAAAGACAAGGATTATGAACAGTTAAACAGCAATATCTGGTCCAATCGTTTTGTGCCGGGACAGCTCGTTATCGGCGGAAAAAGAATACCGATACGTATTCGCTACCGGGGAGGGCATACCCGAGAATATCCGAAAAAATCCTATGAAATTAGAACCTCCAAATATACCTACCACTTTAATGCTGAATATGATGACCCTTCCTTGATTCGAAATGCGCTTTCCTTTCAATTTTTCAATTCGATTCATGTGCCAAGCCCTTCGACCCGGCACTGCGTGCTTACGCTGAACAATGAAAAGCTTGGGGTATATCTAAATATAGAGGCTGTAAAGACTCCCTTTTTTCGAAAAAGAGGGATTCCAGTTCGAAGCATCATTTATGCGGTTAACGACAACGCCGACTTTACAGATAAACGATCGTCGGGCAAATCTTTCTTCTCTGGCTATAATCTTATAAAAGGCTCAGAGCGGGATCGCTTAAAACTATCTAACTTTATTCAGGGGATTCACCAGAAAGAAGGTGCCGAGCTGCAGCAATATCTTCGCAGGCACCTGGACATCGAAAATTACTTGCGGTGGTTATGCGGCGCGGTATTAACGGGGAATTATGATGGCTTTAACCAAAACTATACCTTGTTTGAGCACGGAAAAAGCAGAACATATCGCATGATCCCATGGGACTACGAGGGGACTTGGGGAAGGAATTGTTATGGGAAAATAGTAGATTCAAACCTTGTGAAAATTCAAGGTTACAATAAACTAACGGAGAAGGTATTGTCCTTTCGTTCACACAGGCAAAGGTATAAGGCTCTCTTGTCAGGATTTCTTGAATCGGTATTTACGGTGAGACGTCAACTGCCCCTCGTATACAAGATGCATGATGCCATTGCTGCTGACGTTTATAAGGACCCCAATCATAAATGGAGCACGAAGGTGTTCGACGCAGAGCCGGATACCATAAGGAAATATATTGACCAAAGAAGGCAGGATATTTTAAGCCAGCTAGGCTCATTGGATTAAACGCAACAACAAGCCCAGTTGTAGGCTAATTTACCTTGTCAATGAAACAGACCAAAATCAAAAAAATCCTTGAAAATCGGCCTACACCCTGAGGTTTATCGGGTAAAGGCCTTTTCACATTGAATTTAACTATATATGCTTCCACCAAATTCCTGCACATTCCGGAACCGTTGACCACTGATTGTCGAGGATCTTCCGCCCAAGCTCTTCGCCAAAGAAAAACTCGGTGCATTGTCTGGCTTCTTCGACATGGCTAAAGGTATAGTCCATTCGGATCCACTTGTGCTGGAAGCCGTATTCCTCTTCAAGTGCTGTATAATACTTCGTCAGAAATCCGGGAGGATTCGGGGTTTCCGTCCCCGTGCCCATCGTCTCGAATATGATGATGGTGGCATGTGGCTTCAGCACACGGTGAAGTTCAGACATGACCCGTTCTAAATTTTCCGCCCAATCGTCATTGTCCGTATTGGCTAAATAACCGATACTCCAGCCCTAAACCGCCAAATCTATCGATTTATCGGCCAGGGGCAGCTCCCTATGGTCTGCAACAACCGCACTCCAATTACGCTCAAGCCCTTGCCCAATTAATTTTTGATCTAAGAGCTCCAGCATGGGAGCAGAAATGTCCGTACAGATTAATGAACCCGCATCCTTCGCAACAGCACTTGATAACCGGCCGGTTCCCGCTCCTAGATCCAGGACCGCTAAATCCTGAAAATTCCGGATCCCCCGGATCACTTCAGATAATTCAGGCTGCTTACTAATCATCAACTCATAGATATCCGATTGATTTTGATAAATCTGTTCATGTGTAGCCATACGCGATCACTCTTTTCTGAATTATTTGATAGACCTAGCTAAAAGCCCCTTACAATGCTTCATCGTATTCTTTTCGGTAATCTTCCATTGATTCAAGATCTTCTCAACCGTATGCACACTTGTGTTATCAATTGGAAAGAACGGACTTTTGTTGGTCCAATCCTGACCGTTTAAATGATAATACAAGACATTAATGACACCGCCATGGGTAACTAGCAGAACATTCGACTTCACTTCTTGACATTCAAGCTTCCTGCATAAGCTCTCAAATGCTTTGATAATTCGGTTATAAAAATGCTTCGGTGTTTCCCCTCCCGGAAAAGGAGCATCCATGTCCAGCGTATTGAAGTAAACACCTGGATACCGTTTCTCGGCTTCTTGATTTGGCATACCTGCTAAATACCCGTTTTTCCTTTCCCTCCAAATCTTCGGAGTAAATGGTTTCTTTGTTAATAATTCGTTCAATCTCCCTAGCCGTTTCAACTGCGCGTGGTAGATCACTGCTCATTATTGTGCGAATCCCATATTCGTCTTGGTAACGATGCAGAAACTCCCCAAGCCTCCTCGATTGGAACACGCCTTGCTCGATTAACCCCCTGCTGCTCCATCCCCCTCGAAAGCCCTCTTCATCTGCGCCGTGTCTTACAAGAAATATCTTCATATGTAGTTTCTCCATCAAAGTAGTTTGTTTCGTGCTATTATGTCATTTACGCTTCACCCGTTACGGAACGACCCGATTCGGAATTGCTCTTACTTATAACTTCTTCTCGTAATAATATCCCTTCAATATGATCTGTTTGGTATCTTGGGTCACTTCGTCGTCAGCATCGAGATTAGCTATTTCACTCCTCGGAAATGAGTTTGGAGAAGAGGCGTAATAAAAATCCCCGTATTTAGTTACCACCCTTTCTGCAGGTTCGCTTCGAACTCTTCGATCGTAATCTTTTTGCCAATCCTGCATGGCTTTTGGAGATGGGGCTGCATTATGAATAGTTGTGTTTAAACTTTGATAATAATCTATAAATCCTCTGACCATATAAACCGAACCCAGTAATGCTAGACAACTTAATGCAATGATAATAATTCTAATATGCTTCTTATTCATGCCCCTCCCTCCTTTGCAGTGGATAGCTCCAAATCGTCATTCAGCGCAATCACCTCGCTTAAATTCGAATCCATGTGGGCTATAACAGTCACAGGCATTCAGTTTTTAAATATATACTCTATTGGGTAATTATAACATCCAATAACATCACTGGAATACAAAATACGAGCCTGAGCATGCTCAACCGGTTTGAATTGCTCTAACCGCTTAAGACATCACCCGCTTCGGTCGCCGCATCGCTATCCGATCTGCTTATAATAAAAGCCTTCCAAGGAACCATCCCTTTGAAGGCTTAACTGATATATGAATGTTGCTGCGATTCACTCATGGTTCGAATCCCTTTTGACTCACATACAGCTGATCTTCCGGAAATACCGTGCGAAACCGATCATATACGACCCGATAGGCGGAAGGGTGGTACCATTCCTCAAGTCCGAGCACTCTATACAGCTCGTTCAAAGCGAGCTTCTTCGTGCGTTTCCCGCCGCTCCCGTCACCCATGAAATAATCGTCGATACATACGCGATGGACAAGCGGGCGCAGGATCTCAGGGAATTTCTCCGTGCTTGGCAGCACGGGAGCAATCGCGGCTTGCGTCCGGATTCCGGCATCTCTCAGCTGTTCAAGGGCCTTCAATCTGGCCTGGATCGGCGGAGCCGAAGGCGTAAATTGCTTTCGGATGTCCTCCCTGTCCGTCTCCACCGTCATGCTGACCCGGACCCGATCCCCTAATTGCTGCAGCAGATCAATATCCCGCCGAACCAACGGACTGCGAGTCTGCACCAATAGAAAATCCGGCGGATCCGCGGCCATGACCTCCAGTATCATGCGAGTCACTTCCTCCTTCGCTTCTGCCGGCTGGTACGGGTCGGTGCTCGAGGACATGAAGATGGTAACCGGCCCCTTCTGCTTGGCTCGACTCAGCTCCTTGCGAAGAGTTTCGGCCGCTCCTTGCTTCACATCGACCCAGGAGCCCCACTCCTGCTTGCGAAATAAAGAGACAGGCATTTGCCTCACATAACAATACGAACAGGCAAAGCTGCAGCCCGTATACGGATTCAAGGTATGGCTGTATCCGTTCAAAAACCCGGTTCCTTTATTAAGCAATGTCTTCGGCGTTTTATACTGAACCTCCGTTTTCATAAGGTCCCCCCTTGTCTGCTCAGGCCAATATTCCCTTTATCTTCATGAAGACAACGAGAAGCGAGTTCCTTCTATAGTATACTGAAACCTTCAGCTTCGCCAGCCAGAAGCCGAATCACAAGCTTGCCGCTCTCCCCTCCGACCTTGCCGTCTTTCGTGCGATGGGTATTCCCGCCAGGCTTGCGCTCCAAACATGCCGTGGATTGTGGCGATCGCGGGAGATGTTGCATTTCTAAATCCGAAATGCTGTTCATAACGTTTATTAAGTAACTTCGTTCATATTTTGATGAAGATGAGAGGTGTGAATACTATTGAGTAATGACAACAGGGATGGATATATACCCCAACCTGTACGGAATGATGGCGCCGGGTGGTGGGATTTGGGACCACGTGACATCATGCGTGACCTGGAGAACCCGGATATGCTGGTTCCGCCTGTGACGGATGCGGGTACGCTTCCCAACCTGAAATTTTCCTTTTCCGATACCTATATGCAGTTGAATCATGGCGGCTGGTCCCGGGAGGTTACCGTTCGACAGCTCCCGATTGCAACTACGCTTTCCGGGGTGAATATGGCGCTGACTCCGGGCGGTGTGCGAGAACTGCATTGGCATCAGTCGGCGGAATGGGCGATCGTCCTCGTCGGCAGCGCACGCATTACGGCAGTCGATCAGGATGGAAGAAACTTCATAGCCGATGTCGGCGTAGGTGATCTGTGGTATTTTCCGCCGGGAATTCCCCACTCCATTCAAGGGCTGGAAAGTGGCTGCGAGTTTCTGCTGGTCTTCGATGACGGCAGCTTCTCCGACCTCAATACATTATCGATCTCTGACTGGTTCGCACATACGCCGAAAGACGTGCTGTCGGCGAATTTTGGCGTGCCCGCCAGCTCTTTTACCCATATTCCCAAACAACAGCGATATATCTTTCAAGGAAACATTCCGGGTCCTCTTGAAAGTCAACTCGTAGCGGACCCCTATGGTACGGTGCCAAAAAGCTTCACGCATCGACTGCTCGCACAGGAGCCGATCGTTACTCCGGGCGGGACGGTGCGGATCGTGGACTCCACCAATTTTCCAATTTCGACGACCATTGCCGCCTCATTGCTGGAGATCAAACCGGGTGCAATGCGAGAAATGCACTGGCATCCAAACAATGATGAATGGCAGTATTATATATCGGGCACTGGCCGCATGACCGTTTTTGCACCCAATGGCACGGCTCGCACTTTCGATTATCGTGCCGGCGATGTCGGATATGTGCCGTTCGCATATGGGCATTATATTCAGAATACCGGCGACCGAAGTCTGTGGGTTTTGGAAATGTTTAAGAGCAGCCGCTTTGAAGATGTTTCCCTGAATCAATGGATGGCGCTCACCCCTCATCAGCTAATTCAGGAGAACCTTCATGTAGGGTCGGAATTTATACACGCCCTGCGAAAGGAAAAAGGGTATATTGTCAAATATCCCGGTTACTCCGATTATCCAAGAACGGGAAGATAGCAGCTGCTCGCTCTTTTTCAAAAAAGTTAAAAGGATGAACAAGAAGAAACGGGCTCACTTGGCATCATGGAAAATGATCCCGAGGCTGTACCTGGTCCCGGAGGTGATTGTGCTCACACCATGCCGCAGCATCGTCCGGTAATATCCCCGGGTTCCCATGACTGGCCGGTGATGGGTCGGAAAGATCAAGCCAGAGCCCTGCTCCAAGGTGATGACATGCCCCCGGCTCTGCGCGCGGGGCCGCTGTTCCACCAGAAGAAATTCTCCGCCTGTATAATCGGCTTCTCGTTCGTTTAATACGAACACGACCTGGAATGGAAAAAACACATCCCCATACAAATCCTGATGCAGACAGTTATATCCGCCTTCCTCATATTTTAGAATCAACGGCGTTGAGCGCCGCTGTTCCTGAGCATGGCATACCGCCAGAAAATCGTCCAGCCTTGCCGGGTACCTCTCCTCGCTTCCGAGCCATGCCAGCCAGCGGTTGGCCGTTAGCGCCAGCTCGGGATAGAAGCCCTCCCGGAGCTGCTGAAGCAGTTCCGGGAGGGGAGCCTGATAGTATTTATACTCACCGATCCCGAACCGGTGCCTTGCCATGTTGATCGTACTGCGAAACCGCGATTCCTCCTGGTAAGTGCCTATGATTGCCGCGCACTCTTCCGGCAGCAGCAGCCTGGGTATCACGGCATAGCCGCGTTCATCCAGCTCCGTTTGAATCCCTTCCCAGTACAGCCCTTCAATGCGTTCGGGCAGCGTACTAGACATACTCCGCGGTCTCCTTCTGAATCGCTTGCTCATGTTTACGCTCAAGCTCCAGCAGCTGGCTCTTCATCGCAAGGCCTCCGCGATAGCCCGTCAAGGCCCCATTTTTGCCGATAACCCGGTGACATGGTACGGTGACCAAGAGAGGATTCGCCCCGATGGCGGCCCCTACCGCTCGAACGGCAGCCGGCTTTCCGATGCTTTGGGCGATGTCCGTATACGTCATCGTCTTCCCGTATGGGATTTGGCACAGTGCACGCCACACCGCCTTTTGAAAAGGAGTCCCCTTATAATCCATGGCCATCTCGAACCGGTCACGCTTTCCCTGCAAATATTCCTCCAGCTCTCTTACATAGGGCTTCATAATGCGGTCATCCTGCACAAGCCCAGCACCGGGATATTTAGCAGCGACCCATTCCGCCATCTCGTCAAACGTCTTATCCTGTGAACCGACATAGCATAATCCTTGCTCCGTTGCCGCGATGTACATGCTCCAGCGAGCATGAGTCAGCCGCGTCCAGCGGATCACATCAGGATTGGATTCCATCATGATTCATTACCTCCATACTTGAATAATTTAAAGCTTGCCGGCGATAGCTTAAAGGAGTCGTCCCGGTCTTCTTCTTAAACAAAGTTACGAAGTAAGCCGCATTCTCTATCCCGACCAATTGACCGATATCAGCGATAGGTTTAGCCGTATCCGTCAGGAGCTGCTTGGCTTTATCGACACGCAGCTTCTGGATATATTCCGTCGGGGTCATTCCGGTGACCCGCTTGAATATGCGGTGAAGGTGATACGGACTGCCGTGACTCACATCGGCCAACAGATCCAGCGTTAGCTGCTCGTTGTAGTTTTTATCGATGTACTCCTTGACAAGCTCGATCCATTCGTGGTCCGGCAGGCGCTCTCCCGTTGGCTTACACCGTTTGCATGGACGGAATTGCTCGGATCTTGCTTCATCCGCCGATTGAAATACGCGCACATTTTCTTTTTTCGGGGGCCTGGACTTGCAGGAAGGTCTGCAGAAAATCCCGGTCGTTTCGACCGCATAAAAAAACTTGCCGTCACTCGCTTTATCATTTTCGATGATCGCCTTCCACTGTGCTTCGGTTGGCTCGATCCGGTTGGCCACGTTTCATTCACCTCCGCTAACATTATAACCACAGGTTCGGCTCGTTGTACGGTTTTTGGAATATAAGAGCAAGATTACAAAATGATTTGCTTCCGTAGTATGGTACAAATAGTATAAGAGATAATTAGAGCGAAAGGAAACGATGAATCATGTCCCAATCCAAGCCGACACCAAACGGCCGAACGCCCGCAAATTCCATAGAACCAAGTACTGAGCATGCATGGGGCAGTCTCGCTGATACGAATCACCTAGCTGCTTCGGTTTCCTCTCGGCACTCCCATCTGAATCCGGTCCCTCATAGCAGCTGGGAGGACCATCAGCATGAACTCAAGCTGTTCGTGCCGAAGGAATTCAGCTTCAAGGAGAACCTGAGTTACCTGCAGCGATCGCCGAATGAATGTCTGTTTCACATCCGCAACGACCGGATTTATCGAGCTCTCCCCTTGGGCCTAGGACAGGATATCGTCGTTATTGAAGTTCGCGAAGCGCCTCACGAACAGGCCGTCATCGTTCGTTTCCTTGGGGATTTCATCCCTGTTGAGCCCAGTATGCGGGCTGAAGCAGCTGCGTACGTCCGCGATTGGTTCGACATGAACACCGATCTGGTTCCATTCTATGAGATGGCGGCTGTTGATCCCCTCCTCCGCGAAGCTGTCCAATCCTTCTACGGGCTTCGCAACATGGGAATCCCCGATCTGTTCGAAGCGCTGTGCTGGGGCATTCTAGGTCAACAGATCAATTTAACCTATGCCTATACGTTAAAGAGGCGTTTCGTGGAAGCCTTTGGCCGACGCCTCGAATGCGAGGGAGAGACATATTGGATATTCCCGCGGCCGGAGGAAATCGCGGGATTAAACGTCCGGGACCTCAGCGGTCTTCGGATGACGGTGAAGAAATGCGAGTACCTTCTGGACGTTGCCAAACTCATGGCAGATGGAGCATTGACCAAGGAGAAGCTGCTTGAGGCCGGGGGCCTGAAGCAAGCGGAGAACATGCTTATCGCGATCCGCGGCATTGGCCCCTGGACGGCGAATTATGTACTGATGCGCTGCCTTCGGATCCCCAGCGCCTTTCCGATTGATGACGTTGGACTGCACAATGCGATCAAGCATGTGCTGGGCATGGAGAAGAAGCCGACGAAGGAAGAGATTCGGAAGCTGTCGGCTTCTTGGGTCAATTGGGAATCCTACGCTACCTTCTATCTCTGGAGATTTCTGTACTAGGAGTGCGCAAAAAAAAGGCTGGCCCTCTCATCCCCTGCTGCAGGATGAGAAGCGTCAGCCCCTTCACTATAGATCATTATTGTTAAGTATGATGATGCATGAGTTAAGTAATAATACCTGTGGGTTCACGTTATGACGTTTCTTTTTATTCGATAAAGTACATTTTTCCATCCACTTCTAGGGAAATCGTATATTGAGCGAGATCCTCTTTCAGCTGCTTGGCATACGCCACCACATGATCCAATGATTTCTTATCCAGTTTCTCGGCATAGGCGTACACAATCGTAACATTCTCCTTGATCAGCTTCTGATCTTTGTCCACCCAAGCACCCTCACCGTCAATAGCTGTAGCGCCGCCGAACCATTGCGAAAACTTCGTTAATGCCTGATCTACGAACTTTTGCTGGGCTTCTTCGGTGATTTCAATGTTTCCCTTCACCGTGGATGGGATATAAATTTTTACGACATGACTGAGGTGAAACTGCCCCTCAAGAGCGCTTCCTGACACTTCAGCTGCCGAAGACCCCTCCGCACTGTAAGATTGCTGGACCGGGACGAACACGAGCAGCAATAACACTGCAATCGCTGCCGTAATCATCCAATTCTTTTTGTTCTTCATTACCCCATGTCTCCTTCTTTTGTTAAATAATCGAACGGCCGGTTCCCAAAACGGTAATCCTCTGACCCCGTCCAAGATGCGGCCAGTCGATCAAGCTTGGATAATTATATTAAAGGAACCTATGATATTCAATGGGAAATCCGAATTAATCCGGATTTAATAGAGAGCATGCGAAAAGCCGAATTCTGCTTTGCGAAGCAGAACCGGCTTGTTTGCACTTGTTGCGGCACTAATTTATTTTTCCGATCCAGGTTAAGCTCTCTACGTCCCGATGATCCATACTTCCATTCAGAATCGCCTGAACGTCATGCAGGGTGTCTTGGAGCGGAACCCGTTCCCCTTCTCTTCCGGAATAGGCTTTTGCAATGTAAAAAGGCTGTGTAAGGTAAGCCTCCAGTCTCTCCCCTCTCTGATACACTTCCGTTTCCGATGCAGGAATCGCCTGCAGACCCCTCACCTGTACTAATGAGCGAAGCTCGCGGTAACGGCGCAGCAGCTTCTGAGCCCGCTGCTGAACCGAGGCGTGATTCTGATCCAGATGGGCACCTTCCAGCACCGACGAGGTAGAGTAGATCGGATTGACGGCAGGAAACATATGTCTTGCCGCCAGATCCGCGTCGAAATACCAGAGCGTTTCGAGCGGACCGTAAGGAATATCCTCATCAACCACAGCTCCTTTCAGGTCGACGAGAAATGTGGTAACATGCTGATGGCCTTCCTGCTGCAGACGCTCCTGCAGCTCGTATATTTTTCCGGTCAGCACATGCTCCCGGTCCGCGGCGAGCATCATCTCCTTACCCGGCGGCGTGCTTACCGCGACATCATAAACTTCTTCTATGGAATACGCCACCCGCTCCACATCATCCAGCATATCCTGCAGCTCGGGGTATTCCCCTTCTGGCTTCAGCAGAATCGTCATATAACCATCCCGTTTAAAATGATGGAACAATTCGCCGAGCAGCACCAGCTGCCCCATTCCCGGACGGGCCACTAAACCTACCGTCCCGCCTTTAGCGATCGGGGCAAATAAATCGAGCGGCTTAATGCCCGTTTCGATCATATCGATCCGATCTCCGCGCAAGATCAGCTCATCCAAACTGCATTTCGCCAGCGCTGCCAATGCGGCAATCGTGCGGACTTCCGCGCGGCCGACCGGGATCTTCCCCGTACATAAATTGGAGACGGTGGCCGGCCGCAATCCAACCGACTTGGCAGCGCTCGTCAGGTTCGGAACTCTTTGTCGCAGCAGCGATACATTAAGCTTCAGATTGTCCAAATGCGTACACCCTTTTTTAATAGTAGATTCATGTTTCTTCAGGATCTTACCTGATCGCGTTCATAAAGGAATCTGCGGTGCGGACAAACGCTTCCGCGTCCGGTTCGAAAATATTATGGTCATGCTGATCGAACTCCACAAGCTTGGCCTGTGGCAGCTTCAGCTTGTACTGCTCCGCTGCTTCTAATGATAACCCGGGATGCGGTTTTACGCCACGGATAATCAAGGCTGGACAAGTCAAAGTGGTCAAGTCATCCCATAACTCCACCTTGCTTGATTCCCTCTGCAGTGCATGCAAGGCCCCGGCCTGCATCCGGTCATACAGCTTCTTCCCCCGCCACGGCGGTAAGGATGCGAAGAACTCCACCCATCCCGGCGGAAGCTGAGTATGAATGGCAGGATAGTCGCCGATGATCAACCCCCGGATGCGTTCAGGATGCTGAACGGCATAGCCTAGCTGATACGACACGCCCCTTGAATATCCCATGAGAATGAATGACTCAAGTTCTAAATGACGAACAACCGCGTCGATATCACTGATATGATCCTCGAGCGTGAATCCCGATGCAGGGGAGTCGCTTTTGCCCCGGCCGCGGAGCGTGATCATAATGATATGTCGGGGAGTCAGCTTCTCTACAATGCTAATGTAATCTTCTGCTGATTCTGACAACCCGGGAATGATAACGAGCGGAACATCTCCCTTATTCAGTTCCCGATGGGCCTCCGTCACGTGAATATGCACCCCATTGTTATTCACCATCGTTTCACATAATTGCATTTACAGTTCCTCCTAGGTATAAGCAGCTATTTTTAATAAAGTGCAAACCTTCATCCAACAGGTTTCAAAGCGTACGCTTCTAATGCCTGAAGTCGGTATTTCCCCCTCTCCTTCCTATCTCAACGCGTCGAATGGCAGAAAAGCATGCACGCCCTTAGCCGTATTCACGATTTGAGTGATTCTTAGATCCACTGTCAATGTGGCATAAGCATATGCTTCAGTCCTTGAAATCGCATAGAGCTCGGTCATAAGATCAAGCATCCCGTTCACAGCGATCCACATCGCTTCGTCAAGATCCTCGTGGAAGCCCATCGTCAGCCAGCCCGTGCCCGTCTTTGCCCGGGGCATTGTAATGGCCATGTCATCACGGACACGGAAGGTCAGACTCACCTTTTCCATGGGACATTCCAAGGCGGGCCCGCTAACTTCGCCGTCTCCTTGCGCAGCATGGCCATCCCCTGTCGAGAATAAGCCGCCGCTTACCGGGATCGGCAGATACAACGTACTGCCGGCGGTTAACTCTTTGCAGTCCAGGTTGCCTCCATATGGCCTGGGCACGAACGTGGTATGTCTGCCTTTTTCTTGTGGCGGCATGCCCATAATTCCCATAAACGGCTTCAGGCCGACGCCGTATTTGAAATTACCGAACTGGCTTCGTCCGATCATCGTCCGGGCATCCAGTTCGAAATCCAGCGCCACTTCCTCGGTATCCGACATGCCCAGCTTCTCGTTCCAATAGCTAGGAAAGCCACCGGCAGAGGTCCAGCCCCAGGAGCCGGGCACAATCTCATTGATCCGGATCTCCAATGTGCCCCCAGGCTCCGCCCCTTCGATATGTACGGGACCCAGCAGAGCATGCCCAAACTGCTTCTCCTGCCGCTCCGGCAGGCGCTCGGTAAACTTCAATCTCGGCTCTCCTGGCGAAGAACGCTTCGCAAGTCCCCAACCCGCATCCAGCGTTTGATACTCGACCGTATCCCCGGACTGAATATAGAGAGCCGGCTCAAGTTCCCTGCTGAAAAATCCATGAAGCGAATGAATATCCGGTTTCAACACATGCACCTTGGACATACAGCCTCTCCTCCCTAAATGACCAGGCAGTCACTGAATACCAGTTTAGCGAACTGCCATGATATTTACTTCAAAGAGTAATTCATGTTACTCTGTAAGTCAACAAATATTTACGTCTAAAAGTAATTTTTATTACTCTAAAACTTATTCGCACTCACCAAAAATTTAAATGCTTTGTATTCCTCCCCAATACAAAAACAGGCTCCCAGCCTCATCACCTAAGCGTGACGGCTGAAGCCTATCCTTGACATGTCAACCTGGGCTGCCGTCGGTGAGCTCTCTCACCATATCATCAAGTAGACGATTCACGTTCTCCCATGTGACGGCCGGGGTATGATCGCCGACAGATAACGCAAGGGTGTTGCGATATGTGCTGGCTCCCAAATTGAAGAATGGGGATAACATGATAGGTGCAGTCATATAACCCGCATCGGCCTCCCCGAAAACTGCCGGCTGGGAAAATGCAACACCATGCCAATTTACTGAACTGCCGAGTACAGTCCCAGCAAATAATTCATTCGATCCTGCGGTGTAACTGGATAAGTCCTCACTTCAGATATACCGGTCATGCGGTTCAACCTCCGAATATTCGTTATTGTTAAAGCATCGTTACTCCCACCTCTAAAAAATAAAACCAACTTTAAGTCATTTTTAACTAATGTCCTATCACAATAATAGATATTCTTTTACGTCTATATATTTTGACCGACAAAAAAAGACACACACCATGTGTATCTTCTTAGTACAGGACCCGTGCTCCGCATCATACATCGTGGTCCGTATTCTCTTTTCCACCCCTATCTTGTCCGTACGCTGATTCACATTCGGCTTTTTGGTGAATGATCCATTTGGTATCATTCCCCTCATGACTTTCGTCAATAGTGCAGCCTGCGCTTCACTTCTTTGCGGAAGCCCTTGTCCGCAAGCAGCCACATCCCGCCGAACGTCAACAGGGCATACATCGCTGCCGAAACCGACGGCCATAATACGTGCGAAAGACCGAGCAGAAAGAACAGTAAGGGGGTAAATCCCAGAAACACCATAAGCAGCAAATATCCTCCGAACTCGCGCCAGCCAAGCGGCTTTGCAATGCAGAGCAACGTCATCAGCAGGGTTGCAGCCATAACCAGGAACGGGATGACGTACCCGGTTGACCAGGCGGTCCCACCCGAAAGCGCGTTGATCCATAGCAGCATACCGGACAGACCGAGCCATTGAACGACGATTTTGGCCCCTAGATGTGAATTGGACATCAACGTGTGACGGATGAGCAGCCACGCGTACAGCACACAGGGTGCAACATACAGACTCCACCAAACATCACGGCTTCCCAAAACGTTAATGACGAGGGTAATGCTGATTACCGCCATAATCATAAAAATCAGCGATCTGGCAAACGTGCCGCTCTCGCGCGGTTCCGGCATTGCGGAATAGGAAGGATACCAGCGATTGCCCGCCGTTTTGCTGCCTCCGGCCGTATTTCGCCGACAAAGCGGACAAACCGCATGGGCCGGATCCACCGTAACGCCGCAGCTAACGCATCTCATGCTCCCATCCCCCAATCATTGCTGACAATCCTGACCTCAAGCCCGGTAAATCCGGACAGTTCGCGGAAGAAGTGCATGATAATGTCGCTCTCAACGATATTTCTTGCGAAGGTCACGGTCAGCTGATCGTTGATGGAGCATACCGCGCAGTTCATCGGGCTTTTGGCCGTAGGGTACATCGTTGTTTCCATCACTTCAATATGCGCCGCCATTCCCTCCGGCACCTCGACCCTTCCCAGATTGGTTAACGTAAGGGTCTTGGCTTCTTCCCCATAATGGTCAAATCCGTAGCGGATTGCCAAATCCTTCAGCTTTAGCGGAGCGATTCGCGATAGGAAGGTGTTCTCGTATTTCATGCTCCCGGACATCGTGCGAGACAAATAAGACTTCGTTGTTTTCTCCTTCATTTGTTGTTGGACTTGCACGAGCACCTGCTCGAAATCCATGTTCTCTGCCGCAGCAATGCCTATATTGATGACCGCGAAAAAGTTGCGGAGGCTGCTGGATGGAAAGATATTTCGCAGATTCACCGGCATGCTGATTACGATCGGTCGACGCTCCGTATTTAGTGGCTCACCCGCATGATGGACCGCTATCACCAGAATGGCCGTCAAATACGCCGTCAACGTTACGCCCTTCTCTTTCGCACATGCATTCAGGCCGGAGGCCCGAAGCATGCCGTGAATGACGTTGTGGCCGTAGGGAACAAAGCGTGTCCCTCGTATTTGGAACGCCTCGGGAGCCTTGTCCAGATCAAGCGGCGGCTCTGATGTATAGTGTGCCTTGAAGCTGTCCTGGGCTTCCGCATATCTGGCAAACGACGCAGGCGGCAGGATCATCCCCTGCTTGTCATCCACATTTTCGCCAAGCAGACATAAATACTGGAACACTAGCGTTTTAAGAAACTCAAGGGCACCCCCGCCGTCGGTCAACGCATGAAAAATTTCGACGCTGATCTTGCTGCCGTGATACAGAATGCGAACCAGGCTAGCGTTCGAATCCGAGAGCGACACCGGCGCGCAAGGGTATGTGCCCTCCGGCTCCACCCGCAGCGGCGACTCCTTTTCCCGTAAAAATTTCCAGAACAACCCGTTTCCCATCTCCACATGAAGCAGTGGAAACCGCGTAATTACGCTATCCAGCGCCTTCTGCAAAATCGGTGGCTTTACGGGATGTTTCAGTAAGAACGACAACCGGTAGGTTGATGAGTTTTCTTGGCCCGCCACGGCTGGAAACAGCTTCCCGGCGTGATCCAGCTTGTACCAATCCTCCATATTACTCTGCTACCTCCAAACCATAGTACGTAATGCTGTCACCATTCCTCTTTCTAACTGCCGAACGCTTTTTATAGCGGCGGCTTTGCGCGCCCCCTAATCCCTAGATGGATTACAAGAAGGCTATCGCGCTTGTTCCATCACCGTCTCGTGGACCGGGCTCGGAAATCGTCTCGCAAGCGAAGCGCGGGTATGGATCAGCATCATCGGGATGAGCTGTTCTGTACGGCGACCGATCCGGTTCTTGCCTTCGGGGTGCAGCACCGACAACAGCAGGCGAAGATACGACGTCGTCATTCTCCGGAACAAGCCTTGCTCCATGGCCTGCATCTCGAACCCGAGGCCGTGCGTCAACCCGCGGTGGAGCAGCGTAATGCCGACCAAGGCTCTTACCTCGTTGAACTCGGACTGATCGGCATAGGCCCGGCTGATAAGCTTCATCGATCGCCGGCCGAGCCTTGCGATCTTGAGGGCTGCAAGGTCGGGACCTTCGGTACGGATCAGGTTTAAGATTTCAGCATTGTCCAGATGAAGCTCGCCGATCCAATCGCCTTGCGAAATGACGGTCGAATCGGCGCAGATGATCGGCGCCCCCCGATGCTTCTTGATCATGACGGTACAGATGCCGAAGTGAAACGTATGTGAACCGCGAAAACGCGAAGACCATTTAAAGATGCGTTCCCATGCCATCCACATGCTTTGCATGGCGTTTTTAATGATAAGCAGCTGATTCACCACCCTTATTCGGATGCGCCGCACGTTTCGGATTAGATCCATCCTTTATTCATCGCGCATACCGGATTCCTTAGAATAAGCATACATGATGGGATGTACCGGATTACACCGTCTCCGGCATTAAGTGAAGCTCCGTCTTGGGGCGGAGTGTTCTGCCAGACATTCATCTAGGGACGACGGTTTATCTTGGTGAAGACGATGGGGTAATGGATCACCAAGACCGCACTTGGCAATATCCTTTGATCATGAAAAAAAACGACCGTCCGCAATAATCTTTACGGGAAAACGGTCGTTCCTATTTATAAGATTTATGAGTTACTTTAATTGCACATGGTACTAGGGGGGAAGTGTTCATAGAAGAGGGAGAGCTGCGGCTTCGGCGGGCATAAATTCATTTCGCTCTTCCCGATGTTTCTATCCCTCACTGCCGGCGCCGCTCTTTAATGACTTTAAGCGTTTCAGCACCCCGTTTTCGCCTCTTCCCAAATAATCATGAAGTCGTTTGTATTCCTTGTACAATTGATCATACACGCGCACATTAGCCTCAATCGGCTTAAAGGTTTCTTCCCGAACACGGGCAATGGCTTCTGCAGCTTCTACGATGCTCCCAAAGCCTCCCTGTTCCTTGCCTGCCGCCACGGCGCCGAACATAGCTGCCCCAAAAGCAGCGGTCTGAACGGTATCCGCAACTTTGATTTCCTTGCCGGTAACATCGGCATAGATTTGCATCAGCAGCCGGTTACGCTGAGGCAATCCGCCGCAAGCGTAAAGCTCCTGAACTTCTACGCCGCTTTCCGTAAAGGCTTCGATGATCGCCCGCGTTCCAAATGCGGTAGCCTCTAACAGTGCCCGGTATATTTCCGCAGGCTTGGTCTGCAGGGTCAATCCAAGGATGACGCCGCTCAGATCAGCATCCATCAGCACGGAGCGGCTACCGTTCCACCAATCGATCGCCAGCAGGCCGGTTTGACCAGGGGCATATTGGGCCGCTTCCCTCTCAAGCCACTCATGAATGCCAAGGCGCTCCTCCGCAGCCTTGCGCCGGACATATTCTGGCACCGCCTCATCCACATACCAGGCGAAGATATCGCCAACCGCCGATTGTCCTGCTTCATACCCGTAATAACCTGGAATGATTCCATCCTCGACGACACCGCAAATGCCTTCCCCTGTCATTTCCTTGTCGCTTAATATCAAATGACAAGTCGAGGTTCCCATGGCGAGCACCAGCTTGCCCGGGGTGACGACACTGACCGCCGGCACCATGGCATGGGCATCGATGTTAGCTACGGCTACCGCGGTACCCGGCAGAAGCCCTGTCAGGGCTGCCATCGATTCGGTTAATCCGCCAGCTTTCGAACCCAGCGGCTTGATCGGACCTCTCAGCTTCGTCTCCACAAGGTCTCCAAACCTCGGATCAAGCGACTGCAGGAATTCCTTGGACGGATACCCCTCCCGTTTATGCCAATTGGCTTTATAGCCGGCGGTACAGCTGCTCCGTGCGAGCTGACCGGTCAATTGCATGACCACCCAATCGGCAGCCTCCATGAACAATACAGCTTGCTCGTACAACTCAGGAGCTTCATGCAAAATCTGTAAAGACTTTGCAAGCATCCACTCCGAGGACAGCTTCCCTCCGTAGCGTGACAGAAATTTCTCCCCTCGCCGCTTAGCGGTTTCATTGATCAGGTTCGCTTCGTCCTGCGCCGCATGATGCTTCCACAGCTTTACCCAGCTATGCGGATTGTCCCTCCACTCATCCAGCATGCACAGCGGAGTTCCCCCGGCATCCAGCGGCATCATCGTGCATGCCGTGAAGTCGATGCCAATCCCGATGACTTGATCCGGGGATACATCTGCCTCCGACAGCACATGCGGGATAGATTGCCGAAGCACCTCCAGATAATCGCCCGGATGCTGCAGCGCCCAGTCCTGCTCCAGCTTCAGACCCGAGTGGACCAGCACCTCGTCCATGACTCCATGCTTGTATGGCGTCACATGGGTGGCAACCTCCTGCCCGGTCGTAATATCAACCAACAGAGCCCTGCCCGATTCCGTTCCGAAATCCACGCCGATCGTGTATAACTGCTTCATATCCATCTCCTCCAAAGTATAGGATCAATTCAACTGTTTCACTTCAGTGCCATATATCTCAAATGCCGGCTTCAACAGCGGCGCTTCTTCACGAATGCGGCGCAGAAGAATTTCTCCGGCTTTGATTCCCATGTCATAGGGACGCTGTTCCAGATAATAAATTCCCGATTCTTTAAGGAGTGGTCCGGCCTCTACTTCACCGAAAGAAGCTACAGCCATGTCGGACGGAATCCTTAGACCGCTGCGTACAATTTCAAGCAAAACACCAAGGCTCATACGGTTATTCAGGGATATGATCGCGGTTGGACGATGGTCCGCATCCAAAAAATGCCGTACGGCCTGGATTCCATCTTCCGTTGAAAAGTCGCCATTATACACGATAGGTTCCTCGTTCAGGGCGTATTCCTTCATCGCTTTCCGAACACCGTCCAGTCGTTCCCTGCCCGTGCTGGATCGCGTCGGACCGTTTACGACTCCAATTGCCTTATGACCATCCTCCAGCAGCTTCCGAGTCAGGCGGGAAGCGCCTTCCGTATTGTCCTCGGCTACCAGATCGAGCATCAACCCCGCTTCCGGCGAGTCCGGCTTGCGGTCTACGAGAATGATCGGCATCCGGGAATCTGCCAGCTGCTTGATCGCCGGATCATTTCCGCCTGAAGTCGCCAGTACAACGGCATCCACGCGCTTTTCCTGCATAAGCTTAAGAAGTCGCTTTTCCTTGTCCGGATTCTCATCCGAGCTGCAGAAAATAAGCTGAAAGCCTTCTTTCCCTACAACATCCTCAATACCTTTGGAGATTCCCATAAAATAAGGGTTGGAAATATCGGGAACGACGACCCCGATCATATAGGTCCGGTCCTGCTTCAGACTGCGGGCGATGGCGCTTGGACGATAATTCAACTTGTTCACCGCCGCCATCACTCGCTCTTTAATCTCATCGCTTACAAAATCGGTATTGTTCAGTACCCTTGAAACGGTCGCCGTGGATACCTCTGCTTCCTCCGCTACTTGTTTAATGGTCGCTCTTGCCAAGTATGGCTCACCTCAACCCTAAGTGATTTCATGTAATCGATTACGTAAACGATTACATTCACAGGTTATAGTAAAAACTAGGCGCATGTCAACTCTATCTTTTAAAAGTCATCTTGCTCAGCCTCGGGAGCTCCTTTGGGCCTGCAAAAGTCCCCTTTTTGGGACTTCCTCCGCCACTGTAATTCCTTTTTGCCCGCGACAAATCTCTTTTGGGGACTTGCTGCACCTCTGGAGCTCCTTTTTGCCCGCACATGTCCCCTTTTGGGACTTGTCCAGGCAATAAACTGAATCAAGCTCATCACTCCCACTTCTAAACCGTCCCCTAACACAAACCTATCCACTGCTCAATTAACCCGAACAAGCCCCACACCATCCATGTAAGATGGTACAAGGCTCAGTATACTGCTGCAAGATTCCTCAAATCGTCCACCAACTAGTGGAGGACCGGTTGTGCTACTTTAGGATCAAACTTCGATAAGCAAGGAATGCAAATACTTGTTGCTGTTCAATATTGACCTGACCCTGGCGATCGTGTCGTTTCTAACTGGTGGGTGGTCCACTCTGTTGAGCAAGATCCAGCGCAGACAGGCTATCGCTTCAAACAGCTCAAGCTCATCCGCTTCGAATCGGTTCTCGGCACAAAATGCAGCACGGTAGAAGGAAGCTCGCTTTTCTCTTACATATATCCACATTAAGATAATCGACCATCCGATATCATATCGAGGATCGCCCATTTGGACATTCGTCCAATCAATAACGGTCAGCTCGTTTTCATTCTCCAGAATATTGCCTAGGTGATAATCGCCATGGATGACATATTCTTGTTCCATGCTCGCGCGCAGAACAAGCTCCATCAGAGGTTGTTGAATATCAGGGAACTCCTCAATTCGTGGATAAAAATAAGAGATAAAGTCATACCTCGGCAGATTGAATCCGTTCAGCCTTTCCAAGGGCAGCTTATGTATATCCATTAATATCTTCGCTAGTTTCAATAGTTTAAGCTGATCGATATTTTGAACAGGCCTTCCGTCGTAACTGGTCAGCATTACTGGATTGCCTTCCCGGTCTGTCCCCCAGCCCAAAGGCTTCGATACTGCTCTTCCATGCGAATGCAATGCATTCAATATTTGATATTGCATTTGAACATCGGGCTTGGAAGCTCTATTCCATACCTTTAGCACGCAGTCTGCCGTTGACGTGACGATCTTCGCCACCTCTGCTTCCAGACCGGAGTCTAACGGGATAACTTGAAATGTAGTTTCATGCTGCAGCAATAATTCGAGCGCCTCGCTTTTCTCTACCCAATTGATTTCTCGCAAATTATGCCCCTCCGTCATTGTGCAACGACTCGATGGTCGTGAAAATACGTGAATAGACTGCTTCGGTATTGGTCTCATTCATTATATCGTTGGATAAACCGTAACCCCAAGGCACGCTATCATCTTTTCCAATAACTCCATATTATGTGTGTTTCTGAGCTTCGTAAGCACTTATCTTAAGCTTGAACGCAACTGTACAACAAAAAAACCGCGATCAACGCGGTTTTTTCGATGGTTCAATCCGGCTTGCTTTAACGCTTATCAGCCCTTCTCCGCTCCCCGATTAATGGAAATTCCCCAATCCGAAGCCTGGCGCTTCCATACGGAACCAGCTCCAATTCCGTAATGGGCTGTCCGTCCGTATCTGGATGCAGCGGAGGGTTGCCGGCGTTGTTGCCTTCCATTTTCCAATCCCGGATCAGCTGGCCCCTAACCTTCACCCTGACAGGCGCATCCTGTGCTTGGAACGGCTGGCGAACCATGTCCTGTTCGATTATCTCGAACGGCGTATCGGCTAGCAGGCCGTATTTCCATGGGGATGCAGGGTATAGCTCCCAATCGTGAAACATGTCGCGCTGCCGGATCATCTGCCAATTTTCCTTGACGGGCAGCACATACACGAGCGGCCCTCGCTCGATGCTGGTGGCGTACATATTTCGGGATACCAACCTGACTTCCATGGGCAAGTGAAGTTCCAATCGGTCACCGTTCTGCCAATGTTGTACGATCCTTGCATAACCGGACTCTACTTGGAATGGCAATTCGCGCCCATTCAGCGTTATGACGGGATCGTCGCACCAGGCGGGGATCCGCAGCGATAAAGGGAACGATTCCGCCCGTTCTAACGACATGTGGATTCGAATGCGGTCCTTGAACGGATATTCGCCGGTTACCTCGATCACAGCCGCAACGTCATGGCGGCCGACTGTCGTCATAACCGTGCACGGGGCATAGGACACGGCAACGAGCCCCTCCTCCTGATCCTTCATCCACAGATGCGCGGCCAGCTTAGGCCAGCCTTGATGCATGTTGGCCGTGCAGCATCCAAAGTTCGGCTCCAGACCGAACACGTTGGCGTCGGGTCCGTTGCTCCATGCCCGCGGAGCGACATTGCAGATGATCTGGTTGACTTGCTGATCATACTGATGCGAGGTCCAATCCGGAGAGATGGCGGCAGGCAGCGCATTAAAAGCAACCTTTTCCAAAATGTCCCCGAAGCGCCCTTCCCCGAGTATTCTCGTCAGCTGCTCCATCGAGAACATATACTCGACGACGGCACATAATTCTACGCCTTGACTCGGATGGGTGCCGGATAACCATTCATCTCCGGAGAACATGCCATGCGCTTGACCGTGATACGTCATCAGGGAATCGATGCCCCGGTGCACGCTTTCCCGCTCCATCGGACTGCCATTCAACTCAAATAATACGCCCGGCGTTTTAATGCCCATCGCTACATTCACGACATGGGTTGTCCAATCCCACTCTTCCACTTTTCGCCAGAACGGAAAATCATGAAAAATATCGCTCCTAACCACACGATGCACAGGAGCATCTCCGCTCCCCTTGCTTTGGCCCAGCCCCGCAGCGGCTGTTCCTCGATAACCGAATGGACATAAGTAAAGAACTTTGTCAGAAATGGGATGATCCGTTCATCGCCTGTTGCTTCTTCATGCTGCATCATCACTTTCAGCATGATCATGTAATGCCACCAGTCCTGCTCCTTATCGATATCCTGGTTCACGGAGGTAATACGCTCCGGACCGAACATACCGTTCTCCCGCTGGCTTGCAAGCGACCACTCGATCCAGCGATTGGCCTTGCCAATCAAGGCTTCGTCCTCAAGCAAATAGGCGAGCGGTAGCAAGCCATCGACATAATACGGGCCTCGCTCCCAGCTCTCTCCATGGCCGCCCAGCCATCCATTGTCATCTCCGACGTCCTTCCAATGCTCTTCCAAGCATCCGGTAAACCCGCTGGCTTGGATCTCCAGCTGATCTTTCAGCCAGCCGCCCGGCTTAATCGCGCCCAGTGGCAAGCTGTTAAAAGCAGTCTCGTGCAGCATGAACGTCCACGCTCCTTGTTTCTGTCTTGTAAGTGCACTCTGGTAGAACTATACCATCTCACCCGAGCGGTGCCCTATACACAGAAACAACCTCTTTTTATCCGATTGCAACATGCTTGATTCTTGTATCCGGAAGGCGTTAACGATTATCCTAGAGAGAAGTTAGCAAGAGGAGGAGGCTTGGACGTACATGATGATTCAATTCACGGCACCGCCGCTGCCCCATTATATTAGTAGTGGTGAAGATACCTATCAGGAGGGAGACAAACACGCGGATCGGTTTAACATCGGAGTGTTTGATCTGATTCTGGTCACCCGAGGAGCGTTGTTTCTGGAGGATAATGGTGTATGTTACAGGGTAAAGGCCGGCAGCTACTTGATTTTAAGACCGGATGCGGCACACCGGACATTTCAGCCCTGCCAGGAGGAGACGCATTTTTATTGGCTTCATTTTCAGACGCTAGGATCTTGGACGGAAGCGGAGGAACGAACCCCGTTTGCCTTATCGCAATCGGATCAGACTTATGTCCAAATCGAAACATTCTCTTTTTATATCCCCAAATACGGAGAGCTGCCTTCCAAAGAACAAGCCGTCCTCATCCTTGAACAGCTGCAGACGCTCCAGCAATCGCCTTCATCCACGGCACGCTGGAAGCAGCAGCAGCTTCTCCAAGAACTGCTCCTGCTGCTCCAAACTGAAGAGGAAGGGATCCAGCATCACCATCCTCATTATGCCATTGCGGAACGAACCGCAAACTATCTTAGACAGCATTACAAAGAGCCGGTGAGCTACCGTCGATTAGCCGAGGCCATGCATTTTCATCAGAACTACCTGTCCATTTGCATGAAAAAAACGTTCGGCTGCACGCCCTTGGAATATTTGACACGGCATCGGATCGAACAAGCCAAGCGATTGCTGATCCACACCAACGATCCGATCGGACGGATTGCCGAAGAATCCGGATTCGGCTCATTTCCGTATTTCATACGGTGTTTTATTCGCTATACAGGCATCAAACCCAAATCCTTCAGGCAGAAATTCCGATCCTAACGGAGCGCCTACGATGCATCCGGTTGCTTAGAATACGCTCCGTACCAAGCCCCCGTCGATGCGGAGAGCCGAGCCGTTAATCGCGGAGGATTTAGGACTGCTGAGATACGTGACAAAATCGGCAATCTCCTCTGGACGAATCAGCCGCTGAATAATGGAAGTCGGCCGATTCTCCTTCATAAACCGCCGCACCGCTTCTTCGATGGTGAGCTCTTCATTGGGATAGAGGGTTTTCAGCATCGTCTCCACGCCTTCCGTAAGCGTAGAGCCGGGCATGACGGTATTGACCGTAACGCGGGTTCCTGTCGTCAGCTCGGCCAAGCTCCGGGAAAGGGACAGCTGCATCGTCTTGGTTGCGCTGTAATGTGCCATCTCTTGGGAAGGCATGATGGCTGCTTCACTAGCGATAAAAATAATTCGACCTTCATTCCGAATGATCATGTTCTTCAAATAATGCCGGGTTAACCGGACGCCGCTCATGATATTCGTCTCGAAGAACCTGAACCACTCCGAATCGGGGATATCGAAAAATTCAGCGGGCTCAAAAATCCCCATATTGTTGATCAGAATGTCAATGACAGGAGCAGCTTCCCTGACCTGGTGACAGCCCTCCTCCGTTCCGAGATCCGCCACGACATAACGCAGCTCGGCATCGGGATGGACGGCATGAATGTCATGGATCGTCTGTTTTACCTTATCCTCATGCCTACCATTAATAATGACGGATGCGCCCTCCGCTGCAAGCGACATGGCTATCGCTTTGCCAATGCCGGACGTTGAGCCTGTTACCAGAGCGACTTTTCCTTGTAGCTCCAAATTCATTAACGCTCTCTCCTTCCATTATGTAGGAATGGACCCTCCTGATTCCCCGTCGTACCGCCCGAGGATTGAGGAGAGCCGCAATATTTATTACACTTCTATCCTTGCGTAAACACAAATTTCTCAGAAATCAAAATTGTCCGGATCCGGTCCCACTCTGTGATTTTGGTTCAGGCTGTCAATGCGCTGCATATCCTCGGCGGACAATTCAAAATCAAAGATGTCTGCGTTCTCGATAATCCGATGTTCCTTGGTCGATTTCGGAATCGTGACCACACCGTTTTGGATATCCCAACGAAGAATGATCTGCGCGATGGATTTTTGATACTTTTCAGCAATGCGCAGAAGATCCTCCTGATCCAGGAGCTGTCCCTGCATTAATGGAGACCAAGCCTCAAGCTGAATTCCATTCTCCTGGCAGTACGCCTGCAGTTCCTTTTGCGTTAGTCGTGGATGATATTCCACCTGGTTCACCATCGGTTTGATTTCGGTTTCCTTCATTAACTGCTCGAGGTGATGGATCTGGAAGTTGCTGACGCCAATAGCTTTGACACGCCCTTGCTTGTACAGCATTTCTAATGCCTTCCACGCCTCTGTATATTTCCCTTCAACCGGCCAGTGTATAAGGTATAAATCCAAGTATTCAAGACCCAGCTTCCGGAGACTTTCCTCGTAAGCCTTCAAGGTGGACTCATACCCCAGATCGGCATTCCATACTTTGGATGTGACAAACAGATCCTCCCGCTTGATCCCGGCAGCTTCCAAGCCCTCGCGGATGCCCTGTCCGACCCCTTCTTCATTTCCGTATATGGCGGCCGTATCTATGGAGCGATAGCCATGCCGAATTGCCGTGCGGACGGCGTTTACCAGCTCCGGTCCTTCCTCTACTTTAAATACGCCAAGTCCAAACCAAGGCATGCTGACGCCATTATATAAAGTGGTTGTATCTTGTAAGTGTTTTGCTGTCATGTTGATGAACCTCCGAAAGTTTTATGTTTGTGAAGAAATGGAGCCTAGTTGCAGTATTTCCGATGAAACGCTTAAACATCACCTCCCTTCATCCTAAATTTTCCATTCAAGCCGCTTTCGTATATGGACGATCCGGATTCTCCGAATCCTTTCTTGCCAGCTTCAAGCTCAATCCCGTAAGCGCGACCGCCGCGAATACCATCAACGCTCCAATCCAAGCCGTGTGAATCAAGCCCATCGATTTCGTAATCAAGCCGCCCAAAAAGGAGCCGATGGCGATGCCTGCATTGAATGCCGCAATGTTCAGTGCCGAGGCCATATTCACAGCGCTTGGCGCAAACCGCTCAGCCAGCTCAACAACATAAACCTGCAGCCCCGGAACATTCATGAAAGCCAGAAATCCCATGAGAATAATCGTAATGAATCCGGCAACTTTAAACGGCGCGGTAAACGTAAGCGAGAACAGCACCACCGCTTGAACGCTGAACATATAGAGCAGTGCTTTGAGCGGACTGCGATTTGCTGCTTTCCCGCCGATGATATTACCTAGCGCTATGGCAATCCCGTAAACGAGCAGAATGACGGCTACCGTATTTTCCTTGAAGCCTGTTATATCCTGAAGCAGTGGGGATAAATAAGTAAAGACAACAAAGGTGCCGCCGTAACCGAGCGCGGTAATCAGGAGCATCAGCAGCAAACGGCGATTGGTCAGCAGCTTAGCCTGATCGCGGAATGAGGTCCGCTCTCCTTTCGGCATGTCCGACGGGATCAGAATGCTGTTCGCGATGAAAGCAGCGACACCGACCAGAGCAATGGCGACAAAAGCCAGTCTCCAGCCCCACTGCTGACCGATAAACGTTCCGATCGGAACACCGGTCACCGTAGCGACGGTAAGTCCTGTAAACATAATGGAGATCGCGGAGGCTCTGCGGTTCTCTGGCACCACGCTGGCGGCGATGACCGAACCGATCGACATAAATACCCCATGGGAAAAGGCCGAAAGCACGCGAGCCGCAAGCAGAATGCCGATGGAAGCCGCGCCAGCCGCCAAGCTGTTTCCGATAATAAAAATGATCATGATCCATAGCAGCAGGGTCTTCCTGGACATCCTCGAGGTAAGCGACGTTAGGATGGGCGCACCGAAGGTGACGCCCAAGGCGTACATCGATACGGTTAATCCGGCGGTCGTAACGGATATATTCATATCCTCCGAGATCAACGGCAGCAGCCCTACGCTGATGAACTCCGTTGTTCCGATCGCAAAGGCACTGACGGCAAGCGCCAGCAGCGCAAAGAAACTTCTTTTTTTATCTATGATCATGGTGTTGAAATTCCCCCTATCCAATTCGCTTGCTTGTATATTGTAAAAAAATTGAGTATGGTGTAATCCAGCTGGCAAATGCTATTATGATCCATATCGAATTTTATGTGAAGAACGTACTTTTTTGTAATGTAGGCACTTCGCAGTACCCTAGTTACTTTTCAGTGCCTATCCAATAGGAGGATGAATATGCAAGCGAAGAAATACAATATTGCCGTCGAAGCGACATTGGAAGTGATCGGAGGCAAGTGGAAATGCGTAATCCTTTGCCACCTGACCCATGGCCGTAAACGAACCAGCGAGCTGAAGCGCCTCATGCCGAATATCACGCAAAAAATGCTGACACAGCAGCTGCGGGAGCTGGAGGACGATGGCGTAATCAATCGCATTATTCATAATCAAGTCCCGCCCAAAGTGGAGTATGAGCTGAGTGATTACGGCAAGAGCTTGACCGGCATTCTGGATATGCTCTGCGCGTGGGGAGAGAAGCATATAACGAAGGTATACGGGGATAAGTTCAGCGTGCTTGAGGACAGCATTCTGAACGATAAACTGAAAGCCGTGGACGAGCCTGCCACATCGGATGCACGTACGACCTGAATCTATTTGGGTAATCGCTGAAATCACTATAATCATCCCTTACAAAATATGGTATCATTTAAAATAACATGAAGCATACGAAGAGCCCATGGAATATTACATGAGGAGAAGAATAATTATAGTGAGAAAAATACATTCAGCTATTGCCCTATTGCTTCTTAGCAGTTTTATGGCTGGTTGCAATCAAGCCAAGATGGAGACCGGTGATTTTATTTTTGATAAGCAAATCAACCAAGATAAAACTCCCATGATCGTGGTGGTTCAGAATATCTCAAGGAATGATGCCTCCAACCATTCGTTATCAGACTATTTAAATAATGATGACCCAAATGATGTGATTTACTATCATATAACAGATGCCGATTTATACGAAGATTTAGAAATTGGTGAGAGAGTTACCGTCACAGCCCCCCATATTTTACTTAGCAGCCCACTGCAAGCAATGGCGATTGAAGTCGTAAGACATGACCTAGCAGAGTGACAGTCCCATTATATTTAGGTCTTTGAAAAAGATTTGTCCCCATTAGATTTCGGCCTGACCGAATCGGATACACCTTAACTTATCAAAGAGATAAAACCTAATAGAGTGCGGGATATGGTTCCAACATGGGTATCCAAGGACAGATCCTTTCGACCATCTAAAATAAAACAAAACCTCTCTATGATAATGATGGGTGGATTCACCACATATCAAAGAGAGGTTTCTCTATTTTATGATAACTATCTACTAAAGTTACACGATATCATGAACATTAAGGCAGTGTGTCTAAGAATGGTCTCACCGTTTTAGCAAGAGCGTAATTCGTAGTCGCATCCCAGTTAATGGACCACGTCATTGCTCCCCGTACATCAGGGTATTTAGCCACAGGCTTATAACTTCCACAGTTGTTTCCAGTTGCTAGACAATTCAGGGCATTATTCACGACCGTTGGAGAAACATATCCGCCTCCGGCTGCTGAAGAGGCAGCAGGTACTCCAAGTCCCAATTGGGAAGGTGATACCCACTGCAGCGTTAAGTCCGACAGCGCCGTAAGGAAATCAACCGTGCCCTGGGAGTAGCATTTACCGTCACGACCTAACATGCATCCAGAGTTATAGTACTGGACGTTCATTACGGTTGTGATATCCTTCAGATTGTTATAAAGCTGCATATAGGAGGTGTTTGGACTCTGCATGTCTATCGTTTGAGGAGCCATTGTCAGAATAAAATCATTTCCTGCTTTTTGCTTCAGTTGGCGAATCGCGGTGGTTAAGTTAGGCACATTCATGCCATGCTCCAGGTCAATGTCTATCCCATCAAGTCCAAATTGCGTGATGATCCCGTACATGCTGTTCACAAAGTTCGTTATATTCGGCGAGGCAGTATTCAAATCAATGTTCCCTAATTCCCCTCCAATGGATATGATGACCTTCTTGCCTTGAGCTCGTTTAGTTTGAATATCCGCGATCAGCTCGGCATTGGTATACCCGCCCAGAGCTGCGGATAGCGCAGAATCTACATTGAAAACGACACCGCCAGGGTTAACAGGGTCCATCTCAGCAAACGCTAACACAATGATGTCATATTGATCCGGTATATCTCTCACCTTCAATTTGCTGGCACCATTGACAAAATTCTGCCAGTACCCTGTCAATATATGCTTGGTCGGCTGGGGACCTCCGCCTGTCTCTTCTGCCGTTGTTGCAGTCACACTCGCACTGGCAGGTGAAAGATTCCCGGCAGCATCCTTAGCTATGACCTTAAATGAATAGGTCGTGTTCGGTGAAAGACCCGCTATGGTCGCGCTCGTACCGGTAACCGAAGCCGCAAGGGCTGTGCCCTGGTAGACATCATATCCTGTCACGCCAACATTGTCCGTAGAGGCTTGCCAGGATAAAGTAACGCTTGAAGAGGTGACTGAACTTACAGTTACATTCGCAGGTGCTGTCGGAGCTGCAGTATCATTACCTCCGCCACCTTGAACATGCTGCCATAATGCAGGAACATTGGGCGGTTCCCATCCGGGTAGTGAAGTATGAGATTGAATAGCTTTATACGATTTCCCATCGTACGTCACGTTGTCGTTTACGGCATAAGACACATAGGCTGCCCAGGAACCCCGATCTGCTGCAGAAACCTCAAGGGGGAAAAAGCTCATGATCATAGACACGACGACCATTAAAGGCAATAGCATCACTCTCGATTTGTCCGGAATTCTGCATAAACCCGCTCTCATCATTAATCCCTCCTCAATAATGGATCGTTAAGCTTTACAGACTGCCTTGCATAAAACAGCATCACCTCCTTTGCAAAGATACGAAAATCTCATGAAATATTCTACATCCAAACAAACCTTTTAATTGCTGTTTATTGTTTTATTTACATATATAGGAAGTAGATTCTATATTCAAAATTTACTTTATATGTTAATTATTATCAATAGCTCTGGAGGATCAATTTCATGGTGTAAGATGATCTCTAACGTTTTAAGCTCCCTATCATCATGAATCGATGTCTCTATGAAAACAAAAACATGGCAGACGCTGTTATACAGGGCCTGCCACATTGCGGCTGAAGCTTTATAGCACATAGGTCATGGCTAATTCGATGCGAATCTGCTCTTGCCACTCGTGAACGATCGATTATTTCGCGTTCTCCTTCTCTTTTTGGCTGACGATCATATTCGTCACTTCCTCGGCCTGGGCCAATACGGCAATCGGATCATACGGCCAGAATCGTTTGGCATCCAGGTAAAACACGCGCCCCTGACTTACGGCTTCGATCGAAGTCCATACCCTATTGCTCTTATCCATCTCGGCACCATTGGACTCGTCAAAAAAGATATAATCTCCTGCATAATCTTTCAGAACCTCCATGGACACTTCTTTGTAGGTCTCACCAGTGGCAATCAGTTCTTGTTGGATTCGTTCCGGAGGGGTAAGCTTGAGCTCCTTGTAAATCGCCAATCCTCCGCGATAAATGCCGTCGCCATAAAGGTAGAAGGTCTTGCCGAAAGCGCCGAAGATCGAAAAGGTTTCTCCTTCCTCCACCACGCCGTCCACCTTCGCGCGCAGCGCTTCTATTTTCTCGTCAAACTCAGCCAGCCATTCCTTCGCCTCTTCTTCCTTGCCAAGGATTGCACCCAGCCCCTCCACTTCTTCGTGCACGCTTCGATAGGTTTCATAAGGAAGAATGATTGTGGGCGCAATTTTGGACAGCTTCTCGAACACCTCCGGATCGGAATTGGCGCTGATGATCAGGTCGGGGTTCAGTTCCAGGATTTTTTCCGTTGCGTTTTCGCCGGTACTCTCGATACCATCGATCATGTCTTGGATATGGACATTCTCCAGATCCTTCGCTGTCGCGCCTACCGGCTTCTCTCCGAGCAGCAGCAGGGTTGGCAGATAGGCATCGACAACAATTCGCTTCGGTTCTGCCGGATATTTGATTTCCCCGTGTATGGTATCCACCTTTCTAGTCGCAGGCTGCGCCGAGACTTCGGTCTGGGGCTTATCCGCGCTTGCGGCTGTTTCCCCCGTAGTACCCGCGTTGCCGGTCGGATTTCCCTTCCCGCCGCATCCGGAAATCAAACATATGATGAGCATTGTGAGTATGACCCGATACTTCGATGTGAGCATATTTGTCTCCTCCTGATTTAGTAGTGTATGGCTGGGGCATGCACCGAATTGAGCTCGATGCAATCGGCTGTATATTCCATGCGATGCGATCAGATCCTCGTGGCAGGACCCTCTCCCTTCACAAGAACTCCTAAAGATCCCTTGCATCTGGGCTGCTAAGCTCTCGTCCTGGATAACAGGTACAGGAAATATGGCGCACCGATCACCGCAACCACGATCCCTGTCGGGATCTCAGACGGTTGAAGGATCGAGCGGCTCAGCGTGTCGGCTGTGATGACCAGCAATGCACCGATCATCGCTGTTACCGGCAGCAGCATTTGATGCTTCGCACCGACCAAGCGTCTGCCCAGGTGGGGTGCAATAAGCCCGACGAACCCAATCCCTCCGCTCACCGCGACGCAGGAGGCCGCCAAGCCGACCGCCGCTGCCAGCAGCTTCAATTGCTCCCTCGTTACGGATGCACCCAGTCCGGTCGCCATCGATTCTCCAAGATTAAGAACGTTCATCACCTGCGCTTTGTACATCACGAAGGGCAGAAGCACAAGGATCCATGGGAGCAAGGCCAGCACGAACTTCCAGCTCGACCCCCAGATACTGCCCGCAAGCCAGACGGCAACAAACTGGTATTTCTCCGGACTCAATCGCAGTGTAAGCACGATCATTGCCGCGCTTATGCCGGCTGCGACGGCAATTCCCGTCAACAGAAGGCCTGTCGGCTTAAAGCCCTGGTTCTTCTTATAAGCAAGCACGCAGATCAAGGCCGCGGTCAAGCCGGCTCCAATCAAAGCTAAAACCGGCAGCAGATAAATCGGAGCCGCTGTCGTGTTCGGGAAAAATGAGATGAACAGCATGACCATCAACCCGGCTCCCGCATTGATCCCCAGGATACCCGGATCGGCAAGCGCGTTGCGGGATATTCCCTGCATCACGCAGCCGGATACCGCTAAACCCGCGCCAATAAGCAGTGAAATGACGATGCGAGGCAACCGGAAATCAAACAGCACCAAATTCTGCTTATCGGTTCCGCCGCCAAACAATGTCGTTACGACCTCGACGGGGGATAGCCGAATCACGCCGGTGTTCATGCTGATTAGAAACACCAGGACAATCAATGCACCCAGAACAGACAAGGTGATGATGTTCCGTCTCCTGCTTTTTCGCGTTTGGATGGCATTTGTGACGGCTTCCATCTACAGCTCCCTCCTTTCTTTGCGTGCCAGATAGAGGAAGAAAGGGACCCCAATCAAGGCAATGACCGCGCCCACTGGCGTTTCATAAGGAGGGTTCACCATTCTGGCGGCGAGATCGGCAATGACGACCAGCAGGCTTCCCAGCACGGCCGAGCAGGGAATGATGAGCCGGTAATCCACGCCGACCAGCTTGCGCGTGACATGCGGAATCAAGAGACCGACAAAGCCCACCGCGCCGACAACCGAGACGGCGGCCCCTGCCAGCACTAACACGATCGCCGTCCCGCCCAGCTTGACGAGCCCCGTTCGCTGACCCAGTCCACGTGCTACATCATCCCCAAGGCTAAGCATCGTAATTGAGCGCGATAAGGCAATCGCACCCAATATAGCAGCGGCTATCCAAGGCAGCATGATCTTCAGATGATTCCACTGAATCCCTGCCGTACCGCCGGCATACCAAAACGCCATATCCTGCCCGACCCGAAAATACAATGCGATGCCTTCGCTAAGAGCACTTAAGAGCGCGCTAAGCGCAGCACCGGCCAGAACGAGCCGAACCGGTGTCAGCCCTCCTTTGGACATGGAACTGACTCCATACACGAGCATCGCACCCAAGGCAGCCCCAACGAATGAGAGCAGAATCAGATACATATACGGCAGCCCCGGAAAAAACGCAAAGCAAATCGCGATCACGAACCCCGCCCCCGCATTTAATCCAAGCAGGCCCGAATCGGCGAGCGGATTCCGGGTCATCCCTTGCATAATGGCTCCCGATACGGCGAAACAAGCGCCCACCATGGCCCCGCCGAGAACTCTCGGCATGCGCAGCTCCTGGATAATCTGATGCTCCGTCAAGCTGGGATCAAAGAAGAACACAGCTTCCCATACACTTCGCAGATCAATCTCGGCCGCTCCAAGCGATATGGATAACGCTATGCCAAGCATCAGTGCAGCCGCGCCTCCCGTGATAATCAGGGTCGCAGCCCATGGACGCCCTTTGACGTGGACATGAATCTCAGCATCTGAAAGTCTTGGCTTGGACGTGTTTGATGACATCATTCTCTCCTCGATCCTGTGATATTGATTCTCATTATCATTTACAATGATAAAATATGGCATATTCTTCGTCCATGGACATGTTGAATTTCTCCTCCTGAAAAAAATCCATGCCCCAATCCATCGATGCTCCAAACCATGCTGAGTAATCTCAAGTATCGTATACCTGCTTCATAGCGGGTTGTCCTATTGACACGCAAACCTCTGTTCCATTACAATGAATGCAAATTGAATGAGGCGATGGAGTTCGCCATAACCGCTTTTCGAGGCTAATGACTCCTACCAGAGGTCGCTTTCCTGGTAGGAGTCTGTTTTGTGTATCCAGGGGTTAGCGGCGAATAAACAGAAACGGGTGAACGGATTTGATGAAGAAATGGGTTGAACCTAACGAGAATTGGCCGCCATACGCCCTGCTGACAGGTTATTTGATCAAATGGATCGTGCTTGGCAGCATCGTCGGCATGATGACAGGCAGTGCCTCTGCCTTCTTTCTTTATAGCCTTGACTATGTAACGAACCTTCGAATAGGAAACCCTTGGCTGCTGTTCCTCCTTCCCCTGGGAGGCGTTGTGGTCAGCTTCCTCTACGAAAGGTTCGGCAAGAGCAGTGCGAAGGGAAATAATCTTATCCTGGAACAGATCCATGGCGGCACAGAATCCATCCCGCTGCGGATGGCGCCGCTGGTCCTCTTCGGGACGCTGGTTACGCATCTGTTCGGAGGCTCCGCCGGACGTGAAGGCACAGCCGTCCAAATGGGGGGAAGCTTATCGGAGTGGTTCGGCAAGCTCATTCGCGTGACATCGCTTGATCGAAAGATCCTGCTTATCTGCGGAATTAGCGGCGGCTTCGGCTCCATCTTCGGCACACCGCTCGCCGGAACGCTGTTTGGTCTCGAAGTCCTAGCCATTGGCCTCATCTCGCACCAGGCGTTAATTCCTGCCTTCATCGCCAGCCTGGTCGGCAACTTAACCGCCACTTCCCTCTGGGGTGTCGGCCATGCGCATTATCTGATCGGGGAGATTCCCCCTCTGAGCTTTATCGTCCTGATGAAAGTCGTTGCAGCTTCGATCCTCTTCGGACTCGTAAGCCGGCTATTCAGCGAGCTTACCCATGCTCTGAAAAAATGGTACAGCCACGTTTTCCGCAATCCTATGGTCAAAAGCGCAATGGGAGGCGTCATCCTCATTGGGCTGGTTTATCTGCTTGGCACACGCGATTACTTGGGACTTGGCCTCCCCCTGATCGAAGAATCCTTCGCTGGGGAAGTTTCGCCATTCGCCTTTCTTGGTAAAATCCTCTTTACCTCGCTGACGCTTGGAGCAGGGTTTCAGGGTGGCGAGGTAACGCCGCTGTTTGCCATTGGGGCAACGCTGGGCAATGCGTTATCGGGATGGCTCGGATTGTACGCCCCTTTCCTGGCCGCATTAGGTTTTATTGCTGTATTCTGCGGGGCAACCAACACCCCGATTGCTTGTTTTATCATGGGAATCGAGCTGTTTGGAGGAGAAGGCGCCGTGTATATGCTCTTGGCCTGCGTCATAAGCTACTTGTTCTCCGGGCACTCCGGCATCTACACCTCCCAGCACATCGGCGCGTCCAAGCACCCGCTCCTCTCGTTTCCACCGGGAACAACGCTTGCGGGAGCAAAAGAACTGCACAAAGCAAAGCGCAAGCAAAAGACGTCCGAGTGATCGGGCGTCTTTTCATTTGCCGCAGGCAGCCCTGCCTCACTCTGTGAGCGGCGTAATGATGGATGCTGTACGCTGCTATAACCCGAAGCCCGGACGACGAACCAAGGCAGGTCATTTGTACGAAGAACGCTTTTTCACACAAAAAAAAGAGAGGCACCCCCAAGATCCAATGATCTTGGTGCACCTCCCTGTTGCATCTTCTGGCAATTACACCGTTGATCTGCGCAGACACTGGCGAGAGCACAGTGCAAGGATAAGCACAATCGGAATCATCCATAGCGTCAAGTCGAGAGCAGAATGACTAGCAAACCATTTAAAGATCGGCCCCCACCATTCGTATCGCATCGCAATCAAGCTGAGACCCGAGATGATGATCGTAACGGCTGCAAGCATGATAAACGTTCGGATCCCTCTGAATCTTAAGAAAAACGCTCCGATGCCCAGCCCCAACATGGAAAACCATAACATTAAGATGACATTCACAACGAATTGGATAAGCCATGATCCATCATTCAGATACGGTAAATTGAAGAAGCGCATATGATCTCCCCATGCCCCGGTCCATACTTCAATATGGGATAGAACCACAAGAAGTGCCGAGTTGAAGATACTGATCAAGGTTATAAAGGTAAGGGTCCCTATGAAAAAGTCCGTTCTGCGTATGCTAAACCCCGTGGTGAAGGGGAACAACTGAATCGCTGTGGTCAATGAGGTAACGAACATGAATATATAGATGGTACCCAAACCGCCCGTATACAACGTCTCTCCATTAATCAATACACCGATCAGCAAATTGACCAAGAAACTGAAGGCCATGATCATCCAAGGCAAATAAAACCACGTAAGTTTATGTCTTAAATGAATGTTAATAACGCTGGATATCCCTCTCATTAGCGGCTCGCCACCTTTCCGTTTCTCGTTAAATGAACGATTAATTGCTGCAAGGATACGGGTACCGTTTCCAGTCCTGCTTGTGCTGCTTCTTGCTTCACCTCTGCTTCGGTCTTGCCCATCACCGTAGCCGAAACCATTGATCCGAGCGATTCCGTATGAATGACTTTTCTGCCTTGAATAAAGGATTCAACCGCAGATTGATGCCCGATCACATTGCAGGTCCGTCCGCGGAGTTCATCGGTATCCGAATCCAGCAATATTTTTCCTTCATCGATAAGAATGATATGCTCCAGCAGCCTGCTGACTTCATCTATCAAATGTGTGGACAGAATAATGGTACGCGGATGGCTGGTGTAATCTTCGATCAGCTGATCATAGAAAAGCTCTCTTGCAACGGCGTCGAGGCCAAGATAAGGCTCGTCGAACACCGTAATGGGCGCTCGGCTGGCGAGTCCTACGATGATCCCGACCGCTGACAGCATGCCGCGCGACAATCTCTTCACAAGGCGCTTCATCGGCAGACGGAAAATTTCGATCAGCGCTTTGGCGTATTCCGCGTCCCAGTTCGGGTATACGTCGGAGGCAATCCCCATGACATCCCGGACGGTAACTAAATCCGGATATTTCTGACTCTCCCTGATAAAGCATATCTGCTGAATCACCTTGTTATTTTCATAAGGATGCTCGCCAAATACGCGGATCTCCCCTTTGGTTGAGAACTGCTGTGCCGTAATCATCTGCATGATGGTTGTTTTCCCGGCGCCGTTTCTCCCCAGCAATCCGTAAATCTTATTCGCCTCGATCCTAAAGCTGACATTATCGACGGCCGTAAAATCCTTGTATACCTTGCTCAAATTGTTGACTTCGATGACGGTTTGGCTCATCAGTCTTGCTCCCCTCTGCGGATCATTTCCGATAATTGATCTTTCGTAATCCCAAGCTTCTCGGCTTCCTTCACCATAGCCACAACGTACTGCTCATAAAACTCCGTCTTGCGCTTCTCGATGAGCTGTTCACGTGCTCCCGCTGCTACAAACATGCCAATCCCCCGTTTCTTATACAAAATCCCTTGATCGACCAGCAGATTGACGCCCTTGGCCGCTGTGGCCGGATTGATCTGGTAAAAGGCCGCAAACTGATTCGTAGATGGAACCTGCGTCTCCTCAGGCAATCGTTCCTCTATGATGTCATCTTCAATTTTGTCCGCAATTTGCATGAATATCGGTCTGCTGTCATCAATTTGAAACGCCATTACCTCACCGCTTTCGTGTTCAGACTTCATTACATCTTCGGTTAGTTACTCATGTAATTAACCATACAAGAGATGTGGTTCCGTGTCAACATTTTATTGGCCATTTTTTACAAATCGGGCGAAGGAACCCGTTTATGGTCCTAATGGTTTCATCCCGGTAAGCCGATATAGTATTGGCACACATGCAGCCGAGTTGAGCTCAAGCCAACCGAAACAGACATAGAGAAAAGGAGTTTAGAAAGAACCATGAAAAGAATCCTCTTACTCGTCATCCTCGCCATGCTTATGGTGGTGACCCCATTGAACGCGGCTTCCGCTCCGAAAATGCTTGCCTATGTTGACAAGAACAACCAGTCCTTTATCCCAGTGTCCCTCCTTAAGACCTTTGAGGGCATTCAAGTGTCCTACACAGCTGCCGAAAAGAAGCTTCGCATAACAAAAGACAATAAGCAGCTTACCCTTTACTTGGGGAGCAGGACCGCGTACATTGACGGCAAAAAAACGCAGATCAAGGCAGCCCCGTTCTCCGAGAACGGCATCACATATGTACCGCTTCAGTTTACCGCTCAGCAATTAGGCCTTGCGTTGAAGTGGGAGCCTAACCGTACAGCCTTGCAGATCAAAGACGGAGCAACATCTGCTTCGAATACACTGCCGGTGATGTCGGGCAAGCTCGTTTCGAATACATTGAAGCCGGTCACTTCGGCGAAGAAAACATTCAAGGTTGGTTCCCGAAGCTTCAGCGCCCAGGTGGTAACCGTCTCCCTTCTGCATCCGAAGGTGGAGCTTGGCGTGGCCCTTGCCGGCAATAAACCCGGCAAAGTCGAGGATTTGCGCAGCCTTGCGAAACGGAATCAAGCGGTTGCCGCCATCAACGGAACCTACTTCGATGCCTATACCGCCGGTGCTTATAAAGCGCCTTACGGCTATCTCGTACATAACGGCGCCATTCTGCACAAGGCCCCAGGCGATAACCGGACGATCTTTACCTACGACCGTAATAATCTGACCCAGATGATTCCGGGTCTGGACTTCAAATCGGAATATGAGCAAGGACAAATGAAAGGGGCTCTTCAAGCTGGCCCCCGTCTGGTGAAGGACGGCAAAGTTTCGCTGAACGTCAAGAAGGAAGGCTTTAAAGATCCGAAGATTCTAACGGGTGGAGGCGCACGAAGCGCACTTGGGATCACGAAGGATCATAAGCTTATTTTGCTGACAACAGGAGGGGCAACCATTCCCCAATTGGCGGAAATCATGAGGCAGGCCGGAGCCTACCAGGCGATGAATCTGGATGGCGGCGCATCCAGCGGGCTGTATTACAACGGCTCTTATCTTACCGCACCCGGCCGTCAGATCAGCAACGCCCTTATCGTAAGGTTGAAATAACGCCCCATAGGGCTATTACGCTTCATTAGGACAAGTGCTTGATCGGGCAATGCCCGCACCTAGAGCATTGAACAAGGCTCCTCGAATAACCGGATCACGTTACCGGACCTTCGAAGGAGCCTTTTCTATTCCTGTAGGATTTGTATCCTTCCTGCCTATTTGAGCCGATCTGCTTTCCCTCATGCGTACCGCGAGAAATATGTTTCGACATTAAGAAGGTGGGTGTAAATATATAGGAAAACGATGCGAGGTGAGAAGCAATGTATGAATTTCATGGCTGGATTACCATTCAAGTGACAGCTTCGAAAGCCGAGCAGGAACAACTGGAAGCGATCATTCCGAAAATACAATTAAAGATTACGGAATATGCTTGGGGAAGCGGCCTGCTGTCTCTCAATGCCGCATGCGGATGTTACTATCTGCATGTTGGAGGGTTTACGAAGGAGAAAGGTCCAGAAGCCGATGAAATCTTGTCGTTGTACCGTTATATCGGGGAGATTGCCCCTGGATCATACGGACTGCTGTATTCCAGGGATGACGAGAATCAGGAAGGTGAGGACAACGAATTTCGGGTGTTGGTGCTTGCGCGCGGGCAGCTGAAGGAGCAGCGCGATCCTTTCCTCTCTCCTTGCATCCCTGTTATTGAAGACGCATTAAGTTAACCGGCAGGGTAGTACGAGCGCAGCATCCCCTCCTTCCATCTTAACCAAACAAACTTTCATTCATTGTAAACTTCCTAAGCCGATGATCCGGGAGCCTTCGAATTAAGTTTGAACGTAAAAAAGGACCATCAAAAAATGCCGATTAAAGGATGGTCCTTTATTGACTAATACAGTTTTTATGAGCTGAGCAATCTCTTTATTTTGCTGAAAGGATTGTATTTTCGACTGGAACCGTTGATTCGATAAAATCTTCGTCAATGAAATAAAACGCCTTTTTTAGATTCTCTCTGCCTCCCATTTTTTCAAACCACTTCTGTACACGTTCAACGTGCTCGTTATCACTTCTAACATTATTCTCTATTTCTTCGTAAGCTTCGAGACTGTCATATTGCCATATAGCAAAAATCTCCACATTTCCTTCCTTATTCGGGGCCATCCATCTTCCAACTAATCTTGCACCATACTTTAATTGCGTCGTTAATAGAGTGCTGTTAAAATGCTCATTAAACGCCACTGCGATACTTGCGTCAACCATGTACTTTTTTCTTCGGTAAATCATAAGTTTATAGCCTCCGCTTTAATTAATTTTACACACCAGGCAAATTTAATGCATCCATTTCCATCCCCCAAGACAACAACCCAAGCCGGTTCAGAAAAGCTTACGGTTATTCCGTCAGCTCATCGATCGTCGTTCGAACAATGACTTTAAGCGCTCGAAGCATCGTATCATGGGACAGCGTCGGCAGCCCCGGCTTCTCCAAGGCCATCTCCGTCGATGCCGGAAAATGAACGAAGCCGGCGAGGATTGGCAGCTGCCGCTTCCGGATCTCGTTCAGCACCGCATACATGGTGTTATTACAAATATAAGTGCCTGCCGTATTGGATACGGCTGCCGGAATTCCAGCTTCCTTCATCCGATTCACCATTGCACGGATCGGAAGGGTCGCGAACAGACCGTCCGGGCCCTCCGGATCGATCGGCTCATCCTGCGGCCTCGCCCCCCGGTTGTCCGCGATCACGGATTCGGGCGGCACATCCTTGGTATTTATCGCGATCCGTTCAGGGGTAACCGCGGTTCTTCCTCCCGCCACCCCGCAAGCGATAACTGCGTCCGGTTCAAATGTACGGACCTCCTTCAGCAGGAGCTCGGCGCACTCGTCATAATGAACCGGCAGCAGGACCGTTCGGATTTCCGCATCCGCGAAACTTTCGTTTTTGATATCGTTAATCAATCTTTCCGTCGGGTTAATGGCGCTTCCGCCAAAGGGCTCGAAGCCTGAAATCAGTATTTTTTTCATTGGTCATATACTCCTGTAATCCATAATGTATATTATCTCACGAGTTCTTCATGATTGAATGGCGTATGATCTACGGTATACCTGTATTGAGGTGTTGGAAGCCTTATTTAAAGGATCGACTGCACTCGCACCCCTTCCGATTCAAGCCGGGTACGCAGGGTACGTGCGAATACCGGCGCATGCGGACTGTCGCCGTGAATGCATATCGTATCGGCGACGATCGGAATGATCTTGCCGGACTGCGACATGACCACGCCCTCCTTGACCATCCGGAGGACTTGCCGGACCGATTGCTCCTCATCCGTAATGAGGGCGCCGGGAAGGCTCCGCGGCGTCAATGTTCCGTCATCCTGATAGGTGCGGTCGGCAAATACTTCGCTTGCCGTTCGAAGCCCCGTCCGCTTGCCGGCATCCACCAGCTCGCTGCCGGCGAGCCCGTATAGGATTAGCCCCGGATCGATTCGATGGACGGCGCAAGCTATAGCCTCGGCCAGGGGGCGTGAAACAGCCGCCATATTATACAAGGCACCATGGGGCTTCACATGATGAAGCTTTCCACCCTCTTGAAGCGTGATAGCCATCAAGGCCCCCATCTGATACGAAACCATATCGTATGCCTCATCCGGCGTAATGTCCATTCTTCTTCTTCCGAAGCCGACCAGATCTGGCAGGCCCGGATGCGCACCGATCGACGTTCCGTGCGCGATCGCTTGGCGTACGGTAAGACGCATGACCGAAGGATCGCCGGCATGAAATCCGCAGGCGATATTGGCCGAGGTGATGCATTTCAGCAGCTCGCTATCCGATCCAAGCCGGTAGGTGCCGAAGCTTTCTCCCATATCGCAGTTAAGATCCACTTGGATCATGGAACCACTCCCTCTATTTTTCGCTTGATCATCTCACGGACGATGGCTAGCTCGCGCTCCCGTTCGTCCCGGAGACGTTCTGCCTCACGGAGCGTAATCTCCCTGAAGCGCAAGGTTCCTCCTGGCTGGAGCTGCGCGACCAGCGGGATATCGACCGAAGCGATCTGCGCGATTTTCGGATAGCCTCCGAGCGTCTGCCGGTCCGCCATGAGGATAATCGGCTGGCCGTCTGCAGGCACCTGAATCGTGCCCAAAGCAACGGCTTCCGACACATATTCCTTAGCCTTAGTCAGCCGCAGATCGGGGCCTTTCAATCGGTACCCCATCCGGTCGGATTCGGGACGGATCCGGAACGGTTGATGGAAGAAGCCATGCCGGCTGACTTCGTCAAAATCCTCATATTGGCGCCCCGGCATGGCCCGGACAGTTACCTCCTGCCCGGTTGCCGGAATCTTCCCCGGCAGCGCAAACCATCGCGGCGCATAGAATGCGCCTGTTATTGTAGAACGGTCAACCGATCGGTTCGAAAGCCGTGACGGGTATGTGGACAAACGGTCGCCTGCATGAAGCGGTCGTCCCTCCCATCCGCCGATGCCGGCCCGCAAATAGGTGCTGCGGCTGTCCATAACCTTCGGGACGTTAAGCCCTCCCGACACGGCGAGATATGCGCGGCATCCGAAACGGACTTGTTGAAACGTGAGGACACTATCCCTCCGGACATAAACCGGTCGCCACATCGGTACAGGCGTATCCTCGATCCGCGGCGACAAATCCCCGCCCGTAACGGCAATCCATCCGTCCTCCTCCATCCGCAGCGAGAATCCGGACCACGTGATTTCGAGCGCAGCCGCTTCGTCCGGATTGCCTACGAGCCAGTTGGCGACACGATGGGACTCCTTGTCCATAGCACCGGACGTAATGACTCCGTACTTGCCATAGCCAAACCTTCCAAGATCTTGAACGGTAACCAGCAGCCCCGGCTTCAAGACGGTTAATCGCATAGCATCACTTCCCTTAGTCGATCATATTCCGCCGGTCAATCGGCCGAAAACGAATGTACTGCCCGCACTGCAGCAAAGTCGGAGGCTGCCGGTCTGGTCTGAACAGGGCGAGCGGGGTACGGCCGATAATTTGCCAGCCTCCCGGCGTTTCGATCGGGTAAATGCCCGTTTGCGTGCCCGCGATCCCAACAGAGCCAGCCGGGATACGCGGTCTGGGCGTCTGTTTTCGGGGAGCGGCAATACGCTCTGGAACACCGCCGATATAAGGAAAACCGGGCGCGAACCCGATCACATAAACCAAGTAATCCTGCCCCGAATGCAGACGGATGACCTCATCGGCCGTTATTCCGTTATGCTCCGCCACGATCTCCAGATCCGGTCCATAATCACCGCCATAACAGACTGGAATATCCACTACCTCCTGGATGGAACGTTGCTTCCCATTTTCTTCATCCGCTTTAAATCGTTCTTGCAGCAAGGAGCACACATAGTCGAATGTGGAACTCGAATCATCCGGTTTCTGAACCGTCAAGGGGTCGTAATAAATGCTTAAGGTGGTAAAGGAAGGCACGCACTCTATAAACCCCCGAAAAGGATTCCGTTCCACCCGCTGCGTAAAGTCAACGACCCGCTGATGGACCGCATCGGTGATCCCATCGCCTAACTGGACAAGAACGGCAGCATCCCCGAGCGGGTGCATCGAGTAGGACTTGCTCATCTTCTCATTACTCCATTCCATATGTACTGCCTTACGTACGCCTGCAAAAGCTAAGAATACTCCTATGATAGCAGATAAACCGCTGCCCGTTGAGCTTGAATTCTGCATCCAATATGAAATTACGAATGTTCTTCGCTACTTACGAAAAGAACAGCGCCTGAAATGATGATCAAAGCGGTTTCAACCTACCCCAAGTACATTTTTCGTTAATGTCCCCGGGTCGTGATTCGGTAAGGGTAAGAAACATGTGGTAATTTTGGTATAATTTCATCCCAGCATTGGAATCCTACATTTGTCCACGATAAAGGAGGTGCCACAATGAGCGAAACAAACCACAATGGCAATCAGCCGACTAAAGCCGAAGTACAGCGTACGGAGCTGAACAAAATGCCGGTTCCGGGTGATTTTGAAACCGGGATTTCCGAAGAGGAAGTTACCGAAGCATTCAATCAGCAGCAACAGCCAAGCGCCGGTCAGCAATCCGACAATCAATCATAATAGAAAAGCCTGAAACAGCCCCGCACCGGATTTTTGCATCATCGCGAAAATCGGTGCGGGGCTGCTTGTATTTTTTCGATTCGCTCGCCTTAAGATTTGCGGCCCTGATAACGACCGGTTCGAAGCTCAATAATATACCCTTCCGGGGAAGGCATGCCCGATTGCAGCGCATCCTGCACTGCCTGTTCTATATCATACGGAACACGTATGAACTGAATGTTTAACGGAGCACGGTCTTCGCTCCCAAGCTCTCCTTCCATAATACAATAGGAGGCTTCGCATAGCTCAAGTGGGTTGCCGACGCTGCCGGTATTAAACAGGATCTTCCCATCCAGGTGGTGAATAAACGCGTTGTGGATGTCACCATAACCGGCGACGTCGGACTCTTCCCGGGTTTCACACAAATCCGAGGCCTCAAACATCGATAACTGCTTCCCCTTATCGTCCCAGGGTTGTATCCGCTCATATACACTTCGAGGGGAGGCATGAAACAGCCGGATCCGTTTGCCGCTCATTTTGAATTCAATGGTGCACGCAAGTCTGCTTAAGTACTCGAGCCGCTCGGCCCCCAGCTTGTTCTGATGCCATTGCAGCACCGGATTGTCCGTTTCATTCCCGATAAAGTCGTCCCAGTTGCCCTTAATCACCCGATCGCAACGGCTCCGTATCAGATCGACCGCTATATCCCCGTCCGGGCCTTTGCCGACGAGGTCGCCGAGACAGAAGATCCGGTCCACTCCCCGCCGGTCCATATCGTTCAGAACGGCCCGAAGTGCAGGAATGTTGCCATGAATGTCGGATATAACCGCAATAGTCGCCATAGTTCTAGCCCCCTAGAAAAAGTAACTCGAAACACACAACCAGCAATCGCTCATGCGCTGTTGCTCTATGTAGAAGGAATATAACAAACTTGCCAAGCAGGAGCAATAGAAATGCAGTCTAATGAACCTTCGCCGCAGCAGCTCACCCTATAATCAAACGTTTAAGGGTTGCTGCGTCTTGCGGATTAGCATAACGTTTCACCTGCTTCATGGACTCCTTTATCTTCTCTAAATCAATTCGATTTATGTCTCCATATGGAATGTTTCAAGGGTTCGTCTACTATTTATATAAGTAATAACCTTACTTTTGCTCACATGAGCGAGGTAGCTGAATACTATTTAATCATCAACGACTTCACCGCGTTAGGAGGCCGACGATCGTGAACATTCGCAGGACGGTATGCTTAGGACTACTCATGCTGATCATGGTGATCAGCGGTTGCGCCGGTACGACACCGACGGAGAAAACGAAAACGCTTACGCTCTGGTACTGGAACCGAAGCCTGGACGACGACCTGATCAAAGCAGCAGAGCAGCAATTTCCCGGCATCCGAATCGATGCCCAAAAAATCGGAGGCGATTTCAAATCCAAGCTCAAAACAACGCTCGCTGCCGGTTCGGGAGGACCGGATATTGTCGCCTTTAATGACTGGGTTGCCGAGCTGTTTACAAGCTCCGACCGCTTCTATGACTTGTATGATCTGGGAGCGCAGCAAATCGAGCAGGACTTCCTGGAATGGAAGTGGAGGCTCGGCGTAACTCCAGGAGGAGAAATGATAGCGCTTCCGATTGACACGGGGCCGACAGCGCTATTCTATCGTGCGGATCTGTTCGAGGAGGCAGGCCTTCCATCCGATCCGGATGAGGTCCATGAGCAGCTGGCGACCTGGGATCAGTATTTCGAGGCCGGGCAGAAGCTGCAGGAGCATTTTGATAATAAAGTAAAAATGCTGGATAACATCAATAACATCTATAACCAAGTAAACGCCCAGTCGGACCGGATCTATTTTAATCCTGATGATACGTTTATCGGGGATACAGCCGATTCCTCCATGAAAACGGCATGGGATTTGGCGGTGAAAGCGGCTGAGATGAAGCTGAGCGCCAATGCCAGCACCCAGTCCTCCGAATGGAATGCCGCGATGAATAACGGGCGGATCGCTTCCTTTGTCGGGGCGGTATGGATGAAAGAAATCCTGATGCAGGCTGCTCCGGATACGTCGGGCAAATGGAGAGTTGCCCGGGGGCCGGGCGGCGACGGCAACAACGGGGGCTCCTTCCTGGCGATCATGAAGACGAGCAAATATCCGCAGGAAGCGTTTGATGTCATCCGCTGGATTCAAAATCCGGAGAACCAGATTCAATCCTTCGATAAGATGAATCTGTTCCCTTCCGCTACGAAGGCGCTGGACGCCCCTGTGATGAGCAAGCCGGAGGCGTTTTTCGGGAACCAGGCGACGGGTGAAATCTTCTCCGCCTCGGCGATGAACGTCAAGCCAGCCTATTTCGGCGGTAAACACGGCAATCTGAACGGCATTGTCAGCCGGGAGCTTTCCTCCGTCGCCTTGGAAGGCAAGAACCCGGATAAAGCCTGGAACGACGCGCTCGCGCGGGTCAAGAAGGAGCTTCTGCGCTGATGGCTCCGATACGTAAAGAATCGCCACGGCTGCACCGCGGACACGCATATCCCATCGGATTACGGGAGGTAAACACAAGATGAAGAATTCCATGCTGAATCACCCTGCTCCTCCGGAACAAAAAGCTGTTCCTAGTCATCCCCGGCCCAAGCATCGGTTGACGTCTGAGATATGGAAGCATCGTAAGGAGTACTTGGCCATCTCGCCCTTTTTCATCGTATTTGCCATCTTCGGTCTGTTCCCGATCGCCTTCTCGATGTTCCTGTCGTTTCAGAAATGGGACGGCATCGGAGAAATGACCTTTAACGGCCTGAATAACTATCAATTCATGCTGACCGATCCCGAGTTCTGGAAAGCAGTCGGAAACACCCTGCTGATCTGGGTCTACTCGACGATCCCGATGCTGTTCTTCGCGCTGATCATCGCTTTCCTGCTGAACGCAGCGTTTGTGCGCTTTCGGACTTTTTTTCGAATCGGCTATTTTCTTCCCAATGTCACCTCGCTCGTTGCCGTCGCCATCGTCTTCGGAACGCTGTTCTCCAACAATTATGGTCTGCTTAACTACGTGCTATCCCTGTTTGGCATTCCTTCCGTCGAGTGGCTGAACAAAACATGGGGCATCCAGCTTGCCGTCTCCGTTATGGTGATCTGGAGATGGGTAGGCTACAACGCCATCATCTATTTGGCAGGGCTGCAGAGCATCCCGTCCGTGCTGTATGAAGCCGCCAAAATCGACGGCGCTTCGGGAATCCAGGCCTTCTTCAAAATTACCATCCCGAACCTCAGGCCGATCATTCTGTTTACGGTTATCACTTCGACGATCGGCGGCATGCAGGTCTTTACCGAACCGCAGGTGCTTGTAGGCAATGACGGCGGTGTCAGCGGCGGCGGGCTCACCATCGTCCTGTATTTGTACCGGGAGGCATTCGTGCACAACTACTTCGGATATGGCGCTGCTGTCGGCTGGGGAATGTTCGTGCTGATTGCGCTCTTCTCGATCCTGAACTGGCGAATGGTTCAAGGCAAGCCTTCCAATGACTGATGATAGGGGTGAATCTCATGCTGAAATGGAAATCCATATTGCTGCATCTCGGGTTAATCGCCGGTTTGATCATGTCGATCTTCCCCTTCTATTGGCTTCTCGTCATGGCGACACGCACCACTTCGGAAATCTACAGCTTTCCGCCGAAACTGTGGTTCGGCCCTCATCTTTTCGATAATATCGCGAGAGTTCTGAGCAGCATCGACTTTTTCGGAGCCTTCTGGAATACCTTGTTCGTCGCTTCCGCTTGCACGCTGCTGGTGCTGTTCTTTGATTCACTCGCCGGCTTTACCTTCGCAAAATTTAATTTTCCCGGCAAAAAATGGCTGTTCGTCCTGCTCCTCGCAACCATGATGGTTCCGGCTCAGCTGTCGCTCGTGCCGTCCTTTGTCATCATGGCGGAATTCGGCTGGGTGGGAACTTATAAAGCGCTGATCATCCCGGGCATGGTCAATGCGTTCGGGATTTTCTGGATTCGCCAGTATGCCCAGGAGTCCGTGCCGTCCGAGCTGCTGGACGCCGGAAAAATCGACGGCTGCGGCTTTTTCCGCCTCTACTGGAATATTTCGCTCCCGATATTAAGGCCGGCATTGTCATTCTTGGCTGCCTTTACGTTCATCGGGGTTTGGAACGACTATCTGTGGCCGCTCATCATCCTGAACGATGAGAACAAGTTCACGCTTCAGGTGGCGCTCTCTTCCTTGAACGGCATCTATACCACCGACTATTCCATGGTGATCGCCGGTACGCTGCTCGCGGTCATCCCGCTCATCGTGATGTTCCTGTTCATCAGCAAGCAGTTTATATCCGATATTGCCGCCGGGGCAATTAAGAGCTGACCCTATATTAAAAAAAGACTGCCCGGCAGGATCACAGATCCGGCGGGCAGTCTTCGTTATAACTGAAAGACGTTTACATTCAGCTGTATTCGTTAAATATATAAGTTGAACAAATGGATGGATGTCAACTCATATCTTTGTTCCGTTAATGTGTGGCTTCAGGCACTGGGCCTCCTAACATTCGATCGGAATCCTCGGCAGCCCCCTTCTCCTTTCCAGGGTAAACCTCCGTCTCATCTTTAACCTCGGCTGTTGCATCCAGCTTCTTCGGTCCCATCAGCATCGCTGCAGTCAGCGCCAGCACGGCAGGAATGATCGCCCAGGCGAATGTGGCGGCGATGGAGGAAGCGAGCTGTTCCGAAATGGGCTTCAGCAGATCCGTCGGGATGAGGGTGCGGGTATCCGGCGAAAGGAGGACATGCGGGTCCGAGAGCGATAACCCTTCCTTCAGCAGATCCTTGGTTCCTTCCCCGGTTGTCAGCGACTGCTGAAACGTCCTGCTCTGGATCAGGCCAAATACCGTAATGCCAATCGTCATTCCGACGGAGCGCGTAAAATTAAAGGTTGAGCTTGCCATCCCGCGCTTGGTATAAGACAAACCGTGCATCACGGCCGTACTAAGCACCGAGAATGAGCCGCCGATGCCAAGACCGATCAGGATCATATACAAGGTAACGATGAATCTGTCGGATTCCGCCGTCAACGTGGAAGCCAGCACCATCCCGCCCGCAAACAACACAAGGGTCGGAATCATAATGTTGCGATAGGATACCTTGGTCATCAGAAAACCGCTAACGGTCGCGGTAATGACGGAGCCGAGCATCATCGGAAGCAGAACGAGTCCGGAGCTCGTGGCGCTTCCGCCGAGCACGCCTTGCACAAATATCGGGATATAAACCGATGCCACGATAAATGAGCCCCCGCTGAACAATCCGCATAGTACGCTGGTCGAATACAGTTTATTTTTGAACAAGCCGAATGAAATGATCGGTTCCTTCGCCCTTCTCTCCGCCAATATGAAGAGCACGAGCATTACCGCCGCTGCCGCAAACAAGCCTAGCAGCATCCACGAATCCCACGCCAGCTGCTTGCCTCCCAGCTCCAGCGCAAGCATGAAACAAATGACACCCGTCAGCAGGGTAACAGCGCCAGCCCAATCAATCGGCTGCTTGGAACGGGCATGCGATTCCCGGTAGAACCCGGTGACCATGAGGAACGCAAGAACGCCCAGGGGCAGATTAATATAAAAGACCCACTGCCAAGCGATGTGATCCGTGATATAAGCGCCTGCAAGCGGTCCGGAAATGCTGGATAAACCAAACACCGTACCGAACAGCCCCATCAGCTTGCCCCGCTTCTCAAGCGGAACCGTATCATACATGATCGCGAACGTAATCGGCACTAGCGCACCGCCGCCAATGCCTTGAACGGCCCGGTAAATCGCCAGCTCCGTGATCGAACCCGCCGTGCCGCAAAGGACCGAGCCCAGCATGAACACGATCATCCCGAAGATAAAAAACCTTTTGCGTCCATACATATCCGACAGCTTGCCGAAGATCGGCATGCCGGCCAGTTCTGCCACCATGTAAGCCGAGGTGACCCATACAAAATGATCCAGCCCGCCCAGCTCACCGACGATATTGCCCATCGCTGTAGCCACTATCGTATTGTCCATCGACGCCATCAAAATACTGAGGAGAAGACCGGCAAGCACCACGGATAGCCGGCTGGTTTGTTCTTTTTTCACTTCTCATACACTCCTTCTCGAATAAGCTTCAACTTTTACTAAGTACAGTGTACAGGGGGATATATGACAGGTGAGTGTCACACTTTATCAAGATGATTATAAGTTGCGATGTGAACGGTGCTAGCGTTCGCCGCATCGTGGTAGAATAAGAGTGCACATCAGAAATGGAGGCTTCTACATATGGACATTTTCGAGAAAAATTTGGAGAAGTACGCGGAACTGGTCGTGAAGGTCGGCGTTAACATACAGCCCGGCCAGGTTCTGATCGTCAACGCACCGATTGAAACGGCAGACTTGACCCGGCTTATCGTTGCCAAAGCCTATGATGCCGGCGCCAAGTACGTGCAGGTCGACTGGGACGACGAGAGGGTCACCCGAATCCGGTACGAGCATGCACCGGCCGATTCCTTCGGGTACTATCCGCAGTGGCAGGCTGACGCGATGGAGCAGCTCGCAGCAGGCGGCGGCGCGATTCTTCGCATCAAGGTGCCGGATCCTGAGCTGTTCCGGGGCATCGACTCCGTCAAAGTATCCACTGCCGTCAAAGCCGCAGCGGTGGCGAACGAGAAATACCAGGCCTACGTCCGGAATAACAAAATCAGCTGGTCCCTGATTAAAGCGCCGACCCGCGCCTGGGCCGATAAGGTATATGCCGATCTGCCGGAGGAAGAGCGCATCCCGGCGATGTGGGATGCCGTATTCCGGATGAACCGGGTATACAGCGACAATCCGGTTGCCGCATGGCGCGAGCATATCGCCCAGCTGAAGGAGAAGCAGAACCACATGAATGCCAAGCGCTATAAGAGCTTCCACTACCGCGCTCCGGGCACGGATCTTCATATCGATATGCCGGAAGGCTATCGCTGGCTCGGCGGCGGCGACGAGAATGAGTCCGGCGTCTATTTCGTTGCCAACATGCCGACCGAAGAGATCTATACGATGCCCCATCGCACCGGGGTCAATGGAACGGTCACCAGCACCATGCCGCTCAATCTGAACGGCCGTCTGGTGGAAGGCTTGAAGCTGACCTTCAAGGACGGCAAAGTGGTCGAGTATGATGCTGAAGCCGGCCGCGAACATCTGACCACCTTGCTCGAAACGGATGACGGGGCCTCCTATTTAGGCGAAATGGCGCTCGTCCCGCATGATTCTCCGATCTCTAAGCTGAACCGCGTGTTCTACAACACCGGAATCGATGAGAATGCTTCCTGCCACTTTGCGCTGGGCAGCGCCTATCCGGTTAACATCGAAGGCGGAACCAAGCTGAGCAAGGAGGAGCTTGTTGCGCACGGAGCCAATGTCAGCCTAACCCATGTGGACTTCATGGTCGGATCCGCGGAGCTCGATATTGACGGCGTGCTCGAAGACGGCACGATTGAGCCGGTCTTCCGCGGCGGCCGCTGGGTGTAAACTGCAATAACCAGAAATCGACAACATGTTTGAAGCGAATCTCAGTACTTCGCACAGTAAGCATTATGTGTTATGAATTCGTTCGATTGCATGAACAAAAATAAGGCCCTGTAATTTTAATATTACAGGGCCTTGATTTATGCCACGTTTTACAATCCGCCACCGGATTATCGGATATTAGGGGTTCCGGCGCTATGCTGTGCCGAACAGCGCATGAATCGCATTTAGTGCTGTACGATCCCTAGAATCGGTTGCACCTGCCGGGGAAGACATCTTTTTATTAAATAGACGAACTTCCTTCTCAAACAGCTGCTCCCTCTTCCAAGTGAGTTTCGGTTCCCTCCTCAAGCCCGGTTTCTGCTTCCGCTTCCGTTCCCTCTTCAGCCTCGGCTCCTGCCCCCGCTTCAGCTCCCTTTTCAGCCTCGGCACCTGCTTCAGCTGCTGTCTTAACGGTTAACGGCTCACTCGGCTGTGATTCGATATCCTCGGCATTCACTGCCGTGACGGTAAACTTATACGCCGTTTCCGGAGCAAGTCCGGTTATCTCATATACGCTGTCGGTAACAGTAGCCTTTCGTTCGCCGTCCATGTATACATGATATCGGATGGTCTCATCTTCCGCGCCTTTTACCGGCTCCCATTCAAGCTGAACCGAGGAAGTGGTCACCTTCTGCGCTTTAAGCTTGGATGGAGCGGCAAGCTTGGACGACTCACCGGTAGTTGTAAACGTCCAGACGTCGGAAACGGCTCTGCCGCCAAACTCGTCTTCGGCCACGACATACCAAGAGTACGTTCCATTCGCTTCAAGCCCTTCCCAGCTCTGTGCGACTTCCGCACCGCTTGCAGCCTTTTGAGGCGTGCCGATCGCAGTCCCCTTCAAATGATTCACTTGAATGGAGTCCGTAGCTACACGCTTCAGTTTCGGCTCAAGATCCAGATCAATCGTGAATTCGTCAATGCCCGGCTTCGTATAGTAGTTATACTTATCCAGGTATGGCGAATACGTGTTCACGATGATTCGATCGCCTTCGGTATCAAAGTGCAGCAATCGCAAGTAACCCATTCCGCCCTCGGCGTGTCCTTGATAATCCGCAAGCATTTGATAGACTGTACGATCCGGCGTGCCGTCGCCATTATCGTCCAATTCGCTTTTGAGCATATTCGCGCCCGTGTAGTGTCCGCTCAAGACGGCAACGACATTCGGGTTTGGTACAACGACTTCTTCATACAGCTTGTTGCCTACGGCCGAGCGTGTACCGTTCGACAGCAGGTAATCGTGGAAGTTGAGGAATGCGATGCGATCCGGATACTCGGCCAGCACCTCATTCATCCATGCAATATCCTCATCTTCGATGCCCCAGCCCATATGCATCATGATGAAGTCGTTGCCTTCAACGGAGATAAGATCATAATGACCGCGGTTGTCCTTATAGGAGCCGCCATAGTATGGCTGATCCTTATAGCGGTTCTCTCCGAAATATCGGCTGTATGTCGTATAATCCCAATCATAGCTGCCGACATCATGATTACCAGCCAGGACGCCGTGCGGCAGATCCGCCTGTTCCAGCATGCTCATGTATCCGTCGGCACGCTCCCATTGATACTGGGCAGCCGGATCATTCACGATATCGCCGGTGTGGAACAAATATTTCATATTCATCTCATCGATATTATTTACGATCCAATCGAACTGCTGCTGCTGAATATGCGGATACAGCTCGGTCAGGAATTGCGTGTCGGACACCCAGACGAAGGTATAGTCATAATCGCCGCGGGATGGGATTTCGTCCTGAACGATAATGTCCGCCTTATTATCCCTAATGTATTCCGAGGCCGCCAGTTCCCCGCGAAGGGTAAAGTCATCCTCCGAAGCCGCGATATGCTTCGTAATTTCCGTCCACTTGCCGGCAGCATGGTTCCAGGCATACATCGTCACCTTCCGGCCGGCAACCGTATGCCCTTCCCACACCACCTCTACCTGATCGCCAGGTTCAACCGCATGCTCCAGCTCTACATTAAATCTTAAGTATGGAAACTTGGACGTCGAATCCAACGTGACATACTCGTCATTGGATTTCGAAATCCGCTCAAGCTCTTCCTGGCTTAGCGCTTCCTCGCCTTCCGGATGCCGAACCTTCGGCGGCTCCTCATCGCTGGCATGCTTGGATACGGTAACCCGTCCTTCACTGAGCGAGTCGTAACGGTAAGCCTGGTGGAAAGATACTTTGAGCTCATCATCTGTCGGGTCACTTACCTGAACCTTTAACTCCGGCTGTAATCCGTCAACAGTCTCCCCATCTGCAGGAGACACGGGAACAGGCGCGTTAGGGTGCTCCTGCGGCGTATGGAAGGTGACGGTCTGTTCCGAACGATTGCCGGCCTTATCGGCTGCAGCAACGACCAGCTGATGTGCTCCCGGTTGTAATGCTGCGGAAGAGGTAGCATAAGGAACATCAATCGGTTGACCGTCCAGCTTGGCCTGCAGCGTATCAATGCCGGATACACTGTCACTCGCGGTCACATTGATGGTGAAGCTTCCTTTGTACTCCTTGCCTTCTTCAACACTCGGAAGAATGCTTGGCCCTGCATTGTCCACCAGCACTGTTGCTGTTGCGGTTTTCTTTTTGGCTTTCAGCATGACGTTGTGGGGTCCGTCCGCTGCCTGTGTCGTATCCCAAGCATACGATACTGCGGTTAATCGGTCTGCCGGAATATCGAAGGTGAAATCGACATAAGGCAGAAACCGGCCGTCATCACCCAGATCATGCACAAGAGCCGGGTCGCTGTAGTTCGGGTCACGAAGCTCCGTTCCATCGCTCAGCAGGAGCCGGACATTGCGGGCGTTAAAATCGTCCATGTTGCCTGTCGGCTTATCGTCCTCGAAATATGTCTTGTCATTATCCCCCGCTCTGAGGGTGATGGTTTGGAGGCCGCTGGACAGCCGCTCCGGCTCAATCGGTACAACGATCGTCTGATAGCCATCCATATCGGGCTCGGTCCGGTGCAGCACATCCTTGCCGATCGTTACCGTGTTGACGCCATCGTCGATACCGTCGCCCTCAAAGACAAAATATGCGGGGAACTCCATAGCCGGTGCGCCCTGCACCAGCTTCCCGTCAATATAGAGCTCGAGCTCTTGTGCCGGCACCCGATCCGACGATCCGCGGATATAGGCCGTTCCGCCAAGCAACTCATTATCTTTTACGTTCAGTCGCTCTTTTGCAGAGCTGCCTGTCAGATCAACCTTATACATCCTGCTGTTCTGTTCTTTATACGAGTCGGACACCGTAAAGAAATACTCCAGCTTGTGATGTCCCAGCAGCTCAAGGAACGGAATGGTATACCGGTAACCTTGTTCGCTTTCTTGAAGCTGCACGACCTTGACTTCCTCTTCCCCGTCTACCCGATACGAAAGCGCTAATGTAGTTATCGGGTAATCACTGCTAAGCTCCGCGGCAATGTCCACGTCTTCCCCCGGCGAAACGACGCTTGTCTCCGTACGATTCACGACGGAAGGAAGCTTGGAATTTTGAACATGCACCGGCTCCGAAGGAACGATGGAGTGCTGCAGACTGCCTGGCGTCGCTTTGTGCTCACGATAGGAGATGCGCTGCATCTTGATGCTGCCGTCCTCGGGGTATTTATAAAAGATGCCGAGGTCCTCTTCATTCTGAACTTCTCCGTCATTATAGAATGCAGACACCACCGGACGGCCGGTGTTCGTGACAACGACCAGCTCCCTCATACGGGAGTTGGACATGCCTCCGGAGAATATTTTAACGATATCGGTATTTTCCGTCAGATTTGTGCCGTAATTTCGATTAAAATCGTCGACCGTTGCTTGATTGTTCTGACCGTTGATGATCCAGAAGACGAGCGTGCCTCCAGGCTCAATCATTACCTCATCGGGAACATGGGCCCAAAGGGTATCACTCTCTAAGTAGCGGTACCGAAGCTTGTAATGACTGAAATCGATCACTTGATCCGTGTTGTTGTATACTTCGATAAACTCGTAGCCGTCCGCCGTTCCTACATTCGTCGAATCCGGCACGAGCTCCGTGATTAACAGCACCGGCATCCCGCTTGATGGTTGGCCCGGTCTGGCCGAAGCTTGTCCGTAGCCTGAAGCAAACCATCCTGACATCACCAAACTTACGATCAAGAGACATGACAACCAACGATTCCTAACGATCTTTGACATGGAAAACCTCCTAAAATGATGTAGTGAACAATCAATTCAGTTTCCCAATTCTCCAGGTCTCCATGGGATCTCCAAATTTTTAAAGCGCTTACACAATGATTCCCTCGCTTATCACGTGGATTGGATTTGACCGGTTGTTCGCCCGCTTATCAAATCCTAGGCATATCTGAAATTCATCACCTCCCAGATTCATAATTGCATATTTCAGCGTCTATTTAAACAACTTTATGTAAATTTTGATAAATGATCAGAAAGTCTCAGTAACCAACGAAATTACTAGTCCTTTTGAACAGGACATCTTCGGATTTCTTCCGGTGATTCCGTGTATAAAAGTCTACTTGATGTGCGTAGCGTATTTGCTTTCGTATTATTACATTTATAGTTTTTCCGACTACTGTTAAGGGAGTGTTAAAGTATTTCTCGCGTTATATCGAAATTGTCTCATGCTAAATACATAAATTTCCCAACGCTGCCTAACTATTGATCTGGTTTAGGTGTTTATATTTATAACTTAATTCCAAAACTACTTATTTTTTTGGAATAAGCCCCGTTCAATAAATACTAGGAGGGTGAATCCATGAAAAAATCCATTCTGCTTTCCATAGGAATAGCAGCTGCTCTATAAAGAACCGACAGAAGTTACCGATATCAATGGTCATACCGTTGTATATGTGGATGGTGAACATAGAAAAGCCGCACATTTATTGATGAACGATCATCTGTTCAATGTCTCAGCTACTATTGGAGATCTTGATGATCTAATGAATGTGCTCAAACAAATTCAAGAGTTTCAATAGTGAACCACCAGCCATCAATTTCGATTCCTTCAACCGTTCAACCCGTTCCGTATACTCGCAAAAAAAGATCCTGCGACAATATGTGCAGGATCTTTATGTGGGAAGCGGTCAATATTCCTTAATTACTATGCAGCTACTTTCCAACTGCTAGGGTGCCTTGCCTGAGAAGTAACGAAGAAATCTCGCTCTTCTTCTCCTTTTACGAGTGTTCATGGCGAATCAACTTCCTTTCGGAATGACATTTCTGTTCTTCCGTCCGTCGATTGACATTTCCACTTCCCACTTGTTATAAATGTACCCGCTCCACCAGGAATGAATCAGGTCTATTCAATTTTTTTGACAATGCGACATGCCTAAATAAGAGATATTCAGTGCATCTGGTCACGCAAAGCGATCATCTCAAACTCCGGACATCCATTAAGGCTTCATCGCTGCCGCCAGCTGTGCCAGCTTGTTCGTTGTCTTCCAATTGCGCATCGTAACCGGCACGCTCAGCTTCTGCAGCTGATTGGTCAGCTTCGAATCTCTGGCGCTTTTCTTAAGCAGCAAATAAATATTGCTGCCTATACAACGGATCGTTTCTTCCTCGTTCGCAGCTGCAACGAGCTTGTCCACTTCTTCCTGCGAAGGGGCATCCGGCAGCATTCCTACATAAAAGCTGACGAAAGCCGAAGCTTCATCCGCTTCCTGTATCATCGCTTCCGAGAAAGGACAGCTCCGAATGATGTCCTCCATTTCCTCCCCTGTTCGAAATATGACCGAAATGGAGTAACCGAAGGCCTCGCGGATTCCATTCTCAAATAATTCCTTCAGCTCGGTCTTAGATTTGGGCGATTCAAACAATACATTACCGCTCTGTATATACGTCTGGACACGGGACAGACCGAGGCCCTCGAGCAGCGTTTTTAAATCGGCCATTTTGATTTTATGGTGTCCGCCGACGTTGATACCCCTCAGCAGTGCAATATAGATCGTCACTTGAAGCACTTCCTTTCGTGCAAGGCTGCAAAACTAGTTCGTATCGATGCTATTTTCCAGACTTCATTTGGTTTAAACATATTATAGATTTTATCCGTTCGATGTACACGCTTTTCGGGATCTGCTAATGTGATGTCCGACCGAGCCAATTCACTGATTATGGTAATAAACGTATCTAGCAGCCAAAAGGTTAGCTATGAGGGGAAAATTAGTCTGACGATAAATTTGAAGTTGATGCTCAAGCCTTCTTACTAACCAAGCTCAACCTGTACTTACATAAAAAAAGCCCCAGCGAACGATTTCTCACTGGGGTGTAAGAGCATGATGCTTGGGTCTAAAACGATTAACCTCGAAACGAGTCCTCCACCCGTTCCATAATTAGACCAGCCGTGCGCTCCCCGTTCGCAATGCAATCCGGGATGCCGACGCCGTAGTACGAACATCCGGCCAGCAGCACGTTAGGGTAATGCCTTGCCATTGCTTCCTCCAGCGACTTAACCACATGGCGGTGCTTCAAGTGATAGTTCGGCATATTACCCTGCCATTTGGTGACCTCGCATGTAACCGGGCTCGCATCAATCCCTAGGCTCCGCTTGATATCGTCTAATGCGACCTGCTTCAACTCGTCCTCGGACATGCGGATCAGTTCGTCGTAATGGAGACTGGAGCTCTTGTAGAACAGCCGCATCAGCAGGCGCTTTTGGCTTGAGGTATGCTCCCATTTCCGGCTCGTCCACGTGCAGGCATCGCATTTCAGATCCGTATCCTTAGCCGTAATAAAACCCGTCCCGTCATAAGGAAGCTCATTGTCTTCAATATCAAATCCGAGGTAAACGCTAATCAGCGACTTAGTAAGCAGCTGATCAAATTCTTCAGCCAGCTTCGGCTCCGGCAGCAGTTCTTTTGCCGACGAGCCCAGCGTGGCAAGTACAACGTAATCCGCCTCCAGATTCTGACCGTCCGCCAGAGAAACGGTATAGCCGCTCCCTTTCTTCTCCAGCTTCGATGCCTGAACGCCTTTAAGGATTTGCGCATCGGAAAGATGCGTTTCCAGTGCATCTATGATTTCGGAAGCTCCATTCTTAAAGGAAAGGAACTTCTTGCCGGAGCCTAAGTATTTGTGGCGATTTTCAGCCAGTCCTCCCATGATGCTTCCATAGGTATTTTTGTATTCCAGCAAATACGGGAAGGTTGAAGCGATCGTCAAGTCATGCAGCTCCCCGGAGTACACACCCGATATCACGGGAGCAATCTGGTTACGAACAAGCTCCTTGCCAAGAAACGCCTCCAAAAACTGTCCGAGCGAATCGTCCTTGCTGAAGGTCTCGTTCGGCATATAATAGTCCTTAAGAGCCTCTACCTTTCCCTCGGCGGACACAAGCTCGCTCTCGGCCAAGGACTTCAGGCTAAGCGGTATACCGAACACACTTTCATCCGGGATCTTCTTCAATCCCTTATTCGTATAAATAAACGACGTTCCCGTGGCATTGTATACCACTCGATCCGTCAAGCCGAGCTCTTCGAGGAGCGGAGCTACATTGGTTTTGCGGGCTACGATGGAATCCGCGCCGGTCTCCATAATAAATTCACCGTCATGGACCGTACGGATTTTGCCCCCCAGCGTATCGCCGGCCTCGACCAGCACCAGCTTCATGTCACGGCCGGCATGCTGCAGCTTTTTCTTCAAATAATATAATGTGGACAGACCGGTAATACCTCCGCCTATAACTACGGTAGTTGTCACTGAAATACACCTCGAAATATGTAAAGTTGAAATCGTTACCCCTGTCTCGCTTTGCTTCCACTTTCCCATTGTATCCAATTCACTAGTATATCATAGGAAATACCGGACGGACCTCGTGTATTCCCTCAATTGTGTGAACAGTTTGCCGGTCCCCATGCCCCTTATATCCCAGAAAAATACAAAAACTCCGCGAGGTCTCTCGCAGAGCTTTGTAAAGCGGGAAGCGGTTTTCCATCTCACGCAATATTAAAATTGCTACTCAAGGTGTTCCTTGGGAACGATTCAGGCGTGGCCTTCCTCATTCCCTACTCTGTTGTCCATGGGTATCAACATCCTTTCGGTTAGCTGACAATACGTCATGTTATCCGTCTGGTGATGATCAATTCCACTCCCCACTTAGGATATATATACCCGCGTGATCTATAATGAAACATTCACAGCGAATTCATAGTATGCCCGTAATTAGGTCATTCATGGTTTAACGGCGGATGCCTCAAGCCGCTCATTAAACAGGGACTCCATTCGGCTGCAGGTATCCGCAGGTGTCTCCATTCCCGCCCACAGCAGATTCAGCTCATCAAATAGCAATTCGATTTCGGACTGCGTCAAATTGAGCGTATGCAGCGGATAGGCATGTGGCAGCACATCCAGGTAGCAGTTGTAATGCTCGGGATGAATGGCCGGGTCAAGCAGTGCATCGTCCTCCGCAGCGGACCGAAGGACAGGAATCGTGCATCCGTATTGCTTGATCAGCCGCTGCCCCTCATCGCCTGTCATATAATCGACCAGCTTCTCGGCTACCTGCCGATGGCTGCTGCGCGCATTGATCGCAAGCCCCCCGCCGAGCAGAAGCGTAGCCGGCTGCTTGCCTCGCGGAAGCTCCATCACGTCCCAAGCGATGGAATGATCGCGGAACTCGTTCATGAAGTAATACGTCGACATGATCATGGCCACCCGTTCCTTCATGAAGAGTCCCTCCGCCAAATGACTGCTGCCATGCGCGTAGATCGGCGAAACATGCTCCTTATACATCAGGGACAGGCAATACTCCAATGCTTGAATGTTATTCTCATTCGCCATCGTGCTGCGGCTGCGGTCGCTCTTCATGATTTGTCCATTATTCTGGAGCAGGAAGACGGGCCAGCGGTTGGACGAGGCGGAGAAGCAGAAGCCGTAATGCTCCACCATCCCGTCCTCATCCGGTGCCTTCGTGCACAGCTTCGCCACGCGGAGCAGGTCGTCCCAGCTCTCGAGCGGCTGGTATTCCTTGATCCCGTATTTCTCGAAAATCGACCGGTTAAAGCAGATGACGACAGGCGAGAAGATGAATGGCGCCGCCAGCATCTGCTCCCCTTGCTGGAACAGCGGGAAAACTTCCGGATAGCTGACTCCTTCCTCAAGCAGATGAGGGGGAATATAGCCGGTCAGAAGGTCGGTACGGCGGCTCTCTACCCATTCTCTGGAGTGCATTTCGGACATGACGAATACGTCCGGTCCCTGCTCCTCATCCATCGAATGAATAAGCGTGCGGGTATAGTTCTCCTCCGAATACAGCATCAGCTCCACCTTAACGAACGGGTATTTCTTCTCGAAGGATGCAATGATTCGTTTCACGATTTCAATCTCATAGGAAGTGGAGAACCAGGCCAGCTTAATAACGACCGACGTTCGGTCCTCGTCCGGAAGCTTGACGCGATTGCCCTTGCCGGCAATCTTCTCGATTAGCCCCTCATGGACAAGCTCATCAAGCGCCTTACGGATGGAGACCCTGCTCATTTCGTATTTCTGGCTCAATGTGTTCTCCGGTAAAATAAACTCTCCCGGCGCAAGTGTCCCGCTTACGATCTCATTCCTGAGATCCTGCAAGAAACGCTCATAGCGTTCATGAAATTCATTTCTTCTACGTAACAATATATACCGCTCCTATACATGTCTATGAATATCAGTATAACATGCATGACATAAGGATTCCAATCATTGTCATTTCAGACTTGCAGCTCCTTAAATCAGCAAATGAGCGTCAAGAAAACGGTATGCTCTTTCACGTAGATCCGGCGGGAAATCATGTCCTTCCGTCCCCAGCCAGCATTCGAAATCAGCCTCGCGGCCCAAACCGCGGTATAGCTTCATGAGCTCGGCAAGCCCGAGCGTGTTGTCCAGCCAATGCGGGAAAATGGCATCTCTCATGCCGCACCACATAAACATCGGCACCGGAGCAGCCAGTGCTGCGATCTCATGCCATTCAAACGGCGGGTCCCCTTGCTTCATCACCTCGGTGAGGCCGGCAAAATGCGAGAACCAATCCCGCTGCCCCCATCGGTTCGGTTCCGGATCTCCTTGAAACATGGAGAAGCCGCAGCTGGAGGCAACCGCCCGGATCCGCGAATCCATGCCTGCCAGAAACCAGCCGTTATATCCGCCGAGGGAATGGCCAATAACACCGATCCGGTCGGGACGAACAAGCTTCATGGATGCGAGCACATCCACGCCCCGGATATGATCGGCCAGCATTTTGCCGACAACCGACCACGATGGAAACTGTCTATAGAACGGAGCCGTTTGAAAAGGTCCTTCGCCCTCGTAGATTCTCTCGCCGAATGTTATGGAATCGGGAGCTAGCACGATATAGCCTCGAGACGCAAGCTCTAATCCGTACCTGCGATTGTCCCTTCCCGACGCAAGGGCAACATCCGACTTCCCGACTTCGGTCGTCGGATGCAGCGCCAGCACAGCCGGCCGCGGGGCGGAAGCGGTCACACTGCGGGGTAGCAGAAGGTACGCATGCACCAGATCCCGGTCCTTGGTTTCATACCGGATATACTGACAATAATGATCCTCTTCTTCCTTCTCGCTTAGTACCGTATATGCGCTCTCATTTAACACTTCGCTATCATACATATTCTCAAGCGGCGCATCGCCGAGCGTGCGCATCCAGACGGACTGAATTTGCTTCCGCTTAGCCTCCCAATCCGATTTTGTCGCCCCGCCGTCCAGCAGTGGAGCGACCTTGCTTACATCATGAAGCCCTTTATTTGATAATCGCTGAATCTCATTCATGGCAGCTTACACCTCCTCCTTCCAATGGAATCGCCACAGCTCGGCTCCGGCGCCGTAATAAATATCGTTTCCGATACGGGCAAGCCCACAGGTTGCCGGCTCGGGCAAAGCCGCAATGCGAACAGGCTCGTCGGACCCGGCCGTAATCATGAATAGGGTGCGGCTAAGCAGTCCTATAACAATCGGCATGCCGTTGCGGGAAGACTCCATCATGCCGTTTCGGACGACGGACCCCCACGGGGATAGATCATACAGGCTTACAACCTTACCTTGCTTAACATCGAAACGGAACAAGATACTGTCCGAGGTGATCCCGTACACATCTCCTCCCTGACCGGAGCACAATCCCGAAATTTCTCGGGCGCCGGCTATCGGCACCCAGGTTCCGGTAACGGAACGGGACGCCCAGTCCCAGGCATACAGGACCGCTTCCTTGGCCGAGGTCTGCCCCCCGCCCGGTGTCTCGATGCTGGTCCCCCCGATGACGCCCCCTCCAGGGAGTACCGTTAGCGACACCGTGCTCTGCCCGGGGATCACTTGCTCATGCCCCAGCATCGTGACGCTTTCTTCCTCCACGTTCACGATGCCCAGACCCCCGCCGACCGCTCCATAACCAGGAAACCCGCCGTACAAGACGTGCATGCCATCGTTCAAGGAAACCGCGCAGCGCGGACGATGAACTCGGTTGTCAGCATAGATCAGCCTGGGATTTCTCAAGCTTGGCGAAACCATATCGGTTCCTAGTGAAGCTGGCTGTCTAACCCCCTCCCAATCGCGGGACGTGTCTATTACATGGATCAGCCCGCCGGCATAAGCGGCTCCGATGATTTTGGAGCCTTGGGAAGCGTAAGCGGCAATATTGCCTCCGCCCCCCTTTTGAATCATGTCCGGGCCATAGTTCATGGTTCGGCGGCGGCCCGGTTCAAATCGATAGAAATGCAGCGGATGATTGGAGGTGCCGTACAGATTGCCATCCGGCCCGGCGAAGATCGGCGACAGCTCCGCGGCATTGCCTTCATGATGCAGCGGGATCTCCGATCGCGTGCCATCCGCGTGCTGAATGGAGATTCGCATCTCAGACAGCTCCCAGGACAGCAGGCTCCGGCCATTTCTCAGGTCCTGATGCACCTTTCGGTAACCTTCCCCGCGATACAGCGAAGGAGATACCGAAGCTTCAGGAATTGGACGTTCTTGGCCGTCCTCGATGATGTACCAATTCTCTGCGAGGGCAGCCGACGGATGTGAAGAATTCGGAATCCGGGCATACACCCTTCCGTCTTGCCCCCGGTGTACCTGTGCACTGCCCGGGGCCGCGTTCCCGTTCACCGTAATCGTCTTCACTTCGCCGCTGTCCGCATGAACGGCGGCAACCGCTGGAGAGGATGTGCCCAGTCCCGCATAGATCCATCCATCGCTTCCGGCAGCCAGCGTCATCGCATATGTCCGGTCGGAATCAAGCCGGGCAATGACCCGGCATTCTTGCATTGCAGCATCCATGCCCAGCAAATAGCTGCCCGGATACGTCGTGGCGTAGACCGTCCCGCGCTCATCTTCCGCGAATGCAAAACCCGCGTGTTCCTCACCTGACGGCGCTTCAAACCGGGCTATGTATTCAGATTTGAAGGGGTCAAGCACATACAAGCACATTCCGGCTCCCGTACAAAACAAGCCGCTCCTCGTGCTCATTGCCGCAAAAGGATACTCCCTGCACAAATCCGGAAACGGCAGCTGGCGGCAGCTGCCGTTATCCGGATCCACGATGAGCAAATAACCTCTTGCGGCAATGACGACGCGCTCTTCCCCGTTTTCGTTTCGGCATACCGCCGCCGACCGTGTTTCGTCGGCACGGACCGGATAGCCGAGGGACTCAAAGGGCTTCGTATCCGAATGCTCACTACTCTTCAACATGGCTGACCCGCCCCTTACTCTGCGTGCTGTATGCGCTCGCGACCTTTAAGACGGCCAGCCCGATGTCGCGGATATCCTCATCCGAATAAAACTCGCTGATCGGAATTTGCACCGCTGTCTCCAGAATGCTCTCCGCAACGGGGCACAGGCCCTGTTCATAGGAAGTTTCCGTTAGATCAAACGGGAAGCTGCTCCCCAGATAAGCTTGCCGATTCTGAAAGAGCGGCTGCATATAGCACACCTGCGGAATATAGCCTGCCCGGTTCGGAATGCCTTCCGCTTCCAGCGCCATGCAAAATTGCTCTCTCGTGCAAGACAGCTCGTTCAGCTCCAGTCGAAACATATAAAACCAATACGTGCATTCGTCATCCGGCCGAACCTCGGGAATACGTATTCCCGGCGCGGTGGCCAGCATTTGATTCAAGCGGTCTCCAATCACCTTCCGCCTTTCGCAAATCCACGGAAGCTTGCGGACTTGGGCGATCCCGACAGCCCCTTGAAGCTCGGTCATCCGGTAATTCGGTGCAATGTACTTCGTTCCCCGGTCAAGCTGAGTGCCGAGTCGGCGATAGTTCTTGTCCGCAAAGGCATGCGTGGTCTCATAATCCGCTTCATTCTCTGAATTTACAACCACAATGCCTCCATCGCCGGTTGAAATATGCTTGAAGTCATTGGTGCTGAAACAGCCGTAATCGCCGATGGTTCCCGTTAGCCGTCCTTTATATTTTGTCAAATAGGCTTGGGCGCAGTCTTCAATCACCTTCAGACCGTATCGCTCGGCAATCTCCATGATCGGGTCCATATCGCACGGATTGCCCGCTAGATGAACGACAAGGATCGCCTTCGTCCTCGGCGTGATCCGCGACTCCACCGATTTCGGATCCAGATTGTAGGTGTGCGGCTCCAAATCGGCAAACACCGGGATCGCGTTCTGATACAGGATGCCGATCAAGCTGCCTTGATCCGTGATCGGGCTTGTGATCACTTCATCGCCTACCGAGATGCCGGCCGCTCCAAGCGCAACATGCAGTGCCGCCGTTCCGGATGAAGTCGCAACGCTGTACTTGACTCCATACAATTGATTGAAATCCGCCAGAAACTGTTTGACCTTTTGGCCGAAATGATAAAATAACGTATTTTGCTCAAGAGCCTCAAGCAGCTGCTCTGCTTCCTCCGCACCGAACCGCTTGCCCGAGGCAAACGGCGTGGATTTGGTTTTCGGCCCCCCGTCCAGCGCCAGTGGTTCCATGCTGTCCATCCCTCCTTTTACCGCGTCCGCTTGGCAGCGCCCTTGATCATTCCGCTCCATTCCGGGCAAGGGAGCCCATAGCGATCGCGCTTCGAATCTTCTTCTACATCCGAATATGAATGTCGGTAATATCGGATGACCGCTCCTTCCGGCAGATTGCCGGCCTCCAAGGCTCCGCTTGCATCCACGGAAAATCTCGCGTTCCGTCTGGCTTGCTCCCAGCTTGTTATTTCGGCACAGGTCCAGAACGTGTATCCCAGGTTCTTCGCTTGACCGACAACAGCCCGAAAGGCTTCCCGCACACCCTCGATGCGATGAATATGCTGCTGGTGAAACAGAAAGTGCGCAACGCCGCGCACGCCCTTGACAGCTTGAAGGAACGGCTCAATAACCGACATGTCCGGAAGCATTGGATGCTCCAGGTCCTGCGTCAAAAATCCGATTTGCAGCACATCATACAGCCGGTTGCGTTCATCCGCCCATGCGATCGGATAGTACGGCTGCGCCGTGCCGAACGGAAAGCCGACATTTCCTTTTTTGCTAGGACCCCGGGTTTGATCGGCCTGAATCCCCTCGGCCTCGCACCAACGGAACAATTCCCCCCAGCCCTCAAAGCGGGTGTAATGGTTCTTATTCGATACGATATCCGCTCCGCTTGCCTGTCGCAAATGCTGAAGCTGACGGGAGAATTCCTCCTGGGACCATATGCCGCCCTCCGCTTCAAGGGCATTGAAGTGAAATGCCAGCTCATGCCCAGCAACGGCGATCATGTCGTACATTTCCCTGGAATATCCGGGTTCGATCATGCACCAAGTGGAACGGACGCCGCATTCCCTCAAAAGCTCCAGCGTCGTTCTTGCAGCCTCTTCGGAATTGAAGTCGCTGTCATGCGAGATCATCGCAACCTGCTTGATCCCGCGCGGCCAATAATCTAGAAACGGCAGGGTGAGCCCGAGACCCGCTGCTTCCCTCATCAGCTCGTGAACGATCACCTCGCGCCATAGGTCTCCATAAGGAATCGGAAAGTAAGGAATATTCGAATCGGTCTTGACCCGATCCTCCTTCCAGTCGACTTCCATGCCGTCATCCGCCTTCAAGATTCCCTCGTCTATGCCCCCGGTTCCATCCTCGGCAGGAATGCCGTCTTGATACACAGGCCCTCTTCCTTGCTGAAGATAAACGATCGTGCTCGGGATATCCACATTCCAGCGAATGAGCTTGCCGGTACCGACCCGAAAGGCCAAACAGGCTGCACCCAGCTCGCTCCCGGCTTTCCCCAAGCGGAGTTTTCCTTGAGCTTCTGCAAGAGGCGATGCAGTCTGCTCATGCCCGGCTAACGGCTTCCAAGGCTGGCTGCATAGTGCCCGCAGGAGCTTTCCTTGAAGGACCGCTTCCATCCCTTCGACCTCCGCATACACCGCTTCGCGGCAGCTGACTTCGACGCACCCCATCCTCGAAGCCAAACGGTTCAAGCCCCCGTAGGCGATCACGACGGCTCCCTCTTCCACCCACTTCAGCAGACGGTCCAAATCCTCTTCTTGCTCGCCAGCAAGCACGTTCACGATAATATCAGGGCGGTATGCGCTCAATTGCTCCGCTTGATCGAATAACCGATACGGTATGCCGGCATGTGACAGAATTTCTTCGATATAGAGCTGAAATATATTTTGACCATGCTTCCAATGATATTCTGCTGCATTACGGTTACACCACAACCCGATTTTTACTGCCTGCATGCTCAATGCTGCCTACTCCCTTCTCAGCCGCCCTGGCGATTGAATACGTCTGCTCTCGCCAGCCTTCTTCGCGTGAGGACAGACGTATTCTGCAGGGACAAACTCTTAACGTTTCTCCTGGGCTTTATTTAAAAAGCGCCTTCGGGTCTTTCTCCGTAATGCCTGCATTATACTCGGCGATGATATCGGCTCCGCCTTTGCTCAGATATTCCTGAACAAGCTGATCCCATTCGGATACCGGACGCGTGCCGGCAATCATCTTCACCTGCTCATCCATGACGTATTTTTTAAGCTCCGCGCCTTTGGCATTGTCCGTAGCGGATTCCAGGCCGGTGATCGGGTTCGCATACAGCTTGATTTCCTTATACATCGCTTCGATGGACTCAACCAGATCGGACAATTGCTTCGTCTGATAGGTGATCGAGTAGTCGTTGTCGAAATCCTGGGGCGCCCATGCCGTATTGTCCACAAAATAAGTGGATGGCGCGAGTCCGTCGGATGCGAAGTTTTCCTTGTTTACCGGCACGCCGTCTTTCATCTCGTAGCCGACGCCGATTTTTCCGGACCACCAGTCGAAGTCTGCATTGCTCTCGTTCCGGCTGTCCTCTGGGTAGAAGGTGCGGCCGAAATCAATCATCGTAAGAATCCGCTTCAGCTTCTCCGGCTTGGACGCCAGCTTGGCGCTTAGCAGAGTAATGCCGTTAAATCCTGCACCCGAGGTAAGTCCTTGATTACCGTATGCATCTTTGAACGGTCCAAGGCTTACAAACTGTGCGTCCGGATGGATGGCCAGCAGTCCGTCCATATACTCCTGGGACATGCCGCGCGGCGTTCCGATGAAGATGCCCGCCTTGCCGGAATAGAACTCTTTATTCGTATCTGCCCAGTTCAGAATGGCGTAATCTTTGGTCATCGCACCCGCTTTATACAGCTCGGACAGCATCGTGATAAATTCCTTCCGGCCGTTGCCGATCATTCCCGGAATATAATTGCCCGCTTCATCCTGATGATACCAGGCGTCCGGGTCCCAATACGGTCCTTGGTTGAAGTTCGGGTTAATATCCTGACCGATGGCCAAACCGTACGTATCCTTCTTGCCGTTGCCGTCCGGATCGTTATTCGTGAATGCGATCGCGACCTCCTTCAATTGCTCGTAGTTGGTTGGAACCTCAAGGCCCAGCTTATCGAGCCAATCCTTGCGGATGACCGTAACGACCTGGTATTTCGGGGCATATTGCGGGATCGCGTAGATTTTCCCGTCGACCCTCACCGCATCCCATATAAAATCCGGAACCAGCTTCAGCGTCGGATATTCCTGGATATACGGTTCGATGTCAAGAAATGCGCCCTGCTTGGCAAATTTGTTGTAGCGGTTCTTCACATCCGCCGTCATCAATCCGATCATATCCGGTATTTTGCCTGAGGCGAAGGTGGCGTTGATCTTCTCGTCAAACGCGGTATTCGGCACAAACGTCGGCTCATACTTGACATTGAATCTTTCGTTGATCATCGTCAGCCCCGGGCTGGATGACGGCGGCGGATCCCCATAGCGGTAATCGATTGCCGTAACGGTATAGGTCTGTTTCGCTTCGCCCTCGGTTGGTGCCTTTCCTCCTTCCTGCGGCTGTTCTGCACTCTTCGGGCCCGGACTGCTCTGACCGCAGGCGGCCAGGCTGACCGAGAGAAGTGCAGCCATCATCATGGTAATCATGCGCTTTTTCGACATTTACGTTCCCCCATTTTGGTTATGATTTTGGAGCTTGCGCCCCAGTTATGATGATCTCAGCGACAGCCCAGCTTCTTGCAGCAGCCCTGAGTTCTCACCCTTTAACAGCACCAAGCATGACACCCTTGGCAAAATGCTTCTGCAAGAATGGATACACGATGAGAATAGGCAGCGTAGCCATTAGAATCGCCGCCATCTGGATCGTCTCCGGAGGCGGAGGCTGGGCGGCAAACATGTTATCTCCGCCAAGCGTGCCGGTCGTCTCTCCCACCACCACGATCTGCCGAAGCACGACCTGAATGGTCCACTTCGAGGAATCATTGATGTACAGAATCGGAGCAAAGTAGTTGTTCCAATGGGTCACCGCGTAGAACAAGCTGAAGGCGGCCAGCGCCGGCTTGGACAGCGGAAGGATGATTTTATAGAAAATCTGCAGATCATTGGCACCGTCTACAATCCCGGCCTCAATCATTTCGCCCGGTATGTTAAGGAAAAATTGCCGGATGACGATCAGATTGAACGGAGCGATCGCGACAGGCAGAATTAAGGACCAGATCGAATCCAGCAGTCCCGTTGCCTGCACAACCAAATAAGTAGGGATCATCCCCGCCGAGAACAAGAGCGAGAACACCACCATAAACATGACGCTCCGCTGGCCGATGATCGGTCTTGACAAGGCGTAGGCCATCGTGCTGGTAAAGAACAAATTGACCAGCGTGCCAAGCACGGTTACAAGCGAGGTGGTCCATAGCGCCTGACGAAACGTGCGGGAGCTCCAGATGTACTCATACGCATCGGTCGTCCAGTTCGACGGCCATAACAGCAGCCGGCTTCCTAGGAAATCCTCATAGGATGAGAAGGAAACCGAGAATAAATATAAGAACGGAAACAGCATCAGCGCTGAAATCAGAAGCAGCAAACCGATATTCACCGAGTTGAATAAGCGTTCGGCGATGGATTTTTGATTCAAGGATGTTTCTCCTTTCTGTGGGCTTTCACAACGGATCAATAGACGCCCTGCTCGCCAAATCGCTTGGATAATTTGTTCGCGCCCATGACCAGGATCAGCCCGACCAGCCCTTTAAACACGCCGACGGCGGTTGAGAAGCTGTAATCGGATTGTTGAATTCCCTTAAAGTACACATAGGTATCCAGCGTATTTCCGATATGCATATTGAATGCGTTCAGCTGGAGGAAGACCTGCTCGAACCCTACTTCTAGGACGTCCCCGAGCCGGATAATCAGCATGATGATGATCGTGCTTCGGATCGCCGGCAGCGTAATATGCCAGATTTGGCGGAACCGGCTTGCGCCGTCCATTACGGCAGCTTCATACAACGCCGGATTTACGCCGCTTAGTGCGGCAAGGAAGATGATCGTTCCCCATCCCGCTTCCTTCCAGATCACCTCTAAAATCAGAAACGGACGGAAATACTGCGGCTCGGTCAGAAAGCCGATCGTCTGCTGGGCGCCGAATGCTTCCCGCAGCAGGTCGTTAACCAGGCCCTCATTTCGGAAAAAGATCGTCACGATCCCAACCACAACGACCCACGAGAGGAAATGAGGCATGTATACCACCGACTGCATCACCCGTTTCAACAGCGGGTTCGCCACCTCGTTCAGCATGATTGCCAGGATGATCGGCGCAGGGAAAGCGAAGATAATTTGCAGAAATGAAATGATCAGCGTATTCCAGATCACCTGAACGACTTCCGAGCTTTCGAATATGCGGCGGAAGTTATCGAGGCCAGTCCAAGGACTGTCGACGATGCCCATGAAGGGGCTGTAATCTTTAAATGCAATGGTGATGCCCAGCATCGGAACATACCGATAGACGATAAAATACAACAATCCCGGGAGCAGAAGCAGGTAGAGATAGCGGTCCTTCCACATCCGTGCACGAATCCGCTTGCCTCGGCTTGCCTTAGTCGCGGTCGGTTTTTTTCCGGGCTCCGTGCCCTGTACGAGCGTTTCCATGAGTCCCCCTCCTTTCCTCGGCGGGAATGATCCATCCCTGGAGTAAATCCAGATCATGCTTCCCTGGAGGAACGATCAGGTTTAGCCGAATACCGGACCAATCCAGGCACAATTCGCAGGACGCATCTCGCGACTTCCCGTTATAAACCGCCCCTCTCAAACTTCCGGTATCCAAATATAGGCTTAAAGGTTCTTCGGAACGGTAGCGGATTCCCGGGCCTGCAAAGCGTGTCGCACAGGACAGATCAAGTCTGCCGGAATTGCCGGAATCTAGAGGATCCTGCCCCACCATGCTCGAACTCAATCGTACGGCAGAACCACTGAATGAATAGCCTTCGTAATCCATCGTTTCTGTTGTATCGCAAAACATCATGTAATCCCTTCGCTCCCCTTCTTCTAGTACGGTAAAGCCGATTCCGCTAATACCGCTTGTTGTCACATGGTCTACGGTGATGTTCCTTGCATCGCCGGACTGCGGGATCAGCAACGTAACGAAACGAATGCTGCTCCCTGATGATGCTTTAACGCTGATAAAAGGTCCGTAGCTTTCCGCCCCCGGATAGTCCCGGACGGAAACCCGATGTTGATCCGGCGCTAGGAACAGCAACTGAACCGAAGCCTCTTCTCCGCGAATCATCAGGTGGGACTTCTCCACTGAATCTCCCGGACTGATCAGGGCATGATCTGGCCCGCAAATGGATGAAGTTGTGTGGAATAGCAGTTCCGCCTCATCCCCTTCACGGTTCAGCTCAGCATAGTCGACGATGACGTAATAAGACGCGTCGATATGATACAGCGTCCGGCGATACGACCTTAGGCTTTCCCCATAACTTGCCGAAGCGTCCCCGCTTACGACTTCGAAGCAAGGGAACAGCGAGCTGTCGCAAATGTACCCGCCGCCGAGCGACTGCTGCCCCTGTCCATTGACAAGCAGCGAATTATGCCCGATCGTGCCTGTTGTATAATCCGCTCTCGGGCCCGGCACATAGTCCTGATAGCCCGGACCCGTCAGAAGCCATTCGCCGCCGACATTCAGCATGATCTGGTTCTGATCCCTATGATTGTGATCCTTGGCCGACGGGCTTGAGGTAAAGCATAAGAGGTGATCTCCTCTCCCCCAACCCGATCGCAGCGCAGCCCAGCCGACCGGCTGGAACACGGCGGAGACGGCTCCTTGGTAATAACCATCCGGATCGATTGAAAGCGTTTCCTCATTAAGATATAAAAGTGCAGCCGGATGCTCCGCCTCATACCTTCGCATATACCAGCCCGCTGCAGGATGGGCATGATGCGAGGCCGTCATAGCCATGACATATGCGATATCCAGCTTGTAGAACGAATCCGAGAAGTTTGGAAACGTATTCACAACCGGGGATAAAAAATGCAGCAAACGCTCCGGCAGCTCTTCCGCCAAATAAGGGTGATTGACCAGATCGGCATTCCCCGTCATTCTACGATACAGGTCTGCCGCCATCCATACGTGCCGTGCAGCTACTTGATCATATAAAAATCCTTCGGTCTCCCCGGAAATCAGCTTGAAATCCAAGTAATCCGTCAAATATTCAAGGGAAGCCTGCAAATATTTGACCGCATACGGAACTTCATCCGCGATCGCTGCCGCTCCGAACATCATGGCAACATGCTTGGCGGCCACGATGTTATGCCGGTCCCGGTTTCCGATATCAATGGCTAACGGCTGCAATCCTTTACTTAGGATGGATTCCCTTATATGGAGCCTATCCTCTTCCGTAAGCATGCCGCGGATGGCGTCATAAGCAGCTGATACGCCGATCAGAAAGTGGGCATTGCTGAGATTGCCCTCGGCGCCCCGATGATCGAACTCATACCATTTTCCGTAAGAAGCCAATGCGAGCAAATAACGTCTTGCCTTCTCGGCATATTCGGTCATGCCCGTGATGATATAAACGGTTGATAACACGACAAGCCGTTCCTCGATTGCCCGAGCGTACATCGTCCAGTAAGGAAAGTCGGTGTAGCCCTCCGGATCTGCTGTCGGCTCCGGTTCCTTCAGCGGCAGCGATACATGCCACTCTTGGGAGATAGAAGGATAATGGACCGTAAAACCCGTCTCGTTCAAATAACCGGCTGCCCGCTCTAAGTAGCTGTGCCACAGCTTCGGGTATTGGATGGCTGACGCCGAATCGGGCTTAGCACCATCCCCTGCTGTTTCCTCCTTACCTCTAATCTGCCGACGGAATGCTTCAGCCTCTTCCGGAAGGAATAAAATTCGCGGGCTCCGGATTGTTATTCTATGTATGGGCTCGGAAGGCGGTATAACCGTAACACGCCAGCAGACGGCAGGGAATCGTTTATCACCAAAGTCCACCTTAACCTCTGCATCGCCTGGCTCCATCGCGCTCAGCGTCAACCCGTCCGCCTGAAGCACCTGTGACGGCTCACAGGTAACGATGCCCGCCGGGGTGCAGCCTTGCATGACGCTGCCGGAAGGATCGATGAACCTGAACGCCAGCGTATGGGTCTCGCCGGTCTCGAGGAGCGGAACTCTAATCATCTCTACCCGGTACAAATCAATAACGCCCCTCTCTTGATTCTTCACCATGTTCATCGCTTTATGGATCGGTTCGGTGATAGGGCTTCATGCTGTCTTGATAAAGCTTGATATGGCTATCGCTAAATATACATGTATTTTACTTGTATTTATTAAATGCTGTCAATTTAAATTTTTCTTTTTCGTTAAACCTATTTGCTTAATCCTCAGCCAAGTTGAAGGTGCCGGTGTATGAACGCATGAAAAAGGGACTGTCCACAGTAGAAATCCAATCCATTTCTACTTCGGGACAGCCCCTATCAGAGCTGACAGACACGCCAGTATTTATGGAATCATCATCGTTTCATCGCTATCCATCTTCGGTCTCATCCATCGCCTTCCGCACATCATAATCCTGAATATCGATATCGATCGGCAGCCCCAGCGCCAGCTTTGCCAATTGGCTCCCGATAAAAGGCCCCATCGTCAAACCGGATGCTCCAAGCCCATTGGCGGTTAATAGACCCTCCCAGCCGGGAACAGCTCCGATCACCGGAAGAAAGCCCGGCGTGAATGGGCGAAAACCGACTCTTACCTCTTGGAAGGTGCTGTCGGCCAAGCCAGGCGCCAGCTCCAGCCCTTTATTCAGAATTTCCTGCATTCCGGCGGCGGTCACCCTGGTATCGTATCCCTCTACATCATTCTCGTGAGTCGCTCCGATGACGATCTTCTGCTGATCGAAAGCGAGCAAATATTGGTCAGAAGGCGGCATGACTACTGGCCAATGGCTTGTATCTTGCTGATTATGAAGCTGCAGATGCATGATTTGCGCTTTTTGATAATGTACCTTAAAGCGAATGCCTAAAGGCTTCAGCAGCTGATCCGCCCATGCGCCTGCACATACCACGACTTTGTCGGCAAGGAAGCTTCGCCCATTGACAACAGCCCCGGTGACGCGTCCCGATTGATATTGCAGCCTCGCATCCCCGTTAATCAAAACCGCGCCGTTTCGCTGCGCCGATCGGAGCAGCGCATCTCGGAGTGCACGGCCATCTACCCGTGCGGCGCCGCTGATATGTACAGATTGATAGCCTTCTGCCAGCAGAGGAAATGAATCACGGGTTTGCCTTTCGTTTAGGCGGGTAATTTCGCCAATCTCCGGTGCATCCGCTTTACGGCGTTGTGCCCGCTCCTCCATCGCGGTAATTTTCTCTTGGCTATGATGGATGCTAATCGCACCAACTTGGGCATAGCCCGTCTCGGTCTCCCCCTCCCCGGTAAGCTCTTTGATCAAACCGGGGTAGAAGCGCGCGCCGGCCTTGGCCAGCCGGTACCATGCCTGATTGCGCCTTTGCGACAGCCAGGGGCAGATAATGCCTGCAGCTGCGTCGGTGGCTTGTCCTACATCTTTACGGTCAATGACAAGCACCTCTGCTCCTTGCTTGGCTAACGCGTAGGCTGTCGAGGCTCCGACGATTCCCGATCCAATGACGATGACTTTCTTCATGGTTACATCCTTTCAGAATCAGTCTATTAAAAAGCCGCGAACTTCGCGGCTTATCTTTGCATGTATTCGATTATACACGGTGAAGATTCACCTAGATCAAGCTTCTTCACCCTCCGAGAAAATCTCCAGCAGCCCGGCCGGCAGCTGATACTTGTGGTTGTTGATCTGAATGCTCTTTAGCTCCTCCAGCAAGGAGTCCTCATCGTGCATATCCTTGATGGCCTGAACCTCACGATTCAGCCGCTCCATCTGATGGTCCAGCGCATTAGCTGTATCCGCCGCGGCTTTCAGCTCCTCAAGCAGCCGCTGTGGAACCGACTTATTATATTTATAGAAGATTTTATGCTCCAGGCTTGCCCAGAAATCCATCGCGATGGTCCGGATTTGCACTTCTACGCATACCTTCTCCACCCGATCGGAGAAAAACACCGGCACCTCTACGAGCAGATGCAAGCTCTGATATCCGTTCGGCTTCGGATGCTTGATGTAATCCTTGACGTTCAAGACGGTCAGATCGCTTTGCTTCTGCAGCATCTCGCTGATTTTATAAATATCGGAAATGAAGGAGCACGTGATCCGCAGTCCCGCAATATCCTTGATGTTCTCCTCGATCGAGGCCAAGGAGATTTCTCCTCCCTTGCGGAGCAGCTTCTTCATCATGCTTTCCGGCGATTTCAGGCGGGATTTCGTATGCTCGATCGGGCTGTAGTCATGCAGAGCCTGAAACTCTTCCTTCAGAATCTCGATTTTGGTTTCGATTTCGTCCAGCGCGAATTTATATTTCAGCATAAACCTGGTGATTTCCGTACGGATCAGCTTCAATTGTTCCATTTGCATTACATTCATGAATAACTTCCTTTCGGCCGAATGGACATAAAGCTAGGCGCTCACGGCTTGCCGCCCCTTCCATTCTCGAGTGGTTAATATTTAGAAACAGGGATTCGTTTTCGCCCTCTCTAAATTTTAGTTGATCTTCGGGTACCACTGCAACTTCATCACGTTGACGTAAAAAAGAACCGATCGTTTGACTGCCGGATTCTCACGCGACTATGCGCTCCCCTGCCGATATGTAAGTGCACCAAGCCGGGACATCAGCCCCGGCCAAAGAATCGCTTAATCCTTGGCCAATTGAATGCCCGGGCTTCGCTGCGCCGCCCATTGCGGATAGGCGATGCCAAGCAGGATGAGAGATACGCCCATCCACTGAACGGCAGTTACCTGTTCGTTCAACCCCATCACCGATGCGATGACGGCCACCGGAAGCTCCCCCGCTCCTAGAATCGTAGCCAGGCCGGTGCTGATTTTCGGTGCACCAAGCGCAAACAGGAGCACCGGAAGCACGACCCCGAACGTTCCCAGGATCAAGCCGTAGATCCATAAGCCGTTACCGCTATCCATTTGGACATTCCCCGTAAATACGTTGGGCGCAAACAGAACCGTCAGCAGGACAAGACCGCCGGACGATGTATAGAAGCTGCGGGTGATCGCCGGCATGCCGGTCTCAACCCGCCCGCTGAAGAAGACGAATAATGCCATCATGACGGCAGCCGCAAGAGCAAGCAGCGTTCCTTTCAGGTTAAGCTGAAGCTCGCCCGTACCGAGAATGCCTCCAGCCATCAGCGTCCCGAGAAACAGAATGGCGATCGAAATGACGGTCGCTTTGTCCGGGAGCCTGCGGTATACGATCGCTTCGATGATCACCCCGATCCAGGTAAATTGAAACAGCAGCACAACGGCGATGGAGGCCGGAATGCTCTGCAGCGAAAGATAATATGTAACGCCGGTCAGACAGGTGCATAAGCCGACGCCGGCAAGACGAACCGCCTGCTTCCAGGTCACCCTTCGTCTCGCGAACAGCAGCATGAGGACCAGCAAAATAAGCCACCCGGTTCCGAATTGGCTCAGCATCACTTGTTCAAACTGGAATCCGTCCCGGTATGCCAACTTCACGACCGTAGATAAAATCCCGAAGCAGCACGCCCCTAAAAACACATACAACGAGTTCTTCAGCAATTGATACAATGTTTCGTTCCTCCTCCACACGTCAAAAACCCCATTTCTCATTGTTTTGGATCCAGAAAACAATAAAAAATGGGGTTCATCTTATAAGATTCTATCTAATTATGCTTCCATTCTAAAATAGAATTCGTGGAATGTAAACAACCGGTTTGTCCGCTAGGATGCCTACGTTCTTAGTCTCCGATCAGCGCCAGGATCTCCTTCATGCACTCAAGTGCTTGGGATTCAAGCGGCTTAATCCCTTCAACCAAGCCTCTTGCCTCTCTAGCGGCGAGAGGGTCGTTCGGCTGGCCACCTTGCGGAAACGGGAACATCCGGTGCAGATCATCGAGCTTCTCATACATCCCTTCGTACAATGCCGACGCTTTATCAAAATGCCGGGCCAGCTCTTCCGACTTCTCCTCAAGCGGCCAAGCCTGCTTCAGCTCTTTAAAGAACTCCGCCCCATAATAACGCGCGTCCCTCAGCACTGCAATGTTATAGGCATGGCCGTTCGGCTCGACTACGCCGCCCTCCAGCGCTTCGAGCCACGCATCATAGGCCGCCAATCCTTTGACGCAGTTAGCCGGAATTGCACTCTCCCGGCCTTCGTAATGCTCAATCGCCGATTCCAACGCCAGCTGGAGCTGCTGCCTCAGCGTCAGATCCACTTTGCCGTCAATGGCAAGAACAAAAATCTCCTCGAGCACGCTTCTGCCCAGATGATCGAATGGCAGCGTCTCCACTTTTCCGCATTCCTCGGCATATAACAGCCGGGTCTCATCATCATAGCCATACACGGTGCCGAATTCCGGGAAGAACAGATCCCATGCCAGGACCGGGATCCCCTGATCCAGTGAGCGGTGGATCAAATCCAGCGCTCGCGGGAGCTCACGATGAATGCTGCGTTTGCCCATCGCATCCTTCCCCGTCAATGAAGGGTCAAGCAGATTGCTGTTTTCGCCGATATTCGGAGACATCCCGTCAATTACCTTAGCGTGAAAACCAATATTGTGCAGCCCCCTAGGAAGCACTTCACTGAAATTATAGCCGGTCGGTCCCGCAATATGGACGCTCTTCGGTACGATATTGATGCGGAAGGCATGACCGGTCAGTCCCATCACCATCGGCAGCGAGAGCTTGCGGTCCGTATATCGCAGCATTTTGTAAATCACATCCGCTGCTGTCGTCCATGTGCCTGTTTCGTGAAACTCCTTGCCGTAGTCCAAAATCCGTTTGCTCATAATTCCCATATCCCTTCTTGTTTTCATATAGGAGTCAACGGTAACGCGGATTTTTTCCTGGATCACCTTTTTGCGAGATCTGGAAATAATCTGGTATACATTGGCCGAAGAGAGCTGAAACAGCTTGGCGATTTCCTGCGGCGACAGCTGGTCGAAGAAATGGGACTCGAAGATCATCCGCTCTCGCGGCTTCAGGCAATGAATGATGTCGGTTAACGAATGCAGCGTTTCCTTCTGAAGCAGCTTCTCCTCGGGAGCATTGGCAGAAGCAGCCGCTTCATTCGCGGTCCGGTTCAGCCTGAACAGAATGCGGTCCAGATCGTTCCATTCGCCGTCCTCCTGGGCGCTCAAGCGACCTCCCCCTTCCAGCTCCGTGAACGTTTGCTCCTGAAGCGTGGGTCTCGACTTGAGCCTGGTGTACGCCTGGTTCCGTACGATCCGCTGCATCCAGGGGAGGAACCGCCCCGCATCGACCAGCTTGCTGAGGTGCAGGAAAGCGCGCATCAGCGCATCCTGAACGATGTCCTCTGCCAGATAGGACTCCTGGGTAATGGCTCTGGCATAGCCGTATACCTTTGCTCGGTGTCTGCGTACCAGCTCGCCGAAAGCCTCCCGTTCCCCTGCCTGGGCGCGAATGACCAACTCACTGTCTTCCATTTCATCCCAATCTGTCCGTTTGTCTGCTGTCGCTTCCAATGTCTATACCCTCTTTCATTTCGTTGACTGCTTATATGACTCGGGGATTGAGGCATTTCTGACAATTTCGCAAAAAAACTTTTAAAATGCATCCTCTTTACCGCAAATTTGTTTCAGGCTCCGGTGATCTTTGCTTTTGACTATATTACCATAGGTTCTTGTCAGTCAGATCTACCGGCTCCTTAGCTCAGCATCTTCCGAAGATATTTGTCCACTTCGGTTGCCGGCATCCATCTGTCCCTCTTGCTTATAGCCATTCCGCGGATTTGCCCCAAGCCCATGGTGAGGGACGAGTTTATATTAAATTTATTGAGCTGTGCTAGAGTAAGTGCGACAAAACAAGGAGGGGGAATAACCTTTGAGAAGGGGATTAAGACCCATAACCGATTGGGTCTCAACCAAAAGAGGCATGTGGATATCGATCCTGATCTGGCTGATCGTTATGATCGGGTTAAGCGCCGGTCCGAGGCTTGGTGATTACAAAGCGACCAGTTTCCAATCACTCCCGGATGAAGCGCAATCCATCATTGCCGAGAACAAATTGGAGAAGACGTTTCCGAGCGACCAGGGAACGCCAGGGATTCTGGTTTTTCATAATGCATTAGGAGATATTAATCTGGATGAAGTCAAGCGCATCACGAATGGAATCATCTCAGCCGATATTCAGGGGGTTAAATCCATTGTAAATATCGGCACTTTGCCGCCTCATGCCCTAAAAGGGTTCATTTCGGCGGATAACTCTACCATCATGGTTCCCATGAGCCTGGAACCGGGTCTTGGCAACCATGAGTACGCGGAAATCAATGATGAAGCCTTCAGGCTTGGCAATGATATTGCTAAGGGGCTGAACACTGACTTCTATATTACTGGCCCGGCGGGGATCGCTGGCGACACGGTCAAACTTTTCGAGCAGGCGGACTTCGTTCTGCTTCTTGCCACCGTTATCATCATTCTCGTATTATTGATCGTTATTTACCGTTCGCCGCTGCTTGCCCTCATACCGCTGCTTGCCACGGTCATCGTATATCAGGTGGTCAATCAATCCGTTGCCTTGATGGGCGCAGCCGGACTTGAAATCAACAATTCGACCACCTCAATCATGAGCATCCTGCTGTTTGCCGCCGTGATCGATTATTCATTGTTCGTGTTCTCGCGATACCGCGAGGAATTGAATAAACACGAAAGCAAATATGCGGCGATGCAGCACGCTATGCGCGCTACCGGTGAGCCGGTGTTTTTTGCTGGCGGCACCGTGCTTGCTGCTATGCTTATTTTGTTCTTTACGGATTTCCGTGATTATCAAAACTTCGCTCCGGTCTTCGGCGTGGCCATGCTAATCATTATGCTGGCTTCCGTCACCCTTGTCCCTGCCCTGTTCACTCTGTTTGGACGGAGAGCATTCTGGCCTAAGGTTCCCAATTTCGGCCAGAAACAACAAATCAAACACGGTTTCTGGGGAACAGTCGCTAAAGTTGTGGTGAATCAGCCGCTATTGACCGGCGGAATCGTGGCCTTCTTCATGGTCGTTTCCGCCTTGAACGTCTTTAACCTGAAATACGAATTCGACACCGTCAAGAAATTTCCGGAGGATCTGCCTTCCCGCGTTGGTTATGAAATCATAGAGTCCAAATATAACAAAGGCGAGCTTGCGCCTTCCACGATTCTTCTGGAATCCGAGAATGCGCTAACCGAGGAGCAGACCGATCAGTTTCTGATGAAGCTGGAAAGTTACGAAGAGATCGAGTCCGTCCGCCTGACTGGCATTACTGAAGATTCCAAAGCGGCAAAATTCAGTGCAGCCTTGACGCTGAATCCATATTCAACCGAGGCGATCGACTTTGTGGAAGAGCTCCAAAAGGAGTCCGACGCCATCCTTCACGAGTTGTCTCCTCAGGGCGATGTTTACTATAGCGGCGTGACAGCCAAACTAGTCGATGAACGGACGACAAACAACAATGACATCGTCAAAGTAGTTGTCTTGGAAACGGTTCTGATTCTCATTCTTCTTATCTTCTTGACTCGTTCGTTAAAAATGCCGGTGTACATGATGGCCACGATCCTGATTTCTTATGTATCGGCTCTAGGTCTTGGATTATTCCTGGTAGATGTTCTGTTCGGTTATGAGTCCATCAGCACGCGGGTTCCTGTCTATGCGTTTATATTCCTGGTGGCTCTTGGAATTGATTATAATATTATTCTAATCTCCCGCTTTCTTGAGGAGAGAGCAGCATTAAAAGTAAAGGACGCGCTTGAAGTGGCTATCCTCAATACGGGTGGGATCATCTCCTCGGCAGGCGTTATTTTGGCTGCAACCTTTGCAGCGCTGACCACCATGCCGATTGCCGACCTCTTTGTGTTCGGCTTTATGGTTGCCATTGGCATATTGATCGATACATTCCTGGTGAGAGGCGTCCTGCTTCCTTCCTTAATTTTATTATTTGAAAAGGATCCGGAGCAGAAAAAGCACACAGCCCAGGCTTAATGCAAGGTAGGAGGGGACTTTCATGAAGATTTTAGTTGTGGACGATGACTACGATATTCTGCAGCTTGTGACAATCCATTTATTACGGGAAGGCTATGAGGTTTTACAGGCCAATAACGGACAGCATGCGCTTGAGCTTCTGGAGGAGACAGAGGTGAGTCTAGCCATAGTGGATGTCATGATGCCCGGAATGGACGGCTTCTCCCTGACTAGAATATTAACGAAAGAGCTGGACATCCCCGTCATTCTGTTGACAGCAAAGGGGCAAATATCCGACAAGGAGCAGGGATTCAAATCAGGCTCCGAGGATTATCTCGTGAAGCCCTTCGAGCCGAAGGAATTACTCTTTAGGGTTGCCGTAGTCCTTCGCCGCTATGGCCGCGCGATGGAAAGTGTCGTAAAGGTCGGCAATGTGAAAATTAACCGAAACGATTTTGAAGTGATCATCAATGATGAAACCATTCTCTTTCCTCTAAAAGAGTTTGAGCTGCTGACGTTGCTGGCTGCCAGAGCCAACAAGGTCACTCCCCGTTCCGTTCTTCTGGAGCAGGCATGGGGCGAGGATTACGATGGCAGCGAGCTAACGTTAAATACGCATATGAACCGGATTCGCGACCGCCTCAAACGTTACAACGCTTCAATCGAAATCCAAACCGTCCGGGGTATTGGTTACAAGCTAGAGGCTTCCGAATGAGAACTTTATACCGGGAGTTTATATCAGCTACACTGCTCATTCTGGGGATCAGCGTCCTGATCGGATTTGTTCTGGTCAACGTCGTCTATCTGGCGTTTACCAAAGACGAAATCGCCCAGCAAAACGTGGAGGTCGCCAAGCAAATCGTCCATGTCCTAGAGGAAATGCATGTATCAAGCCATTCCCTGCAGCCCTTCCTGGAGTCAGTCGGACGATTAGGATATCAGATGTATTTGGCCAACGGTTCCGGGGATGAGTATTTCTTCGGCGAGCCCTTTGAGCACGGCCGGCTGCCGGCACGCACGTTGGACCAGGTATTAAACGGCACTCCGTATATGGGCAAAGACAACAAATGGGATCAATTCTGGATGATGGGTCATTTCTCCAATGATATAAGAAATACCGTCGGGATCCCCCTGCAAATCGGTCAAGAGTCATATGCACTGTTTGTTAAACCGGACAGCAAAACCCTATTTTCCGATATTCATATGATGCTCGCGGGATTTATTCTGGCAGTTGCCGTGGTGAGCCTGCTGGGCGTAATCAAAATGACCAAGCGGCTCATCTATCCCATTTCCGAGCTTTCTGAGGCAACCAAAGCGATTACCAATGATGATTTTACGTATTCGCTGGAAATCCGACGCAAGGATGAGCTGGGTCAGCTGGCCCAAAACTTCCTGCAGATGCAGCAGCAGCTGCGACACAACGACGTCGCGCGTAAGTCCTTCATCAGCAATGTATCCCACGACTTCCAGTCACCATTGATGAATATCCAGGGCTATGCAGACCTCCTCATCAACCCGGATCTGCCAGCGAAGGAGCGGATTCAGTATGCCGGCATCGTCAACGACGAGGCCAAGAGATTGTCCAATTTGACCAAGCAGCTGCTGTTGATTACGTCTCTCGACCAATCCGGTTATCCGGTTAGAAAAAGCCTGGTCCGCCTGGATTTACAGATCAAGGAGTCCGTCAAAAAGCATCTCTGGAGCCTGCAGGATCGGAACCTGACCATCTCTTACAAAATGGATGAAGCCAAGCTATTCTCCGACCGCGAGCTGCTCGGGATCGTCTGGGATAACCTGATTACAAATGCCATTAAGTATAATCGGCCGAACGGCCACATCTATATATCATGCAGCAACAAAAAAGACAAAATCATCCTCGCATTCGAGGACACCGGGATCGGCCTATCGGAAGCTTCGGCTGAGCAAGTCTTCGATCGCTTCTACCGGGTAGACGCGACCCGCAAGAAAGATGGGACAGGGCTTGGCCTGTCCATTGTAAAGGAAATCGTTACTTTATTAAACGGAACCATAACGCTCGACAGCGAGCTCGGAAAAGGAACAACCTTTACCGTCACGTTTCCGAAGGAAGGAAAGGATTAAATTGATGGAACAAAAATGGAGTTTGCGATTAATAAGATATGCGGCGCTATTCGGCATCCTCGGAACTTACGTCGGATCCAAAATGTCAGGCGAAATCGATTATTCCCTGCGTCCGATCCATGCCCACATATTACTGGTTGGCTGGCTGTCGGTATTTGCTTGGGGCATTTTTTACAGAGCTTTTAAGGTAAAATATAAAAAGCTGGTAGCCGTCCATGGCTGGATGGCCATATTGGGCTCCTTCGGACTAACCTTCGGGATGTGGATGTACAATCTGAATCCGTTTGAGTTGAACGAAACTTTGGTCATGATTTTATTTATTGTTGGCGGTTCGGTGCTGCTGCTTGCTTTTCTGCTGTTTGTTTTCATTACATTTTTTACAGAAAAGGAACCAACGTAAGCCATAAAACCTTCTATATTGCAAAACAGAAACAGCCAAGCACTCCCGCGTGGAGACTTGGCTTTGTTCGTGAGAAGGTCATGGACAACGCGCCTCTATAATGCGACAATAGACACTGCGCGTCATACTTTAGGGATGAACGACATCAAGCGTAAACGGGGAAAGGAACGAAGGCATGGCTCAATTATTTTTCAAATACGGATCAATGAACAGCGGCAAATCCATCGAGATTTTGAAGGTCGCCCATAACTATGAGGAGCAGAATAAGCCTGTCCTCCTCTTTACTTCAGCCATAGACGACCGGGATGCGATCGGATACGTATCCTCGCGGATCGGCCTGCGCCGGGAGGCGATTCCTATATTCGAGGACACCGATATTTACAGCATCGTGAAGAATCACGAACCAAAGCCTTATTGTGTTCTGGTGGATGAATGCCAGTTCCTGAGTAAAGGGAGCATTCTGCAGCTTGTCAAAATCGTGGATGAGCTGAACGTGCCGGTTATGGGCTTTGGGCTCAAGAACGATTTCCGGAACGAGCTGTTTGAAGGCAGCCGCTGGATGCTGATCTATGCGGATAAAATCGAGGAAATGAAGACGATCTGCTGGTTCTGCGAGCGCAAGGCAACGATGAATCTTAGGGTAATAGACGGTAAGCCGGTCTATACCGGCGAACAGATATTGATCGGGGGAAATGACACGTATTTTCCCGTCTGCCGGAAATGCCACGCGAATCCGCCGCTGCCTCAGCCGTAATGGATCCATTGCATTTAGCATTTAATCACCCGTCAGCTACTGAGTTCTAACCGAAAGGAGTAGAATGGTTATGCCGATTGTCAGGCCGTTGGTGACCGATGCGGATTTCAAGGAAGTATTGGAGAAGCAGATCCCCATTCGCATCTTCAAGGATAACCACCTCGTCGAATCGGGAGGCATCGTGATCCGGTTTACCGAAGACACAATCATCACGCAGTCCGGCGTGAGCTCACTCGGTTACCACGGGAGAGACCACTGCGAGTTTTTCGAAGTGAAGGGTTAGTGCGGCTGCCGCCAAAAACAGGGTGTTTCAAGGACCGATGGCATGAGTCCGTGAAACACCCTGTTTTTTAGTGAATATTGTTCTTCGCCATGCTTCCGCCGAGCACGTCGGCCACATTCTGGATCGATATGAAGGCATTCTTGTCGATCTCCTGAACCACGGTCTTCAGCTTGGCGATTTCCAATCGGGTGATCACGCAATAAATCATCTGCGTGTCCTCTTGGGAATACCCGCCCTTCGCATAAATCATGGTCGTGCTGCGGCCCAGCCGCTGCATAATGGCACTGGAGATTTCCTCATACTCGTTCGAGATTATCGTGACAGACTTGGATTCATCCAGTCCTTCTACGACGATATCCATGACCTTGGCAGCGATGTAGTACGAGAAGATCGAATACATGGCCGAGTCCGCTCCAAACACAAAGCCCGCCGTGATAAAGATGAATACATTAATGATCATGATGATCTGCCCGACAGGGAGACGAAGCTTCTTCGATAGAAGAATTGCCACGATTTCGGTTCCGTCCAGGGCTCCGCCGTAACGGATCACGAGCCCGACCCCAAGACCCAGGATCAAGCCGCCGAAGAGCACGGCCAAAATTTTCTCGTTAGTGAACGGTTCGAAATGATGCAGAAATGTAGTCGCCACCGACAGCATCACGATTCCGTACAAGGTCGAAAAAGCGAATGTCTTGCCGATCTGCTTATACCCGATAAACAGGAACGGCAGGTTAATGACGAAGAGATACAGACCGAGCTTAATTGGCGTAATTTCGGATAATACGATGGAAATACCCGTAATGCCCCCGTCGATAATTTCATTCGGCACCAGGAATATCTCAAGCGCCACCGCCATCAGGATGGCACCGATCGTAATGAAGATAAACCTCTTGACGATCTCGCCCATCGTCAGCTTCTTATGATTTTTGACCATATCCAACTCCTTTTGTCTCTTTTTTCACACGTAAAGCCTGTCGAAATAACATTTTATTAAAAGTTTCAAGGTCATGTCAATGCTGATGCTGCTAGAAACCCAAGCTGATCAAGCATTTACTAAGAGCTTAGGGTGGCCGAAAATATTCGTGGCCATCGAAAATCTATCACGTAAATGCTCTATTTTTATCTATCCAATAGTGTACTCGTCCGCTTCGTTTTACAGCATACCGGCAGCCCCTGTGAGAAAAATAGGTTCTCTTGAAAGGAACACAATACTAGAGTCATCACTATACATATAAAGATCGGTTTGGAAGTTTTACAAACCGGCAATTCATAGATGAAAGGAGAATCCGCCATGTCATTAGCAGCGGAAAACAACGATCAGCAGCTCGGCAATCCTCGGTCCTCGCGTCGCGATGACGGACGGCTCCATTTGTTCTGGCGCATCCTGTTTGGCTGGCTCGCGTTCGTTGCCGGACTAGGGCTGGCCGTTGTGGCGGCTACCGTGGGCGGCTCCTACGGCTTGTCGACGCTCGGGCAGCAGATTCTGCTTGCCGTGGTTACGACATCCGTATCGGTTCCGCTGATCTACCTGCTCAGACGTTATGCTGACCGGCAGCCATGGCGCGGGATCGGACTCGCTTCCCCGCCGTCCGGATTCCCTTATTTCTTGCTCGGGATCGGCTTTATCGTGTTAGTCATGGCCGCCTCCCTGCTGCTCGGCAGCACGCTTGGCTGGCTGCGGGTCGTCGATGTTCATCTCCCAGTACCTACGCTCCTCGTGATTCTGATCAATTCGATGATCGCCTTTTTCTATGAAGCCTTCCCCGAGGAGATAACCTTCAGGGGATATTTGTACCGCAATCTGAACACCCGGTTTCCCCGCTGGCTCGCGCTGCTCTTTCAAATTGTATTGTTCGTTATGGCCCCGATTGCGATAACCGCTTGGATGGTTGCCATCGGTATCGGCACTTGGGATCTCATCACCACAGAATATATCATCAGCTTGATAGTCTTCAGTGCAGCGCTTCAGCTGTCCCGCATCGTAACAAACCATCTATGGATGAGCATCGGCTTCCATCTTGCTTGGCTGGAAATGGTCCGTTATGTAATCGTACCCTCCAGCTCCGCCATCGTAGAGGTAGAATACCTGTCTCCACTCGGCAGCTACCTCATCTCCATCGGCTCGGTCATTATCGGGGTGATCTTCCTGCTGATCTGGTCGATTCGAAAAGGCATCGATTGGAGTGCCATTGATCCGGATCCGGACCCTGATCAAATAGCCGCCCTGCCTGTGGAAGCCTCGCACAGAGGCAATGAACGGACGAGATAAAACTACAACAAAGCTCCCATCCGACCAGCGGGTGGGAGCTTTACGTTTTAGTTCCTTAAAGATATCGGTCCACTGTCAGGACAGACGAACATGTCAAATTTTAATATATCCGAATCCGTATGATATAATATGGAACAACCGCCAGTGCTCACTGGTTACATAAGGAAACTGCCTTTATTACAATGCTGACAATTACATACTTCAGGGATGCCGCTTGGCCGGATGCTTCGTAAGACATTGCCGTTTGTGCGCTTATCAACGTAAATCCGTCAGCTCCCTACGAACCGTATGTTAGTTTGTCTTAGTTTGGATGCAGGGAGAGGATTGTACTCAACATGGATTGGCTTCAACACATATGGACCTATTTAAAAGATTTGGACATGGAGCAGGTGCAGCGTTGGCTTAAGGAATACTCCGAGCTGGGACCGCTGCCCGGAATCCTGCTGCCCTTCTTCGAGGCGTTCCTTCCGTTTCTTCCTTTGATCGTGCTGGTTATGGGGAACGCCGCGGCGTATGGATTATGGTGGGGGTTCTTGTTATCGTGGATCGGGGTTTGCCTCGGATCCATCACGGTGTTTTGGATTGCGCGCAAGCTTGGCGGTAAGCTGGGACTGCTTATTCAGAAGCGGATGCCGGGAACACAGCGCTTCTTTCATTGGATTGAGGAAAAGGGCTTTACCCCGATCTTCATTCTGTACTGCTTCCCGTTCACCCCGTCCTCGCTGATTAATATTGCCTCAGGGATCAGCACCGTATCGGCAAGCACCTTTACCATCGCCGTCATGGCCGGGAAGTCCGTCATGATCTTCATGGTCGCCTTTATCGGGCACGACTGGCAGGGATTCGTCCAGCAGCCTTGGCGGATTCTGGTCGCAGCTATTGTGCTGTGGCTGCTGTGGCTGGCAGGCAAGAAGATGGAGAACCGGTATCACCACTCGGACGAGCAGACTTAAGCCCGGTCCGAGATTCTAACCATGAGATCGATACTCAAATGACCTATCAAGGCAGAAACTCCCGTCAGGGATGTTTAAAAGCCCGTCATGTCCCTGCATGGGATGACGGGCTTTTAAACATATCAAAGTACAACCAACGAGATACGGATCGTTTCCTGTACTCACCTATTCCTACAACGAGGCTGCCATCCACCTGCATGCTTCTAGCTTAGCCCCTTCATTTCCTGCCACAGCCGCTCGGTTTCCACGGCTGCTTCCCGAAGGATGTGCTCTTTACGGTCGAGCAGCATTTGCAGGGCTTTCTGTACGAACCCGTCCTCAAATTGATGCAGCGGTTCAGGCAGCTCGTCTTCATCCAAAATATAATAATCCCCGCCAGGAAGCACCAGCAGATCGATAATCAAATCCTCAAAGGATACCGCCTCTTCGGATACATGCGTATTTCTGACGATGTTGAAATACGCGCCAAGCTCGTTCCCGTTCAAATCCTTCCAATAATACAGGTTATAGGGCTGATCTATCCAATAGTAGGCAAAGGTGAGCACCCCTTTGGATATCGTAAGCTCCCTCACGCCGGCTTTCATCGAGAACGATCGCTCGTTTTGATGCGCTAGGATGACGGTACTACCCTCAGCTTTCAAGAGCTTGCAGTGGTGATCAACAACGGTGGCATCATAGCGAATTTTTCGCTCAAGGATGCTGCTTCCTTGAGCCATTGACCCTATCGGCATGATTTCTTCAACTCCTCTCGGACGGTGGACCAAACCGGCCCTGTTCCTGAACCAGGGGTGTTCCTGCCACCCTAAGGACAAATGCCGCAAGCTGATGCTCCGTTTCGAAGCCCATGCTTTCGTATAACCGGATGGCACCGATATTGTCCCGGCTTACGCACAGCGAAATCTCCTCCGCGCCTACGTTCTCGAACAAATAACGGAGCGCCTTCGCCAGCAGCTTTTTACCATACCCTCTTCGCTGGAAATCACCCGAAACGGCGATGTATTCAATACTGCCTTCCCTAAACTCAGGTTCCGCTTCCACATAGACGTATCCTGCAAGCTCCCCATGATCCACCGCTGCGAACAGCCTTCGGTCACCGTCCAACCGTTCCAAGATCTGCTTCGCTCCATAATAGGTGTTTGGAAAGGTCATCTCATGCAGTTCAAGGAAAGCAGCCTCATATTCCGGCGTGATGTCCTGCACCCCGGTTGATTCGGCTAAGGTCGAATCCGAAATCCAAATCTCGCGCGAATTACCTCTTGATTTCAGGATGGTGTGAATCCCTGAACGTTCAGCGCCCAATTCCGCCATAAACTGCGCACAATAAGTATTCTCCATATTATAAAAACCGTACATCGTATCCACGGCTGCATCCAGCTTGGATAATCCCTCGCGCCATAACTGATTCGCGAGTGGAGCCCATTCGGCCTCTCCAGCATCGATGAAGGGTCCCCATATCTCTGCAGACCGGCCCTCTTCATCCACTTGGAAACCGAGCGCTCCAATCATCCGGCTTTCGCGCGCAATAACCGTAAATCTCCGTACGCGGTTGGCTTCCTCAGCAAAGTCCTCCATCAACGTACCGTAAATTTCCTCTTCTTGTTCGCCGCAATAGCCGACGTGATGCTGTTCGAGTCGATTCATCCGGGCAAGAAATTCCGATAACTGCCTCCAATCGATCTTTTCGTGTATGACGCTCATCTTTCCAACTCCCTCCTTCGCGAGCGAATGTAACCCTGCTATCAATCGCGCCTGCAGGCGGCCTCCTAATCCGATTGCAGCACGCTGGATTAAACTCCGCACACCTTTGGTTTATTCTACCATATCACGAAGCTTCTATAGATAATCGGATATGGAATCAAGAAACAAGCCGCCAGGGTTGATATTATCCCCTTTAAGTAGACAGTGTGTAAAAAGCGCATTAAAGTCTACTTTGGAGGGGATTTTTTCCATGGGCGAAATAAGAAAGACATA
>NZ_JAGGKI010000012.1 GCF_017873605.1 Paenibacillus lactis
GAAGGCGTAGCGCAGCAGGGCCTGCTGCTGAACTTGTTAGTTGCTCCGCGTACGTATCGTTCCTCCAATCGCTGTTGTGGCTGAATTTCCTGGAATTATTAGTGAGATGCGGGAGAAATTCAGCCCCAAAGGCGCTGTTGCAATCGAGGTGGCCCTCCTCCCCACCTTGGTGGTGGGGGAGGGGAGAAGGCGTAGCGCAGCAGGGCCTGCTGCTGAACTTGTTAGTTGCTCCGCGTACGTATCGTTCCTCCAATCGCTGTTGTGGCTGAATTTCCTGGAACTATTAGTGAGCGCGGGAGAAATTCAGCCCCAAAGGCGCCCGCTGCCGCTTTTCCGGAATCGATTCGTTCGCTCCGATGGGCTGTTGCAATCGAGGAGGCCTTCCTCCCCACCTTGGTGGTGGGGGAAGGGGGGAAGGCGTAGCGCAGCAGGGCCTGCTGCTGAACAATTAAACCGCTCGGGGCGTGATTTACCTGAGCGGTTTTTACGTGTGCATTGTGTTGGCAGGTAAAATAAAAAACCGGCAGGAGAAGTCCTTCACCGGTTCATTACACAATATGTTACGTCCAAGCCCATAAAAAGCCGTCCCGATCCCAAGCGATCCGACCGCCGTGCAGCTTGCGGAACGCTTTTTTCACGTCTTTCGATAAGGATGGGTTTCCGTTTTCGTTAACAAAAACGAACTGTTCCCCGAAGTGCTCCTTTACGTACGCGATCGCGTCCTCCTGGCGCAACGTTCCGGTGAATCGAATTTCTTTTACCATCCACTCGGCGACTTCCTGTGCTGTTGTTTCCAAGTGAAATCACCTCCGTTCAGTTACATATCATACCAAATAAATCACACCCAATGATAGTTTTTCTCTTTCATTCGCAGTAGTTCGAATAGGTAAGGATTAAGGAGCATCCTTTTGTGAAAAACACTGAAGAAAATGTTGTACAAATTGTTAACCGTAATGGTTAAGCGCTCCCCTCCGATTGCTATGAGGGCTTAACCACTCCAACCAAGAGCCGCTCAAGGCGTAAAACCTGAGCGGCTCTCCCCCTCCCCCCAACCAGCAGGGGGGAGGGGCTTCACCAGCGAATCAACGACAGGCATCCGCGCTAGGAGAAAGCTTCAACGGAGCAGGCGGAATGGTGCTGTAGAAACGAAAGTGTTCGCCTTTGTACCTGGATTTCTACATTGGAAATATGAGTTCAAGAAATCCAGGCACAACAGCGATCGGAAGGGCCATCCGCAAGCGTAGTGCTGATTTACTCTCACTATCCGAAGGACCATCCACATGCGTAGTGATGAAGCACTACCCGAATATTCCCTACCTAAGAAGCCGCTCAGGACGTGAAACCTGAGTCGCTTTTCCCCTCCCCCAACCAGCAGGGGGAGGAGGGAATACCAGCGAATCAACCACAGGCATCCCCACAAGGACAAAGCTTCAACGGAGCAGGCGGAATGGTGCTGTAGAAACGAAGTGTTCGCCTTTGTGCCCGGATTTCTCCCATTAGAAATATGAGTTCAAGAAATCCAGGCACAACAGCGATCGGAAGCAGCATCCGCATGCGAAGTGTTGATTTACTCTCACTATCCGAAGGGCCATCCGCAAGCGAAGTGCTGATTTACTCTCACTATCCGAAGGGCCATCCGCAAGCGAAGTGCTGATTTACTCTCACTATCCGAAGGACCATCCACATGCGTAGTGATGAAGCACCACCCGAATATTCCCCACCTAAGAAGCCGCTCAGGACGTGAAACCTGAGTCGCTTTTCCCCTCCCCCCAACCAGCAGGGGGGCGGGGATTCCACCAGCGAATCAACGACAGGCATCCGCGCTAGGAGAAAGCTTCAACGGAGCAGGCGGAATGGTGCTGTAGAAACGAAGTGTTCGCCTTTGTGCCTGGATTTCTCCCATTAGAAATATGAGTTCAAGAAATCCAGGCACAACAGCGATCGGAAGCAGCATCCGCATGCGAAGTGTTGATTCCCCTCAGTAAGCATCATCCGCATGAAAGTGATGCCTTTCCCTCGTCACATCCAATGACCTCACACGATCATTACACTCCCCCCTGCTGAACACAACATCAGATTACCATAAATAGTAATGATCCTCGCCTACTCAGTCCCTCCGCCCGGAATTACAATGTGAAATAACCAAGGAGATTGAAAGACACAGAAAGGGGGAGACGATGACATGAAACCCGCAATCGAACCAACGAAGACGCCGGACGGTTCCGCAGCGCCGCGTATCCAGTCCAAACAGAGAAGAGGGTACTGGGGCAAGCTGGGGACCGATATTTGGAAAGAGTGGGATCTTTATTTGCTGCTTGTGCCGGGCATTTTGTTTCTGCTGCTGTTCAAGTACACGCCGATGTACGGCATTACGATCGCATTTAAAGATTTCAACATATTCACAGGATTTGCCGACAGCCCGTGGGTGGGATGGAAGCACTTCGAGAAGCTGTTTACGTCGCCGGATTTTGCTCAGGTATTCAAAAATACGGTCATTATCAGCTTCCTGAAAATCGTCATCCTGTTCCCCCTCCCCATCATCATCGCCCTGATGCTGAATGAGCTGAGGAATATGATGTTTAAGCGCACGGTGCAGACCGTGATCTACCTTCCGCACTTTTTGTCCTGGGTTATCGTTGGCGGATTGTTCATCGATTTGCTCTCGACGAATGGCGGGATCGTAAATAAATTGCTGGTCAGCATGGGCATGGAGCCGATCGCCTTTTTCTTGGACAACAGTGTATTTCGGAGCGTGCTCATTACGTCGGCGGGCTGGAAGGAAACGGGCTGGAGCACGATCGTCTATCTGGCTGCCTTCACCATGATTGATCCGATGCTGTACGAAGCGGCCAAAATCGATGGAGCCGGAAGATGGAAGCAGCTGTGGCATATCACGCTGCCCGGCATCGCGCCGATCATTATCCTGATGTTCATCCTCCGCCTTGGCAACGTGCTGGAGGCCGGAACCGAGCAGATTCTCGTCATGTACAACCCGGTCGTGTATCAGGTATCCGATGTCATCGGAACCTACGTTTACCGGATGGGCCTAGGCAACCAGGATTACAGCTTCTCCACAGCGGTCGGGCTGTTTGAAGCGGTGATCTCCTTCACGCTCGTGATCGTCGGGAACGCGATGAGCCGAAAATACTTGCAGCGCGGGATTTGGTAAAGAAAGGGTGGCATGAAATGGATCATAAACAAGCACTGGAAGGAACCAACACCACCCGGGGCGTCATTAAGATGTCTCTGTCGGAAAAATGCTTCAACGTCTTCAACTACGTCTTTTTCATCGTGATGGGATTGACGACACTGCTGCCGTTCGTGAACCTGATCGCCAAATCGCTGAGCAGCGAAGGGGCCGTCATTTCAGGCAAGGTGGGCTTGCTGCCGGTCGGCGTTCAGTTTGAAACGTATAAATATGTGCTGCAGGATTCGATGTTCCTGAACTCGCTGAAAAATTCGATCCTGCTGACCATCGTCGGAACGGCCTGCAGCCTGCTGCTGACGACGATTACGGCTTACCCGCTATCCAAATACCGGCTGCGCGGACGGAAATGGCTGCTCTTGATGTTCGTGTTCACGATGCTGTTCAGCGGCGGTCTCATTCCGACGTATCTCTTGATGCAGAACTTGAACCTGGTCAATACGTTCCCGGTCTTGTTCCTGCCAGCGATGGTGAATGTGTACAACATGTTGATTATCAAAAACTATTTCGAAGGGCTGCCGGACTCGCTGGAGGAATCGGCCAAACTGGACGGCGCGGGCAATATCCGGATATTGGTCTCCGTCATCCTGCCGCTGTCCCTGCCGGTTATGGCAACGATTGGATTGTTCTTTGCGGTCGCCTTCTGGAACGATTACTTTGCGGCGATGATTTATATCACCGATCCGGGACTGAAGCCGATGCAGCTGTATTTGAAGGAACTGCTGGTATCCTCCAGCGGGGATTTTCTGAAGGATAACGTGGATGCGGCGATAAATACGACCCCGCAGTCCATTCAAGCCTCTTCGATTCTGCTCGCGACGATTCCGATTTTGCTCGTATATCCTTTCCTGCAAAAGTACTTCGTGAAGGGTGTGCTGGTCGGTTCGGTAAAAGGGTGATTTCAGGGTAAAAGGGTGATTTCAGAAAAGAATGTCATCAAAAAAGAGTTACTCCGGGGAATGGATGATTGCTGCACGATGATCAGCGTCGACGCTCGGACGAAAAGCCATGTCAGGAAAAGAACGCCTTCAGGAAGAGGCCGATTCCTAGGACCGTAAAGGTGGTGATGCTTCAACTTGCTCTGGTGCTGGACCTGTTGAGTACTCAATTACAAGGAGGGTTATCCATGATTAAGAAGAAAAAATCCGCTGTGCTTACCGCGATTCTCGGCTTTACGCTAGCATTGTCCGCCTGCGGTGGGGGAGGCGGTACGGGGACGAACACGCCATCGGCGACACCGTCCGATCCGCCGGCCACGACTCCTGCGGAGAACGGCGGCGATAAAGGAACTCAAGGGGGCGATAAGCCGGGACTGCGCATGATCATGCAGTACGGACTGTTTGACCCGAAGACCGAGTATGTAGCGAAATATATCGAGGAGCGAACCGGCTACAAGGTGGAGTATGAGCTGCTTCCGGCCGAGAACGCGGATGAGAAGCTGAACCTGCTCGTATCGAGCAAAGACAATTACGATCTGGTGAAGCTGAACGCTGCCCAGTTCTATAACCTGGCATCTGCCGGAGCATTGGAGCCGATTGACGAGCTGCTGGAGTCCCACGGCAATTACATTAAGCAATCGATCAAACCAGAGTCTTTTGGAAGCGCAACCATCGATGGGAAGATCTTTGGTATTCCTGAAACAGGCTCAGGGGTAAGCATTGGAGAGGAGCTCGTCGTGCGTCAGGATTGGCTGGATGAGCTGGGACTGTCCGTTCCGACCAACACCGATGAGCTCTATACGGTACTAAAGACGATTAAAGAGAAGAAAAATGTTATTCCGCTCACGATGAGCAAAGACTCGATCTACGGCGATATCGCCACGACCTTCGGGATATTGACCGATTGGAAGGAAGTGGACGGCAAGCTGATGCACCGTGCCGAGCTTCCTGAAATGAAGGAATACATTACCTACATGAACAAATTGTATAAAGAAGGTCTGCTGGATACTGAAACGCCGATTAATACAGCTCAGAAATCGATCGAGAAGTTTTCCGGCGGCAATGCGGCGATGTATAAGCTTGCCTGGTGGAATGCCGGAACGACGATTGCCGCGCTGGAGAAAAACTTCCCAGAGGCGAAAACGACCATCATCCCTTACTTGAAAGGGAAGGACGGTAAAGCGGTTGTCGGCGCGAAAGCCAATACAACCTGGTATATCGCGATTCTGAAATCGTCGAAGAATAAAGAAGCTGCGATGGATTTCCTGAATGCCAAGCTGGAGCCGGAGACGTTCAAGGGCATCGCGATCGGCGAGGAAGGCGTGCACCATGAAGTGAAGGACGACAAATATTTCCCGATCCTGCCTAAATTCAATGACGAGCTGAACAATGCCAGCGCCTTCCTGACCGGGGTGGACGAAGAGAAATACCCAATCTATTGGCAGGCGCGCGTCCGCAAAGATCCGATCCTTCAAGCGCATTTCGAAACCTTCCAGAAAAACGCCGAGGGCTTGATCGTTGTGGATCCGATGTCGACGGCGCCGCCGATCGAGGCGGTATCGAAAAACCTGCTGAAGCTGACGACGCTGCTGGATGACAATGTGCTGCAATTCATTTCGGGAGCGAAGCCGATTGATGCCTACGATCAATTCCTCGCACAGTGGAGAGCGGAAGGCGGAGCCGATATGGTGGCCGCAGCCAATGAATGGTTTCAATCGACGAAGTAAATGATGGAGTGAAAAAGCAGTTGCATGCGCGGCTGCTTTTTCACAACTTTTAGAAAGGAGGTGTTGCTAAAAAAGTGGTGCTTGAACTAGCTGGAAATCCTAATATGCGATGAAAGGTGGTAACTGTTAATGAATCGTATGTTTCGGAGGAGGCTGTCTTTGCTGCTCGGCCTTTCGCTGATCTTCTCCTTGCTGGCTCCTGCGGCGATGCCGTTATACGCCGACACCGTACCGACCGATCAGGGAGGGAGCGGGGCGAATCCTGAGCCCGTCACGTTTGTGGCCGGAGATGGATCCGGAACCGAATTGGAGTTGACCGATATTAATGTCACCGGTGCTTCATTGGAAGGTAAAAGCGATTATTTGGCGCTGTATACCAGCGGCTCCGGGGTCACCAACGCGGTATATGACAAGGAAATCTGGGTGCCGTCGCTGCATGTCGCCGTCGCTGTGGATGCAAACGGAACGGTACAGCAGGTCGTAGGTCCGGATAACGATCCTCCCACTGGATGGGACCCGGATATGCGTCTGCCGGTACCCGAAGGCGGATATGTGGTCTTGACGGGGAAGACGGCAGACTGGGATACGTCCACGTACCAAAAAACGCTGTTCCAGCATTTCCGGAAAGGCGAGCAGGTGAAGCTCATGCGCGGGGAAACTGAGGTCAATGCCGGAGATTTCCTTCCGGATCAGCCAGGACCGGATCCAGATCCTTTGCCTCCGGAGCTGCATCTGATTACGGAGGACGGTAAGCTCGTCGATATCCCTGTCGTGGAGGTTGCGGGCTTTGTGGCTAACCTGGCGGCAGATCAGGATGCCGTCGTAACCGTGGACGGCGAGGAAGCCGAGCTGTCGGCGGAAGGGATGTTCCGGATGAACGTGTATCTGGAGCCTGGGGCCAACCCGATCACCGTAAAGCTGATCATCAATGGGAATGAAATGGCTTCCACGACGATAAACGTGGTTTACGAGCCAGTCGAAAATCAAGATTATATCGAGGTCGAAGCGGCCCCGAAAGATATCACGATCGACATTGAGGGTCCGCGCAAGAAACTGGACTATATCGATAAAGATGTTACCGGCATCCCGAACATCGTAGCTTTGTTTACGAGAGATTTCGGCACGTCCATCACGGTTCCGCAGACGAATGTCGCGGTTCAGGTGGATGCCAACAACCGGGTGCTGCAGGTCATCAACCCTTCCATAAACGGCAAGCCGCCGGTGTGGACGGGGCCGACGGAGCTTGAAATTCCCGAAGGCGGCTACGTGCTGATGGCACAGGACAACAGCTACACCGGCAACAACATCAAGCGTTATTTGGCCGAAAATTTCAAAGCCGGAGACGTTATCAAGCTGCGCAAGAACGGCGAGGTCGTTCAGGTGCGGGATCTGATGAGCGGCAACGGCGCCATTGCCCGGCTTAAGCTCGATAACGCACAGATGTATACCGTGACGGAGGGCAGTACGGTCATATCGGGCAAGATCGAAAACATAGACGACATCAACGCGATCAAGCTGCTCGTGAACGGGACCGAGGTTCCTTTTGGTGCGGACGGCACGTTTACTTACAACTATTCGCTCACCGCCGGCATCAATTATATCGAGGTTATGGTGCAGAAGAACGGGATCGAGCAGGATAAGCAGGAGGTTGCGGTGTTCGCAAGACCGGGCTTTTCGTCTGAGAAAGAAGTCATTCTCTGGGTTGACCAGGCATCGAATGTGCGGAAATTCCAAAGCAGCGAGCAAGTCCGTGAATTCCTGGAGAGAGCCAAGGATACGGGCGTTACTTCCATCGCTTTGGACGTGAAGGGCGTGGAGGGCTTTGTATCGTACAAAAAGAACGACCTGACGGGAAGGCCTTACGTCAGCGAGATCAAGGCGCCGGAGAAGGCCGGAGCAAGCCCGGATCTCGATCTGCTGCAGGAATTCATCGATCACGGCCATGCGCTGGGCTTGAAGATCCATGCGGCGATTAACGTATTTGCTGAGGGCTCGATCGCCCATAACGAATATGCCGTGCTCAACGATCATCTGGACTGGGAGGAGCGCGTCTACTTCGCGGAGAACAACGGGGAGATCAAGCGTCTTCGGGAAAGCAACAAGCAGGGGCTCGTCGCTTTTGTCAATCCGGCCAATGACGAGGTTCGCGATTATCAGCTGAAGACGTTTGAGGAAATCATCAAAAACTATGACGTGGACGGCATCGTTCATGACCGCAGCCGTTACGATAACGAGGGGGCGGATTTCAGCGAGGAAACTCGCGTGAAATTCGAGCAGTTCCTCCAGGCTCAAGACAAGCAGTTGACCAATTGGCCGAACGATATTTTTTACTATGAGAACAATGTGCGGGTATACGGTCCGCTGATTCAAGAATGGTGGGAATTCCGCTCCGGAACGATCCAAAGCTTTTTCCGGGAGGTAAAAGAGCTGGCGGATTCCTATGAGGCTACCAAGGGCAAGACGATCCAGGTGTCCTCTTACGTCGGCTCCTGGTATGAAACCTATTACTTAAACGGCGTGAACTGGGGCAGCAAAAACTTCAGGTACCATCCAGCGCTCGGCATGCCGGACGAATCGGTGTATACGCCGGATTATTATGAGACGGGATACATTGAGTATTTGGATTTCCTCATGATCGGGGCTTATCAAACGACTAGTCAGGAGATTCAGAAGTACATTACGCTCGGTAACATCGTGACGAACGGGGAGATTCCGCTGTATGCAGGGATCGCAATGAACAACGTGCAGGCCCCGGCGGTGCAGCGGGAAGTGTTCCAAGCCGGATTGAAAAATACGAACGGCCTGATGCTGTTCGACGCCTCCCAGGTCAACTGGCCGATCGCCAAGGCAGCGCTTCAGGACCGGGAATGGGTGAAGGACTACCAGCTCGGGATGAGCTTGCCGAATAGCCCGGATACGTTCCTGGAAGGCAACTACTATAATGTCAACCGCATCGAAGGGAACATCAACGTCATGACAGAGGCCTTCGGCTACTCCACGGGCACCAACCGCTTTGGCGTCGAGGTCGTTGTCGATAACACCGGTCAGGTTACAAAAGTCGTGAACCGCAATCAGGCCATCAAATGGAGCTGGGGATCACCGGAGGAGAATAACAGCGTCATCCCTCAGGGCGGCTTCGTCATTTCCACGCTGGACCCGTCCGGCACGAGAACGCTGCGTCAGCTCGTGGCGAACGCCTACAATACGGGCGATCAGGTTCGTTCCGCGGTATTACGCGGACTGATGGATGATGAGGGGAAAGAGACGCGGGACAGCCAGCTTCAGCTCGAGGGGCAGGTTGAAGTTCTTGGACCCGGCAAGGCTACCGTAAACGTAAACGGCGGCGAAGCGTCGGTGGCCACGAACGGAAAATTTACGGCTGCAGTTCCGCTGGCAACCGGCGTCAACTCGGTTACGGTCGACGTGTACGTTGACAACTATAAAACCAATAGCAAAACATTCGAGGTGATTCGGACGTCAACAGGAGACGGGGGCTCGAACCCTGGCAACCCTGGAAATCCGGGAGGCGGATCCGGTGGTGAGCCTCCGATCCCGCCTAAGCCGGAAGAGCCTCGCCTAAACATTAAGAAAGAGACGGGCGCGGATGGACGGACCGTGGTGACAGCCGATGCGAATGAGAAGCGGATGCTGGCGGATATCGAACAGCTGCGCAAGCAGCCAGCACCGTCTCGTGTGCTTGCATATGCATTCGACGAAGCGGCGGATTCCATCGTGCTGAACTTGCCGGCTAAAGGCATAAGCACAGCTGCAGCAGAGCTGCAAGGCGGCTCTATCACAGTGGAATCGGCCTTCGGCAAACTGGAGCTTCCAATTCAGGTGCTGCGAGAGATGCTGCAGCAGCAGGGGAATGCCGATACTCTTCAGATTCGCATCGGCAATGCTGCAAAAGCGGAAGAAGACGCGATCAGCAAAGCCTTGCGGGAGGGCGCTTCCAAGCTTGGTGCATCCCTTGAACTATCCTTTGCCTGGAAACAGGGGGATACGCTGAAGCCGATCACCGCTTGGAAGGGAGCGCCGGCCAAATTCATCAAGCCGCTGCCGGGAAGTGCCAGCGCATCCTCTACATCGATTCTGAGATGGGATGCGGCTGCCGGTAAACTGTATTTCGTACCGGCGATAATCAGAGCGGCCCATGCGGATTTCAGATTCCGGGAAGGCGGCATTTATGCGGCGGCCGCATATGAAAAGACGTTTGCGGATGTGAAGGATCATTGGTCCAATGAGGACGTATCACTGCTTGCCTCCAAGCACGTCATTGAAGGGCTAAGCGAGAACCGGTTCGGTCCGAATGAGCAGGTAACGCGGGCCCAGTTTACGGCAATGCTCGTGCGGGCGCTCGGGCTGAAGGAGCAGGCGGGCGACGCCAGCTTCCGGGACGTCGGGGCGGACGCTTGGTATGCTTCAGCTGTAGCGACGGCCGTAGAGCATGGATTGATTGAAGGCTTCAGCAGCGGCGAGTTCAGACCGAATGACCGAATTACGAGGGAGCAGATGAGCGTGCTGCTCGTCCGCGCAATGAAGCTTGCCGGAACCGAACTGGAGGCCGTTGATCCGGGCTCGGTGCTGGAGGGCTTCAAGGACCGGGACAGCATTGCGGGCTGGTCCGAGGAGGCGGTGTCGGCCATCGTGCATTCGGGCATTATGAAGGGACGCGGGTCCGAACGCTTTGCACCGGATGCCGAGTCTACCCGTGCCGAGGGCGCTGCCGTCTTGGCCAGAATGCTGGAAATGGCAGGTTATATGAACCGCTAATTTTCTTCAGGAGTCTGCGAAGGTGACCTGATAGCAGGTTGCCTTCGCTAGCTTCTCTATAGTACAGGGGACGAGAGGCAAGCTGGAGCAGTACAACAGACCAAGTGGCGCATTTGGCAACCCCACTGCAGATCTAACACGGAGGCGCTGGCTTGGATGTGGGAAATTCTTGAGCATCTCCGCAACTGCATAGAATTAAAGGAAATTCTCCCCCAGGTTAAGACCTGGGGGAGAATTTTTTGTGCCAAGGCAACGAGTCAATGCGAACGAATCAACGCGTAACCAGTCAAGTACATCATATAACCGCTATGTGTTGCCCTGCAGCCTTACATTCACAGCATGACTACAGGTCGTAACGAGCTCGCTGGTACGCACCGTCGCATCATGATTCTCCGCTCCGTATTGGATCGCGTTATGAAACGGATCATCCCAAATGTGCAGCCTGCAGCTCAGCGCTCTAACCCTGTGGACGCTCCTCCTTCGACGGCGTGGGTAATTTCGCCGAGCATGTACTCGGCGAAGCGGACAAGCCCGGCACTTTCGATCACAGAAGCGTCATTTGCACCAGCGTATTCGCGGAGCGCATGCTCCAGGATGGGGCGGTACTCCGGGGGAAGCGTGTGCAAGCCCCATTTACCGCCTTCCTGCTTGGACGAGACGACGCCCTCTTGCAGGTAGTACAGCACCCGGCACAGATTGAGCGTATAGTACATCGGAGATTTGTTAATTTCCTGTACCGCTTCGCTAACATCATGAAGGAGCGCTTGTACAACGTATGTCCGGTCGATCGGCCTGAACATCTCGCGAACCGGCGTGCCGTACAAGGTGCGTCCCCGATGGTATATCACCGTGTAATGAGCGGCCAGATCGGGGTCGCCGAATCCGCCGCAGAAGTAATTCTCGTCGGCGATATATTTCTCGCGGTGAAAGTCCGAGTAATGAAATTCAAATGGCGGCGGATAGACGAAGTTCCGGATGCCCGATGCAAGCACGGCGCTCAGCTCAAGCCCCCGCCCGCTCAGAAGATTGTCTTGAAAAGCGATGATTTGTTTGGCTAGCCGCTTCCATTGCTCCTTTGAACATGTTTGATGCACCACGAGCAGCAGGTCCACATCGCTTTTTGCCGGGTTGAAGCAGCCCATAGCCAAGGATCCATGCAAATAAACCCCGGCCAGATTGTCGCCCAGCTCATGGACAAATAATTCGACGGCTTGCTCTAATACGACTGTCATATCCATACGTGATCCCACCTTCGGGTATATAGTTGTATATTATTTTGTGGGATATCCCCCCGTCAATGGAATGAAAGCTTATAAGAATTCTGTGCGCCTTGAATAACTCGGGGCCCGGCAAGCAAGCTCCTCCGGCCGCCTCCGATCCGGCAAACGCTATTCGGAAATTTTACAAACCATTATGGTGGTCATTAAGCTAACGGGTGGAAAAGTTCAACCAATCCTGAATATGTCGGGAACAATTACCCTTGAGATTTCGTTATAAAGGGTAAGAAGTCGAAGGGGGGAAGATGATGAGAGTCGTCATTGTCCTTTTTGTATTTGTACTAATATTTACAGGGTGTAGTTCAGATAAAACAAGTAAAATCATCACGGATTCCATAACCAAGCCAACGATTAATACAGTAACCAATCATGAGTTGGATTCCGGGCAGATCATCTATAATCATAACTATGACAACATGGATCGTGGGAATCATGATTTAGAAGGACAGGTTGTGATTGATTTGAAGTATTACAATGATCACTCGATTAGCCGTGGTGATATCGTATACTTCAGGAATCCTGAGACTAAAAAGAATCTTGGTGAGTACAGCATTTCCAGAGTTATCGGGCTGCCCGGCGAAAAAGTAAAGATTGAAAAAGGACAGATCTATATTAACGACAAATTGCTGGATGCTTTTTACGGAAGGGCACATCGACTGGGGGATGATCTCGAAAGTTTGAAAAAAGCTTTAGAGCGCGATAACATGGGAACTCATATACGAAAAAACATTGAAAACAATGTGGAATATTTTCAACAAATGAGCATGGAGGAAATCGAGATCCCCGAAGACCATGTTTATCTTGTAGGAGATGATTGGTCCCGCAGTAATGATAGCAGATTGTTCGGGCCATTACCCACAGACAAAATTGAGGGGAAAGTGGCGGGGGTAGTCGGTAGCCCGTAAGCTAAAGAGAAACGTTAATCCAATGAAAAAAGCGGCAGACTAAGACTCTACGTCGTATCTTAGTTTGCCGTTTTTTGTTTACGCTGAAAACTCCACATCAACTCAATTCGCATTCAATGGACTAAACAACCAGTCGCCGGTTCATAACCGGCAACTGGCTATTCAGATCTGTGCAGCTTGGATTCCTGTATTTTCACTACGGAATACCTTATACCGGGCGCAGCGCCGGCCATTTCAGCTCGATTCCTTCACTCGTGAGCCTTTGCTGGAAGTCGGCCAGCGTTTCCTCGTTGTTGCGTACGTTCGTAGGGAGGATGCCGTGATCCAGGCAATAGCTGACGCAGTAGCCGGCAGCTTCCCCGATGTTCCATTCCACAGGATGAAGGCGGTAGCACCCGTTCGTGATGTGGGTGACGCCGATGTTCTTGCTGGCGGCCAGCACATTGGTTACCCGTTTCGGGATCAGGCTGCCGAGCGGAATTTGAAACGGTAAGGACGAGATGTCGATATACGGGCGATTGCCCGTGCTTGGATGAAGGTCAATCCGGTAGCAGCCGATGCCAATGGAATCATAGAACTCTTCCGCCGTTCCGCTTGGCCTGGAATCGGTGGCCACATGCTGCTCCAGGACGGTAAATTCGGCCTGAATGCGTCTGGATTCCCGGATATACGGATACATCGCCATGCCATCCTCCGTGCCGACAACATCCGGACGTAAACGCAGCCCGGGATAGCCTTGACCTCCGTCCGGCCGCGGTGCCTCCGTCTGAAGCCAGTACAGAAGGGACAGACTCAGCTGCTTCGCCTCGTTCAGATGGCGCGCAGCCTCTTCTTCGGGAACATCGATAATGGAACCAAGCCAGTAGTCATTCTGCGGCCAGTTGACGAGCGATACCGAGGTGTCGAAGGTCCCTTCCGCAAAGTGCCTCGGATCCAGGATCTGACGGTATTGATACAGCGGGAACTTGCCGTGGCCAGGAAATATTTCATAATCGACCGGCTCGTTCGTGGAGGGCTTTACTGCCGTCAGGCTGAGCAGGCGGTCCGGCCAGAAATCCGGCTTGTACTGGCGCCAGAAATCATACATTTGCGGTTTATCGATCGTGTGGTCTTCACCCTCCAAGTAATCCACGGCAAAGCAATAGGTGAAGCCTTGCATATCCTGCGGCAGCGGTTCTCCGCTCACCGCATGGGGCTCGCCGGTCTGCTCCACGGATTCGGCTCCGGTCACATACTCGATTCCGGCTAGCGGAAGCAGGTCCCCGAGCTCTGTTGCATCGATGAAATAAGGGGCTTGAAGGATGATGCGATCTCCGGTCTCAAGCAGCTTGACCGTTACGCTCTTCACCTGGTCGCCGTCAACCTCCGCCTGTTCGACCACCGATTTGTACAGAATCTTGATTTTGCCGCTGTGAACGTAAGGCGCCAGCATTTGGTGCAGCACGGCCAGGGCGGTCCGGGGCTCGTGGCACAGCCGGCTGACGATGCCGCTGCCAGGATTGAGATTCACCGTTGCCCTTGCCTTGGGGGTCATAGGGAAATGATCCCGGTAGTACTGCCGGACACCCTCACGAAACTGTCTATAGCTTCGGGTGCATCCGAATGACTCGATCCACGGATGTTCGTCCGGGGGGACGGCCTGGCTAGTCAGCTGCCCGCCGATCCAAGTGGTTTCCTCGGTCATGATGACGGTTTTTCCGGATTTGGCAGCGGCGAGGGCGGCGGCTGTACCGCCTGTTCCGCCCCCGAGAATAACGATATCGGCCTGCATTTCTCGGTTCATGGCATAGATCTCCTTTGGTTGGATGGACATCGTCCAGCTTTTAAAGAATACTATTTTCATTGTAGAAGCACAGGCGGCTGAAAAGTACCGGACGGAGGTGACCTTTTTTGGTAATCTGATGTGTTTTTAGGAATAATCATTAGATTTGGGCTCCGCGGCACAGGGGTTCATTTGAGTGTCAGGACATGGGCTTATCCAGGGATTGTATGCGGAATGCACGAATCTCTACTATGATATGGATATCGAAATAATTAGAATATCGATGATAACGATATCGAGATTTTCCCCCGAGAAACCATACAGGGAAGGGAATAACGGTTTGCGACGGAGGGATACGGTGAGTGAATATGTCAGGGGAGGGCAAGAGCATGAGGATATTGCCGGAACAAGAGAAGCAGCGCTTGATTACGGTAGCGCTCGATGGAAGCGGGGATTATCGCAGCATTAAGGAAGCGGTGGACCATGCGCCGGGCGGAACGGCTGAGCAACGAACCGTCATCCATATCCGCGATGGCGTATATAACGAGAAGCTCCATATTGAGAAGCCCTTTCTTCATCTCGTGGGGGAAAGTGCCGAAGGAACCATCATTACATATGACGACTACGCCAGAAAAACGTTCCCCGACGGCAGTCCGTACCATACTTTTAACTCTTACACCGCTTTGTTTGGTGCGGACGATTTGACGGTCGAGAACCTGACGATAAGAAATGATGCCGGCCGGGGGGAGCTTGTCGGACAGGCGCTGGCCGCCTATGTGGACGGCGACCGCATCTGCTTCCGAAATTGCCGCTTTATCGGGCATCAGGATACGCTGTTCACCGGTCCGCTGCCGGATAAACCGCTGAAGCGGGGCAGCTTTGGAGGACCCCGGGACGGCTTGCATAAGGTAGCCGGACGCCAGTGGTACGACAGCTGTTATATCGAGGGGGATGTCGATTTTATCTTCGGTTCGGCGACAGCCGTGTTTACGGACTGCGAAATCTTCTCCCGCAACCGTCTGACCGCGGAAAACCTTCCTCATGTAGAGCGGCATCCGGAGATTAACGGCTGGATTACGGCCGCGTCCACGCCGGAAAGCAGCCCGTACGGCTATGTGTTTGTCCGCTGCAGGCTGACGGGCGATGCGCCCGAGGGCTCCGTGTATTTAGGCCGGCCATGGCGTAACCACGCAAAGGTGGCATGGATCGATTGCTGGATGGGAGCGCATATTCGAGCCGAAGGCTGGGACAACTGGGACAAGCCGGAGAGCGAAGCAACCGTGACCTATGTGGAATACCGTTGCGCCGGTCCCGGGGCAGATCGGCAGCACCGGGTATCCTGGTCCGGCACGCTGCCGGATGAACAAGCCGATCAATATTCGCTTGGCTGCATCTTCGAAGGGGAGGCTCCTTGGATTCCGTTTTCAGGCTCGTAAGACCGGGATCGAAGGGAAGAAGCTGGAATAAAGAAGCAGGGATGGAGCAGCCCGAAGGCCGTTCCGTTCATCCCTCCAATCCTTTGTATTTGGCCCGGTATTGACCTGGTGTCATCCCTTCCAGCTTGCGGAAGGAGCGGATAAAGTTCTGCGAATTGTTGTAGCTGAGCTTTTCAGCGATATCCTTGATCGGCATGTCGGTCTCCACCAGCCATTTCTTGGACATCTTGAACCGGTACTGCGACAGATATTCGCTAAACGACATATTCGTTTCTTTCTTGAACACGCTGCTTAAGTAAAAATTGTTGTAATGCAAGCGGGAGGCGCATTCCTCCAGCGTAATGTTGCGGTCGAATTCATTGCGGATGATCTCGATGATCTGCTCGGACAGATTTTGATACTGGGAATCTTGGCGGTCCCGGAACACCTTCACCATCGGGCGAATGACGCGGGTTTTGAACCAGCCTTCGATTTCCGGACCGGTATACAGCGACAGCAGCTCCTCAACCAGGGAGCTGTTACCAAAGTCGGGCTGCTCCAGCACGATGCCGTTCTCCTGCATCACGATCATCAGGTCATTCAGCAGGCGGATCAATGAGATTTGGTACTCGTGCGGCGTGCGGTCCTTCTGAAATACCTCGGCGAGCCACTGTTTGAGGAGCTCAAGCGCACGCTCTTCCTCCGCCAGCTTGATCGCGTCGATCAGCTCGTTCTCCACCTGCATCGGATAGAAATAGACCCGGGTATGCTTGCCTGAATTCACGCTGAAATAAGGGATGATGACGCCGGTACCGAGCTTGATCCGGTGCTTTAAGGCTTCCATTCCTTCCTGGTAAGCGCGGGACGTCTTCGTCAACGTCTTATACGGAAGGCTGATGCCGATGCTGACCTCCAGATCGAGGAAGCTGCGGGTCGTCCTCTGAATCTCCTCCGACAGCTTGTAGATATAATCGTTGAATTCCTCCAGCGAGATTCCGCCCCGCCCGATCAGCGTCACCTGGGTCTGGTCAATAATGACAGGCGGAAACCGAAACATCGATGGAATCATCTCTTCCATCATGTTATTGATGGCAAACAGGAGCAGATCCGAATCCTTGCGCTCATACCGGGTATCGTCAAGCGTATCGATCTGGAGCGTGAAGACCGCGAGATGCTCCCACTGCGCCACCTGCTCTTGGAAGCCGAACAACGCGATCTGCTCCTCGGCTTCAGGCGGGCTGATTCTGCCGAGAAACAGCTTGTGCAGAAAGAAGGTTCGCACCTGCCGGCTGTTCTGGCGCAGCTCGTTCCGAAGCTGGGTGTTCGAATTGAACATATCCCGGATATGCTCATCGATAATTTGCAGCTCGTTCTTTTTATTAGCCTGGAGATCCGGGAGGCGCTCGGCGATGCCCTGCAGGATGCGGCGGATCGGCGAGTATACTCTGCGGGTACCGAGCCACACCAGCAGAATGCTGAGCCCGATCATCAGCAGGCAAATATACAGCGTGAACCAGCCGATGGAGCGGGATTCCTTGGTCACCGCCGACATTTCGGTAAAAGAAGCGTACAGCCAGCCGTTGAAATCCGATTTCACATAGGTAACGGAGATCGGCTTGTTATCAATTCGGGTCTCGAATTGCCCGCTTTTGCTGTCGAAGCGATCAAGCTCATCCTTGTTATATCCGGTCTCGGTCAAGGATTGGCCGACCTTTCCCTGATCGGGATGCACGACGATTCGGTAGTTGTGATCAAGCACCATGACCTCTCTGGAAGGAGAGGGGCTGTCCATCATAGCGGCAAGACTGCAACTCGGGATTGTGGCTAGGGCGATTCCCCGGGCGGACGAGGTAGACATGGGCATTTTTTTGACAAGAGCAATCGTGTACGGGCAGGCATAGCTGAGGGTATCGCTTGAGCCGAGCGATTCGGTGTCCAGCATGACCCAGTTGGAGCTGCCCTGCATATCCATGAGAGACAGCAGCGTATCTTTGGAAGCGTATTCATTAAATTCGTACATTCCCCGGTTATTGATCAGCCAGTTCGTGGTCGTATTAGCGAGGATGACATCGGTGACTCTCGTCTCGGGGGATTGGAGGAGGCTGAGCTCTTCCTTTAGCTTGTTATACAGCTGAAAGTCGTAATAGGACAGGGGACGGTAAAGGGCACCCTGCAAAATATTGGAGTTGATGACGTAATTCAGGGTATAGTCCACGGTCCTCAGCACCTGTTCCAGATTGCTGTTCGTCTGATTCATGAGCTGGATATTGCTCGTATTGACATGATTCTGAACCGATCCGGACGATTTCATAAACGAGAAGAACCCAAGGGCCAGGAGCGGAATGATACTGATGATGCAGCCGAACAGGACCATTTTAGAATAAAGACTATTTTTTGGATGCAATAGGTACACTCTCCTGTTTAACAAAGTGTATAATCATTGTATGGGTTCTATGGATTGCGTTCAATAATCATTTCCTAGGGAATAATCCTTGCATTTGATGTTGGAAGCTTCACGTCTGAATACGACTGCATAAAAGAATCGGATTCGGTAATCTGTCTATAAGGAAGTCGGGAAACGGAGGTTGTCGTGCTGTGAGTATCCGTACCAAGCGTTATGTTTTGCTTCCCCTGATCATGCTGGCGCTGATGGCTGCCTGCGTCGGCATATCAAGGGTTTGGACAAGCGGGTCGACCAATGCTTCGGAGAACCAGCGGCCCCATATTTCGATTATGGCCAATCTGCATACGGCTGAAGTTCCATCGGATACGATCGAGAAGATCATCGAGGAGAAGACGGGGACGCAGCTGAGCATTCAATGGGTGCCGGACGGCAGCTATGATGAAAAAGTGTATGCATCGATTGCGACAGGGACATTGCCGAAGGTGCTGTATTTGAAGAATGCGGCCTCTTTGTCCTATTTTAAGGATGAGATCCGCAGCGGTTTGTTTTGGGAGATTGGGCCTTATCTGGACAGCTACCCGAATTTGAGCGCATTGAAGCCGGAGGTGCTCAAGAACACAACGGTTGACGGCAAATTATACAGCCTCTATCAAGAACGCGCACTGTCAAGGCAGGGGATCATTTACCGGAAGGACTGGGCGGACCGACTGGGGCTCTCCGCGCCGGATTCACTGGAAGAGCTGTACGAGGTGTTGAAAAGGTTTACATTTGACGACCCGGACGGCAACGGGCTCGATGATACGATCGGGCTCACGGACCGCAATGACCTGATTTACGGTGCATTCAAGACCATCAGCTCTTATTTTGGAACGCCGAACAATTGGGGCTGGTATCAGGATTCCCTGCAGCCTGAATTCCGTTTCCCGAAATATATGGAGACGATGAAGTTTTTCCGTAAGCTGCATGAAGAGGGGCTGATCAATCGCGATTTTCCGATAACGAGCAAGAAGGACCAACAGGAGCTCTTCATTACCGGTAAGGCGGGCGTGTATGTAGGGGCGATGAGCGACGTGCTGTCTCTGGAAGCGAAGCTGAAGGCCAATGACCCGGACGCGGTGCTGGATGTCCATAACCGGGTGCGGGGGCCGAACGGGTACGGTGTTTGGGCTACGCAGGGATACGGCACGGTTGTCCTGTTTCCCAAGTCCGCGATTCCGACCGAGACGGAATTGAAGGAAGTGCTGGCCTTCTACAATGAATTAATGAGCGCCGAGCTGGCCAATTACATGTATTGGGGAATCGAAGGCGAGCATTATACGGTTCAGGACGGTAAAGCCATGGCCGTGGATTCGTACAATCTAAGGGAAAAGGACGTAAAGCCGTATCAAGCGCTCATGATCGGGGGACCAAGCACCATCGACGGCATGCTTCAACCGGTAACCAGGAACGAGGCTAAAGACAAGGCGGAGCGCCTCATTCTCGACAATGAGAACTTCCTAATCAACGATCCGACCGTTCCGCTCGAATCCGCCCGATATAATGAGATCGGGGTTAGGCTGGAAGAGAACATGCGTGATGCGACCTATCAATTCATTCTTGGGATGATTGATGAGGCGGGGTATGAAGCGCAGGTCGAGAGCTGGCTGGAAGAGGGAGGAGCGCAGATCATCAAGGAGTTTAACGAATCGTACCGGAGCTCGACTCCGCTGTATAACTCGATTCCGCGATATAATCAGGAGAATTAGCGCTAGGGAGAGTAGATTCCCTGGCGTTTTTTTTTGCGTTTTTCTAGTAGGAGCGTCCAGACGTGAGGTGCTGCACATGCGGAAGTAATCACTGCTTGCCCGTGAGCCCCTCGCATAGCCTGGCAGCTTCCGGCATTCGTTCCGGCTCATTCGATGCAGGCGTTGACAGCATAATCATTAGATTTGATGACGATTCTGACGCACCGTCCCAGCCGTTCGAGCCGCACACCCAATCCCGGGATTATATGCGTACCCGCCATCCCTCCGTTAAGCTGTTCATGCCAGCCCAAATTGAAATTTTAAAAACGGAGGTCAAAATGATGAAAAAGAAACAAGCCAGTACCATACTGGCAATTGTAACCGCTTTAGCGGTATTGGCAGGCTGCGGCGGCGGCTCAACAGCAACGGGCAGTCAGAACGGCGAAACGCCTGCAGGCGGCGAACAAGCGAAGGGTCCGGTATCCATCTCCATCATGGCCAACCTCCACACGCCGGAAGTTCCTTCGGACAAGATTGAGAAAATCATTGAGGAAAAAACGAATACGAACCTGGAGATCCAGTGGGTGCCGGACGGAACGTATGACGAAAAAGTAAATGCTTCTCTGGCGACAGGAACGCTGCCTCAGGTTACCTATCTAAAGAATGCGGCTTCCCTCGTCAATATGCGGGATGCAATCCGGAACGGCCAATTCTGGGAAATCGGACCTCTGCTGGACCAATACCCGAATCTCAGCAGGCTGAAACCGGATGTCTTGAAGAATACGGCCGTGGACGGCAAAATATACGCGCTGTACCGCGAGGTTCCGCTCTCCCGGCAGGGCATTATCTACCGCAAGGACTGGGCTGACAAGCTCGGGCTCGGGACACCAACGACGATCGACGAATTTTACAATATGCTGAAGCAGTTCAAGGAGAATGATCCGGACGGCAACGGCAAGGACGATACGATTCCGCTGACGGATCGGAACGACCTCATCTACGGCGCCTTCAAAACGATCAGCTCCTGGTTCGGAACGCCGAACAACTGGGGAGAGAAGGACGGCAAACTCGCACCTGAATTCATGTTTCCGGAGTATATGGAAACGATGAAATTTTTCAAGAAGCTTCATCAGGAAGGATTGATCAATCAGGACTTCCCGGTGACGAGCAAAACGGACCAGCAGAATCTGCTGATTACCGGCAAGGCCGGGGTATACATCGGTGCGATGGGCGATGTATCCAGCCTGCATCCGAAAGTGGTGGAGGTTAACCCGAATGCCGAGCTGGATGTGCAGAACAAGATCGAGGGCGGTCCTAACGGCTTCGGCATCTGGTCCGTTCCGGGATACGGCTCCGTTATCCTCTTCCCGAAAACCGCGATCAAATCCGAAGAGGAGCTGAAAGGCGTGCTTGCCTTCATGGATCAGCTGATGAGCACGGAGCTCGGAAACCTTATCTATTGGGGCATAGAGGGCGAGCATCATAAGATCGAAGACGGCAAGGTCATTCCTTCGGAGGACACGAAGCTGACAGACCGTGAAGTCAAGCCTTACCAGGCGATGCAGGTCGGAGGACCGTTAACGGTTGAAGGCTTCCTGGAAGCGAAGCACATTCTCCCGGTCAAGGCGAAATCGGAGGAATTGATCGTTGAGAATAACGATTACTTGATCGAGGATCCGTCAGCTGCGCTGGATTCCAAAACGTTTAATGAGAAGGGCGTGCAGCTGCAGGAGATGATTAAAGACGGAACTTACCAATTCATGCTGGGTGATATTGATGAAGCGGGCTTCCAGGCCGTTATCGATAATTGGCTAAAGAGCGGCGGACAGCAAATTATCGACGAATATAACGCATCGTATGAAGCATCCAAATAACGAAACATGCCACCATCCCGGAAGCAGGGAGACTGCAGATGATGCAGTCTCCAGTTAAACCGGGGACAGAAAGGAAGTCGAAGTCATGAGCGAAACCGCCGTGCGGGCCGGAATGGGCAAAGGCGCCAAGACGAAGCCGGATTCCGGACGAATGAGAAGGATATGGAAGAACCGGGCGATCTATCTCATGATTGTTCCCGGATTTTTATACTTTTTGATCTTCAAGTATATTCCGATGTCGGGATTGATTATCGCATTTCAGGATTACCAGGCCTATCTCGGCGTGATGGACAGCCCGTGGGTCGGGCTCAAGCATTTCGAGCGGCTGTTTACCGAGCCGATGTTCTTTACGATTTTGCGCAATACGCTGCTGCTGTTTTTTATGAATCTGCTTTTCTATTTTCCGGTGCCGATCATTCTTGCCCTCATGCTGAATGAAGTGCGGCGCGAGGTGTTTAAACGGTTTATCCAAACCTTGGTCTACATTCCCCATTTCATGTCCTGGGTCATTATCGTATCCATATCGTTCGTTATGCTGTCCATGGACCGCGGGATCATTAACGAGCTGCTGGTTATGGCCGGATTCGACAAGATTAACTTCTTGATGAGCAGCGATTGGTTCAGGCCGATGTATATCGTCCAGGTGATATGGCGGGAGGCAGGATGGGGGACGATCATCTATCTGGCTGCCATGGCCGCGATCGATCCCGGATTGTACGAGGCTTCCCGGATAGACGGTGCCAGCCGTTTCCGGCAAATGTGGCATATTACGCTCCCTTCGATCCGCAGCGTGATCGTCGTCCTGCTGATCCTGAAAATCGGGGACGTACTGGAGCTTGGATTCGAACATATCTATCTCCTCCTGAACTCGATGAATCGGGATGTGGCGGAGATATTCGATACGTATGTATATACGGCCGGTCTTAAGCAGGGACAATTCAGCTTCAGCACGGCGGTCGGATTTTTCAAATCGCTGATCGGCCTGATCCTGGTCATGCTGGCGAATTGGCTGGCCAAAAAGGCCGGAGAAGAAGGAATCTACTAATACGAGAAAGGTTGATCGCTATGGTCCAAGATAAAACGATCTCGAGCCGTATCTTCGATTTCGTCAACTATACGCTGCTGCTGATCATCGGGCTGGTTACGATTTTGCCTTTCCTTCACGTCATCGCCGGTTCGTTCACGACGGTGACGGAGCTGGCGCAGAAGCAGTTCGTCCTTTTTCCAACCGTATGGTCGCTTGATGCCTACAAATATATTTTTTCAACCAATACGGTCTTCAAATCGCTTGGCGTATCCGTGGGCGTCACATTCTTCGGCACGCTGTTCAGCATGCTGCTGACCTGCCTCATGGCTTACGGTTTATCCCGCAGGGATCTGGACGGCCGCAATTTCATCATGTTCATGGTGCTGTTCACGATGCTGTTCAGCGGCGGCATGATTCCGACGTTTCTTGTCGTTAAGGAGATGGGGTTGATCGATTCGTATGCCGCGCTGATCGTCCCGTCCGCCATCAATGCCTTTAACCTGATCATTATGCGGAATTTCTTTCAAAATTTGCCGGAGGGGCTGGAGGAATCCGCGAAGATTGACGGGGCGGGCGATTGGGGGATTCTGGTCCGGATCGTCATTCCATTATCGATGCCGGCCATTGCAACCATCTCGTTGTTTTATGCCGTTACGTATTGGAATACGTATATGCAGGCGATTTTGTATTTAAACGATGCGGCCAAATGGCCGGTGCAGGTCATCCTGCGGCAAATCGTCATCCTGGCCAGCGGCTTGGCCGCGGACACCTCCGGCATGGAGGACATCGTTCGTCCGCCGGAGCAAACGGTGAAGATGGCGGTCATCGTTGTGGCAACGCTGCCGATTTTATGCGTATATCCGTTCCTGCAGAAGCATTTTGCCAAAGGGGCGCTGCTTGGTTCCATCAAGGGATAAGAAGAGGTGTAGAAGCATGACGCATGCAGAAGCAGAATCACGCGGTGAGACGTATGGCCTTAACAGGCCGACTGGTTCGGAGCCGGGCGATGCATCCGGTCAGGGTGCCGTGCTCCAGGACTCTGTACCTCAAGATCCCGTTCACGAGGATGCCGTGCTTCAGGACTCGGATGCCGGGCTTTATGCTCCGATCATCGCGGGCAACTATGCCGACCCGTCGATCATCCGGGTCGGCGATGATTACTACATGACCCATTCATCATATAAGCTGACGCCGGGGCTCATCATCTGGCACTCGCGGGATCTGCGGAATTGGCGCCGCGCCGGTGCGGCCCTCACCCGGTATGCGGGGGATGTATGGGCGCCGGATTTCGTGATGCATAATGATAGATTCTATATCTATTATCCTGCAGGCGGAACCAATTGGGTCGTTACCGCCTCTAACCCGGCCGGGCCTTGGAGCGAGCCGGTAAGCCTCGGGATTCGCGGGATCGATCCCGGACATACGGTGGCACCGGACGGCAAAAGGTATTTGCACATGTCCGGCGGAGCGTTCGCGGCATTGTCGGACGACGGGCTGTCGGTCATCGGCGAGGTCAAGCAAGTGTATGACGGCTGGAGGTATCCGCAGGATTGGGTGGTGGAGGCGTACAGCCTGGAAGGGCCGAAGGTGACCCGCCATAACGGCTATTATTACTTGACGGTGGCGGTTGGCGGAACGGCAGGACCGCCGACCAGCCATATGGCCGTTTCGTCGAGATCGAGAACGCCATGGGGACCATGGGAGCATTCCCCTTATAATCCAATTATCCGCACGTGGTCGAAGGAAGAGCCGTGGTGGTCCAAGGGGCACGCCTCTTTGATTGATACGCCGGACGGTGAATGGTGGATGGTCTATCATGCGTACAGGAACGGCTACCATACGCTGGGCCGCCAGACCCTGCTGGAGCGCGTCGAATGGTCCGCTGACGGCTGGTTTTGGGCGGCTGGCAGGGGCAAAGGCGTCAACTCGCCGCCGCAAGAGGTGCTTCTCGATTCGCTGAACGAGGCGGAGCTCGCACTGCACTGGCAGTGCGAGGGCTGCGCGCCATCGTCCAGATTTCACACCGGACCTAATGGCCTGACGGCAGAAGGAACGGCTGAGGGAGCGGAACGGTCGCCGCTCTTCTTCATGCCGGGACATGAGCGGTATACGGCTCAGGTGGAAATTGCCGTGGAAGGGGATGCCGAGGGCCGGCTGCTGCTACATTACAACGAATCGGCCTATCTGGGCATCGGGATCAGCGCCAAGGGGGTTCGGCATTTCCGGTCGTTCAAGAGCTATGCGGTCATCCCGACCGGAGGAGGACGTGCATTTCTGCGCATCGTCAATGACGAGCATATCGTGTCTTTCTACTTTAGCTCTGATGGTGCGGAATGGTTCCGATACGACAAGACGGTAGAAGTGTCGGGCATGCATCATAATACGCTCGGCGGCTTCCAAAGCCTGCGCATCGGGCTGGATGTCGCCGGGGCCGGCAAGGCAATCTTTCGAAACTTTTCGTATGAAGCAGAAGCATGGACAGCCGGACAATGAGGGGAGGAGGTGGCGGCATGCAGCGGTTACAGGACATTTTAGAGAGCGGGGACGGGCTCTTCGAAGGCTTCTTCGAATGGCTTGAGGGACAATATGATCCCGAGTCGGGCGGCTTCTATTATGCTCGGAGCTCCCGGAACTCGCCCCGGCTCACCCCGGATATCGAATCGACGGCTCAAGCGCTGGGCATTATCGAGCGCTGCGGCCTTGCAGCGGGTCTGACAGAGGAAGTGAAGGGGCGCATGATCCGCTTCTTTCAGTCGAAGCAGGATCCCGTTACGGGCTATTTCTATGATGCGAATCCGGATATGAGACGAGATGAGGTTATGGTGGGACGTGCACTCGGCTACAGCGCCGGTTCCCTCCGGAAGCTCGGGGCAGCCCCGTTATATCCGCTGCCGGGAGCCGGGGGCTCCGAAGAGGCGGCACCGGATTATTGCCGCAGCCCTGCGGCATATCACGATTGGCTGCGCTCAATCAGTCTGGTGAACAGCTGGCGCGGATGCGACAGGCTGTGCAACTCGGCGCCATACCTGCTGCAAATGCCTATGGAGAAGAGGGAGACGTATCTCCAAGTGGCGTTATCCTATTTTGCCGAAATTCAGGATCCGGACACAGGCTTATGGGGCGAAGGCGCCCCCTATGTCCGCATATCCGGTACGTTTAAGCTGCTGACGTTTTATAACCGGTTTGGGATCCCGCTGCCGCGCGTCCCCGAAATTTACCGCTCGCTTCTGCAAATCCTGAGAACCGAGAGGGCGGAGGATATGTGCTATATCCGGAATCCGATCAGTCTTCTGTCATCGATGAACATGGATATTGCTGAGGATGAAATGGTCGAAATCGCGGAAATTACGCTGTGGAATATGGCGAGGCTCAAGCGTGCGGACGGCGGCTTCTCTCGAGAGCTGCATCGCTCGCCGCCGGCGCCGAACGTCGCCCAGGTCAAGCCGGGGGAGAGCTACGCAGGGCATTCTTGGCTATATTCCGGCGATTCTGCTGTTTCAAGCCGTTCCTAGAATCCTTCGTCAACTATTTGAACGTGGCTTTTCTGGGGGTGACGATGCTGTCCGGTCTGGTGCTCGCCAGATGGGGCAGGGCCGAGTGGAACGATTTATACCTGGCCGCAGCTGCGATCGGGTTCATCGCAGGCGTCATCCCCTTGTTCTTGGGCGTGCAGCTGTGGACGGTCATCTTATTCATGGCGGTGTTCTCGCTCGTAAAGCCGCTGCAAAACAACGCCTATACCTCGCATTATTACAAGCTAAGCGGAGAGCTCCCGCTGAAGGAGCATTTTAAGGTGGAGTCGGTGGTGCTGCGTGAAATATTCACCAACGCCGGACGCGGAACCGGAGTCGCCATATACATGCTGATTCCCGGTTCCCTGACGGACAGCCCGATTGCCTGGATGCTGATGGCTATCGCGCTGCTGCAGCTTCTCATCGGCTGGCTTGCGTCGCCGGTATTTCCAGCGATGCGGATCACCCTATCCGGCCAGCGCAATCGAGATCTGTGACGGGCAAGGCGATGGATGTTGAAGTGTTCGGTTTTCAGAGGGGGATTGGGGGTGCAGCGGCTGCGGGGCAGTGAGGGGATATAAGGGCAGGAGACTGGCAAGAGGAGAGGCCTTAGGAGCGGACGTTCGAGATGGGATCCGATCCGTAAAAATTGGTTTTCTTCATAGGAATTCAGGCTTTCCCCGCCGAAGTAGGTACGATGCTGCATGCAGTGAAATGAGCGGTCCGAAACGGCGAGCGTTCGACAACAGGAAGACGTGATGGCGGATAAATGTTGTGCAGTCTAGTGTTGTTTATGGTGACAAGGCTGCTCATCTCCTCAGCGCATTGAAATTGTATCCATCACGACCCGAAAGGAGGAATGATCCATGGCAGTCATCGGCAGCTGGGAGCAGGCCGAGCCCGGCGTGAAACGGAAAGTGTTTCAGCCCGGGAAGGAGCTGATGATGATGGAGGTTCATTTTGAGAAGGGAGCCGAAGGAGCCCTGCACAGCCATCCGCATGAGCAGATGAGCTATTGTCTGGAAGGACGGATGGAATTTCGCATCGGCGGGGAGTCTTTCATCATCAGTCAGGGAGAGACCATCGTTATTCCAGGCGGCGTCGAGCATGGCGTTATCGCGCTGGAGCCGTCGGCGCTGCTAGACACGTTCACCCCGCTGCGAACCGATCTTCTCGGGAAATCAACAGCTCCTCGGGTGTGAAGTCGGTCCAAGCATTGCATGCATGCAGTTAAACGATTTGCATAACAAACATGGAAGGCTGAAAGGGGACATCCATCATGAAGCTGTGGGAAGAGGAAACACCGGGTTACGAGTCGGCAGAGGAACGGTTTGAACCTTATATGAAGCCATACTTGCTGGAAAGGAATAATCCTGGAGGAGCCGTGATTGTCCTGCCGGGCGGAGGCTATCAGGGACGGGCCGATCATGAAGGGGAGCCTGTCGCTTTGTGGCTGAATTCGATCGGCTTATCCGCTTTTGTCGTTCAATACCGGGTTGCTCCATACCGGCATCCATATCCGCTGCTCGATGCACAGCGGGCGATCCGGCTGGTGAGGCACCATGCCCAGGAGTGGAGCATCGACCCGGAACGGATTGGAATTTTGGGGTTTTCTGCCGGAGGGCATCTGGCGGCTTGGGCGAGCAATGACCACGATTCCGGAGATCCGGAGGCCCTGGATCCCGTTGAGCGGCAGAGCAGCCGTCCAAATGCGTCCATCCTGTGCTACCCGGTTATTTCGTTTAACGAGTTTAGCCATGAGGGCTCCGTACATAACCTGCTGGGCGAGCATCCGTCCGAAGCGATGAGACGAACCCTGTCCATGCAGCACGCAGTGAAGCCGGGAACACCCCCTGCATTTCTGTGGCATACGTCGGATGACGGTGCGGTCCCGGTGGAGAACAGCCTGTTGTATGCCGGGGCCCTAAGCAAGCATCAAATTCCGTTTGAGCTGCACGTTTTCCCTCACGGTCGCCATGGCCTCGGATTAGCCGAGGAGGAGCCGGATGCTTCGCGCTGGACGGAGCTGTGCGAGGGTTGGCTGCGCAGCATCGGATTCATGGCGCAAGCGGCTGTTACGGGAAGGTAAGGCGGCTAAAGGCTTATTTGCTAGGCTTGTCTTCTTAGCCAGAGGCCGGACTTTTATCCAACAAAAAGCTCACCCGATTGCTTGGCTCGGGTGAGCTTTTGAATGTATGCCCAGCATGGGCGTCATCTTTTGGGGGAATGTCCCGAGCGGGGGCTGGCGAGCGCCCGCCATTACCGTTAGCCAAGGGCAAGGGTGTCCATCGCGAGGTGGTGCGGCCCCGTATGTACATATGGTGTGAGAGGACGGGGGGGAGCCAACCCTCTTACTCGATTCTTCAATAAGGAAGAGCAATTCATAACTCAGATGCCGGACTGTAATTGAGAATGGTTATCACCCCGACTATAATAGGATAAAACATTGTTACCGTCAGAAGGGGGGCCCTCAGCATGGAAGAAACGCAATATTCGCTGTTTGGAGTACGCTATATTAAGCTTGGTCATACCGAAGAAGCTGCCGGCGGATTCATGGAAGCACATACCATGCTATTGGTAAGTAAAGGTTCCGGTGATTTGTATTTGAATGGAGTCAGGCATCGATTGAAAGCGAAGGCGATCTGTTATTGTCCGCCGGGGACGATTGCCGACATACGCCGGACGCCAAACTCGTCGGTTCCGCTCGAGCTTTATGAATTGCAATACGATGTATGGGAGTCCAAGGAGCAGACAACAAGCCGTATCATATACAGTAAGCGAATCTCTGCACTGATGGACACCGGTAAGCTTCCCGTCGCCGCTACTCACGAGGCTCTTGTCCTTGCTCAAGAACTATACCAATTCAAGCAAAGTCCCGGACTCAGCGGGAGACTAGCTGCCAACCTTCGCAAAGATGCGGTATTTAAACAACTGATGGGCACACTGCTGCAGTCAACCGACGATGAGGAGCGCGAGCAGGATTGGCTGGAGCGCATGAAACTTGCGGTGGATTATGTGGAGAAACATTTCGCCGAGATGATTACGCGTAACGACATGGCAAAGAGGGTAGGACTAACGCCGGAACACTTCTCCGTATCGTTCAAAAGAGCAACAGGATCCGGTTTCACGGAGTACCTGACACGGCTCCGCCTGGAGAAAGCCAGGGAGGAATTACTTAACGGCGAAGATCGTAATCTCGATCGAATCGCGAGGGAAATCGGCTATCAGGACGGCTTATATTTAAGCCGGAAATTCAAGCAATATTTCGGTTACTCTCCTCGCGATTATATTCAGCGTCCGAAACGTATCGTGGCCCTGCAATATGTGGGCCATTTGCTGGCGCTTGGACTTACGCCCGCAGGAACTTCGACCAATCTGCTGCGTGCCCGCCCCTATGCCGGAAGGCTGGGGGATGTAGCTGACGTCGGAGATGCTCGATCGCTCCAGAGGATATCATCGTTGCAGCCCGATCTGATCGTCACATCCGGACCGAACAGCGAGCCCTTATCACAGCTGGCTCCAACTATTTTACTTCCTTGGGGGCGGGAAGATACCTTGGACGAACTGCTTCGATTAGGCAGAGCACTCAATCGCGAACGCGAAGCGAAGAGCTGGATTGATGGATTTAGAGAGAAGGAAGAACTAGCTGCTGCTCAGGTAGCCAAAATGATCGGTTCACATGTTACGGCAGCCGTGTTTGAGTTTTGGGCGGATCGGATATGGGCGGTTAATATGGCGTACGGCAGAGGACTGCGCAATTTATACCGGACGTTTTCGTTTCGGCCACCGGGGCCGCTCGCAGAACATGTATTAGGTGAGGGGGTCGGCTTGGAGCTAACGCCGGACATGCTGGCAGCGTATGCCGCCGATTATATGTTCGTAACCATCTGGGAGAGTGGAGGCGGTACAGGCTATGCGGAACGAGTCATGAACAGCAAAGAATGGAGAAGATTGCCTGCCGTTCGAAACGGGAGGGTGTTCTTTCTCGATTTGGAGCTGTTTAAATATAATGATCCGCTTGCTTTGGAGCAGCAATTGACAATACTCACGGAACTTCTAACAAATGTCCATAGAACCGCTTACGGAACGCAATAGACTCGTGCAATCCTTGCCTTTATCATGATAATAATGATAATCATTATCAATAAGGTGGAGGGTTTAAAGATGCGGTTGCTTAAAGGATTGATGTTGTCTCTGGTCGGAAGTATGGTCATTGTGCTGGGAGCCTGCGGAAGCACGCAGCAGCAAAGCGAAATTGTCGAAGCCAATGGCGACCCTCAAGCAGCGGAAACACGTAAATATGAAACGGTCATGGGCGAGATCGAGATTCCGAAGGATCCGAAGCGAATTGTCGCGACGCAATATCTCGGCCATCTGCTAACCTTGGGAGTTAAGCCTGTAGGCGCAGGTACGGCCAGCCTGAATCAGTATTTTTTGCAGGATCTGACCGACGGAATCGAGGATATCGGTGACGATAAAGCGGCACTTGAGAAAATCGTATCCCTTGATCCCGATCTCATCATTAGACCTTCCGATAAAAACTATGAGGAGTTCGCTAAAATCGCACCAACGATTGTAATTCCCTGGGGAGCTAAAGATATATATGCCGAGCTGCGTGAATTCGGAGAAATCCTCGGGAAATCGGAGGAAGCGGAGGAAGCCATTCGGCGTTATGAGGAGAAGCTTGAAGAGGCTAGGGCGAAGCTTACCGGCGTTGTGAAGGAAGGAGAAACGGTTGGCGTCTATGAGATTTGGGCGAAAAATTTTTGGGTCGTAGGTGAGAGCTTTGGGCGAGGTACCCGCAACCTCTATTCGGGGCTTGGCTATCAGCCGCCGGAAGCCGTGAAAGAGCATATCGTCAACGGAGGAGCCGGCCGGGACATTTCCCTGGAAGCACTGCCGGAAATGGCCGCGGATTATATGTTCGTGACGGTTTACGATGCGGACGGAGGAGGAGAACGTGCCAAGGAGATTATGGAGAGTGCCATTTGGAAGTCACTTCCGGCTTACAAAAACAATCGCATTTTTACATTGGATATCAATCAGTTCTCGGCAGGCGATCTCATCTCGCTGGAGAAGCAATTGGAGATTCAGACGAATCTGCTGCTTGGCAATGGGAAGTAATGCATAGCGGCAAAGTGTCAATTGGATATTCATGGGACTATCGGAAATGTCCCGAAACATGAAGAACGCCCTTCCGACTTCCTGCTTGGAAGCGAAAGGGCTGAAAAGCTTGCTTTCTCTTTAGTTGGAGGTTAGTTAACCTTATGCAACCGACGTATGCGGATCCCCATGATAGGCAGTGAGGATGGGGGTGCCGTCTCCTCCTATTTGATCATAAGGAGACGGCGGCCATTTGCCTGCTGCCTGCGGCTACGGCCTCCATGCTCGGTCGGCTTGGACTAGCCGGCCTTCCGATTATGAGCGTCCTCGAATCTCTTGACGGAGGAAGAGGACGTAGGACAGGGCGAAGCAGATCAAGGTAAGCGCCGTGAGCCCCGTAATTTGCGGCCATACGAGCAGCAAGCTTTGCCCGAATGGCAAGGGGCTCGCGATGGCTCCGATCACCTGCTCGTTCGTCAGCGGTCCGAGATTTCGGACCGACGGGACAAGCAGCGTGGTGGTCGCTTCATTGAATAGGGTGTAAGGCGAGATGCGGTTCAGCCACATCATCAGATTTTGGTAGTTGAGCACGTCCTGAACCGTGGTCGTAGGGGCGCTCGGCGCGATTCCCTTTGCGATCAGCTGCAGGATCATATCGTAGAAAAAGCTGAAGAACAGCCATACCGCAATACAGGACAGCGCCGATGTCGCCGGCTGGCGGAAGCGGACCGAGAACATAATGGACAGGTTCAGCCAGAAGCCGACATAGAAGATCGTCACAAGCAAAAAGCTGATGATTCGCAGAAATTCCTCGAAGGTCGGCGGAATGCCGATGATCAGGGTTCCCAGCGCCATGGTCAGGAACCCGAGGGTCAGGAACATGATGCTGATGACGATCAGGGATGCGACGAATTTAGCGTTCAGCAGGTCGTCACGGTGAATCGGCTGAGCCATGATCCGGCTGAGCGTGCCTTTGTTCCGCTCGCTGTTTACCGCATCAAAGCCCATGCCGATTCCGAGCAGCGGCCCAAGAAACCCGACAAAGCCGATGAACGTCGGCAGGGTTCCGTCGGAGATGGTAAACAGCTTCAGCAGGACGAATTCCTGCACGCCGTCCTCCGAACCGAGGGCATCCCGGATGCTGTTCAACGCCGTATATAGAGAGGCTACGCAGGTAAGAGCAATAATGCCCAGAAGCAGAATAAAGCGCCAGCTTCGGATATGGTCGGATACCTCCTTGCGTACAAGGACGCCGAAGGCACCGGGTATGGAGCGGGATCTGCGTCCGCCGTGCGCCGCGCCTTCGCCGGAGGCGCGCACCGGCTTTCTCAGCATGTCTCGGCGGCTATGAAGCCATGCCTTCGCTTTGCTGGCGTAGCCGTTCAGTTTAGCCGCTGCGTTTGGCGTCGTCTCCTTTGCCATGAGGCTCACCTCCTGCAAAATAACGATGGTAAATTTCATCAAGACCGTATTCCTGGCGGTGCAAAGCAAACAGGCGCGCACCGGAACCGACTATGGCGCCCGCAATGTCGGGACTGCAGTCAGAATCGCACCGGATCTGCAGCCTGCAGCGGCCATCCGCGGACAGGGCGCCCTGTTGACCCGCAGCCCCTTGTCCTACAGTCTCGATTTCCAGGCGATGCACGCCATCAATCCCGCGGATGCTCTCCTCCAGGGCAGGCGATAGACCTTCGATGTCCGCTGTAATCAGCAGCGGATCGTCGGCGAACAGCGTCCTCGACAGGCTGGGGACATCGCCTTCGGCGAGCAGCCGTCCCCGGACGAACAGGCCGACTCTGTCGCAAATCTGCTGAACCTGATGGAGCTGATGCGAGGACAGGAGCACCGTCAGATTCTGCTCACGGCTTAGCTTGCGAATCAGGCTGAGCAGCTCCTCCATCCCGGTCGGGTCGATGCCCAAGGTCGGCTCGTCAAGAATGATGATTTCCGGGGACTTGACGAGCACATCGGCAAGCCCCAGGCGCTGGCGCATGCCTCGGGAATAAGCGCCAGTCTTCTTATGGGCGGCGTTATCCAGCCCGACCTGCTCCAGCAGCAGCTTTGCCCTCTCGCGCGCGGCATCCTCCGGGATGCCGTTCAGCCTGGCGGTAAGCATCAAGTTCTCCAGTCCCGTGCGGTCCTCATAGAAACCGACGTCATCAGGGAGGTAGCCGACCCGCTGCTTAACCGGAATCGGCTCTCGGGTCGGATTCATGCCGAGCACGTTAATCGTTCCGGAATCGGGCTCGCTCAGTCCGAGCAGCATCAAGATCGTGGTCGACTTCCCTGCCCCGTTCGGACCGAGCAGGCCGAAGATTTCGCCGCGCGATATTCGCAGGGAGAGGCGGTCGACGGCTTTCGCCTTGCCGTAGCTCTTCGTCAGCTCGTGAATGTCTATGACCGTTTCCGTCACGGTTATCTCCTCCCGTATTTGCGAATCAGATAGTAGATGCCGCCAATAATGGCCAAGATGATCAGGACGCCGATCCAGCCCCATAGCATGGAGCCTTTCACCGAAACGCGGAATTGGGCATCCGAGCTGGCCTCAGCCGCGGAAGCCTTCATGTTGGTTACATAATCGCCGGCGATCGCTTTATCGCTTGCGGTCAGCTTCGCCTCCACGGTCGTGGACTGGCCGGCCGGCAGGTTCTCGATCGTCTTTGGATTGAAGGTCACCTCCCAATCCACCGGTGCTTCGGAGCTCAAATTGATGTCCGACAGATCGGCGGTTCCCGTATTCTTTACCTGCAGCTCGACCGTCTTGCTGCCACCGGCGCTCACGCTCGTGCTCAGGAGGCCGGTCGGCGTCGTCAGCTCAAGCCCATAGGAACCGGTAATGACGGCTTCCAGCGTCAACTCGGACGAGGTGGATTGGTTGGAGGCCCGGATCGGAATCTTGAAGGTTCCTTCCGTAACCTCAGCCGGCGGTTTGACATCAACCGTGATCGATTGGTTCGCGCCCGGTTCGATCTCTACGGAAGACACCTGGTTCCCCCCTGAGGTGAATTTAACGTCCCAGCCTGCCTGGGCATCGGCTTGCAGCGCGTAATTTTGTTTACTGGCCGTACGGTTCTGCAGATTCACTGTGTAGGTGAAGGTGGAATCGGCATGGCCTTCCAAATTCGCCTGGTCGGTGGTCAGCTCCGTCTGATACGTTCCCTGCTCTGTAATATCGACGGTGAGCGGAAGGCTGCCCATGGAGCCGGCCGATAACTGGAAGCTGTAGGAGCCCTTGTTCACCTTGAGCGGAACGGTCACCTCAAGCGTTACGGATTCAGCTTCTCCCGGCTTGACCGATACCTCCTTCAGCTGCCATCCACCCCCGCTCAGCTTGGCTGTCCAGCCGTCGGGAAGGTTGTTTAATTGAAGCGGCGCCGTAACAACGCCGCCGGTATTGTTCTTGACCTCAACCGGATAATTTATCGTCTCTCCCGGCGGAGCGGATATGGAGGTATAGGGTGTATACAGCGTAACTTCCCCGGCTGCAAACACCGGCCTGCCTCCCGTCAGCAAGCTTGCGCCCAGCATAATGAGGAGCAGCAAGCTCAACGATTTTATTGACTTTCCAGCGATTCTCATGACAAAACCCCTCCTAGTGATTTCATTCATCCTTAGTACGAAGTAAAGGCGGGGATTGGATTTACGCGGAAGCTTAAAAACACATAAAAAATTCATTAAAGGAAGCTTAAAAAGCGAATGCTCCGTTCAAAACCGAAATCCGCTTTGCTACAATAATGAATCGAAAATAGCTGTCATAGCGCGTTTATGGTCAGCTTCGGGTTCCTTCATGGACAATCGCCTGGTTCGGGCGAAGACGATAAAGTCATGTTAGGGGGAGAAGATGGTGGGCGAGCATCCTGCGGAATGGCTTGCAGAGATTGCGGACGGATCGGCTGCGGCATTCGGGCGGTTCTATGACAACTACGCCCAGATGGTATATCGGCTTGCGCTGACGATGACCAAGGATCCGGCCGATGCGGAGGATTTATGTCAGGATATCTTTATGGAAGTGCTGCATAAGGCGGATCAGTACGATCCCGACCGGGGGAGCGTGGAGGCATGGCTTGCCGTACGAACGCGCAGCCGGGCGATGGACCGGCTCCGCCGCAAGCAGCGCATGACGGTGTGTGATTGGAATGAGGAGGAGCTGCCGGAGCCAATTCTGTTCAGCGAACGGGAATCCGTCGAGATGGCCGCTCTGCGCCGCGTGGAGCTGGATCAAGTGAAGGAGGCGCTGCGGGCCATTCCGCCGCTCCAGCGCATGGCCGTATATGGCAGCTACGTCGAACAGCTGTCCCACAGAGAAATGGCAGAAATGATGAAGCGCCCTGTCGGGACGATCAAATCGCTGATCCGCTACGGAATTCACAACGTGAGGCGGCGCCTTGACGCCGCCGATCCGAAGGAAGGGGGAGAGCCGAAGCATGATGCATACAAAGCATAGTCATCACGAAGATGATGCTGTCGTAAGCTGTCCGTTGTACTCGGAGGAGAAGCTGGCCGATTACGCGATGAATCGGCTGTCTGAAGCGGACCGCTCTGCAGTGGAACGCCATTTGCGGCATTGCGAAGCCTGCGCCCGGACGACCGCCGAGTGGCAGGCGATCTTGGGCGAAGCCGGGGGCTTCAGCGGCGGCTTGGTTCAGGAAGCCAGCGAGGGGGAAATCCCCGGCGGTTTCGATGCGGAGCCTGCATTCAGCACCGGGAAGGCATCCGATCGGACCGAGCCCAAGCCCGAGCCGTCCCAGCGGCTGCGAAAGAGACTTATGCGCGCGGCTTATGCGCGATCCCTGCGCAAACGTGCAGCCGCCAATCGCCGTTATGCGCTGCAGGCGATCGCGGGGGCGGCCCTCCTCGCCCTGTTCGTCGGGCTGTTTGCCTCGAAGGGGGCCGCGGGCAAGGAAGAAACCTTTGATCATGCGGTGAATCAGCGGATCGCGCATATGCAGAGCGCCGATACCGAACGGTTTGCCATCCAGCCGGTGGAGCCTTTCTATGGCAGCGGATCGGTCTGGTTAAAGCGCGGATCCGGGGAAATGCTGATTGTCGTTAACGGATTGTACTCTTTGAAGGAGAAGGATTACCAGGTATGGCTGCAGGATGAGGATCAGCTGTCGAGCGCAGGCTTTATGCTCGTTCAAGGGACGCAGGGCCGAAGCTATTATTACGGCTTTGGCGCTAAAAAAGCCAAGCGGATCGTCGTCAGCATGGAGCCTAAAGGAGGAAGCCTGCGGCCGACAGGTCCTGAGGCGGTGCTCGTCGATATTGAGAAGGAATAACACGAGCGCAAATCCGCAGCTGCGGGAGACAGCCGACCTGCGAAACAGCGGACTGCCGTTGGCAATCAATCGTATCGCCCGGTGCCGCAACGGCAAGATCCGCCGTCTTGGTGAGAGCAAGACCAATGACCGTTACACACCGGTTCCCTTAAGGATTGCGTCTGGTCAAGCAACCCGGTAAGGGGAACGGCCATGCATATGCCGGATGTCTAGCGTCTGTCTATAGAAAATAGAGCAATCGAGACACGGATCATATACGAATCATGTGATCCAATCTGAAATTTACTAAAAGGGCGGTGTAATAGCGGATGTGGTGGCATGCGGACGAATATTTGGAGAAGCTGTACGACAACAGCATGAAGTGTATAGAGACGGCGAAGGCGTCCCGTACGGCAGAGGAGAGAAAGCAGTACTTGAAGCATAAGCTGCGTGAGCTGCTCGGCGATTTTGATGCAAGCAAGGGTCCGGAGCCCGTACTGCTTGAACGAACGGTCTGTGACGGTTATATTCGGGAACGGGTTCAGCTGTCGGCGATACCCGGATTGTCGTTTGCAGCGTACGTGCTCGTTCCGGACAGCTACAGCCGCGACCCGCTGCCTGCTGTCGTAGCGCTTCACGGCCACGGATACGGAAGCAGGGAAATTGTCGGATTGAAGCCGGACGGCTCTCCGGACATGGAGCCGCCCGGAGCCCACGGGCATTTTGCCATCCAATTGGTGAAGCGGGGGATGATCGTCATCGCCCCGGACGTTGCCGGCTTCGGAGAGCGGCGGCTTATGGCGGATGTGACAGCTAACCCTGACGTGAACCACTCCTGCCTTCGCTTATCCACCCGGCTGATGATGCATGGCAAGACGCTGGCAGGTCTGCGCGTGACGGAGGCGTTAAAGACGGTCGATTATGCCGCCGGTCGGGCAGAGGTCCGTGACGATCGAATCGGCATCATGGGTTTTTCAGGCGGGGGGATGATTTCGTTCTTGACCGCGGTGCTGGACTTGCGAATCCGGGCTGCCGTCATTGCTGGATATCTGAATACGTTTAAGGACAGCATCTTGGCGATGCAGCACTGCGTCTGCAATTACATCCCCGGCATGCTGGCCCATGCCGAGCTCCCGGAGTGGCTGGGGCTGATCTCTCCCAGACCCTTGTTTGTGGAATCGGGCACCGATGATCGGATATTTCCCGAGCAGGGCTTTCGTGCCGCTGCTGATCAGCTCCGGGATATTTACCGGCGCGACGGGGCGGAGAATCGGCTGGTGGCCGATCTGTTCCCGGGAAGGCACCAAATCAGCGGTAGGTACTCGTACGATTGGCTGTTCGATCAGCTGAGCCAGCCGGGCGCGATAGAATGAGCAGGGATTCTGTAGCTCATTGGTGAGGTTCCTATTGCGAGACTCTCTGTTATGAAGCGCTGTATTGCGAAGCTCCCTACTATGAAGCTTTCTGTTGTGAAGCTCTCTAAGGAGCATCTCTTTTATTATGGACCTCCCCGGCATCACATGACGGCAAGACTGGAGCTCGCCTAGGCGAAGCCGAACGTCAGCTGGATGCAAATCGCGGTCCTTGCAGAACGCCAACAGACATGCCGAGCACCCGCTTCCTGATCGATTTTATTGGACGCATTTCCAAACGTACAGGCACTTCTGGGCCACAGCCTACATACAATGAGAAGACCGAGAACCGAGCGCGTATAGGGCCGGTTGCATTGTATTTTTCGCAGGAGGTGTCCTACAGTGCCTGGATTGTTTACCGCAATTGCTTTGTTCATTAAAGAGTTGACCCTGCTCGTTTCGTACGTGAAAAACAATGCGTTTCCCCAGCCCCTAACGGAGGATGAGGAAGCAAAGCATCTGCAGCGAATGGCCGAAGGCGACCCTCAATCGCGCAACAAACTGATTGAGCATAACCTCCGGCTGGTCGCGCATATCGTCAAAAAATTCGACAATACCGGCGAGGATTTGGAAGACTTGATTTCGATCGGGACGATTGGACTCATCAAGGCGATTGAAAGCTTCCGGCCGAATAAAGGCACGAAGCTGGCGACATTTGCTGCCCGTTGTATAGAAAATGAAATTCTGATGCATCTTCGTTCCTTGAAGAAGACGCGAAAAGACGTATCATTGCATGACCCGATAGGAACGGACAAAGAGGGAAATGAAATCACACTTATCGATATTCTCGGAAGCGAAGCGGATGATATCGTTGATGCGGTGCAGCTGAAGATTGAGAAGAGCAAAATTTACCGCAATCTTGATATTTTGGATGACCGGGAGAAGGAGGTCGTGATCGGGCGGTTTGGGCTCGAAGCTGGAGGCGAGGAGCGTACCCAGCGCGAAATCGCCAAGGAGCTCGGGATTTCCCGGAGCTATGTGTCCCGGATTGAGAAGCGGGCGCTAATGAAGCTGTATCATGAGTTTTATAAGAAAAAGTGATTTGAGGATCGGGCCATGCCCGGTCTTTTTTTGACTTTAAGTTTCATGCGGCGCTTTTTTTCCTGGTAGCAATCCAGCAGAAATCACTTTAAAATGTAAGACACGCAGCCAAGTATAAGCATCCCTTAATGACGGGATTATAACTTTGATCATTGGAGCAAAAACAAGAAGAAGTGGTGAAACATATGGGGTAACCGTTAAAGATATACTGCAATTGCCTTCATTCCGGGGAGCCAAGGTGCTGACCGGACTGAACAGCCTTCATCGTACGGTCTCCTCATTATCCGTATTGGAGGTTTCCAACGCTGATTTTTCTTCTAAAATCGTCCGTTCCGTCCAAGAGGAGTGGTATGCGGAGGAAATTGTGATCAGCTCGTTATACTCCATCAAGGACAGTGTGGACAAGCAGTGCGAAGCGATTCAATACTTGATTAATCTCGGTGAAGTGGGACTGATTTTATATTATGTCGGAATTGTCATTCCGAAGGTGCCGGAGGAAGTGCTGCAATTAGCCGAGTCCCAAAATTTTATTATCATCTGCATGCCGGAGAACGACTCCTCCCTGCGTTACAATGAAGTGATTTATGAAGTGATGGAAGCGATCGTGCTGGACAATCAGACGATCAATGATAATTTTGTCAATGAATCGCTGGAGAAGGTGTCGTACCTTCCGGAGCATTCGCGCAGCGTGGAGATTATGCTGAAATTGTTAGCCGACCGGCTGAAAGCCAACATTGTACTGACCAATACGAAGCTTGAGATCGTGAATCAAGTCATGTGGCCGCGCAACTCTACGTTGGATGTTATGAAAATCATTCAGGAGCACGCGCCTCAAATGGCGAACGGCAGTGCCGGAGCGATCAGCTCCGACATCGCCTGCTTCGTTGATCATAAGGTTCTCCGTCAAAAGAACGGGGAGGCGCTGAATCTTTTTTTAATCAAAGAAAATTCGAAACTGCCGGGGAAGACGATCGATAAAATCAGCGAGGTCGTGCAGGTGGCTATCAATTTATGGGGAGACAAGCATAACGAGGTCAGCGAATATGCCTTGGTCAAGGCGATTATTAACGATGAAAGCGAAAAGATGCGGAGACTTGCCCATCTGCTGCATATCGATGTAGCGTCGATCCAAATGATGTGGCTCGTCTACATTCAGGATTTATCGGAGGAAAAACGCATCCGGGAGGAACTGTCGGAGCATCTCTCCAAATCCTATAAAACGGCGGTCATTCAAACGATCGATCATTGCATCATCGTCCTTCTGGGCAACTGCTCCTATAAATACAATGAGATTGAGGTGGCTGAAGAATATATCGATACGACAAGCTTCCTGCCATCCATATCGGAAATGGTGTACGCGCCGAGAATGAGGAATACGACGGATGTACGCAGGATGTATCAGCTCGTGAACCAAGTCGGGAAGAAAGTGCATCTTATATATCAAGAACGGAAAATGTTTACGGCTGCAGAAATTCGCTCCATGAAGCGGGCGATCGACTTGAGCGTGCAAGGAGAAGAAGTCATTGAGGAATGGATGGCGGTGATCGCTCCTATTCTGGATGACCCTGAATCGGTTAGAACATTAACGATATTTCTTCTGGATGCGAAGGGGAATTTTGATGTCTGTGCCAAGCTCCTCTTTGTCCACAAAAACACCGTAAAGTACCGCATCAAGAAAATCAGCGAGCTGCTGGGCTACGATATCACGATGAATTCCGAATTTTACGATGTGTATCTGGCCTGCATGATCTACCGGTTAATCCATAACTAAGTCCAAGAATCCGAGGGTTTGTCGAAAATGACAAAAATTCGGATTTTTATTTTTATTTCGGAAAAAGACGCGTTGTCCCTCTTCTTTTACAATAAGAAAAATAGTTTTTGGTCACTCGATCAAGTGGAGGGAGCGGGATAGGATGAGCAATACAGAAAAAACGCAGTCTTGGTTCACGCTGGGGATCGTTTGGGCCGGCGCGATGATCAGCATACCGGGTCTCCTGGTAGGGAATACGCTCATCACCGGTATGAGCTTATCCCAAACCTTAGTGGTTACTTTGGTCGGGTATGCCATTATCGTAGCCATCATGATTTTACAGGGGATTCAAAGCACGGAGCTGGGCAAGTCGACCGTTCAGGTCGCGAGTCAGGTGTTTGGCAGCAAGGGATCCCGCACGATTCTTTCGATTATTTTGACGATTGCCTGCCTCGGTTGGTTTGGTATACAGGCCAATGTCTGCGGCGCGGCGGTGGCAAATTTGTTGGCCGAGTTTGATATTGCGATTCCGGTCCCAATAGCCTCGCTGATCAGCGGTTTGGTGATGGTCGTTTCTGCAATGTACGGAATCAAAGTGCTGCGCGTGCTCAGTTATATTGCGGTACCATTGCTGGTCGTGCTCTGCGTGTATGGTTTGGTCAAGGCGCTGAATGGAGAGACGCTGCAGCTTATTTCGAACTACAGACCTGAGCAGGACATGAGCTTCATGGACGGGCTGGCGGTAACGATGGGCTCCTTTGCGCTCGGAGCGGTTATTGCCGGGGATTATTCGCAATTTTCCGCGAAGCGTTCCGATGTGTGGAAAGCCGCCCTCTTCGGGATTATCCCGGCAGGCGTTCTGATGATTAGCGTAGGGGCCGTCTTGACGCTGGCTTACCAAACGAATGATGTTACGGCCGTCTTTTTGAACATCGCCACTCCGTTGATCGGCGGCATCGTGCTGATCCTGGCGGCTTGGAAGACCAATATGGTGAATGCGATCTCGGGCGGGTTCGCGTTGATCAATGTCTTTAACGTTTCCAAGGAAAAAGAAAAATGGGCGGTAGGCGCCGCAGGGCTGATCGGGACGGTGCTTGCCGTCGTGGGCATTCTGGATTACTTTACGCCGGTCATGTCCGTGTTGTCGGCCATGGTGCCTCCCGTAGCGGGCGTCATGATTGCCGCTTATTGGGTAATGAACAAAGGGGATAAAAGCCGCTGGAAGGAAACGGAGGGCGTTAATCGACTGGGCGTTTTATCGTGGCTGATCGGTTCGGTCATTGCCTGCCTACCCGTCGTATTGTCGTTCTTCCCCAGTTTACCGCAGGTATCTAATCAGCCGTTGATCGGCATTGTCATTTCATTTGTCATTTATGTGGTAGGATATCGCTTTACCGTTACAAAGTCTGTCATATTGGAGGAACACTGATGAGATATTTAGATAAAGCCTCGATTGAACACATTGCGATTGGCGCTGCTTTCCTGGGAACAGGCGGTGGCGGAGACCCGTATATCGGAAAATTGATGGCGATTTCGGCTGTTGAGAAGAACGGGCCCGTCAAATTGTATTCGGTCGATGAAATCGGCGATGAAGACTTTTTTATTCCGGCAGCCATGATGGGAGCCCCTTCCGTATCATCCGAGAAATTTCCGAACGGAAGCGAGTTTGTGAAGGTCTTTCAGAAGCTGGCCCGGTATTTGGGAGAGGACAAAATCGCAGGCACATACCCAATGGAAGCGGGCGGCGTCAATTCGATGATCCCGATCGTCGTCGCGGCGCAGCTCGGTCTGCCGCTGATCGATTGCGACGGAATGGGCAGAGCCTTTCCCGAGCTGCAGATGGTGACATTTAACCTGGATGGAATCTCGGCAACGCCGATGGCGATTACGGACGAGAAAGGAAATATCGGCATTTTTGAAACGATCGATAACAAATGGACGGAACGCTTGGCCCGGGCAGCTACGGTCGAAATGGGGGCCAGCGCTTTGGTGAGCTTGTACCCGACGACCGGGGCTCAAATGAAGAGAAGCGGGGTCCATCATGTGGTTACGTTGTCTGAGCAAATCGGGGAGATTATTTCCTCGAACCATAGAGATGCGAAAGAAAAGCTGCAGGAGCTTTTAACGTTGGTGTCCGGCTACGAGCTGTTCCAAGGAAAAATCGTCGATGTGATCCGGGAAACCAAGGGAGGCTTTAATCTCGGCAAAATGAATCTGGAAGGCATCGAAGCCCATAAAGGCGGCAATATGAAGGTTCATTTTCAAAATGAGAATCTCGTTGCCGAAAGGGACGGTCAGGTTGTCGGCATGACCCCGGACTTACTCTGTCTGGTTGATTATGAAACGTTAACGCCCGTCACGACCGAGAGTCTGAAGTATGGCAAGCGCGTGCGGGTAATCGGACTTCCGGCTCATGAAAAATGGAGAACGGATAAAGGAATCCAAACGGCCGGACCAAGGTACTTTGGATATGATTACGATTATGTTCCGATTGAAGAACTGGTGAAAAAGGCGGTGGCTGATCATGTATAGAATCGGAATCGATGTGGGCGGAACGAATACGGACGCCATTATTTTGGACGAGTTTCATCAGTTGGTTCACTCCGTAAAATCTCCAACCAGTCTGGACATCAAGACAGGGATCGAAGCATCGCTTAGGAAATTGCTGCAAGAATCGAGCATTGATAAAACCCAAATTACGCATGCCATGCTTGGCACGACGCAATGCACCAACGCGATTGTGGAACGTAAAAAGCTGGCGACGGTCGGCGTCATTCGCCTAGGCTATCCTGCAACGGCTTCCGTTCCTCCGTATACGGCTTGGCCGGACGATATGGTTGAGAAGCTGTCGGGAAATTACGCTCTAGTTCATGGGGGATATGAATACGATGGTCAAGTGCTCAGCGAAGTCGATGAGGATGAAATTCGCGAGCTGTTGGCAGCATGGCGTGGAACAGTCGAGTCCATCGCGGTCATCGGCGTATTTTCCTCCATCAAGAACGACCAGGAGCTAAGTGTCCGCGATCTTATCCACGAGGTATATGGAGAAGAATATCCGGTTTCCTGCTCTTCCCTGATCGGCTCCGTCGGACTCATTGAACGTGAGAATGCGACCATCTTGAATGCGGCGTTGTGCAAGGTGATCGAGACGACCACCCAAGGGTTCGTAAACGCCTTGGAGGAGGAAGGAATTACGGATGCGGCTGTGTATTTATGTCAAAATGACGGCACATTAATGTCTATTGATTACGCCAAACAGTTTCCGATCCTCACGATCGCCTGCGGCCCGACGAACAGCATTCGCGGTGCTTCTTATTTGGCGAAGATCAAAGACACGATGGTGCTGGACGTCGGGGGTACGACTTCGGATATCGGCGTTCTGCAGGATGGATTCCCGAGAGAGTCGTCGGTTGCCGTGGAAGTTGGCGATATCCGTACCAATTTCCGTATGCCGGACATTATCTCCGTTGGACTGGGCGGAGGCAGTATTGTCCGCGTGGACGAAAGCGGCAAGATCTCGGTCGGACCCGACAGTGTCGGTTACAGGATCGGCGAAGAAGCGCTTGTCTTTGGCGGCAGCACGCTGACAACCACCGATATCGCCGTCCGGCTGGGACTGGCCGATGTAGGCGACAAGCGATTAGTGTCCCATATAGAGGAGGCGTTTGCGAAAGCGGTGCAGGCCGAAATTTCTGCAATCGTCGAGCAAGCGATCGATAAAATGAAGACCTCCTCGGAAGACGTTCAGCTCGTTCTTGTCGGCGGCGGCAGCATTATTATCCCGGATTCGATTCGGGGAGTAGCCGGCATGATGAAAGTGGAGAACGGAAGTGTAGCCAACGCCATCGGGGCGTCCATTGCTCAAATCAGCGGGCAATATGAACAGATTTATATTTATGCGCGGGAACCGCGCGAGGCTTGTCTGAAGGATGCGGAGGCAAAAGCGGTCAAGCAGGCCAAACTGGCCGGTGCGGACTCGGATACGATCGAATTGGTTGAAGTGGAAGAAACCCCGCTCGCCTATCATCCTGAGAATGCGACAAGATTAAGAGTGAAAGTTGTCGGGAAAATGAAATAGGAACGTGAAACAGCCGGCCCCCTTGCATGATTTACATCAAGGGGGCCGGCTGTTTGGCTTTGGAGTTGATCAGGACTCTTCCTGATCGAATTCGGTCTGAATGATTTGATCCTCGGACGGATAGTCGCGCTTCAGCTCCTGATGAAGCTCCCGATTTTCATAGTCGAAGCTGTTCGGCGGCCGCTGATCGGCTCTCCACGGGCTGCTCTTGCCAAGCGATTCCGTCATCAGGCTTGAGCCGAAAGGACCTTCGGGAAACTCTTCCGCAGTCAGATCGTTGCGCTGGGACTCTACGGTCGACAAATCCGTATACTCATCCCGTTCTTCCTTCTTAAACCGGTTCATAGTGAAGCCTCCTGAATGGTACCTGATATACCGACAGTGTCCCCTGTGATCCCGGAAATCATGCGGAAAAACCGCGGCCAATCTGAAACCAACAGCGATTGTAGGATCATTTTACGTACTTGCCCTGACATCCATTCATTGTTCACTTATATAGTGACGCTCGGGTATCCGGTGCTTTATTGCTGTATCAATCCTGCAGCCTGGAACACCCGATCAAAAGCAGTGCGTGATCTGATGACAAGCTCTTCAGGCGAAGCCGTCGGCTGGGCAGCGGTCAATATCTCTTGGCTGACTGGCCCTGCATACCCGATATCGTTCAGCGCGCGAAGGAAGCCTGCCAAATCGATGACTCCCTCACCTGGATACTGCCGATCATTATCGAGGACGTCCTGCACCGGAATATCCTTGGCGTCATTAATATGAACATGAACAATCTGGTCCGCACGCAGCTGGCGGATGTCCGACACGCTCATTTCATTGGTGTACCAGTGGTAAGCATCATACAGAAGCCCGACATTCGGTTCGCCGATGGCATCGATCCAATCCAGCGTTTCCTGAACGGTCCAGATGAACGGATGCTTCCACTGCGTGCGCAGATGATGCGGCCCGACGAATTCCAGTCCCAGCCGAATGCCGTAAGCGCCCAGAATATTGGCGCAGCTGCGAAGGCGCTTGGTTGCCACAGCCATGAAATGCGCAGCCGGCGCATCCGTGGAAGGAAGAATGTATGTACAGCAGCGAGTGCAGCCCAAGGCAGCAGCCGCGGCTGCTGCGGACGGAAGCTTCTCCAGCCCTTCCAGGAACTGCTCATCCGTTCCTCTCCACTCCACAGGCAATCCGATGGCGCCGATTTGAATATTGCTCGCCTGCAGCAGCGCTGCCGCCTCTTCTGTTCCCAAACGGTCCACCAAACTTTTCGCATCTAAATCCACGCAATCAAAACCGTAGCGGGAAGCGAGTTCGATAAGCTGTAAATCGCTTTCAAGTTTTCCGATTCCTGCAGTTGTTAATCCTTGAAGCATTTCTATCGTCTCCAATCTCTTAAAGTTCATTTCTATTATAGTTATGTTTTCGCCCATAAATCTATCAAACCTTCTTATTAGGAGATTTAAAGTTGAGTTAAAGACATCGAATTTTATATCGGGCAGAGAGGGAATGCAAACCAAGGTGCCGAAATACTCTTGTTATAGAGACTCCCGAGGGTACGTATTATTACTGATTTCACTGGGGCGCATATCAATCGGGACGATCGTACAGTAAACGATGAATCGTGAAACAAGCGACGGTAAAGGAGACGAACAACCAAACCAATGAATACCATACAGATTCGCAAGAGGGAACTTAACAACTGCCGTCCCGAACCGACGATGAACGAGGACGAGCTGAATCGATTCTGGGATCATTATCTCCATGTATACGCAGGCTCGCCGCTTCAAATCGATAGTGAGCCGGAAGAAACGCCGTATCCCCATATGAAGGTGTCCAAGGTGACATACCGCGGCTTTGACCAGACACCGATCCATGCCTGGTACATAACGCCTGCGGATTCCAATGAATCGTCCAAACGGCCTTGCGTCATTACCTTTCCTGGATATTCCGGAGACCGAGGGCTTCCGGAGCGATATGCCCATTGGCTGATGCTCGGCTATTCCGTGCTGGCAGCTGATGTCCGGGGCCAGAGCGGAGAGACGGGAAATCTGCTGCCCCTGGATGGCGGCGTCGTGAAGGGCTGGGTATCCCAGGGCATTACCGACATTCATCGATCCTACTATATGGCGATGGCCATCGATACCGTAAGAGCCGTCGATGCTGCCCTGGCACAGCCTGGGGTAGATCCTGCCAAAATCGCCGTCGTCGGGGGAAGCCAGGGAGGCGGCCTTGCGCTCCTTGCCGGGGCATTGCATCCGAAGGTGGCGGCAATCGTGGCCGACATTCCGAATCTGTGCAGAATGGATTACGGGGTGCTGCACTCGGCCAGCTCATTGACGGAAATCGCCCAGTATATCAAGCGTTATCCGGATCTGCTGGATCCTATTCTGTATCATCTGGCTCATTTCGACATCCTGAATCTTGCCCCAAGAATCAAAGCGCCGGTCATGGTTTCTGTCGGCTGGAAGGATACGGTATGCATGCCGGAGACCATCTACGCAGCTTATAACCGGATTGAGGCACCTAAGGAAATACGGGATTATCCGTTCTCCGGGCATGAGGTGAATGAGTATCAAAAGAGGGAAGCGGTACTCTTTCTGGAGCGGGTCTTGGGGAAAGCTTAAGTCAACATATTTCTTAGCTAAAAGGGCTGGTACTGCTTAAACGTTACCAAAAAGTAATTACATCACTTCAAAGTGCGTACTTCTCAAGCAGAACCCTAACGTGCAAAATGACATTAATCAATACATGACGTTAGGAGATGCGCTTATATGAATACGGATCAACGTTCACATCATTCGCTAAAAACGGCTTTGGTTGTAGGGGCCAACGGGGTGATTGGCCGCAACCTCATCGAGTACCTTGCGACGCTTCCCGACTGGGATATCATCGGCGTATCGCGCCGAGGCGGGGAGTCCACGAACCGCGTTCGTTATGTATCGGCCGACCTGCTGGACCGGGAGGATACGGCCGCCAAATTAAGCGGCTTGACCGAAGTGACGCATATTTTCTATGCGGCATACCAGGATCGGCCGACGTGGGCCGAGCTCGTCGCGCCGAATTTGGCCATGCTCGTCCATGTCGTGGAAGCGATCGAGCCCGTTGCCGCTAACCTGCAGCATGTAAGCCTAATGCAGGGCTACAAAGTGTACGGCGCTCATCTCGGTCCATTCAAGACGCCGGCCCGGGAGACGGATGCGAACCATATGCCGCCGGAATTCAATATCGATCAGCAGAACTTCCTCGAGGAACGGCAGAAGGGCAAAGCTTGGACCTGGTCAGCGCTGCGTCCCTCCGTTGTCAGCGGTTTCGCTCTTGGAAACCCGATGAATCTGGCCATGGTCATTGCCGTATATGCGTCGATTTCGAAAGAGCTTGGCATTCCCCTGCGTTTTCCCGGTAAGCCGGGAGCCTATCACAGCCTGCTGGAGATGACCGATGCCGGTCTGCTTGCCAAGGCGACCGTTTGGGCGGCAACCGATGAACGCTGCGCCAATCAAGCCTTCAATATTGCGAACGGGGACCTGTTCCGGTGGAACGAGTTATGGCCGAAGATTGCGCAGTATTTCGAGATGGAAACCGCACCGCCTCTGCAGATGAATCTGGAAACGGTCATGGCAGATAAGGAGCCGGTCTGGAATCGCATGGTTGAGAAGCATGGGCTTGCGAAGCACTCTTACCAAGAGGTCTCATCCTGGAAATTCGGCGATTTCGTGTTCTCCTGGGACTATGATTTCTTTGCGGACGGCTCAAAGGCCCGCCGCTTCGGTTTTCATGAGTATGTCGATACGGAAGCCATGTTCCTGAATATCTTTGACGAGCTCCGGCGTCGCAAGGTCATTCCATAAACACCGGGCAGTAACTGAAGCTCCCGAAACAAGGCAGCCGAGAGCGCTTCTTCCGTTCACCTCGTCACAACCAGAACATGAACGGTAATTCCGTTTTCGGATTGCACAAGAGAGCCGGCTATATTAGCCGGCTCTGTTCTGCTTGTTAATGCGATTCCTCAAGCAGCGGCTTTTCCAGAACGGTTGCGGACTCGCCGTATTTTCGCTCGATATGAGCATCTCCCCATCGGCACATCAGATGCAGAATTTCCTTTAAGCTCCAGCCATACTCGCTCAGTTCATACTCCACCTTGGGCGGAACCTGATTATAAATTTTACGTACGATAATGCCCTCCTCTTCCAGCTCACGCAGATGCTGTGTCAGCATTTTCTGGGTGATTTGGGGAATCAGGCTTAACAATTCGCTATTGCGTCTTTTCCCGAAAGTAAGATGAAAAAGAATGACCGGTTTCCACTTTCCGCCGATGACCTCCAGCGTCGCTTCCACCGCGGTGTTGTACACTTTTTCCTTATGCTCCATGATAAGCCTCGCTCCCTTCGACCAAGATATGATATTTACCAGCGATTTCCGAACTCGCGCTTTACTTCCTCCACTATAACATGAACTCCTTCATCCATCTGATCCGATCTTGCTTTGGAAATGCTGATACATATGAACTTCTCCTGCACTCGGCAATGGACAGGAAGAACGGCTTGCCGACATTGGACTGTCACCGGTTCCATGGACCACTACGCCAACTCTCCAGGTCTTCCGCTTGTCTCCTATTTCGCATGTTCAATTGCCCCATGACTTCTCTTTCTCTCACTGTAATACCAGCCAGCCAGGCACATTTCAATGTTTCTTCCCAATTTCACCGGACAGCAGATTCTTGCCAACGCAAAAACACCTCCAAGATTGTCCCCATATCTTTCGACACGGATCCTTCTCTTGAAGGTGTTTAATTTGCCTTACGCTATGGGGTCAGTCCCGTTTAGTGGAGGCTGGCTTTATCCCTTTTGATTTAGTTAGTCCGTTTACGGTTAAGCCCGGTCCAGAATCGTTTGGAGGGTCGTCCGGTCGAGCCCTTTTACCAGCTTGATCAGAAGCTCCTTGGCTGCTTCGTAGTCATCCGTGTGGATGATGGACGACGAGGTATGGATATACCGGGAGCAAATGCCGATGATCGTAGATGGAACCCCGATGCCGCTTAAGTGAACTTGCCCGGCATCCGTTCCGCCCGGCGATACGAAGTACTGATATTTGATCTTATTCGTCTCTGCCGTATCCTGCACGTATTCCACCATGCCGCGATGCGTCAGCATCGTCGGATCGAAGATGCGGAGCAAGGCCCCTTGTCCGAGCTGGCCGAATTGGCTCTTGTCGCCCATCATATCGTTTGCCGCGCTTGCATCAAGGCCGAAGAAAATGTCGGGCTGGATCAAGTTGGCTGCAGTCCGCGCGCCGCGAAGTCCGAGCTCTTCTTGAACGGTGGCTCCGGCATAAACCGTATTCGGAAGCTTCTCTCCGTGAAGAGCTTGAACGAGCTCGATGGCCAGGCCGACGCCGTATCGGTTATCCCATGCCTTAGCCATGATTTTTTTTGGATTGGCCAGCGGAGTAAATTCGCAGATCGGCACGATCTGCTGCCCCGGACGGATGCCGAACGATTCCGCCTCCGCTTTGTTGTCCGCGCCGATGTCGATATACATGGATTTGATATCGACCGGCTTGCTGCGCTGTGCTTCGTCCAGCAGGTGGGTCGGGATGGAGCCGACGACCCCGATAATCGGCCCGTTGTCGGTAATAATCTGCAGGCGCTGAGCCAGAACGGCCTGGCTCCACCAGCCGCCCAGCGGCTGAAAGCGCACCATGCCCGCTTCCGTAATGCCGGTTACCATGAAGCCGACCTCATCCATATGCCCGGCGACCATGACTCTCGGACCTTCGTCGTTCCCGCGCAGTACAGCAAACAGGCTGCCGAGCCGATCCTGTACAAATTCTTCGGTATATGGGGAGAGTGCATTTTTTACCCAAGCGCGCAGCTCTCTTTCAAAGCCCGGCGCAGCCGGAAATTCAGTAAGCGTCCGAAACAATTCGCGTGTAGATTCATTCATAGGCTATTCGCTCCTTTGGAAAAAGGTATGTATGAGTTCATCCTATTTAGTATGCCCCTATATACCGCAAAAGTCTACATTACAAGCTATGAAACAATCGCGGCTTGCTCAGGAAAAATAGATCGTCCAAGCACCAAATGATTCCCGAAGAATACGCTGGAATAAAACATGTCAATGAGTCATGGACAGGGGAAGGGCGAAGAAATATGGGCGAATACGGGGTGGGATCGTACGGCCGGCAAGCTGAATTCGGCGAGTTTCTGCTCATTATCATTCTTTTCATACTGCTCGTCATATTGCTGAATTACTTTTTGATTTAATGGGCGAAATGGTTACGGTACATTTATGCTAAATTCAATCAAGCAACTACGATCGGCAGCTTTCCGGTTACGGAAGGCTGTCTTTTTGCATTTATGCTTGCCCATGAGAGCCGTACCACCGTGGCGGCCGTTTGCGCCCTGATGACGGAATCGTTCAAAACAGCATGACACCGCGCGGCTTTTGCATTAAGGATGATTTTCCAAACATAAAGGAAGTTCGTTCAAAGCATAATGATTATCGAGTGATATCCATAATGGCTTTCCGAGGCTGGTTGAAGAATCCATACTTAAATATTCAGCGGAGGTGTAACCAAATGTCCGGTTCCAACAACCAAAAGCCCAAGTCTGATATCAGTACCATGAGCTCGGCCGAATATCAGGCGATTGCGAAGAAGCATGAGCCTCCCCGCGCCGTATTTAAAAACTGTATACGCGCCTTTTTGGTCGGAGGCCTCATCTGTTTGATCGGTCAATGCATTCAGCGCTTTTTCATGACCGTGTTCGATATGAGCACGAAGGAAGCGAGCAACCCGACGGTGGCCGTTCTTATTATCATTTCCGTCATTTTGACCAGCTTTGGCGTATACGACAAAATTGCCCAATGGGCCGGTGCGGGAAGCGCGGTGCCGGTTACGGGTTTTGCCAACTCCATGTGTTCGGCCGCTTTGGAGCACCGGGCAGAGGGACTGGTCCTTGGAGTGGGAGCTAGCATGTTTAAGCTTGCCGGCTCCGTGATCGTGTTCGGTACCGTTGCGGCGTTTATTATCGGCATCATATACGCCGTGCTCGGCATCGGGGGGAGGTAACGCGAGATGAAGATCATCGGTCAAACGTGGCAGTTCGAGAACAAACCGGTCATTATCGGCACCGGTACGATTGTCGGACCTGAAGAGGGAGAGGGGCCGCTGGCGGAAGACTTCGATTATATATACGACAACATCGAGATCAATGAGAAAACATGGGAGAAGGCGGAACGTAAGCTGCTGGAGGACGCTTCACGGAAAGCTGCGGAGAAGGCCGGGATTAAGGAGGATCAGCTTCAGTTCTTTGTAGGCGGAGACCTAATGAACCAAATTATCAGCAGCTCCTTCGCAGCAAGGCAGCTTGGCGTTCCGTATCTCGGCGTTTTCGGCGCCTGCTCCACCTCCATGGAGAGCCTTGCGGTCGCTTCGATGATCGTGGATTCGGGCTCCGCGAAATATGTGATGGCAGGCACGGCGAGCCATAACTGTACGGTGGAGAAGCAGTTCCGTTATCCGACCGAATACGGCTCGCAAAAGCCTCCGTACGCCCAGTACACCATAACGGGAGCAGGCTGCTCCGTCGTCTCCAGCGAGGGGGACGGACCGCGCGTCACATACGCCACGATCGGGAAGGTCGTCGACCTGGGCATCAAGGATCCCTTCAATATGGGAGCCGCCATGGCCCCCGCTGCGGCCGATACGATTACGAAGCATTTTAAAGATACCGGCAGACAAGCCAAGGATTATGATTTGATCGTGACCGGCGACCTGGCATCCGTCGGCCTGCCGATTGCCAAGGATCTTCTGAAGCAGAACGATGTCATCATGGACGGCACGGTTTTTGCCGATTGCGGTCTGATGATTTACGATCTGGAAAAACAGAAGTACGTGAATGCCGGCGGCAGCGGCTGCGGCTGCTCAGCCGTTGTGACTTACGGCCATATCTTGAACCGGATGCGTAAAGGAGAACTGAACAAGGTGCTGGTCGTTGCTACGGGTGCCCTGTTGTCGCCGCTGTCATACCAACAAGGCGAGAGCATCCCGTGCATTGCTCATGCAGTAGCTATAGAGACGGGAGGAAGCAACTGATGCAGTTTTTATGGGCTTTTATCATTGGCGGTTTGATCTGCGTTATCGGACAAATCATGATGGATGTTATAAAGCTGACCCCTGCGCATACGATGAGCACCCTCGTCGTGGCCGGCGCAATTGCCGACGGGTTCGGCCTGTATGAACCGCTTGTCAAATTTGCCGGAGCCGGAGCCTCGGTTCCGATCACCAGCTTCGGCAACTCTCTGGTTCACGGAGCTTTGACAGAGCTGGAGCGGGACGGCTGGATCGGGGTCGTGACGGGGATATTCGAAGTAACGAGTGCAGGGATATCCTCGGCGATCATATTCTCTTTTCTTGCTGCGCTTTTGGTGAGGCCAAAAGGCTAATGTTATAGCTGTTCAGACATCTATGCTGCCCTGGTTAAACAACCAGGGTTTTTTGCTGTTTAAAGCAAGTCTGGCGTTGGTTAAGGAACAAAATATGGCTGCGAATGTACTCTGCGACCTCGATCATGTACAATAGTACTAAATTAAGTATTTATTCCCTTACAGGAGGTTAGTCATACATGCCCGTAAGCCAAGAATCCATGAAAATCATTTCCTCGGTGCGATCCAATCTGGAGTCGTGCCTGCTAGGCAAAGAATTCGAGATCCAATTGCTCCTTACGGCGCTGCTCGCTGGTGGACATGTTCTGATCGAGGACGTACCGGGAACGGGAAAAACGCAATTGATCAAAGCACTGGCTAAATCCATGCAGGGAGATTACCGGCGTATTCAATGCAATCCGGACATTCTTCCGAGTGATATAACAGGGGTATCCGTATTTCACCCCCGAGATGAAATGTTTTATTTCCGGCCGGGACCTGTCATGACCAATATTTTGCTCGCAGATGAGATTAACCGGGCCACGACGAAGACGCAGTCCGCTCTGCTTGAAGTCATGGAAGAGCGCAGCGTGACCGTGGACGGGGAGACGCATGAGCTTCCGCATCCGTTCATGCTGTGCGCCACCCAGAACCCGATTGATTTCGAGGGAACCTATATGCTTCCGGAGGCGCAGCTTGACCGTTTCATGCTGAAGCTAAGCCTGGGATATCCCGATGCGGCAACCGAGAAGCAGCTCATGTATGCCTCGAAGGACGGACAGCTGTCGGATAGGCTGAAGCCTGTGACGCATATGGATACCGTCTCCGCAATTCAGCGCGAGATTCGCGACATATTTATCGGCGAACCGGTTGCCGATTACTTGTTGAACATCACCCGCTCAACGCGGGAGCACCCTTCCGTCATGCTGGGCGCAAGCCCGCGGGCAACGCTGTCCTTCATGAATGCGGCCAAAGCCTTTGCCTTCCTTCAGCAGCGTGACTACGTGCTGCCTGATGATGTGAAGACGCTTGCCCCTTACGTCCTCTCACACCGGATTATGCTGCGTCCGGAAGCACGGCTCGATAATGCAACGCCCGAATCGGTGCTGGACTTTATTTTGCGACAGGTTAAAGTGCCTGTTCAAATGGGGAGATAAGCATGCGGCGCGCCGTTTCCGTATTTCTAAATGGCATGCAGCCGTCCAGACTGGCAGCGGTATTGACGGTTTGGTGCTTATGTCTTTTGTACGTGTTGTTTCAAGGAGGGAAAACCTCTCTCATGCTCTTTTCCATGGTCAGCCTCTTATCCGTATATGTCATCGGAGCGGGCTTTGGCGGGGTGAGGCGCGTAAAGGCGAAGCGCAACATTCTCGGTGACCGGGATCGCCGCGATCAGCTTCATGCCGGGGAGCAGGTGCGCGTTCGGCTCGATGTGAACGTCCCCGGGTTATTGCCGATGCCGTATTTGGTCGTCAAGGAAGTGCTGCAAAGACATAACGGCGATTCATGGTCATTCGAAGACAGCATTATCCCGAACATGCGCGGTGCCGGGGTGCTCGTATTCCAGACTCCGCCTCTCGAGCGGGGGCGGTATGCGTTCGCCGGGACGGAATGTATCAGCGAGGATATCTTCGGCATCATGGAGCATCGGGGACGGATCGAAGTGAACACGGAATTTAGGGTCCTCCCAAGGACGGTTTATATTCCGAAATGGAACCGGAATATCCATAGATCCCGGCTCGGCGGTACGCATACAACAGTATCTGCCTCAAGGCGGGAGACGACTCAAATTAATGGGGTGCGCGATTATGTTTATGGCGATCGGATTTCGCGGATTCACTGGAACGCGACGGCGAAGACCGGTTCGTGGAAATCCAAGGAGTTCGAGCATGAATCCTTTCCCAAGACGCTGATCGTCCTGGATGGAGCCCAGAATGCTTATGTGAGCGATCAGCAATTCGAGGTTGCCGTATCTGCTGCCGCTTCGCTGATTGAATATGGTGCGAAGGAGCATGCGGGAACGGGTTTGTTTACGGCCACAGAGGAAGGCAAGCTGTTTCCTCCGACGGAGCAGGCAGGGGAACGTATGCGCATGATTCAGCATTTGGTCGATGTGGATCACAACCGCAAGGGCAGCCTGATTGCAGAGCTAGAACGCTCCTACCGCCATTTCCCGCAGGGAGCCGTGCTCCTGCTCATCAGTCCGATGAGCGGCAGGGAGGCGTCCGAAGTCCTACGCTGGGTGGAAGCCAGGGGCATGAATCCATGCTTTCTGCAAATCATGAATCCCGGCGGCAAGCCGCTTCGCGATGAATCGATCTCGATCCTGAGGTCGCGGGGGATTTCATGTTACTCCGTCTCATCGCTTGAGGAGCTGCCTGCTGCGTTGGGAGGTGGAGTCGCTTGAAGCTGTGGCTTGATAAGCTGTCAACGACATTTTTTAATACGCTGACGGTGCTGTGGATTTGGATCATCGGCATGCAATGGGTATCCTTCACGGAATCCATCTGGCTGTCGGAGACGACGGCGATCGTAATCGCCGCCATCACCATTACGGCGGTGATTGAAGCGCTGATACCCCTTAAGATGGTGTTTAGGCTTGTATTGCAATTCCTATTGATTCTATACAGCGTGTTTAAGCTGCTGGAAGCCGGCGGCATGCCGGTGCCTTCATTCGGACCGGATACGGTATTATCCGATGAATTGATGTATTTATTCCCGTATTTATGGTTCGCTGTTGCAGCGTGGGTAATTTTCGTCTTTATATTTCTCTGGGCGAAGACCAAACGGCGCATTCTGTTTGTTGTCGGACTGAACGTGATCGGCCTTGCGGTTCTGGATTCGTTCACGAAGGTCACTCTATGGGATGAGACGGCATGGGTAGCCGGAGCAGGCATGGGCTGGCTCGTGACGAACCACTTCAACCGCTTTCGGAGACGGTTCCCGCAAGGATGGGTTAACTTATCGAGATCTCCGTTTAAAATCATTGCCAACATTCTCGTCATCTTCTCGCTCATTATCGTTGCCGGTGTCAATATGCCGCACATCAATCCGACGCTGACCGACCCTTATACGGCATGGAGGGAATGGAGCGGAGTGCCATTGTCCGGCGTCAGCACGAGCGGTACCGGTACCTTGATCGAAACTCCGGTAGAGAGCTCGTCCGGATACGGAAGAGGCGATAACGATCTGGGCAGCGGCTTCAACTTTGATTACTCCCCGGTGATGTCGGTTAGCTCGGAGGAGCGCAGTTATTGGCGCGGGGAGACAAGGGCCGTTTACTCCGGAACAGGCTGGGCCGACCGGAGCGGAAGACGCTCGGGGGCCGATGTAGGGATCGGGGAGAGCCTTCCCGATGAGGAGGCAAGCTCCATGCCGACCAAGACCGTGAAGCAAACGGTCACGATGCTGAACGATACCGAGTATCCGGTCCTATTCGGAGCTTATAAGATCCATGAGGTTCAAATGCTGGATGAGGTTATCGATCCGGAGCGTCTAAGCTGGGTATCTGAAGGGGCTGAGCTGCATCTGCAGGGGGGACGAAACGGCGATTACCCGAAAAGCTATACGCTGGTATCGGAGGTTCCCGTCATTCCACTTGAAGAGCTTAGGGGCAAAACCTACAGTCAACTGTACAACGGTTCCGTGGATGATGCCTATCTCCAGATCCCAAGAAACTTTCCCGACCGCGTAACCGATTTGGCCAAGCAAATCACGGAATCGGCAGAAACGCCGTATGATAAGGTCATTTTGCTGCAACAATACTTACAGAGCAACTACTCATATACCAATACGCCTGATCTGTCGCGCAAGCAAAGCGAGGATTTTGTGGACAGCTTCCTGTTTGAAGTCCGGGAGGGCTATTGCGATTACTTCTCCACCGCAATGGTGATGATGACCCGATCGCTGGATATCCCTGCACGCTGGGTAAAAGGCTATGCGCCCGGAAGCAGCTCAGTCAGCGAATACATCCCGATGGACGGGCAGAGTCCGGTCAGCAGCGGGACCTATACGGTAACGAATGCCGACGCGCACTCATGGGTCGAGGTCTACTTCGGCGAGTACGGCTGGATTCCGATTGAGGCGACACCTGGCTTTAGTATGCCGCTCCTTACAGGTCAGCCTGAAGCTGAGCCAGTGGTTCAAGAAGAGGTTGAAGAAGAGGAACAGGAAGAGGCGGAGACGACACCTGCCGCTGCATCGGATGATCAATCTTCCGGATGGTGGAAAGGCATCGGCATTGCGGCAGCTGTTGTGATTGCGCTGTGGATCTTTTACATTCTGTGGAGAATGCGCATTAATCTGCGCTTTGCCGGGGCGCGGCTCCGTGCAGGGAAGCCGCTGTCCGCTGCGGACAAGGTCATTGCGGAGACCGAGCGATGGCTGCGGTCGGTGCAGCGGAAAGGATTGGTCCGTCAGGACAGCGAGACGCTGCGCGAGTCGGTTCGCCGCTGGAGCGAGGCCAATCCATTGCTGGAGCCGCAGCTGAAGCCGCTGCTGCAGCAGTTCGAAACAGCCCGCTATAGTCCGGCAGAGGTATCGGAGGAGCAGTGGCGTCTTGTCCAAGCCGATGCGGAAGTCCTCAAGAAAATGATTCGGAAGGTTCGTCTGGCTTAAAGAGGAGCTCGGCAGTTCTTATCCATGTGAAGAGGGATGCCTGCCTTCAACGGGCTTGATCCCGGAAGACGGTCTTATTCTGATCTTAACCGGCAACGGTAAATGCATAGGCCGCCCGAGTCCTTTTTAGTGGGATGACGGTGGTCTTTTGCTGAACATTTCGGCATCAGCGATTCAAGTGCTTTTGTTCGTGATTATTTTTACTACGGAACCGGATTATGGTATAGTTTTTCGTATGAAATTGAGGTGACGAAATTGTTTGAAATGCTAATTCCGAAGCTCCGTGTCAATACGGTTTTCGATATTGATCTGGAAGAGCTGTACGAGCAAGGATATCGCGGAATCATTACGGATCTCGACAATACGCTCGTCGGTGCGAAAGCGCCGCTCGCCACGCCGGAGCTCGTGGACTGGTTTAAGAAAGTGAAGGAGATCGGCTTCCAGCTGATCATCGTTTCAAACAACCAGCTCGAACGGGTGTCGAAATTCGCAACACCGCTCGATATCCAATATGTGCATGAAGCCCGGAAGCCGAGCAATGCCCCGTTCCGCAAGGCGATGAAGATGATGGAGCTGACCGCGGACAAAACGATTGTCGTCGGCGATCAAATGCTGACCGACGTATACGGCGGAAACCGGCTCGGTCTATATACGGTTCTGGTGATGCCCATCGCCATTAACGACGAGGGCTGGTTTACGCGTATGGTGAACCGCCGGGTGGAGCGGATCGCGTTAACCCGGCTGCGCAAAAAAGGACTATGGCTTGAGGAGGAACCGAAATCATGACCTTGCCAACAGGCGAAGACATCAAGAAATGCAGCGGCTGCGGAATCCGGCTTCAAAGCGAGGCCCAGGATCAGCCGGGGTATTTGCCGGAGAAGGCATGGGAGCGCGATCCGGTCATCTGCCAGCGCTGCTTCCGAATCAAAAATTATAATGAAGCGTCCTCGGTTGCCGTCGATCAGGACGAATTTTTACGTTTGCTGGGGCAGATCGGCGGAAAGAATGCCCTTGTCATTCATATTGTGGACCTTTTTGATTTCGAAGGGAGCCTGATTTCGGGACTGCAGCGTTTTGTCGGAAATAATCCGGTTATACTGGCTGTCAATAAAACCGATCTTTTACCGAAGGTGACCAACTGGAATAAGGTTCTGAATTGGGTCCAGAAGCAATGTAAGGAACATGGGTTAAAGACGGAGGACATCGTTCTGTGCAGCGCAAAGAAAAATCAGGGCTTTGAACGGCTGCTTGAAACGGTTGCCTATCACAGAGGAGACCGGGACGTATATGTCGTCGGTGCCACCAATGTCGGAAAGTCCAGTCTGATCAACCGCTTAATACGCGACTACAGCGACTTGGAGCAGGAGCTGACAACCTCCCGCTACCCGGGGACCACGCTGGATATGGTCCATATTCCGCTGGATGACGGACGAGATATTATCGATACTCCGGGCATCGTGTACCCTTGGCGTTACAGTGAAATCGTGAGCCGGGAGGATCTGCGCGAGGTCATGCCGGAAAATCCGCTGAAGCCGGCCGTTTACCAGCTGAATGAAGGCCAAACCCTGTTCTTCGGCGGCTTTGCCCGCTTTGATTTCGTGCAGGGAGTCCATCAATCGTTCACGTGTTTTATCAGCGGAAGGCTCAACATTCACCGGACGAAGCTTGAACGGGCGGACACGTTGTTCGAAGAGCATGCGGGCGAGCTGCTCTCTCCGCCGACCCGCGAGAGGCTGGCCGAGCTGCCGGAATGGACAAGGCATGAAATCCGGATCCCGAAAGGCTCCCGGACCGATGTGTTCATTTCCGGCCTTGGCTGGATCAAGGTCAATGGCGACCAGGGAGCGCTAGTGGCCGTTCATGCGCCGAAGGGAGTCAAGGTGCTGGCTCGTCCTTCGCTGATTTAATTGCGTCGTCAACGCGTCTTCATGACTGAAGACGGTTTACTCACGGGAGAGACGGGGGAAATACAATGAAGGAAACTCAAGCCGGCACCGATTATTTGAAGCTCGGCGTCATGGGGGATCCCATCGGCCATTCCAAATCGCCGGCCATGCATAACGCGGCGCTTGCCGCATTAAACCTCCAAGGGGCGTACATTCCGCTCCATATTCGGCCTGAAAGATTGGGGGATGCGATCGAGTCGGTCAAGACGCTCGGATTTCGCGGAGTGAACGTAACGATTCCCCATAAGGTGGAAGTCATGCGGTATTTGGATGCCATCGACGAGGGCGCTGCCCGGATCGGCGCCGTAAACACGATCGTGAACGATAACGGCAGGCTGACGGGTTACAATACAGACGGAATCGGGTATGTGCGCTCCCTGAAGGAGGAGGCTTGCCCGGATCTTAAGGGCAAGCGCATCGCGGTGCTCGGCGCCGGCGGCGCTGCCCGAGGCATCATTTATGCCTTGATCGGCGAACAGCCGGAATCGATCTCCATCATTAACCGGACCGAAGACAAGGCCAAGGCGCTTGCGCAGGAATGGGGAACGATGGCCGAGCTTCACGGCTGCGGCGAAGAGCATGCGAAGGAAGTGCTTTCGCGAGCTGAGGTTATTATTAATACGACCTCAGTCGGCATGCACCCCCGAATTTCAGAAATGCCGGTTCATCCGGAATGGATTCCTGAGGGGGCGGTCGTCAGCGACCTGATCTATAATCCGCTGAAGACCGAGCTGCTGCTGCAGAGCGAGCAGAGGAATTGCACCGTGCACGGGGGACTGGGCATGTTCATTAATCAGGGGGCTTATGCCCTGGAATATTGGACCGGCCTCAGGGCGCCGGTGGAGGCGATGAAGGAAGCGGTACTCGCAAGCTTGCTATAAGGATTCATTCTTTTGTTTATTGATTAATGGGTAAGCTAAAGCTACAATATAGTTTTTAAACAAGCGATAGGCTTGTATAGATGATGATTAAGGGGTAATGACCAAGCATGTTAACAGGAAAGCAAAAACGACACTTACGTTCGCTTGCCCATCATTTGGACCCGCTGTTCCAGGTAGGCAAAGGCGGCAGCAATGAGCATTTGATCCGCCACATCGAAGAAGCGATTGAGAAGCGGGAGCTGCTGAAAATCTCGGTGCTCAACAATTGCCTGGAGGATCCTCGCGACATCGCTGAGGAGCTGGCCGAAGGTGCCGGGGCCGAATTGGTCCAAGTCATCGGAAAGACGATTGTTCTCTATAAGGAATCGAAGGATCATAAGACGATCGAACTGCCTTAAAGCAAGATCGGTGTTCAGAGTATCATAGTCCTCTGACTAGGGGAGGTGAGCCGAATGAAAGTGGGGATCATGGGGGGAACCTTCGACCCTGTTCATATCGGACATATGCTGGCGGCTGAGGCGGCGCGCGTCGCTTATGGCCTGGAGGAAGTGTGGTTCATGCCGAGCCATATTCCTCCGCATAAGGAGGATGCGGGCGTCACCGGGATGATGCGGCTGGAGATGACAGCCGAGGCGGTTGCCGGCCACCCGTCCTTCCGCACGCTGGACCTTGAAATCAAGCGCGGCGGCATTTCCTATACGGTCGATACGATCAAGGCCCTTCGCGAGATGTATCCCGAGCACGATTTTTCGTTTATCATCGGAGCGGATATGGTGGAGTATCTCCCGAAGTGGAACCGGATCGAGGAGCTAGCGGGAATGCTGACGTTCATCGGGGTCAACCGTCCGGGGACGAAGCTGAACGTAGAGTCGCTGCCGGATTTTCTTAGACGGGTGGTAAGGATCGCGGAAATGCCGCTGATCGAGATTTCATCCACGATGATCCGGGAGCGGGCGGCCGCCGGCGGATCCATCCGCTACATGGTGCCGGATCGCGTGTACGATTATATTGTTAGGAGCGGTATATATGGTGTACAGCCGTGAAGATTTGATCGAAGCCGTCTCCTCCCAGATGCCGGCCAAGCGCTGGGAGCATACGAAGGGCGTTATGGAGACGGCCGTTATTTTGGCGAACCGGTTCGGGGCCGATCCCCAGAAAGCGGATTTGGCAGCGATTTTACATGATGTAGCCAAGTACTGGCCGGTTGAGAAGCTTCGGGAGGTGCTCGAGGAGCAGGGAGAGTCCTCGGAGCTACTCCAATATGACAAGCAGCTGTGGCATGCCGAAGTGGGCGCGATCGTCGCAGAGCGGGATTATGGGGTAACGGACACCGAGGTGCTGGATGCTATCCGCTATCACACGTCGGGCCGAGTCGGGATGAGCCTGCTGGACAAGGTGGTGTGCCTGGCCGATTATGTGGAGCCGGGGAGGGATTTCCCCGGTGTGAATAATATTCGGGAACTGGCCAACCATAGCCTTGAAGAGGCGCTCGCAGCCGGGTTTGATTCGACGATTGGACATCTGCTGTCACGCAGACAGATTATTTTTCCGTTGACGGTGCTAGCCCGCAACGATCTCATTAAGCAATTGGAGGCGAATTCATGACGATAAAACCGGAAGAATTGTTAAATATAGCGGTTGAGGCCGCAGAGGATAAGAAAGCGAACGATTTGGTCGTTCTGGATCTGAGAGGCATCTCGCTTGTGGCGGATTATTTTGTTATTTGCCACGGGAATTCGGATACGCAGGTTCAGGCAATTGCAACGGAAATCCGCAAACGGATCCATGATAAAGGCGTAGCTCTTCGGGGACTGGAAGGCATGGATGCTGCCCGCTGGGTGCTGATGGACATCGGGGATGTTGTCGTCCATATCTTCCACCGGGACGAGCGCGAGTATTACAACATTGAGCGCTTGTGGTCGGATGCCAAAGTGGTGGAGAACGTATGAGCTTGATCGCGGGCACGATCGTCCAGCTTACGGTTTCCAGGGAGGTTTCGCCTTATGGCTACTTTCTTGATGGCGGCGACCGGGATGTCCTGCTGCACTATTCGGAAGTGACCGGGAGCATTGCTCCTGGGGATACCGTCGAGGTATTCATCTTCTTCGATACCGAAGACCGTTTGGCAGCAACGATGAAAAAGCCGCTGCTTACCCTTGGTGAAACGGCAAAGCTGGAGGTGGCGGACGTTCATCCCCGGCTCGGCTGTTTTCTGGAAATGGGACTCGGAAGGCAGCTGCTGCTACCGATCCGGGAGCTGCCCGAAATGAAAGAGCTGCATCCTCAGGTGGGTGATCATGTATTCGTAACGATGGAGCATGATAAGCAAGGCAGGCTGCGCGCCAAGCTGGCGGGTGAGCAGGAGCTCGCTCCACTCGCCTTCCACGCGCCGAAATCGTGGATGGGCGAATGGTTTACGGCGCTGGTATACAAGCCGCTGCAGATGGGAACCTTCGTGATCGTCGACGGAGGTGTGGTCGGCTTTGGAGCGATCGGCATGATCCACGCCTCAGAGCGGACGCGGCTTCTTCGTCTAGGTGAAGAGGTGCGCGTACGGGTGAGCCATATTCGCGAGGACGGCCGGGTGAATCTGTCGATGGTTCCGCGCAAAGAGATCGGACGAAACGATGATGCAGACCGGCTGCTGGCGTTCCTGAAGGAACGGCCGGGCGGCGCAATGCCCTATTCCGATGAAACACCGCCCGAAATTATCAAGCAGCGCTTTGGCATCAGCAAATCTGCATTTAAGCGTGCGCTCGGGAAATTGATGAAGGATGGCCTTGTCACACAGAAGGAAAGCTGGACGTATTTGGTGAAAAAAGAGGAGAATTCCGGTTCGGCTGAATAGCGACCGAAGAAGAAGCTTCTGGGAAAGTGGTGTCAGCATGTTGTCTTACCGAAAGTTTGCTTACGTATATGATCAGCTTATGGAAGATATGCCATACCCCGACTGGATCCGCTTTGCGAGAACGGCTTGGGACAAGCATGGCATGCCGAGAAGCATCGCGGAGCTCGGCTGCGGAACCGGAAGCATTACGATACCGCTGGTCAACTCCGGTTTTGAGGTGACGGGCATTGATTTGTCGGCCGATATGCTGTCTGTTGCCAGGCGGAAGCTGGAAGGATCGCCGCAGGGCAGCCGGCTGTTCCGCGAAGGGAGCGTCCGCTGGGTTCAGCAGGACATGCGTTCCTGGGAGCTGCCGGAGCCCGTTGATTCCGTGATCTCGTTTTGCGATTGCTTCAACTATTTGCTGGAGGAGAAGGATATTCGTTCCGCCTTTGTCCGCACGTACCAAGGGCTCAAGGAAGGCGGAACGTTTTTGTTTGACGTGCACCATCCGAACACGTTGATCCGGTATGATGCGGAGCAGCCATTCGTGTTGGATGAGCGGGAGGTCTCTTACATATGGACCTGCGATCTGGATGAGCCCCGATGTGAAATCGAGCATCATTTGACCATTTTTGCACGGGATCATCAGGACCCTGCCGTCTACCGCCGCTTTGAAGAAACGCATATCCAGCGAGGATATGATCCGGAATGGATGAAGGTAGAGCTTATCAAAGCAGGCTTCCGTGATGTCAAATGCTACGCCGATTTCGAATGGGTTGAAGCCGGCGACGACGCTGCCCGTCTGTTCTTTGTAGCCATAAAATAAGATTACGGGAAAACCTTATATCATGTTGAGACTGCCTCAAGGTCATTTGACTTTGGGGCAGTCTCTTTATGCATGAAGGACTTTTTTGCGTTTGCAAAGGCATCCGACTTGCCTCTCCCAGCACGCGGGGTAATGATGGCTGCTGCACGATGATCAGCGACGCTCGGACGACAAGCCAAATTGCTGCAGGGACCACTGACAGGCGGTCGGCGCACCCATTATAATCTGAAACGCTTTTTAGGCTAATTATTTGATTGTGGTTAAGGTACACAGACGGAGCTATAGGTTTGCAGATCGGACTATGCTACGATGGGTCATATCCGGCCATTGCAATAATGACAGCGCTGTCTACATAGATGTATCTAATGTTGTAACCTCTGGAAGGCGGGATTTCGAGAGTCCAATGATAGTTAAATTCCCCCGGTGATGATAGGGGACATGAGAGGATGAGCGTACCATGAAAATGTCTGTATTTACGGTTGCAACCCCCGACTTGCAGCCTGAACAGCTGGCCAAGGCCGCAGCCGATGCCGGTATCGAAGGGATTGAATGGCGTTTTAAGGAAATCCCGCCCGGCGCCGAGGAGGAGCAGCCTTCCTTTTGGAGGCATAATCAATGCTCCATGGATCCCGGCGGGACGGAGCAGGATTGGCTGCGATTCAAGCAGGCGGCGGAGCTGCACGGCAGACAGAGCATTGCGGTCGTTCCGTATCTAACCTGCGGCGATCTGGCGGAAACGGAGAAAGTGATGAGGGCAGCCAAGCTGGTAGGAGCCTCTTTCATCCGCGCCGGCATTCCGGCTTACAATCGCAGCGTCAACTACAATGAGCTGTACGAGCAAGCTGTAAAATACCTGCTGGAAGTGGAGGATTTGGCAGCCGCTTATGATGTGAAGGCATTGGTCGAGACGCACCATAACACCATTACGCCGAGCGCCGGGCTTACATACCGGCTCGTATCCCATTGCTCTCCTCAGCATGTCGGCGTATTGTACGATCCGGGAAATATGGTTCATGAAGGCTACGAAAATTATCGCATGGGACTGGAGCTGCTCGGTCCTTACTTGGCCCATGTTCATGTGAAAAATGGCGGTTATCGCAAGCATCCGTCGGAGGACGGGAGCGAGGCAACGTGGACCGGGGAATGGACGCCGCTTGCTCAAGGCGCCGTTCCGTGGCGTCAGGTTATCCAGGATTTGAAGTCTGTTGGTTATGACGGCTATTTCGGCATCGAGGATTTTAGCGGCACGTACGATTCGACCGAGATGCTGCTTCGCTTTGCCGAGCAGATGAAGCAGTGGAGCGAAGATAAACAATTCGCGTAACGAATAATTGGATTTATTTTTATAGATGCGTAACGGAAGATATGAAATGTATGAGGGAGGATTGCAGTATGGAACAAGTTCGTATAGGTGTAATCGGTCTCGGAATGGGCTTCTCGCATGCCAAGTCGCTCGCGGCTGGACGGATCGCGGGAGCACGTCTTAGCGCCGTATGCGATTTTAATCCGGCCAAGCAGGAGATAGCCAAAGAGACGCTGCCTTCGGATGTGCGGATCTTTAGCGACGTGGATGCGATGATGGCTTCAGGAGAGGTGGACGCGGTCATTATTGCAACTCCGCATTACGGGCATCCGCAGGAAGCGATTCAAGCGCTGAACCGGGGGCTGCATGTGCTGATCGAGAAACCGGCCGGCGTCTATACCAAGCAGGTCCGCGAGATGAATAACGCAGCGGCTGCAAGCGGCAAAGTGTTCTCCATCATGTACAATCAGCGCTGCAATCCGCTTTATAAGAAGCTGCGGGAGCTGATTGCGGATGGAGAGCTCGGCGAAATCCGGCGCATGAACTGGATCGTGACGAACTGGTACCGTTCCCAGAGCTATTACGATTCGGGAGGCTGGCGTGCGACCTGGTCCGGCGAAGGCGGCGGCGTGTTGATCAATCAATCTCCGCACCAGCTCGATTTATGGCAATGGACGACAGGCATGATGCCGAAGAGAATTCGGGCATTCTGCGCGTTCGGCAAGTATCGCAACATCGAGGTCGAGGACGACGTGACCGCTTACGCGGAATACGAAAACGGCGCAACCGCCGTATTCATCACGACCACCGGCGAAGCGCCGGGCACGAACCGGTTTGAAGTGACGGGAGACCGCGGGAAAATCGTCATCGAAAACGGCAATCTTACTTTTTGGAGACTTCGGGTGCCGGAGCCGGAATTCAACCGTCAGTATACCGGCGGCTTCGGCGAACCGGAATGCTGGAAGTGCGACGTTCCGATCGTGGGAGACAATCCGCAGCATAACGGCATTATTCAAAATTTTACGGATGCCATTCTGCACGGCACCCCGTTAATCGCTCCGGGCGAAGAGGGAATCCATGGACTTACCTTGTCGAATGCAATGCATCTGTCCACGTGGACGGATAACTGGGTGGATCTGCCGCTGGATGAGGATCTGTACTATAACCTTCTGCAGGAGCGGATCGCCGCCTCGACCGGAGAGAAGACGGTGCGGGAGATCGGCCCCGTCGATATGAGCAAAACATTCGGAACCTACTAAATACAAGAAATAGGGGAGGCAGCAATATGAACCGGAGTGATGGAATGCGATATGCGCCGGTAGGCAAAGCCCAGCCGGTCTGCAAGCCCGGGGAATTCACGATCGCGGCCATGTCATTGGAGCATGGACATATTTACGGCATGTGCAACGGTCTTATCGAAGCGGGGGCCACGCTGAAATGGGTGTACGACCCGGACCCTGGGAAGGTAAAAGCATTCTGCGAGGCATACCCCGGCGTACGGCCGGCTTCCTCCGAAGCGCAAATATTGGAGGATCCGGAGGTAAAGCTGGTCGCGGCTGCGGCGATCCCTTCGGAACGCTGCGGGCTTGGGCTCAAGGTGATGTCGCATGGCAAGGATTATTTTACCGACAAAACGCCGTTTACGACGCTGGAGCAGGTAGAGGCCGCCAGGGCGAAAGCGGCGGAAACCGGCAGAAAATACATGGTTTACTACAGCGAACGACTTCATGTGGAGAGCGCGGTTCATGCCGGACGCTTGATTCAGGATGGAGCGATCGGCAGGGTGGTTCAGGTGCTCGGCACAGGCCCGCATCGGTTGAATGCGGCATCGCGTCCCGATTGGTTTTTCCGCCATGAGCAGTACGGGGGCATTTTATGCGATATCGGCTCCCACCAGATCGAGCAGTTTTTATTTTATGCAGGCTGCAGGGATGCCCAGGTGCTGAGCAGCAAGGTCGGCAATTATGCGAATCCGATGTATCCGGAGCTCGAGGATTTCGGGGATGCCACGCTGCTTGGCGACAACGGGGCGACGAATTATTTCAGGGTCGACTGGCTGACGCCGGAGGGACTCGGGACATGGGGTGACGGCAGAACCTTCATCCTGGGCACGGACGGATATATTGAGCTTCGCAAGTATATCGACATTGCCAGACACCCGCATGGTGATCATCTGTACTTGGTGAACAAGGACGGGGAGTTCCATATGGAGCTGAAGGGGAAGGTCGGCTATCCGTTCTTCGGTGAGCTGATTCTCGATTGCCTGGAGCGGACGGAGCGCGCCATGACCCAGGAGCATGCCTTCAAAGCGGGAGAGCTGTGCGTCAAGGCCCAAAACTTAGCCGTGCGGATCGGATAAATCCATTATAATAAAGGGAGACCCCGCCAAAATTCCCGGGGAATTGATTCATAACCTCGATAAGGGGGATTCCCACATGTCTTCGCGGTTGACGACTCCACCATCCTGGATGCCGGGCTTTGACCGGATGCTGCTGAGGGAACCGATTGAACTCGGCTGCTATAATGACCGGCCTTTATCCGGCGGGACTTTCCACTCCCACGCTTTTTACGAAATTTATTATTTTCATGAAGGACGCTGCACGTATCTGATCGGAGACTCCGTTTTTGCGCTGAAGCCCGGGGACCTGCTCCTGATGAACGGGTTGACGCTGCATTGCCCGAATGTGGAGCCGGGTTCGCGCTATGTCCGGAGCATTATCCATTTCGATCCCGCCTGGGTGTGCAGGGAGCTGCCCGAATCGGCAAGATCGGTCCTGCTGGATCCCTTCGAAACGCTGCGCAATCACCGGATGACGCTGACTGGGCAGAGGAGGGAAGAGTTTGAGCGGCTGCTGGAGGATATGAACCGGCTGCGGGGGGCGGAAGCTGCTTTCAAGCAGGAGCGATTGAAGCTTCGGCTTCAGGAAATGCTGTACGTCATTGCGGGCTGGTGTCAAAGCGAAGTGCAGCAGCAGGATTCGATCTCTGATAAGGAGCGCCATGTACAGCACGTCGTCTCGTTTGTGGAAGAGCATTACATGGAGGATTTGACGCTGGACCGAATTGCCAGGGACATGCATCTTACGAAGCATTACTTGTCCTCTTTGTTCAAGGAGGTCACCGGAACGACCGTATTCAAATATGTATACCACCGAAGAATTAACCAGGCCAAAATCCTGCTGAGACTGCACCCCCATATGAGCATTACGGACGTCAGCCGGGCGGCCGGCTTCAAGCATTTGGCCCATTTCAGCCGGATGTTCAAGACGATGGTCGGAACGGCGCCGGAGCATTACCGCAAGTCCCAGGGCGAACTCCGTTGACTTGGCGCGGCTTTTTGGGTATAATAGCCACATTAAAATGGAAATCATAGTAATGCAATGAAGGGGACTAGTAGTTCCGTATGCGATCATGCAGAGAGCCGGTGCATTTGGTGGAAGCCGGTTGACGCAAGGGATGAACTCGCCTCTGAGCAGCGGCGCGAACCCGGCTTTCGGATCTTAAGAATGCTTATTTATCCGTCGGTCGATGAAACGTCGCCGTCTCATCCGCGATAAGGATGCAAAGGGAGTGAAAGGCAAAGCATGCCTTGCACTAACTAGGGTGGTACCACGGGAATCAAACCTCTCGTCCCTAGCGTCAGCGCTATGGATGATGAGGTTTTTTTTGTTTTCAGGACAGCGGCATTAACAGCCTTGTCCGTTCGACAGTGAAGGAGGAGCTATGTAGTATGACGGATCAACAATCAGCCGGCCACGGCTATAAGCCGCAGGTCATTGAACCGAAATGGCAGAAGTATTGGGAAGAGAACAAAACCTTTAAAACCGAGGACAACTCGTCCAAACCGAAATTTTATGCACTCGACATGTTCCCGTATCCTTCCGGAGCGGGTCTTCACGTCGGGCACCCGGAGGGCTACACGGCCACCGACATCATTTCCCGCTATAAGCGGATGCGCGGGTACAACGTGCTTCATCCGATGGGCTGGGACGCGTTTGGCCTTCCGGCAGAGCAATATGCGATGGATACAGGCAAGCATCCACGCGAATTCACCATCCAGAACATCAATAACTTCCGCCGCCAGATCAAGTCGCTCGGATTTTCTTACGATTGGGACCGGGAGATCAGTACGACGGATCCGGACTATTATAAATGGACGCAATGGATCTTCATCCAGCTGTACAAACGGGGCCTTGCTTATGTAGCCGAGGTGCCGGTGAACTGGTGCGAAGCGCTGGGTACGGTTCTTGCGAACGAGGAAGTCATTGACGGCAAGAGCGAGCGCGGCGGCCACCCGGTCGTCCGCAAGCCGATGCGGCAGTGGATTCTGAAAATTACCGAGTATGCGGACCGGCTGCTTGAGGATCTGGATGAGCTGGATTGGAGCGAAAGCCTGAAGGACATGCAGCGCAACTGGATCGGCAAATCGGTCGGCGCCGAGGTGCGGTTTGATATCGATGGGCATGACGCCAAGCTGGAAGTGTTCACGACCCGTCCGGACACCCTCTTCGGCGCAAGCTACTGCGTGCTGGCACCGGAGCATGAGCTGGTGGACAAAATTACGACCCCAGAGCAGCGGGAAGCGGTGAAGGCTTATCAGGATCAGGCAGCCCGCAAGAGCGACCTGGAGCGTACGGATCTGGCAAAAGACAAGACCGGGGTCTTTACCGGGGCTTATGCCATCAACCCTGCCAGCGGCGCCAAGCTGCCGATCTGGATCGCCGATTACGTCCTCGCCGGCTACGGAACCGGCGCGATCATGGCCGTTCCGGGCCACGATACCCGCGACTGGGAGTTTGCGAAGCAATTCGGGCTTCCGATCATTGAAGTGGTGAAGGGCGGCAACGTGGAGGAAGAAGCTTACACCGGAAGCGGCGAGCACGTCAATTCCGGCTTCCTCAACGGAATGGACAATGAGGCTGCTATTCAGGCCATGAACGAGTGGCTTGAGAAAGAAGGCAAGGGTAAGAAGAAGGTCACGTACCGGCTGCGCGACTGGCTGTTCAGCCGTCAGCGCTACTGGGGCGAGCCGATCCCGATTCTCCACCTGGAGGACGGAACGATGAAGACCGTTCCGGAAGACCAGCTGCCGCTGCTGCTGCCGGACGTGGATCAGATCAGACCGTCCGGCACCGGCGAATCTCCGCTGGCGAATGTGACGGAATGGGTGGAGACGGTTGATCCGGAGACGGGCATGAAAGCCCGCCGCGAGACCAACACGATGCCACAATGGGCAGGCAGCTGCTGGTACTATCTCCGTTACATCGATCCGCATAACCCGGATGAGCTGTGCTCGAAGGAGAAGCAGAAGGAATGGCTCCCGGTAGACCTGTATATCGGCGGCGTCGAGCATGCGGTGCTTCACCTGCTGTACGCAAGATTCTGGCATAAGGTGCTCTATGATCTCGGAGTCGTCGATACGAAGGAGCCGTTCCAGAAGCTCGTGAACCAAGGCATGATTCTCGGCAACAATAATGAGAAAATGAGCAAATCCCGCGGCAATGTCATCAACCCTGATGATATCGTGAACGAATATGGAGCCGATACGCTTCGGGTATACGAGATGTTCATGGGGCCGCTGGAAGCGACCAAGCCATGGAACACGAACGGTGTTGAAGGCACGCATCGTTTCCTCTCCCGCGTATGGCGTCTGTTCATTGGCGATGACGGCCAACTGAATCCAAAAATCGTGGACGGGGAAGGTTCCGACGAATGGAAACGGATCCTGCACAAAACGATTAAGAAGGTTACCGAGGATATCGAGCATATGCGCTTCAACACCGCAATCAGCCAGTTGATGATCTTCATCAACGAGGGCTACAAGGCGGATGAGCTCCCGCGGAAGGCGATGGAGAATTTCGTTCAAATGCTGTCCCCGCTCGCGCCTCATCTGGCTGAAGAGCTGTGGAGCCGTCTGGGACACACCGAGAGCATCACGTATGTTCCTTGGCCGGAATACGATGAGGCTTGGACCGTAGAAGCCGAGGTGGAAATCGTCGTCCAGGTGAACGGAAAAATCGTGGACCGCACCAAAATTGCTAAAGACTTCGATCAAGAAGCCATGCAGCAGCATAGCCTCTCCCTTCCAAATGTCAAGCAGGCGCTGGAAGGCAAGAGCATTCGCAAAGTCATTGCCGTTCCGGGAAAACTGGTCAATATCGTGGCCGGTTAACCGAGAAGCCGAATGCGGCGTCCAGTTTTGCCAGATCCTCCTCATACTTGTCGTGTGTGGTTTCGATCAATTGGTAGAACAAGCCGTTCAGGTGCGAGTTCAGTAAAATGAGCGCCTGAGCGGTGATGCCGCCGGGTACCGCGACCCTTTCCTGAAGCTGTTCGGGGGAGAAGCCCTCCTCCGTTAGCAGCTTCCCTGTGCCGACCAGCATTTCGCCGGCCAGGGCATTGAGCGTGCCGCGGTCGATCCCTGTCATTTCGACGGCAGCGTCAATCCATTTTTCCAAGAACAAACTTAAAAAAGCAGGCCCGCAGCTGGAGAAATCGGAAGTGATTCGCGTGTGCGATTCCAGAATCTCAACGGGCCTGCTGATATAAGACAGGAGGCTTTGAATAAGCTGCCTGTCTTCTTCTTTTATTCGGGAACCATACATACATAACGAAGCTCCGCCTCCGGTGATATTGGTAATGCTGGGTATGATTTTTGCCACCTTGCACGGCAGCGCCGATTCCAGGTGAATCAGCTGGACAGGGCTTGTAATCGATACCGCAATTTGGTGCTCCGAAAGCCGGTCCCTGATTTCACTGATGACGGATTTGAATTCGAGCGGCTTGACACAGATGAAGAACAGATCGCTTTCCGAAGCCGTTTCCTTATTGCAGCTGCACACGGTAAGACCGGGATGTCTCTTGGACAGCTGCTGGGCTTTCTCGGGCGTACGGTTGCTGACCCGAATTTGCTCGGGCAGGAGTGCGCCCGATCGAATGAAGGCATCGATCAATAGACTGCCCATACTGCCCGTACCGATAAAACCAACCTTCATGTGTACGTCCCCTCCTTTCGCGCTTTACGGCAGAAATGTACCGTTACTACGTTTAATGTATGCGGCAAGGATGGCGATTCATGACGGGTTCGGATACGAATTTGCGGTTTGAGATCGAAAAATCTTCACAGTCTGGATGAGCAAATCATGTTTATCATGAAAAGGAGGATTTAAGAGATGAGGCGTATTCCAGTGGGATGGAGTGTATCGGCCGCGGCCTTGGGCTGCGTACTGATCCTATTTGCCGGCGGTCCGGAGAAAGGAATTCAGGGCTGGCAGCCTCTAAATGATCAGCTTAAGCAGGCGATTGCCGCGAATCATCCGGAAGGGGAAGCCCCGCCGGCCGGAGGTGCTGGAACCCGTACTGAGGCGAGCCGAGGTGAAGCAGGGTCCGGCGGGCAAGCCCTTGAGGCGAAGGCGGCAACGGAGGGTGCGCCTGTCGCCGCCCAGTCCAGCAAGAATGAAGCTCATTCCGAAGGAGAAGCTCCTGCGCAAGCAGATGCGGACGCGGCGACGCCCCCCGCTGCAGCTTCCTCCGGTGCGCCTCCGGCAGGCTTGGGCACCGAGGCGGCAGCACCTCCCGCCGAGGCGGCAACTCCTACAGAAAGCTCATCTTCGCTGCCTGCGGCCGGCGCGAGGTCCGGCCTCATTAACGTGAATACGGCGGATGCCGCCGGGCTGATGGAGCTGCCCGGCATAGGGCAGGCTAAAGCAAAGGCCATTATCGATTACCGGAACCAGCACGGGGCGTTTCGCAGCGTGGCCGATTTAATGAACGTGAAGGGCATCGGTCCCAAAATGCTGGAGAAGATGAAGCCTTACGTTGAACTTTAGCTGTGTGCTACAATAAAGGAGACATTGATAAGGAACAGGTGAATGACGGATGAATACGGATCGACGGAAAGATTGGGACACATACTTCATGGATATTGCTTATATGGTATCCACCCGATCCCAATGCTCGCGGCGCCATGTCGGGGCCGTGCTCGTGCAGGGCAAGAAGCTTCTCGGAACCGCTTATAACGGAGCTCCGATGGGGGTTCCGGATTGCTCGGAGGCGGGCTGCATGATCGCCGAGGACTATGAGCTTGTTGTTCAGGACGGGAAGGAAACGGTAGTGAAGAAGCAGCGGTGCATTCGAACCATTCATGCAGAACAAAATTTGCTGCTGTTTACCGACCGGATCGACAGGGAAGGAAGCACGGTTTACGTAACCGACGAGCCTTGCTGGACCTGTGCCAACATGCTGGCCAACAGCGGAATCGTCGAGGTGGTATTCCACCGCCCGTATCCGAAGGATACGGAGAAAGTATCGAACATGATGAAGCAGAAGGGGATCCTGTTCCGGCAGCTATCGGGGTATGAGCCGCCGCGGGAGACGATGATGGCGGTGAAGGAATAGAGACGTTCTTGAACAAACGAATAATCGCGATGCGGGGAAGAACCTTTGTTTGCAGTGGATTGCAGGCAGGGGTTCTTTTTCTATTGTAATTAACGGGATGATGCATTCGGGAAAGGAAGGTCGGAATGATGAGGCGTAGGCCGCTGCTAGTCTTTACGGTGCTATGGGTAATCGGAAGCAGTATCGCCTGCCTGACCTCCGGATGGAGGATGGCGCTGGCTGCGGCCGGTATTCTGCTTCTGCTGCTTGTGGTTTGTCAATGGGAGCGGGTCGGAAAAATCTATACGATATGCATGATATTCTCCTTGTGTTGTTCCGCTGCTTACTGGGAGTGGCATGACGCGATGAACGTGTCCGATTTGCATGTCCCGGCCCTAGAACGCGGGGAAGCCGAGTCGATTCCGATTTCAGGAGTCGGTGTTATCTCTTCGGAGGTGGCGATTGACGGGGATCGCGCGGATTTTACGGTATCGCTGCGCCATGCGGAGATCGAAGGAATACTGCCGCCGGATGCAGTGAATCGGGATCCAGCTAAGCTGCCGGGCAATTCGATGGAGACGGCAGACACCGTCATGGTTCAGGTCCGGCTGCTGGAGCAGGCGGAACAGAATATCGCGGCAGGCTGGAAGCGCGGAGATTCCGTTCATGTGTCAGGCGAGCTGCAGCAGCCGGGGATCGCGCGTAATTTTGACGGCTTCGATTATCGCCGCTATTTGCGCACGCAGAAGATTCATTGGATCGTGAAGGTAAAAGGGGCTGACCAGGTAAAGGCTTCGGCACCGGACGGATGGCGCGCCTCCCATATCCTGCGCTGGAATGATTCCTTGCGCGGAGCGCTCGGGGATCGGCTGGAACAATTGTACGGCGGTGTTCATGCAGGGTATATGAAGGGACTTGTCATCGGCAATCGGGATGATTTGGATCCTGATACATTCTCGGAATTTTCAAGGCTCGGTCTGACGCATATCCTCGCGATCTCCGGCATGCATGTAGCCGTTATTGTAGGATGCCTGCTGTTTATTTGCTCTACGCTCCGGCTGACGCGCGAAGCCTCGCTTACGGTGGTGATGTGCCTACTCCCTGCGTACGTCCTCTTGACAGGGGCCAGTCCATCGATTGTCCGGGCGGGCATTATGGGAATGATCGGACTGTATGCGGCAAGGCGGGGTCTCCTTAAGGACGGCTTGCATATATTAAGCGCTGCCGCCTTGGCGATGCTGATGTACAATCCATATTTTCTGGTCGACGTCAGCTTTCAGTTATCCTTTATCGTCACGGCCGGGCTCATGATCTTTGTGCCAAAGATAATGCCGCTGTTGTCCTTTATGCCCCGCTGGCTGGCGGGGACGGCCGGCGTTACCCTCGTTGCCCAGTGGGTATCCTTTCCGCTGACCATCTATTACTTCAATCAATTCTCGCTCGTATCCGTCGCCGCGAACTTGTTGTTGGTGCCAGTTATCAGCTTGATCGTGCTCCCTTTGGGGATGACGTCTCTGCTGTTAAGCTGGGTCTGGATGCGGGGAGCAGGCTGGATCGCCGGTCTGACCGAATGGTTGAACGATTTGACGTTCCGGCTGGTCGGCTGGATGAACGGCTCGGCATTGATGACGATCTGGCCTTCGCCGGACTTGCTGTGGATCATTGTATATTTTGCGCTCTTGTACGGCCTGCTGCATATATTAAGCAAGAGAGCCGAGGCGATCCGCCAGTTCAGGGAACAGCCAACCGATGATACGGTGCCCCTGGATGGCGCACGGAAGGAAGCCTTGATAAGAGACCGCCTGAATCATGTTGAGGCGGCGGGGATATTTCCCCTGCTGGACCGGTTGTCCGGCGCGCTTCGGTGGAGAGGTTATTGGCGGATGAGCGATTATATCGTTCGATTCGGGGGAAGGACAGCTGCTGCGGTATTAGCGTTTGCGCTGTGCCTGCTTCTGTTCGATGGCTATCGCCCCTCGTCCCTGCACGGGGCGGGCTTGGTGCAGTTTTTGGATGTGGGACAGGGCGATTCGATCCTGGTCACAACGCCGGAAGGCAAGCATATCCTTATTGACGGCGGCGGGACACTCAGCTTCCGAAAGCCTTCGGATGCATGGAAGGAGCGAAAGTCTCCATACGAAGTCGGGGAGAAGGTCGTCGTTCCCTTGTTGAAAAAAAGGGGCGTGCACCGGCTGGACGCTGTAATCATGTCCCATGGAGACCAGGATCATATCGGCGGACTCCAAGCCGTGCTCCGTGAAATTCCTGTGGATTCCATCGTCTTTAATGGCAGCTTGACCGATTCGGACGCCTTTCGCCAAAGCATGGCGATCGCCCTTCGGAAGAATATTCCCGTATATCGCGCCGGAGCGGATCTTATGGAATGGAAGCTTGGCAAGGACACGGAAATCCGGTTTTTGTCCCCGGTCACGTCACCGTCCGGCGAGAGCGGCCAGGCATTATCCCTGGTCAAGGAGCAAAATCATGCCTCGCTCGTATTCGTGCTTCACATGAACGGATGCCGGTTTTTATTCACCGGCGATACGGACGAAGCGGCAGAGCAAAAAATATTGCTTCATATGGAAGAGCGTACGGATGGAGGCGGCCTGCCGTTATTAAATGAACCGATCGATGTGATGAAGGTTGCCCACCACGGGAGCAAAACCTCCACGTCAGTCCGGTGGATGGACGCCTGGCAGCCGAGGGCTGCAGTCATCTCCGCCGGCGTTAACAATAGGTACGGGCATCCCCACCCGGATGTGGTCGCCCGATTGGAGCAGTACCGATCGGTGATATACCAGACCAATCGGCATGGCGAAATTCAAATGATCGTAAAGGACGGAGCCATAAAAGTGCGATCCAGACTAAATCCTTAGAGGGTCTGTCCTGAATAGCCTGAATCGTAGTATGATCGATGTGGTATGAAATAACAGGCGGATGACGTTGCTCTATATATTTGGTATAGTTAGATGAAGTTTCTTAAAAATTCATAGGTTACATACTGCAACATTTTTGTCATCATTTCCGTCTGTATGTATGCAGGGAGAGGGGGATCCACTGTGGTGGAGCAGGGACTCATCAGAGCCGCTCAATCGGGCGATCGCGACGCTCTAATCACCCTATTGCGAGAAATCGAGCAACATGTTTACCGAACGGCCTATTATATTCTGAACAATGAACAGGATGCGATGGATGCTGCTCAGGAGGCATTGATCCGCGTGTACACCAAGATCAATTCCTATGAAGAGAAAGCGCAGTTCAAGACCTGGGTTCAGCGGATCGTAACCAACATTTGCATCGATAAATTCCGCAGGAACAAGCCGACGGTGTCCATTGACGAGCATGATCTGGTGTTTCAGGACAGCCAGGATGTCGAAAGAGAAGTCATGTCGGGCTACATTGCCCAGGATATTCAGCAGGCCATCAATCAGCTGCCGGATCATCACCGTACGGTCATCGTCCTTAGGTATTTGCAGGACTTATCCTACAACGAAATCGCAGACTGCCTGAATTTGCCGCTGAACACGGTCAAATCGTATTTGTTCAGGGCCAGGCAGCAGCTGCAGAACATGCTGCATGAGCATCAGAAAGGTGGTGTATCAGGATGAATTGCCAAGAGGTGGTGGAACGCATGCACCGGTATTTGGACCGGGATCTGACTCCGGAGGAGACGGCTGAGATGTTTCAGCATGTGGCTGTTTGCAAGGAGTGTGCGGAAACCTTTCAAATATTGAAAGCATTGAATCGTGAGCTTGAGGATCTGCCGGCCGTGTCTCCGCCTGTCAGTTTGGTGGATGCGATTATGCCCAAACTGGTTGCCATCGACCTTGAACGCGGCAGCCTCATGGATGAGCAGGCAGCGAAAAATGAGAAGTCTTCCGAGATGACGCCGGAGCTTGGCCGGACGAAGCGAGCCGGCAGCTGGTGGGGCACCATCGCAGGCAGAACCGCAATCGGCGCTGCCGCCGCGGCCGTTATCTTGGGAGTGGCGATATTCAACTATCAGCCGAAAATGCTGTCGGATGCCGAGCTTCCTTATAACGAGGAAGCAAGCACGACAAGTGCAGGGCTGCCGGATGCCGCACCTGAAGCGGAGCATCCATCCGAGGAGCCGAGAATCATGAACAAGGATGCCGGTTCGGGCTCGGCCGAAGGCTACGCTCCGATGAACGAGGCCACTCCTTCCGAAGACGAGCCTTCGAAGGAAACCGGAAGCGATGAGACGGCCAAGGAACAATCGGATCCGCCAAACGCGTCGGGTGAAGGAAACGGACAGCCGAAGGACTCCGGTGACCCGAACGCGAGCGAATCGAATCCGGCGGCTGGCATGAGAGCCCCGGTCGAATCGAATGATAAAACCTCAACCCATTCGGCCAACGCCAATTCGTATAATCCCGGATCGGCAGAACCGCCATCCGATCAAAGCGAGCCAGCCAACGGCGGCAGCTCGGACGCCGTGTCTCCGCCGCAGGAACCTGCCACTCCGAATGCGGATACGCAGCCGCCGGCCCAGGATCCGGCAGCGGATGAGGGCGGCAGCGCGGCAGCGCTGGAATCGACAGAGCCGGCGGATCAGATGATGGGCATCATGAGAGCTCCGGAACAATGGACATCGCCGAATGCGCGATACATGGCTTCCTCGGAGGGAGATCAGCTTGTGATCTATCGGGTTCCGGCTGCAAACAGCGAAGCTGAACAGCAGCAGTCGATGGAAGAGATCGGAAGGCTTCCACTGGGTGGAAGCTTGGTGTCCGGACAATGGTCCCCAGACAGCTTGACCTTCAAGTACAAAGTCAAAGTCAACGCTGAACTGATCGAATCGGTTTACACCGTGGAAGAAACGGCCCCGCCGCAGTCCGGGCAGCCGTCTTCCAAGGAACCGCCGGCTAAGCCATAAGCCGGGGCACCCGCATATTTTCCGATGTGAACTTATAGAAAAGAGCGTATTGCTCGCACAATTACCAGGAGATATGAATAAGATAAATTAGAGAGAGCATTATACCAACCACCGTCGTATGACCGGCGGCGGGATGTTTCTAGAGCATCCTGTCCGGCGTTTATATAGATGTGTTGGGACGAAGGGACCTTGCCGCTGTCATAGCCGAGGTCTCTTTGTTTTTGCAGCGGCTCTTCATTCGCTATCGCTTTCGGGTCGTCTTTTTTGGTATAGTGTACAGAGAGAAAGGGGGGGACGCCGATGGATGCCAAAGCGGCGGCCAAGGCGGTCAAGCAGGGGGATGTGTCTTCCGTATATTTGCTGTACGGCAGCGAAAAGTTTCAGATGAGGGAGTTTGCCGAATTTCTGGAGACCCAGCTGATTCCCAAGGAAGATCGCGACTTTGCCATCGTCCATATGGATTTGGGGGAGACTCCGATTCAGGCCGTGGTCGAAGAAGCCGAGACCGTTCCTTTTATGGTTCAGAAAAAGCTTGTTTTCGTACGAGATACATCGTTTTTTACTGCGGCCAAGGACAATGGGAAGGTAGAGCACAAACCGGAGGCCTTGCTTGAATATTTGAACAATCCAGCCGATTACAGCGTCATTGTGTTTATGGTGGGAGCGGAGAAGCTCGATGAACGCAAAAAGGTGGTCAAAGCGGTTAAAAAAGCAGGAGTCTCGCTTTCCTTTGCTCCGCTCGGCGGCGAGGATCTGCTTCGCTGGGTGGACAAGCAGGTGCGTAATAGGGGATGCTCCCTGCGCGAGGGAGCGGCTGAGGCCATCGTCCGCAATGCCGGGACGAGCCTTCAGACATTGGCCGGCGAGATCGAGAAGCTGTGCCTGTATGCAGGCGATGGGGGAACGATCGATACCTCCACGGTCGATATGCTGGTAGCCCGCAGTACGGAGCAGAATGTATTTGCCTTGGTGGAGGATATTGCCAACCTGAGGCTGGATAAGGCGCTCGGCATCTACTATGAGCTGCTGAAGCAGCGGGAGGAGCCGATCAAAATCGCGGCCCTGATCACCAGGCAGTTCCGGATTATTTTGCAGGTGAAGACGTTGTCGGCGCAGAGCTATTCGCAGCAGCAGATCGCTTCCCAGCTTGGGCTGCATCCCTATGCGGTGAAAATCGCGGGAGAGCAGGCGCGTAAATTCGAATCGGCCCGGCTTGAAGGCATTTTGAACCATCTGGCGAATCTGGATTATCAGATGAAGACCGGAGCGGTGGACAAGGTGCTGGGGATCGAGCTGTTTTTGCTGAGACTGGGCGCTTGATCACATAGCTGTGGCGACCAGGCAACAATTCAAAAAGCCCTGACCCGGTATAAACCGAAGGTCAGGGCTTTTTCCAATGTCTTATTCAACAAACGATTACGCTTGGGACGTAAGAGCGTTCAGTCTTTTCGCCAGACGGGATTTCTTGCGGGCAGCTGCATTCTTATGGATCAGGCCCTTTGTAACAGCTTTATCGAGCTTCTTGGAAGCGGCTTGGAAAGCAGCTTTAGCAGCCTCGATTTCTGTACCGTTCAACGCGACGTCAGCATTTTTAACTGCTGTGCGAAGCGCGGATTTTTGAGAAATGTTAAGCGCATGGCGTTTGTCGTTAGTCTTAACACGTTTAATCGCGGATTTGATGTTTGGCATTACATTCACCTCCTGTAAGGCATTTCAATAGAGCGAAATGGTTCACAACTTAAAATATTTTAGCATGGAGGTAGACAAAAAGCAATACTAAACAAGACTTCTGCATAATCTCTTCCCTCCTCTCACACACTAGTAGCAATATGAGGAGGAGTGTGAATTTAGATGGATCTGGATCTTCAGAAATATTCCGTCCGAACCGACCTTGCCGTGGAATCAAGGGAGCTTGCCGGAGGGGCCGGCAGCCCGCCCATTCCGGGCTTGATGGAGGATGTCGTTCAGGAGGACGGTATTAAAATTACAAGGCTCGATGTGGAGAACGACGCGGCCTCCCAGCAAATCGGAAGAGTGAAGGGGCACTACGTCACGCTCGAGGTTCCCGATCTTCGGAAGGGGGATACCGGGCTTCAGGAACAGGTATCCGTCGTATTCGCGCGTGAGTTCGAAGCGTTCATGGAGCGGATCGGCATAGGTCCGAAAGCGAGCGCGCTCATCGTCGGGCTCGGCAACTGGAATGTGACTCCGGATTCCCTGGGGCCGCTGGTGGTGGAAAATGTCATGGTTACGCGCCAATACTTTGAACTGATGCCGGACCGTGTAGCCCCCGGCTACCGCCAAGTGAGCGCCATAGCGCCGGGCGTCCTCGGCCTTACGGGAATAGAATCCAGCGAGACGGTTCAAGGGATCGTGGAGCGAACCCGTCCGGATTTCATCATCGCGATCGATGCGCTGGCATCCCGATCGCTGGAGCGGGTGAATACGACGATCCAAATTGCGGATATCGGCATTCATCCCGGCTCGGGCATCGGCAATAAACGGAAAGGCTTGACCAAGGAAGTGCTCGGGGTGCCCTGCATTGCGATTGGAGTGCCAACCGTTTGCTATGCGTCGACGATCGTCAACAATGCCATTGAGCTCATGAAATCCCATTTCGGCGAGAAGGCGCCGGAGACGGGCAAGATCATGGGGATGCTGCAAAATTTGTCCGAAGGCGAGCGGCTTGCCCTCGTTAAGGAAGTGCTCGAGCCTTTGGGGCATGATTTGATTGTCACCCCGAAAGAGATCGATGAATTTATCGAAGACATCGCTAATATCGTAGCGTCAGGTTTGAACGCAGCGCTGCACGAGGCGGTGGATCCCGGCAATACGGGCGCGTACACCCACTAGCAAGCGGGTTATACCGAATAAAGCTCCTAAGCTCCGAATCTATCGGAGCTTTTATATTTCTCCCCTATTCTTTTATTTGTATAAGTTGAATTAAGTATACGATGCTGGCAAGGAAGTGAAAGATTCGAAAAAATCGAAAGCTTTCTGAAGGAAAAAGCTGCATCGAAAGCATACGCTTGAGGCCGCCTTTGGCTTCGGATTTCTACTGTGCCAGGTTCTATAAATCATGAAGTCTGAAACCAACAGCGATTATAGGAACATTTTACATACTTGCCCTACCATCTTTTCAATGATTCAACTTTTCTAGTTCTATCGATTCCATCCGGTTCATAGATTGGGAGTATAAGAGATCACAGAGAGCGGGGACATGAGCTTCGAGTGTGCCGCTTCCCCGCTGAAGCCGAGGAGGACTCCGATATGAACAACCGTAAGTTTCGCATCTGGAATATTGCCAGACTGAGACGAAATGTGATGGAAGGTTTGAGCATGGGCAAAACGCTGATCGTTCTGATGCTGGGCTCTCTCATCTTTTTTATTTTGCTGGGGCTTGGGGGGATGGCCGAGCAGCGGCTGAACAGCTCGCCTGTGTCTTCGATGAAGGGGCTGGCCGCTTCCCTATCAAGTCACTTTTTTATTGATATGATCGGGATGGAGATGCCGCATATGGCCGCTTCCAAGGAAGATTCCAGCTTCTCCGGGGAGAAGATGTCGACCTTCGTGTTTCAGCTGTTGACGAGCGTGAATCCGAGAGATCCGAAGAGTCTGCTCGCCGGAGAGCTGCCGGGGATGAGAGCCAATCAGCCGGTTCAGCTGCATAGCGGCTCCGGCAATGAAGACGGGGAAGCGCCCGCGGATTATCGGCCGGACACCGCCGAGGGGGCGGCGGACCCGGGAGAGAACCCCGTAGGAAATCCGGGCGAGAATCCGGATAACGGCGAGCAGCCGCCAGAGGCGGGCGAGGATAACGGGCAGGAGCAGCAGAACGGCGAAGACGGACCGGGCGAAGGCGAGGGCCAAGGAACGGACAGCAAGAACGAGCCCGGAGGCACATCCAAGAACGGACAAACGACCGACGGCAAGAAGGCGGTGCTGATCTATCATTCCCATCCGCAGGAAGCCTACAATCCGCTCCTCACCCATCCTTCGGACAATCCCGGCGCCGTGTCGCCGAGCAAAAATGTCATGCTGGTCGGCAGCTTCATGGCAAAACGCCTCGAGGCCAACGGGATCGGGACCCTGCACGACAAAAGCGACTATCAATCGACCGTAGAAGGCTATAACTATAATTATTCCTATAAATATTCCAGGCAGACGGTGCTCGAAGCGATGGGCCGTCACGATGATTTGACCTATCTGATCGATATCCACCGGGATTCCCAGCGCTACAGCAAAACGACCGCTACCGTAAACGGGGTCAATTACGCCAAGGTGTACTTCATTATTGGACATGCCAACGAGAACTGGAGAAAAAACGAGGCGTTCGCCAGCAAAATCAATGCGAAGCTGGAAGCGTCGTACCCGGGCATTTCACGCGGCGTGTGGGGCAAATCGGCCGACCAGGGGAACGGGGAATATAATCAGTCCCTGTCGCCAAACAGCATCCTGATCGAGATCGGCGGAATCGACAATACGAAGGAAGAGCTGCAGCGAACGGCCGAGGTGCTGGCCGATATTATTGCCGAAGTGTACTGGCAAGAGCAGGAAGCGAAGAAAGCCAGCGTGAAGAAGGACGCCAAGGCCGATAAGCTGTCGGCCTCGGCAGGCCGGAAGGACGGTACGGAAGCTTCCCGGAACGACGAACGGAAAGCCGGGTAAATACTGGAGGAGGGGACTCTGATGTCAAGAACGGGGAAACGATTCGTGGCTCTGCTCATATGGACAGGCATCGGCATATTGATCGGCATGCAGCTCGGCGGGGAAAAAGCATCGCCCCCGGCTGGCGGCGTTCAAACGGTGCAGCAAGTGCAGCAGGAGCCTGCTGCCGGGCAGTCCGAAGCAGGAACGGCGGCTGAAGGCAGCGGCTGGGGCGGCGTACGGAAGTCGCCTCCGGCTTCCGGCCCGAACGAGGAGACGGAGATCCGGCCCGAGTTCGAACCGCTGCCGCGGGACATCCTCCTTCCTGAACGCTCAAGCCCGCCGGCCGATGTGCTGGCGGACAAAACGGCAGGTCTGCTCCAAGAGCTGTCGGACCAGAGCATCCGCTGGGTCGTATCGATGTTCGGATCCATCGTGGAATGATGCGCCGTTTCGGCAGCCGAATCTCGGGCAGCCGCGCCTTAGCCATTGCTGTGCATCCCCTCAACTGGTATAATAAATTGATTCAAACATCTGGTGGTTGTTGGGGGTTAGCATGACGGACGTACAAGTAAGACAACAAAAAATTCGTAACTTTTGTATTATTGCACATATAGACCATGGTAAATCGACGCTTGCGGACCGCATTCTGGAGTTTACGGGCGCGCTGACCTCGCGCGAAATGCAGGAGCAGGTCCTTGATCAGATGGATCTGGAGAGAGAGCGCGGCATCACCATCAAGCTGCAGGCTGTACGCCTTACTTATAAGGCCGACGACGGCGAGGAGTACATCTTGAACCTGATTGATACTCCAGGACACGTCGACTTCACGTATGAGGTCTCCCGAAGCCTGGCTGCCTGCGAAGGCGCGCTGCTCGTCGTCGACGCTGCTCAAGGAATTGAAGCGCAGACACTGGCCAACGTATATTTGGCGCTGGATAACGATCTTGAAATTTTGCCGGTTATCAACAAAATCGATCTGCCTAGCGCCGACCCGGACCGGGTCAAGCAGGAGATCGAGGACGTGATCGGTCTGGACGCGAGCGAAGCGGTGCATGCTTCCGCCAAGGCCGGCATCGGAATCAAAGAGATTTTGGAGCAGGTCGTGCAGAAGGTTCCTGCACCTACGGGCAGTCCCGAGGAGCCGCTGAAGGCGTTGATCTTTGACTCGCATTACGACCCTTATCGGGGCGTCATCGTGTATGTCCGCGTCATCGACGGCAGCATCAAGGCCGGTTCGATGATCAAAATGATGGCGACAGGCAAGACCTTCGAGGTCATCGAGGTCGGCGCGTTCAAGCCGCGCATGAGCATCGTGGACGAGCTCAACGTCGGCGACGTAGGCTTCATCGTGGCCGGCATCAAGAGCGTGGGAGACACCCGCGTCGGCGATACGGTAACCGATGCAAAGCGTCCGACGGCCGAGCCTCTTCCGGGCTACCGGAAGATCAACCCGATGGTATTCTGCGGCCTGTATCCGATCGAAACGTCGGATTACAACGATTTGCGCGAAGCGCTGGAGAAGCTGCAGCTTAACGATGCGTCCTTGAGCTTCGAGCCTGAAACCTCGAGCGCGCTCGGCTTCGGCTTCCGATGCGGATTTTTAGGCCTGCTTCATATGGATGTCATCCAGGAGCGGATCGAGCGGGAATTCAACATTCCGCTGATTACGACGGCGCCGAGCGTTATCTACCGCGTGACGCTGACCAACGGCGATCAGATGCAGATCGATAACCCGTCCCACTATCCGGAGATCGGCAAGATCGATTATGTGGAAGAGCCGTATGTCAAGGCGGGCATTATCGTCCCGAATGATTATGTCGGAGCGATTATGGAGCTGTGCCAGGCGAAACGCGGGGAATTCATCAACATGGAGTATCTGGATACGACGCGCGTCACAATTACGTATGAAATTCCGCTGTCCGAGATCGTGTATGATTTCTTCGATCAACTGAAGTCCAGTACGAAGGGCTATGCTTCGTTTGACTACGAAATCTCCGGATACCGCAGATCCAATCTTGTTAAGATGGATATTCTGCTGAACGGCGAGCAGGTTGACGCCTTGTCCTTTATCGTGCATAAGGACCGCGCTTACCACCGGGGCCGTGCGATCTGCGAGAAGCTGCGCGAGCTCATTCCGCGCCAGATGTTCGAGGTGCCAATCCAGGCATCGGTCGGAACGAAGGTTGTTGCCCGCGAAACCGTCAAGGCGATGCGCAAGAACGTCCTGGCGAAATGCTACGGCGGCGATATTTCCCGTAAACGGAAGCTTCTGGAGAAGCAGAAGGAAGGGAAGAAGCGGATGAAGCAGGTCGGCAACGTCGAGGTGCCACAGGAAGCCTTCATGGCGGTGCTGAAAATCGACGACAAGTAATGATTTGAACAAGCGAGGCGGCAGGCCATGAACGACCAAGCTGCAGCCTGCCATTCAACCTCATAATGCCTGTTTTGGGAGTCAAATGATGGGAAAGCCGGTTTTATGGCTTTCCTTTTCTTTCATTGAACAGGTGCCAGGGGATATAGTAGAAGAAGTCTCCAGTCGGGCAAGCAAAGAAGGGGCGAATACGAAATGACGAATAATCAACGAACGGAAGCGGTGTATATCCATATTCCGTTCTGCACGAATAAATGCTTTTACTGCGATTTTAATTCCTACGTTTTGAAGGATCAGCCGGTTATGGACTATCTGCGGGCACTGGATCACGAAATGGAATTGACGGTCAAAGCCCATCCTCCGGGAGCAATCAAGAGCATCTTTGTCGGCGGGGGAACACCGACGGTTCTAAAGCCGGATGAAATGGAGTACTTTCTGCATAGCGTCAAGCGGCATTTTCCGGTGTGGTCGGACGATATCGAGTTCTCGATGGAGGCGAATCCCGGGACAACGGATCTGGAGAAGCTTAAGGTTATGCGCGAAGGCGGAGTGAACCGGATCAGCTTCGGCGTTCAGGCCTTCCAGAACAGCCTGTTGTCCGGAATCGGTCGCATCCATGATACGGATGATGTGTACCGCAGCCTGGATAACGCGAGAGCCGCAGGTTTTGACAACATGTCCATCGACCTGATGTTCGGCCTGCCGAATCAAACCTTGGAGATGCTGGCGGAAAGCGTGGATAAGGCGCTGGAGCTCAGGCTTCCCCATTACTCCATCTACAGCCTGAAGGTGGAGGAGAATACGTTGTTCCATACCATGTACCAGAAAAATCAGCTCCCGCTTCCAGATGAAGAGGATGAGCTGAACATGTATCTTCTATTAATGGAGCGCATGAAGGCGGCAGGCTATAAGCAGTATGAGATCAGTAACTTTGCGAAGCCTGGTTACGAGAGCCGCCACAATATGACGTACTGGCGCAATGAGGATTACTACGGGCTTGGCGCCGGAGCTCACGGTTATATCAACCGTCAGCGCCACGTAAATATTAAGGGAGTGAACCCTTATAATGAAGCGGCAAGAACCGGGCTGCCGCGGCTGGAAAGCTTCGAGGTATCAAGAGAGGAAGCGATGGAGGATTTCTTGATGGTCGGACTCCGCGTCCTGGACGGTATTTCCCGGACCCGATTCGAACAGCAGTTCGATGCTTCGTTGGACGAGGTATTCAAGCGTCCCCTGAGCAAAATGGTGAGCGCGGGCTTGCTTGAAACGACGGAGGATGGGTACAGGCTGAGCTCTAAAGGCATCCTGTTCGGCAATGAAGTGTTCGCCGAATTTATCGGCACCCTGTCGGCAAATTAATCTATTGAACTTTTATGCGCTCTGTTGTATATTTATCCAAGACATATGACGGAGCGTGCAAAGGGGAGACGAGGATTATGCCGGCGGTATGCAGAAAGGCCAGATTAGAGGATGTTGAGCCGCTGTATCAGATGATTCAAGGCTACGCCGAGAAAGGAATTATGCTTCCAAGATCCAGAGCGGTGCTCGAGAAGCAGATTGGGGAATTCGTCGTGGCTGAAGCGGAAGGGAAAGTCATCGGCTGCGGTTCACTGTGCCAGCTTGGGAACGATCTCGTAGAAATCCGTTCGCTGGGGATCTCGGAAGGCTACAAGGGGCAGGGCATCGGCTCCATGCTGGTGGATTCGCTGCTGGAGGAAGCCAAGCGCCGGGAAATCCCGAAAGTAATGGCCTTGACGTACGAAGTATCCTTTTTCATGAAAAACGGCTTTGCCGTCGTCGAGAAGGAGATTTTTCCCGAGAAGGTGTGGACCGATTGCATCCATTGCAAAAAGCAGCACGCCTGTGACGAAATAGCTGTGCTTAAAGTACTGAACTGACTTGACAATCCTCAGGTCGGTTTGGTATTTTTGTTATATCGGTTAGCACTCGATGGCGATGAGTGCTAACGATTGTAAGATAGGCAGTCTATAAGGAGGGGAGCGACATGTTAACTGATCGTCAGCGCTTGATTTTGAACGCTATTGTGGATGACTACATCCGTTCGGCGGAGCCGGTTGGTTCAAGAAGCATTTCTAAACGCGGGGATGTTGGCTACAGCCCGGCAACCATTCGCAATGAAATGGCTGATTTGGAGGAGCTCGGGTTTCTTGAGCAGCCCCATACGTCGGCAGGGCGAATTCCGTCTCATAAGGGATACCGTTATTATGTCGATCATCTCACCTCGTCGTTTTCCTTGAATCCTGAGGAACTGCATATGATGAAATCGTTTTTTGCGGAAAAACTGAACGTCATGGAGCAGATGATTCAGCATGCTGCAGGTATTTTGTCGCAGATGACCAATTACACTTCCATCCTGCTGGGACCGGAAGTTTTTCATACGTCCTTACGCCACTTCCAGCTTCTGCCTCTAAATGAAGGCCAGGCGGTTGCCATCATCGTGACCAGCACGGGCCAAGTGGAGAATAAGATCGTGTCGATTCCGCAAGGGGTTTCCGTTTCGGAATTGGAGCAGGTGGTAAATCTCCTTAACGAGAAGCTGGTCAACGTTCCTTTGTATAAGCTCAAGACCCGGCTCTACACGGAGCTCGGGGCAGAGATGCAGCGCCACATCGCGCATTACGAAGAGCTTATGAAGGTGCTGGACATTGCGCTCGAGAACGAGCCCGACCACCGCGACGTGTATCTCAGCGGTACGACCAATATGCTGAATCAGCCGGAATTCAAGGATGTCGACAAGGTTCGGGACATCTTCGAGCTTCTCGAGCAGACGCCGGCACTGATGAAGCTGATGGCACCGGCACCGGGAGAGCACGGTGTGCAAGTACGAATCGGCACGGAGAATACGCATGAAGCGATATCCAACTGTAGCCTGATTACGGCTACTTATTCTATAGATGGCAAGGCCGTCGGCTCCATCGGCATACTGGGGCCAACGCGAATGGAATACGCAAGGGTGATCGGCATCTTGAACGTGTTGTCCCATGACCTGACGAAGCTGCTGTCACACTGGTATAAATAAAGGAGCGAGCCTTATGAGCCAAGGACAACACAGCCATGTGGACGGCGATGAACGCTATTCAACGCTGCTGAACAACAGCAATGCCGTCCGGGCCGTCACATCCGCTGTGGAAGGGACGCTCGGGCCCAAGGGGCTCGATGTAATGCTTGTCGGCCCGCGCGGCGAAGTGGTCATTACGAACGACGGCGTGACGATATTGGACAAAATGGACGTAAGCCACCCGGCGGCCCGCCTGTTGATCCAGGTGGCCCGCGCGCAGCAGGAGAAGATCGGGGACGGCACCACGACGGCTACCATTCTTGCAGGGGCACTGGTTCAGGAAGGCGTCTCGCGCATTATCCGCGGCGTGCCGGCTTCCAAGGTTGTGGAAGGAATGCGCCAGGGGATCGATCGGGCGCTTGAACTGCTGTCCGGCCGCGTCCGTGTCATTGAAGGGTTGGACGACCCGCTTCTGGAACGCACGGTCTATGTAGCCGGGCGTGAGCGAAAGGATATCGTTGCGCTCGTTATGGAAGCGGCCCGCAAGGCCGGCATGCAGCGCCTTCATGATCCTTCTTATTCGCTTGCGGACAGTATAATTGCGCTGGAGAATGCCGACAATGAGGTGTTCGAAGGTGTCTTGCTTCGGCAGAAGCCGATCTTTACCCGCGACTACCTTCAGTACAGCGATGCGAAGGTGCTCGTGCTGCTGGATGCGCTTGAGCCTGACGAGCTGGATGAAGAAGTGCTGACAACCGAAGCGGGCTTCGCGCAGTATATGGATCTGCGGAATCGGTTCGCTGCCGATCTGGAGCGCTTGTCCGCATTGTCGGTGAAGCTGATCCTGCTGGAGAAAGGCATTCATCCTGATGCGGAGCAGTTCTGCCTCGATCACGGAATCATGGTCGTACCGCGCGTATCCCGCGCGGATTTGAAGCGAGTCTGTGACATGACGGGGGCGACACCTATACGCCGAAAGGCGTTACATAAAGATTCGGAGCAGCTTGCTGCTCTTCTCGGTGACAGCCCGCGCGTCTCTTATGATGAAACGATCGGCAAAATCAGGCTGGCCAGCGGCCGCAGGGAACGGATCGTGACGGTGATCGTAGGCGCGAGCACCTCCGAAGTGGTCGGCGAGTCCGCCAGAATAGCAGGTGATGCGGCTTCCGCCCTGCAGGCCGCCATTACCGGCGGCGTGCTTCCGGGCGGCGGAACGAGCGAGCTTGCCGTTTCCTATGCGCTCGAGCGGATCCGCGAGGCGCAGAAGGGGATGGAAGCGTTCGGATTCGAAGCCGTGTCTGCGGCGCTGCGCAAGCCGATGTCGCAGATCCTGCTGAATGCGGGCTACAACCCGCTGGAGAAGATGGAGGAGGTGCGTGCCGCGCAAATCCGTTCGGGCTCCGATTCCATGGGGCTTGACTGTGACACCGGCACCGTCGTCGACTATGAGGAGCTGGGGGTGCTGGATCCCGCGCCGGTGAAGCTTCACGGCCTGCGGGCTGCGGGAGAAGTGGCGGCGGCCGTCCTCCGGATTCATCATGTGATCAAAATGAAAGAAATCAACGAATAGGCATCTTAGAATCAGGGACCGGATGACCAGATACGATGGGAACACAGCCCGCGGGCATGCAACAGCAGGCTTACAATATGAAGGAGGTGGACGCGTCTTGAATAAAGAGCAGAAGGATGCCGTTCAAGATACAGTAACTGAAGAGATGGAACACAATATGGAGGAAACCCCGAGCACGGAGGAAGAGGTTGTTAACGAGGAGGCCGTTGCCGGCGCCGAGCAGGAGGGCGCTCCTGCGGATCAGCCAGAGGAAGGCGAGAGCGATGCCCATGCGGCCGAGATTGCGAAGCTTCAGGCTGAAGTTGCTGAGCATCAGCAGCGTGCGCTGCGTGCACAAGCGGATTTTGATAACTTCCGCAGACGTACGCAGAAGGAGAAGGAGGAGCTGGCGAAGTATGCTTCGTCGAAGCTCATTGTCGAGCTGCTGCCTGTTATCGACAACTTCGAGCGCGCCTTTCAGGCTGCCGAGGGCAGTCCGGAGTTCGAATCGTTCTCCAAGGGAATCAGCATGATTTTCCGTCAGCTGGAATCCGTTCTCGAAAATGAAGGCTTGAAGGCGATGAACAGCGTAGGCGAGCCGTTCAATCCCGAGTATCATCAGGCCATCATGCAGGTGGAGAGCGATGAGCATGAGGAAGGCATCGTTGTCGAGGAAGTGCAGAAGGGCTACATGCTGAAAGATAAAGTGCTTAGACCTGCTATGGTTAAAGTGAGCATGTAAGCGGCCACTCGCTTGGCCGTTTATCATATATAGCAAGCTTGTGAATCTCATACGGATTTCGTGTGAATAAATAAGGGAGGATTTTTTTCATGAGTAAAGTTATTGGTATTGACCTTGGAACCACAAACTCCTGCGTCGCTGTTATGGAGGGCGGGGAGGCTGTCGTTATTCCTAACCCGGAAGGCGGACGTACGACCCCTTCGGTCGTAGGCTTTAAAAAGGACGGGGAGCGCATTGTCGGCGACACGGCTAAGCGCCAAGCGATCACGAACCCGGACCGCACGATCATTTCGATCAAGCGTCATATGGGTACCAACCATAAAGAAACGATTGACGGCAAAGAGTATACGCCGCAAGAAATTTCCGCGATCATTCTGCAAAAGCTGAAATCCGACGCGGAAGCTTACCTGGGCCAACCCGTAACCCAAGCGGTTATCACGGTTCCTGCATACTTTAATGACAGCCAGCGTCAAGCAACCAAGGACGCAGGCAAGATTGCCGGTCTTGAAGTGCTTCGTATCGTTAACGAGCCGACAGCTGCAGCTTTGGCGTACGGTATGGAAAAAGCGGAAGATCAAACGATCCTCGTGTATGACCTCGGGGGCGGTACGTTCGACGTTTCCATCCTGGAACTCGGCGACGGCTTCTTCGAAGTAAAGGCAACCAGCGGTGACAACCAGCTGGGCGGCGACGACTTTGACCAAGTCATCATCGACTATCTGGTGGCTGAATTCAAGAAAGAGCAGGGCATCGATTTGAGCAAAGACAAAGCGGCGGTTCAACGTCTGAAGGACGCTGCGGAAAAAGCGAAAAAGGAACTGTCCGGCGTACTGACAACAACGATCTCCCTGCCGTTCATCACGGTTGCTGACGGCGTGCCTCAGCACCTTGAAATCAACCTGACCCGCGCTAAATTCGAGGAATTGTCCGCGGATCTCGTAGAGCGTACGCTTGGACCGACTCGCCAAGCACTGAGCGATGCCGGCCTGACGGCGAACGATATCGACAAGGTCGTTCTTGTCGGCGGCTCCACACGGATTCCGGCCGTACAGGAAGCCATCAAGAGACTGACCGGCAAAGAGCCGCACAAAGGCGTTAACCCGGACGAGGTCGTAGCCCTCGGCGCTGCTGTCCAAGCAGGCGTATTGACCGGCGACGTGAAAGACGTCGTTCTGCTTGACGTAACTCCGCTGTCCCTCGGTATCGAAACGGCTGGCGGCGTATTTACGAAAATGATCGAACGCAACACGACGATCCCGACAAGCAAATCCCAAATTTTCTCCACGTATGCCGACAACCAGCCTAGCGTTGAAATTCACGTCCTGCAGGGCGAGCGCGAAATGGCGGCTGGCAACAAGACGCTTGGACGCTTCATGCTGGGAGATATCCCTCCGGCACCTCGCGGCGTGCCGCAAATCGAAGTTACGTTCGATATCGATGCGAACGGTATCGTTAACGTTTCGGCAACCGACAAGGGAACCGGCAAGAGCCAGAAAATCACCATCACTTCTTCCAGCGGCCTGAGCGACGAGGAAGTCGAAAAAATGATGAAGGATGCCGAGCTTCACGCAGAGGAAGATCGGAAGCGCAAAGAGCTTGTTGAGGCTCGCAACAATGCCGACCAGCTCGTATACACAACCGAGAAGACCATTAAGGACCTCGGCGACAAAGTCGACGCTTCGGAAGTGGAGAAGGCGAACGAAGCGAAAGACAAGGTGAAGAAGGCGCTGGAATCCGACAATCTGGAGGAGATCAAAGCCGCTACCGAGGAGCTGACCCAAGTGGTGCAGCAGCTGTCCGTGAAGCTGTATGAGCAAGCCGCACAAGCGCAGCAAGGCGCTGAAGGCGGAGATGCCGGCACTGCGAACAAGGATAACGTCGTAGACGCTGACTACGAGGTTGTTGACGAAGACAAAAACAAAGGTTAATCTGAATAGATTGCATGGGAAGGTCAAAGCTGCGCATCTTCGCACTTTGACTTTCCTTTTGCCCTAGGAATCAAGAAGAGATGGGGGTGAAACCGTGGCTGATAAGCGTGATTATTATGAGGTACTAGGTGTCGGCAAGCAGGCATCGGAGGATGAGATCAAGAAGGCGTACCGGAAGCTCGCGCGCCAATATCATCCCGATGTCAACAAAGCGGCTGACGCGGAAGCCAAATTCAAGGAAGTGAAAGAGGCTTACGATGTATTGAGCGATAGTCAAAAGCGTGCGAGATACGACCAATATGGTCATATTGATCCGAACCAGGGAATGGGCGGAGGCGGTTTCTCCGGTGACTTCGGCGGTTTTGGAGATATATTCGATATGTTCTTCGGCGGCAATGGACGCCGTGATCCGAATGCGCCTCAGCGGGGGAACGATTTGCAGTACACGATGACGGTGGAGTTCAAGGAAGCGGTATTCGGCAAGGAAACGGATATTACGATTCCTAGAACAGAGACATGCGATACCTGTCACGGTTCAGGAGCGAAGCCGGGGACTAAGCCGCATACCTGCTCCGTCTGCCACGGAACGGGGCAGCAGGAGGTCGTGCAGAATACGCCGTTCGGCCGCATGGTCAATCGGCGCGCCTGCTCGAACTGTAACGGAACCGGGAAAATCATCAAGGATCGCTGCGGCACCTGCGCCGGAAGCGGCAAGGTCAAGAAGCAGCGCAAAATTCATGTCCGCATTCCGGCGGGTGTGGATGACGGGGCCCAGCTTCGGATGACCGGCGAGGGCGAAGGCGGTCTGCGCGGCGGCCCGGCGGGCGACTTGTACATCGTCATTCGCGTGAAGCCGCATGATTTCTTCGAGCGCGAGGGCGACGACATCTATTGCGAAGTGCCGCTGACGTTTGCCCAAGCAGCCCTTGGCGATGAGATCGAGATCCCGACCTTGACGGAGAAAGTCCGGCTGAAGATTCCGGCAGGAACGCAAACCGGAACCTTCTTCCGCCTGAAAGGCAAAGGGGTCCCTCGCCTGCGCGGCATGGGACAGGGCGACCAGCACGTCAAGGTGGTCGTTGTTACCCCAAGCAAACTGAGCGAGGAGCAGAAGGAGCTGCTGCGTCAATTCGCGTCGCTTGAAGGCGAAGAGACCCATGAGCAGGAGCAATCCTTTTTTGACCGTGTAAAAAAAGCCTTTCGCGGCGACTAATGATCATTAGGGAGCCGGCTTAGAGGGCTACTATCCTCTTCGCTTCGGTACTACCGTATCGAAACGCTAGCAGCAGAGCAAGTAATAAGAAACCGTCCTTTTTGGAGTGGAGGCATGAGGCCCCTGCTCGAAAAAGGGCGGTTTTTTTGTGCTCTCCTCCCTTCATCACCATGCGCTGTCCTCAAAAGGAATAAAAGGGGCGGGCGCGAAGCAACCTAGGGAAGGTTCGTTCCGGAAGCAGCGGATAGTATCTAAACGAAATGCAGGTGAAACCATATGGCTGAAAAAAATATTTTGGCTTATTTCAAAAGCCCGGAGGAAGCTCAGCATGCCCAGCGCAAGCTGCAGTCGCTCCGCGTTGCCGATATGTCGATCGACCGCTTCAGCGCCTATCCGGGCGGGGAGCTGAATGGCCCGATGCACCCTTTGACAGGGGATATTACGAGCTTGACCTCGATGACGCAGAATTCGGCGCTGTCGAACAGGTCTGCGGGCATCCTTGGCGCGGCTGATCCTTCCGCCAGCGGGATGAGCGATGGGGGGCAGGACGGAACGCAAGGACGGGATATATTGCTAACCGTCGTTCTCGACGAAGGCATCTTTGACCAGGCGATGCGTCTGATTGAGGAGTCCGGCGGGATGGTGTGAGCCGAAGCGTACAAGGTGTAAGGCAAAGAACAACACGTGACAAGGAGAGATGCGCGTATGATGAGACGTGTGAAGAAGGGCAAAATCGCCAGTAAGACGGAAAAAATGATCGCGCTGCAATCCGCCAAAAATGAGGATGTGGAGTTTTCGGCGATGGCAGCCGATCTTGACGATGTGGAGGCGCTTCGCCGAAGCGAAGCCGCAGACGAGCGCCAGCTTAAGAAGATCCTAGAAGAAGAATAATCGGCAAACTTGCAGCTCGGGTACAATATTTTCTTCAAGTGCTGCCGAGGATGCCGATTCGCCAAGAAAGCCAAAGCCCTCTCCCGTTGCTTAGCAAAGCGAGCGGCAGGAAGGGCTTTTTTTTCATGATCACAACAAAAGGACTTATGAATGATCAGGGACCGCTATCTCCCGAGGCAACATTTTATCCACAAATTTTGTATAGAGCGTCCTCAATATAGTACAATGATAGTTATGTACGAATGAGGAGGAACAACTGTATATGCTATGGCGTGAATTAACGATACATACCACGGAGGAAGCCGTGGAGATGATTTCCAACTTCCTGCATGAAGCGGGAGCCGGGGGCGTTTCTATTGAGGAATCCGCCGCAACGAAGAGAAAACGGGACACTTCGTTTGGACAATGGTTCGATGAGATCGTCCCTTTTAACGATATTCCGGAAGGGTGCGCCGTCATTAAAGGCTATTTTGACGAGACCGTAATGCTGGAAGAGATCCAAGGGCTTATCGCCCCCCGGGTAGAAGAACTGAAGGAATTCGGAATAGATACAGGCGATGTGCGTTATGAGATGAAGACGGTCAACGAGGAAGAGTGGGCTACCGCCTGGAAGCAGTATTTCAAGCCGATCCGGGTGTCGGAGCGCTTGACGATTAAACCGACATGGGAGTCCTATTCTCCCGAATCTCCGGAAGAGCGCATTATCGAGCTGGACCCGGGCATGGCATTTGGGACCGGCACGCATCCGACGACAACCTTGTGCCTGCGCACGCTCGAGAAGGTGATTACAGGCGGCGAAGAGGTCGTTGACGTCGGCACCGGCTCCGGGATCTTGTCGATCGGGGCTGCTTATTTGGGGGCCTCCCGCATTCTTGCGCTGGATTTGGATCCGGTGGCTGTATCCAGCGCCACGGAGAACGTCCGCCTGAATGGCTTGGAGGACCGGATCACCATCAAGGAAAGCGATCTGCTCTCTGTCCTGACAGACAGCTCATCGAAGGACGAGCTCGGTGTGGAGCTGCCGGTCCAGGTGGTCGTCGCCAACATTCTGGCTGAGGTCATCCTGCTGTTTATCAATGATGTCTACAAGGCCTTGAAGCCGGGCGGCATCTATATCGCTTCAGGGATCTTCAAGAACAAGGAAGAGATCGTCGGGAAGGCGCTTGTTGAAGCCGGCTTTGAGATCGCGGATATCAACCGCGAAGACGACTGGGTTGCTTTCGTAGCGAGGAAGAACTGATTATGGATTTCTTGGATCAGCTGCTGTATTTCCCGTTGGAGCAACTCCCGTTCTATTTGATTGCGTTAATGATCGCCTTTACCGTGCATGAATTTTCTCATGCTTATTTCGCGAATAAATTCGGTGACCCTACCGCTAAGCTGCTGGGCCGGGTAACGCTGAATCCCGCGGTGCACTTTGATTTTCTGGGCATCGTCCTGCTGCTGATTGCCGGATTCGGCTGGGCAAGACCCGTTCCGGTCAACCGGGAGAACTTCAGCCATCCGCGGCGGATGAGCATCATCGTGGCCGCCGTCGGTCCGCTCAGCAACCTCCTTCTGGGCATTGTCGGTGCGCTGATTTACGCGGTGCTTTATATATCCGGCGTGATCGATCCGATCGGCATTACGCGGACGGATCAGGCGATTCATATTTTTTTCAATGTGTTCATCCAGCTGAATTTCTTCTTATGCCTGTTCAATCTGATTCCGCTGCCTCCGCTTGACGGATATCGGATCGTCGAGAATGTGCTGCCGCCTCGGATCAGCGCCAAGATTCAGCGGTTCGAGCAGTGGTCGATCCTCATATTTCTGCTCATTATCGTGCTGCCAATGCTGCAGAAGTATACCATTGCGCCCCTTTATCTCGGGGCTCGTGCCTTATCCATCGACGTTCTGAATATATTCATTACATTGTTCGGAGGTTAATTCCTCTTACAATGCTCTGGTCAGTTGCCATGAAAAGTTGTATCATGATGTTTGGCGATTTTGCAGTTAGGTGAGGATAGAAGATGCAGCGATATTTTGTGACTCCTGCACAGTTTGCGGGAGACCGGGTGGAAATTACGGGCGATGACGCCCGCCATATTACAAAGGTTATGAGGGGCAAGCTTGGCGACAAGTTCATCGTCAGCGACGGTGAGTCGCGAGAGGCCCTGGTCGGGATCGAAGAAATGGACGGGGCCTGTGTGCATGCCGCCGTTATCGAGGAACTGGAGATGAAGAACGAGCCGCGTCTGGCCGTAACCATTGCCCAGAGTCTTCCCAAAGGCGACAAAATGGAAACCGTCATCCAAAAGTGCACGGAGATCGGCGCCGCTTCCTTCGTCCCCTTCCTATCGGAGAGAACGATCGTTCAATACGATGCCAAGAAGGAAGGGAAGCGGCTTGCGCGTTGGCGCAAGATCGCTAAAGAAGCAGCCGAGCAGGCGCATCGCAACCGGATTCCTTCCGTGGAGCAGCCGCTTTCGTGGAAACAATTGCTTGCAACGTTTACGGCCTACGATGCGGTATACTTTTGCTACGAGAAAGAGGAGGGCTCCCAGATCGGGGATGCCTTAAAGCCTTTTGTAGAACGGGCCCTGCAGGAGCCGCTTTCCCGGGCCAGCCTGCTTTTGGTGGTTGGACCGGAGGGCGGCTTTACCGAGGAGGAATCCCGTGCGGCCGAGGCGGCAGGGGCTGTTTCCGTCGGATTGGGCCGCAGAATTCTTCGCTGCGAGACGGCCGGCATGGCTGCGCTTGTCTGCGCATTATATGAATCTGGAGAAATGGGGGGAGTTTGAATATGCCATCCGTAGCGTTTTATACGTTGGGTTGCAAAGTCAATTTTTACGATACCGAAGCCATTTGGCAATACTTTAAAAACGAAGGCTACGAGCAGGTGGATTTCGAACAAACCGCTGACGTTTATTTGATTAACACCTGCCATGTTACGAATACCGGGGATAAGAAGAGCCGGCAAATGATCCGGCGTGCGGTTCGCCGCAATCCCGAGGCGATTGTTGCCGTAACGGGCTGTTATGCCCAAACCTCGCCCGCTGAAATTCTGGATATTCCGGGCGTGGATCTTGTCATCGGCAACCAGGACCGTGACAAAATTATGGATTTCATTCATGATATCGAAAAAACGCGCCAGCCGATCAATGCCGTGCGCAATATTATGAAGACGAGAGTATTTGAAGAAATGGACGTGCCGGATTTTGCCGAGCGTACGCGTGCATTTCTGAAGATTCAGGACGGGTGCAACAACTTCTGCACATTCTGCATTATCCCTTGGTCCCGCGGGCTTTCCCGCAGCCGTGATCCGAAGAGCATTATCAAGCAGGCGCACCAGCTGGTGGATGCAGGCTACAAGGAGATTGTCCTGACAGGAATTCATACTGGCGGATACGGCGACGATCTGGAGAATTACCGGTTGTCCGACCTGCTCTGGGATCTGGACCGGGTGGACGGCCTGGAACGCATCCGGATCAGCTCGATTGAAGCGAGCCAGATTGATGACAAGATGCTGGATGTGCTGAACCGTTCCAGCAAAATGTGCCGGCACCTGCATATTCCGCTTCAGGCGGGCGATGATACGGTGCTGAAGCGCATGCGCCGCAAATACACGACAGAAGAATTCTATAACAAGATGGGACTGATCCGTCAGGCGATGCCGGATGTCGGCATTACGACCGACGTCATTGTCGGCTTCCCTGGTGAAACCGATGAGATGTTCCGTAACGGATACGACCTGATGAAGGCGATCCAGTTCTCGGAAATGCATGTGTTCCCATATTCCAAGCGAACGGGCACGCCGGCAGCGCGGATGGAGGATCAGGTGGACGAAGAGGTGAAGAACGCCCGCGTACACGATCTGATCGACCTTTCGGAGCAGCTGCAGCTTGCTTATGCCGAGCGTTTCGTCGGCCAGGTGCTTGAAGTGATTCCTGAACGCGAGTACAAAGGCGCGCCAAATGGCGGTAAAATGCAGGGATACAGCGACAACTACTTGCAGCTTGTATTTGATGGAACGCCTGACCTCGAAGGGAAAATGTGCCGCGTGAAGCTGACGAAGGCCGGCGTGAACGAATGCGAGGGCGAGCTTGTCAGCGTCATGGAGAGCGAGCTTAAGGCTGCCGCCCAATAATTCCAATAGCCGCTATATCAGACAAGGATTTCATTTCCAGCTATCGGGAAGTGGAATCCTTGTTGTACATGAAGGAGGAAAGGGACATGGCACGAACGAAATTTTCTGCAGGCGGCGTCGTGTACCGTTATCATGCGGGAGCGCTGCAAATCCAGCTCATTTTGGATCGCTACGGGAAACATTCGCTTCCCAAAGGCAAGATGGAAGCCGGCGAAACGATCGAAGAGACCGCTCTCCGTGAAATCAGAGAGGAGACGGGAATTGTCGGCTCCATTACCTCCCCAGTGGACATTATCGCTTATAAATATCATCATCCCGTATATGGACAAGTCAATAAAGAGGTTCATTATTATCTGGTTAAGGCGGAAGGCGGCAGCCTCAAGCCGCAAATCGAGGAAATCAACGGAGTCGATTGGTATGAACCGCTTGCCGCGTGGAGGAAACAGCGCAGCAACGGGTATAACAATAATGATATTATCCTGCGCAAGGCGCTGAAGCTGCTGAACGTTCCTATTCCACCGGAGGAGGATATCACGTTTTAGATTGCCGCCTGGTCCAGAACGGCAGGTAGCATAAAGGCAGTGCAAGAAGCGAGCTGAGGACGTTGAATAAGGTCTGGGCATGCGCGATTTGTCCGGCAGGGTCCACCGCAAGCCAGCCGGAAACGGCGGTCAGCCAGCCGATGAACGGCGCGAACAGAAGCGCCCCGCCGATATTCAGCCCCATATGGGACCATGCGACAAAACGGCCGGCGGGCGTGCTGCCCATTGCAGCGATTAAAGCGGTGACGCAGGTGCCGACATTGGCGCCGAGCACGATGGCAACGCCGATCTCAGGCGGAAGCGAGCCGCCGACGGCCAGACCCATCGCCATTGCGATTACAGCCGCGCTGCTGTGCATGAGCGCAGACAGAATAGCGCCGGCAAGAATACCCCAAAAAACGCTGCGCGAGGCATGGTCAAGAAACCATTGAAACAGGCCCAGCTCCTGCAGGGTAGGCCCGATGGATTGCATGAATTGGATACCGAGCAGCACCAGCGCAAAGCCGGTCACGGCAAGGCATAAATATTGGCCCCGGACAAGCGACATCTGCAATTTATCATGGCCGGAAGGAACGCGCTGGCTGAACAGCACAGCCCCTACCCATAGCATGAGCGACAGCACGAGCAGCGGCATGGCGGCCCGTCCGATTTGAAGGCTGATGAGCTCGGTTGTCACCGTCGTCCCGATATTGGTGCCGAGTATGATCCCGAGGGTTCCGGCGTAGCTTAATAATCCGGCATTCGCAAATCCGATCGCAAGCACCGTAACCGCCGTGCTGCTCTGAAGGAGAGCCGTGACGGCTGTGCTGGCAGCCATGCCTTTAACGGGCGTAGAGGTCGCGATGCGAAGCCACTTGTGCAGCAGCGGCCCGGCCCAGCGTGAAAGCGCGGCTTCCATCACCTTCATGCCGAACAGGAACAGAACGAGGCCGTAGCAGATGGGAAACCAGAGTGAGGATAGCATGCGATTCTCCTTTTTTTCGAATTGGGGATCGAGGTTTTTGTTAATACGTATATGACCCCGGGCGGACATGCATGCCAATGAATTGCCGCCAGGGATATCACATAAGGAGTGAACTACTAGTGCCATCGGTTATTTTGGAGCGCAGTCGAAAGAAAAGATTGGAGCAGGGACATCCCTGGGTATACAAGAGTGAGATTGCCTCCGTCACGGGCGATCCTGCCCCGGGCGATTTGGTTTCGGTGCTGAATCATCAGGAGCGGTTTTTGGCGGCCGGCTATTATAACCCGCAATCGCAAATTACGGTGCGGATCGTGTCGCATCAGCCGATCGAACGGATGGACGAGGATTTCTTCGCCGCCCGGTTTGAGGAATGCAAAAGACACAGGGAACGGTTTATCGAGGGCGAGAATGCCTACCGTCTCGTTTATGGCGAAGCCGACTTTCTCCCTGGGCTGATCGTTGACCGCTTTGCGGACGTGCTGGTCGTGCAGCTGTTAACCTTGGGCATGGACAAGCGCCGCGACCAGATCGTCGGCGCGCTTGTCCGGGTCATGCAGCCGAGAGGAATTTATGAGCGCAGCGATGTGTCCGTCCGCGAGCTTGAGGGGCTGGAGCAGCGCAAGGGTCCGCTGTATGGAGACTGTCCCCGTCACGTCGTCGTTACGGAGAACGGGCTGTCGATCAAGGTGGATACCTGGGAAGGGCAGAAGACCGGCTATTTCTTCGACCAGCGTGAAAACCGGGCTTCGATCAAGCCGCTGATGACCGGCTGGGGCATTCGCAGCGGCATTTCGCTTCAAACGATCGAGGAGAACGGAGAGACCAAGACCGTGCCGGTTAACAAGAGCGGGAAGGCGGTCAGCTTCCCGTATTGGGACGGCGCGACGGTGCTGGAGTGCTTTTCCCATACCGGGAGCTTCACCCTTCATGCCTGTAAGTATGGCGCCAAGAAAGTGACCTGCCTGGATATCTCGGAGCATGCGATTGAGAGCGCGAGGGAAAACGTCGAGCTCAACGGGTTCCAGGACCGGGTGGAATTCGTGGTGGATGACGCCTTCCAATACCTGCGCAATCAGGTAAAGGGAGTCGAGGAGCGGCAGCAGCGCGCCCAGGCGGACCAGAAGGTGGACACGTCCAAGCCGCTAACGGCAGGTGGGGGACGGACCTTTGATGTGGTTATTCTCGATCCGCCGGCCTTTGCCAAAACGAAATCAGCGGTCAAGGGAGCCTGCCGGGGTTATAAGGACATTAACCTGCACGGCATGAAGCTGGTTAACGAGGGCGGTTATCTGGTGACGGCAAGCTGCTCGTATCATATGCGTCCGGATCTGTTCCTGGAGACGATCCAGGAAGCGGCCAGGGATGCCGGCAAGGTGCTGCGGCTGGTGGAGTGGCGCGCCGCGGGCAAGGATCATCCGCAAATTCTGGGCGTCGATGAGGGACACTATCTGAAATTTGCGGTATTTGAAGTGCGGAGCAAGACGAATCTGTAGGTGATCTTGACATAGAGGAACCGGGGCCTGTTTTAGCGCAGTGAGGAGCTGTGCTGGAACAGGCTCTTTTGTCGTTGCCGTCTCCACTGGGAATACAATCCAAACGTATGTTCCTTCCGCCGCCGCTTATGCTATACTATTAATCAGCATCCTGGTGATAGATTCGCAAATTGCGAGGCGATGAACTGAAAACGAAAGGATGCAAGGTAAGGGGAAAAGAGTCTGTAAAAACCGGATTACATCATTCCCAATAAGACTGGAAACTCCAACAAATGTATACGAAATTTCAATAGATAGCAGGCGCGGATTCTCATGATGGAAGGCAGATTCATAGAACCATAGGAATTCCCCTGCATGTAAACTGTCGGAAAAGGCGAAGGAGGCTTGAGGCGAAGATGAGGATGCAATTTATAATCGGCCGGTCGGGCAGCGGAAAAAGCACGGCCATTCGTGAAGAGATGAGCCGGAGGCTGGAGGAATCGCCCCAGGGCAACCCGATGATATTGATCGTTCCCGAACAGGGATCGTTCGAGGCGGAGCATGCGCTGGTGAACACAGGAGGCATCAAGGGCATATTTAGGGCCCAGGTGCTCAGCCTGCGCCGCTTGGCTTACCGGGTCATGCAGGAGACCGGCGGAGCAGCCAAGGTGGCGATCAGCGAGGAAGGCAAGCGGATGCTGCTGTACAAAATCCTTCGCCGCCGCAAGGAGGAGCTGGAGCTATTCGGCCCTTCGGGCGAGCAGCTCGGTTTTGTCGGCAAGCTCAGCGAGCTGTATACCGAAATGAAGCGGTATTGCATCGACGCCGCTTGCGTGGAGGAACAGCTTGAGCTGCTGACTTCCCATACAGGGGGGCCTCCGATGCTTCAGCGTAAGCTGAAGGAAATCGCCCTTATCTTTCGGGATTACGAGCTGGAAATATCGAGACTCTATATGGACGAGGAGGACACGCTTGCGACGCTGGCCGAAAGCATTGCGGATTCGGACTATATTCGCCATGCGGATATTTGGATCGACGGCTTCCACGGCTTCACTCCCCAGGAATATCGAGTCATCCGCGAGCTGCTGGCCCATGCAAGACAGGTGACGATTGCGCTTACCTTGGACAAGCCTTATCCAACAGGGGGCATTCCCCATGAGCTGGACCTGTTCCATCCTACGGCTAGCACGTACATAAAGCTAAAAGGGATCGCGGACGAGCTGGGCGCGGATACCGAGCACCGCATGCTTGCGCCGGAAGTCCCTCCCCGTTTCAGTGAACGACCGGTGCTGGCCCATCTGGAGCGCGGCTATGACAGGAGAATGCGCTGGCGGGGAGAGGCGGGCACGCAAGCGGATGGCTTGCGGCTCTATGCAGCCGCCAATCGCCGCGCCGAAATCGAGGGAGCGATCCGGGAGATGCTCCGCCTGGCGCAGGAAGAAGGGGCCCGGTACCGGGATATGGCGGTATTCGTCCGCAACCTGGGCGATTATGAGCATCTGATCGGCCCGTTGTTCCGGGAGTATGGCATTCCGTATTTCCTTGATCAGAAACGGAGCGAGCTTCACCATCCGGTGGTGGAGTTTGTCCGCTCGGCTTTGGATGTCAGCTTGCGCCGCTGGCGGTACGAGGACGTCTTCCGCTGCGTCAAGACCGATCTTTTGCTCCCGCTTGACGGTTCATTGTCCCGGGAAGATATGGACCGCCTCGAGAATCACGTGCTGGCTTCAGGCATTCAGGGCTCCCGCTGGACGGATGGCCGCCCATGGAAGGGTGCGCCCAGCCTCTCGCTGGAGGAAGGGGAAACGAAAGCCCGCGGTACGGAAGAGCTGCAGCGTATTGAATATGCCAGGGCTGCCGTTGCGTCAGTCCTGCATCCATTTGAGAAGCGTCTGAAGAAGGCGGCAACCGCCCGCGAGCAATGTACGGCCGTCTTCCGCTTGTTGGAGGAAGCGGATGTGCCGGAGAAGCTGGAGCTTCTGAGCAGAGCGGCGCTTGAGGCCGGCCGTCCCGAAGAGGCGAGGGAGCACCGCCAGGTATGGGGGGCTGTGCTGGGACTGCTGGATCAGATCGTGGAGATGATGGGGGATGAAAAGCTCAGCACCGAGCTGTTCGCCGGTATATTGGATACCGGGCTCACGGAATTGAAGATGGCCCTCGTCCCGCCGTCGCTGGATCAGGTGCTGATCGGCAGCATGGATCGGACGCGGACGGGTGGCGTTAAATATGCGTTTTTGCTCGGGGTGAACGACGGAGTGCTCCCGGCGCAGTTTGAGGATGACGGGATATTGACGGAACAGGAGCGCAGCGGCCTGGCGGAGCGCGGATTGGAGCTTGCCCCGACCATATCGAGGAGGCTTCTGGACGAACGCTTCCTGATCTATAATGCTTTGACTACGGCCAGCATGCAGCTGTGGGTCAGCTATCCCGCCGCGGACGATGAGGGCAAGACGCTGCTCCCATCCGAGGTGATCCGCCATTTGAAGCTGATGTTTCAGATCGGCGAGGGGCCGCTCGCATCTCGGCCGCATGCCGGGCAATCCCCTGAGGAGCAGGCGGGATACGTGACCCGGCCCGGGAAGACGATCGCTTATTTGACCAGCCGGCTGCGGGATTGGCGAAACGGAGAGGAGCTCCCAGACCTCTGGTGGCATGCTTATAATTGGTTCGCCGGCCAGCCGGAATGGAAGACGCGGCTCGGCGTAATGCTGTCCTCTTTAACCTATCGCAATGAAGGGCGAAATCTGACGGAGAAGACAAGCCGGCGCCTGTACGGCGTAAGGCTTGCGACAAGCGTATCCCGGATGGAACGCTTCGTTGCGTGCCCGTTTTCGCATTTTGCGTCCCACGGATTGAAGCTGCGGGAACGGCAGCTTTACCGTCTGCAAGCTCCGGACATCGGCCAGCTGTTCCATGCAGCTTTAAGCCAGATGGCGGTGAAGTTTCAATCGGAGCATCGAAGCTGGGGCGACCTGACGGCCGAGGAGTGTTTGCGCGAAGCGGAACAGACCGTGGACCGGCTGGCTCCGATGCTTCAGGGCGAAATTTTGCTGAGCTCCAAACGCTACGGCTACATCTCGCGAAAGCTGAAGAATATTGTCGGCCGAGCTTCTGTCATTCTGGGCGAGCAGGCGCGCCGCGGCAAGTTCGAGCCGGTCGGCCTTGAGCTTGATTTCGGTCCCGGCAAGCCGCTGCCTCCCCTTACCTTTGAGCTGGATAACGGGGTGAAAATGGAGGTCGTAGGACGGATTGACCGGGTCGACATGGCCCGGGGCGAGCATGGCGTCATGCTTCGGGTGATTGACTACAAATCGAGCCAGAAGGATCTCCGTCTGCACGAGGTGTACTACGGACTATCCTTGCAGATGCTGACTTATCTGGACGTGCTGTTGACCTATGCGGAGCTGTGGATCGGGGAACAGGCGCTGCCGGCAGGCACGCTGTATTTCCACGTCCATGATCCGGTGCTGCAGTCGGCTAACGGCATGACGCCGGAGGCGGCAGCGGAGGAGCTGCTGAAGCGGTATAAGATGAAGGGGCTGCTGCTTGCAGACCGCGAAGCGGTATCCCTCATGGACTCTTATTTGGAAAAGGGTCATTCCGCGATTCTTCCGGTTGCCGTGAAGGCGGACGGCAGCTTCTACAGCAGCGCGGCCGTCGCAACCCCAGAACAGTGGGAGACGCTGTTAGCCGCGGTTCGCCGCAACATGACGACCATCGGTTCGCGAATTACCGGGGGAGATGTGGCGATCGAGCCGTACCGGATCCAGCAGGAAACAGCATGCACATACTGCGCCTATCGGCCGGTGTGCCAATTCGACGATACGATTGAGGGCAGTCAATATCAGCTGCTCGGCAAGCCGGGACGGGATCAAGTATGGGATCTGCTCGGACAAATGAAAGGAGAGGAAGCCGGTGGCAAACATGATGGCTAAGCCAGAGGGCAGCATGTGGAGCGACGATCAATGGAAAGCCATTGCGCGCTCCGGCGACGATATTCTGGTCGCGGCAGCGGCAGGCTCAGGCAAAACGGCGGTGCTCGTCGAACGGATCATTCGCAAAATCCTGGACGAGTCGTCGGGATTCAGCGTGGATCGCCTGCTTGTCGCGACCTTCACCAAAGCCGCCGCGGCTGAAATGCGGCAGCGGATCAGAGAGGCGCTGGAACGGGAGCTGGACCTGGATCCCGAGAATGAGCACATTCGGCGCCAGCTGGCTTTGCTCGGCAGGGCGTCCATCACGACCCTGCACTCCTTCTGTATGGAGGTCATCCGCCGATATTACCAGTTGATTCCGCTCGACCCCGGCTTCCGGATTTTGAATGAGCATGAAGCCGATCTGATGCGTCAGGAGCTGCTGGAGGAGCTGTTCGAAGAAAAGTACGGGGAATCGGAAGGTGAGCCCGGAAGCAACTTCATGCGGCTGGCCGACTGGTTCAGCGGCGAACGGACGGATGATGCGCTGTACCGGCTTGTTCAGCGGCTTTACGATTTTTCACGGAGCCATCCGTGGCCGGAGCGCTGGCTGCGGGATACGGCCGCCAGCTTCGAGGCGAAGGATACGGAACAGCTGGGCCGGACGCCGTGGGTGCACAGCATCCTGGCGGATGCCCGGCTCGCGTTAAGCGGAGCAGCCGGGCTGCTGGAGCAAGCGCGGGCGATTGCGCTTCAGCCGGGCGGACCGGCGGCGTACGCCGACAATTTGGAGGAAGACGCGGCGCTTGTCGGCTCCCTGCTTGAGGCGGTTCAACACTCTCCGTGGGAATCGCTGTACGAAACTTTCCGCGACGCCTCCTTCGGCAAGCTGAAATCGATCCGCAAGGCCGAGATCATTCCCGAGCTCCAGGAGCAGGTCAAGGAGCTGAGAGAGCAAGCGAAGAAAACCGTCAATGAGCTAAAGGGCGCCTTATTCGGCCGGCCGGCACGCGAATTTCTGCGGGAGCTCCAAACGGCCGCGCCGCTGATGAAGGAGCTTGCCGAGACGGTCATTCTCTTTGGCGAACGCTACCGCGAAGCGAAAGCGGCCAAAGGCATGGTCGATTTTAATGATCTGGAGCACTACTGCCTTCATATCTTGCGGCATCCCGATTCCGAACCGGGCCGCATGCTGCCTTCGGATGCTGCAATGGAATACAGGCAGCAATTCGACGAGGTGCTCCTGGACGAATACCAGGATACCAACAGCGTGCAGGAGGACATCGTCCGCCTCATTTCCCGCGAAGCGCCAGGGAACCGGTTTATGGTCGGCGACGTCAAGCAGAGCATTTACCGTTTCCGCCTCGCGGAGCCGGGACTGTTCCTGGATAAATACAAAAGCTACGGCGCAGGCGATGCCGGCGAGGAAACAAGCCTCGCGGGAATCCGGATCGATCTGGCCCGCAACTTCCGCAGCCGCATGGAGGTCGTGGATGCCGTGAACATGCTGTTCAGGCAGATCATGAACGAGTCCGTGGCTGAGATCGCCTATGATTCGCGGGCCGAGCTTGTTTGCGGCGCCTCGTTTCCGGAACAGGAAGGCGAGGGCGGCAGCCCTTATAAACCGGAGCTGCTGCTGATTGACCGAAGCGGAAGCAGCGCCGATCCGGAGAGCGGGGAGTCGGCTGATGACGACGAAAGCGCAGGTCTTGAGCTTGAGGCCGCCGAGATGGAGACGGCCCAGCTTGAAGCAAGGGCGATCATCGGCAGAATCCGCCAGATGATCGGGGAAACCGGCAAGCCGCTCATGATTTATGATAAATCGCTCAAATCGATGCGTCCGGTGGAGTATGGCGATATGGTCATCCTGCTTCGCTCGGCCATGATCTGGGCGCCTTTAATGATGGAAGAGCTCCGCCTGGCGGGCATTCCCGCCGTCGGAGAGCAGAATAAAGGATATTTTCAGGCAACGGAAGTCGAGATCATGCTCTCGCTGCTTGCGGTCATCGATAACCCCAGGCAGGACATCCCGCTCGCTTCCGTGCTGCGCTCGCCGCTGGTCGGATTGACCGAGGAGGAGCTGGCCCAGGTCCGCCTCTGCGCCAAAGGAACTTATTATGACGCGCTGAAGGCTGCCTGCGCGGTCCGCAGAACACCGTCCGCAGCGGCATCCCCGGCATCGGGGCTGGTGGACGGCGCATGGAGCCTGGGAGAGGAGCTGGAGGGGCTGGCCGAGGCGGCTGCCGGACATGAGCTCGTGACCGGGGTAAGCGCCCTAAATGCATCCGCTGATCCAGAAGCCGTGGCTGACATTTCTCCGGAGCTCGGCCTTAAGCTGGACCTGTTCATGGGACGGCTGCAGCGCTGGCGGGAGGAGGCTCGTCAGGGCGGGCTAAGCGACCTCATCTGGCGTATATACAGCGAGACAGGGTATTTGGACTGGATTTCCGGCCTTCCCGGAGGCAAGCAGCGCCAGGGGAATTTAACGGCATTGTATGACCGGGCGGTTCGGTATGAGCAGGATACCTCCTCGAGGGGATTGTTCCGCTTTCTGACCTTTATCTCCCGTCTGCGGGAGCGAGGCTGCGATCTGGGGGCAGCGAGCTCGGCAGAGAGTCATGGCAATGCGGTACGGCTGATGACGATCCATAAGAGCAAGGGACTGGAGTTCCCGGTCGTGTTCGTTGCCGGGGTGTCCAAAAATTTCAATCAGCAGGATTTGAACGCGCCTTTTCTGATGCACAAGGAGCTGGGCTTTGGTCCGAAATTCGTGGACGAAGACATGCGGGTCACCTATCCGACCCTGCCGAATCTGGCGATCCGACGCCGATCCCAGCTGGAGCTGCTGGCCGAAGAGATGCGGGTGCTGTATGTGGCCCTTACCCGTCCGAAGGAGAAAATGATTCTGGTCGGCACGGTGAAGGATTTGTCGAAACGGGCAGGGGCTTGGGCCCAGGCCGACAGCCATCCGGAGCTCCTGCTGCCCGACTACTTGCTGGCTAGAGGCCGGAGCTACTTGGATTGGATCGGTCCGGCGGTCATCCGCCACCCGTCCGCAGGCCAGCTTCGCGAGCTTGCAGGTTTGCCGGTGAACAGCGAAGGCGCTGCTCTGTCGAAGGATCCATCCGATTGGATCTTCGCCGTCGAGACGCCGGAGTCATTGCTGGAGCCGCCGGGCATCGTGATCGATGAAGAGGGGGATCGCGGACAGGAGCGTTTTGAACGGATGAAGGCCGTGCAGCGGCTTGAGCCGGTGCCGATCGAGGAGGCTGATGCAGATTCAGGCGGCAAAGATGCAGAAAGCCGGGAAGCCGTTAATCGAAAGCTGTCTTGGGTCTACCCTTATGAAGCCGTGAGCGGTATCTCGGCGAAGACGTCCGTCACGGAGATGAAAAAGCTGCTGGCGATGCAGGAAGAGCCGTCGCTCGACTTGGTTGAGGAGCGGGCGGTTAGGCGCGGCGCGCAGGAGGGGCTGTTTGCGGGCATTTCAGCGTATTCGCCGGATTCAGACCATAACGGCTATCCATCGGCCGCCTTTACTTTGAACCTTCGCCGCCCGAAATTTATGGAGGCGCAAAAGCTGACCCCTGCCGAACGCGGGACGGTCTATCATACATTGATGCAGCATCTGCCTCTTGGCAATTTCCAAGAAAGAGAGGCCGGAGCTGCGGATGTGGAAGCGCAAGAACCGACCGGCCGACGGCTTCACGAATCCGAAGCTCTGATCGCTGATCTGGTTCAGCGAAAGATTATTACTCCTGAGCAGGCTGCAGCCGTGGAACCATCCGATATCAGCCGCTTGTTTGAAAGCGAGGTGGGGCAGCAGCTGCTGGCAGCCGAGGAGGTATGGCGGGAGATGCCGTTTTCCTATGCGCTGCCTGCTGCGGATGCTTATCAGGGGCTTGCCTTTCTCGAGGAGCTGTCCCCGCAGGGCGCTTCGGACCGGCCGGATGTCCGGCTGCTCCAGGATGAGACGGTGCTGGTTCAAGGGGTCGTCGACTGCATGTTCCGCCGCGAAGGCAGGCTGGTGCTGCTTGATTACAAAACGGACCGGGTGCTGGAGCACCGGGGAGGCCTTCAGGCGCTTGCGGAACAGTACCGTTTTCAATTGGAGCTGTATGCGAAGGCGCTGGAGGATATTTTGGGCGAGCCTGTGCATGAGAAGTGGCTGTACTTTTTTGACGGGGGCCATGCGGTTAGGATATAAACTTTTTGGCGGCTATGCGGTTTCCTGAAATTCAGTCTACACGGCGTCAGCCCTTTCGGATATGGTCATGGTCCATGCACCGGTTGACCGAACGAAAGCGATACTGAGCCATTACTGATTGTTTGTTTTAAAATGTCGAAGGTGCTGGGGCTGCGCCGAGACTTATCTAGCGGTATCGGTCTGCGTATGATCGAGCCGAGCTTTGCACGGTGAAGGAATTATTTATTATTTTATAAAGCAATGATTTTATGGTTTGCTTAAGGGCTTTAAACCCTTTTGACGGTACCAAAAAAGAATGTTTATATCGGGGGAGGAGAGATGCAGCGATGCGCATTTTGCATACGGGGGACTGGCATCTGGGCAAGACGCTGGAGGGCCGGAGCCGGCTCGCGGAGCAGGAGCGGTTTCTGGAGGAGCTGGTTCAGCTTGCGGATGATCAACAGGCCGATCTGATTTTGATGGCCGGCGATGTGTATGATTCGGTCAATCCGCCCGCAGCGGCGGAGCAGCTGTTCTACGATGCGGCGGCGAGATTGACGGAAGGCGGCCGACCCATGGTCGTCATCGCCGGCAATCATGACCAGCCGGAGCGCGTATCTTCGATTACGCCGCTCGTATCGAACCGGGGGATCACGCTGATCGGCATGCCCGTCTCCGATGTTGTCACCACCGTGTCTGCACGAACAGGGGAAACCGCCAAAATCGCCGCTCTGCCCTATCCGTCGGAAGCGAGGCTCAATGAGCTGCTCGCCTTGGACGGGGATGAGGATCAGCTGCGCCGCGCATACAGCGAGCGGGTCGGCATGCTCATGAAGCGGTTGGCCCATGCGTTTACGCCGGGCACGGTAAACCTTGCGATGAGCCATATCTATGTGCTTGGCGGTGTGGAATGCGATTCGGAGCGTCCGATTCAAGTCGGCGGCGCATATACGGTCGATCCGTCGGCATTGGCCGTGGGAGCGTCCTATACCGCGCTCGGACATCTTCACAGGGCCCAGGCTGTAAAAGGGGAAGGGGTGATCCGCTACAGCGGCTCACCGCTGGCCTACAGCTTCTCGGAAGCCGGGCAGGCGAAGTCCGTCACGATGATCGACGTTGCGCCCGGAGGCAGCCCTGTCATCGAGGAAGTGTTCCTTACGAGCGGCAGGCCTTTAGTCAGATGGAAAGCGAAGGGCGGGCTGGAGGAAGTGTACCGGTGGCTGGATGAGGACCGGGACGCCAATGCTTTCATCGATCTGGAAATTACGTTGACGGAGGCGATGGGGCTTGCGGATATTCAGCGTCTGCGCAAAAGCAGGGACGGTATCGTACATATCCGGCCGGTCTATCCGGAGATGGAGGCGCTGGAGCTTGAGATCGAGCGCTCGCGTATTCCGCTGCCCGATCTGTTCCGCAAGTTCTACCAGAGGCAGACCGGCGGGGCAGAACCGGAGGATCAACTGGTTCAGCTGTTTCTGGAGCTGGTCGAAGAGGAAGATCAGGATGCGGCGGAGGTGAGCGGCGCATGAAGCCGGTTTTGTTGAAGCTGTCGGGTCTGCAGAGCTACCGCAGCCCGCAGGAGATTAATTTTGAAGCGCTGTGCGAAATGGGGCTGTTCGGCATATTCGGCCCGACGGGCAGCGGGAAATCGACGCTGCTCGATGCCATCACGCTTGCCATGTACGGCAAGGTGGAGCGTGCGGTCAACGGCACGCAGGGCATCATGAATTATTCGGAGGACAGCTTGTTTGTGTCCTTTACGTTTGAGCTCAGCTCGCCGGCCGGGTCGGAGCGTTACCGGGTAGAACGGCGGTTTAAGCGGGTTAATGAGCTGTCGATCAGCAATACGGTCAGCCGGTTCATACACGTCACCGCAGACGGCGAACAGGTCATGGCGGACAAACTGGCGGAAGTCACGCGCTGCGTTGAGGAAAAAATCGGCCTGAAAATGGATGACTTTACCCGCGCGGTCGTTCTGCCTCAAGGCAAGTTTGCGGAATTTCTGTCGCTGAAGGGAAGCGAGCGCAGACAAATGCTGCAGCGCCTGTTTCACCTTGAACGGTACGGCGATCAGCTTGCGATCAAGCTGAGTCGAAGGGTCAAGGAAACGGAAGGTGTTTTGAAATCCGTGGAGGCCGAGCAGCAGGGACTTGGAAGTGCAGGCAAGGAGGCGCTTGCGGAGGCAGAGCTGGCCCTGGAGCATGCCAAGAAGCACGCCGAGGCATCGAGACGGCGGCTTCAGTCGATCCAGGAGCGTCACGAGTCGCTGTCCAAGCTCCGGGAATTGGACTTGGAGCGACAGCGGCTTCAGAGCAAGCTGGATGAGCTTGCGGCGCATGAAGAAGAAATTCGGCTGCTTGAGCGCAAGCTGGAGCTGACCGGAGCGGCAGCGGCGGTGCTTCCTGCGCTTGAGGCCTGGCGCGAGACCGGCAGACAGTGGGAGCAGCGTCGGCGTACGGCCGAAGCGCAAGCGGCCCAGGCGGACGTTATGCAAAAGACAGCCGCCCAGGCCGCCGAGGCTGATGAAGCGGCCCAGGCCGCGCTTGCGGCTGAAGAACCGAAGCTGCTGCAGCGTGAGGAGCAGCTGGGCCAGGCCGTTCTGCTGCAGCGGGAGCGGGATTCCCTGCGCGAAGAGCTGAAGAGGCTGGACGAGCTTCGGGCAGCGCTCCGGAAGGAGCTGGAGGAAGTGAATGCCCAGCTCCAGAAGGAGCAGGAGCTGCTTCTTCGCGGACGGAGCCGCAGGGATGAGCTTCAGGAGCAGCTGAAGGGGCTTGAGACGCGCTCTGGGGACCGGCAGGCGCTGCATGAAGCGATGCAGCAGCTTCAATCGCTGCGTGCCGTGGAGAAGCTGAAGGCCCAGGCCGGACAGGAACTGAAGGAGCAGGAGGGCTCCGAGCAGGAGCTGCGCCTGAAGCTGGCAGAATTAGAGTCTCAGGAGCAGGAGCTGCTGCAGCACCATGCTCGATTGGCAGGCCACGCTGATCATGTAAAGAGCAGCGCCGCTGAAGCTTCCGCAGCGGCAGAGCGTATCGCGGCGGCCGCATCCGCGCTGGGCAAGTCGATGGAGGGAGCCCGGCGCGAGAGGGAGCTTCATGCGCTGTCGCTCTCATTGGCTGCCGAGCTGCGGGAGGGCGAACCTTGTCCCGTATGCGGCAGCAAGGACCATCCCCATCCGGCCGCGCGGCCTGCTGAAGGCGAGGCTTCCGATGATGAGGCGATGGAGCAGCTGAATGATGTCATGCATCGAATTCAGGAGACTCGCATGCAATTAAGGCAGCAGCTGAGCGAGAGCGAGGCGCTGCTCCGGCAAATCGGTGCCGAAGCGGCAGCCCGTCAAGGGGGCGGGGCGGCCGCTTTGGAGGCCGTCCACGACGAGGCAGGCAGCAGCATGCTCGAAGCGGCTGTAGCCGCCGTGCCGGATACCCGCCCGCCGTATGACTTGATGCAGCTTGCAGAAGAGACCAAGCGGCTTGAGCAGGCCGCCGATTCACAAGCGGCTGCGATGGCGCAGTGCCGTAACGATGCTTCGAAGCTGCAGCAGCAGCTGCTGCAGTGCCGGCAAGAGCTGGCGAAGCAGGGGGCGGCCGTGGACAGCAGAGCCCTGTCCGTCCGGCAGCTTCGGGATAAGCTTGCCGGACTGGAAGCTGAAGCCGCCGAAATCGTCAAGGCGTGGTCCGGCACCCGCCCGGATTTGCCGCTTGAGGAGGCTGAAATCCGCTTCAAGCATATGCAGGCCAGCGATGCCGAAGCCGAGAAGATCAAGGAGGGACTTGAGCGAAGCGTTCCGTTTCTGGAGCAGAAGCAGCAGGCCGTGCAAGAGCTCGAGGGCAAGCTGCGCGAGCTCGAGAAAAACCTCATTCTGGCGGACACCCAGCGGGAAGGCAAGGCGGAAGTGCTGAAGGAGAAAGAAGAGCGGCTGTCCGTATGGATCGGAGACCGCTCGGCCGAGGAGCTGATCCAGGAGTGCCGCTCCAGGCTGAAGCAGCTCAGAGAAGCCGCCGAGCAGGCCAGAATGCAGCGCCGGAAGACCGAGGAAGCGGCGCAGCAAGCCGCTAAAGAGGCAGCCATCGCCGGGCAGGCCGCCCGCTCCGCGGAGGAGCACCATGAGGCAGCGAAGCTGACTTGGGAGAAGCAGCTTGGCGCTTCGCCGTTCGCCACGGAGGGCGACGTTCGGGACGCTTGTCTGACTGGCGAAGAAATCGAACGGATCTCCGGAGCCGTCAAAGCGCATCGCGAGGGACAGCGGGAATGGACGGTCCGGCTCGGCGATGTTATGCAGAAGCTTGGAGCGAGCCCCTACAATGAGGAGGACTGGCAGCTGTGCAGCTCGGAGCTTGCGTCTGCCCGTTCGGCCGACGAGGAGGCCCTTCAGGCGAAAGCGAGGGCAGAGCGGGATCTGGAGGATCTTAGTAAGCGCCATATCCGCTATATGGAGCTTGAGGCCAAACGGGCAGAGCTCCAGAGCGAAAGCGACCGGCTGTCGAAGCTCCAGTCCTGTCTGCGCGGAAACGCATTTGTGGAGTATATTGCCGAGGAGCAGCTGATGCAGGTCAGCCAGGCGGCCTCCCAGCGGCTGCGGTATCTCACCAAACAGCGTTACTCGCTCGAGGTGGATTCCGGCGGCGGGTTTGTGATCCGGGACGATGCCAACGGCGGCGTCCGGCGTCCGGTCTCGACGCTGTCCGGCGGCGAAACGTTCCTCACCTCATTGGCCTTGGCCTTGGCTCTATCGGCTCAGATTCAATTGAGAGGGCAGTATCCGCTGCAGTTCTTCTTCTTGGACGAAGGCTTCGGCACGCTTGATCCGGAGCTGCTGGAGACCGTTATTACAGCACTGGAGCGTCTGCATACCGATAAACTGACCGTCGGAATCATCAGCCACGTGCCGGAGCTCCGGGCCCGTCTTCCGCGTAAGCTGGTGGTACGGCCTGCGGAGCAGGCAGGCGAAGGCTCGCAAATCCTAATCGAATCTATGTAAATTTCAGGCTGCAGAAGGATTCTTTCAATGTGACGGGGATCACAGATACAGCTATATGGCACTGTTATAATACAGTCAAGCCGACATGCAATAGAAGCACCTGACAGTGCTAATGCCTTCCAGCGGGCACGCTCTTCCCTTCCCCTGCGAGGCTTGGCCTGCCATGCCGGACTTTTCGTCCTTGGCGGGTGCTTCTCTTTTTTTATCATAAAAGGCGGCATAATGGACGAATCCCCCCTTTTCTTATATGATGGGAGCATGAGACTCTATGAAAGGGGTAATGATGTGATGGATTGTATTTTCTGCAAAATCGTAAATGGAGATCTCCCTTCCACCAAGGTGCTTGAGAACGATAAGGTGCTGGTATTCCAAAATATCAATCCGGAGGCGCCGGTCCATGTGCTCATCATTCCGAAGAAGCATATCGCCTCGATGAACGATGTTCAGGAGGAGGATTTGGCCCTGATCGGCGAGATGCACCGCGCTGCGCAAGAGGCTGCCGCCCAGCTCGGCATCGCCGAGAGCGGATACCGCCTAATCAACAATTGCGGCCCAAATGGAGAACAGACAGTGTTTCACCTGCATTACCATTTGATGGGTGGCAAACGGCTGGGTGCGTTGACAGGAATCTCGCCATCGCATACATAACGGCTGGACCAGCCGATACACTGCAGCTTCGCGGCATTTTAAGCCGGCGGGGCTGCTTTTGCTTGCCTGACTTTTTTTAGTTGCCGTCAAGGTTGACACCATATTTCCGTTTGCCCTATAATGAAGTTTGATGAACCGTGTTATTGCTCTTGGACGGTCTGGTCGGAGGGAGGGAAAACTGGTGTCTGAAACTAAAGTTCGCAAAAACGAGACAATTGATGCTGCACTTCGTCGCTTCAAGCGTTCCATCGCTAAAGATGGCGTATTGGCTGAAGTGAAGAAACGCAAGCATTATGAAAAGCCAAGCGTAAAGCGCAAGAAAAAGTCCGAGGCTGCTCGTAAGAGAAAGTTTTAGGAGGATCTGAACTAGCATGAATCTTAGCGAACGATTGAACGAAGATATGAAGCAAGCGATGAAGAGTAAGGACAAGTTCAAACTCTCTACGATTCGGATGGTTCGTTCGACGATAAAAAATCTTGAAATAGATTTGAAAAGAAGTTTGGATGACAACGAAGTGCTTGATATTTTAAGTCGTGAAATCAAACAGCGAAAAGATGCCCTCCAAGAATTTGAAAAAGCGGGACGCGACGATCTTGCCGCCGATGCGAAAGCAGAAATTGAGCTCCTAAGCGCCTACCTCCCGGAACAGCTTACTGAAGAAGAAATTAAAGTCATTGTACAGCAGACCATCCAGGAAACCGGTGCTTCTTCAAAAGCCGAGATGGGTAAAGTAATGAGCGCTCTCATGCCGAAGGTTAAAGGGCGTGCGGACGGAAAGCTTGTCAATCAAGTTGTTCAACAATTTCTGTAACAACATAAGTGAAACACCCCTTGATTTCAGGGGGTGTTTTTTCTTGTTTTCGGGCTTGTTGAGCGAAGCGTGATGGAATATTGCGGTCAGGGTATACTTTCTTGAAACGAAATCGCGGCTGATCCGTAAATATAACCATAGGAGAGTGACTTGATACATATGCTTATGCAGGAAGGTCATCCTCTCCTTCATGTCGAAGACAGAAGAAGGATGTCCGTATAAGTCGAAGAGAAAGGAGGAATACGATGAAAATCATGAATGGGCTGCGCCAAAGGATCGCGATGACGGCCGCTGCCGCTATTTTGTTCATAACCGCCTTGATGTGGGTGTCCCCGTCACAGCCGGCTTCGGGAGCCAACACCGGCTCAGTATACGTAATACCGGTCAAACAGCCGATTGAACGCGGCTTGACCAGCTTTATGGAACGCGGTTTCAAGGAAGCCGAGAAGATGAAGGCCGGGCTCATTATCCTTGAGATCGATACGCCGGGCGGACTTGTTGATCAGGCGGGGGAAATCGCCAAGCTGATGAAAGAGAGTAATATGCCGATCGTAGCCTTCGTTACGGGCGAGGCGGCTTCGGCCGGAAGCTATATCGCCCTTAACGCCGACAAGATTGCCATGGCGCCGGGAACCATGATCGGAGCCGCAGCGATGGTGGACGGCAGCGGCAACCCGATTGAAGATGCCAAGCTCGTGTCCTGGTGGAAGACGACGATGGCCAGTGCGGCTGAAGCCGGCGGCCGGAACAAGGAGATCGCCATGGGGATGGCGGATGTCAACATCCAGGTGGAGATGCCGGAGATCGGCCGGACGAAGGGACCGGGGGAAATCATCTCGTTAACCAACGAGGAAGCGTTGAAGACAGGGTATGCAGATACGATCGCTAGCAGCACAGAGGAAGTGATTACCTGGATGGACTTTTCCACCCAGGATGTGTTCCGGATGGAGCCAACCTTTTCTGAGAAGCTGGCGACGTTTCTGACGCATCCCGGCGTCATGACGCTGCTCTTGTTCATCGGTATTGCGGGCGTCATTATTGAGGTGCTTGTACCGGGCTTCGGTGTTCCGGGCATTCTTGGCATCGCCGCCTTCGTGCTGTATTTCTTCGGGAACTACGTGGCCGGCTTTGCAGGCTGGGAGACCTGGCTCTTATTCATTATCGGAATTCTGATGCTGGCGATGGAGCTGTTCGTTCCGAGCTTCGGCATACTTGGGATCATCGGCTCGATCAGTCTGATAACCGGTGTGGTCCGGGCTGCGTACAGCACCTCGCATGTCGCGTTGTCTCTCGGAATCGCGGTGGCGTCAGCATTAGTCGCCATCGTGGTTGTGGCCTTGGTGTTCAAGGAGCGGGGAATATGGCGAAAGTTCATCCTGAACGACAGCTTGACGAAAGAGCAGGGCTATATTCCGAATGAGGACCGGGACAGCCTGATAGGTCTTATCGGAACAGCTATAACGCCACTCCGTCCGGCCGGTACGATGGAGCTGGAAGGAAGACGGCTGGATGTCGTCACGCTCGGAGGGTATATTGAATCCGGCAGCCGGGTCCGCGTGGTGAAGACCGATGGAACGCGGATTGTCGTCGAGGAAGAAAAAGGGTGAAGCTTCATCAGGAAATGTGTAGTATGGGATAGAGAAGTGAAGTTAAGCTTGGTTAACAGCAGTACCTGATTACATTCGTTATTCAAAAGATGGAGGGTGAAGTAACAATGGATTTGGATGGTTCCTTGGTGACAATTTTGCTGATCGCGGTCGTTGCGATCATCGCACTTAGCGTGTTTTTCAGCTTCTTCCCGCTGATGCTCTGGATTTCGGCGCTCGCTTCCGGCGTGCGCATCGGAATCATTACGCTCGTGGCCATGCGGCTGCGGCGCGTAACGCCTAGCCGGATCGTCAATCCGCTGATCAAGGCGACAAAGGCAGGGCTGGGACTGAATATTAACCAGCTCGAGAGCCACTATCTGGCAGGCGGTAACGTAGACCGCGTCGTCAATGCGCTGATCGCTGCACAGCGGGCGAATATTCCGCTTGAATTTGAACGGGCCGCAGCGATTGACCTTGCCGGCCGGGACGTTCTTCAGGCCGTGCAGATGAGCGTTAATCCGCGTGTCATCGAGACGCCGGTTGTCGCTGCCGTAGCAAGAGACGGCATCGAGGTTAAGGTAAAAGCCCGGGTAACCGTTCGCGCGAATATTGACCGCCTCGTCGGGGGTGCTGGTGAAGAAACGATCATTGCCCGTGTAGGTGAAGGGATTGTTACCACGGTAGGTTCCAGTAACTCCCATAAGGACGTCCTGGAGAATCCGGATTTGATCTCCAGAACCGTTCTTGCGAAAGGGCTTGATGCCGGAACGGCGTTTGAAATTCTGTCGATCGATATCGCCGACGTCGATGTAGGCAAGAACATCGGGGCCTACCTGCAGACCGAGCAGGCGGAAGCCGACAAGCGCATCGCTCAGGCCAAAGCGGAAGAGCGCCGTGCGATGGCGGTAGCGCAAGAGCAGGAGATGAAGGCTCGCGTCGTCGAAATGAGAGCGCGGGTTGTCGAATCCGAATCCCAGGTTCCGCTTGCAATGGCTGAAGCGCTTCGCAGCGGCCAGCTCGGGGTGATGGATTACATGAACCTGAAGAACCTTGAGGCCGATACGCAGATGAGAGGCTCGATCGGCAAGATGGGCGATAATACAGGCAACCCGGGAGACAATCCGAACAATAACAAATGATGATGAGGTGAGCCTATAGTGGGCTGGTTAATCGAGAATTTTTATATCGTAGTTGTTATAGGCTTCTTCATCATTTCCGCTCTGGGAAGGCGTGGCAAGAATGCGGGGGAGAAGGGGCAGCCCCGCATGCCGTCGTTCGGCGGCGACGGTCATCGTCAAGGCCGGGGGCCGCAACAGCCGGAGCTCCGCAGAACGCAAGGGGGAAGGCCACAGCCCTTTCCGCAGGCTGAGCACCCTGCCCCCGTTCAGCAAAGTGCCGGTTCGGATTTTAACGATGAAGAGGAGCTGAACACCGGAAACGGGTATTCGCTGGAGCATGAGGAGCTGAACCGATCGCCCAGCTACCAGGAGATGGAGCGGAAGCCGGACAGCATGGATCACCGGATGGCGATGATGGAGTCGGATTTGGACCGGATCCATGCGCAGTTAAACCGGATGACGGTCGATATTCCGGAAACGGTCGTTAAGCTCACCGAAGAGGACCATGGACCGGAACGTCGAAGCCATTCGAATATGGCGGAGCAGGCTCGAAACGGCATCGTGTGGTCCGAAATTTTGGGGCCGCCCCGTTCCAGACGCCCATTAAATTATCGCCGTTAAGAGACCATATTTGAGAGTTTGCAGGCTATGAACAATGGCCCTGCATTTGGTGACCGCAGCGAATGGAAGTAAGGGTTCATTCCCGCTGGGTCTACACCACATACCAAGAGGCTGTACCAGGTCAATCGACTTTGGTACAGCCTCTTTTTCTATTGGGTTATACGCTCCGCCCCTTATCTGAACAAATCTTCGCATGTTTCTGGCTGTACATTTCATAAATCAGGATTCCGGGGCATATGGTGTACAGTACAGGAAGGGGGAAAGTCTCCATATGTCCCGCATCAGCCGCAAGCTGCAGAAATGGACCCAAGAAATGCTTGATTTGCCACAGGACCTGTTGTTTGATTTACCGCGGTTGACCCTGATCGGCAATAAAGAGCTTCATATTGAAAACCATCGAGGAGTTCGGCATTTCTCCGAGAAGCGGCTTGTGCTGTCCCTAACACAGGGCTCCTTGGAGATATCGGGGTCGGATCTCGCGATTCAGGCCATTCAAAGTCAAGAAGTGACCATTATTGGTACAATCCATCATATTCAATACATAGGAACGGAGGAGAAAGCGTGAACATCCCAACCATGATCCAGCTTCGAGGCTATTTGACGCTCACCGTGCGCGGTGAGCATGTGGAAGCATTCATCAATTCCGTAGTGGACGCGGGGATCCCGGTGTGGGATGTGATACCGACCGGGACGCAGTCTGCGGAGTTTAAGCTGCTGCTTAGAGACTTTAAGGGCCTTCGTCCCTTCTTGAAACGGACAGGCTGCCGGACGCGGATCAAGGAGCGCAGCGGCTATCCTTTCAAACTGAGGCGCTTGTGGAAACGCAAAGCGTTCGTTCTCGGGATAGTATTGTTTTTTGCTATTTTGACCGCCCTCTCCTCCATGGTATGGAACATTGAGGTAGAAGGAAATGAGAGCATTGCTACGGAAGACATTCTGGATGCCGCCAAGCAGGAAGGAATCTACCCGTATCAATGGATTTTCAAGCTGCAATCGATGGACAAGCTGTCCGGCAGCCTGGCATCCAGACTCGACGGCGTGTCCTGGGTCGGCGTGGAGCGGAATGGGACACGGATCCGGATCCAGGTCGTTGAGGCCTCCGTTCCTAAGAAGCCGCCTTTGCAAAGCCCGAGGCATCTGATCAGTACGCAGGATGCGGTCATTACTTATATCTACGCGGAAAAAGGGCTGCCCAAGGTCCAGATCAACAGCCGCGTGAAGAAAGGCGACGTGCTGATCTCCGGCATTTTAGGCGATGAGGAAAATTCGGAGATGATCGTTGCCAAAGGCGAGGTTAAAGGACTGGTCTGGCATGAGTACGATATCGAGGTTCCGCTCGTTAAAACAAGGAAGGTGTATACGGGCGAAGGCAAGAAACGGTCATATCTCGTTCTCGGCGACCGTGCCGTCCAGCTGTGGGGATACGGGGAGGTGCCTTACTCGCAGCAGGAAATGCTCACCTATTATGATCCTCTCACCTGGCGATCACGTGCGCTCCCGTTTGGATGGATGACCGAGAAGATCATGGAGGTCACCGAGGTTCAGCATACGATCACGGAGGAGGAGGCCAAAAAAGAAGGAATAGAGGGCGCAAGACGCGATATTTTAGCGAAATACGGCACCGATTCCCGATTTGTGAGCCAAAAAATTTTGCATGAGAAGAAAGAGAATGGTAAAGTTTATATGAAAGTGCTTTTCGAGGTGGAAGAGACCATCGCGAAAGAACTTCCCATAGTATACAATCAAGGAGAATGAGACTATTTGCCACAGCAAACGACCAGCATTCAAATTTTATTACAAAGTGCGTCAGAAGGCTTGGCCTTATTCGGACCGCAAGATGCCTTCCTGAAATTGATCGAAGCGGAAATCCCTGCCACCATCGATTCGCGGGAAGCCGTCATTACGATCCGCGGAGAACACCGCAGCGTCGAGCGTCTTCAGCAGCTGTTCGAAGTGCTGCTAGAGCTCATCCGCAACGGGTATACTTTGACCGAACGGGATATTCTGTACGCCGTAGAGCTGGCCAAGGATATGCGAGCGGATCAGCTGCTTGATCTGTTCAAGGGTGAAATTACGTCAACATACAGAGGCAAGCCGATTCGCGTCAAGACGATCGGACAGAAGCATTACGTGACAACGATCAAGAAACGGGATGTCGTATTCGGTATCGGTCCTGCGGGGACGGGGAAGACCTACTTGGCGGTTGTGCTGGCTGTTGCTGCACTTAAAGAAGGCTCTGTGAAACGGATCGTCCTTACGAGACCGGCGGTTGAAGCCGGAGAGAACTTGGGCTTTCTGCCCGGAGATCTGCAAGAGAAGGTAGACCCTTATCTCAGACCGCTGTACGATGCATTATATGATGTTATGGGTCCCGAGCAAGTCGCGAAGGCGCTTGAACGGGGACTGATCGAAATCGCGCCTCTCGCCTACATGCGCGGGCGGACGCTGGATGACTCGTTTATTATTTTAGACGAAGCGCAGAATACCACGCCGGAGCAGATGAAGATGTTCCTGACGCGGCTTGGCTTCGGATCCAAGATGGTCATTACCGGAGATGTGACGCAGATTGACCTGCCGCGCGGCAAAAAATCCGGGCTGATCGAAGCGAAAGCCATTTTAAGCGGAATTGAGGAAATCGGATTCGTTTATTTTGCTGAGCAGGATGTTGTACGGCACTCTTTAGTACAAAAAATCATCGTTGCCTATGATCAAGCTGCAGAAAACCAAGATTAAAGGGGATTGTCGATATGGCCTCCAAAGAACCATCGACGGACAAGTCCATATGGGGCAGGCACAGCGGTTGGAAATATAGCGTGGCAACACGCTATATTCTGTTTTTGCTGCTTGCGCTGCTCTTTTATATCAGTCTAGCATCGAAGCTGGTGCCTGAACGCTATGACATTCAGGTCAATACGAAAAGCGAGAAGAATATCGTCGCTCCCGTCCAAATCGAGGACAGCAAAGCGACGCTGAAGGCGCAGGAGCAGGCGGCCGAGCGGGTTCAGACGATTTATACCAACCTCAATGTGAGGAACGACGTTCTGGTGACGCAGATCCTGGACCGGATTGAGCGACTGAACCAGGATGTGGATATCTCGACCCAGGAGAAGGTCAATATCTATCGCGAGGAAATCCCTCGCAGGATTGACGAGTTCGTCCAAAATTTCGTATCCGCCAATCGGGACAATGAAGGTTACTCCAACGAGCTGCTGGAGGAAATGCTGCGCGTCATCGACCAGCAGACCTACCGGATCCCGGAGGAAACTTATATCAAAATACCTAGATTAAGCGCCGAGGACATCAATGCGATGAAGCCGGTAGCCCGCGATATCGTCTCCAAGCTGACCATGAACGAAATCGTGGACGCGCAGACGGCCCGGGCGCGGGTTGCGGAAATGGTGAGCACGAGCTCGCTGGATGATCGCGTTGCCAGAGAGGTCGTTCAGGAACTGGCCCGGGCAACGATAACGGCCAACAAATTCAGGGATGAGGAAGCGACCAAGGAAGCACGCGTCGAGGAACGCGAGAATACGCCGCCTGTGTTCATTAAGCAAGGAGATATTCTCGTTAAGAAAGGGCAGGTCATTACGCCGGAGATGTATGAGCTGCTTGGAAAGAATGGTTTGCTCAAGGATGATGTAAACTATTGGCCTGAGCTCGGCGTGCTGCTGCTGTCCGTTTTATTATCGCTCGGGATCCTGATGTTCATCCGCCAGTCGAATGCCGGGAAGTTTAAATACAATAACTCCCAGCTGCTTATGCTCGTGCTGATCTATGTGATCACGCTTATTACGATGCACTTGACATCCATTTTGCAAAGCGACTCGCGGATTTATGTCGGGTACCTGGCTCCTGTAGCCATCGGTGCGATTCTGGTGACGCTGCTTCTGGAAATGTCGCTTGCCTATTTCAGCGTCATTATATTCAGCATCATGGCCAGCGTCATCCTGAATGTCCAGGGTGAAATGTTCGACTTCCAGTTCGGGCTGTTCGCCGCAGTGACGTCATGCGTGGCCATCTTCTCGATTCACCGTGCGAGCCAGCGCTCCACCATGCTGAAGGGCGGGATTATGGCCTCCTTGTTCGGCGCATTGATCGTATTGATCATGCTGCTGATCGACGACGATTCCTGGACGACGACGGAAACGCTCTATGCGATCGGGTTTGCGATTGCCGGAGGCCTGCTTACAGCCGTTCTGGTGATCGGGCTGATGCCATTCTTCGAGGTTACGTTCGGCATCTTGTCGGCTTTGAAGCTCGTGGAATTATCGAACCCGAACCATCCTCTGCTGCGCAAGCTGCTGACGGAGACGCCGGGAACGTATCACCACAGCGTAATGGTCGGCAATCTGTCGGAGGCCGCTGCCGAAGCGATCGGCGCCAACGGCTTGCTGTGCCGCGTGGGATCCTATTACCATGATATCGGGAAGACGAAGCGGCCAATCTACTTCATCGAGAACCAGAACAATATGGAGAACCCGCATGATTCCATCGAGCCGAAGCTCAGCAAGTCCATCATTGTGGCTCACGCTAGGGATGGGGTTGAAATGCTGAAGGAGTACAAGCTGCCGAAGCCGATTCGGGATATCGCCGAGCAGCATCATGGTACGACCTTCCTCCATTATTTTTACCATAAAGCCATCCGACAGGCTGAGGAGCAGGGGATCGAGCCTGATTTTACGGAAGACGATTTCAGGTATCACGGTCCGAAAGCCCAGTCCAAGGAGGCAGCGATCGTCGGCATCGCCGACAGTGTGGAGGCGGCGGTCCGCTCCCTCCGCAAGCCGACCGTGGAGCAGGTTGAATCGATGATCGAGAAGATCATTAAGGGTCGATTGGATGACCATCAGTTTAACGACTGCGACCTGACGATGAAAGAGCTTGATACCATTGCGAAAACCTTGAAGGAAACGGTCATGGGGATATTCCACTCACGCATCGAGTATCCGGAGGAGGTCAAGCGGCCGAAGCCTGATTCGAGCGCGTCTTCGGGAGATTCGACCAAGCATGCAGATTCATCCGCGCCTGAAGCGGATCAGAGAAGGAGCGTTTAAGGAATGAGCCTTGAGCTTGTATGGAATAATGAACAAGAGCAATTTGAGATTACGGAGGAGCTCATCGCTTTGCTTGAAACGATCCTGCAGAAGGCCGGTGAGGCCGAAGGGATCGAGGGCGGAGAGGTGGACCTGACCTTTGTCGATGATGAAGCCATCCACGAATTAAACCGGGAATATCGCGGGATCGACCGTCCAACCGACGTATTGTCCTTCGCCATGCATGAAGTCACGAATGATGAGCTGGAGATCATTTATGAGCTGGAGGAAGGCGAAGAGCTTGGGAACGTCCCGGACGTGCTGGGGGACATCATTATCTCGGTCCCGCGTGCGAAGCTGCAGAGTGAAGAGTACGGCCACTCGCTTGAGCGCGAGATCGGATTTCTATTCGTCCATGGTTTCCTGCATTTGCTCGGCTATGATCATCAGGACGAGGCGAGCGAGGCTGAGATGATGGGCAAGCAGGAGGCCGTCCTAGCCGAAGTGGGTCTGACGAGATAGTGAAGCCGTACAGATCTACTTTGCTTAGAGCTTTTGGTTACGCGATGACGGGCATATGGACCGCCGTACAGCGTGAACGAAATATGAAGATTCACATTGCTGCTGCCGTGAGTTGCTTCATCGCAGCAGCTTTGCTGCAGTTGGACAAAATCAGCTGGCTGTTTCTAATATCCGCCGTTGCGGCGGTGTTCATTGCGGAGCTGGTGAATACGGCGGTCGAAGCCGTTATTGATCTCGTATCCCCGGCGGAGCATCCGCTTGCCCGGGTGGCGAAGGATACGGCTGCGGGTGCATCGCTGGTTGCTGCGATATATGCTGCGGCTGTCGGCATCCTCATTTTTTGGGAACCGCTCATGCAGTGGGTTAGGTCCATAACAGGCTGACGAAAGGGAGGAATTCGGTATGGATACAGGGTTATTGATGCAGGAAGCGATTAAGGCGCGCACACGGGCTTACATACCTTACTCGAAATTTGGTGTAGGCGCTGCTCTCTTGGATACGGGCGGGAAGGTACACCATGGCTGCAACGTGGAGAATGCTGCCTACGGGCCGACCAACTGCGCCGAACGAACCGCACTCTTCCGCGCGATTGCCGACGGACATGAGCCGGGAAGCTTCAAGGCGATTGCGATCGTCGCCGACACCGAAGGACCCTGCACGCCGTGCGGGGTATGCCGGCAGGTGCTGGTAGAGCTGTGCAAGCCGGATATGACGGTCATTTTGGGGAATATGAAGGGAGACATTCGCGAAACGACGGTAAGCGAGCTGCTTCCCGGCGCGTTTGGCCCTTGGGATCTGAACAAGGAATAATCTTCGCACAAGTTCAGACTGAAAATTAGGTTATCATGAGCGACGTTAAGGCGGATGAAGGACCGGCAAGCTGACGTGTCACCCACGGCCATTGCGGCCAAGACCCTTGATGATGGTATCTCGGTGTGGGACGAAAAGAAGCAGCCATAGTCCCATTCGCCTTAAGGTGTTAGTAACGTTAGCTGGAGGAATGGTATGCAGAAAAAACAGTTTAAATCAGGTTTTGTGGCGATCATCGGCAGACCCAATGTAGGGAAATCTACGCTGATGAATCAGGTCATCGGTCAGAAGATTGCCATTATGTCGGATAAACCGCAGACAACAAGAAATAAAATCCACGGGGTGTACACAACGCCGGACTCCCAGGTTGTATTTCTGGATACGCCGGGGATTCACAAGCGTCAATCCAAGCTCGGCGATTACATGAATCAGACGGCGCTCGGCACGCTGGGTGAAGTGGAAGCCGTATTGTTTCTGGTGGACGCATCCGAAGGGATTGGCGGAGGCGACCGCTTTATTGCCGAGCAGCTGAGCAAAATCAAGACCCCGGTCATGCTGGTGATGAACAAGATCGATAAGATCGAGCCGCCGGCGCTGCTGCCGCTTATTGAAGAATACCGGAAGCTCCATGACTTTGCGGAGATCGTTCCGATTTCGGCCAAGCTTGGCAGCAACGTCGACACGCTGCTGGATCAAATCCAGAAATATTTGCCGCCGGGCCCGCAGTATTATCCGGAGGACCAAGTGACGGATCATCCCGAGCAGTTTGTCTGCGCCGAGCTCATCCGGGAGAAAATCCTGCACATGACCCGGGAGGAGGTGCCGCACTCCATCGCCGTCACGATTGAGGATATGCGCAAGGAGGAGAACGGAACCGTCTATATATCCGCCGTCATTTTTGTCGAGCGCGATTCACAGAAGGGCATTATTATCGGGAAGCAGGGCGCCCTGCTCAAGGAAGTCGGCAAGCAGGCCCGCCAGGACATTCAGCGGCTTCTCGGCTCCAAGATTTTCCTGGAGCTATGGGTTAAGGTAAAAAAAGATTGGCGCAACCAGGAGCGTGTTCTTCGTGACCTTGGATTTCACCGCGGGGAGTAATTGACCCGTACCGAAAGAAGCTTTCTGGGGGATTGGTGCCGCCGGTTGCTGCTCAGGCAGCCTGCCAACAATTGCAATTCATAAATCCGCACGGTACGCACATCCTATTTTCGTAGATGCAGACGTCATTTCCGAAGAAAGGATGAATACGAATGCGAAATTTTTCGTGGAAGTATTTTGCGATGACTGGAGATGTCGATGCTTATTTGCTGTATAAAGAAACCGACGGTGAACGGGTTCTTGCAGCTGCATCCGCAGAAGATGAGGCGGCCCAGCATGAAGAGGACGAGTAATTATTGGTTGTTCCAAGAATGGTTGGGGGATAATGCATGCTATATCGGGCGGAAGGAATTGTCATCCGCAGCATGGACTACGGTGAAGGGAACAAAATCATTACGCTTTGCACCAAAGAATCGGGCAAGGTAGGGGTGCTGGTCAGAGGAGCAAAAAAGGTCAAGAGCCGGCATGCTGCTCTGACCCAGCCTTTTACGTATGGGGAGTATGTGTTTTTTCGCAATACGGGGCTTGGAACCCTGAACGCAGGCGAGATTATAGAATCCCATCATGAACTGCGGGAAGATTTGATCAAAGCCGCCTATGCTTCCTATGCCTGCGAGCTCTTGGATCGGGTGCTGCAGGATGAGGAGACGGGGGCTTTTTGGTTCCATCAGCTGAAGGCATGCCTGACCTCCCTTCAAGAAGACAAGGATCCTCAGATTATTATCAATCTCTATGAGATGAAAATCCTGCAGGCGGCAGGGTATGGACCGGAGCTGGAGGTATGCATTTCGTGCAATCAGCCGAGAAATGACGAGGATATGCTGGTCAGCCCGCGTCTCGGAGGTGTTCTATGCCGTTATTGCAAGCATTTGGATCCGCCGGCGATGGCCGTGTCGGTCCGGACCTTGAAGCTGCTGCGCCTGTTCGCCAGGCTGGATCTCAGGCGGCTCGGTAATGTGGACGTTAAGGCGGAGACGAAGGACGAGCTCAAGAAGGTAATGAGGGCGTTAATGGATATGCAGCTGGGCCTCCGGCTCAAATCCCAAAACTTCCTGGACCAGATGGACAAATACAACATTTGACGTAAGGTTCGGATTAAGGTATTATATTTATCAGTTTATGAGTTATTGCATATTGACATGCGTTGAACGGGAAAGTAATGAATGGCCATTCGTTATAGCGAGCCGGCGGCGGTGGGAGTCCGGTACGAAGCATTCATGAACATGGCACCCGGGAGCATTCTTGAAACGATAAAGTGGGTTTAGCTACAGCGCTGCTGCACGGCAGCTGCGGGAAGGCTGGCCAAGTAGGGTGGAACCGCGGGAAGCGACAGCTCTCGTCCCTATGTCTGTACATCAGGCATGGGGCGAGAGCTTTTTTGCGTTGTACAGACTGGATTGTCGGATGTTTTATTATGAAAATGAAAGCAAAGGAGCTAAAAATCATGAATTTCCAACAGATGATTTTGACGCTGCAGCAGTTCTGGGCAGAACAGAATTGTATCATCGTGCAGCCGTATGACACGGAAAAGGGTGCAGGCACCATGAACCCGATGACCTACTTGCGCTCGATCGGTCCGGAGCCGTGGAATGTCGCTTACGTTGAGCCTTCCCGTCGTCCGGCAGACGGCCGTTACGGGGAAAACCCGAACCGGTTGTACCAGCACCATCAGTTTCAGGTCATTCTGAAGCCTTCCCCGGACAATATCCAGGAGCTGTATCTGGAGAGCCTGAAGCGTCTTGGCATTGACCCGCTCGATCACGACATCCGCTTTGTCGAAGATAACTGGGAAGCTCCGACCCTTGGCGCCTGGGGCCTCGGATGGGAAGTGTGGCTCGACGGCATGGAAATTACGCAGTTTACGTATTTCCAGCAGGTCGGGGGCATCGATGCCAATCCCGTTGCGGTTGAGATTACCTACGGCATGGAGCGGCTTGCGTCGTATATTCAAGATAAAGAGAATGTATTCGACCTCGAATGGGTGGACGGCATTACGTATGGCGACGTGTTCCATCAGCCGGAATTTGAGCATTCCAAGTACACGTTTGAAGTGTCGGATGTGAAGATGCTGTTTACGCTGTTCAACATGTATGAAGAGGAAGCCAACAAGGCGATGAATCAACATCTGGTCTTCCCGGCGTACGACTATGTGCTGAAGTGCTCCCATACGTTTAACCTTCTTGACGCCAGAGGAGCGATCAGCGTGACCGAGAGAACAGGCTACATCATGCGCGTGCGCAATCTCGCGCGCCAGGTGGCGGCTACGTATTTGGAGGAACGCGAGAAGCTTGGCTTCCCGTTGATTAAGAAAGGGGGCGCAGAACATGCCTAAGGATTTATTGTTTGAGATCGGGCTGGAGGAAGTCCCGGCAAGATTTCTGCGTGCAGCGATGGAACAGCTGGAGGACCGCCTCGTGAAATGGCTGGAAGCATCCAGAATCGGGCACGGGGAAGTAACCGCCTATGCAACGCCGCGTCGCCTTGCCGTATGGGTCAAGGATGTTGCGGATAAGCAGGAGGATGTCAGCGAGGAGGTTAAAGGACCTTCGCGGAAGATCGCGCTGGACGAGAACGGTCAGTGGAGCAAGGCGGCGCTCGGCTTCGCCCGAAGCCAAGGCGTCGATCCGGAGAGCTTCACCTTTAAGGAGCTTGGAGGCGTCGAGTATATCTACGTCACCAAGAGCAGCGTCGGCGTCGATACCCAGTCGATTCTGTCCGAGGGGCTTCACGGCATACTGACAGCGATGACGTTCCCGAAAAATATGCGCTGGGGTGCGCATGAGTTCAAGTTCGTACGTCCGATCAAATGGATCGTTGCGCTGCTGGGCAGCGAGACGATCACGCTTGAGGTTGCCGGCGTGCAGGCGGGCAATGTCACGAGAGGGCACCGCTTCCTGGGATCTGATGCCGTTATTCCGGAAGCGTCGGCATATCGGGATATCCTTCGCGAACAGCATGTCATCGTGGACGTGAATGAGCGTCAAGAAATGATCGTTTCGCAAATTCAGGCACTCGCCAAAGAGAAGGGCTGGAATATCGCAATCAAGGATGATCTGCTGGAAGAGGTATTGTTCCTTGTTGAGACGCCTACCGTGCTCTACGGAACCTTCGATTCCTCGTTCCTTCATATCCCGCAGGATGTGCTGATCACCTCGATGCGCGAGCATCAGCGCTACTTCCCGGTTTTGGACGACAAGGGGCAGCTGCTTCCTTATTTCGTGACGGTGCGCAACGGCGATTCCCGTTCGCTTGATGTTATTGCCAAAGGGAATGAAAAGGTGCTGCGGGCACGCTTGTCGGATGCGAAGTTTTTCTATGAAGAAGATCAGAAGCTCCAGATCAAGGACGCGCTGTCCAAGCTCGAAAGCATCGTCTTCCATGAGGAGCTCGGAACGATCGGGGACAAGGTGCGCCGCATCCGCCGCATTTCCGATCAGCTGGCCGTCAAGCTTGGAATCGCCGCTGATGCAGCGGATTCCGTCAGCCGCGCCGCCGATATCTGCAAATTCGATCTTGTAACCCAAATGGTGTATGAATTCCCTGAGCTTCAGGGGGTTATGGGCGAGGATTACGCGCGTAAAGCGGGAGAGAAGGAAGAGGTGGCCAAAGCGGTATTCGAGCATTACCAGCCGCGCTTTGCCGGCGATGCCGTTCCTTCGACGCAGGTCGGCTCCATCATAAGCATAGCGGACAAAATCGACACGATTACCGGCTGCTTCTCCATCGGCATCATTCCGACCGGCTCCCAGGATCCATACGCACTGCGCCGCCAGGCGCAAGGCATCGTGCAGATCATTCTGGAGCACAAGCTTCCGATTACCTTGTCCGACGTGTTCGGCATTGCGCTGGACGTTCATGAGAACATCCGGGCGCTCAAACGGTCCGCCGGTGAAATCCGGAAGGATCTCCAGGAATTCTTCGGACTTCGCGTGAAGAAGCTGCTGTCCGAGAACCAGCGGTATGACGTTGTCGATGCGGTGATTTCGGCCGGCTTCGATTCCGTGGTATCCGTTGTGAACCGGGGACAGGCGCTGATGCATGCGGTTGAGTCCGCCGAGGACTTCAAGACGACGGTGGAATCCTTGAACCGCGTCAGCAACCTTGCGGCCAAGGCAGGGAAAGCTGCGGTGAACCGGGAGCTGTTCACGGAGTCTGCGGAAGGCGAGCTTTATGAAGCCTGGCAGGCGATCCGGAGCGATTACGAAGCGGCACTGGATGCTGCGGACGGCGAACGCGCATTGTCCTTGCTCAGTGGACTGAAGGCGCCGATTACCGGCTTCTTTGACTCCGTCATGGTCATGGCCGAGGACGAATCGGTGCGGGCTAACCGCCTTGCACTGCTCTCCGGCATCGATGGGGATTTGAAGCGGTACGCCGATTTTTCAAAATTAGTGTGGTAAGCGTAGTGACATGATGATTTTGCAAATGTTATAATGGTTTGTTCAGCGAAAGCGACAGCCCGTGTCAAGGCACAGGATGGCGCTTTCGCTGTGAGTAAGAATCAATGGCCGTACAGTAAGGCAGACTGCAGCTCATTGTTTTTTGGGAAGCAGGATTTTAATCGGTTCAAGACGTATATAATAGTAAACAGCACAGGATGGTTCCAAGAGTACAGGAAAAGCCGGTGATATCAATGATTGAAGGTTCCTCCTGCCGGATCGTGGTTGACGGCGACGCCTGTCCCGTCAAGAAGGAAATCGCAGAAACTGCCCGTACATTCCATGTGCCGGTGCTGCTCGTTTCTTCCTATGATCATATGCAGCAGGCCGAGGAAGGCGTCGTGACGATTCAAGTGGACCGGAGCGACCAAAGCGCTGATCTCTATATTGCGAACCATATATCGAAAGGGGATATCGTGGTCACCCAGGACTATGGTTTGGCTGCGCTGGCGTTAGCGAAATCCTGCTATGTCATCTCGTTCCGCGGCCGGATATTCCGCAATTCCGATATCGATTTCATGCTGGATTCGCGCCACCATCAAGCCAAAGCAAGAAGGCAGGGGAAGTACGGCAAAGGACCGAAAAAGCTGCTTGACGAAGACCGGGTTTTTTTTCAACATAAACTGACAAAACTTTTGCTTGAATTGCAGGAGAATGTCCACCCGTAGCGAATACTATTTACGTGCCAAATGAGATGAAGGTGGTTTGGATGAGTACCGGACAAGGCAATATTCCGGATGATGTCATTGAGGCGGTGCTGGCCAAAAGCGATATCGTGGATACGGTCAGCAAATACGTGCATCTTACGAAACAGGGGAAGTATTTAAAGGGCCTGTGCCCTTTTCATTCGGAAAAGACCCCATCCTTTACGGTTACACCGGAACGCCAAATCTTCTACTGCTATGGCTGCGGCAAGGGCGGTAACGCCATTAAATTCAGAATGGAAATCGAAGGATTTTCCTTCCCCGAAGCCGTAAGAACCATGGCCGAAGAGAACGATATCTCGTTACCGGAAGGTCAAGGGGTTCCCGTAATTCCTCGCAATCCGGAGAAAGAACGTTTACTTGAAGCTTATGAGCTGAGCGCCAAGCTGTATCATTTTCTGCTGAAGAATACGGAGCATGGCACCGAGGCGATGAAGTACTTACGGTCCCGCGGCATGAGCGACAAGATGATCGATCAGTTTCAGATCGGCTATGCGCCGGATCGCTGGGATACGCTGGTTCAATTTCTTACCAAGCGGTCATTTGACCTGAAAGAGATGGAGAAGGGCGGTTTGTTGTCCGCAAGACATGAACAGGAAGGCTATCTCGACCGGTTTCGGGGACGTATCATGTTTCCGATCCATGACCGCAGCGGCAAAGTGATTGCGTTCGCCGGAAGGATCCTCGGGGATGGTCAGCCGAAGTACTTGAATTCCCCGGAAACTCTTTTGTTTAACAAAAGCCGTACGTTGTACAACCTGCACCAGGCGAAGACATCCATACGCAAATTGCGTCAGATCCTATTATTCGAAGGTTACGGTGATGTGATCTCGTCTTGGGAGGCTGGACTTCAGAACGGCGTGGCAACGATGGGCACGTCCCTTACGGAAAATCAAGTAGCGATTATGAAATCCATGGCCGAAGAGGTTGTTGTCATCTATGACGGCGACAGGGCCGGTATGGCAGCCGCGATGAAGGTCATCCCGATGCTGGAGGGCGCCGGACTTCGGGTGAAGATTGCGCTTGTCAGCGAAGGCCTGGATCCGGATGAATACATCCGCAAATTCGGTGCCGAGCGATTCAGGCATGTAGTGGAAACAGCTGTTTCAACCACAAAATTTAAACTTATATATCTGAAGAAAAACCATATACTGCTAGAAGAAGATGGCAAGATCGCGTATACGAAAGAAGCGCTGCCGATTATCGCCGCACTTCATTCCTCAACCGAGCGGGAAGTATATTTGAGGGAATTATCCTCGGAGCTGAACCTTTCCTACGAGAGCCTTAAGCAGGATTGCAATTTGCTCAGGCAGTCCATGCAAAAAAAGAGGGGCGATGGGGATAATAAGGAAAAAAGGTGGAATAATGGTAGGCATATTAACGGGCGTCAGCCCGCCCCGGCGCTGCTGCCTGCCTATCATGCGGCTGAACGGCGGCTGCTGTCGCTGATGCTGCAGGATGCGGAAGCCGCGCGATACGTAGGCGAACGGCTGGGAGAAGCGTTTAATATCGAAGATCATGCGGCGATAGCTGTTTATCTATATGCTTATTATGCACAAGGCAAATCTCCGGATATTAGCCGTTTCATGTCATCTCTCCATGATGATCGTCTGGAAAAGACCGTCAGCTCCATTATGATGATGGAGGCACCCGCGGAGTGGAATGTTCAAGTGCTTGACGACTGCATCCGGGAGGTACTGAAATATCCGCAGCAGCGAGAGATCGAGCAGAAGAAGGAAGAAATGATGAAAGCAGAGCGCTCGGGAGATTTTTTGCGGGCCGCACAAATTGCAAGTGAGATTATCGCCCTAGAAAGACAATGATGTCCGCACATTGCTGCTTCTAGGGAGGAGGGAGTCGAAAAATGGCGAATGATCAGCATACTGAACTAGAAACGGAATTTACGCTGGATCAAGTCAAAGATCAATTGATTGAGCAGGGTAAAAAGAGATCCGTATTAAGCTATAAAGATATTATGGAGAAACTGTCGCCATTCGATCAGGATACGGAGCAGATGGAGGAGTTCTACGAGCAGCTTGCCGACCTCGGCATCGATGTGGTGAACGAAAGCGACGATGAGGTCAGCCACCGGGCATCGGAAGATCACGAATCCCATGACAATGAGGATTTCGGCTTCGATGACGATTTGTCGCTGCCGCCGGGCATCAAAATCAACGATCCGGTGAGAATGTATTTGAAAGAAATCGGACGTGTACCGCTCTTGTCCGCGGACGACGAGATTGAGCTTGCGAACCGGATCGAGCAAGGGGATGAGGAGGCCAAGCGCCGTCTGGCCGAGGCGAATCTGCGGCTGGTTGTCAGCATCGCGAAGCGGTATGTCGGTCGCGGCATGCTGTTCTTGGATCTGATCCAGGAAGGCAATATGGGCCTTATTAAAGCGGTGGAGAAGTTCGATTACAAAAAAGGCTTTAAATTCAGTACGTATGCCACATGGTGGATCCGGCAGGCCATTACGCGCGCGATTGCCGACCAAGCCCGTACGATCCGGATTCCGGTGCATATGGTTGAGACGATCAATAAGCTGATCCGTGTATCCAGACAGCTGCTGCAGGAGCTGGGTCGCGAGCCATCGCCGGAAGAAATCGCGGCAGAGATGGAGCTTAGCGTGGAGAAGGTTCGGGAAATTATGAAGATCGCCCAGGAACCGGTGTCCTTGGAAACGCCGATCGGCGAAGAGGACGATTCCCATCTCGGCGATTTTATCGAGGATCAGGAGGCTCTCGCTCCAGCTGATGCCGCAGCATACGAGCTTCTTAAGGAACAGCTTGAAGACGTGCTCGATACGCTGACGGAGCGGGAAGAGAACGTGCTTCGTCTCCGGTTCGGCCTTGACGACGGGCGCACAAGAACGCTTGAAGAAGTAGGCAAAGTGTTCGGCGTTACGCGTGAACGGATCCGGCAGATTGAGGCCAAGGCGCTTCGGAAGCTTCGTCATCCGAGCCGCAGCAAGCGGCTGAAGGATTTTCTCGAATAGAGTGATCAAGGGACCTTCTGCATTTTCCGGCAGCAAGGTCTTTTTTTTCTGAGATGAAGGTACGCTGCTTACAAGCTCTGGGCAATTGGATATTAGAGTTCCATCGCAATGCGGTCTGCCGCCGGAAGGCTTGTTTTCCTTGGTTCTGGAATTTCTGCCTGTATTTGTTGTATCGGTCTTTATTTTATCTCTTTTCCAAGATCAATGCAAATGATGGACGAGCCCTAAACCTGAGAATAGCATCACTTCCAAATGGCGATGGAATGAATGGATGGTCCCAATATCCAGAGTGGATTTGCAGTTTATCATGCGGTCTGTTACGTTAAAATGTAGTGTCGCATGCAACTATAATGGATGTAGGAGTGTCATCGTGAAATTATCAAAAAGGTTACAGCTAATCCTGGACCAAATCCCCCAAGGCAGCCGGCTGGCCGATATAGGGTCTGACCATGCGCTGCTGCCGGTTGCAGCCGTAGAATGCGGCGCAGCCGTCCAAGCGATTGCAGGCGAAGTGAATCAGGGCCCGTTCGAGGCTGCCGCAAAGCAGGTGAAGGAATCCGGGATGGAGGACTGCATTCAGGTCCGGAGAGGAGACGGTCTTGAAGTTCTGTCCGCAGGCGAAGCGGATGTCATTACGATTGCAGGCATGGGCGGGAGTCTAATCGCTGCGATTCTGGATCGGGGCATCGGCAAGCTTGAAGGGGTGCGCCGGCTCGTATTGCAGCCGAACGTCGGTGAGGATATTTTGCGCAAATGGCTGCTTGCCCATGAGTGGGTGCTGATCGACGAGTTTATTCTGGAGGAAGACGGAAAGATTTATGAGGTGCTTGTGGCCGAGCCCGAGCGACCAGGGGGCCCCGTGACGAATGAGGAAATATACTCGCAGCGGGCCATTGCCGGAAAGGTATCCCTATCCGCCGAATGGCTGCTGCGCATGGGGCCGTGGTTAATCCGGGATGCAGGCACCGTGTTCCATGATAAATGGAAATCGGAGATCGGGAAGATGAATCAAATTCTGAAGTCGCTGTCGCGCTCGGATCAGGATACGGCTAAAGGCAAGGCGGCGGAGATTCGGGCGGATATCGAGTTTATCGAGGAGGTGCTGGCATGCTTGCCAAAGGACAAACCGTAATACAATATATGGAGCAGCTTGCTCCGAAGCATGTGGCTGAGCCGGAGGACCGGATCGGACTTCAGCTCGGTACCCTTCAGAAGGAAATCCGTACAGTGCTGGTTGCGCTGGATGTCAATGATGAAGTGGTTGACGAGGCGATTCGCCTTGGAGCCGATTTGATTATTGCCCATCACGCCATTATCTACCGGCCGCTGAAGCAGCTTCAGACCGACACGCCGATGGGCAAGGTGTACGAGAAGCTGATCAAGCATGATATTGCCGTCTACGTCAGCCATACGAATCTTGACGTAACCGAAGGTGGGATGAACGACTGGATGGCCGAAGCGCTCGGAATCGAGAATACTTCGCCGATTCATGATCTGCATAATGAGCAGCTGTCCAAGCTGGTAGTATTCGTGCCGAAGAGCCATCACGAGGAAGTGCTGAACGCCGTGCTGGACGCCGGTGCGGGCTGGATCGGAAACTACAGCCATTGTAGCTTTAACATTGAAGGATTCGGTACGTTTATCCCGAGAGAAGGAAGCAACCCGTATCAAGGCAAAGCCGGCAAGATGGAACGGGCCGAGGAAGTGCGGATCGAGACGATCGTGCCGCATACGATCCGGAACAAAGTCATCCAGGCGATGCTTAAGGCCCATCCGTACGAGGAAGTTGCCTACGATCTGTATTCCATGGATCTTAAGGGACGGTCGCTGGGACTCGGACGGGTCGGCAAGCTGAAGGAGCCGCTGACGCTGGCGGAGATGGCTGAAGTCGTCAAGGAGAAGCTGGACGTTCCGAACGTCCGGGTCGTGGGCGATCTGAACCGGACGCTCCGCAAGGCGGCGGTCATCGGAGGCTCCGGGGGGCGCTTCTATCCCCAGGCGTTGTTCCGGGGCGCCGATGTGCTCGTAACGGGGGACATTGATTACCATACGGCACAGGACGCGCTTGCCGCCGGCCTAACCCTAATTGATCCAGGACATAATGCCGAGAAAATCATGAAGGGCAAGGTCGCCGAATGGATGCAGCAGAAGCTGCAGGAGAACAAGTATGATACCAAGGTCGTCGCTTCGTCGGTCAACACGGAGCCGTTTCAATTTATGTAAGCTTAGGTTTATCGGCCGTTATCAAGGTAGGAGATGGCACAAGGCGGGCGGCTGATATTTAGGCATGATCATGACGGCTGCTCTGGTAATTTCATCATCGACTGCTAATGTTTTAAGGGTTGTGCATGGACATAAATCAAGATATAATATGTAATGTTGTCCGGAAAGTTTGACAGACAATCGCTGGCGGCGAAAAGCCGCGAGAGGAAAGTCCGGGCTCCATAGGGCAGGGTGCTGGATAACGTCCAGTCAGCGCGAGCTGAAGGATAGTGCCACAGAAATGGACCGCCGATGGCTGTGGATTCACAGCACAGGCAAGGGTGGAACCGAGGTGTAAGAGACCCCGAGGAACGCTGGTGACTTCGTTCCTGGTAAACCCCACCTGGAGCAAGACCTAATGGGACGCGAGTCTCCCTTGAGGAGACAGCCTTTGCCCGAGGCGCGTCTGGGTTGGTCGCTTGAGCCGTTTAGTAATAATCGGCCTAGATAGATGATTGTCGCTTATAGTGGCAGGGTAGTTCCCGAGATGACCACGAAGAGCACAGAACCCGGCTTACGGAAAACTTTCCAAACTGAACAACCGTTATTTTCATATGTAAACCAACCGTATAAACGCGCATAATCTTTCGCTTCCCTTCGGGACGCAGAGAGCATGCGCGTTTTTTCATGTTCGGGATATTTTTTTCGATAACATTTGCCTGTAAAGGACAGTCGTCCATACCATAATGTCCTTCTGTTAATAAGCTATAATCATCAACGGAAAGGAGATGCGAAAAATTATGTCATGTCATCACCATGGACCATGTCCTGAAGTTTCGCCAATCGTATGCGACCCGATCGTCATCGTAAGAGATCATTATGTTCCGCAAATTGTCCCTGTCATCCATCCGATTAAAGTGGTGGACAAAATTCATTGCTGCCCTGTCGAGAAGCATATTTATACGTATTCGCAGGAAGTTGAGGACGGCGTTTACGGCGGCGGTGCCGGTGTCAGAAACGTTGCCGTTTCCGGCAAGTCGTCCAAGAAGCGCTCCGAACGCGCCCGCTCTCGCCGCAAGAGATAACCTCATCCCGCGCCTTGGAGAGCTGTCTAACTACTGACTGAGCAGTTCACCTGCCGTATATAAGAAATTGACCCGCAAGGAATGGCCGCTAACAGACGCTTCGACCAACCCCTGCGGGTCCTTTATATCAGGTGCAGACAGCTTATTTCTTCGTTCCGCCGAGCTTCCGAAGCTCGTCTTCGAGATGGCGGAGCGCCTGGCTCGGCCACATTTGGAGCGGGACCTCGGAATTGCCGGCTGCCTTTAGCGATTGGAAAATATCGATCTGGCCATGACCGTAATATTTGTCCTTTCCTTTATCCCCCAGATCAACGGCATGGTTGATCATGAGGTCCATGACCTCCTGGTTGGTCAGCTCGGGGTTCAGGGAACGGATTAGGCCCGCCATGGCAGCCGCATGCGGACTGGCCATCGAAGTTCCCGAGAGCGCGGCGTACTGATTGCCCGGAAAGGTGCTGGCGATATTCGTGCCGGGAGCCGATACGTCGATGTAATCGCCGTAGTTCGAATATTCGGCACGCTTTTGGTCTGCATCGATGGCAGCAACGGCCAGCACCTCCGGATAAGCGGCCGGGTAGCCTGGACGCTCGGTATTGTCGTTGCCGGAGGCGGCTACAAGCACAACGTCACGATCATAGGCGTATTTTACAGCATCGTGCAGAAATTGCGAATCGGCATAATTGCCGAGGCTCATATTAATGACCTTGGCCCCGTGGTCGGTTGCCCATATAATGCCTTCGGCGACGGCATAGGTTGTACCTGAACCTGTGCCGTCAAGTGCTTTGACCGGCATGATCTTATTGTACCAGCTGACGCCGGCAACGCCCTCGCCGTTGTTGACAAGTGCGGCGATAATACCGGCTACATGCGTTCCGTGACCGACATCGTCCTGAGGCTTCGCCTCCTTGTCCACGATGTTGTAGCCTTCGACCAGCTGTCCGTCCAGATCGGTATGGGCCAGATCTACGCCGGTGTCGATCACCGCGATGATCACATCCTCGCTCCCTTTGGATATATCCCAGCCGCGGTTCGTCTCGATGACCGGCAGATTCCACTGATACTCAGAGAAGAGCAGATCATTCGGGATGTTAACCTGACCGTCGGGACCTTCGGGCATGGACTCCGAGGCTGCGCCGGATTTAGCCTGCCGGTCATTGGTTAAATAAATATAGTGGGGCTCGGTGTAGTTAATTCTCCACCGTCTTTCGAAATAGCTACGGAGTCTGTTGTAGTCCATCTGTTTGGAACGAAATACATAGGCATAGCCAAGTTTGCGGGAGGATTCGGCAGAGATATCACGCTCGATGCGGCTGAGGTCCTCCTTTGTCGGTTCAGACTTAAACGACACCACGATTTCGTTCTCGTAATAATGGCTGGCCTTTTCGTTGTCATGCCCAGTCTTGACGGTAATGTCCGATAACGTATCCGCGTGAATCGATTCGACCTTGAATTTCCCCTCCTTCGGATAGGGAATCATGCGAAGATTTCGCTTTTGGTGGTTGGACACCTCATGCAGCACCGCTTGATTCACCAGGGCAGCGGCGCCATGCTTGCCGTCCTTGGAGGGCTCGGCCACAACGAAGTAAGGCTTCCCGGCCGCGTAGAATTTCGGGGAATCGTAAGGCTTACCCTGCTTTAGCTTCTGCAGCGCCATCTGGAAATGGTGGGCGATCAAAGCTTTATCCTTTTTACTCATAGGCGGCAGCTTTCCGTTAATTTCCGTGCTTTGGTTGTTCCGGAGCTGATACCATCTAACCTGCTCGAAATGCTGATGGGATTTTTGCTCCTTGAGGGCATAGGATTTCACTTGCCCGGCGTTGCGCAGTTTATCGTTGTTCAGCATCGCCCGCAAATGCCCCTTCGCATCAACCCGGTTCAATCGGTCGGTTGATTCGATATCGCTGAGCAGGGTCATATGCTTCGCTTTATGCTCGCCCTGAGGCTTCAGCGGCTGCGGGGGCTGTGCGGTCTGGCCGGGCTCCTTGGAGCCTGGAATGAACAGGAGCACCAGAAGCACTCCCAGAACCGACCCTGCAGCGATCCAAGTCCACAGTTGACGTGATTTCACATGTATTCCTCCTCACCGCCTAAGACGGATTTGATATGGTTAGCGTGGGAAATGGGCACCTATTTTATTCGCGGTGAGGGGCTTGTGAAAAGTGGAAGAACTTGCGCAAAGGGGCGCACCATAAATATCCTTGTAAGTGCATTCAGAAGGGATTTCGCTCTCTCCAAATTTGTGTTAGGATAGTACATATTAGTACGACCGTTAGCGTCCAAGGTTATTAGCCTGGCGGTCACACCATTAAGGGGGATCTATCGTAATGCCAGCAGACAATCTTCAGAAATTATGTTCGGAGTCCAGAGACAAGTTGAAATCTGCTATTTCGATTATGGAAGCGTTTTTGAACGAGTATGCTTTACCGCAGCTGGTCGAGGAACGCGATGAAGAGACCGTACATTTTTATAAGGGATTTCTGTCCGATGTTCGTCATCTGCTCGTATTTTCAGAAGTTTCGTATGAGAAGCTTGGCGTTGTGCAGCGTCGCCCTAATTTTGATGCCGATTTTGCCGAGAAGGCTTTGTATAATGTGTACCACCGCTGCGTAAACAGCTTTTTTTATCCGGTCAACGAAAGCTACTCCGAAGACGGCCGTTATGCCTACACCGGTCAGGACGCGATTCGTTTCCGGAAGAAGCCGGTGCGCCCGGCACGCGACGTTATTATGAACATTACGAAGATCTACGAAGAGCTCCGTGACGATCTGGCTTATTACGAGAGTGATTATTTGACGGAGCGCCGGATGCATTCCGAGAAGAGCCACGCCTAAACATAAGATGCTGCAAGCCTGAACGCCATTCCTTGGTTGATGAAGCATCCTTAACCTGACAAAGAGCTGCCCCTATGTAGTTTTTCTACAGCGGGGGACGGCTCTTTTTTTGACCCTTCAGATCAAGCATTGATGCTGATCTTGCTTCGTAATTTTGGATTTCGTCCGCGGGTAAATTCGCGATGAAATGAATACCTTGACGAAAGCCGAGGCGCCTTCGTCCTGACACCAACTGACAGTCGTAACGGTGCATACCGCCGCTGAACTCAGGAAAAAATGTTGACGAGGTGATGCTAAATGGCCAACGAAGCCAAACCATTAGTGAAATGCAGTGTAAGCAATTGTCATTATTGGGGAGAACAAAACGTGTGCAAAGCCGAAATGATCATGATCGAAATTGACCGCCATGCTCACATGAAGCTGAATGAGGAATACGGGGCAGAGGCGTATACGAATGACCACCAGGATGTTGCGGACAAATCCTCCGAAACCTGCTGCTTGACCTTCAAGCCTCGGGCATAATGCTTCGGGACTACCGCAGGAATGATCTATGGTCTCATCCTTAAAATTTGGCAGCTGTCCGCTCTTTAAGATTATTCAATCAGGAGGTGTATGCTTTGGATAAGAAACAGGGACGAAACAAGATGAAAGTGGTCAATGGAAAACGAAGCCGCGTAGATTTTCCGCGCAAGGATCACCGGGAGGAATATGCGGCTGAGGTTGCCCCTCCAAGCGACGTTACCGTCAAGCGCACCGATGATGCCGGCAGGGAGGCGACTGCCGGCCGGACCGCCGGATATGTCGGGCTCGGGATCGGCATCCTTTCCTTGTTCATGTGGTCTGTTATTTTGGGGCCGATTGCGGCTGTAGTCGGTTACTACGCTTACAATAAAGGAAGCAGAACGACCGGCGCATGGTCGATCGGTCTTGGCATTCTGGCAACGATCAGTTATTTTATTCTGATTCCGTTCGCCAGATAAATCTTAGGCCGCTTAAACAGGAGCAACACTGGGCGAATCCATCCGGGAAACAAGGGGATTCGTCTTTTTTTGTCGAATAGGCCTAGCAGATTGTTCCAAAGCCATGGTAGAATAGGACCAGAACATTGAATTTTACGGAGGAAAGTGAGTTAGAACCATGCAAATTGATCCGATTCTCTGGTCGCAGAGCGCGACCAATGTGCAGCGGATGCACACCGGCTCGGGGGAGGCCGTGTCAGGGTTTAGCGATGTGCTGAGCCAGCTGTTGACGGAGGAGCCGACAACCGTGCCGCAAGGCCGAACGATAAGCGCGCTGCCGCCCGGCGTGACTTGGGAGGACGGTTTGCTGTGGCAGCAGCTCGGGCCTGTCAGCGAAACGCACGCGGATATTGGGACTCAGGATTATTCAATCGAGGATACGGGATCTACCGTCAAGACAAGCTTTGAGGATTTAATCGCCGCGGCAGGGGAACGCTATGGTGTACCGGTCTCATTGATCAAAGCCGTGATTGACGCGGAGTCCTCCTTCAATCCCGATGCGGTTTCATCGGCCGGCGCCAAAGGATTGATGCAGCTTATGGACGGTACCGCACGGGGCCTTGGTGTAAGCAATCCGTTCGACCCGGCGCAAAATATTGAGGGCGGCACGAAGTATTTGGCCAATCTGCTTCAGCGTTTCGGCGGGGAGCTGGCGATGGTGCTGGCCGCCTACAATGCGGGTCCAACCCGAATTGCGGGGCTTGGGGTTTCGAGCGACGAGGAGCTCATGTCCATGCTTCATGTCCTCCCGAAAGAGACCCAGGCCTACATCGGCAAAGTAATGAATGCACGCACGAAGTATATGGCGTAACGAAGATGGAATCATCACGCTCGCTCGCTTGAGGATCAAACGGTAAGCTTAAGGATGTCCGATTCATGGACGGCGGCTTTACCGTTTGATCTTTTTGTGTAAATATAAAAGTCTGGGTTACAATGAATTGCCGTTAGTGGGTATGGAAAGGGGATATGACCTTGATATATTGGGATCACGCCGCTACGACGCCTCCATTGGAGCAGGTGGTGGATACGATGTCCGAGATTATGAAGATGCATTACGCGAACCCGTCAGCCCTTCATCGCTCAGGCGAGGCCGCCGGGAAGCTTCTGAAGCGCGCAAGAGAGGTGTGTGCGGCCGCGCTGCAGGTGCAGCCCGGTGAGATCGTCCTGACTTCGGGGGCAACGGAAAGCAACAATATGGCGATTAAGGGTGCAGCGATGAAGTATCGCAGCAGAGGACAGCATATCATTACGACAGGAACCGAGCATCCCTCCGTATACGAATGCTGCAAGCAGCTCGAATCTCTGGGCTGGGAGGTTACCTATCTGCCGGTGGATGCGGAGGGCATTGTCGATCTGGCTGCGCTGGCGGCAGCCATACGGAAAGATACGGTGCTTGTAAGCATCATGCATGTCAACAACGAAATGGGAGCCATCTCCCCGCTTGCCGATATCGGCCGGATCGTGAAGGAGCGGAATCCGCGAACATTGCTGCATGTGGACGGCGTTCAAGGCTTCGGAAAGCTCCCGGTTGAGCTGTCCGCATGGCAGGCTGACCTGTACAGCTTGTCCGCACATAAATTCAACGGTCCAAGAGGAATGGGCCTGCTGTACGTAAAACAGGGTGTACAGCTGTTTCCGATTCTGTCGGGCGGATCGCAAGAAAGCGGCCACCGGGCCGGTACCGAAAATGTTGCCGGTGCCGTCGCGATGTCCAAGGCGATGCGACTTGCACAGGAGGGCCAGCCTGAATTGCATGCCCGCTTGACCGAAATCAGGGATATCCTGCTTCGCGAAATTCGCCAAATCCCGGGACTGGAGCTGAACAGCAGCGAACGGAGCGCGCCGCATATCGTTCATTTCTCCTGTCCGGGATTGAAGCCGGAAGTGATGGTGCATGCCTTGGAAGAGCTCGGGATGCTCGTGTCGACCAAGTCGGCATGCTCCTCCAAATTAAGCGAGCCGAGCCGGGTGCTGCTCGCCATGGGCAAGGATGCGGCCCATGCATCCTCGGGTATCCGCATCAGCCTCGGCAAGGAGCATCAGCCTGAGGATGCGGCTTCTTTGGCGCAGGCGCTCCGCGTGGTGTGCGGCAAGCTGCGCCCGATTATGGAAAGAGAGGGACAACGAGAATGACATACGATATGCTGCTGCTTCGCTTCGGCGAATTTACGTTAAAAGGAAAAAACCGCAGCCGGTTCGAGAGATCGGTGCATAACCATATCAAGAGCGTGCTGCGGCCGTTTCCCAAGGCGAACATCATTAAGGAATACGGCAGGTTGTACGTGGAACTGAACGGGGAGTCCCCAGAGGCGCTTGCCGGAGCGCTTAAGAAGGTATTCGGCCTCGTATCGATCAGCCCCGTCCGAGTATGCCCCTCCGAGCTGGACAGCATTATCAAGACCGCTGTTGAATTTGTAGGGCAGAAGGTATTGACGAAGGAGACAACCTTTAAAGTGACCGCCAGACGGGTGTGGAAGCCATTCCCCCACTCCTCCCAGGAGATGAATCATCTGGTCGGCTCCCCGCTGCTGCGGGCCTACCCTCAGTTGAAGGTTCAGGTCAAGAATCCGGAGATCGAGCTACGGATTGAGATTCGGCAAGAAAGAACCTATCTGTTCTATGAGGTGATCCCGGGTGTCGGCGGATTTCCGCTCGGAACGAACGGCAAAGCGATGCTGCTCTTGTCCGGCGGAATCGACAGTCCGGTGGCCGGTTGGGAGGCAATGCGCCGAGGGCTTGAAATTCAGTGCGTTCATTTTTACAGCTACCCTTACACAAGCCAACTCGCCAAGGAGAAAGTCATGGAATTGACCAGGATTTTATCCGGGTATGCCGGCAGGCTGAAGCTCCATCTCGTTCCGTTTACGGATGTGCAGACGTCCTTCGTCGGGATCGGGCAGGATAATCTGATCATCACCCTCATGCGCAGGGCCATGCTGAGAATAGCGACCACCCTTGCAGAGAAGGAGGGGGCGCTTGCGATTGTTACCGGGGACAGCCTGGGCCAGGTAGCGAGCCAGACGCTGGCGAGCATGAACGTCATCGGCCGGGCGACCGACCTGCCGATTCTGCGTCCGCTTGTTACATCCGATAAGAACGAGATTATTCGGACGGCGATTGATATCGGCACATATGAAACGTCCATTCTTCCTTATGAGGACTGCTGTACGCTGTTTGTTCCCAAATCCCCGACAACCAATCCGAACCTGCATGTCGTGGAGAGAGTGGAGGCATCGTTAGAGCATATGGCTGCAAGAATTGAGGCGGCCGTGGCCGGAACCGAGACGCTGATCATTAAACCTGACACGAACATCAGCGCCGGTTCTTCGAATGATGACGGGGCGGTTGTTAACGAGGACTGGTTCTAGGGCTGCAGGTGGTTTTGTGTTTCAGCAGCTCAGCTGTTGGAGTCAGCATGGTTATCATGGGGACCGCTGCGGGCTCCCGCCACATATACGAAAAAAAGCAAGCGGCTAAGGCCTTCCTTGGCTGCTTGCTTTTTTTGACTTTGGAGGGTTTTTGGCCACCGTGGGTTTAAACTTCTGTAAGGTCGCCTCTTCTGCAACCGAAAACTAGGACATCGTTGACGATTGCCGTTGCTGCGACTTTTTCTTCAGATGGCCTGCCGTAAGCACTCCAACGATAATGAGGGCAATGAACAGATATTTGATGATCTGATGGCCTTCAAAATAAGCATGGAAGTGCTTCTCGTCGGTAATCATGGACGAAGCCGTGTAGGCGAGTACGGCCGAGCCGAGGTAAATAATCCATGGAAAACGGTTGATCAGTTTAATAAAAAGGGTACTGCCCCATACCACGATCGGTACGCTGATCAACAGCCCGATCGTAACCAGCACCATATTGTGCTTGGAAGCGCCCGCTACAGCGATGACGTTGTCCAGACCCATGGCGGCATCCGCCACGATGATGGTGCGTATGGCAGAGCCCAGGCTTTTTCCTGCCTTAATATCGTTATGGTCGCTGTTATCATCGGTCAGCAGCTTGTACGCAATGCCGATCAAAAGAATGCCCCCAACCAGCAGGAGCCAAGGAATATTGAGCAGCCAGACAACGAGAATGGTGGCTATAATCCGGAGCACGACGGCTCCGCCCGTTCCGTATATGATCGCCTTCTTCTGGGTGGTCGGCGGAAGATTCCTTGCCGCGAGCCCAATGACGATGGCGTTGTCTCCGGCTAGAATGAGATCGAGAAAAACGATGTTGATTAGGGCCAGAAAAAATTCGGCGGTGGTTTCCATGAATGTCACTCCTCTTCGTATACGGTTCCACAATAACAGAAAGCCGATTCATTATATGCCTATTTTTCCGGTTGTGCAAGCATAGCCTGGCCACCTGACTCATATGTGTTAGAGTGGGGGTGTGACATGCATGGAGACGATGCTTCTGCTTGGACAAATTCTAATGATCAATCTGGTATTAAGCGGCGACAACGCACTGGTTATAGCCATGGCCAGCAAGGATCTTCCCGATAAACACCGCAAGCGGGCCGTATGGATCGGAACCGTTGCGGCTGTCCTGATGAGATGCGTGCTGACCCTGGCAGCGGTATTGCTGCTGAAGATCCCCTTTCTGCAGGCTGGAGGCGCCCTGCTCCTCGTTTGGATCGCTATCAAGCTGATGGCCCCTAAAACGGACGATGACGTTTCGATATCCGTTTCGCTTACGCTCTGGTCGGCAATCAATACGATCCTGGTAGCTGATTTTGTGATGAGCCTGGACAATGTGCTCGCGATTGCCGGTTTGGCTAACGGCGATTTGGCATTGATCGCGATCGGCATATTACTGAGTATTCCAATCGTGGTTTGGGGGAGCGGCTTGATTTCTTCGATGCTTCATAAGTTTCCGCTCCTGCTGTATATCGGGGCAGGGATATTGGCTTTTACCGCAGGGGAAATGCTGACGCAGGACGCGCGTGTCGGCTTGCTGCTCGCCTACTGGCTGCCGCACGGCCACAACCTGATCCCGATATTTCTTGCGGGCGCCGTCATCCTGATCGGCGGTATGCAGACAATGGGCAAGAGGCATAGAGCCTAGCGTTGGTGGATGTAAAGGTTGAATCGGCTTGCGAAAGCACGAATAACGATGGGTGACGGGTCCGGTAATGGACCGTCATCCATTTTTTTGTTGAAAACCGCGAATCTGGTTAATATTTAAATGGAACAAGCTCGGGATATAGTTTTTTTTGTCGGTTTGGGCTAAAATTAACGTATCGAACGACTAATAAAACACGCTGATGTAATGAATGATACATACTGAAGAGAGGGTGATCAGATGTCCTCAAGAAAAGATTTGGCGCTGGGCTTGTTCATCGTCGGGGCCGGAGTTGTCATATTCCTTGGAAAACTCGGCGTATTCGGCTTTCTAGGCCGAACGTTATGGCCGCTGATCGTGCTGCTGCCGGGCATATTTCTGCATTTTCTGTATTTCAGCCGCCGTGCGACGGCCGGCATTCTTATTCCAGGCGGGATCTTGACCGTATATGGTCTGCTGTTCCTGATCTGCAACTTTGCAGGATGGGGGCTCATGTCATCCTTGTGGCCGATCTTGATTTTGGGCGTAGGGGTCGGCTTGTTTGAATATTATTTGTTTGAAATTCCGCGGCCGGGAGGAGCGCTTCCGATTGCGCTCGGACTAACCGCGCTGTCTGTGCTTATCCTCTTCTTTACATGGCTGTCGTCTGCGGCACTCTACATTATCGCATTTTTGTTGATTGCTTCAGGCGTATGGATGATTGTCAGGCGGAATAGCTCGGGACGAAACAATAAGTGGAGTCGGGGATGGTAAGTATTATTGGAAGTTTTCTGAAAAGACTTGATTTCACCATTCGTTTCCCTATATTATTAGGAGTATGTTGAAGCGTCGGCATGTCGTCCGGCGCTTTCTTTGTGGCTCATTCGAACAGAAGGGATTTGAGATACATTTATGCAATCAAGAGATCAGATTCGCAACATTGCCATTATTGCACACGTTGACCATGGCAAAACAACACTTGTAGACCAGCTGCTGAAGCAATCCGGTATTTTCCGGGAGCATGAGACGCTGCAGGAGCGCGCGATGGACTCCAACGACCTGGAGCGCGAACGCGGGATTACCATCTTGGCCAAAAATACGGCTATCACGTATAAAGATTATCTGATCAATATTGTAGATACACCGGGACACGCCGATTTCGGCGGTGAAGTGGAACGGATCATGAAAATGGTTGACGGCGTTCTGCTCGTCGTCGATGCCTATGAAGGCTGCATGCCTCAAACCAAATTTGTGCTCGGCAAAGCGCTCGCACATAATTTGACGCCAATCGTCGTTGTTAACAAAATCGACCGTCCGGCCGCCCGTCCGGCTGAAGTTATCGATGAAGTGCTTGATCTGTTCATCGAGCTCGGCGCAAACGACGATCAACTCGATTTTCCGGTCGTTTATGCATCGGGCTTGAACGGAACCTCAAGCAAGGATCCGGACAAGCAGGATGACAATATGCTCGCCATGTACGAAACGATCATCGAGCACATTCCTTCCCCAACGGAGAAAGTGGACGAGCCGCTTCAGTTCCTCGTTACCTTGATGGATTACAACGAATACCTGGGCCGCATCGCGATTGGCCGCGTGAACCGCGGCATTATCAAGCAGGGACAATCCGTTACGGTCATCATGCGCGACGGATCAAGCAAGAATGCCCGGATCGAGAAGCTGTTCGGCTTCCAAGGCTTGAAGCGGATCGAGGTTTCGGAAGCCGGCGCAGGCGATATCGTTGCCATTGCCGGTATCAAGGATATCAACATCGGAGAGACGATCGCCGATCCTCAGCATCCGGAGGCACTGCCGGTGCTGAAAATCGATGAACCGACACTCCAAATGACATTCCTCGTGAACAACAGTCCTTTCGCCGGACGTGAAGGCAAATGGGTAACGTCCCGCAAGCTGCGCGACCGGCTGTTCAAAGAGCTTGAGACTGACGTCAGCTTGAGAGTGGAAGAAACCGACAGCCCGGATGCATATATCGTCTCCGGACGCGGTGAGCTCCATCTTGGCATCTTGATCGAGAACATGCGCCGTGAAGGCTACGAGCTTCAAGTATCCAAGCCGGAAGTTATCGTCCGCGAAATCGACGGCGTCAAAATGGAGCCGATCGAACGCTTGATGATCGACGTGCCGGAAGAAAGCATGGGTGCGGTCATGGAAAGCCTTGGAACACGCAAGGCAGAAATGGTGAATATGGTGAACAGCGGCAACGGACAGGTTCGATTGGAATTCCTGATCCCGGCCCGCGGATTGATTGGATACCGCACCCATTTCTTGACGCTGACTCGCGGCTACGGCGTGATGAACCACGCATTTGACAGCTATGGCCCGCTAGTGGGCGGCCAGGTCGGCGGACGCCACCAAGGCGTGCTCGTATCGACGGAGAACGGAACGTCGACCTTCTATGGCATGCTGTCTGTAGAAGATCGCGGAACACTGTTCCTTGAGCCGGGTACTGAAATTTATGAGGGCATGATCGTCGGGGAGCATACCCGTGACAATGACATCGTCGTTAACATCTGTAAGGAAAAGCAGCTGACGAACGTCCGCTCCGCAACGAAGGACGACACGGTGAAGCTGAAGACGCCTCGCATCTTCTCTTTGGAGCAGGCGCTCGAATATCTGAATGATGACGAATATTGCGAAATTACGCCGAAGTCTGTGCGTCTGCGGAAGAAGATCTTGAACAAGAGCGAACGCGAGCGTGCAGAAAAACATCGTAAAATGGCGCAAGCGAATCTATAATAGAGAATATGCTAAAGATTACTTGTCCTTAAAGGAGTGAGCCTGTCATGCAGGAATGGTTGGCCGCGCATCCGCTCATCTCGTATATTTTGATCTTTGTGATGATTACCTACGTGTACAACAAGGTGTTTCGGGTTAAACAGAAGCTCCCCTTGCTTAAGGAGATTCTGTTGTACTTCCTGATGCTGCTCGGATCGGCTATTCTGCTCGTGTTCCAAATCGATAAGCTGCCGATCATCCAATGTCTGCTTGTAGCGGTCGCCTTGATGTTCATGGTTCGGATACGCTATTTTGTGGAGGAACGCCAGAAGAAAAAGACGCAGGCGGAATCCAAATCGTAAAAAACGAGTGAACATTCGCGCGATTTTACGCTGATTTCGGCAACCTTTTGTCAGTCCCCGTCGTTTAATAAGAGAGAGAAGTAACCCATGGTCCGATGAATGCTCAGTCCTAAGGTCTGAGCGTTCATCGGACATTCATCTAATTTGAATGAAATCAGGTGCAATGATATGAATTCTAATCATACCAATCTCCCTCCAAGATCAAAAAGCGGGGGGAAGGGCAAGAAAACCTCTGCTCCAAAGCGAAAAAAAAGCGGTGTAAAAACATTTTTTAAAACGATTCTGATTATTTTACTGATCGCAATCCTATCCGCCGCAGGCTATGCAGGATTTTTGTTCTTTAAAGGCAATGAAGTTATCGAGAAGAGCGGAATCGACAAGCCGGTGCCTCCAGGGCAATCCGCCAAGGAAAAGCCGATCACGATGCTGCTTCTCGGAACGGACTACCGTCCGAAAACCGGAACTTATTTGACGGATGTTGTCATGGTGGTTTCGATGCATCCCGATACGAATACGGCGACGCTGGTATCGCTCCCAAGGGATACGCTCATCGAGCTTGAAGGATATGTGCCGAACAAGCTAAACTCGTATTATCCGAAGTTCAAAGCTGCCTTCAACAAGGCCGAGAAGAAGCAGCCGGGCAGCGGAATTAAGCCTGAGGATGAGATGAAGGTCATGATGAGCAAATACATGGGAGTGAACATCGATTACGTCACTGTGATCGATTTCCAGGGCTTCCGTGATATTGTTGATACCTTTGGCGGCGTTGATGTCAACGTAAAATACAATATGTGCCACAGGGACTCCGCCGATGGCACGGATATCAACCTGAAGGCAGGCCCGCAGAAGCTGGACGGCGCTAAGGCGCTGGATTATGTACGCTACCGGAAATCGATGAACTGCAACCCGAAAACCAAGGAATCCAACGATTTCGACCGCAATGCCCGTCAGAGCGAGGTGCTTCACTCCTTGCTGGACCGCATGAAGTCTTTAGGCGGGGTTACCAAGGTCGGCAACGCGCTGGATGCGGTATCGGACAATATGATCACCGATCTGGAGCAGGATCAGATCCGCAACCTGATCGCAACGTATTATGATATTAAGAAGGATGACGTACGGTTTATGCCGGTGACCGGCGAATGGCGAAGCCCGAATGTGTATATCAGTTCGGCTGAGCTCGAGAAGGCGAAGCAAGCGCTGCAGGAGGAGCTGGCCGGCAATCATAAAGCCGGGACAGCAGGGGAAGAAGGTACAACTCCTGTCTCACCGTGACAATTGAAGGCAAGTTTTACCGTGTGATATAATACAATGTAACAGATGGAGATCATTGTACAGGAGGCCTCATTTATGTCCTACCCAATGATGCACACGACACGCGCGCCGATCCGGCTTGATCAGGCTGCTGAAGCAGCTTGGGGATTTGTGCGGTCAACTTCCATCCGTATACACTCCGCAGAAGACGGCATCTGCTCCGTTTCGAAGCTCCTTCCGCCGCATGGGTCGGAATTGGATATCGAAACGGGCGGATTTTCGCTGCCGTTTCTTGAATACGCTGGCCGTTCTCCTCGATCGGCGGTTTTACTGAAGACGGGGAAGCTATGGCCATGTAAAAAGCCCAGTGGGATTTCACTGGGCTTTTTTGTATGAAAAATGTGGAGTCTTGGCGGACAAACACGGATCTTCGTCCTAGTCACGAATCGATTGCCGTCATGTAATGTCTATCTGCTGCGGTTGGTGTTTTGCGGTGCATTCCCTTGAGGACTGTTCGGCTGTACCGTGCGTCCTCCGTGATCTTGGGCATTACCGTTTCTAGGCGTGACATCTTTAGGCAGCTGCGGAATGATGCGTCCGACGATATCGGCAAGCTCGCTGGCCAGTCCGGCTATCGGGTGACCCTCCTGAATATGTCGGCCAAGATCGGCAATGCGGTTGGTAATGTCCAAATCGGCTGTAACGAGCGCGTTGGCTCCGGCAGGATCCTTCTGTAGAGCTTCGGCGACCGTGTATTTGATGGTACCCACTTCAGCACGGTCGAGATTTCCATCGACATTTAGTCCCACAACGGCCGTATTGCCCATGACCACACAATTGGCATTCTTGACGCCTGGTACACTTTCGGCCAACGCTTTCAAATGATTGGCGGTCGACGTATCCACACGCGCATTACCTTGGGTATTGTCAGCCGCGTCCCCCCTGTTCGTGATACCCGGGCCCCAGCCATCTACATTGTTGGTGGCAAGGCCTCTGTTACCATTCAAGCTTTGGGCTGTCGTGTTATTCGTCTGTCCATTCGTTTGATTACGAGGAGAGGGTGATGCATTGTTATTGGCAGTCCCGCAGCCTGCGAGAAGCACCATCGTCAGCACTAGGGATAGAGCAGCTTTCATATGAATCTGTCCTTTCGTCGTAAATTTCATTCGATTACTCCAGAGGCTAAGCTTATTATGTCCGGGACGAAATGGTTTAATGTGTACCTGATGATGAAGAAGCAGTGGAGGGATAAGATGAGTAAAATTTTTGTGCTGGATACGAACGTACTGCTGCATGATCCTCAATCCATTTATGCTTTTGAGGAGCATGAGGTCATCATTCCTGCGGTGGTTCTTGAGGAGATCGATTCGAAGAAGCGTAATGCCGATGAGATCGGCCGAAATGCCCGCACCGTGTCCCGGCTGTTGGATGGATTACGGGAACGGGGGCACCTGCATGACGGGGTGCTTCTGGAGAATGGCGGGACACTGAAGGTCGAGCTGAATCATCGCAGCTTCGTCAAGGTACAAGAACTGTTTAGTGAGGCTACCAACGACAATCGAATTTTGGCTGTCGCGTTAAATTATAAATTGGAGGAGGAACCGAAGGAGGACGGCAAGGCTGTCGTGCTCGTCAGCAAGGACGTATTGGTCCGGATCAAGGCGGATGTGCTTGGATTAACGACACAGGACTACTTGTCCGACCGGACGGCCGATCCGAGCGAATTGTTTCCCGGATATTCGACGATCAAGGTACACCCGTCGGTCATCGACGAGTTTTACAGCTACCGTTATCTTCCGATCAAACCGCTGCAGCTGCCTTATCTGTTGTACCCGCACGAATTCGTCATTTTGAAGGATGAAATGGGCTCGGCCAAGTCGGCATTGCTTCGCGTCAATGAGGATGCTACACGGCTTGAGCCGCTGCACTTGAGCAATGAACCGGTATGGGGAATAAGCGCCCGCAATGCCCAGCAGCGAATGGCGATCGAGCTGCTGCTTAACGACGATATCCCGCTCGTGACGATCACGGGTAAGGCGGGAACAGGGAAAACATTGCTGGCGCTTGCAGCCGGTCTGTCCAAAGTCGAGGATGAGCACCGATATAAAAAGCTGCTGATTGCCCGGCCTGTCGTTCCGATGGGCAAGGATATCGGTTATTTGCCCGGCGAGAAGGAAGATAAGCTGAGACCTTGGATGCAGCCGATATATGATAATCTGGAATTTTTGTTCGATACCAAGAAATCGGGCGATATCGATAAAATACTCATGGGGCTCGGCAGTATTCAGGTCGAAGCGTTGACTTACATTCGCGGCCGGTCCATTCCAGGGCAATTCATTATTGTGGATGAAGCGCAAAACTTATCGCGGCACGAAGTCAAGACCATTGTGTCTAGGGCCGGAGAAGGAAGCAAAGTCATTCTTATGGGAGATCCGGAGCAGATCGATCATCCGTATCTGGATGCGGTGAGCAATGGCCTGACCTATGTGGTAGAGCGGTTTAAGCAGGAGCGCCTGAGCGGTCATATCACATTAACGAAGGGCGAGCGTTCCAAGCTGGCTCAACTGGCGGCAGATTTGCTGTAGCTGATATTTCCCGAGAAATAAAGAAAAAGGGAACAAACGGCATCTCATATTTGAAAAAGGGGCGGTTCGGAAATCTTTATCATTTCCGGACCGTCTTTTCTAATATCTTCCGCAGCACTTGGGTGCGGTGCAAGAAGGGATCCCTCACTCTTGCTTGTATTGGGTTCATGCCGTATAGAGACTCCGGGGCAGTGAGCTTGCTTAATGCGTTCTGCATTCACTTGACAACATACTATACAGCTGCGCAGGGTACGGTTTCGTATAGTTCTATCTGTCTGTTCTTGCAAACCGGTGGTATAATCTATAAATGAGATAGGACAAGAGCACTAGAGGTTTGGTAAAATAAGGGCAAGTGGCTAAAGGAGTGAAGTGGGGATATGAAACGGAAAAAATATTGGTTCCTCTTTGCGGTCTTATTATTGTCTTTATCCAGTTTATCTCCCAGCTTCGACTTCACTCATTATACCAAGCGGGAGCCGCCCGGAGATGAGCCGATTCCGCCCGAACAGCGGCCGGAAACGCCGGAAGCCGACCAGGGCCCGATTCAGGTCGGGGTTCAGTTAAGCGGCGCCGAGCTGAGGAAGCTGAATGAGCTGAACGAACAGTTTATGCAGGAGTACGGCGCCGAGGTTAAGATAGTTCCTCTGGAATCGAATGATCCAGACGGGGAGGAATCCCTGGATTCCTTTATGATGCAGTTAAGCCTGGGAGAAGGGCCGGATATCCTTTTGACAGATTCGCATTATATAAAAGCGCTTGCAATGAACGGTTATTTGCTCCCGGTCGATGCCTCCCAAGCGGTTATGCCGGACGGCGAGGCCTTGAATGGCCTGCTCACGCCGCTGCAGTGGAACGGATACCAATGGGGCTTGCCTTTCGACATCGATCCCTATGTCATGGTCTGGAACGGGCAAGGGAAGGACGAACCCTCCAAGAAGCTGCCCCGAAGCCGGAAAGAATGGAAAGAATATTTCGGCGTACATACATCCGGTGCGGTGCTGTCCTTTGACTTAAGGGACCCCTACGCCTTTGCAGCTGCGGTTCACCTCATGGAAGGAGATCCGTCCAGTCCGGATCGGGATGTTCTGGACTTGCTGCTGCGGGGCATCAGACCTGCTTCGGAGTCAATGAGCGGCGAGCAGCAGGTTCCCGGGGAAAATTCGGAACCGAGTGACGAGCCGGGAACCGTTCAGATCGGGCCCTATTCAGCCTTTGTCGATCAAGACACCGACGGTAGGACTCTTGCTCTCGCGATGGGGAATAATCATCCAAAGTCCCCTGTCGTTCGCACACGATGTCTTGCCGTTGCGGCCCAAACGGAATCTTCCGCACTCGCCATGAAATGGATAACGTACATGACGGAAAAAGAGCAGCAGCGCGAATGGAGCAAGTCGGCAGGAACGCTGCCTGTTTTGTCAGAGCTTTACGTGACCAGCAGTCACTTGCTTCATGACCAAGGCATCTGGCAAAAGGCGGCCGTGCCGGTTCAGCTGCTGCTTGCGGAGAACGAAGCTTCGGTGCTCGATTTTGGGGAGCCGGTGAACTTCCAGGCCTATGCCGAATCGGCCCGGAGCCTGTTGAGCGGAGAAATAACCATGGAGAAGTACCTGGAGCTGCATCCTCCTGAGGCAAAGTGAAACGCATAATTAGGATCAGCACGTCAAACAGCTGCCCGGAACGTTAGATTGCGAATGTTCCGGGCAGCTGTTTTTTTGTTCATCCTATGTAGTGGATAATAGAGGCGTCAATCTAATGGCAGTTAATCCATACAGCCTTAAAGATGATAGTGACCGGGGGGCGGGACTATCGGTACTGCGCTTAATTGCAGTGGTTTCTTAAGTTAAACAAGCTATAGCAAGCTATAAATCCAGCTCCATCGTAACCATGAGCCTCTGATTGGCGCTTGAAACCTCTGTTGCTTTCAGAAAGGACACCAGCTGTTTCGGATAGAAGTTCATGTCGAATTCTTCCTGGAGCGCCTGGCGCGTTGTGTCCGGCAGCTCGATCCGGTTGAATACAAGCTTGTCGACATGGAACATAATGGCGTTCTGCGGATCTTCGACAACCGTATACCGGCCTTCGATCAAAAGGGATAAATTGCCGCTTTCTCCGGATGCAATCACTTTGCCGTCATTGAAATGAAATGCGAACGAGTTGAAGAGCTCGTCCTCGGACCGGAGGAAGGCATTAAGCTCATCTTCATGAATGTTTATCGTATACACTTTCCCGTTTGTCTTCAATATGTTCTTGCTGCCCTGAACGAAATCCGGAAGATTCTCCATTGCGTTTGCCAGGGCCCGGAAATGGCGTTTCACCTCGTAGAGGCCGACGTTCTCCCAATATAAAGTAAACTCCTCAATCAGCTTTTTCATGGCTTCAGGATTGCTGCTTGTCGATACGGCGCTGTCCACCTGCTTCTCCAGCGCAAGCACACGTTCCCGCTGCCTGACCAGATTATCCTTCACTTCAACAAGCGCCGATGCATTCCGAGCGGCCTCAGCCTTGGAGGAGGCAAGCTCCTGAAATTGGTTGTTATAGGCCGTTAACACGTCCCGGTCATTCTGAATGATCAAATCGTAAAAATCCAGTACACGGAAAAACCCGGCCAAGCTTTTAGCAGATAACAGCATGTAATATAACTGCTCGCGCTCGCCCATGTAATAGGAACGCAGCACAGCTCCGGCGCGCTCCTGGCGGTCACGAATCGTCAGCTCCAATTCTCCGATCTTCCCTTGAAGCTCGTCCTGCAGCGCTTCAAGCTCCACAATCCGGCTCGAAATCCGGGAAATCTCCTCATCGATCTCGACAATGGACAGACTGTCCTGCAAGATGCGGCGCGCCTCTTCCGAGTCCGGCATGACGGGGCTTGCATCCTGCTCGGAGTAAACCGCTGGAGTAAACATGAAACAGAACAACAGAAGCAGCGTGAGCATGAACGGGAGGATCGGCGTTTTTAATCGTTCAATCAACAGGAGTCCTCCTTGAATGGTTGTTTAGACGAAAGGAATCCGTCCGCTGTCCCTTCATTGTTAACCAATATATGATGATGACGTTATAAATATCAACCTTTTGGAAACTGAAAAAAAACGACCCGCAGCAAATGCTCCGGATCGCTTTTTTTTAAAGACACTGTTCACGAATCGCAAGGAAATCATCCGCACCCGTCCGCTTAGCCGGGTTGTCCAAGTTCAAGCGCCAGCGGGAGCGGATATTCGCCTGCTTGGTTTGTTGGCATTCATTAGAGCGGCTTGCCCATAACGAAGACCGTCCAGTAGCTGAAGCCTGTGAAGGTCACGATCATATAAGCCCAGAAGAGAAGAATATAGGTTCTCTCCGTGAATTTCAAATATCCCAGGATCACGAAAAATGCCGTCTGCAGGAAGAACAGCAGAGCCATTTCAATAAGATCACCGGCGAAGGCCATCAACCCGATCGTTAGGGTAAAAAAGCCCAGCACTCGAAACATCCGTGCCACGATATATCCTCCTCTCGTATGTACGCACATAATGCCGCTATTCCCATTATAGCGTTACGGGAAAATGGTGTAAACGCCTAACTCAAGAAAAACCTGCTTTATTTTTATTATGTGCCGAGAAGGCTTCGAAATAATCAGGAAGTTTTTCTAAGGTTTCGCACCATTTCCCCGCTTAAGCGTATGATCTGTATTCAAAATGGAAATACATTTTAGTATCAAATAGATTCTATGAACTCTATGAGAGGCATAGGAATGAATTAAGCAGTTTTTATACCCTATTCAGCAGCCGATTTACGGTATTGAAGACGGTTATTTTAGGATGTCGTTAGGAGGGTTTTATGGTATGTCAGCAGTAAGACAGGATGCTTGGAGCGCAGAGGATGATCTGATTTTAGCGGAGGTGACCCTGCGCCATATTCGGGAGGGCAGCACCCAATTGGCTGCCTTTGAGGAAGTAGGGGAGCGGATCGGCCGCACTTCGGCCGCCTGCGGATTTCGATGGAACAGCTGTGTGCGCAAAAAATACGAGGAAGCAATCAGCTTGGCGAAATCCCAGCGCCAGAAAAGAAGTTATTATAAGAAGCAGTCGCCGCTTAGCGGCCCGCAGGTTGCAGGCGTAGCTGCCCAGGAACTGGAACAGGATGCCTATAAAAACGACGGAGCCACGGAAGAAACGCTGTCCATTGATGCCGTCATCCGTTTCCTTCGTCAATGGAAGGGCGGGTTGCAGGAAAGCTCACGCCAGTATAAGCTGCTGGAGAAAAATCTGCGCGAGAAAGAGGAAGAGCTTGCAAGACTTCGCAGCGAGAATGAGCGTCTCTTGAAGGAAGTCAGTGAAGTGAAAACCGATTACCATGTCGTCAATGATGACTATAAGGCGCTGATCCAGATCATGGATCGGGCGCGAAGACTGGCTTTCCTGAATGAAGAGGACGAGGAGCTGAAAACTCGCTTCAAAATGGACGCCAACGGAAATCTGGAACGAATCGAATAGAAACAGGCTAGACATCCAGTGCCTAGCAGCCGTAACCCGCATTAGTGCATTTCATGCGCTTTGGCGGGTTATTTGTGCGTATATGAATTCTTTCTGATATATACTAGAGCTAGTACAGCATTTTGTTATTTCTAGCGATGATGGAGGTAAGGATGAACATACATATTTTGGGGGCCGGTTCCTTGGGCCTGTTATATGCCGCCAAGCTTGCGGCAGCCGGAAATGACATCACATTATGGTGCCGCGGCGCTCAGCAGGCGGAGAGAATCGGGACAGAGGGGATATCATTGGATAATACGGCCGGCGAACGGACGCTGGTCCAGCCGGACCGGATCAAGGCGTATCCGCTGTCTGCCTTTGCGGCTCGGGGCGGGGCGGAAGGAGCAGATGTTCTTTTTCTTATGTTAAAACAGCAGGGCATCGAGGATATGGCAAAGCAAGTGCTTCTTCCGTTCGGGCATGCGAAACGCCGGTTGATTTGCTTTCAAAACGGAACAGGCCATATGGAGCTTCTTAACCGCTACCTTCCGGCCTGGGAGCTTTACGCAGCGATAACGACGGAGGGCGCCAAGCGTACGGGTCCGGCCTCGGTGCTTCATGCAGGACATGGAACGACGACGATCGGGAGGCTGCCTCAAGCTGAGGGGTCCAGTGGGCAGGAGCAGGAAGACGAAGCCGAAATCGAGCTGGTGAAACAGCTTAACCGTGCAGGATTCGAGTCGTTTTTGTCGAAAGAAATGGAAGAGATGATCTACCGGAAGCTGCTCATGAATGCTGTCATCAATCCGCTGACGGCTTTGTGGCGGGTTCGAAACGGAGAGCTGCTGGCCTCGCCGCAGCGGGTGGCGATCATGAGGGCGCTTTACGATGAAGGAATGGCGGTATATAAGGCGGGCAATATCCCGTGCGGGAGCCATTTATGGGAGCAGATCGAGCAAGTCTGCCGGTCTACCTCGGACAACACCTCCTCGATGCTGAAGGATGTTCTCGAGGGACGCACGACGGAAGCGGCCTGGATTAACGGAAGTATCGTCCGCATGGGCAGAAGATATAGAGTAGCTACACCACACCACGAGCTCATTTTACAGCTTATTGAGGGAATGACTATATAGGAGGTACGATAGTATGGGTTTCTTGAACAATCTGCTCTTTTGGTTGAGTGTAATTCCATTCATTCCGTTTTTCCTGGTATACTTCATCGTCATTCGAAAGGGGAACAGCCGTAAGCAGGCGATTGAGCTCGCCATGGATGTGACGACCTTCTTTTTGATATTCTCGGTTTCGGCTTTGTTTAACATTATATTCCAGTCAAAATTTGGTTTTTATCTGGTTTTGCTCCTGCTGCTCATTGCAGCAGGGTTGATCGGGAGTGCGCAAAACCGCTGGAAGGGCCGGGTCAATGGGAAGAGACTCGTCAGGGCGGTGTGGCGCCTGGGGTTTGTCGCCTTAAGCGCTGGATACTTACTTTTTACATTTTTTGGACTGCTTACATACATAATTAAGGTTACATAGGGACAACTTAATCGTTAAGATAACACTTGGGGAATCTGCCAGATCTAGGATCAGGCAGATTTTTCAATTTTCTGATTTATGGATTTTTTTGACCACTGGTTGTATAATCGATAAGCATATACCTATTTTATGAGGGGGATAACGCAAGATGAAGAAACACAAGAAACTGCTGCTTCTCATGACACTGATTCTTGCCTTCAGTTCAGTGTTGGCCGCATGCGGAGCTGACAAGAATGATCAAAGTGCCAACAGCGGAACAGGGAACAAGCCGAAAGAACAAGTCTTTCGCATGAACCTTGCCTCCGACCCTCCGACATTGGATCCAGGATTGTCCCAGGACAATACATCGAATACGGTTATCAACGCTGTGTTTGAAGGTCTGGTTCGCAAAGGTGCCGACGGCACGGAAGAACCTGGCGTAGCGGAAAAATGGGACATCTCCGAAGATGGCCTCAAATATGTTTTCACCCTTCGCAAGGACGCCAAATGGAGCAACGGCGATCCGGTAACGGCCAAGGATTTCGAATTCGCGTGGAAGCGCGTGCTCGATCCTAACTTTACTCCTGCATCCCCTTACGCTTACCAGCTGTACTACATCAAGAACGCTGAAGCGTATAACAAAGGAGAAATGAAAGACGCTAACGAAGTCGGTGTAAAAGCAACCGATGACTACACGCTGGAAGTAACGCTGGAGAACCCGACGCCATACTTCCTGAGCCTCATGTCCTTCCAAACGTATTTCCCGGTTCATAAATCCGTTGAAGGCAACGCTTCTTGGGCGACGAAACCGGATACGTTGATCGGGAATGGTCCGTTCAAAGTTTCACAAATGACGAAGGGCCAAAAGATCGAGCTTGTGAAGAACGACCAGTATTGGGACAAAGCTTCCATCAAGCTTGAGAAAGTACAAATGAGCATCGTTAACAGCTCTGCGACCGAGCTTGCAAGCTACCGTAACGACGAGCTGGATTATGCCGGACATCCGACAGGAAACATTCCGACAGACCAGCTGAATGCGGTGAAGAAAGAGCTTGGCGATGAGCTTGTGATCAAGGGGATCGCCTCGACGTACTTCTATATCTTCAATACAACGGAAGAACCGTTTGATAACGTAAACATTCGTAAAGCCTTTGCGATGGCAATCGACCGCAAGGCGATCGTAGAGAAAATTACGCAAGGCGGACAGCTCCCGGCTTACGGCTTCGTTCCTCCGGGCATTAAAGGCGAGAAGGATGAATACCGTAAAGAAGTTCCGGACAACTACTTCAATGAGAATCTGGAAGAAGCGAAGAAGCTGCTCGAACAAGGCATGAAGGAAAAAGGCTATACGACTTTGCCGGAGGTTACGCTGATCCACAACTCCGATGACAACCACAAGAAGATTGCGCTGGCCATCGCGGATATGTGGAAGAACAACCTTGGCGTAACGGTTAAGGTTCAAAACCAAGAGTGGGGCGTATTCTTGAAGAACCGCACGGATCTCAACTACCAAATTGCACGTTCCGGATGGGGAGCCGACTACAACGACCCGATGACCTATATCGACATGTGGACATCGACCGGCGGCAACAACGATACCGGCTTCAAGAGCGAAGAGTATGACAAGCTTGTCAAGGAAGCTTATGCTACCAGCGACAATGCGAAGCGCATGGAATTGATGTCTCAAGCGGAGAAGATTCTCGTTCAGGACAACCAGGTTGTTATGCCGATCTACTACTACTCTAGCGTTTCCCTGGTTAAACCTTGGGTGAAGAACCTCCATCTTGATTATAAAGGCGATATCGATTTCACACGTGCGTATATCGAGTAGTCTTCTGTAATTCCTTTATAAAAGTGCATGTTCAAAAAGTCGGTTTAAAAGACGACTTTTTGAACAACCTCTAAAAGGTTGCAGTTCGGGATATATATGTGGGGCTTCTAACACCTCATATATATCCCGATTTTTTGTATGAGCGCCCGGTTACCAAATCCTGTGTCCCTTGGTGAAACTTATTGGATGCTCATTTGATTAGGGAAGACTACAATGAAATAGACGGCTTGGTATAGAACAACAGGAGCAGGAGGACGACAAGAATGCTGAGGTATGTGGCGAGTAAGTTTTTTTACATGCTTGTATCCTTGTTCATACTGATCTCAGCCACTTTTTTTCTTATGAAGGCCATACCGGGAGATCCGTTTATGGGAGAGAAAAAACCATCGCCTGAAATCTTGGCGAGGCTGATGGAGCAGTATGATTTGGATAAACCGGTTTTTCAACAATACACGAAATATTTAGGTAATATCATTCAAGGTGATTTCGGTTTGTCTATGAAGCATCAGGGGCAATCGGTCACCGATATTATAGTAGATACGTTCGGACCTTCGCTTCGGTTGGGTCTGATCGCGATTGTCGTCTCCGTAATCGTCGGTGTACTGCTGGGGATGCTGGCAGCACTTTATCACCGGAAGCTGATTGACAATCTAGCGATGATTATCTCGGTTCTCGGGATCGCGGTTCCGAGCTTCGTCCTGGCATCCATGCTGCAGTTCGTATTGGCGGAGAAAGCCGGCCTGTTCAATGTCATGGGCTTTGACGGTCCGCTCGATTATGTCCTGCCTGTCATGGCTTTGTCCGCACAGCCGATCGCGTTTATCGCCCGTTTGACACGCTCCAGCATGCTGGAAGTGCTTCATTCGGATTATATCAAGACAGCAAAAGCCAAAGGACTTAACTGGTTTGCAATCATGTTCCGCCATGTCATCCGCAACGGCATCCTGCCGGTGGTTACGTATGTCGGTCCAATGACTGCCAATATCATTACCGGTTCTGTCGTTATCGAGCAAATTTTTGGTATCGGCGGCATCGGCAAGCAGTTTGTGGAGAGCATTACGAACCGTGACTATACGGTGATCATGGGGATTACGATTTTCTACGGCATTCTGCTGATGCTGGCGCGTTTCGTTACAGACATCGTATACGTATTTGTGGATCCGCGCATTAAACTATCCGGCGGGAAGGAGGGATAAACATGGCGACAGAACAGGGAATGCCTCATCCGGCCGCTCAGCAATTAACGCCTGAAGACTTCCGGAAGATCGGTCCGGATGAGAAGCAGTCCGAAGTCATCCAGCGGGAAAGCTTGTCTTCCTGGCGGGATTCCTGGGAACGATTGCGCAAGAATAAGCTTGCGATGACGGGCCTCGTTGTCATGATCCTGATTGTCATCATGGCGATCATCGGACCGATGATTTCGAATTATGACTATGAAACCAATGATTTGATGAATACGAACGCTCCGCCTTCCGCCGAGCATTGGTTCGGTACGGACGATCTGGGCCGCGACGTGTTTGTCCGCACCTGGATGGGAGCTCGCATATCTTTGACGGTTGGCCTTGCGGCGGCAGCCATTGACCTGATGATCGGCGTTATTTACGGCGGCATTATGGGTTACTTCGGCGGGCGCGTCGACGAATTCATGAATAAATTTGCAGAAATTCTGTATTCCATTCCTTATTTGCTGGTAACGATTTTGCTTCTGGTCGTGTTTGAGCCGAGTCTTGGGACGATCATACTTGCCTTGACGATTACAGGATGGATCAACATGTCCTGGATCGTGCGAGGCGAAATTATGCAGCTGAAAAACAGGGAATTCGTGCTGGCTTCCCGGTCGATGGGCGCAAGCGCGCCGCGGCTGTTGTTCCGGCACTTGATTCCGAATGCGATGGGACCGATCATCGTTACATTGACGTTGTCGGTGCCGAGCGCGATTTTCTCCGAAGCGTTCCTGAGCTTCTTGGGTCTTGGCGTACAAGCGCCTGTCGCTTCGTGGGGCTCCATGATTAACGACGCTCTGTCGGGATGGATGTACTATCCTTGGCGGATGCTGTTCCCGGCTCTGTTTATCAGCTTGACGATGCTTGCATTCAACATTTTCGGTGACGGTTTGCGCGATGCGCTGGATCCGAAATTGAAAAAATAGGAGGTGGGAAGGTATGGAACCGATCTTGCAGGTTAAAGACCTCAACGTATCGTTTCGTGTCCGAGGCGGCGAGGTAAAGGCTGTGCGCGGCGTGAATTTTGAAGTCGGCAAGGGGGAGACGGTTGCCATCGTTGGTGAGTCCGGCAGCGGTAAAAGCGTTACCGCCCAGACCATTATGCGTTTGATTCCGTCGCCGCCCTCAGAGATCAAAAAAGGAGAGGTCATTTTCCAAGGACAGGACCTTCTCAAAAAAACGAATAAACAGATGGAAGCGATCCGCGGCAAGGATATCGGGATGATCTTCCAGGATCCGATGACCTCGCTGAATCCGACCATTAAAATCGGCAAGCAGATAACCGAGGTGCTCGTGAAGCATCAGCGCATGTCGTTCTCCGAAGCGAAGAAGCAGGCGATCGAAATGCTGAAGCTCGTCGGCATCAAGAATGCCGAGGAACGGTTTGATCAATACCCGCATGAATTTTCGGGCGGCATGCGTCAACGTGCGATGATCGCGATCGCGCTTGCCTGCAAGCCGACGCTGCTTATTGCGGACGAACCGACAACGGCGCTGGACGTGACGATCCAAGCTCAAATCATGGATGTCATGAAGGAAATGCAGCAGCGTCTCGGCACGTCGATTATTCTGATCACCCATGACCTTGGGGTCGTGGCCGGCATGTGCGATCGCGTGATCGTTATGTATGCGGGCGAAGTGGTAGAGACCGGAACGAAATGGGAGATCTTTAAAAATCCCCAGCACCCCTACACGAAAGGTCTGCTTCGTTCCATGCCGCGCCTGGATCAGAAGAAGGACGAGCCGCTCATTCCGATCATCGGAACGCCGCCGGATCTGATCAAGCCGCCTGTCGGCTGTCCGTTCTGCGCCCGCTGCGATGAGGCGATGAAGATTTGCGAACGGATCGACCCGGGAGCGACGGAATTCAGCGACACGCATATGGCGCGCTGCTGGAATTTGCATCCGATGGCGAAGGAGGCGCAAAGCTCATGAAGGATAACCATCTGATTGAAGTGAAAGGCCTCAAGAAATACTTTAATGTCGGCGGAGGCAATGTGCTCAAGGCGGTCGACAACCTGAACTTCTATATCCGCGAAGGCGAAACGCTCGGCATGGTCGGGGAATCCGGCTGCGGCAAATCTACGGCGGGTCGGACGATTCTGCGTTTGTACGAGCCGACGGCAGGCAGTGTTAACTTTAATGGTACGGACATTTACAAGCTGTCGCCGAAGAAAATGAAGGCGATGCGGCGCGATATGCAGATGATCTTCCAGGATCCGTATGCATCGCTGAATCCGAGATTTACGGTTTCCGATATTATCGGTGAAGCGCTGGATATTCACGGCATGGCCGGAAGCCGCGCAGAGCGCAAGAAACGGATTGAGGAGCTGCTTGACATGGTCGGCCTGAACAGCGATCATGCAACGCGTTATCCCCACGAGTTCTCGGGCGGTCAGCGGCAGCGGATCGGCATTGCGCGCGCGCTTGCGGTCAATCCGAAATTCATCATATGCGACGAGCCGATCTCGGCGCTCGACGTATCCATTCAGGCTCAGGTGGTCAACCTGCTGAAGGATTTGCAGAACCGTCTCGGATTGACGTACCTCTTCATCGCTCACGACCTGTCGATGGTCAAGCATATCAGCGACCGCGTAGCGGTGATGTATCTCGGGAAAATGGTCGAGCTGGCGGACAGTGAAGAGCTGTACGCCAACCCGATCCATCCTTACACCAAAACGCTGCTGTCCGCCATTCCGATTCCGGATCCGGAAATCGAGGCGAACAAAACGCGTCTTAAAATGGAAAATGACATGCAGGGACCGATTTCGGCCGCCAAAGGCGAGGACGGAACGGTTCAGCTGGATGTGGATGATACCGAACTGGTCGAGGTATCCAAGGGCCATTGGGTTGCCAAGGCTTACGCATAATTCGGCCTTGACAAGTAGGAATAGCCGCAGGCAATCATGCCGGCGGCTATTCTTTTCCTTTGACGCACAATACCAACATTCGGTACAATCAAGAAAGGTTTTATTTAGGTTAGAATAAATGATCGTACACATATTGGAATTTTGGCGACGAAAGAATAGGAGGCGACCTCATGAATATCGTTCCGGAACCATTACACCTCGCCTCGCGTCTTGCTCAGGACTATATTCACCGTTTCGATCAAGTCAGCGGATTATACGGTGGAGATTACCGCAGCGAGCGAAGTTTTGCCGAGCGGGCAGCATGGCTGGACCTTTCGGAAGACAAGCGCACGCCGCGCAAGGCGCTGGTCAGTTGTCTTCGGGCATATAATAAGAAGCACAATAATCATCCTGCAGTACATACGTCGCTGGATTCACTGGAGCAGCAGGGTACGCTGGTGATGGTCGGCGGGCAGCAAAGCGGGTTGTTTACAGGTCCGCTGCTCGTTGTATACAAGGCCATCACGATCATCCAGTCTGCCCGGGAAGCACAGCGGCGGCTCAACCGGCCGGTGGTGCCTGTATTTTGGATCGCTGGGGAAGATCATGATTGGGACGAGGTGAATCACACGTATTTCTTGTCCCCGGATCAGAGCCTTGCCAAGGTGAAGCTGGATCCGAAGGATGCACTGAGAACCTCTGTCAGCTATACGAAAGTAGACCGTGCGGATTGGGACGGGCTGCTGAACGAGCTGCAGCAGCAGCTGCCTGACAGCGAACACAAGGGCGAGTTGTTGAGGCTGGTCAGCGAATCGGTCCAGGATGCACCCTGTTTAAGCGATGCTTTTGCAAGGCTGCTCGGCGGGATGTTCGGCAAATACGGATTGATTTTACTCGATTCCGCCGACCCTGCGCTGCGGGAGCTGGAGGTTCCCGTGTTCGAAGCGATGATCAAGCGTAATGAAGATTTATGCCGCTCCTACCAGGCTGCGGCTAAAGAAATCGCCGGACGGGGCTATGAAGTTCAGGCGGAGGTCGCGGAGAATGGGGCGAATCTCTTCTACGTGCATGAAGGCAGACGGCTTCTGCTGTTCCGCGAGGGGGATGTCTACTCGGACCGGAAGGGCCTCGTATCCTTTACACGGCAGGAGCTTCTCGACGAGCTGCATAAGCATCCGGCCCGGTTCAGCAACAATGTGCTGACCCGTCCGATCATGCAGGACTCACTGTTCCCCGTACTCGGAACCATTCTCGGCCCAGGCGAGATTTCGTATTGGGCGATCACCCGCGACGCTTTTGCCGATCTGGGATTGCGGATGCCGCTGATCATCCCGAGAATGTCCTTTACGCTTCTGGATGGGACCGTTCATAAATACATGGATAAGTATGAGCTGACCTTCCAGGACGTGCTGCTCAATCTAGCGGAGAAGCGGGATGCGTGGCTGGCTGGCCAAGACAAGCTGAATTTGGATGAACGGTTTGCCCAAACGAAGGACGCGTTTGAGACGCTGTACCAGCCTTTGATAGAAGATCTTGGTAAAATGCAGGAGGGGCTGTTAAAATTAGGGGAAACGAACCGCGAGAAAATCTTGGAGCAGATGGATTTCCTGCTCAGCAGATCAAAAAGCGCATTGGCCCAGCAGCATGAAGCAGCTTTGGCGCAGTGGAAGCGGATCGAAGTGTCGCTTCTGCCTGAGGGCAGCCCTCAGGAAAGGGTGTACAACATCGTAGAATACATGAACCGCTACGGGCTGAATCTGGTGGACCGCCTGATGGAAATCCCGTATGAAGGTTCGGGCACCCATCGTGTCGTATTCATATAATAAGCCGGTATGCATTAAACAGACCATAGGAGGTTAGTTGTATGAGCTCATCTGCATTACAGAACAGCAGCATCGCCGACGTCAAGTTGGCGCCGGAGGGTCATTTGAAGATTGACTGGGTGAAGGCGCACATGCCGGTACTGAACCGGGTGCGGGAGCAGTTCGAACGGGAGCTTCCGTTCAAAGGCTTGAAGGTCGCCATCTCCTTGCATCTGGAAGCGAAGACCGCCTATCTTGCAAAAGTCATTCAGGCCGGGGGAGCCGAAGTGACCATCACCGGCAGCAACCCGCTGTCCACACAGGACGATGTGTGCGCGGCTTTGGTGGAGGACGGCATTACCGTGTTCGCGAAATATAATCCCGATCCGGAAGAATATAAACAGCATCTCATCTCGACATTGGAGACGAGACCCGATCTCATTATTGATGACGGCGGCGATCTCGTTACGATTTTGCATGCTGAGCGCACAGACCTGCTTGAAGGGGTTCGCGGCGGGGCGGAAGAAACAACGACCGGCATTCTGCGACTAAAGTCCCTGGAGAAAGAAGGGGCGCTAAAATTCCCGATGGTGGCCGTCAATGATGCATACTGCAAATATTTATTCGATAACCGCTACGGTACGGGCCAATCCGTATGGGACGGCATTAATCGGACGACGAATCTGGTCGTGGCTGGAAAAACAGTGGTTGTCGTCGGCTACGGCTGGTGCGGCAAAGGGGTTGCGATGCGGGCCAAAGGTCTTGGTGCCAATGTCATTGTTACCGAGGTGGATGCGATTAAAGCGGTTGAAGCCTATATGGACGGCTTCCGGGTGATGCCGATGCGCGAAGCGGCGAAGCTGGGGGATTTCTTCGTTACCGTAACCGGCAACCGCGACGTAATCAGCGGCGAGGACTTCGATGTCATGAAGGACGGAGCCATCCTATCGAATGCGGGACATTTCGATGTGGAGGTCAACAAGCCGGATTTGGCCGAGCGCGCCCAGTCGGTTCGCACCGTTCGCCGCAATATTGAGGAATATCATCTGAAAGACGGACGCAAAATTTACTTGCTGGCCGAAGGCCGCCTCGTCAATCTGGCAGCGGGCGACGGCCATCCGGCTGAAATTATGGATATGACCTTTGCGCTTCAGGCGCTGTCCCTGAAGTATGTAAATGAACAATATCAGCAGATCGGTACGCGGGTGCTGAACGTTCCTTATGAGTTGGATGAGCAAGTGGCACTTTATAAGCTGGAAAGTCTAGGCATTCAAATCGACAGCTTGAGCGCTGAGCAGAAAGCTTACTTGGATAGCTGGGCCCAGCATTAAACCTATACGGCACCTTAACACTTGAGAACCTCCTTCCATTCCCGGCAGGGATTTGGAAGGAGGTTTTTTGGTGCGGTCATCTTGAGAGAAATAACCAAAAAAACAAAATCCCGCTTGAAGGAATTTGATTCTTGACGCCGAATCTATTATCCTAAAGTGGTGGAAAGTGGTGCAAAGTGGGGAAACGGGGTTAAGGGGTGGAATGCCTGATGTTTATGGGGGAGTTTCAGCATAGCATTGATGACAAGGGAAGAATCATCATCCCCGCTAAATTTCGGGAGCTCTTAGGCGCCTCGTTTGTTGTTACCCGCGGATTGGACCAATGCCTATTTGTATACCCCAGAGAAGAATGGTCCATTATGGAGCAGAAGCTCAAATCCCTGCCGCTCATGAAGTCGGATGCCCGCGCATTCACCCGGTTTTTCTTTTCCGGGGCAACCGAATGCGAATGGGATAAACAGGGAAGGGTAAATTTGCCGGGCAATTTGCGCGAGTTCGCCAAGCTGGAGAAGGAGTGCGTCGTTATCGGCGTATCCAACCGCGTGGAGATCTGGAGCAAGGAGCAGTGGCAGAAGTACTACGAGCAGTCGGAGGAGACATTCAACGACATCGCCGAGAAGCTGGTCGATTTTGATTTCGATCTTTAAACGGCTTGCAGTAGTACTTGACGATTGAGCAGCAAATGTAAACGACTAGAATGTTGAATTCAGACACAATGGAGGGCTGCAGCTTTGTTCCATCACATCACGGTGCTTAAGCAAGAAGCGACAGAAGGGCTGCGCATCAAACCAGATGGTATATACGTTGACTGTACGCTTGGAGGCGCGGGGCATAGCTCGCTCATTGCTTCCCAGCTAAGTTCGAAAGGCCGGTTGATCGCATTGGATCAGGACGATTGGGCATTGAATAATGCCCGGGAAGTAATGAAGCCTTACGCAGACCGGATTACGCTCGTCAAGACGAATTTTCGGGATCTGGAGGAGGTGCTCCGGAGCGAAACGACGCCAGGCGGGAACGAACAGCCGCAAGTTGACGGTATACTCTTTGATTTGGGCGTGTCTTCTCCCCAATTCGATGAGGGAGGGAGAGGGTTCAGCTACAATCACGATGCGCCGCTGGATATGCGGATGGATCAATCCGCCGAGTTGACCGCTGCAACGATCGTCAACGAGTGGCCGGAGCAGGAGATTTCGCGAATTTTGCACGAATACGGCGAGGAGAAATTTTCGCGCCGCATCGCCAAGGTCATTGCGGAAAGAAGGGCACAGAGGCCTATTCAGACAACCGGAGAGCTTGTCGAATTAATTAAGGAAGGAATTCCGGCAGCGGCAAGACGTACGGGCGGCCATCCGGCGAAGCGCAGCTTTCAGGCGTTCCGGATTGCGGTCAATGATGAGCTTGGCGCATTCCAGGATGCGCTGCATCAGGCGGTGAGATGCCTCGCCCCGGGGGGAAGAGTGTCCGTGATCACGTTCCATTCGCTGGAAGACCGGATATGCAAGCAGATTTTCAATTCGTATATTCCTAAATGCACTTGCCCTCCGGATTTTCCAATGTGCGTATGCGGAGGCGGCCAGGGGGATCTGAAGCTGGTGAACCGCAAGCCGATCATACCGTCGGCGGAGGAAATTGAGGGCAACCCAAGAGCAAGATCGGCGAAGCTGCGAATTGCAGAAAAGCAGTAGCACACATTATACCTGAAGAAGGAGAATCGCCATGGCATACACACGCGGTAATTTGGCTGTACAGGAGAGACAGAAGGAAACGCAGTCCGCCTATCTCGAGAAGACGAAAGTCATCAAACGCCGTTCCCAGTTACCCCAGAAAGAAAAGCTTCTGTATTTGTTGTCCGTGGTATTCATGGTTGTCGTCATGGGCGTGATCGGCATGAGCCATGTTCATTCCTATGACTTGAATCGGCAGATTCATGTAACGGAGAATAAGATTGAAGAAGGGAAACGGACGGTTACACAGCTTCAAGTCGAGAAGCAGACGCTGGAGATGCAAATTTTGGACAAGGCAAAAGAGCTTGGCTACGTGCCCATTGATGAAACAGACGCCATTCATTTGTCACCGGTTTCCGGACAATCCGGAACAGAGGCTTCGAAATCCGGACAAAATGATTAAAGTGTGAGGTTACGCCAATGGTTAAAAAAATCAAACTGCGCACCGTGCTAATAGGGGGATGTATAACCCTCTTTTTTGCTTTATTAATTGGTCGGGTGTTCTGGCTGCAGGTCATCGACAACGATTTCTGGAAGGCGGAAGCGATGAAGCGCTGGTCCCGCTCGCAGGATCTCCCGGCATCCCGGGGGACGATCATGGACCGGGACGGCGACATTCTGGCCATGGATGCGCCGGCCTATACCGTGGTCGTCAATCCGAAGGTCATTCAGGCGAACGGCCTGGAGGAGGATGTCGTTAAGGGGCTGCATGACATTCTCGGCAAGGATGAGGACGAGCTTCGGGAAATGGTCCGGGCCAAGAACGATAAGGGAGAATACCTTCTCGGACGCGAGGTCCGCAGCGAGGGCTGGAAGATCGATGAGGAGACCAAGGACAAGGTCGTTGAATTGAGAACGGGCTTGGAAGAGAAGCTGAAGAAGGCCGGCAAGATCGCCGATTCGGGCATCGGGCTCCAGCGGGAGCAGAAGCGCTTCTATCCGCAAGGGACGCTGGCAGCGCATGTCGTAGGATATACGGATCTTCAGGGAGAAGCGATTGGCGGAATTGAGGCCTTTTACGACGACTATTTGAGGGGCAAGGATGGGTTTGCCTCCTACAAGAGCGACAAGAAGGGCGTCAAGCTGCCGAGCCAGGATGATTTATACCAGCCTGCCATAAATGGGAAAAATTTATTGCTGACGATCGATGATACAATCCAGTATTATATCGAGGACGCGATGCGCGAAACGTTTGACAAATACAAGCCGATCAGCATGACGGTGATCGCGGCGGATCCGAAGACCGGAGAAATCCTCGGCATGGCGAACCTGCCGACCTATAATCCCAATACATACTGGGAATCGGAATATAAGAACTATTACAATCATGCGGTAAGATCGCGGTACGAGCCGGGATCGACCTTCAAGATCGTCACCTTGGCCAGCGCCATCCAGGAGAAGCTGTTCAACCCGAATGCAGCTTACCAGTCAGGTACCATCCGGGCCGGGGGGCGAACCCACAAAGACATCCGTCCGGAAGGATGGGGGCCGATTACGTATCTGGAAGGCGTAAAGCGGTCGAGTAACGTGGCCTTCGTCAAGCTGGGGTACGAAATGCTTGGCAAGGAGCGGCTCACCAACTATATCAAGCAATTCGGCTTCGCGGAAAAGACCAACATCGACCTTCCGGGCGAAACCTCCAGCATCCTTAATATGACTTATGATGCGGATATCGCCTCCATGACCTACGGCTATGCCGTATCGGTCTCGCCGATCCAGCAAATTGCGGCCATCTCGGCCGTCGCGAACGGCGGCAAGCTGATGAAGCCGCATTTGGTGAAGGAGATCGAGGATCCGAACACCGGCAAGACCGAGAAGATCGAGCCGGAGATGGTCCGCCAGGTCATCTCGCCCGAGTCAGCCAGGGAAACCGGCAAATATCTCGAGCAGGTCGTTGCCGACGAAGACAAAGGTACGGGGCACGCGGCATATATCGACGGTTACCGGGTAGCAGGGAAGACTGGTACTGCCGTTAAATCCACTGGCGGTTATAAGGATACGACCAAACAGGTTGTCTCCTTTATCGGTTACGCGCCGGTGGAGGATCCGAAGATCGCCGTCCTGGTCATTATCGACGAGCCGAACGAGGAAGTCGGTGGAGGTAAGCTCGCTGCCCCGATTTTCAAAGAGATCGTATCCAAGTCGCTGACTTACTGGGGCGTCCCGAAATCGAATGCAGAGGAGAAGGGCAAGTCGAAGGAGACCGTAATTCCCGACGGGGCTTATGAAGCTCCGAAAATGACGGGCATGAAGGTAAGCGAAGCGAAGGCCAAGCTGCTCGAGGAGGGCGTTGTATTCGAGACGCTCGGCAGCGGAAGCACCGTGAAGAAGCAGTTTCCGGAGCCAGGCACGCCGATCAGCGGCGCGCAGCGCATCTATCTCTTGACCGAGGATGAAGCAACGATGTCAATTCCGAATTTGCAGGGCGAGTCGCTTCGCGATGCGATGGAGGTTCTGACCTTGATGCGGGTCAAGGTCATGGTCCAGGGCGAAGGCTACGTTACCAAGCAAATGGAAACGAGTGAGAACGGCCAGCGGACCGTGCATCTGACACTGACGCCTGCCGAGGATAAGTCGGAGGCAAGCGACAGCGGAACCGGAGCTGAAATCGAAACCGAAAACGAAAACGAAAACGAAGCTGAATCCGGAACCGCAACTCAAGAAGAGAAGGCAACCGATGCCGCCGACCAGGCGGCGGGAAGCGAAGAGGACAAGGAATAGCTTGTTCTATCCCCGGTTTGTCCCGAATACTCATGTGATGAAGGCATTTCATGAGCTTTCGGGTTCAAACGGGGAGGGAAGCTTAAGGTGAAAGTATCCAAGGTATCACAGCGGCGCCGTCTGCTCTGGAGCCTGCTGCTGCTGCTCCTGCTGTTCTCGGCATTGATCGTCAGGCTGGGGTATGTCCAAATCGGAAAGGGCGCGGAGCTGTCAGCGAAAGCAGAGGAGCTGTGGCGCCGGGCCATTCCGTTTTCGGCGAAGCGGGGCGAGATTCTCGATAGAAACGGCACCGCGCTTGTAACCAACATCACGACGCCGACCATATGGGCCATTCCGGCGCAGATCCAAAACCCCGATGAAACAGCCAAGACGCTCTCCGGGATGTTGGGGGTAGGCGAAGCCGATGTGAAGAAGGCCATTACCAAACGGAAATCCATGGTGGAACAAATCAAACCCGGAGGGCGTAAAATTACGATGGAGCTGGCGCAGGAAATTCGTGATTTGAAGCTGCCGGGTATCGTTGTTGCCGAAGACAACAAGCGTTATTATCCATACGGCGATCTTGCCGCACATATTCTGGGATTTGCGGGAATTGACAATCAGGGACTTACCGGCTTGGAAGCGAAGCATGACGATAAGCTGAAAGGGTTCAACGGGAATATCTCGTACCTGTCGGATGCGGGGGGCAGGCTGATGCCGGGCTCCACCGAGACGTATAAGGAACCGCGTAACGGCTTGAATCTGGAGCTGACGATCGATAAATCGATTCAGTCCATTATGGAACGGGAGCTTGATCAGGCGATGGTGAAATACCAGGCCAATGGGGCTTGGTCCATCGCCATGAATCCGAAGACGGGCGAGATTTTGGCCATGGCCAGCCGTCCGAGCTACTCGCCAGCGAATTATCAGGAATTCTCCCCCGAGACGTACAATCGGAATCTTCCGATCTGGATGACGTACGAGCCGGGGTCGACCTTCAAGATCATCACGCTGGCCGCAGCGCTGGAAGAGGGGAAGGTGGATCTGAAACATGATCATTTCTTTGATTCAGGCGCAGTCGAAGTTGGGGGCGCTCGCCTCCGCTGCTGGAAGCGGGGCGGACATGGCAGCCAGACCTATTTGGAAGTCGTCCAGAACTCCTGCAACCCGGGCTTTGTGGCACTCGGCCAGAAGCTCGGCAAGGAAAGCCTGTTCCAATATATCCGCGATTTCGGCTTCGGCTCGAAGACGGGGATCGATTTGAACGGGGAGGAGAACGGCATCCTGTTCAAGCTGGACAACGTCGGGCCCGTTGAGCTTGCGACGACGGCCTTCGGCCAGGGGGTCTCGGTGACTCCGATCCAGCAGGTGGCCGCAGTATCTGCCGCCATTAACGGAGGCAAGCTCTACAAACCTTATGTGGCCAAGGCATGGATCCATCCGGAAACCGGCGAGGTGGTGGAGGAAGTGAAGCCGCAGATGGTGAGGCAGGTCATCTCGGAAGAGACGTCCAAGCAGGTCCGCGAAGCGCTGGAAAGCGTCGTGGCCAAAGGAACCGGACGGCCTGCCTTCATCGACGGCTACCGCGTCGGCGGGAAGACCGGGACGGCCCAGAAGGTCGTGAACGGACGTTATTCCTCCACCGAGCATATCGTATCCTTTATCGGCTTCGCGCCGGCGGACGATCCTGAGATCGTTGTGTATACCGCGGTCGACAATCCGAAGGGAATTCAATTCGGGGGCGTGGTTGCGGCTCCGATCGTGCAGAACATCTTGGAGGATGCGCTGCACTATATGAATATTCCGCCGCGGAAGGATCAGCTTCCCCGCGATTACAAATATGGGGAAGTGCCGACCGTAACCGTGCCGGATCTGGTTGGAGCGACGGTTCAGGAGCTCTACGAGGACTTGAACATGAACTTTAACCTGGCCAAGTCGGGGACCGGCAACACGGTCATTTCCCAGGCGCCGAAGCCGGGAAGCCGAGTGGAGCGGGGATCCACGATCCGTATCTACATGGGCGAGGCTCCGGACGAAGCGAAACACGAACATTAAGCCGTATCATCCGGATAGACGCCGTGCCGGATGATACGGATATATAGAGAGAGGGATATCCATGAAATTGAACGAATTATCATCCGTGCTGGCAGCCGCCGTGATCGACGGCGCCGGTGACGTTGAAATTACCGGAATCCAAGTTGATTCTCGGGAAGTAAAGCCGGGCGATCTGTTTATATGCCTTCCGGGTCATACCGTGGACGGCCATGACTTTGCCGCCCAGGCTGCCGAGCGGGGCGCAGTTGCCCTGGTCGTGGAGCGGAAGCTTGACATCCACCTTCCCCAGATCATCGTAAAGGACAGCCGATTCGCGATGGCCGGGCTGGCCAATGCGTTCTTCAATCAGCCTAGCTCGCGGATGAAGATCATCGGCGTGACGGGAACGAACGGCAAGACAACGACCACCTATCTGATCGAGAAAATCATGAATGATCATGGTTTAAAGACCGGATTGATCGGAACCATTCAGATGCGATACGCCGGCAAGTCGTTCCCAATGCCGCGCACGACGCCTGAAGCGCTGGAGCTTCAGCGGAACCTGAACGAGATGGCCGAAGCAGGCATGCAGTGCTGCGTGATGGAGGTTTCCTCCCATGCGCTGGAGCAGGGACGCGTCAAGGGCACGGATTTCCGCACCGCGATATTTACGAACCTGACGCAGGATCATCTTGACTATCATCATACGATGGAAGAATACCGGGCGGCCAAAGGGTTATTTTTCTCCCGCCTTGGCAACGCTTTTCCCAAGGACGAACAGTCCCGCAAATATGCGGTCCTGAATGCCGATGACGAGGCTTCCGCATATTTTGCCAAGCAGACGGCTGCGGAAGTCATCTATTACGGCCTCGGCGAGCAGGCGGATGTGCGGGCCAGCAACATCGCGATTACTGCGCAGGGCACGTCGTTCCATGTGGATACCTTCCGAGGAAGCACGGATATATCCATCAAGATGGTAGGCAAGTTCAATGTATATAACGCGATGGCTGCCATTGCTGCAGCGCTGCTTGAAGGCGTTCCGCTTGAGGACATTAAGAGCAGCCTGGAATCCGTTCCGGGTGTCGACGGCCGGGTTGAGGTTGTCGATGAGGGCCAGCCGTATGCGGTGATCGTCGATTATGCGCATACGCCCGACGGGCTCGAAAACGTGCTGCGGACGGTCAATGAATTTGCGGAAGGACGGGTGCTGACCGTGTTTGGCTGCGGCGGCGACCGTGACCGCACCAAACGGCCGATCATGGGTAAGATCGCTGCCAAATACAGCGATATCGTGCTTGTTACTTCGGATAATCCGCGAACCGAGGACCCGGGAGCGATCCTTAAGGATATTGAGGCGGGATTGGTTGAGGACGGCGTGTCCGAAGACCGCTACAAGCTCATTGTCGACCGCCGCGAAGCCATTCAAAAGGCTATTGAAATGGCAAGCCCGGGCGATGTAGTATTGATTGCGGGGAAAGGTCATGAGACCTACCAGCTGATTGCGGGCGAAGTGCTTGATTTTGACGACCGCATCGTAGCCAAAGACGCGATAAGGGGCAGACAATAGTGATCCATAAATCATTGCGGAGCATTGCCGACATGTGCGGCGGTACGCTCTCACGAAACCAAGACGACGATATTGTAATTCAAGGAGTCGCAACCGACTCCCGCACGATACAGCCGGGCAATCTGTTTGTTCCGATTGTCGGCGAAAAATTCGACGGACATCAATTCGGGGCGGCTGTGCTTGCAGCCGGCGCCGGCGCGCTGCTATGGCAGCGGGATCATGGGCCGGTCCCTGACGGTCCTGTCATCCTTGTGGATGACACGCTGTCGGCTCTCCAGAAACTTGCAGCCGCTTATTTGGCAGAGAGCCGCGCCAAGGTGGTCGGCATCACTGGCAGCAACGGCAAGACAACCGTGAAGGACATGGTGACCGCGCTCCTCGAAACCCGTTACAAAGTTCATAAGACGCAGGGCAATTATAACAATCATATCGGTCTTCCGTTAACGGTGCTTGCGATGAAGGAAGATACGGATATCGCGGTGCTCGAGATGGGGATGAGCGGCCGGCATGAGATTGAGCTGCTCTCTTCGATTGCGCGCCCGGATATCGCGGTTATCACGAATATCGGCGAAGCGCATTTGCTTCAGCTCGGCTCGCGGGAAGAGATTGCCCGGGCCAAGCTTGAAATCGTGAGCGGCATGAAGCCCGGCGGATTGCTGGTATACCATGGTGATGAGCCGCTGATCGATCAGGTGCTGCAGGAGCCGGGAACGGTCAAGCCGGCGTCCATGAACACCTTTACGTTCGGCAGCCGGGACACCAATGACGCTTATCCGACAGGCATGATGTTTCACGCCCGCGGCATTGTGTTCACCTCGAACCGGTATGAGGGCGAGGGCTTCAGCCTTCCGCTGCTCGGACGCCATAATGTCATCAACGCTCTGGCTGCCATGGCGGTAGCGACCCATCTGGGCGTCAGCGACGAGGAGATTCGCCGCGGCTTCGCTGGTCTCAAGCTGACGAGCATGCGGATCGAGGCGATTGAGACGAACCATGGGGTGACGGTGCTGAACGATGCCTACAATTCCAGCCCGACGGCCGCGAAGGCTGCGATCGATGTGCTGGGCGACATGAAGGGATACCGGTGCCGCATTGCCGTTCTTGGGGACATGCTTGAACTTGGGCAGCGCGAGCGGGAATTCCACGAAGAGATCGGAAGCTACCTTTCGCCGGATCAAGTGGAGCTCGTATTGACCTACGGTCCATTGTCTCAGCACACGGCGGAGGCGGCAAAGGCGAATTACCCGGACGGGGCTGTTCTTGCGTTCACGGACAAGGAACAGCTTATAACGGAGCTGCTGAAGCGGGTGACCGAGAAGGACATCGTATTGGTGAAGGCTTCGCGGGGAATGAAGCTGGAGCATGTGGTCGATGCGCTTAGAGCTCTGCCTGGCGGCAACAACGGAGTGAGGGGGTGAGCTTATGGACTTTCAGCTGCTGTTATTGACCATCGGTGTAGCGTTTATACTGGCTGTCATTTCGGCCCCGCTGCTGATTCCGCTGCTTCGCAGGTTGAAGTTCGGACAGCAAGTGCGAAACGACGGTCCTCAAAGCCACCTCAAAAAAGCAGGTACGCCGACAATGGGCGGCGTCGTCATTCTGCTTGCGTTCACGCTGACGTTTATCAAGTTTTCGCCGGTCGATACCGACTTTTATGTGCTTCTAGTGGCAACATTGGGCTTTGGCCTGATCGGATTTCTGGATGATTATACTAAAATCGTATTCCGCCGATCGTTGGGACTGACCCCTCGGCAGAAGCTGTTCGGACAGCTTCTGTTCTCGGGGATCATGTGCTGGCTGCTCATTTCCAACGGACACAGCACGGCGATCGGGGTACCGGGGATGAACTGGTCATTCGACTGGGGGCCGTGGTTCTATTATCCGTTCATCGTTCTGATGATGATGGCCATCAGCAACGCGGTCAATTTCACGGACGGTGTGGACGGACTGTTATCCGGCGTCAGTGCGATTGCTTTCGGAGCCTATGCCATTGTGGCGATCCAGTCGACTTCGTTCGCGGCGGCCTTCTGCGCGGCGGCGATGATCGGCGCGGTGCTCGGGTTTCTGGTGTTTAACGCGCATCCGGCCAAGGTGTTCATGGGAGATACAGGCTCGCTGGGGATCGGGGGCGCGATCGGAGCCATCGCCATCGTGACGAAAAGCGAGCTGTTGTTCCTTATCCTCGGAGGCGTATTCGTCATCGAGATGCTTTCCGTCGTGCTCCAGGTCATCTCGTTCAAAACAAGAGGCAAACGCATCTTCAAGATGAGCCCGATCCACCATCACTTTGAGCTGTCCGGATGGTCGGAGTGGCGCGTCGTCATCACATTTTGGGCCGTGGGACTGGTATTGGCGGGACTCGGGCTCTATATCAACAAGGGGTTGTAGCATATGAAGCATCCAGATGAATACCGGGGAAAGACCGTCGTTGTACTCGGACTTGCCAGAAGCGGCGTCCAAGTAGCCAAAGTACTGCATAAAGCCGGGGCGGAGGTCACGGTGAATGATCGAAAAGAAAGAGAGCAGTGTCCCGAAGCGTCGGAGCTCGAAGCTTTGGGCATTTCTGTTATTTGCGGGGGGCATCCGGATGACTTGATTCATCCCGGCGTGGCGCTCCTCGTCAAAAATCCCGGCATTCCTTATTCGGTTCCTCCTGTTCAGAATGCAATGGAGCTGGGAGTTCCGGTCGTAACCGAGGTAGAGGTCGCCTATCATATTTGTGCAGCGCCGATGATCGGCATCACCGGCTCCAACGGCAAGACAACGACGACGACCTGGGTCGGTCAGCTGCTGGAGGACGCCGGTCTGTCCCCGATCGTTGCGGGCAATATCGGCACACCGCTGTCGGAGGCCGCCCAGGAGGCGAATCCGGACAATTGGATGGTCGTGGAGCTCAGCAGCTTCCAGCTCAAAGGAACCGAGGATTTCCGGCCGCGCATCGCCGCGCTGCTGAATATAGCTGAAACGCATCTTGACTATCATGGCGGGATGGACGATTATATCGCATCCAAAGCCAAGCTGTTCGCGAATCAGACGGCGGACGATACCGCTGTGCTCAATTGGGATGATCCCGTGTGCAGGAGCCTCGTCCCGTATATCAAGGCCCGCATTTTGCCATTCTCGATGAACGAAGTCCTTCGTGAAGGTGTTTACGTGATGCCGCCATACGGGGCTGAGGGTCAAATGCCGGGCGGCGAGGAGCCGGAGAGGACTGTCGTCTATACGGACGAAAAAGGCTTTACGCATGAGATCATCCGTGTGGAGAACATCGGATTGCCCGGCAGATTCAATGTCGGGAACGCGCTCGCGGCTTCGGCAATCGCAATTACGGCCGGCGTGAGTCCGGATAGACTCGAGCCGGTATTGTCCAGCTTCCGCGGCGTAGAGCATCGGCTTGAATTCGTTGACGAGCGGGACGGCATTGCCTATTACAATAACTCCAAGGCGACAAACTCCAAAGCAACCAACATGGCGCTAACCTCGTTCAAGGAGCCCATCGTGCTCATTGCAGGCGGTCTTGACCGCGGCTCGGATTACGAGGAGCTCGTGCCTTCTCTTAGAGAGCGGGTGAAGGCTGTCGTCCTCCTAGGCCAGACGAAGGAGAAAATCGCGGCTGCGGCGGAAAAAGCCGGGTTAAAGCAAATTATCCTCGTCGATAATGGAAAGGACGCCGCCGATACATTGACTATGGCTGTCCAGGAGGCGGCCCGGCTTGCCGAGCCCGGCGATATTGTTCTTCTGTCGCCGGCATGCGCCAGCTGGGACATGTTCCCTTCCTTTGAAGTCAGAGGACGCATTTTTAAAGAGGCGGTGCATAACCTTTAAGTAGGGGGGTGGATAAGCCCCTACTAAGGATGTACGAGGTGGCCTTTCCATGAACAAGAACCGCCAGGCGCCCGATCTGTGGCTGCTTATATGCATTTTGGCCCTGCTGGCCATCGGGATCGTAATGGTATACAGCGCAGGCTCCGTGCTCGCCTTCCATGATTACGGCGATAAGTTTTATTTTGTGAAACGGCAGGCGTTTTTTGCTTGCCTCGGGCTTGCGGCCATGTATTTCACTTCCAAAATCGACTATAAAGTATGGATGAAATACAGCAAGCTGGTGCTGCTCGTCTGCTTCTTCCTGCTCGTTATCGTTCTGATCCCGGGGATCGGGGTCGTTCGGGGCGGCGCGAGAAGCTGGCTCGGCATCAGCTCGTTCGGCATTCAGCCTTCCGAGTTTATGAAACTAGGGATGATTCTGTTTCTATCTCGGTGGCTCAGCAAACAAGACTATGATATTACTTCATTCAGCAAGGGACTGCTCCCGCCGCTAGGTTTGATCGGCCTTGCTTTCGGATTGATCATGCTGCAGCCGGATCTCGGCACCGGCGCGGTTATGCTCGGGGCTGCCATGATGATCGTGTTCACGGCCGGTGCGCGAATGAAGCATCTGGGATTTCTTGCTTTAGGCGGTGTCGCGGGCTTTGCCGGACTAATCCTTACGGCTCCGTACCGGTTGAAGCGGATTACGGGCTTTCTCGATCCATGGTCGGATCCGCTCGGGACCGGCTACCAGATCATTCAGTCGCTGTATGCAATCGGCCCCGGCGGCCTTGGCGGCCTCGGTCTTGGCATGAGCCGCCAGAAATATGCTTATGTGCCTGAACCGCAAACCGACTTTATCTTTTCCATCTTGGCCGAAGAGCTCGGCTTCATTGGCGGGCTGATCGTGCTGCTGTTGTTCGCGGCTTTGGTATGGCGAGGCATGAGGGTCGCCATGACGGTTCCGGACGGCTTCGGCAGCCTGCTCTCCGTAGGGATTGTCGGAATGGTCGCGATTCAGGTTGTCATTAATATCGGCGTTGTCATCGGAATGATGCCGGTAACCGGCATTACGCTGCCGCTGATCAGCTACGGAGGAAGCTCGTTGACACTGATGCTGACCGCGCTCGGCATTCTATTAAATATTTCCCGTTATGCGAGGTGAACAGTATGCGTGTCGTATTAACAGGCGGCGGGACGGGTGGGCATATCTACCCGGCTGTCGCCATTGCAAGGCAATGTGAATTGGAAGATCCGAAGACGGAATTTTTATATATCGGCGGGGAGCGGGGCCTGGAAAGCAAGCTGGTGCCCCAGGAGAAGCTCCCGTTTGAAAGCATTGATATTACGGGCTTTCGGCGCAAGCTGTCGTTTGAAAATGTGAAAACGATCATGCGCTTTTTCAAAGGCGTCCATCGATCGAAAGCGGTGCTATCGCAGTTTAAGCCCGATGTTGTGATCGGCACCGGCGGCTACGTATGCGGACCGGTCGTATACGCAGCTGCAAAATTAGGGATTCCGACCATGATCCATGAGCAGAATGCGATTCCCGGGCTGACGAATCAGTTTTTGAGCCGCTACGCGGATACGGTAGCGGTGAGCTTCGAGGGCTCCGAAAAGGCCTTCCCCAAAGCTAAAAGAGCGGTGTATACAGGGAATCCACGCGCGACGACGGTCCAATCCGCCAATCGTGAGCGTGGATTTGCTTCGCTTGGCATCCCGATGGACAGTCAGGTCGTTCTGATCGTCGGCGGAAGCCGGGGGGCCAAGGCGATCAATGATGCCATGATCGGCATGGCCTCTCATATCGGCCGTCTGCCAGGTATTCATTTTGTGTTCGTAACGGGCGATACTTATTTTGAGCGCACGCGCGAGGAGATACGCAGCCGCCTCGGCACGATGCCGAACCATCTTCATATCATGCCTTATGTTCATAACATGCCGGAAGTGCTTGCTGCGACTTCCCTGATTGTAAACCGTGCCGGAGCTTCCTTTCTGGCCGAAATCACTTCGCTCGGCATTCCTTCGGTCCTCATACCGTCACCCAATGTGACCAACAATCATCAGGAGGCCAATGCCAGACAATTGGAGGATGCAGGCGCATCGAGGATGATCCTTGAGAAGGACCTTACCGCGGAAACTTTGTTTGGGCGGCTTGAGGAAATCATGACAAGCCCCGATGTCCGGAAGTCGATGTCCGAGGCTTCCCGAAAGCTCGGGAAACCGGATTCCGCTGCCGTCATTGTGGAGGAAATCCGCCGGCTTACCGGTAAACGCTAAATCGGCTGGGCGATTGTCACACACCTATGGAGCCTGACATAAGATACTCTATAATCGTGACACACCCATGAGGCCGGCATTACAGACAGCGGCCATCTTCCCGCCAGTTTCGGGGGAATGGCCTTTTGTTTTGAAAGTCAAGGGAGGTTTATTTACAATGCAGCAGTGGAAATCGCTACTATCTGAAGCCAATGTCGGAGCCGTCTTATGGAATGAACCGCTGGCCAAATACACAACTTGGAAAATAGGCGGACCAGCCGATTGCCTAGTTGTTCCCGAGAATAAAGAGCAGCTCGCTGAGCTGGTCGCCCTTCTCCATGCCCATCGCATTCCTTGGACACAACTGGGACGCGGCTCGAACATGCTGGTATCCGATAAGGGCATTCGGGGAGCGGTGATCAAGCTGGGCCAGGGCTTCGAGGAGTTTCGTTTCGAGGGGGAGACGGTGACGGCAGGCGGCGGCCTGTCGCTCGTCAAGCTCAGTGTTCTGGCCGGGAAACAAGGATTATCGGGTCTTGAATTCGCCGGAGGCATCCCAGGATCGGTCGGAGGGGCCGTTTACATGAATGCAGGCGCTCACGGGTCTGATGTGTCACGCATATTTAAGTCCGCTGACATTGTACTGGAAACAGGGGAATTGGTTACGTATGCTACCAAAGATATGGCGTTCGATTACCGGCACTCCATTCTGCACGAACGAAAAGGGATTGTGACGGAAGCGGTATTTGAGCTCCAGTATGGGGACCGCAAAGAAATTTCAGCTCGGATGGCTTCCTATAAGGACCGCCGCCGGCGCACGCAGCCGCTCCAATCGGCAACGGCAGGCAGTGTATTTCGCAACCCGCCCGGCGACCATGCCGCGAGGTTGATCGAAGAAGCGGGTCTTAAGGGGCTGCGGATCGGAGGGGCGGAAATTTCGTTGCAGCATGCCAATTTCATCGAAAACACCGGTCAAGCGACAGCAGAGGACGTGCTCGCCTTGATTGAGCATATCAAGGAGACCATTGCGAAGAAGAACGGAATTCATATGGTACCCGAGGTGTATGTTCTAGGCGAGCGGTAAACTCGGAGGTGATACATTGGACAAATTGGTGATTGAGGGTGGAAGGCCCCTATCAGGAACCATACGTATCCATGGTGCGAAAAATGCAGCTTTGCCTATTTTGGCCGCAAGTCTGCTTGCAGAGGGGACCGTGAAATTAAGCAACGTCCCGCATCTGCTGGACATTGAAGTGATGCTCAGCATTCTCAGCCGTCTCGGTTCCAAATGCAAGCACGAGCTGGAGACGGTTACCGTGGATACCTCGTCTGCCAATTCGTTTCATGTCCCGGAAGATTTAATGAAGCAGATGCGATCCTCCATCTTCTTGATGGGACCTCTGCTGGCCCGTTTCGGTGAAGTTACCATTTATCAGCCAGGCGGCTGCGCGATCGGGGAGCGGAAGATCGACCTTCACCTGCAAGGGCTCCAGGCGCTGGGTGCGCAAATCGAGGAAAGCAGCGATAAAATCCATTGCAGAGCCAGCCGGCTGGTCGGAACGGATATTCATCTGGATTTTGCCAGCGTCGGAGCAACCGAGAATATCATGATGGCAGCGGCAACGGCGCACGGCACAACGGTCATTTCGAATGCCGCAAGGGAACCGGAAATTCAGGATCTTCAGCATTTTCTGAACAAAATGGGTGCTAACATCATCGGGGCGGGAACCGATACCATTACGATCCACGGCGTGGAGCGCCTGACGCCTTGCGAATACGAGATTATTCCCGACCGGATCGTGGCGGGAACCGTTATGATCGCCGCTGCCGTCACCCGGGGGAGCGTAACGCTGACGAAGACGAATCCGTCCCATCTGACCTCCCTTATGCATGTGCTGAAGCGCGCCGGTGTTCAAACCAGTGTATGCAATGATATAATAAACATAAGCTGCATGAGCCGTCCAAAAGCGGTGGAACGAATCGTGACTTCGCCGTACCCTTCCTTTCCTACCGACCTGCAGTCCCAGGTGATGGTGCTGCTGTCTGTAGCGGATGGTTTCAGCGTGATGAAAGAAACGGTATTTGAAGGACGATTTAAGCATGTGGAGGAGCTTTCCCGGATGGGAGCCGATATCTCCACGGATATGAACTATGCCTTTATACGCGGTGTTCAGCGAATTTATGGAGCGACCGTAGAGGCAACCGACCTGCGGGCAGGTGCGGCTCTAGTCATCGCCGGATTGGCTGCGCAGGGGACGACGGTGGTTGAGCAAGTGCACCACATCGACCGCGGTTATGATCGGATTGAAAACATGTTCCAAGGCTTGGGAGCGCGTATTTACCGCCAGACTTCCGTACCGAAGCCGCTTGATTTAGCCAATTGAGGTCCTGGTCATCCCCTCCTTGCGGAGGGGGTGGCAGGTCTTTATGGAGAGAGAGGATATGTCTAATACTCATATACCTGTCCTGAAACAGGACAAGCCCAAACCGAGGGCGGCGAGAAAGATTATATGGATTCTGCTGCTATTGTTCATAGCCCTGCTGACGATTCTATTCTTTCGCTCGCCGATCAGCCAGGTTTCTGAGATTCAAATCAAGGGCAATACACTGAATACCAAAGAGCAGCTGATGGAGCAAAGCGGACTCCGGATCGGAGAGCAGTATTTCGGAGTCGATCCCGATGAGGTCAAGCAGCGATTAGCCGAGCTCGGCACGATTAAATCCGCTGAGGTGAATAAGAGCTTTCCCGGCGAGATCAGCATCGTGATCACCGAGTATCCTACAGTCGCCTATGAGCTGTCCGCCGACGGCGATTTTCAAGCTATCCTGTCCAGCGGGACTTCGGTTCCCGTTGCGGCCAGCGGAATCGCCGTAGAAAAGCCGATTCTGACCAAGTGGGACCCGGCCGATCCGAACAAGGCGAAGCTCAGCCAGGTGCTGGCCGAAATACCGAGCAGCATGACCTCCGACATTTCGGAGATTATGCCTTCGCCCACGCTTTCCTTCCCGGACAGGATCAAGCTGTACACGCGCTCCAAGTTCGAAGTCATCACCTCCATTTCGCTGCTTCGGGATAAGGTGGAGTATCTCAATCAAGTGACGGAATTGGAACAGCCGGGTATCATAACGATGCTGGAAGCTGACTCCTACGTACCTTTCGAGGAAGAAGTTGAAGAAGAGGCTCCGGAAGGGGAATAACCCCCTACTCAGGCGTAGGAATAAATGGTACAATTGAAAGTATTGACAACATTGGGCTCTCATTTATATTTTATGTGTTTTACGGCTCTCAATAGTAAATGTTGGCAGTAAAAATAATGTAGAAAAAAGAGGGATAGCCCCTTCCATGTTGAATAAGTAAAAATGTAAATCTTGAATGACGACTTTATTTTGTTAAACAGGAGGTGCCAGAGCTTGAGCAACAATGACATCATTGTTAGTTTGGACATCGGTACATCCAAAGTTCGTGCTATTATTGGGGAAGTTAATAATGGAACCTTTAATATTATTGGAGTTGGATCTGCCGACTCGGAGGGAATTCGTAAGGGTGCAATCGTAGATATCGACCAGACCGTACAATCCATTCGCAACGCTGTTGATCATGCGGAGCGTATGGTCGGTATTCAAATATCCGAAGTATATGTCGGCATATCCGGTAATCATATCGGACTTCAATCCAGCCACGGCGTTGTGGCAGTATCGAACGAGGATCGCGAGATTGGGGAAGAAGACATCGACCGCGTGCTGAAAGCCGCGGAGGTTGTGGCGCTTCCTCCCGATCGGGAAATAATCGATGTGGTGGCAAAGCAATTCGTAGTAGACGGGTTAGAAGGAATCTCCGACCCTCGTGGCATGATTGGTGTAAGGCTTGAGGTTGAAGCGACGATCATTACCGGCGCGAAGACGGCAATACATAATCTGCTCCGATGCGTGGAGAAATCAGGCTTGAAGGTCAAGGATCTTGTGCTGATTCCGCTAGGCGCCGGCCAATTGGCTCTCTCGAAGGACGAGAAGACGATGGGCTCGGTGCTCGTGGACGTAGGCGCAGGATCAACGACGCTTGCGGTGTTTGAAGAGGGAAGCATTGCAGCGACCTCCACGCTGCCGGTAGGCGGAGATTTCGTGACGAATGACATTGCGTACGGATTGCGGACGTTAACCGATCAGGCGGAGAAGGTCAAGCTGAAATACGGCTGTGCGCTCATGGAGAGCGCTGCGCCTGAAGTTACGTTTAAAGTAACGAGGATCGGAAGCAATGTGGACAAGGAGTTTAACCAAGAGGACCTGGCCGCCATCATCGAGCCTCGGGTTCAGGAAATATTCCAGCTGGTGCGTCAGGAAATCAAACGCCTGGGTTACAATGAGCTTCCGGGTGGTTATATACTTACCGGGGGCACGATGTCCATGCCTGGTGTGCTGCAGGTGGCACAGAACGAGCTGGCGACTTCCGTTCGGATTGCCGTTCCCGATTTTATCGGCGTGCGTGATCCGGGATACTGCAGCGGAGTCGGCATCCTCCATAATGCAATCCGGAATGTCCGAGTGCGCAGCAGTGCAGGAGGAAGCAGCAACAGCGGAAATAGCAAGAAACCGGTGAACCGCGCTAAGCCGCAAAATCCTGTCGCAGCAACTCAGGAGACCAGCCAGAAGCCGGGATTTATTGAACGCTTGAAAAAAATGTTCAGCGAGTTTATATAGCGGATTCATTTGACTGTGGACGTGCCATCCACGCACATTGAGGGGGAGATGGAATAGATGTTGGAATTTGATTTCGAAATGGAGAGCTTAGCTCAAATTAAAGTAATCGGTGTTGGCGGCGGCGGAAGCAATGCCGTCAACCGAATGATTGAAAACGGCGTGCAGGGCGTTGAGTTTATTACGGTAAATACGGATGCCCAAGCGCTCCATCTTGCTAAATCCGAACACAAGTTGCAAATCGGGGACAAGCTGACTCGAGGACTCGGAGCCGGCGCCAACCCGGAAGTAGGCAAAAAAGCCGCTGAGGAATCCCGCGATTTGATTATGAACACCTTAAAAGGTGCGGATATGGTATTCGTGACCGCCGGTATGGGCGGAGGCACGGGTACCGGAGCTGCTCCTGTCATTGCTGAAATCGCTAAGGAATGCGGAGCATTGACGGTCGGCGTCGTAACCCGCCCTTTCACATTTGAAGGACGCAAGCGTTCCTCTCATGCAGAGCTGGGCATCGAGGCTTTGAAGGAGAAGGTGGATACGCTTATTGTCATTCCAAACGACCGGCTTCTCGAGATTGTGGACAAGAAGACTCCGATGCTGGAAGCGTTCCGTGAAGCGGACAACGTTCTCCGCCAAGCGGTTCAAGGTATTTCCGACTTGATCGCGGTACCGGGTCTCATCAACCTCGACTTTGCCGACGTGAAGACGATTATGACAGAACGCGGATCGGCCCTGATGGGAATCGGAATGGCGACCGGCGAGAACCGCGCATCCGAGGCGGCCCGCAAGGCCATCATGAGCCCGCTGCTGGAAACGTCCATCGAGGGCGCACGCGGCGTCATCATGAATATTACCGGAGGAAACAATCTCTCCTTGTACGAGGTCAATGAAGCGGCCGAGATCGTAACCTCCGCTTCGGATCCGGAAGTGAACATGATCTTCGGTGCCATCATCGATGATAGCATGAAGGAAGAAATCAAGGTAACGGTGATTGCGACCGGTTTTGAGAGCAAGCCGATGCCGACACCGCCGGGACGGCGCCCAGCGATGCCGCAAAGCGAACAGCAGCCGGCCTCCGACAAGGGCAATGTGAATCTGAGACCATTCGGGAATCAGAGCACCAATGACCAGCTTGATATTCCTACATTCCTTCGAAATCGTTCGCGTAATAATGATTAATACGAATAAGCCTGCGCTTGTTGCCCCTGCGGCTAAAGCGCAGGTTTTTTTTGTTATGAAATCCGCCGCAAGTTTTAGGAAGAGCCCTCCAGTGTCAGACTTTCGCGAATATCGCTTATACGAGATCATCCGGCTCAAAGCGCCGTCCCAGAGCAGCCTGTAACGCCGTCCACCCGGCATTGGCGGGGCGGGCTTCCCGTGCACCGTATCCCTGTCTCTAAAAACTGCCCTCCATCGACAAAAAAAGTCTGCGAACGGCCCACAGGTTTAGACAGACTTTGATCCCTATTCTTCTTATACTAGTAGCATCTCCCAAAGCCTTGAAAAGAACAGACGCATCCGAGCGAACAAAGAGCGAAAAAGGAATTCAGACTAGGCGGGTGAAGATCCTGGTTGTTTATATCGATCTGATTTTTATCGTGAACCTGCTGATTGACGGGGTCCTGCTGGCGCTGACGGCCTGGATGCGAAGGACCAAGCTCAAGTGGTGGAGGCTTGCCTTGTCATCCGCGGCAGGGGCTCTCTATGTCGTCATGATGTTTGTCCCGGAGCTTTCCTTTCTGTACACCTTTCTGATCAAATTTGGACTGTCCCTGCTGATGCTGTGGATCGCATTCGGCTTTACCAGCCTGCAAAGCTATATTCACCATTTAGGCGCCTTTTACATGGTCAATTTCGCTGCGGCCGGGGGAATTATCGGCGTTCATTATTTGGTTCAGAATTCGGGGGAGCTGTTTAGCGGGATATGGTATACGGCAACCGGGGGATTATCGTTCGAGCTGAAAGTGGGGTTTTGGGCTGCGTGTATTACCTTTTTTGTAGTTGTATTCGGGTTTAAGGCCGTTCAGACCACGAAACGCAAAATGGAGAGCAGGGAAACGCTCCTGGGAGAGGTAACGGTTTGGATCGGAAGCGTGAAAATAAGCTGCAGAGGCCTACTGGATACCGGCAATCAGCTCAGCGATCCTTTGACTCGTACACCCGTAATGGTCATGGAGGCCTCGCTCTGGGAATCGTTCCTGCCGGAGGGATGGAGCGAGCGGCTGGTAGAAGGAGAGCCTGACCGGCTGATTATGGATCTGGGGATGGAGGAATTTGAATGGCAGGATCGCCTGCGGCTCGTTCCTTATCGCGGCGTGAACCGCGGAGCAGCCTTCATGCTCGCCTTGAAACCGGATGCAGTCCGAATTGAGCTCGGCGGCATCGAATATACGACTACCAAAGTACTGATCGGTCTAGACGGAGGCACCCTGTCCGGGGACAGAGCCTATCGGGCTATTATCCACCCGGCGCTAACGGAAGGTGAGGGAACTCCGAATACTTCTTCGAATGCCGCAGCAGATGCGGCAGCAGCGGTAGGGAGCACCCATGGTGCAGGACCGGAGCAAGCCAAGCCGGCAGGATGAGCTTATGAAGGAGTCTTTGAAAACTTGGGTGTATACCGCTTTCTATGAAACCTATGATTCATGTCCGTTTTCCCTTCGGGAAAGCCCGCAGGCATAGTATCAAACGTTCGTTTCCCATCAGGAAAACTTTTAGGAGGATAAGAGATGCCCGTAAAATGGAGATTAGCGCTGCAGCTTCAATATTATCGCGTATTGTTTTTGCTAGGCTTGAAAAGTCAGGAAATCTACTATATCGGAGGAAGCGAGGCCCTTCCGCCTCCGCTTACGAAAGAGGAAGAAGAATACCTGCTGAAAAAGCTGCCGTCAGGCGATGCGGCAACCCGGGCCATGCTGATCGAACGCAATCTTCGTCTTGTCGTGTATATTGCCCGCAAATTCGAGAACACGGGCATCAATATCGAGGATTTGGTGTCGATCGGCGCCATCGGATTGATTAAAGCGGTCAATACATTCGATCCCGAGAAAAAAATCAAGCTGGCCACTTACGCCTCCCGCTGCATCGAAAACGAGATTTTGATGTATTTGAGGCGCAACAATAAAACGCGGAGCGAGGTTTCCTTTGACGAGCCGCTCAATATTGACTGGGACGGCAATGAGCTGCTGCTCTCCGACGTGCTCGGCACCGAGAATGATACCATCTACCGCAACATCGAGGAGCAGGTTGACCGAAAGCTGCTGCAAAAGGCGCTGGATAAGCTGAGCGACCGGGAGCGGATGATTATGGAGCTTCGATTTGGCCTCCAGGACGGGGAGGAAAAGACGCAAAAGGACGTTGCCGACCTGCTTGGCATCTCGCAATCCTACATTTCCCGATTGGAGAAGAGAATTATAAAGCGGCTCCGGAAGGAATTCAACAAGATGGTGTAACTGGAAAAGGCAAGGAATAAAATAACCCCCCTCGGAGATAATGTACAGTAATGTTTCTCCTTGGGAGGTTAGTCATCATGACGCGAAACAAAGTTGAAATTTGTGGTGTGGATACGTCGAAGCTGCCGGTTTTGACGAATGTGGAAATGAGGGAGCTGTTCCATGATCTGCAGCAGAACAACGAACGGTCAGCTCGAGAAAAATTGGTGAATGGAAATTTGAGGCTGGTCCTCAGCGTCATCCAGCGTTTTAACAATCGGGGGGAATTTGTTGACGATCTGTTTCAGGTCGGCTGCATCGGTCTGATGAAAGCCATCGACAATTTCGATTTGTCGCAAAACGTAAAATTTTCCACGTATGCCGTACCGATGATTATCGGAGAAATACGCCGTTACTTAAGGGATAACAATCCGATTCGCGTCTCGCGCTCCCTGCGTGATATCGCCTACAAGGCGCTGCAGGTCAGAGACCAGCTGACGAATGCGAATTCGCGCGAACCGACCATTTTTGAAATTTCCGAAGCGCTGAACGTGCCCAAGGAAGATGTTGTATTTGCACTTGATGCCATTCAAGATCCTGTCTCCTTGTTCGAGCCGATCTACCATGACGGCGGCGACCCGATTTATGTGATGGACCAGATTAGCGACGACAAGAACAAGGATATTTCCTGGATCGAGGAAATCGCGCTCCGGGAAGCGATGCATAAGCTCGGACAGCGCGAGAAAATGATTTTGTCCATGCGTTTCTATGAAGGGAAAACCCAGATGGAGGTCGCCGACGAAATCGGCATCTCGCAGGCGCAGGTGTCCAGACTGGAGAAGTCAGCGATCAAACAGATGCAGAAGCACGTAAAAACTTAAAGTTGTACCGCTATCAAACCCAAAACATAACGATCCCCATTTACGGGATCGTTTTTTTAATGAAAATAAGCTATTTTACGCGTTTTGCTCATATAGTATACCAAGGGATTCCAGAGGGCTTTGATTGAGCTCCGATTAAATACATCTAAGGTGTGATGCGGATGATACCAGATAATCAGATGGTGGGGAAAAAGATGAAAATATCCGATTTTCAAACGAAGGATGTTATTAATATTATCGACGGGAAGCGGCTCGGCCAGATCAGCGATCTGGAGCTTGACCTGCGTCAAGGACGGATCGAGGCGATCGTGGTGCCCAGCTACGGAAAGTTTATGGGGTTGTTCGGGGGCGGAAGCGATCTGATCATTCCTTGGCGCAATATCGTAAAGATCGGGTCGGACGTTGTCCTGGTTAAAATGGAGGAGCTTAGACGCGTGCCGGAGGAAGAGGGCGCGGTGGAATATTTGGACCGGCCGAACGGGCATGACAGAAGAAATTTTTGAACATGTCAGAAAGGAAATGGATTATCCTATCCAGCGATTTGCAAATGCAGCAACGGATAGCGGTGTCTCCGGGCTGCGTTTTCTGTTACACTGGGATAGAGGTGAGTGATTCGATGGAACCTTTCGTAAAACAACATCAGCAGGAATGCGGACGGTTTGTGCTGGAAAGCTGGGAGCGCGGTGCGCCGGATGGTAGGCTCGCCGCGGGGTTTACCGGGCGGCATGGCGGGGTCAGCGCGAAGCCCTATGACAGCCTGAATTTGGCATTTCATGTAGGGGACGTTCCCGAACATGTCATTGAGAACCGGAGGCGGATAGCCGGAGCGCTTGGCTTCTCCCTGGAAGACTGGACGTGCGGCGAGCAGGTCCACAGCGGGGATGTCGCGATTGTCCGGGCAGGGGATCGGGGAAGAGGCAGCCTCGACCGTGATTCCGCCTTTCAGGATACGGATGGACTGGTTACGAACGTGCCGGGCATTCTATTGACATCCTTTTACGCGGATTGCGTACCGCTGTATTTCTGGGACCCGGCAACGGAGGCGGTCGGTCTTGCCCATGCCGGTTGGAAGGGTACGGTGGCCGGCATTGCCGGAAACATGGTCAGCGCGATGACAAGCGAATATGGCAGCGATCCGAGCCAGATTCGGGCTGCGATCGGCCCCTCGATTGGAGCCTGCTGTTATGAGGTTGATGATCGCGTCATGGAGCGCGTAAGACAGCTGCTCCTGTCGCCGCAGGATTCCGAGGAGAACCCGCAATCTGCCATGTATATCGACAAGGGAAACGGGAAATACATGCTGAACTTGAAAGAAATAAACAGACGCATTATGATTAAAGCAGGAATATTGGCGGAACATATCGAATGTACAACATGGTGTACAAGCTGTAATAACGACTTGTTCTTCTCGTATCGCAAGGACGGGGGAACGACAGGTCGTATGGCAAGCTGGATCGGGATGAGAAAGAGGTGAGTCGTCCCTTGAGTTTGAAGGAACGTATCGATCAGGTAGAACAGCGAATCACGGAGGCATGCGCGCGCAGCGGCCGGGACCGGAGTGAGGTCAATGTCATCGCCGTAACGAAGTATGTCTCCTTGGATACGACAGCTTCGGTACTGGATCAGGGGCTCCGGCATATCGGCGAGAACCGCTGGCAGGATGCCCAGCACAAATGGCAGGCCCTTGGAGACCGCGGTACATGGCATTTTATCGGCCATCTCCAGACGAACAAGGTCAAAGACGTGATCGATAAATTTCAATATATTCATTCACTGGACCGCTTATCGCTGGCGAAGGAGCTTAACAAGAGGGCTGCAGCCCTGGATCTTCAGGTATCTGCGTTCATGCAGGTGAATATCTCGGGCGAGGAATCGAAATACGGCCTTCCTCCCGAGCAAGCGGCAGATTTCTTGAAGGGGATCGCGGATTTGTCCCATGTAAAGGTCATCGGATTGATGACAATGGCTCCCTATGAATCATTGGCGGAGCATACGCGTCCCGTATTCCGCGGCTTAAGACAACTAAGAGATGAGCTGAATCGGCAGGCGCTGACGAAGGAGCCGTTGACGGAATTGTCTATGGGCATGTCAAACGATTTTGAAGTGGCTGTTGAGGAAGGGGCGACCTGGGTGCGTCTCGGCTCGATTTTAGTAGGGAAAGAGGAGGAGTGAGGGATGGGCGTGATGAACCGGTTTATGAATTTCTTGGGATTGCAGGATGAGGAAGAGGTTGTGGAGCGTGAAGTGCTTGCCGCACAGGACGAGCCGGTGGAGCCGACGCCGTTCGAGCAGCGCAAAAGCCAAAAGGGCGGCAATATCGTCAGCATCCATTCCCAGAAGAATGTTAAGGTAGTATTAGTCGAGCCTCGTTCATATGATGAAGCACAGGAGATTGCAGACCATCTCCGATCCTTCCGGACCGTCGTCGTGAACCTGCAGCGCGTCCGCAACGATCAAGCGCTGCGCATCATCGATTTTCTTAGCGGGACGGTGTACGCGCTGAGCGGAGGCATATCGAAGGTAGGCGGCAATATTTTTCTGTGCACCCCGGATACGGTTGAAATCCAGGGCTCCATCTCGGAGATATTGGCAGACGAGCATGACTATACGAGAATGAGGTGACCTAGACTTTGTCAGTGGAAATTTTCCAAATTGTACGTACGCTGTTCCAAATCTATTTTTATATGATTTTGATCTATGTGTTAATGTCATGGCTTCCGAATGTGAGGGAGAGCTTTGTCGGGGAGCTCCTGGGCAAGCTCGTGGAGCCGTATCTGTCCCCGTTTCGCCGGTTTATTCCGCCGATCATGGGCATGATCGACATCTCCCCGATCATTGCATTATTCGTCCTGCAGCTAGCCGAGCGGGGAGTTTATGCTATTCTGGAATTCTTTCTTAGCAGGTGACGAACGATGAAACCGGGCATCTATGAGCATTTTCACCAAGACGAGCGCGAGTTCGTCGACCGGGCCTGGGAATGGGTCGCCAACGCAGGACAGTATCACGAGGTGAAGCTGACGGACTTTCTCGACCCTCGCCAACGCTTCATTCTGGAGACGCTTGTGAACCGGCACCCTGACGTCCATGCCGCTTTTGAGGGCGGCTATGCGGATGCCGAGCGGGTACGCGCAATCATTGCGCCCGATTACCGCGAGCTGGACGGCGAAGACTTCAAAATCAAGGTGCTCAGCATCACGTCGGGAGATCAGAAGCTCCTGGAGCTCGAGCACGGGGATTATATGGGCTCGATTCTCGGCCTCGGCATCAAGCGTTCGAAAATTGGAGATATTCATGTCATCGAAAGCGGATGCCATGCCGTCGTATCGGAGGAGATCGGCTCTTTCCTGAACTTAAACCTGAGCCAGGTGCACAGGGTGCATGTGATGACTGAGCTTCTGCCGATGGACAAGCTGCAGGCAGCCGAGACGAAGCTTGAAACGATGGACATTACGGTATCCTCGCTTAGACTCGATGGCATTGCCAGCGATGCACACCGGATCAGCCGGACGAAGATCGTCGTTCCGATCAAAGCCGGACGGTGCCGGGTGAACTGGAAGGTAGAAGAGGATCCGTCAACCAATTTAAAAGAAGGCGATGTCGTCTCCATACAGGGAATGGGCAGATTTGCCGTACTGGAGATCGGCGGCCTGACGAAGAAAGGGCGGTACCGTGTCAAGGTTGGTAAATATGTCTGACCTTTGAAGGAATTGCCGTTTTTTTGTCGAAATCATTTAGGACGTACATTCAAAATGCGGAATGAATTGCCGATAAATCAGAATGACCGCTATTGTCCTCATGGACGGGTGGTCTGGCTTATACAGCGGATAAACCGTCTTGTGAGGCCCATATATTTAGGAGGTGCACACCATGCCATTGACACCGCTTGATATACATAACAAAGAATTTGCCCGTCGAATTCGCGGTTATGATGAGGACGAGGTCAACGAGTTTTTGGACCAGGTCATTAAAGATTACGAGAGCGTCATTCGGGAGAATAAAGAGCTCGGAAATCAGCTGATGGCGATGCAGGAGAAGCTGGATCATTTCGCCAACATCGAAGAAACCTTGTCCAAGACAATCATCGTAGCCCAAGAGGCTGCCGATGAGGTAAAGAATAATGCGAAGAAGGAAGCGCAGCTTATCGTGAAGGAAGCGGAGAAGAACGCGGACCGGATCATTAACGAGGCGCTCGGAAAATCCCGTAAAATTGCGTTGGAAGTAGAAGAGCTCAAGAAGCAGGCGTCGATCTACCGCACCCGGTTCCGTTCTCTTGTAGAGGCTCAGCTGGAGCTGCTGAAGCAGGACGGATGGGAGACCCTAGAAAGCCGCGAACCGAGCCTGGAGCCTAAAGAGGTGTACTAGGCGGGGCGGCCTTGACTTTTCCCCTCAAGTCGTCTATAACTAATATCATATTCTTGATTATGATGAAAATTTGTTGATGGGAACAGTAGGCAGAGGAATTGTCCTTCAGAGAGCCGGCATTTGCTGAGAGTCGGCGGTCAGTCCTGGGCTGAAGATCATCCCGGAGAAGCGAAGCTGAAGCGTTATCGTAACGTGCGTAAGCTGAGCCGTCCGCCGAACGTTATATCGGACCATGCCGGTAGTTATAGGCATGGACAATGAGGTGTCGCCCGGCACAGTCGTTCACGGCTGGATTTGCGGGCGGAATTAGGGTGGTAGCGCGAGAACAGGTTCTCGTCCCTTTCGGGATGAGGGCCTTTTTTTATTCCCTTGAGGAACTTTACTCACATTAGTGAAAGGAAGATCTGCAATGAACAGAGTAGACGTGAAAGAGAAGGCGCGGGCCAGAGAGCTTCGCATCCTCGACAAATGGAATAAGGAGAACACGTTCAAGAAGTCGATCGAGCTCCGGGCGGGCAAGCCGAACTATGTTTTCTATGAAGGGCCGCCGACAGCTAACGGTGCACCGCATATCGGCCATGTGTTAGGCCGGGTAATCAAGGATTTCGTAGGCCGATACCAAACGATGAAGGGCTACCATGTTGTCCGCAAAGCGGGCTGGGATACGCACGGGCTTCCGGTTGAATTGGGTGTTGAGAAGCAGCTCGGCATTTCCGGCAAGCAGGAGATCGAGAATTACGGCGTAGAGGCGTTCATCAAGAAATGTAAAGCCAGCGTGTTCGAATATGAGCATAAGTGGCGCGAGCTGACTGAAGCGATTGCCTACTGGACCGATCTGGACCATCCTTACATCACGCTGGAGAACAACTATATCGAGAGCGTATGGAACATTTTGGCGACGATTCATGACAAGGGGCTGCTGTATCGCGGACATCGCGTCAGCCCGTACTGCCCTTGCTGCCAGACGACGCTGAGCTCCCACGAAGTGGCCCAGGGCTATGAAGATGTGAAGGATTTGAGTGCAACGGCGAAGTTCAAGCTGCATGACAGCGGTGAGTACATCCTTGCATGGACGACGACGCCATGGACGCTGCCATCCCACGTCGCGCTTGCGGTGAACCCGAATATGGAATATGCACGTGTCCAGCAGGAGGACGGCATCTACATCGTGGCGAAAAACCTGGTGGAAGACGTCATGAAGGGCGAGTACACCGTCCTGTCTACGCTCCAAGGCTCCGAGCTGGTCGGCCAATCTTATACACCTCCTTTCACCTATGTGAAGGCCGAGAAGGCGAATATCGTTGTCGGAGCATCGTTTGTTACGGATGCAAGCGGTACGGGGATCGTGCACATGGCTCCGGCCCACGGGGAAGACGACTACCGCGTATGCCGTGAGAACGGCATCAGCTTCGTAAGCGTCGTAAACGGTCAGGGACGGTATACGGACGAGGTCACGGATTTTGCCGGACGCTTCGTGAAGGATTGCGATCTGGACATCGTGAAGACCCTTTCGGAGAAGGGGCTGCTGTACAGCAAAGAGAAGTACGAGCACAGCTATCCGTTCTGCTGGCGCTGCAAATCGCCGCTGCTCTACTATGCAATGGAAAGCTGGTTTATCGAAACGACCGCGGTCAAGGATCAGCTCATCGCGAACAACAACGAGGTGACCTGGTATCCTGGCCATGTGCGCGAAGGCCGCTTTGGCAAGTTCCTTGAGGATCTGGTGGATTGGAATATCAGCCGGAACCGGTATTGGGGAACGCCGCTGAACGTGTGGGTGTGCGGAACATGCGACGGACAATTTGCGCCGCACAGCATCGCGGAGCTTCGTGCCCAAGCGGTAGGCGAGGTCTCCGAGGATCTGGAGCTGCATAAGCCGTACGTGGATGAAGTCAAGGTGAAATGCCCGCATTGCGACGGCGGCGTCATGGAACGGACCTCCGAAGTGATCGACGTCTGGTTTGACAGTGGATCGATGCCGTTCGCGCAGTACCATTATCCGTTCGAGGATAATGAGAAATTCGCGCAGCAGTTCCCTGCCGATATGATCTGCGAAGGGATTGACCAGACACGGGGCTGGTTCTACAGCTTGCTCGCGGTATCGACGCTGTTTACGGGCAAGGCGCCATATAAGGCGGTTATGGCTACGGGGCATATCCTGGACGAGAACGGGCAAAAAATGTCCAAATCCAAAGGAAACGTCATCGATCCTTGGGAAATCATCGAGGAATACGGCACCGACGCGTTCCGCTGGGCACTGCTTGCCGACAGTGCGCCATGGAACAGCAAACGCTTCTCCAAGGGCATCGTAGGGGAAGCCAAGTCGAAGGTCATCGATACCCTTGTGAACACCCATGCCTTCCTGACGTTGTATGCCGGAATCGATGGCTACAATCCGGCGGAGCATCCATTCAAGGGCTCGGACAACAAGCTCGACCGCTGGATTCTGTCCCGCCTGAACAGCTTGATTCAAGTCGTGGACAAAGGGCTGTCGGTGAACGACTTCTTGAATGCGGCGAAAGCGATCGAAGCGTTTGTCGATGAGCTGAGCAACTGGTATATCCGTCGTTCGCGGGACCGCTTCTGGGGCAGCGGCCTCGGTGAAGATAAGCTGGCCGCCTACGGAACGCTGACCCATGTGCTGCTGACGGTTGCCAAACTGATGGCTCCGTTTACGCCGATGCTGTCAGAGGATATTTTCGTAAACCTTGGCGGCGGAGAGAGTGTGCATTTGGCCGACTTCCCTGAAGCGGACGAAGCGTTGATCGACAAGTCGCTCGAGCAGGACATGGAGACGGCAAGACAGATCGTCGAGCTTGCCCGCAATGTCCGCAACGAGACCGGCATTAAGACACGTCAACCGCTCTCCGAGCTGATTATCTCGATGGATCGCCAATTTGATCTTGCCGGGTATGAGGCGATCATCAGGGACGAAATCAATGTGAAGTCCATCATCGTGGAAACGAGCGACAGCGGCTTTGTTGATTTTACCTTGAAGATGAACCTGAAGGTGGCGGGCAAAAAGTACGGTAAAAATGTCGGCTTCCTGCAAGGCTTCCTGAAGGGCATGAGCAGCGATGAAACGCGTGCGGTCGTTCAGAACGGCGGCGTGAACGTCACTTCGCCGGATGGGGAAGAGCTGCAGATTACGTCGGAAGAGCTGCTGATCGAGAAAAAAGCGAAGGAAGGCTTCGCTTCCGCGTCCGGCTATGGATTGACGGTAGCCCTCAACACCGACATTACGCCTGAGCTTGAGCAGGAAGGCTGGGTGCGCGAGGTCGTGCGGGCCGTGCAAGACACCCGGAAGAAGCTGGACCTCGCGATCGAGAAGCGTGTCAATCTGACGCTGGATACGGATGAGGAACTGAAGGCGGCGATTACGGCATTCGAACAAGTGCTGCGCGAGAATGTGCTCGTCAATGAGCTGCATTTCGGCAAAGCGGGCGATATGGAACGGGTTGAGCTCGGTGGAAAGACAATCGGGATTTCCATTGCTTAAATCCGGTATGAAGGCGAAAGTCCTGATGATTGCGAGATTCCGGATGATTACGAAATTCGGGATGATTGCTTAAATTCGGATCAATAAGACAGGGCAGTATCGCCAAGAGCTTATAATCCTGAACGCGAATCTTTATAAGAACGACAAGACCATGGAGCGGCAAAGCGGCCTCCATGGTCTTTTTTATATTGGAGCCTAAAAGAACTTGTATTGGCTGAACTGGGCAAATGTGAGCGATTGTTCGCACCAGAAGTACCTAAAAGGGACTTGCTCGGTCCAGGGAGGGCGGTTTCCGCACCAGAAGTACCTAAATGCTCTTCTGTCAAGAAAGTAGACACCTCTAAGCTAAGCTATGCACTCGTAATAGCACTGCTCAAAACGCACCGGGGACATATACCCAATCGTACTGTTAGAACGTTTTCGGTTGTAAAAAAATTCAAGGTACCGGTA
>NZ_JAGGKI010000013.1 GCF_017873605.1 Paenibacillus lactis
CCACTCATATTTTTGACACCCTTTCGTCTGCTTTGTTTCATTATCGTTTTATCACTAAGGGGTGTCCACTTTTTATTCTAGCTGCAAAAAGGGACGTGTGCGGGTGAAAGGGAGCTCCGCAGGCGCGGCAAGTCCTCAATAGGGACTTGTGTGTGCATCTTGCGTGCCGCTAAAAGTAAACTTACTTCATGTAGTGGGTCGCATCATCGGCTAGTGTATATCGGTGATAGCGTTTTGCATTTGGATTAAGCGGTTTAATAAGCCCCTTAGCGAGTAAACTATGCATGATTTTAATAGACTTGTTTCGAGAAATTTTGAAGTGTCGCCGTACGTCCGCAAGGGCGAATGGGGTGTGTAACGTGCTGAAATATCGCATGGCCTCTCGTTCATATAAGGATAACTCTGCTATTTTGGGCATGGTGTGACTGTAGTAATCAAGAATATCGGCCAATGAGTTTCTGCAAGTCTCCGGGCGCTTCTCGATATCATCCATGCTGAATGGCAGGTAGGATATCCCGAGCGCTGCCATGGTTCGAATTTTGCTTCTTTCGAAGCTGAACCGTTCACGGGTTATCGTTTCGGCGTGCGCAGCGAATCCCTCACATTCCAAACCAAGCCGAAGCGGAGTATAAAAGACATCGATAAACAATGACACACCCGCGGAGTTCTTAATTCGATACTCCAGATCCACTCCTTGAAGGGTGCCGAGGACTGGCAAGACAACATTCTTAATTAGAAGCTTAGTACCTGTCATATCCCGATTCAGCATTTCAAGGCGGCGTTTGTCGGTTGTGCTTTTTTGTTCCTTGAGAAATAAATTGAACCTATCTTCAAAGCTAATCATAATGTCCTCCTTTTCAATCAGAGTACAAAAAAAGCCTCGATTGTTCCTGACGGAACTTTCGAGGCGTTCTTCGCTAACGGTAATACTCTGCAATATTTACTTGATTTCATTCTACTGCATTTAGTTTACCAAGTAAATGAATATGAAATTGCATTCTGTTCCGGGCAAGGTAAATGCGTAGCTTACAAATGATTTGTTGTGAAGGTCATCTGCCAGGTATGAGTGTGCGCCGTAAAAGTTAGCTAGCAAAGATCTAAATTGGACGGAGCAGCAGCGAGTATTTCAAGTGAGCGCCCTATCCGGAACGAAAATTCCCTTGTGCCTCAGCGAAATGAATACCGGCGGAAATGGTACATAAACGGGATCAAGGTTATGCTGTTGGTCCCCTGACCGCGCATGAATTTACACAACTCCCCGCTCAAACCATTCCAGCAAAAATTTTGCGAGCACAGGCACATTTCTGGGCGAATGCACATACGATACAGAGTGATATCAAGGAAGCGAGGGGAAATCTGTGGCAGTCATCAATGTCAACTCAAACGATGTGGATCTGCTGGCTAGACTCATTCGCGCAGAGGCGGAGGGCGAAGGAGAGCAGGGGATGCTCATGGTGGGGAATGTCGGCGTAAATCGCATTCGCTCCAACTGCTTGGACTTTCAAGGCATCCGCACCATGAACCAAATGGTGTTTCAAAACCCGGGAGGATTTGAAGCCACACAAAAGGGATACTTTTATCAAAGAGCCCGGGATAGAGATCGGCGGCTTGCTCAACGAGTCATCAACGGGGAACGAATCTGGCCTGCTTCTAACGCCCTCTGGTTCTTCCGCCCGGCTGGAGAATGCCCGGCAACCTGGTACAATCAGCAGAATACAGGGCGTTTCAAGGCGCACTGCTTCTTCACCCCGTCCTACGCCGATTGTCCGAGTGTGTTTTGATTTATTCTGTAAACCACCGCATCTTGCGGGCATATAGAAGGAGGAATACTTATGTTTAATCAAGGCGTGCCACCTGTGAATTACATGAATGGAGTTCGTTATCCGGGCGTACCAAGCCGTGGAACCGCAGGGTATACCGGAAATGTACCGCCACAAGTTTCAAGCGGGAGCCAAATTACGCAGGGAGGCGCCGTCATGCCGATGCCTCAATTCGAGCAGTCCTACGTTGAGAACATTCTTCGTCTGAATCTAGGCAAAACCGGCACCTTTTACATGACTTATGAAAATAACTCGCAGTGGAACGCCAAAGTGTTCACTGGCGTAATCGAAGCCGCTGGCCGCGATCATATCATTATCAGTGAGCGCTCAACCGGCCGTCGCATTCTTCTCCTGATGGTCAATCTCGACTATGTCGTGTTTGACGAGCCGCTTCAATACCAATATCCGGGTGTGATCGGCAACCCGCCGACCGGTCGGTAAATCCGATCATATTCACCGCTCGCTAATGTAACCTTCGCTTCCCTGGGAAAGCGAAGGTTATTTAGCATGTGCAACGGGCTGCAGAGAAACCAGTGCTGACGTTTATCGAACATGAGGAACCAATTCTATCTGTTATTAATAGAATATATCAATTCCCGGGAAACGAGGGTTAAGTGAAGAAAATCAAAACATAGCTTGTAACAACGCGTTTTAATGTCATAAGACAAAGTTTGACTGTGTATCGTAGTACTATATAATTACTTATATAGCTCGTAAACGTCGGAATAAGATAAGGAGATGAGTCCATTGGGAAGTTGACGCTTTGTCCGAACAGGTCGTTATGCTTAATGGCACCACACATTTTTAATAACCGAAGGAGGTGTTCCTGTTCGTCATCGCATCTGGAATGACGGATAGGAGATCGATTGAGTGACCCCTTACCGAGTTTGATTAGTCTTACCTTGGTATTGTTTCTCGTATTGTTAAACGGTTTTTTTGTATCGGCTGAAATCGCTTTGGTTAAAGTGAAGAGCAGTCGAATTGATGCATTAGCTGAAGAAGGGCATCGGAACGCAAGGTATGCCCAGAAAATATTAAGAAATCTGGACGGATATGTATCGGCCTGCCAGTTCGGCATAACCTTGGTGTCGATTGGACTCGGGTGGATCGGCGAACGGACGATATCCTCCCTGATCTCGCCATGGTTTACCGGAATCGGCTGGAGCGAAACGGCCATCCATGCGGTATCTCTGGTGATTGCATTCGTACTTATCTCCATCATGCACATTGTGTTCGGGGCGCTAGCGCCAAAAACGGTTGCTGTCCGCAAGGCAGAACGAATTGCGCTGTTATCTTCAGCACCGCTCAGCGTATTTTACAAGATTATGTTTCCTTTTATCTGGTTCGTCAACGGATTCTCGAATACCATTCTGCGCCTGTTCCGCATGCAGCCGGTGGTTGAACGGAACGTTCACACCGAAGAAGAGCTTCGGGATATGATGAAGGAGAGCAGTGAGATCGGCCTGATCGATAATACGGAAATGACGCTGGTCGACAATATCTTCGAATTCTCCGATACGACAGCCCGAGAAATCATGATTCCCCGAACTGAAATGATCTGTCTCTACAACAATTTGCCGATGGAAGAAAATATGAAGATCGCCAGCGAAGGCATGCGGACCAGATATCCCGTCTGTGATGAAGATAAAGACCATATTATTGGCTTCATTCATATTAAAGACTTGATGCGTGGACACATCCGTGACCAGCTTTCCTTGATTCGTCCGATTCTCGCCGTGCCTGAATCGATCAAGATTAGCGAGCTTCTGCGCAGAATGCAGCGAAGCAAGACGCAGATCGCAATTCTCATTGATGAATACGGCGGTACTTCCGGTCTGGTAACATTGGAGGACATTATGGAAGAGATCGTCGGCGAAATTCAGGACGAATTCGATGAAGAGCGGCCGGGAATTGAGTTGGTGGGGGAGGATGAATACTCCATCGACGGATTGATGCTGATTGAAGAAATTAACGAACAGTTTGGTCTGGATATGGAAACGGAGGACTACGACACCATCGGTGGATGGCTGTCATCGCGTCTGGAAGTTTTGCATCCGCATAAAGGCCAATTCGTCATGTACGGAGATTATTCGTTCATGATTGAGGAGACGGAAAATAAACGAATCTCGCGCATCCGCCTTGCAAGACAGCAGCAGGAGCTGCTGCAAGAGGAAGCAGGGGCTTAAACTGGGTGTTATAAGAAACAACGACAATAATTGTCGTTGTTTCTTTTTATTTGCAGAAAAGTTTCAAAAAATATATCAAAAGATGAAGAAAACGATAAGATTGCATTAATAGACTATGTTAAAATATGGATGTTCCTATCAAATTGAGAGAAAGGTGATGTTATGTCAAACGTACGCAGTCCTAAACGTATGGTCTCCGCTCTTGCAGTAAGTGCACTTTTAAGTTTAACCTTGGCGGGAGGGGCTTACGCGGATTCGGCTACAGACATTGCACCCGGTGCCTTAACTCCTCCGCCACCAGTGGAATTGAACGTGAATTCTATGAATCTGATGGCCAACAACTATCTTACGAGTTACTACTCTTCGATCAGCAAGGCTAGCAGCTCGCAGGTCAGCGTTTATGGCTCTACGAGTGCCGGACAAGCCGTCGACGCCATTGGCATCCAGTTCGTCCTTCAGCGATGGACGGGAACCGCGTGGGTCGATGCAGGCGCGTCTTCCGATAACGGGACGAACAAAGCTTCCCACAGCGCTACCAAGACATTCAGCGTGACTCAGGGCTATTATTATCGTGCCAAGACTACGCATTGGATCAACGAGAATGGTACATATGAAGATGGGGTTTATTATACGAATTCCTTGCTGGTAGAAAAATAAGCATAATGAAGAAGAGCACCCAATGAGGTGCTCTTCTTCTATACAACCGACTTCACACGCCTTGCGTGTGGCTTACCGGATGCCGTTCGCGATCTTGAGAAACTCTTCCTTCGAAATAAACCCGCTGATCATAACAAGGATCTGGTCATTATTATGCAGGAAACGAAGGTTTGTTTCCGTGATATAAGCAGCAGCTCCGGAATCCAGCTTCAGTGTGCCCGTTACCTCGCCGCCTACGCTGATGGCTTTATCGGCGGTTATTTCGATAAAGCTTACATGGATTACTTTACCGTCCCCATTCATATATTCGAGTTTCAGATCCTCGATAGGGCCGTCTTCTGAATTGGAGATTCCTGACGCCTGGATGAACTCATAGCCATTAGGAATATAGCCGACTTCAGGAATCTTGAAATTCACGCGTTTCTGGGATTCGGTTAGGGATGCATCCGAATCGGTGAACTCATAGGTCTCGGTTTCAATCAGTTCGGCAGGTGGCACATATTCTTGACCAGGTACAGACGATACATCCGGCGGAGGCGGGGTGAGGGCTTTGCTCTCGTCAACAGGTGCTTTCTTGCCAAAGATTTGACCGGCTAAACCGTTGCCCCAATCCACAATCTGCTGATAAATCGGTGATACCGCTTGCGTGACCGTAGGCTGCGAGAACATGAAGGCGCCGAAAGCCATCGAAGCGGCAACAATTCCGGCATATTGAAATCTGCGCCGGCGTTTCTTGCGCTGGTTCAGCTTCTCAAGCTGCATCTTGACTTGCTGCCAGGATTGACGCTTGCTATCGTCGTTCGTAGGGTATGAGGAGCTAGAAGCTGCACGATCGAAGGCTTCATCAAAAGCCTCATTAAACCAATCATCGTATTTTTCGTTGCTCATCTAATTCACCCCACTCTCTATATAGCATTTTCTTCACGGATTCCCTAGCTCGAAACAATCGCTGCTTGACGATCTCTTCCCGAGTATCGAGCAGGTCAGCAATTTCCTTGTAAGTCATGTTATGCTTCCAGCGGCACTCGATCAACAGCCGGTATTCCGGCTTTAACTGATCCAGGTATTGCACAATCGCCTCTTCCAGCATATTCGACTCCACCTGCTGCTCAACATTGGTGGAAGAAACCACCATTTCTTCTTCATTAATAAAAACACGTTCAACATCCACTTGGTTACGGTATTTTTTATTTTTTCGCAAATAATTCATGGTCGAATTTTTGGCGACGACCCGGAACCATCCGCGCATCTTGCTCTCCATGTCAAATGTAGGCTTACTGGTAATGACTTTAATAAAGGATTCTTGAATTATATCCTCAACAGCAGCATGATCCCGGACTACATACAAAATTTGTCCATACACAAGATCATAAAATTCATAATAGATTTCTTCCTGAATAGGTTCACTGAGTTCCGTGAAATCTGCTGCAAGGAGGAGTTGTAATCGGTTAGACACGCGATATTCCCCTCTCTGGTGTAACCATCCTATTTCTCTCATCATTTTACAACACATTGAAAGAAAAAGCCCTATGATTTCAATTAACAATTACAGTAAGAGACTCTTATAAGAATATGCCGGCGGTCTTCACGATATTATCGGGTAAATCATTCAGGGTCGAACAAGCTGGGTTGAATAGAAGGGGATAGGCAGGACATGAGAATGCTGGAACACCAGTTAAGGAGGGCATGAGTATGCTGAAACAGCAATCAAGCAAAAGAGGCCGTCCCGGTAGAAAACTCCACGTTTGGACAGCCCCTGTGCCACATTCAGATGAGGTTGTAACGATGATCAAGTTGAGCCAAGGCTTTTTAGAGAATGAGCTTATGCCCAGTTTCCGTTAATGAAGACAGGCTCTTCTCTGCCGTCACGGGTAATGCCGGTAATTTGCAAATCTTTGGAGCCCATCATGAAATCGACATGCGTAATACTGGAGTTCAAACCGTGTTCCTGAAGCTGTTCAGGTGTCATCGTCTTGCCTCCTTCGAGGTTAAAGGCATACGCGCTGCCAATGGCGAGATGACACGAGGCATTTTCATCAAACAGGGTGTTGTAGTACAGTATTCCGCTTTCGGATATCGGTGAGCGATAAGGCACGAGAGCGACTTCACCCAAGTAATGCGAGCCTTCGTCCATAGAAATGAGACGGGACAGTGTATCCTCGCCTTGCTCGGCAGAGAAGTTGACGATACGCCCGTTCTCGAAGGTCAGGGAGAAATTGTCGATAATGTTACCGCCATAGCTGAGCGGCTTCGTGCTGCGAACCGTTCCGTTGACTCCGGTTTTGAGCGGAGCCGTGAATACTTCTTCTGTCGGGATGTTGGCCACAAAGCGCTCGCCCTTTTCATTATGACTGCCGGCTTGTGCCCAAATATGCCCTTCCGGCAGCTCGATTGTGAGATCGGTCCCGGGGGATGTAAACCGCAGCTTGCTGTATTTCTTTTGGTTCAACTCATCAGATTTGCGCTGAAGCGTTGCGATATGATCTTCCCAGGCTTGGATCGGATCCTCAAGATCGGCACGCACGGCGTGAAAGATGGCATCCCACATTTTATCCACCTGTTGTTCTTGGGGAACGTCAGGGAACACCTTGGCGGCCCAATCGGGCGAGGCGTAAGCAAGACCCGTCCAGCTCATTTTATCCGCTTGCTGGTATTGACGGTATTTCGACATGGCGGCGCCGTACGTGCGTTGATAATTGGAAATCCGCTCCGGGTCTACGCCTTTAAGCAGATCCGGATTTGAGGACAGGATCGTTAGAAATGCGGCCCCCTGCTCCGCGAGCTCCGTAACTTCCTCCACATAGTATTTCGGCGGTTCAAGAAAGGATTCGTCCGGCGCCAAATCGTAACGGATCCGGTTGACAACCTCATCACTGTAATTCACCTTTACCAGCTTGGCACCGATCTCATAAGCCTTCTTCACGATCAGGCGCACGAGCGGGGCAGCATCAATCATGGCATTGACGACAAGCGTCTGGCCAGGCTGCACATTGGCACCGACTTTTACGGCAAGTTCTGCGTAATTTTCTAATTTTTGTTCAAAGCTTAGCATGGATGATCCTCCAATTCTTAGCGTATTTCCGAAGGTCCCCGCAAAAGTTAAGGAATTATGCTTGCGCCTCCACAATCTCTTTACGAATCGACCTCAGGTCAATAAAAGGTGAAGCTTAGCTTGTTAAGAAAGCAGCTGCTTAGGAAGCAGCTGCTTTATGTACGATTCATCGAGTGCTTAAAATGCCCAATTTCCTTTCAGAAACACAGGCTCTTCACGTCCATCCTCGGTAATGCCGTAGATATCCATTTCGGCCGAGCCGATCATGAAATCCACATGGGTAACGCTCGTGTTCAGGCCCTTCTGAGCGAGCTGCTCTTGATTCATGTCTTTACCGCCCTCGAGGCAGAAGGCATATGCGCTTCCTAAGGCGAGGTGATTGGAGGCATTTTCATCGAACAGGGTATTGTAGTATAAAATGTTGGACTCGGAGATTGGGGACTGGTGGGGTACCAGCGCGACTTCGCCAAGATAACGGGCACCTTCGTCCATGTTCAGGAGACGTTCCAGTGTTTCGTAGCCCTGCTCTGCCGTGAAGCTGACAACCTTGCCGTTCTCAAAGGTAAGCGAGAAGTTGTCCACGATATTGCCGGCATAACTCAATGGCTTCGTGCTTGCGACCGTCCCGTTGACACCGGTCTTCAGCGGCGCTGTAAACACTTCTTCCGTCGGCATATTCGCAACAAAGGAATGGCCGCGCTCATTGATGCTGTCGCCTTGCGCCCAAATATGACCCTCCGGCAGTTCAATGGTGAGATCCGTACCCGGCGCGACGTAATGGAGCTTCTTGTACCTCTTAGCATTCAGCACGGAGGACTTTTGCTCCAGCACAGCCAAATGCTTGTTCCAAGCTTCTACAGGATTCTCCTGGTCCACGCGGACCGTATGGAAGATGGCATCCCACAGCTTCTGTACTTGCTCCGATTCAGGAACATCCGGGAAAACTGCGGCTGCCCATGCTGGCGACGGAATCGCGATCAAACACCAGCTGAATTTATCAGCTTGCTGGTAAGCACGGTATTTCTTCATTGCCTCGCCGCGAGTTTTGTAGAAATTCGCGATTCGCTGCGGGTCAATTCCGCTCAGCAGGTCCGGATTCTCCGACAGCACGTGCAGAATAGCGGCACCGTTCTCGACAAGCTCCGTCAGCTCCCCCGCATACCATTTTGGCGCTTCGGTGAACACGTCATCGGCTGCCTTCTCGAATTGTAGACGAGTGATGGCTTCATCGTTCCACATGATCTTTACCAGGCGCGCACCTGCTTCATATGCCTTCTCGGCAATCAAACGGGTAAAATCGGCGGCTTCTACAGGGGCATGCACGACCAAAGTTTGCCCTTCCTGTATGTTAACCCCAACCTTTACGGCCAGCTCGGCATACTTGTGGAGTGATGTATTCAAATCGGACATTTGGTACCCTCCATTGCGAAAATTAATTTTAACACTCATATTATATACTAGACCAAGCATCATATGAAAAACAATAATCAGGAGCAAATAAAAGTGATATACTAAAATTCTATGATGAGTCATCATCGGATAACCGAAGGAGAGTGAAACACATGTCACAAGTCCGGATTGAACGTGCGGACATGAAACGTGATGAAGAGGATCAATTCGTGGGATACACCGTGTTTTCCATAGATGGACATGCAGCATCCTATGAGATTACATTCCTGAGCAAGAACGGCCGGGATTGGGATTACAGCCTGAACTTTGCGGCCGAGCCCGGGCTTGAAGAGCAATTCCTGCAGGTGGATGAACGTCTTGAAGAGGACGACGAGCTTTTTGACGATCTGTTGGATGCTGCGATTGATGCGGGCAATTTCGATGACGCATCGGAATGAAGCATTGCCGTTCCCGGGTAATTCACCGTTAGTCGTTTGAAATTCTTGACGATGAGAAACAACAAACCGTACACTTCCGGTTCATGAGGAGGCGTACGGTTTGTTTTTCGCGTGTACGAAGGCAAATGACTTCAGCCGTCTAACCGATTGTGATACGGCCTTCCGGGTGCCGGTACAGCTCTTTACTGTTCTTTCTGCTGATCGCATACGCCAGTGTCAGCGGCCCAAGACGGCCCAGGAACATGAGTAATGCGATCGTGATTTTTCCGATCCCGGACAGCTCGCCGGTGAGGCCCATGGATAATCCGACGGTACCGAATGCCGAGACGGCTTCGAACAATATTCGCAGAAATTCGCCGGATTCGGTGATGGACAGGAACATTGAAGCACCGACAAGGAGCAGCAGGGACAGAATGGTTAGCGTAACGGAACGGTAAACAACGGCTTGCGAAATTCGGTGCCGGTAGAGGACCACATCTCGTTTCCCCTGAATCATCGTAATGACCGCGCCGATCAGAACCGCAAACGTTGTTACTTTGATGCCTCCGCCGGTTGAACCCGGGGCAGCTCCAATGAACATGAGCAAGATCATGAAGAATTGGGTCGACTGCTCCAAGCTTGCAATATCGAGCGTGCTCACGCCACCTGAGCGCGGCGTAATGGACTGAAAGATGGCGGCCATCCATTTCGCCGGGTACGATAACGGACCAAGTGTCTTCGTATTATGATATTCCAGCACGAAAATCATGAGGGCTCCGATGACGATCAGGAGCGAAGTGACGGTCAATACCACCTTGGAATGCAGCGACAGCTTCCGGCACTTCGGATATTCAATCAGGTCGAAAATGACGATAAACCCGATGCCTCCGAGAAAAATCAGCACCATCAATACAATATTGACGAACGGATCTGTCACGTAGCTGGCAAACCCGGCAAAGGGTCCGTGAATTTGGCTCATGAGATCAAATCCGGCATTATTGAATATGGAAATACTTTGAAATATACCGAAATAGGCAGCCTCGGATAGCGGCATCATCGATGAGAACCGCAGTGTCAGCAGGAGAGCGCCGGTGCCTTCGATGATCAAGGTGTAGATCAGAACCCGGCGAATCAGATCGACGATACCCTGGATTTGATATTGTCCCATGGCCTCTTGAAGAATCATTCTTTCCCTCAGCGAGATTCGCCGGTTGAACATCAGGGCGACCCAGGTTGCAGAGGTCATGAATCCCAAGCCTCCAAGCTGAATCAGCAGAAGCATGACGACTTGTCCGAATCCGGACCAGTGCAAGCCGGTGTCTACGACCGCCAGGCCGGTTACGCTGATGGAGGATACGGCCGTAAAGAAAGCATCGATGATGGGCGTCGATGTTCCGTCTGCCGTTGAAATTGGAAGCTTAAGTAAAAACGTACCCAACAAGGTGATCGCCGCAAACCCGATCGCAAGAAATTTTGGCGGGGTCATTTGGTTTCGCAGATCTTTCTTTTTCATTCCCTTTTGATCCTTTGCATGTAAAATAATATTGAAATCTTTCTCTAATATAACACGAAAGGTGAATCATACAACTAACATGAAGGCAGACAGAGCACCTATCCCCGTATTCATCCCTTTATTTATAGGCATTATTGCCATTTCATTCTCTTCCATTTTTGTGAAATGGTCCGACAGTCCTGTATCCGTCCAGGCCATGTACCGCCTGATGATCACAGCGATCATGATGCTGCCCTTTGCGGGCAAGTATGCGGGCGATGCCAGATCGTTAAAGCGCTCGGAATGGGGGCTCTTGGCTCTCTCTGCTGCGATGCTGGCCCTTCATTTTCTATTGTGGATGGGCTCCTTGCAGTGGACCAGCGTCGCGAGTTCCACGATCATTTTAGCGCTTCAGCCGGTATTTGTCATGATTGGAGCGTACTTATGGTTCAAGGAGAGAACCTCGCTCGGAGCGCTGTTTGGGATGTCGATTGCATTCCTGGGCGTATTTCTGCTGATCGGCAGCAGCGGCTTCGGCGGACAGGAAGGACATTTCAAAGGCGATCTCATGTCTCTTCTCGGTACGGCTGCCGTTGCGGTCCATATGCTGCTCGGACAGCTTCTTCTAAGACGTCTTCCTTCCTTTCTGTACAGCTGGCTCGTGTTTGTGATGGCGTCACTGATTCTGGCCGTCTATAACCAGATTCAAGGCTATTCCTTTACCGGATACTCGGGCAGGGAGTGGGGAATCTTCCTGCTGCTTGCCATCGTGCCCACGGTCTTCGGGCATTTGCTGTTCAATTGGCTGATGAAGTTTGCATCGGCTTCAACCGTGTCCATGAGCGTGCTGGGGGAGCCGGTTGGAGCAAGCGTGCTGGCTTTTCTTATCCTTCACGAAACGATGTATCCGCTGCAGGCTGCCGGCGGAGCGCTTGTGCTGCTGGGGCTTATTCTGTTTTTGCGGGTCGGAGCATCCCCTAAGCGTCCGAAAGAGTTTGAGCAGAAGGGAGCGGCTTAAAAGCGCTTCGCCTCTTGCTGCCGACTAGTTACGCGTGTAATGGCGCACACTGAGATTATATTGCCCGATGCCATATATTTGTTCGCAGGGGCTGCGGACGGTCAAAGGAGAATCTTGCGTGTGAAAGCTGTTACCTATCAAGGCCGGCATAACATCAAAGTCAAAGAAGTGAAGGATGCATCGCTTCTACGCAGGGATGACATCGTGATCCGGGTTACAACGACGGCCATATGCGGCTCGGATTTGCATTTGTACAATGGCGAGCTCAGACAGATGACCGATGATTATATTATCGGGCATGAACCGATGGGCATTGTTGAAGAGATCGGGCCCGAAGTCGGCAAAGTGAAAAAAGGGGACCGCGTCGTCATCCCGTTCGTCGTCTCTTGCGGGAAGTGCCTGTACTGCCTGAACCAAATGGAAAGCCAATGCGATTATGCCAATGACGCGAGGGACACCGGAGGCTTCTTCGGCTACAGCAGCGCTTTTGGCGGTTTTCAGGGCGCGCAGGCTGAGCTTCTGCGGGTCCCCTACGGAAACTTCATGCCATTTGTCATCCCGCCGAGCGCCGAAATCGAGGATGAGAAGCTGCTGATGCTGTCCGACGCGCTGCCGACGGCTCTATGGAGCGTGGAGAATGCCGGCGTGAAGCCAGGCGATACGGTTGTAGTCCTTGGAAGCGGCCCTATCGGTTTGTTAACCCAGAAGTTTGCCTGGCTCAAAGGCGCCGAGCGTGTCATTGCCATTGACCATGTAGATTACCGACTTGAGCATGCCAAACGGACGAACCTTGTGGAAACCTACAATTTTCAAAGCTTCAAGGAGATCGAAGGGTATATCCGGGAAATTACCAAGGGCGGGGCCAGAATTGTCATCGACTGCGTTGGTTTGGATGCCAAACGGACGGGCTGGAGATGGTAGGCACGTTGATGATGGTGCAGGGAGGGTCACTCGGAGCATTCCGGATGGCAGCCGGCATGGTCCGCAAATTCGGGACGATTCAGCTGACCGGGATTTACGGGCTGAAGTATAGCGCATTCCCGCTTGGTCAGCTGTTCGAACGGAATATTACCCTGAAGATGGGGTTGGCTCCCGTGACTCACTACATTCCGGTGATCTATCAGATGCTGAAGGACGGAATCGTCGACCCTTCGGATATCATTACGCACCGGCTGCCAATTGATAAAGCTCCGCATGCGTATGACATTTTCAATGAGCGCAAGGACGGATGCATTAAAGTCCTATTAAAGCCTTGACGGTGCGAGACCTGCGGGACCGGAGGACCAAAGGATATAGAAGATTTGAAAATGCTGCGTTTCGACAGATTCCCAATCTGATCGAAGCGCTTTTTTGTGCGAAGCGAAAAGAAACAAGGCCGTTGACAGAATGTTTGGAAGTATTATAGTTATTAGAAAAAGAAATGGGAGTAGGGGAGGGATCACCAACATGAGCATCAGATACAGCGAGCTCACGCCGGATGCGGCAGAGCACTCGTTTCTGCAGGGGGTTAAAGACTGTATTCCGACCTTGCTCGGATATTTAAGCATCGGCTTTGCAGCGGGGGTCGTTGAGCGCACGGCAGGCTTCAGCCTGCTTGAGATTGCGCTGATATCGCTCCTGCTGTATGCAGGTTCAGGACAATTTATCGCGGCCGGCATGGTTGCCGCAGCTAGTCCGGTCATCTCGATTATCGTGACCATTTTTTTTGTGAATGCGAGGCATTTTCTCCTTAGCGCGGCCCTAGCGCCCTATTTCAAAGGCTTGTCGCTAGGAAAGAGCTTCTTCATCGGATCCCTGCTGACAGATGAAACCTTCGGAGTGGCATCGGCGAAGGCGGTCGAGGAGAAGAGACTGGGTTATAAGTGGATGGTCGGGCTTAATATAACCGCTTATCTGTTCTGGTGCGCAGCGAACGTTGCTGGTGGACTGGTCGGAGAGTGGATACCGGATCCGGAGCGGTACGGGCTGGATTTCGCGTTGCCAGGCATGTTCATCGGCCTTCTGGCGCTGCAGCTGATCAGTCGCAAGAAGTATAAGCTGGATTTGCTGGTTGTTGTCGTTTCAGTGATTGCCGTCATGGCAGCAAGCACAATCGTGCCTGGCAGCGCTGCGGTAATTATCGCGATTATGGCCGCGGCTACGGCGGGATTGGCGGTGGAACGATGGAAATAAGATGGCATATCGCTCTTCTCATTATCGGCTCAGCCGTGGTAACGCTTATACCGCGTGTGCTGCCGCTTATGATTCTTAGCAAGCTCCGTATCCCCGAGTTGGCGATCCGTTGGCTCGACCATGTGCCGATCGCCGTGATGTCCGCGCTGCTTGCCTCAGAGCTGCTGCTTTCGGACGGCCGGGTTGATCCCGGCAGCCATTTGCTTGAGCTGATCGCCGCTGTGCCTGCTTTTCTTACCGCCTTTTTGACAAAGAGCTTGTTCGCCACGGTGGTGGTCGGCATTCTATCCTTGGTAGTGCTCCGACTGATCGTTTGATATCAAGCGCTCACCAAGTCACAACAGCTATTCTTGTCTGCCGGACAGCAGAAAGGAATAGCTGTTTTTATATGAAACAGGGATGAATTGGTCTAATGTCAGGGGACAGGGGTCCTAGCGGACAGCGGAGGCGCTGCATATGGTGTACTAACCCATGATGTGTTAACACGAGGAAAGAAACAAGGCAGAAGGAGGAGAGACGGGGGATGATGCCGACGGTTACGATAGTCGTACCTTTCTATAACTGCCCGTATATACAGCAAGCACTGGATAGCGCGGTCCAACAAACGTATCCCGCGGTTGAAATCATCGTGGTGGACGACGGGTCGACGAGTCACGCAGATCTGATCGCTCCTTACACGAACAGGGTCTACTATATGGGGAAAAGCAACGGGGGGACGGCCAGCGCCTTAAATCACGGAATTTTGCATGCTTCGGGAGAATACATTGCTTGGCTCAGCTCGGATGATCGGCTGGTTCCCCAAAAGGTCGAGCGACAGATGGCGTTCATGTTGAGCCGGGGGCTCGATATCAGCTACACTGGTTTTTCCTTAATCAATGAGCATACCCACATGATCAAGCCCTATGAGGGAATCCCGATGGCCAGCACAGCCGATCTATGCCGCAAGTTCATCTATTCCAATCCCATCAACGGATGCACCGTTATTGCGAAAAAAGACTGGTTCCTCCGAGTAGGCATGTTTAACGAGCATCTTCGTTACACCCATGATTACGACTTGTGGATTCGACTATTAATGAGCGGCGCGGCCTTCGGCTTCTTACCGGATATGCTTACGCTGTACCGCGTGCATTCACAAATGGGAACGCTGCGTTATAACGCGACGATTGCAAAGGAATATGAAATGGTCAAAAACAATTATCGGGGCATTCTTGAGCATCTTGCTCGGAAGCACGGCGGATAGCGGGGGATACGATGAAGATTTTGCTTGCAACCCATTGGCTGGTCCCTCATGTAGGCGGCGTTTGGAACTTCATGCAGCAGCTCAAGTACCGACTCGAGCTGCTCGGTCATGAAGTCGATTTGCTTGGCAACAGTCCGGACTATAAAAAAATCCATATCGTCAACCGAGGACTGGAGCTCTCTAAAGACCACCTGGTGCCTATGCTTGAGGCCAAGCTGACTCCCCAGGCGGCGCCGGGATTGAATCAGCACTTTGCTATTCGCCATTATGAGCTCGAGCGCTATTGCATGGAACTGGCGGCAGCCTACTTCGGGCTGGAGCAATACGACTTGATCCATACCCAGGATATTTTCTCGGCTAGATCACTGGGCCGCGTAAAGCCGAAGCGCACCCCGCTCATTTCCCATGTCCACGGTTCCGTAACACAAGAAATGACCGACTATTACCGGGATCACCCTGAAGCCGGCGTCAACGAGAGCAGCCCGGCTTGGCGTTATTTTCCGGCTGTAGAATATCATGCTGCTATGGGCTCTGACCTGATGATCACGGCAAACCAATGGTGTAAAAACATCCTGGTCCACCGGTGCGGGATCCCGGATTACCGAATCACCGTGTTTCAATACGGCCTCGATGCCGAAGCCTTCTGGGCCAAATACCGGGAAGGAAGCACACTGCGGAGACCACTCGGCAAAAAGGTCATTATCTGTCCTGCCAGACTTGTTCACGTCAAAGGAATCCACGTCCTGATCTCTGCACTTGCGATCCTCAAGCAGATGCGCAGCGATTGGGTTTGCTGGATTGCCGGGGACGGTGATCTGCGCAGCCAGCTGGAGGCGCAAACGTACTCGGCTTCCTTGCAGCATGACGTGTTCTTCCTTGGCGAGCATCATAATGTTCCGAGTCTGTTGAAGGAGGCGGATATATTCACGCATACGTGCATTCAGGACAATCAGCCGTTCTCGGTCATGGAGGCGCAGATGGCCGGTCTTCCCTCCGTCGTTTCTTCCGCAGGGGGCCTGCCCGAGATGGTTACGCACGGCCAGACCGGCTTGATTGCCCCGGTAGGCGATCCGCTGGCAACGGCGCAGTTCTTGTATCTCTTGTTGGAGAAGGATGAGTACCGTAAACAGCTGGGGCAGAATGCGAAAGCCTTTGCGCTGCAGCATTGGTCCATGGATAAGATGATCAGCAGGATGCTGAAAATATACGAGGGCGCAATCTTGCAAAAATCGGGATAGAGAGGAGAAGGTGCACGGCATGAACCAGCAGTCTTTTACGGTAATGAGCGATCTGTACAATCGAATCTTCGTTAATCAGGTGTCAACGCCGGAGCTGCTTGTGGATTACACGGTGTGGAACCGGATTCTTCAGTCGCTGCCTAAGGAATACAAGCTGCCGGACGAACCGGTCAATTACGTCTAGCCATCCGCAAGAGCAATGGAAAGGCAGACCATGTTGATCATGGCCTGCCTTTTATACTGTAAACGAAGCGAGAACGATACATAAGCTTTTTCATTAGACGACGAAAATGTCCCGAAATAAAAAGCTCCACCGATGCCTGTTGCTGATCCATATGTCGACGTTCGGCATCAGGACAGGGCATACATGCTTCAAATTCCAGTCCTGCCATTCCAACTCGACGACCGGAGCATGGTTGACGACAAGCACGTGGAATGGGCCTGTACACAGCTCTTTCAGCACAGCTTCCAATTCTTTGACTTCCTCGTAGTTGGAATCCGTTCGGATAAAGAGAATTCGTCCCCCGCTCTCCACGTATTGTAAAAATCTAGCGATGCGCCGGTCATATTTTGCCTTGATTTCAGGAAAAGCGGCAAAATGAGGGGGGAAGTTGTTATGCGTGTAAAAATCATGGTTCATGTAAAGCTCGTATTCCCGGTCCAATACGTTATACAGCTCATCGCTGGCTTGATTGACGAGAACCAAATTCGGGTAAACGAGCATCCCTTGAAAACGATTGCGGAGCATTCTCGAGATTTGAGGCAGCACGGGAGTTCCCATCCAATCAATGGGACCGGCGAACTTGCGAAGGCCGTGTGCCTTCATTTCCATACCCGGTAAGCAATTTGACCCTAGGCTGAATACTGCCGAGTACACGCCCTTGATATCCTGCAGCGTTGCCATGAGAAGACACAGCTCCTTTCATTTTTTGATATTTTATTCTTTCAATATATTAAATGCGGGCCGGAGGGAAGCGGCTTGGACCGGGTGTACCCTTCCACAGAATTGGTCGAACGTCCTCAATGGATTGGCCCTTCCGCCGATAGGTCGTCATACATACCCTGTTATTAATGATCCTTCAATAGCAGGGGGGAATACGATGTCCATCTTTCGATTAGATGCTGCAGAGTACGGAAGTATTGATGCGCGTTATATCCAGTCGGTCGATCTGACGATTACGAACACGGGCGGGGAGGACTTTGACGTATTGATCCACGGGTATTATCCCCATGGCGTTTATTACGTCGGGCTGGTGCATGCCGCAGCGGGGGCTACCGTATTTGTGCCAGATATCACGAACCAAAATATGACATTCAGCTTGCTGCTGGTAACGAACATCAACTATTCATACTCCACGCAAATTACGGTTCATGCCAAAAATCAGGGCCAGCTTGTGGCTGTATTTTCAAAATCCGATTTTTATACGATTGAATAAGGAGGGCGCGACATGAAGGTGCTGTTCGTATACTATGTACCGAGCGGAGGCGTCGAGACATTGAACAGACAGCGGTGCCGTGCACTCCGCCTCGCAGGGATTGAATCTCATTGCCTGTATTATTCCTGGGGCTCGGGTATGCAAAATCCTGCGGACTTTCCGATATATGTGACCCGGAACGATATCGAGATCAAGCATATTTTGGACTCGTGCGGTTTTAATTGCATCGTTGTGACGACGGATCATGCAAGCTTTCCAAGATTCCGCATGCTGGGTTACCAAGGGAAAATGCTGCTGGAAATCCAAGGCTACGGACCAAGGAGCGTTGCCCAAGCACAGCTGACACAAGCCATTCCTTATGTCAATGCCTATGCGGATGGGCTGCTCAATCCGAACACGCCGCATATTTCCGCGTTATTCCGGGATTTATATCCCAACAAACCGCAATTCAATTTCAATAATTGCTTTGATGGCACCGAATTCACATACAGGCCGTCCGGGATTCATGCCAGCCCGATCATAGCGTGGCTCGGGCGCATCGAGGACAATAAGAACTGGCGCGAATTTCTTCATATTGGACATCAGCTTATGGCTCACGTACCGGATCTGCAATTATGGATGTTCGAGGATAATCAGCTCAGCATTCCATCGGAACGCGAGCAGTTTCATGCACTGATCGCCGAGCTCGGCTTGTCCGACCGGCTTACGATCCGTGCGAATGTCCCGAATGCACAGATGCCGTACTATTACTCCATCATCGGGGACTCCGGCGGCTTTCTGTGCAGCACATCGAAGGTGGAGGGAGCGCCGTACGCGGTGCTGGAGGCGATGAGCTGCCGTTGTCCGGTGCTTACGACGGATTCGGATGGTGTCTCAACCTCGGTGTATCATAATGAAACAGGAAAGTTCTATGTTCTGGGGAACATCCAGCATGCGGTACAGGAGGGGCTTGAGCTGATGAGGAGTCCGGGATTGCGTGAGCACATCCGGACACGGGCGAAGAACCATGTGCACGAGAGTTTTAATCCGCATTTGTATGCGATGAACTTTGCATCCATGCTTCAGGCTATCGGGCTGTGAGGGGCGCGAGCACGGCCTGCTTTGTACGAAGTGTCGTACAGAGCAGGCCGGTTTGCATGGGTTTTGGCCGGAATGGTCCGGAAGAACATGCAAAGTGGGTCAGTTCGGGTGAACAATTACTTGATCTTTACGGAGCTCTGAAGGCGGATCACGTCCCGAAAAGGGACTTGTGCGAGAGAAAAGGAGCTCCAAGGGCGCAGCACGTCCCGAAAAGGGACTTGTGCAGGTGAAAAGGAGCTCCAAGGGACTTGCACCGTGACCAATAGCCCGGCTCATTCCACTTCAGGAATCGAGCCGGGCTATTTTTTAAGTGATTACCGTCAGCTCTACCCGCCCGAAAAGGGGCTGCGGAGAAGGGGCTTCGGGCCTTCCTATGTCGGCTGCACCCAGGAATGGTAGGTTTCCGCAATGCCTTCCTCAAGCCGGTAGCGGGGATACCATTCCAGGATCTCGCGAGCTCGGGAATTGTTCAGGCAGCTATGGACGATGTCACCCGGCTTAGCCGGGTGATATTCAATATGGATCGGTTCGGGATGATTACAGCGAATCAACTCGACCAGGTGATTGATCGGTTGGCTGCTTCCGGTGCTGACGTGCAGAATCTCTTGATCGCCATGATGGATGGCTGCGAGATTGGCTTCCACAACGTCCTTGACAAAAATAAAGTCCCTCGTCTGGCTGCCGTCCCCATATATGTGCAGCGGCAGCTTCTGCAGCAGTCGAGCCCCGAAAACGGCAACGACGCCGCCTTCGCCTTTGGGCGTCTGACCCGGACCATATACGTTGCCGTAGCGCAGAATCGTGTAAGTCAAGCCGAAGAAACGGTGATAGAGCCGCACGTAATGTTCGCCTACCATTTTCGATAACGCATAGAAGGAGATTGGCGATAGCGGGTCGGTTTCATGCAGCTCGGGCTTTTCAAGATCGCCATATACGCCGGCGGTCGAAGCGTACACGAACTTTCGCACACCCGCTTTGCGGCATGCTTCAAGCAGGTTCAGGGTGCCCATGATGTTCGCATCCGCGTCCAGTCTGGGACTCTGAATGGATCGCTGCACATCGGCCTGGGCGGCTAGATGAAAGACGACGTCCGGTTTTAACATCGCGATATATTCCGTAGTATGGAGGCTGTTCACATCGGCCACATGCAGAATCGCCTCACTGTGAAGGCGGCCGGGATCACCGGTTGTCAGATTATCTATAACATGAACCTCGTATCCGCGATTAACGAGTCCGTTCACCAGGTGGTACCCGATAAAACCCGCTCCGCCGGTTACAACCATCTTCATGAATGGTCCCTCCAGCCTTATAGTTTAGGATGCTCTATCCTACGCTGAACGGGGCCCTTCCGCTTGAGACAATTGACCCCACATGGAAAGGATTGGGCGGGGGGAGGCCTTGGAATTAGATCGGATTTTACATTCCTGTTATAATGGAGGCTGCACGTTTAAATTCATTTTACAAAAGAGGGATCGAGTCATGGATCGGAATCATGAGCAAAGGTTAAAAATATATATTTTTATGTTTTTGACGTTATTTTTGAAGCTCATCCTATTAAGGGTATTCTTGTTTAACGGGGTGGCATGGGGAAAGGTGCTTACGGATGCGTTGTCCCTTCTGGCCCTGCTCAGTTTGCTGGAGCTGCTTCTCCCGATAAAAGGCAAGAAAACCGCCTATAGGGTGATCAATCTTGTCTTCTCCTTCATTCTGTTTGCCTCGGCTGTGTATAACGTTCATTTCGGGTCAATCCCGACGTATACAGCCATGGCCGGTTTGGGGCAGGTGAATCAGGTGAGATCCAGCATTATCCCTTTGCTGGAGCCGGCGCATTTTTTATTCTTCCTGGATTTGCTGATCATTCTGCTGGTCATTATTTTTCGGAAAATCCGCTCAAGAACCCATAGAGGACTGCACTTCAGCACGCAGCGCTCTTATATTTCCTCTGCCAGATCAGGAATGAGATGGCGTTTGGCCATGGGAGGCATTCTGGTGCTAGCCCTGGTGCTCTCTACTCTGATCGTAAGGAAGGCATGGGGGATCGAGAATGAAATTGTCCGAGCAGAGAATATGGGCTTCATGAACTATCAGGTATCTGCCGTCGTCCGGCAATCGCAGGAGAACCGCGCACTGGCACAAGGAAATCTGCAAGAGAAAATCGGGGAGATCCGGCAGCTGCAGGCTTCGTATCCCTACGGTGAAGACAAAGGGAAGCAGCCGGAAGGATTTGGTGCCGCAAAAGGCAAAAACCTGATCATCGTACAGATGGAATCGCTGCAGCGATTCCCGATCGGGCAGTCCCTGGACGGTCAGGAAATTACACCGGTTATGAACAAGCTGGCTGAAGAAGGCTTGTATTTTCCGCATATCTTCCAGCAGATCGGCCAAGGAAATACGTCGGATGCCGAGTTCGCCGTCAATACCTCCATCTATCCGACGGGCACGGTTGCGATGTCGACCGGCTTTGGCAGCAAGGAACTGCCAAGTCTTCCGAGACTCCTGGGGCAGCAAGGGTATGTCACCAGCACATTCCACGTAAACGATCTGAAGTTCTGGGATCGGAATAAACTGTATCCTGCCCTGGATTTTCAACATTTTTTTGATAAGCCTTATTATAAAAATGATCATTTTAATGACTTCGGCCCTTCGGATGAAGAGCTGTTTCGCGTCGGGATGGAAAAGCTGCTCGAGAACCGGCAGCAGAATAAGCTGTCATATGCGCATATGATTACGGTCTCGAATCACTCCCCGTATACCGTGAAAGAGGAGTACGCGAAGTTGGCCCTGCCTGCAGAGCTAAGGGGAACCCATCTCGGGAACTACCTGCAATCGGTGAACTACTCCGATTATGCGCTGGGCACTCTGGTGGATCAGCTTAAGCAAAGCGGGATGTGGGACGAGACGGTGCTCGTCGTGTACGGCGATCATTTCGGCATCAATCCGGCCGAAGCCGATGCGAATATGATCTCGCAGACATTGGGCATTCCCTACCATGAACGGATTAGCCGCTTTAACATTCCGCTGATTATTCATGTTCCGGGTATGGACAAGGGGCGCACGATTGAACAAGTGGGAGGGCAGGTTGATATTCTCCCGACCGTAGCAAACCTGCTCGGCATTTCGCTGGCGGACGAAAAGTTTACGGCATTCGGCCATGATCTGCTGAATGTGAAGCGGAATGTGATTGGCATGCGTTACTATCTGCCGACAGGCTCGTTCTTCAATAACGACATTCTGTTCGTTCCGGGAGACGGCTTTGAGGATGGGTCCGCCGTATCCATCAAGACGATGGAGCCTGTTGAGGACCTATCACCCTACCGGCAGGATTATGATTATATATTGCAGTTAATGAAGCTGTCGGACGACTATGTCAAGATGCTTCCGAAGCGGGAACCCTGACTTAAGGGATAGGTAATGACTAAGAGCTGTTTCACGAAGCGGTTAAGCGCTTGTGGAACGGCTCTTTTGTTCGTTCATAAACAACAATATCTCTTAAAAGAACAAGCAGCTTGGGCAGTAGGCAGAGAATAACGGAAAATACATGGGCTCTGTGCAAAGAGTTCAGTAACAGGCAGCACAGAACTGTCAGCACAGTACCGAGCCTCCCTGCATCAGCCGCTTTGCGTCAACCGCTCTGAATAAAGCCGAGTTTGATTGGTATGTAGCAGCCTATCGAAGGCAGATCCGTGTTTAAAGACAACGCATAAGTATTGTTGTCCCCGCTGATCGTGTGGTATGATTACCCATATTGTCAACCTATAATCGAAGTTTTTAGGTTGACGTATATTTGATTGGTAGAGGAGAAGTGAGAGATGACGACTTCCGTTCAGTTGGATTGGCTGAAGCTGGCAGAGCAAATTGTGCAAGGGTATTCTATAAAGCCGGAAGAAGCGCTGGCGATCCTGCAGAGTGACGATGGAGAGCTGCTGACGGTAATGCAAGCCGCTTACCGGATCCGCAGAGAGTATTACGGCAATAAGGTAAAGCTGAATATGATCGTAAACGCCAAATCGGGGATGTGTCCCGAGGATTGCGGCTATTGCTCCCAGTCAATCGTATCCGAAGCCCCGATCGAGAAATACGCATGGCTGACCAAGGAGAAAATTCTGGAGGGGGCCCGGGAATCGATCCGCCGCAAAGCCGGTACCTATTGCATTGTTGCTTCCGGCCGGCGTCCGTCCAACCGGGAAATGGAGCATGTGGTTGAAGCAGTGAAGGAGATCCGGGCGACAACGGATTTGAAGGTTTGCTGCTGTCTGGGCTTTCTAAGCGAGCAGCATGCGGCACAGCTTGCTGAAGCCGGGGTGCACCGGTACAACCACAACCTTAATACGTCCAAAGACAATTATGAGAATATCACAACGACGCATACCTATGATCAACGTGTAGAAACGGTCAAGCAGGCGACTACCTCCGGCATGTCTCCGTGCTCAGGTGCCATTTTCGGAATGGGCGAAAGCCTGGAAGAACGGGTGCAAATAGCATTCGCACTGAAAGAGCTTGATGCCGATTCGATCCCTTGCAATTTCTTGAATGCGATTGACGGCACGCCGATGGAAGGTAGGAAGGAGCTGACTCCGAGGATGTGTCTAAAAATTCTTGCGATGATGCGATTTGTCAATCCGTCGAAGGAGATTCGGGTTGCCGGCGGCCGGGAAGTCAATCTCCGATCCCTGCAGCCGCTCGGATTATATGCAGCCAATTCGATTTTCATCGGTGATTACCTGACAACGTCCGGCCAGGCGCATACAGACGACTGGGGCATGATTGAAGATATGGGTTTTGAAATTGAGGAATGCGCATTATAAACATGGGTTGACAATTGGCAGGGAAGCACATACTATATACCCGTAGGGGTAGAGAGGCGTGGGAGATAACCATCGCTCGATCTATCGGTTCCTTGGCGAGTATCTGCCAGTACGAAATAACAATTACGGGGGAGTGCTTCCATGCTGATTGCATTTGCCTTTTTAATAGCGGCCTTCGTCGTTCTATACCGGCGATATGTGCCAATCGCCGACTTGCAGCTGATGAAGTGCAGCGACCTGCAGCAAGCGAGGAAGGAATGCCCGGATTTGAAGCTGTTGGATGTCCGCGATGTCTCTGAGTTTACGCCGGACCCACATAAAGAAATGATCAATATATCGCTCGGAAGATTGCCTTATGTATGGGAGAAAGAGCTTCGCCCAGGCGATCATGTTGTAATCGTAACACCCAAGCGCTCCGACGGCTTCCGTGCGGCACGGAAACTGAAGAAAGCAGGGTTTCGTACCCTTTCCTATCTGCAGGAAGATTGCAAGGGTTGTCAATCCGTGCGGCGTCCAACGCTAAATTCATGAAGGTCTGGTCAGCAAACTGATTGCTGACCAGACTTTTTTCAATCCGAAACATACGCTTAATTAACCGGCGAGCTTGAACAGCTGTCTCACTGGCGCTGATTTGACAATGATAATCGTTATCATTTAGAATGGAGTTATTATGTAAATCGTATTATTATCAAAGGAGTGCTTTTTGAATATGTTAATTGAAACGAAAACCATCGTCGTAAAAGCCGGCACCTCGCATCTGGTTGTCGAGCGCTTCAGCAAGCCCGGGCCGATTGAAGAAATCGAAGGATTTATCGATCTGAGCGTTCTCGTTAAGAATGCCAAGCGGAGCGATGAGACCGAAGAAGTGATCGTCATGATCCGTTGGGAAGACAAGGAAGCCTGGAAGCGCTGGGAGACCAGTCCCGCTCATATTCAAGGGCACCGCGATTCCCGCGGCAAGCCGCAGCCCGAACATGTCATCAGCTCGAGCCATGCCATGTATGAAGTTAAGGCAACGAAAGGTCCGAGATCTGTTCAACAGGCTTAATTAGATCATAGCTGTATTTGTGAACGAGGAAGCGTATTCGCATACGCTTCTTTTTTTTTGTTGATCACGGTCATCTGATCCGGAGATTAAAACGGAAGATATTAGGGAATCGTATGGTGTGGAGATTGTCCTGATTGATTCTATATACGACCTGCAAGGAGGATGCTGGATATGTACCATCTCTACAGTCACAACGACCTGGATGGCGTTGGCTGCGGCATTATTGCAAAATGTGCGTTCGGCGATGGAGTCGACGTGCGCTACAACACGATCAATGGATTGAACCAGCAGGTTGCAAGATACTTGAACCGCTTCTCCTTAGAAGAGCATCCCTACGACATGTTATTCATAACGGATCTGTCGGTAGCACCCGACATTGAGAAGCAGTTGAATCTGTTCGTAGAGGAAGGCGGACAGGTACAGCTTATTGATCATCATAAAACCGCGCTCCATTTAAACGATTATATGTGGGGCCAGGTGACGGTAACGCACAGGGACGGACGATTGGCATCGGCAACCTCCCTGCTCTACGAGTATCTCATTCAACACGGGCATCTCAGCCAATCCGAATCCCTCGATCAATTCGTGGAGCTTGTGCGGCTGTACGATACCTGGGAATGGGAGGAAGCCGAGAAGCCGGAGGCCAAGCGGCTGAACGATCTGTTCTACATGCTGTCCATCGATGAGTTTGAATCGAAGATGGTCGAGCGTCTGCGCAGTGCGGAAGAGTTTTATTTCGACGAGTTCGAAGAAAAGATTCTGGACATGGAGGAGGACAAGATTGGCCGCTATATTCGGCGCAAGCAGCGGGAGATCATTCAAACCTTCATTGATGAGTACTGCGTCGGCATCGTATATGCAGAGTCCTATCATTCCGAATTGGCCAGTGAGCTGGGGACGATCTACCCGCATCTGGACTATATCGCCATTTTGAATATGGGCGGCCGGAAATTGAGCCTGCGGACGATTCACGACCATGTCGATGTATCCGAAGTGGCAATGCGTTACGGAGGCGGTGGCCACTCCAAGGCATCCGGGTGCACGATCACGGAGGAGGTGTACAGGCTGTTTGCAGCCGAGCCTTTCGAATTGGAGCCGATCCGGCTGGATGCGCACCGGAATCAATTCAATCTCAAAGGCTCCGAATCGGGAGTGCTGTATGAGAGCTGGGGAGAGGACCTTGTTTTCGTATACTGCCGGTCCGGAGAATGGATCGTGGAGTGGAACGGGGAGGAGCTGCCTTTTCGATTCGGTTCCTTCGACGAAGCGGAGCGGCACTTGAAGCGGCAGTATGGCGTCTGGCTCGCCCGGGACGATGCATTCGTCCGGATGCTCAAGGATCAGCTGATGCAGAGGCGCTCCGGCGAACGGTTAGCCCTGTCAACCGATATGGAGGAGGAAAAGCTGCTCGAAGAACTATAATTCTCGTGCTCGATTTTAAGGGAGGCAGTCCTATAAGATCTCTAGATCTTTGGGGGGCCTCCTGTTTTTGTTTGGAAAGACACTCCTTATGGCTGGATATAATTGACAAAGCCATCATCAAATGATACTCTTGGAGGTCCTGTTATATTTAGCGCCCTGATAAGGGAAGGAGGATGAATCAATGTCTAAGTATGTGGTCAAAGTAGTATCTTACAAAACGGAATGGTCTCTGGAATTTGAGAAAGAGAAAGACCGATTGCTTAACGCTCTGGCCCCTCACATCGTCACCATCGAACATGCAGGCAGTACGTCGATACCGAATCAAGATGCCAAGCCAATCATCGATATGTACGCGGCCGTACACCCATTGCTTCAAAAACAAGACTATGCAGCTTTGCTTAGCAATTCAGGCTACCGCTTTATGGAGAACGGCATGACCGGACGCTATTTATTCATAAAAGAACATGCAAGGGTGCGCACGCATCACTTGCATATCCTGCCGAAGGAGGGATTTTACGAAAGAAAGGAATTGCTGTTTCGCGACTACCTCCGGGCTCACCCCGATTTGGTCCTGGAATACGGCGAACTTAAACGCATGTTGGCTGAACGGTATCATGACGATCCGGAAGAATACACGAAGGCAAAAACAGCCTTTATCCAGCGCGTTGTTGATTTAGCGCGAACAGAACGGGGACTTCCCCTTGAAAGCGTATGGGAAACGTAAGGTTAGGGCAATCGTAAGACTAGTACTCTTACATAAATGCTACAGGAATCGTAAGATCGGAAATCCTGCAAATGCTATGTCGAAAACGTAAAGACGGAGAAGAGCAGCCCCATGGCTCTCAATATCCACGGGTTTGATCGACAACATAAAAAAACTGTCCCGCCGTAGAAAACCTACGAATGGGACAGTTCCTTGCAGTCTAGATCTATTCTCATATTCATTTGCCGCGCTGCGGCGGACTCCCGTTTAGGAGTACCAGCCCCATACAAAGATGAACAGCGTACCCAGGATGGTCACTAGCGCAACGAAAAGGGCATAGGCGATATTGATGTAGACGGACTTCTTATCCTCGCTTTCTCCGACGTGCATGAAGAGCATAAGCTGAACGGCAGCCTGCAAAACTGCAGTTACCAGCAAAATGGCCATTTTCGATCCTGCCGGAATATCCAGCAGGACGACAAGGGCGACGGCTGAAAGGACGAGGGACGAGATATAACCCGCTACATGCTTAATAGGAAACAGCTGTTTTAACATGTCACATCAGTCCTTTCAGATAAACAAAGCTGAAGATAAAGATCCAGACAACATCAAGGAAATGCCAGTACAGCGAGAAAATGAAGGACTTGTTCGCTGTTGAATGATCCAGCCCGTATTTCTTGAGTTGAATGAGGATCGCGGTCCCCCAGAGCAGACCGAAGGTCACGTGAGCTCCGTGCGTACCCAGAAGGGTGAACAAGCTTGATGCGAAGGCACTGGTAGACAGCGTGACGCCTTCGTGCACATACGTAAAGAATTCGAAAATTTCGATTCCGAGAAAGCCTGCTCCCAGGAGAAGCGTGATGATCATAAAGATCATCATCTGCTTCTTAAGGCCAAGGCGCATCGCGTGAACCGCAAGGCCGATGGTAAAGCTGCTTGTCAGGAGCACGAACGTTTCAAGCAGTACCGGCGTAATTTCAAAGATTTCCGCTCCGCTCGGACCGCTGGCATGGCGGTCTGCGAGGACGAAGTAGACGGTAAACAAGGTAGCAAAGAGCGCAATTTCAGCTCCGAGGAACAGCCAGAATCCAAATATGCGATTACGGTTCTCCTCTGTTCCATATTCCAGCGGCTGAGAGGCATCTATTTTCATACCGTATCACCCCGCAGTTTCTGTTCGGTTTGAACGATCTCTTCAACCGGAATGTAATAACCATGATCACGGTCAAAGGACATGGTAGCCAATATGATCAGCACGGCAATACCGGCGATGATGGACGGAATCCACCAGCTGAATACCAGGAAGAAGCCAAGGAAGAAGAAGGCGATGCCCAGAATAAACGGCTTTCCGGTATTGCTCGGCATATGAATCTTCGTAATTTTCTCATTCGACAGCGGTTCGTTATTCTTCTTCGAGAACCAGAATGCATCGCGGCCTTTAACCTCAGGCGCAACCGCAAAGTTATAGACTGGCACTGGGCTTGGCGTAGACCATTCAAGTGAGCGTGCATCCCATGGGTCACCCGTTTTATCCCGCGGCTGATAACGCGTACTCCAGTAAATGTTGTATACCAGCAGGATAAATCCGATCGCCAGGCCGATCGCACCGACCATCGACAGCATGTTCAGAGGACCGAAGCCGGTCTCGGCCGAATACGTGTACGTCCGGCGCGTCATACCCATCAGTCCCAGGAAGAACAGCGGGAAGAAGGTGACGTTGAACGAAATCGCGATGAACCAGAATGCCGTTTTGCCAAGCTTTTCGTTCAGGCGGAAGCCGAATACTTTAGGGAACCAGTAATGGAAGCCGGCAATGACGGCGAATACGGCACCTGGAATGAGCACATAGTGGAAGTGGGCAACCAGGAACATCGTATTATGATATTGGTAGTCTGCGCTGGCCATAGCCAGCATGACGCCGGTCACGCCGCCAATCGTAAAGATCGGGATGAAGGCGAGTGAATAAAGCATCGGTGTTGTAAAGCTGATTCGGCCCTTATGAAGCGTAAAGAGCCAGTTGAATATTTTGACACCCGTCGGAACGGCAATCGCCATCGTGGTAATGGAGAAGAAGCCGTTGACCATTGCGCCTTGACCCATCGTATAAAAGTGGTGGGCCCAGACTAGGAAGGACAGGCCGGAGATGACAACCATACTCGCGACCATTGAGCTGTAGCCGTACAGATTTTTCCGCGAAAACGCCGAGATAATCTCACTGAAAATCCCGAACGCCGGGAGAATAACGATATAGACTTCAGGGTGACCCCATACCCAGAACAGGTTGGCCCACAGCATATCCATACCGCCATTGGCCATCGTGAAGAACTGGGAACCGAAGATACGGTCGAACATCATCAGCAGCAGGGCGATCGTAAGGACCGGGAATGCAAAAATGATGATGACACACGTAATCAGCACGGACCAAGTAAACATCGGCATGCGCATCAGAGTCATGCCTTTCGCACGCATCTTCAGGATGGTTACGATAAAGTTAACCCCCGTAAGCAGCGTACCGATCCCTGAGATCTGAAGCGCCAGGGAATAGTAGTTGTTACCGACTGTCGGACTGAATTCGATACTTGCCAATGGGAAGTATGCGGTCCAGCCGGCATCCGGAGATCCTCCAATCACGAAGGAGATATTGAACAGCATCGCTCCGGCAAAGAACAACCAGAAGCTGATCGCATTCAATTTGGGGAACGCAACGTCGCGCGCGCCGATCTGCAGCGGCACGACAACGTTCATAAGACCGAAAATAAACGGCATCGCCATAAACAGAATCATGATGACGCCATGGGTTGTAAATACCTCGTTATAGTGCTGTCCGTCAAGAAACTTCATATCCGGCGCAGCGGTCTGCGCGCGCATCATGATTGCGTCCACGCCGCCGCGGAACAGCATGATCAGTGCACAGATGATGTACATGACACCGATTTTCTTGTGATCCACGGTGGTCAGCCATTCCCGCCAAAGATATCCCCATTTCTTGTAATAGGTCAATCCGAAGAGGATTGCGAGCGAGACGAGAACAATGCTCACCATGGCACCGTAAATTAACGGTTCACCGGTAACGAAAAATTCGTCCCATTTCATAAAGGCCTAGCTCCTTTCTAGATGTATGAAGTCGATCAGACGCTTCGCATCAAAAGCTTCCAAATTAATGTCCATCATGTTGATGTGTTGAACTTTCTTCAGCCGGGGAAGTTGGCAGCGGCTCATCCGGATTGACGTTGCTCTCACTGTCGAACTCCGTTTCTTCCGTTGTGGCAGGGTCCGGATGCAGCTCTTTATGTCCCTGGTGCTCTTCATTGCCGTTACTGTCGCCGCCATGATGATGACCTTCAGGCGGAGGACTGAACTCCAAGTGGTTGGTCGAGAAAGTCATTCTTCCGACATGCTCGGTTTTCAGAAGCTTATTGAATTCGTCCTGTGTCAGCTCAGGAGCCGTATCCTTCACGTCCTTGACCCATTCTTCGTAATCGGCAGGCGACATCGCCAGCGCCTCGAATTCCATGTGGGCGAAGCCTTCGCCGCTGAAGTTTGCGTTCCGGCCCAGCATGGAGCCCGGCTCGTCGGCAACCATGTTCAGCTTAGTGACCATATCGCTCATCGCGTATTTCTGGCCGTGCAGCTGCGGGATCCAGAAGCTTGTAATCGGGCCGAACGAGTAGAGTCTGAACTCGATCGGTCGGTTGGTCGGGATGTTAACGTAATTGACGGTTTCGATCCCTTCTTCCGGATAGCTGAAGTGCCATTTCCAGTTGGATGAGGAAGCATAAATGACGAGAGGCTTCTGATTCTCGTAGCCTTCTGGCACTTTTTCAACAGCCACCGTTGTCTTAACCGTGACGACAGACAGGATCGCGACGATCACAATCGGGATGGCCGTCCACAGGATTTCCAGCCATTTGTTCCCTTCCTCGTGAGGAGGCTCATATCCCTCGTTGGATTTTCTCGCCCGGTATTTGGTGAGCATGAAGATGTAAAGCACATAAACTACAACCAAAATTCCGATCATCATCAGAATGGAGAATATGATTGTATCGGATAGGGTTCTGGCAGCCGGTCCTTTCGGATTTAATACCGTAAGCGAGCTGCATCCCGATAAGAGCAAGGTAAAAATTACAAACATTGCAAATAACGGCCCTCTTTTGTTCATGATGTACCCCTTTCCTTGAAACGGCTTCGTTCGATTCAATGTTCTTGTCACCTATATACTAGGAAGTTCTGCAATGCTTTGCAAAAGACATAAACAGGTTTTGCTAACATAAAAATCCAGATATTTGTCAATGTGTTTAACGTTATGTGTGCAAATTGTTACAAAACGAGGGGGCTATGAGAGAAATCATTGTAATGGCGCGGTTTTTCGGCAGTTCATACTTTGTTCAAAACTTCACGAGAGTTACCAGTTTCGTCACAAATCCGGGCGTGTTTTTGCTTGATTTAGAGGAAGGATACAACCTAGAGAGCCCTTTATTTATAAGGCCTCAAGCTGGTATGTTGTTAATTTCACAAATGATGAACAGCCGAAGATCATTTCCAATTTGATTGTTAACCGAGCCTAGGGCGTATGATATGATGATGCTGAACTAACAATTGGTAAAATAATGAATGGACTGATCGGTTTCGGCTGCACGGTACCATCGTAGAAAGCGGGGGAAGGCTTTGCGCTCATTTTGGATATGGCTGCTCCTTCTGATCGCCAGCTGGTTGCTTGCGTTATGGCATCTTAGTCTTGGGGATCTCGATGTACTTTCATGGCGGATCGGGAGCAGTGCCGTATTTCTGGCCGCATTTTTTATCGCACCGCTGTTCCGGAACCGTCCTGCCATGTTATTTGTCACATTATTGACGGCCTCTGTCTTTGCTGTCGTTTCGTTATGGCCAGCCAGTGAAGGAAGCCCCAATATATATAGTCTGCTGGTATTCTCCATACTTGCTGGCAAGGCTGCATACAGGGTCTCCCCGGCCCAATCCATCGGAATCGGCATAGTGCTGTTGATCGGCGCGATGTTACCGAAACTGATGGGGTATCCTGGATTACCGCTGCCGTTTCTCCTGTTGTACGCGATACTGCTTGCCCTCGGCCTGGGGATCTTTCGGATGCAAAGGGCAAGATACGAGGAAACACTGGCACGTAATGAAGCCCTGCTAAGCGAGTACCGGAATATGAAACGCCGTCTCGTCACGGATGAGCAGCTGGCGAGACGGGAGGAGAGGGCGCAGGTAGGCAGGGATATCCATGATTCCGTCGGACATAAGTTGACCGCCCTCCTCATGCAGCTTGAGATGCAGCGGCTCCAAGCAGATCATGATACCGCAAACGTGCTGCAAGGGCTGAAAGTGCTGGCAAAAGAAAGTCTCGAGGAGACGAGAAACGCGGTAAAGTCGCTGAAGCAGCAAGAAACCGGGGGCCTTGCAGGGATTATGGGCCTGCTTCGCCGGCTGGAGGCCGAGCGCTTCATGCGGGTTCATCTTACCGCCAGGCACGGTGCACTTACCACCCCGCTTAGCAATTCGCAATCGATTGCAGTGTACCGGGCGGTTCAAGAAGCGATGACCAATGCCATGAAGCATGGCAGCACCCGGGAAGTATCCATCCTGTTTGAAGCGCCGGGCGGCGGAATGTTCAGGTTCGAGGTTTCGAATCCGTACCAAGGCTTCCGGTCGTCGTTCCGCGAGGGATACGGCCTTCAATCGATGCGGGAGCGTTTGGAGAGTGAGGGCGGCTCGCTTGAGGTTGTGCATTACGACAACGTGTTCGTTGTAAGAGGAGAGTTGTTATTGAACCGGGAGACCAAGGAGGGAGTCAACTGATACGGATTTTGTTGGCGGAAGATCAGGCCATGGTTCGGCAAGGATTGAAATTGATGATTGAAAGCAGTGGGAGCATGCGGGTGACCGGGGAAGCAGGTAACGGTAAAGAGGCGGTCGCGCTCTGCGAAAGCCATATTTACGATGTAGCGGTGCTGGACATCCGGATGCCCGAGATGAGCGGTCTGGAGGCTGCCCGAACGATTCGCGCGAGATGGCCGAAGTTGAAGGTACTGATGCTTACTACCTTTAATGACGATCAGTATGCCGTGGAAGCGCTGAAGAGCGGGGCGAGCGGATACATGCTCAAGGATGCTGAGCCTGAAGCACTGATTCGAGCGATTCAAAGCTGCCTCTCAGGCGGGCTTCCGCTGCAGGAAGACGTTGCGGCGAAGGTGATCCCTAAGCTGCTGGAGGAGAGGAAGGAGCTGACGGTCGATACGTCGATTACACCACGGGAGCTGGACATTATGCGTCTGGTGGGGGAGGGCCGCAGCAACCGCGAAATCGCTGGTGAGCTTGGGTTGTCGGTCGGCACCGTGAAGAATCATGTCAGCCAAATCATGGATAAGCTGGACCTACGGGACCGTACCCAGCTGGCGATTTATGCGATTCGTCACAATGTCGTATAGACGGACGAAGAATAGGGGCCTTAATTGAGGATGATAGATACATACGAACGTAACATGACTGAAGTCATGGTTTGATATGAAAGCAGTGACCGGGGGCAGTGAATTCACTGCCTTTTTCCATGTACACTTGAAGCTGTAAGCAAGCTCGAAATATTAGGTATCCGCGGCCATTCGCTGTGCGATATTCCTTTTCATGAAATGGGGGATACAACGTGCTGGAAACGGTAGAGCTTCGTAAAGTTTTTAAAGGCAAGACGGCGGTGGAAGAAGTCAGCCTGTATTTGAAAGAGGGGGAGTCGGTTGGATTGATCGGCCCGAACGGGGCTGGAAAATCAACCACCATCTCCATGATTTCTTCGCTTCTTAAGCCGACGGCTGGAGACGTTCGACTGAACGGCCAAAGCGTCATTAAGCATCCGCAGCAACTTCGCAAGGTGCTGGGGGTTGTTCCGCAGGAAATCGCACTGTACGAGGAGCTCAGTTCATACGAGAACCTGAAGTTTTTCGGAAAGGTTTATGGACTTAAAGGGAAGGAGCTAGAGCTAAAAATTCAGGAGCTGCTCGACATGGTGGGACTTCGTGATCGCCAGAAGGAGCTCATCCGGACCTATTCCGGAGGGATGAAGCGACGGATTAACATTGCGGTGGCGCTTATGCACGATCCGAAAATCGTGATCATGGATGAACCGACAGTGGGCATCGACCCGCAGTCCCGCAATCATATCCTCGATACCGTACGTCACCTGAGCCGTGAAAAGGGAACGACCGTGTTGTATACGAGTCATTACATGGAGGAGGTCGAGCAGCTCTGCAGCCGGATGTATATCATGGATCATGGCCGGATCATCGCTTCGGGAACGAAGGAAGAGCTTCAGCTTATTTTATCCGGTGAGGAAACGCTGCTCCTTCGGCTAGACCGTCAGCATGCGGAGTTTACGGAGGAGCTGCAGACACTTGCGGCCGTCCGGCAGGTGGAGGAAACCGAACTTGGATTGAAGCTGATTGTTACGAAAAACCATCAAATCCTCTCTCGGGTCGTCCAAGCGGCTGAACGTTTTGACGTTCAAATCCTAAACATTCATATTGATTCACCGAGCCTTGAAGATGTGTTCCTTCATCTGACCGGCCGGAATTTGCGGGATTAGAGGGGAGGATCGTCCTTTGGGCATCTATTTTAAAAAGGATATCCTGCTGTTCTGGAGAGACCGTAAAGAAGTGCTGGTCGCATTGCTTTTGCCCATTGCATTGACGCTAATCCTTGGGTTTGCGTTGCCGGGCTGGGTGAATAACTCCAATCCGTCATTGGAAATGAAGGTGGCGCTCGTGAACCAGAACCGCCATACGGAAGGGGTAGCCCGTTTTCACGAGCAGCTGAAGGGAAGCTTGTTGTCTCCAGATGAACAGGATGGGCTTGTAGAGGAGACTGCAATGCTTGATCTTGATCCGGAAGCAATGCTGATGGGAATGTTTCGAAGCGAGGATGTCAGCAGGTATATAGAAGTATTGCAACTGGATCACGAAACAGCGTACACGAAATTGAAAGCGGGGGAAGTAACCGCCGTCATAACGATTCCAGAAACATATACATTGGATTCGTTAAACAAGCTGTTGCTGAACGAAGGGGATGGAGCTGCGCTTCTTCTGACTGCTGAGGAGGACACCACCAAGGTTAGCGTCCTTCAAAATATGCTAAACGGTTTACTAAGCACAGTCAATTATCAAGCGGCCTTGAGCCATGCCGCCGGTAGCGGGTCAGACGGTAGTACGTGGTCCGCTCCCCGAACACCCGTCGGCGGACTCGAACGGATCGAAGGTGTCAGGATGATTACATCTTTTCAATATTTTGCGTTTGCGATCACCATTTTTGTCACGCTGTCCATCTCAATTACAATGGCTTCGAAATCGATCACAGAGAAGAGGGAGAAGGTGTTTACTCGTCTTCTGTACTCCGGGGCACGGCCAATGCAGTTTCAACTCGGAAAGATGGCATCTACTTTTTGCATCGCCTTGCTTCAAATGTTGGTCGTGATCCTGCTCTCGCATGTCTTGTTTCAATTGTTTCCCGGAAGGCCGCTGTCCTTCTGGCTGGGGTTAGGGATATTCATGGTTTTGCTCTGTGCAGTGGTGGCTGCATTCGCCGGTTTGTTTACCGCGATGGTTTTTCGCATGAAGGATGGGGATGTGGCTGTAGGGATTTCATTTATCGCGTTGATCCTCCTTGGCGTTATTGGAGGGAGCATGGTACCGATGTATATTTTACCGGATTGGCTGATGGAAGTTGGCCGGCTGACTCCAAACGGGCTTGCGCTAACCTCCCTGATTCAATGGATTCAGGGTACACCGCTTCAGGAGCTGTGGCTTCCGATGCTGTCTTTAGGCATATATACGGTGATAATCATGGCTGCTGGTTTATGGATGTTTCCTAAAAAGGGGGGGATCTGATGGTTTCCATTCTTTTATCGCATTGGATGAGAGAACGAAGAAATCCCTTTCTGCTGCTTTTGTTCATCGGAATTAGCATCATCGCGACCCTGATGTTCGGCGGGGGCATGACGCAGAAGATGAAAATTGACGTGTTCAGCGAGACCGGGGAGTTGAAGGAGAGTGAGAAGGAATGGCTCCTTCTGTTAAACAAGGGCGATACGTTCAAGTTTAGGGCTCAAGACGAGCAATCTGCGAGAACGAAGGTGAGGGAGGGACGCGCCGATCTGGCCGTCAAGCTGACGGGGGACGATTATCGGATAATCGCCGTAAAGGAAAGTCCCAATGCTCAACTCGCCGAGCAGCATATTCGCACCGTGTTCGAGCGGGAGCTCGAGCTGCGGGCCGTATCGGCCGCTGCAGGGGATGAAAAGGGATTTCGCAGTCGGATAGACACCTACCTGGAAGAACCGCCGTTAACGCTTCAGGTCAAGGGAACAGACGGTGAGGAACTGCTTCGTTACGACATGGGCCTGCAGCTGATGTTTGGGTTCTCTTTGTTCCTCGTGATGCTGACGATCGGATTCAAAGTTAACACGATCACGAAGGACAAAATCACTGGCATATGGAGCAGACTCATCCTGTCACCTGTTCGGAAATCGGAGATTTACTTTGGGCATTTGTTATACAGCACAATGATTGGCATCGTGCAAATCACAGTCGTATTTCTGATCTTTCGCTACGCCTTCAACTTCGGTTTGGGCCATCGATACGGATTATTGCTTCTGGTCATTGCCCTGTACTCCATGACCATAGTTGCGATGTGCATCCTGCTGGCGGGGATACTCCGGACACCCGAAAAATTTAACATGCTGTTTCCGTCCATCGTTCCGATTATGCCGCTCGTCAGCGGCGTATATATGCCGCCGGGAACCATTACGAGCCCGATCCTGCTGGGGGTGGCGGAAATCTTTCCGATCACGCACGCGATGGAGGCTTTGACCGGGATTGCGATATACGACAATGGAATCGGGGAGCTGTGGCTGCCGCTGTCCAAGCTTATTCTGATCGCAGTTTTATGTATGGGCATCGGAATCAATCTGATGGAACGGCGTCATGTATGACAACACTTCTCCTAACAAATCATGTTGAGTGAAATATCTCTCAATTGCATGTATCGCCATGTTATGATCACATTATTCAATATCATAGGATCCATGCAGCGGGATAATGGCGATTCGACCTAAAAAAAGGGCAGCCGGAAGGCATCTACTCCGGTTGCCCTTATTTGTTCCGTCAATCGGATGCTCCGGCTATGCCAACCCGCGGATCATGCGGGAAAGACGCTGGAGCCCATCGCGCAGCTCCTCCATGGATGCATAGGCATAGGAAAGCCTGAGGTGCTGCCGGTCGTTCCGGTCGTAGATCATGCCGGGGTTAAGCAGTATGCCCTCCGCCAGGGCATGATCGAACAGGGACCGAATCGAGAGGGCCCGTTTGAAACGGAGCCATATGTAAAATCCGCCCTGAGGGCAGCTCCAATCCGCAAGCTCGCGATAATCCTCCTCCAATAAACGAAGGGTATAATCTCTGCGAAGCTTCAATACTCTGCGAATCCGTGTCAAATGCTCCTCATACAGCCCTTCTGACAGCCACTGCGCTACAGCATGCTGTGACAAGGCGCTCGAGCCGTAATCGGTCTGCATTTTAATGTCCGCCAGACGGTCAATGACCGGTTCCGGTCCGACAATCCAGCCGATGCGAAGGCCGGGACCTAGTGTCTTGGACATGCTTCCCAAGTAGAGCACAAGACCTTGCTGATCCCTTGCTTTTAACGGAAGCGGCGCCGGCTGCTCCAACCAGAGATCACCGTAAACATCATCTTCGATGACAGGAAGCCGTTCCCGGGAGCATAAATTCAGCAGCTCCTGCCGTCTTGCGGATGACATATGCGAGCCGGTCGGATTGTGGAAGGAGGGGATGGTATAAAGCAGTGAAGCGTTATGCTGCCGTTTCAATCGGCTGATCGACTCTGTCCGCAGCCCTTCCTCGTCCATGGGAAGCCCATGCATATGCACGCCTGCCGATTGGAATACATGAATGGAATTTAGATAGGACGGATTTTCAACGAATATGGTGGAGCCGCGGTGCAGCAGGCCTAATGAGATGAGCTGAAGCGCTTGGAGACCGCCGGATACGATCAAAATAGATGCGGGCGATGCGATAATCGCTTTGCTGCGCAAATAACGGCTGACGGCTTCTCGTAACGCCAGGCTGCCTTTCGGCTCGGAATAGCCTAGTGAAAAGGCTGCGGCATGGCTCCGGTTAAGCTTATCCAGCATCTCGCCGGCAGGCAGCAGTTCCGAAGAAAGCTCGCCCGTCCCGAGGCGAACGATGCCGGGATCGGCCTCTGCCTTATTGATGGCCTGAATCATCCGAATATTAGGCTGATAGAAGCCCGAGCTCACATATCGGTTCCAATCAGGCGAAGGTGCGGAAGACAGCAGATTCCAGGTGTTGTTGGCAACGACGGTTCCCCTGCCGGTCATGGCTTCAATCAAGCCGTCGGCAGCAAGCTCGCCCAGCGCATACACCACCGTGCTCCGGTTCACCCCGAACCGCTCGGCCAGCTCCCGCTGCGGTGGAATCCGGGTGCCGACAGGCCACTCCCCGTTCATAATCTTCTCTTTGATACGGTCATAAATTTGCTGATGAAGCGGTATGCCTGCTGACTTGTTCAAGCTCCATTCTTCTGACACAGTTACCCCAGCTTTCCGTATGGTGATTCCACTATTATATCGAATTGGTTGGGTGAAATGCCAACCAATTGGACGGAGACACCAGGGCAACCTTCCCCTACAATGAGGTAAAAATGGAGCTGGAGGCGTAATGAAATAAAATGGCCGGCGTTATTGTTCATGGATTTATATTGGCATTGGGTCTGATTCTGCCCTTGGGGGTGCAAAATGTGTTTGTATTTAATCAGGGGGCGGTCCAACCGCGACTTATTAGGGCGCTGCCTGTGATTATCACCGCAGCGCTGTGTGATACGCTGCTCATTACATTGGCCGTTATGGGAGTATCGGTGGTCGTTCTACAATACGATTGGCTGCGCATGACCATGATCACGCTCGGGATCGGGTTTCTAATCTACATGGGGCAAGCGACATGGAAGAGCAAGCCCCGGAAGCAGGAGGAAGGCAGTCCCCGTTCGTTAACCCCCAAGAAGCAGATTGCCTTCGCGATGTCCGTATCGCTGCTGAATCCGCATGCACTGCTTGATACGGTCGGTGTTATCGGCACCAGCTCTCTTCAGTATGCAGGAGTGCAGAAAGCGGTTTTTGCTGCAGTGTGCATCGGGGTATCCTGGTTGTGGTTTATAGCCCTTGGAATCGCCGGGAAGGCTGTGGGAAGCATGGACACCTCGGGCCGACTGCTTACGGTGATCAACCGGATTTCGGCGGTAATCATGTGGGGGACGGCTGCTTACCTTGCCTTTGGGTTGATTGCGGGTTCTTAAGCTGCAGTAAAGTCACACGGACCCGCAAAAGTGAATGGGGATCGATCACACCTTTGTAGGGAAGTTATAGCGTAACATGTCTCCTGGGGACTTCTAAACGGAGACAGATACTCGAATCGCTTCTGTTCTCCCTGAAGTGACTTAACGGAATGGACTAAGGATATCCGGGCAGGGCCCACATAAGCCAGCTTAATGGAATACGTTCACAAGCTAGGGCTCTTGTACGCTAAGGCGGCGCGAAAAAATCCCCATGCCTATGCATGGGGATGCCTCGCGTTACCCGGGAAGCTTGAATTGGCTGTTGTACAGATCGTAGTAGAAGCCGCGCTTTGCGAGCAGCTGCTCGTGCGATCCGCGCTCCGCAATGCCGCCCTGGTGCATGACGAGAATTTCGTCCGCTTCGCGGATCGTGCTGAGACGGTGCGCAATGACAAAGCTGGTTCGACCCTGCATCAGCGTGCGCATCGCGGACTGGATATGCATCTCGGTCCGCGTATCGATGCTGCTGGTCGCTTCGTCCAGGATCAGAATGACCGGATCGGCGAGCACAGCTCTTGCAATGGTCAGGAGCTGCCGTTGCCCTTGGCTCAGGTTGCTCCCGCCGGATACCAGCATCGTGTCATAGCCCTCCGGCAGCTTCATGATAAAATCATGGGCGTTCGCCAGCTTGGCCGCAACCTCGATCTCTTCATCCGTTGCATCGGTTCGACCGTAGCGGATGTTCTCCCTGATGGAAGCGGAGAAGACATAGGCTTCTTGCAGCACGATGCCCAGCTTGCGGCGGAGGCTGTCTTTATCGAGCAGTCGGATATCCATGCCATCCAGCGTAATGCTGCCCGAATCAATCTCGTAGAAACGGGTGAGCAGGTTGATGATGGTTGTTTTGCCCGCGCCTGTCGGGCCAACCAGTGCGATGGTTTGTCCTGGGCTGGCTGTTAGCGACACATCGTTCAGAACCGTCACATCTTCCTTATAGCTGAAGGATACCCGATCAAATACTACCTCGCCACGTAGGCGGCCGGCGTCCTGCATTGGTTCTTCATTCTCGTACTCGGATTCCGTATCCATGATTTCAAATACGCGCTCGGCTCCTGCGACGGCTGACTGCACGAGGTTGAACTGATTCGCCAGATCGTTCAGCGGACGCTGGAACTGCTTGGAATAATTCAGGAAAGCTACGACGATTCCAACGGTGGTCCAATCCTGGAAGGCCATGTAACCCCCAACCGCAGCGATCAAAGCGAAGCTGACGTTGTTCAGCACGTTCATAACGGGACCGACGGTGCCGGCATAGATCTGTGCCTGGATGCTCGCTTCGGTCAGCTTTTTGTTATACGCGTCAAACTGCTCCCCTGCATGCCGCTCTCTCCGGTAGATCTGGACCACCTTCTGCCCGGAGACGGTCTCTTCAATAAACCCGTTAAGCTCACCCAAATTTGCCTGCTGCTTGGAGAAATACTTGCGGGTACGTCCGGCTACCGTCTTCGTGAACAGCATCACCAGTGGTATGGTTACCATGCTGAGCAGAGTCAGCCATAGGTTTAAGTAAAGCATAATGCCAAGCGAGCCGATGAGAGACAGGATGCTGGCGATCAGCTGCGTTACGCTTTGGTTCAGCGTCCCGGAGACGTTCTCGATATCGTTTGTTGTGCGGCTCATCAGTTCTCCGTGCGTCTTGCTGTCAAAAAAACGAAGAGGGAGGAGCTGCAGCCTAGCAAAAATATCCCGGCGCATGTCCTGAATGGACAATTGGGAAACCTTCACCATCACATGCTGCTGCAGCCAGGCAAAGAGGGCTGTCCCTGCATACACGGACAATAGAACCGCACATAAACCGGCAAGCCCCTTATAATCCCCCGGGATAATGTAGTCATCCACAGCGCTCCCGAGCAAGTATGGAGCGATGAGGGAGAGCACCGTACTGACCAGGGTGAACAGGAATACGGCTGCCATTCCTGCCCTGTAAGGCCGTATATAGCTCCAAATCCGGCGAATGGTGCCGAATGTATTCTTGGGCTTGCTTTTTGCTACGGTCATGCCATGCGTCGGTCTTCCGCCCCGCATGCTAAGATCCGGGGCATGATCCGAACGCTGCGTTCTTTCCTGTTCCGATCCACCCTGTTCCGATCCATCCTGAGCCGATCTTTCCTGATCCGTTCTAGCCATGGGCGGACACCTCCTTGCCGTATTGGGATTGGTAAATATCCCGATACAGCTCGCAGGAAGCGAGAAGCTCGGTGTGCGTGCCTTCCGCCACGATTCTTCCGTCATCCATGACCAGGATTTTGTCCGCGTCGATTACGGACGAGACCCGCTGCGCGATCATAAAGCAAGTCCGGCCTGACATGAGCCGGGACAATTCCTGCTGCAATCTGGATTCGGTGCTCATATCGAGCGCGCTTGTGCTATCATCGAGAATTAAAATGGACGGCCTTACAAGCAAAGCCCGGGCAATCGAAATCCGCTGTTTCTGCCCGCCAGACAGATTGACGCCCCGTTGTCCGAGTACCGTATCGTAACCATCCGGCATGGCGGCGATAAAATCATGCGCTTGGGCTGCTTTTGCCGCAGCAACAACCTCCTCGTCGGATGCATCCGGTTTGCCGTAACGGATGTTATCACGGATCGTGCCGGTAAAGAGAATGGTCTCTTGCAGAACGATGCCGATCCGCTCGCGCAGCGCAGCCAAATCGTATTCCCGCACATCCACGCCGTCGATCCGCACGCTTCCGGCCGATACGTCGTACAGACGAGGAAGCAAGGCAACCAAAGAGCTCTTGCCTGATCCGGTTGCACCCATGATGGCGATTTTCTGTCCGGGCTGTGCCCTGAACTGGATATCTTGCAGAACAGGCTTTCCGCTGTCAGCTCGATAAGCGAATGAAACCTGGTCAAATACCACCTCGCCATGAGGCTCCACCTGTTTAACCGGAGCGGATGGGGAGACAATATCAGGCTGGGTGTTCATTACTTCCTGGATCCGGTCGGCCGAGACCTTGGCGGTAGATATCCTCACCAGCATCATGGCGACGGATGAGACGGCAAACAGCACCTGGGTGACGTAATTGATGAATGCGACAAGGCTGCCGACTTCAAAGCTGCCATCGATGGCATTTTTTCCGCCAAACCATAAGACGGCAACGATGCTGACATTCAAAATCATCGTCAGGATCGGCATATTCAGCGCCACAAGGCGCTGGGTTTTGACGGAAGCATCCGTGAAATCCGCGTTTGCCTCGTGAAATCTCCGCTTCTCGTATCCGGCCCTGACAAAGGCCTTGGATACGCGGATGCCTGCAAAGTTCTCTTTAAGTACCGTATTTACCTTGTCGAGTTTGTTCTGAACCTTGGAAAACAGCGGCAAGGTTGCCCGGATCAGCAGAAACATGACAATGAACAGCAGCGGTACGGCAAGAGCCAGGATGCCTGCAAGCTTGGGGCTGATGATTACCGCCATGATCATGCTGCCAATGGCCAGCAGCGGGGAGCGTACGAAAATGCGGAGCAGCATTTGGACCATTGTCTGGAGCTGCACGATATCATTTGTCAGCCGCGTAATCAGCGAACCGGTCGACAGCTCATCCAGGTTACGGAAGGAGAGGGTCTGGACTTTGCGGAACAAATCCCGCCGCAGGTCGGCTCCGAAGCGCTGGGAAGCGATCGAGGAATAGACGGTGCATCCGAGACCGCCCAGCAGCCCGACTCCGGCACATCCTAGCATAAGCAAGCCTGTATGCAGGATGCGGGTCGTATCATTCTGCATGACTCCTTCGTCGATAATGCGCGCCATGAAAACCGGCTGAAGGAGATCCATGGCTACCTCCAGCAGCATGAGCAGCGGTGCTAGAACAGCCGCGACCCAGTGGGGGCGCAAGTAACGGAATAATTTGAGCAAGAGTGCGATTCACCTTCTTTTAGTGTATGGTGTATGGTATTTGGGGTATGGTCTAGTTACCAAGTTAAGCCATTCTCTCACGGATTGTCAAAGGGATATATTTTTATCGTGGGCGACCGCTTCTTAAGAAAATCTTTAGGTTTCATCTGCTATTTTCTTAATAGTTGTCACGTAATCTGAGGGAGTTAATGACGACAGAGGGAGATGCTAAAGTTGAAGAAATGGATCATGCTGTTGATCGTATTCATGCTGGCCGGCTGCGAACCGACCGAGGAACCGCACCCTACGGGGAGTGCCGGGAACGAGGGTTTGGGTCAGGGTTCCGGTGTTCATCCAGCCAAGCAGAAAAAAGATGAAAATCAGACGAATCAAAAACCGGATGCCGAGGTGCAGACCGTTCTAGTAGAAGAAGATCAAGTTCGTCGAGGTAATCTGGTCCTGGTAAACAAGGAGTTCAAGCTGGATGCCGGGGCAGTACCATCCGATATCGTTAATCTGAACGATACCCCCGAGCTCTTGCAAGGGTATGTGCTGCTGGACAACTCGATCCGGCTGTCACGACAAGTAGCCGAGCAATTCAACGGGATGATGGAAGCTGCCGCGGAGGATGGAGTTGTCCATTTCATGCTCAGCAGCGGCTATCGGGACATGGAGGAACAGGAGCAGCTGTATCGTGAAAAAGGGGCTGACTATGCGCTGCCCGCCGGCTACAGCGAGCATAATCTCGGCCTGTCCATGGATATCGGCTCAACCCAGATGCCGATTGACCAATCGCCGGAAGGCAAATGGCTTCAGGAGCATGCCTGGAAGCATGGCTTTATTCTCAGGTATCCGAAGGATAAGACTGAAATTACGGGGATCCAATATGAACCTTGGCATTTCCGGTATGTCGGCTTGCCGCACAGTCTGATCATGGAAGAGAAGCGGTTTACGTTAGAAGAATACTTAATGTTTTTGAAGAAGGAGAAAGCGTACTCGACAACCGTCGAAGGACAGCAGTACGATATTCGCTATGTACCCGTTGCAAACGGCGGCACCGTGATTGAGCTTCCTCAGAATAGCCAATATGAGCTCTCCGGCAGCAATATGGATGGTGTTATCGTCACGGTGAAACGAAGCGGGGGTGACCGATAATGAAGGCATTGCCCAAATGGACGTTAATGCTGCTGTATTGCGGATATTTGTATGTACTGCTCAAGGTTATCCTGTTTAAGTTCGGCGCGGTGGATGCATCGTTTCTGTTGAAACAGCTGGCTCGCGCGATGCAGCACCCCGATATGATACAGAATGGGCTGGAGTCCGCGAATTTCACGCCTTTTCTAACGATTCGACTGAATATCCGGCGGATCTCGGACCCGCATCATATGATTAATTTTCTGGGAAATCTGGTCATTTTTATGCCGAACGGCATATTCCTGGGACTTCTGACCAAAAGGAAAGCCGTAGGAGCCTTGGTCGCTTCTCTGGCTGTCAGTCTTGCGCTGGAATGCTCGCAGCTGCTCTTCTCCTTAGGGAGCTTTGATGTGGATGATCTGATTCTCAACGGTTTCGGGGGACTTCTCGGTTATTTCGGTTATTGGCTGATACTGCTGCTATGTACCGATCACTCATCCAACCAAGGCACCGTGAGAGCTTCCAATCGTCCTGCAACCTAGGGAACATGCAGCTCTGCCATTTACCGTAATCGGAAGATTTACGCGATTCTTCGCTCTCAAAGTATACGCATACCCTGCTTATAAAGGCACAAGAAATAAAGCAGGAGCCGGCATAGGATGTAGTAACTACTAGAGTGGGAGCGAGGTGAACAGTGCAGGATGCCTTCAAGACGGAAGAGACGTGCAACATCCAGATCCGAAACGGCCAAGCGATGGGTCGGCCACCCGGTCGTTGTGGTGCTGAAGGACGGCAGCTGTTATGTCGGCGAACTGAATAAGGTGCACGGCAAGGAAGTCACCCTGTCGGGATTCCGGGTTAATGACCAGATGGCGGCCCGAATCGCCAAGAACGGCGAACGTGCTCGAATTTCCGGATTATTCAGCGATTTATTCGGTGCCGGCGCGTTCAGCAGCGGTTCTCCAGCTGCTGCCGGAGCTGCCGCCGAAGCCGAAAACCGAGGTGGCCCGGGACCACTCGGATTCATCGGCGATATCTTGCCTCACATCAAGCTTGGCGTGAATGTAATCCAGTCTATCATGCCTCTCCTCAATATGTTGAAGATTTGAGGTCGTTCCACAGATTCTCCATGTGAAAGAAGCTTGATCGAATCAAGCTTCTTTCTTGTTTGCCTGCATGGTTTGTCGTCCGAGCGTCGACGATAATCGCGCAGCAGTCATCATTACACCTTCGCGCCGGGAGAGGCACGCGGTAAGTAAATGGGCCGTTTACGCGAGCGCACGCAAAATGGTCCGGGTTGCCTCGAGCTTGTTTCGTTCATCCCGGTCGTCGATGGACTGCAGCAAAATGAGCATCGGCATAAATACAGCGAGCATGCGTGCCAGGACATGAGTCTCATCGTCGACCTCACCATACGTTTCAAAGAAGGCGGGCCGGGAAGACGGGGGCAGGAAGCTATAGGCTACGCTTAAGTCGCATGCGGGATGCCCCACATTAACGTCGCCCCAATCGATGATCCCGGATATGATCCCGGTGTTGTCGACCAGCATGTTTTTATAATGCAGATCACCGTGAATCAGGGCTTTCTGCGTGGAAGCCCGGCCGAGCGTGATCGTATGGATATAGCTTTCAAGCGCGCCGGCCGTTTCGCTTCCGAGATGCGGGCTCAGCTTCGGCAGAAAGCCCAGCATGCGTTCTTTGCGTCCAGCGATATCCGATAGATTTCGCTGATCATGCGGAACCCCTTCCGCTTCGGCCGTATCCAGGGGGAACGCGTGAAGAGACTTTAGAAATTGCGCAAGAATCTGCGCGGAACGAGCGCGCTGAGCGTCGCTTAAGCCGGTTGGAAGCACGCCGGGTACATGGGTATAGCCCAGAAAAGGTGCCGGATAGTCCGTGCTTTCCTTGCCAAAATAAAGCGGTTTCGAATAAGGTACGGTTATGTAATCAGATAGCTTCGGCAGAATCCGTGCTTCGGTTTGCAGTAGAGGCACGGCGGCCCGTCTTCTTGGAAACCGGAAAACATAGTCGGACCCGATGCGGTAGACGATATTATCCCAGCCATGGCCCAGCCGCTCAACCGTTTCAGCAGAGAGCTCCGGGAACTGGCGGTCCAGCAAACGCCGGACGAGTCCGGAGGATACATCCCACTCGGGATCCCAAGGATTTGCACACATGGTATTACCCCCTTTGATTGGCTGCAGCTTCAAGGACGGAATGGTTTATCCATAATGGAAATGGCTCATTCATTGTAAGCCCAAATTCGTTCGTCTGCAATGCAGCGTAAGATTCCAAAAGCGATTGAATGTGTAACTGGTACGGAGGGCGGGATTCCGGCATGGAATACGGATCGACGTATTGGAGCAGGGGAGGTTATACTAATTCATGAAAGGGGGGAAACGTTAGGATGCAACGGATTCAGTCCATTATGAAAAATCACTACGGCATCGAAATAAGTGGTGTCAGGCCGCAGCAAGGCGGCTGGGCCGCATTGGCATTTAAAGTGAGCGATGATCGCCGCGCCTATTTTCTTAAGCAATATGAGAAGAGCCGCGCCTCTACGCCGAAATGGACGGCGGCCATTCGGGAATACATCCCGATCCTGGCGTGGCTTTCGGAGCAGGAATCCTTTCGCGGAAAGGTGCCGGTGCCTGTTCAAACCCTGGACGGCCAGTACCGCTGTGAGGATGAACACGGGATCTATCTGCTGTTTGAGTATATTGAAGGCGAAACGATTGGCGAGAACGAATTGACGGGAGAGCAGGTCAAGCAGCTGTCCGAAATCGTCAGCGAGCTTCACCTGCTGGGAGAGGAAATCCCGTATTCTACGCAAGGCATTCGCGAGAGCTTCGAGGTTCCGTTTCTGCGCAAGCTGGAGGATCGCATGCAAGAAGGCTTGCCGGATGATATGGAAGCAGCAATAGCCCCGGCTCGTTCGCACTTGGTCAAAGGGATGCGTACGGTTCGCACGCTATCAGAGCGTTTAGCAGGCCGCAATCTGCGCATGGCGCTCTGCCATATGGATCTGCACCACTGGAATCTGATGCAGAGCGGGGATGAATTAGTGCTTCTCGACTGGGAAGGAATGAAATTAGCGCCGGTGGAATCGGATCTGATGTTTATGACGGATACGCCGTATTTTGAGCAATTTATGCATATTTATCGTTCCCGGCATAACGGCTACCAGATGGATGAAGATGCGCTGCGGTTTTATCAAATCAGGCGTCGGCTTGAAGATATTTGGGAATTCATGGAGCAGCTGTTGTATGACGAACAGGCCGAAGAAGAACGCAGGAATACGCTGGACAGTCTGCGTAAAGAGCTGCTCGAGTTCGAAGCCGAGATATGAAGATCCCTCACATTACATAACGAGCAATCAGCCAGCTGGTGAACACCATAAACCATGATACAAATCCGAAGATTACAACAATTTTGTTCTCGCTCCAGCCGTATTTCAAGCTGAAATGAAAATGGATGGGTGTCATTCGGAATAATCTCAGCTTCGTGCGCTTGTAATACCAGACTTGCAGAATGACTGAAAGCTGCTCGGCTAAATAAACGAAAAATAGAAGCGGAATTAAAATTTCAACCTTCTCGATAACAGCCAGGAATGAAAGGGAGCCGCCGATGGCAAGCGATCCCGTATCCCCCATGAACGCTCTGGCAGGATAAATGTTGTACAGCAGCAAACCGAGAAGACAGCCGATCATGACAAGCGAGAATGCTTGTACCTCCGGCTTGTCGGATATGAGAAAAAAGAAGAAATAAGTGGGAATGGATACGTTGATCAGCAGCCCGTCCAATCCGTCAGTAAAATTGATCGCATTGGCGGATCCGACGATAAAGAGCAGCATGATAATCACGTACGCGGCAATCGGCAGCTGCAGGGAATATCCGCCCAATAGTTCGATATCGCTTGAGAGCGAGAAATACCGGAATAGTACGAGCAGCAGCCCGCCGGTAAACAGAAATTGAAACACCAGCTTCATCCGCCCGGATATGCCGGAGGGATCCTGAAAGACAGCCTTTTTAAAATCATCCATGAAGCCGATCGAGCTGAACAGAAGAAAGGTCGAGCATAAGAAGATCATGAGCGGATCGGGATGAAATTGCAAAGAGACGATGATTCCGATCAAGAGGATAAGACCGGCCATGAGAGGCGTTCCGCGCTTGGCTTGATGATCGGGAGGAAGCTCCGTGCGGATCGGCTGCATCAGCTTCAATGTGCGCAGCCCCCAGATGAGGAGCGGCGTAAATAAGGTTACTAATAAGAACGCAAGTCCGGATACACCAAGCATACTGCTCATTTCCTATGCACCGCTTTCTTTAGAAAAATTATGCAATATGATTATATTGTATTTCTTGGTGATAGACAATTATGCCAAGCTGAAGGACTAGAAGGCATAAAAGCAGGAATCCAAGCTTCCAACATGCAAACAATTTCGCATCGTTTAGTCGGAGCATGTGTGCGGACAGGTTCGAAGGACGCCTTCGTTATCGCGGAGATGCTGGGGGCTAAGCAGGGGGCGGGTATCCATTCCATGGCTGACAAGGGATGGATGGAAGTGAGTTTGTGATCATGAAAAAGGGACGGCCGTTCGATGACGGCCGTCCCTTTTTACAAGTTCGCTGCTGACTTTCCCTCTCAATTGGGCTCGATATGAACATGAACATCATAGACGCCGTGCGAGAGCTTTAATGCATGCTCCACCTCATCGGCGATATCATGAGCAACCCGAATGTCCATATTGGATTTCACGAGAATGACGACATCGACCACGGCGTTACTGCCGTAATTCCTGGCGCGGATGTTTTTAACGCCTTTAACGCCCTGAACGCGCTGCACCGTTTTTCGGAAGGCGCTGATCTTATCCTCATCGAAACCATCGGTTAAGTGGTGGGAGGCATCGCGAAAAATATCCCATGCCGTCTTGCAGATCAGGAAGCCGACAAGCACGGCCGTCACCGGATCGAGCCAAGGCAAGCCGAGAGCGGCGCCGACAATACCGACAACGGTGCCGATGCTCACCCAAGCATCCGACAGGTTGTCCTTGGCTGCAGCCATGACCGCTTGGCTGTTGATTTTGGCGGCGAGGCGCTTATTGTACCGATAGACAAAGTACATCACAATGGCGCAGAATGCTCCGGTCCACGCAGAGATCAGGTCAGGCGCCTCATGCTTGCCTTCAAATATAGAAGAAACCGCCCCAAAGAGCACCTGTATACCGACCGCCATCATGATGAAGGAGGCCATTAAGGAAGCGACCGTTTCGGCCTTCCAATGTCCGTACGGATGGTCTTGATCCGCTGGCTTCTGCGATAAGCGGAGCCCGATCAGCACCGCAATCGAGGCAACGATGTCTGTTGCATTATTCAATCCGTCCGCCCTTAGGGCTTCGGAGTTCCCGGCATAACCTATTACGAGTTTAATTGCAGATAAGCACAGATAAGCAATTATACTGATAATGGCGCCCTTTTCACCTGTTTTCAAATCTTCGTAACGCTGTTGTTCCACATCTAGCCGACTCCTTCCGCATCCCTCAAACAATACTTGACTATATTATCAAGGCGATGACGGGTGGGTCTAGAGCAACGTTGTTTCCTATCACTTAATAAGTGACGAGAGGCAAAAAGAGTTGCACCGGACTAAGAAAAATAGAGAGGGGAAATCATAGCCGCCGGTTTGCGCGCCTCATAGACAGCAGCTGCTCGAAGCTCGCCACGGACGGCTGAGCAACTCGCGAAGGACGGATTAGGGTCCGGTCACATGATGTTGTTCAAGTAGAGCATATACTCCCCGCGATGAAGCGGGTTTACCTGCTTGCGGCTGTTCTCCGGAATATTGCCGCGAACACGAACGTGGCCCCCGGGCCTGATGGTCAGCAGACCTTCGCCGCTCGTCAAGGCATGAACCTCGGCTTTGAGCTGGTCAGAGGTGCGAACAGGGATCGTTCCGTTGATGTGGACGATGCCGTTCACAAACCGCGGCTCCTCGAAGGTTCCTTCTAATGCACCCAGGGACGATAACACCTTGCTCAAGCTAAATTCCGGTACGATGAATTGAAGCTTGTTCACCGGTTCATAGACATTCGTTCCAGCCTCGTTCAAGGCCTTCATCAGCACGAGCGGCGTCAGACTCCGGAAATCCTTGGCCGTCGAGACGGGACTTGCATAGCCGGTATGAGTTAACGTTACGACAATATCCGTGACGGACCATCCAAAGAGCCCTTCCTGCAGGACCTCGAACACGGTATCTTTGATCGCTTTCTGAAAGGACAGCGGAAGGGAGCCAAGCTCGACCTCCAATCGGTATTGCAATCCCGATCCGTCGATTCCCGGCTCCACCCGGAAACCGACGGTTGCATAGAAGGGGTTCTGAGGCTCTCCCATCCGCTCCACGGCCGCTCCGATAGAAACCGGCTTCTCCAAACAAATCACTTTTGGAGCGGAGAAGACGGCTTCGATGCCGTACTGCTCCCGTATGATTTCAAGCAGGATTTCCTGCTGGACCTTGCCGAATACGTGAATGAAGCTTTCTTGCGTTCTTGAATCGCGCGTATATTGCAGGAAAGGGTCCTCCATGGTGAGGTCGCTCAATGCGAGATGCAGGATAGGAGCATCCTTTGAATCCATAGCGGATACCTTGACCTGGATCGGGGGGCGTTCAAAGCGGAAGGACTTCATCCGATCGGATACAACGCCGATCACGTCGCCTACCTTCACATCCACGCCGCCCAGCACCGCGATGTCCCCGGCATAGACGCCGTCCGTTGGCACGATGGCTCCATGCATCAGGCAAAACAGCTGTTTTACCTTCATATACGTTGTGTGCCCGTCTTTCGAAACGACCGGTATTCGCTCCCGCTTCCGGATGCTTCCGGCGAACAGCCGGAGATAGACAAGACGCTCCCCATTTGCCTGCTTCATGACCTTGAATGCAAGGCCGGATAAAGGATCGGCGCTGTCCTCGACGGGAGTATGAACAGGCAGGAACGACTGTAATGCCTCCAGGAGGGGGTCGATCCCTACGCCCCTGGCTGCGGATCCCGCAAATAGCGGATAAGCTGCAGCATTCTTGGTCTGCTGGCGCAATTCCGCCTGCAATCGAACCGCAGAAACAGGGATGTCATGCGCATAATGCCTCAGCATATCTTCGTTGTTCGAAGCCAGAATCTCGAGCCAGCCAGCTTCATGTGGGTCGGCGGGACGGACCGTGGCCCACGCCGTACCTTCCTCCGATGGGACCGACATCTCGCAAACGTTCCCGCTCAGCCGCTGACGGATCATGCTGCAGACTTTGCGGTAGTCCGCCCCCATCCGGTCGAGCTTGTTTATAAATAAAATGGTCGGGATGCCCTGTTCCTTCAACGTTTGCATCAGTACCCTTGTTTGTGCCTGCACGCCTTCAACGGCAGAAATAACCAGGATAACGCCGTCCAGAACGCTTAACGAATGCTCGACTTCCGATATAAAATCCGCATGACCTGGCGTGTCGATCAAATTGACCTTCAATTCTCCCAGCATAAACGAAACCGCCGCGGATTTGACCGTAATTCCCCGACGGCGCTCAATATCGAGCGAATCGGTCGTTGTATTGCCTTGATCAACCGAGCCGGCTCGGTTGATCACGCCTGTCTTAAAGAGAATCTGTTCGGTTAATGTCGTTTTGCCAGCATCAACATGGGCCAACACCCCGATATTCAATATGTTCTTCATATATAGCAGCCCTCATTATTAAATTCATTGTGATCGTTCCTTTCGATTGCGCATTCTGTTTCAGTTGCCGCATCAATACCGCCTCCATATTCAATAAAGTTACTAATAGTTTATCCACCCAGCCGTACTCTGGCATATGCCGAGAACATTTATAATGAATCATTCTCTTGCTCCTGACGCTTCATCCTCCGATGTTGAGGTTTCCAGGTGAATTATTCAGTTATATCTGATTAATACCGTGAACGGCTTCCCGGTTTGGATTAGGATAGACCCATACACCAGATAAAAAGGAGTCTTGCGTATGATTTCACTTCATGCGATCAATAAAAACAACTGGGAGGATTGCATTCGCCTCAAGCCGAAGGCTGAGCAAGCAAAGTGGATTGCCCCCAACCTTTACTCCATCGCTGAGGCGCAGTTTATGGAGGGATTCCGAACAAGGGCCATTTATCATGATGAGGACATGATCGGCTTTGTCATGTACGGGGTTCATACCTACGATGATAATTATTGGATTTACAGGTTCATGATCGATGAGCATTATCAGGGGCTGCATTATGCGAAGCCGGCCCTGCGGCTAGTGCTCGAAGAGATCCGCAGCGCGCCTGATCAGACGAAGCATGTGATGCTTTGTTATAAGAAAGAGAATGAGCGGGCGGAGAGATTATATCTCCAGACCGGTTTTCGGAAAGCGGGGATCGCACCTTGGGGAGATATGATGGCAAGATATACATTTGCCGGCTAAGGAAACGTTCGTATGAACCCTGAGTCTTCCAATGGATCGATATGAACAACAGGCAATCGTTCCCCTTTCAGATGGCGGTTTCAGCGCATAAGAAGATGAACCTCATGATATATATGGCACCGAATCATCTTGTGCTAGAATACGGAGTTAGAAGAGGGATATGTTCCGTGGTCCGTAGCGGGGGTGACTCCGCTTGCAGAATGATAACTTTCATAGAACGGAGGAGCGTTCGTGATCACTATACTCCGGAAGTATTCCATCCGCGTTCAGCTGCTTACCATCGGTGGGGCGATGCTGCTGTTATTGTTCGGGACTTTTCTATGGAGTTATGACCAAATGCGGGGAATCACCTACAAACGGAACAGCGAATATACCCTGGAGCTGATATCAACGATTCAGAAAAATATCGCGGACAACGCGGACTCCATTAACCGCATTTTGCCTAATATCGCTTATAATGAGACGATTCAGCGATTTTTGATGGAGCGCGAGCGCCTGGCTCAGTTCGAACTGCAGGGAGCAGTTGAAGCACTTCTTGTTAATCTTCAGTCCATGAAACAGGGGATCGATAGAATCGTGCTCCTCTCTACGGTAGGGGGAGGCTTCTATAATTGCGTAAACTGCAAGGATTATATTCCTTTTGACGATATTCCCGACCAGACCAACGCCTATTATTCAGGACTTTATCACTATAAGCTCTCAAGTCCGACGAAGAATGTGGTGTATGTGGGTACGCCTGTGTATGATAAGAAAAACGTTGTGACAATCGGGAAAAAAATCGGTTATGCCGTCATCGTTCTGGAGGCCGATGCGATCGCACCCCAGCTCGGCTCGATGTCGACTCATCTTGCCGGGAAATTTTATGTACTGGACCGTAACGGAATCGTAGTGACAAGTAACGACGCTCCAAGCATCGGCCAATCGGTTGGCGGAATGGCAGAGGATGCTGCTCGTGCGCTTCAAGTCAAGGAGGGCGAGCCCGTTAAGTTTCAGAACGAAGAGGGAGATTTCATCCTGCATGCCAGGCCGGTGCCGGCGATCGGCGGAAGTATCGTAAGCGTGTTCGAAACAGGTGAGCTATTCAGCGGATTGAAGGATATGCTGACCCTTGTTCTTGGCATCTTTTCGTTGTCCATCGTAATCTTATATGCCTTTTACACCGCTATAAGCCGCAACATCCTTAACCCGATCCGCGCTTTCATGAAAATTATCAGCGGCCTGCGATCGCAAGGATTAGATAATCCGAACAAACGTGTATCGCTTGACGGGTATGCGGAGATTAGCATCATGGCCAGGCAGTTCAATACACTGCTCGATGAGATCGACGATCTGGCTGCGAAGCTTGTCGATTCAAAAACATATATTTATGAGCTGAAGCTTCTTAGGAAGCAAGCGGAGCTGCAATTTTTAAAGAATCAGATCAATCCCCATTTTCTTTACAATACGCTCGAAACCATTAAAGGAATCGCATATGTGAAGAACGTCCCCGAGATTCGGGAAATGACGGATTCTCTTGGACTCATCTTCCGCTACAGCATTAAAGGCGGAGACGAAGTACGGCTCAAGGAGGAGCTTGCGATCGTTAATGCCTATATCCGGATTCAACAGATTCGATTCCAGGATCGGTTTGACGTTGTGTATGATGTGGATGAACGAAGCTTGCGGGTTTCGGTCATCAAGATGATTTTGCAACCGCTTGTGGAGAATGCGGTGTTCCATGGAATAGAACCGAGCCTTGAGCGATGCCTCCTAACGGTAGGAAGCCGGATTGAGGGCAGCAGCATGCTGATATGGGTGCAAGACGATGGTGTAGGCATGGAGCCTGCCCAGCTGGATGAAATCCGTGCTCATTTAGAGGACAAGTCTGGCCCGGACCTGACCTCGGATACAAAATTTATCGGCATGTTAAACGTAAACAACCGAATCCGATATACCTATGGGCCGGCGTACGGCATCGTATCGGTCGATAGCGAACCGTCGAACGGAACCAGAGTAGTTATCAAGCTTCCGCATGGAGGAATGACAAATGCAGTATAAGGTTTGGCTTGCAGATGACGAACCCTGGATCTTGGAAAGCTTGAAGCGAATGCTTGACTGGCCGTCCCACGGTTTTGAAATTGTGGGGGAATCCAGCAACGGACTGGATGCTTACCGGCAGATGAAGCACCATCGACCGGATGTTGCGTTCATTGATATCCGGATGCCGGGCATGAACGGAATCGAATTGATCCAGAAGCTGTATGAAGAAGAGACCGGGGTCTGTTGCGTGGTCGCCAGCGGATACGCGGAGTTTGAGTACGCCAGGCAAGCTATGCATTACGGTGCTGGCGGATATATCCTTAAACCATTTCGTAACGAAGAAATATCCGAAGTGCTGCAGGGTTTGAAGAATCGTCTGAAACGCGAAAAGCAGCCCGAAGCCATTCGGCCATCTGACGCGATTACGGATACGGCAGATTCGCGCCCGGGGGACGATACACTGCGCTCGATTGAGCAGTACATTCGCGGGAATTTCCGGGAGCCTCTAACGGTTCAGGATATTTCCAGACAGTTCTTTCTCCATCCGAACTATTTAAGTTCGCTGTTTAAACGGGAATTCGGGGTCAATTTCACGAAGTTTCTAAACGATATCCGAATGGAGCACGCTTGCAGCTTATTGCTCAACAGTCGCTTATCCGTCCGAGAGGTGGCGGAACAGGCCGGGTACAAAGACTATTTCTATTTCGCAAAAATGTTTAAACGGCACACGGGCTTGACGCCGACCGAGTACCGTTCCATAGATGCATCGACAAAACCATAGATTCGGATCAGCCCCGCTGAATGCCTCGGAACACCTAGTGTGTCCGGGGCTTTTTCGTGCGACTGAAGCGGATTTGACACGCAAGGCTTTGAGCGAATGATGTTAGAAAAGTACATAGCATATCTGAGGATCGTACATATGGTTTACCTTCAGCGCACCGTATACTTGGAGCATTAAAAGATAACGCCATGAAAGAGAGGGCAGATGCGATGGAGAAAAGCTTATGGGCGCGGATGGTGGAGCATAAATACATGTACTTGCTCGTGTTTCCGCTGCTAGTGTTCTACATCCTGTTCGAGTATGTCCCGCTGTATGGCCTGCAGCTTGCCTTCAAGGAATTTAATTTCGCCGAGGGCGTATGGGGCAGCGAATGGATTGGACTGGCCAATTTTCAAGAGATCTTTTTATTGGATGACTTTTGGACGGCGTTCCGAAACACGGTCATCATTGCACTTGGCCGGCTAATCTTTGAATTTCCCGTACCGATTGTAGTTGCACTGCTTCTGAATGAAGTCCGAACGGCCAGACTAAAGAAATTTTATCAGGTTGTGTACACGTTTCCGCACTTTTTATCTTGGGTTATCGTTAGCGGAATTCTCGTTAATTTTCTGGGCTCGTTCGGCGTACTGAATCAATTGCTGGACATATTGGGGTTTGAAAAAGTCAGCCTGCTGGTAGACCCCGAATCATTTCGCGGTCTTTTGTTCGGCAGCAGCATTTGGAAGGATATGGGGTGGGGGACGATCATTTATTTGGCGGCCATCGCCGGGATTAATCCGTCACTCTACGAAGCGGCCAGCATCGATGGAGCCAATCGGTTTCACCAGATGCGATATATTACCTGGCCGTCTCTAAAGAGCACGGTTGTGATCCTGTTGATTCTGCAAATCGGCAATACGATGAGTTCCGGTGGGAGCGGGTTTGACCAAATTTTTAATCTGTACAACCCGGCTGTTTATGAAAAAGCGGATATTCTCGATACCTATGTCTACCGAAGGACTTTTTCGGTCGGCGACAGCTATGGGACGTCAACGGCCGTCGGCTTGTTTAAATCCATCATCAATCTTGCGCTGCTGGTAGCGGCAAACCGCGCGGCCAAGAGGTTGGGCCAGGATGGTCTCTACTAAAGCATGCCAAGCTGCGTTGCTGCTTGTATTTCGGGTGAAAGGAGGACGCCAATGAAACCGAAAGCGAATGGAGCCGATTACATGATTCACATCCTGCTTATGCTGATGGCCGTCATGACCATTCTGCCCTTTTACAATGTATTCATCACTTCATTTGCCGATCCGGCGTCGGTCGTTAAGCAGCAGTTCTATTTAATTCCCACCAGCTTTAATCTCAGCTCATACCGTATGCTGCTTGACGGCAGTTATGTCGGGAAAGCGCTGTTGAACTCCCTCATTGTCACGGTGTTCGGAACGTCGGTTAATATGCTGGTGACCACATGCGGAGCTTATGCCTTGTCCAAGAAATCCATGCCCGGCCGCTCCATTATGATGGCAGGCATCGTATTTACGATGCTCTTTTCGGGAGGACTTATTCCATATTATTTGACGATTAAGGGGCTTCAGTTGATCAATCACTATGGAGCCATGATATTCCCTGTAGCAGTCAGCACCTTCTTCTTGATTGTCATGATCAATCACTTTCGCACGATCCCGCCGAGTCTCGAGGAGTCCGCTAAGATCGATGGGGCGAATGATCTGTATATCCTCTTTCGCATCGTCATTCCGATTTCCAAGCCGACGATTGCTGCGATTACCTTGTTTTACGCGGTCGCCAGATGGAACGAATGGTATAATGCGATGCTGTTTATGACTGACACCGATAAGCATCCCATGCAGCTGTTCTTAAGGAACATGCTGGCAGACGTAACCAAGATGGCCAGGGACGATATGGGCGCGGCCATGATGTCGCAGCTCAATCAGGGCTACCCCGACGGGATCAAAATGGCAAGCGTCATTATAACCATGGTGCCGATTATGCTGGTGTATCCATATCTGCAGAAACACTTTTCGGCAGGCGTAACATTGGGTGCTATCAAAGAGTGACACATATTCACGAATATCGATGGGGGAGGTTTTACTATGCAAAGCGTCCGCTGGCAAGGAAAATCCGTTTTGATCGCGATCATGATCCTGGCACTTGTCATTACAGGCTGCACCAGGAAGGCAGGCAATAGCGATGCTGGAGAAGGTGGATCCGGGGGAGGGAAGAACGGGAAGAAGCTGGATATATCGGTCTCTTTTTTTAACATCGGGCTCGCCTTTCCGAACCGTGAAACAGACGAATATTTGAAGCAGCTCGAAAGCAAATTTAATGTCCGTTTCGTTGACAAAGTGATCAGCTATTCGGATTACAAGGAAAAATACCAGCTCTGGAGCGCCTCCGGCGAGCTCCCCGATGTGTTCAGTCACGATATCATTAACTCGGAGACGTATTATTCCTGGATTAAACAAGGGATCATTCGCGCACTTCCAGACGATCTCAGTCCCTATCCGAATGTAGCCAAGGTGCTTTCGCTCGACGAAACCAAGTCGCTTCGTGTGGACGGGAAGGCCTATATGATTCCGCGCCTGACGTACCGGGATTATGATACATGGGCGATGGAACGTTCCTTGATCGTCCGCAAGGATTGGATGGAGAAGTTAGGGATTGCGGATCCCGTTACCTACGATGATTATTTGAATATGCTGAAGGCTTTCGCCAAGGATGACCCGGACGGAAATGGCAAGAACGATACGGTTGGTCTTACCTTCCGGTCGGCTGCGATGCTGGCTCCCATTGCCGGAGGCACCTTTCCACACCTGCTGAACAGCTCGTGGGTGAAGGAGAATGGAACGTATATCCCTTACTATGCCTCCGATAAGATGAAGACGGTCGTCAAGCAGATGCGCCAGCTCTTTACGGAAGGCGCGATCGATCCGGATTTTGCCATTATGAAAACAAACGACGGGATTGAAAAATTCGGCCAGGGTAAAGTGGGCGCGATCTCCATGCAGGCTACTCCGAACGGTTTAGCCAAGCTCAATGCGGCATGGAGCAAATATAACAAGGACACAAAGTTTGAGGATATTGCCCACATCATTCCGGTGACATGGCAATCGGATGACGGAAACCGATACCGCTATACGGCCGTTACGTTCTGGTCGGAAAGCTATTTCAGTGCTCGAGTGAACGATGAGAAGATGGACAGAATCCTGCAAATATACGATTATCTGCTCTCTGACGAATTTATCAGAGATAAACAGTACGGAATTGAAGGGAAGGACTATACCATAGAAGGCGAGAAGATCACGATTACGCGTGAGAAGAATGAAGAGGGCGAATTTAAAACGATTGGCAGCTTGTATCCGTCCTTCAACCTGTTTGGTTCGCTCGCGGCTTGGGGACAAGAGCTCGAATTCGTAGAGAGTGAAGTCAACAATATTGCATATGGAGAGAAGCTGTCGAGGATGTCGAGGGAAGGACTGAAGCAGCGAATTGCCGAGCATGTCCCCGTGCCGACCAATTATCAGCTGGAACTGCTGTATACCCCGGCCAAATCGAAGCTGAGCGCCATAAATCCGACGGAGGATTTGACTAGGGTCATGCTATCCAAGGAGGACCCGGTAGCGATGTGGGAGAGCATTGTGGCAGGTTACGAGAACAAAGGCTTGTCACAGGCTATACAGGAAGTAAACGAAGCTGTGCGAGAGCAGGGGCTCGACAAATGAGCGGCAGTCAGAGCATGGATTATCCGATTGCCTGCACAGACCAGAAAAGCCATCGAATCCTGGTTTTCGCCCCGACAGCGCCCGATTGGAACATGGACGAATCATTGATATGGTCCTGGTCTCTCTTAGACGTGGACGGATTCAGCGAGCTCCTTCCGGCATGGGGGCTGCCGACTGAAGCCAAGCTTCGGCATGATCCGATTCGCGGTGGGCAGTGCATGATCGTTACGGATTCTTGCGGGCTTGCAGCGATCCTTCCTTATCCCGGAGGAGAATCCCTCATATGGGGGGCCTGCGTAGGCGGCAATCCTCACTCGGCCGAGCTGCTTCCTAACGGGAATCTGGCTGTGGCGGCCAGTACAGGCGGTTGGGTCAGGATCTATGCTTCTTCCCAAGGGCTAACAGATCAAGTTTATGCCGAGCTTCCGCTTCCTGGTTCGCATGGTCTGCATTGGGATTCTCGCCGAAATGTATTATGGGCTCTAGGCGATCATGATTTGGTAGCCCTCCGTCTCGAAGGAACAGATGATCAACCGGAGATCGCGGTGGACGATCGGGTTCCCCTGCCAAGCAGGTACGGTCATGATCTCCAGCCCGTGTGGGGAAACGACGATCGCTTGTGGATCACTACGGTTTCGCATGTCTACCAGTACGTCATATCATCCGGTCGGTTTGTGAGTGAATATGCGGATTGCCCGTTTGTGGATTGGCATGATGTGAAGAGCATCGGCAATCAACCTTCTGGCGTAATCGTTTCTGCTGCGCCCAAACCGGGAGGACTTTATGAATGGACGACGGACGAGATCCGCTTACACGGGACATCGAATCGGATCCGCAAAGGGACAGCGATATACAAGGCTAGGATTTGGGCCCCGGGATATTAGCCCGTCTATGATCACAATAAGGAGGCTGGAGCATGACTTCACTAAAGAAGCAGCGTTCTGTCCTATCGGATCATCCTTCCAGGTGGCCGCTTGGAACATCGCTCTCGTTAAATGATTGGGCCGATGGTCATGTCGATATTGAAGCTGTTCAACAAGCCGGCATTAAGGTTATCGAGCTGGCTTGGCGAAACGATGCCTTCGATCTGTTCAATCCGGTGAATGAGCGGACCTGCAGATTTTGGATCGAGAATAGTCGAGAGCTTGGAATCAGCATTTGGACGCTGCATCTGCCTTATGGCCCCGCCTTCGATATATCGGCCGTCAGCGAAGCGGCTTCTGTCGAGGCTTCCCGCTTATTATGTCGGTTGATGCAGCTTGCCCATGAATGGGGCATTCCCATGGTTGTACTCCATCCAAGCTGGGAGCCAATTACGGATGAGGAACGTCCGCAACGGCTGGAAGCGTGCAGGAGGGCATTATCGGTGCTGGCAGATGAAGCGGAAGCGCTCGGCATACGGATCGCAGTTGAATGCTTGCCGCGCACGTGCCTCGGGAATTCGGGCCGGGAGATCGCAAGTCTGCTTGCAGCGGATCCTCGGCTCGGCATATGTTGTGATGTCAACCATCTTCTGCTGGAAGCCCCGGAATGCTTCATCAGAGAACAGGGCGAACGCATCTTCACGGTCCATATGTCGGATTGCGACGGTCGAGATGAAAGACACTGGATGCCGGGCATGGGCTCTATTCGGTGGAACGAGGTTTTGCGAGCATTGGTTCTGCACGATTACCAAGGTCCGTTTATGTTCGAGGTCCGCAGACCTGTTCCTTCGGAAGTGGCAGCTTGCTGGGAACGATTGATCGAAGGCTATGATCTTGCTTATCCGAAAGCAATCGAACTTCCGTGAACACATGATGAAAGGAAGGGATCGAATGAATAATCGGAAGAAGATGACATCCCGGCTGCGCCATTTGCTGCTCGCTGCTGGTATCTCTCTGGCTGCCCTGACTCTCTTTATTACCGGGGATAACCTAAGAATGAGCTGGGTGGACGCATCTTCGCCTCTCCAGGAGGATTATGATATCGCTATGAGCGATCAAGCGTCCAAAAAAATATTGGTGATGGACCCTGGCGTCTCTGATTGGAATGATTCCATGGCCGTTAAATGGTCTTGGGCACCCATTGCATCCAACGGCTTCGCTGAGTTTACCGCCTATTGGGGATTGCCGACGGAAGCACGGATTAGAAACAGCGATTTCTTCGGAACCCAGGTTATGCTCGTTACCGACTCAAGGGGATTGGCCGCGATTATTCCATATCCTGCAGGAAATTATAAGCTCTGGGCAGCGAATGTAGGCGGCAATCCCCACTCCGCCGAACTTCTGCCCAACGGCAACATTGCCGTTGCAGCAAGCACTGGAGGCTGGGTACGGATTTATACATCGTCTCAGAGCTGTCATTCAACGACATACGCAGAGTATCGTTTGGAGAGCGCTCACGGCGTATCTTGGGATCCGCATAATGAAATATTATGGAGCCTGGGAAATGGGGCGATCGTTGGGTTGAAGGTAGGGGGAACAACCGCGAGCCCGACGTTGACCGAGCATGTTCGACTGGATGTTACCCGCTTGAACGGGCATGACATACAACCGGTGTATGGAGACCTTGACCGATTGTGGGTGGCATCGGGTGGGAAGGTATATCAATACGTCAAATCGACCAATTCGCTCGATCTTACGTATGCGGGAGCTGACGAGATCAGCCGGGTGGGCGTAAAGGCTGTCGGTAATCAGTCATCAGGCCAGGTGGTGCAAACGGTCGCGGATGTCGCGAAGAATCCGGTCGGCGGCTGTACGCTTTACACGTGGTGTACGGATTCGGCAGACTTTTTCCTTCCGAGTGCAACGCGTACCAAGACCGGTGCTGCATTCTACAAAGCACGGATACTGAATCCTAACTATCAGTAGTTGAAGATAGCCGGGATCGAGAGCCCATATCCCTTTCAAAAGCTCGACTAGTGAGGAGATGCTGCTGAGGATCGTTCAAGCGATGTGCTTGGGCGATCTTTTTTTGCCGGGTATGGTATGCTATCCTTACGTATCAGGATGGATCTGAAGGAGGCAATCGGATGTTGATGATGAACGAGAAAATAAAGGCACGCGAGGTTGAACTGACGGGACTCGACGGCGAGGACCTCGGCATCATGCCACGGGACGAGGCATTAGCGCTGGCGAAAGCGAATAAGGCGGATTTAGTGTGCACTTCGCTGTTCAGCAGCCCTCCGCCATGCAAGCTGGTCAGCCGAGGAATGGCCAAGCAGGAGGCCGCGAAGGAGAAGAAAGGACAGAAGCCGGCCAGCGGTCCGATCAAAGTGAAAGAATTTCGCCTCACCGTACATATCGAGGAGCACGACTATGATACCAAGCTGTCCCAAATGCAGCGCCTGCTTGAATCGGGCAAGGCGGTCCAGCCGATCATCCGCATTCAGGGCAAGGAGGGCGATGCCGCCCGGAAGCTGCTGGAACGGTTGATCCACGATCTGGCCGGGAAGGGAACGAAGGAAACCGGCATCCAAGTGAGCGGCAAGCAGGCGACGGTGAAGCTGCTCCCGGTGTAAATGCCACCAGGCGTGCAATTCCATGATTTACTTTTGCGTTCTTTGATGATACTATAATTCAAATTATAAACGCGATGAAGAGAAGAGTAGACGAGTCAGGATTCCCTACAGAGAGCCCCAGCAAGCTGAAAAGGGGCGGGAAACCCTTCGTTGAACCAAGCCTCTGAGCGGCGCATCGGAACTTGTGGTTTACATAAGCAGATGGTGCGACAGGAGCTCCTGTTATAGAGCTAGGGTATAAGCCGTCAGCCGATGGCCGTACCTGATGAGGCCGGTATCGTGAGATATCGGCAAATAGGGGTGGCACCGCGAAATCAAATCTCGTCCCCAAGACATTTGTCTTGGGGGCGGGATTTTTTGTCGTTCCAGAGGAAATGAACATGTTAATTTAGAGGAGGTTGTACCCATGAGCACTGACAAAAGAAACGCAGCTATGAAGTCCGACTTTCTGACGGACATTGTGCGGGAGGACATCGCGAGCGGAGTGTACAGCAGGCCGATCGCGACGCGTTTCCCGCCCGAGCCGAACGGTTACCTTCACATCGGAAGCGCATATGCCATCCAGGTTAACCATTCGATCGCTGACAGGTTTGACGGCAGGTTTAATCTGCGCTTCGATGATACGAACCCGCTTAAGGAAGACGTTAAATATGTGGAGGCGATCAAACAGGATATTGAATGGCTTGGATTGAAGCCGGATGTATATTTCGGATCGGATTACTCGCAGCAAATCTGCGAGGCCGCAATCAAGCTGATTCGCAAGGGCAGGGCCTATGTCTGCGACCTTAGTCCGGAGCAGATGACTGCTTACCGGGGAACGCTGACCGAGCCGGGGAAGGATAGTCCATACCGAGGCCGGACGGTGGAAGAAAATGAGTCCTTATTCAAGCAGATGAAGAATGGAGAGTTTGCAGCCGCCTCGAAGGTGCTTCGGGCGAAGATCGATATGGCATCGCCTAATCTCAATTTGCGGGATCCCGTACTGTACCGGATTATCCATGCGGAGCATTACCGAACCGGAAATGAATGGTGTATCTACCCGATGTATGACTTTGCCCATCCGATCCAGGATGCCATTGAAGGGATTACGCACTCCTTATGCTCGGCAGAGTTCAAGGATCACCGCCCGCTGTATGAATGGGTACTGAGGGAGCTTGATATTACGGAGCCTCCCAAGCAGAGGGAATTCGGCCGGCTGAATATTTCGGGAACGGCTACGAGCAAGCGATATTTGAGGGAGCTGGTTGATGGGGGTTATGTCGACGGTTGGGATGACCCAAGACTGCCGACACTGCAAGGGTTGCGCCGTAGGGGCGTGACTCCGGAAGGGCTTCGACGATTTCTCGAAGAGCTTGGCGCGCTAAAAAATCCTAGTACCGTGGACTCGGCGATGCTGGAGCACTTTGTCCGCCAGGATTTGAAGATGCGGTCCCTGAATGCCATGGCTGTGATGCACCCGCTGAAAGTGGTCATCACGAATTTTTCGGCGGACCGGACGGAAATGCTTGTTCTGCGGAACCATGAAGGCGATGAATCCCTGGGAACCAGGAAAGTCCCGTTCACCAGGGAACTGGTGATCGAACGGGAGGATTTCATGGAGGATCCGATCGCAGGGTTTCACCGGCTGTCGCCGGGGCAGGAGGTGCGGCTGAAGGGAGCTTACTTTATCCGCTGCGAGGAAGTCGTAAAGGACCCGTTAACCGGTAAAATAACCGAGCTGCACTGCACCTATGACCCGTTGACACGAAGCGGAAGCGGGTTCAACGCAAGGAAAGTCAAGTCGACGATTCACTGGGTATCCATGAGTTGCGGGATCCATGCAGAATTGCATCTGTATGATCGCCTTCTGAAGGAGACCGCTGTTTTTGCAGAATCCGGCAACGATTGGAAGGAGCTCCTGAACCCGGCATCGTTGATTCGGGTGGAGAAGGCTTTTCTTGAGCCGAGCCTAAGCAATGCCTCTTTCCATCAAACCTACCAGTTCATCCGACACGGCTACTTCTGTCTCGATAACAAGCACGCCCATTCCGGGCATCTTGTGTTTAACCGCGTTGTGCCGTTGAAGGATTCGTGGAAGAGGCAGAACAGCGACATGTTCAAATGACCATGTATGCGATGCATTAAGCTTTGCGAACGCTAGGAATAGAGTTGCATTCGCTGCATTCCATCGGGAACGTATTAGGCTGGCCAATGCTCAGGATGCGTTAACGAAGGCGGGAGCTTCGTGCTCGCATCCCCGATGGCGGCTTGGACTTGGGCTTGGGTTAGGAAGAGGCATCCGGTCAGATTGGCTCCCCGAATGTCCGCATCCCGGAAATCCGCGCCGATCAGATCGGCTACCCTCAGATCCGCGCCGCGCAGATCAGCTGCGATGAGATAAGCCCCTCTCAGATTGGCATATCGAAGATCGGCGCCCTTAAGCTTGGCGCCGATCAGATCCGCACCCCGGCCGCCGATGTTCTTCCTGACGGGAGGACCGGTGTGCTTACGGCGGGCATTCTCCCGGACAAGCTCGCTTGTCCGAAGCAGGAGCAAATTGACTTCGGCCCGATGAGCTGCCACATCGAGCTTCAGCAGAGCTGGCGGAGGGAGAAGCGTCATGCGCTCGGTCTCCTCCAGCGCTCGTTCGATATCGGCATGAATTTCTTGCGCCGGCTGTTGTTCCAATGCTTCGCTTAAATACCATAACAGCTCGTGGAGCTGCCGCATTATCGGGAATACCTCGAACATTTCCTTGGCGGTCTCAGTTGACTGCCGCCAGTCGCGTCTCTGGTAAGTAAGCTGGGATACCTTCTGTCCTGCGCCAAAGCAATCGAACACGGTGCAGCCGCGGAAGCCCTTTTGTCTAAGATGATCGTGGATGGCGCAGCGGAAAGCGGCTCTCAGATTGCTGCAGGGTGTTCCGGCGTCCTTATTCACCGCAAAATCCGATGATGCCGCGAAGGGCAGCGCCACGCAGCATAAGCCGAAGCAGCTGGAACAGTCCGATTGCAGACTATGCCGCAGCGATTCGGATGAGGTTTGTTTGTTCGTCATGAATGATATGAATCTCCTTCCACATGGGCGATGAACATGAATACATAGATTCTATTTTAGACCATAGAGAGGGTAAAGTCATAGATGCAATCGGAGTTTTATCATTTTCGCCCCATTTAGGACATATGTCCTTTTCCCCAATGCCGGATATACTCTTTAATAATATACAGATCAATTACGACGCGAGGAGTTTATACGCATGAGAGGAATTGTATTTGCTATACTGGGCGGTGCATGCATAACGCTGCAGGGTGTGGCGAACGCAAGGATCAGTCAGGATATGGGAACATGGCCGGCGGCATCCGTAACGCAGCTGACGGGGTTTTTGATGGCATTGGTAATTTTGTCGTTTGTCCGTGACAGCAAGCAGTATTGGGTTAGGCAGGTCAACCCGCTGTATGTATTAGGAGGCGCTTTGGCGGCACCGATCATATTCAGTGAAGTTACCGCGATCCGGCATATCGGGGTAACCTTGACGATATCGGCGCTGTTGATCGCACAGCTGAGCCTGACGTTCGTGATTGACGCCGGCGGATGGTTCGGCGTGGCCAAGAAGAGGATTACGGCAGCTCAATGCATTGGCATTGCCATGATGATCGCCGGTGTGCTGTTCCTTAAAATGTAGCAGCAAAGGACAGAATCATGAACAGATGGGAAGTGAACTGATCGATGAAAGAAAGTCGCGATCCGGAACGCCTGCGTTCCTTAATTCGCGAGCACCAGATGGAGCATGTGTTCCCGGAAGAACTGGAGCCCCATCTGCTGCTGTGTGAGTACGAACAGGGAGAGAGCATTTGCAAGCAGGGGGAGACCGCTGAATACCTTTATGTGCTTGTTGGAGGGAAAATCAAGGTGTTTACAACGTCACCGGAAGGCAGGGCGCTCATCCTGTCCTTTAAAACGCCGCTGGAGGTGATTGGTGATATTGAGTATATTCAAGGAAATCCATTCATCAACACGGTGCAGGCGGTGATGCCTTCGACCATGGTTGCCGTTCATCATCGTTGGCTGAATAAATACGGTCAGTCCCATCCGCCGCTGCTGCAGTTTCTGTTGCAGATCGTCACCCGCAAATTTTATATTAAGTCCAATTTTATGAGCTTTAATCTGATGCATCCGGTGGAAGTTCGTCTGGCCAGTTATCTGCTTTCGGTCTCGCAAGGCGATTCCGGAGCGTTCGCAACCGATCCTCCAGATGTCTTCCAGCTGTCAGATATTGCGAATCTGCTCGGGACAAGCTACAGGCATCTGAACCGGGTGATTCATAAATTTTGCAAGGACGGCTTGATCGAGCGCCGCCGCGGCATCATCCTGATCAAGAATCGGGAGAAGCTGTTCGAGGTGGCCGGGGGCAATATTTACGAAGAATAAATGACCGCTAAGAACGCCATATGAGGAAAGTGAAGGAGGAGCGGAATGTGGCCGGAGGATTGGTATTGGCGCTTATAGCCGGCGCTCTGGTAAGTCTGCAAAATATATTCAACAACCGGGTTAATGCTGCCACGGGACTATGGTCAACGACAACATTGGTGCTTGGATTGGGCTTTGCTGCATCCTTCATCATAAGCTTGGCAGTTGAGGGTACCGCCACCTTCCAGCTGGACCAGATGAAGCCCTGGTATTGGATCAGCGGGGTCATCGGCGTAGGCGTGGTGATCTGTCTGGTTCAAGCTACGAAAATGCTCGGACCGACGTTCGCCATATCGATTGTCATGACGTCACAGCTCGGGTTCGCCCTCTTGTGGGATTCCATGGGATGGCTCGGTCTTGCTAAGGTTCCTTTTACAATAAACCAGCTGATTGGAGTTCTGGTTATCATCGGCGGCATTCTGGTGTTTAAATTAGGAGGATCACAAGAGAAGCAAGAAGCTCGAAAAGTTCGCGAAGGAGGAGAGTAAACATGGGATCGATCATTGATAAAGTCGCATGGCTGCATGTGGTTGACGGACGCATCTTATGCGCCCGTTCCAGAGGCAAGGATACGTACTATGTTCCCGGCGGAAAGCGTGAGGCCGGCGAGACGGAGCTCGAAACGCTTGCCAGGGAGATTGAAGAGGAGCTGTCCGTTCGGATACAACCGGAAAGCGCCGTGCACTACGGAACCTTCGAGGCGGAGGCTCATGGTAAAACCGATGGAGCCATCGTGAAGATGTCCTGTTATACGGCAGAGGCGGACGGAGAGCTGTCGCCAGCCTCGGAGATCGAGGAGCTGGCATGGTTGACATATCAAGATAAAGGACGTGTGTCCGAGGTGAGCCGGCTGATCTTCGAGCGGTTATACGAGACCAAGCAGCTGAACGATTAACCAGAGAACGATGATGCATTTAAGTCTAAAAAAGACGCCTCCGCGGAGGCGTCTTTAATCATTAGATTTAGAACGTACGTTCGATTTAAGGAACATTTGAATCAAACGGGGTCTTATTCGATTTTCATATTATTAGTATAAACGAACGCCTAATATAAGTCTATATTTTGCCAGGAAATTATTTTATAGTAGGTGATACCCGGCCGGGAAGTCAGAGCTTAGCCATCGCGTTGTATAGCTAAAGGGAGCCTATTTCTTATGCAAATTCGATTATGGAATACCAATTTAAAAGTTCGCTTATTTGGCGAAGCGCTGTTCAATATGCTCGTGTGGATGTACTTTCCGTTTATCGCGGTTTATTTCGGGAATGCGTTAGGAAATGATATCGCGGGGATGCTGATGACGGTTCCCCCGTTATTCAGCATGGCAGGGAGCTTGATCGGAGGCGCTTTGGCGGACCGGATCGGACGCCGTCCCGTCATGCTGACGGGCGCTGCGCTCCAAACCTTGATGTTCGCCGTATTCGCCTTGTCATCTTCCCATTGGCTCGATTATGCGGCGTTTATTGCCATTGGCTTCGGCGGTGCCATTTATCGGCCGGCCAGCACGGCCATGGTGGCGGACCTGGTTCCGGCACAGGACCGGCGTCAAGTGTTCGCTACGTTCACGACCGCCAATAATATCGGGGCAGTGTTAGGCCCGGCGCTTGGAGCGGTATTCTTCTTCCATTACCGGCAGGAGCTGCTGTGGACCTGCTCGTTCATCCTGCTGCTGTATTTCATCGCTATCTATTTGATCGTTAAAGAATCCATGCCGCCTGGGGAGGGAAGCGCTGGCCGTTCAGCAACGGTTGGCGAAATATGGAGGGAGCAGTGGAAGGGATACGGCGTTATTTTTCGCGACAAGGTGTTTCTGGTGTACATACTAGCAGGGATATTCGCGCTGGTAGCGATTATGCAGCTGGATTTGTATTTAGCCGTCTACGTCACGAACTACGTGCCTGCTCAGGCTTTGTTCTCCTGGGAGGAGGGCAAGCTGATGCTTTCGAGCACCGAGATATTGGGCTGGCTGCTCGGCCTGAACGGTCTCTTGTTTGTGCTGTTTATCCTGCCGGTAACCAAGTGGCTGCGCCATTGGAAGGAGCGCGACGTATTCATTATGTCATCGCTGTTATCCGGATTAGGGACGTTTGCCCTCGGCTTCAGCACCAATCTATGGTTCTTGTTTATCGTTACGATCGTGTTTACATTCGGCGAGATTGTCCGCTCACCGGTCATGCAAAGCTTTATCAGCCATTATGCTCCGGAGCATGCAAGAGGACAATACATGGGCGCTGACAATCTGCAGTATACGATCGGGCGATTTTTGGCGCCGGTCACTGTGTTTTTATCGGCGTGGATTCCGCCAATGGGAATATTCAGCCTGATCCTGCTGTCAGCACTTATTAGTGTCGTTCTATACGTACATTTGTTCAGAATATACCCCGCCTCGTCAAAACAATAGATGGTCCCATGCCGGATAGATTGGGGAATCCTCCGGGCAATCAAACAGATCAAATCAAAGCCGTCAGATTTACAGCTTGCTTATATGTCGTCGCGGCGATCGCATGACATTGTGAGCGGGTTGTAAATTTGGACGGCTCTCATTTATTGTCGTTCGTATTTACAAACCGATGGTCGGTATATATAATAAGGAGCAAAGAGGATGAGGAGTTGGTGGAGATGGCACCATTTATAGGCATGGTCATTTCGTTTCTCGTTTTTCGGTCACTCGGTTTAGCCGGCTGGGAGTACATGAACGACACCGTCATATCGCTTCGCTTTGCAGCAGCGGTGATGCTGCTGATCGCCGCGTCGGCTCACTGGGGCAGAATGCGTCCCGATTTGATTGCGATGGTACCGCCATGGATCCCGAAGGCGGGGATGATCGTAAGTTTGACAGGCATTTTTGAAATAACGGGTGCCTTTCTGCTGCTCTTCCCGTCGACGACAACGATAGCAGCAACCTTGCTGGCACTGCTGCTGATTGCCATGTTTCCAGCTAACATGCATGCAGCCCGTCATAAGCTCAAGCTAGCGGGCAGGCCGGTTCCACCGATAGGGATCAGAACGGTTATTCAAATCGTGTTTATAGCCGCTATATTAATTGCAGGCTGGCTGCCTTCGCAAGGATAATGCAGTACCTATAAGGAGGAATCGCATATGAAGCAAGAAGAACGCCGAGAGCAAACGCAGCACATCCTGCTGGAAGCAACAGAGGAATTGATTCGGGAGAAGGGCTGCAGTCAAACGACGTTGACGGACATTATGAAGCGCACCGGACTCTCCAAAGGCGCGATCTTTCATTACGTCTCCGGCAAAGATGAGCTGTATATCAATGTATTGAAAGCGAAGCTCGCGGAATCAAACGAACGGTTTATGAATGAAGTAAACAAGCAGGGGAAGAAGAAGCAATTTGAAGGACCCATGAACGCCATCGCGCATGGAATGACGAAGCTGGAAAGCCGCGATGACGTCAGCAACCAGATTTTGATGTATTTGATCGGAAAGAGCGATCAGCCGGGGATTGCCGAAATTGTAGCCGGGTTTTACAGGGAATCGACGGCCACCTCGAGGAAGTGGATCGAGACCGGGCAGGAAGCGGGCGTAATTCCAAAATCCATCGATGCCGAGCGGACGGCTGAGCTGTTCGAATTGCTGTCTTTCGGGCTGCGGGTACGGGGATTGATCGGGGCCAAGAGCGACGTCTTCGGTACGAACGAGTACGAGGATTTTATCATCGGTATTCTCCAGCCCGGAGAAGCCGGGAAGGGGGGCAGGAGCAGATGACGGTATGGCTGTTTCTTCATATAACCGGAAGCGTGCTGTTTGTCGGGAATATCATAACGGCAGCGTTCTGGAAGGTAAGGGCCGATATCGAGGGCAATCCGTCCCACATCCACCGGACGGCGAAGAATGTGATGCTGGCCGACTACGTGTTTACCCTTCCGGGATTATTGCTGCTTATCGTTTCCGGCATCGTAATGGCTGGTCGCTCCGGATTCGGGATTGGCGGAATGAATTGGCTCACCGCATCGCTTTTCTTGTTTGGCGTGACGGGGCTGATTTGGGGAGGCGTATTGATCCCTTTACAGAAAAGCATGATCAGGCATAGCGGGCATTCCGTAGAATGCGGAGCGGTCACGGCAGGGTATAAGAAGGCCTCAAGGTATTGGGCGATATTCGGAACGATCGCAACCCTGCTTCCCCTAGCCATCCTTTATTTTATGGTGTCAAAGCCATTTTGATAGAAGAGATGGTCAACTCGTACTCCGCTAGGATTCCATGTAAGGAAAAGGAAGGAAACTGAATCATAAGAAGAAGGCGAGCGCACGGTAAAACATTACCGTGTGTTTTTTTTATAACGAACACTTAACAAAAAGAACGGAACCCCTTATAATGGTCAAAGTCTTGTCGTCCGGGAACCAACATGCTTGAGCATGCATTTACTTGCTCGGCAAGCTATGGCTTGGCTGTTACATTCATAGTTTAAGCTAAATTCTTCGTAAAGGTGTTTGATACGCATGCTTCATAATCCAACAGGAAGAGAACGCCTCGGCCTAGCATTTCTACTAAGTTTGCTGGGGATATTGGGACCATTCAACATCGATATGTATCTGCCCAGCTTCCCCGATATATCGGCTGACTTGGGAGCGCGAGCCTCACTGGTGCAGCTGAGTTTGACTTCGTGCTTGATTGGTCTGGCTTTGGGACAAATGATCGTGGGTCCAATCAGTGACGCACGCGGAAGAAGAATGCCCTTAATCATCTCTTTGGGGCTGTTCGCATTGTCTTCTCTGTTTTGCGCGCTTGCCCCGAATATTACGACACTGATTATCGCTAGATTCTTGCAGGGATTTACTGCTGCTGCCGGCCTTGTCATCTCCCGTGCTGTCGTGCGGGATGTGTTCAGCGGCAGGGAGCTGACCAAGTTCTTTGCGCTGCTGTCGGTCATCAATGCCGTTGCGCCGATGGTCGCCCCAATGTCGGGCGGAGCGATTTTGCTGCTTCCATCCGCCAGCTGGCATTCGATCTTTTATTTTCTAAGCTTATTCGGTCTGTTTATCGTGCTCACCATTACGCTGCGGTTGAAGGAAACCTTGCCGCCCGAGAGACGGATGTCAAGCTCGATTGGCCACTCGATAAAGACCATGGGGGATCTGTTCAAGGATCGTTCCTTCATCGGATACGCCTTGACGGTCGGCTTCATCCACGGCGGGAGCTTTGCTTACGTGTCAGGCACTCCGTTTGTATATCAAGGGATATATGGTGTATCCCCGCAGGTGTTCAGCATTCTGTTCGGCATCAATGGCCTCGCGATCATCTTCGGCAGCTTTCTGATCGGACGCTTCGGCGGCATCATTCCGGAACGGACATTGCTGCGCTTCGGCGTATGGACGGCGGTAAGCGCAACTTCATTGCTGCTTATCATGACGGCGATCCGAGGTCCGCTGGCCCTCATCGTCATCTTAATCTTTATATACATGATCACGATCGGAATCGTCGCAACCAGCACATTTACCTTGGCCATGGAGAAGCAGGGACATCGGGCTGGTAGCGCAAGCGCTGTGCTTGGATTGGTACCGTTATTGCTGGGCTCGGCGGTATCGCCCCTGGTCGGCATTGACGAGACGACAGCCGTTCCGATGGGAGCGGTGTTGTTCGTCACCTCGTGCCTTGGCGCATGGGCGTTTACCAAGCTGACAAGAGCGAACGGGGATGGAGCATCGGCAAGCTAAAAAATCCCTCGAATGACATTTCGTTATCCGTTGCAAAATGTAGGTAAGGCGGGTGACGATATGCGAACAATGGGAATGAAATGGTTTGCTGTGCTTCTCATCCTGGCGGCTGCGGTAGGCTGTGGGAATAAAGAGACGAAAGAGCATGATTTGCTGCATGTGAAGTCCAAGCAGGGGGCCGATAAGAAGAAAGTGATCTTTCTTATGATAGACACTTTGATGGCCCAATCCATCGATGAAGGGATGCGTCAAAAGCAGCTTCCAACCTTTCAGTATCTTATCGAGAAAGGGCAGTATCATAGGGATATGGTCAGTTCGTTTCCGACGATGTCGGTGACGATTGACAGCTCGATGCTGACCGGAACCTATCCTCATGAACATCGAGTACCCGGGCTTCTTTGGTATTCGGCCGAGGAGAAACGGTTAATCAACTACGGAACCGGTCCGATGGAGATTCTGAGGCAGGGCGTGAATCATGTGCTTGAGGATGCCCTAATCAACCTGAACGGCCGGCACCTCAATCCGAAGATTCCTACGATCTATGAAGAAGCGGCCAGACTCGGGTTGACTTCCGGCTCGATCAACGGTTTGGTGTATCGGGGAAAATCGGAGCATACCCTCTCCATTCCAACGTGGATCGAGGTACCGACCTCACTTCATCGCAACATCAAGGTCAAAGGCCCCGATCTGTTGACCTTGGGTGCCCTCTCCAATCCGCTGAACGGCAAAAAGAATATGTCTGACAGCATTGCCAATCGATTGGGAATGGATAACAAATTTGCGCTGGAAGCCTTGGAATACTTAATCAAGGAGAAGAAGCTGCCGGACTTTTTATACGTGTATTTGCCGGATCTGGATCAGAAGCTTCACAAGAAAGGGCCTTCGGATCTGGAAGGCATCAAGAAGCTTGACGCTCAGCTTCATTCCATGCTGCATGCCTTCGGATCGCCCGAACAAGCGCTGGATGAAGCCGTGATCATCATTGCGGGCGACAGCGGCATGACGCAGCTGCTGCCGGCTGATCACCATTCGGAAATCGACCTTCCGGCCATACTGAACGGGTACCGGATCCTGCGTCCGGGCGAGCGGCCGACGGATGAAACCGATGTGATCCTCGCCGTGAATGAAACGATGGCTTACGTATATAACGCGAATGGGAAGTACTCGCTGCAAGAAATTGCAGGCAAGCTTCTTAAGGACAATCGTATCGACATGGCCGCATGGAAAGATGACGGATGGATTCATGTTACCCGCAGTTCTTCAGGCAAGAAACTGAAATATCGTGCGGATGGTCCGTTCTCGGACACCTATGGGCAGAAGTGGGCGATCGAAGGGGACATGGACGCTTTGGATCTGAAAGCAGGCAAGAATGATCGGGATGGAGGACAATCCATAAGCTATGGAGAATACCCTGATGTTCTGCAAAGACTGGCGAGCGCTCTTCATTCCCACGCCGGGAGCTATATGGTCATTACCTCGAAACCCGGATACGAGCTCAAAGACCAAAGCTCTCCGACGCATGAGGGAGGGGGCGGGCACGGATCTATAAGGAAGAAGGAATCGCTTGTGCCGCTCATTATTTGCGGAACAGACCGTGAACCCCGGTACTTGCGTATGATTGATCTAAATGCGTTCCTGCTGGATTTGCTGGTGGAGCCATCACAAGGCGAGAAGCAAAGGAAGATCGACGGAGAAACCGCGCGATAGCGCGGTTTTTTCATGGTTATTTAAGGGGGGCAAGCCGAGCGGATGACATATATCCCCGGGCAATCAGAAATGCTTTCAGCACCGCAAGCCCATCTTCGATCTGTTGAGGTTCCAGGTGACCATAGCCGAATAACAGCTTATTGGCGTGAAGTCCTTTGGCAATCGCGTGATATTCAACAGGTGTTATCCGGATCCGGTTGCTCCTGCACATGTCTTTAAAGGACGGATCGAACTGCATATCCTCGAATTCGACCGCAAGATGCAGTCCGGCTGCATCGCCCCATAGCCGCCAACGATCACCGAATGATGCCTTTAATGCTGTCAGGAGCGCTTGTCTACGTTCACGATACAGCTTGCGCATGCTTCGGATATGCCTGTCAAATTTCCGTGTCCGTAAAAATTCTGCTAATGCCGCTTGCTCGAAGGGAGGGTTCTGCACATCCGTATGCGTGCGCAAATAACGCCATCGCTCCTGATGGCAATGCGGAAGAATGACATAGCCGATCCGAAGGGCCGGGAACAGTACTTTGCTGAACGTTCCGATATAGATCACGCGATCCGGATCCATGGCATAGAGGGGGGAAACCGGGTCTCCGTCATACCTAAATTCACTGTCGTAATCATCCTCAACGATATAGCTGTCATTTTCCCTCGCAAACCGAATCAAAGCCGCACGACGATCGGCAGGCAATATTCCGCCCAGCGGAAATTGATGCGAGGGGGTTACATAGACAGGGCCGCTAATTCTTGGGAGCTTGTCTGTTAATAAGCCAAACTCATCCACCGGAACGCGTTTCACTTGGTAGCCTTTATTGATGAACGACTGGAGCATTTCGATGTTCGTCGGATCTTCAACGATAATCGCCTGATCCTGCCGGTACAACAGGTGGGCAATGACACTCAAGGCGTGGGTCGCGCCTGCCGTTATGAAAATATCCAGCGGATCGACCACAAGTCCTTTACTCCGGTACAGCCAGGAGGATATTTCAAAACGCAAGCTTGGCAGTCCCTGGGGGCCCGTATACCCGAGCATATCGTTAGACATCTCGCGGAAAGCCTTGATCGAGATTTGCTGCCACAAATAATTAGGGAACCGCCGGAGCTCCGGTTGGCCAGTACGGAAATCGGCGAGGAGGGGAAGAGGCTGTTCCTCGCGCTGCCGAGCAACCTCTTTTTTCTCCGTATGGACAGCTACGCCTTCCGCGATCCTTGTTGGAGCTCCCTGGCGGCTTACAACGAATCCCTCAGCCAACAGCATATCAAAAGCCTCATTCACCGTATTTCGGGAGATCTTCAGTTCCTCCGCCAACTGACGGGTGGAAGGAAGGGCTTCCCCTGCACGAAGCTTTCCGGCAACAATTTGTTCCTTGATTGCCAGATAAATTTGACGCTTAAGCGGAACCTCGATTTCTCGCCGCAATTCGAATCCCCACATAATTCCTCCAACTGGTTTGTATGAATTCAAGCTGAACTGGTTCTTCAACCAACTCCGATAAGATTGTACCATGTTGAGGATATCAAGCGACTATTGTTTTTTGTGAGGATGTGAACTCGGGTGGAAAGATGGAAAGGGATGTTGTATCTGTTCGGGGCGTTTACGCTGGCAGGTACTTCGGTTATTACGGCCTGGCTGTTGAACGGCAAGCTGGGCGCGTTCACGATTACGGCGATCAGTCTTCTGCTCGCGCTTATGATTCTAGTACCGATGCGATTGCAGGCGCTGGTTCGTACGCTCAGGCGCCGAGCCGGCACAAACTGGCGTCAACTGCTGCTTCAAGCTGTCTTTGGCATGTTTTTGTTCCGCATGTTTATGCTCTTTGGCCTCTCCCATACCAGCGCTGCGGAAGCGGGGATCATTACTGGGGCAACGCCGGCTATTACCGTAGTGCTGGCAAGTCTTGTTCTGAAGGAGCGGGTAAACCGCTTCAGTCTGCTCGGAATCGCTAGCACGGTCAGCGGAATTATTCTGATTCAGGGGCTGTTCTCGCAAGATTATTCCTTTACCGTACAGCACTTGATCGGAAATGTGCTGGTGCTCTGCGCGGCTTCTAGTGAATCGGTATTCAATATCCTGTCGCGTATGAGCTCGACAAAAAATGACGGACGATCTCAACAACCGGTGGATCCGGTTGTGCAAACGACGCTGGTATCTGCGATAGCGTTCCTTCTTTGTCTTATACCGGCGGGGTTTGAACACCCGCTTCGGTCCCTTGCAGGGATCGCATGGGAGGAGTGGCTAGCGCTGATCTGGTACGGTCCCTTTGTGACGGCACTTGCCTTTGTGTTTTGGTATGCGGGAATCCGCCGATGCGATGCTTCCACGGCGGCGGCATTTTCTGGAATGATGCCGTTTACCGCCCTGGTGCTGTCCGTGGTCTTGCTGGGCCAGCGGGCAGGAGTGGAGCAATGGGCCGGAGGGCTGCTGGTGGCGGGTGGCATGGTGCTGATCGGCGTGAACCAGAAACGAATAGGAGGTGAACGTAACATTGGCAAATCCGGACTGAATCTAAATACGGCTAAAAGAACTTAACAGTAGCAAACAACGGAGCGGGGAGAGGGGGGATTTAATCGATAGCTTGCATTTTCCCTGTATCCCCGATTTCAACGATGAAAATAAAACGACAGGGCACGCACACGGTTCCATTAGAGATCATTCTTGCTGTTTGATTGCGCTGAAACGGGTTATAAATGTAACAATTGGATAACTTAACTTCAGAAGGAGTGATAATTATGGAAAAGCTGTTGGTTAAGCTGCTGGTTCACGGCGTCATGATCACGGGCTTGCTGCTCGCTCTTTCAAACGCCACGCTGATTGCGGCCCTGATCACCGCGCTGGGCATAGGCATTGTTGCTTATCTGCTCGGGGATCTTCTAATTCTGCCAAGGACGAATAACATGGTAGCGACCATCGCGGATGCAGGCTTGGTATTCGTCATGCTGTGGATCATTGCCGATGCCGCCAATTGGACGCTAAGCTTCCCGGAGATACTGCTGCTTACGGTTTTGGCAGGAGGCTTTGAGTATTTGTTCCATATGTGGCTCCTGCGGGATCATACCCCGGTTCGAAGACAGCGCGCTTAAGCCGTGTTGGAAGCCGCATTAAACGACCGTCCATCGATCAAAAGGAAGAGACTCAGCCTGGCTTTGATCCTGCTGAGTCTCTTTGCTATTCGTGCGGCTGCTGCTATTCAGGCCTCTTCGCTTGGAGCGGCGGAGGAATAAGCCAGCCCTTCTCCTTGTTCATGCGAAGAATCCGAAGGCCGAGGGCCGCTTTGGTTGTATGGTATTTCGCAAACAAAGCGCCGATATCTTCCCGGATGCTCATTCCCATCACTTTGCTGCAAGAAGCGAGTCCTAGCGCATTCTCGGCAGCGATTTTGGCGGCGATTTCCGGATCGGTGAACCGGGCGCCCATCGGGATTTCCTCGAGCTTGGCAGGAGGCCGTTCAGCCAGCGCCGGGGCCGGCGTAATGCCGTTGTCGGTCAGCAATTCGTCGCATTCCTTCATTTCAAGTCTCGCTTGGTCGAGCAGGTCCTCAAGGATCTTCTTCAGCTCCTTGTCTCCTGCATGATACATATACGCCTCATAGCAAGAGATGGTGCCCTTGGCCATCATGGACGTTTCCCATACGCTGAAGATTTCGCCGTAATGCATAGGCTCATCTTTCGGATTGCCGCTTAAAATACCCAATATGATTCGCTCCTTTATATTTATTGAACATCGTCATTATGTACAGGAACCATGTATTTCATGCTGCAACTTCTTGGGCGTGCACAGCAGGTAATTATTACATAATCCCCAGCGTGCATGAAACTTGTCCCTGGGAATGAAACTGAAGGCATCAATACAATCCAGGAAAGCGGAGGCATCGCCATGTATTTCTACAAAGAAGACCTGATCAATTTGATCGTGCCGGATCAACCCGATCCCGCTGCCGCAAAGGTGCTGCAGGAAACGCTTGGCGGACGGTTCGGCGAGATGCGCACGATGATGCAGTTCTTTTTCCAGAGCAATAACTTCCGGGGACTGGACACCCAGTTTCGGGATTTGATACGAGGCGTGTTTTTGGAGGAAATCAGCCACGTCGAGCTCGTCCAGCATACGATCAACCAGCTGTTGACGGGAGCCGGCGCTGATGGCGCGGGCAATGCCGGAATCGATGAAGCTCCGCTGGATGAGGCGGTCAAGCACGCGAACCCTCATCACTTTATTATGGGAGCTCAAAGCTCGCTGCCGGTCGATGCGGCAGGCAATCCATGGATGGGCAATTATGTGTACGACCATGGCAATCTGGTGGCGAATCTGCTCGATAATCTCGTGCTGGAATCAACGGGAGTATTGCAGAAATCGAGAATCTATGAGATGAGCACGAACAAAACGTTCCGGGAAACGCTGGCCTTCCTGATCGTTCGCGACAACGCCCATCAGAACGCGTTTGCCAAGGCGCTGGAAACGCTTGGCGTCGAGTGGGGCAAGCTGTTCCCTGTACCGAATTACGATATCAATAAGTATCCGGAGTGTAAAAAATATGTGGATATGGGCTTCCATAATGCCCAATTCAATTTTCGGCTGGATAACACGCGAATCGGTGAAATTTTCAGCGGCCAGACGCCAAGCCGAAACGGCGGCAGTCTCCAAGTCATTCCGCCGCCGGAAGGCTTCCCGGTGCCGAACTTGCCTGAGCTCCCTAACGAGCATAGCCCCGGAACACGCGATCTGAATGCCTAACTTCGCGTTTCGCAAACAAAACCGCCTTTTGGTTCAAGGCGGTTTTGTTGCGGGAATGTACCACAGTACCAAGCAGCAGGGGGATCATGGAATTTCTATTAACGGCAAAGCCCGGTTCCTCAGAACGAACTGAGAAACCGGGCGGTTGCCATTACATCATCATCGCCTATAAACAGGGTTTTCTTGATCGTATCATGACGCTTACGCTATGATTAGAGACAGTTTCATGATTGAGGAGGTACCTGTTTATGATCCTACATAAAGGAGAAACCTTATTTCGGCAAGGCGAATCAGGCCCGCTGTTTCATGTGAAGAGCGGCATGCTCAAAATCGAGCGTGTACACCAGGACGGAAATGCTTTGCTAGTCAATTTGATTGTCCCCGGGGAAACGATTCCGCATCATTCATTAATTACGCCCAAGCCCTATTTCGGAACGGCGGTTGCATTAGTGACAAGCGAGATTCAAGTTTACCGTCCGGATGAATGGTATGGTTCCTTGGAGCAGGACCCGGTTCGATATCGTTCCATAGCGCTTCAGCTGCAGGATAAGCTGCGAATGATGCAGGAGCGGATTGATCAATTAAGCGAAATCGAGCCCATTGAGCGATTACACAAGCTTCAGCGGTGGTTCGAGCAGTATATCTCACCAGCGCGCCTTACGGATGTCCTGACCCAAGTGGAGATCGGCCAGCTGATCGGGCTGCGACGGGAAACGGTCAACCGGCTGCTCCGTCAGGAAAGACTTGCAGCAGGACCAAAGAACTCGTAATGGATCCGGTCGGAAGGAATATCCATTGCCAGAAGCGCGTCGTTGATCGTCTTCATGAACGGGATCGGACCGCAGAAATAATAGACTGCCGATGACCCGGGTACGGTATCTTTTAACCATGCCAGGTCGATCAATCCGCTCTTATGGTATCCGCCATCCTCTGCGCCCGGGTTGCTGTAGCACCACCGGTAAGAAATATTCGGATTCATTTCCGCGAGCTCCTCGACATGCTGCTTCATTGCATGGACATTGGCATTTCGTGCTGCGTGGATAAACATCACCTTACGCCCCGGTTGTGCTTCAACAGCGGTGTTCAGCATGCTGATCATCGGAGTGAGCCCAACACCGCCGCTGATGAGGACGAGCGGAGACGAATTCTCCAGGTTCAATGTGAAATCGCCGGCAGGAGCCGAAAGCTCCACGATCCCGTTCTCTTCAACGGACTGATGGAGATAATTCGATACTTTCCCTTCCGGAGTATCAATGCCTTCGGCCTCCCGTTTTACTGAAATCCGGTAGTATGGCTTGCCAGGCGCATCAGACAAACTGTACTGGCGGTTCAAGGTATAAGTTTCGCCGGGTATTTGCAGCCTGATGCTGACATATTGTCCAGGCTCAAAAGCGGCCAGCGGGCCTCCGTCCGCCGGAACGAGATAGAAGGACGTAATAACTTCGCTCTCCCGTACTTTTCGCTCGACCCGGAACGGTTTGAAGCCGCTCCACCCCCCGACCTGCGTCTCCGATTGCTTATACATCTCATCTTCAACTGAAATGAATGCATCCGCAATGACGCCGTATGCTTCCTCCCACGCCTGCAAAATTTCTTCGGTTGCTGCATCTCCAAGCACCTCTTTAATTGCTCCTAGCAGATGCTCCCCGACAATAGGATAATGCTCCGGTTTGACGCCAAGACTCCGGTGTTTATGCGCGATTTGCTTAACGGCAGGCAGGATAGCCTCCAAACGGTCGATGTGCAGTGCCGCTGCATACACCGTGTTTGCAAGGGCGGTTTGCTGGCGGCCTCGCTGCTGGTTGGCATGGTTGAAAATATTCAACAGCTCCGGATGCGCTTTGAACATATTCCGATAGAAGGTGGAAGTGATGGTAACGCCATGTTGTTCCAGGACAGGAACCGTTGATTTGATGGTTGCGATCGTTTTTTCGCTTAGCATAAAGCTGCGCCTCGCTTTCATAAAGTGGATGATATCATTATAGATAACCCGTTTCGCATGGTATTGTGATTTGAATCACATAAAATCGCAACAATTTGTGACTTTAAAATTTGAACAGGAACATTTACAGGTACATTTTAAAGAAGGTTTGCCGTTTCCTTTAGGGCTCCATACAGGGTTTGAATGGGTGCTTCTGCTTCGGGGCCTGCCGTTCACAATTTGTCCCCAATCCGTATGATTGCAATCACTGAGGCGGAAATAAAGGGCTGTCTATACTTGAGGCGTGAGAAACGGCCAGTTGCTAAGCTATGGCCACAAATGACAGGAGGTTGTTTTCTATGAGCACCATTACGCTTCATACCCATGTCTCGGATATCGTTTCCTCCGTGCCTCAGACGGCTGATTTATTCCGTTCGCTTCGCATCGATTTTTGCTGCGGCGGCCAGATTCCCTTGGAGAATGCGGCCGCACAGCGGCAGCTGGATCCCGAAGCTGTCCTGAATCAGGTCAAGCTGCTGCAGGACAAATTTGAGAAATACCAGGAGAGTCGTCCGGCCTCCCTGGGCGCTCTTGAGCTCATCGAGCACATTCAGCATAAGCATCATGCATTCTTGCGTGATGAATTGCCGGCTCTGACCCCATATGTTACTAAGCTTGCCCGTGTCCACGGAGAACGGCATCCTGAGCTTTTGCGGGTTCAAGAGCTGTTCACGCAGCTCAAGAAGGAACTGCTGGAGCACACGCAGGATGAAGATCAGAATGTCTTCCCGCTTATGGTCCGGGTCATCACCGAATCCGAGACGGATGCTGGACCGCAATTGCTGCACCTGATAACCGGGCTTGAGGAGGAGCACTCCAGTGCAGGCGGCATATTGCAGGAGCTTCGAGAGGTCACCAATGATTGGGAGCTGCCGGATGATGCATGCGGCACATACAGACTTGTCTACCAACGCCTTGCGGGTCTTGAGAAAGACACCTATGAGCATATCCATTTGGAGAACAACGTTCTGTTCCAAGAGATTCGCACGCTCCTATAGCAATGCCCATCCTGTTATTATAGATACCCATTCAAGAGCCTTTGCCCGCCGGGCAGGGGTTCTTTTTGCATCTGCATCTTCCCAAGATGGGGACCCCAGTGCGTGCCTGAAAAAAGGCTGCCGCCAGCATGACGAGGGATTTCCCCTGCGAATATAGGAGTTTCCCTAGTAGGATGCCTCCAGCGATACCTGCATAATGAATGCATACGAATGGACGATACATGGATTCCCCAACCATGGTCATTCAAGCAGAAGGAGTTGACGCGTCCTATGATACGCAAATCGGGACTGAAATTCTTCAAAAGAGTGGAGAGCTACTCGGACAATTGGTCCGTCCTGGAAGAGAAAAGCCGGGAATGGGAGGATATGTACCGCAAGCGCTGGTCGCACGATAAGGTCGTTCGGACGACCCACGGCGTAAACTGTACCGGCTCCTGCAGCTGGAAGGTGTTCGTGAAGAACGGAATCATTACCTGGGAGAACCAGCAGATCGATTATCCGTCATGCGGTCCGGATATGCCGGAATTTGAGCCGCGAGGCTGTCCGCGTGGAGCCTCATTCTCATGGTATGAGTACAGTCCGCTTCGAATTAAATACCCTTATATCCGAGGTAAGCTTTGGCGGATGTGGAGCAAGGCTTTGGAGTTGCACGAGGATCCGGTTGCGGCTTGGGCCAGCATTGTGGAGGACCCGGATCAAGCCAAGGCTTACAAGCAGGCTCGAGGAAAAGGAGGGCATGTGCGCGTAACTTGGCCGGATGCAACAAAGCTCATCTCCGCACAGCTGATCTATACAATTCGTAAATACGGCCCCGACCGGATTGCCGGATTTACCCCGATTCCGGCGATGTCAATGATCAGTTATGCGTCAGGAGCCCGGTTTATTTCCTTGCTGGGCGGAGAAATGCTCAGCTTTTATGATTGGTATGCAGATCTTCCGCCCGCCTCGCCGCAAATCTGGGGGGAGCAGACCGACGTTCCGGAGTCCAGCGATTGGTACAATGCCGGCTACCTCATCATGTGGGGCTCCAATGTGCCGTTGACCCGGACGCCGGATGCACACTTTATGACCGAGGTGCGTTACAAGGGAACCAAGGTCGTGTCCGTGGCTCCGGATTACGCGGAGAATGTGAAATTCGCCGATAACTGGCTCGCACCGAATCCTGGAACGGACGCAGCTCTTGCCCAGGCAATGACGCATGTTATCTTAAACGAATATTATCGGGAGCGCGCGGAGCCGATGTTCCTGAATTATGCGAAGCAGTATACCGACATGCCGTTCTTGATCATGCTCGATGCGCATGGAGACAGCTTGAAAGCCGGACGTTTCTTGCGGGCAAGCGATCTGGGAGACGCCTCGCCGAATGCCGAGTGGAAGCCGGTTATTCTGGACGCGGAAACGGGTGAAATCATCGTCCCGAACGGCACGATTGGCCAGCGCTGGGAGCAGGGAGAGAAATGGAATTTAATGCTGGAGCGGGAAGACGGGACACGAATCGAACCGGCTCTTTCGATGGAAGGTCATAATGCGGATTGGCATATCATTTGTTTTCCCTATTTCGATTCCAGCGGCAGCGGGATATTCGAACGGATGATTCCTGCAAGGACGGTGCGTTTGGCCGATGGAACAACATGTCTCGCGACGACTGTCTATGACTTGATGCTCAGCCAGTATGGAATCCGGCGGGTCGGGAGCGAGCTCGAGGCGGCAAATTACGAGGATGCAAGCTCGTATTATACGCCGGCATGGCAGGAGGCGATCACCGGTGTAAAAGCCTCGGTCGTCATTCAGATCGCCCGCGAATTCGCCCAGAACGCGCTGGATACCGGCGGCCGGTCCATGATTATCATGGGGGCCGGGATCAACCATTGGTTCAACAGCGACACGATATATCGCTCCATCTTGAATCTGGTGATCCTTACGGCATCCCAGGGAGTGAATGGCGGGGGCTGGGCGCATTATGTAGGCCAGGAGAAATGCCGGCCGATCGAGGGCTGGTCGACTGTCGCCTTCGCCAAAGACTGGCAAGGACCTCCGCGCCAGCAGAATGCGACCTCCTTCTTCTATTTCGCCACCGACCAGTGGAAATATGAGGAGTCGGGGGCGGATGCGCTGAAATCCCCGACCGGCGGGGATATCCGGTACCGCCATCCTGCTGATTATAACGTATTGGCTGCACGGCTCGGGTGGCTGCCTTCCTATCCGCAGTTTAACAAGAGCAGCCTTGCTTTTGCGGAAGAGGCGGAGAGAGAAGGGAAGAGCACAGCTGATGAGATCGTTCGGCATGCGCTTGATCAGCTGGTTAAAGGTGAGACGCGATTTGCGATTGAGGATCCCGATGCTCCGGAGAACTTCCCCCGCTCGCTGTTCGTATGGCGTTCAAATCTGATATCCAGCTCGGCAAAAGGTCAGGAATACTTCATGAAGCACCTGCTGGGCGCCTCCGACAATCTTCTGTCGGAGCCGAATGAAGAAGAAAAGCCGGAGGAAGTGGCGTGGCATGGCGATGTGGAGGGCAAGCTGGATCTGCTTGTTGCGCTTGATTTCCGAATGACAGCCACGCCGATGTACGCGGACGTGGTGCTCCCTGCAGCAACCTGGTATGAGAAGACGGATTTATCCTCAACGGATATGCATCCATTCGTCCATCCGTTTAATCCTGCGGTAGACCCGCTCTGGGAATCGCGTTCGGACTGGGACATTTATCGAACGATCGCCAAAGATTTCTCGGATATGGCCAAGACCCATCTGCCGGGCGTGTACAAGGATCTGGTTGCTACTCCGCTTGCCCATGACAGCAAAGGGGAAATCTCGCAGCCATTCGGTATGGTTAAGGATTGGAAGGCCGGTGAGGCCCAGGCGATACCGGGAATAACGATGCCGAATTTGACGGTGGTCGAACGTGATTATACGCAAATTTACGATAAATTTATCACGCTTGGTCCGAACTTGGCCGCCGGCAAGGTCGGCGCCCACGGCGTGAGCTTCCCGGTGGCTGAGGAATTCGACGAGCTGAAACGAATCAACGGGACGTACCAGGATGGAACGATCAAGGATGGGCTGCCCAAACTGTACACGGCCCGGCACGCAGCGGATGTCATCCTGAATATATCATCAGCCACGAACGGGAGGGTTTCCCAGCGAGCTTGGGAGGCGATGGAGGAAGACACCGGCATCAAGCTGAAGGATATTTCCGCAGACCGGGCAGCAGAGCGAATCACCTTCCAGAGCATAACCGCTCAGCCGCGCGAAGTCATACCGACCCCGGTGTTCAGCGGTTCCAACAAGATGGGCAGGAGATACTCGCCGTTTACGACGAATATCGAACGTTTGGTTCCATTCCGTACGCTAACAGGAAGACAGCACTATTACATCGACCATGAGCTGTTTCTGCAGTTCGGCGAAGCGCTGCCGGTCTACAAGCCGACGCTTCCGCCGATGGTGATGGGTCCCCGCGACAAGCAGGTCGCCGGCGGGAAGGATGCACTTGTTCTCCGGTATCTAACACCGCACGGGAAGTGGAACATTCACAGCACCTATCAGGATAATCTGCATATGCTGACGCTTTTCCGCGGCGGGCCGACGGTATGGATCAACAATGATGACGCGGATGCTCATGATATTCAGGACAACGATTGGCTCGAGGTATACAACCGTAACGGGGTCGTTACCGCACGGGCGGTTGTCAGCCACCGGATGCCGAAGGGCACGATGTACATGTACCACGCCCAGGATAAGCACATCAATGTGCCGGGCTCGGAGATTACGAAGGACCGCGGCGGCAGTCATAATGCGCCCACGCGGATTCACGTGAAGCCGACCCAGATGGTGGGAGGCTACGCGCAGCTCAGCTATGGCTTCAACTATTACGGACCGATCGGAAATCAGCGGGATGTGTACGTGGCTGTCCGCAAAATGAAAGAGGTGGATTGGCTTGAAAATTAAAGCACAGGTCGCCATGGTCATGAATTTGGATAAATGCATCGGCTGCCACACCTGCAGCGTGACTTGCAAGAGCACCTGGACCAATAGACCGGGCGCAGAATATATGTGGTTCAACAATGTAGAGACGAAACCGGGAGTCGGCTATCCTGTCCGCTGGGAGGATCAGGAGAAGTACAGAGGCGGCTGGACGCTGAACAAAGGCAAGCTGGAGCTCAAATCCGGCAGCAGATGGTCCAAAATCGCGCTCGGCAAAATCTTCTACAATCCCGATATGCCGGAAATGAAGGACTATTATGAGCCTTGGACTTATAACTATGAGCATCTGACCGCATCGGGGGAGAAGAAGCATCAGCCGGTCGCCCGGCCGAAATCGGCCGTGACAGGTGAGACGATGGATTTGGAATGGGGACCGAACTGGGAGGACGATTTGGCTGGTGCCCATGTAACGGGGCCGCGGGATCCGAATATTGAGAAGATCGAAGAAGAAATCAAGTTCAACTTCGAGCAATCGTTCATGGTGTATTTGCCCCGCCTGTGCGAGCACTGCCTGAACCCAAGCTGCGTCGCTTCCTGCCCGTCCGGAGCGATGTACAAGCGCGATGAGGACGGCATCGTGCTGGTGGACCAGGAAGCATGCCGGGGCTGGAGATATTGCATGACAGGCTGTCCGTACAAAAAAGTCTACTTCAACTGGAAAACGAACAAGGCGGAGAAATGCACCTTCTGCTTTCCTAGAATCGAGGCTGGACTGCCGACGGTATGCTCCGAAACGTGCACCGGGCGGATTCGTTATCTGGGCGTGCTGCTCTATGACGCAGACCGAGTTCAGGAAGTCGCGTCTACTCCCGACGAGCAGGATTTATATGAAGCTCAGTGCAGTTTGTTCTTGGATCCGCACGATCCTGAGGTCATCCGGCAGGCGCGGGCGGACGGGATCGCCGAAGAGTGGATCGAGGCGGCGCAGCAATCCCCGGTGTATAAGCTCGCAATCGAATACAAGCTGGCATTCCCGCTTCACCCGGAATATCGGACATTGCCGATGGTATGGTATGTTCCGCCGCTTAGTCCGATTATGAATGTGTTTGAGGGCAAGGATTCCGTAGCGAATCCGGATCTGATCTTTCCGGCGATCGAGGAAATGCGCACGCCGATCCAATATTTAGCGAACCTGCTGACGGCAGGAGATACCGCCGTAGTCAAAGGAGCGCTGCAGCGAATGGCGATGATGCGTTCCTACATGCGGGCCGAATCCTCGGGAGCCGAATACGATGACAGCCGATTGGAGCGGGTAGGGCTTACCACGCAGCAGGTGAAGGAAATGTACCGCTTGCTGGCTATCGCAAAATACGAAGACCGGTTTGTCATCCCAACCTCGCATAAGGAGCAGCATCTGGACGTGTACCGCTCACAGGGATTTGAAGGCTTTGAGTCGGGCTGCGGCGGCTGCGGGCCGGATAATCCTTTCGATAAGAGCGGCAAGGAGTTGTATGAAGAAAACTTCTACGGGGGGATATGGCGTGATTGATCTTGATAAGCTCCAGATGCAGCAACCGTCATTCGGTTTTTTTGCACGGCATCTCACCTATCCGGATAAACTGGACTTTCACCCTTCGCTCTTGGAGGAGGCCTGGGATGCGGGCCACCCGGCTTATGCTTCAATCAAGCGATATTGGGACAGCATGCATGAGTTCAGCTTGGAGCAGATTGAAGAATTGTATGTTCAGACGTTTGACTTTCAAAAAAAGACGACCCTGTACATGACCTATTTCAAGATGGAGGACAGCAGGGAGCGGGGGCAAATGCTTGTCAGGCTAAAGGAGACCTACGAGCTGTTCGGTCTGGAAATAGCCAGCTCCGAGCTCTCGGATTATCTGCCCCTAATGTGTGAATTTCTATATGCCGCCCGGTGGGAAGGGCACATGAAGGAAGCGACGGAGAGCCTGTCCCTTATGCTGGCGGTCTTGGAGGACGGAACGTATCATCTGTTGAAGGAGCTGGAACGGCTGGACAGCCCGTACTCCGGATTAATACGTGCGCTTCGCGACACGCTCAAAATGTGCACGATTCAGGAGGCGGAGCTCGGATGAACATGATGGATCAGCTCTTGTGGGTCATTGTCCCTTATGTCTGCATCGTGGTCTTTATTGTCGGACATATCTACAGATACCGGACCGATCAGTTTAACTGGACGGCCAAATCCAGCGAGTTTATCGAGAAGAAGCGGCTGAAAGCAGGCAGCCTGATGTTCCATCTGGGCATCATCCCGGTCATCGGGGGACATGTCGCGGGACTCGGCATCCCCCAGTCATGGATGGAGGCGGTCGGCGTTAATGAGCATTTGTACCATATCGGAGCGGTGTATGTCGGCGGCGCTTTCGGCATGCTGACATTGGCAGGCATGGTTCTGCTGACATCGCGCAGGTTTACGCTGCGAAGCGTTCGGAAGCTCAGCACGGCATCGGATCTGATCGTCAATGTGCTGCTGCTGTTCATCATTATTATGGGGATGTATAGTACGCTCGTTACGAATGCAGTGGAGCCGGATTTCAATTACCGGGAGACGATATCGGTATGGTTCCGCCAATTGTTCGTCCTTCGTCCGGATGCGTCACTAATGACAGAGGTGCCTTTGTCTTTCAAAATCCACATTCTGGCCGGGCTCGGTATTTTCGCTTTATGGCCGTTCACCCGTCTTGTCCATGTCTGGAGCGTTCCGTTGAATTATGTCGGAAGAAGATATATCCTTTATAGGAAGCACCGTAAATATGAATCGTAGACGAGAGAAGGCTTTGCGGCCTTCTTTTCTACATCAGAGGAGTTAGGGCTATGACGGTAATAGAACAGTCTGGCTATGATTATCAGCTGGAAATCGATAGGCTGCGGGATCGGTTTCAATTCGATTTCGTGTCGCTAGCGCTCGTCCAGCCTGCCGAAGACCGGTTTGTGCTGACGTGGCAGTATGCTTCAGGTAATCACAATGAGCGGTTTAAACGGATCGTGCTCCATTCGGGCAAAGGCGTCGCCGGAATTGTGTTCAAGACCGGAAAATCGATGCTCATTCAAAACGTTAACGCCGATATTGGTGCACGCGACTTATTTAATTTTCCGATCATTGCCGCCGAGAAGCTCAAGAGTCTAGGGGCCCTTCCGCTGTGGGTGGAGGCCCGGGTAATGGGCGTTTTGCTGGCCGGGTTCCGGGAGGAGAACCGGATGAATCCGGCGGTTTTTAACGATTTCCGGGAGCAGCTCGGGGTGACGTTAGGAGCTTTTCGGATCAGGGAGGTGTCGCAGACTTGATTACCATGACCGGGGATCGATTGAGCGAAATGCTGGATAAGCTGTACCGGAACGGTACGGAAGCCATCTTCTTTATGGATCAAAAAGGCGGCGTTGTCGGCATGAATCCGGCTGCCGAGCGGATTCTGGAGGTCGATGTCATTGAGCGGATTCAGTCGGGGATTGACGACTCGTTCTGTCAAACCTGCGAGGGATACACGGATGAACAGGAGCTGATGTCCTGCTCCCGATGCTATTTGAATTATCCTAAGGGAGAGTTTTCTTCCTTTCAAGTATATCTAAGGACAAGGGACGAAGGCATCGTGCCGTTCGCGGCAAGCTATCATACGATTGACGAAGAACAGGGCATCCGCGTATTGATGCTGCTTGATCTTACCAAACAGCTGAAGACGCAGGAAATGCTGCAGCGTAACCATATGCTGAAATACGTGATCAAAGCCCAGGAGGATGAACGCAAGCGGATTTCCCGTGAGCTGCATGACAGCGTCGCGCAGGAGCTCCTCAGCTCCCTGGTGGATTTGCGCGTGCTGAAATACATGAACGTAAGCGATGATGTGCTCAATAAAATCCAGCAGACGGAGCAGTCCTTGACGCGGCTGCTGGACGATATTCGGCATTTATCGGTAGAGCTTCGTCCCGCATCGCTGGACGATCTGGGCCTCGAAGCTGCGTTCAGATCGCACTTTAAATGGATGGAGAAGAATTATGGCCTGCTTGTGCATTTTTCCGCCGAGCTTGCGGCAGCCCGGTACAGCAACGAAATCGAGACCGTCGTTTACCGGGTATGCCAGGAGGCCGTGCTTAATGCGCTAAAGTATTCCGGGCTGGATGAGGTTTACGTGCGGCTGTGGGAGGAGAATGGGGGGCTTCAGCTGACCGTCCGGGATGAGGGCGTCGGCTTTAATATGTTTATTAACGAGGCGCAAGGGACCGGGCTCGGATTGTACGGCATGAGGGAGCGCGCGGAGCTGGTTGGCGGGCAGTTTACGCTGACTTCGTCGGCAGGCGCAGGCACAACGGTGCAGCTCAGTGTACCACTGTCTCAAGATGTAATGCAGGAGGGGGACCGTTCATGAAGATTGTCATTGCCGACGACCATGCCGTCGTTCGCAGCGGGTTCTCGATGATTATCAACTATCAGGAGGACATGGAGGTTGTAGCTACGGCAGCGGACGGGCTGGAAGCATACGCGATGGTAGCCAAACACAGGCCCGATGTGCTGCTGATGGACCTGAGCATGCCGCCTGGCGAGAGCGGACTTATCGCAACCGGCAAAATCAGTGCCGATTATCCAGGCACCAAGATTATCGTTCTGACCATGTACGACGATGAGGATTATCTGTTTCATGTGTTGAAGAACGGCGCGTCCGGATATGTTCTCAAGAACGCGCCGGATGATGAGCTGATCTCCGCCATACGGATGGTCTACGCCGGAGGCACGTACATTCATCCGCAGATGGCCACTTCACTGGTGCGGGAATTTATCAAGAAGGACAGCGAAAGTCCCGAGCAGGATCCGCTTAGCAGTCTTTCGCAGCGGGAGCTTGAGATTTTGCCTTTGATTGCCAAGGGTTACGGGAATAAAGAGATCGCGGAGATGCTGTATGTATCCGTGAAGACGGTAGAGGCGCACAAAGCGAAAATTATGGAGAAGCTCAATTTAAAGAGCCGGCCCCAGCTGGTTGAATATGCGCTCAAGAAGAAGCTGCTGGATTTCTGATACTGCTACGGACATTAGCCGTCGAAGGGAAACCATCTGCCTATGAATAGGGAAGTTCCTTGTCAAGGATCAGGGAACTTCCCTATTATCTTTGTGAATACATGCACTTACAATGGAATTGGGGATCCATGATACGAAAGCCATTCATTTTTCGAGAGAAAAGGTGATGGGGATGATCAAAAAAATGCAGCTGCCGCTGCAAACGATGAATCTGGTGCTCGGTTTTATGGTATGGGTGATCATATCCGCGCTGCTGCCGTTTATCCGCGAGGATATTCCGGTTCCTGCTGACCGCGTTGCCATCCTGACGGCCATTCCGGTGGTGCTGGGCTCCGTGCTGCGCATTCCGCTCGGCTATTATGCCAATATCGTCGGGGCAAGAGTTGTATTCATCGTCAGCTTTATCGCGCTTTTATTTCCGGTATATCTTATCAGCTCGGCTTCCACGTTTACCCATCTTGTGATCGGAGGGCTGTTCCTCGGCATCGGCGGCGCCGTATTCTCCGTCGGCGTCACCTCGCTTCCCAAATATTATGCCAAAGAAAAGCTTGGGCTGGTGAACGGCATTTACGGCATGGGCAACCTGGGCACCGCCGTAACGACTTTTGCCGCACCGGTGATTGCCACGCAGATCGGCTGGTCGAAAACGGTGCAACTGTATCTGGTTCTGCTGCTAATCTTTGCGGGGTTGAACGTGTTCTTGGGAGACCGCAAGGAAGTCATGGTTCGGACACCGATCATGGAACAGATTCGGGGCGTGTACAAGAACGACAAGCTGTGGTATTTCTCGCTCTTTTATTTTATTACCTTCGGTTCATTTGTCGCATTTACCGTCTACCTGCCGAACTTCTTGGTCACGCATTTCGAGCTTGCCAAGGTCGATGCGGGACTCCGCACTGCAGGATTCATTTTGCTTGCAACATTGATGCGGCCGATCGGCGGCTTTCTTGCCGACAAATTCAAACCGCTGTTCCTGCTGATGGGCGTGTTTATCGGACTTACGGTCGCTGCGATCCTTTTGGCATTCTCTCCGTCGATCGGTTTATATACCGTCGGTTGTTTAACGATTGCGGTCGGTGCGGGACTGGGAAACGGAATCATCTTCAAGCTGGTTCCGCTGTATTTCAACAAGCAGGCCGGGATCGTGAACGGCATCGTGTCCATGATGGGCGGTCTCGGCGGTTTCTTTCCGCCGCTGATGCTGTCGTTCATCCATTCGGTTACGGGTCAGTATGCGATCGGATTCATGGCCTTATCTCAAGTAGCCCTCGCCAGCTTTATCATCGTCGTCTGGATGTACTTTCAGGACAAACTTTCGGTCTCCTCGAAGGTGTTTAACTCGACAGGCCAAGGCATTCTTGTCACGGATCCGAATGGAAAAATCCATGCGGTCAATCCAGCATTCACTGCGCTGACGGGATATACCGAGGAAGAGGTGGTCGGGAGAAATCCGAGCATCCTGAAATCCGGACGTCAATCTAAGGACTTCTATACCGAGATGTGGACGGAAATTGCAGAACGGGGCAGCTGGCAGGGTGAAATTTGGAACCGCAGAAAGAACGGGGAAGAGTATCTTGAACTGCTTACGATCAATGCCGTAAAGGACGAAACGGGAGATATTATTCATTATGTAGGCACATTCAGCGACATTACGGAACAAGCGGCAGCGGGCCGAGCAACGGCACGGACAACGTAGGGGCAGGAGCGTCATCGCTGCGGCAGTGATTCCTTGATGAAGCGAAAGCCTTGGGAAAACCTGCAAGTATCTTCAAACATTTGTTGCCTGGAGTCAGGATCGAATATCAGTTGGAAAGCGCAGGGGAGAAGGATGAACCGAACGAAGATCGTGATACCTCGGGAACACGGAGGATGGGCGATGCTCATCGTCCCCTATATGATCGGAATGACGGCGGCCAAGCCAACCGTTCTGCATGTTCCGCTGTTTTTGGCATGGCTGCTGCTGTATTTCGCTTCGTATCCATTGTTACAATCGCTCAAGAGGAAAAAACAGACCTCAGAGGTGTATTGGGGAATCGGGTACGCTGCAGCCGGAGCGGTGTTTCTCATTCCCGTCATCTGGCATGCCCCGTGGATGCTGTGGTTCGCCCCGGTGCTGCTTGCATTGATCACCGTTAACATATGGCATGTCGTACGGCGCAAGGAGCGTGCGCTTCTGAATGATCTATGCGCGATTCTGCTGTTCTGCACAGGCGGTGCGGCTGCCTATATGCTTGGCGGCGGAACTGTCGGTAAAGAGCTGGCGGTTGTAGCCCTGGTGAATGTGGTCTATTTTGCCGGCACCGTTTTCTTCGTGAAATCCGTCTTCAGAGAACGGAAGAACAAGCGGTATACGGTCTATTCGCGGGCGTATCATGTCGCTGCGCCGGCCGTTCCTCTGATCCTCGGCTTACCCTGGCTCGCTGCTGCGTTTCTGTTTCCGCTTTGCCGAAGCTGGCTGTTTTCCGGAAAAGTCATCAAGCCGATGAATGTTGGCATTATCGAAATTATAGGTTCCGTGCAATTTTTAGGGATCAGCATGATGGTTCTTTAACCGTAAAGGGGGCAGCTCGCTGTGAACGCCTCCCAGGCAGCCGGCATTTGTCAGGGGTGGCGGGGGAAGGTCGAAGAACACAATTTGATCCCATACAAAGCCAAACAGCCTTGGGTGCATCGACCACCGAAGGCTGTTTTTCGTGCCGGATTCCATCAGGGGACATCTTTTGAAAAAAACAGGGTAGCGAGGAGAGAAATCTATGGTATTCTGAGGAATAGCATACGAAAGGGGAGCGGATCATGCCGAAACTACCGGAACGTTCTGGAAGAGAACAAGCACTTCCAAAGATTCAGAAGTACATAGAATCTCCCGTTCTTCAAGAACGGCTGTACAAGCGAACGCTTATTATCGTGATCCTGTCGCAAATATTCGGCGGAGCGGGGCTAGCGGCAGGCTTAACCGTCGGAGCGCTGCTTGCCCAGGAAATGCTTAAAACCGCTAGCTTTGCGGGTATTCCAGCCGCACTGATAACGGTAGGCTCCGCGCTAGGTGCTTGGTATGTCGGACGGCTTAGCCAGCGTTTCGGGCGGGGGCCGGGTCTCGCAACAGGGTTCCTTGCCGGCGGGATTGGAGCAATCGGGGTCATTATTGCAGCGTCCTTACAGAACATCATTCTGCTGTTTGCTTCATTGCTGATCTACGGTGTAGGCACAGCCACTAATTTGCAAGCGAGATATGCAGGGACGGATCTGGCTAAGCCTTCACAGCGTGCATCGGCGGTCAGTGTGGCAATGGTATCGACGACATTCGGCGCTGTTGCCGGCCCCAATCTGGTCAATGTGATGGGCCGGGCCGCAGAGTCGATCGGCGTGCCCGCTTTAGCGGGACCGTTTATCCTAGCAGCTGCGGCATTCATACTGGCTGGCCTGGTGCTGCTGGTGTTGCTTCGTCCCGATCCTTACGCTATAGCGCAAGCGATCGCTCAAGCGAACCGTACCAGCGCTGGGCCATCTTCGGATTCAACAACTGGGGACGGGAACAAACGGGGGCTCGTGGTCGGGACAGCCGTGATGATATTGACTCAAGTGGTGATGATCTCCATCATGACCATGACGCCGGTCCACATGAAGCATCACGGTCACGGACTAGGTGCTGTCGGCTTAGTGATCGGCATCCATATCGGGGCCATGTATCTCCCGTCGCTCATTACCGGTTATCTCGTGGATAAAGTGGGACGGCTTGCCATGTCCATCGCATCCGGCATGGTCCTGTTGATCTCCGGGATCTTGGCAGCGTTCGCGCCGGCCGATTCGCTTGTGCTGCTCATCCTTGCCCTCGCCTTGCTTGGCGTAGGCTGGAACCTGGGCTTGATCAGCGGAACGGCGATGATCGTTGACGCTACGCATCCAACTACCCGGGCTAAGACGCAGGGAACGATTGATGTGTTGATTGCCCTTGCCGGCGCTTCGGGCGGCGCGTTGTCCGGCGTGGTCGCAGCCAGCACGAGCTACAGCACGCTGTCCCTGGCCGGAGGCTTGCTATCGCTGGTATTGATCCCAGTCTGCCTGGGATCGATCAAGCTGGGTAAAACGGCAGCGCAATCAAGCAAAAGCGCTTAATCCGGCAACGGGTTTCATAGGAATAAAACAGCCTCCGGTCTGCTTGGTCCGGAGGCTGTTTTTACGCTGACAGAGTTTATGATTCGGCAGTGCTTGCGCTCTGACCGTAATTATGAACTGACAGTGCTAATGTACTGCAGTGCTTATGCTCTGACTGTAATTATGAGCTATCAGTGCTAATGTTCTACAGTGTTTATGCTCTGACCGTAATTATGTTCTGCTAGCGCTTATGGAAGAATATTGCCTGCCGCGCGGTAGATCGCATACCATTCCTCACGCGTCAGCACGATATCGCTCGCCTTGATGCAGTCCTTTAAGCGATCGATATTCATTGTGCCGATCACGGGCTGCATGCGGGCAGGGTGGCGAAGCAGCCAGGCAATGGCGATGGTTGTATTGCTTACGCCATATTTTTCTGCGATCTCATCGATCTGCCGGTTCAGCTCAGGGAACTTGTCGCTTCCCAAGAATACCCCTTCGAAAAATCCGTATTGGAATGGGGACCATGGCTGAATCGTAATATCATGCAGCCTGCAGAAGTCCAGCACGCTGCCGTCGCGGTTGACGGCGGATTCATTCTCCATATTCACATTGATTCCGCTTGAAATCATGGTGGCATTCGTGATGCTGAGCTGAAGCTGGTTAGCCACGATCGGCTGCTTCACGGCTTTTTTCAGCAGCTGAATCTGCATCGGGTTTTGATTGGATACACCGAAGTGTCTTACTTTGCCCGAGCGCTCAAGCTGATCAAATGCTTCGGCAACCTCTTCCGGCTCAACAAGGGCATCCGGACGGTGCAGGAGCAGCACATCGAGGTATTCGGTGTTCAGTCTTTTCAAAATGCCGTCAACCGAATTCAGAATATGCTCTTTCGAAAAGTCGAACATCCCTTGACGAATCCCGCATTTCGACTGCAGAATGATCTGCTCGCGGACGCTCGCACTCATATGTATAGCTTCGGAGAAGATTTCCTCGCAGGCTCCGCCGCCGTAAATGTCGGCATGGTCGAAAAAGTTGGCCCCTTCCTCAAGCGCCGTTTGAACGAAACGCTCGGCCTCCGCTTTATCCAGCGAATTTATTCGCATACCGCCGACGGCTACGACAGGTACTTCAAGCGAACTGCTTCCAAGTTTAATCGTTTTCAAATCAAGACCCTCCGATTCTATTGTAGGTTTAGTTGCTGTGGCAAAAGTCTCTCTTGTTATTGTGACATGTTCAAAGGAGGTTGTACAAGAGTTATTTGTCCTAAACAACTCCGACATCGTGCAGCGCTTCGTACCATGGATACGGATTGGGAGGATTATTCGTCCAGACTCTTGATTACGAATTTAAACGCTTCACGTTGCGGATGATGATGCGGCTGTGCGGCAGGGACGGCATGTCATGAAAACGGAAGCTGAGGTCCTGCAAAGGCACTTCATACCGAATCCAGTTAGCCAGAACATCCGCGCTTTCCTTCATGATCTCGAGCGTAATCCATTCACCGGCGCAGCGGTGACCGGCATCATGATCTCCACCACCTTGGGGAATAAAGCTGAACGGGCTTCCGTTCCAATCCTTGAACCGATCGGGATTGAACAGCTCGGGCTGGTCCCATAGCTTTGGATGATGATTCGTTCCGTACAGGTCAAGGATCGTCAGCACACCTTTGTTAAATTCATAACCCTTCCACGTAAAATCCCGGATTGCGCGGGCGGGGACAAAGGGGAAGAACGGATAGAATCTTCGAACCTCTTGAACAAAACGCTGAAGCTTGCCTTCCTCAGAGGTCATCAGCTTCTCGCGCTCCTCCGGCTGCTGAATGACAGCAAGTGCTGTAAAGCAGACGTAGACTGCAACGGCTACGATCGGACGCAGGATATTCAGGATTTCGACCGCTGCGACCTTCGGGTCGAGTCTATTACCGGCCAGATCCCGATGCTTGGAAAAAACGGAGAGGGCCGTTCCGTTCGCCGGATGCATTCGGCCTTCGCGCACGTCCAGCACCAAGCCCTCCAGCCACTGCTCTGCCTTCGAGCGGGCCATTCTTCCACGCCGATGCTTGATGCCGATTGCAGCCGCGGACTCAATCATGGCACCGAGCCATTCCGTCTTCTCCTTCACCTCCTCCCCGGAAATGGGGATGCCGGCCCATTCACAGGCAGCACGGCAAAGAAGCTCCTTGGCTTCATCGTAGATAACAATCTGCTCCAGCTCCTCAAAGCGTTCGACAGCGAGCATCCACTGCTTTCGAGTGATCTCGCGCATAGCCAGAAGGCCATCACGGTTCATGATAGACATAAACATCGCTTTCCGGTGCCGATGCTCCTCACCGTCAAGGGTTTGCACGCCGTTTTCACCGAACAAGGTCTTCAGCACACGCTTCGGTGCCGCGCCATGCCGCTGAAATTTCTCCCCGTCGTAAAAAAGCTTGGCCGCCTCTTCGCCTCGCATACAGATGGCGCGTTCGCCTAAGAGCCGTGTTTCAAAAATGTCGGATTGAAAGCCGATGGCCCGGTTGGTCACGTAGAGATAGCCTTCGCGGAGCACGCTCAAGCTGTTGTCTATGCCTTCTTCTTTTGGAATCGGTCTTGATGTTTCCATATGAAACCTCCTGCTGATTTAAATTGGGAAGCGATCATTGCTGGTGAACGAATACTACCTTAATACCCGCCGAGCTGCTGTTTGAATAAATCATGGACTTGATCGCCAGTAACCGATTGCCTGATTCCGCGAGATTTCTCTGTTCAAAAATGTATAAGTTGGATGTCTATTGCAGGAATTGGAGATGGCTTCATCGAAAAATAAAGGATTGGGAGACCATTCTAAATTAGGAGGTTGTTAGGAGAGATGGCGGCTGAAGTCATTAAGGTTTATCAGGAGCATTTGCCGGCGCTGCGGCTGATCGGCAAACGATATACAGATCAGGACCGCGATGCTGTAGGCAGCTTTGGGGAGAAGTGGGGGGGATGGATCGCGAGCAGTTGGTTCGATGAGCTTGTTAACCTTGGTCCCCTGCCGGAGTCGGAAGGGGCTTCTTACGGAATGATGCGAATGGAGGGAGGACAGTTTGAATATTGGATTGGCATGCTGTTTCCCTCTGAGACCGAAGTTCCGGAAGGTTATGCGCATGCCGATATTGCGGAGAGTGACGTAGGCATCTGCTGGCTGCACGGATCTGATGATAGCGGGGAGCTGTACGGCATTGGCCCCCACAATCAATGCATGGACCAATTGGCCGAGCTAGGCTGGAAGCTTAAAGAAAATCCGTGGTTCTTCGAGAAGTATCACCCGCAGCGCTTTGCTTCGCCGGATGACAAGGGAAAGGTTATTTTGGATTATGGGGCGTATATTCGTTAATATCGTATGATTGATACATAACGGGCCTTTTGGACTATAAGGCCTGTCATCGAAGAATATAAACCAGCCCGCATCCTAGTCAGGAGCGGGCTCGCTCATATTTGATTAGAGGATCTCTACAAGTAGAACGCTGCATATAGGATGGGGACCTCGCTTCGGAAGGACGGCCATCGGTAGATCTTCCGCTTTAGGTCTCCGCACGAAACGTCTTTCCAAGCCGATCGCCAAGCCCAAAATAGTGCCGAAAATTATAAATGAGCGGACTCCATTGGTTTGGATCAATGTGGTTCTCGTCACGTACGATATCTTCGTGGGCGTGCACATGGATTGCTTCCGTTTCCACAATGGCAAAAAAGGAAGCATTTGCAGGGCTGTGGATGTTGCTGACGCGGGCCTCAATTTGTATCGGACATTCCTGAATACGTGCAGGCGTGACCGACAGGGAGGGGACTGGGGTCAACCCGGCGATGCCATACTTATCTTTTTCGTGCCGGAATCCGTTTCGAAGCTTGAAGTCCGGTACGGGATCTTTACCGGTGTATGGGGCGAGCTTCTCAACCTGCTCCCATAGTGAAGGATCCGGTACGTTAATCACGCATTCCGGGCAATTCTTAAGGTTCTCGATCGCTTTTCCCCCAAGCCCGATGCCTAGCACGATGGAGTGTCCTAGCGCCCATGATGAAGACAAAGGTGAAATGTTCATGCTATCGTCCTCATTCAATGTTGTTAGAAGAATAACGGGTGTACCATAGTAGAGGATGCTTGGATGAATGGTCTTGATAAGCGGTTTTTCTGCAGATGTGTGCATGGTTTCTCCTCCTGATTCATTTCGTTCTTCCAGAATCATTGTAGTCCAGAGATGTTTCGATTATCATCGAAATATGGATGACATGGGAGGAGAAATGAAATGAAGGCACAGGCAAACGCCAATCTGGCGATCGTTGCATCGCTTGTTAGCGAGGGGTCGCGTGCGGCCATGCTCACCGCGATGCTCGACGGCCGCTTTCACCCTGCAAGCGAGCTGGCTTATATGGCGGGAATCAAACCGCAAACGGCGAGCTTCCATCTGTCTAAAATGACGGATGCGGGCATCGTCAGCGTTGAACAGCAGGGGAGGCATCGATATTATGGCATCCGGGACCCGGAGGTCGCACGGATGCTGGAGTCCTTATTGTCAATCGCGCCCCCGGTGGAAATCAAATCGCTCAGGCAAGCTGACGAAGACCGGGCGATTCGTTCCGCAAGGACCTGTTACGATCATTTAGCGGGGAAGCTGGGAATCCAGCTGACGACTTCCTTATTGGAGATGGGAGTTCTTGACGAAAACCATAAGCAATTTGAGGTAACCGCTGCAGGGGAAGCCTTCTTTAGGGATTTCCGCTTGGATCTGGACCGGGCGAGAGCGAAGCGCCGTTCCTTCTCGCATAAATGCCTGGATTGGAGCGAAAGACGCCATCATCTGGCGGGATCGCTGGGAAGCGTTTTGCTTGAGAAGCTGCTCGAATTGAAATGGATCGAACGTTTGCCAAAAACACGGGCCGTGCGCGTCACGGAGAAGGGGAAGAAGGGCTTCAAGGCAACCTTCGGGATCGATGTTGAGGGCCGTTAATTCCGTTTGAGATGAGCTTCGCTGCAGCTATTTATTTCCTTATGTAAGCCGGAAAAATAAAAAAGGACTGCACGCCATCATCACCATGATGTCGCAGCAGTCCCTTATAACGATTATTGACGCAGGGTTTTCAAAGCACCGCTCCATGCGAGCACTTGGTCCAGCATGCCGTTCACGTTCGTAAGATGAAGGTCGGCCGGCTTAAACACCGTTCCGTTCTCGAAATCCGTGAACAAGGACAGCGCAGCGTGAATGCGAACGTCCGCAACGGACAATTCGCCCAAAATGCCGCGCAGATGCTCGGCAGCGCGCGCACCGCCGACGGAGCCGTAGCTTACGATCCCCGCAGCTTTGTTATTCCAAGCTTCGCGTGCGTAATCGAGGGCGTTTTTCAGCGCGCCTGTAATACTGTGGTTATACTCTTGCACGATGAATACGAATCCGTCGAGGCTGGCAAGCTTTGCATTCCATGCGGCTGCCTGCTCGGACGCATCGGCCTCACCCAACAGCGGAAGCTTGTAGTCAGCGATGTCTACGATCTCATAATTCGCGTCCCCGCGTTGATCGGCGATGCTCTTCACCCATTCGCCTACCTGTGGGCTCAAGCGGCCTTGACGTGTGCTGCCCAAAATAATACCGATGTTCAATTTCGACACTGTAATTCCCTCCTGATTATTGAAATTGTATTTTATCTTTGTTGGTGTCCTGGTTGCATGAGATAATCATAAACTCAGTCGGTTATTAATGTCAAGTAGCTAACAAAAAGTTTGTTAATTATCCTTAAATCAAGAGAGTTTGTGTCTGTAGCTCGTTGCCATGTAAATGCTATAGTAGAGTAATCGGACCCGCTGTCCCTTATGATAAGATCTTTATCTTGTCGATACCCTTGGGAGGCGCATACCAGAAATTGCGAGGTGGATAACATGATGATCAGACAGTTGAAAACGGACGAGTTCGAAGCCAGCACATCATTAGGTGAATATGCATTTCAATACACATTGACACCCGAGGAGAAAGAAGAGCGGAAAAGCCGCTTCAAACCCGAGCAGACCTGGGGAATTTTCGATGGGGCGGACCTGCAGGCGAAGCTGACCATTCTGCCGCTGCGAACATATCTTCATGGCAAGGCTTTTGACATGGGCGGCATCGCAGGAGTTGCGACATGGCCGGAGAACCGCAGGCAGGGCCATGTTTCAAGGCTTCTGAAGCATGCTTTGAACGAAATGAAGAACGCGGGTCAGACGGTCTCCTTCCTGCATCCGTTCTCCATCCCCTTTTATCGCAAATTTGGGTGGGAGCTGTATGCGGAGTATAAGAAATACGTCATCCCTGTACATAAATTTCCGCCTAAGACCGAGTCGCCGGGACGGATCGTTCGCGATGCGGCGGATCTGCCGGCACTTGATTCCGTCTATCGCTCATTTGCAAGCGGGTATAACGGGACGCTGCTTCGGACTGAAGAGTGGTGGAAGCAATCCGTTCTGGATGATGACGGGCACAATGTGATCTATTATTCGGCTGACGGGGAGCCTCAGGGCTATGCATTGTACCAGCTTAAGGACAAGGAGCTGACATGCGATGAGTTTGTCTTTCTGAATGAAGAAGCCCGCAGCGCCCTGTGGACCTTCTTCGCCAATCATGATTCGCGCATTGAGCAAGTAAGCCTCAAGATGGTTCCTGTAGACGACGAGCTGCCATTCCTGCTTCCGGACCCGCGGGTATCGCAAGAGACGGTCCCATATTTCATGGCACGGATCGTCGATCTGAAATCACTTCTGGAGGAGTATCCGTTTATGAGGGATGTGGAGGTTGGAATTACGCTCAAGGTGCAGGATGCCGCCGCTCCTTGGAACGACGGGGTGTGGCGCTTATCCGTCAATATCGATGGCAGGGGAGAGGCAGAATTGCTGGAGACGAAGGAAGGTGCGGAAGCTGACCTGACCCTGGACATTCAGGCGTTAAGCGCTATTCTAACGGGATATAAGAGGGTGCAAACCCTGCACAAAGCCGGCCGCATTCAAGGGGAAACGCAAAAGGCGGCAGAGCTGGATTCGGTTGTTCCTGTTCGGCAGACATTGCTGATGGACTTTTTCTAAGATTCCGTAACAAAAAGCCTGATCCCAAGGGATCGGCTTTTTTACGTTTATCACCCGTCACGGCGTCCATTCCGGACTTCATGCTTGGAGTAGATGCGGAGTTCTCCGTCATCGCCGTACTCGGCGTAGGCGATGTCATCCATGCGCTCGAAGCCTTGTTCCCGTGCTTTTCTCTTCACGAGCTCGGGATCGATCCTCCGGCCCAGCATGGATTCCTCCAGGATCTTACCTTTATCGATCACCGTTACGGTGAAGGCGTCAGGCCCGGACGAAACGCCTAGGTCCTTGGCGGAAGGAGGCTCGAATTCAGGCTTCTTCATGACAGACAACGAGCCGTCCGTTTCCAGAATCGCAAATTTAACCTCCTGGAGCGAGAAAATGTTTTGCCGCCGAAGCATGGATAATAGCTGCTTGTATTCAATATCGTATTTGTCGAGCCACTTCTGGTTCAGTCTCCCATTGTCGATGAGCAGAACGGCCCGGCCTTCCGTTAAATAACCGAACTTTACGAAATGCGTCGTTGCCTTCTCGAAGAGGTAGGAAAGCGAGGTCCATAGCGTCAGCGCGAATAACAAGTGCGTAATGTGAACGCCGTCGTCGTACAAGGTGTTGCCTACGATTTCGCTTAATATTAAGGAAGACAGGAAATCAAGCGGCGTTAGCTGACTGAGCGTTTTCCGTCCTGTAATGAACGTGATGACCCATAACCCGAAGAAGCTGATCACCAGTTTCATACTCAAATCTATAAACATGTCCATGGCTAAAGCCTCCTAAGCTTGGGATGAAGGAATCGAATTTGCTAATGTATTAAACGGGAAGCGAGCCCCGTAAACAAGTAGGCTGGCATGGCTTTGCCGCGTAAAGGGGACTGCCTGTATACTGTCATATAAAAACGGCCTGTCAACAACCGGTTCTATTCCGGATGACAGGCCGTTTCATTATTAATTTGCTGTATGGAGCTTGAATGATCAGAAGGAATTTCCCGGCTGCTGCTCTTCCACTTCTTTAACGGCATTCTGGTCACTGCTGACTTCCCGCTTCGAGGAGGTGAACCACCCAATGAGCGCAATCAGGACAAGAACGACATAGAAGATCGCTTTCCAGATCGGATTCTCAGGGAAATGATGATTAATGATTGCAACATCCGGATGCGCCAAGGTAATCACGGCGAGCTTGATACCGACCCAACCGACAATAATAAACGCCGCAACTTCAAGTCCAGGGCGCTGCTGCAGCAGCTTAACGAAATAGGACGCTGCAAAACGCATAATGATCAGACCGATGAATCCGCCAAGGAAGATAACGATGAATTGTCCTCCATCCAGGCCTCCGATATTCGGGATGCCGCTCGGCGGAAGCGCGACCGCAAGGGCAACCGCTGCGAGAATCGAGTCCACGGCAAAGGCAATGTCGGCTACCTCGACCTTGAATACGGTCATCCAGAAGCCGGATTGTTTCTTCGGTTTCTCCGGCTTCGGTTCCGCGTCCTCGGTTGGCTTCTTGCCTTTAATGAAGTGCTTCAGGGTGTGATTGATCGAAATGTACAGAAGGTAGAGGGCACCGATTGCCTGTACCTGCCATACGTCCACCAAGAACGAGATGACAAACAGCGATCCGAGACGGAACACAAACGCACCGAGCAAGCCGTAAAAGAGCGCCTTTTTGCGCTGAGCTTCAGGCAGATGCTTGACCATGATCGCCAGGACCAGCGCGTTATCCGCCGCCAGCAGTCCTTCGAGCGCAACGAGCACAAGCAGCACCCATCCGTACTCTAATAATAGCTCCATTCCACATCCTCCTAAGACTTATTGACGAGCATAAAAAAAACCTTCACCGCAGGTGAAGGTCTCAAACACACAAAAAGAGACCTTCACCACAGTGTCTGTGTGGTAAAGGTCTCGCTAACAACGAATCGTTGCCAACAAAGCCGGAGAATAATCTCGAACTGACGACTTTGTTGTAGCAGCTACTCCCCTTTAATCACGTTCATGCTTAGCAAACATTTGGATCAGCTAAGCCGTGATATAAAGATATAAAATTCGAAGCGGGAAGTCAAGAAATTTTTTATAGAATATGTCCGAAGCTAAAAGAATCGATCGGTTGAAAGATAGGGACGTTCCCTTGAATCACGGGATTATTCAAATATAAATATTTGTTACATATATGCGTCGGCCAAATTCGGCGTATGATGTTAATAACCATAAACAGGAAGGGTGTTGAAAATGAGAAGAACAGGATACGCCACCATCAAAAAAAGCAGGAGGGGTATGACAATCTAACCCTCCAACGCGGAGGAGATCCTATTTGAATTCCCGAACGAGAAAATTCTTGTCGTATTACAAGCCGTATATCGGGCTGCTCGCGGCTGATTTGGCCTGCGCATTCATCGTATCGGCCATTACGCTCCTGCTGCCGTTATGCGTAAGGTATATTACGATCAATGTCCTGGAGGAACAAAGGCCGGATGCGCTCAGTCAGATCTACTTGATGGGGGTGGTCATGCTGGGTATGGTGATCATCCACACCCTGTGCGATATGTTCATCTCCTATAAAGGGCATATGATGGGCGCTTACATGGAACGGGACATGAGAAGTGAATTGTTTGACCATTTCCAGAAGCTTTCGTTCAGCTTTTACGACGAGCATAAAACCGGGCAGCTGATGACCCGTGCCACCAATGACATCCTTTCACTGACCGAATTGTATCATCACGGTCCGGAGGACCTGGCGATATCCGTGCTGAAATTTACCGGTGCCTTCATCATTTTGATGTATATTGACGTAAAGCTTACATTCATCGTTTTTATGTTCTTTCCGGTGATGGCCGTGTTCGCGTTCTATTTCAATAAGAGAATGAACAAGGCGCTCCGGGTCAGCAAGGACCGGATCGGGGACATCAATGCCCAAGTAGAGGATTCCTTGTCCGGCATCCGGGTCGTGAAGTCGTTTTCGAACGAGCAGGTGGAGAAGGAGAAGTTCGAATACGAGAACCGCCGCTTTGTCGACAGCAGGAGAGAAGGGTATAAGAGCGAGACTTATTTTCATGAAGGCTTGGTCGGGTTTACGCAGCTGATCACCATTGCAGTGATCGTCTTCGGCGGTGCGGCGATCGTGGATGCTTCGCTTGAGCTTGCGGACCTGCTGACCTTTTTCCTGTGCATCGGCATCCTGATTGAACCGATACAGCGGCTGGTAAATTTTGCGAGGTTATACCAGGAGGGCATCACCGGATTCGACCGGTTTATGGAGATTCTGGAGGTCGAGCCGGACATCGTGGACGCCCCTGATGCCATTGAACTGGCCCATGTGCGCGGCAGCGTGGAATTCCGGAATGTAAGCTTTAAGTATAAGGAGGATTACGGCGAGGTCCTTAAACATGTGTCGCTCCACATCAAACCCGGGGAGTATATTGCCCTTGTCGGGCCGTCCGGGGTCGGCAAAACCACCTTCTGCTCCTTGATCCCAAGATTCTATGAAACGAGCGAAGGCAGCATTCTCATTGACGGCATCCCCATCCGCGATGTTACGCTGCGCTCGCTTCGGAGAAGCATTGGCATCGTTCAACAGGATGTATATTTGTTCTCCGGAACGGTTGCAGACAATATTCGGTATGGGAACATGGAGGCAAGCATGGAGGAGATCGTGGAGGCGGCAAAAAGGGCGAATGCCCATGATTTCATCATGGCATTGCCCGGCGGGTATGACACGGATATCGGTCAACGCGGCGTCAAATTGTCGGGCGGACAGAAGCAGCGGCTCAGCATTGCGCGTGTGTTTTTGAAGAATCCGCCGATTATCATTTTCGACGAAGCGACAAGCTCATTGGATAACGAGAGCGAGCGGGCAGTCCAGCAATCGCTGGAACAGCTGAGCGAGAACCGGACAACAATCGTCATTGCCCATCGTCTGTCGACCGTCCGCAACGCGCAGCGGATTATCGTCCTATCCGATGACGGAATTGAGGAGCAGGGAACGCACGAAGAGCTGATCGGGAAGAAAGGGCGATACGCCCATTTATATGAAATGCAGCTGCGCGTTTGAGGATCAGTTAAGGCATGCAAGGCAGGGGCTTGAAAAAAACACCATCGCGGTGCGTTGGCATGCTGTTAACCGGTTGCCGGCGCGATTTTCATGGAAAGCCTGCGAAAGCAGGCTTTCTTCCTGTTCCATCTGACAGGACATTGGATCGCTATTCCTCGGGGGCCAAAATATGGTTTATTTGTCTTCCTTCATCGAGTACAATGTACATAATTTATTCGAAGTACGCTCTATAGCGTAAACATTGCCGCAGCGATAAGGGCTGAACATGCCTGTATACACTGCCGTATTTTATTAGTATGGGTGGCAGGGCGGCTTTGGGCGTGATGCCAATCTATAAGAGGAGGCCTATTGAAATGGGGAAACAATTTCCGTCCATGCTCCCGGAGCATATGGCGTTTATCCGGAAACAGCATCTGTTTTTTGTCGGGACTGCGGCATCGTCGCCTGATGGGCATGTGAATCTGTCGCCGAAGGGGTATGATACCTTTCGCATCCTGTCCGAGAATCAAGTTGCATACCTGGATCTGACCGGGAGCGGGAATGAGACAAGCGCTCATATTGTGGAGAATGGCCGGATTACGGTTATGTTCTGCGCGTTTGAAGGCCCTCCTAACATTTTGCGCCTCTATGGGACCGGAACGGTTCTGCTGCCTGGAGACGAGCGATGGGAAGAGCTGTACAGCCGCTTCGAGCCAATTGCCGGCGCGAGGCAAATTATTGTCGTTGACGTGCACAAGGTACAGACTTCATGCGGTTATGCCGTGCCTTTCATGACTTATGAGAAGGAACGGGACACACTCCAGCGATGGGCGGAGCATAAAGGGGAAGAGGGGCTCGCGAGTTATTGGCAGGAGAAAAACATGCATACCATCGACGGATTGCCAACCCCTCTGGGAAGGAGAATCGGTAAGTAGAACTAGGGAGTTTTTTATTTAACGAATGAACTTGAGCGTCCGGCTGAGCTGAAGGATGTGGCCTCGATCCGCCCATAAAATAAAATAAGGATAAGAGCTGCCTTGAATAACAACCGGCTCCGGATATTTAACGATCAGTGCGGACTGGTTCCCCATTTCGGCGGGCTGATCTGCGGAAGGGAATATATAGCAGGCAGCTTGAGACTGAATGACGGCCGGGATGATCCTCGGATTGCTGCCATAGGGTCTTAAGGGATGAAATGCCTCCGATCTGCACACTTCGTGGATGTCCGCTTCGGACATGATGGCGGATATTTGGAAAAAACCGTCCGGGCCTTCGTATCGCTCATCGGTCACCCGCACCCAATTCATTGGGTAGTAGAATGATACGTTGTACGCTGAATTGCGATATAAGCGGTACGGATGGATAGCCGGTCTTGGCGGTGACCACGCTAAAGCCGTAATTCGTCCTGCATCAACGATTTTAACAGGTGGTAAGGAGGCTGCTGTATCCACGATCCAAATTTGAGATGCAGGCTCTTGTTCGCCGCAGCCCGATAAATAAGCGATGCGACTGCCGTCCGGCGACCAGCTTACCGGCGTTGCGAAGCAGCTTGAGATCGCCAGAGTTCGCTGCTGCCCCCCATTCCGAGCATCGGTCTGGATGTAAGAAATATACTGATTCTGAATCAAATCCGTCGCACTATACGAGATTAGAGAGGAGTCCGGCGACCATGCGGGATAATAGTTTTTGGCCTGCGGACCGCCTTCGAGCTGACGGCGCTCGCCCGTTGCCAGGTTGACAACCGATATCAAGGATATGCTGACTCCCGGCGATGTATAGAGCGCAAACTGCCCGTCAGGGGAAATCCTGACGTCGTGAAGCGGACCTTCGGTATTCTGCGTTAATTGAACCCTGTCTGTGCCAGCTATGTCGGTTCGGAATAGCTGCACGTTTCCCATTTCATCCGGGGCGGCATAGAGGAGCGCTTCCCCGGAAGGAAACCACTGGACATCGGCGGCCCCCTCGTGAACGATCGCAGTGCTGACATGTAAGCGAATGTCGTAGATGACGATCCGGCTGCCCTTTACGTAGGTCAAATACCTGCTGTCCGGCGACCAGCTCAGCAGCGTATAGGGCTCGATCTGATCGATGCGGGCCAGGTTGCCGTCCTGCATATCCAACACAAACACAATACCGTTACGGCCGATGAAGGATACAAAGCGGGTGTCCGGCGACCAGTATGGAATGGAATGCGCTTCGCCCAGATTCTCGGTCAGCCTGAATATGCGGCCGTCTGCAAGCCGGTACATCCAGATGTCGTAAGCCGTGCTCCCAGAAGCTGCCGTAAATAGAATTGCATCTTCCATGTTATTCATCCCTAGGGACCACCTTTCGTGAACGATGATCCTATAGTGTATTCATTCGTCCGAAATAGGCGAATCGGAAGCCTCGGTTGCGCATTTTATTTCATGCGGATCCATTTTTTCTTTAGTGAGCACCTGGATCCACAGGTATTGATCGAGAAAGATATGGCCTGCATTCCACCGTATATTGTTATTGAAACCCGAAGGGACTAGATCGGCTTCCTCATCCGTAACATCCCTCAGTGCGTCCATAACCGTGCTGCGACAGCTCTCTAACTGTTTGAATAAAATCTCGTGCCGTTTTTTCATCGGTGGGGACCCTTATCTATTCGCAATCATCTTATGCATTTTCAATACCAGCTCCGCATTTCCTTTCCCGAAGAGATTCTAAAAATGAGAAAATTGTTCAGTCGCATCGCAGCTAAGTTTGCTATCATAGTTTCAAAAGATCATGATTATCAACGTTGCAAGCGGGGAGATAAGCAGCATGCATACAAGCAACATTGTCAGGCGAGCCATGGATTATATGGAGGAGTTTCTTGACGAGCCCCTGGATCTGTCCGATATCGCCAAGACGGCTGGGGTCTCGGTAGCCCACCTGTACCGGGTGTTCTACAGCTTGACCGGCCATCCGGTCAAAGAATACATACGCAAACGCAGAACCAGCGAGGCTGCCGGCTTGCTGCGTACAACCGACTTGGGGGCAATGGATATCGCAATCCGATGCGGTTTCGAGACCTATCGAGCTTTCTTGAAGGCATTCAAGCGATACACGGGACTGACACCGACCGAATATCGGGACGCGGAATCCTTCTTCAGCTTCGAACGCCTCCCGCTCGAAGATAGCGGCACCTCCCATGAGAAGCAGGTGTTCGGCCAGCATGCGCATTCGGATATCCGAATTGTCCGGCTACCGCCGCGGAAAGGAATCGGATACTTGCATGTTTCGGAGCGAGAGGATGGACTGGAAGAAGATGCCCTGAAACGTTTTCGCGCATGCTTGGCCGCAAGGGGACAGGAGCTTTGTGACATGAGTGTATTCGGCTGGAACGTCGATCTTGACGAGGGGAGGCCTTTGTTTGGGTATCAGCTGCTTGCTCCTGATATCCCGTTCGGTCCGGGAGGCATCGTTCATCCGGAGCTAAAGCCCGTTGATCTTCAGGGTGGGGTGTTTGCCAGCTGCAGAGCCCGTGCTTTGTCGGCTGAGCAGATTGTCGAGGACTGGAACAGGCTCTATTCCGGCTGGCTTCCGGGGAGCCGGTTCGAACCAGCCTCGGACCGGCTTTTTGAACAATTTGTGTTCAAGGGAGATCAGATCATGCAGGTGCATCTTTATCTCCCGGTGGTACGCAGCCGGAAGACACAACCCATAGAAATCGTTGAGCTCAAGCCGGTCGACGTCTTGGCGTTTCGGGCCGAAGGGTCCGGGTCGATAATACGTGCCGACCAGGCTGCGATCGAGTGGTTGAAGAGCAGCGGATGGGACGGGGATGACGGCTTCGCAGTGTTTATGAGCTGGCGGAAAGCTACGACAGATGATGAACCATCCGCTTGCGAAGTCTTCATAGCTCTCCCGCAAGGATACAGGCGATCACCAGCGGATAACGGTAGGCTTACCCGGCTTGATGGGGGCTTATACGCATGCTTGGCTTCAGAGGCGGGCGGTACGATGACTGGTGTGCTGGCGGTCTTGAATCGCTGGTTGGAGGCCTCGGCAGACTATAGTCCAGACGCTGGCCGATCTTGGCTCATTCGTTATCTGCCTCAATCGAACGGATCTACGCAGCTCTCTAGTTCTCGCTTCCGATCGTATGCGTTCTGCTGCGTGCCGATAACCCGATCACATGGATAAGGAGAGACGACTATGAATCCGCTGAGGAGAAAAGAACAGGAAATGCCCGAAGGATACCGCCCCTTCAAGGCACCTCGAGTGATGAAATTGCTGAACGGAGGAACTAGTATGAACGGATCTCGGAAAGAAGCGGATGGACTGTCATCCGCCAGCCCGATCATGAATAAAGTAGGGAGCATTTTCGTGCCGGTCCGCGATATCGAACGATCCCGTGCCTGGTACTGCCGCATGCTTGGATTAAATGAAGAGGAATGTTCGATCCTGAACGGTCATTTATGTCCGCTGCCGATGGAGGGGACCGGGATTATCCTGGATACGATGCCAATGTGGAGTGGCGGTCGGGAAGAGGGAGCGCCGCATATCGAGACGCCTGCCTTCATGCTCCTGACGCAAGACTTGCAAGGAGCTTATACGTACATGAAGGAGCTGGGCGCAGAAATCGTAACGGAGATCGAGCACGACCACTGGTTCGTAGTCAAGGATCCGGATGGAAACAAGCTGATGATCTGCAAAGAATAATAAGATTTCGTCCACACAAGAAGATCCCATCAAAGATGAATAAAGCCGGCGGATACCGCCGGCTTATTCGGCATATGCAGAACAGCAATCACATTGCCGACCAGCGGCTTGTTCAGGACGGCGAGAGAATTGCTACATGCCATTGTTTGCACTTTCGATACCGAAACCTCATCTTCTCGTAACCTCTGACGAGCCGTACCCGTTTATAATGTGGTAAATCATATTGGCCAGCGCTTTTCCATCCAAACCGATGGTTTCGCCGGATGGACTCAAATTAGCTTTTATCGCTCCGTTCGAATTCGAATTGTCGGGCGAAATTTGGCTGTACGATCATACCCGGAACAATACGAACAAAATATTGTCATCGGATGACTTTCCTTCTGATCTTTCGCCGAAAAGAGTGTATTGGCTGGATGACGCACATCTGCTGATCTCCACGGGCAATAAATATGGAACCATTCCTTCCACAAGGCAGCTTTTTGTCTATTCGTTGAATAGCGAAAATATGCAGGAGAAATATGCAGTTCAAGAAACGCAGCATATCGCCTCGATTACCCTGCAAGAAGCCTTGATCCAATTAAAGATCGAAACCTATGACAATAATTTTATGGAGATTACGGGTACTCAAAACGTCAATTTCCCAGTTAGTAAATTTCTGGAATAATCCAATATAAATAGCGAAAGGACCTCGCAGGCATTTTATCCCGCAGGTTCTTTTTTTGATGCCGGCCTTAACGCATGTTATGCTGGACTTCCCAAAAGCCGAATTTGGGGATCCGTATAATTTTGCACACGAAACCGTACGAGGTTTGCGCTGTTGTCATGCCTCGCTGCTAACGTATAATTCATTGCAAGCAGGGATACCCGCAATAAGAAAGGAGGGGTCACCATTCTTGATGAACGCAGCATGTCGATCCTGGAGCTTCTGCAGAAAACGGCCGACTACGTTCCGATCCAGGAAATGATGGATACCTTCAACATCTCCAAACGAACGGTTTATTACGATATGGATAAAATCAACGGATGGCTGCGCTTTCAGCAGCTGCCGCCGGTCGCATACGTTCGGGAAACCGGGTACCTGCTGCCTCAGAAAACGCGGTCGGAGCTGCCGAAACGGATGAAAGACGTTCCGGCGACCCACTACTATCTTTCCCGCGAGGAACGCAAGGCATGGCTCGGCCTGCACTTGATCAGCCGCAGCGAGCCGATGTATCTGCATCATATGGAGGAGCTGCTGCAGGTCAGCCGGGGCACCGCCCATTCGGAGCTGAAGGAGCTTCGCAGCGAGTTGAGACGTTTTTGCTTACAGATCGTTTATGAACGCAAACGGGGCTATACCGTGCAGGGGAACGAGAAGGATGTAAGAGCTGCGATATCCTCCTTTTTGAATGATTTGCTTCCCTCCGTCAGCACCGAAGGGATTCGAGTTCGAATCGAGCAGCTGATGACGGAGGAACTGTTCCGCGCATCTGCGATGATGCTGGAAACAGAGCAGTGGTCCGCGGTATATGACATGATCGCATCCGGCGAACGCTTGATCGGTATGGAATTGTCCGATGAGACCATTGCCCATCTGGCGTCCCGGTTAATCCTGTACACGAGCAGATTTCTCCAAGGGCACCCAGTCGAGCTGGATGACGAGGAGAAATCGGCGCTGCTGCAGGTCCCGCAATACCGGGCGGCTCAGGAAATCGCGGGACGCCTGGGGTCATTGGCAGGAGCGGATTTGCCGGAAGATGAGGTGTGTTATATTACGATCCAGCTGCTGACGGGCAAAGTGAACAAGCTCGAGGTCGAACCGGACAGCCAGGAAGCGAGGCGGGTCCGGGAAGCGGTTCGACGGATGATCGAGGCCTTTGAGCATCAGGGCTGCGTTCATTTCCGCAACCGGGCGGAGCTTGAGAAGCCGCTCGTGCTTCATGTGAAGTCATTATATTACCGTGCAAAGTACGGGATCCCGGCAGATAATCCGTTGGCGGAGACGATCATGGTGAAATACCGGGAGATATTCGAGCTGACGAAGCAATCGGCTCAGCCATTGGAAGGGCTGCTGGGCCGTCCGCTGAGCGAGCATGAAATCTCATATCTGACGATGCATTTCGGCGGCTGGATACGCAGTCAAGACATCGTATTGTCGCCCCGGAAGACAGCGGTCATCGTATGCGTTAACGGCATATCCGCTTCCCGGCTGCTCAAGGTTCAGATCGAGCAGCTGCTCCCGTCCGTTGATTTGGTTGCGATCCTGTCGCTGCGGCAATACGAGACGTTTGAACGAAGCGTTGATTTCGTCTTTTCCACAGTCCCGCTTCATGGCAGCAAGGTTCCCGTATTTACCGTTCCGGCGGTTCTGAACGATACCGAGAAGGTTCACTTGCTGAATCAGCTGACCCCTTACATTAAAGGGAACGGCGGACCGCTGCCCGGACCTTCCGCGCAGGCCATCGTCGATCTGGTAGGAAAGCATGTCGAGATTCCCGACAAAGCGCTGCTGCTGGAAGAGATTCAGCGGTATCTGACGGCGGCGAAAAGCATCGCACCCGCAGACTACAAACCAACGCTTGCGGAGCTGCTGCCTGCATCGCGAATACAAATACTCGACAGCGTTTCCGATTGGCGAAGCGCGATTCGTACAGCCGCCGATCCGCTGGTGAAAGAAGGGTGTATCCAGACGCAGTACGTTCAGGCGATGATCGATAACGTCGAGCGGTACGGACCGTACATCGTCACTGCACCAGGAATCGCCATTGCCCATGCGAAGCCGGAGGATGGAGCCTTCCGTCATGCGATGGCGTTGATCAGCATCCGCAGCGGCGTGCCCTTCAGCGATGAATCCAGGCATTTGGTTCACGGACTGTTCGTCATGGTGAGCGCGGACGGCGAGTCGCATCTGAAGGCATTGTCGCAGCTAACGCATCTGCTTAGAGACGACGGCAACCGCATTTTGATGGGACAAGCGGACAGCAAAGAGGATGTGCTGCAGCTCATCCGCAAGTATTCGACGACCTCAGAAGAATGAAGAGACATGAAGGAGGAGCAAGATGCGTTTGTTTGATAAAAGCCTGGTAAATCTCGATATCGAAGTTAAGGATGCGGAGGAGGCCATCCGCGGTGCCGGACAGCTGCTGGTGGACAGCGGCGCGGCGGAGGCATCCTATGTGGAAGCCATGTTGGCGGCCTACCGAGAGAAGGGGCCTTACATCGTGATCGCCCCGCATATTGCGCTTCCCCATGCCAAAGCGGAGAGCGGCGTCCATGAAGCTGCGGTCGCTTTTGCCCGATTGAAGGAGCCGGTCAAGTTCGGCCATGCCGACAATGACCCGGTGGATCTGGTCTTCGCGCTAGGATCATCGTCAAGCTCTGACCATATCAAGCTGCTGCGCACCTTATCCTCGCTCCTGACCGATCCGGCGAATATCGAAGCGATCCGCAGCGCCAAAAGCGCGGAGGAGCTTGAGAATTTATTGAAGTAATCCGTCATGGATATCCGTATCAAACCTAAATTACAGGAGGTAATCGAAATGAAAATCATATGTGTGTGCGGACTAGGACAAGGCACGAGTTTGATTCTGCGAATGAACGTGGAGAATGTGCTGAAAGATCTCGGTGTTCAAGCGGACGTCGAGCATACGGATGTCTCAACGGCTTCAGGGATGTCTGCTGATTTTATCGTGACCAGCAACGAATTGGCGCAAAGTCTGCCGGGCCATTCCGCTACGATTGTCATCGTCAACAATTACTTCGACCTGAACGAAATCAAGGAAAAGCTTCAGGAAGCTCTATAAAAAGTAACGAGGGGGAACGCTCGTGAGTGTTATATCCTGGATTGCAACGAATATTTTCGGGACTCCTGCCGTTCTGCTTGGTTTCATTGTTCTGCTCGGATTATTACTGCAGAAGAAATCGGCAAGCCAGATCGTCAGCGGCACCTTCAAGGCGATTATCGGCTTCTTGATCATCGGCGCAGGATCCGACGTTATTGTGAAAGCACTCAATGTTTTCGAACCGATGTGGAAGGAAGTGTTCGGCCTTAAATCGGAATCGCTAGGGCAGTTTCTGGGCCAGGATTCGTTTAATGCCCAATACGGAAGCGCGATTACGCTGGCGATGCTGGCCGGATTTATGATCAACGTCCTGCTCGCCCGGTTTACCCGGTTCAAGTATATTTACCTGACCGGACATATGATGTTCTGGACCACCACCGTATTTGCGGGCATCGTCGTGCACACGGCAGGCGGGAGCGTCCCGCAATGGAAGCTTGTGCTGTTCCTAGCGGTTATCCTTGGCCTGTACTGGACGTTTCAGCCTGCGCTCACGCAGCCGTTTATGCGAAAAATTACCGGAAACGATAACATCGCGCTTGGGCACAGCTCGGCATCCGTCGCGCTGCTTGCGGCCCTGCTCGGGAAGTGGATCGGCAATAAGGAGAATGATTCGGAGAAGATCAAGGTACCGAAAGGGCTTGAATTCCTAAGGGATTCGAACGTCATCACGGCGCTTAGCATGGGTGTGCTGTTCCTGATTGGCGCGATCATTCTCTCGCTGAAAGGAACGCCTGCTGCACAGGAGCTGATCGCCCAGTCCGGAGAGCAGAACTTTTTGGTCTATTCCATCATGCAATCGTTTACTTTCGCCGGGGGCATCGCGATCGTGCTGCTGGGGGTCCGGATGTTCATCGGCGAGCTGGTGCCGGCTTTTAACGGGATTGCGACGAAGCTCGTGCCTGGCGCGAAACCTGCGCTTGATTCACCGGTGACCTACCCTTATGCCCCGAATGCCGTCGTGCTCGGATTCGTCGGCGCATTCGCCGGTGCGTTAATCTGGCTTGTCGTCCTTGGGAACACGATGTCGTATATCTTTGTTCCGACGATGATCGTCCTGTTCTTCCATGGCGCCACCGCCGGCGTGTTCGGCAATTCGACAGGAGGCGTCCGCGGAGCGCTGCTAGGCGGATTCATCACATCTACCGTCGTGGCATGGGGTCAATTCATCATGGTGCGATTCCTGATCTCGACCACCATCCCGGATACGGCCATGTGGGCCGCCGATTCGGATATGTTTATCCTCGGACCGATCATCCGCTTCTTGTCGGAGCTGTTGTTCTGAATCGGCGTGCCGATCTTCCTGATCGGAATCAATTATGGAGAAGAAAGGGGAACACAACATGAGCTTTATACGAACGCTTGACGCGGATATTCCCAAAGAAGAACTAGGCTTCACCTATTCTCACGAGCATATCGTGTGCCGCCCTGCCTACTGGTCCGAGCGGGGGGAGGATGATCTCCTGCTCGATGACCCGGCTAAATCCAAACAGGATGTCCTTGATTTCAAAAAGCACGGGGGACAGACGATTGTAGACGCCACGGCCGTCGATTACGGACGTGACGTGCCTGCCGTCCACGACATCATGGAACAAACGGGCGTCCGGATCATCGGGACGGCAGGCTTTAACAAGAGCTTCCTCTGGGATGCGTCTATCAAGGAAGAGCTCAAGCCGATCATCGGTAATTACCGTACGTACTATGAATGGATTGAGAGTGCTACCATCAATGAATTGGCTGATTTCGTCATCCGGGAAGTGGAAGAAGGTCTGGAAGGAACGCCGTTTCGCGCCGGTCAGGTGAAATTCGGAACCGGATATAACCGGATAACCCCGCTCGAGGAGAAGACGCTGCGCGCGGTAGCCCGGGCCCATCATGAGACGAAGGCTCCGGTTCATTCCCACACCGAAGTCGGCACGATGGCTTTGGAGCAGATCGAGCTGCTGCGAAGCGAGAACGTGGACCTGAGTTACTTAAGCCTCGGTCATATGGATCGTAATCCGGATCCGTATTATCATGAACAGATTGCAAGAACAGGGGCCTACTTGTCGTTCGATGGCATCGGCAAAATCAAATACGCTCCAGAGAGCACCCGGATCGAGCTCATTCTGGAGCTTGTCCGCAAAGGATACGCCGGTCAAATTCTGATCAGCGGGGATACCGCCCGCAAATCGTATTACAAGCACTATGACCACGGTCCCGGATTGGAGTTCATCATTGCCAAGTGGGTGCCGCGATTCATCGATGAGGCCGAGCGGGCGGGGTTTGACGGACAGGAGCTGATCCGCCGGTTTTTCGTCGATAATCCGGCAAACTGCTTCGCTTTTAAGCGATAGGGGGATTTGGATGGATTATCAACAGCAGAATGCTTACGACATCGGCGAGCTGATTAAACGCAAGGGCTGCGCGATATTGCCGGTCGGCGCCGTTGAGGCGCATGGACCCCATCTGCCGCTAGGAACGGATAATCTGCTGGCGGAGCGTCTGGCCGAGCGTCTGGCAGAACTTACGGACAGCCTGGCGCTGCCGACGCTGCCTTACGGGCAGGTTTGGAGTCTTCAGCATTTCCCCGGCAGCCTGAGCGTATCCAATGAAGCGCTGATCCGAATCCTCTATGATATCGGCGAGAGTCTGGTACGGCAAGGCTTCCGAATTTTTGTCATGCTGAACGGACACCTCGGGAACATGCCCGCATTAAAAGACGCCGCCCGAATGCTGTACAATGATCACCCTGAATTGAAAGTCTATTATTTCTTCTATCCGGGTACCGGAGAGGCCATATCCAGGATTCGCGAGACGCCGTCCACCCACGCATCGTATTTTCACGCATGCGAGCTTGAGACCTCCTACATGCTCTATCTTGCCGAAGAATATGTCGACATGGACAAGGCGATCCGGGATATACCCCAAATCGGGCTTGAAGCCGATTGCACCCCAACACCATGGGAAACCTTCACCTCTTCGGCTGTTTTGGGCGATGCGACGCTGGCTACGAAAGAGAAGGGAGAGCAAGTGATCGAGGCGTCGCTGGCCGCGATGACCGCCATGATCCTTGGGGCGAAGCAGCGGCTTCAACAGCGCAGGGAAGCTTAATGGAGCTGCTCGGTGCCTTTATGAAGGGGGCGGCTTTAACAGGCTTCATCAAAAAAGGGAGTATGTTTTCGATTAATCGAAAACATACTCCCTTAGCGCTTACGAGCGGCCTGCTTCGTTTTGCTGCTTCAGCAGATCGCGGATTTCGGTTAGCAGCACCTCTTCCTTGGATGGAGCAGGAGGCTCGTCCGGTTTGGCTTCTTCTTTTCGCTTGAAGCGGTTGAGGGTTCGAATGAACATGAAAATCGAGAAAGATACGATCAGAAAGTCCACGACCGTCTGCAGGAATATCCCGTACGTAATCGTTGCGTCTCCAAGGGTTGTCTTCAACCCGGATAAATCAACGCCGCCGATCAGCAAGCCGATCAGCGGCATGATAATGTCGCTAACCAGCGAGGATACGATTTTACCAAAGGCGGAACCGATGATGACCCCGATGGCCAGATCCAATACGTTCCCCTTCAGCGCAAAGGCTTTAAATTCTTTTAACAGATTCATAATTAATCACCTGCTTTCCTTCTTTAGATGAAATAGCGTTCATCCATGCGCTGAAATTCTCTGACCCTAGCATCAGATCTATGTACGGGGAATCGAGATTATCCTTATCTGATATGTGCTTGGTTTCAGAAGTTTTGCGCTGTTCAAACGCCAGCCGTTCGATGATCGGACCTATTTCGAGAGAAGAATGCCCCTTACGAAATGTCCTTCATCATGGTAGCGTCAAGATTTCGGTTCGTCAATCTTTTTTCTTTCAACAACCATAGACACAAATAGACAAGTTCACACCCTTGATGACGATTCTCGCCAAACGGAACAAGGGGCGCCCTCCAGATCCGAGATCATGCGGGACACCCCAAATTATTTACGCAAAACCGTCAAGGCTTAGCGTTCTTCCAGTATTCGTAAGCATGAACCACATTGCCGGCGTAAGCAGGGGAATCCTGCAGCAATTCAGGCAGCTTTGCCAGCTCTTCTTCCATGTAGGCCGCGCCTTCTTCATAGAAGGTGATATGGTTGCCTTCATGGCTTGCTTTCATTTCTACAGAGAGGATGATCGGCTTTCCAAGCTCATTAGCAAATCCGATTTCCTCTTTGGAGACGCTGACGATCCCGTTCGAGCCTGCTGCGGTGTCACGGAAGGCCATCAACGATACATGATCCATCCGGTCGATCATCCATTTGCTGAGGGATATGTCTGAGCCGGGAGCCTTGTGCTTGTCAAGCCAGACGGCCATATCCATGCTGGCTTCAAGGCTGGAGTCCTTCTTCAGCTCGCTTACGAAGGCGTCCAAATTGGACGTCCATTCCGCAATAACCCGGTCCGAATCGGCCCACCAGGCGGGCAGGACATACGGCTCGATATCCAGATGAATGCCATGGAATCGTTCATCGCCGGCAACGGAGCGGTTATATTCTTTTACATAGTTCACCAGTTTCATCATCCGTGGACGGTTCTCCTGCAGCGCCCATATCGGATGGCCGCCCATGGCATGTACTTCAATGCCTGCTGCGGAGGCTTGTTTGACAAAAGAAGAATACGAATCGAACGGCTGTTCCAAATCCAACCTTACATACAGCCAATTCAGTTTCTTCTCCTTCGCAAACGCCAAAATGCCTTGACCGTCTTCAACCACGTCACGCGCTTCCCAAATATAGGTGCCTCTTACCCGGGAATCCCGCTCAATCGGGTCCGCATCCGGAACCGTCCCGCCGCCACCAGGATCAGGGGTTGTAGGAGGGGTCGGATTCGGCGCAGGGTTCTCTCCGTTAGGGGGTGTAGCCCCGTCACCGCCTGTCGGCATGTCCCTCCAGCTTCGGGCGTCGTGGATAGCCAGTCCCGCGAATGAGCTGTAAGAGCTCAGATCGGCGGATAATTGTTCCAATGTGCTGGACAGATATTCCCGGCCAAGTCCATGGAATGTCGTGTGGGCTTCGCCGGGCATCTCCTTCGTATTCACCGCCACTACGACCCGCTTTCCGAGCCGATCCGCCAGCTCGAGCTCAGCCTGGGTCAGGGACCGGATTCCATGCTCGGAATCCAACTGGTTCCGGTAAGACATAACGGTGACATGGTCAAAGGATCCCATGAGCCATTCATTGATCGGAGTGCCGTCTTCCAGGGTGTATGAATCAAACCAGAAGGGGATATCGATCCCTAGCTCTAGCCCGCTTCCCGAGATACGGCTAAGAAAAGCGCTTATATTGCTCTTCCAGGATGATATAACCTCTTCCTGACGAATTTCCCATTCGGGCAGCACGTAGGGCTCGATATCAAGATGGAGCCCGTCAAACCGGCCGTTCTCCGGCACGCCTGCGTTATAGTCATTCACCCAATCGGCAAGGCCCAGCATATCCGGCAAATGCTTCTCAAGCGCCCACCCCGGATCGCCCCCCAGCGCGTGGACTGCAATATTAGCCGCATGGGCCTTCTCGACAAAGGTTTGATAAATCTCTGCAGACATTTGACGATTAATTTGCAAATAGATCAGGTTAATGCCTTCCTCATGCGAATAATCAAGGAGCTCTTCACCGCCATCCTTGATCCATTCGGTCTGCCATACCCAGGTAGCTTTCACCTTGGCCTGCTCTGCATATGCCGGTGTCTGCAACCCTACCAGAAGCAGTGCCATTAGAAGGCCGGCAAGCTTCTGGCATGCTCGTACATTCATAGTTTCCCTCCATTCCTCCAAAACTCTTTCTTTGTAAACGGGGTTATTATATCACTGATGATTTGGAAAGGGATGAGCCCTTGTTCTTACAGGACTCTGCCTATCGCACAATCAGGAATATACGTTCGGGTAACATGGAACTAGTCCCTGATTAAAGTGAAATAACGCTGAAAGAGAAAATTGATAAAACTGGAAAATTTGAGGCTAACCGCTCAGGTAAAAAGTTACGGGGCCAGAGTCCGTCCTTAACCATGCGTCATGGTTTCCGCTGTTCGCCGTTAAAAGGTCCTAGAGTCTAACCCGGGGAAGATTAAATCCGAATGTGTTTATGTATTTCTATCCATTTAGCAAATTCCACAAGCCGAATGCCCGTTGTTTGGAATACTGCGCAGGTTCGAAATTGCAACGGGTGCGAAAAATCACAGATGGTGGAAATACGCTCCTTTACGAAAAAAAGAAGGCATTCATATACTAAAGGTGCCTATAGCTGCTTCTAGGTTGGTGATGGAGGAGCTGAACCGATGCAGCCCCAGCAACTCATCTTGGAAGGCGAATGGCGGGACGTCCAATAGATTACCGATCATGACGGTCGTGATGGTGAAGGTCGTGATCACGAAGGGGGGAAGAGGCGAAATCGAATCCAACGGTTTGACATTGAAATTGGACGCGTTACACGCGGATTACGGTACGAGGAGGGGGATAGCGAACTTATAAGGTAAATTTTGCTGACGAATGGATGTAAAGCGCTTTCACAAAAGACAAGAAACGGGGGATCTCATTTATGCAAAAAAGGGTCGTTTACGCAAAAAAGAGCTTGGTTTTCATGCTTGCGCTCATGCTGGTTCTCGTATCGCAATGGTGGCTCGCCGCTCCAGCGGATGCACGGGTGGACAAAGCATTCGGCGAACCGGTAACCATCGGTTCCCCAATTGAGAATGTAGCCATTTTTGATGCAGCTTTCGGCAAAGAAGATGGCAGGGATGTCATGTATACGACGGTAACGGGCAAGCCGGCCATCTTCCAGGTTGTTGATCTGGTCAGCAGGGAGGTGCTGCGCAAATACAGACTGGAAGGAACCGAGAGCTCCTGGACTCATGTAACCCTGCCGGACGGTACAGTCTATATTGGCGGTAACGGCAAGCTGTATACGTATTCGCCTGCAACGAAAGAGCTGCGCGATCTGGGCGGGATCGGAGAGAGCGTTGTTTATGGGCTGACATATGACGAGCAGGGCAGGGTCTATTTCGGTTCTTATCCGAATGCCAAGGTAGGCCGCTATGATCCCTCCACCGGCGAGATGAGAGATTACGGCAGCGTGATGCCTGGCCAGAGCTATACCCGGGCCACGGCCTACCATAACGGATACTTGTATGCTGGGATCGGCATTCAGGGAAGCCTTGTGAAAGTGAACGTGGAAACGGGGGAGAAAGAGCCTATTCCGCTGCCGACATACGGCGGTGCGGTGCAGAATGCGCAAGTCTATCAGCTTGATGCTGCCGGCAAGTATATCGTAGCCGGCTTGAGCGGAGGGAATAACGCACTGCTGTTCTATGACACGGAAGCCGGGGCTTGGAGCGACACCTATTTTCTGGACAATAAGGGGATTCGTTTATCGTATGGCGAGCCGGGCAGCAATAAGGTGTATTTCGTACAGAACAACCGATTGATGGAGCTGGATCTCATCTCGATGGAGGCGGTCGACACCGGAATCGAATATACCACCTATCTTCGCAATACCGCTTGGATCGAGATGCCGAATGATCCGGATCTCCCGGGAAAATCGCTTGCGACCGTCATGTGGTCGGGGGCGGTTGCTTATATGAATTTGGAGACGAAGAAGGTCAAGTCGGTTACCTACCCGTTCTCTGGTAATCCGATTCCGATCCAAACGCTGGAGAAAGGGCCCGACGGCAAGCTGTACATGAGCGGCTATCCTGGAGGAAAAGGGGCTTCATATTCCCCGATCACCGGCGAAATCGAGACCTTCTCCTTAGGTCAGGCCGAAGGCATGGCTGCACTCGGTGACAAAATGTACTTCGGTCTCTATCCGGGAGGCCGCATTTGGGAGCTGGACGTCAATCAGCCGATCCAGGATGGGGTGAATCCGAAAGAGATTTATAAAATTCCCCACCAGGACAGGCCGTTCATCATGACGCCTGGCGATGGCAAGCTGTTTATCGGCACGATCCCGGACTACGGCGAGCTGGGAGGCTCGCTGACCGTGTATGATCCTTCGCTCGGGCCTGAGCAAGGGTTTACCGTCTATGAAGATGTCGTGCACAACCAATCGATTGTCGGCCTTGCCGTCCGCAACGGGAAGCTGTATGGTTCGACTACCGTGGCCGGCGGGCTTGGCATCGATCCGACGGAGACGGCAGCCAAAATATTTGTGTGGGATATCGCCAGCGGTAAAAAGCTTCAGGAATTCGTTCCTTCGATCCCGGGCGCAACCGTTCAACCAGGGATGATCAGCGGACTCAGCATCGGCCCTGACGGATTGCTGTGGGCAGCGGCGGACGGGACGATCTTCGCCATGGACCCGGAGACGATGAACATCGTGAAGAGCGCGAATATTTATCCGTCCGTATCCAATTATGGAAGATGGCGCCCGGCACACATCCGGTGGGGCGAAGACGGTTATATGTACACCACGCTTGCGGGCAGGATTACCGTGATCGATCCGAACGAGCCGGAAGCGGCGGTCACGCTGTCGACAACGCCATTGATGACGCTCGGTGATGACGGACATATCTATTATTCGGATGATACCTTACTTAAAAAAATCGAAGTGACGAAAGGCGACGGAGCCGTTCACATTCCGATCGAGCTCCCAATCTTGAACGGAAGCTTTGACCAATCTGCAGAGAACGGCATGATCCCCGGCTGGAGCCCCTTGTTCAATAAAACGCCGAACGTGTCTTTCGGATTAAGCAATGAGCAGAGCGTAAGCGGCCCGAGCAGCTTGTACATCACGGATGCTTCCGCGACGGAAACGGTGGCCGTTGCATCCGATTCCGTTCCCGTGAAGCCCGGGACGGCGTATACGGCGAGATTCCAGGTTTACCTTAAGGAAGGACGCACCCTTGCATCAATGAACTACTATGATGCCAACCATAAGCAAGTGGGCGGGACCTCGCTTCAAATTACAGCAGGCAGTGGCAAATGGCAGCAGCTTGAGATGAGCGCCGTCGCTCCGGAGAATGCAGCTTACGTAAGATTGGTCTTGTTCTGCTCCCAGCTGTGGACGACGAAGGCGTATTATGATGATGCATCCATATCCTATACGGAGACAGTCACGCCGGATCAGCTGCCGGATTGGCTGGAGTCCCAAATCGACCAAGGGAAGGTTCGACACCCGCTCGCGCAGCAGCTTACAAATGCAATTCGGCAAGCGCATTTCCACTATGGGGAGGGACGCCTCGAACAAGCCGTTCATCAGTTGGAAAATGCGCTGAAGCATCTGGAACGCTCGGGGGAGGAGGACATCCAGGCAAATGCCCGGAATGGGATCCAAAGCGTAATCCGCGCGTTCATCCAGTCCTGGCAATGAAATAGTTATAAGAATTCATTTTATTTGGTCCATGAAGAGAGAGCTGGAAATTAACCCTTTCCATGCTCTCTTTTTTGTGCGAATGGATCGTATGGGTGCTCATTTCAGGCATTTGCCCAGAATTTCGTCTAGCGTTTATACTAAGAAGGTGAGTTGAAGAGTATAATATATGATCTGATACAAGTAATAACCAAGAAGCTGTCCAGGATCGGCAATGGAACGCTAGCCCTTATTCCGATTGTTGCTTGTCAAAGGTCCCGCACGGCATTTACAGTCATAAGTGGACAAGCACAAGTGCGAGCCTGCAAAACGCTGATCCTTTCGAGCGTAAAGATCTATGCAAGTTATGCTGATAGCCAAATGAGGTGGCTTATGAACACGGAAGAATGGAAGCAGGCTGAAAAGGCTTTATCCAGCATGGAGGTCATGAAGCAGGGAACTAACGATCCGGTGACCATTGAAGGCGAATCGAATGACCTGCACTGCATCGGGATCGGCACAGATGCTGCGGTATTTGTCTATGAACCGCTGCCACACTATGCTTACAAGTTGTACGCGGCAGAAGCGCTTCCCAAAAAGGAAGCCGAAATTCGCGTGTACAGCTCTCTGCAAGGAAGCCCTTATTTCCCTACGTTTTACGGTGCGGGAGAGCGTTATGTGGCGATCAGCCGGGAGAGCGGGATGACATTGTATGATTGTCTACTGTACGGCGTGCCGGTACCGAGGCAAGTCATTGATGATGTGGAGGCAGCACGAAGCTTCGTCAGGGAGAAAGGGCTCAATCCCAGAGATATTCATTTGAAAAATGTGCTGCTGCAAAACGGCCGTGGCAAAGTGCTGGATGTTTCAGAGTATATCCAGAGCGGTAACGACAGGCGATGGGAGCATCTTCTGTGGGCGTACGACAATGTGTATCCGCTCATCGAAGGCAAGAAGCTGCCGCTGTGGGTATTGGAGGCGGTGAAGAACGGGTATTATCGGCTCGATCCGTCCAGCGTTAATCTGCAGGAATTCGCCGAGCGGATCAAAAAGCTGTTTTTCAACCGGTAGCTTGCAGAACGGATGTCCCTGTCAATTGAAGAAACCGCGTATGCTGCGCGGTTTCTTTTTTATGTAAATGTGAGAGCTCTTACCCCTGGCGGTATCCATCGAACGGACATGCCCTAATCAGGTGCACAGCTGGTCCCGTTTGGTTGTCAAAACATGCTCCAATCAAGCTCTCTCGATATAACCTCCAGTAAATGCACGCCAGCTTGGCTGTTTCCCTTGTCGTTAAGCGCGGGGCCGAATACGCCAATGCCGTACTGTCCGGGGACAAGCGCTAAGATGCCGCCGGAGACCCCGCTTTTGGCGGGCAGCCCGACCTGAATGGCGAATTCGCCTGACGCATTGTACATTCCGCATGTCGTCATGAAGGTTTTGGCGATCTGAACGTATCGCCTTGGGATCAGCCGGTTTCCCGTGAGCGGATCGAGACCTCCGCAAGCAAGGACCAGCCCCATGCGGGCCAGGTCGGCGCAATCGGCCTGAATGGAGCAATGCCGGAAGTAGACGTCAAGCACAGCCTCGACATTTCCCGAGAGCACCCCGTTTTGTTTGAGAAAATAAGCAATGGACCTGTTCAGATTGCCGGTTTCGGATTCGGAGCGGTACACTGCCTCATCGCAGCTTAGCTGCCGGTTGCCGGCAAGCACCCGCAGGAAATCGAGGATCCGTCCGTATACCTCCTCCGGGCTGCTGCCCCGGATTAGCGATGAAATCGTGATGGCCCCTGCGTTGATCATCGGATTGAACGGAATGCCCGGGCGAACGAGCTCCAGCTTCAGCATGGAGTTGAAGTTGTCGCCGGTCGGCTCCATGCCGACCTTACGGAACACCTCCTCTTCACCGTTATCCATCAATGCAAGTATCAGCGTAAAGACTTTAGAGATGCTCTGCATCGTGAACTTTTTTCCGCAATCACCTGCAGTCGCGGATTCGCCGCTTGCATGCAGCAGGCTGACACCGAGGGCATTGTGCGGGGATTTGGACAGTTCGGGAATGTAGGACGCAACTCTTCCGCTTGCGGCGTATGGACGGCTCGCTTCCACCCATTCCGCCAGCCGTTCTCGTATCGTTCCGATGTCATAAGATGGCACGTTCCCATCTCCTTTGGCAAATATATAAAGAATTGGTCATAGCATTCGTTGATGGAAGCCGCTTTATCCCTTCATTATGCATTTCATAGTTTTGGTTCATGGATTTCTGCCGCTTGAAAAGTATAGCAGCAGCTGCCTGAGTCCATCCTTTAATATATAACGGGCAAGGGGGCTAAGCGAATGAGAAACCTGGAATCTAGGCTGGAGAACATCGAAGGCAGATTCGACGAAATCGATAAATACTTTTGCACCCATCAGTTCTCTTTAGCGGGCAACTGGGATTATAAGCACGGGTATTTGGACAAGCGCCTGGATCATGAACGAATGGTATGGCTGCGGATCCCGTTTCATGTCACGAGGGGCAGCCTTGACGGGGAATGCGGCGGGTGTAAGGCCACGGTCAAACTCGGACGTCCCTTTGTGTTCCGTCATATCTACAATACAGGGACGGACAAGCATGCGAGGCCGCGATTGATCGGAGCGTTGTTTGATCAGTTTCAGTCGCCGATTGATCCGGATGCCTCTTTGGATGACCAATGGGTTGAACAAGCCAAGCAAGCACTGCAGGAAGTAGAAGCAGGATATCTTCAATAAACGGGAGAACGCAGCGGCAGGACGTTGATCCTGGCTGGTTCCGATTTGAGAGATAAGTAAGCATCATACCTGAACGATAAAGGCTGCTGATCATCGGCAGCCTTTATTGTGTATGCTAAAAGATACAGCAATAGACCCCCCGGATGTTATCACGATCACGGAAAAAACGATAACGAAAAGGTTTGCTGCTTGAGGTAGAGGGAACGGAACATGCATAGACTGGATATGAAAGACGATTCAAAGCGTTTTAGCTGCGCGGCAGGCTGGCGTATCCCGGATTTTGGACGATCGCTGATCTTCTGATGACGATTTCGTAACCGATGGAGTTCTTTCACGTATAAAGGAATGAATATGTTCGGACGTTTAACGTATCTAATCCAATTAGAAGCTGAGGTAATGCATCAATGAATGTGGAGCTTACAGATTATGCCGACCTGTGGTATCAGCAAGCAGAGCAGAAAGCTGCCCGGTATTTTGAGACCTTGCATGCACAGGTTACGGATCAAACCTATGTGGACGGTCTGGCAGAAGATATCCGATTGTGGAGCAGGAAGCATATCCGCCGTCAACCGTGGCTGTCCTTTATGAGCCGGGGAACGGGCAAACCTGATTCACGGGATTATCATCGATATATGAGATGGCTGAATTATACTGGGAAATTGAAGGACTACCTGGATCGCAGCGTGTCCTATATTTATATGAGAGATCTTGGCAAAGCGCTGGATTGTCCGAAGACCCAGTCCCGGATCAAACAAGTCGTCAATGGTCTTGAACAGTTTCTGATCCGCTCTGCCGGGACCGGCGGGGGGCAGCAGCCGCCGTTCATAAGCTTGGCTGGCCTGTACCGCTGGGCCCAGAAGGAAGGCGTTGAGAGCGCCGTGATCTGGGTGATGAACAAGCTGAAAAACGTTGCGGGCCATATCCCGGAAGACATGAATCCGGAGCATGCCCAGCGCAAGCTCATCAAAATCATCGTCGGCGTCGTGATGCATGCCATCGAAGAGGTGGAAGAGTCCCCCGGCGAAATATTTCCCGCAGAGCGTGCACGCAGGCTGGATCATGCCATCCGACTCGGCTATTCTTACGGATTGACTTACCCGTATATTGACGATCTTCTCGATTCCGGGGTGCTGAATGATCAGGAGAAGGAGCGTTATTCCCGCATGATCCGGAGCGCGCTGCTTACGGGCACGGTACCGGCGCTTGGAACGTGGACCGGCACCAATATGAACCTGATCCGCTTTATACACGCCGAGCTTCGCGAAGCCTTTGAATACATTAAAGGACATCAACGGCCGGAATTCAGAATGCTGTTCTTCGAGCAATCCTATGTATTCTTTCATTCCCAGCATCTGGACCGCGTGAAGGATTTATCGAATGCCGATTACACCAATGAAGAGCTTTATTTGCCGATTATTTTGAAATCCTCCTCCTCCCGATTGATTGTTCGTTCGGTATTGAGCGCTCCGGAGGACGAGGGCTTCGACCAGCGTACATTTTATTACGGGATTTATAACCAGCTGGCCGATGACTTCGCGGATATGTTCGACGATATGAGGGATGGAGCGGTAACGCCGTATACTTATTTCTTGAAATACAGGGAGCAGCGTCCCGATTTAATCAACCCGTACGAATTGTACTGGACGGTCATTGCGCATTTGATTCGAAACGTATACCGTTCGGACGCCATGACGCGCGAGGTGATCCTGGATCGTGCCATCAACGGTCTTAAACGATGCAAAGCGCGGCTCGGTTCAGACCAATATAACGAGATTATGAGCGTGCTCGCCTCCGGACAGCCAGAGCTCCACCGCCTTATTCAGCGGATGGTCCGAAAAGCGGACGATGTGGATTTTCTCGATAAACTGCTTCGGGACCAGATGGTCACGATACTGAAAAATGAAAGACAGCAGCAGGAAGAGTTCTTCGATACGGTTCAGTCGGTCCGCGAGCAGATTAATAATCAGCTCCGCATAGCAGAGCCGGAGAATCTTCCTCCGATGAAGACCTCGCTGATTGAAGCGGCCAACTACAGCCTGGATGGGGACGGAAAGCGGCTGCGGCCCATCCTGACATGGGTGATGGGCGTGAAGGAATACGGGCTTGATGCCTCAGCGATCATCCCTCTTTTAAAATCACTGGAGTATATGCATACCGCTTCCTTGATTTTTGATGATTTGCCATCGCAGGACAATGCGTCCACCCGCCGGGGAAGAGCAACCCTGCATGAGGTGTATGACAGCTCAACAGCCGAGTTAACCGGTCTGTACCTGATCCAGAAGGCGACGGAAGAACAAGCGTCCCTGAGCGGTTTCGATCCTAAGGTCGTCCTCCGCTTGATGCGCTATTCTTCGCAGAAAGCCGGGGAGATGTGCATGGGGCAGGCGATGGACCTTCAATCCAAGGGAGCGGCGCTCACGCTTCAGGAGCTGAACCGGATCTGCTTCTACAAAACCGGCATTGCATTCGAGGCTTCACTGGTCATGCCGGCGATCCTCGCCCGTGTCAACGAGACGGAGATCTCCGCCTTGAAGCGGTATGCCTACCATGCCGGCATCGCATTTCAAATCAAGGATGATCTGCTTGATGCGGAAGGCGATCAGGTTGTCCTCGGGAAGCCGACGCGTCAAGATGTAGAGAACAATACGTCGACTTTTGTGACCATCCTTGGCATAGAGGGCGCCAAACGAGAAATGTGGGAGCATTATTGCCTGGCGATGGAAGCGTTGGATGAACTTCCCCGTCCGATCGCCTTTCTCACGCATCTCCTGAATTATATGGTGAATCGCGAAAATTAAAAGGACCGCCAACGTGCTCAAGGCTAGTGATTCATCCGGCGATGTCGATCAGGTTGGGCGATAACAATATGCGCTGATGCAAATGGAACCGCGAGCTTCGCGGTTTTTATTTTTTCATGGGTATTGATCTCAAAGCCTTTCATCATGAAATTCCCTCTTGACTTTATAGTCGACTCGAAGGTATATACTCAATCCGACATTCATAGGAGGAAGGTGAGATATTGTTTAAAATCAGCGAATTTTCGAGGCTGAGCCGGATCCCGATCCAGACATTGCGCTATTATGATCAGATCGGGTTATTCAAGCCTGCACGGATCGATAGATCGACCGGGTATCGGTACTACGCCGCCGAGCAGCTTCTGGAGATCAACCGCATTGTCATTTTCAAGGAGCTTGGGTTCACGCTGCAGCAAATGGTTCAGCTGCTTCAAGAAGATATATCCGCGGAACAGATCCGCGGTATGCTGAGGTTGAAAGAAAGTGAGATTCAGCAGCTGTTGGAGAACGAAATGTCCAAGCTATCACGTATTAAAAAACGAATGCAGCTCCTGGAACGAGAGGGAAGGATGGAGATGGAGCAGGAGGCCGTCATCAAGCAGGTTGATGCCCTGCAATTGATTTCGTATGCGTCGTTTGGTAATGCCGAAGAAATTCCACAGCTATTTCAACATTTTGAAAGTCTTCTTGAAGGAAGTATACGTTCTGTCCTGACTGGGCCACAGACGGTGCTTTGGAAGGAAAGCAGCCGTCAAGATGATGAATTCGAGCTGGAGGTCGGCTTTGCCGCCAAACCGGGAACCTACAAGCTTCCTGTCGGTCTTGAACAGCGCTTCATGCCTGCTGAGACGATGGCTACGCTTCTGTTCCGCTCCGATTCTTCATTCTCGGAAACGGCTTGCGCTGACCTTGCCGCCTGGATCGAACATAACGGCTATCTCATCCGGGAGGATCGGCCTGGAAGGGAAATCTATGTGCCCTTATCGGATGAACCGGGCATGTGCCTGGTCGAGGTTCAAATTCCAATCATCGATGCGGGGGCAGCCGAATGAACAATAAATGGGTCGTGTATTTGCTCGCTTTGGCGGTTTTTCTGATTGGGACAGTTGAGTATATTATCAGCGGCATTATTCAAATGGTGGCTTCCGAACTAAGCGTAACAACCTCTGCCGCCGGATTGCTTGTCACCGTGTTTGCCCTTTCGGCTGCCATTGGCGCCCCTGTCGTCATTGCGGTTACGATCAATGCAGACCGTAAAAGCGTGCTGCTTACCATGCTCGGCATTTTCATTTTAAGCAGCCTTATGGTTTATGCAAGCCATTCATTTGAGATGATGCTGGTTACCCGCATATTCCAAGGGGTTAGCGGAGGGGTGGCCACCGTCGTTGCGATGGCGGTAGCCACTAGGCTTGCCGGAGAGCAGCATCGAGGGAGAGCAATCGGTATCATATTGATGGGATTGAGCGGTTCCCTGGTGCTTGGCGTACCCGTCGGCACGTTCTTGAGCGAATGGCTGGGCTGGAGAGCACTGTTTATCGTAATCGGTCTCTTGAGCTTGGTCCCGCTGTTCGCCGTTTACCGTAAAGTTCCCTCGATGCGGGAAAGGAGTGCCGTCACGCTCGGGATGCAGCTGTCGATTTTGAAGGATAGAAAGATTGCCCTAGCACTCATGATAACCCTGTTGTATATCGGCGCTTACTCTACCTTATTTACGTATATCACGCCTTATTTGCAGGCCAACGCCGAGCTTTCGGCAGCAGAGCTCTCCATCATTCTGTTCGCAGCAGGCATTTGCAGTTTTATCGGCTCGAAAATGGGAGGCGCGATGGCGGATACCAAAGGATCGAAGTTCACCATCTATTTGGGACTTTCCCTACAGGCAGCCATGCTGTTTATGCTCTCGATGGTCAACGGGTGGTTGTGGGGTGTCATTGCAATGATCATGCTATGGATGGTGGCGACATGGGCGACATCACCGGCACAGCAGTTATATCTCGTCACTCGGGTGCCCCGGTCCCCGGATATCGCCCTCAGCGTGAACACGTCCTTTATTCAATTTGGATTTGCATTAGGCTCGGGCATTGGTGGAGTGGTGATGAGTCGCGCATCTGTAGAGGTTCTAGGCTGGGCGGGATTCTTCGTCGTGTTGTTGGCATTGCTGCTGGCGATCGGGTTGTTTGCGGGTGGCCGGAAAGCCGGTCGAGAGCGGCTGTCAGAGCCAATGTAAAGGGATCGATGACGAAAACAGCGGTTGAAGTCGACTGCCCGGGCGGGTGTATGAATCATTAGAAGGGATGCAAGGTGTGGTCCCTCGAGGCTTGGCGGTTAAAAGCATGAAAAAACCCTCAATAATTAAGAGGGTAAGAAGAGCTTCTTACGGGTTAGCTGGAGCTGTATTTTCTGCCTTTGTAGTAGCCGTGCCCACGGTGACCATGCTGATGCTTGAAGTCTGAGGAAGAGGCTTTGCGGCGAGAAAATCCGTGGCTGCTGCTGTAGCGTTTGCCGTAGTGTTTTCCTGAGCTGCTGTATCGCTTACCAAGGTGTTTTCCTGAACTGCTGTAACGTTTGCCATAGTGCTGTCCCGAGCTGCCGTAACGCTTCCGTCCATGCGTGCTGGATGCGGAGTGAAGGAGCTTATTGACGATTTTTTTAAACATTCTGTTTGGCCTCCTGTCTTGTTCGAGGTCATTCCATCGTGCTAATCGGATATTATCATAGATTAATCCCCGTATTCAACTTTACCCGGCGCTGTGGAGGTTGAAATGAAGCATCGTCATTTATCGGTCATGCCGCTTATTGTTGGATCATATGACGAATAAAGCTCACGCAGCTCATTCATGAAATGCGAGGATCCCTGGTATGGTTCCCGGATCCCAAGCAAGCGTTCAATCATCTGGTGCAACTCAGCGGAAAGAATCAATTCTTCCTGCCAGCTTCGCTCACTTTGATCCGGATCGTCATCAACGTCATAAGCAGAGTACAGCATGAACAGCATAAAATGACCGATATCCGCCAAATCCGAGTTTTCTTCGGCGCTCTTGGCCGGTATAGAGATATCCAAACGGGATCTGCGGGTCCATCGTTGTTTTGGCTTTTGCAGCGGCGGGGGTTCTCCGACTCTCCGTGCGAGGCCAAAGTCGATTAACTGCAGCTCTCCGTTCTTAAACAGCACGTTCGGTATCCGAAGATCGAGATGAATGATTCCTTGATCATGAATGTAGGTCACAATCTCCAGAAGCTGCAGCGTAATTCGCAGGCATTCTTGTTCCGTGTACCGGAAGCCTTGGTCAAAGATTAAATCCTCCAGGGTATCCCCCTCGATATAGGACATCACCAGAAAGTCCTTATTCTTGTACGTAAACAAATCTTTGTATGCCGGAATATGAGGATGTGCTAAGGACTTAAGAAGGGCTGCCTCCCGGCGAAGCAGGTTTTTTGCAAAAGGGCCCTTGCTCGGTCTTGCCTGCTTCACAGCTACGAGCTCCTTGCTCTCCAAGTCTTCGCATCGGTAGGTTATTCCGTAGCTTCCTTCGCCAAGCAAGCCTTGGACGGTATATCGGTTTCCGAGTATGGAATCCGCTTCTGCCGGGTAATCCCGCCATGCGGCGATGAAGGAAGCTGCATATGAAAAAAGACGCATTCCAGTTCGTATCTCCCTTAGTATCCATGACATGAGGTGATTGATGATCGATGATCGATCGGATCGCTTACCGTATCATTATAACAGGCACAGGCAGCATTTGCCTCAGGTCCAATCGAACATGTGATATTCAAGACGTTGCGAACTAAAACTGAGCCTCGGCCGAACGATTGATTACTGCTAGAATTAGAGGGAAACCGATTCGGACCGATCATGCGGCTTTGGCATCGCATCGTTCCTGTGAGCAAGGATCTTGATGGCCATTTTTCGTTTCTTACCGGTTTCCAAACCCTCCGGACTCATACAAGGAGCCAGGAGGGTTTTTTATGGTGTGGCTATATTTTAAGGCCTAAAGGCTTGCTATAGCTTTTGGCTATAACTAGATATAGCTTAAAACGGTTACTGCCCGCCAGGGGATCCGTGATATCTTACATGTAATCAAATATGTGTGTAAGGGGTGTTACGAGAATGGCAATTAGCAGTATTTTGGGATACCCGCGAATTGGCGCGGACAGGGAATGGAAGAAAGCGCTCGAGGCTTTCTGGTCGGGCAAGCTGGATGAGCCGTCATTTCAGAGCAGATTAGAGGAAATCCGGCTAGGGCACTTGCTCAAGCAGCGGGAAAAGGGGATCGACCTCATTCCGGTAAATGATTTCAGTTATTACGATCACATGCTGGATACAGCCGCCATGTTCGGCATCATTCCCAAGCGCTTCCGATATGAAGGAGGCACGGTTCCTCTCTCCGTATATTATGGAGTTGCCCGTGGCACGAAGGATGCCGCAGCCAGTGAAATGACCAAGTGGTTTAACACGAATTATCATTATATTGTGCCGGAGCTCGAAGGGGCGGTTCCTGTCATCACCGAAAATAAGCCGCTGGCCGCTTATCGCGAAGCGAAGGAGAAGCTCGGGATTGAAGGGAAGCCGGTGATCGTCGGGCCGCTGACCTTCTTGAAGCTATCAAAGGGCTACGCAGAAAGCGAGACGGACGCTTGGCTTGGCCGCCTGCTGCCATTATATGTACATATTCTTCAGGAGCTCGAACAAGAAGGGGTGAAATGGGTACAGCTGGATGAGCCGATATTGGTTACAAAATTGGAGGATGCGGATAACAAGCGATTAAAGACTGCTTATGAGACAATTGCGGCATCCGTACCCGGACTGAATATTATGCTGCAAACCTATTTTGAATCGGTGGAGAATTACCAAGATATCGTGAGCTTGCCGGTTCAAGGCATCGGTCTTGATTTTGTACATGGCTTGAAAGGCAATATCGCTTCCTTGCGAGCCTTCGGTTTCCCGAAGGATAAAATACTCGGTGCCGGGATCATTGACGGCCGTGGAATCTGGAAAGCCCCGCTTCGTGACAAGCTCGGCCTGCTGCAGGAGCTTACGAATGTGGTAGCGCCCGAAAGGCTCATCGTGCAGACCTCATGCAGCTTGCTTCATGTGCCGGTGACCGCAAAGCGCGAGGCCAAGCTCCCGCCCGAGCTGCAAAATGCCCTGGCATTTGCGGACGAGAAGCTGGACGAGCTCAAGCTTCTGACCAGAGCGCTATCGTCAGGCGTCGAGTCCATTCGAGATGATCTGACTCATTGCGATCATGATCTTGAAGCCTTGGAGCTGTCCGATGCCCGCAATCGGCAGGACGTGCAGCACGCCGTCCTCGAGCTTCGCTCGAAGAAGCCGCAGCGAAAGCAACCGTTTGAGCAGCGGCACATCGCGCAGCAGAAGAAATGGCGGCTGCCGATTCTGCCTACCACGACGATCGGCAGCTTCCCGCAGTCAGCGGAGGTGCGGAAAGCACGGCAGCAGTGGCGCAAAGGCGAATGGTCCGAGGAGCGTTACGAGGCCTTCATTCGAGAGCAGATCGACATATGGATCAAGCTGCAGGAGGAGATCGGACTGGACGTTCTTGTGCACGGCGAATTCGAGCGTACGGATATGGTCGAATTTTTCGGGGAGAAGCTTGCCGGTTTCGCATTCACACAGTTTGGCTGGGTACAGTCATACGGCTCCCGCTGCGTGAAGCCGCCGATCATATTCGGGGATGTTGCGTTTGAACAACCGATGACGGTCAAGGAGACGAAATATGCTCAATCGCAGACGAAACGTCCGGTGAAGGGCATGCTGACCGGACCGATTACGATTATGAACTGGTCTTTCGTCCGAGAGGACATCCCGCGCGAGCATATCGCGTATCAGCTGGCTTATGCGCTCCGTCAAGAGGTTGAGGAGCTCGAACGAGCCGGAATCGGGATGATTCAGGTCGATGAACCGGCTGTTCGCGAAGGACTCCCGCTGAAGGCGGAGGAGCAGGCCGAATACTTGTCCTGGGCGGTAGCGGCATTCCGCATGACGACATGCACGGTCCAGGAAACCACGCAAATCCACACCCATATGTGTTATTGCGAGTTCCATGACATGATCGATTCGATTGAAGCGATGGACGCGGACGTCATCTCGATCGAAACGTCGCGCAGCCATGGGGAACTCATCCACAGCTTCGAGGAGAACACTTACAAGCTCGGCATCGGCCTGGGGGTATATGATATCCATAGCCCGCGCGTTCCGAAGGTGGAGGAAATGACCAGTATGATCCGGCGCGCCCTGCGCGTGTTGGATCCGAAGCTGTTCTGGATTAATCCGGATTGCGGCCTGAAAACGAGAGGAATCGAGGAAACGGTCGATTCATTGCGCAACATGGTGGAGGCCACCCGGATCGCCCGCGGCAAGTATACTCTTAAGGTGTGAGCGGAGCGTACAGGTTCTTGATAAAATTTTTTAAAAATTGGATTCCCCAGATCCCGATTTATGTATTATAATCTTATTAAATGCGATGAAGAGATGAGTAAATATTGAATTCTTTGTGCAGAGAGCTCCGGCAGCTGAGAAGGAGTAAAGAATTCCTTATTGAATAAAGCCTCTGAGCAGCACATCGGAACCTAGGTTAAAGTGTGAGTTGAAAAAGTCGGTTTGACGACTTTTTGAACAACCTCTTAAAGGGGATGGTGTGACAGGCGCTCCTGTTACAGAGCTAGAGTATATACATGCAGGAAGCATGCCGTACTCGATGAGGCCTGGTATGGCGACATGCCGGCAAATCTGGGGTGGTACCACGAGAACTCAATCTCGTCCCTTTAGACTTCGGTCTTGGGGGTGGGATTTTTTTATTTGTGCCGGCAGGATGGATGGAATCCCTGTAAGAAACGTGCACCATTTCAGACGATTTGAATAGTAATCTAGAGAAAAGCTTACTGCATGACCTCCTTCGCTAACGGAAGCTGGTCCGTGCACCCGAATCAAAGATGCCATTACGAAAGGATTTGAAGTACACATGTCACAAAAACTTAAAGTTGGTATTGTTGGCGGAACAGGAATGGTCGGTCAGCGCTTTATCCAGCTGCTGGATGGCCACCCTTGGTTTCAAGTAACGGTCATTGCAGCAAGCAGCAACTCGGCAGGAAAAACGTATGAGGAATCCGTGCAGGGAAGATGGAAGCTGGCCACTCCGATACCGGAGGATGTGAAGCCGATCGTCGTCCAGGATGCTTCGCAGGTGGAGCAGGTTGCCGATCAGGTGGATTTTGTCTTCTGTGCGGTAGATATGAAGAAAAATGAAATCCAGGCGCTCGAAGAAGCATACGCCAAAACGGGAACGCCTGTCATCTCCAACAATTCGGCTCACCGCTGGACGCCGGACGTGCCGATGGTGATCCCGGAAATAAACCCGGAACATATCGAAGTGATCGCGGCGCAGCGCAAACGGCTGGGAACCTCGACAGGCTTCATCGCCGTGAAGCCGAACTGCTCGATTCAGAGCTATGTGCCAGCGCTCCATGCCCTGCTTGATTACAAGCCGACGCAAGTGGTGGCATCGACGTACCAGGCCATTTCCGGTGCGGGCAAGAACTTTACCGACTGGCCGGAAATGCTCGATAACGTCATCCCGTACATCGGCGGCGAGGAAGAGAAGAGCGAGCAGGAGCCGCTGCGGATTTGGGGACGTGTTGACAACGGGGAGATCGTGAAAGCCGCTTCCCCAATCATTACAACCCAATGTATTCGCGTACCCGTTACGGACGGACATTTGGCTACCGTCTTTGCTTCGTTCGAGAATAAGCCGTCGAAGGATGAAATCATCGACCGCTGGCGGCAATATAAGGGCAGACCGCAGGAGCTCCGCCTGCCAAGCGCCCCGGAGCAGTTCATCACCTATTTCGAAGAGGAGAACAGACCGCAGACGAACCTGGATCGCGATATCGAGCGCGGCATGGGCGTTTCGGTCGGAAGACTGCGTGAGGATACCATCTACGATTATAAATTCGTAGGGCTGTCTCATAACACGCTGCGCGGCGCAGCCGGCGGTGCGGTTCTGATCGCGGAGCTGCTGAAGGCAGAAGGCTATATTCAAGCAAAATAAAAACGGCGGATACCCAAAGAACCAGGCGGCGCAAGTATGCCCTGGTTCTTTGTGCTCTTGAGCTAAGTTCTTCAGCCATAGCCTGCTTCCAAGAGAGAATGTCTTTTTATGCGAAGTGCTGCTTCGGAAGCGAAGCGTTTTGCAACTTGATGTGTGGGCCATTTTCCGCTATCATTACTCGTAATGTTAGATTGCATCGTGCAGCGAAGAGAGCGGCATGCGTTTATTTTTATAGCAGAAGGAGAAGAACATATATGAATTGGACAGAAATCACGACCCAGGATGAATGGAAGAACATATTGGAGAAGTCGGCGGAACGCGGACAAGTTATCCTTAAACACAGCACAACATGTCCCGTGAGCGCGAACGCTTTGAAAGAATATGAGCAATATTTGAAAGATACTCCGAACGCCGATGTGGATTATACACTTGTCAAGGTGATCGAATCCAGACCGGTATCGAATCAGATTGCCGAGGATCTGAATGTAAAGCATGAATCCCCGCAAATTATCTACATCAAAGACAAGGCGAAATACTGGACCGCCTCGCATTGGGCCGTGACGACCGAGCATATCAAAGCGGTTCTGGATTAAGGAACCGAAAGCCGATGGAGCTCCCAATGAAAGAGTTGCATGAGCTGAACTCGGTCAGAGCCATTGATGCATTTATCCATGATCATCCGTTAAGCTTTGTGTATGTTTCCCGGCAGGATTGCAGCGTGTGCCATGCCATCCTGCCGAAGCTGAGATCGCTGTTAGCGGATTATCCGCAAATTCGATTAGGTTTGGTCGATGCGGAAGTCGCCCGAGATATTGCCTCCGAATTTCTGATATTCTCCGTGCCTGCATTGCTCTTGTTTGTGAATGGCAAGGAGTTGATCAGGGAAGGGCGATTCGTGAAATTTGATTCCTTAAGGACACAGCTCGACAGGATTTATGAGGCGTATGCGATCTGAATGATGGAAGTCGATGAGCGGGAAGCTCATCGACTTTTTTTGGGGCTAGGCCAAAGAGTTAGACCAGTTTTTTCACCCCACCGGGCTCTCTGGGGCGTCTGGTTACTTTAAACAGGAATCTTTGAGGCGTTCCATCCTGATCAAGATTGAATTGTTTTACATAAGCGTATCGGATATAATGTCCGTATCTATGGGAGAGAGGAGGCAACAAACGTGAGATCCGTATTCGTATCTGCTTATCTGGATCAATCCGTAAAAAAATCCGGCGATATGACGCTAACGGGATACGTCTGCCCATTTTGCCGCATTGTTTATGGCTTTGAAGAATACGGTGCCCGGAAGCATGTTGCCTTCGTGACGGACAAATCTCGCTGATCATGCGTGATTTCCAGCGAGTCAAACGCTTCACGCAGGGGCACCGATGAGTCGGTGCCTCTTTTTTCGTTGGCTGATGTTTGCCAAGAGAGACCATCGATGCATCTCGTCATGAAATGGAGTGAGAAACCGGTGAAGAAGGCAGTGGACGCAGCCTCCTAAAAAAGAATTTTATTTTTTAGGAGGCGTATAGAATGACTCATGATACGAATACAAAAGCTTTGACTTCAACAATAAGACAGGGCGGAGCAAGGCTCTTTATCGCAACATTCGCGCTATCTGTGCTCGTGGCTGCAATAACGGTTGACATGGTGAACCCAGTGCTGCCGATCTTAATCGATCAATTTGAAACTACTAAAGCAGAGGTCAGCTGGGTGGTCAGCGGCGTTGCGCTTATGCTGGCTTTCGGCGTTCCCCTATACGGGCGGATGTCCGATGTTGTGGAGCTGAAAAAACTGTTTCTGATTGCGGTATGTATTTTAGCGCTAGGAAGTTTGATTTGTGCCCTCGCAAGGGATCTTATCGTACTGGTTGCGGGAAGGATGGTCCAGGGAGCGGGGATGTCAGCCATTCCCGTGTTGTCCATTGTCGCCGTTTCGAAGGTGTTCCCGCCGGGCAAGCGCGGCGGGGTTCTAGGCATCATGGCAGGATGCATCGGCGTGGGAACTGCCGGCGGCCCGATCTTCGGCGGCATGATCGGGCAGACATTGGGCTGGCAATCCCTGTTTTGGATTACGCTTGGTCTGTCCCTGCTCATCATGGTCGGTTCGATGTTTGCGCTGCCGAAGCTGAAGCCATTGCCGGAAGGAGCAGGTGGCCGAAGGTTTGACCTGCTCGGCGGCGTGCTGCTGGGGCTTTCCGCAGGTATGCTTCTGCTAGGCGTCACACTTAGAGAGAGCTCCGGGTTCGGTTCCTTAGCGTCATTAAGCACGTTTGCCTGCTCGCTGTTAGCCTTGGCCGGTTTTATCCGGAGAATTACCATCGTAGACAACCCGTTCGTTCCTCCGGCATTGTTTGCAAACCGGTATTACGTCTGTTCCATCCTGGTTTCTGTCTTTTCAATGTTCGCTTATTTTGCAGTGCTCGTGTTCGTGCCGCTCCTAGTCGCAGAATCGAACGGGCTTACGCCGGGGGAAGCGGGGCTGGTCCTGCTGCCGGGAGGGGCAGCAGTTGCGCTCCTGTCCCCTTGGATCGGTCGGATATCGGATCGGGTGGGGACGAAACGACTGATCCTTGCCGGTGTCAGCTTGATGGGCGTCTCCACATTATTCTTGTCAACGTATGCGGCAGGATCTCCTCCAGCGATCGTATCCGTGGGTGTTCTCGGAGCAGGGATCGCATTCGCGCTGACCAATTCTCCGGCTAACAGCGCTGCGGTCAGTTCGTTGTCTAAAGAGGAGGTGGGCGTTGGAATCGGCATATACCAAGGTGCGCTGTATCTTGGTGCAGGAACGGGGGCAGGCATTATCGGGGCGGTGCTCTCTTCTCGCCGTACTGCCGGCGATCCGCTCAATCCCTTCTACACGCTGAGTGCCATACCTTATTCCGACGCATTTCTGGTAACGAGTGCAGCCCTGATCGTTGCACTCATCGCCGGATTGGGATTGCGAAACGACAGCATAAAATAGCCCGCGGCAATAACGGATGGATAGCTGCTGAAAACGGATAATTGCTTCTAATGAAGCTTTAGACCATCATCCTGATCCAAATAGGATGATGGTTTTTTCATGTTTATATCGGTGGCTCATGCTTAAAGCGCGATCAGCTCTTCTTCCTGTAATAGGAAGGGGGAACGTTCTCTAGCTTGCGGAATGCCCGGCTGAAGGCGTAAATGCTTTGAAAACCGAGCATTTCGGCGATATGGGAGAGCGGCAGGTCGGTAAATTGGATCATCTGCTTGGCTTTCTCCAGTCGGACGGTCACATGGTATTGAATCGGGGTCATGCCATAAGCCTGTTTGAACAGGCGGCATAAGTAAAATTTGCTGAGATTGGCGAGTCTGGCGAGCTCGTCCAGCGTAATTTCGTGGTCCGTATGATGGCTGAGATATTGCTTGACGCGGTCAAGCAGCTCCTGCTTCGATTGCAGGTGCGGGTTTCGGTGCCAATGCACCTCGCGCAGCAGCTGAATCCACAGCTGAATGAATAAACCTTTGGCGGCAATGTCGTGGTACGGAAATTTTCGCTCCTGCTCGTGAATGATATCAAACAGGAGCTTCTCAATAATGATCGGCTGATGAAGCCGGATGTGATTGGGCAGCGGCAGATCAAGCAGCGGGGTTAGATCCTCGCGAAAGCTTCTCCGTTCTTCCTGGGTCATCGCCTTCAGAGGTTTGAAGGATACTTTGACTTCAGGGCTGTCGGGCTGATAGAACAAGTCGAAGTGAATATGCGGCTGGCGAAGGCGTTTGCCGTTAAGAAGCCGAATGGAATGCGGCTGCTTCGGCTTGAACAGGAAAAGGTCTCCAGGGATTCCGTGAAACGTTTGTTCCTCCACAGTAACCTCGACCTCGCCTTCCTTGACGTACATCAGCTCGTAATCATAGAGAACACGCTCCGGGATGATGAAAGGCGGTTCCACGATACTATCCCAAGCTACGCGTATGTAGGGTGAAAGCATGTTCATATCCATAATGAAACCTCCTGTGGCCAATATGCATAGGATCCCAAACGGGCAGGCGAAATAATGAGCAATTTTGGTTAAAAAATTGACTTGATCGGATCTGTCATGCAATCGCGGAATATTTTAAACTCGGTACAAAGTCAACTATATCATAAGTTTGCATTGTCGAAATCATTAGCAATAGAACGCTTACAAATGGAGGGTGAACAAGCATGTCAGCATTCAACGGCCTGGATATGGGTCTGGGAAGTTTGCCGCGCTTATCTAAAGCGGTCACACGTTCAATCAGCCCGGAAAACTTCACTGGAGAAAAAGGGAAAGGAGCGATGGCGACGGAAGGAACCGGGGCAGCATGTGCCCGCGATCTGGGCCAAGGCTGGAAGGTATCGCCATCCGTATCCATTCCGGCAGGAACCACCTTTGTGTTGGCCGACATCACCGGTCCGGGAGCGATCCAGCATATGTGGATGACCACGTTTCCAGGCCATTGGCGGAATTTAATTTTACGCTTTTACTGGGATCATGAAGAGGCTCCATCCGTTGAGGTGCCTATTGGCGATTTCTTCTGTAATGGCTGGTGTGAGCGCAGCAATGTGAATTCCATGCCGATCTCCGTAAATCCGGCAGGAGGAATGAACAGTTACTGGCTGATGCCGTTCCGCCGTAACGCGCGATTGACCGTGGAGAATCGGGCGACAGAGGATGTCATCCTGTATTATCAGATTAATTACACGTTGACTGAGGTGCCCGAGGACACCGCCTATTTCCATGCTGCATGGAACCGAAGCAATCCCGTGAAATATAAGGACGTTCATACGATTATCGACGGAATTCAAGGAAGAGGACACTATGTCGGCACTTATTTGGCGTGGCAGGTGAACAATACCGGCTGGTGGGGCGAAGGTGAGGTTAAGTTTTACATGGACGGCGATGGCGAATTTCCGACCATCTGTGGAACCGGAACGGAGGATTATTTCGGCGGGGCCTGGAATTTCGAGCATCCGACCGGCGAATACGGTACCTTCTCGACGCCGTTCTTGGGACTGCCGCAGATCATTAAACCGGATGGCTTGTATCGCAGTCAGCAGCGCTTCGGCATGTACCGCTGGCATATCATGGATCCGATCCGGTTTGAGGAGGATTTGCGGGTGACGGTTCAGGCTCTCGGATGGCGCTCGGGTGGAAGGTATTTGCCGCTGCAGGACGATATTGCGTCCGTTGCGTATTGGTACCAGGCCGAGCCGCATGCGACATTCCGTGCTCTGCCGGATAAAGATCACCTGGAAGTGATCTGACAAGGGCAGCATGATCATGTCACCGTAACCGAGAAATGCTTTGAACAAACACATAGCGTGTAATAGACGGGATGGGGTGCGGCTTACATAGCCGCGCCTTTTGTCTGTGCTCTTTTTAGTGAATCGGGTTAAAATTGTTGAAATTCAGCTATATTAATGGTATAAATGGATTGAATCCATTTATCCATTGAACGGGGAGCATCGATGAAGGAGGAGGCGTCTGGTATGTGTCCGATACTATCCCGAGAGCATTATTTTCTGCAGGTGATCAATGAGCTGAATCAGCATAGCGTGGAGAGCGGAAGCTTGGAGGAGAGACTCCGGGATATGCTGCTGGAATTGGCCGAATCGGTTCGGGACGGAAAGCGGCTCGGCATGGATACGCTCCATCGCTTGAATAAGCTCTTCGAGCAATATCAGGCCATACGGCTGAAGGTGAGCTTAGTTCCAAGGGCGGCTTCACTGTTTGCTGGTGAAACAGACGAGCATACCAGTGATACCGGTGAAGAAGGACAGCAGCTGCTGCTGCACTCGGAGTTCTTGGATGGACCGGATCAGTTGAGACGAAAATACATGGAGTCGATCATCAGCCTGCTTGAGGCTATGGAGAAGAGCACGCTTGCGCTGCAGACCTGTGTACAATGCGATCGCTGGTTCATTCCCTATCGCAGGGCCCAGGTCACTAAGTTTTGCGGCTCGGCTTGCCGCAACCGTTATCATTATGAACGCACTAAAATGGGCAGCCGAAGGCTGATATAGGAGGAAACCGATCATGATCACACTAAAATCGAATAGGGAAATCCAATCCATGCACGAAGCGGGCAAGCTGCTCGCCGCATGCCATCGCGAAGTCGCGAAGTTAATTAAGCCCGGCATCTCAACCTCGGCCATCGACCGTTTTGTTGAAACCTATTTAAAGAAGCACGGGGCTGTTCCGGAACAGATCGGATATAACGGTTACCAGTATGCAACATGCGCGTCGGTAAACGATGAAATCTGCCACGGGTATCCCCGGAAGGAGCCGCTTGCAAACGGGGATATCGTTACGATCGATTTCGTCGTCAATTTGAACGGCAGCTTGGCGGATTCGGCCTGGACTTATGCGGTCGGCGACGTTTCCGAAGAGGCGAAGGGACTGATGGACGTAACCCTCGAATGCCTCTACAAAGGAATTGAGCAAGCTCAGATCGGAAACCGGATCGGTGATATCGGCCATGCGATTCAGACGTATGCCGAAGCTCGGGGATACGGGGTTGTCCGCGAGTTCACCGGTCACGGCATTGGGCCGCGGATCCATGAAGAACCTCAAATCCCTCATTTTGGATCTCCGGGAAAAGGGCTGCGTTTAAAGGAAGGCATGGTCATTACAATCGAGCCGATGATTAATGTGGGGGTATGGGAAAGCAAGATGGATGCAAACGGCTGGACCGCAAGGACGGCGGATGGAAAGCTATCCGCGCAATATGAACATACCATTGCCATCACAAAGGACGGACCGCTCATATTGACGATGCAATAATGCCAGGTGTTGGAAGCAAAGGCTTCGGGTTGATTCCCGGGCCTTTTTTGCGTCTTCGGTAAGTCTATGAATTTGATATAATGAGGAAAAACATTCGGAGGACATATCCATGAAACCAGTCCTATTTATGAATGGAAAAATATGGACGAGGCAGTCCCCCACAGCTGCGGATGCCGTATTTGTGGAGGATGGCGTCATTCGCGCCATTGGCAGCGCGGCCGATCTGCGGCTTCAGCTGGCAGGTAAAGACTATCGCATAGTGGATTGGGAAGGTGCCTGGGTGCTTCCGGGCCTTGTCGATGCCCATATGCATCTAGGCATGCATGGATTGAAGCTTGGCATGCTCGACTTTACGGAAGTGACAAGCAAAGACGAAATGCTGGATATGCTGAGGAAACGTGCTGAGGTAACGCCGCCGGGAGATTGGATTCTGGGGCTGAATTGGAACGAGAACAGCTTCCGGGAAGGCACGGTGCCTCATCGGCTGGAGCTGGATGAAATCTCGACGGTACATCCGATCTTTTTAACGAGGACCTGTTTTCATGCTTATTTGGGCAATTCGGCAGCATTTCGCCAAGCAGGCATTCCCGAAGGGGCTCCGGATCCGGAATCCGGAGCCTTCGGCAGGGATCCGAGCGGACAGATGAATGGATGGATCTATGAAAATGCATCGATTCCTTTTTTTGACGTTCAGCCGCAGCCCGAGGCTGCAGCTTTGAAACACGCACTACATGAAGCTTGCCGGGATGCGCTCCGTCTTGGCCTCACGGCTGCGCACACGGAAGACCTGCGGCTTCTCGGCAGTGCGGACGACATGCTTCGCATCCATCGGGAGCTAAGAGAGATGGGATTGCATTTTCGCACCCATCAGCTCATGTATCATGCGTTTCTGGCAGAAATAGAGGATCTTCAATTGAAGGCTGGCAGCGGAGACGAATGGAATCGCATCGGTGCAATCAAGCTGTTCGTCGATGGAGCCGTCGGCGGAAGAACGGCATTGTTAATGGAACCGTATGACGATGCCCCGCATACCTGCGGGCTCGCAATGCATTCGCCGGAAGAGCTTGCACATATTGTCCGAAGCGCGCGCAAGCTGGGTTATCCGGTGGCCTTCCATGCGATCGGTGACGCTGCTGCCGAACGCATGGCAGAAGTGCTGGAAGCCAACCCGCTTCGGATGGATGCTAAGCTTCCGGACCGTTTCATACATGCCCAGATTGTTCAGCCGCCTACAGTTGAGCGGATAATGAAGCTCCGTCTGGCCGTCGATCTGCAGCCAAGGTTCGTTGCCAGCGACTTCCCTTGGGTGCTTGAACGGGTCGGCTCCAATCGGACAAACTATCTGTATGCATGGAAGAAATGGCTGCGAAGCGGGCTGCCTTGCTCGGGCGGGAGCGATTCGCCGATTGAACCGTTGGATCCGTTTCTTGGCATTCATGCCGCCGTTACAAGACGAAAGCCGGGTGAGCGGCATGAGGGCTACATCCCGGAAGAAAAGCTTAGCGTAACCGAGGCCGTGGAGCTGTTCACCACGGGCAGTGCAGCAGCGGCGGGTGAAGCAGGGGAGAGAGGGAGCATCGAGGTCGGGAAATATGCTGATTTCACCGTCGTTGACCGAATGATACATAATGATATGGATCCGGATGATCTGCTAAAGATCAAGGTGTGTATGACGGTTGTGAATGGCGAAATAGGGTATATGGCCTAGGACATGCCGGTTCGCAGAGCGCTTAGTTTATTAACTAAGGGATGATCCAGGTCGAACTGGGGCAGCTCCGGCTGTCTCTTTGATCCGGATCTGATCGAATGTTTATGAAATCTCTGCTCGCTGGTCGAGCAGAGATTTTTTCTATGAAAAAGCTTCTTAAATTGACGAAGCTACTTATTCGGACTATCAACGGGGGAATACCGTTGAAGCTCGTCCCAAGCGGGTGTGGCCATGTTCGCCCGTTTCTTCAATTGATTGAAGGCATGCTGTAAAGCGGTCGTCTCGTTTGCCGATACGGCCTTATCGCTTAACAGGATTCCGCTAATCGGGGTTGACAGCATTATCTTTAACAGGAAGTAAAACAGCTTTCTTTGTTTGCGGGCGAATTGCTTTTGAGCGGCGGGAGTAACCGTATAACCGTTCTTCTCCAACACTTGATGTCCCTCATCTACAGCATCGATCACGAGATGAAGGAGCTTCTTGTCTTTTGCGGCTCTCCGCAGATGGCCGTTATAGGAAGAAGTTATGAAATTCAGGGGCAAGATGAACACAAAATGACTTTTCAGCCATTCATCCATATCTTTCTGATAAGACCACTTAAATTTGGTGTTAACCAAAGCCTGGTCGATTACCGAACGCCAAGACAGGTCCTGGCCTAAACCTCCGATGTTGATTTTGGTTCTTGGGCTGCGGACACTTATGACAAGACCATTCTCTCTCCAGCCAGCGATCGACTGAAAAGCGAATGCAACCTTTTTTGGTACCGGACTATGGGTTTGCAAATACTCCTCCATTGGCCCTGGACTTGCATTGTTGCCCATCAAGACGATATGGCGGCTGTGGTTTGCTGCAAGCGCAGGCAATACCGACTCGAAATCCGGGTATTTCATCACGACAAAAATCAGGTCATAAACATCGTCCGGCTGGAGTTCGCGGATGACCCGTACGTTATGTACCGTGGTCCGAAATTGTAAATAGTGCCGGATGACATTGCCGTTCTTCTCCAACTCATCCGCCCGTCGTCCTCTGGCCAGCATCGTGACCTTGTGTCCTCCGCGCTCCAGCTCGTGGGCTAAATAACTGCCCAGCACGCCTGCGCCGTAAACTAATATTTGCATCGCGGATCCTCCTTTAGCGTCCTCTCCCATCGTCATGTCGGATTGGACGGATGATTGAGTTGAATCATTTGATCCAACCCGTGTTTGCTTATGCGCTTATTTGTTTCAACAAAGTTTTTAAATAATCGTTATGAAATTTAAAAATTAACAGCTTGATTCTATATGGACATCAACCAGGATGTCAAGAAGTTTTTAAATATTACCGATTAAATTTAAAAATTATTCGATTTATGTTAAAATACCTGAAGTGATGAAATTTGGAAGCGGGTGAAGGCGGATGAACAAATTCGAAATCAGAACGCAGCAAAAGAAGGATGCGATCATTCATGCGGCATTAAAGCTTTTTAAAGAAAAAGGCTTCATCCATGTCAGCATTAAAGACATTGCCGAAGAATCCGGCGTTTCATCGGTATCCCTGTATAACTACTTCGGCAGTAAAGAAGGGGTGGTCAAAGAATGTGCAAACGTTCTGATGCAAAACACCATCCGAAGAGCCAAGGAGCTTTTGCAGCAAAATATCGACTTTAAGGACAAGCTATCCCAAGTACTGGAGATCTGTGCCGAACAAGACTACCAGTTGCTTGGCACACCGGGTGCCGTTGAAGATCAGGTGCTGGCAAGCTTATATAGCGAAAACACCAATCAAATTAGAATCGAGCTTATTCAGGAATATATTGAGCTGGGGAAGAAGGAAGGGGCGATTCACGCTTCGGTTTCCGTGGAGACCCTCTTGGAATTATTAAATGCCGTAGGGTCACTCCAAGCTTTATGGGCAAGATCGGGGAATTATAAAAAGAAGATGGCTGAGCTTAATCAGCTTCTCTTGTATGGTTTTGTTGGACGCCGCTAAATGGTTAGATGGAAAGTGCCTTTCCGATTTCGGAGGGTGCTTTTTGTTATTTACCAACTTGTTCTTGAAACTACGCAAAAAAGGAAATTCGCCTCCCAAGGAGAACCATATACTACTTGGAGGAGGATGCATTAATGCCAAAAACCATACTTGTAGTCGATGATGATCCGGATATTATCGATATGCTTAAACTTTATCTGGACGCAGAAGGATATCAGACACTGGAAGCTTACGACGGTAAAGAAGCCTTAGCGCATTTGCGAAGCAAGCACGTGGATCTGGCGCTGTTCGATATCATGATGCCGTTCATCGATGGGTTTCAGCTGCTCCGCATGATGCGGCAGGATTATAAGATCCCGGTCATTCTCATTTCGGCCAAAAATCAGGAGCTTGATAAAATAACCGGTCTGAAGCTGGGGGCAGACGATTATGTGTCCAAACCGTTCAGCCCGCTGGAAGTGATGGCGAGAATACAGGCCCAGTTGAGACGTTCATATGAGTTCAATGAGCTGCCTGAAGCTCCGCGGGTATCCGACACGTGCATCGGGGACCTGCAGCTGGATCACCGGGAATGCACGTTATATATCAAGGGAACGCCGATTTCGCTGAGCGCGATCGAATACAAATTATTGAAGCTGTTCATGGGGGAGCCGGGGCGCGTATTTACGAGGAAGCAAATTTTTGAGTATGCCTGGGACGAGCATTATCTTGCTGACGATAACGCCGTCATGGTCCAAATCAGCAGGCTGCGCGACAAAATCGAGGCTTGTCCGAGGAAGCCCGTCTATATCAAAACCATTCGCGGGCTCGGTTACCGGTTTGCGAAGAAAGATGAGTTACAGCCATGAAATCGCCTAATCGCCTGCAGCGTTCGCTGATCCGTCAGTATATTTTTTTCTTTATAACGATAGCTCTCATTGCCGCGTTTTCACTGTTCGTATTAAATGCGCAAATGGTGAATTACTTTAGGGAGGCTTCCGGACCGATCAAGTCGGTGGAGGCTGAAGTTATGGGCGGTCCAGCTGCCGCGCCTGGAGTGAACAGCGAACAGCATGAGCAAGAGAAAGTGAAAGTATTTTATGGAATGGCTCTGAAAACGCTTCTGCTGTTTCTCGCTTTGTTTGCAATCATCGTATATGCCTTCGGAAGGTGGACGGCATCCCGGGTAACCACTCCGCTTCGGTCGATCGCAGACGGCATCCGGAGCATCGCTCGCGGACATTACCACGAAAGGCTGAATTTTCAAGCGAGCTATGAGCTTGCGCAAATTCAGGATGATTTCAATGAAATGGCAGTGCGGCTCGAACAAATCGAGAAGGAGAAGCGGGAGCTGGAAGAGAGTAAGCAGCGAATGCTGATGGACATTTCCCACGACTTAAAAACACCCATGACCACCCTTCGTGGATATATCGAAGCGATGGAGGTAGGGCTCGTTGATTCTGAAGAGAGAAGGGCGCAAATCCTGAGCATGATCTCCAATAAAGCCAGTCTGATGCTAGAGCTGATCGACGGGATCTTTGAGCTGTCCAAGCTGGATAGCCCGGAGTATCCTTTTGACGTGCAGACCTCGGACATAACGGAATTTACGAGGGCCATCGCGGCCGAGTATTACGAGGTATTCGAGGAGCATAAGTTTTATTTCCATTACGATATTCCCGATCGGGAAATCTGGATCCCATTTAACGCGACCTGGTTATACCGGGCCGTTTCCAATATCCTGTCCAACGCTTTGAAATACAACCCGCCCGGAACAACCGTCGGCTTGAAATTGGCAGCTGCGGGTAACGGGGTGGAAATTCACCTGTCGGACGATGGAGTCGGCATTCCGGAAGACATACAGGGGAAGGTGTTCGATGCATTTGTTCGCGGAGACCTTGCCCGGAAAAGCGATGGCGGTACGGGGCTTGGCCTTGCTATTGCCAAACAGGTCATTGAAAAGCATGGGGGAACGATCACGCTGACCACGAACGGGCAAACGACATTCGTTCTTTTTCTGCCTGAAGAAATGTAAGATTTCTGAAAGAATAGGGAAAGCGGGATGAAAGAGTTGTCCGGTAATCTCTGATGTAGAACCAACTATATAGGGTATACAGGAGGACTGGAGAGTTTGGAGACACAAGAAGAGAAACAAACAGAGAAGGGCCCGATCTTGATTCGAAGATGGATCACTGGCCGGAAACGCATAAAGCCGCTAACGCCCGGTTGGAAGGGAGCGTCACTCGGGCTTGGCGTCATCGCATTGATCCTGGTCCTTATTCAGGCAAGATATCTATTGACGGGGCAAGATTTCGTCCGCTTTTTCACAGGTACATTCCTGTTTGTCTTCGCCGTAGCGCTGATTAGCGGATTGGCTGCATGGCTGCTGCACGGGGTAAAAAAACTGCCAAGTCGTTATATTTGGATATTGCTGTACTCCCTCAGCATGCTTTTATTTTGCTTCATTGGACCGTTGGAAGTATCGGTAGTTTTCATCGTGTTGTTTGCAGTTGTTTTTTCTTTGTTTGGTGCATTGGTTTATAATGTTGCAACCGGAAGATACAAGCAGGCTTCCAAAACCAGGAAAATTGGTGCCGTGGCCTGTTTATCCCTGATCGCATTCGTGATCGGCTCCGGCAGCTTCTGGTTGATTCGTGCGGGGGATGAAGCTGCTCCGGACGTGACCTTGAAACAGCTGAAAACTTCAGCCCGGTATGATGGCACGGCGATGAAAAACCCTGCCGAGCAAGGCGAGTATCCAGTCAAAAGCCTGCTGTACGGAAGTCCGGACAACTATCGAAAAGAGTTCAATCAAAGCGGTTCGCTGACTACCAAGACGGTGGATGCTTCCGAGTTTGTCGATAAATGGTCATCCGTTCGCACGAAGTCGCTTGGATTTGGCCCCGATGCCATGCCGTTAAACGGAAAAGTGTGGTATCCCGAAGGGGAGGGCCCCTTTCCGTTAGTTCTCATCGTCCATGGCAATCACTTGATGAACGATTATTCGGATGCGGGATATGATTACCTGGGCAAACTGCTGGCGAGCAAAGGGTATATATTTGTGTCGGTGGATGAAAATTTCCTGAATTTCTCCCCGTATGAGGATCTGTTCCTGCTTAGCCCGCTGCTGAATGAAAATCCGGCAAGAGGTTTGCTGCTGCTGGAGCATTTGAAAACCTGGAAGGGCTGGAACAGCGATCCGAACCATCCCTTTTATCAAAAGGTCGATATGGAACGTATCGCGCTGATCGGGCACTCCCGAGGCGGGGAAGCGGTCACCATCGCCGCTGCCTTCAACAGGCTCTCGAGTCATCCGGACCGCGGCCATATCAAGTTTGATTATAACTTTTCGATCCGGTCTTTGGTGTCCATCGCCGGCACGGACGGGCAATATAAGCCTCAAGGCAAACCGCTGCCGCTGAAAGATGTGCATTATTTGGCTCTGCATGGAGCTCATGATATGGATGTCAGCAGCCTGGACGGTGCCAAGCAGTATCATCGGATTCGGTATACGGAGGGCACGGATTACATGAAAGCCCTGGTCTATATTTATGGTGCCAACCACGGCCAGTTTAACGGAGGCTGGGGCAGAGGAGATGTGGCAGGCTTGGGGAACCAACTGTTTAACGTCCGTCAAATCATGCCGCGGGATGAACAGGAAGCGATTGCGAAAGTGTTTATAGCCTCGTTTTTAGATGCCACGCTGAAGGACCAAGGGCAATATCGAGAGGTGTTCAGAGATTTGGGGTACGTCAAGGAATGGCTTCCCGATAATCTGTACGTCGGCAATTATAACGATTCGCAAACGATCCTGCTTGCGGATTATCAAGAAGACATTGATCTCCAGAGCACCACGTTGCCAGGCGGCAGCATAATGGGCGAGAACCTCCAGCAATGGAAGGAGGAGAAGGTGAAGGCCAAAATGGGTGAAGCGGATTACAGCGCAGTCCGTTTAGGTTGGAATTCAAAAGCTTCGGCTGAACCCGCAGCCTATACGGTTACGCTCCCTGAACGAGCGGTGAAGACAGGCGAGGAGAGCTCCATCGTATTCTCGCTGGCGGATGCCCGCCGAAAAGAAGATAACGGCGATCCGAAGGAGCTGATCAATTTTACGATTACGGTAGAAGACAAGAAGGGCCGTCAGGCAAGCCTTCCCCTCAGCCATATATCCAAACTGCCGCCTGTCATTAAGGGCAAACTGCTGAAATGGCCATTATCTAATTTTGGGGAGACCTCGGAACCCGTCTTTCAGAGCTATGATCTCGGGCTAGGCGATTTCAAAAAAATGAATCCGGATTTCAATCCGGAGCAGTTAACCAAGATCCGTCTCCAGTTCAACCTGACCAAGCGCGGAACCATCCTGCTGAATGATGTAGGCATCCGTCCATAAACCTGCAGGGACGCTCTGAATGAAGGCTTGAAGCTTAACGAACCTACAAAATTATAGACACGCTAAAGAGCCGCCGGCATGGCGGCTTTTCTCCGTTGTCATCAATGCACTGCCGCACCCGAGCCACCATTCACTCGCTGATCGGATTGAGCTTTGTCAGCCTTCTTTGATAGACGAGACGGGAGAGTCCCACACTAATCTCATACAAAAGGAACAGCGGGACGATCACGAGAATGTCGGACACGAAATCAGGGGGCGTAATGGTCACGGCGGCAATGGTCAGCAGCAAATAAGCGACTTTTCGCATTTTGGCCAGCCGCAGCGGATTCAGGATACCGAGTGACGTTAAGAACATGATGACGACGGGCATTTCGAATAGAACGCCGAACGGTACGGTCATATTGATCATGAAGCGGAAATACTTCTCCGCCGTGTATGCGGTCATAAAGTTGCCGGACAGCGAATCCAGAAAGGAAAGCACCATCGGATAGATCACAAAATAACCGAAGGAGAGACCCAGGACAAACAACCCTGCAATCGCCGGAATATAAGCAAGCGTGATGCGGCGTTCAACAGGGCGAAGACCCGGCACGACAAACCGCCATACCTGATAACCTGCGACCGGAGTCGTTACCGCCAATGCGATCACGCCTGCGATCATGAGATACACCCAGATAACATCCGTAGGCCCCAGAACCTGAAGCTGACCCTCGACATCGCGGGTCAGCATCTTGTACAGGGGTTCTACGTACAGGAAAGCGGCACAGAGGGCAACCAAGAAGGTGCCCAATGTAATCATAATCCGCTTGCGAAGTTCCATAAAATGCTCCGTCAGATGCTGCTCCTGCTCCCGATCCGTCATTTCAGCTTGTCTCCTTCTTCCGTATCGTTCGCGGATACGAGCTCGCGCGTCGAGTTTTTAAACTCGCTGAGCGTCCGTCCGAAAGCCCGCCCCAGCTCAGGCAGCTTCGATGGCCCGAAAATAATCAAGGCGATCAACAGGATCAGAATCAATCCGGTTACTCCGATGTTTCCCAGTGGCATAAGATCAACTCCCCTACATTTATTGTTCTTTCGAAGTCATTTGCAGAAGCTTGGTGATATCACCGGCGATGGATGCATCTCGCGGCGAATCATGCAGCTTGGATGCGATCCGGTCGATCAGGCCAGGCGCCTCCGGATGGGTCACGGTGAGAATTTGCACATGCTTATTAAACATATTCCTCACTTCTTCTCTCGCCTGAGACAGATTATCGGTCTGCGAGGTTTCTTTCCCTGTAACGCCTGGATCCGGCTCGCCTTTACCAGACAAACCGTCCATCTGACTTAATACCCTCCTCTGTATATGGTCATATTGGTTTGAAGACACGGTGGATTCGGCTTGAGCCAGAATGATCGTGTCATTCACGACAAATGCCTTAATGCCTTCAATGCCCAGCCCCGCGAGTCTTGATTGGACGTGGGAGGACACGCCCCCTTCATGCAGGCTGGAGGAGCCGATCAAGCTGTATACGGTCGTGCCCATTTCGCTTGTCGTCTCCCCATTCTCATTGGTTGTACGTGTTTTCATGCCATGGTAGCTCGGGATGAGATCCGGATCCTGCACATGATGCGCTGCATTGGGATGCACATTCTGAGCTTTTTGCGTGTTCTGTTGATTGTCCGTTTGATTTTGACAGGCTGTGAGCGCAAGCAGCAGCGCAGAGCCTAGAATCGGAGCTTTGCAGCGACTCCAGAATGGATTCATAACTATTCGCCTCCATATGGTTTGGTAAATGTAGCATGCCCGGATGGAGAATAATGTATGAATGGAATTTTGCTGGGGACAATAACGGTATCCAAATGAACTAGAGTAGGGGTGCAAAGCCTTGAGCGAACAAGATCAACATTCACAACAAAATGAAAACCGTGAAGCAACCAAAACCAAAGAGTCCCAAAGAATGTCACGACGGAAATTCTTGACGAGATCCTGCTATGCAGTCGGAGGCGTCGTCCTGGGCGGCTTGCTAGGGTATCTGATCCCGAAGGAGAGAGCGAAGCCTGCAACACCGCCGGCACCACAGAAGCAAGAAGCGAACTACAATGAAGCTTTGATGTTCTTCACGCAGGAGCAGTATGCAATTACGCAAGCAGCTGTGGAGCGAATATTCCCGGCGGATGACAACGGCCCGGGAGCCAAGGACCTCGGCGTAGCCTTCTTTATCGACCACCAGCTGGCCGGGGATTGGGGCTTCAATGCCAGAGACTATATGCAGCCGCCATTCTATGTCGGCGAAAAGACGCAAGGCTATCAGGGGCGGATTAACCGGCGCGAGATATTCTATATCGGCTTGAGGGAGCTCCAGAACTACAGTCAAAAGAAATACAAGAAGGACTTTCCGGCCCTGTCTCCTGAAGAGCAGGATGCCGTATTGACCGCATTTCAGAATGATGAAGTGAACGTAACGACGATATCCGCAAGCGGATTCTTTAACCTGCTGCGCAGCAGTACCCTGGAAGGGGTCTATAGCGATCCTTTATATGGAGGAAACAAGAATATGCAGGGCTGGGCGATGAGGGATTATCCCGGCAACCAGATGACCTACACGAATATCATCGAGAAAGATTTCACCGTCGTGCCGCCACAGAGTCTGAGAGATCACTTGTAATTCAACCACTATACACGTAAGCGAGGTAAACATATGGCCAAAAAATTGCCTAAGACGGATGTTGTCATAATCGGCGTCGGCTGGGCCGGCGGTATTATCGCATCGGAATTGACGAAACAGGGACTGTCTGTTGTCGGATTGGAACGAGGAAAGGAGAGGGTGACGGAGGATTACTATATGGCGCATGACGAGCTGCGTTACGCGCTTCGTTATGATCTGATGCAGGATCTGTCCAAAGAAACGATTACGTTCCGGGGCAATGAGAAAATTCGCGCCCTGCCTATGCGGCAGTATGGATCCTTCCTTCTCGGAGAGGGGGTAGGCGGGGCCGGCGTACACTGGAACGGGCAGACGTACCGGTTCCTTCCCTATGATTTTGAAATCCGCAGCATGACGGAAGAGCGATATGGGAAAGATAAAATACCGCCGGGCATGATGATTCAGGATTGGGGAATAACCTACGACAAGCTTGAGCCGTACTTTGATAAATTCGAGAAAATGGCGGGCATCTCAGGCGAGGTGAACCCGCTCGCGGGTAAGCGTTCGAACGATTACCCGACGCCGCCGATGCTCCATACGCCATCGATGAAGATGTTCGTAGAAGCGGCTAAAAAGCTCAATCTCCACCCGTACACGGTACCTTCCGCGAACCTATCCGAAAGCTACACGAACCCGGACGGCATTTCGCGGGCGGCGTGCCAATATTGCGGATATTGCGAGCGGTTTGGCTGCGAATACGGTGCGAAAGCCGATCCTGTCGTTACCGTGATCCCGGTTGCGAAGAAAACCGGTAAGTTCGAGATCCGGACGCACTCCTACGTAAGAAGGATCTTACATAGCGGAGGCAAAGCGACCGGAGTAATGTACACGGATATGACAACGGGCGAGGATATTGAACAGCCTGCGGATATTGTGGTCTCAACGGGGTATGTATTTAATAACACCCGCCTGATGCTGCTGTCCAAGATTGGCAAGCCGTATGATCCGGCCACCGGTAAGGGAGTCATTGGCAAAAACTACGCCTATCAGGTTATCAAAGGAAATGCGGTCGGCTTTTTCGACGATCAGAAGTTCAACCTGTTCGCCGGCGCGGGCAGTCTCGGCGTTTGCGTGGATGATTATAACGGGGATAATTTCGATCACTCCGATCTGAAATTCATCCATGGCGGAAACATCGCCCATACGTTTACGGGCCAGCGTCCGATTCAGAACAACCCGGTGCCGGAGGATTCACCGCGTTGGGGCAAAGAGTTCAAGGCCAATTCCTTGAAATACGCCAACAGCGTGCTTACGATCGGTTCCCAAGGCTCCTCGATGCCGTTTCGGCATCACTACCTCGATTTGGATCCGACCTACAAGGATGCGTTCGGGGACCCGCTCATTAGGATCACCTTCGACTTCGAGGAGCAGGACCGGGAGCTGGCACGATATCTATCGGACCGCTGCGGGGACATTATGAAGGAGATGGGCACCGACCGCATTTTGAAAATGAAAGAGCTTGGGCCGTACGAAATCACGACTTACCAATCCACGCATAATACCGGCGGCGTCATCATGGGGGCAAGCCCCGACACTTCGGCAGTGAACAACTATATGCAGATGTGGGATATGGAAAACTTGTTTGTCATCGGGGCGTCCGCCTTCCCGCATAACAGCGGCTACAATCCGACAGGCACTGTGGGAGCTTTAGCTTATCGCGCGGCGGAGGGGATTGTCCAATACAGCAAAAAGGGCGGGTTGTTGGTATAACCTGCAGCTTGCACATCACACTTCAAGGAGGTAGTACACACCATGTTCAAAAAAGGTTGGTTCATAGCGGCACTGATCACCGTGCTGGTTCTATCGCTGGCAGCCTGCGGCGGTGGAGGGAACAATGCAACAGAACCCGCTCCGGCTGACGGAACCGAACAGGCTCCGGATACGGCGAATGGCGGAAATGCAGGTAATGGCGAGGGAGCGACTGGCGGGGATGTCAGCGCTCAAGCGCAGTCGCTGTATAATGCAAACTGCATGGCTTGCCATGCAACGGATTTGGGCGGAGGCGGCAACTTTCCAAGCCTTCAGAAGATAGGCGCGGAACATTCCGCCGAAGAGATTGCCGGCATCATTTCAAACGGCCGCGGAGGCATGCCGTCGTTCAAGGACAGACTATCGGAAGACGATATTACGGTGCTGTCGCAATGGTTGGCACAGAAGAAATAGAAGGATTAGCATATAGCAGAACAAGCCGGTGTCCGATCAAGGGCATCGGCTTTTCCTTTATTGCCGGAAATCATTATTGCCGAAATTCATATTACCCGCATGGCTCAAATGATAAAATGATAGGTGAAAGACATTATCTTACATGAATGATGGAATCGAAAGGAGCTCAAAGAGATGGACTTAGGACTTCAAGGCAAAGTCGCTCTCGTAACCGGCGGGAGCAAGGGCATCGGGTTGGAAACGGCTGTCACGTTCGCTGCGGAAGGAGCGATGGTTGCCATTTGCGCCCGGAACGAGGAGCAGCTGGAAGACGCGGCCGCGATCATCAAGGATCGGACAGGAGCGGATGTCCTGATCATCAGCGCCGACGTGACGAAGCCGGCGGACTGTGAGCGGGCGGTAGCGGAAACCGTCAAGCGCTACGGCCGGCTCGACATCGTCATCAATAATGCTGGAACCGCTGCTGCGAAGCCGTTTGAAGGGATCGATGACGAAGCATGGACAGCCGATTTGGATCTGAAGCTGTTCGGAGCGATCCGCATCTCACGGGCGGCGGTACCGTATTTGCGCGCGGCGAGCGGCGGCTCTATTATTAATGTCACGACATCTTCAGCCAAGACCCCGCCTGCCTCATCGATGCCCAGCAGTGTAAGCCGTGCCGCCGGACAAGCCCTGACTAAGGCCATGAGCCGTGATTTGGCGCAGGACGGAATTCGGGTCAACACCGTTTGCATCGGCATGATCCGAAGCGACCAGCTGGAGCAGCGCTGGAAGAGGGAAGAACCGGGTCTCACATGGGAGCAATACGCCCGGGATCCCCGTCACCACATTCCGCTCGGCCGGATCGGCGACACCGATGAAGCGGCGAAAGTCATCGTGTTCCTAGCTTCCGAAGCAGCTTCTTACGTCACAGGAACATCGGTGAATATCGACGGGGGAGCTGGACCGTCGCTATAAAAAGCTTGCATGCAGCCTTCAAGACAATAGCAGTTTGCAGTGGACGCGCTCCCTGCAGGCAACCACAGAACAGCGGGCAATCCGCTGTTTTTTTGTGGTTCGTATCCGAAGAGCTGAGTTGATTGGAAGGGGACTGGCAAATATTTCAACCTGGCCGGTCGAAAGTGAAGAGCGATGCGAGAGGATGATGTATGTGCCATGGCACCTTCGATAGGCACCTTAAGTGCTGTTTTTATCTTCCGATGTTTGAAGGATGTCGTAATTTTATAGTCGAACATGTCGCATAGTTGGACTAAAAAAAATCGCAAGATGTGGTACCTTATATTTGGATGTCAGGATTCATGGCGCTGCCGCTTACAGAGGACCTGAGGCCGGCCCGTCTCTCATGATCGGCTCAGGCCGACTTGCCGATGGCGGATAACCCTAGCGGTTCAATGTGGCAGAATTACATAGAAGAACGATACCTGACCCGTCTGCACCTGATGCGTGCGCATTGGATTCATACCGATTACATTTTATGCAAAGAGATGGTGATGATTGATGAGTAAAGTATATCGTATCGGCATTATCGGCTGCGGCGGCATTGCAAACGGAAAGCATCTGCCGAGCCTTAGCAAATTGAAGAACGTGGAGCTCGTTGCGTTCTGCGATATCGTGAAGGAGCGCGCGGAGGAAGCTGCCAAGACGTACGGAACCGCGGATGCCAGCGTGGTTACCGATTATACCGAGCTTCTGAAAGACGAGACCATCGATATTGTCCATGTTCTGACTCCGAACGATTCCCATGCCGACATTTCGATTGCTGCGTTAGAAGCGGGCAAGCATGTCATGTGCGAGAAACCGATGGCCAAGACGGCGGCGGATGCCAAGCGAATGCTGGAAACAGCAAAGCGCACAGGCAAGAAGCTGACGATCGGTTATAATAACCGGTTCCGTGAAGACAGCTTGTATTTGAAGCAAATGTGCGAAGCCGGCGAGCTCGGCCACATCTACTATGCAAAGGCACATGCGGTGCGCAGAAGAGCCGTGCCGACTTGGGGCGTGTTCTTGGACGAGGAGAAGCAAGGCGGGGGTCCGTTGATCGATATCGGTACGCACGCGCTTGACCTGACGCTGTGGATGATGGATAACTACAAGCCGAAGGTTGTGCTTGGCACTACGTATCATGAGTTGTCCAGTAAGGAAAATGCGGCAAATGCATGGGGGCCATGGGATCCTAAGAAATTTACGGTTGAAGATTCGGCCTTCGGCATGATCGTCATGGAGAACGGTGCGACCATCATTTTGGAATCGAGCTGGGCGCTCAATACGCTCGAGGTCGATGAAGCGAAGTGCAGCTTAAGCGGCACCGAAGGCGGCGCAGACATGAAGAACGGGCTTCGGATCAACGGGGAACAATTCAGCCGGTTATACACGAAGGAAATCGAGCTGAGCTCCGGTGGCGTCGCTTTCTATGAAGGACGCAAGGAATCGGCGCCTGATATTGAGATGAGAAAATGGATTGAAGCAATCGAAGAGGATAAGGATCCTGTCGTGACGCCGGAGCAAGCGTATGTGGTATCCCGCATTCTTGAAGCGCTGTACGAATCCGCACGCCTTGGTCAGGCGGTATACTTGGATTAAATTTGCATTTTCATATCCATAAAATCTGAGGAAAGCTCTGAATAATCAGAGCTTTCTTTGCATTTATAGCAATCGGGAAGAATTTATGAGTGAGCGATTGAATTAATATTGTGCTTAGATGATGGATATATGGAAAGCGAGGTAACCGCGTGATTTTTGAAATAACGATACAGGTTCGCGTTGCGAATTATCCGGAGGGGCTGGAATGGTACCGAACGTTGATGAACCGGGAGCCCGATTTTATTCCCCATGAAGGATTTGCAGAATGGGAGCTGATTCCCGGGTGCTGGCTTCAGGTAGCGGAAGGCGAACCGGCTCCGGGGAGCGGTCCGATCCGTTTAGGTGTACAACATATCGAACGGGAGCGCCAACGTCTTGCCCAGCATTTAAAGACGGAGAGCTTCACCATCCACACTCGGGATGAAGTTCCTGTTAAATGGGGAACGTTTACCGATCCATGGGGGAATCGAATCGGCTTATTTGAATATATGAACAAAGATGAAGAGAGAGAACGGATCCGAATGATCGCCAGTAAATGAAATCGTGAAGGTTTCCCGCTGGCCCCGTCCATGAGCTGCAGAATATCGGAACGCCGATACTGGCGAATGAGAACCACCTGTTTGGCAATAATATACTTAATAGCCTAGGCAGGAGGGACGGCGGGATGATCTTCATATACCACGATTACGGCGGGACCCATACGACGTCGCTGGCGGCCGCTTACCATTTGAATAAGCTGCCGACGCACCGGAAGCTTACAAAGGAAGAAATATTGGCCGTTGATTATTTCAATCAGCTCACGGCTTCAGATATGGGCAAGCTTATCTTTCGTGGACTGGATGAGGACGGAAATCCGGTATACACGGTTGGAAAGGGAAATTCCAAAGCCGTCCTCCCGGCAATGGTTCATATGGCTTCCATGCTTCAGGATAAATTCAAGAACGATGAACCGATCATTTTCTCCAATACGTCGCCTACCGTGCCGATGATGATGAGCATTGGAGGATTTCTGTCCCGGGGACTGAAATTGGATGTGATTGGCGTTCCGTTTCTGGTTAATGGGGCTCAGCAATGCTGCAGGACGATTTATGAGCTCGTGCTTCACACGAAGGAGACGGCGGCGGCCAGGGCAGCCACGGATTCGGTGATCATTCTCGACAACCAACATTTTAAACGTAGAAGACAGTAACAAAGACCTTGATCCGTCAGGGTCTTTTTTTGATGCCTTTCAAGTGAGAGGGTTAACCGATTTGTCCGATGAAATAGACCGATTCATCAATTTTGTCCATCACGTAACTAGGGGATACACCCTCGAATATAATCCAAAAAGGAGGCATGTCGAACGTAAAGGATAAAGGGGGAGTCAGACTGCCAAAAGATCTTCTGCTGTACGATGTAGACTGGTGGATTCTGGGAAAAACAGCCCGGGTTCTGCAGCGTTATCATCCGAATCTCGAGCTGATGTCGTTTGCTGAAGCAGAAAAGCTCGTTGAATCCGTCGGCGCCCAAGAAATCAATCAGCGTTATTGCGTTATCAGCTCGATGTGCTTAGGAATTGCCGCCTGGGCGATCTTCAAGCATATCCGAGTCGATTCTTCCGCTGCCGTTTCTTATTATTATTTCACTCGAAATTATGAAGCCTTTCGGGAATGGATGGATCCGATCATTCCGGACCCTGAATTCCTTCGGTTGGTGCTTTCCCGCATTCCCGTCATCGGTGCCATGAACCGCAGGCTGACGGCTGCTCTTCAGGATTTGGTTCCTCAAGCACGTATCGATTTTATCGGACATTTTGTCAACACGTTGCATTTTACCCCCGCGGAATCCGTCCGTGGTCCAGATCAACCGTTTGTGATCGGGTGGGCCGGCGACAAGGGGAAGAAGTCGAAAAACTATCATTCGCTCGTTGAACCGATTAAGCAGTATTTTGACCGTCATCCGGGAATCCAGCTCGTGGAAACAAGCGGAGCGTATGCCTATGAAGATATGCCGCGCTTTTACCGCTCCATTGATCTTCTTCTGATCACCTCATCGAGTGAAGGCGGCGGGGCGCCGGCGCTGGAGGCTTTTGCCTGCGGCACGCCAGTTCTGTCTACGGACGTCGGATACATTATGGAAGCCGCCGGCTCTGATTTATATCCTCTCATTCTAAAAACCGATCATCCGCTTGATTTCATCCACGCCATTGAGCACTGGATGCATCATAGGGAAGAGCTGAACTTGATCGGTCAACAGTGCCGGAACAACGTAGAGTTGAACTGGAACATCGAATCAGGGGCAAGGCGCTGGTTATCCCATCTGTTTAACCGAACGGAGGTGAAGTGATGGGAACTTCGAATTGGCAAAATATTTCGTATTGCGTGGAGCTTATCCGCAGGGTGGCGCCGTCTAGCGTGCTTGATGTCGGCGTGGGCTTTGGGCGCTGGGGCATGATATGCCGCGAGTTTCTCGATGTATGGCAGGGAAGGGTGTTCCGGGAGCAATGGACGACAACCATCGAAGGGATTGAGGTGTTCGAGCGAAGCATCGACGATTATCACGATTTCTTCTATAACCGGATTTACCGTACGGAAGCCTACGACTTTTTAGTGACTCAGAAGGAGCAGAGAAAGTACGATTTGATTATTCTAGGCGATGTTCTTGAGCATTTTACGAAACGGCGGGGCGATGAGCTTCTGCGATCTTGTCTGGAGATCAGCCGTTATGTCCTGCTTAATATTCCGATCGGGCAGGATTGGCCGCAGGGAAGCGAGTATGGCAATGAATATGAAACCCACCGCAGCGATTGTAATGAAGCGGACTTTCAAAAATATCCTGTCGTGGAAAAAAAGATGTTCAAGGATTACATTGGCCGCGACTTTGCAACGATGCTGCTGCAAGGAAGTCTGCTGCACTGAGCCTAAACCGAGACGAATGGGTGAGAGGAGCAACTTGGAATGGCTGATCAAACCAGCATGAACCCGCATAAGGTGGTATGCTCCGTGCCGATTGAGCTAGTATTTACGGATACCGATGTGAAATCATCACGTACGGAGCATAGGATTGATCATATTACGGATGCATGGTTCGAGCATCATTTGCTGCATAGCGATATATCCATTATGCGCTTTACGCCTCATCGGGACCTATATTCGTATTTCATGGGGCATCAAAGTTCTCCCGAAGCCTATCTGGAATGGCACGATAAGATCTACACGACCCGAGGGCTGAAAGCTCCGGACAGGGAGGCGGTGCTCCGTCAGAAGCAGATGGAGTTCATGAATATGAGGAATGAACTCCTCAGAAATAGCAGCTTTTTCATGGATCATCCCATACAAGCGCGATATAATCCTGCGGGATATTTCAATATCAAGGACGGTCATCACCGAGCCGCCTTCCTGTACGTCTTCGGCTTTCGCCGGGTATATTTGGAAATGAGCTCATCAGACTATGCACAGTGGCTCAATGAGGATCAGGCCGGAGCGGTCCGCGCTACGATCCAAGACCAGCAGCGACAGCTAATCTATACGCCGATCCTGCATCCGGAGTTTTATTATTGGAGCAGTGAGAGAGACCGTGTATACCCGACCAGACTCGATTATATGATGCGTTATTTGGGAGTGTCTCCTTTGCGCGGAACCCGCGTTGTCGATATCGGCTGTAATATCGGGTATCATGCACGCTGCTTTACCCGCGAGGGGGCTTCCGTGACAGGTATTGAACATGATGCCGATCATTGCCGGATGTTGAAGGCGTTGAACGATTTGGAGCATACGCATTTTCAATGGATTCCGAAGCCTTTCGAAGGTGCCAGCATTGGGAGCTATGATATCGGAATTATGCTGACCGTTTTCTATCATGTCATGAAGAATGAAGAGGTATGCCGAGCGTTTCTTGATAAATTGGATCAATCCGTCGAGCAGCTGCTCTTCTGGGAATCCGGAGACGATCCTCGTAAGGAGAAGAGGCTGATCCTGGAGAATACCGGCTTCACACGATATGAGAAGCTCGCCGACACGTTCGGAACCGGCAAGCTGCGGGAGCTCGGCGTGTTTCAGAAATGATTACCTAACTGAGGCGAAGGGGTGAGCACGATGTTCGAAGGCATTTCTGTGCTGATACCGTATCAGCCGGATGGAGGTCCTCGGGACGAAGCTTTTCGCTACGTAAAGGAGTTCTACAGGCGTCTGCTGCCAGGGGCCGAAGTATGTGTCGGAGACCTGATGGAGCACGAGCGGTTCAGCCGCTCCAAAGCGATCAACAAGGCTGCGGCGTTGGCGAATGGCGACCGGTTCATTATTGCGGACGGGGACTTGATCTATGATCCGGAAATGATGAAAGAGGCTGTGCGCGGGCTGGAGGATCATGAATGGATCATTCCGTTTACCAGCATTACTCGACTGACCCTGAATAACTCCCAAAGCATTCTGCGTGCGGAGATCGGTTGGCCGCTTCAGATAGAGCTTGAAACGCTTCCGCACGATGCCCGTTTGTTTGTCGGGGGCTTAAACCTTGTTACCCGGAACGCCTTCGAGGCTGTCGGGGGGTATGATGAGCGGTTTGTGGGATGGGGCGGGGAGGATGAGGCTTTTGCCTATTCCCTGGATACGATTATCGGAAAGCATATTCGGCTGGAAGGGAATCTGCTGCATTTCTGGCACCCGTTTGTGGGACCTGAGGGAAATCCGAATTATGAGTCCAATTATGCGCTCTATCATCGGTACAAGGCCGCACTTGGCAAACCGGAAGAAATGACACGGCTAATTCAGGAAAAAAGGAAGGAGTCTGACAGGGATGCGATTGTCATTGATCGTCCCGGTACTGAATGAAGAGACGTTCATACCGCTTTATTTGGAAAGCGCTGCAGCTTACGCGGATGAAATCATTATGGTGGATGGCGGCAGCACGGACCGTTCAGTGCCGCTGATCGAGGAATACAAGCGCCATCTTCCCATTCGCTTGTATCATATGCACCAAACCGGTCTGCCCTATACGGAGGACTGGAATGAATCGAAGGTCCGCAACTTTTTGATCGAACAGGCGACCGGTGACTGGATCATGAATTTGGATATCGATGAAATGGTCGACGACCGTTTCATCGAAGTTCTGCCTGAGCTGATGCGTCGAACCGATGCGGATATTTTTCAGTTTCCATTCGTCAACTTCTGGGGCGATCCCTGGACACTCCGTGTGAACAGTCCGGGGGATGAGCGGTGGTCCAACGATATTACCCGAATGTGGCGAGCGAAGATCGGCATAAAGTATCGCGAGGAGAGGCATCACTGCACGCTTGAAGCAAGCGGGGGCCAGAGCATATGGAGCGTGCCGCGCAGCCGGATCGATGTGAATATTTATCACTACCATTACGCTCTCGGCAAAAAAATCAAGTTCAACGATAATCGGCGCGGAGATGTCAACCTTCTGACCAACGAGGGGGAACCGGACTGGAATTTTGCGCATGACGAATACAGCATCGCAACGTTGCCGTTCACGGGCACTCATCCGGAGGTTATACAGCGGTATCTTCATGCTGATGCACAATAAAGAACGGAATGTCATATTAACGTAATACGAATAAGCCTTCGCATCCCGGAACCGCTGCAATCCGGTCCGGGATGACGAAGGCTTTATTATGCTTGGTGGACTTGAAGTCACGAGCTGGGCTGGGGCTCCTTGGACCCAATCGATCCCCGTGCCAGCTGGGCAGGGCAAAGTTCTTCCAGCACTTCGGCATTCTCGAGCTTTGCAGTCAAATCGCGCAGCTGGTGTGCATGGTAGGAGGGGCCGTCGATAAGTTCACGCCGCGCATGGACATCGGGCTGTTGTTCGGTTTCGCCGCAATAGATTACGCTATCGAAACGGACACGGCTGAACAAATCCAGCCGATTCGTGAAATAAACCTGCGGACCGGCTTTCCGTATGCCAATGACATCTTGTTGATGATATTTCATCAAGTGAACCACGATGATACGTTTCCGATCGGCGGCGAGCTGCTTAACGATCCGCTTCCATCTGGGATCCTGACGACTCCACTCGCGCTCTCCGAGCACCAGTACGCACTCGACGGTAATGTTCGCAAGCCTCGCGGCCACTTCCTCAGAAGATACTGCCCCGGAAAACCGATTTTCCGGCGGTTTAGGCATCTGCCAGACTTTATTCCATTTCCGTTCATAATAGGACTTGTTGTTGCGCCAAAGCTGATCATACTCGCCCTGCTTCAGCTTTTTGATCGTGGCGCTGCCATGGTGATAAACAAAGGCGTCCTCGATGATTGCCAGTTTGTAACCGGCCCGCTTGACCCGCTCGCAATAATCATCGTCCTCAAACATGCCGACCCCATAATTGCTGTCCAAGTCTCCGATTTGTTCGATCACGCTGCGTTTTATGGCTACGCAGAAGAAGCCAAGCAGATCGGTATACCGACTCCCTCCTTCATAAAACTCGTAAAAATCGCGCAGCCAATCCGAATGGGCGCCTTCTACCGGATTGCCGACGAAATGGTCCACGGCCTGATCGTTACCCACATGATTAGACATAGGTCCGGTCATGCCAAGATCCGGGTCAATCGCCAATGGGTGGATCAACCGCCTGATCCAGCTCCCATCGGGTACGATGGTATCATTGTTCAGCAGAATGATATATTCGCCGCTGGCTTTGCGGCATCCCAGGGAATTCCCTGCGGCAAAGCCGAGATTGGTCGAGGAAAACATGATCCGGAACAGATCGGAATCGAGTTCGGCCAGGCGCTGCCTGGTTTCGTCCGTGGAACCGTTATCGATAACAATGACCTCCATATTGGGATAACGGCCCGGCTTCTGGAGGCTGGTCAGACATTGGCGCGTGTAAGCCCAGTTGTTGTACGTCAAAATGACAACGCTCACCTTCGGGAACAGCCTTGACAAGATCTGCTCATGGAGCTCTATATATCTCATTTCCCATGTATGAGACCGCGCAAATTGCATTCTGGCTTGGACCTCTCGGGGGCCCTGCTGCTGCAGGGATCGTTCGATCGCTTGTTCGAAGTCTTCAGGCGTACGGGCGACGAGCGTTAATCCGGCCGCGACGGTTTCCAGCTCAGGCAGATAAGTGGAAACAACCGGCTTGCCTGCAGCCAAATATTCATAGAGCTTCACCGGATTGGTTGCGCGGGTAAGCTCGTTTTCCAGAAAAGGAATCAAGGCAACATCAAAGCGGTGGAGGTAGGATGGAAGCCGTTCATATGGCTTCTCGCCAAGGAGCATGACGTTCGGGAGGCTCTCAACGACAGATGTGTCGCACCCAAACGTGTGCCCGATCAGGACAAATGTCCAATCCGGCCTTCGTGCTGCCAGTTGGCCAATGAGCCGGATATCAAACCAATCGGAAATCGCTCCATAGTACCCGATGACCGGTCCCCGAATCGACGTGAGCTCCGGTGCGACGGGCATAGGATTGTAAAAATGGGAAGCATCCGCCGCATTGCGCAGAAGCAGGGTGGAAGGATGAAGTTCCTTCATTCGGTCATACAATGCCTGGGATGAGGCCACAACCAAGTCGGCGCTGTGTACTAATTGCTCCTCCTGGCTCAGTATGGCTTTGTCATTGGTAGAGAATCCTTGATGTTCGTCCATGCAGTCATACACGAGCTTGTGATTGCCGATGGCTGTTACGAGCGGTGTCCAGAACGGAAGGTCGACGATCGAAACAAGATGCTCTATCCGAAAGCGAGCCCGGACATAATCGATGGACCAGCTAAGATATCGGATATCCGTCTCATTCATCAGGTCTCTGTACAGATTCAGCTTGCGGGTGGCACAGAGCGTAATGAGCCATATGTTCGGCTCGATCCGTTTAATTCCGACATGCCGCGCCACATCTTCATAAACGGGTTCTTCCATTGGAAGCACTGCGATGTCGGTCGTTATATAAAATACCCTGTGGCCATGAAGGGCGAATTGCTCCGATATTTGCTGAGGCCTTTGCCACCGGAAGTCCCAATCAATTACCGGAAACCGCAGCACGTCATATTCCCCGCGCGCTCCTGCCGGCGGGTTTGAGCGTATTTGCACAGCTTCCGATCGATTCTGCTGCTTACCTTGGGACACGCCAACAGGGCTTAGAGGCAGCGGCTGGGCCGTATGTGGCTTCAGATGCATAGAGGTGCTCGGAAGTGGAAACGGGACATTCAGCCTGCGATTACGAATGGATCTGTTGCGTTTTCCAAGTTTCTTAACCGATAGAGACACTCGTTTTTTTATTGGCTTCCGGGACCTCTTCCGTGGTCTGTTCAACACCATTCTCCTCCCTACGCGATTGTCTATGGTCTTAAATTATGTATCCATATGGACTTCCGCTTGGGTAGATCACCATTTTTGCACTCGAATGGGTAGGGGGCCCTGGCATTCTTTCTAATAGTGGACAGATCGGTAGGTCATTTGACTATCTTTAGAACGACAGGTTTCCACTTGCGCCGCGCCGACATATTGTACTCATGACCAAGTGAAGGGGGTAGAGGCCGTGAAATTGCGCAGAACTTTTGTATACCGTTCCGATTGCATTCCAGCCGTCCGGAGCAGAAATTCGTCACTCCGTAAAAGGAAAAAAAGCACCCTTCAAAAGCATTGGGTGCGACTGAAAAGGTTCGTGGTCGCGAGGCTGGCAAGACTGGCGGACCAACTGGGACTTCTCAGACAGCATGTGGATCGCTTGTCCGTTCAAGTGAACGCGCTTCAGAATCGGGTAGACGCTCTGACACCCGCCCAAGGAGGCATCGTATCCTTCTTAAGGGCAAGGGTTGGAACTCTCGCAACGATCGAGACCCCGGCTGGGACATTGTTCGGTACGATTATCCTGGTCGGGGAAGATTTCGTTCAATTGCGGGAGGCAGACGGAAGCATTGTATTCGTCCCGCTTCGCAACGTGTTGTCCGTTGTCTGAATACGATAATGGGAGGGGAGTTTATCCATGAACTTCATTGAGGCGTTAAGAAGTTTCATCGGGAGATCCGTTGAACTCGTCCAGCCGGGACAGTTTCTGCAAGGGAGGCTGGCATCGGCCGCCGACGGGATCGTGACGATCGAGATCGCAAGCACCAGCTATATCCCTGCAGCGGAAGTGGTGACGGTATTCAGCAATAACATCACGTTCATCCGCATCCTGCCTTAAGCTGTGCTTTTAAAGGGAGCGAGGGTCGCCATTACGTATGTCGTTACGTATTGGCCGACATGGACCGGCTCCACGGTTTATAAAGGCGCTCATGCATTCGCGTCATGCTGCCGCTTCGAATTCGCCGGTGATAAAGCGGCAGTGGGAGGTAGCGGATCGTTTCTTCGAGGGCGAGCCGGGCCAACAATTCAATATCCTCGTATAATCTTCCTCCTTGCGGCACCGAAGTGCTCCATCCGTTAAGCTTGATTAACAGACCGACACGGAACATCCGGGGAGCCAGGGCAGGTCCTTCTTCTAGAAGCCATTGACGGGAGAGCGCTTCCGGCGGTTTCTTGACGCCACGGAAGACCAGCTCTCCGCTTCTGCGTTCGGTCCATTCATAATGGTCCGCGTAGATCGCCCCTGAATCCTCCGAGTTTAGGGCCTCTTTTGACAGACGCGCCAAGCACTCCGGCGCCAGCCAGTCGTCGGCGTCCAGCTCCAGCAGCCACTTGCCGCGGGCCCTTTGCAGGGCCGTATTCAGGCAGGCGGCTTTACCAACGTTTCGGTGCTGCCTATAACAGCGAATTCGCGAATCCTCCTGCAGCGTCTTCAAATACGACGGGGTTGCATCGGTCGATCCGTCATCAATGATTAGGAGCTCCCATGCAGGATCATTCTGGGCCATAACGGAACGGACAGCCCAGGGCAGATAATCGGCGTTATTGTAGGTGCAGATCACAACCGATATGACAGGGGAAAATAAAACCTCCGGCCGCTCTTCTACCCGAGTCTGGCTGCGCAGGATGATCGGCATAAGCTCTCTGGCTTCCACCTCAGGATTTCTGGCAGGCCGTTCAGGATAGGCTCTAGCGGGAATATAAGCGTCTGTGCTGACCATTTTCCAACGATAAGCATGCCTAATCCGGACATATTGGTCATAGAGCACCAATGGATCGAAGGGCATGAAATTTCGTTCTGCAAATCCCGGGCACGTGCCAGTCAGCACCGCCGAGGTCCGCCATAGAACCGCGCAATCTTGGATCGTGTCCTGGGTTCGCGTTGTGTACGATCGTCGAGGCTGAATGACGATTCCGCCATCCCCGTCCTGCAGCTCTTGCGACCAGGCTTGAAGCTGTTCCATAAATTCGGGCCGGAGGATATCGCCGCCATGCAGGGTGAGAAAAAACGCTTCGTCATAGCTTTGAAGCGATTGATTCAATCGATCGGCTGTGCCTGTTTCGGGGATCGTGATCACTTCCCAATCAGGCAGTACAGCTTTCAGGGATTTTTCCGTCTGGAGGGTTCCTGAATGACTTCCCCTAGAAATGATAAAAGCGATCATGAAGTCTCCTTTTCCCATCGGTGGTTATTGAATCGGTTCTTTCATGCTACGTTAACCATTGTATGCAGCAAATGCCCAAGTGACACGCAGGTGAAGAGGGATTTGGGGGCTGTTTCAATCTCCAACAGCAACCTTGCATGGGGCGCAGGCGAATCATGCATAAGTGCAGAAATCGAGGAGTGAACAACGAATGCGAGGACAAAATAGTAGTTGATGCAAAAAAAAGAAGCATAGCGATGCCCGCCAAGAGGAGTCTAAAACACATTGTATAAAGCTTGACGATATTCATCGTCCATGAATGTGAGGTTTCATAACTGATAGGGATTACAGTATCTTCCATTTAGCGATCAATCGTCGATATATGGAGACTGGCATAACCGGTATCTTATTTCATTTCACTATAAAGTTTATAGAAAAATAATATAACGTGATTATTATTGACATAATCAAAGGAATTAAAATAACATTAGGATTATTTCATCATGAAGGAGGCAGCTATGAGTTTTAAGGAGCAGTACGAAGAAATTGCGCAGATCGCCCGGACGATATTCGAACATCCCGAGCTTGGGTACAAAGAATTCAAGACAAGCGGGCTGGTTGAAGAATTCTTGAAGAAAGTAAATCCTGAAGCCGAGCTTCAGACGTTCAGCACGACGGGGCTACGGACCTCGCTCGGAGCCGGGAAACCGCTCAACATCGCCTTCATTGCGGAGCTTGACGCCGTTTATGCACCTTCCCACTGGCGTTCCGATCCGGCGACCGGCGCTGCGCATAATTGCGGACATTACACTCAGGTGGCGATTGCGCTTGCATTGTACAAGCACTACGTGGAGACCAAGGCTTATGAAAATCTTGATTATACGCTGACGTTCATTTTCGTTCCCGCGGAAGAGTACCTGGATCTTGCCTACCGGGATGAGCTCCTTAAGAAAGGAACAATTTCGTATTACGGCGGAAAACCCGAAGCGATGAAGCTTGGGGTCTTCGACGATATCGATATCGGGCTGTGCGTGCACGCCATGGGCGGCGAGTTCGACAAGCGTACGATCGAAATTAACTGCGACCTGGCAGGCTTCTTGTACAAGCAGTATACATTTACGGGTAAAGCCACGCATGCCGGGTTTGATCCGTTCTCCGCCAAAAATGCTTACAGTATGTCAACGCTGTTCAATGTGGCGCTCGGGCTCAGCAGGCAGCAAATGAAAGACAGCGAGAAGGTTCGAATGAATCCGATCGTCCTTGATTCGGATATGTCGACGAATGTCATTCCGAACCGGATTACGGTCGGAAGTGACTTGCGGACTCTTTCGGTGGAGTATATGAAGGAAGCTGCAGAAAAGATGGACGATGCGGCGAGAGGGAGCGCGCTGGCGCTGCAGGGCGAGGTTGAGATCAAGACGCAGATGGGATATCTGCCGTTCGTTCAGGATCGATATTTGTCGGAATTTGTAATGGAAGCATTCCAGCGCAATGATGAAATCGAGGCGATCTGGAACAACAATGCCATCAGCGCAGCGGGCGATATCGGGGATCTGGCTTTTATGATGCCATGCATACAAATCGGTTACAGCGGCTTTACGGGTACGATTCACGGGGATGATTTCAAAGATATTGACCCCGAATATATTTATGAGGTGTTCCCGAGATTTCTGACCCAGGTGCTTGAAGGGATGAACGGCCGAATCGATCGCTCGAAGCTGTACCGGAGATCTTTCGCCGAATACGAGCAGCTGCTAGAGTCCATTGTAAGTGCAAAGCCGATAAACGGAAATGAGGTCAAGGCATGAAGTCGAAACAATCATTCATCTATTTACTCGCATTCGTACTGATCGTCATAGCGGTTTCCGAATTTATCGGGATTCAGGCGGTAAAGGTCGGGTCTGTTAAAATAAGTTTGCTGCCGCTCGTGTTCGCGATATTGATTACAATGATCCTTGGTTTGTCGATCTTCCGCAAAGGGTTCATGAAGAAAATATACAGCGAAGCGAATGTCGCTTTCTCAAGCAAGTACTTGATTTTCATCATGCTGCCGCTTATGGCAAGATACGGCGCGGATGTCGCTCCGAGGATCGAGGAAATTTTAAAGGTCGGCTGGGTGTTCATCATCCAGGAAATCGGAAATCTGGGGACGATTCTGCTCGGACTCCCGATCGCCATTCTGCTCGGCCTGCGGAGAGAAGCGATCGGCTCGACGCTGGGACTCGGGCGTGAAGGCGAGCTGGCCTACATATCCGAAAAGTATACGCTCGACTCCGACGAAGGGCGGGGCGTCCTTTCCTTGTATATTATCGGCACCCTGTTCGGTACGTTGTTCTTCAGCATTATTGCTCCTATTATGCATGCCTCCGGCTTCTCGATCGAAGCGCTGGCGATGGCTTCCGGGGTCGGATCGGCCAGCATGATGACAGGCTCATCATCAGCTCTGATCGCAACGGCGCCTGATATGGAACAAACCATCAACAGCTATGCAGCAGCGAGCCAGCTGCTTACAAGCTTCCTGGGAACCTACACGATGGTATTCCTGGCGGTGCCGCTGCAGCGGTTCATGTACAAATTGTTAGTCAGAGGTGATAAATGATGAGCACCGGCATGAATAAATATGCTAAATACGCCCTCGTCCTCCTGCTCAGCGTCAGTCTCATCCTGTTTACGGAACAGATGAAGTTCATTAAGAGCGGCGAAGGCCATATTACATTCGGAACGATTACCGGTTTGGCCGTATTGTGGCTCTTTTCCTTTATCGGGGTCATCATCTCAACGTTAATGAAGAAAGTGCCGGTAAAGTTCTTGCAGGAGTTCCCGGTCCTTGGGTGGGTATCCATCGTTTCGCTCATTTGCTGCCTCATATCGGACGTATTCGTTGATGCTATTGCCAATGTCAATTTTCTTTCCATTACGACGCCGATTTTGGCTTTCGCGGGCATCTCCGTTGCCGACCGGCTGGCCGATTTGCGCAAAACGTCATGGCGGGTCGCAATTGTTGCGGTCTTCGTATTTACAGGAACCTATGTAGGGAGTGCTCTACTGTCGGAGCTCGGTCTTTACTTATCGGGAAAATAACATCCATGGGAATTTTAGATACAACCCGCCTTATCCATCGATAAGGCGGGTTGTTTTTGCTTGCGGAGGATAGCAACATGTCCTTAATCCACTTCCTTCGGTTTATCGCCGATCAAGCCCAGCAAAAACATTTGGGAATATGCGAAGCCTTTATAGATTTTGGTAACGCACGCTTGTAAAAGATGATTTGACAGGCAAAAAAACGAGGAGTAGAATGAATTTGCAGCTGCTTGAACACTTGTTCAAAACGATCGTTCAAAATTAAAAATGCAACTTATCGAAATAGAGAATCGCAAATACATGAAGACAGGAAATGGAGATCGATGGTAAACGAAGAACAGCAGCAGGCTCAGGAAAAGGACGTCAAAGAGAAAATTTTGGGGGCGGCCAGGAAGCTTTTTGCCGGTAAGGGCTTTGAAGGCACCAGCGTCAGGCATATCTGCGACGAAGCCGGCGTAGCCTTAGCGCTTGTATCCTACCATTTCGGAGGAAAAGACAAGCTGCTATATGCGCTGTTTGAGCCGCTTAACGAGCACTTTGCCAAGTTGTCCTTCCATTTGGAGGAACCGGTTGAGGCGCTTAAACAGTTTATTCGCGGATTTGTTGCCTACCGTTACGAGAACGAAGAGCTTATTCATATCCTGCAGCAGGAAATGATGATGCAAAGTCCCCGGCTGCGGATGCTATCGAACGCCTATTACCCGTCATGGGAGCATCTAAGGGCGATATTGGAGGCAGGCAAGAGGCAAGGGGAGCTTCATTACGAATCGATTGTACATGCCGTGCATTTTGTGATGGGTGCCGTTATTTTTTCCAGACAGATTCCGTTTCTCGAGCCGGTGTTCAGCGATTTGCCGCCTGTAGAGGACGATGCAGCGCAGGCGGCGGAGCATATCATTCGCCTGGTCTTGCACGGTTTGCATTCAAGATAACATCAAAGGGGATAACACCATGAAAGCAGCAAAAATTTACGGAGCGAAAGACATTCGGGTTGAAGAGACATCTGTTCCGTCTCTTGAAGCAGGCCACGTGCTCATCAAGGTCGATTATGCAGGCATTTGCGGAAGCGATATGCATGAATATATGGCAGGGACCTTTCCGATCCGGACACAGCCGGTGCTTGGACATGAATTCTCCGGCACGGTCGTTGAAATTGGCGAGGGCGTTACGGAAATGCAGCCAGGTGACAAGGTGGCCGTTGAACCGCTGATTGCCTGCGGGCATTGCGCCAATTGCCGAAGAGGAATGGCCAACCTGTGCACGAACAGCAGCGGTTACGGCTATTCGCTGTCGGGCGGCTTCGCGGAATATGCGGTTGTACGAGAGCAAAATGCGTTTAAGCTTCCGGAAGGAATGGACGTAAAGCTTGGCGCGCTTGTCGAGCCTACAGCCGTAGCGGTGCATGCCGTACGGCAAAGCACCCTGCGACTTGGCGATACGGCAGCTATTTTCGGTGCGGGTCCTATCGGGCTGCTGCTTCTTCAAGCGGTAAAGGCGGCGGGAGCAAGCGAAATCATTGTCGTTGAGGTTTCCGATGAACGCCGGGAGAAAGCGCTGGAGCTCGGTGCAACCCATGTTATCCATCCGGTCGAAGCCGATGCGGTTCAACAAATCAAGGAACTGACGGGCGGCGGAGTCGATGTGGCCTTTGATGCAGCCGGCGTTCAGGCCACATTCTTAAGCGGTGTCAGCGCGGTTCGAAAAGGCGGAGAGTTTAAGGTGGTGAGCCTATGGGAACAGCCGGTTACCTTCAGTCCGAACAGCTTTGTAAAAACCGAAGCGAAAATTACCGGGTCATACGCTTATGTCAATTTGTTCCCTGAGGTGATCCGGCTGCTCGCTCGCGGCATCATCGATGGAAATAAGGTCATTACAAGTCTCATCCCGCTTGAAGACATTGTTGGAAAAGGCTTTGAGGCCCTTGCTAGTGACCGAAAGCAATGCAAAATTTTAGTGGATATGCAATTGTCATAAACGAACAGTCCTGTCATGGATCCTATTCTATGGCAGGGCTTTTTTTGGTTTTAAGATAAATTGGTTCGATCTGGATACGATTCAACCTCATTGGGATATCCTAACCCTATCCATATTCGAAATTTGGAATTCAATATGTCCGAAATAGGGTATACCATGAATACATTCCAAGTTTGTACAGGAGGTTGGCGAAGTGAGATCATCGACCGATATTGCGATTCTGGGGATGGGGACAGCCCTGCCCGCCCATTCGGTTGCCCAGTCCGATATTGCGGATTTAATAGCCTCATCTTTGCAGGATCGACCGGATTTGGCCCGATTTGCGAAAAAGGTGTTCAAGTCATGCGGCGTAGAGAGACGGTATACCTGTGAACCCAATTACTTGGGGCCGCTTGAGGATTGCCGTTATTTGCCGCTCCGCGAGGAAATGGACGTACCGTCCACGGAGGAGCGAATGCGTACCTATCAGCGAGAGGCGCTTCCGCTTGGATTGGAGGCTGCTGAGCAGGCATTGAACGATGCCGGCATTTCCCGTGAAAAAGTATCACATATGATTACGGTCAGCTGTACGGGGCAATTTCAACCGGGTCTTGATATTATGCTGATTCGGCTCTTAGGTCTATCGCCTCGAGTCAATCGGCTGCCATTGATTTTCCAGGGCTGCGCCGCCGGGCTGAAAGCGATTCAGATGGCGCGGGATGTCGTTCAGGGTGACCCGAGTGCCCATGTGCTGATTGTATGCGTGGAGCTATGTACGCTTCATTTTCAGCCGGTGAAGGAGAGGGAGGCGCTGTTTGCCGCTTCGTTCTTCGGGGACGGAGCGTCCGCCTGCGTCATCGGCTGCCCGGAGGCTTGGCATCAGCATGTTCTGAAGCTGGGCTACGGCTACTCGGTACTTCTCCCGGACTCAACGGAGGACATGACATGGGAGGTTGGGGATATTGGCTTCGATCTTTATTTATCTCCCCGAATTCCTAAGCTGCTGGCTGCTCATCTCGAGGAAGAGCTTCGACTCCTGCTCCATGAAGACCAGCTCCCTGAGCTGTGGGCGATCCATCCTGGAGGAAGAGGCATCGTCGATGCGGTACAGGATGTGATGCGTCTAAGCGATGAACAGACACACTACAGCAGAGAGGTTTTAAGGACGGCAGGCAATTTGTCTTCCGTCACCATTATGTTCGTGCTGAACGCCATGCGCATGGATATGAAAAACCGGAATGAAGCCTCTACAGAAGGGATTGCCATGGCATTCGGACCCGGACTGACGGCAGAGCTTATGCGCTTTAGCTACGTTCCAGCATATTCTTCATCCTTAAGTGAGCAGGACCATGTCCTTCTTTAGACCATTGTCCATGCGGGCGCAGGAAGAAGAGCTGATGGATGACTTTTCCCGGGGCGGCGAAGAATTAAGCGAGGCACTCAAGCATTTAAGGCGGCTGAACAAACTGTTTGCTGCGCCGGGACCCACGCTGACCGGGGTGGATCAATTATGGAAGCGCATCGGAAGTCCAGGCAAGCTCAGCATTCTGGATGTAGGGGCAGGCTCAGGCGATATTAACCGGAAGCTGATCCGATGGTCCGAACGAAAGGGGATCCAGTTGACGATTACCCTGGTTGATCTGACGGAGGAAGCATGCGAGGAGGCCAGACGGTTATTCAGCAGGGAACCAAGGGTACGGGTACAGCGTGCGGACGTGAAGGAGCTCCCCGAAGCCACGGCTGATATTGTGACAGGCTCTCAGTTCGTTCATCATTTTGACGGCGAGCAGCTGATCGATATCGTATCCCACATGCTGCGGGCCTCCGTCCACGGAGTCGTGATCAATGATATCCATCGGCATCGGCTGTCCTATGCAGCGGTTTGGTTGGCAACGCGTCTCATTTCCCGCAACCGGTACATTAGGCATGATGGACCGTTGTCAGTGGCCAAGGGCTTTAACGGAAGCGATTGGGAGCAGCTGAAACGGCAATTGGCACACGAGACGATGACTTACGAATGGAGGCCTCTGTTCCGATATTCCGTTGTCATCCCCAAGATATGAGGTGCCAAGCGACTCACGGTAGCAGATCGTAAATCCATCGGTCCAAAATTGTCCCCAAGCATGATGAAAGGTGGTGTGTATCCATGACGGTAGAAACGGACGTCATCGTGATCGGAGCTGGAGTCTCGGGCACCAGCTGTGCGCTGCAGCTCGCCAGGCAGGGCCGCCGCACCCTCCTGCTGGACCGTCAGCATTTCCCGCGTCATAAAACTTGCGGCGAGTTCTTGTCGCCCGAAACGAAGGAGATGCTTGAGTACTTAGGCATCTGGCACGATAAGCTGGCGATCGGAACGAGTATCATGGATCACGCCATGATTATTATGCCTCACGGCGGCGAGATCACAGCTCCGTTACCTGGGCAGGCATACGGCTTTAGCCGTTATGAGCTGGACCGGCTCTTGCAGCAGCATGCCATGCGCGCTGGAGCGGATATTGTCACGGGAACGACCGTGACCCATATTCGGCTGCTGGACGACCAGCGGTACGAAGTAGACGCCAAGCAAGGGGACGAACGCGTTCGGTATGTGGCCAGGGCTGTTATTGGCGCGCACGGGACCAAAAAGCCGCGCGGCGCGGCTTCCGCCGGTGATGAACGGGATGATCCCGTATACGTTGGTTTAAAGTCCCATTATCATGGCGTGACGCTGCATCCTCGGGTTGAGCTGTATTTTTGCGAGGGTGGTTATGTCGGAATATCGCCGATTGAGAGCGGAAGGGTTAATGTAGCTGCGTTGTTGACCTTGAAATCGGTGCAGGGAAGCGGGAAATCGGTGCCGGAAATTCTCCGGTCTGCTTCGCGCTCGAACAAAAGGCTAGCCGATCGGATGGCTGAAGGGGAGCCTGTTCCTGGAACTCAGGTATCGATCGCCCCGCTTCGTTTATCCGACCTGCCCGAGCCATGGTCGCAATACCCGCACATCGGTGATGCCATGATGATGCTTCCGCCGCTTTGCGGGGACGGGATGTCCGTTGCGCTGCGCTCCTCACGCCTATGCGCGGACTGGACCGGCAAGTATTTAGACGGAGACATTCCTTTCGATGAATGGAAATATCAATATTCGCTCGAAGCCAACGCTGCGTTTACGCAGCTCCTTCGAAGAGCGAGGAGAATTCAGAGCCTGGCATTTGCCAGAACCAATCGCTTCTATCCCGCCATCGCCCGAATGATTCCTGGACTGGCGACTTATTTGGTCAAAGCGACCCGGCTGTCCGAAACGGGGATCGGCACAAGGTAAAGCCGCTATCATGCGGCTTTTTTTGATTAGCATTTTTTATCATCTAGTCATCCATTCTTCGTTGAGTTTGAGTTCTCCGTAGTTTTGTCGTCCGAGCGTCGACGCAGAGTATCGTGCAGCAGTCATCATTACATTTTATAAAATTATTGAGGCGGATTGCACGACAATCCATTGGACTTTCGTTTAGACCTTCCATTGACATTTAATCAGACGATAACTTAATATGTTTGTAAATATATAGACAGATTAAATTAATGTTTACAATAAAGAGAGGAGGTGACTCGTATGGCTGATGCCCCTCCGTCAAATCCAAACTGCCTGATTCGCAGCACGCTTGATTTCCAGTTCCAAATGGCTTGGCAGCTGCTCGACCTGCATCTAACCGGGCTGGAAGACGAGGAGTTTCATTGGCGACCCGCCTCGAAAGGACTTCATGTGCATCAAGAATCCGGAATATGGCGGGCGGAATGGCCGGAATCGGAGAATTACGATATCGGACCACCAAGCATAGCTTGGCTGACTTGGCATATTGCGTACTGGTGGTCGATGGTACTGAACCATTCGTTTGGCAGCGGAACTCTGGCCCGGGAAGATATCTTTTCGAGCGGCGGCATACAAGAGACCCGGGATAGGATCACTCAATTGAGAAGCGAATGGAACCGTGAAGTGTCGGCGCTCACGGATGAAGAGTTCCTATCTTCGGAACGAACGCGGTGGCCGTTTGCGGGGAGACCCTTTCATGAACTGGCGGCATGGCTGAACGTGGAGCTGATGAAAAATGCGGCCGAGATCGGCTATTGCCGCTTCCTGCATGCTGTTAGCGGTAGATGATCGTATCGGCTGATAAGCGCGACTCCATTGCTTGGATCGTCATTTGAAGCCACTCGTCTTCGTTTCAAACACGTATTATTTTTTACGCCATGCGGGTGCATAGGTTGTCTTCGGGGCGGGAAACTGGTGGATCCAGTTAATGATCCGGGTGGACATCCATTGGCATCCCACGGCTAGTATTATGATTTTCCAATCAATCACATAGGCGGTCAGGGCAAAAATGATACCGTTCATCCAGAACAACGATGTTCCGGGGTTGATTCCCTTGTATTTATAAATTGCCAGGGCCACAAAACCGATTCCTCCGTTCGAGACCCGCTGCCTGATCAGCATGGCGACGCCGGTTCCGAGAATCACCGAGCCGAAGAGAAGATCAATCCATACATTCTTGAACGGCGGATCTACAAACACCTCGAAGAAATTGACGGATACGGAAGTGACTGTTATGACATATACGGTCCCGAAAGCGCTGATGCTGCCTAGATATTGGACGGTGAATACTAGAAAAATCGTATTGGCAAGCCAAAGCCCGAAGCTCATCGGGAGGCCGAATGCATGGTTAAGCAGCACCGCGATCCCCGCGCCTCCTCCGGACGGAATGGCGTGAGGGAACAAGAATACGGCCATGGCGAAGCCCTGTATGATAGCTCCGGCCGTAATGAGAAGAAACCTTATCGCTATTCGACGAGAAAACAACAGTCTCCAACGATCGGGAAAGAACGGAATGCTCACACTGAAATCTCCTTCATTGGTTGAAGTGACAAGCCTATCCTGATATTGTAGTGTATGCTTGTCACTTGAAGGGGATGCCGGGTTATCGTTAAAAAGCTCATGCCGCTCTAAGCCCCTGTTTGGAATTACCATCATGCCAATCGAACGTATAATAAATGGGCAGTCCGGAATCCTACCCGGGCTGCCCTTATTCGTAACCGCCGTTATTTCGGCTATGTGTTAAATGACATAACAAAACCGATCCGCTTCCTGCGCCCTAAGCCCAAATTCAAACGTATCCTGACGAAGCCCGCGGCGCATCGTTTCAAGCGCAAGAACCTCGGAAGGCGGAATATTCCCTAAATGTACATTGGAGCCGAATTTACGCAAAAGCATGGCTTGCTGGTGTTTAAGAGGCGCTTCCCAAATCAGCTTTCTCGTATCCGGAACGAATTTAATGATATCATCGATCAATTCTTCCCGACATTCGCCTTGCTTATCGAAAATGCCGACGCCCATTCCCGTCTCGCGAGCTTCGATCGTGATAAACTCGGCGCCTGCGGACAAATCCGTTTCCATCGTTTTGGCAAGCATTGCTGCGTCTATGAGGGAGCCGGACAGCTTTTTGCCATACTCCGTAAAAACGCGGAATCCCCGTTGTTTGCCTTCCCGGATCAGAGCCGTTCGTTGTTTGCGGGACAGCTCGATGGTACCGTCGGATACTTCGACCGCATTGAATCCGAGGCTGCAAATGGAATTGAAGAATGCAGGGACAATATCCTGCTGCACGGCCGTCTCGAGCAGGGTACCGCCCGGCATAACCATGATCCCATGCTGTTTGGCCAAGCCGATTTTATACAGCAGCATATCCATTTTATACAACGGAGCCGTGCCAAAACCGAATTTGATGCAATCGATATAATCCGAAGCGGTTTCGATCAGATCCGTAAACGCATGACGGCCAAGACCCTTATCAATGACCATCGTTATCCCGCGGCCTGTGCCCCCATAGGCGTCGCGGTCTTTTCTTCCCATGGCGGGATTGCTGCGCTGCCCGCTCGGGTCACTTAACTCCGTGGGCCAAACTGCACGCAGGGAATTGTTCATGTTAAAATCTCCCCAATTCATTTTTGATTTGTCGATATTCCAACTGACACTGGTATCATATGCGCAACCCTAAAGGCAGGTGCCCATCTTTAACCATATTGGAATGCCGATCAGGCAATCTTGCGAGGGGGCCGAATCAAAAAGAACACAAGACCTAATGTCACCAAAGAAAGGGAAGAAACGGTGATAAACACCACATGATCGGATTTGTCCATCATCCACCCGAATAAGGGAGGACCCGCTGCAACGCCCAAAAACCGCAAGCTGTTATACAGTGATGTGATCATCCCCCGTTCGCTCTTTTCGACCGCGCCGGTAATGATTGTGTTCAAGCAAGGGAGAAGCATTCCGGTCCCAATGCTGCTGACCGTCAGCAATGCAATGAATACATAGATGTTCTTCAAAAAGAACAGGGTAGCGGCTAATGAAACCGTCATGGCGATTAAACCAATGTTCATTAACCAGCGCATCAGCAGCCCTTTTTTCTTGATCAGGCTCCCGGTTGTATAGGAAGTGATAACCATCCCCAGCAGCGGGATGGCCAGAATCAACCCCTTCATCACGCCATCGATATTGTAGGGCTTCTCCTCAAGGATGTTGGAGAGATAAAACAGCACGCCGAACAAAATAAACAGCCCCAGGGATCCGGCAAAAAACGCAGTGATGAGCCAGCGGCCTTTCTCCTTGAAGATATCCTTGATCTTACCCAGATATTTCTTGAGCTCCTGCTTTTGGTTACGCTTCGGCTCTTTAATCAAGAAGATCACAGCCAGCAGCGATAAAGCGCAAAAAACGGGAAAAGCGAAAAAGGAGGCATACCAAACAATCAGCATCAGCAGAGAGCCAATAATAGGGCTAAGCACTTTGCCCGAGCCGTTGGATGCTTCGATAAGACCCAGCGCTTTACTCTCGGTCCCGCCATCGTATAAATCGCCGACGAGCGCCATCGCGATCGGTGCCGTTCCCGCTGCTGCGAACCCTTGAATCGCCCTGGCGGAAATAATGACCGCATAAGAATTCCATATCGCGCCGAACCCCGCGAGGATACCGGCTCCTCCGTACAGGATCAAGGCGGGAATGATGATGACCTTGCGGCCGAACCGATCCGACAGATACCCGATCAACGGAATAAACAGGCCTGCCGCCAGCGAGAAAATGGTGATGATCAAGCTGCTCTGGAATTTGCTGATGCCAAGCTCCCTTTGCATTTCGGGAAGTCCCGGGACCAGCATGGAATTGCCGAATACCAGCACGATCGGAATGGTCGCCAGCGCGATGAATTCCCAGACTTGTCCCTTAGAACCGCCTGCCGATTTGGCTTTGGCCTTTGAATCTTCGTCCGTTGTCTCCGGAGAGTCCTCCAGGTCGATATCGCTTTGGAAGCTAATGTTCAGTTTTCGTTTTTTTCTCTTTTCCATGATGTGGCTCCTCGATGTGGAGATTTAACAGAACATAAGGGTACCCTTTCAGGTTGTGCAGTAAATGTACATATCATCCTAATTATGACCACATTCGGATTATATATTCCGCGGCTGATTCCGAGTTCAAGGCTGCGAGAAGGTGCGGCTGGATCACCTCCTTTCTATGGAGTACCTCGCTTCCGTAGCGAAGCGGTACAAATACGGTCAGCGTAATTAGAGCTTGCGATTAGACAAATCACCTCTTATGCCGGCGAAAATATACTGTTTATTAAACTGCCTAATTCGCAGGGCAAGGGGGATGCAACATGAAAATTCGAATGCTCCAAGGACATAACCAGCCACCCGAGGCTGCTCATATCAATGTTGTCATTGACGTGATCCGCGCGTTTACCGTGGCTCACCATGCATTTCTGAGAGGGGCTCAAGGCATCATTCCAGCAGCGACAGTCGATGAAGCTTTGGAACTAAAGCGCTTAAACCCTAATTTCATATTGGCTGGTGAAATTAAAGGGCTTTTAATCCCGGGATTTGAACTGGATAACTCGCCTGCTCGTTTGCAGGAGTTCGATCTCCAAGGGAAGCTTCTGATCCAGAAGACAACCAACGGAGTGACTGCTGCTTTAAATGCGTTGAATGCCGAGCATGTATTGGTTACTGGATTTTCGAATGCCAGGACTACCGCTGAAATTATTAAGGATCGATGGTTGCGGGATGAAGAGACGACTATTAACATCATTGCCTCCCATCCCTCGGGGGATGATGACCTGGCATGCGCCGAATATATCGCCGATCTCCTCCAGCGGTCAGACTGCGTAACGCCGGAAGCGACCATCCAGCGGATTCGAGCTTCGGAAGCAGCCAAGAAGTTTTACGACAACGGGCAGCCTGAGTTTTTGGAGGAGGATCTATCGCTATGCACCCAGGAGGTGCCGTCCGATTTCGTGATGAAAGTGAACATTCGAAATGGGATGCCGTTGATTGAAAAGGTGAAGGCGGGTTCCATCCATGCACATGTAAGATGAAGGTTCCTAATAGCGGGGAAGTCGTTATACCAGCAAGATCCGAGCGGTTAAATTCCGGGGAAGCCGTCTTTTTTAGGGGGTTCTAATACTCAGCGTTTCGGAGTTTGCGCGGCTGAATTTGACGTGCAGGCAATATTTGGATATAATCTTTTTATTCTGACCGTGCAGTATAAAAAACAGGAGAGATATGGATATGCCAAAGATCGGAATGGAACCGAAACGCCGGGCGGATCTCATCAATGCGACGTTAACCTGCATCAGCAGGCATGGAATCGACGGCATGACCCTGGATAAGGTAGCTGAGCATGCAGACTGCTCGAAGGGAGTTGTCACGTATTATTTTAAGAACAAAGAGCATTTGACCATCGAAGCCTTCAAGGCATTTCTTGGCTATTACGGGCTTAAAATTGAATCGGATATCAAAAGCGCCATGACGGCGATGGAGATGATGGAGGTGACAATGAAGCATTTATTGCCTCCCTACCGTGATGATGAGGCACCGAGCATTAACGTATCGCAGCTGGATGGAATTGAAAGGATGCATATTCCTCATATCGATCAAGCCAGGCTGTTTGTTCAATTTTTCTCGAAGGCCGCATTGGACCCGAAATTTCAGGAGGTTGTAGCCGAGAGCTACAGCAGGGATTTCCATGGGATCGCCAAAATCATTGATTTCGGCAATCAGACGGGAGAAATGTCCGTTAAGGATGCCTACAACGCGGCTTACGGATTGCTGGCGATGGTGATCGGTTTAAGCTTCTTCAGGGTAGCGGACGTACCGCTGATCCATGGGGGAGATAACCGGACGATTGGCGAGGATTATGTACGATCATTTACCGGCCGCAAGGGGGGATAGCAGTTGCAACGCATGCACTTCTCGCATATATAACCATGCGTGCTTGGAAGACCACCATACACTTGGGAGGATGTAAAATGAAGATAACGAAACTCGAGGCAGGCGGCAGGGACATTGCCCTCGTTACTGGCAGCGGTATATTAATTAGTGACGTTCAGTCCGCATTGGATCTGATGGCAACCGTACAATATGAGACGGGCAGCGATCGGATTGTCATACATAAATCATTGATCAGCGAGCGTTTTTTCGATTTAAGCACACGCTTAGCCGGCGATATCTTGCAAAAGTTCATCAATTATAGAGCGAAGCTTGCCATTGTTGGGGATTTCACCACCTATTCAAGCCGAAGCCTTCGCGATTTCATATACGAAAGCAATAATGGCAGTGATTTTTTCTTTATGCCGACTGAACAACAGGCGATAGAGAAGCTGAGCTCCATTAAGTAGAATGGGGGGATACATGGATGGCGCAGCTTCATCCTCGAGAACAATACCCCATGGTTACGATTCCTGCGGGTCGCGTTAAACTTAGGGACGACCGGATCAAGAAGACGTGGACGGTGGAGCTGGATTCATTTGGCCTTTCACCTGTACCGGTTACGGAAGCATTTTATTCTGTGGTCATGCAAACGAGAGAGCGAAGATTGCAGGGCTCCAACATCCCTGTCGCTAATATTTCTTGGTATGATGCTATACATTTCTGTAATGCGTTGTCTCGGCAATTCGGCCTGAAGGAATGCTACTTCGCAGCCGATGGTGGAGAACAGATTCACTATGATCGTGAAGCGAACGGCTACCGTCTTCCCACTGAGGCGGAATGGCAATATGCATGCCTTGCAGGAACGACTGGCTACAGGTACGGCGAACTCGATGATATCGCTTGGTATCACGGCAACTCGGAGGGCAGGACTCATGCTGTCGGTGTAAAGGAGCCGAATGCTTGGGGGCTGTTCGATATGATCGGCAATGTGTGGGAATGGTGCTGGGATCAATATGATCCCCTCGTATACGGCTCTTACCGGTTATTTCGGGGAGGGAGCTGGGCCGAAGAGGCCAGGGGATGCGGCGCGACATGCCGCCGTCGCAGTCATCCTGCGTTTAAAATAGACGATCTGGGCTTCCGCGTTGCAAGGTCGATATGAGGCTGGATAAGCCATGATAACTTTTACCTAAGGAAATCCACATAACTTTTATAATAACGGAGCTGCCGGGATGATCGGCAGCTCCGTTTACGTTAATACGGAGATTATCTAAGCAAAAGACTGCGGATTCGCTTGGATGACTCGTTCCGTAGTCCACAAATCTCTGGTTTGACAAAGACGTCCAAGCTTTTCTATAATTTAAATGAACAACTGTTCAATAAATATGCGGAGGGATCGTTATGCGGTTGAAGGATAAAGTGGCTGTCGTTACAGGTGCAGCATCGGGAATGGGAAAAGCAATTGCTGAGCTGTATGCACAAGAAGGGGCGAAGGTGATTGTCTCCGATTTAAATAAAGAAGGCGCGGAAGCGGTTGCAGCCGGGATCAAGGCTGCCGGCGGAGAAGCCATCGCCATAAGAACGAATGTTGCAAATTTGGAGGACATCAATGCCATGATCGATACCGCCGTTCAACAGTATGGAACCCTGGATATCCTTGTGAATAATGCCGGGATCATGGATAATATGGCGCCGGTAGGCGAAGTGGATGATGAGAAATGGGATCTGATTTTCGATATCAACACGAAAGGCGTCATGCGTGCGATCCGCAAGGCGATTCCAATTTTCCTTGAAAAGGGCAAAGGCGTGATCGTAAACACGGCTTCGACGGGCGGATTCAGCGGTGCGCATGCCGGAGCAGCCTACACTGCTTCGAAGCACGCGGTGATCGGCATTACGAAGAACACCGGATTCATGTATGCGCAGAAGGGAATCCGCTGCAACGCCATTGCGCCCGGTGCAACGATCACCAATATTGGTTCGACGATGAAAAATCTGGACGAGTTCGGTGCTTCCCGCACGAAAGTAACCCAAGGCGTCATTCCGCGTGCCGGTCAACCGGAAGAAATCGCTCAAGTCGCTTTATTCCTGGCATCCGATGAATCCAGCTTTATCAACGGTGCCGTCATCGCCGCGGACGGAGGCTGGACAGCCGGCTTCTAATAGATTGAGCGTAAAAATAATAACCTCATATCGATCAGAACACGGAAGAGCTTCCCGTTGTAGATTGTTCTACTGCGGGACGCTCTTTTTTTCTTGTGCTGGCGGTTACGATCTTGCAGAGGAGTTTTCGTCCCCCGTCCCTTGCCAGCAGCGATTGGGGATAGTGTACGGAACGGGAAGCGGCTACCGCGTGTCTCTCTCGGCGCGCGTTGTAATGATGACTGCTGCACGATGACCAGCGTCGACGCTTGGACGGCAAAGCCATAGGATAGATGGAAAGACGTTTAGTGTACTTTTTGCAGCGATCGGTATATAATTCTTGTCATTATTCAGTTATTGAACAAATTGTCGGATTAACGTTCATTAACAATACGAGGAGTATACATCTGTGTATGCGTGGAGAGGTGAACAGGCCATGAACGAAAATGATTTAAGGGTCATCAAGACCAAGAAAGCACTGCATCAAGCGTTATTGCGTTTATTACGAACGAACACGTTGGAATCGATCTCAGTGTCCGCGCTTTGCCGTGAAGCGGGCGTCAATCGGGGCACCTTCTATTTGCATTATAAAGACGTCGGGACTTTATTTGACGAGCATCTCCATCATTTGCTTAAAGATTTGGAGGAATCCTATTATGAGCCTTACCGTCATGTAGCTATGCTGGACCCTAGCCATCTTGATCCTTCAACGATCCGCATCTTTCACCATGTGAAGAAATACCAGCCGTTTTATGAAATTGTGTTTGATAAAAAATCTTCGTTGTCTTATTACTACTCGTTGTTTGAGAAAATCAAAGGCTTAATGCTGGAAAGCACATCCGCACCAAATGAGGATTCCATCGACATCCCGCTGGTCATCGCGTATCAGGCCAATGCCATTATGGGCTTGCTGATTCAATGGCATGAGGACGGCTTCACCCGCAGCCCGGAATATATGAACGAGCAGCTCACGAATTTCCTGAAAATGAAGAATAGGCAACATTAGAAGCAGGCCGCGGGACAGCTGGGCTCTGTTCATCTCACATATCCGGTTTCCATCCTGGCCATTCTGATTATTCGGGCAGCCACATAGAATGTATGGACAAGCGAATTCAGAAGTGAGCAAAGGATGGGGAGGAAGCATTGTGAAGCTGGATCAAATCCATGTCAGCGGGATGACTTGCGCGGCTTGCGCAGCGCGGATCGAAAAAGTCCTTCGCAAATTGGACGGCGTACAGTCAGCCCGCGTCAGCCTCGCCTTGTCACGGGCGACGATTCATTATGAACCGAGGCGGGTCGGCATGAACACCATCCTGGAAAGAATCGAAAAGCTTGGCTATGGTGCGTCCGACAGGCTGTCGAATCCGCATACAGGAATCGAAGCGGAATCAGGAGCGTATCGCATCCGCTTCATCATCGCGGCCTGCTTGTCGCTCCCGCTCTTATGGGCGATGGTGGCCCATATCGTCGATTTGCCGATGGGGTGGACGCCGGCTCTGCTGATGGACCCAGTAATTCAGTGGGTGCTAGCCACCCTGCTTCAGTTCGGTGTAGGATATCCATTCTATTATGGCGCCTACCAGGCGATGATTCACCGTACGGCCAATATGGATACCCTTGTGGCGTTAAGCACCTCCGTAGCGTACTTTTACAGTCACTATACGCTGTTCCAATCAAGGCACGACTTGACGCATACGATGCTATATTTTGATACGATCGCAATGGTTATGACTACAGTTCTGCTGGGAAAATGGCTCGAAACGGTAGCGAAAGGCAGAGCGTTAAGGCAGCTGAGCGCGCTGTACGAGCTTCAGGTTAAATCGGTGAGGGTTATTCGCGGTCATGGCGAAGAATGGCTCACCACGGATCAGGTGCACACCGGGGACCGGGTCCGCGTGAATAAGGGGGAATGGATTTCCGTTGACGGCTTCGTGCATTCGGGAACGGCGGATGCCGATGAATCCATGCTGACAGGTGAAAGCGCAGCAGTGGCCAAAAAGGCGGGCGACCGGGTTTATGCCGGAACGCGCTGCCTCATCGGAAGCTTGAACATTGTCGTCGACAAGCAGCATGAGGAGACCCGCTTATCGCAGATGATTGGCCTTATCGAGTCTGCGCAGCAGGGCAAGCCGGAAATTCAACGCGTTGTTGATCGAATTGCTGCCATTTTCGTCCCTATGATGATCGCATTTGCTGCCCTCACCTATGCGGGATGGCAGATATTGTCCCATGGCCATGATGCTTCCGAAACCGCCATGCGTCACGCGCTGTCCGTATTACTGATCGCATGTCCTTGTGCGCTTGGTCTGGCTACGCCGGTATCCATCCTGATTGCCACCGGGTCCTCCGCCCGAAGAGGTATTCTGTTTAAGGAAGGCAGCTCTCTGGAAAGGCTTCGGCAGACCGATGTCATATTGATGGATAAGACAGGCACGTTGACGGAAGGATGGCCCCAGCTCAAGGAGATTCACGCATACCGTGGCGGCGGCGCATACGTGCTTTCCAGGGCGGCAGCGCTGGCCGTTCGATCCGCTCACCCGTTAGCGCAAGCCATCGTAAGAGCCGCGCGGGACAGAGGGACTCTTCTACCGGAAGTCCAGCAGTTCCATGAATGGGCAGGGAAAGGGATGGAAGGCCATGTAGAAGGAAGCCGCGTCCGTGTGGGAAACCGGAAATGGCTGCTGGAGCAAGGAATCCATCCGGATCGCCATGAAGATCTGCCGGGTCATACAAGACTATATATTGCCTTGAACGGGGAGTGCGTCGGTTCGTTTGTTTTGAATGATAAGCTGCGCCAGGATGCCCGGAAGGTCGTACAGGTATTGAAGGAAAAAGCGGATGTGTGGATGGTCACAGGCGATGAAGAGCCCGCTGCAGCAGCGGTGGCTGCAGCGGCGGGGATCCATCAGGTTCGTGCGGAAATGCTTCCCGAAGACAAGCTGGCGTTTATCCAAGAGCTGCAGGGACGCGGCCGGAAGGTAGCCATGATCGGAGACGGCATCAACGATGCGGCCGCCTTAGCTGCGGCAGATGTCGGGTTAGCGATGGGGGGCGGGACGGATGCAGCCAAACAGGCCGGTGATGTGGTTTTGATCGGGAACAGGCTCTCCAGCATCATCGGGGCCTACACTTGGAGTCGACTAACCATGCGGAATGTGCACCAAAATTTGCTGTTTGCCCTGCTGTATAATGCGATTACCGTACCTTTGGCTGCGCTGGGATATTTGGACCCTCGCATCGCATGCATCGGGATGGCGGCGAGCTCGCTCCTTGTAGTCGGGAATGCGCTTAGATTGCAGCATCAAGCCGAAAAGACCGAGTAATATCAACGAAAGCATGCTTCCCTGCACAAAGAGCGTCTGGGGTTAGTTGCCGCTAGTTCAGCGGTTGTTATCCCATCTGGAGGCGTATCCGAAAAAACGCCGATTAGTCCTTAAGATTCAATCAGGGAGTGGTTCCTGGTTGAAAAGTAGCACTGCGAGACCCGGCTAGGGCTGGATAATTATGGACCTCCGGCTGATATGCGAGACCATCATATCATGATAGGGTATTGGCTAGGATAAGACAGCCATGCTATAGGGATACTGCGAAGCTGCTGTCACATCCTCCTTTTTTACCGCGAATTGACCGTATTACGATTTCGGTCAGTTCGTACCGGACCAGGGTGGAACCCGCCGGGAGAAGGGCGAATAACAGATGGAAATTCGGAAGATGGAGGGAAACGAAGATGCTAACAAAAGGGATACCTCAACCTAAAACTTACGGACCGCTTGGCAATTTGCCCCTGCTGGATTCGTCCGCACCGGTTCAGTCGCTAGTGAAAATCGCTTCGGAGCTCGGCCCGATCTTTCAGTTTCAGTATCCGGGCGGTCGCAGGGAACTGTACGTCTCCGGCCATGAATATGTAAGAGATGCTTGTGACGAGAAGCGCTTCGACAAGCGGATATGGGCACCGCTGCAGAATGTACGTGCCTTTGCGGGCGATGGATTGTTCACAAGCGCAACGCATGAACCCAATTGGAAGAAGGCCCATAACATCCTGCTTTCGAGCTTCAGTCAGCGCGCGATGCAGGGCTACCATACGAAAATGCTCGATATTGCCATGCAGTTGATCCAGAAATGGGCCCGTCTCAATCCGGATGAAACGGTGGACGTTCCTGCCGACATGACGCGGCTCACGCTGGATACGATCGGCCTGTGCGGCTTCAATTACCGGTTTAACAGCTTCTACCGGGAAGACAATCATCCGTTTATCGATAGCATGGTGCGTGCGCTTGATGAGGGAATGAACCAGCTTCACCGGCTGGGCATCCAAGACATGTTCATGTTGAAAAAGAAGCGCCAGTTTCAAGACGATATTCAGTTCATGTTCTCTCTTGTGGATGAGCTTATTCGAGAACGCCAGAAGCATGGCGGAGATGAAGGGGACCTGCTGGCCCATATGCTGGAAGGGGTAGATCCTGATACCGGCGAGCGGCTGGATCAAGAGAACATCCGCTACCAGATGATCACGTTTCTGATCGCCGGGCATGAGACGACAAGCGGCTTGCTTTCGTTTGCTATTTACTTTTTGATGAAAAACCCGGATAAGTTGCAAAAGGCGGTCAGCGAAGTGGACCGGGTGCTTAAAGATCCCGTACCGTCCTACAACCAGGTGAGGGAGCTCAAATACGTCCGCATGGTTCTAAACGAGTCGCTGCGTTTGTGGCCGACCGCGCCCGCCTTCTCGTTGTATGCCAAGGAAGATACAACGATCGGCGGCACCTATTCGGTCAAGCAGGGGGACAGCGTGACGGTCCTCATACCGGGACTGCACAGAGACTCCCGCGTCTGGGGAGACGACGTGGAAGCGTTCAGACCGGAGCGCTTCGAAGATCCGAGCAAGGTGCCGCATGATGCGTACAAACCGTTCGGCAACGGACAGCGCGCCTGCATCGGGCAGCAATTTGCGCTGCAGGAGGCAACCTTGGTGCTTGGTTTGGTTCTCAAATATTTTGAACTTATCGATGATCAGTCTTACGAGCTGAAGGTGAAGGAGACGCTTACGCTGAAGCCGGAAGGGTTCCATATTAAAATCCGGAACCGTCAAGACGGAACGGCCCTAATGATTCCGGGAGGAGGCGCAGCCGCTTCTACCGAATCGGAGAAGCGGCAATCCACAAGTCCTGAACCTGTAACCCATGCACATCATACGCCGCTTCTCGCTTTGTACGGATCCAATTTGGGCACGGCCGAGGGAATTGCCAGAGAAGTGGCCGATGCTGCGAAGCATTTAGGATTCGACAGCCAGGTAGGCACGCTGGATGACTTCGCTGGAAGGCTTCCGAAGGAAGGAGCGGTCGTGATTGTATCGGCATCTTACAACGGGCAGCCGCCTTCGAATGCCAAGAGTTTCGTGGAATGGCTGGAGAATGCGGATGAGTCCGAACTCCAGGGTGTGCGGTATGCGGTATTCGGCTGCGGGGATCACAATTGGGCAAGCACGTACCAGCGCATCCCCCGTTTGATCGACGAGCAGCTGGCTATCAAAGGGGCACAGCGATTGCTGCCGCGAGGCGAGAGTGATGCAAGCGGTGATTTTGAACGTGAAGTCGATGCATGGACCGCGGAGCTATGGCCGGATCTGATGCAGGCCCTCGGCCTGCCGGTGATAGCCGTCAATGAGACGAAGCGCAGCTCTTTGTCCGTCCAGTTCGTACCGGGTGCTGCCGCCGTACCGCTGGCCAATACCTACCATGCTGCGTGCGGGCGCATTGTTCACAGCCGGAATCTGCAGCATGAAGACAGCGGACGCATAACACAGCATATCGAAATCTCCCTGCCGGAGGGAACTGAATACCATGAAGGAGACCATCTTGGCGTTCTTCCGGTTAACCCGGCGACGCTGGTTCAGAGAGTCCTCCGAAGATTTAAATTGGACGCGGGGGCGCATCTTATTCTATCGGTTGAAGGAAGAAGCGGCGCTCATTTGCCGACCGGCGTCCCGGTTCGCCTGGACGATCTGCTCTCCCGCAGCGTAGAGCTGCAGGAACCCGCCACGCGTGCGCAAATTCGGGAAATGGCCGAATGTACGGTTTGCCCGCCCCATGCCAAAGAGCTTCTAGAACTGCTTGAGGATCCGACATATCAGGATGAAGTGAGAGCCAAACGGATCAGTATGCTGGACCTTCTGGAGCGGTATGAAGCCTGTGAGCTTCCGTTTGAACGGTTCCTAGAGCTGCTGCCGCCGCTGAAGCCGAGATACTATTCAATATCCAGCTCGCCGCGAGTCAGCCGGAATACGGCCAGCATCACGGTCAGCGTCGTGCGGGACAGCGCCTGGAGCGGCCGCGGCGAATACCGGGGAATTGCATCCAATTATTTGGCGGAATTAGAGGTAGGCGCAGAGGTGTTGATCTTTATACGTTCCCCGGAATCCGGCTTCGAGCTCCCGGAAGACCCGGCAACGCCAATGATTATGATCGGGCCGGGAACCGGCGTTGCTCCGTTCCGGGGATTCATCCAAGCAAGGCAAGCGCTTCGGGATGCCGGGCAGGAGCTGGGTGCTGCGCATCTGTACTTCGGCTGTCGGAATCCGGAGCATGATTACCTTTACCGCGACGAGCTGGAGCAGGCGGAGAGAGCAGGGCTGGTCACCTTGCATTCAGCCTTCTCCAGGGTAGACGGTGTGGAGAAATGCTATGTCCAGCATTTGATGAAGCAGGACGGATCCATATTGCTGTCACTGCTGGAGGCGGGAGCGAAAATGTACATCTGCGGGGACGGTTCAAGAATGGCGCCGGATGTGGAACAGACGCTGATCCGTTCATACCGGGATCAGCATGGCGTGAGCGAAGAAGAAGCTGCCGTCTGGTTATCCGGGCTGGAATCGTCCGGTCGATATGTAAAAGATGTGTGGGCTGGATGATCCATATGTCAGCATGGACCCGTCCTTGTAAAGCATGACTTAACGATATCCAGGCAGCCATGAGCGAGAATTCGTTCGGACTTGCTGCCTGGATTTTTTGTTGAAACAAGATGAAGCTTTCCCCATTATCGGCTTGTATTTATGATAAGATTTATCATACAAGAAATATTAGGCAAGCAGACTAGAAGGAGAGTGACCCTAGTGCGTGAAACCTGTGTTCCTACCGGCGTAAACCCCCGAGACACCGGCTTTGGGTATACGCTGTCCTTGATCGGCGGTAAATACAAGATGATCATTTTGTATTGGCTGGCCGAAAATAAGGTTATGCGGCATAATGAGCTGAAGCGAAGCATCGGTTCGATATCCTTTAAAACGCTGAGCATAATGTTAAAGGAGCTGGAAGAGGATGGCCTGATCGTTCGCACGGAATATCCGCAAGTTCCGCCAAAGGTGGAATACACGCTATCGGAACGGGGGCATTCCCTCATTCCCGTGCTGTATATGATGTGCGAGTGGGGCGAGAATCATATGCCCACGCCCGAATCTGTACCGCAAGAGGCCTGACATGAGGCCGGACTCAAAAAAAGAAGTATTCCCCTATTCAAGGAATACTTCTTTTTTAATCCTTCACACCGGTACCCCGATTACAGGCTATCGACGAACTTCACATAATCGCGGGCGCTTGCTTCCAATGCGCTTTGAGCAGGGTCCGGCTCCATACCGGGCACGTTCCCGCCGGGTTCATTTTCTTGACCATAAAACGCATAGAATGAACGGTAATCCGCATCGCAGTATCGGAAGGTCGTCTCAAACGGAGTCAGCAGCTGATCAAGCGTATAGCGATACCTTCCTTCTTTTGTATAGTCTTCTTTTCTAATGCCGGCGGATACCGCCAGGGCAACCTTACGCTTCTTTAATTTATCTCCGCCTTTGGAACCATATGCCCACCCGTAGGTGAAGACGTCATCGAGCCATTTTTTGAGAAGCGGCGGGCAATTAAACCAATAGATAGGAAACTGCAGGACAAGATTGCCGTGCGTTTCGATTAGCTGCTGTTCTTGTTCTACATCAATGATGCCGTCCGGATAAACCTTATGCAATTCATGAATCGTGTATTTTTCCGGGTATTTCCGGAGTTCATCGACCCATCGCTTATTTACGACCGACGTTTCCAGATTAGGGTGTGTTACGATGACTAGCGTTTTCAAAGCGTTGTCCTCCTTGCAAGATGAATTGTCTTGAGTATAAAGCGATAGCCGAAATTATGTAAGTATGCACTTTTAGTTCAGGTACTTAACAAAAGGTAAGTGTTAATGATACGGAATATTTGATATATAATTTTGATGGGCTGTATGGGGAGTAACCCTCTTGGGTACATATCCTCTAGATGTCTCTAACAAAAGTCGGCATATGCATGCTAGGATTTGATGGGGAAACCCTAACTTTATCATTAGCATAATCACTTACATAAAAAGGAGCTCATCCATAATGGTAGATGTATTTATGAACTTGAATCCCATCCTCCAAGCACTACTCGCTACTCTGTTTACATGGGGAATGACCGCATTAGGGGCTACGCTCGTGTTTGTAACGAAAACCTTGAACCAGCGCTTGTTGGACAGCATGCTGGGGTTTGCCGGCGGCGTGATGATTGCGGCCAGCTACTGGTCTTTATTGGCTCCGGCCATCGTAATGTCGGAAGGCAATCCGATCGGGAACTGGTTTCCGGCAGCCTTCGGATTTTTATTGGGAGGGGTATTCATCTGGGGGATCGATAAGATTTTGCCGCATCTTCATCCCAATGCCCCGATCGGAGGAGCAGAAGGGTACAATCCCAAAATGAGAAAACGAAGCACGCTGCTGGTCCTTGCAATCACCCTTCATAACATTCCGGAGGGGCTGGCGGTTGGGATCGCATTTGGCGCGTTAGCCAACGGGGGGACGGAAGCGTCTCTTGTCGGCGCTATGACTTTGGCGCTTGGGATCGGCATTCAAAACTTCCCGGAGGGCGTTGCGGTATCCATGCCGCTGCGCGGTGACGGAATGTCGCGGAGAAAGAGCTTTTTCTATGGGCAGTTCTCAGGCATGGTTGAACCGATCGCTGCGGTCATCGGCGCAGTGGCCGTATCCGTTATTGAGCCGATGCTGCCGTATGCGTTAAGCTTTGCAGCCGGAGCGATGATCTTTGTCGTAGCCGAAGAGGTTATTCCTAGCTCTCAGGAAAAGGGCAACCGAGACTTGGCCTCGATGAGCCTAATGTTCGGTTTCGTTTTGATGATGATTCTGGATGTTGCATTGGGATAATGCTGAAATTTGTCAATTTCCAATATACGAATTAGCAAATATCGGATAAAATAGGAAAGGATCGGACCTGGTTTAGGCATGATGAATAATTCTATGGGAGGAAACGATGGAGACAGAGAAGAAAAATGTATTGGATGAAGTAACAAAATCAATGAAGCAGGTGGACGGCTATTTGATCCTGAATCTGCTGAAAAATCCGCTGAACAGCATTCATTTGACGGAAAAACATTTCATCTACGGAATCCTGGGGCTTGCCAGCTCATTGGTAGGATTTCTACTATGGACGCTGCTTACGGGAAAGCGGATAGCATCGCTTTTTTTCGCCATGTTTGGCTTTGGAGGGGGAGGCTTATTTAGTGAACTTCCATCCTCCGTGTATGGTGAAGTATTCGGTAGAATGCTGTTGCTCGGACTGCTCTCGACCGTTGCGCTGCTGGCGGCTGTATGGCTGATCGGCTGGTGGAGAAGCGGGAAGCAGCCTGAGCTAAAGCTGTTTATTACGCGTGTCGGAGCGGCGCATTACATTGGGGCTGTCGGTTTTGTTGTAGCAGGCATTCTGTCCTTCAGCTTTAATATTTCCTTTTTATTGCTGCTCATTACGCTGTTGTCTCTGCTTGCATTAACGCTGCATGCCGCCATGGAAGCGAGCGGAGTCGTGAAGGAGCGCACCGCCGGTTACTTGATTCTATCCGTGTCAGCCTACGTCTTGCTGATGAGCATTCTAACGAAATTGATCCTGTAATTGTTTTGAGGAACTAGCATCTACATAAAGTAAAACTTCAGTAAATGCTGTACATAATGAAGCGATTCTTAGATCGAAGAAGGAGCTGTCCCCGGTAAAGATTTTCTGCTGGGGGTCGGTTCTTTTTTTTCGTAATCTTACGAATTCCCAAAGGTAATCCGTGCTCCTATTCGGCATACCCCCAGGAGGTTTGCGGTACTAGACTTAAGTCGGGGTTTCAATCATTCGCGGGACTAATGTTCATGTTGATTATGCGTGCTATACTGAACAGGAATCGGAAACCTGGAAAGATAGAGAGAATTTGGAATGACGGAAGGAATGAAGGTAAACGAAAATGAAGAGACGTACTGGTGTGTGGATCGTGGTGGCGGGCGTGTTGCTGTTGATTTTTACGTGGAATCCCATGAATATCTTCTCAAATGTTAACTTTGGCTTCTCCTTCTCTACGAAGGAAATTCACGAGGAACAGGCGGTCAGCCCGGAGGAAGTCGAGAAGTTGGATATTCGAACAGGAAGCGGCGATATTGAGGTCGTCCAGGGAAGCTCGGATGAGATCATGATCAGGCTGGATGGGAAAGTGAGCAAGCAGATTGCGGACCAAGTCAAATTGAAGGTGGAGTCGAAGGGCGAAACGCTGAGCGTGGGGATCGACGCACCGGATCATATCGGCATCGGCGTACGGATTATGGATACGGATTTAACGGTGGAACTGCCTGAGAAAATGTGGGCAGGAGCCGACATTGAAGCAGGCAGCGGTGATATAGAGATTGCGGGATTGCAGGGAGAGGATATCTCCATCAAAGTGGGCAGCGGTGATATTCATATCGAGGATATTGATGCGGTCACAATTGGCTTGAAGTCAGGCTCCGGCGATATATCGGCTGAGCGCTATAAGGCTTCCTTGATGAAGTTCGAGGCAGGCAGCGGCAGCGTTGATCTGCAGGACGGAGAAGCCGAATTGCAAGGCGAGGCCAGCTCTGGCAACATTCAACTGGAAGCGGATGAGCTGCTTCAGGATGCCGACCTGCGGGTGGGCAGCGGCAACGTGACCGTTGATTTGGATCAGGAGCCTTCTTCCCTGACCGTTGATTTTAAAGGGGGCTCCGGCACTGGCGAGGTTAGTTGGGACGGATTCCAATACGAGGAGAAAGACAAGGATAAAGGCGTCCTCAGAGGAACGTTCGGAAGCGGCGATGTGCTGCTGAAGGTACGCACGGGCTCTGGTGATTTCACCCTGGAATAATGGGATTTCGTGATCCGTTCATATTAGTAGTAGTCGAGAAGGCATCCCTATGCGGGATGCCTTCTTTATTATGGCTTTAGCCAGTTGAGCTCGCGAAGCGTGCGAAACAAAAAACCACCCGCTATGCGGGTGGAGGGATCGAGGGTTTGACCAACAAGACCA
>NZ_JAGGKI010000014.1 GCF_017873605.1 Paenibacillus lactis
CAATTTTATTGTCAGGCTAGCGTCTTTAGGCGCAGTTTGGCAACAAGGGGTTATACCCCAAGAGCAAACCACCCGTTTGACGGGTGGTTCTGATTTTCTCGTATTTCATGTCGAATAAAGCAGATACACCCATTATTTAGTGTTATTATAGAACTAATTGGCAATCGCTGTAGGTCTACAGGACTGAGAAACAAGAATTATAGGAGGATATGGAAGTGGAGAGCAGAATATCATGCGAATGGTTGTATAGCGAAACCGTGAACTACGCTATGCAGCAGAACCATGTTCCTGTTATGAAGAGCATCATTTTAACGAATACAACGGGTGAAGATATCAAGGGAATCACGGTGAAGCTAGAATCCGAGCCGCAATTTGCATATGAATGGAAGAAGGATTTTGACATGCTTCCAGCAGGGCAATCCTTGGACATGGGGACGATTGATTTACATATGTCGACCTCATTTTTGGGGGATTTGTCGGAACGTATAACAGGTACATTGACATTGACGGTATGGCAGAATGACACCGAATTGTTCAAGCAGCGCGGCTCGATTTCCGTCCTTGCCTTTGATGAATGGAGTGGACTCGCCGTATTGCCTGAGATGACCGCGGCATTTGTCACACCGAATCATCATCAAGTGGCCGAGATCGTACGGGAGGCGGGCACCATTCTGGAGCAATGGTCGGGAAGCCCTTCGTTTACAGCTTATCAGAGTAAGGATCCCAACCGGGTACGTATGCAGGCCGCTGCAATCTACTCGGCTTTGCAGAATCGCAAGATTTCCTACTGCGTAGCTCCTCCTAGTTTTGAGTTGATCGGTCAGCGTATTCGTCTTCCTGAGACCATCTTCACGCATGGCCTGGGAAATTGTCTGGATCTTTCCATGCTATATGCTGCTTGTATGGAGGCGGTGGGTCTACATCCCCTGATCATTTTCACGAAAGGGCATGCGTTTGCCGGAGTCTGGCTTGTAGAGGAGACGTTCTCGGAGACGGTTCAAGATGATATATCGTTATTAACGAAAAGGCTCGCAGCGGGAATAAATGAAATCTGCGTGGTGGAGTCTACGGCTATGGTCAAAGGGGATCATATTCCATTTGATCAAGCGGCTATGCTAGCCGAGGAGCATCTAAGAGATCCCGATTCATTCGATGGCTTGGTCGATATTCGAAGAGCACGCGCAGCAGCCATACGACCGTTACCACTGCGTACGAAGGCGACAAATGGATGGGTCATTGAGGAGACTCGTGAGACGAAGATCCATGAAAGTGCTGCTCCGGAACTTCTGGAAGTGCTGGAAAAACCATTGGAAGTTGAATCGTTGCAGCCTACAACGCGGCAAAAGCAATGGGAGCGTAAGCTGCTAGATTTGACGCTTCGTAATTCACTGCTCAATTTTCGCTTAACCAAGTCGAGCATTCCGGTCATTTCTGCTCAGTTGGGAGATTTAGAAGATGCGCTGGCTGACGGCGATGAATTTCAACTGTTGGCTAGGCCCAGTGACTGGGAGGATAACGGGCGAAACGCCAGCTTGTATCAAAGTGTGAATGCCAATCACCCACTCGTTAAATTGCTGCAGGAAGAATTCGTCCGGAGACGATTGAGAGCCGATTTGAATGCTCAAGACCTAGAGAAAAGAATTGTACATATTTATCGGTCTGCCCGAACTTCATTGGAGGAGAATGGGGCTAACACGCTTTTTCTTGCTTTGGGTCTCTTGAAATGGTATGAATCACCGGTTAGCGAACTTCCTCGATATGCGCCGATTGTGCTGATTCCTGTAGATATTTTACGAAAATCTTCACGACAAGGATATGTCATTCGGGCGAGGGATGAAGAACCGCAGATTAATATTACACTGCTGGAGATGCTAAGGCAGGATTTCGGTATCGGCATTGATGGCCTGGATCCGCTTCCGAGGGATGAGAAAGGCATTGCCTTGAAACAGATCTTTAACGTTATTCGACATGCATTAATTCAAGTATCCCGCTTTGACATCGAGGAAACGGCTAATCTCGGATTGTTTTCTTTCGGGCAATTTGTAATGTGGAATGACATTCGCACGAGAGCTGATCAATTGGCAGAAAATCAAGTGGTGGCAAGTCTTATTCAGGGGCAATTACAGCTACGGGAATCTGTGGAAGTGAAGCCCGAGCTGCTCGATGAAGAGCATCCTGCTCATTCGTTGATTCCGGTTAGTGCGGATTCTTCACAATTATCTGCCATTCGCGCGGCGCTTAAGGGGCAAAGCTTTGTGCTGCATGGCCCTCCAGGAACCGGGAAGTCCCAGACCATTACGAATATGATTGCTAGTGCTCTGGCCAATGGGAAAAAGGTGCTGTTCGTAGCGGAGAAGATGGCAGCACTGTCTGTTGTTCAGCGAAGATTAGAACAAATCGGTTTGGGCCCTTTTTGCCTGGAACTTCACTCCAACAAAAGCACAAAGCGAGCAGTCCTTGACCAATTAAGCAATGCGATTGATGTGCAGCGGATACAGTCTGGCGAGTCGTGGAAAAGACAAGCAGATCGCTTGTTCCAGTTGAGAGAGACGTTAAACGGTTATGTAAAAGCCCTTCATCGAAAACAAGCTTTTGGCTTATCTTTATTTGAAGCGATATCGGAGTATGAGAGGGCGGGTGAAGCACTGGATGTCGTTACGTTCAATGACGCAGCGATTGAAGGACTGAACCCGGATACCTTGGTTGCATGGAATGACACGGTTGCTCAATTCATCGCAGCCGGGGCTGCCCTTGGCAATCCGGGCACGCACCCTTGGGCGGACTCTAAGGTTACATCCTATACACAGGAGCTGAAGGCAAACGCAGAAGTATTAATAAAGAGCTACATCGTAGAGCTTGAGGGACGACAGAAAGCGATGAATGAAGCGCTGAAGCATTTCAAGCTTGGAGCTCTTTCGATGACTCAAGACAAAATCTCCATATTTGCACAGTTGTGTGAGCTGGCTAGCCGTGTACCGGATATTAAACCTGCCCTCATGCAAGAGATCAATGTCGAAGAATCGGTCGAAAGGCTAAAGGCCGCAGCACTTCAGGGCAAACGCCGAGACGAGATTAGAGGTAGGGTTTCCAAATTATTCACTTCAGAGGCTCATCGTTTAGATGCCCAAATGATGTTATCTACTTGGGATAGTTTGGAGCTAAAATGGTTCCTTCCGAAATGGGCTGGGCAGAATCGCATTGTAAATATGCTGAAGAAAATGACGATTTCCGGTCAAGGGATAGTCAAGGAGGATGTCAGATCTCACTTGCTGGATATCATTTCCCTGCAGGAAGAGGAACAGAAGTTAAGTCGAGCAAGAGACGAATCCGCTCCATTCCTTGGTTCCTCGCTGATCTGGGATGACGAAGGCAAGTGGGACGACATCATGGAGACTTGCGAGTGGCTGAATCGATTGCATGCAGCGTTAACGGCTTGGTATGAAAATACTACCGATGCCCATCACGCAAGAACACAGATTGCGGAATTTATGGTTGAGCTTCGTGGGAATGCTGCGCTGAATCAATCGATACAGTCTGTGCTCCGTAGTCATGAACAAGTGAAGCATCAGGAAAAGGAGCTCCGCGATCTATTGCAGATTGACTTTGAGCGCATGGCGCATCAGTCTCAGAATTTGGACTGGCACGATGATCTCCTGGAAAAAGCAAATGGATGGATATCTCATCTAGATGTATTGAGAGATTGGTGTACGTGGCGAAGAGTGCGATCGCAGGCGGAGGAGCAAGGACTTCTCCCTCTTGTCATTCCATACGAAGAAGGGCGTCTATCTAATGACCAGTTGAAGGACGCTTTTGAACGTGGACTCTATAAAAAAATAGCGAATTACATCATTGCGCGTGATGAGCAATTCGTGTCATTCTCCGGCAATGTATTTGAAGAGACACTACTTCGCTTCAAAGAAGCCGACGAGGAATATACGAGACTAACCCAACAAGAAATTGTGGCCAGGCTTTCTTCGAGAGTGCCTCAAATGACGCAGGAAGCATCGCAAAGCTCGGAAGCCGGCATTCTTCAGCGGGCGATTCGCAGCGGCGGGAGAAATATGTCGATTCGTAAGCTGTTTGAACAGATTCCGAATTTGCTGCCGCGATTAGTGCCCTGTATGTTGATGAGTCCGATTTCTGTAGCACAGTATCTCGATCCTGAACGATCCCCATTCGATATGGTAATATTTGACGAAGCCTCTCAGGTGCCAACGGCACAAGCGGTTGGGGCATTGGCACGGGGACAACAGTCTGTTATCGTAGGTGATCCGAAACAGCTGCCACCAACGAGCTTTTTTTCGAAGAGCCGTCAGGAAACGGAGGAAGAGGAACCAGCGCTGCAAGACATGGAGAGCATATTGGATGATTGTTTGGCGCTTGGAATGCCGGAGCGACATCTGACCTGGCATTATCGTAGTCGGCATGAAAGCCTGATCGCGTTCAGTAACGCTCATTACTATGAAAATAAGTTAATGACCTTCCCATCTCCGGATGAACCCGTTTCAAGTGTGAAATGGTGCCCTGTCTAAGGATATTATGACCGGGGACGTACGAAACAGAATCGAGCCGAAGGTGAGGCTGTCGTTGCTGAGATTATCCGCCGCATTAAGGATCCGGTCTTGCGCCAACAGAGCTTGGGGGTCGTTACGTTTAGCTCCATTCAGCAAACCTTGATTGAGGATATGCTTGAAGAAGTACTGAAGCAAGAACCGGAAGTGGAAATGCTCATGATGCAAATGCCGGAACCACTATTCATCAAAAACCTTGAGAATGTTCAAGGGGATGAACGGGACGTTATTTTGTTCTCAGTAGGATATGGGCCTGATGCAAACGGTAAGGTAAGCCTGAATTTTGGCCCATTAAACCGGCAGGGAGGTTGGAGACGGTTAAATGTTGCCGTATCAAGAGCTAGGTACGAAATGCTGGTATTCTCAACACTGCACGCCCATCACCTGAATGCAAGCAGGATCAGCAGCGAAGGTGTACTAGGCTTAAAAGCGTTCCTTGAGTATGCGGAAAAAGGAAAACGGATCCTGCCTGCAAGCGAGGCGTCGTCTCAAGCGCTTCAGGTTTCGCATGTTCACCGAAGTCTGGCCGCTGAATTGAAAAAGCGCGGATACCAAGCAGATCTATATGTCGGGGCATCGGGATATCGCATTGATTTAGCGGTATTGGACCCTGAGTCCGATCATTATGCATTAGGGATTCTCCTTGACGGACCGATGTATCAAAATGCAGAATCTGCACGGGATCGAAATATTTTGCGGGAAGAAGTGCTTAAGCAGCTTGGCTGGAATTTGTTGAGGGTGTGGAGTCCGGATTGGTGGGATAATAGAGAAGGCGTAATGGACCGTGTTGTGGAAGCTGTTAAGCGAGGAAGAGAGGCCAAGAAGCTACGGGTTCAGGCCCAAGCTGAAGCAGCAGTGACTCATGAACAAGTGACTTTTGATCGTTCACAGAATCCTCCGGTAAGCATGGATAAGGATCATCATGTTCAACCTGCACAGCCTCAGAAACCGAAAGAGATGCAGCCTTACCATGTCTGCGTTCTGGATGCTGTTTCTTTAGGGTCGGATTGGTTCCATTCCCCAGAATCGACGGAGCTCCTTTTGGGTCAAATCCGAAAGGTCATTCAAGAAGAGGGACCTATTAGCCGGAGTTTACTTACAAAACGCATTTTACAGGCATGGGGCATTACCAGACTGGGGGCACGATTGGATCAGAGGTTTACAGAGTTGTTGATGAAGATACAACCTGCACATACGGAAGTGAACGGAATGACCTTCTTCTGGCCAGAAGGAATAAAACCATCCGAGTATGGCATTTACAGAGTAGCCACAGATGACGCTCAGCGGCGAATGGCCGAGGATTTACCGTCGGAAGAAGTAGCGGTTGCCGTGAAATCCATTCTGTCTTCTCAAATTAGTCTTCCTTATGATGAGCTAACGAAACAAGTGGTTAAGGCGCTCGGATACGCTAGATCTGGCAGTGCTCTGGAGAAGTCGATTAAATCGGGGATTCAAAGAGCTATTGAGCTTGGCTTCGCTTATGAAGATGAGAACCAGCGGGTGGTTGTGAAGTAATTAAACCAAGTTATTCTCTATGTTACCATAAGGCTAATCAAAGGCTGCTCAATGAGCAGTCTTTTTTTTATGCCGATTTTGGGTTCCGAACTTACGTTTGCTGGCATTCCCATGTCACCACTATTCTTTAAACTATGGATAAATGAGGAATTAGTGATGGAGGAATCCCATGAAACCAAGAAACCGTGCAATGCATTTGGAGATTAAACTAGTCATTGAGAAGTTAGGTTTAACGAGTGATAAAATAACAGAGTTTTATGATGAAATGAAGGAGAAGTATAGGGAAGAGGAGCAAAAATCTGATGAAAGCTGCGATCCCGATCCACATAAAGACGGATTAAACCAATAACGATTTGGTTGTCATTTGGATTAGTAGTAGGCCATTAGTAATGGTGTTGAAGTTAGAGAATAATCTGCAATGGTTCTATAGAAGGGTTTCACCGATTTCTGGCGAATGGATGTATATGTTGACGAGGATCGTCGGATTGATGTTGTGAAAACGATTAAGAGGAGCTGGATATTTTAAAGAATCGTCCAGGCTAGTGCGAATCGCTTGAAGGCATTTAATCCCCACATCATATAAGAACGGAGTTCCAATATGCTAAAGAAATTAATGTCGATATTCAAATCAGATACTTCGGATAAGAAGCCTACCCAACCTAGTACTAAAACATCTAGCCGCAAACCTAAGCCTAAAGTTCAGCCAACTCGAATCGGAGAGCTGGGAGAGCATAAGATTAACATTCAGCTAGATCAGCTCCCTAAAGGGTGTAAATATGTAAGTGATTTAATGGTGGCTAATTCGGAATCCCGTACAGGATATTCGCAGATCGATCACGTGGTCATTACCCCTCAAGGAATATTTGTAATCGAGACCAAGAACTACAACGGGGAGATAAAGGGTACTAGAGACAATAAGTCATGGTCGGTAAGCAACCGATTTAAAATGTACAACCCGTTTATGCAGAATTACGGTCATATTCAAGCGATCAAAAGCTTGCTCCCCGACTATCAAGAGAGTCGATATATATCACTCGTCTCCTTCACGATGCGTTGCCGATTTAGCGTGGACCCTGAATTGAGAAAAATTCAATCGGATGAGCTGATCGTGTACGATGTTGAACTATCCGAATATATTCAGCGTAAAATGAACCGGATTCAAGCCGAGAAGACGGGACCTGTTCTAACAGAGTCGGATATTCAGAAGATCTATCAATCTTTGAAAGAAGCCAATATCACTGATCCGAAGATTCGGGCTGAGCATGTGGATAAGGCGGGGAGTGCCGAGAGGGCGAAAAGATAGTAATAAACCGATTGCCGCTGTACCACTTAAGTAAGTGGAGAGCGGCAATTTTGATGAGGGAGGTTAAACTTATAAATAGACAATGAACTTAGTAAACGGGTTGCATGAACACCTTATCCACATATTTATAATAATCGATTAATCCTTGAGAACCATAAGGGGCAATGATTTCATCACCATCAAGCACTATGTACGATTGACCAGTAATTGATAATTCCTGCTTGATTGGATTGATTTTCTGCAAGTCCCCGACGGTTGTAAAGGAATAAACCCAAAGGCTTAAGTCAATTATTGAGTCGCCAGCTGTGACGATTAATTCGCTAATGCCATCTTGATCAAAATCATGGAGAGCGGCTTGAATTTTATAACCCTCCTGTAATTCCCCGTATTCGTCGAATACTCCCGTATCACCAGACAAGTCAAGTTGCCAACCCACAGAAGTAGAAGGGAAGATCATCACAGCCTTAGTCCCGTTAGGGTGATCTAGTCCTAAAACTAATTCAGCCTCCGTTGTACCGAATTGCATAGGTAAAGTTACATCAGGCGCACCAGGTTTCCACTCAACTTGAGATAAATTCTTTCCTTCAGGAGAACGAATTAAGGAGTCGGACGTCGGAATATCTAGGGCCGCCTGATCTGGCTGTGTCTCAACATTATTCGGTGTAGCTTCTTGCTGACTATTGTGTGAATCCGCTGTTGTTTCCTCGTTGTTAGGTGGGATGTTTACGTCATCTTCCTTGTTCTCCTGTCCCTGAGGATGTCCTTCGTTGCTCTGTAATGCTTGGGATGTATTTAATTGGTCAATTTTTTTCTCGCAGGCAGACGTCACTGCAAGGATAAAAATAAATGCGATTAGTATTGCTAGTTTTTTCATTTCTTGATTTTGTCCTTTCTGATAACATGTAGGTATTATTATCCAATAGGGATAGGCAATATTATCTATTATATTTAATCGATAATATTTGGAAAGTATTTTATTAAACTTTTTAACGCCAACGTTCCTAAGAGATGTAATCATTTAATACTGATAGGAAAAGGAGCCAACTCATATGCCCATCGAACTAGGAGTGTGGAAAATCAATGAAAAGGTGGAGAAGATCCATTTTTCAAGTATAGAAACCGAGCGTAAGCTCGAGGATGTCATTGCCGATGATATTAGCATTATTGACCCTTCCTTGATGCTTATCGGCAGGCAGATCAGTACGGCGTTCGGGAAATTCATTGACATCTTAGCGATGAATGCCGAAGGTAATTTGGTTGTGATTGAGCTTAAGCGTAACAAGACGCCTCGTGAAGTTGTTGCGCAAACGCTGGATTATGCCTCCTGGGTTCAACAGCTAGATTACACGGATATCATTCGTATTTATAGTGATAAAAATCCAGGAAAGCAGTTGGAGCAAGAGTTTGTAGATCATTTCAAGACTGATTTTCCTGATGCCTTAAATGAGTTGCATGAATTAATTATCGTATCAGCTGAGTTGGATCCGTCCACTGAACGGATTATTAATTATTTGACGACCTTCGGTGTACCTGTGAATGCTCTCTTCTTCCATTATTTCAAAGATGGAGATAACGAGTATTTAGCTAGGAACTGGCTCATTGATCCCAACCAAGTAGAAGCGAAAGCTTCCAGTGTGACGTCCAAAAAGACAGGAAAGGCTCCTTGGAACGGAAAAGACTATTACGTTTCATTGGGAGACGGAATTCATCGAAACTGGGAGGACTGCAGACGATACGGCTTCATTTCGGCTGGGCAAGGAAGGTGGTACAGCAATACGCTGAATCTACTTAAGCCTGGTGCCCGGATCTTTGCGTGTATTCCTAAGGTCGGGTATGTCGGTGTAGGTATTGTTGCCGATGAAGTGGTGCCTATTAAGGATTTTCAAGTGTTGGTAGAAGGGGAGAATAAACCACTGCTCGAGGCCGACTTACAGGTCAGCATGGATAAGGATGTCGATGATCCTGATCTCTGCGAGTATGTGGTGCGCGTGGATTGGATTAAGACGCTTCCGAAGCATGAAGCTATCTGGGAAAAGGGGATGTTCGCGAACCAAAATTCCGCATGTAAATTGAGAAACCAGTTCACGATCGAGCGGTTGATAGAGCATTTTCAGTTAGACGAGGAATAATACTCTGCCACTTATATACGGGGGTTAAACAATGAACATAAACAACCAACTTGATGAACTATTTGGGCAATGGAGAATGCACGAAGCGTCCACCAATGGAATTTTCATTCCGGATGGGTATGTGGACGAGGAAGCATGGTCAGGAGCAACGCTTAAATTGATGATACTTCTGAAAGAGGTTAATTCTTCGGACGCCGGGTGGGACCTGCAACAGTTTGTAAGAGAGAAGGGATATCTTAAAGAAAGTAGCACCTGGCCAGTACTCCTGCGTTGGACGTATGGAATCCTGAATGGATTCCCAGAATATAGCGAAGTTGAGCAGCGTTATCTAGACGTCAAGGAAGAAGCGGACGAGTTCCTTCGGAAAGTCTATTTTGCAAATGTGAAGAAGATTGCAGGCGGCGCCAAGGCCAATCATACAGATGTTGAGCGCCATATACAGGAGACTGGCGAGTTTCTTCTTCAACAAATCAGGGTCGTCAATCCCGACCTTGTTCTATGCTGCGGCGATGTTATATTCCAAGGTGTCCATGAGCTATTGAAAAGGTCGGGCCCCCATAGATTTGAGCTTAAGCAGACTTCCGGCGGCCTGGAGTACATCATGTGGGATGACATCCAAACGGTCTTTATTCGTTATCATCACCCTAACGCTTATTATCCAAGAGCGATGTCTTATACATATCTGATGAAGGAGATTCAGAAGATACTTTCTTAATCATTAGTTGAAAAAGTTGGAGGGAGAGCCTCCTAAGTATCTAGTTTCATCTCCCTCTCATAATCCTCAATTAGAGCCGAAGGCTTAACATGAAGCGCCCTTGCTAATGCGGTAATCGTTAGCAGAGAGGGCGCTTTTTCGCCGTTCTCCAGCTCACTGATATAAGACCGGTCTACACGGGAATAGAGGCTTAGCTCGTCTTGGGTAAGCTTCTTCTCTTTCCGAAGGTTTCGTAGAGCTCTGCCGAAGGCAAGCAATTCTATGGATTTCTCACTATTAGCCACGTTGGATAACCCCTTATTTGATGGTTAAACTAATCTTATGTGGTTCTATAAAGGAATTTCTGTAGGCTATTGCCTACATAATGATTAGAGTGATATAATACATATAATGGAAACGATAATTTGGATTACTAGATTATATTCTTCGTAAATGGGAGTGGTGGGAATATGAAATCAATGGTAACCAGTCGCTTTCGGTATTATATGTGGGGGGGAATATTTACCAGGCATAAGAAGAGGTGTATAATTGGGATCGAACTAGTTATAGGGAATCGTGTTTAGTAACAAATGGAAATGGTTATAATTATACAATCTTATGTAAGGGGTCGTAACTTTGAAACTTACGAGAATAAAGCTATCATCCGAAGAATGCATAGAACGCTTAAATGAAGTTTGCGAAGGACTTGGGATCGATATTGAAGAAAACAAAAAGACCGATCATATAGTTGTAAAACTATTGAGGGAAGGGGAGGATCCTGGAACCATTCGCATTTACGATACTAAGTTAGGACGAACCCTCGACGGTTCCCTAAACAATAAAATGCTTAACGACACTGTATTGAGTGAATTTAATATTGCAATGTCTGACGTAAAAATAACTCCAAAACATACTCTCTATTTATTGAGAGAAGATCAATTTGAAGAGATTTATGACGTAATCGTAAATGTCGCTTCAAGAAATGATTATGAGATAAACAAAAAAGAACAGAATCCATCTCACATAACTTATCTTGTTGAAGTTAGTAACCGGAATAATAGAGATAAGGTTACGATTACACAATTTAATAAAGGCAAGTTAATGCTCCAAGGAATGGGATGGGAAGTTTGGGATGAAGTATGCAATTCCATTGATGAGGCACTTGATACATCTGTCGAGGAAATTACGCTTCGATTAATGGGATCCGTTGCTGAGGATGTTGCTCAAGTAGTCATGACGGATCTTACCTCCCGTGGAGAAACCGAAATTGTAGGGCGGCTTGGTAGAGCTTTTAGTTTCTTATATGATCACGATAAGAAATTGTTGATTTCCTCCCAAAGTATGCTCCTTGCTAAGATCGACTATGGTGATTATTACTGCTACATTGCACCTTGTTTAAGGGTAATAGAAGGTTATCTAAAAAAGGTAATTGTTGAACTAGGTTTGTTAACTGAGACACAGATTAATGCGTTAGATACTAACGGCAAACCGTTATTCAATTTCGGACAAATTTTCAATGGTCTAAGTCATGTGCATTCTACAAAAAAAACATTGTTATCTTCTGATCCTTCAATACAAGATCAAATAGAGGCTGAACTTCTCGTCATATACGAATCGTATCAAAAAACAAGGAATCCTCTGCAACATGATGGACCACCTGTACAGATGACTGTTGACACTTACGAAGATGCCGAAAGTTACTTTGATGAGATTATTGGGATGATTAATCGAACTTATCATCAAATTTTTTGAAGAATGAGGAGAAATTATGAACCAAGTATTGACTGTTACAGGCGATGCCGAAGTTATCCTCATTAATTTTCTAGATATTAATCTGCCTAGAAATGATAAGGGAGGCAACACTATCTGGAAGAGCAGTAATGTTGCCATAACTTTGTATTCAACTGGGAAGGTATTATTTCAAGGAAAAGAAGCAGACCAGTGGTTTACAAAAGTTTCTGATATTCTGGGTAATGCCACAGAGTTAAGACAAACGAGCATAATTGAAGATGAGCATTCTCTAAACACCACTTATAACGGCACCCCGAGAGTTGGTATTGATGAATCCGGCAAAGGGGATTTTTTTGGACCTATTGTGACAGCAGCGTTCCTGATTAAAGATGAAAAACAAGAGACAGCAGTTGAAATGCTTGGAGTTAGGGACTCTAAAACATTGACTGATAATAGGGTATCTTTATTGGCCTCTGAATTAAAAAAATTTGGAACCTATGAAATCATCCTAATTAGCCCCTCAAGATACAATCAACTATGGTCGAAAATGGGGAACGTAAACAAGATTCTCGCATGGTCCCATGCACGAGCATTGGAAAACATTTTAAGTAAGTACAGTGTTGCTTTGGCAATTTCGGATCAATTTGGCGATGAATATTTAATCAAAAATGCGTTACTCGAGAATGGTAAGAAAATAAACCTGGTTCAGATGCATAAAGCTGAATCCGACTTGGCTGTAGCAGCTGCATCAATACTTGCCAGGGATGCTTTTGTCAAACAACTCAACTTAATTGGAAAGTCGGTTGGAATGACATTATCTAAGGGAGTATCGGGTAAAGTAATTGATCAGGGAGTAGAATTTTACAAAAGGCATGGAAAAGAGAAGTTGTCCAATATTGCAAAAATTCACTTTAAGACATATGATAAGATTATTTCAAGTCAGTGATAACGGATTATGGTACGTAAGGAGGGGATTTTATGATTAACACAACTTCTGATAACACATCTCATTTTAGCACTTTGAAGATGGTTACCTTTACTTATGCTTACTTTGGGGAGTTGGGAAAGGAAGGTAATGGTTTCAGGGTTTTCGTTAAGTTCCCTTCGATTCAATCGAGCAACTCCCCGTATCTGTTTATTGTGAATTCTATAGGTGGAATAAATCCTAGATCCAAGGCCGATGAGATATACAATGCAATAATAAATATCACCATGCAGTTTGGAATAAATCTATCCAAAGTAAAGGTTGTCCTAGACCTACTTGGATTTACAGGCATTGGAAAGGATCATTTATTTGATTGGGTATTTAAAGAGATCAATGGACAAATAACAGAAGAAATTGTTAACAAACGAATATTTACAGATGATGATAAAATTTTTTTAGAGGAGTATTATGAAAATTACTTAAGTATTTTCACCAAGTCGTCGCTAAATAATAAGCAAAAAGCAGAAATTGCAGCGTACGCTTTGGCTGATAAATGTTATGATTCGTATACCATTGAGAACATCACTAAAAACTTCAAATATGTCCTTAGTAAAGCCGTACAAAACAAAGAAGGTATCAAGTCGGCATTTATCAAAAAAAATTAAAGTTGATCCGAGCCTTTTGAAGGACTTTACGATGAGGGGCTTACTCATTCATGCCCTAGGGCGATCCCAACGATGTACAGATGGATGCTTCCTTTGACTAGTTATGAATCGACGAGAATAGCGATTCATGGTCAGCACTAGCATTAACAGAAACTGCTACTACTTGCGGTGCATCGACTTTGCGTTGAAGATGTCTTTACTTTCCAGGATATATTTGTTTCCATGACCCCAGACTTACACGCATCCACAATTCATTTAATCAACGAAACATAAGATCCAAAGTCTCCAGGATTAGCATTGAGTTGTTGATATTTATGCAGTCTGTATCCTTTTTGTAACAGGAGAACTCTTTAATCCGTAAAATGCAGTCGGCACATCTGATGAATCTGATCAAGAGAGCAGATGAACTCCTTCTCCAAATATCCAGCCTGCTAGAATTGCCCTACCAATCATACCATTCCGTTTTAAAATATAGGACTTAAAGACAAGTACTAATAATTCTTTTCTAAACATTTCAGTGCAAGCAAGGGCGAGAATAATGGAGGATAAATTAATCCATCAACTCGCCCACTTTAAGGTATGTCATGTTCCGTGACTCCCTACATCCTCCCACTAATAATAATGGTCATATTACTGAAAACCTCGCTCGTAATAAAGTCCCATATCTAACTGAGAAAAAGATCCTAGTTTTAAGTGACATAGCAAGGCCTCGAGAACCTTTTCCATATAATTCAAGTGGAGTAAAATATTTAAGTTAGCTATGATCGGAGATCGGGTTCAATCCCGAAAGCAAGATGGAGAGGTTATTATGAGTAGAATTTTGGTCACACCGGAGATGCTGCTGCGCGTTGCAGAGCAATGCTCCAGTGCGCATGAACAGCTGGAAGCAATGATATACATGTTGAACCAGAACATTCATATGCTGGAGTCTGCCTGGGAAGGTACGACGAGATCCCGTTTTTACGCGGATTTTCAGCAGGCGCATCGGGAGATGACGCAGACCACGGAGCATATCCATCGGACAAGCCTGGAGCTGAGAGGGATAGCCCAACGATTTAAGTCAGCAGATGAGCGGGGACAACCGATCCAAGTTGCTGGGCATGTGCTGGGAACATTCCCTATGATGAGGGGACCCGCAGGCTATAGGGCCGTAGAGGATATGGGGAGAAAAGCGGAGGAAACCTGGAATTCGGTGCAACATGAAGCCGGGAAGGCATGGGACACCGTGAAGCAAGAAGCAGGGGAACTATGGGAGGGCGTAAAGATCGGGGCCGCCCAGTTAGGGAACTCATTAAAGGATACGGGGATATCCTTGTACGAAGATCCGCTTGGAACCGGGAAAGAGATGCTCTATAATGCAACCATCGGGACGGTCGAGGAGATTTGGAACACGGGGATATGGGCCGGCCGAATGCTTTTTAGCAATGAGTACCGCGAAAAAGTTGCAGAAGACGTAAAGGTAGAAGTCGATTCAGCAGGCGGTTGGTCCAATTATTTGGGGCAGGCGGCAGCTTTGATCGTTGGGGAGGTTATTCTCAACCGTGCTGGAATCAGGGGGGGAGGCCCCCTGAATAATAAGCATAATGATCGTGGTGGCGGAAACAGTGGCGGTAGTGGTGCCGGTAATGGAAGCGGTAGCGGTGGTGGTAGTGGTAGCGGTAATGGTGCCGGTAATGGCAGCGGTAGCGGTGGTGGTAGTGGTAGTGGTAATGGTGCCGGTAATGGCAGCAGTAGCGGTAGTGGTAGTGGTAGTGGTAGTGGTAGTGGTAGTGGTAATGGTGCCGGTAATGGCAGCGGTAGCGGTGGCGGTGATGATAGCGGCGATCGTGACGGTGAGGATGAAGGCAATAAGTCGGAGGATGAGGGCTCAGGTGCTGCTGAATTCGTTCCTACGCCAGAATCAAATAAAGCTCTTGCTGATAAAATAGCTCAGGATTTAGGAGGAACTATTAAGCCTGCAAAAGGTGATGGATGGACGGTAAATATACCGATTACTTACAATGAAAAAACTTCAGAGATTACGTTAAGAGTTATGAACACAAGCAAAATGAACGACAATTACTGGAGGCTTTCTGTTCAAGGCAAACCAGCAGTTGATATCAATGGGAATTTTAGTAACGATATTGTGCCTACTCATATCCCGATAACAGGAAATACCTATGATGATATTGTAAAGATCATTAACAAATTAACTGGTAAATAGGAGTGTGTAATATGGCAAACTTAGAAGAACTAACATCGCTGTTATGGAGTTGTGAAATTACATCTTATAAGTTCAATTTTGAAGATCATTCAATTTCATTAGAGATAAAGAGAGTGTTCAATAATGAAACAACAGTATTTGATGTAAAACTAAACGAAGTTTGTTCATTCTCATGGGTTAATGGAATGGGTGATGACAGGAAGAAATTGTATGATTGGGAGTATCTTGATTTAGTGTCCTTCGATACTATTAATGATACGAAGATACACATCATGGGGGATAGTTTTCTAAACCAGTACTATCAAGCCCCTAATATATGTTTGGAAATCGGGAATTCTGTTCTCTTGGTAGAAGCTAAGTACCTTTCTATTAATAATGAGAGATTTGAATTGCTAGATAGTTGAGTGATAGTAACCTCGATTGGTCATATGTCTTTGAAGGTTTATTTTTTAACCAAAGATCATGCCCACTCGCCGCGCACCATACACGAAGATTTAGCAGGCGGGGGGATAACAAGCCAAGTATATTCATCTTTCATGTCAGTGCGAGGATTAGATCAAATTGGTAATCATCCAATTAGTTTAATGGGATGCGGTGAACTATCGAATGCATTTGCCTGTGGATCTTTGGTCGCGCACTCTTCCGGATATTGCAGTACCAGGGTATACGCAAGCTTTGTTGGTGATATAAAACACTAAACAGCTATACGCAGGGGTGGCGAATGACTTTGAAGAAACCTTTGAAGATCATAGCAATCGGTATTATTGGCATCGTTTTTCTTATCGTTATATTCGCAGGTATCTATATCAATAATATTGGATTCCATAACTTTAAGCTCATGTACACGTTGAGTACAAAGGATAAATTAATAGTCCCAATGGATAAGGAGGGACATTATCTGGCAAGAGAGGATCGTTCCGTTGAGCTTCTAAAAGAGCGAATGAGCAGTGAAGGATGGAGCTATGTCCAGCAAGAAGGCTCTAATTATTTTTTTGAAAAGGGAAATGAAGAAACGATCGTTACCATACAGCAATGGAATCATAAATATGTTATTTATCAGGTAAAGATAACGTCATCAATATAGCGGACTAGGTAAGCAGCTATGGTAATCACCCTCATCATTGCTATTTGAAATGGTGGGGGTTTGTTTTAATTCATTCTTCAGCAACTTTAAATAAGGCTGCATCAAAGAGGATATCTATGGAAGTAGATTCTTTATTTATAACATTAAGGGAGTATGAAGGTGTAGAGATCATATTAGAGTGGAGCAGTGGATTAAGAATTGTAGGCAAAACAGACACATTTTTTGAGACAGACAATGGATTAGATGATGATCACCCCGAGTACGCAGAATATTATGCAACTGCATTTCAAGTAAATCAAATTTTATCCTATCCTTCTATTAACGAAGGCAGTGTATATAATTGGTTGAAAGAAGGAAAAAGTTCATTGGTTGAAATTTCCCTCTATGAAGATCCACCCAGTTCAGTATGTTTAACCGACGGAAAAAGAGTATGGGAAAGGGAGAAATTTATAAATAATCAGGAAGGCGGAAGGAGGCAAGTGAATTGAGGAAAAAAACCAGGACTGTACTGATTTCTTACTCTGTAATAACTCTGATTATCTTTTCTATATTTTTGATTAGTCAAAACATCACGAACGATAGGGATTCAAAAATGAAACTGGAATCTATAATTGGTAATTCCGTATTTGAAGTGTGGAATTTTTATCACGATCTCGGAAACCTTCAAGATGTGGATGGTAATAGCATTCAGGAAATCAATAATCGGCTATATCGTGTAGAGAGCTATTCTAAAGTTATAGATTCGGGAGTATCGACAGAGTTATTAGTTCCTATTGCCAATAAAATGAATACTCAAATTAGCGCAATATCCTCAAACTATAATGAAACAGGGGAAATAACTGAAGCTGATCAGGAAATATTCAATCAATTGTCCCAAGATGCAAGAAAGATCTCTGAGCTGATTACAGAAGTTTATTATCAAAATAATATTCATCAAGAAGGGAAAATCAAACTTAACATTACGAACTATGAAGAGTTGACGAAATTTAAATAATTTAAATTCACACAAGAAGAAATAGGACTTTATCCGATCGCGGGCGAATTGCTTGTCGTTCTGTCTCCATACAAAACATGGACGGAGCAGCAGTTCGTTTTGCCTGTGTCTGTTAAACAGAGTGCAACGGAACCGTTGTTCCACAGGTAGAATCACAAGAATATATAGATCAGAAGAACGGTGGATAAAAAGGAAATCGAGGAAACGGCACTTAAGAGGTTGGACTGCTTCGGAGTATGATTCGTATTCATTTTTGAAATGGTTAATCGATGAATGCCAAAAAAGAGCATTAAGCTAACGACCCATAAGAGGATGTTGAATAATCCGTTATTCCCTCGATTAATTAAATGAACAATGAATCCAGAAAAGTAATACCATATGAATCCAATGCAAACATTCAATATCAGGGCAGCTGTGATTTTCGCCTTCATGGCATACTCCTTTCAAATTCCATTATCAAACATATTATATCATAAAAGGAATATAAGTCGACGGGGACCTTCAGTACGGAAACCAGAAAAAAGGACACCAAGTCCTAAATAGACCTCGTGCCCTCCAATCAACGGATTCATATTGTTCGTGTACTTCTTGTTATTTCACGAATGAGTCCGGCAGCTTCAGGGAAACGACAGCATCGTCAGTCTCCTGCAACCCCGAATCACTTAGAAATTGCTCGCGGAGCTCTTTTTTACTCTTACCTAATGCATACTTAACGCTAATATCAACGACATTGCCATGCGAACGAAATGCGGGGAATTGGTCCAACGAAAAAACAACCGCATTCGCTTGATAAGTCTTCGAATCATCATCGCCGCAAGGAGATTTGGAATCATCCGGGCATAGGTTTACGGTAATGGGACGGTGCCGCGGATTGTGCTTGGCTGTTTCCCCATTGATGGAGCCGTCGATGTACTGGATGCTGATTTCCCGATCGTTCCTCGTATTCTCGACCGCAGAAACGACATACAGCCGATCCGGAACGGCTTGATTATTCTCGTTGACGGCATCTTTCACCAAGAAAACGTACTGGTACCGGATGCTGATATTGTCTTCGATCTCCGAGATTTCGGTCAAAGGCTCCGTATTCACGGATCCGGCGGATTTGATCCCTTCCAACTCATAGATTGCGCTTAATATCGATTGGGGGTCCGTGTTCAGCGGGACAGTTTGTTTGACGGACGTGCTGCAGCCGCTAAAAAGGGCAGCGAAGGCCATGAAGATGGCTATGATATATCGGTTCTTTTTGCGAATCACGCCTTTCCCAATCCTCCCTTACAACGGCATGTACAATCATGGTTGATATATGAAGCTATCAAAACTAAGTTAATGGAATTCATGGCATAATGCAAGCCAGGGCAGTACATAGGGAGGGGTGAAGGTGAAGACGGATCAAAGATCCTTAATGGCTGCGTGAAAAGTTACCTTTAACCGAAAGCCGAATCCAGAACTTGAAGATCCATCACCACTTTCTGCATTGACGGTCCGATGTATTGTTGAACATGAAAAAAAGGACACCAAGTCCTTAGCAGACCTCGTGCCCTCGAAGGGTTGCATATTGGAATTTTTACCGAGCAATGCTCGACGCTCACCGCTCCTCTAACCTTCCTCAAGCGGCTTCACTTCAACGTCCTCACATCCACCGTATTGGATAGGACATCCACTTCATTCGGGATAATCCCTTTCTCAAACATATAATCGGCGACTGCTTGCCAACGTTGGCGGACGGTGTCATCAATCGAGTCAAACGGGTATAAAGAGCCTTCCAGCTGCTGACGGGCGACGGCTTCGGAGACGCCTTGGATGTCCTGAATTAATTGGACGGTGTGATCGACGTCGCCGGATAGAAGCGCGGACTCTTCATTCAAGCCTTCGAACACTTCATGGACGAGCTCAGGATGCTCCTTCAGGAAGCCGTTTCGCACAATATACACCGTATCATTCTCGGATTCGATGTCGCCTGCGGAAATGACCAGCTCTGCACCGAAGTCGACGAGCGCCACGGCGGTGAAGGACCCCCATGTCGCCCAAGCATCGACTTGCCCGCTTTCAAAGGCCGGTCCCGCTTCCGTTGGCGGAAGATAGACGATCTCGACTTCGCTTGCATCGAGTCCGCCTTTCTCCAATGCTTTATATAGTAAGTATTCGCCCGTGCCGCCGCGGTTGACGGCGATTTTCTTGCCCCGGAGGTCGGAAGGCCCCTTGATGCCGGCTTCCGGCTTGGCCACAATGCCTTGATTATCTTGATCGCCAGGCTGCTTCGCAAAAATCGTGAATTCCGAGGAGCCTCCGACAAGGGCGCTGATGGCTGCCGTAATCGAGCCGATCGTGATATCGATCGAACCGGCGTTTAACGCCTCGATCGCTGGCGACATGGCGGCGAAACCGCCAGTTTTTTCAATGCTCGCTCCGGCTGCTTCCAGCCTTTTATACAGGGGCCCGCCTTCCTCTGATAAACTTAGTGGCTGGGCACTGCGCAGGATGCCAAGACGAACGGGGACGGCTTCATTCTCGGCACTGGCTTGTTTCGCTTGGCCGGCTTTACCGCAAGCCGATAACGTAACTAACAGAATTACTAATAGTAAATGTAAGCTTATTTTTCGCATAGGACACTTCCCTTTTTGCCGGATCGTTTAGTGGATGTTATGAGCCCACGTGAAGACCTTCTCCTGTTCTTCTAGCTTCGGCGTCGTTACGGCCTCACGGTTCACGCGCAGATGGGGCAGGATGTATTCTCCTACACGGTAAGCTTCTTCAAGCAGCGGAACACCGGAGAAAATAAACGTTGAAATGCCCGCATCCTGATACTCTCTTATGCGCGCCAGAACGGTTGCCGGACTGCCAACGATCGTGGTGCCCGGACCTGGTCGTACCAGACTCATCCCGGCCCATAAATCCGGATAAATTTCGAGCTCCCGCGCGTCTTTCGGAATTTGGCCGTTGTGATTGCGAAGCATGCGCTGCTGCCCCACTGAATCGCTGTTTCGAAGAATGGCTTGCATATGCTCCACGGTCTGCGGATCCATCGTCTTGAGCAGCCGGTCCGCTTCTTGCCAAGCTTCCTCATCCGTATCCCGCACGATCAGATACAGCCGGATGCCATACCGCATCGTACGGCCTTGCTCTGCCGCTAAAGCCTGAAGATCTTGAATCTTCTCGGCGACCTGCGGAGGCGTTTCGCCCCAGCTCAGGTACGTATCGATGTGCTTGGCGGCCGTGAGGTGAGCCGCTTGCGACGAACCGCCGAACCACAGGGGCGGCGTTGGCTTCTGCTTGGAGGTGAGCTGCAAGGCTTTGCCTTCGGCGGTAATATACTTGCCATGGAAATCCAGGTGTTCTCCGGCCACGGCTTGCTTCCACACCTGAATCCATTCATCCGTGTAGGCATAACGCTCATCATGCCCAAGCGTTGATCCATAGGCGCGCATTTGCGCCGTGTTCCCGTTCACGATGTTTAATAGGACGCGTCCTCCAGAGAAATCATCGAACGTCTGCGTCATTTTCGCGGCGAGCACGGGGGAAATCAGCGGCGGATGCACAGCGATGAGAAAACGCATATTGTTCGTGCTGGAGATCAGGGAGGAGCCCAGCACCCACGTATCATGCGGGCCCGTTGCCAGCAAGGCGCCGGTAAATCCCAATTGGTCGACAGCCGAGGCAATCTGCCTCAGGTAAGGCAAATCGATTTTGCGCGCGCCATCCGTTGACCAAGGACTGCGGCCATCCGGCGCGGTTAAATACCAATACACTTCAACGTTCTCTTGGTGTGCAGCCATGCTATTCTCCTCCAATTTCTACGGGTACGGGCAGAACGGCATCGGAAACGACAATGCTTTTCGGCAAAATATGCTGTCTTGCTAACAGATCGGCAACCCGCTGCTGTTCGGTTATGAACTCCTCGGTAATCGGCTGCAGCCCCCAAGGTCTCCGCCGAAGCGCGGCTTCCCATGAATCCGCGGATGGCCAATCGGGCAGGTCCCGGGCAAACAGCTCCGCCGCTTCGCGCGTGTTGTCTTGAATCCATTGATCTGCTTGCTGCAGCGCTTCAACGACGGCCTTAAGCAGCTGCGGCTGATTCGTCGCAAAATCCCGGCTGGCAAACCATACGGAACGGTGGGAGATATGGGACTCAAGCGGCACCAGCGTGCGAACGAGACCTTTGTTATGCAGCTCCGTCAGCTGCGGATCGTTGCCGACCCAAGCCTCCACCTCGCCGGCCAGCAGTGCTTTTGCCCCCTCATTGCCTATATCCGCACGAGCGACATCATCATATAGAATGCCTGCCTTATCGAGCGCGGTTGCGAGAAAGCTCGTATGCCAGGACCCTTCGGACAGCGCAATGCGCAAGCCTTTCAAATCCGCAACGGATTGCACCGGCGATTCCTTGCGCACGACTAAGGCGCCGCTGGCTGTACGAGGATTCGATACCGCAACGTAGACGATATCGATACCCGACGCCTGCGCGGTTAAAGGCGGGGTAGACCCTGTACCGCCGAAGTCGATTTCGCCGGATGCGATCCGCAGCGGCGTCCTCGCTCCGTCGGTGTAATCAACCCAGGCAACGGTTGCGTTAAGGTCTTTAAGAATCTCTTCCAAAAAGCTCAAGCGGCGCAATACGAATAACGAATGATTATTAGGATGAACGCCGATGGTTACGTCTGCTTTCGTTTGAGTCATGTGAGGGACACTCCTTTGGCAATGTTTTGTTCAGCCGCGGCTAACGGTTCTTGAAGAATCCAGTCCCATACGTTTACGGGATTCGGGAGGAAACCATGCTCGAACAGGAATCTGCTCTGGGCTTCAAGCGCTTTTAAATAGTCTTCACGCAGTGACGGTCGAAGGGAAATATTGCGATAAGCTGAGGCAACATATTCGGAGGAAGCGCCGGTTTCCTTCGTAACGACCCGAATGAAATCCTCGGGATGATCTTTGGACCAATCGGCGGCGCGAAGCAGAGAAGTGAGAATCTGCTCCACGACATGCTCCTGCTCCGTTAAGGCCGTATCGACCGTCACGGTTCGGGGCACGCCATTGTTGACTCGCACCAGCGGATCCGGATGGAACCCGAGCTCGATCACTTCCTTTAGCCCGACCGTACGGGCGACCTCCAGTCCGGTAGCTCCTTTGACAAAAACAGCATCGATCTCACGCCGCTGCAGCGCCTCAATTTCGGTATTCCAGGAATCCCTTCTTCCTTCACGAGCCGCTTCAAGATGTGTGATGTTGACGTCATCCAGCGTAAGATTCGCCAGCGAGAGCGCATTATGAAACCCGCGAAGCGCTTGGGCCGCTCGAAAATCGATCTCCAAATATCGATGACGAGGAATCCCTATTCGTTTTCCGCGCAAATCGCCAGGCCCCTGAATATCCGAGTCGGGAAGGGTGAGGATGGCTTGATATTCATCGACCCAGCTTAGTCCGATCAGCCGCGTATCGCTTCCGGTTGAGCGTGCCCATAAAGCCGGAATGTTGCCTCCTTCCCGCACCAGGAATGGCAAGGTGTGATTAAAATGCGCATCAGGCAAAGCTTGACGGGTGTCTCGCGTTAGCTCCGCTGCCGTACATCCGGACTTTTCAAGCTCCTGATCAAGCAGCCCGAGGTCAAGGGCCAAACTGGCTGCTGTCGGAACGGGGCAGCGGGTAATCCTAATTTCTTTTACGATTTCTTGCGGACTATCGATGTTGGGCATGGTTTCTATAGCTCCTTTCTTTTTCTAGATATCAGAACGTATAAACTTCGGAGAATCTGCTGCCTGGTATCGCAAGAGAAACTACCGCTAAACGCGGTCTGTCTTCTTTGAAAGTACGTCGATAGACGTTTTTCTTACGGTTTCACGTCCGGTCAAACGCTCGCTTGTGATCCACCTCCTTCAAGAAATGGTTATGGAATTCCCTCCCGAGCGGGATGGCGTTAGACACCTATGAACCTTTCTTTAATGGATAGGGGAGGTTTTCTGCTTCATGCCGGCTTGCCACTTCGGTTATGCCCAAGACCCGTTTCAGGATGTGATCGATGAATGCGGCCACTTCGGCATTTCCCCGTTGACGGGGGCGCGGGAAAGAGACGGCTCGATCCATCGCGATCCGGCCCTCCTCAATGAGGACCACGCGATCGGCCAAGACGACAGCCTCTTCGACATCGTGCGTAATCAGGACGGTCGTAAATGGCTGCTGCTGCCAGAGTGATTCGATCAATTGCTGCATTTCAATGCGGGTCAATGCATCCAGCGCGCCTAAAGGCTCATCGAGCAGCAATAGTTTGGGCTGGCTGGCGAGCGCTCTGGCTAAGGCGACGCGCTGCTTCTGACCGCCGGAGAGCAAGGACGGCCAATCATTGGCCCGGGCACCGAGCCCAACCTGTTCTAAAGCGGCTTCGGCTTTATGACGATCTTCTTTTCGAAGTCCGATCGCTACATTATCGATGACCTTATTCCAGGGCAGCAGCCTGGCATCTTGAAACATCATCCGGGTCTCGGCATGCACATGGTGGACCGGATGGTCATTGATCCATACGCCTCCCGACGTGGCGGGCTCCAATCCGGCGATGACGCGCAATAGCGTGCTTTTCCCGCAGCCGCTTCGCCCGATGATGGCTATGAACTCTCCAGGCTTCACGTCTAACTCAACGCCTCGAAGTACAGGCTGTTCGCCAAAGCTTTTCTGTAATTGGGTTATACGAAGATGCACACCATGGGTAGAGGATTTCAGGGTCGACACATCCTTTCAGGGCTTAGTTGTGATAATTCGGGTTCCAGCGTAAGAACCGCCTCTCTAAGAGTTTGGCGATGGAATCGGCCAGCTTTCCAAATAAGGCATACAGCACAATGGTCAGCAGAATGATATCGGTTTGCATGTATTCTCTTGCATTCATGGCCAGAAAGCCGATGCCCGAATTCGTAGCAATCGTCTCGGATACGATCAGGGTGAGCCACATGATGCCTAAAGCGTAGCGGAGTCCGACCAGAATGGAAGGCAGGGCGCCGGGCAGAACGACTTTCCAGAAGAGCGAAGCGGTGCGCAGCCCGTATACGCTGCCCATTTCGATCAATCCGTTATCCACGGATCGGATGCCGTGCAAGGTATTGATGTAGACCGGGAATAACACGCCGATCGCGACCAAAAATATTTTCGACTCCTCGCCAATGCCAAACCATAGGACGACTAGAGGAATCATCGCCAGATGAGGAACATTGCGTACCATTTGAATCGTGGTATCCAACAATTTTTCAGCGATGGGCGATAAGCCGTTGATGAAGCCCAGTACAAGGCCGATTCCCCCGCCGATTAAGAAACCTATGAATGCTCTTTGAAAGCTGATGGAGACGTGTTCGATTAACTTTCCTGATAACAGCAAATCTTTGAAAGAAAATAAAACGTCTTGAGGCAGGGGGAGGATTTTCCTCGATATCACATCAAGATTGGATAATATGGCCCACACAACGATTAGTAAGATGGGGAGAACCCAAGGCAAACATTTTCCGATGAACGGATTGGACAGGAACCTTCTCGTCACTTCAACTCACCTGGCCTTTAAAAATAGGATCAAAAATAAAAGGCCACAACGCCAGCACAATATCTGCTGAGGCTGTGACCTCCATTTGAATGGTCGGTATCATTTGATATTTAATTATTCCTATAAGGTTAATATGGATTTGATTATACTTCCCGATTTTGGATTCGTCAACCGGAAATGTGCGAGTCCATGGAAGAGGTTATGTTAAAATATGGTGTAATGCAAATTCTCTCTTACGGAAAATACGTACTTGAGTGAAGATGATGTGTAGGAGTGTTTTATATGAACAAAAAAATAGTCTTGTTGTATCTTCTTCTTGTTACGTTGCTCATAACCTCCTGTTCGCCAAGAAACCACGATCGAATAGAAGAAGAATCCGGCGCGTTGGAGATAGTAAATATATATTTGTACCGTAAAGACTCCGGTCGCGTACAACCCGAACTGATCAATGTACAAAGTGATCCTGATTTGCTAAAGACTGCTGCACAATGGGCACATCGTGGAGAGTTTGAACCGTTGCCTGAAACCCAAGAAATAGAGCAAATGTATGTCTTTCAGTTTCAATTTCGGAACGGAGATACCATCCAAGATGTGTATTATATGTACGTTACGGACACGAGTAATAAGCAGTACATGAAGGAATTTGAAGGGAGTCTTAAAAAGGATACCGACAAATTTGACGATTTGGAAAAAGAACGGATACTAAATTTAATTGGACTTGAGAGCTGGAAAAAGGTTTCAGCATCAGACTTATTAAATTCGTGATCGTTACGTGGTAATCAGGGCGAATCTTATATAGACATGAAATGTGTGGGGACAAGAGTGTCTAATATATTATATGGTTTTGGGACGTTCCCCGTATATCACCCAAGGGTGCAATAACTAATATGAACCGCTCCCGCTGGAGGATGTGTTCATTCAAAGGTCACAACTCCAGCACAATTATCTGCTGAGGCTGTGACCTTCATTTAATTTTCGTCAACCGGAATTATTCTGACACAGGTGCATGAACGACCATCACGCTGGCATACGTCAAGCTTCCCTTATACTTCGCATAGATTATGGTTTCTCCCGGTTTATGGCCGATCAGATTTCCTTCCTCATCTACTTCGGCAATGTCCGGATTATCGCTGATAAACGTTGTTTGCTTGGTGATGTCGGTTTCCGTATTTGTGTTATAGTCATAGAATGTGACCTTCAGATCAAGACTCGAGCCTTCCATAACTGAATACTCGCCCGAATCCAGTTTGATAGACCCGAAGACGGGATCGAATTCGTCCGTATCTTCAGGGAATACCGTGACGTTTATTCTGGCAGTGAAACCCTCATACGTTGCTTCGACATAGGTTTGTCCCGGCATATGCCCCGTGATCCGGCCCAATGCATCGACATCTGCGATGGCGCTGTCCCCCGCGATGTATACTGCTGCGCTGGACAAATCATCCTTGACCCCGTCGGAATAAACTGCTTGAAGCACGGTTGTGACGCTTGCGCCTGCTTTCAATTTCTTCTCCTTATCCGTAAACGAGATACCCGTTAGCGTACGTTCCGCTGGCGGCCGGGCCTCAGAAGGAGATACCTTCATCAGCTGAAATTTATTGTCGTCCCCCCGCAAAACGGTTCCAGAGAAAATAAAGCCGCCGTCAGGGGTTGCTGCTGCGGTCCCAATGTTGTAAATTGGAGCCCCCTTAAACAATTCCCTGCTGATAAACCCGCCGTACGCGTCCACGTTTACCACATTGTATTGCTGTCTCCAATCCAAAGCGCCCTTAGTAGTATGTCCTCCCAACATGACGTAGCCGTCTTTTGTCTGGAGCAGGCGATTAAAGGATTCGGAATTCGTACCATCGCGATATGTTTTCTCCCATTGTACCTGTCCGTTCGAATCGGTTTTGGTAAGAACAGTTACACGTTTACGATCCATATATTTGGAGCTTAAGATCACATAACCTCCATCCTCCGAAGCAATAATCGATTGGCCAGTCCAGCGGCTGCCTGGGTCAGCGAATTGTTTCAACCAGACCTGTTGGCCTTGATCATCAATCTTCACCATCAGCAGCGCATCAAGTTCTTTCGATTCATATTCGACATTGCCTCCAAAGCCAACAGCGATATAACCGCCGTCAGTCGCGGGGATCAGATCGTATATAGAGTCGGCAGTACCCGAAAAACGGTGCCTTTTGTACCACAGCGTCTCTCCGTTTTTATCGATTTTTGTAATATTCGGTGTTTCATAGGCGACACCTCTTGAAATCCCTGTGCCGGCAATTAAAAAGCTGCCGTCGTCCGTTTCGACAATAGCTTCGGGGGTATTAGAGAATCCGTCATTGACCAGAGCCTTCTCCCACAGCACATTCCCCGATGAATCCAATCGGACTATGAACAACTGGTGGATGGGTTCACCGTCTCCCCTCGCTGAACCTACAACAAGGTATCCTCCGTCTTTTGGTTCAATGGCCAGATATGCCGTGCTGTTGTCCGAATTATTTTTCAGTTTCTGTTCCCATTCCACCTGTCCTTCCGCATCAAGCTTCAGAATATAGGACTTTTGAAACAAAGACCACTGCCAATCCTCCGGTCCAACCTTTTCCTTCTCGTATATGCTTCCTAAGGCTAAGTAGCCGCCGTCAGAAGTCGAGATCACTCCTTTCCCGGTGGAGTTGCTTCCGTAATCCCTGGACCATTCGACAGCTGATTGCACCTCTTCGGCAGCCGCATGTCCCAATCCGGACAGAAACCCAAACGTCAGCAGCACCCCGGCAATGCATACCGTAATAAACCGCGAAAAGATTCTTGTCATAATCAAACCCCTTTCGATACAAATGATGTATTTGACTTGAGAATTTGTTGATATCCTCTGTCAAATTCATTATTCATTTGATTCTAAGGTGTTGGTATCCCACAAACTTCATAATTCCCTACTGCATTGGAACCATCTTCCATATTTTGAATCTAATAATAAGTCGTGCTCATGGGACTAAAGGGAATACCTTCATGACTCTTTCCTTGCTATGAAAAAAAGAAGCCGGCGGATCCGCCGGATTTCCTAATATTTGTTCACCCGGAAGTTCGAAAGCATCACTCTATGAAAACGTAACAAGGGTGCTGGATCTTTGATAGAATGGTTTTTGACGAAAACAAATTATCCAAAGATAGGGGCAATCATTAGGTGTACGCTACCCCCGCAATCTTCAGCAAAATCAAAACTAAAGAAACCGAATAAACTAGATTGGATTCGTTGTGATGGGTGGAAGAAGGCTCTCTGGCAGGGAGTTCCGGAAGCTTGTTTAAGGATGTAGACGTCGAGGAGGTTGACTCAATTAATGAAAGCGACAATCGAAGGACTTCTCCGTGTATTAGGGGAGCATCATAAAGAGGCCCACGGCATTCCGGAAGCGGACATCCAGGCCAAGGAACAGAGCCTTGGCTTTCGGTTGCCGGTGGTCTTGCGGGATTATTATAAGAATTTGGGACGTTCCCCATATATCACCCAAGGGTGCAATAACCAATATGAACCGCTCCCGCTGCAAGATGTGTTCATTCCGGATAAAACGTTTTTCACGACAGACAAGGCATTCCTGGTCTTCTATCAAGTGGAGGAATCCGTGATCTATTGCGGGATCCGCATTCAGGATTTGGAGAAGGAGGATCCACCAGTCTATCTCTGCGCGTGGAACTCACCCGACTGGCAGCTGGAAAACCGGTCACTTCAGCATTTTCTAGCTGGTAAGGCATTTGTGCAGTTGGGCGTCGAGGATCGGCTGCCGTATTGGGCCATTTTCGATGAGAGCATGTGGGGCTTGTCCGACTATTGCCGCAGCATGCATTTGGAGCGGGAGCATGAGATTGATGAGGGGTCAGAGCTGAATGCATGGAAAATCTACGTAAAGGATGATGTGCTGATTGTGTTCGAGCTCTACGTATCCGAAGAGGAAACGGATGACGTGTTGGCTGTGTACCTGGCGTCTTTCGAGCGAGCCAATTTGGGGAAGCTGTTGAGCGGGATGGGGCGAGTGGCCAACTTGCCTGCGTTTCGATCGAATCTGTCAGAATCGTGATGATTCTTGTGTAGTACGTTGCAGATTTGGCGATTCTGATAGGCACTTACGGCTGAGCGAAGCTGCGTATAAGAGAGGACCTTGGAACCTTTTCCAGTTATTTGAAGTAGGGTAGAATGACTATCTAGCAAATGATGAAGAGGTTGAATTATGTCCAAAATCCTTGTGCCTCCTGAGGTGCTGCTGTCGGTATCAGAGCAGTTCAATCGAGCCTCAATCAGTTGGAGGCGAATTCAAACACGCTGAACCAACACATTCAGATGCTGGCGTCATGTTGGGACGGGACCACGTGCTCGCGTTTTTATTATGATTTCCAGCAGGCGTATCGCGACATGAAATTGACGATTGAGCATATGCAGGTGACTTCTCAGGAATTAAAAAAAATTGCTTATAAATTCATGCAGGTCGACAATGAGCAGGGAAACTTAGACCCTAGGTGCGCATCTCCACAGACCCTGAACTCTTTGGGGATGAGCAATGTCCACTATGAAAAGGCCATCAAGGAAAAATCGTTTGGAGACCATGTCAATGAACTGGGAATGGAATTTAAAGCATTCGGCGTGGGAGTTCAGGCAGCTGCCGCCGAGATGTGGGACTCAGCTAAAGATACGGCGAACGCCTTGATCGAGGAACCGGTCGAGACTGGGAAGCAGATGGCATACAATGCTACGATCGGGACCGCGGAGAAGATTGTAAAGACAACGATTTGGGGTGCCAAAATGGCACTTGATATCGGTGACACCCGCGAGAAATTCGGTGAGGAGGTCCAGGCGGAGCAAGAACTAATCAATGAGATGGGCACATCGACCTACCTGGGTCAGCAGGCTGCCATGATTTTCGGCGGCTTTGCCTTGAAACGACTTGGTGTCAAGGATACGCCTAACCTCAAGAAAGATTCTGGTGGCGATGGGGGTAAGGGTGGAGCGGGGACTGGTGATACTGTACCTTCTTATGGAAAGAATTCAGTACCAATAGGACCTTACCGAGAAGTAAATGGATTCCCAGTTAAAGTAAAACCAGGTGCTCAGGAGAAACATATTCCTAATACTCCAAATTACAAACAAGAGATAGCAAATGGAAAAAACAAGAGTATCTTCTATGGGGATAATAAAGCGGCACAAGAATTGCTTGATGAGTTTGCAGGCAAAGGTCAATTACTACCAAAAGGTAATAAAGAAAGAGTAGATTTTGGTAAACCAATTGGAAAATACTATGATAGTGATACTGGTGAGTATCTTGAAACTACTAGAGGAATAATTCATTACGGAAAAGACGGAGCGCATATAGTGCCATCAGAACCATTAAAGGAGTAAAAAGAGGAGGATACACATGGAATATGACCCTTTAATAAAAGTGTTAAAAAAGTATAAAGATAGTGAATTGATAATAGAGTGGGATAGTGGATTAAGGATTATTGGTGAACCAGACACACTTTTTGAAACAGACAATGGGTTAGATGACGATGATGTGAATTATGCTGAATATTATGCAGTTACATTTCAAGTAAATGATATTTTAGTGCATCCTACTAGTGAGGAAAATAGTTTATATAATTGGTTAATACAAAAGAAAGGTACATTAATTGAAATTTCACTTTATGATGATCCGCCGGATGCAGTTTTTTTATCGGATGGACAAAATGTATGGAAAAGGGATAGTCAAAAATAAAAGCGTTACTTTAAAAAGATACCTTGATTGGCTTCGTGCCTCTCAAGGTATCTTATTTGTTGGGACTACCCGGTGACGAGTGAACCCCACACTTAACCAATAGCATATATAACCCATATAATACCGGTGTTAATTCTTCATTTCGGTTGGCGCACATCAAATGCTTTAATTTTATAACCTATACATCACTATTCCGTTACATCAAACAGGTTGATTATGGTCAGATACACTTTCTTAAACTGGGGTTCCTAGGGCGAGGACTTGCTGCCCGCCGAGCGTAATGCTCAGGTCGCGCAAATTACGAGGCGTATATTGCAAGTATGAATAATGCTGAACTTATTACAATCATAACTAACTTAGATAATTTAGATGAAGTAACTACTGCTTTAACAGAACTTTCTATAAGAGAAAAGGAAGTGGCATTACCTTATTGCCTTAAAATACTCGAAGAAGATTTGGGAGATGAGTTTCTTCAAGCTGTTGCATTTAATTTGCTTTATGAAGGTGATCATGAAAAAGCAAAAGAGATTATTACCAGAAAATTAACCAATGCATCTACAGTACTGATTGGAGCAATCATGGATAATTTATCAACCGATAGTTTACAACCTTTTGGAGAGTCACTTTCAACTGAGTTTCTCAATGCGATTTTAGAAAGATATTTAGACTTAAGTGATGCCGACAAGGAACGTATCCATGATAACTACGAATGGTTCAAAGTATCTTTTGAAAAAAAAACTAAGTATTATGTAGCTTACGGTGGGGGCTACCTAGTGCTGTATGATGACGGTTAGTCTTGCATTGTGGTTGACGGTAAAATCACTAGGATATTTGGGGGATAGATTTGCATGGATTTCGAATTGTTTTTAGAATCTAATTTAAGTTGCAAATCATTGGCAGAAGTTATTGAACAATTTATAATCAACTTTTTGAATGAAAAGGTATCGATCCAGAAAGATGAAGAAGAAATAGTTATCGGAACTGAATACTTTTCATTGGCTCTTGAACTTGAGGATATCTCAGATATAAATTTTGTTAGAACCCACTATGACTTAGATGTTAATATTTGCATCAGAGTTCAGTTATTTGGAAACACCTTTGATCAGGGAATAACACCTTTTTTTAAAGTTATCGGGAAGTTATTAAAACAATGTGGTGGGAATCTGTTGTTTTTAGAAAATGGTTCGGATCAGCTGCTTAGAAAAGAGAATAGTCAGTTAATTGTCAATAGTGATTTGGATCAATACCAGATAAAGTGCTTAACCCCAAGTTTACTAAGTTTACTTGATCATTCTTATATCGAAAGAAAGTTGAAGAAATAAAGTGCTTCATCGGATTTTTATTGGGGCTACCCAGTGCCGAATGAGCCTTACATTTAACTATAACGCATAAACTATAACGCATATAACCCATATGGTATAATGACCGATGCCCGTCTCGCATCACACACTGCGGGAGATAATGCAAATGCTCGTCCCCCTTTAGAAGAGATCTTGAGGGGGGTAATGGTTTTGCTGAAGGGTGCCTATCATAGACAGCCCTCTTTGTTCTTATGGAAATCTTGGACTATTCTGTAGTAACAATACCAGGTAATATTATGGTACAATATGTAATTAATAATGTGGAGTGAGGATGCAGCTAGCATCCTCACTCTTTAACAACAGCCGCTTCTAAGGGCAGTAGGCAGTTAGAGGGACTAGAAATAGGTCGTTATCCCATCCATGGGCGGCCTATTTCTTTTGTTTTGGTTCAATGCTAAGACAATTGTTACGACCAGCCCGATAAGCGTGACAAGTAGCGAACCGAACTGGATCATTAATGTCAGAGCATCCCTTTCATAAATACGGTATAATTTACTTCCTATGATTTACAGAGAAATGGGGTAGAAAATGAAAAAAGTAAAATCCATTAAGTTTTCAATAACATTTTTTCTTATTCTTATTATTTGTTCGGCATGCCTGAGCACTAAGGAAGAAGGGCCAAGTGGAGCTATTTTATTAGATGAATTAAAAGGCTTGTCTGAAAAGGGTGTATCACTGAATTGGGATGATTTCAACAAATACTCTTTTGAGGACATCGGTTCAGGAGTATATATAAGAAAGTATCAAATCGAAGGAGGACACGAGTTATTTATTACAGGTAAAAGCCTAAAGACTCTTCCGGAGAAAATTTATATTATCAATAAAAATGGTAAGGAATTATCTCTTGCTCAGGATGATTTGAGCGTTTTATAGCCGCATGATAGCGGCTTTTTTATTTTAAAGATACAGGATCTTCTCAACTGCTGTTTAGAAATGCGGTCACGAAGTCCATTCCACATGACCCGGATGTTTTATCAGATCGTAAAGAATTTTCTCGAGGAGTTTAAATTAGTGACTCCTATCTTTCGAATAGGCCAATTCATTGGTGAATGAATACATTTTTTAGAGAGCATATTTGCATATAAACGAATAACCAAACCTTTTGTTTGGTTTTGAATAATCTGTAGCATTGCAAAAAAGGTACATGTCACCATTTGTTGATCTATTTTTGAATCTGGAGGGGAGGAACTTATGGCACAGCCGAAAAAAATAAATACGCATGAAAAAATTATTATTGCTGGAATGAAGCATATGAGTAAACCATACAGGTTGGGGGCTGAGCCGTTTCAGACCAAAGAGTTTGATTGCAGCTCATTTGTACAATATCTTTATAGCCAAGTTGACGGGATTCTTCCTCGTACTTCCAGGCAGCAGAGCCTGATCGGCAAAAAAATAAAGAAAGAAAATATTCGAAGAGGAGATTTATTGTTTTTTACCAGTCGGGCCCGATATTCAAAAAAGGGCATTGAAAGGATAGCCCACGTTGCTATTTTTATTGGAAACGACAAAATGATACACTCATGTAAAATGGGTGGTGTCGTTATATCGAAATTATCAGATGTCATCAATAAAAATGATAACAAACGCTGGGATGATTATTATTTATTCGCGAAACGAATATCAAAAGATGAATTGCAAGATCTAATCACAAAACCTCAGGAAAACGCTAGTTCCAAGTTAAAGGCTAAACAGTAAACCCAAATCTTGAAATGTAATAAATTAAGGGGACCATGAAATAAAGCAGAAAGAGCCGTATATTTTCAAATTCCGATCTGCAAAAAACTCGTAAGCCCTAATGATACTACCAGCCCTTGCACAGACTCTTCCTCTAAGCAGGCGATGCTGTGGCTCAGCTAGAAACCACGGCCCTCGAGTGAACTGCCCCCCCAATGTTAGATGATGTCTAACATTAGGGGGGCAGTTGAAATCTCTATTAGAATCGGCTGGTTTTCTTCACTCAAGCATTCAAATGAAGTTACATATTTCTCAATTATACCTTGAGGCCCCGTAGGTAGTGATTCAAGAAATATTTCTTTTCCTGGACCAAGAATCGCCTTCCTTCCGAATTGCTCCATACCGTTGAAGAATGGATGGATTTAATTTGGGCCTTAGATGCTCCATCGTGGTATTGCACCTTACGATGTTGACCGGATTATTGATGCGATAGGAAACTTCAAGACCGTCCAAGAGATACTTCGTTCCTTTGAGGAGGTTGTTCTTCCGTAAATAATAGTCGCCGACATCGATCAGGAAATTGGCAAAGCGGTCATCGATGATATGTCTGGTGTAATTGCCGATGATTCCCCCAGGGCGGAGATGCTCTTCAATGAGCTCCTCAAATCTTTCGAGATAGGGATCCACCTCGAAATGATACATGTTAGCCGCTTGAATGATTTTAAACAACGCTTTTAAAATTTCGTCCTCGTGAGCAGCAATATATTCAATGTACGGTTCAAGAACATCGATATTCCCCTTCATGAGGCGGTACAAATAACGGTTGCCTCTGGCCCATTCCCGAAACTGTTCCTTGGTCTGTTCAGCCTGTTCGTCGGTTTCGATAATCCAGCTCTGGTCCTCGTAGCGGGATAAATAGTAAAGGGCTAGATCATAATCAGCGTTTTCTGCTGCTATCGAACCTAATAACAAATCGGAGTACAAAATATAGCCGAACAATGGTTTTACTGGCTCAAGTTGTCTCCGGTTTGTCTTGATTTGGCTATGCTTCTGAGCGTACAACATTCTTGCGATCCGCCCCATTTCCTGGGCATGCGTCTTGGCTTTGTTCCATTTGCGTAAGGATAATAACGTGTTGGTCAGGTCTTTTAAAGCATCTAATTGCACGCCTTCGGGGACTCGCCGGATATAAGCTTCAAACTGAATGGCGCAGTGCAGGTTATTCTCCTGGTTCTCATTTAAGGAGCAGGTAAAAATCCGGTATTGGCACAAGCCAAGCCGCTCGGCGTGCTGGTACTTCTCACCGTCAGCCACTTTTTTGTATATGATTAGGGGCGCTTCCCGTTTCCCTTGCTGGAATAGTTCTTCCGCACAATCAAAGAGCGGTGCAGCGTAAGATGGATAATCCATCATCATATCGACTGCCTGTGCGACGCAGTCTAGTTTTCCTAGCTCGGCACAGCGCATGATAAAGGGTCCAAGCCGCCGCCAGTTCAAGGATAATTCGTTTAAATATAGATCATAAAAAAATCCTTCTTCTACATCCATAGCTCTTGTAATGGAATCAAGGCTTGAAACGGACAAGGCTTGTTGTCCCTTGATAAACCGGCTGAGCGTTCCCGAATTAATGCCTGCTCGATTGGCAAAAGAAGTGATGCTTAATTGCTCCTTCTCTAGGTATCGTAATAGCTCCCTACTGATCGTAGCCTCTGTAGGTAACAAGAATATCATCCTCCGACCTCGTTATTCCAGAATTTAGGAAATGACTTATATAAGTAATTTAACGCATGATGGTAACTTTAATCAACCATTATTTTGTTTGAGTGACGAGGGGATTCTCCATGCGAACAGAATGAACTAAAGGCCAGGTCGTTTACCTGCAAGGTCCATCAGGCCCAGGAGTATCGAATGAACCCATCATTCCAATAACACTTCTAACCGATATAACACCCGGTATAGAGGATAACGGGACGAAAGCGATTCAACATTACACCATCTTGATTTCGTTCGAAATCTTGCTCTATCTTTGCCGTAATAACTGACCGATTCTGTCAGGAATAAAGGGTTATAATAGATGTTAGAAAATTCGATGTGTGATGAGCGAAGCTATACATCGGTTCAGGAGGAACGAAGATGGAATGGAATTACTATGATACGTTTATTACCGTTGCCCCGGATTGCCCCGCAGAGACCGGAACGAAGCCTCCGGACAAGAAAAGCGGAAAAACCAAGCCGGGCATCGAGTTTGAGCTGCTTGAGAATCATCCGTATGTCTATACCCAGGAGGAGCTCCAGTTCGAAGTGCATATCCGGCACAAAAACATTCCGGAAGCGGAGCTGGCCGAGAGAAGGGAGCAGATTCGAGAAGCGTTTTTTAGGAAGCCGCAACCATGCTTGAGAGCATCCATGCTCCCGAAAAAGTACGGATGGGGTCTTCATTTCAATGCGAAGGGGCAAATCGCGATCGTTCCGGTAGAATCTCCGGACTACCATCGCTTCGTGGAAGGGGCCAACGGAAAGGTGAAGCTGCTCGCCGCCATGAGGAACAAGAAGAAGTGATTCGGGACAGCGGCCACGACGATGTCTAGGTGACTTTTGTTGCTCTTGATTGATGATAAGGCTGTGGCTGAAGCTGCCTATAAGCCATGAAACCAGAATTCCTCAACCAGACGAGCTTCCAAAGCGGTCAACATCTGGAATATGGAACTATACATATAAAAGGGCAGCCGATGGAACTTGATCGGCTGCCCTCTTGTTTTTTCAATCACCAACAATTTTACTAACTACTTCAAATGTTTAATGAACCAAGCCTTTATCAATGGCAGAACCGTTGCAGGTTGCATGGCTTTGGTGTGATCCATATCCTTTCCTTTTAGGATTTCTATATCCCATCCAAGCTGTTCTAATTCTTGTTTCTTGTTTTGAAGTATACCGATAATATCAACTGTGACATTGCCGAAGTTTTCTCCATAAACGATAGTGTCTTTTTCCCCGGCAAACGCCAATCTCGGAATCGCTAATTTATGTTGAATTTCCCGATCATCAAATTCCATTAAATGTTCGTACATTGTAACAAACTGTTTAGTTTGATTCGTGTCGATCTTTACTTGGATGTTATCCCAATCGACCTTTTCTGGACTGATTTGGCTTTGTTCATCAACAACGGAAGCATTTTGATTGCTTAAAGCTTGTTTATATGTTTTATTTGTCACAACCATCATTTCTTTATACGGACCATCTATTGGCGGAAAGCCACCCATGATTAAGCTTTCTAGTCTGTCTGTCCGAATAGCTAATAGTAATCCAACCAAAGCCAACCAAGAGTAACCATAATAGCTAAACTTCTTAACGTTCATTTCATTAGCAATGGTTAGTATATCTTTTACAATGCTTTCAGGTGTGAGATTCTCTGGATTCGGATGTTGTAAACGGTGCCCTTCGTAGTCGAAGTGTAAAATCCGGAACTTGTCCATAAGTCCCTCAACAAAATGCTTTCCTAATTCGGGGTCTACTCCCCACAGCTTTAAGTGTTCGGCATCCTGTCCATAAACGGATTCTTTAGCAACCGGAAGCATGATGGTGGGAGAGTTTGCATTTCCTACTAGACCAACTTTTAGCTCTGTTCCATCCGTAAGTTTTATGTTCTTTTCCATTTTTATCACTCCTAAACGGTTCATACGACCATCATATAACATTCATGCAATCTTTCGGTTTTATATTTCCCGCCCTTTATATATTGGGGCTTTATTGGAAAATATGTTATTGTAGCACTTGAAGGTCTTACTTTAAAAAGGAGGTAATAGATGGAGACATATACCCCTAAACAAATTGCAAAGACCTTAAATGTCAGCACTACAACTTTGCGAAGGTATGAAGAACTAGATCTCATTCCTGCCGTACCGAGAACAAAAAGTAATCACCGTTTCTATACAGCGCAACACTTCCAAGCTTTTATTACGATTAGGGCCTTGTTGAAAGGATATGACATCCCTATTGTTTACGAAGTCATGAGACTGAGTAAAAATGCACGATATGTAGAAGCCCTTTGGTTAGTTAATGAACAGCAATATCATATTCAAGTGGAGAAGCAGCGAGTCGAAGAAATACTTACGATGATACAGAATGCCGATTTTACCAAATATAAAAATGTAAAACTAAAAGAATATATGAGTATTGGAGAGGCTGCCCAAATAGCGGGCGTAAATACTTCAGCTATCCGGCATTGGGAACATGAGGGATTAATCCATTCGGAAAGAAATAATGAAAACGGTTATAGACTGTTCTCGATATCTCAGCTTCGCAAAATCCTGGTCATAAGCAGCTTGAGGAAAACCGTTTATTATATTGAAAATATGAAGAGTTTATTGAATAATTTGGACAACCAAAACTATGATAAAGTCGAACGTTCCTTTCAATTGGCTTTGGAAAATTTAAATAATCAACTAATGCTTCAAATGAAAGGAATCGCAGAATTGATAAAATATATAAGGGAATTATGAGTTGAGGAAGTGGTGATCATGGTATTTCATACCTATACTCCAAGGCTGCCCCTATCCAGTTGTATTGACTTCTGTTGGTTGTACCAGGGATTCGATCTTTCCTTTAATCTGGAGCGTGTTTTGCCGGATGGTTGTGCGGAATTGATCATCAACCTTCATGAAGATAAATTCCGAGTATATAGTCGCAATCTTCACCATGTTCAGACTTTGTCCGGTTCGATATTATCTGGATCGCAAGCGGAATATGTCGTTATAGATTCAGCTAGTCAGGTTTATGTCATGGGGGTGCATTTTAAACCGGGCGGCTTGTTCCCCTTCCTATCCTTCCCCGCATCCGAGGTGCACGACCAAGTCGTATCCTTGGACACGCTTTGGGGTACGGAAGCGAATGAATTGCGTGATCAGCTGCTTGATGCGGATACGCCGGAGATCAAATTCCGTTTAATGGAACAGTTTATGTTCAGTATGGTGCGAAAGCCATTGCAGCACCATCCAGCCGTGTCCTATGCGTTAAAGGAAATGTACAAGCTGCCCGGCATGCGAAGCACTGCCGATTTAAGCCAGCACCTCGGCTTTAGTAAGAGACATTTTATTCAAATGTTCTGCAACGAAGTAGGAGTGACCCCCAAATTGTTCGGTCGTATCCGGCGGTTCCAGGAAGTGCTGCACCTCATTCATCGAGGCGAGCAGATCAATTGGGGGGATATTGTTTTTGACTGCGGTTATTATGACCAGGCTCATTTCAATCACGATTTCCGTGCCTTCTCCGGGCTTAATCCGACAACCTACATGAAGCATCAAAGCGAGCATCGCAACCATGTCCCCCTTGTTCAATGAGGTAAATTTTTTACAATATAGGCTGCCAGGCTGATCGTAAAATGGATTCATCTCATAAACAAGAGGAGGACATGCCCATCATGGAACAAAACAAGATTAACCATGTAAAGCCGGTGCCGGAGGGGTATCCTACGATTACGCCGTATATGATTATTCAAAATGCCGGGGATGCCATCGCGTTCTATAAGAAGGCTTTCGGAGCTGCAGAGTCGATGAGGATCACAGACGAAGACGGGAAAATCCATCATGCCGAGATCAGGATCGGCAGCTCGCCCGTCATGATTGTGGACGAGTTTCAAGAGTTTCCATATATAAGAAGTCCGCGCGCGCTTGGAGGAGCGTCGGTTCACCTGTATCTCTATGTTGAGGACGTTGATTCTTTATTCGAACAAGCGATTGCTGCGGGTGCCCAAGTTCTGGAGCCGCTTAAAGATCATGATGATGGGGATCGCCGCGGCGGATTAACGGATCCTTTTGGTCATGTATGGTGGATGGCTTCGCGTATTAATGGCGATCAAGAGGCGGAATTACGATAGGGGGGCGAAAACGATTCAACCATCCGATCATCTTCATACCGTTCGAAATCTTGCTCTATCCTTGCCGGCCGTAGAAGAGGGGACCTCTTACGGAACCCCCGCATTTCGCATCAAAGGAAAGCTATTGGCGCGTCTGCTTGAAGATGGGGTTACCCTCGTACTAAGAATGGACTACGAAACGCGCGACTTCTTGATGCAATTCGATCCCGATGTCTATTACATCACGGATCATTACCGCAACGCTCCGTATGTGCTTGTGCGCCTTTCGGCCGTCGACCCGAAGGAACTGCTGGAGCATCTCGAACGAGCGTGGAGATCCTGTGCACCAAAGAAGCTTCTGGATGGGTACAGCCCTAGTTGGAGTTTCGAATCGGAATCTTAGTGCTGCGTGTAAATGCAAAAGCGTTTAGCCAGCGCCTTAAATTGTGTTTTAATATAACTTATACTTCTCAATCTAGAATCACACTCGGTGGCATTATCATACTAAAGATAATTGGAAAGATCATAAGGGAAATGTTGACCGGTATCAAAATTCACTTCCAAAATGGGGTTCGGAATAAAAGTGGAAAAGAGAAGATTTTTATTAACATTTGGTCGGAATTTAGACCATAGCAATATCGACTACTTGGTCCAGAGCCGACTGTTTAAGTATAGGGGGAGGATTCAGGAGGATTATTTCAATCCTGTTCTTAAAAGAGGCGCTGAGTTAATTCTGAACTACCAGATTATCGATACGAATTTTAATCGAGTGTCAATGAAGTATTATTTGGAAGATTTTCATTTAACGGAAGCGCAGAAGAATGGGTTTATGCTTTCCTTGCAAAAATTGAAGGGTACGCATGTCTGGTGTGATCCGAAAGTTCAAGGACATGCTTTTTGCGAAGTGAATGGGATTAAGTACAGTTTTCATGTTTATCGGTCACTTCAAGGACAAGAATTTCGCTTCCCGGAATATTACAATGACAGCACGACTGACGCTACGATTCAGAGTCAACTGCATAAGTTGCCAGAGGAAGAACAATATTTACAGTTTCCTGCAGATATGAATCCAGAGGTAAAAGACGAAATTACGATTAAATGGATAAAAAGACTAATTGAAATGAAATAAACAGGTGAGACTCTGCGCTTATATGTTGCAGGGTCTTATTTTCTTTTGTGAATTGCCCAGCCGAACATGCAGAAATATAAAACATCTGCAATCACCTAATAAACAGCAAGCATCTTCTAAGCTCCTAGACTTTGTGTGTAACGAAGTGTATATCCCCTTACTATAAAAAAAACACCCCCAAAGTCTGCGATGAACGCAGCCTCTTTGGGGGCAGCCCTGCTTAGCTTACATATAATCCGCTCGTTTTTGCCTCGCTTTACAACCTACTTCGCACTTGGCAGTAACTTATTCAACATAATTGCTGCAAGGGAAGCAGCCAAAATTGGGGAGCCCAATAGATACTGTACGAACGTAGGAAGCGTATATAAGAAATCTTTAGGAATGAGCACTAGCGCCAACGTCAGGATCATCGGGATGGCGATAATGTACATTTCCTTTTCACGAATGGTTACGTTCTTCATGACCTGGATTCCGTTAATCGAGATGATGCCGCAGACGATCGCGAATACGCCGCCGATGACAGCCGTTGGGATCGAGGAGATCAGCGCAGCCAATTTACCGGAACAGCCGAACAGGACGAACCATCCGCCTACCGCAAGGAAAACCCGGCGACTGGCTACACCCGTGATGGAAATAATGCCTGCATTGGTGGAATAGCCGGTAACCGGCGTTGAACCGAGTACCGAAGCGATCAGACAGCTAATCCCTTCGCCAATAACCCCGCGGTTAATGTTCTTATCCGTTAACGGTTTATCAATGACGTTGCTGATGGCAAACCATGTCCCTGTCGTTTCCGCCAACAGCACGAGGTAAATGATGACCATGGTGATGATCGCCGAGAGATCAAATGAGAAGCCAAAGTCCTTAAACGGCAGCTGCGGCATGCTGAACCACTTGGCGCTTGCGACAGCGCTGAAATCCAGGACACCCATGAAGTTAGCCGATATGCATCCGATGATTAACGCGATCATGACGGAGGTAACTCGGAAGATCGCGCCTTTCGCTCGCAGCAATGAACCGAGGGCCACGAATAGAAGGAGTGCACCGGCTGAGATCAGCGCCAGCAGCACGTTCTGATTGATGGCAGCGTCCGTGGCGCCATAGATATTGTCGCGGATGGCAACCGGCAGTAACGAGAGACCGACAATGAAAATAATCGTGCCCCCTACAATCGGCGGGATGAAGGATTTCACGATTTTATTGAAGATTCCCGTATATCCCAAAATCACCACGAGAACAGCACCGACCAAGCTGGCACCCAGCACCGAGCCCCAGCCCGTCTCCCCGCCGCCGCTGGCGGCATAAATGGCGACAATCGCGCCGAGCGGAACATAGGAAGGACCCTGCGCCATCGGCAGCTTCATACAGAAGTACGTCTGCACGATCGTGGCAAGCCCGGCCGCAATAAACGTGGATTGAATTAAGGCGCTGGACTGATTGGGCGCTAAGCCGATTAACATGGCAATCAGGAACGGAACGACGTAGACGTCCATCGCGACGACATGCTGCAAACCGAGAATGGCGGATTTTCCGAAGGAAATTTTGCCGTCGGGCGGAACCGTTAATTGCTGTGAATTCGTTTGTGCGTCATTTTGCTTGTCTGCTTGTGTTTTCACTCCGATGGACACCTCGAATGTTTAGATTAATTGATCTATCATGCTTAACGCGAATGAACCTTGTCCCCTTGCACCCACACCTCGCGGATATGCTCAGGTCTTGCCAAATACATGATTTTCTGAAAAATATCGTGCACATCCTCATGCTCATCGAAAATCGGCAGCTTGGCGGATGGAATGCTCGTATCGATCACCTGCACATCCCATGCATAGCCTTCCTGGATACGACCGATCGGCAAGCTCAGACTATCCCCGCCGCCGGCCGTTGCCAGATAGAATGCCTGATGGATCGTAATGCGCGAATCGGGTACGCCGCGATCTTCGGCAGGAAGGGAAGGGTTAACGCCATCCTCCAGCATCCGCGAGGATATTACCGCTTGTCGAATATTATCGAAGAGGCTTGGCGAGAAGCCGCCGGAGATATCCGAGCCCAGGCCGATCTCGACATTTTTGGCATGGAAACGGGCGACCGGGATGACGCTGTTGGCGAAATACGCGTTGGATATCGGACAATGGGCAATCGCGGTGCCGGTGTCCGCAAATAACTCCGCATCCTGATCCTCCAGAAAATTGCAATGCGCCATAACGGATTTATCCCGCAGCAGGCCAAAATCATGTAACGCAAAGGCATCGTTCTTGTGGAATCGATTCTTGACATATCCGTGCGCCCAATCGCTTTCGCTGCAGTGGGATTGAACATAGGTGTCATATTTGGCAGCCAGCTCGCCTAAGCCTCTAAGCCCCTCATCGGTGCAGCTTGGAATGAATCGTGGGGTGACGACGGGATAGACGCCTTGTTTTGTAGTCTTGGCTAATTCCTGTACAGCGATAATAAATTCTTCCGTATCCGCAAGTGCGGTGGATGTGTCCGCATCGCGATAGTATTCCGGATTCTGCTCGGGATCGTCCATGACGACTTTGCCAACAAGTCCGCGCTGGCCTTTGCTCGCACAGATTTGGGCTAACAGCAAGCTGGCTTCCTTATGCACCGTTGCAAAATAAAGAGCCGTTGTCGTTCCGTTGGCCAGTAAGGTGCTGACCACATCGTCGTAAACCGTGCGCGCAAACTCGAGATCGGAAAATTTCGATTCCAGCGGGAAGGTGTACGTATTTAACCAGTCGTAGAGCGGGATGTCTAATGCGGTTCCGGATTGGGCCCACTGCGGCGCATGCACATGCAAGTCGACAAAACCAGGCAAGAAATATTGACCCGCCTCTAACCGTTGAAATTTGTCAGTGCCTTGATACGCATCCAGCAAGGACGCGTACTCGGCGTCCTCCGGGGCGACGATTCGCTCAATCATACCGTCGTCATTGATGCAATACAGATGGTCCCGTAATACTTGAATTTCTGTGGGCGATTTGCTTGAAAAAGACGTGCCTTGAAATAATTGCATATATTTACTCATGGTTACCGCCTTAATGTTCGTTTTTTGGAATGTGGTTGTTATTATAGACCTTCAAAAAGGATTCGTCCATACCCTAAAGGCGAATAGATGTAGATACATGTCGAATAGGAGCGATTGTAATACCCTATCCTGATGGATAACCATCCTGGTGCGTCATTAAACTTTCCTTTGCACCCATGATAGAATAGATGTAAATCCAAGCGGTTATGGGAGGTATCCTCATTGATCATTCAACTGGGTAATTTTGAAGTAACTTCCGGACAATTGGTTGTTGCGGATCCGTGTTACGAACTAGATACGAGCATCGTTATTATGGGTGTAGTGGAGCCTGCATTGAATGGAACGTGGGTCTCGGAAGTGGAGAAGGCGGAGATCCCGGACTGGGGTGAAGCCAACGCCAAGCTGACGGCATACCATCAGTCCGTTGCGGAACAAGGGGCATCCTTGGAGTGGATCAAGTGTCCTTTCGTGGCGGGGGTGGACAGCGGACAGGCTGGGATTTTTGATATTCACAAATACCGGATTCCGGATGCGGAAGGATCATCGGACGGCACGGATACGGAATGGTATTATGCCTGCTGTGATATCACCGAAAGCGGGGAAGAGGCGGGTGTTCTCGAGGGAGGCGTTGTCTCGCGTACCGGCATTGGCGACGGGGCGTACGGCGTGTACAAGGCGGTGAATGGGCAGGATCAGGTGGTAGGCGTGAAGATTGTTTTTATTAAAAGCTAGGATACAACCGCAACGACTAATGCATCGTAGTCTGTACATGACGTGCACATGTCTTTAGGCAGCGGGACCGTCGAATTATTTTTATAAAGGGTGATTCCTATAGAAGCTATATGCATTAAACCGATTCATCGGTTCACGGACGAAGAACAAACTGAACTTGGGGAGTGTGGATATTCCTCAAACGCAAAGTACAAGGTGACCAAAATTGAAAATGAAGAGAGAACCACGATCGACATTCAATTAGTAGAGCTTGAAGCACCGTATCACAAAGAATATACAGACAGTGAAGATGATTTGGAGCTTTACAGCAAGATCGTCCCCATGGGATATTCACTAGGAGCATACATAGGTACTCGATTAATCGGGGTCGTAATCGCTGAGGAAATAAAGTGGAATAATACCGTTTTGATTTGGCATTTCCAAGTCTCGGAAGACTGTAGAAGAATGCATGTTGGCAAACAATTGATGGATGAATTAGTACGTCTTGCAGAAGGAAACGGAATAAGAGCAATAAACCTGGAGACGCAAAACACGAACGTAAATGCTATAAGGTTCTACAGAAAATGTGGATTTGAAATCGAAGGCATTGATTTATCTCATTACACCAATGATGATGTTGTAGATGGGGAAGTGGCCATATTTATGAAAAGAAAAATCGGGCAAACCGGGCAAGAGTTCAAATAAATGCGGAGCAATGGCTCTCCCCAACTTGGGGAGAGCACCCCATAGAGTGAGCATCAGAAACATATGATAGTGATAATGGAACCGCACCCCTATTGTTTGACAGAACTAACAACGGAGGTGCAGTTTTTTTATGATTACATTTCGTTTTTGGAGACAAAGCGGGATGCCTTCTGTTAATGAAGAGTTTCGTTTCTACATTTATTGACCTTCCTGTTTATGAAGACTCAAATCATGGAGGATATGTTCGCAAATGTCGTCAGGATGGGTCAGGGTAATGATATGATTCGCGCCAGGTATTCGAACGACTTTAATTTTAGGAATTTGATTATATAACTCAGCTATGCGGAAAAGATCTTTGGATTCATTCTCGCCGATCAATAATAAAGCCTCTGCCTGAATTTCGTCCAACCTTCCTAATGCGGGAGGTAAGGAAACCGTTTCGTAAGTTTTCCATTCAAATGTCTTTTGAATGTTGTGTCTCATCATTTCACGTAGTAAATCATAGGCTTCTCCTGGTGAAATGCTCCAGGAAGGTTCGCTCAATGTTAGATCAATCATTTTATTGACGTCCGGCAACGCTTTGGCAGCTTGTTTCTCTAGTTCAGCATACTCAGGAGAAAATTGATACCCGGATAGGCCAGGAGCAATTAATACGAGTTTAGACACGATGCTCGGATAGGTCAGAGAGAAATCAACAGCAATTTGACCTCCTAGGGAATGACCAATGAGTACAGCTTCGTCAATGTTAAGTTCGGCTAATAGCTGCCTTAAGTCCCCAACATGGTCAATTGGTGCTTCTGGAACTGGGGACCTTCCGGCTCCACGTACATCGTAAATGATGACTTTGAATATCTTAGCTAGCTTTGGCGTAATAAAGTTCCAATCACGAGAATCCATAGCGCCGCTATGGATTAATACAACTGGCCTGCCACTCCCATGAACTTCGTAGTAAAGACCCATCGTATAAATCCTCCTCGATAAAATGTCGTTGAAACATCATCTTCCTCAACATTTGGACCCGAATAAGTCATTTTTTTACGTAAAACAATAGATTATTTATTCTTCGGGAATTTCCACGATAATATAATTTTCCTTCATTTGATTTTGCTCGAGTTCCTGATCTTTATATGTGACCTTATTCCAGTTTTGTTTGTTAATAAGGCTGTAACCCGTAGCTCCAATATGAGGCATCCAACGGAAGCTTGCAAAGGTTGTACCCTTAAATGACGGAAGTGTTCCAGCTTCATCTATTAACATGCGATTAATAAAATACAGGTCGTTTGCTGTGCCTGGTTTATCACCCAGGAGGCCCTGCCATTTCAGGTAAGCCGTATGGTTAGAAATTTTATAGTAACTAACTACGTTATTATTTACTTCTATGAACTGGCCGGATTCCCGTTCAGGAAAATAATATTGAAGACTAAACGTATCCAATGTCGGCTCAAATTCTTTCGGTAGTTGGGAAACCCTTGGCAAATTTATGGCTGCATTTCTTGCAGTACTAAGCTCGTCGCTTTTATAATCCTTGGTCAGTTTTGAACTTGCTTTTGTGATATATGCGGTTTGGGTCGCCTGATTCCAGGTTACGGAGCTGCTCATTGCTTCTGTAACAAAGCGCAAAGGAATCATGGTCTTGCCTTTATGGATGAACGGCGCGGAGCTAAGTTTTACGGGTTCACTATTCTTTTGTGCAGTTGTTTTATTGATCGTGAGTATTAAATGAGTCTCTTTTCCTTGGACGGTCACTTGCTTTGTCTTATTGTTCCACTTAAACGTTAAATCGTCTAAAGTCTTGGCTCCCGTTAAGGTAATAAATACTTGGTTGTTTTTTAGAAGTATATCTTCAGAGGATAGACTTGTGTTGTTGATGATTACATGTGGTTCCTGTTTTGAAGCTGCTGAAGATATGTTGTAGCTTGGAGCAATTAGAGCCGCACTGCATAGCAGCGCGATTGAAATTTGCGATATTTTTTTCATGAATTTCCCTCCAAAATATGGTGTCATACTTTATGACGTAAAAAAAGCTGGAAAGTTACAAGGATTTTATTCATTGGAGCCTCTCGCTTGTCCATGAAGACCGAAATTAACAAAATCCTTCATATGGGGCATGTGGTCCATGATATGAAAACGATCCCGGGAGAAGCCTTCACGTCCTCACCGGGATTTGCCGGATATGCAGTAAAGGTGCGAGACCTTGCCATTACCCGGCGGCATCTTGAATCGAATGGATTCCCGGTGGTTGAGACGGCCCGGGGAGATATTTTTGTTCCGAGCGCCTCCCTTCTCGGGACGGCTCTCATTTTCACGGAAAGATAAGCATCATAATTTTTTTTCGATTCCTGTCACACTCCGCACCCCTTGCCCGTCATACAGGTAAAAATCGAAGGGAATGATGAACGATGCAACAGTATGATGTGGTCGTTGTTGGCGGAGGGATTGCCGGGTTGACCGCTGCAATTTATGCAGCGAAAGCAGGGAAGCAAACGCTCATCATTGAGAAACAGGAACGATTAGGCGGCCGGGCCATGTCCATGAAGAAAAAAGGGGCTTACTTCAATCTGGGCGGGCATGCCTTGTATAAGGGAGATGCTTACGCAACTTTCATGGATTTGGGAATTCACGTTCAGGGAGCGGAGCCCTCGATTGAAGGTTATGGGGTGTGGAAGGGGAAATTGAGCATTTTGCCCACGGATATGAAATCTTTATTCACGACCCCGCTCTTGTCTTGGAAAGGGAAGCTGGAGCTTGCTGCCTGGCTGGGGAAACTCGGCAAAATGGATACCCATCCCTATGATCGCATCAGTATTCGCGAATGGGTCGAATCGAATTTGCGGGATCCGATGGTGCGTAATATTTTCTATTCCTTGCTGCGAACCGCAAGTTATGTGGTGGGGCCGGATTTGCCTGCAGCGGGTCCTGCATTGAAGCAGCTTCAAAGTGCCCTTAAAGGTGTGTTGTATCTGGACCGAGGCTGGGGCGAATTGGTCGAAGCGTTAAGAAGAAAGGCATCCGATCTCGGCGTGCGGTTTGTAACGAACAGCCTGGTTACGTCCATCGATGTCCAGGATGGCAGCGTGCGTCACGTGCTGTGCAAGGATGGAGCGAAGATCGGCGCACACCATGTCGTTCTCGCCACACCGCCTTCGATTGCCCATCAGCTGGTGCCTTTTTCAGAAAAAACCGCCCTTCATACCTGGAAAGAACAAGCGATCGAAATCACGGCAGCCTGCCTGGATGTTGCATTGAGACGTCTACCGAAACCCAAACAACAATTTGTATACGGCATCGATCAAACCGTCTTTCTTTCCAATCAATCCCGTGCCGCTTATCTAAGCGACGACGGTGCGCAAGTCATATCCGTTCTGAAATACCAAGGGAAAGAGACCGACCCGAATAAGGATTTGCGCGAGCTTGAGGGGATGCTGGATTTGGTGCAGCCGGGGTGGCGGGAAGAGCTGATTGTCAAACAATACCTGCCGAAAATGACGGTTTCTCATGATTTTATGCATGTGAACGGACGTGTTAATCCCGGACCGGCCGTTCCCGAAATTAGCGGTTTATATGTAGCAGGAGATTGGGCGTCACATGGTGAACTATTGGTGGATGCCGCGACGGCAAGTGCCAAAAGAGCGGTGCAACACATCCTCTCCCTTGAACGGAAGGAAAGGACTGACCTTTATGAGCATCGAGGAATTGTATAAGCTTTATAAAGCTCCGCTGTTTTCTTTAGCCTATCGAATGCTCGGAAGCGTCATGGATGCGGAGGATATCGTACAAGAGGCCTTCCTGAGTTATGAAAGGCTTCAGGATGCGGATGCCATTCGAAATGAACGGGCGTATTTATACAAAATCGTGACGAATCGGTGTCTGGACCTTTTACGCTCATCCGTCAAAAAAAGGGAGTTGTACGTCGGCCCCTGGCTCCCGGAGCCTCTCATTGAGAGGGGGGCTTCGGATGGAGCTTCGGTTGGCGATCCCTCCGACACGTATTTGCGCTCAGAGTCGATTTCCACGGCCTACCTATTGCTGTTGCAGCAGCTGAATGCGATGGAACGGGCGGTTTTTCTCCTGCGGGAGATTTTCCAGTATTCATTTGAAGAAATTGCCGATATGGTCGGGAAGAGCAACGCGAACTGCCGGCAAATTTTCCATCGCGCCAAGAAGAGCATCCATTTCGATCCGGACCAGCAACCGTCGGTATCGACGGCGGAGAAGCATATCAAGGATTTCGTGGCATCGCTATTGCAGGGAGATACGACTAGACTGCTAGAGCTGGTTAGCGAAGATGTGGTTTTCTACTCGGATGGCGGAGGCAAAGTCAAAGCGGCGCAAGTGCCTGTGGTTGGATTTGAGCTCGTGCTGAAATTCCATCAATTCCTGATCAAAACGTATGCAGGCCGATTTACGTACTCTTTCCTCATGGTGAACGGACTCCCGGGGATCCGATTCCTGCTGGATGAAACCGTTCAATACGTATATTCCTTCGCTTACCGCGATCAAAAAATTCAGACAATCTATACGGTTGCGAATCCGGATAAGTTAAGACATCTATCTCTAGGATGATTTCCGGTTTTTAATGCAGCTTATGTTTGGAAGGATTCCGCATGCAAAGTGCAGGAACTAACTTGAAGCAGAAATAACCGAGCGAAGAGCAGGGCCGGTCCCTGGGGTTCGCTCGGTTTTTTTTGTTTATAACAGGCTTCCTTGAAGTAATAATAGAAAGCCAAGAAAGCTAAACGTTTCCTTTTAGGAGCGGCTCCCGGAACCCGGCAGCCATTTAAAAGTGACGGCGCTTTGGGGAGGCAGGCTGTAAGAGAAAGCTTTACCGTTCCATTCCACGCTAAAGGGCAGCTCCTCGGCTCCTGGATTGGCGCCGATCAGGACAAGGGAGCCGTCGGGATTCTCATATGCCACGGTTTCTAATAAACCTTTGTAACGAGTAGATGCGATCCGGACAGCCCCGGGATCCACAAATTTGCTGGCATGCCCGAGAGCATAATATTCCACGTTTTTCTCCACGTCTCCCGTTGCAGGATTCACCGTAATCACACCTCGGCAGTCCTTGCAGCCTCCGTTGGTCGGCCCCCCGCTGGGGTCCAGCGCCAGGTTCCAGAAAAGAACCGTTTTGGCGGCATTTCGCGGTGCACCGACGATCAGGTGGTCCATTTGCCAGCTAAGGTTGTCGCCAAAGTCCGGGCTCCATTGTCCGCCGCTGCATTCTGTAAGGTATATATTTTTGTCCGGAAAATCATGGTGAACGGCCGACATGGCCTCCGCGGAGCCTTCATAACAATGGTACGCGGTTCCGTCGATATACGAAGCGGCTCCTGCGTCTCCAAGAACTTGTCGGGCGTACGCTTCCCCAAGTCCCCAATTATGGTCGAAAGCGATAATTTTAGTCCCGATCCCTTGCTTGGTAAAGGCGGGGCCGAGGTAATCCCGGATGAACCGTGCCTGCTCCTCGGCACCCATGCTCATGCTTGGATAGTCCGGCGACGTGAATGCCGGTTCGTTCTGAACCGTCAGGCCGTAAATCGGAATTCCCGATGCCTCATACGCCTGAATGTATTTCACGAAATAATCCGCATAAGCGGCATAAACCTTGGGATTGGTATAATCCAAATACCAGCCGTTGTATGTCTTCTCCCCATATTTCATCCACGGCGGGGCGGTCCAGGGGGTGCCCAGTATTTTGACCGCATGGTTTTTCTTCAGGATTTTTTGCAGCAGGGAGACCACATCCGCATCCTTAGCTATTGAAAAGTGCTCCATGCCGTAATCCATTCCCGATTCGATATCGTCATACGTATAGCTGCTCGGGCGGCCTTGTTCATCCACGGAAAAATCGGAAGCGCCGATCGTATGTCGGACAAAGCTGAGGCGGATGCCTTCTTCCGTAAACAAATCGCCCAGAAGGGAACTTCGCTGAGCTTCGGTCATGGTATGGTTGATCAGATACGCCGAAGAGCCGGTAATCGCTGCGCCAAAACCGTCCATGGTTTGATAACGGATTTCCGGATTCACCTTGATGTTGAGGGTTTCCTGGCTTGAAGCTTGATTCGTGAATGCGACGGGCTCCTTTTGGGTGAGCAGGTTGGTCTGATCGCCGGTCGTTAGCCATACCTCGGAAGAGATTTCGCCTTCTGTACCGGGTGGGATGGCTATAGAACAGATCAGCAGCAGGAGAACGAGCAGCAGCAGACTGAGCAGGAACCGTCTGCGCCGCTGTGTGCTTCCCGGTTTATTCGCCCGGCCGGATAGGAGCTTGGTCTCTGTTACGGCTTTGGCCGCGGTCTTGACTTCCAATACCGTCCTCTTCTCCGTTAGTTTCAAATTCCGCTCCTCCTTATCTCCTAACAAAAAGTCCTGGGGCGAAAACGCCCCAGGCTAAGAATTGATGAATAGAATGAATGAATCGTATGGTTATTTGCCGGAGCCTTTAACAGCGACGCTGCCTGTAAGGCGAATGTCGTCGGAGGCGCCGCCTACATAGATCGGCACTTGTCCGGAAGGCATAACCCAGGTCTTTTTATTTTCATCCCAATATGAGAAGGCCTTAGGATCAAGCTTAACCGTTACGCGCTGCTGTTTGCCCGGTTTAAGCTCGACTTTGGCAAAGCCGGCCAGCTGTTTGGACGGTGTTGCTACGCTGGTCGGAAGCTTGCCTGCATAGACTTGTACAACCTCCGCGCCCGTTACAGCTCCCGTATTCCGGAGGTTCAGCGAGACTTCAATCGTGGAGTCCTGCCCATTCCCTTTAGCTTTCGTCTTCAGATTTCTATAGTCAAAGGTCGTGTAGGACAGGCCGTGACCAAACGCGAACGCTGGTTGGATGCCTTCTTTCTCATACCCCTTATATCCCACGAAAATGTCCTCAGAGTATTCCGCGTCTCCGTTTACTCCAGGGAATTGCTTTTCATCCGAAACCGGGGTGGAATGCTCGTCGACAGGAATCGTAATCGGCAGTTTACCGGATGGATTCACGTCGCCAAACAGCACGCTGGCGATGGCGTCACCCTGCTCCTGCCCGGCATACCAGGCTTGCACGATGGATTTAACGTCATCTTGCCAGCCGTTCATTTGCACGGCTCTGCCGCTCATTTGAACCACGATCGTATTCGGATTAGCTGCAGCCACCTTCTTGATCAATTGCTCCTGGTTATTCGGAAGATCCAGGTCGGAACGGTCGATGTACCCTTCGCTTTCATAGGTACGCGTCACCACGACGGCAACGTCGGATTTACCCGCAAGATCAACAGCCTTCTGCATCTTCGAATCGGTTACCTCTTCCGGTGCTTCCCAGCCGAAGCGGACCAGTCCGCCAAAATCGCTGTCGCCGTCCGTCCAATCCGTGCGGTATTCAATGCGCACGTCGTGGCTTTCGCCGGCTTTTAGCTGCAGCGTCGCTTTCTCGGTAGCCACCTTCTCACCTTTATTATCGATCAGAAGCTTGCCGTCGAAATACAGCTTGCTGGAGCCGAAGCTCGAGAGCGACAGGGTGTATTCGCCGTCCTGTGGGGCTGCAATCGCGCCGGTCCAGCGTGCCGACATTCTGCCGTTCAAATCGCCAGGGACGGGAGTCAGCTTGGAGGACTGTCCGTTTAATCCGTCATAATTATAAAAACCAAGGTTCATATTCACTTGGCCATCCGTGCGTACCACGGAAGGTTGACCTTCGAGATTCGTGTTATTGAAATATTCCGCGCGAAGTCCATGCTCGCCTTGAATTACATTACCGTTCTCATCAACGGGGCTTAGCATCGAAGATGGAATGGCCGATGGTCCATTCATAATATCCGCGGTGGAAATCGGATCGGTACCGGCTGCATATTTCACTTCAACGCCCTTTCCGGCACGTTTGCGGATGGCCTCCAGCGGGCTTACCGTATAAGTCGGCTTCACAAGCGAGCTGCCGCCAACCGTTGCATAGTTGTCCGCATCCGGACCGATAACGGCGATCGATTTCAGGCTGTCTGCTTTCAGCGGCAGAGCATTATCTTTGTTTTGCAGAAGCACCATGCTCTCTTCGGCAATCTGCTGTGCTTTCGCTCCATGCTCGGCTGCCGGAATCTGTTTATTTACCGCCGGATGATCAAACAGCCCCTTGTCAAACATCTGATACAGAATATTGCTTACCATCTCGTCAATGACGTCCTCAGAGACTTCGCCGTTTTGGACGGCGTTCATGAGCTTAGAGCCCCAAAATCCGTAAGGGTCCCCGGGGGTTTCCAAGTCAAGACCCGCGTTGGCCGAAGGAGCCGTGCTCAGGTTGGCGCCGTAGTCGCTCATGACGAAACCATTGAAGTTCAACTGGTCTCGGAGCATCGTAGTCAAGACCTCTTTATTTTCGCAGGCCGGCGTGCCGTTGATCTCATTGAAGGAGCACATGGCCGAGCCCAGGCTGGCTTTCTCGATGGCTGCGGCGAATGGACGCAGGTATACTTCCTGCATCGCGCGTTCACTAGCGATCGAGTTCACCGTGAAACGGTCGGTTTCCTGGTTGTTCAACAGAAAATGCTTGGCTGTCGCGATAACCGGATATTTTTGCACCGCATTGACATAAGCAACGCCCATCTTCGACTGCAGCAAAGGATCTTCCCCCATGGATTCGAAATTCCGGGAGCCCCAAGGCAGACGGGCAATATCGAATCCAGGACCGAGCAGGACGTTATGGGTGGTGTTAAAGGATTCATTGCCCACCAGGTCTCCGTACTCCGAAGCGGTTGTCGTGTTCCAGGTTGCGGCCAGCGCAATCGGAGTAGGGAGAGCCGTCGATTGTTTATCCTGAATTTCCGGATTGGCGACCCGCACGCCGGTCGGCCCGTCGGCCATCGTTAACGCGGGAATGCCAAGCCGCTCAATAGGAGCGTTATAAAACCCGTAATTGTTATTGACGTTCCCGGTAACAAAATCAATTTTCTCGGATAGCGTCATGGCGTCAAGCAATAGCTCCGTGCGTTTCTCGGCGGATTGAGATGTGTTCATCCACGGACGCGCTCCTCCATCATTCGATTCTGCGTTTGCAATCTGCAGCGGAGCGGCAGCGATGGCTCCAATAACGGTAAGTGCAACAAGTTTAGAGAATAATCGTGATCTTAACTTCAATGGTATAAGCTCCTCCTTATTTTTGGCTTTTGCCCCTTCACGCATTTCTATGGCATGCGCCGTACTATGTACCGGTACATCTCGTGATCGTTTTGATTTCAAGCGATCATAGGGGTCTAAATGGGTGTTCCCCTTATCCGCCCAGTCACCTGAAAATATATTTTCCCATAGGAATAGTTGGAAAATAGGGAATAGCCTGCAGCCTTCCTCCCTGTTAATGATGGTGGCCGCAGCATGCTGCATAATCTAAGGTGCTGGTACTTCGCCCCGTCAACTTGTTGGGGTTTGCAGGATAGAAGAACTGGCAAGACTGGGTGTCCATCCGATGTGCCGCGGCATCCCTCCTTGGTAAATCGGTTGATCTCCCGGCAATTAGACTAACGCACTTTTAGAGAAAGTGCATCACCCATTTCCTGGATGCCGCTGTTTTGAAAATGACAAGAGTGTCACAAAATTAGGTCTAAAGATTACAAAAACGTCATTAATTAGGCCCCGTTCCTCTTGATTTCGCCTCATGCGCTTTATTTTTGCAAACCGAATATCAGCCTCTTGTCTTAGAAAAATAGGACTGATGAATTTCAGAAAATGACATATATATTTCAGAAAATGGAAGCGGAACGCAGGGTCGGCCTCTGGGATTGGCTCGGTTTTCGTTTATAACAGCCCTCCTTGAACTTGAAACAAAAATGAGACAGTTCTTGATCGACAATTGGTTTACACTGATTGAAGATGTTGAATCTATCAGATCACGGAGTATATCTACGACTCATCGCTTGACTTCGCTGATGTAAAAGGAGAAACGGGTTTATGAAAAAAATGTCCATCATGCTGGCGGTACTGCTCATTTTTTCGGCGGTGCTTGCTCCCTTGGCTTCCGCTGCGTCTGGGGTTCGGGCCGGAAACGCCTCGATTCCGTCCGAAGCGGACGGTTGGGTGTGGGTCGGGACCGCAGAGGAACTGGCCTATATCGATCGGAATCAAGCGTCCTATCTGGATCGGAATATCCGATTGACCGGCGACATCGATATGACCGGATACGATTGGGTGCCCTTAGCCGATGAAGCGACCGTCTTCAGCGGCATTTTCGACGGAAGGGGACACCGGATCAAAGGCCTCACCATTGCTGGAGGAGCTCTGCAGTTTACCGGCTTCTTTGGCCGTGTTTCGGGTACGATCCGTAATCTGGACGTTACGGTTCAAGTGAACGGTGGCAGCTATGCCGGCGGATTGGTGGGTCATCTGATCGGCGGCAGCATCATCAACTCGCATTCGCAGGGCACGGTTACGGCCGGAGATACGGGTTACGTGAGCGCAGCAGGCGGGTTGGCCGGGGCGGCCAATGGCGATTCGAGCATTCTCCGCTCATCTTCATCCGCTGCCGTGAAGAGCGGAGATACCCCCAATCAGTATGCCGGAGGGTTGGTCGGATCTCAGGGAGCGGGCGCGATCAACGACTCGTATGCCACCGGAACGGTAACGAATTCGGGGGGAGGTTACTATTATTTTGGGGGCGGTTTAGCCGGACAACTGATATACGGAACCATTGCCAACAGCTATTCTTCGGCTGCCGTCATGCAATCCGGAAGCGCTATCTATTACGCCGTGGGCGGTTTTATCGGAACCATGGCGGTTGCCACGATCAATGCCTCGTATTATGATATCGAGGCATCGTCCTTAACCACTGGCGTGGGGAGTGGGGATATCATAGGCTCGCCTCATCTCACGGGCCTTACGACCAATGACATGAAGGCAGCCTCCAACTATCATGGCTGGGATTTCACCGATCTTTGGGCCATTGATGCTGGCGTCAATGGCGGCTATCCTTATTTACGCCCCGGCATCTTGACGACCGATCTTCCGCGGGCAATCAAGGACGCCCCCTATTCGATTGCGATGGACGCTTTCGATGGTTCAAGGGGCGGGCTGACATGGAATGCCTACGGACTTCCGGATGGCCTATCGATGACAGCCTATGGCATGATCGAAGGCAGTCCTAAGGAGAGCGGCACATTCACGGTTGCGGTTTCGGCAACCGATGCGGGCCGAAGCACCGTCAGCACGGTGTTGACCCTGCACGTGGATGAATCTGCTCCGGACATCGACGGATTTGTCGTTAGTCCAGGCAGCGCGAACGGGTCGACAAGCGTGACGGCGGTCCCGAGCGATCCCGGCCACATGTTTGCATATCTGCTCGGGCCAGATGCCGGTGTGCGTCCCCTAAGGGGGGCTGCGCTGCATGGCGAAGCGGTCCTATACTCGCTAGGCACGGATATTTTGCATCCGATTCCGGGTCAATATCTTCAGGTATTTGAGGTGGATGAACAGAAGTCCATCGAGGCATGGAGCAGCGTCCAGGTAGAAGCAGCTCACATTCAAGACCAGGTCCGCGTTACGGGAGTGACGCTGGATCAGACGGAGCTAACCCTTGCGGTAGGAGGGGCTTCGCAGAAGCTGACAGCCGTCCTTACGCCGGTGAATGCGACGAACCCGGCGGTCGCCTGGGCCTCCAGCGACCCAGCCGTTGCGGCGGTGAGCCAGAGCGGCGAGGTGACGCCGATGGCTGAAGGTACGGCGGTCATTACGGTGACAACGGCCGATGGCGGGTACACGGCTTCCGCTAAGGTTATGGTGCAGTCAGCGCCTGTGGCAACAGGGACGGTCATCGGCTCGGTATATGGCATTGGTAATACGCCGCTGACTGGTGCATCGGTATCGGCCGGCGGCGTAACGGACGTCACCTACGCTAATGGGGATTTTGCGCTAACGAACGTGACCGCAGGCATCCATACGCTTACGGTGACGGCAGAGGGTTATGGCAGCCATACGACAACCGTGAATGTCTTAGCGGGAGAGACGGCGGATGTAGGACGCATCGATCTGAGCGCTGCCAATCCCCCTGTACTGGAGACCCCTGAACCCGTTGAATCCCCATCCTATGGCTGGGTTTCTGTTCCCGCTCCTGCCCCTACGGCGGATCCAAGGATGACCGTGACGATCAACGGTCAACACGTTCGGGTGACCATCAAGAAAGAGCAGGAGCAGGACGGACGCACCGTTCTACGGCTTATCCCGGGCGCCGAGCTGGTACGGTCGTGGGCTGCCGGCGGGGATGAAATCGTCATCGACATCGACAATGAAGAGCCGGTGGTGAAGGTGGATCTTCCGGCGGAAGCGCTGCAGGAACTCCTTGCGGCGAGGCCGAACGCCGCCATTCGGATTGGGGTGAACGGCGCAAGCTACAGCGTTCCGCTGCACGTTCTAAGCGACCTTCGGAATCGAGCGGCTGTAACGATCGCCATTGCGAAAATGACGAAGTCTGCAAACCGCGCGCTGGAGGAAGAGCTGGCCCGCCAAGGGTACGTCATGCTGGCGGAACCGACGAGCTTTGACTTGTACGGCGATGGTGATGAGAGACTTGAAGCCGAGGGCACGTACATGGAGCGGACATTCTCAATGAACGCTGTGGCTGATCCTGATCGTTCCACGGTCATCCGGGTGGATGATGCTGGGAAGCTGCACTATGTCCCGTCCGTTTTCGAAAGGGAGACGGCGACTTTGTACAGCGCGCATAACGGCGTATACACTGCGGTACGCTCTAACCGAACCTTCGAGGATATGCGGGGACATTGGGCGCAAGACGATATCGAGCGGATGGAGAACAAGCTGATCGTGAACGGATCGGCTGACGGCAGGTTTGACCCCAACCGTACGGTGACCCGTGCCGAGTTCGTAGCGATGCTCGCTCGTGCGCTCGAACTGGCCGATAAGCCGCAGCGAGCTTCTTACTCTGATGTTGCACCGAACGAAGCGTGGTACGCGGGTGTGGTTGGAGCGGCTTCCGCGGCCGGCCTGATTGAAGGCTATGCCGACGGTTCGTTCCGTCCGGACGCTGGGGTCACGCGAGAGCAGGCGGCGGTTATGCTGGGCAGAGCTGTCCGGTACGCAGGAGAGCTTCCGCAGCAGGACGCCTCCGTGTTAGAACGTTTCTCGGATCATGCCGAGGTATCCGGCTGGGCCAAGGGACCGGCTGCCGAGCTGCTGGCCGCGGGCTTGATCGAAGGCATCGGGAATGCAGCGTTCGCTCCGCAGGCATTTGCAACGCGGGCCCAAAGCGCCGCTCTCTTACACCGGATGCTCCACTACTTGAATTTCATCAACTAATCGCAGCCGCATGGCACGCGTACATTCCGCCAGGAATGTGCGCGTTTTTTTGCGTTTCTTCCTTGATCATGCCTGTCCGCAGTCTCGAAACATAGTATAGTATACAAATAGAAGGTTGGTTGGTTAGCGGATTTCGGCTTGCGGGAAGCGGATGGGGTGAGGATATAACGAATGGAGAACATGGCAAGGCATCGCATCATCGGTTTTGATCGGGAAATGATGAGCTTCACGGATTGGCTGACGGACGCCCAGGCGAAGACATCCATCTTTTCGATATCAGGGATCGGGGGCATTGGCAAAACAACGCTGCTGCTTCAAATGGCTCGCACGGCAAGGCAGTTTTCCGTACGTTCTCTTTGGCTGGACGGACGAGGCGGCTTAACGACATTGGGTTCTTTTTTGGCGAGCCTGGAGATGAGTCTGGCAACCGAATACGGTAGAACCCGGGATCGGGATGCGGCGCTGCTGTCTTACATCGCTTCGGAGTTGTCGCTGGTGCCTACCGTCTTGCTCATAGACAACTGTGAGGAGATTGAAAGGCTGGAAGGCTGGCTGTTTTCGAGCTTCCTTCCGGAATTGAAGTCTGCCCGCGTGTTGTTCGTATGTGCCTCGCGCAATGGACTGCCGCTCCAGTGGCAGACGAATCCGGAATGGAAGTCCCGACTACGAAGATTCCCTTTGCGGCTGTTTACGCGAGAAGAGGTCTACGATTATTTAGGTAGCAGCGGCTTGCCTGTGGAATTGCAAAGGGAGATTGCCCAGAAGACGGACGGCCACCCGTTGTCGCTCGCCTTGACCGTGGATATGCTGTTTTCCGAATCTGCGGAAGAGCGGGATGTATGGCGGGAAGTTCCGGCAGTTTTGAGCGCCGAATTTTTGCGGGAAGCAGCCTCCCCCAACCTCTACCGCGCGCTGACGGCCTTGTCGCTCCTGCCGGCAGCCGATGAGGCGCTGCTGAACCGTTTGTTGGACAAGCCCTTGGAAGGGGCGGACTACTACCAGCTGACGGCCCTTTCATTTGTTCGGGATACGATGGATGGAATATCGCTGCACCAGGTCGTCGCTCGAATCCTACGGGAGGATTTCGCGCGCAGAACCCCCGAGCAATTCGAAGCGGTTCGCCATCGAGCGTTCGTCCTGCTGGCGGAGCGGTTCCATTCGGTCGATCACCGGATGCAGATGCGCCTGAGCGCCCATATCTTGGAGCTGTACCGCGAATTTTTGCCCTCTGCCCATGCTTATGCCAATTTCTCTTCAAGCCTGAAGCCCGGCGAGCAGAAGCCGTTCCAGCTGGAGGATCTGCCGGATTTGCAACGCTTTATGAAGGCGTCGATTCTCGGTTCCGACTGGCAGTCCGAGCTGGTCGAACCCGCCGATTACCCGGCTTTGCTGGACGGGATTGCCGCTCGATTTCCCGAGGGGATCTTTGTTGTGCGGGACGAGAAGGGGAGACCGCTGGCGTTCTGCGCAGGTCTGTGGCTGCACGCCTTGAGCATGCCCTTGCTGGAACGATACGCGCCTGGATGCAGACAGATGCTGGGCGAAGAAGCTTTTTCGCTGCATGAGCTTCCTCTGGAGGCGGCCGATACGATATTCGTCCTGTTGTCCGCAGTCAATTCCGAGCATTCCTTATATCGCCCCGAAGAGCTGGGGGCCTTGCTGATGCAGCAGTGGCTGGTCCATATGACTAGGGGGCTGCGGGGGATCCTGGCGGCAGCGGATCCGCAGTTGAATGCCTTATTATCGGTACTAGGCTTTCAAGCGTGCGGGAAAGTGACGGGATTCGCGGGCATCGAGTTGACGACATGGGAGCTTGATTTTCGGCAATCGGCCTTTGATCAGTGGATTCAGCGGATCATTCGGCAAACAGAGACAGCAGCAGCTCAACCAGCGCTTCCAAGGGAGAACGATCATCGTCTATCCATTGAAAGAAATGAAATGAAGCAAATGCTGGAACGGCTGTTTGAGCTAGACAAGCTGGAAGAACTCCCTGTCATGCGGCGTTTCTGTTGGAGCGGGATGCAGGTGAGGGCAACCATTCAGGAGATTCTGGCCGACACTCATCAGGCGGGGCCGCTGACGGCAATGGAGAAGGAAATCTTAATCGCGGGTTATCTGCGCAAGGACCGGAATAAAAGCGAGCTCGCAGCATCCTTTCATATGAGCAGGGCGACCTTTTACCGACATATGCGTTTGGCCGAACAGCATCTGGCTTATGTGCTTGGCGATAGGCTGAGGCAGGCGGAAGGGGATTCGTTATGAACGAAAAAAGAAGTAACCCGCTACAGGTTGATCGGCCTGAATGAGACGGGTTACTGTCTTGTGAAACACGGAGTGGGGCAATCCCACTGCAAATGCTGTATAGGGGAGCAGTCCTGGCTGACTGCTCCTTATTCTAATTTATCATAGCATTTCCCGAGTTATACACCTTCTTAAGTTGAAAAACTTCATCAAGATAAAGCAGGATGTGTGGGGCTACCGTTTTTTTTGCCCCTTCTCAAGTACTCCAATTCCATCCTCCACCCTTCACCGGCAGGGTTTCCCCCTCCCATAATGATCGACAGCGAAGCCGAACAATACCTTTATCACGAACAACATACCAATGATCAGCATATAAGGCGTGATTCCCGGCAGCATGGGCATGCAGCCCAGGCCGGCGGCCATCATCAAGCTCGCTGCGAATAATTGCGTGTGCTTCCCGATTAAGGCATTCACGATCAATGCTCCGATCACCGTATAAGCCCATATTCCCAGGGCATAGCCCGTGTCGGTATTCAATAGAAAAGCGATCAGGACGATATGGACATGGATCGCAATAAATACGATTCGATTGGCAGGCCGCGCTGCATAGAAGTTACTGGTGGAAGCCGTAAAATTCGCAATGCAGCCGGCAAACACGTCGAAGATCAACAATAAGGCCAGGGTGCTGCGCCATGCCGGCAAATGCCCGGTCATTTCCGGGAATCGGTAATATAACGCAGCCGTCAGGATGCCCCCAAACAGCAGGATTGTCAGAATGGCTCCTACGGACTGCTTTTCTCCAAATACATCGTGCAAATAAGAAGGCATTCGCAGCTGTTTCATTTCGCTTCACTCCCATCATGATTGGAACATCCCATACACTTATTTTAAAAGTTATGTAGTAAATTTGGTGTTCCACTCTAAAACAATTATATCGACTTGAATCCGATGGTTCAATATGTTTTGTAGTGTCTTTATTGAATCAGTCTAAAACTTTGATTAAACTACATATGAGGTGAAGGCTGATGAACGGCTACGAACGACGGAAGCAGAAGAAGATGGAGCAAATTTTCGAATCAGCGATTGAATTATTTTTCAAACACGGCTTTCAGAAGGTCAACGTTAATGAAATCGCGCAGAAAGCAAAGGTCTCTCCTGCAACGATATATAATTACTTCGGTACGAAAGAGCAGCTTTATGCCGATTCTCTGGTCCATTGGATGGACAAGCAGCTCGAGCAGTATGAGGCTATTCTGGATTCCGCGCGGACTTTTCCGGAGAAGACGAAGGAAATCATGCTGCTGGAGGCGCGTAATCTGAACATTTTAGGCGAGGAATTTCCGAAAGTCCCATCCTCCGAATTAAGTGGGCTGATGGACATGATGGACCGCTACAGCGAGGAGAAAATCGTCGGCTTTTTCAAAAGGTTTATCGCGCTAGGCAAGCAGGAGGGATATATTCGGGAGGATCGATCAGAAGAGATGCTGGTGCGTTACTTCACGATGTTCCAGAATGAACTGCGTCGGCACTGGGAGTCAGCGAATCAAGAGCGGATGACCTGGCGCATGGATCAATGGATGGAATTGTTTTTCTACGGGGCAGCTGGACTGGAAAACTAACATAAAAGGGCTCATTCTAACTTGACCATGAGTTAGAAATGAGCCTTTTGCACGTTAAAGTCCTCTGCCCTTTACCGAGCCGATTCTTTGAAAGTGCCTCTCTCGGGCTCTTTGCGATGATACCTGAATCTATCTATGGATATTGATGGTCATCACAGGTTGCCAAAGGCCGCTAGATTATTCTTTTAATTTAGTCATATCTTGCATTCATAGAAATATAATATACCAATATTAACCAAATTCTATATTTGCGAGGTGTGCTATGAATTCCGTTTATATCACAAGTGTGGGAAAATTTCTCCCTGGTTCTCCGGTTAGTAACGAAGAGATGGAAGATTATCTTGGCAAGATTGGAGGGAAATCTTCCAAAACCAAAAGGCTCATTCTGGAGAAGAATCAAATTCGGTCCCGCTATTACGCCATAGATAAAGAGCAGAAGAGCTTATACACGAACGCTGAGATGGCTTCTTTAGCTATTCGGGATGCCTTGGAGCGAAACGGCAGCGTAACCGACCAAGATATCGATTTTCTAGCGACGGGCACGACAAGAGCAGATTTGCTCCTGCCAGGATTTGCGAGCATGGTGCATGCAGAGACGGGCTTGCCCCCTATGGAAATTGCGTCTCATTCCGGATTATGCGCCAGCGGAATGCATGCACTCAAGAATGCGTATGTACATATCAAAGCTGGGGAGCACCGGGCGGCCATCGCCTGTTCCAGCGAGTTTTTGAGCCGCGAATTCAAACATACGAAATTTGAAGCGCAGGGGATTTATAGCAATAGCCGGGTGCCTTTTGACACGGATTTCTTACGTTTTATGCTTTCAGATGGGGCAGGAGCAGCTGTATTGCAAAATGAGCCCTCCCCCAATGGACCGTCGCTGCGTATTGAATGGATCGATAACCAATCCTATGCGAACCAGTATGAGGTGTGTATGTATTCAGGCATGAGTAAGGAGAGTGGAATCCGTTCCTGGCTGGATTATCCATCCATTCATGAAGCAGCCGATCAAGGAGCTCTGAATTTGAAGCAGGATGTAAGGCTTGTCAATGAAATAACAAAGGTAGGCACCAATCGAATACTAGAGCTCGTGGAGGAAGGAAGGATTCATCCCGAGAGAATAGACTGGATGGTGTGCCACTATTCATCGCATTTTTTCAGGGACGAAGTCTTCCGGCTGCTGGACCTTGGCGGGGTGAGGATTCCGGAAGAGAAATGGTTTACGAATTTATATACAAAAGGGAACACAGGCGCAGCATCGATCTATATTATGCTGGAGGAGCTGATGAATGAAGGACATCTCACTGAAGGAGAGCAGGTGCTCTGCATCGTTCCCGAAAGCGGTAGATTCCAAATCTCGATTATGCTGCTTAGCGTAGTGTAAGCATAGAAGACGCCATCGTCGGACGGCGTCTTTTCTTTCCATCATATAAACAGCCATCATCCTGCGACGCATAAGAAGATTCTTTAATCATTTATAGAGGAATAACCCCCATATAATCGAATAACTCTAGAAACTAAAACGAAGAGAGGGATACTCTGATGAACATGCAGACACTAGCAGAGAAACTGAGTGCCGGCGCGTTTGATGATATTCTAAAACGTGACTTTTCGCGGGACATGATTTCTGAATTAGAACAGATGAACGCGGTCCAATTGGAAAATAAATTGAAGGACACATTAGCAGTACCGATCGACATATCCAAGCCGAGGGTATTTGAATACCTTCAATTGTATTATTCAGCATCTTGGCACAATCTCTTCATGGAGCTGAATATGCCCCGTACATTAAGTCTTTTGGAGGTTGGTTCTGGTGATATTGTTTACATTCCAAAAGCTTTAGACGCTTATTCCAACAACATGGGCACCTATGTGACTGCCAATCTCAACAGGGAGCTGACCCGAAGCTTTCAGGACAAAACGAAAGGGATGGCAATCAACGTACAGGTGATTGAGGACGATGCCGCAAATATCGGTTTATATTATCCAGCGTCTTCTTTTGACGTTGTCGCTTTCCATCACGCAATTAACGATATCATCCAGACCATTATCGCCGACCGTGAGGGCATTGATACGGTAAATCATGATTGGTGGACCATCGAACCTCTAATGCTGCAAGCTGTCATGGATTATCACCGAAAAGGCATGTTGAAGGATGCAGCATACGATGCGTTTATACAAATCATGGACACAAGCCGCAAGCAGTTAAAAAGCGGAGGATACATGATCTTCGATAACATTACGTATGCCGGATATGATGAGGTAGGTTATTCCTCCGAATTTCACAGCAGCTATATAGAGCTCGCAAGAAGCTGGATTAGCGAAGCAAACCTAGGTCTGGAAGAGATCGAAATCGATTCGTATGATAACCAATGGTGGATGGTATTGAGAAAAGTGTGATTCGATTATCCAGGGGGAACCACTCGCCGCGCCACAAGGCATTCTCTCATCCTACGATTGCTTCTTCTCGAAATACTCCTGGTACTGGCTCGGCGTGACGTGGGCGTACTTTTTGAAGATGCTGATAAAATATTTGTAGTCGCTAAATCCGATATCCTGCGCGATGGTGTATACTTTGTTATCGCCCGACTTCAGTAAATCGATCGATTTCTGAATGCGATAGCGATTGAGAAAATCATTGAAGGTATAGCTTGTCTCGGCCTTGAATTTCTGGTTCAGGTAGTAGGCGCTTAAGTCGAGCTCTTCCACGAGATCGTGAATGCTGATTTTCTTGGCATAGTTCTCTTGGACATAGGCGATCATCTTGGACACATACTTCGAGGTTTTGGTTTCCTTCTCCAGAAATTTGCTGCTAAGAATCTCTTCCTTTTCCTGCGGATGCTTCGAGATCACTTCATATTTGCGGAGCAGGTCCACTTTAGACTTGGCCGATTCCAGGGCTTCAACCAGCTGCTCGTCCTCGAGCGGCTTCACGAGAAACTCGGTCACGCCTAATTGGAGTGCCTGCTTCGCAAGATGGAATTCATTATAGCCGGAGATAATGACGCTGCTGAAGGTATGCCGCTTGAGGCCTTCGCGAATCATCGAGATCCCGTCCATGATCGGCATGGTAATGTCGGTGATGACGATATCCGGCTTCAGCTCACAGATCTTCTCGTAGCCATCCTGTCCGTTCAATCCTTCTTCCATGACGATGCAATCGTATTGAACCCAGTCGATGCTGAACCGTATCCCCCTGCGAATCATATCCTCATCTTCGACCAGCAGAACTTTAAACATGATATCCACTCCATTCGTAAGGAATCGTAAGTGCGACACAGGTGCCTGTTCCTTCCGCGCTGTCAATATGGATGCCGGATTCCTCGCCATAAAGAAGCACTAAACGGCGATGAACGTTGTACAGCCCGATATGCTGCGTCGTATTCGTCTGACTCTGCAGAATGTGGTTCACTTCCTGCAGCCTCTGCGCACTCATGCCTTGTCCGTTGTCGCGCACCTCCAATATGAGCTTGCCGGTGGAGGTGTAAATGTTAATTTCGATCAGCACCTCGCTCTGATTCTCATAGCCATATTTGATAGCGTTTTCGATTATCGGCTGCAGCAGCAGCTTGGGGACGTATACATCCAGGGTTTCCTCCGCGACGTTAACCCGATATTCCAGCCGGTCGTTGAACCGGATTTGCTGCAGCTTCAGGTAATCGCGCACATAGCTCATGTCATTCTTCAGCTGGACGCTGCGGTCAGGCCCGATGCTGTACCTTAGCAGCCGGGATAGAATCAGCACGATTTCCTGGGCTTGATTCGCGTCGATCTTAATGGCATAGCGCAGAGTTTCCAGAACATTGAAAATAAAATGCGGATGGAACTGCGATTGCAGCTGCTTCACCTCGATAATCGTGCGGAGCTCCGACAGCTCTTTATTTTTCTCGATCAACTCTTTCAACCGATCCAGCATTACATTGTACTCATTACCGAGAATTTGAAACTCGTCGTTCGTCTGAATGTCGACATAGCCATTGAAATTACCTTCGCGCAGCTGTTCCAAGGCATGGATTAATTTATCGATCGATTCGGAGTTGCGCGCCGACATTTTATTCGCCAGAAACTCGATCAACACCCACAACAGCAGGCCGGCAGCAAGGACAAAAAACGATACCGTAAAGTAGGTATATTGCTCCGATTTGTAGGAATTCAGCGTAACGACTTGAATCGGCGTACCGGGGATTCGCTTGGCATACATGTAGTATTTGCCTTCGTTCAGCAGTACGCGTCCCTTGTTATCGAGCTTGGGGCTGAATTTATTCAAGCCGCCTTTGGTCACATTGCTCGTCGTGGCTATGATGGTGTTATGCTCATCGGTGATCATGGCAATCTCATTATTTTGCTTGAAAATCACCTTCTGCATATCGGCTTCGTACAGCTGATAAATGATATAGCCGATCGTCTCGTTGTCCTTCACGATGGCTTGGCCAAACGTATAGCTCGTATCGCGGTCATGCGAATAACGGAAGCTGTTCATTTCCGATAGCGTGTCGCCGGGGCGCTGATCGATCCGGTGAATCAGGTTGCCGAAGGCGAAATTGGAATACAGCACGTCGGGCGGGGCGGAGCTTGCCAGAAAGACCCCGTTGGTATTGACGATATGAAAAATGCTCTTGACCTTCTGCCGATTGTTGAAATCATAGAACTCGGAATATACCTGCTCGCTGCCCAGATGGGAGCTTACATAATTGATCACGGTAGGAGAGGCGGCCATCCGCTGAATCTCCTCCTCGTACTGCCGGTATACGTCCGATATGGTCTGGCTGATGGACTGGGCGGCTTCGGTCGTTTTTTGGGTCAGGTTCATTCTGCCATTCACGATCGTAAACGCCAGGAACAATACGATTAAGATGGAGAACGGGATCATCGCATAGATGCGAAATAAATGACGGGTTGATTCCTTGAAGTTACGATAACGGATATGCTTCATGCTGCCCTCCACCTGCGGTTAGCTGTCAAACCTATTATACTGACTCGGAGCAACCGCAGATAATCCAAATACATCCAAGCCGCTCCCTTCAGACTGCAGGTGCCGACTTGGATGTATTCTGTGTTCTAATGGTTTTACATGGAAACTTCCTTCTGTCCGGAGAGCTTCAGGAAGACGAGCAGGGATACCACCGTAATGACGGTCAGAATCGTGGACAGCGCTGCCGCCACCCCGTAGTTCCCGCGGACGACCTCGGTATAGATGGCCACCGTTACGGTCTTGGTCTTGCCTGTATACAGAATGATGGACGTGCTTAACTCCGTAATGATGGTAATCCAGCTCAGGATCGCGCCGGACACAACGCCGGCCAGCATCATCGGTAGCGTAATCTTGAAGAACGTCTTCATCTGGGAAGCTCCCAGACTGATGGCTGCTTCCTCGATCCCGTCGTTAATCTGATGCAGGATCGCAGCGCTGGATCGGATCGTATACGGCAGGCGCCGGATGACAAAGGAGATGATCATAATGACGGCCGTTCCGCTCAAAGCGAGCGGCTTATTGTTGAACGTGATCAGCAGCGCGATCCCGAGAATGGAGCCGGGAACGATATACGGGAACATCGTGAAGATGTCCAGCGTGTTGGTTAGCGCATTCTTTCTACGAACGGTTACGTAGGCGATCAGAATCGCCAGCAGGATGATGACGATCAGCGACACGATGGCCAGGAAGAACGTGTTCAGAATGACGCCGCCAATATTACTGAAGGCATCCTGGTAGCTTCGGAGCGAGAACCCTTTAACGAACACTCTGCCGTTGGATTTCAGGAACGAAGTATAGATGACATAGAGCTGCGGCAGCAGTGCGATTAACGTGTACAGATAGATAACGGCATGGGCCGCGATATTGCCGAATCCCTTCTTCTTCTTGGCTTCGATCGGATGCAGTGCGCTCATCGTAAAGGACTTGCGATTGGCTACGAATTTTTGCAGCAGGAAGATCGTAGTGGCGAACAGAACGACGATGACGCTGATCGCTGCCGCAAAGCCGTCGTCGCCGCCGACCTCGCTGATGAACTCGTTAAAGATCAGCACGGGCACGGTCTTGTAGCCCTCGCCGATCAGCATCGGCGTACCGAAGTCGGCAAGCGCGCGCATGAAGACGAGCAGACCCCCGGCCAGCAAGGTTGGGGTAATGAGCGGGAGGAGCACTTTGCGCATTTTGCTTAAGCCCTTATAGCCCATGCTTTCCGCAGCTTCCATCAGCGATTGGTCCATATTCTTCAGGGCGCCCGATACATACATGAAGATCAGCGGGACCATCTGCAAGGTCAAGACCACCAAAATTCCCGTAAACCCGTAGATATCCGGCATTTGGATTCCGAATGTGCTGCTCACGAATTTGGTAATGACGCCGCTTCTTCCCAGCAGCAGGATCCAGGAGTAGGCTCCGATGAAGGGGGCCGACATTGACGAGATCAGAATTAACACCCGAATGGCCGAGCTGCCTTTAATCTTCACCGTTGCCATGATGTAGGCCAGCGGCGTTGCGATAATCGCGGCAAGCAGGGTTACGCTGACGGTGACTTTGACGCTGTTGAACAGGGCATTTAAATAGTAGGGCTTGCTGAAAAATTTCGTGAAATAAGCCAGCGAGAAATCACCGGTCGTACCGTTGTACACACTTTTAAACAGCATCGTAAACAAAGGCAGGGCCAGAAACAGGATGTAGAACACAAAGATCAGTAACGAAATGTTGGTCCAGACATCAAATCGTTTGCGCGTGTCTCTCATAGCCGGGCGCCCCTTGTATAGTTCAGGTCTCCTGCCGCATCATAGACATTAATCTTCTCTTTCTTTACCTTGAGATAGATGACTTGACCAGGCTCGAGGATCTGTGACGCTTTCGATTCCTGGGTGATTTCCACGCGTTGACCGGACGCCAAGTCCACAAAATAATGGGTGTTCTGCCCCAGAAATACGCTGTGTACGATCGTTGCTTTCATGCCGGTCTGATCCTCGGTCAGAATGAACTCTTCCGGCCGAACCGAGATTTGAACATTTAGCGTATTAGCTGCGGCATCGGCCCTCGGAACCTCGATGTTAGACAGCTCTTCCGCATAGCCGGAGCCGAGCTGCAAGGCATAGCTGCCGCCTGCCGCTTTCGTTATACTTCCCGCCAGAATGTTGGTGCGGCCGATAAAGGTCGCAACGAATACGTTCGCTGGACGCTGATAAATCTCCTGAGGCGTTCCGAGATGCTGAATGACGCCGGATTTCATGACCGCAATGCGGTCGGATACCGCCATGGCTTCCTCCTGATCATGCGTAACGTAGACGGTGGTGATTCCGACTTCTCTTTGAATGTCTTTAATTGCGTTACGCATGTCGACGCGAAGCTTGGCGTCGAGGTTGGAGAGAGGTTCGTCCATCAGCAGGACATCCGGCCGGATCACAATCGCTCTTGCTAGCGCTACGCGCTGCTGCTGACCGCCCGACAGGTTCTTCGGCATGCGGTCCTTATAGGGCTCGATCTGAACGACCTTCAAGATGTCGTCGACCTTGGCGTTAATCTCCGCCTTGGATAATTTCCGATTCTCCAGTCCGAACGCAATGTTACCTTTGACGGTCAGGTGGGGGAAGATCGCATAGCTTTGGAAAACCATCCCGATATTCCGCTTGCCCGGCTCCACCTGGTTAATAACGCGCTCGTTAAAGTGAATGGTTCCGCCTTCAATGCTGTTAAAGCCGGCGATCATGCGCAGCAGCGTCGTCTTGCCGCATCCCGAAGGCCCGAGCAGGGTGAAGAATTCACCCTGCTTGATCTCCAGGGACAGCTCGGGAATGACGGTCGTGTCGCCGTATTTTTTAACTAAATCTTGAATGGTTATGGTCACGCTCATGGTTGTCACCTGATTCTATAATTTATTTAACGCTAGTGAACAAATCGACATAGCGCTCAACGATTTCGGATTTATGCTCACTTACATAGTCTGTGTCTTCCTCAATCATGTAGATCTCCTCATAAGGCTTCATATGGTCGCCGAGCTTCGTATCTTGGCGAAGCGGACGGTTCGTTAATTGGGTGCCGAATGCATCTTGTGCTTCTTTAGAGAGAATGAAGTCGATGAACTTCTTGGCATTGTCCATATGCGGAGCGTCTTTGACAATCGCCGAGCCCGCGTCGAGGAACACCGCGCCTTCTTTCGGATACACGATTTCGACCGGAGCCCCGTTCTTCACATAGGTGCTGGAAGGGTCTTCGTAAGTCAGGCCGACGACATATTCACCGTCTGCCACGCTTTTGTGCACCGCGCCGGAGCCGCTGGCGATTTTGCCGTCGAGGTTCTCGATCAGCTGGGCTACATAGCTCCAGCCTTGCTCGCTCTCATAATCGCCGCCCATCGCCTTCAGCATATTGGTTAGCTGGGCGAAAGCGGAGCTGGAGCTTGCCGGGTCGGCGGAAGCGATCTTCCCTTTGAGCTGCGGGTTCAGCAAATCCGCATAGCCTTCGATTTTGATGTCGCCGATGAGGTTTTTGTTGACGAGCAGCACGCTGCCATCCGAGATATAAGGAGTGGCGAAGCCTGTTTTATTGCGGTGGCCTTCGATCAAATTTTTGTCTTCGGGAGAGACGTAAGGCTCCCACAGCGCGGCATTTTCACGGAAGCCGGCCATCGAACCGCCGAACATCACATCAGCGTAAGGGTTTTGTTTTTCCGACTGTAAGCGTTTAATAATTTCGCCCGTACCGGCCGTGACAAGCTCAACCGTAATCCCGGTTTCCTTCTCGAACATCGGAATGATCGTTTTGATGATCTCCTCGCTATTCGGGCTGTAGATGACGAGCTTATTCGACGAACCGGAGTCGGACTCGCCGCTGGCGCAACCGCTTAGCGCTCCTATAATGAGCACGCAGGTTAATAGTAAAATCGACAGCTTTTTCATGATTGATCCCCCTTGAACATAGTTCATTTCGTAATTACATGTTCATTGTAGCAGGGGTGATAGCGTTTACATAATCCCATAATCCGCAAACATCGTCTAAAATACGCAACCTATTTTGGAGTGGAGAGGAATCCGGGCAGGAACAATTGTAAGAATTCTTTCTCCACGGTTAGGGCAAGATAGGCTTTGGAACGGGTCTGGCAAGAAAGCTGTTCCTGTCACCATTTTTCGAGGGAGTGAGCTATGATGGCTAACAAAAACGATCGTAATTCAAAGGTTGATTCTAACCGCGACACAACCAAGATGGATGTTAACGCTGGAGAAGCTTTGGGCACCGCTGGCGGTGGCGTTGCAGGTGCTGTTGTAGGCTCCGTTCTAGGTCCAATCGGCACCATTGCGGGTGGTATCGCTGGTGCAGCATTGGGGAACAAAGCAGGCGAGGCAGCAGACGATAACGGCAAGAATCAAGATACAGAGCGGCGTTAAACCAGCCATCTGTACGAGTGAAAAAATAAGAAGAGACCGAGGAATGTCGGCGCTCTTGATCATTTAAGCTGTATTGTAGAAAGAACCGCGCTCCCGCGCGGTTCTTTAATTTTACATATAAGCTCGATGTACGTATAAGCTCGATGTACGTATAAGCTCGATGTACGCATAAGTTCGATGAAGTCGTACATTCACTCCCTTCGCTTGACATATCACTACATGATGTAGTAGGTTATAATCACTACACAGTGTAGTGATTAAACTCGTTATGGACGCATAACGACGTAAAGAGGTGTTCACCGTGAACCAGGTTCAAAAATTATCGGATACTGAGATGGAGCTCATGGAGGTGATTTGGGAGTGTACTCCGCCTGTCACATCCACCGAACTACTTGCACTGTTCGCCGAGAGAGGGAAGGAATGGAAGGCGCAGACCATTTCCACCTTCTTATCGCGCTTGGTGGACAAAGGGGCACTAACGGCTACGAGGCATGGACGGACGAATAAATATACGCCTCGCATTTCGCCTGAAGATTATAAGCTCATGGAAACGCAGCATGTTCTGGACGGATTATATCAAGGCTCGGTTAAAAATCTAATTTCAGCTTTGTATGACGGCGATAAGCTTTCAGATGAAGATATCGCAGAGCTGAAGCAATGGTTCTCGGAAAAGTAGGGGGCATGATGAATACGATTCTCCAAATGCTGTTTACCCTTACCGTTGCTGGAAGTGCCGTCGTAGCCTGCATACTATTGCTGCGGACCGTATCCGCCAATGCCTTTCCTGCAAAGTGGCGCTATGGAATGAGCAAAATGGCGGTAGGCTTTTATCTTGTACCCGTAGCCCTTGGCATTCAGTGGATCTCGCCGTTGTTTACATTCAATGCAACAGCAACCGCTCCCACCGCGAACGAGCTGTCTTCAACTGTGCAGCATGCGCTGCCTGGTCCATATTCGGCAGTTCATCCGAAGCTGCTTGTCCCGGAACTGACCCTGTCAGCAACCGCGGCCGTTGTACTTATTGTCTTATGGGCATTCGGCGCTATAGCTTTTGCTGCATGGCAGATGTATTGTTATCGCAGATTTTTAATGAAACTAGAACCAACCCGTACGATCGCTCCGGAAAGCAGCGAAGCAGCCAAACAGCTCGCTTTCGTCAGGGAAGCCCTTGGCGTGAAAAGCAGCGTCAGGCTTGCCTACAGCCCCATCGTTCGGAGTCCCGTTCTCGTCGGCCTATGGAGACCAACCATTTATCTCCCTATAGAGAATACCGTTAACCTGGACATGGTGATTCGTCATGAGTTGGTCCATCTGAAACGGAAGGATCTATGGATCAAAGCGTTCACGCTCGGAGCAAGCGCCTTGCACTGGTTTAATCCCTTGGTGCACATCCTTCGCAAGGATATTCATCTTTGGAGCGAGCTGTCCTGTGATGAAGAAGTCGTAAAAGAGATGTCTCATGCCCAGCGAAAACGCTATGGGGAGACGATCTTAAGCGTCATGGCAGGATCAAGGAATTTGCCCGTGCAATTTTGTGCCTCCTTATCCGGTGACGGCAAACAATTGAAAAGGAGATTGATGATGATGCTTAATGTAAAGAAGCCTAAAAAGAAAACAGTGTATCTCACCATAACAGCGTTGTTTTTAGTGGGTGCAATTAGCACATCCGCAGCGGCATGGGCGTCTGGCAATTCGCCCAAAGTCGTTGGCAATGAGGAAAGCCGGCCGGAAGCTAAACCAAGCGAAGCGGCCCCTAAAGCGGCGCCTTCTGAAGCCGTAGCTGGCAATGAAGGGAACCAAGTTGTAACTTATCCCAAAGAAGCTGCCCCTGCCCCTAGAGAAGTCGTCGTTGAGAATGAAGGAAATCATGTTGTAACTCTTCCCAAAGAAGCTGCCCCTATGGCGGTCATTGTCGAAAATAGAGGAAGCGATGTTGTAGCTGCTCCAATAGAAGCTGCTCCTAGGGGAGCTGTCGTTGAGAAAACAGGGAACCAGGTTGTAACCTATCCAACAGAAGCTGCCCCGGCGGAAGCCGGCGTTCAGAATGAAGGAAGCCAGGTTGTAGCTCCTCCTAAAGAAGCAGCTCCTTCGGAGGCGGTCGTAAGTGAAGGGAACCAAGTTGTTGCTCCTTCAACAGAAGCTCGACCTGCCAAGGAGGGTTATAAGCTGCAGCCAAACGAGGCCCCACGGGAAATTCCGTCACGCTAAGATTCATGACACTTGAAGAGCTTGCTGAGTATGTTTGATACTGATAAGTGGCGCATTCCAATATATACGGTGAACGTTAATTCGAGCAAAATGAGAGAAGAGGGGGCCCCCTCTTCTTTTTACTTTATACAGAATGGCATCAGATTAATATTTACAGCTGTAGCTGTAGTTGTAGCTGTAAATGCCAGCCTATGGTACGATGTGGATGATTGATAGCTAGCAAACTAGCAGATCATCATCATGCGATCATAAACATCTGGATAGGGGATAAGATCTTGAAGAAATTTAAGAAGGTTTACATAGAAATTACGAGTATTTGCAATCTGGCCTGCACGTTCTGCCCGCCTACGGAGCGTAAGGCCAACTTTATTAAGGTGGAGGACTTCGCGAGAAGATTGGACGAGATCAAGCCGCATACGAGTTACATTTATCTGCATGTGAAGGGGGAGCCCCTGCTTCATCCGAAGATCGATCAGCTGCTGGATGTTAGCCATGAAAAAGGGTTCAAGGTCAACATCACGACCAACGGCACGCTGATCGCCAAGAACCGGCATAAGCTGCTGGGCAAGCCGGCCTTAAGGCAGATGAACTTCTCGCTCCACAGCTTTGACGGCCATGTCGGCTCCACGGACCGTGAGGGATATTTGCGGGACATTCTCTCTTTCGTACGGGATGCCAAGGAGCATAATGTGATCTTCTCCTTCCGCTTGTGGAATTTGACGCAGGACAACCAAACGAACCTGGAGAAGCAGCGAAACCGCCAGACGCTTGAAATTTTGGAGAAGGAATTTAATCTCGACTACCGCATCGAGGAAAAGGTGGAGCCCGGCGGTGGCGTGAAGGTGGCCGAGAACGTCTACCTGAACCAGGACTACGAATTCCAATGGCCAAGCCTGTCGGCACCTGAGGATGACGGCAAAGGCTTCTGTCATGCGCTTCGCAGCCAGGCCGCCATTCTCGTGGACGGGACGGTCGTGCCGTGCTGTCTGGACGGGGAAGGCGTCATTAATTTGGGTAATATCCACCGAACGTCGTTCTCGGATATCGTTGACGGGGAGCGGGCCAACAACCTTGTGGATGGATTTTCGCGCCGGGAAGCCGTCGAGGAGCTATGCCGAAAATGCGGGTATCGGCAGAGATTTGGGGCGTAATCTGACTGCATATAAAAGCGATTGATCGGGGCTGCGCGCTAAGGCATCAGCATATTGTAATTAAAAAAACGATCCATAACAGGATCGTTTTGTATATACGTGAGGTCCATCTCGACGTTTAGCTTTTCTCTTGTGATTTGGTTAACTGCCTCCACGACCTCGGCGGTATCTTTCTTGTTATTGCCCATTATGACAACGTTAAGCTTTACGAGCTCCTTTTCTTTCAAATCTCCTTCAGCGACAGGTCCAGAATCGTTCTTGGCGCCGGAACCGGAATCTTTGCCTCCGCAAGCGGCAAGGATCATCGAAAGCGCTAACATGATGACGAGCCCGCATGACAAATCTGAAGGTTGCGTTACAGTTGTATACTTTGAGGGATTACGATCAGGAGGATTTCGCTGCGAAGCTTGGAAAGGTAAGGGAGGCCGGCTATGACGGCGTTGAATTCGTAGGATTTGCCGATATTTCGGCAGAAGCGATGAAGGCGATGCTCGAGAAGTCAGGACTGGAAGCCATGGGCAGCCATACCCGAGTGGAGGAGCTGATGGATCATCTGGACGAGGTTATTGCTTACAATCAAGTGATCGGCTCGTCCTATATCGTGATCCCGTACTATAAGATTGAATCGATGGAAGACGTACATAGCCTGGTCGATATTGTGAAAGAGATGGGTCCGAAAATCAAGGCTGCCGGCATGGATCTTCTATATCATAACCATTACCATGAGTTTACGAATGAGTTCGGAGACAAGCCGATATTGGAGATGCTGCGAGAAGCAACAACGGAAGCAGAGCTGGGCTTTGAAATCGATATGTTCTGGACGACGCATGCTGACCGTGAGCCGGTGGGGGTTATGGAACACTTCGGTTCCCGCTGCAAGACCGTTCACGTGAAGGACATGGTAAATAAAGAAGGTAAAGAGATGACCGAGGTAGGAACGGGCATCCTTGATCTGAAAGGCATTATCGAAAAGGCCAAGTCCTTGGGTTACAAGTGGGTCGTTGTTGAGCAGGATCGCATCAAGATCGATGGCTATGAGAGTGTCAAGATTTCGCTTGATCATGTGAAAGCAATGCTGGAGGATCATTAAGGTTAGGTAAAAGCTATATCAACAGTTCGGGGATCGCCAACAGCATAGCCGGACTTCAAGAGGCGGAGATAAATTCCGCTTCTTTTTTCATGCCGATCTGTGGTATCGTTATGTGTTATGACTTAAATTTCAGGTATTCACCATAAAGGAGACCCCATGACATTTCAAGATTTAAATATATCCCCGATCATTCTCAAGGCGCTGGCCAAGGAGAATTACAAGACGCCGACGCCTATTCAGGCTCAGGCCATCCCGGCTGTGTTAGCCGGCAGAGATTTGCTTGGCTGTGCCCAAACCGGGACAGGGAAGACCGCTGCTTTTTCGGTACCGATGATCCAGCTGTTAAACGAACAGCCTCCTAAACCAGGTATGGGACGCCGCATTCGCGCGCTGGTGTTGTCGCCGACTCGCGAGCTTGCCCTGCAAATTTCGGATAACGTCAAAGCTTATAGCCAGTTTACGAAGCTGCGTTCGACCGCAATTGTCGGTGGCGTTTCGCAAAAAACGCAGGAGCGGGCCCTTCAGCAAGGAGCGGACATTCTCATCGCCACCCCGGGCAGACTTATCGATCTCATAAATCAGAAGCACGTCGATCTGCAGCATGTGGAGATTTTGGTGCTGGATGAAGCTGACCGTATGCTGGATATGGGCTTTATTCATGACGTGAAGCGGATCATCGCCAAAATGCCGAGCAAAAAACAAACGCTCTTCTTCTCGGCAACGATGCCTTCAGAAATCACCCAGCTGGTCAAAACACTACTGCATAATCCCGTGAAAGTAGAGATTACCCCGGTTTCCTCTACGGCCGAGCGTATCGTGCAATCCGTGTACCTGCTGGAAACGGGGAGTAAGCAGAAGCAATTGAACGAGCTGCTGAAGGATCCATCGATTGCATCCGCATTGGTCTTTACCCGTACGAAACGCGGAGCTGACCGGGTTGCGCGCGGTCTGAACAAGGTGAATATTACGGCTCAGGCCATTCACGGCGACAAATCGCAAACCAGCCGTCAGAACGCACTTAATAATTTCAAAAGCGGCGAGACGCGGGTATTGGTGGCAACGGATATCGCCGCGCGAGGCATTGATATCGACGAGCTGTCACATGTCATTAACTTCAACCTCCCGAATATCCCCGAAACGTATGTTCACCGGATTGGCCGAACAGGGCGCGCGGGGCTGAGTGGAACGGCAATTTCGTTCTGTGAAGTGGACGAGGTGCCTTTGCTCCGGGATATAGAGAAGTTAATCGGAAAGTCCATTCCGGAAGTGAAGGATCATGCCTATCCGATGTCCGGCTCATTAAGAGCCGCCAAGGTAGACCAATCCCCGAAATCGGGCTCGGCCAAGCCCGGCCAAGCTAAGTCGGCAGCAGTCAGACCTGCTAAACCGAAAGCTGATACCACTCGCAAGCCAAAGACCGACAAGGCTCGTAAACCGAAATCAGACGCGGCTCGCGATTCGAGCACGAATTCGCCACGTAAGCCGAAAGCGGAGGCAGTTAATAATCCGTATTTAGAGATGGCACGTAAGCTGAAGTCGGAAGCTGCTCTGAACCCTAAGGATGGCCAAGCCCGTAAGCGCAAGTCCGATGGATTCAAAAAGGGAAGCAAGACGGGCAGATCCTCGTAAGCAGAAATAACGTATGGGGGATGATTTCATAGGCGACAGCCATCCGGGCATACTCCAAACCACGCATCGTGCGAACGATGTATACGGGCATTCCCGGCATTTCTGACAATCCCCCTAATAGAAAGCACCCTGTCTCACTTTGTTGAGAATGACCCCCGTTTGTGAGACAGGGATCAAAACGCCTTGCAAGTTTAAGCAGCCAGTCGCCGTAAATTATTCGGTGACTGGTTATTTAGTTTCGTTTGAATGGGAGACTAACGATGATGCATCCTAACAATTTTGGAACAATAGCAATATTCCAGCGTATATACAGGAAATGATGCGGGATGTAGTGGGAAAGGCAATGAGCAAGGACAAACGGTCGTACTGGGGACTAGCTATGGGCTTTTCATAGGCGTCATCTTGGGTTGGATTATGGATAATTTTATTTCTGGCATTTCGATTGGGATCGTGTTCGGATATCATTATCGAACAATTTCATGTAGTTTCCCACCTTTTACAATCCAATTCGTAGTACCCACTACAAATGTATTGGCTTCATTGTCATAAGTTACTTCCTGAACTCCCAGCGTTTCATTTAGGTTTGTTACAACAGTATGAGAAGGCTCTAGTTTGTAAATTGAAGTTTGAGCAATCGTACCAACGGTAGCGACAATTTCCTTGATGCCATCCTTGTCAACGTCAGCTTCCACGGTATGTGCTTCAATTCGCATGACTTTTGGAGAATTCGTATTTACATCAATGTAGTCGCTAATCGGACAGTTTGCTCCGCATACGCCATTGACTTTTATATAGTTTTTGCCGAACGCATCTACTTGTCTAACTGTAAACAGTTCAGTATTTTGTGCAGAGTAGCCAACCTGACCGATCTCGAATCGATTTGTTCCCAGCTGTATAGCTGCGTTAACCTCTCCATGATCTCGATTTTTATGATAAAAATACACGGTGTAGTCACCGATCTTTTGTGTAAGTATGCTATTGGTTAGTTGCTTTGCAGTTAGTTCCATTAGCGGCTTCTCTATGTCAGCAATTTCAAAACTTAAGGTATATTGCTGAGCTTCATTGGTGTCTGTGTTCAACCCATGGATATCGGATTCATAAAGTGTTGAATTCATTGCGGGGACGTCAGATGCTTGATTGCAACCTGCGAGAAGACATAGTGCGGTTAAGATTGTAAATCTTAGTTTCTTCATTATTTCATCCCTTCTGCTCCGATTTGTTATATTTGGAATAAGTAGAAATCCAATTCCGGACTTATTATAGTAGATTCTCTGGACTGGAAAGTTGATACAATGTATTTCTTTTATGAAAGATTAGTAATCTTTTGATTAGCTGACGAACTTACATAAGGTCCTTGACCGGGAAGCTTGCTTGAAAAAATGCCTCGAAAGCTTTTTGCATATTGCGAATAATAAAAGTCGGCCTGGGCTGGCCCCCTGCAAACCGATTTGGAACATGGACCAGCAAGTCTAAACGCAAATTTATAGCTGCCGTGCAGACGTGAATTCTCCAATGTCTGCTTCCGTTCCACCAACAGGAAAATCATGTTAAAGTTATGGAGAAGAGGAGGGCGATTCGATGTTCATCGTCAACGTGGAAGGCGCTGTATATAGGGACAAGCAATGGCTCCTGATTACTCGCAGCATGAAGGAGGAGCATGCCGGGGGGACTCTCTCGCTTGTAGGAGGCAAAGTCGATGCGGAAGGGCATTCGCAGGAGATTCTTGAGCGAACGGTAAGGCGCGAATTGTTCGAAGAGGTCGGAATCCGGGTTAAAGATGAGGCTGCATTCGTATACAGCTCTTCCTTTGTAACCGACGATGGAAGTCATGTCATTAACGTGGTTTTCCTGTGTGAATACGAAGAGGGAACGGCCTATTGCAAAAGTCCGGACGAGGTCGAAGCGGTGCATTGGCTGGATTACGAGGCTATTATGAATCACCCGCAGGCGCCGCCTTGGACGAAAGAGAGCATTAGAAGGGCGGCGTTGATGAAGGAGAACAGCTGCTCATCGTGATAGATCGTTAACGAATGATAGAGTATGCCTGGCAAAAGGGGGTCATCCTTTGGCGGTGCTTCAGGATATGCGCGAGCCGGGGACATGGGTTGAATTTAGGTTCATATCCCGGATACCTGGTGAGGATGAGGGATGTAGGCTTCAGTTCAAGTTTTGCAAGGCGGGGCAGCTTGTATATGACCTGGAGTTTGGCTGGACCAATATTACGATCAGGAACTATATCAAGGTCACTTCACGCTTTCCCGTTGAACCCCCGCACAGCATGCCTTCGAAAGGATTGTTCATGTCGTTCGAAAAACATCTATATCAGCTGGACTGGGAGGAGACAGGACCAGAAGGTTGCTACAGGTTAAGATTTTTTGGATCGGATCAGGATTTTACGCTGACCGTCCATGAGGAGTCCGTAAGAAACTTTGGCATGGAATTCAGTAAGGAATGGGAGCATGCACCTTCAACTGTTCTATAAAGCGCATACGACATATTCATGAAATGGATAATTTAGGACAAGCCCCTTACTCAACATCCATTGTTTAACCGAGGTGATACACAGTGGCGATATTGAAAAATGACTGGGCCGACTATTTGGCGCCGGAGTTTGAGAAGCCCTATTATTTGAAGCTGCGCAAATTTCTTGCGGAAGAGTATAAGACGAGACGGATTTATCCGGATATGTACGATATTTTTAACGCGTTGCATTATACGTCGTTTGCCGATACGAAGGTGGTCATTCTGGGGCAGGACCCATATCACGGACCCGGGCAGGCCCATGGGCTTAGCTTCTCGGTCAAACCGGGGGTGACGCCGCCGCCGTCGCTGCAGAACATTTTTCAGGAGCTGCACGATGATCTGAACTGCGAAATTCCGAACAACGGTTATCTTGTTCCTTGGGCCAAGCAGGGAGTGCTCCTGCTGAACACGGTGCTGACGGTTCGAGCGCGCACGCCCAATTCGCACAAGGAGATGGGATGGGAAACCTTCACGGATCAGGTGATCCAGACGCTGAATCGGAAGGAGGAGCCGGTCGTCTTCCTGCTGTGGGGGAGCCATGCCCAACGGAAGGCGGAGCTGATTACGAACCCGAAACATCATCTGATCCGGTCACCGCATCCGAGTCCGTATTCGGCAATGCGCGGTTTTTTCGGAAGCCGTCCGTTCTCCCGGACCAACCGCTTCTTGCGTGAGGCGGGTCTGCCGGAGATCGATTGGCAGATTCCAAATATATAAGGGCACTGCGCTCAAAAATATCGTTAGGTTAACAGGGGGAATGTAGAAAATGAGTAAGCCTGTCATGCAGGTCGCGCTGGTATGCGGACCGGATAGTGATATGGAGGCCCAGGCCGTGCGAGCGGCATTGGAGTATTTTGGGGTACGCGTCTTTACCTACTGGATCGGCAGGCCGAATGACCTGATCGACGTCTTGTCCGGCGATGATTTATATGAAGGCACCGATATGATTCTGCTGAGCTTTCACGGGGATGAAGGCCGTCTAATCATGCCGGAGCTCGGCGATGACGTATATGAGCCGAACGAACCGAGAGGAGATTTCGGGCCGGACGAGATCCGGCGATTTGCGAGGCTGGACGGAAAGACGGTGATCGCGAATGGCTGCACGCTGGGAGATCCGGCGCTGGCCGAAGCCTTTCTTGCCAGTGGCTGTAACATGTTCATCGGACCGGATGACTATCCGGACGGCAACGATGCGCTAATGTTCGTGCTCCGGCTGTTCTATGAGATCATTCAGCAGGGCCGGGATGTGAAGGAAGCTTTCGCGATGACCGTACCTATGAGCAGCGAGCTGTCCATGTACCGTTTGTATGAATGAAATGATGAATGTAGAAAGACAGATAGACTATTGAAAATGCTATTTTGCCATCTCCTAGCTGTTCCGCAGGAAAGTCCTTGGAGATCTGCCGGGTAATGGATACATAAGAAAGTCGCCGGTGATGGGGCGGCTTTTGTTTTCACGAACAGGAATGCCTGAAATCGATTCCGGAGATGCATATGCCGCAGCTGACCCTGCTCGAGCATCCGGAGGAGGATTATATGTACGGACTGATCACAATGACCCTCGAAAGCCTGGCCTATTCGCTTCAGCTGGTGGAGAAACGATTGTAGGCAATTAACCGCTGATATCCCGGGTTCTTCGGCCATATTCGCCGGACGCTAACCATTTCGGAACAAATACCTGATATGAGAGAGGATTGGGAGTACCACATGAAAACAGAAAAGCAAAAAATGCTCGATGGAGAGCTATACAAGGCTTGGGACCCTGAATTGGTGCGTGAGCAGGCCTATGCCAGACGGATGACGCGCATGTATAACCAAACCACTGAAGCCGACGAGAATCTGCGGGTGCGGATTCTTAAAGAGCTGCTGGGATCGACCGGGAATAACCTGAAGATGGAGCCGAACATCCGATTCGATTATGGCTACAACATTCATGTCGGTGAAAATTTCTTCGCCAACTTTGACTGCACTATTCTGGATGTATGCGAGGTACGGATTGGCGATAACTGTATGTTCGGACCTGGCGTTCACATCTACACGGCTACGCATCCGGTGGATCCGTATGAACGGATAAAGGGACCGGAATACGGGAAGCCGGTTATGATCGGCAACAATGTATGGGTTGGCGGACGCGCCGTCATTAATCCGGGTGTTACGATTGGCAATAATGTGGTTATCGCATCAGGAGCCGTGGTGACCAAAGATGTTCCGGACAACATGATTGTCGGCGGCAATCCTGCGAAGGTGATTAAAGAAATTCACATTTAAAAAGATGTCGCTGCCTCGCATTGTATAAGGAACATTTCGCTTTCGACGGATCTCCTGGATGAAATAAAGAAGCGATATTATTGGCGATATCGTTTCTTTTTATATACTTGAGGTACTAATATAGAATCAGCAGCCGATCAGATTTGCCTCTATGTTGACGCTTCTCGGTGAATAAGTGGGGAGGGATGATGTTGCCTGTGAAAAAGAAGCTTGGTTTCGTCCTATTGATGATCTTTTCGCTGTTTATGATCAGTCCGGCTGAGGCATCCGTAGCTCCCGTTGAGCAAATCCGGGAACTGGTAAACCCTGAGTTTATGACTTACACATCAGGCTCTTTACGTCCGGTTAAGGATGATTATGGGATCACCGACACGGAGGATGTACAGCTTGGTGAAGGGCAGCCTTACTACATCGTCTCATCCGAATTTCTGAAGTCTTCGAGTGCAGACGGGGAGCACACAGACGATGATATTTTTGAACACGGCGGGTATTTATTTGTTATGGAGGAGAACGGAAAACCTGTTGGGAACGTAGACGTTACCAAAGAAAATGGGGCTTGGAGCATCTTCAAGCTTTCGAGTGGAATCAGCCCGGTTCAGGCGATAGTCGATACCCGTCAACAATCAGCAGCCGTTCCGGATACCAAGCTGATCTACGATCAAGCCTTTGGTCTGTTGGGGATTAGTCAAAATGAGAAATATATACAAAAAGCAGGTGAACACCAACTGAGTACTGCACAGGAAATCGATATCCGTTCGCTTGGAAATCAACTGATTCAGCAATATCAAGCAAGCCGGAAGCTCCCTCCTGGTTCAGCGGGGGGAAGGCTGTTTCCGTCTGATTCTACACATGCACATGGGAAATATTATACTGTGGGAGCTGTTATTTTTGCCGGATTCGCCATCATCGGAGCCGCAGTCATGCTGTTTAGGAAAAGAAGATCCAAGCTTTAAATAGGAGCAATGGATTGGTGTTACTGAACAATAAAAGCTTCGTATGTCCTCCAGCTCCTGAGTTTTCAGCACCACTTCCTTATCGTTCGTTACCATGATCGCAGGAAATCGATCGAGGCCGATTTTGTCGGCGATGTCTCGGTTTGTCGGGGTCTCGAGATCATATACCTGAATGCCTTGAATCACTTTCAAGAGAACATCGCTGGAGTTCATGAATTCAAGAAGCTGCATGTCGAGACCCGAGTAAGTTTCATAGAATAAATGGATTTTATATTGATCTTTCGAATCGGATGATAGAAAATCTAGCACATCCTGCTTGCTGGTTCCCGAGCAGCCAAGGGCCATAACCAACAACAGCATCGCGAAAATCTTACCAAATACATTAACGAAATACCGTTTGCTCCTCATGTATTCACCTCACTAACATAATTTCCTATCCCTTTGGCACTTCTTCCTTACAGGCCGAGACGATGCCGTACCGTTCCAGCGCCTTCGTGGATGACTCCAGCATCCGCCGCCGTAAATAGGCACCCTCCCGGATGCGCACCCGCCGGCCGAGAAAGCGGAGCTTGGATAGCAGATACTCCTGCTCGTCACCGGGCACCAAGAGCCGGACACTGTAGGTATCCTGCCCTTCGTCATACGTTACTTCCTTATCGAAGCAGGAGAGAGCGTACAGAATTCGGGACAGCTCCCCGTTATACCGGGGGACGACGTCAATGACGGCTTCCGTCCGCCTTGCATCGAGCAGTTGCGGAATCCTCTCCAGGATGCGGTCCGCATCGGATTCGGCGATCGGTTCCTCGGACACCGACAGGATGCTGTACAGCCGGGTGCGGAGCAGCGAGCGGTTCTTCCGGTGATACCAGAGCAGGTACCACTCCTGCTTGACCATGGAGAACTCCAGCTTATAAGGCAGCCCAGGCTGGTCCTTATGGGTACGCCCGCCCTTGATCGCGTAGGAGATGTTGATCGCGCGCTTGCGCATGATCGCTCGGCGCAATGGCCGCAGCAGCGGGTGGACGACCGGTTTGCCAGCGGCCTTCGCTTTTTCCAGCAGATGCTCCGGGGTTTCCATTCCCGCATCGGGTTCCAGGATCGCCCGCAGCTTCTCCAGCGTGGCAGGGGAGAAGGCATCCGCTGCAGCCGGATGGTCCAGCATCGTTTTCAGCCAGCTGCGCTCCTGCGAGGTCACCATGAACGTGCCCGAGTCCTCGAGACGGGATAGGATCTGGTAGTTAAAAATTTTTTCAAACGGATTCATAGGCAGCCTGGATCTCCTTCCATTCGTCGATCATTTCCTGGCGGAGCGTCAGCGGCTCCAGAATTTCGCAGGCAGAGCCGAAGCTCCGCAGCCAAGGCTTGATCTCGGTTGTGCCGTTCACGGTAATTTCGTATATGAAGGAGACCTCGTCTTCTTCGATGATCTCTCCCCATTGTCCTTGCAGCAGTACGCGTTCCTTCACGAAGCTCGGCCCGGAGACCCCGGGGTGGAAAAATCGGGCCCGAACCGTCACCGGACGGCCGGTATCGATCAGCCAGCTGTGCCGGATACGCTCCTCCAGCTCCTGCATTTTCGCCTCGAACCATGCCTCGTCAACCGCCGCGTCTTCCTCAATTTGAGTCATGCCCTCCATTCGATATTTGCGAATGCCTTCCCGGCCATTAGCGAGCAGATACCATCTGCCGTACTGGTGGTCGTAGACGACCTTCAACGGAAGCACCTTTTCCCATCTGCCCTTGGATTCCCGCTCGAACAGCGGGTTTGTATTTTTAGACGCATAGCTGAGCTCCGTTTTCGGCGAAAAGTACAGAAAGCGTACCTTGTGCCGATTACGGATGGCCTTAAGGAGGGTGAACAGATGCGCTTCGTCTAAGATGCGGGAATGATAGTGATACTTGTATAAAAAGGTTTCGGTAAACGGCATGGCTTCGCTTCGCTGAAGCTGCTTTTTAAGCCCGTCGCGGAGCAGGTATCCCGGCACGGATGGCACCTGCGTATTTGCCATGATATCAACGAAGTCATAGAGGTCCAGGAGCTCCTCTTCGGACAGCTCATGGACCAGCTCGCCGCGGATCCGGTACCGGTAAGGCCGGGGACCGGGCTCCCTGCAAATGACGCCGACCTCCTCGAGATATTTCAGATCGGAGCGGACGGTTTTTTCATCCGGGTAGGGAACGCCGTCCGGGGTTCCGCCGCAGCAGGCGTCCAGCAGCTCCGAGACCGTTAAGGTCTCATCACGCATGGCGCTGAGGAGCAAAGAAATCCGGAGTCCCTCGGATTCCTTGACCGACTTGGCGCGGAACAGGAACAGCAGTACCGGATCGGCCGACTCATAGTAGCTGAACCGGAGGGCATCAGCCAGCTCGGCGCCCTGCTCCATGGGCAGCTGCTGGTGCACGGTGCTGACGATGTCCTTCAGCTTCCGGATGGTTTTATCAAAGGTATGTACGGAAATGCCGAGCCGGTCGGCGAACTGCTGCCGGCTGTAGGCGCCGCTCGTCAGTGCAAGCATGCGCAGAAACTGGATCTCCTTGTCAAAGCTTTCCTTGGCCATGGTCAACCTCCGTTCGTTAAGCAGGCTATCTCTCTATTGTATCAGGGGTTGAAAAGCGGTGAAACGGAAAACTTTAACCCGGATTTGCCGCTTCGTAATACTTTTGCCATGTTCAATACCCCCGGAATGCGCGAAGATAGAGGCAACAAAGATAACCGAGTCCCTAAAAAGGACTTGTGGAGCGTGAACGAGCCGGACAGTGGCGAGCAAGTCCCCAAAAGGGACTTGTGGAGCGCAAACGAGCGCGCCAGGAGCAAACAAGTCCCGAAAAGGGACTTGCGGAGCGCGAACGAGCGCTGCCGGAGCAAACAAGTCCCAAAGAGGGACTTGTGTAGCGCGAACGAGCCCGGCCGAGGCAAACAAGTCCCGTAAAGGGACTTGCGGAGCGCAAACGAGACGGGCAGTGGCGAGCAAGTCCCTAAAAAGGACTTGTGGAGCGTGAACGAGCCGGGCAGTGGCGAGCAAGTCCTCAAAAGGGACTTGTGGAGCGTGAACGAGCCGGGCAGTGGCGAGCAAGTCCCTAAAAGGGGCCTTCGGAGCGCGAGCGAGCGCTGCCAGCGCACGAGTGAGTTGTACTACGTGAGTTAGCTCTCAAAAACCTGCTTCAACGGAGCAGGCGGAATCAGGTCGGAAAAGCGCTAGCGTTCTCCTTTGTCCTCTAATTTTAACAACTGTGAAGATCATTCCAAAAATTAGAGGACAACAGAGATTGGAGACATGATCCGCATGCGGAGTGCTGATAGGCGACGAACAAAGGATTGATCCGCATGCGGGGTGCTGACAGACACCAATTTTGGTTTTCGGCCCCACGTTTAGTGGACGATGACGCTTCCGGCATCCGAAGTGATGCGACCGCACCAATAGACCCCCAAAGGAGGAATTCAACATGTCGCAGATCAAGCAAACGATCCTCGAAGAACTGAAGCGCATTGAACGGGAGGAGGGCGTCCGGATTCTATATGCGTGCGAGTCGGGCAGCCGGGCGTGGGGCTTTCCTTCCCGGGACAGCGATTATGACGTGCGTTTTCTATATATCCGGCCGGTTGAGTGGTACTTATCCATATTCGACAAGCGGGACGTGATTGAACGACCGATCAGCGATAGGCTGGACATCAACGGGTGGGATTTGAAAAAAGCGCTCCGTCTCTTCCGCAAATCAAACCCGCCGCTGCTCGAATGGCTGCAGTCGCCAATCCGGTATTTGGAATGCTACTCGGCCGCTTCGCGAATCCGGGAGCACGCGTCGCAGATGTTTTCGCCTAGAGCGTGCATGCATCATTACTTGCATATGGCCAGAGGGAACTACCGGACCTACCTCCAAGGCGATACCGTCAAGATCAAAAAATATTTCTACGTGCTTCGTCCGATCCTGGCTTGCGAGTGGATCGAGAAGCATGGCGCGATGCCGCCTATGGAGTTCCAGCGGTTGGCGGATGCATTGATTCCCGAAGGGAGCGGGCTGAAGACGGCCGTTCAGGAGCTGCTCGCCCGCAAAATCGCCGGGGATGAAATGAAAGATGAGCCTAAAATCGCCGTGATCAATGAATATATTGAGACCAAATTAGCCGAATACGAGCGGATCGCGAAGGACATGCGGACGGCCGAAAGGGACGAAGTCGGCATCGATGCGAAGCTTGACGATCTGTTCCGGTCGGTAGTATATGAAGGATGGGAGAAGGATGAGTGCGATGGTCATTTTGTTTAATCAAGCGAAACGGATGCCTTGGGAGGGGAGGACCTCTATATACGATCATATTCGGCAGCAGGGCGGCACGGTGGACGGCTCCCTGCCGGATGATGAGGAATTCTGGGCGGGAAGCCGAATGCGTTGGGTGGCCGGAGGATTGGATGGCGCGCTTGGGCACCATGCGGCACCAGCCGGCGCTTCGGAGGATGTCCGGGAGCTGATCCGCCTGCTGGTAAAGCTGACGAGAAAGCCTGGGGCGTTGAAGCGTAAGGCCGTATACGAACAGCTGATGAAGCTGGATATCGGCGGCAGCATCGATGCCGTGCTGGAGGAGATTCGGCAAGCTCCCGGCATCGAGCCGGAGCCGCTGTTTTACGAAGCTAAATGGTTTGCGGAATGCGGGGCACACCGCAATGTCGTCAAATTCGGCATGGCCGTGCTCGGGTTGTTCCGAAACGAAGCGGCGAAGGACCTGCTCCTGACGCTGGGAAGGCATGAAGAATTTACACTGTATGCCGCCGTAGCGATCACGAACGGGATGGAAAACAGCAATGACGTGTTGTTTGAATTGGCCCAGACGGTCCATGGCTGGGGAAAAATCCATACAGTCGAACGGCTGCAGCCCGATACACCGGAAATTCGGGCGTGGCTGCTTCGTTACGGCTGCCCAAACAGCATCATGGATGAATACCTGGCTTGCATTTGCGCACGGAACGGCGAGCTTCATGAAGCGCTCTCGGCAAGCCGCGTCGATGACGAGCTGTTTGAAGGCGCGACTGATATCATTCAGGCGCTGCTCCATGGCGGACCCGCCGAGGATATCGACGATTACGAGTTCGCCCCGCAGGTTGTAACGGACTACGTGCGGCTCGCGGAGGAGCAGGGGCGGACGGCGAAGCATCTGACGGTCATTCTGAAGCTCCGTGAATATCTGGACGCTTCGGATGAAGGCTGGGTGCAGCGGTTAACCGCGGGATGGACCGAGGAGCGGAGACAAGCCGCTGCCGGCACTTGCGAACGCATCCTATCGAAGCCGATGTGGCAAGAAGTCGTCATGGGAGCGGTCAAGAGCGGAAGTCCCACGGAGCAATGGTACGGGGTGTCCGCTGCCCGCAGGCTGGGCGTTGATATCTGGCAGGAGCTATTTGCTCAGCTTACGGTGAACCCGCTGCTAGATTCGCACTATTTGGAGCTGATGAAATCCAACGATTCCATGCGAATCCGGGAGCTTGTCGACTTCGCCGGGCAGCGGCTGCCGCTCGCGGAGATTGCCTCGGGCCCGGGCGAGGAGATGGGGTTCGGCGAGGAATTTGCGGCACACCGGTGCCTTAGCAGCATCCTTCAGAACCTGGACCGTCATGAAGGGATCGGCCTTGAGCTGATCGCAGCCGGCCTAAACAGCCCGGTGGTGAATAACCGGCATATGGCGCTTACCGCGCTGGAGGCATGGACGGTAGCTTCTTGGAAAGCACGGCTGTCCGAAGTGCTGGTTCAGGTGTTGGCGGTTGACCCGGATGAATCGGTCCGGGAACGCATTCGCTCCCTTTTGGAGGAGATTGGAATTTCAAACAAACAGGCAACGCAGGGAGAAGCATAAGTAAGTTGTTTATGGGAGCTCTTAAGGTGGGGTCATGAAAAGAACGCTTGAGGCTGGCTCCAAGAAAAACGCCTTGGAAGAACTCCTAAGGAACCTCCCAAGGAACTCCCAAGGAACTCCCAAGGAAAAAACTCCTAAGGAGGACTCTTGAGAATGAGGAGAACTTTTGAAGAGAACTCCTCAGGTCACTCTTAGGAGACGGCCCCTAAAAAACGCTTAGAAAAATACGCTTAACGAGCAATCATACGTGTAACCTTGGGGAGAAGCATTAGTACAGAAGGCTTTCATTTTTTAAGAAACTGGAGTGAACGGAAAATGGGATATCAAAACATCGACGGTGTACGGGTGTGGGGAAAGCCGGATGAAAGCGCGGTGGCCCAAGCGCGCAGATGCGCCGAAACCGGCAATGTCATCCGGACCTTGCTCATGGCCGACCATCATAAAGGGTACAGTCAGCCGATCGGAGGCGTCGTTGTATACGACGGCCAGATCTCACCCTCCGGCGTAGGCTACGATATTGCCTGCGGGAACAAGGCGGTACGGACGAACCTGCATGCGAAGGACATCAAGCCAGTGCTGGGACGCATAATGGACGACATCGCGCGCAGCATTTCCTTCGGGATCGGGCGCGTCAACAACACACGGGTCGATCATGAGCTGTTTGATGATCCGGACTGGGACGTGTACCGCTCGATCGGGAAGAAGGAGCACGACAAGCTGCTGGCGCTGGCCCGGAGCCAGCTTGGCACGGTCGGCAGCGGCAACCATTTCGTCGATCTGTTTGAGGAGCAGGAGACGGGACGGCTGTGGGTCGCCAATCACTTCGGCAGCCGGGGCTTTGGACATAAAACGGCGAGCGGCTTCCTCAATCTGAGTGCCGGACGCGATTTTCTGGCAAATGCCCCGGGGGAATCGATGGACCAACCGCCGGTGCTGTTCGACCTGGACAGCGAGCTTGGCGATATGTATTATCGGGCGATGAAGCTTGTGGGCCGTTACGCCTATGCCGGACGGGATTACGTCATCGGGCAGGTGCTGTCGATGCTCGGGGCCGAAGCCGACTTCGAGGTGCATAATCATCACAATTATGCTTGGAAGGAGACGCATGACGGGAGAGAAGCCATTGTCGTGCGGAAGGGAGCCACGCCGTCGGCACCGGGGCAGACCGGGTTTATCGGCGGCAGCATGGGTGATATATCCGTGATCGTTCGGGGCAAGGATTCGGAGGAAAACCGGGACGCTTGCTACAGCACCGTACATGGGGCAGGACGCATCATGAGCCGGACGCAGGCGGCCGGCCGAATGAACTGGAAGACCCGGACCCGCAGCGGCGGACAAATCTCGACAGCACAGATGCTGTCGGCAGTTAAGGAATTTGGCGTGGAGCTGCGCGGCGCCGGTACGGACGAAAGCCCGTTTGTGTACCGCAAGCTCCAGGACGTTCTGGATGCGCACGCCGGGACGATTGAGGTACTGCATGTGCTGAAGCCGATCGGCGTCTGCATGGCGGGTGCAGATGAATTCGATCCGTACAAGGATTAACGCGTATACTGGTATCATCGGACTTACATGGATTACATTGGATTACATTGGATTACGTTGCTTTGCATTGCATTGCATTGTGCCGTATTGCATGTACCGTGCTGCATGTATCCGTATTATGTATCGTATTGCATGTATCGTACTACATGTATCGCAATGTATTATATCGCATTGCATTTTATTTTATTGTATTGCATTGAAATGAATAAATATGAAATGAATGAATTGAACAGCATTGAATTGCGGCCGTTTCCTGGAATATCACCAAGGAAACGGCCGTTATTATTTCACGGATTATCATAGGACGAATGAAGTCCTGAGTCGTTCATTGGAACACATGATTGAACATCTAATGCCAGACTTTTCGTGGTCATCAACGCAATGAAGCCCTACCCGTTCTTAACCCCCTCCAAGAACAAAAACAGCGGAATCCGCCGCCGGCGTTCATACGTCTCCTCGGTTAGGAAATGCTCCCGAACCGGCCTCGACTCGCGAAGAGACGCTACGCGAAAGCCTGCTCCCGTAAGTGCCATAAAATAATCCTCCACCGTGCGATGATATTTATGGACCGTTCCCCCAAGCCACTGCTGCTCCCGGTACCCCTCGATGAAGTAGTTGTCCACGACCCAATTCGTTCTGATCCCGGACGGCTGAAGGGTAGAGGTAATGACCGGATGCTCAATGGAGAAGATGAATTTTCCGCCGGGCTTAAGGGTCTGATGAATGCCTCGAAAGACGCTCTCGATATGTTGCAGATAATGAATGGCGAGTCTGGAGATTACCACATTATAGGTATCCCGCGGATACGTATATTCCTCCATCCTCATGTGCAGAACGGTCCCGTTGTTGTATGCCGTTAGGTTGCTCGTAGAGGCATCCGTCATTTTGCGGGAACCCTCGATTCCCACGTAGGCTGCACAACCTTTTTTCAACAATTCCACGCCAAATCCCGCATCCCCGCACCCCAGATCCAGTATATGACGATCCGAAATATCCCCGAGCAGCTCCATAATGACGGGCTTCTCTAAGGTATCGTTAGCGTTCTCCTGCCATTGCCGGCGCTGCATATACTTCTCAAAGTTAGCGTCGTTGTCATAAAAATCAGTTCCGTGATTGCGCATTAGGTCCCTCCCTCGGATAATGTCCTAAATCCTACCATCGTGTACTTTACCACATAAGCGGAGCTGGAAGCTATGGGTACAGAGAAAGGCATGATCATGGCGCTAATTCACCGTGCCGTGCTGCAAGGAGTCCTCAAGGTAGAGGGAAAATGAAATGACATCCGGTAGATGAAGACGCACCAACAACCGGCCTTTTTCATATGGTACAGGAGCGGATCTTATGATGAGGGGAGTTATTGATCGATGTACGGAAATTACTATCATGTCCCGGGACCCATGACTAGGCAGAGAGTTTCAATGCAGCAAGCCCAAGAAATAGCACTGGCCCGCGTTCCGGGGCGAATTGTGCATGTCGATATGGAGCTGGAGCACGGCGTGTTGGTATACGAAGTATTTATCCTGACATCCGAGAACAGGCTATTCGAAGTCGAGGTACTCGCGAAGTCAGGAAGAATCTTGAAGATCGAGGAAGAAGACGACGAAGATTAAGGCGGGTCGGGTTTATAGAAACAACGAACCGAGTGAGACGTGGGAAAACCATCGTTTCGCTCGGTTTTTTATCATGGAGATGCAAAGGCATCCCCGCCTGTCATGTTCATGATTTACAGCGGGACAGCAAAATTCCGGATATCCATATCCCCGAAGCTTGCCGCATACATTCGATATCAAGATTAGGTGAAGCTCGAACCTCGAAGCGATATATGTAAAAAAGGTTTAGAGGCGTTTATTCCCTATATTTTGCATCAAGCTGGCCTCTATAATGGAGTTGAACATGCATAGCGGCTTGTGTCCCTAAGGATGTGGATTCTCATAACATGGGATAAACGCATCAAGGGAGCTGCTCGTGTACAGGTTCGCTGAAACAAGAGAGAGATATCAAACTAAAGGAGATATGAAACATGGCTAAAACGAAACGGGGCCGAGCCCTGTGGAACACGCCTTCCCGGGGCCGCGGCACATGTCCGGTATGCAGCACGAAGCGCATCAAGCTGCTCTATACCGCGAACAAATCGGACGGCACGGCGCTGAAGGTATGCAAGCGATGCCAGAACGCCGACCCGGCCAGGGTGGACGCTCCCGTAATCTAGAGGGGGTCGGTGCAAGGCGCCGGATGGCGGGAGTGAGCCGCCTTTCTAATAAGAGGCATCCATCAAAAAGTCCATTCCTTATTCAAGGGGATGGTCTTTTCATTTTGACAGGATAACGCTGCCGATGGTGTAGACCTCCAGCAGACCAATGGTAAGCGAGCTGAGGTGTACGTACGTCGTGCCCATGCTGGTTTACTTTTCCCTGCCGTTGGTTTAATATTTAATTAGATGAATATTAAATTAGACGATGATTAAACTAACGGATTGGAGGGACCCGGACAATGCAACTGGATAAAGTGGTCAACTATCACAAAGCACTTGCGGATCCAACGCGGATTAAAATCCTCATCCTGCTCGCCGAAGGGGAATTGAACGGGCAGGTCCTTGCGGAGAAGCTCGGCGTTACGCCGGCAACGATTACGCATCATGCCGCCAAGCTGCGGGAAGCGAGCCTCATTAAAGAGCGCCGGGACAAGAACACGATTTATTTTTCGCTCAATCATTATTTCATTAAGAACAGCGCGTCGGCAACGGAGAATTTAATCTACCAGCGCGTGAACCCGGAGCATACAGCCGAGCGCATTCCGGATGCGGATCAGCAGCTGCGGGAATCGGTGATCAAGAACTTCTTCACACAAGACGGGAAGCTGAAGAGCATTCCGGCACAGCTGAAGAAGAAGCTCATCGTGCTGACGCATATCGTATCCATGCTGGAAAATGGACGAAAGTACAGCGAGAAGGAGATCAACGAGTTCATCGCCGGATTCCATGAGGACTTTGCGACGATTCGCCGGGAATTCATCATGCACCACTTCATGTACCGGGACAATGGCGTGTACGAGCTGAACCCGCAGGAGATGTGGGCCCGGTGGGAGGATTTAAAGTAAAAACAGCGCGCAGCTTGCACCTTAGCACTCCATTCCATGCATGGAATCCGTTTTGATATATAACAATGAAAAGAGCGGATGGCAAGCCCTCGGACCTTTTTAGAATGCTGGTCCAAGGGCTTGCTTTCCTTATGTCCGGTCCGCATTCGCAGACGCTCCCGATACCGAACCGTAGCCAACCGACCCGGCAGCGGTTACAATAAGAAAATACAAGGATAGAAATTCCAAGTGAGGTGAAAGGATGGACGTTTACCGCTGCATGAACCATCCTGAAGCGCCGGCCATCGGTCAATGCAGGCGCTGCGGGAAACCGATCTGCAAGGACTGCTATAACCTGGACACCGGCTGCTGCCGCTACCGCTGCGGCGAGATCGGCTATGCTCCGCATACGCCGCCCCGGCCCAAGAGCGCGTTTTGGAGCGTCATTGTGTCCCTGCTTGCCATTCTCGGCGGATTGGCGGTGCTGCTGCTTGCGATTTGCGGCGCCATGCTGTTTTCCTATTAGGCAATGAATCTTATGCGTTAAGTTTGTAAATCAAGGAGTGGGCAGATGGAATTTCCCGTTTATATATACCTAGGTTCCTGGCGGATTCATCCGCATGTGCTGTTTGAAGCACTGGCCTACTTTATCGGCTTTCGCGTCTATTTGTGGACCCGGCGGCCCAGCGGCATGTCCAAGCTGATGAGCCTGCAAATTTTGGCAGGGACGATCGCGGGCGCGGCCATAGGGTCCAAGCTGCTGTTTTGGCTGGAGGATCCGGCCGCCACGTGGGAGCAGCTGAGCCAGCTCCATTTGCTGTGGGGCGGGAAAACGATTGTTGGGGGTCTCCTAGGGGGCCTAATCGGGGTGGAGCTGACGAAACGCTGGGTGGGCTGGAAGCATTCTACCGGCGATGATTTCGTATACCCGCTTATCCTGGGCATGGGGCTGGGACGGATCGGCTGCTTTCTGACCGGTCTGGACGACCATACGTACGGCACGGCGACGTCCTGGGTGACGGGCGTGGATTTCGGCGATGGAGTCCTTCGCCATCCGACTCAGCTGTATGAGATTGTTTTTCTGATCGTCCTGGCACTGCTGCTTATCCCGCTGTACCGTCAGAGCCGCAGCCAATCCCCCGGTGAAGGTTATGTATCGGGCCGGATGTTCCAATGGTTCATGGCCGGGTACCTGCTGTTCCGTTTAGGGGTCGAATGGATCAAGCCGACGCCTCACCCCTACCTGGGGCTGAACAATATCCAGCTGGCCTGCATTGCCGGCCTGATCTACTACGCCTGGCTCATCGGCGGCAAGAGCAAGCTTCGCCGATCGATCCCGGAGTCCCATCTTCCAAGCTGATCAAGATAAAGGAGCGTTACATTATGCCGAACCGGCCTTATCTGTATCATGAACTGACGAATAGCATTTGCACGACCTGTTACCGTAAAGTCGAAGCCAAAATCATTGAGGAGAACGGCAAGATCTATATGGTCAAGCGCTGCCTTGTTCACGGCCCGGAGAAAGTGCTGATCTCAACGGAGGTCGATTACTATCACCAGACCCGGAAGTTTATTAAGCCCTCCGAAATGCCGCTTAAGTGGAACACGCCGATACGTTACGGCTGTCCCTACGACTGCGGTCTATGCCCCGATCATGAGCAGCACAGCTGCTTGACCCTCCTCGAGATTACGGACCACTGCAATCTGCAGTGTCCGATCTGCTTCGCGGAATCATCGCCGCACCGTACCTCTTACCGGTCGCTTGAACAGATCGAGTTCATGCTCGACCGGATCGTCGAGAACGAAGGCGAGCCGGATATCGTGCAGATCAGCGGCGGGGAACCGACGACGCACCCGAATTTCTTCGAAATCCTGGATATGTGCAAGAGCCGTCCTATCAAACACATCATGGTGAACACCAACGGCATCCGTATTGCTCAAGATGCCGATTTTGCCCGGCGGTTGTCGGAATATATGCCCGGATTCGAGATCTATTTGCAGTTCGACAGCTTTGAAGCCCATGTATTGAAGGAGCTGAGAGGGGCCGATCTGAGACGTATCCGCCAGCAGGCCATCGATCGCTTAAATGAATTTAATATCTCCACTACGCTCGTGGTTACGCTGAAGAAAGGGCTCAATGACGGCGAGATCGGCGACATTATCCAGTATGGGATGAAGCAGCGGGCGGTGCGAGGCGTGACGATTCAGCCGATTCAGGCGGCAGGTCGTCTGGAAGGCTATGACCCGTCGACGGATCGGCTTACGGTTAGCGAAGTGCGCAGGATGATCATCGATCAGTCCGGAGTGTTCCAGGAGGCCGACATTCTGCCGGTGCCTTGCCACCCGGATTGCCTGGCGATGGGCTATGCGCTCAAGCTGGGCGGGGAGGTGCTGCCTCTGACAGGCATGATCGATCCGAACATTCTGCTTGAGGGCGACAGCAATACGATCGTATTTGAGCAGGATCCGGTCATTCGCGGCAAAATGTTCGAGCTGCTCTCTACCGGACATTCCCCGCAGTCCTCGGCGCTGTCCTTGAAGAGCCTGCTTTGCTGCCTTCCTTTGGCGGCTGTGCCGGAGCAAATTACCTATGATAATGTGTTCCGCGTCATTATCATGCAGTTCCTCGATGCCCATAACTTCGATGTCCGCTCGGTCAAAAAATCATGCGTTCACATCGTCCATCCTGACGGGCGGATGATCCCGTTCGATACCTATAATCTGTTCTATCGGGACGATAAGGAAGAGCTGCTGAAGGAACGCAAAGAAGAGCTGGTCACCGCCTGGGACAGGGGGTAAACAACATGGGAAGTGATAGCGAGAAGCTAACATCCAGCCCTCTGTATCAATTGGACCGCAATATGAGCATCGGCAGCCCGCTCTCGGACCGCCTGCAGTGGCATTCCCCGCTGGAGGCCCCGTTTCTCGTAGCCGGATTCGGCTGGTTTCAGGCCGAGCGCCTGTACCGGAGATTGCCGGCGGTGCCGGATGTACCGGTCCGCCCGGAAGTGGATGCTTTGTCGAACTGCACCTCGGGAGGCCAGATCCGGTTCCGAACCGATTCGCGCACCGTATCGGTTCGCGTCCGCTTAACGTCAGGCTCCGGCATGTACCATATGCCGCCGACCGGGGAGTGCGGCATGGATGCCTATATCGGAGGCCCCGGGCATTGGATTCACGCGGGAACGGCAAGCTTCAAGCCCGGTCAGGAAGAATACGAGAGCAGCCTGTTCACCTGCGAGGACGCCGAGGAGCGCTCCTTCATGTTGAACATGCCGCTATATCAGGGCGTACGAGAGCTATGGATCGGATTGGAACCAGGTGCGAAGGTGTGGGCACCAGAACCGTATGATTCAAGCAAAAAGGTGATCCTGTACGGCACTTCCATCACCCAGGGCGGGTGTGCGTCACGGCCCGGCATGTCCTATCCGAATATCCTTAGCAGGCATATCCATCTGGAGTTTATAAACCTCGGCTTTTCCGGCAACGGAAAAGGCGAGCCGGAGCTGGCAATGCTCGCCTCGCAGATTTCGGATCCGGCATGCTTCGTTATCGATTATGAAGCGAACTGTGGAGGAACCGAGGAATACCGGCATACCTTGCCGGGCTTCATCAAGACGTACCGGGAAGCCCATCCGGATGTGCCGATCATTCTCGTATCGCGGATTCCGCATGGAGCGGAGTCCTTCAAGCCGGAGATCCGGGAAGGGCGGCTCGCCAGGCTGAAGTTCCAGTCGGAGCTTGTCGCGGAGCGGAATAAGGCCGGGGACCGGCATATTGTGTTCGTGGACGGGTCGGATCTGCTCGGCGACGATCCGGGCGAGGCGATGGTGGACGGCGTTCATCCGACGGATCTGGGCTTTCAGCGGATCGCAGACGGTCTGCTGCCGGTTATTCGGCAAGCGACGAGCCGGTAATACCAAGCATCCGGCTGGTAATGGCCGATTCGTTCAATCATTTACCGCCGAATAGCGGCGGGAAACAAGACGGCACGGGAGTCATTCCTGCGCCGTTTTTATTTTGCTTAGCTCCGCTACAAAAACTTCACTGTAGGCTCAATCGCAAGTCCTCAGCAGTAAGCTCGATCGCAATACCTCCATTGTGAGCTCCACACTCATGTTCACTGCAGACCCTCCATTGTAAGCCCCACCGCAGATTCTCCGCTTTAAGCTTCATCGCAAGTCCTTCACTGTGAGCACCATTGAAACTCCTCAACTATAGGCTCAGCCTCGAGTCCTACACATCTCCTCCACAGCTTAACCACAGGTCCTTCCACCGTAGCCCCACCGCATGTCCACTGGCGTCAAGCTCGACCTCACATTCACTACCGCAAGTTCTCTACCGCAAGGCAAAAGATAAAAATCACGATTGTTTTCCTAATTATTATGATGTTATGATAACAACAAACTAACATAATGATGATAGAAAAAGGATGTGCTGTTCACATGGCAGGCAAAGTAACGATGCAGCAAATTGCCGATCATCTCGGCCTTTCGAAGTTCGCGGTTTCTAAAGCGCTTTCAGGAAAGCCCGGCGTTAGTCTGGAAACGCGGGAGCGAATTGTGAGCGTGGCGACGCAGCTCGGGTATTTCGCGAATAAAGCGCCAAAAAACGGAAGCCGGAAGAGCGAGGCGGCGGGCGGGCAGACGGCTGCGCGCGAAACCGTCATCGTGCTCGTCCCGAACGTCCGCTATCAGACCCGCGACTCGATGTATTGGGGGCGCATCATCGACGGAATAACGAGCGAGCTTGAGCGCAGAGATATGGGGATGGTGATCGTGACCGACCAGTTCAAGGACAGCTTCGCCAATCTCATCAATCCCGCCGGCGTCAAGGGCATCATCGGCGTGGGCTTCATCTCGTCGCAGCTGCTGCTTGAGATCCGCAGCCTCGGCATTCCGTTCGTGCTCATTGACCATGAAGACCCGCTGATCCCGTCGGATGCGCTGTTCATGAATAATGTGGAATGTATCCGCAGGACAGCCAGCTACCTGATCGGCTGCGGCCACCGGAAGCTGCAGTTCGTCGGCAACATCCACTTCTCGAGGAGCTTCGCGGACCGCTATCAGGGATATCGGGCCATTCTGGAAGAGCAGGGGATACCGCTCGGCCAGAACGAGGAGCTGCTTCGTCTTGAGGGCGAGAACCGATCCGAGTTGACCGAGGCGCTGGAAGGAATTTTGGGGAGGATGGATGAGCTGCCGACGGCCTTCGTATGCGCGAACGACTCCATTGCCATTTGCGTCATGACCGTACTCGGAAGAATGGATGTAGCGGTACCGGAGCAATGCTCGGTTACCGGCTTCGATAACATCGAGGATGCGGCGAGCTCGTCCCCGTCGTTAAGCACGATCCATGTGCATAAGGAGGCGCTCGGCCAGCGGGCGGTGGAGAGCTTGCTAAGACGCGTGGAGCAGCCGGACAGCCCGCTGGAGAAAATACTGCTGGCCGGGGACTTCGTCATCCGGAATTCAACAGCTTATGCAAGGAAGGTTGACTGATGTGACAGGCTTCCGCCGTATTGCGCAGCTATGGAGAGAGCGGCCGGCCGGCCGGCTGGACCGCAAGCTGTCTGTCGTATTTTTATTTCTGATCATGCTGCCGATGGGGCTCATCACGTATTTTGCGGCGGAGCGTTATACGGCTTCGATCGAAAAGAATACCGTGGCCTATGTCTCCCAGCTGTCGAGCAAGATGATGGGCAAGCTGGACGATTACGTGAATGACATGATGAAGATTTCCATTATCCCTTCGTATTTGAATGAAATTCAATCAGGGCTGGACATGTCGAACCGGTATTACGAAGAGGGAGGCCCGTCTAAGGCAGCGGACCGCCCGAACGAGAGCGAGGTCAAGCTGCAGATTACGCGGAAGGTCGAGCGCAGCATTTATTTTATGAACAATATCAAGGAAGGTACCAGCAACGTATATCTGTTCGATCTTTACGGCAACCCGTATTTCGTGGTCAAAAGCGGCGGCAGCCGCTCGAATCTGCAGCAGTATTACGAGGGCTGGAGAAAGCTCGCCACCGCGGCGAACGGCCGGCCCGTGCTGGTCAGCACGCAGGAGATTGCGGTTCCTGCCGGAAGCAAGCAGTATATGTTCACGGTCGTCCGCGACATCATCGACAAGTCATATCACTCCATCGGGACGATTGCGGTCGATGCAAACATCGGCGTGATCGAGAATATCGTGACCGACCTCGAGGATACGACCCGCGGAAAGACCTTTATTTTGGATGATAACGGAACCGTCATTTACGACAGCGAGAAAAAATACTTGGCGCGCAGCATGAACGAGCATGCGGCCCTGGCCCAGGTTACCGGAAGGGAGGGGAGCTTCCGCATGACGATTGAGGGCGAGCCTCAGCTCGTCGTGTACAAGAAATCCGAGAAGACGGGATGGCTGATCCTGATAACGGTACCGGAGCAGCCGCTGATGAAGGAGGCCTTCGATACCCGCCGGATCACCATTGCCGCCGCCGTAGGCGTCACCGGATTTGCGCTCATGATCTCGCTCGTCCTTATCTATGCGCTGATGCGGCCGCTGAGATCCATTGTCCAGCATATGAAGCAGGTGCAGACCGGCAACCTGGATGTCGTATTTCCGGTCCGCAGGCGGGATGAAGCGGGTTTGATCGGGATTTCCTTCAACCGCATGATGGCCCGGATCAAGCAGCTGATCGACGATATCTACGCGATGGAAGCGAGGAAGAAGGAAGCTCAGCTGGAGAGCCTGCAGCACCAGATCAACCCGCATTTTATTTACAATACGCTCGAGACGATCCGGATGACGGCCGTGCTTCATGATGATGCCGAGGTAGGAGAAATGGTTCAGCTGCTGGGACAGCAGCTGCGGTACAGCATTCACGCCGGCAGCGAAATCGTCGAAGCGAGGCAGGAGTGGGCACATATTAAAGCCTATATTGAGCTGCTGAATTACCGATATGGAGATCGTTTCGTGCTCTCGCTGCCGGAAGAGGAAGCCGTTCATTCCATCCGGGTCATGAAGCTGCTGTTCCAGCCCATCATTGAGAATGCCGTGAATCATGGCTTCGATGAAACGAAAGCCGTCCTGCATCTGACGATTACCCATGAACGCGAGGGGGATCATCATATCTTCACCGTAGCGGATGACGGCCTGGGCATGCCGCCGGCAGCGCTAGTGCGGCTGCGCCGAGCGTTGGAGGAGGAGCAGCCGCAGGCAGCGGAAGGGCGGGGAATCGGTCTGCGCAACGTTCATGAACGCTTACAGCTGCGATATGGCAGAGCTTACGGGCTTGCCGTTCAGAGCGAGGAGGGGCTCGGAACGACGGTCCGGATTACGATTCCAAGTGACGATACAGAGCAGCATTTAAGAACAGGAGTTGGTTGAGGATGCTTACGATTGCTGTGGTGGATGACGAGGAGCGAATTCGGCTGGGGCTGGGCAAGCTGATTCGGGACGCGGGCGAGCCTTACCGTGTCGTCGGGACGTTCGCAAGCGGCCAGGAGCTGCTCGACCGAATGCATGAGCTGCAGCCGGACCTTGTCATTACCGATGTCAAAATGCCGCAGATGGACGGCCTACAGCTGATGGCCCGCGTGCGGGAGCTCGCGAGCGGCGCGAAAATCGCCGTGCTGAGCGGCTACAACGATTTTGAGTACGCCCGGACGGCCATGCGCCAGGGCGCCGTGGAATATTTGTTGAAGCCGGTCAACATCAAGGAGCTGCATCAGCTGCTTGCAAACGTGCTTGAGATGGTGCAGAAGGAGCGAAGCGAACGAAGACTCGAATCGGATGATCTGGTGAGCTTCCTGCTGGGTCCGGGTGAGAACAGGGTGCCGGAGCATCTCTTCGAAGAGGTGTGCGCAAGACTGGACCGCCAGCCCTTGTTCCGGGGCTATTATGCCATCCTGCTGCTTCAGACTTCCTCAGAGGTGACGCCGGCCGGACTGGAGCATCTCACCGCCGAGTGGGGGGAGGAGCGCAGAATCGTGGGCTGCATCGACGGCCGAAGGGCCGTGATCCTGCCGGTGAGGCCCATCGAGCATGCCGGCATAGCCAGGGAACGCTCGGTGATGCTGCTGCAGCAGCTGCCTGCCGGAACCGCAGTCAAAGCGGGCATCAGCGGCGTGTTCTCCGGCAGCCAGTGGCTACCGCAGGCCTACGAGGAAGCGCTGCGCTCGTTGGAGCAGGCGTGGTACAGCCGAGAACGGCGGGTATGCGGAGCCCAGGGGGACGGGCAAGGGGCGCGGAGGCAGCCGGAGGAGCGCTACCGCCTGGTGCGGCTGCTGGACAAGCAGCTGTTTCCGGCTCTGCACGGGGGCGATTATGCCCGACTGCCGGATTTGGCCGGCGCCTGGCTGGATGAGGTTGCACCGTTGGCACCCGGGTGGGCGGAGCTTAAAGAAGCGTGCGCAGCGATTGCGGCCCATGGCTCGGAGGAGCTGGTGCACCGCGGGATTCCCAAGGATGAGGTTGAATGGCCCCATGATCCGGGGCGGTTCGAGGATTGGCGTGCATTTGCCGCAGCGCTGAAGGGCGCGGTAGAGAAGCTTGCAGGTCTGCTGGAGCAGGTAAAGACTGAGCACCGGGCCGTTGAAACGGTCAAAGCTTATATCCAGCAGCATTTTACCGAGGAGCTCGAGCTTCAGCATTTGGCCGATCTCGTTTACTTAACGCCGAGCTATTTAAGCAAGCTGTTCAAGACCGAGACGGGAGAGACGATTACGGACTATATCATCAGCGAGCGGATCGCGCTGGCGAAGCGGCTGCTGAAAGAGGATCGCGGCCTGAAGACGTATAAGGTCGGCGAACGGGTAGGGTACCCCGACCCGGCTTATTTTACGAAGGTGTTCAAGAAGATGACGGGAAAAACGCCGAAGGAATACCGGGACTTTGTTAGGTGATTGTTATCTAAAATGAGGACAATAAAACGAAACCGAATCTATTATTTTTCAGCATGCTGTCTTTTATAATTATGAAATCGGTACCACTTCAAGCAGAAAGCGAGGAAGGGAGCTTGTTCAATTTCAGTTATAAAACACAGCGCTATCTTATTCTGTTCGGGTTCCTCACCATTCCTGTTGTCCTGTCTCTGACCTTCTCGTATTATCCGGCGATTTCCCTGCTGTATTACAGCTTGACGGATTGGACCGGCCTCGGCTGGGATATGAATTTCATCGGACTGGATAATTATGTGGAAATATTTACGAAGCCTGAAGTGTTCAGCACATTGAAGAACAATCTGTACTATTTGGGCGGCGGTCTGGTGCAGGTCGTCTTTGCCCTGTATTTCGCGGTCATTCTGACCGGGAAGCTGAAGGGGAGAAACGGCTTTCGCGTAGCTCTGTTTCTGCCGTATGTTCTGCACAGCGTCGCGACGGTGATCATGTTCAAGAACGTGTACCACATGGAATACGGCTCGCTGAACACGCTCCTTGGCGCGCTCGGGCTGGATTCTTGGCAGCAGAGCTGGCTCGGCGACAAGCGGATCGTGAATTTCGCGCTGGCATTCATCTCCATGTGGAAATACATGGGGCTGAACATGGTGATCTTCATCGGTGCGCTCCAGTCCATCCCCGGCGATCTTTATGAGGCCGCTTCCATCGATGGCGCGTCGGGCTGGCAGAAGTTCCGCTATATTACGCTGCCAAGCATCCGCGGCGTACTGGAGCTGATGCTCATCCTGACCCTGACGGGCGCGCTTGAGGCATTCGATATTCCGTTTGTCATGATGCTGGGCGCAAACGATACGTCAACCTTTGTCATCCATACGGTGAATACGGCGTTTAAGTATCAAAACTTTGGTCTGGCTTCGGCCATGGCGGTCGTGCTGCTCATCATGGTGCTGCTGTTTATCGTCATTCAGCGGAAGCTGTTGTTTAGGGAGGGGAGAAGCGAATGAAGCGGGAACGATCCATCGCAATGACGATTTTTAATTATTTTACGCTGGCGGTTGCGCTGTTCGTTGTCTTCTTCCCGATCTACTCGATCGCGGTGGGAGCCTTCAAGACCCAGGTGGAGTATTATCAATCGGGTCTTGCGCTGCCGGACAATTTCTTCAACCTGGAAAACTTCAAGCGGGTGATCGACATTGGCGATCTGGGCCTCGGCTTCCGCAATATCCTGATCATTCTGGCCATTTCCGTGGCGGGAAACATCGTGCTCGGAACAATGGTTGCCTATGCGGTAGGACGCTTTGATTTCAAGCTGAAAAAGGCGATCATGGGCATGTACCTTGTAGCCCAGGTTATCCCGATGGTCACGACTCAGGTCGCAACGTTCAGCGTGATCCAAAGCCTGGGCGCCTACAATACGATGCTTGCGCCGATTCTGCTCTATTTGGGCGCGGACGTGCTCCAGATCGTCATTTATCTCCAATTCGTCAACAGCATTCCTAAAGATCTTGACGAGAGTGCCATGATCGAGGGAGCATCCCTGTTCAAAATCTATCGCTCCATCATCTTCCCGCTGCTTGCGCCGGCTACGGCAACGCTGATCATTCTGAAGAGCATTTCGATATATAACGATTTCTACACGCCGTATCTGTACATGCCGAAGCAGGATCTGAAGGTGGTATCCACCGCGATTTATTCCTTCATCGGTCCGAACGCGGCGCAGCTGAACGTCATTTCAGCGGGTATTCTGATTATCTTTATTCCGACGGTGGTGCTTTTCTTGTTCATGCAGCGGTATATTTTTGCAGGCGTGACGAACGGAGCGGTCAAGTAATTAGGGGAAGGCTGACGGTGACGGATCAAAAAGGGCTCGGTGGGAGCGATGTGACGGATAGGTGCATAGGGTTCGACGAGCCAATGTGACGGATGGATTGCATAGGGTTCGACGAGCCGGGGTGCGGATAGGTGCATAGGGCTCGGCGGGGCGATGTGACATATGGACGCACTAGGGTTCGACGGGCTCGATGTGACGGATGGACGCACTAGAGTTCGACGTAGGCTAACGCCGAGTCCCCAACCTCCCGGACCCAACCAAATGATGAATTGTATACCGCTGTGAACAGCGTAGACCCGGTTTGCCGGAGCCTAAAAAAGAGATAAAAACGACATAACGGAGAGGGAGAGTGCCAATATGAATACAAACAAGATATGGCCGGAGTATGTCAACGGCATGACATGGGGGTGGACCGGCATCCGGGGCACCTGGAGCGGGCCTGAAGCGGAGTTCTCCATGGAGCGAATGGCGGAGATGAACGTGAACTGGACAGCACTCGCGCTTTCCGCCGTGCAAGCAACGCCGCAATCGACGGAGATTCCGTTTCGCGAGGAGCCGACGGTAACGGATGACGAGGTCCGATGGGCGATCCGCAAGGCGAAGCAGCTTGGCCTGAAGGTGTGCCTGAAGCCGGTCGTCAACGTTGGCAACGGCACATGGCGGGCGCATATCAGCTTCTTCGATGAAGAGGTGCCTGGCGAGCCAAGCTGGGCGGAATGGTTCCGTTCCTACGGGGAGTTCATCCGCCACTATGCTGTGATCGCCGAAGAAGAGGGCTGCGAAATGCTGTGCATCGGCTGCGAGATGGTACAGGCCGATAAGCGCGAGGCCGAATGGCGGTGCCTGATTGCGGATGTCCGGTCGGTATATGGAGGCTTGATTACCTATAATTGCGATAAGTACCAGGAGGATCGCCTGACCTGGTGGGACGCGGTCGATATCATCTCGTCGAGCGGCTATTATCCGATCGATCAATGGGAAGCGCAGCTGGACCGAATCGAAGACACGGTCAAAAAGTGGAACAAGCCTTTCTTCTTCATGGAAGCCGGATGCCCGAGCCGCGAAGGCTCCGCGGCCCGGCCGAATGACTGGTCGCTGCCGGGCGGGCCGTCCGAAGCGGAGCAGGAGCGGTACTATGAAGCGATGTTCGCTGCATGCGCACAGCGGGACTGGATGCAGGGATATATGCTGTGGGACTGGCCGGCCCGGCTGTACGACGCGCAGGAGGCTTCGGAGAACGACGATTATTGCATGTACGGCAAACGCGCGGCCGGAACGGTGCGGCGCTTCTACGCAAGCGGCTCCCTGGCATTGGAAGCCGGTGAGAGTTCCGATGCTCGATAACACGCAAGTTTAAATAGGTTTATTGCTTTGTGAAGTGAACCGCATCGCATGCAGCTTCTGGCGCATGCGGTGCGGTATTTGCTTGGGAAGAGGCACGCTGTCGGGAGTCGGTATGATCGATAGAATCCCCGCCTAACAAAATAATCATAGGTTAGCATAATTTATGACAATAAAAACAAATGTACTTCATTTGTTTTGTTCTTGTTAGCTATTAATATTTGAGTTGTAAGCGATAACAATATCGGCATTCCCTTTTTGGGAGACGCCGGATCATTACAAAGTACAGGGGGAAGAGACAAATGAAGAACAGACTGACAATGCTGCTGCTTCTGTTATTTACCGTATCATCCATATTGGCCGCCTGCGGAGGCAACAAAGCGAATGATGCGGGCACGACGCCTGGTGCGAGCACGGGCAGCGAAACGGCCGGCACGGAGGGAGCGACCGAGCTTGGCGGCAAGCTAAAGGTGCTGACGCACCGTACGGATCTTGTGAATGACGGAACGCTCGATAAGTATGAGGAGGCTTTTAAAGCCAAGTATCCGAAGGCCGAAATCGAATTCGAAGGCTTGACGAACTACGCCCAGGATATCCAGGTACGTTTGACGACCGGAGAAGCCGGTGACGTGCTCATGATTCCGACCGGCCTTGCAACCTCGGAGTATCCGAAATATTTTGAGCCGCTGCCGGATGCGATGTTCGAGAACGTGTATTTCGCGGACAACACGCTGTTCGAAGGCAAGCGTTACGGGATTTCGACCGGCGTGAATACGCAAGGGATCGTGTATAACAAAAAAGCGTTCGAGGCTGCCGGGATCGACAAGGTTCCGGGGACGCTGGATGAGCTCTATGCCGCGGCCGAGAAGCTGAAGGCAGCCGATATCATTCCGCTCTACATGAACTTCGGCGCTCAGTGGACGATGGGCAACTGGGCCGATAACTCGGCATGGTATGTGGCAGGCGATCCGCAATATCACTCGAAGCTGGTATCGGAAGAGGCTCCGTTCCAGGTTGATAATGCATGGGGCACGCTGGCCCAGATTGCACGTACCTTCGTGCAGAAGGAGTGGGTAGAGAAGGATCTGTACACGAATAACTGGGAGATTTCGAAAGGGGAAATGGCTGCCGGCAAAGCCGGGATGTATTTCCTTGGCAACTGGGTCATTCCCCAGGTGATCGGCGCAGGCGCCGCTTCAGAGGACATCGGGTTCTTCCCGCTCCCTTACGACAACAGCGGCAAGTATAACGCACCGCTTGGCTCGGACTACTTCGTTGCAGTCAGCAAGGACAGCGAGAACAAGGAGCTGGCAACCGCGTGGGTGGAATTTTTCGTGAAAGAATCCGGCTACGTGGAAGATTCGGGCTTTATGCCGATTATCAAGACGGCCGAGTCCACCATTCCGCAGCTGGCTGAATTCCAGTCGTTCAATCCGACCCTCATCGAGAGTGAGGCGACCGATCCGAAGTTTAACGAGATTGCGAATAAAGCCCAGATCGGCATCGGAACCGGCGACTATGTACAGGAATATGTCGTGGCCGAGGATCTGCAGGCAGCGTTCGACAAGCTGAACGCGAAGTGGAAGGAAGCGAAAACCGCGCTCGGTTATTAATTAGATCAAGCCGAAGCTGTCTCCATCACGGGGGCTGGCTTCGGTTTTCTTACATAACCAAGGCTGCTTGCTCCGAAATGAAGTATGTAAATCATGGGAAGGGATAAGTTTTTACAAATTTGTTACTTCTTACTTGCATAAAATGAAATATTATAGAATAATAAAATAGAGCGCGGCTTTCCACGAAGCAACCCGCGTTTTTTTTGCTATTCGCCCCGGCCATTCGTCTCTGAGCGTAAAGGACTATCCCTTTAGGAGATGAATCAGGGGAGGAACGGGAAGCATGCATGAGCATTTTACAGGTAGAGGTGCGCTTTTCGAGCTTTTCCATGTATAATAGAAGAAATCATCTAAATAGGAGCTAGGAAATGAAAAAGCTAGGAAGAAACGATCTATGTCACTGCGGAAGCGGGAATAAGTACAAAAGATGTTGTCTTGAGAAGGATCAACGCACGATCCAAGGTAAGGTCATTCCGTTCCCTGGTACCAGAGCTGCATCCGTACCACAGCAAAAGGCTGACCAGCTGCGCCAGATGATTCACGATAAGCTGGATTGGATGGACTGGAATGCGGACGAGCACCGTGAGCTCGCCGAGTCGTTATTTCCGCAGATTTGCCGGGATTACGAGCTTAAGAGCGAGGAGCAGCTGTTTCAAGTGTTCAGCCTGCTGATCGTCTGGAATAACTTCTCCAGGGAAGCCAATCCGAAGTACCGCAAGCCAGGCGGATACGCCAGTGCATTAGAATATATTGCGACTTCACTGCTTAACATCTCCGTGACGAAGTCCGACATTGCGAAGAAGCATGAGGTTGCCGTAGCAACCCTGACCCGCAATAGCGGACAGATTCAAGATTTTATGGATGGCATAGCGGCCTCCGGTGACCAGTTGGATTCCGAGGATGCAGAAGAAAGCCATGAGGATCAGGATTTGTCTGTAGGGCGTTAAGCAGTCTTACGGAAATATAGAGAAGCCGTCCCGTTTCGGGGCGGCTTATTCGCGTTGTTTACTCCAAGCGCGTGCGTGCCCGTGCACCCGCCAATAGCCTCCCCAATACAACCCCATACAGCAAGTGGCCGGACAGCCACAGCAGGAAAGAGACCGGATCGGTAAGCTCCGGCGTCCGATCGGATAATGCCGTTGTCGGGTAGAGCAGAACGCCCACACCGGTGCAGGCGGCTGCGACAAAGGTGAAGGCTCGTGCAGGCGGCAAAAGCTGCATGCGCAGAATCTGAGCCAGCACAGCGCTAAGCAGGACGGAAATCGCAAGATGGAGCAGAAACTCCACCCATTCCGGCAGCTCCAGACGATTTAGGCCGGGGATATAATCGACGTTCAGAAGCAGCGTATACACGTTGAATGAAGTGAAATGCTCGATAAATTTAAGGTATATCCCCAGAAGGCTGCCTGCAGCTAAGCCAGAGCCGAGCATTCGAGCCGGCGTAATTATAGGTTCTTTCAACATATACGCCACCTTGCTGTTTGTTGAACTGGTTTGTGTCGGATATTCCATACAGATAATTCCATACAGAAGGGCTGTTTCCCTTCACCTTCACGACTTCGGTGAGGAATACAGCCCCGTGCATTTCGGTTGCTATGCGGTTGTCAGCTCTCGGAGCCGTTCCGTCTCCTCTGGAGCAGACGAGGCGGTTTGCGTCCGGCGAAGGCCCTTTCCATGCGGAACGCACATCGGCGTCCCGTACAGCGGGTCGGGAATAATCTCGCACGGCAGCTGGAACACCGTCTGCATCAGCTCGGAGCAGATAATATCCTCCGGTCTTCCCATCGCCTTGATGCTGCCGTCCCGGATGGCGACAATATGATCGGCGTAACGGCAGGCCAGATTGATGTCATGCAGCACCATGACAATGGTTCGTTGTTCCTGCACGTTCAGTTCGTACAACAGATCAAGCACCTCGATCTGGTGCGTCAGGTCCAAATACGTCGTAGGCTCATCCAGCAGAATCAGCGGCGTCTCCTGCGCAAGCGTCATCGCGATCCAGGCCCGCTGACGCTGCCCGCCGGATAGCGAATCCACCGTTCGATCGGCAAGGCCCGTAAGTCCGGTCGACTCAAGAGCTGCCATGACGGCCTTCTCGTCTTCAGGCGACCATTGGCGAAGCCAGCTCTGGTAAGGGTAGCGTCCCTGCTTGACGAGCTGCAGGACGGTCAGCCCTTCCGGTGCCGTCGGACCCTGGGGCAAGATGGCCAGCTTGCGGGCCACATCCTTGGTCGACATGCCGGCAATGTCGGCGCCGTCGAGCACGACCGCGCCGCGCTGCGGCTTCAGCAGCCGGGCCATGGAGCGCAGCAGCGTCGATTTGCCGCATCCGTTGCTGCCGATGAACACGGTGATTTTACCTACGGGCACGGTCAAATCCAAATTTTCAAAGATGTAGTCTCCCCCATAGGAGAGGCTCAATCCTTTCGCTTCGAGTGCACTCATCATGTCAGCTCCTTTTTTTCATATTAAAACCGATTCCGATTGCGGTACAGCAAATAGAGGAAGAACGGCGCCCCGATGGCGGCGGTGAATACGCCGGCCGGAACGTCGCGCGGCAGAAACGCCGTCCGCGCCACCAGATCGGCGGCAAGCAGCACGATCGCGCCGATCAGGGCGCTTACCGGCAGCAGGCTGCCGAAGGAAGGTCCGACCAGCCTGCGGGCCATATGCGGGGCCATCAAGCCGATGAAGGCGATCGCGCCTCCGATGGAGACAGCCGCCCCGGCAAGCGCCACGCTTAAGCCGATCAGCAGCAGGCGCTGCTTCTGCACATGGGCGCCCGCGCTGCTGGCAACATCGTCCCCGAGTGCCTGGATGTTCACATTGCGGGCCTGCAGCCAGGTCACCGGCAGAAGGACCGCTACCCATGGCAGCAGCGTCATAACGTCCTTATCCCAGGACATTCCATATATGCTGCCTGCCATAAAAGTAAGAGAGCGATCGGCCAGCTGGAGCGGGCCGGAGATGATCAGCATATACGAGATCGATTTGACCGCCGCAGACACCCCGATGCCGATCAGCACGAGACGAAGCGGCGATACGCCCCCTTTCCAGGCCAGCACGTACAGCAGCCCGGTAATGAGGAAGGCGCCGAGGATTGCGAACAGCGGCAACCAGTGAATCGATACGGTTCCGGTGAACAGGAAGATGAACAGCACCGCGCCGAGCGATGCGCCTTCCGTCATGCCGATCACGTCAGGAGAGGCGAGCGGATTGCGGATTACGCCCTGCAGGATGGCGCCGGCTACAGCCAGCGCCGCCCCGATCAGCACGGCGATGATCACCCGCGGCAGCCGGAGCTTCATGACGATGACCTGCTCCATCGGCGGGGCTTTGCCCGCCAGCGCTTTGATGACGTTCAGCGGCGATATGGGCTGGCTTCCCATGCCCGTGCTAACCACAATGACGATGAAGCATACGGCAAGCAGGATGAGGGATACCCAGACGGTTCTTCGCTCCAGCATGAATGAGATGCCGGCCTTTCCTCCACGGAGGATGCGGTGCTTGCTCATGATGTTCGCCTTCCTTTCCTGGCAATGTACACGAAGAACGGCACACCGATGATTGCCGTCATAACGCCGACAGGAACTTCCTTCGGCATCGCGATGTACCTGGAGCCCAGATCGGCCGTTACCAGCAGGATGGCGCCGAGCACCGCGCTGTAGGGCAATATCCATCTGTAATCATTTCCTATAAAATAGCGCACGATATGCGGAATAATAATGCCAATGAATGCAATCGGTCCGGCGGCGGCAACGGATCCGCCAGCCAGCAGAATGACGGCGGCCGCAGCAAGCAGCTTGATAAGCGCGGTCTTCTGTCCAAGGCTTTGCGCGATGTCATCGCCCATGGAGAGCGCGTTTAGATGCCGCCCGAGCAGGAGGGCGATCAGCATACCTGCCGCCATGTAAGGCCAGACGGCGTTCAATTGGTTCAAGTCCCGACCGGCAACTGATCCAACGAGCCAGATCAGCACCTGGTCGAACATTTTACCGTCGGAGAGCATCAGTCCTTGGGTCAAGGAGTGGAAGAATGCGGCCATGGAGGCGCCTGCCAGCGTAATCTTGACCGGGGTCATGCCGTCACGGCCGATGCTGCCGAGCATAAATACGATGCCTCCGCTGACAGCGGCGCCGATCAGGGCCACCAAGGTAAATGCTTGCAGCCCGTCAACCCCGAGCCAGCCTGCGGCCATAATAATGAAGAAGGCTGCACCGGCATTCACGCCTAGCGTGCTGGGCGATGCAATAGGGTTGCGGGTGATGACCTGCATCAACGCGCCTGCGATTGCGAGGCTCGCCCCTACGGCTGCTGCGATGAGTGCCCGGGGAACCCTTGCGGTCAGGATGATGAGATGCTCGTTGCCGCCATTATAGTGAGCGAACGAGTTCCATACTTCCGTTAGCGGAATGTTCGTTACGCCGAACGCGATGCTGCCCATCATCGCGGCGGCAAGCGCCAGCAGCGATATCAATAGTCCGAGTAAGCGCATATATACTCACTTTCTTAAGTTCATGGATTATTAAGTTCATATGAATTTTAGGTGAAAGGGAGCCGATCTGTCAATGAACTTGATAATCATTCTCAAAAAATATATTGATATTTTTGCTGGAAACCGTTATAGTTTTGAATCGGTAAGTGATAATGATTTTCAATAAAGCGGAAATGATATGAGGGGGATTACGATAGGAATGGGACAAGGAACAGCTAAGAAACCGGGCCGAAGCCTGAAATGGAGCTTGCTGGCGCTTATTATGGTTGTCATACTCGCAGGCTGCGGATCGAATGGGACGCAGAATAATGCAAGCCAGCCATCGAACGGAGAAAGCGGAACGGCTCCTGCGAATAACGGCTCCGGTGCATCCGGCGATTCGTACGAAGTGGTGCATGCGATGGGAACCGAAACGATCAAGGGCACGCCGCAAAAAGTGGTCGTCCTTACGAACGAAGGAACGGAAGCCTTGCTCGCACTGGGCGTGAAGCCGGTGGGCGCCGTTAAATCCTGGACAGGCGATCCGTGGTACCCGCATATTAAAGACCAGATGGAAGGCGTTACCGTGGTCGGCGAGGAGAGCCAGCCTAACATTGAACTGATTGCCGGACTGCAGCCTGACCTGATCATCGGCAACAAAATGCGTCAGGAGAAAGTGTATGAGCAGCTGAAGGCGATCGCGCCGACGGTATTTGCGGAGGATCTTCGCGGAGAATGGCAGAACAACTTCAAGCTCTACGCACAGGCAGTGAATAAGGTAAGCGAAGGGGAAGAGCTTCTCGCGGCGTACGACCAGCGTATTCAGGATTTCAAGGAGAAAGCCGGAAGCAAGCTGGATGAGACCGTTTCTGTGGTGCGCTTCATGGCCGGAAAGACGCGCGTTTACCATACGAACACCTTCTCGGGGGTTATTTTCGATCAGATCGGCATCGCACGTAATGAGATGACGAAGAACGCGAAGGACAATTTCGTGGACGAGATTACGAAGGAACGGCTTCCTGAGGTGGATGCCGACAGACTGTTCTACTTCACGTACGAAACCGGCGACGGCGGCGCCAACCAGACCGAGCAGGAATGGGTCAACGATCCGTTGTGGAAAAACCTGAACGTCGTTAAGAACGGTCAAGCCCATAAGGTCGATGACGCGATTTGGAACACCGCAGGTGGCATTCTGGCGGCAAACCTGATGATTGATCAGCTGTATGAATTTTACGGCTTGGAGAAATAAATCGTGTCCTGCCCCCATTTTATATAGAGAGTATGATGGGATACTAGTAAAAGCAGCCTGTTGAGTCCGCTCAACAGGCTGCTTTCGTTTGTCCATATGTCCGTTTATCTGTGTTTGACAGAATCCAGCATAACATTTTATTTCTGTGCCTGTACAATTTCAATAAAAAGAAGAAGCTGCCCCATCTTAGATAACGAAAGGGACAGCTTCTATTAATAACTTTCTTAAAGATTACTACAGTATATGCCGATTACTACCTCGGCTCATTTCCGGCAAGCCTTTTGCTCACAAAGATCATGGCAATGGACAGGCCTAGAAAATACAAAGGCATCATCATTAACGAACCATTGTGAAGAACGCTCATGCCCGTGGTGATCAGGCTGACGACAACGTAATAACCCAATCCGAAGATCGCTCCTGCAGTGCCGAGCACATCTGGATAAGACGTAAGCGCCAGACTTAGGCAATTGGGTATCGCCATTCCGATCCCGAGCAGAAGAACGAAAATACATGCTACCATAAGCACAAGATCAAAGAAGGAGACCTTGATGCCGGTAGCCGCAAGTGCTGTAAGACCAAGAGCTCCCACCATCGTAAAGAGCGTGCCAATCACGATAATTTGCTCAGCCTGGAGCCTTTTCAGCAGTCTTTTCGACAGCATGGCACCCATTATAGATGAGAGCGCAACAAAGATGCCGAAGAAACCAAACCTGCCGGGACTCATCTGAAAAAACTCAATAAAAATAAACGGGGCCTCCGCATAATAACTGAATAATATGCCGTTCGTTGCTCCAATGAGAAACCCGAATCCCCATACGTTACGGTCGAAGAGCAGACGCTTGGCAACGGATAGGGTGTTTATCTTGGAAGCAGCCGTCACTCTGGTCTCAGGCAGAGAAGTCCATGTATAGGCCCAAATGGCTGCGCTCATCAGAACGAGCGTCAAGAATACCCCTCTGAAACCTAACAATTGATCTACCCATCCGCCAATAAGAGGCCCTAGGGCAGGCGTAAACGCAAGCACTGCTGATATTTGGGCAAATACCGCATGACGCTTGGCTCCATCGATACTCTCGCGCAAAATGGTCTGCGTGACGACAGAACCGGTGCTGGCACCGAATGCCTGAACGAATCGACTCGCGAATAGCCATTCGACTGAGCCTGACAGATAACAGCCCAAGCTGCCGATCCCATAAACCAGGATGCCCCACAGCATGGCCGGCCGCCGTCCGATGGAGTCGGAAAGCCTTCCCCAGCAAAAAACGCCGAGCGCAAAACCCAGAAAGTAAATGCTGAGCGTTAGCTGGACCGCATTATTGCTAGCGCCCAATTGATGGGCAATGTCCGGTAATGAAGGTGTATATATCGTTTCACTGATCTGTGGAAAACCCACCAGGATCATGAACAACCATATGGAAGGAGTTGAGATTTTTCTTTGCACAGCTAATATCCCCCTTATCATTCAAAAATCTCAAGTTCGCTGGCAAAGAAATTACGGGATCGGGGGTTTGCACTTCGTTAGTCTTGCGAATGAAAGCATGAACGGTCACCTTTTTTTCTGGAATAAGGGGGTTAGGGGGTTATATCTACCGAGTATTGCAGCAAACACGGAAACGTTTGACACCACCGCCAAACCTATGTACAGTAATAGTCAATAGAATAGGAAGTCCACTAGGGGAGCCGTCAGCGGCTGAGACAAGAGCGTATCTTGGACCCTTTGAACCTGATCTAGTTCGTACTAGCGTAGGAAAGTGGAGCCTTCACGGATAGAGTCCTTTTTGCGCCTGCTTCTTCCGGGCAAGAGGACTATTGCTGAAGCCGCTCCGTTTTTCGGGGCGGCTTTGTTTGTCATGCTCCGAAGAACGTAAATTTTCTGCATCTTCGTTGCCCAGCACGATAGCGCACGAGTACGAGCTAGCAGCATGCAAGGTTGCCATATGCCGTGCATAAAGGGTTGGCCGTGTACATAAAGGGTTGCCGGATATACACATGTAGCCGGGTACAACGGCTGCCGGATCTGCAAAGTTTCCCGGATGCAACCGTTGCTGATATGAAAAGGATGCACGGTATGCGTAGGTTTGCGGGACATGCAATGGATGCTTGGCTGCCAATGCCAGGATTGCCCGGATTACCGGGATTGCCGGGTCGCTAGGAGGACTTCCTGCTCTTCATTTCAAGATGGAGGTGGGGAAAACCATGACGTTTACTCAAGAGCTTCGCCAGCAGGCGGACGGAATTTTCGAGGCGATCATAAACCATCCCTTCGTGCGGGGAATTGCCGCCGGGAAGCTGGACAGCGAACAGCTGATTCACTATGTGAAGCAGGACTTCGAGTATTTGAATGCCTACATTCGCATTTATGGCGTCGCCATATCCAAGTGCACGAGGCGGGAGGATATGGCGGCGTTCAACGAACAGATTGCGTTTATCCTCAACAGCGAGGTGCATCCGCATCAAAATTTCTGCTCGGTCGCGGGAGTGAACTATGAGCAGCTCCAGGGCTACCCTCTTGCCCCGTCTGCGCACCATTACATCCGTCACATGCTGACCGTTGCGCACGAGGGAACCCTCGGCGAAATTATGGCGGTCCTGCTTCCTTGTCCGTGGACGTATTATGAGATCGGCCGCAGACTGCTGGATGAAGTTAAGCCGGATCGCACCCATCCGTTCCATGAATGGATTCATTTTTACGGGAATCGAGGGGAGGATGCGGCAGGGAAGTTCCTTGGCCGTGTGGATGCGTGGGCGGAAGGAGCGACGATGAAGGAGCGCGAGCGGATGCGCGAGCATTTCATGCTGAGCTGCCAGCTGGAGTATATGTTCTGGGACATGGCTTACAAGCAGGAGGAATGGCCCGTGCCGTTCCAGCCGTTGGTCGATGCCAAGGGGTATGGGCGCTGAGCATTTGAGTTATGGGACAGACAGGGGTTACGAAAGGTCATGCATTTTGAGAATGAATCAGAATTCGGGTTGAGATGAGATTATGGGTTTCATATGTCGTATGTCATATGCCAAAAACCAAGAAAAGAATGGGAAAGGATGATGGCAATGAGCGGAAATACATGGGATTCGGAGCTTGCGGGGCTTTTAACGAAGGTGCAGCAGCAGAAGCCTCTTGTCCATAACATGACCAATGTGGTGGTTACGAATTTTACGGCCAACGGCTTATACGCGCTGGGCGCGTCGCCGGTAATGGCATTTTCCCCCGACGAGGTGGCGGATATGGCCCAAATTGCCGGAGCGCTCGTGCTCAACATCGGCACGTTGTCCCGCGAACAAGTGGATGCGATGATCATTGCCGGGCAATCTGCCAATACGCATCGCGTCCCGGTTCTCCTCGATCCGGTAGGAGCGGGGGCCACGCCGTTTCGGACCGATTCGGCCCTGCGGATCATGCGTGAAGTGAAGGTTTCCCTGGTGCGGGGCAATGCGGCCGAGGTTGCCAATCTGATCGGCGAAGTCCGGGTGATCAAGGGGGTCGATGCAGACGACTCTGCGTCCGGCGGGAACTTGGAGCTGGCGCTGCGGGCTGCACAGCGGCTAAATACGGTGGTGGCCATTACGGGAGAGGAGGACGTGATCAGCGATGGTGTTTCGGCGCGAATCATACGCGGCGGGCATGCGATGCTGACGAAAGTAACCGGAGCGGGCTGCCTGCTCACGTCCGTGCTCGGGGCCTTCGCCGCTGTGGAGCCGGATTTGCTGCTGGCGGGGACGGCTGGCCTTGCCTTCTATGGGGCAGCAGCCGCCCGCGCGGCCGAGCAAACGGCCGGACTCGGGCCGGGCAGCTTCCAGATCGCCTTCTTGGATGAGCTTGCAAAGCTCCACTCCGGTTCGCTCGAAGGGCACGCGTCGGTCCGCGAAGCGGACATCCTGACGGAAGGGAGCGTGTCCCGATGACAGACGCGCGGATTCCGAGAGCGCTGACGATTGCCGGGTCCGACAGCGGGGGCGGCGCAGGTATTCAAGCGGATCTGAAGACGTTCCAGGAGCTGGGCGTATTCGGCATGTCGGCATTGACTGCAGTAACGGTGCAGAATACATTGGGCGTCCATGGCGTCTATCCGCTCCCGCCGGAAGCGGCGGCGGAGCAGATCGAGGCGGTGGGCGGCGATATCGGCGTGGACGCCTTAAAGACCGGGATGCTGTTTCATGCGGATGTTATCCGCCTGGTCAGCGCTAAGATCCGGTCGTTTGGCTGGGAGAACGTCGTTGTCGATCCCGTGATGATCGCCAAGGGCGGTGCGGAGCTGCTGCGTACTGAAGCGGTTGATGCACTAAAGCGGGAGCTGCTTCCCTTGGCGATGGTGGTGACGCCTAATATTCCGGAGGCGGAGGTGCTGGCGGGAATGGGAATCCGCACGAGGCATGACTGCCGGGAAGCGGCTCGCCGCATCGGCGGGCTCGGTCCGCGGATCGTCATCATCAAGGGCGGTCATGGCAGCTTCGAGGAGGATGGAGATCAGGTGGTGGATCTGGTATATGACGGCACCGGCTTTACGGAACTCAGCGCCAAGCGCGTGAACACCGTTCATACGCATGGGACCGGCTGTACGTTCTCTGCAGCCATTACGGCAGGTCTGGCCCAGGGCTTGAGCGCCTTCGATGCGATTCAGAGCGGGCGTTTATTCATTCAAGCGGCCATTGAGGACGGATTAAACTTGGGGCAGGGACAGGGCCCGACCAATCATTGGGCATACAATCGCCGCCGTCAGGAGGTGCTGCAATGACAGGCAGAGTGGCACCTGAGATGATGAGGCGGCATCTGCGGATGTACCTCGTGCTCGGCAGCGTGAACTGCATCGTCGAGCCTAGCTTGGTCGTGCAGGAGGCGTTGGCTGGAGGCGCAACCATGGTCCAATTTCGTGAGAAGGGACATGGAGCACTCAACGGGGAGCCGATGCTCCGGCTGGCTCGCCGGATCCAGGAGCAGTGCCGGCAAGCACGCGTACCCTTCATCGTCAATGACGATGTAGAGCTGGCACTGAAGCTGGACGCCGACGGCGTGCATATCGGCCAGGACGACGAATCTGCGGCTTCGGTACGTGAACGGATCGGCAACCGGATGCTGGGCGTCTCGGCGCATACGGTGGAGGAAGCCCGGCGCGCGATCCTCCATGGTGCCGATTATCTTGGCATCGGACCGATCTATCCGACCCGCTCAAAGGATGATGCCAAGGCTGCGCAAGGCCCGGCAATTCTCCGTGAGCTGCGCGAAGCTGGAATCCGATTGCCGATCGTTGGCATTGGCGGGATTACCGTGGAGCGCGTGGAGGAAGTGATTGGAGCGGGTGCGGATGGCGTCGCGGTGATATCCGCCGTGACGGGAGCGGCGTCGGCGCAGGAGGCTGTGGAGGCTTTTATGGGAAAGATACGCCGAGGAGCCGAAGGGATTTCTTAAGTTGTACGAGGATTATAAGCGGATCAAGAACAAGGGTGCCGACTTTTGAGGCATCCTTGTTTGGTTTACCGCTCGCTCCGTTTTCCTGTCAACAAGCCCTTTTATAGCTCCCTTCCCGTGTAACGTCCCCGTTCAGATTGCCATAGCGACCCGGATATGATATACGTAGGACGATGTACCTGCTCTACGAAGCGTGAGCTCTCCCAATAAGCTGAATAGGAGACCGGAATGAATAACAGGCAAAAAGAGATTTTTCGCAACTTGTTAATGGAAACGAACCGCCAATGGCTCGTTCAGGATCTCGCGGATCAGACCGAGTGCTCGGAGAAGACGATCCGTAACGATCTGAAGGTGATTGAAGAATATATCGTTAAGCACTCCAGTGGCCGTCTGGTGAAAAGGCCGGGACTTGGCGTCTATCTGGAGATTGGAGAAGCGGATCGGGCTGATTTGTTCCACCGTTTGTATTCCAACGAGCGTACCGGCGAGGATGAATCCGATGAGGGAAGGGTGCTGCACCTGGCATATCGGCTCTTGATGAACGCGAAGCCCGTAACCCTGCAGAGCCTGGCTTCGCCGTTTTACGTGAACAAGGCGATTATCCGACGGGATATGGACAAGATTGCGGACTGGCTGCGAAGCTTTGATCTGAGTTTAGTGACGAAGCAGCGCGTAGGCTTCATGATTGAGGGTACGGAGAAGAACAAACGGATGGCGCTGGCGCGGCTGAACCAATTGATCAACCGTCCGGAGTTGACGGGACAGATGATGCGTAACCAGTTTGAACCGCACGAGATTGCAGCCGTGTCCCATGAGTTGAAGGAGCTGCAAAAGCAGCATCAGCTCCGCTTCACCGATGAAACCTTTGAAAGCCTGATGCTGCATATTCTGCTCATGGTCAAACGGACCAAGCTGGGTCAGCCGATTTCGCTCTCTGATCAGGACATGGCCTTTTTGGGAAACAAAACGGAATTTGCATGGGCGACGGACTTTTTGAAGCAGCTGCAAAAACTGTTTGCCGTCCCTTTCTCCAAGGAGGAAACCGCTTATCTAACCCTGCACCTGCTTGGCGGGAAGATCCGATACACGCAGGAGAATGAGGGCGTTGGACGAAGCGATCTGGCAGACAGCCACCCCCTCTTGCCCCGCCTGGTTGAGCAGCTGACCCAGCGGATGTCGGAGCTGAATATGCTTCCTTTCTCCAGGGACCCCGTATTGCTGAACGGGTTAAAATTGCATTTGTACACGACCATGAACCGTCTTCATTATGGTCTGCCTGTGTCCAACCCGATGCTGGCTGAGATCAAAAAGATGTACCCGTATATGTTCGATCGGGTCATTATGGCACTGGAAGAGGTAGGGGAAGCGTTCCAGCTGTATTTTCCCGAAGAGGAGGCCGCGTACTTGACGCTGCATTTTCAGGCGTCCGTGGAGCGGCTTCACCAGAATGAAAGTCACCCTCAAAAGGTGATTATCGTGTGTCATATGGGGGTAGGGATGTCCCAACTCCTTCTCGCGAAGGTGGAGCGGAGATTCCCGTCCGTGCATGTAGAGACAACGATGTCCAAAGCGGAGGTAGAGGATTATCTGGCAGCTCATGAGGTGGATCTTGTCATAACGACCGTTGATCTTCCCAAGTTAAAAATACCGCATATCCTCGTTTCCCCTCTGCTCGAGGCCAGTGACGAGCGGAAGCTGGAGCAGGCGATCCGTCGGCTTGATGAGCCGGACGGCAGGGCGGCTGAGGAATCGGTTTTTTTGAAATATACGACACCTTTTCTCATCTTTCCTCAGCAGGAGCTAGAGCGTCCGGAACAGTTAATCTCCAAGTTTGCGCAGATGCTGGTGGACAAAGGGTATGTCCAGGCCGGGTATACGGAAAGTGTGCTGGAACGTGAGAAACTGTCTGCTACAACGATAGGAGGAGGCATTGCCATCCCTCATGGCGGCTCGGAGTGGGTTACACAGTCCTGCATCGTTGTCGTTACTTTGAAGCAGCCGATTACCTGGGGGACCGAGAAGGTAGAGCTTGTGTTCTTGCTTGCGATCCAGCATGATGAGCGAAAAGAGATGCGGCAGCTGTTCAAGGAATTGTCGCGCATCAGTGAGCAGCCGGCACTGGTCAGTGCGTTGTCTAAGGAAACGGATGCGATACGATTGCTGAATAGGTTAAAAGGGTAACATGAATGGTAGAAACGGTGATGATCAAGCAGGACGGCATACGTCCTGCTTTTTACATTTTTCAGGATGCTGCAAAGCGTTTGGGATAAGCATCGTTGCATAGGCCCGTTTTGAGGGATATTTTGCTTGCGAAATAAATCCGTTTTTTCCGGAAGTTCCGGTAATAAGTTCATCCGATAACAGCGCTTTCAGCGTGTACACTATAAATGTAAGCGGGAACATGACAGCGAAGGAGAATGACGAACATGAAAATACTAGCGATTACTTCATGTCCTAACGGAATTGCACATACCTATATGGCCGCCGAGAATCTGCAGAAGGCAGGCGCGAAGCTTGGCGTTGAGATGAAAGTCGAGACTCAAGGCTCCATCGGCGTAGAGAATCAATTCACGGAGCAGGATATCCGTGAAGCCGACGGTATTATTATTGCAGCGGATAAGACGGTGGTGAAGGACCGGTTTGTGGGTAAAAAACTGCTTGTCGTCGGGGTGCAGGACGGTATCCGTCGTCCGGAAGAGCTGATCCAACGGATGATGAAAGGGGATGTGCCCGTCTATCAGGCACAGTCCAAGTCAGCTGAAGATACGACAGGGGAGAAGAAACCTAAACAAAATCCGATTTACCGACACTTGATGAACGGCGTATCCTATATGGTGCCGTTTATCGTGATCGGTGGGCTGCTCATCGCAATCGCACTGACGATGGGCGGCGTGAAGACGCCGGGTGGTTTGGTTATACCGGATGATTCGATCTGGAAAACGATTGAAAGTATCGGCGCGGCTGCGTTTACCTTCATGGTTCCGATCCTTGCCGGATTTATCGCCATGAGTATTGCGGACAGGCCGGGCCTTGCGCCAGGTATGGTCGGCGGGTTCATTGCCGCGAACGGCAGCTTTTATGGAAGTGAAGCAGGGGCTGGATTCATCGGGGGGATTATAGCCGGCTTCCTGGCGGGTTATGTTGCACTTGCTATTAAAAAGATCAAGGTTCCTCGGTCGTTGCAGCCGATTATGCCCATTATCGTTATCCCGGTACTGGCTTCACTGGTCGTAGGGTTAATCTTCGTCTTTGTGATCGGAGCTCCGGTTGCGGATCTGTTTGAGGCATTGACCGTTTGGCTCGCGGGAATGCAGGGTACAAGTTCGATTCTGCTCGCGCTTATTCTGGGCGCGATGATTTCTTTTGACATGGGGGGGCCCGTGAATAAGGTTGCATTCCTGTTCGGCTCGGCCATGATCGGGGAAGGAAACTATGAGATTATGGGCCAGATTGCCGTTGCCATCTGTGTTCCTCCGATTGCAATGGGATTGGCAGCAATGATAAACAAAAGAAAGTTTACACCTTCGGAACGTGAAGCCGGAAAGGCAACATTTACGATGGGACTGTTCGGTATTACCGAAGGAGCGATTCCATTCGCGGCGCAAGATCCTCTACGCGTCATTCCGAGTATCATGGTCGGTTCCATGACGGGCTCGGTGATTGCCATGTTGGGCAATGTCGGTGACAGCGTAGCCCACGGCGGTCCGATTGTAGCCGTGCTCGGTGCCGTTGATCATGTGCTGATGTTCTTCTTAGCGGTCATGGTCGGCGCAGCCGTATCGGTGATCATGGTGAGCCTGCTTAAGAAAAATGTTGCGGCAGTGACTCCGGCAGTTGTTGGAGAAGGAGCAGAAGCAGTAGCAAAGCCAGCCGGAGCCGAAGCGGCCCCAGCTGCAGCCGTGGCTGCGGACGCAACCGAAGCGGCTTCAGCCAAGAACAGTAACGGTACAACGACGGAAGCATCTCCTATCCGCGTTGAGAAATTGACGGATATCGTAACACCGGATCTCATTAACCTGAATCTGGCCGGTACGACACAGGATGCTGTTATCGACGAAATGATTGCTGTATTGGAGCGGAATGGGGCGGTCAGAGCTGACGGTGATTTTAAACAGGCCATATTAGCCCGGGAACAAGAAAGCTCCACCGGCATCGGCATGAATATTGCGATTCCTCACGGTAAATCGGAAGCTGTCCTGAAACCAAGCGTGGTCTTTGGTATTCAGCGGGATGGTGTCGACTGGAAGAGTCTCGACGGCAGCGAAGCCAAATTGATCTTTATGATTGCCGTGCCGCGCAATAGTAAACAAAATGCGCATTTGAAAGTGCTGCAGATGCTGTCCCGTAAGCTGATGGACGATGATTTCCGAGAAGCGCTCTTGGCGGTGACATCGAAGGAAGAGGCCTATCGATTGCTCGATCAGGTGCAATAATTCAAGACGCTAGAATGACTTTACCTGGCCATTGGTTGGGTGGGCAGCAGCCCAAGGAGCTTGGTTTAAGCAAAAAATTAATGGCTGTCGTTAGACAGCGATGAAAGGGCCGGCCATCGGTAAAAGATGGGCCGGTTCTTTATTGATTAATTAGTACGATCGTACTAAAATATAAACATGAGTACTAAAAATAAAGCAAATGACCCCAATGACTTGTCGTTTATCGAAAAAGCCCGCCGTGCTCAAATCGTCCAATGTGCGATCGAGACGATTTCCGAAGTCGGCTATGCCCAAGCTTCCATCGGGCAAATCGCCAAGCGCGCCAATGTTAGCAAAGGGGTGATTACCTATCATTTTGCCAGTAAGGATGATCTGCTGGAAGAAGTGGTGGCGGCTTACGCGATCTCGGCGGAGGCTTTTATCCGTCCAGTTGTGGCTAACGCAGCCACACCGAAAGAACGGCTTAGGAAGTATATGGAGGCGAATCTGGCGTTTATTGCGGAGCACCGGGAAATGGTATTTGCCGTCGTGGAAATCGCGGCAGGCATGCGAACGAAGGATGGAAAGCTTCGGTTCTCAGCGGATGCGGACGAGGGCATCTATCAGCCTATTGAGGAGATTCTATATGCGGGTGCGGAGGCTGGATGCTTCCGGACATTTACCCCGTTGTCGGCACGGGTCACGGCGCTAGCCATTCGCCATGCCATTGATGGATTCAGCCTTGAGCTGATGCGTACTCCGGATCTTAGCGTGAAGGAGTACACGGAGGAGCTGATCGGCATCTTTGAGCGGGCCGTAAGTAACGTAGATTACGAATGAGGAGGGGGCGGGGCATGCTGTTCTACGAGGTGGAATGCTTCTGCTGCAAGAAGAAATTCCGGATTTACGAAGGAAGCGCGGGTTACGCTAATTTTAAGGAAAACAACCAACGCGGGAAGTATACCTGCGAGTCATGCAGCCATACGATCCGACTGGAGGCGATTTTCAACCTGCTGCGAAAATGATGAATACTAACGCAACCAAACATGCGGGATCGCTGAGAAAAGGCAAGGATCCATACTTGCCTCAAACGATCCCTCCCTATACCCCAACAACAAGCCTATAAGGTATAATCATTTTAAAAGTGATTGAAAGCGCTTTATTTAAGAACCCTGGAACGGCGGCTTGAACAGCACGATTCTCTACAGGTTCCGGCATGCAATGTACATATTTCGGGACAAGGGGGATAGGGATGATGTCTCAGCTGAGAACCTGGATCGATTCGATTGGAAGAATAAAAAGGCGTAAGTTCTTTTTAAAGTTAATCGTCACGACCGTGTTGATTACCGTGCTCCCAAGCTTGGTGTCCAATATCTTCGCTTATTACAGAGTATCTGACATTGTCGAGGAAGAGACGGGAAACAACAAGCTGCAGTATTTGAACCAAACGATCAACACGCTTGAGATTCTATTGAACCGGATTAAGGAAAATTCGAATTTGCTTGCGCTTAACCGTTCTTTTATCAGCTTCGAGAATTTTCCTAACGGTGCTTATTACGAGAGCCTTCAAGGGGAGATCCCGAAGGAGGATTTGCCTGCGCTGTATGCTTATTTGGAGGCTAAAAAGAACACCTTCCTCACGATGAACTCATTTAAACTTTCGGATCAATTCGTGGATTCCGTATATTTTTACGACAGCAGCAAAAACCTGGTGATTACCTCGGACAATGACCGCTCGAACCGCCAGTTCCGCCGAGAGGACTTTTATGATCAAGGCTGGTATGAAGCCGTGCAAAACATGCAGATGAACCCCGTTTTCCTGGACACCCGAGTCGCCAAGCAATACCCTCAAGGCGAGAAAGAGCTCCTGTCCGTGATCTACAAGTCCAAGAAAGCCAACAATGCGATTATCGTTAACCTCGATGCATCCATGATTTATGCGGATATTATCAGCAAACTGAACGCGAATGACGACATGTATGTCGTGTCCTCCAGCGGAAATATCGTGTTCCGCAGCCAAGCTTCCGGTAAGGATGACTTTCCGCGAATCGGATTATCCGAAGCGCTCCAACATGCAGGCGGGGCGGGATCTTACTCCATTGAGCTGGACGGCGGCAAAAAGCTGGTCAGCTACTCCTCCTCGAAACTGCTGGATTGGACGTTTGTCAACGTCTCCGATATGGGGGTATATACCCAGGGCACGATTGACATCAAACAGACGATAACTTATACAGCCGGCGCCTTAATCCTCTTTTCGCTGCTGCTGTCCTATTTTTCGTCCAGAAGCTTGTATAAGCCCATTTCCCGCTTGAATGCGCTGGCGAAAGTCAGGGAGGATGATATCCGGCCGGATCGTGGAAAGGGTAACGATCATCAGGATTTCAGGCACCGTAAAGGGAGCGTTCACGTTTCGGATCATACGCATAAGGGGGCGAATGATGAACTCAGCGTCATCGGCAGCTTTGTCAGTTCGACCATCGATGAGCGCAATTATTATAAAGAACGGCTGGAGGAAAGCCTGCCTTTCCAATTGGAACGGTTTAAACAATCATTGCTGCAGCGGCATGCCATGAGTCTTGAAGAGATTGAAGCGAAGAAGGATTATCTTGGGCTCGACATCAGCCTTCATGATCTGTCCGTATTCTTGCTGTCTATTGATGAGGAGCTGGCCTCGAATGGCGAGGATATGCTGGCTCAGGATCTGTGCAAGATCAAAATCATGGATGCCCTGCGGGACAGCAGGGTTTTGGGGCAGGAGACCGCATTTTTCGTGGTCAATGTGGAAAAGGACAAGGTCGCTGTTGTTTTTCATTTTCCCGGCAAGGGACGCCAACCATTATTCCACCTGGCGCAGCAGCTGCTCGATGAAGTCAATGCCAGATTGGGAGCCCAATGCTCCCTCGGCGTTGGAAGCATCTGCAAGGGGATCGGCGAGCTGCCGCTTGCGTATGAAGAAGCGGCGGAGGCGCTGAAATATCGCATTCTGTACGGCAAAGGCTATGTTATATCCATGGACGATATCCGTGCCGACAACGGGCAGACCTTTATTTATCCAAGCCAGCTTGAGGAGAAGCTCAATAATTACATCCGGACCGCCTGCTTGGAGGAAGCACTCTCGACGTTCGGGGCCTTTGTGGCCGAGATCGAAGCCTGCAAGAATAAGCTGCATTACAACCAGATCCAGCCGATCTTCATTCAATTGCTTACATCAATCCGGCATTCCTTCAGCTCGTTCGGAACGGACATCGAGATTTTGTTCGGGGACGGAACAGATCCCTATCGGGAGCTGCTTGATCTGGAATCGCTGGATCACATTGTCCTCTGGTTTCAATCGCTTATAACTCGTGGAATTGAATGCATCCGTCAAGAAATTCATGCCAGGGGCAATCAGCATATCGCCAAAATCATCGAGATCCTGGAGAACGAGTACGATAAAGATATTTCGCTCTCGTGGGTAGCCGAGCGGTTGAACCTCAATCCGGCTTATATCAGCAGATTGTTTAAGCAAAGCACCGGTCAGCCCTTCATTGATTATTTGAAGCAGGTTCGGGTCGATAACAGCAAGCGTCTGCTTGCGGAAGGCAGGCTTAAAATCAATGAGATCGGCAGACAGGTCGGATTCGGCAGCGCCCACTATTTTATTAAAGTGTTTAAGGAAATAACCGGACTCACCCCCGGCGAATACAAAAAAATATACTCTTAACCATGATCCCGGCTCCTTACTCCCGCAAAGGAGTACCGGGATTTTTAGCTTCCATAACAAATAATTGATAAGTAGAAATGTTGTTATAAATGTACGGCGTTTTTCATTTAAAGCGTTTACAATCCGTGATAAGGTGTCACCTGACAGAAGGTCCCGGCCATGTTGGAATCGTGGACCCGCAAAGTAGAAGGAGGGATTATGATGAAAAAATTCGCACAGACCACGCTGACGGCCATGCTCGTCCTGGCGATCGCGGCATGTGGCGGCGGAGGGAGCGGGGGCAATGGAACACCAAACGGATCCAAGGAAGCTGATGGAGGTTCCAGCAAGGGCTCCGGGGAAATGCCCAAAATTTATATTTACCAGAATACCGGGGCTTTGAATCAGAAGCCGGAAGGCAGCGTACCGGACGCGTTGGAGGAAATGAAACAGATGTATATGGAAGAGCTCGGCATTGAGCCGATCGCCATTGTGCCTCCGAAAGGCTCCGAGGGCGAAAAGCTGAACCTGCTGCTCGGGTCCAAGGATCAAGTGGATGTATTTCAGGGGGATTGGGATCAGTATGCTTCGAAGGGGGCCATCATTCCGCTGAACGATTTGCTGGAGGAGCACGGCCAGGATATTTTGAAGGCATGGCCGCAGGAAGCCTGGGATTATATGACGGATAAAGACGGGACGATCTGGGGGATTCCCCGCGGCTTGCCTTCCGTTCATTATCCGGTATGGATTCGCACAGACTGGCTGGAGAAGCTGGGCTTGGAAATGCCGAAAACGATCGATGAGCTCGAGGCGGTGATGAAGGCGTTCCAGGAGGGCGATCCTGACGGCAACGGCAAAGCGGATACCATTCCCATGATGACCGATATCAATGGAATCAATAATGCGCTCATGGGCGGCTTCGTTGAAGGCGGCAACAGCAACTGGCTCGACCCTGCCGATAACAAAATCAAGCCGGTCGAGCTGGCGCCGGGCTACCGGGATTTCTTGGCCAAGATGGCGGACTGGTATCAGAAGGGCTACATCTACAAGGAGGCTTTTGCAAAATTTGACCCGCTCGAGCTGCTGAAGACCAACCGGGTGGGCATGTCTTCCATGTGGTATTCAAGAATTACGCTGCTGTTCCCGCAGATCAAGCCAAACCTTCCGGAAGGCGTGGACTATGCGATTGCGAGAGATCTTACGGGTCCTGCCGGCAAGCTGATGACGGCGTCGCGCGGAAACACAACGGGCATGCTGGTCACGAAAAAGGCCAAAAATCCGGAGGCCGTAATCAAGTTTATCAATTATCAATACAAGGACTTGCCGACCAATACCCTGAATGCAGCCTTCGGCAAGAATTGGAAATATTTAGATGACCAAAAGTTCGAGATCGAGCTGCTTAGTCCGGAGCTTCGGTATGCCGGCGAATATATGCTCTCTTTGGGCCTTGCGACGGAGAACAAATACGCCTTCCGCGATCCGGTGAAGAAGATGCACGCCGATTATTTAAATCATGAAATTACGAATGTAAGCGCCGCCAAAATGCCGCTGGATGCGACCGTCGTCTACGACAAGGAGCGGCTGAAGCAGAATGTTCCCATGCTGGAGGACCTGGATCGTTTGCGGAGCGAGGAGCTCGTAAAGTTTGTGACCGGCGTAAGACCTTTGAGTGAATTTGATCAATACATTGAACAATTGAACAAGGCGGGGCTGCAGATGTGGATTGATGAATACACGAAGCAATACCACGAGCTGAAAAAATAAAAGCGGGAGGGCACGCCTATCATGGAGCTTAAAGCAGCGACGGTTTCCCCGCCGGAGTCCAAGAAAAAAAGCCGATGGCCTGCAGTGAAAAAGCATCGGTTCTACTATTACTTAATCCTGCCCGGTCTATTATATTTTCTTATTTTTGATTACGTGCCCATGTTTGGCGTCATCATTTCGTTCAAAGACATCTCGCCGTTCGAAGGAGTACGCGGGATATTAACGGGCGAATGGGTAGGCTTCGATCATTTTGTCCGTTTCTTTCAATCCTATTATTTCTGGAATGTTCTCCGCAATACGTTCCTGATCAGCTTCTACAATCTGTTGTTCGGGTTTCCGGCTGCAATCGTATTGGCACTCTTGATGAATGAACTGAAGAACGGGCTGTTCAAGCGGTTCGTTCAAACCGTCTCGTACTTGCCGCACTTCATCTCGACCGTCGTGGTTGCAGGACTCATCATGATGATGCTGTCCACGGACAATGGATTGCTTAATGCGATCATCGTGTTTTTCGGCGGAGAGCCGATTCTGTTCCTAGGGGAGCCCAAATATTTCCGGTCCATCCTCGTTGTATCCCATGTGTGGCAGACCGTCGGATGGGGCACGATCTTGTACTTGGCAGCCATGGCCGGGATTGATCCGGGACTGTATGAAGCCGCAAAAATCGATGGTGCCAACCGGCTTCGTCAAGCATGGCATATCACGCTGCCAGGCATCTCGCATGTCATTGTCATTATGCTTATCCTGTCGATCGGGGGATTGCTGAATGCGGGGTTCGAAAAGGTGCTGCTGCTGTATTCGCCTGCGGTATACGAGGTGGCTGACATCATCGATACGTATGTGTATAGAGAGGGCCTGACATCGCTTAACTATTCATTCGCCACGGCGGTCGGTTTATTCAAAAATCTTCTGGCCATGACGCTCATCTTGGGTGCGAATTATTTCGCGAAGCGAATGAACCAAACGGGAATCTGGTAAGGAGGGATACGGTGGGTGGAATAAAGCCGACGAGAAGCGAACGTATTTTTGATGCTGCCAACATTGTTTTCCTGATCTTTTTGTCCCTCATGTTCGTCATCCCGTTTCTGGCGGTGCTGTCGACGTCGTTCATCAGCGCAGAGGAATCCATGCGCCGGGGGGCATTCGTGCTGATCCCGGAAAGGCTCGACTTTACGGCCTATGACGTGCTTCTTAACCGGGGGAAGATCATTTTGAATGCTTATCAGGTTACGCTTTTCAGGGTCATCGTGGGCACGTTCCTCAATTTGCTGTTCACGTCCATGCTGGCATACGGTTTGGCGCGCCGGAGCTTGCCGGGCCGAAACGGGCTGGTGCTGTTCATCTTTCTGACCATGATCTTTCAAGGCGGCTTGATCCCTAATTATATGCTGATGGATACGCTGGGGCTTAAGGATACGCTTTGGGTGCTTATTTTTCCAAGCTTGGTCAGCGCGTGGAATTTGTTTATTCTTCGGAATTTCTTCATGGGTCTTCCGGAGGAGCTGGAGGAGTCCGCCGTCATTGACGGGGCTACGCCTCAGCTGATTCTGTTCAAAATCGTCATTCCTCTTTCCATGCCGGCTATGGCAACGATCGGCTTGTTCTATGCGGTTCATCATTGGAATGATTGGTTCGGGGCATCGATCTATATCAATGACATTAACAAGATGCCGATCCAGGTCATCATGCGCAATATTTTGCTAACGGGGATTACGCAAAACGAGGCACAGCTGGAATACGTGCGGAATCCGCCGCCGGCCGCCACTTTGAAGTCAGCGGTTATTATCATCAGCACGCTTCCCATCTTGTTTGTGTATCCGTTTCTGCAGAAGTACTTCGTTAAAGGGGTTATGGTCGGCTCCATTAAAGGTTAGGAGGGTTCGTTTATGATGAGGCCGCTTCGCAAGGCGTTTATTGGCTGGATGGTGTTTATTGTTATGGCTGCCTGCTTCCCTCATGGCCCCGTTAGCTTAAGTAATGCTGCCAAAGCTGAGACAGCGGCCGACGGGGAAGCGCAGTTTCGCAATATCGATTTGTTCGTGGCAGGAACGGAAGGGTATCATACGTTTCGCATTCCAACCGTGTTGACGACCATGGACGGAACCCTGCTGGCGTTCGCCGAGGGGCGGAAAAACAGCGCTTCCGATACGGGAGACATCGACCTTGTGCTAAAGCGCAGTATGGACGGCGGCACGACATGGGGGTCGCTCCAAACGGTCTGCGATATGGGCGCGGATACCTGCGGCAATCCAACAGCGGTACAAGATGAGAGCAATGGCCGCATATGGTTATTTATGAACCATAATTATGGCGAGGACACGATCGAGGAGATCAACAATGGAACGAGCAGGGGCGTACGGACGATTTGGAGCGCATACAGCGACGATGACGGCGCTTCCTGGTCGGAGCCGGTTAATCGGTTTGAAGAGGTGCAGCCGCCTGATATAAGGTGGGATGCAACAGGGCCTGCCATCGGCATTCAGCTTCGGCATGGACCTAACCAAGGGCGGCTGGTGATTCCCGCGATTGGCCGGAACATCCAGAGCGACGATCATGGCTTAACCTGGTATCAGAGCGGCTATATTCAAGGGGATACGAACGAGGCCACCGTGGTGGAATTGACGGACGGCACCTTGATGCGGAACGACCGCTTGTCCGCCAACAAAGAACGGAAACGGAGGGCGATCTCGACAAGCAGAGATCAAGGAGCGACTTGGTCACCTGTGTATTATGCGCCTGAGCTGATTGATCCGGTCGTGCAAGCGAGCATTGTGCGTTATTTGCCGGCCGATAATGATCTTGGCAGCAGGCTGCTGGTATTCGCCAATCCGGCCAGCGAGAACGTCAGGGAAAATATGACGGTCCGCCTAAGCCATGACGACGGAGCCACCTGGCCGGTAGCGAAAACGGTATACAGCGGGCATTCCGCCTACTCCTCGCTCACCGTGCTGCCGGACGGAACGATAGGTCTGTTGTTTGAAGGCGGGGGTTATACACCTTATGACAAAATCATGTTTGCAACCTTCAATTTGGCTTGGTTCGAAACGGAGGATGTGCAGCTGGACGGCCTGGTGTTCTCGGAAGGCTCGCTGTCACCCGTGTTTAGGAGCGATATCGAGCATTACCGCCTTACATTGTATGAAGGAAGCGAAGCAGTGACGGTTACGCCGATCGCATCGAAAGCTGGCGTCGAAATCGAAATAGCGGGCGAGCCGGCAGCACCAGGAATACCAAGGACGATCCGGCTGGGCGAACTTGATAAGCTTCTCGTTACGGCCCGGCTTGGGCATCGCACGCGCACCTATACGATTGAATTGGATAGGTCCAGACCGCGTCCGGAGCTGCTGCTGCACTGGGATTTCGAGCAGGTTAGCGTTGGGGGCGTGACGGATGTGACAGGCAGAGGGCATACCGGCTTGCTGAAGAACGGCGCGGCGATCCTGCCTGGGGCGGTGCGTTCCGATGGACAGGGCCATGTTCTGCATTTGGATGCCATGCAGCGTTCGCACGTCGAGATCACGAAGGCCGATGATCTTCATTTTGGAACCGGCGATTTTACCTTCGCGACATGGGTCAACCCCGAGACGCTTTCCCGGCAGCGGCATCTGTTGATATGGTACGGAACGGCCGGCCGGGGCGTCCCGCAGTGGTGGATGTCGGTTGAACAGAACGGTGCAGTCCGGATGAATCTGAACGGGCTGCCGCTGAACAGGGAGATTGGCATAGCAACGCCGTCCGGTCTGGTCAAGACCGGGGAATGGACGCATGTTGCCGGTGTCCGGCAGGGCGGCAATCTTCTGGTGTACGTTAACGGGGAATTGGCTGCGACATCGGCCCAATTTGACGGTGCCGCTATGAACGTGACGAACGAAGACGCTCCGCCGCTGGTCGGCTTTGATAAAGGCACAGTTGCCAATCGGGATTGGAGCGGCAGTCTGGACGATGTAAGGATATATCGCCATGCGCTGGATCCATCCGACATCAGGAAGCTGTATCAGCTTCCGTTCGACGCAGCCGCCCCGGTCACGGAAGCTGTCGTTACGCCGAACGAGCCGGACGGAATGAATGGATGGTATACGTCCGATGTGACGGTGGAGCTCACGGCAGCGGATCAAGGCTCCAAGGTGACTTACACGGAATATCGGCTGAATGGCGGGGAATGGACGAATTATTCAGGAGCAGTCTCCGTTTCTGCGGAAGGAATCACCACGATGGAGTACCGGGGCCGGGACGGAGCCGGCAATGTGGAAGAGACCCGGACCCTGGTGCTTCCCATTGACAAGACGGAGCCAGAGCTCACGGTCACTCCGAATCTTGAGGTTCTCTGGCCGCCTAACCGCAAGTGGGTGCCGATGGAGATAAGGCTTGACCCCAAGGATGAATCATCCGGAATCGATTCGATTGCATTGGTGTCTGTCACAACCGAAGGCACGCCGGACCCTCTTGAAGGAATTCGGGATGCGGACATCGGAACAGCGGATACGTCCTTTCAGCTGTTGGCCGCAAACCATCGGCGCGGAGAGAAGCGGGCGTATATCATTACCTATGAAGCAAGGGATAAGGCCGGGCATTCAACGACGAAGACAATAACCGTGGAAGTGGCGAGAACGGTTAAGGAGGATGAACGTTAATGGCGATTGAAAAGTTTGCGATCAGCAGAGACGAGGAATGGTATGAAGCATGGCCCGATGTAACGCTAACTGCAGCGGGCAAGCTGGTATGCGTATTTTCCCAATGCACGCATCACGGCGACAGGTCGGCTACGCGCCTGATGCTGACTGAAAGTACGGATAGAGGAAGAACCTGGAGTGACAAGAAGCCGTTTACCTCATGGACGAAAGGATTTCCCTACTGGAACTGCGCTCGGATTTCGAGACTGCGGGATGACCGGCTTGTTATCGTCGCAGATCTGATTAGGGAGAAGAAGGAGAACGGGGGACGGAATTATATATGGATTGGGGATGCCGAAGGGAACCGCTGGTCCGAGCCCATCGAGACGCCGGTTACCGGTATCGTGCCGGATAAGCTGTGCGAGCTTGCATCCGGACGGTGGCTGCTGTCCGCCCATGAGCGAAATGCGGAGACAGGCGTCAGCGAGCAGCGTCTATGGTACTCGGATAGCCAAGGCGAAGATTGGTACGGACCGGTTACTGTGGCCTCGCATCCGGATCTGAAGCTGTGCGAGGGGAGCATACTTCCGCTCCCGGATGGAACCCTGGTTGCCTTCCTGCGGGAGAACTCCGGGCAGGGGCTCGATTGTTACAAATCGATTTCCTATGACCAGGGCGAGACTTGGAGCGGACCCTACCGCGTCCCCATCCCCGGGTGTCATCGTCCGGTTGCAGGGATGCTGCAGAGCGGAAACATTATGATCGCGTACCGTTTCATGCAAGGCGGCAAAGGCTGGCTCGGCACCTGGACGCAGAACTTCTTTGTCGCACTGACGGATCAGGAATCGGCAAAGGCGACCGAGCGGCGGGAGCAGTGGACGAGAATCATGCCCATCGATTATGACCGCAGCCCGGCAGCCGATCTCGGTTATTCGGGATGGGTGCAATTTGAAGATGGGGAAATCTATGTTGTCCAATATATTGCCGACGATGCGCCGAAAGCGCAAATTCGCGGGTACAGCTTTTATGAGGATGATTTTCTGTTAAGACCTAATCCATAAGGAGGGGACTCCCCTTGAACCTGGTAACTGGAGAACGAAGCAAGTTTAAAGGCATATTTACCGCATTGTTGACCCCTATGCACGAGGACGGATCCATCGATTTCGAGTCGTTATCGCGTTTGGTGGAGCATCAGATCTCGCTGGGAATTACGGGCTTCTATGTTGGAGGAAGCACCGGGGAAGCGTTTATTTTGACGACGGAAGAACGGAAGCAGGTGCTTGAGTCCGTCGTCAAGACGGTGAACGGCCGGGTGATCGTGATCGCGCATATCGGCTGCATCAGCACCATGGAGTCGGTTAAGCTTGCCCGCCACGCGGAAGAGCTTGGCGCAGATGCCGTTTCGGCCGTCGTCCCGTTCTATTACAAAGTAACGATGAAAGAGATCCGGGAGCATTATGAAACGATCATGTCCGCCGTGCCGTTGCCCATGCTGGTCTATCATTACCCGGGTGCTACCAGCGTGAGTCTGACGATGGATTTTTACACGGACATGAGCAGTCATTCCCAATGTATCGGCGTGAAATTTACGTCCTTGAACCTGTTTGAGATGCAGCAAATCCGCGCCTTATGCCATGAGCGGTTCATGATTTTTAACGGGCATGACGAGGTATATTTAAGCGGGGCTTGTGCCGGAGCCGATGGCGCGATCGGGAGCACCTTCAATATGATGCCGGGACCATTCATTCAAATGCACGATCATATCAGCACTGCCCAAAGGCCTGATATGAGCCTCCTACAGTCTTTGCAGACGGAGGCCAATGCGGTGATCTCGCACATGATCCAATACGATGTTATCGCGTATGAAAAGTATATTTTATATCTCCAAGGGGTACTGCGCTCCCCGAAGGTACGCCAGCCCTTAAAGCAGCTGACGGATGGCGAACGGCGGCAGATTGATGATTTCTATCGGAATTGCGCCTTGCTGCAGGACCACCGTGTCAGCGTTTAAGCCAGCTATTGGGCAGAGCCTATGTAACGTTCTGGTTAATCGTGGAAGGATGAATCCGTCATTTTGGCACGCTCGTCTACGGTAAAACTTGATCCATGATAAAGCATCAACAGGCCGGTCGTGACCGGCCTGTTGTTTTGATGTTCGTTGCGTTGGGACGATTCAGATCCATTTGAATATCAACATGAATAGCAATATTAATAACAATATCAATATCATCAATACCAATATCGACCATGCCTCCCCAAACAAAACACAACCCCAACGCAAAAAAACAATCAATCGGCACCTGCCGACATCCTATAATGAAGCCATGAACGACCAAGAGCTGCTGATGAATCAGGGCAAGGAGGGCGAGCATGAAACGGGATGAATACATGGACGGTGCTGGACTAAAGACAGGGCCGATGGAGGCGCAGGGATGGAAGAGGGATGAGTTTGCGTCCGAATTCGACCGGCGCATAGCCTGGTGGAGAGCGGCCCGGTTTGGCATTTTCGTGCACTGGGGGCCTTATTCGATGCTGGGCGGCATGTGGAAGGGGAAGCGCGTAGAAGCGAATTATGCAGAGCATATCCAGCTGCGCGGGAAGATTCCCGTTGCCGAGTACGCCGAGGCTGCCGCAGGGATGAAGCCGGATGCCTTTGACGCATATGAATGGGTGTCACTGGCGAAGCGGGCCGGTGCCAAATATATGATTGTAACGGCAAAGCACCATGACGGATTCGCGATGTACGACTCCAAGGTCAGCGATTATTCCATCACTCGCCACGCTCATTTTCCGAGCGACCCCCTCAAAGCGCTGGCGGCGGCCTGCGAAGCAGAGGGGATTCGCCTTGGAATCTACTACTCCCACGCGATGGATTGGCATCATCCGGATTCGCAAGGCAATACGCTGGACTACCCGGACAATGTCGGCGCGTGGGACCTGCTGGAGGATTGGGTGGATGACGACGGCAAAAGAACCCGCTTCGAGCGCTATCTTCAGGAGAAGGCATTGCCCCAGGTCGAGGAGCTGTTGACCGGTTACGGCCCGATCGGCGTGATGTGGTTCGACTGCGGCCATAAGATCAGCGATGAGCACGCCGAATGGTTCCGTGACCGGGTGCGCAGGCTTCAGCCGGATTGCCTCATTAATAAGCGCCTTCGGGACGAGCGGTTTGCGGATTACGGCAATCCGCACGATAATCAGCTTCGATTCCGTCCGGTGCAGCCGGACTGGGAGTCGATCCACACCTTGAACGACTCCTGGGGCTTCCGCTATGACGATGATAATTGGAAGAGCCCGGATGAGCTGATCGAGCAGCTGCTCCGGGTCGTAAGCGCGGGCGGCAATCTCGTTCTGAACATTGGGCCGATGGGAAGCGGGGCGATTGATGATACGTCAAGGCGCCTGCTGGAGACGGTAGGGCGTTTCCTGGAGTACAGCGGCGAAGCGATTTACGGGACAGAGGAAAGTCCGATCGGCGTGCCGCAGTGGGGCTGGTGTACATGGAAGCCGGACGAGTCCGCGTTATATCTGTTTGTAAGAGATTGGCCTTCGGACGGGCGATTGATCCTGCCCGGTCTCGCGAGCCGGGTCCAGTATGCGCAGCCGGTAGGGGGCATCGGAGAGCATGAGCATCCCCGCAGCCTTGCCTTCCGGCAGCTTGGGCCTTGGGACGTGGAGATTGACGTTCGTTCGGTCCGGAAGCATCCGTATGCAACGGTGATCAAGGTCAAGATCCTGGGGGAGCTGAAGGCGGATCCGACCCCCAGATTCATTGCCGGAATGCCGAACACGTTCTGGGCATACGATGGACGGATTGAGGGAGGCGTTCATTACGATAACGGCAAACGCGGGCATGACGGCGTAACTGGCTGGGCTGATCCCGGTGCAGCTGTTCACTGGACATTTCGTTCGGAAGAAGAAAGACCTGTCCGATGTCGTCTTATGGTCACATTATCCGCCGATGCCGAGCAGGCGGGCGGCCGGTTCGAGGTGTCGCTTGATGAGCAGAAGGTGGAGGCAACGATAGAGGAGACGGGCGGCGACGGGAGCTGGGGAGAGCTCGAGACGGGCCCGCTTACGGTAAGCTCGCGGGGACTCCACCATCTTGAAATCCGGGGCTTATCACTAGCCGGAAACTCTTTAATGAAGTTGCGAAAAATAACCTTGCTGCCTATAGAAGAAGGAGGGAAAAGCCATGAGGCTGGTGTTTGATCCTGCACCGGCAGCCGGAGGCTTCCGCATGCCGGGCTATTGGGTCTGGTGCGGAAGCGTAATCGAGGGGGAGGACGGCCGATACCATATGTTCGCTTCGCGCTGGCCGAAATCGCTGCCCATGCATCCCGGGTGGCTTGCGGCCTCGGAGATCGTCCGGGCGGCTGCGGATCATCCGGCCGGCCCGTACCGATACGAGGAAACGGTGCTTGGCGCCAGATCCCCGGCCTATTGGGACGGATGCAGCGTGCATAATCCGCACATCGTGAAGGTGGACGGGATATATGTGCTCTATTATATGGGCACCACGTTCCCGTTCCCTCTGCCGGAGGACGGAAGGCAGCTGCGGCCGGATGATCCGCTTGCCGTTGCGGCAAGAGCGAATAAACGAATCGGCATCGCGACGGCGCCATCCGTTGGGGGGCCGTGGACCCGGCCGGACCGACCCGTTTTGACGCCGCGCCCGGACCGCTTCGACAGCTACCTGGTGTCCAATCCGGCTCCATGCATCCATCCGGACGGCCGGGTGCTGCTCATCTATAAATCCCGACCTTATGCCGGGCATTCTTACGGAAACATGCAGCTTGGGGTGGCCTGTGCAGGATCGGTGCACGGTCCTTACGTTCGCGGCGATGAGCCTCTATTTCCCCCGTCGGTTCATGTTGAGGATCCGTTTATATGGCGTACACCACGCGGATACGAGATGATTGCCAAGGATATGGACGGCTCGCTGTCCGGGGAGCGATATGGCGGCATCCACGCATGGTCCGCTTCCGGCGGCCGATGGCAGTTGACGACGACGCCCGGGGAGCCGGCGTACTCCCGCAGGGTACGCTGGGATGACGGCACCGAGCGGCTGATGGGCAATCTGGAGCGCCCGTTTCTGCTTATGGAGGGAGGGCGCCCTGCCTGGATGTTCGCGGCGACTTCGGATGGAAGCCGCGGATTTCATGACTGCACGGAGACCTGGAATATGGCGATTCCGATCCGGGAAATCCTTCATCCGGATGAATAGCGGCAGCATTACGCGCCGTTAGGCAGACGAGTCTCGCAAGAAGGATGCACCAGCGATGCTGATTACGCGTCGATCCCGGCTGATGGAACGAGCAAGCCGGTATTGCATCGCGCCTTGTCTCTCAGGCGTGCTCTCATTTTTCGCGGGATTCAAGCATGGCCGGCAAAAAGTCGACAGACTGATGTAGAGATGTTTATATCAATCGCTTTTTAAGCGTCCTTTTCCGTAATCCGCGGTTCTTCACCGTGGTTTGGGATTGGACGCTTTTTCACATATAGCGATAATAGCGAGCCTCTATGATGTAATCGGATGGAACGACGCCTCCGTTTGACGGTTGTTCCTGGTGAGAGCTTGTACGTAATGGCAGAGAAAACCGCGTGCAATCTGATAACACTGATAACAACCGCTTCGTACCTACAACGCCATTAAGCGTATTATGGGTTTGATGATCCGCACAGCTTTTGGTCACGACTGGGGCGTCGGCGTTAAGGGTTGTTCTGCGCGGTCGCGCATTGGAATTCGTACTCGTTCGCACTATACTATATCAATAACCTGAGGCTGTTTTTCGCTGCAGGTTCGCCTGCGGGAGATTGCCATGACCAACCAGATAGGGGGGATGGACACAATAATCGGCTCGATCAAGCCGGATCGTAAAAGAACACACAGGATCATAAAAAACGCCAATACGGAAATGAGGCGATTTAGGCTACCATGAAATTGATTTTACGTAAGCGCTTACCTTTGAGTGGCAGGGTGACTGATTGGGCATGGCTCGGCATGGATAAGCGACGGATAGGCATGGACAGATATGAATCATAAGGATCGAGATGGATCGATGGCATGTTGGAGCTTGTTTGATCTCCAAATGAAATGAACGGTTGATGATTTCGTGGAAAGGGGAGAGGTTGATGAAGAGAGGCTTTTCGGTTTTGCTCGTGAGCTGCCTGATCCTAACGCTGCTGGCAGGCTGCGGAGGAAAAGCGGGTGAGGGCGGACAAGCGGGAGCTCAGCCGGGAGCTAAGGATGGGGCGGCCGCATCCGAGAAACTGTCCTTCTCGATTTCATTCTCTACGGGCGGCAATATCTATATTGAATCCTCGCCGGATATCAATAACGACAAATGGGTGCTGAAGCTGGAGGAAATGACGAACACCGATCTGGATATCCGTTTGATGTCGCACAAGGAATTCGACCAGAAGATGAGCCTGATGTTTGCCGGCAACGATATCCCGGATGTTGTGGGAAATATGCGAGGCGGGCCTACGACGGCCTCCATGTCGGGCTCGGTGGAAGCCGGCGTATTCATGCCGCTTGATGATTTGCTCAAGGAGCATGCGCCGAATCTGATGAAAATGGTGACACCGGAGGCATGGGAGGAGGTGTCGTATAACGGCAGCATTTACGGCATTCCCTCCTGGCTGGAGAACCTGTCGCGCCGCGCTACATTTATCCGTACGGATCTGATGGAGAAGGCCGGCATCAAGGAAGCGCCGAAGACGGTCGAGGAGTACCTGGATATGCTGCGCGCGTTCAAGAAGCTGGGCGTTGAGCATCCGTATCAGTATCGCGAGAATTTCAAATATGCGGATACCTTCCTTGGCGCTTACGATGTGCTGCCGTTTCAATTCATGGAGCTGAACGGCGAGGTGGTGCCGAAGTTTTTCGATGTAGAGAATATGACCAAGGCGCTTCAAACGTACAAGACCATGTATGACGAAGGGCTGATCCCGAAGGACTTTGCCTCGCTCTCGCAGGTTGATTACAGGCGCAACATCAATTCAGGCAAGTCCGGCATGTGGGCTTCCAACGGCGAAGGGCTCATCGGCTTTCGCACGAAGCTGAAGGAAGTGGACCCTTCGATGAAAGTAGATATTTATCCGTCTCCAACCGGGCCGGACGGCAAAGGCGGCCTGGGCTTATACAGCTCGATCTCAACGACGTTTTACATCAACAGCAAGGTCGGCAAGGAAAAAGCGATCGAGATCATTAAGTTTCTGGACTGGATGCTGACAGAGGAAGCGGATATGTTCTTCTCGTTCGGGATCGAAGGCGAGAACTACACGACTGAGAACGGTAAAGTCAACTACACATGGCCGGTAAAGAAGGAGGAAGTGGATGAAGCCGGGTTCCGGGCCAACCAATTGTGGTTTGTGCATGAGCTGACCTACAACAAGAAGCAGACAGCCCTTACGGAAGACGGCCAGGACGTAGTGGCCGCATTCCGCGATGTGCTCAGCAACGAAGGGCGCGGCGGCATTACCTTTACGGCGAACCTGAACAGCTTCTCCAAGTTCCCGGACCTTGCCTCGACGGGAGATACGGGACCGAAATTCATTCTGGACAGCATGGTCAAAATGATCTACGGCAAGCAGCCGATCTCCGATTGGCCGAAGGTGCTGGAGGAATATCGGGCCAAAGGCGGGAACGAGATCATTAAGGAGGCAACGGAGCGCTGGAAGAACAAGGAGAATGTCGTGGATCGCACAAGATGACTCTACTGGCGCGCAGCCTCGGTACCCTGCAAAATAGCCGGCAGGACTTATCAAGCAAAGGCGAATTTTTCTATACAATAAAGCCGATATGTAAGCGTTTCACCTGATGTGGGCTGCGAAAAAAATAGGTATCCGCCGGTCAAGCCGCTTGTCGGCTGACCCAGGAGGGTACCTTCTCGTCCCGCCGGCGAGGTTGTTCATCGGAATCATTCGAATTCTTCTACATACAGGAGGCTGATAATAATGCGGTTGCTTATTGCTGATGATGAACCCGTCATTCGGAGAGGGCTGGTTAAAATGGCGGAATCTTACCGCCTGCGGTTTGACGCGATTGATACGGCCGTAAACGGCGAGCATGCTTTGTCGCGGATCAAGGAGGCCGAGCCGGACGTGCTCTTGACCGATATTCGGATGCCCAGAATGAACGGGCTGGAGCTGTGCCGGGAGCTTCATGAGCAGTACGGGCACATTCAGATCGTCGTCATCTCCGGGTATGGCGAATTTCAGTATGCCCAGCAGTGCTTGGCTTATGGCGTAAAGCATTATCTGCTGAAACCGGTGACGGGGGCGATGCTTCATCAGGCGTTCGATGCGATCATGAAGCATCGTCACAAAGGGATTGTGTCCCTTGCTTCCTATGTCGACTGGATCGAAAATATTGGACAGGAAATTTGGATGCTGCAGACGGAACGGCTGGATCAGCTGTTAAAAGAATGGAGAGAGCAGCTGCTGGCAGCCGGGCTCAGCGTCCAGCAGCTGCAGCAGCTGCTGGATGACGCGGTGGGCATGATCTACCGGCGCTTGGTGTCCAAGGGATACATGGAGCTGACGGCCATCAAGCCGCTGGGTCATGGGGCGGCTCCGGAGCCGCTGCTCCAAGCGTTTGAACTAAGGGTCAAGCAAATGACCGCGGATTTGATCACCCAGCGCTGGGGCAACTTCAAAAATCCGCTGGAGGAGGTGAAGTCCTACATCGATTCGCATCTGTCCGAGGAAATCACCTTGGAGGAAGTGGCTGAAATGGCGGGCTACACGCCCACGTATTTTAGCGCGATGTTCAAGAAGATGACGAACGAAACCTTTGTCCGGTACCGTATCCACAGACGGATGGAGCGGGCAAAGGAGCTGCTGGCGCTGCCGCATATGCGGATCATCGACGTCGCCGCGAATGTAGGCTATGAGGATTACCCCCATTTTACGAAGATGTTTAAGAAAGTGACGGGGCACACCCCGACGGAATACCGGTCCATGCTGGGGTTTAACGGATGAGCAGCAAGCTGTACCGCAAGCTGTTTCTGTACTGCGTGTCCATCATCGTACTGTCCTCACTTCTAATCGGCATTGTCACTTATTCCCGTTCATCGGCAGAACTGGACCAGCAGCTGGACCGGCATATGTCACAAACGGTACAGAATGCGCTGATTCATACGGATATGTACATTAAGTCGTATGACCGGACGATGATTACGCTGCTGACGAACCGGGAATTGAAAAAATTCGTGGATCTGCCGAATCCCGCCGACAACTACGAGTACTATCATATCAGCTCGACGATTAAGGAAATGGTCTTTCGCCCGCAGATGGATCGGGGGCCGGATTTGCTGACCATGTATATTCTCTCCAACGACGGCAATGCCGTCTACAGCTTCAGCTCCGACGTTGCGGAGCCGGTGTTCAGCGCGGAGGAGAAGTCGGCACAGCTTGCGGATCTGCGCAGGCTGACAAAGGATGAGAGCGGGCTGATGATCGATACCGCAAGCATCATTCCGGGAAGAGGCGGCAGCGTGGTTCGGATGACAAGACAGATCAAGGGCCTGTCCTCCATCGCGGAAAAGGGCGTGCTGGCCATGGAGGTACGGTCTCAAGAGCTCTCGACGCTTTGGCAAGGAATCGATCTTGGGGAGCAAGGATACTTCTACATCGCCGATGCCGACGGCCACGTGGTGTACCAGCCGGAGAGCCTGGTGGGCGACGCTTCATCACCTGCACAGGATCCGAAGCTGAGGGACCGGATTATGGATGCGGGCGAGGATTCCTTCCGGTACACGACGGCGGATGGCGAGGAGCGGGTATTCATGGCAAGAATGTCGCCTTATTCGGGCTGGCGTCTGGTCACCTCCATACCGCTGGAAGAGTGGCGCAAGCCCATCGCCAATATCCGCACCACCGTCTGGGGCATCGGCCTTGTCAGCCTGCTTGCAGCGTGCTTGCTCGCTTACCGGTTCGTGCGTTCCATCACCCAGCCGATCCAGACCATCATCCGGGGGATGCGGCAGACGGAGCAGGGCCGCTGGACGCCGCTTGAGCTTCCCGAGCGGGACGATGAATTGACCGAGATGATGCAGCGTTACAATTTGATGGTAACCCGTCTGTCGGAGCTCATCGAGCGGGTGTACGAAAGCGAGCTGCAGCAGCAGAAGATCATTATCGCCAGGCAGCGTGCGGAATTCCAGGCTCTTCAGCTGCAGATCAATCCGCATTTTATGTATAACACGCTGGAGACGATCGTCTGTTACGCAGAGGTCAGAGGCTCGTCCGAAATTACGGAAATGGTATCCTCTCTTGCTTATATGATGCGTTACTCCCTCCTTACGTCTCTGGAGGAGATTACAGTGGCTAATGAGCTGAACCATGTGCTGAGCTACATGACCATCATGAAGCATCGGCATGAACTGGAATTTGACCTGCGGGTGGAGGTGCCGCCTGAGCTGCTGCTATTCAGCATGGTTCGCTTGACGCTGCAGCCGTTGATCGAAAATGCGTTTCAGCACGCGTTTCCGGACGGCATCGACGAGTCGAGCTGGATCACGATTTCAGCAGGCCTGAGCGATGACATCTTCTGGGTCAGCGTGACGGATAACGGCGCAGGTCTGTCCGCTGAGAGGCAGCGTGAAATATTAGACCGGTTCTCCCATGCTCATGAGTGGGACGCTGCGACGGCAGAATCCTCGTCAGCTGCAAGCGGAGACGCGTGGGGCATCGGAGGGATTGGAGGCATCGGGCTGCTCAATGTGCACCGCAGGATCCAGCTTGTGTTCGGTGAACGCTATGGTCTTAGGCTGAGCTCGGAAGGCGGGGGGATGGGCACCACCGTCAAGATGATGATGCCAAGTCCGCAGTCTGCTTAAAGCCGGCTTCTCCTAGGAATCGAAAACAGGTGCGATCACCCATACCTCAACTTCTCTTGCCTTAAGGCTTCCCTCGGTTTCAAGCCGCTTAATCATGGTCGCACAGCTTCCTGCAGCCTCATGCAGCCTCATTGTAACGGATGTAACGCCAACGGCACATGCGGCTCCGTTCGTTTGCGATTGTGTTTTCTTAGGAGAGCATATTTCTTAAAAAAACACCCTGTCTCCGCAAGTTACGGCATGGCGTAACGGGCCGGGCAGCCCTACGATGGAATCATAATCCGCTAAGTGGAGGAAGGAGGAGCGCGTCAATCACGGATCGATCGTCAATCACGACATTAGACGAAGGATGGGGGATGAATGATGAAAAAGGCACGAAAGCGCGATGGATGGGAAAACCGCAGGATTGCCGTCCTGCTGCTGGGCGTTCTGCTGCTCTCCTTGGGAAATTTGCCGGTAAAAGGGGACGCGGCCTTGACTGCCGGCGGCGCTCCCGTGAATCTTGCGCTCGACAAGCCGGCCATGGCCAGCTCTGCCGTAAGCGGGCGGGAAGCCGGAAAAGCCGTTGACGGCAGCAGGGATACCTATTGGCAGCCGGCAAGCACGGATCGCGAAGATATGAGCGTGCATATCCAGGTCGAGCTTGGAAGCGGACAGCCGTTGAACCAGGTCATACTTGATTTGAACCGGGGGGATAACCTGAAGGCTGTGGAAATCGATTACTCGCTGGAAGGGGAGTCATGGAGCCGCGCGTTCACAAAGACCGAGGGCATTCGGGCGGACGGTCAGGAGCGTATTTCATTTGATGCCGTAACGGCCTCTCAAGTCCGTATCACGCTGCAGCTGTCGCGGAACCTGAACGTGCAGCTGAAGGAGATGGAGATTTATATGCAGGACGGCAGCTCGGAGATTCCGGTCGATGTAACGGAGCTTGCCTTCGTGAAGGGGGACGGGACTCCATTTGGCAACAATGACGAGCTAAGCTTGGAGATTGGCGGTACCACTCCTCTCGAGGTCCGAGGAAGAGGGGCGAACGGGGAGTGGGCGGCGCTGCCTCCTCACCAAATCCGGTATCTAGCGGATGGAGCCAGCTCGACGGTTACGCCAGACGGGACTGTGACCGGCCGCAAAGTCGGCGCGACCCGGATCTACGCCGAAGCCAGCGTGGGCGGCAAGACGGTCCGTTCGCCGGATTTATGGTTCGTCGTGAAGGATGAGCACGAATTCGAAGATGCGAAATATGTTGCCTTCACTTCCTTTCGTCATCCGGCATTGACGCAGAGAATCGGCGAGGCGGCGATTCTGGAGGAGACCAAGACCTTGCCGGTCGTCATGATTGCACCGAATCTAAGCGGAAGCGTCTCCACGAGATGGCTGAGGGACGGCCAATCGAGAGGAAATCTCGGGACGAAAACGCTAATCGCTGGCGAGGATGCCTCCATACAGCTTCCAGGCGGTATGAAAGTGCCGGGAACCTATGAGATCCAAATGACGTTCCATATGTCGGACGGCGGGACGTACTACGACAGCCTGTATTATACCGTCATGCCCAAGAACGGGGTGCCTGACGGGCAGAGCCGGATCGCCTACGTCGGCAAAAACGGACGGATGGTTTACGTTCCCGACTATAAAGGCAATCGGATCATCGACTTCTCTCATGTCGGATACCAAGGGGGCGGCGTAAGGCTGCCGGATGTTCAGGCGGAGGTTGCCGTGGAGCCGACCGGCGGGGACGATACGGCGATGCTGCAGGCGGCGATTGATGAAGTGTCCCGGCTCCCGCGGGATGCGGACGGGTTCCGGGGAGCCGTGCTGCTAAGAAGCGGAACGTATTTCGTCGGCGGAACCCTGCGCATTCAGGCAAGCGGCGTCGTGCTCCGGGGCGAAGGCAAGGACGACAATGGGACGATCATCCGCGGCACGGGGACAGCTGCCCGAAACCTGATCGAGGTCGGCGGTACGGCCGGTCCGTCGATCGTGGAGGGGACGGAGACGGACATCCAGGACTTGTATGTTCCGGCGGGCTCCCGAACGTTTCATGTTCAGGATGCTTCGGGCTATAAGGCGGGGGATTCCGTTATCGTCAGACGGATCGGCAGCGAGCGCTGGATTCATGAAATCGGCATGGATCATATCTTTATGAGGCCGCTCACCGGCGGAACGAAGCAATGGACGCCCTTTAACCTTGATTTTGACCGGGTGATCACCGCAATTGACGGCAACCGGATTACGGTTGACGCACCGCTGGCCAACGCCATCGAGCGTCAGTGGGGCGGCGGCAAGCTCTTCAAAGCGACGGACGAGGAGCGGATCGAACAGGTCGGCATCGAGAACATGCGGGCCGTATCCGATTTTGACCCGAGCAAGACGGACACGAAGATGGATAATGACGTTCTGGATACGCCGTATTATTCGGATGAAGACCACGCCGAGCGCTTTATCATGATGAACAGCGTGAAGAATGCCTGGGTTCGCGAGGTGGAAGGATACCACTTCTCTTATGCCTTGGTGCAGGTCGGCCGGCAGGCCAAATGGGTAACGGTGCAGGACAGCGAAATGTACGACATGGTGAGCATCATCACCGGGGGAAGACGCTACAGCCTCTTCATTCAGGGGCAGTTAAACCTAGTCCAGCGAAACTATACCGAAACCTCCCGGCATGCTTACGTCATTGAGAGCCGCGTACAGGGACCCAACGTAATGTACGATAACAGGGCGACCCGGGAGTACAATACGAGCGAGCCTCATCACCGCTGGTCGACGGGCGGTCTGTACGACAATGTCAGCGCACGGATCAGCGTTCGCGACCGGGCTTGGCTCGGCAGCGGACACGGGTGGGCAGGCGCCAATTACGTCATGTGGAATACCGAGGGCGGGCTCGTCGCTCAGAAGCCGCCGACTGCTCAGAATTACGCAATCGGGCATGTTCCGACGGAGGACGGCTTGAACGTCAGGCCGCTCGTGCCGAACGACTACGACCCGCGTCCGCGGGAGGACGGTTATTGGGAGTCGACGGGTCGGCATGTTGCGCCGCAAAGCTTGTTTATCCAGCAGCTGAAGGATCGTCTCGGCCAGGAAGCGGTGGATCATCTCGCCCGTACGCCGGTGGGAGGCGGTGCTTTGGATGTACCGGAATTACCTTGATCTGATATAGGGGAAGAGGGGATGTTCAGCGATGTCTGGAGTCCCCTTTTCCATAGGAATGGGAGGCATGAATACGTATGGGCAACCAGGGCTCGAACATGGACGGGAGGCAGCGATTCGATGCAGAGGTTAAAGCAAGGATCATGGGGACTGACGAGGCGTCATTATCAGGAGCCGTTGAGCGGCCTCTGCGGTTATGGTATACCTCGCCTGCGGCGGAATGGAATGAGGCGCTGCCGATCGGCAATGGACGGCTCGGAGGGATGGTGTTTGGCAGAACCGGCCTTGAGCGGGTGCAATTGAACGAGGATTCGCTATGGTACGGCGGACCGGGAAGGGGGGGCAACCCGAATGCTATCCCGTATTTGGGCGACATCCGGCAATTGCTTCAGGATGGCCGTCAAGCGGAGGCCGAGCATCTGGCCCGGATGGCAATGACCTCTTCGCCGAAATATGAGCAGCCCTATCAGCCGCTGGGCGATCTGCTGCTGAAATTCCTGAACGCCGAAGCACCGGCGACGCACTATGAGCGGGAATTGGACTTGCAGCGTTCCATGGCGGCCGTGACCTACACATCGGGGGGAATCACTTACCGCAGGCAGTACTTTGCAAGCGCGCCGGACGGTGTGCTGGTCATCCGTCTGACGGCAGACCGCCCCGGCAGTTTGACCTTTGCCGCAAACCTGATGCGCCGTCCTTTCGACTGCGGCACCCGATCGATCGGGAATGACACCCTGACTATGAAAGGGGAGGCCGGGGCGGACGGCGTCTCCTTCTGCGCTTCTTTGCGCGGAGCCGCTGAAGGGGGGAATATCCGCATCATCGGCGATTTCATGTCCGTTGAAGGTGCGGATGCCGTAACGCTGCTGTTATCCGCTCAGACGACGTTCCGGTGCCGGAAACCGGAAGAGATGTGCCTGCAGCAGCTGGACCATGCGTCTTCGATCCCCTATGAGCGGTTGTTCAGCCGCCACGTGGAGGAATACAGGGAGAAGTTCGGCAGGTTTTCGCTGAAGCTGGAGGTGGACGCCGGCGCGCGGGATTATGCTTCCCTCCCTACCGATCAGCGGCTGAACCTTTTGAAGGAGCGGGTCAGGGTCAGTAACTCGGGGGCGAATCCGGAAGGAAACTCAGGCGCAGATCCGGAGGGTAACTCTGGGGCGTATCCGGATGATGACCCTGGACTAATTGAATTATATGTGCAGTACGGCCGGTATTTACTGCTGTCCAGTTCCCGGCCGGGGTCCCTGGCAGCCAATCTCCAAGGGATATGGAACGACAGCTTTACGCCGCCGTGGGAGTCCAAGTACACGATTAACGCGAACATCCAGATGAACTACTGGCCCGCGGAGCTTCTTGGATTGCCGGAGTGCCATGAGCCGCTGTTCGATCTGATTCACCGAATGCTGCCGAACGGCCGGAAGACGGCCGGGGAGATGTACGGCTGCCGCGGCTTTGCGGCCCATCATAATACGAATGTATGGGGGGAGACCAGACCCGAGGGGATCTTGATGACCTGCACCGTGTGGCCGATGGGAGCCGCATGGCTGTGCTTGCACCTGTGGGAGCATGTCCGCTTCGGAGGAGATGCCGATTTTCTCCGCGACCGGGCATACCCCGTCATGAAGGAAGCGGCCATCTTTCTGCTGGACTATATGACGATAGACGGGGAGGGCAGGCGGATTACCGGGCCCTCCGTATCTCCGGAGAACCGCTTCGTGCTTCCGGATGGTGCCGTGGGCAGTCTCTGCATGGGCCCATCCATGGACTCGCAGATTGCCCATGCTTTATTGCAAGCCTGTCTGGAGGCCGGGCGGCTGCTTGGGGAGGACACCCGCTTTCTTGACGAGCTTGAAGCAGCGATCCGTAACATCCCGGCTCCGCAAATCGGAAGGCACGGAGGCATCATGGAGTGGCTCGAGGATTATGAAGAGGCGGACCCGGGCCATCGCCATATCTCTCAATTGTTCGCCTTATATCCGGGGGAGCAGATCGACCCGTTTCATACGCCGGAGCTGGCCGAAGCCGCCAAGAGGACGCTTGAGCGGCGGCTTGCGCATGGAGGAGGACATACCGGCTGGAGCCGGGCTTGGATCATTAATTATTATGCGCGGCTATTGAACGGAACGGAAGCGTACGGGCATTTGCTTCAATTGCTTGCCTCTTCGACATTCCCGAATATGCTCGATTGCCATCCGCCTTTTCAAATCGACGGAAATTTTGGGGGAATTGCAGGCGTTGGCGAGATGCTGCTGCAGTCGCATGCAGGCGAGCTGAGGCTGCTGCCGGCGCTCCCGTCTGGATGGAGCAGCGGCGATGTGAAAGGGCTGCGCGCCCGGGGAGGCTGGGTCGTGGATATACGATGGGAGGATGGGGAGTTATCCGAAGCGAAGGTGTATGCATCGAGAGCAGGCCGGTGCACGGTGTGGTCCTCCACGCCCCTTGTTCCCGTTCCCGTGGAAGCGTCGAGCACGAACGAGGAGGATCGCCACGATAACTCTTCTGGCGGCCATCGTCTGTCGTTTCTTATGAAGGAAGGGGAGTCGTATATTCTGAGGAGGGACTTCGGAAAGCCCGGCGGTGATCCATCCATGCAAACCGTCCCGATATGAAAGGATGGCGCCAGCGCAAGCAGCAACCAGTAACTATGAATCCAGGCAGGGCAGAGGGGCCAAGCTTCTCTGCTTGTCTACTGCTCGGCGTCTTCTCTATTAGAAACGGCCTATTTAAAAACTCACAGGACAAGTCTCGCCAAGCGGTGGGATTTACGCGTTTTTGCTTGATTTTATCCTAATTGTGCCGCCCATCTGCATACATATGTTGTGTAGAGGAGCGTGAGATGCGATGGATGTGAAGTTGCGAAGATACTATCAACTCAAGCAAAAGCAAAAAGAGCTGGAGCAGGAATTATCGGAGCTGCGCGGGCAAATCATTGAGCATTGCCAGCAGCAGGGGGTCCAGGAGCTGGAGGCGGGGACGTATCGGGCTAAGCTGGTCCTTCAAGACCGGAAGGAGTTCGATGAGCAGAAGCTGTACGAAGCGCTGCCGGATCCGGATGTATGGCGGCTGCTCTCCAAGCCGGATGCGTCCAAGATTGCCGGGCTTATCAAATTGAACGTGATTTCCGAAGACGCCATCAAGGATACCTATGCGGCAAAGCGCATTACGATACTGCAAGTGGAAAAAAAATGAGGAAGGAACAATAAGCATGCACGGAGCCCCGCGATGTCGCGGGGTTATTGCATGTCTGGATACAAGCTTCGAGTAAAAATCGCCTATACCCATTCTCCCCCATCCGCGGCGGCTGCCGCTCCTGTACAATGACATCAAGGAAGGGACGTATGAACGTCCGGGCCTTGAAGGAGCCATGGAAAGGGGTGACGTTGTTGAATACGCATTTCATTCACAATCGGATACAGGAGAGAGGGCTCGGGATTTAGGGATATACGCTCGGTCCTCTCGCGCTGTCATGGGAGGAACGCTTGAGAAGATGATGAGGTTAACGACAATGGTTCGAGGTCTGGCCGGCGATACGGTGGCCCGCGAAATGGCGAAGCGATGGGAGCATGACGAAGGGACGATGAAGCTCTGGAGAGCAAGCACCAATTTCGTGTATGTGCTTGACCGTCAGGGCGTCCGGTATTTTCTGCGTTTTAGTTCGGATGAGGATCGTAGCATGGAACAGCTGACCGCCGAGCTGGATTATATGCGGTTTTTGGCCGAGCGGGGGTACCCGTGCGTACTTCCTGTGCCATCATCCGGCGGAAATATCGTCGAAACGGTACGGACCTCGGAAGGCACATACTACGGTGTCGTATTTAGCGCGGCCATCGGTGCCGTGCTGAACAACGAGACTGTGTCGAAGCGGCAGTGCCGGGATTGGGGGAGGGCGCTTGCACGGCTTCACAGGTTATCTTGTGAATACGAGCCGGGGCTATACCGGCGGAGAGGTCCGGAGCAGATCCTGCAGTGGATCGACGGGGTGCTGAAGCGGCATCCCGAAGAACGGGAGGCGAGGGAAGAGCTGTACCGCATCTGTCTATGGCTGCAGTTCATGCCTGCGTCCAGACAGAGCTTCGGTTTGATCCACTATGATTTCCAACTGGATAACGTATTCTATCAAGCGGATCAGCGCTCGTTTCAAGTTATCGATTTTGACGACTCGATGTATCATTGGTTTGCGATGGATATCGCATCAACGCTGGCGGATACGGAGTGCCGGATCCAGCGGGAGGCATTTCTTGAAGGCTATCGCTCCATCCGGAGCTTGGAGCCGGAAACCGAAGAGGAGCTTCCGAGGTTTCGGCGGTTCGGACGCCTGTATAGCTTCGCCAGAATCCTCCGCGCCTTGGAGCATAGCGATCTCGTTCTTGACGACGCGCCCCCTTGGTATAAGGGGCTTCGGGATAAACTGATTGCCTATTGCGACGACGATCGCGGAAGCTTCAGTGAACCATGGTAAATTGCAGCTCTGTTTCGCTGTGCTTCTCCCGGAGTGCGGTGTAATGCTGACTGTAGCACGATGATCAGCGTCAACTTCGGATTACAATCATGGGGAAGTGAAGGGCGCAACGCAGCGATTATTAGCAAGAGGATAGCCGAGACTTGTTACAGACAGGTCTTGGCTTTGTTCGTTAATAAGGAATCATACATATTAACCGTCTCGTTTCATATTGCTGGAATCCAAATAACGTTTGACTCTCCTCTTGGAGGAGGCTTTAGACTGATAGCTGAAAGGAGGTTAACCGCATGCTGTACACGGTAAAGGAAGTGTCGACATTGTCGGGCGTGACCGTCAAGGCACTGCATCATTACCATAAGATAGGCCTTCTTATGCCCGCCGAAATCAGCGACGCTGGCTACCGATTGTACGGGAAGCGCGAGCTGGAACGACTGCAGGAAATTTTATTCTACCGGGAGCTCGACATTCCGCTGGATAAAATCAAAGAGCTGCTGGACGGCTCGCAGAACCGTCGGACCATCCTGTCGGAGCAGGAAGAGCTGCTTGCAGCTCGCCTGGACCGCCTGGACACGATACTGGACACGCTCAGAAAATCAATGAAAGAACTGGAGGGAGGACAACCGATGAAACCAGAGGAAATGTTTAAAGGCTTTGATAGCGATGAAGCCTGGAAGGAAGCGTTAAAGGAACAGAATGATTACTTGAAGGACGCCTATGACGTTGATTTGCTTCAGGATGAGCAGATCCATGCAGCGGATCTGAACGAGCAAGCGGCTGAGGCCTCCGCATTCATGGCGGCGATGGCCGAGTCGTTAACATCCGGGGTCAAGCATAACGATGAACGCGTACAGCGCCTGATCGGCAAGCATTTGGCATTCTTGAACGCCCATGGCCATTCGATAACGCCGGCGGATTTTGCGGCGCAGACGAAGTTTTTCCTGCAGGATGACTTCCATCTCCGGATGCTGGAGGAGCAGCAGACCGGTCTTGCGTATTATCTTCATGCAGCCGGGGAGCAATACGCAGCCCTTGCCTAATCGAAGCGGCAGAGATAGCAGAATAGACGAAAAAGCGAAACAAACAAGCGGCAGGAATGCCGTTTGTTTGTTTATTCCAGGATGTTAGGTAGACGCGGAAGAGGGAATCACCGCAACCGATCCCTTTTTCCAGCGTAATAAGAGGAAACCAATACGAAAGAAGGAATATTCCATGTTAATTTCAACAACATCCACCCTTGAAGGTTACCCGGTTCAACGTTATATCGGCGTCGTGACAGGCGAAGTGATTATGGGCGCTAATGTGGTGAGGGATTTTCTGGCCTCGATCACCGACATTGTCGGAGGGCGTTCGGGCGCATATGAGAACAAGCTGCAGGAAGCAAGGGACGCAGCCATTGCCGAAATGAAACAGCAAGCCGATCATATGTGAGCCAATGCGATTTTAGCCGTCGACATTGATTATGAGGTCATTCGCGAAGGCATGCTGATGGTCGCCGTCAGCGGAACGGCCGTAGTTGTCTAGCAGAGAAGATCCCGGGGCGGTTATATAACGATAGCTTAGCTCGTTCCCGAGCTGTCTGCGGACAGCCAGCGGTTCGATTTCATTTTGTTCGGGGGCGGCTGCTAGGACAATCGGTGCATCTTTAATATGAAAGGGTTAGGCAGAGGGCTCGAAGCCCGATCTGCCTAACCCTTTTTTATCGTAATCGGTCCTAATCCGACGTTTATCCTGCCCCCATATAGAGCGTTATATCATTTGCGCTTTATTGCTCTAGGTCGTTATTGCTCTGAGTAGCAATTGGCACGGCTGAAACATGGGGAGGTCTTAAAAAATATTAAACTTGCAGTACCTTTATCAGATTCGTGTTGCCGGATTGGCCGATCGGCACGCCGGCGGATAATACAATAATATCGCCTTTTTCAATGTAGCCTGTCTTAATGGCATTCCGGGTTGCGGATTCAAACATTTCGTCCGTTGTCGTAACCTTGTCGCCTTTTACCGGAATGACGCCGGAGAGCAGGCAGATTTTCGCCAGCACTTCCTCATGCTGCGTGACGGCGATAATCGGCGCCTTCGGCCGGTACTTCGAAATCATCCGCGCGGTAAATCCGCTCTCGGTCGCCGTAATAATGGCTTTCGCATTCAAGACAAGGGAAGAGCTGACCGCTCCCTGGCTGATGACTTCCGTAATGTTAGCCACTTGTTGTCTGGATTTGAAGGCGAATTGATCTTTGTAATCGATCATCGTCTCGGCGCGGCGGGCGACGGCCGCCATGGTGCGCACGGATTCCACCGGGTATTTGCCCGCGGCGGATTCCCCGGACAGCATGACAACGTCTGCGCCTTGAATGACCGCGTTAGCCACGTCACTTACCTCGGAGCGGGTTGGGCGGGGATTGACCTGCATGGATTCGAGCATGTGCGTGGCCACGATAACCGGTTTGCCGGCGAGGTTGCATTTATCGATCATTTCTTTTTGCATCATAGGCACTTCTTCGACTGGCACTTCGACGCCAAGGTCTCCCCGGGCAACCATGATGCCGTCCGATGCTTCAATGATGTCATCCAGGTTCTGCATGCCCTCTTCGTTCTCGATCTTGGCGATGATCTGCACATGGTCCGCGCCGCGTTCTTTGAGGATGCGGCGAATCTCGCGAATGTTATCGCCATGGCGCACGAAAGAGGCGGCAATGATCTCAATCCCGTTCTCCAGTCCGAAGCCGATATGCTTCACGTCCCGCTCGGTGACCCCGGGAAGCGTCGTTTTTATTCCCGGCAGATTGACGCCTTTACGCGGTTTGAGCACGCCGCCGCTAATGATTTTGCAATGGATGTCGTGCCCGTCGATATGCAGAACGTTCAGGTCCACGAGGCCATCATCGATGAGTATGCGGTCTCCCGGCTTGACCACTTGATGAAGCTCTGGATAGTTGACCGAGATGCGGCGGGCGTCGCCTAGAATTTCCTCCGTCGTCAGGATGAGCTCCTGACCCGGCTCCAGCAGGCAGGAAGGCTCTTTCAGCTTGCCGATCCGCACTTCCGGTCCTTTAATGTCCATCATGATAGGCACATACTTGTTTAACTCGGACGCGGCCTGACGAACATTCCGGATCCGGGTCACGTGATCTTCCGGCTCCCCGTGGGCCATATTCAAACGGGCAACGGTCATTCCCTCTTGAATCATATTCTTCAACACCTCAATGGAATCGCACGCAGGTCCCATCGTACAAATGATTTTTGTTTTGAGCATGATTATTGGATCCTCCTTTGTATTCGTACTATTTTGTACCCTTCAGTCTGTTTCCGTTATACAAGTTCAATTCAAACTTTCCTAATGATGACATTGTAGCCTGTCTTGTCGAATCATGATAGGAACTATAGTACAATGATTAGACTATAGTATCGTGAAAGAGGTGGGTTATGGTCACTCCGATAGATGTAAGGCAAATTAACGGCGTCGATTGGTATGAAGAAGCAGACCCGGCGAAGAGAGCATGGCGGTTAAGCCTTGTGACATATGGAACATGCGTGTATTGGCTGAATGGGGATAAGCAGATCATGAAGAAGGGCGAGCTTCTGGTTATTCCGGCGGGCGTTCCGTTTTATGCCAAAAGCATCCCGACCGTAACGCATACGCAAATCGTCGTTGAATGGACGGAAGACGTCTCCCGGGCTTTACCCGTGCTCGGACGGGAAGACGTTTTGAAGCATAAACCGGGCTGTTATGAATTGCTCCTGGAACGTATGAAAGGGATCCATCAGCAGTGGCAGGAGCGCCCATCGTATTATGCCATGATGATAGAAGCATTATTGACAGAAGTATTGATTTATATCAGCCGCGAGCTGGACAGGGGGGCCATTCCGTCCGAAAAGCACTTGCATGCGGAACGGATGAAGTCATATATCGAGCGGCATTACCGTGAGAAAATAACGAAAGAGGAGCTGGGTGATGCCATTGGCAAAACCCCCAATTACGCGGCGGCGCTCTTTAAGAGCGTAACGGGGCAGACGATCAGCCAGTACGTTCACGCTCAGCGGATGAAACGGGCAGCCTATTTGTTAACCGAATCGCAGCTGACGGTACAGGAGATTGCCGTATTTTTAGGATATCAGGACCTCTCCTATTTCTATCGAACCTATAAGCGTGTCATGGGCACCGCTCCGTCGGATTTATTGCATGAGCGTCCACGGACGATATAGGCATTCTTGGGGAAGGACGATGCTTGGCGGATTAGCAGTCCGGTTGGAGGGGGACCGTATAAATTGACGAAAATATTGGTTTACGCTTTTAGCCGCGCGGGTCGCGGCTTTAATTATTATGAACGGAACATTGAAGCTTACGCGGACTTCATGATGCACAATTGTTTAATATCGATGGGTCCGGGTAAGAAATAATCGTTCGATCCATATCAATCCAACCCTGAAGGAGGACGACTTGATGTTTATTCACATGAAAGAACTTCAATACCGCGCAAAACCGGAAAGACCGGATCCGGTATTTGCCCGGAAGCTTCAGGAAGTGCTGGGTGGACAGTATGGCGAGATGTCCGTCATGATGCAGTACCTGTTCCAAGGCTTCAACTGTCGTGCGGAGCAAAAATATCGGGACATGCTGCTTGATATCGGGACAGAGGAGATCGCGCATGTCGAAATGCTGAGCACGATGATCGCTCAGCTGCTGGACGGTGCACCGGCGGATCAAGTCGACGAAGCGGCCAAGGATCCGGCTATTGCCGCCGCGCTCGGCGGTATGAATCCGCAGCATGCGATCGTGTCAGGGCTTGGCGCAATGCCGACGGACAGCAACGGCTATCCGTGGAACAGCAAGTATATTATCGCGAGCGGCAATCTGCTGGCCGATTTCCGGGCGAACCTGAATGCGGAATCCCAAGGGCTGCTTCAGGTCGTGCGACTGTACGAACAGACGACCGATCCTGGCGTCCGGGATATGCTGTCGTTCATGATTGCGCGTGATATTATGCACCAGAATCAATGGCTGGCAGCCATCGAGGAGATCGAAGCGATTGACGGTCCGATCGCACCGGCGTCGTTCCCTCGGGAGCGTGCGGTTACGGAGGCAACCCGGCAATTCATGAATTTCTCCGTAGGCGAGGAGAGCAGCATGGGACGCTGGGCGAACGGGCCGATGCCGGACGGTACGGGCAACTTCGAGTATGTGGCCAACCCTACGGCTTACGGGGAAGCGCCCGTTCTGAAGCCGGCTGCCAAGCACCAGCATTCGACGCCCGGAACCGGGCCATACGTCGTGAACGAAACCGTGAAGAATTAAATAATCGTACGAAGGATATCGAATGTTTCACCCCAGTGGGAATGGTTAAATATGAGACATAGCAGTAATCAATAAAACGACTAGGAGTGATGAAACATGGCTAACAACGATAACAAAATGAGCAGAGAAGAAGCAGGACGCAAAGGCGGAGAAGCAACGGCCAGAAATCACGACAAGGAGTTTTATCAGGAGATCGGCCGCAAGGGCGGCGAGGCCACGTCTAAATCGCATGATAAGGAATTCTATGAGGAAATCGGCCGTAAGGGCGGAGAGTCCCGCGGCAATAATAACGACTGAGGATTTCCTGCTGCGCTAAAGAAGCGTGGAATCAGGAAATGTTGAAGCCACAAGCAGCAGATGAAACCAATACAGCATAAATAAACAGCGGCCGTTCCCGATACGGGGACGGTCGCTGTTCTACGTTTCTTGCATATTTTGCACCGGGTGTGCTTTTGGTCGCAAGCGAGCCACGATGAATTCATGGCTTCTAAGAGCCTTTGCTCAATCGAGGCGATATGTCGCAAACGGATTGCCATGAACAAACGGTTCGCTGATTTCATCCAGGCTGCGCGCAAGCGAATCGTCCATCTTAATGTCCAGGCTCTTCAAATTATCATCAAGCTGCTCGGTCTTCGTTGCGCCGACAATGACGGTGGAAACCGCAGGACGATGGATCAGCCATGCCAGGGACAAAGCGCTTGGAGAGTGCCCATGCTCGGCAGCCAGCTGGGAGACCTGAGTGCCGAGCTTGAGATTGTGATCCTCAAGGAAACGCTGGAAGTTCGGGTCCGTATCCGCCCGGGAACCGGACGGCACCCGGTTGTCCTGATTATATTTCCCCGTAAGAATCCCCCCTGCCAGCGGAAAATACGGGATAATGCCGACGCCTTGATCCAAGCACAGCGGCACAAGCTCCCGTTCAGGCGTGCGGTCGGCCAGCGAATAGCTTACTTGCGTGGATACATACCGGGCATACCCCTTGAGCTCGCTGATGCCGAGGGCCTTCATGATCTCCCATGCCGCGTAATTGGAGGCGCCGATGTAGCGGACCTTGCCCGCAGAGACCATGTCGTCCAGGGCGCGCAGCGTTTCGTCCAGCGGCGTGTGAGGATCGAAGGTGTGGATCTGATAAAGATCGACATAATCGGTCTGGAGCCGCTTTAAGCTGTTGTCCAGCTCCTGCTGGAGATGATAGCGGGAGGAGCCGCGTTCGTTCGGGCCCGTCCCCTTTATCAACCCCGCTTTGGTGGCCAGCACGACATGTTGCCGCTTCCCGGCGAGCGCTTGTCCGATAATTCGCTCCGATTCGGTACCCGCGTAGATGTTGGCTGTATCGATAAAGTTAATGCCGTGATCGAGAGCATGTTCGATAATGCGGATCGAGGTCTTCTCATCGGCTCGTTTGCCGAACGCATTGGTGCCGAGGCCAAGCTCCGACACCTTAAGCCCGCTGCTGCCAAGACGACGGTAGTTCATCATGATCGACTCCTTTTATGTACGTAAATTGTATAGTTTTTCTTTAGTATAAACAGTTTGGCCGAACGGGTTCAAATCATCGGGAGGGCCATGGGACTGAGGGGTTACCCAAAAAACATTCTTTTTTAGCGGCATAGGAAAAAATATAGATTAACTTCCATGTCATGAAATGGTAATATAGTCATAGGATAAAAGAAGTGGTTTTGTCTATCGGATTCCTACCTAAGAACTGCACGAGAATATGAGAGACTGCTGCTTTTTTCACTATGAATCATGGGACGTGAAATGGTGAAGATTTATTTAAAGAATGATGCGGGGGTCACCAAACGAGTGAAGCTGGGGTTTAGCTGGACAACCCTTTTCTTCGCGTTTCTTCCGGCTTTATTCCGCGGGGATTTGAAATGGGCAGTTATTATGTTTATTATTTCTGCAGTTTTTGGTTCATTTACGCTCGGGCTCGGGGCATGGATTAGCGGAATCGTATTTTCCTTCGTCTACAACAAGATTTATATCAAGGAGCTGTTGGAAAAAGGTTACCGCCCTGCTGATGATTCAGCCCGTACCGCTTTGGAACGCACCCAAATCATCGCAAGAACGGCGGCGTAGTTACAGTAGAGCAATAAAGCTTGTATTTCCCCTCAAGAAAGAAGGGATACAAGCTTTTTATTTTCGATATCGACCGACTGAAATGTATCTCCCCTCACGGGAACACGCCTATTCTTGCGAACTCTATGGAATTTCGATAGGATAGTTACATACGATTAGAAAGGAGATATCAGATGATGAATGAAGCATTGCTGAATCAACTGGATTTTGCCAGAGCATCGACCCTTGCAGCGGCGAAGGATGTAACGGAGCAGGAGGCCGACATCGTGCCGGAAGGATTCGCGAACAGCATTCGCTGGAATCTGGGGCATATCTACACCGTTCATGAACAGTTTGCCTTTGCGACGGCAGGCGAGAAGCCGCATTTGCCGGAGGGATTCGAGGCTTGGTTTGCAACGGGGACCAAACCGGCCGATTGGACCTCCAAGGCCCCTGCACTCTCTGAACTGATTGAGCTTCTGGAAGGCCAAATCAAGCGGATTCGGGATACCTTCCAAGGCCGCATGGACCAATCCTCGGCGCATCCGGTCACCATTGGACCGCTCACGCTTCAAACGGTTGGCGAGTTTCTTTCGTTCAGCTTGTTTCATGAAGGGATACACACCCAGACCATTAAAGCCTATAAGAAGCTGATTCGAAAATAAGTTATACCGAGAGCGATAGTAGGGCTGCCTGACCGCAGTTGCCAACTATCGTTTTTTTATTTGTAGCTTGCCCCTTTCGTCTTTATAATTGAGAAACGATAGCAAGGGTTTAACGAGTGGAGGCGAATAGGAGTTATGGCGGTTGAAATCGAACGGAAATACCTGCTGGGCGAATACCCTGCAGCTCTTATCGAGAATGGGGCGCTTATCGTCGAGAAGGAGCAGCAAATCGAGCAGACGTATTTGGCGTTGGACGGCGATCAAGAGCTGCGCGTGCGCAAAATCATCGACATGAGGACCGGGGCGGTGGAGTTCACCCATACCTTTAAGAAGGGTTGGGGGCTGGCCAGGGAAGAGGTTGAGTATTCCATTTCGGAAGGGCTGTATGAACAGGTGGTGACGGCGCACGGGGCGATCCCGCTTACCAAGAGGAGAGTCACTGCCCGTTGGGGAGAGCGCATCGTTGAAATCGATGACTACAACCAAATCGAGCTGCTGGTGCTGGAAGTGGAGTTTCCTTCGCTCGAAGACGCTGAAGCGTTCGTGCCGCCGGCATGGTTTGGCAGGGATATCAGCATGGAGAAGCAGTATAGCAATAAAAAGGTGTGGCGGGATCTGCAGGCACGCTCTGAAGCTTGATACCGGCACAGTCGATGCGGGCCGTTGAAGCGGAGGACCGCTGCGCTTCTCGCTTGGCATTTTTCAGTCGGCGCCCGACGAGGCTCTTTCAACAGGTCAGCTATGACCGGTGTGAAAGGGCCTTTTTTTGCGTTTGGCTGATGCAAAGGAGTGTCGTTTCGTTCAGGGGGAATTCGTGCAATCGATTAGAGTTCACTTCGTATGGCGTCACGCCACTTCTTGATGTTGTCGATCGCCATCGCTTCCCCGCCGATGTAAACATCATTGATCGTACGCGTCCAGCTTCTCTGGCTGCGGGATCTCTCATTACTTGGGAGGGGATTCGCTATTTTGCCTACGGTTTGAATCCGTTCGCGGTTTTCCCGTAATATCGTTGCCGCATCCCAATTGTTGTCATAAGCATCTCGAAATAAGTCGACTAACTGGTCGTACCCTGCATCGGTATAATTGGAAGGGTGCTGGATCATATAACAGGAGACAAGCCAGAAATGAAGGGCGTATAATTCCGGATCCTGATGCTCCCAAGCGAGAGGAAAGCCGAATTGTTCATAACAAGAGTACCGATCAAGCTCCATTGCCCCGCATTCCATACACCGTCCGTTCTTCATGATGGTTGAATGGTCAACCATGACGTTCCCCTCCCATAACTGTTTTCATGAATATGTATGAATAGGATAAACGATGACGTAACGTTAATGTCCAGAGCGAGAATTGATTTTAAAATAAAAGTTGTAAACGTTTCATTTGTATAATATAATATTATCATGATAAATAATTATTATTTATGCAGTTATGACATTATACAATTACACTCAACAGAAAGGAGAACGTTCCATGAATGAGACCCGGCAGCTGCTCGAAAGCTATTTTCCGATTGCTTCGTTCATCGCGGCAATTATCGGGCCGAAATGCGAGGTGGTCGTGCACGACATCAGTGATCCGGAACGCTCCATCATTTTTATCGAGAACGGGCATATTAGCGGACGCAAGGTCGGTGATGCTTCAACCGACCTCGTATTGAAGATTCTGAAGGCGGAGGCATACCGCGAAGAGCAATTCATTGCAAACTATAAAGCCTCCGGTCCGAGAGGGCAGACTTTCAGGTCGGCAACGTATTTTATTAAAGACCGAAACGGCGGGCTGGTGGGCCTCATGTGTCTAAATATTGATGTTACGCATATGGATGTTGCGGCCGAATGGATCAACAGTATACTGCAAGGCGCTTCACTGACGCCGCCGACATCGATCGATGCTCCGAAAGAAGAGAAGCCGTCAACGGAATACCTGCAAGGAAACGTCGACGATTTGCTTCAGCACATCATCCAGTCTGTTCTTAGCAAAATCAGCATGCCGGCTGATCGGCTATCATCCCAAGAGAAGATCGATATCGTGAAAGAATTGAATGAACAGGGCGTATTTTTGCTAAAAGGCGGAGTATCCAAAGTCGCCGCAGCCTTATCCATATCCGAGCCTACCGTGTACCGATATCTGCAGAAGCTGAAATAACCGGCTTTAGTCCATCAATCATCATGAATGAAAGAATAACAACCAAGGAAGGTGACATCATGACATTCAACTTCGACCATATTGTCAGCAGGTTTGGTACGAACAGTGCGAAGTGGGACGGAATGGCGCAAAGCTTGGGCAGCGACATGATCGCCCTCTCCGTAGCCGACATGGATGTGCCGGCGCCGCCAGCCGTTGTGGACAAGGTATGCGAGATGGCCCGCCACGGTATTTACGGATACACAGATCCGTTCCCGACTTATTATGAGGCTGTCCGTCAATGGATGGATCAAGCTTATCAATGGAAAGTAGAGAGGGATTGGATCGTCTATTGCCCGAGAATTATTCAAGCAGTTTCGGTATTGATCCAGAAATGTACGGAAGTCGGTGACAGGGTGCTGATCCACTCGCCGGTTTATCAGCCTGTTGCGAAAGCGGTTACGCTTAATGACCGTGTCCTGACCGAGAGTCCGCTGCATCTGGTGAACGGCCGGTATGAGATCGATTTTGCGGACATGGAGCAGCGCATGCGGGAAGGCGTCAAAATGGTTCTGCTCATTTCCCCGCATAATCCGGTAGGACGGGTATGGACAAGGGAGGAGCTGGAGCGCATCGGCAGGCTCTGTATCGAGTATGATGCATTGATAGTCTCCGATGATATCCATGCGGATTTCATTCATCAGGGACATGAGCACACGGTCATCGCCAAGCTGTCGGAAGAGATCGCGGAGCGGTCCGTCATCTGTACGTCGCCCGGCAAAACCTTTAATTTGGCCAGTCTCGAAATCGCAACATTATAATTCCGAATCGCGATCTGAGGGAGCGGTTTAAGCAGGGATTGCTGCAGGCGGGCATCCACAATCCGACCTTTTTTTCCGTACCTGCGCTCGAAGCAGCCTATACCTCGTGTGAGGAGTGGTTAACGGCACTTCAAGGATACATTAAGGACAATATTGCTTTTACGAAACAATATATCGCCGAGCATATGCCCGAACTAAAGATTATTGAGCCGGAAGGAACTTATTTGCTGTGGATCGACTGTTGGGCCGTCAGCCGACGGGAGAGCGATCTGGTGGATTGGATCCAGGAGAAGGCCCGAGTAAGCGTCAGTTATGGCACATCCTTCGGCTCAGGCGGTGAAGGCTTCATCAGGGTCAATATCGCCGCTCCGCGAGGGATTATTCAAGAAGGCTTAGCGCGGATGGCTTCGGCATATCCGTTAAACCGTTAAAAAACAAACGTTTATTTACATCCAGGGGGAATTGATATGGCTAAGCCGAAAAAGGAACGAGTAATTAAGCAGCCTACCATGTTTCTTGCGCTGCTTCCGATATTTACGATGGTGATTCTGCTGTGTCTTGGTTACGTTTTATTTGAGCTGCCTCCGGAGCCGTTGATTATCACATCGGCCATTGTCGCAGGCATCATCGCGATCAGGCTGGGTTACAGCTATAACGACATATTGGAGTCCATCTCGCAAAAAATAGCGAAGACGATGCCGGCCATTCTTATTCTGATCGTCGTTGGATTCATGATCGGCGCATGGATGGTCGGCGGTACCATTCCGATGATGATATTCTACGGGCTCAAAATCATTGATCCGCAGTTCTTGTTAATTACCGCCTTTCTGGTCACATCCGTCGTATCGGTGTGTACCGGTACATCCTGGGGATCGGCCGGTACGATCGGAGTTGCCTTCATGGGCGTTGGCGCCGGTATGGACGCCAATCTTGCTGCCGTGGCAGGTGCGGTAGTGGCAGGCGCTTATTTCGGGGACAAGCTGTCGCCGCTCTCGGATACGACCAATATCGCGGCACTGTCCACCGGCGTTAACCTGTATGAGCACATCGGCCACTTGCTGTACACGACGCTGCCGTCCTTTTTCGTGGCGGGGATTGTATATGTTGTGACAGGATTGAACACGCATACATCGAGCAGCGGAGTTCCGGAGAAGGTCACTGAGATCATGAATACGCTCACCACGATCTACGACTGGAACTTGCTGCTGATTCTGCCTGTTCTGATCGTGCTATACGGCTCCATTACCAAAAAACCGACAATTCCGGTTATGCTGATATCCTCTTTTGTCGCGATGGCGAACGGCATGATCTTCCACGGATTCACACTGCATGACGTTGTAACCTCTGTGGTAAGCGGATTCGATATCGCGATGGTACACGTGAGCGGCTTTGATCCTCAGGCGGTCATTGCGGACATTCCGCGTCTCATTAACCGGGGAGGCATGAGCTCCATGATGGGAACGCTGCTTATCTGCTTCAGTGCCATTACATTTGCCGGCACGATCTCGCTAACCAAGTCGCTGGAGCTGATTGTCGATAAGCTTCTGAAACTCGTCCATTCCACAGGATCGCTGATTCTGGCTACCATTGCAACGGGTCTGACGATGATCGGGGTAACCAGCAACGGCCAGGTATCGATCCTAATGCCGGGCGAGATGCTGCGCGAGGCGTATATTCGGCGTGGGCTGCATCCGAAAAATCTGGGGCGGACGGTTGAAGATTCTGCCGCCATTACCGAGCCGATCCTGCCATGGACGGCGGCCGGTGCCTATATGGCAGGAACGCTGGGCGTGGCGACGCTGTCCTATCTGCCTTGGGCCGTGCTGTGCTGGACCGGCATCATTTTTGCAACGATTTGGGGCTTTACCGGGTTCGGGATCGCGAAGCTTACGCCTGAGCAGCAGGAGGAAATGCTAAAGGAGTATGGGGGCGATCAAGAGCGAAGCCTCAGCAAGCCTAACGCAAACACCGCATCTGCCAATTAAGAATTTACCCTGAAGGAAATGCACCAAGTACCATCAAAAAATATAAATGCGTGCTTAGACACGCTAATGAGGAGAGAGACAACATGACAGAACAACAGAGAACAACCATTTCCACAAATCAAGCTCCAGGTGCCATCGGCCCTTATTCGCAAGCCGTCCAATACGGAAATATGCTGTTTACCTCCGGTCAGCTGGGAATGGATGCAGACGGACAATTTGCACAGACGGCCTCAGAACAGGCAAAACGTTCTTTGCTGAACGTGAAGGCGATTCTGGAAGCTGCCGGCTTCGGGATGGAGCATATCGTCAAGACCACCGTATTTTTAAAGGATATGAACGATTTCCAAGCAGTCAATGAAGTCTATGCTTCGTTCTTCGCGGAGCCTTATCCGGCACGCAGCGCTGTGCAGGTAGCGCGTTTACCTAAGGATGGATTGGTCGAGATTGAAGTGGTGGCGATCAAGTCATAATCGGATTTCTCTTTATATTGACCTCTATATAAGCGGACAAACGGCCGGGCATAATGCCCGGCCGTTGTTCGTATGATCCACCATGATAAGGGGACCCGGCTATTTATATCTGCCGTACTGCTTGCCATAAGAAATAACGCGGTTATACAGGCTCTTGTCCTTCAGCGTCAGGAGCGGGTAGACCTGCGGTCTCGTGTTCACCTCGAGAATCCATGGCCGCCCGCTGAAATCCAGCGCAACGTCGAGTCCAAGCTCCTTAAAGCCTTTGTAGTGACGGTCAAAATTATGGCCAGTCGCTACGCCGACCCGTTTCAGCTCGGTCTCCATCTGGGAGATGAAGGCGGGGTTGAAGCCGGCGCCCTCCATCGTATGCCGGAACGTGCCGATCTTGCCTCCCTGATTGTAGTTGGTGGCGACTTTGCCGGGACTGCCGACCTTTGTAAACAAGGCAGTGCCGACCCAGCTTCCCTTCTTGGTCTTCTGGACCATCACCCGGATATCGAACGGCTTGCCGTTGCTCTTCGCGAGGCGGATGCCTTTCTGAAGCAAGTAGGAACGGTTGCCGGCAAAACGCTTCAGCTCCTGATACAGCTGATCGATGCCGGAATAATACGTTTTTTTCGTTTTGAACTGCTTCTGATAGCCCCCATCGGTTTTGCGGATCCGAATAATGTTCTTGCCGCCGGACCCGTCGGTCGGCTTAAAGAAGACGGTGTTATAGTCGTTCAGCATGGAGGTCAGGTTTTTTTTGCTAAAGAGCAGGGTTTGCGGGACATAACGCCGAAAATAGGCGTCCTCTAACAGCCACTTCGTTTTCTTCCATTTGCTTTTGATGGTGCTGCTTTTATAGGGCATATTCTTAGAGGCTCACCTCTCTTTTTTGATCAGCATATGCCGGGAAAGATGAGCAAGCCTCCACGTTGGCCTTGAGCCAAGCTGTGAGATTGAAAATAATTTTTTATCGAATAAGCGCAAGGTGATAACTAATGTCATGGCAATGAGCAGGAATCCTGCGGAAATGAGGAACTAACCGTGCGGGAGTGACCGAACATGATCGAACACGAAAGCAGGAACAAATCATGGACAAGGATGGTAAGGAAAATTATGATGTAAGGTAGTCCCGAATCTATCGGTTCGAATGATTCTATGATGAGTCTATTTTTAGAAGAGGAGAGTGGTCGCTTGCGAGACCCGATTATGGCGTACTGCCTTTCAAAAAAGGGAGCCCTGGAGGATTATCCGTTCGGTCCGCTCCCGGTCGTCATGAAGGTCGGCGGCAAAATGTTCGCTCTGTTAACGATAGCGGACCAGAAGGTCAGTCATATTTCCTTGAAATGCGATCCGGTGATTGCAGCGAACTTACGGGAACAGCATGAAGCCGTCCAGCCTGGATACCATCTGAACAAGAAGCATTGGAATACGGTCACGATCGACGGTTCCTTGAGCGAAGCCGATCTGCAAGACATGATTGATCATTCTTACGACCTGGTGCTGAATACGCTGCCGAAGGCAAAGCGTCTGGCGATTACGCAGCGACTGGTGTCATTGGATGGAGAGGCTACGTAAGCGGTAATCTGCATAGGCGTCGCGCCTGTCGATCGCGCAGCGATTGGATTATCGGACAGCAAGGCAGTTTACGACGGTAGGCTGCATCAGGAGCCCTGCCCGTCGATCGCAAGGGTTGGCATTATGGGATTCAAGCCTGCGCACGATGGTAAGCTGCAAGGAGCACCACCAATCTTCCGACCGGCGGTGCTTGTGTCGGGTTATCCCGCCAATGGAGGCGACGGTTAGAAAGGTCTCATGCCGAGCGTATCTACCTTTTCTCCCGTAATATCGACGCCTATCCGGGCGGTAATATCGCGGTAGTGCCCTGCCCGCCGCTGGACCGGACTTCCTTCGGTTTCACCTAAGTTTGCTTCCAGGCCGTTCAAGACGATAATCGTTGTGCCGAAGCCCGGGTCGCCGAGGCCTCTAAATTTATCGAGTGCGGAAGGCTTCCATTTGCCGACCATGACGTCATGGTCCGAAGGCTTCGGATTCTGCGGCGTCATCCAGAATAGAATCGCGGTCATATAACCGATCTTGCCGTCGGCTGCGACAATCTCCGGCTGGTCAAGGAGCACGCTTTTGTCCCCGTAAATGATGGAGCTGAACAAACCGTAGTTGAAATTCCAGCTGAGCATGATCGGTCCGCGGCCGTAATAACGCTTGCCGGGCGTTCCCGGGTATAGCTCGGCTGACTCAGGATCGACGAAGGCGTCCGGATTGGCTCCCGTCCGGCCCGCGATGTTCTCATTCCAGAACAGTCCCCAGCGCAGCGGGCCTCCAGGCGCCGTCGCCCATCCGCCGCCCGTCTCATGAGACAGGTTGGCGAGGAAGGCGGCCAGCTCGCGTTTGCGGTCCTTCTTGAAGCCTTCTTTCAGAAACGTACCGCCATCAATGATAACGGTTTCAATCGGCTTGCTGCGATTTTCCGGAGCGTTAAAGTCTGGCGACCGCAGCACAAGCGTCTCGATCCGGGCCTCCTTGTCCAGCCGTTGGATCTCTTGAGCTGAAGGGGATCCTTGTCTCGTGCTGATTTTAATCTTCAGATTCGATACGTCCGCTACCGCGGAAATGAGATTGTCATATGAGAAATAATCCGTCTGGTCGGCTTTATAATATTCTTTCCCCTTGGCGACCTCGAACCATGCTTCCGAGCCGAGCCGATAAGGGAACAGCTGCTCAAAGTCTTCCTCCGAGAGCAATGATTGAACAGCGGCGACGGCCTTCTCCGGTGCATAATCCGGATCCAGACCATCCCATTCCTGCATCAGCTCCTTACGGTTTAGAAAACGGTGTTCGCCAAGATTCAGCAGGCTGCCCTCTATCACCGGTTCGTGTCCGGAAGGAGCAACCGGCTCGGCTTTCGCGGATTGGTTGGACGGGGAAGCTTCGGGACTTGGCGCGGAATTGGCAGCAAAAGCTTCAAGCGGAGAGATGAGAAGCGCCGTTCCCAGCACGGCGATTATACTGCGTTGAATCATCTTGGTGGATAACGGATATTTCCACACGGTCATACACATTCTCCTTCGTTCCATAATTTGGATTGGGAATCCATTGCCATCATATCTACGGTATGTTGGTTTGTACATAGTCTGTTGCGACTACGAAAGCCAGCCGGAGCGCCGCCTCATCCATAGGTAGATTCATATCCTTGGCGATTGCTATGACGTATGGCAGGGAACATGCTGCGGAATCGGGAGGGATGCCGTCGAAGACGGGCAGCTGCCATTCGCAGTCCCCTCAGTCTTCACGACTAGTTTTTGCCCCAAAAACATTATAATGTTATTATGTCCGCTCCAAATCTATGAATCTATCGCATCGTTTGCGTCATGAGTGTGTTTCGATTCCGATTGTTCTTTTCATTTTCTGCAATTCATATATATTTAAATAAAATAAATAGACATCTTATAGACGAAGAAGGGTAGACGACATGAGTTTATTTGTGCGCGAGAGCGGGTTTTACCGGCGATTTTTCTGGCTGACGCTTGTGATCGGGATGCAGAACCTGATATCGGTTGGAGTGAATTTATCGGATAATATGATGCTTGGCGGTTACAGCGAGACGGCTTTGTCCGGCGTCGCGCTTGCGAACCAGATTCAATTCCTGCTGCATATGCTCGTGATGGGAGCCTGCGAGGGGCTAGTCATCATGTCCTCCAGGTTCTGGGGGGCAAAGCGGATCGATTCAATAAAACAAGCGGCAAGCATCGGCATGCGGATGTCGATAGCGCTCGGCGTCATGATGTGGCTGGTGGTATTCTTCTTCCCGCAAGAGGTGCTGTCCCTGTTCACGAAGGACGCGAACGTGATTGCCGCCGGTGTCGAGTATTTGAGAATCATGTGCTTCTCCTACATCTTCTTTGCCGTGACCAGCTCGCTGCTTGCCACGCTGCGGAGCGTGGAGACGGTGAAAATCGGATTTATCGTGTCGTTATCTACGCTGGTGATTAATATTGTGCTGAATTATATTTTGATTTACGGTCACCTGGGGTTTCCCGAATTGGGCGTTCAAGGGTCGGCGATCGCCACGCTAACGGCGCGCATCCTGGAATGCATCATCGTCTGCTTCTATATCAAACGATTCGACCGCAAGATCGGGCTTGCGCTTCGGGATTTCCTGCATATCGACCGGGAGCTGTTCAAGCAATATATCAGGGTCGGCTCCCCGATTCTGATGTCCAATGCGATCTGGGGGCTGGCCATGGCCGTACAAACCGCTATTCTGGGGCATATGGGGGAATCCGCGATCGCGGCCAACTCCATTGCGAACACGATCTTCCAGATGGTTACGGTCATCATCTACGCTTCAGCCAGCGCGACCGCGGTGCTCATTGGGAAGACGATCGGCGAAGGCATGATGGATAAAATCATAGCTTACGCCAAAACGCTGCAGATTTTGTATGTATTCCTTGGCCTCGCGACCGGCGCGGTCCTGTTCCTGCTGAAAGGCCCCGTCCTCGGCTTCTACTCCATCTCCGAAGAGGCGAAGACGCTGGCCGGACACTTCATGACGGTGCTATCGATTACGGTCGTCGGCACCGCCTATCAGATGCCGGCCCTGACAGGGATCGTCCGCAGCGGCGGAGACACGCGCTTCGTGCTGTACAACGACTTCATCTTTATGTGGCTCATCGTGCTGCCGTCCTCGGCGCTCTGCGCTTTCGCGTTCGGCCTGTCGCCGCTGATTGTATTCATTTGCTTGAAATCGGATCAGATTTTGAAGTGTTTTGTGGCGATCGTGAAGGTCAACCGGTTTAAATGGATACGATCCTTCAGCTCATAAGCGATAGAAGGATGCCTAAAGGAAATCGAAAAGTAGAAGGAACCTCGGGTCCACAGACCGCGACAGGTTCCTTTTTTTATATATGTTACATTCACTCTTCCAGCAGATTTAACGACTGGGCTTTAACCAAAGCCTGCGTTCGGGTGGTCACCCCGAGCTTGCCGTACAGCCTGGATAAATACACCCGGATCGTTCCTTCGGACAGGCCCAGGGCAGCGGCCATTTGTTTATTGGCGGCACCCTGCCGGATCAAGCGCAGCAGATTCATTTCGTTCCGATTCAGCCCTTCCGGAAGAACCGGCATGGCTGGCTTGGCGGTAGAAGGATCCGTTAAGGAAAAATGCTCCATCAGCGTGCGCGCATAGTCAAGGTTCTGCAGGGCTTCCGAGTTCAAGCTATCTTCCTGCCCAGCCTGGTTGGAATACAGCTTCAGAAGCCGGTACATATCCGCACCTTCGTCCAGGAAGGTACGGACATAACCGTTTTGCGCTCCCACATGCAAAGCATGCCCAAGAAGCTGAAGCGACTTCCGTCGCTGACCACGCTGATGCTCCAGCAGCGCTTGAAGGCTCGTGATCTCGATGATGCTGGACCGCTGCTGCTCGCGCTCCGCCTGGGGCTTTAACAGGTCCAGCAGATGAAGCGCTTCGGCTTCCCTGCCCTGTTTGCCTAACAGGCGGATGAAAGCCAGGTATTCGGTTTCCCGGCTATAGGCAGGCCTGTCCTTGACCGAAACGTGAAGGGCGGAAATTTCCTTCCGGGCTTCGGATATCCGCCCTTCCCGGAGATAAAGCAAGCCCCGTACGGCCTTTAACGGAGGGAGCCATAGGTTTGATCTTCCGGAGAGGACAGCGGCCTGCGCTTCATCGAGCGCATAATGGGCAAGATGGAATTTGTCCTCCGCTGCGTACAGCTTGGCTTCGGTAATATGCAGCGGCACAAGCAAACCCATTGTGTCTTCGGCTGGCGGGGCGTTTCGAATGTGAACCAGCAGCTCACGGCATTCGGTAAGGCGATTCCATTCATAATACCCCTCGCACAAAGATTGCTTCACGTATAAATTCATAAGCGAATGATCCCAGCCATGGGATTCGAGCACGCCGGTAAACAGATGGGCAATTTTCTCCGTATCGGCCGATAGTGCACCCTTCATGCCTAGCGGAGTTCGTCTTACGTATGGCTCCCGCCGATTGTAATCGAACTGATAGTATATGGGATTGTCGGGCATCAGGTTATTGAGGAAGCCTTCGCTGAAGGCGAGCCATTTGGCGAAATCCCCGTTCAAAAACACGAGATTGGAGCGCACGAACAATATGCTGCTCTGGAGCTTCTCTCGTCGATCCGAAGGCGCGAGTGCAGCGCACGCTTCTTCAATCCGCGACAGCATGCGCTCGGAGCGAATCAGATCCCCTGTAAGAACCACGATAAAGGCATGCGCCAATGATAATTCGGGTGTCATCGGGTATTGAGGGGGGATTCGGTCAAACCATTTTAGGAGCGTGGCGATCTCGCCCCGTTCAAGCACGCTTTGCATATGCGGCTCCAGCAAATTCACGGCAGCCTCGAAGTCCTGCGCTGCTAACAGATGGTCGATGGCTTCATCCATGGAGCCGATGGCGGCGTAATATTGCCCGGCAAGCCGGTGACGCTTCGCATGCTCACCGTCATACTCACGCTGCAGGAGGTCCAGCAGAAATTGCGAAAACAGATGATGGTAGCGGAACCAGGCATGCTGTTCATCCAGCGGTACCAGGAACAGGTTCAGCTTCTGCAGCTCCTCCAGCATCGGGCGGCTGTCCCTGAAATCCGTTACGGCATTGCAAATCTGCGGATGGAGCTCTGAAAGGACGGCCGTCTGGAGCAGAAAGGAAAACACCTTGGAGGATTGCTTACTCACGGCCTCCTGAAACAAGTATTTTGATAGCAGAGACGGATTCCCCGTCATATCATCCATAAAGGGTTCCGGTCCCATGCCGTTCTGCAGGGAAATGGCAGCCAGCTGGAGACCGGCAATCCAGCCTTCCGATTGGCTCCAGACGGTATCCAGCTGCATTGGAGTCAGAAGAGGCTGCCCAGTGTCATCTGCGTGATGAAAAAAACGCTCCGTCTCATCCAATGTAAACTCCAGCTGCTTTATTCCGATATGACGGATCTCATGGTTAATCACGCCCTTGATCGTAGGGAACGGAAGCTCGGTTCGGGAGGAGATGAGGAGATGGAGATGCTCTGGAAGGTAGTCGATCAAGTAGGAAATCCCCTCATGGATGGCCGCATTGTGAATGCTGTGCAGGTCCTCGAGAATGAGATGGAGCGGTTCATGATGCTCGTATAATTCACTGATCAGCGTATCCAGAAAGCTTTCGACCGAGGAGCCCGGCAGCAGATGCGTATGGTCCAGAAGGCGATCTCCCAGCTGCTTGGGAAGCGCCGAGCCGAGAGCAGCGGTGACGTATCGCCAAAAGCGGACGGGGTCGTTATCCCGTTCATCCAGGGACACCCAGGCGCATCGTTTGCCGGCTTCATAAGCCCACTGGGCAAGCAGCGTCGATTTGCCGTATCCGGCAGGGGCGATAATGGTGGTCAGCTGTCCTCCTTGCCCTGCCGTCAACATTCGCAGCAGCCGATCCCGATGGATCAGATGCTTTTTCAGCCCGGGAGGGCTTATTTTCATTTTCAGAATAGGTGGGTCGGTCAGTAGTTTCATAGGATACCCTCACAATATACGAACGTTATTTTTACGGGAATTGAGTCGAGGTAACTAGATTATATGAAAAAAAAGATGAAAAGTTAACGTTTGTCAATCGTTTTCCTGCGATAAGTTTGATACCATCCTTGGTGCCGCGGTCCCAATCGGGCTGTGGCTATAAACGCTTAATGAAACGAAGGAGGAGAATATGCTAAGGCGTTCAGTGAAAATCCTGCTGTGCATGGCGATGCTTCTGCTGCAGCTGGATTGGGTCGCGGGATATCGTCATGCGTTTGCGGCACCGGCCGCTGCACCGAAGCTTGTGGCCGGGTACTATCATACCGCTTCGCTCGTAAGCAGCGGTGAAGTTTATTCGTGGGGGTATGGAGACAGGGGACAGCTGGGTAACGGCACCTGGAGTGCCCGCACGACGCCGGTGATGGCGAAGGGGTTGAACCATGTCATCGACGTTCACACCGGCGTTCGCAGCACTATGGCGCTTCGGAGCGACGGTACCGTATGGACCTGGGGATCCAATGAGAATGGGCAATTAGGAATCGGGACGGTAACGGATATGAACGTGCCTGGCCAGGTGAGCGGGCTGAGCGGAATAAAGGCCGTTTCCGGAGGGCTTGGCTATCACAGCATGGCGCTTTCCGAGGACGGGAGCGTATGGACTTGGGGGAAGAATGACAACGGCGAGTTGGGCAATGGAACGACGTTACAACAAAATACTCCGGTTCAGGTCGCCGGTCTGAACGATGTGACGGCGATTGCGGCAGGCGGTTACTTCAGCCTTGCCTTGAAATCCGACGGCACCGTATGGGCTTGGGGAGTAAACGGGGACGGGGAGCTTGGCGATGGGACGACGACGGATCGGTACGTTCCGGTGCAGGTTGCCGGGCTGACTGACGTCATGGCGATCGCCGCCGGAGGCTCCCATAGTTTGGCCGTTACGCAAGACGGCACCGTATGGGCATGGGGAAAAAACACATACGGCACGCTTGGGGATGGCACACGAACCAACCGAACAAGACCCGTGCAAATTAAAAACTTGCAGCATATCGTTGCCGTTGCGGGCGGAGGCTACCACAGCCTTGCCCTGGACCGGACGGGAAACGTATGGAGCTGGGGGGATAACAGTCAGAGGCAGCTTGGCGTGGGCTCGAATGCATCCAGCCTCATTCCGGTCCCGGTGTCAGGCATCGAGCATGTTCGGGAAATTGCGGCAGGCGGTTTTCACAGCGTGGCAATGAAGAAGGATGGAACCGTCTGGGGATGGGGCTTTAACGGCGGAGGACAACTCGGGGACGGGACATCCAGCACCAGGGATACGCCGACGCTGACGAAGGCCGTACTGGATACAACGCCGCCGGATCCAGGCAGCGGGACTCTGAATCCGGACAGTATCACGACGGACTCGGTTGCTTTGCAATGGCCCAAGGCTGTGGACAATATGACGGAGCAGCACGAGCTGCAGTATCTTTTATATTCATCAGGCAGCTCGAATATCGGGGACGTCAGTCAGATGGAGAAGAACGGTAAGCCGGTCGGAAGCTATGCGACGGATCAAACCGCCCTTGTGGTGAACGGTCTTTCTGAAGGCACGGACTATTATTTTAATGTCATTGCCAAAGATGCTGCCGGCAGAAAAAGCAGCTACCGTATGGTAAAGGTGACAACGAAATGGCCGAACCTTTACTCGTTAACCTATGACGGCAACGGACACACCGCAGGGAATGTTCCGGTAAGCAGCGGTTTGTTTGCCAGAGGAGACGAGACGTTGGTGGCGGATAATACGGGACAGCTGCGCAAGGATGAATTTGTCTTCGAAGGCTGGAACACGGAGCCGGACGGCAGCGGGAGCGATTATCCGGCCGGCAGCAAGCTGACATTCGGTACACAGGATGTCACGCTGTACGCCAAATGGAAGCCGCTCCCGTCCCCGACCGAGCTTAGGGCATTGTCGTATACGCCGTCTCATCATTCTGTCGGAGTGGAAAAAGACGTGCCCCTGCGAGTGGTATTTCAAGAAGAAGTGACAGCTGTCTCGGGCCGATTGATTACGATCAGGCAGAGCCCGGATTCGCATGTTGTGGAGACCATCGACGCGGCCGATGCAGGGAGAGTAACGATTCTCGGCAACACGGCGATTATTGATCCGCTGAACGATTTCGATGAGGGGATGGCTTATTATGTCGAGATCGATCCGGGGGCTTTTACCGGTAATCTTTCAGGTGCCTCCTTTGCCGGGATTCAAGGGGCCGATACATGGAGCTTTACGGTGAAGGAAGCTGCGGTTCCGGCGTACGACGCAAGCCTGCAAGGTTTGCGCTTTGAGTCATCCGAAGGCGAAGTCGGTCTTAGCCCTGCATTCGATCGATATCACTATGATTACAAGGCAGCTGTTCCAAAGGAAACGAATCGGATCACAGTGACGGCGCAGGTGTATGATGCGAGGGCGACGGTTGCGGCCAGCGTGTACGGCGTAGCCGGAGATTTGGTGTTCGGACCGATCGATCTCGTCTCCGGGCAAAAAAGCCCGGACCTTCCCATTGCTGCTGGGAACCATGTCATCGAGGTGGTTGTTACGGCGCCCGATGGTCAGCAGCAGAAATATAGAGCGGCGGTGACGGAAGCAGCGTCAACCGGGGGCGGCGGAACTCCTGAAGCTCCTGGAGGCTCGGCGCCAGATTCGGGCCAAGGGCCGGCTTTGCCGAGCCAATCGAACCATGCCGCACCTTCGGAGAATCGCGTGAAGATCAGAGTTACCCTAAACGATGAGTCACAGGAAGGGATGGTTGCTGGTTTGTCCCATGAGATAAATGGACATACCGTCGTATCGATGAAATTGGATACGGCTAAGCTGGAAGCCCGTTTAAAGACAGTGGACTACAAGCCGGTAATCATTATCGCGCTGGATCAGCCTGCGGATCAGGTCTCCCTGGAGGCAAGCGGAGAAGCGATAGATCTGCTTAGCGCCAAGCAGGGAGCCGTTGAAATCCGATCAACGCTGGGCCATTTCCATGTTCCTGCAGCCGTGATGGCATCGTCTCGCTGGCACGAGCCGGACAATCCGAAGCTGCCGTTAGCGGCAGATCAAATGTCGGTGACCTTGAAGATGGCTGCTACCGATGCAGCTAAGGCAGAAGCCGTTAAGAAGGCTCTATCGGAATCAGGGGCTGCTCTGGTCGGTTCCCCAGTCGATTTCGATATAACAGCGAAAGCGAAGGCCCATGATAAGCCGCTTGAGCTGAAGCGATTCCCGCAATATATGGAGCACCGAATCACTTGGCCGCAGGGAATGCCGGGCCGCATCACGACAGCTGTCGGAGTGGATGACAACGGGGAATTATACCACATCCCGACACGCGTTGAACCGAGGAAGGATGGCAGCGTTGAGGCCATCATGCACCGTTTGGATGCAGGAACCGTTGCTTTCGTTGCTCATCAAGCGAATCTTGCCGATGTTACGTTTCATTGGTCCAACGATGCGGTGAATGATCTTGCCTCACGCATGATCCTAAGCGGAAAGGGGAGCAGCGAGGATGGAGCTGGAGCGGGCTCAGGTGCAGATCATGCGACGCTCCATTTTGCGCCGAACGCTCAAGTGAACCGTGCCGAATTTGCCGCCATGATCGTGAGGGCTCTCGGCTTGCCTGAGGTGAAGGGTGAAGGCTCCGCGTTCCAGGATGTCCATGCAGGCGACTGGTACAGCGGCGTCATTGCACAAGCTGTGCAGTATGAGCTGATCCAAGGGGATGCGGTCGGCCGTTTCCGGCCAGATCAAGGCATTACGCGTCAAGAGGCTATGGCCGTTATGGCCAGAGCGATGAAGCTGGCAGGATTAACGACTGTAATGAATAAGAAGGAAGCAGATATTGTTCTTGACGGTTACAGAGACCTTCAAGACCTGTCCGATTGGGCCAAACCGGCAGCGGCCGTCCTTGTGAACGAAGGGATCGTCTACGGAGCCGACGATGCGCTTAAGCCGCTTTCGAAGCTGACCCGCGGCGAAGCGGCGGCGATGCTGCAGCGGTTATTGAGGGCGGCGCAGCTCATCGATTGAGATGCCTTTGAAGTAAGCTTGGATTCGGGATCAGTTGTTGTTTCATAGGCTGCTTCATTTTAATGGAAAGGGGATGCCGTGTCAGGCATCCCCTTTAGCATGAGACCAATATCTAATTCTTCACGAAAGACTTTATCTTTTTGCTCAGTTCAGCTTCATCAAGAATTTGGGTAGGTTTTCCGGAGGATTGTTTAGCAACGAAGCTTTTATCTTGAATATCTAGAAGCTCATTTTTAATGAATGCCTGTCTTTCAACTAGTTGATCCCCGATTACTTTATACATGTTTGATTCTTCTCCAGTGATCCAATATAAGTCAGGATACTCTTGTGTTATTGGTCCCACGGCTTTTTTCAGGAATAAAATGTATTCCTCATTCTCATTAAATATAGGGTTATCATTAAACAATATTTCATCGGTACCCTGCTGCATAATCTGGATAGATTCCAGCTCAACCTTCACATCGGATTTCTGAGTTTCTAATATCTGAGCATTAAATACCGTTTTTGGTACAGGCTCATTCAATTCTCCTGACTTTTTTCCTATTCTAACTTTGGCAATTAAATCAGATCGGTTAACTGCCTCTTCAAAAGGAAAAATCTGAATTTGACCATGCACAGATTTCGGTTTTGATGTTGATTTATCGATCCTCTTGTCTGCAGATGTATGGTCCGTCTGTGTAGCGATATTTGTTGAACCTTGTTTACTATTAACTGTACCCGTTGAATAGATCACCCCGCCAATCAATACGAAAAATGCCAAAATTATAGCCAACCATTTATTTTTCATTGAAATTCTTCCTCCTAAATGATGGGGGAGTTGGAGAGTTTTCTCCCTCTTTTCATGAATTATAAAAATCACTACTAAATAATGATCGTTCATATTCTTAATGCATAACAACTCATAAATGTTGCAAATAAAAACCATTTTTTAACTTGTATTTAATTCTCGTATTTAATTAAGAAAGGTTTTAGCTGGGACTAGATGCAATAATTGTGGTGGTCCTCTAAACAAAATCCATGGTCCTATGGTAAAGGAAGAAGTCCAAGTCGTGGTCTATTCTCCAATAAATTGCCTTCCTCTAGTACGGCCGAAGGTCTGGATGTATCTCTGCTTTGTACGATATAGAAATAATAAGGAGCGGTTGAATGCCGGCTGTTTTGAAAAATAATGCGCTTTCACCCTGGTTCTATGGTAAAAACGACTGATCAAATGTTGGCATTTTCCGAACATTAATGACATTTTTATTAAGGAATGTTCTGTGATATATGCAGTTTTCGACCAAATTTTTGCTAAAAAACACATTAAACTACATAAAACGCTAAAATTTTTGTTTTGACATCTGCTTGTCTATACCCTAGGATAATAGTATAAAACGTGCTCACTTAGGAGGATAAGCTCAGGACATGAAGAAGACATGGTCAATTCTATTAACACTCGTACTCTCCGTCGGACTGCTGGCAGGCTGCGGCAGCAATGATAAGTCGACCGACAAAGGTGCCGAAGCTGGCGGTGCTGAAGGGTCTAAAGATAAGAAACGCATTGCGCTCGTTCTTCCTGAGAAGATCGGCGTGAATCCATTCTTTGCCTTGATGGACGAAGGCTTGCAGAAAGCGGCTGCCGATTTCGACGTGGAAGTGAAGACGATCGAATCGACGGATCCGGCCTCGATCGAGCAAAATCTGCGCACAGCCGTGGCAGAGAAATATGACTTGATCATCACAACCACATTCCAGATGGAAGATGCGCTTAAGAAGGTTGCGCCGGAGAATCCGGACGTACCGTTCGCGATCATTGATACCGTTGTCGACTTGCCGAACGTTCGCAGCGTCGGATTCCGCGAGCATGAGGCGGCTTACCTCCTTGGAGCGGCTGCCGGATTGGCAACGAAAACGAACAAGGTCGGCAATGTCGTGGCAGACGATATTCCGATTATGCACAAGTATATCAAGGGCTTTGAGGAAGGCGCGAAATCCGTCAACCCGAATGTCGAAATCTTCGTTAACTTCGTCGGCGGATTTGACGATCCGGCGAAAGCGAAAGAGCTTGCGCTCCTGCAAAATTCCAAAGGCGCGGATTTCGTAGCAGGCATGTCCGCCGTAGGCGACCTAGGCGTATTCGAAGCTGCGAAGGAGAAGGGCTTCTACACGTCCGGCCAAGATACGGACAACACCGGCACCGATCCCGAGCATGTTGTCTTGGCTCAGCTGAAGGGAACGGACGCCGTTGCGTACGAGACGGTCAAAGACTTTGTGGAAGGCAAATTTTCCTTTGATGTTCGCGAGTATGGCTTGAAGGAAGGCGGCGTAGGCCTCACTTATGTCACGCATGAGAGCAAAACTCCGCTGAACCCGTTCATTGGACAAGACATTGTAGACCAGCTCAAGGTGATTTCTGACGATATAATCGCTGGAAAAATTAAAGTAACGAACGCATTGGAACAAAACTAGTTCTCACCTGGACCGGCTGCGCATAGGGCAGTCGGTCTTTTATTCAGAAGCGAAAGGAAGGCATAACCGACATGCTACTCCAGATGGACAGTATTACGAAAAAGTATGGCGAGTTTAGCGCAAACCGCGGCATTGATTTTTCGCTGCGCGCAGGTGAAGTTCATGCGATTGTCGGAGAGAATGGTGCAGGTAAAACGACGCTGATGCGGATTTTGTACGGGATGGAGCAGCCGACCTCGGGTACGATTCGTCTGAACGGCAAGGAAGTGTCCTTTGCCAGTCCCTTGGATGCCATACAGAGCGGAATCGGCATGGTGCATCAGCATTTCATGCTGTTTCCTTCCTTTACGATCGCGGAGAACATTGTTATCGGCAACGAACCGGGCGCAGGGGCCGTCTTTGACCGGAAGCAGGCCGTGAAGACGGTGGAAGAGCTATGCGAAAAATTCGGGATGAAGGTGGATCCGCAGGCGATCGTAAGCAGCACCGCTCCCGGCGTGCAGCAGCGGGTCGAAATATTAAAGGTGCTTTATCAAGGGGCGGACATCATTATCCTGGACGAGCCGACGGGGGTTCTCACACCGCTGGAGGTCCAGGAGCTTTTGGAGGCTATAAAACAGCTGTCGAAGCAGGGCAAAAGCTTTATTCTGATCAGTCACAAGCTGAATGAAGTGCTTGATGTGGCCGACCGCATTACCGTCCTTCGGGACGGAGCGGTGACGGGCGTGGTGGATAAGCATGCTACCGATGCGCATGAAATCTCCCGGCTGATGGTCGGACGTGAGCTGCTGGAGCTGGATCGCAAGCCGATTACGCCTGGAGATAAGGTGCTGGAGGTAACGGACCTTTCGCTGCGCGGCACAAAGGGCAAGCCGGTGCTGGATGCGGTTAGCCTGAGCGTCCGCGCAGGCGAGATCGTAGGAGTAGCGGGCATATCCGGCAACGGACAATCCGAGCTGCTTCAGCTCATCTCGGGTCTGGCCCAGCCGGACGGCGGCCGGATCGCCGTCGCTGGCAAGGACGTTACGGGCAAGGCACCAAGAGATATTCGGGAGAGCGGTCTTGCGCACATCCCGGAGGACCGTTACGTGTGGGGGGCCAACCGGACGGCCACGGTGATGGATACCGGACTGATGGGTCACCATCGTCGGCTGCAGAAGAGCGGCCTCCTCAAGCTGAAGGACATCCGTGCCCTCGTTTCGGGATGGGTGCAGAAATTCTCGATTAAGACGGGCTCGCTGGAGACGAGCACGCAGTATTTGTCCGGGGGCAATCTGCAGAAGCTGATTGTCGCCCGCGAGCTGGAGCAGGGCACGCCGTTCCTGATCGCGGCGGAGCCTACGCGCGGCGTCGACATTGGCGCCATGGAGACGATTCACGGCGAGCTGTTGAAACGGCGCGAAGAAGGAACGGGAATTTTGCTCGTGTCCTCTGAGCTGACCGAGATTTTGAAGCTCTCTGACCGGGTTTTGGTTATGTATGAAGGCCGGATCGCAGGCGAGCTGTCCGCGAAGGAAGCGACGGAGGAAAAACTGGGACTGCTGATGGCGGGAGGAACATTGCAATGAACAAATGGACAAAATTAACGCTTCCGCTGCTTCAGCCGGTCGCAGCCATCATCGTGGGTCTATTGGCTGGAGCGATTGCAATTATTATTGCCGGAGGCGACATTTTAGAGACGTATGCGGAAATGTGGAAAGGCGCGTTCGGAGGAATGTATTTCTTCACGAACACCCTCTCGCGGGCGACGCCGATCATTCTGATCGGATTAGGCGCGGCGCTTGCCTTCCGTGCGGGCTTCTTTAACCTTGGAGCGGAAGGCCAGATGGTGTTCGGGGCGCTCTGCGCCGCATTGGTCGGATTGTATATGCCTGGACCGGGCTGGCTCGTGTGCATTGCCGCTCTGCTCGCCGGCGTTATCGCAGGCGGATTATGGTCGGTCATGGCCGGATACTTCGATTCGAGATTCGGCGTGAACCTGCTGATCTCGACGCTGCTGCTCAACTATGTGGCAGTACTGTTTGCCGGCTATTTGGTTGCCTACCCGCTGAAGGACCGCTCAGGCTCAGCGGCGATGGCCCAGTCGGAGATGCTTGACAACAGCGTTTGGCTGCCGAAGCTGATCTCGGGCATGCCCCTCCACGTCGGGTTTGTGCTGGCCGTTCTCGCCGCTTTGATCATTTTTGTGGTGCTGAAGCGTACGGTGGTCGGTTATGAAATCCGGATGCTCGGCGGGAACCCGCTGTTCGCCTTGTTCGGCGGGGTGAAGCGGGGGCCGATGATGATCGGCGCTATGTTCGCAAGCGGCGGTCTTGCGGGTCTCGGCGGTGCTGTCGAGATCTTGGGCTCCCAGTATCGTTATATCGACGGCGCATTATCCACGGCGGATTATGCCTGGACAGGCATTATGGCAGCCCTGCTGGCCGGATCGAATCCGATCGGCACGCTGATTGCGGCGATTTTTCTGGCGGCGCTGCAGACCGGCGGCATGGGCGTCGAGCGGAATACGGAAGTGCCGCTTGAGGTGGGAGATATCATCCAAGCCGTTCTGATCCTGTTTATTTCCGCCCGATTCACATATAGCTTCCTGAAGCGCAGAAAGGAGAACAAATCCGATGGAACAGCTGTTTGACCTTGCCCTGATTAACTCGGCGCTCCGGGTGCTGACGCCGATTCTGCTCGCAGCCCTCGGCGGAGCCCTCTGCTCGCGCGTCGGATTGTTCAATGTCGGCCTGGAAGGCTTTATGCTGCTGGGTGCGTTCTCCGCAGTGGTTGGGAATTACTACTTCGGCAACGTGTTTTATGCGATATTGTTTGCGATTGCGATTGTATCGATCTTTTCGTTGATATTTGCCTATTTGAGCATAAACCTGCGGGCGAACGTCATCGTCGTCGGGATCGCCATGAATGCGCTGGCGGCCGGGCTTACCACGTTCAGCCTGCGGGCGATCTTCGATGTAAAGGGCGCCTTTTACGACAACACGATGGTGGGGCTGCCGAAATGGAATATCCCCGTCATTGAGGATATTCCCGTGATCGGGCCGATTTTGGCGGGATTGACGCCGCTTGTGTACTTGTCATTTTTGATTGCGGGTTTGATGTGGTACTATTTTTATCGCACGAAGAGCGGATTCCGCTTCCTGGCTGCGGGTGAAAATCCGCTGGCGGCCAAGAGCGTCGGGATTCGGGTAGCCCGTTATCAATACGGCGCCGTACTGGCTAGCGGCGTGCTGTGCGCGCTTGCGGGTGCGCAGCTGTCGCTTGGACAAGTGACGATGTTTACGGAGGGCATGACCGCCGGTCGCGGCTTCATCGCGCTGGTTGCCACAATGCTGGGCCAATCCGGCCCGCTTGGCGTAACGGCGGCAAGTCTGCTGTTCGGGTTCATGGATGCGCTGAGCATCCGGTTCCAGGGACTGGCGCTGCCGACACATTTCACCCAAATGCTGCCGTATGTCGTTACAATCCTGGCGATGTTCTTCTTCAAGGATAAGAGCTTCCAGAAGGATGCGCTGAAGCAGGGCTCAAGCTCGCGATAAAGCTTGATGCCCCGGTGATCTTTCGGAAATGGACCCGAGACTTTGCATAAGGAGATGAGCGGAAGGTGCATAAGAAAGCGGAACGTTTGAAAAAAATGAAGCCGGTCGCGGCCGGCAACCTGACCGAGGAGCAGCGCGTCAAGCTGCCTCCCGGACAGACGCTGACCGAGAAGTTCCCCATTTTGCATGAAGGGGAGGTACCGGTTTATGACATGTCTGAGTGGACGCTGCGGGTATTCGGCGAAGTTGAGGAGGAGCGGATATTTTCGTATGAGGATATTTTGTCGATGAAGTCGGTAACGCTCCAAACCGATATTCACTGCGTCACACGCTGGTCCAAATTCGATACGGTGTGGGAAGGGGTTCTGTTTCGGGATTTCCTGAAGGAGCTGAAGGTCAAGCCGGAAGCCAAGTACGTCATGTTCCATGCGGATCCGGACTATGACACGAACGTGCCGATCGAGGACCTGCTGCGGGACGATGTGCTGCTTGCTTACCGCTTCAACGGAGAGCCGCTGACGGACAAGCATGGCTGGCCGCTGCGCACGGTTGTGCCGCATCGGTATTTCTGGAAAAGCGCGAAGTGGCTGCGCGGCATTGAGTTTATGGCGGAGGACCGGCCGGGCTTCTGGGAACGCAACGGCTTCCATAATGAAGCCGATCCGTTCAAGGAGCAGCGGTTTAGCGGCGAAGCGCTGGATATACCGGAAGACGAATGGACACGTAAGGAGTTTGATTGATATGTTGATGCCGATATTGCAAGTGAACTCTGAGGATATTCCCGAATTCGTCGTGGTCTGCGGCGATCCGAAGCGCGCGGAAGTCATCTCCCGCAAGCTGGAAGGCGCGCGCGAGCTGGCGTTCAGCCGCGAATACCGGACCTTCGTGGGGACGTACGAAGGCGTGGAGCTGGCCGTGACGAGCCACGGCGTCGGGTGCCCGGGGGCGGCCGTCTGCTTCGAGGAGCTGATTCGCGCCGGTGCGAAGACGCTGATCCGCGTTGGCACCGCCGGCTCCTACCGGGCGGATACGCCGGCGGGAAGCCTGGTCGTCAGCACCGCGGCCATCCGTACGGACGGGCTGACGAAGCAGCTTGTGCCGGAAGGCTTCCCGGCTGTGGCGGACAGCGCGGTCGCTGAGGCGCTGTACGAATCCGCGCTCTCGTTAGGCGAGGGCGTCGTCCGCAAAGGGATGACGGTGACGCTGGATGTATTCTTTAACGGGGTGGAGGAATTCCCCCATCCGAAATATAAGGCGGCCGGCGCGCTCGGCGTGGAGATGGAAATCTCGGCGCTTTATGTAGTGGCCGCCCTCCGCGGCGTCCGCGCTGGTGCGATCGTGGCGATCGACGGCTTCGCGGACGCGGATCTCGCGGCGGAGTATGATCCGAACACGAATGTCGTGTCGGATGCCGTGGAGCGCGAGATTCATGCGGCCTTGATGGCCGTTGCGAAGCTGGCGAAGCAAGGGTGATGGATAAAAGCCGGTTATTCCCGAGGCGTGGGAATAACCGGCTTTTTTGGTGGGGCGCGGGCGGCGTTGCGTCGGCGCGGACGCGAGGCTAACAAGTCCCGAAAAGGGACTTGCAGCGATGGAAAGCGCGCCCGCGAGGCTAACAAGTCCCGAAAAGGGACTTGTAGCGATGGAAAGCGCGCGTGCGAGGCTAACAAGTCCCGAAAAGGGACTTGCAGCGATGGAAAGCGCGCCCGCGAGGCTAACAAGTCCCGAAAAGGGACTTGCAGCGATGGAAAGCGCCACCGCGAGCCTAACAAGTCCCGAAAAGGGACTTGCAGCGATGGAAAGCGCGCATGCGAGGCCAACAAGTCCCGAAAAGGGACATGTAGCCAGGGAAAGCGCGCATGCGAGGCCAACAAGTCCCGAAAAGGGACCTGTAGCCAGGAAAAGCGCGCCCGCGA
>NZ_JAGGKI010000015.1 GCF_017873605.1 Paenibacillus lactis
CGAGGCCAACAAGTCCCGAAAAGGGACCTGTAGCCAGGAAAAGCGCGCCCGCGAGGCCGACAAGTCCCAAAAAGGGACCTGTAGCCAGGAAAAGCTCGCGTGCGGGCGAAACAAGTCCTCAAAAGGGACTTGTAGCCAGGAAAAGCTCGCGTGCGGGCGAAACAAGTCCTCAAAAGGGACTTGTAGCCAGGAAAAGCGCGCCCGCGGGCCAAACAAGTCCCGAAAAGGGACTTGCAGCAAGGAAAAGTGCGCATGCGGGCGAAACAAGTCCTCAAAAGGGACTTGTAGCCAGGAAAAGCGCGCATGCGGGCCAAACAAGCCCGAAAAGGGACTTGCACATCAACCCGGGACACACCTTGCCAGCCCTGGCCCGCTTGTCTAGATTCGCCCCTTATGCTTTAGGCGGTTGAACAATGAAAAACGGTAACTTTTCAATGCCGACCGATCTCGCGTATGTAAACAATTGTCCCTTGTGGTGGATCTCATGGTCGACCATGTTGCCTAGCCAGACGGAGCCCGGGGCCACAAAGCCGTTAAAATCCAGCGGTTGCTCCAATTGGGCTTCCGTCAGTTCAGCAAAGCCTTTTTCCGTAGCATTGGTTGAGGCTTGAACGATCTCCCGGATATCGCTGATCGATTCGAAGCTTGTCGGGAACGTTGGCGGGGAGAAGGCCCCATGCTTGATCGATTGCAAAAACATATCGGAAGATGCAGCCATGTGGACTATCAATTTCCCTAATGTCATAGCATTCGGCCAAGGCTTATATTCCAGATGCTCGTCCCGTATTTCTTCAAGCAGCTGCTGCAGCACACCCCGATGGCGGAGCCATCGCTTTAACTGTTGTTCAGTTTCCATGTACATAAAAAGTCCCTCCTCATAATCGTCACAGTAGATTCGAACTGCTTCTGGTATTAACCTTGTTTGTCATATGGCCTGACTATGGCGCATGGGTGTAGTGGAGCAATAGTAAGTAAATTCGATAGCATGCATGAATATCCTTTATCTAGGCATGCTTAATAAGCATATAAAAGTGAAATGTTTGAAAGGATGATTCCCCATCCTTGCCTGGATCTCGTTTTCTAGTTCAACTTAGCCGAATGGAAAATCATGAAAAATAACTGTTGCAATCGGACATTCTTTCGCATATACTGATTTCAGTTAGTAATTGGTCAATCAATAATAAAAATTAAAAATTAACTTCTGAAAGGAGTGATTCCGTATGCCGCGCGAAGCCTCCGCGAACCGACGTCAGGATATTGTTGCAGCAGCAATCGAGGTGTTTGCAGAGATCGGCTATTATCGTGCGACAACCGCACAGGTTGCCGAACGTGCAGCCATATCGCAGCCTTACGTGTACCGTTTTTTTACCAAGGAATCGCTGCTGGTTGAAGCGCTGGCCGTATCTTGGAAGCGGATTGTTCATGCCTTCCGTCAGGTGATTGATTCGGCACCGTCCCAGGAGCTCGAAGAGGGATTGATCCGTGCTTACGAGGAGATCATGCTTGCTCATCGTAGTGAAATCTTACTGCAGATGCAGGCACAGACGATCTCGGATGCACCTGTTCGAGCAGCGATGCAGCAGGGAATGGGAGAGGTAAAGGAGCTGGTGGAGAATGCCTTCATCCATGCCGGATTTCAGGATGCGGATGTAAGAGTCTCCAATTTCCTTGCAAGGGGAATGCTCTGTAATGCCGCAATGGCCATGGACATGCCGAGCATCATGCCGAAGCGTTAGGGGTTGCCGATGGCAGCGGGAGATGGTAAAGGTGAGTGCAGCCCAGCACTTTACACCATGGAGGCATCAAAGCATCGAGCCGTAAGGTCTGCCATAGTTGCTTGAGAGCAAGCTACATTCACCGTGAATGCGCGCCCCGTACAGTGAGAGCACCAAGCTACGTTCGCCGGGAATGCACACCCTGTACAGTGGGAGCACCAAGCTACATTCGCCGGGAATGCACACCCTGTACAGTGGGAGCACCAAGCTACATTCACGGGGATGCGTGCCCCGAACAGTGAGAGCACCAAGCTACGTCCACCGGGAATGCACACCCTGTACAGTGAGAGCACCAATCTTGCCTCGCCGCGACTGCCTGCCCCTTACCGGGAGGGGCGCCCCCGGATTGCCGCAACAGCTTATCGGAGAGCACAGCTAACGGCAGGTCACGTCTGCCCCACTGTAGTGTAAGAGCTCTGATTTTCCAGTCATTTGGAGTTAGGCATTATTTTTTTGAACATTAGTAATTGGTCAATCAATAACAATACAACAAAGGAGATGTTTGATTATGAAAAAAGCGATTGTTCTGGGTGCTACGGGCGGAGTAGGAAATCCGCTGACAGCCGAATTGGTCAAAAGAGGGATCGAAACGATTGCCTTCGGCAGATCGATGACCAAGTTAAATTCGCTGGCCGAGGAGATTGGCAGCTCCCCATTGTTGAAGCTCCGGACCGGGGATGCCTTTAAACCGGAGGACATCATTCAGGCGGCCGAAGGGGCGGATGTCATTTTTCACAGCGCGAATATTCCGTATAACGAGATGGAATCACGGCTGCTTCCACTCGGGAAATCCGTGATGCAGGCCGCTCAGCGGCTGAACGCAAGAGTAGTTGTCGTGGACGGCATATATCCCTACGGGCGACGCAGAATGGAGAAAGCTACAGAGGAGCACCCGAAGCGGCCTCATACCCGAAAAGGCAAAACCAGGCTTGCCTATGAGGAGCTTCTGTTTTCGGCACGCTGGAAACCCCGCACCCGCCCTTTGATCGCCCGGTTACCGGATTATTACGGCCCCTCGGCTCAAGCATCTTATCTATCCGTGACGATGGAGGCTATAGCTGCAGGTAAGCCTACGGCCTTCATCGGAAATATGACGGTTCCCCGCGAATATGTCTACTTACCGGATGCAGCGCGGATGATTTTGGATATCGCCGTTCAGGAGGAAGCTTACGGGCAAAACTGGCACATTCCCGGTCCTGGCGTCATCTCAGGTCGTGACTTGGTACGCATCGCTCAGGAGGCGAGCGGGAGCCGCAAAGCCGTCATACCGCTGGGACGCATCGGTTTATCCCTGATCGGCCTGTTCAATCCCGTGATGAAGGAGGTCGTGGAGATGCTGTATCTTACCGAAGAGCCTCTCGTGCTGAGCGGGGAAAAATACGAGCGCCTCATCGGACCGTTATCTTGGACGCCGCATGAAGAAGCGATAAAGGAGACCATTGAGGGGCTGATGGAGAAGCAGGGCGTGTGAACGGATTGTACGAATAGCACTCGTATAAGATACACGCAACGAGTGCCCATTATTTTCCACTAATAGTAATTGGTCAATCAATAATATTGAGAATAATGCATTAATGCACTTATGGACTTATAAACTTTATGCGCTTATTCGCCTGTTTACCTATTCACTTATTCACTTATTCACTTACTACCAATCTAATAAGGAGGTGATTTCAATGGCAAAACTTCAATTGAAGTTTGTGGACGGCGTACTAGCCGCCATCATTCTGGTATCAATGCTTAGCTGGTGGGATTAGCAAACAAGCTTTAAAGGTCGCAGTGTGCAACAAATCATTGTTAGGGAGGTTTGGATCTATGAATGAAGGTTTACGTTCGGCCTGGGCATCGAAGCATACGCTTTGGCTCGGAATTGCCGCGGTCTTGTTGGTACTGTTCTCCATATGGGATTAGCGAAAAATGCTTGCACGCTGGCCGAAAGGGCTGGCGTTTTTTTTTTTTCAAAAATATTTATATTCCATCCATCAGTTGCAGTCGTTCAAACGTTATATTAACAAGAAAGACGAAAACGGAAGATACGAGGTCGGCTATGGACGTAAATGATCTGTACGAAAATTTGAAGGTGGATGTCCAGCGCTACGCCCGGTCGGTCGCAAAGCACGCGTACGAAGCCGACGATCTGGTGCAGGATGCCTTCATCAAGGCGATGAAGGAGCCGCAGCTGGCACAGTGGCCGCTCCACAAGCAAAAGGCTTGGTTTTTCAGGGTCATCAAGAATCGTCTGATCGACATTACCCGCCGGGAAAAACGGCTGCTTCCCTGGGATGATGATCTGGATGCCACATTGCTGTCCGTGCCAAACCTCGATATGGAGACCACGGAATGGCTGGGCCGCCTGCCGCAGTCCCAAAGCGATATTGTGTTTAAGCGCTACTGGCTTGGCATGTCCAGTCAGGAGATCGGGGACCAGCTTGGATTGCCAGCCGCGACGATCCGTTACAAGCTGCAGGCCGCCATCAAGAAATTAAGAACCTATTGGGAGGAAGATATGAAATGAGCAGAATCATTGGCAATGTGGGGATGCTGGATCTTACGGAGGCAACGGAGGAAAGCGTGAAAAACATTGAACGGATCGACAATGTGGGCATGGTGCTGTACCGGGCGGAGACCGCCCATCTGCTGGCGCTGCTCACGAACGCCGGCAACATCGGCAAAACGCTGGAAATCCCCAGAGGCTACCGCTTTTTTAAAGGCACTTTGAGATTGAACGCCGAGTATTTTAAGCACAAGCAGCCGGAGAATGTATTTACGTATGGCACGGTGGTCATCGATCGGGATGTCAGCCTTGAAGCTTTTGAGCATAGCGGGCCGCACATGGCAGTGAGGGGCGAGGTGTATGTTCCGAAGCATTTGGAGGGAGCCGTCACCGCATCGCTGCTTAAAATGGAGGGAGCGGAAGCGAGCATCCAAGCCTATCAATCCGAGCTTCGGTTTGAGTCCGGGAAATTCCGTCTGACCAACGCGTATTTGTCTTCGCTCAAGGAGCCCCGGTACTTGGTCGTGAATGGGGTCCTTGAAGTGGAGAAGGACCTGGACATGGAACAATTCGCCGACCGGCTTGAAAAGATCCATGTGAACGGCATCGCGATGATCCATGAGGAGCAGAGCCCCTATTTTTATGACAAAATGCAGTCGATCAACGGTCAGGTAAAAGTAATTCCTGCAGGGTTCGAGCATGTAACGAAAACGCTGAGACTGAACGCCCGAACGATTCGCCGATTCGCCGACCGTAAATTATATACCAAGCACCCCATTGTGCTTGATGCTGACGTGACAAGGGAGGCGTTCAGCCGCGCCATCGCCGGAATTCAATCGTCCTCGATCGTGATCTGCAGCGAAGATATCGAGGATCTGGTCTGGGAACGCTGTCCGGACGTGAATACGGAAATCGTCAGCTATGAGCAGGCATTCGTATTCGTGGAAGGCGAGGAAGCATGGTCGAAGGACCAGTTGCTTGCTTTAAAGGAACCGGCCAGCTTCATTGTAGACGGAACATTGATCCTCGAAGAAGACGTTACGGAGGATGTATTGGAGGCCAAACTGCGTTCCTTGGATCTGTTCGGGAAAGTGATGATCGCGGAAAAAAGAATTAAAGGTGTTTTATACCCTTACCTTCGGAGCATGAGCGGCAGTATTATAGTGAAGGGGACGGAGGAGAAGTTTGCAGGTATCGGTAATGTCGGAATGTTGTCGCTATAAAAGAAAAGAGGAAGGTAAAATGAATATCAATAATGAAGATATTGCCAACCAGCATGTGAACGATCTCCGCCAGGAACTCGAACGATGCAGGTTGGCTCAACAAACGAAAGCCACCCGTAATGAAGCTGCAGGTGCTGTCGCAGGCGGCGCGAAGACTGCAGGCAAATGGAAGGCTTTGCTGGATACCATCATGATGATGGGAAGACGATTGCTGTAATTTCAATATGTGATCCATTGTATAGATCGCCGGTGCCAAGAAAGTGGCCCGGCGATTTTTAATGGGGCAAGTCAACTCGCTCAACCCGCGCAACCTGCTCAGCCCGAATCAACCCGAGACAAGCCCAATCAAGCCAAATCATGCGGAATTCAGGCCAGTCATGCGGAACCTCAGTCATGCAGAATCAAGCGTTGCGTTCATTCATTCGCTCATACAGAAAATCAACCACATGCTTGACTTCCATCGTTTCGCTGCAGCCGTGCTGTTCCACGCCCAGCTTCATCTGCAGCAGACAACCCGGATTGCTGGTCAGCAGGTATCTGGCTCCGGTGGCGTTGACGTTCTCCATCTTATGCTCCAGGATTTGACCCGCCATTTCCGGCTGCGTCACATTGTATATGCCTGCCGAGCCGCAGCAGCGGTCCGCTTCCCTCATCTCTTGGAAGCTGACGTTGGGCACCTGGCTTATGAGCTGCCTTGGTGCCGCCCCGCTGCGCATCACATTCCGCAAATGGCAGGAGTCCTGATAGGTCACAACGACAGGCTCGGTGGACGTCGTGGATTCACTGAATGCAGGCAGTCTGCCATGCTCCACGAGCAGCTTGCTGATGTCCACGACCCGGCTGGCGAACCAGGCGGCTTGTTCCTTCCAAGTCTCATCCTCATGAAGCAGATGGTCATACTCCACCAACAGGGCACCGCAGCCGCCGGCATTGGATACGATATAATCCACATCCAGCTCCTTGAACACCCTCACGTTGATCCTCGCCATATCTCTTGCCAGCTCCAGCTCGCCGCTGTGGGCATGGAGTGCGCCGCAGCAAACCTGCTCAGGCGGTATAACAACCTCGAAGCCCGCCTTCGACAGCAGCTTTACGGTATTGACGTTGGTGCCGGCGAACATGACATCCATGATGCAGCCTCTGAATAAAGCGACGCGAGCGATCGGAGTGCCTTTAGCCGGATACACCGTTCCCAGCTGTTCGACGACGCCATCCGCGGTGGCGTCCGGCAGAATCCGCTCCATGTCCCGCAGATGCTTGGGGAAGAGGCGCATGACGCCGGTTCCTCTCGCCACGCGCTGCAAGCCGGATTTTTGGTAAAATTTCAGCGTTCTTCCCAGCGTCTTCAGACGTTTGCGGTGCGGGAAGACGCCCTTGAAGAACAGCTTGCGCATTCCCTTCACAGGAATGGAATGCACCGGATGATCCTCAATGGCGTCTCGGGCCTGCTCAATGAGCTGACCGTATTTCACATCTGCCGGACATACCGGCTCGCAGGCTCGGCAGCCCAGGCAATGGTTCATCTGATCGCGGAAGCGATCATCCGGCTCCATCAGCCCGTCGGCCACGGCCTTCATTAAGGCAATGCGCCCGCGGGGAGATTCGGGCTCTACGCCCGTTTCCCTGAATGTAGGGCAGGCCGGGAGGCAAAACCCGCAGCGCATGCAGTTGGTCAATTGATCGTAATCGAGCTTTTCGAGCAAGGTACGGGCCAGGGGATTGGTATGGTTGATCTGGGGCTTTTTCCCGATATTCGCTTGGCTAGTCATGATGAATTACCACCCTTTTTCGTGATTCTTTGGCAAACACCTTGCCTGGATTCAACAAATTATCGGGATCGAATACCTGCTTGATCCCTTTCATGAGCGAGACGCCGGAAGCGCCGATCTTCCACTCAAGGAATGGCGCCTTCACCATGCCCACGCCGTGCTCGCCGGTAATGGTGCCGCCAAGCTCAAGGGCCGCTGCGAAAATCTCTTCAAAGGCTTGCTCCACCCGGTGAATTTCCTCCGCATCCCGGGCATCGGTCGTTGCCGTAGGATGCAGGTTGCCGTCGCCGGCATGGCCGAAGGTGGCAATCGTCACATTATACTTGGCTGAAATGTCATTGATCCGGCGGACCATATCGGCGATTTTGGACCGGGGAACAGTCGCGTCCTCCAGAATCGTGGTCGGACGAAGCCGCGCCAGCGCCGTAAAGGCGCTTCTTCGCGCTGTCAACAGCCGCTCCGCCTCTTCCCGGGTAGCAGCCACCTGAATGCTGTCGGCTTGCTCGCGCATGCAAATTTGGCGGATCTGCTCAATGTCCCTGGTTACAGTCTCGGGGCAACCGTCCTGCTCGATCAACAGGATCGCCTCCATGTCCAGCGGAAGGCCAAGCTTGGCAAAATCATCGACGACGCGGATCGTCGGATTATCCATGAATTCCAGCGTCGCCGGAATAATCTTGGATTCGATAATGGCGGAAACCGTCCGGGCCGCTCCGTATAGATCGCGGTACATGGCGAGCATCGTCATTTTGCTCTTCGGCGGGGGAATCAGCTTCAAGGTCGCTTCGGTAATAATCGCAAGCGTGCCTTCCGAGCCGACCAGCAGCTTGGTCAAATCATATCCCGCTACATCCTTCATCAGCTTTCCGCCGGTACGAATGATTTCGCCGCTGGCGAGCACGGCCTCGAGCCCGATCACATAATCCTTCGTCGTGCCGTATTTCAAACCGCGCAGACCGCCCGAGCATTCGGCGATATTGCCGCCGATCGTCGAGATGCGCATGCTGCTTGGGTCCGGGGGATAGAACAAGCCCAAGGATTCAATATGTTGAATGAAGTCGGCCGTAATGATCCCGGGCTGAACGGTGGCCGTCAAATTTTCCAGATCCAGCTCCAGAATTCGGTTCATCCGGTGCATCACCATTACGACGCCGCCTTGAATCGGAACGGTTCCTCCGCAGAGATTGGAGCCTGAGCCTCTGGACACGAGCGGGACTTTATAGGCTGATAACGCCTTCATAATGGCGGAAACCTGCTCCGTGTTGGCAGGATAGATTACAGCGTCAGGCAAAGCCTGCAGCATCGGAGTGCCGTCATAGGAATGCGCGATAAGCGCCTCTTGATCATCCCGGAAGTGGGCATCGCCAACGATGGCACGAAGCTGTGCGGCGAGAGACGGGTCTAACATAAACGAGTTCCCTCCTAATTGATCAGGTCATCTGATGACTTTTGTTTTATTATATGACATGATTATAGTAATGAATAGTACAAAAAATGAGCAGGAGGCAAACGGACCATGCGAACGATCAAAGTGGAGAACCAGAAGGGGCATGAAATTGTGGGGGAGCATCTGCTTCAGCAGATCCGGGAGGGGCATCTCAAGCCGGGCCAGAAGCTCCCCTCCGTCGTTGAATTAGCGGCCGCATATGGCGTAGGAAGATCCACGATCCGTGAGGCGGTCAGCGCCCTCAAGGCCATGGGATGGGTCGATGTGCGTCAGGGAGGCGGAACGTATGTGAAGACGGTTCTTCCGAGCGAGCCCCGAAGCGGCGCCGATTTATTGTTCCAAGGGGCTGAATCTCTTATCGAGCTGCTTGAAGTCCGCAAGGTGCTGGAGTCCGGTACCGCCTCTTTGGCTGCGGAACGAAGGACGGAGCAGGATCTTGACCGAATGCGCGACGCCCTTTCGCAGATGGAGCATGGGCTGAAGGTGAACGATACGGGGGAAGGCGAGCGCGCGGATGTCGCCTTTCATATGGCAATTGCGGCTGCGTCCGGCAACTCGCTGCTGATTCAGCTGATGGAGTCGCTATCCGACCGTTTAACGGATACCATACAGAAGTCCAGGGAGCTGTGGTTCTACAAGGAACAATCAACCGCCGCCCGGTTGCTGACGGAGCATCAAATGATATTTGATGCGATTGAGCGGCAGGATCAGGAGCAGGCCGGTGCGAGAATCGCAGCACATCTGACCAAGGTGGAGCAGGTGCTTCGATCAGGGCTGGAGTCGGAAAGCGGCAGACTGCCGGATTAACGCGTACATGGCTGAGGGAGGGGGAAGAACTCGATTTTTTCGCTGCCCTTGTACCCAAGGTAACCCGCAATCGACTTAAGGATGAGCCTTACACTTTACTTCGGGTCAGTGCCGCTTGGCACTGGCTTATTTCATTTTATTGTGCAGTCCGGTTTATTGCATTCCGTTTTTCTACCTATCGTTAAAAAATATTGACTTAACGGAGAGTTGTTCGCTATTATTTTACCTAACGATAGTTAAAAAAAGGTGGGCGACCAATGAAGAAACGTGATATGACTTCACAGCAGTTGATTGAAGCGGCCCTGCATTTATTTGCGCAGCACGGCATCGAGAAGACCAGCCTTGCAATGATCGCAGCGGCGGTAGGCATGACGAAGCCTTCGATTTATTATCATTTTGCTTCGAAGGATGAACTCATCGAGCGGGTCTTCGAATACATGTTCAGTGACTACCATTTCGACCATTACTTCTCGGTTTCAGAGCTGACTGCGGAGAATTTCGTCTTGAAGCTGTACGAGGGCGGGCTGCGTATGTTTCCAGAGGATGAGGAGCATTTTGCCCCGGTCTTCCGATTGTTGAACGAATTCATGCTGACTGCCGGCCGAAACGGACACTATGGCGAGCGAGTCATCGCCATGCAGCGGGAATTTCTGGACGGATTCGAGAAGGTCATGCAGCGGGGAGCCGAGTTAGGCGTAATCGAACCCGAGAACGTGACGGTTAAGGCCCATTTGCTGGCACTTCTCATTGACAATATCACCAGCTACATGATGATGGGCATGAAGCTGCCGTATCAGGAGTTATGGAAGGAAGCCGTCAACAGCGTCTTCCGGAAAGGGGAGGATCATATTGGATAAACGAACGGAATGGACGGAGCTTGGATTATCGACAGTGGATAAAATGCTGATATGGGCGATTCCGCCGGTGCTTGGGGGCGTGCTCGGCTGGTTCCTTCCCGTCATCGCGGAATGGGCGTCCAGCCTGCCATGGGTGCCATTCCAGGGGCCGCTGGAGCTGGTTGCTTCGCTGCATGGACCGTGGGTTGCGCTGATTACGGCACTGCTCGGGCTCCTTGCGGGCATGTGGCTTTCCCATGCGGCCATACGAGAGAGCCTCCACGTACGATTATCCGACCGGGAACTGCAGCTATCCGTGAATGGCGCCGAGGCTGTTTACACGAGAGAAGACATATTCGCCGCCTTCCTGGATGGCAAGGAGCTCGTCCTTGTCGGTCAGCAGGGTCAGGAGCTGTATAGACAGAAGATTGAAGGGAAAGCCCGGCTGTTCACGGAGGAGTTTCTAAGGCACGGCTACCCGTGGCGGGAAGGAGATCCGTATGCGGATGAATACCGCAGGTGGGTCGCAAATTCCCCGGAATTGACCGCAGCCATGAACGCCCTGTTCGAGGCGAGGGAGAAGGCACTGCGAGAGGATGACAAGGATGATGCAGACGATCTGCGTCGGGAGCTCTCAAAGCTCGGGGTAACGGTCCGTGACGAAGGAAAGCGGCAGTACTGGCGTCTGCATGGATCGCGGCTTTAACGACTGTAGCGACCGTAATGGCAGCAACCTGCTCTTCCACTCTCAAACAAATGAACCCCTTCCATCTGACAAAAAGACACCCTACACCGCTCTCGCAAACAATTTTCCCTCTTGAGATAAGACATCCGGCGGTCCTTTCCTTCAAAGAGAAGCTTTACAATGAAAGCGATACCTCGAAAGCGATACCTCACTCGAAGGAGATGTCTTATGAATTTTGATCTGAATATCGTGCCTTTCAGCCGAAGAGAGTCCTTCTTGGCGATCTCCCTCCTGCCCGAGGCTAAGGAGCGGAGAAAGGGGCTTTACCTGCGTACAGTCCGCGGAGGAGACGACAAGTTTGGCGAGGCCTTTCTGATTGAGCTGCTGGACCGGAACAACGAGCCGGTTTCTTTTGACCCTATTGCATCACCCGAAAAACTCAGGCTGGAGACCACGCATTGGGCTGGCCACGCAGATATTTGCATATCCGACTCCCGGACCGTCAGGTTCCGGTCGAAAGGATGCGGCATACGCCTCACCTTTTTTCCCGCCGCATATGATTATGCTTATGAGACGGATCCGGACCGCTGGGAAGTGAACAGCTTTACCCATGGCTGCCGCTTTATGCTGACAAGGCTTGCGGGACGCATGAGCATGGAGGTTGCATGGGATGAGATCAAGAGCTCGCGGGTAACCGCCGTATTTTCAGCGGACGAGGAGACCGACACGGCGGAATTTGCCGTGGAAGAGTTCATGACGGTAATGACGCCGCGCTCCGAATGGGAGAGCTTTAAGGAGGCGGTGCGGCTCGTTCAGGAGGATTACGGCAGCTGGTTAAACCGCACCTTAACGGTGCCGGAGCGTTGGCAGGAAGCCAGAGAGCTCGCCGCCTATATCACCTGGTCCTGCCTGGTTCCCGCCGAAGGCTGCCTGACCCGTCCGGCCATGTATATGTCGAAGAACTGGATGACCAACATTTGGAGCTGGGACAACTGCTTTAATGCAATGGCCTTGGTGCGGCATAACCCGAAGCTGGCGTGGGACCAGTTTATGATCTTTTTCGACCGGCAGGATGAGAGCGGGCTGATTCCGGACTTCGTGAATGATAAATACGAGCTCTGGAACTGCAACAAGCCGCCGATTCACGGATGGACGCTGTCTTGGATGATGCGGCGCACCGATTTCATACAAGAGGAGCAGCTGCGCGAGGTGTACGGACCGCTCTCCAAATGGACGCAGTGGTGGTTCACGTACCGGGATCATGACGGCGACGGCATTCCCCAGTACAACCACGGCAACGATTCGGGCTGGGATAACAGCACGGCGTTCAATAACGGGATCCCTGTGGAAAGCCCCGACCTCTCGTCCTATCTGATTATTCAGATGGAGGTGCTGTCCGAAATCGCCGGCCTTCTCGGGTTGCCGGAGGAAGCTGCCGCATGGAAGCAGAAAGCGGACGATACGCTTGAGCGCATGCTCTGTCATTTTTGGAGGGATGGAAGGTTCACGGCCTGCCGTTCAGGCACGCATGAGGTGTCGGAAGGCGACAGCCTGCTGCTGTTCGTCCCGATCCTGCTGGGCAAGCGGCTGCCGGAGCATATCCGTGCCGCGCTGCTTGCGGGACTTCGGGATGAGACCCGATTCCTGACCTGGAACGGCTGGGCCACAGAGAGCGTCAGCAGCCGCTATTATAAGCCGGACGGATACTGGCGCGGGCCGATCTGGGCTCCCTCGACGATGCTGCTCGTCGAAGGCGTTGCGGCAGCCGGTGACCGAGAGCTGGCCATGGAGGTGGCGCAGCGGTTCTGCCGGATGCTTAGCAGCAGTGGCATGGCTGAGAACTTTGACGCCCTGACCGGAGCGGGGCTTAGAGACCGGGCGTTTACCTGGACCTCCAGCGTATTTTTGATACTCGGACATGAATACACGCATTAACCGACCTTAGAGAAACACTTCTTCCCGGGCATTTTTTTGCCTTGGGGGGAGGTGCTTTTTCCGTTTCCCCTGTGTTTTCCAGTTGGCGCCTAATTACAAGCCATAGGTTGAGGTTTATAATGAAAGCGGTATCAATGCCGCCGGGGCTGTGAATGCCTTCAGGCTTAAAGCTTGTTTTTGAAAAAAAGACGAAAAGACAGCGGGGAGATTATCATGAGCTTTCAGCGGACCCAAAAGGTAGCCGGCCGCATGTTCGCCGGCGCCTATCGTAGCATCCGAACCAAGCTGCTCTCCTGGTTTTTAATCGTAACCCTGATCCCTCTGTTTTCGCTTGGCGCGCTGTCCTACTACCAGTCGGCCCGGATCATCAACTCCCAATTCGGGAAATACGGAGATAATGCCGTCGCCCAGCTGGAGCAGCAAACCAGCTCAACCCTGAGTCGGATGAAGCAGACGGCCGAAACGATTTATTCCTATCTGCTGGATCCGAGCCGCATGGGGATTGGAAACCAGGCCCCCACCACCTACCGCGACATTTTGGAGAAGAATGATTTTGAATCCTTGCTGAAATCCCTTCGGACACAGCTGACGGCCGGCATCTACATTATTACGACCTCGGGTTATTACTACGGGGAGAACAACCTGGATGTCGCCAAGCTTGACCGTATCCCCTTGTGGAGGTCGAAGCCGAAGGCCTATGCAGGAACCTATTGGCTTGGCTTCTATCCGCAGGATCATTTCATCAAGAGCAGCGACAGCGGCAACCGAAGCGTCATCGGCCTGGCGGTTCCGATTCACCATCCGGACAAGTCCCAGGACGGCAGCATCATTCTCATCGAAGAGTATGCGGAAGAGCTGCTGCAGATGTTCCGCCAATTCGAGCAGGATACCCATGCTCACCTGCAGATCAGCTCGCCGGACGGCACGGTCATCTACGAGACGGATGCAGCTTACTCGCCCAAAGACAGCGATGTAACCTGGTCCCGGACGCTTGCCGTCAATCAATGGACGCTTGAGGCCCGGATTCCGGCGAAAGCCTTCTATCGATCCTCAGGCATCATCCGGGCGAACACGATGACGGTTGCCATCTTGTCCTGCCTGCTCGCTTTCGGCATCGCCTACCTGTTCTCTTCGCGCTTCACCTCAAGGATCAGGACATTGAAGGATTCGATGCAGAAAGTCAGCTTCGGCAAGCTGGACACCCGCACGCCGATCGATGGCCGAGACGAGCTGGGCAGCCTGGATATGAGCTTCAACCGGATGGTTACGGGGATTCAGGAATTGATCGGCGAAGTGGAAAGAAGCGAGCGGCTGAAGAAGGAGGCGGAGCTGCGGGCATTTCACTATCAGATCAATCCCCATCTGCTGTTCAACACGCTCAACTCCATTCAGTGGAAAGCCAGGCTCGAGGGCGCCGAGGACATCCGCCTGATGCTGTATCATCTGACGATGGTGCTCGAGGGAAATCTTGATATCTCCCAGGAGCTGGTCACGCTTCGCAGGGAGCTGCGCATGATCGAGCATTTTCTTAAGGTCCAGGAAATCCGGTACGGGGAAGTATTTCGTTATCGCCTGGAATGTGACGATTCACTGCTTCCGTATTTGATTCCGCGGATGACGCTTCAGCCGTTATTTGAAAATATTTTCTTCCACGCCTTCACGGACGGCGAAGGAGAGATCGATATGTCGATCAGGATGGACGGCGACGATCTGGTGCTAATGCTCCGGGATAACGGGGCAGGCATGAAGGAGGAGCAGCTGGCGAGGCTATTCTCGCCTGAAGTAAAACGCAAGGGACGGGGCGGGCTTGGCGTACGCAACGCCGATCAAAAATTCAAGCTGCATTTTGGCCCGCTGTACGGGCTCACGGTGTATTCCGTGAAGGGAGAAGGAACGACAATCACCATACGCTGGCCGAAAAAGGAGGAGTCTGACGATGTTGGAAACAGGGAAAATCAAGGTGCTGATTGCCGATGACGAGAGTATCGTGCGCAAGGGACTCCGCACAACGGTGGCTTGGGACCGCTTCGGGATGGAGGTTGTGGCGGACAGCCCTAACGGCCAGGCAGCCTGGGAAGCTTTTATGGAGCATCGTCCCCAGGTCGTCATCACGGATATCGTCATGCCGGAGATGGACGGGATCGAGCTGTCCCGCAGGGTCAAGGAAGCAGCGCCGGAGACCAGAATCATTCTGCTCAGCTGCCATCGGGACTTCGAATATGCCCAAGAGGGGATGCGGCTCGGAGCCTCGGCCTATTTGTTGAAGACCGCCTTCGAGGATGAAGAGCTCGAGGCCCTGCTGGGCAAATTTCAGCGGGAGCTGTCTGAGACGGCAAGCTCTTCGCAGGATCAGGACGATCAGCTGTCCACGCATCTGTATGCTTGGCTTAATGGGCATAACGACAAATTCCTGGAGGTGCTGCGGAAGCTTTGGAGCGGCAGTTGGCGCAGGAAAGGACAGCCTGCTGCGCTGTACTTGGTCAAGACGGCCGGCTGTGGCAGCTCATGGGAGGGCCTTCTCCAGGAGCATGAAGCCGATGAGGAGGGTCTGCACAGCGGCAAGCGGATTCCCTACGGGTCGGACAGCTGTTATTGGGTCGTTCCGGATGGGCTAAAGGACGGTATAGAGAGCCTGCTGATCGAGATGAAGAGCCGGTGCGGCAAGCTGACGTGGGATTCGCGGCGAGGCCTTGAGGACCTGGAGGATGTACAGGATGCCTTTCAATCGCTGCATAAGGAAGCCGAATTGGAGCGGGTGTACGGACTGAGCGCGGAGCATTGGCCCGAACCGATTCTGCAAGCCGTTCATCTGCTGCATGCGTTTCCGTCGGCCGAATGGTCGGCGGCGGAGCTGGCCCAGAAGGTGGGATTAAGCCGCAGCCATTTTTCGATTTTGTTCAAAAAAACGGTTGGCGACAGCTTCATCGCTTTCCAATATAAGCGCAAGCTTCGTCTCGCTTACGGATTGCTGCGCGAAACCTCCTTAACCATGCAGGAAATCGCCGAGCGGACAGGTCTTGGGGACAGCAAATATTTCAGCAAATGGTTCAAGCGCTGCACCGGGAAGACGCCAAGCCAATACCGTACCGAACAAAAAGGGGAATCATCGTAAACAAACGAACACCGAGAATGACCATTTCGAACAAAAACACGATAAACTGCGAATCAGCGCACGTTTTGAACCGCTTTCATAGGAGTTATGATGAAAGCGGTTTAATTCAAATTACCTCAACTCTTTAGGGGGAATCGACATGATGAAAAGAAGGTCATGGATGGTTATCGTATCCGTGATGGCGTTAACGGCATCCATGCTGGCCGGATGCGGCGGCGGAGGCACCGGTACGGCGCAGGAGCCGGACAATGGCTCGCAAGCCGGGGTTACAACGCTTCGGTTCGCAACTTGGGATACCGGCGATGCGCTGAAGATTGAACAGGATATCGCCAAAAAATTCGAGGAATCGCATCCCGGCACGAAGGTCCAGGTAGAGGCCTATGCAGACGGGTTCGATCAAAAGCTGGCAGCCGGCTTCGGCGCTGCAAACCCGCCGGACGTAATGTATATGTGGGATTTCCCGACGTATCATCAGTCGCTGGAGCCGCTGGACGATTACGCGTCCAAGGACAAGGATTTGAACATTGACGATTTTTACCAAGGCCTGTTCAACTACGGCAAGATCGGGGATAAGCTGTACGGGATCCCGGCCGGATTCACGACGCGGGTCGTGTATTACAACAAGAAGCTGTTCGATGAGGCGGGAATCGCATATCCAAACGACGGATGGACCTGGACTGACTTCCAGGACATTGCCAAGAGGCTGACGGACCCGTCCAAGAAGCAGTACGGCTTCGGCGTACGCGCGGAGAACGACACGTATGACCTGCAAGGCCTGGTATGGAGCAACGGAGGTTCATTCATATCGGAGGACGGCACGACGATTGAAGGCTATATGAACAGCAAAGAGACGGCGGAAGCCATTCAGATGCTGGGTGATATGCTGAAGAACGGTACCGCCGTGCTTGCTGGTGGCAAGGGACAGCAGAGCGGGGAGGACATCTTCAAGGCCGGAAAGATCGCGATGTGGGAGAGCGGAATATGGCCGCTCGAATCGTTCAGGGAAGCCGGTATCGATGTGGGCACCGTCGAGATGCCGGCCTTCCCGGGCAAGCCGGTCAAGGGGGTTCTTGCCGAATCAGCGCTGTCGATTGCGAAGGACTCCAAGCATAAGGATCTGGCCTGGGAGTTCATCAAGTTCTATGTATCCGATGAGGCGATCAAAATGCGCGTGGCCGACCTTCCGGTCCGGGCAAGCGTCGTCAATGAGCTGAAGAAGGATCAGGATCCGCTCTACAAGCCGTATTACACGATGCTGGAGCGTTCGGACAATACGCCGGCCTTCCTGCTCAACCCGAAATGGAACGAAGTCAACCGCCAGCTGTCGGCAGCCGTGGAGTCCGTCATGTTCGGCAGCGATGCGCAAGAGGCCCTGAACCAAGCGGTGAAGGACAGCGAACGCTATTTGAAATAAACGATAGAAAGAAGGCTCGCTACTATGGCCCGGATCAATGTGCTTAACCCGCAACGACAGACAGCGGCCCCGAAGCGGCTTGGACGAAAACGATGGGGTGGGGCAGCGCCCTACCTCTTCATTTTTCCATGGATATTCGGCTTCCTGGTCTTCACGCTGGGCCCGCTGTTGTTCTCTCTTGTTATATCCTTTTTTGACTGGCCGATCGTCGGTCAAGTCACCTTCGTCGGCTTCGACAATTACGTGGAGATGTTCTCGGATGATCCGCTGTTCTGGAAATCCCTGATGATTACGTTGAAATTTGCGGCTTTATTCGTGCCGCTGAACATTATCGTCGCCTTGGGACTGGCGATGCTGCTGAACCAGAAGGTAAAAGGCAGCGCCTTCTTCCGAACCGCCTTCTACCTGCCGTCGGTCATTTCCGGCGTGGCCCTCGCCATGATCTGGTCATGGGTTTACAGCGGGGATTACGGGATCCTGAATTACTTCTTGTCGGTATTCGGCATTGAGGGTCCGGACTGGCTGAACGATACGAAATGGTCCCTGGTCGCGATGGTGATCGCAAGCCTGTGGGGCCAGGGCTCGATGATGCTTATTTTTCTCGCGGGGCTCAAAGGCATCCCGAAGGACTTGTACGAGTCGGCTTCCATTGATGGAGCCGGCAAGATCAGACAGTTTTTCAATGTGACCGTTCCGATGATTACGCCGACGCTGCTGTTCAACCTGATCACGTCGATCATCGCCGCCTTCCAGCAGCTGACGCTGGCGCTCTTGTTAACGGGCGGGGGGCCGCTGAAATCCACCTTTTTCTATGCGATGTACATGTACGAGAATGCGTTCAAATACTTCAAGATGGGCTACTCCGCAGCGAATGCGTGGTTCATGTTCCTGATCGTCCTGACGCTTACGTTCCTTGTGTTCAAGTCCTCGGAGGCTTGGGTGTTCTATGAGGGCGAGATGAAGAAGGCAAAACCGAAGCATGTCAAACGCCGGGCTGCCGGCAGAGAGGGGCATTGACGCATGAGAAAAGTAATCACGTACACGCTGCTTGTATTCTGCTCCCTGCTGTTCATTGCGCCCCTGTTCTGGGCCGTAACGACCGCGCTAAAGTCCCCGCAGGAGCTGTATCTGTTTCCACCGAAATGGCTGCCGTCCGTTTGGCGGTTCAGCAATTTCGCGGAGGCCTGGAGCATCCAGCCGTTTAACCTGTTTTTGAAAAATACGGTGATCGTGACGCTGCTGTCCACGCTCGGGCAGCTCATCTCCTGCACGCTGGTGGCGTACGGGTTCGCCCGGTTCCAATTCAAGGGACGTGATGCGCTGTTCCTGATCGTGCTTGCAACCATGATGATCCCCTGGGAAGTGACCATGATCCCGCAGTATATGGAGTTCAACTACCTGGGGTGGATCAATACGCTTAAGCCGCTGATCGTCCCGTCCTGGTTCGGCTCCGCGTATTTCATCTTCCTGCTGCGGCAGTTCATCATGACCTTGCCAAGAGAGCTTGACGAGGCGGCCACGATTGACGGTGCGGGAAAAATGACGGTTCTGGCGAGGATCATCGTGCCGCTCATGGGACCGTCGCTGATCTTAGTTGCGGTGTTTCATATGATGAGCTGCTGGAATGATTACCTGGGCCCGCTCATCTTCCTGAATGATCAGACCAAATATACGTTGACGCTGGGCCTGTCCCAGTTCAGGGGCATGCATGGCGTCGACATGCAGTCCATCATGGCCATTACATGCCTGATCTCCATTCCGCCGCTTGCCGTATTTTTCTTCGCCCAGCGGTATATCGTCGGCGGAATCGCGACGACGGGGATCAAAGGCTAGATCAGATGACAGCAACGATAAAGCAATATGGAAAGGATGGAGAGAATAGCATGAAAGTCAGACCGATTGACCGGGATTGGGATAATCTTGGCGTGCTGGAGCGAAACCGCTCCAAGAGCCGGGCCTATTTCATCCCGTTTACGGATGCCGAGGAAGCGCTCCGCTATGACAGGGGCTGCTCGGCATGGTACAAGTCGCTGAACGGCATGTGGAAATTTCATTATGCGGAGGAGCCGGAGGCGGCTCCTGAAGATTTTTATTTAACCGAGTATGACGTTACGGATTGGGACGATATTGCCGTACCGGGACATTGGCAGCTGCAGGGCTACGGCCATCCGCATTATACGGATCTGTATTATCCGTTCCCGGTGGATCCGCCGCATGTGCCGGATGCGAACCCGACCGGCAGTTATGTCCGGGAATTTGAGATCCCCGGCGATTGGGACGGCAGGAGGATCAGCGTCAAGTTCGACGGCGTGGACAGTGCGTTTCATGTATGGCTCAACGGGTCGTTTATCGGCTACAGCCAAGGAAGCCGGCTGACCTCCGAGTTCGATCTGACGCCCTATGTGACGACCGGGGTGAACCGGATGGCCGTCCGCGTATATCAGTGGTCCGATGGAAGCTATCTGGAGGATCAGGATATGTGGTGGATGAGCGGCATTTTCAGGGATGTGTACCTGGTCGCGGAGCCTGCAGCTCTTCGCATCGCCGATTTCCGCGTGATCACCGAGCTTGATGCGGAGTACCGGCAAGCCAAGCTGAACGTCCTCCTGGAGCTGGAGGGGACGGAGGACGGCTCGGTCCAGCTGCAGCTGTTGAACGGGAACGGCACCGAGGTCGGCGCAATCGGGAAGGAAATCGCCCGCTCCTCCTCGGCGGAGCTTGAAATCGAGGTGATCAACCCGGCCCTGTGGAGTGCGGAGTCCCCGGCTTTATATCATCTGGTCATGACCTTGAAGGATTCGAAAGGGCAGTCTCTGGAGACCATTGCGCAGCGCGTCGGCTTCAGGACCGTTGAAGTCAAGGACGGCCAGCTCATGGTGAATGGCCGGCCGATCCTGCTCAAAGGAGTCAACCGCCATGATCATCACCCGGATACCGGCCGGACCGTGACGATGTCAACGATGCTCGAGGACATTCAGATGATGAAGCAGCACAACATCAATGCCGTGCGGACGGCGCATTACCCGAATGACCCGCGGTTCTACGATCTGTGCGACGAGTACGGGCTGTACGTCATGGAAGAGGCTGATCTGGAGACCCACGGCTTCGAGCTGCTCGGCAATATTTCGCGTCTAAGCGATGATCCGGCGTGGAAGGAGGCTTATGTGGACCGTGTCCGCCGGATGGTGGAGCGGGATAAGAACCATCCTTGCGTGCTGTTCTGGTCCCTCGGCAACGAATCCGGCTTCGGCTGCAATTTCCGCGCGATGGCGGACTGGTGCCGGGAGCATGACACCACGAGGCTGATCCATTATGAGGAGGACCGGGAAGCCGAGGTGTGCGATGTGGTGAGCACGATGTATTCCTCCGTTGAGAAGATGGAGGGGTTCGGTCAACTGGAGGGGCATCCCAAGCCGCATATTCTGTGCGAATATGCCCACGCCATGGGCAACGGACCCGGCGGACTGCGCCCTTATTTTGACACCTTTGAAAGGTATCCCCGTCTTGCGGGAGGGTTCGTGTGGGAGTGGATCGACCATGGGTTGACGAGAACGACGGAAGACGGCAGGAAGGATTATGCGTACGGCGGAGATTACGGCGACGTGCCGAATAACGGCAACTTTGTCATCGACGGATTGGTGCGTCCGGACCGAACGCCTTCGCCGGGACTTCTCGAGTATAAGAAGGTGATTGAACCGGTTCGCGTTACCATGCCGCAAGCCGGTACGCTGCTCGTCATGAACCGGTACGATTTCATTACGCTGGAGCATCTGCAGGCCCATTACCGGATCTTGGCCGATGGCGAGCTTGTCCGCAGCGGGGTGCTGGAGCTGCCGCTTATCGAAGCGGGCGAGAGCGCGGAGCTGCGTCTTCCCGTGAGCCTCGAGGAAGCGGCGGCCGTGGTGAATCCTTATGCGGAGCTGTGGCTTGAGGTATCCTTCCATCTGGCTGCGGACTGCCGCTGGGCGGAGCGCGGGCACGAGGTGGCTTGGTCCCAATTCCAGCTGCGGGCAGCAACGGTACCCGAATTCCGGCCTACGGATACGGCTGGACGGGGGGAGCTGCGGATCATTGAAGAGAAGCGCAAGCTCAAGGCGGCGATGGACGGCATCGAGCTGTCGCTGAATTCCTCCCGGCCGGGGTTTGAAAGCTTGTCCGTGAGCGGCAAGCTGCTTACGCTTGACGGTCCGCGGCTGAATTTCTGGCGGCCGCCGATCGACAACGACATGTACGTGCTGGCGGATTGGCGGAAGGCCCATCTGGACCGGCTCACCGAGCGGGTCGACCATTTCGAATGGAAGCGACCGGATTCTGCTTCGATTCAAGCCCGCTGGGTCTCCCGAATCGCGCCGCCGGTGTACGATTGGGGGTTCCGTTGCGAAACCGTCTATACGATCACCTCAGGCGGCTTGATCATCATGAATATCAAGGGCGAGCCGATCGGTACGCCGCCATCCATGCTGCCGAAGATCGGGCTGCAAATGAAGCTTGCGGCAGATATGGAGCATGTCCGCTGGTATGGACGGGGTCCGGGCGAAAGCTATCCGGACAGCAAGGAGGCAGGGCGTTTCGGTACGTACCGCAGCACGGTGGAAGGCTTGTTTACGCCGTACATTTATCCGCAAGAGAACGGGAACCGCACGGATGTCCGCTGGATTTCCATCGCGGATGGCGCAGGCCTTGGCCTGCTTGCCGCTTCCGAGTCTGCCCTGAATTTCAGCGCGAGCCGGTATTCCGACTCTGATGTGGAATATGCCAAACATGCCAGCGACCTGATGCCGAGCGAATATATTACGTTCAACCTGGATTACCGCCAGAACGGGCTCGGAAGCAACAGCTGCGGTCCGGCGCAGGCTCCGGAGCATACGGTTAAGCCGGAACCGTTCGAGTTCCGAATTCTGCTGCAGGCATACGCCTCGGAGGATACCGATCCGGGGACGCTCTCCCGGCGGATGCGTTCGGAAGCAAAGCTTTACAGCTGATCCTGGTTTTTGCTCATATTCTTATCGTTTCGGATATTCCGACAGAAGGGGAATCACATGTCCTTTTACATCAAAGACCTGCTGCAGCTGTCTACCGGCGTACGCCGGTTCCTTATAAGCGAAGCCTTGTACGGCATAGGCATCGGTCTTTACACGCTGGTTCTGAATTTGCATTTGCTCTTCCGGGGGCTGAGGGAGGATCAGATCGGCGCGCTGGTATCGATGGGCATTCTGATCATGGGGATCCTCGCCATTCCGGTCTCTCTGCTCGCGAATCGGACGGGAAGAAAAAAACTGCTGGTTACCGGCGTGTTCTTTATCGCCGCAGGAAATGTGCTGTTTGCCGTCAGCGATCAATTGCTCTGGTTCTATGCCGCCCAGATTCTCGTGTCGACCGGGCTGACGCTCGTCGAAACCACGGAGATTCAGCTTCTCTTCCATTATTGCCGTTCCCGCAGGGAGGAAGCCCGCGCCTTCTCCCTGATGTTTGCCGTGTTTACGGCCTTTACGGGTCTCGGCACGCTGGTGGCCGGATATATCGCGGAGGGGGCAGAAGGAAGTCGAGGCTATGAAGCCTCCCTTCTCCTCACCGGGCTGGTTCTCGTGATTCATGGAGCCGTTCGGGCGTTCTGGCTGCCGGTCGAGCGTGTGGGCAGGGAGGAGGAAGCGCCGGGCCGTCCGCTTTCCGAAGGGGCATCCAAGCTAACGGCGCCTATTCTTTCCGGGACCTTATGGCTGTTTGCCGTGTTCATGGCCCTCTTGGGAGGGTGTATCGCGATGACGGGCTCCTTCCTGAATGTGATCGTGAAATTCCGGCTGGACTGGATGGATGATCAAGTATCGCTCATCTTGGCCGTCGGTGCCATTCTGCTCTTTATCTGCTCTCTAATGACGCCTTACGTCATGGAGCGGTTCGGTTATCATACGGCGATCGTTTCCGTATTTATCGTCAATATTCTGCTGTTCGCGGCTTTGTATACGGTACTTCCCGTATGGCTGTTCGTCGTCCTGTTCCTGCTGCGGGGCGGCGGCGTAACGATGCTGTCCAATCTGCTTGACAGCCTGCTGATGTCCGCGTTTAACGAACAGGAACGGAATCTATATGCCGGCATGCGGTCGGTATTTCGGAGCTTGGGATCTTCCGGGGCAACCTTTGTCTCGGGATTGATTCTGGCCAGGCAAGATTATCAGCTTCCCTTCCTTGCCACGGCCGGGGCGCTGCTGATATGCGGTCTGTATTATGTGTTGTGGATACGTCCGGTCTTGTCGAGGCGATTGGGCGGCAGCATAGAAACGTAAAAATGTAACCCCGGTTGCTGGCTGGATTTCAGCGCGACCGGGGTGAAGTTTTATGCGGAGATTTCCGGTGGAGCATTAACAGAGTGTCCGCGGAGCCTAGACAGAGTATCCGCAGAGTATCAGCAGGGAATCCGCAGTATAACGGCAGAATTACACCAGAATTACACCAGAATACAACGATAAAGACAGCGCTTTTATTTTCGTACCGAAAAGTCCTCAAATAGGTTGACATGAAAAATTGGAACATGTTTAAATAGAAGAAGTGTTAGCACTCTATGCGATGGAGTGCTAAAATCCTGATTCATAACGGAAAGGGGACCTCTTCTCATGGCGAAAAAACAGTTTAAAGCGGAATCCAAGCGTCTGCTTGAGATGATGATCAATTCCATCTATACGCAGCGCGAAATATTCCTGCGCGAGCTGATCTCGAATGCAAGCGACGCTATCGATAAAATCTACTACAAGGCGCTGACGGACGATCAGCTGGTGTTCAATAAAGACGATTATTTCATTAAGATTACGCCGAACAAAGCGGACCGTACGCTGACCATTACCGATACGGGGATCGGCATGACGAAGGAAGAGCTGGAGAACAACCTCGGCGTCATCGCGAAGAGCGGATCGCTCGCGTTCAAGAACGAAATTGAAGCGAAGGACGGCCATAACATCATCGGCCAGTTCGGTGTCGGTTTCTATTCGGCATTCATGGTCGCCGACGTCGTAACGGTAACCAGCCGGGCGCTTGGCAGCGACGAGGCCTATCAGTGGGAATCCAAAGGCGCGGACGGCTATACGATTACTCCGGCCGAGAAAGATACAGTTGGTACGGAGATTGTGCTCAAGATTAAACCGAACACCGAAGAAGATCAATATGACGAGTTTCTGGAAGAGTACCGCCTGCGGGCGATCATCAAGAAATACTCCGACTTCATCCGTTATCCGATCAAGATGGACGTCAAGACGCAGCGGCCAAAGGAAGGCGCGGACAACGAATTCGTGGAGGTTCAGGAGGAGCAGACCCTCAACAGCATGGTGCCGATCTGGCGCAAGAACAAGGGCGAGCTGACCGACGCGGACTACGAGAACTTCTATAACGAGAAGCGCTACGGCTTCGACAAGCCGCTGAAGCATATCCATGTGAAGGCGGACGGCGCGGTCGTGTACAACGCGATTCTGTTCATCCCTGAGCATACGCCGTTTGATTATTACACGAAGGAATATGAGAAAGGGCTGGAGCTGTACTCGAACGGCGTGCTTATTATGGAAAAATGCGGCGATCTGCTGCCGGATTACTTCAGCTTCGTGAAGGGGATGGTCGATTCGGAGGACCTCTCGCTCAACATCTCCCGCGAAATGCTGCAGCATGACCGTCAGCTGACGCTCATTGCGAAGAACATCAAGAATAAGATCAAGAGCGCGCTGCAGAGCATGCTCAAGGATGAGCGCGAGAAATACGAGAAATTCTATCAGTCATTCGGGCGCGGTCTGAAATTTGGCGTCTATAACGAGTACGGCATGCACAAGGACGATCTGCAGGACCTGCTGCTGTTCACCTCCTCGAAGGAGAAGAAGCTGGTTACCCTGGATGAGTATGTATCCAGAATGCCGGAGGATCAGAAGTATATTTATTATGCCGCAGGCGATTCGATTGACCGCCTCGAGAAGCTGCCGCAGACGGAGATGGTGCTGGATAAGGGCTATGAAATTCTGTACTTCACCGACGATGTGGATGAGTTCGCCATCAAGATGCTGATGAAGTATAAGGAGAAGGAATTCAAATCCGTGTCGAGCGGTGATCTCGGAATTGAATCCGATGCGGACAAGAAGGAGACCGAAGCGGAGGAGAACGACAACAAGGAGCTGTTCACCGCGATGGAAGGCATCCTGGCGGGTAAAGTGAAATCCGTCAAGGCTTCCAAGCGCCTGAAATCCCATCCGGTCTGCTTGTCGGCGGAGGGCGAAGTGTCCATCGAGATGGAGAAAATCCTCAAGGCGATGCCGAACGGGCAGGATGTGAAGGCCGACAAAGTCCTTGAAATCAACACGGGCCACGAGGTGTTCCAAGCCTTGAAGGCGCATAAGGATGATCAGGATAAGCTGGCGCTCTACACCAATCTGCTGTACAACCAGGCGCTGCTCATCGAAGGGCTGCCGATTGCCGATCCGGTAGAGTTTACGAACGACATCTGCAAAATTATGGTGTAACAGCGGCGATCTCCGTTCATGGGGGAAGCTAACAAAATAAAAACGGAAGACCCGATCAGCTGGCGATAACCGCCGGGCTGGCCGGGTCTTTTTCGTTACGGATAAATTTCCTTAGGCGAGATGCTAGAGCAAGCGCAGCTTTGCTGATCGCGGGTCCATATTCGCCTCTCCTGCTTATTCCGCGCGCTCTACCGGTGTTCCGGCTGCGCTTACTAAGACAGCATCGGTTCTGAGCAATCTTTTCACAAACAGCGCAAATATGACAAGCGACACCACGACGGAGACAGAGGCGATCGCGAATAGCAGCGGATACCCGGTTTGCTCCGATATCCAGCCGAGGATAATGGCCCCAAGGCCGATGCCGAGATCAAACGCAGTCATAAAGGAAGCGTTGGCAGCGCCCCGCCGGTCCTCGGGAGCGATTCGCAGGGTTGCCGCTTGCAGTGCAGGCTGCGCCGAGCCGAATCCGATCCCGTGAGGATGGCGGCGGCGATCAGACCGACGAGGCTATCGGAAAGGCTGAGGAGAAGCAGCGACAGCGCCGTTATAATGAGGGATGGTATGATGACGGCGGCTTCGCCGAAGCGGTCCGACAGCTTGCCGGCCAGTGGACGGATTAAGGTCAGCGCAATGGCATAAACCAGAAAGAAGGTTCCCGGATTGACGCTGATGGATGCAGCGAATAGTGGAAGGAAGGTCGTAATTCCTCCATAAGCCACGGCGAGAAAAAAGATAGCGGCCGTTACCGGCAGAACCGACGGTTCGATCAGCCGAATCCGCCCGGCCGAGGGCTTCGGTTGAAAGGGGACCTTGGTCATAAACGCGAGCACCCATGCAGCTAAGGAAAGTCCGGCGGCAACAAGGAACAGGGTGTGGAAAGAGTCGCCGGAGGCAAGCGCGGTGCCGAGCATCGGACCGATCGCCATCGCAACCGTCATGGCCATGCCGTACCAGCCCATTCCCTCGCCCCGTCGCGAGGCAGGAATCAAATCCGTGATGGCGGTCCCCACGGACGTCGTGGCAAATGCCCAGCTTACACCATGTACCATCCGGAGGGCGAGCAGCAGCAGAATGCCGCCGACCCAGTCATACGAGACCATGGAAATGACGAACAATAACAGTCCCCACACATAAAAGGGCCTTCTACCGTGACGGTCGACGAGAGCTCCCACGAACGGGCGGAAGACGACCGCCGACAAGGTGAACAGCCCTGCAGCAAGGCCTACCTGGGATTCGCTGCCCCCCAAATGCTTGATATACAGCGGCATCGTGGGAAGCAGCAGGTAAAAGCCCGTAAACAGAAACAGCATGCCAACCGTCATTTGAATAAACGGCTTGGTCCATAAACGCTCCACTCTCAATTCCTCCTTTATCATCCTTGATTAGGTAAGCTTATTCCGGTTCCGACGCGAGACGCTCGATTTCAGCTCTTACCCATTCGATATCGGCTGATCCGATCCGTTTCCGGTGATCCAGCACGCGCAGGAGCTGCGTCCGCTGTTTCTCGGGCTCCGGTTTATAGAACATCAGCTCTGCCTCGAAATCGCTGACATGCTTGAGATTTGTTTCAAGGTACTTCAAATACTGGTTAAGACATTCGAGCCGGACCGATTTCGGGACATAACGGAAGTACACCATCTTGTAAAGGAGCAGCTCTGTTGTATCCGCTCCGTATTCCAGCGGCTTTTCCATCAGCTCTAAAAACCGACTTCTTCCCGCGTCGGTGATTTGATATATTTTGCGAGGGCGTTTACCTGTTGGGACTTCATCCATGGTAAGGTGGATCCAGCCGTTCTCCACCATTCGGGATAGCAGCGGGTACAGCGTACCGGAACTGATCTGCCGATAGGGGCCGCCGGCATTTTTAAGGATTTCCTGAAGCATGTAGCCATGCTTCTCACCCGTCATCAATTCGCCTAACACAAATAGTTCGTACATGAGCACCTCCTAAATATGTCGTATCGATATAAATATATATCGATACGACATATTAATCAAGCCGAAAAGCGGCTCACGTTTCTAAATTATAGACAAGACAAGGCTCCTATAACGAAACGGAACATGGCGGCACAGGGAACCCCTGGACCGCCATGTTCCAGCCATTTAGCTGCATGCCTCTTCATTTCGCAGCGCTTAACTAGAGGCATTAAGCTCTGGATGCCTCTCCATTTCAAAGCGCTGACTAGAGCCGCTTGAATTGCGTTACGAGCTGCCCGTGTTCTTCCTCACCGGCTCCTCTTCGCGGCTGTTCATGCGCCCGGTATACTCCAGATGCTGAAATCCCCAACTGCACATATCGGTAAGCACCGTTCCCAGCGTCTTTCCATGCTCCGAGATCGAGTATTCCACTTTAGGCGGAATCTCGGGATAGACCGTTCGCACAACGAGCCCATCCTGCTCCAACTCCCGCAGCTGGTTGGTCAGCATGCCCTGGGTGACACCCGGAAGCAGCCGCCGCAGCTCTCCGAAGCGCTTGGTTCCGTCTTGAAGCAGAATAAACAGGATCAGCGGCTTCCACTTTCCGCCGATCAACTGCAGGGTTGTCAATATCCCGGCCGTTTCATGCGGTTGATGCTCAAATCTGTTCATATCCCTTCACTCCCCCCATTTGTTAACCCCATTGAATCATTCCGCGATCTATAGGTTGAACGATGGAATACCGGTTAAGCCAGCTGAGTGGCAACGCATGCTGACTGTTTAGATCCCTCCCGGCATCGCCGTTCGTTTTAGAAATCTCGATGATTGTAATGTAGCACAATATCCGTTTTAGACCCAGTACGATTCTAAAATGTACTTAGTACGGTTTATCGTACCATGAGGTGGGAAGGGAAGCCGCGAATCATATGGATAGGACAAGAGAAAGGACGGCCCGCCGAGGGCTCGTCTTTTTGTTGTGCGCAAAAAAGTAAAATTCGTTCCAAAATACTCATTTCTATTTCTTATATGCTGCAGACGGCTTTTTTACAATGAAGATACGACATTTCTATCGCCATATTCGAAAAGGGCTTTTTCGAATTACGCTTTGCCAAGCATTAACGCCAGGAGGAGAGAAATATGAAACGAACAAAGAATTCCGTGAGGCTCAGCATGGTTGCGAGGGAGCGAATCGCCGGTTATTTATTTGTGGCTCCTTTAATGTTGGGACTGCTGGTTCTGACGCTCATTCCCGTAATCGGGTCTTTGCTGCTCAGCTTTACGAATTGGAACTTTGTTGCCGGCATGGGTGCCATGAAATTCGCCGGCTTTGATAATTTTGTCAGATTGGTTCATGACAGCGCATTCGTGAAGAGCTTGGTCAACAATCTTATTTTTATCATTACGGTACCGATTACCATGATCATTGCATTAGTGCTTGCTGTACTCATTGATAAGCATGTATACATGAAGGATGCCTTCAAGGTCATTTATTTTCTTCCTTATATTTCGAGTATCGTTGCTGTGGCTATGGTCTGGCAGGTCTTATTCCACCCTTCGCTCGGGCCGGTAAACAAGACGCTCATGTCACTAGGGATCGACAATCCCCCGAAATGGCTTGCGGACATCGACTTTGCACTGCCGTCCTTGATGATGATTCAGGTGTGGATTCTTCTCGGATACAACATCATTATTTACATCGCTGGCTTGCAATCGATTCCGAAGGACCTATACGAAGCGGCTGAGATCGATGGGGCAAATGCATGGGTGAAATTCCGCAGCATCACGCTGCCGTGCATATCGCCAACCACCTTTTTCCTGCTGGTGACCGGGATCATCGGAACCTTCAAAATTTTCGACCTGATTCAGGTGCTTACCCAGGGAGGTCCGGCTAATTCCACAACCGTCATTGTGTATGAATTGTATGACACGGCCTTCAACCAGCTGAAGACAGGCTACGCTTCAAGCATGGCGATGATTTTATTCCTGATCTGTCTGCTTATTACCGGCGCGCAGATGCTGGCTCAGAAGAAATGGGTCAACTATTAAGACGACTTGGCAAGAAAGGAGATTGACATGAGAATCAGTATTTCAAAAGCCTTCTGGACCGTCATCATGGCCTTAATCGGCATTCTGTTCATTCTTCCGTTTGTGTGGATGCTGTCCACTTCCTTCAAGTCGGAGGCGGACGTATTCAAATTTCCGATCGAATGGATTCCGAAGCACTGGAATGCAATCGAGAATTTCCGGACCGTATGGAGCGGCCAATTTGTCCGTTACTATTGGAACTCCATCTATATCACGATCGCAACGACGGTCATTAATGTCTTCGTATGCGCGCTGGCAGCCTATGGCTTCTCGAAGCTCCGATTCTGGGGCAGGGACGCGATGTTCGTTCTGGTCCTGGCCTTGTACATGGTGCCGCCGCAGGCCTCCCTGGTACCGCAGTTTTTGTTGTTCAACTGGATGCAGCTGATTGATACCCATGCCGGCCTCATCCTGCTGAACAGCTTCAGCATTATCGGGGCCTTCATGTTAAAGCAATTTTTCATGGGCGTGCATGATGAATACATCGAATCCGGAAAAATGGACGGGGCGGGGTACTTTCGAACTTTTTGGCAAATTGCCCTCCCGCTGATCCGTCCCGGCGTCGCGACGTACGCCATTCTCCGGTTTATCTGGACGTGGAACGATTACCAGTATCCGCTGATCTTCCTAAAGTCCAAAGAGCTGTTTACGATTCAGCTCGGCATTCGGCTGTTCGGGGATCAATACGGCGATGTCTATTCCTTGATGATGGCCGGTGCCGTATCCGCCATACTCCCGCTGCTGATCATTTTCGCCATTGGCCAGAAGCAGGTTATTGAGGGCATCTCCCTTGGGGGAGTGAAAGGATGATAAAGTCAAAATCGTTTGGCTTCCGTAAAAAATGGCGCCTACGCCAGAAGCTTACGCATGATAGGATGGATCCTGTAAGCACTTACAAATGTTGATGACAACCTGAAAAAACCTGTTACTATTAGAGGAGGGTCTATATGAAAATCAAAAAAATACCATCGCTATTGCTAAGTCTGTCTCTTGCCTTGGCGGTTACAGCTTGCGGAGGCGGAGGCGGGGGCAGCACTTCAGAGTCTGGCCAAGCCAAGAACGAATCGGGCAAGGAGGCTGCGCCCGAACAGATCGTACTCAAATTAAGCACGTGGCAGACAGACGCAAAAGCGCAGTGGAGCAAGATCATACCGGAATTCGAGAAGAAGCATCCGAACATTAAGGTGGAGCTGGATCTTCTGAACGAGAAAGGAGACTCGGTTGCTGCCATGCAGAAGCTTGATCTGATGGCGGCCTCAAACGACCAGCTGGACATCGTGGAGCTTCCATATACGAATTATTCGCAAAGGGCGGATATCGGACTGTTCGAGCCGCTAGATAGCTACATTGAGAAGGACGGCTATAAATACGAGGATGAATATCTGGTAGATACCAAGGTAAACGGCAAAATTTACGCGCTTCCTTCTTCCATGCAGCGGTGGTTCGTGATTATGAACAAGGCCATGCTGGAGGAAGCCGGATTACCGGTCCCTACCGATTGGACTTGGGCGGAATTCGAGGAATATGCGAAGAAGCTGACCAAGGGGGACGGCGCGGAGAAACGCTATGGCGCTTATCTGCATAATTGGCCGGATTACTTCCAGCTGCAGCTCATGAGTAAGCCTTCTGATAATACCTTCCTCAAGAGCGACGGCACATCCAATGCGAAGGATCCCCTGCTGAAGGCGAATCTGGAAATGATGAAACGAATGATGTATGAGGATAAGAGCGTCAACCCGTACGAAGATATCATTTCCCAAAAGCTTGCCTATCGTAATCAATACTTCAACGGACTTGCGGCAATGCTTCCTATGGGAGACTGGATGGTTGCGGAATCCGGCGGAACCGAAGCGATTCCGGCAACATTCGTGACAGCCTTTGCACCGCTTCCTAAACTCGAAGGGGAAAGCAAGCATTACTCCCCGGTTCAGCCGACATATATGGCAGTGGCTGCAAAGTCCAAGAATAAGGAAGCAGCTTACCAGTTCGTCAGATGGTATACATCCGAAGGGCTCGAAATCGGAGGCAGAGTATTCTCCGGCTGGGCTAAATCCGATACGGATAAACTTGTGGACACCATTGTCAACTCCTCGATCGATCCTTCGAAGATCGATATAGAATCGTTGAAATACACCATCAACAACACTATACCGGGATCCGCCCCGGTACCTGTTAAATATGCCGATGAGGCGAAGAACGTCGTGATTCCGGAGGCGGAGCTGTACATTCTCAATAATCAGGACCTCGATCAGACGATTGACAGCATCGATCAGAAAATTACCGAGGTCGTAAACAATAATCAAAACTAATCCGTTCATAAACGTACGGAAGATGGATGCTTCATTTACTAGAAATATAGATCATGGGCAGGGGAAAACTTCAGGTTTTTCCCTATTCCAATTCAATCCGATTTGAGGCGTCGTTTTTGTGATGATACCGAAGTTCTCGTTACGCAAAAAGCTGATTTGGTCGGCATTGGTATGCTTTCTCCTTCCGCTTGGCGGAATCTACTTACTGACAAACTATTTAACTAAGGATCTGCTGCTCGAACGGGCGGTCGTCAGCTCTGAGGATGCGCTGCGAGCAGTCCAGTCGGATGTGAACGGCGTGCTCGATCAGACGCTGGAGCTGTCGAACATCGTCCTCACGAATACTGAAATCAGGCAGCAGATCACAGCCAGGCAGAATCGCAAGCTTAAGGAAGAGAACCTGGTGAATTACAGCAGGCTCGTTCGGCTGCTTGATGAGCTGTTCCGGCAGCATGACGAATACTATGTCACCATATTAGGAAAAAACGATGTTACATATACCAATTACTCTCACAGCGATTTCGATCCCAAGCAGCTGTATAAGCAGCCGTGGTTTGAACAGCTGAATCAACTTCCGTCCTTCTCAACCTATTGGGTCGGGCTGCAGGAGAACAGCTTCAATCCCCTGCAAAAACAAAGCTCCCACATCATAACCATAGGGCGCCCGATTCGGACGTCGGCCGGCAGTGTCATTGGTTATGTCATTATCAGCGTGAATGAGCGCAAAATTCGAAGCCACCTAATCCAGCGGGCAAATTCGGATCAGGAGATGATGCTGCTAAGCGAGGAGGGGATGGTCATTTCCCATTCAGACCCTTCCTTGATCGGAAGTCAAGTAGCATGGTGGAACAGGGACGAACAGTCATCGACAGTCGAAATGAACGGTCAGGAATATGTGTATGCCGAGCAGCCGATCCGCGCGAATTCCTGGCGTCTGGTTAGTTTAATCCCGTTATCCTCGGCCGTATCGAAGCACAAACAGATTCTATTAATCAGTTTTGGATTACAGGTGTTTTTCTTTACATTATTTTGTGTGCTGCTAACCGTGCTGATTGCGACATTCACGAAGCCTATCCGGGATTTAAGCCGCTTTATTACCCATATCGGCCGGGGAAGGCTGGATATGCGATCGGGTATTAGAGGCAATCATGAGGTGTCCCTCCTGGCACGGACGATTGATCATATGCTGGATCGGATCGAATCCATGATCGAGCAGATTACGATTGAACAATCCAAGAAGCGCAAGGCGGAGCTGGAAATGCTGCAGGCACAAATTAATCCGCACTTTATGTTTAACCTCCTGAATTCGATCAGGCTTAACATTCTGATTCGGGGCGATCAGGAAAATGCCGAACTAATCGCTTCGCTGTCTTCACTGCTCAGGATGACCATTAACCGCGATAATGAGTTCATTCCGCTTCGCGAAGAGGTGGAGACCGTCCAGCATTATATCCGGCTCATGAATTTTCGCCATGCGAATCAGGTTCGGCTGCGTATTGATTACGAGCCGGGCTGTGAGGGGGCCCTTGTTCCACGGTTCATGATTCAGCCGTTCATTGAAAACGCGATTATTCATGGATTTGAGCAGTATGCCGGAGAAATCTTTATTACGGCGGCACAGGCCCGTGACAATTCTTCGAATCAATTGCGCATATCTGTACGGGACAACGGGGTAGGCATGAATGAATCCAAGCTGCATGAGCTGCGCGCCAAGGTGATGAGCACACAGGAGCCTGCAGCATCTGCCAGGAAAGGGTTTTCCGGAATCGGCGTGCACAATGTGTTTCAGCGGCTGCGCCTAATCTACGGAGCGGACATTCAGCTGGAGATCGACAGCGAGCAGGACTTAGGAACAACCATCACGTTAATATTTCCATTCGAGATGGAGCGAGGTGAACAGGGTGCTGACAGCAATACTGGTGGATGATGATTATCCGGTAGTACGTTACTTGTCTCAAAGTATTTCATGGAAGGATCTTGGTATCGAATTGATCGGCTGTTATTCGAATGGCTTGGAGGCATGGGAGGATGCGCAGCAGCGCCTGCCCGACATCGTCATAACGGATATCGGAATGCCCAAAATGAATGGCTTGGAGATGCTGGAGAAATTCAGCAAGATCAATCCCCGGTTTAGAGCCGTTATCCTATCCTGCCACAATGAGTTTCATTACGCACAGCAAGCCATGAAATTAAAGGTAAGCGATTATATTCTTAAAGAAAGCTTGAAGGTTGAGCAGCTGCAGGATGTGCTTCACAACCTGTCCGTTGATCTGAACGAGGAGAAGAAACAGGCGTCGGAAGTCATAAAGTATATGCAGAAGGATGCGCTGAACCGGTCGGCGCTCAAAGAAAAGCTGCTGAAGGATACGCTGTACCAGCCGTCTTGGACGAAGGAGGCATGGCTCAAGCACGCCCGGTTGAACGGAATTGTCCTGGATGCCAGATATTACTTGCCTGTGATCGTATCTATCGACCGGATATCGGAAGTGTCCCGGGCTCGCAATATGTATGATTACACCATCGCTTTTGCCGTCGAAAATATCCTGCAGGAAGTGCTGGACACCATGCACCGGAGCGTTATTTTTCATCACAATAATTGCGAACTGGTGGTGTGGATCTGCTGCGAGGACCCTGTCAAGGAACAGCAGCTGCTGCATTACTCTTTGCAGAATGCCATAAGCGCCGTCCAACAATATCTGAAAATATCGATCACCTGTCTGCTGGGGAGGGAAGCGTCCGGGCCTACCGAGCTGCGGGCAGTGCTGATGCCTATGATGAAGGAGCTGAACCATCGGTTTTATTTAGAGGAAGCGAGAGTCCATCGTTTCGAGAAATCCTCCTTTGCGGATGGAGATATGTACGCGGAGTATGCTGCATTTTTCTCGAGAATGAATGACGCTCTGGCGCTGAACCGCTCGGAAAGCTTGGAAGGAATGCTTAACGAATGGGCGAAATGGGTGAAGAAGAGCCGGTTTCATCCCGCAGACGTCAAAGAATGGGTGCTTCAGCTTCTCATGGATTTGCAAATGAAGACGAAGGTCACGCTGCAGGTCCAGCAGAGCATTTCCGAAGAGAAGCTGTATGACGCCGTGAACGGCATTCATACGATGGAGCATTTGCTCAGCTGGATCAGGCATTATTTAAAGGAGCTCTCCCGCAAATTAAGCGTATTGTCAATTCAATCGAAACGGCCCGAAGTGATCCGGGCACAGCAGTATGTCATACAGCATGTGACCGAGAAAGTGACCCTTGAGGAAATCGCGGGATACTTGAATCTGAATGCCAGCTATTTCAGCCGCCTGTTCAAGCGTGAAACCAACCAGAATTTCATCGAATATGTCAATATGGTCAAGCTGGAGAAGGCTAAACAATTATTACAGAAATCCAATAAATCAATTGAAGAAATATCGGATTATTTGGGCTATGCGAATAAGAGCTATTTTATCAAATTGTTCAAACGGGAATACGGAAAGACACCCAGCGAATATATGTCATGGAACTAATCCTGGTCCATGAGTCAGAGAGGAAGCGATAGCTTGCGGCAGAATGGTAGTGCAGCATATAACGCATTTCGTACGAAAGCCGATGTGAGGCAGGCGGTTACAGATATGCTGGAGCCGTTGAAACGGCGATTCACGCCGGGATGCGCCGGTCTTCAGCTTGGAGATACGGCTGCCGAATACAATGAGGCGATTGCTCTCATGGAGGCTTTCGCAAGGCCGTTATGGGGGCTGGTTCCCCATGCCGGCGGGGGAGGCGAATCAGATCTATGGCCTCTCTACCTGAAGGGGATCGTTAACGGAACCGACCCGGAACACGAGGAATACTGGGGGGCCTTTGCAACCAAGGACCAGCGAATGGTCGAGCAGGCCGTGCTGGGGCTTGGGCTGGCACTTGCGCCGCATAAACTTTGGCACCCGCTGAACGAGCGCGAGCAGGAAAACCTGTATGGTTGGTTGAATCAAATTAACTTGGTGGATCGTTCGAATCCGAATAATTGGCTGATGTTCACGGTTCTTGTGAATATCGGGTTCAAGAAGGTAGGAATGCCATATAACCAGGCCATCATGGATGAGTACCTGGATACGATAGAGTCCTATTATCTGGGGGATGGCTGGTATTCCGACGGCAAGACGGATCAGCGGGATTATTACATTCCTTTTGCCATGCATTTCTACACGCTGATCTACGCCAAACTGATGGAAGATGATGATCCGGTGCGCGCCAAGGTTTACCGGGAGCGGGCGAAGATATTTGCCGAGCAGTTCATCTATTGGTTTGCTGAGAATGGAAGCAGCATTCCTTTTGGACGCAGTCAGACCTACCGCTTCGCTCAAGTCTCCTTCTGGTGCGCGCTCGTATATGCCGGCGTCGAGCCGTTTTCGCTGGGGGTCATGAAAGGGATTATTATGCGCCATTTGCGGTGGTGGCTCGCCCAGCCGATCTTTACGACGGACGGTTTGCTTAGCATAGGCTACGCTTACCCTAATCTGATCATGGCGGAGAGCTATAATGCTCCCGGATCTCCTTACTGGGCGTTTAAAACCTTTCTCATTCTGGATTTGCCGGATGACCATCCATTCTGGTCGGTGGAGGAGGAACCCCTCCCCAGCTTGGAGCCGATCTCCGTTCAGCCACACGCTCGCATGATGATTTGCCGTCCGGAGGATGATGGACATGCTGTTGCTCTGGCATCCGGGCAAATGGCGAATTTCACTATGGCACACAGCGCAGCCAAATACTCAAAATTTGCTTACTCCACGCGCTTTGGCTTCAGCGTTCCCAAAGGCTATTACGGCTTGACGGAAGGGGCCTTCGATTCCATGCTTGCCCTGAGTGAGCGGGATGAGCATTATCGTGTGCGGCGTTACTGCGAGGAGTTTCAGGTTGAACAACAGTTTGTGTATTCGAGATGGCTGCCTTGGCACGACGTCGAGGTACGGACATGGCTTATTCCTGCAGGGCTGTGGCATGTGCGGATTCACCGCATTCATACGGGCCGCAGACTGACGGCGGCCGAAGGCGGATTCGCAGTGGGGAGGATGACCGGCTTGACCGGAAGCGAACCGGATGCCATCCGGACGGCAGCGGATCGAATTGCAGCGATTATGCCTGGAGGCATTAGCGGCATCGTCAATTTGCAAGGATATGCCGGCGCCATGATGGTCTATCCGGAAGCCAATACGAATTTGCTGAAGCCGCGAACGATGATACCTACGCTTAGCGCGGAGCTTGAACCGGGGGAGAGCTTCCTGATTTCTGCGGTATTCGGAGCTTCGAGCTCTGAAAGAAACGAAAGCGGTTTTAACCATCCACCAATGGCAGAGTTGACCCCTGGAGGAACGATTAAGATCACCGAAGCTCTCTCCAGGAGCGTTATTGTTGAAATCAAGACAGAATAATCGGCAAAGGGGAGAGTAAAATGTGGAAGTTTGCGATTGAGGACGCCCTCGTCAAAATCAAACAGAATATTCAAAAACACCCTGGAAAATTACCACACATCATCGAAGGACAGCGCTATGATTGGGGTGAGAACAACGACTGGATCGAGGGCTTCTATACCGGCATGATGTGGCTCGCCTATGAATTTGGTCAGGATCCGTTCTATAAAGAAGCAGCCGAGTCCTATTTAGCCAACTTCAAGCATCGTCTGGACCATCATATCGAGCTGGACCACCATGATATCGGATTTTTATACTCACTGTCCGCGGTTGCACAGTGGCGTGTAACCGGGAATACAGCTGCGCGCGAGCTTGCGCTCCAAGCAGCCGATGCCTTATTAGCGCGGTGGAGGCCTAAGATCGGGGTTATTCAGGCATGGGGGAAAGAGGACGATCCCGAAAATGGGGGGCGGATCATTATCGACTGTCTGCTGAATCTCCCGCTTCTGTTCTGGGCGCATGAGCAGACAGGTGATGCTAAGTATTATGATGTAGCAATGAAGCATGCTCTTAAGAGCCAGAAGTTTCTGGTACGGGGGGACGGTTCTTCCTATCATACCTTCTACTTCGACACCGACAATGGAAATGCGCTCCGTGGAGGCACCCACCAGGGCTACCGGGACGGATCGACGTGGACCCGGGGCCAGGCATGGGGGATTTACGGTTTTGCCCTTGCATACAGATATACGAAGCATGCCGATTTCTTGTCAACGTCAAAGCGCATGGCCCGTTATTTTATCGATCGTCTGCCGGAGGATGCGGTCGTTTACTGGGATTTCGATGTTCCGGTCGAGGATGGCACACCGCGCGACAGCTCGGCCTCGGCGATTACGGCGTGCGGACTGCTTGAGCTGCTGGAGCTGATAGGAAACAGCGATCCGGATCGGGCTCTGTTTGAAGATGCGCTGAATCGCAGCATGAAATCACTCGTTGAGCGCTATGCCACGACCGATTTGCCGGACGCGGAAGGGCTGCTGAAGCATGGCTCCTATCACGTAAGGGGGGACCGGGCCCCGGACGATTATATGATTTGGGGCGATTATTATTATCTGGAAGCCCTTGTCCGGCTTGAGCGTGGAATCAAAGGCTATTGGTATGAAACATAAGATGGCGTTATAAGGTTCTAAACCTCTGACAGCTTTTAGCTGCAGAGGTTTTTTTACGATATGCGAGGGCAAGGCAAAGGGATGAACCAACAAGTAAAAATCGTACGGTATCCGTCAAATATGTTCATTATATCCACGCTTGAAGCCCGACTATAATAAGGGTGGCAATAAAATGAAAGCGATTTAAATTTAAGGAGGAGATTCTGTTGGTAATAAAGAGGCCTGCCAGGACGGTAATGCTGCTCGTCTTCCTGCTGGTTGTGGTCACCGGACTTTCCGTCACCGTGATCTGGAGCCATGCGGCTCAGTCATCAGAGGATCCTGTTGTATTTACGATTAATGATGAACCCGTGACGGCTGAAGAGTTTCGATTTTTTTTGCAGCAGAACAAAGCTTTAACCGTCAGTGATTTCAAACGCAAATATCGTGCGGATTACCATGCGGATTTCTGGACCTCCTCCTACCAAGGACAGAATCCACTGGACTACGCCAAACAGAAAACGATCGAGGATTTGAAAAAAATAAAGATCGAGCAAATGCTGATGAAACGGTACGGGATCATCGAAGATTCGTCCTTTGTCTCCTTTTTGAAGCAGCTCGAAGCGGAGAATAAGGACAGGCAGCAGAATATTCGCAATAAGCAGCCGATTTACGGTCTTCAGAAGTATGGGGCCGAGCCATTTTATTCGTATCTCCACAGCATGAACTATCAAGCTCTAATCGATGACCTGGTCAAGAAGAATAAGGCTGCGCTTACGGATGCAGAGCTGAAGCCATTGTATGACGAGATTAAATCGGACGATTTTCATCTAGGCTATTCTTTTGATTACGAAATCATCTCGGCGGAAAGCCCGCGACCGTTGGAGCAGCTGCGGGATCAACTCTTATCGCGGCCTGGCAGTGTCCAGGAATCTATCGTTCCATTAGGGTTTTCGAAGGATATCGCCGTTCGGCGGGACACGCTGGACATGGATACAAAGTCCAAAGACGATGATGGGGCACAAGAGCTGCAGGAGATTTTCATGACCATGCAGCCCGGGGAGTTTACCGGCATTCTACGTGATCATAACGGCCCGATGATGCTAAGGCTTCTCGAAACCGAGGACAAGGGCTACGTGCCTTATGAGCAAGCGAGAACTTCCTTGGTTCAGCTATATATGGAGAGGCAGCTGGAGCAGCTCGTTGAAGACCAACTGCGTCAAGCAACGATGGAGATCGACGAGGAGGTGCTTAAGCGGATTTCGTTCTCGAACTAGATCATTAGAACAGGAACAGGAGGGTGTTAAAAAATGAAGCTTGGTAAAATAAAGCCGATTCGAAGGCTGTTTGCCGTTTGTCTCAGCATGCTGTTAGGGTTCTCCCTGGCAACAACCGGTTTAACAGGGGGGCAGGCCAATGCAGCCGCTAACTATAATGATGAAGCGGTTCATGCCCTAACGGATGCTGCGGTACCTCAAGCAGCTGTCGGCACAACCTATTATGTCAGTGTAGACGGGAATGATGCGAATGACGGAAGGTCGGAAGATCATGCGTGGGCAAGCCTTGAGAAAGTAAACAGCATGAAATTTGCTCCGGGTGACCGTGTCTTATTCAAAGCAGGGGACGTATGGAATGGCTCGCTTAAGCTTCGGGGTATCTCGGGTACCGAAGATGCTCCAATCGTATTCAGCAGCTATGGTGATATCGAGCAACTCGGCCGTCCTGTAATTAACGGAAATGGAACAACCACAACGGAAATTTCAAAGATCATACTTAATTATAAAGGGGTAGCCGACAAGACGATGTCAGCCACCATCGATGTCGTGGACGGAAGCTATCTCGAGTTTTCCAACTTTGAGCTGACCAACTACAACCCGAACGTCGTTTCCCAGCGCGCAGGCATCAATATTCGTACGGCTTCCACCACGGTAACGGAATGGGAGGCGAACCCCCATAAGGGAATCGTCATCAAGAATAACTATATCCATGATGTGGACGGGAATCCGAAGGGGTGGAAGATCGGCAGCGGAGGCATCCTGATCCTTGGCAATATTTCGGATGTTCTGGTTGAAGGCAATATTGTAAAGCGGGTGGATATCGAAGGCATCCGTAACGCCGGGCTGTATAAGGAAGGCGATGTCAAAGCCAACTTCCCAAGGGTTTTTGAAAATATTATTTTCAGAAATAACTACGTGGAAGAGGTTCAAGGCGATGGCTTTGTCATGAGCAATGTCGGCACGAATGGAAGAATGGAGTACAACACCGTAGTCAAGCATTCCGCAAAGAACGTGGGGAATGTCAATTATGCCGGTCTTTGGGTCATCGGCGTCAAGGATATGGTGATGCAATTCAACGAAGTATATGGCGGCATCTACGGGTACAATGACGGTCAAGCCTTTGACGTCGATATGTTCTGTGAGGGGACGTTGTATCAATACAACTACAGTCACAGTAATCGAGGCGGCTTTATTCTTTTTATGGACGGCTCCACCAATTCCGTCGCCCGGTATAATATCAGCGTAAACGATGGCGACGGCAGATATTTGCTGCATTATTTGCCGACAAGGGAAGCGTACGCGCCGCTTATTCATAACAATACGTTCTTCACGGATGCGAATATTTCGACCAAAATCTTTAATGCCTCCGGTAAATACGCCAAATTGTATAATAATATTTTTTATACGAAAGCGGATACGCCGATGGGGGCAAGCACGTTTTCCGGCGGTGAGATCAAGCATAATGTGTTCTATCCCGGGACGAATATCAAAGATACCGACTTTCCTGGTGCAGCTGTAGAAGATAATATCTTCGAAAGCCCGAAATTGGCCAGACCCGGCGAAGAGCCGAAGGATATTATTGATGCAGGAGCCGGTTTTTTCGATGTTGAGCAATTGAATGGATATAAGCTATTACCGGGATCGCCGGCTATTAATGCAGGGACGGATATTCGGAATCTCACTCCTTCTGTGTGGGCTCCGGCAGATAAGGATTTCTTCAACAACCCGATAACGGATGGCTCCATTGATATCGGCGCTCACGAATATTCGAACGACGAACCGGATCATCAGGTTCCCGAGGTCTTGCCCGTATCGATGAGTTTAAATCATGAGAAACTGGACCTGTACGCGCAGCAGGCAGGCAAAACGTTAACCGCCCAGTTCGAACCGAAGGACACCTGGTTCAAAGGAGTCAAGTGGTCAAGCAGCGACAGCCAGGTCGCAGCGGTAAGTCCGAATGGGTTTATTACCCCCGTTCGTCCCGGTGAAGCCATCATCCGGGCTGAAAGCACGGTTCATCCGGCTATCTATGCCGAGGCCCATGTAACCGTGCATGCTGCATCAAGCATTGAATCATATCAGGTCGCTGCGGATTCACTCGAGTTATCCGAATCCAATCCATCCGTTCAGCTGCGAATGGACGGCATAACCGAGGACGGAGTTGTGATGGAGCATGCGCCTTATTATCGCGTTCGATATGAGGCGGATCCGAAATCGTTCAACATTGATCCGGACACCGGCATTTTGACTGCAATCGGCGACCTTTCCGGCATGGATTCCGTCGAGGTTAAGGCCGAGGTACAGGAATATCAGGATCTTCAATACTCCCAGAGCTTTGAAGCCGGGTGGGGGGACTTCATACCGGAGACCGGAACCGAGATTACGACAGGAGCGATCTCCGATAAAGTCGCCTATCAAGGCGAGCGCAGTGCGCTGTTTGTTACCGGGAACGGCAGCAATGCGATCCAGAAGCTGTTCGGGACCAAGCAGCAAGGAATTGTAACGATCATGATGTACGATGACGGCTCCAAATCCGGAAACACGCGGGTTGTAGCCCATGTCGGCAACGCGAGAACCACTTTGCTCGCAGGAATGGGCGTGCTTTACGATGGCAGTAGCTATGGGTCGCAGGATTATTATTCCGTACGGGCAAGCAGCTCCTCAACCGCTTGGGAGGCAACCCAAGTGAAACGCAGCAAGGGCTGGCATGAGTTGAAATGGGACTACACTTCAGGCACAGATTTAAAGATGTACATTGACGGGCAATTGGTAAAAACGACGAGTGCCATAAAAGATTTTGACCGGATCGTACTCGGCTTTTTGTGGGATTCGGCGAATGGCCGCATCTTCGCTTTCGATAACATCAAGTACGCTCTAACCGATGAGAAGATCACCAAGTCTGCGGCTCCGCTTACTTTGTCCGTGAAGCCTAAAGCGGATAAGGCGGCATTAGAGCAGGCCATCACCGTTGCGCAGAGCGTCTATGACTCTGCAGTAGAAGGAGATGGACCGGGCCAGTATCCTGAAGGCTCGAAGCTTCGCTTGTATGAGGCGATCGAAGCTGCCGAACAGGCGCTGAGTAAAGCGGATGTAACGCAATCGGAGATCGACGCGGCTGTGATCGCACTTCAGGAGGCGGTAAAGGCATTCCAATCCTCGGTGATCGTCGATCCGTCCGTACCGGCGGATAAGCGTGAATTGAATGAAGCCATTACGGTTGCGAGAGCGGTCTACGCCGAGGCTGTGGAAGGAAGTGCGCCGGGGGAATATCCGCTGGGAGCAAAGCAGAAGCTTTATTTAGCCATTGAGGCTGCTGAAGCCGTCATGGAACGCGAGGATGTCACGCAAGGAGAAATTCAAGCAGCCGTTACGGCTTTAATTGCGGCTGTCGCCGAATTCAAGGCAAGCGTTATTCCAGGCAGTGAAGCGCCGCCTAGCTGGACGGAAGGGAGACTCGTAGCGGAGAAAGTATCGCCATCGAGCGTCACCCTGCATTGGTCCGGTACCATTAAAGCCGATCAGGTGGATAAGTTTATAATCTATCAAAATGGTGCAGAACGAGTGACCGTGACCGGATCCGTATACCGGTACGAGGCTGCCGGATTAAGACCGAATACGCCATACACATTCAAGATTGAAGCCGGCGATTCGAATGGACAATGGAGCACCGACGGTCCTGCAGTATCCGTAACGACAGCGAAGGCCGTCGTCGATCCGGGCTCTGGCGGCGGCTCTGGCGGTCCATCGGCGCCTGTTCCAGGCCCGTCTGTGCCGAATACGGGGGGACAGGAAGACGACAAGGATGCGGAGGGAAATGACGAGGAAGAGGTTGTGAAACCTTCCCCTCCGAAGCCATTGGTAAGCCTTACCGATCTTCATGGACACTGGGCCGAGTCTGCGATCCGGAAAGCTGTTGAGCTAGGATGGATTCGGGGATATGCGGATAAGACCTTCCGGCCGAACGCCAACATTACTCGTGCGGAGTTTGCCGTGTTGTTGGGCAGGGCCTTGGATTTGGATCAGCAGGAGGCAGCAGCAGACCTCGAGGATATGGACCGGATACCTGTCTGGGCCAGACCGTATGTGGCCGGGGCCGTCAAGGCCGGAATCATTCAAGGGTATAGGGATCATACCTTCCGGCCGTCGCAGGAAATTACCCGACTCGAGATGGCTGTCATGATCGCAAGAGCGAAGGGGGTGCCATTGGATTCCACGGCGAGCGTTCCCTTTGCCGATGCAGAGTTAATCCCTGCTTGGGCTAAGCCGTATTTGGCTGCAGCTTACGACGCGAAGCTGATTCAAGGAAGAGGAGGCGGCATGTTTGCCCCGCACCAGCCTGCGACCCGGGCTGAATCCGTTCACTTGATCGTTGCTATGCTGAGCGAGTAATAGAGGGGATGCCTGAATGTATTTTGAAAGGGCTAACGGCTAAAACTTTAAATTTTGCATTGTAAAGGGGCTGGCCCATAAGTAAATCCGCTGCTTGATGACAGCCCCACAATCAAAAAGCATATCAAAACAAGAGATGGTGCTGCTTCGGATGTTATCCGTGAGCCGCCATCTTTTGTTTATCGATCATGCGGAGCACCCCGCAAGGTACGAAAAACCTGACCATGTACGAAAAAAGAGCGTACTTTTCAAACATCCCGGTCGGAACGATAATGAGGGTGTCTACAACATCAAACCGAATGGAGAGAGAACGCATGAATATATTGGTTGTTGCTGCTCACCCGAAATTGGAGAATTCCCGCGCGAACCGGGCACTGCTTGATGCAATCCAAGGAATCGAAAATGTGCATGTCCACGATCTGTATAAGGAATATCCGAATTGGCATATTGATGTAAAGCGGGAGCAGGAGCGCCTGCTCGGATACGAGCGGATCGTATTCCAGTTTCCGTTCTATTGGTACAGCTGCCCGCCGCTTTTGAAAAAATGGTTCGATGATGTATTGGTACGCGGCTGGGCATACGGGCCGGACGGCAATCATCTGAAGGATAAGGAGTTTATGGTTGCAATAACGGCAGGCGGCTCGGAGAACGGGTTCCGTGCAGGCGGTGACAATCGGTTTACGATTAGTGAGCTGCTGCGGCCGATTCAGGCCACGTTGACGCACTGCAAGGGGGAGTTCCTTCCGCCCTATGCCATGTATGATGCGGACCGGTTAACGCCTCATCAGTTCCGGGAGCAGGCAGAACGTTATGCAGAGCATATCCAGGCCGGGGTCAAGCAGCTGGCGCGCTAAACATTCACTTGCCCGCCGCAACGCCAATGAGGCATGATATGGTAATGTGTCGGCGGGCAGCTTCTTGGACTGCTTACCCGCCGACATTTCCCGCTTCGTGCCCGCGCCGCACGAGCGAAAGGGGACGAAGCGCCTGATTGGGGGAATGACGATGCAGATCGATGAACCGGTCCACCTTGAACCTTATGACGAGAGCTGGAGGGAATTGTACCTGTCGGAGCGTGAGCGCCTGCTGCGTTCCGTCGGCGAGTTAACGAAGGCCATCGAGCATTTCGGAAGCACATCCGTGCCGGGAATGACCGCCAAGCCGATCATCGATATATTGGTGGGTGTAGAGGACCCGTCCGCTGCAGCGGATGAGATCATCCGGCGTCTGAACGGCATCGGATACGAGCATCTGGGCGAAGCCGGTATTCCCGGAAGGCGATATTTTCGCCAAAGAGGCCTCCATGATTACAATGTGCACGTCGTTCAATATCGAGGGGAGCTTTGGAACAACAACCTGCTGCTCCGCGATTATTTGAGGGAGCATCCCGAGGAAGCGCAGCGCTACAGCGACATGAAGGAGCACATTCTTGAACGCGATGCGCAGACCTTGTTATCCTACTCGGATCAGAAGCATGCATTTGTGAGCGGACTGCTGGAGCGGGCAGCAGCATGGGCCGGAGCTTAGCGAAAATATTTATCCCTGCTTTATCGGGCCGGGCCCTGCGTCATGGTCTTGCTCTGCTTTCGGAATTCCGACGGGGTAAGGCCATGCACCTTTTTAAACGTTTTGCTGAAGTGGACATAGTCCGAGTACCCGACGCGATATGCGGCCTCCTGCGCAGACAAGCCGCCTTGTGCGAGTAGCTCCTTCGCTTTCTCCATCCGTACCTGCGTTACATACTTGACGAAATTCATACTGGTCTCGTTCTTGAAGGTCCGGCTTAAGTAGGTCACCGACATCCCGAGCGAGTCGGCCACCTCCTGCAAGGACAGATCCTCCGCCGCATAATTCTCCTCGATATAACGCTTGGCTTTCACGATATTGTGATGCGCGCCGAGATTCCGCATGCCTTTTATCCAACAGATGGTCTCGCTTATGCTCTTAAGAAGACGCTGTCGACAGGCTTCCTTGTCAACGTCCTGAGCGATGTCCGGGGTGTGCATGCCGTTCCTAAGCTCCCCGTCCGGCAGCTTTAATCCACGCTCCTCCAGCATTAGCAGCAATTCCTGCATAAGCATTCGAACATAGCGCGGCAAACTGACATCTGCCGGTCCGCCTGTTTCGAAATGGGCGATCATGTCGCCGGCGAGCGCCAAGGCTTCGCGCTCCTGCGCCGACCAGAGCAGGTCGACGAGCTGTGCCTTCGACCGCTGCTGGGCAAGCGTCCAAGCGGTCTGACGGGAGAAGCGCTCCACCCGGCGATCCAGCTCTTCGCAGGCCTTCACCAGCGCCGCATGGAACTGGGCAGGATCGATCGGCTTCAGCAGAAAATCGGATACCCCGCAGCGCATCGCCTGCCGGGCATACTCGAAATTGTCGTGACCCGACAGAATCAGGATAAACGTATGCTTGCGGCTCTCTCTAACCCTGCGGATGAACTCCAGTCCATCCATTTCGGGCATGCAAATATCCGTCACGATAATATCGGGCGAGGTCTCATCCATCAATTTCAGCGCTTCGGCGCCATCCTCCGCTTCAGCCACCACTTCAATCCCAAGACCCGACATCTCTGTCAGTTTTCTTAGGCTCAAATGAATCGCATATTCGTCATCGATGATCATCAATTTGTACATGCCGAAGCCTCCTCGTCAGCAGTATAGGGAAGACGGATTTCGAAGATGGTTCCTTCGTCCGGCGCCGAATGGATCAGCTGCAGCCCATATCCGGAGCCGAAGGTAAGCGCGAGCCGCTCATGAACGTTCATGAGGCCGATGCCGCTCGTAGCTTCCCCTTGTGGTTCCTCGGCATGCAGATCTCCTCCCGGATACACCGCCGATTGCAGTGCCCGCTGAATCCGGGCCAGCTTCTCCGGCGGCATGCCGTTGCCTTCATCGCGGATGACGATGACGAAGCAGCTGCTCTCGGCCCGCGCGCTGATGCCGATATACCGAGGCTTCCTGCCGCGATATCCGTGAATGAACACATTCTCGACGATCGGCTGCAGCGTCAGCCTGACGGCCTGGACCCGGGTGACAAAGCGTTCATCGACATCCAGCTCGACTTCAAGCTTGCGGAAGCGGGCTTGCTGAAGCTCCAGATAGGCCTGGATATGGGCAATTTCATCCCGGAGCAGGACGATGGATCCGGCGTGGCTAATATTGTAACGGAACATATGGGCAAGCGCGCGCGTCATGCGGCTGATCTCCATATGATTGTCCGCGATGGCGTAAGAGTTGATGATTTCCAAGGAATTGTACAGAAAATGCGGGTTGATGTGGGATTGCATCGACCGCAGCGCCGATTCCTTCTGTTTGATGATCAGCTCGCGCTCCTTAAGCTGCGAGGTATGAACCTCCCGGATCAGACGCTTGAGCTCATCCGTCATTCGGTAAAAGCTATGGAAAACGGCGCGCATTTCATTGTTCCGGAATGAATGCGTCTTGGCAGGCAGAACAAAGTCACCCTTCTCCACACGGGCCATCAGCTTCTGCAGCATCACAAGCGGCCGTGTCAACGACAAGGAAAAGCCCCCAACAAGAGCCAGCGAGATGCCGATGAGTACGGCCGCTGCCGCCAAAGAATAATTTCGCTGCGTGATCAGATTGCCGATCAGGCTGCTCAGCGGAAGATCGGCAACGACGGTCCAGCCGGCCATCCGCGATTGCTCATGGATCACCATCTTTTCTGCCGGAGAGGCCGGATCCTGGTGGCGAAAGAAGGAGGAGCTGCTGCGGCTCTCCAAGCGTCTCAGCAGACTTTCTTCGACCTCGGTTCCGATGAGGCTGGAATCGGGATGATAGATGATTTGCCCTTCGCTTCCCATAATCCAGACGTTGAAGCTGCCCAGGGAATCATTGGTGCAGATCGCTCCGATCTGCTGCAGATTGAGATCAACGACCAGCAGGCCCTTGTACAGAAAGGACGAGTTGTCATAGAGCTTCCGGGCAATCGTCAGGGACGGTGTGGGTCCAACCTTGCTTAGCCCTAGGATCTGAAAGTCGCTCAGCTGATCCATCCGGGAGAGATAGGACAAGTTGCGTTTGCGGATATCCGTCATATTGAGCAGTCCGGGAGCCTGTTCGTAATCGGTGATCTGCCGTTTGTTGCTGGCAACCAGCGAGATGCCGATGATATCGGATCGGCCGTAGATCATCTGGGCGAACAGATCGTCTTCGACCTTCTTGGCGAGCTGGAAGTACTGGTAGGGAGTTAAGGGCTGGGCCGACAGAAATTGTTGAATCTGCGGATTATGGATGAAAGGATACGTAGAATTCTCCAGATTGTTGATATAAGAATCTAGCGACACGTTGGTCTGCTCGATGATGCGTTTATTCGTGTCGACGGCAAACTTCTCGATGGCTTCGGTGGAGGACTGGTACCAGAAGCTGCCAAGCAGAAAGAATGGAAGACCGATGAATACAATAATCAATACGAACAGTCGCTGGTTGATGGTCAGATTGCCAAAGGACATCCGCTGCTTGTTCATCTATGGATCCGCCTTCCTTCAGTTATGGAGTGTGGATTGTAAGGAACATTGTAGCAAAAAAACACAAGTTGTAAATAAAAGAACAGCAGTCGGGAGCAAGAATACACAAGTCAGTCAAGAAAGCACATGGGCCGCCGCCGGGATATTCATTACAATGCTAGTAATCCATACGAATATGAAGACAGGGGGTTAATCGATCGTGAAAAAAAGAAAAGGCTTGTACAGCTGGCTTGCCGCTTTGCTGCTTGTAACCGTGTTTGCAAGCGGTTGCAGCGGAGGCGGTCAACAGGATGGCGGAGCAGCCTCTCCTCCCAAGGAAGAAGATGGCGGGAAGCAGGTAGAGATTTTGCTGGGCTACTACTCCAGCGACAGCTCCGACACCAAGATGAAGGAGCTGATCGACCGGTTCGAGGAGCAGCATCCGAATATTAAGGTGAAGACGCAGAGCGCGCCGTACGGCCAGTTCTATCAGAAGCTCGACACCCAGATTGCGGCCGGTCAGGCACCGGACGTATGGCTCTCGGACGGCGTCTATGTGATGAAATACGCGCAGCGCGGCGCGGCTAAAGATCTGACGGACTGGATCGTCCGCGATCTGAAGGCCGAGGAATATTACGGTCTGGATTTCAACAAGGACGCCGAGGGCCGTTATTGGGGCGTGCCCCAGGGCATCCAGGTCGGCGTGCTGTTCTACAACAAGGATCTGTTCGATAAGGCAGGCGTCGATTATCCTTCCGAGGATTGGACCTGGGAGGATCTGAAGGCGACGGCAGCCAAGCTGACGGTCGATGCTGCAGGGAAAACGGCCGAGGATGCCGGCTTCGATCCGGCAAGCGTCAATCAATTCGGCCTGACGTTCTTCAGTATTACCGAGGGCTGGTTCTCGGTAATGAAGTCGTATGGCGGCGGAGTTCTCGACGAGAAGGCCGAGAATTCGATCGTCAACACGCCGGAGAACAAACAGGCTTTTGAATGGATGGTAGACGGCATGCAGCGCGGGATTATTACGGACCCGGTGGATTTGAAGAGCTTCCAGAGCAATACGGCCGTATTCCCGAGCGGATCGGCAGCGATGCGGATCGGCATTTACGCAAGGGTGCAGGCGGCGAACGAGGCTGGGCTGAACTATGACGTGACCCTGCTGCCGAAGGGTCCCGACGGTAAACGGGTATCTCCGGTGATCGCGAACTCCTGGGTCATCAACCAGAAGTCGAGTGACGAGAAAGCGGAAGCCGCCTGGGAATGGATCAAATACTGGGCGACCGAGGACGAGGTGCAGAAGCAGTGGACGGAGCTTGGCGAAGCGGTGCCGGTCAAGAAATCCGTTGCGCAGTCGGATGTGTTCCTGAAAGCGGGCGAGCAGCCGGCGAACCGCAAGGCGTTCCTCGACAGCCTTGAATTCGCGCAGACGCTGGACAATAACGCCGTATGGGAGGAATGGGTCGGCAAATTCAACGAGAACGCGGAGCGGGCATTCCTGGGAGACGCGACGATTGATCAGGCATTGAGCGATGCCGATGCGGCGGTTCAAGCGGTGCTGGACGATTTTTATAAAAAATAATGCAAGATCTGCTCAAGAAAGGCGGGAGCGACTATGGACAACACGCTGATCGATAAGACAAAGCCAAAAGCCGAGCTTCTACCGCACGGCAAACCCGCCCGAAAACGGACCTGGGATCATGAAGGACGATGGGGGCTGCTGATGGCATCCCCCTATATTCTCCACTTCATCGTGTTTGTGGCGGGGCCGCTCGCGGCATCGCTGTACTTCAGCTTCTCCGATTACGACATGCTGAACCCGCCTGAGTGGACGGGGCTCGATAATTTCCGCCGGATGGCGGACGATCCGATGTTCTGGCGTTCGCTGTGGAACACGCTCTATTTCACCGTGCTGTTCGTGCCGCTCCAGACCTTCCTGGCCCTGGTGCTGGCGGTTGCTCTGAATCAGCGCCTGAAGGGGCTGAAATGGTTCCGCATGGCGCATTTTATACCGGTCATCTCTTCCTGGACCGTCATTCTGTATGTCGCGGACGCGGTATTCAATCCGCGCTTCGGTCTGGCGAACATGCTGCTGCAGAAGCTGGGCCTCGCCGGTCAAGGCTGGCTGCAGGACCCGAAGCTGACAATCCCGCTCCTCGTGATGATCGCGGTATGGAAGGGGATCGGCTACATCATGGTCATTTATTTGGCCGGCTTACAGAGCGTTCCAGGCGACTTGTATGAGGCGTCCGAGATCGACGGGGCGGGGGCGCTCCGCAAATTCCGGTACATTACGATTCCTTTGATCTCGCCAACCACCTTCCTTGTCTTGATCATGAGCACGATCTCTACCTTCCAGGCATTTGAGCAGATCTACGTCCTGACGGGAAGAGGGGATATCAGCGCGGCCGGAGGACCGAACCATTCCAGTCTGGTGCTCATGCTGTATCTGTACCGCGAAGGCTTCACGTTTATGCGGATGGGCTATGCTTCCGCGATTGCGTGGGTGCTGTTCATGATCCTGTTCCTGCTGACGCTGATCCAGCTGCGGGGCCAGAAGAAGTGGGTGCATTACGAATGACAAAGGAAATCTTGTGTGTCAATACGGAAGATGCTTCGGCGATTGGTTTGCGGTGGAAGGGTATATTTTACGGAGGGAAAGAAAAGGGTTATGGGGCTTCGAGCCGTGGAGTTCCTTGGTTCGGCCTCCTCGGCGAGGATCGTCAGGCAGTCAGCTGGTGCAGGAAGGAGGGGCTCGCATGAAGTATAAGCTGCTAGGACGAAGCATTGCTTACCTGTTGATCGGGATAAGCTCGCTTGTGATGCTGGTGCCGTTCGCGACGGCATTGATGAACTCGCTCAAGACCTATCGGGAATACACGACCGTTCCGCCCCGATGGATCCCCGAAGTATTCCAATGGTCGAACTATGCGGCTGTATTTAAGCTCGGAAATATCGGCGGCTATACGATGAACAGCGTGATCGTGGCGGGCTTGTCGGTTGCGGGGGCGCTGCTGTCGTGCTCGATGGTAGGGTATGCGTTCGCCCGGCTCCGTTTTCCGCTGAAAAGCGCGCTGTTCGTCATGGTGCTCGGCACGATGATGATTCCCGCGGTCGTGATCATCATTCCGCACTTTATGATTTTTAATGAGCTGAACATGCTGGATACGCTGACTCCCTTGTGGGTGATTGAGTGGCTGGCACAGCCGTTCGGAATATTTCTCATGCGGCAAGCTTTCATGAATATACCTAAAGAGTACGAGGAAGCGGCGAAGATGGAGGGCTGCAATCCGTTTCAGATTTACTGGCGGATCTTTATCCCGATGGCCAGGCCTACGCTGGCGACGCTGGCGATCTTCACCTTCATGGGCAAGTGGAATGAAATTTTGACGCCGGTCATTTACTTGACATCCAATGAGAAATACACGCTGCCGATCGGGATTCTGTCGCTGTCCGGACAATGGACGGGAAATGAGCAGCTGATGATTGCCGCGGCGCTGGTCAGTCTGGTGCCGATTCTGCTGGTGTTCCTGTTCGCGGAAAAATATTTCGTGCAGAATCACAATATGGCCGGAATCAAATAACGGTCCCGCCAGAGGCATTGCCTTTGGCGGCGGCCGCCGGAAGGGAAGGATCTACAATGAGGATAGCTGCGTTCAGCGGTTCGCTGATCGATTACGATTTGAAGGAAGCGATGGCGGTCAGTGCTTCGCTTGGTTTTGACGGCATCGAAATTGCCTGCCGGGAGCCGCATCTGCATCCGGACATGCCGCTTATGCAGGTCCGGGAAATCAAGAGCGCCGCCGAGGATCACGGCCTTGCGATCCCCGCCTTGGCAGGCTACATGGGTCATTTCTCAACAGCTCAAGCTGAGGCTTGCGCAGCGGAATACGACCGCTTCATGGAGCTGCTGGAGTGCTCCGTGCTGCTGGAGTCGGATATGATCCGGGTGTTCCCCGGGGGGCCGAACGCTTTTCTGGCCGAGCCGGAGCACTATGAGAAGGCGGCCTATTGGATCCGGCGCTGCGCGGACGAAGCGAGGAAGGCGGGGAAGCGGATCGCGCTGGAAATCCACAATCTCTCGCTGGTGGAGACAGTCGCCGGTGCGCTTCACCTGTCGGATCTGGTCGGCCGGGACAATGTCGGATTCATTCACGATGCCGGCAATATGTACATTACGGATACCGGGTACGGCGAGGAATCGGTCAGGCGGCTCGGAAGCCGGCTGTTCCACGTCCATATCAAGGATGAGAAGCGGATCGCGAGCGCCGGGGCTCCGGGAACGTTTAAAAATTTGACCCGGCACGGAGAGGAAAGCTTTCTGCAGTGCCGTCTCGGCGAAGGCGAGGTCGACCACGGCGGTTTGCTCCGCGGGCTTAAGGAAAGCGGCTATGACGGCTGGCTTACGCTGGAATGCGCGGCTCCGTACCCGCCGATCGAGCGGCTGGCCTGGGATATGAAGATGCTGCGAACATGGCTTCGGGCTGTGGAGGTGTAAGGAATGACGGATCGAATCAAATATGGCATTATCGGATGTCAGCACGCCCACATCGGCATGTTTATCGAAGAGATGCAGCGGCTCGGGTATCCATGTGCCGGTGTTTACGAACCGGATAACACGAAACTTGCCCGCGAGATGGCAGAAAGGTTCGGCCTTGCGATCTCGTTGGATCGGAGGTCTCTGCTGGAAGATGACGATGTTGGCATCATCGGCTGTGCGGCGGTCAACAACGAGAAGATCGATGTGATCGAGCTGTGTGAGAGCTACGGGAAGCATGTAATGATCGACAAGCCGGCGGTAACGAGCCGCGAGGGTCTCCGCCGTCTGCAGGCGGTGATGGGGCGGGGAAGGATTGAGATCGGCATGATGCTCACCGAACGCTTTCGCCCTTCGCTGCATACGGCACGGAAACTGGTTATGGCCGGGGAGCTGGGGGAGATTGTCCACATCTCGATGCGGAAGCCGCACCGGCTGAACCCCGCTAACCGTCCGGCATGGCATTTTGACAAGCAGAAATCGGGCGGCATCATCAACGACCTCCTCGTTCACGATTTTGATCTGCTGCGCTGGCTGACCGGCAGGGAAGTGGAGGCGGTATCCGGTTATATGGCCAAAAGCATTCTGCCGGAGCACCCGAGCTTCTACGACACGGCAGCCGTCCATGCGGTCATGGAGGGCGGCATCACCGCAGAGCTGTATGCCGATTGGCACACGCCGGCGGGCAGCTGGACCTGGGGGGACGGCCGGATCTTCATCACCGGCACGATCGGCACGGCAGAGATCCGGCTGGAGGGCGATCCGCTGCTGCAGAGCCGGGAAACGGTGCTCTTAACGGATGCGGAACAGCTTCGGCCGCTCGAGCTGGAGGCTCCGCCGAAGCTGCTGGCACAGGATTTCCTGGACCGCATACGGGGAGGATCTGGACAGATCTCCCACCGTGATATTTATAAAGCCTCGGAGGGCACGATTGAAGCAGACGAAGCCGCCCGTGTCATCGTCCGAAGCACGCTGGAAACCGGGCACAACCAATATCGATAGAGCGGGGTGTATTCGAATGGAACAAAGACCGATACGATTCGGCATCATTGGCTGTGGAATTATTGCGGATATTCATGCACAGTGCATCGAAAGCACGGATGAAGCGGAGCTGGCAGCCGTGTTCGATACGAAGCCTGAGTCGGCTGCAGCATTCGTGGAGAAGTACGGAGGGGACGTCTGCGGGAGCTTAGAGGAGCTGCTGGCCCGCCCCGACGTGGAAGCGGTATGTATCTGCACGCCGAGCGGACTGCATGCGGACCAGACGGTGCTCGCCGCGAAGGCGGGCAAGCACGTGCTGGTGGAGAAGCCGATGGCAATCCGGCTGGAGGATGCCGAGCGTATGATTGAGGCTTGCCATGAGGCCGGGGTGCGGCTTGCGACGGTTTTTCCAAGAAGGATGTCCCCGCAGGCGAATTACGCCCGGCAGCTGATCCAGGAGGGACGTCTTGGCAAGCTCAGCCTGTGCTCGGCCTATGTGATGCTGTATCGGGACCAGGCTTATTATGACAGCGCTGGTTGGCGCGGAACCTGGGCGATGGACGGCGGCGGTGCGATGATGAATCAGGGCATTCACACGGTGGATCTGCTGCAGTGGCTTGCCGGCCCGGTGACTTCCCTATCGGCCAAAGCCAAGGCGGTGCTGCGCAGCATCGAGGTGGAGGATACGGTGACGGCGGCGCTGGAATTTGCCAGCGGAGCCCTGGGCATTCTTGAGATTACGACGACGGCCAGGAACGCCAAGGGACAGCGGCTGGCGATTCGCGGCGAGCGGGGTGAACTGGTGATTGAAGAAGACGATATCGTGTCTCTGCAAATCGATGGCGAGGACGTGACGCTGCCTGAATTTGAGGCTTTCCGCATCATCCCGGACGGGCACCGCATGCAGATCGAAGATCTGGCGAGAGCGATCCGCGAAGGGCGGCAGCCGATCGTGCCGGGAACGGAGGGCATCCATTCGCTGGAGATCATCCTTGGCACCTATGAGGCATCGCGACAGCGTAAAGACATCAGCATCGGAGAGAAGGCACCTGCAATATAGAAGGAACGAACCGGATCAGCTGGAGTATAGGGGAAGACTCAGCATGCCGGGAAATGCATGTTCTGAGCAGGTTCTTGCATGCAGGGGAATTAGCCATAATGGGAGAAGTCTTCCAAGCTAGGGAAGTGCACAGATGAAGGAGGTGGGGATATGCACGATCAATCTTTCGGGCTCGTGAATACGCAGGTGAAGGACCGGCTCAAGGTCCGCATCTATGACAGCCGCGAAGCGATGGGAATGGCGGCGGCGGCCGATATCCGCGCTGCGATGCAGGAATTGCTGGCCGCAAAGGAACGTATCCGGATGGTGTTCGCCGCGGCTCCTTCCCAGAATGAATGCCTGGAGGAGCTGGTCCGTTCCGAGGGGCTGGACTGGAGCCGGGTGACGGCCTTTCATATGGATGAATATATCGGGCTTCCGCAAGCTGCACCGCAGCGGTTCGGCACCTTTTTGTCCGAGAAGCTGTTTGACCGGGTTTCCCCCGGAGCCGTGCATCTGCTCGACGGCTTGAATGATCCGGATACGGAGTGTCAGCGGTATGGCCGCCTCCTGGCTGAAGCGCCGATCGATATCGTGGTTCTCGGCATCGGCGAGAATGGGCATATTGCCTTTAATGATCCGCCGGTTGCCGATTTTGACGATCCGGCGCTCGTGAAGCCTGTCGAGCTGGACGAAACATGCCGCCTGCAGCAGGTGAATGACGGCTGCTTTGCCAGCCTGGATGATGTCCCCAAGCGGGCGCTTACGCTGACGATACCGGCGCTTATGTCGGGGACGCAGCTGTTTTGCATCGTTCCTGGAGCAAGAAAGCGGCACGCCGTGGGGAGAACGTTAACCGGTGATATTAGCGAGGCTTGCCCGGCCAGTATTCTAAGGCGTCATCCGGACTGCACGCTGTATCTTGACCGGGACGCCTATGGGGAAGGTCTCCATGACTAGTAAGGCGCTTGTCCGCGACGGCCTTCATTACGCAACCGGCGAACGGATTCGAATTACCATAAGTAGCGAAGGTCGCATTACAGAGATATTTACAGAAGATGGCGTTGGCCGAATAGAAGAGATGTCTGCAGACGGCATAGACAGCAAAATTTCAGGGGCGGCGTCAGCTGAAGCTGGCAGCGATGGCGGCGAGGCTTTGGCCACCTACGGCGAGCATTCGGTTCGCGGCGGCGACGGAGAGGTTTGGATCGCGCCGGGACTGATCGACCTTCAGTTGAACGGCGGGTACGGGATTGACCTTAACTCGCTCCCGCTGACAAGCGAATCCGTCATTCGGCTGACGCGCCGTTTGTGGGAGACGGGGGTAACGACGTATTACCCGACCGTCATTACGAACGGCGACCGGGAGATCGAAGAGCTTGTAAGCGCCATCGATCAAGCCTGCCGGGAGGAAGCGCTGACAGGGAAGAGCATCGGCGGAATTCATCTGGAGGGCCCTTTCCTTTCGCCGGAGGAAGGGCCGCGCGGAGCCCATGATGAACGGTATATCAGGCCGCCCGATTGGGAACTGCTGCAGCGGTGGCAGGATGCCTCCGGCTCCCGGATTCGCATCCTGACCCTGTCGCCGGAGTGGCCGGAAGCACCGGAGATGATCCGCCGCTGCGTGCAGAGCGGCATCATCGTTTCCATCGGGCATACGGCGGCTACGCCGGAGCAGATTCGCCAGGCCGCACTGGCCGGAGCAAGCATGTCCACCCACTTTGGCAACGGCGCGCATCTGACGCTGCCGCGGCACCCGAATTATCTGTGGGAGCAGCTGGCATTGGATGAGCTGTGGTGCGGCTTCATCGCCGACGGTTATCATGTGCCCGATTCGGTCATTAAGGTGCTTCTCCGGGCCAAAGCGGGGAAAGCGCTGCTGGTCAGCGATGCCGTCTATTTAAGCGGCATGGCACCGGGAAGCTACCGAACGCATATCGGCGGCGAGGTGGTGCTGACCCCCGAAGGAAGGCTCCATCTGGCACGAAAGCCTGAGCTGCTCGCTGGATCAGCAATGATGCTGGCCGATGCCGTTCAGCGGCTTGCTGCATCGGGTCTATGCTCATTTGCCGAGGCCTGGGACATGGCTTCCAGCGCGCCGGCCAGAGCAATCGGACGGGAGAAGCTGTACGGGCTTACTAAAGGAGCGCGGGCGGATTTCGTCATGTTCGAGCGGAATGGAGGAAAGATCCGTATTGTCGAGACCGTACTTGGAGGCGTGCCGGTGTATCAGGCGAGCTCCTGAAATCCCGCTGGCGGCAGCCGCGGTTCCAAGCATGAATGGCTGATATTCTAATACAGGGGAGCCCTTCCGGGATGGAAGGGCTCCTTGCCTGATTAACGCTTGGGGTCACTTTCAGCTTGCTTGACTGCCGTGCCGATCTGCTCATATAAATCTTCGGCGGGTAGTCCCGAGATTTCATCAATGGCTTGTATATCTGTGAAATCACGCCGGAATGTAATCCGGTCTCCATTAGCGCTCATCGTTTCCTCCACGGCTAGAGCATTATAGTCAAGATGGCTTTTCCCCTCGGTATCCAGGCGTACTTGGAACGGAACGCTTGCAGGGAACAGCACGTCCCTAAGCTGCGATTTTGTCAGGAACAGCACATAATTTTCCTCTAATCGGATGGCATCGAAATAGGGCAGCTGAATTTTAGCTTCAATTACCTGCTCCTCCAGCGGATATTGAACCACCTCATACTTTGGAATCGCAATTTGAATCTGTCCGTCCAAATCGCCCAGCAGCTGCTCCTCTACGTCAAAAGTATAAATCTCGCTTACGTATCCGGGAGCCATTTCCCATGTCTCGACCGGCTTTATATATCGCCCCCGTACAATGTACTCGGAACGCTCAACGATGCCGGGAATATTCCCATTGACCGCATAGTCGCTTTCTACATGAACCTCAAAGGTTTGCGGTTCATTGGCGGGCTTGCTAACAAAAACCAAGGTTACTAGTAGAGAAACGGAAATGGCAGCGATAAGAAGTGCAAACATCGTCTTCCTTCGACTGGATCTGCTCAAAGGCAATACGCTCCTTAGGGTTCAGCGCGGTTACTGGATATTTCCTTTGCTAAGCTTAAATATATAAGCATCCTTAATGAAAAACAATTACAGCAATCAACGGAAAATATCATAAATAAACGAACTTTTACACTTATACACCCTGCCCATACTTCTCCGTAAGCTCTCTCAGAATATCTCTTATGCTGTCCACGAGCTCCTTGGGCTCCAGCACGACAGCCTCGTTACCCAGCCCGAGGAAAAACTTCGCGAAATAGCGCATTTCACTTGTAGGCACTTCCTGATCGAGCCGGCCGCTTCCATCGGGCTTCACGTCGATCCGGGGGACGGGGCATAATTCAGCCTCACACCGCTGTACGCCCTCTCTCGTCAGTTCGGCAATCATTCGGACATAGACGGCTTTTTCCGCCGCGAATTCTCTCCAGTTTCCCAGATGAATATAGCGGTGATCCAGCGGTTCTACCCCGCTCTCGTCGAAGGCGGCGGAATGCATGCGGTCGCAGCGGAACAACCGAAAGTCCCCGCGCATAAAGCAGTAAGCGGGACAGTACCAGAAGCCGTTGCTGGCATAAATGCCGACAGGCTGGATGCTTCGCTCCGACAGGCCCTGCTTGGTCTCATATTGGATGCTGACGACCCGCTGCTCCACGGCTGCATCCAGCAATACCCCCAGGAATGCCGCCTTCTGCTTCCGGGTATGGGTTAGAAAATCGACCCGGTTCTTCATCTCGTCAATCCGGTCACGCACATCGCCCGGCATGTAATAATAAAATTTCTGGAGCGCTGCGGACGACTCGGCTTCGAAGGGAAGGAACAAATAATGGCGAAGGGCGTGGCTGGCAAAAAACATCGCGACCGCTTCCTCCTCGCTAAACGCGATCGGCGGAAGGATGCGTTCTCTTAGCACTTGGTAGCCGCCATGCGGACCTACCTCCGAGTATAGCGGGACGCCAAGCTCGCTAAGCTCTTGCAGGTCCCGCAGGATCGTACGGGCCGAAACACCGAATTGGTCGGCCAGCTCCTTCACCGTAAACTTTCGCATCCGATTGACGGTCATCATCAGTTCGATCAGCCGCTTGGATTTCGACATGGGATCAGCTCCGTTTTTTTGAATGACTATGACAATAGTTGTCACTATTATAGCCTATACTTGTATCATAACCCTAGAGAGAGCAGAATGGAAAATGATACAACATAGCGCGCAGGACGCTACTGAGTAATGATAACCATAACGGCCTGCGGTTGCCGGAAAAAGCGATGCCACGGCTGCGCCTTCCTGTCGCTGAATCTCTTTCCATTATCATTCAAACTAAAAAGCAGGAGTGAACGCCCATGAGTCAACTGGTTGAAATGAAGCAATTGCTGTTTGAGGAGCTGGAGCATATCGTGAAAACCTCCTCCAATCTCATCATGAAAATTTCGGACAAGGATTGGGATTACCGTCCTGCCTCCAATATGCGATCGCTCCTGGAGCTCGTCCATCATCTGGTGTCGGTTCCCGGAGCCGATCTGTTGATCATGCGGGAGAAGCCTGAAGAAGAGGTGCGCCAGCTTGAAGGGGCCATCGCTGCAGACGGCGGCGACAAGGACAAGCTGATCGCATGGATGAACAAGGGGCTGGCCGACTTGAAATCGTATATGGACGGCCTGTCGGATGATGACTTTTTGCATAAAAAGACGACGCCATTCTACTTGGAGCATGGCTCGGCACAAGCCAAATGGCTGATCGAGGTCGTGACGCATGCCCAGCATCACCGGGCTCAAATGTTCAATTACCTCAAAGCCCAAGGCTATGAAGTGAGCATGTTTGATTTGTATTAATTACACAGCAGCTGTGAAGATGATCTTGGGACACCGTCCATAGGTTCGGGCGGTGTTCTTTTGCATTGGTTCAGACCGGGGAGGTAACAAAAATCCCTCAGAATCCGGCATGCGTCATGCTTTAAACCAGACTCTAAGGGATGTCGTGTTGGAATAAGATTATACAAAAATGCCGATTTCTTTTACTCGTCCTGTGTTGAAGCTTTGGATGAAGCGGTCGATCTCAGATATTGGGGCGGATTCACGTCATCGATCAACAATATGCCGTCGTATTGATCCCGGGCGATCAGGCTCTCGGGAATCATGCCCCAGCTGTACGCGAAGCGGGGTTCAAACATCCAGGAGTTTCCGGATTCATGGCTGCGATAGCGAAGATCCATGAAGGTATATGGAGCTCCCGATGCCGCTAGAATCGATTCGACCGATCCCGGCTCCGGCGGCAGCACGTCATGGACGGCACCCGTATTGTCGGCGGTTTTGCCGCTGGCCGGATAAAGACCGATTACATAGCTGTATTTTTTCACCTCGTCCGACAGCATCTCGCCCATCAGTTTAACCGGGTACGGGGAGCCCATCACTTCGGTCTGGGCCTTGCGGATGTGATCGTTATGTCCCCAGACGATGAATTTTTCCGTAGGATATGCCTCGGTGGCAAGCCACATGAGATTATCGTGCATTGCCTGATCCCGCCATTCCATCGTTTCCAGGAACGGCATATAGTCCCCTTTTTCCAAGGCAGCAGTGGATTCGATGGACAGCTCCACATATTCCTCCGCTACCCGGATTCGGTCGCCTAGAGCTCTCTCCAGAAGGAGGGAAAGCTTCGGATTGTCAGGGTAGAGCTGCTTGATATGGGCCTGATTCGCCTCGGTTTTCAATGCTTCCTGAGCTTCCTTGTACACGCTGATCAGATGTTTTTTCTCTTTGCGGTATGCGGCTGCGTCCGTAGCTACCGAATAGTCGGACAGCTTTTTGTCGGCATCCGCAAGCCGCTTCGCGAGAGCTTTATCCTTCAGCCATCCTCCGTCAAGGAGGGGGAACTGGAGCTGCATGTCGAACCCGGTCAGTACAAGCGGTTGTTCGCTGTTATGCGACGCTTTGATGTAATCGAACAACGGCAGCGTTTCTTTGGACCACCAGACGCCGAAAATCGAATCTTTCATCGTCTGCTCAGCGCTGCGGCCGCTGACTTTTCCGTATGCGATGGAGGCAGGAGCCAGCCCGCTCTCGAATGCCAATACGTTGTATCCCATCTCCTGATGGAGGAATTGGATCAAGCGCGTCTTGGCGAGATTGAATTCGGCTACGCCGTGGGAGCTCTCACCAAGGAACACGAAACGTTTGTCATGCAGGAGCGGCTTCAGCATTTCCAGATCTTGAAACGAGTCCGGCTTGCCGTCCGGGCCAACCGGCTGAATCGTATCAAGCTTATAAGCATGATCCGCAGCCCAGGCCTCCCATTCGGCAATTTTCTCTTCATGGGTTCGGGCTGGCCGGATTTCCGTCACCTTCCCCTGAATGGTGTCAGGGGCGGCTGCTTGAGCGCTCCCCGCATAAGACGCTGTGCCTCCAAGCAGGACAGTCGCCAGCATTAGCGCGGTAAAAGCTTTTCTTGTCTTATGTAGTGTCATTTCGAAAGAGTTCACTCCTTGGTCTTTGGTTTATTCAAGTCGTTCATTCGATCGACGGTTCAAAGGGCCGAAGCACGGCAGTTTACGGCTTTAATAGTCGCGGCATCCCCTCCTTTCAAAAGTCATGAATGTCTTGACGAATGTACGGGTTTCCCCATAACTCATTCATCCCAGAACAGGTCGTCCAGCGTACGGGACAGCGCCTTGCATATGGCAATGCAGAGGCTGAGTGAAGGGTTGTATTTGCCGAGCTCGATCAATCCGATCGTTTGTCTCGATACCCCGACGATCCGGGCCAATTCTTCCTGCGAGAGATCCTTTTCCACCCGGGCCATTTTCAGCTTGATATTTTTCATGCAAAATCACCTTGTCTCCCTTCTTATGAGTCCAGTTGGTCATTTTGCGATATTTTTCGGCTCACTCGATTCGCGAAATGGTGAATGGCCGTCATCGTTCCAGCAAATAGCGGGATGTAGAAGATTAGCGAAAACAGGAATACGGAAAGGAAATACTTCCAAGCGGTCTGACTGCTGCCATCCCCATATACGACGGCGCTTCGTATCCCTAAGATGAGGGCGAGGATCAAGCCGATGGCCAGTCCGGAAATCGCCGTGCGCCGGCTAAACGACATTTTGTTGCGCTGGTCATGTACCTCCACCTCATCGGAGTATATCCCCATCGCCACGCTTCGGATGCTAAAGTACAAGCTGCCTCCCAGGATGACCAGCATTTCGGTCAGAACGGATCCGCGGTCCGGTAAAAACCAGGTTTTGATTACGGCCGAAACGCTGCAGATCAGCATGATCAGAATATAGGCCTCTTTATAAATGCTGTTTTTCAGGTTGACGATACGTTCGTCATCGACTGCTTTCTTTTTAAACCAATTCATTTGTGTACGGCTCCTTTCTAGTAAAAGACAAGTTCGTGCGTTTATTACTTATCCGTATTCTACAGCTATAGATGTCATTATGCAATATATATATGTCATTTTGTTAAAAATAATAATCATGCATGAGCTTGTCCATCCACGTAACTGCCAATTCGTTATATAACGATTTCATCATGATAGCAGAAGCGGAGCCCTCATTTTTTGATCCGTTTTGCTAATTTGTTGTTTAGATTCTATCCGCTCTCCAATTGTGATAGAATTGGCTATAGGGCAATTTTGTCCTCTTTAAATTAAGGGAGGCTTCGTTATGATCTATTACATTCGGTTGCGATAATCAGAGGTGCAGATTTAGAGATAGGCCCGGTCCAATTTTTTGAAAATTATGGGACAAGGGTTTATTTTGCTGCACCTTTATTCATCGACTAATCGAATGGAAAGGGTGGAAACGAAATGTCCCGTTATAATTCAGAGGAGGCATTAACCAAAGCAAGTTTGGTTGCTTCCCAAGAGCAGCTGTTTCGCTGTCCGATCTGCAAAAGTTCGATGCGCGTCAACCGGCTGTCCAGCCTGGACTGCAGCAACGGCCATTGCTTCGATATTTCGAAGCATGGATATGTCAATTTGCTGCCGCGTCCTTCGAAGAGCAAGTATGATAAATCATTGTTTGTTTCGCGCAGCATGATCAGTAACAGCGGTTTCTTCGATCCGCTGATCGAATATGTATGTGATCTATTGATCCGCAGGCGGGAATCGCATTCCGAGATTCAGACTTTACTGGATGCCGGGTGCGGCGAAGGCTCCCACCTTCGGTCAATTATTAGCAATTTGGAGGAAAGGCCTGGCCGCAAGCGCTATTTAGGAACCGGTATCGATATTGCCAAAGAAGGGATCCTGCTGGCTTCCAAGGCTTCGCCGGACCTGGTATGGTGCGTAGCCGATCTGGCGAACAGCCCGTTTGCTGACCGTCAGTTTGATGCTATCGTGAATATATTGTCGCCTTCCAACTATGCTGAGTTCGGAAGATTGCTGAAGGAAGATGGCGTGCTGATTAAGGTCATTCCAGGGAAGTCGTATTTGCAGGAGCTTCGTGAGCTGTTATATGGCAGGAAGAGCAGGGAGCGCGATTCGAGCGGCCATACGATCGGGCTGTTCAGCCGTTACTTTGAGCTCATCGAAACCAAAGAAATTCGATACCGCAAGAGACTGAGCCCCGAGGAGAGCTCTCTTCTGGTACAGATGACGCCATTGGCATGGGGTGCTTCCCCGGAGTTGAAAATGTCGGATAACCTTCCGAGGGAACTGGAAGTCACGGTGGATTTCACCGTGCTCTACGGCAAACCAAAGCCTGTTCCCGCTGCTGAAGAGAGCATTTGAACCAAGCACATTGTAGGGAATATAAACCAGTTTTGCCCCCGTTGCTAAAACGGCAAGGATTTGGCGATAATGAAAGTCGATACGTACATTGAAAAAAGGTAGGTGGGTCCACCATGACACTGCGTTTGAATCCATACATTATCCTGGATGGAAATGCGAAGGAAGCGATCCGTTTTTATGAGCAGGTACTGGGAGCCGAGACCGTGATGATTCAGACATTTGGCGAAATGCCGGCAAACCCTGATTTTCCGCTGCCTGAAAGCGCCAAGGACCGCATATCCCATGCACTGCTGAAGGTGGGCGGCAGCGAGCTCATGTTCTCGGACACGTTCCCGGGCCAGCCCGTACAATCGAGCAATCAGGTTCAGATTTGCATCATCTCGCAATCGGCAGATCATTCGAAGCGAATTTTTGAAGCTTTGCAGGAAGGCGGGAAGATTGGCATGCCGCTGCAGGAAACGTTCTGGAGCCCGGCATATGGCATATTGACGGACAAGTACGGGGTGACATGGAATATTTCCACGGAATCCTGATTTCCGCAACAAGCATGACGAAGACCCCCTGGCGGTAAGCCAAGGGGTCTTCGTTCGTTTTTCATATCAATTGGGAATCAAGTTAGACAGAAGGTGCTTTACGCACGCGACCCGTCCCACCATTTGTAATAAATAAGCACATGACCGGCCGGGCTCGCGACGAGCGGATCGATGACCAGAGTCTTGCCGCTGACTTTCAGCTCAAGCGCCTTTTTATTTTTCTCGGCTGCATCCACCTTGGCCAGGAAGGGTGAATCCGCCTCGAAGCCGTATAGGCGAAGCAGGTCAAGCAGCATGCTGCGCTGGGTCTTGTCGGCTGCACTCGACAGCTCGATACCGCTGAAGCCCATAATTTGAGGCTCGAACTGCACGGATACGGCATAGTCCGTCTCTCCGCTTTGTTTCGTACTGGTCATGACGATTTTGTTCTGGCCGTCATCATAGATTCGGTAACCGCTGTAGTTTCCGAATACTTTTTGGCGAATGACGAGATACATTTCATCGCGGAACAGATCCCAAGGCGTCGGGAGCGCGGGAAGCATCGCTTCGGCGCTTGGTGCAGCCGGCCGGTCATATAGATTGGACATGCCGCGTTCCGACAAATTACGAATCAGCTGCAGAACCTCCGCACGGGTAATCGTACCGCTGCCGACATATCCCTCAATCGTATTTTCTCCTTTAATCCGGCCTTGGGCGTACTTTTTCCCCAGAACGTATTGAATGGCCTGATTGCCTGAATAATTGACGCCGTCGGCGCTTGCGATCAGCTCGGCCACATGGGCGCGCGTTATGTATTTGCCTCGCAGGCTTTTGTCAGCAAAGCCATGCACCGGATAGTTCTTAAAGTGCAGATAATTATAGTATTTATCCGACCACAGCTCGGTTAAATAGGTCTCCTGCAGATCTTTTCCCGTAATGCCGACGACGAGCATCCGGATAAACTCCGCTTCGGTTACGTTTTGGTTCGGCATGAACATGCCGTTCGCATACCCGTTCACAATGCCCTTATTGACGCCCCACTCAATGGTCGTTTTCGCCCAGTGGTTATCGATATCACGGAAGGTTACTCCTGCGAAAGCGCTGCCAGCACCAGCGATTAACGAAACAACCAGGAGTATTGGCACACATAATGCCCGTAACTTCAACATCTGTCAACCTCCATCATTATTTGCTAAATTGCTACAGATTCCATTGTATAGGCCTATTTTTCGACCGGTCAAGCGATTCAGGCTGCTGCTAATCAAAGATGGTTAGTTGTAACTAGCTTGCTTCCGATTCATTACTAAAGGACCATAGGACGAAGGATCGGGATGATGGGATCTTAAATGAAGGGAAGACCGTGCCGAACGAAAGGGAGAAGCTGTGTCCTGATGAGGAAAATAGACAGCTCGATATGTCCTTGTCCGAGAAAGCGGTTTCCATGCATCCTAGTCTGAAAGTCAGTGGGTCGTCATGCCTATTGGAAGGCAACTTTCGATTAAGGTACAATAGCCTTTGGTATATATTAGGAAAAGAGGCGATTGTGATGAGATTCATGCGGAAATGGCTGCTCATGGTCTGCGGCCTTTTGCTTGCAGTCTCCAGCATGATGCCGCTGACGGCGCATGCGGCGGACCAGAAATGGATTAATCAGGTATGGAATGATTACAAAGCGTACAATAAGAAAACCGTAAATGCTTATAACAATTACCAAAAGCAAATTGATAAGCAATATAAGCAGTTCTATGATGCTTCCCATGCGTCCTTGGATCAATTGGAAAAGACGCTGCTGGACGATCAGAAGCTATGGAACGAGAAGCTGGAGGCGGATCTCGAGCAGTTAAAGGCGAAGTATGAGGGAAATCGGGATATCCAGGATAAGCTTCGTGAGTATGCCCGGGAGATCAATCCCACCTCGATGAGAAGTTCGATGTGGAAGTATGTCTCGGAGGCGAAACGACATTATATGAGCAGCACATTGTGGAAGCTGGATAAGGAAATGAGCGATACTTATCTGAACAGCATGATGTGGACCTACAAAAAAACGATTACTCCGACCTATTTGAACAGCGCGGCATGGAAAATGTCGAAAAATGTCAATGAAAATTATTTGAATAGTCCGATGTGGAAGCTGAAAAACGGCTCCAACGCGCATTATCTGAATAGCCCGATATGGAAGTATAAAAAAGGACAGATCAGCAAGTCAGCCGCCAAGAGCCAGTACAGCAAGCTGTTTAAGACACAGACTGCTGCCCTGTCCAAGAGCAACGCAGCTCTGAAGCAGCAGATTACGGCTATGGCAAGCGGCACGGAGAAGAAGCTCGGCGAGCTGTATGCGGATTCGGTGAAATCCTTGGAAGCTCAGCGGGAAGAGACGCTGAGCCGAATTTCGAAGCTCCGTGCCGAAATTACGGGTGAGGGCTTTACTTGGGAGCCGCTGCTGATTAAAGAATAACAAGCGTCGAAACATGATCATTCTATAGTAAACGTATAGCCGCTTCCGGCGAGACTGTTAGACAGTCCTTCCGGAGCGGCTTTATTTTATTTTTTATCGATTTATCAAAAGGGCCGCTTATAGGCGAAACCACACGTTCATTCATGGGGCCGGATGAATGCTGGTGATGGCCTTTAGTCCTCCCCCCTCATACGTCCCAAGTCATATTTTTTATGAAAATGAAAACAAGAAAATGCAGGATATACTTTGACTTGCAAGCATTTCTCGAATAGTATTATGAATGTAACCTAACAAAAACTAACACAAATAACACGCATAACACACATGGGTTGGTACGGTTCTACAAATATGCTTAAGTAGGTTGATACGATGAAATCAAAAGTAACCATTCAAGAAATTGCGGATTTTACGGGCGTGTCCAAATTTGCGGTGTCCCGTGCGCTATCCGGCAAGTCGGGCGTCAGCCCGCAGACAAGGGAAATGATACTGAAGGCTGCCGGGCAGCTGGGGTATTTCAAGGATCAGCCCGGACATACGGCCGGTCGTTCCGAGCTTCAGGATCCGGAAAACCGTAAATGGGCAGGGGCTGTTCTCGTCCTCTTCCCTAACGTGCGGTACCAAAATCGGGAGTCTCTGTACTGGGGGCCTGTCTTCGACGGGATCTCTACCCGTTTAAATCAACGGGGCCTTGACATTCTGACACTGACCGAGCCGTCTAATGACCATATGTTCTCGCTGTTGAACCCGCAGGGCCTGCTCGGGATTGTCACCGTAGGCTCCGTGTCGACGCAAAATTTGATGGATATCAAAAAATTGAACATTCCCGTCGTTATGGTGGATCATATGGACCCGGCATTTCAGTCGGATACGGTGTTCACCGACAATTTGTACGGCATGCGGCAAATGATGACCAAGCTGGTGAGCCGGGGATACAAGAAGTACCAGTTCATTGGCAACATAAGCGATGCGCCGAGTTTTTATGAGCGGTATCTTGGGTTCACATCCGTGCTGGCCGATTACAAAATCGAGCATCGTCAAATCCCCGAGCTGATCAGTCCCGAGATTGACCAGGATCTGGCAGCAACGTTGAGCAAGGCTTTAGCAGGTCAAGAGCTGCCGGAGGTGTTCGTATGCAATAACGACATCACGGCAATGTTTGCGATGGATATTTTGAAGCAGCGAGGAATCGAGGTTCCGGGGGATGTACAATTCACCGGATTCGACAATACTTATGATCAGCTGCCCATTCTGGCTACGGTCAATATCGACAAGGAATTGCTCGGAATGAGGGCTGTAGATCAATTGTTGTGGCGGATTACGAACCCGGATTCCGGTTACGAGAGGATCCTGATCCAGGCTGACGTCATCGTCAGGGATCTTCAGCAGCCTTCCCGGGGAGAGACCGATTAGATTATAGCTCCATGGGGTGTATACGCATGGCTCCGATGCGGATTGAAGCATCGGGGCCTTTTTATATTCATAACAAACAAATAACATTTTAGGGGAATGGATGGTGGGAAATCAAGTAGGCGGAAAAGATGTCGATTCCTTGTGTTTAAAGGGGTTTTAAGGCGATGACGACATATTTCAACATACAAAATGAGTTGATTATTAATAACTAGAATGGATTATAATCGAAAAATATTAGGTTTGTTGTTATTTAAAAAATAATAAATATTGACGACTAGAAAAACTGATGTTATATTTTTTGGCAAACATAGATAACGGAATGGAGGGGGCATACCGAGGTTCAAGATGTTCCGTTTATCCAAAACCATCGCATCCGGGAACGACATCAAGTTAAATCGTGCTTTTACAAATAAGGGAGGTTTTTAAAGTGAGAAAAATGAAAGGGCTTTCTTTATTGCTTATCTGCTTGATGTTTGTCATCACTGCCTGCAGCGGCGGAGGCGGCGCCCAGACGGAAGCTCCCAAGACCGAGCCCGCACCGGCTGCGGAACAGGCGGGAAGCGAAACGCCGAAGGAAGAAGAGCCGGCACAGCCGGCGGCCGAGCCGGTTGACCTGGGCGGCCGAGTGATCAAGGTTGCCGCCTGGTGGGACCTGACGCCGGCGGGCAATACGGCCGACGAGAAGGCGCGCCTAGAGAAGATCGCCGAGGTCGAGAAGAAGTACAATGTCAAAATCGAGTTCGTTAACGTGCCCTTCGAGGAATATATGAACAAGTTTACGACGAGCGTGCTGGCCGGCGAGCCGTTTGCCGATATCGTGCAGCTGGAGTACAAGTCGGCTTTGCCTGCGATCATGAAAGGTCAGCTCCTGCCGATCAGCGAGTTTACGACCGATCAGAACAACATAAACAATGAGGCGAATCTGCAGATGAAATACCCTGCCATCGGCGGCGGCGAATACGGGTTCGACAACCCGATCTCCCTCGGGCTTGGGCTGCATTATAACCGCGAGCTGTTCAAGAAGCACGGTCTTCCGGATCTTCAGGAGCTGCATGCCAAGGGCGAATGGAACTGGGATAAGTTCATGGAGATTGCCAAACAGGCAACGAAGGATACGAACAATGACGGCAAGACGGACGTGTGGGGCTTCTCGGGCTGGGCAATCGACGCCGTGAAGCATTTCACCGCAGCCAACGGCGGGAAAATCGTCGACGATGCGAACGGCAAAGAAGGCTTGTCCGATCCGAAAACGCTGGAGGCCGCCGAATTCGTTAACCGTCTCTATAACGTCGAGAAGGTGGTCAAGGTGAAGAGCGGCAACAAGACGAACTGGGAAGAAACGAACACGTTCAAGGACGGAGATGTCGCCATGTTCCCGGCTGCGGAATGGATGCTGGGCGACGTGACCTTCGAAGTCGGCATCGTACCGATTCCGAACGGACCGCAAGGCTCGCCGGAGGCGACCTACGCGAATACGGCCGCTTCCGCGAAGTTCATTCCGAAGGGCGTCGAAGATCCGGCCATCGTCTATCAAATCTATGAAGAAACGTTCGACATCCAATCGACGGAGGAATATCCGGGACAGGACTACCTGGAGGGCATTTACACCAATCAGGAAGATATCGACATGATCCGCGAGCATATTGCGGGAACCGGCGTAATTACGGTTGACGAAGCGTATACGGATTATCCGACGGGTGCATTCATCGAGGACATTATCGTAAACAACCAATCCGTGACGGCGACGGCTGAAAAATACAAGCAGCAGGCGCAGGCCGCCGTCGACAAAATGGGCAAATAAGACGGATGGACGGGGGGCGAAGAGCGGCAGCCTAAGCCTCCCTTCTCCTGATAAGGGGGATGAACATTGACACGCCAATTGCAGCTGAAAAAATGGATGGGCAGACTCCTGATCCTTTTGTTGATCGTCGCGGCCCTGATGCTGTTCTTCAACCGGGGCAAGGATGATCCCGGCGAAATGCTGATCGGTGCTCCGGCGGAATGGAAGCTTGAACGTCCGGCCTCTTTGATACAGACCGGTGCTCAGGCCGGCAAAGCGATGCCCTACGTTCAGTATTTGTCGAAATATGAAGGTAGCGGTCGACCGGGACAAGAAATCATCATCCCCGCTTCCGAGTACAGCCGTGCAGAAGGCGGAGAATTCCGGAAGCTCGACCATTATGAAGGCAGGCCCGGCACATCGCTCTACACCGGCGAGAAGGGCGAGGTGGAGTGGAAGCTCCGAGTGCAGGAAGAGGGACTATACAATCTGTCCGTGCTGTATTACCCAGTAGAGGGAAAAAGCTCCTCGATCGAGCGCTCGCTTCGGATCGATGGCAGCATTCCTTTTCAGGAAGCCGCTTATTTACAGTTCGACCGGATTTGGGGCAATGCGAAAGACAGTGTGGACCGGGACAATCAGGGCAATGACCTTAGGCCAAGGCAAATAGAGCACCCCGCGTGGATCGAGGCGGTATTGAAAGATGCGGACGGCTATGAAACCGAGCCGTTTCTATTCTACTTCACGGAGGGCGAGCATACGATCTCGCTTACCGCCGCCAGGGAGCCGATGGTGATCCGGGAGCTGAGGCTGCTTCAGCAGCCGGAACCGCTTCCTTACTCCGAAGCGAGAGCCAAATACGAAGCCGAGGGAACACCGCAAACCGAGGGAATCCTGCTTGAGATCCAAGCGGAAGCGTCAACGGCCAAATCCTCCCCGACGCTGTATCCGCTGAGCGAGCGTGCAAGTCCGAGCGTGCGCCCGTACAGCGCATCCGAGGTACGGATCAATACGATCGGCGGCTTTAACTGGCGACTGCCGGGTCAGTGGATCGAGTGGGAGCTGGACGTGCCGGAAACGGGGCTGTACAAAATCGCCTTCAAATCCCAGCAAAATTTCGTAAGAGGGATATATTCCACGCGGAAGCTGACGATTGACGGGAAAGTGCCATTTGACGAGATGAATCGTATTCCGTTCCGCTTCAAGAACGGGTACCGAATGGATGTGCTTGGCGGCGAGGAGCCGTACCTGTTCCACTTGACGCGCGGGAAGCATGTGCTGCGCCTTGAAGTGAGCCTCGGCGAATTCGCTCCGCTGATTCACGAAGTGGAGGACAGCTTGCTGAATCTGAATGCGATGTACCGCAAAATTTTAATGATCACCGGCACCAATCCGGATGAGTTCCGGGATTATCGGGTGGAGCAGCGCATTCCTGAGCTGATTGAGACTTTGCAGTTTGAAAGCGACAGATTGAAAGCGATCGCCGCCCGTTTGGTAGAGCTGTCGGGACAGTCCGGCGATCAGGAGGCGCTGCTGAAGACCATGGTGCTGCAGCTCGATGAGATGATTGCCAAGCCCGACACGATTCCGCGCCGGCTGGAGGCATACAAGACCAACACCGGAGGCCTCGGTACATGGCTGCAGCAGGCCAGGGAGCAGCCGCTTGAGCTCGATGCCTTATATGTCGCTTCTCCTGACGTCAAGCTGCCGAAGAGCGGAATGGGGGCAGGAGATAAAGTAAAGCACGAGCTGAATACCTTTGCCAGCTCCTTCTTCATCGATTACAACAACATCGGCAATGTGACGGATGGGAAGAATCAGCATTCGATTACCGTATGGATCGGCAGCGGCCGGGATCAGGCGAATACGGTAAAGGCCATGATTGACGAGACCTTTACGCCCGAGACAGGGATCAGCGTCAATCTGAAGCTGGTCAACATGGGTACGCTCCTGCCCGCAACGCTGTCCGGTCAAGGACCGGATGTTGCCATGCAAATCGGCAACGACCTGCCGGTGAACTTCGCGATGCGCAATTCGGCGGCGGATCTGACGCAGTTTGCAGATTTCGATGCCGTTGCGGGCCGGTTCCGGGACAGCGCGCTGGTACCGTATCAATACCGCGGGGGCGTATACGCCCTGCCGGAGACGCAGACGTTCAACATGATGTTCTACCGGAAGGATGTGCTCGAGGAGCTTGGGCTGGAGGTGCCGGAAACGTGGGACGAAGTGGCAAGCATGCTGGCCGTGCTGAACAAGAACCATATGCAGTTCGGGCTTCCCGTCGTTGCGCAGGCGCCCGACCAGTGGACCACGCTGCCGCCAAACTCCATGTTTGCGGCCCTGCTCATGCAATCGGGGGGACAGTTCTACCGCAACCATGACCGGGAGTCGGATCTGGATTCGAAACCCGCGCTCGAAGCCTTTAAGCGATGGACCGAGTACTACACCGACTACAAGCTTGAGCGGGAGTATGATTTTGCGAACCGCTTCCGTACCGGTCAGATGCCGATCGGCATTTCCGATTACACGACGTATAATCAGCTGTCCGTCTTTGCACCGGAGATTCGCGGCGTATGGGGATTTGCCCCGATTCCCGGAACCGTACGAGAGGATGGAACGATTGACCGGACCGTACCGAGCGGAGGCAGCGCAGTCCTGATGCTCGAAGATGCGAAGGATAAGGAGGCCGCCTGGGAATTCCTCAAATGGTGGACCAGCGACATGACGCAGACGAACTTCGGGCGGGAGATGGAAGGATTGATGGGGGCCGCCGCGCGTTATCCGACAGCAAATATCAAGGCGCTGGACAGCCTGCCTTGGCCCGTGGCCGATTATGAAAATTTAAAAGCCCAGTTTGAATGGGTTCGGGGAATTCCGGAGGTGCCGGGAGGCTACTCCACGGGAAGACATCTGTTCAACGCGTTCTACCGTGCGGTGATCAGCGGTGTCGAGCCGCGGGAGGCTCTGATGGATTCTGTTCAGTATATTCATGATGAAATTCGAACCAAGCAAGAAGAATTCGGCGTGCCGGAGGGATAGGGGGGAATCCAAAATGCATAATGCCGGGCTTCAAGACCCTGAGACGGCGATGCCCGCCGCGGTTCGCCCCGTCAAGCCGCAAACCTGGCGGAGCCGGAAGCTGGCGGAAATCAAGGCCAGCAAGCATTCGTATATTTTGCTTGCACCATACATGATCCTGTTTACGTTGTTTACCGTGCTTCCGGTCGTCATTTCCATGATCCTCAGCTTCACGTACTTTAACATGCTGGAGTTTCCGCGGTTCGTCGGATGGGATAATTACACACGGCTGTTTCTCGAAGACGATATTTTTCTGATCGCACTTAAAAATACGCTTCTATTCGCTGCGATCACCGGGCCGATCAGCTATTTGGCATGCTTCCTGTTCGCTTGGGTCATCAATGAGCTCGGACCGAGGATGCGGGCCTTCATGACGCTGATCTTCTATGCGCCTTCCATCTCGGGGAACGTCTACTTCATCTGGCTTATGATTTTCTCGGGAGACCGCTACGGCATCATGAACGGGATGCTGATCAAGCTCGGGATCATCCTGGAGCCGATTCAATGGCTGAAGACGGAAGCCTTCATCATGCCGATCATCATTCTCGTGCAGCTGTGGCTAAGCCTGGGAACCGGATTCCTGGCCTTCATTGCCGGCCTGCAAACCGTTGACAAGACCTTGTACGAGGCCGGCGCGGTTGACGGGGTCCGCAACCGGTGGCAGGAGCTGTGGTATATTACGCTGCCGTCGATGCGGCCGCAGCTAATGTTCGGCGCGGTGATTCAGCTTACGACCTCTTTTGCCGTCGCCGACGTCTCCATTGCGCTTGCCGGATTCCCGAGCGTGAACTATGCGGCGGAGACGATCGTCACGCATCTGATCGATTTCGGCACGACCCGGTTCGAGATGGGGTTTGCTTCCGCGATTGCCACGGTGCTGTTCATCCTGATGGTCGGCACCAATCTGATCGTTCAAAAACTGCTGCGCAAGGTAGGTGAGTAGCACTCGTGAAAGCTGTATATGAACTGCCGAAGAAACGAAGCGGCCGCCTTCTAAGCCTATCGCTCAAGCGGCGCAGGAAGCGGGTAAACCGTTCTTTCATGGGCACCTTCTCCCTGTTTGCGCTCTTGGCGGTGTTCGGCGCCTTCATGGCGCTGCCGCTCGTGTACGCGATCAACAATGCGTTCAAGCCGCTGGACGAGATCTTCATGTTCCCGCCCACGCTGTTTGTCCGCAACCCGACATGGAACAACTTCTCCGATCTGATCAATCTGCTCGGACAATCGTGGGTGCCTTTCTCCCGATATATCTTCAATACCGTGTTCATCACCGGGATCGGCATCGTCGGGCATGTCATTCTGGCCTCGGCTGCGGCTTATCCGCTCGCGAAGCATCGATTCCCCGGGAAGACGTTTCTGTTTCAGGTCGTCGTACTGTCCCTCATGTTCACGCCGGTGGTGACGGCGACGCCGAACTACATGATTCTGTCGTGGCTTGGCATGATCGATACGTATTGGGCGGTCATTATTCCGGCATTCGCTTATTCGCTCGGCCTGTATCTAATGAAGCAGTTTATGGAGCAGATTCCCGATGCCCTGCTGGAAGCCGCGAAGATCGACGGGGCCAGCGAGTACCGGATATTCTGGTCGATCGTCATGCCGAACGTGAAGCCTGCCTGGCTGACGCTCATTATCCTGCTTTTTCAAATTTTGTGGGGGACCGACGGCAACGGCTTCATTTACAGCGAGCAGCTGAAGACGCTGCATTACGCGTCCAATCAGATTATTCTCGGCGGCATTTCCCGGGCCGGCGCAGGCGCCGCCGTGGCGGTCATCCTGATGAGCGTGCCGATCGTGCTCTTCCTGTTCTCGCAGAGCCGGATTATCGAGACGATGGCTACCTCCGGGATGAAGGATTAGGGGGGATAACATGTCAGCGAAACGATGGCTCATTTCGCTTGCGGCGGTCTCCCTGCTGACCGTCCTGATTCCGGGAACAGCCGCCGCCAGCGCTCCATACGAGAGCTATAACTACAATTATTGGGAGGAAGCAACGCCGGCTCCGGCACCGTATCTTCCGGTTCGCTCGGTTACGGGAACGGAGCTTGGGATCGGCGAATTCGCGGATCCCGGCGATATGCACGTGTCCGGCTCCGGCCATGTTTATGTGCTGGACAGCGGCAACGGGCGGATCGTCTGCCTGGACGACAGCTGGAAGGTGGTCCGCGTGATCGATTCCTTCATCCGGGAAGGGAAGGAGGAGACCTTCGCGAATCCATCCGGCATTTTTACGGACGATAAGGAACAGATTTATGTTGCGGATACGGATAACCAGCGGATCGTGGTGCTAAGCGCTGAAGGCAAGCTGATCCGGGTAATTGAGCAGCCGCAGTCCGACGTTCTGCCGCAAGGCTTTCAATTTATTCCGCTGAAGGTGACCGTGGACCAGGCGAACCGAGTGTTCGTTGTTGCCCGCGGGGTTTACGAAGGCATCATGCAATTCGAGGAGGATGGGACGTTCCTCGGCTATGTCGGCACGATCAAAGTGAAGCGCGATTACGGGGATTATTTCTGGAGGCTCATTTCGACCGATGCGCAGAAAGCGCAGATGCGGCTGTTTATACCGACGGAATTCTCCAATCTGGATATTGACCGTAAAGGATTCGTCTACGCCACGAACATCGACGTCGGATCGAAGGAGCCGATCAAGCGCCTGAATCCTTCAGGGGAAGATGTGCTTAAGCGGTTCGGTTATTTCCCGGTGGCCGGCGATATTTACTACCGGCGAGCCGTCGGCCCGTCGAAATTCGTGGATATCAAGGTGCTGGGCGACGGGATGTACAGCGCGCTGGATTCCACGCAGGGACGTATTTTCACATACGATGATACGGGCAATTTGCTCTATGTGTATGGCGGAATCGGCAACCAGTTAGGAGTATTCAAGACGCCCGCGGCAGTCGAAATGCTCGGGGAGCATCAGCTGGTGCTCGATCGAGGCAAGGGAAGCATCGTGGTGTTTGAGCCGACGGCATTCGGACAGAACGTCAATCAAGCGGTTCGCCATCATTACCGCGGGGACGATGTGGAAGCGCAGGCTTATTGGGAGCGGGTGCTCCAGCTTAACGCCAATTACGACATCGCGTACATCGGGATCGGGAAAGCGAAGCTTATGAAGGGGGAGAACAAGGAAGCCCTGCATTACTTCGAGATGGGGATGGACCGCAAAAATTACTCCGTCGCCTTCAAACGATACCGCCGTGAAGTAATGAAGGAGCATTTCGGCACCTTCTTGTCGGCAGCGACAGGCGCCGTGCTGCTGTATGCCGTATATCGGACGGTTCGACATCGAAACAAGAGGAGGGTGAAGGAGGCATGAGGCAGGAGTATTTTAAATTCCCTCTGCATTTGATCGTTCATCCCTTTGACGGATACTGGGATCTGAAGTATGAGAACCGCGGACGACTCGGCGTGGCGTTCTCCGTGCTGGCCCTTGTCGTCATCGCGAGCATCGTGCAGCGGCAGTATGCCGGGTTCCTCGTAAACTTCAACGATCCCCGGAGGCTCAACAGCTTCGATGAGCTGCTGTATATCGTGCTCCCGTTCTTTCTATGGTGCGTGTCAAATTGGTCGGTGACCACGCTGATGGGCGGGGAGGGAAAGTTCAAGGAAATCGTGCTCGCCAGCGCCTATGCGCTCATTCCGATGGTGCTGATTAACCCGCCGATGACGCTTGCAAGCCGGTTCATGGTTCAGGAGGAGACCGTGTTCTATTATCTCCTCACCATGGTCGCGACGATCTGGTTCATCGGGCTGCTCTTCGTCGGATCCATGACGATCCATCAATACTCGGCGGGCAAGACCGTTCTGACGATGTTCCTCAGCGTCATCGTGATGCTTATCATCGTGTTTCTTGGAACGCTTGTCTTCAGCATGATGCAGCAGATCTACACGTTCCTCGTGAACGTCTACCGCGAGATCATATTTAGACAGTAAAGGAGGCCTTAAGCCGTGAAATCAAGAAAATGGCTCTACACGGTGCTTGCATGTGTCGTCATCGCCGGCATTGCAACGGGCTTTCTGATCGGCGCGAACCGGGGCGCGCCGGCGGTGGACGTTGCTGCTTATGCTGCAGGAGCCTCGGAGCCGGCGCCGGGGAAGGAGCTTACCGTTCTGCCGGACCGGACCGAGGGCGTACCAGGCATGAGCCTGGTCGCAGAGACGGCCGGGCTTGGCCTGTACTACCATCCGGAGACGACCGAAATCGCGATTCGGGACAAACGAAGCGGCCGCATATGGTACAGCAACCCGGCGGACCGGGCGGAGGATCCGATCGCATCGCCGTTCGAGAAGGAGGCTCTGTCCTCGCAGCTGACGGTGACGTTCCGCGATTCGATCGGCACGCTCGAAACGTATCCGAACTACACATGGAGCGTAACGAACGGGAATTTCCAAGCCGAAAGCATTGAGAACGGCATCAGGGTTACATACACTCTGGGCGATGTGTCGCTGGGCATCGATGCCCTGCCGAAATATATTACGCCCGATCGGCTGCAGGAGAAAGTGCTCAGCAAGCTGGATGCCACGTTGGCTAAATACGTGCAGGCCCGCTACTACCCGATGAAGGATAACCCCGCCGTGCTGGAGCGCCTGGACGAACAGATCAAGAAAGAGCTGGTCCTGAAAAAAATGCTGGGGGCGTTCGAGCAGGCCGGATACACCGCAGATGATCTGGCCATCGACAATGCGTCCGGGGGTGGGGAGGCGGCAAGCGCAGATTCAAAGCCGCGGTTCACCATTCCGATCGAATATCGCCTCGACGAGGATTCCCTGATGGTGTCGGTGCCGCTTGGCCAGGTAACCGAAAGCGAGACCTACCGGCTGCGCAGCCTGGAGCTCCTCCGCTATTTCGGGGCGGCTGGTACGAAGGAGCAGGGGTATATGCTCGTTCCGGACGGCAGCGGCAGCCTGATTATGCTGAATAACGGCAAGGTGAAGGAAGAGCAATACGTGCAGCGGATATACGGCACCGATCCGAACCATAACAGCGAAAGCCGGGGACAGGTTGCCGATCCGGCCCGCATGCCCGTATTCGGAATGAAGAGCGGAGACGGCGCATGGCTTGCCATCATTGAGGAAGGGGATGCCGTCGCGAGCGTGTCGGCCGATATCAGCGGCAAGCAGAACTCGTACAATCATGTGTTCAGCAGCTTTGCCGTCCGGGGCGAGGATATGCTGGAGCTGTACACCGGAAGCACGGTTCAGGAAATCCAGCTGCTGAGCGACAAAATGTACGACGGCCATCTCTCCGTCAGGTACAGCTTCTTATCCGGCGGGGATGCGACTTACTCGGGAATGGCTCGCTTATACCAGCAGCGGCTGGTTAAGGAAAACAAACTGACGCCGCTGGCGGAAAGCGATTCGCTTCCGTTCTATCTCGACATGCTCGGCAGCGTGGATAAGCAGCGATCCTTCCTCGGCGTGCCGTATCATGCCGTCGTCTCCATGACGACATTTGACCAGGCAGGGGAAATTGCCGGTAAGCTTATGAAGGATGGGGTATCGAATTTGCGCATGCGCTATCTCGGCTGGTTCGGCAAAGGCGTTCATCATAAGCCGCCGGTCAACGCCAAGACGGACGGGGCCGTCGGCAGCGTCTCGGAGCTGAAGGAGCTGGCGGCGGAGCTGCAGGCCGCAGGCGGCGGATTGTACCCGGATGTTGCGTTCCAGCATGTTTACCGGGACGATGGTTCCTTTACGCCGGCATCGGATGCCGCCAGGTTCGTCACCAGGGAAACGGCGGAGCTGCATCCTTACGACCGCAACATGAACCGGATGGATTCGTATTACGGCACCTACTATCTTATGTCCCCGGCGAAGCTTCCGCATTACGTGAGCCGGTTTGCGGATTCCTACGGCCGTTACGGCATCGCTTCATTATCCTTGCGGGATCTGGGCGATGTTCTGAGCTCCGACTACCGGGTACAGCGGGTCGTATTCCGGGAGACGGCCAAGCTGATCGCCCAAGATCAGCTGGAGCGGCTGCGGGAGGCGAGCCCGGATCTGATGGTATCGGGCGGCAATGCATACAGCTGGCCGTACGCGAAGCATCTGATCGATGTTCCGGCGGCAAGCAGCAAATTTGGCCTTACCGATGCCGAGGTGCCCTTTTACCAGATGGTCATTCACGGCTACATCGATTATGCGGCGGGCGCGTTCAATATCGGCAACGAGCAGAATCCCCGCAAGCAGCTGCTCCAGTCGCTGGAGATGGGCTCGGCTCCTCGCTATCTGTGGTCCTACGAGCAGAGCTCGGAGCTGAAATACACGCGGTTCGACGAGATGTATGCAGCCGATTACCGGGATTGGTACGAGGAGGCCGTTGCCCTGTACAACGAGCTGAACGAGGTGCTCGCTCCGGTCCGAACCGAGCGGATGGTCGAGCACACGCAGCATGCGGATGGCGTGGTCGAAGTGAAGTATGAGAGCGGCATGTCGATTCTGATCAATTATACCGACAAGCCGGCCTCGGTTCGCGGCATTACGGTGGAGCCGCAATCCTATGCAGTAGGTGGTGACCGGGCATGAAATTAAGACTGTCCTTAACGCAAAAAAGATCCATGCTCGGCCTGCTGTTCATTGCACCATGGCTCATCGGCTTTGTCTTTCTGTTCGCCGGGCCGCTGCTTCAGTCCATTCTATTCAGCTTCAGCAAGCTGGTCATTTCCCCGGGAGGGTATGAGCTGGAGGCTGTCGGCTGGCAGAACTTCAAGGATGCGCTGTTCGTGGACGCTAACTTCAACCGGATTTTGACGGAATCCATTCTGGGGACGGTCGTGGATGTGCCTTTAATCCTGTTCTTCAGCCTGTTCTCCGCAGTCCTGCTCAATCAGAAATTCAGGGGCCGGGCGCTGGCAAGGGCGATCTTCTTCCTGCCGGTCATTCTGGCCTCCGGAGCGATTTCTGCTGCCGAAACATCAGGGCTCATCAACCTGGTCGGAAACGCGTCCGTGGCGGAGGAGCTCGGCACGGCATCCGGACAGTTTAACGTGCTCTCCATGGTGCGGATCTTGACGGAAGCCGGATTCCCGATCACGATCACCGATTACATCGTCGAGGCCGTCATGCGGATCTACGACATCATCAGCAGCTCCGGCGTTCAGATTCTTATCTTCCTGGCCGCGCTGCAGGCCGTGCCGAGCTCGATGTACGAAGTGGCCAAGATCGAAGGCGCAACCGCTTATGAATCATTCTGGAAAATTACGTTCCCGATGGTGAGCCCGCTTATCCTGACCAACATGATCTACACCATCATCGACTCGTTTACGGACAGCACGGTAACCCGAACGATCTATGAGACGGCCTTCAAGACGCAAAATTTCGGACTCAGCGCGGCGATGGCCTGGCTGTACACGATCGTGGTGAGCCTGCTTCTGGTCATCATGGGCATCATCGTGTCCAGAAGAACCTTTTACCAAAACTAAGGCTGTCACATTTACGATCGGAACAAGGAACAGGAGGAAGGGAGGAGCAACGCATGGCAATTATTCGGGACCCGTCGAAAGAATCGGTTCAGGCACGCATGAACCGGATCAGGAACAAGACGCTGCCGATCCTATGGTCGGTATTCCGTTATCTGCTGATCATCGGCATCACCTTTATCATTATTTATCCGATCATTTCCAAATTCTCGGTTGCGTTCAAGGATAAGCAGGACATTTATAACCCGACGATTTACATGATTCCGGTACACTTCACGCTGGATAATTTCAAAATCGTGCTGGACCTGCTTGATTATTGGCCGCTGCTGCTCAATACGATGATCTATGTGTTTATTACGATGCTGCTTACGACAATGTCGACGGCGCTTGCGGGCTATGGATTTGCACGGTTCACCTTTCCGGGGAGCAATCTGTTGTTCGCGCTGGTCGTTCTGACGATCCTGATACCGATGAGCACGCTGATGGTGCCGATGTATTTGCACTTCCGAAGCTTTGACGTGCTCGGGCTGGTCCGGCTGTTCAGCGGCCAGGAAGGAATCAATCTGCTCAACAGCTACTGGCCGTCCATCATTACGTCGGCTACGGCGACCGGGCTGAAAGCCGGGCTGTTCGTATATATTTTCCGCCAGTTCTTCCGCGGCTTGCCGAAGGAGATCGAGGAGGCGGCGCTGATCGACGGAGCGGGCGGGATCAAGACCTTTTTCGCGATTATGCTGCCGAATGCGATTCCGCCGCTCATTACCGTCACGCTGTTTTCGTTCGTATGGCAGTATAACGACACGTTCTATACCTCGCTCTTCATGAGCGAAGGGGCGCTTATGCCGCTGAAGATCGCTTCGCTGCCCGCTGATGCGAATCAGTTCCTGCCGTCCATCATGGGGCTCGGCTCGTCGGCCAAGGCGGATCCGAACTATGTGGCCTTGGTGGTGGATACCGGCATTTTGCTGGCGATTTTGCCGCTCATCGCCCTGTATCTGTTCGTGCAGCGCCATTTCGTGGAGAGCGTAGAGCGTACGGGGGTTGTAGGCTAGGCGAGGAAAGATGGAGCATATGCGGGTCGTAGGCTAAGCGCGGCAAGATGGAGCGTCCGGAGTAGTAGGCTGCCCATGAAAAGCATGGGGTATGGGCTTTGTGGACTAAGCGTGATGTTGTGCAAAGAGTGGCATGAAATTAAGGGTGTGCGCGGAAAGCGGATAATTGAGGGCCGGTAGCTACTGCCAAGAATTGTCCCATAACGACAGGTCAGGAGAGAAGACAATGGCGAAAGCTAATACTTCCCGATTCGAGGTTGCGCCCGAGTTGATTAATCCAAGGGCCTCCGAGGGCGCGAAGCGATTGATGCGTTATTTGTGCAGCATTTACGGAAAGCGGATGCTGACCGGACAGCAGATCGGCGTCGTATCGACGCCTGAATTCGAGATGATTCACAGGGTAACGGGAAAGTACCCTGCGGTTGGCGGCTTCGACTTCATGAATTACTCGCCGTCCAGGGTGGAACGCGGTGCTGAATGCCGCGACACCGATCTTGCAATCGATTGGTGGAACCGCGGCGGGATCGTCACCTTCTGCTGGCATTGGAATGCCCCGAAGGATCTGATTGATCTGCCGCCGGACCGCACATGGGGGAGCGGGTTTTATACGAAAGCCACAACCTTCGACGTTCAGCGGGCGATGTCGGATCAGGACTCGGAGGAATACCGCCTGCTTATCCGCGATATCGATGCAATCTCCGATCAGCTGAAACGGCTGCAGGACGAAGGGGTGCCGGTGCTGTGGAGGCCGCTGCATGAGGCGTCGGGCGGATGGTTCTGGTGGGGAGCGAAAGGGCCGGAGCCCTGCATCGCTTTATGGAAGCTGATGTACGAGCGGATGACCCATGTTCACGGGCTGAACAACCTGATCTGGGTATGGAACGGCCAGCATAAGGACTGGTATCCCGGGGATGCGTACGTCGATATCATCGGCGAAGATATTTATCCGCCCGCTCAGGATTACGGCTCCCAAGCGGAGCGATTCCGCATGGCGGAGTCGTATACAGCTGCGAGGAAGATTATCGCGTTGACCGAGAACGGGGTCGTCCCCGATCCAGACCGGATGCTTGCGGATGACTGCCCTTGGGCATGGAACTGCACCTGGTACGGAAGTTTTGTTTTCACCGGGGAAGGAGACGAGCGTGTCTATTCCGAAGAATATACGGATGCGGAGCAGCTCGTGAAGACCTATGCGCATCCCTTTACGGTTACGCTGGATGAGCTTCCGAATTTGAAGGACTAGGGAAAGATTGGGCGGAGGCGATTTTGGCGCTGCCCATCGAATGCTAAAAAAGGATTTTGAATCTATGTGTGTTATGGTGCAGCAATGTCTTTTCGGAGTGGAGAAAACGATGCTGGATCGAAGCCATGCCGCATGCTAAACGATGAGTTCCATACAAAATATAAAAATAGGGCAAGGTGACTACCATGAATAAAAACATTCTGACATTAACGAAGTGGAATTTTAAGGCTAGCGACGAGACGGAGTGGCTTCCAGCCCAAGTGCCGGGCTGCGTTCACACAGATCTGCTGAGAAACGGCAAGATCCCGGATCCGTTCTACGGAACGAATGAGCATGATCTGCAGTGGATTGACAAGAAGGATTGGGAGTACGAAACGGTGGTTGAAATCGATCCGCAGCTACAGTCTCAAGCCAAGGTTGAGCTGGTATTCGAGGGCTTGGATACATATGCGGATGTGTACTTCAACGGGGTGAAGGTGCTGGAAGCGGATAATATGTTCCGCTCATGGCGCGTCGACGTAAAATCACTCGTCAAGGCGGACGGCAACGCCATCCGCATCCGGTTCCGCTCGCCGATCCAGGAGGATTTGCCGAAGCTGGAGAAGCTGGGATACCCGCTGCCGGCGAGCAATGATCAGTCCGAGCTTGGGGGACTGGGCGACCGGAAGGTCAGCATCTTTGCGCGGAAGGCGCCGTACCATTACGGCTGGGATTGGGGTCCACGGTTCGTCACGAGCGGAATCTGGCGGGAGGCCCGCATCGAAGCCTGGTCGGAGGTGCGTCTGGATGATGTGTTCATCCGCCAGGATGAAATTACGGCCGTATCGGCACAATTGACGGCTGTGGCATCCATTGAGGCCGAGCAGGCGTGGCAGGGCAAGCTGCGCGTGTCGGCAGCCGGACAGGTATGGGAGAAGGAGGTCCAATTGGCGGAGGGCAGCAACACCGTCGAGCTGGAATTGGCCATTGCCGAGCCAAAGCTGTGGTGGTGCCGGGGATTGGGCGAAGCGCATCTGTATGATTTTCAAGTGGAGCTCGTCCGGGATCAGCACACTGCAGCGTCGTACCGGGTGAGAACCGGACTGCGCAGCGTCCGGCTCGTACGGGACAAGGACGAGAGAGGCACATCGTTCTATATTGAGCTGAACGGCACGCCGGTTTTCGCCAAGGGTGCAAACCATATCCCGAACGACAGCTTTATTACGGAAGTGACCGCTGAGCGTTATCGTCACGAGATTGCGTCCGCTGCGGAGTCCAATATGAATATGCTGCGCATTTGGGGCGGCGGCATTTATGAAGAGAAGGTATTCTATGACCTGTGCGATGAGTACGGCTTGATGGTATGGCAGGATTTCATGTTTGCTTGCAGCATGTATCCCGGGGATGAGGCGTTTTTGGAAAACGTACGGCTGGAAGCGGAGGAGAATATCGTCCGGCTGCGGAATCATCCGAGCATCGTGCTCTGGTGCGGCAATAATGAAATTGACTCTGCTTGGGCCCACTATGACGAGAACGCCGGATGGGGATGGAAGAAGGATTATACGCATGAGCAGCGAGAGCGGATTTGGGCCGACTATGAGGCCATTTTCCACCGGATTTTGCCGGAAGCGGTCGCAAGCTATGCGCCCGGCGCGGAATATTGGCCGTCGTCGCCGCTCGTATCGCTGAGCGGTGACAAGGATCAGCATGCCAATCCATCCACGACAAGCGGTGACATTCACTACTGGGGCGTTTGGCATAACACTGAACCGTTCGATAATTACAACGTGTATGTAGGACGCTTTATGAGCGAGTACGGCTTCCAGTCGTTCCCGGAGCCGAAGACGGTCCGCACCTATGCAGAGGAAAGCGACATGGAGCTGGAATCGAAGGTCATGCTGGCGCACCAGAAGAATGGGGCGGGCAACAGGCTCATCAAGAGCTACATGGAGCAGTATTATCATGAGCCGAAGGATTTTGAAGCATTCCTGCATATGAGCCAGATTCAACAGGGCGAAGCAATGAAAATGGCAATCGAGGCCCATCGCCGCAACAAACCGTACTGCATGGGTACCCTGTATTGGCAGATGAACGACTGCTGGCCGGTCGCTTCCTGGGCAGGCATGGACTACCTCGGAAGATGGAAGGCGCTGCAGTACGTGGCTAAGCGCAGCTTCCGGGACGTCAGCCTGTCGGTTGATTCCAGGGAACAGGAGGTCCGCGTTCATCTCGTCTCCGACGTGAACGAACCGGTTCGCGGAACGCTGCGCGTCCAGCTGTTCGATTTTGACGGTAAGGAGCTGTACGCTTCCGAACATCCGGTCGATGCGGAGGCGCAGGCATCCTTTGTGGCGTTCCGGGCGGCAGAAGACGGGCTTCTGCAAGGCCATGACCCGTCCCGGGTAGTGCTGCTGGCGCAGCTGCTTCAGGAGGATGACGTGCTCGACAGCAAAACCCATTACTTCGTGAATGACAAGGCGCTCCGCCTTCAACGCCCGAACATTCGCGTAAGCGAGGTTGATGGCAGCGGGGGTACCGCGTTCGTGCTGGAGAGTGACGTGCTGGCCCGTCATGTGTGGCTGTCCCAGGAGGAGGAAGGCTTCTACAGCGACAACTTCTTCGACCTGATTCCGGGCATTCCGGTGACGGTATCCTTTAACCGCAGAAATGCTGCCGGCGAAACGCCGTTCGTCACGGGCCGCCCGGGGCAGGTCGAGGTCCGATCAATGGCGGACTGCATCGATCCGGCGGCGGTCGTGTCGGTATAGTCAGCTACCTTCTTTACCGCTACCAGAATTAAATTCATTCGCACGGATTATACGGATGATTCATTAGCAGCCTCGTTCGTAGTGCATATTAGTTGACAGCGATCAACAGTTAGGGTGAGGGATAACCGCTTCTCCAGCCATATAGGCGAGAGGAGCGGTTTTGTTTTTATACAGAACTTCTTTTGGTAATTACCGTGACGGAGAGATTGGTGGGTGTAAGTTTATTTATTGAATTTCTGAGTGAGCTCTGCTTCAGTCAGGTTCACTTCCTGAAAATCCGCTTTGATAGTATCGTCATTGGTAATTGCGACAACCCTATTGTTTTTCAATTGAAAAATATATGGTTCAATCATACCGTAATAACTTGAAGGACCTGACGGTGAAGGAGCTAATGCAAAGATATACTCACCATTCTTTGTTAAAGTAGCCTGTAAGGGAGTGGATTCTCCTTTGTAGTTTCCTCCAGGAACAGCGACATGAATTTTGCTATTCGGTGTGACATCCCCCTTTAAAACTTTGGTTACCTCAACAGCATAATCCGTTCCTGGAACACTGACGTTCTGGTCTTCTTTCGTCGGATCGACCGAATCCCGTCTAAGGTTTCGGGTTGTTCTCTTATCATCGATAATCTTCCCAATAACTACAACCGGGGAGGTTTCAATTGCTAGATCGATGTTATTTGCCGTGGCTCTTCTTACTTCTCCATTCGACGATCCGCTAACCTGTGCATAAACAAAGTAAACCAGAGTAGCAGCTACAAAAGCCGCCAAAATCGTTAGAGCGTAACTCTTTATTCTATTAACCAATTATATTCCCTCCCTTCCATTGATTAAGGATACATGGCATTAGCACCGTTAATGTCATCTTGTAGTGGTTTAGTATCGGTATAAAGTCCTGTTGCCCACATCACTGTTGGGGAAACCGTAGAGTGCCCTAGACCGATAAAGTGTCCGATTTCATGCAGTGCGGTATTAATCTGCAAATTCGTTTTGTTTAGCGGTCCGGAGTAATTATAGAACCACAAGTTGTTTAGACCTGCATCGCCGCTGCTAGCTTCTGAGGTAAAAGGTTTACAGTATAGATGGGCTCTACCCATATTCGATCCTTCTTCGTTATATATGCCGAAAATATTTGCAGTAAGTAAAGAATAATCATGTGACAGACCAACTTTGGTTGGTGTATCATTCCACCCAACGACAGCAGTGGCAAAAATGTTTCTGTAATCACTTGGCGTGTCCCCGATAAATTTATATTTAATGCTTCCGGGAGAACTCCATTTGCCGCACATGTTGTCTTTGTTGTTGTAAGCAAAAGCATAAGAACCTAACGTAAAAGATAGAACGATTAGGAAAACTAAGGCGTGCATTACTTTTGATTTAGTATTCACCGGATTTCCTCCCATCTGTTTAATTTTTGCGGATTCTAGGGCTGATGCTTTTGTTATCCTCCTTTCTTAACCCAGCGTATCACTGAAGAATCCGCTTAATGAAAACAGCAGAACCAAATGTTTCTGGGTTATGCTATTTCCCCGTGCAATATAAAACGCTTTCTTTGGAAAAAGGTTACGGTAATATTTCTCTAAAAAATGGGAAAAACCAATGGACCTGAGCCAGGAGATGCTCATAGAAGCATTGGGATCAGGTAAATGCATGTGTTCTGAACATCAAAATGACAAAGACCCCGAAAAGGGGTCTTTGTCTTAGAGCTCGAATATGATATATGACTGTCCAACTTCTAAAACAAAAAAAGGAGATGGCGTTCATATGAATAAATTCATGATGAAGCTTGCGGAGTGGATAAGTAATCCTAAACATGGGTTCACCGCTGCTTATGAAGGGGAACATTTCGTTTTTGGAGCGCGCCGCCCTGGATTTCCCTTCGCGCGTGTTTCCTCCGTGCTATTGCAAAGGTGGATTGCATTTATGCGGATACAAGGCATAATACGCGTCATTTGTTTATTACCCCCACGTCAATTAGCCGCTTATGAGGATCTGCTTCGAAGTTACCACCAGGAGTTTGGTAAAGATAATGTGCTTTGGGTTCCCGTTGAAGATTTCCAGCTGGTAGAAGAGGACCAACTTATTTATCGTATTTTACCATTTTTAGCGGAGTCAGAGCGGCTGCAAGCGAAAACGGTCGTTCACTGCTCAGGTGGAGTAGGCCGGACAGGTCATGTTCTTGCTGCCTGGCTCGTAAGCTGTCGAGGAATGTCCAACGAGGAGGCGATTACGGCAGTAAAAAGACAAGGCAGAAATGCACGTGAATCAAGAGACAAAAGGTTGGATGAGCTGCTTAATCGATGCAGGGATGCCTTTTCCTAACGAGGGTAAACGAAACTTAAAAACATCACCATACAATCGTTGAAAAGATGTAAGGTGACAACCATACATTTATTGAGGGGAAAGGATGATTGTATTCCTCAAAAATAATTGTTAATATAAGAACATAATGATGAGAGGACTGATGGATGGACGATGGTTAACTAATCTATATTTTTATTTGAGTTGAATAACTTCCAAATACAAAATATAGGGTTAGTCTATCCATTTCTATAAATCAGTGTACATGTCATGAATGTAATGGCAAACTACAAACTTATTTATGAAAATTAACGGCTAATCCTTCCATATCCATTTGGGAGGATTTTTTATTCTCTCATAGGGTGAGCTGTGATGTTTTTAAAATCTAAATATAAAGGGGAGAGAGAAATGAGTAGTTCGGACACGATCGTTACGCATGTAATACTCCGTATAAGTCGTTAATATCCATCAAACTTATGCGGAGTATGAAAATAGATGGATTTACCGACTTTGTATACAGAAAGAAGTGCGATATACAAAGGAGGAATTTTTCATGTCAATGATAAAAGTTCAAGACTTAACGTTTTCTTATCCAGGCAGCTTTGACCATATTTTCGAAGGGGTAAACTTTCAAATCGATACCAATTGGAAGCTTGGCTTTATTGGAAGAAATGGGCGGGGCAAAACAACGTTCTTTCAGCTGTTATTAGGGAAGTATGAGTATAGCGGGAACATCCTTTCTTCGGTCGAATTTAATTATTTTCCTTATCCCGTTTCGGATCCTAACAAGTTAACTTATGAAGTTCTTGAAGAAATTTGTCCCCAAGCAGAGGATTGGGAGTTTCTTCGTGAAATATCCTATCTGAAAGTGGATGCCGAGGTCATGTACCGACCGTTCAAAACCTTATCCAATGGAGAACAAACCAAGGTATTGCTGGCGGGACTATTTTTGAATGAAGGCCAATTTTTATTGATTGATGAGCCAACGAATCATTTAGACACCGATGGACGAAAGGTTGTCTCTGATTATTTAAGGAAGAAAAAAGGGTTTATTCTAATCTCGCACGATCGAAGCTTCTTAGACGGATGCGTTGACCACATCTTGTCGATCAATCGAGCGAATATCGAGGTTCAAAGCGGCAACTATTCTTCATGGAAGTTAAATTTTGATAGGCAGCAGGAACACGAAGAGGTAATCAATCAGCGTCTGCAAAAGGACATCGGGCGGTTAAAGGAGTCTTCGAAGCGTTCAGCAAATTGGTCTAACCAAGTGGAAGCCTCCAAAAACGGGACAACGAATTCGGGTTCTAAACTCGACAAGGGTTTTGTAGGCCATAAAGCGGCGAAGATGATGAAGAGGGCAAAGAGCATTGAGTCAAGGCAGCAAAAGGCGATTGAGGAAAAGTCCAAGCTGCTAAAAAATGTGGAGAAAACCGAGCCGTTAAAATTAGAACCATTGGAATTTCAGTCAAAAGAATTGATCGTTTTGGCTGACTTGTCAGTGATGTACGATGATCAAATCGTCAATAAACCCGTTAGCTTCACGGTTGAACAAGGTGATCGCATCATACTTGATGGAAAGAATGGAAGCGGCAAAAGCAGTATCCTCAAACTAATATTGGGGAATGAGATACAGCATACAGGCTCAATCAAACGGGGGTCTGGACTTATCATTTCCTATGTCGAACAGGATACTTCTCATCTAAAGGGGCAGTTATCGGACTTTATAGAAGAACATGAGATTGATGAATCCTTGTTTAAATCCATCTTACGCAAGATGGACTTTGACCGAATCCAATTTGAGAAGGATATCTCCCATTATTCCGGCGGGCAGAAGAAAAAGCTTCTTATAGCCAAAAGTTTGTGTGAACGGGCTCATGTCTACATTTGGGATGAACCGTTAAATTTTATTGATCTGTATTCGCGCATGCAGCTTGAAGAACTAATTCAACAATTTAATCCCACCATGATTATGGTGGAGCATGATCAGGCATTTCAACAATCAGTTGCAACCAAAATGATATCTGTGTAGTTGAATACGAAGAATGGAAGGACATTACATGTTTAGCGACAACTATGTAATGTCCTTTTTCGTTTTTCAATGTTCCAGGCGGGGGAATCATTCCACCCACAACTTTTTCCATCGGCCCCCTAAACAGTATCACTTTTTGACATGATTAAAAGTTATTATAAAGTCAACAAAAGCGATAAGACAATTCAAGCGAAGCTAAAGAAAAGGAAGGGATTAAAAATGGCAAACTACAGTATTGCGGAAAAGGACAGCTTTATCGTAGTAGGGATCGGAACCGAGCTTCAAAGCGATTATACGGATTATGCCGGTATCAACAAGGAAAAGGCAGATTTCTGGGAGGAAGTACAGCAGGACGGAAGGCTGGATGCATTAAAGGCGGCAGCCGCGAATGAATACTTGTTTGCCGTGAACGAAGCGGTGAATAACAAGATGATGTATTATGCTGGCGTCATGACCGATGAAGCTCTACCCGAAGCAACCCGGGTCATTCAATTTCCTAAAGGGGAATATCTCGTTGTAAAAGGGGAAGGGAAGACGGCAGATGAGTTGAATCATATGCTAACTGGCATTGCTTTCGGGCAAGTCTTGCCGGAGGCAAAGGATATCGCCTATGTTGGCGGACCGAACGCCACGGTTGAGATGGGGGAGCGAAACGGATTGGTATTTGGTGAAATGTGGATTCCTGTTGTTAGGAAGTAATGCTTTCGATGCGAGTTTTGCTCGAAGTCGGTTCAAAGAAGTGCCTCACACAAAACTAAGTCTACGCTTTCGATGCGAGTTTTGCTCGAAGTAGTTCGAAGTAGTAACGCTCACAAAACTAAGTTTACGCTTTCGATGCGAGTTTTGCTCGAAGTCGATTCAAGAAGTACCTCACACAAAACTAAGTCTACGCTTTCGATGCGAGTTTTGCTCGAAGTAGTTCGAAGTAGTAACACTCACAAAACTTTGAGGAGAGATGAACATGTCCCATATCGTTGATTTCAAAAATGTATCCACCGCCGGTTTAGAATCTTCACCCGTAGCCGAAGCACTCGCTGGTTTACGAGCCAATGAAGCCCGTTATTTTATGAACAAATATAAGCATGAATTTACGGTTGTACCCGCCAGCGAGAGCCAAGAGGCCCTGGATTACGTGAACCGCATTTTGAAAAAGGAACGTGATATAGAGATTGCGGCCAAACCATTGGAAACATCGCGGTTCCAAGTGGAAAATATCCAATTTACCTATGTTTTTTATGAGGATGGGCTTGCGCTCAATGTCATGTATACGGTTGATGATCCTAAGAAGCGTGCCGTTGGTTTTAAGCTTTCTGAGGGGATGGAGGTACCCGAGGAGCTGGAAGGGAAGTTTAAATTTGCAAGGCAAAAATCAAAATTAGCTGGTACGATTCGTGGCTCGTTTTTTGTAATCAAGAGAGAATATAGCTATGAGGAGGAATCGAAATGAGTAAGCTGATCAGTGCGGAAACAACAATGAAAGGTAATACCCAACCCCGTGGAAGGAAGGTTGCTTATTGGTCGGTCACCATCCTACTCGCAGCAGCTATTACGTTAAGTGGTATCGGCCAGCTGATGCAATTAGGAGGAAATGTCGAATTAGTGACGAAGCTGGGGTACCCATTATACGTAATGACCATTCTCGGGATTTGGAAAGTGCTTGGAGCGATTGCGCTCGTCGTGCCAGGTTTACCGCGACTTAAAGAATGGGCTCATGCCGGTATCTTCTTTTTAATGACGGGTGCGGCATTATCGCATGCATTTGCCAACGACTATGGGGATTACGGGTTTAATTTTATCCTCCCCCTTGCCTATGCTGCATTAAATATCTGCTCGTGGGCGCTGCAGCCATCGAAGAGCCGCTTATCTTAAAGGATGGTAAATATCACGGACGGCTACCCCTTCGTATCACCAATAGATTTTCAAATCCAAGAAAATCTATTGGTGAAGGGGGGGATATCAGAACAAAACTACGACAATAAGATATGACAGCAGAGCCGCATAACTGCGGCTTTTATGGGTTTAAGCAGCCAAGTTTTTGATCGAACTCATTAGCCAGCGGGTAGGTATATTCATTTAATCCGGTAACGGACATCTCCTAGTCGGAGACTAACTTTCCGTCATGGGTCTTGGACCTGTTCGCTAAGGACGTCAAAGGTTAGGCCATCAATGTTCGAGTGGCCACTTTCAAGTTGTCTTCAGTAATAGCCTAAGTGCTAATGGATTGGAGTAGTCTTTTAAGAAGGTATAAACGTTTTGCTTTCCTGTGCAAAAACAGAGCGATATCAAATTTGAATCGGTCTGTTTTTATACCATTACCCGGGAAATTGAGGAAGAAGATCACAATCTTCGAGTCGGACTGCCGGTTCATGTCGAAAAAGTGATGGGTTAGGGGAAGGGCAAAAGACTTCTAGTGCTGCATTTTTGTCTGCAACCAACGTTTGTGAAGCTCCATGCTTCAGGGTCAATATGATTCTACGAAGAAGTAACTGATTATACTCAGCAGGTACAATGCAATAATGATGCAGATAACGATCAGGGTTGATTTTTTCATAGGGGATTCTCCTTGGCAGGTATTAATAAAAAGAGACTGGCCGAGCTGATGCCTCCACAATATTGCCTACTCTCGCACTTTTATCGAGAGCTAGGGAAGGAATCAGTGCAGTATTTACAGAGCATTTCAGCAAACTCCAATGGAACAGCCCTCATGGAAATGAGCTACCATGGAGCCGGCTATCTTCTGACAGAGTCGTCTCGCTATATGCGAGGCTAACCTGTATTTACACATGGAGAAGGTCCCACAAACATCCTTGCTGAAAAAAGTGCCTACTAATTATTGAGATGACTAACTTCTCAACGATTTTATTCCTCTTCCCCTATAGGAAGGGGGAGAGTAGCCTTTGCGTTCTTACGATCCATTGCTGGAAGTGGGGAAAGGGATTAGCACCTTCTGCGGGCAGAGCAACGCAGCAGTGCTCTCTCGGGATCCCTGAATAGCCTCGGCGCAGCAGGCGGAAAGTTGCAGGAGAAGCTTCAGCGGAGCAGGCGGAATGTTCCAGGAGAAGCGCAGCGTGCCCCTTTGTCTCCGGATTTCTACGATGGCTATAACTAGTTCAAGGAAATCTGGGGACAAGAGGGATCGGAGGGAACATCCGCATGCGGAGCGATGCAATACTTTGAGAAACATCCGCATTAGTAACGGTGCAGTCGTGCAGAGCGATGCCTGCAAGGTAAAAGCATGCGAAGCAATGCTAACAACAATCCCCCTCCTAACCCCCAGCACAAAAAAGACGACACCAGCAACAGCTAGTGTCGTCCTTCCCACTTTAAAATTACTTGCTCGCCTTATAAGCAGCCAAGTATTCCTTCACCTTCGCCGGGTCCGCTACGAGCTCGTTGCCGGTTTTGACGATCGGGCTCACGGTGGAGTAGGCTTTGATTTTGTTATTGTTGTAGTAAGCAAGGATTTCATCCTGGTTGATCGAGTAGAGCACCGCTCTTCTCAGATCTTCGCTGCTTGCCACATCGCGATTCTTCGTATTGAAGAGCAGGTAAGATACCGCGTTGCTCTCAATGGTTTGCAGCTTCAGCTTGCTGTCGCCCTTCACAACGTCGTACTTCGTTTCAGGCACGCCGTAGTAGAGGTGAATCTCGCCGCTGCGCAGCGCGGAGAGCGTGCTGTCGGCGTCCTTGATGAAGCGGACTTTCACTTGCTCGATTTTCGGCTCATGCTCCGTACCCTTCATGTAACCAGGGTTTTTGTAGAAGATGGCCTCGTAATCGTTCTTGTAGGACAAGATGTAAGGACCGCTTGCAAACAGCGTATTGTTGTATTTGTCGCCTTCCGTTACCGTGTTTTGGTCACCGTAAGGAATGTCTTTGTTCACATCGAATTTCTCGACATCATAGGTGTTGATGGATTCAACTTGTTTCTTTGACACGATCCCTGCGGATTGGTGAGCCAGGTAGTTCAGAACTTGCGGGAACGGCTCAGTGGTCGTCAATTTGATGACCTGGTATTTACCGTCCTTGGTGCTGGCCTGGTTTTTGTCGCTGACCAGGGAAGTGATTTTGGTGTCGAGGCCTTTCTCCAGCGCTTCTTTCACGCTTTCGCCGCCACCGGACACCTTCGTGTTCTCCAGTACGCTCAGATCCGTGACCGCTTCAACGGTATTGATGTGCTCGTGAAGGGTGTAGGTACGGTGATCCGGCACGGAGTTTTTGTCCTTCGCACGATTCATCGAGAAGATGACATCGTCTGCACCAACGCGCTCGCCGGAGTCAACGGCTTTTTTATCCGTGATTTTGGCGAAGTTGATATCGTCGCGAAGAATGAAATAGTACTCCGAGTTGCCTTCCGCAATGGCATGATTATAAGACAGAGAGCCTTCGGACGTGATTTTGTCGTCATCGGTCAGGTTGATCAGACGGACGTTCATGTTGGTGTTGATGATGTTGATGGAACCGTCGTTTCCTTTGATCGGGTCAAGGGAAGTCAATTCGGAAATCGATTGGGACAAAATAAGCGGCTGCGTTGCGCGCTTCGACTGGTCTTTGAAATCAACGGCTTCCCATGGCAGGGAGCGGGATTTCGACAGACGGACGGAGTTCTCGTCAAGAACGTCCTTGTTGAACGCCTGGCTCTTCAGAGAGATGTAAAGCGGCGCAATGTAGGCTTTTTCCGTCACGAGGCGATCCTCGAGCTTTTTATAAGTGGCAACAGCCTCTTCCGGCGTTTGGGTAGCGGCTTCGTCAATCAGCTTGTCCACTTCTTCATCGGACATAATGCTGTAGTCGCCGCCGGTTTTGAACAAGGAACGAACGGCATAGTCCGGGTTACCGGTAACCGTCGTCCAGCTGGACAGCGCGACATCGTAGTTGCCGGCATCCTGCTGGGCTTTGAAGCTGCCGTAATCAGGCTGAAGATTCAGCTTCACGTTGAAGCCGTTTTTGGTCAGCTGGTCACGGATGATATTGACATCGGATTCGTTAGAGCTCATACCGAGCAGCTCAATCGTCACCGCCGAAGCGTCCGTGGACGAATCCGTTGGTTCTTGTTGGTTTTGCTGCTGTGCGTCCTCTTTGGTTTTTACGTTGCATCCTGCCAGTACGATGACGAGCGAGAGGAACAGCAACAGCAAGGAACTCTTTTTCATGGTGATTCCCTCCTGAGTGATGTATATATAAATTTGTTTGAAACCGTTAATTGGGTACTGCTAAGGCCGTCAGGCTAGTCCAGCTTCGGATCGAGCGCATCCCGCAGTCCGTCCCCCAAAAAGTTGAAGGACAGCACGAGGGCAATGATGGCAAGACCCGGATAAATCGCCAGGTAGGAGTTGGTCTCCAGATACGTGCTTCCGATTTTGAGGATATTTCCCCATTCCGGAATATGAGGCTCTACCCCAAGGCCCAGGTAACTCAAACTGCTTGTCGAGATGACCGCCGCACCGATGGTCAACGTCGATTTGACGATCATAGGCGCAAGGGAATTCGGAACGATATGCTTGAAAATAATCGAAAAATTGCTGGAGCCGAAGGCTCTGGCCGCATCCACGTATTCGTATGTGGAAACAAGCATGACATTCGCCCGCATCGTTCGGGCATACGTCGGGATGGCCCCTACGCTAAGCGCAAGAATAAGGTTGACCGTATTCGCGCCGAATGCCGCGATGATCGCGATGGCGAGCAGGATGCCCGGTATCGCATACAGCACGTCAAGCAGCCGCATGATGATGTTGTCCGTCTGACGGCCGTAATAGCCGGATATGGCTCCAAGGATCCCGCCGATAATCACCGGGATGAGGGTGGATGCGAATCCGACGATCAGCGAGATTCGTGCGCCGAACACGATCCGGGAGAATAAGTCCCGCCCGAAATTGTCGGTGCCGAACGGATACTCCAGACTAGGCGGCAGCAGGATCGCGCTGTAATTGTTGTCGATCGCGACGCTGTAATCAAAGGTGAATACGCTGCATACCGACAGGCAGAACAGAAAGATGACAAAGAACAAACCGGCCATCGCCGTCGAGTTGGCAGTCAGCTTGATCCATACGTCGCTCCAGCGCGTCATCGCCGGATTGCCATTCTTGCGGATTTTTGCCAGCAGGTTAATCCCGAGCACCAGTGCAAAAATGTTGCCGGTTGCCGCTGTAACAATAATCGGCAGCGCGAGCCACACAAGCTTCGGATGCGCATAGTGGCTCGTAACGAACTTAGCAACCAAAAGCAGTGCGATCAGTTGAAGGATTGCAACCACGACGAGGATGAACATCGCCGGTAGAAAAGTGTTCGATACATAAGGCTTGAACAAATTGAGCGCCGAGATAGCGATGACATAGAGCTGGGTTAGCAGCATGTACACCGCAATGGTGTACTCGGGAGGCTTCTGCTGTTTGACGAGGTTAAAACCGAACGTAACGGTAAACAGATTCCCGGTTATGATGCTTAGCAGCTGGATGTATCCGAGCAATCGGGTTGATCGCCTGATGTCCCCGGTCCGAAGAAGGTCCCGCCGGATCAGGAGCGTAATAATCATCTGAACGATCGTAAATAGGGCATACGCAGCAAAGGCGGTAAATACCCAAGGCTTCAAGGCGCCTCCAGCGAAATCAAAGCTGTTCAGCAGCAGGATCACGGACAGAGTCAATGATATAACCCATGTGAAGCTGGCTTGACGGTACTCCGGTGATGATTTCAGCTGGTGTGCAGTGCCTTGCTTAGATTGTAGCTTCTTGATCATGAGTACACCTGCTTTAGTATTGTTTCATCTTGGATCGGATCCGTGGATCGAAGAACGCGTACAAGATATCGATAATGACGTTCACCAGCGATATGGTGATGGCGGTATAAACGACGCCGCCCATGATGGCCGGTATATCAGGGATGAATTGCTTGTCCACGATGTAGCTCCCGATACCGCTAATGTTGAACACTTTTTCCGTAACGGCCGAGCCGCCCATCATACCCCCGAATTGAAGACCAATGACGGTGATGATCGGAATAATGGCATTGCGGACCGCATGCTTCATGAGAATCGTCTGTTTTCCGAGTCCCTTCGCTCTGGCCGTGATCATATAATCTTCATGGATGACCTCAAGCGTCGAGGAGCGCGTCATTCTGGCAACGGAAGCGGTAAGTCCCGTACCGAGCACAATAACCGGCATCACGATGGACAGCCAATTCTCCGGATTGAAGGTTGCCGGCAGCCACTGCAGCTTAATCGAGAAATTCAGGATAAGGATTAATCCTTGCCAAAAGTTCGGGATAGACAATCCGATCAGCGCAACGAACATGAACGTATAATCGAAGAACGAGTTCGGTCTGGTTGCCGAAATAATGCCGATCGGCAGCGCGATCGCAATCGCAATAATGAGCGAGATGACGGTCAGCGTCAGCGTGATCGGGAATTTTCGGGCGATGCTGTTCGTAATATCCTCGTTGCCCGAGAACGATTTGCCAAGATCGAAGTAGGCAATGCCCTTGATGTTGTTCCACAGCTGCGTCAGATAGCCTTGATCGAGACCGTGCATTTTATTGAAGGCCGCGATCTGCTCCGGCGTTGCCGTCTCTCCTAAAATATTGGCTGCAGGATTGAACGGCGACAAGTACAGGATGGTAAATACGAGAACCGCTACCCCGAAGATGACGAGAATCGTCATCGCAAGCCGTTCCACAATATATTTCAGATAGGGACTGCGATATAAAAATATAAGAATATACATCAGCAGACCCGGGATCAGTGATATAATGAAGAATAACGGATTGGCGATCAGTCGGTCGAACGTATCGGCCATGGTCAAACGCTTCTTATTATTTAATAGAAGCTCCTTGGTCGTCCGGTCACGTAGCTCCTCCTTAAACCGGGCCTGTGCGATTCGTTCAACTTCCTGCTGGAGCTGCTGCTCGCTGATCTTCTGCTTGAAGAACTCGTGCTTGCGCTTCTGCTGCTGGGCAATCTCGGCCTGGAGGGCTTCCAAATACCCGGATGCAAGCATCGCGCTGCGAATGCGGTTCTCGGCGGCTGTATAGTCGTCCTTCCTTCGCTGGACCAAATAAAAGAGGAAGACCACGAGATTAACGGGTGCTCCCAATAATAATAGTAAGTATTTATAAGAAGGATTCAGAAGGATCTTATGATAAGTGGTGCTTATCGAACCTATGAGTCCGCCTCTTCTAGCTGCTTCCGTCCCCCCCATAAGGTGTCTTTCCTCCTTGTTTCTAAATTGCATTATTCCGAGCGATATAGTATATTTTATTTTGAGATATATTAAAAGTCAATAGATTATTAGCGTCTTACGCGATGACATAATGCATATGGCAGGTGAGGAAGTTGGAACCGATCTTACAGGTTAAAAATTTGAGCGTCGCCTTTCAATCCCGGGATACCGAATTCCATGCGGTGCGCGGCGTCAGCTTCGAGGTGCGTAAAGGAGAGACGCTCGGCATCGTTGGGGAGTCCGGAAGCGGCAAAAGCGTGACCGCTCGCTCGATCATGCGTCTTCTGCCATCCCCGCCTTCTTATATGAAGGATGGGGAAATCCTGTTTCTCGGCCAAAACCTGGCAGAGAAGACGGAGAAGGAAATGGAGAGTATCCGCGGGCGCGATATCGGCATGATTTTTCAGGATCCGATGACCTCGCTCAATCCGACCATTCGAATCGGCGAGCAAATCTCCGAAGGCTTGGTGAAGCATCTGAAGCTGTCCAAGCAGGAAGCGAAGCAGCAAGCGCTGGAGATGCTGAAGCTCGTCGGCATCCCGAACAGCGAAGCCCGGTATAATCAGTACCCGCACGAATTTTCCGGCGGCATGCGCCAGCGGGTCATGATCGCCATCGCCCTGGCGTGCCATCCGGCGCTGCTGATCGCCGATGAGCCGACAACGGCGCTCGATGTAACCATTCAGGCGCAGATCCTGAATTTGATGAAAAATATGCAGGAGCGTTTCGGCTCCTCGATTATTTTAATTACACATGATCTCGGCGTCGTTGCCGGGATGTGCGACCGCGTGGTTGTCATGAAGGACGGCGTTATTGTCGAGACGGGAACGACGGAGGAGATTTTCGAGAATCCTCAGCATCCCTACACCCTGAAGCTGCTCAACGCGCTGCCTCGACTGGACGAGAAGAAGAAGCCGAAACCGGCCCCTCTGATCGTTCCCGGCACGGATTACAAGGGACCGCTGCTTGAGGTGAAGTCGCTGAAGCAGTATTTTGACATGGGAAAAGGCAAGGTTTTAAAGGCCGTGAACGATATCAGCTTCCATATCCAGGCGGGTGAAACGCTCGGCGTTGTCGGGGAGTCCGGCAGCGGCAAATCGACGACGGGACGAGCCATCCTGCGTCTTCATCAGCCGACGGGGGGCGAAGTGCTATATCAGGGCATGTCGGTGAACCGGCTGTCGGCTTCGGAGATGAAGGCGATGCGGCGCCATATGCAGATGATCTTCCAGGATCCGTATGCGTCGCTGAACCCACGGCTTAAGGTTCTTGATATTATCGGCGAAGCGCTGGATGTCCACAAGCTGAGCGGCAGCAAGCAGGAACGCAAGAAGCGGGTCGAGGAGCTGCTCGATATGGTTGGTCTGGATCCTGCGTTCGCGACGCGGTATCCGCATGAGTTTTCCGGCGGGCAGCGTCAGCGGATCGGCATTGCCCGGGCGCTGGCGGTAGAGCCGAAATTCATCGTCTGCGATGAGCCCTTGTCGGCGCTGGATGTGTCGATTCAATCCCAGATCGTGAAGCTGCTGGAGGAACTCCAGCATCGATTGGGCCTGACATACCTGTTCATTGCCCATGACCTGTCCATGGTGAAGCATATCAGCGACCGCGTCGCGGTGATGTATATGGGGAAAATCGTGGAGCTTGCGGAGAGCGAGGAGCTGTACTCCAACCCGCAGCATGAGTATACGAAGTCATTGCTGGCGGCGATTCCGGTGCCTGATCCGAAGATCGAATCGAAGAAAAAGCGGGTAATGCTCGAAGAGCGGACCGGCGAGGATAAGTACAATCTGGAGCATTCGGAGCTGGTGGAGGTTTCGGAAGGCCACTGGGTGGCTATGCCGACCGGGGCTTGACGGTTTGCGGGTTTCCTGAGGCATTCGAGCGCATTGCTCTTGTGAACAGCTTTTGTGAACAGCATTTTGTGAACATATAAATCGTGAACAGCCTCTTCCGGCGGGTTTTGCTGGGAGAGGCTTTTTTGATATACGCTACGTATCTTTTAATACTAATAATGAAGTGCTGCAGCTGCTCATTGAGCAGGCTTCTCCGATGAATTTCTTGAATAAACGGTTAAGTGAATCTCTTAAATAAGCGGTTAAGGAGGGCCCCGGCGTGGCCAGTCTGTCCTGCGTTATATTAGAGTTGCTTACGAGGGCTCGGCGTTGCTGTGCGGCTATCTAGGGCTGGTGGGGAATTTGGTAATCGGGAGAAGCGCCGGTGTGGCATTTTCGCGGCCTTTCCCTCGATTTCTTGTGATGCCTGATTGCATTCTTTGGGATTTGGTGTATTGAGATTGTATCTTTAACGGCGACCGCGGAAGGCCTTCGTCGATCGTTGCTCGGTATCACATGAAGGTGGTCTAGAGCTGCTGGGGATGTGGAAAAAAACTCCTGAGGAGGGCCATAAAATAGAGGAGTTTGCGGACCGCATGACAAATATATAAAACGTAAAGCGTTCTCACCGGCTGTGACAGCCTGCTAGATTTCCCATTGTACGTACAACAGCTTCGCACTTATGAAGGAGGAACATGAAATGAATCGTTTGCAGCAAGGAGATATTGTACTTTTCCAAGGAGACAGCATTACGGATTGCGGACGTGACCGCAATAATCCGAACAGTCTGGGTAACGGGTATCCGCTGCTCGTCGACTCGTGGTTTGGCATGAACTTTCCTGAAATGAACGTGACTTTTCTGAATAGAGGGATCAGCGGGAACCGCGTGGTCGATTTGAATGCGCGTTGGGAAGAGGACTGCCTGGATTTGAAGCCGAATTGGGTATCGATTTACATAGGCATCAATGATTGCTGGCGCCGTTATGATAGCGGGGATCCGACCAGCACGCAGGACTTCAAGGACGGATATCGGAAGCTGATCGAACGGACGAAGTCGGCCCTGGACGCGAAGCTCATTATGGTCGAGCCGTTCGTGCTTCCGCATCCGGAGGATCGGAGAGCATGGCGCGAGGACCTCGATCCGAAGATCCATGCGGTGCGGGACTTGGCTGCTGAATACGGCGCACTGCTGGTGCCGCTGGACGGGTTGTTTGCTGCCGCTGCGGTGCGGCGCGAAGCTTCCTTCTGGGCGCCGGACGGCGTGCATCCGTCTCCTGCGGGCCATGGCCTGATCGCGAAGGCGTGGCTTGAAACGATGGGTGTGCGTCTTAGCTAATTTAGAATGAGCGTAGAACTTTGAGGTGCGGGAGTATGGCGGGCGCCTTATTTGGCTGGCGCTGGCTTTTACTTTCGGGGTGTGACAAGGCTGCGGGCGGTTGTGTATCGTCCGGAGCCTTTTGTATTTTAGGCAAGCCAGAATTTCTGGTTGGCTATTTATTAGGTAACTTTAGCGGAACAAGTCCCTTTTAAGTACCTGTAGCGGGAGAAAGGCGGTAAGTAGGCGGAACAAGTCCCTTTTAGGTACCTGTGGTGGGAGAATGGAGGTAAATTAGCGGAACAAGTCCCTTTTAAGTACCTGTGGTGAGAGAACGGTGGTAAATAGACGGAACAAGTCCCTTTTAGGTACCTGTGGTGGGAGGATGGAGGTAAATAGACGGAACAAGTCCCTTTTAAGTACCTGTGGTGGGGAAACGGCGGTAAATGGGCGAAACAAGTCCTTTTTAGGCACTTGTGGCGGGAGAAGGAGGTGAATTGTGCGGAACAAGTCCCTTTTAGGTACCTGTGGCGAGAGAATGGTGGTAGATGGGCGGAGCAAGTTCCTTTTAGGTACTTGCGGCGGGAGAAGGAGGTAAATTGTCCTTTCTCACGCCATCTTATTGCCACCTATCCCTTGTAAAGCATTAACGCGAAAAAATAAGTGTTGACGCTCCTCATTAAATCCTATAGGATTACTTGTATTAAAGTCTTTTTTAGGGGAAACAGGGGGAGAGAGAACATGAGAGGAAGTAAACATGTACGCAGTTTTACGGCGCTCGTGCTCGCATTCGTCATCGTCTTGACAGGCTGTGCCGAATCGGGCAGCGGCGGAGGCAGCAATGCCGGCAAGCTTTCGGACAAGGTGGAGAATCTGCCGGCAGGCATCGCCGAGAAGGATCCGGTCAAGCTGATGGTCGTCCGCAAAATCGGCGGCGATGACCACACGGCGCAATTTTTGGCAGGTGCGAAGCAGGAGGGGGAGGCGCTGGGATTCAAGGTCGATACCTTCTCCGCCAACGGAGACTCCGCGAAGTTTCATGATGCGATCGCTCAGGCGATTGATAGCGATTACGACGGCTTCATCATTTCGCACGGCGACGATCCGGCAACCGTTGAAGACGTGAAGAAAATTACCGCGAAGGGCATTCCGGTCGTTACCTTTGACTCCCTTCCGGAACTTAGCGAAATTGAAGGCGTGACCCAGACCTCGCAGGACGACGAGCAGCTGGCGAAGCTGGCGCTGGACAAGCTGGTGGAAGAGCAGGGGCCGGACGCTAACATTGTGTACCTATGGGTCGACGGTTTTCCGCCGATGGTACGCCGAAATGCGGTTTATCAAGAAACGTTGAAGAATAATCCGGGCATCAAAGAGGTGGAGCGCTTCGGTGTTGCAAGCAACCAAACCTCGCTCGACACGCAGAATGCCGTATCCGCCATCCTGACGAAATATCCGAAGGGCGAGATCGACGCGATCTTCGCGACCTGGGATGCCTTCGCGATCGGCGCCGCGAGAGCGCTTGAGGAAGCGGGACGCACGGAGATCAAAATTTACGGCATTGACGTTTCGAACGCGGACCTGGAGCTGATCCAAAAAGAGAACAGCCCATGGGTAGCGACGGCGGCGGTGGATCCGAAAATGATCGGCGCCGTTAACGTCAGACTGCTGGCCAAGAAGATTGCCGGCGAGGAAACGCCGGAAACCCACAACCTCGAGCCTGTGCTGATTGAACGTTCCAGCCTGGAGGGAGCTTCCGAGGCGGTCAATATGGTGAACCTGGCCAATATTATTCCTGACTGGGGCACCAGCACCGAGTTCGAGGAAGATTGGATGAAGGCCCTTAAAGAAGCAAACGGAAAATAAGCTACGGCATACAGGCGCTCTTATCGGTCATTCGATAAGGGCGCTCTATCCTATTTGAAGGGAAGAGGACATGTGCGAAGCGGTTTGGAGGCAACTAGAACACGCCCGGCTACGGAGCCTGGGGCGGCGCCTTTACTTCAAATGAAGCGAATATCAATTTCATTTCCGGGCGTTAAGGCGCTTGACGCTGTTGATTTTCAGGCGGCCGCCGGAGCGGCGCATGCGCTGATCGGTGCGAACGGAGCCGGTAAATCGACGCTTATGAAGGTTCTATCTGGCGCGTACAGCCATTATGAGGGGGAGATATGGCTGGATGGCCGCCAGGTGAATATCAGGTCCCCGAAGGAAGCGAAGGATCTGGGCATCCAGATCGTCTATCAAGAGGTGGATACGGCGCTCATTCCGAACCTGTCGGTCGGCGAGAACATCATGCTCGACCGGATGGTCCATGATATGGGAGGCCGGCAGGTTATTCGCTGGAACGGGCTGCATCAAGAGGCAGAGGCTGTGCTGGCACGCATGAACATCCGCGTTCCGAGCCGTAAGCTCGTGTCAGAGCTGACCTTGGCGGAGAAGCAAATGGTGCTGATCGCCAGAGCCGTGTCCAAGCAGTGCCGGATTCTGGTGCTGGACGAGCCGACGGCGCCGCTCAGCCACAGCGAAACCGAGCAGCTGTTCAAGCTGGTCCGAAAATTGAAGGAAGACGGGGTAGCCATCATTTTCATATCGCACCGGCTTCCGGAGCTGTATGAAATTTGTGATGATATCACCATCATGCGGGACGGCCGGCATGTCGTAAGCCAGCGGATTGCGGACATCGCTCAGCCGAAGGTGGTGGAGCACATGCTTGGCGCCAAAATGGAGCAGCAGTTTCCGCATATCGAACGGGAGATCGGCCAGGTAGCGTTCGAGGCACGCAGCCTCCATGACCCGGGGAAAGTCCAGCATGTCGATTTCCATATCCGCAAAGGGGAGATCGTAGGCCTGGCAGGCCTCGTCGGCGCCGGAAAAACCGAGCTGTGCCGAGCGGTGTTTGGCGCTTCGAGCACATCCACGGGTGAGATATCCCTGAACGGCAAGCGGCTGCGCATCTCTTCTCCGCACGACGCCGTGCGTCAGGGTATTGCGCTTGTTCCCGAGGAACGGCGCCGGGAAGGCGTGTTCGTGGAGGAGTCGGTATCCGCCAATTTAACGGCTTCTGTACTGTCGCGCTTTACCAAATGGGGCTCGTGGCTCAGCTTCGGCAAAGAGAAACAGGCCGCCAGGGACATGATCGACCAGCTTGGCATTAAGACACCGAATGAAAAGGCAAGGGTGAAAAACCTGTCCGGCGGCAACCAGCAGAAGGTGGCGATCGGCAAGTGGCTGCTGGCGGATGCGGATGTGTATATATTTGACGAGCCGACGAAGGGCGTTGACGTAGGCGCGAAGCGGGACATTTTTCAGCTGGTGGCCGAGCTTGCGAAGCGCGGCAAATCCGTGCTGTATGCCTCGAGCGAGCTGTCGGAAATCGTCGGCATTACCGATCGGGTGTACATCATGTATGACGGCGCGATTACGAAAGAGCTGGATACGCGGGCATCCACGGAAGAGGAAATTTTGCTTTATTGCACAGGAGGCGGGTTGACATGAATACAGCAAAACCTTTGAAGGAGAAGCCGGCGGCGAGTTTCGCGTTTGACTTTCTATACAAATACGGCACGCTGATCACGGTCGCGGTGCTCATTCTCGTGTTCGGCACGGTTGCCGACAGTTTCCTAAGCACCAGCAATATCATTAACATCCTCCGCTCGATTTCGATTGTAACGATCATTGCGGTCGGATTAACGGTATCTTTATCGGTTGGCGGCTTTGACCTGTCCGTCGGCTCGACGGCCACCCTTGCCAATGCATTGGTCATCTCCATGTTCGTCTGGCACGGGCAGCAAATCGGCATCGGTATCGGCCTTACGCTGCTAATCTGCTTGGCGGTTGGCTTAATCAATGCCTTCCTGGTCATCAATTTCAAGATCGACGATATGCTGATGACCCTTGCTACGATGTTTATCTTCCAGGGAGTGGCCATGACCTATACCCGGGGGGCAACGATATCGCAAAACATGATCATGCCGAGCGGCGACTTTGCAACCGGAAAAATCCCGACGGCATTCGAAAAAATCGGACAGGTGCCATGGATCATCGTCATTATGGTGCTTGTGGTTCTGATCGTCCACCTGTTCTTGACCTACACCAAGCATGGACGATATATGTACATGATCGGCGGCAATCGCGAGGCGGCGGCGTTATCCGGCATACCGGTGAGCCGATATCGGCTGATCGCATACCTCGTATCCGCCCTGTTCGCGACCATCGGCGGCATTATTCTGGGCGCGCGCGTCATGACCGCAGAGGTGAATTCAGGAGGCCCGTACTTAATGGACGCGGTGGCAGCCGCATTTATCGGCTATTCCGTCTTCGGGGCAGGAAAACCGAATGCGCTTGGAACATTCGTCGGCGCGGTGCTGATCGGAATTTTGCAAAACGGGCTGATCATGCTGTCCGTGCCGTACTATGCCATGGACATCGTGAAGGGCTCCGTACTGGCGCTTGCGCTGGCCCTAACCTATTACAGAAAGAGAAAGTGACGTCCGAGGCGGCAGCTCCTTTCCTTGAGCGGCCCGTTGCAGCATGTGAGGAGATCATCAAGACGAACATTCCGATGTTCGAAAAGGAACCCATTTAAGCCCGGAGCTATAAAGAAAGTTCACAGAACATCGATTACAACCTCAGAATAATCAAAATGGCAGCCGGCGTAACACGGCACCAGAGCAACAGAGCACCAAGGCAACAACAAATGCACCATAGCAACAGAGTGAGCATAGCAAAACAGAGTGAGCAGAGCACCAGAGTATCAGAGAACAATAGCACCAGCACCAGAGCAATAGAGCACCAGAGCAACAGAGCAACAGAGCAACAAAGCAATAGAGCAACAGGCAACAAAGCATCCACAGTTATATATCAAGGAAATAACGATAGAGGCAGTACGGCATAACCCGTGCTGCCTCTTTGCTTGTTCTGGAGAGAGGCTTGCCGACGTGGAGAAAAAGCCGGTAGGTTGGCGGACCTTCCGGCTTTCGCAGCCACAAGGCAGTTGACGGGTCCGGCGCGGATTCATTATCCTTGTAGAAGGCTGACAGATCGGATGAACAATAGAATGAGATGCAGGCAAGGGAGTAAAATGATCCGTAGAAAAGGCAGAGATCGCCTTTGTAAACGGATTTTCTTCCCGAATCATCAGATCAAAATATCGCGGAGCACGGCGATTCAAGCGGCATACATTATGGTCTTGCCCACATCCGGTTCAAATGCACCCGCGGCTTCTTTATTACATAGAAGGGGGACTCATCATGAAAAAACCAACCTTTGTACAACCTGATCCGCAAACCTGGATCGATTCATTCCATTTCGAGATTCCAATCAAAATTCGTTATTGCGAGACGGACATGCTGGGTCATGTCAATAATGTCAGCTACTTCATGTATTTTGAACAGGGACGGATTGAATACTTCGAGCATTTGGGCTTAACCGAGGATTTATTCAGCGAGAAGCATGTATCGGTTGTGGCTGATCTGGAATGCCAGTACCTGGCGCAGCTGTATTTGAAGGATCCGCTTAAGCTGCGCGTCAAAGTGGCTGAGATCGGACGCTCCTCCATGGATGTGCACTACGCCGTAGTCGTGCGCGGCGAGCTGAAAGCCGCCGGGCGGGGGACGATCGTGCTCATCGATACGGCTACCGGCAAGAGTACGCCGATACCGGATGCGGCCAAGGAACGGATTCTCGCTTTTGAAGGAACAAGAACCTAGAGGAAGGGAAGGGATATAAGGATGACTACCCGATTTGCCGTCATCGGCACAAACTGGATAACGGAGCGTTTTCTTCAAGCAGCCCTGGAGGCGGAGGAGTTTCTGCTCGCAGCGGTTTATTCGCGCACGGAGGAGAAGGGACGGGCGTTTGCGGCTAAATATGCAGACCCCGATGTGTACACCGATCTGGATCAAATGCTGCAAGAGGCGGAAATCGACGCCGTATATATTGCAAGCCCGAATTCATACCATGCGGAGCAGGCGATCCGGTGCATGAATCACGGCAAGCATGTGCTGTGCGAGAAGCCGATGGCCTCGAATGCAAGCGAGGTTCAAGCCATGATCGACGCCGCCAAAAGAAATAACGTTCTGCTGATGGAGGCGCTTAAGTCCACTTTGATGCCGAATTTTCAAACGGTGCGGGACAATCTGTACAAGCTTGGCCCGATCCGGCGCTATTTTGCAAGCTACTGCCAATATTCTTCGAGATATGATGCTTTTAAGCAGGGGACTGTATTGAACGCCTTCAATCCCGAGTTTTCCAACGGATCGCTGATGGATCTGGGAATCTACTGTCTCTATCCGATGGTTACCCTGTTCGGCAAGCCGGATACCGTGAAGGCTTCGGGCTATATGCTCTCCTCCGGGGTGGACGGGGAAGGAAGCTTGATTCTGTCATACCCTGAGATGGACGCTGTCATTATGCACTCCAAAATCAGTGATTCCTACGCGCCGGCTGAAATCCAGGGCGAGATCGGGACGATGATCATCGATAAGATCAACCAGCCGTATGACGTGAAGATTCATTACCGGGACGGGACGATCGAGAACGTGACCCAATTGCAGACCCACGAATCCATGTATTACGAAGTGCGGGAATTCATCGATCTCCTAAAATGCGGGGAAAGGGAGAGCGCAGTCAACACCCTGGCGAATTCTCTGATTACTGCAGAAATCATGGAGGAGGCCAGAAGGCAGATCGGACTCGTGTTCCCGGCGGATACACGGAGTTGAGCGGGACTCGAACTTAGCCTAACGAGTCAAAAACCAAGCGGTATATGATATTTGTCATCCCCTCGAAATGACGTTTATGACTACGGTGCACACCTCCCACTGTCTATAATTAAAGAAGACAAGTGCGTGACCGATTCATTTCTAACGTCCTTGCGCCTTAAAACGAGGGGGAAGACAACGATGGCTAAGCCCGATAACAGATTGTCCAGCTTGAAAAAAAACATGACTCCTTTCGAAGTAATTGATACCAAAGCGAGCATTCGCCAGCTGTTGAATACACTGATTCCATTGATACTGCTCTGGTATGCAGCTTACCTGAGCCTTTCGGTATCATATTGGCTGACGCTTCCGATTACGCTGATCGCTTCCGGCTTTGTGGTCCGGACGTTTATTATATTTCATGACTGCTGTCATCAATCGTTCTTTAAGAGCCGCCGCGCCAACCGGATTCTCGGCACGATTACCGGCATTCTGACGCTGTGCCCGTATGAGCAATGGAAGAGTACCCACTCGATCCATCATGCAACGAGCAGCAATCTCGATAAACGGGGAATCGGGGATATGTGGGTGCTGACGGTGGAAGAATACCGCAATGCATCGCTGTGGCAAAGGCTGTCCTACAGAATTTACCGGAATCCGCTTGTGATGTTCGGTCTCGGGCCGATCTGGGTATTCCTCGTCTCTTACCGCTTCAACCGAAAGGCAGCCGGGCGCAAGGAGAAGCTGAACACGTACATTACGAACGGATCGATTCTCGTGCTATACGCTCTGCTATGCTGGGCGACCGGATGGCAGGCATTCCTTCTGATCCAGGCACCGATTTTCCTTCTTTCGGGCATGCTGGGCATTTGGCTGTTCTACGTTCAGCATCAATTCGAGGACACCTATTATGAGCATGATGAAGAATGGAGCTTCGTCAATGCGGCGGTGGAGGGAAGCTCGTATTACAAGCTGCCGCGCCCGCTGCAATGGATTACCGGTAATATCGGATTTCACCACGTCCATCATCTAAGTCCCAAGGTTCCGAATTACAATCTGGAAAAAGCGCATGAAGCTTCTCCGCCTCTTCAGAAGGCAACGACCATCACATTAAAAACGAGCTTCAAATCGATCAGCTTCCGATTATGGGATGAAGAGCGGAAAGTGTTTGTTACCTTCAAGGAGGCCAAGGCGCTGCTGCGCAAGCCGCAAGGATCGGCTTCCGTTCCGGAGGTCAGCGCGATCAAGGGTAGAACGGTCGTGCAGAGTAAATCTTAGCTTGGATTCAGGGTAAGAATAAGGATAGAGGATGTTACGGGGGCACGACGCCCCGCTCAGGCAAGGGAAAGGTATACGGAAGATGAAATTGACCTAATCGGCGGTTACTAAAAGGTGGGACTTCATGCAAAAATGGTATCAGATTTTTCATAGAAGCACGGGGCTGAGCCCTTATGTATGGGTCGTCTTTTATATTCTGCCGTTCTATTTCATCTTCCGGTCAACCTCCACCTACCAGATCGTTATGGGCATCTTGATGATCGGCATGTTCTTTCTATTCTACGTGCTGTCCTTCTTGTCGAAGGGCTGGCTCGTATATTTCTGGACAAGTTTGCAGATTCTCATATCGATCACGATGTCCCTTCTGTTCGGTTACGTGTATTTCTCGCTGTTTCTCGCATTTTTTATCGGGAATATTAAACATAAAGTCGGGTTCATTACGCTGTATTCCATTCATCTGCTGACGACGCTCATTACTGTCAACTACGGCCTGCTGACAAGAAACCCGCTCTTCATTACGCAATTGCCGTTCGTGCTCGTCAGCGTTGTCGGGGTCATCCTGCTTCCGGTCACCAACTATAACCGCAACAAGAACGACCGTCTGCAGGGGCAGCTGGAAGATGCGAACAAACGGATTTCGGAGCTGGTGAAGCTGGAGGAACGGCAGCGGATTGCAAGGGATCTGCATGATACGCTGGGGCAGAAGCTGTCGTTAATCGGCTTGAAGAGCGATCTGGCGGGCAGGCTGATCGCACAGGATCCGGAAAGGGCAAAGGCCGAAATCGACGATGTGCAGCAGACTGCCCGAACCGCCTTAACGGAGGTCCGCGAGATGGTGACCAGGATGAGAGGCACCCGAATTGCGGATGAGATGTTCCGGATTCAGCAGATATTGAAGGCAGCGCAGATTGAACTGACACTAGAAGGTACAACCACGCCGGACAATATCTCGTTAATGAATGAGAACGTCATCAGCATGTGCCTGAAAGAGGCGGTCAACAATATTGTAAAGCACAGCAATGCAACGGTCTGCACCATTTCGATGGAGCAGACCGAGACGGAGCTTATCGTCAGGGTAAAGGATAATGGAACGGGCATTATGGGGCATGCTGTCCATCCCGGCAACGGGCTTCGTGGAATGAGAGAACGTCTGGAATTCGTCAATGGAAGCCTGGAGATTGTGTCGGGCGAAGGGACAACGCTCATTATTCGGGTCCCGAGCGTTCACAGAATGTCGGAAAGGGGGACGGGGATATGATCCGAATCGTCATCGCCGAGGATCAACGGCTGCTGCTTGGCGCGCTAGCCTCGCTGCTTGATCTTGAACCGGATATGCAGGTGGTCGGAACGGCAGGAACGGGGAAGGAAGCGGTAGAGCTTGTCCGGATCCATAAGCCGGATATATGCATTATGGATATCGAAATGCCGCTCATGAACGGCCTTGAAGCGGCGGAGGCGATCAAGGATAGCGGCTGCAAAATCATGATCCTTACGACTTTTGCGAGACCCGGATATTTCGAACGGGCATTAAAGGCGGGAGCCAATGCCTACTTGCTGAAGGATACGCCAAGCGGGGAGCTGGCCACGTCGATTCGAAGCATTATGGCCGGAAGGCGGATTTATGCTTCGGAGCTTGTGGATGAAGCCTATAGCGGTGAGGAGAACCCGCTCACCGAGCGCGAGAAGGAAGTGCTAGGCCTGATCGCCGACGGCAAGAACACGAAGGAGATTGCAAGCCAGCTGTTTATTACGACGGGCACCGTCCGAAATTATATTTCGGTCATTCTGGATAAGCTCGGCGTTAGCAACCGGATCGAAGCCATTACGCGGTTCAAAGAAAAAGGCTGGTTCAAATAAACAACATAACGATATTCAAGCGATGCGCTTCCGGACAGCCGGGGGGCATCTTTTTTTTTGCATATGAAACCTAGATGCTTGTCTGGTCAGGCTCGATCCATACAGATTCCTGTTGCTCGGTTTGCCTCCCCATACCATTTTGGATATTGCTTCGTTAGTTGGAAATAATGTAGATGCTAATGACGATCTGCCGAAAGCAGCTGAAATGGATGTTCGATCCGTTATTATGATTGGGCAGAAGGAAGGAACTACAGCTATGGACCATATCGTATTTGAAGTCGGAACAGCGCTGCTGCTGGTAGCGATTGCTTCCATCATTGCAGGTAAACTGAGGTTTTCCATCATCCCGTTTCTGATTGTGCTTGGAATGCTGGTCGGACCGCATGCGCCTAAGCTCGGGATTCTGGACTTCCGGTTTATCGAAAGCCAGGAAATCATTCATTTTCTGGGACAGATGGGGATATTGTTTTTGCTATTTTATTTGGGTCTCGAGTTTTCCGTTCAGAAACTAATCAAATCCGGCCGCAATATCGTCGTCGGCGGCTCCATCTATGTGCTGTTGAACTTTGTTCTGGGCCTGGCTTACGGCTTTCTGGTTCAAATGTCTTTCTATGAGACGCTCATTATTGCAGGGATGCTGTCGGTGTCCTCCAGTGCGATCGTCGCCAAGGTGCTGGTGGATTTGCGCCGGACCGGGAATGCGGAAACCGAGCTGATTCTCGGGATTATCCTGTTTGATGATATTTTCCTGGCGGTGTTCTTATCGATTATGTCCGGGCTGCTGCTTGGCGGATCCACGACGGTTGGCGGGACGGTCCTTTCGGTCCTCATATCCATCGCGTACATGCTGCTGTTTTTTGTTATCGCGAGAAAAGGGCCTCCGATTCTTAATCGGCTGCTTAATATTACGTCGAGTGAGATTTTTATTATCGTCGTGTTCTCGGCGATGTTCTTTATTGCCGGATTTTCCGAAACGCTGCATGTGGCCGAAGCGATCGGCGCTTTGCTGTTCGGGCTTGCCTTATCGGAGACGGAGCATAGTGAACGCATTGAGCATCTGGTGATTCCGTTTCGTGATTTCTTTGGAGCAATCTTCTTCTTCAGCTTTGGCCTCAGCATTGATCCGACCACACTGGGAGATGCGATCTGGCTGGCGCTTGGAGCGGTGATTTTGACAATCGTCAGCAATATCGTGGCCGGCATGATTGCCGGACGAAAGGCCGGATTGCAGCATAAGTCGTCTCTGAACATAGGCCTTACCATTATGGCCCGCGGGGAGTTTACCATTATCGTGGCCAACCTGGGCCTGGCTGGAGGCTTGGCGGCGGTGCTTAAGCCTTTCTCCGCGCTGTATGTCCTGATTCTGGCGATTCTGGGTCCGCTGTTTGCAAAAGAATCGAAGCTTATGTACCATGGAATGAATAAAATATTCAAATGGACCGACCCCGTAAAGAAAGAGAAGAAGAATGTCTAAGAAGATGAACCAAGCCGATTTACTTTCTGACAAGGAGTCTATATAATCAAGAGATTGAATGAACCCAGAACGGAGGATTTACAGATGAGTATTATTCGCGAATCGGACCTGCCGGGTATCGGGAAGAAGTTTGTGATCCAGGCGAGATCAGGGGATAAATTGGTTGTCGTTATCCACGATGACGGCCGCAGAGAAATGTACCATTTTGAAGATGACAACCCCGATGAGACGATTTCCCAAATCACGCTGGAGGACGATGAGGCCCGTCAAATCGCCGGCATTATCGGCGGCATGACTTACAAGCCGAAGGCGCTGGAGACGATCGAGGTTACGCTCGAGGATCTGATCATCGAGTGGGCGCGTATCGAGCCGCATTACAAATGCGTCGATAAGACGATCGCCGAGCTGGAGGTTCGCCAGAGAACCGGCGCCAACGTGCTGGCGATTGTGAAGCGGAATGAACAGAAGATCAATCCGGGGCCGAGCGATATTTTGACGGCTGGCTCAACGCTGGTTCTGGCCGGCGAGCGGAAGCAGATCAAGCAGCTGAAGGAGCTGCTCGTGAACGGCTAGTTAGAAGCATACGTGCTGCTATTTATGAAAAAGTCTGTCCCAGGGCAATGGACCTTGAGGCAGACTTTTTTTGTTATAAGTCGTCTATTAAATAGAGGCGTGAACCAAGCGAGGAGCGAATTTGGCGTAATGCTCGAATTCAAATCTACCGCGCTTCCGTAGTAGACATGCTGCCCAGAGCCGCACCTCACTTCCTGGCAATGATCATAAACCGGGCGGCGTTCGTCCGAATGCCGCGCGCTTCGCGGAACTCATCGATGAACTGCTGCAAAATGCGGTAATCCTGCTCATCCTCCCCGAAGCCCGGAATGATCGGCGTATGCTTCAGCAGAAAGAGCAGATCCTCGTCGCGTTCATAATATTCGGCAGCATCGTACTCGGCATATTGTACATCGCGAAAGCCTGCTTCCCGTAACTCTGCGATATAGCGATCCCTTAAGGCGCCGTCTTCCTGGTCTAAGGCTTGCCCTCTGCCGAAGGCCTTCTTCAGGTTCGACTTATCGGATTCTCTCACTTGCTGGGTGATGAGTACGCCGTCATCGGTTAATACCCTGGCCGCTTCCGCGGCAGAGAATGGTGCATGCCTGCAGGAGACCAGATTGAACAGCCCTGCCGGGAATTCCAGCCGATCGGCGTTCATCGGGATAAAGCGCGCGTTCGTCACCGAAGCCCGGCGCTGGTTCCGGCTCGCCGCCTCGATCATGGGGCGGGAAAGATCGATCCCGATCAGGAAGGCGAGGGAGGACGCGATAGACAATGCATTCTCCCCGCCCCCGGTTCCGATATCCAGCAGACAATCGGTTTTCCGGCACGCTTGCCGCACCGTATCGTAGAAATCCCATGCCGCGCCTTCGCTTATGCATCGGACTTGGCTGAAGTCCCAGCCGTTGATGGCCCCGATCGCATCATAAAAATGCTCGTAAGATTGTGAATTCATGGTTAGCTCCACCTTTCGTCAGGAGAATATTGGACGCTTGCTGTTGGTCACATTCGCCTTAGGAGGAGCGGATACCGGGTCATGGCGTGCCCGGATTGTTATCGTCCGGCAGGCGGGTGCATGCGGAAGACTTCTTTTTTAGCAGTGAATAAGGGCATATCCACCAGTCGGGTCATCCGGCTATATAAGAAATAGGCGAAGATATGCTTGCAAGGCCAGCATAGCTGTTTTAGCCTTAATTAGGCAGATACCCTTGACCAGCCCTTGGCTGCCAAGCCCGGTTCTACTCCTGCCCATGCCGTCTACTTCGAACGTTTGGGATCGACATTCCATTCACCCCGATTTTTAAAAAAGGTTATATTCATTGTACGCCAAGGAATTTGCCGGGAACAAGCCGAAATACATAAGAGGTGCGAACCCAAAATCTTAAGTAATTGTTAAGAACTTGGAAGCCTCGCGTTAAGAACTGTCATGTATACTGTGTGAATCCGAATCGGCCACAGAGAAAAATCCGGATGAAAATGAGAGGTATAGTTATGAACAAAAGCATTGCAACCCAAAGGGAGCGCCTGCCTGAACTGCAGCTCGTGCGCGCATTCGCGATTATCGGCGTGCTGTCCGTCCACTCGACGTCGTATGCGGTATCGGCCATGAAGGAATCCCAGTACTTTTTTCTCTACAATTTCATGAATATCTTCATGAAATACGGGACACCGACATTTATCTTTTTGAGCAGCCTGGTCCTATTCTACAACTACTACAGCCAGCCGATGACCAGGCAGCGGATCGGCGGGTTTTATAAGAAAAGACTGCTGTATATCATCATCCCGTACACGCTGTTCTCCATCTTCTATTTCGGTCTGCTGCACTTCCTGTACTACCCGGACCGATCGCTGGCGGATACGGTTGAAAGCTTCTTCACCAAGCTGGTGACGGGCAAAGCCTACACGCATCTGTATTTCGTATTCATCAGCATTCAGTTCTATGTGCTGTTTCCGCTTGCTTGGTGGCTGTTTAAAAAAGTGCCGCAGCTTACGAAGTGGGCCATCCCGATCGGCCTGGCGATCCAGTGGGCTTTCGTGTTTCTGAACAAATATTACTGGCAGGTGCCGAATAAGGGAAGCTGGGCGCTGACGTATATCGCATACTTCATGCTGGGGGCCTTCTACGGCATTTATTATCCGAAGCTGAAGGCTTGGCTGGTAGTTAGCCGCTCGAACGCCACGCCGGTCCGCACCGTTTCATGGATCCTGCTGTGGCTGAGCTGGGCGGCTTGCGGGCTTGGGCATGTGTACATTTATTACACGAACCGTTTATACGGGACGGCGTACAATTCGACGCTGTACGAGCTGATGTGGAATGCGCATACGTATTTGGGGGCGATTGTGCTGCTTCAGCTGGCGTCGATCGTGTACCGAACCTTCAAGGGGGGCTTGACCCCAGCGCTGGAGCGGCTGGGCGCGGTATCCTTCGGGATCTATCTGATTCATCCGTTTTTCCTGCTGGTTTATCGGCAATTCCCGCTATCCACGGGTAATTCTGTCCTGACCCATGCTTGGTATGCGGGCGGCTTCTTGGCTGCACTGTTCTGCTCGTGGCTTGTCGTGGAGTTGACGGTCCGATATCTTCCTGCCTCGTGGCTCGTATTCGGGAATGTGCCAAAAACAGAGAAAAGCCGGAGACGGCAAGAGCAGCAGGGAGTGCCGTTATCCAGATAGTGCTGCGCGATGCTTACCGGCAGCGGTACAGGTGCTGCGCAGGAAGGCGGAACCCTGGGGAAGTGCGACGGCAGCGCGCATGTGGTAGCATGGTGGCATACAAACAACAACTTAGGGCCTGTGCGGGACTGTCCTGAAAGACACGGGGCATAAGGCTGCAGCATTTTTATAGGAGGGGCCATGTCTGGAGTAACCATACTGATGGTCGACGATGAAGTCGAAATTATTAAACTGATGGAAATCTATGTGAAGAATGAAGGCTATACGCTGCTTACCGCCAACAGCGGAATTGAAGCGCTGGAGATTTTGAAGACGCATAAGGTGGACTTGATTATTCTGGACGTCATGATGCCGAAGATGGACGGCATTCAGGCATGCATGAAAATCCGGGAGGAGAACAACACTCCGATCATCATGCTGTCGGCGAAAAGCCAGGAGATCGATAAAATCGCAGGGCTCAGCATCGGGGCGGACGACTATGTCACTAAGCCCTTCAGCCCGCTGGAGCTGATTGCCCGCATCAAATCCCAGCTTCGGAGGTATAAACAGCTGAACAGCAGCACCGCCCGGAATGAGAACGAAATCCAAATCGACGAGCTGATCATCAACGCCGCTTCCCACCGGGTCACGGTGGCGGGCGAAGAGGTCAAGCTGACGCCAAGGGAATTTGATTTGCTGCATATGCTGGCGATCAATCGGGGGCTCGTGCTCAGCATGGACAAGATCTATACGGAAGTATGGAACGAACCGTTCATGGAATCAAAGAATACCGTCATGGTACATATTCGCAAGCTGCGCGAGAAGATCGAGAAGGACCCGCAGCATCCGCAATATATTAAAACGGTTTGGGGGATCGGGTACAAAATCGAGTAGACTATAGCAGAGGTGACTAATTTGAGAAGAATACAGCCGGATAACATCCGCATCAAAATGCTGCTTATGCTGCTTGCAAGCATCGGCATAACGGCAGCCCTGCTGGTTACGCTCTATGCTTTAAGTTCCCTGATCCTGACGGTTCCAACGCTGAACGTTCCCTTGGCCTGGGTGGTCAACAATATCGGGTCGGAGCCGGTTATGATTGTGGTTGGCATGATCCTGTTCTTCGTCAGCTATTACATGAGCACGAAGTGGTTCGTCCGCGATCTGGCGAAGATCGAAACCGGCCTGCAGGAGGTCGTCAGCGGCCGCTTCGATTATAAAATCGACCTCTCTTCCCGGGACGAGCTGGGCCGTGTAGCCGAGGGCATCAACCGAATGGCCGACGAATTGAATGTTTACCTCGAAGAAATTACGCGCGGTCTCCGGGAAATCGCCAAGGGCAATTTCGATACCGAAATCCCGGAGCATCCCGGAAGCCAGCTCGGCGAGGTGGCGGCCAGCATCAATCAGATGAGCAAGCAGCTGTATCAATCGATACTGGAGGAGCGCCGTGCCGAGAAGACGAAGAACGATCTGATCACCGGCGTTTCCCATGACCTGCGGACGCCGCTGACGTCGATTCTGGGGTTTCTGGAAGTGATTGAGGAGGACCGCTACCAGGACGAAGTTGAGCTTCGATATTACGTGAATATCGCCTACGAGAAGGCGCAAAACCTGAAGAGGCTGATCGATGATTTATTTGAATATACGCGGATCAACAACGGATTGCCGCTCGAGGTGCAGGAGATCGATATGGCGCAATTCATCCGGCAGCTGATCGAGGAGTCGGTTCCGGCTTTGGAAAAATCGGGTATGGAATGCCGGCTTGAGGCCGAGGATGGGCTCACGATTATGGCTGACGGCAGCCAGCTCGTTCGCGCTTACGAGAATTTGATGTCCAACGCGATCCGGTATGGCGCCTCAGGCGGAGCTGTTGATATTGCGGTTTGGGAGGTGGACGGCTTCGTCCTGGTCAGCTTTACGAATTACGGCGAGCCGATTCCCGAACGGGACTTGCCGTTCATCTTCGACCGCTTCTACCGTGTGGAGAGCTCCCGTTCCAAGCAGACAGGCGGAACCGGCCTAGGTCTCGCAATCACGAAAAGCATTGTCGAGGTCCAGGGCGGCGAAATCTCGGTGCGCAGCGATCGCCAGAGCACAACCTTCGCGACGCGGTTTCCCAAAGCGAAAGCCAATCAAGAAACAAAAGGGAGATGACAATGATGAAGAACGTATACGAACCGGGGCGGAAGCGGCTGGCAGCAGTCATGCTGGCCGTTCCGCTCTTGACCGCCTCGTCCTGGGGCGGGGTTGCCGGCGCTGAGCCGGTTAGCGGGGCAGCAGTCCAGGAGAAGCAGAGCGCAGCTTCGGCTGGGGCTATTGCTCAAGAGTGGCAAGGCACAGCTTCGGCTGGGGCTATTGCTCAAGAGTGGCAAGGCACAGCTTCGGGTGAGAAGGCAGCCCAAGAGGGGCAAGGTGCAGCTTCGGCTGGGGCCGCAGATCAAGAGGATCCAAGTGCAGCTTCGGTCGGGCAGGCAGCTCAAGACGGGCAAGATGCAGCTTCGGCCGGGACGGATGCCTCGAGCGACGCAGTACAACCCGCAGGCTCTTCCGCTGGGGCGGAAGCTTTAACGCAAGGCACGGAAACGCAAGGCAACAAGCTGGTAATATCTACGGGATCCGCTTCTTATATATTCAATGGGAAGCCGGTAGCCGCCGCGCAGAAGATGATGATCCGAAAGGGGTACAGCTATGTGCCTGTCAGCACGATGGCCAAGCTGTACGGCTGGGGCTTGTCTTATGACGCGAAGACCAAAGAGGCTGTCGTAAAGGGAAGCGAAGGAGAGTGGCGGTTCAAGAACGGAAGCTCGGCGATCCGTAAGGATGGATCGACGGTTCGAATGGATGCGCCTGCTATTACATACCGGGGGAGCATGATGGTGCCCGTCCGGAGCTGGGCCAAGCTGACGGGAAGCAGTCTTGCGGTGACAGGCGGCAAAGTTACGTTAACCTGGGGCAAGCGATCGACGGCCGCTTCACCTCCCGTTGCCGACTTCACGACGGACAAGATTGAATACCGTCTGGGCGAGCCGGTGGTCTACCGAAATACGAGTCATGATCCGAAATATAAAATCGTGAAGGAAACGTGGAAGGGAAATGAGCCGGCATTCTTCACACCCGGCGAGCATGAAGTCACGCTGGAAGTGATAAACAGCGAAGGCGTATCGGCCTCGGTCCGCAAGACGGTGAACGTGGTGGATGAATGGCTGTACACGAAGGAGCAGTATGATCGTTTATATACCCCCGTGGGTAATAAATTCGATATCGACGGCGCATCTGTACTGATGATGGACGAAATTTCTTATTCAGTCACCCCGGACGAAAGCCAGCAGTTTATACGCAGCAACAGCCCGGAGCATTTAACGGAAGAGGGCATTGCTTACGAGGATACGCTAACCGGCAACGTGCGGATTAATATTCATAATCAGAACCGCTCGAAGAAGGACTTGAACGTCTACCTGATCGCTACCAACCCTGGTACCGCCGCTGCTTCGGTCAAGGTGGGCGCGGCCGGGATCGGCGGCCCGGCCCAGTATGTATCCACAAGCGGAAAGGCGGCGGTGACCCGCTATTTGGAAGCCTTGAGCTCCGGCGGAATATCGGATACGGTACACATTCCGGCCGGTGAATCGGCCGTGCTGCTGCAGGAGGGGACGAAGCTTCCGTTGAAGCCGAGCCAGGTCCGGACCATCTACGCGGATTTGGAGCTCGAGGGCGACATCAAGCTGTCCGTCGTTGCGGCCGACCCAACGCGCGATCCGGTGGCCGCGCTCAAAGAGCTGCCGGTGCTTCCGCGGGACGGCAAGCATGTACGCGGAACGTTTACCGGCGCAGACCGGGAGGTCCAGGTCGACGGCGTCGTCGGCGAAAGCCCGCAGCGGCTTGTGCTCGGGGATCCTTCGCTCGACGGGTATTTGGAAGGCGTGGATGCCGTTACCGGCGAAGCCGAGAAGAATATTGGCAACACCGGCGTGCTCTATTCGATGAGCCTGAAAGTAGCGCCGAATACCCTGGTCGCGCTGAATGCGCGTGGCGGGCATTATGCGGGCGCCCTGCTCGTGAACGGCGAAGTGGTGCAGATGACAAGCGGCAGCATTTTGAAGAATTCATCCGAAGCCGGCGTCCTGTACCGGACCGGAGCGCAGGAGGAGACGGTTCGAATCGGCTTCATTCCCGCGTCGGGCAGCAATCTGCCGGTGCATATGCTGTTTATGCCGCTGTCTGAGCAACACGATTGATGAAGCTCGTGAACGCCCCCTTGATAGGGGGCGTTTTTTTCGCCGGTTCGGCAGTAAGATGGTCGGACAGAGAGCCTTGACCATCTTTCCTAGGCCGGTGTGAACTTTCTCGTTCGCGGTCTCATTTCCAATCCTGCTCCCTGATGCCTCCGCATCCCGGCATCGACTTTGGGCCTCTGTTGGAGAAACGGCGGGACCCACAGCCCGTTGGTTGTCTTTTATCCTCCATCCTTAACATGATCTTGCCAAGCGGCTCCATTTATTCAGCAACCTTTAAGCGCTTCTTAAGATCTGCCGGCGGCTTCCGTTAAGATGTCTTCCTTATACTGTGTCTCAGATACAGACAAGGAGGCAGTGGAATGAAGAAATCATGGGGTACATTCACGAACAAATTCAAACTAACGAAGATATTGCCAGCATTGGTGCTCGCGGCGACCGTCCTTGTGACGGGATGCGGGACGCCGGTACCGGATGAAGTGACGATATCGCTGGACGGGAAAGAGTTCAAAGAGCCTGCTGCGGAGATTTATGAGGGACAGCTGATGGTTCCCGCATCGTTTATACAGCAAGCGTTAGGCAAGCGGGTGGAATGGGAGAAAGAGACCGATAAGAAGGGTGAGGAAGAGAAAGAAAAGGCCAAGGCTGTACACTATTCCGGCAAGGTTGGCGTCCTGATGTATCATGACATCATGGAAAAGCCGGACCGGGACGACATCTTGTCCACCCAGCAGTTCAAGCAGCAGATGGAGCTGCTTCGTAAGGAAGGGTTTGTGCCGATCAGCATGGAGGAGTACTTGGATTTTATCGGGAAGGGGAAACCGGTCCCTGACAATGCGGTACTGATTACGTTTGATGACGGGTACGAAAGCTTTTACCAACTTGCCTACCCGATTCTCAAAGAATATAAATATCCGGCTGCAAACTTTATCATCGTATCGAGCATCGATAAGCCTGCTGCCAGCGGCAGACCGAAGCTGACCTGGGATCAGATGCGGGAGATGGCACAGCATGACATTGGCTTCTATAACCATACCTATGATATGCATCGATACGGGGATACCGATGGGAAGGGCAGAAAGAAGCCGGTAACGACCCGAAATCTGTACCTGCCGGATGAGAAGCGAATCGAGACGGAGGATGAGTATAAACAGCGGGTGAAGGACGATCTGATTCGCGCCGAGGCAAGGCTGAAGGAGGAGCTCGGCAATACCCGGAGCGCGGTAGCTCTGCCGTATGGGGCTTACAACGACAAGCTGCTGGCCGTGCTGGATTCCATCGGCGTAGAGGCTTCGTTCATGGTGAAGGAAGGCCGGAACGGAAGCGGTGACCGTAACGGATTCCGAATCAATGGAGGAAGATCCGATCAAAGTCCGGAGGCGGTCATTGCGAAGCTGAAGGGGCAGGATCCGACCAAGCGCAAGCTGGTGACAGGAGAGGGAGCCAAGCTCAAGATTGACGGGGAGGCCGTCCAGTTTTCCAAAATGCTGACCGGAGTGGCGACGGAGGATATCCTCGTTCCGCTGCGAGAGATCTGCAAGAAGTATGAGATCAAGGTGGATTGGAACCATAAAAAGAAACGGGCGGTCATGACCACATCCCAGGCTGCGGATGCGGGCTAGGAATTACGCAAGCTCCCTTCGGAGGAAGGGAGCTTTTTTCGTTTCCAAATTGGAACGCATTGCCTTATAATAGCGTTTACATGATATAGGTTTGTATTCGAAAGGGTGATTCCTGTGCGCTCACGTTTATCGATCAAGAAACGGCTATGCATTGTTCTAGCAGCAGCGACCTGTCTCTCGCTGGTCCCGCTGCCGGTTCAGTCGGTGAAGGAGGCCGGCCCCACGGTATATGCGGATGGTCCGGGGAGCTTGAAGCCCGGAAAAGTCACGCTTCGGCAGAAGGCAGTCTTTTATGAAAATGCTCCGTCCCGAAGCAGAAGTCTGCGCAATCACAACGCCGCCTATTACGGCCTTCCGGGCCAGACGTTCCGCGTTAACGATGTCAAGGGAGAAATGGCTTTCATTGAATCGGATGAGCTGGGTAATTTGTGGCTCCCGGCATGGTATTTGTCCAAGGAAGCCGGGCAGGTCCGGAATATCGATCCGCTCTCGCTAAAGCTTCCGGACAGCAGCATCTACGTGGCTCCGGGCAGCTCGGTCCGCTGGCCAGCCTCGCAAGCGGGCAGCATGCCGCTCATTGCCGTATCGAAGTGGCAGGATTGGTACGGGGTGCTGATTAGTCCGGATCCATGGAAGAAGGAGCGCACCATCTATCGTCCCGCGGTCATGTGGGTTAAGGCCAAGGATGTGAAGTCCAAGGAGAAGCTCCCTGCCGGGCTGCTGGAGCCTTCATCGGAGCTGCCGATCGAAGCTGTGCGAAATTTGACGGATTACCTGGTGGATGAAGGTGACAGCAAGTCATATGTTAAGCAGCTGCTTGGCGAGCCGCAGGTGAAGGAGCATTCGCGGAATCAGGAGCAGCGCTCGGGCCGGCCGCCGGTGATCGGCGAGACGTGGAGATATGAGGCACGGGAGGCGTTGTTTACGGCGACCTTCTCCCCGGCCGGGAAGCTGACCACCTGGGAATGGACCTTCCCGAACGCCGCAGCATTTGAGGGGAACTATTATGCGGGCAGCCATGATCCATTCAGCTATCGGTTCTCGGCCATGCCGCTGCTGCGGACCATTGAAGCTGGGCCAGTCTGGAGAAATCAGGGTAACCTGAATTTCACCTTCCTTCTGGAAGCCAGCCGGAACGTCCTGCTCATCAAGGGGGATGACGGCGGATTCAGCGGGATGCATGACAACTCCTCCCTGTACGCGATTGACCGGAGCACGGGGAAGAAGCTGTGGCAGCAGGATGCCGGTTTCGGCTGGTATACGGCTGTCCCGGATCGGAAGCGGGAACATGTCACCATGTATTCAGCCTATAATCCAGAGAAAAAGGCGTACGAGTCCAGAGTGCGGCATATCCGGTTAACGGACGGGCGCATTTTGTGGGAAAGAAAGCATAAAGCGGAGTTCGGGCTTACGATGACCGCTGCCTCGGGCGCGATCCTTCTGTTAGAAGGGCTGGACTTGAATGCCAAGAAAAGCATGCTCAGTGTCGTGGATCAGCAGAACGGCAAGCTTCGTTGGAAAAAAGCGCTGTCCGGCGAGTATCGGCTGCTGAATCAGGGCCCGGAAGATCCGTATGTGCTTATTGAGCAAAGCGGCAAGCTGACGGCGTACGAGCCGATGACCGGGAAGATCGCCTGGACGTACAAATCAGGTAAAAAGGTGATGGATGATCCGGCATGGGATCCTTACTTCACCGGCGGATACCGATATGAGCCGTTGTCGCCTCCCGGCACGACCTCCCGATGGATGCTGCTCGGAGACAAATGGACCCTGCTCAATATGAAGAGCGGGAAGCGGGAGGGCAGCTATCCCGCGAATGAGATGGAGCGGATCGAGGTGCTGGATGAGCGCTATCTTCTGGTGCAGCGGGCGCTTGGCGGGAATTATTTCACAGGGGCTAGATCATATGAGACCGTGCTGTACGATGCGGTGAATCAGCGGGAGCTGTGGACGGTGAAGGGCAGGGCCGCCCGCAGTGTAATAGAGGGGGATATCATCTATCTGACGCTGAACGGGATTCCGGCGGCCGTCAAGAAAGAGACCGGGGAGACGATTTGGAAGATGGAAACCTCTTTGAAGAACAGTGAAGATGTTACGCAGCTCGTCGGCAGCAGCTTCGGCATCCTGGACCGGTATTTGCTTATTAGCTTTGGCGGTGACCTAATCGTCCTGGACAAAGGGAACGGCAGGATCCTTAGCAGGTTAAGCGACATCGCCACCGGCAACGTCGATCTGCGCGAGCAGGCGGCAAGAAGCGGCGCACTGAATATTGCCGATGGCGAAGTCTATATCGGTACCGTCAACGGGGCGTTCGTCCGTTATGATGCGGAGGAGTTGAAGGAACGGCTGGATGAGCGGGGGGCGGAGATGGACGCTGCTGGGGGGCAATTGGACCATACTCGATAGGAGAGCGATAAACGGGAATTGCGGAATCCGCAAATGAGGTTGATGTAAGCTCCTCTAAAATACGGCGGTAAATCCCGCAAATGATCAGTAGGCTCTTCCAAATGAGTGAAGCCGGAAGAGCCTCCGTTATCGTAAGTGGCGGCAAGTAAGTTAAACTTAAGAGATAAGGAATGGTCCCCGTAGTCCGGGTAGAGGCTATGGGGACGATTTATATATCCACGTTTTTAGATAAAACAATCATCTGATTTTTAACGACATATTGCTGATACATGTAGGGTAGGACACTAGACTCCCGAGCCACCAATTCCAGCGTTGGTTGTTTCAATCCACGCACCCATGTAGGGTGCGACGCTGCGCTGCCATCGTTAATGGTGCGCTACCGTTCTATTTCAATCCACGCACCCATGTAGGGTGCGACGGAGACGCAGAACCGTTTTATGCTTCCGCCAATAATAATTTCAATCCACGCACCCATGTAGGGTGCGACTGCTCGTTCGTTGGTTGCCGCCGAAGAGGAAATCATTTCAATCCACGCACCCATGTAGGGTGCGACTGAGCCAGAAACGCGGACAGACAACCCTGACAAGATTTCAATCCACGCACCCATGTAGGGTGCGACAAAAACGATGGCACAAGCGACCACATTTGATGCATTTCAATCCACGCACCCATGTAGGGTGCGACGATGAATGATCATGACGGGCAATGCCAGCGTCAATTTCAATCCACGCACCCATGTAGGGTGCGACTTTAAAATGGAGAGCATCGCAATAACCGATACTAAATTTCAATCCACGCACCCATGTAGGGTGCGACCGAAGTCTAGAATTTATCCCCTGCAGCTACTGCAATTTCAATCCACGCACCCATGTAGGGTGCGACTAGGCCAAGCCTAATGCTTTTCTTACGTCTACGAATTTCAATCCACGCACCCATGTAGGGTGCGACACTTAATGCGGTAGTCCTCGTCAAATTGGCGTTTATTTCAATCCACGCACCCATGTAGGGTGCGACCTTCGCTGCCGTACTCATAAACAGCAGCCCAGGACATTTCAATCCACGCACCCATGTAGGGTGCGACACCTTGCCATCATTCCCCTTCCAGTATTTCGTGAATTTCAATCCACGCACCCATGTAGGGTGCGACGAGTACACCGGATTCGATTGCTCTTTCCAATGCGTTATTTCAATCCACGCACCCATGTAGGGTGCGACGTTCGTGATATTATTAACTTAACATGACTTGATCGATTTCAATCCACGCACCCATGTAGGGTGCGACTTGTTCTGCTGTTGGTTCTCAGCTGCTTCCTTCCAATTTCAATCCACGCACCCATGTAGGGTGCGACCGTGGTTTCGTCCTGATCAACCGCCTTTTGGAATTATTTCAATCCACGCACCCATGTAGGGTGCGACAAAATACCCTCGCTGCACCACAGGATCGTGATGGCATTTCAATCCACGCACCCATGTAGGGTGCGACCCGAGTTAGTATTCTCGAATGGGGTGGTTATCTTCTATTTCAATCCACGCACCCATGTAGGGTGCGACAATCGCGGACCGTCAGCGGACACAAACAAGAATATTTCAATCCACGCACCCATGTAGGGTGCGACTTGAACTTAGCCCGTTCATCCCCGTCTAAAATTTATTTCAATCCACGCACCCATGTAGGGTGCGACATGTCCACTATCTTTACAACCTTATTTAGCGATGTTATTTCAATCCACGCACCCATGTAGGGTGCGACTGACCCCTCCATGTTCTCTCCCCGGAGTTCCGACATTTCAATCCACGCACCCATGTAGGGTGCGACTTTGAGTCAATTCCCGGTGTTTGATAATGCCGAGAATTTCAATCCACGCACCCATGTAGGGTGCGACCGTGAAATAACAGTAATCAATCCATTTTAGGTATGAATGTAAAGTGCTCTCGGCCACATTTATCGAAAAAAGGCAGAGGTTCATACTTGACTTTTTGTCAGGATGAAACAACTCTCGATTATTCGACAAATTCTGAGGTGCGAAGGGCCCGGGGATTTCATGCGAGCTTCACATTCGCACTTGAATTTCTAACCAAGCAGCCTGATTTAAAATTACTTGATTACTTTCCAGTTGCCAAGCTTTTATTTCACTGCGACTATTTCGATCGGTCCTCTCTCTTCTATTTTGTCGTAATAAAATCGCTTTTTTTATTTTTTTGAATTATTGGTAGGAAATTGTCAGTTGGTGGCGAATGAGTATTATAGGTCTTCAATCTCTGGTAGGGATCGTTTGTAGGTGTTAAGTCTTGGGTCTTGGGGGTGTGTAATGACTTATATTGCTCATATTCGTCAGTCAGACGGAAAAATTCAAACGGTCGATGAGCATTTACGTGAAGTGAAAGAACTTAGTGAACGGCATGGCGCTAAGATAGGTGCTGCCCATCTGGCTGGATTGGCGGGACTTTTGCATGATATGGGCAAGTATACTACAGAATTTAAAAATTATATTGAGGAAGCGGTAGCCCACCCGGAGGCTCCCCCTCGAAAAGGTTCTGTTGACCATTCCACGGCCGGTGGCCGTCTAGTCTATGAACGTTATCATAGAACGGCGTCAACCGCAATCGATAAATTTGCCGCAGAATGGATTGCCAACTGCGTAATATCACATCACCAAGGACTTAGAGATTTTGTGGAACCAAACGCATCTTCCCCGTTTCTGGAGCGAGTTGAGAAGAAAGCATTGAATGAGTATGAACAGGCGAAGCAACGATTTTTCGAGGCTGTGGCGGAAGAAGAGATAGATGCTTGTTTTGAAGGTGCCAAGAAAGAATTGGCCAGATATTTATCTAAAATTAAAGAGCGTAAGCTTCTACCGATTGCCGCCTCGCTCTTGCTGAAGTACATATTCAGCTGCTTAATTGACGCGGATCGGACGAATACGCGCAGATTTGATGAGAATGAGGAGCCGGAAGAACCCTTGAACAGGCAGGCTTTTTTTGCTCGAAGCTATAAATCCTTGTTATGCAAGCTTCAAGTGCTTGAGCAGGGGATGGATTCGGATCATCCGATCAATCGGCTAAGACGAGAGATGTCACAGCGGTGTGATGAGTTCGCAGAGCGAGCTTCAGGGATCTATACGCTCTCCATTCCGACAGGCGGTGGGAAAACGCTGGCAAGCCTGCGTTATGCGCTCAAGCATGCCCGTATCCATGGCAAGGACCGCATCATTTATGTTGTTCCGTACACAACCATTATTGAGCAGAACGCTGCGGAGATTCGGGAGATTTTGCAGGAGGATGAATGGATATTGGAGCATCACTCGAATGTGATTGAGCACGAGGACGATCTGGAAACAGAGGATTATGATGTCCACAGGAAAAAGATCAGGAATGCTCGGGATTCGTGGGACAGTCCGATTATATTCACAACGATGGTGCAGTTCTTGAATACGTTTTATGCCAAAGGGACACGCAACGTAAGAAGATTGCATCGGCTCTCGAATGCAGTGATCATCTTCGATGAGGTGCAGTCCGTACCAGTCAATTGCATCTCGATTTTCAATGCCGCACTCAATTTTCTGAATATATTGGGCCGATCCAGCCTGCTGCTCTGTACGGCCACTCAGCCTGCGCTTGATTTCGTAAAGCATAAACTGCATATTTCCAAGGAGGCCGAGATCATAGAGGATCTGGAACAAGTGGCTGACAATTTTAAACGCGTCGAGCTTGTTTCGGCAGTAACGCCTTTAGGATGGGGAGCCGAAGAACTCACCGACTTTGTTAGGTCACGATTGGATGAGATCAGGAGCGTGCTCGTCATTCTGAATACCAAAACCGCTGTCCGGAAGCTGTATGACCAACTCAGTCAATCGGAGTGGATGAAGGAGCGGGGGGTGAAGCTGTTTCATCTCAGCACCAACATGTGTGCCGCACACCGTAAGGAAGTGTTGTCGAAGGTGATCGATTCTCTTGAAGCTCAGGAACCCGTCATTTGTGTCAGCACACAGCTTATCGAAGCCGGCGTTAATATCAGCTTTGATTGTGTTATTCGATCATTGGCCGGACTGGATTCAATCGCACAAGCAGCAGGTCGTTGTAATCGTCACGGGAAAGCCCCCATCCGCAAAGTGTACATCATCAAATCTGCCGATGAGAAACTCACGAGTCTGCCGGAGATCCGCATTGGGGCAGAGAAAACGGAACGGGTACTGCGTGATTTCGAACAGAACCCCGCCCGATTTGGCTCCGACCTGCTGTCTCCTGCCGCGATGAAGACTTATTTCAGTTATTACTACAAGCATGTTCAGGGCGAAATGGATTTTCCCATTTTAAGGCTTGGGAGGAACATGTTTGATTTGCTCAGCGCCAATAAGGCTTATGTAGATAACTATAAATATAAACATGGCAAGCACTTGGAGTCGGTAAACCGCGCTTCGTTTGCGACGGCAGAGCTGTATTTCGAAGCCATTAGCAACACGGCGACATCCGTTGTGGTTCCTTATAACGAGGAGGCGGAGAGCCTGATTGCTGCCCTTAACGGGAAAGTGGATGCCGGGGAGCTAGGCAGTCTGTTTCGTCGGCTGCAGCCGTATATCGTTAATGTTTATGATCAAGATCTGAAGAAACTGGATAATATCGGGTATGTTCAACACTTGCTTCAGGGGCATGTTCTGACGTTATTAAAACCGGCTTACTCTGATGAATTCGGGGTGGATGCCGAGGGGGAGGGAGCATGGGACGAGGCTATCTTATAAAAAAGATGAAAACCCGCTAATAATGAGCGGGCTCTCAAATAATTCTTTATAATTTTCAATCCACGCTTTGCAGCGACAAATAACAAATAGAGTTTAGCATAAGCGCATCATTTTTGTATAATTCGATTTTAGAGAAATGGAAAAATTTCCATTGTATTATATTGGATGCTGGTTTAATGTATGTATAAATAATTCTATATAAGAAAGGAGGATTAAAATGCGCAATCAAATCGAATTCGAAGTTTTCGGCAACTATGCGCTCTTTACGGACCCGCTTACCAAGCTGGGAGGAGAAAAATTCTCTTATCAGCTACCAACCTACGAAGCGATAAAGGGGATTGTTGAAAGCGTTTACTGGAAACCCACCATAATCTGGTATATAGATGAGATTCGCGTGATGAACCCAATCCAGACGGAATCCAAGGGAATGCGTCCTATCGAATATAGCGGGGGCAAAACCCTGGCCTATTATACTTACCTTAAAGATGTCCGCTACCAGGTGAAAGCCCATTTTGAGTTTAATCCACATCGCGAAGATCTGGCCTATGATCGTAACGAATTCAAGCATCATAACATAGCGAAACGCTCTGTTAAAGCGGGAGGACGCCGGGATATTTTTCTGGGATCACGCGAATGTCAGGGATATGTTGAACCTTGCTCGTTCGGTGAGGGAATAGGAGCCTATGATGAAGTTCCTGAAATCGATTTTGGCACTATGGTGCACGGCATCAGTTATCCGGATGAGACGGGACGAGCAGAGCGGGAGACACGTTTATGGAGAGCGAAAATGGAATACGGGATTATCCGGTTTATCCGCCCTGAAGAGTGCACCATGGTCCGAAAGACGGGCAAAGCCCCTATCAAGGCGTTCGCTTCCGGCAATATGCAATCCGTGGACAGTCTGTATGATGAAATGTTTCCGGATGGAGGGATGTAAATGAGCTGGTTGACGAATTTGAACAAGACATATGAACAACACGAAAACTTAATCGGACGATTTGAGAAAAAGAAAAACGGCCGGGAGTACGCACTGATACCTGTATCGCATACAACGCAAACGGCGCATATCGAAGTCGTTCTGGACGGAAATGGAAACTATCTCTCGGCAAAAGTGGTGGATAAGGAAGACAGCAGCACGATAATCCCTTGTACGGAAGCATCCGCAAGCCGGACGAGTGCTCCGGTTCCGTACCCGCTTTTTGACAAACTTGTGTACGTGGCTGGCGATTATGAACGTTATTGCGACAAGCCTAAGGGTACTCCCTATGAAGATTATCTTAGCCAGCTACAGTCCTGGTGCGAGTCTCCATATAAGCATCCGAGGGTGGAGAGTGTGTACAGGTACATTGCCAAAGGAACTTTGCTGACCGATCTGATCCGGGACAAGATCCTTTGGACGGACGAGGCCGGAGAGCTGCTTTCCAGTTGGCCTCCCTCGCCGGATCAACAAAATGCGGAGAAGCCGGATATCTTTAAAGTGATCGCTTCGGATCAGAGCTCGGCGTTTGTTCGTTTCTCCGTAGATATCCCCGGGGAACCGGAATCCAGGTTATGGCGGGATCCTTCTGTTCAGGAGGCTTTTATCGGGTTCTATGAGACAAGCCTGAAGGAACTGGATTTATGCTATGTGAGTGGTGAAATGCGGCCGTATGCGGAGAAGCACGCTTCCCGGATTCGGAATTCCGGTGATAAATCCAAGCTGATCTCGGCTAACGATTCCAGCGGATTCACTTATCGGGGGCGTTTCCGCACCAGCCGCGATGTCGCCACGGTCAGCTATGATGTGTCGCAAAAAGCGCACAACGCCCTCAAGTGGCTGATTGAACGGCAGGGCATTCAGGTGGATGGAAGGGTGTTTCTGGTCTGGGGGACAGAGCAATTGGACTTGCCGGATCCCCTTGAAGGTACATTCAGCCTGTATCGGGATGAAGATGAAGAAGCTGGCGGAGGGGACAGCACTCTTAAGGAATACGCTGAACAATTCCGACGAGCGATCAAAGGCTACAGGTTTGATGGCGACTACAAATCTAATGCCATCATCATGGTACTGGATGCTGCCACGCCTGGGCGGATGTCTATCGTTTACTACCGGGATCTGAACAAGGAGAAGTATTTGGAACGGCTGCAGGCGTGGCATGAAACTTGTTATTGGCAACACAGAAATGGAAGAGATCAGAATAACATGCCTCGCACTTACATAGGAGCTCCGGCAACAAGGGATATCGCCTTTGCGGCCTATGGGCCGAGGGCAAATGATAAACTGATCAAAGGCCTGATGGAACGAATGCTGCCTTGCATCGTGGACGGCCGGAAGATTCCGCTCGATATCGTCCGCAGCGCTGTTATCCGGGCTTCCAATCCGGTCGGTATGGAGGACTGGGAATGGGAGAAGACGCTGAGCGTTGCGTGCGCTCTGGTAAATAAAACTTTTGAGAAGGAGGGCTTTGACGTGAGCTTGAATACCGAGACGTCGGACCGCAGCTATTTGTTCGGGCGAATGTTGGCAATTGCGGATGTACTGGAGAGAAGAGCGCTAGGCAAGGACGAGAAACGCGCTACCAATGCTATCCGGTATATGAATGCTTTTGCGCAGAGACCGGGCTGTACCTGGACCATCATTCAGTCAAATCTTCAGCCTTATCAGGCAAGAATGGGAACCGAAGCCGGATACTTAAATCGGTTGCTGGATGAAGTGGGAGCGAAATTAAGCCTGGAGGACTTTACGGATAAACCGCTGAGCGGGTTATATTTGCTGGGCTTTTACAGCCAGCGCAATGATCTTTACACAAGCAAGAAAGTCAAAGAGGCCGAGGCGAATGCCGAGGAATCCTCCGAAAATAACGATCAGGGAGAGATTTAAATGAGCATACTTGACCATAAAATCGATTTTGCCGTCGTATTGTCCGTCCACAATGCCAACCCTAACGGTGATCCGTTAAATGGTAATCGCCCTCGTCAAAACTATGACGGACATGGTGAAATTTCCGATGTCTGCATTAAACGGAAGATCCGCAACCGCCTGCAGGACATGGGAGAGCCCATACTGGTGCAGTCTGATGAGCGGCGCGGTGATGCTTACCGCAGCATCAAAGAACGTGTAGACGCGAATGCTGAAGTGTCCGAGTTCGCAAAGGGCAAGAAGCAGAATAACGACATGTACGCTGAGGCGGCATGCAAAGCTTGGATGGATGTTCGCAGCTTTGGACAAGTGTTCGCTTTTAGCGGAACGGATGTGTCGGTCGGCATTCGCGGACCGGTATCCATCCATACGGCAGTGAGTGTAGATCCCATCGATATTACCAGCATGCAGATAACAAAGAGCGTGAATGCGGTCACGCCGAAAGACCCGAACAAGAAAAGCTCGGATACGATGGGTATGAAGCATCGAGTGGATTTTGGCGTTTATGTGTTCTACGGAAGCATCAATACACAGCTAGCCGAGAAGACAGGCTTTACGAGGGAGGATGCAGAGAAGATTCGGGAAGCGCTGCGGACGTTGTTTGAAAACGACACCTCATCCGCCCGTCCTGACGGCAGTATGGAAGTTCACCATTTGTACTGGTGGGAGCATTCCTCCAAACTCGGGCAATATTCCTCGGCCAAGGTGCATCGCTCACTAAAAGTGCAGCGTAAGGAAGGCGTGAGTGATGCAAAGTCTTTTGCCGATTATGACTGTATTGTTGAGCCGCTTGAGGGTTTAAGAGTTCAAGAGTATGCAGGGATATAGCGAAGATGATTATTTGATGCTTTCAGGCATTCAGCATTTCCGTTTTTGCAAACGACAGTGGGCCTTGATCCATATTGAGCAGCAGTGGGAAGAAAATGTGAAGACGGTGGAAGGGGCCTACCTGCATAGGAAAGCCGATCAACCGATGATTCGGGAGAAGAGAGGGGAGAGACTCGTTGTCCGGGCCCTCCCTGTTCAATCCCGGGAGCTTGGTGTAACCGGAATTTGTGATGTGGTGGAGTTCGTACTCGATCCGTCTGGCGTCCCGATTGCCGGGGAAGAAGGACTATATTTGCCTGTTCCGGTAGAATACAAGCGGGGGAGACCGAAGCGTAACGATTCCGACCATTCTCAGCTTGTCGCGCAAATACTATGCCTGGAGGAAATGCTGTGCTGTGAAATCTCAAAAGGATATTTGTTTTACGAGGAGATCAAACGTCGGGAAGAGGTCATCGTGGCGGATCAAGATCGAGAACGGGTGAGAGAAACATTTCGGGAGATGCGAATGTATTTCGAAAGAAACCATACGCCCAAGGTCAAAGCAGGGCCGCACTGTCAAAGCTGCTCCTTAAATCAGATCTGTCTGCCGGAAATGCTCAGTAAGAAGTCCGTATCCCGATTTATCGAAAGCAGGTTGAATGAGTGAAAAAGCTGCTGAATACGTTGTTTGTAACACTGCCGGACACCTATTTATCTTTGGACGGGGAGAATATTGTGGTCAAGCAGGAGGATGCAGTTCTGGCCAGATATCCTCTACATAATTTGGAGGCGGTTTGCACGTTCGGTTACGCTGGAGTAAGTCCTGGCTTAATGGGAGCCTGTGCGACACGTAATATTGCGCTGACCTTTATGACGAGGAGCGGACGTTTCCTAGCTAGAGTAATAGGGGAAAGCCGCGGCAACGTGGTGCTAAGGAAGGAGCAGTATCGAATTTCGGATGACGAGCATCGAAGTGCCTTTGTTGCCAAAAACATGATTCTTGGCAAAATCTATAACCATAAGTGGATTGTGGAACGCTCTACTCGTGATTATGCTCTTCGCATCGACGTGGAGCGGATGAAGAAGGTTTCCGCTTCGCTAACGGAAACGATGAAGCAGGTACGGAGTACAGAGGACCTGGACAGCTTGAGAGGTTTGGAAGGTGCGGCAGCGGTTCAATATTACTCTGTGTTTGATGATCTGATTCTGCAGCAGAAGGAGGACTTCTTCTTTCATGGCCGCAATAAACGTCCACCGCTCGATAACGTCAATGCTCTATTATCTTTTGCCTATACCTTATTAGCCCATGATATGAGCTCCGCACTCGAAGCAGTTGGTCTGGATGCATATGTTGGTTTTCTTCACAGGGATCGTCCCGGACGGGCTTCTTTAGCTCTGGATATGATGGAAGAGCTTCGAGGCGTGTATGCTGACCGTTTTGTCATCTCGTTGATTAACAAGAAGCTGATCAATGAGAAGGGATTCTACCGTAAAGAGAACGGTGCAGTCTTAATGGATGACGATACCCGAAAAAAAGTGCTAAAGTTCTGGCAGGAGAGGAAGCAGGATAAGATCCTGCACCCATATTTAAACGAAAAAATCTCCTGGGGCCTGGTTCCTTATGCACAGGCGTTGCTATTGGCAAGGCATATTCGTGGAGATCTTGATGAGTATCCTCCATTTTTGTGGAAGTAGGTGGTCCCTTTGTTGATCTTGATTACTTATGATGTAAGCACGACCGACAGCGAAGGTAGAAGAAGGCTTTCTAGGGTAGCCAAAACATGCGTGGATTACGGTCAAAGGGTTCAGAATTCCGTCTTTGAGTGCATTTTGGATGCGACCCAGTTCCGACGTTTGAAATATGAGCTTGAAGAAATCATTGATAAGGACCAGGACAGCTTACGGTTCTATAATTTGGGCGACAACTATAAAAAGAAAATTGAGCACATCGGAGCCAAATCGACTTACGATATGGAAAGTCCGTTGATTCTTTAATGGTGCGAATGTGAAGCTCACATGATTTTTCCGGGTCCTTCGCACCTCATAATTTGTCGAATAAATGTTGGTTATAGAAGTGAAGCGAAAAGTCAAGACTGGATCCTTTCATTTATGATATGGATTTAACCAATAAGGTTGCGAATTCATACCAAGGTGAGATTGCTCAGCTGCTTTTCGCGGTCGCACCCTTCGCGGGTGCGTGGATTGAAATAAAGTATCGCTCCCAGAAGGGTTTGGTGACGATGACGTCGCACCCTTCGCGGGTGCGTGGATTGAAATCATCATATCCTTTTGCCAGTCTCTAACCTGTTTATGTCGCACCCTTCGCGGGTGCGTGGATTGAAATTATATCGGGAGCGATAAAACACTAAATTCCAGAAGTCGCACCCTTCGCGGGTGCGTGGATTGAAATTGGCTTGGTCCGGATGGGTTCTACGACTACATGGGGTCGCACCCTTCGCGGGTGCGTGGATTGAAATAAGTTCTGGAGTGCTACGATAAAAATGCAGTCGAAAAATACCCTCGTATGAAATAAAATGAAAGCTGACGAGAGGACGGGAGACAATGAATCGATACGACA
>NZ_JAGGKI010000016.1 GCF_017873605.1 Paenibacillus lactis
CGGATCGGACGCCACAACAATTTAAAGCTTGTGCTGGAGACCGTACAAGCAGCTGTACATAAACGCAAAGTAGCCAACCTGCTGCTCCACAGCGATCAGGGCTTCCAGTATACTCACAAGGAGTACCATGCTTTTTTGAAGCGTAAGAAAATTAAAGTGAGTATGTCGCGTAAGGGAAACTGCTGGGATAACGCTTGTATCGAGAGCTTCTTTGGACACCTGAAGTCAGAATGTCTTCGACTCGACACTTTCTCGACCGAGGAAGAGCTCGTAAAGGCAATTGAACGATATATCCATTTTTACAACCATGAACGTTTTCAACAAAAACTAAACAACCTTAGTCCGGTTGAGTACCGAACTAGGGTTGCTTAAGGCTGCTTTTTTAGGCTGTCTACTTGACAGGGTTAAGTTCAGGGTCGGCGGCTTGCAGAACATGCTTATTTATATCGTTTAAAACATTCCGTTTCTGGCGTTCCAATTTTAGCGTTCCGTCTTTTCCTTCGACGGGCAAGATCTTGCAGAGGCTACACATCCTTGATCTTCTCACCGGATTCGGCTTTCCCGGCTTGCAGCTGCTCCCGCTCGCGCCGGAGCACAGGCTTCAGATCGTCATGGACGCTCCCCTCCCACAGGGACACGCCTGAACGATAGGCTGCCCGTCCGTTCAGATGACCCGCCACCGGGCCGGTAATGAACACAAACACGATCCCAAGAAGAAGCTTAACGCTGATATGGTCCAGATAGAAAGCGAAATACAGGAAGGCTCCGGCCAAAATCATCAGAACACCGAGCGTAGCGCTCTTGGTAGCGGCATGGGAACGCATATACACGTCCGGCAGCCGGACGAGGCCAAAGGCGCTTAAAGCGCCTAGAAGCGCACCGAGAAGCACGATAATAGCAATCAGAAACTCACCGATCCGGCTCATCATTTCAGCGGTCAATGACATCACCCCTCTCAATGTATCTGGCCAGCGCTGTCGTTCCGATAAACGTTAATATCCCGATCAGCAGGATAATGTCAACATATACCGAGGTCCTGAACAGCATGCAGAGCACAGCGATGATCGAGAGCAGCAGAATGCCGATGGTGTCCAGCGACATGATCCGGTCATTCATGGACGGTCCCTTGATCAGCCGGTACAGACAGGCGAGAATCGCCAGCGACAATATGATGAGCGAAGCAATCAGTATCCCGTTAATCATGTCCGGGTCACCTCCTTAATCGCGCGCTCGAATGTTCCCCGGATCTGTTCCGACAGCTCGTCGGTATCTTCGATATCCATCGCGTGTATATACAGGGTCTGGCCGTCCGGGGATACTTCCAGTGTAAGGGTTCCCGGCGTCAAGCATATGAGGCATGAGAGCACGGTAATTTCCCAATCCGTCTTCAGCTCGGTCCTATACGCGAAGATGCCGGGCCGCACATTTAGCTTCGGCTGCAAAATCTGGCCAATCACGGTGACGCTCGACTTGAACAGCTCTTTGAAGAACAGGAGCAGCAGCAGCAAAATCGACCACAGCCTCCGCATATAAAAGCCATCCGGCCAGAATCTCCGCAGCAAGAAAATCATCAGCATGCCTATGATATAGCCGACAATGAATTGCTGCGGGGTCGGCTCGTCTTTCAAAAACATCCAAATCATCGCAATGACGATATTCAAAAGGATTTGTTGTCCCATAACCACTACTCCTTTAATACGGCGTTAATGTACAGGGACGGATCCGTCAGCACCGCTCCTGCCTGCGAGGTATACGAGTATACCCACTCGGAGCCGACACCCATCAGAATGACGATCAGCGTTAAGCCGATCGCCGCACCGTATGCCGTGCGAGGAATTTTGACCGGCTGCTGCTCCCGGCGGGCCGGTGAATCGCCCCAGAACGCGCCCATGAACACCTTGATGAGTGAATACAGCACGAGCAGACTGGATAGAAGCCCAATGCCGCTGAGCCAGTAATGCCCTTCCTGCAACCCGCCCTGGAGAATTAACACTTTCCCCAAAAATCCGCTGAGCGGCGGAATGCCGACGAGCGCAAGCAAGGCGATGAAGAACATCCAGCCAATCCAAGGATATCGCTTTATTAAACCGCCCATCTCACCCAGCTTGGCCGTGCCGGCGCTCGTAATGATCATGCCTCCCAGGATGAACAGCAGCGCCTTGGCAGCCATGTCGTGCAGCAGGTAGAATACCGTGCCGTTCAGCGATGCTTCGCTGACCGAGGCGATACCAAATGCGATAAATCCGACGCTGATCACGATGTTATAGTTCAAGACGCGGCCGATGTCTTTGTACGCTACAGCCCCGAGTCCTCCAAGAATCATCGTCGCAGCCGCCATCCATCCGATGATCATATGGATGCCGCCGGTTTCGTGATAGAAGATCAAGGTGAAGGTCCGAATAATGGCATATAGACCAACCTTCGTCAGAAGGGCACCGAACAGCGCCGTCACCGCGGCGGGAGGGGCGTTATACGAGCCCGGCAGCCAGAAGAACAGAAACAATCCGGCTTTTAATGCGAACACGATCAGGAACAGAATGCCGATCACCGACAGAATGCCCTCCTGCTGCACCTCGGCTACGCGCAGGGAGAGATGGGCCATGTTCAACGTGCCGACCGTGCCGTACAAATACGCAACAGCAGCTACGAATAGTGTGGATGAAATAATGTTGATCAGCATGTATTTGAGCGTTTCCCGCAGCTGTCGCTTGGTGCCCCCGAGGACGATCAGTGCATAGGAAGAGATCAGCATCACCTCGAAGCAGACGAACAAGTTGAACAGATCTCCGGTCAGAAACGAACCGATAACACCGGCAAGCAAAAACTGAAAAAACGTATAAAAATAATGCTTTTCCCTTTCCTCCCCGATGCTGCGAAAGGCGTAGAACAGACAGGCTGCCGCTACGAGAAGCGTCATGAGCACCAGCAAAGCCGCAAGCATATCCGCCACGAACACGATGCCGTGCGGCGGAAGCCATCCGCCCATATGAAGCGTCTGGATGCCTTCACTGTCCACCTGATATACGATAAACAGGGCAACAAGAACATTCAGTGCAACGCTGATTGCACTCATCCAGCGCTGAAGCCTAATATTCTTCGCACAGAAGATAAGAAGAACGGCGGTAACCAGCGGGATCAGCAGCGGAAGGACAATTACATTATTCATCGTCCTTCCCCCTTAGCTCTTCCATATTGTCCGTGCCGAGGCGCTGATACGCCTTGTAGGCTAGAACGAAGAAGAATGAAGTGACCCCGAAGCTGATTACGATGGATGTCAGAATGAGCGCCTGCGGCACGGGATCCACATAAGAGGATGCCTCCTCGCCCAGCAAGGGAGCGGCGCCGGTCTTCAAACGCGACATCGTCAGCAGAAGCAGATGGACTCCATGGGTCAGCAGGTTCGTGCCGAGTATGATGCGCAGGAGGCTTTTGGACAAGATCTGATACACACCGACCGCAAAGAGAATGCCAATGGCCAGCGACATGTATAATTCCACGGTTATTGATCCCTCCCGATTGAATTGATGATGGTCATGGTGACGCCTACAACCGCAAGATAGACCCCGAGATCAAACAGAACGGCAGTCGCTAGCTCGGTATCTCCTAGCAAAGGCAGATCGAAGTGCCCGAAGGCATGGCTCAGGAACGGCACACCGAGCACCAGCGAGCCGATGCCTGTAAGAAGCGCGATGAGCAGTCCCATGGCCGTCACCTTCCGGAATTGAACCGGAATGACATTGCGCGTCACGTCCATGCCGAACGCCATGGACAGCAGGACAAGCGCCGCCGCTGTCATTAATCCGCCGATAAATCCGCCTCCCGGCTCGTTGTGCCCGGCACTGAAGAGATACCAGGAGAAAGTGACCACGATGAAAATAACGACCTTCGACACCGTGCGCAGGATGACGTCGTTTCTGCTAGGCAGGTAAACCTCTTGGTATGGATCACGCTGTCCAAGTAATTGCTCACCCAAATCTACCCTGATCAACGCATAGATGCCTAGCGAAGCGATGCCGAGCACCATGATTTCGAGCAGCGTATCGAATCCGCGGAAGTCCACAAGAATAACGTTGACGATGTTCTTGCCGCCTGCGGATGGATAGCTTTCCTTAATGAAGAAATCAGCGATGGAATCGAACGAGCGTCCAGTGCTCGCCGCCAGCGCAATCAGTGTGACGACGACCCCGACGCCGGCTGATATCAGCAGATTCCTCCATTTCAATCCCATCGGAACCTTCTCCCGCTTCAGCTTCGGCAAATGATAGAAACACAGCAGGAACAGCATGACCGATACCGTCTCGACAATCATCTGCGTAAGCGCCAGGTCCGGTGCGCGAAACAGCACGAAGAACAACGTAACCATATAACCGGCCGCCCCCGTCAGGATGATGGCCATCAGACGCGTTCGAACGAAAGGCAGCACCAGCACAGGGATAACCAGCGCGATGATGGCCACGGCTTCATAGAAAGAGATCGGCGCGTACGAGCCGCTGCCGCCGAAATGGATATCTCCGATCAGCAGCAGTCCTCCCCCCAGAGCCAGGATGAAGAAAGCGAAAATATAAATCACATAATGACGAACCGATCCGGTCATATACGTCGACGTTATCGATTTCCCTCCTCCCTCCAGCGCGCGCAGCCCCCGGTCGTATAGACGATTCAAGGTAAAATTCTTGGTCAAGGCTTGGTTCAGCACGCCGACGGAACCATGCAGCTTATAGAGCAAGGAACCGATGACGATGATGCCGATCGTCATGAAAATTTCCGTCGTCCAGCCATGCCACATTTCGATCTTGACGTGGAAGGTGTCGCCGGGTTCGAGCAATGCGGGATGGATTGCCGTCATCGCCGGCTCGATCAACGAGTAGGACAGCAGATTCGGGAACAGCCCGAAGATAATCGCTAGCGAAGCCAGTACAACCGGCGGAATGAGCATGCCGATCGGGGCTTCGTGCGGCTTCTTCTCAAGCTTTTCAGGCTGATACTTCCCGGTGAAGGTTTTGAACACCAATATCATGCTGTACAAGAACGTGAATACGCTCGCTGTCCAAGCGACCACCGGAATAAGAATTCCCCAGGTTTCGGCATCCCAGAAGTTCATCTGTGACGCTTGAAGGACAGCTGTAAAGAACATCTCCTTACTAAGAAACCCGTTAAACGGCGGCAATCCCGCCATAGAAAATGCGCCAATCAACGCGACGGTGAACGTAATCGGCATGAGATTCAGCAGGCCGCCAAGCTTGCGCAGGTCGCGCGTTCCCGTCTCATGGTCCACAATGCCGACCACCATGAACAGCGCACCTTTAAAGATGGCATGGTTCATCAAGTGAAAGATCGCGGCCGTTGTCGCTTTGGCATAGATGACGGAATCCGGCCCTGCGCCGAAGTAGGCGGCAGCCGAGCCCAGTCCGAGCAAGCTCATGATCAGTCCAAGCTGGCTGACGGTCGAGAAGGCAAGCAGCGCCTTCAGATCCGTCTGCTTGATGGCTCTCAGTGACGCGTACATCAAAGTGGTCAAGCCGGTGATCGTGATGATCCAGAACCACCATGAATGGCCTGCAAATACCGGGCTGAAGCGGGCAACCAAATAAATGCCCGCCTTGACCATCGTTGCCGAATGAAGATAGGCGCTGACCGGGGTCGGCGCCTCCATGGCATCCGGAAGCCAGATATGGAACGGGAACTGGGCGGATTTCGTGAATGCACCCAGCAGGATCAAGATCATGGCCGGAAGGAACAGCGGTTCTCCCGTTATGGTTCTAATAGAAGCGACGATCTCCCGAATGCTGAAAGTTCCGGTCATCACGTAGAGCACGATGAAGCCTGCCAGCATGGCCAGCCCGCCGAACACCGTGATGAGCATGGATTTCAGCGCTCCATATCTTGAACGATCCCGGTGATGCCAGAAGGCGATCAGAAGAAACGACGAGATGCTCGTCAATTCCCAGAACCCGTACAAGACTAGCAGATTGTCAGACAATACGACGCCGAGCATAGCTCCCATGAACAAGAGCAGATAAACATAGAAGCGCTGGACGGCCTCTTTGGTGCGATCCATATAAAAGATAGAATACAAGACCACAAGGGAACCGATCCCCGATATTAATAGTGCAAATATTAAGCTGAGACCATCCAGGTACAACGTTATGTCGATACCGAGCGATGGAATCCACGCTGCCCGTACATGCTGCGGTTCACCTCCCTGAATGGTCGGTATTCGCCCCAGAAAGTACGCGAATAAGATGACGGGCACCGGCAGGACCGCCCAGCCGGCATGGATTCGACTCAAGGGCTTTCGCAGCAGCATAACCCCAAGGGCGACGATAAAAGGTGCCAGAACGGCGATGTGCAGCAATGACAAAATCTACTCCTCCTATAGTCTGAATTTTTCCTGCATTTAGTATTTCCCCAAATATCCGGTTCAAAGACCAGAAAAACACAAAAAGAGCCCGCTGTTGGCAGGCTCCTCCGGGTAAAACATATCGTATTGTCTCGCGTCACACTGATGAAAAGTATATATGCAGATCGCTGCTTTGTCAAAGATTTCTTCGGGAATGAAAATCATGGAATGGGGACAACACTGTAGGGAAAGGAGTGAGATGTATCATGGTAAAAAAAGCCATTCTATGCGTCTTGGTTTTCATCGTGCTGCTCGCCGCGGCATATTTGGCGGATTCCGCCTCGCGCACCCGATACCGGCCGGGAAGCTCCCAGATGATGCAGCAGCCGGGAGGAACCTTGGAAATCTATCAATCCGAAGATATCCGGAATACATCATCCGGCTTCTCGCCGCGTGAATATATTAAGATCCTCCGGGGCATGCCCGAACCCTCTTCCGACGACACTCCGTAATGAAGCCTATGAACCGTTGGATCGTCATGACTTAACCGTGGATCTGAACCTCCTTGTCGCACTTTAAGCGTTTGCTTCTTCTTCTGGACAAGATCAGGATGAGGGCCAATGCGAGTACGGCCACTGCCCCTGCCAGATAATATCCGTATCGGTTAATGAGCGCACCGATATGGTCAACCACTTGATCGCCGACGTACATGCCCAAGGAAAAATAGCCCACGGTCCATAACAATGATGCCGAATAGGAAAAAAGCGCAAATTTCCGGTAAGGCATCCCTTTCATGCCAACCGCATAGGGAGTCACGTTACGAAGAATCGGCAGAAACGCGCTGATGCAGATCGCATAATTGCCGTATTGGCGGGTCAGCCGTTCGGAGACGTCAAGGAATTGCCGGATACTCTTTTTGTCCCCAAAACGGTCCAACAGACGGCTAGCCGTAAAGCGGCTAAGCATAAAGCCTACGGTAGCTCCGGAGCATACCCCGAGATATAACATCACAAACGAAGGGAACGGCGCTAATATTTCGGATGCGGCCAGCGCCCCGCCCGTCATGGCAACGACCTCGTTGGGCACAGGCAGACCGATAACCCCAAGGCATAAGACGAGAAATAAAGCGTAATGCCCGATTTGTTCAATAAAATTAAGCAGCGTGTCCACGCGCCGGCCCCCTAATCCGTCCAAAAGTATATAACCAGCTTACTGAATGCTCGGCATTCGGAAAACGTGCTCAAGACGAGGTTCATAACTAGACCTGAGACTAGGAATTGTTGGGTGCGGGACGATTAAAGTTGTTTGAAAGCCTCGATGAATGTCCGGGGATCCTCTTTCACCGTATAGGAATATACGCCCTGCTGGGTATGCAAATACAAGAATCCCCCCTCCCCGCCAATCGTACGATACGAGAGATCAAACACCTGACCCAGCGGAAAAACCCGATACTTTGTAACGATTCTGTCTTCGTACAGGTACATCTTCCGCCTTTGCTCTTCGGTTCTTTGTTCGATGCCGTCCACGACGCGATTGATTTTGTAATAAGGCTGTACTGCGATCCAATTCATGGTCTCCCTCCTATTGGGCTGGGCTCCTCATTTGGAAGAAGGTTTTCGGTTGTTCTTGCTCCTCCCTCGCCTCTTGATCCATTCCATGAGCTCAAGGCACCCGATAAATAACACAAACACTGCAAATAACGCGCCTGCCCGCATGGGTTCAATGAGTCCCGCTGAAGAAGCGGCAATCCCGGCGATGCCTACGATAACGATCCCGAGCACGGATAGCTTCCATCCTGTAAACATATGTATGCTCCTATTAATTACGTAATTAGTGCATCTTATGAATCTTCAATGTGCCAATATATCGCTCGCGCCAGATTCAATGCACTTTAAAATTGTTTTCCATTTCAGTTATAGGGCCTATAAGCAACCATGTCAAATCTGCATTTGAATCTGGCTGCTGCACGATGCTCAGCGTCGACGCTCGGATCACAAGCCCTGCAGGCATGATCCGTAAGCACGAATAGCAATTGAGAAGAAATGCGATGCCGTCAGGTATGATAGATTAACATTGATCGATGCGATATCAAGTTGAAAGGATTGAGGAGAGCAAATGGGTACGCTGAAGCCATATCTTATTTCCGTAAATGCTAGGGAACAGGCGGATTTCTATTTAAAGTCGCTCAGCGGGAAGATCATATCCATCATGACGCATGAGGAGGCAATGGGCACGCAATCCGAACTGAAAGACAAGGTTATGCATATGTGTCTGAATCTTGCCGGTGATAATTACATTTTCATGGCGGATGCCATCGAGCCCTCGTCCCCCGGTAACGATATCTATCTGTCTATCGATTATGATAATATAACCGAGGCCGAAGAAGCTTTTCAGAAGCTTGCCGAGGGGGGAAAGGTGAACTATCCGTTTGAGCTCCAGCCGTTCGGCATCTATTTAGGCGAGGTTCGGGATAAGTATGGCGTACAATGGATGATTACCGCCGAGACGAAGGCGGACGCGACATAGATCCTTGTACGAAGCATCGGCTTTGCCTCAGTGCTTTGACGGGATAATTTGTGGGAGCGTTAAAGCAGCATTTCCATCCGGGAGGAGGAGCTGTTTCGGGAGAATTTCGCGATGTCCTGAGGCAGCGCCTCCTTTTTTTATGCTGTATTCACCACGGCTCTTACGCTTAAGCTGCTCTGCCGGCAAACTTTGAATTGCCAATATCGTGCTTCATTTGCCATAATTAAGGAAGGAGAGAACCTTTCTGCCTCCGGACCAACAAACAGAAACAGGAGGAATATGCGATGAATACGACGGGCTGGATCATTCTCATTTTGTTTATCATTGCGGATGTTTTCATCATATCTTACCTTGTGAGGCGATCGTCGCGGAAAGAGCGGGCAATAAGCCCAGTACGCCGGAGAAATCCTTTCCAGAATGCACCCGAACCGCCACAAGTGGCCGAGCCCGGGAGTCCCGCTTACGCACTTTCCAAGCGTCTGGAAGCTTCCCTGCCCTCCGCCTTGCCGGATGCCGTTAAGCAGCGAGTGATGACCGAATATCCCGAATTAACGGAGCGGGAATATGAATGGCGGTGGGTTGAGCTCAAGCGATTTTTTATCATGTGTGCCGTCATGGACCGCGTACCGATGTTCAGCAAAGCGGTCGACGAAGTATGGCATGAGATGCTGATGTATACATACGAGTATCAACAATTTTCGGACCGTTTCCTCGGACGGATGCTGCATCATGCGCCCAATACCGGCAGCGAGCAGGTATCCATGAAGAACGAGCGGGCATGGTTCGATGTTATATACGTGCAATTATTCGGGTGGAATGAATACAGCGCTGTCTTGTGGGGACCCTTCTTCCGTGTTCCCCTGCCGCTCGAAGAGCTGGAGGAGTTTCGTCACACCCATTCTTTCATCGAAAATGAGCGTTTCAATTCGTGGACGTATGAGCGACTGCCCGAAGCCGCCGAGGCCATCGACCAGGTTGTCGGCGGACTCAAGGAGCGGCTGTCGGAAGCCGAGAACGGCTCCCCGCCGGCAAGCCGTAAGGTGGATTACGGAAATAATGAGGTGCTCCTTGCCTCGGCAGTCTTCTTTGCCTGGCATTATTCCGATGATTTCATGCATCGGATGGAACCTGAAGAGAAGTATACGGAGAAGACTGCCGGAGCAACCGGCAGCAGCTGCACCTACGCCTCCGCCTGCGGTTCAGGGGGACATGATGACGCAGGTGACGGAGGCGGCAGCGGCAGCGATGCATCCTGCAGCAGCGGATCTTCCTGCAGCGGCGGCTCCTCTTGCAGCAGCTGCGGTGGAGGCGGCTGCAGCAGCTAATAACGCTTCGGTGAACAGAACAGATGCCACGTCGTGGGGTCTGCGTGGGTTGATTGGTAATACGTGTTATTTACTAACCATGTTAAAAAGATTTATGGGAATGGAGACTGTTCAATTTTTTAAAGGCCGGATTTTCCTACTTCTAAGGAATCCGGCTTTTGTTTTTTCTCTGATCGTGGTCGTGACGAATGTTTTGTAATGATCTGTATATCGGACCGAACCTTTTTTTCAAAGCGAGACAATATAGGGTGTAAGCTGCTTACTCAGGAGGGCCCTCTGAATGCAAAGTGATGATATGTACCAGTTACTCACAAAAATGAAAGATGGTGATCAACAGGCATTTCATTCGATCTATGATGCCACCTATCAGGACGTGTACCGTACAGTCTCGTTTCTGGTCGATCATCCGCAGGACCGGGAAGATGTCATGAACGAAATCTACATGCAAATGTGGACGTCCCTTGCAAATTACGATGCCAACCGGCCATTCCGCTTCTGGCTGCACGGCTTGGTCATCCGTCAGGTGCAGAGATTCCGGGTTAAACGCTGGCGGAGATTCCGGATTTTTGAACGCATTCGTGCCTTCTCGCGGGAAGAGTCTCATTGGGATCAGCCTGCCGTGTTGATGGATGGGACGAACCAGATGATATCACAAGCCATTCAAAAGCTGACCGACAAACAGCGAACCGTGATCATCCTCCGCTTTTTTCACGACTATACGCTTGAGGAAATCGCGACATTGCTCGATATTCCGCTCGGTACCGTCAAGTCCAGATATCATGCCGGCCTTCAGGCGCTTCGAAAACACATAGGGAATCTCCCCCCAGAGAGGATGGAAAAGATCTATGACTATTGAACACAAAATCCGTGAACATCTGCATCATGAAGCAGAAAAAATGGATTGCCCCCCGGCAATTTCCAAACGAATCGAACAATCCTATTCAAAATATTTGCTGAGAAAAAGGAGCCAAAAACCTATGAAAAAACGTATGATTGCCGGCATCGTTGCCACCGCGATTTTGATTCCCACCGCAGCGTTTGCTGCCCCTACCCTGATTGACATGCTGACGAGAACACCGATGACTGCTGAACAAATCAAGACAGATAAGGTTGGCAAAGCTACGCTCGAGAAGCTGTATCGCGCATTTCCCGAAACGAAATCGTTCGAGATCATCGAGGCAAGCGCCGTACAAGGTGTCCAAACCAGCATAATCCTCCAGGAAAAAGGTGGGGGCGGCAAGAAAATTACCCTTCATACAAACAGTGCTACCGGTGAGATTGAACACATAATTCAAGAGAATTGGGAGTCTAGGGAAAAGCCTCTTACGGATTTAACCGATCTTGAACTCAAGTCGAAGGTTGATCATCTCATCAGTACATTATATGGCAGCATCGAAGCGTATGAGTTTACTATGGAGCAAATGGAGAACCCGGATCAAAAAACGTTGATGTTGAATTACGCCCAAAAGGGATCAGAGAGACCGGTCTATCAGGTTATGGTTCAGGATAATACAATCAGCGTTTCTGTAATTGGAGGTGAGACTGCATCTTCGAATAGTAAAGTAGAAGGTTTCTTCTCTACAGATGGTCTGCCTGATTACTTTGCCGATGCCTATTTGAATGATGAAAAACTCTTTTCTCTGCTAAACATGAGTCCGTCCGAATTAAAACAAGAATTAGCCAAAGGAAAATCTGTAGTGGAGATTGCTGCAGCTAAAAATGTCTCAAAGCAGCAAGTGATCGATGTTATTTCGAAAACTCAGGTTGATGTACAACTTGAAGCTGAACATAATGGCGAAATTCCTAATAACAATCTTTCATATGAACAACTGTTAAAAGAGATTGAGCCCAAAGTGCTGCAAGTTATTGAATACAAAGCTGAAGCACCTTCGAACAAATAAGAAGCACTAAAGACGCCAGTCGTATGGACCCAGTCCATTCATAATTCAAATCAAGAGCGCAAAAACCCTGCGGGTTAATGCGCTCTTGTCGTTCCATGGCCAAACGAGAGTATCGGTTCATTACAAGTAATCCAGGCTATTTAGTATCAGCAGCAATCCAACGATACACATGATCCAGGATAGTGCGGAACTCGAATTATTGGAGACCTGCTTCTGGATATAATTGAGCGGTCTTTGCATTGACCTGCCCAGAAGCTTATGCAAGGCGTACAGAATCAATGGCGGGAGCACCATCACCACATTATATGCGATCAATAGAGGAAGCCATTGATAGAACGCCAACCCGGCATTCGTCATTAAACCGATCGCCGCGAAATAAGGAAAAGCCGTGCCGACCTCGATCAGCGATGTCGTAACGCCAAGCGCCACCATAGCGGCAATGCTTTTTGACCGGGGATTCGTTAAACTGGGTTGTTTCCTCTTGGGAACATAAAAGCTCCATACAAACAAAATGACGCCGATGATAAACAGAAGCCAACTAACTGCGCGGCTTTGGAAAAAGCCTGAGAATATTTCAAACACAACGCCCAGTCCGAGCTTGAGCGCGATGCTAACGGCAAAATAGAATCCGGCGACCGTCAGAAGATAAACCACTAATCTTGACCCTAATCTTCGCTTCTCGGTAAGCAGCAAGTAGACTGTTACGCCGAGTGTAGCCGGACTAAGGGTATCCAATAAGGATAGTCCGCCGATCATTAAGATTAACTCGGTACTCATGCTTCCCCTCCCTGTCTGAAGTCTCCTTCGGCCGTGTTTGAGATGTAAATCTCATACGCTCGCTCCAAGTATTCGAGTACCTCAGGCTCGATTGGATACATCCCCAGCTGCTCCGATGCGGAGGGGGATTTCCTCAGCTCCCATAGTTTATCGATAAACTCATCTTCCAGCGGAAATTCTTCGGCTTGTTTTTCCAGCATGCGCCTGATCACATTTTGCACATTAGGCGAGGAAGGTACTTCACTTGCATGGTATTTGATAATAAGGCCAATAAGCGCAATCCATTCCATGGATTCGGGATGCTCGCCATTCATATTCGGCAATTTGGTCCATAGCTTTAGCTCGGTATCACTGAACATCTTTTCCCTAAAGTGCATGGGTCTTTTCTTATCCTGCATGGATAGCTTGATCAGTTTTTGTACCGCCTGCTCTTGATTCCCCGCCTCAACCGCAATGCCGTTTAACAACGTGCGCAGGGACAGCTCCATTTCCTTTAATCTCGCCTGCTCCTCCTGAATATAGGTTAATTGATTCACGAGTCCGGTTGTCCAATTCCAATTCGGATCGGTAAGCATCTCCTGAATTTCTTGCAGTCGATACCCCATGCTTTTATAAAATTGGATCTGCTGAAGCTTCTGAAGATCCTCATCCGAATACAGACGATGGCCTCCCTCTGTTTTCGAAGAACATTCGAGCAAGCCGATTTGATCATAATATCGCAGCGTTCGGACGGTAATATGGGTCTGCTTCGCCACTTCGTTAATATGGATCATGCATTATTTCCTCCACGCCCTGATTTCTTTGATCATTCCTTATACAAAGCATACTTTAAGAGATAGCCCACTCCAAGGCCAACGCATACAGCCGGTAGAGGCTTATCGACCATCAGACCGATCCCCCCTCCTATAATGACGCATCCGTATATAATCATGTCGCCTTTTTTCAAACAATCGTCTCCTTTTCACATCATTTAGCATCCAGAGGATCCTCAGCAAGGCCATTATAATAAATGACGTAACGTCAGTTTCAAGCTTTTATTAAAATAAACTTGCTTACTGAGAGGAATTTTCCGTCCTCAACAAAAAAAGCACCTGCCCATCAATGATGGTTCAGATGCTTTCACATTAGTTATTGATAATCATGCGCATTACAAGTTTGACGAGAGGACCATATCGGACCGGGTTTGCGGGCCGATCTTGCGGACAGCGATACCATTGCGCTCCGCCCATTTTGTCAATTGGCGGATCCCTTCGCAGTTCTTATCTTCGAATTTAAAGCTGCAGAACAGCGGGGTTACATTCTTGTCTTTCAGGCTCAGATGGAATGCTGCTTTGTGACATCCGGAAACCTTGATCTCCCGGATCTGCTCAGCCTTCACCAAAGCACCGTTAATGGTAATGGTATCGGAATTCTCTTGAATCCGGATTTCCCGTTTGATCAACCGCGCATATCCCTCAATCGCGAGGGCTACCAGCATAACCGCATTCACTGCCATCTGCATATAGAATAAAACAGGATAGGAGTACTCCGTCAGGGTTGCGACTTGAAACATAATAATGCTGATGACCAGCGAAAAAATTAAAATGTCCTTCATTCTTGTGGAGTAATGGATGGCAAACTTCATTTTGATCAGCTCCGTTCCGTCTGTAAGGGTTTACATGTGCTTCTTCTCTTATTATAACACCATTGTACATAATTTTGACAGATTTAATTCATATTTTCGTCAAAAATATGCTGTGCACCACGCTCCATTCTATGCTTACCCCGATCATTTTGGCGGAGAGGATCGGCAGTTCCCGCAAAAAAAAGAAGATACCGGCCTACTCCTTAGGCTGGTATCTCCTTATGATTCTCTTGTATTCGGATGTCCTGTTTACTTGCTTAGTACTCTTGGCCCGTCTTTGTGACGGAACCATTTCATCCCAACAGAAACGGTATCCATTAGGTTGATGATTATGATGATGTAAATGAGCCCTTCCCTGGACTGATTCCAAATCCGATTTACGGTATTATACGATTCTTCGCCCGTGGTCAGCAGGTTGGCATCCACGAGCTGGTTCATAAACGTCGGGTTCATGATGGCCGGATCCGAAAGTATGACGATGGCAGCAATCGTAAATACGACATTGAAAATGAGATGTACAGCCACCAGCTGAGAGGTCCATTTTCGCAAGATGAGTTTCATTGTGTCCTTCAAAATGCCGATCGCCGTCACGGCCCAGATGAAAGGTAAATAGATCGCGAACGCTTCTTTATCAAACACCGGTATGTTAAAGGATTGCTCGCCCGAAAAACGGATCACCCCGATCCAATCGATTGAGAACGTGAACACGACAAAGAACAGGATCGATGCCAAAAAACCGATCATTGGCTCAATGGGCTTAATGCGCGTAGCAGAATCGGGGACGGGCTCCAGGTGCGACGGCTCCCAATCCTTCGCCTTGTCGGTTCGTGCTCCAAGGTATTCGATAAAGGCAAAAATCCCCGTTACCCATGCGAACCCTTGAATGCTAACACTCAATATCGTCACAAAATATTCAAGCAGCGTCTCCCCCGAGCTGTCTGTGCTCGAAAAATATTCAATAATATACGAAATGCTGAGGAAGATCACCAGAGAATATATGACAATCTTCAGCACTGACCAATATCCGTCGATCAATCCCGGACCGATCAAATACCTTTCCTTGACCCTATATCGAGCCGCCATTTCGTTTGGCGGGCCGAGCTTCAGCAGCACCTGTTCTACATCCTCACGGCTGGCTGCGTCACCTGGAGCCCCGCGGTCCTCCAACATGTCCTCTATAAGTCCCCGCAATTCCATTTCGATATCAGCCCTTTGCGGCACGGGCAGCTTTTGGGTTACGGCATATACATACCTGTTTATCAGATCCGTCATGGGTCTCTCTTCTCCTCCTTGGCGTCGACGAGTCCCTCGAGGCTCGTCATCATATCCTTCCATTCCCTGTACAGCTGGCTGTAGATTTCCTTGCCCATCTTACTAATGATGTAGTACTTTCTAGGTCTTGCCTCGTTCGTATCCCACTGACTTTCAAGCAGGCCTTGCTTCTCCAATCTTCGCAACAGCGGGTATAGCGTGCCCGCCTCGACGCCGATTCCCTTCTCCTGCAATATGGCAACGAGGGAGTAACCATACTGCGGTTCTGACAACTGGCTGAGCACGCCAATAATGATCGTGCCTCTTCGAAGCTCCTGTACCAGTCCATGCAATATCTCTTGATCTTCAGACATGTCATCAACTCCTGGAAATAATTATAGTGTACGTCACACAATATTGTAAAGATGACAATAATGAATTCTTAAAATATTTTTTTCGATTACACGCCATTCCACCCAGACGACAAACAAAAAAAGGTTATCGAAGGGTCGTCGTGACCCATCGATAACCTTTCATATCCAATAAATGAATGGAATCGGAATGGAGCATTGCTCATTTTGATATTATTTCGAGATCTCGTGTTACTTCCCGCTAGTTAACGCAGGCAAACCGTTCCATGCATTCTTCATGATTATTGCGCCTGTTTAGGAAATCCGTTGAGGTATTGTCTTGGAATGGATGTATCCTTCTTGAGAACGGCTGCCGCTTCCAACGCCCAATACGGGTTGCGCAGCATCCCTCTGCCAACGGCAACAAGATCCGCCTCTTCATTGCCGATGACTGCATTCGCCAGAGTCGGCTCATCCAGCCGGCCGACAGCAATCACCGGTACGCCCAGGGCTTCTTTGATTTGTCGAGCCAGCGGAACCTGGTATGCCGCATGGGTACCCGGTCTTCCCTCTGCAGCGATTGGGCCTTCGCCGCCAGCGCTGATATGGAACATATCCACCCCTGCAGCATGATATGCCTTGGAGAACGCAATGCTTTCCTCGATACCGTAGCCGCCATCCACGTATTCCCTTGCAGAGATACGCATGATCAGCGGCATATCGTCAGGCATTTCGCTCTTGGCCGCTTGAATCACCTCGACGCCGAATCTCGTTAAATCCTGGCCATATGCATCGGTTCTTGTATTCGTTAATGGTGAATGGAACTGGTGAATTAAGTATCCGTGAGCTCCATGCAGCTCGATGGCATCAAAGCCGGCTTGCACGGCACGGCGTACGGCCAACCGGAACTTCTCCACCATCTCTTGTACTTCTTCGGTCGTCAGGGCTCTCGGCGTTTTGGAATTATTGTCAAAAGGAATGGCCGACGGCGCGACAGGCGTCTGCGCGTCCTCCGCCTTCCGGCCGGCATGGGCAATTTGGATCGCAGCCTTCGCGCCATGCTGGTGGATTCCGTCAACGATGCGCGCAAGCGGCGCAATTTGTTCATCGGACCATAAACCAAGGTCGTAGTCCGAGATTCGTCCGTCAGGCTCTACGTCCGTCATCTCAACAATGACGAGCCCGGTTCCGCCGACCGCGCGGCTCACATAATGCAGATAATGCCAATCCGTTGCGATACCGTCCTTGTTCGTAACGGAATATTGACACATCGGCGGCATCACGATCCGGTTTTTCAGTTTCAAAGCTTTCAACGTAAAGGGGCTGAATAAATGTTCCATATGGTTTCCTTCACTCTCCTGATGTCATGTAATCCTCTAAATTAAATGCATGCGCATGCATTTAAAATAACAGACGAAGGAGCATTCGTCAATATTTCGATACAATCAGGACTTCATAATCTCCATCATATTCTGGACGCCTTGGCGGAATTTCGGAGAAGAGAATTGCTGCTCCAGCACATTCAGCACGGTAGCTCTTGCCCGTTGAAGTTTGTCTTCACCAATGGAGGTGAGCGACGTATATATCCCCCTGCGGTCATTCTCGCAGATCGCCCGCTGCATTGCACCGCAGCCCTTGGCTTCAAAGCGGCTGACCAGCCTCGAGATCGCGCTTTGACTGAGGCCGACCATCGCTTGCAATTGCTGCAGCCGCAGCTTTTTTTCAGGAGCCTCGAACAAAAATAACAGCACGTAAAACTCGTTCAGCGACAAGTCGTGCTGCTGCTGAAGCGTCTGTTCCAGTTCATTTGTGATCATCGCCTGTGTTTGCGTCAAGGACAGCCAGCTTGTAATGAGATCTTGTTTGTGATTGGTTGACATCGTTCCCACCTGCTCTAGGTTAATGGCCCTCAGATGGCAGGTCTCTCCCACCCGAAAGGCAGCTGTTGTTAACTTATCATATCAAGCTCACATTTCAGCCGTCAAACGGCTTTTCCTGTTGCATCGCATGATATCTCGCAAAAAGGCCCGCTCCTTATCATTTAAGGAACGAGCCTTTCGTGTGTTGATCGGAACGATAAGAAATGATGCGACGCCAAGCACCGTCTAAGCACGTCGTGCATGCAGCAGGCAATATCATACTGCGAGCCGGTCGGGAGAGGCACGCGCTTATAAAAGCTTGCTTATGCCATCACCTGCGGTTTTGGATCCAGCAGGCCCAGCATTTGAAGCCCGTGCCGGATGCCGTCCTCGCCTACATCCTTGGTAACGTGTCGGGCTGCGCGCTTGACGACGTCGGGCGCGTTCCCCATGGCTACGCCATGGCCGACATACGACAGCATTTCCAGATCATTCAGATAATCGCCAAAGGCGATGGTATCGGCTACGTCCATGCCCAGCGCTTGGATAAACTGCCGGATGCCTTCGGCTTTGGAACCGCCGACCGGAAGCACATCGGTGCCGTACGGACCCCAGCGGACCAGATCAAGCCTTCCTCCAAAGCTGGACCGATATGCCTCCTCTTCCTCCTCGGTGCAAAACACAATGGCCTGGAAAATATCCCGTCCAAGATAGTACTCCGGATCATATTCCGGGATCGTCAGCTTCAGCTCGCCCCAGCTGGAATCGATGTGCTCGTGGTGAGTCACGTTCATTTTCATTGCATCGCTTCCTGCATAGATGATCGGATGGTCCATCCGCACCGCCAGCTCGGTCAGCTGCTGCAGCTGCTCGGGAGGCATCGGGTTCCCGTAGATCGGCTTGCCCTGGTGAACGACATATTGCCCGTTCAAGGACACATAGGAATCGATGCCGAGCTGCTCGCGGATTTCATCGAAATGATAGGGAGCGCGACCGGTCGCAATCGCGACTTCATGCCCGTTGTCTTTTAATTGTTCAATGGACTCCAGCGTCGACTCCGGGATCCGCTTGTCGTGATCGAGCAGCGTTCCGTCGATGTCAAAGAAAATTAATTTTTTATTCAATAGCCCTCGCCCCTCTTTTCATAGCTGATGGGTGTATTGTAAATGATGAAAAGCATTTCAGAGCAAGCAACAATTTATACCTCATGATCTTCCAACAACACGAATCCATCATGCTTTTTAACTTATCCTAGGTGACCCAACCTTGGTGAAAGACAATCCGCACAAGGGCTCTCCGCATATAGCCGGAACGGGAAGTCTTCTCTCGGCATCCTATTCAAAAGAAAACCGAGCCTTCAAAAGGACCCGGTTCATTTGCATTGCATTATCCACGATTAGGACTTCAGTGTTCTTTCGGCCGCCTCAACCGTATGCTTCAGCAGCGTGGCAATCGTTACCGGCCCGACGCCTGCCGGAACCGGCGTGATGGCCGACGCGCGCTCCGCACACGCCTCATAATCGACATCTCCGACATTGCCTTTGTTGTAGCCGGCGTCAAGCACTACCGCCCCCGGCTTGATCCACTCGCCTTGAATGAACTTTGGCTTGCCGACCGCAGCAACGACAATATCCCCTTGCGCGACGATGTCGCCTAGATTGTTCGTTTTGGAGTGGCAGATCGTCACCGTAGCGTTGCGGTTTAGCAGCATCATCGAGACCGGCTTGCCGAGAATCGGGCTGCGGCCGATAACCACGGCATGCTTGCCTTCGATCGGAAGCTTGTAATAATCCATGATCGCGATAATCGCTGCCGGGGTGCAGGACGGATAGTCCGCGAAACCGAACGCATTTTGCGAGAAGCCGAGCGTGGTCACGCCGTCCACATCCTTTTCGATCGCGATCGCATCGAATGCCGCTCTTTCATCAATATGATGCGGAACCGGATGCTGGAGCAGAATGCCATGCACTGCCGAGTCCTCATTCAGCTGCCGAATGGCCGCGATGAGCTCCTCGGTGGTCGTCGACGCCTTCAGCTCGATTTTCCGGGATTCGATCCCCAGGCGCTGGCATGCATTCCCCTTCATTCGCACATAGGTTGCCGAAGCCGGATCATCCCCGACGAGGATCGTAGCCAAGCAAGGAGTGACTCCCTTGGCTTTAAGCTGCTCGACCTTGACGGCCAACTTAACCTTTAGATCATCCGATACCGCTTTCCCATCCAAAATCAACGTTTCTGTACTCATGTTCAACCCGCTCCTTCGCCATTGTTAGTCAATAAAAACATAAAGAGGCAAGGCGACATGATCGTCTCCTTACCTCTTGCCCAGGCGTACGGCATATGAAACTATGCGCTCCCTCTTGGTACCCCAAGCTACGCCAGTAACGCATAGTCTACGTACTACTACTATACCATGAGCTTGCGGGAATACGCCATAGCTTCGGTGGAAAGAGTTATTCGTAATTCTTTTGATTAAATTGGAAAGTTGTCTTTCGTCCAAGCATAGAATGTCCTCGTAGATGATTTTTTTCGTCAGGAGGCCTTCATGAAAATTCCGGCTTTTTTCAAATGGCTGCCGTTCTTCCTGCCGCTGCTCTTTCTGTTCCCGGCTCTCATGACGATGCCCCGGAGCGGGCTCGCCCTGCTTGGCAGCACCGAAGTGCAGCAGCTTAAAACTGTATTCATCGGCATTTTCCTTGAGGCCCTGCCGTTCGTGCTGCTCGGGGTGCTGATTTCTTCGCTGCTGCAAATCTTTGTCAAGGAAGAATGGGTTCGCCGCCTAACGCCGAAGCATCCAGTTCCCGGCGTCCTGTTCGCATCCCTGCTCGGGATGATCCTTCCCGTCTGCGAGTGCGGCATGATCCCTGTTGTGCGCCGGCTCATGTTAAAAGGCATGCCGGCTTATGTCGGGATCACCTTTCTTCTCAGCGGCCCGATTCTGAATCCGGTGGTGCTTGCCGCAACGATGATGGCATTCCGTTCGCATCCCGAGATCACGATCGGACGAATGGGACTGGCCTTCATGATTGCCGTTACGATCGGCTTGCTCGTATTTGCTTTCGTGAAGAATAACCCGCTAAAGCGCTCCTTCCATGATTTCACCGCCGAGGTCGAAGCCGCCGGAAGCCGGCCATCCCACGCACACAGCAAAACTTGGCGCAGCCTTTTTGTTCATGCTGGTGACGAAATGGTGGATATGGGCAAATATTTAGTGCTCGGTGCGTTTGTCACGGCCTGCATTCAAGCATTTATTCCGCGGGAGGAGCTGCTCTCTCTTGCGAGCGGTCCGATGTCCTCCTATCTGTTCATGATGGGTCTGGCGTTTGTCCTTTCGCTCTGCTCAACGTCGGATGCATTCGTCGCTTCGGCTTTTACGCATACCTTTACCGTGGGCCCTCTCGTGTCCTTTCTCGTGCTTGGCCCGATGCTCGATTTCAAAACGCTGCTCATGCTATCCGCCGCATTTAAGACGAGATTCGTCATTGCGCTAAGTGTCGTCATCGTCACGCTCGTGTTTGTCGGTTCCCTGATCGCGAACATACTGCTTGGCGGATAATCCGTGAACAAGAAGGAGGTGAGCTCTTTCCATGAACCATTCATCGGCAGGTGCGCGGTTTCATTATGTTGTTCGTGCGCTGCTGCTGGCTGCTCTTGCTATTTATGTCATGCACTTAAATGAATCGAATCTCCTTGAATACTACCTGGCTCCGCAGATGCAGACGCTTCTGCTGCTCTGTCCGGTACCGCTTTTGTTCATTGCCTTCGGCATGGTATATCATGCCGTAATGGGCGACGCCGGCGACGTATGCGATTGCGAGCACCCTCATCCCCGAGGCGTTGTCCGAAATTTAACGGTCTACGGATTGTTCGCCTTACCCCTGCTCTTCGGATTGCTGGTGCCCGATCAGCCTCTCGCGAGCAGCATGGCAGCCAAGAAGGGCATGGTGTACACCTATCCGAATCCGGATGTGCGGACCGGTTCTGAGAATGTACCCGGAGATTCCGATGCCGCTGGCAGCGCCCGCGCACCGAACCCAACCGGAAATGAAAGCAGCCCGGTCGATCCGTTCGCACCGAGGGATAAGTATAGCGTGGAGTTTGCGGAGCTGGCCAAGCGGCTGTACGCCATGCCCTCCGTCACGGTAAGGCCCGAAATATTTTCCGAGACCGTCGGCGCGATCGAGATGTATAAGCCTGTCTTTGCCGGCAAGCCCATCTCGGTCCAAGGCTTTGTGTTCAGGGATGACAGCATGGATAAGAACATGTTTGCCGTCAGCCGGTTCTTGCTGATGTGCTGCACGGCCGATGCCGTTCCGTTCGGCATTCTCGTGAGCGGAGAGCAAGCATCCCGTTTCGAGAATGATACCTGGGTATCGATTGAAGGCACGGTCCAGACCGTGAAAATCGAAGGCGAGGAGCGCCTGCTGATTCAAGCCGAATCGATCGAGGCGATTGAAGAGCCGGCTTCGCCGTATATTTTTACCAATCCTGACTCTGTAGCTGCGTTTGATGAGCTGTATCCGGCAGCTCAACCCTAACCGGAGGTGAAGAAGATGAACAAGACACCTGTCATCATCATCAGCGGCTTTCTTGGCAGCGGCAAAACAACCCTGCTCCTCAGACTGCTCGCCTACGCAAAGACTCAGCGGTGGAACACGGCCGTTATCATGAATGAAATGGGCGAAATGGACGTAGACGGAGCGGTTATTTCCGGTGACATGCCCGACGTTCCGGTGGAGAAGCTGCTCGATGGCTGCATCTGCTGCACGAAGCGCGGCGAGCTCGAACTGGCGATGGATGTGCAGCTCAAGCGGCGTCCCGATCTCATCCTGATCGAAACAACCGGCGTAGCGAACCCGCAGCTAATTCTTGAAGATTTGGCCGAACCATCATTGGCTGAACGCATATCTATAGCGCGCAAGGTGGCCGTCGTCGATGCCGGCAAAATGCTCGAATACAACAGCTTCTTCGCGTCGGATCGCAGTCTGGTGCGTACGCTCCGGGGGCAGATCGCTTTCGCCGATACCATTCTGCTGAACAAGGCAGGCGATTGCGATGCCAAGATGCTGAGAAAAGTGACGGCGGCGGTTCGGAACATCAACGGCACCGCCAAGCTACGTCTGACAGACTATGCCCACATTAACGAAGCCGAAGTTTTCGGAGTCATCTCGCTCCCCCCTCGAAACCAAGGCGGGATGGCGTCCGGCAGCGCCGCCGGAACAAGCTTCTCCCCTGTCCATATGGAAACCGCTGAGCCTGGAACTACTGCGGCTCCAAACAGTACGCATGCAGTTCCGCCCGGCTTGGCGGAAAATGCGGCTGGATTAGCGCCGGAGCCATCGGCTCCACAGGATCGGCTCCAAGGAAGACACTGGCATCAACATGAAGACGGCAGCATCAGACACCCTATCCATACTCATCGGGATCCCAACGAGCCGACCTCGTACGCCGGCCTGGATTCGTTAACCTTGTCCTTTCCGGACTCGTTTTTGTCGCCGGACTCGTTAACCGCCGGAAAACAGGAGCTAGAGGCCTTCTTCCAGGGCGTAACGGGTCTCCTTCGGGCCAAAGGCTATGTCCGCCTGGATTCAGGCTCTATGCTGGTGCAGTGGGCGGCGGGCAGGCTGGAGCACAAATCCAGCTCCCTGCCGCTGCAGCGGGGGTATCTCACGCTAATCGGAAGCGGGCTCGACAAGTCCCGCATCATCGAGGAATGGGACAGAAGGATGCGGAGCATCACCCGGTAAAGCATGCTCTAGAGTCACTTGAACAAAACACGGGTACTGGGTGATTCCCCCAGTACCCGTGTTTAATATGCAGTTATGCCGGAACATGAAACGCCATATACCCTGCTTCACAATCTCAATCCATATTCATATTTCAAGCACTTGTTTATCGTAATAACGACTAGTTTAGTTGTGAAGATTTAGCTCCCTTTTATCTATTAATAATCGTCGGTAAAAAATGTTTTGAACGATGCTCTCCCCTCCTCCGATGCGGTTTCTATGCTATCGTTGAAGACAGAAATGCATCAAGTCGACACGCGAGGGCACAAACAACCTTTTCTTTGGCGGACCAAAATGACCAAAAATTAGAATTGATTTATCGAATGCGAATCCAATGCATCAATAAGGAGGTTTTACGAATGTCTGATATACAAAATCCTGGCGTCATCATAGTGACAGGGGCCATGGCTTCCGGCAAATCCACCATCGCCCAGCTATTGGCGGAAAAATTTGATCGTGCCGTTCATTTACGGGGAGATACCTTTCGAAGGATGATTGTCAAAGGAAGGGAAGAACTGCTACCTGTCGCCTCAGAGGAAGCGTTAGCCCAGCTTGAGCTGCGGTATCGTCTTTCCGCTTCCGCCGCGGCCGCCTATGTCGCTGCCGGGTTCCAGGTCGTGCTTCAGGATATCATCATCGGGGCTCACTTGCAGACTATGGGCAACCACTTAAAGGGCGTCCCGGTATATATCGTCGTTTTGACGCCTAACCCCGAAGTCCTCCTTCAGAGGGAAGCGCAGCGGAATAAGAAAGGATACGGCATTTGGGAAGCCGAAGAGCTGGACCGGCGGCTGCGTGAGGAAACGCCAAAAATCGGTTTATGGCTCGATACGTCGGATTTGACCATTGAACAGACGGTAGATGCCATCTGGGAGCGGGTTTGGAGCGAGGGAAAGCTTGAACGGCTATAAGCTGTATGCGCGTGTGAAACTCCGAGCGAATCGCGTTGAATCAGTTCCTCGGCAGTTCTTCGTCCCAACGAATATGACGCATTCCATTGATCTATCATCCTTTGGTATATACGTATTGGTTGATGTACGCTCGATTCTGGCTAAAGACCGGGAAAGAATGGACAAGCGGTACTCACTTTACTTTTATTTCCTACTAACCGTTAACCATTTATGGTACTTTACTCATAGACCATAATGACTATAATCTTGGAGGCCGTATGAAAAAACTACTAAAAGCAAAAGTGCTTATCATTTTTTTGTTTACCTCATTCTTTTCCATATTCTTATCACCTGAATCAAACGCAACGTCAAACGTTGTACCTGGCAATGCTTATTTATCAGAAGAAAAGGCCATTTTCTTAGACGGCGAAATTCTTATAACGCGTGAAAAAGCCTATTCCATCGATAAAATAAAAAATCCGGGTACGTATGTTCCTGTGAAATTATTATCCAAACTTAAAAACATTTCAATCGACTACTCTAAACCAATCACAGTAAAGTCAAATAAGGGTACATACAAAATTAATGAAAGTAATTCCGTTTTATTAGACGGGACCACTTATATAAAATTAGACTACTTTTATAAGATATCAGGTCTGTCCGGTAAGGAGTTTTACGAATCTCATACTATTTTTCTGTGGAGCAACAAAGAAGGTAAAGCCAAATCAGAGAAATTAATGTCCCAGATCAAAAGGGTATCCGATGACTATCTTAAGACCTATATGGGGAAAAAGGTATACATCTATGAAGGAGAAAAGGTTGGGCGGGTCATTGAGATGGCAGTAATCAGCAAACAAACAACGAGTTTTAAAATATTGCTGAATAATGGAGTAGTCGTTGAAGAGCTGGTAAGTGGTTCTACACCTGATACATTCTGTACCTATTTTTATTATGAAAATGTTAACGGCTTTTATTCCGGCAAGTATTACTGGGCAAATAAAAACCTATTACCTTCATCCAATCCTCTTTTAAATATTGAAAAGGTCTACTTTAAATCTGTGAAGATGAAGGGAAATAAGCTCATTGTAACTGCAAAGAGATCAAACGGCGCTAATGTTACTTTTAAGCTTCCCTTTTATGATGACCCCAGCACGGTAATACAACAAGGTTTCTACACCGTTAATCCCAAGAGCGTATTCCCTAAGTGGGACTCTGCTACCTGGAATCGGATCGTTCAGCAAAAGATAGCTATAGGCATGAATCAGGAACAGGTGCTGCTATCCTGGGGGGCCCCCGATGATCATAGTTCGTACACGGGCAGCTATTTAACTATGGATCAATGGATTTATGGCGACACTTACTTGCACTTCTATAATGGTATACTTGATTCTTGGTCGGATTATTAAACTCGATCTCTAGGGCAGCAACGGACTGCCCTTTTTTTCGTCCATTCTTAAAAAACTTCTGACGTTCCGGCTGGCCCTAGCGAACAAATCATTCATTCTACCTTGTACAAAGTTACCTCGTAATCATGAAAAACATCCTCAATGATTCCATATACAACACTCCAATCCCCATTTGCCAGGCCGCAGCCAATGTTGAACGGTAAAGCTACGCTAAGACCGTCTTTTTGTGCTTCCGTCTTAAGTGCGGCTAGGGACTCCTTCAAAGCTTCATAATACGTGTACCTCACTTTTTGTCTTCCATAATTGAGCTGACCAAACAGATTGGCAACGGATTTGTTATCGGTTTTGACGATCAGGCACTTGCCTAATACATCATGTGGATCGTGGTTTTGGCAAAATTCTTTATAAGCAGGAAATAAGCTCGGATACTTGTTTCGCAGCAGCTTAGCGATTCCGGACCCCATAACCCCTTGACAATTTACTTGGTGCCCAATGATATCCTCAGCAGCTTCAAGCAAGCTCCCTTCAACCATTTTAATCATCCCGACTCCTCCATGCTTCATGCATTCATTCATGCTTGTATTCCCCAAGCATTAGTACCTTATTGTATCCCTCTTCCGGAAGTTGGTAAAGGGCCCCAAGACTAGGGTCGCTGGTAAAAAACAATTAAGCCTATTTATTCACTACAACCTGCTCCAGGGCTATGGTTTAATATAGATGTCCGGCCGGACGGAATTCACCGGAAAGGAGGCTGAACGAATTGATTCAGAATACGGAGGTGGCATTCGCGTAAAGCGGATGCTGCACGAACAAGGGGAGCCTCTAGGGCTCCCCTTTTGTATGATTGACACCCTGGTTTGCTTATGGTGCCTATTCGTAAATTACCGCCTTGATCTCCTCGCTGTCGATGTTGTTCTTGTCGTACCAGTAGAAGCCTGTGTCAATCTGCGGCTCCAGCTTCTCGCCTTTGATGGCAGCCAAGGCGGCTTTCACGGTTTCATAGCCGATGCCAACCGGATTTTGCGTAATGGCTCCAGCCATCGTACCATTCTTGATCGCATCGATCTGGGCTTTGCCCGAATCAAAGCCGATCACGACAATCTGGCCTTCCTTCTTCATTTCGGTCACGGCGTTAATGACGCCGACGGCCGAGCCTTCATTCGCACCGAATATGCCTTTCAGATCCGGATGCGCCTGCATCATCGCCTTGGCCAGGTCCGTCGATTTCAGATGGTCCCCGCCGCCGTACTGGATATCGACGATCTGGATATTCGGATACTTCTCCTCAATCTGCTTCTTGAAGCCGTCGCGGCGGCTGACGCCCGTGACACTCGTCTGATCATGAACAACCATGGCGATTTTGCCTTCGCCACCGATCAGCTCCGCCATTTTATCGGCTGCCAGTGCCGATGCTGCCATATTATCGGTCGACGCCGTCGTCACCGGAATATCGCTTTCCACCCCGGAGTCAAATGCGATGACCGGAATGTTGTTCTCCTGGGCTTTCTTCAGCAGCGGGATCGAAGCCTGGCTGTCCAGCGCGGCGAATCCGATCGCGCTTGGCTTTTTGTCCAGCGCAGCCTGCAGCATCTCAATCTGCTTATCCACTTGGGATTCCGTCTCCGGCCCTTCGAAGGTAATGCGCACGCCAAGCTCTTGGCCGGCTTGCTCAGCCCCTGACTTTACGGCTTGCCAGAACTGGTGCTGGAACCCTTTGGAAATGATCGGAATGTAGATTTCTCCTTCTGCGGCTGAACCTCCGCTGCCCGAGCCCCCTTCGCTTGGACTGTCACCGCCGGATGCTCCATTGCCTGCATTGCCGCAGGCGGACAGCAGACTCGCTGCGAGCATGAGCACGAGCGCAAATACCGATAGCTTTTTTCCCATCTTCAATCTCCCCTTGTTCTTTGAATGAAATGTCCATCTATAGAACTTCCTGAAGGAAGGTCTACAAACATGTGATTCGCTGCAATCCGCCCGTCGGATGAGGGCGCTGATCCCTCCGCATGAGTTTCCTCCCGAACGAAGCTTCCTACGCTTTCCTTCTGCGGAGCATATCCGCATACACGGCCAAAATAATGACGAATCCGACGACGACCGTCTGCCACTCCTGCGGTACGGACAAGATGCGCAATCCGTTCGTCAGCACGCTCATGATCAGCGCGCCGATAACCGTACCCATGATCGTGCCCTTTCCTCCGCTGAGCGAGGTGCCTCCAAGCACGACGGCCGCGATCGCCTCCAGCTCATATCCGGCGCCTAGGGCCGGGTTCGCCGAATTCAGCCGGGAAGCCATCATAACGCCGGCAAGTCCAGTGAACGCACCCGTCAGGGTGTATATGACAATTTTCCAGTAACCGACGTTGACCCCCGACAACCGCGTTGCTTCCTCGTTGCTGCCGAGCGCGACATTGTACCGGCCGATAATGGTTTTTGACAAAATCAGAAAGCCGAGAATCGCGGCAATGAAGAATATAAGCACCGCATTCGGAATATCGAAGCCCGGAATCAGCGAGCCCAGCACGCTTCCCTGGGAAATGTTCGCAAAGCTTTCCGCTTCGGTAAAATAAATTGGCTTCGCGCCCGAGATGATCAATGCCAGCCCTTTCGCGATCATCATCATGGCCAAGGTGGCGATGAACGGCGGTATCTTCATCTTAGCAACCGCCGTTCCCGACAGCAGCCCGCACAGCGCGCCCGTCAGGATGCCGCCGAGAATGCCGACCGGGACGGGCAGCCCCCAGAACGTAATGAATACGCCGGTCATGACCGCACTTAAGGTCATGACCGTGCCAACAGACAGGTCGATGCCTCCCGTTATGATCACGAAGGTCGAGCCAAGAGCCAGTACGCCGATGACCGCCGTGGACAACAGAATGCCGATCAGATTGGAGAATTGAAAAAAGTTGCCTGACGAAATCGAAAAAGTGACAAGAAGCACAACCAAGCTTGCAAGAGCGAGCACCTGCTGCAGTGCGCCTGATTTCAGCTGTAGATTCATGGCTTGTATCTTTCCTTTCGTATGGTTAGATTCCGTAAATCGCTCACATCGCTGCCGTTGCCAATTGCATGATGTTCTCCTGCGTTGCTTCCTCATGCCCAAGCTCGCCGGTTATTCTGCCTTCGCACATCACGATGATCCGGTGGCTCATCCGAAGAATCTCCGGCAGCTCCGACGAGATCATGATGATCGATTTGCCTTGAGCAGCCAGCTCGTTCAGCAATTTGTAGATCTCGCTCTTCGCGCCTACGTCAATGCCGCGCGTCGGCTCGTCGAAGATGAGAATATCGCAGTCACGGGTCAGCCACTTTCCGATGACGACCTTCTGTTGATTCCCGCCGGAGAGAAACTTGACTTCCTGGTCAACATGCGGCGTTTTCACCCTTAGTCGATCTACGATCCGCTCCGCTTCTTGCCGGATTCGGCCGGTGTCCATCCATCCCGCCGGCTTCAGAAAGCGCCGGTAGGAAGCGATCGCAACGTTGCTCTTCACGTCCAGATCAACGATACAGCCGAAGCGCTTCCGGTCCTCGGATAAATAACCGATGCCGTGGCGCACCGCATCATGGGGTCCCTTCATTCGCACGGGCTGTCCGTGAACGCGGATCTCTCCCGCATCCGGCCGGTCTGCCCCGAAGATCACCCGGGCTAATTCCGTGCGCCCAGCGCCGACCAGCCCGGCAACGCCCAGAATTTCTCCTTTTTTCAAGGTGAAGCTGACGTCGCTCAGGACCCTTCCGCGGCTTACCCCCTGGACCTCAAGCACGGTCTCCCGATCACGTGAGACGCCCTCGGGCTTGGACGTATCGTAAATCTGGCGCCCGACCATCATGGAGATGATGTCCTGCGTGGAGACTTCCGCGGTCGGGACGGTGGCGATGTATTGACCGTCGCGCATCACGGTGATGCGATCCGTAATCCGTTTGATTTCATCCATCCGGTGCGAGATGTAAACGATTCCAACTCCTTCGGCGCGAAGCTGCCGGATGATGCGGAACAAATCCTCGATCTCCGCTTCGCTCAATGCTGCCGTCGGCTCATCCATCACCAGCACATCGGCGTTGTAAGACAACGCCTTCGCGATTTCGACCATCTGCTGCCTCGCAACCGTTAAATCCGCCACCAGCGCGGAAGGGTCCATAACGAGTCCCATGCGCTCGAACAGCGCCTCCACTTGGCGGTTGAGCGCCTTTTCGTCGAGGAACAGCCCGAGTTTCCGCCGCGGCTCCCGTCCGATGTAAATATTTTGAGCGACGGTCAGATCGGGCGCGAGGTTCAATTCTTGGTGAATCATGCTGATCCCCGCATCCTGAGCCGCTTTCGGGTGGTTGATTTCGACGGTCCTGCCTTTGTACGTGATGCTGCCCTCATCCTTCTGGTATACGCCCGTCAATATCTTCATCATCGTGGACTTGCCGGCCCCGTTTTCGCCCATAAGCGCATGAACCTCGCCTTTCCTCAGCTCGAAGCGGCATCCGTTCAGCGCCATCACGCCGGGAAATTTCTTGGTGATTCCTTCCATATGCACAAGTATTTCGCTCACAGTCATTCACCTCTCTAGCAGTGGAGCCTTTTACGATCATTCTACCTGTGGAGTGCAGCCCGCCGGAATGGAATATTCTCTTCGCGATGTTGAAAAATCTATGATTTTTCTCTCATTGAAAAACCCACTCGATAAAGGAAAAAGCTACTCCTCCACAAAGGGAAAGAGCAGCTTCTGATTTTCTTCGGTATACATATTGCTTTTGTGAATGACGACCGAGTCGGTATACACCTTGTCTGGAACCTTATCGCCTTCCAGTACGGAAAGGGCGGTTTTTACACCCAAATAGCCGATGTTAAACGGCTTTTGCACGATAATCGATTGAATGACCCCCTCCTCGAGCAGCTTGACCTCCTTGATTGAGCTGTCGAAGCCGACCAGCTTGACTTGTCCCGTGAGACCCAGCTCGCGAATGGCTCTTCCGGCGCCGACGGTGGACGGTTCGTTCAAGCCAACGATCCCATCCAGGTCCGGACGCTCCTGCAGCAGCTTCATCGTGATCTCGTAAGCGCGCTCTTCCATGCCTTCGCTGAAATAGGTGCCGACAATCTCCGTCCCGGCTCTCCCTTCAAGGATGCTGCGAACGCCCTGCTCCCTCTCAATTTGAGTCGAGGCGCCTTGTACAAAGCTTACAATCGCGACTTGCGCATTCCCAGGAAGCAGAGCGGCAAGTTCTTTGCCGGCTTTCTGCCCGGCACCGAAATTATCGGTTGCAATCAGGGTTTCCGCGTAGCTTCCCTGCACGGCCGAGTCGATCATGACTAAGGGAATCCCCGCCTGGTGAATTTTCTCTGCCACCGGAACAAGGCGATGATAGTCGCCTGCAGCCATGACGATAGCGTCCGGTTTCTCCGGTATCGCCGCCTCGATCAGCTCGATCTGCCGGTCGACGTCGACCTCCTTCGGCGGACCAATGACGGATACCTCCACATTGAACTCCCGCGAAGCCGTATGAACGCCGTCAATCAAGACGCGCCAAAATTCGATTTCGTCCATCGCTTTAACGGCTACGGTTATTTTAGGGGGGGCCTGACGTCCCCCGCCGATCAGCTGATACAAGGCAACTCCGAAGACCAAAGCCGCGACGGCGGCCAGCAGAACATATCGCAAACGAATCGTTGATCTCACGACAGCTTCTCCCCCCTTCCTGCAAGCTCCTCGACTCGGATGGCCGGAATGGTGACAGTAACGGTCGTTCCGGCACCTGGCTCGCTTTCATAGGACAAGCCGTATTCGGGACCAAAATACAGCTGGATCCGCTGATGCACATTCGCGATGCCTACGCTCGTCTTGGATCGCTCCTTCCCCGGAGCGGTCAACAGCTTGGAAAGCTTGTCCGGGGCCATCCCGATCCCGTCATCCGCCACCCGCAGCATAATGCGGTCGCCTTGCAGCTCGCCGCTGATGACGATGCTGCCGGGTCCCTGCTTGTTCTTGATGCCGTGGTAAATCGCGTTCTCCACGAGGGGCTGAAGGAGCACCTTCAGCGTCACGTACGGGTAAAGGCTCGGATCAACACTCTGCGTGAACCGGATTTTATCCTGATACCGCATCTGCTGGATGTTTAAATAACTCGTAATATGCTCGATCTCCGTAGCAATCGGGATCATTTCCCTGCCCTTGCTGAGCGACGCCCGGAACAGTCTGGCTAGCGCCGACGTCATTAGAATCACCTCGTCATGCTTTTTGCTCTCCGCCATCCAAATGATGGAATCCAGCGTGTTATACAGAAAATGCGGGTTAATCTGCGCTTGCAGCGCATTCAGCTCGCTTTTTCGTTTGACCTCCTGCTCGACGACGATCTGGTTCATGAGCTCCTTGATCTTGAGCACCATGACATTAAAGCTGCGGGCCAAGCTGGAAATTTCCTTGGAATGGCCGACCGGAACCCGGATATCGAAATTCCCCTTCTCAACCTCCGCCATCGTTTCCTGCAGGCGTTTGATCGGGCGCGTCAAGTTACGGGAAAGAAGGAATGATAACAGCACCCCGACGCCGAGGCAGAGCATCCCCGCAATGGCAAATGAGCGCTGCATCTGCCTTTTGTTGTCAACAAGCTCATTCTCGTAGAACACGCCGACGATTTTCCACCCGAAATCCGTGTCTTTGATGCTGTAAATCCGACTGCCTCCGTCTTCCTTCACTACAAATCCGCCCCGGGTATCTTGCAGCACTTGCTCCAACCGTTCAGTCTTCAAATTGCTGTAGAGCAGCTGCTGCTGCGGATGGTAGACGATACGGCCTTCCTTGTCGATTACAAATACGTACCCCCGGTTGCCAAGGTCCAGCTTGCTGAGCATGTCGTTGATGACTTTGAAGTTCAAGTCGATCAAAAGAATGCCGATCCCCTTGTCCGGATCCGATCCGCTCAGCTCCCGGCTAAGCGAGACGACCCATCGGTACTCGTCCTTAACGACAGGCTGCACATGCGAGGAGGAGATGACCGCCTGTCCTTTATGCTCTTGCGCCTGCCGGTACCAGTCCTGTTCCTGCAGCGAGATGTTCGGATTCAGCTCCGTATCCATGCGGTCCGAGATGAAGGTCCCGTTGTATCCGAAGATATGGATGGAGGCGATATCCTTACGGGAGACGAGGATGGAGTGGAAGTAGCCGGAGATCTTCCTCTTCAGCTTGGCCAGCTCTTCCGGCTCAAGCCCGCCGCCGGAAACGAGATATTCACGTACATTCGGATTGTTCATGGCCGCCAAAGACATGTCCTTCATGCCGGTGATATAGGTCTCAATATTCGCATTCACTTGGTTAATCAGCTCGGAGGTGTAATTTTCCGCTGTCTCCCGGACCGCCGATTCCGACAACGGGTAGGAGATAAAAATCAGCAGCAGCGCCGTGAACAGAACGAGCATGACGAAGGAGCCGGCGATGCGGGACTGAATGCTTTTGATGCGGGTGGACGGTCTCATCGCCGCTCTCCCCCAGCCGTGATCCGGTTTCGATATTCCGTCGGTGTATCGCCCGTATGCTTCTTGAACAGGACGCTAAAATACTGCGGATCCTGGTACCCCGTGCTCGCAGCAATCTCGTACGTCTTCATTCCCGAATGCTTGAGCAGCTCCTTCGCCTTATCCATCCGGATATCGGTCACGTATTCCACGAAGGTCCGGCCGGTATGCGCCTTAAAGAGCGCGCTGAAATAGCTGGTACTCATGAAAATGCGGCTGCTGACCGTCTTTACGGACAGATCCGGATCGCTATAGTGGGAATGTATGTAATCCACAGCCTCCATCATTTGACTGCGGGTTAGATCCTTACGGGTCTGCGCCACGCCTCGCAGCGCCTCCCCGCATACGCCTTTCAGCCACACCTCGATCTGCTCCAGCGATCGGAAGGAATACAAGTCGGACAGCAGCCTCTTCTCCATCCCGAACAGATCATGATCGTTGCTTCCCATCTCCATCAAGGTCTGCAGCACGGCCAGCATCACGCGCAGAATCCGCACATGGCATAATTCAATCGGCATTGAAGCGCTTCCAATTTCCTGGATCAGCCGCTGGATGCAATGGTCGACCTCGGAAGCGGTCCCCGCACGGATCGCCGACACAAGCGCCGCCTCAGCTTCGAAGCCGTCTTGAAGAGGCTTCCCCCCGCGCACCTCCAGGTCCGTAATGTTCACGACCTGATCAGGCCCCATCAGCAGCCGGTACTCCAGGGCGGCTTCGGAAGCGCGGCAGGAATGCCGGATCTCGGCTACATCGCTGCGTACGGTCCCAATACCGACCGTTACCGTAAACTTCATATATTCCTTCACGGAATTACGAATGTCTTCGGCCAGCTTATATGCCTGTGCATGCAGCTCTTCCGCATTTGATCCTGACAGCACTGCCATGACCTTATGTTCTTTGAAACGAAAAACCGCCGATTCTTGCGCGCTCCCTGCAATCTCTTGAACAATGTTGTAAAGGGCAAAGGCATACAGCTCCACATCAGCCGTCTCCCCATACAGCGACGGCTCGTCTATCTCAGCTGTCATGGCGATATATAACGGCCCGTTTAGCGGAATATTGAAGTACGCCAGCTTGGCCGTGATATCCGCTCTTCGCATCGGCGATGAAGCCAGGCGTTCCAGAAAGCGCTCCGAGAGCAGCGCCATGCTGTTCTTCAGCTCCTGCTTCATCCTTAGAAGATGCTCGTTGCGGCCGCTCTCCTCGTCCATTTCCAGTTTGATTTTGTCCAGCAGCTCGCGCAGTTCTGCGGATGTAATCGGTTTCAAAATAAAGTCTGTTACCTGCAGCTTCACCGCCTGCTGCGCGTAATCGAAATCATCAAAGCCGGTCAAAATAATAATCCGCGTCTTCGGATACTTCTCCACGATATGACGGGACAGCTCCAGCCCGTCCATGTATGGCATGCAGATGTCCGTCAGCACCACGTCCGGCCGTTCTTGGGCCATTACCTCCAGCGCTTCGCGTCCGTTCTCGCAGGCTCCGATGCATTCATATCCATGTTTGGCCCATTGAATCCGCTCTCTAATGCCTTCCCTTACGATCGGTTCATCATCCACGATCAGGATTTTGTACACGCAGCATCTCCCCCATCCGAAGCAATTCACATTTTTGTTGATTTTGTCGCGTTATGAGGTGAATATACAGGAAAAGCCCTTCGGCAGGCAACTGCCAAAGGGCTCCATGATCTGTTATCTACTTGCGGGTATTCATCCATGTGATGAAATTGTTGACCACGAGATCGAGGAAACGGATCGTCGGTTCATGAATCAGCTTACCGGATTCATCCATCTTCTCATGGACGGCGCCGATATAAACCTCATTGTTCGGCAGCAGCGGAGATGTGATGCCCACGGAAAAAAGGATATCCCGCAGATGCTCTTGTGCGCGAACCGTTCCCAGCTGACCCATCGATGCGCCCATGATCCATGACGGCTTTCCGTTCATAACCTTATCGACGCGCGATAACCAATCCAGCGCGTTCTTGAGCACGCCCGGTATGGAATAATTATACTCCGGCGTGATCCATAATACCGCGTCCGCGGCAGCAATCTGCTCTTTAAACTCCTTGACGGCCTTAGGCGGGTCCAGCTCAATGTCTTCATCGTAAAAAGGAAGCGGGCGAATATCCGCAATTTCAAATGTGATCTGATCCGCATACCGCTTTTTCAAATATTCCGCCAGCTTCCGGTTGTACGACTCTTTTCTAATGCTTCCTACAACGATTGCAACTTTCATGATTCCCTCCAGTTCCGTGCTTTTTTAGCACATAAATGTTCCATTGACGATACCCTGCTTGATATGATTACCATATCTTCCGACGTTTAAAATAACTTTTATCCTACTTCATTAACGACAGCAGCCTACACACACCGCGTTCCATATCTGATCTTCTCTCCGGCGGCACATATTGGAGCAGGGACAATGCAGCATAAGGCACTTTGATGGCATGTGGATCTTCATATTGTCTGTTCCAATAGCTTGCTTCCGTAATCGAGGCTTCCTCGGCGATGTTTACCCCCTGGTTCGATAGCGCTTCAGGCCTTAGGCGGTTAAGCTTCATTTGCAGCCGATGATTGCCTTGACCGAGCTTTGCCAGCTCGGCGTATCCGAGCCGTTCCAGTTCAATCAGCGCATGGGCATGGGTAACGCCATGCTCCAGTTCACCGGCAAAAAAGTAAAACTCGCCTTCAACATGTTGATCCGGCAGGACGAGTTCCAGCTCGGAAAGGGCACGAACTGCCAGATCCGATGCATCCCGGTAAGGCGGGATGTCCGAGAGCAAATTTTCCGATCGATTCAGCTGCGTATAATCATCGATTCCGTAATAGCGTGCAAGTTTATGTTCTCCGCCTGCATCTTCCATCAGCTTTAGGATGCCTCGAACGATGGACGGAGTCAGCAAGTCCGGACGGTCCCGCAGCGCCTTTAGCGCGAGTACGCCTAAGGTTACCCCATGTCCGGAGGTGCTCAGATTTGTCAGGTTAGGCAGCAAGCCTTCAATCAATCGTTCCATCAGCTCTGGCTGCGCAGTTTCGGGAGGATAGGGCTTAAACCAATCTTCATGCCGACTGCGCAAGTGGCGGCAATTGGCAGCCAGCCCCTGCAATACCTCCTGCGGAAGGTCATGCTCTTTTTGCATATAATAAGCTGCCAAATAAGCTCCGCCGACATGCCCTTCAAACCATCCGACCTCGCCGCCCCGGCTCAAAGCCGTCAGACCTTCCTCAAGAAATTCGTCGCCAATGACCGAATTCACCTCCTCCCCTTCGGCTGCGTGCGGCAAATTCAGCCTGACCGCAATATCCTTGGGGAAGCTAGTGACCTTCAATCGGATGCTGTACCCGTACATTCTGAAATGAAGACCTGCTTCGGTATCCGATATAATCATCCGGCGATCCAAGGATGACCGAACCCGATCCAGAAAGCGTTCGTCTGTCACGCCATATGTTATTTCCAGTGAAGGCGCCAGCGCATACATCGCGATTGGGATCCATTTGCGCATGGTTGATACAACAACGGCGTGGGCCGTTCCGCCAATAACAAAAGCAAATTGATCAGACTCCTTGGCAATCGTTAACCCGAGCGTCTGTTTCATCCATAATCTTGCAGCTACCGGGTCTTCCACGGGCAGCCCTACCTCCCGCAAATACAGGACACCGTAAGTGCCATACGGAACGAGCACATCTTCCTTCAAATACGGATGGGCAAGAAATTCGAGCAAATTCCCGTCTCCATCCCTGAAGTACACGTTCACACTGGAATCGATTGAAGCAACAATTTTTCCGTCCGGCCCTTTTAATAAGGGCATCTGCTCCCCAAGCTTCTGAACAATGAATTCAAACTGGGAATAAGCCACCTCAAACGCCATGTGGACAGGGGTTATCGGTTCACCAGCTTCCTCAAATTTCAGCGTAAAATCAGGCGTTGGCTGAAACTCGATCTCGTTCTCGCTTTCCCTTGCGACAGGGAAATGAAGCAGATCATGGTAGAATTGCTTCACCCCCTGGATCGAAACCGTCTTTAATTTCAAACAGGCGAAATGGGTAATCATAAGGCTTCGACCTCCTCTTTGCTGCTGATCTTCTTGACCAGCTCCATGAAGATAGCGAGGGCTTCCTTGGCTCGATAATCCAGGACGATCGTTCCTTCTGCCGCTTCCGATTCGTAAAGATTGCGCTGAGACCCCCCGATGGAAATCCACTCCGGACTGTTAATTCCGTGCAGATTGCGTACCGTAGCCTGCATCTGCTGCAACGAACTCACACCGACCGCGCCGCCCGCCGAGCTTACGGATAGAACCGGCTTACCCGAGAAATGCATCTGCCCCATATGATCCAAGGCGTTCTTCAGCACTCCGCTCATCCCTCCGTGATACTCCGGTGTAGTCAAAATAATGCCGTCGGCCTCCATTAACAGACGCTGCAGCTCACGAACGCCCTCATGACGGTTAAATATCTCGTCTGGGGAATAGAAGGGAAGCGGAGTTTCATACAAGTTAAACAGCTCCGTTTCCACGGACCCCAGGTTCATTTGTGCTTGAAGGGCTTTCGCCAAAATGGTGCTTGTTGCTTCCTTGCGGTTGCTGCCCGCGATGATCACGATCTTCATTTGTACTGCCTCCCCTGCTCGTATTTGAAAGCTTGTTATGTACATTGTAGAGGAGGCAAGCGATCGAAATCGTCAGCATATGGAGTGATTTTACAAGCAAAAGCTCTCATGCCTTCGGCTGAGAGCTTCTACAACTTTAGTCTTAGAAAAGTTGGCGTTCATCAGATCCAATTCATTCCCGACACCTTATACAATTCCATGCTTTAGCGCGTAAATGGCTGCCTGCGTCCGGTCGGCAACCCCCAGCTTATCGAGCAGATGACTGACATGGGTTTTGACCGTTTTCTCCGTAATGTGAAGAGCGTCACTGATTTCCCTATTATTCATGCCTGATGCTATCAGCTGCAGGACCTCTTGCTCGCGCCGGGTGAGCTTATCCAGCTCCTGTGCAGCCTTTCCCGAATGAGCGGGTCCGCTGGCTTCTTCAGCTCCTGCCGGCGAAGTCACATGCGTCATAAGCAGACCTGCAGCATCAGGATGCAGCTCGACCTGCCCTTGGAACACCCGTCTGATCGCGGCTACAAGCTCCTCCGGCTCAATATCCTTCAAGAGATATCCGCGGGCTCCCGCCCGAATGGCGGGCAGAACGTGGTCATAATCGACAAACGAGGTCAGCACAATGACTTTAATGTCAGGCTGTTCTTTTTTTAATCGTGCCGTCGTATCGATGCCATTGAGAACAGGCATATTCAAGTCCATTAACACGATATCGGGATTTACTTGTTTGGCCGTCTCCAGCGTCTCCTCGCCATTCGCGGCTTCACCGACCATTTCGATATCCGGCTGCGTTGCCAGAAAAACCTGAAGCCCCCGGCGAACCATGGCATGATCGTCAGCGATCATCAATCGAATCATCGGTCCCCCTCCTTCTCTGTTAATCTCTCCCTCAAGGGCAGCATAACCTCAATGATGGTTCCCTCCCTGTGTACACTGTATAACCGGAATCGTCCTCCTAGCGTTTCAGCGCGCTCGCGCATGCTGGACAGCCCGATGGAATGCTTTGTCAGCTCGTTCAATCGCTGCTTGGTAATCCCTCGCCCACGGTCCTCAATCCGAAGCTCGACTTCATCCTCCTGGAGGGATAAAGCTATCGTTACTTCCTTGGTATCCGCATGCTTGCTCACATTGTTCAGCGCCTCTTGGCCGATCCTCCACAAAGCTTCTTCCACGATACGAGGAAGCTCCTGTATCCCGCTGATATGCGAACGCACATGAAGCCTCAATCGTTCCCCGTATTGCTTAAGCCCTGTCATAAGCCCTTCCTCGAGTCCGGGCGGACGAAGCTGCATGATCAGCTCCCGCATTTCCTTCAGAGCGCTTTGCGATAACGACTGAATATCATGGATCGTGTCCTGCAGCATACTGTTTGTTTCGTTCGGCTCCCCGGCAAGCATACCGCCTACCCCCTTGGACATCATCACCAGGGAGAAGAGGGTTTGACTTACCGAGTCGTGCAGGTCCCGGGCTAGACGATTTCGCTCATCCATCCTTGCGAGCTCCCGTCGGTTCTCCTCCAGACGGAACCGCTGAAGCGTCATCCCGATATGTTCAGCCAGAGCCTCAATCACCCCGAGGTCCGCCCGGTACGAATCCCGGTAGGGGTTATACGCTACCAGAAGCAGTCCCTTTTCGGAATCACCTGCTGCCGCCAGCGGGACAGCAACCGCTCGGGTAACGGATGAGATCCATCCCTCTTTAGCCAAGTGATCCGCAAGCCGCTGGGCGTCTTCGGCACTTATCGGATCCGTCGTGACACTCCCCTTCCGGGAGCGGGTTCGTGCGGTATCGGCAAGTGGAAATTTGGCATGGGGCAGCGTGGTTTGCCCTCCGCTGTATAGGGCTCTGAGCGTCACTTCGTTGCCGGCGGGTTCCAGCAATGCGGCCACAGGCCAATCAAAATAACGGCCGATTAAGCTCATGACCTGCTTCGTTAATTCGGCCCGATCCACCGCTTGGGAAGCATAAGCACCGAGTGCGCCGCTATACTCTCCGAGCCGGGCGAACAAATCCGCGCGACGCTGCTCGGCTGTGTATAGACGCATGCGTTCGATAGCGCTGCCGATTTGGTAAGCCACCGACTCCAAGAGCGCCAGCTCCTCTTTGGAGAAGTGCAGCTTCCCGGGGGCAGCTACATTCAACACGCCGAACCTGCGGCTGCCGGATCGCAAAGGAACGGTTGCATGGTGGGTAATGCCTTCCGTATCGCCCCACTGGTACCGGACGGCGTTATCCAGACGTTTGCAATTCAAAATGTTTACGGCATTCCTCAAACGGCCGTCGTCATAACGCTCCAGGCACCAACAGCTGCCGCAGCGCATGGGCTTGTCGTCCTCCCTGCGGAGGGCAGGCGGCAAATTCCGGCCGGCAATGAATTCATGCGTTCCCGGATCCTCCACTAAGAACAGCCAACCGGTCGTAAGTCCTGTCAGCTCCAGCAGCTTCCCAATCACCACATCCAGCATGGGGATTAACTCATTCGATTCGTTCAACGTTTCGGCAATGGTCTTCAGCGTGATTAACTCCTGAACATGCGTATCGTGTGTGGACATACGCGAAAGCTCCTTTTATTTTGCATTCTGAAGTAACTATATTATATAATCCAGTCACGCACCACCTTCCCTCGGCTCCCTTGACCAGAATCCAACGTTCACCTTACGAATGTCTGGTAAAAAACAATTATTATTGTTTTATCTATTGCAAATTTCCACCAATCTATGGCTTAATATAGAGGTCGGGCCGACGAAATGAGCGGAAAGGAGGCTGAAGCGCAATGATTCAGATCCACGAGGTGGTATTCGCTTAAAGCGAATACCCGTTCCCATGGGAGCCCCCGGGGCTCCCTATATCTGTTTTCCAATTCGTAAACACAACAAATTATAAATTCGAAAGGAGGAGGGCAAGCATGATCAATACAATTGTTTTGACACTCAGCGATAGCTTGAACATTCATACAGAAAGAGGAGGGCATCGATGGGCCATTACAAAAACGGTAGAGAAGTGCTTCCCCCCGAGCTGCTGCAGCAAATTCAACAGTATATAGACGGAGAACTTCTCTACATACCGAAACAAAGCGAGCAAAGAGCCGGCTGGGGTGAATTAAGCGGTTCCCGAGAACGCATCGAACGTCGCAATAAGGAAATGTACCGGGCCTACTGCAAGGGCCGGACCATTGAAGAATTAGAACGGACCTACTTCCTGTCCGGAGAAAGCGTCCGCAAAATCATCAGTAAACTTACCCGCGTTGGGACTAGAACCTAAATCTATGAGACTTCCAAATGGCTCACGCGGATTACGATAGGACTGTTCCCCAGAGGGAGCAGTCCCTTTCAATTTACATAGCTATGATCGGCAATGGCCAAGATCGAGAGGGTGCCAAAGGCAGCTCAATATGTCCTATCGCACCGTTGCTCATGTTGGCTCGTATCCGCCCTGTCGAACAGATCAACATCTTTTCAAAAAAAAACGAAAAACAATCAGCCCTTTCGCTTCCCTTAAGGAAGTCGGAAGGGCTGTGTTGTTCCTGTCCACGTTACCTAGTGCCTCTATTCGATTCACACGCAAGAAGCCGCTTGATTTTGAAGATGGGTATTCGGCACCATCACGGTCAGGATCCTAAGCGGCCGTCGTTCGCCGGGGCAACCTCAAACTTCAGCCCCCGTAAAGACCCCCGTCATTTCGGCTCAACCTCGTTCAGCGTCATTCGGTATTCCAAATCCTTCATGTACGTCCCATCCGCATGCCGGAAGATCATTCCGATCGCCAAATCTCCGCCCGTTCCGCGAACAATCGCGATCAGCCGGTTAAGTCCTCCCGCCAGGGTAATCTCGCGTTCCGGATTCGGGACCCGTTCGCCGTTCAAATAGATAACGTACGGCGCGCCGGTCTGAATCTGCAGTCGTCCCGCGCGAGGCGCTGCGGATTCACCCGGCACCCATACGAAGCAGCTCAAAAACCACGGATCCTTGCCCGCATCCCGGATGAGCAAAGCTCCATCCGCTCTCCTGCGCTCTTTTTTCTGCATCCAGCCGTAAAGGCCCTCTCCTAAATTGTTCAGCGAAAAATCAGGATCGGTATAATATGCCTTCATCGCTTCGTAGTCGGCATAGGTCGGGCAGGGCAGCGCCATGACCGCCTCCACGGACCATGCCCCGTCATCCTTCTCGCTCTCAAGGAAGCCGTCGTCAAAGTCCGCGCCAAGATTGGCCAACAAACGTGCGTACAGCCTTCGTGCCTTGTCGCTGTCAGCGTCAAGCGACAGCTGTGAGCACAGGATGGAGCCGCCGCCCGCCTTGACCTCGATCAGGAATGCCCCGGATCCGCGCGCCTTGCTGCGATTCAGCTCAACCAGCGCGAGGCGGCTGTACTCCGAAGTGTAGCCGTTCACGAAGTAATCCTTCCAGGCGGTCCCTTCGGCGCTGGCCAACAATGTCGTTGCTTCCTGCACCTCCAGCCGGTGCGAGGCTAGCGGCCGGTTGGCGGCGTCCCGCGGCGACAGAAACACTTTGTCAAAGCCGAACAGATCAACCGGACTGAAGCCGCTCACCAGCTCCCCGGCGTCGCCCGCAGCCAGATGGAACGTTTCATGCGGCTCCACAAGCACCGGCCGGCCCAGCAGCCGGGCAAGCGCCTCCTGGTCGCAAGGCTCCGCCGGCAGGACAAGCACCCGTCCACCGGCTTCGGCATAATGCCTGATTGCCTCGGCGAGACCAGGGGCATCGAGCAGGCAAGCCTCTACAACCAGCATGCGGAGATCTTTTGCAGATTGGGCAAAGCCGTCACCTTCACCAGCCGGTGCAGATTCCATGAGCGCCTCGGCATCAAGCAAAGCGCAGCGCAGCTGCAGCTTGTCGAGAAATGCCGCAGCCTCTCCGCCAGGCCGAACCAACGCGCCTGAGGGCCCAGCGTCATCCCCGGTTAATCCATCTGCGCGGCCCGCGTAAGCAAGCAGGTTGCGAAGCAGCAAGCAGGCTTGCGGAGCACGAGCGATATTGGCCATCAGCTCCAGCTGGTTCGCCAGCAACAAGCCGCGGCCGTTTCGGTATTCCAAGAGCGGGGTCCATAGATCCCCGCCGTCGCCGAAATCGCCTGCGCCGCATTCCAGAAGCATGGTGAAATCCCCGGCTGCCGGCTTCTCGAATGCTGCGCGAATGATCGGCAGCGGTCCTTCCTCGCATAGCTCCTCCTGCCAGAACATTAAGTCCTCGTCTCCGATTCCCGACAGAACCGGATGGCGGTAATCGCCGGCATGGGCACGAAGGAACGGTCTTCGCGACAGCGTTAGCCGTCCCAGCGACAGCCCGGTCTGCTCCAGCATCACCAGATGTCCGCCTCGAGCAACGAAGTCTTTCAGCAAATCCTCGAGCGAGCCGTCCGGGTCCACCGTCCTGCTGCCGATGATGAGCAAGCCAGCGGCCGGCAGCTGGGCGATCGCCTCCCGATCCACCCGTTCGCAGCCGGGAACGAGCCTGCGGAGGATGTCGTAATCCTCTTCCGATCCCCAGTAGGCGGCCGGACGTTCGACGTCGACGGGATCGTGGAGCAAACTGGCTGACACGAGCCGGAACTCTACGCGAAGCTCATGCATCCGCCGCCCGCCATGGAGCAGCACTGCCGAAAGCACGGCCACCCCTTCTCTCTTGACGGGTGCGGGAGTCCAGGTTATCCCGATTGTTCTAGATTCGGCAGGCTCTTGACGGAAGGCGAAGACCTGCTCATGAACGACCGCCTCTCCCTGTATGATCTTGCATTCAATCCGTACCTCTTGCTCCGAGAGCGTATCATTGAAGACGTCAAAATGTCGGGTGATGGGCGCATCATCATAGAAGCAGCGATTATATTCAGACGCGAACATCGTGACCGGCTTAAACGCCTCGGCCATGATGGCGAACGCCGGATTGGGCGCGTACATCGGATGATCAGGCAGCAGTCCGTTGTTGATCGTCAGCGAATAAGCCGGGATCCTTCGGGGCATTACACCGGGCAAGCCCGGTACCGATGGCGGAACCGCAGCATCGCGCTCCGGCATCGCCCTCATGAAGTAATGCGCGAAATTGAACGTCGATATGCCGGAGACGCCTTGCCGCCGCGCATACTCTACGAATAAGCGCTCCTTCTGAGCCAGTCCTGCCGCACTCTCGTCTGTATCCCGGTATGCCCTCAGCCCAACATACTGGCTGCTGTTCTGCGGACAGATGTACCACCATCCTCCGTGTTCGCCGTAGGTCAGCGGAACGGACCGGTCCCACTGAGCTATCGTGCCGTCGATGTTGTAATGTCGGCTTTCCACCTCCGTATGCGCTTTGGGCAGCAGCCGGTTGTCTCCTTCGGCGACGATCGGTCGCGTTGCGTCCAGTTCCCGGATCGCTTGGATGAAGCAGGGCATATGCAGCTTGTAACCGTCCCGTCCGTCCACCCAGCGCATTTCGTTCTGGAGGCTCCACATGATGACCGACGGGTGATTCTTGTCCCGGCGAACGAGCCGCAAAACATGCATGCGGCAGTTGGCTATATAGTCGGGATGGTCGGCAAGCATCGATTTGGCCGATCCATATATTGCCGTTTCGTCGACGATCAGCATCCCTTCTTCGTCGGCGATCCGCACGTAATCCTCCGGATACGGCTCGGCATGCAGACGAACGCTGTTGATCCCGATGGAACGGCACATCCGGTACCAATTACGGATGTACGCTTCCGTCTGCTGCAGCCCACCTTGAAAATGCCATGAATCGCCGCGAAGCCGGATCGGGATGCCATTCAGCATAAACCGCGGGCCTTCGCACCAAAACTCGCGGAAGCCAAACACTTCAACACGTTGATCGACAACCTGCCCGCCATCCAGCAATTCAACTTCGGCCGCATACAGAAACGGCGTATCCGGGTCCCACAGCTTGGCATCCCGCCAATCCAGGCTGAAAGCGGCACGGTAAACAGCTCCGCCGCGATCGTTTACGCACAGCCGGAGATGTGAAGCCGCTTCAAAAACGAAGTGCTCCGCCGGCCGCTCCGCTTGAAGGACCGGCGGTCCCCCTTGGGCGAGCCCTCTTCGAGCCGTGCCGCTTCCGTGTTCGAGCATCTCACGCTCCGTGCCCGTTCCTCCGAGCGTGCAAACCTGCAGCGGTTTGCCATCATCAGCCGCTTGCCGGCCGCTCCCGCTGCCAGGGAAATCTCGATGATTCAGCAGCTGATCATCCCGCTGCGATATCACTCCGATTTTCCGGATATTCACTCTGACGCGGAGCGAGTCTGAGGCCGCCTCCGGATCGGTTGTTCCGGCCAACACATCCAGCTCAAACCGGCCTTTCCGGACGGATGTACGGATCGTAACATCCTCTATGGATAGGGGAGGATAGCTCTCCAAATATATATCCTGCCATATCCCCCGGGCGACATTGCCAAACCAGGAGCCCGTCAGACCTGTCACCTTCTCCATGCCAGACGGGAGCGTCACTTTGTCGAAGCTTCCGCATACGACATGGAGATGATGCTCACTCCCCTGGCCGACCTTAGGCGTAATATCTAATCGCAGCGGCAGATAGCCGTCTTCCCATACGGCAACTTCTTCCCGATCGAGAAAGATGACGGCCTTTTGCATAATGCCGTCCAGGCGCAGCACGATTCGCTGCCCGGCCATGTCCTCGGGAATCCGAAAGCTTCGATGCAGCACGCCAGCCTCCGCTTCGTCCCATTCTTTCGGGTAGCCGTAAAGGTCCATCGGAGCATATCCGTGCTCGGGAATTTCACCGAACGTTTTGCCATTCGCCTGCCTGTAGGAGCGCCGCCAGCTGGACGGGACTTGCACCCGCCGCGATTCGTATACAAGCTCATCCGGCAGCCGCCTCCACTGCGTCTGGCCATACAACGGCATAAAATCCCATTCCCCGTTCAGACACACCCGATTACGCATCGTTCATTCCCTTCCTTTCATCATAAACTCGCAAGTCCAGCACCAGCTCCAGCTCCCGCCAAATCTCCTGTCCAGCTGGAACATCCCCCCATTTGATGAAATGCGGCTCCATCACCTCTGCCCAATTGTCCGGTCGAAGCTTCGTGTTCAGCTTTCCTTCGTACGGGGCGGGCTCGATCGTGGCCGGGAGCTCGGAATAGAAGAAGAGCACCGTCTCGTGCATGCCGATGATCCCATACTTGTCGCCGTCGCCCGGCCGCTCTTCCTGGTATTGATAATGGTAATACACGTAGCTTGCAGCCTCTTTCGGCTTTAAACGAGCGATCCTTCCGTACGGCAAGCTGTTTTCGTTCCTGCGCTTCCAGTGCAGCTCCGAAACGGGGGATTGATAATGAAAAATATCGATCATCGGCGCCCACCTCCGTCCCGGTTCTGCGCCGGGCCATGCCGCCAGCCAGGCATCGGCTTCCGGCAGCAAGCTTTCCGGGCGTACCGGCCCGCGTAGGCATTCGTAATATAGGAACAATCCGCTTCCGTTCGCAAACAAGCTCATTCTGGATCATGCTGACGTTCCATGGCTTTCTCGGCCGCGAACCTAATCCGCTCCTCGCGTAAACCGGAAACGGCGTCCATATTGCCGATTCCTTCGGCTCTATATAAGCAGCGCTTCATAACACACCTCCAAACGTGAAATTATGAGTTAGCCACTGTCACAGGAATTGTGTCTGCTACAAACTTCACTTGCCCGATTCCGGATATAAAAGGCGCTGCCCCCCGATCGCGGGAGGAAGCGCCGCATTTAAGAGACCACGGTGAAGCGAATGTTGTCAAACAGCATATAATCGAAACCGCTCACGTAAAAGCCCACTTTCCCGGATGGCCTGTGATTCGGATCAGTGCCGGCCAGTCTTGACTCGCCGTCGACGTAAACCGCAACGTCTCCGTCCTTCACGATAATCTTGACTGCATATTCCGTGTCCGGCTGCAGGTCCCGATGCGGCAAGGCGGACTCGGCGATCTTCTGCCAAGCCGTATCATACAGGATCCAGGCGGATGTTCCGTCCGGACGCGTACGATAGCCGATTCGAGTCGAGCCGGTGGCATCCTGCCGATCAAAGACATACATCGTGCCGTCGTCCGGCATGACAGCCGGGGTCTTCAGGGTGAAATCAAGCTCATACGATTGGAAAGCCCTGTCCAGCAGCCCCGTTGCCCCGTTCAAGATTTTGTAGCGCCGATTGCCGTCCGGATCCACAGCGATGCTCCGGTTCGGGTCTACCGGCCATCCATTGCCCCCTGTCTCAAAATCGGTTTCATGCATGATGCTCGAAACGGTTACCTTGATATCCGCTTTGACGAGCGGATTGGCAACGGATACGGCCGTGACGGTCGTCTCGCCTTCATATACGGCGCTGACGACCCCCGTATCGCTCACCTCCGCTACGGCCGGATCGGCGGATTGCCAGATCACGCCGGTGTCCGGGGTGCCGGCGGGGTCGAACGTCAGCTCAAGCTGCCGCTGCTCCCCGGCGGCAAGCCGCACTTCGCGTTCCGAAGGAATAATGCCGGCCAGCTCCGTCGTCAGCGCTTTGAACCGGATGTCGTCAAACAGCATGTGGGTGACGTTGTTCACGTAGAATCCGACCTTGCCCGCCTCGTTATGGCCGGGATCGGCAGCCTTCAGGCGGAATTGGCCGTCCACGTACACGCTGATCTCGCCGCCATGCACAAGGATTTTGATCTCGTACTCCGTATTCGGCTTTAAATCGTGGCCGGGCAGCTTCAGTTCGTGAAGAATCGTCCAAGCGGCGTTATACAGCAGCCAGGATGATGTGCCGTCCGGGCGGGTTTTGTAGCCGACGCGGGTAGAGCCGCTGCCGGCCTGGCGGTTGAACACGTACAGGGTCGCGTTTTCCCCGATCGACTCCGGCGTCTTCAGCTTGAAGCTCAGCTCATAATCGGAAAAGGTTTTGGCGCTTAGAGCGGTAGCGCCATTAAGAATTTTGTACCAGCGGTTGTCCCCTTCCTTGACGATGCTGCGGTTCGCATCCTGCGGCCAGCCGTTAGCCCCTGACTCGAAATCGGTGAAATCCATGATGCCGTCTCCGGCCTCGACCGTAACGTCCACCGTTGCCGTGAGCTGCGGATTCTCCGCCGATGCCACCGTAATGACCGTCTGGCCGACCTCCTGACCTGTAACGATGCCGTTATCGTCGACCGCAGCGATGGCGGGATCCGTCGATGTGAAGACCAGCTTCGGATTATCGGCGTTCCATGGCAGAACCGCCGTGCGCAGCTTTACCGTTTTCCACCGGTCCACCGTAACCTCGTCGTCATAAACCACGACGCCTTCGACCGGGTATCCGTCCGGGCTGTTGGTCGTGCCCGCTTTCCCGTGGATGCCGATCTCATGGAACGGGATATCGGGAAAGCCGGGTATCGCCTCGAATACTTGAGCATCCATTCGAAGCGACAGGTCGCCTCCCGCCAAGTTGACGAAGCCGGGATCCTCGTCGGTTACCCAGTTATCCGCATATTGGACAAGATTGAATTTGTCGTACGCGCCTTCCTCGTTCGTCGTCGAACTGCGTGGTACCGTCGGATTGTAGACGACGTTGCCGTGGAATGTATTCGTATCCGGATAATAGCGGTTTTCCGTGAAAAAGTTCGCGAGTTCCGGATACTTGGCCAGGTACGGCGTGCCGACAAAGTCGTTGTTGGCTTCGAACAGCGCCCTCCATTTCGGCATGTAATTCAGCGGCACCTGATCATCCGGCTCGTCGCCGAGGAACAAGTCGGCATAGTCGTACGGAACCTTGCTGTCTACGAATATATTGTTGCGGGTCAAGATATGGGCCCCGCCGTTATTTTTGATCGCCGAGTTGCCCATTTTGTAGAATATATTCTCGTCGATCTTCAGTCCCATCGTGAAGTTGTCGGGATAGACGCCTTCAACGCCAGGCTTGCTCTCCCCGATATGGTGGAAGTAATTGCGGCGGATGACGGTGCCGCGCTGCTGCGGCGTCTCGCCCGCGTTCATATAAATGGCGCCGAGATCGGAGAACGTTTTGCATACGTCGTAAATGTTGTTGTACTCCACCAGATGATCATTGCCGAATATCAGCACGCCGGGATGCGGTGCGTCATGCAGCTCGTTGTTCGACATGCGGTTGCCCACTCCGGACAAGAGCACGCCGGGGTTGTAAGCTTTATGATAATAAGCGAAGTCATGAATGTGCGAATTCTCCACCGCGTTGTTGCCCGGAGCGAGGGTAGTCTTGTCGCCACCGGTGAGCGTAACGGCAGTGCCCCCGATATGATGGATGTGGGTGTTCTCGATTTTATGATCTGTTCCCGGCACTCCGGCAAAGTCGTTATAATGGAATCGGCTCTGGGTGTTCACCAGCACGCCGCTGTTGGTGAAATTGCGGATTTCGCTTTGCAGAATGCGCATGTGGCTTCCGCCCATGAACACAACCGCCGAATCGCGCCCATTCTCCAGAATAAGCTCGGAGAAATCAATATAGGATGCATCGATCGCATTGATCATCGGTGTTTTCAGCATCGTTACTTCAATGGATGGATCGGCGGTCATAAATTCGGCGTTCGGCAGAAAATACAGCTTCCCGGTTTGGCGGTCGATATAATACTCGCCTGGCATATCGATCTCCTCGAGCAGGTTTTGCGCAAAATGGAAATCCGGGTACCAATTCTTGAAGATGCCGCTCATCTCGCCGTAACGGAGCGTTATGCTCTTGGCTTCCGTGTCGATGGCGGCGATTTGGTTGTAGGACCATTCCCAGCTATACCCGAAAATGCCGTCCAGCCAAATATCATCCGCCTGCGTCCAATATTGCGGCCTGTCATACGTGTAAGTGAAAGTGCCGCCCCGCTTATGAACCTCCCCGTCCGGACTTTTTCGAGTCGGTCCGGGATCGAGGATTTCGTCCATTTGCACCGTTCCCTCGTTCGGCCAGCGTGCCAATGTCATCCCTTCCCCACCGACGTACAGCTCCATCGGCGGAACCTTGCTCAAATCGTTGGCCAAATAATATCCGTGCCGGCTCATCTCTCCGTAATCCGTGATGCCGAGTGAAGCCAGGTCGGCGACCAGGACTTTGCTTCTGGCCTCCTCGCTAATGATGCGATTCAGAATGGCCGTGTCGGTAACCGGAACGAACGCGGATTTCTCAAGCCTCCTTGAGCCGGACAATATGACCGTCTCACCCGGATAAGCCGTGTACGTGATCGGCTTGCCGGCTTCCCCCGAATCCTGGGCGTTCAGCTCGAAGCTTGCCGTCCGCTCGTAACGCCCTTCGCGAAGATAGACCGTGACGCCTCCCCTCGGCAGCCCTTTCTTTGCTTTCAGCGCACGGATGGTATCCCGCGCTTTTTCCAACGTTCGAAACGGTTTGTTCTTCGTCCCTTTGTTCGAATCACTTCCGTCCGGAGCGACGTAATAGGCCGTCCCGTGCGGATTGCCGTAGGCCGATGCCGTGTCGGTCATCATTGCAAACGGATGCAGCGCGAATAGCAGGCTTGCAGCCAGCGCAGCAAGCAAAAGCTTTTTCATCATTTGCTCTCCTTCCTCCAAGTGGGGTACGGACAGCCATACCGCGAAGCACGGCATAGTCGTCCCAGGACAGCAGGTTTCTCTCGGGCGCTTAGGTGCCTATCCCTTAACGTTTGTCCGGGCCGACGATTATTTCAAGCCCTTCTCTTTCAGGAATTGCTCAAATTGTCGCGTCACCTCCTCCACATACCGATCTTCACCCGCTTCCTTCAGCTTGCCGTACAGCACGGGCCAAGTCTCCTCGAAATCAAGCGTGCCGGTCACGAGCCCCCGCTTGTATTCGCCCCATACGGCGTTCAGGTTGGCGATCTCCGTGCTGACCGGCTCCGAATTGAACTTGAAAGCACCCACCGGGTTAATTTCGGAGCTCGTGTTGATTTTTTTCGTTTCCTCCCAAATGTTTTCCGGCTGTCCTTCCTTCAGGTAGGAATTGAAGACGCTGCCGAACACCCAATCCATGTTCGGGCGGTATCTGGAATCCGCCATCGGCTTGATGTACTCGCCGCTCAGCTTCTCGTAATGTACGCCCTCCAAGCCGTTGCACAGCAGATTATAAAGCTCCTTGTCGGTGTTGATCAGATTCAGCAGCATCATGGCCCGTTCCGGATTTGGCGAAGTGCGGCTGATCGACTGATTGGTCGTCGCCGAATAGCCGTTGGAGAACCAATCGCTAAGCGGGATGATGACGACGTCGTTGCCGCCGTTCTTCGCTTTCACTTCCGCCTCGACGCCCGGCTTTAACGTGACGTCGAACTCTACCGCAATCTGGCCTTTGGATTGATAGTCGGTCATTTTTTCCGTAGCGGCGTCCTTGTGGATGTAGCCTGCCTTATACCACTTGCTGGCCAAACGGAAATTGTCCAGCTCCTCCTCGGGGTAGCGGTAAAGCGTATAGGTCGGGTCATCTGTTTTGATGTAGAAGTGATCGTCCAGTCCCGGAACGACCCAATACTCATCATCATGCGCCTGAGGGTTGACGAATGAGCCGCCGAACAGGCCGATCGGAATGATGCCCGGCTCGTTTTGCTTGATTTGTTCGAGGAACGGCTCGATATCCGCTATGCTTTTAATTGTCGAAGGATCCAGGCCGTATTTATCGGCAAACCGCTTCTGTACGATGAACCCGTAACGCGAACCGTTGATCTGCTGATTCGGGACGCCGTAAATTTCCCCGTCAACCGAGAGGCCCTCCCACATGACCTGCGGAACGTCCGCTTTCAGCTCCGGCGCGTATTGGTCCAAGAGCCCGTTCAGCGGCTGAATGGCACCCTTGCGTACCAGCTCCTCCGGTTTCAGCATGTAGCCGGTCCACAGGATATCGAACTTCTCGCCCGCAGCCAGAACGGTGTTCATCTTCTGCACGTAATCCCCCAGGGCGACCGGCATCAGCTTGACGGTGGCGTTCAGCTTTTCTTTGACGATTTTGTTGATCTCCTCTTCGACCTTCTTCTGGTCCGGCTGAAGCTGAAGCAGCGGATAATACCATGTGAGCTCGACGGGCTCAAGCCCGCTTGTTCCGCCTGCCTCCGGCGTTGTTCCTTGCGCTTCCGGCGTTCCTCCGCCGTCCGTGCCGCTTCCGCCATTCCCGCCGCAGCCGGCGAGCGCGGTCATCGCGATCAAGGCGATCGCCAGCAGCCCTAACAGTCTTTTTTTCATGACATGACCTCCTACACGTTTATTGGTTGTTCTATGTTAACCCTTGAGGGAGCCAACCGTAAGCCCTTTCACGAAAAATCGCTGGAAAAACGGAAAGATGACCAGCATCGGCCCGCCGGCCAGCACCGCAATCGCCATTCTTGCCGAATTGTTCGGAAAGCTGGATAGATCGATCCCCAGCTGCTGCGTAAATTCCGAATTGGAGGTGATGAACTCGATGCTGGACAACGTCCGCACGAGCAGCAGCTGCAGCGGCACCTTGTTCGGATCGTCGATGTACAGCATGGCGTTAAACCACTCGTTCCAGTACGTAAACGATATCAGCAACCCGAGCGTGGCCAGGGCCGGTGTGGACAGAGGCAGAATAATCCCGAAAAAGATGCGGAGCTCCCGCGCGCCGTCGATTTTCGCGGATTCCACGATTTCCAGCGGAATTTTGGACATGAAGCCTTTCATGACCATAATGTTGAACGGGGACAGCAGCACCGGAAGAATCAGAGCAAGCAAGCTGTCTTTCAAATGCAGGTACTGCGTGATCAGAATGTAGGAAGGAACGAGGCCTCCGCTGAACAGCATCGTGAAAAAGACGTAAAACGTTGTCGCCCGGTTGTAGCGGTAATCCGGCCTGGAAATGACGTATGCGGTCATCGCGGTAAGCAGCAGACCCGCCAGCGCTCCGATCACGGTCACCGTGACCGTTACCCCGTATGACCGCAGCAGAATGTCGGGTGCATCCAGAAGGTAGCGGTACGCTTCCAAGCTGAAGGATTCGGGCAAAAACTGATACCCGTTTTCGGTGAGCGACGCTTCGTCGGTGAAAGACACGGCGATAACAAGCAGGAACGGAAGGACAACCGCCAAGGAAAGCAGGGCAAACAGCAAGTGAATGATCATTTTGGAAAGCTCGAACTTTTTAGGCACCGGGTGTCTCCTCCTTTCTTACCACAGGGAATGGTCGGGATTGATTTTGCGCACGATTCCGTTCGCGACAAGCACAAGCACGAAGCCGACCACCGACTGGTAAAAGCCCGTAGCCGCCGACATGCTGACATTGCCGATCTCGCGCAGCGCCCGGTACACGTACGTGTCGATAATATCCGTGGAGCCGTACAGGAACCCGGAGTTGTTCGGAATGAAGTAATGCAGACCGAAATCGCCGCGGAACATGCTGCCGATTGAGAGAATCAATAGGATGATGACCAGCGGGGCCAGCAGCGGGACGGTAATTTTGGCAGCCATCTGCCACTTCGTCGCCCCGTCGATGCGGGCCGCTTCGTAATACTCGCTGTTAATGCCGATAATGCCGGCGAAATAGATGAGCGTGTTGAACCCGACCGCTTTCCATAAATGGACAAGGATGAGGATTGCCGGCCACGCCTCGGCCGTCTGGTACCAGCTGACCGGATCGATGCCGAACATCTGCAGGGTCCGGTTGATGAAGCCGTCGGAATGGTTCAGGAAGGCGTAGGCCACGTATCCGACGAGCACCCATGACAAGAAGTGCGGCAGGAATAAAGCGGTCTGATAAAATTTGCTCCATTTCGCCCGGATCTCGTTCATAAAGATCGCCAGCAGCAGCGCGGCCACGGTCGTCACAACGATGTAAGCGGCATTGTACAGCACGGTGTTGCGTGTGATACGCCAAGCCGTATCGGTCGAGAACAGATAGCGGAAGTTCTCCAATCCTACCCATTCGCTGCCAAATATGCCGAGATCGTAGCGGTAATGCTTGAAGGCAATGATCAAGCCGACCATCGGAATATAAGCAAAAATCAACTTATACAAAATCCCCGGCAGGGAGAGCAGGAACAGCTCCCGATTGTTCCGAAAATGCTGCAGCTCCCTGCGTATCACCGACTTTCGCTTACGTGCCCCTGGGGGCGCGGGCGTCCGTTCGGGTTCCGGAACCGACCGGTGAGCCGTCCCGGTCTCGACCGATCGTGAAACATTGTTCAACATAGCCAAAGCCCCTCTCTTTCGTTATGCGCTTCTCGCCTGCATCCCAGGCTTTGCATGTTTAACGATAGCGCAAGCCTCGGCCATGCGTTACTGTACATTTTTTGGATAGCTGTACGGGCGGACTGTAGGGATTCCCGATTGCTGTACAGCTGCCTGTAAGGATTCAGGTTTACTGTACAGATGTCCTCTCCCTTCGAAAGGGTGCAGGACGAATCGGGCTAAGGCACAGAAGACGGCCGAATTGAAGACAAGGGCATGCCAAAAACCCGCAAACGGTCATCTTCATTTGCGGGTCGTATGGAAAGCTGCCGATTCTCGGATTAAGTGCTGCGGTCGATGGCCGACTTCAGGCGGTACTCCTTCGGTGTCGTGCCATAACGGCGCTTGAACAGCCGATAGAAATAGCTTTCATTGCCGAAGCCCACCTTCTCCATAATTTCGGCTACGGTCAAATGCTGCTGTTCCAAATAATGCTGAGCCCGGGCCAGGCGGGTAGCGTTAATCTGGTCGACGACAGTCGTTCCCTCCTGGGCTTTGAACACCTGTCCCAAGTAGACGGCGCTCATCTTCAGCATGTCGGCAATCTTCTGAACGTTGAGGTCCGGGTCGGCGTAATGCTTGTCGATCATCTCTTTGACAGTGTCAGCCAGCAGACGGTTCTTGTCTTCGCGTGCGCTGCGCCGCTGCTCGAACACATCCCGAACGACGTCAAGAAGAACGCCCTCGATCTCGTCCAGCGTCTCTTTCTCGAGAATGCGCCGATTGATGGCCTGCAGATCGACCGATACCGGATTCAGATTATGGTTATTCATTTCGCTCAGCGTATGGCTCAGGGTCATCGTCAGATGGAGCAGCGCCGAGAACATGTTGTCAAAGCTGAGCTCGCCAAGCAGCTCCCGCAAGCTTCGGATGGCTTGCTCCGTCTCGTCGGGATTCCCGCCTTTCAGCCCTTCGGTCAACCGGCGCTCCAGCTCCTTCGGAATGCCGAACGACGGGTTCCGTTCGTTTCGGATGATCATCTCAGGCCGAATCACCGCTCCTTTGCCAAAAATCATACGATAGCTGGCATGCTTCTGGGCTAGATGGTAATGCTTCGTCAGCTGACGGTAATCCTCGAACGTTTCGCTCAGCGTTACGGTAAACGTGATCCGATAATAGCGGAAGATCGTTTGCTGTAGCTCCCTGAACCGTTCATGCAGCGATTCGAGCGTCGCTTGTTCGCCGCCTGCGATAAAGACAAGATGGCCGCTCTTCATATCCGCAGCTTCACACGTTCCGCCGCGCGAGAGCAGCTCCTGGCCGATGTTCGCTATGGCGAAGTAATACAGCGACTCGGACTGCGAGCCCGGCTGCCGCGCCAAGCCCTGCAGATCGTCAATCTGCACGAGCGCTAACCGCAGCGGCGAAGGAAACGCGATATCCATTCCGTACTGATCCTTGATGCGCAGGAAGGCAGCTTCGTCCATGCTCTCGCTGTGACTGATCAAACTCCGCATATGATATGCCTTGGCGATATTCCACTGTGAGAGGCGCTCCTGCTCCAGCCCCTTGAGCTTGCCGATCATTTCCGTAACATTCTCCGTGATGAGCGACAGCTCATCCTTCGCTTTGGCGTGACCGCGTCCGTCGTGGGGAACGAGTGTGAGCAGCCGACCGACCGGCTTATACAGCCGCAGCGAAATGAATACCGACAGGAGTAATGCCAATAGGGACACGGAGAAGGTGACGGTTATTTCCGTCCACCTCATTTGCCGGACGCTCCCGAGCACGTCATCATAGTCCTGCAGGCTGATGATCTGCCAGTGGTTCAAGCCTTTGCTCAAATAGGTGACCTTGTATTTTTTCTCCCCCTGCTCATGAATAAAGGAGCCCGGCGTGTTTTCCGCTGCGCCCATGCGTCCGAGCAGATCGTTCTTGATGTCCAGTCCGTCCGGCAGTGTGCGATCCCCCGCCATCAGCACTTGCCCTTCGCCGTCGGTGACGAACAGAACGTCGTCTTCCCGTTCAGCCACACGATTAAGCGCTTTCACATTGTCAAGCATCCACCCCGGCTTCACCGTCAAGATGAGCGCGTTGCGATTGACCGAACCGAGACTCGGTCCGTCGTAGACAAAAAAAGCAAACACATCGACGCCTTCCTGCTCCCCATCAAGATCGAGCGGGATGAGCTGCAGCTTCGGCAAATCGGCACGGGAAGCCATATACGCTTCCAGTGCTCCGTACAGGACGCTCGTGTCCATGTCGTGGCTTAGCGACGAGAAGAACCGGCTCTGCTTGCCGTTGTAAAAAACGGCTGCATGCAAATACGGCGATGCGGCAACCGTCCGGTTGAGCCGCTCAATCTTTAAGATGCTTTGCTTATAGTCCGACCCGGATTTGAGCGCGATCAGCTCCTCGTCATTGTACAACGAGACCGCCAAATCCTTCACGATGCCGTTCATGTTCTCGATATTGTAATCGATTTGGGTGAGCAGCTTGCGATCGGCTTCATTCTGCAGGCTTAACACCTTATCGCGTGCAGATGCATTCAGTAGTAAGGAAGCCACGGCCAGCATCGCGACAACGAGCATAAAACTTAACAAGATCCGCTGCAAATATTTGCGAGAGCGGAGCGTCTGCAGCATGTTCATTGGACCACTCTCCATGCATAAGTTGGGTGGCTTTACTATAAGCCTGCGGGAAAATCGTTGTCAATCGGGATTTTCGGCCCCGCCTCCCCTTCATCCCGCTGCCGCTGCAGCATCCGCCGATACGCCCCCGGCGTCACACCATGCTTGGCGGTAAATAGGCGAGTCATGTAATTGGCATCTCGAATCCCCACCCTGTACGCGATCTCGGAAATGCCAAGCACCGTGCCGCCCAGCAGTTTCTTGGCCTCCTCCAGGCGCAAATGCAGCACGTATTGAAGCGGCGTTTTGCCGATATGCTTTTTCATGCATCTCGCAATATAGCCTGCCTGGAAATGCAGCTCCTCCTCGAGCGACGCTCTGTCGAACGGCTCCTTCCAATGTTCATTCAAATATGCAACGGCAGCCCGGGCCAGCCGTTCGGAGGGCTCGGGTGCAGACGTCCGCGCGCATTCCGCCTGCAATGCGGCGAACAGTTTGGCGAGCAGAAGATGGAGCAGAATCGCGTTTTCCCCGTTCAGTCTGTTATGGGTATCGTTCAACCCGCGGAGGATCGGCTCGATCGCCTGCACGTCCACAGCGGCAAACTTCGGCAAATACATGCGCTGCTGCGCTGGGGGCTCGACGTCCTCGACCGTGCCTTTGGACAGCAGCACGGACCAGGGAATGTCTTCTTGCCGGATGCGCGTCGCAGCATGCCCATGGATGAAATGCACCCAGTAAATCTCCGTATCCTCTTCGCAGGATCGATGCCCGATATGAGGCAGGCCCGCCTCCAGCACAAGCAGCTTGCCCGGGCTGATCTCGTATTCGGTTCCCTCTTCGGTCATATAGAACGTTCCCCTCGTAACCAACAGCAGGTCATAGACGCCGAAGGTGCGGGCGAAGTGCCGATCTCCCGGCTTCCATACGGCATGTCCCGCCGTCACGAATTGCGGCAGCGGCGGAATCGCGAATTCAAGGCATAGCAAAACAGCAGGCTCCTCTCTCGCATAAGTTCATTTTGTGCTAGTCAAAGTCTATATTATCACTGGTTCGAAGGCTGGAAAAGAGTTACATTGGAGCACAAGAAACCGTTCTCATGAATATGCAAAGGGGCTGACCACGCATGCGATTCCGTCAGGTTCATCTCGATTTTCATACGTCGGAGGCCATTCCGGGCATCGGAAGCCGCTTCTCCAAATCCCAGTTCCAGAACATGCTTCGATTGGGGCACGTCGACTCCATCACGGTCTTTTCAAAATGCCATCATGGCTGCGCATATCACCCCAGCGAAGCCAACGAAATGCACCCTCATCTAGCCTTCGATTTGCTGGGCGAGATGATTGCTGCCGCGCATGAAATCGGCGTCAAAACGCCGGTATACCTATCGGCCGGCCTCGATGAAAAGCTGGCTCGCCGCCATCCCGAATGGCTGATTCGGGATGCGGAAGACCGGACGCGCTGGGTGAAGGATTTCATGACACCAGGCTATCACGAGTTCTGCTTCAATACACCTTACCTGGACATTCTGCTGGCGCAGATCCGAGAGGTTGTCACCCGCTATGATGCCGATGGCATATTCCTTGACATCGTCGGCATCCGTAAATGCAGATGCCAATACTGCGTCGCTTCGCTGCGGAATGCCGGTCAAGATCCGCGGGACGAAGCAGCCGTAGCTGCCTTGGGCGAGTCGATCTACCTGAATTATACCCGGCTTGTGCGGGAAACGGTGGACGCTGTGAAGCCCGGTCTTCCCGTCTTTCATAACAGCGGCCATCAACGCCGGGGCCGCCGCGACCTCGCCCATGTCAACAGCCATCTGGAGCTGGAATCGCTGCCGACCGGAGGCTGGGGGTACGACCACTTCCCCCTGTCGGCGCGTTATGCCCAGACGCTCGGCATGGAGTATCTAGGCATGACGGGAAAATTCCATACCTCCTGGGGCGAATTCGGCGGCTACAAGCATCCGAATGCGCTTCGGTTCGAAACGGCGCTAAGTCTCGCTCACGGCGCCAAATGCTCGATCGGCGACCAGCTCCATCCGTCAGGCTTCATGGATGAAGCAACGTATGCCCTGATCGGCGCCGCCTACTCGGAGGTGAAAGCCAGAGAACCGTGGTGCAGCGGCGTTGCATCCGTGGCGGACATCGCGGTCCTGTCGCTGGAAGCCGCTTGGGAAGCTTGCCCGGATGTCCGGAAGTCGGAGGACCGGACGAATCTGGCCGATGCCGGAGCTGTGCGCATGCTGAATGAGGGCCATTATTTATACGACATCGTGGATGCTGAAGCAGATTTCGGGCGCTACAAGGTGCTTATTTTGCCCGATGAAGTTCCGGTATGGCCGCAACTAGCAGAGGCCATCCGCTCATTTACCGATAACGGCGGCAAAATTCTGGCAACGGGACGTTCGGGCCTGAACCCGGCCGGCAACGCGTATATGCTGGACCTGGGGCTGGATTGGAAGGGAGCAAGTCCCTACCGCCCTTCCTATTTCCGTCCGGATTTTACGCCGGGTTCCCTGCTCCCCGCTTCGTATGTTATGTATGGCGAAGGACAGCAGGTCGAATTGAACGGCGGGCGGGCACTTGGTAGCCGGGAGCATCCATATTTCAACCGCGACGTTTTCACATTTTGCTCGCATATGCACACTCCAAGCGCTGGGGAGGACAACGGACCGGGTATGATCGAAAGTTCAAACGGGATCTACATGGCCTGGAATGTGTTCAGCGAGTATGCCGATAACGGTCACCTCATCCTGAAAGAGATGGTGCTCCATGCACTCGGCCGCCTGCTCCCCCAGCCTTCCCTGCGATGTGATTTACCTGCCCGGGGCATTGCGATCCTCCAGTACCAAGGGACGGAGAACCGATATGTCAACCACCTGTTGTATGCATCGCCGGTACTGAAAGGGCGGGTTGAGGTTATCGAGGACATCGTGCCGCTGCGGAACGTTTCGGTCGCCCTGCGTCTCCCCTCCTCCGCATTGGTCAAACGGGTGTATATCGCCCCTTCGATGGAGGAACTCCCTTTTGATACAGAAGCTAACGGTGAAATCAGCTACACCGTTCCGGTCTTGGAAAATCACCAGATGGTTATCTTGGAGTTAGCCTAACCACTTTCCTTCATTGTAAAAATCATATCAACACAATCCAGCCGCAGTCCCGAACACTGCGGCTGGATTCCGTATTGACTAATCCGGATATATTGAAAAAGAGTTAAGGTAAGCGGCTGTACACCATTTGCATTGGTACCTATGGCACATAGAAATAGCAAGCCGGTCCGACGTTAGGTACGGACCGGCAAATGAATAAGCAGGATACAGCGGTTATCTCAACAGAATCAGGAAAGAGCTTACCCAGCCAGATGGATGCTAGCTCTGCCCTCCTATGATTGGACCGGGAAGAATTCCAGCAGCCGGAGGATCCCGTCGCTCTCCCTTTCCACGGCTTCCGCATATATAGCAAGCCGATTCTCCGCTCCCTTGGCAAACCAGCTTCCCGGAAGCAAAAACGATGTCTGGTCCCCGCCGGAAAATACGGGCCGTTCCGAGGAATCCGGGGTCCACAGCCGTCCGGCCACCCGGCCGTTAAAGAACACCGTCAGCTTCAGGTTTTTTCCGTCTACACGCACACGCCATCCGCGGCCATGATTGGAATCCGGCACCACTGCATGCAGCCATGACGTCCCGCCGGACCTCAAAGGATACGGGAGCAGGATGGTGGAAGCTTCCTTCATGGAGGCCATAGCATGCTCCCAGAAAGCTTGCTCTTCCCCCCCTGTCAACGTCCACTCCTCCGCGCGGGTTCCTTCATACAGCAGAATCTCGCCCGCTGAGGAAGCATAGTGGCGATTCACTTCGCAGGCGATGGTGAGCGATCGTTCTCCGGTATCCAACCGGAGGAAGGGATTGCGTGGATTGATCACCCCGTGCTCGCGCCCATTGATATATACCTTGACCGTGCACTGGAGATCGCGGAAATGCAGGATGGCTGCATCGGCATCCTCGGATATTGCAATCGTTTTGCGGTACCAGCCTCGTGCATGAACCGCAGTATCCATCCATGCGCCCCAGCCGATGACCGTCCACGAAGCATCGTCGGTCCCTTCTGCAAATGCCCGATCTCCCTTCTCCGCTTCTGACAATAGAGCATCCGTGCTTTCCGCCTTGAACCTCCAGTTGTCGGTTAGCCTGCGAATTCGGCGGACAGCCGTCACTCCCTTGATCCCTTTCGTGCTATGAAGTCGGATGGAAGGAATGCGGTTGTCGTCGAAATTGGTATGCCCCCAAATTTCCGCGCGAACGGTCAGCGCAAGCGGATCCTGACCGGTCCATTTTCCCGGCAAATAGCATATGCCTCCCGCCGGCACATGCGTTCCTTCATAACGTCCGTTTACATAAACCGACACAATGTCGCTCGCTTCCTCCAGCATCAAACCGCAGTACCCGTCTCCCGTCGGAGCCGCCAACACGGCTTCATACCAGCCAAATCCCCTGTAGATCCCGTAATACTCCAGATGGTCCGGCGCTTTCCCGAGAACGGTGGTCTGATCGAACAAAGGTGCATCGGGTGGCAGCTCCGAAGCAGTCCAAGCGATGTCGACGGGAGCTGCAGCAGGCTGCAGCCAAGCGATCCTATCCTCCAGCAGCAGCCGGCCTTGCCTGATTCCGGTTAGTCGAAGCGCTTCATCTCTGGTACACACCGCTACGAATAATCGACGGCCATCCTCATAGGTCAGGCAAGCAATGCGGCTGCCGTCCTGATGTATGAATCGCAAGCGGCAGCCTTCGTTCATCATGTCGACTTCAGAGCCATCGCTAGTGACCTCCACTTTCGACCCTCGCTCAAACCGGAAACAAACTTCCGTTTGATGATCGCTTTGAAAGATCATATATCGTTCGGATGTCGTTTGGTCCAAGGTCACCCATACCAGCTCGGCATTGGCATATTCGAGCACGCCGCTGTATCCCCATGTCTCCATTGGAACGCCCAGCGGGAAGAACGGGCATTCGCGGGCACCGATCCGAAACGGCAAAGTGCGCCGGAGGGAACCGGTGTCGAAGGATACCGTTGTTTCCGCTTCCACACCGGTCAAGTTGGCCAAAGCAAACACGATGCCGCCTTGGGGAAAACGAATAACGTGCGGCCCGGCAAGTACGCCGGGTTGAATCCCGGAGGTGCGTATCTCTTGCGCAGTTGCTTCATCCGGTGTTCCTGACGCCAATCCGGTGCCGTAGGTCGATATGAGGCGTCCCAGCATCCGCCCTTCATGGATTTCGGGGCGGAGATGCCCCTCGGGGGATATCATGCCGCCGAAATCATAATCCGAGGTCAGCATTGCCAGCGGATCGCCCCAGTTATTGGCCGCATTGGTGAATCCAAAGTCGGTGCCCGATACCTGCAGATACGGACCCAACAGCTTCGCGCCGCTGACGAGCAGCCGGCGGAGCAAATAATGAGATCGATTCGTTTCGGTCACGAGCAGCGGATAGTCCAACTTGCTTAGCCGCTGCTGGTACACCCTCACCTTCTCTTCGAAATCCGGCTGCACATCGTCCGGATAAAAATTACAGGTCGGAACGATGCCTTCCGCATAGCCGGAGGCGCGAAAAAGGTCGCCCTGACCGGCGCAGGCGATCAGCGGCACGCCGATGCCTTCGGCCCGTGCCAGATCCCGCAAGGCGGACATATACCCTTTCGGATCTTCGCAAGCATAGAAATCCAGCTCGTTATCCAGCTGTACGCAGATCACCGTTCCCTCCCGGCCATACTCATACCGCCTCAGGATGGGCATGATCCGGCCGTACCATTTCGCCGTTTCGGCCAAGAACTGCGGGTCGTTGTCGCGCAGCTTCATCCCGCTTCGCGTGAACAGGTAAGCGGGCAATGCCCCTCCGTCCCATTCCGAGCAGATATACGGACCCGGCCGGGCGATTACGTACAGCCCTTCTTCCGCTGCCATTCGCAGGAAAGCCCCGGCATCCTTGTCCTCTTCAAACTCCCATTGACCCGGTTCGGGCTCGTGAAAATTCCAGGGGAAATACACATCGATCGCATGGTAGCCCGCCTCTCTTACCTTCCTCATCCGATCGCGCCATTCCGCCCGCGGTAGCCGGAAATAAAACAAGGATGCGCTTAGGAGGACAACCGCATGGCCGTCAATATAGATTCCCTCTTTGCTTAATTCGATCCGTGGTATCGTCTCCGTGTGTTTCATAATGCCTCCATTTCTGCATGAAGCCTCTGCGGCATCTTCGGTGCCCGCCATTGCCTGATCCGAGTTGCCGCAAAGGGCTGTTATTCCTCGCTGTTATTCTTTGGTCTTCGTTCTTGGTTCTTCGTTCTTCGTTCTTCGTTCTTCGTTCTTCGTTCTACGTTTCACATCAACACACCGTTCTCAACCCTTAAGCGCTCCGCCGATCTTAATGCCGCTCATGAAATATTTCTGGCCGAAGGCGAAGAGCAGAAGGCTCGGAAGCAGCGTAACCAGCGACGCGGCGAACATCAGCCCGTAATCGGTCAGCCCCTGCCGGCCTGCATTCAGATTGTAGATGCCCATCTGAAGCGTATATTTCTCCGGGGTACTCAAGTAAATCAAAGGCCCCATAAAATCGTTCCAGTTGCTGTTAATCGTCCAAATGCCGATGGTGACGAGAATCGGCAGGCACATCGGCATAATGATCCGGACCAGGATTCCGAAGGAATTCGCGCCGTCGATCTTCGCCGACTCATCCAGCTCTTTCGGGATGGTCAGCATGAATTGGCGCAGCAGAAAGATGTTAATCGCCGCCGCAAAATAGTTCGGAACGATGAGCGGCAGGTATGTGTCGATCCAGCTGAGCTCTTTGTAGATCAAATATTGCGGTATCATCGTCACCTGGCCAGGAATCATCATCGTCGACAGGACGAGGATGAACAACGGGCCGTTCAGCCGGTGCCGGAATCGGGCGAAACCGTAAGCCACCAGCACGGAGGATGCCAATTGGCCGATCAAGGCAAATGCTACGATAATCAGCGTATTTTTGACGTAAATCCAGAACGGGAACACGCTGAACAGCCGTACATAAGTATCCCATTGAAAATCCGAAGGGATCCAGCGAATCGGAACCGTGAATATTTCCCCGGGAGGCTTCAGCGAACCTGAGATGGTCCATATCAAAGGCAGCAGGAATAATATCGCTCCCATCGTGAGGACCGCATATCGCAGCATCAGCCGTACATTACGCATGAGCTTCGTGCTCTGCCGGCGGACCGGAGTGCCTTTTTCCGTTGCGGCCGCGTTATTTCGACTCATAATAGACCCACCTTCTTGAAAAATACAGGTTCACCAAGGTCACGAGCATAATCATGATGAATATGACCCAGGCGATCGCCGAAGCGTACCCCATCTTATAGAACCGGAATGCGTTGTCGAACAGAACGACCATCAGGCTGTCTGTCCATGTCTTGGAAGATCCTGGCATGATGACGGGCTCCATGAAAATTTGGAATGAACCGATAATGCCCATGGTAAGCTGGAAAAAGATCGCCGGCGTGATCAGCGGAACCGTAATGCGCCAAAACCGCTGGAACCGGTTGGCTCCGTCGATTTCGCCCGCCTCGAGCAAATCTTTCGGAACCGAGGCAAGCGCCGGCAGCCAGATCATCATGCTGCCCCCGACGCCCCATAAACCGACCAGCAATACGGCCGGCTTGGCCCAGTGCGGATCCTGGGACCAGCCGGGACCCTGTATGCCGAACCAGCCGAGCATCGCATTGATCAGCCCGGGATTCATGCCGTCGCCCGTTCCCGGCGAGAGCAGGTAAGTCCAGAGCTTCAAAACCGCGACTCCGCCGAATACGGCAGGCAAATAAAAGACGATGCGATAGAAGTTAATGCCGCGGATCGGTTTGGACAACAGCACGGACACCGCTAGTCCCAGAATGATCGTCAGCGGAACACCGATCAGCGCATAATACAGCGTATTGTTGAGGTCTTTCCAGAAGTATGTTTTGTCTTGCGAGAGCTGCACATAGTTATCGATCCCGACGAACTTCGGCGGCGAGAGGACGTCCCATTGCATGAAGCTGAGAATGAACGAGGAAAGGAACGGAAACGCCGTAAACGCCACAAACCCGATGATCCAGGGAGATGTATACAACCAGAAATTTCTCGATTCCCGTTTAGCTAGCGAGCGTGCCCGCCGCGTCTTGACCATGATGCTTCCCTCCAAATCATTGGTTTTATGAAGGAAGCGGGGCATCCCCCGCCCTCCTTCGGCACGTTCGCTACTGTTCAAGCTGCTTGGCTTCTTCAAGCAATCGGTCAACTTCGATTTTCATCTCGGCCAAAGCATCGTCCACGCTTCGTTGTTCATTAAAGATCTGCCCAAGGTACGTATCGGCGGCCCGGTTGATCTCATCCCATTTGACGGTTGCCTGTGGAGCGAAGGCCCGCTGGGCGGAGGTCAGCTGGGATTTGAAGTTTGCCGGGGGGTTGTCGCCGATATTCAGGTAAGCATCGGATTCCGCCACCGATTTCAGCGGCGGAATTTCGCCGTGCTCCGCAGCCAGGATCTTCTGTCCAGTCTCGCCGGTCCAGAATTTAACGACTTCCCATGCCGCCTCCTTGTTCTTGGACAGCTTAGGAATAGCGAACGCGTTGGAGAACAGTGGGGATGCTTCCTTTGCTCCCTTCGGCACAGGTGCGATATCCCAGTCGAAGTCTTTGATGTTCGCCTGGCTGCTGAGAATATGCCACGGTCCGTCAATGATCATGCCGACCTTTCCGCTGGTCCACATATCAACGCCCTGCAGCAGCTGACTCGCCTGGGGTGCTATGTTGTCCTTCCATATCATGTCTTGAATCGTTTGGATCGCTTTCTTCGCTTCCGGCGAATCGAGCGTAAATTGCGTGCGGTCTTCGCTGAGCAGACTGCCTCCGTAAGAATAAACCCAGGTTTGGTAGCTTGCCCACCACGATCCGACGCCACCGAGGCCAAAGATGCTGTTTTTAGGATCGGTGATCGTTTTCGCAGCGGCATAAAAATCGTCCCAAGTCCACTCGTCCGACGGGTATTGCAGTCCATGCTGGTCGAACAGGTTTTTGTTGTAAAGCAATATCATGGTTCCCATCCGCATCGGCATTGCCATTACTTTGTCTTGGTAGCTGTATGCACGGATGGCGGCATCGTAATAATCGGAGGTATCGATGCCGTCTCGTTCAAGATAAGGGGTAAGATCTTCCAATGTCCCCTTTGAAGCATAGCTGTAGAAGGATTCGGCAAGCTGAACGACATCATAAGGATTGCCCGCAGCCATCGTTGCCAGCTGCTTCTGTTCATATCCGTCGCTCGGGATTTGGATCAGGTTTACCTTGATTTCGGGATGCACCTTCTTGAATTCTTCGTAGATTTTCTCCATTCGCGCTTTATCGAAGTCCCCTCCCCAATAGGAAAAGCTGACTTCCGCCGCCTTGCCCGGCTCCCCGCCGGAATCTGCCCCTCCTCCGGTGTCTGCGCTTCCCCCGCAGCCTGCTGAAAACATCATTGCGGTCACCAACAACATTGCCAACAACATACGCCAAGACTTCTTCATCACCCAATAACCCCTCCGATCGCAATTTAGCATTCACCCGAGTAATGAAACCCATTTCATGAAACGGGTTTCATTACAGTCCAAAAAAGAAAGCGGTCAGCATCCGCCGTGTCCTCACTTGATTGTAAGGGCTTTCTTTTTCCACATTTTATTCGATGCCTTATCGGGTGTCAACTCATTTTTGCGAATGGAAGGACGGATTCGGTCAACGCAAACTCCGAGTGCTGTTCCGTACGATCAGCTCAGGCTCGATGACGGTTAGCATCCTAACCTTTTCCTTGAGAATCATTTTGTGCAGCACTTGCACGCCGGTACCGCCGAGCAGATCCATGCGCTGGGAAACGGTTGTCAATTCAGGATAGATTGCCGACGCGAGCGGAATGTCATCGAATCCGACGATCGATACCTCGTCAGGGACCGAAACGCCTGCCTTCATGGCTGCCTTCAACGCCCCGACGGCCGTGAGATCGTTCACGCAGAATACTGCTGTCGGCCGTTCCCGTCGCGCAAGAATCTTCTCCATCGAGCTCTCTCCCGATGCCATTGAATAATCCCCGTAAAGAACGTTCTCCTTCGCGGTCTCCAAACCGTTCTTCTTCATCACGCGTCGAAAAGCCCGTACCTTCTGTGCCGTTGTCGTCATTTCTTCGTTCCCTGCAATGAAAGCTATGCTTCGATGTCCGGCATCAATAAGAAATTGGGTCGCCAGCTCCGCGCCCTTGGCTTCATTCAGAATGACACGATGAAGCGAGGTGCCCGGAAGATTGCCGTTAATGAGCACCGTAGGAATGCGCGATGCCGTCTCAACGACCTCTTCGGCCAGCTCCGGATCGCACTTGGACAAATTAATGCGTCCACCCAGAAATAAAATTCCGTCTACCTGTTTCTCCCGCAGCATATGCAAATACTGCGACTCTTTCCGAGTGTCGCCCAGCGTATCGCACAGAAAAAACGTGTAGCCCATCTCACTGGCCGCCCGATCGATGCCGCTGAATACTTCCGGAAAGAAAGGGTTCGTGATATCGGGCATGATGACGCCGATCGTCCCTGTTTCTTTCTTCAGTAAGCTTCGGGCCAGGGCGTTCGGCTGGAACTGATATTTATGGATGATCTGCATGATCTTGGAACGCGTGCTTTCTTTGACAGGCGCCGTGTTATTCAGCACTCTCGAGACCGTGGCGGCAGAGACCTTGGCCTCCTTGGCTATATCGTAGATCGTCACTTGCTTCATGCACACGCACCCTACCTTTACGATGTCGTTTCATTTAAATGTATCAAATAAAGCACGAAATGGAAATGCTTTTACGCTAACACGTGCTTTACCATTGACCTGCAATTGTCGATTCAGGAAGGTATTTCCGTTTTTTTGAGACCACTTAAGCAAACGTCTGCAGACTAGAGGGCATATTTTTATAGACATGATGATGCTCTTTGGCCCTTAAATATCGCGTCCTTCCGATTTGGCGATCTGAGCTCTATTTCTGAAAAAGATTCCGGATCAATCACCGAACAAGCCTTTTCCATAGCGGAAAAGGCTTGTTCTAAGCGTATACCTTTTGTTTCTAATCCGTCTTTCGGGATTAAGACTCGCTGTCCGTCTCCAGGACCTCCCACCGGTGGCGGAACTTCTCCAGCCTCGGATGCGGATGTCTCGGTTCAGACACAAGTAACAGTCTCAGCCGGACGATCCATTCCTCAAATGAAGAATAGGATGCGAACGCATTGGCAATCTCGGGGGTCATCAGCACGAAATGAGGACCGCCGTACTTTTCGACCAGATGCCGCAGAGCCGTATCTATCGGGGTATATTTTTTTCGTTTCGCTTCGAATGACTCTACGACGACGGAGGAAGCGCCGCTCTCATCCAGCCATTCCTGCAGCCCCTGCTCCCTCTTGTAAAATGGGCTGACCTGGACCTTGAACATCCGCTTCATCGTCTCCTCATGCAGCGGATACAGAACCAGCTTCGAAAATGCTCTCTTCTGTTTCGTCTGAACCGCACGCTCCACAAGCTCCTGCACCTGCTCGAAGGGATCATAGAAGATCAACGTTCCCTTTGTCGCCGGAGTGGGCGGTTCATAACCAAACGGGACATATTCCGTTTTTCGCGGCATTGCATTGCACCTCTTTTCCACCTTTGTATGACGGATTCCTAAAGCGCGGGAGGCACCCTGTGGCGTGTGGCCTGCTCAAAGGCATAGGCAAGCTTGATTAATTGGGGTTCGCTAAATGCCGTGCCAACAAACGTGATTCCCTGCGGCCCTTTTGTAATGTATCCTCCCGGAGCAATGATGCCTCGCTGCGCATAACCGCCGGGAACGGTTATCGACGGATAGCCTGCGCGGGCAGCCAGATCCGCCCCAAACTCATTACCCAGAAACAACAAGGCATCCAGCTTGTGCTCCTTCAAGGCATGGTCAATCCCATTGGTCCCGGCCATTTCCTTGTTCTTCCTTAGGCTCTTCAGGTAGTCCGTTTCCGTCAGCGTACCGCTTGTTTCATTTGCCCAGATCAGCGTATCCTGTCCATACTTCAGTGCTGTTTCGGCATGCGTTTCATTAAATGCGATCACTTCCGCCAGTGAATGCACCGGCTGCTCTGGGCCCAGTGTGGCCAAATAATCATTCACATATTTCTTGAACTCGTATCGCAGCACATTCGCATCCCAGTGAGTCCCTTGGCAAGGAAGATTCACGGGATCGAGGATTTCCGCACCCAGTTCGCGCAGCACCCGGATCGCCGACTCGACTATGTCTATTCTGTCCGAATCGAGATGCTTATAGTAGTATCTTGGTATACCGATCCTCGCATGTCTCGCTCCGTCAATGACAAGCGCATCCGTATAATCCGGTCGGTGCTGCCGTGGATCGATCTTCGTGGCGCCGTCGCGCTCATCCCTTCCGACAATGGCGCCAAGGAGGATGGCCGCATCCGTGACGGTTCTAGCCATAGGTCCGGCCGTGTCTTGGGTGTTGGTTATCGGAATGATGCCGCTCCGGCTTACAAGTCCAATCGTCGGCTTGATTCCCACGAGGCTGTTCTGGCTGGACGGGCTGATAATCGAACCTGATGTTTCCGTTCCGATCGCTGCAGCAGCTAAATTGGCTGCGACGGCAGCAGCGGAGCCCGAGCTCGATCCGCCAACAAACAGCTCGCCGGGACCGTATGGATTTAGCGTCAGCCCGTTCCTTGCGCTATACCCCGCCCACATCGTCGGCGACATAAAATTTGCCCATTCGGTCATATTCGCTTTTCCCAACAGAACGGCGCCGGCCTCCCGCAGCCTCGCCGCAATGAAGGCATCGTCTTTCGCAAAAGATTCCGCCAGTGCGAGCGAACCGGCACTTGTATGCATCCGGTCCCCTGTATCAATATTGTCCTTCAGAATAATCGGAATCCCGTGAAGAGGCCCTCTAGCCCCCTTCTCACGCCGCTCTTGGTCCAGCTTCCGTGCAATTGCCAGCGCATCGGGATTCACCTCGATTATGGAGCGGAGCCGACCGTCATGCCGGCCGATCCGGTCCAAATACAGTTCAACGAGCTCGAATGAAGTGATCAAGCCTTCATCCATCGCCCGCTGCATATCGGATATGGTTGCTTCCACAACCCAGTTTTCTTTGTCCAAAGACATCCAAAGTCCCCCTCGTTCTGTACTCCACTTACCGCAGCCGGGGATTAACGCTTCATGCTATGGCCTCCAATCGGTTCATATCCATAGAGAATTCGCTGTATTTGGTGAAATACCTTTTTATTTCTTGCGCAGCCGCTGCTCGATAACCTTCTGGATGGAGGCAACCAGTACCGTTTGTTCGTAATAACAAGAGTCAGTCGAAAAAATCATATCTTGATAGCTGGGTGTTGAACAACGCTTGAGCGCAGGCGAGGTGCATTGCTTCCTGGCGTTATTCATCCCTGTGGTTCCGCGCAAAGAAATTAGGCGATATGTATCTGAATCCACAAACAACGGGGGAGCTCCCGACCGATCCGCTAGGAGCTCCCCATCCGCTGTCTTCGTTACATGATGATCGTTATCGTTGGCGCAGAAATCGTTGGCTGCGTCGTAATCGCGGATGCCGTATTAGTAAAGCTCGCGATCTCAAGCAGTACCGGAATCCCTTCGGGGACATCCGTGGCATCGAGCACCAAATCCGCGGTCGACAGCGTAAAGAGGGAGCTTTGCTGCAGCATGCCGTTGATATACACATTGACATATTCCGTCCCCGTCAGAGCTGGAAAAGCCGTGATCGCAGCCCCTGCATCATCAACAAAGCTCGTCGCCGGCATCGTGGTCGCAGCCGCTCCGATCATGGCTGCCGTTACTACCGCGAAATAGCGCGAGACAACGGGCGTGACCGTCGTCGTAACGACGCCTCCCGTTGCCACCGGGGGCGTAGCGATCGCCGTAATGACCGGTTTAATAACAGGCATAACATCCTCCTCCTCTCAGGTCTATGAAATTCGTCATAGACTAGCAGCACTAGCTGCTATCTTATTAAATGCTATTTTCATAGATTTTGATTCCGGCATCCCACCATTTTCTGTCGAAGCGTCTCTAACGATCATTCAGATTTGCAAGCGTCCACCCATTACTAGACAATCGTCCATTCCCAAAATGACATTCGCACATATACTGCATCAATGAAAGGGCGGAGGTGATATTCTGAAGAGGTCCCTTCAACTGTATAAAAAACGCTGCCGCGATAAAGGACACCCTTACAGGGGCAAGAGACGCCGCCACCGAAGAACTAGCGTCCGGAAATGCCGAAAGAAATGTCCCGCGGGGAGGGTCTGCCCGCCTCAGAGTATCGTTATCCCTCCTGTACGGCAAGGATCTCGAGGGCCTCAGAAAGTCCATGGCGGGCACGGGTTACCGGGAGCTGAAGGACCGGGAGGCGCACCCGGACCGCAGGGACCCGAGGTACCTGCCGGAGTACCGGGTCCAGCCGGACCTCCTGGCGAACAAGGGCATGCGGGCAATCCGGGACCCTTAGGGCCTCAGGGGCCGCCTGGTCCGCCAGGCATTCAAGGGCCTCCGGGGCCGCAAGGCTTGCAAGGAGCTCCCGGACCTCAGGGCCCGCGAGGCGAACCGGGTGAGGTCATCCTCCCGGGTGTCGTGGTGACGCCTGACGTCATGCGCTATTTTTATACAACCGACGCCTTGGTCGCACTCGACCCGCCGCTGATCATCCCGGCGAACCAGTTTACGGACGATAACGGTAATGCCGTTTCCGAAATCATGGAGATTTCCCAAAGCGGTTATGCAAACCTGTACATTAACGGCATGATGCAGGAGGGCCGAATCTTTAGCGTTACTCCCGAAGCGCTGACACTCTATTCCCCGGGCGACGTTCTCCTCGAGGGGACGCCGGTTATCCTTCAGGTCTTTCAATTTAATGCCCAAGTGGTCGTATAATGCTTAATTGATGGTTCAAGTGACCGCTGTTTATAAAAAGTCCGCCCAAGCAGACCTCGGGCGGACTTAACATTGCATTGTGTCACCAAGGGTTTACTCCCCGATGACGCCTTTTTTTAGAATAATATTGGCGTACAGCGCCTTCTCTCCTGTCGAGACGATGGCGTACGCTTGCTTCGCCCGCTCGTAGAAAGCCGAGCGCTCCATTTCTTCAACTTCTACCTTAGCGTTATGAAACTTGGAGATGATGCTCCGGTATTCATCCCAAATCGGGGTCTGGACGGGATCGCCGGGAGTAACCGCCATGAGTGCCGCCGGGGATGCTACATACGTATCCAGCGGGAACAGCGGCAGGATCGCCTGCAACAGCTCCGGAATCCCGTGACCGTCCGCCCGGACCAAACGCCGGGCATGGCTGGCTGCCGGGAAATTGCCATCACCGAATACGATTTCATCGCCATGACCCATCTCCATCAAGATTTTCAACAGCTCGGGTGATATCAGATTGGATATTCCATTTAACATAGACAACCCCCTGATCTATTCGGATTTCCCAAGATTCGGTACAGCACGGCAGTTTGCGGCTCGATCCCGCGAATTAACCGCTGACCTGGCGTTCCCGGGTAGCCGCTTGGTATTTGGAGAACATCGCATTCCATTCGGAATCCGCTTCCGGATCGTACACCGCAAGCGGGAACGAACGTTTGACGAGCTCGATTCCTTCCTCCCGGCTTGCCAAGGCTCCGTTCGCGATGAATTGCACGAGCATATTGCCGATCGCGCTTGCTTCGACCGGACCGGCCCATACGGTTCTTCCCAGCGCATTTGCCGTGAACCGGCAGAGCAGCTCGTTCTGAATCCCACCGCCGACCATATGCAAGCCTTCATATCGAGTCCCGGTCAAACGCTCCATGCTCTCCAGCACTTCGCGGTACCGGAAGGCAAGGCTTTCAAGAATGCAGCGAACCATCGCTCCCGTGCTCTCCGGCACAGGCTGCCCCGTTTCCCTGCAATCCGTCTGGATTTCCGAAATCATATCCGCCGGATTCATAAAGCGAAGATCGTCCGGCTGGATAAAGCTGCGAAACGCCTCCTCCTCCTCCGCCAACCGGACCAAATCGCCGTACCCATAGTCCAGGCCTTGCTGATCCCACTGCCGCTTGCATTCCTGGAGGATCCACAATCCCATAATGTTCTTCAGCAGCTGAAAGGTATCGAAGGCTCCGCCTTCATTCGAGAAGTCCTCCTTCAATACGTCCGGGTGGAGCAGCGGTTCCTTCATCTCGGTTCCCAGAAGCGACCATGTGCCGCATACGAGATAGGCAAAAGACGATGAGCTTGCCGGAACGGCTACGACGGCGGATTCCGTATCATGCGATGCCACCGCGATCGCCCGGATCGGCGGAACGCCGAGCTCCTTCGCGGTTGAACCGGACAGATTGCCGATCCACGTGCCCGGCTCCACCGGTTCGATGAACATGGAAGGATTGAGCCCGAGCTCTTCAATGAGCGGTTCGTTCCACTTCCGCTGCCGTACATGATACAGCTGCGTCGTGGTGGCCATCGTAAATTCACATGCCTTCACGCCTGTCAAAAAATAATTGATCAGATCCGGCGTCAGCAGCAGGGCATCCGCGATATCCAGCATCGGAGAGCTTGCCTTCCGCATGGCGTTCAATTGGAAGATCGTGTTAAACGGCATAAACTGAAGACCGCTCTCCTGAAACAACCGCTCCCGGCCGACTTGGCTGCAGGTTTCCTCCACCATGCCTTCCGTCCTCGGATCCCGGTAATGATAGGGAATCCCGATTAGCTCCCCGTTACGGTCAATCAGCCCATAATCGACGCCCCACGAATCAATCCCGTAGCTGACCGGGGCATAGCCGGCTTGAAAGGCTTTGCGAATGCCGTTCTTTACCTCCTGCAGCAGCATGGGGGTGTTCCAGTGCATATGCTCTCCGAACTGCACGGGGACATTGGCGAAACGGTGGATCTCCGTAATTTTTAGAATCCCCTGCGAGCCGCCGTCCGGGGAGGCGGCGATCTCCCCTAGCAGCGCCCGGCCGCTGCTAGCCCCCATATCGAACGCCAGCACGGCAGATGAATGGCTCATATGATTTCACCTCTTCCCACAAAAATGCTCAAGCACGAAACAGGCTGCCATGAATGTTTAGATTATTTCATTTTCTGAAGCAGCTGAATCCGGTAGTCCTCGCTCTCCAGCGCCGCGATGTCATCGACCTCCTGGTCCGTCAGCGGCACCGGTTGACCGGCAGCCTTGGCGCTCAAGTAAATTTTGGCGCTTTCCTCGACCACCTGTGTCCGGTAGTAAGCCTCGCGCAAATTTCTCCCTGTAGTTACTAGGCCATGGTTGCCGAGCAGGATCGAGCTCGCCTCCGTCACCTTGGCCGCAACCGCTTCGGCGAGTAAATCCGTTGTCGGAATAATATAGGGCACATAAGCGGTCCGGCCCACAAGAGCGGCCTGATCCGGAAACATGACCGGCAGCTCCTTCTCGATTAACGTAAAGGCGATGCAGTGGGACGGATGGGTATGCACCATCGCTCCGATATCCGGGTTGCTGCGGTAGCCATACAAGTGCATTAGCACCTCGGAGGACGGTCTCAACCCGATATCCGTGATCTCACCTGTCGGTATATGAACCTCGATCCATTGCTCCGGCTCGATTTCCTCCAGTGCGAAGCCGCTCGGGGACAGGTACATCATCTCTCCCGACTTAGCGCTGATATTCCCGCCGGGTCCGACGACTAGGCCGTTGTCCACGATTTTTGTCGCATATTTACACAGCTCCTGCCGTGTCTCCATATTTTGCATGGTCTCGTCTCCTCTCCCTGGAATGCTTTTTACTTATACAGCGGACCGAAGTTCTGACAAGCGCGGAAGTCGGCGCTTTCCGGATCGGCTGTGCCGAATAAGCCCCAAGCACGCGGGCGGAATACCTGCTCAGCCGGTACATTATGCATGTTTACCGGTATGCGGAGCACCGAAGCCAGCGTGATCAGGTCGGCTCCGATATGGCCGTAGCTGATCACCCCGTGATTGGCTCCCCACTGATTCATGACTTCGTACACGCTTGTGAACGCGCCTTCGCCCGTAATATTCGGAACAAACCAGGTGGTCGGCCATGTCGGATCCGTACGCTTATCGAGCGTATCATGAACCTCGGCCGGCAAGTCCACCGAATATCCCTCCGCGATCTGCAGCACCGGCCCTATGCCCTTGACCAAATTCAGACGGAACATCGTCATCGGCATTCCGCCGCGTGTCAGATAGTCCGTGGAGAAGCCGCCGCCGCGAAAATACTCAAGGGAAGCAGGTCTGAACTGCGTTGCCTTCAGGGTCCGTTCCACTTCTTCGTCGGTAATCTCCCAGAACGGCTTCATGACCGGCTTTCCGTCCCGCTGCTGTTCACCTGTGCCGTCAAGCGCCGCGGAGCCGGAGTTGATCAAATGCAGAATGCCGCCCGCTGCTTTCCCTTCAAGCTTGTAGCCGGTCACCCGTTCAACCGAAGCCGGGCTCCAGTATGTCCGTACGTCCGCGAAAATCTGAGCCGTATTGGTAAGAAGATAACCGAACAGCATGCCGACCCCGTTCAAGCTGTCATTTTCCGTCGCCACAATATACGGCGAACGCTTGCCGTTCCAGTCGAAGGAGGAGTTCAGAATGGTTTCAAGGAAGTCCCCGTTCGGGAAGTGATCGGTCCATTGACGCTGCCCCTGGAAGCCTGATGCGATCGCATGATGTCCTCGTGCTTCCTCCTCGAAGCCCAGCTCCGCAAGGCGTGGATTACCGATCATTAGATCGCGCGTAATCAGCGTCATTTTTACGACCGTTTCCCACTCGTAGTCCTTGCGTTCACGGGACGTCTGAAGCTTCTGCGGGTTGTTGTCCGGTCCTTCGACGCAATTCTCCTTCACCCACGCAAGCGCCAGCTTGTACTCCTCAGGGTCGTAGATTTCCTCTTCCAACCGGCGGGTAAATTCACTCATATCGACATACTCATTCCGCATGCCGAGGTATTCCTGGAAGAAGCTGTCGTCCACAATCGAGCCGGCGATCCCCATCGACACTGAGCCCATGGACAGATACGCTTGGCCGCGCATGATGGCAGCAGCCAGCCCGCTACGTGCAAAACGCAGCAGCTTCTCCTGCACGTCATCCGGAATCCGGGCGTCTCCTTCATCCTGCACATCCTCGCCGTAAATACCGAATGCAGGCAATCCTTTTTGCGCATGAGCGGACAGCACCGCTGCCAGATAGACCGCACCTGGACGGCCCGTGCCGTTAAAGCCCCAGACCGCCTTCGGTCTGGAAGGATCCGTATCCATCGTTTCCGTTCCGTAGCACCAGCAAGGCGTCACCGTGATCGTAAGACCGACATCGGCATGCTTGAATTTTTTCTCGGCTGCCGCCGCCTCGGCCACTCCGCCGATACAGGTATCGGCAATGACGCATTCCACCGGCTCGCCGTTCGGATAATGGAGCTGCTCCGACAGCAGCGCCGCAACCGCCTTGGCCAGGTTCATCGTTTGTTCCTCGAGGGATTCCCGCACGCCTCTTCGCCGCCCGTCGATCGTCGGCCGGATTCCGATCTTCGGAAATCCGTCTCTCCATCTGTAATCGTTTTCAATCGTCATAATGCCACGCCTCCCAAATCATTGATTATATCCACATTGTAAATAGATTCGATATGCGGGATAACCCACTATATTGCTTTGTTGCCATGGATATTCAGCAAAACAGTGAACCGCCGGCCTTGAACTGAAAACGATTTCGAGATAACGCAATTATGCAGTATAATAATGACAGGAAGTTTCGCTTTGGGGAGGGACAACGACGTGCCGAAGATTGAAATATCACACAGCAGAAGCGATCAATTCCGATTCAAGAAAAATCCACAGCTGCTCTTTGCCGGACAGGTCGTGGATGAAGACTTCTTTTACGGTCCGCCGCAGATCCATGATTTTTGCGAAATTTTGTATGTCGTGGAAGGCCGCGGCGAATTCAGGATCGCGGGCAAGGTGTACGAACTCCGGAAAGGAGATGTGGCCATCTACAATCCGGGTGTGCCGCATGAGGAGAAGTCGGCAGGAAGCAGTCCCTTTAAAGTCATCTATTGCGGAGTCGATTCCCTGCATATCGAGGGCGTTCCTCAGGGAATGCTGCTGCCTCCGTACGTGGAGCCGGTTATTTCATGCGAGAAGTACGCATACAAGGTAGAGAGCTATCTTTCGGACATCATTCGAGAATGCGATTCTCAAATTCTTGGCTATGAAACGCTGAGCACGAATTTGCTTATGTCGCTGATTACGGTCATTTACCGGATTATCGACGTAAAGCACCAATTCCAGGCGTTGAAAGGAAAGCATGAAATTGCGCTGAGAACCAAGCAATTCATTGATGCCAACTACACCCAGAGCATCAGTCTGAAGGACATCGCCGACACGCTGTATGTCAGTCAGCACTATTTATCCCATCTATTCAAAAAGGAGCTCGGCGATTCGCCCTTCAACTACTTAATCTCCAAGCGGATTGAAGAAGCGAAGCGTCTGCTGTCGGATTCCGATGCCCCCGTGCACGAGATTGCGTCGCAGGTCGGATATGGGAATGATAAGTATTTCTCCATGCTGTTCAAAAAAATAACCGGGCAGACGCCATCCTCCTATCGGGAAAGTCAGCGGCGGCAAGCCCAGTTGACGGAATAACGCCGGCAGGCAGCCGCTAAGATGCGGCTGCCTGCTTGACGTTTATGCGGCGAATGCGGCCGCCAAGCGCAATCCCGTGACGAGGATTGCCGGCTTCCCCCGCCGACAACGGACTCGTGCCGAGGCACGAATGGTCCTTGTAAGCGAGTCTCGAGCAATCATTAAAATTTATTAGACGAGGGACGGTCACTTTTGAACCTAAAAGGTACAAATATTCTACTAAAAATAAGGGGCATGCTTAATCTTGATCGGGCCGACCGATTCGATCCGGCTTTGGCAGCCAAGCCGGTACCCTTCCTCGAGCTCTTCGGGGTCCAGCCTCTGTTCCTCCGCCTGATTCGGTGACGACAAATGCTGGACACCAACGCTTACATGGCATCGGCAGCGTGCGCACGTGCCTCTTTTGCAAAAAGAGTTCCAATCCACATCGTTCCGCTCGGCCAGATCCAGCACCGTCATCCCAAGCACGGGAGCAACGCTCTTGTGAACCTCCCGACCGGAAAGCTCGATGAGCTTGTCGGGAACAGCCTCCTCCAGCTCCTGTCCACCGGATGCAGACGGATGACCGGCCGAATGGCTATTCTTTTTACTCCTCCAGAATTTAAACACGATATATCCTCCTAAAATGCCTGGAACTATTCACTCCTATTTACGCTTACCATTATACTCGAAAGCCGGGCTATTCTCACGCCGTCTATACGCAGACATCATTTGAAAACCGCTCTATTTATTTATTTTGTATTCTACCAATATTTTGCTATACTATCATTGCTGTAAACCGTTTCATAGATTCATTTATCTTTCATAGAATGTGGGGGAGATTATTATCGGATACTCAAAACGATTGGGAAAGCTGGCCGCCGCCTCCCTGCTCTCTTTGTCGCTGCTCGGAACCGCGGCTGATCATCATCCAGCCCATGCGGCACCAACCATTTCCGTTCTGTTGGATGATGTTCCGCTTGCGTTCGATGCGGCTCCGCGAATTGAGAAAGGCGTAACCTACGTGCCTTTCCGGGCTGTGGGCGAGGCACTGGGCATCGACATCAAATGGAACAGCAAGACCCAAACCGTGCAGGCGGTAAAGACCGGCAACGATAACACAACCGAGGTTCAGCTCAGAGTCGGCAGCACCACCGCCGTGGTGAATAAGAAGAACGTCAAGCTGCCCGCAGCGCCGATCATGCGCGAAGGACGCGTGCTGATTCCGCTCAGCTCGTTCAGCAGCCAATTCGGGGCTTCCGTAAGGTGGAATCAGGCAACGCGCACCGTATCGCTCAAATCACCAAAAAGCAAAATGCATCTGCGGGCCTTCTATGCCATTGAATCCTTTAAGGAGCGGGATATTATTCAATGGATGAATTCCGTCGCCTTTGGCTGGAGCCGAATTGACCGTAACGGCGAATTCACCCTTCAAGGGGTTGAATACCGCATGCCGGAAGCCGCCGGAGACATCACGCCCCAGACACTTGTGGCCGATGCGGAAGGACAGGGCATTAAGCCCTATTTGATGGTATATACACTGGACGGTAACGGCGAACTGACAAAAATGATGAGCGACGCCTCGCTGCGGATGAAATCGATCGACGGGATTACCGCCGCCGTTGCGGACAATGGGTTCGGCGGAGTCGTGCTGGATTTCGAAGGATTGGGCTTCAAGCTGGATGCCGCCTCCCAGCAGAAGCTGCTGAACCAATACGTGAAGGACCTTAGAGCTGCCTTGCCGAAAGGGACTGCCCTGTCCTTGGCCGTACCTCCGTTAAACAGCGCCTATAAAGGCTATGATTACAAAACGCTTGCATCGATTGCCGACGATCTGATTATCATGGCATACCAGTATCACCCGGTTGGCACCAAAGACCGGAAGCCGGAACCGAACACGCAAGTGCAGCAGGCTATTCAGCTTGCACTTGATGCCGGAGCCCCTAAGGACAAGCTTCTGCTTGGAATTAGCCTGGGCAGCGAAACGGAGAACTCCATCGACGACAAGCTTGGTCTGGCCAAGCGCTATCAGCTGAAAGGTGCGGCATTGTGGCGGCTCGGTATATTCAGAGTCTACGGTGATGATATCGAAGGCGCCATGAACGAAGCGGTGATCAAAGAGTGATCCGTAATAAAGGTTGAAGCGTGGATGAGTCCATCCTTCCGATCATCACTACACAGGCTGCCGGTCGCTATGGACCTGCAGCCTGTTCGCTTGTTCAATGCTTCCGTGATAACCGAGCATCTCTGACAGCCATTGAAACGACACAAGCTATGAATTAGCCGATGCCAATCTTCCACATGACCGGCACAAAAAAAGATGACCTCTGTCGTATACAGAGGTCATCATCAAGATTATGTATGTATTCGGTGCAATCACTGAAAATCGATCATAGAATTCCTTACCAGGACTTGCAAGACGATCATTGTGCAGAGAGCCGGATCAAGATCAAAGATGAGCTGATCTAGCTAACACTTCCTACCAGCTTCGCATATTCCTCTTGGCTTAACACCCGGCGTGCGGTAACATAACGTGGCTTATAGTAAGAGTCGCTAAGCTTGCTGATTCGAACACCCTTGCTGCTTGAAGCATGTGCGAATTGCCCGTCTCCAATATAAACGCCAGCATGTGAAATTCCCTTGCCGTTCGTGTTGAAGAATACCAGATCACCGACACGCAGCTCTTCCTGGTCTACATGCACGCCTACTTGGGCTTGTCCTTGGGAAGTGCGCGGAAGGTCAAGATCAAAGTTACGGAACATATACAGAATAAATCCGGAGCAATCAAATCCGCTTGTGGTTGTTCCGCCCCACTTGTACGGTGTTCCTACTAACTGCTTCACTTGCTGCTGAAAGTTAGGCTGCTGATCGGCAAACGCTGTCACGGCACCGGAAGAAAAAATGATTGCGGATCCTAGCAAAGAAATGACCAATTTCTTCAAAATATATTCTCTCCTTCGATGCCTACGGAGTTAGCTAAGGGTTCGGCTGAAGGTCACCTATATTCCCTCTACTACAAGAATAATTCACCCAGGACGGTTCCCCCGTTTTCTCTAGCGAAATTCGGCAAAATTCATTAACATTTTGTAACCCTTTCTTAATATAGTATACAAGCTAGCAAACTGTCAATAATATCCGATAAATCTATCGTTTTTTAGATATCGCCGTCGAATCGAAAGAGTTTTAACAGTGTTTTTACTATATGAAAGGTCACATAGTCATGACATTTATGTTAAAATTGTTTCCGTTTTCTAAGCGCGGCGAAAAATCCTCCATGCAAGAAGCCGACACCTAGGGGGGCCGGCTTCTAGCAAATTCATCGATAGAACAAGCATTTGCTTCAGCCATTTTGCAGCTTTCAATGGCGTACCTCCTTATCATATTGAGATTGCAACGGTTATAATTCGATCACCTCCCTTCTAAACCTTAATGCATCCAACAGCAAAGCTACTTGATCACGACCTCCTCCGGTTCCACTTCAGAAGAAATCATAATCTGTCCTGCCCTATCGGCATGCAGCCCCGAGCATTCGATTTGCCCGGACCGTTCCCCGGTAACCACAAGCAAGCGGTCATCCAGCGAGTCGCTTTCCCCCTTGACGTTCACCACCTGTACATTTCGGCTCTGGTGAAAAAGAAGCAGCGGATTTTCCTGATTGCGAAGGACCATGTCCTGAATCGTCAGGTTCTTTCCATTGCGGCATACAATGCCTTCCCGACTTGTGATGGCCGACCGCATCACCGTCACGTTCTCCACCGGCATCTCCGGCAGGCCGTTGATGAGGAGCGCAGTATGCGCGCCGCTGCAGACGATATCCTGAATAACAATATTGCGGAACACGGGGGTTTCCTCGGTAACGGGGAGCATCGCTTCCGCTTGGTATTCGCCGGAGCCAGCTTTCCCTTCGTAATATAAATTGAAGGAGATGGCATCCCCGTCGATCTCCCGCATCCGGATCCGTTCGATGAAGATATTTTCGACCACGCCGCCGCGTCCGCGGCAGCTTTTAAACCGGATGCCGATATCGGTGCCGATGAAGTTGCAATCGGATACGTGCACATCCTTGATGCCCCCGGACATTTCACTGCCGACAACGATCCCGCCGTGGCCGTGATAAACGGTGCAGTTCCGGATGCTGATGCGCTCACTCGGCTTTCCCAGCAGGCGCCCGGCTTCATTTTTTCCGGACTTCAGACAGATCGCGTCATCTCCTACATCAAACGAGCTGTTTTCCACGGTCACGTATTTGCACGAATCGATGTCCAGTCCGTCCCCGTTCTGGGCATACCATGGATTGCGGACGGTAATGTTCTGAATGGTAATTTGCTCCGATGCCCAAGGATGCAGGCACCAGGCTGCGGAGTTTTGAAAGGTAGGGCCGTTGAGCAGAATCCGCTTGCAGTTTCTCAAGCTGAGCAGATTGGGTCTCAGATAGTCTCTGACAGGCTCATAATCCTGGGGATTCCGGCTGCCTGTTTGTTCGATCCGGGCCAGGTTCTCCATCCCGTCCCGGGCAGCCGGCGTTGGCCACCACAGTCCCCCGTCATCCACGACACCGCCGGTATGAATTAAACGATCCCACTGGCTTTCCGTCAGCTTCCCTTGCTTAACGGGCCTCCAGGCTTCGCCGCCTCCGTCAAAGATGCCGCTGCCAGTGAATGCGATATCCTCCAATCCTTCTCCATCGAGCGGAGACTGGCAGCGGAACATCTGCCGGCCCTCATAAGCAGACATCCGGATCGGATAAGCTTCGAATTGCTTGCTGAACATGACAAGCGCGCCGGCAGAAGCGTGAAGCTCAATCCGGCTCTGCAGGGTTAACGGACCGGTGTGCCAGATCCCCGGAGGGATGACCACCTTCCCCCCTCCTGCCTTTGCGCAAGCTTCGATTGCTTGATGAAATGCCAGGGTATTGTCGTAAACGCCGTCTCCTACTGCGCCATAGTCAGTGATCATTACTGTGTATTCCGGGATTACAGGCAAGTCGGGACATATTGCTTCTTCTGTTTGTTTCATGCTTACCTCCGCTTTAGTAAGTTTCAAGTTTGCTTATTCGATTGATACCGCATGAAGATGTAAGCGCTTATAAAAAATGCTGCCGATTGCAGCCAAAGCCCTTGAAGATCGGCTGCAGCCATGATATATAAATTTCTACGAACCCAACTAGCCGTATCCGTTGTCTCCGACCTGTTCAGGTATATCAGGCTTCACGAATGACAATAGAATCGGATCCGCGTGTGCAAAGGAGTTAGAGAGAATGAATGACCGGCTGCAGCCCAAGTACCACATAGGAGAAGATGATTTCTCCATCCAATACATGTCACGAAACGGTTCCAGCAGCATGCCCCGTCCGCATGAGCATCCCTACTTCGAGCTGTATTACTTGCTTAATGGAGAGCGGGTCTACTTCATGGACGATAATGTGTTTACCGTCAAAAAAGGGGATATGATGATCGTGAACCCGCATGATCTGCATTCGACGGCAAGCTCCGATAAGCTGATCTTCGAGCGGGTGCTGATCGGCTTCTCCCGAAGCTTCATCGAAGAGGGCGATGCCGGCGTCGCCAAGCTGCTCGATCACGGGACATCCAGGCTGGTTCGCATTCCGTTGAAGCATCAGCCCGACATCGAACGGCTGCTCCTCTCGATGCTCGCAGAATGTCAATCCGGGCAGGCACATTACGGCTCGTTGGTTCGCGCGTGGATGAACGAGCTTCTCATCCGCCTGCACCGGATCGAGACCTCGCTCCAATCGCTGCCCCCAGAATATGAGCATCCGATGCACCAGAAAATTTCGGAGATTGCCCAGTATATCAAATCCAACTATCATGAAAGGCTTACGCTCGATCAGATCGCCAAGCAGTTTTACATCAGCCCTTCCTATCTCAGCAGAGTGTTCACCAAGCTGACAGGCTTTCACTTTCGCGAGTACCTGCAGGTGGTACGGATTCGTGAAGCCCAGAAGATGCTTGTGAGCAGCCGGGATTCCGTACAATTCATCTCCGAGCAAACCGGATTTGAGCATATTGCCCACTTTAATAAAACCTTTAAAAAAATCGCAGGCACGACGCCCCTTCAATACCGTAAGCGCCATGGATAGCCTCAGGGCCGTTCGGGTTGATCCAATGCCGGGTTCCCCGTCTAGGAGCAGCCCTTCCAGCTTCTATTTCTCTCCTCTTCCAACCCGGAACCAGTCGATATCCGCATACCCTCTGTGTAAGTGATCCTCTCGGCTCGCCGCAAACAATCCTACCTTAGCTCCGACCCAGTGCCCCTTTTCCGCTTCGAACTCCTTATCTCCGCACGGCACGAAAGGACCGTCAGCGCCGGCGTACTCGAAGCGGCATATAGCTCCAGGAAGAACCGTCACCCGTAGCGTTACTTTCCCTTCGCTCAATCCACCGGACCACACAATATGTTCCGCCTGGTCGTTTCCTTCGGCACGGAGGAGTTCCATGCCGGATCCGTCCTCCTTCATCCGAACGGCTGCATAAGCAAAGGTTCGCCCGAATATGATCAGGCCCGCATATTCACCGGGCTTGAGTGCCGTTCCGTCCACCCTCGCTTCAGCTTGAAATACTTCTGCCGGGAATTTCTGCATCAGCAAGTGAGGGGCAGCGTAGATCGTGCGGGTGGACTGGTTATCCGGCACCGGGAAGGCAAATAATCGCAAATGGCTCTCCCTCTCGAATGCGTACCAGGCCGGATTGGGATTGGCCTGCCATTGCCACTGGAGGCCAAGCTCAGCTCCTTCGAAATCATCCGAGTCATCCGGCGCCTGAATCGCATGCTCCCCGCCGACGTTTGGCTTCGGATAACGAAGAACCGGTTCGCCGATCCCGTCCCCATTCGCATCGATACCGATCTCCGGCCAATCATCGACCCAGCGCATCGGCTGCAGATGACTGATTCGCCCGTATGCCCCTTTGTCTTGAAAATGCATGAACCAGCATTCGCCCGAAGCGAGCTCTACCCAGCCGCCCTGATGCGGGCCGTTAATCGGGCTATCGCCTTGATGCAGTACGATTTTATCCTCGTAGGGGCCAAAGACCGCAGTCGATCGAAGCACGGTCTGCCAGCCCGTAGATACACCCCCGGCGGGAGCAAATATATAATAATAGCCATTCCGTTTATACATCTTCGGACCTTCCATCGTTGGATGGCGCTCGGTACCGTCGAAAACGATCTGACCTTCATCCAAGAGACGCATTCCGTCCGGGGACATCCGGCACATTCTTAATAGGTGCTTGATGCCGCATCTGCTTTTGGCGAACGCGTGAACCAGGTAGGCCTGGCCGTCATCGTCCCAGAACGGACACGGGTCGATCAGGCCTTTCCCCTCTTGAACCAGATGCAGAGGCGTCCAGCTGCCTGCCGGGTCCCTTGCTGTGCTCATCATAATGCCGACATCCGGATCTCCATAGAACACCCAGTACTTGCCGTCATGGAACCGAAGGGCCGGAGCCCACACGCCGTTCCCGTGCTGAGGGACGTCATAGCCCGGCAGCTCCATCCGAGGCAGCACATGATTAATAATCCTCCAGTTAATCAGATCCTTCGAGTGCAGAATCGGCAGTCCCGGCAGATGGCCGAAGCTGGAAGCCGTCATATAGAAATCTTCCCCGACCCGGATCACATCCGGATCCGAATAATCCGCATGAAGCACCGGGTTCACGAACGTCCCGTCCCCCTGATCCGACAGCCAAGGCTTGTTCTGTAGTGCTTGCAGTGTTGACGATGAGTGCATCATCGCGCTCCTCCTATAACGAATCTAGTAACCGCTCCATTTCCAGACTGGCAAGGATGAAAGGCGCCACGCCAATCTGGGCATCGGACACCACTTGTTCACTGATGTAATATTCATACGAGCCGTTGCGGTCATCGCTCAGCCCCGCTCCATGGCATATGGAGTGAAGATGCACGCCGGTATCATTGACCTCAACAAACCGCTGAATCAAACCGGCGTACGCCCGCTCCGCAACAGGCCTTGAAGGCTGCTCCAGGTACTGGAGCCGAACGCCCTTGGCCAAAGCGTAAATAAACATGGAGGAGCCGGAGGTTTCAAGATAATTGCCTTCCCGGAAGCCCTGGTCGAGCACTTGGAGCCACAGCCCGCTCTCTTTCTCCTGCCATCGTGCCAGCGCTCGGCTTAGGCGCTCGAATATGCCAATGATCGTACCGCGCTGCGGATGATCTACCGGGAAAAACTCCAGACTGTCCACAAGCGCCATCGCATACCAGCCCAAAGCCCGGCTCCAAAAGTGCGGGGAACGCCCGCTTTCCGGATCGGCCCATACCTGTTCCTTCGCTTCATCCCATCCGTGATACAGAAGACCCGTCTTGGGATCCCGGGTTCTGCGCTCCACCAGCAGAAGCTGATGTGCCACCTCGTCAAACAATTCGGGGCGGTTGTAGGTTTTGGCATACTGAGCCAGGAACGGCGAAGACATATAGAGCCCATCCAGCCACATCTGAAATGGATATACTTTTTTGTGCCAAAAACCGCCGTCCGTCGTCCTGGGCTGGCTGATGAGCTGGGCGGCCAGCGTATGGGAAGCCTTTTCATAACGGGAGTCTGGAAATTTGGCCCTCAGGGCAAACAAATTTTTCCCCTGGTTGATTTGGTCCAGATTGTACTCCTCAATGCGGTACCCCCGAATGCTTCCATCCTCTTGAACAAACAGATCCATATGCCGTTTCATGAAGTCGAAATAAGCTTCCTTGTTATAAACATCCCCTGTACGGGCGATCGCCATGAGCATCATCCCGGGTACATACGCCCACCGGCGGGCAATTTCCGGGTGAACTCCCTCGCCGTCCGCTTGACGGAGGATCGTATCCACCGTCCGGACGGACCATGGGTTCCCTTCCATCCAAATCCCCCCTCAATCTTCTTGGAAGTATAATTTCCAGCTTCATTATAATGAAACATAAACGATAAAAATTCCGGGTTTGATGCTGAATCCCCCGCATATTTTGCTTTTTATGCTCTCTTTCGCCGCTTTCGCTTCCTTCATGAAGCTGAAAATGCCGCTAGGATTCAAATCCGGCAAAAAAGGCAAAGAATGACCCGAATTAAACATCGGAGACCGTTTTTATAGGAGCACGCCATTCGGTAACATAGATGGAAACGAAGAAACAAGCCGCAAAAATAAGAAACAGCTGAAAGGTTGATGATGATGACTGCACTGCCTCGAGTCCGACCGGAGGAGGTCGGCATTCCTCCATCCGCCATCCTCCGCTTTATGGAGGACATGACGGACAAAAATATGAACCTGCACAGCTTTATGCTCCTTCGGCATGGCAAAGTGGCAGCCGAAGGCTATTACTTCCCGTTCCACAAAGATTTAAGGCATCCGATATTCTCGGTCAGCAAGAGCCTGACATCGGCCGCTGTCGGCATTGCCATCGGAGAAGGGCGGATCTCCCTGGATGACAAGGTCATTCATTTTTTCCCGGATAAACAGCCGGAGAACGTACATCCGTACACAGCCAGTATGACCATCCGGCATCTCTTGAGCATGCAAACCGTCCACAGGAAATCAACCAATAAGGAGGCCCGGGATATCGTATTCGAATACCTTCATACGCCGCCGAGCCATCCCCCGGGAACCGTCTTTGCCTACGATACGACAGGTACGCATACGCTGTGCGCCATTCTCCAACGGGTCACGGGGACTACCGTACATGACTATCTCGATGCCCGCTTGTTCCAGCCTCTCGGGATGCAGGATATCGAGTGGGAGACCTGTCCGCTCGGAATTAACCTGGGCGGCAGCGGGGCCTATTGCACCACGGAGGATCTGGCCAAATTCGGTCAGCTCTATCTGCAGGACGGGGTGTGGAATGGGACGAGGATCCTCCCTGAGGGCTGGGTAGAGCAAAGCACGTCCAAGGTCGTTGATAATTCCAGTGCCGGAATTTTGCTGGAAGGGCGAAGCGGTTACGGGTACCAGTTCTGGCGGGCCAGGCGTCAAGCCTACTGCGCATTCGGAGCCGGAGGGCAATTCGTTCTCGTCAGCCCGCACCATGACGCCGTGTTCGTGTCGACGGCCAACACCATGCTGAACCGGGATGAGCACCAAGGGATTCTTGACAGCGTCTGGACCCATCTGATTTCTTCCATGCAGGAGCCCTGCCCCTTCGATGTTGCCGGTTATGACCGGATGAAGCAGCGTCTGAGCGCCTTGAAGCTCCATCTGCCGAAAGGAAGCTCCTTCTCCCATGCAGCCGCACAAGTCTCGGGACACCCTTATCGCCTATCAGCTAACGAGCCGGGATGGACAGACTGCCAATTTACGTTCAGTGATCAAGCCTGCGAGCTCATCTTCATTCATGAAACCGGTCGTTCCCGTGTTGTATGCTCCATGAATGATTGGCATATCGGTCCCGATCCTTTTTTCGGCCTTCCCTCCGCTTGCTGTGCAGTATGGGCAGATTCGTCGACATGCTTGATTCACATTCAGCTGCTGGAACAGCAGCAGATGTTTATCCTTACCTGCCGCTTTGACCGCGATGGTCTAGTGCTGCAAATCAAGCCGGCCGGCGCGCTTAAAACGAATCATCTTGATCTCGTGCTCATCGGAACGCCAATCAACAAGCCTTGAACCTTATGTTCATCACTTGCCTCTCCAGATAACTTGCATTGATTAAATTTGCATGTTAACCAGCCGCAATGAAATGCTCTTTCGATCATGAATACCGTTTATACGCGAGCGAGAGACAATGCAGTCAAGTACGTCAAAGGCACTTCCTTTTACTTGCCCGCTTTGTCTCCCGTTTGCATGATCAATGACCGTTATTGCTGATTCGCATAGGACTCTTTATATTCTGCGGCCATTTGATCGCCGCCGCTCTTTCTCCATCTCTCCACCTCAGCCTTCCAGCCGGCCTCGTCAATCTGCCCCATAATAAACTTGGTTTGCGCATCGGTGATGATCTGCGTATACCGAAACGATCGATGCGGATAAGGATGCTCAGGAGGTTAAGCCTTACCGTGACACGCTGCCGCAGCGGGGCGATTTGTACAACATGGAGAAGAAGCCGAAAGGAACGGAGCTGTTTAACAAGAACAAAAAAATCGTGTTCGAGAACGAGAAATACATTGTGCCGAATCCGGCACTGACCCACGCGTTCTTCGACAGCAGCGGTATTTTATGCACCAGCCGAAGGGTTGTTGCCGTTCGTTCCGCGCTGTTCCAATAATCCGCCTCCACCGGATTCGCGGTTTGCGAGATTTCCCCCGATCCCGCTGCCCAGAATATGCTTTCATTGGTATCCAGATACCGCTCGAACTCGGCCTTGTTCAAGCCCTCCAGCGGCTTGAGGGAATTTAAATCCACGACCCATTCATGCTTCAGATTAACGACGTACACCTGGTTTAATATGGTCTGCGTCTGCAGATTAAACATTTCCTTCATCAGTTCCCGGACCTTAATAAAGTCCTGTCCGCTTAACTTGCTGTCCATCACAGACTTGAGCAGCGAAGAGTTCTCAAACTGCAGGGCGGTTCGTTGCATGGAATCGAGCACCTGCTCCACCCTCATCCGGGTCTGGTTAAGCAGATGCATATTCCCCTCGTTCACCTTTTCCTCCACGTCTTTGGCGGCAATGAAATAAGAGAAGAATCCGATAAGAATCGTCGGAAAGGATCCCAACAGCAAACTATATATGAGTATTTTGGATTTGAATGTTCCCAATATCATTTGCTCCCTTGTTATGATAACGCTTACAGACATTATCCTAAGATCATAACATAGAAGCACATGATTTCTATCATGATCGATGCTCATTTGCCAATATTTTTAATGTTTTTGTCCGTGTGTTCGATCGTTCAGAGCTCCACAACGGCTTTAATCACCTTGGAAGAAGGATTCAACCACTGCTTAAATTCGCCGATCATTTCATCAAATCCGCATCGATGCGTGACATAACGCTCCAAATCAAGGCCGCTTTCCGTCATCGCCTTGATAACATGATTGAAGTCGGCTTTGGTCGCATTCCGGCTGCCCATCAATGTCAGCTCCCGTTTATGGAAATCGGAATCCTCGAAAGAAATGTCTCCGTTGATTAACCCGACGTACACCAGGGTTCCTCCGTGCCCAACCAACTTGAACGCATGGGTCATGGAACGCTGATTTCCAGTTGCATCAAAAACAATGGGGGGAAGCTCTCCACCCGTTAACGCAGCAAGCTCATTTGACGATTCTTGCCCGGCCCGGATGATATGATCAGCCTTGGCCCACGACTTGCTGAAGGCTAGCCGCTCAGCGATCATGTCCATTGCGATAACGGTTGCTCCCTTCTCCTTAGCAAACACCATGACGCCAAGTCCGATAGGACCGGCACCGATCACCAAAACCGTATCCCCGCGGGTGACATTCGCCCTTTGGACACTATGGGCCCCTATCGCTAACGGTTCTACCAGGGCCGCCTGATCCATTGATAATCCGTCTGCTCGAACCAAATGGGTGATCGGAACCGAAATGCGCTCCCGCATGCCTCCGTCTGTATGCACGCCGATGACATTCATCGATCTGCAGCAATTGGTCTTGCCTCTGAGACAAGCCATGCATTGTCCACAGTGCATGTAAGGAATGACACAGACGATGTCGCCTGCCTTCAACCCCGCTTCATTGTCCCCGATCTGTTCAATCATCCCGGATAGCTCATGACCGAGAATTCGCGGGTAGGTAAAGAACGGCTGATTGCCGTTAAAGGCATGAAGATCCGTACCGCAAATCCCGATTCGTTTAACGCTGATGATAGCCTCGCCATCAAGCAATTGCGGCTCCGGCAAATCCTCGCGGAATTGAAACTCCCCAATCCTACTGCACACGATTCCCTTCATTATGCCCGCCCCCTTTATGGTCTGATCCCTTCATTGTATTCCGGGCGTCCGCTTATCCAAGTCCGGCCTTGAATCGGCTCCAGGATCCTTAAAACCTCGGCCGCCAACCTTTGATCCAGAGGTTCTTCGGTCCATTCGGCATTGCGCACGATGTTATCCGGGTTGGCCGTACTGACCAGCGTCGTCGGAATCTGCTCATGCGAGGTCGAGAACTGCACGGCCAGCTTGGCAATATCGATTCCTTCCTTCGCGCAATATTCAGCCGCTTGTCTGCACGCTTCCTTGATTTCCGCCGAAGCCGGATGCCATGACGGCGCTCCTCGACGGCTAAGAAGCCCCATTGACAATGGAGATGCGTTAATGAGACCGATTCCTTCTTGATGAAGCAACGGCAGCAAATCTGTCAAGGTATGATCATTTAAAGAATAGTGGCAATACGAAATGATTGCATCCACCTTCGTCTGAGGCAGCAGCTGTTCAAACAGCTGTAACGGCAAACCGCAAATTCCGCTAAAGCGGATTTTACCTTGTTCTTTTAAATGCTGGAGTGCAGGGATACCCTCCTCCAAAATGATCTGTGCGGGCACGAACTCAATATCATGCAGGAAGAGGAAATCCACATAGTCGGTATTCAACCGTTTCAAGCTCTCATCTGCACTGGCAATGATCCGCTTAAATGTGAAATCAAAATCCTGCTCGCCATAGCGGCCGGCTTTGGTGGACAGGTAAAATTTGTCCCGGGGGATCTGCCGGATGGCTTGACCAAGCACCGTTTCCGCCTTCGTCAGTCCATAATAGGGCGAAACATCAATCAGATTAATTCCTGCATCAATGGCTGCGTGAACGGTTCGGATTCCCTCGCTGTCGTCCGTCTCCCGAAAGACGGAGCCCAGCGAGGATGCGCCGAAGCTTAATACGGAAACCTCCAGTCCGGTACGACCCAGCTTGCGGTATTTCATAGTCTTAACCCACCTTATTTATTGAGATTACGTTTTATAGCAATGAGGATTACTAGCATCTTAGCGAAAAGGAGTAGAGGAATTTCCTCAACCCCGTCGTTGTTGGGATATTCAGAGCCTGTAGAACTCCACGGCATTCAACCCGAACAATCGGGCCCGCTCCTGCTCTCCCCATGCCTTGGGCAGCGCTGCTTCTAACACGTGCACGACTTGGCTATATTCAGCGGACAGCAGACATACCGGCCAGTCGCTTCCGAACATGACCCGCTCGGAACCGAACAGGGCAATGGCTTTATGTACATAATCTGTGAAGTCCTCCTGGTTCCACCGCCGATGCTCGGCCTCGGTGACCATGCCGGACAGCTTGCAGTAAATTCCCGGAAAGCGTGCGATTCCTTTCATGAAGCTCTCCCAGGTCTCAATTTCCCCGCTTCTTATCGGTGGTTTGCCCAGATGGTCCACCACGCCCCGCATGTCCGGGACTTGCTGGATGAGCTTCAGTAAGTGCTCCAGCTGATGGCTTCGAACAAGAAGATCGATCGGAACCTCTTCCTGGATATACATACTCAAGGCTTCGATAAACGCCGGCTCCAGAATGGCACTGGAATCAGGCATATCCTGTATCATAATCCGGAAACCGATAAACTTTGGATGCTTTGAAAATCGTTCATATTGGCGGCGATGCTCCGGATCGAAGAGATCGATCCACCCCACCACGCCGAGAATGGAAGGATCGCGATCGGCCAGAGATAAGAGATAGTCCGTTTCTTCAAGGGTCGGGGCCGCCTGAACCGCAATCGTGCCGTCAAGCTGATGCGCATCCAAATGCGGTTTTAAATCGGATGGCAGGAAGTCCCGGTAAAGCACGGGAAGCTCAGGTGTGATCCATCCGTAATCCCCCCGTTCAATCCGCCAATAATGCTGGTGGGCATCTACTTTCATGTACTTCCCCCGCCTTTCTGCATCGCTTTTCATATCCCCATTGTATGTTCAATATCCGTGTATAAAAATAGCGTATTCTTGCAGATTCATAACGTATTTTGATATTGTGAACGTATCAGAGTGAAGGAGGACGATCATCATGACTCCCTTGCGCAAAGCCTTTAACGGAGACCCCTTGTTTCCTATGGAGCTGGTTTATCGGACGCAAAAAAGCCCCCGCATGGAGCTGCCCCACCATCTGCACGATCTTTACGAATTGGTATACATACATCAGGGGAAAGGCACTTTTTTTATTGAAAACAAATTAGTTGAGAAAAAAGAAGGCGACCTGTTTATCATTCCCGGGAACACGATCCACAGCTCTTTCCCTGACCCGGAAGATCCGATTATTTCAAGCGCGTTATTCTTCGCGCCATCGCTCGTCCAAGGTGATCCTATCAGCGATTTACAATACGCTGCCCTTCATTGCTTCGAAATTTCCCGGAAATCGGGAGCTTATCGTTATGAACTGTCAGCGACCGATCAAATGTATATCGAGGACAGACTGAAAGCGATGTCGGACGAGATTGGGCAGACCCGGTTAGGATCCCGGGAGGCGCTTGTGCTTCAGCTGCGCTCCATCCTGCTGTATATCAATCGTTATATCAGCGTCTCATCTGCAGAGAAGCCGGCCCCTGCGGCGCTTGGACCCGCTTGGCTGATCGAATCCATTCAATGGATTCACGAGCATCTGGATCAACCTATTGGACTAGCCGTACTGTCGGCGCATGCGTCGGTAGATCCCGCCCATTACTCCAGAATGTTCAAGAAGTACACCGGCCTAACGGTTACCGATTATATCAATGCGAAGCGGATCGCGCATGCCAAAGATCTTATGCTCACGAACGAGATGCCCATAGGCCGCATCGCGGAAATTTGCGGGTACGACACCCTGACGCATTTTCATCGAAAATTCAAAAGCTTGACGGGAATGACGCCTGGAGCTTACAGGAGGCAGGCGCTGTCAAACGGCTAGGATTATCGGGAAGATAACCATGAGATATAGGATCTCCCCAACATGCCGTCGACCGATGTTTAGATCCCGCGAATCCCATCAAATGATAATTTTATTGCAAAAATCATGAACGCGTAAGCAACCTTTTCCATTTGGAAGCGTCTATTCCTATATATAGGAACTTTGCGTTCGTAGGAGCGTGCTCCACGCAAGCCCACATTCATTTGTTAATCCATACGAATGTATCAAATCGAGAGGTGATTGCGTACATATGAGTCATATTACAATGGCGGAAGCTTTGGCTGTCCGGGCAGCCATGAATCGACTGATTAATCAATTGATGCAGGAGCGATTGAACAACAGCAGCACTATTATTGAAAAAGGGGAGACCGCCGAGGTGCCTGCGCGCAGTGTCGATGTCATCACGGAAGAAATCGATGCCGTCTCCGCCGATTTCAGAAAGCTGGACCTTTTAATGGCGATTTCAAATACCACCGAGACGATCCCGTGGAACGGCAGCAACATAACCGTCATGGAAGCGATCGAGCTGGCCAAGCAGATGCGCAATGAAATCGGACAGCTCGCGCATCTCGGCACCCGCAAGAAGCTGGAGCGCCAGAGCAGCCGGGGTCTCGAGGGCGGCGCCGTAACGCTCTTCAATGTGGCGTTATATGATCCGGAAGCCTATCATGCAGCCGCCCGCAAGAAGGAACGCGAGGTAACAAAGCTTTCCTCCCTGATCGAGCATGCGAACCATCATTCGAAGATTCCCTTCGATGCTACGAAGTACATGGAGTAACGGAAGCCGCCGGCTTCAAGCCTACAACGTTATGCCGCGTGCAGGTTTGGAGCCGGCGGTTACCGCCGGCTGGCGGGAAAGTGCGGGCAGCCGCTTGTTGTTTGTCGGATACAAACAAATGAATAAGTAAACCTACAATCGACTCCAATTGTGAAAACGGATGACGGTTGACGGATTACGCACTTCACTCGATTACGTTTAACGGACTTTCGAACGCGAATATGAATCGCCCCGTTTCCCGCCGTCCCACATAACAACCATCGGAACAGCCTCAACCTATGACGCCGATGGAGCCATGCCAAATCTGGAATCTGCAACGAACAAAAAGCCTCCAGCCCGCTATGAAACGGGTTGGAGGCTTTTATTATGCACGGGAGTCACAACAGAATAATTTATTTCAATTCATCACATGCCTGTGATTCTTGCATTCTATTGAAACAAGGCGGCCGCTCCGACGAGACCGACATCATCCCGCAGACCGGCGGGAACGATCTCATAGGTTCCTAGATAAGCCGGCATAACCAGCTTGTCCGTCATTTCACGGAGCGCCGGGAATAGAAGCTCACCGGCTCTGCTGACTCCCCCTCCGATTACGATCCGGTCCGGATTAAAGCTGTGAATGACGTTGACCAGACCAAGAGCCATATAGTAGACCGCGCGATCGATGACCTCGATCGCGACAGCATCGCCCAGCCTCTTCGCTTCAAAGACATGCCGGGCATTGACGCTGCCGTCGGCTGCTGCCAGCTCGGCGATCATACTTGTCCGCTCCTGAATCTTCAGGGCAGCTTCCTGGCCGATCGCCGTCCCGGATGCAAATACCTCCCAGCAGCCGCGGCTTCCGCAGTTGCACTGCGGTCCACTTGGATCGATGATGTGATGCCCCAGCTCGCCCGCATAGGAATTGCTTCCAAGGAACAGTTTCCCGTCCAGCACGATGCCCGAACCGATTCCCGTGCTGAACGTGACGTACACCATGTTCGTAGAGCCTGCGCCGGCCCCGCGTACATATTCCCCCCACGCAGCGGCATTGGCATCGTTCAATACCTGGACTTCGGTATTCAGCTCCCGTTCCATCCATGCTTTCAAGGGGACATTCGTCCATTCCGGCAAGTTCGTGCCGTAAATGACGATGCCCTCCCTGCTGTTCACCGCTCCCGGCGAAGCCATCCCGACACCCCGCAGCGGGTGGCCGCCCGAAACGCTTCGGATCATCGCCGTAATTCTCCCGACAACCTCCTCAGCCGTTCGGGCGCCTGCCGTCTCCACTTGCTCGCGGTTCAGCAGCCGACCTTCGGAATCAAAGAGCGCAGCCGCGATCTTCGTACCCCCGAGATCAACGCCAACTACAAATTCTTGTTGTTTATTAAGAATGGTTTGCAATTTGTGTTCACCTGTTTTCCGATATGTTTGCTACATCTATTGATGAATGCTGTCTGCCAGCGACCGAAGCTCAACCGGATCAATCGGCTTCAGTCCGGATCGGCCGTAGCGGACCGCCGAGCCGAAATGCACTTCTGTTACACCGGTCTGATCGATGAAGTCCCGAATGATCTCCCACGTTAAGCCATTGCCCGCCAAAATCTTAAGATGACTGCCGCGCGCCTCTTCGACCAGCCGTCGAATTTGCGGAATGGCTTGCGGTGCCGGCTGGGGTCCGCCCGATGTCAATACACGGGTAACCGCCGGATATTTCATTAACGTGCGCAGACCTTCGAACTGATCATCCAACTCGTCAAAGGCGCGGTGATACGTCACCTGCATATCCCCGGTCCACGCCAGGAGAGCACCCAGCGTTTCTTCGTCGATCTTCCCGTCCGGAGTCAGCGCGCCGAGGACGACCCCGGCTGCTCCGGCGCTGCGAATCGCCTGAATCTCGGCGATCATGGTGGCTACGTCGGTCTCGCTGTACACGAAGGAACGGCTGTGAGGCCGGACCATCACATGGACAGGAATGTTTACTGCCTTGATGACCTGCTGGACAAGTCCAATTCCCGGTGTCAGTCCGCCTTCCGTGATCGCCGTGATCAGCTCCAGCCGATCTGCCCCGTTATTTTCAGCGGTCATGGCGTCATCTACGGTCGTGGCTATAACCTCTAGGATCATCGAGCTCACCCCTTCCCGGAAGCCGGTTTCTTATGAAACTGCTTCTCTACATAATCCGCCAGCAGCCTGGCGCCGTAGCCGGTTGCTCCCGCAGCAGCATGCGGAAACTCCCGCTTGTACTGAACCGTTCCCGCCATGTCGATGTGGACCCACTTCATCGATTCCGGAACAAAATGCCGGATAAACAGGGCGGCCGTAATTGCGCCGGCCAAGGTCGACGTGCCGACATTGCGCAAATCCGCGTAGTCGCTCCGCAGCTCGGACTCGTATTCGTCCACAAGCGGCATTGGCCAGAGCCGTTCGCCGTTGCGTTCGCCGATTTCGACCAGGTGACGGGTCATCGCTTCATCGCCCCAGATCCCTGCCAGCTCGAGCCCGAGCGCAGCGCCGACATTGCCTGTCAGCGTCGCGATGTCGATCACTTGATCCGCCTGAAGGGTTGCCGCATGAAGCAGCGCATCCGCAATGATCAGTCTGCCTTCACCGTCCGTATTCGCGACCTGGACGCTGATGCCGTTCGGATAGTGGATGACGGAGGACGGCAGCATCGCATGCTGGTCCGGGAGATTATCGGCAACCGCGATAAGAGCTGTTACCTTCACCGGCGCTTTCCGGGAGATCAGAATCTCCATAGCGCCGGCTACGGCAGCCGCGCCGCCCATATCCATGCGCGCATCGCTTATATCCCTGCCGGTCTTGACGTTCATGCCGCCCATGTCAAAGGTAATGCCTTTGCCGATTAGCACGACATGAGGGCCCTTCTGTCCAGCCGGCAAGCCGTCATACGAAATTTCAACCAGGGATGGCTCGAATCGGCTGCCCTTCCCGACCGCAAGCAGTCCATTCATCTGGCGCTCATGGAGCTCGTGGCCGCGGTATACATGAAGCTTGGCCTTCGTGTTCTTGAAGTGTTCCTCCAATACAGCAGCGAACGCTTCCGGATTCAGCGTCTCCGGCGACTCATTGACCAAGTCCCTGGCAAGCCTCGTTCCCCGTTCGCGGATCGCGGCGATGGACAGCAGGGTATCCAGCTCTTCCCTCGGGATTCCTTCCCAATCCTTCGATCGGATATGAAGCTTAATCGTGGCTTCCGTTGCCGTAATGCCTCGATGCTTATTGAACCGATACAATCCGTATAACCAGCCTTCCATCCAGGCCTGGAATTCCTCTGCCTCCGTCAGCTTGGTTTTCTCCGAACCCGTATCAAGCGGTTTACGGATGAGAACAGCGCTTGTTTTATGCTCCTTCAGCAGAGCCCGCGCAACTGAAGCCGCTGCTTTACGCACTTTCTCTACGGTTAGCTGCTCTCTTGAACCCATGCCTGCGATTAAATAATCCGCCTCATCCCGGGAACGTGCATACAGCCATGTTAAGCTTCCGCTTCGTTTTCGGGAATCAGGGAGGCGAAACGGCGGCTCGTCTCCCTCATATATCGCATAGACCCGGCTATCGGCAACATGCGATTCATCAAATATGATATTCATCGGCGTATTTCCCTCCTCTGGCTCTATTACAACCGAGCGTTTCGATCCGGTTAAGCTTGCTTCATGATCTCCTCATCATACAAATGGCAGGCCACCTGATGGCCCGGTTCCACTTCCCGGAAGACCGGCGCCTTCTGCTTGCACACCTCCATGCAGGCAGGGCAGCGGGTATGGAAACGGCATCCCGTCGGCGGATTAACCGGGCTTGGCAGATCCCCCTTCAGAATAATCCGTTCTTTCTTCAGCTTAGGATCCGGTACCGGCACCGAGGACAGCAGCGCCTGGGTATAAGGATGCAGCGGACGGTCATAGAGCGTATCCTTATCGGCTGATTCGACCAGCGTTCCCAAATACATAACGCCGATCCGATCGCTGATATGCTCGACGACGCTTAAATCGTGAGAGATGAACAGATACGTCAGGCCGTACTCTTCCTGCAAATCCTGGAGCAAATTCAGCACTTGCGACTGGATCGATACGTCGAGAGCCGAAACGGGCTCATCCGCTACGATCAGGCTCGGCCGTACCGACAGCGCACGTGCAATGCCGATCCGCTGGCGCTGCCCGCCGCTGAACTCATGGGCGTAGCGCTCGGCATGAAAGCTGTTCAGACCCACCGTTTCAAGCAGCTCTCCGGCCAGCTTGTCACGTTCCTTGGCGCTTAGCTTCGTGTGGATCAGCAGCGGCTCCGCTACGAGCTCTTTCACCTTCATCCGCGGATTCAACGAGGCGTAAGGATCCTGAAACACCATCTGCATGTCTTTTCGCAGCGGGCGCATCTGGTTCTCGTTGAAACGGCTGATATCGGTTCCGTTGAAAATAACCTCGCCGTCGTTTGGCGTTAACAGGCGCGTAACAAGCCGGCCGGTGGTCGACTTGCCGCAGCCGCTTTCTCCGACGAGACTGAAGGTTTCGCCTTTCCGAATCGCGAAGGAGATTCCGTCAACAGCGCGAAGCTGCTTGGAGCTGCCGAAGAAGCCTTTTTTGACCGTAAATGATTTCTGCAGGTTCCGTACTTCTAATAGCGGTGATTCATTCATGCCGTTTCTCCCCCTTTCGCATGCCCATCCTGCGTCAGCCAGCACCGGCTCTTGCGATCCGCTTCGTTCACGACCGGGAGCAGCTGCGGCTCCTGCGACAAGCAGCGCTCCATCACATAAGGACACCGGGGAGCAAATTTGCAGCCCGGAGGCATGTTGCGCAGATCGGGAACGTTCCCCGGAATGGATTCCAGCCGACGAACCTTCTGTCTAAGCTTCGGCACCGAGGCGATGAGTCCCTTGGTATACGGATGCTGCGGATTCTCGAACAGCTCGGTCACGCTCGCCTCTTCCACGACCCGGCCAGCATACATGACGACCACCCGGTCGCACATCTCCGCCACAACGCCGAGGTCATGCGTAATAAGCAGCATGCCCATGTTCTGTTCCTTCTTCAGGCGGTTCATCAGTTCGAGAATTTGCGCCTGGATCGTCACGTCAAGCGCCGTCGTCGGCTCGTCCGCGATCAAGAGCTTCGGATTGCAGGCCATCGCCATCGCGATCATGACCCGCTGCCGCATGCCCCCGGACAATTGGTGCGGATAATCGTCAACCACTTCATCGGCCCTTGGAATCCCGACGAGCTTCAGCGATTCGATCGCATGCTCGCGCGCTTTCTTCCGGCCGTATCCAAGATGGAGCATGATCGACTCCTCAAGCTGCTTTCCGATGCGGAGCACGGGATTAAGCGAGGTCATCGGCTCCTGGAAGATCATCGCAAGCTCATTGCCGCGGTAGCGGCGCATGTCCTTTTCCGGCAGCTGCACGAGGTCCTTGCCCTCAAACAAGACCGATCCGCCGGCGATTCGGCCGGGCGTATCCTTGAGCAGTCTCATGATAGACAGGGAGGTCACGCTTTTTCCACAGCCGGATTCGCCCACGAGCCCAAGCACTTCGCCTTTGTTAATGTGAAAGTCCACGCCCGCCACGGCGAGCACCGAGGAACCGTCCCGCTTGAATTCGGTTTTGAGTCCTTTGACTTCTAGCAATGTTTGCGTCACGTTCAATCCCCCCTATTCGTTCTTCGACTTCGGATCCAGCGCATCGTTAAGTCCATCGCCGATCAGGTTGAACGCGAGAACCGTCAAGAAGATGAGCAGACCCGGAAAATATACGATGTGCGGTGCGATGCTTAAATAATCGCGTCCCATACTGAGCATCGCGCCCCAGTCCGGCTCCGTCGGCTTGGCGCCAAGCCCGAGGAAGCTGAGGGAGGACGCCGCGAGAATGGCTCCGCCGATCTTCATCGAAACGTTGACGATGATACTCGGAACCGTTTCAGGGAAGATATGCTTCCAGATGATCCGGTTGTTTTTCGCGCCCATCGAGCGGGCAGCTTCGACGTACAGCGATTCTTTCGCGGACAGCGTCACGCTTCGGATAATTCGGGCGAAGGAAGGCGTTCCGAATACCGCTACCGCAATGACCACATTGGACAAGCCCGGACCGAGAATCGCCACGATGCCGATTGCCAGAAGCAGATCCGGGAAGGAGAACATAACGTCGCTTCCGCGCATGATCAGGCGGTCAATCCAGCCGCCGTAATAGCCGCTGATAAGCCCCAAAATCGTACCGGCAATAGCCGAAATAAATACGGCGCTCAGGCTGACCGACATCGTCAGCCGGGTTCCGTCGATCAGACGGCTGAGAATATCCCGTCCGTATTCATCGGTCCCTGCCCAGTGCGCAGCCGAAGGGCCTTGCATCATTGCATCATAGTTCGGCTCATTCGGAGGATATGGAACAATATGCGGGCCGATGACGGCCAGCACCAGCAATATCAAGATGAACACGCCGGATACGACGGCAAGCTTTTGCTTCATAAACTTGGATACAAACGTGCTGAACTTCCCTTTGACCGGGCTGTTCACCACAGCCTCCCCCGGTACGGAGGATGAATGGACCGTTACTGAAGAATTGTCGCTCATGAGCTCCCCCTCCTATTTCGATGCATACCGGATTTTTGGATTCAGTACACCGTATAATAAATCGACAATCAGGTTAATCAGAATAAATTCGGTCGCAAACATCAGGAGCAGCGCCTGAATGACCGTATAATCCCGGAACGCGATCGAATCGACCAGCAGCCGGCCCATTCCCGGAATACTGAATACGGTCTCGACCATGACCGAGCCCCCGAGCAAAAAGCCGAATTGAAGCCCGGCTACCGTAACGACCTGAATCAAGGAATTGCGCAGCGCGTGTCTTCCGACAACGACGAATTCCCGCAGACCCTTCGCCCGTCCGGTCCGGACATAATCCTCACGCATCGATTCAAGCATCGACGTGCGGGAGTACCGTGCGAGCATGGACATAATTCCCGCACCGAGCGTGAACGAAGGAAGAATATACGATTGCCAGCTGTCAACGCCGCCGGTTGGGAACCAGCCCAGCTCGACGGAGAAGATTTGAATCAGAACGAGACCCAGCCAGAAGCCCGGCAGGGAGATTCCCGAAATGGCAGTGAGCATCCCGAGGTAATCCGGCCATTTGCCGCGATTGACGGCGGACACGATCCCGATCAAGAGTCCGATGACCAGCGCCCAGCCAAGACTCGTAAACGTTAGCACGATCGTCGGAAAAAACCGGCTTTCCAGCATATCCACGACCGGCAGTCCGGAGGTAATGGAAACACCCAGGTCACCCTTCAACAGATCACCCATATAGTTAACATATTGCTGCCACAGCGGCAGATTTAGTCCCAGCTGCTCCCGTATCCCGTTGATCTCCTCAAGGGTGGCTTCCTTACCTGCGACAAGCCGTGCCGGGTCTCCGGGAATCAGGTGAATAAACATGAACACAAGTATCGACACAATGAATAACAGAGGGATGACACCCAGCAGCCTCTGAATTGCATATCTTCCCAAAGGATAAGCCTCCTTTCAACATGCCAGCCTTAAAAATAAATGGGCCGCTTCCTTATCATCAAAAGAGGCGGCCCACCCTAGTTCAACATTTCAGCAAACCCGTGCTGCCAGAATTACTTCACTTCGGCATTCAATACATTGATCGAGCCGTCAGGGAATACTTTCACGCCGTCCAGATAAGCGCGTTTACCTGTAATGACTTGGTCAACGCCCAGGAACACCCATGGAGCGTCTTCCCAGATTTGCTTCTGGATATTGGCATAGATTTCTTTAGCTTCGTCCGGATTAACCGATGCGTTTGCATCCTTGATCCATTGATCGACATTATCATTTTTGTAATATGCGGTGTTGGAGCCTGCAGGCGGGAAGAACTCGCTGCTGAACAGACCTTTCGTCGCACCGTCCGCATCGCCGGAAGAAGGAGACCAGCTCACGTACCACATTTGGATTTTCGCATTTTCCGGCGTAGCCGAGTTGATCTGATCGGACAAGGTCGCGCCTTCCATCGATTTCACTTCAACCTTAATGCCGACAAGCGCAAGCTGCTGCTGAATAAACTGCATGCCCTTCATCGTCTCGGAATCGTTCTCGCCCCAGATCTCGGCTTCGAATCCGTCCGGATATCCCGCTTCCGCGAGCAGCGCCTTTGCTTTCTCCGGATCATAGTCATAACCGGATTGCTCCGAATAGTACTGGGTCATGGAGGACATGGAAGACTTCAGCTTAGATCCAAGACCGGATTTAACAACCTTGATATAGGCATCCTTATCGATTGCATAGTTGATCGCTTGACGAACCTTCAGATCGTCATACGGCTTCTTCATCGTGTTCAGCGTGATATAGCGAACGATCGTCGAATCGATTTTATCCACCACAATGTTGGAATCGCCTTCGACCTCGGATACTTGCTCCGTCGGCATCGGGTAGATGAAGTCCGCTTCGCCGGTCTTCAGCATGGCAATTCGGGAACCGTTCTCCGGTACAGGCTTGAACGTGATGCTGTCCACCTTCGGAAGCCCTTCCTGCCAGTATTCTTCATTCTTCACGACAACCAAACGATCGCCTTGAACCCATTCCTTGAACTTGTATGCGCCTGTTCCTACCGCATTCTTCGTTACATCCACGCCGTCTTTAAGCGCTTTAGGGCTGATCATGAGCGCCATGGCGGTTTTGTTCAGGAATGCGCTGTACGGCTGGCTAAGCGTTATGACAACCGTATTCTCATCCGGTGTTTTCACGTCGGATACCGTCGAGAAGCTACGGCGCATTCTGAGATTGTTCTTTTCGTCCAGTATGCGATCCAGGTTAGCTTTTACAGCTTCGGCATTGAAGTCGGTGCCGTCATGGAATTTCACGTTTTTACGAAGATTAAACGTATAAGTCAGACCGTCTTCGCTGACTTTGTAATCTTCAGCCAAGACCGGAACGAGTTCCATCTTTTCATTGAAACCCATCAAGCCTTCGTACATCGTGCGCGCACCGGAGATCGAGTGCGTATCGCCGGCATTATGCGGATCCATCGTGAGGAAATTGGCGTTGATCGCGATGGTGATATCCTTGTTGTTTTTCGTCACCGGTTTGCTTTCCCCGCCGGCGTTGCTGGCCCCTTCACTGCTTCCGCTGCCTTTGCCGCCGCAAGCTGATGCTACGATTGTAAATGCAAGCAACAGCATGAGCAGTGACCATGTTCTACTCTTGAATCTCATTGTTTACTCCCCCTTTGATGTAGTAAAGAATCTATAGATTCACTCGGCATGCCCTGGAATGGATCGAGGAGCACCCGAATTCCTCACCCTTTATTTGCTGCATTCAAATACGCACCCTTTATTTGTTCCATTCAAATACGGCGCGGCGCTCACCTACAAGCGTTCCACCATCGTTGAAAATTTCGTTCGGCACGAGCTCGTACAGCCGGTCGATCGTGGCTTGGTTGCTATAACCCAGCCGCTCCAAAATGGTCGCGATGATGCATGGCCATACCTGCTCGGAACCGTCGGATACCTTAAGGGAAATCGCCAATCGTTCCTTCCGAAGCCCGATGCCGTATACTCCTTTAGCACCGCCCTTGGCAGTCAGGTTGTCATCCTTCAAAAGTGCAGAGCATACGAATTTCGTGTCTGCGATGATATCGGGGTATTCGTTCATCACCTTCGCGATCCTTGCTGCAGCTTCTGCCGTCTCCGGGTCCCGGATCAAATCCGGACAAGCGAGCTTCAAGAATGAATAGGCGATCCGGTCCAGCGGAATCGCGAAGATCGGCAGGCCGCAGCCGTCAATCCCTTGCGGGATGGAGGATACCGGAACTTCCGCGATATCGGCGAGCGTTTCAAGGATTTCCTTTTGCAGCGGGTGCTCGGGTTGGTAATACGTCGCTTCATCCCAGCCCATATGCTTGCACAATGCAATCATTCCGCTATGCTTGCCGGAGCAGTTGTGGAAAATCCGGCGCTTCGCCTCATGGTTCTGATGGCGCTCGGCCTTCGCATCCTCGTTCAAGGGGTATGTAGCGCAGCAGTGGAGCGCGTCCTCCTGGATGCCAATTTTGCCCATGAGCGATTCAAGGGCATCAATGTGGAAGCTCTCTCCCCGGTGGGAAGCCGCAAACAGAGCCGTCTCCTCGCCGGTCAGTCCGTATACTTCGTCAATGCGGCGCTTCATAGCCGGCAGTGCTTGAAAAGGCTTTGCAGCAGAGCGCAAAAACGTCATATGATGGGGATCGCCTGCCGCATAGAGCACCTTCCCGCTTTCATCGACGACGCTCACCGCGCCGTAATGGACATTTTCCAGCACATTGCCGCGGTATTCCTCTACCAATGGAACAAATCTCATGATTATTTCCCCCGATCTCCTGATGAATTAATTCAATTGAAAATAACGATCCTGCGCCACCATACCCGAGCCGATCATGACGCCTTCCTCATGCAGCTTGGAACGGACGATGGAAAAGCTGCCCTGAAGCGGCTCCCACACATACCTCGAGCAAAGGTTGACGATCTCTTCATGCACCTCCGGGAACTTGTCCAGGATTTCGCCGCTCAGGATGACGCTGTCCGGGTTGTACATGCTGACCACGTTATTGACCGTGATGGCCATATACGCAAGGGCGCGATCGATTAAGTAGCAGGCCCAGTGAGTACCCGCACGCCGCTCGGCAAACAGCTCCTCGATCGTGCGGACCGGCTTGATTTTACTCGCTTCGGACAATAGGGACGGGATGTTGATATACGTCTGCAAACAACCGGCCTTTCCGCAGTCGCACATCATGCCCTCCGGGTCCACCGTCGTATGCCCGATTTCCCCCGCGCTGTTCGTCACCCCGCGATAGATTTCGCCTTCAAGAATCAAGGCAGAGCCGACGCCATTACCAAAGCCGAGGAGAACCGTCCGATTCGAACCATAGGCGGAGCCCTTCAACTGTTCGGCTAGGGCCTTTACCTTCAACTCATTGTCCACGACAGCCTGAAACCCGGTCACGTCCTGAAGCAGGTCGGCGAGGCCGATATTCTTCCAGCCCAGCTGTACGGAGAATTTAACAATCCCCTCCTGGACCTCGATGATGCCGGGAAGCCCGACGCCGATGCCCACGATGCGCTTGCGGTCGATGCCGCCAGTCGCAATCAGATCCTCGATCGTGCTTCCAATCCTCGCTACGGTCGTGCTCGCCTCCTCGTTCGGCGGTCTGCTGAAACTCTCGCTGCACAGAACGTTTCCTTGGATATCGACGAATCCGATATTCGCCCGATCACGGTCCAGTTCCACGCCAATCGAAATAACCGCGGTATCCAGCAGTCGGATGAGCGAGGATTTTCTTCCGCGCCCGGCGGAAACCTGCTCCTCCGTTTCGTGCACATATCCCTCATCCGTCAGTTCGGCTACAATCCGGCTGACGGTCGTCGGGCTCATGCCCGTCTGCTTCGCAATGGCTGCTCTTGAAATCGGCTGTTCATTCTTGATGATCTGGAACACCGTAAGTCTGTTCTGCCGCTTCATAAAATCCTGGTCATGCTTTTTCATGAAGACATCCCCTATTTAATTTCATCAATAGATTAATTAGCGCATTCTTCCAACTTATTAGGTGGTTAATCATCAAAAATCTGTGTTAAATATCATATTTTTCATTTTTATTCTCCAGTGATGATATTAATAATAAAATGTCATTTGTGAATGTGTCAATATATATGACACATTTAATTTTCCTCAAATTTTTATTACCAATGTAAGCATTTCAATTTTACTCTGAAAAAACACAGCTCTCCTGTACGGATACATTTGGTTTTTACAGGCGTACAATATGACATGTACCTAACATAACGATTTTCAAAAAAGCGAAGGTCACTATCGGAAATATCAAAATTAATCCACTGAAGAAATGAATTCTAAGAACAGCGGTCTGATCCAGCGGCGGGGAACTCCAGCTGCTTTCCGTTGAGCCTTGTCCATTAAGTGTTATGGTGTGAGTTGGCTTGCGTGTCTAATTGCGGTGGCGTCGGGGAAGTGAGTGGGTCGTTTTTTGGGTTGGCGCATATTGGGCTTGTTGTTTGGGTTGTTGTTTGGGTTGTTGTTTTAGTTATTGAATATGGGGCTGGTGTTTTGATACTGCTGTTTAGGGAGCGGTTATACGGGGCATTAGATGGGTATTGAAGGGAATTTCTGAAATAACACGTTGGAACACACAAAGCAGGGACGCAGTAGATGTCCAATACCGTGCGATTAGGACGATCTATTGCTAATCTATGTCTTTCTTCATCATCCTCGCTCCTCCTTGAACGATTATGATTGATACCGTTCCTTCTGAACCGTATCAACCAGTGTTGGCTATAAGTCAAACAAACCCTGAGCTGAGCATGAAATCCATAAATATCGCAATTTTGTTTGCTTATGTATATAGAAACACCAGATAGCGTTCCCTTATGCGAAACGTTAATCGTTTATCAAAAAAACCTATTTAAGCGAAAAAAAAGGCATAGAAGACTCTTTTCCATGTTTTTTTCTATGAAGGGGCCACCCCATACTAATGGGCGGCCTTCGCTTTTCAACAAGCTAGCCCAACCGAAGGTCAGGGCGAGCCCCCACACCCCCAGCGAAGGTTTGAGGATAGCCGATCCTTTGGAAGTCCGTTTCTACTGCTTTACTTTTCCATTCCGGAAACGGACGTACAATAAAGCAGATATCTCCAAGCCTGAGCCCAAAAAATGGCCACCCATTCAAGGGTGGCCTGTCTCGCACTTGCCTTTGGTTTGTGCGCCCTACCGAAGGTCAGGACGCGGTCCCGAACCCTCCAGCGGAGGTTTGAGAATAGCCGATCCTTTGGGAGTCCGTTTCTACTGCTTACTATTCCATTCCGGAAACGGACGAACAACAGAGCGGATATCTCCAAGCCTCAGCGCCAAAAATGGCCACCTCATTCAAGGTGGCCTGTCTCGCACTTGCCTTTGGTTTGCTCGCCCTACCGAAGGTCAGGGCGCGGTCCCAACCCCCCAGCGAAGGTTTGAGGATAGCCGATCCTTTGGGAGTCCGTTTCTACTGCTTACTATTCCATTCCGGAAACGGACGAACAACAGAGCGGATAGCCTCAAACCGGAGCGACTTACTTGCTCCTATAATACTCAACCGCTTTATCAAAATAATGCTTCTGATCCTCGGGCAAATCCTCGAAATAATAGATCGCCGCCACCGGGCAGGCAGCCTCGCAGGCGCCGCAGGAGATGCAAATGTCCGTATCGATATAGAATTGGTCGTCGCCTTCCTCGATACAGTCTACAGGGCACACATCAACGCATTCTCCCGCCTTCTCTTCAATACAAGCCGATCCAATGACATACATCGGTTATTCCACCTTCCCATGTGTGATCATTCATCCATGATTCGTCCGGTCGAAATCTGCTGCAAAATCATAAATCTACAATTTCCATACTTTGTATACTAAAATATATCATAATTATGTAGGGAGCATAGCCGAATGTCAATCGGCCCGCACCCGACGGATGCCGAAAATCCAGGCGAATCGGTTGACTTCTATCCACCAAAGACATAAGATGAGACATATTGCTTTCATCTCAATCAACACAGCTGTGGAAGCTACTCATCGAGAATCAAGGCGGTGATTATTATGGAACAAGAAGTCGCTTACAGCACACGCGAATATATCATGCAATTATTAAAAATAAACGGCGAGCTGAGCACAAAGTCCATTACCGAGGCGCTCGGAATTACCGGAATGGCGGTTCGGCGCCATCTGGAGAGCTTAAAGAATGAAGGCTATATTACATTTCGAACGGTGAAGCAGCCCATGGGCAGACCCGTTTCCCTATACAGTCTTACCGAATCTGCGGAGGATTTCTTCCCTAGAAACTATCATTCCCTCGCCCTGGACCTGCTCCAAGAGCTGCAGGATGAGGCAGGAGATGAGATGATCTCTCTGCTGTTCGATAAGCGGAAAGAGACGCTGCGAAGCAAATATTCGCCTACCGTCGCTGCGGACGCATTAGAGGAACGGGTCGCGGCGCTTGCGCAAATTCAGAATGACAACGGGTACATGGTTGAATATAAAAAGGTCGCCGAAGAAGAGTTCATTCTCGAGGAATTAAACTGCCCCATCTCTCAGGTCGCAAGCCGCTATCAGCATGCCTGCCGCTGCGAGCTGGACTTATTCCGGTCACTGCTCGGGGCAGATGTGGAGCGTACCGAATGCCTGGCCAAAGGCGGCAAAAAATGCGTGTACCACATACGCAACAAGCAGCATGAAGCGCAAACGTAATATCCATTCTTGCCACGAGGCGACCCGTCCATACAGGATGGGTCGTTCTTTTTTTATATCGCCCTGTACGCGAATCCTCTCACCCCGATAGAGCCCTTAACCCAAGGCTCGTACATCTTCTTGCTTTATTTTATTCCCGAAATAACCGATTATGAATCAGCATCTACAATTCCAGTACAAGCAGCCGGTCATCCCGTTCACCAGGCACGCCCCGTCCATCCGTATTATTGGTAATCACATAGATTCGGCCGTCCTGCACCTTCACATCCCGAAGTCTTCCCTCGCCCGCCAGCACCGTTTCAAGCTCGGCCTTATCCGGATCAAACCGGTACAGCTTGCTGCCTCGCAGAGTAGCGACATACAGTAAATCCTGCTTGTCGAACGCCACACCTGAAGGGGCTAATGCAGTTTCGCCAGTGTGGTATACCGGCTGTTCCATGCCGCTCTCCCTCGCGTCGCCTATCATCGCAGGCCATCCGTAATTGGCGCCGGCGGCGATTTTATTGATTTCATCGTGCCCACCAGGGGTCCCAGAAGGTCCGTGCTCGGAACTATACAGCTCTCCGTCGGAATTCCAGTCAAGGCCCTGTGCATTACGATGCCCGAACGAGTATACATAGGAATCCGGCATAGGATTATCGGCTGGAACCGAGCCGTCCGGCGAGATTCGGAGGATTTTCCCCGCCAGGCTCTCCGGATCCTGCGCCAGCTCGCCATTACCTGCATCTCCGGTCGTGATGTAGAGGAAGCCGTCCGGACCGATCGCGATTCTTCCGCCATTATGCACATTGGATCCCGGGATGTCCTCGATGAGAGCATCCGTCTCCTTCCACGCCGCTGCATTCTCTTGAAGAAGCACCAACCGATTCTTGACCGCCCCATCCTGTTCATACGTATGATAGGCATAGGCCGCGTTGGATTCCTCGTAATCGGGTGCAAGGACGAAACCAAGCAGACCGCCTTCGCCAATGGAGGCAATCGGCTTGCTCGTGACTACAGGCAGTCTCGATAAATCGCCATCCCGGATTTGAACGATATTCCCTTCCCGTTCGCTAAGAAAGATGACCTCCCCATGAAAATCGATGGCCCACGGCGTTTCCAAATACTCGGCAAGCACTTTGTAAGAAACGTCAGTACCACGCTCAACGTTTCCCCTACGTTCTTCCCCTCCCGAAGACGGGGGAGCGGAACTGCCCGAGCATGCCGTCATCAGCAGCATAATCGCCGTAATCAAGACATACGGTATGAAAACATATCGTTTCATCGCACCACTCCTCTGCTCTTATAAGTCTGGGACGATCGCAGTCTGAATGCCTCCTTCAGATTCGGCAATCGAGTGGAGCACAATCTCCTCATCGCTGAACAACTCGGTTGTTCCGCCCGCGGCGTAACGTCGTTCATGACCGCGGCCGGTAATGATGATGCGGTCCTCATCCCCTGCCATCTCCACCGCTCGCTGGATCGCTTCTTTACGGTTCAGAACGACTTCCCAATTGATCGATTCCCGGGCATTCAGACCGTCCAGCATCTCCGCCAGGATGACCTCCGGATCCTCTGAAAACGGATTATCTGTCGTAAAAAACACATAGTCACTATGCGAGGCGGCGATATCGGCCATGATGGGCCGCTTCAGCCGGTCTCGCTCCCCTCTGCACCCGAGGACACAGATCATTTTGCCCGAGGTAATGGATCTTGCCGACTGCAGAGCGGCCTTGAGCCCGTCGGGATTATGGGCATAGTCGACCACGACCCGAAAGCTCTTATTGGTTTGTATTTCTTGAAAACGGCCCTGAACTCCTGCAAATTGCTCAAGACTGTGCCGAATGTCCTCCAAATGAATCCCTTCCACTAAACTGACGGCGATCGCTGCCAGCGCGTTATAGACATTGTACATTCCTTGGACCTTCAGAGAAAAACGCCCGTCTCCCCAAGGAGAACGGACCATAAAGCTGCATCCCTCCGAAGCGTGGCGGATATCCTCGGCGCGTATATGTGCAGGCTGCTTTATGCCGTAGGTCACGACCTGCGCCGATGTTCGCTTCGCATAATACGCAGATGCCTCGTCGTCGGCGTTCAGCACGGCTTTCTTCTGCATATCCCGGCTGCTGTTGCCCAATTGGGAGAAGAGGAGCTCCTTCGTGTTGCGGTAGCTGTCCATATTCAAATGATAGTCCAGATGATCATGGGACAAATTCGTAAACACGACGGTTTGAAAATCAGATCCCCGCACCCGCCCCAGATCCAAACCGTGCGAGGACACTTCCAGGACGGCATATTCCGCTCCACGCGCAGCCATGGCATGGAAATACCGCTGGAGCTGGATCGTATCCGGCGTCGTATTGAGAGTGGGCTCAGCATGCTCGCCTATCCGCATATACAACGTGCCGATAATGCCTGTTTTTCGCCCACAGTCATTCAATACCTTTTCCACCATATGGGTGGTCGTCGTCTTGCCGTTTGTCCCTGTAATGCCGATTAGTTTAAGTCTTCCGGTAGGATTGCCAAAAAAAGCGTTCGCGAGAATCGGCAGCGCACGGCGCACATCCGGGACCTTGATACAGGTCACATCCGCAGGGAGATCCGGCAGGTCCTGCTCCGCAACGACAGCAACCGCCCCATTCGTAACGGCATCGCGAGCATAGTCATGTCCGTCGACACGAAATCCGGGCACGCAAATGAACAGACCTCCCGGCTTTATATTGCGGGAGTCGGTATCCAGATTCGTTATCTCTAGCGAAGTAGTGCCGGTAATCGTCTTCAGAATCAGCCCGTCCGTCAATGATTTCAGATTCATGCAAGGCTCCTCGTCTCGTGATGGTATCGTGTCCTATAGGATGTAGAATTAGCGACGAGATATGCGTTTAGTCTAACATTTCTAAATAACCTAACCTTCCGCATAGAAATTGAAACATCATCCGTAAGCGTTTCCAATGGTTAAGAGGGTTATCGCGCATTCGTACAGAACTTTTTAGGTATGAACGAATACATCAACAAACACGGTCATATCCAGAATTCAATACGAAAGGAAGATGAGCATGGGGTTGTTCGCAGGTGATTTGCTTAAGGAAAAGGTTGTTTTGATTACAGGCGGAGCTACCGGACTGGGCCGTTCAATGGGAGAGACCTTCGCGAAGCTCGGGGCCCGGCTCGCCCTATGCGGACGCCGCGAAGAACGGTTAAAGCAGACTGCCGAGGATTTCAGAGGCCAAGGGCTCGAGGTATGGTATAAGACCTGTGACGTGAGGGATCCCGCCCAAATCGCCGAGCTTGTGGACGCTGCCGAAGCGCATTACGGGAGGATCGACGTGCTCGTCAACAATGCGGCCGGCAATTTCATCAGTCCGACCGAACGCTTGTCGCCGCGGGCCGTCGATGCCGTGCTTAATATCGTCCTGCACGGTACCTTCTATGCTACGCTCGAAGTTGGCAAACGTTGGATCGATCAAGGCCATCCGGGAACAATGCTTAACATTGTAACCACCTACGCATCGACCGGATCAGGCTATGTCGTTCCTTCCGCCGCCGCGAAGGCAGGCGTCCTTGCGCTCACCCGTTCACTGGCAGTGGAATGGGCCCCATACGGAATACGACAGGTCGCAGTCGCACCGGGACCTTTTCCGACGGAGGGGGCTTGGTCCAGGCTTTCCCCCACGCCCGAGCTTGAGCAGAAGCTGGTGGATCGCGTTCCTCTCCGCAGGGTCGGCCGTCCGAAGGAGCTCGCCGATCTGGCCGCTTATCTGATCTCGGACCATGCGTCCTATATCAACGGTGAGGTCATAACCATCGATGGCGGTGAGTGGCTGCAGGGTGCCGGGCAGTTCAACGCGTTGTCCGAGGTTACGAGCGAGCAATGGGATAAGCTGGCCGAGCTGACGCGGAAAGGAAAGTAATCCACTTCTTTTTCTGCCTCGGATGGACAGGAGCAAACACCAAATGTACCGAATCGGCGTACCCTAATATATGATCCTTGTCCTTGCGGCGGGTAAATCGTATCGGCCAGCACACAACCGTCCCGCGGCCAGAAATCCTTGGCCCTCCCGCTCGCCGCATCGGCTGATCGGTTATCAGGACCTCACAATCCTTAAAGGCGGTGAAACATCTTGAAGAAGGTTTGGATCGATGCCGGACACGGAGGTAAGGATCCGGGCGCCACTGCCAACGGGTTGCAGGAGAAGGATATTGTGCTTGCATTATCTCTTGCCGTCAAAAAAAGACTGGAATCCGAATATGACGGCGTGAAGGTATTCCTCTCCCGCTCTACCGATGTTTTTGTTGAACTGCCGGACCGGACCGCTGCAGCCAATCGGGAGAAAGCGGATATTCTCGTGTCCATTCACTGCAATGCCGGCGGCGGCTCCGGAGGATTTGAAAGCTATCGGTACCCTCATGCTTCCGCAGCTTCAACCGCATTTCATAATGTGCTTCATTCAGAAATCATGTCGGCATTGAAGCCGCTGGGGATAACGGATCGCGGGCAAAAGACCAAAAACCTCCACATGCTTCGCGAAAGCGCTATGCCTGCAGTCCTCACGGAGAATCTGTTTGTAGACGTTGCAGCGGATGCTGCCCTATTGAAACGGCAGGAGGTTATGAGCGCTTTGGCGGCCGGCCATACGGCTGGGATTGCTAAGGCTTTGGGACTTCAGCGAAAAGGAGGGAATCAGGTGGATCAACCGGGACGCGATATTCATGTGGTAAGTCCCTGGGCAGCCGCGGCTTGGGATGAGATGACCAAGAACGGTTATTTTGACGGAAGCCGGCCGGGCGCACCGATTACGCGGGAGGAATGCGCCATTGTGTTCAACCGATTACGCAAAGATATCCTGTCCATGATGTCTGGAAGTCAGGAGCAGCTTAAGGCGCTGGAGAAACGTCTGCAAGACCTGGAGGACGAAAAATAAACGATTGGACTGCAAAGAGGCTGTCCCGGGTTCATTCTTCCGGGAACAGCCTCTTGTCAATGAGTCGATTTGAATCGATTGCTTGCGTTGGTTGAACCACGCACAACCTAAGACCATGTGTCATCCATCTAGAAGCTGGCCAACGGCATGGGCGCCTCAAACGGCCGCCTATGCATCGGAATCATCATCCACCAATATCGCAAACACGATTCCAGGGCCGTGAACGCCGATCGTGAGATCATTCTCGATGTCGGCGGATCGGCTCGGTCCGGATATAAAATGAATGCCTGCAGGCAGCTGCTCCCGCCCCGCTTCATCAAAACGCACCAGAATCTCGCCTAACCGGGTAACCATCCGGTCAACCGGTACGATCGCCATCAGGACGGTAGGCAGCAAACTGACGGATCTCCCCTTGGCCGGCGAAGACGTAACGACGAGCGAACCGGTATAAGCGGCCGCATAATCCGCCATGACGATTCCGATATCGGAGCGGGATGCAACGGCCCGCCAATTCTCATCTTGATCCTCGTTCCAGCTGCGTACGATAGCATCCGGAAGCGACGACGCAAGGTTTAATGTGGAGAGCTCCACTTCGTCGTTGATCAGGATCGATCCCGCGCTCATCTCGGAAGCTTTATCCACGATAAACGTTGACGCCTCCGCCCGGTTTTTCACCCTCACTACATGACCGCCGGCGGCTTCAAAATTCGCCGTAAACTGGCGAATGCGGTCCTCAATCGGCAATTGGAATTCCTTCCAGAAATCCGGCGCGCCCCGGAACGGATGCTTCGGCCTTGTCCGAACCCGCTCCCGGCCCAATTTAGCGGCGATGCCGTCCATAAAAGTCTCCTGCTTCGCCCGCGACCGGGCTTCCAGTCGCTTCAGCCACTCGTCAGGCTGTACTGGATTCGTCATTGACCATGCCCTCCGTTCTTTCGCTGGTCCATCAGCTTACTGAGCCTGTCGGCCACTTCAGGGTTCATCGGTGCGGACTCGCTGTACAGCTCCTGTTCAACCTTCGACCAGCGGTCCCGGAATGAATCCTTCGGCAGCTCCGGGGTCACCCGGTACGTATTCCATCCCTTCAACGGCCCGATTCGGGCACGAATCTCACCGTTGCGAACGACGAGCTTCTGACCGAGCTTACCCAGCCGGACGACATTTCGGTACCGCTTCGCATTCCCCATCACGACCGAGAAGCCTTTCATTCCCAGCGTCTCCGCCTTGTTCCCGCGCCCGGCCTCGACCTTCCTTCTGCGCAGGTAGACAAGCATATCATGCAGCGGAATCTTGACCGGACACGCCTCATAGCAGGCTCCGCACAGACTTGAAGCATTGGCGATATCGTCCCATTCCGCGACGTTCTTCTTCAATGCCGGCGTCAGCACGGCGCCGATCGGACCGCTGTAAGTGCCGCCATAAGCATGACCGCCAATATGCCGGTATACCGGACAAGCATTCAGGCAGGCTCCGCACCGGATGCAATTCAGCAGCTCCTGAAATTCCGGATCGCCCAGCTGAAGGGATCGGCCGTTATCGATAATGATGATGTGCATCTGATCCGGTCCGTCCGCATCCTGCTCCCTCCGCGGTCCCGTAATCCCCGACATATAGACGGTCAGCTTCTGGCCCGTCGCCGATCTTGGCAGCAATGTCGCCATCACTTCAAGGTCTGACCAGGAAGGAATGATCCGCTCCATCCCCATCAGGGTGATCTGCGTTTTCGGAACGGTCGTGACCATCCTTGCATTCCCTTCATTCTCGAACAGCACCATCGAACCGGTCTCCGCGATCGCGAAATTGCAGCCGGTCATACCGATATCCGCCGCCAAAAACTTCTCGCGCAGCTTCGTTCTGACAAAGCCGGCCAATACCGCCGTGTCCGCAGGCAAATCCTCTCCCGCTTCCCGGGACAGCAGTCCTGCGATTTGATGCCGATTTTTATGAATGGCCGGGATAATGATATGGGAAGGCGTTTCATTCGCCAGCTGGATAATGTACTCTCCAAGGTCTGTTTCAATCGCCTCCACGCCGATGGAATCGAGCGCCTGATTGAGATGCAGCTCCTCCGAAACCATTGACTTCGATTTCACTACCGACTTCGCGGATGCATGCTTAGCGATTTCAAGAGAGATCGCAACGGCTTCCTCGGCCGTATCGGCAAAATGGACATGAGCGCCGTTCGCCCGGGCGTTCTCCGCAAACTCATTCAAGTAGTAATCCAGATGAGCGATCGTATGCAGTCGGATCTGCCGCCCACGCTCACGCCAATCGTCCCAGTTGCCATGCTCCTCCGCTGCCAGCTTCTTGCCTAGCCGGAGCCGCTCGGTCGTAAACCGGACCGCGCTGCGCAGAAAATCGTTTCCTAAAGCATCGCGGGCACGCTCCTTTACCGTCTGACCTTTCTCAGCCGCGCTCATGGACGCTCACCCCCTCATACAGCAGCTCCGCCAGATGCATCACCCGAACCTTTTCTCCCCGATGCCGCAGATTGCCTGCAATATTCAGCAGGCAGGCCATATCCAGGCCGACAAGCACTTCGGCTTCCGTTTCCAGCACGTGGTCGCTCTTCTCGGTTACCATCGCACCGGAAATGTCGGCCATCTTCACGGCAAAGGTGCCTCCGAAGCCGCAGCAATCTTCAGCATAGGGCAGCGGAACCAGCTCTAAGCCCTTAACGCCGTTTAAGAGGCGAATCGGCTCATCCTTGATGCCTAACAAGCGGCTGCCGTGACAGGAAGGATGATACGTAACTTTATACGGAAAATAAGCGCCTACATCCGAGATGCCCATGACGTCGACCAGGAACTGCGAAAATTCATAGACTTTGGATTGAAGCGCTTTCGCTTTCTCCAGGTATTCGGCATCTCCCTTGAACAGCTCCGAATAATGGTGGATCATATACGTGCACGAGCCCGAAGGGGCAACCACAAAATCGCTGTCTTCAAAAGCATCGAGTATGGTGCGCGCAGAAGTTCGCGCATCGTCCCAATACCCGCTGTTAAAGGCCGGTTGACCGCAGCAGGTCTGAATATCCGGAAATTCCAGCTTAACGCCGTATTTCGCCAGCAGCCGGGTCATGGACTCAGCCGCCCGCGGGAACAAAGCGTCGCTGAGGCATGTGACAAATAATGATATTTTCAACTTCCTCCACCCCGCTTAGCACACATTATGATGTATAAAAAATGACTCTGCCGAGTCGAATGATCGAGAAAGCCCCCCTTGCGGGGGACTGTATGACATGGGCCGTACGGAACAAGCCGATCAAGACTAAACCGATCGAAACGAGATGCCCAGCGCTTGATAGGGCTCTGCCTCGTGATCCGGCAGCCGGCGGTCCGTGATGATCATGTGCACCTGCGACAGATCGGCAACCTGGGTAAAAGCCTGAACGCCGAATTTGCTGGCATCGGCCAAGACAATGGCCTGATCGGTCATGCCCATCATTTTATGCTTGATTCTGGCCTGAAGCTCGTTGGATTCGCTGAGCCCCCGTTCCAAATGAACGCCTTTGCAGGAGAGAAACGCTTTATCCACGTAATACGCATCCAGCGACCGTTCCGCAAGCGGCCCTACAAATGACAGCGAACGATGGGCCAAAATGCCGCCGGTCGAGATGACCTGCACCTTCTCCTTGGCGCTAAGCTCAGCCGCCACCTTGATGGAGTTGGTCAGCACGGTCAGCGGGATATCCGGAATAATCCGGGCCATATACCACGCGGTCGAGCTCGCATCCAGCAGGATCCGGTCGTTCGGCGAAATCAAGGTTACCGCTTCCTCCGCGATCCGCTGCTTCTCCGCCGCATTCATAATTTCCCGTTCCGCGTACGGCACCTCCGGTTGCGACCGATGAATTTCCGGTTGATCCTTCACGCTGACCGCGCCCCCGTGCGAACGGCGCAGGCGTCCCGATTCCTCCAGCCGGTCCAAATCCCGGCGAATCGTCTCCTCCGTCACGCCGCATATCCGGCTAAGTTCCGCAACACGGATGCTTCCTCTCTCGTTGACCAACTGTACAATTTTCTCATATCGTTCAGCAACCAGCATGAAACCGCCCTCATCCTTACTATTGTTGTATTGTGTTCCCTCCGGTTCTTTGCTTGAACAAACCGTAGGCTTCTTCCCATAACGGGACATCCGCAGGCTCATATACGCGAACCTCGAAGGAGTCTCTAATTACGGCACGAGCCTCCCAAATATCCGAAAGCTCGCCAAGCGAAATCCATTGCACCGCCATATTGCCGGCGGCGCTCCCTTCCGCAGGACCGGCCCATACCGGCTTGCCGATCGCATTCGCCGTCCACTGGCACAACGATTCGTTGTGAATGCCGCCGCCGACCATATGCAGCCCCTTGAAGGCTTGACCGGACAGCGCCTCGGTCAATTCCAGCACCTGCCGGTAACGCAGCGCCAAACTCTCCATAATGCATCGTACGATTGCGCCTGGGGTTTGCGGCGGCTTCTGGTTGGTTCGAGCCGCATATTCCCTGATCCGTTTCGGCATGTCTCCGGCCGGCAGAAACACCGGGTCGTCCGGATCGATAAAGCAGGCGAATGCAGGCTCCGCTTCTGCCATCATAACCAATTCGGAATACGAGTACAATACGCCCTCGAGCTCCCAAGAACGCTTCGCTTCCTGCAAAATCCACAGCCCCATGATATTTTTGAGCAGGCGGAATGTGCCGTAGACGCCCCCTTCGTTCGTAAAGTTCAGCTCCCTTGCCCTTTCGGTCAGGACCGGTCTCTCAACCTCCGTCCCCATCAGGGACCAGGTTCCGCAGCTCAGATACGCGAAGGAACGTTCCAGCGCCGGAACGGCTGCGACGGCAGAGGCGGTATCATGCTCCGCAACCGCGTAGACCGGTATCGAAGGAAGCCCGAGCTCGCCGGTTACGGATTCGCGCAGCTTGCCGGCCATCGTCCCCGGCTGAAGCACGGATTGAAAGATGTTTGAAGGCAGGTGCAGCTTCCTGAGTAATTCGTCGTCCCATCCGCGGGCTACGGGATTATACAGCTGGGTCGTCGTGGCGTTCGTAAACTCGCTGACCATCTCTCCGGTAAGGAAATACCGGAGGAGATCGGGAATCATCAGGAAGCTGCCGGCTTCCTGAAGCAGAAATGGCCTTAACTGCTGAATGGAAACGAGCTGGTAAATGGAATTGAACGGGAGAAATTGAATTCCTGTCCGGCTGAAGATCTCGGCAGGCGGGATTTCGCGGAACACCCGCTCCATGACCCCTTCCGTGGCCGGATCCCGATAGTGGTAAGGGTTCATGAGCAGCTCGCCCCGGGCATCAAGGAGGCCGAAGTCGACCGCCCATGAATCGACGCCGATGCTGGCAGGCAGTTCCTGTTCCCCTTTTGCCCGGAGCAGTCCCTGCTTAATCTCGTGATAAAGCCTTAGAATATCCCACTGAAACCGGTCACCGACGCGAACCGGATCATTCGGAAACCGGTGGATCTCCTTCATTTCGATGGTCCGGCTATTCAGCCGCCCGAGCATCGCTCTGCCGCTGCTTGCTCCTAAGTCAAACGCAAGAACGCTCACCTATCCCAAGCCTCCTTCTGGTCCCGTTGTAGACTTTTTCTTGAGAACGCTATCACTATTTCGGTCCATAGCTGTTTAATTATACTGATTTCACTGCAGCATGCCGCATCCCTTTATCGCTTCAGCAGCACATCCTGCTCATAACGCTTGACTTCGGCAAGCCATTCCTCCCGAACAGGTACGCCCATCTTCTCGCAGTAATAATCCCAGACGGCTCCGAACGGATACGATTTGAACTCTTCCATTAAAGCCAGGCGTGTGGTGTAATCGCCATCCAGCTCCGCCTGCTTCAGCTTCTCGGTCGGCTCCAGCTTTGCTCTCAGCAGCGCTTTGATCGTATTGCGCGTTCCGATCACCCAGGCAGCAATTCGATTGATGCTTCCATCGAAGAAATCCAAGCCGATATGCGTCGTTGGCAGCAAATGATTCCGCACGAGCTCTCTTCCAATCTCCAGCAGCTCGTCGTCCATAATGACGACATGATCGCTGTCCCAGCGCATCGGGCGGCTAACATGAAGCAGAATGCCGTCCGTGAACAGCGCTAAAGATGACAGCTTCCCGGCGATTCCTTCCGTCGGGTGGAAATGGCCTGCATCCAGGCAGATCAGCTTGTTATTGCGCATTCCGTACCCCATGTAAAACTCATGGGATCCGACGACATACGCCTCTGAGCCGATACCGAACAGCTTGCTCTCCACCGCATCCAGATTCCAGGCCGGATTCAGCTCTTCGGCGAAAATCTCGTCCAGCGCATCCTTGAGCCGCTGTCTTGGAGCCATCCTATCAACCGGAACATCCTTGTAACCGTCCGGAACCCAGATGTTCGTGACGCAGGTCTGCCCCAGCTGCTCGCCGAAATAGGCGCCGATCCGCCGGGAAGCCTTGCAATGGTCAATCCAGAATTGACGGATTTCCGGATCCGGGTGACTTAGCGTAAAGCCGTCCTTGGACTTGTCGTGGGAGAAGCACGTTGGGTTAAAGTCCAGACCGATGCCCTGTTCCTTCGCCCAATCCACCCATTTTTGAAAATGTCTGGGCTCCAATTGATCCAAGTCAACGCTTTCATCCGTGTCCGCATAAATGGCGTGCAAATTGACCTTGTGCGTCCCCGGTATCATGGACATCGCCTTGGTCAGATCGGCCCGCAGCTCTTCCGGCGTGCTTGCGGCGCCCGGATACTCGCCCGTAACGGAGATGCCGCCCGACAATTCCTGGTCGCGGAACAAAAAGCCGCGCACATCGTCTCCCTGCCAGCAGTGAATGGATATTTTGATGTCCGAGAGCTCGGCAAGCGCCTGGTCCACATCGATGCCGTGGGATGCGTACTGCTTCTTCGCCTCTTCATAATTCCGTGCAATATCCTGCCTCATCTTGGTACCTCCCGCCTCATAAAAAGATAAGGTCAGCAGGGGACAAGCCCCTGCTTCCTTTCATGGCCGTGCCTGAACGGCCTGGATGCTTCACCAAGGAGTCCAGCTTGTTGCCTTCTGTCTGATCAGCGAGTAAATGCGGCAGGAACCCCGCCATCGATCGTCAGCATGCATCCGGTAGTCTTTAAGGATTTCGACGAAGCGAAGAAGGCGATGCCTTCAGCGATGTCCTGCGGATAAATATTAACCAGCAGCGTGGTGCGCTTGCGGTAATGCTCCTCGAGCTGATCCGGCTCGATGCCGTAAGCGGCCGCCCGCTCGTTTCTCCAGTTCGAGTTCCAGATCGCCGAGCCCTGCAGGATGGCATCCGGCAAAATGGTATTTACCCGGATGCCGTACTCTCCGCCCTCGGCCGCGATGCAGCGTGCCAAGTGCGCCTCCAGCGCTTTCGCGGAGCTGTAGGCAGTCACGTTCTTGCCGGCATAGATGGAGTTCTTGGAGCCGATGAACACCATGCTGCCTCCGATGCCTTGTACCTTCATAAGCTTGAAGGCCTCTCTGGCTACGAGGAAATATCCGGTCCCAAGTACATTCATATTCAGGTTCCATTCCTTCAACGACGTCTCATCGAGCGGACTTGATGTCGCAAGACCTGCATTGTTCACGATGATATCCACACCGCCGTACGTCAAGGAAGTTTCATGATAGGCCTGCTGCACCGCGGATTCGTCGGTTACGTCCATTTTTACGGCAATGGCACGGCCATCGCCGTATGCCGCATTAATCTCTTCCGCAACCTTCTGCGCGCCTTCCAGATTCAAATCGGCCAGCACGACATGCGCCCCCTCGGCGACGAGCCTGCGAGCCGCTGCGCTGCCGATGCCGCCGGCACCGCCGGTAATGAATGCCACTTGCCGGGAGAATTCCGCCTCGGCCGGAGCAAGGGTCAGCTTGTAAAGCTCCAGCGGCCAATATTCCACGTTGTAGGATTCATTTTCGCTCAGGGAGACGAATTCACCCAGCGCTGTCGCCCCGCGCATCACCGCAATGGCACGGTGGTAAAGCGCGCCGCTGACCTGGGACATCGCCCAGCTCTTGCCGGTATTAATCATGCCGAGCCCCGGGATGAGGATAACGCGTGGGGCGGCTTCGAACATGACGTCCCCTTCGTGCCGGTTCCGTTCAAAATAAGCCTGATACTGCTCCTTGTACGCCGCAATTCCAGCTACAAGCTTCTCTTGCAGCCCTTGGGCGTCATCCGCATCCGGCGTCCAATCGATAAAGAGCGGAACCACCTTCGTATGAACCAGATGATCGGGACAAGCTGCACCGACCTGAGACAGCTTCGGCGAATCGCTGCCGCATACGAAATCCAGCACATCATCCTGGTCGTCGAAGGTCAGGATCATCTTCTTGCTGTCGCTCACCGCGCCGCGAATAGCTGGCATGATCTCGCCGGCAATGCGTCTGCGGACGTCCTGAGGCAGAGGAGCAAACTTCCGTCCGCCGAACAGCTTGCTGTCATCGATCCGCGCCTCGATATACGCCTCCGCCTCGCTTATAATCCGTATTGTTTGGGCGTAGCATGCTTCGGATGTATCTCCCCAGGTAACGAGGCCGTGCTTCTCCATCAATACGAGCTCGGCTTTCGGATTGGCGAGCACGCCCTCGGCAATCATCTTGGAGAGGGTGAAGCCAGGACGTACATACGGCACCCACACAAACCGGTCTCCGAAAATTTCCTGCGCGATTTCTTTGCCGTTATGTGCGCAGCACAAGCTGATAATGGCGTCCGGATGGGTATGATCCACATGCGGAAACGGAAGGAAAGCATGCAGCAGCGTTTCGATGGAAGGCCGAGGGTCCTTGGCATCGACCATGCAGTGACCAAGATATGCGACCATTTCTTCATCCGTCATCGACTCGCGTTCAAACAGCGGCCGGATGTCTTCCATTCGCAGACCTGTGAAATTGCCCGCTTTCATCGTGGCAAGGTCGGAACCGCTTCCCTTGACATACATAACTTCAACGTCTTTGCCGCGGAAATCCTTAATCGTTGTTTTGCTTGACGTGTTACCACCGCCCCAATTACAGACACGGCGGTCGGCGCCGATCAGATTCGAGCGGTAAACAAGCTCCTCACGCGTATTCTGCGCCTGCTGCGCCTTCGAATGTTCCCATAAGCTCTGTACCATGAAAACTTCCCCTCCGATTCATGTCTTCGATTGCTTTGTATTTGCCCTCATCTTATCATGTTTGTTTGTTTTTGAATAGTTTGTTTTCAAAAATAAACAAAGATTCTTGTTTTGTTTTTTTGTGAAATTTTCTGAAAAAGCAATAAACCCAAATCCACACCTGCCTAATCCACCTGCCCCCTAAGTCAACATTCAGCACCCATTCAAAAATCAATCCGAATATGCGGAACAGCCGCTTTATAAAAAGACGCAACTTATAAAAACGGAGCTTTAAAAAAAATAGAAAAAGCTGCCCGCACGCATCCTTTATGCGCACAGACAGCTCTTCGTCGGGCCGATTCGATTCTTATTTATCCTGCCCCGCCGCCGCAGCTGCAGCAGCTTGGTCCGCCTTCTCGATCCCCTCCAGCAAAGCGTCCCGGAAGGCAATTTCCTCATCATTGATATAGCCCGTAAAGACGACTTCGGAAATATCCTTATGGTTAAAAAAGATATTGGAATCCTTCGTCAGATTGCCATGCGGGTAGAAGCAGGCAACATAATCCCAACGCTTCAGCGTCTTCGAGTCGTTCTGCATTCTTCCGTAAATCATCAGCGTCTGATCCCAATCTTTGAATTTGACAACCGATCCGATCGGAAGCAAATGTTTCTCTCCTTGCCCCTGATGCTCTTGATTCATTCGCTGATCCATTTGCGTTTCCATGATCATCAACCCTTCATTAATCTACTGCCTATTTTATATACGACAAATACGACAAGAGGAACTCCTAGGAGATAGGAAATACAGATTACGGCTTTCTCTGCTGCCGCATAATCGGTCTCGAGCAGGTTCGGAATCACCGTGCCCAATATGCCGACAATGGCAATGACGATCATTATGTATTTAAAACGCTGCTGTTTACCGCTCATTGTACGGCACTCCTCCCTTACTTGACGGATATGGAACCCCCGACTCCGACGAGGCTGGCTCCCGGACCCAGCGGTATATGGAATTTCAAGCCGCTTTTCCCGACCTCTGCCGACGCTCCGACCGTACCGAGCGAAGCGGACCCGCCGATATGGAGCTCTCTGTCCGTGAAAGGCAGCGGAATTTTGAACCCGCCTTCGTATTTGTTCAGCGTTGCTTCGGCACCTAGACTCAGCGTGCCGTCCTTCACCGATGCCTCCAGCTCGCCCTTCACCAGGCTGACGGAGCCTTGCACGTAATCGTTCTCATAACCGGCTTCCACCACGGCGCCGCTGGCACTTGCGCCTTCGGTTAAATTCGCGCTTGCGCTGCCGGTAATCGCTTTGGTATACAGACCATTCTCTTCATTTTTAACGACGCTGCCTTCCGCCTCTACGCCTTTGAGCGCCTTATCCAGTAAGTCCTCTGCACTGGCAGTCTGGACGCCTGCCGGTTTGCTGTTCGCAGCTGCCGTCATGCCGAGAGCTCCAGATCCTGCCGATCCCGCTAACGCTGCGGCCCCGGCTGCCCCTGCTGTGCCTGCCAGGATTCCTGCTCCAACTCCTCCAGCAGGAACAGCTCCCGCTCCGTTGATCATTTCGTCCGTTGTCCGGAACTTCACCGAGATTTGCTTCAGATCCGAAGAGATCGTCTGAAGGCATTCGAGATATTTATTCATGGTAGCTCTAGCCTGTTGATAATCCCCGTAGAACCGTTCCCGGGTCATTCCTTCCCACTGGCTCTCCATCTCAAGAATGCTTCGCGATAGACGATCGACAATCTCCCGACTCTGTTGTCCGGACTGCGCGAACTGGGTTGAGACCTGCTCCAGCTGTTCGGGTGTAATCAAAATTCGATTGGACATAAACGATATAACGCCCCTTCTGTCTGTCATTTCATTCAAGTTTGGTGTTCCTATTCTACCGGCATGATTGGAACCCGCGGGATACCCCCATCAACCATTAACCGATTCCCCAAACGATTAACCACATTTTTCAATTTTAGTCTGAAATCAGGGGATGGGCAATAAAACAAAGGGGCCAATTATACCATTTTCAAATCTAGGAAACTCGGTCCTAGCCGCTAGGGCCTCCTTCTGCTATTCCCCTACGCATGTCCTTAATCCTATGCGAAAAATCGTGCCCTAGGAAAGGTTCTCTGCTAACTGCCTATGACGTTACAGCCTCAAGTCCTAGGATGTGATGTGGCCCGGGTACATCCTGCTATTGCTTGTGCGTTAGAGCCTGCCGGTTTAGTTGATCAAGGAGCTCCCCATCCAAAGTCGGGGATGAAATCCGCCCTGCGAACGGCAGAACATCCCTCTCCGGACGGTTAAAGAACAGGTCTCTTCTCTTGTAAATTTGAGAAAGTCTAATGGAGAGGGTGTTGCTGAACATGAATCAAAGGATTCAAGAAGGGCCGACGCATATTGCAGATATTTTTAAACAGGAAAAATCGTTGATCGTCGCAGGACTGCTCGGATTTCTGCTGGCGGGGATATGCGGGATCTGGGTACTGATATACGGGGGACCGGTCGCACCGGAGGGGAATATTGGAAAAGCATTCTCGTTTAATGCCGCGCTCGGGATATTTCTGTTCTCGACCGCAGCGATCCTCCCTTTCTCGGGTATGGGAACCAGGTCCAAGGCTTGGTTTCGCTGGAGTTATATTGTGCTCGCGCTGTATTCCTATTTCGCGGAAACCGTTCAAAACTTCAGGGGCGTCGATCCCCGGTTCGTTCGGAACGGGACGGTCTTCGATGAGGCCGTTTCCAATATATTCGTACTGGTTGCGCTGCTGCTTGTCCTCTTTTATGTCATCATCGCCGTTCAATATTTTCGCAGACGGGTGCTCAACGCCAATCCGGAAATCGTGCTCGGCATACGCTATGCCATGATCGCCGTCATCATCTCGTTTGCTGCAGGAATCTGGATCTCCGTCAACACCGGACGCTTCACCGGAGCAGGCGGCAATATTATCTGGCTCCACGGATTCGGGTTTCACGCCCTGCAGGTCGTTCCGTTTGCAGCATGGCTGTCCATGATTACACTCAATCCGGCATCAAGGCTCATCGTTATCCATCTGACCGGAATTTCCTACCTGCTCGGCCTCATGGCAATCGGATGGCAAACGCTTCTCGGTTACACGCTGTTCGAGTGGTCGGCACTTCCCATTGGGGCAGCATTCTTCTTCCTGGTAGCATTCATTCTTTCGGCCTGGATGGTAGGCCAAGCTTATGTACAGCACGCCAATCAACGAATCAACCGTTCATCGCATGGCCGGTGATCTTTCGCCGGGATACGAAAGAAGACAGGGCAAGCCGCGCTTACGCCCCGTCTTCTTCCATCTCCGTTGTTTAGGAGATCATTATTTTTCCAACCGAACTCCTGCTGCAGCCTGCTAGATGAACAAAAACGGGATCAGGAACAACAGGGCTATCGCTTCCCATGCAAGAACGTTGCCGAAGCCATAGCCGTAGCCGCCGTAACCCCACGGCCCAAACGCAGACGTTTGTGCGCCAGCCTTCTTGGATTTCGCAGCTTTCTTTCCTTTTTTCCCTTTTACAGACAAAATCGAAGCTGAAGGATTCGAGGCATACTCAAGCTCAAGTCCGTGATCATGAACGCCTCGGATCGTGCCTACAACTTCAGTTCCGTCATACAGGACCGCGCATACTTGTTTACCAATGTATCCCCGGCATACATCAGCCGAAACCGGTATTTGCTGCACTCGACTTTCCCCCTCCCCAGCGTTTGTGTATTATATTCTTCCTGGAGAGTGTGCGGCAGTGATAGGTGTCCTGGACGTTAAAAATCCGCGATTTGCCCCTCGGTTCAAGACCCGCTTGCACGCCGGTAAGCCTTGACCATGAGCTCCTCGTTTATGGCTCCTTGGTACCTCCCCGAAACAACGCCGTTCGGCGTCAGCACATAGGTTGTCGGATAAGCAGTGATCTCGTACGTTCCGGTTACCGTTCCGTCTCGATCATACAACACGGGAAATGTGAGACCATTCGAGTCCACGAAGGATGCAGCGTCCTCCATGCTGCCTTCAAGATGCGTCATATTTACGGCTAGAATAACGACGTCTTCTGCTTTATGCCGATTATAAAAATCCTCCATGTAGGGCATTTCCGCTTTACACGGCGGGCACCAGGAAGCCCAGAAATTAAGGAGGACCGTACGGCCGCGGTAATCCGACAGCCGGACCTCCTGTCCGTCTACTGTCCGCAACGCAAAATCAGGCGCACGTTTCCCCGGCTTGAGGCCTTTGGCGATTCCATCGGCATCGTCCGTTAGTGCAGGACGGTCACCCGTCGAGCCGTTGCCGGAGTTGTTCAGGTGATTATATACCGCCCACACAAGCAAAGATCCGATCACAAGCATAACCGCTCCGTTCCTGCCTAGACCGAATGTCAACCATTGCGGTAAGGGAGTATCAAATTTCAACCAGGCGGAGCTCAACAGAACGATAAGCAGAAGCATCACCAGTAGCTGCCCGGCCCCGATCGGACGGTCCGTGATCAGCCCATCGAGCAGTATATAAACAAAGCCGCCAGCCAGTGCGGCCATGAGGAAGGACTTGATTAACAGCGACCCCAGTGATCTCATCTTATTCCACCGAACGAGGACGTAGATGCCGGCTGCAAGGCTCCCAAGCCCTATTCCGCGCACTCCGCCGGTCATATAAATTAGAGACAAGGGGTGGCGGAGCGTACGCACCGGGTCCCAAATGAGCATACCGAATTTCCATACGGCGAAGCCGATCAGCAGCGAATAAACGTAAGTGTCAAGCAGCCAATCCCTATGCTCAAGACGATGTAACCGGACGCGGAGCGTCATATACCCTGCCATGGCAACGATCAGGAATACGGCAATATCCGCCCGGATCATAAACGGGCCAATCGGAATGACAGTCACTGGGGAACCTCCTTGCAATGTTCTGAGATGATAGCTGTTGCGTAGGGCAAATCATTTATGTAGAGGAACTTTTTATATACAGCAACCATTTATGAAGGGCAGTAATTGATCAAAGTGACCCATTTTAGAGTAACCAATTAAGAGTAATCATGAAAAGAGTAACCGTGAAAAAAGTACCATGAAAAGAGTGACCGTGAAAATGACCGTGCAATGACCGTGTAGAGTGTATCCGTGAAAATGAAAAGAGTGGCCGTGAATAGAGAATCGTTAGTTGACCGTTCCATGGATAAAGCGCTCACTCGGCGCTAGATGACTCGATCCAAGGAGCATATTGACGTATCTTTCAACTCATTACCCCGTGGGGTATATCATCTATCTTATTGCATCCATGCTTAGATGTAAACACTCCGACATCGGGTCAGACCTTCCCTTACGGTAGCTGCTCGATAGAATCCCATTTTAAAGCAAATTCCGTATACGTCTTTCCGCCAATTTCGATCTCCTTCCGCTTGATTTCACGCCCGCCCATACGCTGATAGAATGCCAAAGCAGAATTTCCCTCAAGAACCCATACCATCAAGGAAGTAAATCCTTTGGAGCGCAAAAATTCCTTCATTCTTGCGAACAGTCGTCTCCCCCATCCCTGACCTTGAATCTCCTTCAGTAAATAGACCGCATAGACCTCGCCTTCATGCGGCAGCTTGTCCTCACGCTCCCTCCCATACGTCAGGAAGCCGTAGATGGTTCCCTGATCATCGGCAACAACCAAGAGCTCCTCGTCATCCCGAAGGTTGCCGATTTTCCAGCGCCATCTCTCCTCCCTTTCCGAGACCGACAGCGAATTCAGATACGCGTCTTCAACAATCCCCCGGTATGTCGTCTTCCAGCTGTTCACATGCACGCTTGCGATGCCTTCTGCATCGGCTTCAACTGCAGTTCTGATATACATTGAATTACCTCCCCATACTTAAGCAAGTCCCTTATTGGGACTTGCTGCGCTCCCGGAGCTCCTTTTGGCTCGCACAAGTAAGTCCCTTTTGGGGACTTGCTCCGCTCCTGGAGCTCCTTTTGGCCCGCACTAAGTCCCTTTTGGGGACTTGCTCCGCGCTTGAGCTCCCTTTGGCTCACACAAGTCCCTTTTAGGGACTTGCTCCGCGCTTGGAGCTCCTTTTGGCTCGCACAAGTCCCTTTTAGGGACTTGCTCCGCGCTTGGAGCTCCCTTTGGCTCACACAAGTCCCTTTTAGGGACTTGCTCCGCTCCTGGAGCTCCTTTTGGCCCGCACTAAGTCCCTTTTGGGGACTTGCTCCGCGCTTGAGCTCCTTTTGGCCCGCACTAAGTCCCTTTTTGCAGCTAGAATAAAAAGTGGACACCCCTTAGTGATAAAACGATAATGAAACAAAGCAGACGAGAGGGTGTCAAAAAAAATGAG
>NZ_JAGGKI010000017.1 GCF_017873605.1 Paenibacillus lactis
ACGGTTTATTTAATACCATTATACAACATTAACGCGGTGTCGTGTTGAATTAAATTCACAAGAAAATAGCTGTCGAGACTTTCTCGACAGCCTGAAGGCATCCCCAAAGATGGGATGCCTTTCTAGCTGCTCGCTCACACCACCTGCGACAGCACCAGTCCGCCGTAAGCGAACGCGGCTACGATGACGATCGCCGGGTGAATCTTGCGGATATTCATCGCCCAGAAGGCGGCGGCCGCGATGCCCAGGGATTGCAGAAGCCCGATGGAGATGACCGAGCTTTTGCCCATCTGCCAGGTCAAGGTCAGCATCATGATCGCGATGACCGGCTGGACGAGAAGCGTCATGCCTTTGACGACCGGGGACGTGCGGTACTTCTGAAGCAGGTTCAGCAGCCAGATTAAAGCGGCGGCGGACGGGATGACGGTAGCTGCGAGGGCGATCACCATGCCTACCCAGCCGGAGACGCCATAGCCGACGAAAGCGGCGATTTTGGTGGCGATCGGCCCCGGCAGCGCGTTGCCGAGCGCCAGCATATTCGAGAAATCCGGATCGCTCAGCCAACCGTGATGCGTGACGATTTCCTTATACATCAGCGGGATGGAAGCGGGGCCGCCGCCGTATCCGAGCACGTTGGAGATGAAGAAGCTGATCAATAGCTGAAGCCAGTCTTCCATCAGGCCGATCCCTCCTTATCCCCGCGCTGCTTCTTAAGCTTAGCCACGACTTTGAAATGTACGGTACCGTAAGCCAGGAACAGGACGATCACGATGGCGGGGTGAAGCTGGACCGTCTCCAGCAGCAGAAACGAGATCACAAACAGGCCAATGCCGACATAAATGCCAAGTCCCTTGACGGCCTTCTCCCCGAATTCGTAAGCCATCGTGCCCAGCATGACGGCAATGACCGGCGTTACGCCGGCAATCATCCCGGCAACGATTTTGGAGCTGCTGAGAAATGTCACGGCCGAAAGCAGCGCAACCATGGCAATACAGGTTGGGAAAATGTGGGCGATCACGGCAATGATGGCGCCGAGCACGCCCTTTTCCCGGTAGCCGAGATAGGCTGCCATCTTCGTGGCGATGGGACCGGGGAGCGCATTGGCAAGGGCCAGCACTTCGCCGAACTCGTCATCGTTCATCCAGTGATACCGGACGACCGCCTCGTGGCGGATGAGGGGGATGACCGAAGGTCCGCCGCCATAACCAAGGATTCCGGTTCGGAACATGCCGATGGTCAATTCGATGTAGGGATTGCTGCGGTTGTTAGAGCTCACGATATAAGTCCTTTCTTTCGTAAAGATAAACACACGGCATCAGAGTCTGATGCCCATCCGGCTTTTATAACGCTTGATGAGGATCTGCGTATCTACGCTCGTAATGCCCGGCAGCGGATACAGCTTCTCATTTAAAAACATTTCCATCTGTTTATGGTCCGTAAACAGCCCGTGCATATGCAGCTTGCTCGGCCCTGTCATATGGTACAGGCTTGTGACGTGTGGCTCGTTCTCCAAAGCGTCCGCCACCTGCTGCAGATGCTTCGGCTCAACCTCCACGTTAAAAAAGGCGGATACCGCGATTCCGACCTTCTCCGGATTGATTACCGCCGCAAACCGCTCGATCACGCCGCTGTCCATCAGGGCGGTGACCCTTGCCTGCACCGCTACGCGGGACAGCCCGACCTCCTTGCCCAGATCCGTGTATGAGATTCGGCCGTGCTTGCCGAGGATGGAGATGATTTTGCGGTCCGTTTCGTCGATCGGGAGCGAGGCGTAGGCCCCTTCGGAATGAACATCCATTGCGATCAGCTCCTTCTTTTTTTTTATGAATATGTAATGCATAACAGCTTAAATGACAACAAAACGAAATCGAATGTATCATTTTGATTACGATATGTTTAAATATATAAGCAATTGATTTCACTTTCAATATTTCTCTTCCGAATTGAAACTTTTTGCCCGCGAATTCAGTCTAAATCTATGAAATATTAAAGATATAAGTTGCAATTAAGAAAACGATGCAGGCGAGGGAGTAAAATGATTCCGAAGAAGTGGAACGGTCGCCTTTGGTTTCAGATTTCTACCGTAATAAGTTCTATTAAATCATGAAATCTGAAACCAACAGCGATTGTAGGAACATTTTACGTACTTGCCCTAATATACATTCATTTGTTCAACTTATACAGAATGGCATTCATTGGAGGGAGATCGTTCTATTAATTGGATGAATTAATAGAATTACCCTTTTCTATCAATTTATGATAGAATACTCCGGTGAAGAAATGGCTTCATAGGATTTCATAGAAAGGCGGCAGCTTAGATGAAGAAATTAATCGCCCTCATTCTGGTATGCGCAATGCTGCTCCCTTTTTCCATCGTATCCGCCGCGTCGGCTGGCGGGACCGGGACGGCCACGAGCAAGACGAGTGCAGCAACCAAGACGAATGCTTCCAAGAACGAGCCGATCGATCTCGTTTTTGTCGGGGATATTTTGCTGGACGGATATGTGGGGAACCAGATCGAACGTTACGGGAATCTGTATCCGTTCAAGAAGGTGGCTCCTATTTTGAAAAAAGCGGACATGGCCTTCGCCAACCTTGAAACGCCGGTGTCCGTCCGCGGCAAGGCCGCGAACAAAACCTTTGCTTTCCGCTCCAAGCCGGATACGCTGAAAGGCCTCGTATACGCAGGGATCGACGGCGTAACGCTGGCCAATAACCACATTCTGGACTATGGCCAGCAGGCGATGCTGGACACCATCACCCATCTGAAACGCCAGAAGATCGGGTATACCGGCGCAGGCCGCAACATCGACGAAGCGTTCAAGCCGTATGTACAGACGGTCAAAGGGAAGAAGATCGCCGTGTTAGGCGTCAGCCGCGTGCTGTCGGACAACTCCTGGATCGCCGGCAAGAACCATCCGGGGGCCGCATCCGCTTATACGATGGAGCCGATGCTCAGCCAGATCAAAAAGTCGGCGAAGGCGAATGACTTTACGATCGTTTATATTCATTGGAACCAGGAATTCGCCGATTACCCTGATGATTACGCCCGGAGCATGGCGAAGAAAATGATTGACGCGGGAGCGGACATCATCGTCGGTTCGCACAGCCACACGCTCATGGGAATTGAGTATTACAAGAACAAGCCGATTTACTATTCGCTCGGCAATTTTGTCTTCAACCGCTCCACGCGCGGCGGAGACAAGACGCTCCTGTCCATGATGGTCCATTTTGAAATTCAGGGCTCCAAGATTACGAGCCGGATCACCCCGGTGAAGATTCTCCAGGGCCAGCCGAACCTGATGGACAAGAAGTACAACAAGGAGATCATCGCGAAGCTGAACAAGCTTTCCTATAATGCGAAGATCGATGCCAACGGCAATGTAACGAAGAAGTAACGAGCCTTGCGCAACTTTAAGAACAACCGCAGCCTTTCGTGGCAGCGGTTGTTTTTTTGTGTCTGATCGGATCGTGTAGAGGCAGAGGGGAGCGAAAGGCGTCGAATGACGGCAACCCGCCCCGACGTAACTCCTTTCCATGATTCTACAATTTACGCGATTACGGCATGAGGGCAGAAATTCCTGCACAAATAATAAAATTTTATTTTATAAAATATATTGTATTTTGAAATTAAATTTCAATATGATTAGAGAAAGAGGATTCCGCTAGCTTGGCGCAAACGCCTCTTTCAAGTTTTTAAGAGAGTTAACTTCGGATTTACAGAGAAAGGAGGTGGGCTTAACAAGTCGCCGTTATACTTCCGTATGCAAGCCCGTTATTCGGGCGGCCTTCAAGCATGAGGAAGCACCCCTACAAGAACGAAGGAGGAATTGATGATATGTTTCGAAGGAAGAAAAGAATATCTTCACTGCTGAGCGGTGTGATGTTCCTTTCCCTGCTGTTTCCCGCCGGTGCGCTTCAAGCGTCGGAGCCGGCGGCAGCAGCTGCCCCATCCGGCCTTATTGATATGCGGCAAATGGAGATTGGACCGGGCGCTACATATACTTGGATGAACATGCATAAGGGGAGCGGGGAGCAGAAGGTTCATATGGTGGAATTCGATCCGGTGCAAGGACAGCTTGAGCTCCAGCCCGGACTAACCGACGGCAAGGTATACGGCATGCAGGGCGTGAGCAAAATGGCAGCCGATGCCGACAAGGAAGGCAACCGGGTGATTGCCGCCGTCAACGGGGATTTCTACGATATGTCGACGGGCATCCCGCTGGGGTTGTTCATGGGAGACGGAGAGCTTCTGACCGACCCGCCGAACGGCAGGAATGCTTTCGGCATCCGGCAGGACGGGACAACCTTGTACGGGAGCCCCAAATTAACGAAGACGGTCCGGATTGGCGGGACCGATACTGGCATAACGTCCATCAACCGTCTGAGAGGGACGGACGCACTTGTGCTGTATACCGAAAAATTCAACAAGACGACGATGACGAACAGCCTGGGCGATGAGGTTGTTCTGGATATCGTCAGCGGGCGGGCTGCAAGCGGTGAAACCCTGGTCATGAAGGTCGCATCCGTTCACAAGGACCGGGGGAATTCGCCAATCGGACCGAATCAGGCCGTTCTGTCGGCTTCGGGCCAACAGCGGGCCAAACTCGCGAATCTTCAGCCCGGCGATGAAGTGACCGCCCGGTTCGAGCTGGAGGACGCCTGGAAGGACGTGACGATGGCCATCGGCGGCACGGTGATGCTGGTCAAGGATGGCATCGTGCAGCAGCATGCGGATCCGGCCATTCACCCGAGAACGGTGGTTGGCACGAAGGCGGACGGCTCTGTCGTTCTGTTCGAAGTGGACGGCCGCCAGCCGGGCTTCAGCGAAGGCGTCAATTACATCCAGCTCGGCGAGATGCTGCAGGAACTTGGCGTTGTTAACGCGCTCAATCTGGATGGCGGCGGCTCGGCAACCTTCGTCGCCCGCCTGCCGGGAGAGACCGGACGCAAGGTGCTGAACTCCCCTTCGGACGGCGGAGAACGCAAAACCGCGAACGGCATTCTGCTCGTGAACAAGGCGCCGGAAGGACAAGCGGAGAAGCTTGTCGTATCGCCGAACCTTGCACGGGTGCTGACGGGATCGTCGGCGGTATTTACGGCAGCGGCTGTTGACGCGAACCTTCATCCCGCGGCGATGCCGGGCACGCCAGTATGGCAGGCCGATTCTGCATTCGGGAGTTTCGACGCCAATGGCAGATTCACAGCGGGCAGCCAGCCGGGAGAGACGGAAATAGCCGTTCAATCGGGATCGCTGAGGGGCAGTGCGAAGCTGGAAGTCGTTGATCAAATAACGGAGCTATCCTTCCGGGATGAGGTGATGACCTTCCCGTCCGGCTCCACGAATACATTAACCGTCACGGCCCTCCGTAACGGTCAGGTCATTCAGGCCGACAACAGCCGCTTTGAGTGGCGCGTCGAAGGCGATATCGGAACCATTGACGGCACCGGCACGTTTACGGCTGCCGATAAACAGAATGTGAGCGGCAAGATCTATGTTAAATACGGCAGCGTGGAGACCTCCATCGATGTGAACGTCGGGCTCCCGCCGGTTATGCTGGAGGATTTCGAGAATGGCCTTGGCCGGTATAAGGAAAGCGCGGGCGCGCAGTTTAAGTCGACCCGGGTATCGGTCGAGACGGACGATACCTATGTCCGATCCGGCAGCGGCGCGTTGAAGCTGGAGTATGATTTTACCGGCATGACGGGGACTTCCGGTGCATATCTGCAGACGAACAGCGCGGCAGACAATATCGAAATTCCGGGCTATCCCGAGAAGATCAGCATGTGGGTGTACGGCGACGGCAAGGGGCATTGGCTCCGGGCTCAGCTTCGGGACGCTAAGGGAAATATCCCGTTGAATTTTACCGATGAGAGCGACGGCGTGAATTTTGTTGGCTGGAAGTACCTTGAGGCTGACGTGCCGAAGGGAAGAACGCTTCCGCTCGTCATGGACATGCCTGTCCGTTATATGGAGACCAAGGCGGACAAGAAGGATGCCGGAGCGATCTACGTGGACGAAATCCGGGCATTGTACGGCCCGGCTAACGACGATATTGAACCGCCGGTTCTCAAGGGCTTCTCGCCTGCCGCCGGCGAAGAGATCACGAAGAATACGCCAACGATCACGGTATATGCGGAGGATGCGGGCTATGATCCTTCGAAGCATCCGGGAACGACGCTAATCGATCCGGACCGGATTCGCTTCTATGTAGACGGCGTGCTTGTGCAGCATACGCTGTATCCGCCGGAAGGAAGAATCCACTATACGCCAAGCGTTCCGCTTGCAGACGGCATCCATCAAGCGAAGGTGACCGTCCGCGACCTCTCCGGGAATCAGACGACCAAGGAGTGGCATTTCACGATCAATACAGGCGCAGACGCAGCAAAGATCGTGTATGATACGCCGGACACCGTATACTTGGGGAACAGCTATACGCTGGATATCGGCGGCGTCAACACGTCCCGGATCCGCAGCGGACATATCGAGTTCCAGTTTGATCCGATGAAGCTGGAGAATGTGCGGCTCATTCGGGGCGACAAACTGGATTCGTCCCAGGTATGGGCGGATATCGATCAAGCGAAAGGAACGGTTAAGGTGACCTGGAAGGACATCCATACCGCATCCTTAAGCGATGATGATGTGATCGGACGGATTGGGTATGACGTGAAGAAGGATGCGGAAGGTAGTAGCGTGATCTCGCTGAAATCCGGCGCGCTAACCTTGACGGATACGGGGGATACGGAGTTTACGTTCTTCGGCCTCCCGATCACTTCCAAGATTGCTGCACATTTGGCGCTGAACTGGAATGAAGAGGGAGCCGTCGAAGGCTATGAGACGGTATTCCACGTAACCGACGCCCAAGGTGCCGCTGTTCAAGACGTGCAGATTACGGCGGACGGCGCGCTGATCGGCACGACGGACACGGCCGGCGAGCTGAGGACAAACGCGTTAACATCGCAGATCAAGACCTATACGGTTCAAGCGGTGAAGGACAATCAGTACAGCCCGGCTGTGGCGTTTAAAGTCTCTCCGTTGTCCGGAACCGAGACGCCGACGAACATCAGCGTTGGCATGGGGGCGGATCCGGCATCCTCGCGGATGTTCAACTGGCATACGCACCCGGCGATCGAGCATACGGTGGTTGAGCTGGTGAAGCAATCCGAATTTACCGGGTTTGATGCGCCGAACGTACAGACAGTCAGCGGGACAAACGAGCTGTACCACACGCTCGATCTGGGGACGGTTCGTGTCCATAAGGCCGAAGCCGGCGGCCTGGAGCCCGGAACGGCATATGTATATCGCGTTGGGGACGGCCAGGGCCATTACAGTGAACAAGGCTCGTTTGAAACAGCGTCCTTGACGGAAGAATCGACCAAATTCTTGTACTTTGCGGATTCTCAGGCATCCACCGCGAAGGAATTCGAGCTCTGGGGCCAGACGATTGACAAGGCTGCAGGCGAGCATCCCGATGCGGAATTTATGGTGCATGCCGGGGATATGGTCGATAAAGGCTTTTTGGAAGCGCAGTGGAATGACTGGTTCCGGGAGGCGCAGCCGCATTTCCTGAATACGACGCTTGTATCGGCGATCGGGAACCATGAAGTGATGGGATCGAAGGAGAACGGCGATTTTCTGGCCCATTTCAACCAGCCGGGCAATGGCTTGGACAGTCTGAAGGGCACGAATTTCTCGTTCGATTACAAAAACATTCATTTCATCATGCTGAATAGTGAATATGAGCTGGAAGAGCAGAAGAAGTGGCTTGAGCAGGACCTTGCGGCCAACAACAAGGAGTGGACGATCGCGATCTTCCACCGCGGCCCTTACGGAAGCATTTATGATTCCGCCGAGGTACGCAATCAATGGGCGCCGGTTCTGGAGAAGTATGAAGTGGATCTTGTATTGAACGGGCATGACCATATCTATGTCCGCTCCTATCCGATGAAGAATCTTGCCATTGCACCGGACGGCAGCGGAACGACATACGTTGTGGCCGGCTCGACCGGGCCGAAGTTTTATTCCCATACCGAACGGGGCTGGCACCGGGTTGTGGATGAAGAGAAAACCCAGATGTACGCCTCCGTGGAAGTGAAGGGAGATGAATTGCGGTTCGTTACGAAAACGCTCGGCGGCCGCCTCGTCGATGAATTTACGCTCACCAAATCCGGAACGCCGAAGCCGAAGCCGGAAAGCATCGTCGTATCGCCGAAGCAGCTCAAGCTTGCCGTTGGCGACAGCCGTCAGCTGGCAGCGGAAGTGAAGCCGGACGGCGCAGAAGCTTCGGTTACGTGGTCAGTGTACAGCGCCGAGCCGCAGCAAGCCGTCAGCGTATCGGCGGACGGAACCGTGACCGCCATCGAGCTTGGCGAGGCCATCGTTCGGGCGACAAGCACCGTATCGCCGGAAGTCTTCGCGGATGTGCGGATTATGGTCGGTAAGGAAACGGATGTCTCCCTCGAATCCATCCGTTTCAAAGGCAAGCCGGTGCTGAGGGTTGGCGACACCGACCAGACCGTGACGGAGGCCGTATATTCGGACGGCAGCCGGATCCCTGTCATCGAGGGCGTGACGTATGAGAGCAGCAAGCCGGAAGTAGCCTCCATTGATGAACGCGGGACCGTCCGGGCGCTGGCTGAAGGAAGCACGGTGATTTCGGCAACCTACGGAGGCTTCAAGTCGGAGTACGGCTTGAAGGTCATCCGAACCGGCGGAAATCCGAATCCGAATCCCGATCCTTCGCCGCCGGTGGACCCTCCGGGCAAGCCTCCAGTGTTCCCACCGGTAAAGCCGCCGGTGATACCGCCAAAACCGCCGGTTACCCCGCCTCCGGGCAGGATTACTGTAACGGCTGAGGAATTGGCCGACAAGCTGGTAAATGGTCAGGCTGTGTTGACGGTGAACGGCGAATTCGAGGAGCTGATCCTGCCGGGCAACGCGGCTGAGCTGGTTAAGGAAGGTTCGATCCGGGTTGTGGCTAATCATATGACAATCACGATCCCGGGCGAAGTTCTTGCTCAGCTGCGCAGACTTGAGCAAGGGAATGAACCGGACAAGGGCTCCATCAAGCTGAGCAGCGAGAAGCTGAAGGAGTCCGCAGCCAATCAGCGGATTGCAGATGCTGCCCGAAGAGAAGGGGCACAGCTGAGACAGATTGGAGCTTTGTACGAGCTCGGGTTGGAATGGGTGTCCGCGAACGGTACGGCCGACAGCTTGAAGGAATTCGACAAGGCAATCATTTTAGAACTACCGCTGCCACCTGGTACCGGTGGAAGCAGAGTCTCCATCTACTATGTTTCCGACTCTGGAGCACTGGAGTATATTCCGGGGATCTTGAAGGACGGCCGCATGTCGGCACCGATCAAGCACTTCAGCGCATATGGCCTCCTGCAGTACGAGAAGATGTTTGCCGATGTGCCGTCAACGTTCTGGGCCGAGGAAGCGATTGGAGACTTGGCTGCAAAACAGCTGATCAAAGGCGTTTCCGCGGAACGCTTCGCCCCGGCCCAGAAGGTAACCCGGGCTGAATTCGCGGCGATGCTGGTCCGGCTCCTGGGCATCCAGGCTGAGGGGCCGGTGCCGTATAGCGATGTCACCCCCGGCAAGTGGTATGCGGACGCAGTTGCTGCTGCAGCCGATGCAGGCATTGTCTATGGAACGAGCGGCGACCGCTTTGCTCCCGAAGCGCCGATCAAGCGGCAGGAAATGGCGGCCATGCTCGTTCGTGCCTACGCTTATGCGGTGAAGCAGCCGAATGCAGCGGACGTGACCCGCAGCGGTTTTGCGGATATCGCCGGATCTCCTGACTGGGTACAGGAGGCCGTTAATACGGCATATGCCCTCGGCTTCATCAAGGGACATACGCCAAGCCGCTTCGCACCGGAAGGACTCGCGACACGTGCGGAAAGCGCGCAGGTCATGTTCAATCTGTTGAATAAGCTGCAGTAATCACGGATGAACCGCCCTCCCATCTCCTTGCAGGACTGCAGGAGTGGGAGGGCGGTTCTTTCGTATGTATGTCCCGGACCTCCTATAAGTGCCGGAGATGCGATCCCGGCCTGGGCAGCGGAGGACAAAGCACAGGCAGCAGTGAAATGAATCGTACCCGGGAAAATCGCTCCCGCAAACAAGGCCTGCTGCGGCCGCCCGGACGTTCGGAATCGAGGCGGCGGAAAATTTTAGATATTTTCATGCGGCAAACTCCCTTATAATGAAAATCAAAGGCCAAGAGAGGCGCCTTCAAAGATACTTTACTTAAAGAAGGCCCTTGATGGCCCGATGAAAGGAGCTTGAGGACCATGCCGTACGCCAAAACGCCGAGCCCGCCTTATTATGCGTGCATCTTCGTATCGGAGCGTACCGAGGGGGACAACGGTTATGGAGCGATGGCCGACAAAATGGTGGAGCTGGCCTCCCGGCAGCCGGGCTATTTAGGCATCGAATCGGCGCGGGATACGTCTTTGGGCATCACGGTCTCCTACTGGGAGTCGCCGGAAGCCATCGCCGCCTGGAAGGCAAATGCCGCTCACCAGGTTGCCCAGAAGCGGGGAAAGCAGGAGTGGTATCAGAGCTTTGCACTAAGAGTATGCAAGGTGGAAAGGGATCATTTTTTTGACCACAGCACACACGAGGAGGAGTTATGATGCAGCAATCGAAAATCAAATGGGGGATCATGGGGACCGGCTGGATCGCCCAGCAATTTGCCTCCGATCTGGCGCTTGTCAGCAACGGCGAGGCGCTGGCGGTCGGGTCGCGTACGGCGGGAAGCGCCGCTGAGTTTGCTTCCAAATATGACATTCCGCGGTCATACGGAAGCTATGAGGAGCTGGTTCGGGACCCTGACATCGATGTCGTCTACATAGCCACCCCGCATCCGCTTCATCACGAGAACGTCCGTTTATGTCTTGATACGGGCAAAGCCGTATTATGCGAAAAGCCGTTCACCATCAACAGCCGCGAGCTGGAGGATCTGGTCGCCGCGGCCCGCGAACGCAAGCTGTTCCTGATGGAAGCGATGTGGACGCGGTTCCTGCCGCCGATCGTGAAGGTGCGCGAGTGGCTGAAGGAAGGACGGATCGGCGAAGTCCGCCTGTTGAAAGCAGATTTTGGATTCCGGAGCGGCTGGAACCCCGAAGGGCGACTCCTTAATCTTCAGCTTGGCGGGGGCGCGCTCCTGGACGCAGGCATTTATCCGGTATCCTTCGCATCGATGATTTTCGGGGCCGAGCCCGATCAAATATGGAGCACGGCACATATCGGGGAGACGGGCGTAGACGAGCAGTTCTCGGTGATCTTATCCTATGATTCCGGCAAAACCGCTTCGTTAAACGGGGCGATCCGCCTCGGCATGACCAATGAAGCCCACATTTTCGGAACGAACGGACATATTCATATTCCCTCCTTCTTGAACGCCAAATCGGCAACGCTTCACGTCGACGGCGAGGACACCGTGCATTTTAACGATGACCGCAAGGAGATCGGATATGCTTTCGAGGCTTATGAAGTGGGCCGTTGCCTGGCCGAAGGGCAGCTTGAGAGCGATGTCATCCCCCTGAATGAATCTGTCGCGATTATGAAGCTGCTGGATCAAATCCGGGGCCAATGGGGCTTGAAGTATCCTTCGGAAGGTTGAGCCAGGTCAGCTTATAGATAGAGCTAAAGGGAAAGGGCATCAAATTGGCCGACGGATAGCAATGAACAAGCAGTGCGGAGCAGCCCGCGCTGCTTTTTTGCCATTGAGACCCTCAGTGGATAGATTGATACTGCGGCATCGACTATTGCCTTCCCTTATATTTCCCAATATTCTTGTGTGATGCTGTATAGATTATGATGCTCCCAAACGCCATTTATTTTAAGATAGTATTCCGAAAAACCGTCATATCGAAATCCTGCTTTCTCTAAAACACGAATAGAGGCCTTGTTTCGAGGCATAACCCCGGCTTGTACCCTATGTAACCCTCCAGGTCCAAAAGCGAATTTTAATGCTAAGCGAACAGCTTCCGTGGTGTATCCTTGTCCGTTATATTGCTCATCCAAGAAATAGCCCAGTGTGCAGCTTTCCCACGCTCCACGGACTACATTGCTTAAATTGACCCGTCCAATGAGATTATTATTGTTTTTCAGGAAAATCCCAAACCCGTATCGGGAACCATTACTCCAATCGTGTTGCACTTTCTCCAAAATGCTTCGCTGCCCCTCTACCGTGTAGTGAGAAGCGGGAGCGGATGGTTCAAATGGTTTAAAGAATTCCCTATTTCGAATTCGTAAATCGAGTAACGAATTAAGGTCATTCAATTCCAATCGACGAATATAAATGCGGTCAGTATCCAATCTCATTCTCTCACCTCAACATAAATCACTTCTTAGTTAATCTGCCAAATGGCGTATACCATGCCTTAACATAGCCTTATTTTAAGAGCGCTACACATGATTTACAACGTTCCCTGCGAGCGACTACGACGTCTACGCCATCACTCTTCCAAATTCCTGCCGAATCTCTAAAATTTTATTTTATAAAAACTATTGAAATTTGAAACAAAATTTCAATATGATAGAGGCAGGATGATCGTTGGTTTTATTTCCCTTCGGTTTTCCATATCACGCGTAGGAGGTGGGCGGCAGCTCTCGATGAAATCGGATGGTTGTCATTACCAATATTCCACGATGTTTAGTGGCAAGGAGTGAATTAGTGAATATGAACACCTCAAGGAGCGTTCAACGAAGCAAATCCTTTTTGTCTTTGGCTTTGGCACTGGCTGTCATGATCAGTTCGGTATCCGTGTGGGGCAGTCCTGGAGCCGCTTACGCAGACGATGTTCCGAAATCGCTTGTTATCGAGGAGTTTGAAACCCCCGGGAATTTATCTGCCTCCGCCGTCAGGGGGAAAGCCCAGCTGGGGATGATCAGCCATCCCGATCCGGTACATTACGGGTATCATGCTGCGAGTTTAACCTATGATTTTGTCGGCAGCGAGTCGGGCACGTCGGCAGCGTATCTTAATTTTAAAGACCTCGACGGCTCGGCCGGCAGAAGCGTTCCGGGCACTCCGAAAGCGCTCGGCTTATGGGTATACGGGGACGGCGGGAATCACTGGCTTCGGGCGCAGCTTCAGGATGCGGCAGGCGGCAAGCACGCCGTTGACTTAACCGCTACCTCGGGATTCAGCTGGAAAGGCTGGAAATACGTCAAGTTTTCCGTTCCATCCACCATCAAGGCTCCTCTCAAAATCAATCAAATTTATATCACCGAGTTAAAAGATACAAATAAAAACAGCGGCACGGTGTACTTCGATCGATTGACCGCATTCTACACCGATTCCCAGATCTACGGGCTCGATATCGGCGGTTTGACGCCGATGGGCGTCGGGGAAGCCATCAAGCCACAGATCTATGCGACGTATGCCGGCGAGTCCGAACCGGTGCGACTAACCTCAGGCGTGAAGCTGACGAGCAGCGACGAGACGATCGCTACGGTTATGGGAGCTACATACGACACGATTGAAGCGCTTTCACCGGGCACGGTTACAATTACGGCAGAGTACGCCGACGCGCCGAAGGCTCAGCTGGAGCTGCATGTAATGGCAGATGCTCCTTCCCCTGACCATTTGCTTGTATCCGGTCCGGTTCATCTGGAAACCTCGGTTACCGGCGCCTTGAGAACAAGCGTGGTTTATTCCGTTTACGGTACGGCGATGGAGCCGGTTCTGCTGGCGGAGGGGGTTGCTTATGCCAGTGACCGTCCGGACGTAGTTACCGTGGATAGCAGCGGAGGCCTGCAGGCCGTCGGGAAAGGCACTGCGGTGATTACCGTTTCTTATAAAGGAGCAGCCGCGCAGCACGCGATTACGGTCACCGATCCGGTGCCTGTTCTGCAGAGCATTGCACTGCAAGGATTAACCTCGGTGACGGTTGGGGATTCGTTCGAAACGTCCGTCTCGGCGACCTATTCGTGGATGGACGAGCCGATAACGATTACGGAAGGCGTTGCATTTACTAGCAGCAATCCGGCAGTGGCATCCGTCGATGAGAAGGGGGTTGTAAAGGGCTTGAGCATCGGTTCATCACGCATCACGGCGACTTATGAGGGGAAGACCAGCTCGCTCTATATCATCGTGAACAAGCAGGCTGAGCATCCGAAAGCCGAGATGAGAGCCGCCTGGATTGCCACCGTTGACAATATCGATTGGCCGGCCAAAGGGGTTACCGATCCCGAGCAGCAGAAGCAGCAGTTCATCCAGCTCCTTGACGAACTGGAAGCCGCCGGGATGAATGCGGTCATCATGCAGATCAAGCCAACGGCGGATGCGTTCTACCCGTCCGAGTACGGTCCATGGTCCGAGTGGCTGACCGGCGTCCAAGGCAAGGACCCGGGCTACGATCCGCTCGCTTTCCTGCTGGAGGAAGTGCATAAGCGCAATATGGAGTTTCATGCCTGGTTTAACCCGTACCGGATCAGCCTTCAAGGAGATATCAACAAGCTTGTAGCCGATCATCCGGCAAGGCAGCATCCGGAGTGGGTGGAAGCTTACGGTGGCAAGCTGTATTTCAATCCGGGCATACCGGAGGCGCAGCAGTTTATCCTGGACGGCATTATGGAGGTTGTGAAAAACTACGATATCGATGCGGTGCATTTTGACGACTATTTCTATCCGTATCCCGTAACGGGCGTTGATTTCCCGGACGAGGATACGTATGCCCAGTATAAAGGGGCCTTCACGAACAAGGCGGACTGGAGAAGAAACAATGTGAACCAGTTCATTCAGAAGGTCAGCCATGCGATTAAGCAGGAGAAGAGTTATGTGAAGTTCGGCATCAGTCCGTTCGGCATTTGGAAGAACAAGTCCAGTGATCCAAGCGGGTCGGAAACGAATGGACTGGAAAGCTACAATGCCATTTACGCCGATTCGAAAAAATGGGTTGAAGAGGAATGGATCGACTATATCACGCCGCAAATCTACTGGAATATCGGCTACTCGGCTGCCGCCTACGACAAGCTGATCGAATGGTGGAGCGATGTGGTCGCCGGTCATAACGTGCATCTGTATAGCGGGCAAGCCGTATATAAAATCGGGACAACGGCCGAGTGGTCCAATCCGGAGGAAATGCCGAATCAGGTGAAGTATAACCGCAGCTTCGAGGAAGTCCGCGGCAGCATGTACTTCAGCTCGAAGTGGTTCGCCGAGAATGCGCTTGGCTTTACGGACCGGTTGAAGACAGATCTGTACCGGTATCCGGCACTGGTGCCGGCCATGCCGTGGCTCGATACGGAGGCTCCGTCCGCGCCGCGGAAGCTTAAGGCCAATAAGGCTCATGGCGTAAACCTGAGCTGGGAGCCAGCCGGGGACGAGACCTACTATGCGATCTACCGGTTCGACGGGGGGAATGCCGGCAGCATAGACGATCCGGCAAACCTGCTGGGCACGTTCAGAAGAACCGGTAACGGGACGCAGCATTTCTCGGACGACACGGTGATCAAGCATCAGACCTATACGTATGTGGTGACTGCCATTGACCGTCTTCATAACGAAAGCGCGGCGACCGCCGCCCTAACGGTGAAAGCCGGGGGAACCGGCAAGCCGCCCGGAAAATCGAAGTAACCGGAAACACGGTACCTAAAAGCATGGAGCGACCTGAGTAACTGAGAAAGAAGTGCCTGAATGAAAAGAGAGAGATCAGCTTTGTCACGAAGCTGATCTCTCTCCTTTTTTGTTTTGGAACCAAGCCCAGACGGCCATGATCTCCCGTTCGTCCATCCCGACGAGGCTCTCGTTAATGTCGCTTAATATCATCTTCACTTGAAGGGACAGCAACCCCCGTCTTCGCTGTCTTCGTGTGCCGGTAACCTCGATCGCGATGATCTGCGGCCGCCGGATATATTTCGTGGAAAGGGCCAGGAACCTGCTGCGAATCGTAAGCTGCTTGCCGGTAATGTTCAGGCCGGAATCGCGGTGGGCCGCCAATCCCCACCCTATGGCAAACGGGAACAGGAGCAACGAGAGCATGCCGAGCCAGCCGAAGTACCAGATGCATCCGATGCTGACCGCAGCGGCAAAGGCCAGCTTCCACCGAAGATACATCCATTTCGCATGGGGCGGCGGCGAAGCCGTAATGGCCTGAACGCCCAGCTGGGGCGTGACCCGCGCGAGCAGCTCCGGAATGTCCGCGGTTTTTATCAGCGGGTGAAGCATGAAATGCTTCTCCGATTCGGACGTAAGCACGTGCACCTTCACTTCGGCATAGCCGAACCAGCGGCGGAAGATGCCTTCTTTTACCGTGGCAGCCAGCACCCGTTCGGGGGAAAACAGCAGCCTCTTTTTCTCGAGCAGACCGTAGCTTACGGAGATTTGCTTGCCGATCCGTTCTACGGTAAACCCGGCGTATTTAATCATATACAGAATGACGGACAGCAGCCAGGCCAGCACGACGGCAAGTATGGCAATGCCTGCCCAGTGTCCCGGGAGAATCCGCCCTGCCGATTGAAACAGGCTTTGGTATATTTGATCCGGAAGCAGGTCATCCGCAAACGATATGATACCGCCGACGAAGGCCAAAGCCAGGGACAAATTCGGGGAAGACAGGGCAGCGGTAAGCAGACGGCGAGACGGCAGCTGAAGCAAAATGCTCCGTTCTTCCGGAGAGACCGATGCAGGCGGAATAACGTTACCGCGGTCGTTAGGGTAGCCGCCGTCGCTGCCTGCTCCCGGCGTATTTCCGGATGCTTCAGCCTCATCCCGTTCCCATGACGCCATGCGTTCTTGTGGGGAAGTGCCTTCGATCATCTGCTCCGTACCATCCGCATTGACGATGTCGCCGTCAGCAAGTGCTGCCACATCGTGCGTTTGCGCTGCAGGCCGATCCGGCTGCAAGGCCCGTGTCCGGTCCCGGAGCCAAAGCTGAAGCCGTTCCGCTTCGTGGTCCGTTACGGCTGGAAGCACACCGCCATCCTCTGATTTGCCCGGCGTCTCGATGCGGATCTGCGTCAGCCCGAGCAGGCGCTGCAGCAGCGGCTGCTCGGTATTCATCGTATGAATTCGTCCGGCATATATGGACAGCTCCTCCCGGAATAACACGCCGCGCCGTATCAGGATTTTGTCCTCTTCCAGCGTATAGGCAAACCGTTTCCAGCGTAAGTATCCGTACAGAAGCAGAAGGGCTGCAAGGGCGACAATGCCGGCGGATAACCAGTACCATGGGACATCGTCCAGGGATTTTCCGTTAAAGAACTTGATCGATACAAAAGCAGCGAGCGGTACGAGCGATTTGACGCTGTTCACGAGCGGAAACAGAATGTAAAGACGGTGGAGCCTGCTTGCTTCATTCATCATGATCCACCACTTTGGCCAGCTCGCCGATCTGCTTCTTCAAAGTCTCCGCCTCTTCCAGCTTGAGCGCCTGGATGACGTGCGTGGTTGCGGCGGTAACTACCTTGACTTTGGCAAGTCCGTATTTGCGGAGCAGGGGTCCCCGTTCCAATTCAACGTGCTGCACGCGGGTCATCGGAACGAGCGTATCGCTCAGCCAAATCCAGCCGGATCTAAGCTCCAGCTCCTCTTCGCTGACCCGGAAGCCAAACTGCTTATAGGTGAAGGCCGGCACCGACCAGGTAAACCAGGCTCCTGCCAGCAACAACCCGATAGCGATCCACCCCGGCAGCAGGGTCCAGCCGAAGATGCCCGCAACGACGAGATAAGCGATAGACGCTAACAAAATGACCCCGTCGGTAATAAAGCCTGTCAGGCGTGAAATGGTAACAGAGTCGGGGTGACACCGGCGCATGGCGTCCATTCGATGATCCATTGTTGGTTCCTCCTCGATGTTTTGAGAATCAGGCAGTTCTGATGACATATGAACTTCTATGTAATTGTTTACGCTTGTGGGAAGCCGTCCGTTTCATCCTGCCGACCGAATACTGTAATGTCGCGTCCGTCTTATAATGGTTCATGTCTGTCATTATAGCATCCCGACTTGAATGGCTTGTGAACCTGACTTAACGATTGCATTAACAGGCAGCGGTTCCGTTAAGCTCGAATTAAGATTAGACAGCGGCCGGGAGCGGCTTTTTTGTATAATGGAAGGAATCGGACAGGAAAGGACATGAATGATGAAAATCGATCGTTTATTAACGATAACCGTACTGCTCTTGAACCGGGGAAGATGGAGCGCCAGCGAGCTGGCCGAACGCTTTGAAGTCTCCGCGAAAACGATCTACCGCGATATGGATGCACTTTGCCGGGCAGGGCTGCCGATCGTTGCCCATCAGGGCACATCCGGCGGATTTGAGATGATGGAGCAATATACAATTGACCGGTATTGGTTGACGGCAGAGGAGATGGGTTCGCTAGTGACCGCTGTCAAAGGAATGAGCCGTGCGCTGGATGACCGCGAGCTGGATATGCTGCTTGAGAAAGTGAAGGCGCTGCTTTACAAGGTAGAGCAGGGCTGCGGGAAAGGGGATGCATATGAACATGGCGACGTAAAAAACGGACCGGGAAGTGATCGGAGCAGGCCCTCTGTCGTTATGGATTTTCAGCCTTGGGGACAGCGGGAAGGTTTGAAAGCAACCGTCAGCCTTCTGAAGAAGGCGATCCAGGAAAAGCGAACCGTATCGATGCGTTACATCGATTCATCCGGCACGGCCGAGTGCCGAACGATGGAGCCGGTGTCCCTCATTTTGAAGGGAAATGTGTGGTATGTGCAAGCCTACTGCCTGGAGCGTGAGGATGCCCGGGTGTTCCGGGTGTCGCGAATGCAGGATGTAAAGCTAACGAACCATCATTTCGAGCCGAGGCCGATGCCCTTGATGGAACGGATGGACTGGGAGGATGCCTGGTCGGAGGTGCCGGAGCAGGAGGTTGTATTATGGTTTGGGCCGAAGGCTCGCCGGCGGGCAGCGGACGTGTTCCCGGCAGAGCAAATGGAGCTCTTGGAAGACGGCTCCTTCCGCGTGCGGGTCATTCATAAGGTGGACGAATGGTTTTACGGCATGGTTCTCAGCTTTGGCGACCAGGTTATAATCGAGCATCCCGAGGAAGCCGCACAGGAGGTCAGGAGAAGGGCGGAAAATTTGTTGAACCGCTACGGCAACCCGGACAGGCAGCTGTCCACGTTCCCCCTTTAGAATAGATCATAGATTCAATTCTTAAAGGAGGGCGTCATCATGAATACAAACATCGGCAGCCAGAAGAAGCGCCGGATCGAATCCAGACCGGCTATGTCCGTATGGGGAGCGGGTGCAAGGACGACAAACGAAGCGGAGGCGGGGGCAAACGGCGTGATTCCCCGGTTATGGGAGCATTATTTCCGGAGCGGGATCAAGGAGGTTGCCGGCAGTGATCAAGCTGTCTATGCGGTATATACGGATTACGAAAGCGACGCTTCAGGTGCGTATACACTCGTCATTGGCCATGAAACGGAAGGAATCTTCGGAGATGGGCAGGGCAGCGAAGAGGTTGAGCACGTTAGGCGTGCGGAAGGCCAGAGCATAGAGAGCATAGAGAACGTAGAGCGCGTAAAGGACGTAGAGAGTGTAGGGCGTATGAATCGTGCAGGGAGCGCAGACGTCGCTAAGCGCGAAGAAGATGGAGCTATTGTAGAGCGCAGCGTCTTTATACCGGAATCCAGATATTTGGTATTCCCGGCGAAGCCGGGTCTGTTCCAGGAAACGGTGCCGCAGGCCTGGCAGGAAATCTGGAGTTATTTCCAGAATGCCGAGGAAGTACGAGCCTATTCGGGAGACTTTGAATGTTATCGTTTCCAGGCGGCTGATCCTGCCCATCCCGTCGTCGAGATCTATATTGCGATTAAATAGCCGAAGAATGTGAAATCCCAAGCCGTCCTCGTGTTAGAGGGCGGTCTATTGATGATAGAAACGATAGAAATGAGAGGATTCGATCATTTTGTAATAATCATTATATTTTACATAAAATGTTTAATCGACGACCTAATATGATGATTATACCTGTTATGGAATAAATTTGATATCTTTGGCTTGCGGGTATCAGCCCGAGGTGCACATCGGTACTAGTACGATATCCGACTTCGGAACGGAAGGGGGCGGTATTTTTCAGGCAGATGCATGGCAAAAGGATGAATTTGTTGAAAAATGAAGCGAAAGGATGAGGATGATGAAAAAATTTCTAAGCATGATGTTATGCGCAGGCTTGGCGATATCGTTGTATGGCGTCCAGCCATCAACGGCTGAGGCTGCCACGGTAGTGAATGAGACGATCCGCGTGGAGGCCGGTCAGACCTTCGACGGCAAAGGCCAGACCTACGTGGCGAATCCGGACACGCTTGGTGACGGCAGCCAGGCCGAGAACCAGAAGCCAATCTTCCGGCTGGAAGCGGGCGCGACACTGAAAAACGTCGTGATCGGCGCGCCTGCGGCAGACGGCGTCCACTGCTACGGAAATTGCACAATCACAAATGTCACTTGGCAGGATGTCGGCGAGGATGCGCTGACTCTGAAATCGTCCGGTACGGTCAACATTTCGGGGGGAGCGGCGTATAAAGCGTACGATAAGGTGTTCCAAATGAACGCGGCCGGAACGATCAACATTCAAAATTTCAGAGCGGACGACATCGGAAAGCTGGTTCGGCAGAACGGCGGCACGTCGTATAAAGTGGTGATGAACGTGGAGAATTGCGACATTTCGAATGTGAAGGACGCGATCCTGCGAACGGACAGCAGCAGCTCCACCGGGCGAATCGTCAACACGCGCTACTCGAATGTGCCGACGTTGTTTAAAGGCTTTGCTTCCGGGAATACAACCCAATCGGGGAATACGCCGTATTAACCTGATGCTGGACTAGCTATGCAACGGGAAAAGCTCCTAAGCGTCTGCCATGACGCGAAGGAGCTTTTAAGTGCCGAAAACGGCGTTCCCGAAGATTATTTAAACCCTGTTAAGGCGGATCCGGATTTCATGAAGTATTTCTGGCCGAAGAAGTAGATCAGAATCATCGGGACCGCCATGATGGTGGAAGCCGCCATCAGTTTTTCCCACTGGGCCCCGTGATCCTGCTGGAAGCTCTGCAGGCCGACGGTGATCGTCCACTTGGCCGAATCGTTCAGATAGATCAGCGGGCCCATGAAATCGACATAGGACCACACGAAGGAAAACAAAGCGACGGTGGCTAGAGCCGGCTTCAGAATCGGCAGGATAATCCGGGCGTATATCCGCAGCTCCGAGGCGCCGTCGATCTTGGCCGCCTCCGACAGCTCCATCGGCACGCCGAGCAGAAATTGGCGCAGCAGAAAGATGAAGAAGGGAGCTCCGAAGAAAGCGCCGATCGTCAGCGGCACGATAGTATTGACCCAGCCAAGGTTCGTAAAGATGATATACTGCGGGATCATCTGGACCTGAGCCGGCAAAATCATGGTTGCCACCACGATGGTGAATATGACCTTTCTCCCTTTCCACGGGATCCGCGAGATCGAGTAGGCTACGAGCGGTGCGGACAACAGCTGCCCGATAATGTTCAAGATGCAGATCAGGAACGTGTTCATCATATATTTCGTGAAGGGGATCGCCTCGACCGCCGCTTGGTAGTTCGACCATTGGACCTTCTCCGGGAAGATCGTCGGCGGAAACTTCAGAATCTCCTCCGGCGTCTTGAGCGAGGTCATGACAAGCCATAGGAACGGGAACAGGAATACGATTGATAGCAGGATAAGCAAGACGTACGGCAGCACGGCTTTTAATCTGACGGCCACGTTACTCACCTCCATAATAGACCCAACGGCCCGATGTTTTGAGCAGCAGCAGCGTCATCAGCAGCACGATGATAAACAGAATCCAGGCCAGGGCCGACGCGTAGCCCATCTTCAGAAAAACAAAGGCTTCCTGGTACAGATTGACGGCATAGAACAGAAGCGACTGTTCCGGTCCGCCCAAGGAGCCGCCGTCCGCTTTGCCGCCAGCCAGAATATACGATTCGGTAAAGATCTGGAATGCACCGATGAGTCCCATGATGAGCTGGAACAGAATGATTGGCGACAGGGCAGGGAGCGTAATCTTCCAGAAACGATGCCAGGCGCCCGCCCCATCCACCTGCGCCGCTTCATAGTACTGCTTCGGAACGCCCTGCAGGGCGGCCAGGAAGATCAAGGCCCCGGCTCCTGAGCCCCACAGACTCATCAGAATCAGCGAAGGCTTCGTATAGCGCGGATCCAGCAGCCAGGCAGGATCGGGCAGGCCGAAGGCCCGCAGCGCCATATTGACCAAGCCGAAATCGGGGTTAAGCATCCAGGTCCACAGCAAGGCGCTGGCGACGATCGGAATGACGGAGGGAAGGTAGAAGATCGTCCGGTAATAATTGATTCCCCTTGCCTTGAAGTTCAAGACGACGGCGATCAGCAGCGATGCCGCCAGCGTAATCGGCACAGATACGAAAGCCATGAAGAACGTGTTCCCGAGAGAGGTGTAAAAGCGGTCATCCTGCAAGATATTTTCGTAATTTTGCAGTCCCACCCACCTAGGCGTACTGAACAGATCGTATTCCGTCAGGCTCAAATAGAGCGAACCGAAGAACGGATACACAGTAAAAGCCAGAAAGCCGACGATCCAAGGCGAGGCGAATGCCAGGCCGAGCCAAAAGTACCGGCGTTCCTTCCTCGACCAGCGGGCTTTAGGTCTTGGTGAATGTACGGGTGCGGAGGCATTCATCTTCGCGTACTCCTTCCATTTCGAAGATCGTAATCAGTGCATGATGGTTTATTTGACGAGCGGCTGGATTTTTTCCTTCACGTTCGCAAGTCCTTCCTCGATGCTGACCGTGCCGCGGAGAATCGCGTCCACTTGGGCGCTGAATTCCGTCATGTACTCGTTCGTGAAGGAAGTGGCCGGGAAGGACTTCAGATTCTCGCTTGCCGAGTAATCGAGAAATTCCTTGAAGCCGGGCACATTCTCGTAGAGCGGGCTCGCGAATGCCGAGGTCCGGGTCGGCAGGTTGCCGATGGCCGCCGTGAACTCGGCCATTTGCTCCGGCTCCGTCATCCACTTGATGAAGGCCCATGAGGCGTCCGGATGCTTCGCCCCTTTTGGAATGTAGAATACGCTGGTCGTGACATTGCCCGGATTTTTGCGTTCGGGATGATTCTCGTCATATGGAATCGGAGCAATGCCGTAATTCAGATCGGGCGCGAACTGCTTGATGAAGGTCGGCAGCCATTCGCCGTCGACCGTCATGGCGTACTTGCCCGAGAAGAACGGGTTCTGCGCCGACATGTATTGTCCGAGTCCCGATGAGAAACGGTCCAGGTTATCCGAGCCGTATTGGTCCCAGATCTCCTTCGACAGCTTGATGGCCGATTGAATGCCTTCATGGTCAGGCGTCACCTGCTTGGCCGCTTCGTCATAGAACGAGCCGCCGTAGGCATAGGAGAACGTGTAGGCGTCCATTCCCGGCCATAAGCCGAGCCGCGACAGTCGGCCGCCGTCTTCGACGATGCTGAGCGCCTGAATGTATTCCTTCAGCTCGCCAAGCGTTTCCGGAGGGCCGTCATAACCTGCTTCCTTAAGGATATCCTTGTTGTAGAACAGCATGGACACATGCATGGCCGTCGGAATCGCATAGGTGGCGCCTTCATGCTGCGACGTGCTCAGCGCTGCAGGCACGAAGTCGTCTAGATCGACCCCGTCCTTGGCGATATAATCGTCCAGCGGCATCATCGCTCCGCGCAGGCCCCATGGGACGACGTTCTGTCCGAACTGGGAGGCAACATCCGGCGGATTGCCTCCCGTAATGGCGGTCAGCTGCTTCTGGTAGTCACTCTGCGAAAGGCCCTTGACCTGAATTTCCGGATGGGCCTCGTTCCATTTGGCGATAAGCTTCTCCAGCGCTTCGGCTTCCGGACCGGTCCAGCCGTACCAGAAGCTCAGCTCCACGGCATCCGCGGCAGCGGGCTGGTCCGGTTCTTCGCCGCTTGTCTTGCCGGGCTCTGCGGTGCTCCCGCTTCCTCCCGAGCATCCGGCGACCATGATCGATAACAGCAAACACCATAAACCAAACCATGTTTTCTTCTTCATCCTTCTTCCTCCCCTTTTTCGAAGTCCGATTAAAGATTGTCTGCTTAAAAAATAGATCATTTCCCTCCCAATCCATCAACAAGTCCTGGTGCTCCAATAACCGGCCCTGATCCCGTTATTTGTAGGATATCGTAGCATTTCATTTCGCCATTTCATTTCACTATCGTGCGTAAAAATAGGATTATCGTATGATTTGCCAAGCTACTTGATCGCTTGTTTGCGGAACTCCGTCGGGGAGATGCCGGTGTATTTTTTAAAGATGCGGCAGAAATAGGATAGCTCGTTGAATCCGGTGGAATAGCATACGTCCGTGACGGAGAGCTCGGCCTGCTTGAGCATGACCATAGCCTGAAGAATCCGGAGGTCGGTCAAATAGCGGTTGAAGGTTTTGCCTGTCCAATCCTTGAATACCTGACAGAAGGTGGACCTGGACAGATTCGAGAGATCGCACAGCGCGTGAAGCTTCAAATCCTCCTGGTAGTGGCGGTGAATGTAATCGACCACCTTGGTCATGATCTCCCGGTACTTCTCGGATTTCTCGAATCCTTCCCGGACGAGCTCGCCGTTGACCTGCCGTACCAGAATGGAGAGCAGTACGAGCAGCTGGGCCTTGAGCGTCAGCTGAAAGAAGGGGGCGCGCCGCTCATATTCCATCAGCATCTCCTTCATCACGTTACGCACTGCGGTTTCGGTTCCGCCGTCCAAAGAAATCCGGGCCTGGGCATCCGTATCCTCGCGCAGAAACGATCCCAGAAAGGCCGCATCGAAGAAGACCTCCTCCTCCGGAAGCTCCTCGAACCGCTCATTCACAAACGAAGGCATGAATTCGCAGCCGTAGATTTCATAATCTCCGTCCTTGGGGATCGTGACGCTGTGCAGCGTGAACGGCGGGATGACGAAGATATCGCCTTTGGTCAGCTGATAGGCCCGGTTGTTCACCGTGTGCGACAACGTGCCTTTGGCCACGTACCATATTTGAAAATAGTCGTGGCAGTGCGTCCACAAGCTCTGCTGACGGATCAATCGATACATTTTGCAAGGAAGTCCTTCCAACATCTCCATCTTTGAGTTAAAATAAACGACACCTGATCCCGTTAGCTTCTCAAGATCAACTTGGCTCCAATAAATACGCATTGTTTTTCCCTCCCTGATCGTATCCCTGATTTTTAAGAAAACGCTTTCAAAACATATTTCGTCAAAGCTGTTTCCTTCCCCCCGACGATCTCTAAGAAATTTGCAGCGTCCTTCTTCCTCCCCTTTGGAACCATAAGTCGCCGGTTTCGTGTAAGCCGGGTTTCAAAGGGAGCTAAAGACCATGAAAAAAATCGTGTATTTGGATGGCTTGCGAGGGCTTGCGGCCTTTGTTGTCGTGATCGCCCATTTCGTTCAGGTGTTTATGCCTTCCGTGATTGAAGGGCGGGAGGAGATCCGGCATTTCGCATTCGAGGAGATGCTGGCGGAAACGCCGCTGAACCTGCTGTTTAACGGCAATTTTTCGGTATGCCTGTTCTTTGCGCTGAGCGGCTATGTGCTGAGCTGGCGCTATTTTCGCACCGGGGACCGCACGATTCTGTATTCCGCGGCAATAAGAAGGTATTTTCGGCTGGCGGGACCTGCGTTTGCGTCGGTTGTGATCGCCTATGTCTGCATGATTGCCGGCTGGGGCATGTTCGACGATGTCAGGGGACTGACCGGCTCGTCGATGCCGGATCCGTTTGCGGCGGATGCGAGCCTGCTTACGATGGTGAAGGAGGGGCTGTTTCATACGTTTTTCACCTATGGCGCGCAGTATAATCCGGTGCTGTGGACGATGACGTACGAGCTGTTCGGTTCGCTGTTCATTTTTGCGTTTTTGCTTCTCTGCGGCAGACGCCGTATCCGCTTTGTCCTATACGCCGCCCTTGTCTGCTGGCTGCTCGATTCTTATTACCTTGCGTTTGTGATCGGCGTGCTGCTGAGTGACCTTCAGCACAGCGGGAGGGACCGGCTGGCACGGGTCCGGCGTCCTTGGATCAATGCCGTCCTGCTCGCCGCCGGCCTGTTCTTCGGCTCGTATCCGTACATTCATCCAGCCGGCACCCTTTATGCCGTGCTCTTATGGGAATCAAGCAAGTTTGACTTCTTTGTGTTCTATCACGTGATCGGGGCAGGACTGGTGCTGACGGCTGTGCTGAATTCTAGCCGGCTGCAGGCTCTCCTGGGCAGCAAGTGGTGCGCGTATTTGGGGAAAATCTCGTTCTCGCTCTATCTCGTTCATTTCACGATCCTATGCACTTTCGGCTGCTTCCTGTTCTTACAGCTGAGCGCCGTTCTGCCTTATGGCATCAATATTCTGATCACGTTCACGGTAACGCTGGCGTTCATCATGGCATTCGCACACGGGTTCTACCGGCTCGTTGACGCCGTGATCCTTGATATGTTGTCCCGGTGGAACAAACGGATGTTCATCGGAGCGAAGCGGGCGGGGAAGAAAGGGGGAACAAAGCCGGTATCAGCCGGCGAACAAGCGATGGATTAACCGCAAAGCCGTCTGGCGAGGCATGGAATCGACGATTACCGCGAGGCACGGAACGTGAGGCCCGGCACCGCGATCACCGTCAGGCGAGGCAAGGCACAGTGATTGCCGTCAGGCGAGGCAAGGCACCGCGATTGCTGTCTGGCGAGGCCCGGCACCGGCGGTAGCCGTCTGGCGAGGCACGGAATCGGCGATTGCCGCCAGGCACATCATCGCCATTGCCGTCTGCAGGAGCCACAGCACGAGGAAACGCCCGGCCTGATTTCAGCATGCCGGGCGGCGGTGCGCATATAAAAAAACAAACCTTCTCTCGGCGGCGGGGCATTCAGCCCCGCCTTGCACAAGAGAAGGTTTGTTGTGGTTGCATTCCATCGATCCGATCATCCGCTGCTGGCATGGGTCTGCACCACTTGCTGCCTGCGGTAGGCACCCGGCGTCATGCCGACCGATTTCTTGAAGGTCCGGTTGAAGGAGGTGATGTTGAGGTAGCCGACGCGCTGGCTGATTTCATTAACGGTCAGGTCGGTGCATGTCAGCAGCTCCTTCGCTTTATTTATGCGGATCCCAAGCAGATGATCGCTGAAGTTGAGGCCGGTTTTCTCTTTGATGTACACCGAGAGATAGGCGCTCGACAGGTTCAGCTTGGCGGAGAGATAGTCGAGAGACAGGTCCTCCGCATATTGGTTATGAATGATGCTCAGGAACATGGCGATCAGCGGTTCCTCGCCGCTATCCTTCTTCTTCCGTATCAGGGCGCAGGACGCTTCGATCAGCTGGCGGAAGACGCTTTGGTATTCGCGCAGGCAATGGCATTCCGCCAGCCGCGAGCCCCACTGCTTCAAGGATTGAAGCTGAGCTTTGTCGATCTGGGCCATTTCAGCATAGCCGATAATTTTGGAGGCGGCGGCATCGGCGAAGAAACGGAACTGGGCAATGCCGGCCTCTTTGCGCTGTAATGCCGCAAGCGCCTGCTCAATGATCTGAAGCGCTCGGCTGTCGCTGCCTTCCTGCAGGGCATCCAGCAATCCTTTCTCCTGGGACGGGCTGAGATGGACCGTCGTCGGAAGCGTCCGTGGCTTCGTCACCAGCTGCGATTCCTCCAGAAGAGGGGCTTGCTCGGTCAGCGCCTTGACCTGACGGTAGGCTTCATTGAAGCCGGAGGAATCGTGAACCTGCGAGCTGACAGCGATGGTAACGAGGAACAGCTCGGTCTCGTTGTTCAGCATATCTTTCATTTCCTCCAGCAGTTTTTCCAGCTGACTGGCTTCTTCGCGCTTGAAGATCGAGATGATCTCGTTCTTCTCGATCTGGAACGTATGCGAATCCGGGTAGCGCTCCGCCGTAAACAGATGGATATGCTCCAGCATATGGCGGACCGCTTGGTCCGTCTGCAGCGGCGGCTCGCCGCTCGGATTCAGGCGGAACCGGATATGGTACAGCACGACGATAAAGCTGCCGTCATCCGACAGGAAATCCTCCCATTCGCTAATATCCGTATTGATGCTTTTCAACTGGCTGATATAGGAGTAGCTGGTCAGCACCGATTTTTGCTTGTTCAGGCGGTCCCGGATCTCCTCCTTCTCCCGCAGCAGGTCCTGGATGCGGCTCTTGATGAGATCGTATTCATTGATGCTGCCTTGATACGGCTGCGGCGCGTGAGTCTTGCGATTGAGCACCGTCGTCAATATCTGCTTCACCGGCTTGTGCAATCTGCGGCTGAAGAAATAGGAGGCCGCCAGAGCTACCCCGAGCGATAGCGAGAAGATGAGCAGCAGCGCCCCGGTCAGCCTGCTCAGCTGAGCAGACACATGACTGTATGGGACGGCCGAGATGTAGGTCAATCCGTCGTCTCCGGCTTCCGCAAAATAGTAAGTTCCGTCCTTGAGCACGGCTTGCTGCCCAGAGGCAAACGTCGGCAGCTCATTGGCGTGAAGGTCTCCCCATGTGTACAGCACATCCCCGTCCGCGTTCAAAATCGCAAGCGAGCGGTCGCTCGGCTCCCCGAAGAAGGATTGAGCGGCCTTGTCGATATCGATCAGCGCGATAATCTGGTAACGGCTGTCCAGCTGCTGATAGACGAAAGGCATCAATTTTTTCTCGGACAGATCATTATGGATGCGGTAGACGGCAGCCGGGAGCAGGCTGAAGGATTCCCCACTGCTCTTGTAGCTGTTCCAGAAGGCGTAGGGGTACTGCTTGCTAGTATAAGACCGGTCGAGCATATAAGGAGCATTCCCGCTTCCGGATTTGCTGAGCACAAAATCATGCTCCTTCAGATAAATCAGCGTATCCTCCAGGAAGAAGAGCGGGTTATAGATATCGCTCCGCATCTGGAGCATGACATCACGGGCCTTCAAATAATTGACCTCGTTGCCCGTCTGCTGGCGGAGCTGATTATTGAACCCGATTAAATCGGCATGATTATATATGTCAAATAACAGCACCTGCAGCCGGCTGAACTGGTAGGAGAACCGCTCCGCCGTGTCGTGGACCGCCTGCTGGCTCGTATCGATAATTTCTTTTTGAAGGCTGGATTTAAATAGATGGAAGATCACGGCATAGAATAGGCCGAACAAAACGATGATGGCCAAAAAGCTGAGGAAAATTTTGAAGAACAGGCTTCTGCTCTTGCTTTTGATCCAGTTCATAAACGATCCCCCTTTTGTATGTATTCGCGTTTATGGTCCTCCCCACAGTATAAAGGACAAGTATTAAGGATCGTGCTGCGTGGTGTTAACCCACCGTAAAAAAGGAATAGTCATTATTTTAGATTTTAAGCTTTAATTTAGGAAAAACGCCCGGCAGCCCGGCAATCCAATGAAAGGCGAGACATCGAAAAAATGGTCAATACCCATCCTGGCAATCGGTCGTATATGATGCAGATGTGAACCGAAGAGCAGGAGAAAGGTTCAGAAACGAAAGTGAGGGGATGTCCGATTTTAGAGCGTCAGGTTCGTAACATGGAAGCGCATTCAACAAAACCCGGCAGCACACGTGGCAGCAGCGTCTGGCGAGGTACGGTGAGGCAGGTGCGCAAAAACTGGCAGCTGTATCTATTATTCCTGCCGGTTCTGCTCTACTTCATCGTGTTTCACTACGTGCCGATGTACGGGGTACAGATCGCCTTCAAGGATTTTATCGCCAATAAAGGCATTCTGGAAAGTCCTTGGGTAGGCTTCAAGCATTTCGAGCGCTTCTTTAACAGCTTCTACTTCTGGAGAATCATTAAAAATACCCTTGGCATCGGGCTGTATGAATTGATTGTCGGGTTCCCGATTCCGATCATACTTGCCTTGATGATCAACGAAGCGCGGTCGGGCCGGTTTCGCCGGTTCATTCAAACGGTAACTTATGCACCTCATTTCTTGTCAACGGTCGTGGTCGTCGGCATGATCATGATGTTTCTGTCTCCGGTCAGCGGACTTGTCAATTTCATTATCACCTCCTTTGGCGGGGAACCGATTGCCTTTATGACGGAGCCGTCCTGGTTTAAGAGCATCTATGTGTGGTCCGGCGTCTGGCAGAGCATGGGGTGGAGCTCCATCATTTATTTGGCGGCGCTCGCGGGCATCGATCCGCAGCTGCATGAGGCCGCCAAGGTGGACGGTGCAGGCTGGTTCCGGCGAATCTGGCATATCAATCTGCCGGGGATCGCCCCAACGATGATCATTCTGCTGATTCTGAACATCGGATCCATTCTGGGGGTCGGCTTCGAGAAGGTCTTCCTGATGCAAAATTCGCTCAACATGGAAGCCTCGGACGTTATCGCCACGAACGTATACCGAAGCGGGATCCTGGGCGCCCAGTACAGTTACTCGGCGGCGGTCGGATTATTCAACTCCGTCGTCAACTTTATCATGCTGATTACCGTCAACCGGATCGCCCGCAGAGTCAGCGAGACCAGCCTATGGTAAGGAGGAAGCAGCTATGCCACAAAGCCGGAGCGAACGCATTGCCGGAATCTGTATTTACATTATATTATCATTAATTTCGCTTGTTGTATTGTATCCGTTATATTTTGTGCTTATCGCTTCGATCAGCGCGCCGGAGACGGTGATGCGCGGAGAAGTATGGCTGTGGCCCAAGGAATTGTCGTTTGTCGGATATGAGCGGCTGTTCGCCAACAAGGAGATCATTCAAGGATTTCTGAACACCGTGCTCTATACGGTAACGGGGACGGCGCTGAACCTCGTGATGACGATCGCGGCGGCGTATCCGTTATCGAGGGCGGACTTTAAGGGACGCAACGGGTTCATGCTCATCATCGTCTTCACCATGTTCTTCAGCGGCGGCATGATTCCGAGCTACCTGCTGGTTAAGGAGCTTGGCATGCTCGATACGATCTGGGCTATGATTATTCCGTCCGCGGTGTCGGTATGGAACATCATCATCATGCGTACGTTCTTCCAGAACTCCATTCCGAAGGAGATGCAGGAAGCGGCCTTCATCGACGGCTGCTCGAATATGCGGGTGCTGTTTCGCATCGTGCTTCCGCTCTCCGGTCCGATCCTGGCCGTTATGGTGCTGTTCTACGCGGTCGGCCACTGGAATTCCTATTTCACCGCCCTGATCTATCTATCCGACCGGTCGAATTATCCGCTGCAGCTGTTCCTGCGGGAAATTCTCGTCCAAGGGCAGATGCAGGAAATGGTCGATATCAGCGACGATTCGCTGGCCCGGAGTCTGATGGATGCGGAAGCAATCAAATACGCGGCGGTCATTGTGACCAATCTGCCGATGCTGCTCTTGTATCCGTTCTTGCAGAAGTATTTTGTCAAGGGAGTCATGATTGGAGCCATTAAAGGCTGACATATTCAAATGATAAGACTATAGGAGGCAGTGACAATTATGGTGAAAAAATGGGTTTCGCTCACATTGACAGCGGTGCTGGCAGCGGGGCTGCTGGCTGGCTGCGGGAGCAAAAGCGGGGATGGCGCAACGAAGGAGGGGGAGACGGCCAAGTCCAATTTCAACGAGACCGGCATGCCGATCGTAAATGAACCGCTCAACCTGACCTTCTTCACGGGCAAATCGCCGACAAACGGAAGCAAGTTCGAGGATACGCTCGTATGGAAGACGTATAAGGACATGACCAACATGAACATTACGTTCAACCTTGTTCCGTTCGAGACGCTGACCGAGAAGCGGAACCTGGCGCTTGCCGGCGGGGATTATCCGGACGTGTTCTACTCCGCCCGGGTAGGGTCGGCTGAGCTGACGCGCTACGGCGAGCAAGGCGTCTTCATTCCGCTGAATGACCTGATCGATAAATATGCGCCGAATTTCAAGAAGCTGATGGAGCAGTACCCGGATATCCGCAAGGGCTTGACGATGCCGGACGGCAACATTTATTCCTTGCCATCCTTCTACGATCCGGAGCTGCTCTCGATGCTGATCGGTACGCCGCTGTGGATCAATCAGGAATGGCTGGATAAGCTCGGTATGGAGGAGCCGAAGACTACCGAGGAGTTCTACGCCTACCTGAAGGCGGTTAAGGAAACCGACCTGAACGGCAACGGCAAGCATGACGAGATTCCATACTCTGCAACGGGCATCACCGGTCTCGTTGACCATTTGAAGGGCTCCTGGGGCCTTGGAACGAGCGGGCTTGGCCATAAGTTCGTCGATGTCGATCCGGAAACAGGCAAGCTGCGGTTTACGAAGGCGGAGCCGAAATACAAGGAAATGCTGGAGTTCATGAACAAGCTATATAAGGAAGGACTGCTGGATAAAGAGATCTTCACGATTGAAGGCGGCGCTTTGAACGCGAAAGGGCAGGAAGGCTTGCTCGGGGCTACCGTCGTGCCGAATCCGGAGACCGTCATGGGACGCAAGGAATATATCGGTCTCGGTGCGCTCAAGGGACCTCACGGCGATCAGCTGTACTCCCACGTAAAGGTGCCGATGGTCCACGTAGGGGCATTTGCGATCACGGACAAGAACCCGAATCCGGAGGCGACGATTCGCTGGATGGATTACTTCTATGGCGATGAGGGAGCGCAGTTCTACTTCATGGGTAAAGAAGGCGAGACCTACACGAAGAACGCCGACGGTCAGCTTGAATATGTGAAGGAAATTACCGAAAATCCGGACGGCTTGACACAGGACCAGGCGCTGGCGAAGTACTTTACATGGCTTGGCGGCAGCTATCCGGGATTGGTGCGGGAGAGCTGGTTCAAGGGCTCCGAGACGCTTCCGAGCGCGATGGCGGCAGCCGAGAAGGCGGAGCCTTATGCAGTGAAGGAAATTCTGTATAACTTCAACTTTACGCTGGAAGAGACGGATATCATGTCCTCGATCGGCAAGGATATTCAGGATTATGTCACCGAGATGGAGGCGAAGTTCGTCAATGGCTCCGCATCCTTCGACCAGTGGGACGAGTACGTGAACACGCTGAACAAGATGGGCCTGGAGGAATACATGCGAGTGTATCAGGCGGCATACGACCGCTACCAGGCGGAGTAACAAGCGGTTGGTTTAGGGTATAAGCTATTATTGTGCAAGCATGAGCAGCCCGCTCAAGGGAATATCCCTTGATTGCGGGCTGTTTCCGTTATTCCTGAGAGGTATTGCTCGTATATATGCGCTGAGGTTTGATATAAAGGCATAGACGTCAATTACGCATCTCCAAGCAGCACGATCAGGGGCATTGTGGAAAGAACGTGTCCGACTGGCGCCGTGATTTTTGCTGGTGATTTTCTCTATATGGAATGGTAATATTTATGAAAAGATGTTGACCCGCAGGTCGTTGCAGCGTCAGGAGCTCAAGTCATCATTGGCGGGAGTTATGATGATGGTTTAAGAGGGGGCTGTGTAGCGATGGAGCGGAAGGTTTCCATGAAGAAGATTCCAAAAGGGGTAGCGGAATGGGTATTCAGGCCGAGACGCAGGTACGGGCGCTTTCCGAGAATCGAGCGGATGGTGGAATTGCTGTTCAAAGCGATACTCATTTTTTGGGCTTTTATCGTGATTCGCTGGTTTATCCTGATCACGGTTGCGACGATGAGGCATTTCGGCGTGTTTGATTAAGCAGTATCATTGTCAAAGAGCTGTCCATTATAAGACAGGACTAGAATCAGAGTGAAAAAAGTTGTGGTAACTATTATATATTTGCTGTATAATTGTTAGTAAAGAAAAATATATCTTTTTAATTTGAAAGAAAAATGTATTTTCATGAAACCATTCATGGTATAATTTCCATACCATACAACATCAACCGGGATACCCTGGTTTGAGTTTGTTGCAGCATTTAAAAAATAAAACATGAATATGGATCTTCGGGGTAAGGTGAAATTCCTGACCGGCGGTGATGCTTCGATTCGAAGCTTAGCCCGCGACTCGCGACAAAACAGCCTTCGCAAGGCCTGCAATCGCGACTGACTTGGTGCAATTCCAAGGCCGACGGTATAGTCCGGATGGGAGAAGATCAAAGCTTGGTTTGCTGTGGATTTTTTTCGAAAAATCGCATGATAGCAGGCTTATTTGATCAGCCCCCGTTTACGCCGACATTGCTCGGCAGGCGGGGGCTTTCTGCTGGTAAGACCTCCGTATTCAGGATGAGGAGAGGTAAAGATGGATAACGTAAATATCGGTGTCAAGGTCAAGCCTTACGACTCCGGCGCACAAGCAAGGGGCCGAATGCGGGGAGGATTTTGGCTTGTCGTATTGGGAGCGGCCCTCTGGGGCGTGGACCCTTTGTTCAGGGTCATTCTTCTGAAAAACCTGACGTCGGCGCAGATTGTTTTGCTCGAGCACATCATCATTTCCTTGATTGCCATTCCGGTTTTGTGGAGAAACCGCGTTGAATTGCGAGGTATCGGCTGGCGCCATGTCGGAGCGCTGCTGTTTATTTCCTGGGGCGGCTCCGCGCTGGCCACGATCCTGTTCACGATGGGCCTGTCAAACGGCAACCTGAACGCCGTCCTGCTGCTGCAGAAGCTTCAGCCGCTGTTTGCGATCATGCTCGCCAGCCTGCTTCTGAAGGAGAAGCTGCCTCGCCACTTTGGCATTTTGCTTATTGTTGCTCTGGCGGGCACTTATCTGCTTACCTTTGGCATGACGCTGCCTATTGGTCACTGGAACGATTTTGTGCAGATCGGAAGCCTCTTATCGTTGGGCGCAGCCGCATTATGGGGCGGCTCGACGGTGATGGGACGGCTGATGGTCGGCAAGCTGAAGTATGAGACGGTGACCTCGCTGCGCTTCGTGCTGGCGCTGCCGCTGCTGACCTTCATGACGTGGAACGAAGGAGCCGCATGGAATATGCCGGCATTCGGTACCGGCGCTTTTGCCGCGGTATCCTTGAATCTGATCGGCCAGGCGCTGCTGCCGGGACTCTTGAGCCTGCTGGTGTATTATAAAGGGCTGACTACTACGAAGGCCTCCGTCGCAACGCTTGCCGAGCTGAGCTTCCCTATGGTCGGCGTTCTCATTAACTGGATCGTATTCCAGGAGGTTGTGACAAGCGCCCAGCTGCTGGGCTTTCTGCTGATCTGGATCGTTCTGTTTGTCATATCGAGGCAGTCGGAATCGTCTGAGCGGACGCTATCGTAATGAATGACTTCTTAATGAATAATTCATAGTCTAAAGCTTCACGGCGTGTAACTTCCATGCTGCATGATTTCATAACCGTCGTTAACAGCCTTTTTCCCTTGGTAACGGAGCTATCTTCGCTTCTAACCTGCGGGGAGAAGGCTTTTTTCATAGGTCTGGATAAAAAAGCAGTTGAAATCGGAGCAACTCTCGATTAAAGTGGTAACCAACTGCCATACTAGTATGAAAAGGTGGATGGGTTGCCTATGACTATAACGGTCCAAGATGTCATTGATCGATTAACGGGACAATCCGGATCGCCGGATGCCTCGGTCGACGGAATCGTGGCGGGGGACGGGGGCGCGGCTGTTCGGGGAATTGCGGTTGCCTTCATTGCTTCGCACGACGTGATCGTACGGGCGGCGGAATTGGGCGCGAATTTGTTGATTACGCATGAGGGCGTCTTTTACAGCCATCATGAAGCTGGGCCGGATCATTTGGGGGACAGCCCGGTCGTTCAGGCCAAGCTGGAGCGTATCCGCTCCGAGGGGATGAATATATACCGGCTGCATGATGCTCCGCATCGGACCGAGCCCGACGTGATAACCGAAGGGCTGGTTAAAGCCTTGGGCTGGAATGACCTGCTCGAGAAGCATCTGCTAACAGCGGCCATCGTGGTTCTGCCGGAGGGGATGACCGTTCAAGAGATCGCGGAATATATCAAGGATCGGCTGCATCTGCCGTACGTTCGCTTTGTGGGCAGCCGGGACACGGTATGCAAACGGATCGGAATCGCGGTTGGCTATCGGGGAGGCGGGCAGCACGCCATTCCGCTGTATGAACACGAGCGGATGGATATGCTGATTGCAGGCGAAGGACCGGAATGGGAGACGCCCGAATACGTCGCCGATGCGGCTGCGCAAGGACGGGACCAAGCGCTGATGCTGCTCGGGCATGGGGCGAGCGAGGAGCCGGGCATGCGGCTGGTTGCCGATCGGCTTCGGGACTATTTTCAGGAGCTTCCCGTTCATTTTCTCCCGGCACGTCCGTTGATTCATATCATCTAGACTTAAACTTGTTCGGTCGATGTACTACTGTATCTGGAAAGATATCGAGAGAGAGAGAATATCAAGAAATTGTATGGATAGAAAGAGGTAACCGTATGTCAACAGGGCCAAGGATCAAAGGATCGACCCGGGATTATTCATATCATCTATTAAAAGACCGTATTATGCGCCTCGATCTGGAGCCGGGCACCAAAATATCGGAGAAGGAAATCGCCGAAGAGCTGCAGGTCAGCCGAACGCCGGTACGCGAAGCTTTCATGAAGCTTGCCGAGGAGGAGCTGCTGGATATCATTCCGCAGAGCGGGACGCTTGTATCCAGGATCAACCTTACGCATGTGGAGGAGGGTCGGTTTATCAGGGAGAAGATTGAGAAGGAGATCGTTGCGCTGGCTTGCGAGCGTTTCCCGGAGGAGCACCGTTTTCGCTTGGAGACCAATCTTGCGCTGCAGGATGTGAGCGCGGACAACCGCAACCGATATAAGCTGTTCGAGCTGGACGAAGAGTTCCATCAAATACTGTTCGCAGGCACGGGGAAGGAACGGACATGGAAAATGCTCCAGCAGCTCAATATCCACTTCAACAGGCTGCGTCTGCTGCGGCTCTCGATGGACTCCAACTGGGAGACGATCATTGCCCAGCATAAGGAGATTTATCGGCTGATCGTGAGCGGGGAGACGGAGCAGGCCGTGAAGACCATGGAAGGCCATTTGCGCCTGGTCGTTGTGGAGCAGGACCTGCTTCGCCAGAAGTACCCTCAATATTTCATATAACAGCTGAAAAAAAGATGGCCCCTCTATCGGCAGAGGCCATCTTTTTTTGCTTGAGCCTGATGAACAGGCTTATCGTATCGATCGTTGAATGACTTGATCGAGAAGATCCGCAACGCGCGACGGTCCTTCTTGAAGATCCGCGCTGCTCAGCGTCAACCAGCTGTGGCGCTCATCCATATCCAGCGAGCGTTCAAGCCAGCCTGCAACACCGCTTCCCTTCCGGTCAACCTCGACCAGAACCGAAATTCCGTCGCGCTGGGGATACAGAATCAGCTCCAGCTCACGCATCCGGCTTGCGTATTCACGTCCCGGATAGAATTCAATTTCCTGCACGAACGGAACCCCGCGTCCCAGTCGGGAATGATATTCGCAGGAGGCCGTTTTAAACTGGAACCCGAGCTCGGAAGCCGCGTCGAATATAACAGCTGCCTCCGGCCCTGGCGTAACCTCAATATAGTCGTAATCCTTCGGATCGATTGCATTTTCGATATCAAGTCCGGTATGGACCCATACCCGCTGTCTGGAGAGCGTGAGCGGCGTTTCCAGCGGAAGCGGGAAGGAGAACGGGATTTCCAGTTCATCGCCCGCCTTTACAAGCAGGGAGTCGGTAATGCTAACCTTAGCCAGCACGCAGGATTCCGTGAATTTGCTGTCATCCCGCTCGCGGATATACTCGGTCATTACCTTTAGGTAGATGCGGTCCACCTTCTGTTCCACATTGCCGCCCCGAATATAGACGATCCCGCTTACTTCCTCCCCCGGATAATATGAGGATTTCTCCAGGCGGGTATCAATCTGCGCTGCGCCGATCCCGACGCTGGCCAAAATTTTGTTAAAAAACGACATGAACGTTGTCCTCCTTAAAGTATATAAGACGAACGATTGAACTGAATGTGGGCCAAGTACGTAAAATGTTCCTACAATCGTGCCCGCAGCCCATTCATTGGTTCATCCTATATTAGGATGTATAATACTGGCTTATACGGACAAAAGCGGCCGGAAGTTTCTTACATCAAGGCATTTTTTAAAAAATATTTTTTAGGGAAATAAAGTGGTGCTCTCGCAGATTCGCCGTGCCGACACGATAGCTTCGCGGGGGGCTTATTCATGCGATCAACCGATGACATGTATCCTCAACAGGGCTTGCTTCCCTCTCATCTGCATAGATGCAGCGGCTTGCCGCCAAGAGTTAGCTTTCGCGGAGGGCGCATGGTATAGTGAAGTCGATACCCTTTAAGGATGGAGTATGTAACATGAGCAAACAACAACGTTCTGCGCATAATAACAAAAATAGCAAGCATGGCAAGGCAGAAGGAGCCAAACCGAGCGGACCAGCGGCGTCGAGCCGTCCGAAGCCTTCCGGGAAGCCGGCCTACTCGCGAGAAGATTCGAAGCCGGCAACAGGCCGAAAGGCTGCTTCTTCCAAGGAAAGGCCGAATCCGAAAGCGGGGAAGGCGCCTCATTCATATAACCAGAAACGGCGTTCAACTTCCAATACCACCAACGCGGAGGAGCTGAAGTCCGGCGATATCATCATCGTGACAATCAAGCGGCTCGGCATCAACGGCGAAGGCATCGGCTACTATCGCCGCAAGGCGGTCTTTATTGACGGCGCCATTACGGATGAAGTCGTCAAGGCGGAGGTCCAAGAGGTTCAGCCGAAATTCATCAAGGCCCAGCTGCTGGAAGTGGAGAAGCGTTCACCCCACCGGATCGAGCCGCCGTGTCCGGTGTTCGGGATATGCGGAGGCTGCCAGATCCAGCACATATCCTATGAGGGCCAGCTTGCGGCGAAGACCGATATCGTCCGGGAGGCGTTCAACCGGTACGCCGGATTGGACAATCTGCGGTTTAAGCCGATCCTCGGGATGGAGCATCCGTGGAATTATCGGAATAAAGCCCAGCTGCAGCTAAAGCGGCAGGGCCGCGAGGTCATAGCGGGACTGTATGAAGCCGACAGCCATTCCATCGTCGATATCAGCGGCTGCCCGATCCAGCATCCGAAGGTGAACGAAGCGGTGGAAAAGGTGAAGTCGGTGTTGGAGGAATTGCGCATTCCTCTATATAAGGAGAACGGGAGCAAGGATGGGGTGCGAACCATCGTGGTCCGCCACGGCTTCCAGTCCGGCGAGCTGCAGGTGACGCTCGTAACGGCAGGCAGCCGTCTGCCGCGGCAGGACGACTTTGTTCGAATGCTGCGCCTGACGATGCCGGAGGTCAGCGGCATTGCCATGAACATCAACCCGAAGAAGACCTCCCTCATATTCGGAGAACGGACGATAACCCTGTGGGGAGCCGAGAACATGCAGGAATCGCTGAGCGACCTGCAGTTTGCGCTGTCGCCGCGGGCATTCTTCCAGCTGAATCCGCAGCAGACGGTGAAGCTGTATGAATCGGTGCGTGCTGCGGCCGGACTGACCGGCCAAGAGACGGTCATTGATGCCTACTGCGGGACAGGCACGATTGGGCTGTGGCTGGCTCCGTATGCGAAGGAGATCCGCGGGATCGAGGCGATTCCCGAAGCGGTGGAGGACGCCTGTATCAACGCGCAGCGCAACGGCCGCACCAATGCAAGCTTCCATGTCGGACAGGCAGAGGAGCTGCTGCCGCGCTGGGTCAAGGACGGATTGCGTCCCGACGTCATAATCGCTGATCCGCCGCGGACCGGCCTGGACCCGCGCTTTCTGGAGACGATCCTCCGCACCAAACCGAAGCGGTTCGTGTACGTCTCCTGCAACCCGTCGACGTTGGCGAAGGATTGCAAGGTGCTGCTGGACGGAGGCTATGAGATCGATTGGGTACAGCCGGTCGATATGTTTCCGCAGACGAGTCATGTGGAGTGCGTAATAGGAATATGTCGAGACGATACGTAGAAGTACTGAATTATCAGTATTCTGCAAAGTATGCTTCGTTTACGACTAATGGAAAGGACTACAGGAATAAGGTGTTAAACGATAAAATCGAGGTTTCTATTGTTCTCGACTTGGAATGGATAGATACACCTAGTGATTTTTAATTGAAAACAAGAATATCCAAGAGAGCGTCCTTATCGGGGCGTTCTCTTTTTATATAGATATTTCTTCAAAGAGCCGGTTGTCCCTCTCAGGCAGCCGGCATTTTTCATGAAAGGAGGAACAGCGAATGACGAAGGTGATTGCTCTTGCCAATCAGAAAGGCGGTGTCGGCAAAACGACTACGGCTGTTAATTTAGGTATTGGCTTGGCGACTGAAGGTAAAAAGGTTCTTCTAGTGGATGCGGATGCACAAGGCAATTTGACAGATGCGTTGGGTTACCGCGAACCGGATAATTTGTCAATTTCTTTGGCTACACTGCTCGTTAAAAATATGTTGGAAGAATCGTATCCGCCCCAAAAAGGCATTTTGCACCATCCCGAAGGGATTGACCTAATGCCCGGTAACATCGAATTGTCTGCTGTTGAAGTCTCGCTTGTCAATACAATGAGCAGGGAAACGATCTTGCGCTCCTATATAGACAAGGTGAAAAAGGACTATGATTATGTCCTTATTGACTGTATGCCCAGCTTGGGCATGTTGACCATCAATGCACTGGCGGCTGCTGATAGCGTCATCATTCCGGTTCAGGCGCATTATTTACCGGCGAAAGGAATGACGCAGCTTTTGCAAACCATTTCCCGTGTCCGACGCCAAATCAACCCGAAGTTGCTGGTAGATGGCGTGCTGCTGACGATGGTGGACAACCGGACCAACTTTGCCAAGGATATTTCCTTTGTTCTTCGGCGTGATTATGGAGACAAGCTGCGTGTGTTTCAAACGGAAATTCCGCTTTCCATCCGTGCGGCGGAAACGAGCGCCAAGGGGAAGAGCATTTATAAGCATGATCCGAACGGACAAGTAGCCGAAGCGTATGCGGCATTTACAAAGGAGGTGAAGGGTATTGGCAAAGAAAGACGACAGACGCGCCAGCATCAAGCTGACCACAGTCGATGATTTGTTTTCGACCGATGAGAGCCGCGCCGATGCACAGCGGGAAAAAGTGATGGACATCCCGTTGTCAGAGATCAGCGATTTCCCCGATCATCCATTCAAAGTAAAAGCGGATGAAGCGATGCTGGAAATGGCAGATAGTGTGAAGCAATACGGCGTATTGGTTCCTGGATTAGTACGTCCGAAGGCAGAGGGCGGTTATGAGATGGTCGCCGGACATCGGCGGAAAAAGGCGAGCGAGCTGGCGGGTATGGAAATGATGCCTTGCATCGTCCGCGAACTGGACGACGATCAAGCGACCATTATTATGGTGGACAGCAACCTGCAAAGGGAGCATATCGCGCCTAGCGAGAAGGCGTTTGCTTATAAGATGAAGCTGGAGGCGATGAAAAGACAGGCAGGCAGACCAAGTAAAGAAAATGTGTCCCAAGTTGGGACACAAAAACGTTCCGATGAACTGCTAGCAGATCAAGTTGGAGAAAGTCGCAATCAAATTCAGCGATATATTCGCTTGACTCATTTGATCCCTTCCATTCTTGAAATGGTAGATGAAAAACGGATCGCGTTTAATCCGGCTGTTGAGTTGTCTTACTTGGCCGAAAAAGAGCAGCAAGACCTTTATGAAACGATACAGTCCGAAGACTGTACGCCTTCTTTGTCACAGGCGCTGCGTATGAAGAAACTGAGTCAGGGCGGACGGCTCAATATGGATGTTATCTTCTCGATTTTGACGGAGGAAAAGCCCAATCAGAGGGAAAAAATGCACATTCAGCGGGAGCGCATTGATCGCTTTTTCCCTAAGAATTTCACTGAAAAACAAAAGGAGGACCTTATTGTCCAATTGCTTGAAAGCTGGTATCGCAAGCGGCAGCGCGAACATGGAAGATAATCTTAAGCAACATGAACAAAAAATAGCCATTCCTTACTCTCCATTGCCGGGGAGTTTTTTTGTGCCTACAAGGAGGTGACGGAGATGCTCTTTACGGAAGGTAAATGGCGGAAATACGAACGATTAATGAAAGAAAGGCCCGGTTTTGACCGCAGAGAACCGAAAGATGAATCGGAGCGTTCCAACACAGCTAAAGAGGAACGAAGAAAAAGAAGTCGAGCAAAGCATAAAAGCAATGAGAAGGAAGAAAGTTGAAATTCATTTGGTATAGAAAGGAGTCGTGAGCATGTCTTGGATCTATCGTCATCGCAAGATGCTGGTGATCGCTGCCATTTTGTTCGGCATTCTTTTGCTCGTGTCGGCTGTCATTTTTCACTTGATGAGACAAGCTGAACAACAGCAGGAACATCAGGAAGTGATCGCCCATTATGAGAGGCAAATAGAACAGTTAACAGCGACTAAAGAAGAATCGCTGCAAACGGTATGGACTGTGGCTCGAACCATTCCGGACGGTGAGCAGATCGAACCGGAAGACGTCACGGCGATGACCCTGCCGACCGCATTGGTTTCGCCCGAAATGATCGCTAAGGAGGAAGAGGCGGTCGGTAAACACGCCAAAGTTGAACTTCGCCCGGGAATGCCGCTTCTTGCTTCTGTGCTGTATGAGGGCAACCCGATTGCCAAGGATGTGCGGACACAAGAGTTTCAAATCATTCAGCTTCCGTCGCATCTGGGAAAAGCACAGTATATCGATGTGAGGATCAACTTCCCGACTGGCGAAGATTTCGTTGTGCTTGCCAAAAAGCAGGTGCTTGATCGCGAGGGAACCGTCATTTGGCTGGAGATGAATGAAACCGACCTGCTGCTCACATCAAGCGCGATCATCGATGCTTATCTGCAAGGCGCAAGATTATACGCGGTGCCCTATATCGAACCGGGACTGCAAGAGGCAGCGACGGCGACTTATCCGGCCAATCCGATGGTGTTGGATTTATTGGAGCAAAACCCAAACCTGGTTGAGCAGGTTTCTACTGAGCTGGCTCGTCAGCAACGCGAAAGGTTGGAAAGCAACCTGAATGAAATGAGCGAAGCGGACAAAATGCGGGTGATGTACGGCAATGTCACCGTGCAGCAACAACTCATGAATGAACGGGCCGCAACACAGCAAAGCAATGCCGCTCAGCAAATGCCGCAGCCCCTTAGTTTCCCGGAGCAGGATGACCAAGAGTCGGTGCAAGGAGAAGATGAACAGCCGCCTTCTTCCCTTCCGGTCGTGGTAGAAGAAGAATCGCCCGAAGCGACGTTGCCCGATCCACCGCCTGCATCCGAGCCAGAGTCAGAAACGGCCCCGGATTATTCCGAAATCTTCAATCAATAAGGAGAAACCATGAAAAAGATTGTATTTTTAGGAGCGCCGGATAAAAGCCATGTGCTGTTATTGCTTGGCAAACTCCTGGCCGCAATGGATTACAAGGTGCTGGTGGTGGACTCCACTCTCGCACAAACGACACAGGGATATTTGCCGCAGGAAGAATTACGCGCCCCGCTCTACGAGTTTGAAGGTGTGGACGTGGCCTGTGGGTTTATCTTGTATTCGCAGATGGAACGATACTTGTATCAGAAAGCAAATGGCATGGATTACGATGTGATGCTGCTGGACACCGACCATACCGAAATGGTCAAAGGGCGGGAGTTACCCCATTACGACAAGCGGATCTGGTGCAGCAATTTCAACCGATTGACCATGCAGCGAAATGTCGAATTGATGCAGCGGTTATGCTTGCATGAAGCACAGAATCAACCGGTATCGTTTTACAAGATGATGCTATCCGTTGTTCCTCTGACTGTCACCGAGGCGTATCTCGATTCCGCCTTTGCTCAGCAGACCATTCGCTGGGAGGAAGCGGTTTTTCGTTTTCCGCTGGATGAGCGTGATGTATCCGCCGAGCTGGAAAACCAGCATCATGGCCGCATCGATGTGAAGGGACTATCGGGAACGTATCGCCGCACGATATGGGAGATGGCACAACAGTTGTTTGATTGGGACGACAAAACCGTTCGCAAGGCATGGAAGCGACTTCGCCAAGAACGCGCTGCCTTCCGTCGCTAATCAAGCTGATCAAAATGATTGAGAAAAGGAGGGGACACGGTGACGGGACATACAATCGTGTTTTGGAGTCCGGTATCGGGAACCGGGACAACGAGCAATCTGGCAGCGACTGCCTCGGTCATGGGACTGGAGTGTTCGGCACATATGTTGCTGCTGGGTCATTGTGAAAGTCACGATATCGCCTTGAAGCAATGCTTTTATCAAACGCATGCCTCTCGGGAGATGGACATGGATGTCTCAGTCAATATGGGGGTAGATGCGTTATTGCGACTGCTGCAAAACCGAAAATTGCAACCCAACATGATTCGGGATTACACGCTGCCTTTGTTAAAGGACAGGCTCGACTTGCTGCCGGGTTCAAGCAAGCCGGATGATCGTTTTATTGACATGGCCACGCCTTGGATGGAATCGCTGCTAAGCATGGCGAAACGGATGTATGATCTTGTGTTTGTGGATGGCGGCAGCGGAAATTCATCGGAATGGACCAACGGTTTACTGCGGCTGGCGGATGTGCTGGTGGTGTGCCTCCCGCAAAATCGGTTGGCTGTCCATCGTTTTTTTCGGATGGATGAACTTCAAGCGATGCTCGCAACTAAAAAGCATGTGCTCGTATTCGGAAAATATGATCGGTACTCATCTTTGACCCATAAAAATTTGTTGCGTCCTTATGGACGGCGTTTACAAACATGTTCGGTCAGTTACAATACACGGTGGTTGGATGATGGACAAAACGGGCAGGCGATTTCTTACATGTATCGCAATCGGCAAGTGCCGCGGGAACATGAAAACTATCTGTTCATGCGAGACGTGCGAGCGTTGGCACTTGCGTTGATTGAACAAACGGGCTTGCACAATGCCTTTTTCGGCGGGAAGGAGACCCCGATATGATGGGCGCGTTACATGGTCTGTTGATCGGAGGCATTGTCTTAATAGGCGTATTGTTCCTGTATTTGCGCATGAGCCGAACCTTGCCGGAACGCCAGCAGGAAGCGCCGGTGTACACGTTGAAGGCGATGGAAGAATACGTCAAAAGAGCACTGCATGACGTGATAAGCGCCAATCTGACGGATTACGGTCTATCAGAAGAAGAGTATCGGCGACGGAAAAACAAGCGGGCCGAGATGAAAAAAGCGCTGCGCGGATGCACGTCTGGTGATCTGCGTGACAAAATGTATGTCAAGCAATATATAACCGATTTGCTTGCACAGCACTATACGTTGGATCATGAACATCTGAACCGGTTGATCCCGTTTGATCGCCCTGAATCGTTGTCGCATCAGGATCAGTTTGACATCTTGCTTCATGTATACAAAAAACGTCACGGCTATCATGCGCTTAGTGAACTCATACGCCGCTATGATCTGGATCGGCCCAAGCCGGATGCCCATGAAGAACAGGAGCTGTCTTACCGTATTACGTCTGAGGAGATCGGCGAGATTTATGAACAAGAGGACGTCCAGCTATCGGAAGAGGATAAACTTCAAATCGTGGTGCAGCGCATTTACCAGCACTACAAAGGCTTTAGTGTCGTGGACGAACTGCGCGATATGCGCATTGACGGCGTGTCCGGCGGAGTGTCCGGTTTGCCGCCTTCCGTATGGGAAGAAACATGGGATTGGGACGGGGATGTTCAACTCGGTGAGGTGCCGCGGGCGCATGATAGTGTGTGGGTTTTTTATGAGGGGAAATCCATCCACCTTAGTTTCCTCTCCTTTGGATCGGAACTGGAACTGCGGCGCGTATGCCAAAACATCTACAAGCATAATTTTCCCGGCCAGTTGTCCGAAACGACCGGATACAAGGTGAATGAAATGGCCGACGGTTCTCGTGTCGTGGTGCTGCGCCCCCGATTTGCCGAGTCGTGGGCTTTTTTTGTGCGCAAATTTGATGTGCAAAATGCCACTTTGGAACAGCTGATTCGCGATGAACATGCGGAACTGCCGATTGCTCTGATTCGCTATCTTGTGATGGGAGAGCGCATTACGGCGATAACTGGCGCGCAAGGCAGCGGGAAAACGACGCTGCTTATGGCCATGGTGCGTCATATATCCGCCCTGCTCCCGATTCGCGTTCAAGAGATGAGCTTTGAACTGCAACTGCGCAAAATTTATCCGAATCGTAATATTCTCAGCCTTCGGGAAACGGAAACGATCTCCGGTCAGGCCGGGCTGGATATACAGAAAAAAACGGACGGCTCGGTCAACATTTTGGGTGAGGTGGCGACCGACCCGGTAGCGGCCTGGATGATTCAAATGGCGCAAGTGGCTTCACTTTTTACGTTGTTTACCCACCACGCCAAAACGTTTCGCGATTTGGTGTTGTCCTTGCGCAATTCATTGCTCAAAACCGGCGTGTTTACCAATGAACAGGTGGCAGAACAGCAAGTGGTCAGCGTCATCAACTTTGATATTCATTTAAAACGGGATGCGGACGGTCGCCGCTATATCGAGCGCATCACGGAATGCGTACCGCTTGCACAGGAAATGCCTTACCGGACAGACTTTCGCGAGAAAAAGACGCTGGATGAGAAGATGGATGCGTTTATGGAGACGGTGACGGACTACTTCCATCGCTCCACGGATCGGAAACTGTATGAAGCGCGAAATGTCATTGAATATCGGGACGGCCGTTATGTCGCGGTTCATCCGTTGTCCGAACAAAGCCGCAAAGAGATTGCCGAGCGGCTTGCCGGTCCGGACCAGGCAGCTTTCGAGGCGTTTTTGTGTAATTGGGGGGATGGCGATGAATCTTGAGTGGCTTTCCCTGCTGCTTGGCGGAGCGACGCTGTTGTTTCTTGGGGCGGTCTTAGCGTTTCAATTTTTGTCCCGCTATGGGGAAGCCGGGGCAGCACGAAAGTATGAAGCCTTGCGCCAACCTGCCAAAACGAGCAACAAGCAGGCATTGCACAACGGCATGCAACAACTCTATACCCTCTGCTCTCGTGTACCGCTCTTGCGTACCTACTTACACTTCATTCGTCGTCGTTTGGTTATTCTCCACCTGGGCGATGAGTGGAAGCTGCGTCTGGAGACGATGCGGACGGCGCTTTGGCTCTGGGGCATGTTGCTTGCAGCGGCTGTGCCGATCACGCTTTGGGTGCGCGATGTATTTACACTTGTCATGCTGATGATTGGCGGTTGGGTTTGCCACGGCATGTTAACAGACGTATTCGTACAACGGTTGGAAATGCGATTGTTGCGTCAGCTACGCCAGTTTTTCGGGGATGTCCGTCATCATTATCACCGACACGGAATGGTAGAAGAAGCGATTTACGAAGCGACGGATGAAGCGCCGTATGAAATGACTTTGCACGGCCAGGAAATCGTTGAAGTGTTGACCGACAGCCACGCGGAAGAACGACTGGAACAATACTTGGAAGCGGCTCCGAACCGTTATTTGAAAGGTTTGGCCGGATTGTCGTATCTGGTGAAGGAATACGGAGACAAACAAACGGATAGCGGATCATTGTATTTGAAGGCATTGGGAAAATTGGCCGGTGAATTAAACTTTGAACTGTTGCGCCGGGAACGCCTTGGTTTTTTGCTGCATGGGCTGTCCGTTATTGCCCTGCTTCCGCTCTTGTTTACCCGTCCGATTGAAGCATGGGCCAGCTATTATTTTTCGGCGATGGACGCCTTTTACAGCAGTGTGATGGGTTGGAGCATAAAGCTCGGCTTGATGGGGGTCGTTTGGCTCTCCTATGTTCTGCTTCGTCATATTCAGAGCTTGGAGACCTCGCCGAAAATCACCAACCGAAAGAGATGGGAGAAATGGGCGCACGGCTGGGGCTGGATGTGTTGGCTCGTTCACCGATTGGGTCCTGCTCCTGGCTCAAGGGAAGCGGAACGGATGGTGAAGCTACTGAAAGAAACGGCTTCTCCTCTACGGTTGGAATGGTTTTATGTCCAGCGAATCGTGGCGGGAAGCATGGCTTTTCTTGCAGCAATGGGGCTATTCATAGCTTTGCATTTTACGGATCGGCATCAAGTGCTATATGCGCCGGTGTATGCCAATACGTTGTTTGGTCAAGCGACGCCTGAGGAGCAGGAAAGAGCGCTGGAAGCAGCCGCGCTGGATCGGAGAATCATCGAACAAGTAAAGGGGGTGAGGCCTACAGAGGAGTCGCTCTTGGAGCTGTTGCGAAAGGAGACCGGAGGAGAACGTTCGGATGAAGCGCTTCGCGCGGATGCACAGCGCATTATAGGCAAGTTGGAGAAACTCGACAGGCAATACGTCAAATGGTGGCAAGCGCTATTGACCGTTTTGGCGGGCTGGGTCGGCTACTGGGCGCCGGTCGGCATTCGCCTGTTCCAGCGCAAGATGCGGCAAATGGAAATGAAGCATGAAGTGGATCAATTGCAGGCGGTCATTGCGATGCTGGCCGATATGGACCGCATGTCGGTAGAGCATTTGCTAATTTGGATGGAGCAGTTCGCCCGCGTGTTCGAAGAGCCGCTGCAAACATGCCTGCTCCATTTTGATCAAGGCGCTGAACAGGCGCTAGCGCAGCTCAAGGAGGATGCGCCTTTTCAGCCATTCGTGCGCATGGTGGAAAAGCTGGAACTGGCGGCAAGCACGCTGCCGATTCGAAAAGCGTTTGATGATTTGGAGTCCGAGTACGTGTATGCACAGGAAGAACGCAAGCAGTACGAACGATTGATTGAGCACAAGGCGGGCTGGGGCAGAATGATCGGGTTCGCACCAATGATGGCGCTTATTTTCGGTTATCTGGTCATTCCGCTCATTGTTGTCAGCTTGAACCAAATGTCGGTGTACTACGAGCAATTGCAACGCATTCAATGATTCATCCTTAGCGGTGCTTTCCATGTTGGAAAGGACCGTTTTTTATTTCTACATTTAAAGGAGAGATCGACCATGTCCAATGCACAAAAGGCGCTGGTAATGGCGGCGGGCATTTTCCTCGCAATTGCGCTCATTACCCTCGCTGTCGTGTTGTTTATTTCCGCGCAAGATTCAACAAAAGCAGCTCAAAGCAATTTTAGCAATATCCAAACGGAATTATCTCAGACGGCCTTTACAGTGTATGACAACACGACACTTTCGGGCAGTCAAGTCGTCAATGCACTGCGCAAGTTTTCGGATCAGGAACAGTTTGGCATCCAAATAATCACCGGGAAAAACCCGACCGGGCAGTGGTATGGCAAAGTCATCAACATTGGCGTTCCGATGGACAGCATTACGTATGGATCGGTCGTTGGCGATGCGCCTGGACGTCTGGAGCATACCGTCGATGAAGCCAATGTGAACTATGTCAATCCGAGCGGAAAGTTTCAGGCGCAATTGGTGCTGGATCGCAGCAATGTCATTCGCGGGATCGTGTTCCGGCAACAATAAGGTGCGAAAATGAAATGAAGCCAAGGGGCGTCCGTCTAGCTGTCGCCCCCTTTTGCTGAAAGGAGGAAGCCATTGGATTACGCGACGCGAACGATGTTGGAGATGAGTGCATCCTGTCTCCTGTTTTTGATCGCCGTGGTTAGCGGGCTGTGGCTGTTTCAAAACGGCGCGACGCTTGCCGATACGGCCTATCTCGCCGGTATGACGCAGGACCGGACCATCCGGCAAACGTTGTCTCCCTTGTCCGGTGATGGCAGGATGTCGGGAACCGAAGTGTTTCAGGCCATCGCGCGGTTGGAAGAAGGAGATGCGGAAATCGTGGTGGATGGCGTCCGATACGCATCACCGGTGAACCGGGAGCAATGGTTTTCAGACAGAATCCAACTCCATGGCCGATACAGCGTCTTGCACGAACGTGACACGGACGGGCGGCTGTTGCGCCTGGTAGTCGTCACACGTTGAGGAGAATGCCATGAACAGTTATATTAAGGTGTTTGCGATACTGCTTGCCGTACTGCTGCTTTACATCTACCCGATTTACACAGCGTTCCAGCAGCAGGATGATATTTCAGAATTAGTCGTCCTGCGGGCGACAACGGCGTTTGTGGATGCGGTACGTGACAAAGGATATATTTCACCGACCATGTATACCGATTTCAGACAAACTATTGAGGCGACGGGCCTTGATTTCAATGTGCAGATGGAACATGAAAGCAAGAAATATGTGCCGGTATATGACGATCCGACCAGGCCAGAAACGTTCCAGGGTACGTATGAAGTGCATTACGATGCGTTTTACAACGCTCAGATCTTGCCGGTGCTGTTTCCCGGTAGCTCTGCCCCCAGAGACGACCCGTCAAGAAGGTACAAACTGCGGGTGGGCGATACGTTCACCGTCACGGTCAAAAATGTGAGCCGTACGCCCGGCACGGTCTTGTTTGATTTTCTGAACAGCACCGTCAGCCCGAACGATAAAATATTCATTCCTTATGGCGGGGTGGTACGCAATGAAGTGGATTGAATGGGCTGTCGTTGGTGTGCTGATCTTTTTCCCGTTTGCCACAATCAATCAGATTGATGTGGAACTGATGCGTCAAACGATGCTGCTCGAACTGCGTTATGACGCTGCCATGGATGCTGCGGTGGATGCGGCGGCACAAGCACTCATCATCAATGCTGATCAGCAGCATGAGTCACGCTACGAGTCGGTCAAGCGAGTGGCGGTCAACAGGGAGGAAGCGCTCACGGCGTTTTACCGGACGTTGTACGCCAATTTCGGCATATCCGGCGATCCGGTTGCGCAAGGGGTGTTGAACCGTTACATTCCGGTGATTGTCGTCATTGGATACGACGGGTTTTATGTCTATGCTGAGGATGAATGGACAGATCGTAACGGCCAAACGGTTATGGCACCGGCTTGGGGAACCAAACGGCCCTATGCGTATACCGATTCAAACGGCAACAGCTATTCCTTTACGCTGGATGAACAAGTGCTGGTGTATGCTGCGGCGACTCGTAGTTGGCATGAAGGTTTTCGTAGGGACATTCAGGCGGAGGCCAACATTCCATTGTTAAGAGATGCGGCGTTATTTCATGAAGTGCGGCGCAGCACGATCGTGGGCGCAATACAGGATGAGCTGTCCTATCGGATCAACAAGCATAACGAGGTCGCCCTGCGAAATGGTCTTTCCTATACGTTTACACTGCCGTCCATCCCGCTAGAGGAATGGCATAACACGATTGCCGATGTAGGCGTTGTGGCTTTTATGCAGGGAATTCCGATGGGACGCAAGGTATATAACAACTACGCACTGGGCGGCAGCCGCGTGATGAAGCAAACGGAGATTGTGGGAGCAATGAAAGGCAATATGAAAGTGTATTATCGCAAAAGCTGTCCGTACTCCTATCCGATAGAAGAAACGTTCGCAAGCGAAAAAGCGGCGGCGCAACAGGGCTATATGCCGCTTTCTTGTTCCTCTTTCTAAGGGTGGACAGTCTGACTCATGCACATTATGCTAGTAGTAACAGTACAACCAGTCCAGTCAGGATTACTTGAATAAGAGGTGAAATGAGTGAAGAAATGGTTTATGGCCATGACGATTGCCGTCCTGGTTAGCAGCTTGTTCGGGGCTACGGCAAGTGCTGCCAGTCTTCCTCCTGCGTTTGTAAGCGTGGTGCTGGACGGCAAGAAAATATGGTTTCCCGATGCCCAAGCTTATGTTGATGAGAACCAGCGGACATTAGTGCCGTTTCGCTTTGTCGCAGAGTCGCTCGGTGCCAAGGTTGGCTGGGAAGCTCCGAGCCAATCGGTGCCGATTGAACGGGACGGCCAGCAGATTCGACTGCAAATCGGTTCAAATATTGCGCTTGTCAATGGACAAGAGGTCGCTTTAGATACGCAAGTGGTAACCAAGGACGGCCGGACGTTTGTGCCGCTGCGTTTTGTCAGCGAGGTGCTGGGCGCAGAGGTGGAATGGGACGGCAGTACGTCAACGGTGACAATTCACACGAAGGACATCTCTGAGAGCGACACGGATGAATGGGGCCGCTTGCTCCGCAAGACGGATCTTCCGAAAAATGCGGCGGACTATCCCTACATTTTGGCCGATGTTCCCAATGAGATGTACGAGATGGCGTACCCCCCCTCCCGTCCTTCAGAAAGCAAAGTGTCTTCCGAACTGTACGCGACCATCTCCGAATACAACAAGCAGAACGTGGACATCTGGATGGGACACTTAAAAACGTTTGGCGCTTTGTTGTTAAATGTAGATTACCGCACGATTGATGATACGTGGGCGCAGGCCATGTTTGCAACGAAGATGCAAAACTCCAATGCGGAATTGAGATACATTCGTGAATATGTGGATTGGGTGAAAGAAAATCAAATTCATATTATGGGCTACCTGGAACCGGAGCCGTCCATGATTTTTTATGACGGGTTTGGAGCGGATTATATTCGCGTCAAGTTTCGGGTTCAATTCCTCTCGTTTAAACATCATGAACGGTTGATTTATGATAACTGGTTTCCGCAGGAAGCAGATTTTGAAAAGAATGTGTGGTATGAAGGGTACGCCGACATCAAAATGGTCACCAACGTCGGCGGCCATTGGGGAAGCACGTTAAAGGTCTCGCCCACGGCCAGCTTGTTTTTCAACCACACGATTTCAAAGGTGGAATGATCGGTGAGCAACAGAAAACTTTATCAACGTGTACTGTGCATGCTGCTGGCATGCACTTTTTTTATGCCGTTTTTCGTCGTTCAACAAGCGGCGGCAGCTCCCCCGCAAGTGATTATCCGTGACGGCAAGATTCAATTCGAAATCACCAGCACGGCGGCGAGCACTTCGATTCGGTATCGGACGGTGGGCTGGGTGGTGACCCGGGAGCAAGTTTGCAGCACAACATCGCCCAAACAATGCGCTGACCCGCGCAGCAGGCCGCATGCCTTGTTTATGAATCAGGAAGTACGACAAATCGGGCAGCATCCCGATCCTCCTGTACCGGGGCAACCGTTGACATCATACTACGAAATCCCCGAAGAAATCGTGACGCAGCGCCTCTGGCAAGCAGGAATGGAAGGCATTCAGAACAATGACGATCTTTACTTTTATGCTGTGATGGTATCGGTCAATGCGGACGGCTCGGTGCGGAAAGGTCCGTTTTATACGTTGTCCGGGATCAAACAAGCGGAAGGCTGGAGATTTCCGGACGATCTGGATGATTACTTTGGCTTGCATATTCCATATCGTAGTGCGGAATTCCCGGTGGACGTTATCGCTAAAACAGTAGACGGACGGGTGATTTGACCGACCGGATGTGACATTTGAAAAAGGAAAGTTCGAGATCGGGGAAACGATCAATCATGAATTTCCGGCGGTGATCGAAGACAATGGAAAAACGTATACCATCGCTCGCTCCTATATATCACCGAAGCAAGACCCGTCGCGAAAAACGTGGGTGCAGGAAAACCCGGAAACGAACGAAAAAGTGCGCATTCGCAGCTTTACGGTCGCGCTGGGCGGAACGAATCTAATCGCCGAATACCATGAGGAAAATACGGTGAAGGCGATTTATATGACAGAAGGCGGCCAAGTCCTGAAAGAGGTGGATAAAGGCGAATATGCGACCGGAGATGAAGTGAATCACACGTTTGAAGCCGCACTGACCAAAGACGGGCAGACGTATGAAATCATCCGGTCTTATATCACGAACAACAACAAGCCCGACGAGAAATTGTTTATTCAGGAAAAAGGAGATAGCAAGTTGCTGGATCGGTCCATCTTTGTCGGTTCCGGAGGCTCCAATTTTATCGGCATATACAAAGGGGGAAATGGCGGTACGGATGACGAAACAGAGCCTGGAGCTGTCAAGGAAAACGAAGTGATGAATCCCGATGCTTCGGCTGTGATCCAAGCGGATACTCGCGGTGCGGAACGCTTCGACGTGCTTCAAGGCATCCCGACATCGGAGAGTCTTTATGTTCAAGCGAATGCCAAAGCGTATCTGTACCGAAACAAATTTACGGAAATCAAAGGGACGAAGACGTACCCGATTACCGTTAGTCGAACATACACGCTGCGCTGGACGGAATACGTTTCCGGTCCCCCGGACAGCGAAGGCAATCCAACCAGAGTGCCTGTTTCACGCTCGGATACACAAACCGTAACGAAAAGCTATACCGTGGAGCGCAAGTACAGCTACTGGCTCATTGATCGTCTGGAGGTATATGGCTTGCAAAAAGCAGAGGTTTCCAACTACGCGTTACCCAGCGGACAAGTTACCTTGAAGCCGAACGGCTACGCGCAGCCAAGGGTCTCGGTTTCTCACGACGCCACCCATCAGGCTCATATTATCGATCCGGTCTATCAAAATGTGACGCTGCCTGGGCAAACGATTCAAGGAGGTTCCAGCCGTCCATCTGTGCCGAATGAGGATTGGACCAACGCAGCGGAACAGGCTGTCGGAAAAATCAAAGTGAAAAATGACTCACTGATCTTTAACGGGCAAACGATTATGGACAACCGGATCACGGAAGAAACCGCCCCGCCCCCGAGGGAGATACCGACTCCGCCCGAGATCGGACAAAATGTTCTGTATAGCAACGGTTTGTTGATCGATGCCAGCAAACCCAACAAGGCCGAACAGCCAAGCTCCGGCACGATCTTCTATGCGCTCATCGAAGGAATTGGAGGCGGCCAGAACCAAAGCTATCCCATTGATGGCATTAATCCGGTGACGGTGCATACGCCGGTCGTCAACCAGGCTTCCGTATCTGACGATCAGGCGCATAATCAAAAAACGCTGCCGACCGCAGGGAGAGCCGCGCTTATTCTGGATCGTCCATTTACGGTCATCATCCCAACCAATGGAGCGCATCGGGATATAAAGGGTTACGGCAATCGCGACTATGGCAAGTATATGCGCGACAAGCAAGTATGGTTTCCGTTTGACGTGTACAAAGCGGATCGGAAAACGCTGATCCCGAAAGAAACATGGACGTCGATCCCGGTCGGCCAGATTCAGACAACGTTTTATTTACCTGTTTGGGTGGACGAGGGCAATTATGATGTACTATTCCGAACCATTGCTGAAAATAGTCCTCCCTCCTTTACGTCACAAATGAACGCCAATTTAGACTTGACGCACCATGTGGCCACACAGGTTGTGCCGGTTGAAGTGATCGGCCGTGTCTATGATTTCCGCATCACAGACATTGCCGACTTTAATTGGGAGACCGTATTTCGCAGAGAACGAGGAAGTGCAACGCCGACTGGCAACGCTTATTGGGTGGGTACGAAGGGCATCGACGGCGCAGCACGGGGGAATCAGCCTCCTTACGTGTTGCCGATACGACCGGGGAGCCATCCGGATGCCGGCAAGAAAAACGTGGCTGTCAAAACCGGCTACCATATTAAATTTGAATTGAAGAGTATGGGCAATATGTTCGGTTCGGACGACGGGATCAAGATTACGCCAACCTTTTACTTTGTCGACAGCAAGGGCAAGAACCGGCAAGAGGTGGACTTGTACTATCATTCGGGGAATAAACGTTTTATTCGCATCGGCTCCAGTGCAGATGTGGAGCGGCGTCATGTGACGCTGGACACCCGCTTGCGCAATATGTCCCAGCAGGAACTGACGAACACGGCATCTTCCCTTTGGTCGCTGAACGGTGCGTCTGGCAACCAGCAAACGTTTATTCAGCAGTTTTTGAAAGATGCACAGCAGCCCGTTTACGTGGGCGGATATGATGTCATGTTGCTCCCGCCACGGCTTCGGACATTTATCGGCAGTATGGAAGTTCCTTCCGGCATTGACGTTTCGCGTGCCCATGCTTCGGTGCAGCGATGGGTTGGCGAATACAGTCTACCTGCCGCGCCGTATGTCGTCCCCAAAGGATTCAACTTGGCCGAGTACGGACGAACCAATCGGCTGGACGATAAGTCGCCTATCTTTTTGCGGGACGGGTACATCATTGTCAATTTCAATATCGAAACGATTCGCAATCAGAATGTGAATCAACCGCATTTGCAGTATATCCACGCGCCGCTCAGCAATCAATGGCGACGAGAAGGGTTTCAGCATCGCTTTGTCGACCCGTATGGAGCAACGTTTAGTTTGCAGGACGGCGATATGGTGTTCTATCATGCCGACCTGTCTTCTTATGATGACTTTGGAACAGGGGGTACCCATTAAATTCACCAGCCGGGAGGATAGATCAAATGGAAAGGTTACAAAGTGCCGCACCGGAGGAGGCGGCTTATTTTTATTCCTCGTCTGCTGAGGAGGGCATTGCGCGCGGATGCATCGGTCATCTGCGCGGCGATTTTGGACGGTCGGGCGAAGAGTTCTGGGTGACCTGGTTTCCCCGGAACTCACCTTTTGAAACGCCTACATTTCAAGAAGAATTGGGCAAGGCGTTTCAAGTGATCGGCGATCAGGGCGTGCTGAAAAGCCGTCGGCATATGCTTCGGTTCTGCAGCCAGCATCCGGAAGCACGGATCGGCGGCGCTTGGAGCACAGATGTGTACGGCTTCCGCATGGAGACGCAGGATCACCGCTACTATTTGCGATGCTTTCCTTTTGCCGGGGATTACAACTTTTACTTATACTGCTACGCCCGGCCGGAGCGCGTGACGGAGCAGCAGCGGCAAGCGTCAGCCGTGCAGAAGAAAAAAACGGAACAGCAACGTTAGTGGAAACGGAGGTTCGGGCGATGTTTGGCGAACTTCAACCGTTAGCATCGGAAGAGACACCTTACTTCTATTCAGCGATCGCGACTCAAAGCAAGGAACTCAGCTATATCGGTCATTTGCGAGGAGATTTCGGCACTGATGACGATCATCAGTTTTGGATGTCATGGTCGGATCATGCCGGGGAACGGAGGACGCTTGCCTTTCGCCAGGAACTGGCGGCACTTGTGCAACATTTGCAATGGCAAGGACTTTTGCTCAATTTGAATGAGATGCGAGCCTATTGCAGGCGGCACCCGGAAGCACGTATCCCCGGCGCATGGCATTCCGATGTTTGTGGTTTCTGTTTACAAACCACTCACTATCGCTATTATATTCGCTGCTTCCCCCATCTTGGCGATTACAGCTTCTATATCTACTGCTACCGCAAGAATCACTTGCTTGGCCGATCTGTTCAGCAAAACCAGAACGGCGCGGTAAACCTTGTGAAGGAGGACGTACAATGAATGATCTAGCACGCTACATGCTGATCGCGGGAGCAGCCGTCCCGCCAGCTGCAAAGCTGTTGTACGGCTATTGCTGGATAGGGCGGGCGACACAAGTCGGTCTACCTGTCCAGTACAAAAATGGCAATCGATGTAGGTTTTTCTCCTTCGACGGTATGTCGAAACTTGCACCGTTTGCAGAGTAAGGGCTTGATTCGGATCATGACCCGCTATTCGGAGGAGGGGATTCAACTGGCCAATCAGATTACGATCTTATGAAAGGAGAAAGGTACCGTTGACCGCGAAAATACAGCATATCGTTGATTTGTCCGTTCATACCGCCCGCACGGTTGTGGAACATCCCGACCGTTGGGCGGATTTTTTATCGACAGCGGCGTGGAACTACAAGTATCCGTTTCAAGATCAGTTATTAATCTATGCACAGCGGCCCGATGCTACAGCTTGCGCATCCATCGACGTCTGGAACAAGCGGCTCAACCGTTGGGTCAAACGCGGGGCGAAAGGTATTGCACTTATCGAAGACCGGGGCAACCATTTTGGGTTACGGCATGTGTTTGATATCTCGGACACGCAAAGCCGAGATCCTCGACCGGTCTCGCTTTGGCGCATGGAGCCGGGCGATATAGCGGTCGTTACGGAAACGTTGAACAATGCGTTTGGCGAGCAGGAACCGGATGCGGCATGGCCGAATGCGCTGCTGAGCGCAGCCCGGAACGCAGTGGATGACAACAGTTCGGATTATGTGGATTTGCTTGTTCGAGAGCTTGAGGGCAGTCTGCTTGAAGAACTGGAACGCCAACCTGTGGAAGTGCTGTTCCGTCAGATTGTGTATCATTCCGTTGCCTATATGGCACTAACCCGCTGTGGTATGAACGCCCCTCACTATATTGGACGGGAGGATCTTTCAGGCATCGGGAATTTCAATACACTGCCCGCTCTTTCGCAGCTTGGAGCAGCGATCAGCGACATCGCGGAGATGATGCTGCGGGAAATCGAATCGACGATACGGGTGCAGCGGCGTGTAGAACGTCAGACTTCACAGGCTAGAGACGTTCGCACCGTTGCAAGAGAAACGGCCTTGACACAAAATGAAGCTAAACGATTGCCAGAAAGGACGGATGAACATGGAAGTGACTTACACCCGTCAAGGGGGCTATCTGCTGCCCGACCTGACACTGACCGAGGATCATCAACTGATCGGCAAGTATGGGATGTTGCGCAAAAACTACCTGAAAACCGAGAAGAAAGGCACATACGCCAGCCTGCTGCTCTCGGGCGAACTGCACCAGCATCTGACGGAAATCGACCGGTCGGCGCGGACGCAGCTCGAACAGACGATGAACGAACTGCTCCGTCTGCACCCGGCCCCGGACAAAGCGAGCGATCCGCTGGGCTGGACGGGTTACATGAACAGCCTGAAGCAACAGGTGGAGGAGACCATTCTGACAGAACTGATTTACAACTAAAATGGTATGATCGAAAAACGGAAGATCGGAGTCTTCCGTTTTTTCATGACCATCATGCCATCAACGATCTACTGCGCACCGCTCCTTTACTGAAAAGCAAGTCGGAAATCGAGGCTTTCTTCGCCGCACATGAAAATGAAGGGGAGCGGGCGTTGTATGTGCGTAGCCTGTTTGCGCCGGGTCAGTCCGAGCTTACGCTGGACGAAGACCTTCTCATCGGGTATGAACCGTATCGCAATGTGCTCCATCTTTGGACGGGTCCGGCAACCGAACCAACCGCACAAAGTTTTTACGATTGGGAAGTGATCGCCGGCCATATCAACAGTATGATAGTACTTAACGAATTTGACCCGGCACGAAAGACGGAGCCATCGGTTCAGCAGCAAACCTTATTTATGGAACAGGCGGAGGCGGATACAGCCTCCGCTTTTGTCTGGCCGCAGGCGGTGATCGATGCGATTCTCCAACAAGGAAGCGGCTTTGCCAACAGTAAATATCGCATTGCTCTCCATTTTCAGCAATCGTTATCGGAGAAAGAAAACGCCGAATTTTTGAAACGGGAATATGGCACGGGCGGGCGCGCCCCTGTACTGATCGGCACGGATATTTATGAGCATCATGATAGCAAAGGCATCACGTTGACCCGACGTTCAATGACGGATCAAGAGCAAAAGCTGGTGTTGCCTTGGATGAAGGTACAGAAGCGGATCGGCGAGTTGCTGGCGGCGGGACGTTATCTGAATCGTTTGGAAACGGAACGACTTCCTGCATTTGCCGAGCAACTGGAGGGGCGCCGCGGGCAGATGGCCGAAGAAGCGTCTGCTCGCGAACGGTTGGAACAAGAACATCCGTCCTCCTCACAGCAGTCGGAGACGATGGAGCGGAAGCAGGCGCGTTATGCCTATGCGCCCGGCGATACGGTTTTTTTTGGCGCGGACGAATATGAGATTTTGCTGGTGGAAAACGGTAACGTGATGCTGCGGGATGTTCATTTTCCGCTTTTCACCAAGGAACTGGAACGCCGAGATTTTGAACGCATCCTGCGTGAAAATCCGCTTAATGATCATCTGCTAACTGATGAACAAGGAGTGGAAACCGAAGCGGAGGAACCTGCCGGAAAAGAAATAGAGCCGGAGCTTTCGGATGGAGATGAGCCGAAGTCTGCCTCGGCATCCCTTCAGTTAACCGAACAAGTATCGGATGAGGCGCATAATGAGGAAGCACCCTCTGCTCCTTCCGCTGTCGAGGATGTACGGTCTGTTGCACCGCAAACGACTGCGGTGAATTACCGTATCACCGATGACCAGTTAGGGCATGGCGGAGCCAAGGTTAAGTATGGTTTTAATGTAGCCGCGATTCGCTTGCTCAAACAATTGGAGCTAGAAGGCCGCCAGGCAACTGCGGATGAACAGGTCGTTCTCGCCCGCTATGTCGGATGGGGCGGAATCCCACAAGTATTTGACGAAGCGAACGCGCAATGGACGGCCGAATATGCCGAACTGCAATCGTTGCTGGAACCGGACGAATATGCGTCCGCTCGCGCATCAACGCTGAACGCTCACTATACGTCTCCAGTTGTCATTAAAGCAATCTATGGTTGTCTGGAAAGGATGGGCTTTCGCAACGGCAATATTTTAGAGCCTTCCTGCGGGATCGGCAATTTCTTCGGGTTAGTTCCGGAGTCGTTTCAAGACTCGCAGCTATTTGGTGTAGAACTGGACAGCATCACAGGTCGCATCGCCAAGCAGCTTTACCCGCAGGCGACGATTGCGATCAGCGGGTTTGAGGAAACCGCTTTGCCGGACAGTTTTTTTGATTTGGCCATAGGGAATGTTCCTTTCGGCGGGTATGGTGTGGCGGATAAACGCTACGACAAGCACAAGTTTCTCATTCACGATTACTTCTTTGCGAAAACATTGGACAAAGTGCGTCCGGGCGGCATTATTGCCTTTATTACGTCCAAAGGAACGATGGATAAACAGAACCCGGCTGTCCGCAAGTATATTGCGGAACGGGCAGAATTGCTGGGTGCGGTTCGTTTGCCGAACAACGCTTTTCAGTCCAACGCCGGAACGGAAGTGACGGCGGATATTTTGTTTCTGCAAAAGCGCGACCGAATGGTGACTGTCACCGAACAAAGTGTGGAATGGATTGGCTTGGCAGAGACAGCCGAAGGCGTGCCGATCAATGCGTACTTTGCTGCGCATCCTGACATGGTGCTTGGGACGATGGCGTTTGATGACCGGATGTATGGCAATAGACAGGAGACGACTTGCAACCCGTACCCGGATGCTAATTTAAGCGAACTGCTGGGAGAAGCACTGACCAATATCCATGCCGATTGGGTGGAGGTTGAGAGGGAAGTAATGCCGGATGAAGAAGACACGTCCCTCCCGGCCGATCCGACCGTGCGCAATTTCAGTTATACCCTTGTGGACGGCCAACTGTATTACCGCGAAAACAGCCGGATGCACCGAGTGGACACGTCGGCCACGGCCGCCGGGCGAATCAAAGGTATGATCCGATTGCGGGATACGGTGCGCGAACTGATCGAATACCAGACGGAAGATTATAGCGACGAAGAGATCCGGGAACAGCAGCGGAAATTGAATGCGCAGTATGATCGTTTTACCGCCCAATACGGTCTGATCAACAGCCGCGCCAACAGCCTGGCATTCGCCGACGATAGCGCCTATTTTTTACTTTGTTCATTGGAAGTGCTCGACGAGGAAGGGAAGCTGCTACGCAAAGCCGATATGTTCACGAAGCGTACGATTCGGCAGCGCACGACCGTTCGGCATGTGGAAACGGCAGAGGAAGCGCTGGGCGTCTCCATTGGAGAAAAAGCACGTGTCGATCTCCCCTATATGCAAGAATTGACCGACATGACAACGGAACAGCTTGTTCAGGAGTTGCGCGGCGTGATCTTCCCCAACCCGGAAAGACTGGATGAGAAAGGACAGCCGGTTTTTGAAACGGCGGACGCTTATTTGTCTGGCAACGTTCGTGACAAACTTCTGATTGCACGGCGTGCCGCCGAAATGGATGCAGAGCGGTACGGCGAAAATGTCAAAGCATTAGAAGCGGTGCAGCCGAAAGATTTGGATGCTTCCGAGATTGATGTGCGGTTAGGAGCGACGTGGCTTCCTCCGGAAGTGATCCGGGAGTTTATATTCGAACTGGTGGACACGCCATACATGTTCCGGCAGTCTATCGACGTCTTGTATTCCGAATATACAGCTGCCTGGAATGTCCGAGGGAAAAGCAATGACCGCAGCAACAACATTAAAGCCAACGTGACCTTCGGAACGAATCGTGTGAATGCGTATAAGATTTTGGAAGATACCTTAAATTTGCGAGATGTGCGCATTTTCGATACCGTGCTGGAGAATGGCGTGGAAAAGCGCGTTTTGAACAAGCAAGAGACCGCAATTGCCCAACAAAAGCAGGAGATGCTGAAAGAAGCGTTCCGCGATTGGATTTGGAAAGACCCGCAGAGGCGGGAACGATTAACGCGTTTGTATAATGATCGTTTCAATGCGATCCGCCCGCGCGAGTACGATGGCAGTCATATTCGGTTTACGGGAATGAATCCGGAAATCCGGCTGCGCCAACATCAAGTCAATGCGGTTGCCCGGGCGCTGTATGGAGGCAATTCCCTTTTTGCTCATTGTGTAGGCGCAGGCAAAACGTTTGCCATGACCGCTGCGGCCATGGAAAGCAAGCATCTTGGCTTATGCAGCAAAAGCATGTTCGTTGTTCCTAATCATTTGACGGAGCAGTGGGCAGCGGAGTTTTTGCAGCTATATCCATCGGCGAATATTCTGGTGGCGACCAAGAAGGACTTTGAAACGAAAAACCGCAAAACGTTTTGCGCGCGGATTGCCACCGGCGACTATGACGCGATCATCATCGGACATTCGCAGTTTGAGAAAATTCCCATATCGATGGAGCGCCAACGTCAACAACTGGAGGAACAAATTTACGAGATCACAAGCGGCATTCGCGAGCTGAAGGAGGCCAAGGGCGAACGGTACGCGATCAAGCAACTGGAGAAGACGAGGAAGACGCTGCAAGCCAAGCTGGCAAAGCTGAACGATACCAGCCGCAAGGATGATGTGGTCACCTTCGAGGAGCTGGGCGTAGATCGGCTATTCGTGGACGAGGCCGATTCGTACAAAAACCTGTTTCTTTACACGAAAATGCGCAATGTGGCCGGACTGTCGCAAACCGAAGCGCAGAAGTCGTCGGACATGTTTGCCAAATGCCGCTATCTGGACGAACTGACCGGAGGCCGGGGTATCATCTTTGCGACGGGTACGCCGATCTCCAATTCCATTACGGAAATGTATACGATGCAGCGCTACTTGCAATATGAGCGGCTGCGAAAGCAAGGATTGCAACATTTTGATTCCTGGGCTTCGACGTTTGGCGAGACGGTCACGGCGATTGAACTGGCACCGGAAGGAACGGGCTATCGGGCGAAAACCCGGTTTGCCCGTTTTTACAATTTGCCGGAACTGATGAATATGTTCAAGGAAGTGGCTGACATCCAGACGGCGGACATGCTCCAGCTTCCCGTACCGAAATCCCATTTCCACAATGTTGCCGTGCCGCCAAGCGACTTCCAGCGGGAAATGGTCGCGGATCTCGCCCACCGTGCTGAGCGGGTGCGAGCCAAGGAAGTAGAGCCGCACGAAGACAATATGCTCAAGATTACGAATGATGGGCGTAAGCTGGCACTGGATCAACGGCTGGCCAATCCGATGTTGCCCGATGACGAAGGCAGTAAAGTGAGCGTTTGTGCGGACAATGTGTTTCGGCTATGGAAGGAACACGAGGAAAAGCGGCTAGCCCAACTGGTGTTTTGCGATCTATCCATCCCAAAGCAAGACGGAACGTTCAATGTGTATGACGAACTGCGACGCAAGCTGACAGAGAAAGGGGTGCCTACCGAGGAGATTGCGTACATTCACGATGCCAACACCGAGGTGAAGAAAAAGGAACTGTTCGCCAAGGTGCGGACTGGCCAGATTCGTATACTGCTCGGATCGACATTTAAAATGGGGGCGGGCACCAATGTGCAAACGAAGCTGATTGCGCTTCATGATCTCGATTGCCCTTGGCGCCCGCGCGACCTGGAGCAGCGAAGCGGACGCATTATCCGGCAAGGCAATGAGAATAGCGAGGTACACATTTTTCGGTATGTGACGGAGAACACGTTCGACGCTTATTTGTATCAGACGCTGGAGAATAAACAGCGCTTTATCTCGCAAATCATGACCAGTAAATCGCCGGTACGTTCTGCCGAGGATATCGATGAAGCAGCCCTTTCTTATGCCGAAGTCAAGGCGCTGGCAACCGGTAATCCGTATATCAAAGAGAAGATGGACCTGGATATCCAGGTTTCCAAGCTTAAGCTGCTCAAGGCTAATCACTTGAGCCAACGCTACGCATTGGAGGATCGGTTGCTGAAAGTATTGCCGCAACAAGTCAAATCTACAGAAGATCGAATTGCCGGATATGAACAGGATGTCGCTCTATATCTGCGTTCCAAATCGGCTGTGCCGGAGGGAACGGATGAATCCAAGTTCCCAGGTATGGTCATTAAGGATTTTACCTACACGGAGAGAGCGGCAGCAGGCGCGGCCTTGCTGGAGGCGTGCAAGGGAATGACTTCATCCGAGCCGCAGGAGGCGGGCAGTTATCTCGGTTTTTCCCTATGGTTATCCTTTGACAGCTTCCATAAAGAATACAAGGCGACCCTGCGCGGCGCATTGGACCATACCATCTCGCTAGGGATGGATGCAGGTGGCAACATCACCCGGTTGAACAATATGTTGGCGGATTTGCCAGCCAAACTGGAACATAGCCGCCAGCAACTCTCCACGCTGCTCCAGCAGATGGAAACAGCGAAGGAACAAGTCGAAGCTCCTTTCGAGAAAGAACAGGAGCTGCTAACGAAATCGGCGCGACTCGCGGAACTGAATGCCCTGCTTAATATGGATAAGCGGGAGAATGAAGCCGTGGACAGCGTTCCGGACGAAGAACCGGAAGCGCCCGAACGGCGAGTGGTGGGCCGTGGGCGATAACGGCCTGACACCGTCGTTCCTCCCCCTGAAAGGGAACTTCATGCTGACCATTACGGAGAAGAACATGGTATCGGTGCGAGCATTTCACAGGTCGAAGATCGCTCACTTGTTAAAATTATCAATTTCATGACGAATGGGACTCCGGTTTTGGGGTCCTTTTCTCGTTTCCGGAGGAATGAACATGTTGTATGCCAGCCCAAGCGGCGGATGCTTTTGTCCGATTTTGCCGCCTTTTGGTTACGGAACCAGCTTGATCAAGGAGGGAGAAACCGTGCCATCGTTGGAGTTGATATCCAAAGAGAAAAACGGATTTGGCGACACGTATTATTACATCCGCGACTCAAACGGGGTGACCAGTCAAGTTCATGAAGGCGATTTAGACGCATTCATGAACAAGAAAGGCGTTACGAAGTTGAAGGAAGGCAGAGCTTATACGTACCCCAAAAAGAGGGGTAAGGCACGATGAACCATAACCCCATCGGACGCTGCCTGGATTTCCAAAAGGAGCTGCGGCAATGAGCTATGTAAACAAGGAACAGATCGAACGTGCCAAAAGACTGGACCTGCTCACATATTTGCAAATGTACGAGCCGGCAGAACTGGTCCGATGCTCCCGCAATGTCTACACCACCCGGACACACGACAGCTTGAAAATTTCCAACGGTAAATGGTACTGGTGGTCAAGGGGGATCGGCGGGCGCTCGGCGCTGGACTATTTGATCAAAGTGCGGGGCATGTCTTTTCCCGATGCGGTGCTGCAAATGGAAGGCGTTCATCCAGGCAGCGCACCTGCATTTTCGCAATCTTTGCAACAACGCTCATCTCCAGCGCGGTTTGAACTTCCTGAACCGAATCGTACATCGCATCGCGTCATGGCCTATCTCAGCAAACGTGGTATCCATCGCACGTTGATCGACTACTGTCTCGAAACGGGGCGTTTGTATGAAAGCCGCCGCTATCACAACGCGGTATTCGTCGGTTTCGACCAGCAAGGAACGCCGCGCTATGCGGCGATACGCGGTACGACAAGCACTCGTTATATGGGGGAAGCCGCTGGCAGCGACAAGCGGTATTCGTTTTCCATTCCGGCCTCGGGAAACTGTACGGAACTGCATCTGTTTGAGAGCGCTATTGATCTCTTATCCTACTGTACGCTGGAACATCTCGCTGGCCGGGATTGGCGGCAGGCGCATAAGCTGTCGCTGGCCGGAATATACAGGCCCAGGACAAATGGGGAGGACTCTACTCCCCCGTCTGCCCTAACGCATTACTTGCAGTGCTTTCCCCAGGTGAATCGACTTGTCCTGCACCTGGACAATGATGAGCCGGGGCGATTGGCGGCAGCCACGATACAGAGGCTCCTCTCCCCCGCCCTTCTCATATCCGATGAGCCGCCTAAGTTCGGAAAGGATGTAAACAACGATTTGATGGAATTCCGAAGAAGACGCGGTGAACCATCCCGATAGCGGTAGACGCTGAACGGTTGGCGTCTTTTCTTTCTGGGCTACGGAAAATTTTCACATCATGTGGATAAGATGTGAATATATGGGGATAAGTGCAGCCGCATTGATTGTATAGCATGTAATAGGTATAATAAAATCAATATACAGCTATGCAAGGAGTGACCAAGATGATTATCAAACCTTCCGCCAGTATCCGGCAAAACTATAATGAAATCGCCGATCTATGCAAAACATCCGGGGAACCGGTTTATCTGACCAAGAACGGTGAAGGCGATCTTGTCGTAATGGACATTGATACGTTTTCCCGTCGCGAGAAGATGTTAAAGCTGCGTGAAGAACTGCTCGCTGTGCAAGAAGATCGTTTGGCGGGCCGTGTTGGCGTGACGCCGGATGAACTGGACGCTTACCTGGAGGGCATTATTGACGAGGTGCAGCATGGAAAAGATGCCCCGTTATAAGATCATCGTCTCCGATCGCGCCCGCCAAATGCTGGCGACTCATGTGCGATTTCTTGCGGAGAAAAGTCCGGATGCCGCGCGAAAAACGAAAAACGAATTACTGCAAGCGATACGTTCCTTGGCGCGAATGCCGGAGCGCTATCCTTTTCTGGAAGCGGAATTTATCCCGTCAAACAAGTATCACAAGATGTTCGTGGAAAAATGGTATCTGGTGTTATATCAAATTCAGGATGAAATCGTGTATGTCGATTACATTGTAGACTGCCGTCAGGATTATCGCTGGTTGGTGAGATAACAAAAAAGTTCGAAGGAAGGCGCTGAGCGGATCGGCGTCTTTTTTGTGTTTTTTGGGTCCCTCTCTTTTTCCTGGCAGGTGCTTTTGAAGGCAACGCGAGACGACTGTCTCGTGTTGTAGCAAGCACTGAATTTGGATATCCAAATTCGCTTGTTAGGGGCATAGCCCCTAAGACCCCGTTCGCACGATGCTATTGCCTCGATGCTCGAATTGTCCCGCGGCGATGAGATTTTCTGTCGGTAGCTCATTTTCGGAAAGGGGTGATGCTAATGAGGAAACGACCAATCTCTTTTCTGGTTCGCTTAAATGAAAGCGAGCATGCTCGCCTTATGAGAGAAGTGAAAAAAACGGGACTTTCTCGGGAAGCGTACATTCGGGCACTGATCAATGGGTATACTCCCAAACCGCTACCGCCCCTGGATTATTTCGCGATGATGCGTGAACTAAACGCTATTGGGAATAACCTGAATCAACTCACTGTGAAGGCCCATACGACTGGACATCTAGAACGGGCTGCATTTCAGGTGGAAGCCGACCGCTTGCGCCGCGCAGTCCAGCAGATTCAACAGTCTGTAACCGAACCGGAACGAAGACCACCAGTGAATCCAAATGTGCATCCGCCGTAAGGGGGGAATTTCGCGTGGCAACGACCGCAATCTGGGGTGTGACCGACAGGCTTAAGCGGGTGCTGGATTACGCCGCAAATCCTGACAAGACAGCAGAACGTAGCGAAGGCGGAGGTTTGGAGCAGGTACTCGTATATACACAGGCGGATGCCAAGACGGAGAAGCAACTATATGTCAGCGGTGTCAACTGCGATCCGTCAACGGCTTATGAGCAGATGCAGCGGACGAAGCGGCAGTTTTTTAAGACGGACGGCATATTGGCCTTTCACGCCTATCAAGCGTTTGCGCCGGGGGAGACAACGCCGCAAATCGCCCATACCATCGGTGTTAAACTGGCACAGGAGTTGTGGGGGGAGCGCTTTGAAGTCGTCATATCGACCCATTTGGATAAACAGCATGTGCACAATCACTTTGTGTTAAACTCGGTTTCCTTTGTGGATGGGAAACGGTATTACGACAACAAAGCTTCCTATGCCCTGCTGAGACAGACATCCGACCGGCTTTGCCAGGAACATCACTTGTCGGTGATCGAGCATCCCGAATCGGGCAAAGCCAAGCATTATGGAGAATGGAAAGCGGAACGTGAGCGAAAGCCAACATGGAGAGGGCTAATCCGGCAGGACATCGATCAGGCTATTGCATCTTCCATGACGATGACACAGTTTTTTGCCCATTTACAAAAGCAAGGTTATGAGCTAAAAACGGCGGTTAAACATATGGCGATACGGCCGCCTGGAAAGACACGCTTTGTCCGTTTGCGCAGTCTAGGCGATGGCTATACCGAGGAAGCGATCAAGCAGCGAATATTGCGAAACCGAATACCTGAACGGGAAAGGCCATCCCATGTCCGCAGACGACGTGCCATGTGTAAGAGCCATGTTCGGTCTGGTCGCAAATTGCGCGGCTTGCAAGCTTTATATATCCGCTACTTGTTTGAAATGGGTGTGCTTCCTAGAAAACGAAAGCCTGTCAAAAAGCCATCCTTTAGACTTCGGGAGGATTTGAGACACTTGTCGGTATTGATGGAGCAAACCAAGCTGCTATGCAAGTATCGCCTCACCCATCAAGAGGAGCTTCTCGCTTTCCGTGACAGGTTGGAGGAACAGATCCAATCCCTGCACCTGAAGCGCAAGTCGTTGTACAACCGAATTCGCCGCTGCAAGGATGCTGGCCAGCGAGAACAATACAAAACGCAAATTGCTGTTTGTTCTAAACGGCTTGCCTCGCTTCGAAAGGAGGTGAAGCTGGTTCAAGGCATTTTGGAGCGATCAGGAGAATTACGAGAGACGTTAAACAGAAGTGGCGCACAGGATCGAAAGGAGGAAATTTTCGATGAGTACCGAAACGGAAGCCGCCAATCAGGTTGTCAACATGAGCTTGAAAAGCATCGAAGTCATGGCCAAGATTTCCGGCGAAGGCGCTAAGCATTTGGCGGTATATTTGTTTGCGGCCTTGCAAGGACAAAAACGAACAAAGGGCAGCATCCGGTTGGAGAGTTTGCTGCGCAGTGGGAAAGAATTAAAGGTATTTGCGGTCAAGAACGAAGACCTGGCAACCTTCTGCAAGGAAGCCAAGCGGTATGGCGTGTTGTACTGTGCTTTGCGCGACAAAAAGAACGTGGACGGGATGTGCGATGTGATGGTCCGGGCGGAGGATGCGTCCAAAATCAATCGGATCGTGGAGCGTTTCCACTTGGCCACTGTGGATACCGCCAAAATTAAGAGTGAAATTGAAAAATCCAATGGAATGTCCGAAGCTCCTGCTGTGGAACAAGGACATGAACCAGGTCACGAGCAAGTTCAGGAACAAGAGCTGTCGAAGGAAATCGCAGAAGAAAGGAATACGGACGACTTGTTGGATGAATTGATGGGAAAGTCCGAACTGCCGGAGCCGACTCCATCGGAGGACGACCATTCAACAGCGGAGAAGGAACCGGCGGAAACGTCCCATCCGTCCGAGAATACCTTCGAGCGCAACGAGGTTACCGCAAGGGATACTGATCCACCTTCTCGTCAAGAGCCGGAGCGAGTGTCCGTCCGTCAATTATTGCGGGAAATACGCGAAGAGAACCGGCAGCAAAGGATATGGGAGAAAGACAGACAGCCGCGGGAACAAGCGGAACCGTTGCCGTCTCGAAAGGAGCGGATAGCCGCCGATAAACAACAAGCCAACAAAGCAAAAGGACGAAAGCGAGGGAAAGCCAAATGAGCGAACTGGATGATTTATTCCGACAGGATGCTGCGGCTTCCTCTTCTTTCCGTACAACCGAACCATCCTTCGATAAAGAAGCATGGGTGCAAAAGAAACAGGAGCTGCGGCAATGGACATATGATACGATTGATGCCACCACCTTGTCGGTGATGCAGAACGGTGAGGCGTTCCAGCAATATTTGGATGTCCAGAGCCGCTTTGACCGCTATAGCGTGGCCAATGCGTTGCTGATTCTGGCGCAGCGGCCAAACGCGACTCGCATTGCCGATTTTGACACATGGAAGGAACAAGGGGTATTCATTCGTCGAAAGGAAACAGGGTTTTACATTCTGGAACCGGGCGAAACCTATCAAAAGCAGGATGGCAGCACCGGTATCAGCTACAATCCGAAAAAGATGTTTGATATTGCGCAAACGACCGCCGCGTTGAAACGGGAAGAACCGGCATTCCCGGATGATCGCGCCCGTATTAAAGCGTTAATTGACCTCGCCCCTGTTCCGATTGGCATTGGTGATGCGTTGCCATCGGTAAAGCACGCGTTCTATCAGCCAGATACAAAAAACATTACCATTCGTCGCGGGCTTGAGGCCGGCGATATTTTTCGAGCGCTTGCCCAAGAACTGACACATGCTGAACTGGATCGTGGCGATGGACGGTACAACCGCTCAGATAACGAGTTTGTTGCCTACTCCGCTTCTTATATGTTGTGCAGGCAATTTGGTGTTGCAACCGACACCTTCCGCTTTGATCGAGCGCCGGAGAAGTGGAACGGGTTGGAACCGCAGCAAGTTCGTGCCGAGTTGACGCTCATGAAGGAAGCTTTTCAACAAACATCCCAGAGAATGAACCGGAACCTGTCACAACAGCGCCAGCCTAAACGATACGATCCGGTTCGCTAAGTTTTGTCTGGAGGGAGTGCTATGAAAAAACAGGAACGAATCTTGTCTTTGAATCATTATGAGCACGGGATAGTCGTCCATGCGCTGAATGCGTTACGAAATGACTTAATCGGTGAGAAACGACCGACGGATGCCGTGGATGATTTATTGTTAAAAATGATTGATGCCCCACTTCTAAATAAAAAGCGCTGGAGGCATTATGAAACGCGATGAAGCCGCAAGGAGTAATTTGATACTCTTTGCGGCTTTTTTTATTCCCGTCATCTGGTTGGCACTGTTGGTTGCTCCCGCATGGTCAGAAGGATTGCCGAGTATGTTGGTCCATCTCAGCACGGCGATGCGCCAGCCGCTTAACATAGAGTGGGTGGACGATACGCCCCGCTGCTTGTTGATTTTTGCGCTGATCTATGGGCTTTGCGCTGGGGTTTATTTGGCGACACCACGGAATTATCGTCGGCGGGAAGAGCACGGCAGCGCCCGCTGGGGCCGAGCGAAAACCGTCAATGCCAAGTATCGAGACAGACGGACGGAACAAAACAAAATTTTGACGCAGCGGGTCAAAATCGGTCTGGATGGCCGCAAGCATCGCCGGAACCTGAACGTGTTGGTTGTCGGCGGCTCCGGCGCGGGCAAAACACGGTTCTATGCTAAGCCGAATGTGATGCAAGCCTCGACCTCTTATGTCGTTCTGGACCCAAAGGGGGAAATATTGCGGGACACCGGTCATCTGCTTAAAGCCAAAGGCTATGACATCAAAGTGCTGGACCTGATTCACCCGCATCGTTCGCATGGCTATAACCCGTTTGTCTATTTGCAGGACGACAAGGATGTCTTGAAATTGGTCACGGATTCGTATCCCCACTTCCCGACGGTCTCGCCGATTAACCCCCGAATAGTCGGGTCGTCTTCTACGATCATTATCTTCATCTTCATTCCATACGCCTCCATATCCTTAATCCTATTATATCTTAATTCGGCTAACACTACTGCAACTAGTACCGTGACAAAAATGTAAGCTCGCCAGTAGAAAAACGTAAGTTCAGCGTAAGGATAACTAGTCACCGGCATGGTACGATGGAAATTGAAAAAGGGAAAGCAGGGAGGAAAGATACAGTGGAAACGGTTATTGAAATAAAAGCGTTAACGAAAAGTTATGGGAATAAAGGGAACGTCGTGCCGGTGCTTCACGGGATCGATATGTGCATAGGCGAAGGAGAATTTGTCGGCATTATGGGGCCATCGGGCTCCGGGAAGACAACACTGCTTCATATGGCCGCCACCATCGATGAACCGACCTCCGGCAGCATCGTGATCGACGGGGAAAACGTTCTTCAAATGAACGAGGCGCAGTTATCGGCTTTTCGGCGATCCAAGCTAGGATTCATTTTTCAAGACTATAATTTGCTGGATACGTTGACGGTCAAGGAAAACATTCTGCTCCCCCTCGCGTTGTCCGGTATATCGGTCGACGAATTGGAGAACAGAGTGTCTGCCATTGCGGAACGATTTAACATCAAGCATATTCTAGAAAAATACCCTTACCAAATCTCCGGAGGTCAGAAACAGCGAACTGCTGCCTGCCGTGCCATTGTGACGCGTCCGCGACTGATTCTGGCCGACGAACCGACGGGAGCGCTGGATTCTAAAGCTGCGGCCAGCCTGCTAGAGGCGCTAAATGAACTGAACGAACAAGAGCATGCGACCATTCTGATGGTGACTCATGATGCATTAGCGGCAAGCTACTGCAGTCGAGTTCTCTTTCTAAAAGACGGTGTCATTTTTGCCGAGATCGTCAAAGGAACGACACCGCGACAAGCATTCTTTAAAAAGATACTGGATGTGTTGACGGTGCTTGGAGGGCGTACGGATGACGTTATTTGAGTTGGCCAAGAAAAATAAAAGGTAATCTTCGCAACTATTTCATATATTTATTTTCCATGTTCGCAAGCGTCGCCATATTTTATGTCTTTGCTTCACTACAATATAGTACGCAGGTAGTCGAGGCTGTCGAATCTTCAGATAGCATGCAATCTGTGTTCATGGTTGGATCAATCATCCTGGTATTGTTTGTATCCGTCTTTATGATGTACTCTGGCCAATTTTTTACCCACAAACGAAAAAAAGAAGTCGGGCTATATGCTTTATTAGGTTTTCCAAAAAAAACAATCGGCCGGATGCTGTTCTATGAAAATATGACAATTGGAGCCGGCGTCCTGGTTCTCGGCATTGTGGCCGGTACGCTATTGTCGAAGCTGTTTGCCATGATTTTAATGCGCTTATTGGGAGTAGCTGTCGATGTCGGAATCACGTTCTCCCTTCCTGCGGTGCTTACCACTGTGGTTATATTTCTTATACTAATTACAATAACTTCTATACAAGCTTATCGATTGGTCTATCGATTCAAGCTTATCGAATTGTTCCGCGCAGAGCAGGAAGGGGAGCAGGAACCGAGGGCGTCGATCGTTCCCGCTGCCGCCGCGGTCGCGTTGCTCATCGTCGGCTACGGATTTGGACTTCGGAATTTTGAAAATAATGAACAGATCTTTACGAACCTGGGCGTCATGACCGTCGGCATCATCGCAGGAACTTTTTTGCTTTTTTCATCGCTCGTTATTTACCTGCTGAAATACGCCAAGAGGCGGAAGTCCCATTATTACAAGGGCATGAACCTAATCATGATTTCCAACCTGGTGTACCGAATGAAAGGGAATGCACGCACGCTAAGCGTCATTACCATCTTGTCCGCAATCGCACTATGCGCCTTCAGTTTCGGTTTCAGCACTTACTACGCTTACGAGCACACGGCACGTGTAACGGCACCTTTTAGTTACATGCATATTGCGCAGGATGACGAAGTCGATCAAAAGGTCGAGGAGATCATACGTGGCGACGATGCGCATCCCGTGAAAGCCAAGATGTCGATTCCGGTCATTCATCTGAGCGGCGAAGCGTCAAGCGACGATATCTTGTCTGATCGTGAGCGCAAGGCAGCCGAGCATCCGGTGAAAGTGATAGCGGCTAGCACATATAATCGTGTAGCGGATGCGCTGAGTCTTGACCGGTTAACGTTGAACGAATCTGACCATGCGATCGCTATTCGCCCCATGTATACGGATTACGAATGGGCGGATTATGCAGGAGAAACCATCACCCTGGATTTGCCTAATGGGAACGTTAATTTAGCATTTGCAGGCATGACGCTTGAACGTGTTCTCAATTGGCATTATCCGGATATTATGGTCGTCGTTGCGGACGATACATTTCGCAAGCTGGAAGCGCAAGTTCCTACCAAGCAATATGTTGGTTACATCGTTGAGGACCAGAAGAATACGAAAGAGACTGCCGATGCGCTTGCAGCTATACAGACATCAGAAATGAAGCTGTCGACCTATTATTCCGTGTATCGCCTCGGCATCGAGAATGCGGCTTTCAATGTTTTCATTCTAGGGTTTTTGGGTGTGATGTTCCTTCTAGCAACGGGAAGTATCCTATACTTTAAACAGTTGACGGAGGCGACGAACGATCGTTCTCGCTATGAGATATTGAAAAAAATCGGCGTGAGCCACAAGGAAATCGCCGCTACGATCCTGAAACAGAACGCACTGATCTTCTTGTTGCCGCTGTTGGTCGGCCTCGGTCATTATTTGATTATCTTTAACTGGCTGCGGAAGCTCTTCGGAGGAATGGGTGGTATAAATCTCCTGCTTCCAATATTGGTTTGCGTTGGATTGTTTATGGTGATCTATATGACATATTACATGATCACAGTAAATTCTATCATAAAGTTTATTAACGGGGAGTCTGCTCGTAAGGTTAGGTTCGCCATGTTCGCCTCAGCAGCCGTAATGGTTGCGGCCGTTAGCCTGTTCATCTTGGCGGAACCGCCAGTACAATACGACGAACCGCATACCGGTGAACGGATTCACATCACGTTACCTGAGCCGACTGGCGAGATGCCAGTGGGCGTGACGGAGCTCCACTTGACAGATATCGACCGAGCCGATCCTTGGGTAAAGGATCGAAAGCGGGAGCTTATGATCAGCATCTGGTACCCGGCCACCCGGGAGGTTGGCCAGAAAGCCAAATATATACCGCCAAACGCAGCTGCATTTTACGACGAAACCGTCATGCCGACAATCGGAGTAGAGCCCGGCCGAATCGATCTATCCAACATCGGCGTTCATGCTTCGCTGAACGCACCCGCAGAGCACGGAGAGAAGGGCTGGCCTGTCATCATATATTCTCCGGGCGGATCTGTTCCGAGAAGTCTAGGTACGATTAACGTTCAGGAATTGGCCAGTAATGGCTATGTCGTTGTGACCATTGACCATACATATGAGACAACGGTCGTCGAGTTTCCCGAAGGGAGAATAGAGACCGAGCAATTGCCTGATTTCGGGGCGGATACGGTACTGAAAATGATGAGCGTCAGGGTTGATGATGTCCGGTTTGTACTGGATCGACTGGAGGCGCTCAAGGAAGGGAACAATCCGGATCATGCGAAACGTGAGCTGCCTGAAGGGTTGGACCTTGCACTGGACTTATCTAGAATCGGCATTTTTGGTCATTCTGCTGGCGGCGCAACGGCTGCCCAAGCGATGTATGAAGATGAGCGAATCGGCGCCGGTATCGATATGGATGGCTCGATGGGCTATTTACCCAACCACCTGCTTCCGGTTGCTCAGCATGGACTTGACCGCCCGTTTTTACTAATGAATGCTGGTTTTACCGACGAGGGAGAGGTGGATCCCCATCTCACGGCGGAGGATAGGGCATCGTTCTGGAACGAGTCGAGCGGGTGGAAACTAGATGTAGCGATACCGAACGGGGCGCATTATACGTTCACCGATCAACAATATCTGCTGCCGCAAATAAGCAGTAAGCTGAGCCTTTCTCCTCAAGTCGTCCAGGGGAGTGTTGGAATCGTCGAGCCGGAACAGGCGCTTGCGGCACAACGCGATTACATTACCGCGTTTTTCGACATGCATCTGAAAGGGGTGTCGCAGCCCCTGTTAGAGTCATCAAAATCTCCTTATGCGAATGTGGAGGTGTTGGAATAACGGTCATAACTGAACCATCTAGAGGAAAAGTTGTAAAATCAAGCACTACGGGTTACTACTCTAATTTTAAGGGGCTGTCTCAAAGTCATAAATGACTAGGGACAGATCCCTCTTTTATAATCTTGCAGTTGTCGGGAGGGGGAACGAGTTCTGGTCGCTCTTGAACGTCGTGTTCTTGGAAAAGGTTAGAAGAGTACAACACGACGTTCAAAGGGCGGACGTAAACTCCTTCACCCATACCCACTCCCTCGCCCTTTTGTAACCTGAATGAGCCGCCTGCAGTCATTAAGCCCATGCGCGCTTCACTTCTGCGCGAGAGCATACAAAAAAATGAAAGCTTGTATGAAGTACAAATGCGTTACTACCGATGTGCAGACTTGAAGGTTGCCCACTTAAGGAGCGTTGCAGCAAAGCGCAAGCGAATCGCGAGATTAAAGTGAGAAATGACTTATCTTGGCTAAAAGGCAAAAGCACGTGAAGAACTTCAGAGCGAGGAAGGTCGTGAACTTTCCGTCCGGCGCATGATCGAGGTGGAAAAGTGTAATTCGGTGAAATGAAGAACAACCGGGGATTCCGGCGTTTCTTGCTTCAAAATTTGCGGAAGTAAGCCAAGAGGTCGGATCAGACTTACCAAGAATACTAGAAGTTAATGGCCGCCCTGCTGGATGAAGCAAAAGCGAATAACACAATAAATCTGGAACATGATTTGCGAAGACCGACCGATCACATTCATGACTCGCCAAATACTTCAGAAACTAATCGCTGGGTGAAGATATTGCCTTGAATTCTACATGCCTTGCGATGCTTAGCTCTTGTGTGTAATGCGGACGTCTATAAGTCGGATCACCGGTTCAAACCCTGCATCAAGTAGGCATGAGCGGCGTGTATCATGCAGGGGAGCGGAAGTTTCCATTGTTCCGACCGATTGTTCCAATGATTTTGTTGTGATAAACGTATGAGACATATCATGTTCTCCTCTGCGTGGAGTGGTTGGTCAGAGAGTCAAGGGTGTCTCTTTTTACATTTCATAGAACTGAATTTGGGCAAGTAAAGTTAATCAAGCTAAGGGGTGGGGGTTTCATGAAACAGGCAAGTAGGTTATAGTGACAAGTGGAAAAATAGAGTGGAGGAGTTAAGCATGGTCAAACAACGCAAAATTTTACTAACCGCAACTATTGTCTATACCATTATTGTACTTTATTTTATGTTCTTCGCTTTCGGCAGAGGAGAGGCTTCGGAGCAAATTTCCAGCTACACCTTTATTTTCATGCCGGAGAACTTTATTAGTTTGCCGTCTCCAGCTGATCTCCTGCATCCCAACCTAATGAGTATGGTGGCTTTCGGGAACACTATTGCGTTTATTCCTTTCGGTATATTGATTCCATGGCTATACCGGGTCAGCTTTGTCCGGTTCATCATCTTATTCTTCATCGCGATTCTTGTGCTGGAAACGATCCAGGCCCTTACATTCCTGGGCAGCTTCGATATCAACGACGCTCTTCAGAATTCGATTGGAGCAGCCCTCGGTTTTGGGGCGTACAAGCTTGGTTTCCGTTACCGGAGCCTCGGGCGCAATCTGGTGGCAACGGCTATATCGGGTATGGTTCTTTTTATAGCTTTATGGGGATTAGGGGCGGCGGTAGACAAAATAACAACTAAAGTAGAGGGTCCGTTTGTGGCGATCACTGAATGGACGGACAACTCGGGCAATTCATCCACCGGAGGAGACAAACCGGACAGTATTCAAATCAACGGACAGAAGATACCGCTCCGCTATAACCTATATGGCGCTGAAGGCGGAGATTCCAGAACGTTCACGTACAAGTCTGAGGGACAGACGATTTTCTCCTTCGATTACGGATGCCCCGAACCAACGGATTATTCCGGTAGTATCAGTGTTACTTGGGATGACAGGGAGATCATGAGCAATTCTGGAGAACTTCAGCGTACTCATCCTGATCTGTTCCCTTCGCTATTCAAGATTCCGCTTGAGCCGGGGGATGAGCTGAAGATCACGATTAAGGGCGACATGAAAGCATGGGATGTCGGGTATACGCGGATGCAGTATCTCTGGAACTAAGTGCTTAAAGGGATTTCGCCGCCATTTTATCATGAATAACACCTAGCGCTTGGGTTTTCAAGCGCTTTTTTTACTTTTGAGATCGGGATTTTCAGAAACCTGGTTATAACCTAGGCTGGTTGGTTGTCCAATTGGGTATTTTAAAGGAGCTGAAGGTCTGGAGAACGATCGGCTCCTCCGCTTACCGAGTATATCGCTATGAAGGGAAGCTCAATCTCTTGGAAAATGCCGCCCTGCTCCTATGTTGGAAAGAGGGAGATGGCTTTGAATCTAAGCTGATGAAGGCCTTTCTGAGCATGGATATTTCACTGAGCAATGAAGAGATTCTATGCTATTACAGCAAACGTTGGGACATTGAAACGTATTTTCGAACTGCGAAAGTACAACCGGCCATGGATCGTTACCAGGTTCGATCTACTCAGGCGATTGATCGTTACTTGACCCTGCTCATGTTTTCTACGTTATATTACCAGTATGACAGCCAAGGAAGTTTAAACGATGGGTTACATCACTACCGTATCCAGAAAAAGCACGACATGATTGAATATATTTACAACCAAGCCAAAAGTGAGGCAACATTAGACCAAATTAAAACATGGCTAAGCGTTGCATAGGGATACTGTCAGCTCTTAAAACTTACAAATTATTGAAGCGATTATTGGCAGGTACAGTTAAAGAAACTACAAGAGCGAAATCCCGTGTAAAAAAGAAAACGCTCTTTTTGTGTTAATGGCGATAAAAAATGGCTATTCAGACCTCGCTGCGGCATCTATTGATTTGAAAATCTCCGTTGTTATCTTATGGATCATCTTTACATCTTCGCTCTTCTTCCCTAATAGAAATTGATAGTGGACCTCAAGGACAGTTCTGGTCCCAAATTCCTGAGAATCTGGATCGATTTCTCGAAAATCTAAAAGATTTCCTGGCTTTATGTTAAGAGCGTCCATGATTTTTTCCAATGAATCAATGGCTAAATTTCTTTTTCCAAGTTCAACTTCGGTTAAATATGAGGTTTGTTGCCCTGTTATTTGGCTTAATTGAAGTAAGGTCAGATTTTTTTTATTACGTATGCTACGAATTTTTTCACAGATCAGTTTTTTTTAAATCAGACATCGATTTACAACCTCCCTGCTTATCCTAAGGGTAAGTGTTTCAATCGAAAAAATACATAACATTATAAGTTAAATATATTGACTCAATTGGGACTGCGTATTAGTGAGTTGATCACTATTTATAGCGCCTCAATCAAGCAAGTAGGCGGCGATACGATGCTAATTTATTCAACTGGAAAGTTGAGTCCCGAACCAGTAGAGGTTTCAAAGCCAGCGAATCAACTAGTAGTATACGCATTGGATAAAATCAAAGAATATGCAGTGCCGTTACAAAAGGAATCAGGGCTTCCATATTTGTTCCTGTCAAGAAATAGAAGCAAAAAAGGCTACCCGGTTGGATTGGCTTCGCATTCAAATTGGAATAAGAATCATTTGCGACCATGGATTAAACAGCATAATATCCGAGATAAGAACAACGAATTAATTGATTTTACTAGCCATACATTCCGTCATGTATTTGCAAGCTACGCATTAAAGGGTGGGGCATCGATAGAGGTGGCGTTACAGCATATTTGCCATCCTCCCACCTAAACCTTGTGGAACCTTTGTAACCGTCAAGTCCTTTTGATTTTCAAAAAATTAATAGTAAACATTACGAAGTAGTTGACATATAAAAGTAGGCGCTGTTACAATATGCATGAGTTAATCGTAATGATTACGATTAATATTATTTTGAGTGAAGTGTTGTATGAATCAAAAGACAGGAGGTTCAAAGTGATGCATGCATACAAGCGGCAAAATTTACTTCGCCAATGGAGCGGAGGACTGCTAGCAGGAGTTATGTTCGTATCCGGTTGTGCAGCGCCGTCCAATCCTGCGAGCGACAATAATCGTGATGCATTGGAGTTATCGCCGTCAGCGGAGTCTAGACCTGTATCTGTTCATGATGCGGAGGAAAGGGAGTCGTTTCTCACGTTCGAAGACGACACTGGAAGGGAGATTCGGCTGCCTGAGCAACCACAGCGCATCATCGTCCTATCGCCGCAGCTATTGGATTTGCTTTATTCGGTTGACGGTCACGCCATTGCCCACGCCACATCACCGGGTGGAACGGTGCCGGATGAGGCGGAGCGAATCGAAGAAGTCGGGGGAATGACGACCGTCAATACGGAGAAGCTACTTGCTTTAAAGCCTGATCTCGTGATCGGCTCTGTGGTGTTTCACCGTGAGTTAACGGCGATTTTGGATGCGAGTAACGTGCCGTTCGCCCTGTTCAATCTGAGTACATATGCAGATTTGCAACAAAAAGCGGTGTTGTTCGGTCAGCTCTCTGGGACGGAAAACAAAGCTAGGGAAGCACTTGCCGATTTGGATCAGGAAATTCGTGAATGGACTGCCCGGGTACCGGCCAGTGATGCACCAACTTTCATCATGCTGAACGTGACCCCTAACAGCCTTTCTGTGCAGCGGCAAGATACCGTCGGAATCGAGGTCGCAACTATGCTGCATATGAACAATTTGGCGGAAACATGGGAAGCAGCAAGCGACAGTCCGTCGACTGCACCATTTAGTCTGGAAAAAATCGTCGAGCTAAATCCGGATTATGTTTTTATTCTGATCCACGGGGCGCGAGAAGATGGGGAGAAGAAAATTCAATCCGATCTGGCCAGCCAACCTGCATGGACATCGCTGCGTGCGGTGAAGGAAAACCGTATGGTCATCTTGCCGTCTGATCGGTTTCTCTCAAACCCGGGATTTCGATTAAGTGAATCGGTCGAATATTTGGCTAAACTTGTTTATCCGAATACATATGAGAATGGTCATTAATGCTTTCCGTGTTCCGATGTCCAAAGGCGTTCTAGTCATTGTCGCTTTGACGGCTGCGGTAATCCTCGCTACTGGATTCAGCATCGGTACCGGAGCAGTCCGCATTTCTTTGTCAGAGATTTGGTTATATGTCTTTCACGGTTATGACGGTCCAATGAAGGAAATTGTGTGGAACATTCGGCTGCCTCGCACGTTAGTGGGCACGCTCGTTGGAGCTAATCTGGCACTGTCCGGTGCACTCTTGCAAGGCGTGATGCGGAACTCGCTGGCAGATCCGCACATCATCGGCGTGTCATCTGGAGCAGGATTATTCGGCATCATCGTTCTCATTTTATTTCCACATCTATGGTCGATGCTGACACCTATCGCTTTTCTTGGCGCTTCCGGAGCTGCCGCCATCATTTATTTGCTTGCCTGGAAGGACGGTGTACAGCCGGTGCGCCTAATACTTGCAGGCGTGGCCGTGTCCGCCTTTCTCGGCTCTGGCATCTCCGCATTGTTAATTTTCTTCAGCGATCGGGTGAACGGTGCCCTCGTGTTTATGGTTGGCGGCTTGTCCGCCAAAAGCTGGCCAGAGCTTGAAATCATTCTCCCTTATTCGCTCATTGGCATGAGCCTGGCGTTCATTGGCAGCTCGCATTTGAATATACTTGCCCTTGGCGATTCCAATGCACGCGGCCTCGGCTTGTCGGTGGAAGCAGCTCGCTTCTTCCTGACGGCGCTCGCTACCTTGCTTGCCGCAAGCGCGGTCAGCGTCGTCGGCCTGCTCGGCTTCGTCGGTCTGATCGTTCCGCATTCAGCCCGCTTGCTGATCGGCAGTGATTATCGGTTCTTACTTCCTGCATCCGTGCTGCTTGGAGCGGCCGTTGTGACATTTTGCGATACACTCGCCCGCTTGATGTTTGCTCCTTTGGAGCTGCCGGTCGGCATTATGATGGGAGCTTTGGGGGCGCCGTTCTTTCTATATTTGCTAAGGAGGGAAGCGAGATGACGTTGTTACGCTTGGAAGACGTGTCCGTGAGGCTTCACAACCGTACGGTGCTGGATTCGCTGAATTGGCAGGTGGAGGTCGGAAAAATTTACAGCATTATCGGTCCGAATGGCAGCGGCAAAAGCACCTTGCTCAAAACTTGCGCCGGTCAATTAAAGCCTGCGCAAGGAAAGGTGCTCTTGCAAGGCAGACTGCTCGACAGCTATCCCCGTCGGCAGTTGGCACGGCATATGGCAATGCTTCAGCAAAGTCAAGCATCTCTGCCGGACGTGTCCGTGCGTTCGCTGGTCAGTTACGGACGTTTTCCTCATCAGCCTGTATGGGGCGCAAAGCGCAAGGAAGACGAGAAGATTGTCGAATGGGCCATGGCTCAGACCGGAACGCTACCCTTCGCGGAGCGAAAGCTGTCTAACTTATCCGGCGGAGAACGGCAACGCGTATGGATTGCCATGACCTTGGCACAGCAATCGGGGCTAATCTTATTAGATGAACCGACGACCTATCTCGATGTCAATCACCAGTGGGAGGTTATGGAGCTAGTCCACGATCTGAATCGCAAATATAGCATTACGATCGTCATGGTCCTGCACGATCTCAACCATGCTGCAGCTTGCTCCGATGAATTGTTGGTGATGCGAGCTGGCGAAATGTATGCCAGCGGACCGCCGGAGCAAGTCATCACCGATCGCATGCTGCGCGATGTGTTCGGTGTGAGAGGGAGCGTAGGAAGGGATGATCGAAGCGGTCGCATGCATTGCCATATCGAAGGGCTGCTTGAAGCGGTGGATTTCTCAGCTCAACCCGCAATCGCGGCAGTCAAATAACGAATGTCTTGATTTCGTGTATATGTGCAGATTTTGCCTTGTTCAGTTCACTTAATAGAAAACATTTACAAAGGAGAGGATCAACATGGAGGGGAAAGCAGACGTATATCCATTCGCGGCAATCGTCGGACAGGACTTGATGCGCAAAGGGCTGCTGCTTAATCTTGTCAATCGGAAGCTCGGCGGCATCTTGATCCGCGGGGAGAAAGGCACAGCCAAATCGACGGCCGTACGCGCAATCGCGGACTTAATGCCGGAGCTGAGCGTCGTGAATTTGCCCGTATATGCTACGGAGGATCGCGTCGTCGGCACATTGGATATCGAGCATGCGATTCGAGAAGGAGAGAAAAAGTTCGAGCCGGGACTGTTAGCGAAGGCGCATGGACATATTTTGTACGTGGATGAAATCAATCTACTCGATGATGCGATCGTCGATGCGCTGCTCGACGCAGCAGCCATGGGGGTGAACACCGTTGAGCGAGAAGGCGTCTCCTACTCGCATCCGAGCCGCTTTATCTTGATCGGTACGATGAACCCGGAGGAAGGGGAGCTGCGGCCGCAGCTGCTGGATCGCTTCGCGCTTTCAGTAGAGGTGAATGGGGAACGAGATGTGGAGAGCCGAATGGAGGTCATTCGCCGGCGCCTAGCATTCGAAGCAGATCCAGACGAATTCCGAAGACGTTATGAGCCGCAACAACTAGAGCTTCGGGAACGGATAGAACGAGCGCGTCAGCTGCTCGAGCAGATCAAACCGTCCGAGGAGTTACTGAAATGGACCGCCGCAGTCGGCATTCGGCTGAAGGTAGACGGACATCGTGCGGATATCATGTTAATGAAAACCGCCATGGCGATGGCTGCATTCCAGGGAAGAACGCAGATCGTGGCAGACGATATGGTAGAAGCGGCGATGATGGTGATGCCGCATCGCATGCGCAAGCGGCCGTTCGAAGAGGGAGCATATGACCACGAGACGATACGCGAGCTGCTCGGCGACCTTCTGTCCGAGGTCACCCATGCAAGTTAAGCCTCACTTGTATCCGTTCTGTGCTGTAGTCGGTCAAGAACGTGCGCAAAAGGCGCTGCTGCTTCATGCTGTAAATCCGGGATTAAAGGGGGTGCTGCTGGCAGGCCCACCAGGAACGGCGAAGTCCACGCTCATCCATGGTGTTACAGAGCTTCTGCCGGAACTTAACGTCATTAACATTCCTTTGAACGTGGATGAGGAACGGCTTTGGGGCGACTGGGATATGGCAGCTGCTGTCCGCAGCGGCAAACGAACGTTTGTACCCGGCTTGCTTGCAGCTGCGGATGGGCACATCGTCACGGTAGACAATGCGCATATCATGCCCGAAAGGTTAATGAAAGCGGTCCTGACTGCTGGCGACAATGTGGCGGGCGAGCCCGCGCATGGGCATGTCCGCAAGAGCTCTGAGCGAAGAAGTGGCCTTGACAGTGCAGCATTCTGCTTGTTCGCAGCTATGAGTCCGGACGATAGGAAGCCGCTGCCGGCGATGTTTGATCGCTGCGGGCTATATGTGCGACTGGAAACCTCGGCGGACCTTGCGGAGCGAACGGAAATCGCAAGCCGCTTGCTCGCCTTCGAACAAGATCCTGAGTCGTTTCGCCTAGCTTATGAATCGGAAACGAAGGAATTGAGAGCACGTATCGCAGCGGCTAGGACTCGGCTGCCTGCTGTACATATTGATGGAGAGCTGCTACGTTTGGCTGCCGAAATCGCTGAGGAAGCTGGCTGTCTGGGACACCGCGCGGACATCCTGCTGATCGAAGCGGTCCGTACGATCACAGCTTGGGAGGGTCTTAGCGAGACGACACAGGAACATCTGCAAGAAGCGGCGGGCTTTGTGCTGCCGCACCGGATGCGTGCAGCATCTCAACCGGAAGTGTCGCGAGGGAAGTCGCCTGGAGACTTGCCGGATCAAGAGCAAACGAAGCATGATTCGAATGGCGATCATCCATCACCAGGATCGCATCGCGATAAGGAAAGCCAAAGAGAAAGCCAAGCGGAAGGAGAGAATAATGCGACAAACGGCGAGCAAGTTGACCGGTCACAATTCGCTTCGCCTGCACAACTTGGGGGCGACCACAACGGCGAAGCCGATAGTAGACAATCTCTTTCCTCAGAGGCGCGGGCTGTAGTGGAAGCCGTTGGACGGGAAATCGCTGTGCAGCCATTCGTCTTTACCTCGCCGCATCCAATGAAACAAGCGCAAACTGGGAAACGAAATCAAGCGTCAGTAGGAACGGTAAACGGTCGATATGTGCGGGCTGCGATGCCACGCGGCCCTCTAAGAGACATTGCGTTTGATGCCACGCTTCGTATGGCGGCTCCCTTTCAGCGGATACGTAAGCAACAATCAAGTTCATATAACACGAACTTAAAGCTATGGATTGAGCCGAGTGATGTGCGTGTGAAGGTTAGGGAAAACAAGACAGGAACTGCTTTGCTATTCGTCGTCGATGCCAGCGGTTCGATGAATGCAAATAAGAGAATGAAGGCTGTCAAAGGTGCGGTATTGTCTTTACTTCGTGATGCGTACCGGCAGCGTGACCATGTGGGCTTGATTGCCTTTCGCGATCAACAAGCTGAATTGCTGCTCGGGTTGACACGCAGTGTAGAGCTCGCGGAACGCAAATTGAGGACGCTGCCAGCTGGCGGGAAAACTCCGCTAGGTATTGGACTGGAAAAGGGACTTATGGCGATCCGCCCTTTGTTAAATAGAAGAAGTGGACTCATCCCCGCGATGATCGTCATGACCGATGGAAAGGCGAACGTCAGCGCAGAAGCGGCAGGTGATCCATGGCAGGAAAGCCTGCAAGCTGCACAACGCATCGCAGCGGCTGGCATACGCACACTTGTGATCGATACGGAGGATGGTGTAGTACGATTCGGCTATGCCCGCAAGCTGGCGGAAGCGATGCAAGCGCGGTATTACCGGTTAGAACAATTGGAGGCTGGGAGTATCGAACGAGCTGTACGGACGTTGATCTAAAAATAATGATTTATGGATTACGGAAAGGAGGATGGCGCGTTGAAGCTATCCATACTCACAAACGGGGAAACGACGTTGTCGCATTTGTCTGAAGCATATCAATTGCTTGATCAAAATCAGAAAAATCAGCTGCATCTGACCATCATCGATTTAGGGAATCGGAAGATCGACGAGCTTGAGGACGTGGAAGCCACGCTTGTTGGAGCTGACCTTGTCATCTTCGATGCACATGGCGTCCGCCAGGACGTTGTCGAATGGTTGAGTAGCCTGCTAAGCAAAGGGACGGCTCATATCGTTCCGCTTGGCGGCAACTCCGCTGAGATCGCTTCGCTGCTCAGGCTAGGCAGTCTGACCTTTGCAAATTTGCCTAGACAAGAAGGGCATACACATGCGGCAACGTCCTTGCCGCTAGAAGGAATGGATGAGGGTAAGGCGGATTATGAACACTACGTTCGATTTACCGAATATTGGCGGGGCGGAGGTACTGACAATTTGCTCGGCCTGCTTTGTCTGGCAGGCCGTGAATACGGCGGCTGCCATCTGTTGCCGGAGCCTAAGGAGCCGGTATATGTTCGGGAGTTAACGATTATGGAGCCGAGCAGTCGCACGGTTTACTCGTCTGCAGCCAGCTACCGGCAAAGCAATCGCTACGACGAAGGTCGGCCGAATGTCGCGATTTTATATCTTGGGAATAGCAATCCGCTCGATACCGCAGAATGTATTGCGCAGCTTAAGGAACAATTGGAGGCTTTCGTGAACGTCATGCCGATCGCGTTTCCTTCAGTGATGAACATTCCGCTCGACCGTCTGCGCGAGTTGCTACTTGGCGACGGTCACCAAGTCGACCTTATCGTGAACCTGCTGCCTTTCCGACTTGGGATTGGTCCCGGCGGAGGAAATCAGGACGGGGCTGTGCAGATGCTGGAACAGCTCGATGTGCCGATGCTGCATCCGCTATTGTTGAACAGTAGAACGGAACAAGAATGGAGACAGTCTGCGAGTGGACTTGAGCCTTCGTTGCTACTCGTTCAGGTCATGCTTCCGGAGCTTGACGGGAGCGTGGAGATGTTTCCGATAGCGGCACTGCAGGAAGAAGGAGAAGACGCCGAGCTAAACGTTCCGCTAAAGCGACTTGCACTTATCCCTGAACGGACAAAACGCTTGACAGATCGCATCCGCCGCTGGCTTGCCCTGCGGAGCAAGCCCAATGCAGAGAAGAAGCTGGCGCTCATTGGCTACAATTATCCGCCAGGCGAAGGAACGGTGTTCGGCGGTTCCTTCTTGGATACATTCGAATCGATAGCACGTTTATTGAGCTGGCTGAAGCAGCAAGGATATCATACCGAGGAACTGTCAGCGGCGGAGCTGCGTGCCAGATTTATAGAGGGCGGTCTAGTCAATTCCGCAAAATGGTCTGATCCTCAAGCTTCGAGTCAGTTGATCCGTTATGCGGATCCCCATTTCACACAGAAGCTATCCGGTCGTTCATGGGGAGAAGAAGCGATAAGCCGCTGGGGTCAGCCGCCTGGTGACATCATGACGGACAACGGCTCCTTTCTCATACCCGGTCTAATGATCGGCCAAGTGTTTATCGGCCTGCAACCTTCACGCGGTATCCATGAGGATCCAGAGAAGTCACTGCACGATCGTTCGTTACTACCTACGCATCAATATACTGCGTTTTATCAATGGATTCGTGAACAGTTTCAAGCGGATGCCATCGTCCATATCGGGACACACGGCACCTTAGAGTTTCAGCGGGGGAAAGAGGCCGCTCTGTCTGGGGACTGTGTACCGGATGACTTACTCGGGGATTTGCCAAATTTGTACTACTATTACGTAGGGAATCCGTCCGAAGCGATGATCGCCAAGCGGCGCAGCCATGCCGTATTGATCGGCTATCAGGCGCCGGCTTTTACTGAAGCTGAGCTGTATGGCGAATGGCGTGAGCTTGAAGCCTTGCTGCACGAATATCGTGAAGCGAAGCAGCTCGCGCCGGAACGATGTGAGGCGATTCTACAAGAGCTGCAGGCGGTAGCGAAGTCGCTTGACTTCTCCGCGGAGACCGTAGAACACATGGAGGAGGAGCTCTATCGCATGCAGCGTTCGCTCATCCCTAGTGGACTGCATGTGCTTGGCGACAGCTATTCTCCTGAAGTCGCTTTGAACCATATGCAATTCGTGCTTCGCCACGAGCGGGGAAATATTCGCTCAATTCGCGGACTGCTCGCTGAACGTCAAGGCGTTCGGGCGGATGCGCTAACTTCGGGCAAGCATGTGAGCTTGCTGCGCCAGCTCGATGAGGAAGCGAATGCGTTAGTGACCGCTTATGTGTCAAACAAGGCAATCCCGGACATGTATAAGAGTGAACATCCAGATTGGCTTAAGCAGTTGGAAGCTTCGCTCGAGTACGGTTACGAAGCTTACCTAAGATCATTGCAAAATGAGGAAGCAGAAGGGCTGATGCGGGCGTTGGAAGGCCGGTACGTTCCAGCTAAGCTCGCTGGTGACGTGCTGCGAACACCTGAAATATTGCCGACCGGACGCAATCTGTACCAATTCGATCCCCGCTTAGTGCCCAGCCGTACAGCTGCTGAACGGGGGGCGATTGTCGCCGAAAACTCCATACAGCAATATCGCGAGCAGCACGGGGACTACCCGCACACGACGGCGGTCATCCTCTGGGGGATTGAGACGTCGCGCACACAAGGGGAAACCATTGGGCAAATCCTGCATTATATGGGGGTTCGCATTGGCGGGGGAGTCGGAACGTTCCGTACAGAATATGAAGTGATCCCGCTTGCGGAATTAGGCCGACCGCGCTTGAACGTCATGGTGCATATTACTGGGGTTTTTCGCGATTTGTTTCCGAATTTGCTGGAAGAATTACATGACCTATTCCGCAAGGTTTCGGAGCTGGATGAACCTGATGAGCTCAATTGGTTCAAGGCTCATACACGAAGCATGGAGGAGGAGCTGCTTGCTGCTGGATATGAGGCAAGTCAAGCGCATGACTTAGCTTGCGCCCGCATCTTCGGCCCGGCAGAAGGAGAGTATGGCACGACGGTGACGCGGATGATCGAGACGAAGCTATGGAACGAGGAGTCTGAGCTCGGAGCGGCATACACGGACAGCCAGCAGCATGTATACAGCGCACTAGCGCGAGGACAGGCGGAGCCGGAATTGTACCGGTCACATATGCTGGAGGTGGATATTGTGTCGCAAATTCGCAGCAGTCATGAATGGGAAGTAACGGATTCTGACCACTATTATGAGTATTTTGGCGGCTTGGCAAAGTCTGTGGAAGTGATGAAAGGTCGTAAAGCAGACATTCATATTACGGATACGACAGGGGAGCAAATCAAGACAGAATCTGCTGAACATGCGATTGCACGCGGAGTAAGGACTCGCTTAACTAACCCGAAATGGATCAACGATCTCTTGAAGCATCCTTATCATGGCGCAAAAGTAATGGCCAGCCGATTCGAGTATGTACTGGGACTTGCAGCCACGACTGGAAAAGTAGAACCTTGGGTATTCGATCGTCTGCATGACGTCTATGTGGCTGATGAAGAGCTTGGTCAGAAGCTACAGGACAACAACCGCTGGGCTTACCATGCGATGATCGAAACATTGCTGGAAAGCGAGCAGCGAGGGTACTGGACACCGGATGAACAAGTTCTGAATCAGCTGCGGCAAAAATACCTTGAGCTTGAAGGAGAGTTAGAAGGGGAATGAGAACAGCTTGAGGCTTAAGCTGAAATCCATTTACATTTTACATTAAGAAATGAGGTGTTAAGCTAGATGATCGAAATGTTACGCAACGAAGCTGCTTGGGAAAAAGCTTGGAAGGACGACCAAACGACAGGTGTAAACTTGATGAAATCAGCAGGGATCGAGCCGAGATTCACTTTTGGCGCCATCGCGGCACAAAACTACAATGAGCAATCGTTCAACGATGAAGGAAGAAGACGGTCAGCACGTATTATCGGCTGGTTGGAAAATCAAGGCGTAAATTTTAATGGCGCCTCTGTCCTCGACATCGGAGCGGCCTCTGGAATATTTTCTATTCCCTTTGCGCAAAGAGGAGCAGATGTGACCGCCGTTGAGCCGTCGCTTCCGTTCACAGAACTATTGGAGCACAACAATCAAAAATGGGCCGACGGTAAGGTAAAGATCGTGCGCGCAGCCTTTGAAGATATGGATACGAAGACATTAGGCTGGAACCAAGCTTTTGATTTTGTCTTTGTGTCAATGTGCCCAGCGATCACAGACTGGGAGATGGTGGAGAAAGTGATCAGCTGCGCTCGAAAATTTTGTTATATCAGCTTGGCAGCAGGTCCTAAAGAACACAGCCTCACCCTTGAAATATTACCGCTGTTAAACCATTCATACAACAAGCATCAAAACTCCGAGATGATGTATTTGCTACAGCTGCTTTATCTAAAAGGGTACGCCTTTCATTCACTCGTCACAAAAGAAATGAAAGCCAGGGTTGTGTCTCGTGCGGAAGCCATTCAAGAGGTTTTACATTGGCTTAACTTTTACAATTATCCAGTAGATGAGAATACGCAGGCCATCATTGAAGATTATCTGGATCAAACTTATCCTGGAAAAACGATCCCAATCAAACAAGGAGGGCGCTTCGGCAAAGTGCTCATTCAGTTAGAAGAGCAAAGCATGTTTAATTATTCATGAGGATGAATCAACCAAAGCGCCTACATCCGATGAGTTCCCGCATAAGGGACGCGTTGTACGAAACAATGGCGGTTCCGGAAGAGCGGGAATTTTTGATCCAGATGGGCATGATATTCAGGCGGATGAAGAAAGAGGCGTGTACTTTGATTGTGTTTGCCTTTGAAAAACAACACTTATCATATTAAATGGAATGGTCATTGCGCTTGTTGGCATGTTAAGTGGTTTAGTCGCTTCTTATGAATTGGGTACACCACCCGGCGCTTCAATCACATTAATTTTAATGTTGATTTTTTCAGTCATAACACTTGCAAAGTACATGTTAGATTACTTGAAATTGGATAGACTATTTAATAAAAGTTAAGTCTAGAATGAAATATGCAGAAAATGACAAATCGAGTTTACGCCGTAGATTTGCCATTTAGAAATAAGCCCATGCATCATACTGAGTAATCACTTCACCTATGGAAAGTTAAACTAAAGTGGAAGGGAGTTAATCATGAAGGAAGTTGATGTTGTTATTATTGGAGGAGGTCCTGCAGGTTTAAGTGCTGGACTTGTGCTAGGACGTGCTAGAAAGAAGACATTGATTATTGATGAGGGCCAACCGCGTAATGCAGTGACTAGAGAGGCTCATGGTTTTTTAACACGTGATGGCATTAGCCCACATGACTTTCGAAATATTGCTAAAGAACAGCTTCGCACTTATCCATCGGTTTCACATCTGGAAGATATCGTCAAGTTGATAGAAGGGGAAGATGGACAATTTTTGTTGGAAACTGTTTCGGGGGTGAAGATAGCCACTAGAAAACTGCTGTTTGCTATCGGAATGAAGGATCGTGATCTTGGTATACCAGGGTTGGCGGAGGTCTATGGTAAGAGTGCGTTTGTATGCCCGTATTGTGATGGCTGGGAACTAAGGGATCAGCAATTAGTTGTCATAAACAGAGGAGCGACATTAATGCATTTTGTCCCATTGCTTTCTGGGTGGTCGAAGCAGTTAGTAGTTTGTACAAATGGTCTCGATGAATTGAGTGAAGCGGAACGTGAAGAATTGCGCGCACATAATATCCCGGTATTTAATGCACCAATACATTCAATCCAATCAAATCAAGGCATGGTAAGCCATATCAAGCTTGAGGATGGGACGGAAATTTCGTGCACAGGGATTTTCTTCAAGCCGGAATTGGAACTTGGATCGGATTTGCCAGTTGCCCTTGGTTGCCGGATGTTGGATACTGGAATCATTGAAGTCGATGAGTTTGGAAAAACTAGTGTACCTGGTGTTTATGCAGCAGGGGATGCAACTACACACTTACACCAATCTATTATTGCAGCTGCTTCAGGTGCTGTATCCGCAGCTGCAATAAACGGGGAATTAAATCAAGAAGAATGGCGGAAGAGCAACGTTTGATTGAAATATTTTTATAAGGAGCCATTCCTGTATGCTGGGTCTTGGAATGTGTACTGGGGCCGGTACGCCAGTCCCAGCTTCAGATGGCAGCATAAAACCAGATTCGAACTTCATTCATTTGCCAACGAAAAAGTAGGTTTTATACAACGACAACGGAAGCACGGAGCAGCCGCAAGGAATTATTCCATAAGGGCAACGACCCAGTCAAGGAGCAAGAAGCGGCGTCCACCCCTTGAGAGGCAGGACGAAGCAATGTGAGGGCTAAGACCCAGTGTGACATGGGAGGGTAAGCCTTCAAGGGAATGGTGTGGATATCCAAGGTGCGGACATACCATCGTTATCCATAGATTGGAAATTGAGTTCCAAGCTTTATTCCCGCAACCGGCTCGGCCAGAAAAACATGTCATACCAACATAATATCGCCATCTCTCAAAAAAGTCGAAGTTGAAAACCTAAGAAATCGTGAGCAAATGAAAGAAAACATTAATTTATAGTGGGAGGACATTAAACTGTTAGAGGGGGTTCCCATAATAATTCAATGATAGCTAACCGGTTAGGTTTCGCTAATGCCTTAAGGGATGTTACATCCATGTTGTGGTGATTCAATAACTATGAGGTCTTGAAGAGATAATAGGCTAGTCATCTTTACCTTTTATTTTTAGAGAACCCACACCAATAATTGCTCCCAATATCACTAAAATTATACTGGCAATAATTTCATATCCTTGCAATGCCTCGATGTAATTGACGAGAAACCAACTCGGTCCCCCGCCTGCCAATCGGTTAATGATACCTCCAACTCCTTGAATCAATAGAAGCAGACTTGCACCGCTTGCAATCTCTTTCATAACGCTACATCTCCTTTTTAATAAAGAATATCAAGTTAGAATTCCCCTGATTCCAATATTGAACAAAATCGCTCCAATAACTGCTGCTCCGACTAATACAGAAGACAACGGAGCTTTTACTATTTTTGTTCGCAGTTGTTCAAGCTTATTCATTATCCAATTTTTATATAGTATAAACACGATCAAGAGTAAAATTGAAGGAAGCACCATAATCACGTTATAGCCAATTAAAATGATTATGGACAAACCCGTGTTAAACGCTAAACCATCCATTAATAATATCGAGTAAAAATACGGTAAAGCTGTGGTAAACTCAATCGCAAATACAATAATTCCGAGTATGATCATCGCTCTTATAGACACTTGCGCAGGTAACCATTCCAAAAATCGGGATTCCATTTTTTTCTTAGGCTTATAAAAGCTGATCAGTACAAGGATGGCGCCAAGTATCGTATAAAACCAGCTTGAAATTTGACTGCGGGACATGCTTTCTATAAAACCAATTATCTGCCCAACTCCCAGGTAAACCAAGATACCCATCATAAAATAGCAAAATTGTGTGGATATTAAAAAAAACATCAAACGCGATGCCAATTTTCCTCTTTGTATTAGAAGGATATAAGCTGTGATGGCCAATACCCCGGGGCTTAAAATGTCAATGAAAGCACAGAGCACAATAATGAGGAGTGCTGTTGTGAAATCTATGTTGGTAGGAATTAATGATTCAATGATTTCAAGCACCTCAACATCCTCCTTATTTATTTATTTCGCACACTGTGATAAAATGATAATAACACAGTGTGCGAAATAAAAGCAAGAGGTGATTTAAGTGCCAAAAATCGTTGATCATGATCATAAAAGGAAGATCATTGCTGAAACGGCTTGGAAAATTATCGAAACGGAAGGCATTGAACGAGCATCTATTCGCAGAATCGCATCTGAGGCTGGAATGTCTACCGGAGCACTAAGACATTATTTCTCAAACCAAGATGAATTACTCTTATTTATCATGGAATATTTTCTTGCTCGCGGTAGAGAACGATCGGAAAATATATCCTGGTCAACAAACCCTCTTAATGCGGTACGCGAAACGTTGTTAGAATTAGTTCCGGTGAATCAGGATAAACAAACTGAAACGGGCGTTTGGTTAGTTTTCGCCATCCGCTCACTTACTAGTGCGGCTTTGAACGCAAAAAAAGATGAACTCACTGAAGGAGAATATATTTTAATGGAAGCACTGCTTGAAATATTAATAAAAGCAGGCTATATAAACAAAACTATAAATATTGAAATTGAAACGTTAAGACTTGCCGTCATCATTGAAGGCTTATCCATTCATGCTCTTTTAAGACCGGATATATTCACAATTGAAAAAACGGAACAAATTATTACACACCACTTAAATGAACTTTGCAATAAATAATATTGCTCTCATTTATTAAAACATGAATTAAATATAAGAGGTGTGCCACTTTTTCAGTAAGCACACCATCTTGACCATTCTGAACTTTCTTTTTTACTTTAACATATTGTTGAATTCTTCTTCATCAATTAAATTCAAATTCTCATAGCGCTCAACAAAAAACGGCATCTCTGCTGTTTCGTTAGTTGTATGTATGGTGGAACCAAGTGGGATCGAACTCCTGACCTCTACACTGCCAGCGAAGCCTCTCCTACTATAATCGGTTTCACTGTCCCAAAACAAATTTGTAATGACTTAACAGTTTCTCTATTCGTTCCTTGATCAGTTCACGTAAAGATTCAGGTTTCACAGATATAACTTGATTACCAAATTTCATGAAAAAATCGGCGATGAACGCTTCTTCTCCTGGATTATAAAACCCCCTGATAACGGTTCTATTACCGCTGTCAATTTTCATAGAAGGGTAATGTTCTTTATAAAAAATATCTTGTGCATCTTCTTCAATTTCTACCTCAAAGTCAATACTGAACTCGGAACGATAAAGTTCTAGCGAACGATTCAGTAGATCATCAATCGTAAAAGGAGATTTCGTACTTTCTTCCACCATATCAGTAACTCGATCACATCGGAATACTCTATATTGATTCGTTGTAAGATCAATCCCCGACGCATACCATTGACCAAACTTGGCGGAAATTTTGAAAAATTGAACAAGGTAACATTTTTCCTCGTTGTTTATGGAATATTGAATCGTGCAATTGCTCTCGTTTAGAATGCTTTGCAAGATTTTATCCAAAAATCGACTTTCATGATGATGCTGGTTCATTTCAAATTGCAGCACCCTCTTCATGATTTCAATTTGTTCGATTTGCTTTGGAGAAAGACAACTTTCAAACTTTTCATTGAGTTGATCGACGCTTAAATGAAATGGTGTAGATTCATAAGATTTTAGTGTCAACATAGCAAAGTATAACGCATACAATTCATCCATCGTAAACATGATTGGGGATAGCAGGCGATTTTTTAGGATTCTGTAACGTCCATATCTACCATATTCCACAAAAATCGGCATTCCCAATTGCTCTAAAGATTTAATATCCCGTAGTGCTGTACTTTTTGAAATCTGATATTTCTCCATAAGATCATGCAAATGAAAGAAGTCTCTGCCATTAAGGTATCGGATCATGTCATTTAATCGTTCTGATTTATTCATTATTGATAAACCTCTTTTAAGGTGTCATATTTTGATACCTTAAAATGTTACAATCAAATCAGTTATATATCAAGTTGTTAGTACAAATTAACGAAAAGGAGATCATGACTATGAGTACAACACTGGAAGCAGCAATATTCTTATCCATGAACGGAAGAGCGAAAGAAGCTATCGAATTTTATAAGCGCCATTTTCATGCCCAAGAATTGCTACTAGTAACCTACGAAGACATGGCAAAACGTGACAGTTCATTTCAACTTACTGATGAAAATAAGCATTGGATTACTCACTCTGTTTTAACCATCGGTAAAACAAAGATAATGATCGCGGAAGACACAATGGACATCAGTGAAATGTATACGGTTGGAAATAATACGTCCATTTGTATTCAGAGTGCTGATTTAAAAGAAATTGAGAAGTTTTACAAGAGCTTGACCATGGATGAACGTGTAAGGATAATTGTCCCTTTATCCAGCAATATATTTAGCAAAGCATATGGGATCATTGAAGACCCTTTCGGTATTCAAATTCAACTGATGTATGACAATCGATTGTAATAAAGTGGTTCGTAGAGCCGGGATCGAACCCTCAAGGTTCGCCCCTTCAAGCGATCCGCCAAACACAAAAAAGCACGCCATTACTTGGCGTGTCAGATTGAAGACAAACTCCCGAACGACATGCATCGCATCGGGAGTTTGTCGTTGAATGAAATAAATGTGGAGCTAAACCTCGGGTTATTATCGAAAGGTCGACCTGACTTCCATAGCCAGGTCGCCAGTTTTTTCAGATTCATGGCTACAAACGTAAGCATCGCCTGCATGGTAACCTTCTCCAAGCCTCTCAAGGTCGTCCATCGCATGCCATGCTTTTCTTTCATGTCTGCAAACACACGCTCAATCGTTTCTTTTCGCTGTGCATAAATTTCTCGACTGCCTTCCGTGTGGCGCAAATGATCCACTTCCTCCAAATAGTGCACCTAGATGTGGCGGCGGCTGACCCGCTTGGTACAATCTCTGCTTTCCAATCAGAAAAAAATTGAGCAGGACATTATTCCGTTGATAGCGCCTTTTTTCGCTGAACTAGGCATGTTGAATGTTGCTCACTGTTAATTAGTTACCCCTGAAAAAATCAGGGTTTTGATCAAAAATAAAAGGAATTCACTGCCTCAAAATGGAATTAGTTATTGTCCAGATAACCATCCAAAGGGGGGCCGAATTCCTATGCTTATGAATTCTTCATTGCCCCTCAAAATCCTTTTGAGGTGAGAAAAATGTTGAAACTTCGTGAAGAACAAATCACATTGTGGGATTCCATCATCTCTGAGAGCGTATGGTCGTTGCCTGAAGAACTGGCTAAAATAGATGCCTTGCTGGATGATGAACGTTTCATGCAGCCTTTTCTAGAGAAGCATCACACCCGAAGGGGCCGTCCGACCAAAGCGATTGAAACCTTCCTGCGTCTCATGTATCTGAAGCGCCGCTACAATTTCGGTTACGAATCCCTCGTGCAGGAAGTAGGCGACAGTCTGACGTGGCGGCGATTTTGCCGCATACCCATTGACGAAAAGATGCCTGATCCGACGACCTTGATCAAAGCGCGCCAGCGCTATGGCGAAGAATGGGTCGAACAACTCAATGAGCTTTTGCTTCAAAAACTGGATGAAGCGAAGGTGCTCAAACACCGGAAGCTGCGGACGGATACCACCGTAGTCGAATCGGATGTACATCATCCGACCGATGCGACCTTGCTGCAGGATGGCGTAAAGGTCATCACTCGCCTGGTAGGCAAGATCCGGAAAGTGGCGTCCGAAGCGACCCGGAACTTCGAGGATAAAAACAGTGAAGTGAAGCAACACATCCTTTCGATCGCCAAGTTGCTGCGCCGGCGCACGCAACAGTCATGGGACGAGCTCAATGCCATAACGGAGCAAGTCGTTGCGATGACGGAAGACGTATGTCAGAAATCAACAGCTGTTATGAATCTTACAAAGGATAAAGGTAAGGCGTCCGTCAAGGCGATGAAAGAGAAGTTAGGTGAAGCTATTACCTTGACCCAAAAGCTCGTCGATCAGGCCAAGCAAGTGGTATCCGGAAACCGCATTATTCCAGATCGGATCGTCAGCTTCTTTGATCCTGAAGCACGCCCGATCAAAAAAGGGAAGCTATCCAAGAGCGCGGAATTCGGATACAAAGCGCGAATCGATGAAACCGAAAATGGGTTTGTAACCGGCTATGAGTTATACAAAGGTAACCCCTCGGACGACGAAATGCTCGTTCCCGCCGTGGTACAACATAAAGAACGATTTGGCTCGGTGCCCCGTGCTGTGGCAACCGACCGCGGCTTCGGCAGCAAGAAAAATGAATCGACCCTTGCAGAACTGGGTGTAACACGAATCAGCACCCCATTCTGAGGGAAGAAGAGCAAGAAACGTGCGGAACTTGAGAAACAGTTATGGTATAAAGATTTGCAACGCTTCCGCGCTGCAGGTGAAGCCAAAATCATTTTACTGAAACGCAGGTACGGTTTAAACCGCAGCCGGTACAGGGGCTTTGTTGGCTCAAAAACCTGGATCGGCTTGGGAATTTGGGTTCATAACCTCAGAAAAGCCGCTCAGATGATCAAATAAGGCAAAGAAATGGAATACAAAGGAAATATGTCCACCTGAAAATTTCAAGGAGAGTAGAGCGAACTCTAAATTCGAATTTTTCAGGGGTAACTAATTAGAAACGAAAAGTAATCCTGAATTTCGAACGTACAGCTCCGTGGAAACGTGAAAAGGGATCCAAATCTTTGGTAGAATGGTGTTTGACTGAAACACATCACCCAAAGAGAGGAGCACCTTTTAGGTGAAGTCTACCACACCCGTCAGCAAGATCAAGACTGAATTTTCCTTGGAGAATGCCACCAGCTTCGGAGGCATCAAAATCTTTCTGGAATACCTTGAGAAAATAAAGCTCTCCGAAGCGTTACGTGACATCTCTTGCGGCAAAGGACGAAATTCTCTCTTTCCGATTTACCGCATTCTGCTTTATCTCATCGTGGGTTGGATGCTCGGCTGCGAGCGGCTCTTTCATTTTCGCAAACTATAGCGCGACTAGCTTCTGAAGCGATTTCTTGGCGGGCGATGCCCACACCATACCTTGCTGTACAAAGAACTGATTCGATTGAGAACATCTTGTCCTAACTTGCGGTTCGAACTGCGAACGCTCAATCAGACCGTCATTCGGCCCTGCCTGCCGTCTAAACTTGTCCTTGATCTGGATTCGACGGCGGAAACCGTATACGGCGATCAAGTCGGCGCAGAGAAAGGAAAGAACCCGCACAAGCCCGGCCGCAAAAGCTACCACCCGCTACTGACATTTGAGGGGCAGTCTCGCCTGTGCCTGAATGACTTCCTCCGATCTGGGAACACGCATGCCTCTACGGATGCTGCTTCATTCTTAGACAACACGTTCGAGCTCCTTGGCGGACGTTCGGTGAAATATGCCCGATTCGACAAGGGCTTCGGCGGCGAGGAGTTCTATAGCCTGTGGGAAGGCAAGAACATCGGCTACGTCGGCAAGCTGAAAAGGACGCAGCGCCTTGCGGCGCAGGTGCAGCCTGCCGGTACTGGAAACGATTTGTCGATGAAGACTGGATTATCGAAGGGATAACGCTCATTTACAAAGCGACATCCTGGAAAAAGCCCCGCCGCGTGGCGATCATTGTAGTAAAACCTATTGGTTTTATTGATAGAATACAATCCATACTTGAAAATAGGAGTATCGGGATCTGGAACTACAATGTAGATCCTTTTCGAAGTATCTCAAGTTATTTCCGTTTTAAAACGACTCCATTTGCCTTCATAAATATTTTGGGTAATATTGTTACGTTCTGTCCATTAGGATTCTTAATCCCTACTATTTTTACAAAGTACAGGAAACTTTCTAAGACTTTGTTGATTTGTTTAATCAGTATAATTGGGATCGAGAGTTTCCAATTTGTCACAATGTTAGGTTATTTTGATGTTGATGATATCATTTTGAATATGACAGGTTGTTTAATTGGATATTTTGTTTATAGTGGGTTTAGAATATTAGCCAGGAAAATAGCTAAACCTGAATTTCGAAAGTAACAACTCTATGAATACGTGAAAAGGGCTCAAAATCTTAGATAATGGTGCTGGATGCTGAACACATCACATAGAGTGCGATTACTTGACTTTCATAGAAAAAGGGGTTAAATAACTCAACTGGATATAAGGACCTGCAATCAGGTATTAAACTTTTATAGCCGTCAGCAAGTCTGACCGCTAATCCGCGTAGATTTTTGCCCTGGAAACTTTGCTTCCACCGGGTTAGCATCTAGGTAAAAGAAACAGTACGCGAGCTAGAGAACTGATCTTAGTACGCATTATTTCATGAATAAAAATTGTAAATAGACTGTTGTACGGTCTTTTTTCGTTTATAGCGATTTGAATTCAGATTTAGAAGTCTGTTTTCCTATTACAAGCGTTTATTATACGCACATGGAGTTTACTCAATAAAGAAAATAAGAAATGCTGATGATCTTGCAGCATAAGGTTATCGGCATTTCCCGACGGTGTTTCATACTCGTGGCTTACAATTTCGCGCATGAGTGCCATTTGCTCTCCGGGATCCAATTTGCGGCTAACCAGGGGCGCAATCAAGCCGTAACGGAAGTTAGCCTCTTGCTGCCTTGCTTGCTCATCCATGCAAAATCTCCTCTCCCTGTGGTCTATGAGAGTATCCCATAGACGCTAGAAACCAGGGAGGGCGCATATTTTGTGGGATCGGGAGGGCAACTTGCCGTCCAGGCGATTTTTAAAGCGATTTTGGAGGCGACTTTCGCTTGCCGTGCTCCTTGGCGGCGGATGCTGAAGGAATTTATAAGCGTGATGCTGCATGCAGGTAACCCTGCATTTAGAAAAGTCCAATAGCCCCGTCTAGATGCGCCAGCGGGGATGAATCGGGATAACAGTTTGTTCAGCCAATCCAGTGTGTCCATTGGCGTTGGATTCATCATGGTGGGGTAAAGGCGGAGCATATCTTCGTCTACTCCCCCGGCAATGAATTGCCCGGCAACCCAAAGTGCCGCATTTGCTGCGCGGTGCAAATGCCTTGCCCACCAGCGTTTCAACGTACGGAAGCTGTAACGTACGCTAGATGTTGTCGTGCTTTCTGCGATCTGCCGCCAAGAGAATCCCTTGCGCTTGCGCTTCAATGCCGCTTCTCGCACCCAAGTCGCATACCGGGCCCATGGAATCAGAAATTCCGGAAGAAGGGAAATCGTCTTATTACAAGCAGGACAGTACCAGCGGTAGATGGGGATCAGGATGACTTCGTGTTTCGTCACAACGCCTCGCCAATAACGACCGTGTTTATGGAGAAGCCGGCCGCAATCGTCACAGCAGATTTGGACGTCAGGAGATTGATTCTCGAAAGTGCGTAAATAAGCCTTGCAAGAAAGGCCGAAATAAAGTACTTTTGACATGATGAAGTGAATGCTCCCGGGGATCCTCTCCAAAGGTTCGGGAGCATTTTCCTATTTAATCGACAATAGCCTAATCCCCCGTCAATGTACAGAAGGGATTAGGCTATTGTCGGCTGTTTATTCGGTTTGGCTCCGCCAAACCGAATGGCGAATCCATGGTTTTTTTCCGCCAAATAATCAGGCGGCGAACAGCATATCATGATTTCAAACGTTTTTAATAATAGACAAACATGATATTGCTTTAGCAACTTTTCTGAAAGCTATGAAATAAAAAGAGGGAGGGAAGGGGGGCGAAATAACAAGAAAAAATGCCCGATGAAAAGAAGTTTTGAGCTGTGTTATTAAGGGAAGAAGAAAATTGAAAGGAGTATATCCGGGTTTGCTAAAGGACCTAAACCTAAGGTAAAGTATCCGGAATCACCAGTAAAATGAAAGAGCATAAGCTTACGCGTCCTTTTTGTCTCAAGAAGCATGCAAAATTGCAGTCTCTAGTTAGGTATCCTATCATGCCGCATATCTACTACGAGACCAGTTTGCCGCATAACCCTTGAACCAAGTAAAAAGGCCGTCGTTTCCGACGACCTCCCCCTGATATTTGATCATTGCTTGGTCTCCGATAAATTTAACCTATGATAATCTTCTGATGCCCAAGTTTACCACATATATTTATTTTTTATAAACATATTATACGAGGAGATACTGATATAAAAAAAACGGTAATTGGTATTCTAATAGTCTGTTTTGTTTATTTTTCAATGCACCAAGATTTTGAAAATAGTTTAATGCTTGGTTATTTAATTATGATTATAGTGACTTCACTTCTTGCTTTCCTCCGACAGAAGTATTATTTGATAGGGAAATCTATGAAATGGTTATTCCGCACGAGATCAACCCGTTCAAAATCAGTACCCTAGAATCTGGCTACAAGGCTGGTATGAAGGAACGGTTTATTATAAGCATTAATTTTGCCGCTAGTAATCATTCGTTTTCAGTCATCCTTCATATCTCCTGTTAAGGTTCTGTCACAAGGATTGGCGGATCATAGTGGTACTAAACTGGGAAGAACCCGCAAAACAATTCATTCATTCTACGTTTATATCATCGTCGTTGAAATGGATTTTAACATTTCAATCATTCTTTCAATAAAAATCGTAATGATAAAAGGACGATGATTCACGATACAAATCCATAATCCGTATCCAATAACAGATACAGCCCCAAAAACTGCTGCATCCCGATAAAGTCTCTTTCGAAGCAATCCCAACATCGGTAAACCTATCAAAGGCGCCAGCAGGATGTGAAGCATCAACATGTTCAATTCATCCTCCTTTTCGCTTCTCGAACGTGCGTTTGACCCATGTTGTCACTAGCAACAAAAAGGGGATCAGTAGAACAAAGAAACTGTCATATATGAATGTATATTTTTCATCCCATTCCTCGTTTTGGATCGGGTTTTCATAGATGGACAAGGCGGTCGCCGACAACAAAATCGTCAAACCCAGAAAATGAGGCCACCGGGTTTTTGGACGAAATACTTGACGCAGCGTTTCGGAAGCTCCGTAAACGAGTACCAACAGCTTGATAAAAATCAGAATCAGTAAAATAACGGAGATAATGGAATGGATGTTGACGATCACCTCTCCGATGGAAATTTCCTGCACGGTCGTATACACTGGAAAGGTAAGTTGTGACGCCCTCTCCACTCCTAATAAACCGATAATCATAAACAAGGTCATGCTAAGAGAAAGGGAAGCGGTCATCAACCCAAGCAAAAAGGGGCGTGTTGCCCCCTGTTTGACCAGCGGAAAAAGCATCGTGAGCGCTATGGCTTCCATATAGGGAAAGCCCAAAAAGGAATGGTATTGCAAAATGGCACCCAGGCCGGAATGGAAAGCTGGCTGAAGTCTTCCCCAATCCCAGTTCACCATTGCCAGCAACAGAACAAACCAGAACGGGAAGAACAAAAACGGAGTGATGATTTGATTTAATCGTCCGATGGCTTCCGTCCCCTGAGCGACCGTGTAAAAGGCGACAAGCAAAAACATGACGTGAAAAACGGTTTTCGGCGTCTCCGGCATGATGGTTCCATTTAAAAAATCGCTTAAATTTCGAAGAGCCCATCCAGCCAAAATACAGAAATAAAGAAAATACAAGACGGAGACAAGCGTTCCCAGAGAACGTCCCCAAGCTTCCAGCGGGATTTGCACCAGACTTTTGCCCGGGTAGTATCGGAAAAGAAAAGTCCAGAACAGACCGACGAGTATGCCAAAACTTCCTGCCCACAAGGGCATGAGCCAGGCATCCTGTCCCGCCTGTACGACTAGCCGCCCGATCAGCACGAAAAGGGTGGTTCCGAGGATATAATTGATTGTCAGCAGATAAAACTGGAATCGGGAAATCATTGGCTTCATCCTGTTCCTCCATAAGGTTGACTCATGCTTCCCGTTCGGAGCAGCCGGGTATTTGCACGAATCTCAATTTGTACATTTTTCGCCGCTTGGTCGATATCCGGATGATTTGGCGTTTGTTTGCGCAACAAGTCGTTGATGCTTAACAGATCCCAGCCACGCTCCCTTATCATTTGATAGAAAGCAAGCGACTCGTCTGCTATGATCTGATTCAGTCTGTTTTCAAGTCTCTCCACCTCGTTCCGAGACTTCGGGACGGACTCGATTGTATAGGCAGTGGAAAGTTCGAGGTCCATGCGGATCCGAACGACAGGTTGGTCGGATTTCCAGAAGACCTCACGTTTTATGCGAACCAGTCTCAATTCCACGGATACCTGTTTTCCTTCCACCTGAAACTGTCGCACGTGGCGACCTCGATCGCCATTTAGCAAATGGTACCAGACCAGCTGCGTATCATTCAGTTTGCCCGCCATGCGATAATCACGGAAAACCGCCCCGCCTCGGATGATAAAGTTGTTTTGATTGGCGTCGATATCCGCCGACCTTTCCCCGCTGTTGGAAGAAGGTGCCTCTGTCATTCCGGTGATCAACGGTAATACGATCGTATCTGACTTTTCCATCCGTTCAATGACATCACTGACCTTGATCTGTTTTCCCACTAGGAGCGAATTCCGGATCAGCAGGTCGAGCCTGGAATCGATCGTGTCAGACGGCACCCGCTCCAGGGGAGTTAATGTTCTCATGACCTGAGATATCGATCCGTCGACAATCAGCATCGGGACCGACGAACGGCCATTAGGTTGCATTTCGATAAAGTTGACAATATCGCGTATGTTTTGTTTGGCCACCCGTCGAGAAACGAGCAGCACCTTGCAGTGGGCCATAAATAACTTGCGCGGCAACATTTTGTAAATCGTAGATTTGATTTCTCCAAAAGAGGATCCACTGATTTCGTAAGTGTATACAGGGGCTTGTTCGCCTCCCGACGTACCTTTGGCGGAAGTGCCGCTGAGCGGGTTGATGATCTGGTAATATACGGTTATTTTTCCACTCTCAGGATCTCTGTCCACCCCCATCATACTGACCAGCGCCAGTTCGTTCATTTCCGTTCTGTCCCAGCAAGCCGTAAGCAGGGCGGTAAACATCATCAGGATGAACAGACCCGCTGCATACCGGTTGGTCATGTTTGATCCTCCAGATTACTTTTTCTCTTCATATTCCGAATATATCCGGGCAGACCGTTCGGATTCAGCCAGGGCCGGGGCAGCCGCACCAACACATCTTTCCAATCGGTTCCTATGTACGGGGAAGCGGGAGTGAAGTAAGGAACGCCAAAGGACTTAAGCGACACCAGATGGGCAACCAGAAACAGGGCACCGCATAAAATGCCGAAAAGGCCCATAAAGCCGGCCAACAGCACGAACGAAAAACGAAGCAGGCGTTGTGACATGCCAAAGCTGTAAACCGGAACGACAAAATTGGTGATGCCGGTTATGGCTACAACAATGACAATCGCGACGGAAATGAGACCGGCTTCCACCGCCGCCTGCCCCAGTACAATCGCCCCCACGATCGAAAGCGCCTGTCCGACCGCTCGCGGCATACGCAGCCCCGCTTCCCGGATAATTTCAAACACGACTTCCATTAACAACACTTCGAAGATGGCGGGGAAGGGAACCCCTTCCCGCTGGGCGGACAAACTGATCAGGAGTTGGGTCGGGATCAGTTCCTGGTGGAACGTCGTGGCCGCGACATACAAGGAAGGGACGAACACGGCCGTAAAAAAGGAAATCAACCGAATCCAGCGAATAAACGTGGCGATGTCCGCCCGCTGATAATAATCTTCAGGAGAACTGAAAAACTCGAAAAACGTCATGGGGGCAAGCAGGACGTTGGGCGTTCCGTCCACCATTACGGCCACTTTACCATCCAGCAACTGGGCAGCTACCATATCTGGGCGCTCGGTGTTGGTAAGCGTCGGAAAAGGAGACCAAATCCGGTCCTGGATGAATTCCTCCACATAAGCGCTTTCCAGCACACTGTCCGTCCGGATGGCTGACAATCTGCCGCGCACTTCCCGGACCAGCGATTCCGGGGCGAGGTTCTCCATGTACACCATAAGCAAAGTCGTCCCGGTTTGATTGCCGATGTTCATTTTATCAAACCGGAGGAATGGGTTGCGGATTCTTTTGCGGACAAGCCCCACATTGGTCAGAATGCTTTCCGTAAAGCCTTCGTGCGGCCCGCGAATGGTCGATTCCGACTTCGGTTCTTCAATGGAGCGTTGTTTGGATTCGGTCACATTGATAAGACAAACGCGCTCCCTTGCAAAATCGGTTAGTGCGCAATGGCCTGTAAGGAGAGCTTTTACGGCATGTTCCCGCAACTGTTCATATGGATCGGAAAAGGAAAATTCGCGCAAAAAACCGCTTTCGGCGGAAAGAGGCGCTTCCCCTTCGGAAAACGTATTTTCCGTGAACGATTTCAAAATGTATTCGTCAATCGTTTTTTTATCGACCATCGATTCCAGATACAGGCACTGCATGGTTTGTTCCCCTTGGGCAAACAAGGATCGGCAGACCAAGTCTGGAGGGAACCCGAGGGCTGATTGAATGTCTCCGAAAAAATCATTCTTGATCGATTGATTTTGCTTTTTTCTTGCCATCGACGAACCTCCAGATTCTCACATCTCATCATTATCATTATTTCCTATTGGGTGGATTCTTATTCCATTGGCAGTTATGCTGTTGCAAATTATCGTGTGGTGAAATCAAGATTCGGTTACGACATTACTAAGTTATTCGATCAATGAGGATATCTAGTACATGACCTCAACTGCTGCAGTATTCTTGAACATACTTCCCGTACTTGCTGGCATGAAGGAAGAAGCAGGCTATTATAGATTCGCTCGCAGCATTCGCCAAAGTTGGATGATCTAACGTAAATACGACTCTCTTATTCATGATTTATAGATTATCGATTAGAAAAAAAGAGGGTCGCCATTTGACCTCATATTTGTGCACCGTCTGCAAAAACAGGCAGAACAATTCGGCTTTGCGGATCGCGTGACTATTCTGTTTGTAAACGAACTCCCCTAGTCCGTCGAGAACGAAAATGGGGTCGTGGTACGGGGCCGATTTGAAGACAGGAAGGTGTGCGCGTGGACAACCCAAGGCGGCTGTTTCCGTCGGTCTAACGCCCGCGCAGGCGCTCCGGCGTTAACTATCGGATTCATGGATATTACCGGCAAGGCGAATTTGATCGTATCCCTCAACATGGGCGCACACTCGCGCGAATTTTATTTGGGCCTTGCGATCATGTACTGACTCTTCTCTATCTGCTTCCCCGCCATCTACGGCGGTGGCTCTGTCAGATCGTCGTGGATTTAACGGATTGACTGCCGATTGTCATCGGAAAAGCTACCGATTTTAACTGGCAGGTTTGGGTGGACAGTATCATGTTCGATGGGGCTCGTGACTGCCTCGATAACCGTAAGCATCGTTCTCGCCCCAGAAGTTCCTCAGCTGACTTCCTCTTTTTCTGAAATACAGAATTACTTAACAAAAATTTAACGATCGATGGGATAGACTGTTTTTAAGTAGTCGGGGAAAAGACAAAATGAGGTGAAAAAAGTGAAAATGAAACGTTTTTTAATTACGGCTGTTTTGTTGCTGGCTGTGTTGCCCATGACCGCATTTGCCTTGGCAAATGATGCGCCTGCAGTAACGATTCAAATGAGTGATGTTGTTTCGAAGTCAGAGGATATTTCGGGCCAGTCTTCCGGAGCGGTTACAGTAATTCAACGGGCAACTCCTCAAGTGAATGACGCTAACCCAACTTCGAGCGATGTCACTGTGGACGGGCAGCCGGTACACAAAATTCAACTATCAGAGGAAAACATCATTGAATTGAATCTTGGGGATTCTGACGATGTTGGTGTACAGGCTGCTTATCCGGTTAATTTCAACTTGCCGGGATCATCACTTGCCACAATAAGTGATGGGTCTGGAAACCCGTGGTATTTGACTCGGAACGAAGAGGTTACCATATCGTTGACATGGCTGCCTCGGGACGCTACACTTCGAGTTGGTTTAATCGACTCGGACAATACCTTTTTTTATGTGAACTTTACAGGCGGTGCCGATAGTCGAACTTTTGTAGTGAATGTCGCTGACAACTATCGAGTGGGGATTTACAATACGGATACCCATCAAGTGACAGTCACTGGAAATATCACGATCTAAACATAAACCATTCCCCGACTACGACGTTTTATTGAGAGGTGAGCTAAAGATGCGGATGTTGGTGATCGAAGATGAACAAGATTTGGCCAATGCGATCGAAAAAGGATTGGAAATGGAAGGGTTTGCGGTAGACATTGCATTTGATGGAGAAGAAGGCTGTCAGCTGGCGGAAATCCATGCCTACGACATCATCATCTTGGATTTAAACTTGCCAGATAGGAGTGGATTAGACGTGCTGCAACACATACGACATCTGTCCAAACAAATCAGAGTGCTGATTCTAACGGCGCTTTCGGATACGCCTTCTCGTGTGAAAGGATTGAATTTGGGAGCGGACGATTATCTTGGTAAACCATTTGATTTTGAAGAACTGAAAGCAAGAATACGCGCCTTATTGAGACGTGATCTTTTACGAGAAAGCCCGTTGCTCACTTATGGCCCTATCGAGTTGAATCCGATTACGAAGACAGCAACTTGCGCTGGGCAACAGTTGACACTCACTCGTAAGGAGTTTGCCATATTACAGTATTTTTTATCTCATCCCGATCAAGTTATCTCTTCTGAACAATTGGTTGAACATGTGTGGGATCAGCATGCGGACCCTTTTTCCAGTTCCGTCAGGGTACATATTACGACTTTGCGTAGTAAGATAAGATCCATCATCCATGCAAACTTTTTGAATACAGTGCCAGGGTACGGCTATCAACTGAACAAACAAATTGAGGAGTTGCCAAAATGACGAAAAGCAGGCGGCTTACATTGGCAGGAACAATCGTGTTGTGGAACCTGGGTTTAATCATATTGACAGGTGTGTTTCTGATGGTTTCGCTCAATATTTTCGTGCAAATTATGCTTCCTGCCGTCCATGTGAAGCCTAACGATATACTGCTTCCACAAGACCAAGAAGTGATCGTACCCACCATTGAAGTGAATCAGGTAAACGAAGAGGGAATGCTCATATCGGATGTAAGCTTTTCATCTGAATTGATCGCATTTAAAGGACAAGTTCTCCTTTTTTCGCTGATCTGTCTGATCATCATGATTATATTAGGTGGGGTCGGGGCGTTTTATCTCTCCAAAAGAAGTCTGTGGCCAGTGCGTTTATTGAGTGAACGGCTGATGAAAATCAATGCCAACGATTTGTCTGTGCAGCTTCCTGTTAAGGAACTGCCAAATGATGAATTGAAAGAATTAACGGAATCGTTCAATACCATGCTGAAAAAAATAGAACATGCTTTTCAACAGCAAGAACGTTTTATGGCCAATGCCGCTCATGAATTTAGAACTCCCTTGACGATTTTGAAGACGAATCTGGACGTCTTGAGGAGTGACCCATCCGCGACTATGGAAGATTATCAGCAGCTCTCGGACATTTTTGAAAAGACGTTAAAACGAATGAATCATATGATCAATGAACTGCTAGTTCTTACTAAAAATAATGATCCGGATAAGGATGTGATTGAAGTTGGTTCGCTGATCCGTAAAGTAGTAAGTGAATTAAACGATTTAGCTTCAACACAGACAATTGCTATTGAAATCCACATCCATCTTGATGTTGAGATATACGGGAACGATATTTTAATCCAGAGAGCCATTAGCAATCTGGTCGAGAACGCTATTATGTACAACAAGCCACAAGGAAAAGTGATCATCACATGCACAAGTCAAGAAGGCGAGTGTTTCGTTTCAATTATGGACACCGGAGATGGTATTGATGAAAAACACATTCCGTTTATCTTTGAACCGTTTTACAGAACTTCGGAAGGTAGAACGAAGAACAAGGCAGGCACAGGGCTAGGTCTATCCATAGCGTTATCCATTATTAAAAAGCATGAGGGAACGATTGAATACAGTCGTGAGCAAACGATGAAAGGCTTTATCGTCCGCCTTCCTGTCATCGACTAGCGGAAAGATGTACTCCATTCTATTTCAAGTTAATAGTACCCCCAGCATTGTCGATCGAAGTGATTTGACATGCTCCGATAAGGCCCTACCTAAATAAAAGTTTTTTGGTAAAATAATAGAAAAAATGTTCATATCTCATGACGGTTGCCAAATAAGGGAGGGGGGCAAGCCATGATCATAGCCACGAAACTGCATATTCCTCGATCGCGAAGCTCGCTTGTTGTGCGTTCCCGTCTCACCCGGCGTTTGCATGAAGGGTTAGATCGCACGCTTACTTTGATCTCAGCTCCAGCCGGGTATGGCAAAACGACATTGCTCGGCGAATGGGTGATGACGCTGGAAAATCCCGTCGCCTGGGTCTCGCTTGATCAAGGGGATAATGATCGCACGCGCTTCTGGGCACATACCATTGCAGCGTTAAAACAAGCTTATCCGTCTTTTGACCAACAGGACGTCCTTCGTCATGCCGCAGAAGATCCATCGGGTGTGTCACTGATTGCTGCGCTCATCAACGGGCTACATCGCATTTCACACACGATGGTGCTCGTATGGGATGACTTTCATCATATCGAAGAAACGTCCATCTTGCAGGGCGTCACTTATCTGCTGGAACGTTTACCACTACATGTCCATCTCTATCTTGCAAGCCGAAATTCTCCAGCGCTTCCTCTTTCCAGACTACGAGCAGAAAATAGGCTGATCTCGTTGGAGGCGAGCGATCTCCGGTTTGTGCCGGACGAAACGACTGAATTTTTTGCGAAGTGCGGTGGTATACAATTATCCAATGAAGATGTGGCGACCGTACAAAAAAAGACAGAGGGTTGGGCAGTGGCGATGCGACTGGCGGTCTTGTCAATGCACGAACATACCGATCCCGTATCTCTAATCCGGAAGATGGCGGGGACGGAACGTGATATATCGGATTACTTCTTTGATGAGGTGTTAGCCCGACAATCCGCAACGATGCAGCAATTTTTACTCTATACTTCCATTTTGGACCGGATGAAGGGCGAACTTTGTCAAGCGGTAACCGGTATAGCCGAAAGTCATGCGTATCTGCAACAATTAGACAAGGAAAGCTTGTTTCTTGTAGCTTTGGACGAGTGGCGGGAGTGGTACAGGTATCATCATTTATTCCGGCAATTTTTGACGGCGCAGTTGAAAATGCGCGAGCCGCGGCAATGGCAAACACTTCACATGACAGCGGGAAAATGGTTGGAAGAGAACGGTTATCCGCATGAAGCGGTAGATCATTACCTTGCGGCTGCCGATTATGAACATGCGCTATCATTGATAGAGGTGATGACACCGGAGCTGATGACCAATGAATGGACGACGCTTTGCAAGTGGTTAAACGCAATTCCCGACACGCTGTTATTTGCCAGACCGATGATGCTGTTGACAAAACTCGCTTCCCAGTACTTGTCCGGGCATGTCGAAGCGGCCACTGACGGGTATTGGCAAGCGGTTCGCAGGCTAGAAGAGGACACAGATCCCCTTCCTCCTGAAGAAGCCGAAACATTGCAAGCCGGACTCGCTTTTCTGGCTGCATTTCGCACGTTTTTGGATCGTGATTTTGAATATGCCGTTCAATTTTCACATGAATATGTCGAGAAGCATCCGGAAGGCGATTTCTTCATTGAGTTTGGGAGCGACGTGGATGGCTATCATCCGGTGTGGGATATCTACGTGTCGGATGACAGCCTTCGATTGGCGGAGCAGGTGTTAACGTCCTTGCTGTCGATTTGGTCTGAAACCCGAAATGTCTATTTTGTTGCTCATCTTTATATCGACTTAGGCAAAATGCAGTACGAACGAAATCGCTTGGTCGAAGCGGAAAAGCTGATGCGCCAAGCCTATGATATTGGAAGATTGCATGATCATCGAAGCTTGGCGACCATCGCAGCGCTCTGGCTTGCCCGCATTGCCACCGTACAAGGAGACGAGGCGACGTCAAAGCACATATTACGCGAGCTAACCCAACTCACGTCCAAGACGGCGAATTCGCGTTTGTCCGGGAAAATCGCCTCGTTTCGCGCCATGCTGGGCAGGATGCATAGAGAAGAGAAACCGGTGAGACAATGGCTGAGAAAGAGCCGCTTGCGATTCCGTGATGAAATTCCGGTATCCATGATCAAGGAATACGATTTACTGGCCTCTATATTGGCGGAGCAAGGAAAAATGGAAGAAGCCGCAGCATTGACGGAGCGTCTACTCCAGCTGTCAATAGAAGAAGGACGGCAAAGCGACCGAATTCGTCTGCTCGTTCACAAGAGTATGATCCTATCCTTACAAGGAAAGATTTCGGACTCCATGGACGTACTGGAAGAAGCGCTGGCATTGGCGCGGCCGGAAGGGTATATCCGGACCTTTGTCGACGAAGGAGCATCACTTGGGCAATTGTTGGATCAATATATCCGATTGCGCCAAAATCAGCTTCGCCGCCCCAGCCATAAGGTGCCTTTATCCTATGTGAAACGGCTGCGGAGACTGATTCCGCTAGCCGAAAGGGAAGCCGGTACTCCCCATGATAGAACGTTGGCTGCTCTTACAGCCAGAGAACAAAGCGTGCTTCGGTTGATGGAAACGGGAATGTCTAATAAAGAAATCGCGCTTAAATTGAATGTTTCCCTGGCAACCGTAAAAACACATATTAACAATATCTACTGCAAATTGCAATCCAAAAATCGCTTACAAGCGTTGGAACGTGCCAGAACACTACAATTGTTCTGACCCGTTCTTTTTATTTTGTACAAATTATCTCAACCACCCTGCTCAACCTTTTTGATCTTTTGTGCCGGGCAGGGTTGATCACAATGGGATTGGAAGAATATACAATAGATGGGGTGAAGCTATGCAGAGATTAACTTGAAGGAGGATTTGTAAGAGATGAATCCATGGGGGAAAAGCATGAAACAATCATATAAAAGCAATATGGGGAACGGCTTGGTGAGGTTGTGCATCGCTTTGCTGTTCATCCAGTCGTTTCTGATCACGGTACCCTATGACAACGTGTCTGCTCAAGGGAGTTTTCATCCAGCCTTGAGTGATCGTTGGGGCGGGGTCCAGCAGATTGCAGGAGGGCGTTACCATTCCTTAGCCTTAACTGCGGATGGCGAAGTGTTAGCTTGGGGATCGAATCAAGGTGGCCGAACTACGGTGCCTGTTGAAGCACAGTCCAGTATTGTCTCGGTTTCCGCAGGACAAGACCACTCTCTCGCTCTCACATCCGGCGGCGAGGTCATCGCCTGGGGTGGGGGAAGATTCGGCGAAGCCAATGTACCGGCGGAAGCGAAAAGCGATATTATAGCGATTGCAGCGGGTCCTACTGCCTTCTATTCGTTAGCCCTCACGTCCTCAGGGAAAGTCATTGCCTGGGGCTCCAATTCTAACGGTCAATCGGATGTGCCGGAAGAAGCGGAGAGCGGCGTTGTAGCCATTGCGGCGGGGTATTGGCATTCTTTAGCGTTAACGGCTGCCGGAGAAGTGATTGCATGGGGAGATGGGCGCGAAGGAAAACTCGATGTGCCTGACGAGGTGCAGGGCCAGGTAGTAGCCATTAGTGCAGGATTGCGTCATTCTTTGGCGTTAACTGCTTCGGGCAAGGTGGTTGCTTGGGGGAGCGACGATTACGGACAATCTTCTGTGCCGGAAGAAGCGGAAAGCGGCGTTATCGCCATTGCGGCAGGGTATGTACATTCTCTGGCCTTGAAATCTGACGGCTCTGTCATTGCCTGGGGCATTTCAGACGGTTCGTGGGATGACTACGACTACGGACAAACGGTTGTACCCGAAGCAGCGAAAAGCGGTGTGATCGCGATTGCAGCGGGATACGGACATTCGCTTGCCTTGAAAGCGGATGGGACGATCATTGCCTGGGGAGATAATGGTCAAGGTCAGACTGACGTGCCGGAACATGTCCATGAACGTGTGAAAGCCAAACAATTGGCTGCCGGGAGAAACCATTCGCTTGCGTTAACCTCCGATGGCCAAGTACTCGGCTGGGGAAGCAATCAGTACAATCGCCTTGCGATTCCTGCCGATTTGCAAGATGTGCAAGCAATGGATGCAGGGGATTATTTTTCCCTGGCATTAAAAGCCGATGGCACGATTGTGATCTGGGGGACGGTTCTCATTATGCGGCGATTCCGCCTGAAGTGCAAGGACAGACAGTGGCAATCAGCGTAGGCAGCTATCACGCTTTGGCGTTGCAAGCCGATGGCACAGTCGTTGCCTGGGGTAGAATTGAAGGGGGGGAGAATGATAAGCGGCTCGATGTGCCTGATGATTTGGATCAGGTGATTGCCGTTAGTGCAGGATTGTTTCACTCCCTTGCTCTGAAGGTTGACGGTACAGTAGTGATTTGGGGAGCGAATCAATGGAACCAGCTGGATATGCCAGGTGGTCTGCATGATGTAAAAGCGATTAGCGCAGGACATTACCATTCCTTGGCGCTTAAAACGGATGGTACGGTGATCGCTTGGGGAGATAATACGTATAAACAGTTAGAAGTGCCCGAAAACCTGCAGGATGTTGTGGCCATCAGTGCAGGTCGCCATCATTCCGTTGCTTTAAGATCGGACGGCACGGTGGTTGCCTGGGGAGATAACACATTTAACCAACTCGAAGTTCCTTCTAATTTGCGTGAAGTTGTAGCGATTTCGGCAGGTACACATCTCACGTTAGCCTTGCAAGCTGACGGAGCGATTGTCGGTTGGGGCTATAATGTCGAGGATCAACTCATCATTCCAACAAGCGATCTCGAAACGATTGAGCTAAGAGATCAAAGCGGTCGGGAATTGGAACTCTTGTTTGATACTGTACAACAGGAATACACGGTATTAATTGACAATCATGTTACGTTGGTGAACGTGCTCGCGGCACTGGAAAATGCGGAATTTGCAGCTGTGTATGTGAATGGTGAGCGACAATCCGATCAGGTCGAAGGAGTCAATATACCAGTAACCGATGAGCAAACGGTCGTTACCGTGGAAGTCGTCCCTTATTTGCAAAAAAGTAAAACGTATACGATCACGCTCTCACTAGAAGCGGAGCCAGAGCAAGTATCGAAGCCAGTCGCCAGTCCCGCGGGCGGTGCAGTCTTGGCTGGTACAACGGTGACGTTGAGCACGACAACGGAAGGAGCAATGATTTACTACACGACGGACGGCAGCACGCCTACTAGTAGCAGTGCCGAATATACCGCGCCCATCGAAGT
>NZ_JAGGKI010000018.1 GCF_017873605.1 Paenibacillus lactis
CAACAAAAACTAAACAACCTTAGTCCGGTTGAGTACCGAACTAGGGTTGCTTAAGGCTGCTTTTTTAGGCTGTCTACTTGACAGGGTTAAGTTCACTCCGTGGTAAGGAACTGCGAGAACACCGAACGGGGGTGGTCGTCGATGCACTGGATCAGCATGTTGGTATCATGAATCGCGTCAATTTCGACATCCTGGATGCGCTCGATCACATCCTTGACATATTTGGGATTAGCGATGTCTTTAATATAGAGAACATAGACATCGGATTTGGTGACTTCGCCGACGGCCAGCTGGATCACCTTTAAATGGGAGCTCTGGACTCTCTTGCGAATCAAAGACAAGTTGGTGTAAGCCTGCTCGGTAAATGCTTCGTGAGGGCCGATGATTACCGTTTCCGTCTCCGATTCCGCAACGGTTCGGGAGGCTGGGAAGATAACATCGAGCAAGAAGGCTTTTTGATCATAGATAATGGCAGCCATGCCGGATAAGATTCCTTCCACGCACTGCTTCGATACAGTCACAAGCTTGTATATCGACTGCGTCTCAAGGAGCTGCAGCGGATTCTCCGATTGAACCAGCAGCGGCAAGAAATCTCGCTCCAAGCGGTCTTCATTCACCATGTGGCTGAAGTACAATACATGCATCCGTTCCTCATGGTAAACGTTATGGACGAAATCCGCCGATTCGTCGAACTGATCAAGGATATGACTAAGGGTAACAGGCGGCTGCTCCTCTTCAGCTTGAAGCTTACTTGGCGAATCTAAATCTTTCTCCGAATCAATGTCCGATGTCAGAGGATCCTCAATGAATATCGAATTCAGCATTCCCTTCCATTTCCCCATTGGATCTTTCGCCTCCGCATCTTTTATACACATTCTGTTCACAGTTTGCGTACCCGGACCGTTTTTTATCCAAGAGAGACCATGATCTTGTATAAGATGCTGTTTGACGGGAATGTTAGGCACATGCGGATGCTTTAGGGATCCTATTTGTCATGGAGGGGAGAGCAGAAATGCTAGATCGAGTGATATTGGCCGGAATGCTGCTGCTCAGTTTAGAGCCGGGTGGCGGGACGGACTCAGAAGACCTGCAGCAATTTCAGTACCAGATGCTGGAATCGGGAGCACATAGTATCGTGGATGCGGTGAATTCTTGCCAGGAGCATTTTGGAGCAGGCCGAATCCCGCTGCCGATCGAGCTGCCTCCGGTTGAATTCACGCACTTGTTTGGCCAATGTATGGATACCGGCAGCGTGGAACCGCATCTTGATATCCAATACATTCATTCGTCGAAGCCGGAGAACGAGTACCATTTGGAGGTTTATCCTGCAGGTCACGGTCCGAAGCTTGCGTATTTGCCTTTCACTGAGGTTCCAATTGATGAAGATACGCTGGGGCGTTACTATCAAGGCCCTGATCGTTCCCTTCAACTACTGACATACACAAAAGGGAAATGGCAGTATCTTTTGAGCAGCTCATATCGGCCTGAGTCGAAGATTGAAGAAAAGCATTTAACCTCGATAGCGAAATCGCATATTCGTTACGTAAAGCGAACGGATCCCGCATATGCCCAGTGGGGAGCCGTTGCCATCAAGGAAACCGGCAAGAAATACGGAATGGATGTGGTGGATTATCTTTATATGGGGCGTAAAACCTTATCCCGTGACTTGGCTGAAGAGAAATTCAAGCTGTGGCTTCGAAAAGGGAATCGGGAATTCGGGGTGTATGTAACCGTTCGGTATCATCCTGCAACAAGGCAGCTGGTTTCTATAGTTTATGAAGAGGCTTGAAGTCTTGAATCAACGCAGTCATTCGGCTGCGTTTTTTCGTGCAAGGGGAAATAAGGCCCTTTTTTTTGCTGTTCAGATGTGATTTATTGTTGTACCATATTTGGTGATAGTTTCCTTCGGATCGTCGTGCTTCTTTATCCACATTTATTTGTCAAGTACATCGTGTTTTAGGAGTGATCGTCGTGCCGCTTATTGTTGTTCTTAAGCTCCTATTTATTCCTATCATCACTCTATTGATTATCCTGTCTTCCGTTCTGATGGACCTCTCGGATCGGATTGGATGGATGGTCACGATGGCGGTTCTTCTATACGGCTCGGTTATATTCGATCGAAAATTGAAATGGCTCCGATTCATGCAGCCCTTGTTTCTTGGCGCCTTTCACCTAGCAACCCAATTGAACTGGTGTATTCTGCTGTATTACATCCTGATGATTAATTTGATCCATAAGAAGAAGCATTTCAAGGAAATGATCCCGATTTGCCTTTTGATGCTTATTCAATATTCCGCGATTCGCTTGTCCTATATGCCTTTTACCCAATATAACCTGCTCGTCTCCATCTTTGACGGGCTTGCTTTGTTTGTGATCGTCATATCCTTCCATTTGGTTAACTCACTGGAGTCCGAGAAGAAACAGCTGCATATGCATAACGATTATCTGATCTTCCATGACCCCCTTACCGGCCTCTTGAATTATGACGGCTATTTGCACAAGGTTCAGCATACCATTGAGGCGAAGAAGCCCTTCCAGCTCGTCCTTCTTGACATCAACAATTTCCAATCGTTGAATGCCCAGGATATCGCAACCGCGAATGAAATTCTAATTAGCCTCTCCCGAGCGATTCGCACCCTGTTTGCCGGGAACATGCTCGCAGCTTCTCGTTACGCGGGTGACCGCTTCGCGATTCTGCTGCCAGAACATGTCCAAATTGACAGAAGTCTGTTTAAATTTGATCACATCGGAATCAAGGTAACCTATAGCATCACATGCTACCCTCACGAAGCGAAGACATTTCAAGAATTGGTGAGCAAGGCGGAGGAACGCGTTTTTCAAATGCGGCGAAACTCCTGGTTAAGAAGCCAAGAGGAGCTGCTTCGAACCGAGAAGATGAAGACGGTCGGGGAACTTGCTGCCGGCATGGCTCACGAAATTCGGAATCCGCTAACCTCCATTAAGGGATTCATTCAGCTGTCCAAAACGAAGAATTATAATATACAGCCTTGGTATGAAGTGATTATGGGCGAGATTACAAGAGTGGGGGAATTGACGGCGGAGTTCCTGCATTTTTCCAAGCCCCATGCAAGTAATATCAAGGTTGAATCGATGACCGATTGCCTGACACGCGTATTCTCCTTATGTGAATCGGAGGCGGTTTCACACGGCCATGTGTTGACGATGGATCTGCCGGATCAAGCCATCCTAATTCGGATGGACCGCGACAAAATCATTCAAGTTCTGATCAATCTGATCCGAAATTCCTTTCAAGCCATGGATCAGGCAGGCGTGGTGAAGCTCTCGATGCTCACAGCAGGCGGTAAGGCGATCATCGAGGTGGAGGACACGGGGAAGGGCATCGCAGAGGAAGACCTCCCCAAAATCTTCGATCCATTCTATACGACCAAGGAGGAGGGTACGGGTTTGGGGTTGTCGCTCTGTCAAAAAATCGTGGAGGATCATGGGGGAAAGATCATGGTGCATAGTCAGCTGAATGTCGGAACGGTGTTCACCCTCACATTCCCAATATCTTAAAGGAGATCTTTGGAACTTCCGGTATCTGAATGAATTGGCAGCATTGCATTCATAATACATAGGTGAAGAAAGATTAACGGATGCATGCCAAGGAGATGCAGGAAGGATGAGGAACTTGATAAGAAGCGCGTGGGATGAATCTTGAAATGGATATCGATTGCTGCGATTTTGCTGCTGCTGCAGAGCGGCCAGGATACAGGTCAATTGACGATTACGAATGACGGGAATGTGATATCGACTGTCAATCGGGAAGAGCACGCTCTAGACGTGTTTCCGCTGATGGACATGGAGAAGTACGAGGCGTGGGTCGAACAAGTAGACCAGAAAATCTATCATGAGGCACAGAACGCGAGGATCGGCAGCAACGGACAAATTATCCCGGGACAGAACGGCTACAGGCTTCACCGTGGAAAATTGCTGGAGCAGTATCAGGCATATCGTTATGGCACTGGGCCTGCGACAATCGAAGCGCCCAGACTTCCGATTTACCCCAAGGTGGACAGCGAAGTTCTGGCCTCCATCCGCGTCAAGCCGATCGGGTATTATGTGACTTATTATAATTCCCGCAATAGGAACCGTACCCATAATATCAATCTCGCGTCCAAAGCGATTGACAGCTTCGTCGTCTTTCCAGGCGAAGTCTTCTCGTTCAACAAGGTTGTCGGGATCAGGACGCCGAGCCGGGGCTATTTGCCTGCACCGGTTATCGTTCGGGGAGAATTATCGGAAGGGGTGGGCGGAGGAATATGCCAGGTGTCCTCTACCTTGTTTAATGCGATCGATCGGGCCGGTCTAAAAATCGTACAGCGTTATTCCCACAGCCGCAACGTGCCTTATGTGCCTCCCGGACGGGATGCAACGGTCAGCTGGGGAGGCCCGGATTTTGTGTTCGAGAACGCGTACAACGAGCCCATCCTGATCCGCGCCTTTTCCGGCGGAGGAAAGATGACCGTGTCGGTTTATTCTTCCGAGTTCATTGAATATAAGCCAAGGGAGGTTCCGAGCATGTCGAGGCGTTTACCGGAAGAAACGAAGGATGAACCCCATGATCACGATCCGGTAAGCCGGGATTAAGAGATGCCGGAACGATGGAGGACCTTCTTGGAACGTGGGGATGGAGAAACGGACTTGAACCAGTGGGCGCATAATGCGAACATCAGGACAAGCTCGACGGCTCCGCCCCCATAATACATAAGCATGCCACCCTGCTCCGCCGCTTCACGGGGCACCCCGACCGGGGGATAGGCATAGATGGCTTTCGACAGGATTGAGTGGCCGGCAGCTGCAAGTATTAAAGTAATCGCCCTGTTCCGGAAGCTATGGCGCCGTGAAGTTAGATCGATATAGAGGATGGAAATCGTGAACAGATACCCCGCTGCGAACAAATGGAAATGGATGACCGCGTACAACAGCCGGTATTGATGCATCAGATGAAAAAGATCTGTCATATAAAGAAGCCACATACCGCCGATATTCCATATTGCTGCAACCCAAGGGTGGACGATCATATGCACCGCTTTGCTTTTGAGCACGCGTGATAACTTTCGTGCAGACGGCACCGGCATTGCGCGAAGCAGCAGCGTTACAGGTTTTGCATACGCAATCAATATGGGGGCCAGCATGCCGAGCAACAGATGGACCAGCATATGGTTTTGGAAAGATTGATGAGAGCTCCGGGCGAGTGGACCCGCGACCGAGAGCATGACACATAAAATGCCGGCGGTCCAGCTTAAATACCGATGCAGCGGCCATGAACGGTGATGGCGATGGGTAGTGAGAGCGGCAGCAACATATACACCGATACATAACAAGAGAAGGAGAAGCCCCGCCCAATCTCCTTCAAAGCTGAAACTATACGCATCTGAATGTGCTCCATGTTCATGATGATCGCTAAATGCTCCCGTATCGCTGTAAAGATAATGGACCATCATGATTCAGCTCCTTCCGTATACGTGCGGGCATGACGCGTGCGGAAAATTAGAACTAGACCGGCCACGATCATCAACGCAGCAATCACATTCCACACCCAGTCATAAGGGCGGATATCGACGTTATAGCGAATCTGATGCAGACGCATCAGCTTATGCTGGATGATGCCGTCGTAGAGCTGGAATACGCCGCCGCCAAGCAGAATACCTCCCAGCCATTTTATTAGCCAAAAGGCGTGCCGCCGATGAAGATCGGCCAGCATAAAGGAAGAGGCAATGGTCGCAAACCAGCTGAACGCATGGAATAAACCGTCCGATACGAGACCGATATCCTTGGTCGATTTGTCATAAAAATGATGCCAGTGCAGCAGCTGGTGAAATACAACCTCGTCGATAAAAGCGACCAGCCCCAGTCCAAACAGGATTCCTGTCCACAAATTGCGCGAAGCGTATTTTTCGCGTTCCTTCCGATGATCACTAGCAGATTCGTTTGGTTTCATTCTCGTTTTCCCTCATTCGCAATTGGTATGCTCGGTAGATTTAGAGATTAGGTGACCACATCTACTCCAAGTTTAACCCGATTGTGAATCGGTTAATCCACGAAAAACCGAATCAGGCATCACCCGTCGAGTTCTTGAAGGTTTCTAATCCTGGTTCGTTAGGGGTTCACTTTTAGACAAATTTTCCCGACATAATGTTTTTGTAGGGCAGCATGTGCCTTATTGGCGTCCTCTAGTTCAAAAATATGATCGATATGAACGGTTAACTTATACTGTGAGATATATCGATGAAGACGGGCAATAATCTCGGGATCGGGTTCCCCGTTGTATCCAGCAGCTCTGATTCCAGCGGGTATCCGTAATTCAGGGCGTATCCCGTGAGGGTATACGAGTCGTCCGCCTTTACGGAGACAGTTGACGGCAGCATTAGCCGCATCTCCCCCCGCGGTAAACATAGCTGCATCGAATCCAGACGGCGCAAATTTCCTTGCCTTCGAAGAGATGTCCCTATCTTTGCCGTTTACAATAGCATCGCAGCCAAGTTTCTTGAGCACGGCAACTCCGTCTTCACCCGAAGCAACCGCGAATACACGGACTCCCATAGCCTTCGCCAACTGCACGGCGATATGTCCAACCCCGCCGCTGGCGCCGAAGATGAGAATAGACTCCCCGCCTCGAAGTTGCAATACATCCTCCAGCCCGCGCAATGCGGTAATTCCGACTCCGGAAATAACTGCCGCTTCCTTCATGGTTAATTCATCCGGAATTCGGGACACATACTTAGCATTGACGGTTGCATATTCCGCATAGAAGCCGCCATTAGGATTCAGAAAGGCAGGTGCATATACCTGATCTCCCAAGTCAACATTAGTCACCTTCTCCCCACGTGCAATCACGATTCCTGAACCTTCGGAACCGAGAATATAAGGGAATTCTGATTCCAGGTTCAGCATTTCTGCATATCCGCCTTGTCGTTCGAAGGCATCCCACTCTCCAAGACCGGCATAAGCAACTCCAATCAATACATCTTCAGGACCGATCGTGGGCACATCAACCTCCTGATGGATCAGTTCATCTGGCCCGCCAAACCGATGAAGCACTGCAGCCCTCATTGTATTCAAATGTTTATTCATGACTACCCCTCCAATAAATGAGTTCTCCCTTGCAAAAACTAACTTATCATAATAACACGTCAATAATTGACATGTTATTATGCGAAAGAGGAATCGTTCTAACAGCCGGTTAATGAATTTACTTTTTTAGGAATTTAGATAGGCTAGGGATAAAGTTAACATAATGTATGTTATGTAAAATATATTTCGAGTCCGAGCAAGCTCGCTTTTATTCTTGCCGAAGCCAATTGCTCAACACCGAACCCATTTGCGCATCAGCCAGGCAGGTCAAGTCACGGTCTTTTGGTCTACTGACTCGGCGCTTTTCCTTTGCTATATTGATGATATCTTTAAAGGAAAGGGGAGCATCGTGATGAGAAACGTTTCCGGAGATCATGCAGCGCTGCTGTTTCGCTTCTTTATTCCGTATGCATTGATTCTGCTAGGGTCTTTATGGGCCTTGTGGTTCGCATATGGCAAAACCTCGGCCGTGGTAGAGAACGAATCGGTCAAAAGCACTTTGGCAGCACTGAACCAAATCCAGGAAGCGTTTGACGGACGTCTCGCCGAGATCGAGACGATTGCAAGGCAGTTGTCAAGCGAATCAAAAATTCAGTCGTTTCAATTTGTGAACGAGCCGTTTGGCGGAACCCGTCCATATCAGCTGTGGGATTTAGAGAAAAGCTTGTTCAATTACCGGCTGGTGAACCATTTTATCGTGGATTATTACGTTGCTTACAAGAACAGCGGCATGATCCTCTCTCCGCGAAAGGTATACGCTGACAAGCAATACTACAACCTGCAGCTGCATTATGAGGGGATGAAGTATGAGGATTGGAGACATCAATTGTTCGGCGAATACCATTATAAGACGTACTTGCCGGAGAGGAGCATCATGTATGAACGAAAAACGTATTCCGTGGTCACCTACATGCAGTCTTTTGGATTGAAGGGTGGTGGTGGAGTTATCGCCGTGATGCTTGACAACAAGCAGATTCAAAATATGCTGCGAAAGCTCACGCCAGGACAAGGCGGATTCGCGTATATTGCGGACCCGAACGGGAATATCATCAGCTCAATCGGGCTGGATCAAAGGCCGGAAATATTGAAAGCGCTTCCCTTGGATGAGGGGGATGCCCACATTCGGCTGACGGGTCAGGAAATGTTAGTCACCAGAGCCGTCTCCCCACTCAGTGGCTGGAGTTTTGTATCGGCGCAGCCTAAGCAGCTCGTGTTAGAGAAGGTTTACGAAATCAAACGGGTGACGATGGCCGTATTCTTGTCAGCGTTGCTGCTTGGGCTCGCGTTGGCCGTTTATTTCGCTGACCGGAGCAGCAGGCCGATTCTGCGTATATTGCGCCTCTTACCGAAACCTCCCTCAGATTCCAAGAGGTCTTCGTCCAAACATTCCGTTGAATTTATCGGCTACACGGTGTCGGCGCTAATCGAGAACCATGATTCTCTGAAGAAAAGGCTTGCTGAGCAGATTCCGCTTTTGCGCAGCGTGTTCATGGACAGGCTTTTGAAGGGAGGCTATCCATCGCACAGGGAAATCGATGCGGCAATGGAGCATTCCCAGCTTACTCTTCGCGGATCTCAATACGCGGTTGCAATGATACGAATCCGAGGTTATGAAGGTCCGTTTGTGAAAGACATGCTTAAGGAGCTTGACATTATAAAAATAAAGCTGCAGGACTGCCTACATGCGTTGTACGGAGAAACGATTTTGTCGCATGACCTTGGGGAGAACCGTTTGGCTTTGGTATTTGCCGGTTCGGCCGGGGATGCCGCCAGTTCCGGCTTTGAGCCATCCTTAAGATCATGGATTCAGGAAGTATATGAGCGACTGATCGAAATAGCGGACACGGGATTATGTATTGCGGTGGGAGGGAGTCGATCCCAAGTGACGGAGCTCTACCGATCGTTCGGAGAAGCACAATTTGTCCTCCACCATGCTGAGTGGAACCGTCATCGTCCCATTCAATTTTACGCTGATATGGAGCCCGCGACGTTCACCTATTACTATCCTGCCGATGAGGAGCTTCGATTGATTCAGCTAGTAAAGTCCGGCAATCTGAACGAGACCCGGCAGCTTCTGGAACAGATCAAGGAGAAGAACGGAAGGGAGGGTCCGCTGCCGCTTGCAGTGGAACGGCTTCTGGCCCATGAGCTATGCGGAACCCTGATGAAATGCTGTCCGCACCAGCGACCGGATCATGGCCGATCGGAAGCGATGGGGGCAGTCCACCAAGCCCTGGACCCTCATTCATCGCCCTCACAGGCCATGAATGCCGTATGCCGTGCGATCATTCAATTATGCATGGATTACGAGGAGAGCAAGAAAAGTCGAAATGATCGATTAACCAAACTATTGCTTGATTATATCGAAGAGCACTTTCGGGAACTCGATTTGAGTTTATCGGTGCTGGCCCGTGAAGCACAAACCTCGGAAGCGTATGCATCTTATTTTTTCAAGGAACAAACGGGCTGGAACTTCTCGGATTATGTGGAACACCTCCGGATGAATGAAGCGAAGCAGCAATTGTCTCATACGGATCGGCCGGTTAGCGATATTGCAGCTGCTGTAGGATATCTCTCCTTAAATACGTTCAGCAGGGCGTTCAAGCGAGCGAATGGAATCAGCGCAACGGAGTATAGGCGAATCTCCCGCGGAGGCTCAGCCGCTGATCTAAAGAAATGAAGATTCCTTGAATCGTGCAAAAAGGCAATTCTAAAAGGATGCATAACGCCTGAAAGATGAAGATTTACCGACCACTCGCATCTGTATATACTCCAATCACGGACCGGGACGAAATCTGATATGGATGGGAGTGATTGGTGCTGATTGGTTGGAAAAGGCTGCTTCGAAGCTGGCAGCTCTACGCGCTGTTTTTGCCGCCGCTGTTGTACATCATCATTTTTAAGTACGTACCGATGTATGGGGCTCAAATTGCTTTTAAAGAGTTTAGCGTCACGAAGGGGATTAGCGGAAGTCCATGGGCAGGTTTCGATCAATTCGAGCGTTTCTTCCGTTCCCATGAATTTTGGCGGCTGCTGAGGAACACATTCTCCATTAGCTTGTATACCCTCATCGCCAGTTTTCCGTTTCCGATCTTGCTTGCGCTCGGCTTGAATTATGTGAAGAACCGCCGCTTCAAGAATACGGTTCAGATGGTTACATATGCTCCTTACTTCATCTCACTGGTCGTTCTTGTCGGCTTGATGCTGCAATTTTTGGATCCTAGGACCGGGCTGATCAATTCGATATTAGGCTGGTTCGGATTGGGGCCGTACCATTTCATGGCGGAAGCCTCATGGTTCCAGTCGATCTATGTCTGGTCGCATATTTGGCAGAACGTCGGCTTTTCTTGCATCATTTTTTTGGCTGCGCTTTCAAGCATCGATCCGGCACTCCATGAAGCTGCCGTCATGGATGGGGCTACGAAGGTCCAGCGTATGCGGCATATCGATATACCGGGAATCATGCCTATTGCCGTCATTTTGCTTATTTTGAATACCGGGCAGCTGCTGGAAACCGGCTTTGAGAAAATACTGCTGATGCAGAACGCGCTGAATTTGCGCTCCTCTGAAGTCATTGATACGTACGTGTACAAGGTCGGTCTGGTATCTCAGGCGATGAATTTCTCCTATGCCACCGCGATCGGTTTGTTCAAGGCGGTGATCGGTTTCGTCCTGCTGCTCCTCGTCAATCAATTGGCCAAGAAGCTGAAGCAGGAGAGTTTATGGTGAAAGGAGACGAAGGCATGCGTAAATCGGCTATGAGGGAATCCGGTTCGGATCGTGTGTTTACGGTCGTTAACTATGTCCTGTTATCCGTATTTCTAATCATGGTGCTGTATCCGCTAATTTATGTGGTCAGCGCTTCGTTCAGCTCCAGCAGCGCGGTGATTTCCGGGAAGGTATGGCTGTGGCCGGTGGAGCCAACCCTCGAAGGCTACCGGGCCGTATTTAAAAATGCCATGGTTGCAAAGGGCTTTATGAATACCCTGCTGTATACGGTGGCAGGAACGGCCATCAATCTGGTTTTATCCGTTATGGCGGCATATCCCTTGTCCCGTAAGGATTTTCGAGGCCGGGGCGTATTCATGCTCCTCTTTGTATTCACCATGCTGTTTAATGGCGGGCTCATCCCAACGTATCTGCTGGTCAAAGATCTAGGGATGATGGATACCGTCTGGTCCATGCTGATCCCCGGGGCGCTATCCGTCTGGAATGTCATTATTATGCGAACGTATTTCCAGACTACGATCCCGAATGAGCTGCTGGAGGCGTCACAGCTGGACGGCTGCTCGGATATAAGGTTCCTGCGGAGTGTCGTTATGCCCTTATCGGGGCCGATTTTGGCCGTCATCGCATTATTCTATGCCGTTGGTCATTGGAATCAATACTTCAATGCCATGATCTATTTAAAAAGCTCCGATTTATATCCGCTTCAGCTGGTGCTTCGCGATATTCTCGTTCAAAACGAGATCAACATCGAAATGCTTGGCGACGCCAAGACCGCTGCGGCCAGACAAGGACTTCGGGAGCTGCTTAAATATTCCCTGATCGTGGTTACGTCCGTTCCATTGTTAATTGTGTATCCGTTCGTTCAGAAATTTTTCGTCAAAGGGGTTATGATCGGTTCTTTAAAAGGGTAGTTTATCCCAACTATTGTGGAGGTAGGTCATTTATGAGCAAACGAGCAAGGGTTATCATGAGCGCTTTCGCCGCATTATGCATCCTTCTTGCAGGATGTGCCGGCTCACCGAATCCCAAGGGAGCTGATCCGGATCAGGAGCGCGCAGCCGAGCAGATCGAATTGACTGAGCCCGGCACCTATCCATTGGTCAAAGAGAAAACAACGCTCAAGGTTATGGTGCGGGGAAATCCGCTTGTTGAAAATTTCGAAACGAATGAATTTACGAAATGGTACGAAGAGAAGACCAATGTGCATATTGAATGGGAAATCGTCCCCGAGCAAAGCATGCAGGAAAAGCTGAATTTGGTGCTCGCCAGCGAGGATTATCCGGACGTGATCCTGGGGCTTAACATCTCGCCCGCGCAGCAAATGATATACGGGTCCCAAGGGGCATTCCTGCCACTCAATGATCTCATCGAGAAGCAGGGAACCCAGACGAAAAAAATGTTCGAGGACAACCCGAACATCAAGTCGATCATTACTGCGCTGGACGGAAATATCTATGCCCTTCCGGAAGTGAATGAGTGCTATCATTGCTCGATGAGTCAGAAGCTCTGGATCTATGAGCCGTGGCTTAAAAAGTTGAATCTCGACATGCCGGAAACGACGGAGGAATTCTACGAAGTGTTGAAAGCGTTTAAAGAACAGGATCCGAACGGAAACGGCATGGCCGATGAGATTCCGTTATCGATATCGCCGAAGTCATGGAGCTCCTCCATCGATGCGTTCCTGCTTAACGCATTCGTGTACAATCCGGTTTTTAGTTCCAATTATAAGCATATATTCGTAAAGGACGGCAAGCTCGACGTCGCCTACAACAAGCCGGAATGGAGGGAAGGTCTCCGATTTATGAACAGGCTGTATGCCGAAGGGCTGCTCGCGCCGGAGTCGTTTACGCAAGATGACAACCAGTTGATTCAGATCGGCGAGAATCCCGATACGGTCATACTTGGAGCGTCGACGGGAGGTCATCAGGGCGTATTCACCCAGCTGCTTGGCGAAAGCGGACGATGGAAGGAATACAAGACCGTTCCTCCATTAAAAGGTCCTGGGGGTGTTCGCTATGCTGCTTTTGATTCAACCGGCTTGAATCCGGGAGCGTTTGTCATTACAAAAAAGGCAAAGCATCCCGAGTTGGCTTTACGCTGGGCCGACGGGTTGTACGAGCGGGAGCATACGCTGCGCAGCGTCTATGGACGGCCGGATCAGGAATGGCGTGAAGCAAAGGAAGGCGAAATCGGCATCAACGGGGAGCCCGCCGATTGGTCAGAGCTGAAGTCGTACGGGACCGTGCAAAACGTAGCGTGGATCCAGACCGGCCCGAGCCTCCGCACGAACGAGTTTCGATTGAGCGCGGTAGCCAAGGGCGAGGATGATCTGGAGGTCATTCTTTACAATGAAACCAAAAATAATTACGAGCCGCATAAACCGACAGACGTGAGCACGGTACCTCCATTATTCTTGAGTAATGAACAGGCATCCGAGGCAGCGGACCTGTCCAAGACGATTAACGATTATGTGGACGAGATGATGGCGCGCTTCATTATCGGGGATGCAAGCCTCGATAAAGACTGGGATGTCTACGTGCAGCAGCTGGAGGAGATGAATGTGTCCCGGCTGTTGGAGATTTACCAACAGGCATTTGACGGAAGAACCAAATAGGAGGGTTAGCATGAGGGTTGGAGTCAGCACGTACAGTTTGCTCCCGGCCATCCGTTCGGGTGAGATGACGATACTGGATGTTATCGATTGGATCACCGACAACGGCGGGGAGCATATGGAGATTGTTCCATACGGTTTTACGCTGGAGGACAATGAGGAGCTAACGGATGCGGTACGTAAGCGGGCTGAAGCGGCCGGGATCCAATTGTCGAACTATTCCATGCCGGCAAACTTTGTCCACGAGTCGAAAGAGGCGTTCGATGCGGAAGTGGAGCGGATCAAACGCCATGTAGATACGGTGCATCGGCTGGGCATAAAGCACATGCGGCATGATGTGACGGCTTTCACGCTGCCGCCGGAGAAGACGGGGATCGATTATGTCGAGGATAATTTAGAGCAAATCGTGAATGGATGCCGCCAGATCGCGGATTACGCTGCCCGATACGGGATTACGACGACGATCGAAAATCACGGCGTAAGCGTCCAAGCAAGCGACCGCGTTCAGCGCGTGCTCAAGGCAGTGGACCGGCCGAACTTCAAAACGACCTTGGATATCGGCAACTTTCTGTGCGTTGATGAACAGCCGCTCATCGGCGTGAAACGCAATTTGCCATACGCTTCGCTTATTCATGTTAAAGATTTTTATTACCGTCCATATGACCAGGATCCAGGAGGGGGCCGGTGGTTTCGGACGTCTCACGGCAACTATTTGCGAGGCGCGATCTTCGGTCAAGGGGATCTGGATGTCCGCCGCATTCTTCGGCTGATCAAGGAATCCGGATATGACGGATTCATTACACTTGAATTTGAAGGGATGGAGGACTGCAGGGAGGGAACTCGTTTAGGTCTGGAAAATTTAAAAAGATTATGGGATGAAATCGAACCGCATGCTTGACGGCATCAGATACTTAATCTCATGAACTTCCAGCGCTTCAGCTAAATCATTATGACCAGTTCAACGGGCCAGTTGGGAGATATCCCCGGCTGGCCCATTTGCATGTACTCATGAATGAGCCTGCTCAATTCTAACATCGAGCGATTCCTCTATAGCTTTTTCAATCGCCGATCATGTGCAGTAATCTCATACCCCCTTCTTGGGAAGGGGATAAGATCCCTTATTCATTTACAAATGATTGAAAATGAGATACCATATATAACGTGGATATATATTATCCGAGTTAGTCGTGAATTACGAATGGAAGATAGACATACTGAATTCAGCCAAGCGAGGTGATGTTCATGCATATGAAGACCGGCGTGGAACAATCGGTGTATGCGCTTCTACTGCTTAATATGCTGCCTGACAAGGCTGTGCTCCCTGGTGAAGCGATCAGCCAGCAGCTCGGTGTATCGGCAACGTATTTTCAGAAGCTGCTAAGAAAGCTGGTGACTGCCGACATTGTATCGTCCGTTCCCGGCATTAAAGGCGGCTTCAAATTAAAGAAGAAAGCCGAAGATATTCGGGTGTACGATGTATACTTGGCGGTGGAAGGTCAGCAATCGTTATATTCCTCCCATGGCATCCTGGTGGATATGCTCGACTTGGAGAAAGAAGAAAGCTGTTGTTTGCTTTCCGATCTGATGGAAGAAGCCGAATCCTCGTGGAAGGCTGTCCTGAAGCGGGAGACGATTGCTTCTTTGGCGGAGGAGATGTGCAGCGAACGCTTTAAGGATAAAGTGTCCGCCTTGGAACAATGGATTCAGGACAAGATGGTTATATGATCGTGAAGAAGGGAAGGAATCCTATGAAATTAGGCGTACTGGACCAGGCACCTGTCACAAGCGGGAATACAGCGGCAGGAGCGCTGAAGAAAGCCGAGGAGCTTGCTATTCTTGCGGATGAGCTCGGTTATAGCCGGATGTGGATGGCGGAGCACCATGGCGGGCACGCCTTCGCCAGTTCTGCACCAGAGGTGACGGCTGCTCGCTTGGCTGCCAAAACGGATCGGATCCGCATCGGCACCGGCGGCGTGATGATGATGCATTATTCGCCACTAAAGCTGGCAGAAGTGTTCAAGACATTAAGCGCATTTTCCCCCGGGCGAATCGATTTCGGGGTGGGGCGCGCACCCGGTGGCGACACCAGTGCCATGTACGCTTTATCGGAAGGCCGCCAGCTGATGCTGCATAATATGTACGACAAGCTGGAGATCACCATGCAATTGATGAATGATGAGGTGCCGGAGAATGAACTGTATGCCAAAAATGCAGCCGCGCCTACAGAGGTTGCCCTGCCCGAGGTTTGGCTTCTGGGCTCCAGCGGCAACAGCGCACTAAAAGCTGCAGAGATGGGTGTCGGGTACTCCTTCGCTCAGTTTTTTAACGGAGCCATGAGTCGGGAGATTCTTGACCAGTACCGGAATCATTATCGGCCTTCTGTCTTCATGGAGAAGCCATTAATCAGTGTGTCCTATATGGTCACGACAGCGGAGACCAAAGAGGAGGCCGAATACGAAGCGCTTCCGCAGGATATTTTCCGGCTGATGATGAGCAAGGGGCGGATTGTCCCGTTAATGACGCCCGAGGAGGCGCACCAGATGCCGCTGACCGAAATTGATCGCATGGCCATTCAAGAAGGTCGGAAGATTCATTTGGTTGGCGCGGTGAAGGATATCGCAGCGCGTTTGCGGGAAGAGCAGGAACACTACGGATTCCATGAAGCGATGATCTGCAGCATCCCTCATTCTCAGGAGAAACGGCTGGAGGTGTACCGCTTGCTTGCTCGTGAGCTTCTGTCCTAGGGGAAAGCATGGTTGACGGAAGAAAGCTCAGATGCTCTGTTTCGTGCTGGAGCCGGTGGAACTTCATGACTTGCTGCTTTACAGGAATAAGCATAGGTGCATGTGGATCCACTCCATATCGTTACATTCGGACAGGCTGTTGCCTGTCTTTTTATGTGGCTTGGATAAACATCACGCCCCCAATGTATCGAAAAACGTGCTAGAATAGTAAAAATCTAGTATTCGTGAGTTCATGTTAAGAGGAGCCCGCTATGCCATTCACATTTGCACATCCCGTCATTACATTGCCTTGGTGGAAACGAAAGGATCTTCCGGTATCTGCACTGATCATCGGCTGCATGGCCCCCGATTTCGAATACTTCGTCCGCTTTCGCGCGGCAGGGGAATGGAGCCATGACGGCTGGGGAATTCTTTTCTTTAATTTGCCGGTCATCGCGATTCTCTTTATTATTTTTGAACAGGTCGTCAGACCCGTTGTTAATGCATACTTACCTAAGTGGTTTCCGTATCGATGGAGCAACGCGTCGCGCATGCCCGATTCTTTCAGAGGATGGAAGTTCGTGTTTCTGCTAGGAATCGCCGGCGTAGGGTCCCATCTATTATGGGATCAATTCACGCATCAAGGCGCCTGGGTCGTGAATCGCATCTCTTTGCTCACCAAAGTGATCCGTCTGGGTGCAATGGAAATACCGGCATATAAGCTGGCACAGCATGGAAGTACCCTGGCGGGGCTTTTGCTTACGCTGGGATGGGTCCATAATAACCTGTACAAAAGTCCAAAGGAAAGAAAACCGCTGCGGCCTATTTTGCCTTTTTGGTGCGTAGGGGCTGGTCTCTTTATCCTTCTGTTCGCCGTTTCATCGATCGCTTTTATAAAGGAGAGTGGAGGAGTTGCCGCTTTGCTTCGGCTTGTCGTACCGGCGATCAGCTGCCTCTTGCTGTCTCTGCTTATTGTTTGTCTGCTTTTCCGGCGAAACGTGTCTAGGCAACAGAACCGATAAAACAAGATCAAGCTTGCGGCCATCTTGATATTTTTGTCTCAGAAATAGATCGTTAATCATGTTAATTTTCCGCGCCACACATCCACCGGATTTGCTCAGTCTTTGCGGGGGAGCAGTTTCATGCCGGTGTGCTCCAAGTGTACATCGACCATGACGGATTCGAGGGACTGTTTATTGATGATTGTGCTCATGCCGGAGGCCTGCTTCAATCTCTTCCAGGCAGCCGGGTTCTGCTTGAACACAAGGTGCTCTAGACTGTAAACGTCGGATTGCGTATCCATTCCTTTGTAGAAGGTAGCAAGGATCTCTTCCTTTACTACGTTTGCCGCGCTTTTTTCCAGTTCGGTCTTGGATACATCTTCGCTGACTTCAACCACATTCCCGTGTAATTTAACGTGAATATGGAATTTTGGTTCACCTTGAACAAAGCTAAGCTTGGTCCGGATTTTTGGGGTAGAGAGTGCGACTACCGATTGGATACCACCGTCGGTAACGAGAAGCGGGGAACGCTTGGTCTCTTTCTGCATCCATCGCAGCCCGTCGAGATCTTTGACGGCAAGAAAGCCGTTTATTTTCTCATCGTACAGGCAATAACCACCGTTGATTGACATTTTCGGATCTCTTTTGTCACCAGTGGACCATGTTTCGGTATCGATTGATAAGCTTGGAAGCATCCCGGTGTAGCCTGGCTCGGTTAAGTCCGCCAAAAAATCGAAATAGCGGATCGGCGCAATAACCGACCTTTGGTTAAACTGATCGATGGGTTCATGCAGGATCGTAAATAACGGGGACATGTTGAAGAAAGCCTGGGCGTTGAAGAGTTCCTCAATGGAGTGGCTAGTGCCGAACACCCAAGGAGTCATTCGGACCTCCTGGTAACGCCCGATCGAATCGAGTTTCGGCAGGACGGCGGATTGCATCACCTTATCGATGATAACGATACTTGAAATATGGCTCCAGACGGTTCGTCTTTGCGAAGAATTATACACTTGATCAACAGCCCAATTGATCGTCTTGCCCTTGGTTTTAGAGACCCAGACTTGCGCCGGTTTGTCTGATTTGCCGGTTTCGGTTTTAGCGACTTTTGTAAAGTCTAGCATTTGAGTATATACGACATACTGACCATCTTCATAATCGATCCCGATCGCTGTCACGTAATTCATGTCCTGAACTTCTTTTATGTCCCAGCAACCTGTTAAGGGGAGGATTAGAAAGCAGACAGCGATGAGCTTGAACACATAGCGGTAAGCATGCATTTCATTCCCGTTCCTTTGCTTGCAGTGTCGAATCGGTCGTTCGCAGCATTTCCGGCCGTCGTTTGTTAAAGCTCCATGGTAATTTGATCAGCGCATTTGTGACATCCTTCAGCTTCAGTGGCGAGATCGGAGCCAGGTAAGGCAGCCCAAAGGACTCCAGCTTGGATAGATACACGATAACGCTCATCAGGCCGATGAAAAATCCGAGCATGCCGAGAACGGACGACCATATCAAGATATATAAACGGATGAGGCTGACCGTACCGCTTAAAGTCTGGTTGACCAAAGTGAAGGTGGCCACCGCCGTCGTAGCGGATACTACCAGCATCGTCGGGGACGTTAATCCTGCCCTGATCGCCGCGTCCCCGATGATGAGTCCGCCGAGCACCGCGATGGTCTGCCCAACGGCCTTCGGCAGACGGATGCCGGCCTCCCGGAACAGCTCGAACATGCCAAGCATCAATAAGATTTCCATTGGCCCGGATAATGGCAGCCCGAAACGGGATACCGTAACCGTTGCCAGCAGCGGGAAGGGAAGCTGGTCTAAATTGTAACTGCTCAGAGCGACCCAAAATCCCGGAAGCAAAATCGCAATCAAAAGACCCGCCAGGCGAAGAAGACGTTCAAAGATGACAAAATGATAGGGGAAATACGAGTCCTCCGGCGACTTAAGGAGCTCGAACAGATTACATGGCCCGATAATCGCCATCGGAGATCCGTCCGCTAAAATAACGAAACGGCCACGAAGTAAACTTTGAACGACAAAATCCGGTCTGCCAATGTAATCAAGAAGAGGGAAAAGTGCCAAGGAGGAATCACCAAGAGCTTCTTCCAGCTCCCCTGTGCTGACGAGGGCATCCACATGGAGATTTTGCAGTCGTTTTCTGGCTTCTTGGACAAGAGACGGCTGGGTAATGTCCTCGATGTAAAGCAGCGATACAAGGGTTTGCGTCCGGTTACCGATCACAAACTTCTCATTTTGCAAGGTGGTGGTCGGCAATCTTTTGCGTACCAAGGCGATATTGGTATTGAGATCCTCCGTAAAGCCGTCCTTGGCGCCTTTAATAGCCACTTCCGTGTTGGATTCCTCTGGCTGCCTCTTCGGAATCTGGGCAATATCAATCGAATACATGCATCTCTGATTCGTGAAAAACAGGATCAATCGGCCGGTAAACAGCAGCTTCCCCATTTCTTCCTTCGCCTTAATTTTCGTCCACTCCATAGAATTTTCCAGTTTTTCTATCATTGTTTCCCAAGATTCGGCGTCTACCAATTTCCGTTCCAGGTCCGGAATGACGAATTGTGTCATTAATGAGGCATCAATCATCCCTTCACTGAATAATAGGAGCACCGGAAACATTTCTTCCCGCTTGTGCGGAAAGGAGCGGATCACGACATCCGCCGAGTTTCCAAACATGGATCGAAGCTCCTGTTCATTTGGCATATCGTCAGTCAGCGGTTGTTTTGGTTGATTCACAGCCGTTGTATGGGAAGAGGGTTTAAGTTTGCGACGGTACATTTTGTTACGAGGCTTTTTTTGATTCATTGGAATTTTCCACCTTCGTTTTCGGCTTGAATGACACGGCGAGCGCAACAGCCAACGTAAAAATCGTGAGAAAGGCAAGGAAGGCTGCCGAGTATCTTCCAAACACGAATTGTTCAATTTGTTTATCGATTATCGGAAGGAGTGTCAAAACGGAAAGCACAATCCCGGATGCGAACAGGAACCAGCGGCGGTGCATTCCTTTTTTGAAGCCTATTCCCTCGGCAATGATAAAAAAGAAGAGCGAGATGCGGATTAACGTACCGGATATCCACTGGTATAGAGCAAGGAAGTCAACATGTGTAATGTATTTCGTAATGGTGACGAGCATCCATTGCTCATATGCAGGATATCTGGATTGCATAGCCGGGATGGGGCCGAAGGCGGCAATAGCCCCCATTAAGGGGCCTAAGGTCAGACCCCCTAACAGTAAAGCCAGAATGACGACACTAAGATAATTCATCCTGCGCTTCATATGATGGGTTAAGTAGATTAATACGAACAGTTCCATAAAGCCGCCGGCAGCCACGATCATGCCGCGCAGCATCGGTTCAACCCCATCGACAAATAAGGGGGTCAGCAAAGAGTAGTCCTTGTATTGTAAATTGGAGATTGCAACGAAATGGCCAAGAAGCCAGACCACCGGGAGCAGAATGCCGGATATGATGGCTATGGAGCGAATGCCATTATTGGCGACGACAGCGCAGAGGAGGACGATAATCAAGGATACGACAATTTTGGGCGTTTGAGGCAAATACGTTACCTGAACCCAAGTCGTGGTTTCCCTTAATATCACCATGGACATCCACATGAAATAGAGCGCTGTAATGGCAGCGAACACGCCTCCCCCGATTTTGCCGAACCGCTCCCTAAACCAGTCGAATATCGACTGCTGGCCGGTCCGTTTCATAATGTAGTAGACGATATAAACCCATCCGACATGCAGAATCGCGGTTAACAAGGTACCAAACCATGCATCTCGATTGGAGAGTTGCAGGATCAGAGGGATCAGGATGACATGATTGGTGATCCCTAGTGAGAGGAGCATGATGAAATATACGTTGATTAAGGAAATTTTTTTATTCATAGGCATCAAAAAGTCTCCATCTGTAAGGAATGCATGCTAATCCATTACAGTGAGTATTCACCAATCAGGCCGGATTTTATGTAATATTAGCCTGACTCACCGTCATACAAGTGAGAGAACACCCCAAAAAGTGAAGCGAAGCTTTGAAGCGGATGCCGAATACTTTTCGGGGTCCCCGATACCACATTGGGGAAATGCTACGAAGGCATGCACTGGGCTAACACTGGTTTTCGGCCGCAGATGGAGCACAGGCGGTAGGGGAGAGGCTGTGTCGAATGCATGAAGTTTTTGCGATTACCCAAGAAATAATCATAATCTTGATCATCGTGGCAACCCTATAATGGCATTACAATCGAGCGTATACCGTGTGGCCTTGTCCGGATCCAAACGATGGACAATCATGTCCTCTAGCCTTTCAAGGAAAGGGGAGAGAAGCAACCTTGCTTAAAGGAGACGGTTTATGGAGCAAGGACGAATGATGGGAAGGAGAACCATGTTTCTCTCTTAAAACTAGCAAGAGGTTAAATTGGAGAGCTAATTTAATTAATGCTATTAATTGATATGGTCTCATATTAGTTAATGTCATTAACTAATGATAATTAATGTGATTAATTAAAAAAAAATCATGATATGAATTGAAGTTGTAGTTAATTGCATTAATAATTTGAATCCAAGATGTAGGTCCGCATTGTCTGAGCGAGGTAAGTTCTTGATATGAAAAAAAGAAGCAGCGGTTATCTTTCTTGCTTTGAGGCCGCTGCTTCTTCTGGTTTGCAGATTTTTTGAGGCTTATTTACTCTTCTTCAAGCCGTAGCTTTCGCGAATCAGGGAGAAATAGTGGTCTGCACGGACGACTTCGAATTCTTCCCCTAAAGCTTCCGTTAACTTGACGGCATCGGACGGTGTCATGCTCCAGGCGAGCAGACCGAGGGAGACGAACAGCGGCGATTTTCCGTCCCAATTCGCTTTAGCCTCCTGAAGGACCTGCAGGCCGTCTTGCGCCGTACTGATGCCGCGAATCGTCGAAACCGGAAGACTATCATTCACGATTTCAACACCATACTTATCTTCATAGCTGATAAAGAGACCCGGAACCTCGTATTCTTCCTCATAGGCAGAAGCTTTGAACGGCGTGAGCGGCACATTTTGGCTATCCACCCGGTTCAGCACATAAGGGATCGTCATCCCGGTCTTCTTAAGGTAATGCTGAGTCTGCTTCAGGAACTCGCCGAAGCTGGCGTCCGGCCATGCATTCGGGTAGAAGTATCCTGCTCCGGAAGGTCCGGCAATCAACAGGTCGTTCTCCGTTGCGGTGTTCAGATAGTAGTTCAGAATAGCAGGCGCGCCTTCGTGGAGAAGGGGACTGGAGGTCCAGTTGAGCGGCACCTTACCCCGTGCCGGATCATCCCACATCACCCGCATCCGATGCTGGTTGTACTGGAAGTTATCGCCTTCCGTAAAGGTATAGGTCACATAGATTTTGTTCTCGAGGGCCGGACGAGGCGACTTCTTGGCAGGCGCGTATTTTGGCTTCGTGCCTGAGAAGACGGTCAGGTTGCTAAACCAATCTGCCGCAAGCACATAGACGCCGTAGCGGGATGCGATTTCCACGGAGCTGAACTCACCTTCCACGTCATTGCTGAACCAGCCCAGGTAAGGCGTGCCCGGCTCAACGTCCGACATGATCTTCTCGAACAGGGCAAGCTGTTCAGGTACATTGGAGTCAAGCCAGAACACCATCGCTCGATTCGCGACGGCATAGTCCCTCAAGTAGGCATAGGGCTCCCGCTGCTCTGCCGACAGCGGCTTGATGTTGCCCGCAGAGACCTTATATTGGTTCCACATGTCCACCTCTGCGGTTAGCTGCTTCGTACCGGCAGGCGGCGTAAATTCATACACGAAATAGTTCCCGTTATCAGCAAAGCGGTGTCCGCCTTGACCTTCCAAAAACTTCGAATTTTGCCGATCATAGAGGTAGGCCTCTTCTTCGGGACTGCCTGCAATGAAGCTCGCGATCGTCTGTCCGTCTGCCTTGACCGTTACTTCGTGAATGGCCGGTCCCCAGCCGTCCTGCGGAAAAGCGTCGTCGAAGCGAAGATAAACCGCTGATTTACCGAGCAAAGGCGTAAGGTCCAGGCTGTATACATCCCGGTTGCTTGCGTCACGGATCTGCTCTTTCTCCTCCGCAATCGTAACGAAGGATTCAGGAAGGCCAGGCGGAATGCGAATCGCAGTATCCGGTGCGAGTCCGACTAACATCTGATGCGTCGTTTGATCCCACAGCTGCTCATACTGCCAGTTATAGGCTTCCATCCGGCTGTTGAATTTCCCCCGCAGATCCTCCAGAACATTCAAATGGTAAGGTGCGGCGGACAATTTCTCGGCCAGTTCCGGACTTGCAACGACCGCATCCTTGAGACCAGCCAGCGTCGTTGCCACATTGATGGTATCCGGGACGTCCGGATCATAAATGATCATGCCGGCTGCCTCGCTGCGATAAAGATCGAATACTTTCCAGTAATCCTCATGGAGCGTATAAGGCACTGCCAGATCCTCCAGCCAGGTCGTCTTCCCCTCCTCATCGGACTCGATCAAATAAATGCGGGGAAGCTCACGGTTAACGATCCCTTGTAGAGTTCCAAGCAGTAGCTTCACATCGCCGGGGGCGTCGTAAATATCGGCCGCGTCCAGATGCTTTGGCTTCTTGAAGCTTGGAAGCTCGCGATGTTTCGTGATTTCCGGTTTGGCTGCCGGCACTTTGGATTCCGATGCGAAAGCGAACCCGGTAGATAAAGTGAATGAGCAGATGATCGCTAAACAAATAATCGAGAATTTACGGGCCATAGGTTACACTCCTTGTCATTCATGTAAGGGGATCGGAGTGAGTGTGTCGTATCGTCATCATATCCCTCCTTTGCGATTAGCTTTCCATCTATTTGACACATCACCACCCAACACATATTAAATATATACAACAATATTTTTACAAGGGGTTCGACAAAACTTCCTGAAATTCTTGCAGATTAGCCACTTTTTTCGGTTCGTATCATGCTGAACCTATGGGATATGCACTCGATATACGCTTGTTTATTGCGCAGGGTTGTGTAAGGATATATTATATATTACAAATATCATGAATGAATTGGTGATGAGATTAGAATGAGTGTAAATGATCGTATTCCGCTATACCAGCAAATCCAGGATTATATTAAACAGGTCATCGCAACCGAAAATATGAAGCCCGGAGACCGCATTCCGACCGAGAAGGAGCTGATGGATCAGTTTCGGGTCAGCAAAATTACGGTAGCCAATGCTTTGACGGGGTTAGCTAACGAAAAAATCATATCAAGGGTTCCGGGCAAAGGCAGCTTTGTGGCCAAGGGGGCAGAAACGGCCCTTGCGCCTTTTTCCGGGGAACCGGCGGCGAGAGCAAACGAGATATCGGAGGCTGTGGGCTTAATCGGCGTGATTATGCCTAGCATCCATGATTATTTTGCGATTCGGCTCGTTGAAGGGATCGAGCGCGCGCTGATGAATGAAGGATACCGCAGCATGATTATATTGACCCACGGCAAGCTTGAAAAAGAACAGGAAGCGATCAAAGAGCTGAAGTCGCTCGGGGCCGAGGGTTTGCTGATTTTTCCCATCGATGAGGAAAATTACAACGAGGAAATCCTCGGGATGAAGCTGGCGGGCTTCCCGTTCGTACTGATCGACCGATACCTGCCAGGGGTGGAGACCCACTATATTGCCGCGGATGGCCGAAAGGGGACGCGGCTTGCTGTCGAGCATTTATGGGAGCTCGGGCACCGCAACATTGCGATCTGCTCGGATTCTCCGCTTCAGACGGTTACGGTTCAAGAGCGTATAGAAGGGTATATCGAAGCGTTAAAAGACAAGGGAGCGCTGATCAATCCGGCGCATATGATCACCGACTTCAAGCCTCTCAACGAGCTGAAAGACGCCGAAGCCCACCCGCTTTACCGGTATATCCGGAACCGGATGGTTACCGCCTATATTTCGCTGAACGGAAGACTGGGTGTGCAAATTTATCAGATGGCCCGGCAGGCAGGCCTTCGGGTGCCGGAAGATGTATCGATCGTAAGCTTTGACGACCCTACGTCCATCGTGGACGAGTTCAGCATATTCACCCATGTGAAACAATTCGAGCGTGATATGGGTTACCGGGCGGCTATGAAACTGCTCGATGTGGTCCGAAACCGCGAAGAAGTAAAGCATTACAGCAAAATGATCATCGACCCCGAGCTTGTTGTCCGGCAAACCTCGGGCCCTGTTCCGAACACTTGACCAAATGCAGCGAGAAATAGAGTGAACGACCACGAAAAAGGCCAGCCAGAAGATTCATTTTAAGTCTGGTAATGCGTAAAAACCTTCTCCCCAGGCAGGGCGAAGGTTTTTTTGCGTTATCTTGCGGGGACGTGTTCAGCACAAACAGGCATGAAACATTATGCCTCTTGAACACAGATCGTGAACTGACGGAACGCGGCTGTTATCGAGGAGTCATAAATCATTATTCAAACAAAAACATATTGAATATATTAATATTATATATTATATTCTAGAAAATGATGTAAGCGATGTTTGAAGCTAAGACGTATTAGCGGACTATAAGATGGGCGAGGAGGGAATTGTTCGTGCAAAGAGACCGATCGCAAGAACGAACCGGATTTCAGGAATCAGCGCCGTATCATCCCGATTACGATCTGCAGACGGATTTTGTCATGGTCTATGGTATTGACGATACGATGCCGGAGCGCATCCGACAGTGGAAGGAGCAAGGGTATATCGTACACCTGATGACAGGTGTGGCTTGGGGGAAATACAACAGTTATCTGGACGGCCAGGTGGATGGGGAGCCGCATTGGGATGAAGCCCAGACGGATCGCCGCGGAGAGTTGATCCTCCACGGGACGAAGCCCGTCATTCCTTATATGGTGCCGACCATTTCATTCGGCCGGTATCTTGGGGAGCGCATTCGGATCGCCGTTGACGCCGGCGTGGAGGCGATTCATTTGGAGGAGCCGGAATTTTGGGTGAACGGGGGATACTCGGAAGCGTTTAAGCGGGAGTGGCAGCTGTATTACAAGGAGCCGTGGATCTCGCCGCATGCATCCGCCGACGCACAATTCCGCGCATCCAAATTGAAAGCGTATTTGTATACGCGGGTGCTGGACCGGTTATGCGGGGAGATGAAGGACTATGCATTGAAGCGTTATGGTCGCGTCCTTCGCTTCTATGTTCCGACACACAGCCTGATCAACTATACACAGTGGCGAATCGTCAGTCCGCAGTCGCGGTTAATCGAGCTTCCGGGCGTTGACGGCTACATCGCCCAAATCTGGACCGGAACTTCCCGGACACCGAACGTATACGAAGGGGTGCGTAAGGAACGAACGTTTGAAACCGCTTACCTTGAGTATGGCATTATGCAGGAGCTCGTGAGGGGAACGGACCGAAGAATGTGGTTCCTGCACGATCCGATTGAAGATAATCCGAACCATACCTGGGCGGATTATAAACAGAATTATTTGAAGACTGTAACCGCTTCGCTTCTACATCCAGGCGTTTCGCATTTTGAGGTTGCTCCATGGCCGCGCAGAATCTTTAAAGGGACCTATCCTGCCGAAGACGGGTCCGGCAAAGAATCGATACCGACGGCTTACGCGACCACGCTTCTCAATGTCATGCACACGCTTGGCAATATGGGGCACGATGATGTAAATGAGAGCGATGGAGAGCCCTTGCAGGTCGGCGTTTTGATTGCGGATTCGGCCATGTTCCAGCGGATGAAGCCGGAGGAAGGCGCGCCGGATGCCGGAAAGTATGACGGTACGGATCCGGAAGGCTTTCAGCAGGAAGGGGATACCGAGCTGCTGGATTTCTCCCCGTTCTACGGTCTTGCACTCCCGCTGCTGAAGCACGGTATACCCGTTCGACCGGTGCAGCTGGACAACGTAAGGCGGTACCCTGGGTATTTAGCGCCGTATCGGGTGCTCGTGCTGAGCTATGAGTTCATGAAGCCGGAATATCCGGACATCCACCATGCGATCGCCCAGTGGGTTCGGGAAGGCGGAGCTCTCATCTACGTAGGGGACGATTCCGATCCGTATCACGGCATTCGGCATTGGTGGAATGAGGGCGGCGATCATGGGCGTGCCTACGGATCTCCTCGCGCACATCTGTTCGAACAGCTGGGGGCGGTTGATTGGGGAGATATCGAATCGGGAGATGGTATCCGGCAGCTGGGTAAGGGAGCGGTCTGCTGGCTGCAGGCGGACCCGTCCGACCTGGCAAGGAGCAAATCCGGCGCGGATTGGCTGCGCCAGTCCGTCCAGAAGACGGTCACGCTTCTATCGGGCGATGATTCCTGTTGGAAGCCGAAGAATTACTACAAGATTAGACGGGGGCCATATTGGGTTGCCGCCGTTCTGGAGGAATCCATTAGCTCCGATCCGCTCGTGATCCGGGGACCGGTGGTCGATGTGTTCGATCCTCAGCTCGGCGTGCTGACAGAGGTGCGCTTGGATCCGGGGCAACAAGCACTGCTTTACGATGTGGAAGCCGGACGACCGCCCGAAGGCGAAGTCGCTGTCATCTCGGCTTCCTCCCGAGTAGAAGATTTGACCGGCGTGCCCGGCGGATTTCGCTTTATGGCTCGGGGCCCGGCCAATCTGAAGGCGACCGCCCGATTATATTGTCCGGTACAACCGGTCTCCGCAACGCAAGGCAGGACGGCTTCAATTGCCTGGGAATGGGATTCAGCCACACGCACCGTGCTCCTGCGTTACGAGCATGGCGCGAAGAACCGTTGCGAGATTCATGTCTATTGGGAGGAGCAAGAGCTGGGCACAAGCCAATGACGCTGCAGAAAGGAGAAATGGGAGCATGCCATACGAACCGATTAGGCTGGAGCGGTTAAAGCAAGTGCTAAACAAGCTCCGGGACGCTATTTATGAGCCGGTTGCGGAATTGGATGTAACGGCTTGGGTGACAACGGAGCCTGTGCGTTATGAGGAGCGAATGACGGGGAGGCCGTTTAAGCTGGCACGTGGAGAACGTTGGGGTGAGCTATGGGATTGTGCCTGGTTCCGATTCACAGGCCGTATTCCGTCCCGGACGATCGAACCGAAGAAGAAGCTCGTCCTCCTGATTGACGTAAACGGGGAGCTTTGCCTGGTAGACCGGGAAGGTTCACCATATCAAGGATTAACAACCGTCAACTCGGAATTCGATTTCACACTCGGTCTTCCGGGGAAACGAGTTGTCGAGCTTGAAGAGCCGTTCGTTCAAGGCGATCAGATTGAGGTGTGGGCCGATGCCGGCAATAACGACCTGTTCGGGAAATATCGCGGAGGGACTGTCAAAGAAGCGGTCCTTGCCATCTGCCATGAAGAGGTAAGGAGCTTGTATTACGACACCGAAGTGCTGCTGGAGACCGCGGAGCATCTACCGAGCGGCAGCGCCCGCAGGGAGCGCATCCTCCAAGCGCTTTATGACGCATCATTACAGCTTGCCTCTGCGTCTCCGGAACGCATTCAACATGCACGGCGTCTTCTCGAAGAACAGCTGATGCTGCGCGGGGGAGATTCGGTGCTGACGATCAGCGCTGTCGGGCATGCGCATATCGACCTGGCTTGGCTGTGGCCGCTCCGTGAAACGATCCGCAAGGGAGCCCGAACCTTTTCCACGGCGCTCCGCATGCTGGACCGATATCCCGATTACGTGTTCGGCGCCAGCCAGCCCCAGCTGTACGAATGGATGAAGCAGCATTATCCGAAGCTGTACGAACAGATTAAGACGAAGGTTCGTGAAGGCCGATGGGAGCCGCAGGGAGCCATGTGGGTCGAATCCGACACCAATGTCCCGGGTGGTGAATCCCTCGTTCGTCAACTCCTGTACGGCAAACGATATTTTATGCAGGAATTCGGCCTGGAGATGAAGTCGCTGTGGATGCCGGACGTCTTCGGCTATACGGCTAGCCTGCCGCAGCTGCTTCGCAAAGCAGGCGTCGATTACATGATGACCCAGAAGCTGTCCTGGAGCGAGTATAACCGCCATCCGCATCATTCCTTCTTATGGGAGGGCATCGACGGATCGAAGGTATTGACGCATATGCCGCCGGAGGATACGTACAACAGCCCGGCTGCCCCGCGGTCCATCGCCAAGATAGAACGGGAATATCTGGATAAGAACGTATCCGGCCATGCCCTGTTGCTGTTCGGCATTGGCGACGGCGGGGGAGGCCCCGGTGAGGAGCATCTCGAACGGCTGGTGCGGGAGAAGAATCTGCTGGGTCTTTCGCCGGTCGTGCAGGAGCCGTCCTGGCGATTCTTCGAACGGCTTGATGAGGAGAAGGAAAGGCTTCAGACCTGGCGGGGGGAGTTGTATCTTGAGAAGCATCAAGGGACGCTGACGAGCCAGGCGCGCAGCAAGCGGTATAACCGGATGATGGAAAAGGCGCTGCGGGAGCTGGAATTCGCTTCGGTCCTTGTATTCGCCGAGACGGGCAGAGCATACCCTGCTGACACGCTGGAGGCGATTTGGAAGGAAGTGCTTCTGTACCAGTTCCATGACATCCTTCCCGGCTCTTCGATCAAGCGCGTGTATGATGAATCCTTGCAGCGGTATGAAGCGCTTCTCGAACAAACGGAAGCCATGATTCGGGAAGCGTATACCGGGTTGGCCGGTCGGATAGCCGCAAATGACGAAGCGTGCAGGGCCGTCGTCTTTAATTCACTTCCGTGGAAGAGGGAGCAATGGATCGAGATCCGCGGCCGTTGGCAAAAGGTGCAGGTTCCGGCCATGGGCTATATCACCGTTGCCGTTCAGCCTGAGGCTGGCGAAAGTACCGATGCGAGTCCTGAGGAATCAAGCGCATCCGTTATGGAATCCGCTGCCGGATATGAAGAAGCCGTCCGGGTTTCCGTTAATGAACGAACGCTGGAGAACGACAAGCTGACCGTAACGTTTGATCCGGACGGAACCATCCGGTCGATTATCGATAAAGAGGCGGGCCGCGAGGTTATCCCGCCGGGGGAGGCTGGCAATCGGCTGCATGTGTATGAAGATGAAGGCGATGCGTGGGATTTCCGCCATGACTATGCCGCTACTGCCGGACAGCCGCTATCGCTGATGGATGTGCAACCTTATGATAGGGGGCCGATAAGCGGTTTGATCTTTCGCTATCGTTTCGGCGAATCCGAGCTGACGCAGACGGTTAAGCTTTCGGAAGGCAGCCGCCGGATCGATTTTGAGACGATCGTCGATTGGAGGGAGCGGGGGAAAATGCTGCGGACCTCCTTCCCGGTGAACGTGAGATCCGAGCATGTCACGTGTGAAATCCAATTTGGCAGCATCAGCCGCCCCACCCATCGCAATACGATGTGGGACTTCGCCAAAAACGAGATCTGCGCTCACCAGTGGATCGATATGTCCGAGCCGGATTACGGCGTTGCATTGCTGAACGACTGCAAGTACGGCCATCGGGCTTGCGGGAATGTGCTGGATCTGAACCTGCTGCGCAGCAGCTCCTATCCCGATCCGGATGCGGACGAGGCTGAGCATCGGTTCACCTACTCGTTATATCCGCATCTGGGCAACCATGTTCAAGCCGAGGTGTACAAAAGAGGGTATGAGCTGAACATCCCGCTCCGTATCGCGGAAGCTTCCGCCGATCCGGCGGCAACTTCTCGTAAGCAGCGGGAACCCAAATCGTTCCTAAGCTTGGGCCACCCGCATGTCATGGTGGAGTCCGTCAAGAAAGCCGAGGACGGGGACGATATCATCGTCCGGCTCTTCGAAACGTCAGGCACCCGCATCCAGACAAGGCTGCAGCTCGGATTTGCGGCTGAAGAGGCTTGGACAGCCGATCTGTTGGAACGAAGGCTCACCCGGGTGGATCTAGAGGACGGCGCACAAATTCCCCTCACCTTTGCGCCGTTCGAAATCATCACGCTGCGACTGAAGGCAGTAATAGCATCAAGCCGCCCATTATGTCATTAACGCATGAGCTCGTGAACGTATGCTGCCCATGAAGAGCATGAAGTTCATGAAGCGCATGGAGCGCATGAAGCGCATGAGCGTATGAAGCCCATGAAGCCCCTGGAGTCGATCCCTTTCGGATAGGTAATGGGGCTTCAAGGGTCAAGGACGGGAAAGGAGGTGTATACAAGATGAAAAATCGACTGGAAAACAGCCGATTATGGAAAAAAATATGGCAGCACAAGCTCTTTTATTTGTTCATGCTTCCGGGCATCGTTTGGTTTTTCCTGTTTTCCTATGTCCCGCTGTACGGAATCCAAGTGGCCTTCCGGGATTACACCTTCATCGGGGGCTTCACTGGGAGCCCCTGGGCCGGATTCAAGTATTTCGAGCAATTCTTCAACTATTATCAATCCGGGGACATCATTCGCAACACGGTCATCATCAGCCTGATGAAGCTGCTCATCGGATTTCCGATGCCGATCATCCTGGCCTTGCTGCTCAATGAGGTGCGGAAGATCAGGTTCAAGAAGACGATCCAGACCTTATCGTACCTGCCTTACTTCGTATCATGGATCGTCGTCGTGACCTTAATGCAGCGTCTCTTGACGCCATACGGCGGACCGGTGAATGATGTGCTGTCGATGCTGGGTGCCGATCCGATCCAATTCCTGAACAACCCGACATGGTTCTATCAGATGATTGTCGGCTCTGATATTTGGAAGAACATCGGCTGGAATTCCATTATATTCATGGCCGCGATTGCGGGCATCGACCAGCAGCTGTATGAAGCCGCAAAAATGGACGGTGCCGGACGCTTTCGCCAAATGTGGCATATTACCTTGCCTGGGATCCGAAACGTTGCGATCATTCTGTTTATCCTGGCGGTCGGAAACCTGATGAGCGCCGGATACGAGCAGCTCCTTCTATTAAATGGCCCTGCAACCGCGAGCATAGGCAGCGTGCTGGATGTACATGCCATCAACTCGGGGATCCGGGAAGGGCGGCTCAGCTATGCGGCTGCCGTCGGTTTGTTCCAGAGCATTATCGGTCTGATCCTGATTCTGACGGTCAACCGGATTGCCCGAAAAGTCAGCGACGTATCCCTGTTCTAAGGAGGTGACGATATGAAACGCAAGTGGTCCTTTTTTTCTATATTCAATTATGCGGTGCTCGCTCTGGTTGGCTTTGCCATGATCTATCCGTTCATTTACATTCTGGCTTATTCGTTGAATGACGGCAAAGATTCGATGATGGGCTCGATTTATTTCCTGCCGCGAAAATTCACGCTCGAGAATTACGCCCAGGTGTTTGACAACGCCCGAATCTGGCAGGCTTACCGGATCACCATTATGCGCACGCTGATCGGCACGTTCTTGCATGTCGTATTGTGCACGCTCATGGCGTATGCGCTGTCGAAAAAAACGCTGCCGGGACGGTCATTCTTTACGTTTTACATTTTTCTGCCGACCATCTTCAGCGCGGGATTCATTCCGTTCTTCATCACGCTGCAGAAGCTGCAGCTGATCAATACGTTCTGGGTGTATGTCCTGCCGATGCTGTATAACTTCATGCATATCGTCATTATCCGGACGTTCCTGCAAGGCATACCGGAAGAGCTTGAGGAGTCGGCGAAAATTGACGGTTACGGGGATTTTCAGATCTTCCTGCGGATCATCCTGCCGCTGTCCGGCCCTGTGCTCGCTACGATTTCGCTCTTTATCGGGGTCGCTCATTGGAATGACTGGTTCTCCGGGGCCTACTATGTCTCCAATAAAGAACTGATACCGGTACAGACGCTGCTCCAGGAAATGCTGACCGAAGCCGAAGCGCTCTCAAACTCCATGCAGCGGGCATCTCAGCAAGGCGGGCAGACGGTGGGCATGGCAAGCGGAGCGGGAGCAACACCCGAGTCGCTGCGGATGGCGCTTCTCGTCATTACGGTGTTCCCGATTCTGTGCATCTATCCGTTCCTGCAGCGGTATTTCGTAAAGGGGGTCATGATCGGTTCGGTGAAAGGTTAAGATTTGTTTCCTGCTCGTGATTACAAGCATGCAGCGTAGAATGCTCACGAAGTTGATATCCATATTCCAGGAGGCGATTGGATTGAAAAGGATTTGGTCGAAAGGCGCATCCATTTTGCTTATGTCCGCCATGGTTGGAGGATTACTGATCGGCTGCACGAACACACCAGGAACAGGCGACGGCGGTGAAGGCAAGGAAGGAGAGACATCATACAAGCTGAAAATACTGCACAACTGGAACGGCTCGAGCGGTTCGGATAACGGGATGACGCCGGTTGAGCAGGTGATTAAAGAGAAGACCGGCGTCACGCTGGAGTGGGAATATACGAAAGGCAGCGAGACGGAGAAGGTAAATCAGATTTTTGCGACGCAGAACCTGCCCGACATTTATACCGGGCCTGCATGGGGCGGCGAGCTTGACGGCATTATCAAAGCGGCCAAAGAGGGCCAGCTGGTGGATATCTCGGACAAGCTAAGCAACTATCCGAATCTGATGAAGTCGATTGCGCCGGAGAACGTGCCGCCGGCTTTATATGAGAAGGCGATCGATGCCTATGACGGCAAAAAGTATCTGCTGCTGCAAAACCAGCCGGCCACGAACGAGGATGGCATGGATTGGCTATACGGCTTCTATGTTCGCAAGGACATCGCCGAGAAGCTTGGAGTCGATCCTCAATCCGTGAAGACGAAGGAGGATTTCTATAATTTCCTGAAGAAGATCAAGGATGCCAATCTTCAGGAGAACGGGCAGCCCGTCTTTCCGCTCGGCGGGTTCAGCAACGGCTGGGCGGTCGGCATCGGCAACACGATGTTCTATTCGGGTGCCTCCTATGTCGATAAGGGCGACGGAACGGTAGAGCATAACTTTTTTACGAAAGGCTATGAGGAATACACGCTCTTCTACCGGAAGCTGATCGAGGAAGGGCTGCTGGATCCGGAGACGTTTACGCAGACGGACCCGATCGCCAAGGAGAAAATCAACCAAGGCCGCATCGCGATTCTGGCGGCGCATTATCCGGCCATTCTTGACGCCTCCAAGGAGTACGCATCCGCCCATCCGGGCAGCGAGTTCGTCCCGCTCGGTCCGTTGGAGCGCGCCGACGTTGAGCCGGACCGGCCGGTGGACCTGGCGATCCAGGGCAATAACGTGACGGCCATTACGAAGAACTGTAAGGGCGAATGCGTGGATGCAGCCCTGAAGTTCCTGGATTTCATGGCTTCGGATGAAGGCTTCATGCTTGCCAGATACGGCGTAGAGGGCGTTCATTGGGAGATGAAGGACGGCAAGCCGGTTGCCATTCAGGAATGGTTCGACAAGTTCAGCACGGATACGAATATGAAGCTCCGCAAAAACGAGGGCATCAGCATCGGATTGGAATCGCTTACCGGACTGGACCGGATCAATTCGGCCGCCGGCGGCGACATCTGGGCCGATCAGGAGCGGGTAGCCGCGATGGAAAACGCGCGAAAAATCCTTCGGCCAAACGGCATTCACGTGATCACGGCCTACAATCCGGGCGATGTGATCACGAAAGCGCCGGAGTGGGAAATGCTCAAGCCGTCGATGGACCGGATGGGCGATGCTTGGAAGGAAGCCGTGTTTGCCAAATCCGATGAAGCGGCGCTGAGCATCATTAACGAGCTTCGCGAACAGCTCCGTAATACCGGGTATGACCAGGCGATGAAGTTTACGAACGACAATCTGAAGGGGAAAGACATCGTTACGGTTCAAATGCCGAACTAGCCGCAGTTTTGGTACAAGCACTCATTTGCTAAATCTTTAGCGGTTGGACTCGAATACAAAAGGTTTGCGGGAGAATAAACAGGCTTCGCTGTCTTTGTGATCAAGGATTGCGAAGTCTTTCGCATAAAAGCCCGTTTCATTCAAAGGAAATTCGGATGCCATGCAGAACTGTTAGGATAATATTTATGCTGCAATTTGCATCTCCTGCAAGATGGGTTCATGTTGTATCCGCCAAATATCGGAACAAAGGGAGCTGAAATGAACATGAAGACAAGTTTAAGACCGCCGTCCGTGCCGCTGGTCACGATTGACCCGTATTTTAGCGCGTGGTCGGCAGCCGATCATCTGTATGACGACCATATCCGGCATTGGACGAATAAACGCTGCGGTATGGTCGGCCTGATCCTAATCGACGGCAAACCAAGGAAGTTCATGGGACGGGTCGGACTGCAGGATGAACCGTCGGGTCCGGCGGAACCGGAGGTGCTGGAGCAAATCGGGCTTGCCGTTGAGCCGCTGACGACCCGCTACACCTTCGAAGGTGAAGGCATCCGTCTGGAGGTTAGCTTCACATCGCCGCTGCTGCCGGATGATTTGGATGTTTTGTCCCGTACCGTCACCTATGTCACGTTTCAGGCGAAGTCCATTGACGGTCAATCCCATCAAGTAAAAATTTATTTAGATGTAACCAGCGAGTGGTGTGTCCATACCACGGATCAGGTCGTCACCTGGAAACGTCACGAGCAATCGGAACGTTTGTCCGCTTTGTCGATCGGAACTGTAGCCCAGCCGGTACTGCAGCGCGCCGGGGATGATACGCGAATCGACTGGGGTTACATGTACCTAGCGTATCCTAAATCAAAGCGCATTCGAAGCGCCATTCATTCCGCAGCTGGAAGGGAAGCGTATCTTCGAACCGGCGAGCTCCCGGTTGCCGATGATGCAGCTAAACCGAGGCCTGCCGGGGAAAATATGCCGGTTCTCGCAGCCGAAGTCGATATGGGGCGCATCGACGCCGAGCCTGTGTCACAGTTCCTAATGCTCGCCTATGACGATGTGCATTCCATTGAATATTTTCATCAGCCGCTGGATGCTTACTGGAAGCGAAACGGGGCGTCCTTTCAGGAGATGCTGCTCTCGGCTGCGGACGAATATGAGGATATCCTGCAGCGCTGCCAAGCCTTTAGCGATGAGTTGCTGGGAGAATGCGCCGCAGCGGGCGGCGAACAGTTCAGGGATATCGCGGCATTGGCATACCGGCAAGCGATCGCGGCTCATAAACTGGTCACGGACGGATCGGGGCGGATCTTATTTTTCTCCAAAGAAAATTTCAGCAACGGCTGCATCGCCACCGTCGATGTCAGCTACCCGTCGATGCCTCTCTTCCTGAAGTATAATCCGGAACTGGTCAAGGGGATGATGCGTCCGATCTTCGATTATGCCGGAAGCGGCCAATGGGCATTTGATTTTGCCCCGCACGATGTGGGCACGTATCCGAAAGCCAACGGTCAGGTATACGGCGAGAACAAGCTGGAGTACCAGATGCCGATCGAGGAGTGCGGCAATATGCTGCTGATGGCAGCGGCCGTCTGCAAATACGAGGGCAGCGGGGATTTTGCCAAGGAGAACTGGGAGCTGCTGTCCAAGTGGGCCCGTTATTTGCTTGCGCATGGGCTTGATCCGGACAATCAGCTCTGTACCGATGACTTTGCCGGGCATCTCGCCCACAATGCCAACCTCTCGATCAAAGCGATTGTCGGAATCGGCGCCTATGCCTCAATGTGCAGCCTGCTAGGTATGGATGAGTCTGCCGAAGAATACCTGGCAGCGGCCAAGGCAATGGCCAGCGAGTGGCTGTCCATGGCGGACGCCGGGGATCACTACAAGCTTACCTTCGACAGCCCGGTCGAATCTTGGAGTCTGAAATACAACCTTGTGTGGGACCGGCTCCTGGAGCTTGGCTTGTTCCCGGATGAGGTTGCCGTCAAGGAGGTTGAGCATTATCTGAAGCAGCAGAATCAATACGGCGTGCCGCTGGATAGCCGCGAGACGTATACCAAGGCGGATTGGCTCATTTGGAGCGCTTCGATGGGAACCCGTTCGCAGTTTGAACGGTTGATCGCTCCGTTCTGGGACTTTCTGAACGAAACGGAAAGCCGCGTTCCCATCACGGATTGGTATGATACGAAATCCGGAAAGCAGATGAATTTCCAGAACCGGTCAGTCGTGGGCGGCTTTTTCCTGCCTTTGCTGCTTTCAAAACGAACGGCAGCTAACCGGACATTAATGAAATCAGGTGATCAAGGTGCAGGAGTTTAGAACACGCGATACCATGCAGGATATTGGCCGAGCACCAATACGGGGCGATTCATTAGAAGCGCAGTTCCGGGATCCCGCCGCCATATTCCGTCCCCAGCCTTTTTGGTTTCTCAACCATAGGCTGGAGAAGCCGGAGCTGGAGCGGCAGCTTGAGGCCATGCATGAGGCGGGCGTCGGCGGGGTCGTGCTGCATGCACGGCATGGGATGCAATCGGGCTTTCTATCGGATGAGTTCATGGATGCGCTGGAGTTCTGTACGGAGGAGTGCCGCAAACGAAACATGATGGTATGGCTTTACGATGAGGATAACTGGCCGAGCGGAACGGTCGGCGGCAAGCTGACGCGGCAGTATCCGGAATATCGCATGCGGTACCTTCGCGTTGAAGAGCGAAGACTTCTAGGAGGCGGGGCGCAGGCTTCGTTGAAGCTAGACTTTACCTCTTACGAGCATCAAGAACTTATCGACATTCTGGCTTACCGCGCGATTGAACGGGAAGGGGAGTGGCTGCTGTGCAGCAATCCCGAGAACATCACCGGCTTGCTAAACCAGGAATGGGTTCCTAAGACCGACGATTCCTACGTGATCCTTGCGTGCTGGTCCTGTGAGATTGCCGAAGGAATGACCTTCGCGCAAGGCTATTATCTGGATACGCTGAATCCGGAGGCGGTTCAAGCATTTATCCGGATGTCATACGAGCCGCTGTTGCGATTGAAGGAGCAGTACGGGAAGACCATTCAAGGCGTGTTTACCGACGAGCCGGGACTCATGATTCATGACGGCTTCTTCGGCGTGGAAGCAATCCGGACGGATGTCCATAACGTGAGAGCAACGCTGCCGGGGATGGTGTTTGCCTGGTCCCATGGCATGGTCGAGCGGTTCCGGGAAGAGAACGGGTATGATCCGATTCCGCACTTGGGCGCATTGCTGTACGGCATGGCCGATGGGAGCCGGACGTTTCGTCAGCAGTATTATGAGACGATTACGAGGTGGTATGTCGGCGGCTATCATGCAGCGATCCGCACCTGGTGCGAGCGGCAGGGCCTGCTGTACATCGGCCATACCTTGGAGGAGCCCGTGTGGGGCCAAGCCCGCTCCCAAGGCAATCAGACCCGCGTCATGCAGCAGTTTCATTACACGGGCGTTGATTATTTGACGCCGGGTATCGGCACCAAGGATCATCCGCATCGGATCGTGTCCGTGAAGACGGCGGCATCCGTGGCACAGCTGGAAGGCAAGGAGCGGGTCGTATGCGAGTCCTTCGGGGCAAGCGGTCATGCCTACTCCATGCGAGAGCGGCGGCTGGATGCGAATTTTATGGCGTTTCTGGGCGTCAATCTATTCATTCCGCACGCGTTCTATTATTCCTTTGCCGGCTATCGAAAAACGGATTTTCCGCCGACGGAATTTTATCATGCGCCGCATTGGCCGCATTATCGCAGCTTCGCTGATTACATCGGGCGCCTCAGCCTGCTCGGGGCTTATACAAAACGGCGGCCCGAAGTTCTCATGTTGTCACCGATCCACACGGTATACGACCATATGTTCGTATCAGGACAATCGAACCAGCATCCGGCTTGCGACCGATACTTCTCCTTGCTGTCGGATCGTCTGCTTCGGCATTCGCTGGATTATGATTATGTCGATGAGTGTCAATTGCGCGTAGCAAAGATCGTGCAAGGAAGCGGATTTTGCTTTGCGGGACAGGAGGACGGGTATCGGATACTGATTCTTCCGGGACTACAAGTGATGTCGAGAGATATAGCGGAACGATTAATGTCCTTCGTATCGGAAGGTGGAGCCTTAATAGCGATTGGCGCCATTCCGCAGCATAGTGAATACCAGCGGCACGATCCTGAAGTCACGCGTCATATGGACGCTTTGTTCGGGGCATCTCATCATGGTGTCGTTAACACGGTCGGAAAAGGGGTCACGGTATATTTCGACCTGGCCGGCGCGGATCATGACGAAGCAGCTGCTTCAGGAAATGACCGGAATGCCGAAGAAGAGTGTTTCGAGAACGTTTGTTCTCTTCTTCGGACGATGTTGTACAGACAGCTTAACCTGTCTTTGGATGTGACTGCAGGGAGCCGAGAGGATGTCATCATGGTGGAACGATATCGAGAGGGTATGCCTTTCGCATGGTTGCTGAATTGGTCAGATCGCGCCGTAACGGTCCGGATGAGCTGCAGTGACCGCCGCAGCGATGAACTACGCTTGTGGGATCTGGAGAGCGGGAGCGTTGTTTGCCTGACGAACCATGCCGAGCTGCACTTGGCGCCTGGGGAGCTGCGCGTGATTTCGTTTCCGACCGATCGAGGCACAGAATGGGGAGATCGAACTGATGTTCGGATTGATGGCCGAATCGATGCCCAACATTCTATAGATTCTAGGATACCCGGCGAGCGGTTGCTGGGAGATTCTTGGCATTTCCAGACCCATGATCCTAACGTGCTCCTGCTTGATCGGTGGATGGTCACGCTGAATGACCGCGAGTCGCGGATGAATGCAGCGATGCCGGGCCAAGTGAATACGTACCGTACGACCTTTACATTATCTGCAGAGCTGATCGATTGGCTGCGGGACGCACGGCGCTCGCATGAACAACAAAGCCAGCATACACTTGATCCTGCACGCACAGCGAGCCAGCCGTTCATTGAGCTGATCCTTGACGATGTGGACCAGCGCATTCCGTCCCATATCGGGTTCCTGCAGCGCCGCCGAAATATCGAAATTTTTGTCAACGGAGCTCGGCAGGAAGGCTTGCGGCCATCCCGGTGGCAAGATCCATATTATTCGGCAGTCGACATCACCTCGCATCTAACGGAGGGGGAGAATGTGCTCGAGGTGCTGACGGTTTCATTGCTTGAGCCCATGCCAGCTGTTTCGTTTCCGGCATTTCTAATCGGCCCCTTTGCGGCCCATGGTCACGCGTTAACCGTTCAGCCAGAGCTGCTGTCAGGCGACTGGTGCAAAGCGGGTTATCCATACTACGCAGGAATCGGGTGTTACTCGCAGCAGCTGTCGATTGCCGGAAAGGACCTTGCTCCGGATGAAGAAATATGGCTGGAGGCCGAGGATATTCGGGAGACAGCGCGGCTGTACGTGAACGAGCACGATGCCGGCGTCCGGCTGTGGCCGCCCTACAGCTGGAATATCACCTCTTATATGAAGCAGGGGGATCATGTCTTCCGCATTGAAGTTGCGAATACGCTTGAAAATGTGTACGGCAAAAAAGCTCTGCCTTCCGGCGTGCTTGGACAGGTCAAGCTGGTCCGGCGGAGAGCGGAGGCTTCCTCGCAATCGTAGGTTCATAGACGGAGGAGCGATCAGGAGATTTCCTCGCAAACCTTGTTTCAAAGAGGGATGACTCTCATTGAAAGGATAGTCAACCATAGTTTCAAATATAAAGAAGGCCTTATCGTTAATCGATAAGGTCATTTGTTTGGGGATATGAGTTTACATAATATATTATATGTAAATTTGTTTATTAAGATCCTTATAGTATAGATACTTAATCTTTAAAATCTCCAAATCCCTATTCCAGAATTCATATTCTGTATATGAATAGCCTGCTGTGATTCGATTAACGTAAAAACCCGCCACCAGTCGACCTGCAGCAATCTGCAGATTTATCGATGGTTCGATAAGGACGTCTTCTGGTAAGCGTCGATAAACCGGGAAAAAAGAAAGATACATTATCCGGAATCAATCCGGAATCCAACACATAATCTTGTACAGAATGGACAGGGAATCCTTGTCCGACTGCCGGGCAATAGATCCGGCGATTATATGAAAGGAGGAGGATTGGTTGTGTCATCCACCCCGGAGGGGAAAGGGTCTGCGGTTCATGGTGGCCTGCCCAAGCGAAAATTCCGGTTCACCCGCAATGACTGGATGGGGTATTTGTTCAGTGCCCCGCTGATCATTGGCGTACTGGTGTTCGCCATTTACCCGATGTTTGCCGCGCTGTTCATGAGCTTTCATCAGACGTCAGGACTCAATCTGACCGGTACATGGGTTGGGTTGAACAACTACAAGTACGCGTTAGGGGATACCATATTTTGGCAAGCGCTTTCAAACACGTTCTTAATGGGGCTGTGGTCGGTCGTCCTCGGCATCGCTTTTTCTTTCATCTTGGCGAGCTTGATCAACAACCTGAAGTGGAACCTGGGAAGGAATTTTTTCAAAGCGGTCTATTTCTTGCCGAACGTTGTTTCCGGTGTGGCCACGACGCTCTTGTTTTCTTTTCTGTTCTTTCCGTCCAAGGAAGGGCTGATCAACTTTGTCATCGGATTGTTCGGCATCGAGCCCATCGGATGGTTCACGAATCCGCAAGTGGCGCCGTACAGCATTGTGCTCATGAGTCTCTGGGGGGCGCTTGGCTACAACACGATTATTTTTCTGGCTGGGCTGCAGAGCGTTCCGCGCGACCTGTACGAAGCGGCTGAGGTGGATGGGGCGGGTACTTATCGAAAATGGCTGTACATTACGATTCCGTATTTGCGTCCGATCTTTGTATTCATGCTCATCATGGGAACGATCGGCGGGATGAAGCGGTTTACCGATGTGTGGTTAATCGGAGGGACAGCCGGCAATCCGGGCGGAAGCCTGATGACGGTGGTGCTGTATATCTATCGGAATGCGTTTCTGGCTTCCCAGATGGGGCTTGCCACTGCGGTATCCTACCTGTTATTCCTGATCATTCTCATTCTGACGGTCTGCCTCATGCTGCTGAACCGGCGTAAGGACAGTCTGGATTAAATGCCGCCTAGCATGATGGCGATCTGCAAACACGATATCATGAAGACAGGAGGGAGACCATGTCCGGTACAGCTGTCTCTAAGGAGCCTGTGCCCCGCAGACGGTTGTCGATCAATCAGTTGATTCTGACAATCGTGCTGTTCGCCGGTTCCTTCATAATGATCATACCGTTCTTATGGATGCTGATTACCAGCTTCGACTGGGCAGCGCGGCTGAATATTACGTTTCCGCCCAAAATCTGGCCGGAGGAGCCGTCCATTCGAACCTTTGAGGTTGCATTCACGAATATCAAGATGTTCCTCTATATCGGGAATTCCACGCTGGTCAGTGCAGGCGTTATTCTCATTAGCTCCCTATCGGCGCTATTGTCCGGCTATGCGTTGTCTAAGCTTCGTTTCAAGGGGGCGAACATCGTGCTTCTTCTCGCCCTCAGCACCATGATGATCCCGTTTGAAATGACGATGATTCCGCAGTACCTGCTGTTCAGCGAGCTTGGACTTGTTGATAATTACCTCGCCTTTTATTTGCCGGCGATGAACTATGCGTTCGGTACATTCCTGGCGAAGGCATTCTTCGATCAGCTGCCCAGCAGCTTAAGGGAGGCTGCCGTACTGGACGGTGCCAAGGAGTTTACCGTGTTCAGCCGCGTGTATTTGCCGCTGTGCACGCCGATCATTGCCACGATGGTGATTCTGCTGTTTCTCGGCGTGTGGAATGATATGCTCTGGCCTTTGCTCATTTTGAAATCGGCAAGCAAATACACCATTCAGATCGGTCTGGCCATGTTCACCTATAATAACGGCATTAACCAACAGCCATCCATCATCATGGCAGCCACGACGGCCAGTCTGATCCCGGTTATCGCCGTTTATCTGTTCCTGCAGCGCTATATTATCGAGAGTATCGCGCTGTCCGGCATTAAGCAGTAGATCGTAAGATAAGCAATTCATTCGGAGGTGTCATGAAATAATGAAGAAGGCTGTGCTGCTTATATTATCCTTCGTGCTGACGTTTACGCTGGCCGCTTGCTCGGGCGGTTCGAACACCGATGTGACCGGCGGCGTCAAGATCGAAAAGGTGTCGGATATGGAAGGGACAGTGCGCGTGGCCCTCGCCGGCTGGCAGCTGGAGAATGGCATTGACGCGCTGACCGGCAATCCAGTGATTGGTCTCAATGAATACCTGGATAAGACGTTTAAGATCATGTACCCGAACATTAAGCTCGAGGTGTACCAAATCCCATGGGAAAATGTCAAAGCCAAGCAGTCGGCAATGCTCTTATCCGGTGACGCCGATGTCTTATATACCGGGGGCGCCTTCGCTTCCCAATGGTATCAGGACGGGCTTTTGCGCGATCTGGATGACCTGATTGCCAAAGATTCATCCTTCGATCCGGGCATTTATCTTGAGGGGATCATGAACAATTCTTACAGCACCAAGTCGCCGGACGGAACGAAGCAATTTGGCATTCCTGCCGTTCTCGGCCGCAGAATGACGATTTACGATAAGAAGCTCTTTGAAGACTGGGGCGTTGAACCGCTCTCGGCTAAGCCTGGTCCCGATGAAATTCTCGAGAAGGCCAAGAAAATGACCGGGAAAAATCCGAAAACAGGCGAAGATAATTACGGCCTCTTCTGGAGCGGCAACTCCTTAAACGGCTCTACCTTTGTCGCGTTGACCCTCGCATACGGCGCCAAGGGAGCGGAAGGAACGCTGAAGGATGTCAAGAGCATCAAGTGGCATCTGAATTCACCGGAGATGGTTAAGGTGCTGGAATGGCTGAAGGAAGCAGCGCAGCTGCCGCCTAAAGGCTTTGTGAATGCACAGGGAGCTGAAAATTTCGGTCTGGAGAAAAACAACATCGCGATTGCGCTCGATTCCACCGGGGGATCCACCATGAGCGAATACCGTTCGAAGCAGAACAAAGAGCTTCTGGACCGGTTCGAGCCCGTAATGAACATGGGGCCTGACGGAGAAGGATGGGTGGCGGTCGATCCGTTCGTCATGGCGAAGAATGCCAAGGATGTGGAGGCATCATGGGAAGTGCTCAAATTCTTGAGCGGTCATATGACGCAGAAATATAGGTACGAAAACTTCTCCAGTACGCCAACCTTGAAAAACGCCGATTTTGTTACGCCGGAGGACAAGTACGTGAAAAAGGCGCTTGAAATCGCAGCCGTCGGTCATTCTGAGCTGATGGACGAAGCCAACCCTTTCTACATGAGCGACATCGCTCCGGCAATCAACGGGTTTATCAGCCAAGCGGCCTCTGGCAACGCCCCGGATATACAGAAATTCCTGGATGATCTTCAGTCGCGCGCTGAGAAATGGTCGGCCAATTTGAAGTAACTTTTAATATGCATAGACGGGCCTAACCATGATGAGTATATGAACGTCATATCATAAAATATTCCAATTTGTATGTACATTTAGGATATCCGGCCGAAATGGCCGGTTTTTTTACGTTTGACCATTCTTTTTTGCAACCGGCGATGGTCTGGTGCCTCTCTTGCGTTTCGGAGAAAACAAACTTCTTAGCATAATGATCATGGCAAGCAGAAGGGGGACATAGATTTGAAAGATCGGAAAATGATATTTCAAATTTTGCTCAAAACCGACCCATAGATGGTGAATCAGGTTGGGCGAAATAAAGGAAATCGCATAGATAAAACCTCCGACGGCCAAGGTGAGCATCTTATGATTCATTTTGATCAGCTGCGAAAGCCCAAGCACTGCCGCCATGTAGAAAGCTGTCATTTTGACGAATATCCCGATATAGATCAGCATCATTATGATCGGGTCCAGTCGTTCCAGGAAATTCGCAATCTGGATCAGACGGACACTGCGGAGCATCGGAAGCGTTGAGATGCTTGTTATGGTCGGGTCCAGAATGGCAAGATTCAATATGCTGAAGACTAGCAGGAACATGCCGACGAACAGGTAGGACAACACCGTAACCTTGGTCAACACCTTTCGGTTGTTCAGATGGTTCCAGAACACGAGAAATACGACGACCTGGCCAAACGGAAAGCTGATGACTTTGGGGATTGCCGCTTTGATGACGGGCATTACCCCGTTTTCAAGAATCGGAAGCAGCCGTTCGAGATGAATCAAATTGGTCGAAACAAACATAATCACGAGCAGAAGGTAGCCGATCAAGGTAATCGGGAGTAAAAACTCGACCACACGAAAGAACACCTCGATTCCTTTGGATACGGCGTACCCGGACAGCACGATCATGATCAGCATTAAGAGGAACAGGGGAGTACTCGGAAGGAAGGCAACATTGATAATGTCTCCGAATTCCCGAGTGTTTCTCATGGATTCATAGACGAAATAGAAGATGTAGGCGACGGCCAAGAGCGTGCCGATCCAACGGCCGAAATGACGCTTCAGGATCTGGTAGAGGCTCTTGTCGGCATTCCGCTTCTGAATATAAATATAGACGAAAAGCAGCAATAACCCGGCCAGCATCCCCGTGAGCATCACCAGCCAGGCGTCTTGGTTCACCTCGATCCCCAGCTGATACAAAGGCGAGCTTCCGATAATGAATAATATGGTCATTGCGATCAGTTGGTACTTATCAATTTTCTCCATATCCTTAACATCCTTATGTTGTCCTTTGTCTCCGAAGTTTCGGGCGTTGGCCCCACATCTCTTTCGGCATTATTGTTTCGGTTCCAGCATATTCGAGAACGGCTGGTAGAGCATATTGGTATTCTCGATACTCGCCTTGACATGCATACGAATCTCGATTTGCTCGAGCGGCTGCTTCGATTGACTCAGCTTTCTCCAGGCCACGGGCTGTTTCCGATGAATCACATTACGGATACCAGCTACATCGGCATTCAATTCTCTCATCTTGCTCCATGCGGCTTGGATTTCTTCCTTGATTTCATCCTCGATCGCCCGCTCCAGAACCTTGATGACATCCGGGTCCTTCAGTTTCATAGGGCAGCTCATTTCATCCAGCACCCCCTCCGCTTTAACTCGAACATCCATTACGATCCCGTCCGCATGAACTTTGGGATCCAGCTCGGTCGATGATTTGATCACAGCGAAGCTCGAAAGTTGGTCGGGATTTCTTTCATCGCACGGAAACACAATGATCATCTGACTGACCTCATTCGACAACCAGGCAACGCCGCGGCTTTCCCGGCGATTCATCCAGCCGATTAATTTATCATGGCGAAAAACACCAAGATCCCCAAGCTTGATAACGGCCTTGCTTCGAGTGGATTTAAGCGCATCCAGCGAGGATTGCGATTGCTTATTACCGGATATCCTCACCTCGGGAACTTTTGCATCGGAGTTTGGATCGGCGACCATCGTTGCGAAGTCGATGAGCTTGATATTTTGGACCTGCGACAATTTGTCATGGCTTTGTTCGATCACCCGTTGAATGGCGTTGCCGTTTATTTTCTCAAGCGGGATGAATACCTCCAACAGATCGGAGGCTTTTCCCTTGGTCAGAAGGACCGACATCGTTTCCCGGCTCTCGATCGGACGCAGAAAGAAATCCAGCATCTGTTTTACACCTTCGGTCCGAGCTACGCCTTCATTCATGATCAAGACCGAGTTATGACCGAAAAAGAGGGTTCGTGACGTCTCCAAGCTTGCATTCTGCATCGCTTCACGGATCGTTCGGCCTCGTGTCGAGAAGATGGTGACCGGGGATTGACTGCCGCCGGCTCCGCCGCCGGTTTGCGTGGCAATGGCCTGCGGAATGACGACTTGAAAGGAAATGACCCATTGCTTTCGATCCTCGTCCCGGTCGATTGCCGTTGCGGCAACAAAGCTCAGGGAGTTCAATTCGTTGCTGTCCCAGCATCCGCTCAGGAGCAGCAGGAAGATTAGCATAACTATTGGAATTATCCGATTGCGGTCCATACATCATCACCTCTTTAGCTGCCATGATGCTTGTTTATTCATTGTCTTCCGATGGCGATGGTTTTAGATTTTTGCTTTGTCTTGTAACATTCTGCGTATTGATCAATCTCGGTCTGCGCTTCATGGCCCACCATGGAACCCGGATCAAGGTATCCTTCTGATCGGAAGGAATGAAGGGAGCGACTGGAACCAGATAAGGAATCCCGAAGGAGCGAAGCCCGCTCAAATGAATGAGCACAGCGATCATGCCGGCAATGATTCCGAACAAGCCTAGAGTGGCGGCCAGGATCATAAAGCCGAACCGCAGCAGCCGCGCCGAGTTCGAAATGCTGATCGATGGGGCAACGAAGCTGGCGATGGCCGTAAAAGAAACGATAATGACCATCGCAGCCGACACCAGGCCGGCCTGAACCGCAGCTTGACCGAGAACGAGCGCTCCGACAATCGAAATCGCCGATCCGATCGCTCTCGGCATACGAACGCCGGCCTCCCGCAGAACTTCAAACGTAATTTCCATCGCGAACGCTTCGACCAATGCCGGAAAGGGAACGCCTTCCCGTTGTGCGGCCAGACTGATCAGAAGCAAGGTTGGGAGCATCTGCTGATGAAATGTCGTGATCGCAATATAGAGAGAAGGCAATAGCATGGAAATCACGAACGAAACCATGTGCAGCAAGCGCAGAAATGTGGCGATGTTGTGCTTCTGGTAGTAGTCCTCGCTGGATTGAAACAGCTTGAAGATCGTGATGGGGGCAATGAGCACAAATGGGGTCCCATCGACCAGAATCGCCACTTTTCCTTCCAATAACGCGCCGGCCACCGCATCGGGACGCTCCGTATTTGTTATGGTCGGAAAAGGCGTGAATGTCCGGTCCTGGATAAATTCTTCGATATATCCGCTCTCCAAAATGCTGTCCGTATCAATTCGGTCCAACCGTTGGAGGATCTCATTCACGATCTTTTCATCGGCAATGCCATGCAGATACATCACCGAAACATCGGTTTGTGTCTGGCGTCCGATCTTTCGGTTGATGATCCACAGGTCAGGGCTTTTGATCTTCCGGCGGATCAAGGCGGTATTCGTTCGGATATTTTCCGTAAACCCTTCTTTAGGTCCGCGAATAACGGTTTGGGACTGGGGTTCTTCCACTGCGCTGTTCGCCGCCGAAAGAACTCGCCAGGACGCCTTTTACGGAGCCGTTCACGAGAATCGCCGTATTCCCCGCTAATACCGCATTTAGCAGCTGATCCATGCTGTTTAGCTCGCTGACTGTTCCGTTGGATAGAAACCGGTTCTGGATCAGGCTGACAATCTGAGTCGGGGTAGGGGAAGGGGGGATTTCCATAGAACTGACCTGCGTCAAGGAATCCATGATGGAATGGTTGATGATTTGATCTTTCACCAGACCATCAATAAAGATCACGGCCGCGCGAATTTCACACCCCACAACCTGGTCAAGCCTCCGTATGATGATATCCGGACTGTCGCCCGTACGCTCCCGGATGATGCTTAAATTCATGTCCAACTGCTCGGACAAGGCGGTACCGTCCGTAACCGCTTGTTGCAGCATTGGCTCTTCTCTGGTCTTGGATCGGGCGGCTGAACGGCTGCGCTTCTTGAAAAAGAACATCTCTAAAACCACCTTAACCAGTTATCGTATGAACTAAGGGTTACCTATTTCCTGGAATCGTAACCGCGCATGCAGGGAGCTCTTAGAGTAGAGCCGAAACTAAGCACAGGCAGATCCGCATTCAGAGCTCAGCCGGTATACGCTTTGGTCGGAAAAACCTTACTCTGCTTTCATTCCGACTCTGCGAACTTTTGATGTCACATGGATTTCGAATGTAGATTCCTTATAGAGCTTTTGCCACCGGTCGGCCGTCCGAACGTTCCGATTCCAATACGTCGGCTTTGTTGCCCGTACGAGCTCGCCGAATCCGAAGATGTCCGATTCCTTCTCCTGGGTCTTTCGAAGAAGCCCGAGGACCAGCTCTTTGACGGAACGTTCATTCTCTGAGGCGATTTCCTCAAGGATCCGGGATGAATTGATCGGTATCACTTCTTCATTCTTCTCTTCGACGTTGACCTCCGTCATTGCCGTGATCGTAAAGTGGGGGACGCCGTCCTTGATCTTAACCGTCGTCGTTGCTTCCCGGTTTGTCGCATGGATCGTAACGATTTGCGAGTCATCGCCCAAATGGATGATCCCCCGGTATCCCGCCGGGCTGATTCCCTTGATGACCAAATATCCGGCAATTTCAAACGGCTTTGTCGTGCCGACCATCCTCTCCCCCTTAAAGTAAGCGATCCCGCTGATTTGAACATTCTCACCTTCCATGATTTGAATGTAAGGGAGGAATCCTTCTTGACCCTTCTTCGAGGAATTGCTCCAGAACGTTCCAATGTAATTGGTCGGGAATTTCCCATGCCTAACGGCATCGTCTAACGTGGATGCCAAGTACAGCGTCGGGACGCGCTCCAATTTCGGAGCAGCTTCCATCAGCGCCTTTGCTTTTCCTTTCGACACCATCATCCATGCCATTCGGCGTACAAGATAATCGTTTATATTTTGGATACCTTTCCTTGCAATTTCCTCGGAGATGACGATGACACGGAGGTGGCCGAAAAACAATTTTCCCGATATCTGCTGCTGTAAGTTCATCATGGCATCATCGATCGTATGACCGACGACACTGAGCACCCACACGGTCTGTTTTCCACCACCGTCGCTGCTGCCGCCGCTCTCGCCAGGCCCGAGGGGGATACGCCCCGGCAGAGCGATCTGCACGGACAACTGAATCATGCTCTGTTTTGGAGCGGGATATTTCCCCATGAGGTGGGATACCTCGTCTTCCTTCTTCGCCGCATCCGGCCCGGCGGTGTCTATGGATATGCCAAGGACGACGGCACGCTCCTCAAGCTCCATGCGATCCCAACAGCCTGTTAGCAGCGATGCTAGGAGGAGAAGGGTCATGATGATTCTCAGCTTGTAATCTACGGATGCATGTTCTCTCATAGAAATCTTCCTTCCCCGGGATTGATCCATATCGTCACGCTCATAAAATGATTTTTAACGTCATAGCCCCCAAAAAAATGACGATGCCTGACACGATGTTGATCCAGCCTAGGACGCGCGATACTTTCTTCTCCTTGTCCATCTTCGATTGATCATATTTGCGGGTATCGACAACAAGATTAAATAACCCGGTCAAGATCCAAATCGCAATGGCGACATACAGATAACCGCTGTAGATTTCACCGATCATCGGGAAGCACCTCTTTTTTTGCGCAGCTTCGAGATCGTCAGCAGCACGCCTGGGTACACAATGGTTATCAGCAGTCCGAACTTGGATATGACGGCATTCCATTCATTTAATTGAAGCAAGCTCTGGGGAAGCATCGCCAGCACGAACAAGATCGGTAGTATGAAAAAAGACAGCATCCCTTGATCAGCCAGCTTCAACATCTTGCTAATCGAATAGATGGTAAAGTAATAACAAGAGAACAAGGAGGTAAATACGGCCGTAACCCATACGGCAAGAAATACTGCATCCAAGCGCTCCAGCACACGGGCAGTGAGGTCGCCTTGGCCAGCTCGAGTGTCGGCCAGAGCAGTGTCTTCGTTTCTTCCGCACCGAACACGCCGACGGTTGCGATAACGATCAATGTATACAGCAAGCCCGTCACCAGCATTGCCCAAAAGCTTGCCCGCATCGCCTTCTCGGGTCTGCACATGGCGGGGATGACCATCATCATAATAAAGTAACCCTGAAACATCGTGGAGAGCGTAATGATCCCCATTGGGATCCCGCTCGGGTCGTTCCCCCAGACCGGAAGCACGTTGATGATGTTGGCGCTCTTTAAGGAAAGGGCGACAATCAGCAATGCGGGTACGAGAATAAATGGGCTGTAAAATAAGTGGATGTAGGCAAAAGACATGATGTTCTTGCGTGAGGAGAGGGCTGCCAGAAGCAGCATCACGAGTACGGTCACTTCCAGCGGCGTATTCTTGAGCACGGCTGTGACGACAACCTCACCGAATTCTCTTGCCACCAGCGAGCACAATACGCCAAAGAAGACGATGGATACAAGGTTTCCAATCGTGCCGAGCCACCTGCCCATGATGACTTCACTATATTGGATGTACGAATCATTGGGGAATCGCATGCCCAGGCGGGTCATGAAAAATAAACCGACAAAGGCGAGCGCCATCCCCAAAAATGTGACAAGTGGGGCTCCGGCGTCCGCTGCGCGTGCCGCCCCAAGAGGGAGTGCTAGGACGCCGACCCCCACGATCGTGCTGATCGTGATTGCCGATGCCTGCAATACGGTTACTTGGCGCTGATTATTCATCGTTTAACGCCCCTTTTCTCCGTTAGGATGGGTGGAACTCATGATGTTATTTGAAGCATGATCGACTTGGTCAATCATGTTGTCGCCCAATCTTGTGATGTCCTGCGTGTGGAGGAAGGAAGGCCTGTTCTTCATTTTCCACAGTGGTCCTCGCGTCAGCAAATCGCGCATGCCCTGAACGTTGCCCGGAACGAAAGGGCTCAAGTAAGGAACGCCAAACGATTTGAGCGACAGCAGGTGATTCGTAATGAGAATAAGCCCGACCATAACGCCATAGAGACCGAACACGCCGGCCAAAATGATTAATGGGAACCGCAGAATCCGGAGTGCGAGCGCTGCATTGTATGCGGGTGTAGCGAATGACCCGATGGTTGTCAGAGCAATGATGACGACGGTGATCGGGCTTGAGAAGCCTGCAGCAACCGCAGCCTGTCCAATGACGAGCACCCCAACGATCGATAAGGCACCGCCAACCTGCTGTGGCAGACGAATCGTCGCTTCACGCAAAACCTCCATGGAAATTTCGATGACCAACACTTCAATGACCGCTGGAAAAGGTACACCTGCTCGTCCGCCCGCTACCGCAACGGCAAATTCGGTAGGGATCAATTCCGGATTGAATGAAATGATCGCTACATATAGCGAAGGGAAGACTAATGAGAAGATAAGGGCAACGAGCCTGGACATCCGGATCGCGCTCATCAAGACATACCGTTCGGTATAGTCTTCGACGGTCTGGTAGAACTGGCTAAAGACGGTCGGTACGATGAGAGCCATCGGTGATCCATCCACCATAATAGCTACTCTTCCTTCGAGCAGATTGGCTACGACTTTATCCGGCCGCTCCGTATATTGAATCTGGGGAAACGGCGACCAGTGGTTGTCTTCAATAAATTGCTCCAAGTAGCCGGCATCGAGCACGGCATCAATATCGATGGTGGATAGGCGTTTATTTACTTCTTGAACAATGCCCGGATTGGTGATGCCCTCCATGTAACAGACGGCAACCTTGGATTTGGTCTTCGTTCCGATCTGCATGGATTTCACCCGGAAATCCGGCGTCTGCAGACGGTATCGAAGAAGGGAGATATTCGTTCCCAAGGATTCAATGAAGCCTTCCCGGGCCCCTCGAATGACTTGTTCCGTGGCTGGCTGTTCGATCGATCTCTGGGAAATCTTACGGGTTTCGATGACGATTGCCTCGTTCAGCCCATCGATGACGACGACGGATTGCCCGCGCAGCAGACTGTCAATTAGTATTGAAATATTTCGTTCGGCGAATCCTTCGCTATGATAAAGCGTATCCTCTAATAATGTATCCCTCAGCGCATGAAGCGGGATGCTCTCCACATCGATATGGGGGGGACCGTACTTGAGCGGCTTCAATATTGTATTATTGATCACGACATGGTCCGTAATATCGGTGAAATAAAACAGGACCGCACCATGCTGTCCGAATATCTGGAAGGAATGGACGATAAAATCGTCGCTGCCCCCGAGGAGATCCTTGATGCTTGACGTCGTTTCCTCTAGACTTTCGGAGATGTTCCGACCCTCTACCTGCTTTGTCACCGGTTTGTCAGCGGATTTACCCTTTCTTGACCGGTTGGACCCCTGCCATTTGGAAAAAGACATGGATGTTCACACCTTTCCCGATTTAACGGTGCTCATAGCAATTGAATATTTTGACTCAGTATTTCCACTGTTTGTAATTTTTATCAATTGTGGTAGTGAACCCATCGAGAGCGGGTTGAATCACTTAACCTTAGATGACACATATGGGATTCTTGTATATAACGATGCCCAAGACGCTCCTCATCGGTAGAGATGAGCGGAGGAGCTGCGGCAGACATGTCGAATGTTTATATGGAAGGGGAGGCTGCACCCGATCACGGAATAATAAAAAATGAAACATACAAATTACCGTACTCAACATGGAGACGGTCATGGAGGTTACGATTATGAAGACACTGGATTCATTAACGTCATATCAAGTATTGCAGCATCGAAGACTGAAGGATATCCAGTCGGATGGAGCCTTGCTTGAGCACAAGCGCAGCGGGGCCAGAATCATTCTGCTCTCGAATGACGATGAGAATAAAGTATTTACGATCGGATTTCGGACGCCGCCGGTTGACAATACGGGGCTAACGCATATTTTGGAGCATGCCGTTCTTTGCGGGTCACGCAAGTTTCCTGCCAAGGATTCTTTTGTAGAACTGGCTAAGGGCTCCTTGAACACCTTTCTGAATGCGATGACCTTCGCGGATAAAACGATTTATCCGGTAGCGAGCCGAAATGATCAAGACTTCCAGAACCTGATGGATGTTTACATGGATGCGGTTCTTCATCCCAATATTCACCATCAAGAAGAAATATTTCTTCAGGAGGGCTGGAATTACAATCTGGAAGCGGTGGATGCGGAGCTTAAATATAACGGTGTCGTGTACAACGAAATGAAGGGCGCCTTTTCCGCGCCTGAACGGGTCGTATACCGGTCCGTGTTGAACACGCTGTTTCCGGATACGATCTACTCCTATGAATCCGGCGGACATCCGGACGATATTCCTAACCTGCAATACCAGGAGCTGCTGGCGTATCACTCGAAATATTACCATCCTTCCAACAGCTACATTTATTTATATGGAAACATGGATATGGAGGGAAAGCTAAAGTGGCTTGACGAGGCGTATCTTGCTCATTATGACCGTGCTGACGCAGCTTCGGACATCGCGCTTCAAGCTCCGTTTCATCAACGGGCAGAAGCCGTGAGGACGTACCCGATCGGAAGCGGAGAATCGGAGGAGAATCGCTCTTATTTGACGTATAATGCGGTGATTGGAACGAGCCTGGATCCTGAGCTGACGATCGCTTTTCAAATATTGCATTATGCGCTGCTGGGATCGCAAGGCGCCCCGCTTCGACAATCCATCCTGGACCAAGGGATTGCGAAGGAAGTGTATGGAACCTATCAGAGCCGAGTCTATCAGCCGTTCTTCAGCATCGTTGCGAAGGGGAGCAATCAGAGGGATCGGGATCAATTCGTCGATACGATTACGAATGTATTGAATGACCTGGTAAGCAATGGTATCGACAGGGATTCACTGCTTGCCGGCATCAGCCTATACGAATTTCAATACCGCGAAGCCGATTTCGGCCGTTACCCGAAGGGCTTAAGTTATGCGCTGCAAGCGCTCGGGAGCTGGCTTTATGATGATAACGCTCCATTTGTACATTTGGAAAATCATCATATCTTTAACCGGCTCAGAGAAAACATGGATAAACGGTATTTCGAGGGGCTGATTGAGCGGTATTTGATCCGAAATACGCATGCATCCATTGTCTCTGTCGTTCCGGAAAGCGGGCTGAGCATCAAAAAAGAGCAGAAGCTCAGAGCTCGTCTTCAAACTTACCGGGATCAGTTGAACCCGGATGAGCTGCAGCAGCTCGTCGATCGCACCAAGGCTCTTAAGGCATACCAGAATGAACCTTCGACGAAGGAGCAGTCGGCAACGATCCCCTTGCTTTCGCGGGAGGATTTGGATCCGAAATCGCCAAAGCTCGGCCTGGAGCTTGATCGATTGGACGATACCACGATCTTATATCACCCACTGTTCACAAACGGAATCGGTTATTTGCGGTTATGCTTTGATCTGTCGAACGTTCCACAGGAATTACTTGCCTATGCCGGCGTATTGGAGGGGGTAATCGGATCCGTCGACACAGAGCGCTTCAGCTACCATCAACTGGCCAATCGGATTAATATTCATACAGGCGGGATCCACACGAGCATCGACGCATACGGCAGTACAAAGCAGGTTAATGGCTATAAAGCCGTATTTGAATTTCAAGCGAAGGTGCTGTACAGTCAGCTGAGCTCCGCGTTCGAATTGATCCAGGAAATGATCCTGTCCTCGAAATTCGACGATACCAAACGGCTGTATGAGTTGATCGCACAGCTCAAATCCAGCGAACAGCGGAAGCTGATTTCATCGGGTCATTTGGCGGCAAGGGAGCGGGCGTTGTCCTATCATTCCGCCGTGTACAGTTTCCGCGATAGGGTGGGCGGGATTTCGCACTACCGGCTGCTGGAGCATTTGGAGAGCCATTTTGACGAGGAGAAGGAGGGGCTTATTCATCGGTTGAAGGAGCTGGCCGGCTGTATCTTCAGACCTGAAAATCTGCTGGTAAGCTATACGGCAGAGCAAGAAGGCATAGCAAGGGTAAAGCCCCTGGCGGCTGCGTTTAAAGGGAAGCTGTTTCATCACCCGGTGCAGCGGGATACGGTGATTTTCACGCCGGAGTTTCGCAATGAAGGCTTCAAGACATCGTCCGAGGTCCAATATGCAGCCCAGACAGGCAACTTTATCGATAAGGGATATCAATATTCCGGATCTTTGCGCGTACTGAAAATGATTCTATCCTATGATTATTTATGGAACCAGATCCGGGTAAAGGGCGGAGCTTATGGCTGCATGACCGGATTCCAGCGGGACGGTAACAGCTATATGGTATCCTACCGGGATCCGAACCTTGCTCGAACATATGAGGTTTATGCGCAAATCCCCGATTATTTACGCAGCTTTAAGGCGAGTGACCAGGAGATGACACGTTATATCATCGGTGCGATCCGGGAACTAGAGCCTGCGAACAGCCCGGCAGCTGCTTCTGCGAACGCGCTGGCCTCGTATCTTTCCGAGTTTGATGATGATGATTTGCAGAGAGAAAGGGACGAGGTGCTGAATACAACGGCGGAAGACGTTGCGGGTCTTGCTCCGCTTGTTGAATCGGTTCTCGAACTGGGGAGTAAGTGCACGGTTGGGAATGAAGACAGCGTAGAAGCCCAGAGGCAGCTTTTCCACCAAGTTCTTCCTTTGTTTGAGAAGTAATTAGGGGGGCAATGCTTTGCGGGTCTAAACGCTCTACACCTTATCACATGCCGTCGATCAACCACAGGTTGAGATGTCTATCGATCATATATATCGATCAAAAGTCGCCAAAAATCGGCGGCTTTTGTGATTTTATGTGATAAGTTCTTGTCCCTAGCATGAAATCGTTTATAATTATCAGATAGTAGTAGATATTTTAATCTATAAATATTTATAATAGACTAGAATGATATGGTGATCATTACATCGGAACTGGTTCTTTGTTGAGGTGACGTTTTGCTTAGATTTTATAAGCGGCGGCGCCTACTCTTTTTTTGCAAATATAGTGGATAAGGAAGGATATCATGAGCAGCATTCAGAAAAAAACAGACGTCATCTTAATTGGTGCCGGAATCATGAGCGCGACATTGGGAGCATTACTGAAAGAGCTGGCGCCGGAGTGGGAAATCAGCGTATTTGAGAAACTGGCAAGTCCAGGGGAAGAGAGCTCCAACGAATGGAATAATGCAGGCACGGGACATGCTGCGTTGTGCGAGCTTAACTATACATCCGAAAAACCTGATGGATCTATAGATATCAGCAAAGCGATTAAAATTAATGAGCAGTTTCAGCTTTCACGTCAGTTCTGGTCTTATCTGGTTAGCAGCAATCTGATCCGCAATCCGCAGGACTTTATTATGCCTATTCCTCATATGAGTTTGGTGCAAGGGGAGAGCAATGTTAGCTTTTTAAAGAAACGTTTTGAAGCGCTGTCAAACAATCCATTGTTTCAAGGAATGGAATACTCCGAAGATCCGAAGAAACTGAAGGAATGGATTCCGCTGATCATGGAAGGACGGACTTCCAGCGAACCGATGGCGGCCACCAAAATTGATTCCGGAACGGACGTTAACTTTGGCGCTTTAACGCGCATGCTGTTCGACCATTTGAAGAGTCACAACGTTGAGGTTCACTACAAGCATATGGTGAAGGATATTAAACGAACCAGCGACGGTTCTTGGAAACTTAAAGTTCGTAATATCGACACCGGTTCAGTAGAGGAGCATACGGCGAAATTTGTCTTCATCGGCGGAGGCGGAGGCAGTCTGCCTTTACTGCAGATGACGGGCATTCCCGAATCCAAGCATATCGGCGGTTTCCCGGTAAGCGGCCTATTCATGGTATGCAACAATCCGGAGGTTGTCGCGCAGCATCATGCCAAGGTATATGGGAAAGCCAAGGTTGGCGCTCCTCCAATGTCGGTTCCGCATCTGGATACAAGATACATCGACAATAAGAAAACCCTGCTGTTTGGACCTTTTGCCGGCTTCTCGCCGAAGTTCCTGAAGACGGGCTCCAATCTTGACCTGATCCGTTCCGTTAAACCGAACAATCTGCTCACAATGCTGGCAGCCGGCGTTAAAGAGATGGCGCTGACGAAATACCTGATCCAGCAAGTGCTGCTATCCAATGAAAAACGAATGGAGGAGTTGCGGGAGTTCATCCCGAACGCCAAGAGCGAGGATTGGGAAATTGTCGTAGCAGGTCAGCGGGTACAGGTTATCAAGGATACGGACGCCGGCAAAGGCACGCTCCAATTCGGTACGGAAGTCATTAGCGCTTCTGACGGCTCGATCGCTGCATTGCTCGGCGCTTCGCCAGGTGCTTCCACGGCCGTTCACGTTATGCTGGAAGTGCTGCAGAAGTGCTTCCCTCAGCATATGAAGGAGTGGGAGCCGAAGATTAAAGAAATGATTCCTTCTTACGGTGTATCCCTCGTGGATCAGCCTGAGCTGCTGCAAGAAATTCATCACTCCACTGCGAAGACGCTTGGTCTAAGCGAAAAAGAACTCGTCCATAGTTAATTCTTTAATTATATTGATGAGATCGATCTCTCAATTTTCATTGATGATCGGTTCACAGAAGAACCTTAATCCGTCTTTGGATTGAGGTTCTTTTTTTGTATTGTGCTTGATGAGATGACTAGATGTGAGCAAAATCCGAACAATAGGCGGATGGGTTTGATCGTTGGCTGGACTTCAAGGTAGTATATTCCTGAAGGCTTGAGGAGCGATGAGAGGAGCAAGATGATTTTGGTACAGGTACAAGAACACGGATTGGGTCTGGAACGGCTTAAGCTTGAGGCCGCCCATTTTATACAAGCATGTTACACTGAATTACATAAACCGGAAGCTGAATTGAATCAACGCCTGGCTGAAGTACAAACGCAAATCATGGAGTCGGGTACATACGAGCATACCTATGAGGAGTTAACCCATGGCTGCCGCATGGCTTGGAGAAACAGCAATCGCTGCATTGGCCGCTTGTTTTGGGAAGGACTTACCGTGTTTGATGCCCGTCATGTCACTACCGATGAGGAGATGGCGGATGCTTTGTTCAAGCATATAGCATACGCTACGAATGGCGGCCAAATCCGTCCTGCAATAACCGTTTTTAGACCGGCAGATCCTCTGAAGCATAAATCCGATGCGCGAATATGGAATCGTCAGCTTATACGATATGCTGGCTATGAGACGGATGATGGGATGGTTGGGGACCCGGATTCGCTTGCGTTGACATCGTTATGTCATTCGCTCGGCTGGGAGGGAAAGAAAACGCCATTCGATGTGTTGCCGCTGGTGATAAGCGCACAAGGAAAGGAACCCCGTTGGTTTGATATCCCCAAGGAGCTTGTGCTCGAGGTGCCGATTGAACACCCGGAATACCCGCAGTTGCAGGAGCTCGGCATTCGGTGGTACGGAGTGCCGATTGTGTCCGACATGCGGCTTGAAATTGGTGGTATTTCTTATACGGCGGCTCCTTTCAACGGTTGGTACATGGGAACGGAGATTGGCGCTCGCAACTTGGCGGATGAGCAGAGGTATAACCTGCTGCCGGCACTATCCGAGATCATGGGGCTGCCTGCAACGCATGAATCTACGCTATGGCGCGATCGTGCGCTTGTTGAATTGAATGTGGCTGTTTTGTACTCTTATAAGAAGAATGGGGTTACGATTGTAGATCATCATACAGCTGCCAAGCAATTTAAACGCTTCGAGTCAAATGAGGATAAGAGAGGCTGTCCGGTAACAGGGGACTGGACGTGGCTTATTCCGCCGCTGTCGCCCGCCACGACACATATCTTTCATCGTTCATATGACAATCGGATCGTGACGCCTAATTTTTTCTATAGAGATTCGGATTCAAGCTCGAATGAAACAATGCTTTAGTAAATATGGCGTGATAAACTCTAGATTAAGGGACAGTTGCATAGCGTACCGGCAATCGGCAGCGTTTAAACGTTTATAAGTAAGGATTGTTATAAATTTCACATAATGAGTCGATAAATTAAGTAGGGGGAAATCATGACAGAGGCTTACATATCGCCAAGCAGCACATGCACGGAGAAGTGTCGCACCCTGGTGTGTTTTTTTGCCGGTATCCTGACATATCGGAATAACTTTGAAGACGCAGCCAATGAGATTGCGAAAAGATTTCGTCATGCTAAAATTGTGATGATTTTCCCCTATGGTTTGGCCAACGGCAAGCAAGGTTCGGCTTTAATCCGTCTGTTGACCCGTCAATTGAGTCAAGCAGGCTATGACTTGGTTCGTGATCAATCGCGCCGAGTTAAGGAAGCATCACACATCATACGGGCGCATGCAGCCGATGTGGAACGGTTGATTCTGATCGGTCACAGCGCCGGCGGCGTGATCGCATACCGGACTGGGCTTGAGTTGCAAGAACACTACGGAGATCAGCAGATTCGAGTGTTTGCTGTGGGCTGCCCGAAATTTTATTTGAAGAACATTCCATATAATGAGAACTTTACATATATAACAGGCCAAAATCGAGACAGAATCACGCAAATCGGCAGCTGGCGCAAACCAGGATCCAGAATATATAACGGTAAGCCTGGACGCGAAATTCAAATGGACTTTAATCCGGATCATCAAGGCTGGCGGTTTCACGCATCATATTTCTTAAAGTCGTCTTGGGCCGACGCTAATGAAACGTTCCGAACGAACTCCGAGGAACTGATTGCCAAGATTTATGAATTATGTCCGGATGGTTGAGTAAGAAAGAGGTATGAAAGTAAGAATGAACATGGATGAGTCATGGCTGATGGATTGACTGTGAAATGACTAAAAAACGCTCAGGGCGTTTTTAAACTGACATCTGTTTCACAAAACTCGTATTTTGTACATATGTCACTTCAAGAAGCTTCAATTTGATTGCGATTATCCTGAAACATATCGATTTCATAGTCAGTAAAGTCTCTTTGTTGATCAGAAAACAACACGGTGAACCCGATCATCTTATCCTGATATCCTAATGGAGTGCAGCAATATGATTTAAATCCGTCTTCCAACATTGCTTTCTTATGATTTAATGTAACGAGGTCTTCACTGCGATAAATATCATCTACAATTAATACGTTTCTGATGTATACCGGTACTTCCGATCCACCTAGAATATCTAGTTTCACATCAAGTCCATGAGAATATTCTTTATAACTTCCCGGCATACTCGGTCCAGCACCAAGCCATAATCTTTTTTCATTTTCTTCATATAAATATACAACACATAACATACCGTTTGATTTTTCTTCCATAGCCAGACAATATTGATTTAGATACATTCTAGTTTCAAGAGAAAGTTTTTCTTGCATCCCTATTAAATCTGCATGGTAGAGTTTTTCAAACAAGTTGGATAAATCAGTTTGTCCTTTATTCATTGGATGAATTTGTGCCAGTATTTTTTTTATTTCTTTGCTCAGCTTATAATGCTTCATGGATTCGATTATTTCTTCCATCTTTTTTATTTACACCTCGAATTCAAGCAATCTCAAGTTCTTGGTAACCCTTTCTTGATTTTAGAACTACTCCGTTCTTGAACAACCATTTCAAGTAGATCATGAACGATTTGAAGATCATCCTCCGTTAATGGTATGCCATCCCAATGAAGCTTGGAATTCTTGAGAATCACTTTCGCATTCATATCTTTATCTTGGGGGGGATGAGGAATATTTGTTGCACCGATTATATAGTCAACGGATGTGTCAAACAGTATGGATAGCTTATGCAACACCTCGATCGGTGGCTGCCGATGATTTAGTTCATAACAGGCATAAGTGCTTTTAGCTACACCGATTGAGTCTGCAACCTCCTGCATAGTCATCTTTCTATTCTTTCGTAGTGTTTTTAACATAGAGACTCAAAGGACCCTCCTCTGGTAAAGTTATTGGTTGTATACAAAATCCAAAATTTTATGTTCAGAATTCCGTAAATCATAAAAATTCCCATTAGCCTCTACTAAAGGATTAATAAGGTCATCTGAATGAAGCATAACGATTCGAGCTACTTGACCATCTGTCAAAATCACATGATCGCCGACCATTCTGATCATCATGTTCATTATGAAACAATGGACAACCATAGAGTCAAATAATTTATAACCACGATTATAGATTTCCTCAAACACTTGATACAAAGGTATGGGTTTCTTGTATGTTCGTTCGGAGATCATGGTATGAAACACATCAGCTACCGCTACAATCTTGCTGTAAAGTGTAATCTTCACCCCCGCAATCCTAAACGGATATCCGCTGCCATCTTCTCTTTCATGATGCTGAAGGGCAACTAGGGCTTGTTGTTCCGTCATTTCTGAAATATTCCGAATCATTTCATACCCGAAATGAGTATGAAGTTTCATCTCGGCATACTCATCGGCACTAAGGCTACTTGTTTTATTTAAGATCGAGTCAGAGATTTTGATCTTTCCAAGATCATGCAATAAACCAGCAATTGCGAGATTTTGTAGTTCTTCATCCTTTAAACCTAACCATTTACCGATTAAATATGAGATGAGGGAAACACCTATACAATGACGATAGGTATAATTATCCTTCTTACTTAGCTCCAATATAACATTCGATAGGTTGTTGATACATAATTGTTGGATCTTCGGAATTATTGCTTCTTGTATATCTTGATTGGAAAGCTGTTCGGATTGGTAACGAATCTTCTCGAAGATCGCTTGAACTTCTAAAACCGCTTCTTTTGTTAGGATTTCCGTAACATATTGGGGATCTTCTTTCCATAAATCGATACCGTGCTGATGCAAGAGATTAATATGGTGATGGTCCAAAATACAGTTCTGTGAAAGAAGCAAGCTGCCTTGCCTCGAATAGATGTTTCTTTTTAACCTTCTCCCGATGAACTGATCAATATGAATCACCCGCCTTCCAATTATGTCGTTTAAAGCTGTTGCGGTCAAACGTTTTACCCTCAATTGGGTCAAAGATGTCCATACTATATCGATCAACGGTGACCCGTCCTTCAAACATTTTCCTAATTATAATCTTATTCCCTGCCTTAAGACTGGTTGCAACGCCAGTAATCCCACCTACATACATGGCAGATATGGTATCACCTGCTTCAAGTTTTGAGCCTCGACATACAGCGTTGTCCAACAGGAAAATGATATTCCCTGCTGAATAGAGATCACATTGAATAACTCCTTCTTTTCGAATCAGGATATCTCCATTGGACTTTAATGTTGAGTTCTGTCCTTGGTTAACATTAATCTGCACATGGGATTCCTGACTTAAGGCAACTCTCATGAATGCTTCTTTTAAAATCCGAACAAAATCTTCCATACGAGGTGCTGTCATAACTTCAACAATTTTGGGGGGCTGTAAGAATAACTCCAAGTAATATTTTAATTGCTGTAGATTATCTATATTATAAGTCTGTAAACTTGAAACAACTTCAAGCAGTTCCTTTACGAGATCCCGGACTTGCTGGAATTTACTCTCTGTAATTAACAACAACACTTGTCCGTACCGCACCTGCTTGTTTTTTTTACTGATTTCATATATCAATATCCTTACGTTTTCCATCATTATTTCTAGAATTTCTATCAACTGTTTAGAGCTATTATAGAGCCTGTTGTAGAACATACCAAAATACCCGGAATATAAATGACTTCCAATGAAGCTCCCCTTCACTGCAATACTGCCGGTAGCTGTTAATGTCGAGTTGAAAACACTGCCAGACACATAAATGTTACCGAGGGATTCAATAATCATGTTATCCATAACATCGCCATGAACGATCACATCACCAGCAAACACGATATTACCTGTTTGTAAATCAACATTACCGGGTACTATATAAGCGGTGTTGATATCAAAATATTTAATATGATTACCTGTGACTCGAGGTCTCCCCTCTTTCCGAGCGATGACGATGAAATCTGATGTGATTTCTACATTATCCTTACCAGTAATGCGAATCTCCTTGACTGGATCGGGAAGCAGCACATTGCCAAATACATCATACCCTGTCAGTCCTTCAACTACCGGTGTCTTCTTAGCAATGACATCACCGCTCTTAACAGAGGGAATGTTCATATGATTTTTATAATCCATTACTCCTCGTACCTCGTTAAAGATGTTTTCAATATTTTCAGAGAAGAACAGTTCCAGTAGTGCATCCTCACCTTGAACGGGTGCCTTACCTCTTCCGATTATTATTGGTTTAAAAGAAGGTTGCAGGATTTCGGCCTGAATCGCTGCTACATCAAGATTCATTTTAATGTTCATATTTTCAACTATCGTAAGAATATCCTGTAGGTTTACAATTTCTAAAATAATATTTAAATCTTCCTCTGCAGTGAGTGTTACATTCAATGAGGGAGTCTTCTGTTCTAACAACCACGCACACCTCTGTATGCGATTTATGGTCAAATAGGCTTCTAATTTATCTTCTGAGACCGATACCTCAAATAGAGAATTCTCTTCAATCTTCCACTCTACCACACTCTCAGAAGAAACCTTCGTTTCCTTTCTGATCTCTTGGCCATCCACCAACAGTTTAACAGGCGAGTTTGCTTTAATAGTCGGGAATTGGCCACCATTGGTTGGGTTTCCTACGATGATTTTCCCATGTTCCACCTTAATATACCCATCTGAGACCTCATAATCAGTGTTCATACTATGGGAAACTGATGGGGATGCTCCTGTCCCTTCCATTTCCTGAGAACGAGAAACTTGGTCTAGTTTTTTTAATAGCTTTAATATCTCCTGTTCATTGAAAGAATCTGACATAGGGTAACACCTCCCTTGCAAGATTGACATATGTTTAATGAGTGTAATTGAGCGATGAGCTATTAGAAGTGTTAGAAGTTTGTGCATTATGTATTAAATTTTTAGCTTTATTATATTTGCGAATCGCAAACATTTCAATAATTCTACACAATTTGACATAAAAATCTTTTTGGAATAAAAGGCGAGTATGAGCTTTGAGTTTGTTCTGATTGTTTCGACTACATACCCTTGACGTTATCCTTCACTTAAATCATCGCAAAGCGAACCTGACGGACAATCCCGACTTCGCACAGTTCCTAGAATGCAACTAACTTTCGTCATCATTAAGTTGATGATTGCAGCCGCAACAATAACGTTCAGATATACTGCATCTCCTACCCGTCCATTTGCGGAGCCTGCTTTGCGTTTCGGATCAGAATCCCTTCCGAGGGCAAATGGAACCTCTGTTGACAAGCGGCCTTCTGGTTTACATGGCTGCTGGTATTGTTATCGCTGGCAGTGATCGGCCGGGAAGCCTTGATGTATGAAGCTTCGCGGCAGAACGCTTTAGGGATGGCGTTAATCTGTCCGATTCTAGTTACTTTCTTGACCTTCATCGTGTCAGGCGCCACTCAAAACATATTGATTAGCCTTTTTATCACCGTGTCGGATCTGGGTGTTGTCCATGGAAATATTGTAATGGGGAATATCGCGGTTATGACGTCTTGTTCGTTCATGTTTATGCTTTGAGCATAGCCGCGAGAATATTAAGAACACCAGATCATTTTTTATCCATTACCGGCTTCCGCTGAGCGAATTTGTCAGCGGCTCCATAAATGTCTTGTAATGTACCTCGACCTTCATTTGCGGCCATTCTTTTTGCCAATCCTTTCTTTCGATCCGACTCTGAAAAGCCCCTGAAGCGTATGATCCAATGTTTAAAGGATCCACTTTCAGCTCCTGCATTTTTTTGAAAAGCGATACGGTTTGTTTATCCATATAGGCTCCGATGTTCCGGTTAAGCTCGTCTAACTGGGCAGGGTCCAGTAAATCTTTTTTTCCGTGGTACTCCTCGATTCGGCATCGGATTTCCGTGTTAATTGTTACTCTCGTCTGTTTGCGGTCCACCTTCCAGTCGGACTTGGCGTGGACATCGCTGACGTTGACCGACAATTCTGGCAGAGAAAGATCCTGAAGGCGATGATTTTTGTACTGAAGCTGGAACATTTGTTCTTCGGTTCGGCTCAATACGGAAACCAGTTTATCTGTACGGAATAGACCGGTTCCCTCATAGGTTAAGTTATTCTGATCCGCCTGAAATACGGGCAGAACCGGATCCGCAAGCGGTGAATAGAAATTTTTCATAAATTGATGCAGATTGACGACGGTCATTTCCCCAGGGCTTCTGCTTTCATAATGCTTGAAGTTGCGATATATATAATAATCGATAAGCGGATCCTTCTTAATCTTCTTTTGCAAGTACCCCTGTAAATCTCCCCGATATACGGCCAAATAAAGGCGCATGGACAATTTGGGATCCGCTAGTATGGTGTCGATAATGGGCTGCATCCCTTGCCTTGCAAACTCCTCGCTGATGAACAGGACCCGTTTCTGGCCGGTCTTCAGCTCCCGATGATAGCTTCGGTTAAATTCTTTTTTACCCTCCTTTAGAAGATCGGTATGAAGTGTTATCATCTTTTTCTCTTCTTTGCCTAGAGGAGGCACCAGAAGGCTTATTTCCAGCATGCCGTCCTGACCCTGATCGATGGTCCAGAGAATGATAGGTGCGATTTCTTCAATAATATTGTAATCCCGGCTTGAGCATCCTGGAGTTGCAAATAGAATACCCGCCATAGCCCATAATGTGGCTTTCGTTCTCCAACTCATGTTAGGCACGCCCCTTTATTCTTACAGCGGCTACCATAAAGACGGGTACCGCCAAGAAGGATACCGCAGCGAAACAGGCCTGAAGCACCGGCCAGAAATGTCCCTGTGTACCGGATTTCCAGAACCAGTGGTAGACGATGAGCATGCATAGAAACAGTACCATGAAACTCGCAATGAAGCCGGATCTGCTGGCTGGTTTCTTGGCTTTCCCCGCAATGATCCGGAGAGAGCCGTAGAACAGCAGAATGAGCATAGCAATGGCAAACACATAGTGGAAAAAATGGATACAAATCATCATGATATCCAGACGTTCGAAGATCGGCGATTGCAAATAGCGAACCATGTTGATGACCGGGTAGCTGCTTTTTCTCAAATATTCCTGCCCAAAATACAACGTCGACGCGATAAACAGTGCCAGATATTCCACAATCGTCAATGCGTTCCCGATCGCCATCGGCTTAAGCAGCTTGTCCCGGGGGCTGAACCAGGCACCGATGCATATGAGGTATTCAGGTCCAGACAGCGATGCCCAGATCAGCAGCATGCCCTTCCAAATCCCTTCGTCTCGTTCTATCGGAATGATCGGGTACAGATCAGGTATCGAGGCGATAGGAGGCAAGAAGAAAGGAATGTACAGCACTATCAACCAGAACGAGCATAAATAGACAATGAAGATGAAACGAATCGTCTTCTCCATGCCTTTCACGGCCAGATAGCAGCCAACAGCAAATAGGCAAGCAAGCAGCCATTCCCTCTGGAAGGACGGCAGCACGAATTGATGTATGATTTCGGTATAGCCAAGCGTAGTCACCGTAATCTTGACAAAGATGAACAGCATTCCGATGAAGGAGAACAAACGAACCTTCCTTTCGCCGAAAAGCTCGACGAATTATTGCGGAGACAGCCAGAAATCATCATATTACGCAATTAATCATCGGACAATCCGGGCAAACGCGATGGCAGGAAATTACGCAGGGTTCCTTCGTTAATGAACTACTGAATCGGATAGGTGAAACGGATCTTCACATTGTGGCGGTCCAGAGGATGGCACATCACATGACCGAGACCCATGAACGGGGAAGACGAGTCACGGTTATCAGAAATGGTGAACATTATAGGCTCAGCAATGGGGAGTCTGAAGGCGAAACTGTAGCTGAGGGTCTTTTTTTCAAGGAATTGAATACCGATTTCGATACGGGTTTACTTAAAATAATGACAAATAGTGAATTCAGGTATTTGAAGATAAGCAATGGAAAAGTGTTAGACCCTTCTTCTTTCCAGTCCAAATAGCGCATGATCAATATTACACGGGAGTGACACATGTGAGAAAACAGTTTATACTCATCGAAATAAATATCCCTATTACGGAGAATGACCATGATCGAAAACGATGACCATACCAGACGTCGCTCCGCCCTTTACAAAATCGATTCATTCGTAAACAAGTTGAAGAATAATATGAGTCCTCCCCAGCTCATCATGGTAGTGTTTTTTGTGCTGATCTGGACGGGTACCTTGTTGCTTACACTCCCTCTATCTTCTACAAACGGAAAATCTGTAGGTTTATTGAATGCTTTGTTTACCGCCACCTCGGCTATATGTGTGAATGGCCTTGTGGTTGTAGATACCGGGAGTGTTTATTCGACCTTTGGGCAAGTCATCATTATGATCTTGATCCAGATTGGCGGACTCGGATTTATGACTTTCGGTGTTATGGTAGCCATAGTACTGGGGAAAAGAATAGGTCTCAAGCAACGTCTTGTCATTCAGCAAACAACCCACTCGACATCAGCTCAAGGTTTAGTCAAGCTATCGCTGTATATGGTGCTTATAGCGTTCGCATTTGAGGCGTTGGCTACGGTCATTCTTACGATTCGATGGCATTACGAATGGGGTTGGGGTCAGGCAGCCTATTATGCGCTTTTTCATTCCGTTTCCGCCTTCAATAATGCGGGATTTGCTTTGTGGTCTGACAGTCTTTCACCTTTTGTCGGCGATCCAATCGTTAATATTACCATTGTTATGCTCTTTATCATCGGCGGACTCGGCTATATTGTTGTCGTGGATCTATTCCGCAAACGTTCATGGAAGAGACTGTCTCTCCACTCCAAGGTTGTTCTTCTGGGCACAGGCATTCTCTCAGGAATCGGTTTTCTAACTATACTATTGTTGGAAAGTTGGAATCCGTCCACCTTTGGTCAGCTTAGCGGAGGCGAGCGTGTGTTGGCCGCTTTCTTCCAAGGTACGACACCTCGAAGTTCTGGATTCAACACAATTGACATCAGCAGTATGCTAGCCGCTTCCCAGTTCCTTATGATTATTCTGATGTTTATCGGAGCTGCCTCTGGAGGTACAGGAGGTGGAATCAAAATCAATACACTGATTGTACTCATCTTGGCAACGATCCAAACGTTTCGCGGCGGTGGGCAAATTCACGCATTCAAGCGCAAAATAGGCGAAGAAACGGTTATGCGTGCCCTAGCTGTTGTCATGAGTTCATTGGTTGTTGTACTTTGCGTCTCCCTTCTGCTCACGATCACGGAGGGAATGCTGGAGGAACATTTTCTGGAGGTGCTGTTTGAAGCCACATCAGCATTCAGTACAACCGGGTTGTCGATGGGGCTGACGAGTGAACTATCTCCCCCCGGTAAGGTCATTGTGATTGTTACGATGTTTGCCGGACGCTTGGGTCCGTTAACGCTCGCTTTTGCGCTGGCTCAGAAAAAGCGTTTATCTAAAATAGGTTATGCGGAAGATCATATTTTGATTGGATAAACAAGTGATATAAGGAGGCCCCTCCAGTTGGAGGGGCCTCCTTATATCACTACAATGAATGCTTGGGCTATTGAAGCCTTTTATTTGTTACGTGGGTATCTCCTTTTTTTATTTCATTAAATAAATCTGTCTCTTGATTTTGAAGGTTGGGGGTTAAAGCATCACTTCCACTCACTATACCGTTTAAATATTTTGATAACAGGTTTTCCAGTTGCGAAAGGGTTACCGGTTTTGCCGAATCATGCAATTCGTAACCAAGTTGCCCGTTTGGTTCGATAGTAGCCGTCTTCACATCACTTAACTTCGATATTCCTTGCTGCCGTAATTTCATCTCCAGAGCATCCACGGTTAATCTCAGTTTCTTCATATTATGGATCACTAATTGGCCGCCTTCAATAACAACAATTGCCGGTCCTTTAATCCACTTTTCAAAACGATTCCAGCGAACTTGTAAGATTTCAACTAATATCAACACTGATATAAACACGATTGCAGCAACGATGGTTAGGAGTATGCTTTCATTGGCAATTGGTTGAACAATGATGGTACCTATTGAAATCATCGTAATCGTCGTAGGGATCGTCATCTGTGAAATGGACTTTCTCCCGGATATACGAAGCATGAGCATCCCGAATATAATTAATACAAGCGATTTCCAAAGCTCATCCCAAAATTCATTCATAAGAAGATATGTCCTTTCTCTTCATGTACCATTTACTTTTTACATTTTGTGCAGTGTTTATTCTGTTGAAATATACTGTAACTGCTGAAGGAACAAGTTCAAATAACAAAATTGGAACTTTCATCTACCCCCCTATGTTGAAACGAAGATTCCGTTGTCTTAGACTTTAGCTCTTACAATTGCGAACTTCTACATGGGCATCTGCATAGGATAAAAAAAACAATCAAGTGAGAGGGGTATGAAGGTGTACCGCAATTCGTATTTCAATTATCAATATTACAATCCTATGCATTTTAACAATTGGAAATATATTCAAAGACCTCATTATTACCATTGTAACAATCACCACTGGAATCCTCATTTTAGAACCGTTAAATTAGGAGATTATGGAGGAAGACCATTTGTTGTGAACATCGACCAAGCCGCTAAGCAAAACAATACTTATCGCACAGCTTTATGGACAGGAGAAAAATTACAAGTGACTCTTATGAGTATTAATGTTGGAGATGATATCGGTTTAGAAGTTCATCCGACAACGGATCAATTCATACGTATTGAAGAGGGTCAGGGGCTTGTTCAAATGGGTGATAGCAAAAACAAATTAGATTTTCAAGAAATGGCATTTGATGACTATGCCATTATGATACCCGCAGGAAAATGGCACAATGTAATCAATACTGGCAATACACCACTAAAAATTTACGTTATTTATGCGCCGCCTGAACATCCATATGGTACAGTTCATGAAACTAAATCAATTGCTATGTCAGCGGAAGAAAATCACCATTTCTAATGAAAGTAGTGGAAATTATTAATAGATTGAAACTGTGTTTTAACTCATGAGATGTTAGTCGGCAAAAACAACGGGGAACTAAGACATTATTATAAATAAGTCTTAGTTCCCCGATGCTTTAATTTTGATAGAGCTGTCTAAGCACACTTACAATAATAAATTATGATACTGATAGGTCAAAGGCGCCTTTCGCGAAGGGCGGTAACTACTTCCTTCTTGTGCTTTGAACCTCAGACGACAGCAGACGGATCGAATCCAATGCTGGAATGCTGATGGAATTATAATCTGTTTAATATATGAATTCAGAAAATTATAGGACAAGAACATGTATATTTTTCAAAGCCACCTATAATGTAGCCGAGTTTATGTCATAATCCTACAATGTGGCCACTTTAGTGCATTTTATAATGACACAATTATGGCTACAAAAATAATAAAAAGCCTGATAAATCAAGCTTTCTTATCTAATAAATAGACTCTTTTGTGTCATTAGACAGCTCGGGACAAGAACTTGTACCGATAAAACAAAAAAAGCCGCTAAATCAGCGACTTTCCAAGAAATATGCTCTTGTTCCTCGACAAATAAGATCATAAAGCAACAGCTTCATCTTTATCGCAAGCTAAGTTTTTCGTTAGTGCAAGCTTTTCGGTCTGTACTCTTCGTGTGAATGCGGTTCACTTCACGCTGGAAATCGACCAACAGTATGACGAATTCTTAAAAAAAGCTTAGTTTATCAACAAAGTCAAAAACGATGGCTGCTACAAAAATCGCAGTAACGAGAATGGTGGTCAACGAGAATATCAGTGTGCCCCGTCGCAGAGCAGAAAGCGCAACGCCTCTCGTTTGAACATAATGAGCTGCTGATAATTCTGACAAGATCCCCATGATGAAAAACCATGGTTGATATACAAACAAATCCCAAAAAGCATCGACACGCATATCCACATCTCCGCTAAAGGCTTGCGGCATTTTCAAGGTGATGTGGCCTGCCAAAAAGAGGACTCTTGTTATGATTCCAGCAGCCCCATGGGCGATTAGAAAGACAGAGCAGATGAGCGTCGGAAATAACAGAAATCCTCGGTAAATGCTGGCACCGCCGATCCATGGAACCCATGAAGGAACATCCCTCACCCATGGTTTAACCAGTCCCAACAGGATAAATCCGCACAACATGATTATTACGCCCACGACGTAGCTTGCTTTATAAATGCCTCCGGTGGGATCAACAATCGGAGCCGAAAGGCCGATGGTGCCTCCCGCGGCTTGATAGAATCAGACGAAAACCGCATACAGGAGAGCTCAGATGCAACCAACATAAGCCACCCATTGTGACTTTTTTGTAAAGTTGGCGTACATGTTCCAGCCGTTAGCGAACGATGAATCACCATTACGTTCCATTACTTAGCACCTCTCATTGGCTGTAATTGATTCGCGCAAGAGAATTCGTTGCTGGTAAGATTGCACAAATGGTTCGCGCGTATAGCCACTTCCAAGGTTTGATCCCGGCGAATCGATTTCTCCATGACATATTACATATTCGAACTTATCAGCGGGTGAAAGTAGTTGCGAGCCAGCCCCTTCTTCGGAAAAAATCGTAAAACCTTCTCGTCGTTTTGAAGCACAATGTCAATGCTTGATTTGCCATTTCACATTTGCAACAGCAGCCATGCCTGAGGCAAGCCAAGCCAAAAACCCGAAGCCGGCATTACGATGGCGCCGAACAAACAGATAACCAGCAGGATCCAACCGAAAATTGCGGGAGGAGCGATTCCCTTCTTTTTAATCAGCCAATCTATCATATAGCCAAGCAACATTAGCAGGAAGCCGAACATCATGTACCAGAACGCGGTTCCGCGATCCCATTGATCATTAGCCACTGTACTCCACAAGCCTTCGGTAACGATGGGCTGTAATTGACTCGCGTAAGCAAATAAACCGTAAATAACATGAAGTAATCCGGTCAACATCAGCATCATTCCGACAAGGCGCTTTACCCCACTTATCATGGTGTCCTCCCTTCCCCTGCTCCTTCACTTTCGGCAGCACAGATCAAGATCGATCGTGACATTTCTAAGTGATCAAATTGCACATTGACGAGGAGATCGGTAACACATTTCACTGAAGACTGCTTGCGCTAGTATTCGCAGCTTTCGGGATGGGATTTGTTAACTCGGATCAACTACTTGAGCTGGTGACACCAAATGCGATCAAGACTAGTGCAACTGCATACAGCAACCATGCCGGATGTCGACCGCGTGTTCCCCAAAAGTTCAATAAAGTGCCATACAGATAGGAGCTGCCTACGAGCAAACCGGTCACGAGCCTGATATCCCGCTCGAACCAGATGGAAGCGATCAAAGCGATGCCACCGAGGATCCAGTTGAACGTGCTGAACTGTATGAGCCCCGGTATGATACGTTTGATAATTTTATCGTTGGCGAATTGGGAATCCGGCTTCACCAACGGCCTAACGATGCCACGTTGGATCAGAATTCCATGAACCAAAGCCACTCCAATTCCGATGATCCCCGCTATTACTAATGCTATGTCCTGCCAATTCATTTCAATTCTCCTCCCTAGGAAACAATAATAATGTATCCGATATACCTTGTTCTACAGGAAGTTCAACGTTGTTGATGAACTTGAGGTCGGTTCAAACGAGTTTGGACTGTGGAGCAATCGCGCGGGCTCAGTCTTATTAGTATGAATTCGTAGTATTTATGAATAAGAAAGAATCAAGTTGAAAGACTTCCCCCTTCAAACTTTTTACCGGACGGTTGTTGCGATAACGGGCATTGAGCTTATCGGAGCGCCACCCCGACCGACACCCCCCCTTTTTTTAATACGAAATCGTAGTAAGTTCTCTTCACAATTTAATACGTTTTCGTAGCAATGTCAAGACACAAAAGCCGTGATTGTTTTGCGAATGTATTTTTCACATGTTTCATGAAATGCACATTTTAATTTCTAGATTGAATATTATTTCACAATTGGATAAAATCTTGTGTGGGAAATAGACTTTGGTAATTATAAGGCGGTGTCGATATGTCCACTCAACAGAAGCAAAGGCCGATTACTTGGGGGATTGTCTGGTCTTTACTGTTTGCCTTGATGAGTTTTTATTGGGCAAGTGGCGGCATGCTGGGGGTCAACACGCTCGGACCGGAGATATCGCGGCAAGCCGTTTTGCGCGACGGTGGCTTCATTTTTATCGTGTGGCTAACGGCGGTGGCTAAGGTTGCAGGGGCACTTGTCTTACTCGCATTGAAGATCAACTGGAACAAGGCGCTTATTGGAGGAGCGTTTCGAATCGCTGCCATGTCCGGCGGTGTGCTTCTTTTTCTCTATGGGCTTTTTAACCTTGTAGCAGTCCTGCTCATGATGGTTCGAGTTCTGAATTTACCAGCAATCGACTCATACTCGGCGTGGTGGCGCCTCTTCTTCTGGGAGCCGTTCTGGATGATCGGCGGGTTGCTTTATTTCGTTGCCGGCCGGTCGGCGAGAGCGGGGGAACGCCGCCAGCCGGAACTGTAATTCTCTATTTCGGGCAAATTAACGATTTCCTAAGTTACGCTAATTGCTCCTGCTATGCTGTGGTACTCCCGAAATCGGCTAACCGAAATATGGATATCGCGAGCAAAGTCTATCCTAGTTAATAGTTATTGAATTGCTGTAATGATCCAATCTGCGCGCTTGGGTATTCTCAAGACTTACGATTGTTCAGCCCTTCCCGAATAAAAACTTCCGGTAATATGGCCTCTGCTGACTTCTCACAGCAAGCTTTACTCCGTCTTTCGGATTTTTTTCCCATCTCCACGTCTGTGAGACCTCCCCGGGTAAGAGCGATAACCTTCCCATCATCCATCTGCCACAACTACATGATGGGATTCGGGCAGTAATGGACTTTGCTTTGGATTGCAAGCTCGTCCGTCCCGTCATGCCTTTTATGTGATTTCTGTTCGTCAGACCGGGGGTTTGCCTCTGGCTTCCTTCAGATTCCGTCTCCCGGCCCTTGGCTAACAGTTCCTACTGACGCCCTTTCTTTTTTTGCTCAAGGGCTTCTAAACCGCCTGTCTCCATCTTTCTCTGCCAGGAATACAACATGGAGAAGTCCGGAAGCCTAAACAAAGCAGCGGTATCCATGAGAAAAGCGTCTGATTGAGCCAAATGATTGAGTACGTTCAACTGGCTAAAGCCGCTAATCAAAAAAGCCCGCTATTTATGCGGACTTTTAAGCGTACATGTTCTTGTTCCTCGACAAGTGGAGGTCAAGCTTTCGGCTTAATTGTAATGCCCAACTTCTTAAAAAATGGTTGCAACTGCTGTTCCACTTGCTCTATATTCGTTTGATCTTCCTTTGATAGCCGTTCAATATGAACACTACCATCCGGATCAAGTGTTTTGGCCTCATAAGCCTTTAATTCATTTACTAATTTTTGAAACTCATCAAACTCTTCTTTGCTTAATATTTGCCCTGCTTGATCTAGCACTTCATTCCAGAAAGTAGTGCTATCTAAAAGTTTAACTTCTCTCTTCGTTGATTGAACTTCATTTAATTTACGAAAGAGTGGCTCTAGCTCTGTTGTTAACCTTCTATAGTTTTTTTGCTCTCCTACGCTTAATTTCTCAAAATTAAAATCCCCATTTGCATCGGCAACTTTCAAATTAAGGGTGCCCAATTCTTTTAGTAAGGACTTCCATTTTGTAAACTCCTCTTCACTTAGGTTTTGCTTAGCGGTCTGCAGCTTTGCCTCCAGCTCATCATATTGTTTTTGAGTTACTCCGATATTTTCCCGCGAACCATAGATGGAATCAGCTATGTAGCTATAACCGGCAAAAGCACCTGTTGGGATTAACAATGTAGCGGCCAAAATACATACAACGACCCATTTTTTCATTTGCCTTCCTCCCTGAATGTGTTCGACTTTGTTTAATATTTTTTCCTTGAGCTCCGTTGGTGCGTTCCATTCTTTGATCTCTTCCTTAAAAGCAGTTTTCAATCTTTCATCGAGACTCATTAAGCTCCTCCACCTTTCCCATAGCGAGAATGCTATTTTTCTTTTTTTTGCGCATCTTTTGTAGAGCAGCATTAATCCGCGATTTTACCGTACCAAGAGGGATTTCTAATATGGCTGCAATCTCTTCTTGCGTGTAATCATTCATATAATGCAGAATAACTACTAGCTTCAGCTTATAAGGAAGTCGATTTACGCATGCAAGTAGCGATTGATTCGATACTTTGTTGACCACCTCACTTGAGAAATCGTAGACCACGGCTTGGTCAGTCCGTTCAGCTTTTTTGATGATCCGCACATGTGTCCAACTCTTTCTGCGGTAAGCCTGAACTTGCCGCATGACCACTCCCATTAACCAAGGCCGAAACGGCCTGCTTACGTCAAACTTTTTAAGAGACCGGTATACTTGAATATAAATCTCCTGAACGACATCCTCTGCATCTGACGGTTCCCGAATAAGGAAATAAACAGTATTGTACACGTCCTTAATGGTTGCTTCATATAACTCACCAAACGCATCACGGCTCCCGGCCAGCGTAAGCGAGATAAGCCTTGCATATTCAGATAGATGATTCATCTTCCACCTCCCCCTTCGGTCTTACAGTATCTATTGGTGATTTTTATTGATATCGTTCGAATTATTTCAAAATATAGGACAAATATTCAGCTGTGACCGGAAAATGATTAATTTCTGCATATCGGCATATCCGCTGGCGTTATTGTTAAACCAAGATGCCTTATAAGAAAATCTGCCCGAAGTTAAGGATAAAATTTCTTATCACAGGCTTGGGACAAAAGCTTATATTCATAAATCAAAAGGCCCGCAGTAATTTTGCTCAATATATCTTTTCGCCAGCCATACGTAATCTTTGGGTTTCTCTTGTCGTTCGCTTGGAAAATACTCCATGTAATAGGATAGCAACAGGTGCAAACGTGCATCTGCCCGCAGCACTTCACTTGCCGATGCACCCGCATTCCAGGCCAGATGAAACCACGGCTCCAGCGTCTCTGGCGCAGCTGATAGAACAGGTTGTGATATCGAAAGTTGTGTCAATTCCAATATCTGCGTGGCATCCTGCCCGCTGAACTCAACCCACACGTACTCCCACGGATCGTTAGGGTTTGGGTAGTAATAGATTTCCTTTTGCGGAAAAATCATAAAACTCTCCCCAGCGCTCAGTCGAAAACGTCGGCCTCCTGTCTCCAGTGTTCCTTGCCCCCGAATAATATAATGCAGTGCATAAACGTCACGTACCCCCGGTCCCCATTGATGGGTGTTACACGGCTTATGTCCGCCGCTGATAAAGTAAACTTGACTGGCATTTCTCCTGTCCTTCCATAATGAGCCCAACCTGATCCTCTCCTTTGTTCATATGCAGTCATTATTAAATATTACTATCATATTTTATTTCTTTTCCCTACTGGAAACACAGCTTCAAGTTGCTTATGATGGAAGTAGAGCGTTTTTTGTCCAGCATGAATGTAAGCGCATCCACTCTTCTTGAATCGACATACGTAATGGATATTCAATCTAGAGAGGAGAATGTTGTGTTGCTTAGAACGGTTACAGTAGAAAATGGTCAAATTCAAGGACTGCCTGCCGCAGATCCGCGTATAACCAGCTTTAAAGGTATCCCGTTCGCAGCCCCTCCGGTAGGTGAGAATCGGTGGCGTGCTCCGCAGCCTGCGCCTGACTGGGATGGGGTGCTGCAAGCTTTTGATTTTGCGCCGATCTCCATGCAAGCGCCAACGGTCATCGACGATAATAACATTTACACCCGGGAATGGGCTGTTGATCCGGACCTGCCGATGAATGAGGATTGTCTGTATCTGAACGTCTGGACACCCGCTAAAAGGACCGATGAGAAGCTGCCTGTGTTTGTCTGGTATTTTGGCGGAGGACTTCAAGTGGGTCACACCGCCGAAATGGAGTTTGACGGTGAACGTATTGCCCGCAGAGGTATTGTTGTGGTTACCGTCAACTACAGGCTTAATGTGTTTGGCTTCCTGTGTCATCCCGATATCAGTGCCGAATCCCCGGAAGCTCCGGCCAACTTCGGACATCTGGATCAACAGGCAGGCACGCAGTGGGTGAAACGCAACATTGCCGCCTTTGGCGGGGATCCAGATCAGATCACGATTGGCGGACAGTCTGCAGGAGGCGGCAGTGTACTCAGTCAGATGACCTCCCCGCAAAATAAAGGGTTGTTTCACCGAGCTGTCATTATGAGCGGCATGGCCACCGAGCTGTACCCGAAGGTACGTGTACCAGCGGTTCGCGGTACACTTCGTGATGCCGAGCAAGACGGTGTTGCATTTTTCCGCTTCCTGGGAGTATCCTCGCTGGCTGAAGCAAGGCAGCTGGATGCCGAATATCTGCGTGACAAAGCATTGGAATATAAGGGTTTCTGGGGAACCGTTATCGATGAACAGTTCTGTGCAGGCGATCCATTCACCCGCTTCATTCAGCATCAACGCGAACCCGTTCCCGTAATGCTCGGGCACACGTCTTCCGAATTCTGGACCCGGCCTGCGGTAAGCAGCCTGGATGAACTGAAACAGATGGCTACCGAACTTTTCGGTGAGAATGCCCCTGCCTTTTTGCAGCATTGCGAAGCCGACACCGGTGACTTGGAACATGCCCTGCAGATGGCTTCAGTCCGCATGATCGAACATGCCATCCAGCTGGCGATTCGATCGAACAGCGGGCACCCGTCCGAGACACCGCTCTATTATTATAACTTTGACGCGGAGATTCCAGGCTGGGATCAGCCAGGCACCTTCCATTCTGTCGATCTATGGTTTTTCTTCGAAACACTCGCCAAATGCTGGCGGCCATTTACAGGTAAGCATTATGATCTGGCGCGCCAGATGTGTCACTATCTGTCTCATTTCATCGCGACAGGTGACCCGAATGGTCCGGATTCCAACGGCAAACCTCTGCCCTATTGGATTCCGGCCAGCACTCACCAGCCCTATCGCATGGAATTTGGTGAACAGGCCGGGTTACAGCGTGCAGAGCCTGGGCCCGTGCTTGAATTGGTAATTGAGCAGTATTTCAAAAAGCAGAATGAGCCTGTTGTGTAAGGGTTTGATGCTACTTTAATATTACAATAAAGAGCCGTGCAAATGTGCACGGTTCTTTATTGCCTTGCCTGTTTTATTACTTACTCCTTTTTATCAATGCAGTTTTGCATCAGTTGATGCTTGGTAAGTATACTTTACTCACGTTTAAACGCACCTGTGTATAAGGTGCAGAATTTTAATTAGAATTGTGTATCTAATCGGCAATCGGGCCCGACCTTTATGCAAGCATCAGCTTATCGCACTCGGTCCTTCTTTCGATTTGATTCAGCGACGTATTATAAATTGCTTAAACTAATTTGTATTGAGATATAACCGTATGTGATTCTTGTCTTTATAACATAAAAAAAGCCGCAGGAACGCGGCTATTAAGTGTTGATGAGAATCGAGAGCCGAATGAAACAAAACGTGAATATGATGTTAGCTGATGGATACGGCTGCTTCGAACTACTCACTTACGCTTCTTTCCTTAGTCAGCTTCTTAAAAGCAATGTATTCTTTATTAGATCTTATATAATGTAATATCTCATTGGTACACTCACTCGATCTCATTATTTCAGTATTGAATTCAAGATCCTATTCATTAAAGATTCCGTTCGCAGCGTTTATCCCAGATTATCCATCGTTGACAGCTGCGGCGGATCATAACGACTGGCATTCAGGATCCGGCACGGATCCGTGGTTATGGCGTATTCGGATTGTCCAAGAAGGTGTTGCTGCATATGGAAAGTTTTTTAGTGATAAAGCCTGCTTCATTCAAACCGACCGGTTTGGATAAAAAGGAAAACAAAAAAGAATATGAAAGATCACTGGTTGAACTACAGAATTATGGTGATGTCGTTATCACTGGAGCAGCAAAACAAAATGAAGATGATTCAGGCTGGAACAGTATGTGCTACCAACCTTCGGAATTATGGTTGAGCTCGATTCAGGCAAGAAGTGACGATGTACTCGTCGATGATGCGAGGATTCGGTTGAAATCGGAATTATCCGAAATTTGCTCTGAGAAGTCTTTTAGATTCTTCGCAAAGAAACTAGCTCTCTGAACAAACAACAAAGCCGCTAAATTTAGCGACTTTCAAAGAAAATATCCTATGATGCATGGATAGCCCTCTTCGTGCCCCATAATGTAGATTCTCCTGAAAAAAGCTAGGGAAAGAAAAAATCCCTAGTAACTAAATTAGCGACTTTCTATGAGGCCATGTTCTTGTCCCACGGCAAAAGCGGAACAGTTAGAACGGATAACTAGTTCGAAAGGAGCACCTTTCTGCGGTGCTCCTTCTCTACCAATCTATCATAATGCGAACATTAATTTTTCTTCAGTGTTTCTACAAGCTCGTTCAAGCGATCCCAGGTTTGAGTAATGCCTTCCAGCAATCCCATGTCGAGAACCGCTTGAAGGGATTCCTCTGAATCGAATACTGAACGGCTGACCAATTTTGTTTCTCCTCCCAAATCAAGGAATTCCATCGTCACTTCAGGAGCAGGCATAGCTTCATTGATATTGCCATCCTCATCTGAGAAATAATCAGTGTAGACAATTTTTTCTGGCTCCACAATTTCCTTATAAATTGTCTTGTTCCAAGATTCCATACCGTACTCATCCTGATTTTGATCCACACATTTCATGCAGTAATGCCAAACACCGCCTGGTCGAAAATCGATGTTGCAAACAGGCAGTTCCCATCCATGGGTACCCCACCAACGCTTCAAGTATTCTGGCTCTTTGAACAGTTTGAATACAAACTCACGCGGGGCATCAAACACACGCTCTAACACAAGCACCTTATCATTTTCCACTCTAGAAATCATTACATGTTTGGACATTGTAATTCCTCCTTTTTTTCAGTCGTTAGAACTCTCCCTCATTCTTTAGCTCCTTCAGTAGACGATCCAAATTATCGAATCTTTCTTCCATAATTCCTTGGAATGACTTGATCCATGACTCCAAGGATTGAAAGGGCTCGGGCCTAAGCTTGTAATATCGACGGTTAGCTTTAGCAAGTACCTTCACAATCCCACAATCACTCAACACTTTTAAATGTTTAGATGTGTGAGGTTGACTTAGTTTAATCTGATGGCTAATTTCACCAACTGTTAGAGGGGATTCCCGCAATAGTTCAATGATAGCTAATCGGTTAGGTTCCGCTAATGCCTTGAGTGTTGTTACATCCATGTTTGGGGTTTCTACTGGCATGCGACTCACCTCGTTCTTATAAGTCCTCGATCATATAATGCAGTGTCTCAGCTCCTTCTCATCAAATAATAACTACTATATTGAATATAACAAAAACGGTATATAACTTTCAAGTAATATTCGAAATTAACACCTATCGCTTTCATTTTCTTTCGCTGGTTCAATAACAATGAGGACTTAAAGGGATAGTAGGTTAGTCATCTTTACCTTTTATTTTGAGAGAACCTACACCAATAATTGCTCCCAGTATAACTAAAACTATACTGGCTATAATTTCATAACCTTGCAAAGCCTCGATGTAATTTACGAGAAACCAACTTGGTCCCCCACTTGTCAATCGGTTTATGATACCTCCAACTCCTTGAATTAATAGAAGTAGACTTACACCGCTTGCAATCTCTTTCATAATGTTACATCCCCTTTCCAAATAATTAATTTCACGATAGAATTCCTCTGATGCCAATATTGAATAAAACCGCTCCAATAACTGCCACTCCCACTAATACGGAAGATAATGGAGCTTTTACTAATTTTGTTCTTAGTTTTTCAAGCTTAGTCTGTATCCAGCCTCGAAATAATTTATAAATGAACAATAATAAGATTGAAGGAAGTACCATAAGCACGTTATAGCCGAGTAAAATACTTATGGACCAACCCGTATTTAACGCTAAACGATCCATTAATAATATCGAATAAAAATACGGTAAAGCTGTGGTAAACTCGATCGCAAAAACAATAATGCCGAGTATAATCATCGCACGTATTGATACTTGCTTAGGTAACCATTCCAAAAATCGGGATTCCATTCCTTTTTTAGGCTTATAATAACTAATTAGTACAAAGACGACTCCAAGTACCGTATAAAACCAACTTGAAATTTGATTGTTAGACATGTTATCTATAAAACCAAGTATCTTCCCGACTCCCAGGTAAACCAGGATCCCCATCATGAAATAACAAAATTGTGTGGATAATAAAAAAATGATCAAACGCGATGTCAATTTTTCTTTTTGTATTAGAAGGATATAAGCTGTGATCGCCAGTACCCCGGGGCTTAAGATATCAATGAAAGCACAGAGTACAATAATGAGGAGTGCTGTTGTGGAATTTATGTTGGCAGGAATTAATGATTCCATGATTTCAAGCACCTAACCATCCCCCCCCTAATTTTATTTATTTAACACACTGTGATAAAATGATAATAACACAGTGTGTGAAAAAATCAAGAGGTGATTTGAGTGCCGAAAATTGTTGATCATGATCACAAAAGGAAAATTATCGCCGAAACGGCTTGGGAAATTATTGAAAAGGAGGGCATTGAAAAAGCATCTATCCGAAGAATTGCATCTGAGGCTGGTATGTCTACCGGGGCACTAAGACATTATTTCTCAAACCAAGATGAATTACTATTATTTATCATGGAATATTTTCTTGCCCGGGGGAAAGAAAGATCAGATAACAAATCATGGTCTCAAGACCCTTTCATTGCGGTACAAGAAACATTGTTAGAATTAGTTCCAGTGGATCGGGATAAACAAACTGAAACTAGCGTTTGGCTGGTTTTCGCGATTCGCTCGCTTACAAGTGTAGCTCTAAGCACGAAAAAAGATGAATTAACTGAAGGAGAATATATTTTAATGGAAGCGCTGCTTAAAATATTGATAAAAGCAGGCTGTGTAAAGAAAGACATCAATATTGAAATTGAGAAATTAAGGCTTTCGGTAGTTATTGAAGGTTTATCCATACATGCTCTATTAAGACCAGATATATTTACAATTGAAAAAACGGAACAAATTATTACTCACCACTTAAATGAACTTTGCAATCAATAATGCAGCTAGAATAAAAATAGACACCCCTTAGTGATAATGAGTTGAACATTAATCCAGGCACATTACGTAACTGGCCCAAAAAGTATCGGGTAACGAGTCTGTCAAAAAGAACTAAGGTTTCAATTTATCGAAGAGCATCGCTCCAAGTTTCGTTTGGAGAAGATGTGCGTTCTCTTTCACGTGTCAAGGAGCGGTTATTACAAATGGCGTACCTCTGAAGCTTCTGAACGGGAAAAGCGTAAGGTTATGCTAACTGAACGTGTGAAATGGCACTTCTACGACTCCGATGAAACCTACGGCAGTCCCAGAGTACGAAACGGGCTGGTGGTGGAAGGATGGACGGTATCGGAACGTACGGTGGGTCTCATTATGCGCGAACATGGTCTTCGTTAAGTTTGATACTTATCTAATCGGTAATCCGCTCATGTTTTTGTCCTTGACTCGGACAGGCCGTAAGTACGACCCTGTGAGTGCTTTAACACTTCCCGAAATCATTCTTCACGATATATCACACGGCTTGCAGCAGTGACTATGATTGAATAAGCCAATCTGTCTCTAACGCATTCCAGTTTGGCGCAGGCACATCCGACCTTGCCCTCCATTCGGCAAAGTCCTCATTCAAGGCTGTGAGTTCAACTGCTGTCCCATAAACTAACCCGCTAACCGGAAGCACGAAGAAAATCTTCAACGCCCAGCGGATTAAGTTTGGATAGCCGGTAATCCAAGACGTCTGCTTCGCAGGGGATAAAGGGTACCCCAATGATTCAAGTACACGGAAGCCCTCTCCCATCGCCGCCACTAACTGATGCATTCGCCTGTCATCGCGGACAATATACACGAGAAAATACCTACCCCTCTCCCGGGCAGGTATTAAAGGTGAATCGTATGAATGGCTTACCAACATTGATCACTAAAATATTAGTCCAGAAGGCTGTAGATCTGAATGCTCTCCACCTTGGCATTCTTGATACGAAACGACATCACATCCACATAATTGGATGGCTCGTAACGGAATTCATCCTCCTCATTAGGGGATCCATCACCAAGCAGTTTCCCCTCAGGGTAGGCGTTTTTGAGTGTATCCAGGCTATCTCCTGCTTTAATGTTTCGCACTGTTGCGTACTTAGGATCTGTAATTTCAATATGAAAGATGGAGTCTTGTTTCCCCTCCGGTATGCTGATTGTTTTAATCTCCAGACCAGGATACGTATAAACCTTCTCTGTAAAACCGATTAACGTATCCATGTTTGTTCCATCGCCGGCACGGTACGTATGAGATTTCAGGTTATCCGGTTTGCCCAGCATCTGTTCCATCTGATCTTCATTTGCTGTATCCGAAATCGCAATGGTGTGCTCATTATAGACAAAAGCAAGCTCCTTCAGCACCACATTGCCTTCCTTCTCCATCGAACCTTCCTTAATAGCTTCAGCACTTTGTCCTTCCGAATTTTCTGAAGCAGGCGCAGTAGAAGTTGATGCTCCTTCGCCTTTGGCCTGTTCGTCGGGCGTGTTTTTTTCAGCCGAGTTCTGCGCCGCTTCTGGCGACTTGGCACCATTGGACAAACAGCCCGTCAGTGCCATCGTTAGTAAAATACTCAGCAGGAAAACAGCTGGAGCTTTGTTTATCCGTTTCATCATGATCCCTCCATAAATGTGTGATTTCTTCTTATGAAGTGATTATAAAAAAAGCATTTATTAGTCTCATAACAGAATTGTACCAATCTTGTAACGTAACTGCTTACGCGCGTTTTTTACGCACGGGGTAACACAATCGTAACGGTCGTTCCTTCCCCGATTTGACTTTCCAAATCGATATATCCATTAAACCGCTCTACAATCTCTTTGCAAATCGAAAGTCCAAGACCTGAACCGTTCGCTGTGCTTGCATTTTTCGCCCGGTAAAATCGTTCCTGTACTCGCTCCAGCTCATCGCCCGCGATACCGATACCTTGATCACGTATCCGTATAACTACCTCGCTTGGCGTATGTGTAAGCTTCAATTCGATTCGCGATGGACTGCCTGAATACTTGATGGCATTGTCCACAAGGTTGGCGATCGCATGGGACATCAGCATGGGATTCACGTTGGCGTGGACTCTCGTCAGAAGCTTATCCTCCGGTTCCGCTCCCGCCTCCCTGAACATAATCTCGATTCCTTTATCTTTGGCCTTGGCACCCATACTCATTGCGACTTGCTGAATCAGTTCGTTCATTTCCGTCTTCCGGGCTTCCAGTTCGTTTGAACCAGCCTTGTCGAATCGGGATAGCAACAACAGTTCATTAATCAAGCGCGTCAGCCGATCCGATTCCTGCAGCAGATGAGCATAGATTTTTTGCAGCTCCTTGTTCTCGTTCTCCCCTTCAACCAAGTATTGAGAGAAACCACGAATGGCTGCCAATGGGGTTTTTAACTCGTGAGATACGTTGGAGACAAATTGCTTCTGGTACTGAATGTAATCATGAAGCTGCCGCCCCATGGAATCCAGCCCATCTGCCAGCATGCCCAGCTCATCCTTCCGGTTTAGATGAACTCTCCGAAACTCCTGTCTAGAGAAACTTTGCGCAGCGCCAAGCAACAGCTTAATCGGCTTGGTTGTGCTCTGGGCAATCCACAGACTGGATAACGTAATCAGTACAATAAATCCGCCTGCACCCGCAAACAGGATATAACGGATTTGATCCATAATCGCATAAAAGTAGGAAATATCCTCCACGAACTCATACACATATGCGTTCTCGTAATATTGATTCTGAATGGGAGTCGCAAAATATAGCAGATGATCTTCCGTTACGGTGTAGGCGTAACTGCCGCTCAGGGCTTTCTCAATATTCTTATTAAAAATAAGAGGTTTGCCATCATTAATGATGATGCCATCCACAGCCAAGCCCAGCAACTGCTTGGAGCTATCATAGATACGGACTTCCTTGCCTGAAGCTTTCAGCTTCTCCAGAGCAAGTCTGACGATTTCTTCTGTCTGCGGTTCTTCTGTCGATGATCTATGCTGTGCCAACACCTCACGGAAGGACAACTCGGACAGATCCGCCTTCTCCATCATCTGTTTTTCAATGGTAACGAAGCTGTAGTAATCGATGGTTTTATTCACCGCAAAAATGATGATGCCAAAGGACAGCACGGAGAAAAATAAATAATTCAGCAGTAACCGGGTTGCATACTTCAGGCCTCGCCACCTCCAAGTTGATAGCCAAATCCATAGATCGTCCTGACATACTTCGGTTCGTCAGCGTTATCCTCCAGCTTCTTCCGTAATCGCATGATGGTCATATCCACACTGCGACTGTCTCCCATAAAGTCGTATCCCCATCCGATCTGGAGCAGCTCATCCCGGGTAAAGATTTTGTCTGGCCTTTTGAGTAACGTTTCCAGAATTTTAAACTCTTTGGCCGTTAAAGACACGGGTACACCGTTTTTCAGCACCCTTCGGCTTTCCAGATCAAATGTCAGCTCTTCATGAATGATGCGTGTAGATTTCACTTCTGTTCCTTCGCTTGATTCCTCCTTACTCTCGTTTCTTCTCAAGATCACCTTGATCCGAGCGAGCAATTCACGATTGTCAAAGGGTTTGGTCATGTAATCTTCCGCCCCTAGCTCTAGTCCCAACACCTTGTCGATTACCTCATTTTTGGCAGAGAGCATGATCACAGAAACGGCACGTTTCCCGGTGATTTCCTTGCACAGGTCATATCCGGAGCAGTCAGGCAGCATCAAGTCAAGCACCACCAGGTCCGGCCCAAAAGCATCCAGCAGCTGCAGGGCTATTTTTCCGTTTTCAGCCGTTTGAACGACGTAGTTTTCTCTTCTCAGTACGAGCTCAATTAAATCTCTGATTGCGACTTCATCATCAATGACGAGTATTTTCTTCAATGTGCACCCCTTCTAGCCTTGTTCCCCAGCTTGAATCATCATTTACCCTCATCTTAGCACAGACACTTTAGATTCCTCCACCAACTGGATGATGAGGTATATTCCACTGAGCCCAACATAACTAGAAATAAACCCGAAGAAAGGAGTACAATCCAAGGATCTTCACGCAATTCCTTGTCAATGGACATACACGTCTCCTCACGGCCTTTCGAAACGCTTTTCTTTTCCTGAAATGCTGGCTACCCTCATACCAATAGCTTTCATTTTCACTTCAACAGAATAGCTAACTCTAGTTGCCGACAAAAAAACACCTCCAAGATGATCTCCATGTCCTACGACTTTGTTGCATTTTCTTGAAGGTGTTTTTAATTTGTCTTACATTATGGGGGCAGTTCCCCTCCCCGGTCAATCCTTGATGCCTCACTATATTTATAACGAAAGGCTTCAGCGTTTTTTTGTTATACCTGTAAGATTATAATAGGATATAATACTGGTACTAGAGGGCTTGGAGACAAATGGAAAATACTGTGTGGTTATCCTTTTTATATTAAACAAAATAAGAAATATGGAGATGAAGCGGTATGACAGATTATCCAACTAGTAAGGATATTTTTCGGGAATGTTGTTCCAGGATTGCCGCGGCCTGCGCGCCATGCGGTTTCAAATACAATAAATCCAGAAGAAAGATGATTAAACCAATCGGTCCCTTTACAGCTGAGATAAGTTTTTTAAGTCACTCTTCCAATTTAGCCGGCAGTAATTTGGAGTTTAATACCAATTCCCGGATCATAAATACGCACAGCGGAAAAGTATACTGGGAGATCAGCTTGAGCAGCTTCCGGGACAAAGGCAAGGTATGGAATTGGGCCAAGGAAGCCACTCGAGAGCGGGAACTGGCAGAAATAATCACGTTGATTCAAAATAAGGTCGTTCCATTGATGGACAGGTACGAGACGAATCTTGAGGAGATCCTTGAGGAGGTCATCCAGAATGGATGGTTTTTGCCGAATGCGTATCCAATGGAATTCTATGTGCTTGACGTTCTAGACCTGGTGGTTGATTTCGGCTCACCTGAACAAATACGTGAATGCGCGCATCGATACATCCGCCACTTATCGGAGGAAATGCAGGAAACCTTCGAGAACGATTATAATGCATATCAACGGGACGGACAGCCTGCAAGCACAATAGCATTTCGTAAATTAATCCCTTTTATGACCGAGCGCAACATTTCACTACCACTATAAAATGAAAGGATATCGACTATCCCAATCCACACAGACATCTCATTGTTTGTTTTGCTTGTTCAATGATTGAGTTCATAACAATCAACTCCTATACATCTTATAGCATCACTTGCAGCAATTTCTGATAACGTTTTGTATTTACGACTTTCTGGCCTCTTAGAGTCGCTGCTTATAGTTGTGAGGCTTGCCGAACACCTAATGCAGTAACGCCACGACGGACTTAGGGGCTGGATGAGGTCACTCGCTTCTCAGTGTGACCCGAAGCGTCAAAAATGGTGTTAGTCGAAGGAAGTTCTGGAAGCAGCCATGGCATTTAAGGCCTTCTCAAAACAGCTATATACTTCATCCGCAATTCCCAGAAACTCTTCAACAAGTACATTATTACCATCCAAGTAACAATCATACAGATATTCAACTAAAGCGGAGTCAATCTCACAATAATTTAATATGGCATTCTTCATCTTAATAATGTCATCTTGCCATACACCTGTATCTTCTAAAACCAGAGAGTATAAAGCACGAATTAATCTCTTAGAGTAACCTTTAATATATCTGGCTTTCATTGTGTTATCACTAGCATTAGAAAGTAAACGATGTCTACGATCTACTTCCTTCTTGGTCTCTGCATTTAAGTCTAAAATGAACTCTGGAGAAATAATTATCGGTGGTACTTTTTCACCAACGTCATCACCATATATGCAAACACAAATGATCTTTACCCAAAAACCCCAATCATTTGGTTTACTTAATACATCGTCAATCGAGCAAATTGTCGTATCAATTTTAGTTAATACTGGATATTCTTTCAAAAGACTGTCATTAATATTTGACAATCTTTCGTAATCAATATCTTTGGGATTTACACATACAATAGTAAAATCTGCATCTGACTTGAAAGGTTTGGCAGTTCCTTTTGGAATCGAGCCACACATATAAATGCTATGAATCTTATCTTTAAATTCGGCAAGTATATGATCTATATACTTATCAACAAAATTCTTATATTCACTTTGTATTACAATTCTATTTATAACTTTTTCTAATTTCATATAGACTCCTCCTAAACTAAGAATTTCTTTCGGCTAACGTTTTTGTATTCACGACGCCTGGCGAATGCCAGGTGTGTCCGGCAGCCTCTGCTTCCCCGAAATCCTCTGCCGGACCGAGGGCGTATGCCCGATGCGTGAATATGGTGTTATATGACGGCGCGCTGAACCAACCTACATGTCTTTTAAGAGCCATTCTAAATCAAAATTATACTTTTTAATTAGTTTCTTCTCTTCGTATTGTGCAATATAATCAATTATTGTTTCTAGAACTCCTGTTTGAATAATCATCGAAAGATTTGAAGAGGCGTCCTTTATTCCTCTTTGCTTTTCTAATTCCAACATTCGTTCTATAATCTCTTTAAATCCTCTTAGGGATTCTTCATCTTGATAAATAAACTCCCTGTTGAGGTCTATACTCTTTAATTCTTCCTTATACTGCGCAATTTTTTCAGTCTGTCTTTTTTCATCTAAATCAGCACTTCGTTGGTAAGGTCCAAGACGGAATTCTGTTCTCCATTTGACAAATAATTCTTTCGAAATCCCCAATTCTTTTGAACCATCCCACTGGTCTAAATTTTGATCTACTACTAGTTCATACATCACTTCTTTCAAGGGTTTTCCATATCTCTTCTCGATTTGCTCTTTATACTCTTTATTAGTAATCAATTTTTGTTGCCTCCTTATTTCTTCGTACTGTCATATAACGTCTTATTTACGAACTTTGTAAATAACTTCACTATGTAGAGTATTCGCGAAATCAATAAACTCCCCTGCCTGTTAGCTTAATAAATTTAATTAATAGTTCAATGCTTATCTAATCGGTAATCGGTACAAGTTCTTGTCCTTGGCTCTGGACAAGAACTTGTACCTATAAATCAAAAAAGCCGCTATTTTAGCGACTTTCAATGGGACCATGGTCTTGTCCCTCATGAAAATTATCCATTTTAAAGTATTCGCGAAGTTATTGAAAATCCTGCCCGTTAGCATTATGAATGGGAACATGGTTAGATACTTATCTAATCGGTAATCGGCTTATGTTCCTGTCTTTTACGGCTATCGGTACAAGTTCTTGTCCCCCGTCAACAGTCACCCGCTGTCTGTAACGGCAAGCTTTAGAGCTACCTTAGGGAGATGACTTAACATTATTGAACTAGCTTGTACAGATAAGCTTACCACCTGCGAATAGCGCATATAAATGAAATAAGTGCCCCAATCGATGCGATTGTCCGCACATGATTCCACGGTACCCAACTGTCCCAATATTCCCCCCATGTCTGAGCCCCCTCCGAGCTACCAGAAGTCGCGGCGGCTAAAGTGTCGTTGAGCGGAACATTGAAGATAGCCGTGACCATAAATACTCCGAAGATGATGAGCAGGCTTCCAACAATTACGTATATTGCGCTAGTTCTACCCATTTTGATAAATGAAGCTATCCCCAATACGACACTCAATACCGTTGTGCCCATGAAGACCAACATAAAGGACGATTGTAGAATCGTCGAATTGATGCTCTGCATGACGGATATACCTTTTTCGACCGGGAGCTTGGCAAGTGATTGCATGACGAAGGCAGAGAAGGCGAAGAATACGCCAGCCAGGAGGCCGGCTCCCACCGCGGATGCATAGGTTAAATAATAGAGCAGATTTATCATCATCTTTCCCCTCCCGCTATCCATAGGTTGAATTTACGAACAAGTTACTGCAAGTGATTGTTCTTACAGAGGTTTCGCATAACATCTTATCTACGAACTTCGTAAATAACTCCATATGTAGAGAATTCGAGAAATTATTGAACTACCCTGTTCGTTAGCTAAATAATTTCCTTAATGAAAAAGTTGATGCAGAGACAATAGCCCCAATCCAGGCGAGTCTTAAATGTATTTATTGTCTTCACCTTTAAAATTTACTTTTTGGTATATAAATTGGTTTATCTACTCTAAGGCCGCCCAAACGAGCGGCCGGGAAAAGTTGAAGGTGTTTTAATTTGTCTCTACATTATGGGGGCGGTTCCCCTCCCCGGTAAAGGCCTTTTATATTCAACTCCAACTGCTTGTTGTATCATTCATGAAGAACTGAAATGTAATGTTAAAATGATCTTTCACTATTCCGAAGCAGGGACTGAATTCAGTTTCTTGCAACGGGAATATAACTTGTCCTTTTTCGCTGAATTTTTTATACATTTCTTCAATCTCGCTTTGTTGCGTCGCTGTAATGCAAATATTCACCTGATCTCCGATTACAATAGATTGCCCCGGAAAGATGTCAGCGACCATCAAATCATTTTCACCGGTTTGCAACACAGCATGGGAAATACGAGTTTTCACTTCATCAGGCAAACCATCGACATCCTTGCCTTCTCCGTACGTAGTTTTGAACAGTAATTTCGAGTTCAACGCTTCCTGGTAAAACTCAATCGCTTCCGCAGCTTGTCCATCCAGCATAATAAATGGTGTTGAGCGCATTGACATATAAACATCTCCCTTTAATTGAAATTGTCCAATTTATTATTTGGACTTCATTAGCATCTTATCTGACAATAGTGACAATACTTGTCATAAATATAAGAAATGGAGTTTATAATGGCAAAGTCGAAAAGACTGATCGGGATTATGATACTCATCAACAGAAAGAGATCCTTCAAAACCAAGGACCTTGCCAATTTTGCGATCTGGTTAGATCTGTTGAACCATCCGAGCCGAAAATCGTTACCACCTTTAATGATAGTAAAAACTCTTCCTTACTGAATATGTCGGTAACACTCTTCGATCCAAATATGAAACCAATGCACGACGGGGTCATTGCCCCTAAAGCGCCATGTTCTCCCGGTTCCCCCCATCGTAAAACGACCACAAAAAAAGGCCAACCAGAAGATTCTGGCTAACCTGATAATACGAAAAGCCGCTAAAATAGCGACTTTTCTAAGGGGTAGTGCAGGAATCAGATAGTAAGCTATCCTTATAACTTTCCCAACAGCCTGCAGCTCGACTCCGTTTTGTTTCAAGTTGCGGAGTATCGTTGTGCGAAGAGCTTCCATGTTTCACCGAAAAAAACCTCGTTTTGCCGTCAGGATTTTTCGCACCGACAATTCCTACACATGTTCAGGTGATGAGTGAGCTTTGTTATATAATCTTGTTACATGGACGCTCACCTCTCTATTACAGCAGACTTTCAGACTATCTTACTGCTGTGTTCAGCATTATGCGTCCGGTTTCTTTATAGCCAATTTGGCTCCAGCAGATTTTGCACGACAGACTACAAGCGGTGGGACACTTCAACGCTGAGCGTTATAATTTCAGCTGTCTAAAGTAGTGCTTAAAATGTGATAAAACTGCTCCCTATCTACAGTTCTGGCGATCTCCACATTTCCGTTTGGAGCGGGAGTAAATATCGTACTTCCCATATTGTTTTCCTTTTCCGTTTCCACCCGGACAGTGCCCTTTTCAAAACTGCAAATATCAGGGTGAAAAATAGAAACAGCTACTAAAGGGTCATGTAAGGTCAGCTTTCCGGCACTTTCCAGCCATGCGCTTCCAAAATCAAGAACAGCTTTCATCAAATCCGTATCTGCTCTTAAAAGGGTTCTCGCCCGTCTGGCATCAATGGTAAGCATATCGGTAACTTCCAGCGGAAATGCCTGATGGTTGGCTACATGGGAAGCAAATACAATCTTTGAAGCCAATGGGTCAGCCCATGAGTTCCAGTTGTAGCAAGGTTCTGGCAACGGATCAACGCCAAAATAGCCGTTCATTACATAAAGCCCTTTTAACAATCCCTGTGCGTCTGGATAAGAGCAAAACAGGGTAGCGATATTTGTCATATTTCCTATACCAATTAACACAATTTCATGTGGGTTTTCCTTTATTTTTTGATACAGAAAACCTGGTGCGTCCGCTTTCTCATAAGTATTGTGCGGCCAATGCTCTAATGCGCTTACACCATCCGGCGTGGGATATACGGGAATAGGCTGTAATGTCGTGTCCAAGCCCGCCACGATCGGAATCATTTTGCCTACGGTCCGACAAATTGCGTCTGCAACTGCCGCCCGTTTTTCAGGCTCTCCACAAACCGTTGTTATTCCAAGAAGTTCACATTGTGGTTCCTTTAATAAATATGCAAGGCAAATCGCATCATCAATATCTCCGCCAATATCTGTATCAAGTAAAATTTTTTCCATTCATAAAATCCTCCTGTATTTTTTTATTGATACAAGAGGTTGTTGCAAATCCCCATACTGCACCTCCTTATTTTAGTGGCTTATATTATATCACATGACCAAAATCTAGTGCGGCAACTGGTGGGTATGCTGCTCTTATGATTACCAAGTCTCGACGTCCGGTAATTTTTCCCCGGGTTAGGCTACCCTATAATGTAGTCACATTTCAGTCAATATCCTACAATGTGGCCGCTTTAATGCATTTTTTGGTGACACAAATTATTCTATATAAAAATAAAAATGCCCAGTAAATCATGTTTTTCTCGAATCATAAAATTTCAAGAACACGTTTCTTGGGGGCCAATGCGTCAGACAACCTGCCCCGGCCGCTCTGCCGGTGCAGCCGAATATCGGGCCAGCTCTGCCTGCAGCTCGTTCAGCGCGTCATCCAAGCGCCCTCTGAGCTGCTCCGTTATGTCGTAACCGCCGAGTTCCAGGCGGGTGACCCACTGATCTACGGCAAACACCCCGCTGAGAATGTTGGTCCCTCCGAGTGCGGAGACCACCGGCTTCAAGGCATAATCCACGGCAAGCAAATGCGCGATCGTGCCTCCGATAAAAAGGGGGAGCACAACCTTGCCCTGCAGGCCTTTTTGGGGAAGGAGATCCAGAATCGTCTTCAACGCTCCCGAATAGGAAGCTTTATACACCGGGCTTGCAATGATTACGGCAGCTGCGCCTTCAACGGCTGCGATAGCCTGCTTGATGGCCGGACTGTTAAAATCGGCCCGCAGCAAATCCTCAGCCGGTAGATCCGCTGCCGAGACGAATTCGATCTCGTAGCCGGCAATGACCAGGCGGTCCTCTAAGTATTGCGTCAGTCCGAACAAACGGGACCCTTGAGTCGGGCTCCCTGCTATAAATGCAATTTTTGTCATGGTCTTCCTCCTTATTCGTAAACGTCATGTACGGCTAAGCGTACCCATATTCGCGTCCCATGCACCAGGACATCCTCATCTGGATCGAATCGGGGCTGGTGTATCGCATGCACGATTCCCCGATCCGGATTCCCGCAGCCGATGAATCCAAAGGCACCAGGGACCTGATCCTGGTACCAATCGAAATCCTCGCCCGCCGAGCTTGGTGGATGGAGCCCCTGCACTTGCTCCTCACCCAGCACCTTCCCTGCGGCTTGCGTCATACGACGGAGCGCGGCTCCGTCATTGAGCACGGCCATCCCTTCTCGAAGCTCCAGCTTATAGCTGCCGCCTGCTCCCCCACACTCTAAGAGATCTGCAACCAGCTTCGAGGTGCGGAAGACATCGTACACTAACTCGGGATACTGATGAAGGTCCCTCCGTATCCTGGAGAGCTCTTCACGAAGCTCCCCCGCAAAAACCATCATTTCTTCATGCTCTACAGCAGCCTTCATTCGCGTCGTCTCTTAGGAACGGACAGCGACTGTCTGAGCCTTGCTGTACCGGTTCTCGGGCACGGGCAGACCCAAATTGCCGCGCAGCGTGTCGCTCTCGTATTCGGTTCTGTAGATGCCTCTATCCTGAAGAATCGGCACGACATGATCCACAAAATCCTCCAGTCCGTTCGGCACCGCTGCGGTAATCATGAAGCCGTCGGCTGCCCCGGCTTCGAACCAAGCCTGGATCTTGTCTGCCACCTGCTCCGGCGTGCCGATAAACCCGCCGCGCGGCGTGGCCGACTGCAGCGCCACTTGCCGAAGAGTAAGCCCCTTCTCCTTGGCATCCCTTTTGATTTTGTCGGTACCGCTCTGGAAGCTGTTCTTGCCCAGGTCGCCCAGCTCAGGGAACGGCTCATCCAGCGGATACTGGGAGAAATCGTGATGCTCGAAGAATCGGCCGAGATAATCCAGGGCATTCTCGATGGTCACCAGGCTGGCCACCTCCTCATATTTGCGCTCGGCCTCCTCCGGCGTGCCGCCGATGATCGGGCTAATGCCGGGAAAGATCAGCACTTCATCCGGATTCCGGCCGAATCCCGCCGCCCGCGCCTTCACGTCCTGATAAAAGGCTGCCGCATCCTCCACAGCCTCATGTCCGGTGAATACCGCATCGGCTTCCTTGGAGGCATAGTTCTTGCCGACCTCGGACGCTCCAGCTTGAAAGATGACCGGCTGCCCCTGCTTGGAACGGGCGATGTTCAGCGGCCCCTTCACGGAGAAGAACTCGCCTTCGTGATTCAGCACGTGCATTTTCTCCGGATCGAAGAATACGCCCGTCTCCTTGTTCCGCACAAAGGCATCGTCCTCCCAAGAATCCCACAGTCCCCGGACAACCTCCAAATACTCCGTTGCGATCCGGTATCGCTTATCATGCTCCGGATGCTCCTTCTTGCCGTAATTCAGCGCAGAGCCCTCCAGCGGAGAGGTAACGATATTCCAGCCTGCGCGTCCGTCGCTGATCTTGTCAAGCGACGCGAACTGCCGGGCCACGGTGAACGGCTCGCTGTACGAGGTGGACAGCGTACCGACAAGACCGATGTTTTTGCTGACGGCGGCCAGGGCGCTCAGAATGGTGATCGGCTCAAAGCGGTTCAGAAAATGCGGTATCGATTTTTCGTTGATATACAAGCCGTCCGCGATGAAGATCAGGTCGAACTTGCCCTCTTCGGCTTTCTGAACCCACTGCTTATACAAACCAAAATTAACGCTTGCGTCGGGCTGCGCATCCGGATGCCGCCACATGGAGGTTCCTCCGCCCACACCGTGCAGGAGCGCCCCCAATTTCAATTGTCTTTGCTTTGCCATGTTCCATTCCTCCTTATCGATCTTAGCGCCATCGCCTCACACGGGGGCGGCAGCCAGTTTAATGCGTTCGATCTGCCCGAGATGATTCTGTATGTGACGGGTAAAACCGTTGACGATATCCGAGACGCTGACGGTCTCCCCTTTGAAATTGATGCCGGTTTTGGCCGCATCGGCCGCGCTCAAACGACGAAGCAACAAGCTGTTATAGTGCAGCAGCGCCCGGAATGCTTCCAAAATATCCGCGGCTCTGCCTTCGTTCGAATATTGGCCGCTGACCCAGGCATCCTGATTAAACGCGGGCAGCTGTGCCGTCGTTCCGGCCAGAATGTCCCGGATTCGGAACGAGATCACGATGCTGTGATCCACCAGATGAGAGAGCACCTCCTGTACGCTCCATATGTGCGGTGCCTGCTTCCATTGGAGCTGATCCTCGCTAAGGCCGGCGACGGCGGCCAGCAGTTGATCATGCGTATTGACAAAGGCTTCAATAGGGAATTTGTTCATTCGATCTCCTCCAATACAAACTCGATAATGACCTGTCCGTTAGAAATAACAAGGAACTGCCCTTCGCATAACGCTACAGTCCGTGTTCAAGGCCTCTTCATGGCAATGCATGAAATAGGAACAAAGCTTTCGAACGGCAGTAACAAAAGAACTCTTTATCGCGAAGTCTCCCCGCCGGCATGGTAATGCCGGAGCGCCCGCTCCGCCAGCCTCGTGAAGAAATCGATGCTGACCGGAATCGCCCGCTCATCCAGATCAAAAGCCGGATGGTGCCACTCCTGCGTGCCCGCCGTTCCCATGAAGACAAACAACCCGGGAACCTCGCGCTGGTACACCGCAAAATCCTCCCCGGCCGGCGAAGGAACCGGTAACACCGCTTCATATCCTGCTTCGTCAGCAGCGGCATAACCGAGCTCCGCCAGCTTGCGGTCGTTATGGACCGGCGGCGGTCCCTCGATCCAGCGCACGGCAGCCTTCGTTCCGAAAGCTGCCGCCACGCCTTGAACCACCTGGCTGAATCGTTCAAGCACCTGCTGCCTGACGTCGTCATCAAAGGTGCGGATGGTCCCTTCCAGCAGCGCTTTATCCGGAATCACGTTCCACGCGGTTCCGCTATGCAGCTTCGTCACGCTGATGACGGCACTCTTCAAGGGGCTCACATTGCGGCTTACAATGGACTGGAGGGCCGTAATGATATGCGACGCGGTCACGATCGGGTCAAGGCCCGCTTCGGGTACGGCCGCATGGGACCTCTTCCCCGCCACTTCAACCACGAAGCCGTCGGCGGCGGCCATCAGCGGACCTTCCTTAATGCCAATAGTCCCAACAGGCAGGTCCGGCTTGTTATGCATGCCGAAGATCGCCTGCACGCCTTCGAGCGCCCCGCTGTCGATCACCTGCTTTGCGCCCTTGGCCTTCTCTTCCGCCGGCTGAAAGATCAGCCGGACGGTTCCTCTCAGCTCCTGCTCCCGCTGCTTCAGCGCATACGCCGTCCCGATCAAGGCAGCCGTATGAAAATCGTGCCCGCAGGCATGCATTTTGCCGGGAATCGTCGAGGCGTACGGGAGTCCCGTTTCTTCCTGGACCGGCAGGGCGTCGATGTCCGCTCGCAGCGCTATGATCGGACCCTCTTGAAATCCGCCGACTTCGGCGATTACGCCTGTGGCCAGCGGATACTCCGCGACCCGTATCCCGGCTTCCTCAAGCCAGCCCCGGATCAGCTGCGTCGTCCCAAACTCCTCGTTCGACAGCTCCGGGTACCGGTGCAGATGGCGCCGAATTTCAATAAATCGATGGATGTCTATATTCGTGGATAGAACTTGGCTAGGCATTCGTAAAACCTCCTAAACAGTCACGGATCTATGGCCAGCTCCATTACGCCTCGGCAGGAACCTCAGCCAACGCCTCGCTCAGCAGCTCGAATGAGCGGATTCGCTTGGCAAAGGGCTGGATATTGCTGGTGACGATAATCTCGTCGACGCCCGAAGCCTGCTGAAGTCGGAGCAGCTGCTCGCGCACGGTTTCCTTCGTCCCTTTGGTGATGAACGGCTCCTGTTCCTCAATCGTGTACGGCTCGCCTGCCTGGCGACCGAATTCTTCGGCCTGTTCCCTCGTCCCCAGCGTCAGCGTCCGGCCGCTGGCCAGATGAATCTTCACCAGCTTCAGCGATCCTGCCAGCTCCGCCGCCTCCTCCGCCGAATCGGCCACGATCACGGACAGGGCGACAAGAATCTCCGGTTCCCTGCCATGGGAGTAGTCAAACGTGCTCCTGTAAACGCGAATGGCCTCCAGCGCTGCGGATTCATCCCCGTTGATGAAGAGGGAGAACACATAGGGCAGACCGAGTCCGGCCGCAATTTCCGCGCTGCCGGCGCTGGCACCCAGGACGTACAGCTCAGGCGCGGTCTCCGGCAGCGGAGCGGCGCGAAGCCCGGCGAGCGGATGATCTTCCTCCAGCGTGTTATGAACAAATTGGCGAAGCTCGACGATTTTATCCGTTAACGACGCGTTCTCCTGCACGCCCCGCTGCAGCGCCTGCGTGCTGCGCGGCAAACCGCCCGGGGCGCGCCCGATGCCCAGATCCACGCGTCCCGGCGCGAGCGCGGCCAGCACGTTGAAATTCTCCGCTACCTTGTAGGGACTGTAATGCTGCAGCATGACGCCGCCGGACCCCACGCGGATGGTTTGGGTTTTGGCTAACAGGTAAGAGATGAGCACCTCCGGCGAAGAGCCCGCCACATGGTCCGAATCGTGATGCTCGGATACCCAGAAGCGCCGGAAGCCGAGCTCCTCCGACTTTTGGGCAAGCAGCACGGTGTGCGCGAACGCCTCCGCTGCCGTTTCCCCGGGATATATTGGACTTTGGTCAAGCACGCTTATGGTAATCCCCATATTGGTTGGCCTCCTAAATGCTATAGTTAAGCTCGGGCGTGATCCGCTTCAGGAACTGCTTGGTCCGTTCTTCCCGCGGATTGTGGAACAGCTCGGACGGGGGGCCCTGCTCCACGATCACGCCTTCGTCCATGAACACGACGTGGTTCGCCACATCCCTCGCGAAGCCCATCTCATGCGTTACCACGATCATGGTGATCCCCTCCTTCGCGATTTTGCGAATGACCGCTAGCACCTCGCCCACAAGCTCCGGGTCGAGCGCCGACGTCGGCTCATCGAACAGGATCACCTCCGGCTCCAGGGCGAGCGCCCTGGCAATGCCCACCCGCTGCTGCTGTCCGCCCGAGAGCTGACTCGGGTAGGCATCCAGCTTATCGGCCAGACCCACCTTTTCGAGCAAGGCAATGCTCTTCAGCCTTGCCTCTGCCTTTGGCATTTTTTTGACGACGACCAGGCCTTCCATCACGTTCTCGATCGCCGTCTTATGCTTGAACAGATTGTACTGCTGAAACACCATGGCCGATCTCTGGCGTAGTTCATGAATCTCCTTCTTGGTGGCGCGCTTGCACTGGACACGGTAATCGCCGATAGCAATCTCGCCGCCATTCGGCTTTTCGAGATAATTCACGCAGCGCAGCAGCGTGGTTTTGCCGGAACCGCTCGGCCCCAGAATGACCACCACTTCCCCTTTGTTTACCGTCAGATCAATGGATTTCAGCACAACGTTCTTGCCGTATGACTTTGAAATATCGGTCAGTTGAATCATGCGACGCCCCCCCGATTGTAGAGATTGATTCGTCTCTCGATGATCGCGGTCAGTCTTTCGATGAGAAGCGTAAGCCCCCAGAAAATAGCTGCCGCCGCCAAGTACGATTCGAAGAACTTCCAGTTGGTCGAAGCCACGATCTGCGCCTGCGCGTTAATGTCCACAACCGACACGGTAAATGCCAAGGTCGAGCCATGAAGCATGCCGATCACCGAATTGGAGAGGTTTGGCAGGCTGACCGCCAAGGCTTGGGGGAATACGATCCTCCGCAGCGCTTGCCACGTCGTCATGCCGATCGAATAGGCTGCCTCCAGCTGTCCCCGGTTGACCGCGAGCAGGCCGGAACGGATCACTTCGGACATATACGCGCCTGCCGTAATCGAGAATGATATGAACGCAAACCAGATCATCGGGATGGAGGATGACTTAAAGCCCCAGCCCATCTGGGCGGACAGCGCATCCACCAGCACCGGCAGGCCGAAATAGATCAGCAGCAGATGCGTCAGCATGGGAGTGCCCCGGATAAAAGTCACGTAGGCAGTAGCGATCTGGCTGAGCACAGGCACCTTATAGATCCGGGCAAATGCGGCGATAAGCCCGATCATAAATCCGGCCGTGACCGATACGGCGGTGATCAACAGCGTTGTCGGGATCGCGGACATCAAGTTTACAAATGCCGCCCATATGAAGGATGGATCGATTTTCACAGCTCCGCGCCTCCTTTTTCAGGTCTTATTCCGGCGATGATACGGCGGTAGGATAATTTCTCTTGCACACGGAATCTCTTGCGCGCCGCCGACTCCGGAACCTCGTGGCGCATCAGGCGCCGCTCCGCACGCAGCAGCAGTTTCTCAAGCGTGAAGCTGATGACAAGATAGATGAAAGCCAGCGCCAGATAAGCTTCGATAAAATGCTGGGTGATATTGCCCAGGGTTTGCGCTTTTCCCGTCATCTCCATGAGCCCGAGGGTAAACGCCAAGGAAGTATCCTTCAGCAGGGCAATCACCATATTCGAAAATACCGGAACCGCGATCGCGAGCGCTTGAGGGAGGACGATCCGAAGGAAGGCTTGATGTCCCTTCATCCCCATGGCGTACGCCGCCTCTACCTGGCCTCTGTCCACCGCGGTTACCGAAGCCCGGATCATCTCCGACATGAAGGCTCCGGTATGAAGCCCGTAAGTCAGGATCACGAATACCATGACAGGCGCCCGGGACAGGTCGATATGAACCAGCTTAAGGATCTCCGGCAGACCATAATAGAACAAGAAGAGCTGGATCAGAATCGGCGTTCCCCTGAAGAACGAAATGTACACCATGGAGAATGCGTTCAGCACCGGGATCCGGTAGAGACGGGGAAGGGCAACCAGAAATCCGGCGACGATTCCCACCAGCAGAGAGCCTGCCACGATCAGCATCGTGACGCCTAACGTCGACAAGAGCTTGGGCAGAAAGCTAAATACATACGAGTAATCGAACGGTGCACCCATGGACCCCTTCTCCCTTCTACTAGGTTAATCTCATCATGGATTCGACGAGGTGAAGTCGTCGCCCAGCCATTCCTTGCTCAGCTTGGTCAGCGTTCCATCCGATTTCAGCTCCTTGATCGCATCGTCAACCGCATCCGACAGCTTCTGGCTGTCCGGGTCATCCTTGCGGAATACGAACAGGATGTCGGCCTCCGACAGGTGGTCGCCCGTTGTTTTCAGCTTTCCTTGCGGGTCGATCAGTGGCAGCGTAAAGTCCGCCCCGACGGTTGCATCCACCCGGCCCGTCGTAATCTGGCTCACGGTATCATTCGCCGCGCCGTTCTGATAGACAATGTTGATCGCATCGTTATTGTCCTTGTTGTAGTTCTCCAGAATCTGAGCAGCCGCACTGGTTGCACCGGTCAGTACCTTTTTGCCCTTCAAATCATTCAGCGATTGAATGGAGTCGTTCTCCTTGGCGACGATGATCTTATTCCGCCAGTAGGCGTAAGGCTCTTTATTGAACAGGTACTTTTCTGTTCGCTCCGGATTCTTCTCCATCTGGTGAGCTACAAAATCAATTTTCTTCGTTTCCAGGCTCAGCAGCAGATTGGAAAACTCCTGGGTCTGCAGCTCGAACTCATACTCCGGCAAACGTTGATCAATCTCCCGTACCAGTTCAACGTCAAAGCCGGTCAGCTTTCCGTTCTCGTCAATAAAGCAGATCCTTGGAAAGGCCGTGCCCGTGCCGACAACAATCTTCGTTACTTTTCCTTCCGCAGCGTTCGCCGTGCTATCTTTTTGCGCCTCTCCACTCTTCGTGCCTGTTCCGCATCCGGCGATCACCCCTGCCAATGCGATTACAACGGCTGCCACGATTGATTTCTTCACGACCTCATCCCCCTTCAATCTTGTCCCGATTCATAAATTAATAATTCCTATAGATTTAGTAAGAATTATGTTGTCACTAACTTTACCGCGATTTTGGAAACGCGTCTAATAGAGTTTTTCTATTCATCCATGCATTTCATCAATAGGACAATTCGCGGCCGAGCTCCAGCAAAGAATCCAGAAACCCATTGTTGTGCCCGTTCAAGGAGATGAGATGGGTCTGCAGGGAAATGCCTGCCGTCTCGGCAATATCAACGGGAATCAGGCTTCCCTCGGCTACCTCCTGCTGAGCGCATAGACCCGGAAGAAAGCAGATGCCTGCCCGCCCCAGCACAAGCTTCTTCGCCGTCTCGGAATTATCGACCTGAAACACGATATTCGGCGGCTGTTCCAGACTCTCGAATACCCGGTGAATCCTCAGCCAATCCAGCGAACCGCATTCGAAGAAGACCAGCGTCTCGTGCCGGATATCCCGAATGGAGGCTCTCCCGGCAGCAGCAAGTGGATGATCCTTATATACATAGAGGCGGATGGGATCTTCAAAGAACGGATAGGATTGAAACGCCGGATTCATCAGCTTGCGGACGAAGGCCAGATCGATGTCCTTGGACGTTATCTTGCCGGCCAGCTCTTCCGTGGGGCCGGTCGTCAGCTTGAAGTTCATCTCGGGAAACCGACGGTTGAGCACTATGAGCAGATAGGGCATTAAGTAATTGGATACCGAAACCGTGCTTCCGATTCTGAGCTCATTGGGCATGGACGCTTTGGATTGAAGATGGTGTTTCCCTTTTTGGAAGGTTTGGAGGATCTGCTGGGCATAGGGAAGGAATTGTTTGCCTTTGTCGGTCAGATGAATCTGTTTGCCCAAACGGTCGAACAGCCTGCAGTCGAGTTCCCTCTCCAGCGACTGGATGCGCGCAGTTACCGTCGGCTGGGATAGAAACAGAACGTCTGCCGCCTTGTTGAAGCTGCCGTAGTGGTTGATGTAGACAAAAGCCTCGATATTTTCGATGTTCAAGCTAACACCTCCGGGACCATAATTATACGCATTATACCTATGAATATAGATGGTTTTAAGACTGCAATTTACCTTATAAATTATCCTTATCTTAGGCAGTTGGAAAATTATTGTCAATCCAAATATGCTTATAGATTTTTTTAATGATAGTATTAATATTCTTGTTTTCCCATTTGTTTAATTGGAATAAACTGCTATACTAATCTCACCTTTTCAGGATATGGCCGTATCCTCTGAAGTTTAAATGACCAAAAAAAGGAGTGGTAGCGTTGAATTCAATCCAAGAAGTGATCGTACGGGATGCACATGAGTGGGAACGCGAGGCTGTTGCGGCTGTGATGCTGGAATCCTATCAGCAGTATGCCTTCGATCTGTCTGCGGAGCGATGGAAGGATTATCGGGATTCCATTAGGAATTCGGCTTACAGCCATGCGCCGCATGCCCGGATCGTCGCCGAGCTTGGCGGGGAAATCGTTGGCAGTGTGCAGCTCTTCCTCTCTTCGGAGGCCGCTTACGGAAAACCGGAGATGGGGATTCACTCGCCTATTATCCGCCTACTTGCCGTATCTCCGGGTTTCCGGGGGCGCGGGATCGCCACGCTGTTGATTCAAGAGGCTGCCCGCAGATCGATCCAGCTTGGCGCAACCACGCTGAATCTCCATACTTCCGACATGATGGCCTCTGCGGTGAAGCTATATGAGCGGCTCGGCTTTGAGCGGGCGTATGACACGGATATCTACAACGGAGAAAGTCTTGTAAAAGGATACCGGATCGAACTGCCCGGATCCTTGCTGCTACAAAGCGCCTTATGAAAAATAAAGGCCCTAGTAATCAGGTTCCTTATGTTCAATTGAGATTCTCATCTGTATTATAAATATCTTTCTGCAGCAACGCCTTTATCCAATTATGAAGCCATCCTGATATTTTTCTCGAAAGTTTGGCCAATTCGTAACGACTTCATTATGTCTACTTAAAAGCCCTGAAACTCTTTAATCCCTTGCTTATAAGAAGACCCGCCCTCAAGAACCGGGCAGGGTCGATATCATGAATGGAAGCAAGATCCTCGGGATGTTCCATGATGTATACCTCATACGGTGCAGGATCCAGTATTTTTCGCATAAGATGCATTACGCCGTCGCCGTTCTTGGGGTCGAAGTCCAGTATTGAAGCATAACCGTTCCGCCGATACATGTCAGCCAGCCAGGGATGCCGCGCGGCTGTCGCTAAAGTAACCGCAGGTGCTCGATGTCGTCAAGAAGGACGGACCGTTCGACCCAATCCATTAACTACGACCCAAGTTCCCTCGCTTGGAGCAAGGGATCCACCGCAAACCATTTTATAAAAGGCAGGGCCGTCACGTCCCGAACCTCTCCTTCCAGCGAATAGGTGAGCGTCGCCGCGATTTCACCGTCCTGCTCCAAGACATAGCATTCATTGCGCTGGATATTGGACGCGGCGAGTTCTGCCGTGGCGTTGGCGGCTGGCCATTTCAGTTCCAACTTCCGAATCGGTTCGTAGGCACGGAAAAGGATATCCCTTACCGTCGCAGCATCTTCCGCAGTTGCCAACCGTATGGTATCGCTAATCGAATATGCCCCCTTCCATTCTTTCATGATAATATTTCGACAGGAGCGGCTCTGGTTACTCCTTTTGAGCATGGGTTTCATACTTGAAACGATGGGCTCGGTTTGACAATATCCCTATTAAACGGGGGAGATTAGTCTATTTTAATTACAAAAAAAGGGGTATTGAATATGATCGAATACCGCAATAGCGTTTTTCTTTGTACCTCCGAAATCACTCTCGGATTAATAAGCGGAAAATGGAAGCCTTTGATTTTAAGTCATTTATCGAAACAAACCTACCGGTTCAACGAACTTCAGAAGCTGATGCCCGGAGCTACGCAAAAAATGCTGACGGTGCAGTTAAGAGACTTGGAAAACGACGGATTAATCGCCCGGAAAGTGTATGCGGTAGTTCCGCCAAAGGTCGAATATTCGCTAACCCAATTGGGAGAGGCGCTCATGGTTATATTAGTCCAGCTTCGCGACTTTGGGACAGAATATATGCGGTTATTTCCGGACGACGAACTGCCATCCGGAACACAAGAGCATGAGGTTAACGGTTAACAACTTGACGAGAATAGCTTCCATTCAACAGAATTACCCCTCTTAATTTACTACTTGCCAGATGCGGCGCCTCCACCTCATCGGCTTGTTCGTCAATGATTACAACCACATTGAGCGGAAACAGTTTGCCAAGCAGCGCCCACACAACAAGCGGATTGCCTCCAACCGAAATGTAGTGAACGCCGTCTTCATCAAACGCCGCGAGTCCTGTCACCCCCAAGATATCCGAAGCAGAGTGTTCGATCCATGCGGAACGGGCCGGCCAGGCTGTACTTTCCGCGGATACGTGGATTTGCTCAGGACGATACATATATCGGTGTCCTCGCATCGCCTGCCCAACATCCACACAATAATCGTAATTCCCATCCGACAATCTCAGATTTAATACAACCCGACCTTGTTCATTGGCTTCGGGTACGATATCTATTTCGTTTTGGAAACTTGCTTCATTGTTATTCTGTTGCTCTGATGTACGGGAACTTATCCAACTGCGGGTAACTGAGTAGTAATCCCCCTCAGCATAATCGAAGACAACGGAGTCAGCCCCCCCGGCCTTCTCATACGGCAATAGATGAGCGGGATGCCAGCAAAGTAAGCTTTTTGTGCGGTAATTGGTTTTCCAATTGCGGCAGGCAGCACCATCCCGAGACGGTATTGAAATCCGTATCCAATCATGGAGAGTTCAGGGCTTAGGAAACTTTGCGCGAAGCGTACAACCTCTTTGTGTGGCATTTGTTTGACCAACAGTTCTGTGAGGAAGCGATTCCGCGCCGGCTCGATAAATCGAAGTCCCTTCGCTTGATCCCCCTCCACGATCATAATAGGAACTTCCTCCCAGTTTTCAAAAGGCATCAACGCATCTCTCAGGAGGATAAGTTGGTGCAGATACTCATTAAACAACTGCATGATTTCGGGGCTGCCCTTAGGCCCCATTAAAATGCTCACCACCTCTGGCGTCCACCGATGATTGTCACACTGGCTTCTATGAACAAGCTGGAGTAAGGCTTTTTCTCCGTACATCAACCAAGCCGACTTCTCTAAATAATATTCTCGAGCCCAGTTTGACAATGTGTTTCCGATTTTTTGCGCCTGATCGAGGAACGGGAGTTTCGTTTCATCTTCCGAGGCGATCAAGGCCAACGGCAGAACGGCTTCTCTTCCGGAAACTCCTAAGCTGGATTGGAGATTCCTTAGCAGTGACTCAGCGGCTGCAGAGTCCCCAAGCTGTGAGCAAACCGCCTCGAGTAAGGCACTTGTTTCGCGGACGATATCTTTCGCGCGGTACACACCAACAGGGAGTTCCCATTGCTGTTTCTTTTGAAAGTCTACAGCACGAAACGTCGTAGTCTCGATATCCATTCGCGTCCCAAGTCGCAGGCTGCTATCCTCTATTTTGATCCGATATTCCAATTTATTTCCCCCTTTCGTTATTTCTGACTCAGTATAAATTCAATTGACATACTTGAAAAGTACGCACTTTGGGGTATGTCAATTTCAATTAAGTGACTTAGTTTCATGAAGGAAACCTTAGTTGCCGATAAAACAAAAAAGCCGCTAAAATAGCGACTTTCAATGTATCATGTTCTTGTCTCCCGACGCTAACCCCCTTATCCCATGTCTTTCATTTTGAAGAAGCTATTGTCATCAACACGACTTCGGTCCTTGGTTTTGTACCGTTAGCGGCAACTGCTATATACGAAGGTGTTTTTGTGACCCACCTTAACGATACGATGAAGTCTGAACCTCCAAAGTTTCATTAAGGAACATGTTCTTGCCCTTCTTGAAATAACCTCGCTGAGGAAATCCACCATCGAAACCTCGCGCTTGAACTCCTTGATTACATTACCTTTCTTCCCAGTCATTAAGTCTAACTCTTCCCTATTCATGGTTACCACGAGGAGAGCCCTGTTCTTTTCCACTTGTTTTCGGTAACGCAAACATATACATAATCGTCGTCCCATGCTATCTGACCCTGACTACAGGCATCTGTGGATGAAGCTGGCGTATATTTGTCTCGGATTCGAAGCATACCCCCGTTTATATCTAGCTTGGTATCGGGGTCATTCGTTCCTAAACCGACATTACCGCTGCTGCGCTTTATGGTTAGCGGGGAATCAACGACTTTGCCGTCATCGTCAAAACGAACGAATTGCATGTCGGCTCCGGAATTGTCCCCCGGTTCTTCGGAACTATCTGCCCGAAGGGCCCATCTCGTTATCGTCTCATTTTCCTTGCCGGCTACACTGAACTGGATATCCCGGTTAGTCCCTCTTTCCCCTGCGACTCGCAGTATGCCGCTCATTACATTGAAGTTGGAAGAATGTGTACGAATCTCGCTAACGTCAGTATCGTAGGGAATTTCAAACCGGGTAAACAGTTGGTTCGGATATTCACCCGTTGGCGACATCGTCGTCTCGAATGAGATATGCTTATGGTCTTGTTGCTCCGGATTGTTAGCCTTGTCATGCGAAATGATCGCCGTTTTGTTCATTCCCTTCTCGTCGAGCCAAACGATTGCAGGCTTAGCCCTTTCCGCCGTCCATTGAAGCCGAATCAGATCAGACTGATGCCCTTCTTCCTTAACCCACCTCTGATCAGTAGACATATGTAGTCGGTCATTATGTGGTACGCGAATATTGTTATCGGATTGTTTAAGTTCGCTTAAGTTTATCTCCGATTCTTGGTTCTGAACGGTACAGCCAATGCCCAACAAGCAGATGCCGCCTACTATCATCATAATCGTCCTAATGTACTTCAAAGCGTTTCCCTCCGTTGTCGTAAATTCGAACTCGTTACGTAATAAGACTGATCGTATTATATTCAACAGAGGTCGTATACCCATTTCATCAAACTTCCCGGAAAAATGATTCTTTTCGTCTATGCTATCAAAAAAGCACTCCACCAGACAGAAAGTCCTACAAAATCGTTTTATGGCAATCGGTACAAATGCTTGTCTTTCCTCTCGGAAACATAATTGTTTGCGTTCAACCAGATCAGCTTCCCTGAACGGACATTGGGTTCACCGATAATTATTAACCTTGTAAAAGTGACCCTGATTGCCATTAAGCATCAGGGTATTTTCGGGTGTTTTATAAATGATTACATTTTTCTTCTCACGTTTTAATCTTCCAAGGAATGATATTTCAATTGCACTGGTAAATATCCCGTATTTCGCTCAATTATCAAAAACATTGCTCAATCTCTGCTAGTCCATAATCATATCAACAACTTTTTTAGCGAACGCAGCATAGGATTCGATTTGGTCCGGATTTCGATCAATGGCCCATCTGAGGTTATCAAACGCGCTTAATAGCAGCAAATGTTTCATTTCAGTTAGGTTTTCTACACTTATTCCATACCCGTCTAAAAATGCTTTGAATTCTTCTATACTCGGATTTCCGTCTAGGATATGGCACCGCATCAACCAAATAATTTCTCCATGCGGTACCGTTCTTACTTCTGCATTGCCCCAATCCAATAATATTACTTGTCCCGTCTGATTGACTATCGTATTCTTCAATGAAATATCTCCATGGGTTAAACCGAAGCGGAACGTTTCTTTTTTCAAATTTTCAAACAGTTTTCGCACTCTCTGCGATTTTATTTGATTGATTACTCCAAGCTCAATCAACTGATCATTCTCCGTCAAACTATTGATATTATACTGCACATATCCTAGCCAACTGCCGTCCGATCCTGCGTGAGAGGGTGAATGAAACTCACCATGGACTGGATCAATCAGATTTTCCCCATATCCCTTCACTGGGATCGAATGAATAAGTTTCGCATATTTGCCAAGCTGCCTCCAAACATCGGACTTATTAACCTTACTATCTACTCCATTGTCTCCATCAACGAAAGCTTGAATCATATATGCGGTTCTATCAATTATGCCAATGGACAACACCTCAGGTCCGGGAATGCCAATTGCGGCAGCTTGTTCAATACACCATTTTTCTTTCACATAGCTTGGATATGTACCTGAGTCGTTCATGCGAACAACGACTTTACGACTCTCTGTTTCGACTACGAAAACCTGATTTACGAAGCCTTTCCCTATGATCTGGTATGATGTTTTTACTTTTTCAAGAAGAAAATCGCTTGCAATTCGTTCTGCTTGTATGTCTCCCACAGTTTTTTCACCCCCAGAAGTGTCGTGTTTCGAATAGTTTACCACACACTTTTTTTGGGGGGGGAAGTACGTTTATCACTAAACTAACCTGCCCGTTAGTTGAATAAAGCCAGCGGGCTTCTTGTTCATTATTGAACTGTCGTCTCCGTTAGCGTAACATCTTCTATAATTTTTAGACTACAAATACCCCGACTATTACAGCGATTACAATCATAATTCTTTACGTCAAAATGAAAAAAACACCGTCATAAAAACATGACGGTCAGATTGTCGAGAAACCCTGTCCTTTTAAAGGATCAGGGTTTCTCTGTATTTCCAAAGTAACTAAGTTAAGAAAAATATGAGGGGGCTACCCCC
>NZ_JAGGKI010000019.1 GCF_017873605.1 Paenibacillus lactis
AATGGTCTTGTTGGTCAAACCTCGATCTCTCCACCCGCATAGCGGGTGGTTTTTTGTTTCGCACGCTTCGCGAGCTCAACTGGCTAAAGCCGCAATAAAAAAAACGGCCCCGGAGGGCCGCTAATCCGCTGCTGTTGCAACCAGTGGTTGCCTTATGTCGTTTCTGTCCTCAAACTGCGCCTGCAAGCTTCGTCTCCGGTCTATGGACCGTAGAACTTCGCCTTGTCAGGACCTTTGCTGTTATATTCCGTCTTTATCTCGTTCCGGTAAGAGCGCTCGATCTTACGTACGTAAGATAATCTCCGGATATTCTTCATCGTTTCCTCGGCACGGTCCGCGTTGACGTACATCACAACGTAATGCATCCGGCGTGAAATATAATGCACGCTGCCGTACTTCTCCAGATTCCTCGCTGCCTTGACATCGCTGACCCATATAATAAAACCGGTACGTTCCGCCAACATCCTAAGGTCCTCGCCTCGCTTTCATTCTCTTATCGGCTCGCAGCGCTTTAGCCGCACTGGCAGGCGCCGCCGCTGCCGCAGCCCTTCTTCGGAAGAGGATCGTTGCTAGGGACCTTGATGCTGCTCGAAACCGAGAAGGCAATTCGCTCGGACATTGAGTGCAGAAGATCATCCAGATTCTTCTCCGCCTGTTTGAACCGGGCGACCGGCTCAAAGGCTTCCAGCTCCGCCTCCACCTTGCTGACCTCATCCTTCGCCGAATGGTAGTTCGGATGGAAGTGACCGAACCGCTGCGTCTCCTCGAACAGCTCCTTCTTGGCTTCCAGCTTCTTGATCAGGCTCTGGATGGCCGGGTCTCGCTCAACCGCCTGCTTCCAATATAAGTAATCCGCCACTTCGACGGAAGCATTAATCATATCGCCGATCTCGTAGGCATAGGTGAGCACCTCGGCCATATCGATCGTGTTTATTTCCGATACGCTCATGAACTCATCCCGCTTCTCTATTAGATTCGTCCCTTGCTTGTGCATTCGTGGACTCTTCCATCATAGCATAACGTGCGTCTCTTAAGAAGGGGGAATTCATACGCTTCCAGGGATAAGCAAGCGCATTTCTCTCCATTGTCCTTCGCTAAGCTGCACGATCGACTCCGGGCCGTCAGCGCCAGGGGGAAACAGGGCGCCTGTTATTGTCCAGGGGTTTCGCCCCAGCTCGCGCGGAATGAATTCCATTCGTCTGCCGTTGATCGAAATTTCCAGTTTTACGGATAAAGCGAGCGCCTGCTCCATCATTTGCTTGGCCGTCGAGCTGTGGTAAGCCCGCCAATCCTTCGTCCACATGGCAGGAATCCGCGTCAAATCCGGGAGCAGAGAGCGAATATCCGGCAACCGCTCATCCACCTCGTCAGGCTCGTTCTCCGCTTCGCCAATGCTGCCAGCCCGCTCCGTGATCACAGCCGCTGCGGAATCAAGGGACCAAGGCAGCGGATATCGACTGCTCCCACCATCGGCACCATCGGCAAGGTCCGCGTTACCCAGCTGAAGCCGGTGGCCCGGGCGGTTTTCCGAATCGTCCGCTCCCATGCCCCACTGGACGATCGCGGTCCGGACATGGTCAGGGAATCCGGCCGCCGCCCCTTTCTCGAGCAGTTGGATGATCTGCTCCGGGCCGATGCCTGCCCTTGCGGCCTCCATGACCGAGTCGCGGGTCAGCCGATAAACGGACATGACGTCATCCGATAACCGTTCCGTAAACAGCGCAGCCTGAAATCTAAGCGTATAAGGAACGTCGGGCGGGATCAGGATATCGAAATCGGGCTGAATATACAACCGGCCGCTTCCTGCTTCGCTGTTTGCGAAACCTCCGAATAACGCAGGGAGCGGCGTCATGCGCCATCGAAACACGATCCTTCCGTCATCATTCTCTCCGAGGTCGATGTACCCGCAGCCTGCCAGCAAACGAAGCCATGGGAAGGCTTCCCCGGCGTGTAAACGGCTAATGGTGCCGGCACCATCTTCCTTCTGACTGCCGTCATGGCTGTCCGACAGCAGCAGGCCCGGATCGATCCACCGCCCGCAAGTCAAGGACGGATCGCACAGACGCCAGACGAAATGCTGGTAGGCCGGATTCTCCGGAGTGCAGCGCTCCATAAGAATGAAGAGGATCCTGTTATCCATCGCTTCGCGCGAAAGCTCCAGCCATTCTCCAAGAGCCCGGCGATCAATGATCAGCCCGTGCCGCTGGATGGCGGCAAGCCCGAGAGACTGGATGGCGGCAAGCCCGAGAGACTGGAGCAGGTCAAGAATAAGCGCTATTTGAGGCGGATACGCTTCATGCTGAGTGAACCGGAGCACTGCTGGATCCAAATCGTTTGGAGAAAGGGCTGCGATCTCCTCCAGCCGCCGGATATGCTTTTTGTGCAGCACGCCACGGGAAGTAACGGCCAAAGAGGTTTTCTCCGCATATACCAGCGTATTGAATACATCAAGCGATATGCCGGCTCTTCCTTCCTGCAGCAGCTTGGAAGGTTCTCCCGCGGACGGAACTGCCTGCAAACCGCCAAACGACGATTGAAGGAATCCGAGCTTATGAAACGGAATGCAGTACTCCCACTCGTTCCATCCTTTGCTTGCCGCCTTAATCCATCCCCGCCTCCGTAAGAGCAGCACCCCAAGCTGCACCTCCGCGCCGCTCAAACGCGGAATGATCAGCGTGCGCAAATGGTCGTCGCTAAATGGCCTCCCGGCGAACCTGCGCCAAATGAAGGAAAGCACTGTGCGCTCCAGGGGACGCAGCTGATCCAGGCTGGCCGTTCCTCCCCTTTCATGATCCCCCATCGCCGTCATGGGCTTGACGCCTCCCTTCTGCCCGCCGGTCTCGGTTCTTTGCGACCCGAAGTCTGCTTCGCATGCACAGGGGCGGGGACCGCCCCCTCCATGACGGTCATCGTCCGATACTCGTAGCCCTGCTCAATCAAGAACATACGGCGACGCAGCGCAAAAAACTCCTCACGGCTGTCCTCCGTTACGAGCGTATAGAAATGCGCCTTATTCTCACCTTGCTTGGGCCGCAGCAGTCTCCCCAAACGCTGGGCTTCTTCCTGACGCGAGCCGTAGCTGCCGGAAACCTCGATAGCCACCGACGCATCCGGCAGATCCACCGCAAAATTGGCAACCTTGGAGACGACGAGCAGCCGGGTCTCCCCGCTGCGAAAAGCGGCATACCAGGCATGCCGTTCGTTCTGCGCCATCCGCCCGGTAATGAGCGGCGCCTGCAGCCGATCGGCAATGGCTTTCAGCTGATCCAGGTACTGGCCGATGATGAGGATCTGTGCCCCCGGATGGCGCTCGACAAGCCGGATAAGGGTTGACAGCTTGGACGGATTTTCGGCCGCGAGCCGATACTGCTCTCTCTTTCCTGCAGCCAGGTATTTCTCTTTCAGATGCGAAGTCATCGGCACCTTAACCTCCAGGCAGTCCACCTCGGCGATCCACCCCTGATCCTCGAGCTCCTTCCACGGCATCTCATACCGCTTCGGACCGATCAGCGAAAATACATCATGCTCCCGTCCATCCTCCCGAATCAGCGTCGCGGTCAGACCCAGACGGCGTGTGGCCTGGATATCGGCGGTAGCTCGAAATACCGGGGCGGGCAGCAGATGAACCTCATCGTATATGATCAGCCCCCAGCGGCGCTCATTGAACAGCTTCATATGGAGCTGCTCGTCCCCCTTGCCCGGCCGATGCGTCAATATCTGATACGTGGCGACGGTGACCGGCCGGACTTCTTTCCGATGTCCGGAATATTCGCCGATGTCCTCCGGGGTCAGCGTCGTTTTCCTTAACAGCTCATCGACCCACTGCCTGACCGAGGTTGTATTGGACGTGAGGATCAGCGTCTCGCACTGCAGCTCGCGCATTGCCGCCATGCCGATCACCGTCTTCCCCGCCCCGCAAGGCAGCACGATCACGCCGCTGCCCCCTGAACCCCCGGCATCCCGAATGGATGCGGCCGCCTCACGCTGGTAATCGCGAAGCCGAAAGCCTTGCACCTTCTCCTCCTTCCGGGGATCGGAAGCTTCCGGCAGGCTTTCGTTGCCTGGAGTTGCGGCCAACGGATCGGTTTCTCCCCGCCACCGGATGTCCAAATACTGCCCGTCCTGATACCCCGCATGGTCCAGGACAGGATAGCCGAGACGCGTCAGCTCCTGCTTCAATAAGCCCCGCCGGTCCGCCGGGACCTCCGCCTCCTTGGATGAGCGGAAGTCGAGCCCGATGTCCGCCAGCGTGCGCAGGCTCCGCAGCTCGTTCAGCAGCGACTCGCTGACACTGCGCAGAAGCAGGCGCTGCTCCTTGTCCGGATGCGGCAGCAGCGACAGCTGCCCGTAACGGCTGACAAGCTGTCGAATTTCGGCCAGAACCTGTACCGGAACCTCCCATCTGGCCAGCCCCTGCAGGCTGGAGCAGATCGTTTCGGCGCTCTTTCCGCTGGCGGCGGCATTCCAGAGCGATAAGGGGGTAATGCGATATGTATGAAACGACGAAGGACTTTTGACCAGATCGGCATACTGCGACAGCTGCCGGCGGGCCTGCTCGAATTCGGGGTGTGCGGTCTCAAGCAGAATGGTCCGATCCCTTTGGACGATGCATGGCTTTGGGTTCATCGTCTACTCCTCCTTTTGCATGAATTTGCGGCAAGGGTCTTCCAGCTCCTAAAAAAAGGAAGTCCACATCCAAACAAACATTGGATCTGAACTTCCCCTTATAATCTATAGGATTGCCAAAAAACGTCCATTCATGCGCCTGCCGTCAAAGAAGGCAGATTCTCTAGCCTTCCTCCCGGCAGCTTGATACCATCTCCACGAGCAGCCGAACGCCGTACCGCATCGCCTCTTCATCGAAATCAAACATCGGATGGTGATGCGGGTATACCGCTTCCTTCTGCGGGTTCCCTGCGCCCACGAACATGAAGCAGCCCGGAAGCTCTTGTAGATAGTAAGCAAAATCCTCGGCCGGCATCAGCTTCGGCGACAGCTGCACAAACTCGTCTCCGAACACCTTCGGCGCCGTACGGAAGAATCGGGCCGTCTCCTGCTCATCATTCACCAGGGCCGGATAGCCAATCAGATAACGGACCGACGATTCCGTGCCATAGGTCTCGGATACGGTGCGGGCCATCATTTCGATCCGCTCACGGATCAGCGTCCGCGTAGCCTCGTCGAACGTGCGCACCGTTCCCGTAATCCGGCAGGACGATGCGATCACATTCTGCGCTGTGCCTGCCTGCATCGTACCGATCGTGACGACCGCAGGCTGAAGCGGATCGACCGTTCGGCTCACGATCGTCTGCAGCTGCATGACAAGCGCGGCCCCGGCTACAAGCGCATCAGCCGTTACATGCGGCATCCCGCCGTGACCGCCGCGGCCGGTAATATCGATGAAGAATTCATCGGCTGCGGCCATGAGCGGACCCGGAGCACTCGCTGCGGTGCCGACCGGGAGCGGTGTCCACAGGTGAAGCCCGTAGACCACATCGGCGCCTTCGATGGCGCCGTCCTTGATCATCTCGATCGCCCCGCCGGGGCACACCTCCTCCGCAGGCTGGAACATGAACCGGATTTCGCCCGGAAGCTCCTCCCGGTACGTGCTGTAGTAAGCGGCCGCTCCAAGCAGCATGGAGGTATGGCCGTCATGCCCGCAGGCATGCATTACCCCCGGAACTCTGGATTTATATTCACAGCTCTTGCCGTCCTCGATCGGCAGGGCGTCCATGTCCGCCCGCAGCACGATCGTTTTTCCCCGCTTGTCGCCTCTTAAAATGCCAATGACGCCGTGACCGCCGACATCGGTCTTTACCTCGAGGCCGAGCTCCCGCAGCCGGTCCGCAACAAATCTCGAGGTTTCCTTCTCATGAAACGATACTTCCGGATTCATATGTAAATGACGTCGCCACTCTACCATTCGCGGAAACCACTGTTCCCAAAATGCTTCCTTCATCAAGCTTCATCATCCTCCCCGAACTATGAACGATCATTCGATCGAAAAATAACCGTTAAGGCTCCCCAGAAGCAGGCCATGTCCGACCATGGCGTCAACGCCGCCTTGCTGAACCTTTCGGAACACGTCCCGAAGCGGAACCCATGCGGCGGCCACATCGTCATCGTCCGGACGGCGGTCCAAAGCGCCTGCCGGCTTCAACACATCCGTAAAATAATAATGCACCTTCCGGTTCGCAAGCGAAGCCATCGGGTAAGCGCTGCCCATATAGCTAAGATCCTTGCATCGTATGCCCGCTTCCTCCTCCAGTTCGCGCCGGGCGGCCGCAGCAGCCTCTTCCCCGGGACGGACGGTCCCTCCGGGAAGCTCCCAGGTTATCTCGTCCACCGCTTCCCGATACTGGCGAACCAGCAGCAGGCAGCCTTCATGCATCGCTACCACCGAGGCTGACTCCGGCATCTGGTCGAATACAACGATTTCGTGCTGATCGTTCACCTCGACTGCATAATATTCCGTCTTGTACACGGTCCGGTTCATTTGGCCCTCCGCCTTTCGCTGTATGATATAAACCATATGAATATATAACCGCGCGGATGGAAAGCGTACATTTCAAAACCGATTTGCTCCTCGTTTTATTCTAACAGAAAAGAGGAATGCCTGTCGTCACCAAAATATCTTCTGGATACATGGTCTCAAATTGAGGCCGGACGGGCGCTACAGGCTTGCAGAAGTTCCTGAAACATACTATCATATTAAAGAACTTTGCTAGGAATATTAAGGGGGTTTATGACCACATGATTTTTGAAAATACAGGCTTAGACGGTTTACACAGCGATTTGGCTTACCTCGACGAATGTGCGGAAAAGGTAGGGTTCATTCGCTGGCAGTGGGAATACTACCGCGCTACATACGATTTGAAAATCGAAGATAAAAAGAACCAGGCAGAATACTTCCTGCGCATCAACACCCGCGCCGTGGAAGGCAAGCTGGAGAAGCCTGACACCATTCTTAAGATTGAAGCGGTCTACATGGGCAAGGCTACCTTCCCTCATGGTCTGGAGTATGAGAGCATGGCTCCTCAGCCGGTTATGAATGTGGCCACCAAGAAGATTCAGGAGCTGAAAGCTCTGCTGGAAGCGTAGTGGTTACGCCATGAATACGACCAAACCTCAGCCGAAGAGAGGCACTCCTGATTTCCAGCTGCTCATCATGACCTTGCTGCTGGTGGGATTCGGACTGATTATGGTGTTCAGTTCCAGCTCCAGCTTGACCGTCTTCAATGAGAAATTCAACAACGATCCGCTTTACTTCACGAAGCGTCAGGCCGCCTTTGCCGTTCTGGGTACCTTTGTCATGTTCGTGGCAATGAACATCAACTACAAGAAATACAAGAAGCTGTTTCTTCCTGTATTTTTTCTAACACTGATCCTGCTTATCTTGGTCGTAATGCTCGGTAAGACGACCAACGGCGCCGTCAGCTGGTTCCAGCTCGGATCCCTGGGCATTCAGCCTACCGAGCTTGCCAAGATCGCTACGATCGTGTATCTGTCCGCCTTGATCACGAAGAAAGGGGAACGCATCCGTCAATGGAAGGGCGGATTCTTCCCCGTCCTGATCATCGTGGGCATCGTCGCAGGACTCATCATGCTGCAGCCGGATCTCGGCTCCTGCTTCATTCTGGTCGCGACCTGCGGGCTGCTCATCTATGCGGGCGGTGCCAACCTCAAGCATATTCTCGGCTGTATTTCGCTCGTCGCGCTCGGTTTGGTGCTTACGCTCGGCGTCGGCTCGCTCTTTAACTCGGACGATACTCCCGAGCAAGCCTCCAAGAACTATAAGGTCGGACGGATCGAGGCGTTTCTGGATCCCTTCAAGGATGAATCGAGTACGGGCTACAACCTGGTTCAATCCCTGATTGCCATCGGCCAAGGCGGTGTCACCGGAGCAGGTTTCGGCGAGAGCGTGCAGAAGCTGCATTACTTGCCGAACCCCTACAACGACTTTATTTTCTCCGTCATCGGCGAGGAATTCGGCTTTATCGGCACGGCATTATTTTTACTGTTCTACTTGTATTTCATTATCCGAGGCATTATCGTCTCGCTCCGATGCTCCGATCCTTTCGGGACGCTGACGGGCGTGGGCATCATGGGCCTCATCGCCATTCAGGCCTTTATCAATATCGGCGGCGTGACCAACACGATTCCGATTACCGGCGTGACCCTTCCGTTTATCAGCTACGGCGGCTCATCCCTGCTCGTCATGATGCTCAGCATGGGGATTGTCCTCAGCATCTCAAGGGACAGCAACCGGCCGGCGAAGCAGGAACAGGTCAAATCCGTCATTAAAAAAGACTACCGGACAGCCCGGTAGTCTTTTTTATGTACAATCCATTGTGTTCATTGCTGCAGGGAGAGCCGCTTCCCCTCCCAAGCGTATCGACTTATTTCGCGCGCTGCGGAAGATCGTCGATTTCGTCATCCTTGAACGCCACGCCTTCGACCTTGACGTTGACCTCAACGACACGAAGGCCGGTCATGCTCTCGACCGCTTCGCGGACATTCTGCTGAAGCATGCGGCACACTTCATGTATAGGCGTCTCATAGAGCACAATGATGCGCAAATCGATTGCGGCCTCGAGCTGCCCTACCTCTACCGTAACACCCTTCTGCACATTTTTACCGCTAAGCCGCTTGGCCCAGCCCTCCGACAATCCGCCGGACATCGCTGCAATTCCTGGTGTCTCCAAGGCTGCCAGTCCGGCAATTTTCGATACGACATCATCCGATATCCGAATTAAACCGTTATCCAGTTGAAGTTGTTCCGTCATGCCAAATCCTCCTTCACCTCATTATCCGTTATTGTAAATCCTAACAGGCCCAAAAAGCAAATGCCCGCATCACAAACACCGGATAATTTTTCAAACAAAATGGGTATATTGTAAAAAGAACCCCGAGAATCGTCGTTTCGGCTCGTACGATCGCTTCTTCGAATGACAATACAAAAGGCAGGTGTACATTATGAAAAAATGGTTGAGCCCGGCGCTTCTCATCGTGACCTTTCTGCTCAGCGCAATCGGTCATTATGCAGGGTGGAATTTTACCCTCCAGTTCATCCTTTCTTCCATTTCGGTCATCTTTGTCGCCGGCTTTCTGGGCAAAGCGACCGAAAGCGTCGCCCATTATGCCGGCCAGCGCCTTGGCGGCTTCCTGAACGCCACCTTCGGCAATGCCGCCGAGCTGATCATCGCGATCTTGCTGATTCGTGAAGGCCTGTACGACATGGTTAAGGCGAGCATCACCGGCTCGATCATCGGCAATTTGCTGCTTGTACTCGGTCTGAGCCTGTTTGCGGGAGGGCTCAAGTTTAAAATCCAGAAATTCAACATGACGCTGGCAGGGCTGAACGGCTCCCTTATGACGCTGGCCATCATCGCACTATTCGTTCCCGCTGTCTTCTTGAATACCCATTCGATTACGGAAGACGAAACGAAGCTGCTCAGCCTGATCGTCGCAGGAATTCTGATCGTCTCCTACATAGCATGGCTCGGCTTCTCCATGATCACGCATAAGGAGTACTTGGCGGATGTCAGCGAAGATAAGAGCGATCAGGATGCGCTTGCACATGAACAAGAACCGACCTGGTCGAAGGGACGCTCCGTTCTGTATCTCATCATTGCAACGGTTATGGTCGCCTTCGTCAGTGAATGGCTTGTCGGCGTGCTGGAGCCGATCAGCCACGAATACGGTCTCAGCGAGCTGTTTATCGGTGCATTTCTGGTAGCCATCATCGGTAACGCGGCTGAGCACAGCGCAGCGATCATGCTGGCACTGAAGAACAAGATCAGCGCCGCCGTGGAAATTGCGGTCGGCAGCAGCCTGCAAATCGCCCTGTTTGTCGCCCCTGTCCTTGTGTTCGTCAGCTTCTTTATGGGCGACACCATGGATCTCGTATTCACGACGCTCGAGCTTGTGGCCATCGGCGTTGCCGTATTCATAGCCAGATCCATCACCCAGGACGGCGCCTCCAACTGGTACGAGGGCTTGCTGCTATTAGCTGTCTATATCATCCTTGGCGTGTCCTTCTTCCTAGTATAGCCTTTGGGACGCGTCATTTGATTGGCCGCAGGATTCTCCGCCGTTAACTAACGTCCCATAACATACCAAGAGGCTGTCCGGGTCAATAGACCATTCGGACAGCCTCTTCTATGTATGCGCCTGTACAAGTACAGGCTATTCGGATTGATTCATGGCTTCGTACAGGAGCGCCAGATTGCGTTCGAGCTTGCTGATCAGCTGCTTCCCTGTACTTTCCGGAAGAAGTCCGGCCCGTACCGCAAAATCGACCTCTTTCGAAAAACCGTACATTTGGGTATCCAGCACTTCCTCATAGAGAGGGCAATAACGGGTCGCCAGATTCTCCATCTGTACTTCAATAAGCTTTAGGATTTTATCTGCATCTTCATGTAGAAGACTGATCGCTTTAAGATTCAGCTGTTCCTGTAGATCAGATGAAGTCATGATCTTCCCCCCTATGTCCAAAATCACAGCACAGTTACTATCTTTAATATTAGTCGAAATCGCGGAGCAATACAAGGACCTGAAAAAAATAGACCCCCTGCTAACGAAAAAACACCCTTCCATTCGGTGGAAGGGTGTTCTTCGGCTGTTATTCAGCCACGACGGAGACATTCAAGCCATGCTTGTTAAATACGTCGATCATTGCTTGTTTAGCTTCGTCAGCATCAGGTCCGTGTACATGCAGCTCGTAGCTTTGGTTGCTCACCAGCGTGGTGAACAGGCCCAAAATACTCTTCACGTCGATGTACTTGTTCTCCGCCTGCAAGACGATGGAGGACGAGAACTTACTGGCCGTTTGCGAAATTTCTACGATCGCTGTGTTGTTATTGGACATACGAATCCCTCCGTAACTTTTAGGATCTGAAAAAATATCTCACATTGCACCTTCATGATACATTGAATCCGTTTTCTTATGCAACCTATTTTCCAATCTATTTAAGATTTTCCGGATTTAGCGCCTCCAGCTCCGGAATGACGAACAATCCGTCTTTGCGGATCAGCCGATCGTCGAAATAGATTTCACCGCCGCCGTACTCCGGACGCTGAATCAGCACAAGGTCCCAGTGAATGGAGGAACGGTTGCCGTTGTCTGTTACATCATATGCCTGCCCCGGCGTAAAATGCAGGCTGCCGGCGATTTTCTCGTCGAACAGAATATCCTTCATCGGCGTTAAAATATACGGATTGAAGCCGATGGCGAATTCTCCGATGTATCTCGCCCCTTCATCCGAATCCAGAATCTCGTTCAGGCGTTTCGTGTCGCTGCCCGTCGCCTCTACGATTTTACCGTTTTCGAAACGGAATTTGATGTTTTCAAAGGTGACGCCGTTATACAGCGTCGGAGTATTGTATGCGATCGTCCCGTTTACCGAATCCCGTACGGGCGCGGTATATACTTCTCCGTCCGGAATGTTCTTCTGGCCGGAGCACTTTTCGGCACCGATATTTTTGATGGAGAAGGTAAGATCCGTGCCCGGACCAACGATGCGGACCTTATCGGTCTTTCTCATCAGCTCTGCAAGCGGATCCTGGGCGCGGTCCATTTTGGAATAATCCAGGTTGCAGACGTCGAAATAGAAGTCCTCAAACGCCTCGGTGCTGGTGTTGGCTAGCTGCGCCATGCTGGCATTCGGATATCGGAGCACCACCCACTTCGTGTGCTTGACGCGCTCTTCGCTATGTACCGGATGTGAATATAGTGCGTTATAGAGCTTCATATTCTCTTCAGGCACATCGGCCAAATCGTTCACGTTCTCGCCTGCCCGAATCCCGATGTAGCAGTCCATCTTCTTCATACGGGCGACATCGAACTCCGCCCACAGCTCAAGCTGCTCCTTGCTTGCATGTTTCAGCATGGCGCGCTGAACGGTACGGTCGGTCAATTGCACGAACGGACGTCCACCATGCTTGGATACCTCTTCGATGATTGCATTCAGCAAATCCCGTTCCGAGCCGATCATTTCGATCAGCACATTTTCACCCGGCTGCATGTCGACCGAGTAGGTCACGAGATTATGAGCCAGCTTCTGAATTCTGGGGTCACGCATATGTCTAGTCCTCCTTATGTTGAGACCGTTGCCAAAAATTGAACAGCGGTAAATTTATACCTCATTGTAGCACGCACTGCCGCCCTCCGTCAGCTATAGGATGCAGAATTGCTGCTCTTCCCGCATATCAATAGCCAATAAATGTAACGTCGGATAAGAGCGCCTCGGTTCTCGCCTTGCCGGACCGGTCCACATAGGACACCGACCTCTCCATCGTCATGCGGATCGGCAGCTGTGACCGCTTATCGATCGTCAGATGACAGATAGAGGCAGCCTCCGCTTGATCAAGCATTCGGGTCAATTCCTCATGGTCCCGCTCCCATACGGCTTTCAGCCGGGCCCGGACTTTGGGATCCTCACTGTACAGCGGGTCACCCTTCCGCTGCATTCGCTCGAGAAGCAGTTTCATCTGTCCTTGAAGCGATCGCTTCGTCATATTGGCCGCGGCCTCCGGCGACAGCTCAATCCGGAGCACCTTCGTCCCCCTGGCCGCGCCCAGCTCCGCAGATATTTTCTTATCAGATTCTCCAATATATTCAAGCTGCTCCAGCGGATTGAGCCGGGTCATCCACAACTCCTCCGCCTGCCCGGAGGTAAGCGCATTCCATTTGCCCTCCTTGCGCTTCAGTGAGACGGTCATTCCATCCGTCGAATAAACCGAATCGCCTGTCGCCTGCTGTAGACTCCCTTTCGAAGTCTTATCCTGTATCGTACGCCCCGGTGTTCTCGAGGACAACGTTAAATTCGTATGGTTCTGCAGCTTGCCTTCGAAAGCAAGCGTCTGCTGGAACAAGCCGCTCTCCTCCGTCCGGATCGCAGCCTCCCCTTTAAAAGCGAAATTATCAACCCCGGATAACCCAGCCAATGCCCGTTTGAAAGAATCCTCCGGACTTAGACTATCCTGCCATGCGCAGGCAGGCAGGCTTAACAGCAACAGGGCGGTACAGAGCATGCCCCGCACGACCCGCAGTTTTTTCCACATGATCATCAGCCTTTCATTTGTCATGCTCTTAGGCTATCTTGCAGGGCACGACATTATGCAGCCGTGAATCAAAAGCGCAGCCTTGCATCTTATTAACAGACCGGTATACCCATTAGCGGCCGGGTTGTTAAAAGAGCTTTCGGGACCGTTGGTCTGGGCCTGAACTTCCTGAATGTCAGGAGGATAATAAAACGAGGCTATCCCCTCTTACGGGACAGCCTCGTTCATACCGTTTCGGCTTTCTCGACAACAATGCGATTCCTGCCGTTCTTCTTGGCTTCATACAAAGCCATATCCGCTCTATAAAACAATGATTCCACGCTGATCTTGTTGTTCGTCCAGTTCCATTCCGAAATTCCGCAGGATACCGTCACTCTCGGATCCGTTTCCTCGGCAACCCTGGTGCGTATCCGCTCCGCCACCTGCACGGCTTGTTGAATTTCGATGCCGGGCAGATATACCGCCAGCTCCTCTCCGCCCCAACGGGCCGGAATGTCGCTGTGACGGATCGTGCTCTTGACGATGTTGCTGACCTGCTTCAATATTTTGTCGCCCCGCTGGTGGCCGAATGTATCATTCACCTGTTTGAACTGGTCGATATCAATAACGATGAGGGCTCCGCAAAAATCACGGTTCTGGCATTCATAGATCACTTCGTCGAGATAATGCCTTGCATACAGCTCGGTCAGCATGTCCCGGTTCGCCATTCTGCGGACCTCGGCGTGCAGGAAGGCATTCCCGATCGCCAGGCCGATGTGGCTGGTCAGCGCCTGAAGCAGGCGGTAGCTGTCATAGGAAAAATAATGCCGTTTGGCATGGGTCAGCAGCACGACGCCCCGAACCTCGCCGTTCACCGTTAGCGGCGTCGCAATCATCGAGCTCGAGTTCGTGGTCTCCATCAGCTTCGATTCGGCCGGCCGCTCTTCATTGTAATCCGATAGAATCAGCGGCTCCTTCGAATGATATACGAGGCCGCCGAGGCCATAATCCTTCTCGAAGACTTCCTTCGCCAGCCATTCCGCATTGCAGGACACCACTTCAAGGCCGCCGAGCTCCGCATTGTATATTAGAATGCAGCAATAGTCCGCCTCAAGGATCTTAAGCAGCTCATGGTTCGCGAATTGGAATATCTCCGCCAAATGCAGGCTTTTGTTCAGCCTCTGCGTCAGCTCATTGATCATCCGCAGCTCATGGATCATCAGGTTGGACTGCTCATACAGCTTAGCATTCTCAAACGCGGTCCCCGCAGCGTCGGCCATCATCCCCAGCAGCTCAAGGTCCATATCCGGCAGCACCGGCTTGTCCACCTCGATATGCAGAACCCCGTAAACCCCCTGCTTGCCGCCCATCGGTATTCCGATCTCGACGGTGTTCTGCGACTCGGGATGCTCGCGGATCGTTAGGGTGCCCTCCATAAAGGTCCGGACATATACATCCTCCTGCCAATGCTGAAGAAGCAGGGGTCGGACGAGCGGATGGCTGCTCTCATGGTCCTGGGACATGAACAGCTCCACTTTCGCTTCCGGATACAACGCAAGCACGCTTTCGATCGCCTCGCTTAACACGCTGTGAACATCGATCTGGACATGCATGCGCTTCACGTACTGAAACAGCACCGAACGACGGTAAGCTTCAAGCTTGGCATGGTCATGAACCCGCACAAGATCATTAACAAACATGGATTCGAATTTCCGGTAGAAGCATGTCCGAAACAGAAGCGCCTGGGACTCCGTCACCATCAGCGCCAGCTCTTCCCCCGCAGAGCCGGGCGACACGCTGACCATCACAGCGAACAAGTCGCCCTCGCTTCGTGTAAACAGCGGCACCGAGCATACGACACTGCCTTCGTACAGGCCGGGATTCATTCCGGATGCGGGCATCTTGTCGCTCAATGACCGGTGCACGGCTCCGTCTTCCCCGGCAGCAAAATATTCCCTTAGCCCAGAATCCCCTGACAGCCATGCCCCTTGATGAGACAGAACGGCCCACCTGAACTTCTTTAATGCTTCTGCACCTGCGTTTTCCTTCTGCCACTCCGAATAGCTCTTTTCGATTAGCGTTTGAAGATAGGGATAATCATAAGCGGTTATATCCAATCCCTGAAGGGACAGACCGGACTTGCTTCCAGCGTTACGCCCGGCATCATTGAACATGTCCGCATAACCGGGCGGTCTTTCGTACACTTTCGGTTGTTCCTCTGACATATTGGGCGCTCCTTTGTACCATTATAAAGGCCTGTCTAAGACATTGGCGTCCATAAATTGTATTTAATATATGTAAGGATTCCATTCTTGCTGAAAGACATCTAGATATAAACGACTACATAATCCAATCTTATATTACTCTTTTCTACCCATTTTTGCATTAACTTTTCTGCATTCATCGCAATATTTTTAGGTCCATGGTCCTATCGACAAAATTAGACAAACTCCTTTCAACCTTTTCGATAGGTTAAGCTTGACTTTAAGTCATTACTTCATATAATATTTATTGTTGAGTAAGAATGCAATGCATTCGATGAATTTGGGCGGAAACGTTGTGTCACCCTCACGTTATTTGTTACTGTCGGGACAGCGGCTGAACTTTCCTGGCAGATCTTCCGGGCTTAACTGGTTAGAGCAAACAAATACGGCGCAAATAGAGCCCTAATGAAATTTATTTAAAAAAGGAGTCTATATAACAATGGCACGTTACACCGGTCCTAAATTTAAATTGAGCCGCCGTCTGGGAATCTCCCTGAGCGGTACAGGTAAAGAATTAGCAAAACGCCCTTTCCCTCCTGGACAACATGGTCCTAACCAACGGAGAAAAGTCAGCAACTACGGCATGCAGCTTCAAGAAAAGCAAAAGCTGCGCCACATGTACGGCTTGGGCGAGAAGCAATTCCGCACCCTGTTCGATAAAGCAACCAGCATGAAAGGGATCGCGGGTGAGAACTTCATGTTCCTGCTTGAAAGCCGTTTGGACAACCTCGTGTATCGTCTTGGCTTCAGCAATTCCCGTGCAGGTGCCCGTCAGCTCGTTGCTCACGGTCATGTAACTGTAAACGGCAAGAAAGTTGATATCGCCTCTTACTCCGTAAGCATTGGCGATGTAATCGGTCTTCGTGAAAGAAGCCGCAACCTTACTTCCGTTAAAGAAGCACTGGCTAACCGCGTACATTTGCCTGCTTACCTTGAGTTCGACGAAACTGCATTGGAAGGGAAATATATCCGTCTTCCAGAGCGTTCCGAGCTTTCCCAAGATATCGACGAGAAGCAAATCGTCGAATTCTACAACCGCTAAGATTCTGCGGAGCCCAAGAAACCTGAAAGCCATAGCGGCCTTCAGGTTTCTTTTTTGTTGCCGGCTTTCCCATTCATTACCTCAATATGCAGCGTCGAAGCTGCTGCCACCCACGATCCTCTCGAGCCTTCCCCTGCCCTCCCCGTCCCTGCTGGTTTCGAATCCATCCTTGATTCCAATTCATGCTTGTTTCCAATCCATTTGTTTCGCGTCCATGCTTGTTCCCCGCCCCTCTCCGTCCGTATTTTGAGCCAGGAGCTGTCGATTGGCGGTTCATGCGGCCTGAGTCGACTGCTCGCGTTAACCGTTTTCCCCGTCTGTTTGCTCCGCGATCGGCCGCTAGCAGCGCCTCCTTGAAGCCTCCTTGGTGTGGTAATAAATGCATCCAGCATTTAAGCATTCCAAAATAAATCATTCTTCTTTAAAAAAGGACATTCTATAAAGGACAAATGATTCAAACCCTTCGATTTATGCTATAATAGGTGCGTTAAAAAGGAGGAGTATCATTCATGGTTGAGGAGAAAAAACAGGGTTCCGGAAAACAGAAAAAACCGCGAAAACGTTCCTTTCTGCGGGTTTTCGGATCTGTCATCGGATGGCTTTTTATTATAGGCCTGACAGGTGTGTTGTTCGCCGGAGGAGCCGTTGCGGGCTATGTCACCTCGATCGTTAAGGATGAGCCTGTAAGGTCGCGGGCACTCATCGAGAAGACGATGAACGATAATGCCATTACCGGGTTTGCCTACTTCCGTGACGGCTCGCCGATCGGGCAGCTCAGGACGGAAGAAGACAGACGACCTGTCGAATTTGAAGAAATTCCCCAAATCGTTAAAGATGCCGTCATATCCATAGAAGACAACCGTTTTTATACACATAAGGGTGTTGACATAAAAGGCACTGCGCGCGCAGTTAAAGAACGTTTGCTGAACGAGCCGGTCCAGACCGGGGGAAGCACGCTGACCCAACAGCTTGCAAGACTGACCTTCCTCAGCCGTGACCGCACGGATAACCGGAAGGTGAAGGAAATGCTGCTGGCGATGCGTATGGAGCGGTTTCTAAGCAAGGATCAGATTTTGACCGCCTATTTGAACAAGGTGCCTTACGGCAACGGTTCAAGCGGTTACCAGGTGTTCGGTATCAAAGCTGCCGCTAAAGGGATATTCAACATCAACAAGCTGGAGGACCTGAATATCGCCCAGGCTGCTTATCTTGCCGGCCTGCCGCAGCTTCCATCCTCCTACTCTGCCTTTAACGGGAAGGGCGAATTTGATGAAAAGGCCTTCAAACGGGCGATAGATCGCCAGCATCGGGTGCTGGACAGCATGCTCAAGGAAGGCAAAATTACGCAGGCGGAATATCGCGAAGCGCTGGACTTCGATATTAAGGGAGCGCTGGCACCGCGGACGCAGAAGGCTTATGTGACTTATCCGTATCTCATGATGGAAGTGGAACGCCAGGCATCCGATATTTTGGCACAGCTGGAACTCGAGGGTTCTGCCAATGACCGCAAAGAGAAAAAAGATGAGGAAACACCGGATTTGCTGACCGGCGGGTATCGAGTATATACAACGATTGACCGCACGGTATACCGCACGATGCGCGCCATTGCGGAAGATGACAGCAACTTCTTCCCGGACAGCGAGAAGGGCGTGGAGCAAACGGGCGCGATGATGATCGACAACAAAACCGGAGCCATCCTCGGCATGATCGAAGGGCGTGATTTCAACATCGAGCAGATGAACCACGCCACCCAGATGAAACGACAGCCGGGCTCGGCCATGAAGCCGATCGCCGCTTATTTGCCGGCGCTTGAATCCGGAGCGATTCAGCCGGCCAGCGTTGTGGATGACTCACCCATCATTTTGAAAGATTACTCGAAAGTGTATCATATACCGAAGAACGCATACACCGGCTACAGAGGCCTGATGACGGCCCGGCAAGCGCTGAACGATTCCACCAACACGGTCGCGTTGAAACTGTTCAACAACACCGTCGGTATCGACAATGCCTGGGCATTCTCCAAAAAGCTCGGCATCACCACGCTGGAGGAGAAGGATTACTCCGCAGCGACGGGCGTACTGGGCGGCCTTAGTCGGGGCGTAACCGTCGAAGAGCTGACGAATGCATACAGCTCCATCGGCAATAAAGGAAGATTCAACGATGCTTTTATGATCGAGAAGATCGTCGATTCCAAAGGGAATATCGTCTACAAGCACGAAGTGAAGCCGGAGCAAGTGTTCTCCGAGCAAACAGCCTATCTCATGACCGACATGATGCGTACCGTCATTACGAACGGTACCGGAAGCAAGGTCCGGGATACGTATAAGAAATTCAATGAAATTCCGATTGTCGGCAAAACCGGCTCTACGCAGAACTACGGTGATGTCTGGTTCATGGGCTATTCGCCTGACATCACGCTGGGCGTCTGGGTCGGCTACAAGGAGCAAAAGCATGTGCTCGTCGGAGATCAGCGGAAGCATGCCCAGAGCATCTGGGCGAAAATTATGAATGAGGTCACCGACGTTAAGCCTGAGCTGTTCCCGACGAAGAGCTTTGAGAAGCCGGAGGGTATCATCTCCAAGACCGTATCCGCGTACAGCGGGAAAGTGCCTACGGCGCTAACCGACCGATTCGTTACGGATATTTTCAACGCCAAATATGTACCGACCGAGCCGGACGATGGCATTGCCAAGGCTAAATACATTACCTATCGCGGCGTGAATTACATTCCGCAGGAAGCAACTCCGCTCGATATGCTCAAAGAGCAGATCGTCGTTAAACGGGAGAAGCCGATCGATGAGCTGATCCAAGAGCTCGAGAATGCGCTGAAGGTGATGAAGGGAGAACGCAGACCGCTGGAATACTATCTTCCGCAAGACGCCAAGAAAGGCATGCCGACCAAGATCGATCCGAGAAAAGATGACGGAAGGGCGCCTACGCCGCCGAAAAACGTTCATTACAACATCGGCAGCGGAGCGATCAGCTTCAGCGCGAGCGGCTCGCCGGACGTCGTAGGCTATCGCCTCTATAAATCGGTCAACGGCAGCCCGTTCACCCATCAAGGCCAGGTTGTTCTGGCCGATGGCAATTACGTCTTCTCCGGCCTGGGATCCGACGGCCTGTTTGCCTCGTATTACGTAGTGGCGGTGGATGTGGCCGGCAATGCTTCCGAGCCTAGCACGATCGTAGGTACCGGCGCACCGGGCTTTACCACCTCGGAAGAGGCGGATCCGGAGGAAGACCTCGGCACGGATGAAGGGCTAACCGAAGAGGTTCCGGAGGATGACCTGGGCTCCGAAGGCGTTACTGCTCCTCCGGCAGCTCCCGGGCAGCCAACGATAACCGCTACGCCGGATGGCTTCACGGCCAAATGGAGCGGCAATGCGCCGGAGGAAGAGGTCATCGCCTATAACATTTACTACAGTCCGAACAGTGACGGGAACTATCAAGTTCTCGGCACAAGCAAAAGCACCGACTATTATTACGTAGGCGGGCCGATGAGCGGTACGTTTCGAGTGACTGCCGTGAATTCGGCCGGGGAATCAGCACCTTCGCCAACCGTCTATTTCGAGAAAACCGAATAAAGACATCAACGAAGCCGCTTCTTTCGAAAGAACCGCATCCTTCCGGGTGCGCTTTCGTTAGAAGCGTTTTTTTTATGCTGTGCACGGTGTCATGATGACTGCTCCACGATGCTCAGCGTCTCGCTTGGACGACAAGCCTAGACGTGTTACTGCAGACAGCGGACCACATTTCAATTCATTTGCCTCGGGGCGCCTCCTTTTTTTCATGCAATCACCTCCCCGTTCCCACGTTCAGGACGCGATAATTCGGCATCCATTGTCCGATTCACGTGTTCACATCAAAAAAAGCTGACTCCCACTGTAGGATCAGTGGCAAGTCAGCCTGTTGTGCACTAGGTTATGATATTAATCCTCGATGGTGGACAAATCCCCGGTCGGCAGATCCAGCTCCCAGGCTTTCAATACCCGGCGCATAATTTTGCCTGACCGTGTCTTCGGCAGCTTATCCTTAAACTCAATCTCGCGCGGAGCGGCATGAGCGGACAGTCCCTCTTTTACAAAACGGTAGATTTCATCCTTAAGCTCCTGGGAAGGCGTATATCCTTCGCGCAGGGAGATAAACGCTTTAATGATTTCGCCGCGGGTTACGTCCGGCTTCCCGATGACGCCCGCCTCCGCTACGGCCGGGTGCTCAACCAGCTTGCTCTCGACCTCGAACGGCCCGATGCGCTCGCCGGAAGAATTGATGACATCATCGATTCGGCCTTGGAACCAGAAGTAGCCTTCTTCATCCATATACGCCGTATCGCCGGAGATATACCAGCCCGGAATGCGGAAGTATTCTTCATACTTGGCCGGGTTGTTCCAGACCTTTCTCATCATGGACGGCCAAGGCGTCTTGATGGCCAGATTGCCCATCGTATATGGAGCAACCTCGTTCCCCTGATCATCCAGAATCGCGGCTGTAATGCCTGGAAGCGGACGCCCCATGGATCCCGGCTTGATCGCCATGCTCGGATAGTTGCAGATCAGCTGCCCGCCGGTCTCGGTCATCCACCATGTATCGTGTATCCGCTGCTTGTAAGCTTTATAGCCCCACCGTACCACCTCAGGGTTCAGCGGCTCTCCTACGGACAATACGTGCCGCAGATGGCTCAGGTCGAATTGGTCGATGAGATCCGAGCCTGCTCCCATGAGCATCCGGAAGGCGGTCGGGGCGCTGTACCACACCGTCACCTTGTTCTTCTCCAGCGTGCCGTACCAGTCCTGCGGACTGAACCGGCCGCCGCGAATCACATTCGTAACGCCGTGCAGCCACGGTGCAAAAATGCCATAAGAGGTACCTGTTACCCAGCCCGGGTCAGCCGTACACCAGTATATATCGTCTTCTCTCAGATCCAGAACGACCTTGCCGGTATAATAATGCTGAATCATGGCATTCTGCACATGATAGACGCCCTTTGGTTTCCCCGTCGAGCCCGAAGTATAATGCATGATCAATCCGTCTTCCCGCTCCAGCCACTCGAGCTCGAGCTCACTGGACGCGGATTCCATCTCCCGGAAATAAGAGATCAGCTGCGGATCCTCTTCCTCCAGATCCCCAACCACGAAGATATGCTTCAGCTCAGGCAGCTCGTCACGCTTGACGCGCGGCAGTAGAGCAGGCGTCGTGACCAAGGCTACGGCACCGCTGTCCTCCAGTCGGTCCTTCACCGCCGTCTCCATAAAGGCTTCGAACAATGGCCCTACTACGGCGCCGACCTTCAGAATTCCCAGCAGACTCGCGTAGAGCTCCGGGCTCCGCGGCATGAAAATAAAGACTCTGTCGCCTTTTCCGATCCCGTACTTACGAAGTACATTGCCAAATTTGTCGGACTGCTCTTTCATCTCGGAATAGGTAATCGCTTCGTCTTTTGTCGCATCGCTGTACAAAAGCGCGATCTTATCCCCTTTTCCCTCCGCTACATGACGGTCGATGGCTTCATAAGCCATGTTGACTTTCCCCGTCTCGTACCATGTAAAATGTCTCTCGATCGTATCCCATGAAAACTCGGAACGTGCTTCCTCGTAGCTCTTCATATTGGAATGCGAGACTTCACTTGGTAAAATTTCGCTATGCGTCTGATTCATCATAACATCCTCCTCATTCTCAAATCAGTCTCGTCCTGGTGGACAGCGCTTTCAAATTGAATTGAATGAAACATTGGAAGTTGCACATTGCGCTTGCGGCGGGTCGTCACGTTGCCTCCGATTATCGAGCAATTAACCCTAGGGATTCGTTAAGCCAACTCCTGTTGTCAATGTTATAATTGTGAAGGTTTTATGTCGAAGTGATTATATCATATGTTATGTTTTCCTGTCATTGCTTTTCATTTTTTTATTTTTTTGCTATAAGTAGGGTATGGAAATGAAAGGAGCGTAACGGATGGAACACTGCAAGCTTTACCAGTCTCATGTTTTGTTTCCTGAAGACCGCCGCCTGATCATCGAAGGACCTGTACCTCCCGAGCAGTTATCCAAGCTTACGATGCACCCTGATCTAAAGGCGTTTCGCCGTCCTGCGGAGCAGCATGAGGCATTGGTGGAAATTGCAGGCCTCCCCGAGGGCAGAATTATTATCACGCGGGACCGCGATAGGATTGTAGGATATGTAACCTTCCATTACCCCGATGAGCAAGAACGGTGGTCTGAAGGGAAGATGGAAGATTTAATTGAGCTGGGGGCGATCGAAGTCGCTAGTGACTATCGCTCGATGGGCCTCGGCCAGCAGATGATCAAAACCGCATTCGAGGAAGACCAGATGGAGCGGTATATCGTATTTACGACCGAATATTACTGGCATTGGGATCTTAAGGGGAGCGGCTTGAACGTATGGGACTACCGCAAAATGATGGAACGGCTGATGAAGGTAGTGGATATGGAATGGTACGCGACCGACGATCCGGAAATATGCTCCCATCCTGCCAACTGTCTTATGGTAAGGATCGGCCGACAAGTCCCGCTGTCATCGCAGGAGCAGTTCGACCGCATTCGCTTCAGGCAGCGCTTTATGTACTAAGAAACCAATATATCCCCGGGGGCTTACCCTCGGGGATATTGATTCTGCGGGCAGGTCCGCTGCGTTCATCCTAGCCTAAGCTAAGAGACCTCACGCTTCTTAAAGCCTCGACAGCATATGATTTACAATCTCGTGGGATCGCTTGGAAGCTTTCACCGTAAACTCCGGGAAATTGACGTGGGCCGAGCCGTCGGCTTTGTCCGACATCGATCTAATGACAACATACGGCACCGCATTCATGTGGCATACTTGAGCTACCGCAGAGCCCTCCATTTCCGCACACGCCCCGTTAAGCTCGCTGTACAGCATCTGCACGGTATCCCGGCTTGCGATAAACTGGTCGCCGGACAGGACTTTGCCGACGATATAATGCCCGCCCGCCAGCTCCTTGCACGCTTCCTCGGCAAGCGTTATCAGCGCTTGATCCGCCGGGAAATCGGACACCTCCTGGTAAGGGATGACCCCTTTCGAATAACCGAGCGGCGTCACATCCATATCATGCTGCATGCATGAGGACGAAATGACGATATCGCCTATGTTAAGCTCCGGGTGGAGGGCACCGGCAACACCGGTAAACACAATCTTCGACACGCCAAAGGCATCGATTAAGATTTGGGTTGTAACCGCAGCGTTCACCTTGCCGACGCCGCTCTTGCATACGACCACCTGCTTGCCGTGAATGGTCCCGGCGGCATAGGAAACGCCTGCTTTCACCGTTGTATCCTTATTCTCCAGCTGCTGCAGCAGCAATTCGATTTCTTCGTCCATGGCCCCGATCAGACCGATTACCTGTGTTGACATTCCTGTACCCCTCCGCAAATGATATTCGAAAATGCTTTCAGCAGAAAAAAGCCCCTTGATTTCAGGAGCTTTTTTTCAAATTTATGGATGCCTCGATCCGATGCATCCATTTCAAGCCTACTCGTTTACATGGCTTACCGACAGACGCAGAATCGTCTCGTGCGGCAAAATCACGCGTGGATTCTCCACATTTTCCTTTTTCATCAGTTTGGTCAGCAGCCGCATCGCCACCGCACCAAGATCATACATCGGTTGAGCCACGGTTGTCAGCTGAGGACGAACCATGGAGGCCATACGGATATTGTCCACGCTGATGATCGAGAAATCATCCGGAACCTTGTAGCCTTCATCCTGGATGCTGTGGATGGCGCCGATCGCCATCTCATCGGTAGCCGCAAAAATAGCCGTCGGCTTCTTCTTCAGCCCGAGGAAATATTTCATCGCTTCAACGCCGGATTCATAGCGATAGTTGCCAATACGGACCAAATCCTCTTGATATTCGATACCGGCAGCTTCCAGCGCCTTCTTGTATCCCTGGAAGCGGGCATAGCCGTTCGCTGGATCCTGAAGGGTGCCGCTGATCATCGCGATCTCACGATGTCCGTGCCGGATCAAGGTGTTCACCGCATCAAATGCAGCCTGCTCATGGTCGATATCTACCGACGGATAGGAGCCCTTCTCATCGCTGGTGGCACACAGGACAATCGGAACAGCGGAGGTCTGGAACGCCTGGATATGCTCGTCCGTCACGGTTCCGCCCATGAACAGGAGCCCGTCCACTTGCTTCTCGAGCAAGGTGTTAATGACGCGGATCTCCTTCTCCTTCCGCTTATCGGCATTACACAAGATGATATTATAGTGGTACATATTCGCAATATCCTCGATACCGCGGGCAATTTCCGCAAAGATCGAGTTCGAAATATCAGGGATTACAACGCCTACGGTTGTCGTCTTCTTGCTCGCCAGGCCTCTGGCTACCGCATTCGGACGATATCCCAAACGTTCAATCGCTTCGTAAACTTTCTTCCGGGTCTGAGGCTTTACGTTCGGGTTATTGTTAACAACCCGGGATACCGTCGCCATGGAAACGCCTGCTTCGCGCGCAACATCGTAAATGGTTACCGTCAAATTCCTTCTCTCCATTGCCAATAGATTTTCATTCGTTCAATACCAATTGAATTTATGATACGACAAATTACTGCTTCATGCAATGACACGGCAATTCATGCCGTTTCAATCGGGTGGTCAGCGCTTCAGTCGTAATATGGGAATGGATGTATGCCAGACTGGCGCTCCTTCTACACAAGTATAACTTGAACTTGAGGCGATTCATGTCGGATGCCAAGATCCTCTGCTGCCTGGTACGATACCGGACGGATCGCGGGTGGCCTAAGTCAAATCATAGCCATGCTGCCCGCTGGGACGCTAAAGCAAGACTGCCTTCGCTTCCCGTAGATTCACGCACACAATTGGGCATCCGGTACTATGCTTGAACAATAGCAAGGGTCTTCTATCCGTAGAATCAAGCGCGGCGCGTAATTGTTTAATAGTAGTCATTTTCGACAACGACGCCGTAGGATATACATTCCCTATCATTGTATTGAAGTTCCTACCCTCTATCCTAACAAAAAGTGCGTGAAAAATCCAACAACCACGAAAATTTTCTGAAAATTATCTGGCGAAATAGCCTGAATTTTCAGGAATCAGCGTTTTCAAAGCGCTAAGTTGCTCCAAACGTCCTTCGATTTGCTTCATCCACTCCTCATCCTTCATTCCTTGCGCACAGCAAAACAGGTCCAGCAGCATATTGATCCTTTCGTCAAAAGCCTCCCTGCAGCGTGCTTGCAGCTCTTGGTCCTCTTCATCCACCGTTGATTCATCCACGTATGTACGGAACACCTCCCGCAGAACGTAAGCCGCTTCATTAACGTCCGCGAACGAAACCCTTAGTCTCTCGGCGCCATGGCCCAGTGATGCAATATATCGAAGCAGATGCGGTTTAATCAGTGGAAGCAGCTCATACTTCTTGCAGGCCTGGCAGGAGTATACTGGTACATGGCATATTCGGATCCTTTTTTCATGAATCAGCTTTCGCAGTTCCAACCTCATCGATTGTCCGCAGTTACAGGTTTTGAACAAATCGCCCACCCCAAATCTAACAACATAATCTTTTTCAAACTCTATTGTCACAAATCTGTCACCTAAATTAGTTCTATTCGACTATCATACCAGAGATTCCTTCAAAAATGTGATAATGCTTTATTTACCAAATATGTATCCGATTTCTTGATCGGTGTGCGGACGTGACGGTTTCCATGAAACCTCAGCCGATCTTTGTTACAATGATGAAGAGATCGCAGCCTGTGCTGAAGTCAAGAGGTGCACACGGGAAAGGAGCTTATAACGATGACAAGACTATCAGGAAAAAAAGTCATTGCGCTTGTGGATGAAGAATTCGAGGATCTGGAATTATGGTACCCGGTATACCGGGTTCGTGAGGAAGGGGCCGAGGTTCATCTTGCCGGTGCCGAAAAAGGAAAAACGTATATCGGCAAATATGGCGTGCCTGCCACAGCCGAATACGGTTTCGATGAGCTGGACAGCAGCGATTACGACGGAATCCTCGTACCGGGCGGATGGGCGCCGGACAAGCTGCGCCGTTATGGCAAAGTGCTCCAGCTGGTTCAGGAAATGCATGCGGCCAAGAAACCGATCGGCCAGATCTGCCATGCGGGCTGGGTCCTCATTTCTGCCAAAATATTAAACGGCGTCACCGTCACGTCCACGCCGGGGATCCGGGATGATATGGAGAACGCCGGCGCGATCTGGAAGGATGAAGCGGTCGTGACTGACGGCCACATCATATCCGCCCGCCGCCCGCCGGATTTGCCGCCATACGGCAAGGCCTTTTGCGATGCGCTCGCCGAACGCGGGTAAGCTTCGTCCATCTATCCCTAAACACTAAAGCCGCCTGTTTCGAATGCGATTCCCTTCTTGAAAATCGCATGAAACAGGCGGCTTTTGATTATTATAGCCACGATATACTCGTTTTGATCGGCTATGCTCTAATGACTCCATTTGCTTCTATATCCCGGACTACGCTCCCTATGCCCTAAGGTTTTCCGTACGTCCGTTATAGCTTGTCCTTCGAAAAAAGAGTCGCACGATAGAGCCGGACTACGTGGAGGGAAGCTCCTATGAAGCCGAACTGTCGGTGCCGCTGCCTCCGCTTGCAAAGCTGCATCGCTCGGCAAATGTATTCAGCCGTTCCTCCACAGCCGTGTTGGTCCGCAGCTTGAAGCAGGCAGCCGCCTCCTTCTTCGCCTCCGCCGCATTGGTATTCAGAATACGGTGCTTCACGCGCAGCAGCGATTGCGGCGACATGCTGAGGTCTTTAACGCCCAGCTCAAGCCAGATTGGAATCGCCCGCTCATCTCCGGCAAGCTCCCCGCATACGCTGACCGGAATCCCCGCCTGATGCGCCGCTTCAACCGTCGTCCGGAGCATGCGCAAGACAGCCGGATGAAAGGGATGGTACATATGGGCGATCTGCTCGTTCATCCTGTCCACGGCCAACACATATTGAACCAAATCATTCGTTCCGATGCTGAAGAAGTCCGCTTCCTCCGCCAACAGATCCGCAATGGCCACCGCTGCCGGCACTTCGATCATGATGCCTACTTTGATATTCGGATCATAAGCGATGCCACGGCGGTCAAGATCCGCCATCGCTTGATGGAGAATCCCGTTGGCCTGCCGGATCTCTTCGACCGACGAAATCATCGGATACATGATTTTGACATTGCCGAAGGCGCTGGCCCGAAGAATCGCAGCCAGCTGGGTTTGAAACAGCTCCGTGCGATCCAGGCAGATCCGGATGGCGCGGTAGCCCAGGAACGGATTATCCTCCTCCGGCAGCGAGAAATAATCAAGCTGCTTGTCACCGCCGATATCAAAGGTGCGAATGACGACGGAGGACTGCCCGGCCTTCTCCACAACATGACGGTAGACCTCGAACTGCTCCTCCTCCGTCGGGAAGCTGTGGCGGTCCATATACAGAAATTCCGTCCGGAACAAGCCCACTCCTTTAGCCCCGTTCTGCAGAGCGATATCAAGCTCCTTCACCGAGCTCATGTTGGCAGCCAGGTTAAAGAACGTCCCGTCTTTGGTGACGGCATCCACCGTGGCCAGCAGCTGGAGCTGCTCTTTACGCTTCCGCTGCTCGTCGCGAATGCCTTCATAACGCTCCAAAGTCAGCGGATCCGGTTCAAGGTAAAGATGCCCTGCATCCCCATCCACAATAAGCAGCTCACCGGTCTGGATCGGCTTCTCCAGCTTGTTCTCGATGCCGGATACCATCGGGATGCCGAGGGCACGGGCCATAATTGCAGAATGGGAGGTTTTGCCCCCGGTCAAGGTGACAATCCCGAGAACATGGGACGGATTGAGATGAACCAGCTGGGACGGCGAGAGCTCCTTGGCAACCAGGATATAAGGCTGCGTGTCGGAAGGCAGCTTAACCTCCGGCGCACCGAGCAGATGCTTCAGCAGCCGGTTGCCTACATCCTTGATATCCAGCGCCCGTTCCTTCATGTATTCGTCGTCAAGCAAATCGAACATGGAGACAAAATGGTCAATCGCCTCTTTAACCGCCACTTCGGCCGCCTTGTACTGACGTTCGATGATCCCTTGGATTTCGTTCATGAACACCGGATCGTCCAGGATGGCCAGATGCGCGTCAAATATTTGCGACTCCTCGTGCCCCACCATTTCTTTGAATTCATTCTTGATGTATTCGATTTCGTTCTTGGAGGTTCGTATGCCTTCATATAGACGCTCGAACTCTTTGGCCAAATCGACGGCGTCCAATTCGGAATCCGGAAGATCCAGCTCCCAATGCGGCAATACGAAAGCCTTTCCGATCGCTACGCCTGTTGCTGCGCCAATGCCTTGTATCATGTTTCTCTACCCCCAGCGTTACTCTCATTTAATACGACGGACATGACGGATGACTGTCCTTTCTTGACCGATTTGAACGGAGCATAGCTCCAGGATCTGACCTTATCCGGATTCGTGATCACCATCGGCGTAGCCAGCGATGCGGCGTGGGCCTTCAGATACGCCAGGTCGAATTTGACCAGCAGCTGGCCGGGCTCGACCGTATCCCCTTCGCTGACGACAGCCGTAAACGGCCCCTTCAGCTGGGAGGTATCGATGCCGATATGGATCAACACCTCAAGACCATCCGGGGTGGAAATCCCGATGGCATGCATCGTCGGATACACATGCATCACCGTACCGTATACCGGAGAGACGAGCTCCCCCTTCTCGGGTATAAATGCCACCCCGTTGCCAACCAGCTTGGCGGCGAAAATATCGTCCGGCACTTCGTCAATCGGCAGCATGCGTCCTTGTACCGGAGCGCTGAACAGCACCCGCGGCAGATCCTGCTGCATCAGCTTGTTAATTTCCTCGCGGATCAGCTCGGAGTAGGTCCCGAACACCACTTGCACATTGCCCCCGCCAAGCTTGATAATGCCTGCCGAGCCAAGCAGCTTGAGCGCGTCGGAATCGATCTGGCGGTCATTATACACGGTCAATCTTAACCGGGTCATGCAGGACTGAACCTGTACAATATTGTCCTTGCCCCCCAGCGCTTCCAGAATGAGCGGCGCCTGATACGGAATATCTCCGGCCCGTCCTTCCAGAGCCGAGCCTTCCTCGCGCCCCGGCGTCGGAATTTCGAAGGTCCGAATCGCCCAGCGGAACAGAAAATAATAGACCAGCCCGTATACGATGCCGATCGGTATGATCATCCAGGCATTCTGTGACAGGTGGTAGTTGAGCACATAGTCGATGAAGCCTGCCGAATACGAAAAGCCGTGATGGATATCAAACATGTACGTAAGCACCATGGCGAAGCCCGCCATCAGTGCGTGCAGCACATACAGATAAGGAGAGGCGAATAAAAACGCGAACTCGATCTGCTCCGATACCCCGGTCAAAAAACAGACGAGGGCCGAACGCATAAACGTTTTCTTTACCTTCGGCTTTAAATCCTCGCGCGCCTCCTGGATGATTGCAAATGCGATAGCCGGCAGCGCAAACATCATGATCGGAAACAGTCCGGCCATGAAATCGCCTGCCGTCGGATCGCCGGCGAAGAACCGCGGCAGATCCCCCTGAACAATCGTGCCGTCACTGGTCTCGTACGTTCCAAGCTGGAACCAATATACATTATTCAGCAAATGGTGCAGGCCGAATGCCGTAAGCACCCGGTACAGGATGCCGTACAGGAACAAACCGAAAGCGCCCATATGCACCGTCAGCTCGTAGAAGGAGTCCAGACCGCGCTGCACGATCGGAGCCATCCCCAGCATGAACCATGCGAACACGGCGGAGAACAGCCCCATGAACAACAGCACGAAGCGGGATCCTCCGAAGAATTGGATCGCCTCAGGCAATTTAATATGCTTGAAGCGGTTATAGACATATCCGGATAGCACACCAAAAATGATCCCGATCAAGGTGGAGGGCTGAACGCCTCCATCCCCCAGACGGGAAATCACCTGATCATATATAAACATGCCGGCCAGAGCCGCAAGACCTGCAGGCCCTCCCTGGTTCGAGAGCCCCCAGGCAACCCCGATGGCAAATAAATACGGCATATAATAAAACACGCCGTGTCCCGCCGCTTGGGCAATCTCGCCCAAAGTTCCGAAGCCCCAGGCCGCCCACGGCAGACTGCCCACGCTAAGCAGGAGAGCTGCGGCCGGAAGCGCCATTGTAGGGAGCATAACGGCTCTGCCCAGCTGCTGCAACGATCCCAACCAATTCAAGGCGAGCCCTCCTTTCTATCCTTGATGGTAAGCGTTCCACCTCTTTTTGTCAAAAAGAAAACCGCACCCCCACACGAAAAAGCAAGTCCTGCTTGATCGAACCAAAAACAATCAGGATTCGCGATTGTGCCGCATCCTTGACTGCCGGTTACTCTCTCGCAAGACTTGCCCTTCTTCCATCCACTCGAAATAAAAAAATTATTTGCCGCGCAGGGCGATCGAATCCTCTACCTTAATGCAGCGGTCCATGACCGCGATCATGCCGTTCTCCTCGGCGATCGCTGCCGCCTCCTCGCTGATGATGCCCTGCTGCAGCCAGAGCACTTTGGCGCCGATCTCTGCAGCTTCCCGTGCCACGTCGGCGCAATATTCGCTCCGCCGGAATACATTCACGATCGTTACAGGCTCCGGTATGTCCTTCAAGGAAGGATAGCATTTCTCCCCAAGAATTTCGTCTGCTCCGGGATTTACCGGAATGATCCGGTACCCCCGGCTTTGCATAGCCGCAGCTACCATATGGGAAGTGCGGTCCGGGCGGTCGGACAGGCCGACTACGGCGATGTTGCCTGCATTTTTCAAGATATCCGCAATTTGCTCGCGGCTCGGATTTTCAAATGCCATGGGATGGTTACCACCTTTCGGAGTTTTTCGAATGGCTCTTTGCTACCCTTATTTTACCCATTCCACATCGGCCCCAAGCGCCTTCAGATGATCGAAATACTGCGGGTAGGATTTGGCGACATGATGCGCGTCCCGAATTCGCAGCGGCTGCTTGGAGCGAAGCCCCACCACCGTCAAAGCCATAATTACGCGGTGATCATAGTGGGCATTAATTTCGACACCGCCCTCGACGCCTTCCGGACGGCCGTGAACGATAATCTCAGCTTGACGTTCTTCCACATTAGCGCCTGCCTTTCGCAGCTCCGTCAAATAATCCGTAATTCGGTCACATTCCTTGTACCGAAGATTCTCAACATTGTAAAAACGGGAGGTGCCTTCAGCAAACACGGCGGCCGCCACCATCGCCAGCACCGCGTCCGTCGCCGTGTCCCCGTCAAATTCCAGCGCTTTGAGCCGCCCGTTCCCTTGGACGCGCACATTGCCGTTCTCGTGCGTAAGAGGAACCTGCATCATGCGGAGCACGTCGATGATCGCGCGCTCCCCTTGCTTGCTGTCCTCCGCGAGGTTGCGGATCGTTACGTCCGATTCCGTTACTGCTGCTGCGGCAAGGACTGCGGCGGAACCCGGATAGTCGCCTTGAACCGTGTAGATCTGCGCTTTGTAGGACTGGCCGCCCGGAACCCGGAAGAACATGTAGTCCTCGTCCGCATGGATCATAATCCCGGCCTGCTCCAGCACTTCCAGCGTCTGACCGACAACCACCTTCGACTTCAGATCCCCGGTCACCGTAATCTCGCTGTCCTCGGCAAGCAGCGGCGTCAGGAACAGCAGGGCGCTCAAATACTGCGAGCTGACCTCGCCGGAGACGGTAATGCGTCCGCCCTTCGGGCTGCCTCCGCGAATCGTGATCGGCAGCTTCCCGTCATTATGCTCCACCTGTACGCCCAGTTGCCCGAGCGCATCGATCAAGTCATCATGCGGACGCTTCCCTAGCGATTCCGGATATGTGTTTACAAACGTAACCTCTTCGGACAAAGCCGCTACGCCCATTAAGAAACGCAGCACCGCTCCGGCATTCCCTACATTCAATTCCTTCACGTTTCGCGGCGATTTGCCGAAGCCGGTAATGACCGCCTTCTCATCGTCCTCCTCGAGGACGGCTCCAAGATCTTGGATGCAGCGTCTCATCGCATCGCTGTCCTCGCTGTGAGCCGGATAATAAACCGTGCTCGTTCCTTCGGCCAGCGCGGCTGCAAGCAGGTAGCGCGTCGTGTAGTTTTTGGACGACAACGCCCCGATCTCGCCTTGTAGTTTGGGAGTAGGCCTTACAATGATATCCATAATATGTATCTCTCCTTGTATATAGTATAGCGCTTGTACGCTGTTTTCCAAATGATCCTAAGGCAGTCGATTGACAGAGAAATCGCCGCTTGGTTATCATTGTTCATATCACTTTTAAATTTTCCGGCGGCCCGTTTGCTCGGGACGTTATCATTTTGCAGAAAAGAGGTCAACTGATGAAACCGATTCCCCAGATGGAAACTTCTGAGCTTAGACGCCGTCTTCACAACGGCGAGCAAGTGTACATGATCGATGTCCGGGAAGACGAGGAAGTGGCAGCCGGCATGATCAACGGCGCCAAGCATATCCCGATGGGCGAAATCCCCGCCAGGCTCGATGAGATCCCTCGAAATGAAGAGGTCGTCATTATATGCCGCAGCGGCGGACGCAGCCAGCATGTGTGCGAATTTCTGAGCCATCAAGGAATTCATAATGTGATCAACCTGAAAGGCGGCATGCTTCAGTGGCATGAAGAGGAGTAGCCGCTCATTGTCTGCAGGAAGGCGGGGGAAGCTACAGTTTCCCCCGCCTTGTTGTCTCTCCCGCTAGAACACTTCACATTTTCCCTGGAACAGGCTCTTTATCATCCGACCAGCACTGATCATCTTAGCCGCGGTAATGCATTAAAATCTCAGCCGCGACTTCATCCGCCGTCAGCCCTGCGGTATCCACCATCAGATCGGCAAAACGATATTTATCGGCTCTTTCCATTAGGATGCTCTGCACTCGCTCCTCTACATTGCCCGCAAGCAGCGGCCGGTTGGCATCGCCCCGGACCCGTTCCACAATCGTATCGGCATCCGCCGTCAATGCGACGACCCAGCCTCCCCGCTTCATCGCCTCGCAATTCTCGGGACGGAGCACCGCTCCCCCTCCGGTAGCGATGATCTGGCTCGTCCGATGCAGCACCTCGCGAAGCGCCGCCGTCTCGATATCCCGGAAACAGCCCTCTCCGTCCGCTGCGAATATATCCGGAATGCTTTTACCGGCCATTCTCTCAATCTCGGCATCAAGATCGACCAGCGAATAGTTCAGATGATCGGCGACGAGACGCCCTACGGTTGACTTCCCCGTTCCCATCATCCCGATCAAGATGATGTTCCCGCTCCTTGTATTCAATGCTACACCCCATTTGCTGCTTCACTATAAAGTTGTTCATATCATACCATAGCCCGAAAACTTTCGACAATGGATCTGACTTACTGGCTTACTGGCTTACTGAACAACACGCCGCTTTAGTAAGGGTAACTGATAAATCTAACAGAAAGTCTAGTTTGGACATCCGGATCATATACTGAAATGGAAGAATACAAGAATGAAAGAAAGGAGGAACCGCGTCCATATGTCCGACCACCGTTCCTCGATCGCTTCGGCGCCCTTGCGTATCCGCCGGATCCTCGATCCCTCCTATCCTCTATGCAGAGAGGATGTGGTTTGGGTGCTGCATTTTGTACAAAAAAAAGTGGCTTCGAAGGATCCAGCCCTGCTGGATCTTTCAAAGCCACGATTGCTGCAAAACTTCTACAGCTATTGCGAAGCCGCACTGCTCCTGTTCGGAAGCGGAAGCCATGTCCACGCCCAAAGCGGCGACATTCGCACTTGCCTGCTGGAGGCCATGCACGGACTTTCGGAGCTGCAGGAGGCGTTAGCCCCCTCTCCGGTCCGCAAACCTCAGCTTCTCCCTCCGGCGGAGGAGGGGAATTGACCTCCTCCTGGTGAGACGACAAGCTCATCTTGCCATGGACAATTACTCCATCCAGTTGTAGTGGAACGTTCCTTCCTTGTCTACACGCTTGAACGTATGCGCCCCGAAGTAATCGCGCTGAGCCTGAAGCAGGTTCGCCGGAAGGTTCGCCGTACGGTAGCTGTCGTAGTAAGCCAGCGCACTGGAGAAGCCAGGAACAGGAATACCGAGCGATACCGCGGATGCCACGACTTTACGCCATGCATCTTGGTACGATTCGATAATTTCTTTGAAGAACGGATCGAGCAGAAGGTTCTTCAGCTCCGGATTGTTCTCATAAGCGTCCGTGATGTTCTGCAGGAAGCGGGAGCGGATAATGCAGCCGCCGCGCCAGATTTTAGCAAGATTGCCGTACTGCAGATTCCAGCCGTACTCATCGGATGCAACGCGGAGCTGAGCGAAGCCTTGCGCGTAAGATACGATTTTGCTTGCGAACAGCGCTTTGCGGACATTTTCGATAAATTCCGCTTTGTCGCCGTCGAATGGAGCGGTTTTCGGACCATTCAAAATTTTGCTTGCCGCAACGCGCTCGTCCTTCATCGCGGAAAGGAAGCGGGAGAATACGGATTCCGTAATCATAGAGAGCGGCACGCCAAGATCCAGGGAGCTTTGGCTTGTCCATTTGCCCGTGCCTTTTTGTCCGGCTGTATCCAGGATGACATCCACCATCGGCTTGCCTGTTTCTTCGTCGTATTTGGAGAAAATGTCGGCGGTAATCTCGATCAGATAGCTGTCGAGCTCGCCTTTATTCCATTCCGTGAAGATTTCATGAAGATCCTTCGCATTCAGACCAAGCACGTCTTTCAGCAATTGGTATGCTTCACAAATCAGCTGCATATCTCCATACTCGATGCCGTTGTGAACCATCTTCACATAATGTCCGGCACCGTCAGGACCGATATATGTACAGCAAGGTTCATCGTTCACTTTAGCGGAAATGGCCGTCAGGATCGGCTCAACCAGCTTGTATGCACTTTCTTGTCCGCCAGGCATGATCGATGGACCTTTCAGGGCGCCTTCTTCGCCGCCGGATACCCCAGCACCGATGAAGTTAAAGCCTTTCTCGGCCAATTCCTTGCTGCGGCGCTGCGTGTCCGGGAAGTAGGCGTTACCGCCGTCGATAATGATATCGCCTTTGTCCAAGTGCGGGATCAGCTGCTCGATGGTAGCATCCGTAGCTTGTCCGGCTTGAACCATAATCAGAATTTTGCGGGGCTTCTCAAGGGAATCCACGAATTCCTCGATCGAATAGGTGCCTTTAACCTGCTTGCCGACGGTTTCCTTCAGCATGTCCTCCGTTTTTTGCGGAGAGCGGTTATATACAGAAACGGTAAAACCTTTGCTTTCGATGTTCAAGGCCAGGTTTTTACCCATGACAGCAAGGCCGATGACACCGATTTGTTGTTTTGACATCTGGTTCTCCATCCTTTACTCCAGTATATTTTATAAGCAACCCAATCCCTATCGGGATGATTACATTATTCTCATTTTAACGTTTTTCTGTGGAGAAGTGAACCCCTGTAACAAAAACGTCGATCGCCGGCTTCAAGGGGATCACCTGCGAACGCGCGCGAAAACACCCCTTTTGACTCGGAGTGTTGTTCGTGCTTTTGGCATGGAACTATGAAAATGGGACTTACCACTCAAGCCTCATCAGCTCTAAGGCAAGCTCCTTCAATCTCTGCTTGCAGCTCATGATCTTCTCCTTGTCGCCCGCTTGCATCGCTTCATACAGCTTCTCCAGCTCATCATCGGTCTCCAGCCTGCACAGCAGCAGTCTTCGTTCCCCTTCGTCCGATTCGAATAATCGCATCATTTCCTGCTCTGTCATCGGCGTCCCCTTCTGGAACAGGACGCGCTGGCGATAGCCCGTAATCTCCACAAGGCGGATAACTTCGCCGAACAGTATATTTTCGATTAAAATTTGCCGGTCCTTGAAGCGTTTGACGACAGCGTGCCCTCGGGTATTCTCGATCAGCTTCTCCATCCATTCCGCCAGCCTCGGATCCCGGATCATGTAATCGCCGACCAGTTTAAACCCGCTGCCTGTGCGCTGAAACCGAAGCTTTACCAGCTTGCGTCCTGTCCGGATTGATATGATAAACTGCGACTCATTCTCGCTCCAATACAGTGAGTATCCTTCTTGGATCAGTTCCTTGATCAGGTCCTGGATATGCCGGCGATCAAACCGGAGCTCCAGGTTGCAATACTCCACTTCCTCGCTCTTATTCACGGCACTCCCTCCTCCGGTTTACTACCGATCACAAAACGACGGTGAAGATTCCCCCTCTTGCACAGCTTTTTGACGTTGTCTTATCTATATCTTATACTCCATCTTATGTAACGGTAACTTGGTTTATTGACTATTTTTCCCCAGATGAAATTACAGTGAAGCTTATGCCCATCATGCGGGAAGTACGGGTCAGCTATGGTATAATAAGGTATTGGAAAGAGCTAGTATAGGTCATATGAAGATACTTAACAGGAGGATTTCACATAGATGACAACAGCGTTCACAGGATTTAACGATCAAGATTTCGACGTATTCTCCGTCCCTGGGCTCGAAGCTCGAATGGAAGCGCTCATCGAGCACGTTCGGCCAAAGCTGGAGTTGATCGGAGCGGAGCTGGCCCCCCTTGTTTCCGCTCTCGCAGGCGAGGACATGTTCGTTCATGTTGCGAAGCATGCCAGACGCAAGGTTAACCCCCCGATCGATACATGGGTCGCCTGGGCTGCCAATAAGCGCGGCTACAAAGCGCTCCCTCATTTTGAAGTGGGTCTCTTCGGCACGCATCTGTTTGTTATTTTTGCGATCATTTACGAAAGCCCGAACAAAGCCGTGTTCGCAGCCAACCTTGAAGCGAAGCTGAAGAAGACGATCAAAGCGCTGCCGGGTCATTTCTATTGGTCTATGGACCATATGAACCCCGAGGGAACGCCCCATCAATCGATGAGCCAAGGCGACTTCGAGAAGCTTATTCATAAGCTGAAGGAGGTCAAGAAGGCTGAAGTGATGTGCGGACTTCGCATCCCGCGCGAGGAAGCGGTCAAGCTGAGCGGGGACAAGCTGCTGGAGAAGGTCCAGGAGACCTTCGAGACGCTTCTGCCGCTTTACAAAATGTCGTTTTGATCGCAGGATCATCATTCGAAAGGGCTGCTTGAGCAGCTCTTTTTTTCGTGCTTGAAAACTTCTTGCATTCCCCCCCCATTTTGCTATACTCAATTTTGCTTATATAAAAGCAGTAACCGACAAATATTAACCATACACATAAGGAAAGGTTGTGACAGCGTCAATGGACCATAGCCGTACACCGCTCTTCACCGCACTCAAGGAACACGCGGCCAAAAACCCGGTTCAATTTCACATTCCGGGGCATAAGAAGGGCTTAGGCACCGATGCCGAGTTTAGAGAATTTATAGGGGATAACACCCTTTCCATAGATCTGATCAACATCGCGCCGCTGGACGACCTGCATCAGCCTACCGGTGTTATCGAAGAGGCCCAGAAGCTGGCCGCCGACGCCTTTGGCGCGGACCATACGTTTTTCAGCGTACAAGGGACAAGCGGGGCGATCATGACCATGATCATGTCCGTATGTGCCCCGGGGGATAAAATTATCGTTCCCCGCAACGTGCATAAATCCGTTTTGTCCGCCATCATTTTCACCGGGGCCAAGCCCGTATTCGTATCCCCGGCTCAGGACCCCAACGTCGGGATCGACCACGGGATTACGATCAGCTCGGTGCGCAAAGCACTGAAGCGCCATCCGGACGCCAAAGCCGTCTTAGTCATCAACCCGACCTATTTCGGCGTCAGCGCCAATCTGAAGGAAATTGTCGATCTTGCCCACAGCTACAACGTGCCGGTTCTGGTGGACGAAGCACATGGCGTGCTGATCCATTTCCATGAAGAGCTTCCGATGTCCGCTATGGAAGCAGGCGCCGACATGGCTGCGACCAGCGTCCATAAGCTCGGCGGCTCCATGACGCAAAGCTCGGTGCTGAACGTCAACACGAAGAACGGCTATATTAATCCGTATCGGGTGCAGACCATCATCAGCATGCTGACGACGACCTCGACCTCCTATATCCTGCTTGCATCGCTGGATACGTCACGCCGCAATTTGGCGCTGCACGGGAAGGAAATGGCTGCGAGAACGATCGAGCTCGCACAGTATGCCCGTCGTCAGATCAACGAGATTGAGGGGCTATATTGCTTCGGGGATGAAATTCTGGGCAGCGAGGCGACTTACTCCTATGACCCGACCAAGCTGACGATCCATGTCCGCCATCTGGGCATTACCGGGTACGAGACCGAGAACTGGCTCCGCGATCATTATAATATCGAAGTAGAGCTCAGCGATATGTACAACATCCTGTGCCTCATTACCCCGGGGGATAACCGGGATACGATCGATACGCTGCTGACCGCTCTGCGCGAGCTGTCCAACGAATATATTCATGTGAATGAAATCAATGAGCTTGTTGTGAAGACACCGGAGATTCCGCAGCTGTCGCTTATCCCGCGCGATGCCTTCTACGGGGACACCGAGATCATTCCATTTAAAGAATCGGCCGGACGGATCATCGCCGAATTTATTTATGTCTATCCGCCGGGAATCCCGATCCTGCTGCCGGGTGAAGTTATTTCCCAGGAAAACATCGACTACATTATCGATCACGTCGAGGTCGGACTCCCGGTGAAAGGCCCTGAGGACCGCAGCATTCAGAATGTTAAGGTTATTGTAGAAGCCGATCCGATCTTCTAATGAAACTTATTTTACGCTAGTCTAACCCGGAGCAGGTTTGCTCCGGGTTTTTGTCCTTTACCATCCATTTAACCAGCGTGATCAGGGACCATAGTCTCTCCTTTTTGCAAATAACACGGGCTAATGACACTGGCCGTTTGAATCACCCGAGGGCTTTGCTTAACGGAAGGCTATGTCCTTCTCCTCAATTTTCCCCTCCCTCTATCCAATTTCATCCGGCATTTACAGTAGCGATGTATAATAAGTTTGGAACCGCTTCATCCATCCATATCATGGTTATTTGTTCTTCCAGCATCTATTCATAGAAGGGAGATTTGTTGATGAAAAAACAAGTAGTTTCGCTCTTCACTGCCCTGCTGCTTATGTCCATGCTTCCATTCGGCGCTCAGGCCGCGGACAACGGATATGGAGGCAAGGTGCCGGCAACCGTTATGTCGTACAACATCCACCATGGCGTCGGCCTGGATAATCAATTAAGTCTCGAACGGATTGCAGGAGTCATCCGGGATGCCGGAGCGGACATCGTCGGTCTGCAGGAAGTGGACCGGTTCTATGGGGAGCGAAGCGGCTTCCAGGATCAAGCCAAAGAATTGGCTGAATTGCTTGGCTATCATTATGCTTACGGGGCAAACCTGGATTTGGCTCCAGCCGAAGGACAGACTGAGAACCGTCAGTACGGAACCGCGATTCTTAGCAAATATCCGATCCTGAAGTCCGAAAACGTATGGCTTAGCAGCTTCGGCAAGGAGCAACGCGGTGTATTGCATGCCGTGATCAATGTACGAGGAGTCCATGTCAATGTATATAACACGCACCTTGGCCTTGATGTAACGAGCCGTTTGGCGCAGGCGCAGGAAATCGTCGATCTCGCTTCGACCTCCGCCTCCGATGGTCCGGCCCTGCTGCTTGGTGATCTGAACGCCGAGCCTGCAAGCGAGGAAGTTGGGCTATTGCTGAACAGCGGCTTATTCGTCGACAGCTTCCAAGGCATCGAGGACGCCTATACTTTTCCGGTTCGCAACCCGTCGGTGACGATTGACTATATTTTAACCTCTCCCGGCGTTTCGCACGCAAACCAGCGTGTCATCCACACAGAGGCATCAGATCATTTGCCGATCGTGACGGAGGTCGTCTTCGCAAGAAAGGGCGGCCATTAACGATACTGTAATCTGGAGGTGTGGCACAAATACTTATCACTAACCTGATGGAGTGAACGCATAGAGCGGCGCATACCAGGATGAAATCCGGTTCCTTTATCGAACGCAAAAACAGGCCGCTTCCGGGAGATCTCCCAGAGGCAGCCTGCTTTCTTGCTCCTATGCGGATATTATTCCTGATTCGCTGCAGCGACCAGCTCGTTATAAGCGGCCTCTACTTCGTTCCATTCCGCTTCGTCCTCGATATTGTAAAGAACCATTTCCTCGTTCTCTTCTTCCATACGCAGGATGACGCCGTCCGCTTCCGGATTGTCGCGCTCAAGCAGCAGTGCATAAAGCTTCTCGCCCACATCAAAGGTTTCTACGAGAACCATTTCCACTTCTTTGCCCTGCTCATCCGTCAATGTAAGCACAAACTCCTCATGATCATGGTCGTGGTCATGATCGTGACCGCAGCCGCAAGCATCTCCGTGTTCGTGTTTGTGTTCGCTCATTGAAAAAACCTCACTTCGGGTTAAATTATCATACTTTCGTATCGTATCACGTAAGGCTTCTTCAGGTCAATTTTTCCTGAGGCGGCCACAACCTGCGTTTAGTTCAGCGCCGTGATCACCTTTTCGGCAACCTTGACGAAGCCGGAATCGGGTTTAACCTGGACATAAAAGCCGACCGAGTATTTGCCTGACGTTTTAAAGTCATACGTAAAATCATAGGTGCGGAACCAAAAATTGTCCTTCCGGTCTTGAACGACCTGGGATTGAATATCCTTGACATGACCGGATGGGTCTTCGATCGCAACCTTCACCGCATGGATATCGTTATTCAGGCTGTCGACCTGGCTGAATACGTTGAATTTCAGCTTGCCCCTGTTGACGTTCCCGAATACAGTGTCCCCTTTGAACAGGAAAATATGCACATTAGGTTTAATCACTTCGACATTACCTGTCTTCGAATTCCAGTCCACGGCACCGTCAAACTCCCGCACCGGCACGTAGGTTTTGCCGTCGATCACATAACCGCCGTCCTTTAATTCGCGTCCGTTGAGCCATACCCGGACACGCTCTTGTACGGAATCCGCAAATAAAAGCGTACTGCCACCCATTAACGAAAGGACCAGAACGCACGCCATCACTTTCTTCCACTTCATCTTATCCGTTCCCCCCAATAGCTCATCATGTTGTTATATGTGTATACTACAACCCAAATAACAAGTTGCGCTCTGTCCAGCAGTTTGTGGAAAAAAATTTGTCTAATTTTGTTGATGAAACTACCGCCTAAGAAGGTATTTAAAGACCGTGTACTTCCGCCCTGGTTTCGGTACAATATAAAGTAGCTTGCCAGGATTTTCACATCATACATCAGGAGGTTACGCACATTGACTTTGAAATTGCAAATGCTTGGCACCGGCGGTGCGTTTGCCAAGCAGTACTACAACAATAACGCGCTGATTGATGACAACGGGTATACGCTGATGGTCGATTGCGGGATTACAGCCCCTATGGCGTTGCACCAGCTCGGGGCTACGTTCAATGACATCGATGCGGTGCTGATCACCCACATTCATGGGGACCATGTCGGCGGTTTGGAGGAGCTTGCTTTTATCACAAAGCTGCAATACAAGCGCAAGCTTCCGCTCTACATCGGCGAAGCGCTTGTCCAGCCGCTGTGGGAGAACACCTTGCGGGGCGGCATGTATCAAGAAGGTCAAATCACCTCGCTGGACGATATCTTTGACGTCCATCCGCTGAAGCCGGGGGTAAAGACGGATATTTCGTCCGGATTGTCCGTGGAGCTGATTCAAACCCGGCATATCCCGGGGAAGAGCAGCTATTCGCTTTATTTGAATGAACGGATTTTTTACAGCGCCGATATGGTATTCGATCCTGCGCTGCTTCGTACACTGGTACAGGACCGGGGGTGCGAGGTAATTCTGCATGAGTGTCAGCTGCAGGGGCCGGGCGAGGTCCACACCACGCTGGAGGAGCTGCTTAGTCTGCCGGAGAATATTCAAGAACGCACTTATCTAATGCACTATGGGGACAATGCCAAAGATTATATCGGCAAGACCGGATTGATGGAATTTCTGGAGCAGCAGCGCATCTACGAGTTATAGGTCGAAACGGGAAAAGAGATTCCAAGCTGTCTGAGGCTTGAATATCCGCAGCAGACCGACGGAAGATTCAGAATACTGCATGGTTTTGGGGTGCATAGATAGGATCGGACCCGGGAACTCTATACCCGGGAGGCGATATATCATGGAAAACAATTCTCAAGAAGTCGTAGGCGTACGGAAAAACGGCGATGGCGATATCGTCGAGCTGAAGCTCGAGGACGGAACGGTCGTCGATTACAAAACAGCCCAGCAAATGGCGAAGAATAAACAAATCAAGAATGTGAATGTATTTCGCGGACGTGACGGTGACGAGCATCTCCGTTCGAATGCCGATGGCGATCCAAGCAACAATTTGGACAATCTGCCGACATTCTAAAAGATCGATAAAGAGGCCCTGCGATCCAACGCTGGGCCTCTTCTTCATGCCAGGGATGAGCAGGATTACAGCTCTTTTTTCATCCGAACATGGGGAATCCCCGCATCGTCGAACGGTTCATCCGATATCGTCTCGTATCCGAGCTTACGGTAAAACGGCTCTGCCTGTACTTGGGCATCCAGCACTGCATAAGGCAGCTTCAGCTCCCGAGCCTGCGTTTCTAATGCCATCATCAGCACCCGGCCGATGCCTTTGGAGCGGAACGGCTTGCGGACGGCGATCCGCTGCATTTTCGCCGAATCCTTATTATAGTAGGTCAAACGGCCGGTTGCGGCATACTGCCCTTCCGATTTGATCAATACATGCCAGGCCTCCGCATCCAACCGGTCATAATCGTCAATCTCCAGATCAATCGGCACCTTCTGCTCCAGCACGAACACATCTTTACGGATGTCCAGTGCTTGCTCCAGCTGCTCCTCGGTCGTCACATTAATAATCTCTGCTGCCACTTGATTCACACCTCTTTATGTAGATTCGTCTATCGGAACCCTCTATCTTTATCAGATCGAAATATTATACAAAAGATTTGATTTCCTGTATAGTAGAAGCTAACGTCTTCTTAGAAAGGAGCTAGGCCGAGCATGGGAATCGGAGGCACGATTTTTGTAGCCGCTATCATTGCCGTCCTCATCATTTTTCCAGTATTCTGGGCAATAAAGAAGGGTTACTCCCGCAAATGGGATGAGGAATAGATAACTTGGTTAAATTGCGGCCGCCAGCCTTGTGGCCGGCGGTTACCGAACATCCGCGCTTGCACGTTATGACAAGGAACCGATCGAGTAGCGGGACTACCGCTCCTCTGATGAACGATTGATGCCAAACGGAATCAATGGGTCAGCTCGGGCAGCGTTGGATCGGATTCAAGCGTTGACATCGGTTCGGGACGAAGCTCCCCATCCCTTGAATATACTTCGTTTTGAACCGAACGGCTGTATACATCCAGCAGAACGGGAGCCGAAGGCGAGTTCAAGGGCTCAAGCTGAACCGACGTCCGTTCCGGAACGCTGCATCCGCTGACGACTGCGATGGTGGTTAGGGTTACAGCAGCAACCGCGATTCGATTCATGCTGAAGTAAGCTGCTTGTTTCATGGAATTCACGCTCCTGTTTATGGAAAAATGGCACTTTTCCTAGTCTGAACCGAAACGTCCTATTTTATAACGAAAAAACCGTTGACAGCCAGCTTGTCTGCTGGTAATATATGAATTACCTCAATTTTTTATTTTATTTCTGATCTGTTAGCTCAGCTGGGAGAGCACCATCTTGACAGGGTGGGGGTCAGTGGTTCGAGCCCACTACAGATCATCACCGAGAGCCCTTGCGTAGCAAGGGTTCTTTTGTTTTATCTCATTCACTCACCAGTCCAGAAATGTCGAATTGGTGCCGAAAGGGTTTTATTGAGGGTAAAGTAAATCTGTTGTTCATTGGGCTTTACCCCATATCTCAAACAAATTTGTCGATCCGGGTGAATGGCAGGTTCTTTTCCTGATATGTTTGCGCGGTAAGTTGACACATCACTCATCCCGTTAATCAAATCCCATAAAAAAAGCACCCGATTAGGTGCTTTTTTTATATGACACACGATTTCCCGTCAAGGAGTAGAAGGGCACTAGATAAAGCTAAAGTTGTACTTCCTTTGTATTTACAAATTCAGCACTCGTAAGTATAGCGCAGCTCTTTCTGGTGCATACAGACTCTCAATATATAATCTGATAAGTAGGCACGATCACTCCGCTTTCATAAGACTTGATGTCAGTTAATTTCAAATTGATTTTCTTCTTGCTGGCTCCAAACAACGGAATGCCTTCACCAAGAATGATGGGATTGACCTTCAAAATCAACGTGTCAATCAATTGGTGGTCGAGGAGCTTTCCGGCCAGATTTCCTCCTCCGCATAACCATATTTTTTTCTGCTGATCCGTAGTTTCCTGTTTTAGCCTCGTACAAAACGACACCACATCCTCTTTGACAAGCTCCACTTGCTCATTGGATTCAAATTCCATTTGATTCGAGAAAATATAATGCTTCAGTCCAGGATGAGCCGCCTGCGCAATTCCGGAAGGTTCACCCGGCTTCAATCCATATTGAAATCCATATTCATATGTTTTTCTACCCATCAATACAGCATGATACTGCCGGACACTTTCGAAGAAATCACCGCCGTCATCCGCATACAGAAATACGGAATCATCCGCAACGCTATTTTTGTCCGCAATGAACAGATCAGCAGTTACGGCAACATGATACACCAGTTCAATCATAGGATACCACCCTTCTAATGGTCAGTACTTCCACAACATGGAGCCGATTTGATTCTCACTCATTGGTATTTGGTATTTCGACATCGAGAAGTCGATCCCTGCATTTCCCAAATAAATTATAAACCCAACGCTCTTCGGCAACGGAATCATATCATACACCTTCTTCCTGCGTTCTTATGTAAAAGAAAAAGCCGCCTAAGGGCAGCTTTTTATCCTTTCAATCTCCTTCAGTTGTATCTCCGTTATAAGTTATTTCAGGTCAAGTAATCCCTTCTATTTTTCCTTACAGCCATAGGTTTGATAAGAAGAGGGGATTTTCCTTCTGCTATTCAAATGACAAATTCAACAAACGCCGGCGACCGCAGCATGCCTGCCTTGGTCCAGTTCCGGGTTTTCACCTTCGCCCGGATCCGTGGTTTCAGGTGAACGAAATTTTTATCCTCACCCGTTACAAGCTGCTGGCTCACTCCGTAAAAGGCTCGTTTGGCCTTCGGCGGCACGCCCAGCTCGACAATACCAGTCGGCCGCAGACGCCCGTTTTCCGTCATCACAGTCGTTAACCAACCGAATTCTTCTTTCCGGTAGCCGGTGATAAACACTTCGGCATAGGTCCAATTGATGACCTTCTGCCAGGCTGGTGATCGGCGACTCTCGTACCGGCTGCCCTGAAGCTTCCCGACCATCCCCTCGAGCTCCTGGGCCCTCATTTGCCCAAACAGTGCCTCTCCTGCTCCCTCCACAAAGGGTATGATACCGAAGTGTCTGTTCGGCATGCTGATGCCTGCCAGAATCTCTTTACGCCTCAGCAGGGGCAACTCTCGAAGGTCCTGCCCCTTGTATCTCAGGATGTCGAACGCAACATAGGTCACTGGCGATATGTCCATTAGCTGCCGGATACGCTGCTCCTTCTTGGCCTGGAACCGGGTCATGACGTTTTCGAAGTCAACCAGCCCCGTCTGCGGATCGGTACAAGCAACCTCACCATCCAGAAGGATATCATGTTCAAACGGCTTCAGAAGCTCGGGATACTGCCGCGTGCAGCATGTCTCATGCCGGGTATACAACTGGATTCGGCCGTCCTCCTGGGAGAACAGGAGCCGGTGCCCGTCGATTTTGGGCTCAAATATATAATCATTGTGGCTAAATGGGCCACTTGCTGTCTCTAATAACATCGGGCTAATAAACATAGGAACACCTCTCCATCGATTATACCTTTTGGCATGTTCTATGAGAGGCGGTAAGTATTGTAAATCACAACATGAATATCATCCAAAACTCTTTGTTCGGGAACAGCACGAATGGACGACAATCTTTAACCAATCCTTTCAGCGGGGGGGATCAAGTATAAAGAGGCTAGACCGTCATTCTCACACCACACTTGCAGCAGGAAACTGAAGAAGTATTCGGAGTTAAGTTTATACATTAATGATCACAAAGATTTGTTGGCACGTGCTCATATCCCCCATTTCACAGTTGATAGGGATTTAGGGACAAGAGGGTAACAAAAGACGGCTCTGCTCTCCTTTTTGATCCATTTTCTTTGGACTCATCTGCCCTCATTCCTATGCGTCTAGTATCATACCGAATGCCGTATATACCTTCGTAGCTGTTATAATTACCTTATAGTAATTGAATCCGAATCCAAAGATAATTCTGGAGGTTTCTCAAAATGAAACTTATCACTCTGGTTTTTCCATTTATAGCCACGATACTGCTCGTATGGATTGTTATGATCCTCTTAAAGCGCATGAAAAAATAAAAAACTCACAACTGAACCATCCCGACGGGGTACTTATTCGTATGTAGCTATGACCATGAACTATTTCTTTGTCCTGTACAGCTCTCCAAAAGTGACTCCTTTCTATCCCTCCGATGGGTCAATAATTAGAAGAACAATCCCATGCAAAACCGTTTCTTAAACGCTCTAACCCTTATCCCCCTTCTTATAGCTTCCTAATCCTTATTCTTCTTCCTTCACATCGCCCTTCCTCAAGAAATCTGACGGCAAGGCTGCATCCATTATTAATCACCGAAACAACTTCCTCAAAAATGCATAACCAATCCCGCTTAACAGGCGTTCTAAACGATAAAGAGTATGGCGGGAGGAACTCAATCATGGATCTGCTCTTATATGCAGGTATTGCTTGCATCCTGGTAACGGGGCTCTTATCTGGCGCATGGACGACGGGATACCAGCAAAGGGGGAACTTTTATGCGGATTCGAAGGATGATCGGACATCAAAAAAGAAAGCGGCCAATGGGTTCTTTATAGCCGAGCCGGGATCGTATTACTATCAGCGGCCGGGATTGTGTATCTTTTTAAATGATCATAAAAGCACCCCCGCTTCCACATAACCATTTAATGTTCCAACGATCCTGCTCCTCACCTACTTTCCAGCCTATTATGGATCCTTCAAAAAAAGATTGTTAGGTGTATCCATAACAAACAGGAGCCGGATACATGCATCCGGCTCCTTGTCAGGATGTTTCAAGGGGAGACAGCAGGAGTCCCCTGCCGTCACTTCATTTCAGCAATTCTTCCGGTGTCTCGCCGCGGTACACAAATAAAGGGCTTGCGGAATTGACAACAAACACCGAAACCATCGTCAGGGCCGATGCGACACCGCTATAGAAGCGGTGTTTCGCTTTGCCGATCCGGGACATAAGAGCCTCCTCCTCTCCATTGAACTAAACTGACCGCTTGGATGAAAAATACGATCGCTAACGTTGGAGATTGAATCACAATATTCACCGCCACAATCAAACAGCTGATCAGGCGAAGTTTAGGGTAATGCACGCTGGATATACGGGATTGGTCCTTAATTCGGCTCGGGGCAAAGCGGATGACAAGCAGCAAGCTTGCCAAGTTCAGAAGTTGTATGTATAAAAGGCCCGGCTCGAGAAAGGACACCAGGGTGAACAATCCGGTTGTCACGGCAATGCATGCGGCTCCGGATTTCAAATGCATCCCTCCCGAGAACTGCCGCAGGACGGCAAAGCCGATCAGGGATAGAGCCGCCTGCCCCGTATTGCCGGTCAACCATGCGATCAGCATCGTTAGCGATACGATCAGCACCACATTTAACACAATGGCAACAGCATGTGCCAAGACGGGGAGAGTCGATTTATGGTCGGGTACTTGTCGTTTGATCCTCTCTGCGATCCGTTTGGCGGTTTCCTCTAACAACATGGCGATCCCGCTCCTCCGATTGGATGGCATAGTACAAGAAGATTCCAAAAGTACTGGCAAAGAAAACAAAATGAAGCCACAAATGGTTCAGATAAAACAAGATGGCGACCAAGACGAGCACGATCGCGATGAGGACAATCAAGAGAACATGCTCGAATTTCAAACGTGTCCTCTCGATATTAAAATGAAAGCCGATACCGAGTTTATACATGACCCAGGCGGCCAACAGTCCTGTTCCTGCACTCAGCACCTGAAGAATGTATCCGTCAACATGATCGGTTTGCACAGTCTCAACCGAGCCGAATATCAAGGACAAATAGGCAACCTGAATCACGGCATACAGCATGTAACCGATCATCGTGCAAACGGCAGACCAGATGACAGGAATCTTGATAATGGTCGAGTATAAGAACAGGAAGATCAGAAGGGTAATTAACGGAACTAGAAAATCCAAATGATACTCATTGCGCAAGATCAGGCTTTGAACATTCGCCAAGGTCATAACCAGCAGAGCTTGACCCAGGTGCTGGGATATGGGGATCCGCAGCAGGCTCATGATCAGCCAATGAATCGCCAGTGTTTCTAATGTTGAAAAAAACATAAATAAGACAGCTTCCATACAGGACAATTCCTCCTTGCAGCTTAAGAATGGTTAAATGATTCTACGCCACTCCTCAACCCGAACCCTGGAGCCTGCCAACAATCCCACCACCGAATTCGTGATGCCGGCTGAAGAAAAGACATGTGGATATCGAATCGAGACGTCACATATGATGCATGTTCTTGAGGCCTATTCCGGTGGCGACTACCGCTTTCTTAAAAATGCCGGGAATCTCTGATGGAAAGCACAAATCAATAAACATGTATCGATGTTGAAGTTTGGCATAAATGTTAGCTTGTCCAGAACATATTCCATTGAACTGACCCTGACGACCCTCACTTCATTCACTGTGAAAATCTAAGTATGATTATATAAGGCAATGCTGCAGATTTAACAGGTAATTTAATACAAATGTGGCGTCAGAAGAGCAATCTGTAGAAATGTATCCCTCTCGGAAGACGAAGAAGATGATTTCGTGAAGGCTGAAACCATGGAGCGTGAAATGATGTTGGTAAATATAAAAGATGCAAACCGGTTGCAAGAGACTTAGCAGGATATCCTTATACCTATTATACAAGAACATGTGTTCCCATTCAATCCTATTCAATCTTTTTGCACGAACAATTTCACATCTGGAAAATACCGTATCTGCACAATAACTACCGCCGAGATGGGCTTCTCGGCTTGCGTTCAGCCCGGTGGATAGGAGATAGCTTAGTATCGCTTATCCCATTTATCAGTTACGATATAAAGAAAAAGTGCCCTGAAGCACGACTCTGCTTCTAGGACACCCGATTTCATTTGAAAGGCGTGTTCATATATGCGTTTCCGAAAATCCGCCGCCATCCTTTTTCTCTTGGCCATTCTCCTGTCCGGCATCGGAACAAGCTATGCCATGGATTCCCGCCCGATCGACAACGAAACGGAACAGAGGCTCCGTGACGCCTATAACCTGGAGGCACCGACAGAGGACCTGTTGCCCAGCTTCCGGAGCGAGGGTGACTTCGGATTTACTCCGGATGCTCCCCTCTTCCTGCCCGAACTCATGAAATATACCTTCCATCCCATTCTGATCTTCATTCAAGAATGCTTGTTCGGCCGGCCTTGGTGAAAAGCTTCGTCCACAGCCATCCGTTCGCGAACAGCAGCAGAAGGATATAGGCCGGAGCTCCGAACGGAACCGTGCTGCTGGCATAATGCAATCCTCCAAGTCCGCCCAGCACCGGAAATGACAGCAACACGATCCAGCCGTCTTTTTGCTGGGTAACGCTAAAGGCTCTCGCAAACGGCGGCGTCCGCAGCATGGCTTTGGCAGCTACAGGAATGAGCGCAAGCCCGGTCAGCAGGATGATGACCAAATCCCAAACGATCCGCATGCCGAACAGGCTCAGGAAGATCGCAGCATTGACCGCAAACAGCGGCAAAAACATTTTCACGGCATACGCCTTGAGCGTTCCCCTGTAGAGAGGTCCCAGCGATGAGAGCGGTGCTGCGCGAAATAGCCAGAACGCTTTTGGTTTACCGGAGTATTTCAGCATCATCACGGTCGTTATGACCATGACCAGCATAGCGTATAGGACGTAAAAGGATGACCCCGACCGGATTTCCGCCAGTGTCGAGCCCCTGAGCGCCGTAAAGAAAAACAAATAGGGCAAAATCATCGATAAGCCGAGCGAAGGATAAACCTTAAGCTTAAATTCCCGTTCGCTCTTCATCATGCTGGCCGACAATCGGAAGCATGCCTGTTCTTCACGCGTCCTGCAGAACCATCTGGCAAGCGCCCGGTCCGCGCGTCCCCGTTCCTTTCCCGATCCCGCGTCACTGTGCGACAGCTTCTCCAGAAATAATTCAAATGACGGGATATAGCGGAGATAGATAAGCAGCAGCGCGACAGGGCCGGCTACGGCCATAAGCGAGAAAGCGATAATCCAAGGGTCCGTTTCCCCGCCAAGCAGCCACGCAAACGGGGCCGCGAACCAAACCGGTGGAAGCAGCAGCTGCCACCAAGCCGGCGTAAATGAAATATTGAAATCAACCAGCTCGAACGAACGGATCACGAACTGATAACCGATGGCTATGACCGCGGACAGGCCAATCTGAACGTAATTGATCAAATCCTTGAGCTTTTCCCCGTCCCAGTACTTGAGCAGCAGCAGATAAACAAGCGTCGTAACCGCCAAGATGAGGAGATTCATCAGAATAAGCTCGATAAGATAAATCAGGAAGAACATCACGCCGTTGATCAATAAGCCGGTCACGAGCGAAGCGGCCGACAGCGAGGCTGTGAGCAGCAGCATATATATGCCCGCATGGATGGATCTTGCAAGACCGACCGTACGCCCGTCTACCGGCTTCGTCATGAGTATGCTCCGGTCGCGCACATCCAGCAGCACCGACGAAAAGTCCGAAATCATGGAGGTCATAATGAAAAACATGAGGATGGCAGCCACGACACTCATTGCCATCATATAGTTTGGATCGCTAATGTACACGAACGGCGCGAGTACGATCCCCATCAAGCCGTACAGCCACAGGGATCGAATGAACAGGTTCTTATCCGCATCTTCCTCCTTCCGGTTCGTATTCGATAAGATGATGGGCACCCGGCGCGAATCCATCAGCAGCTTCACCTGCAAAATGCGGCGCAGCATCCCGTAATCGGCACCCATTCGGGTCAGGATCCCTTTGAATTTATCCAGCAGCAGCAGCGTCCGAAAGGACGGTTCCTGCGGCAGCATATCAAGAGCCCTCCCGAATGATCGAAACGAACCGGTCCGCAATCGCTCCATGGTTATGGAATCCGGTCAGCTGGTTGAACACCTCTTCCAAGGAACCTTCCTGCGACTGCTGCTGCAGCTCCTTAAACGTTCCGTCCGCTACAACGCGGCTATCGGCAAGCAGCACGATCCGGCTGCTGATCTTCTCCACGACGTCCATAATGTGAGAGGAGTAAAATATCGTTGTGCCCGCGGCCGACAGCTTGGCCAAAATTTCTTTGACCACCATGACGCTGTTCGCATCCAAGCCGCTCAGCGGCTCATCCAGAAACAACAGATCCGGGTCATGAAGAAGGCTGGATATGAGCAGCACCTTCTGGCGCATCCCTTTGGAAAAGGTAGCAATCCGCGAGTGATAGACCTTTCCCAGATCAAAACACTCCATCAACCTTTCTGCCTTCTCATAGGCTTCCTCGTACGAAAGCCCGTACAGCTCGCCGGTAAACGTCAAATACTCCGCCGGCGTCAGCTGATCGTACAGCTCCGCGACCTCGGGCACATATCCGATTCTCCGCTTGTACTCGACGCTGCCATCGGCAATATCCTGCCCAAAGATCCGGACCGTTCCGGTATATCCCTCCACCAAGCCAAGCATAATCTTGACGGTAGTGCTCTTCCCGGCCCCGTTCGGACCGATATACCCGATCATCTCGCCCCGGCGCACATGAAGATCAATTCCGTTAAGCACGTAGCGTCCATCATATTTCATCCTCAGATCCTGAATCGACAGCACTTCTTCCGTAGACATGATTTTTCGTTCTCCTGTTCCCCCATAATTTTTAACGCATGCCTTTACCTTATTATGGAAGATGATCAAAATCAACCTTTCTTGACATATTCGCTTTGCAAAATTCCCATATAGATGATGTCATGCCAGCTCCCGCCCCGGAACAGGCTCTGTCTCGCACTGCCTTCACGCGTGAAGCCAGCCTTCTCGTACAAACGAATCGCCCGTTGATTAAACGAGAATACGCGCAATCCCAGCCGGTGCAGATTCATTTCAAGGAAGGCATAATCCAGCAGGAGCCGCATCGCTTCGGCGCCGTACCCCTGCCCCCAGCAGTCTTTGTCTCCGATGTCGAGGATGCATTCCGCGTTGCGGTTCTTGAGGTCGATCTGGATAAGCGACATGATGCCGATCGGCTTGCCCGACTCCTTCAGCAGGAGCAGATAGCTTTTCGACGAGGCTGAGCCCATGATGACATGCTGCACAAAATCTCTGGTTTCCTCCATCGTGTACGCGTCCAGGAATGGACTCGTCGATTCCATAACCTCCTGGTCGTTTCTCCATGCATGATAGAGCTCGGCATCTTCCATGGTCATTTTTCGGCAAACCAAACGTTCGGATTGGAATAGCATTTTTTCACTCTCCTATGGATAAATCGCGATAACCATCCGTACTCGAGGGCTTCAGCATTAGCTTCAGTGTGTTCCGGAACACATCCAGCTGCTGTTCCGCCCAGGTCGCATCCGGTCCAAGCTGATACGTATCCAGCATCAGGCCGTTGAGAAAAGAGAGGATATACCCCGCAAGGCTCCGCGCATCCTGCAGCGGCTGGAACTCCCCCCGCTCCTCCCCGGCCCGAATCACCCGGCTGATCGCATCGACGGCATTCTCGTAACGCTGCCGGATATACGGATAATGCTTCTTGTCCTTCACATAGGCGGAGGAGAGAAAGAACTCTGCCCGCGCCCGCACCAGCGAATGCTGAAGCTTCATCAGATCCTGCTCGATTTCACCCAGCCACTTCATGAGCATCCCCCACACCGGGGACTGCAGTTCCGGCCCGGTCCACTGAAACAGCTCCTCATCGTCATATCGCAGCACTTCCATGAAGACATGCTCAAGATTGTCAAAATAAGCATACAGCGCACCGCGCGATATGCCGGCCTCATCCATAATGTCCTGCATGACGGCATGGGCGAAGCCTTTCCGGATGAAGACGCGTCTTGCGGCAGCCGCGATCTCCCGCTTCTTCGTTTCTTTGTACTCGTCGCTAACCCTCGGGCACATGGGCATTTCATCTCCATTTTTTAAAATAGACATTATTGTCGTTATTAGCATTCAGTATAAACGACATTGATGTCGTTTTCAATCAAGAACGGACCATTCTTTGAAAACGGCTTGTTCTATGAATGGCTTCCGACAAATCCGTCAACATTCGCGAAATGCTGCATATATATGGGGGAGAGCGAAAAGAGGTGATGCAACATCATAAGGGGGATCTACCGCGTACTCGTGTTTGCGCTTCTGCTGATTTTTCTTCTCCCGTCAGGAGCCCACGCCGCTTCCGGACAGAAGCTGGACAGCAAATACACCCGGTACGCACAGTTCATCGTCATTGACAAATCCAGCAACAAACTGATGTATTACGAAAAAGGCAAGCTGATTAAATCGTTTTCCGTAGCCACAGGAAAAAAGCCCTCCTATACGCCGGAAGGCCTGTTCAAGATTCACGAGAAGGTGAAGAACCGCCCCTATTACAAGGAACGCATCAAGGGCGGCGATCCGCGGAATCCGCTCGGAGCCCGCTGGCTTGGCATTAATGTAAAAATAAACGGAAAAGTCAGCTATGCATACGCGATTCATGGAACGAATAACCCCGGCTCCATAGGCAAGTACGTCTCCGCAGGCTGCATCCGCATGCATAATAAAGACGTCATCTGGCTGTATGACCGGGTTAAGATGAGCACGCCCGTCCTCATTCAAAAATAATACCGTTTTTACCCCAAAGCCGGACGTGACCTGTAATCGCGTACGGCTTTTTAAATATGTTGAATGCTGCTTTGCCCGCTTCGCATTCCAGGCTGGTGCCTAGGAGCCGTATTCGGCTCCGAATTCGATGATATTCCGGTCCGGGTCCAATACGAAGATTTGGGCAAAACCTGCTACGCTGTCGGGGCTAGCCACATATTCAACGCCCATCCGGTCAAGCCACGTCTTCGTTTCGCTGTAGCTCTTCACCCAGATCGAAAAATGACCGTCCGTCGTATCGATTCCCCGTTCCCGCAGCGTGTCGCTGATCGGATGCTCCAGCAAATGCAGCTGCTGATCGCCAACCTCATACCATATTCCCTTCGATTGAAACGGCGGACGCGGGATTTCCCGGAACTTCAGGATATCCGAGTAGAATGCCCTTGCCTTGTCCAAATCCCTGACCGCCAAGCTGACATGATGAATTCGCTCGAATTGAATCATGAATGATATCCCCTCCTTGCAATTGTGCATTTGATTGTATGATTGTTCATTGTACAGGAAAACTTATATAACGTTAATGACCCGCAAAGGAATTACAGAGGAGGAGCGAGTAGATGGATATTCACACGAATGAATATAAAATCGCTGCGTTAAACGGAAACGAAGGCACCTTGAAGGCGATTGAAGATGCGGAAACGAAAATTGCGGAGCTCACCGGCAAGGAGATTACGCTGATCGCCTACGAGAAAAAGCAGGACGGCAGCGAACAGCAGTAGGCTTATTTTGTCCTAAGAGACGAGCTGAACCATAAGAGCTTTTGAAAAATCCGTCCCGTTTAACGAATAAGGAGCTGCCCCTAAGCCAGGTTTTACGAAACCCGGATAGGCACAGCTCCTTTATTCATATGCGGCAAAGCCCGAGCTACTGCATTCGCAGACGGGCCTTGCCCTTGACAACGCATCGCTTCATGCTCAACGGTGAGTTTCTTGCTTAGCGGGCGGTCTTTATGCCCAAAGTGACGATTTCATAAGGTTTGACCGTCATGGAATAGCTTCCGTCTGTGCTGAAGGCTTGAACATCGCCCTCATCCTCCAGAATCGTACTCTTATAGACGCCTTCGCAAGCCAGTTCGGATTGCAGCCCGAGCTCTGCTTGCGTACCGGCCATGTTGAACCAGCGCAGCATCAGGTCGCCCGTCCGTTCGCTGATCTTCATCGAAGAGAAGGCCAGCTCCCGGTCGCTGCGGCTCCAGCCGAGCGGCGCGTACGTCGTCGGAATCGATCCTTCATGAATGCCGGTCTGTGCGGCCGTCCAAGGCACCTGGAACTGGTATGCTTCGGCGTAGGCGCCGGAGCCGATGCCATCGCCCTGATGCGGGATGACCTCCATGCGAACGGTGAATTCGCCGATGCACTGGGCTTCCGGCGTAGGGAAGTAGCCCCAGTCGCCAAGCTCGCCTACGGAACGAAGCAGCGTCACCGCAATCGTGTTGCGCCCGTCGCGCAGCACCTCGTATTCATTCAAGCCCTGATTCGCCACGGTAAGTCCGGCCTCCGAAGTGCTTACATCGACAAATGCCTGCTGGTGGGCCGTATTGCTCGGATTGGTCCACTCCTCTGCCGGCACATTGCTGCGCTCGGCAACCTCGAACATCGAGTCGACCAAATGGGTCTTCGTCTCTAGATCGGTCGGGAACAAGGCGCGCACGCGATGATCCTTCGCCCGGTTATCGAGGGTGGCCTCAATTTCAACCCCGCGGCCGCTCTTGTTCAGAGCAACGACGGTACGAATCTTCACCGGAACCGTCTCGGTGACCCGCTGTGCCTTGCGCTGCGGGTAGTATACAAGCTCGATCTGCTCCGCTTCCAATCTGCTGTCCGCCGATGCCGGGACTTCCCAGTCATGCACAATCTCGATGGCAGCCCGGTACGGCGTATCCTCTACCACCCGGATCTGCGCAGGTAGACCTTTCGTCGTAAGCGCTGCTTCGCCGTTCGGCTGTTTGTACATGTATTCGTTGCCGATGTCCCCGGTATCCTCATAAACGCCGAGGTCGCGGTACACCTGTCCGCCCTTTTTATCGGTCAAGGTAAAGGATCCGTCTGCAGCAATTTCAACCTTCAGCCATGCGTTCTCCAATACGTTCTCTCCGCTGATCAGCGAAGCTCCCTCCGGAGCGGCTGCACCGCTCTTGACCCAAGCGTACGTAGCGAAGCCGACAGCTGGCACTTCACTTGCCTCGAAGGTCAATCTGACCCTGCGCGCCATGTACGGCTGACGGAACCGGTCGTCCGGCAAATCGTAGCCGAACTGCACGCCGAGATCCTCCACCGTGCAAGGCAATGCCTCGCCCTTGTCATTAACGAGTACGCGGCCCGACAGGTCCAGTTCCTTCATCCGGCGGCTCGTTTCTTCCAGCGTAAAGCCTTCGCGGAAATAGAGGCGCCCCGCGTCAAGCTCGATCGTAACCGTTCCGCTGCGGCTCCAGCCGGTCGTATTCCATACGACCAGCGGCAGTGCATCCTCGCCATACTGCGTGAAAGCCGATGTATCCACCGAATCCGCAATCACGCGCACGCTGTCCGCTACGATCGATTCCGCCACGTGACGGCTCTTCTCAAAGCGCGTCACCATTTCGCGGTGAACCTCGTCCACGCTGCAGCCGCAGATGCTGTCATGCGGATGATTCTGCATCAGCGTCTTCCAGGCATACGTGAACAGGTGGTGCGGGTACTCCAGGCCGAGCAGGCTTGCATGGGATGCAAGCGGCTCCGCAACCTTCTCAAGCAAAGTCTGCCCTCGCTGGTTCATCTGCTTCAGGTAGACGCGCGCCGAGGCAGTGTTGACCAGGGTGCCCCAGCCGTCCGTCCGCTGGCTGCGCAGCTCGCCCTTCACGGAGGACAAATCCTCAGGCAGCTTGTCCCGCAATGCCTTCAAATAATCGTCGAAGTTCGAATGGATGAACTCCGTGTCCGGATACAGCTTTCTTGCCGTGCGGATCGCTTCCGCAAGATCGCGCTGGATCGGCTGATGGTCGCACCCGTTCATGTATAGCAGCTCCGGCGTCGATGCATATTTCTCGGCATCTGCCAGCTTGCGGTCCCAGAATTTGCGGGCTTCCTCTTCATCCACGGGAACCTCGTTTCCGTTGCTGTACCAGTTCGCGAACAGAATGCCCAGCACCTTGGAGCCGTCCGGGCTCTCCCACATTAATTCGGAGAACGACGACTCATAGCCGCCGTCGGAGACGGTGTTATTGAAGCCCGTCGGCTTCACGCCGCGTCCGAAAAAGGCATTGTCGATCCCGGATTGACGCATCAGCTGCGGGATTTGTCCCGTCAGCCCGAACGTATCCGGGAAGTAACCGATTTTCGCCACGGAGCCGTAGCGTGCCGCATCCTGGTGCCCGATCTGCATGTTCCGCACGTTGGCTTCGCTGCTTGTCAGGAACGCATCCTGCAGAATATACCACGGGCCGATGATGATGCGGCCGTCCGCGATCAGCTTCAGCAGCTGCTCCTTCTTCTCGGGTCTAACCTGCAGATAGTCCTCGATGATGATGGTCTGGCCGTCAAGGAAGAAGCTGCGGTACTCGGAATCCTTCTCCATCGTCTCCAGCAGGCTGTCCATCAGCTGAATCAGCCGGACGTGATGCTTCTCATACGGCAGATACCACTCTCGATCCCAGTGCGTATGTGAAATGATATGTGCTTTTCTCGATTGTTCCATCTCTCGCGTCCCCCTTGTTACCGCTAGGATACGGTAATTTCAACTTCACGTTCCCGATAGACTGCCAGCAGCGCGCCGGCTGCATCGACCGCGAACAATACCGAACGATCCGCCTCAAGCGTAAACGAATAGCTGCGTCCCGTCGCCGGATCCATCACTTCAACCGGAGCGTCCCACGACTGCTCCGACCCGAATACGAAGAGCGCACCTTTATCAAACGATAGCTTCCGGCCATAAACGCCGGACCACTCGCCGCCCTGCTTCCATACCAGTCCCGTATCCGGACCGGACAGCTCCAGCGCATATCGGTACAGCGCAACGAGCGTATCGGTTCGGTCATTCAGTTCTACCGGCAGCGGACACCAGAGGAGTTGTCCCTGTCCGAGCTTCACTTCCTGCACCGGATATCCGGCAGCCGAACCTGAAGCGCTGCCCGCAATGCCTGCGGCCGGCACTTCCTTCGCCAGCTCGGCAATCTTTCGGTGGCCGTAGGATACGGCCATCAGCCGATCGCCGATGCGGACGCTTTCCTCGCGGCGGACGTTAGCCAGCTCACGTACACCGAGCTCGTCGGCTAGACGGTTCACGGGATGCCAATATGCGTCCAGCCCGATCGGACCGGTTACCAGAAGCGTTGCACCCGTACTTTTAACGATGTCGATCAGCTCGTCGAAAGCCTGGTCCTCCACATTATGGGCGCTTGGCAGAATGATCAGCTTCACCGGCTGATCCCGCAGGGAGCTAAGATCGTATTCGCCGACGGCGCGGAACGGCGCGTTCAGCTCATAAGCCAGTGCCCGCGTCGCCTTGGTCGTTGCCTCGAAGGCCAGCTTGCGGTTCGAGAAATCGTTCGAGTACGGGAATACCACGGCGGTCTCCTCCAGCTTCCGGCCGGTAAACAGATCCCGGATTCCGGCCATGAACGCTCCGAAGTCATAGGAGACGTCCGCCTCCGGCTTCTCCGTGCCGTCAGCGCGCAGCGCCCCGATATGGGATTCATTCGCATTATCCATATAGAAGTTCGTATTCCAGATCCAGTGGATCGCCCCCGCACCTCCCGTGGAGAATGCGTATGCGTATTTACGCTCAAGCAGGTTCCGCAGCTCGGCTTCGCTCCGCTTCGCCCGGCCGTCAGGGGTTTCCACATACATAATGCCCGTTTCCTGAATCAGATTGGGCTTATCCGGCGTTTTGGCAAAAATGCCGTCCCAAATCAAATAATCGTTCAGCCACCAGGAATGCACCGTGGTGTAATCCACCGCTTCCGCATAGAAGAACGGGGACGGCCGCTGCGCGCCGAGGGCCTCGTCCTGCCCCACGGTCACCATATGGTTCGGGCATACATCCTTGATCGTCAAATACAGCTCCTTGGCCCAGCGATTGTGCATCTCCATGGAGAACAGCACATAATCGAGCCAGCGCGTGCCCTTCTTGCCTTGGTGCATATCCTGCACATCGAAGTTGATCTCCTCGGGCTCCGGCACAGCCGCCGCTTCGAATGAAGGAAGCTGCTCAGGCGTCATATTCCAACGCTCCTGAAGCCGATTGATCGAGCCGTGACGCGCCTTCAACCATTCGGCAAAGGCCTGCCGCTCATAGGAATCCCGCGCGGAACGCGGCCCATCCGAGAAGATGCGCGGAGGATCGAACATGGACGGCTCGTTGATCAAGTCCCAATCCACGTTCTTCGTATTCTTGTGTCTTGACACAATCGAGCGGATAAACCGTTTCTGCGCTTCAACGCTGCGCGGATCCAAATAAGGATTCTTGCCTTCCCATGTCTCCGGCGTAAAGGAGAAGAAGGTGAAGGTCACCTGCAAATCATGCTTTTTCGCCGTCATCAAAAATGCGTCGATCGAGCGCAGCACCTCTTCGGATGCATGTCCGTCGACCTGCATCACGTTCCGGTAGGCCGTCCAGATGCCCGTGCGAATCCAGTTAATGCCGGCCTTGCTCATCTGCGCCATATCCCGGTCCCAGACGTCGGTATTCGGTAGGAACAGGAATTTCCGCGCCACATCGGAGGTCATGTAGGTCATGCCCACCACAGGCAGCGGACGTCCGTCCTTGATAAAATAATCCCGGTTGCAGCTGACCGGCGTTCCTGCCTGAAGCAGCTCCGCATCCGCTCCCCAGAAGCCCTGTTTCAGCCTGCGAACCTCACCGTCCGGACCTTGGGCTTCACATACGACGCGATAAGCGCCCGGCTTGATATCAAGCGGAACCGAAATCCGCTCCACATGGAACTGACCGTTAACGCCTGCTTGATGATCCCGGGTCCAGCGCAATGCTTCATCCTGCTCATGGGTCACCGTAATGCGGAATGTCCAATCCTGCGGCTCGGCGATAGGCAGAGCGCGTCCCAGTCTCTGCGTCTGCAGTGTAAGGACGGCGCGCTCGCCGGCTTCATACGAAGCGTAGTTCGGTTTGATCCACAGCTCCGTCACGCCGGCAGCCGTGAATGCAGCCCACCGACGTACCTCCTCTCCCCCGCCCTCTTCCCAGAAGCGAGGGGAGAGGGGCTGGTTCACCAGAAGCCAGCGGCCGCCGGCGTACGGGCCGCCTACATGCTCCCACAGCACCGCAGGAGCGGCGACATCGCGGCCCTCGGCCGTCATTCCCTTAAGCAGCGCATAAATGCGGGTGTCCATCGGGCCTGCCGAACCCATTTGATGCGGAAGGTCGCTGCTCTTGGTTACGTGCGGAACCAGGTTCCATGTATCCGCTACCTGCAGCAGCTCCCGGCTGTTCTCCATCAAGGGAATCTCGTCGCTGGCTTCCAAACGGTCCACGCGCCCGCAATCGACCGGCAGCGCTTCATGGATATGCAGCTGCTGATGATAGGCCGTCTGCTCATGCTCGATTATCCAGCGGCCGTCCTCGAAACGTACCGGGCGCTTGAAAGGCGCGCCCCCGATGCTTACGAGACCGTCTCCGTTCCGAAGGAAATCCAGGATGGAGCGCCATGCGGATTTCGGAAAATACGGAGCGTGCAGGTTGACCAGGCTTGCCCCCGGTCCCGCTGCAGACAACGCTTCCGCAAGCTCATCGGCACGGCACACGAGGCCGAACGATTCCAGAACTGCGGCAGAAGCCGGCAGCCCGGCGGCTTCCGCCGCCGGAAATGCCGGATCATACAATACGATCAGACGCCCGCTCATAGAATCCCCGCCTTCATCGCCTGATAGACCAACTGCGAGAAGAGGCTGTTGGACCAGGCGAACCATGATCTGGTGAATTCGGACGGATTATCGGCATGGAAGCCTTCGTGCATGAAGCCCGTATCGGCATCCGTCGCTTCAAGAAGCGCGATCATCTCCAGCTTCTCTTCGGCGGTCTGTGCCGTCAGCCCCTGCATCGATAATGCCATATGCCAGATGTAGCCCGGCGGCGTATGCGGACTGCCGATGCCTTTGGCCGCGGTGCCCTCGTAATAGAACGGGTTTTCTTTGCTAAGCGCGAACCGGCGGGTGTTCTGATAGATCGGATCATCCGCCGTAACGTATCCAAGATACGGAATCGACATCAAGCCCGGCGTTCCCGCATCGTCCATGAGGCAGTAATTGCCGAATCCGTCGGTTTCGTAGGCGTAGATCGGCCCAAACTCCGGATGACGGTAAATCCCGTACAGCTGAATACCGTGGTCAACGTCGGCTTCAAGGCGCTTCAGCTCGTCCAGGAGCGCCATATCCCGGAACACCCACTCGGCGAACTCCTGCATTTGGCGCAGGGCAACGACCGCGAACATATTGCCCGGAATATTGTAGTGGAAATCGCATGCGTCATCGCTGGAGCGGAAGCCGGACCAGATCATGCCCGTATAATTGACCGGCATGCCGAGGCCATCATTGCGAAGAGAATCCGTCGGGATGCCGTTGTTGCGGGTAAACCGGTACGGCGACTTTTCGAAATGGCGCTGCTCGGTTTTGAACAGCTCCACGATTTTCAGCATTGCGGATTTAAAGTTCGCGTCGAACACGTCCGTAAGTCCCGTTTCTTTCCAATACAGATAGGCCAGGCGGACGGAGAAGCAAAGCGAGTCGATCTCGAATTTCCGTTCCCACACCCATGGCGACATGTCGGTTACGTCCGTCGTGTTCCAATGCCAGTCGTTGGCCGACTCATTAAAAGCATTCGCGTAAGGATCGATATGAATATATTGAAAATGACGTTTGATCAACCCGCTCAATATACGCTGGAGCTGCGGATCTTCCTTCGCAAACGGGATATAGTGGACGACCTGCTCCACCGAATCGCGCAGCCACATCGCAGGGATATCGCCAGTGATGACGAAGGTCGTGCCGTCGTCCATCAGCTTCGTGGTCGTCTCCAGCGTGTTCGGAAAGCAGTTCTTGAAGAGACGCAGCAGCTTCGGACGGTGCGCCAGCTTCTCCTCGGCTTCCTCTAGCACGGCCTGGATTGATGCCGGCAGCTCGAGTGCAGGCATCGGGATTTTGGGGAGTCTGAATTGTTCCATGTTGTTCTGGCTCCTTCTTGTTCAGTAATGTGTCGTTCCTAGTTCATAGTTCTAAATTTGATCGTTCGGATCTCGTACGGCTTAAATTCAAGCTTCAAGCTGCCGGCTTCGCAAACGATCGGTTCAAGCTCCTCTTCAAGCGCATTGGAAAGGTACGCCGCTTCATAAGCGTGAGGCCATTCAAGCCTCACTTCCTCCCGGCCTCCGGCTGATTCGTAGAGACGCAGAATATAACCGCTGCCGTCCTCTGCCGGCTTAACCGTATCCAGCACGACATGCACGCTTTCCAGCTCGATCCATGAATGAACCGGCGCAAGGGTGCCTTTCTTCGGACTCGTCTTCAAGCAAGGGAGCTCGTGATTCAGTTCGGCAGCCTTGCGTACAACTCCTGCTTGTCTCCAGTCTCCTTCATGCGGATAGAGCGAATAAGTGAATACATGCTCGCCCAGATCGGCCGTCTGATCCGGCCATTTCGGTGCTCTTAGGAGCGACAGCCGAATGGTGCTGTCCTGGATGTCATAGCCGTACTTGCAGTCATTGATCAAGCTGACGCCGTATCCATGCTCGGATACGTCCGCAAACCGGTGGCCGCACACCTCATATTGAGCCTGTTCCCAGCTCGTATTCCGGTGGGTCGGGCGTTCGATCGTGCCGAACGGGATTTCATAGGTCGCCTTGTCGGCCACGACGTCGATCGGAAAGCCGACCTTCAGCAGCTTGTGCGATTCGTTCCAGCTGACATGCGTCTGAAAATCGATTCGCTTGTCATGGTGATACAGGATCATGTCCTGCGTGATGACAGATTCATGGATGCGCCAGCTAAAGCGCAGCACGTCCTGAACGTCACCTTGATGTGCCAGCTGCTTTCCGATCAGTTCGGCGTCGCCGGCCGGCTGATCTTCATAGCGGGTATCGATATCCCACGCATCCCACAGCGTCGGACGGTCATGGAAGAAATGGAAGCGGTTCGCCGACTCGCCCGGCTTCACGATTTCACGCTGCGCTTCCTTGTCCCACAGACTCGTAATTTCGCCGCGGTGATTGAACCGGATCCGGTAATATTTCGTCTCCCAAACGTCGCCAAGCTGAATCTGCGCTATTGCAAGCGCCGAACCCGCATCTCCACCATCCGGTCCATCGTTCGGCTTGTCGTTCCGATCATCGTTCCGTCCATTGATCAAGTCATCATTCGAGCCTTCGCCGGATCCGCTAGCGCCGGTAGCCTTGAGCCAAATCGTTGTGTATCCAAAGCCCGGAATGGCGGGAACGTAAACATGCATGCTCTTCGGTTCTGCATCCGACTCCCCGGGGATCATATCGTACAGAAGCGGCGTTCCGTCCGCATCATGCGGCGCAAATCCGGCAAGCCCCTGATCCTCCGTCAAGGATATGACGGCATTCCGGGTCCATCCGAGTCCGTTAAATACAACGTAAGGGATTCCTTCCCCTTCGGTATTGATCTGTTCCGCTACCGCCTTCACAGCTGTATGAAGGCTTGTCTGTCCGAGCTTGAATACCTCTTTGTATTCCTTCTCCGACGTGACATATGATTCCGTTATCGCCGACCCCGGAATAATATCGTGGAACTGGTTAAGCAGAATCAGCTTCCAGCCTTCATGCAGCGCGCGGATCATGCCCTTGCGCTCGCCTGAATTCAGTGCAGGGAATGCCATGGTGCCCCACAGCTCCGCCTCCCGGTACAGGATTTCGGCTTTGCGGTTATGCCGCTTGTTGCGGGCATGCGTCGTGTACGTACCGCGATGGAGCTCAAGATACAGATCTCCCCGCCATTTCGGGAGCTTCGGCTGCCGCTCTTCGATACCATTGAAAAATTCCGCTGCCGTGCTGTACTTGCTGGCAGGCTGCCCGACCATCAGGTCGGCTCGCTGAATGTTCTCCAGCATCTCGCGGGTTACGCCGCCTCCGCCGTCGCCATGCCCGTAGAGCAGCATCTGCTCGGGATGAACGGCCTTCTGCCGGTAGGACTGCCAATGATCGTGCACGTCCTTCGGCAGCGTGTTCTCGTTCACGCCGTGATTCAGATAGGACAGCATCGGCGTTCCGTCAATGCCGACCCAGTGGAACAGGTCATACGGGAAAACGTTCGTATCATTCCAGCCGAGCTTCGTTGTCATGAAGTAACGGATGCCGCCATGCTTCAAAATCTGAGGCAAGGAGGCGCAGTAACCGAACGTGTCCGGGAGCCATTCGATATGCGAGCGTCTGCCGAACTCCTCCTGGTAAAAGAGCTGGCCGTACAGCATCTGCCGCATCAGCGACTCCCCGCTCGGAATGTTGAGATCGGGCTCGACCCACATTCCGCCGACAAGCTCCCAGCGTCCTTCCTTAATTCTGGCCTTCACCCGCTCGTACAGCTCGGGATCATGATCCTTCAGGAACTGATAGAGCAGCGGCTGGCTCTGGGCGTAACGATACTCCGGATATTCGTTCATAAGCGCATCGACCGTCGAGAAGGTCCGGCTCGTCTTACGCACCGTTTCGCGGACCGGCCACAGCCAGGCTATGTCGATGTGCGACTGTCCGACCATATGCTCGGTGCCCTCACTGTTCCCTCCGATGAGCTTGACCCTCCGGACAAGCTCCTGCTCCAGCTCGGTTACCGCGGCACCTTCCCGGATTGAGCCTTCATCCATGCTGACGAAGGCGTCCATGGACGCATGCAGCGCTTCCATAAGCCGGATGCGCCGCATATCGGACTCCGGCAGCAGCCTGAGCGAATCTCTCACGATGGTAACGGTGTACATCAAGCTTTGGACCGGCCGGTTCACCTTCACGAGCTGGCTTGAAACGCGCGTAATCGGCGGCTGAATAACCGCCTGCTGATTCAGCGGGTCAACCGGCTCCGGAATCGGATCGTACAGCTCGATTTCGAGCTCCATCCGGGTGCCCGTCCGCTGGGGATCAAGGGTGACAAAGGTATGGTTGCGATCCAGGCCTTGATAAGACGCTCCATTTACGCGCAGCAGGCCCTCACCGCCGGACTCGAATATAAGCCCTACCGTTCCCGCTTCCTCCAGCCACTCCTTCGGCAGCTCCAGTCTGCGGCGGAAGAAATACGTCGTTCCCTGCTTGCTCGGAAACCGATCGAAGTCCTCACCTTCCGTGTAAGGCGCCGAATTCTCGTACACCCCCGGCACCACGTAGGTGGACCGGGTGATGCTCCATTCTCTCAACGAAACGGATTCCAGCCATTGCCGCTCCGACAATTCGCGAATAAACCGTCTGATTCTTTCCATGGGCATCAGTCCTCCTGCACGGTCAAATCCGCGCTGAGCGTGTCGTTCACATGCTTTCCGACCATGACCCGGAACAAGCCGGGCTCAACGACGGGTTGATAGTTTTGCCCGATATACTGAAGCTGCTCGGGGCCGACAGTGAATTCGATTCGCTGTTTCTCACCGGGTTCAAGGTATATTTTACGGAAGCCCTTGAGCTCCTTGGCCGGTCTTGTAAATCGGCTTGCCGCATCATTAATGTATAGCTGCACGACTTCGGCTCCGGCTACGCTGCCGCTGTTCTCCACATTCACCGTGACGACCGCGGTTTCGCCCGTTCTAATCGTTTGCGGGGTCACCTGAAGATCGGAATACCGGAACTCCGTATAGCTGAGTCCGTAACCGAACGGGTATTGCGGCTGTGAATCCTCCTCAAGGTATCGCTTGCCGCGGGACCGCTTGCCGTTATAGTACACGGGAAGCTGCCCGACATGCTTCGGAATCGAAATCGTGAGCTTTCCGGACGGATTCACGTCCCCGAACAGAATGTCCGCGACCGCGTGGCCGCCTTCCTGTCCCGGATACCAAGCCTCCAGAATGGCATCTGCATGCCGGTCGATCCACGGCTCGGCAATCGGCCGCCCGTTGATGTAAACGACAACCAGACGCTTCCCAAGCTTGTGGATCTCCCGGGCCAGCTCCAGCTGGACGCCGGACAGCTGGAGCGTCATCCGGTCGATGCCTTCCCCGCAGTCCATATCGCTCCAGTCATTGCCGGTAACCTTGGAGGCACCTGTCCGCAGATCGATGGTGCCTTCGCCGAAATCGCGGGCGCTTGAGCCCCCGAGCACCAATACAACCGTATCGGCCTGCCCGGCGCAGGAAAGCGCCAGCTCGAAGCCTTCGCGGGAATCCCCGTTGATCCGGCAGCCGGGCGCATACAGCACGCGCCCTTTGTCCCCTCCAAGCTTCGCGCGGATGCCCTCCAGCACCGTTACGACGCGGGACGGAGGCTGAGGCGAGGTGTAATCCCCGAGCTGATTATAGCCCTGGTCGGCATTCGGTCCGATGACGGCAATAACGCCGTCTTCTTTGGAGAGCGGCAGCGTGCTGCCTTCATTCTTAAGCAGCACGATTCCTTCGGCCGCGAGCTGTCTGGCCATCTCCCGGTGACGGGAGCAGCCGATCACCTGCTCCGCCCGCGCCGGGTCAGCATAAGGATTTTCGAACAAGCCAAGCTTGAACTTCAGCGTCAATACCCGTCGCACAGCCTCATCCAGCACCGAAACGTCCAGCCGCTTCTCTTGGACCGCACGCTCAAGATACATGCCGAACATCTCGCCGGACATCTCCATATCGATGCCGGCCGATATCGCCGAAACGGCCGCGTCCATGCCATCCTCGGCCGTATCATGTCCCGCAGCCAGCATATTGATCGCGCCGCAGTCCGTAATGACCATGCCGTCGAAGCCCCACTCCTTGCGGAGCACGCCATCCAGCAGCTCCTCGTTCACGGTGCAAGGAACGCCGTCAATTTCGTTATAAGCCGGCATGATGGAGGCAGCGCCAGCTTCAACGGCCTTCTTGAACGGATACATGTCCACTTCCATCAGCTCGCGCGTTCCCATATGGACAGGGCCGGCATTTCTGCCGCCTTCCGAGCTTCCGTAGCCGACGAAATGTTTCAGGGTGGCTGCCACGCTGGCCTCTCCGTCAAGAGATTCGCCCTGCAGCCCTTCAACCGATGCGGCAGCGAATTCCCCGATCAGATACGGATCTTCGCCGAAGCACTCCTCCGTACGTCCCCATCTCGGATCACGCACGACGTCAAGCACCGGCGAGTACGTCACCGCCCCACCCTGGCTGCGCGTTTCAAGCGCTACGGCGCGGCACATCTCGCGATACAGCTCGGTGTTCCACGTGCTGCCGAGCGACAGCGGAACAGGGAATACCGTCGCCCCGATCGCCATATGCCCATGCGAGCATTCCTCCCCGATCAGGATCGGAATGCCGAGCCGGGAATGCTCGACCGCATAGCGCTGGATTTCGTTCACAGCCTCTGCTCCTTCACGCGGGGACAGGCCCGTATCCAGCGTGACGCCGGTCCATGGGTCGGCACGCAGCGTGCCGTATAAGGAACCGACGCCCCCTTCCTTCACCTGCTCCTTGAACGACTCGGCCAGCGTGATCTTGCCATCCTTCGACTCATACGTTTTCCAGCCGAAGGGCTGGACCAGCTGACCGACCTTTTCCTTCACCGTCATAAGGCTTAGTAGATGCTCTACCCGCTGGGCAATAGGCTTGCTGGGATCTTTATAACTCATCTTATCTCCTCCGCTCGCGTCCAGTAGTTTACTCTTTCACCGCGCCGATCGTCAGACCTTGAATGAAGTAACGCTGGAAGAAAGGATAGGCGAGAATGATCGGGCCCGTGGCCAGTACGACCATCGCCATCCGCGACGTATCCTGCGGCATGCTCTGAAGTGCAGCCATGCTCAGCGATGAATTTTGGGAATTTTGCAAAATGAACTGCATGCTGGTTTCGATCCGCATCAGCATCGATTGCAGCGGAACCAGATTCGGGTCATCGATATACAGAAGCGCATTGAACCAGTCGTTCCAATAGCCCAGTGTGCTGAACAGGCCGATGGTGGCCAAGCCCGGCAAGGACAACGGCAGCACCAGTTTATAGAATATTTTAAACTCGCTTGCACCGTCAATTTTTCCGGATTCAATGATGGCGTCCGGAACGCTCGTGCTGTAGAACGTACGGAGAATCATAATATAGAAGGCGTTCAGCGCCAGCGGCAGAATCAGCGCCCAGATCGTGTCCTTCAGGTTCAGCAGCTGGGTCGCCACGATATAGGTCGGCACCAGGCCGCCGTTAAACAGCATCGTGAAAAATGCGAAGAACGAGAAGAAATTACGGTATCTGAAGCTCTTGCGGGAAATGGCATAGGCATAGAGCGAAATAATGAACAAGCTGATCAGCGTGCCCACAACGGTTACGAAGATCGTTACGCCGTAGGAACGGAGCAGCGTATCCCCTGTTTGGAATACGTACTTGTAGGCTTCCAGGCTCCATTTTTCCGGCCAAATCTGATAACCGTTCCGCGCCAGCGACGCCTCGTCCGTGAACGAAATGATCATGACGAACAGGAACGGGAACACGCACAGGAACGAGAAGATGCCGGCGATCAAGTTGAACACAACGTTCCATCCGGTGGACAGGTGGTGGAAATCCTTCATCTTGCTTCTTGCTTTAAACACATTACATACCTCCTTCTTTGAAAGCTGCGAGTCTTAGAACAATGCGTTATCCCGGTCATATTTCCGTACGATATAGTTGGATACGAGGACGAGGATGAATCCGACAACCGATTGGTACAGGCCTGCAGCCGTACTCATTCCGATCTCTCCGGTCGTCTTCAGACCGCGGTATACATACGTATCGATTACGTTCGTTACCGAATACAAGGTTCCGGAATCTCTCGGCACCTGGTAGAACAGACCGAAGTCGGCGTAGAATATTTTGCCGATCGCAAGAAGCGTCAGAATGGTCATCAGCGGCTTCAGCATCGGGATCGTGATCGCCTTGATCTGCTGCCACTTGTTCGCGCCGTCAATCATGGCTGCTTCGTACAGAGACTTGTCAATCCCCATGATCGCAGCGAGATACACGACGCTGTTATATCCTACCGATTTCCACAAGCTGATCAGCGTCAGGAAGATCGGCCAATACTTGGCCTCGGAGTACCATTGCACCGGTTCCATGCCGAACCAGCCGAGAATTTGGTTGAGCATCCCTTTGTCCATGCTCAGGAAGCTGAACGCAAAGTATCCTACGATAACCCAGGACAGGAAGTATGGCAGGAACATGCCGGTCTGGTACACCTTCGCCAGACGCTTGTTGACGATTTCGGACAACACGATGGCCAGCGCCACCGAGAAGAGCAGCCCAAGAATGATAAAGACAAAGTTATACAGCACCGTGTTCCGTGTAATAATGTACGCATCGTTTGTGCTGAACAAAAATTTAAAGTTCTGGAATCCGACCCATTCGCTGTTTACGATACTGGCCCAAAAGCCGTCCCGGCTGAAGCGGTATTCCTTAAACGCAATAATCGTCCCGAACATGGGCAAATATGAGAATAAGAGGAACCACAGCGTCCCCGGCAAAACCATGAACAGCATGGCTTTGTTTGTCATAAGATTTTTGAAAAACTGTCCGATTGCTCTCACGCTTACCCCTCCTCGTGAAGTATGAAATGACAAAAGAAGGGCGGTCATATTCCGCCGCCCCGTCCAGTGTTTCGGCCCTTAAGGCCGGCCTGCCGCCCATCAAGGGGCGAACAGCAGGCCGGAAGGCCGAGGGAATTCTATTACTTGTTGTTTGCTTTCCATGCATCGATTTGGCTTTGCGCCTCGGCGATGATTTTATCCAGACCCGCAGCTTTCAGCTTCTCGTTCGCTTTAGGCAGGTACTCTTCAGGGTTAACCGTGCCTGTCATCAGCGGCGCCCAGAACTCTTCTTTTACGTTGTTGACCGCAGCGAGCTCTGTGGACACTTTGGTTGGGTCGAAGTTGAAACCAAGCAGCGGTGCAGGCTTACCGGACTCGTTGAACTTCTTGAACTCTTCCCATTTGTTCTCAGGATCTTCAGGGTTCAGGTACGTCAGCATGACGTTACCGAGGGAGAAGGTCGGCATGTCGTAGTTTTTCGACTCTGGCAGGTTCTCCATTACGTTCTCGCTAAGCTTCTTGTAGTGAACGCCTTCAATACCGGAATCCACCAGGTTGCGAAGATATACGTCGGTGTTGAGCAGGTTCAGGAACTCCATCGCTTTCTCAGGATGCTCGGAGTTGGCCGAGATCGCCTGCATGGAGCCCATAACGGACCAGTTGAAGATCGTGGCATCGCCGGCAGGCGTCGATACGACCGGATAGCCGTAGCTTTGGCTCCACAGGTTGTCCGCGAACGGCTGTGTAGCGGCACGGTCGGCGAACCAGTTGCCCGATGTCATCAGATCCTGCGTAGAAGTCGTTGTTGCTGCTTCAGGGGAGATGTATCCCGCTTTGTAGTACTTGTTCATCAATTTGAGCGTTTCCAACGTTTCCGGCATTTCAAGGAAGTTTACAACCTTCAGCTCTTCCTTGTCATCCAGGTAAACGGCCATCGGCATTTTCTCGATGATGTAGTCGAATGGAAGCAGTGGTCCGAAGTCTTTGCTGATCGCCAGCGGAACGACGTTCGGCTCGTTCTCCTTGATCGTTTTGAGCAGCGGCTCAAGGCTTTCCATCGATCTTACGTTGGAGATATCGAGATTGTATTTATCAAGCAGCGTTTTGTTGAAGCGCCATGCCTCTTGTGCTGGAAGCTCTTTGTTGGCAGGGATCGCGTAGTTGTGGCCATCGACCTTGGAGCCTTCCAGGAACGCAGGGTCAATCGTTTCTTTGATGCCTTTTCCATGGGTTTCCAGAAGCTCGTCGAGCTCAAGGAATGCGCCTTTACGCGCGTTTTGCACGTAATCGAATGCCCAGGAGCTTGTGAACAGGATGTCCATCGGTTCGCCGGATGCTGCCATAACCTGCATCTTCTGGTTGTAGTCACCGAAATCGATCATTTTCATGTCGATCGTAACGCCGATTTTTTCAGCTGTATATTTGTTGATCTCAGCTTCAACCTTGTCGACGTCCTTCTGCGGCGTTCCGATCGTGTACCAGATCAGCTCAACCGGCTTTTCGGCCGTTCCTTCAGTGCTGCCAGCGCTTCCTTCTTTCTTGCCTCCGCATGCCGACAACAGCATTGAAGCGGATAACAAAAGCGTCAGCGGCAAGAGCCATTTTTTCTTCGATTTACTCATGTGAATCCTCCCTTTTGAATCTCAGTATCTCTACACCATTAAGATTATCTGATGAAAGCAGTTTCATATAGGCGAAAAATTAAAGGATTACTGGTGAAAATAAAGAAAAAGCTCTGATTCGATCAATCAGAGCATTCCTCTAAAATCTCTTGGCGATACGCCAACGAATTTTTTGAATTGTTTATAGAAGTAACCGGTTTCCCAATAGCCCACCTGCTTCGCAATATCCTGGACTTTCATCGGGGTTGTCCGCAGCAGCTCCTTCGCTCTGTCGATCCGGTACCGGTTAATATACTCGGTAAAGCTGTCACCCGTCTCCTTATGGAATAGGTGGCCCAAATAAACGGGATGAATGTGGTACTGGGCACCGAGCACCTTGAGGGACAGATCCTCATTGTACCGCAGCTGGATATGATGAAGAATCTGCTGGATGACCGGACTCTTCACATCATTCGTAAGCGAATCGACGAGACCGCCGACTCCGCCCTTGACGGCCGCGATCAGATCATCGATCGAGATGGACTCCATAATTTCATGGACCGTATTCTTCACAAAATCGGGTGCAGCGGTATATTGAATATCGTTCAGCTCCAGCTTGAGCCGAATGACCATCTCGACAGCAATGCTCTTCAAAATTGCCGGATTCATTCCCTGCGTGTGACGGAGCCCTTCAAAATCCGTGTCGATCAGACGGAACAGCGTATCCTTATCCCTTGCCGCGATGCCCTTGGCATACTCCGGCCACTGCACGTTATAAGATTCGGAGGCCTCTCCTTTCTTCAGCTGAACATCCACGTAGTCCACATAAGCCGGCTGCTCCAGCAGCAAATAGTATTCCTGCGCCTCCTTGGCATGGAGATAGCTGTCCGGGTAATTTGCGCCGAGGCTTTGCACGCTCCCGAGCGAGATGCAGATTTCCTCGTCGTAGCATTGCTCCCGCACCTGCTGAAGCAGCCGGACCGCCCTTGCCTTTTCCGTATCCGGGTCTCTCATCATGAAGATCAAGACATGGTCCCCGTCATTGTCGCGGAAGTACATCACGCCCTGTTCCCGTTCCATCAAATCGCGAAGCATCGTCTCCAGCGGAGGGAAATCCGCCCTTAGGATGGATACCATCAGGTAAGGCATATTCAGGTTCAAACCGAGCAGGGTTGCCCGCTCGTTTAGCTCCTCCGGCTCGATGCGATCCGTAATCCAGCGATACAATATATTGCTTCGCAGGATGTTCATATCATATTCGTCAAGCCGCATCTCCCTGCGGGCGTTGTTCATCTTGTCGATCGTGCTGGCAATCGTCTCCTCCAGCTCCTTCAGATTGATCGGCTTCAGCAAGTAGTTTTCGATGCCGAGCCGCATCCCTTCCTTCAAGTAAGCGAAATCGTCAAAGCCGCTTAGGATGATGACTTTCAGATTGCGATTGAGCTTTCTGGCCTCCTCGATGAGCTGAAGTCCGGTCATGACGGGCATGGATATGTCCGTGATCAGGATGTCGACCGGGATAATCATCATTTTGTCCAGCGCTTGGCGCCCGTTCTCCGCATGCCCTACAATCTCAATTCCATACTTCGACCAATCCACGACATCATATAATCCTTCAATAATAAACGGCTCATCATCGACGATAAAAACTTTATACAACTCGGTTCAGCTCCTCTTCTGTAACCGGAATACGGATCGTTACGACCGTACCTTCGTCCGGCTCGCTTTGGATGTCCACTTCGTAGGCTTGTCCATACGTCAGCTTCAAACGATCGTTCACGCTCCGCAGACCGAATGACTCCCCGCTCGATTCGGCCAGCGCAAGCCGGGATCTGATCTCCTCGAGCTGCTCCGGCTCTATTCCTTTACCGTTATCCCGAATCTCGATCCAAATCTCCTGATCCTTCAGCTCCGCGGATATTGAGAGGACATTGTCGTCCCGCTCGCTCCGGAGGCCGTGGACAATATAATTTTCGATCAGCGGCTGCAGCGACATTTTGATCATCGGCACATCCTTGATCTGCTCGTCACAGTACATTTTATAAATGTATTTGTCCTTGTACCGTATGCGGAACAGCTCCAGATAGAGCCGGCATGCCTCCAATTCATCCTTGAGCGTGTATCTGGTTTTATGCTGAACGATATTCTTGAACAGCATAGATAGGCTGTAGATCATGTCCCCGACATCCTGAGCCCCTTGCGACAAGGCCCTCATCCGGATCACTTCAAGCGTATTGTATAGAAAATGCGGATTGATTCTCGCCTGCAGCGCCGACAGCTCGGCGTTCTTCTGGTTGATCTCGGCTTTATAGACCTGGTCGATATACCTCGTCAGCTTGTCTAGCATTTCGTTGAAGCTGCTGGAAATCTGTCCGAGCTGATCCTCCTTCGCATCCTGGATCCGGGCCACAAAATCGCCCTTCTCGACCTTGCGCATGAACCGGATGATGTTATTGGTGCGCTTCGAGTAGTTGACGATCATGAGCGACGGAATGGACACGGCAACCACAATGCACAGCAGCGCCGTCGCAATGATCGTGTTCCGCAGTCCTTCGAAGGCACCGGCAATTTCGCGTTTGGGCGTAATGCCGACGACCGTGTATCCCGCTTGACTGTGCACGGCTGTGGTCACATACGATTCCTCTTCCAGCGCAGCGGTATCTTTCACTTTCCCCAATTGGTCCGTGTAAGGATATTTCTGTCCGTAATATTTTCCCGAAGAGTCGAACATGACCTGGCCGTCCCCCGACAGGATCATGACATAGCCCTTCATCTCGGTTTCATTGCTTCGCAGGACCTTATCCAGCGCCTCTGTCCGATACAGCACAAGCAGCTGGCCCAGATTCTTGTACGTCGTCATGTCATTGATCGGACTGCGAATGGATATCAAAGGCACGCTGGCATCTCCGGTCAGCTTCCGCAGCCACAGATTCGGCAGCGTGACGCTCTGGGTCTCCATCGCCATCACATCAGGAATATAGGATCGCGTAGCGTTGGCTTGATATAGCCGGGTCATGCTACCCTGCTTGTAGACGTATACATACTGCTCCTCGGCACTGTACAGCATGATGTTCTGGATATCCGGATCATCGTCGAGCCTCTGCTTGAAGTATGCCAGCACGCTGTCCGTATTGGACTGGGTGCTGTCGACGATCCGGTCCATCCGCTTCGCCATATACTCGTTAAACGAACTCATGAGGAAATAGGAAGCGTCCAGACCGAGCGAGCTGTTCCGGTACAGCTCATTAACATAGGACTGCACGTTCTCGTACTTTTGATCGACATACCGCTCGACCCGCTCCACAGCTCCACGCTGAACGTCCAGCTCGCTGCGGACAGCAGACTGAAACAAGAAATAGTACATTAAATAAGATAAGGCCACGATCGTAATGACCGCAATCACGGCGATCAGCAGCAATATTTTGGTGAACATATTGTTTTTAATATATTTCCGGTACAATCCTGCAGGAGACATGAGGTGATCCCCTTCCTGTGAAATTAGCGCCTTTGCATGGTCTATCTGTACTTACTATAACATCGGCAGGGAAAGCGCAATAATTGAAATATTCGCCAATTCGGTGAAGTCAGCATTTGCCTATTTTGGGGCTTCGAGGGGCGGATGCACCCTTGCTCTCATAGCATGATCAGAAGAAAGGAGAATGCTGATGCCGAAATATCGCATTATCGTGGATATATCCGATTACCGGCTGCATCTGCTGGACGGAGATATCGTCGTGCATACGTACCCGGTGGCTCTCGGAAAGCTGGCAACCCAGACGCCCCCGGGCAATTATACGATCGTGAACAAGCAGCCCAATCCCGGCGGGCCCTATGGCGCCTACTGGCTCGGACTGTCCAAGCCGCATTACGGCATCCACGGGACGAACGATCCCTCATCCATCGGCAGATCGGTTTCCCACGGCTGTGTGCGTATGTATAACAAGGATGTGCTTGAGCTCGCTTCCCTCGTGCCTGTCCATACCCGTGTCACCATTCGAAAATAGCTTACGAATAACAAGCGGCAATCCTCCGATGATTTCAAATCCCGCCAAATGGGTTAAATACAACTGTTAAACGGTACTTTACCTTAACTATTATTCGCCGTTATGGAGGGATTGCCATGATGCAGAGCAAATATTTTCGTACATGCCTCGGTATAATCGCCCTGCTCTTGATCATTTACTTGGGCTCCAAAGTCAGCTTCCTGTTCCGCCCGATCGTTTCCATGTTCAATATGCTGATCTTTCCGGTGGCAATCGCCGGCTTCTTCTACTACCTGCTTAGGCCGATTGTGGACTACCTGGAACGGCGCAAAATCAAACGATCGATCGGCGTGCTCATGCTGTACTTCGTATTCGCCGGCCTGATGGCCATCTTCGGCATCGTCGTATGGCCGACATTGCGGGAGCAGATCGAGAATTTCATCAGCCATATGCCGTTTCTGGTCGAGGACATGCAGGATCAGCTTGACCAGCTGCAGCAGGCGCCGTACTGGTCCCGCTTTATCCCGACCGAATCGGAGCTCGCGACATCCTTGACCGAATACATGAACCGAATCATTAATTGGGTCAGCAATTCTGTCAATCATCTGGTTACCGTTGTGTCCAGCGTGCTTGTCATCATTGCAACGATCCCGATTATTCTGTATTACATGCTGAAGGAAGGCGGGAAGCTCCCCCCTAAACTGCTCAGCGTGCTGCCAAGACGCTACCGGCGCGACGGGCAGGAGGTTCTCGTCGAGATCGACGGCGCGCTCAGCAGCTTTATTATCGGTAAAGTGATTTTGAATCTTATTCTGAGCCTGCTCATGTATATCGGATTTTTGATCATCGGTCTTCCTTATTCGCTGCTCTTGACGGTCGTTTCGTTCTTCCTGAATTTCATTCCATACATCGGCGCGGTGCTTGCAAGCATCCCCGTCGTCATTATCGGGTTTATCGAATCGCCCTCCATTGCCATCTGGTCCCTTGTCGTCATTATTATTGCTCAACAGATTCAGGATAATATTTTGACGCCGGTGATCTATGGCAAGCAGCTCGATATCCATCCGCTGACAACCATTGTTCTTATACTCGTCGGCGGCGACTTCTTCGGCATCCTCGGCATTCTGCTCGCCATCCCAGCCTATATGATCATCAAGATCATTGTGGTGCGGATTTATGAAATGTTCTTGGCCGAGAAAGTGGATGAATTATAGAGCCCCGCGCACGCAAAAAAAGATGTCCTCAGGTCTTATTCCACTTAGGAAATCAGGGCCTGGGGGACATCTTTTCGTTTCATTTCGTAATCTGCGTACCGCTTACGCGTTGCCCCGGAGAGAGCGGACAACGAAGTGATGCTCGTCCTTGCGGAGCCGCTGTCCGCTTGTGAGCGTCACGGTTTCCTCGTCATGGGATGCGAGAACGGCCTTCGGATGGATCAGCCGGTTCCCTCTCCACACCATGACGCATGATCCGAAGTATACGGCATTATCGAATTGAATGGTATGATGCACCGAATACCCGATGGAATTCAACACCGGATAAGCTGTTTTGGGCATGATACGGTGAATGGCGCGAAACGGAATCGCGAGCTCGTCCGGTCCAAGGATCGCCTTCTCCTGCACCGGATCCCACCCCTTCAGAATGCCTTCCACCGTCGTTCTGCCCCCATCTAAACGCTCAATGACTACATGACGGCCAATCCAATGCTTCATGAAGGTCACCTCTTCATCTCTTACGGATTATTCATCCCCAATGTCCGTGGTGCTAGGAATGACCCAATCGACCGGGGCCATCCCGTGCTGGATTAAATATGCGTTTGAAGCTGAGAATGGACGGCTACCGAAAAAACCTTTACGTGCAGCAAAGGGGCTCGGATGGGCGCTCTCCAGAACGAGGTGCCGGCTTCGGTCGATAAACGCCCCTTTCTTCTGCGCATAGCTTCCCCAAAGAATGAAAACCGTTGGCTGCTCCCGTTCATTCAATTTCGAAATGACCGCGTCCGTGAACTGTTCCCAACCTAGCCCTTTATGGGAGTTGGGCTCTCCTTCCTTGACTGTGAGCACGGCGTTCAACAATAGAACGCCCTGCTTGGCCCAAGCGATCAGGGATCCATGATCCGGAATCGGGGCATCCAGATCGGCTGCCAGCTCTTTGTAAATGTTGCGCAGTGATGGGGGGATTGTAACTCCTGGCCGGACCGAAAAGCTAAGTCCTTGCGCCTGTCCCCGTCCGTGATATGGATCTTGTCCGAGAATGACCACTTTGGTGGACTGATATGGCGTCTCCTGAAGAGCACGAAAAATTTCATCCCTCGGCGGATAGACCGTATGCAGCCGATACTCCTCGTCGATCCGTTCAAGCAGTTCTTTGAAATACGGCTTGTCCGTCTCTTCCTGCAGGATCAGGTCCCAATCATTATTAAACAACCGCATGCTCCTACTCTCCCTACATCCCTGGGCTGGACTTCGAAATATGTGTATGGGTATCTTAAAAAATAAGCCGGCACCCTGCAGGGGGCCGACTTATTCTCATAAATACTCGGGCGTTGAGTCATAATGCCGAGGACGGGGGTCGAACCCGTACGGTAGTCACCTACCGCAGGATTTTAAGTCCTGTGCGTCTGCCAATTCCGCCACCCCGGCAAATATTGCTGCGCTGTCAAGCGATTTAACTTCGCTTAATGCCGAATCACCGCATGGGATTCATGCCGAACAACGGAAGTTTCATACATTATTCGTGCGAGTTTTTCGTCTCAGCGACAAAAATGATAATACCATGCCTAACCATATGATGTCAATATATGAACTCTATTATTTTACGCATCACCTGCTTTTCAACGATGTTTTCCTTATAATATGTCTGTTCCCCGTTTAAGCGACTCGATGCGTCTCTCCTGTGCCTCAATCCGCTGCCGCAGCTCGCGCAGCAGCCGGTTCACCAGAACGGCTGCCTCTTCACGCGTCATCGGGTCACCGGGACGGGCATCGTCGAAAAAGCCGTTCTCCACCGCTTCCCGCCAGCTCGCTTCAGCCCAAGGACTGACTTCACGAATCCCTCCAAACGAGCCTGCCGCGCCATTTCCAGTGTTCCCCTGGGAGGCGTACGCTTTCAGATCTGACAAGGTGCCGGCATAAACATTGAGGTCGACCTTTCCCGTTATGCCGTTAATCCGTCCGGAATCGGTGTATTGCCAGAAGGTCCACTTGTTCCAAGCGGGACGGTCATCCGGGACTCGGGTTTCACTGTACCTTGCAATCCACAGGTCATACCTGCCCAAAGACTCATCGAAATTGGCCGCAAACGCGTTGCCGGTATATAGAATGGGCTGCCTTCCTGTCAATCGTTCCACTTCTTCAAGGAAGGCAGCGGCAGCTTGATTGATGGCTGCGCGGCTGATCCCTGCCGGATTATTCTCATAATCAAGCACCGGCGGGAGATCGAACCAGGCTAGCGGGCCTGCTTTTTTCATCGTTTCCACAAAATGCTTCGCCTCCTGCCTTGCCGCCGCAGCGCTCGCCGCCCCTAGAAAATGATAGGCACCGACCAGCAAGCCCGCGGCCTTAGCTCCCTGCACATTTTCTGCAAATTTCGGGTCCTCCAGCGAGCTCCCTTGAGAGGCCTTGATGAAAACAAATGATATCCCAGCTTCCCGAACCTGCTTCCAATCAATGCTTCCCTGCCACCGGCTTACATCGATTCCTCGCGCATGCGAAACGCTTCTGGATTGCATCGGTCATCACTCCTTCTCTCCTATTACCATATGCTGAAGCACCGGATAGGGCGAGCACCATTCGGGATTTTTTGCCGCCGGGTTATGACGGGTGCCGGAATATTTTGAGCAGATTCTCCAAAGGATAAGGAGGAATTGCAGCCCGCTGCCAGATGCCAAGAATACATGCATAGAAAAGGAAACGGGACATCATGAACAGACAAGCCATTGCTTTACTTCTAACCTTGATCGCAGCATTCGGCGTTATTCACGGTCATGCCGATGCCAATCAAATGCCTTCCTCGGCCAAGAAGAGGGATTACTACGAGGAGCGCGGCGATATTGTATGGGAGGTGCCGACCAGCAATAAAGTAATCGCCCTTACCTTTGACGACGGCCCTGATAAGGAGCATACGGAACAAATTCTCAACCTGCTCAAGCAGTACGATGCCAGAGCGACATTTTTCGTGGTGGGCAGCCGCGTCGAGAAGCATCCCGAAATCGTTGCCCGTGCGCTGGATGAAGGTCATGAGATCGGCAACCATTCCTACTCCCATCCTCCGTTCTATAATATTGGGGCAGATGCCTTGAGGAAGGAATTGACCAAGACACAGGATGCCATTTATCAAGCGACGGGGATCCGCTCTGTCTTGTTTCGCCCGCCCGGAGGACGATATAACGATGCAATCGTCAGCGCGAGCAAGGAGGTCGGAATGCTTACCGTCCTGTGGTCCTGGCATCAGGATACGCTGGATTGGCGCAAACCTGGCGCGAATGCCATCGTGCGGACAGTCTTGAAGAACGCCCGCAACGGCGACATCGTACTCATGCATGATTTCGTACCGGGCAGCGACCAGACGGTCGAAGCGCTCAAAAAGATTCTGCCGGAGCTTAAGGAACGGGGCTTTTCGTTTGTTACTGTAACCGAGCTGTTGTCCTACCACGAAAAATCGCATAAGCATATTGAGGTAAACCATTAAGTCCAAGGACGATATGCCGCAATCCGTGACGCTGCCATCCATGATGGCGGTTTTTTACATTCGGGACGCTGGCCGCACACTTTTCTCTTGAATGTCCCCGTACCTCGTGATAAGATACAGAACGAACGTTCAGTATAATAAAATAATCGTTGAATTCATACAGGGAGGCGCCAATGAACAAAAAGCAGCAGCAAAGCGAAGATACCAAGCGACGGATTGCGGAAGCCGCAAAAGCCCTGTTTATGCAAAAAGGATATAAATCCACGTCCATCGAGGATATTGTTGACGCGACCGGAAGCAGCAAAGGAAATATCTATTATCATTTCAAGAGCAAGGAAGGCCTCTTTCTTCATCTTATAGAGGAATGGGACTTGGAATGGTTTCAGAAATGGATGAGCACGGAAGAGCAGTACACGACCACCATGGATAAACTGTTCCGCATGGCGGAGCAGCTGGTGAAGGATGACCTTAACCATCCCTTCACCAAGGCGCTCGATGAATTTATAACGAATAATGAAGCTGCGACCGAAGACGTTGAACAGAAGATTTCCGATATTTTCAATAAGCGGCTGGAATTCAATCAACAATTGCTGCTGCAGGGAATTGAGTCGGGCGAGTTCGAGAAACATAATGTCGAGCATCTGTCCATCATTTTCGAAAGCCTGCTCGCCGGCTTGTGCCAGTTAACCCGCATCACCAAGCTGTCCGACGCGCTTCCGGTATATCACTCGGCCATGCATGTATTTCTGCACGGAATTGCCAAAAAATAGCTCTGCCGCTGCGGCGATCCGTCAAACAGGCGGGCTGCTTCCCCTGTCTCTTACAAGCACAGTCGGTTTATTTCAGGCACCCGGTTACACATTCATACAAACCGAACAGTCAGTATATAAAAAGGAACCATTTTATGCACACTGGAATTTTCAACTTTTGGAGGAAATGTCATCATGTCATTGTTACTACGTCATAATGGAGCCATTCTGCTCCTCATGTTTAATATCTTTCTTGTTTTTACCGGCATCGGGCTTGTCATCCCGATCATGCCGACCTACATGTCGGAGCTGCATATCAGCGGAGGCACGGTAGGCATGCTCGTTGCCGCCTTCTCACTCACACAGCTGCTGTTCTCTCCGCTCGCCGGAAGGCTGTCCGACAATATGGGCCGCAAAAGAATCATTATTGCCGGAATGCTCGTGTTCGCCCTTTCGGAATGGCTGTTCGGGGTCGCAAATTCGCCTGTATTGCTGTTTGCTTCGAGAATGCTGGGGGGGATTGGCGCAGCGCTGATTATGCCTGCCGTTATGGCTTATACGGCCGATGTTACATCGAAAGAAGAACGGGCTAAAGGCATGGGCTTCATCAACGCTGCCATTACGACCGGATTCATCATCGGTCCCGGCATCGGCGGCTTTATCGCCGAATTCGGCATTCGCGTACCATTCTATGCCGCTGCCGTTGCAGGCGCGGTTGCCGCCTTGATCACGTTGCTGATGCTGCCGGAATCGGCCGCTCAGAAGCAGGTACAAGCCTCGCCTGGGCAAAAGCAGCCTAGCCTTGCGGTCCAGTTGGCGCGTTCCTACCGGGAGCCGTATTTCCTGAGTCTTATCATCGTATTCGTACTGTCTTTTGGTCTTGCCAACTACGAAACGGTATTCGGATTGTTCGTCGACCATAAGTTCGGCTTCACGCCGACGGATATCGCCATGATCATTACATTCGGATCGATCTCAGGGGCTGTTGTCCAGGCGACCATCTTCGGCTGGATTCTGAACCGGTTCGGCGAGAAGAGAGTTATTACGATCAGTCTGATTACAGCCGGCATCTGCATCCTGCTCACGCTGTTTGTGCACAAGTACTGGCTCATTTTCCTGGTGACGTTCCTTGTATTCCTGTCCATCGATATTTTGCGTCCGGCCATCGGAACGCAGATGTCGAAGCTGGCCGGCGACCAGCAAGGCTATGTGGCCGGTCTGAACTCGGCCTACACCAGTCTCGGCAATATTGCAGGGCCTCTGGTCGCAGGTTATTTATTCGACCTTGATATCAATTATCCGTATATTTCGGCATCGATTGTCCTGATCCTATGCTTCATTCTTGCTATGAGAGCCGGAAGAGCCTGGACGGCGACAGAAACCGCAGTTCAGGAACGCGGATGACTCAGGCTAGGCTTCCTGTCGGGAGCTTTGGGGTACCCGAAGCGAAATAACATCAAACCTAAGCAAGCTGCCGAGGACAAATCCTCAGGCAGCTTGCTTTTTTTTGCAACGATATGATCTTGATCGGACAACCGAACAACCTAGAAATAAAATAAAACAAATAAGGCCAAGCCTGCGACTACCGCAAACACTACCGCCATCCCGAGCTCAAATCGTTTCTTCTCCTTAAAGGCCTTGATGGCCTTCCTTATCTCGAACACCAGCACAACCGCCAGGAAAGCCGCCAATACCGGCAGCCCCCACGATTGATTAAGCAGCCATTCTGACACGCTTGATCCCCCGTCCCGTTCATTGAATGATTTTCCATTTTCCCTTTTAAAATGTAACGTAAGCTGTCCACAATTTCAAATTTTTGGGGGTATCGGCGAGCGGATGAAACACCCGTTATTCCTTACCCATGATAACAATAAGAAAAGTTGCGACAGGTCCCAGGAATAAGGATAAAAGAAACCAGTTCAGGCCGCTTCGGTTTTTCCCTTGGGCCAGTCCGGCGTTGATCAAGGCGAGCGTGCCCCAGCCTACATAAAACTCATTGCCCATCAAAGTCTCCTCCCTCAGGCTTCTTTATGGTTTATACGCAGTATTGGGATCAACCGTTGCATCGGGCGGCAGGATTTCGATTCATAGACGACCCGCTTGTCACGAAAGCTCCGCGGGGCTTCCAGATCATGGTATAATTTCAGATAAGAAATGCGCTTGGGTTTTGTATTGCCGTTATGTAGGCTAAAGCTGCATTTTATATAGAGAGGTGAACCATGTCTGTTATCGCGATGATTCTGTTTGCCATCTTTTTTATCGCTCGCGGTTGGTTGGGAATATGGCGCCCCGCCTGGAGCACGAGGTATAAAGCATGGAAGCTGAAGCAGGGGGACACGTCGCCAGACCCGGAATATATCCTAATGATTAGAAGGATCGGCTGGCTGTATCTTATCGTGGGATGCGGTATTTTGGCTTACGGATTACTTAATATTTGTTCAAATACAAACTAACCCATCATATACAGAATAAAATCTTGGCTTCAAAAAGTAGGTCTTCTCGATCCCTTTCGCCCATTGCCTTCCTTGCTTGTATCCTGCAAAGGCCAACACGTCAGTCCATGAATGTTATCTGTGTAAATAGAAAAAAACCCTTGCTGCGCAAGGGTTTTGTGTGAGTGGGCCCTACAGGACTCGAACCTGTGACCAATCGGTTATGAGCCGACCGCTCTAACCAACTGAGCTAAGGGCCCTGAGTAATCATGTACACGTATTCATAAGGACGTCATACATCGAATGAAATAAATTGGTTGCGGGGGCAGGATTTGAACCTGCGGCCTTCGGGTTATGAGCCCGACGAGCTACCGGACTGCTCCACCCCGCGACAATGCTGTCATAAACAGCGACAAGAATAAATATACACTATTTCACTGGTGCTCGTCAAGTATGTTTTGGTGGAATTTTCATTAAGGGAGGAAGCGAACCCCATAGCGGCCTTTTTTGGATCGATACACTTCAACGATACGGGGATCATTATAGCCGAACAGCCATGCATCCTGCTCCAGCCGTTTGGCAAAGCAGCCGGCCTGAAATTTGCTCGTATAGAGCTTTCCATAATATACCCAGTTCATCTCCGCTTGCTCCTTTTCCCAAGATCATCTAGACAAAGTATATTATGTCCAGTATTCCTGTAAAAAACCGCTTTACCGCCAAAAGCGAGTGCATGGACAAAACCATCATCACATCAACCGCTGCACATGCCTTACTGCGCGATTATTGGATGACGGCTGCAATTCAGGACTTTTCCATTAGTTTACGCTATCGCTGACCGTCAGCCTCGGCAAAACCAGGCTTCTATGCTCATCAGCTCCTGTTCCACGGACGCAACATGCTATCAAATTCATCGGCTCCGCCTTCGCCTTCCTTCAAAATGACGATAGAGCCGTTCGGAAGCAGCGATTGCTCCTTCATCTCGATCCCCTCCTTTTTTTGCGTGTACGATGAGCCGGCTGCTGACCGCTCCCGCCGTTCATCTTCGTCAAATGCGCCGCCGTGCGCTGCTCTTTCGGCATTCCCAGAACGGGGTAGTGGGCTTTCAGCTTATCCATATGCTGCCGGATAAAGAGATAGCGGTGAATAAAGACGACCGCCATATAGATGCCAAGGACCAGCAGCACCGTGAAGGCGGCCATCCCCATCACAAAGCTGCCGATATCCCCGATGACAGCGACTGCGATATAGTAAGCCGCATAGCCGATGCCCGCACACAGCAGAGCCACTCTCCCCGCCTTGCCGACTCCGCCCTTTCGTTCCATCGATTGGTAAGCACCTTTCTGTAGAGCCCTGAAGTGCAGCGTATAGAACACGCCGAACAGCAGCACCATACCGCCAAGCGAACTTGCGCCATAACCGATGCCGGTCAATCCGGCCAGATCGTACATCATTTTAAGAACAGCAATTTGACAGGTAAACGCCAGCGCCAGGCTGAATACGCCCATGAAAAGCACAAACGCGACCTCCGATCGGTAAGGATTGCTCCCGATCCCGATTCCCCATATGAGCATCACAGCCCAGATCGCACAAGCCGCATAGAAGTAAGGCGACATTATCGGCGACGCCAGCGTTACGAGAGCCGGAATAAGCAGAATGAACAGAAAGCATACGATGCCTCCACGGATCTGCTCTGCCGGAATGAGCCGAAAATGAAACCGTTCCTCCTCTGAAATGTTCATCTCCTCATCCACTCCCCATAGTTATTTGAACCAGCCGGCCATCGTTGAACCGATCTTCTCCGCCCCCCTCTTCAAGCCTTCGGTCACGGTATCTTCTTCCCGTCTCCGCCCCTTGCCGGCTTAATATTTCAGGCCCTACACGTATTTTCGCCATCTCGGACAATCCTCCAAGGAAACTAGCATTTCACTCGGTCGATTAACGAGCCCAGCGCGAGACGCCGCGAAACAACATCCCGTGAAGAGTACCTACCCGGAATATGTTTGCTCGTTCAATGTTCTTGCGGCCCGTCTCTCTGAATGATTCCGTAATACAGAATCGTCATCAGCTGCTCGCTGATCGCGTTCAAGCTGCCCAGACCGGCGTACCACTCCGTACGGGCGGAGAACTCCTTAATGAAGGCCAGAAAAGCAACAAGCACCTGCGGCGAGATATCCTTCCGAATCTGTCCCAGCTGCTGGCCTTTAAAGATCAGCATTTCAAACTCCGGCACAACATGCTTCTCATTGAATTTCCTCAGCTTCTCCATTTGATCCGGAAACTTGGCCAGGTCGGTCACAAACTTCTGCGAGGCAATCTTCCGGAATGCCTCCTGATCCTGATACAAGCTTGTCAACGCCTCTAGTGGATTCTCCGCCTGGTCCATCACGCCGCGGTATAATGTCATCATCTCCTCAATCAGCCGGTCTACGACTTGATCCAGAAGCCCCTCTTTGCTGTGGTAATAGTTATAGAGGGTCATTTTGGACACCGGAACGGCTTCGGCAATTTGCTCCATGCTCGTCTGCAAGATCCCCTGTTCTAAAAATAACCGCTTCCCCGCTTCAAGCACAGCTTCTTTCTTCGCCTTCATAAAGTGGCTTGTCCTCCTCTTTCGTAATGCGCTTTAAAATACTCCCCGTAGTTAACGCCTTCAGTGACCTCTAGGTACCCAGATATCATCTGGCTGTGCTTATCGCGGATTCGCCCGGATGGAGTCTACATCTGAAGAGACGGCCCCCGTGCCGAGCCAGCCGTCAACGACATGGTTAAACAGCTCGGGATTGGCGAGCGGTATGCCGTGCCCGATGCCGGGAAACACGACGCCGACAGCACGGTCGGAGTGCCCTACCAGATCCTCCGCCGATTTTCTCATGATGCCCCGCTCCTTCTCCCCGACGGTAACCAGCAGCCTCGCATTCGACTCCGCGATCTGCGGCGAGAGCGAATAGGACATATTCTCCGTCAGCACGGAAACGAGCAGCTTCTGGTTCATCTGAAGCGATTCGGCGTAGTAGTGCTCGAAATCATCCTCGCCAACGTAGAGCGTACCGGCCTGCAGCTTGGAAAACCATCTTCTTCTCATCAACGGGAAACTGAGCCGGACGGACGGTACGATCATCCGAAGGGCTGCCGGCATCGGACGCAGCAATGCGCTGTTTACGACGGCATAATGGATAAGCTCAGGGTTCTGGCACATCATATCCACAAGGATCTGCGCACCTAATGAAAAGCCGACAACAACAACCTCTCTGCCGTCCGCCTTTGCCGAAATGAGATCACAGATCTGTTCCGCGGTTTCTTTTATGGAAAAAGAGACATGATCTCCGCTGCTCCGGCCATGGCCGGGCAAATCAGGGACCAAGCACCAGCTGTCCTTAAAAAAAGATACCTGCTTGTTCCACATCCACCCGCTTACGCCGCCCCCATGTAAGAACACCATCATCCGCGAAGCGTCTTGGTTGCCGCTTTCCTTAACGTACAGGTTCAGACTCCCCACCCCCATATCCAACTCCAAAAATGTACTTATAACTCAATTATAGTACAATTATTTCGAATAATCATCGAGTGATTACAATTATTTTATACTTCTTTAAATAGGATAGTCTATTTTTTGCTAGCTATAAAATACTCCAACAAGGGTAGATCAACGTTGAAACAGAGGAGCTCAATATCGTGAAAGCAAAAGAAAGGGCTGCCCCCAAGTCTACTGACCCGGAACAGCCCCTGAAGGCATTAACGATTGCATTTATACTCCGAAGGACGACGGATTCGCTCTCCAAGACTTGAGCAGCTCCACATCTTCCTTTTGAATCCGATTCTCGCTAAGCGCTACATCGATCAGCGCCGTGTAGTTCGATAAGCTCTGCATCGGAATGTCTGCCTCGGCGAAGGCTTGTACCGCTTTATCCAGCTGATAGCTGAAGATAGCCAGTACAGCCAGCGGCTGTGCGCCTGCATCTTTCACCGCTTGCGCAGCTTTCAGCGAGCTGCCGCCGGTGGAGATGAGGTCTTCGATGACAACGATCTTTTGGCCGGGCTTGATCAGGCCTTCGATCAGATTCTCCTTGCCATGGCCTTTCGCTTTGTCGCGAATATAGGACATGGGGAGATTCAGCTTCTGGGACACCCATGCTGCGTGAGGAATGCCTGCCGTTGCGGTTCCCGCGATCGCTTCCGCCTCCGGATACTGCTCCCGGATGACCGCCGCGAATGACTCAGCAATGGTTTCGCGAATCTCTGGATAGGACATCGTCAGCCGGTTGTCGCAGTAGATCGGGGATTTGATGCCCGATGTCCATGTGAACGGCTGATGCGGACGAAGCGATACCGCCTCGATCTTCAGCAAATAGGATGCGATCTGTTGTGGAATATTCGCGAGTGTACTCATGCTTGAATCATCTCCTCTATAATTTGTTCGGCGGCTTGCCGCGGATCTGAAGCAGCCGTAATCGGACGGCCGACAACCAGATAGTGGCTGCCCTTGCGGATCGCCTCTCCCGGTGTCAGCACCCGCTTCTGATCGCCCACATCCGAGCCTGCGGGCCGGATGCCCGGAATCACGGTCTTAAACGCCTTCCCGCAGGCTGCGGCGATGGCCTCTACTTCGAGCGAAGAAGCCACAACGCCGTGAAGTCCGGCTTGGCGGGCAAGCTCTGCGTATCGGACGACGGTGTCTTCCACCGAACCTGCGATACCGATCTCTTCGTTCATCACCTGACGGCTCGTGCTCGTTAATTGCGTAACCGCGATGACCGTAGGCATGGCAAGGCCCGGGGTGTCCGCCACTGCGGCCTCCGCCCCGGCTATTGCCGCCTGCATCATCGCCAGCCCGCCGCCGGCATGGACGTTAAACATATCCACGCCAAGCCGGGTAACGCTGTGCGAGCCGCCTTTTACGGTATTCGGAATATCATGCATCTTGACATCCAGGAACACGGAGTATCCTGCTGCCTTCAGCTCTCTTATGAAGTCCGGACCTGCAGCGTAGAAGAGCTGCATGCCCACCTTCATGTAACATGGAATTCCCTCTAACCGCCGCACCAGTTCCATCGCGCGGGCGGCATCCGGAAAATCCAGGGCCACCATCAGGCGGCCCGCCATTTCTTGATAGCTGGCGTTCATCTAGTTCCTCCTCCCGACTTAAACCGGCATCGCTTCAGAGGAGAAGTTGATCGTCTCCAGCATCGTCAGAAGCTCGCGAACCGTATCAAGCGAGGTCATGCATACTACGCCGTTCTCAACGGCTTCCCGACGGATCCGGAATCCGTCACGTTCCGGTGTCTTACCCTTTGTCAGTGTGTTGAAGACGAAGTTCGCTTCGCCCGTCCGGATCATGTCAAGGATATTCGGATTGCCTTCGGACAGCTTATTGATGGTCGTCACATCAAGTCCGGCTTCCTTCAGTGCGGCTGCCGTGCCTCCGGTAGCCACAATCTTGTAACCTAGCTTATGGAAGCCCTTCAGAAGATCTACCGCTTCGGCTTTGTCCTTGTCTGCAATCGTTGCGATGATCGCGCCGGTGGACGGAATCTTCATTCCGGCTCCGATCAAGCCTTTGTACAGCGCTTTGGCATACTTCACGTCCCGGCCCATCACCTCGCCGGTCGACTTCATCTCCGGACCGAGCGTAGGTTCAACCCGGCGCAGCTTCGCGAAGGAGAAGACCGGTACCTTAACGGATACATGCTCGCTCTCCGGCCACATGCCTTCCTCGTAGCCGAGATCCTTCAGCTTGCCGCCCAAGATGGCCTGAGTTGCAAGGTTGGCCATCGGGATGCCGGTTACCTTGCTCAGGAAAGGCACCGTTCTTGAAGAGCGCGGATTCACTTCGATGACGTACACATCGTTTTTATAGATAACGAACTGGATGTTTACCAATCCGCGGGTATTCAATTCTTTCGCGATCTTGATCGTAATTTCCGCAATCTTATCCTTCAGTTCCTGCGTCAAATATTGCGGCGGGTAAACCGCGATCGAGTCGCCGGAGTGAACGCCTGCGCGCTCCACATGCTCCATGATTCCCGGAATCAGTACCGTGTCGCCGTCGCAGATCGCGTCCACTTCGACTTCCTTGCCGAGCATGTAGCGGTCGATCAGAACCGGATGCTCCGGATTGATCTTCACGGCCTGCTCCATGTAGCTCAGCAGCTCGCTGTCGGAGTAAACGATCTCCATCGCGCGTCCGCCTAGTACATACGATGGTCGAACAAGAACCGGATATCCAAGGGATTGGGCAGTTCCTACAGCTTCATCCACCGACGTTACCGTGCTGCCTTTCGGCTGGGCAATGTTCAGTCTGGACAGCAGCGCCTCGAATTTCTTGCGGTCCTCGGCCTCATCGATGCTCTCGAGGCTTGTGCCGAGAATTTTGACGCCGGCTTTCGCGAGCGGAGCAGCCAGGTTAATCGCCGTTTGTCCGCCGAACTGCACGATAACGCCGACCGGCTTCTCCTGCTCGATGACATTCATGACATCCTCGAAGAAGAGCGGCTCGAAGTAGAGACGGTCGGACGTGTTGAAGTCCGTGGATACCGTTTCCGGGTTGTTGTTGATAATGACGGCTTCGTAACCGGCCTTTTGGATCGCCCATACGGCGTGCACCGTGGAGTAGTCAAACTCGATGCCTTGACCGATACGGATCGGGCCGGAGCCCAGAACGACTACCTTCTCTTTGGAGGATTCGATCACTTCGTTCTCCGTCTCGTACGTCGAGTAATAGTAAGGTGTCGATGCTTCGAACTCGGCTGCGCAGGTGTCAACCATCTTGTATACCGGACGCAGTCCGTGCTCACGGCGCAGGAAGCGGATCGATTCCTCGGTCGTATGCGTGCTCGCCTTGCCTTCGGCGCGAAGCTCTGCAATCGCGCGGTCCGTGAAGCCGAGACGCTTCGCTTCAAACAAGGTTTCGTAGGTCAGCGCAGCCTCCTGGCGGATATGGTCTTCGTATTTGATCAAGCGCTCGATTTTGTCCAGGAACCACCAGTCGACATGGGTCAGATCCTGAATTTCCTGCAGCCCGTAGCCGCGGCGGAACGCTTCCGCGATCAGGAATATACGTTCATCATCGGCCTTGACGAGGCGCTGCTTCAGGACATCCTCGCTCAGCTCGTCCGCACCCTTCAGGTAGAGGCGGTGAACGCCGATCTCAAGCGAGCGGACCGCTTTATGAATCGACTCCTCGAAGGTACGGCCGATCGCCATGACCTCACCCGTTGCTTTCATCTGCGTTCCAAGCTTCCGGTTCGCTTGCGTGAATTTATCGAAAGGCCAGCGCGGAATTTTGCTGACGATGTAGTCAAGCGTCGGCTCGAAGCAGGCATAGGTTTGTCCTGTTACCGGATTGACGATCTCATCCAGCGTATAACCCATGGCAATTTTGGCCGCCATCTTCGCGATCGGATAGCCCGTCGCTTTCGAAGCCAGCGCCGAGGAGCGGCTGACCCGCGGGTTAACCTCGATGACATAGTATTGGTAGCTGTTCGGGTCAAGCGCGAACTGTACGTTACATCCGCCTTCAATGTTCAAGGCGCGGATGATTTTAAGCGAAGCGGATCTGAGCATTTGATACTCGCGGTCTGACAATGTCTGGCTCGGCGCAACTACGATGCTGTCTCCCGTATGAACGCCGACCGGGTCGAAGTTCTCCATGTTGCAGACGACGATGCAGTTATCGTTCGCATCGCGCATAACCTCATACTCCACTTCCTTCATGCCGGCGATGCTCTTCTCGATCAGGCACTGGCTGATCGGGCTGTAGCGAAGACCGGAGCTCACCGTTTCCCGCAGCTCCTCCTCATTCGCGCAGATCCCGCCGCCCGTGCCGCCCAGCGTATAAGCCGGACGTACGATGACCGGGTATCCGATCTCGTCGGCAAATGCCAGCGCTTCTTCAAGCGTCGTGACGATCGTGCTTTCCGGCACCGGCTGCTCCAGCTCGCGCATCAGCTCGCGGAACAGGTCGCGGTCCTCCGCTTTCTCGATCGATTCCAGCTGCGTTCCAAGCAGCTTCACGTTCTCCTGTTCCAAAATACCGGCGCGTGCAAGCTCCACTGCCATGTTAAGGCCGGTCTGGCCGCCCAGCGTTGGCAGCAGGCCGTCCGGACGCTCCTGGCGGATGATTTGGGTTACAAAATCCAGCGTGATCGGCTCGATGTATACTTTATCCGCCATGTTGGTATCCGTCATGATCGTGGCCGGGTTGCTGTTAATCAGCACAACCTCGATGCCCTCTTCCTTTAACGCCTGGCAAGCTTGTGTGCCGGCATAGTCGAATTCTGCGGCCTGACCGATTACGATCGGACCGGAGCCGATGACGAGTATTTTTTTCAAGGATTCATTTTTTGGCATATTAGCGAGCTCCTTTCACGGCTGCGGCCAGAACCGCCTGGCGCGGTTTCCGGACTTCGTTCTGCTTGTGCTCTCGAATCATCTCAAGAAACTGATCGAATAAGTAGCTGCTGTCGTGCGGTCCAGGTGCAGCTTCCGGGTGATATTGTACGGAGAAAGCCGGGAATTTCTTATGCTTCAAGCCTTCAATCGTCTTGTCGTTATTGTTGATGTGAGTCACTTCGAGCTCCGTGCTCTTGACGGATTCTTCATTCACCGTGTAGCCATGGTTCTGCGATGTGATGTAGCAGCGGCCGCTGGCGAGATCTTTTACCGGGTGGTTGCCGCCGCGATGCCCGAACTTCAGCTTCTCGGTATCGGCGCCGGCTGCCAGCGCGAACAGCTGATGACCCAGGCAGATGCCGAAGATCGGATATTCGCCGAGCAGCTCCTTCACCATGTTCACGGCATAAGGAACGTCTTTCGGGTCCCCAGGACCGTTGGACAGCTGAATTCCGTCCGGGTGCAGTCTGCGGATCTCCTCGGCGGTCGTGTCATGAGGGACCACGATCACATCGCAGCCGCGGGAGGTCAGCTCGCGCAGGATCCCGCTTTTTGCCCCAAAGTCGACCAGGACGATCCGCTCCTTGGAGCCCGGGCTCGAGAACATTTGCGGCGTGGATGTTCTGGCTACCTGATTCCGCAGTTCATCGATCGTGGTGAGTCCGAGCATTTCCTTCAGCTCTTCCACCGATTTGCTGGACGTGGTCAGAATCCCTTTCATCGTACCGTGGTGGCGGATAATCCGGGTCAGCATCCGGGTGTCGATATCGCTGATCCCTGGGATGCCGTATTCCTTCAGCAGATTATCGACGCTGTACTCTGCACGCCAGTTGCTGGGAACAGGCTCATGTCGGCGAACGACGAATCCGTGCACGAACGGCCGAATGGATTCAAAGTCATCCCGCGTTATGCCGTAGTTTCCGATCAGTGGGTACGTCATCGTAACGATCTGTCCGCAGTACGAAGGATCGCTCAGCACCTCCTGATATCCTGTAATTCCTGTATTGAATACGACCTCTCCGGTCATCTCAGCATCCGCGCCGAAGGACTTCCCGACGAACAGCGTTCCATCCTCCAGTAACAATCTTGCCTGCATCCCGATCACTCCTGTCATCTATGTGTAATATATTTTATAGGTCAATTGCCTAAGTGTTACTAAAACCCGCCTTGTTCGGACCACTTCACTTCGCCGTCGACCCAAGTCATAACCGGCCAGCCCTTCAGCTTCCATCCGGTAAACGGGGTGTTGCGGCCTTTCGTCGCAAACGTTTCAGGGTTCACTTCCTTCTCCGCATTCAGATCAATCATGGTCAGGTCCGCAGCGGCGCCGGCTTTCAGCACGCCGCTGTCCAGTCCGAACACGCGAGCCGGGTCGCTGGTCATCCGGCGTACCAGGAGCGACAGATCCCATTTCCCCGTGGCGACGAACTTCGTGTAGAGCAGCGGGAAGGCTGTTTCGAATCCGACGATGCCGAACGGTGCCAACTCCATCCCCTTCGCTTTCTCCTCGGCGCTGTGCGGCGCATGATCGGTTACGATCATGTCCAGCGTTCCATCCAGAAGCCCTTCGATGCAAGCCTCTACATCGCGCGGCGAGCGCAGCGGGGGATTCATTTTCCAGTTCGCGTCAAGGCCCGGAATATCTTCATCCGACAGCACCAGATGGTGCGGGCAGACCTCGGCCGTTACCGAAATGCCGATCGCTTTCGCCTGGCGGATCAATCTGACCGATTGCTCCGTGCTCACGTGGCACACATGGTAGTGCACGCCCGTAGCTTCCGTCAGCAAAATGTCGCGCCCGACGTGAATCGCCTCCGATTCGTTCGGGATTCCCTTCAACCCGTGGCGCTCAGCGAACTCCCCTTCGGTTACGCAAGCGCCTTTCACCAGCGAGTCATCCTCGCAGTGGGCGATGACCGGCATGCCGAGCGCCTTGGCCTTTCTCATCGCATCCTTCATCATTTGCGCATTCTGAACGCCGACGCCGTCATCCGTAAATCCGATGGCCCCGGCTTCCTTCAAGGCTTCGAAATCCGTCAGCTCGCGTCCAAGCTCGTTCTTCGTGATGGCCGCGTATGGCAGCACCTTCGCCAGATTCGCTTCGCGCGCTTTATCGAGGATCAGCTTCACCGTCTCCGGCGTATCGGTTACCGGTCTTGTATTCGGCATGCAGGCGATCGTCGTGAATCCGCCCTTAACCGCCGAGCGGCTGCCGGTTTCGATCGTTTCCTTATGCTCATAGCCCGGCTCTCTTAAGTGCACATGCATATCGATGAATCCCGGCGTGACCAGCTTGCCCTCCGCATCGATGATTTGTGCGCGGGAATCTTGCGGCAGATCCGCCAGTTCACTGACCACCGCTTCAATCAACCCGCCTGCAATTACGATATGTTTAAGTTCCAGCTGCCCCTGCTCATTGATCACATTTGCATTTTTAATGACTTGCATCTGCATCTTAAGATTCCCCTCCGAAAGCGAAGCTTCGATTCGCTTCTTTGTATATTGTATAATAAAAATTCATATTTGTGTATATTTATTAATCCCGATTTCATTTCTTACCGTTTTATGCCGCTTCAATTACCCTTTCATCGCCCGTTCCATAACCGCCATCCGGATCGGAACCCCGTTGGACATCTGCTTGAAAATCATCGATCTCGGGCTTTCCACCACCGCATCGTCGATCTCCACATTCCGGTTGACCGGTGCCGGGTGCATGATAATGGTGTGGCCGGCCAGCTGCGCGGCCCGCTCTTCCGTCAGCCCGTATTGCTCCCGGTATTCGCTGCTCGACTTGAACAGCCCTTCATTGTGGCGCTCCAGCTGAACCCGCAGCATCATGACCACGTCGGCCTTCAGCGCCGTTTCCATCGAAACGTAAGGCGCATATTGCGCAAGCTCCGGAGCCTGCATCGACTCGGGTGCGCAGAACTGTACGCTCGCGCCGAATTTTTGCAGGGCCCATAGGTCGGAGCGGGCCACCCGGCTGTGCTTGATGTCGCCGATGATCGATACGGTCAGCCCTCTCAGCTCGCCGAAGCACTTTCGCATCGTATACAGATCCAGCAGAGCCTGCGTCGGATGCTCATTGTTTCCGTCGCCGGCATTGACGAGCGGGATCGATACCCGCTCGGCCAGCTCCTGCAGAACGCCTGCAGGCTTCAGCCGGATCACCCCCGCGTCGACGCCCATCGACTCCAGCGTGCGTACCGTATCGTAGATGGATTCTCCCTTCTCGACGCTCGAAGCGGCCGCCGCGAAGTTCATCACCTCGGCCCCAAGACGCTTCTCGGCCATTTCGAAGGAAAATCTCGTTCTCGTGCTGTTTTCGAAGAACATGTTCACTGCAAATTTCGATTGGAGAACCGGAATCACTTTGTCCGTTTGCGCTTCCCAGTAAGCTGCACGGTCCAGGATCGATGCGATCTCATCCCGGCTGATATCCTTTAATCCCAGCAGGCTGCGTTCTTTCAAAGAAATGGCCGTTGTCGTCATATTATCGTTCCTCTCTGTGGCTGATGGTCACTTCGTCCTTGCCGTCGATTTCGCTCAGCGACACCGTAATTTCCTCCTGCTTGGAGGTCGGAACATTCTTCCCGATATAATCCGGTCTAATCGGCAGCTCGCGATGACCGCGGTCTGCCAGCACCGCCAGCTGGATCATTCTCGGACGGCCGCAATCCATCAAGGCGTCCATCGCCGCCCGGATCGTCCGTCCGGTGTACAGCACATCGTCAAACAGAATCACTTTCTTGTCGTGAATGTCCAGATGCGCCAAACTTTGCTTGGCCCCTTCGCCTGCGCCGGCAGCCGCTCCTTTGCTGTCACGGTCATCCCGGTAAGAGGTTACGTCGATCTCCCCCCAAGGGATCGGGGTGCCTTCAATGTCGTTCATCCGCTCAGCAATTCGCTGGGCCAGGAAAACGCCGCGCGTACGGATACCGACCAGCACGCAATCCTCAATCCCCTTGTTCTTTTCCAATATTTCATGGGCAATTCTTGTCAGCGCACGGCGGATCGCCGTCTCGTCCATAATGACATGCTGTTCACTGCTCATCCTTGTTTCCTCCTTATTCACTTCTTGGATTAGCCCTTAACCAGTCTGTTGAAATCAACCAGTTTCATACACACAAAAAAACTCCTTGCCCGCTGGGCAAGGAGTTGATCTCACAGAGATAGGCAGGCAGCAGCAACCGTCCGCAGACAGAGCTATGCCTCCACAAAAATGAACCTCGGTTCACGTTACCTTGCCAGCCTCACGGGACTGATTTAAAGGTGCTATTCGATTGATCTCATTATGACAGACCCCATAAGAGTTGTCAACTGCGATCATGTCGAATAAAGTCATGAACCAAACCCAAAATTTTACCAATCAGAATTCAAACTCGACGTCGCTGAGCCTTCTGCGGATTTCAGAGATGACGCGCCGTTCCTCCTCTTCCCCGTTCGCGATAAAGGTTACGGAAAACCGTACGAAATGGCCGGCATCATCCCAAGGTACCGTCGAGATCAGCTTTTCGCGGATCAAGTATTGTGAGAAGTCTTCGCCGGATTCAAAGCGGCGTCCGCCTTTAATGCCTTTAGGGGCTTCAACATATAGGAAGAAGGAGCACTTCGGCTTCTCGGCCGTAAAGCCAAGCTCGTTCAGCATCTCCACCAGCATATCGTGACGGCGGGAATACTTCTCTGCGATCTTCTCCGTAATTTGCGGATTGTCCAGGCCGTAAGCGGCAGCCTTCTGAATCGCGATGAACTGGCCGGAGTCGTTGTTGTCCTTTACATCGCCGAACGCTTTGACGACAAGCGGGTTACCGGCAACAAAGCCGATGCGCCAGCCGGTCATGTTATAGGATTTGGACAAGGAATGCAGCTCCACACCGACATCCTTCGCCCCGGGCACCGACAAGAAGCTGAGCGGCTTCAGGCCATCAAAGGTCAGCGCAGCATATGGAGCGTCATGCACCACGACAACGCCGTATTTGCGGGCCCACTCAACGACCTCGGCGAAAAATTCGTAGGTTGCGCTTGCCCCCGTCGGATTATTCGGGTAATTCAGATAAAGCAGCTTCGCCCGGCGTGCGATATCTTCCGGAATGGAGCTGAGGTCCGGCAAGAAATCATTCTCCTTCTTCAGCTCCACATTATATACTTCGCCGCCCAAATATTTAGTATGCGTACCGAGCACAGGGTATCCCGGAACGGTCATAATCGTGACGTCGCCGGGATTGATAAAGCATGACGGCAGCATGGCAAGCGCCGGCTTGGAGCCGATGGAATGGAGCACCTCCGTGGCCGGATTGATCCCTTCCACACCGAATACGTTTTTCAAATAGCGGACAGCGGCTTCCTTGAACTCGGCAATTCCGTTATCGGCGTAACCGCGGTTTTCCGGCTTAGCCGCTTCTTCGGCCAGCTTCGCTACGATCCCGGCGTCAGCCATCTCGTCCGGTTCGCCGACGCCCATATCGATCAGCTCCGTATCGGGATGCTCCAGCTTCGCGGCAGCTTTGGCTCTTTTGATCTTCTCGAATTTATAAATGGCTGTGTCTTTACCGTAGTTAGCACCGCCGATTCGATCGGCAAAGTTCTGTTGAATATACGTTTCCTGATATTTATCGATGCTCATCGTTTGTACTCATCTCCTGCTTATACAATCCAATTTTTAATTTAAATATGCCGTAAATGGACTGCTGGAGCCATGTATTTTGTATCAGATGATTTGTACTTTTTCTAATTGGGAAAATGCGTCAGCATCACGAGAGCTCAAGCCATTCTGCCAGCAGACGGTCATGCATCGCCGATAAAGACTCCCGCTCCTTCCAGCGTTCCTCCAATGTTGCGAAGTCCTCCTCGCTCTCCGGATTAGCTTCTCCTTCAATCGCTTCATCCAGACGCTGGATTCGCGTTTCGAGCTCCGCGATTTCCTTCTCCAACCGCTTCATTCGGTCCATAGCAGACGGCTCTATAATTGAATCAGCCGTTGAAGCTTTCTTTCTGCGCCGATCCTCGGCGGACAGCTGCTGCGCCAGCTGCTTCACCGGATCGCTTGCCTCTGTCTTTGAGGTTCCTTCCGCTTTTACCAAAGCAAGCTGCTCCTTCTTGGCACGGAAATCATCGTAGCTCCCTAAGTAGGCAGTCAAACGGCCTTTTTCCAGCTCCCATATCTTCTCGCCGATCCGATTGACGAAATACCGGTCGTGGGAGATGACAAGAATGGTGCCCGTGAATTCCTGCAGAGCATCCTCCAGCGCCTCCCGGGATTCGATATCGAGGTGATTGGTCGGCTCATCCAAGAGCAGCAGATTCGGCTTTCGATGGATCAGCACAGCCAGCCTCAGCCTCGTCCATTCCCCGCCGGATAACTGGCCCACCGCCTTGAAAACCGCCGGACCGTAGAACAGGAAACGGGCCAGCTTGCCGCGTGCCTCCCCTTCACCGATCCCGGCATGCTGCCGGAAGAATTCGAGGACGCTTTCCTGCGGATTCTCCGGCTTCTCTTCCTGGGCAAGATAACCTGCGTCCACGCGGGCGCCCAACTCAACGGAGCCCTGAGCAGGCGTGAGTTTGCCGAGCAGCACCTGGAACAGTGTCGTTTTTCCGCTGCCGTTCGCCCCCATGAGCACGATTTTCTCCCCAAATTCCAACAGCCCCGATACGCCATGCAGTACAGGCTCATCACCATAAGCGTGAACAACCTGCTCAAAGCTCACCACCCGGCGTCCCGTCCGTTCCTCAGGATTCAGGTCAAAATCGGCCGATCTGCGCTGCAGTACCGGCCGTTTGACCGGCTCCATCCGCTCCAGTGCCTTGCGCATCGAGGCAGCCCGCTTGAAGAACTTCTCGTTTCCGCCGATCCGTCCCCACTCTTCCAGCTGCCGAATCGATTCCCTCATCTTCTTGACGATCTTTTGCTGCTCTTGGTACTGCTCAAACTGCTGGAGCAGCCTTGCCTCCTTCGCTTCCATATAAGCCGTATAGCCGCCAGCGGCCGTAAAGGCCTCCCCGTCTTCCAGCTCTATGGTTCGCGTCGCCACGCGGTCCAAAAAGTACCGATCATGCGAGATGACGACACAGGTGCCGGAATAATCACGCAAAAATGATTCAAGCCATTCGGTGCGCCGCAAATCCAGGTGATTGGTCGGCTCGTCAAGCAGGAGCAAATCAGGCTTCACGATAAGCTGGGAAGCCAGCATCACCCGGGTCTTCTCCCCGCCCGATAAGGCACTGAATGGAAGATCATAAATCGACTGGGAAATATCGAGCCCCGATGCGATTCTGTCGATGCTCGCCTCCATCTCATAGCCTCCCCCGCGTTCAAACTGCTCCTGGAGCACCGCATACCGCCGGAGCAGCCGCTCCAGCTCTTGGGCATCCCCGGCAGCCGCCGGATCGCTCATCCGAGACTCCAGCTCGGCCATCGCCGACTTGCATTCCTTCAAAGACCGCAAGCCGTAGGACAGGACATCCCACACCGTCCAATCCTTCGTATCCTTTGGAATCTGCTCCAGGTATCCTACCTTTGCATCCTTCTTGATCGCTAAACGCCCTTCACTCGGCTGCTCGATTCCGGCCAGAAGACGCATCAGGGTTGTCTTCCCGCTGCCGTTTCGTCCGATCAGCGCTAATTTCTCGCCTTCGCGGACTTCAAACGATATATGGTCCAGCACCAGATTGGCGCCGTGGTAATAAGTTAACTGTTGTGCATCAATCATATTCATTCTAGGCTTCCTCCTGTACCGGCATGACCTGTAATGATAAAGCCATGCCGAATCCGTATTTTGGAGAAGACCTCGCCCGGAATGCAAAAAGGTCCCGCAGAGCAAGCTCCGCGAGACCTAAGGATACTAAACAGCCCGATTAATCAGGCTTCATCCGTACAGGCAGGCAGGTGACTTCTCGATGGTGAATTCCGTATGCTTAAAAATGGACAGACCTCTCCCGTTGTCGGAAAAAGCATGAACAATGCCAGCCATTGCCATAGGTAGCTGGCTAATACGGTTGTTCACCATCTCGATATTCATCCTGCCTCACCTCCTTCATTCAAGTTATCGACAATATACCATATTGCCAAATGATAGCGCAAGTCTGTGTATGAACGGCTGCCCGAATAGGGTAAAAAGCCTGGACACTGACCCCGGCAGCGTCTGTACTGTCATTGACCTTTTGATCTTTTTTTGGGAGCACCGCAGGAACCAACAAAAAAAGAACCGCTAACGGCTCTTTAAAATCGTCAGCAGTTCTTCCATGTCCTCCGGCATAGGTGCCGAGAACTCCAAATATTGTCCGCTTGCAGGGTGGACGAAGCCGAGCACGGCCGCATGCAGCGCTTGTCCGTTCAGCTTGATTCCCTTGCTCTTGCCATATACCGGATCTCCAACAAGGGGATGGCCGATATATTTCATATGCACCCGGATTTGGTGCGTTCTCCCCGTCTCCAGCTTCAGCTCGAGCAGGCTGTAATCGCCGAATCGCTCAACAACGGTAAAGTGCGTCACCGCATGCTTGCTGTTCCGGTCCGTGACTGTATACATTTTGCGATCCTGCGGATCCCGGCCGATCGGCGCATCGATCGTTCCCTGATCGTGGCTGATGTTGCCATGCACCAGTGCCAGATAGCGCCGGTTCACGCTATGCTCCTTCAGCTGTGCGGCCAGAGACGCGTGCGCCTTATCATTCTTGGCGGCCATGATCAGCCCTGTGGTGTCCTTATCGATCCGATGGACGATCCCCGGACGGAGCTCGCCGTTAATGCCGGATAGATCCTTGCAGTGATGCATCAGTGCGTTCACCAAGGTCCCTGATACATGGCCGGGGGCCGGATGAACCACCATCCCTCTTGGCTTGTTGACCACGATAACGTCACGGTCTTCATATGCAATGTCGAGCGGAATATCCTCCGGAACAATCTCGACGACCGATGGGGCCGGTATGGTCAGCGCAATCCGGTCTCCTTGGCTTACCTTGTAATTGGCTTTCACCGGCGAATCATTGACTAGGACATGCCCATCGGCAATCCACAACTGGACCTGAGATCGCGACACATCTTCAGCCAGTCCATCGGTGATGTATTTATCGATCCGGGTCTTGGCGGACTCGGCGTCGACGATCCATTCCTGAACGTCCTGCTCCTGCTCGTCCGAATCTACCACATGATCTGTACGCTGCCCGTCCTGCAACATTACTCATTCCCTTCCGTGCCAGAAACTTCTCTTGATGTATTGAGCTTATTGAGCTTCTCCCGTCTTCCATCCAGAATGGTATCCAGAATAATCAGGCCAACGCCAATCACGATACAGGAATCGGCAATGTTGAATATCGGGAAGGTGTAGCTGCCGAAATTGAATTGCAGAAAATCGACAACCTCGCCCATCAGCAGACGGTCGATAAAATTCCCCAAGGCACCGCCGAGCACAAGCGCAAGCGCTGTCGGCAGCAATTTGCGGCCTTCCTTCGTCATTTTGCGCAGATACCATACAATACCGGCCACGACAGCTATCGTTACGACGATAAAAAACCACAGCTGGTCCTGTAGAATACCGAATGCGGCTCCACGGTTCCGGCTGGATGTAATCAAGAAGAAATTGCCGATAACCGGGATCTGCTCATACATTTCCAGCCTCGAGGCGATCAGATATTTAGTGCCCTGATCGATAAGAAACATTACCAATGCAATCAAATAATATACCACTCGTTTATGTCACTCCGATCTTTACATCTGCCGGTTCGTCCCCGAGTCAACAAGCTCCCCGCAGGACCGGACAGTAACTCGTCTTATTGTAGCACAGGGGCTCGGACAACGTCCATTCCTCTCCAATGGGGTGAACATTTTCCGTCAGTAAAACGAACCCACACAGCGCACTATATAGGTAAGAACAAGAAGGTCAACTTCGGACCGGAGAGGAGCCTAACATGTCGCATCTTACTCAGGAACAACTAAGGACCCTGCAGCAGAAACTGATGGAACGGAAGGCTGAGCTCGAATCACGGATGGTACACAACGACCAGCATGGGCTCGGCGAATCGGAGCGGGATAATACGGGCGAGTTATCCCATATCGACAACCATCCCGGAGACTTGGGCACCGAGGTCTACGAAAGGGGGAAGGACCTTGCGCTTCAGGACAGGGTGGATCTTGAGCTGCAGCGCGTCATTTTCGCGCTAGAAGCCATCCATCACGGGCGATACGGTACTTGCGAGACCTGCGGTCAGCCGATTCCGTATGAACGGCTTGAAGTGCTTCCCGATACCAAATATTGCGTTGAGCATACACCGAAAACGGAAATTTCCAGAGACCGCCCGGTTGAAGAAGAGGTGCTGGCTCCCGCCTTCGGCAAGTCCAGCATGGACGAGCATGAGTATGCGGCCTTCGACGGCGAGGACGCCTGGCAGATTGTTGAGAGCTGGGGGAACTCAAACTCGCCGGCTTTAGCGGAAGGGAATAATATTGACAGTTATAACGAAATGGATATTGAGCATGAGGATGATTTGGGCGGTTTTGTTGAAGTGTATGAAAACTTTGTGGCCACCAACATCGACGGGTCGGAAGTGTTCATCGTCCGCAGTCCGCAGTACATCGACTACCTGAATCGGGGCGAAGGAAGCTACCTGCTGGATCCTCATGCGGAGTCCGACGACGATTCGCTTATCTAATTGCTCGTGAGCGGGACCGGCAGCAAGCTTACGGAATACCTCTGGCTGCCGGTCTGTACATACGCCCAAGCCTCCTAATGCCCGGCCGCCTTACCGAAGCTCCAGCTGCCGCTGCACAATGCGCACAATATCCGCTATATAGTCCCCGATAATCGGGAGATTTAGCGCGCCAAGGGCTTGAAGCACATAAATGATCGTAGCGGCGAAAAATGTAAACCCAAGCGCAATTCCCACCCCGCGTGCCGTCCCCGCCAGCAAGTTGGTTCCGATCAGCCGCCATGGCCGATTCAGAAGCTGCGTATAATCCGCGATCCTCGACTTTTCAAGCTGCTGTGCGATATCCGTAAGCATCCGGTGGATGGCGTTCAAGCGCTCCTCCTCGTTCATTTCCGCATGCTCCGCTGGATCCTTCGTATCCTTGCGTTCCGCCATGACACCGCTACCTCCTTATACACTGGACAGCCTCGGCTATTGCGGGCTTAGTCGTTTCCCTTGTTCCCAAAATAGTGCATAACATGCTCGTCGTATTCGTCGCATCCCACAAAAAATACATGGATAGTATACGTCCGCTGCAACCGTATCATTCTTCAAAGATTGCCGGCAGCGAACCAAAACAAGAGGTTACTTCTGGAGGGAAAAACCGCCTTCATTGTTCGAGCAAGTCCCTTTTAGGTACTTCTGGTGCAAAAACATCCCACTTTGGACCGAACAAGTCCCTTTTAGGTACTTCCGGTGCGGAAACCGCCCTCTCTGACCGGAACAAGTCCCTTTTAGGTACTTCTGGTGCGGAAACCGCCCTCTCTGACCGGAACAAGTCCCTTTTAGGTACTTCTGGTGCGAAAACCGCCCTCTTTGGACCGAGCAAGTCCCTTTTAGGTACTTCTGGTGCGAAAACTGCCCTCTCTGGACCGAGCAAGTCCCTTTTAGGTACTTCTGGTGCGAAAACTGCCCTCTCTGACCGGAACAAGTCCCTTTTAGGTACTTCTGGTGCGGAAACCGCCCTCTCTGACCGGTACAAGTCCCTTTTAGGTACTTCTGGTGCGGAAACCGCCCTCTCTGACCGGAGCAAGTCCCTTTTAGGTACTTCTGGTGCGGAAACCGCCCTCTCTGACCGGAACAAGTCCCTTTTAGGTACTTCTGGTACGGAAACCGCCCTCTCTGACCGGAACAAGTCCCTTTTAGGTACTTCTGGTGCGGAAACCGCCCTCTCTGACCGGAACAAGTCCCTTTTAGGTACTTCTGGTGCGAAAACCGCCCTCTCTGACCGGAACAAGTCCCTTTTAGGTACTTCTGGTGCGAAAACCGCCCTCTCTGACCGGAACAAGTCCCTTTTTGCAGCTAGAATAAAAAGTGGACACCCCTTAGTGATAAAACGATAATGAAACAAAGCAGACGAGAGGGTGTCAAAAAAAATG
>NZ_JAGGKI010000020.1 GCF_017873605.1 Paenibacillus lactis
GCGGAAGGGTTCCACGCGTTCCCATACCGAACACGACCGTTAAGCCTTCCAGCGCCGATGGTACTTGGACCGAAGGGTCCCGGGAGAGTAGGACGCCGCCAAGCGAATACATATTCCCTGATAGCTCAGTTGGTAGAGCACTCGACTGTTAATCGAGTTGTCACAGGTTCGAGTCCTGTTCGGGGAGCCACCTGCTTCCATAGCTCAGTAGGTAGAGTGCATCCATGGTAAGGATGAGGTCACCGGTTCGATCCCGGTTGGAAGCTCCAGATCTTCTTTTAGCAACTTAGAAGCAGCTTAAACATGTGGCCCGTTGGTCAAGGGGTTAAGACACCTCCCTTTCACGGAGGTAACAGGGGTTCGAATCCCCTACGGGTCACCAACATGGAGGCTTAGCTCAGCTGGGAGAGCATCTGCCTTACAAGCAGAGGGTCGGGGGTTCGATCCCCTCAGCCTCCACCATTCATGTTTCAATCTGGAATTGGACATGCTAGTAACATGATAATTATTGGGGATTAGCCAAGCGGTAAGGCAACGGACTTTGACTCCGTCATGCATAGGTTCGAATCCTATATCCCCAGCCATTTTCACCTCAATTAAGGTGAAGAGCAGCTTTGAAGGTGAACCCGAAATCTCGGCGACGCCTTGAATGCGAGCCATTAGCTCAGTTGGTAGAGCACCTGACTTTTAATCAGGGTGTCGAAGGTTCGAGTCCTTCATGGCTCACCAGTGTTTTATCTTGTGCGCGTGTGGCGGAATTGGCAGACGCACTAGACTTAGGATCTAGCGTCTTTGACGTGGGGGTTCAAGTCCCTCCACGCGCACCATATTTGCGGACGTGGCTCAGCGGTAGAGCATCGCCTTGCCAAGGCGAGGGTCGCGGGTTCGATTCCCGTCGTCCGCTCCATTTGCGCCCTTAGCTCAGCTGGATAGAGCGTTTGACTACGAATCAAAAGGTCGGGAGTTCGAATCTCTCAGGGCGTGCCATTTTAAGTTCATATCGGGATGTAGCTCAGCTTGGTAGAGCACCTGGTTTGGGACCAGGGGGTCGCATGTTCGAATCGTGTCATCCCGATTTGCTTAAGAATTCGGTTCCCGCAAAAGTAATCGGCATATGTTTCAAAGCTTAGTCTTTACTTTTGTGGGTTGATATGCGGGTGTAGTTCAATGGTAGAACTCCAGCCTTCCAAGCTGGTAGCGTGGGTTCGATTCCCATCACCCGCTCCATAATATAGCAGGACATCACCATGTGTGATGTTTTTTTACATATCCGCACGATGTTTCTGCGAAGTGTTAATGTATTAAAGAGGAGACTTGCCAATGGCTTCAGGGCTTGTCGTATATGGGATGTTGGCGCTTTTCAAGGGAATGAATTTTGTCGATCTGGCTAATTTTTTCGGTTGAAAAGTGAAGATTTTCGCCCGCATTTATTGTATTATGTTAGGAAGGCGTTATGTTCTAGAGATAAACCGCGTAAAAAGGGCTTTGAGATGGGAGGAGTAGCATGACTGAACTTACAGTAACCGCAAAGAGTAATTCCAACAATCTGCTGCGGCGAGATGTACGGTTCCTTGGCAATATTCTTGGAGAAGTTCTTGTCCACCAAGGAGGCAACGAGCTTTTAGATATAGTTGAGAAAATTCGCGAAACGAGCAAATCGTTGCGATCCGTATTTCTTCCTGAATTGTTCGCAGATTTTAAGAGAATCATCAGCACGCTGGAACCGGACATCCGCCATCAAGTGATCCGCGCATTTGCGATTTACTTCCAATTGGTTAACATCGCCGAGCAGAATCACCGAATCCGCCGGAAACGCGATTATGAGCGCTCCGCTGGTGAAGGCGTTCAGCCGGGATCCATTGAAAGTGCGGTCCAGGATCTGAAAGAACGCAACATTCCTTTTGAAGAAGTTCAAGAAATTCTCGAAAATCTATCCCTTGAGCTGGTCATGACAGCTCACCCTACTGAAGCGATGCGCAGAGCCATTCTCGATATCCATAAACGGATCGCCGAGGATGTGATGCTGCTGGACAACCCAACATTAACATTCCGCGAAAGAGAACAGCTTCGGGAGAAGCTTCTGAATGAAGTGATTACACTGTGGCAAACCGATGAGCTTCGCGACCGTAAGCCGACCGTTCTGGATGAGGTCCGAAACGGAATGTATTATTTCCATGAGACGCTGTTTCACATTCTGCCAGAGGTTTATCAAGAACTGGAGCGTTGCCTGAATAAGTATTATCCGGGCCATCATTGGCATGTTCCGACGTATCTGCGTTTCGGATCGTGGATCGGTGGAGACCGGGACGGTAATCCTTCGGTGACGGCGGACGTGACCTGGAAAACCCTTGAGATGCAGCGTAAATTGGCAATCCGTGAATACCAGCGGATCCTGCGTGATTTCATGAAGTATCTCAGCTTCAGCTCGACCATTGTCAACGTATCCGACGAGTTGATTGCGTCCATTGAGAAGGACCGCCAAAACGTCACGCTGAAGAAGATGGAAATTTGGCACAATGAGAAAGAGCCGTATCGTATTAAGCTCGTTTATATGCTGGCCAAAATCAGTCATATTCTCGAAGACGAAATGACCGGCAGCGAGCGCTACGAGTCACCGGAAGAATTCATTGAGGATTTGAAGATCATTGACCGCAGCCTGCGCTTCCATTTTGCTGACTATGTCGCCGATACGTACATCCAGAAGCTGATTCGCCAGGTCGAGTTGTTTGGCTTCCATACCGCAACCCTGGATATCAGACAGCACAGCAAAGAGCATGAGAATGCGATGGCTGAGATTTTGCACAAAATGAACGTTACCAGTGATTACGTGCAATTAAGCGAAGATGAGAAGATTGCGCTGCTGAACGACCTGCTGAACGACCCGCGTCCGCTGACGACCCCTTATCAGGAGTACAGCGACAGTACGGAGGAATGCTTGGAAGTGTACCGTACCGTATTCCGTGCTCAGAAGGAATTTGGCGTGAAGTGCATTTCGAGCTATCTGATCAGTATGTCGGAGGGTGCAAGCGATATTCTGGAAGTGATGGTGTTTGCGAAAGAAGCCGGATTGTTCCGGAAGGATACGGACGGTACGGTAGTTGCCACCTTGCAGGCAGCACCGTTGTTCGAGACGATCGAGGACCTTCACGCTGCGCCTGAGATCATGCGTAAGCTCTTTAGCCTTCCGATCTACCGCGAAGCCGTAAGCGCAATGAATGACTTGCAGGAGATCATGCTCGGCTACTCTGACAGCAACAAGGATGGCGGAGCCATTACGGCCAACTGGGAGCTTCAAGTAGCGCTTAAGGAAATCACCGCGGTTGCCAACGAATTTGGCATCAAGGTGAAGTATTTCCATGGGCGGGGCGGATCCTTGGGACGCGGCGGCATGCCGCTGAACCGCAGTATTCTGGCACAGCCGGCGTCCACGATTGCCGGCGGCATCAAGATTACGGAGCAGGGCGAGGTCATCTCGTCGCGCTATTCCCTGAAAGGGATTGCTTATCGAAGCCTGGAGCAAGCCACCTCCGCGCTCATTACGGCATCGATCAATGCACGATATCCTGAAACCCAATCTGTCGATAAAGAATGGGAGGAAATCGCCTCCCGGATCTCGGAGGCAGCGCAGAAGAAGTATCAGGACCTGATCTTCGGCGACCCGGATTTCCTTAGCTTTTTCAAAGAATCGACGCCGCTTCCGGAAGTGGGCGAGCTGAATATCGGTTCCCGCCCATCGAAGCGCAAGAACAGCGACCGTTTCGAGGACCTGAGAGCCATTCCTTGGGTGTTTGCATGGACCCAGAGCCGTTACCTCCTCCCGGCATGGTATGCGGCTGGTACGGGCTTACAGAGCTTCTACCAAGGCAAGGAAGAGAATCTGAAGGTGCTCCAGAAGATGTACACGGACTATCCGTTCTTCACGTCGCTGATTGATACCCTTCAGATGGCACTTGCCAAGGCGGATCTTATCATCGCTAAGGAGTACTCCTTAATGACGAAGGACGATACGTCACGCGAGCGCATCTTTGGAATGATCCAGGAAGAGTTCAACCTGACGAAGGACCTCGTCCTCAAAATTACCGGACAGCAGGACATCCTGGATAATCAACCGGTCCTGCAGGAATCGATTCGACTCCGCAATCCTTACGTCGATCCGCTTAGCTACCTGCAGGTACAGTTGCTCAACGAGCTCCGCAGCTTAAGAGAGCAGGGGCAGGATGACGCGGAGCTGCTTCGCGAAGTGCTGCTCACGATTAACGGCATTGCCGCAGGGCTTCGGAATACGGGCTGATGCGGGCCCTGGCTGGGATCGATCGTTATAGCACAGCAAGACAAAGATCTCGATGAACAAGGCGAGGCTCACTCGAGCCTCGCCTTTTTTTATACCGGATGGATCGCTCCTTATTCATCTTGGGGAGAATGGGGCATGATAGACTTTGATCCATTCGAAATTTTCGGTTGGATTTCTAATAGTTGTTGATTTTTAGAAACAGTTGAATTACCATTTGAATGATGCTTTTAAAACGTTACCCATCAGACCATTCTGGGGGAGTTATGGTGGAAAATTTGGATGTAAGACTGGCAAAGCTAGCCCGCAAAGGCGATCAGCGAGCTTTTGCCGAAATTGTGGAACTGTACAAGGATAAGATCTTTCATTTAGCATACCGAATGCTAAGCAACCGCCATGAGGCGGAGGACGTCGTACAGGAGACGTTCTTGCGTGTCTATAAAAACCTGGATCGTTATGACGAAAACCAGAAATTCTCGACCTGGATCTACCGGATCGGGACGAATCTTGGTATAGACCGGCTGCGAAAACGCAAGCCTTCTTTCTCGCTGGATGCGGAACTGAACGACAGTGACGGTATGGACGGTTATTCCCTCATCCCGAGTGACAATCGCACACCGGAGAGTGAAACGCTTCTGTCGGAAACGCAGCGGATCATCCACCAGGCGATCGAGGGGCTTCCGGCCAAGTACAAAACGATCATGATCCTGAGATATATACAGGATTTATCGCTGCAAGAGATTAGCGAGATATTGGACTTGCCTGTAACAACGATCAAAACGCGAGTCCACCGTGGACGTGAGTTCCTTAGGAAAAAGCTGGAGCATAAATTGTAAGAAAAAGCCGGGCCACCGGAGGGTGGTTTTTTCTTGCTGACCTCAAGACGGCGCCTTAGTTGACGTTGTCGCTTATGATGCGGGCCAAGAATCGGTAAGGGCTGATTCCCACGATTCAGCGGACTCTGCAGACAAAATTGTTTTTTATCCGAAAATATTTGAAACATCCGTGACTCCTGCACGTATGAACAATAAGCAAGTCTTATGTCCCCGGTCGGGGAATGGACCCAGCAAAGAGATTGAACGAAAGGATTGGCTCACAAATGGATTGCAAATTAGCCGTCTCTTTGATGCATGATTATCTGGATAATGACTTGTCCGAGCCGAAGCAGCTTGAATTGCAGCAGCATTTGCAGGAATGCTCCGAGTGCCGAGTCAATTTCGAGAAGCTGGAGCATACCGATATGCTTCTATTTTCCTTAACTCATCATGCGACGAAGCCATCAGATGATCTAGCAGACCGCATTATGGGCATGCTGCCTAAGCCGAAGAAGCAGAAGGCATGGGTTACCTGGGTTAGGAATCATCCTGCGCTTACGGCGGCAGCCATGTTTGTCGTGGTCATGCTCTTTAGCACCATCAGCTTCTGGAACCAAGAGAACCAGCTGGTTGTGAAGAGTGATGAATTCGAGAAGCTGGTGATTGAAGGTGACACGGTCATCATTCCTGCCGATCAGGTCATTGCGGGAGATATAACCGTTGAGAATGGGAAGACTAAGGTCTATGGCCAAGTGAATGGCAATCTCACGGTCATTGACGGGGAGTTGTTCCAGGCCTCCACCGCTCATATAGCAGGTCAAGTTAAAGATATTGATAAGGCAATGGATTGGATATGGTACAAAATCTCCAATCTGTTCACAGATGTCGCTTACCGATAAGAATCGCCTGCACCTTACTGAATACAAGCGCCTCTTTTCAGTGAAAAGACGGCGCTTCTTTTATTACAAAAATCTGCAGAAAGCAGGTTATGGACGAGGCATTCGCTTGCATCGGAAAGATTAACGTTATAACCTAGAGAGTGTAGAGTACATACTACATATATAGTCTCAAGCGTTATGCATGAGGACGTTCAAAAAGTTCCCAGTGAGGGGCAGATTTTTTGAACCCGCACTTAATGGAATTGACGGGGGTTGCTGTATGGAGTATTTCACGGATATGACCTGGGGAGAAACCATCAAGGATATAATCGATATTCTTATCGTTACCTATATTATATATCAAATGATTCTGCTCGTTCGGGGCACAAGAGCTGTGCAGCTGTTGAAAGGAATCTTGGTACTGGTCGTTATTTGGGCGCTCAGCACCTGGTTCGATCTGTACACGCTCAAATGGCTGATGAATCAGATCTTCACGTTCGGGGTGCTGGCCATCTTTATTATTTTCCAGCCAGAGCTTAGACGTGGACTGGAGCAGCTTGGCCGCGGTAAGTTCTTCGGACGAACGGCGGACGCCGATGAAGAGACCCATAAATTAATTAGCGAAACCATTAAGGCCGTTAATTATTTGTCGAAGCGAAAAATCGGTGCCCTCATCGTATTTGAGCGGACAACCGGTCTCAATGAGTATGTCGAATCCGGCATTCCGATGCGATCGGTGATCAGCTCGGAATTGTTCATTAACATTTTCATACCGAACACGCCGCTTCATGATGGAGCGGTTATTATCCAGAACGGACAGATTGCCGCGGCGGGCTGTTACTTACCCTTATCGGAGAATCCTTTTATAAGCAAAGAGCTTGGTACCAGACACCGCGCAGCCATAGGAATCAGTGAAGTGGGGGATGCGATCTCGGTGGTCGTATCGGAGGAGACCGGTCAAGTATCGTTAGCATTGAATGGGCAAGTGGTTCGGGATATCAAGGAAGAATCCCTCATCTCCAAGCTGTATGAGGAGATGCGTCCTGCCGCATCCACGAAGGAGAAACGCACGTTCTTCTGGAAACGGAAGGAGGGCCGTAATGGATAAATGGATTAAGAACAATACAGTCAGCAAGCTGATTGCATTGGCTGTCAGCATCTTGTTGTGGGCGATGGTTCATATGGACAGCGGCTCGCCTCCTCCCCCGACAACCTTCTACGATACCCGTGTGATTGAAGGGGTCAAAATTCAAACCTACGGGTTCGATGATGGCGAATATGCTTTAACGGGTATCGACAAAGACCGCGTGACGCTGGAAGTGAGGGGCAAACGGTCCAACATCACCCTGTTTACGGATGAGTACAAAGTAAAGCTTGACCTTAGCAATGTGAAGGAGCCCGGTACCCATACCCTTCCTTTAACTGCTTCCGTGCCGAACGGAGTGGAGGTCGTATCGATGGATCCCAGCATGGTTACGGTGACCGTAGAGAAGCGGGTCTCCAAGTCGGTGACGGTAAGTATTGGCACGAAGGGCGAGCCAGCCAAAGATTACCGGGCCGGGACACCCGTGCTGATCGACCCACGCCAAGTCACGGTGACGCTGCCGGAATCCAGGATGGAGAAGCTCGGTCAGGTGAAGGGGAATATTGAGCTGGACGGAGCCAAGGAGAACATTACGGAGAAACGCGTCAAGCTGACGGCATATGATAAGGAAGGCGTTGTGATGGAGGATGCGGTCATCGAGCCGAGCAGCGTAGCGGCCGAAGTGCCGATTGAGCCTGCCTTTGTGACGGTGCCGCTGGAGCTGAAATATACGGGAAGATTGGCCGAAGGGCTTGTGCTTTCCAAGGTGGATCAAAAGGTCAAGGAAGTCAAGTTGTTCGGGAGCAAAGAGGCGCTTGCAGGAGCAGAGACCTATATCGAAGCGATTGTGGATTTGTCTGAAATTAACAAATCAGGAACAACAGTACTTACGGCCGACTTGACGCCGCCTGAAGGTTTTGAGAAAATCGAGCCGAGCTCTGTCGAAGTTGAGGTTACGGCCGTATCGCATGGCGAACGGGTCATTAGCGGAATCCCGATAACCTTAAAGGGAGTAGCTTCGGGCCTGGAAGCTGTTATCCTTGAGCCCGAGGAGAAGTCGATATCACTTACGCTTACCGGAGCGCCCGACCTGCTGAATAGTCTGACTCCCGAAGATATCGGGGCTCAGGCCAATCTAGCCGGGTTGAAGGCGGGTATGCATGAAATTCCGCTTCAAATTACGCTTCCGGATTTCATTAATCGAGCCGACAGGAATCGACTGGTTGTGAAGATCGAGCTGAAGGACAACTCTACGCCGGTTACAACCAACCCGGGAACCACGCCGAAGGATGACGGCAAGGATAAAGACCAGACCGATCCGCCGAGTACCGGAACAGGCAATGAGCAGGGGAATCAAAGCGTAGCGCCGCCCGTAAATTCGGGAACGGATGCCAGCGGAAACGAAGAGGAACCGGCCCATCCACCGGCAGATGGAAGTGCTGACGATGGGGATACGGGTACAGAAACACCGAATGAGTGAAACATAAAGAAATGTAGATAAAGGGGAAGAGAACACATGGGGAAATATTTTGGAACAGATGGGGTAAGAGGGATTGCCAATCAAGAGCTGACTGCCGAAATGGCTTACAGCATCGGCCGCTGCGGCGGCTATGTACTAACGGGGGATAAGGAGAAGCCGACTGTCGTGATTGGCATGGATACGCGCGTATCCGGAGCTATGCTGGAATCTGCATTGGTGGCAGGACTACTGTCGATCGGTGCGCATGTTATTCGTCTAGGGGTTGTTAGCACCCCTGCGGTAGCGTACATTACAAGATTGTTGAAAGCCGATGCCGGCGTTATGATCTCGGCCTCGCACAATCCGGTTGAAGATAACGGAATTAAGTTCTTTGGCGGAGACGGCTTCAAGCTGTCCGATGAAACGGAGCTCAAGATTGAAGAGCTCATGGATGCGGAGAAGGACGAGCTTCCGCGTCCGATCGGAGCCGAACTGGGCGAGCTTCGCGTAGATAATGAATCGAAATTTAAATACTTGGAGTATTTGAAGACAACTATCAGCAACCGTTTCGACGGCCTGAAAATCGTGCTGGACTGCGCGAACGGCGCAGCTTACGAGCTCGCTCCGAAGCTGTTCCGCGAGCTTGGTGCGGAGATTATTACGATCGGCGCTGAGCCTAACGGTCTAAACATCAATGATGGCTGCGGATCGACACATCCGGAGAAGCTGGTTGAAGCCGTCCTTGCCCACGGCGCGGATCTGGGACTTGCTTTTGACGGAGATGCGGATCGTCTGATCGCCATTGACGGGAAAGGCGAGGAGGTTGATGGCGACTTCATCCTGTGCATCTGCGGAGATGCAATGAATCGTGCTGGCAAGCTGAAAGCAGGAACGATTGTGTCCACGGTCATGAGCAACATCGGCTTCTACAAAGCTTGCGACAGCTTGAAGCTGAAAACGGCCAAGACGGCCGTTGGCGACCGCTACGTGATGGAAGAGATGCGTCGCGGCGGATTTAACCTCGGCGGCGAGCAGTCCGGTCATGTTATTTTCCTGGACTATAACACAACCGGTGACGGAATTCTGACAGGCATTCAGCTGGTGGACACCATCGTAGCTTCCGGCAAACCGCTGCATGAACTGAAGAACAGCATGCGCAAGTATCCTCAAGTGCTTGTTAACGTGCGTGTTGGCGATAAAACGAAGTATCAAGGAAATAAGGCAATCGAGTCTGCGATTTCCGAGGTAGAGCAGATTTTGGGAGATAACGGCCGGGTACTGGTTCGCCCTTCCGGGACGGAATCCCTCATTCGGGTTATGGCCGAAGGTCCGGATAAAGACGAGCTGGATCGCTATGTAACCCAGATTGCCGATGTCGTGAAGCGGGAATTAGCCTAAGGCTAAAGTTGGATTTTTCAAGGGTGGAACACCAGTTTATGTAAGGGCCAGTGAACTAGAACAGCTGATAACTGGCCCGCATATTCCTGGTATGATGCAGCGCATGAAAGCGGAAGCAAGCCTTGCTATGACTGCATATGCTGCAGGTATAGGCTCCGCATTCCTGATGCATGGATTCAAGTAGTCTGGAAGGCCGATTCTTGGTGGAGCTCGAAAGAGAAGGCTAGCCACTAAAGTTGCCAAACCCTATTCGGGTGAATATAATATAGAATGTCATTCAAGAATGGAAAGAGAGGGTTGTGAGGTAGACCATAAGCTTCATAAGCGCCAGAGCTTGAAAAATGCGCGGGGAAATCGTTATGACGAATCGATGTGATAACGAAACGGCACAATCAAGCTGACGAGGTGGAGGTGTTCGGATTGTTCGGCGGGGACCTCCCGGGATTGCACCAGAACCGTAAGCTGAACGCGGAAAAGGAATGGGCGACCGTTCTTACAACGCATCAGCAGGTGCTCATCGTATTTCATAAAAACATGAATGTGCGAATCAAGTGTGCGTACAGCGCGGTGGAAGAAGAGTGCATTCATGATTGTTCAATAGCTTAAGAGAATGCTATCGTTGAACATTGATAATTGAATAGATCATTCTTCTTTCGTAATGCCGCTCAGCAGGTGCGCATTCTTCTTTTCGCATAACCATTACTTTTGGAAACCGAACGGAGGAATCATACAATGTGTGGTATTGTCGGATATATTGGAAATCAGAAGACGCAAACGGTGTTGCTGGAAGGACTCAAAAAGCTCGAGTATCGCGGATATGACTCTGCAGGAATCGCAGTGTTTACCAATGAAGGGCTTCGCATAGCCAAGGCACAGGGACGTCTGGCCAATCTTGAGGAACGGCTGGAAACAGCGCCGCTGGTTGGTACGGCCGGGATCGGTCATACCCGCTGGGCTACGCATGGCCGTCCATCGGATGTCAACTCCCATCCGCATACGGACGAGAGCCAGAAGTTCTCGGTCGTACACAACGGGATCGTTGAGAACTACCTGGAGCTGAAGGAAGAGCTGATCCAGCAAGGGCATCACTTTGTGTCCGAGACCGATACGGAAGTGATCTCGCATCTCATCGCCCGTGAATATGACGGAGATATCGTGAAGGCGGTGCAGAAGGCGATCAAGTATATGAGAGGGGCTTTTGCTCTTGGCGTACTAACGGAGTACGAACCGGATAAGCTGGTTGCCGTTCGTCAAGCCAGCCCGCTCATTATCGGCCTTGGTGAAGGCGAGAACTTTATCGGTTCTGATATTCCGGCGATTTTGAAATATACGCGGAACGTATATATTTTGAATGACGGCGAGATGGCGCTGCTCACTGCAGATGCTGTCGAATTGATGACGATCGAAGGGAATTTTATTTCTCGGGAAATGATTCGTGTCGATTGGGATGCCGTCACGGCGGAAAAAGGCGGGTTCGATCACTTTATGCTGAAGGAGATCCACGAGCAGCCGAAGGCCTATCGGGATACGATGCTGGGCCGCGTGGATGAGAGCGGACGGAAAGTCGTCCTCCCTGAGCTGAAGCTGACGAACGAGCAGATCGCGAATATTCGCAATGTCCAAATCATTGCCTGCGGAACGGCTTACCATGCCGGTCTTGTCGGACGCAGCGTGATCGAGGGAATGGTACGTATACCTGTCGAGAACGACGTGGCTTCCGAATATCGTTACCGTTCGCCGATTGTCACGCCTGAGACGCTGGTCATCGTTGTGAGCCAGTCCGGCGAGACGGCAGATACGCTGGCAGCCCTTCGTGAAGCGAAGAGCCACGGCGCCCATGTTCTGGCGATTACGAACGTGGTCGGCAGCTCGATCGCCCGTGAAGCCGACGACGTGCTTGGTACGTTGGCAGGACCTGAAATCGCGGTTGCTTCGACAAAAGCCTACACCTCCCAGCTGATCGCATTCTATCTGCTTGGTCTGTATCTGGCTCAGGTACGCGGCACGATGACGGAGGACGCTGTTGCCGAAGTGATTGCTGCGATGGAAGCTCTGCCGGAGCAGGTGGAAGCGATGCTGGCGAATGCCGAATCGATCAAAGCCTATGCCGAGCAGATCGCCAAGCATGAGCACCTGTTCTTTATCGGCCGCGGCCAAGATTATGCGGTAGCCCAGGAAGGCTCCCTGAAGCTGAAGGAGATCTCCTACATCCATTCCGAGGCCTACGCTGCCGGTGAGCTGAAGCACGGCACGCTCGCTTTAATTGAGGAAGGGATTCCGGTGATTGCTCTTGCAACCCAGGAAGCGGTGCTGGAGAAAACTGTAAGCAACATTAAGGAAGTGAAGGCGCGGGGTGCGGAAGTCATGGCCATTACCTACGAGGAGCATGTGGCTGACCTGCTGAAGTCGGTCGACCAAGCCTTCGCGATTCCAAAGACGCTGCCGGTGCTGACTGCCGCCTTGTCCGTGATCCCGCTGCAGCTGCTTGCTTACTATGCTTCCCTCGCTCGAGGCAATGACGTGGATAAGCCGCGGAACCTGGCGAAGAGCGTGACGGTAGAGTAAGCGTGGGCTTTGCTCGTAATTGTGTGAATGTATTAAATATTCTTTGTAACTGAATAATAAAGCTTGTAACCAATAAAAGAAGTATGCATATGGAAACCATGGATTGTAACTTCTAAACCAAAAGAGCTCAGATTAGTCTGAGCTCTTTTGTTGTTTAATCAAGAAAATCAGAGGGTTTAATATAAAAAAGGCTAACAGCATTCTAGGAATCTTGTTGTACCTTTAGGTTCCCTAGATTAAAACTGGAACATAATAGCAATTGATAAGAAATGCTCGAACCGGGAAAATGATATATTTGTTTCGTAAATCATGAAAGCAAGGAGTGATTGAAGGAATGGGTGACGTGATTTTAACAATGCAGCTTTCGCTGGACGGCGTCGTATCGGATGAAAATCAGTGGATGACATTGAGCGAAGAGATCTTTGAGGATTACTTGGATTATTACAATACTGTCGATACGATTATCGTAGGCAGAAATTCGTACGCTTCGTTAGCCCAGCATTGGCAGCAGGCGGAGCATTCTTCCAATGCGCTGGAACGGGCCATCGCCATTCGCATGAACGAGATCTCCAAAGTGGTCATTTCCAGCTCCAAAGTCGATTTGGTCTGGAGAAACTCGCAGCAGATTGGGAGTGGCAATACTTCGCTCGCTCGCGAGCTGGAAGCACTGAAAAGCCGGGTCAATCGAATTTCCGTCGAAAGCGGAGTAAAGACATGGCAATCTTTCATCCACAGCGGACTTTACGACGAACTGTGGCTGCTCGTTCATCCCGTCATCGCTTCCCGCGGCGAGCGCTTGTTCGCTTTGGCCAACAAGCAGCAGTCCCTCCGGTTGATCCGCTCCAAAACATACAAGAACGGCGTCGTCGGCTTGCATTACCAGCGAAAATAATTTAAGAAAAAAGAGGGGCGAGAACTGATGAACAACGTTATATCCAAAGATGGAACGGCCATCGCCTATGACCAATACGGCAACGGTCCGGCTGTGATCCTGGTAACTGGCGCTCTAGGGTATCGCAAGTTCCCTTCGCAAGAGCAACTGGCAGATTTGCTGGCGAACCATTATACCGTGATCAATTACGACCGACGTGGGCGGGGAGACAGTGACGACACACCGCCCTATGCGGTGGAGCGCGAGATTGAAGATATCGATGCACTAATAGAATCCGTGGGCGGGAGCGCCTATTTGTATGGTGTATCGTCCGGAGCAATTCTCGCCCTGGAGGCCGCTGATCAGTTGTCTGAAAAAATCCCAAAGCTGGCGCTGTATGAACCGCCCCTCATCCTTGACGCAAGCCGTCCGCCTCTTCCCCTGGATTACGTCGAGCAGTTGGACGAGGCTATCTTGTCCCGACAACGCGACAAAGCTTTGGAAATTTTCATGACACAGGCGCTGCTTATTCCGGAAGAATACTTGGCTCCGCAGAAGGAAAGTCCGATATGGAGAGATTTTCTGGCTGTTGCGCATACGCTCGCATATGATGGAAGGATCGCACATGATGTGATGATCGGCAAGCCGCTGCCAACCAGCAAATGGGCTCGAGTAACGTCCTCCACAGTGGTAATTTCCGGCGCAAACAGCGAGCCTTTCTTCCATGAAGCTGCGAAAACATTGGCCCATCATCTCGTAAAGGCGAAGGATCGAGTGCTTGCGGGACAAGATCACAATGTCGATCCTGCGGCTCTCGTTCCTTTACTGGTCGAATTTTTCAACAGTTAAGGATACTTGGGCAAGGGATAAACCAGAGCTTTTATCTCCAAAGATTTAACCAGTTCAATTAAGAGACAAGGTTAGAGAGACTTAATAAAACACAGAAGAAGTGAAGTGTCTGAAAGTTAATTATTCTTTCTAAACTGAATAATATGATAAGCAACACAAGAGCCCCTCAAGTTATTTAACAGAGGGGCTCTTGTTATTGCAGAAATCAAGGACACTTGGGTAGGCCAAGCATTATGTAAAGTCAAAATAGCCGTGAATGATTGAGCCTGGCCAAACCACGGTGACGCATCCATCCTCGACTAAGTCAAAATCCTTCTCAGGCTTACTCTCGTTGAATCGAGTTGGCCGAAATAAAGTAGGGCAGCAGGGGGTTATCGTTCTTCGTATTGAATTCCCCGTTCGTTAAACACTTTCATGACCACAAACATGGCATCCAGCGCTTTGGGAAAGCCTGCGTAAGATACGCAGTGCATGACGGCCTCTACAATCTCATTTGGCGTAAGCCCGGCATTCAAGGCTGCTTCGATATGAAAATCGAGCTGAGCCGCTGCGCCTGAGGCAAGCATAGCCGCTATGGTAAGCAGGCTCCTTTGTTTTAGATCCAGGCCTGGACGGGAATACAGCGAGCCATAAGGGAACTCGACAATCAGCCTGGCCATATCCGGTGAGAATTTTTCCATCTGTTTGACCGTTGCGTTCAGTCGTTCTTCACTTACCATCTGTTGCAAAACTTCGATTCCTTTATTATAGCGATTCGACTCCATAAACGTCCTCCGTAAGCTTTAATCTAGACTAAGCAATCGGGTAAGAATCGGCGGGATTTCTTGCGGATCCACCATGACCTCGATTACCGTAGCCGTATGGGACTGCAAGGCTGACTGAACCGCCCTCGTAATGTCGGCTTCATTTTCGCAGCGGAATGCCATGGCGCCCATGGATTGGGCAAATAAGCTCACATCCAGCGGTCGTTCATAGACAGCGCCTACCGAACGCCCGGTGTTATAAGACATTCCCTTTTCCACCATATCTAAACGGCAGTTATTCAGTACAAAGAAAATAACCGGAATTCCATGGTTCACGGCTGTCGATATCTCGGTGCCGTGCATCATGATGCAGCCGTCGCCGGTCACGCAGACGACAGGGCGATCGGGCATGGCAATTTTCGCTCCGATCGAATAGCCGATCGCTGCCCCCATAGCGATGAACACTTCATCGAAATAGAATGTCCCGGGCTCGATGATCTCGAAGTTTTGTACGGCATGAAAGGAGTGACTCCCTGCATCCCCGAAGAGAACTGCCTCTTTCGGGAGCACGGATCGCAAGCTTCGGAACGCCGTTCCCGCTGACAACACGGATTCCGCTTGGGAGGTCGCTGCTGCCGCTTGTGCCCGGGCAATCAGCATCTCATGCTCTTTGGACGATGCCCCGCTTTGCGAGATGAGTTGAGTCAGGTTAGAGCGGATATCGCCAAGAATCAGTTGCGTCGGCGCCTGAATGGTTTTACCTGCGAACTTAAGGTCATACTCAAATTGCAAAACCTTTTCCGGCTCCATATCGGGCGTAAATCCGGACAAGGACATATCGCACAATTTGCTGCCTACGACGATCATCAGGTCAATGCCGGATCTCATATAATCGGTTGCATGCTTGGAACCGCCGAGACCATACCCGCCTAGGTATAAGGGGTGGCTGGTAGGAAATGCTCCTTTCGCACCCGGCGTGGTCATTACAGGAATCCCCCAATGCTCGGCCATGATCCGCAATGGTTCATAGGCATCCGCCATGACGGCGCCTTTGCCCAGAAAGAGGACGGGCTTCTTAGCCTCGCCCAGCATCGATATCGCCTTATCGATATCGGGGGATACAACTGGTGAAATGTGGTCTGGCAAAGGCAGGTAGAAGCTCTCGACTTCCTCCATCAGCACATCAAATGGGATACAAAGATGAACAGGGCCTTTTTCACCCGTGTAGGCTTTTTCCAGGGCATGTTTAAGGTACAAGTAAAGAAGGTCCCCACGTTCGATGCGGGCACTGAACAAGGTAACGGGCTCGAACATCTTAACCAAATCGGCCCCAAACTGGCTTGAATCCTGACTTAAAGCGCGCCCAGTCTCCCGCATCGATGGCTGTCCGGTGATGAACAATACCGGTAACTGGAACTCTTTGGCCTGCCCGGCGGCTGTGATCAGATTCGTTCCTCCCGGGCCGGAAGTACCAATCGCGATCCCCATTGTTTTTTTCGCCAGTGCATAGCCTGACGCCTCAAACCCAGAGCCAGCTTCGTGACGACCCAGCACATATTGAATACCATGGCTTTCAAGCTCCAGCATCAGCGGAGAAATGGACTTTCCGGGAATTCCGAATACGTGAGAAATCCCCCAATTTTTAAAATGCTCGACTAATAGGGTATACACTCTCTTTTTCATCCTATCACCCCTGCAAATTGGTTTTTATTGTCGCCGTTTTGTTCAACAACCGCTCGATTTGTTCTGCGGGTAAAGGTGGGTAATAATAAAACCCTTGCACTTCATGGCAGCTTTGACTACGCAGGAAATCCAACTGATCCTTGGTTTCTACGCCTTCTGCGATAACATCGATGCCAAGCTTATGAGCCATCGCTATGATCGTAGCCACAATGTCCGCGTCATTCGAATCCGTCATAATATTCCTGACAAAGGATTGATCAATCTTCAGCCGGTCAATCGAAAACAATTTTAAGTAGTAAAGATTGCTATAACCCGTCCCAAAGTCGTCGATGCAAATTTGTATGCCTAGTTCCTTCAGTTTCCCGAGTACCTCGATCGCAACATCGACATTCATCGTCATCGACTCGGTAATCTCGAGCTCCAGGTATTGGGGATCGATGTGGGTTTCGAGTAAAATCTCTTTGATGGTGTCTACCAAATTATATCTTGAGAATTGGCGAGAAGAGAGATTGACCGATACGCTCATAGGAGGGAACCCCTTATCCTTCCATATTTGATTCTGAAGGCACGCGGTTTTGAGCACCCATTCCCCAAGGGGGACAATGAGTCCTGTTTCCTCGGCGATCGGGATGAACTTAGTTGGAGGGACCAAGCCGAGAGTCGGATGATTCCAACGAACGAGCGCCTCGGTACCGATGATGTTCCCAGTCAGAATATCGATTTGGGGCTGGTAATATACCACGAATTCATCTAGGTCTAACGCTTTACGGATTGAATGCTCCAAGGTAAGTCTTTCAATACCGCTGCTGTTTGGCACAGGTTTGAAAATGTTATAATTGTTCTTCCCGTCGTCTTTCATCCGGTAAAGAGCAATGTCGGCATTCTTCATGAGCACCTCGACATTCGTGCCGTCTTGAGGATAGAAGACAACACCGATACTGGCCGTTATATAGAATTCATAGCCGTCTACCGCAAATGGTTTCTCAAATGCTTTTATAATCTCTTCGGCAACATGAATGGCTTCCGTATGATCCGTAATCTCTTGCAGGAGGATCGTGAATTCATCCCCGCCCATTCTGGAAACCAGTTGATTCGGAGCATGACAGCAAGTTTTCAGACGTTCGGCAACCAGCTTCAACAGCACATCACCGTTGTTATGACCCAGCGTGTCATTAATCTTCTTGAAGCTGTCCAGGTCGAGAAACATGACGGCGAAGATACTGTTTTCGTTCACCCCATGCTTCAGGAGCTCATCAATATGCCTGGTGAAGAATCTTCGATTCGGCAAACCGGTTAAATCGTCATGATAGGCTAAATAATTGATTTGCTTTTGCGTATGATAACGCTCCGTGATATCCCGAAACTGTGCAAATGCGCCCATGACCTGCATATTCTCATCACGAATAGGGAAGGCGTCAAACAGGCAGACCAGCTCATCTTGGCCCGTCCGAGGGTGCAGCATGAATTCCATATTTTCGTATTCTTTTCCCGTTTGAAGGACCTCTTTAATGAACTCATTTGTTTTGGCATCCGGAATAGGTTTATTAGTAACATCCTGCTTCTTGGAACCCGTTAAAATTTCAGCAAACTTGTTAAACTCGGTTATGTTCCCATCCCGATCCGTAATGATGATGCCGTTTCTTGTTGTTTCGATAACCACCTGGTTCAATATGTGCAATCGTCTATTTTGCTTTTTCAGCAGGAGCTCTCTTTCGATTGAATCTACGACCGTACTCAGCATCGCCAGCAAAAATGGGTTATGCTGATCGATCGTCGTCATAATCGTAATGGTTCCAAGCAGGTTGGAGATATCTGTATATTGGAAGGGGACGGAATAACACGCGGAGGACCACAAAAACTCATAATAATGCTCGTCCCCGACAAGCTGAATGGGCTGACGATGATCCAAAACCAAATTAATGCTGTTAGTTCCGGCTTCTTGCTCGTTGAACACGAGGCCAATCTGTATGCCCGATTGCTGAACCACACTCTTGATCGCTTCATCCCCGGCCATTTCCAGAATACAGCCATTCTCATCGGAAATCAGGATCAGCAGTGGAATCCCTTTCATGAGCTCCAACATCTTATGTACAAAAAAATTGATTACCGACAATATTTCTTCGTATTCGGCCCGTTTTAGATTCAAATCGCCTTCTGATAAAAAGGTCGAAAAAGAGGGAACCCCCCGTGGATCAATACCTAGCTTCTCACATCTCTTTTTAGACTCCGAGATCAAGGATACTTTCGTCAAAGCAATCCCCATCCCCCTTCGCTCCATGAAAATGCAGTAAAATATACTTAGATCATGAGCAATCCTGTTATATATCACATTAGACGACACTTAAAGTTTTTTGTCAAATTATTTCTGTTAGATTTTGGGTGAAGAAAGTAAATAAATAAAGAGGCGGGGCATTTTGATGATCAATCGAAAATCATTCCGTTGTTATAATAGATTATGAGTTCATATTTTTATGAAAGAAGGCAAGGGGATATGAGGAAATTATTAAGAAAAGTATGCATGGTCGTAATGGGAATATCCATATTAAGCTTATTAGGATGCAGCGAGTTAAATAAAAAAACTGCCAAAATCATCGAGGAAAGGTTATCCGAAAAATACAATGAATCCTTTGAAGTAAAATACATAGGGGAACGATGGGGGACGAAAAGCAATAATACAGTAACTACATATGTTAAAGCATTAGATTCAGACATCATGTTTACTGCCGTAATGGATACCTCGGAAAACATCGTTGAAAATTATCCGGAGATGCGGTTAATGCATAAATTTGCCTCCGTTTTTAATAAGGCGATTGAAAATCAAGGGCTAGATGCATCTTCGTGGGTCAATATCCATCCGAAACAACCTATTGAAGTAACGAAAGATATGACGATTGAAGACTATCTTGAAAAATCGAAAGCAGAGTATATCCATGTTGAAATTGTCATGAGACATGATGAAAGTATTACAGCAGAGAAATTAAAAACGATTGTTCAGCAATCCTATGATCAGTTTAACGGCCCTTCGATTTCCGCAACGTATTGGATATTTAATGATGATGAATATATAAAGGTGAATGAATTTTTAGAGAAAGTAGCAAATATAGATCCTTCTTCTTTAGAAAGTTATAAATATGATCGTACAGTTTTCGTTGAATTAACGGAAAATGGTTTCGTAGATTCGGATGAAGATATTAATAAAAGGCTGGAAGGAGGGGGGGACTATAATAGCCTTCATTGATTACGAAAAAATGACCGATATCGCTAATCAATAAAAAAGGATGCAGCGCTTACTAGGGAAACGCTGCATCCTTTTATTTGGGGACAACGGAGACTTAAGACTTGGTCAGGTTTTAAGATGCTCCCGCATAGAAGACCGTTTAGATGAGCGGTACTAGATCTACCGCTTGACTAAGCCAAAGCACCAGCAAAAGCGCCGAGCGTCTTTTTGCATGCCGAGAAGGATTGCAGCTCAATGCAAATCCGTGGCACCGCATTTCTGTCCGCTTCCTGGTTACGTATAATCCAGACCCCTTCATTAGAAGGAAGTATAAACAAAATATCCTCGATTGCCGTCTGATTTCCGCTGCCAATTCTTATGGTGCTTAGATTGTCCATGGTACGGGCATTTTTTTGAAAATCCTGCTGCCATTTTGCAATCAGCTGCTGCTGGCCGGATGAAAGCTCGTCATTGAGAGGAGAGGCAGGGGATTCACCTGAAGTCAGCCGATTCCACAATTCTTCCGTGATCACAGCCTTGGATTCGGATAAAGTCAGCCCTTCGGCTTTCGAAGGCTTCACTCCATAGAAATGTGCTAGCTCTTCTTCCCAATCCGCCGGCTCTGTCCAGGTAAGAAAATGAAGTGTATGATTGTCAGACAAGTGGTACAAATACCGCTGCTGCAGTTCATGGATCGTGAGTACTTTGCTGGCATTCCGATCGGTAATCCCTCTTAGCATATAATTGCTGTGCAGCAAATGCTGAATCATTTGCGTAATTTCGGAAGTGAAACGAACCTCTCCATTCTCCTCATCCATCGATTCTATAAAACCTTTGGACATCAAGCTATGTGTAGCTGCCTGAAATAGAAGCTCCCATTTGTCTTCAGACAGATCTCCATAGTATGCCTTCATAAGTCCTGCAGCCATTTCCTCCCCTTGATGAACGGCCAAGGCGTATCCCAGCTCTTCTAATGAAAATACAAAGGTATGCTCGCTCATGTAAGCAAATCCTCCAGTACAGATCTATTTCGTTTCCTTTCCGTTACGGCTGATCAGCCCCCGCAGGCGCTTCATGACAGACTGAATTTCGGAATCGGTCAACAAATAATACGTATTCACAGTCCAGGTCTCCCTGTTCTTCAAATGAAAAATCAGCACGGGCAATTTCGGAAGCAGCCACTTTCGAATGGAAGGGCCGCTGTAGCTGATGCTTGTAATCTCCGCCCAGGATACGGTCCGCGTACCGTCCGAAATGGAATGTTGATCGTAGGTGAGCAGCTTCGTGTCTGATTTCAGCGCCTTGGGTAAGCTGACAACCAAATATCCTCCAAAGAACGGAATCCCGATTATAGCTGATGTGATACAAAAAAACTTGCGAATAAAGGAAGTATCCATAAAAAAAGCCGCGTACAGCAGAAACAGGCAGGCCAGCACAAACAGTAAACTGCCAAGGGATTTCCCCCATGCTACGGATTTCCGATAAGTTATTGCGTTCATGATTTAGCGCCTTCCTGAAATTATTTGAACAGTCCGCTAATCCAGCGAACTCCCTTTTCGACCACTTTAGCCGCGCCATCACCGACAAAGGCTCCAACCGTACCGCCTACATAGGAACCGATAGCCGCACCGACCGGACCGCCAATCATTGCACCGACGGCTCCGCCTGCTACAGCGCCGCCATAGGTCGCGGCTGTTTTTACAACAACGTTGGATGCGGCTACAGCTACTTCTTCCCCGTTGAGTTTGCCTTCACGATACTTGCTGACAAGACCGGAAGCCTCGCCGATCACATTAAAGGTTGCGTTAATCGGGAATATCTTTTTGGCGATCATCCCAGGGATTTTCTTGGTCTCGATCCCGTACCTGCCTTTTTCGACACCGGCTATAACCTGTCTGGTCCATTGAGGAAAGTTCTTGGCTTGACTGAAGCCTAGCCCAAAATTGAGACCGAATTTGCTAGCGACTCTATCAAAGCCTTTGATGCCCTTCATAATGAAGCCCGGGTTCACGATCTGGCGATTGATGCCTCTTGCTAGGTTCTTCAAGAACGTATTGTTGCCTTTGCCTTTAACCCATGGCGCATTATGAATTTTAGCTCGGGACGGATTTCGGGGATCTACCCTGAACCGTACCGTATTAGTTAAGACTAAGGAAGCGCCGACAGAGCTGTAAAGGAGAGTTCCCCACTTCTCCAAATTATCTCTCACTTGCAGCGTGTTGTTTAATACGTCCTGGGTTTGATCAATCGGATCGGCGGCCGTCCTTGCCTGTAACGAAGTTTGAGTGGAGTCGGCCTCCGTAAAGCGGTTGACTATGGTATGTAATTCCGTGCTGACCGAGCCCACCGCTGCCGTGAAGCTATCCATTTGTTGGCGGGCCAGTTGGAAGTTTTGATAGAATTGTTGCCTTGTCGTACCTTCCCAACCGCTTTCAAGGATTTGGATCTGCTGGGTAAGGTGGCTGCAAATTTGCACCCCGATTTCCCGAGCCTGTGCAAATTGTCGGGATATCTCCATAAGTCTTTCCGGAGGAACTAATATTTTGCTCACGGCACTCACCTCAACAATGTACAGATTAATGTAATTATTGTAGTAAAGGTCATCCGTCTACACAAAAGGAACAAGTAACAGAATAGTAAAAAAATCGCTAGGTCCTTGGAACCATTTCCCTTTTCGCGGATTATTTATAAGCCAAGCGACAAACAGCCTTATCTTGAGCCAGCGCATAAGCGAGCGTTAATGGACCCAGTCGCCCCGCAGACATCGTGACACTTACAATGACGATATATCCGAGTCCGCAATAACAAAAAGCAAGACAATCGTTATGTTGACGACAGGATCGCCGACAAAGGAAGAGAGACTGTCCGACCAAAAGGAACCGGCGTTGTTGAAGGCAGAGACGGAATGGAAAAGTCCATAATAGAGTGCTTGTACCCAGCCGATCTCATGCCATCGAATGGCGAGGAGAATCGTTCCGAGCGTTTCAAAGGCAAATGAGATCAGCACCTTATACAGGGATAGTTTGACCAGTCCCTGTGACGATGTAGAGTGTGTCGTTTGATGAACATTTCGATTTTGCTGGGAGCGGATCGTTGGGTTGTTGCTTTACTATCCGTAATCCTTCTCATGGCCAAGGGGGGGTGATGCTTGACTTAGGAAAAACGAGGTGTCTACGACTTTCCCTTGACTTACCTTTAAATACTTGAATTCCCGATCGGTTTGTATACGCAACAAACCGGTTTCGAAATCCGTATTCAGTTCCTTGAAGAACAGCCCCTCCGCGACAACGTCGCCTTCGTCTTCACCTTTACGGATCAAATATAGTCCATCTTTGCTGACAACCGCAACCGGAATTCCACGCTCGTGAGTCTCCACGATGTGTTGATCCATTCGCTGCACAGCCACGATGTGCAGATCCGTCTCGCCGATTCGATTGAGCAGCTCATTGACGAATGAACCTTGTGTGATTTCCTGCCACCGTGTTTGGCCGGATTGTCCGATGATCAGCTGCGTTATCTGATAATGCTTGGCGGTCTCGGCGATGATGTCCGAAGCTTTATGACGATTATCATTAGGCTTGGTGATGAACGAAGCTCCATATTCATCACAGATGGTTTGCCAAAGGGCCATAAACTTTTCTTGCTCCAGATCGAGTTCATCCACAGCCGAGGGAATGACGCTCATCACATAGAGGGGACATTGCAGTAGTCTGGCGAGCTCGCCTCCTCTCCGAATCAGCCGTTCGCCGTTCGGCCCGTAGTAAACACACACCATAATTTTTTCATGATGTATCATGAATGCATCTGCTCCTTTCTGATCAAGCGGCTTGAGTCTTCTGAACCCAAGGAAAAAAGCCCGGTAGCAGAGACAATCTGCTTCCAGGCTTTGGACTGTGTTCCGAATAAACAAGTCAAAGTTGCACGGGCGTTATCTCTTGAGACGCTGACGAGGTTAGCTGTCGGATTCGGGTCTGAGAGTCCTCGAAGTGTCATATGAGATTATTGAAACGATGCAGCTTAATCTATACTTAGGTATTCTACGCGGATGGGCAACGAAAGGTTTCTTGCGAATTTTTCTTTTAAGGGAGATGCCTTTTGGAGAGCGGTATATAGGATTTGGAGGGAAGGCATGCATAAGATGGTTACTCGTTGTCCAAAACATAAGGGAACCATTGAACGATTGAGGAGACAAGCGTATGAATGAGCTATGGAATGAGATATGGAAATCCCTTGTTTTAATTATTTTTGGGATGCTGGTGCTCCGAATATCCGGCCGAAAATCGATCTCCCAAATGACCGTACCCACAACCATTACGATGATTTCGATCGGAACGATCATCGTACAACCGATCGCCGAAGAAAATTTAGTTCTGACCTTTGCAGCGGCCCTGGTCTTTATTCTGGTTCTCATCCTGGTCGAATTTATGCAAGTGCGTTGGAGCCGTTTTGAGAGGTGGATAAAGGGACCCGCCATTATCGTGATACAGGATGGTCAGCTTGAATTGCAGAATATGAAGAAGCTGAGGTTAACCGTGGATGCGCTTGAGATGAAATTGCGGCAGCAAGGGATATCCAAACGAAGTGATGTGAAGACCGCAACGATCGAGCCCAACGGACTGCTTGGTTATGAACTGCAGGATTCCGCAAAGCCGGTAACCTTGTCACAGTTGGAGGATTTGCTCTCCCAATACTTTACCGGAGCAGGTACAGGACATCCGGCTGTTGAGCCGAAGCCCTCTGATCCGGAGGTTAATTTGTTTAGTGAAATCAAGATAGGAGACGAGCACGTAAATAAAAAGCGGCTTCAATAAAAGTCATTCCCTACTTGATATGCTCCCCTTACGGTAGACAGGTAAATAATAGCCTGTTTTCGAGAGGGGAGCATTTTGTCCAGAATAGAACAAAGTGCTTCAGAGAAATATGCCATTATTCAAGAAATCAGCTTGAGGAATATTGGGGTTAAAGCTCGTTTGACCGCTTTCGTTTGCCAAGAGGAGAAGAAGCAGGAGGGCCGCAAGAATGGCTTAAGCTTAAGCCTAATGCGGCTCTACTGATTCATTTTGTAAAAACCCATAATAAATAGAGAGGAAGAGCACAATTATTCCAATATTCCTTTCCAGAATACTTTCCATGTTGATTCTAATCTTCTCTCATATTCTTCATAAGAACAATTCATCAAATAGAACAACATTCCATCTAAGAGGCAAATGAATGATGTTGCAATGGTCTCTCTATCAATGAATTTATGATCTTCTGATTTAGCATCTAGAATAGTGTAAATTAATTTTCTGATTTCACTTTCAACCATACTATTATTTTGAAAGATGTGCTCTTTGAATTTTTCAGGCGGGAAAACACCGTACCTTTTAAGAAAAATCCCTCTGTCATTCATATAATAGTACTTATTTAACTTTTCTAGCAAATTATATAACTGATCCTTAATGGAAAGTGACTCCATAGTAGATGCTTGATGTTCAATGAATTTTACATAGTCATCTATAACGAAATCCACTATTTTTTCAAAGAGCTCATCTTTACTTGAAAAATAAGCATAAATGGAAGGGGTCTTAATGTTTACACAAGAAGCTATATCCTTAAGAGAAGTTTCCTCATACCCTTTCGAGGAAAACAACCTTAATCCGTGTTCTAGAATGCTTTGTTTAGTTTCTTCTCCCTTTTTCAATTTCTCACCTCAATTTACGAATGATCAGGACACAAGCTTAAGCCCTACGATACAAACTACAATACCGCCAACTAATGCTAATTTTTTTATACTTTTCGGCTCGTTAAAGATGAACATACCAAGCAACACACTTCCTGATGCCCCAATACCTGTCCACAAGCCATAGCCAATACTAATAGGAATTTCTTTTAATGATATTGAAAGAAAGAAAAAGCTCAAGCCCATACAGATGATCAAAAATATGGTAGGTTTAAGTTTTGTAAACCCTTCAGTCAATTTAAGGCTAATAATGCCTCCAACTTCAAACAATCCTGCAATTATTATAAATAACCAACCCATATTATTCACCACTTTCTGTTTCGGTTTCATTTGATAGTAGTTTTAAACCGATAATACAGCCTATTAATACTAATACTAAAATAACTTTTGTAACGCTCACGGGATCACCTAACAAGGTCATTCCTACGATAGCTGTCCCAAACGCCCCCAGTCCCGTAAACACAGCGTAAGCAGTCGATACAGGAAGAATCACTAATGTTTTAGCGAAACACCAAAAACTTAATATCAGTAACGCTAGTGTAGGAATTAAAACAGGAATGTTAGTGAAGCCTTCGGAATACTTCAAACCAAGTGCCCAACCCACTTCAAATATTCCTCCGAGAATAAGAAAAAACCATGCCATTAGAATCTCTCCTTCGTCCTATTTTATATAGTTCAAGCAAAAAAACTAACTAATGTTCATTAGATTTTTGTCGCAAAAAAAACTTATAATTCATGGTAATTAGCTTTATAGGTTTATAAAATCTAACTAATGTTAATTAGATTTTATAGTAAAGAGCTTTAAAATTCAACTTCTAAATAAGAGTTTTCTTTCGTGCGCTTCGCGGCAATACTTATCACACGCTATCTCCTGAATTGGGATGGATTCGCTTCGGCCCTTTCCTGTCTATGCCGGAGCATGGGGGGACGGCAAGATGTGAACAAATCTTATGACGATCAGGATGCCCTTCTTTCTCTTGATACGGATTGAGCCGAAGGTGAAAGCAAGCTATCATGGACATGGGATTGGCAAAGAGACGGAAATAGGGGGAGACACTTATGGGGTACCAACAAGCGCTGGAAGCATATATATCGGCAACGAACACCCATGATTTCGATCAAGTGGTTAAACTGCTGGATGAGAATGCAGTTTACTGGTTCTCGGACCGGAGCTGCGTTACGCAGGACGAGATCCGTGCTTACTTCGAACATGCCTGGGACGTCATTCGGGACGAGGTTTATTACGCTGACGACGTGAAGTGGATTGCCGAGAATTCCGGGACGGCGGTCTGCATCTATACCTACCGCTACGAGGGATATGCTCAAGGCAAGTTTACTACCGGCAAGGGAAGAGCGACCAATGTTTTCGTGCGGAACGGGGAAGGAGTTTGGAAGCTGAAGCATGAGCATCTTAGCCCGCTGAAGTAGAGGAATCGTCTATATAGGTGAAGGGAGCTGTTCCATTAGTAGCGTGTCTGCTTGGGACAGCTTTTTTTTCTGTTACCAAGACATAACACCGAAAATAGAACGGTTTGTACACGAAGCGTTTGAGTATGAGAATTGCTTCCTTGAGGCTGGATGCTCCTGAGATTTCAATTTATTAACAGAATATAAAATTACAAGATTTTATCCCTGTTCTATGGAAATGTATCCCTTCTCAATTGCTAGGTAAGGTTCCATGATACAAATAGATTTAAAATTAAAAATGTAACCGCTGAAAGCAGGGGAAGGAGGCTGTAGCAGGGCTCGGGGCCAAATTGAAGGTTTGGACATGGAGAAGGGAGATGAGTCTGCCGTACATATTTTTGAGACGAAAAATACGGTAACCGCTTTCAATCATCATAGGATTTCGATCACCTTGCGAAGCTGGACCAGTCATCAAGAATGAACGCCTAGCAGAGACGTTTCATGTATGATTAACGGCTTTGGCTGTGACGTCTGCAAGCCGGTTATGCGATGACATCACGGACAGAACAGACATTTATGAAAAATGCTGTATGCAAATCGAAATTTGAGAAATTGAGGTGAAACGGTCATGCCATTCATGATCAAAAGGTTTTCGAAATGGCTCACCGGGGTGCTTGTCCTGCTCCTAGTTCTTACTCCGCTTGCCCCTGCTGTGTCAGTATATGCTGCGGAGGGCGATCTTCCCCCTCCGGCAACGGCTCCTGCTGCGGATTTGTCAGCGGAGCCCATCACGGTAACAAATTCCACGTACGGCAACAATCCGTCCTCCATGAACGATATAGCAGCTAACCAGGATCCGAAAGCCCCGCAAAATTTAAGATTGGTCAGCGTCTCCCATAATATGGCGATTTTTGAGTGGGATTTCAGACCTAAAGAGGACGATAACAATATTCAGGTGTGGGATGCCGATGCAGGCAAATGGCTGACTTGGGGGAACTATTGGACCCGGGCCGTGACAGGCTTATCCCCGGAAACCACCTACCGCATCTATATTACATGGAATGAAGATACGAAACAGGAGCATAAGAGCAATGTGCTGGAGTTCACGACAACGAGGGATGTCACCGAGTATAAAGAAGCTCCGTTAACGCCGCCAAGCGGTCTTAAAATTACGGACGTAACAGAGGATTCCGTGACGCTGGACTGGGGCTCAAGTCCGGGGGCTACCGCCTACGACATTTACGTCGATGGGGCATGGGCAGGAGGAACCTGGGAGAATACCGCAACCTCATCGACCTACTCCCCTCTTGAAGCAGGGCAGACATATAAATTTATGGTTGGTGCACAGCGGACAGTGAACGGCGCGCTCGAGACGTCCGCGAACAGCAATACGGTTACGATCACATGGGGCGAGCTGGCTCAGCCTGAGGGGCTGCAAGTTGTAACGGCGACGCGGTCGACGGTATCGCTAGGCTGGGCTCCGGTTCCAGGCGCCACAACCTATCATATTTACCAGGATGGCGTAAAGATCGGCACCAGCGAGCAGAACCGGTATACGGTTGCTGGGCTCGAAGAAGGAAAGACCTATTCCTTCAAGGTGACGGGAGCAAATAGTCTGTGGACCTCTCCTGAGAGCGATGCGGTGACTGTCGTTCCTGGCAGCAATTATAACAATATTACGTATTACACGTCGTGGTCCGCGAGTACCGATTCCAATGCCCGCAACCTGCAGCCTGACGATTTGGACGTGTCCAAGCTGACGCACATCAACTATGCTTTTGCCGACATCTGCTGGAAGAAGTTCGGAAGCGGGGCGCGAGCCTGCGAAGATCCTAACATTCCCGCCCAGAACCGGTACGTGTATGACGGAGAAATCGTCATCGGCGATCCGACCTTTGATTTTCAGAACTTCAAGGCATTTGAATCGATTAAAGCAGCAAATCCGCATTTGAAGCTGTTGGTGTCGGTCGGAGGCTGGACATGGTCCGGCAATTTCTCGAACATCGCACGGACGGAGGAGACGCGCAGGGCATTCGCGAACTCGGCGGTCCATTTCCTGCGGGAATACGGCCTTGACGGCCTGGATGTCGATTGGGAATATCCTGTGGAAGGCGGTTTGGAGACCAATTCCCGGGGACCTGAGGATAAGGAAAACTTCACGCTGCTCATGAAAGCAGTCCGTGAGGCGTTGGATGCAGCAGGCAGTGAAGACGGAAAGTACTATCTGCTGACGATCGCGTCGGGTCAAGGCGACAATTTCACGGTGAACGCCGATTTTGAGAATTCCGTGCAGTATCTCGATTTTATTAATATCATGACATACGACTATAGCGGAAAGACCGATACATTAGGACACCATAATGCACCGCTGTTCTATGATAAGGCCCTGCCAACCAGGTCGGCAGCAAGAAATCATGTGCTCGGCGGGCTGATGGGGCATTTGAACGGCGGCGTGCCTCCGCATAAATTGATTGTCGGCGTTCCTTACTATGGCAAGGGCTGGGACGGATGCGGACCGAATGGGCAGTACCAGGCTTGCAAGGGGGGCTCAAGCGTCGGAACATGGGAGAGTGCCCTGTTCGACTTCAGCCATCTTGAGAACGATTATATCGGCAAGAACGGTTACAAGCGATACTGGAACGAGTATGCGAAAGTGCCTTATCTCTATAATGATCAGAACAACGTATTTATCACGTACAATGACGAAACTACAATGATGTACACCGCATCCCTCGTCAAAACCCTTGATATCGCCGGGGTCATGAGCTGGGATATTAGCGGTGACCGGAACTATACGCTGACGAATCAGCTTGTTAAAGACCTGCCGATTAACGGCAAGTCGAATGATGCTGCACTCGGAGCACCTAGCAATCTGAAGGTGTCTGGCGTTACATCCAATTCCGTTCAGCTTGAATGGGATCCGGTTGAAGGAGCTTCCACCTATGAGGTGTATGTGAACCACGCGCTTTCCGGGTTGACTGAGGGCAAAGGCGCTTACACGATTCAGGGTCTTCAGCCGCTGAACAATTACAAGATTCATGTGCTGGCCGTAGACCGCACAGGCGATGAGATTCATCGTGTCTCGAGCGCATCAAAGCAGCTCAGTATCACAACGTCCGGCAGCAGCTCGGGCGGATCGGACAGCTCCGGCGGATCAGGCGGATCAAGCGGATCAAGCTCAGCTCCATCTCCTGTACCTCAGCCGCCTAAGGAGAAGGATCAGTTGGACGCGCAGGTAGTTCTTTCGGGAGATAAAGCCGTCATTACAATTCAGGTAGCTGCGGCTGTTCAGGCCATTAACGCTTCGGATTCAGTCAATTTCCGAATTGATGCCGGCGACAAGGCAAAGCAGGCAGAGGCAGAAATACCGCAAGAGGTCATTGCAGCCGTTGCGAAAAAAGGACCAAACGCCAGCCTGTCGATCCTTGTTAATGGAACCGAGTACAGGATTCCGGCTGCGCTTATTACGGTTGCCGGCCCGGTGAAGGTATCGGTTACAGCCCCTTCCGAGGCAGACCTCAAGGGAGCCGAAGCGCTTCTGAAAGGGAAAGAGGTGCTAAGTACACCGCTTCTGTTCAAGCTGGAGCAGCTTCATGCCGACCAAACAGCTACGGAACTTAAGCACTACGGAAAATTATACGTAAGTGAATTTATTACGGTAGATGCCAAAGCGATTAACACGAAGCGAGCAACCGGCGTCGTTTATATTCCGGGGCTGAACGAGCTGCGTTCGGTGCCGACGCTGTTTAAGGTGAACGCTGACGGTACCGTGACCGTGGAAATTAAGAAAACCGGCAATGGCATCTACGTGCTGGCACAGCAGGATATGAAGTTCAAGGATGCGATCCCGGCCTGGGCAGCGGAGGATGCAGCACAAGCCGCCGCGAAATGGGTCATATCCGGGGATAATAGCGGTAACTTCGGTGCCAATAAATCCATCACCCGGGCTGAAATTGTGGCGATCATCGTTCGCGCGCTCGGTCTTCTGCCGGATGAAAGCTATACGAATTTTGCAGATGTAGATCCAAAATCCGCCTATGCCGGAGAAATTGCTGCGGCTAAGGCAGCGGGACTGGTGAAGGGCAGAACAGGGGGGACCTTTGATCCGAGCAGTCCGATATCCCGAGAGGAGCTTGCCGTTATCCTAGACAACGTGCTGGCTTATGCCGGCATGACCAAGGATGCAGGTGCCTCCGTGCTCGATGGCTTTAAGGATCGTTCCGCAGTTTCTTCCTATGCGAAGTCGGCCGTTGCAATGGTCGTCAAACACAAGATCATGCATGGCGTATCCACAACAAAATTTGATCCGAAATCCAATGTGACCAAGGCACAGACGGTGGTTACCGTAATGAGGACGCTTCGCACACTTGGATTACTGAACTAGATGACTCACCCAAAAGGATTAAGGGTGCTTCTCGAGACAGAGCGAACGGTTCGAGAGGCACCCTAATCTACATCGCTATGACCAAGAGGTGAACCGCCTGAGTGCGAACATAGCAATTAAAGAGAAATCCCGCTAAAGAACCCATGTTAAGATAGACCTATCAAATGGATGAGGTGATCAAATATGGCGCTGAAATGTGGTAATATCTTTGTTAACTTGCCGGTCAAGGATTTGGACAGAACGAAGGACTTCTTTACGAAAATCGGATTTGAATTCAATCCGCAATTTACGGACAAGAACGCTGCGTGTTTGATGATCGGCGACAACATCTTTGCGATGCTGCTGGTGGAGGACTATTTCAAAACCTTTACCAAAAAAGATCTGTCCAACGCGGCCAATACGACCGAGGTAATCTTGGCGTTGTCGGCCGAGAGCAAGGAGCAGGTTGATGAAATCGTCAACAATGCGCTGGCTGCAGGAGGATCGCCTTCCAATGATCCGGTGGATCATGGCTTTATGTACAGCTGGAGCTTCCAGGATCCGGACGGTCATTTGTGGGAAGTATTGTACATGGATCCAAGCAACGTTCAATAATAACCTTCCATAAGGTTTGATGGTTGCTGTATTCTAACGGGACAGCAAAGCATGCATAGGAAGCGGTAGGTACGCCAGACATAATCGGGCGTACCTGCCGCTTTCGTTTTTGAGATACACACATAGAAAAACTTTAAAGAGGCCAGATTACTGGCTTTACTTTTAACTGGAAATCGATTATAGTTGTATGTACAAACAACAAATATAAATCACCAATGATTAATCTCCTCTAGATATCGCTCTTTTCCTTTTTCAGTTCCGGTTTCAGGAGGTGAATCAAGCACGATTGAGATGCTTCGCAAACCGCCGATTGATATGAAGATATATGATGACAGGAGTGTGATTCCTATGGAAAGAGTATTAGTTATCAATGCCCATCCCCTCGTTACGAGCAATCATTCCCTTAGCCTGCAGGTTCTTAACCGCTTTATAAGCAAGTACAGAGAGCTAAACCCCGATCATGAGTTGCAGCAGATTGATCTGTATCGTGAGGAGGTGCCGGCCATTACGGCCGATATGCTGAACGGTTGGGCTAAGCTTGAGACCGGGGAGAGGCTAACGGATGTCGAGGAGAATCTGATGCTCCGCATGTCCGAGATTCTGCGGCAGTTCAAATGGGCGTCCAAATATGTGATTGCCATGCCGCTCCATAATTTCAATATTCCGTCCAAGCTCAAGGACTATATGGATAATATTATCATCCCGAAGGAAACATTCCGTTATACGGAGAACGGGTCGGAAGGACTCCTGACCGATGGCCGGAGCGTCGTAGTTATCCAGGGAAGTGACGGTATATATACGAATGGCGACTGGTACAGCGAGGTTGAATATTCGCATCAATATTTGAAATCGATGTTTGCGTTTCTTGGTATTACGGACTACAGGATTATCCGTGCGCAGGGGCACGCGGTCCTGGATCGGAGTGAAATTTTGGCTGAAGCTTTCCAGGCTGCAGAGTCGGCGGTCTTGCACTGGATTAGGGACGAGGACCTTCGGACAGGGATAACATTCAGGTCATAAAATCATCTTTGAAAATGAGATGGGAGGGTGATTATGGCTTATACGATGATTTTGATCATTCACGTGATATCGGCCATCGCCATGATCGGCCCGGCATTTTATCTGCAGCGGTTTCTTGTTTTCCCGCAGGCTTCCGCAGGAGGTGCCGGTTCGCTGAGATACGCGCACGGGACTGCCCGGAGGCTGGATCGTTTGACGGATACGGGTATGATCCTTCAGCTGGTCACGGGACTGCTGATGGGATGGATGGAGCCGGTTCTATTTCAGATGCTGTGGTACGTTGCGGCCCTTGTGCTGGTGCCCGTCATCGGCCTTTACATGAAATTTGCGGTCAGGCCGCGAATTCGGTCCTTGTATACGCTGGTAGAGTCATCCACCGTATCGCAAGCCGATCTGGAGCGAACCTACCGACGGTTATGGTCGCAGGCATTGCCCCATATCCTCATTGTTCAAGGGGGGATTGTCATTCTGATCTTGCTGATGGTGTTGAAGCCTTAGTATGTATGGGGGGATGAATGATACGCGAGCGGAACACGAACGTATGCATGACGGACCACGAATGGATGCATGCACGTATGCATAACGGACCACGAATGGATGACATGCACGTATGCATAATTGGGGCGCGAACGAATGTAGTACACGTTACATGCTGGGCATGAACGAATGTAGGTGTATGTATGCATCAGCTGGATACGACCAAGTAGTGCACATGTGTATACGGACACACGAACGAGTGCATGCACATATGCATCAGCGGGTATCCCCTATGGATAAAATGAAACAGCCGCCAGTTCTCTGAGGAACTGGCGGCCGCTTTGGTATTACCGATTCAATGGAATGGACCGGCGTTTAGACCGACGCCTCGGTCGTCACTTGCCATAATACGCCGAATTTATCTTCAATTACGCCGAACAGCGCTCCCCAGAATTGGGGCTTCAGCGGATCGACAACCTTCCCGCCCTCAGACAGCCGGTCAAATGCTTCATGCGCCTCGGCATCGCTGTCAAACGCCAGGGTCAGATGCATTCCATTCCCTCGATCCAGCGATTGATACATGGAATCGGACATGTAAATGGGAACCCCTCCGGCAACAAGGCTTAAATGCAAAACCTTGTCCTTCATTTCTTCGTTGGAGCCGGGAAGCTCGCCGAAGGTTTTCACGGACAGGATTTCGCCTCCCAGTGCGCTCGTGTAAAACTCAGCCTGCGCTTTAGCATCCTCGGAGAATATGTACGGTGTCAACTTCGCCATAATCAACATCCTTTCGAAAGTAAGATTGGAGCCTTTCCTTGATTCAAGTATATAGGTATCCATACTCCCGAATTTCTTATGGATTGCTAACTTAACCTTCCTCCGATATGAACCCTTAGGCAGTCTATAAAATCGGAGACAGCAGGCGCGAGATCGACTCCTTAAATTTGATCCATCTGGACCGCTTCTCATATTCCTCCAAGGTGAGCAGGCTGGATACGCGCAGATCGTGATGGAAAATCTCCGTCAAACGCCGGGACAGCAGCTCATCATAAAGGAAGGCGTTGACCTCGAAATTCAGCCGGAAGCTTCGGACATCGATGTTGGCCGTGCCGACCGAGGAGATGGTCTCATCGATAATGATGGTCTTGGCATGAATGAACCCGTTATTGTACAAATACACATTCGCCCCGGTTTGCAGCATCTCTCCAATATAAGACCATGTCGCCCAATAGACGAAGGGATGGTCCGGCTTGTCCGGAATCATCAGATGCACCTTGACCCCGGACAACGAAGCGATCCGAAGCGCGTCAAACAGGCTTGCATCAGGAATAAAATAAGGGGTCTGGATATAGATCGATCTTTTGGCCGAAGTGATCATCTTGATATACCCGTTCTTGATGTGCTCATACTCGGAATCCGGACCGCTGGTTACGATCTGAATACCGACGTTACCCGGTGAATTGATCTTGGGGAACAGATTCGGCTCGTAGACGATGTCATGGTGATGCGATGCCTGATTCCAGTCCAGAATGAAGCGGACCTGCATCGCATAGACGGCTTCTCCTTGTATGCGCAGATGCGTATCCCGCCAATAACCAAACCTTGAGTTCAACCCCAGATACTCGTCCCCGACATTAAAACCGCCGACATACCCGATATCGCCGTCAATGATGACCAGCTTTCGGTGATTGCGGTAATTGAGCCGCAGGTTGATGAAGCGGAGCTTGGAAGGGAAGAAGGCCTCGGCCTCTCCGCCCGCTTCCCGAAAAGCCTTAAAGAACCCTTTCGTCAATTTTCGCGAGCCCAGCTGATCATAGAGGACGCGAACCTTGACGCCTTCCCGGGCCTTTTTCGTCAGCAGGGCGATCAGGCGTTTGCCAAGCTGATCCCGCCGGATAATGTAGTACTGAATATGTATGTATTCCTTCGCTTCCTCGATATCCTGAAACAGGCGCTGGAATTTGTCGCGGCCGTCCGTAAAAATCTCGACATTGTTATCGTCCGTAAAAATGGCTTGATTCTCGTTGAGCTGCATATGGATCAGATCCCGGTTGTCCTGTGCGGCCCGATTCGCGAACGAAAAGTCTCCCCGATACATGGAATCCATCTGGGAGAGCAGCACCTTCTCGATTCCGGTCTTCTGAAGATCGTCCCAATGGAACAGTCTCACGCTTTTTAAGTTTTGGGCAAATAAAAGGTACAGCGCAAACCCGAGAATCGGGATGAAGAACAGCACCAGCAGCCACGCCCACGTGGAAGCGGCATCGCGTCTCTCCTTGAAAACGACCACGATGGCGAACAAGATATTCAGAACGATGACCAGACCCAAAATAATGGATGTCACATGCATTGCAAAAAATCCTCCTAAACTTCAGCCTCGCCCTTGCAATCCTTCATATTATACGTGAGCTGTTAGGAGAAGTATATAACCGCAGTATGGATTAATCGCTTGATTTTTAGTCAAGTGCCTGTTTCATAAGGTAAGGGAGCGGCGAAACAGCGCGCTCGCCATTTGAATCCCTGCCGTCTGTCATGATACGATGAATGAAACTTTGTGGAGATAAGGAGCACCCTATTTGATAAGAATGAACAAATTTTTCAAACTGTGCTTTGCCGTCATTCTGATCCTGGCCATCATATATTTAGGATCGCTCGTCGATTTTATTTTCAAGCCGGTCCTCTCGTTCTTCTCGATTACGCTCGTGCCGTTGATGCTGGCGGGATTCTTCTTTTACCTGCTGCGGCCGCTGGTCGATTTGCTTGAAAGATGGAAGCTGAACCGATCGCTGGCGATCCTGCTGCTGTATGTCGTGTTCGCGGGAATCCTGACCGGCTTTATCCTGTGGGTGTGGCCTTCTCTGAGGGATCAGGTCGTTGCGCTCGTACAGAATGCGCCGGCACTGTTCGCCGCACTGGGCGATCAGCTGCACGAGCTGGAGCAGAGCGGCTTCTTGCAGGATCTGTTTCCCGGAGACGTTACCCCGTTGACGCAACTGACCGACTACTTGAACCGGGGCTTCTCATTCCTCACCAACTACATCATGAACCTGTTCTCCTTTGTGTCGAATTTCGCGATCGTGCTGTTTACCTTCCCGATTCTTCTGTATTACATGCTGAAGGAGGGGGGAAAATTCGGCAAAATGCTGGTCGGCTTTCTTCCGAACCGCTTCAAGGACGAGGGGGCATCCGTGCTGGATGAGATCAATAACGCCCTGAAAGGGTTTATTGTCGGCCGGGTGCTGGTCAATTTGGCCCTTGGCGTGCTGATGTACATCGGCTTTCTGATCATCGGGCTTCCGTATGCGCTGCTGCTGACGGTGGTTGCCGTCATTGCCAACTTTATTCCGTTTATCGGGGCCATTCTATCCTCGATTCCGATCGTCATTATCGGGTTCATCCAGTCGCCGGGAACCGCGATATGGTCGCTCCTGGTCATTTTGGCCGCCCAGCAGATTCAGGACAATTTGATCGGCCCGTATATTTTCGGCAAGCAGCTGGATATTCATCCGGTTACAATCATCATTTTAATATTGGTAGGACAAGACCTCGGCGGCATTATCGGGATCCTGCTTGTCGTTCCGATCTATATGATCGTGAAGATTATCGTAAAGAGAGTGTACCAATTGTTCTTTAAGGAAAAATGGGAGAAGGCTTAGTCTGCTGATATTCGAATCGGGGCGACTCCTTCTTGACGCAGATGGTAATGGAAAAAGCCCAGCGAGGTTACGCTGTCATGGACATCGTACGGCTGCGGCTTTGCTTTTTTTTGTCTATGTGATTTGGCCCGATGCTTGTTCCAGCGCATCCAGGTTATGCTGCAAATCCTGCTTAAGCTCCTGTATTCGCTGCTTCAAATGGTGCAATATTTGAACCCGGATCTCGGCTTCCCGCTCTTTCATGCAAAAAGCGGAGCAGGACAATGCTGCATGCTTGTAATGGCTGCTGTCATTCAGGATGACATGCAGCTTTTCCTTATATAATCTCTTTACAGATCCGCTGTCCGGCTTGATTTCATAATACCGGCTGGTTTCAACGAGCAGCTTCCATTCGCAGGTGTGGAATGTGAAGCGGTCCCGCTCCAGCGTACCGGTTACCTGAATGAACCGTGTACCTTTATCGAACGTATTCAATAGACATTGTGACCTCCCTTATGATGTCATGTTGATGTAGTACTGAATGATTATACAGTCTGTCCATGTTTAGATTCTAATGGAAATAATTAGGTTGTCCCATCTGTTCATGGGAGGCCCATTTTCGGATGAAAATAGAATAGATATGGGGGATTATGCTCACGCTAGGTTAATACCATAATGTGTGACATAGTCATGCTGTTTGGAGTCGAAAATTTTCAAGCCAAGGAGTGGGACGAACATGAGATTTCAGTCGAAGGTTGTCATTGTAACCGGCGGCGCGAGCGGGATTGGTGAAGCGACGGTCCGGCTGTTCGCACAAGAAGGGGCAAAGGTGGTTATTGCGGATTTTTCAGATCGAGGACAAACCCTTTCGGATCAATTAAGACAAGACGGGTATGAGGCGCTGTTCGTCAAGACCGATGTGACCAAGGAATCGGAAGTGATCCGCATGGTCGAGCAGACGGTGAACCATTATGGACGCATTGATGTTTTATTCGCCAACGCGGGGATTGCGAAGGATGCACCGGCCGATGTGCTGGAGCTCGACAATTGGCAGCGGACGATCGATATTAATTTAACGGGCGTCTTTCTGTGCGATAAGTACGTGATCAAGCAAATGCTGTCCCAAGGCACCGGCGGCGCGATCGTAAATTGCGGCTCGATCCACAGCCATGTCGGCAAATCCGGGGTAACCGCTTATGCTTCAGCCAAGGGCGGGGTGAAGCTGTTGACGCAATCCATGGGGGCCGATTATGCCTCGAAAGGCATCCGGATTAACGCCGTATGTCCTGGATATATCGACACCCCGCTGATCCAGGGACGGACGGAAGCCATTACGCAGCATCTGGTCAGCCTTCATCCGATGGGGCGCTTGGGACAGCCGGAAGAGGTAGCGAAGGCAGTCTTGTTTCTGGCCAGTGATGATGCATCGTTTATAACAGGGACGACCCTCTTGGTTGATGGAGGATATACAGCGGTTTAAATGCCTGCACAAGAAAGCCCCGAGAGGACTCGGGGCTTTTTTGCATATTCCAAGGAAGCTCTATTATATCGGGAGCGAATTATATTATGCTGACACCAGCGCTTCCGTAGCCAGCTACGGCAGTAGCGATCGTGATACCTGAAGCCGTAGCTGAGAATACCATCAGCAAGCGGGTATTGGCCGCTACTGGAATGGCCAGACCGTCCACAAAACCGTTGCTGACTGTTCCGAGGGCAAGAACGCCGGTAAGCGGAGGAGCCAGCGTTACAACCGCGCCTGGAATTGGTGTGAAAATATTGCTTGTTGCCGGGGCGCTGTACAGCTGAGCTGTGATCGTAACGGTTGTTCCAACTAAGGAGAGCGCTACCGTGGTGCTGAAGGTTGCGGAGATCGCATCAATGGTGCCTGCTCTCGGCGTGTTGAATGCAAAGTCAAGCAGGGTTCCCCCAGCGCCGGTAAGGTCGACGGTTCCGCCAGCCAAGGTGACCGCTGGTCCGGAATTGCCGAAGCCTACCAGGCCGACCGTTCCAACCAACCCACCGACAAGCGTTGTCAAGGCAAGCGGTATACCGGAGGCAAACGGAATGATGGCGCCTCCGCCAGGTATGCCCGGTACACCCGCAGGTCCAGCAGGTCCCGCAGGTCCAACAGGTCCCACAGGTCCCGCAGGTCCGACAGGTCCAGCAGGCCCTACCGGTCCCGGAATGCCCTGTGGTCCTGCAGGCCCTGGAATGCCTTGCGGTCCCGCAGGTCCGATCGGCCCAATCGGTCCGACAGGCCCAACCGGTCCAATCCGCCCGCGCGAAACTCTTGGACAGCGGCGCACAAGCACCAGATCCTTTTTACCATGATCGTGTTTGCCTTTGCCATGATGATCGTGGCATTTCTTTTTGGCGTGAAGCACTTTTTTCTCTATTTTTTTAGGTGAGCACAATTTCTTTTTTCTAAGAGAACGATCCAAATTCAAGCACCTCCTTTAGATTTGTTCTATACTACGCAACTTTTGCCTTGGGGGCATGGGTTAATAGCGTATTCCTGATAGATGGACGCCTATTATTTGCTAGAATGTACGGTTGCCCTATAGTTGGGGGCCCACCGATTCCGTCTGAGACAGGCCTGACGCGGGCTGAAATGAACGGGGATAAAGACAAGCATTAGGAAGTGATCCGGCGCATGACAAGAAATTTTCGGGGCTGGTACGAAGTCTTCTTGCCGCCTTTCTCAGCGGAAGGTTAACCGTATGAATGATGCAGAGAATGCAAAGTTTCCGGCATGCATATGACGGTAAGCGGGGGGATTTCGCTTTTTTCTTGGATGAGTCCTTGATTTCAGAGTGTAGCGGACCATCCATATTGGTTAATTTATGATAAGTGGCTGATCTGTTCAGGGTGGTTGTTGGAGGGTTTTCTGAGGCTTGCTTTATCGGTGTGAGCCATTCGGGATATATGCCGTAAGACGGATACTTTAATGAAGACCTGGACACGATGGCATATATGGAGAAACTGCCGGATGATCCCGGAAGCGGGTTACCGCTCCCGGCGGCAATCATCATCATGGAGGCGGCGCTTACGAAGTGCATGACGTAGAATGCATGTACCACACTATTATCCTCGATTACGGGCTAACGGACTAAGGAGATGATAAGTGATGAGCTACAACCAAGAATTGACCTTACGGGATAAGGAAATGGATCTTTCCCCTTCGAGGCAGCATGCGGAGCCTGGACCGGAGTATATCGCCGCACGTGATCATTTATGATCAACCTGTCTCTCATAGGCTCGATCATCGGCATCAACGTAGTGTATGTCTCGATCTTTTCGCTGCGGCTGATCCTGATGATCAAAGGCAGAAGAGGGATTGCCTCTCTTCTGGCCATGCTGGAGGTTTTTGTCTATCTGCTTGGTCTGAACCTGGTCCTTCAAAATGTAGACAATCCCTTTAACATGGCAGCGTACTGTCTCGGCTTTGGCCTTGGCGTTTATATCGGAAGCCGGATCGAGGAATACTTAGCCCTTGGCTACCTTGTCGTTCAAGTCATCGTCAACTCCCTGGAGACGGATTTGGCAATGAAGCTGAGAGAGAAGGGCTACGGCGTCACCTCCTGGGAGGCGGACGGCAAGGATGGCAAACGTCTGGTGCTGCAGGTACTCGTGAAGCGAAAGAATGAGCGGCGCTTGATGGAGACGCTGAACAAGCTTTCGCCGCAGGCCTTTATCATTTCCCATGAACCGAAGAACTTTAAGGGCGGCTTCTGGGTGAGATTGACCGAGGGACGGAGACAGTAATTAATGAGGTCCGAAGAGGGTACGTGCTTCATAGCGAAAAGCTCGCTTTCTGGAATCCGAAATTCCAAAAAGCGGGCTTTTCTTTTGGGAAGGGCGATAGGTTGGGGGATGCTGCAGCCGGGCGGCAAATATCGAGTAACGAGCCCTTGGTGTCCCTGCGGAATCTATAGGTATTTATCTGGCTTTTGCGGATAGGCTAGTCGTCTCTTTCCACTAAGTCAGCGTTTAGCAAACGGCGGGGGAACCGCTTCCTCATCCTGATACCAGAAAAACGCGTAATCCGTCATGGTGGAGGAGCTCCCGAGCTGGCGCAGCATGGCCGCAATATTGCCGCGATGATACGTGCCGTGATTCACTACATGCAGCACGATTTCGGACAGGCGGGTGTCCCGAATGCCTGCATACGGATTATCCAAGGTGATGACCTGCTCCAGATCCGAATGGCCGCGGAAAAAAGACAGATAACCATCGGACAGCTCGATGAACCGCAGCTGCAGCTCCTCGGCGCCGAGGTCTTCCAGCTCTCCGCCCATCTGATGGGCTTCCGTCAACGCATCCTTCATATCCGAGCCTGTCAAAACCTTCAGCCAGCTGAAGTCGACGGTATAGATATGAATCAATGCGGCGGCTACGGACGGGAAGACGCTGTGGATCTTTTGGTTGTACAGCTCGCCGGGCAGCTCCAACAGCCGGTTGAAAATCGCTTGGTTCGCCCATGCATGGTATTGATACATTTTTACGGGATATGTCATTTCAATCATCTCTCCTTTAACGCTTGGGTTTCGTTCTTGAATCCAGTGTAAACAAAAAAGTATGACAGCGGACTGTCATACTTTACGAGTAGCGTTGCAGCATTTTTTGCAATTTGGATTTCATCATGCTTCTAAGCTCGGCAGGCTCGATAATCTCGATATCGTCCCCGAAGCTCATTAGGGTTGACCAGAACCACCAGGATTCCGGCTGTTCAACTTTGAACGTCAGGCGGAGCGTACCGTCCTCCAGAAATTCACGGTGCACGTCATAGAATTGATCCATGGCTCTGGCGAGGGCGTTAGGCGATACATGCAGCACGACCTCCCGGGCATCGGGCGATGATTCCCAGGCGCGGCGTTCTTCGTCCCTTGACGAAGCCTGACGACCCGGTCCCTGCGTGTGTTCCTCCGCATGGTTGCGCTGAAACGGCTCCGCCGAGGAGGTCAGCTCCGACATTCTGGAAATGCGGAACTCCCGATAGTCCTGCCGCGTCCGGCAGTATCCATACAGGTACCAGGCACCGAATTTATACATGAGGCGCAGAGGCTCCACCTTGCGGTGGATGCGCTCGTTCTTGGCGCTGATGTACTGGAAGGCCACGGTCTGCCGGTTGGTGATGGCGCCGCGAAGGAGCCTCAGCGATTCGTTATGGGTGCGCCAGCTGCCGATGTCCATCGAAAGCCCCTGGGGCCCTGTGTTTCCGGAACGATCGATCGTTTGCAGCCGTTGGATCGTATCCAGCGCACGCTCATCCTCGAACACGGTCGACATGCTGTGCAGGATGGTGATCAGGGCGCTGACGTCATAGGAACCGAGCAGGCTTTTATCCATCTTGTACTGCTCCATGATGCCGTAGCCGCCATTCACGCCTTGGTACGATACGACCGGAATGCCGGCCGCGCAGATGGCGTCAATGTCCCGGTATATGGTCCGCTGGGATACGTTATATTTTTCAGCCAGGGCGGACGCCGATAAAATTTCGTTATTAAGGAGCATGTAGATCATCGATATGAGCCGTTCCAGCTTCATGAGACCATCCTTTCAAGAGAATGCGGATTCATTCTCCAATGATTCCGTATTATATCATAGCAAGGTTGTAAACATGTTGGATGATTCCAATCCGCACGGATTTCACGTACAATAAAGGTGCAAGCAGATAAGACCAAGGAGTGTGAACGCGCATGGCCCGTACCAAGACGCAGAAGGCGCGCCGCAAGGCGGAACGCGCAGGCACATGGAGTGCCGTCATGATGAGAAAGACAAACGAGGATTTCGGCGCACTGTCCCAGCATGTGAGAGTGAAGCCGGGCAAGCAGGAGCAGCTGAATAAGATCAAGCATAAAAAGCGGATCGGAGACGATGGCGCTTTTTTTTTATTGGGTTACGGGTTGTGGTATAGTACGCTAGAGAGGTTAGCAAGCAGGATGGAGGTTTAGCATGGCAAAGCAAAAATATTACGTGGTCTGGGTCGGCAAAGTTCCCGGCATTTATACAAGCTGGGCCGAGTGCCAGCAGCAGGTGAATCAATATACGGGCGCAAAGTTCAAGGCGTTCGAATCTAGAAGCGAAGCGGAGCAGGCCTTTGCCGCAGGATATAAAAACTACTGGGGACAATCCTCGGCCGGACAGGGAAGCGCGGGAGCCGGAGGAAGCGCGGGATATAAGCGCAGCCGCTCCATGGCGGCGGAGGATCCGGGCGAGATCGACTATGACAGCATCTCGGTTGATGTGGGAACACGGGGTAATCCCGGACCGGTCGAATATAAAGGCGTAGATACCCGAACGGGGGACATCCTCTTCTCCTGCGGGCCGATTGCGAAGGGCACCAATAATCTCGGCGAGTTTCTGGCGATCGTCCACGCCCTGGCCTATCTGAAGAAGATCGGCAGCAGCAAGACGGTGTACAGCGATTCCCTGAACGCGATCAAATGGGTGAAGCAGAAGAAGGTGGTGTCGACGCTGCCGAGGGACGCCTCCACCAAGGAAATCTGGGATCTGGTGGATCGCGCCGAAAGCTGGCTGCGTAACAATACGTATTCCAACAAGCTGCTCAAGTGGCAGACCAAGAGCTGGGGAGAAATTAAAGCCGACTACGGGCGTAAATAAATAGAGACATCAGGAGGAGGCCATACAATGAAGTATAAAGCCGTTTTTTTCGACATTGACGGAACACTTGTTAATGAAGAGAAGGAAATTCCGCAGGATACGATCGAGGCGATTGCACAGCTGAAGGAGAGCGGCATCGATGTATTTATTGCAACCGGGCGGGCGCCTTATTATTTTCAGCACTATGCGAAGCCGCTCGGCATCGATTCCTTTGTCAGCTTTAACGGCTCTTATGTCGTGTACAAAGGAAAAGTCGTGCATGAGCACCCGATTCCGGAAAAAACGCTGGAATTGCTGGAAAGCACCGCGCTTGCGAACAACCATCCAATCGTGATGCAGGGGGCTGAAGCAGGGTATGCCAACTACGAGGAGCATCCGTTCGTTGCCGAATCGTTCCATGATCTGCGGGTCGAGGTGCCCGGCTACAGAAGCAGCTACTGGAAGGAGGCGAAGGTGTACCAAGCGCTGCTGTATTGCGAAGCTCACGAGGAATCGCTGTACACGTCGGCCGAAGCTCCGTTCGGTAACCTGAACTTCGTGCGTTGGCATCGGGTGGCGATGGACGTCATTCCGGGAGGCGGCTCGAAAGCGAAGGGGATTGAAGCGGTGCTGAAGCATCTTGGAATTACCCCGGCCGAAGCCGTAGCGTTCGGGGACGGGTTGAACGATAAAGAAATGCTGGCGTACGTCGGGCTCGGCATCGCCATGGGCAATGCGCACGAAGAGGTGAAGCCGCTGGCCGATTTCGTCACCAAGCATGTGAACGAAGGCGGCATTCGCCATGGGCTGCGGCATGCGGGATTGATTTAAGGAAGCCAAGGGCAGGGGATAGCTGTCCTTGGCTTTTTTATATAGATATGCTCATATTCGGAACAGCTGGATCAGATACAAGAGAACTGCCGCATCCCAAGTTTTTGTTTTTCTGCAGCCGTCTCATCGTTCCAACACGGATACTCCATCGGCCCAATGGCCGTCACGGCGTATGATGCGAAAAAATCCATGCCACAGTATGTGGATAAACGTTGCGCCTCGCGGAGAGGAACTTGAATTCCGCTGTGCATAACATCGCTAAAAAGTTCGTTATACACAGAGTTATGAACATCATCCACGGATGCTATGGATATTTGAGCGCCCAGGCGCTATTAGAGGGGGGAGTTATCCCGGATTTGTGAACAAATGTGGAAAAGTGCAAGGATAACAAAGCGAATGGGCGGCTCGCCCAGAAAGTTATCCCCATCCTCGCTTGTCATTCCGCCTCATGCACCTGCTTGTAATATTGGTTCGGGGAGATCCCTACATATTTTTTGAATACTTTGCTGAAATAGAACGGGTCGTCCAGGCCGGTTAAATATCCGATCTCCCCGAAGCTCAGATGGGTGGCCTCGATCAGTTCCTTAGCATGGTTGATGCGGACCTGGTTCACGTAGCGCATGATCGTATGGCCCGTGAGCTTCGCAAATACTCGGTTCATATAGTCGTAGTTGCATTCAAAACGCTGCTCGATGTCGGCGCTCGTGATTTTCTCGGCGTAGTGCTCATGAATATAATCCAGAAGGGCATGCACTTTCATGTAGGTTTTGGTATACGGACTGTTCTGCTCCAGCTCATCGAACAGGCTGTGGCGCGACAGCTCGATCAGCATCTCCATGAATTTCAAGGCGGTCATGGTGCGGTTAAAATGCTTCCGCCGATAGAGCTGCAGCATTTCTCCCAGCGCGTGAACCATATGATGGAGACTCTTCTTCTGCGTCAAGGAGCAGTTCTTCGGAAAATATAGCTTCCTGCTCCCGTTTCCGCCGCCAGGGGCCTGGCTGTTTGTCATGATCCACTGCTCGGCCAGCAGCGAAAGCGGCTGCTCCGGCACGGCCTCGATGCAGGGATGCTCGAAGTGGATATAGTAGTAATCGCATGTATGCTTCTCGATTCCTTCATGGTCGACATGCGGCTCCAGCACGAGCAAATCGCCTTTTCGCAGGATGTAAGGGATTCCGTTCTCCCGAATATGAAGCTCGCCCTTCTTGATGAAATAAAGGATGTATTCATGCGTGTTCCGTTTGAAATGGATCCAGGGATTTTTGTATGAGACAAAGCCCATCAGCTTGATTCTCGGCACGTAATCGGCATTCATCACCAGCATGGAAATGCACCCTTTCCAATGACGCGAAGTCGTTTTTGTACAAAAAGAGTAACTTTCACACATTCCCGTTCATTGTAACACAGCCTATACTCATGGTGAATGAAACGAAGGACGTACAGGAGGATGGTTCACCGTGACACTCAGAATAGGCGTGATCGGTTTAGGCGGAATCTCAGGCGCCCATATCGCCGGTATTCTGGCCAGTCCTGATGCCGAAGTGTGGGCGATCTGCGACAGCAGCGAGGAGGCGCTTCAGGCGAAGGGCGACCAGCTCGGCGTGCCGGAGTCGCGCCGGTATCTGCATCATGAAGCGCTGCTGGCCGATCCGAACGTGGATGCCGTTACGATCGGAACGCCGAATCACAATCATTATACGATCGCTTATGCGGCGATCAAGCACCGGAAGCCGTTTGCGCTCGAAAAGCCCGTCGCTTTGGACACCAGGGAAGCGGCGATGCTTAAGGATTTGCTCCTTCAGGACGAACTGCCGCATATGATTTGCTTCTCCTACCGGTATAAGGCCGCCGTCCGCTATGCCAAGTTTCTGATCGAGCAGGGCAAGCTTGGCGCGATCCGCCATGTGTACAGCCAATACTTGCAGAGCTGGGCGATCCCGGAGCAGCTGCCGCTGGTGTGGCGGTTTCGGAAGGCATTTTCCGGATCGGGTGCTTTAGGCGATTTGGGATCGCATATACTCGATATGGAGCGGTTCCTTGTCGGGGATGTGGAGCGGGTGTTCTCCGATGCCGGCACGATCATCCGGCAGAGGGAGCTTCCGGAAGGCGGGGGACAAGGCCCGGTCGACGTCGATGATTACTGCCACGTCCTTGCCCGTATGGAAGGAGGCATCTCCTCGACGATGACGATCTCCAGATTCGCTTACGGCCGGGGCAATTACCAGCAGCTTGAGATTTATGGCGAGAAGGGAGCTCTGGTCTATAACCTGGAGGAAGCGGACAGCTTATACGTGAATCTGGCGGATGAAGGGGATACCGGCTTCCGGAAGGTCGACATTCCAAGGGAATATCAGGCGGATCAGATGCAGGCATTTTTCAATGTCGTGAACGGGAAGGGAGACGGATTGGACGCGACGATGACGGACGGATACATCAATCAGAGAACGATCGACGCGATCATCCAGTCCTTCACGGAGGAACGGTGGATACCGATAACCAAGGAGGTTTCAGCAATTGGCTAATATCAACGTAACGGTATGGAATGAATTCAGACATGAACGGCATAATGAGGCGATCGCAAGCATTTACCCGAAGGGGATTCATCAGGCGATCGCGGATTTTCTGGAGAAGGACGGTGAGCTGAAGGTGCGCACGGCCGTCCTCGACGATCCCGAGCATGGACTGACGGATGACGTGCTGGCGTCAACGGATGTCCTGCTCTGGTGGGGCCACGTGGCCCATGGGGAAGTGAGCGACGACATTGTGGAGAAGGTGCGCCAGCGCGTCTTGGACGGCATGGGGCTGATCGTCCTTCATTCGGGCCATGCATCGAAGATCTTCCAGCGTCTGCTCGGCACGAATACCGGGGCGCTCAAATGGCGGGATGACGGGGAGAAGGAGCGGCTGTGGGTGATCGATCCGAGCCATCCGATCGTCAGCGGACTTGGGGAATATATCGAGATTCCTAAGGAGGAGATGTACGGCGAGCGCTTTGAAATTCCGGCTCCGGATGAGCTCGTCTTTGTCTCCTGGTTCGAAGGCGGCGAGGTGTTCCGCAGCGGCTGCTGCTATAAACGAGGGCGCGGCAAGCTGTTCTATTTCCGGCCGGGTCATGAGGCGTTCCCGACCTACTATCAGCCGGAAATTCAGCAGGTGATCACCAATGCCGTGCATTGGGCGGCGCCGCTGCAAGGGTCGAAAACCTCCTACGGGCGTGTATCGCCGCTGGAATACAGCCATACGACATAACATCCAGCAGCCAAAATCCAATGGATCTAATGAATATGCAGAGGCACCTGCTAAGGCGCGTTATTTTCTCGGGCATCCCGGTGAATAAGGCCCCCGCCAGGTGCTTTATTCTTGTCTGCAATAGGGTCGATTGATGGAACTATTCGGATTTACGTCATTAATCATTCATGCACTTAAGATAAACCGATATCGATATTTGCTCCGGAACGCTGTATAATGTACGAAAATTCGTAAACGACACGAGCAAAGTGGGTTGGAGCATGGAACAGGACAAGCAGCGCCTCAGCATCGAGGCGGCAAGATTATATTATTTATCGGATTACAGCCAGCAGGACATTGCGGCAAGATTGGGCGTCTCCCGTCCGACGGTCTCCAGGCTGCTACAGCATGCCAAGGAGCAGGGATATGTGCAGATATCGATCGTGGATCCGCAGGAGGATCTGGATGCGCTGGGCGAACGCGTCAAGAAGCGGTACAAGCTGGATCAGGTGCTGGTGAGCTATTCGCCGATCAATGAATACCGGGAGATTCAGAAGCATATCAGCAGGAAAGCCGCCGACTATTTGCATGAAATCGTGAAGGACTCGGACATTATCGGCGTGACCTGGGGAACGACGATGCACGCGGTCGCGCTTCAGCTGCGGGACAAGCCGGTCCGCGGTGTCGAGGTAGTGCAGCTGAAGGGCGGCGTGAGCCATTCGCAGGTCAATACGTATGCCGCCGAGACGGTTCATCTGTTTGCTGAGGCGTATCATACGCTGGCCCGGTATTTACCGCTTCCGGTCATTTTCGACAGCGTGGAGCTGAAGGAAATGGTGGAGAGGGACCGTCATATTCAGCGTATCATTCAGCTTGGCAAACAGGCGAATATCGCGATCTTTACGGTCGGCACCGTCCATGAGGATGCGCTTCTCTTCCGGCTCGGCTATCTTAGCGAGGAGGAGCAGCAGCTGCTTGCGCGCGTCGGCGCCGGGGATATCTGCTCCCGCTTCTTTGATGCGAAGGGCCGGATATGCAGCGAAGAGATCAACAACCGGACGGTGGGGATCGATCTGGAGGCTCTTCGGGACAAGGAGAGATCCATCCTTGTCGCCGGCGGAAGGAAGAAGCTGGCCGCGATTCGGGCGGCGCTGGTCGGAGGCTACGCGAACACGCTCGTCACGGATCAATTTACGGCGCAGGCGCTGCTCGGAACGGATTGAACGATAGGGAAGCTCGTTAAATGAATAGCTCGTAAAGAAAACCTTATGAACGGGGAAGAAGGCTTATGCGGCTAAGCTCCGGTTCATAAGGTTTTTTGCTGCGTCTGGCGCCTTCCATTTGATCAAGCGGTGGTTAGTCTGATTATGTTTACCCGAACAGGGTATAGAGCATAATAAGCAGACTCCTGTGTAAGAAAATTCCTGTATGGAATGATCATCGAGTGGCGAACAATGATAAAGATCATTGCCATAAATCGGCATGAACATAATTTCATAAGGTGTTTTACATATGTTCAGAGCTGTGATATGATGGTTCCCGTTGATAGGTTTTTGATAGAATGATAGCGCTTTACAGAGGGTTGGAAATGATGACGAAAAGGAGTGTTTTCAGCAATGAATATTGCAGGAATGATTGATCATACGCTGCTCAAGGCGGACGCAACCGAGACAGAGATTCGGAGAATAACGGAAGAGGCCAAGAAGTATGAATTTGCTTCGGTATGCGTCAACCCCGGCTGGGTTAAATTTTGCGCCGAGCAGCTGGCAGGAACGAAGGTAAAGGTATGCACCGTCATCGGATTCCCGCTGGGTGCGACAACTTCGGCCGTCAAGGCTTTTGAAACGAAGGATGCGATTGCCAACGGAGCCACTGAAGTGGACATGGTAATTAACATCGGCGCGCTGAAGGACGGCAATTACGAATTGGTGCAGAGCGACATTCAATCCGTGGTGGATGCGGCGGCAGGCAAGGCGCTGGTCAAGGTCATTATCGAGACAAGCCTGCTCACGGATGAAGAAAAGGTGCGGGCATGCGAGCTGGCGGTTAAAGCCGGCGCGGATTATGTGAAGACCTCGACCGGCTTCTCGACCGGCGGCGCGACACCGGAGGACGTGGCTCTGATGCGGAAAACGGTGGGCGAGAGCACAGGCGTCAAAGCTTCCGGCGGCGTTCGCAGCAGAGAAGACATGGAGCGAATGATTGAAGCGGGCGCAACGCGCATCGGCGCGAGCTCGGGCGTTAAAATTATGGAGGGCGGACAATCGACGTCATCCTATTAGAGGTTGTTCTAAAAGTCTTTAGATCACGAAATGAATCAAGAAGTAACTCGGCATCGAATCTTGAACTCTGCCGGACCTTCCGCTGAAAACTCGACTTATTGAACACGTTCTATTAAGGATCAGCTGCTAGAATTGGTGTTTCAGGCAATCTGTAATGTTCTACAAAAAAAATCACCTATGGGGGAACAACGAGGATGAAATATTTAATCGCCATATTGGGCTTGCTGGTCGTTTTCGGTCTGGCGTTCATCATAAGCAACGATAAGCGGAACATCCGCTATCGTCCGCTGGCCGTCATGATTCTGCTTCAACTGATTCTCGGATTTATTTTGCTGAATACGGGCGTCGGTGAGTATCTTGTTAGAGGGATCGCCAATACCTTCGAGGCGCTGCTTGGATATGCAGGGGAAGGGATTGAATTCGTGTTCGGCGGGATTGCCAATGAAGGTGCCGGACCTTTCTTCCTCAATGTGCTGCTACCGATCGTGTTTATTTCCGCGTTGATTGGTATACTTCAATATATTAAGGTGCTTCCGTTTATCGTACGATATATCGGTTTGATCTTAAGCAAAATCAACGGTATGGGAAAGCTGGAATCCTATAATGCGGTAGCGTCGGCGATCCTTGGGCAATCCGAGGTGTTTATTTCGGTCAAGAAGCAGATTGCGCGTATTCCGAAGCATCGGATGTATACGCTTTGCGCATCGGCCATGTCCACCGTGTCGATGTCCATCGTCGGTGCATACATGACGATGATCGAGCCGCGCTACGTCGTAACGGCGATTGTGTTGAACCTGTTTGGCGGATTTATTATTGCATCGATCGTCAACCCTTATAAGGTGGATAAAGATGAAGATATCCTGGAAGTTCAGGAGGAAGAGAAGCAGTCCTTCTTCGAAATGCTGGGCGAGTACATCATGGACGGCTTTAAGGTCGCCATCACGGTTGCGGCGATGCTTCTCGGATTCGTTGCGCTCATCGCCATGATTAACGGGATCTTCAACCTCATCTTCGGGATTACGTTCCAGCAGCTGCTTGGATTTATTTTCGCTCCGATCGCCTTCGTTATGGGCGTACCTTGGACAGAAGCCGTGGATGCGGGCAGCATCATGGCTACCAAGCTGGTATCCAACGAATTTGTGGCGATGCTTGATCTGGGCAACTTTACGAACCTGTCCGAGCGTACAATCGGTATCGTATCGGTATTCCTCGTTTCCTTCGCGAACTTCTCCTCGATCGGCATTATTGCCGGAGCCGTCAAGGGCTTGAACGAGAAGCAGGGAAATGTGGTTGCGCGCTTCGGCTTGAAGCTGCTGTATGGTGCGACCTTGGTCAGCGTGCTCTCCGCTACCATTGCGGGCCTGTTCCTGTAGGACCGTCACAAACAAAACCATGGGAAGCACCGTAACCGTATGACTTTTGATGGAACATCAATTATGTTAAGGGGGAGCTTGGATATGGAACGTTTCAAACGAATTCACCTGATCGTGCTTGACTCCGTCGGGATCGGCGAAGCGCCGGATGCGGCCGACTTCGATGATGTCGGTTCCGATACGCTTGGTCATATCGCCCGGGAGTGCAAAGGACTGAACATGCCGAATATGGCTTCGCTCGGCCTGTCCAACATTCGTGAGATCGAAGGCATTCCCGCAGCCGATCAGCCGCGGGCATTTTATACCAAGATGCAGGAGGCTTCAAACGGCAAGGATACGATGACCGGCCACTGGGAGATCATGGGCCTGTACATCGATACCCCGTTCCGCGTGTTCCCGGAAGGGTTTCCGGATGAGCTCATTCAGCGCATTGAGCAGAAAACCGGCCGCAAAGTGATCGGCAACAAACCGGCCAGCGGCACCGAAATCATTGCCGAGCTCGGCGAAGAGCATGTCAAGACCGGTGCTTTGATCATTTACACCTCCGCGGATTCCGTGCTCCAAATCGCCGCTCACGAGGACGTCGTTCCGCTTAAAGAGCTGTATGAAATCTGCGAATTTTGCCGCGAGATCACGCTGGAGGATCCTTATATGCTGGGCCGCATTATCGCCCGTCCGTTCGTCGGAGAGGCTGGCAGCTTCAAGCGCACCGCCAATCGTCATGACTATGCCCTTAAGCCGTTCGGCAGAACGACGATGAACGAGCTGAAGGATGCGGGCTTCGATGTGATCGCCCTCGGCAAAATCTCGGATATTTATGATGGCGAAGGCATCACCAAGGCCGTGCGGACGGTGTCCAATATGGACGGAATGGATAAAATGATCCAAACCATGGACGAGGAGTTTACCGGCCTCAGCTTCCTCAATCTGGTCGATTTCGATGCGGTGTACGGTCACCGCCGCGACCCGAAAGGTTACGGCCAGGCTCTGGAGGATTATGACAAGCGGCTTCCTGAAGTGTTCGATAAGATGACGGAGGAGGATCTGCTGATCATTACGGCCGATCACGGCAACGACCCGACCTATAAGGGAACGGACCACACGCGCGAATACGTGCCGCTTCTCGTATATTCGCCGCGCTTTGAACGGGGCGGGGAGCTGCCGCTTCGCCGTACCTTTGCCGATATCGGGGCTACCGTAGCGGACAACTTCGGCGTGAAGCTTCCGGACCACGGCACCAGCTTTTTGAACGAACTGCAAACCAATTGAATGAGTGGAGGAATGGGACATGAGTACACATATTGGAGCGAAACCGGGCGAGATTGCGGAATCCATCCTGCTGCCGGGGGACCCGCTGCGGGCTAAATACATCGCCGACACGTACCTGGAAGATGTGATCTGCTACAACGAAGTACGGGGGATGCTCGGATTTACGGGCACTTATAAAGGCAAACGCGTATCGGTCCAAGGCACCGGCATGGGTGTGCCGTCCATTGCGATTTACGTGAACGAGCTGATCCGGGAGTACGGCGTCAAAAACCTGTTTCGGGTCGGTACTTGCGGCGCAATGCAGGAGCATGTCCACGTCCGCGACGTCATTCTCGCCCAGGCGGCGTGCTCGGATTCCGGCATGAACCGCCACCACTTTAACGGCTACGATTATTCGCCGATTGCCAGCTTCCCGCTGCTGCTCGGAGCGTATGAGCGCGGAAAGGAAAAAGGGCTCAATATGCATGTCGGCAATATTTTTACATCGGATGTGTTCTACCGCGAGGACAAATCGGTCGTTGAGAAGCTGATGCAGCATGGCGTGCTTGGCGTGGAGATGGAGACGACGGCGCTCTACACGATTGCCGCAAGATACGGCGTCAATGCCTTGACGATTCTGACGGTAAGCGACCATCTGCTGACTGGGGAAGAGACGTCCTCCGAGGAGCGCCAAACGACGTTTAACGACATGATGGAAGTCGCGCTGGATACGGCGATATCCTTATAAATAAGGCCCGAGGCAAGGGGAAGACAGCTTTAAAGCCAAGGGCGCGCCGTAACGAGGCTGCAGCACGATGATCGCCGCGGATGCCCGGACGGCGCGCCTACGGTTTGGAACGGCACGGTATGCTGGTTTCGCTGCAATGCATACAGCGAGGCTGACGGATGAAGGAGTTACGATCATCGCATAAGAGTGAGGAGAATGTACGATGAGAATGGTTGATTTGATTGCGAAGAAACGCGACGGCAAGGAACTGACAACTGAAGAGATCAATTTCTTTATCGAAGGATACACGAAGGGAGATATTCCCGATTACCAGGTCAGCGCCATGAATATGGCGATTTATTTCCAAGACATGTCGGACCGGGAACGGGCCGATTTGACGATGGCGATGGTGAACTCCGGAGAAACGATTGATCTGTCCGCAATTGAGGGAATCAAGGTCGACAAGCACTCCACCGGAGGGGTCGGCGATACGACGACGCTTGTCCTGGCACCGCTCGTGGCCGCACTCGATATCCCCGTGGCGAAGATGTCCGGGCGCGGGCTCGGCCATACCGGAGGCACGATTGACAAGCTGGAGTCGATTCCGGGCTTCCATGTGGAGATCAGCAAGGAAGAGTTTGTGAACCTGGTCAATCAGCATAAAATCGCGGTCATCGGGCAGACGGGGAACCTCACTCCGGCCGACAAGAAGCTGTATGCCCTTCGGGATGTCACGGCTACCGTCAATTCCATCCCGCTGATTGCAAGCTCGATCATGAGCAAGAAAATCGCTGCCGGCTCCGACGCCATCGTGCTGGACGTCAAGACCGGCGCGGGCGCCTTCATGAAAACGGTGGAGGATGCGAAGGAGCTTGCGCATGCCATGGTGAGCATCGGCAACAATGTCGGCCGCAAGACGATGGCGGTCATCTCGGACATGAGCCAGCCGCTGGGCGTTGCCATCGGCAATTCGCTGGAGGTGCAGGAGGCGATCTTGGCCCTTCGCGGCGAAGGTCCGAAGGATCTGGAGGAGCTGTGCCTTGCATTAGGCCGACAGATGGTCTATCTCGCCCGTAAGGCGGAGTCGCTGGAAGAGGCGGAGGAGATGCTGAGAGAGGTCATCCGCAACGGCAAAGCACTGGAGAAGTTCAAGGAATTCATCCAGAACCAGGGCGGTGACCCGTCCGTGGTGGATGATCCGGACCGGCTGCCGAAGGCGAAGTATCTGATCGAGCTTCCGGCTCAGCGGGACGGCGTCGTGGCCGAGCTCGTCGCGGACGAAATCGGCACGGCGGCAATGTGGCTCGGCGCCGGACGCGCGACGAAGGAATCCGAGATCGATCTGGCTGTCGGCCTGATGCTTAACAAGAAGGTCGGCGATACGGTCAAGAAGGGCGAATCGCTCGTGACGATCCACGCGAACCGCGAAGACGTGGAAGACGTGAAGCAGAAGCTGTATGAGAGCATCCGGATTGACGATCATGCCGATGCACCGGTTCTGGTGTACGACATTGTAACGGAATAATCGGGATTTCTCGAGCCGTTCGGGTGCACTGCGCTTGGTAACGACAGCCATTCGGTGATGCCGGGCTAGCGATTACCTTCATTTAACGGAAGAACAAGCAAGCTTATGCCTGTCCCTTGATGCGCAAGAGAAGGGGCGGGCTTTTTGTGCATGAAAAAAGGGTCATATTTCAGCTGATACCCCTCATAGAATGATAATGGGGAAAGGTAAAGCAACGCTTATGGGAGAGGCAGATCGCCGGTCAAGAGCCAACCTTGGATGAGGGAGGCTTGTGCCATGACCATTGATCAGTTGATTGCTTTGCTTGGACTTATCATTATGATCATCGGGCTTGCGGTGAATAAGAAACAATCTTAGTCCGCCGGTCCGAAGGAGCTGTCGCCAGGCAGAGAGTTGCTGTGCTGGCGGCGGCTTTTTTTTCATGTCCCTGTGTCTTGGCACGGAGGAATAACTGCGGCTGGGAAGGGAACCCTACCACAGAAATGAAAAAATTCATTGCATTTTCTTAAGAGAATCTTATGTCGATAGGTTGATAGAGTTGGACGAAAGTCATATACTGAGGTTGCAATGTTCTCCATCATTCATCATTTATTGGGAGGAAATCATGCTATATCTAACAGCGTTTGTCATATCGATGGTGCTGGTTCTCGTGCTGATTCCGCCGTTTCGGAAGCTGGCGATCAAAATTGACTTTGTGGACAAGCCAAGACCTGACTCCGAGCGGAAAATTCACCGCGAACCGATTCCGCTGACTGCGGGAATCGCCATTTTCATCGGATTTTTCATTACGTATTTTGCACTGACCGGTACGATCTCCAGGGAAGCGGTGGGGATTTTTATCGGGAGCGTCCTGATTCTCGGCATCGGGCTTGTCGATGACTGGTACAAATCGCAGGGGAAAGAGCTCGCCTCCCTGCCGAAGCTGATCGTTCAAATCTCCGCCGCCGTCATTGTATACAGCTACGGCATCCAATTCGAGGGCTTCAACAACCCGTTCACCGGCCATTACATCAACCTGCCGGAATGGCTGCAGCTGATTTTGACCATTTTCTGGATTTTCGGCGTTACGACGGTTATTAATTTCTCGGACGGCATTGACGGTCTAGCCGGCGGGCTGTCCGCCATTTCGGGCGGAACGCTGTTTGTTGTCGCCATGACGATGGGGCAGAGCGAATCCGCTTTGCTGGCTGTAATTCTGGTGGGCGCCGCGCTCGGATACCTGCGCTATAACAAGCCGCCAGCCCGGGTGTTTATGGGGGATGCGGGCGCTACCTTCCTCGGATTCATCCTCGGCATTATCGCCTTGGACGGGGCATTCAAGGGAGCGACGCTGGCTTCGTTGTTCATCCCGATCTTTGCCCTGGGCGTGCCGATCATCGATAACGTGATCGTCGTTATTCGCAGAATGCTGCAGTCGAAGCCGATCTACCAGGCGGATGCCTCGCAGGCGCACTATCGCCTGCTCGCAACCGGGCTTAACCAGAAGCAGACGCTGGTTTTCCTCTGCCTTCTGAATCTGTGCTTCGGCCTTACGGCGATCATCCTGGCTTTGAATGAAGCCGGTGCCTAGGCGCATAACAGCGACCAAGCATAAGAGCAGCGAATAGGTCATATAACATTCCAAGAATCTCGTCTCCAAAGCTGGCGGCGGGATTTTTTTAGATATCCGAAGGTATAAGCATCGTCGGATCTGCAGCCTGATATAGCAGGAACTACCGTTAAACGCGGTCTGCCTTCTTTGAGAGCGCGTCGATAGACGTTTTTCTCGCTATCAAAGATACGAAGCCAATACGCCCGTCAGAAGCAGATAGCATTGAACGGTACGAAACTAACCTGCTGTCGGATCAGGCCTATTGAACGAAGGAGGGGAACAAGGATGAGCGATATGTCAGGGAAAATAGCGATCATTACGGGGGCCAACTCGGGTATGGGGCTCGCATCCACGATTGCGCTTGCCCGTATGGGGGCGCATGTGATTATGGCTTGCCGAAGTCAGGCGAGAGGGGAGGCGGCGCTTGAGCAGGCGAAACAGGCATGTAACGGATGCGGTGACATCCGTCTGATGCAGCTTGATTTGGGTTCATTCTCAAGCATCCGGCAGTTCGCATCCGAGTACCAAGCACAGTATGACCGCCTTGACGTCCTGCTGAACAATGCGGGCGTCGTCACGATCAAACGGGAGACGACGGCCGACGGATATGAAGCGATGCTTGGGGTCAACCATCTGGGCCATTTTCTGCTCACGAACCTGCTTCTCGGTCCGTTGAAACAGGCGCAGCAGGGGAGGATCGTCAACGTATCCTCCGGCGCGCACAAAATCGGAAGAATTCATTGGGAGGATCCGAATCTGTCCAAAGGCTTTCATGTAGCGAAGGGGTATGCCCAGTCCAAGCTGGCTAATATCCTGTTTACGAAAGAGCTGGCGCGCCGCCTGTCCGGGACGGGGGTGACGGCCAATGCGCTTCATCCTGGCGCGGTCAGCACGAGCATCGGCGTAAACAGGGAGACGGGGTTCGGCAAGGCGGTGCATCGGGTGCTCCGGCCGTTCTTCCTTACGCCGGATGAAGGCGCCAAAACCGCAGTATATTTGGCTTCGGCTCCGGAGGTGGAGCAGGTGACGGGCGAATATTTCGTCAAGTGCAAGCCGGTTCGAACGACAGAGAAGGCCGGCGATCCGCAGCTTGCGGCTAGGCTGTGGGAATGGAGCGAGCGTCAGACGGGATTGACGGGACGGGATTCAATCTAAGACGAATAAACGGGGATCCTCAGATCATCATTGATCTGCAGGATCCCCGTTTATCGTTATAGTGGAATAGCTGACGGCTTAGGGCGATGCCCTGACCGGTTGTCAAGAGCCCTTGTGGGCTTTCAGATTGATGGCGCTGCGCACAAAACCGTTCGTGCCCTCGAGCAGCCTTGCTGCCTCTTCGGCATTCACGTTGGCCAGCAGCATGACGATGGCGGTTTTGACATGCGCTCCAGCCTCGAAGTAAGCCTTCTCTACGTCCTCGTCGGATGCGCCGGTAGCTAGCGTGATTATGCGCTTGGCGCGGTGTACAAGCTTGTTGTTGGATGGATTGAGATCGACCATCAGGTTTTTGTACACTTTGCCGATCCGGATCATGGCTGTTGTTGTCAGCATGTTGAGTATCAGCTTTTGCGAAGTGCCGGCTTTCATTCGAGTAGAGCCCATAATCACTTCCGGCCCGACGACGGCTTCAATCACGAAATCGGCATCCTGATGCATCGGCGAGTTATAGTTGTTGCACAGGCCGATCACGACCGCCCCGAGCTTCTTGGCACGCCGCATAGCCCCGAGCACATAGGGAGTGCGGCCGCTGGCAGCGATGCCGATCACGACGTCTTTTTCATTGATGCCGTGCTCATTCATGTCCTGCTCGCCGAGCTCTTCGCTGTCCTCCGCTCCTTCGATCGCTTCCTTCACCGCTCGGAAACCTCCGGCGATAAGACCTTGCACCATCGACGGATCCGTCCCATAGGTTGGCGGGCACTCGGATGCGTCAAGAATACCGATCCGTCCGCTCGTTCCTGCACCGACGTAGAATAAACGGCCGCCGTTCTGAAAGGCTTCTACGATAAGATCAGCCGCCTTGGCGATGGTAGGGATCAGCTCCCGAATCGTGTCGGTGATCAGGCTGTCCTCATTATTAATCAGGGTCATAATTTCCTCTGAGCTCAACTGATCAATGTTCTGCGTATGTTCATGAGGCTGTTCGGTTGTCAATTGACTGAGAATGTTCGTCATGAGAGGTCTCCTTTTTGAAGAATTAAGAAAGCGTGCCGTGTGCGGCTGCTGTATCCGGGCATTTACCGTTGGCCGAACGAATAAACGTCGGGCAGAACCTTATGTAGGTGGTACAGCTGATCAGCGGAGTGGCAAGGGCAGCGGAGCTGCGCCGCCACTTCCTGTGCCAGGTACTTTCTTAAGTCTAGAAATATGGACGGGGCCTGATAACGGTTACAACAATTCGCCTGGATCATTAGGCTCCGTCCTGGAATAGCCGGTATGCCAGCATGGCGGCACCGTGCGCCGGTGCTCGGTCGTGCGTTGCTTCCGGGAATTGCAGCCGCGGGTAGCGTTCCCGTATCGCCGTTCGATAAGCTTCCCGGAATACGCGTGAATGCTTGAAGATCGAACCGATGCACACCACATCACTTGCAACGAATTCATGGTGCTGCATGATGAGCGCGGAAGTCGTATCCGCGAGCTCGGCGGCCTGCGAGCGGAGAATGCCAAGAGCGGCGTGGTCCCCGGCTTCCGCAGCTTCAATACAGCAGCGGGCGAAGGAAGCGATGCTCTGCTTCGTTATGGCAGGCTGGTATATATATGATTTAAGATCGGCGATATGGCCCAGCGGATAAGCCTTCAGAATCAAGCTGCTCATCCGAGTTGGCGGCAGAATCCGCTCATGGCTTTTAATGACCGACTTCAAAGTCTGAAGCCCGATCTGATACCCGCTGCCCTCATCGCCGAGAATATGCCCCCAGCCGCCGACACGGTGGATGCTCCCGGATTTCGTAATCCCGTAAGTATTGGAGCCGGTTCCTGAAATGATCAGGATTCCGTATTGGCGCTCCAGTACAGCCATTAACGAAATCTCGGCTTCGGAGCGCATGTAAATACGCGGAGAGAGCTGCCGTTCCAGGAAATGCGATTCTAGAAACTGGTGAACCCGCTGCCGTTCCTCGTCCGAGCTTATACCTGACATACCAAGGCATATTGCCGAACATGAAGCTGACGAAAGATTGAGCGGCTTCATGAGGCCATCGATCACCGTTTGAAGCTCTTTCATCGCCCCGTCAAAGGTAACGATATAAGGATTAGTGGAACCTCCAGTGAAACGGGAAAGGACTTGGCCGCTGGCGTTGATGGCTGTTGCATCAGTCTTTGTGCCACCGCCGTCGACTCCGATAAAAATTTCCATTTTGAACCACTTCGCTTTCTATATTCAGTATAGGAGAAAAAAGAGAGGTTGTAAAACAAAATTTTAAATTATGAATTAAGTATTGAAATATTATTTCACACAATTTATAATGAACTCAATCCGCTGATATTGAAAGCGATACCAGTCATGCTTTCGATCAAATCATGTCATTAAATGTTACATATCTTGTAGATCAGAGGATGAATCGTAAAAGGGGGGCAAAGGATGAACGGCGGATTGGTTCGATTGCGTGAGGTCTTTGAAACATTAAATCCGTCCGAGCGCAAAGTTGCAGCCTTCATTTTGCAGGAGCCGGCAGAGATGATACAGATGTCGGTCGCGGATCTGGCGGTTCGAAGCGGTTCAAGCCAAGCCGCGATTGTAAGGCTGTGCAAAACGATGGGCTTCAAAGGCTATCAGGATCTGAAGCTGAAGGTAGCTGGCGATTTGCAGGAGCCATTAGCCACCGGGTATCAGGATATTCGGCCCAATGACAGCATTTCTGCAATCATACAGAACGTCTCGAACAATAACATTCAATCGATTCGGGATACGATGAAGATTATGGAGGAAGGGAAGGTGGAAGAGGCCGTATCGGCCCTTGATCAGGCGAAGCGCATATTTATGTTTGGCGTAGGTGCTTCCAATCTGATCGGGATGGATGCCCAGCAGAAATTTTTGCGAATCAACAAGGTATGCATTTCGTTCCCGGACCCCCACGTTCAGCTGACATCGGCCGTAATGCTTACGCCCGAGGATGCAGCGGTATGCATATCTTACTCCGGTGAAACGAAAGAAGTGATCCGGGCAGCGAGCATCGCTAAGGAGAACGGATGCAGAACGATCGGCATTACCAAGTACGGGGATTCGACGTTAAGCCGATCGGTGGATATTCCGCTATATACCTCTTCAACGGAGAACGAAATTCGCAGCGGCGCAATGTCCTCTCGTATTACACAGCTTAATCTTATCGATATTTTATATCTTGGTGTCGCCAGCCGGAACTACGAGAGTTCGGTGAAGTATCTGGACCAGAGCCGGCAGGCCATCAAGCGGTTGTAGTTTTTCCGGCTTAACCACAAATATATTTTATGATAAGGGGAGTAGTACATGAAGAAGAAACGTTGGCTCACATTGTTGGCTTCATTAATGCTGGTCTTCACGGCAGCATGCGGAGGAGGGGGAGGAGGGACCAAGACGTCGGACGGCGGAACCTCCACCACGCCGGAAGGTAACGGAGAGGCCGCGCCGAAGCCTGATACGGTCGTCGTCTGGACTTATCCCGTTCACGGCAAATATGAAGAAGAATTGAAACAGCATGTGGCGGACCTGAAGGAGAAGTACCCTCACATTACGGTACAGACCGAAGTGCTGTCCTGGGCAGAGGGTCCGAAGAAATTCGACGTTGCCTTGAATGCCGGAAATCCGCCTGATTTGTACTTCCATGCGGTTGACGGAGCCTACGTGGACACCGGGCTCGCGCTGGAGCTTACCCCTTACATGACCGACGAGATTAAGAACGACTACCTGCCGGGCACATTGGAGCTCGGACAGATCCAAGGCAAGCAGTACGGCCTTCCGCTTTACCAGTCCCTCTGGGCATGGGGCGGCAACAAGAAGATCCTTGAGGAGGCCGGGATCGACTGGCAGTCCATTCAGGAAAACGGCTGGACCTGGAGCGAATTCAAGGAAGCTGCCGGCAAGCTGACAACCAAGCTGCCGAACGGGAATACACGCTATGCATTGGTTACGGATGGAACATCCCTGGACTTCATCGAAATGCTGACCCGCAGCAACGGCATGCCTGACGTCCTGAACGATAAGGGCGAGTTCCAATGGAATGACGAGCGCATTCTGGATACAATGACCTTCGTTTCCGACCTGCTGAAAGCCGGCCATATGCCTGCGGAAACCGCGGCAATTACGCCTGCTAAGCGGATGGACCTGTTCTATGCCGAAGAAGCGGCGATCGTATCCAAGGCGATTCCTTACTATGACGTTATGCTGCAAAACCGCGCGAAGGATATCGACAGCGGCACGGTTCAAGGCGAGAAGATCGAATTCGTTCTGCTGCCGGTGCCTCACAATGACGGTGCAGAGCGCAAGACGTCCATGTTTGGCGAAGGCTATGTGGCTTTCAGACAGAAGAAGGATAAAGGCGAAGAGCACGCGAAGAATACGTTCCTGATCATGGAAGGACTCAGCGGCGCTAAGGCCGGTAATTCTGCCAACGAGCTGGTGCTGCCGTTCGTTCGTAAATCCCAGGCTGAGTATTTCGAGGGTAAAGGGCTGGGCTCCGAGTCGACGATCAAAGCTGCTGAAATCTTTGCGAACTTTAGAGACAATCCGGTAACCTTGAGCCTGAATGCGGAAGATTCCGCGAACCAGAAGAAATTCAAGGAGCAGGTCGTTAAGCCGAACATTCAAGCGCTGTTCTCTGGCGAGAAGACGCCGGAACAAATCGCACAAGACTTCATTGACAAAGGCAAACAAATTTTAGGACAGTAATTTCAAGTAACCAGGGGGGTGTCCCGTTGTCCTTATCAGGAGCGCGGCCACTCCCTTTTTAACCGCGATTGTAACCTAAGGTTCATATCCGTCGCTTTCCGGTAACCGGATAATACAAGCGGTACCCCAAGTATTGCCAAGTCAAAAATGTTCACCTGTGCGGAAGGAGGAAATTACCATGCAGACGGCCCCGGCTCAGTCTCGGCCGCCGCGGACCCCGATGAAGGGGTATATGCGCGAGTACGGTTGGGCGTACTTATTCATCCTGGCCCCGGTTTTACTGTTTTTAATATTCACGCTGTATCCGGTCGCTTCCGCGTTTTTGATGAGCTTCCAGCAGTACAGCGTCATGGGCTCCGAATGGATCGGAACCGATAACTACACCCGAATGGTAAAGGACGAGGTGTTCTGGAAATCGATGTGGAATACGGTGCTGTTCACCGTTGGTACGGTACCGGTCAACATTATCATCACGTATGCCTTATCCTTTTTTATTTTCCAAATGAAGGATAAATGGCAGACGTTCTTTAAAGCGACCATGTATCTTCCTGCCGTCGCTTCCGGCGTGACGATCTCCGTCGTGTGGCTGGCGATTTTCGATCCGACCCATGCCGGCCTGCTGAACCGCTTCATCGGCTTGTTCGGATTCGATCCTGTGATCTGGCTGGGAAAATCGGATACGGCGCTGTTCTCGCTCATTCTGATGAACTGGCTCGGCTCTCATGGCGCAGGCATTATCCTGTACCTTGCTGCCATGGGCGGCATTCCGAAATCGCTGTATGAAGCGGCGGATATCGACCATGCCAGCGGCTGGTCCAAATTCTGGCGCATCACCTGGCCGCTCATGAAGCCGACGACATTATATCTGCTCGTGACGGGCGTTATTACGTCCTTCCAGGTATTTATCTCGGTATATCTCATGACTCAGGGCGGACCGAACTTTGCAACGACGACGATTGCCTACTTGATCTACAACACGGCATTCAACTTCTACGAATTCGGGCTGGCATCCGCGCAATCCTTCGTTCTGGCGGCGCTCATCATCGTCATTTCGGTTATCCAGTTCAAGTATTTCTCATCCGACGTCGAATACTAACGACTTCGCTTATGCTAAAGAGGGGGTGCACCCATGAAATCAAGATCGAGAGTGATTTTGCTCGTCTCAGCCTCGGTCATCCTGGTCGTATGGAGCATTCTGACCATCATTCCGCTGTACTGGATGCTCATCGGATCGGTCCAGGACACCAAGTCGGCTGCTTCGTTTATTCCGCAAATGATTCCAGACGTGCTGTCCGTGGCCCCGTATGAACGTTTCTTCAGCAAAACAAACGTCATGAGATGGTTGTTCAACTCGCTGCTCATCTCCTCCATCCTGACGGTGACGAACGTGTTCCTTGCATCGCTCGCAGGTTATGCGTTCGCGAAGCTGAAGTTTCCGGGGAATAAGGCGGTCTTCTGGATTTTGCTCAGCACCATGATGATTCCGGCTCAGGTTACACTCATTCCGCTCTATATTTTGATGATTGACGTATTTGATCTCGGGAATACATATACGGCGATTCTTCTGCCGAGTATCGTGAGCGTAGGGAACATCTTCTTGATGAAGCAGTACATGTCATCGCTGCCGACCTCGCTTATTCACGCCGCGCGCATCGACGCCTGCGGAGAGTTCGGGATCTTCTGGAAGGTCATTCTGCCGATGGCAAAGCCCGGTCTCGCCGTTCTGGCGATCTTCACATTCGTGGCATCCTGGAACGATTTCTTCTGGCCTTTCCTCGTGACCAACACGACGGAAATGAGAACCATTCAGGTAGGTCTGGCTTCCTTCGTTTACGCGGACACCACGGATTTCGGCGCACTCATGGCTGGAGCAACCGTCGCGGCCTTGCCGATGATGATACTGTTCTTCTCGCTTCAGCGCTATTTCCTGCAAGGCATCACCATTGGAGCCGTTAAAGGCTAGAAGGAGGCAACGTTATGGCACGCGTAGAATTTCGGAACATCCGAAAAGAATTTGTAGACGATAACAAAGGAACCTTCACCGCGGTTGCGGGATCGAACTTTGTCATTGAAGATAAAGAATTCGTTGTATTCGTCGGCCCTTCCGGCTGCGGGAAAACGACCTCGCTGCGCATGATCGCGGGCTTGGAGCGGCAAACGTCCGGCGATATCATCATCGGTGATCGGGTCGTGAACAATTTGCATCCGAAGGATCGCGACATTGCGATGGTATTCCAGGATTATGCGCTGTATCCGCATATGACCATCCGCGAGAATCTGTCGTTCGGCTTGAGGAATTTGAAGAAGCCTAAAGCCTATATCGAGCAAAAGGTTGCCCAGGCCGCTTCGATTCTCGGACTCGAATCCATGATCGATCGCAAGCCGCGCGAGCTGTCCGGCGGACAGCGGCAGCGCGTGGCCGTGGGCCGGGCGATCGTCCGCGATCCGCAGGTGTTCCTGTTCGATGAGCCGTTGTCGAACCTCGACGCTAAGCTTCGCGTGCAGATGCGGGTCGAGCTGTCAGAGCTGCACAAGCGGCTTGAAGCGACGATCGTTTACGTCACGCACGATCAAGTAGAGGCGATGACGCTCGGGGAGCGCATCGTCGTCATGAACAACGGGATCATCCAGCAGATTGCCTCGCCGACGGAGCTGTACGCGAATCCGCAGAACATGTTCGTTGCGGGCTTTATCGGCTCCCCGCCGATGAACTTCATCGATGTGACGAAGGAAGGGAATGTGCTCCGGATGGAGGGCGGCTCGTTTACCATTCCTGACGCGATGGCGCGCGGCTTAAGCAAGTATGAGAACAAGCCTCTGATTCTCGGCGTTCGGCCGGAGCATATATCCGGCGAGGATTTGCCGGGAACGCCGAATCACGAGTACACGTATGCCGGAAAGATACAGGTCGTCGAGCATCTCGGCTCGGAGAATCTGGTATACTTCCGTATCGGCAACCGGACCGTAACGGCGAAGGTGCATCCGGAGACGACGGGTTACCCGGGCATGGACAAAACGTTTATTTTTAATTTCGACAAGGTGCATTTCTTCGATCCGGAGACGGAACAGCGTATCGATTGGTAAACAATCTGGAGGAGGAGAGGGAAGCTTATGCGCAAGCTGAATGATGTGTTAAAGAAGACGGGAGTTGAGGTATACCGCGAGATTACGAGCGTGGCACTGTACAGCATGATCACCTCGCTGGTGCTTGCGGCGGTCGTCATATTCGCTCCGGTGCTTGCGGCGCTGCTGCTGCTTCCGGTGCTGTATATGCCGCTGTTTTTCGGAGTCTGCTATGCCTACCACCGGAAGACGGAAAGAGGCAAGCCGGTGCTGAAGGATGTGTTCGAGGGGGCCGTCAAGGGGTTTCTGCCTGCCGTTGTCATGGGCTTCTTCTTCGTGGTGATGATCCTTATCCTATGGTCCACCTGGTGGTATTACGGAGGCAAAGACGGTATCGGTTACTTAGCGATCGGGGTTTTTCAGACATACTTCGTCATTATGGCCGTGGTCTCCCAATTCTACACGCTTCAGCTTGTCATTCAGGAAAACATGGGGATCTTCAAAGCGATGGCGCACAGCGTGAAGCTGTTTCTGCGTTATCCGGCTTATACGCTTGGGGCTTGCTTTCAGGCTTTATGCGTGGCCGTTCCGCTTCTTCTCACCGTGGTTGGCTTCGGCTTTCTGTTCAACGGCATGTGGGCGATATTTCAGCATAAGGCAGCTTATAATGTCTTGAATCCCGAGGAGGCGAAGCCTGCGGCTGACGGCGCCCTGTCCTCGGAGCCAGGAGGTGTCAGCATATGAGATGTTTAACCGGAATCGACAGGCTGGCGGCGGGGTTGAAGCATAACAGCATCATCGGCCGCCGGCTTGGCGTGATTACGAATCCGACGGGGCTCACGTCGGATTTTCGTTCTTCGATTGAAATCATTGCCGGTTTGCCGGAATCTGAATTGACTGCTTTATTCGCCTGCGAGCATGGGCTCCGCGGAGAGCTGCAGGCCGGCAAGCATGTTGACGATGAAGTCGATCCCATCTTCGGCGTACCGGTATACAGCTTGTATGGCGCAACGCGCAAGCCCGATGCGGCGATGCTGGAGAAGATCGATACCCTCATCTTCGATATTCAGGATCTTGGCGTGCGGTTCTACACGTACATGACGACCTTGTTGTACGCTATGGAGGCGTGCGCGGAGCACGGGAAGAGCCTGATCGTTCTGGACCGTCCGAATCCGCTCGGCGGCAATCGTGTGGAAGGCGGCCTTCTTGAGCCGGGGTATGAATCGATGGTGGGCGGGTGGCAGATCCCGATCAGCACCGGGATGACGATCGGTGAATATGCCCGGATGGCGAATGATCTGAGGGGCACGTGCTGCGACCTGGACGTCATCGGGCTGGAAGGCTGGAGCCGGGCGATGGACTATGCGGATACAGGTCTTCCGTGGATGCTCCCGTCCCCGAACATTCCGACTTTAGATACCGTCCGTTTGTACAGTGGAACCTGCTTCTTCGAAGGAACGAATCTGTCGGAGGGCAGAGGCACGACGCGGCCGTTTGAATGGATTGGCGCGCCATGGATCGACGGCGAGGCGCTGGCCAAGGCGTTTAATGCCTACCGATTGCCCGGTATTCATGCCCATTCCGTCTACATGACACCGACGTTCTCGAAGCATCAAGGCGTGAGCTGCGGGGGCGTCATGCTGTTCGTGACGGACAGCGCGAAGCTGGAGGCGGTCCGTGCAGGCCTTGTGCTGCTGCACCTGGTCAGCCGGATGTATCCGGATTCGTTCCAATGGCTGACGCCGCCCGAGGGGCGAAACCGTTATTTCATTGATCTGCTTACGGGCAGCGATGACGTGCGGAAGCATATTCATGAAGAAGAAGGGCTTCGGCGCATCACGGAGCAGTGGGAGAACGATACGGATCGGTGGAGAACGATGAGAGCCCCTTATCTTCTGTGCGGGGAGGCATAATCCATGATACTCGCACCTAGGAAGCAGGGGGAGCCGACTGTGGTCGTCGGCCTGATGTCCGGCACATCCCTTGACGGGATCGATGCGGCCATCGTCCGGATTCACGGCAGCGGCCTTACGGCTTCCGCCGAGCTGCTTCATTATTATAGCCGCTCTTATGAGCCGGAGTTTCGCCGGCGGCTGCAGGAGCTGTGCGGCACGGAGCACTCCAGCAGCGCTGCGGTATGCAGTATGAACGCCTACCTCGGATATCGGTTCGGAGAAGCCGTGCTGGAGGCGATAGCGGATGCCGGGATGCGGATCGAGGATGTCGACCTCGTCAGCTCGCACGGGCAGACGATCTGGCATCTTCCCGTAGCGGAGCCGGATGATCCGTATTCAACGCCGTCCACGCTGCAGATCGGCGACATTTCGGTCATCGCGAAGCTTACGGGCCTACCGGTTGTCGGCGATTTCCGCCCGGCGGACATGGCGGTGGGGGGCCAGGGCGCGCCTTTCGCTCCTTACGGCGATTTGATCCTGTTCCGGCATCACGAACGGGGCAGGCTGCTTCAGAACGTCGGCGGCATCGGCAACTGTACGGCGCTTCCTGCGGGAGCGGGCCCGTCCGAAGTTCTGGCGTTTGATACTGGGCCGGGGAATATGGTGATCGACGCGGTTGTCCACGCGCTTTCGGAGGGCCGTCTCTCCTATGACGAGGGCGGAAAGTGGGCTGCTCAGGGGAAGCCGGATCAAGCGCTTTTGGATGAGATGATGTCCCATGCCTATTTCCGGACGCCGCCGCCCAAATCAACGGGCAGGGAGCTTTTCGGCCAGCCGTATGCGGCTTCTTTTCTTAAGGCGGCGAGCGCGCGCGGTCTATCGGATGAAGACATCGTGGCGACGGCCACGGCATTCACGGCGGCTTCCATTGCGGACAGCTATGAACGTTATGTTTTTCCGCGAGTTGCCATCGCTGAGGTGATTGTCACGGGCGGGGGAGCGCATAACCGGACGCTGCTTCATATGCTGAGCGAACGGCTGCCAGGACAAAAGGTAATGACCTCCGCCGAGCTCGGGTGGAATGACGATGCGAAGGAAGCGGTCATTTTTGCCCTGTTAGGCAATGATTTCGTGCACGGCGTGCCGAACAACCTGCCGGCAGCGACGGGAGCGCTTCGCCCGACCGTGATGGGGAAGCTTGCGCTGCCGTAGAAGGAAGGCTGGGTTAATAGCCCAGCGTTTTGTTTTAGCATCCTGCGAGGGATGCTTTTTTTAGGGGAAACGGGATGTTTCCTGTCAAATATCGGGTTCATCAGTCATCTAAGGCATGTCTTGACCTCGGCTCACCGAAGCGCACCGTGTACCGCTCTCCGCGCACCTTGCATCGCCTACCACGCATCATACACCGCTCTCCGCGCACCACACACCATGCACCACACACCATGCACCATACACCATACACCATACCCGTACACCTTGCATCCTAAGGAGATCTACATCCGGTTTTCCCAATAGAGGTTATCCTTCAACTTCTCAATGCGGTATGATGGGTTAGGAAGAGACAAAATACAGATCGATGATGGAAACGAAAGGAGAAACGATGATGAAGGAGAGCTTTGATCCAACCCTTATTGATCGGTTGGAAAGTCCGGAACGTAAGTGGGAGCTTCCGGCAGCCGTGCTGCTGGAGAAGCTCCAGGTGAACGGTGAGGTTGATTTGCTTGATATTGGGGCGGGAACCGGCTATTTTTCCATACCGGCTGCAAGCATGACTGCTGGAACCGTATTTGCCGTAGACTTGGAGCCGGCGATGCTGGAATTCATGGAGAAGCGGGCAGCAGAAGAGGGATTGACCAATGTGCGAGTAGTGAAGGGACAGGTGGAGCAGCTGCCTTTCGAGGATGAGGCGGTCGACCGGATCATCGCGTCCCTGATCCTGCACATTACGGACGAGCTGGAGGCTTCCGTTCGCGAAATCGCAAGGGTTCTCAGGCCGGGTGGGCGCTGCTTATGCCTGGAATGGCAGGAGGATCCGATGGAGCAGCGAGTTCCCCGTCCGAACCGTGTCGATCCCCAAGTGATGCAGAACCTGCTTGAGCAGGCGGGGTTGCGGGTGGAAGGACTCGAGTATCCGACAGAGCGCCACTATCTGATTTTGGCGAGGAAATAACATCGTCTGCCACGAATTCGTGAAATTGCAGGGAGAGCCTGGAACATACTGGATGTTTAAGCCGTCTATATGATCGAGGTGATCTGGTTTGATGGCAAAATCCAAGCCCGTGGTCTTGTTAAGCATTTTGCTGCTGCTGATAAGTATCTATGCCGTGAACCTTCCTAAGGCTTCCGCCTGCTCCTGTGCCGAGCCGCCTACGATTGCAGAAAGCCTGGAGCTTAAGACGGCGATTTTTGCAGGCAGTGACGAGCATATCGACCGCCGCCTTTTCGGCTTTTTTCATCCGGCGCGGATCCGGTTACGGTAACGCTCGAGGTTTCGAAGGTATGGAAGGGAGAGCTGGGCAAGAAAACGACGATTTCCACCGCAATGTCTACTGAGAGCTGCGGCTATGACCGATTTTCGGTCGGCGATGAATATCTGATATTTGCGTATAGGGAGTCCGGGAAATTGGAAACCGGAATATGTGAAGGGACCAAGCTCCTATCCTCGGCTGCCAATGAACTAAAAGAGCTTGGCAGCGGCTACCCGCCCGTAGACGGCCAGTCCCCGGTGATTCCGCCTCCTCACACAGGAGCACGCTCGTTCAGGGAAGTATAGCCGTATTGGTGCTGATCCTGGTTCTGGGCATTTATTTTTACCAAAAGAAGAGGAAGCGACATCTAAATTGAGACAATTGGGTTGTAGAAGGCTATGAGGGTGCTTGGCATCACATCGGGGCGATCAACCGACCAGCATTGCTTTCGGTTAAGTTCACTCGAAAATTCGAAGATACATAATGCACTTCCCAGCATCCGCAAGGGCTTCGATTTCTGTAACCTGAGCCGGTGGCTTGCTTTTGGGCATAATACCTTTATCGCTGTTTTTTGGGCGTAAAGGTTTTTTCTTTTTTTTGTCGTACGAAAAGGTGCCCGAACTTCAACCGCATCCAAGATCCGCTCTCCCACGCCATCATCCGGCCGTTCCAAACCCTGCCTTTTGGGGAAAGCTATTCTCCATGATTGCAGGTCACTAAGTGACGATCCAAGCAGAGAATGATCAAATCATGCCTGGAAGATACCGGTTATACAAAAGGATTGAGGTTTCTGCTCCGCAAGGAGTAGAATAAAGATAGGTAAGGGATGATCGCATTTGTAGAATCATGCATCAGCGAATCATGATCCGAAGGAAAGACGGATATACTTTACGAGAATCAGCCTTATTGGTTGGGGGGAGCATGGATTTTCTGACCCCGGCCAGTTAAGGCTTTTTACTATGTAACGGCTGAAGCCATACACACACAGCATAAGGAGTGGATCGATTGATTATTCTGAAGACACCGGAACAGATTGAGAAGATGAAAAAAGCGGGAGAGATTCTGGCCGATTGCCACCGGCATATCGCAACCATGATCAAGCCCGGCGTGACAACGCTGGAGATTGATCAATTCGTGGAGGGGTTCCTTGCCGAGCGCGGCGCGCATCCGGAGCAGAAGGGATATCACGGGTATCCGTTTGCCACCTGCGCCTCCGTCAATGACGTTATCTGTCATGGGTTCCCGAGCAACGAGCCTCTTAAAGACGGGGATATCGTCACCATTGACATGGTGGTGAAGCTCGACGGATGGCTGGCGGATTCCGCCTGGTCCTATCCGGTCGGGAATATTTCGGAGGAGGCGCAGCATCTGCTGGATGTGACCAAAAAATCGCTGTATCTCGGAATCGAGCAGGCGGTCGTGGGCAATCGGATCGGCGATATCTCGCATGCCATCCAGTCCTATGCCGAATCCGAGAACCTGTCGGTGGTACGGCATTTCGTAGGGCATGCTATCGGCGAGAACATGCATGAGGAGCCGCAGGTGCCGCATTACGGACCTCCGCATCGCGGAACGCGATTGAAGGAAGGCATGGTCATCACCATCGAGCCGATGCTGAACATCGGGACATACAAGTGCAAGATCGACGCCGACGGCTGGACCGCCAGAACGATGGACGGCAAGTGGTCTGCGCAATATGAGCATACGCTGGCGATTACCAAGGACGGCCCTGTTATTCTTACGGAGCAATAAGCGGAGGCACCTGGGAGCGTAAAGCGCCAACTCGAAGCACGGAACTTGCTCCAACGAACAGCTGCCTAACAGCAGGGGCGATGCTCAGCCCCGGATACCTGCAACCCAGCGCCATCCCCAAAGGGCATCAACGGAGCAGGCGGAATCCCTCAGAAGAAGCGAAGCGTGCCCCTTTATTCCCGGATTTCGACATCGGATAATCAGTTCAAGGAAATCCGGGAATAAGAGGGATCGTATGGGGATCCGCATGCGGAGTGCTTGCAGGGTTATCCACGAGCATAGGCCGCTGCATCAGCGCGTTCGCCAAGGATAGACGGAAATCGCAGTTTTTTTTATAATAGAGTAACCATTTCACTAGCGAAGGGAACATGAACCATGACGATACGTAAAGCATTAACGGTAGCTGGCTCGGATACAAGCGGCGGAGCGGGTATCCAAGCGGACCTCAAGACGTTTCAGGAATTTGACGTGTACGGCATGACGGCGCTGACGACGATCGTCTGCATGGAGCCGGCAACCTGGGATCACCAGGTCTTTCCGGTTGAGCTTGGCATCGTGGAGACCCAGTTGAAGACCGTGCTCGAGGGCATCGGCATCGACGCGATGAAGACGGGCATGCTCGGTTCGGTTGATATTATCGAGCTGGTCGCCAAGTATATTGACAAGCATGATCTGAAGCGCATCGTGATCGATCCGGTAATGGTGTGCAAGGGCACGGATGAAGTGCTGCAGCCGGAAAATACGGAGGCCATGCTGGAGTTCCTGCTGCCGCGTGCGGATGTCGTAACCCCGAATTTGTTCGAGGCTTCCCAGCTTGCCAAATCCGGACCGATTACGACCTTGGAGCAAATGCAGGAAGCGGCGGCGATCATTCATGGCCGCGGCGCGAAGCATGTCCTGATTAAGGACCGCGGCAAAATCCGCGAAGGCAAAGCCATGGACCTGCTCTATGACGGAAAAACCTTCGAATGGTTTGAAGCCGATGCAATTCTGACCCAGTATACGCACGGTGCCGGCTGCACCTCATCGGCCTCCATCACGGCAGGGCTCGCTAAAGGCCTCACGGTCCGTGAAGCTGTGCAGCAGGCCAAAGCGTTCATTACCCAAGCGATAAGCAACGGCTTTCCGCTTAATCAATTTGTCGGACCGACCCGGCATTCCGCGCATCGCAGCACAGCGGCGAATTAAAGAAAACACAAATTTCTGCAAGCTTATGCATTTTGGATTCGGCCAGCGGCCGCAGGCTGCTTGAGCATTTTCTTAAACCTTTCTTCCCCGGAAGAAAGGTTTTTTTGTTGTTATATGACTTCGATGCATATACTGGATAGGAGCAAAGGCTTGCACCATTTTCACTCGCGCCGTGCAAAAGTATACAGCAGCCTGGGTCCTTTCCCATATCATTATGTGCTATAATTTATTCAGATCTAAAGAGAAGCAGGAAAAAATGTATAGGGGTTGAGACATGTTTCAGGACATTTTGGAATTTTTAAGGAGTTTTGGTCCTTTAGGGTTGTTTATTCATTCATTTGCGGATGCTGTGATTTTTCCGATTCCCGCCTTTTTTCTACAGGTTTCCTTGAGTATTGTTCACCCGAAAGATGCGCTGTGGCTAGCGACTTACGGCTTTATCGGATGTCTGCTGGGAACGCCGCTGGGGTACGCGATTGGAAAGCTGCTTGGGAAGTCGGTATTATATAAAATTTTGAAAAAACAGTGGATCGACGCGGCAACCAATCTGTTTCAGAAAAACGGCGAGGCTGCGATATTAATCGGTTCGTTTACGCCGATCCCGTTTAAGGTATTTACCATTTTGTCCGGATGTCTGAACTTCCCGCTCTGGAGACTGATGGCCTATGCGGCCTTGGGTAGAGCGACTAAATTTTATGTCGTGGGGACTTTGTTCTACCTGTATGGCAATGCAGCCGAAGGAATGGTGAAGGATGTATCCCTGTACATCGCCCTGATCGCGGTTCCTTTAATATTGATTGGCATTTATTTCAAACGAAGACGTAAGCGTAGAAAAATGCAGCAGCAGGCGGAAGCTGTACCTAGTGCCGATCCGGTGGAAAAGCCGGTTCTGGAGCAAGTAACGGATCAATCGCCGTCTGCGTAATGCTTGATCTTGCAGATATACAAAAGGAGCAGCCGGGGTAGAAGCCCGGCTGCTCTTTGTGTCCGTTGCAGAGATCATGAAGCTTTAAGCCAATGGTTGATGACAGCGGGCGGAGCCCACGGTTTAGCCAATACGGAAAATTTTGCTGATGCCTTTGGTGGTAACCGGCGTGTAGGTCGGCGGTGAGGACATAGGGGAAACCGTGTCCATCGTAAGATACCCGTGCAGCGGCCCCCGGTAGACTTCCGTCAGCTGCGGAGAGTTGGAGAAATCCTCAGGCGTCACCAAATGACATGGCTTGTTCACCGGCCGAAGACCGGCCTGTTCGAAGACCTTCGCGACAAAGTGGGAGCAGAAATACGCATCGTCGCGGTCGATATGAAGCCGAAATAAAATGCCTAGCAGTCCAAGCAGATTATATTTATACCGATCCTGGTTTCGCATCATTTCTTTAACAAGATTGTACATCCTCTGGTAATCCTCATGACTGACACGACAGCGGTAGACGGCACACGCAGAGGAATAGAAGAAGGGGTCGCGGAGATTTTCACGAACGAGGCCGCCATTGAAGGGGTTGTTCGCTTTCTTCCGCCCGAAGCTGTACACTTCGCGTAATTCGGAGTCAAACGCGATGGATGCATGATTTAGCGGGGCTTTCGTGAAATATTGGATCATTCTGCTAAACCAGGTGCCCGTGCCTGTAAGCACAATCCAAATATCTTGTTCCGTGTACATACTTAAATAACTCCTTTGTTAACGTTCCTAACGAATCACACCAAATGAAGTGACTTGCTTTCTTTCACAATAAACGAAAAGGCAAAGCTGTTCAAGTCAAAAATAACCAATTTCTCTCAATTTCACTAGATTAGCTTTGGAATTGTCACCATTTATAGGAAGCCTGATAACAATATATTCGCTCCATGTCCAAATTATCCTTTTCTTGGGGCAATATAAAATTGTTTAAGGGTGTCATTGCAGCAATTGGCATCGGTACAACGATTAAGTCTTGCTACCGTTCTAGCAATCCACTACATTATAAAAAGGTAAGAAAAACGTCTATCGACGTACATTCAAAGAAGACAGACCGCGTTTAGCGGTAGTTTCTCTTGCGATATCAGAAAGCTGGCGCCGCGAAGTTTATACTGTCTGATATCTTAAGAAAGGAGCGTTTTAGCATGCGTAACGGAAGGATGGGGCTGTTAAAGGAGCCGAAGCAGCGTAAGCTCCTGTTCAGCGCCGGCATCAGCTGGATGTTTGACGCCATGGATGTGGGGATGATCTCGTTTGTTGTCGCCGCCCTCGCCGCAGAATGGTCGCTGAGCTCGCAGCAGGTCGGGATATTGACAAGCACGACGTCGATCGGGATGGTATTCGGTGCGGCGATGGCCGGTTTTCTAGCGGATAAATACGGACGCAAAAATATTTTACTCTGGACGCTGCTTATTTTCTCGATCGCGAGCGGTCTTTCGGCACTGGCCACCGGCTTTATCATGCTGTGCTTGCTGCGCTTTATCGCAGGGTTCGGTCTTGGGGGAGAGCTTCCGGTGGCCTCCACCCTCGTTTCGGAAAGCATGCCGGTCCGTGAACGGGGAAGAGCGGTTGTCCTGCTCGAGAGCTTCTGGGCTGCGGGGTGGATCTTATCCGCATTGATTGCGTATTTCGTCATTCCGGACTATGGATGGCGAACGGCCTTTGTCATTGGGGCGCTGCCGGCCATTTACGCGCTGTACCTTCGCCGCGCAATCGAGGATTCGCCGCGGTATATGCGGCAGAAGAGCGCCCGGAGGCTATCGTTTGGAGAGCGCGTAGCCTCGGTTTGGTCGACCGAGCATCGGCGCACGAGCATCATGCTGTGGGTGCTGTGGTTTACGGTGGTCTTCTCCTATTACGGCATGTTCCTGTGGCTCCCGACGGTCATGGTAGACAAGGGCTTCAGTCTGGTCAAAAGCTTCCAGTACGTGCTGATTATGACGCTGGCTCAATTGCCGGGCTATTTTACGGCCGCTTACTTTATCGAAAGGTTCGGGCGGAAATTCGTGCTGGTCACGTATTTGGTCTTTACGGCCATCAGCGCGATCTGGTTCGGTTACGCGAATACCGAGGCTTCGCTTCTGGCTGCGGGCATCTGCCTGTCCTTCTTTAATCTCGGAGCATGGGGCGGATTGTACGCATACAGTCCGGAGCTTTACCCGACGAAGGTTCGTTCGACCGGCGTAGGGCTTGCGACCTCCTTCGGCCGGATTGGCGGCGTTATTGCACCGCTGCTTGTTGGCGTTTTGAAGCAGCAGGGAACCCGTATCGAATTGATTTTTGTCATGTTCTTTGTGACGATTTTGATTGGGGCGCTGGGAGTGCTCCTGCTGGGGAAAGAGACCAAGGGGCTGGAGCTGGCGGATGAGTAAGTGCAGGGACTCTGAAGCCTTCTCCAGCCGGTATGCGATAAAATCGGCAGTTGGCCATTAAACGAGCACAAGGGGCATTCCGATCAGGTCTGAAGACCTTCGGAATGCCCCTTGGTTCGTTTGAGCCGGATGGATGGAATTGTACTCTGGGTCTATATTCTACAATTATACTTCCATTATTGACGGCATAATATATGGGCTTCGTCCCAGCTCCCGTTTGAAATAACGGTTAAGGGCCGTGTTCGTCATCTGCTCCCAGACCGCGCGGTTATATTCACGCTGCTCTCCGGCTTTGTTCAGCTGCTTGCGGAGCATTGCTTCGGCTCGACGCAGCAGCGGCTTGGAGTCCTGCATATACACAAAGCCGCGGGTAATCAGCTCCGGGCCGGACAGGAGCTTCCGTGTTTCCGGATTAATGGTGATCGCAACGATCACAACCCCGTCATGGGCCAGCTGCACCCGTTCCTCAAGCAGCTCCTTCTCATGCTTGCGCAGTTCGCCGTTATTAATGTAGATATCCCCCGAAGGAATGTTGCGCCCTTTCTTTGCATAATTGCGGTAGATCGACAGCGTATTGCCGATATTCAGCAAGTAGACGCTGCTGTCCGGAACCCCAACCTGAGTGGCCAGATGCCGGTGATTCAGCAGCATCCGGTACTCTCCATGGATCGGCACAAAATATTTAGGGCGCAGGCTGCTGATCATCAGCTTCAGATCCTCCCGGCAGCCGTGCCCGGATGTGTGAATGTCAAGAATCGAGCCGTATTTAACCTCCGCGCCGGCACGCATCAACAGATCGATGCTGCGGTTCACGTTCTGGGTATTCCCCGGAATCGGCGAGGACGAGAAGATGACCGTATCGTTCGGATGAATTTGAATGGACCGGTGCGCCCCGGAAGCGATGCGCGTAAGAGCCGCATTGGGTTCGCCTTGGCTTCCGGTGCAGATAATCAGCACCTGGTCGTCACGGTAACGGTTGACTGCCTTGACGTCAATCAGCATGCCTTCAGGCATGCGAATATAACCGAGCTCCTGCCCGATGACGAATACCTTCTCCATGCTGCGTCCGACGATGGCAATTTTCCGTTTGGTTCGGATGGCAGCCTCCACAACTTGCTGCAGCCGGTGGACGTTGGAGGCAAATGTGGCAAACAGGATCCGTCCGGGACACTCATGGAACAGGCGGAGAATGGAGTCGCCTACCGTACGCTCCGAAGGCGTAAAGCCGTCGCGTTCGCTGTTTGTGCTGTCCGCCATCAGCGCGAGTACGCCGCGTGCGCCAAGCTTTAATATTTTATGAAGATCGGCGGGCTTATCCTCCGGCGTGAAATCGAATTTGAAATCCCCGGTATGTACAACAGGACCGTATGGAGTTTCGACAACGATGCCAAAGGCGTCCGGAATGCTGTGGGTTGTCCGGAAGAAATGAACGGACAGATGCTTGAAAGAGATGGTCTCGTCCTCATGGAAGAGCCGCAGATCACTTTGATCCAGCAGTCGATGCTCTTCAAGCTTGGCACGGACCAATCCGATGGTCAAAGGGCCTCCGAATATCGGCATCTGAATTTGACGAAGCACATAAGGGATAGCCCCGATATGGTCCTCATGGCCATGCGTCAGGAACAGACCCTTAATTTTATGCTTGTTTTCAATCAAATACCGGATATCCGGAATAATGTAGTCGACACCGCTCATTTCGGCATCGGGAAATTTCAGGCCGGCATCAATGAGGATGATTTCGTTTTTGAACTCGACGCCATACATATTTTTGCCGATTTCCCCAAGCCCTCCTAGCGCGAACAGTCGAACGGGCGGTGCGGTAGGCCTCGGCTTTTTGGCCGGCTTGGCATTTTGAATCTGATCGTTTAGCAGGGGTTTAGACATAATGTGAAAGAATCCTCTCTATGGTAATTAAGGCGTAAGCCTGGAATGGTAATTTTCTTCTCTACTTAAGATATCAGAAAGTTCAAGCTTCGTGAAACGGTTTTCTAAAATCATGTTAATTTTGGCTGGTACAGTCACCTATTTTTGTTCCCCCCTATATGCTGAAGAAAGGGGAGGGACTGGTAATGAGCACACGGACAACACTGCTGGATACGGATGCCTTGTTTCATCTGCCGGAGGCCTGGCAGCTTGAAGCCGCTGACAGCCTGATAGCGAAAATGACGGATAAGACCGCCAAATTCCCTTGTATTCCGGCCGTTCAGGGCCATGCTTTGAAGCATTTCCGATACGGCTTTCTCAACCTTAGCAGGTATTCAATCGAGGAAGCATCCGGTGAATTAGCTTCACTGCTTCATGAGTATGGGCTCCATTCAAGAGAATACGGAAACTATACATCGCTGGTGGTTATGATCCATACCGGAAAGGATGGGGACGGCCGCAATGGCGTCGAATATTACGAGAGGCTGTTCTGGGCTCTGCTGAGCCGGGCAACAGCGTATGACCCGCAGCCATGGCCCGAGTCCATACCGGATGAGCCGTCACATCACTTATGGGAATTTTGTTATGGCGGCGAGCCGTATTTCGTTTACTGCGGGACGCCGGCGCATGAGAAGCGCAGGAGCCGGCATTTTCCTTGCATGATGCTTGCGTTCACGCCGCGCTGGGTTTTGCGGCAATTCAACGCCAAAGCCCGGCAGGCTCAGCGGACCAAGAAGCTGATCAGGGAACGCCTAGAGGCGTATGATGCCGTGCCGCCGCACCCGGATTTGAATTTGTACGGACAAGAAGACAATTACGAATGGAAGCAATATTTCCTTGACGACAGCGCCGAGTCTCCGATTCGCTGTCCGTTTGTCCGGATCCATAGGGAGGTCCGGCAATAATCGGTCACCAATATATTAGGAACGCTGTTCTAGAGCGAGACTCTCGCTTTAAACGGCGTGTTTTGCTTGTTCGCTGGTTGTTGACCATTTTGTTGTCCTTCGTTGGCGTTATCTGCTGCGATCCCCGCAAAGGATACGAATCTTACGGGAGACTATGTATAACGGTTCCGATCAATATGGGAATGCAGATCCCTAGGGCTCCGAACAGGCGGCCCTGAAGCCGAAGCCGGCGACGAGCACGATATAAATAAGACCCCGAGCAGATGAACAGCCAGAACAATATCGCCACTGCTTATTATAATGTAGAGACGCTGGTGAAATATATTAAGAACGAGGGCAGAGCCAGTACCCCCGAAATTATAAGTTTTTGCGATATTCTGAAGGCGTGCAGTTCATGATTTTGCGGAATACCCGAACAAAATAGCTGATATGCCCGAATCCGACATCGAGTGCGATGTCGGATATTTTATGTTCCGGCTGACGCAGCAGCTCCGCTGCCTGCCGCACCCGATAGGAGTTCATATAATCTACCGGCGTCTGACCGGTCATCGATTTGAAGAAGCGGCAGAATTGACCCTCGCTCATCGGGATCAGGTCGGCCAGCTCGCTGATTCGAATCGGGCGATGGTAGTTGTTTTGAATATAGACGATCACCTTCTTCAGCCGCTCGGTTCTTGATGTATCGGCCGCATCGGAACGGCTGCGGTTCACCAGCCTGCCGGATGCGGCGGCGTGATGGAGCATAAGGTACAGATGGCCTTTGATTGCGGCTTCATAACCGGGCGGCGGCTGTTTGGATAAGGCGATCATGTCCTTGATATGCTGGAGTAGCGCACCATCCGTCTCGGAGGTAATCAGCCTAGGAAAGGTGGCCTTCCGTTCCTGAAAGGGAACGATCATGCCTTCCTGGAGCGCATCGTACTGGGCGCTTGCGAGCATGCCGAAATCGAATACCATGGCACAGAAGCTGCAGCCTTGATCCCCTCGGGCGTGGCCGGTATGGATATCGGAGCCGTCGATAAACAGGGCTTCGCCAGCGCGAACCGGAACATATTCGGTATCGTTGATTTGGAACAACACCTCGCCTTCGATGCAATAGAAGATTTCGGATTCCGTATGCCAGTGGGAGTCTACAACATGAGCCCCCGGGGCAAATTGGTACCAGTAAATCCCGAACGGAAAGCGTTCGCTGCCATGAGCCTTGCTTTCTTTGAGGGACCGGTGCAGCGTTTGATCCATGCTTGAATCCTCCTTCGGGCTTTTCAGGAAATGAATGGGTTGCATCTAAACGTCAAGATTGTGCTATAAAATGACCGAATATTGATAGTTCCATTAAAAATATATCAGTATAATGATATTATAACGCTTTCAACCCAATAATCAATTTTCAGAATATAGAAAGGCGGTTCCTATCATGAAATTTACGGACGGCAACTGGCTGGTACGTGAAGGCTTCTCGATTGCAGGAGCGGTACAGGCCTATGATTTTGCAGTGAAAGGCAACACGCTCACAGCGTACGCCTCGACAGCCCCGATTCCAGGCAGAGGAGCAACTATCAACGCGCAGCTCATTACCGTGCAGTTCCATTCTCCGGCTCCGGGCGTGATCGGCGTCAAGCTTGTTCATTATGCAGGCGTACGCGACCTTGGACCGGCATTCGAGCTGTATAAGGAAGAAGGCAGCCATGCAGTTATTGAGGAGAATGACGAGGAGGCTGTGCTTCGCAGCGGAAATTTGAGTGTCGTCATCAAGAAAGGCCCGCAGTGGTCGGTTCATTTCTATCGTGGAGACGAGCGTATCACGGGCAGCGGCTTCAAATCGATCGCCCACATCGTTGAGGACGGCGGACAGACCTACATGCGCGAGGAGCTGGATCTTGGCGTAGGCGAATGGGTATATGGGCTTGGCGAGCGCTTCACGTCCTTCGTGAAGAACGGCCAAACCGTCGACATCTGGAATCAGGACGGGGGCACAAGCTCCGAGCAGGCTTATAAAAACATCCCGTTCTACATCACGAACAAAGGCTACGGCGTATTCGTGAATCAGCCGGATCTCGTCTCCTTCGAGGTGGCCTCCGAGAAGGTGAAGAAGGTGCAGTTCAGCGTTCAAGGCGAGTCGCTGGAGTACTTCATCATCGATGGTCCCGATCCGAAAGGCGTGCTCGATAAATATACGAATCTGACAGGCAAGCCGGCGCTGCCTCCGGCCTGGACCTTCGGCTTGTGGCTCTCAACCTCGTTCACGACACAATATGACGAAGCTACGGTCAATTCATTCGTGGACGGGATGCTGGAGCGCGACATTCCTTTGCACGTCTTCCATTTCGACTGCTTCTGGATGAAGGGGCTGAATTGGACCGATTTCCAATGGGATGAGGAAGTATTCCCGGATCCGGAAGGCATGCTGAAGCGCCTGAAAGAGAAGGGCCTGAAAATTTGCGTATGGATCAACCCGTATATCGCCCAGCGCTCGCGCCTTTTTGAGGAAGGACGGGAGAAGGGATATCTCGTGAAGAAGCCTAACGGCGACGTGTGGCAGTGGAATCTGTGGCAGCCGGGGATGGCGCTTGTGGATTTCACGAATCCGGATGCATGCGAATGGTATGCAGGATATCTCCGCGAGCTGGCGGACATGGGCGTGGACAGCTTCAAAACGGATTTCGGCGAGCGGATTCCAACCGATGTCGTATATTTCGACGGATCCGATCCGCATAAAATGCACAATTATTACACCCAGCTCTACAACAAAGTGGTATTCGAAGTGCTTGTGGAGAAATTCGGGAAAAATCAAGCGGCCGTATTCGCGCGTTCCGCTACGGTTGGCGGACAGCAGTTCCCGGTTCACTGGGGCGGCGATTGCTACGCCGATTACGAATCCATGGCGGAGAGCCTTCGCGGCGGCTTGTCGCTCGGCCTAGGCGGCTTCGGCTTCTGGAGCCATGATATCGGCGGCTTCGAGAATACGGCGCCGGCCCATGTGTTCAAGCGCTGGTTGGCGTTCGGTCTCCTGTCGAGCCACAGCCGCCTGCACGGCAGCACGTCCTACCGGGTGCCTTGGGCATACGACGAAGAGGCCGTCGATGTTACGCGCTTCTTCACGAAGCTGAAGAGCCGTCTAATGCCGTATCTGTTCAATACAGCGGTTCAAGCCTCGGAGCACGGGATTCCGAGCATGCGGGCCATGTTCCTGGAATTCCCTGAAGACCCGGCCGTCGAAATGCTGGACCGTCAATATATGCTTGGCGACTCGCTGCTGGTTGCTCCGGTCTTCAGCGAGAAGGGAGAAGTATCGTATTATCTTCCGCACGGGCGCTGGACGCATCTGCTGACCGGCGAAACGGTGGAAGGCGGTTCATGGCGCAAGGAGACCTATGATTTCCTCAGTCTGCCGCTCTTTGTACGGGGCAACTCTTTCCTGGCGCTGGGCGCTAACGACAACCGGCCGGATTATGACTATGCAGACGGAGTGGAGCTGGGGCTGTATGCCTTGGAAGATGGCCAAGAGGCATCGGTAACGGTACGCAACATGGAAGGTCAGATTGAACTGTCCGTACGCGCTGTCCGTGTTGGAAACCGGATTAGCCTGACATCCGAAGGCAGCGGCAAGCCGTTCTCCGTGAAGCTGTACGGCACGGGCGAAGCTGTCTCCGTAGACGGAGAAGGGGCGACTCTGGCGGAAGGCCGGATTGACGTGGCCGGGGGCCGGAAAGCGGAATTCGCCGTTCAGTTGAAAGGATAGTTTTCGGAAGCGCAAGATTGGCTGCTTGTTAATAAGGAAGGTGAGCCCGGACCAGCCCTGTGCTGGAGTCGGGCTTCTTCCATCTTTTGGTTGATCAAGAAGGGGTGTTTATCCTGATATAATTGGGGAGCGGCAGGGAGTTTGGGCCACCATCGGCAATTATTTGTAACCGTTTCCTCGGATCTGCCGACGTCTATGTAAGACAGGAGCGAAAACCATTCGATGTTATCGTATTTCATTCAACTGATGAATGATATGAAAATCCGAACGAAATTGATTTTATCCTTTGTCGTGGTCGTATTTGTTCCGGTTTCAATCGTCAGCATTTTCCTGACGGGAGAGCTCCGTAAGTTTGCATTTAACAATGCCTTGGAGCAAGCGTACCAGAACGTGGACCGGGTGAAGAAGCGGTCGACAGAGGTGCTTAACGTGTCGGATGATCTATCCTACCGGCTTTCATATGATGAGCGGCTCAAAAACCTGGCCAACCGCCAATATGAAAGCGTATACGATGTGTTTGTCGCCTATCGTGCTTATCCGGATCTTCAGCAGGCGAAGCAGATGTATAAAGAGATCTCCAACATTCGCTTTTACAGCGAGAACCAGACCATGCTGAACAACTGGGAATTCATCTATCCGGAAGAAGAGATCCGGCAGGCGGAATGGTACGTCCGGGCCCAGGAAAATATCGGCGTCATTCACTGGGATTATATTGTTGATGAGCGTGACGGGAAGCACTACCTCAGCCTGATCAAGGGAGTGGACCTGGGGAGCAAAGACAACCGCGGCGTGCTGGTTATCAACGTCAACACGGGCATGCTGAATACGATTCTGAATCAGGAATCGTTCTACACGATCATAGCGGACAGCAAGAACAATATCGTTGCTGCCAACCGCCCGGATCTTTACGGCAGGACGCTGTCCGAAATCCATGATGATTCCGGCGCGGTTTATCAACCGAGCGGGTCCTACGAGGCGGTCATTGATCGTGAAGCATCCAAGGTGCTCATTGAACCGCTGAATCCGGAGATGGGGCAGAACAGCCTAAGAATTATCTCGATCTTCTCCATCGACAGCATCGTAGCCGAAGCGAACCGGATTAACCGGCTGGTGATGACGGTCATCATCATTAGCCTGGTGCTGGCCGTCCTGCTGATCTACAGCTTCTCCTCGCTCATTTCAAACCGCCTGCTAAGGCTTAGCAAGCATATTACAAAGGTAGGGACGGGCAACCTTGCCGTGGCGATGGAGATTGACGGCAAAGACGAGATCGGGCAATTGTCCCGCCAGTTCAACTCCATGGTCGGAAGCATTAATGAGCTGATGAACGAAGTGCAGGAATCCAATTTGCAGAAGCGGCGCTTGGAGCAGAAGCAAAGTGAAATCAAGTTTAAAATGATGGCCAGTCAGATCAATCCCCATTTCCTGTTCAATGCCTTGGAAGCGATACGGATGGAGGCCCATTTGAAGGGCGAGCGCGAGATCGCCCGAATCGTCCGGCTGCTCGGGAAGATGATGCGCAGCAATCTTGAGGTCGGAAGCGGAAAGACGACGATCAAGGACGAAATCGAGATGGTGCGATGCTATCTGGACGTTCAGAAATTTCGATATGAAGACCGGTTGAAATATGAGCTGGAGGTGGATCCGGATGCCGAGCCGGTCAGGATCCCTCCGCTGATTATCCAGCCTCTCGTTGAAAATGCCGTCATTCACGGCATGGACCACAAGGAAGACGGCACGTTTATCCGGGTTAGGGTTACAGCCCAGCGTGGCATGATTCTCGTCGTAACCGAGGATAACGGGGCAGGCATTACTCCGGAACGGCTCGAGATGATACACAGCTTCCTGAATGAATCCGACGAGCATGAGGGCGGTCGAATCGGCTTGCGCAACGTGCATGTCAGACTCCAGCTGACTTATGGCCCCGAATCCGGCTTGGCCATTTATAGCGAGCCGGGAGAGGGCACCCGTATAGAATTCAGTATTCCGACAGGAGGAGAAATCGATGATTAAAGTGCTGATCGTGGATGATGAGCCTAAACTGCGTGAAGGTTTGAAGAGTATCGTGCCTTGGAGCGAGCTGGGGTACGAGGTCGTGGACACAGCTGCCAACGGAAACGAAGCGCTTGAGAAGCACAAGCGTTATGCGCCGGACGTCATGCTTGTGGACATTCGCATGCCGGGCATGGACGGTCTGCAGCTGATCGAGGCGGTCCGCTCCGTCGATCCGGCGATTCATCTTCTGATCCTCAGCGGTTACGCCGATTTCGATTATGCCAAGCGGGCTATCTCCCATCGGGTTGACGGATATTTGCTCAAGCCGGTAGATGAGGATGAGCTGTCCGCTTACCTGATGCAGATGAAGGAAACGATCGAGCAGGAGCGTCAGTGGATGGCGCTGAATCAGGCCGCCTCGGAAATCAGCCGCGAGCAGCTCATTCAATCCTGGCTCCGGCAGGAACAGGAGGCGGGAGTGGATGCGGCATCCCGCCAGCTGGCCGAGCAGCTGGGACTTGCTTGGGACCATTATCAGGTTGCACTTGTTTATGTTCACGGCTCCGATGAATCGAGCGATGAACCGGATCGCCTCCTGAAGGAAAAGCTGGTGGAAGCCTTCGAGAGGGAGGGCAGCGGCATCGTATTTTCGTTGCATGGCTTCCTCGGTCTGCTTATGCCGGTACCGGTGCTGTCCGCCTCCGGAAGGAAAGAGCTGCAGGACCGGCTCGAGACGGCAGCAAGCGCGGCCGGAGCCGCTATTACGGCCGCCATGGGGCAGCCTGTGCGGGAGGCCGCCGATACCGTCAAGTCCTACCATGCGGCCAAGAAGCTGCTGCGGCGGCGATTCTTCTATGCCCCTGGCGAGCTGCTATACCCGGAGTCGGTGCCTTTCGGCGGCGAGAACGGGGCTGAGCCATCGGAAGGGTATGAGCCCGGTCCGTTCATGGAGCAGCTGTATTACGCAGTGGATGTCGGCAACGCGGACATTCAGCAGAAGCTGCTCCGCTCCGCCGCCTTGGGCATGATCCGGGATCAATACACCGAAGGGGACATGAAGAGCGCTTTCGTCGAGCTGCTGACCAGCGTGCATAACAAGCTGACGCTGCATCATACCGAGCTGCAATCGCGAACGAAGGAATACTCGGACCGGATAGCTGCAATCTTCCGCCAACGGACCGTATTTGATCTGTGCCGGCACTCCGCCCAATTCCTGGAGGAGCTGGTGTGGCAGGCGGGCAGAGGGGGGCGGGATCAGGAGATGAAGCGCATACTGGACCTGATCCAACGAAATTACAGCGACAATATTAAGCTGGAAACCTTGGCCTCGGTATTCAATTACAACAGCGCTTACTTGGGCAAAATGTTCAAAAATACAACAGGTGAATACTTTAACACGTATCTGGATAAGGTCCGAATCGACAAGGCCAAGGATTTTCTGAAACAGGGGATGAAGGTGTACCAGGTTGCGGAGAAGGTAGGGTATACCAACGTGGATTACTTCCACAGCAAGTTTAAAAAATATGTTGGAACCTCGCCGTCGAATTATCGCAAAGAGCTGGAGCTTTAAGGGAGCAGTGTGTTATCTCACGTCACGGCGGATGCCTCGGACGGGATAGCCGGCTGCAGCTTGATGCCAAGGCTTGTTCCGGTGCTTTTCGCTTCCGCAGGTAAGGGCTGCCTTGATTCTGCCCGAAGACGCGTCTATGGTGCGCGTCTATTTTTGTTTGTCCCTCCCCATAGGACATGGCCGGGATCGGGAGGAACAATGTCTAATTTTTATATGATTTTTGCACGAATCCTTTGGGTACCCCCTTCCTGCGGCTTCGTTTATCATCAGGGTATACAAGAGAGGAGGGGTTGGCTTGAAAGCGGTAACAGAGAGAGAAGGCAGCGTCCAACCTGCCACCAGAAAGAAGAAAAAGAAAGGCTTTTGGGCCACTTTCAAGGAGCAGAAAATACTGTACGGCATGTCGCTGCCCTTCATCATTGTCGTGTTCATCTTCAGTTATTTGCCGATATGGGGCTGGCTCATGGCGTTCCAAAGTTACAGGCCGGGCAGAAGCGTATTTGAGCAAAAATGGGTCGGGTTCGATCACTTTGTGGCCCTGTTTACGGATGAAAAGTTTTATCTGGTTTTGCGAAATACGCTGGCTATGAGCTTTATGGGGCTGATCGTCGGCTTCACGATTCCGATCCTGTTCGCTGTGCTTCTCAATGAGCTTCGTGGAAGCGTTTTTAAACGGACGGTTCAGACGATTTCGTATCTTCCCCATTTCGTATCCTGGGTCGTTGTAGCCGGGATCGTGACCAAAATGCTGTCCGTTGATGGAGGCGCTGTCAATCAGCTGCTGTTGTGGCTCGGCATCATCGACCAGCCGATTCAGTTCATGGCGCAGGGAAGCTGGTTCTGGTATATCGTAACCGGCTCGGATCTGTGGAAGGAAATGGGCTGGAACGCGATCATCTATTTGGCAGCGATTTCAGGCATCGACCAAGAGCAGTTTGAGGCCGCCAAGGTCGACGGCGCAAGCCGCATCCGTCAGATTTGGCATATTACGATTCCAAGCATTGCGCCGACGATTGCGATCCTGCTGATCATGTCGATCGGACATCTGATCAGCATCGGCTTCGAGAAGCAGTTCCTGCTCGGCAACCCGCTGGTGGTGGATTACTCCCAGGTCCTGGATCTCTATGCATTGAATTACGGGCTTGGCATGGGACGCTTTTCCTTCGGTACGGCCATCGGGATGTTCAACTCGATCGTCAGCATCATCCTGCTGCTCATCGCGAACGGCGTTTTCAAAAAATTTACCAAGCAATCGATTATGTAAGGAGGAGGGACCCGCATGGCACGTACCAAAGCAGCATTCAAGCCCTCGCTCTCCGACCGGGTGTTTGATATTGTGAACTACACGTTTATGACGCTTGTCATGATCGTGACCTTATATCCTTTTTTAAACGTACTGGCCATTTCCTTGAACGACTCCGTCGATACGGTTCGCGGAGGAATTACGATATGGCCCCGTCAATTCACTTTCGAAAATTACGTACAGATTTTTCAATACGAAGGACTGCTCACCGGAGCGAAAATTACGGTCCTTCGGACGCTGGCGGGAACGCTGCTCGGCCTGCTTAGCGGCACGATGCTCGGTTATGTGCTGAGCCGGGTCGATTTTCAGGGCAGAAAGTTCATGTCGACTTTTCTTGCGCTGACGATGTATTTCTCGGGCGGCATGATACCGGTATTTATCCTGATCCGGGATCTGAACATGATGAATACGTTCCTGGTCTACATCATTCCGGGAATGGTAAGCGCGTTCAACGTGTTCGTCATCCGGTCATTCATCGACGGCCTGCCGTATTCCTTGCAGGAATCGGCCAAGCTGGACGGCGCCAATGATTTTACGATTTATTACCGGATTATCCTTCCGCTGTGCAAGCCCGTGCTCGCAACGATTGCGCTGTTTCTGGCCGTCGGGCAGTGGAACTCCTGGTTCGATACGTATCTGTACAACGGCTCCGCGCCTCATCTGACAACGCTTCAATTCGAGCTGATGAAGGTGCTGCAGAGCACGCAGGGTCAGCAAAGCGGCATGATGACCGGCCAGAACATGGCCGAGATCGTGAAACAGGTATCTCCGGAATCGATTAAGATGGCCATTACGATTGTGGTCACGGTTCCGATCCTGATCGTCTACCCGTTCCTGCAGCGTTACTTCGTGAAGGGCATGACGCTTGGCGCAGTAAAAAGCTGATGGCTTACAGCTATCAAGCAGGCCCTTATGCCTGTTAAACGATAGATTATTTACACTTTAGATTAGGGGGTAAAGCAATGAAACAGAAGAAGAGAATATCGTTGCTGTTAGCGGTCATGATGATGGCAACGTTCGTTCTTGCAGCATGCGGCGGTGACAGCGGCAATAGCGCAAACGGCGGACAAAAAGAAAACGGCGGAACGGATGCCCAGCAGGAAGAGAAGCTGGAGCCGATGACGATGACCTATTACAGCGCGGACTCCAATGCAAACTGGGTGAACATGCAGGATGCCGTCGGCAAGAAGTTGACCGAGAAAACCGGTGTTACGATTCAAGCCGAATATGCAGTTGACGGCTCCAACCAGAAGCTGCCGCTGATGGTCGCGAGCGGTGAGTATCCGGACCTGGTGTTTGCTAAGGGTGACGCTAACCTGTTCGTGGATGCTGGCGCTTTTATTGATCTGACGGATCTGATCGAGGAGCATGCGCCGAACATCAAGAAGGTGTACGGCGATTACATGAGCCGTCTGAAGTGGAGCAACGAGGACGAAGCCATCTATGTTCTGCCGACGCTTGCAGCGGTGGATCATGAAGCGCTTGATGCCGGAGGCACGTTCCAGATTCAGCATGAAGTGCTGAAGGAGCTTGGATATCCTGAGCTCAAGACGGTGAAGGACTACGAGAATGCACTGAAAGAGTACTATGAGAAGCATCCGACCATTGACGGCCAGCCAACGATTCCGCTGACGCTGAATGCGGACGGATGGAGAATCATGATCTCCGTGACGAACCCGGCGTTTATCGCAACCGGCGTATCCGATGACGGTGAATACTACATCGATCCGGAGACGACGGAAGCTAAATTGCACTACAAGCGTCCGGAAGAGAAAGAGTACTTCCGCTGGCTGAACCATATGAATGCTTCGGGCCTTTTGGATAAAGAAACGTTCGTTCAGAAGACGGACCAATATGAAGCGAAGATTTCCTCCGGCCGCGTGCTCGGCGTGATTGACCAGGAGTGGGGCTTCGGCAATGCAACGAACGCGCTGAGATCCGCCGGCAAGGAGAACCGCACCTATGCGAGATTCCCGATCCAGCTGGATGAATCGACGAAGGATGCAACGTTCCAGGATACCGGTTATGTCGCCGGATGGGGTGTAGGCATCACGTCTTCCGCGAAGGATCCGGTTCGGATTATCAAGTTCCTGGATTACCTGGCTTCCGAGGAAGGGCAAATTTTGATGAATTGGGGTATTGAGGGCGAGCATTATAACGTCGTGGACGGCAAGCGCGTCATTCCGGAAGAGGTCCAGGAGCGCAAAACCTATGACAATGCCAACTTCACTAAAGAAACGGGCATCGGTTTGTATAACGCCATCTTCCCGCGCTATGGCGACGGCGTGAAGGATTCGACGGGCAACTACTATACGACGAACTTCCCGGAAACGATCAAGGAGAACTACACGCCATCCGCCAAGGAAACGCTGAAGGCTTACGGCGTTGAAATGTGGAAGGACCTGTGGCCGAAGAAGGAAGAATTCCCTGTGAAGCCGTGGGGCGTAGCTTACAACATTCCGGTGCCAAGCGACTCCAACATTAATATTACGTACAAAAAAGTGGAAGAGATTACACGCAAGCGCATTCCGGAAATCATTCTGGCCGATCCGGCGAAATTCGATCAGCTGTATGATCAGTTCATCAAGGAACTGAACGATGCCGGAGCGGAAAAAATGGAGAAGGAATATACCGAGCTTGTGCGTCAGCGCGTCGAGCTGTGGAACAGCTAAAGTTCAAGAAGGGGCCGGCCTCGTGCAGGCCCCTTCTTATTTCGGGGACCAACCTCGGCGCAGGACATTTAATATTTTTCAGTAACAGGTTCGCAAATGGGAGGGTCTGCCCTCAAAATGGAGAAATACAATCAAGAAGAAATCATTAGGAGAACAAGAACTCGCTTGGCGCACAATGGCAAATCGACGACTATGAGATGATGCACGTTACGCGAAAAGGAGGAGATCAAGCTGGAAACGAATCCGAGCAGATCCTATAAGCTATGGTACGACAAGCCGGCTTCCGTATGGGAAGAGGCGCTTCCTCTAGGGAACGGACGCCTTGGCGCAATGGTGTTCGGGGGCATTCAGGAGGAGCGTATTCAATGGAATGAGGATACACTCTGGTCCGGATTCCCGAGGGATACGAACAATTACGAGGCGCTTCGTTATTTGCAAGCGGCCAGGGAATTGATCGCTTCCGAGAAATATGCGGAGGCCGAGAAGCTGATTGAGGAACGGATGGTTGGCCGGAATACGGAAGCCTTTTTACCGCTCGGGGACCTGCTGATCGAACAAACGGGGATCGATGACTGGCAGTCGAATTACCGGCGCGAGCTGGATCTGGGCAATGGGGTTGCTTCGGTAGTGTTTCGGACCGGGCGAGGTGAGCACTTTCAAAGGGAGATGTTTATCAGCGCGGCGGACCAGATCGCGGTGATCCGGTATACGGGCAGTGCCGAAGGGAGCATTCATCTGAAGCTGAAGCTGCAGTCGCCTCTGAGATATGAGACTGAAATTACGCCCGGCGGCGTTATGCGGCTGTTCGGACATGCGCCGACGCACATCGCGGATAACTACCGAGGTGACCACCCCCAATCGGTATTATACGAGGAAGGAAGTGGGCTCCGATATGAAATGCAGGTCGCGGTCCGGGCGGATGGGGGCCGCATCGGCATAAACGGCGATGTCTTGACGGTTACCGGTGCCAGTGCCGTGACGCTGCATGTTGCGGCAGCCACGGACTTCGAAGGCTTTGACGTCATGCCGGGGGCTAAGGGGAGCGATCCGGCAAGGCTGTGCAGCGCCCGTCTTGAAGCCGCTGCCGGGTACGATGACGAAGCCTTGCGTTTGCGGCATACGGAGGAGCATTGGGCGCTCTTCGGACGGGTGGCGGTGGAGCTGGGCGATGCCGAGCATCGTGCCCGGATGGAGGCGATCCCGACGGATCAGCGCCTGGCGGCTTACGCCGGAGGTCAGGAGGATCCATCGCTGGAGGCGCTGATGTTCCAATACGGGCGATATTTGCTGATGGCAAGCTCCCGCCCCGGAACCCAGCCGGCGCATCTCCAAGGGCTGTGGAACCCTCATGTTCAGCCGCCTTGGAACAGCAATTATACGACCAATATCAATACGGAGATGAACTACTGGGCAGCGGAGACGGGCAATCTGAGCGAATGTCATGAACCGCTGATCCAAATGGTCCGGGAGCTAGCCGTCAGCGGAGCACGGACGGCCAAAATTCATTACAATGCCCGGGGATGGGCCGCACATCATAATGTTGACCTATGGCGAATGGCTAATCCAAGCAATGGAAGGGCCATGTGGGCGTTTTGGCCGATGGCCGGCCCTTGGTTGTGCCGCCATCTATGGGAGCACTATGTATTCAACCCGGATCCGGAGTACTTAAGGAACACGGCTTATCCTCTCATGCGGGAGGCGGCGCTATTTTGCCTGGATTGGCTGATCGAAAACGGTGAGGGACATCTGGTTACCAGCCCGTCGACATCGCCGGAGAATCAGTTCTTGACGAAGGAAGGCGTGCCGTGCAGCGTATCGGCAGGGTCCACGATGGATATGGCGCTGATTCGCGAACTGTTCCGTCATTGCCTTGAAGCCTCCGAGCTGCTGGAGATCGACCGGGAGCTGCAGGAAGAGCTGCGGAGCGCGCTGGAGCGGCTCCTTCCATATCAAATCGATGATGACGGGCGGCTGATGGAGTGGAGCAAGCCTTTTGCGGAGGCGGAACCGGGCCATCGGCACGTATCGCATCTGTACGGCCTGTATCCCGGCACCGATATCAATCTGCGGGATACGCCCGAGTTGGCGGAAGCTGCCCTGCAGTCGCTCATGTCCCGAATCCGGAGCGGAGGCGGACATACGGGCTGGAGCTGTGTGTGGCTCATCAATCTGTTCGCAAGGCTGCAGCAGCCGGAGCTGGCTTATCAATACGTGCGGACTTTACTAACCCGTTCGGTTCACCCGAACCTGTTCGGCGATCATCCGCCGTTCCAGATCGACGCCAATTTCGGCGGAGCTGCCGGCCTCGCCGAAATGCTGCTGCAGAGCCATCTGGGCGAGATTGTGCTGCTGCCCGCGCTGCCGGCTGCATGGTCCTCGGGTGCCGTCCGCGGCTTGAAGGCGCGGGGCGGCTTCCTGATTGACATGGAGTGGAAGGACGGCGCATTGGCATCGGCGTCGATCACGTCAACCCATGGGCAGCCTTGCAGCGTCAGCTGCGGGATCCCGGTGCGGGTGCAGCGTGAGGACGGATCAGCTGCGGCTTCGGGCGAGCGCTGCTCCTTCGACACGGTCAAGGGAGAGACGTATCGCGTGCTCCCGTTAGAGCGTGCCTGAGCCTGTTAGGGAGGGCATCTAGGCAGTGTGGCTGTGGAGGGCGCTTAGCCGCGTGGTTAGTGAGGGCTCTTGGCAGTGGCTGTGGAGGGTGCCAGGCAGTGTGGTTAGGACTGATATGTAGTGTGTGGGAACGTACAACAAGTCCTCAAAAGGGACTTGTTTGGCTAACTGGGGTAATATTTCGAGTAACAAGTCCTTAAAAGGGACTTGCTCGGGGACCTGAGGCGGAAATTCGAGTAGCAAGTCCTAAAAAGGGACTTGCTCAGGGATCTGAGGCGGAATTTCGAGTAGTAAGTCCTTAAAAGGGACTTGCTCAGGGATCTGAGGCGGAAATTCGAGCAACAAGTCCTTAAATGCTCTTCTGTCAAGAAAGTAGACACCTCTAAGCTAAGCTATACACTCGTAATAGCACTGCTCAAAACGCACCGGGGACATATACCCAATCG
>NZ_JAGGKI010000021.1 GCF_017873605.1 Paenibacillus lactis
GGGGTAGCCCCCTCATATTTTTCTTAACTTAGTTACTTTGGAAATACAGAGAAACCCTGATCCTTTAAAAGGACAGGGTTTCTCGACAATCTGACAAGCTCCCATCAGGGAGCTTGTTTTGTTTCGCTATCGCTTATTAACGGTTGCTCTCGCACTTATCCACAATCTTGGCCGCAACCTCATCATATATCGCGGCACTCTCGGTGCCGGGCTTATACACCGAAGGAGAGAAATCAGGCTCGGACGGATGGTTATCCGGCCCGCCGAGCGGCAGCTGCGCCAGCAGCTCTGTGTGGAGCGTCTCGGCAAGCTTCCCGCCGCCGCCGCGCCCGAATACATAATCCTTCTCGCCGCAATGGGAGCAGGCATAGTACGCCATATTCTCTACAACGCCCAATATCTCATGCTCGGTCTGGATCGCCATTGCCCCCGCTCTTGCGGCGACAAATGCCGCCGTAGCATGCGGAGTCGTAACGATGATCTCCTTGCTCTGCGGGATCATCTGATGCACGTCCAGGGCGATATCCCCCGTTCCCGGCGGAAGATCAAGAAGCATGTAGTCCAGCTCCCCCCAAGCCACATCGCTGAAAAACTGGCGCAGCATCTTGCCAAGCATCGGACCGCGCCAAATCACGGGGCTGTTCTCACGGATGAAGAAGCCCATGGACATCACTTTAACGCCGAAACGTTCTACGGGATGAATGACACCGTCATCGGAAACGGTTGGCCCGATTTCGATGCCCATCATATCCGGTACGCTGAAGCCGTAAATGTCCGCATCAATGAGCCCGACCTTTTTGCCTTGGCGCGCCAGCGCCGCAGCCAGGTTGACGGTCACCGTCGATTTGCCGACACCGCCCTTGCCGCTCGCTACAGCAATGAAAGTAACGCCCGATTCCTCGCTCAATAACTCATGGTTCTCCATACCTGCGGCATGGCCCTTCGTCAGCTTCTCCTGGTCGCTCGGCTCCTGATTTCGGGCCGCTTCGCCCCCGCCTTGTTCCAGCGGCCGCATCCGGATATGGATATCCTCCGCCCCCATCGCCTCCAGAAGCTCCCGGATTTGCGCCTCTAAGGAAGCGCGTACATCTTCGCTGCTATAGGTTACGGATAGACGGACTGTCCGTTCTTTGACCACGATATCCCGAATACGCTGAAGCTCCATCAGACTCTTCCCGGTTTCGGGATCGGTCAGCGGCTGGAGTATCTCCTGTACCTGTTCTCTAGTCAGCATGATAAGCACCTCTGCTCTATGTAATGGAATAGACATTGCTTCGATAACATGTCTATTATACCATTACTCTGCAGCTTGTGACGACTCGGACGGGGACTCTCCAGCGGTATAACGCAAAATACCGTTATAGACGGCTGCAGCCACTTTCCGTTGGTATTTCTCGTCCCGGAGCAAGTCGGATTCCTCCGGGTGGGACAAGAATCCCACCTCGACCAGGGCAGACGGCATCTGTAGAGCCTTAAGCAGATATATGGTGTCTTCCGTCTTCGCCAGCCGCTGTGTATTCTGGAGGTTGTGGCGGATTTCGCTCTGGATCAATTCGGCAAGCTTTCTGCTCTCCTCATTGTTCGGAGGGAAGAAGGTCTGCGCCCCTCTCCAACGATTGGAAGGAATGCTGTTCAGATGCAGGCTGATGAATAGATCTGCCCGGCTGTCCTCGATCTTACGCACCCGCTGCTTCAGATCCTCGGTCTTCCGCTTGGAATAGCCCTTGGTCGATTCCGAGGCAAGATCATAATCTCCTTCCCTCGTCATCACCACCAGCGCTCCGGCCTGCTGCAAATAATCGCGTAAATACAGCGTGATGGCTAAGTTTACATCCTTCTCGATCACCCCTTGGCGGCTGACAGCCCCGCCGTCAGGCCCGCCGTGCCCCGCGTCGAGCGCGATCACTTTGCCCGCCAGCGGCAGACTCCAGGTGTTGGAGGTGTTCGCAGATGGAACCTCATACGTAACGACGATCAAAATTAATGCAAGCAGGCCGGCCCCTATTATCGATTGCTTGATTCTCTTCCACGATACCCACAACGTCACCTTGTCCGAACTCCGCCTGGACATAACAAAACCACCTCGTCCCATGAGTTGTACTAACTCCATCATATGGGACAAGGTGGTTATTTATGACCTCAGACTAAACGGAGACCCGCTCCTTCATACCCTCAATCAGCACCTGAGCAACCTCTGGACGCGTAAATTCAGGCGGCGGGCAAACGCCGTCCCGCAGCAGACCGCGAACCTTCGTACCCGACAAGGTCAAGTGGTCCTCCTTCGGATGCGGGCAGGTTTTGCTCGAAGCCATATTGCCGCAAGTCTTGCAGAAGAAGCTGTGCTCGAAGAACAGCGGCGTAATGCCGAGCTCCTCCGCCGTGAAGTTCTTGAAGATTTCCTGGGCCTCATACGTGCCGTAATAGTCGCCTACGCCGGCATGATCCCGGCCTACGATGAAATGCGTGCAGCCGTAGTTTTTCCGAACCATGGCATGAAAGATCGCTTCCCTTGGGCCCGCATAGCGCATGGCGGCAGGAAATACCCCAAGGAAGGTCCGATCCTCCGGATAGTAATGCTTCAGCAAGGTTAAATAGCTCTTCATCCGCACATCAGCCGGCACATCGTCCGATTTGGTCTCCCCGACCAGCGGATTCAGGAATAAGGCATCCACGATTTCCATAGCGCTCTTCTGAATGTACTCATGCGCGCGGTGAACCGGGTTGCGTGTCTGGAAACCGACAACGGTGTTCCATCCTTTGTCCCGGAAAGCCTTTCTCGTCTCGGATGGGTCGAAATAAAACTCGCGAAAACGCTCCGGCTGCGGACGATTCAGCACCTGGATCGGCCCGCCTACATAGGTAGATGGGCGCTCAAACAGCTTTTTAACGCCGGGATGCTCCGGATCGTCCGTCTTAAATACTTGAACAGCCTCCAGCTTCTGATCAACCTGATAAATGCTCTCCACATCAATAACGCCGTAAATAACGCCGTCTTCTTCTCCGACCAGCGCTGCCTTCCGGCCAACCTCAAGCTTGGCTGCCGTCTCCTCATTCACCGCAAGCGTAATCGGAATGCTCCATACGGTTCCGTCGGAGAGCCGCATGGAAGAAACGACAGCGTTATAGTCCTGCTCATTCAGAAATCCTTGCAACGGCGAGAAGGCCCCTACGCCGATCAGATCCAGATCCGAGATCGTCCAGGCATTGACCCGAATTGCTTGAAAAGTGCCTGCCTGCTTCAATAAAGCTTCGCGTTCTTCTCCTTGGACGACCCGCTGCACCAGCGTTCCGCCATGGGGGAGTATTGCTGTCATGAATGATTCCTCCTCTTGTGACTCCCATCGATTGGGTATGTGGATCGGATTATTTATGAAGTCCGCACTCAGTTTTCTCATGGCCGGACCAGCGTCCTGCACGCGGATCTTCGCCAGGCATCACTTGTCTCGTGCAATATTCGCATCCGATGCTCGGATAGTTCTGATCATGCAGCGGGTTATAAATCACATCATTCGCGCGGATATAGTTCCATACGTCTTCACTGGTCCAACCGGCGATCGGATTAAATTTGACAAGTCCGAATTTCGTATCGTATTCGATCTTCTTGGCATTCGCCCGGGTAGGCGCTTGGTCTCTGCGGATCCCGGTAATCCAGGCTTCATATTGAGACAAAATGCGGGTTAACGGCTCAACCTTACGAATGTTGCAGCATTGGTTCGGATTCACGCTCCATAGAGCCTCGCCATGCTGAGCGGCCTGCTCCTCCGGCGTAATAAGCGGAGATACCCGGACAAATTCCAAGCCGTACCGCTCGGCTAACCGGTCGCGAGTCTCGTACGTTTCCTTAAAGTGAAAATCGGTATCCAGATAAAAAATATCCGTGGACGGGCTGATCTTCTGAATCATATCAACCAATACGACGTCTTCCGCACCGAAGCTGCACGCAAAGGTGATGTTCGGAAACGTGCGGATCGCATATTCGATAACTTCCTCGGCGGACTTGTGCTCAAGCTCTTCCGCCTGCACCTTGATCAAATCTTCTTTCTCCAGCAAATTCATGTTTTGGATGCCTCCCCCGATTTAAACCCGATATTCCTACTGAAATAATATGAATTACCTTCAGTATAAAACATTCCTAATAAATGTCAACCTCAAATCATCATCCGCACGAAGCCAAAAAAATCCTTCCCTGCATACGCAAGAAAGGATTTTCATCGGGTCTTTATTGAACATTTGGAGGTTCCATATGCTCGAAGAGTGACGGCTTAATCCGCTGCCAAAGATGGCTCGGCAGCTTTGATATTCGTTTTTCCAAGGCCGTCTGCGGACGGCTTGTCGCCCTGCTGAGGAGCAGGTCCTTGGTTGCTGGTACGCAGCGGCACTTCCTTCAAGAAGAACACCAGCAAGAGCGCAATGACAAGCACGAGGGCTCCTGTCAGGAATACCATGGACAGCGTGTTGCCCAGCGCATCGCGGATGCTGTCGATCATCTGCATGAAGAGCGGCTGTACATCGGCAGGAAGATTCGCTTGCGTCTGCTCAATCAACGGTTTGTTCATCAGCGTCTGCGGATTCGCAAAAGACAGCATTTGCTGCGCCATCTGCGGATCAAGCGAGCTGAAATCAGGGGCCTGCGGCGATTGCAGCGCCTCCTTCAGGTTTTTGGTCAAGCTGTTGGACATGACCGTACCCATAACCGCGATCCCGATGGTCCCCCCCAGGTTACGGAACAATTGGGAGGAAGCCGTCACCACGCCAAGCTCCTTGTGAGGAACTGCGTTTTGCGTTGCCAAGGAGAAGACCGGCATACCGAGCCCAAGGCCGAGGCCGAAGATAATCGTACTGATGACCGTCAGCCAGAGGTTATCCATAACTACCATGATTCCCATACCGACGATCATAATCGGCACACCGATCAGCGCATAGCGCTTGTACTTGCCGCTCTTGGCGATCAGCTGGCCGACGACGGCGCTCATGCCCATCATGAAGACGGACATCGGAATGGTCACATAACCTGCATAGGTCGGCGATATCCCCAGCACGCCTTGCACATAGAAGGAAATATAAATCATGGCTCCCATCAAACCGAAGTTCATAATGAATCCGATCAGATTGGAAATGGTCACGACGCTGTTCTTAAACAGGCTAAGCGGAAGGATCGGCTCCTTCACTTTCATCTCAATAAGGATAAAGATGATAGCCGATACGATGGAAGCCGCGATTAATCCGATGATCTGCGACGATCCCCATGGATATTCGGTCCCTGCCCAAGAGAAAGCCAGCAGCAGCGGAACGATCGATGTTGTCAGGAACAAGGAGCCCAAATAGTCGATCGACTGCCCCTTCTTGCGATCCACCTTCGGAAACAGCGACAATATCATGATGAAAGCAACAATGCCCAGCGGGAGGAAAATCCAGAACAGCCAGCGCCATTCGATATGGTCGACCAGATAACCGCCTAGCGTCGGCCCGAGCACGCTCGAAAATCCGAATACAGCCGTCATCAGCCCCATCCATTTGCCCCGTTCACGCGGTGCGAACAAGTCGCCGACCGCCGTGAATGCCGTAGACTGGATAATGCCTGCACCGATACCCTGAATACCACGGTAAATGATAAATTGGTACACATCCGTCGAGGTACCCGTTAAAAAGGCACCCAGCATGAAAAACAATATCCCAATAAGTATAAACGGCTTCCGTCCGAACATGTCGGACAGCTTACCGACCAGAATGGTCGCAATCGTGGAGGTTAATAAGTAGATGTTAATCGTCCACGTATAATAATCCATTCCATCCAAGATCGCGATAATGCGCGGCATCGCCGTGCTTGTAATCGTCTGGTTGATTGCAGCGAAAAACATCGCGGCCATGATTGCGATCATGATGGATATTTTGCGTTTAAGCGTTAAGTGCTCCATATTCTTTTTCCACCCCTACCCCTTGTGTTGGTCTATATTGGACAGCATTAATGAGAAAATCCGTTTCAAATGCTGTATATCTTCTTCGGACAGTACGTCGAAGAAGCCCTGTATCATTTCTTTCTGGTCGCGCTTGACCTTCTGTATCATCTCCAAGCCCGCATCCAGAATCGTAATATTGACGACTCGGCGGTCATCCTCTGCGCGCTCCTTCTGAACATACCCTTCGGCGAATAATTTGTCCGTCAGCCCCGTAATCGCCGGCGGCGTCAGCGACAGAGCTTCCGCAAGCTCGGAAACTTTCTGCGGGCCCCGCATCTTCAATACGTACAGGACTTGAAATTGCGGAAAGGTTAAATTGTATTTCCCCGCACTCGTCTTGTTCCAATCCTGCGAAATGTTCTTGAGCAGGGCACGGAACATGGACGACACCTGAAAAAGCTCTTCGTTCCGATCCATCCGTATCCTCCTTTCCAATTACTTATCTAATTAATGATTAAATATTAATTATTTAAGTTGTTAATTAAACGACAATAAATAATATAACGCTATTTACATATGGAGTCAAGTGGGGCTATATCATTTGTCATAGACAACACCAGCGTTTTTTCACAGGCTGTGCACATATTGTGCATAAGGGCCTTTTATTTGATGCGGAATTTCCTCCTGATTCTCTTGATACGCTGAATCCGCTGTGCATAAACGGCTTATGGTTTCCATCATTGCCGGCACTTATCCCCAAACGCAAAAAAGCCCTTGACCATAATTGGCCAAGGACTCTTGGATGCTGTAAATTAACGCTTGGAGAACTGAGGTGCGCGACGAGCTGCTTTAAGACCGTATTTCTTACGTTCTTTCATACGAGGGTCGCGAGTCAGGAATCCAGCTTTCTTCAGCGAACCGCGAAGTTCCGGATCTGCTTTCAGAAGAGCACGGGAGATGCCGTGACGGATCGCGCCGGCTTGACCGGAAATACCGCCGCCATGAGCGATAACGAGCACGTCATACTTACCAGCTGTTTCTGTCAGATTCAAAGGTTGTTTAACGATCAGTTTGAGGGTTTCCAAACCGAAGTATTCATTAATATCACGTTTATTGATGACAATGCGTCCTTCACCCGGTACGAGGCGTACACGTGCTACCGAGTGCTTACGACGACCTGTCCCATAGTATTGTACTTGAGCCATGAAACTGTCCTCCTTTTTAATTAACCGCGAAGTTCGTAAACTTCTGGTTTTTGTGCTTCATGTGGATGTGCTGTGCCTGCATATGCTTTCAGTCTCAGCTTCATTTTCTCGCCCATGCGAGTTTTAGGAAGCATACCGTGAACTGCGCTTTCGATCACGCGTTCCGGGAATTTTGCAATCAGGTCTTGAGCTGCAGTTACTTTCAATCCACCTGGATGCAGGGAGTGACGATAGTACTTCTTGTTCTCCATCTTCTTGCCAGTGAGGCGGATTTTCTCGGAATTGATAACAATTACGAAATCCCCTGTGTCAACATGTGGAGTAAATTGAGGCTTATGTTTGCCGCGGATCAGAGCCGCAACTTCACTTGCCAAACGGCCAAGCGTCTTGCCTTCGGCATCAACGATGTACCATTTGCGCTCAACTTCATTTGGCTTCGCCATATAGGTGGTACGCATGTATAGTTCCTCCTTGTATTCGTCCGAAAATCATTTCATTATCATCATTTATCTTCGTTCATGTGTAATGCATGTTCATGTTGTAGCTTCGTGTTACGTCATTCTGTGGCATCTTCTTAACCGGGGCTGTGGGAGAGCCGTTAAGAAAACACAACTAATATAATACAGGATTCAACCTGCTTACGCAAGTGTTTTTTAGGCTTTCCAGGTTATGCTTCCCGCTTTACTCGAACAAGTCGCCAAACACGTCAAGAACCGTTCTAGCCACTCTGTATGAGAGCCTCGCTTGCAGCGGCTCCCACCCGTCTACTAACTGAAGCACAGCGTGTTCAGGTCGTTTGAATGGATGGAGTCTCCGCTATCGAGGGGATATCATATTCCACTTCCCACAGCATCAGACCTTTGCTCATGGCGGTAGGCCCGGCTGCTGCCCGGTTTTTGGCTTCCAGAATCACCCGCATATCATCCGGATGGCGTCTGCCTTCACCCACTTCGATCAGCGTCCCCATAATAATCCGGACCATATGCTGAAGGAAGCCGTTGCCGGTCAAATACGTATGAATGATTCCTTGATCTTTCGTGCCCGGTCGGCACATCGACGTATCCGTCTCGATCCAGGCGTCGAATATCGTACGTACATGGGACGGCTTCGTCGACTTGCGTGATGCAAACGTCGTGTAATCATGCGTCCCGATCAGATGAGAAAGTCCCTGCCGCATGGCTTCGATATCCAGCTTCCCGTAATGATGGATCTGGTATCTGCGGTTAAAAATATCAGGGAACTGGTTCGCATTGATCGTATAGCGGTACGTTTTACGCTTGGCTGCGCGGCGGGAATGGAAATCCTCCGGCACCTCCATCGCTTCCGTGACCACGATATCTTCCGGCAGCCAGGTATTTAAGGCCATGCACCAACGCTCCAGCGGGATTGGGGAAGCCGTGTAAAAATTAAACACCTGACCGCGCGCATGCACGCCGGCATCCGTCCGTCCCGATGCTGTGATTTTCAACTGCTCACCGGATAAGCGGTGAATAGCCTCCTCCAAATAATCCTGAATCGTGTGGCCACCCGGCTGGGTTTGAAAGCCGTTATAATCGGTACCGTCGTAACTGACTTTCATCAGAAGATTCCGCATGCTGCCCTCCTGTAATGCTTGCCGTCTACTACACGATCCCCATTACGCTAAGGTGCCGGCATCCGATCGGATCCATTCCCCTTCAGAGCGGTGTAGACGTTCTTGATGATCAAAAAAAGAGCCCCAAAGGAGCTCCTTTTCATCATGCTTGGCTAAAACCCTTCGAGTCAGCCGCATGACTAGAAGGTCCCCGTTATCATTGCCCATGGGGCAGTCGAGACGAGTCGAACCATCGAATGCTCGACTAGATCTCGTACCACGTCCCCTGCTGGCTCTACCCCGTATTCGCAGGGCGAATAAACATGCGTAGAGCCGGGCATACATAACTACAGTCACTTCATGAAAACAATCTTACGCGCGATCCACCAGTTCCAAGTAAACCATTGGAGCTGCGTCACCACGACGAGGACCCAGCTTCAGGATACGAGTGTATCCGCCTGGACGCTCTGCGTAACGAGGTGCGATTTCGGAGAACAGTTTTTGAATTGCGTCCTGTTCGCCATCCACCGTCTCACGACGTACGAATGCAGCTACTTGACGACGAGCATGAAGATCACCCTTCTTTGCCCGCGTGATCAGCTTCTCAGCGATCGAACGAACTTCTTTCGCTTTCGCTTCTGTCGTTTGAATGCGCTCATATAAGAAAAGGTCGGTTACCAGGTCACGGAACAACGCTTTACGCGCACTGGAATCGCGGCCCAACTTTTGGTATGCCATCTGTTATTCCCTCCTTTGCTAAGCTAAGCCGATTGAAAGCTTAATCTTCCGTACGAAGTCCCAGGCCAAGCTCTTCGAGCTTCTCTTGTACTTCCTCCAAGGATTTGCGTCCGAGGTTCCGGACTTTCATCATATCCTCTTCGGTTTTCGTGGTCAGCTCTTGTACCGTATTAATGCCGGCACGCTTCAAGCAGTTGTAGGAACGAACGGAAAGATCCAGCTCCTCGATCGTCATTTCAAGCACTTTTTCTTTCTTGTCTTCTTCCTTCTCAACCATGATCTCTGCGTCCTTCGCTTCGTCAGTCAGACCCACGAAGAGGAACAGATGCTCCGTCAAGATTTTGGCGCCGAGGCTTACAGCCTCCTCCGGCCGAATGCTTCCATCCGTCCAGATTTCAAGCGTCAATTTGTCGTAGTTGGTTACTTGACCAACACGCGTATTTTCCACGCCGTAATTAACACGGCTAATCGGAGTATAGATCGAATCGACGGGAATGACGCCGATAGGCTGGTCATCGCGTTTGTTCCGATCCGCCTGGACATAGCCACGACCGCGACTAGCAAAAATACGCATATGAAGTCTTGCACCAGGGCCGAGCGTTGCAATATGAAGATCCGGATTCAGAATCTCCACATCGCTATCCGCGCGAATGTCACCAGCGGTAACAACCCCTTCACCCTCCGCATCAATCTCGAACACTTTTTCTTCGTCGGAATGAATCTTGAGCGACAAAGCTTTCAGGTTCAGAATGATTTCGGTCACGTCTTCCATGACACCCGGAATCGTGGAAAATTCATGCAGTACGCCATCGATTTGAATCGATGTAACCGCAGCGCCCGGGAGCGAGGACAGCAGAATGCGGCGAAGTGAATTCCCCAGCGTTGTGCCGTAACCGCGCTCCAGCGGTTCCACTACGAATTTCCCATAGGTTCCTTCTTCATTGACATCAACGGTCTCAATTTTCGGCTTTTCGATTTCAATCACGCAAGTACCCCTCCTTCAAACGTCGCTCCTATATGAAACTGTCATCTTATCCAGTAATCCATGTAGTAGTATGCCTAAACAACCATTCTTAGCAGATTGCACTAGTTTTATACCACACTAACAGGATGACTTCATTATACGCGACGACGTTTTGGTGGGCGGCATCCGTTATGCGGAATTGGTGTAACGTCTTTGATCAGGTTGACTTCAAGGCCAGCTGCTTGCAGGGAACGAATCGCTGCTTCACGACCAGCGCCAGGACCTTTAACCATTACTTCCACCGATTTCATACCGTGCTCCATAGCCGCTTTGGCAGCTGTTTCAGCAGCCATTTGCGCAGCGAACGGGGTCGACTTACGGGAGCCTTTAAATCCAAGGCCGCCGGAGCTTGCCCAAGAAATCGCGTTTCCGTGAGGATCCGTAATCGTTACGATCGTATTGTTGAACGTGGAACGGATATGAGCCACGCCACTTTCAATATTTTTGCGGTCACGACGTTTAGTACGTACGACTTTTTTTGGTTTAGCCATTGTCTGTTATCCCCCTTTCTTATTTCTTCTTGTTCGCTACGGTACGACGAGGACCTTTGCGTGTACGAGCATTGGTTTTTGTACGTTGTCCACGAACAGGCAAGCCGCGACGGTGACGAATACCGCGGTAGCAGCCAATCTCCGTAAGACGTTTAATATTTAAGGAAATTTCACGACGCAGGTCACCCTCTACCTTAACCATTTTGTCGATCGTTTCGCGCAATTTGCTGACTTCATCTTCTGTCAAATCACGAACACGAGTGTCCGGATTGATGCCAGTTTCCTTCAGAACTTTCTGGGAAGTCGTTTTACCGATTCCGAAAATGTAAGTCAAGGCGATCTCAACGCGTTTGTCACGTGGCAAATCCACACCAGCTATACGAGCCATTTTACGCTACACCCCCTTCTTTAACCTTGTTTTTGTTTGTGCTTCGGATTTTCACAGATAACCATTACGTTCCCTTTGCGGCGAATGACTTTGCATTTTTCGCAAATAGGCTTTACAGAAGGTCTTACCTTCATGCTAATTACCTCCTCCAAGTTTTACGTTGTAAAACCAGCTTCGTAACTAAACGGACGTTTGTAGCCGCTGCTGAGTTTTACATCTGTAAAACCGCTTCGCAGCTCTTTGATTCCCCAGGGGAACCGAAAATCTATTTACGGTACGTGATGCGACCTTTGGTCAAATCGTACGGCGAGAGTTGAACAACCACTTTGTCTCCTGTAAGAATACGGATAAAGTGCATCCGCAACTTTCCGGAAACATGAGCGAGAATTTGATGACCATTCTCCAGCTCGACTCTAAAGGTAGCATTCGGCAACGGTTCAATAACCGTTCCTTCGACTTCAATGACATCTTCTTTAGCCACAATTAGTCTCCTTTCTGATCAGCCTTGGATTTATCGGATACAAACCGGCTTACGGCAAACCGCAGCTTTCCGTTTGTGACCCGACCGCTTTCTTGCAAACTGTTTACAACTTCACTGCTAATGAAGGGCTGGGGCTCCAGATGAAGAATATTCTTCTTCTTCGCTCCGTCAAACTTCCGTTTGTCCCCATCCGCGATCCATGCGAACCTGGAATCCTCCATCGAAACGATAACGGCATACTGTCCGGCATCTCTGCCCTTCAGCACTTTAACAATCTGGCCGACTTGCATCGTGACTTCCTTGTTCAAGTTCATCACCTATTCCGGCAGCTTCGTCAAAATTTCCATACCGTCCGGCGTCACCGCTACCGTATGCTCGAAGTGAGCGCACAGAGAGCCATCGACCGTTACTACCGTCCAGTTGTCTTCCAGCGTCTTAACATGCCGTTTTCCGGCGTTGACCATCGGTTCAATCGCAAGCACCATGCCCGGCTTGAGCCTTGGTCCCCGGTCGGGTACGCCGTAATTCGGAATTTGCGGATCCTCATGCAGTTCTGTACCCACACCATGACCGACGTATTCCCGGACGACAGAAAAGCCTGCATCCTCGATATAGCGCTGGATGGCGTGAGAGATTGTAAACAAGCGGACATCCGGTTTGACAAGCGCGAGTCCGGCATAGAGCGACCCTTCCGTTACGTCCAGCAGACGCTGGGCTTCTTCGGAAATTTCGCCGACCCCGTAGGTCCATGCCGAGTCACCATGGTAACCCTCGTACTGCGCACCAATATCAAACGTTACGATATCGCCTTCGATTAATTTGCGTTTGCCTGGAAATCCATGCACCAATTCTTCATTGACTGATGCGCAAATGCTGGAAGGAAATCCGTTGTAGCCTTTGAAAGATGGCACAGCGCCTTGGCTTCGAATGAACTTGTCGGCCATAAGGTCCAGTTCCCCGGTCGTAATGCCCGGTTCTACATGAGCGGCAAGGAGCTTGTGGCATTCCGCCACAATTCTTCCTGCTTCTCTCATCAAGCTCAGTTCCGCTTCGGATTTACAAATGATCATTATCGTTAACCTCGCAGTAAAGACGCAATTTGTGCGGAAACCGCGTCGATTTCCTGATCACCATCGATTTGACGCAAAAGACCTTTGTTCTCATAAAACGTGAGGAGTGGTGCTGTTTTGTTGATATATTCGTCCAAGCGAATGCCGACGCTCTCTTCGTTATCGTCGGAGCGCTGATACAATTCGCCGCCGCATTTATCACAAATGCCTTCCTGTTTAGGAGGATTAAAGATCACATGATAAGTCGAACCGCAAGACTTGCAAATCCGGCGGCCTGTAAGGCGGGCCAGAAGCTTATCCCGATCCACTTTCAGGTTGATGACATGATCAAGACTGGTGTTCATGCGGGAGAGAATGTCATCCAGCGCTTCCGCTTGCGAAAGGGTTCTTGGAAAACCGTCCAATAAGAAACCTTTTTCGCAATCGGACTGCTGCAATCGCTCTTCCACGATACCAATCGTTACATCATCAGGCACCAGCAGGCCTTGATCGATGTACTCCTTCGCTTTCACTCCAACCGGAGTGCCCTGCTTGATCGCGAGGCGAAATGCATCGCCGGTCGAGATGTGAGGGATACCGAATTCATTCACGATATGCTCTGCTTGCGTTCCTTTTCCTGCCCCAGGAGGACCCATGAATAAAATGTTCACTTAAGTCACTCCCTCCTCTTGCCAGTAGCAAGAACAACACAATAGGCGCCGGGAAGCAGTAAAGCCTACTCGCCGGAACCTATCGCCTATTTATTGATAAAACCTTTGTAATGACGTTTGATCAGCTGGCTCTCAATTTGCTTCATCGTATCCAGTGCAACACCGACAACGATGAGCAAGGAGGTTCCGCCGATCTGAACCGTACGTGGAAGTCCTGCAAGCGCCCCGAAGAACACTGGAAGCACAGAGATCACGGCCAGGAACAGAGCTCCTGTCATGGTCAGACGGGTCATCACCCGTGTCAGATACTTCTCGGTTGCCTTACCAGGACGGATGCCTGGCACGTAACCGCCGTTCTTCTTCATGTTATCCGCCATTTGGTTCGGGTTCATCTGCACGAATGTGTAGAAGAAAGTGAAACCAATGATCATGAGAACATAGAGGACCATTCCAAGCGGGCTGTCATACGCCAGATTCTTGGTAACCCATTTTGCCCAATCCATATGCGCCCAGAAGCTGGCCAGGATGACCGGGAACTGGAGCAGCGACATCGCGAAGATTACCGGGATAACCCCTGCAGCGTTAATCTTTAATGGAATGTGCGTGTTCTGTCCACCGTACATTTTATTGCCTACAACACGCTTCGCGTATTGTACAGGAATCTTGCGGATCCCTTGCTGGATGAATACAACACCCGTAATGATCAGAATCAGAATCAGAAGGATGATGACACCCTTCAGCGTATTCAGGAAGATTTGGTTATCCTGAATGAAGTTCGATTCGACCAGAGTCCGGATATGCATCGGGATTCCAGCAGCAATACCTGCAAAGATAATAATCGAAATTCCGTTGCCGATTCCCCGTTCGGTAATCTGCTCACCGAGCCACATCAGGAATGCGGTACCCGCGGTAAGCACGATTGCAATGACGAGATAATCCACGAACGTTGCTCCAGGAACCATTTCGGCGCCATATAAACGGTTGAAACCGATCGACATCCCGAAGGCCTGAATGAGACCCAATATTACCGTACCATAACGGGTAATCTGAGCCAACTGCTTCTTACCGTGTTCCCCTTGTTTGTTCCATTCCGTAAACTTCGGAATGACGTCCATCGATAACAGCTGAACGATAATGGACGACGTAATATATGGAAATATCGAGAGGGCAAAGATCGAAAACTGCGACAGTGCGCCCCCCGAGAACGTGTTAAGGAGACCAAACAATTCGTTTCCTGCTTGATTCGTCTGCGTAAAGACTTCTTTATTGACACCGGGTACCGGTACAAACGATCCGAGACGGAAAATGATCAGAACGAACAGTGTGAACAATATCCGTTTCCTTAGGTCCTCGACACGCCATATATTTTTCAGGGTCTTAACCATTAGATCACCTCGGTTTTACCGCCGGCAGCCTCGATCTTCTCTACCGCAGATTGAGAAAACTTATTAGCTTTTACAGTCAAAGAAACGGTAACTTCACCGTTGCCAAGAATTTTGATTCCGCTCTTCGTATTGTTAACAATACCGCTCTCAACCAAAACTTCTGGAGTCACTTCAGTACCTGCTGCAAAGCTGTTAAGCTCTTCGATGTTCACAATCGCGTACTCTTTGCGGGTCGGGTTTACGAAACCACGCTTTGGAAGACGACGATACAACGGGTTCTGTCCGCCTTCAAAGCCTGGACGCACACCACCGCCGGAACGAGCGTTTTGTCCTTTGTGACCGCGACCTGATGTTTTACCCGTACCGCTGCTCGTACCGCGGCCAACGCGCTTGCGCTCTTTGCGGGAACCAGGTGCTGGGCTCAGCTCATGTAACTTCATCGTTCGTTGCACCTCCTTAATATGTCCGGGATCCCTATCCCGGGATTAACCTTCGATTTCTTTAACAGAAACCAGGTGATTTACTTTCTTGATCATTCCGCGAATCGCAGGATTGTCGTTTTGAACCACGGAATGGTTGATTTTACGAAGTCCGAGTGTCTTCACGGTTGCACGCTGATCCTCTGGACGTCCAATCACGCTGCGTACGAGGGTGATTTCAAGTTTAGCCATGAGATTCCCTCCTTAACCCAACAGCTCTTCGACGGATTTGCCGCGAAGCTTGGCAACATCTTCAGCACGCTTCAGGCGGGACAAGCCCTCCAAAGTCGCATTGACCATGTTCATGGAGTTCGAAGAACCTAGAGATTTTGTCAAAATGTCGCCTACGCCAGCCAGCTCGAGCACGGCACGAACCGGACCGCCGGCGATAACCCCAGTACCTTCGGATGCCGGCTTCAACAATACTTTGCCTGCTCCGAAGTGACCTTGCACAAGGTGAGGAATGGTAGTTCCAACGAGTGGAACGTGGATCAGGTTTTTCTTAGCATCTTCGATACCTTTGCGGATTGCATCCGGTACTTCGCCTGCTTTACCGATACCTGCTCCTACCCAACCTTTGCCATCACCGACAACTACCAGTGCACTAAAGCTGAAACGGCGTCCGCCTTTAACAACCTTAGCAACGCGGTTAATATTTACAACTCTTTCAGTCAGTTCTAAAGTGTTAGGATCTACACGCAAGTCGTTTACCTCCTTTTGAAGTTATCTTAGAATTCAAGGCCTGCTTCGCGAGCTGCTTCTGCAAGAGCTTGAATACGTCCATGGTACAAGTATCCTCCGCGGTCGAATACAACAGACTTGTATCCTTTCTCCGCAGCACGTTTTGCAACGAGTTCGCCAACCTTACGAGCGGATTCTACGTTACCGCCGTTTTGGATGTCGCTGCTCAATTCTTTATCAAGCGTAGAAGCCGATGCCAAAGTTACGCCGGCAACATCGTCGATCAGTTGAGCGTAGATGTGTTTCGAAGAACGGAACACATTCAGACGAGGACGCTCAGCAGTTCCTTGAATTTTCTTGCGGACACGCAGGTGTCTCTTCAAGCGAGCTTTGTTCTTGTCTTGTTTCGTGATCATGCTTCCCTTTCACTCCCTTCAGTTTTGCCTTAACAGCTTCACTTTTAGACGCATCGGGTAAGTAAGGAAGAACAGGTTAGCTATCGGCTTTGGCCATCGCCAAACGCTTAAGCTACCTTATTTCTTCTTACCAGCCTTACCTTCCTTACGGATAATGCGTTCACCTTCGTATTTAATCCCTTTGCCTTTGTATGGCTCAGGCTCGCGTACGGAACGAATCTTAGCAGCGTATGCACCTACGCGCTCTTTATCGATACCGCGTACCGTAATTTTTGTGTTGGAAGCCACTTCGAACTCGATGCCTGCTTCCGGCGTGATTTCAACTGGGTGGGAGTAACCCACGTTCAGTACGATTTTATCACCGGATTTGCTTGCACGGTATCCGACGCCGACGAGCTCAAGGTTTTTCGAGAATCCTTCAGTTACGCCGTTGACCATATTCGAGACAACGCTGCGGGTCGTGCCGTGAAGAGAACGATGCAGTTTGTTGTCGGATGGACGAACAACATTGATTTCGTTGTTTTCTACAGAGATCTGCATGTCTTTATGCAGCTCGCGAGTCAAAGTACCTTTCGGTCCTTTTACCGTAATTACATTGTTATCGAGTTTAACCTCGACACCGCTAGGGATAGCGATTGGTTTACGACCAATACGGGACATTCATTGCACCTCCTATCTTGTGACGTTGATTACCATACGTAGCAGAGAACTTCTCCGCCGGCTTTGGCTTGACGAGCTTCTTTGTCGGTCATAACTCCCTTAGATGTGGAGATGATCGCGATACCCAAACCACCAAGTACACGAGGTACTTCGTTGCTCTTTGTATATACGCGGAGACCTGGCTTGCTGATTCTTTTCAGACCTGTGATTACGCGCTCGTTGTTGGAGCCATATTTCAGGAATACACGAATGATCCCTTGTTTATTGTCTTCAACAAACTCCGCATCACGGATGAAGCCTTCACGCTTCAAGATGTCAGCGATTTGTTTCTTAATCGTCGAAGCAGGCATTTCTACGGTTTCGTGACGAACAGTGTTCGCGTTACGAATACGAGTAAGCATATCTGCAATTGGATCGGACATAGTCATGTAGGATAAACCTCCTTCCCGGTTATAAACTTCTTACCAGCTTGCTTTTTTCACGCCAGGAATCTGGCCTTTATAAGCTAATTCACGGAAACAAATTCTGCAAATTTTAAACTTCTGCAGTACCGAATGTGGACGACCGCAACGCTCACAACGGGTGTATGCCCGAACTTTGAACTTTGGTGTGCGTTGTTGTTTAACTTTCATCGAAGTTTTTGCCACTTAGCCTGACACCTCCTAAATAGTTTCGGAGAAAAGGACAACCGTCTTATTTTGCAAATGGCATGCCCAGTTGAGCAAGCAATTCACGGGACTCTTCATCGGTTTTAGCTGTCGTTACGATAACGATATCCATACCGCGAACCTTATCCACTTTGTCATACTCAATTTCAGGGAAAATGAGCTGCTCTTTCAGACCGAGCGTATAGTTGCCGCGTCCGTCAAATGCTTTGGTGGACACGCCCTGGAAGTCACGTACACGTGGGAGTGTAACGTTGAACAGCTTGTCGAGGAAGTAGTACATACGCTCACCGCGCAATGTCACCTTCACACCGATCGGCATGTTCTCACGCAGTTTGAAGCCCGCGATGGATTTCTTAGCACGGGTGATAACCGGTTTTTGACCAGCAATCAGCTGCATGTCGTTTACAGCGGAATCAAGCACCTTCGAGTTTGCTACAGCGTCACCTACACCCATGTTGATGACAACCTTCTCGATTTTTGGTACCTGCATTACTGTTTTATAGCTAAACTTCTGCATCAGAGCAGGAGTTACTTCATTCAAAAAACGTTCTTTCATTCTTGCTGCCATGATTCAAGGACCTCCTTTCTAAACCGTCTTATTTATCGATAACTTCTCCGGATCTCTTCGCTACGCGAACCTTCTTGCCGTTGTCCAGTACTTTGTAACCGATACGGGTTACTTTTCCGCTCTTCGGATCAACGTGCATAACGTTCGATACATGGATCGGAGCTTCCTTCTCGATGATACCGCCTTGAGGGTTCATTTGGTTCGGCTTTTGGTGCTTCTTGATCATGTTCACACCTTCAACCAGAACGCGGTTTTCACGAGGATATGCTGCGATAACACGGCCTTTTTTGCCTTTATCCTTACCGCTGATGACGATAACCGTATCATCTTTTTTCACGTGCAATTTATTGTTGTGGGATTCCAGAACCTTTTTTGCTTTAGGCATTCGTTACACCTCCTATGACTAGCCAGTTCATCGATTTATCGGGTACCCGCTAAGCCGATAAGCACCGCTTTTCGGGTTATTAGATTACTTCCGGAGCCAAGGAAACGATTTTCATGTAGTCTCTTTCGCGAAGTTCGCGAGCAACTGGTCCGAAAATACGAGTTCCGCGTGGGCTTCTGTCGTCTTTAACAACAACTGCTGCATTCTCGTCAAAAGAGATGTAAGAACCGTCTTTACGGCGTACGGAACGCTTCGTGCGGACAACTACTGCTCTAACTACATCACCTTTTTTGACAACGCCGCCTGGTGTTGCTTGTTTGACGGAGCATACGATCAAATCACCGATTTGAGCTGTACGGCGACCAGTACCACCCAATACGCGGATACACATCAGTTCCTTCGCACCGGAGTTGTCAGCAACAGCCAAACGAGTAAATGGTTGAATCATTTAAATGTCCTCCTTCCATCGAAAACTGATCATTTTCTTAGATGATAACCGCTTTTTCTACCACTTCAACCAGTCTCCAGCGCTTGTCTTTGGAGAGAGGGCGAGTTTCCATGATTTTAACGGTATCTCCGATTTGAGCTTCATTGTTCTCATCATGCGCTTTAAATTTTTTCGTGTATTTAATGCGCTTGTGGTACAAGTCATGCTTCTTATAAGTTTCAACAGCTACAACAATGGTCTTATCCATTTTGTCGCTGACAACTTTACCGATTTGCACTTTACGAGCATTGCGTTCTTCGCTCATTTGTTAGCCTCCTTCCTGAATACAGACGACCTTTCGCCTGTCTCATTAACTAATCCCAAGTTCTCTTTCACGGATAACGGTTTTAGCACGAGCTATTTCTTTGCGAACGTCACGGATCCGAGTTGGATTATCAAGCTGGCCCGTAGCCAATTGAAAACGGAGGTTAAAGAGTTCTTCTTTAAATCCGGCGATTTTTTGCTCGATTTCTGCAGTGGTTAAGTTGCGCAGTTCATTAGCTTTCATTTGCTTCACCACCCACTTCTTCTCGTTTCACAAACTTCGTTTTCACAGGCAGCTTGTGAGCGGCGAGACGCATCGCTTCGCGGGCGATTTCCTCGGACACGCCTCCAAGTTCAAACATGATCTTGCCTGGTTTAACTACGGCAACCCATTTCTCAACGTTACCTTTACCGCTACCCATCCGGACCTCGAGAGGCTTTTGAGTGATCGGCTTATCTGGGAAAATCTTGATCCATACTTTACCGCCGCGGCGAATGTAACGAGTCATCGCGATACGCGCAGCTTCGATCTGACGGTTCGTGATCCAGCCTGGCTCCATTGCTTGCAGACCGAATTCGCCGAAGTTCAGTTCAGTACCGCCTTTAGCTTGACCTCTCATATGGCCGCGCTGTTGTTTGCGGTGTTTTACACGTTTTGGTACCAACATGATTAGTTGCCTCCTTCCTGAGCAGCTTGTTTCTTAGCCGTAGGAAGAACCTCTCCACGATAGATCCATACTTTCACGCCGATACGGCCGTAAGTCGTATGCGCTTCTGCTGTACCATAGTCGATGTCTGCACGAAGCGTATGAAGTGGAACAGTTCCTTCACTGTAGCCTTCTGTACGAGCAATCTCGGCTCCGCCAAGACGTCCGCTGACCGATGTTTTAATCCCTTTCGCTCCGGCACGCATTGTTCTTTGAATTGCTTGCTTCAGCGCACGACGGAAGGATACACGACGTTCCAGCTGTTGTGCAATGCTTTCAGCAACAAGAATTGCGTCCAGTTCAGGGTTCTTGATTTCAGAAATGTTGATGTGAACTTTTTTGCCGCCGGCGATCTTCGTTACTTGACCGCGCAGAACTTCAACTTCGGAACCACCCTTACCGATAACCATGCCTGGCTTCGCAGTGTGGATCGTTACGTTCACACGATTCGCTGCTCTCTCGATTTCAATACGGGATACAGCGGAGTCTTTCAATTTATTCTTCAGGTATTCACGGATTTTTACGTCTTCCAGCAAAAGATCACCGAAATCTTTGCCTGCATACCATTTGGATTCCCAGTCACGGATAATACCGATACGGAGTCCTACTGGATTTACCTTTTGGCCCACACGTTTTCCCTCCTTATTTTTCAGCTACCACCAAAGTAATGTGGCTGGTGCGTTTATTAATCCGGCTTGCACGTCCCATTGCACGCGGGCGGAAACGTTTCATTGTCGGTCCTTGGTTAACATACGCCTCGGTTACCACCAGCTTGTTAACGTCCAAGGAATAGTTGTGCTCAGCATTCGCGATCGCCGAGTTGAGCAGCTTCTCAACTACTGGAGACGCAGCCTTTGGAGTGTGACGCAGAATTGCGATGGCTTCACCGACTTGCTTGCCGCGAATCAAGTCAACAACGAGTTGAGCTTTACGAGGAGCAATCCGTACCATTCTTGCATGTGCTTTTGCTTCCATTGTTTAACCTCCTCTCAAACAAAGAGCTTCGATAATTATCTTCTCGTTTTCTTATCGTCTTCGTGACCTTTGTAAGTACGAGTTGGAGCAAACTCACCCAACTTGTGTCCTACCATGTCCTCTGTTACATATACAGGTACATGCTTGCGGCCATCATATACACCGAACGTGTGACCGATAAATTGCGGGAAAATAGTGGAGCGGCGGGACCAAGTTTTGATCACAGCCTTCTTGTTTGCGCTGTTCATTTCCTCCACTTTCTTGAGCAGGTATCCGTCGACGAAAGGTCCTTTTTTCAAACTACGGCTCATATAGAAATCCTCCCTTCACCAAATTGTCTCGTTACCATCCAAAGCCTCTCACGAAGCGATGCACTCTCGCGCATTACTTCGTGCGGCGGCGAACGATATATTTGTCAGAAGCTTTACCTTTTTTACGGGTCTTGGCACCAAGGGTTGGTTTACCCCATGGAGACATAGGCGATTTACGTCCGATTGGAGCGCGGCCTTCACCACCACCGTGTGGGTGATCGTTAGGGTTCATGACGACACCTCGTACTTCAGGACGTTGTCCGAGCCAGCGGCTGCGTCCAGCTTTACCGATCTTGATCAACTCATGGTCTTGGTTACCCACAGAACCGATGGTTGCACGGCAAGTTTTCAGGATGTGACGAACTTCACCGGAAGACAAACGTACTGTAACGTACTTTTCTTCTTTACCGAGAAGCTGTGCTTCCGTACCAGCAGCACGAACTAATTGTCCGCCTTTGCCTGGCTTCAATTCAATGTTGTGGATAACGGTACCAACCGGAATGTTCTCCAATGGAAGAGCGTTACCGATTTTGATGTCCGCACCAACGCCGGATACGATTTGATCTCCGACTTTCAGACCTTTTGGAGCGAGGATATAACGCTTCTCACCATCTGCATAGTGGATCAGCGCGATATTAGAAGTACGGTTCGGGTCGTATTCAATCGTAGCAACGCGACCTGGAATGCCGTCTTTGTTCCGTTTGAAGTCAATGATACGGTATTTACGCTTGTGTCCGCCGCCATGGTGACGAACCGTAATTTTACCTTGGTTGTTGCGGCCGGCTGTTTTGCTCAGCGGCGCCAAGAGCGATTTCTCCGGCTTGTTCGTGGTGATTTCTTCGAAAGTCGACACGGACATGTTGCGTCGAGCCGGGGATGTCGGTTTATACTTTTTAATAGGCACTGTGTTTTCCCTCCTTACTTAGCAGTTTTCTTATTCAACCGATTCAAAGAACTCGAGCGGCTTGCTGTCCGCTGTCAGCGTTACAATAGCTTTCTTCCATTCGGTTGTGTAACCGGAATAACGGCCATAACGCTTCGGCTTCGCAGGAACACGCATCGTATTCACACTCGAAACTTTAACTTTAAAAATAGATTCAACAGCTTGCTTGATCTCGGTCTTGTTCGCACGAATGTCAACTTCGAAAGCATATTTCAGCTCTGCCATGTAGTCAGCCGTACGTTCCGTGATCACCGGGCGCTTGATTATATCGCGAGGGTCTTTCATTACGCGAGCACCTCCTCTACCTTCTGAACTGCTTCTTTCGTAATGATCAGTTGATCGTACGACAGTACGTCAAGAACATTAATGCCATCAGCCGCTACGAACTTCACACCTGGGATGTTACGAGCGGAAAGGGCAACATTATCATCGTAGCTAGGAGCAACGATCAGAGCTTTACGTCCTACCTTAAGATTGCTCAAGATATTAGCAAACTCTTTCGTTTTTGGCGCATTCAGCGTCAATTGATCCAATACGATAATTGCGTTGTCGTTCACTTTGGAAGACAAAGCGGATTTGATCGCCAGACGACGAACCTTCTTAGGAAGTTTGAATGTATAGCTGCGCGGAGTTGGTCCGAATACCGTTCCGCCGCCTTTCCATTGTGGTGCGCGGATCGAACCTTGACGAGCACGGCCGGTGCCTTTTTGTTTCCAAGGCTTACGTCCGCCGCCGCGTACTTCAGAACGTCCTTTTACTTTATGCGTACCACGACGAAGGGAAGCGCGCTGCAGCAATACTGCGCTGTGCATAACATGCACGTTCGGCTCGATACCGAATACTGCTTCGTTCAATTCTACTTCGCCAACTTGGCTACCGCTGACATTATAAAGTGCTACTTTAGGCATTGTTTGCTCCTCCTTTCTTTAGGCGACTATTTCTTCACCGTTTGTTTAATTTGCACAAAGCCTTTTTTCGGTCCAGGTACGGAACCTTTAACAAGGATAACGTTGCGTTCAGCATCAACCTTGATAACTTCAAGCTTTTGGATCGTTACCGTATCATGTCCCATATGTCCTGGCAGACGCTTGCCTTTCGGAACACGGTTAGCTTGGATCGAACCCATGGAACCAGGTCCGCGGTGATAACGGGAACCGTGGGACATTGGTCCGCGGCTTTGTCCCCAACGCTTGATTACGCCTTGGAAACCTTTACCCTTGGAAATTCCAGTAACGTCAACAAATTCGCCTTCTGCGAAGACATCCGCCTTCAGCTCTTGGCCGACCTCGACACTCGCGAGGTCAACACCGCGAATTTCGCGAACGTAGCGCTTAGGTGCAGTGTTTGCTTTTTTCGCATGTCCTGCTTCTGGCTTGTTGGCATTGTTTTCTTTCTTATCGGAGAAACCGATCTGGATCGCTTCGTATCCGTCGTTCTCCAGGTCTTTTTTCTGCAAAACAACACAAGGACCTGCTTCGATAACCGTTACAGGAATTACATTACCTTCTGCGGTAAATACTTGAGTCATCCCGAGTTTTCTACCTAAGATACCTTTCATGTTGACACCTCTTTTCCCTTCACTAATTCGTTATGCTATTACAGTTTGATTTCGATATCTACACCGGACGGCAGGTCCAAGCGCATCAAGGCATCCACAGTTTGTGGAGTCGGGTTCACGATGTCGATCAAGCGTTTGTGAGTACGCATTTCGAACTGTTCCCGAGAATCCTTATACTTGTGCACCGCACGGAGAATGGTAATTACTTGCTTTTCAGTTGGAAGCGGGATCGGACCGGAAACACCAGCACCCGAACGTTTTGCTGTCTCAACAATTTTCTCAGCGGATTGATCAAGAATTCTGTGGTCGTATGCTTTCAAGCGAATACGAATTTTTTGCTTTGCCATTTTATTCCCTCCTTCTATCGCCCAATTTGGTATCGGACATACTCCGTGAAAATTTTCCGAACACCTGCCTCATGGCAAAGGGGCCGGGTGTGTCGGTAACCTCTCACATCATCGCAACGTCGCAGAACAACATTCACTATTATATAGAAAAGATAGGCGCATTGCAAGCATAAAATCAGAATTTATTCATACCTTGCATTTCCTCTTTTTTTCTACTATAGAATAAGGTTTCCCGGCCGTGCTTATCCCCTTATTCCTGCATCGTGGACAACGTCCCGACATAGATATGAAGTATGCCGCTGCTCGTACGTTTCGGATCCCGCGGTATTAAAAACAAAGAGCCTGATCGTAAAAGATCAGACTCTGTTATCGTTACATCACACTGTTGCTCGTTACATCACGCTGTTGCTTTATATGTTCAGGCTGTTCGATAAGCCTAAATTACTTAATGATGGAAGCTACGGAACCAGCACCTACGGTACGGCCGCCTTCACGGATGGAGAACTTTGTTCCTTCTTCGATCGCGATTGGAGCGATCAGTTGAACGGTTACGGTGATGTTGTCACCAGGCATAACCATTTCGGAACCTTCTGGCAGGTTGATCACACCAGTTACGTCCGTAGTACGGAAGTAGAACTGTGGACGGTAGCCAGTGAAGAAAGGCTTATGACGTCCGCCTTCTTCTTTGCTCAGTACGTATACTTGAGCAGTGAACTCAGTGTGTGGCTTAACGGAAGCTGGCTTAGCAAGTACTTGACCACGCTCGATTTGAGTACGGTCGATACCGCGAAGCAGAGCACCGATGTTGTCACCAGCTTGAGCGGAATCCAGCAATTTACGGAACATTTCAACGCCCGTAACAACGGATTTCTTAGTCTCTTCTTCGATACCAACGATTTCGATCTCGTCGCCGACTTTGATTGTTCCGCGCTCAACACGGCCAGTAGCAACTGTACCACGACCTGTGATGGAGAACACGTCCTCGACAGGCATCAAGAAAGGCTTGTCAGTGTCGCGCTCAGGCAATGGGATGTACTCGTCGATTGTTTTAAACATCTCAACGATTTTGTCAGCCCAAGGACCGTCTGGGTTTTGCAGCGCTTCACGAGCGGAACCGCGAGTGATTGGAGTGTCATCGCCTGGGAAGTCATATTCGCTCAGGAGATCACGAACTTCCATTTCAACCAGTTCCAGAAGCTCTTCGTCTTCAACCATGTCGCATTTGTTCAGGAATACAACGATGTAAGGTACGCCTACTTGGCGGGACAGCAGGATGTGCTCGCGAGTTTGCGGCATTGGGCCGTCAGCTGCGGATACAACCAGGATAGCGCCGTCCATTTGAGCTGCACCAGTGATCATGTTTTTAACATAGTCAGCGTGTCCTGGGCAGTCAACGTGTGCATAGTGACGTGCGTCAGTTTCGTACTCTACGTGGGAAGTAGAGATTGTGATACCGCGCTCGCGCTCTTCTGGAGCTTTATCGATTTGGTCGAAGGACATAGCTGCACCGCCGTATCTTTTGGACAATACAGTTGTGATTGCAGCAGTCAGAGTTGTTTTACCGTGGTCAACGTGACCGATAGTACCGATGTTAACATGGGGTTTCGTACGTTCGTATTTAGCCTTTGCCATTTGAACAATTCCTCCTTAAGGGGATTTATATGTTTGGGCCGGTTGCGGAGGAATGAAACGGTAGCTCCATTCTCCTCCCCGACAGGTAAAACGTTATTAGAAGTTGTTCAAAGAATCGCCTTACACGACTTTTGAACTCGTGCTATTACTCTCCGCCCTTGTGCTTGGACACGATTTCTTCGGAGATATTCTTAGGAACTTCTTCGTAGTGGGAGAGTTCCATCGAGAATACGCCGCGACCTTGTGTACCGGAACGCAGAGTTGTGGAATATCCGAACATTTCGGACAGAGGCACTTTCGCACGGATAATTTGAGCGCCACCGCGTGAATCCATACCTTCGATACGTCCACGGCGGGAGTTCAGCATACCCATTACGTCGCCCATGTATTCCTCAGGCACGGTAACTTCCACTTTCATGATTGGCTCAAGCAGGACAGGTTGACACTTGTCTTTAGCTGCTTTGAGGGCCATGGAACCTGCAATCTTAAACGCCATCTCGTTGGAGTCGACATCATGGTAAGAACCGTCAACGATCGTTGCTTTAACGTCTACGATCGGGAAGCCGGCGAGTACGCCGTTCTTCATTTGCTCTTCAATACCTTGTTGTGCTGGCGCAATGTATTCTCTAGGTACAGCACCGCCGACGATCTTGCTGTCGAACTGGTTACCGCTACCTGGTTCCAGAGGCTCGAACTCAACCCAAACGTGACCGTATTGACCACGACCACCGGACTGACGAACGAATTTACCTTCAACGCGCCCTGGAGCACGGAAGGTTTCACGATAGGCAACCTGAGGCTTACCTACGTTGGTTTCCACTTTGAACTCACGACGCATACGGTCGATGATGATGTCCAAGTGAAGCTCACCCATACCTGCAAGGATCGTTTGACCGGTTTCCTCGTCAGTATGCGCGCGAAGAGTCGGATCCTCTTCGGTCAGCTTGCCGAGAGCCACGCCCATTTTGTCCTGGTCGGCTTTCGTCTTAGGCTCAACCGCGATTTCGATAACCGGATCAGGGAAGTTCATGGATTCCAGGATTACTGGATGCTTCTCATCACACAGTGTATCACCTGTACCCGTATCTTTCAAACCTACGGCAGCCGCAATATCACCGGAGTAAACTTCGGTAATTTCTTGACGGCTATTCGCATGCATCTGAAGGATACGTCCGATACGCTCGCGCTTACCTTTCGTTGCATTCAGTACGTAAGAGCCGGATTGCAAAATACCGGAGTAAACGCGGAAGAATGTAAGCTTACCAACATAAGGGTCTGTCATGATTTTGAACGCCAGCGCCGCGAATGGCTCTTCATCGGAAGAGTGACGCTCAACTTCAGTACCGTCTTCCAAAGTTCCTTGGATGCTTGGTACGTCGGTTGGAGCCGGCAAGTAATCGATAACAGCGTCCAGCATCAGCTGAACCCCTTTGTTACGGTAAGAAGATCCGCAGATAACCGGGAAGATTTTAACTTCGACAACACCTTTACGCAGAGCCGCTTTAATCTCAGGCACGGTGATTTCTTCACCTTCAAGGTATTTCATTGTCAAATCTTCGTCAAGTTCTGCAACCTTCTCGATGAGCTCGTTGCGGAGCTCTTCAACTTGATCCTTGAATTCCGCTGGAACTTCGGTTTCTTCGATATTTTGACCGAGGTCATCCTTATACATATAAGCTTTTTCCTCGATGATATCGATGATGCCGACGAAGTCGGACTCTGCACCGATCGGAAGCTGAATAGCAACCGCGTTCGCTTGCAGACGATCTCTCATGTCTTTAACAACATTCAAGTAGTCGGCGCCGATAATGTCCATTTTGTTTACGTATGCGATCCGAGGAACCCCGTATTTGTCAGCCTGTCTCCAAACGGTTTCCGACTGAGGCTCAACGCCCTCTTTCGCACTGAATACACCTACTGCCCCATCCAATACACGAAGGGAACGTTCAACTTCTACTGTGAAGTCAACGTGTCCCGGGGTGTCGATGATATTAACGCGATGACCTTTCCATTGAGCGGTCGTAGCAGCGGAAGTAATCGTGATACCGCGCTCCTGCTCCTGCTCCATCCAGTCCATCGTAGCAGCACCCTCGTGAACTTCACCGATTTTGTGCGTACGGCCTGTATAGAACAAGATCCGCTCTGTGGTGGTCGTTTTACCAGCGTCAATATGCGCCATGATCCCGATATTACGTGTATTTTTCAAGGAGAACTCTCTTGCCATGCGAATAGTCTCCCTTCAAAATTGAAGTTTATTAGCTGCTGAATCCTACCAGCGGTAGTGAGCAAACGCTTTGTTCGCTTCAGCCATTTTGTGCGTGTCTTCGCGTTTCTTAACGGAAGCGCCTGTGTTGTTGGAAGCATCGATGATCTCTGCTGCCAAACGCTCTTCCATTGTTTTCTCACCGCGGTTGCGGGAGTAGTTAACGAGCCAACGTAATCCCAGGGAAGTACGTCTCTCTGGCTTAACTTCGATTGGAACTTGGTAGTTCGCACCGCCGACACGACGAGCTTTTACCTCCAGTACCGGCATGATGTTCTTGATGGCTGCTTCAAACACTTCCATCGGATCATTGCCCGTACGTTCCTTGATGATGTTGAACGCGTTGTAAAGGATGCTTTGAGCAACACCTCTTTTACCATCCAACATGATGCGGTTGATCAGACGAGTTACCAGCTTGCTGTTGTACACCGGATCTGGCAGCACGTCTCTTTTTGTAACTGGACCTTTGCGTGGCATGGATATCCCCCTTTCTTCAGTCATGAGTCATGTTTATCCAACATGAGCTTCAATTAGCTTTTTGCTTTAGGACGCTTCGTACCGTATTTGGAACGAGCCTGCATACGGTTGTTAACACCAGCGGTATCAAGCGCGCCGCGAACGATGTGGTAACGTACACCCGGAAGGTCTTTTACCCGTCCACCGCGAACCAATACGACACTGTGCTCTTGCAAGTTATGACCGATACCTGGAATGTAAGCAGTCACCTCGATGCGGTTCGTCAAACGAACACGAGCATATTTACGAAGTGCGGAGTTCGGTTTTTTCGGCGTCATTGTGCCTACACGAGTGCAAACACCGCGTTTTTGCGGAGCGCTCAGATCAGTCTCCTCACGTTTCAAAGCGTTGAACCCTTTTTGAAGTGCTGGAGATTTCGACTTGTAAACTTTAGCTTGACGGCCCTTGCGAACCAGTTGGTTGATTGTTGGCATGTTAGCCACCCCCTTCCCGTAATTATCATCCTGTTACAAACCATTTTAAGTCCACAGACCCAGGCGGTTCATAAAAGAACAAATGAAAAGTTTTTGCCGATAGAGAAGCTGCCTTCTCAAAGCAAAAACGATTTCTCAATCATCATTTCAAGACAGCGGCCGCTGCTGCGCCGACTTCAATACCGCATGCTTCCCCAAGCTCCTTCATGGTCGGTACATAGTTGATAGGTACGCCATATCGTTCGCAGTGGGATACGATCTTGGATATCAGACGCTGGTCGCAATCTTCAGCCACATATACTTCTGTAGCCCGGCCGGTTTCAACGGCCTTCATTGTTTGTTTGGTGCCGATCTTGACGTGTGCATCCTGTAATCCTTTATCATTAGACATTAAGCATTCCTCCAAAAGAACAGGGAACAAGGCAACGATTCACGCACCTTTGCTATATTAGCATCTGCCCTAGGCGATGTCAAGCTATTAAACGTGAAAAAAAAGAAATGGCAGGGAAGGAGCCGAAAGCCGGCTTGATCAAGCAGCCCCGGCTCCTCTCACCTCCATTTCCTTTATTCTACAGAAGCGGTTTCCAGCTCCTGGCTTTCATCGTTCGCATCGTTCTGACCCTCGAATCTCACGTTGCGGTAACGGCTCATGCCTGTTCCCGCAGGGATCAGCTTACCGATGATGACATTCTCTTTCAGACCGAGCAGCTGATCGACTTTACCTTTGATCGCTGCATCTGTCAGGACGCGGGTTGTCTCCTGGAAGGAGGCCGCGGACAAGAAGGAGTCTGTCTCAAGGGAAGCCTTCGTGATACCGAGCAGAACCGGTTTTGCAACCGCTGGCTCTTTGCCGGACAGAATGGCTTCTTTGTTAGCCACTTCGTATTCATGGATATCCACGTAGGAGCCAGGCAGAAGATTCGTGTCTCCAGCGTCGACGATGCGGATTTTGCGCAGCATCTGCCGGATCATAACCTCAACGTGCTTATCGTTGATTTCTACGCCCTGGTTCCGGTATACGCGCTGAACTTCCTGAAGGATATAGTTCTGCACGCCGCGGATCCCTTTAATGCGAAGCATTTCCTTCGGATCGATCGAACCGTCGGTCAGTTCATCCCCAGCTTCGATGTGCTTGCCTTCGCTAACGCGCAGACGGGAGCCATACGTTACGGAGTAGACCTTCGTTTCGGCCTCACCTTGAATTTCAATTTCACGACGGTCTTTCGTTTCGCGGATCTCTTTCACGACGCCGTCGATCTCACTAATGGTCGCTTGACCTTTAGGGTTACGGGCCTCGAAGAGCTCCTGGATACGCGGAAGACCTTGCGTAATATCGTCACCGGCAACGCCGCCTGTGTGGAATGTACGCATCGTCAGCTGGGTTCCCGGTTCACCGATGGATTGAGCCGCGATAATACCTACCGCTTCACCAATCTCAACATGCTTGCCGGTAGCCAGGTTGCGGCCATAACACTTCTTGCAGACGCCATAACGCGCCCGGCAGCTCAGGATGGAGCGGATTTGTACCGACTCCACGCCGGCTTTGACGATTTCGGCTGCTTTATCCGAATCGATCAGCTCGTTGCGGTTAACGATGATCTCTTTTGTCTCAGGATGACGAACCGTTTCAAAGGAGTAACGTCCTTCGATCCGATCGTACAGATCCTCGATAACTTCCTTACCGTCTTGGATCCGGCTTACAGTGAAGCCTTTATCCGTGCTGCACTCATCCTCGCGGACGATGACGTCCTGCGCAACGTCAACGAGACGACGGGTCAGGTAACCCGAGTCAGCTGTACGAAGCGCCGTATCGGCGAGACCTTTACGCGCACCGTGCGTGGACAGGAAGTACTCGAGTACCGTCAGGCCTTCACGGAAGTTCGATTTGATCGGGAGCTCGATGATACGGCCCGACGGGTTCGCCATCAGACCACGCATACCGCCCAGCTGGGTGATCTGCGATTTGTTACCCCGCGCTTTGGAGTCCACCATGAGCATGATGGAATTGAAGCGGTCCATCGATTTCATCAAGACGTCCGTAATATCGTCTTTCGCTTTCGACCAGATGTCGATGACGCGGTCATAGCGTTCTTCGTTCGTGATCAAGCCACGGCGGTATTGGTTGGTTACCACTTTAACCTTCTCGTCGGACTCTCTCAGAATCTCGTTCTTCTCCTCAGGGACGATAACGTCGGCTACCGCAACGGTAACCCCTGCGCGAGTCGAGTACGTGAAGCCGAGCTGCTTGATCTTATCCAGAATGACAGAGGTTTCTGTCGTATGGTACGTCTCGAAGCAGCGGGCGATAATTTGACCCAGATATTCCTTGCCGACCGCGCCGCTAACCGGAAGACTTTGAATAGCTTCTTGCAGGTTGGCACCCTTTTCGTATACGAAATACTTCTCAGGTGTACCTTGAAGCAGGTTGGTACGGGTCGCCTCGTTGATGTACGGGAAGCTGGCAGGGAAGATTTCGTTAAAGATAATCCGTCCCACCGTCGTAATCAGCATCGCCTTTTGCTGCTCTTCCGTAAAGCTGGTTTTACCCAGAGCCTTAACCGGAATCGCTACACGGGCATGGAGGCCCGCAGTTCCGCGCTGATACGCGGATACCGCTTCGTTCACGCTGCCCAGAATCATGCCGGTACCCTTCTCTTCCTTGTTATCCATGGTCAGATAGAAGGAACCAAGAACCATATCCTGGGACGGCGTTACGACCGGCTTACCGTCTTTCGGGTTCAGGATGTTGCCGGATGCCAGCATCAGGAGACGCGCTTCCGCTTGGGCTTCAGCCGACAACGGAACGTGTACCGCCATTTGGTCACCGTCGAAGTCGGCGTTGTAAGCCGTACATACGAGCGGGTGAAGCCGGATGGCATGACCTTCGACGAGAATCGGTTCAAACGCTTGGATCCCGAGTCTGTGAAGCGTCGGTGCACGGTTCAGGAGAACCGGATGCTCTTTAATGACTTCCTCAAGCACATCCCATACTTCCGGGCTGACGCGTTCTACCTTGCGCTTCGCACTCTTAATATTATGAGCAAGGCCTTTATTGACCAGTTCTTTCATCACGAACGGCTTGAACAGCTCAAGCGCCATCTTCTTAGGAAGACCGCACTGGTACATCTTCAGATAAGGTCCTACGACGATAACGGAACGACCGGAATAGTCTACCCGTTTACCGAGCAAGTTCTGACGGAAACGGCCCTGCTTACCTTTCAGCATGTGGCTGAGGGATTTAAGCGGACGGTTGCCTGGACCCGTTACCGGACGGCCGCGGCGGCCGTTATCGATAAGCGCGTCAACAGCTTCCTGCAGCATGCGCTTCTCGTTCTGTACGATAATATCCGGCGCTCCGAGATCCAGCAGTCTCTTCAGACGGTTGTTCCGGTTGATGACACGGCGGTACAGGTCGTTCAAGTCCGAGGTCGCAAAACGGCCCCCGTCGAGCTGTACCATCGGACGCAGTTCCGGCGGAATAACCGGGAGTACGTCCATAACCATCCATTCCGGATTGTTGCCGGAATTACGGAAAGCCTCGATAACTTCCAGACGCTTGATCGCACGGTTACGGCGCTGCCCTTGAGCCGTGCGCAGCTCTTCTTTCAGGAACTCAAGCTCTTTTTCAATATCAAGATCCTGCAGGAGCTTCTTGACCGCTTCAGCACCCATGCCGGCTTGGAAGCCGTAGCCGTACTTCTCGCGATAGCTGCGGTATTCCTTCTCAGACAACAGCTGCTTCTTCTCCAGCGGTGTGTCGCCTGGATCCGTAACGACATAAGATGCGAAATAAATGATCTCTTCCAGGGATCTTGGGGACATATCCAGCGCCAGACCCATCCGGCTCGGAATGCCTTTGAAATACCAAATATGCGATACCGGTGCAGCCAGCTCGATGTGCCCCATCCGTTCACGACGGACTTTGGCACGCGTTACTTCAACGCCGCAGCGATCACAGACTACGCCTTTATAACGGACACGCTTATACTTACCGCAATGACATTCCCAGTCCTTCTGCGGACCGAAAATCCGTTCACAGAACAGACCTTCCTTCTCGGGCTTCAATGTACGGTAGTTAATCGTCTCCGGCTTCTTAACCTCTCCGCGAGACCACGAGCGGATTTTCTCTGGGGAAGCAAGACCGATCTTCATGTACTCAAAATTGTTAACGTCCAACAAGGAGCAACCCTCCTCAACTTAGTCCTATTTATGTGCTATACAGTCAAGATCACCGCCGCCGCATCATAGCAGGGCGGCGGTGATGAAATGACCGTTATTCCACTCCGACTTCAGCGCCTTCCAAGTTAAGGCTCAGTTTGTCACCTTGAACATCATCTTCATCATCGAGCTCTTTCATCTCGATTTCCTCTTCATTCTCGCTGAGGATCTTAACATCCATACCAAGCGATTGAAGCTCTTTAATCAATACCTTGAACGACTCAGGAACGCCCGGCTCCGGCACGTTCTCGCCCTTAACGATGGATTCGTAGGTTTTCACCCGGCCGACCACGTCATCGGACTTGACGGTAAGAATTTCTTGCAGTGTATAAGCGGCACCATAAGCTTCAAGCGCCCACACCTCCATCTCACCGAAGCGCTGTCCGCCGAACTGAGCTTTACCACCCAGCGGCTGCTGCGTAACGAGCGAGTATGGTCCCGTGGAACGGGCATGGATCTTATCGTCAACCATGTGCGCGAGCTTGATCATGTGCATGACGCCGACCGTAACTTCACGCTCGAAGCGTTCACCGGTACGACCGTCGTAAAGCACGGTTTTACCGTTGCGCTGCATGCCGGCCTCTTCCATCGTATCAAACACGTCGTATTCGTTCGCGCCGTCAAATACCGGCGTTGCAACGTGAATGCCGAGCTGAAGGGCAGCCATGCCCAAGTGAACCTCAAGCACCTGACCGATGTTCATACGCGACGGAACCCCGAGCGGGTTCAGTACGACTTGAACCGGTGTGCCATCCGGCAGGAACGGCATGTCTTCCTCAGGGAGAATACGGGCAACGACACCCTTATTACCGTGACGTCCGGCCATCTTGTCACCTTCGGAAATTTTACGTTTCTGCGCAATGTAGACGCGAACCAGTTGGTTGACGCCCGGCGGCAGCTCGTCGCCATTCTCGCGAGTGAACACCTTCACGTCAACGATGATTCCGTCACTGCCGTGAGGAACGCGCAAGGAAGTGTCGCGCACTTCGCGAGCCTTCTCACCGAAGATCGCATGCAGGAGGCGCTCTTCTGCTGTCAGCTCGGTAACACCCTTAGGCGTTACTTTACCGACCAGAATGTCGCCTGCGCTGATCTCGGCACCGATGCGGATAATACCGCGCTCGTCAAGGTTCTTCAGCGCTTCTTCACCCACGTTCGGGATATCGCGCGTGATTTCCTCAGGACCAAGCTTCGTATCGCGGGCTTCGGATTCGTATTCCTCGATATGAATCGAAGTGTATACATCCTCTTTCACCAGCTTCTCGGAGAGGAGAATCGCATCCTCGTAGTTGTAGCCTTCCCAAGTCATGAACGCAACGACGACGTTGCGGCCCAATGCCAATTCGCCAAGTTCGGTCGACGGTCCGTCAGCGAGGATATCGCCTTTCTTGACCACGTCTCCGCGTTTGACGATCGGACGCTGGTTGATGCATGTTCCTTGGTTCGAACGCATAAATTTGTGTAATTTATATTTGATTATATCGCCTTTGACTTCCTGTCCATCCACGGTTTCCACGCGGCGGAGCCAGATTTCGTTGGCGGATGAGCGCTCAATAATCCCGTCGTATTTGGACACAATACATACACCGGAATCTTTAGCAGCCTTGTGCTCCATCCCGGTACCGACAAGCGGTGCTTTCGGAACGAGAAGCGGAACGGCCTGCCGCTGCATGTTCGATCCCATCAGCGCACGGTTGGAGTCGTCGTTCTCAAGGAACGGAATGAGCGCCGTCGCAACCGACACAACCTGTTTCGGCGAAACGTCCATGTAGTCTACACGGTCGCTCGGCATTGGCAGGATGTTATCGGACTGCTTATTGTAACGAACGATAACCATGTCATCGGCGAAGGTGCCGTCTTCATTGAGCTCGGCGTTTGCCTGAGCGACGATGTAGTTATCTTCTTCGTCGGCAGTCAGGTAATCGATTTGCTCGGTGACTTTCCCGGTCTTCGGATCAACCCAGCGGTATGGAGCTTCAATGAAACCATACTCGTTGATGCGGGCAAACGTTGACAAGGAGTTGATCAGACCGATGTTCGGTCCCTCCGGCGTCTCGATCGGACACATACGGCCGTAGTGACTGTGGTGAACGTCCCGTACTTCGAAGCCTGCGCGCTCACGAGTCAAACCGCCCGGCCCGAGTGCGGACAAACGACGCTTATGCGTCAGTTCCGCCAGCGGGTTCGTCTGGTCCATGAACTGAGACAGCTGGGAGCTTCCGAAGAACTCCTTGATCGAGGCGATCACCGGACGGATATTGATCAGCGCCTGCGGCGTAATCACGTTCGCATCCTGGATCGACATTCTTTCACGCACCACGCGCTCCATACGGGACAAACCGATACGGAACTGGTTCTGAAGCAGCTCGCCCACGGAACGCAGACGACGGTTGCCCAGGTGGTCGATATCATCGGTGTTGCCAATGCCATGCAGCAGGTTGATGAAGTAGCTGATGGAAGAGATAATATCGGCTTGCGTAATATGTTTCACCGATTTGTCGATATTGCCGTTTGCAATGACTTTGACCACTTTCCCGTCCTCGATCGGAGAGAATACGTCAATCGTCTGCAGCGTAATATCGTCGCTGTCCATCACACCGCCGGTTACATGGTATTTCTTGAAGCCGACGCTCTTCTCGAGATAAGGCATGATCTCGTCCAAAAGACGACGATCCACAGTTTGACCTGCTTCCGCAATAATCTCGCCCGTTTCGACGTCGATCAGGCTCTCAGCCAAACGGTGGTTGAAGAGACGGTTCTTGATGTGAAGCTTCTTGTTGATTTTGTAGCGTCCGACATTCGCCAGATCATAACGTTTCGGATCAAAGAAACGAGCGACCAGGAGGCTCTTCGCATTCTCCAGCGTCGGCGGCTCGCCCGGACGAAGACGTTCATAAATTTCGATGAGCGCTTTCTCGGTGGAGTCCGTGTTGTCTTTATCCAGCGTGTTTTGAATATATTCATCATTGCCCAGCAATTCCAGAATCTCGGCATCGGTACCGAAGCCAAGAGCCCGCAGCAGAACCGTTACCGGGATTTTGCGGGTACGGTCGATCCGGACATAAATGATGTCCTTCGCATCCATCTCCAGTTCCAGCCATGCTCCGCGATTCGGGATCACTGTTGCTGTGTAAGTCGATTTACCGTTTTTATCCACTTTTGTGCTGAAATAGACGCTGGGAGAGCGAACCAACTGGCTGACAATAACCCGTTCGGCACCATTGATAATGAACGTTCCGGTTTCCGTCATTAACGGGAAGTCACCCATGAACACTTCCTGCTCCTTGACCTCGCCGGTCTCCTTGTTAATGAGCCGGACTTTTACGCGGAGCGGCGCCGCATAAGTAACGTCGCGTTCTTTCGCGTCATCGACGGTGTATTTCGGTTCTCCAAGGCTGTAGTCAATGAACTCAAGCACCAAATTCCCCGTGAAATCCTGAATCGGCGAGATGTCCTGGAACATTTCGCGGAGTCCTTCCTCCAAAAACCATTCATAAGATTTTTGTTGGATTTCAATCAGGTTCGGAACTTCGAGTACCTCGTTGATACGAGAATAACTGCGCCGAGTGCGTCGACCATATTGAACAAGATGTCCTGCCAACTTAAACTCACCCCTCATGTCTACTCACTTAAAAATTCATTGCGAACCTCTGTTTGTAACACTATAATGGAACATACAGAGCACACACCCATAAATAGAGAAAAGCCCTTATCGAATACCTTTCGAAAAAAGAGCAGCTTATCCATGGTTATGATAATCATCTCATATCTTGTAGATTTGCCTAAAACGTACATATTATACGTCAAGACGACATACTTTATGCATCTTTCCGCACAATAATGCTTGACATTTCAGCAAACTAAAGACAAAGAGACCATCCTAATACTGACATTTTATAATAATACCATATCAGAATACCCAAGTCAACAGCCCATGCTGTATTTTATTTTGCATTTCAAGAGTCTTCGGTATGAAAATCCGTTAAGCCTCTCAGAGGACTCTATCTTCTCCAGAAGTTTCACCTTGCTGACAAGTCCCGTGGAATCAAAGGCCTTCATCCTCGGTGGATCTCGTCATCCTTCGTTCAGGCTTTGGTTGCTTTGAATATCCGATATCCCTTATCCTTCGTCACTTCCTCCACCTGCCCAAACAACGCTTCCAGCTTGGCCTTCGCGGACGGTGCCCCCTGCTTCTTCTGAATCACAACCCACAGCTGGCCGCCCTGACGCAAATGATTCCATGCTTCCGCAAAAATCGTATGCACCGTTTCCTTCCCGGCACGGATCGGCGGGTTCGTCAACACCACGTCGAACGCTTGATCCTTGACTGCCGTAAACAAATCGCTCTCCAGAATCGTCACATTGGCAATGCCGTTATGCCTCGCATTTTCCCGGGCAAGCTCCACGGCACGGCTGTTAATGTCGATCATGGTTACATGTCCTTGCGGGGCCAGTCTGGCCGCCGTCAGTCCAATCGGGCCGTACCCGCAGCCCACATCCAGCACGGAAGCATCCGGCGCGAATTCCATCGCGTCGATCAGCACCCGGCTGCCATAATCAATGCCGCTCTTGGAGAACACCCCGGCATCGCTGATGAAGCTCAGCGAGTGTCCCCGGAGCTCGGCCTTCAGCTCTTTACGGTCATGTGCGGTTTCCGGCTGATTCGAGTAATAATGTTGATTCGGCATTCTTGCCCTCCTGTAAATCGTAGCACCGTCGTTCCATTATGATCCATAAGATCATGACTGGCCTAGGCGCACTGTCCCTTCATTAACCAGTATGTCCTATCTTTTTTAGAAACAGTATAAAAGATTTCCCGCCACAATAACAAACCCCTTGAACCAAAATTCAAGGGGTTTGTCTCATGCTGACGATTCGGTTATGGAAGCAATTACTTCACTTCTACGGAAGCGCCTGCTTCTTCCAACTTAGCTTTAACAGCTTCAGCTTCGTCTTTGGATACTTTTTCTTTCAATGGTTTTGGAGCGTTGTCAACCAGTTCTTTTGCTTCTTTCAAGCCAAGACCAGTGATTTCGCGAACCACTTTGATTACGTTGATCTTGGAAGCGCCAGCGCTTGCCAGGATTACGTCGAATTCGGATTGCTCAGCAGCTTCAGCTGCACCAGCGCCACCTACAACAGCTACTGGAGCTGCAGCAGTTACACCGAATTCTTCTTCGATTGCTTTTACAAGATCGTTCAGTTCCAGAACAGACATACCTTTAATTGCTTCCAAGATTTGCTCTTTGCTCATTTAAGTTGAACCTCCATTTATAATTAAGATTTAATAGTTGTTGTTACACCGCTCGGGCAAGCCCAAGCTTATGCGCTTTGCTCTTCCTTCTCAGCAACGGCTTTAACTGCAAGCGCGAAGTTGCGCACTGGAGCCTGAAGCACGCTGAGGAGCATGGAGAGGAGACCTTCGCGGGATGGAAGTTCTGCCAGAGCCTTGATTTCGCTCTCTCCAACCACACGGCCTTCTACTACTGCGCCTTTCAATTTCAACGCTTCGTTCTTCTTCGCAAAATCATTCAGGATTTTTGCTGGAGCGACAGCGTCATTGGTACCAAACGCTACAGCTGTAGGTCCAGTCAATACTTCGTCAAGCTCGGACAGCTCAGCAGCTGCAGTCGCACGGCGAAGCAACGAGTTCTTCAATACTTGGAACTCAACGCCAGCCTCACGAAGCTGCTTACGCAGTTCGGTAACTTGCGATACGTTCAAACCACGGTAGTCCGCAACAACAGTCGTCACGCTCTCGCGCAATTTAGCTGCAATCACCTCAACCGCTTCTTGTTTCGCTTGAATCACTTTTGCGTTTGCCAATGTTTACACCTCCTGGTTGTATTAGTAGCGCTAGGAGCAAATCACTTGCCCCCCGCTCTTCCTACGGGCACTAAAAAAGCCTCCGTAGAATCACGAAGGCCTGATGAATCATCATTTGACCGGAATGTCCGGACAAGCTGCTGACGTTCTATCATAACACCTCGGTAGGAAATTAAGCCTGCTTAGGGCACCTACTGTCTACGGTAAGCATATTCAACTTTAGGGGTCAGTCTCTAAGACTCACAACTGTTACATAATATCAAATGTCCATGACCAAAGTCAATGGAAAAATATTATCTGTAAACAGCTGTGCTCACGCGAGCGCTAGGTCCCATGGTCGAGGAAACAGCGATGCCTTTCAGGTATACACCTTTAGCGGCAGCCGGCTTCGCACGATTCAATGCATCGATGAGAGCTTTGAGGTTCTCATTCAGTTGTTCTGCACTGAAGGACACTTTACCGATCGGAGCGTGAATTTGACCTGCTTTGTCCAGACGGTACTCGATTTTACCAGCTTTGATTTCTTGAACAGCCTTGGCAACCTCGAATGTAACCGTACCGGCTTTAGGGTTAGGCATCAGGCCTTTACCACCGAGCAGACGGCCAAGTTTACCGACTTCGCTCATCATATCAGGTGTAGCTACGCAGACATCGAAATCGAACCAGCCTTGTTGGATTTTGTTGATCATGTCCTGATCGCCAACAAAATCTGCACCAGCCGCTTCCGCTTCCTTCGCTTTTTCACCTTTTGCAAATACCAGAACGCGTTGTGTCTTACCTGTACCGTGTGGCAGTACAACAACACCGCGAACAGCCTGGTCTTGTTTACGAGGGTCTACACCCAAACGCACAGCCACTTCGACAGTTTCGTCGAATTTAGCCGTTGCAGCCTTCTTCACAAGCTCTACAGCTTCCAAAGGCTCATAAGTTGCTTCGCTGTCGATCAGCTTCGCAGCTTCAACGTATTTCTTACCGTGTTTAGCCATGAATGTTTTTTCCTCCTTTGTGGTGTTAGCGGAATTTCCTCCCACATGATCCGGATGCACGCATCCGGTTTAACGTTCGAGAAACGATTAGTCCTCGATTGTGATACCCATACTGCGGGCAGTACCTTCTACCATCTTCATTGCAGCTTCAACAGATGCAGCGTTCAGGTCAGGCATTTTCGTTTCAGCGATTTGACGCACAGCGTCGCGCTTAACGGTAGCGACTTTCTTCTTGTTAGGCTCGCCGGATCCTTTTTCAATCTTAGCAGCCACGCGAAGCAGAACAGCAGCCGGTGGAGTTTTCGTGATGAACGTAAAGGAACGATCCTCGAATACCGAAATTTCAACCGGGATGATCAGACCAGCTTGATCAGCGGTACGCGCGTTGAATTCTTTACAGAATGCCATGATGTTGACACCCGCTTGACCCAATGCAGGACCTACTGGAGGAGCTGGATTCGCTTTACCTGCAGGAATTTGCAGTTTAACAACTTTGATAACCTTTTTAGCCATGGTTGACACCTCCTTGCATCAATAGTGGTAGCGGACGCAGTTAAACGTCCTCCCACAAGAAACCCGAAGAACGAAATCTATATCTTCTCCACTTGAGTGTAATCCAGCTCAAGCGGGGTTTCCCGTCCAAACATGTTGACGTGAACCTTCAACTTGCTCTTATCAGCCAAAATCTCTTCCACGGAGCCCACAAAATTCGCAAAAGGACCAACCTTGATCCGAACGGATTCTTTGATATCGAATTCGATCTTCGGTTTCGGTTCCTCCATGCCCATATGCTTCAGAATCTGTTCCACTTCTTCCGGAAGCAAAGGCGTCGGTTTAGAACCGGATCCCGTCGAACCGACAAACCCGGTCACTCCTGGTGTGTTGCGTACAACATACCAAGAATCATCAGTTTGAATCATTTCGACCAAGACATATCCCGGGTAAACTTTCCGCATGACCGTTTTCTTCTTGCCATCCTTGTTTACCACTTCTTCTTCCATCGGAACAAGAACGCGGAATATTTTGTCCTCCATGCCCATGGACTCGACACGTTTTTCCAAATTGGCTTTGACTTTATTCTCATACCCGGAATAGGTATGAACTACATACCATCTTTTTTCCATATCAAGCCACCTGGGACCCTTCTAAATAATCGCTTCGATCACAGCGGAAATGCCGATGTCTATAACCCAAAAATAAATCGTGACAAACACAATGGTGCCTAGAACGATTAGAGTATAGTTCGTCAGTTCTTTACGATTGGGCCAGCGAACCTTTTTAAGTTCCGCCCAGCTTTCAGAGAAAAAGGAAAACAGAGACTTGAAACCACGTTTCACGCCGACTACACCTCCAAATGAAAACTATCTGGTTTCGCGATGAGGAGTTTGCTCGTTACAGAACTTGCAAAATTTCTTCATCTCCATGCGGTCGGGGTGATTTCGCTTGTTTTTGGTGGTTGTGTAGTTTCTTTGTTTGCAGCTTGTACAAGCCAAAGTGATAATTACCCGCATGATGTGCACCTCCCGAAGACGTCCTTCTTCACCAGAAGAACCGATATTGATCCTAGTAGAAACAACCTTGCTTCCTAGGGGGAAGCCTGATTATTTCTGCGAGATGAATAAAACCGCTGTTCCAAGCACTTGTAACAACGATCCATTCATAAAACACGCGAATTTAGGCCTACCTAAAACACTTTATCATATGGATAGAGCCATTTCAAGCCTTTTTCTCTCTGATCGCGGGCTGCAATAAATGCCATTAGCAAGTAAACCGAGGCACCGGTTGTAAAGTTCTTGCAGGCATCCTGCCTTGAACAGCAAAGCTGCGCCGAAGCGTGTTCTCAACATAACAGCCGTTTACGTCTATACCAGTATGTTCAATCTTCCAGCTGATAAAACACCGGATGGGGCACTTTTTAAGGGATGCATGCCGCCCGGACGGACATATAGCATATCAACGACAAAACCATCCTTCAGGCTTGGAAGCCGACAGACCGCACCCTATGGTCCAGATAATGAAAAAAAGGCTCTGATTGGAGCCTTCCCTTAACCGCCTGCCAAGCCTTTAGTTATCCCTGACCTCCAGATACCGTTCAAGCTTGCGCTTGACACGCTGGAGAGCATTATCAATCGATTTCACATGACGCCTTAAATCTACCGCGATTTCCTGGTAGGAACGCCCGTCCAGATAGAGCATCAGAACCTTACGCTCCAGATCGCTCAAAATCTCGGACATCTTATCCTCCAGACCGACGAACTCCTCTTGATTAATGATCAGTTCTTCCGGATCGCTTACCGCCGTGCCGCAAATAACGTCCAGCAGCGTACGGTCGGAATCCTCATCATAAATAGGCTTGTCCAATGAGACATACGAATTGAGCGGAATATGCTTCTGTCTCGTGGCCGTCTTGATCGCCGTAATAATTTGCCTGGTAATGCAGAGCTCGGCAAAGGCCTTGAACGAGGACAGCTTATCCCCTTTAAAATCACGTATTGCCTTGTACAGCCCGATCATGCCTTCCTGGACGATATCCTCCCGGTCGGCTCCTATCAAAAAATAAGAACGGGCTTTAGCACGTACAAAATTCCGGTACTTATTGATCAAATACTCCAGCGCCCCGCTGTCACCTTCACGGACCGCCTCGACAATGTCTTCATCACTTATCACATCATACCCTGACAACATGACTTCCTTGAGGTCCACACTCAATAGAATCCCTCCGGCCCGGAACGCACGGTAGCCCGTCACTCGCTTGAAATATATGACAAGTATATATGATGTCTACTAGACCGTCAACCACGATCTACCTAATATAGAGTGATATTAACATTAAATGTAAGATTTTCATGGTTTCTCGTAGGTTACTCATAGATTTGCAATAGCATACGCTTGCAGGACTACTCCCTCCGCCAACGCTCGAACATCTGTTTTATATCGGGCGGAAGCTTGCCGTCGAGGGTATTTCGGCCTTTGGTCTGCTCCTTGGCAATCTTCTGCTTCACCTCGCGTTCGCTCTGCTCGACTTCGTTCAGCAGTTCCCTTGCGGATAAGCGGAGAGCGCCGCGGGCAAAGATGATATGCTGTTCGATGAGATCACTGGTTGCTACATAGATTTTGCGCCGGCGATGGCTGAATTCCCCGACCAGGCGCTCGATGCATTCGTCCGCGGTTTCCTTCTCCTTCGTGAAGTATACCTGAACCTTGCCCTGCGTATAGGATTTGCCCAATCCCGGCACCCGGTACGCGTCAAAAATCGCGATGACCCGGAGTCCCGAATAAGCCTGATAATCCGCCAGCTTCGCAAGCAGCACATCCCGTGCTTCCTCCATGCTGCTGCTTGCAAGCTTGGCAAGAAACGGCCAGCCGCCGATCATGTTATAGCCATCGACCAGCAGCACATCCCGCCAATCGGCCATCGCGGCTAACCCTGAAGGCGACGACGGCGAAGCACTTCGTACATTACGACACCAGCGGCAACCGAAGCATTCAGCGAATTGATCGTTCCGGCCATCGGAAGCTTAACCAGTACATCGCATTTTTCGCGGATCAGACGCCCCATCCCTTTATTTTCGTTTCCGATGACGATCGCTACCGGCCCCTCAAACACGTCAGTGTCGTACAGCTCCTGCACGGCATCAACCACGGTGCCTACGACCCAAACGCCCATCTCCTTCAGCTGGTCGATCGTCTGGCCGAGATTGGTTACTCTTGCGACAGGCACATACTCCACGGCGCCTGCCGACGTCTTGGATACCGTTGCCGTAATCTGCGCCGATCTGCGCTTGGGCAAAATAACGCCGTGCGCGCCGGTGCAGTCCGCCGTTCTAAGGATCGATCCCAGATTATGCGGATCCTCGATCTCGTCCAGCAGCAGCAGAAACGGCGGCTCCCCCTTATCTTCGGCTGCTTTCAGCAGATCGTCCACCTCGACGTACGCATACGGCGCGACCTGTGCCACGACCCCTTGATGCTGAATGCCCGGAGCCATCTGATCCAGCTTGCGCTTGTCCACATGCGAGATGACGATGCCAAGCTTCTTCGCTTCCGCGATGATCGGCTGGGTTAAATGCTTCTGGGCATTTTCAGCGATCCATATTTTATTGATTGTTCGTCCCGACCTCAGCGCTTCCGTGACGGAATGCTTGCCTGCGACAATTTCCTCTTCCTGCATGTTGTACCCTCCTGCATATAAGCCTGGACGAGCGGCATTTGCCGCCAGCCGGCTGCTCGATTCGTTTCTCATGATGCATTGATGTATTGACTGACACTAAGCCTGTCCAAGCCCGTCTCTTATTTCGAATGTTCCACGTACTCGATGCTTTTGCCGACAAGCTCGCGAATCCGGTCCTGCCGCCCCGTATAATATAAATACCCTACCAAGGTTTCAAAGGCCGTCGCATGGCGATATTCCAGCACATCCGCATTTTTCGGAACGCTGCCGGATTTGGCATTGCGCCCCTGGCGAACGATGTCCTGCTCCTCTTCCGTGAGGAGCGGCTCCAGGTACGCCAGAATCCGGCTCTGGGCCTTCGCCGAGACAAGTCCCGTCGCCGTCCGGTGCAGGTGATTCGGCCGAAGATTCGGCCGGGATATCAAATACTGCCGCACGGCGACCTCATAAATCGCATCCCCGATATAGGCCAGCACTATCGGCGGAATGAGCCTTGCCGGCTTCGACGGCGGAAAGTCGAACCAGCCGAAGGCCGGCTCCTGAAAGTCCGGCCCGCTCATTTGCGCTTCCAGCGCATGCCCTGCGCAGTATCCTCCAGCACGATGCCTTTGGCCGCCAGCAAGTCGCGAATCTCGTCCGCTCTTCCCCAGTTTTTGTTCTTTCTGGCCTCCACACGCTCGGCAATCAGGCGTTCAATCTCCTCATCCAGCATTTCGTCCTCGCCCGTGTTCACGATCCGCAGCACGCCGTTCATCTCGTTAAAGGCATCAAGCACCTCCCGCAGATCCGCCGCCGGAATCGAAGGCTCCTGCAGCAGCTGGTTCGCTTCGCTCGCCCACTGGAACATCGCCGTTATCGCATCGGGCGTATTGAAATCATCCTGCATTTTCTGATGAAATTCGGCAAGAACCGCCGACATTTTATTCCGGATCTCCTCGCCGGCTTCAGCATCCGGCGAGCCGACTGCCGCGCTTAACCGGTGCTTGACGTTTGCGGCGGCATTGGCAAGACGCTCCACGCTGTTCTGCGCCTGATTCATAACCTCTTCGCTGAAGTTGAGCGGATTGCGGTAATGGGTGGACAGCATAAAGTAGCGTACCGCTTCCTTCGTATATTGTTCGCGCAAATCCTTGACCAATACGCCGTTTCCGAGCGACTTCGACATCTTCTCGTTGTTGATGCGAATGTATCCGTTATGCATCCAGTAGTTCGCTAGCGGCTTCCCTGTCAGCGCCTCGGACTGCGCCACCTCGCACTCATGGTGCGGGAACTGCAGATCCTGGCCGCCGCCGTGGATATCGAGCGTATCCCCTAGATAGCGGCGCGCCATGGCCGAGCACTCGATATGCCATCCCGGACGGCCGTCACCCCACGGGCTGCTCCAGTATATTTCGCCGGGCTTTGCAGCCTTCCACAGCACGAAATCCTCCGGATTTTCCTTGCGCTTATCCACCTCGATCCGGATGCCGAACTGCAGCTCATCGAGATTTTGCTGGGACAGCTTCCCGTATCCGTCGAATTTGCGGGTGCGGAAGAAAACATCGCCTCCGTTCTCATAAGCGAAGCCGCGATCGACCAGGTCCTGAATAAATTCAATGATGTTGTCCATGTTGTCCGTTACCCGCGGATTCAGAGTCGCCCGCGGGATGCCGAGGCCGTCGAGGTCCTCATAGTAAGCCTTGATAAACTTATCCGCGACCTCCGGAACGGTGGTCCCGGTCTGTTCGGCTTTACGGATCATTTTGTCATCGACATCCGTAAAGTTCACGACATAATTGACGTCATTGCCCTGCTGCTCGAAGTACGCGCGAACGACGTCGAAAAAGATCATCGGACGCGCATTTCCGATATGAATGTAATCGTACACGGTAGGACCGCACACATAAATCTTAACCTTGCCTGCCTCCTGGGCAACGAATGTTTCTTTCATACGGGTCAATGTGTTATAGATTTGCAGCGCCATGTTGTATCCCCTCATTCCTTTCATCTAGATTGCGTCCGGCGTGCGAGAAGCCCCCGATTTTCGGGGAGAGCGCTCCTTGCAGCGTCCGCAACGGAATCGAATTCGTCGATATTGATAAACGGTTCAATGCTTTCGCTCGCAATCGCTTGTTATTCCTTATTAATCGAAGACAGCATAACCTCCGGCGCGGACTTCTTCAGCTCCCGTCTCGTCTCCTCCAGCTCCGCACGCAGCTGGTCGATCTCTTTCTGCATCGAGCGAAGGGTATCGACGATCGGGTCCGGCAGGTTTGTATGATCCAGACGGTCGCGAACCCGCTCCCCGTTCTGCTTCACCACTTTGCCGGGATTGCCGACCACGGTGCTGTTCGGCGGAACCGGCCGCAGCACCACCGCGTTGGAGCCGATATTACAGTTATCCCCAATCGCAAAGGAACCTAGCACTTTCGCGCCGGAGCCGATGACAACGTTGTTGCCGATCGTCGGATGGCGCTTGCCCTTCTCCTTGCCGGTACCGCCGAGCGTTACCCCTTGGTAAATGACGACATCGTCCCCGATTTCACAGGTCTCGCCAATGACAACCCCCATGCCATGGTCGATAAACAGCCTTTGCCCGATCCGGGCGCCGGGGTGGATCTCGATCCCGGTCATAAACCGGCTGATCTGGGATATGATCCGGGCCAGCGTGTACCAGCGCCGCTTGAATAAGGCATGGGCAACCCGATGGGCCCATAATGCATGAAGCCCCGAGTAGGTGAATACCACTTCAAAAAGCCCCCGGGCAGCCGGGTCATTCTCAAACACTGTCCGAATATCCGATTTCATCTGTTTGAACATGAACGCTCCCTCTTTCCCTGTTCCAATCGCGTTATGCATCTGTCCCTCATCGTTATTCCCTATAACAAAAACGCCTCTGCAGCTTATCGCTGCAGAGGCGTTCGACCGCGGTTCCACTCTGCTTAGAATCGGCCTTCTGATCCTCCCTTAACAGGGCATTGATCATAAGCCAATTCCTCTTCAAGTCATTAACGGCAGACGACCGGCATGATCTAACGATGGTGTTCGCTTCAACCATGCAGCTCACAGGTGCATTTCCGCTGCAGGCTAACGGGACAACTCTCAGCCGGCAGCTTGATCTGCCGATTGTCCTCTCTGGAACGTGCCTGTTTGATGCGTACTTCTCCTGATCCAAGCTATTATACGTTTATTTGTTGATATAGGTGAAGCCACCCTCCTCTAAAGGACGCTCCGTTGACGGATTGTGCTTTCGATCGCTGTTGTTTTCGGATTTCTTATTAATCACTTTCTCAAGGGGGAAATCCGAAAACAAAGGCGAACGCGTTGCTTCTACAGCTCAATTCCGTCCACTGCGCTACTTCTTCTTAAGGAGTTAATATCTGAACCTTTATCAAAGAATATTCCACTTATAGTTGAGTGTAATTATAACTGATGAAACACGGAACTGACAAGAAGGATTATCTGCCTGGAAAAGCCTATTCTTACGCGCCCTTGATCTGCGAACGCAGTCGGTCCAGCACCCGGTCTCTGCCGAGCAGCCAAATCGTCTGGTTCAGGTCCCGGCCGTGCGTCTGCCCGGTCAATGCGACCCGGATCGGCATGAAGAGCTGTTTGCCCTTGAAGCCGGTCTCCTTCTGGACTTCCTTAATGAGTGCGGCAATCTTCTCTGCGGTGAACTCGTCCGATTGCTCGATTTTGTTAAGGAACGCGGACAGTACGGCAGGCACTTGCTCGCCGCTCATGACCTCAATGCCTTCCGCATCCAGCTCGAGATGCGTGCGGAAGAAGACCTCCGACAGATCGACGATATCCGAAGCGGCCGTCATCTGTTCTTGATAGAGCGCCACCAGCGCACGCGCCCAGGCTTCCTGCTCGGGAGTCAGCTCCGCAGGCAGGCGGCTCGCCTTCTGCAAGTGCGGGATCGCCAGCGCTGCCACCCGCTCCGGATCGGCGCTCTTGATGTAGGTGTTGTTGATGTGAGCCAGCTTATTCGCATCGAAGACGGCCGGGCTCTTGGACAGCCGGTTCTCGTCAAAGATCGAGATCAGCTGATCCTTGGAGAAAATCTCCTCTTCCCCTTCCGGCGACCAGCCGAGCAGCGAAATAAAGTTGAACATCGCCTCCGGCAAATAACCGAGCTGATCGTACTGCTCAATGAACTGGATGATCGATTCATTCCGCTTGCTCAGCTTCTTGTGATCCTCGCCGACGATGAGCGTCATATGGCCGAAGCGAGGCGGCTCCCAGCCGAAGGCTTCATAGATCATCAGCTGGCGCGGCGTGTTCGAGATATGGTCCTCTCCGCGCAGCACGTGGCTGATCTTCATCAGATGGTCATCTACAGCCACGGCGAAATTGTAGGTCGGAATTCCGTCCTTCTTGACGATGACGAAGTCGCCGGTCTCTTTGCTGTTAAACGAGATCGTTCCCTTCACCATATCGTCAAAGGTGTATACGCGATCATCCGGTACGCGGAAACGGATGCTCGGCACGCGTCCTTCCGCTTCCAGGGCAAGACGCTCCTCTTCGGTCAGGTTCCGGTGCTTACCGGAATAGCGCGGCGTCTCCCCGCGGGCCATTTGCTCCTCCCGCTCCTGCTCAAGTTCCTCTTCCGTGCAGTAGCAGCGATAAGCAAGCCCGCGATCCAGAAGATCCTGCCAGTACTGCTTATAAATATCTAGGCGCTCGGTTTGACGGTACGGGCCGTATTCGCCCCCGACATCCACGCTCTCGTCCCAATCCATGCCAAGCCATTTCAGGTATTTAAGCTGGCTTTGCTCTCCGCCTTCCACATTGCGCTTCACATCCGTATCTTCGATCCGGATAATGAATTTCCCGTTGTTCTTGCGGGCGAACAAATAATTGAATAATGCCGTTCTGGCATTGCCGATATGTAAATGTCCCGTCGGACTCGGTGCATAGCGCACGCGGACTTCTCCGGTCATTTGCAACCCCTCCGCTTCTAATTCTTCAATGATTCCTGCAAACATCCTTCAAGATGATAGCATACCTTTCACAAGGCAGACAACCGATTGCGCCGCGATGCCTTCCCCGCGGCCGGTGAAGCCGAGCTGCTCGGTCGTGGTTGCCTTGACGTTGACTTGCTCAACCTCGGCATCCAGCGCCTTCGCGATTACTTCTGTCATCTGCGGGATATAAGGAGCCATCTTCGGCTTCTGGGCGATGATCGTAGCATCGACGTTCCCTAATTTATACCCTTTCTCGGCTGCCATGACCCACACCTGTTCAAGCAGCTTGAGGCTGTCCGCATCTTTAAATGCGGGGTCGGTATCCGGGAAATGACGTCCGATATCGCCAAGCCCCAGCGCTCCAAGAATCGAATCCGCAATCGCATGCAGCAGTACGTCGGCGTCCGAGTGCCCGAGCAGCCCTTTTTCATAAGGAATCGTAACTCCGCCAATGATGCAAGGCCTGCCCTCCACAAGCTGATGCACATCAAATCCATGTCCAACACGAATCATTCTACATTCTCTCCCTTACGTTTCTGTAAAAATGCGGCGTATTCCAGGTCTTCCGGCGTGGTGATCTTGATGTTGCTGTATTTCCCCTCGACCACCTTCACCGGATAGCCTGCCCATTCCATCAGCATCGCGTCATCCGTTCCGGTAAATCCTTCGCTTGCGGCCTTCTCATGGACCGGAAGCAGCTCGGAAAGACGAAAAGTCTGTGGGGTCGCAGCGGCCCACAGACTTTGACGGTCCGGGGTGCCTGTTATCAGCCCCTGGCCGTTCACCTGCTTGATCGTATCCTTCACAGGCACTCCCAGCACGGAAGCGCCGACCTCCATCGCCGCATCGCGGCAAGCTTCAATCTCCTCGGGGGTAATAAACGGTCTGACCCCGTCATGTATCATGACCCATTCGGAGGAGAGCTGCTTCATGCCTTGAAAGACGGAATGCTGTCTTTCGTTGCCTCCCGGGATGACTGCCGTCACCTTGTCCAGCCCGTATTCCTCCACCCAGGATTTGCAGCGGGGAACGTCCTGCGCCCCGGTGACGAGCACCAGCTCTTGCAGCCACGGCAGCCGGTTGAACACCGAAAGCGTATGGATGATGATCGGCTTGCCGCCCAGAGCCAGATACTGCTTGCTCTCCCTGGTTCCCATTCGCGTTCCCTTGCCCGCCGCCACGATGACGGCGCCAAAGCTGTTCTTCATGCGCCAAACTCCTGTCTTAGCCCCTGCCGTCCGCTTGGCCGGCAGGCGGATATGTATATCCCCATCATACTCCGTTTACTGGGCTTTTTCCAACAGTTTCGGTTTGGCGAAGATCATCCGGCCCGCCGAGGTTTGCAATACGCTCGTGACGAGCACTTCCATCATCGTGCCGATATATTCGCGCCCGCCTTCAACGACGATCATCGTGCCGTCATCCAAATAGGCGACGCCTTGGCCATGCTCCTTGCCGTCCTTGATAATCTGCACGAGGATTTCTTCGCCCGGCAGAACGACCGGCTTGACCGCATTGGCCAAATCATTGATGTTCAGCACCGATACGCCTTGCAGCTCGCATACCTTGTTCAAATTGAAGTCGTTCGTGACCACCTTGCCCTGCAGCACTTTAGCGAGCTTCACGAGCTTGCTGTCCACCTCGGAGATTTCTTCGAAGTCCCCTTCATAGATGAGAACCTTTACATCCAGCTCTTTCTGGATTTTATTCAAAATATCAAGTCCGCGGCGCCCGCGATTGCGCTTGAGCAAATCCGACGAATCGGCAATGTGCTGCAGCTCCTCCAGTACAAACTCGGGAATGACAATCGTTCCTTCGATGAACCCGGTTTTGCAAATATCGGCAATTCTTCCGTCGATAATGACGCTGGTATCCAGAATTTTATGTTCTTCGACGCGCCGGCTTTCCGGCTCGGCCGCCTGGCTCCATCGTCCCGACATCCACAAGGAAGCCAGTTCTTCCTTCTTCTCCAGTCCGATCCGAAGCCCGAGATACCCGCCCAGCACGGTAATCCCCACCTGCAGCAGCTGCCCGACTTGTCCTAACAAGGATAATCCCGGCGAGAGCAGCAAGGATAACAGAAGACCGCCTAATAGCCCGGCTGTACCGGCTGCCAGATCATTCATCGGAATGCGTGAGAACGAAGAGATCAGGCTGTGCAGGCTTCGGGTCACCCGTTCCGCCGACAGCACGCCAATCATGCCGAATAATAAACCTCCCAGCAGCGCGAAGGCACCGCTCCCCGCCGCAAACACGCCTTGACCAAACATCGGCGAGAGCTCGGGAAATGACCGTTCGATTGTATGATATAACGTATAGCCGCTCCATGCTCCGCATAATACCGTAAATGCTAAAATAGCTTTTTTTAACATGAGCTTTCGCACACCTCCTTATTGTAAACTGAATTATGGTTATTTCTATATTTCCAGTATGCTCCAATTTCAGCCGACCTAATCGTTAAGGGGTATATTTTTTATCACGATCCCCATACCACACGCCTTCCCCCTGTTGAAACTCACGCGATTTCCAGGCCCGCATCGTGGGCCGCAATCTGGAATCGAATCCCTCCAAACGCCTGAAACTGGTTGAAATTGGCCGAAGTAGTGGAATATAATGAACTCAATTCATAATATCGAGGTGGATGTATAAATGAGCGCTCCTAGTTTACAGGCCTTTCAGGATCAAGTTTCCGAATTGTTGCTCCGTCACCGCAGTCTATTGGATGTTCTGTCGAAAAATGGTCAAAGCAATGCATCAGTCAACCGTGCCGTTACCAAAGCCATCACAGAATGCGGATGCATCGAGCTCCATGCCACGAAGCAAACCTTCGATATCAACGCTGATCTCGAATCCGCCCGGGAATTAGTGGGCACCCATGTCCAGGGCCATCTGTGCGAGAACTGCCGCGAAGCGGTTAGCTCCGAGCTTGGCCGCAACCTTTTTTATATGTCGGCCCTTGCCAATCTGCTCGATATTCAGCTGGATGACGTGGTGGTGAAGGAGTCGCAGAAATGCTCGACGCTGGGTCTGTTCAACCTGTCCTAAAGCCGCCATGTTCCGGATAAGCGATTGCAGGTATTTAGGGTATTCCAAAATAAACACAAAAAAGCATTTATCTCTCTGCAAGGAGCAGGGAAATAAATGCTTTTTATTTATTGTGCGCGGGCACCAACGTTTCATACCCGCGCGGTTTGGATTGCAAATGAAGTTAATGAAGCCATAGCGGACCTACCGGTCCGAGGAGCGATAGGCTTCATCCGATTGGCTGTCATCCTTGCGGCGCTTTCTCCGCGTCAGTCTGCGGAAATTTTGCTGAAGGCCGTACCCGGCATACAGCACGAGCGGGACAAAGATCAGCATGGAGGTCTGCTCCGGAAAGAACACGGCCACCATAACGGCACCGATAATGACCAATGGCGTGAATTTGATCGCCGTTTTCGGAATGCCGATCTTCTTGAAGTTCGGGTACTTGACGGCGCTGACCATGAGATAAGAAAGAAGCAACATGCCAAAAATCATATAAGGTGCCGTAATCTCTTCATGGAACAGCGCCAGCGTAGCAAGCACGCCGCCTGCAGCGGGGATCGGCAGGCCGATAAAGTATCCCGGTATTCCCGGACGGACGTTGAATCTCGCAAGCCGAAGCGCTCCGCACATCGGAAAGATCGCGGTCACGGTCCAGGCCAAGGCTGAATTGATATCTGTAAAAGCAACTGTATACATAATAAGTGCAGGTGCTACACCAAATGAGATCACATCCGATAAGGAATCCAGTTCCTTGCCGAATTCGCTCTGTGCATTCAGCGCCCGGGCCACCCGGCCGTCCAGACCGTCGAGAAGCATGGCGATGATAATCATAATGGCCGCCATACTTGTTCGGCCTTCTGTCGCCAAGATGATGCCAATCATTCCGAGAAACAGATTACCTAAAGTAAACATGTTCGGAATTGATTTCGTCATTTTATATTCACCTCGTATAATTGAACGTTCCAAACACCGATTGTTCGATTGTAGGCCTTTTAAATCTGTCTGTCAATGAACACTTGCTCCTGCAGCCTCTTCAATCCTTCCTTGATGTTCCGTGCCCGTACCTCGCCGATGCCGTCGACTTCGTCCAATTCGTGGATCGAGGCGGACATGATGCTGGACAGATCCTGGAACCGGTCGACTAGGTTACGGATGATGACATTCGGCAGACGCGGGATCTTGTTCAGGATCCGGTATCCGCGCGGCAGAATCTCTTCTTCGGAAGCGGCGGCGGAAGCCGGATAGCCGAGAAGTCTGACGATATGGTGAATGTCCAGGAGCTCTTCATCGGTCGAACGTTTAAGCGCCAGAATGATCTCGCGGATCTTCTCTTCGCTGTATTCGCGCGCATAATCCGCGTACAAGAGCCATGCTTCCTCCTCCATATTGCTTACCAGCTCATCCATCTGCATGCTGATCAGTCGGCCTTCATTGCCAAGCTCGTTAATATATCGCTTGATTTCCTTCTTGATGCGCAGCACCATCTCTACGCGCTGGATGACGTTGACCACTTCGGGGATCGTAACCAGCTCCTCGAATTCCGAGGCGGACAGGTTGGTCAGCGACTGGTTGAGCACGGCTCTGTACCGCTCCAGCGTCTGAATCGCTTGGTTGGCTTTGGTCAAAATAACGCCGATTTCCTTTAACGCATACCGCAGCGAGCCTTGATACAATGTAATGATATTCCGGCGCTGCGAGATGGACACCACCAGCTTGCCCGTCTGCTTCGCCACCCGCTCCGCCGTCCGGTGACGTATCCCTGTCTCAATGGAAGAAATGGATGAGTCGGGGATGAGCTGGGTGTTGGCATATAGTATCCGTTTCAAGTCTTCGCTCAAGATGATGGCGCCGTCCATCTTGGCAAGCTCATACAAATAGTTCGGCGAGAAATCGCAGTTGATGGAGAAGCCCCCGTCGACAACCTCCATCACCTCGGGGCTGTAGCCCACAACGATCAGCGCGCCCGTCTTCGCCCGCAGCACGTTCTCCAATCCGTCGCGAAACGGCGTTCCCGGTGCTACCAGCTTTAGCAAATCATTCATTTTGTCCAGTTGGCTCGTTTCCTTCACCCTCGTATGCCCCCTAATCTAACGCAACCGCTAATGCATCTGCAACGGTATTAACTCCGATAATTTCAATTCCTTTGGGGTGCTTCCACCCCTTCAAGCTCTTCTCTGGTAAAATCACGCGTTTGAAGCCGAGCTTCTCGGCTTCCTTCACCCTTTGCTCCGCCCGGGAAACGGCGCGAACCTCGCCGGTCAGCCCGACCTCGCCGAAAATAACATCATACGGCTTGGTCGGAATATCGCGAAAGCTGGATGCGATGCTGACAGCGATCGCCAAATCGACGGCAGGCTCATCCAGCTTGACGCCGCCGGCCACATTCAAATAGGCGTCCTGCGTCTGCAGGAACATGCCCATCCGTTTCTCCAGCACGGCGATAATCAGGTTCATGCGATGATGGTCGACGCCTGTGCCCATCCGTCTCGGTGACGGAAAATGCGTCGTGGATATAAGCGCCTGAAGCTCCACGAGCACAGGACGCGTTCCCTCCATGCTGGCGACGACGGTCGACCCGGCTACGCCTAAAGGGCGCTCGGAGAGGAACAGCTCGGACGGGTTACCCACTTCACGCAGACCGTCCTCTCCCATTTCAAATATGCCGATCTCATTTGTCGAACCGAAGCGGTTCTTGACCGCACGCAGCAGGCGGTACGTATGATGCCGCTCTCCTTCAAAGTAAAGCACGCAATCCACCATATGCTCCAGCATCCGCGGCCCTGCAATGGCCCCTTCCTTGGTCACGTGGCCGACCAGCACCGTGGCAATGCCCTTCACCTTCGCCAGACGCATGAAGCGGGAGGTGCATTCCCGAACCTGGGATACGCTTCCCGGCGCGCTCGTGACCTCCGGCAGGTATACCGTTTGAATGGAGTCGATCACGACAAAGCCCGGCTGAACGCTCTCCACCGCTTCCTCGATCGATTCCAGGTTCGTTTCGCAGAGGACGAACAGCTCCGGCGACAGCGCGCCGAGCCGGTCGGCCCGAAGCTTCGTTTGCCGAACCGATTCCTCACCCGATATATACAGGACGCGGATGCCGCTTTGCGCCAAACGGTTCGAGGCTTGCAGCAGCAGCGTCGATTTCCCGATGCCGGGGTCTCCTCCAACCAGCACGAGCGATCCGGGAACGAGCCCGCCGCCGAGCACACGGTTCAATTCCGCAATCCCCGTCTGGATTCTCGGTTCCTTTCCGCTCTCTATATTTATGATGGAAAGGGGCTTTTCTTTACTATGAAAAAGAGGGGAATTCATCCCCTGCGTCTTGATTACCGTCTCGGTCTCCTCTACCATGGAATTCCATGATTGACAGCCCGGACATTTCCCGAACCATTTCGGCGCTTCATAGCCGCATTCGGTACAGAAAAATTTCGTCTTAGTTTTGGCCATGGAAGTCTCCTTTATGTTGCCTTTTCCTTTGTCGGAATCCGTAAAACCCTGCAAAATCAGGCATTAATCAAAGTTTACCATTTCTTCTAATTGACCGTAAAGGCAAATTGCACAACTTTACACAGGATGGGATGGATTTGTTTAAAATTTAAAGAGCCGAAGGAGAATCGGCATTTGTTTAATGATCATTTACGAACAAGCGGTGTGTCCGCTTCGCTGCCTGATCATTCTTACGATCGCTGTTAAACAAGGGGAACTGGAATGGATTATCGTTGTGGCTTCCCGGTTTTTAAAGGCGAGCGCTGTCGCATCTTTGGAACGATTCCGTCCTCTCCGCTAGGTTGGTACCCCAAAATCAAAAACCCCCGCTGGAAATAATCCAGCAGGGGGGAATCTACGCTTATTCGGTCTCGGACGATGCGGCAGCAACGCTATCCTTCTTGCGGACGGACAGCTCGCCGTTCTCCTCGTCGATGATGAGGGCATCGCCTTTCTTGACATTGCCCTTCAGCAGTTCCTCGGAAAGACGGTCCTCGATATGCTTCTGGATGGCCCGGCGCAATGGACGGGCACCGAAGGCAGGGTCGTAGCCTTCTTTCGCGATGAACGCCTTCGCCTGATCGGTAAGCTCGAATTCCACGTCGAATTCGCGCAGCCGCTTGCGCAGCTCGTCGGACATCAAGGTCACGATCTCGGCGATATGCTTCTCTTCGAGCGAGTGGAACACGATGATCTCATCGATCCGGTTCAGGAACTCCGGACGGAAGCTCTTCTTCAGCTCATCCATCACTTTCGTCTTCATATTGTTGTAATCGCGGCCCGCATCGGTCACGGCGGTGAAGCCGAGCGTCGAATTGCGCTTGATCGCCTCGGCGCCGACGTTCGACGTGAGGATGATCAACGTGTTGCGGAAGTCGACGACGCGGCCCTTGGAATCGGTCAAGCGTCCGTCCTCCAGCACCTGAAGCAGAATGTTGAACACTTCAGGATGCGCCTTCTCGATCTCATCCAGCAGGACGACGGAGTATGGCTTGCGGCGAACCTTCTCGGTCAGTTGGCCGCCTTCCTCGTAGCCCACGTATCCCGGAGGCGCTCCGACGAGACGTGCCGTGGAATGCTTCTCCATGTACTCGGACATGTCGATCCGAACGACCGCATTCTCATCGCCGAACATCGCTTCGGCAAGCGCGCGTGCAAGCTCGGTTTTACCAACGCCTGTAGGTCCAAGGAAGATGAAGGAGCCCATCGGACGCTTCGGATCTTTCAGACCTGCGCGTGCACGGCGTACCGCACGGCTGACAGCCTTAACGGCTTCTTCCTGACCGATGACGCGGCTGTGCAGAATCTCTTCGAGATTGAGCAGGCGCTCCGTCTCTTCTTCCTTCAGCTTATTCACCGGAATTCCGGTCCAGTTCGCCACGACATCGGCGATATCCTCAGGCGTAACCTCGGAATCGGTGCGGCCCTGCTTTTCCTTCCACTGATTCTTCGTAATTTCGAGCTCTTCGCGCAGCTTCTGCTCGGTATCGCGAAGTGCAGCGGCCTTTTCGAATTCCTGGCTTTGGACAGCGGCATCCTTCTCCTTGCGGATGTCTTCCAGATGCGCTTCCTGGTCTTTCAGATTCGGCGGAATCGTGTACGTATTCAAGCGTACCTTGGAGCCCGCCTCGTCGATCAGGTCGATGGCCTTATCCGGCAGGAACCGGTCCGTAATGTAACGATCGGACAGCTTCACGGCTTGCTCGATCGCCTCATCCGTAATCTTCACGCGGTGATGCGCTTCATATCTGTCACGCAGCCCGTAGAGGATCTGAATCGCTTCCTCCGGAGAAGGCTGATCCACCGTGATTGGCTGGAAGCGCCGTTCAAGGGCAGCATCCTTCTCAATATATTTGCGGTATTCATCCAGCGTCGTCGCCCCGATGCACTGCAGCTCGCCGCGCGCCAGGGACGGCTTCAGAATGTTGGAAGCGTCGATCGCGCCTTCCGCACCGCCTGCACCGATCAGCGTATGCAGCTCGTCGATGAACAGGATGATGTTGCCCGCTTGGCGGATCTCATCCATAATCTTCTTCAGCCGGTCTTCAAACTCGCCGCGGTATTTCGTGCCGGCCACGACCGAGCCCATGTCGAGGGTCATGACCCGCTTATCGCGGAGCGTTTCCGGAATTTCATTATTGATAATGCGCTGAGCCAAGCCCTCGGCGATGGCCGTTTTACCGACCCCTGGTTCCCCAATCAAAACCGGGTTGTTCTTCGTGCGGCGGCTCAGCACCTGAATGACGCGCTCAATCTCTTTGCTTCGGCCGATGACCGGATCCAGGTTGCCTTCCTTGGCAATCGCGGTCAAATCGCGGGCCAAGCTGTCCAGCGTAGGCGTGCTTACGTTTTGCGGCGTGCCGTGGTGGCTCGATACCGCCTCGCTGCTGCCGAGCAGCTGCAGCACCTGCTGGCGCGCCTTGTTCAGGCTGATGCCCAGATTGTTCAGCACGCGTGCTGCCACGCCTTCGCCCTCGCGAATCAATCCAAGCAAAATATGTTCTGTTCCAACGTAGGTGTGCCCCAGCTTGCGGGCTTCATCCATGGAAAGCTCAATAACCTTCTTTGCCCGCGGCGTGTAGGCAATATTGGTTGGCTGCTCTTGGCCGCGTCCGATCAAGGTCTCTACTTCGTCTTGGATTTTCTCAAGACCAAGCCCGAGGCCGATCAGCGCTTTAGCCGCAATGCCGTCTCCTTCGCGGATGAGTCCGAGTAAAATATGCTCTGTTCCGATATTGTTATGTCCCAGACGCACGGCTTCTTCTTGAGCCAATGCAAGCACCTTCTGAGCACGTTCCGTAAATCTGCCAAACATCATAATATTGCACCTCCACGTTTCATGTATATTTACCCTCACGAATTTCGGTGTATCGCCGCCCCGAAGGGCCGCGATGCTGCCCGATTCGCCTATTAAAAGAAACAACGGTTATATTCCATTAACCGAACCCTGGCATTTTTATCCCGGGTCAAGAAATATTCTTCCTGAAAGCTCTAGATTCCTGTTTCTTAATCAAAAGTTCATCTACGGCTTCGCAGCCAGCGTTTCCCTGATGAGCTTGGCTCTGTACATATCGCGTTCCGAAGGATTCATGCTCTCCCCGAACGTCTTTTGCAGGAAGCCCGGCTGCGTCTTCACATTAAGCTCATTCATCACCGAGCTGGCCGGACCTTCGAGCAATCCCAGATCCACACCGAGACGGACATCGGACAGCCGCTGCGCCGCTTCCTTGGAATCCATAACCGCCGCGTAGGACAGTATGCCATAGGAGCGCATCACCCGGTCCGTGATCCGCAGCTTGGATTCATTAATAAGACGCTGTCTGGCGTTCTTCTCATGCTCAATGATCTGCAGGGCGACACTGTGAAGATTTTCAATAATCTCGGCTTCGGTCTGGCCAAGCGTAATCTGGTTGGAGATCTGGAACAGATTGCCCACAGCTTCGCTGCCCTCGCCGTAAATGCCCCGAACGGTCAAGCCGACCTGAGACACGGCCGAGAGAATCCGGTTGATCTGCTGGGTCATCACCAGCGCCGGCAGATGCATCATAACCGAGGCACGGAGGCCGGTTCCGACGTTCGTCGGACAGCTGGTCAGGAATCCCCGCTTGTCATCAAAGGCGTAATCCACATGCGCTTCGAAAATATCGTCCAGCGCCGTCGCTCGCTCCCAAGCTTCTCTAACCTGAAAGCCCGGATATAAACACTGTATGCGCAGATGATCCTCTTCATTGATCATGATGCTGACGGATTCGTCCTCTGTCAAAATGACAGCGCCGTTTCGGGATTCATTGGCCAGATTGGGACTGATCAGATGCTTCTCGACAAGCACCCGTTTATCCAAATCGTCAATATCGCTCAATTTGATAACATGCAGCTCCCCGAAATCGTTCAGCCGCTCCCTATCCTTGATGACGCTGATCAGGCGCTCTAGCACTTCGCTCGACTGCTGATTCGTCGCCAGCAGCGGGAAAGGAAGCTGCTGCAGATTGCGCGCCACCCTGACACGGGTGCTGATGACAATGTCGGAATCCTGACCATTCCCGCGCATCCATTCGCTCAGCGCCGTATCGGTAAACCGGTGATTAGACATCACGCATTCCTCCTAGCTAAAAGTGCATCATCATAAGTTCCTCATCCTTGGGCGATATTTCGCTCAAGCTCGCGGATCCGGTCCCGAATCTCGGCGGCCGTTTCAAACTCCTCCTGCACGATCCGGAACTGAAGCTCCTTCTTCAGCTCCTCAATCTTGCGCTTGAGCTGAATGACACCGCCGGTCCGCTTCGGCACCTTGCCGACATGGGACGTATTGCCATGCACTCGCTTGAACAGCGGATCCAGGCGATCCGAGAAATATTTATAACACGAGCTGCAGCCGAAACGGCCAAGCTTGCTGAATTGGGAATACGTCATGCCGCATTCCTCGCAGCGCAGTGTCTGCGCCGGCTTGGCACCCGCATTCTGGCCCTTGCCGGAAGGATCCAGATCCAGGAGGCCTGAAAGCAAACTGTGTATAGAAAAACCATTCGACGTCCCGGGGATCAATTCCCCTTTTTCACGGGCACAAGATTCACAAAAATGAAATTCGGTCTTCTCGCCATTCACGATTTTCGTAAAATGCAATGTCGCTGGTCGTTTACCACATTCCTGGCATATCATACTCCATGCCCTCCTTACACAGACTCACTTACCTAACAAAGCAATAAGCATGGCCTTCATGATTCTCGCACGGAGCTCATCCCGGTAAGGAAGCTTCACATTGAGGCAATCCCTCGAAATGGCGGCCCGCATCAAGCTGGCCTCTCGTTTGTTCAAGAACCTTGACTCCTCCAACTGGTAGATCAGCCCTTCCGCGACCGTCTGGTCGATCCGGCTGCCGATCGTATGATGCAGATGCTGGTGGAGTGCGGAATGCTGGGGAAGCTCGATCCGCTGGATGCGGATATAACCGCCGCCTCCGCGCTTGCTCTCGACGAGAAAGCCCTTCTCCAGCGTAAATCTGGTGCTGATGACATAGTTGATCTGGGAAGGAACGCAGGAGAACTGCTCCGCCAGATCGTTCCGTTGAATTTCAACGGTTCCCTCCGGGCTTTCCTGCAAAATGCTCTTGAGGTATTGTTCGATAATATCAGAGATATTACGCATGGTCTGTTCATCCTCCACTGTTTGAAACGATAAGACGGATTGTGATCTTACACGTCCGCACAGAGTCATACCTTTAAATTTTAACCATAATCAAAATCAGCGAACCCTGCCCGTTGACTTTGACTTTCTTTGACTTTAATCTCATTATAGCATAACTTTAAAATTTGCCAAGGGGGGGCCACAAAATTTTCGCGCCGGTCTGTTATTCGTAGTCTGCCCATTTTTTCTCACCCTTATAGCCACAGCCCCGCAGGAATTTTGCCTCTTCGAGCGCCTTCCAAGCCTGCCCTTAATCCCCACAACGCGCGCCCGCACTCGAGGCTATAGAAAAAAGCAGCCTGATCCCGGTTCCCCGGCCATAAGGCTGCTCTTCCCTGACTTTATTCCTTTCGAGCCTTCCCGCTGCGCCCTGTCTTTACGCGTCGTAGCTGATTAAATAATGCTGAAGCTCTGTATTGTAATAACCGATGCTGTATTCAATAATCGTCCCCGCACCGTCGTAAGAGGATCTGAGCCGCTTGAGGAGCGGCGTACCCGGACTGACGCCAAGCAGACCCGCCATCTCTTCATCCGCTACGGCCGCCAGAAAACGGTCGCGGAAATTCTCCAGCGTAATCTGGCTTTCTTCAATCCGGTCATAAAGGGAAGGGAGCTCGCCAGGCCCGAAATCCCCTCCCATATCGACAAGCGGCGAAACATAATGCGTATAGTGAATGTAGGGCTGCCCGTCCAGCAGGTACAACCGCTCGATGCGAAGGCATTTTTCGCCGAATTTTTCATACATCTCGCTATCCGGCTCGTGAAACACCCATTCGGTCTTCAAATGGCGCTTCTGAATCTGATGCCCTTCCTCGACCAAAATCTCGGTAAACAGCTTGCCCTTGGAAAGCTTCGAGAACGAGGTATTGCGGGTTACAATCGTCCCTACCCCGCTGCGTTTCTCGACATAGCCCTCCTGGTGCAGCTCCTGAATCGCATTGCGCACGGTCATCTTGCTGACGTTGAATTCCTGCTCCAGCTGCGGCTCAGAAGGAATATGGGTTCCCAAAGGATACACCCCATGCAGGATCCGGTCCTTAATGATCTTCTTGATCTGAAGATACAGCGGACCGTTCTTACGCGTGATCGACATACGTTCGTTCACCTTACCTTTCCACATCCGACCTATGATCACCCATTGCTCGCAGAATGTCAAGCTCTCCTGCTGTCGGCGTATCTCCAGGTACCGTGTGGGCCAGCATGGCTGCCGCTGCCGCGAATTCAACGGTCTGTACAGGATCGTATCCCTGCAGCAGGCCATGGATCACGCCGCTGGCATAAGCATCCCCCGCTCCGATCCGATCATAAACGGAGAAGGTCAACGTTCTCGAAAAATGAAAAGCTCCGTCCTTATACAAATATCCCTTCAGGGAGTGGGTATTGTCTCCATTAATATGGCGGTGGGTGCCGGAAAGGGCGGAAATGCCGTACGTCTCCGCTACCTTCGGGATCAGCTCCCCGAGCTGCTCCGCCCGGTCTTCCCGCTTCGTTTCCATCCCGAGAATATAGAGCGCATCCTTCTCATTCATGAAGACAATGTCCGCAAGGGACAGCATCTCCTCATAATGCGGCTTGGCAAAAGTATAGCCATCCGCGCCCCACAGGGATGGCCGGTAGTTGCAGTCGAACACCACCGTGCCGCCGTTAGCCTTCACTTCCCGGGCCAAGGTCTTCATCTGCCCCCGGACATTCTCGTTCATGGAAAGCGTGATTCCGCAAAAGTGGATCACATCGATGCTCCGGGCAATCGTCGAAAAATCATACATCGCAGGGTCCGCCGTATTAAAACTGCTCCCCAGTCGGTCCGTATAAGTGACCCGTCCGGGCCGAACGCCAAAGCCATTCTCCAAAAAATACATGCCGACGTACTTGCCGCCGCGGCTAATGAAGGAGGTGTCGATTCCCAGCTTGCGTAGGTACGCAATCGCCGCATCGCCGAGCGGGTTATCCGGCAGCGTACTGACCAAATAACCGGCATGCCCAAGCCTTCCAAGGGCCGAAGCGATATTAACGCCGGTCCCCGAGAAGGAATAGTTCAGGCTGCTCTCTTGCGCCAAGGAGGCATAACCCGGCACCTGCAGCCGCATCATGACCTCGCCGAATGCCGCAATCACCTTAGGCATATTGATCAACCAACGCTTTTAACGTCTGATGAAGCTCCTGCACATCGCTGACAATCGTATCGCCGCTCGCCGAATCGATGATCGAGGAGTATACATGCGGGATCACCTGGCGCACGCCGGCTTCCAGCGCGATCCGGACGATCGCTTCGAAATTGTCTTTGTCGATCCCGCCCGTCGGCTCGAGGGCGAAATCCTCTTCCGCACACGCCTTGGCCACTGCCCGGTATTCCTCTTCCAGCTTCAAGCCTTGCATCGGGAAGTATTTAAGCGCATTGCCGCCCATGTCGCGTACCAGGGCAATCGCCGCCTTCACGGGAACGATCGCTTTGTCCGTACCCGCCGCACTCGCCGGCCCCGTCGAAATATTAACATAGCCTGCCTGACCGGACGGCGAAACAAGGCTGTTGATCCAGCCGTCCTGACCGTTCAGATTGGCCCTTGTCGCGCCGACTGCCGGGAACACCTGATTGATGTGAGTTCCAGGGTAGCTCTTCACGATTTCCGCCACGACGGCCGCCTGGCGGTTGTCGCCTGCGCCTAGCCCGATCGACACGGCATCCTCAATCGCCGCGCCGTACTCCTTCATGGCGACAACCGCTTCCTGCGCGCTCGGGTAATTTTTCGACAGCACGCCGACCAGGACATGCCCTTCCGCTGCTTCAAAGACGTCTTTGGCATTCTGGATGCTGCCTGCCAGCACATTTAATGCCGTGCGGTTTTTATATAATCGTTTCTCCATGTTTGACATGTCATTTTCCCCCTGCAATCTGCTGAATTCTTGTTATGATGACCTGCAGGTCATCGCCGGCAAGCGAGCGCGGATCAATATCGAAATATCCCTGACGTACACCGTAGTCCCGGGTATATACGGCGATCTCGCCTTCCCGTAGCTGATCATTCATCGCCTTGGCGCTGATGCCCGCTGCCTGCTCATCCACTTTGACCCGTCCGCGGAAGATCGCTCGGCCGGCCTCATCCTGCACGATGGCCACGTCGATGCCCGGCAGGCTGGACAGCGTCTTAAGCTCCTCCAGCGCAGCCTTCTCCTGCGCGCTCTTATCTTCCTTCACCATATACTCATCAAGTGCCTGAAGCAAGCCGAACGTTGTCTCCTTGCCGACCTTCATGCTTCGTCCGATACCATGAAGCTGCGCCTTGACCCATTCGACGTATTGGCGTTTGCCGCCGACGATGCCGGAGGTCGGGCCTTCGATTGCTTTGGAGCCGCTGTAGATGGCCAGATCCCCGTATTTCACATACTTCTGGATATCCTCCTCAGCCGCCGCATCGACGATAAGCGGGATACCATGGGCTCTAGCGACTTCGGCCGCTTCCTCAACGGAAATCATGTTCTTCTGAACGCAGTGGTGCGACTTCACATACAAAATCGCCGCGGTGCGCTCATTAATCGCTTCCTCGATATGCTCTTTGCGTCCTTCATTGGCATACCCGACCTCGACCACCTTGCCGCCGCCCAGATAAACCATCGTTTCGACAGGTGCTCCGTACTGGACGTTATGTCCTTTGAACATGATGATCTCATTCTTCGCGATCGGCTCTTGATGGAGTCTGTCGCTCCGTCTCCGCTGGCCCTCCGTCACGATGCCCGCTACCGACAAGGCGATGCCGCTTGATGCCGAGTTCACGACGACGGCGGCTTCGGAGCCGAGAATGCGGGCGATATAATCGCCTGCCTTGTCTACCAGGTCCGCTATTTCGACGTAGCTCTGACCGCCGATCCGCATGGCTTCCATGACGGTATCCGTTGGTGCCGACACTCCGAGTATGCTCATGCGGCCGCTGGCATTGACAACTCGCTTGAGTCCGTATTTAGCATGCAGTGAATGATCCATTGACTACCACTCCTTTAGGTTCGATATAACGGTCGGCAATGCGAGTCTCTCCCTCGGAATCGGTCAAGCTCTGCGGCCCCTGCCGAACCGCAAACAATGTGAGGTGGGCCGCATCGCCCACATGAATTCGGCCGAGCTCCGGCCGTTTCAGCCAAGCCGCCGCCTTGACCGTGACGGCAGAGATGACTTCCTGCAGACTGTAGCCGAGATATAAAAATTTGGTCATCACGCTTGCCAAGCTGTATACGGGGCCATTGATGCGGTTCCCCCGGTAAATATCGGAGCTGATCGTTCCCGGCTCGATCCCATGGTCTTTCGCGAATTCCGCTACCTGGAACGAGAAGCTCGCTGTGCCATGGCCGACATCCATATGAACGCCTCGCTCGATGGCCTTGACCAGGGACGGAATCGGCTTGCCGTCCGGATCGAACAGATTATTCTTTTTGCCGTTCAAATAATGGGTGACGATGTCCCCTTCCTGAAGCAGGTCCAGCACCTCGTTCACCGGTGGAGGCCCGGAACCGATATGCACCATAATCGGCAGCGATGTGCGCCCTGACAATTCCCGGGCACGCCGAAGCGGTTCTACCCCGTTGTCCTTTACAACGCTTTGGCTGATCCGTGCCTTCAGGCCCACGATAAAATCGGGATAAGAACGGGCCGCCTTGACCGCCTTCCCCTGATCGATCCACTCCAGCCTGGACAGCTCATCGATCCGCTGCAGGCCGATGCGGGAGATGTTCAGAAACGCGAACACATTCGTCTTCGAGCGGGCAACCTCAGCGGCCAAATCGCCGATATCGTCCGCTCCGCAGCTTCCTGCGTCCACGATCGTGGCTACGCCCTGCTTGACGCCGATCTCGTCGATGGCATCCCCGTAGGGCTCCAGCTTGGCAACCGCATGAACATGCATATCAATCCATCCGCTGGACACATACAGCCCCGTACCGTCAAATCCGTCCTCGCCCGCCGCCGTGTTGGCCGCGGCAAGCTCGGTGATGAACCCGTTCTCAATCACGATATCGAAGGGTTCTTCCTCGTGCACCGTTCTTACATTCCGCAGCACAAAACGCTGCTTCATTCTCATCACCCCTTCACCTGGCAGAATTTCAGCTTTTTCTTGGGGCATCCATCCGCCAATAGCCTTGCGATAAACAATTTATAGGTATAGCATAGCACAGATCATCGCATACGTGAATATAACGTTATAATGTTTAATCGAATAGTTACTCCATCTTCCATTCTACTAAGATGAGGCTGCCTTTTGTATGGCAAAATAAAAAACAGAGGCTCTCCCAAAGCCATATGGATGACTTGTGGGACAGCCCCGCCAATTCTCAGTTTATAAGGTATAGGTAAATGTGCCGCACTCGATCAAATCTCTAGCGTTCTTGCCGACGAATACCTTGAAATCTCCTTCTTCCACCTCATACTGCTTCTTGGCGGTGAAATACGAGAGCATTTCCGGCTCGATTACAAACTCCACCGTCGCTTTCTCTCCCGGGGCAAGATGGATTTTATGAAAGCCCTTCAGCTCAAGCAGCGGTCTGGACGTGCTGCCCCATAGATCGCGAACGTACATTTGTACGATTTCTTCGCCGGCGTAGTCCCCGGTATTCTGCACCGTCACCATCGCCTTCACGCTGCCGCCCGGCGTTAACGTATCGCCGATCAGCGCGGCGTCCGAATACGTATATTCGGTGTAGCTCAGTCCGTAACCGAACGGATAGAACGGCGCATTCGGAATGTCGAGATATTTGGAGAGGAAACGGAAGTCGTTATCCTCATGCCCTTTCGGTCTGCCGGTGTTCAAGCAGTTGTAGTATACCGGCACTTGCCCGACGGTATACGGAAAGCTCATCGTCAGCTTCGCCGAAGGATTCGCGTCCCCGAACAGCAGGTCGGCGACCGCGTTTCCTCCCTCCGTTCCCGGGAACCACGCTTCCAGAATCGCGGGAACGTGCTCGTGGTACCACTTGAGCTCGAGCGGACGCCCATTGAAGAGAACAAGAACGGTAGGCTTGCCGAGCTTCAGTACCTCCTCTACCAGCTTCGGCTGAACGCCCGGCAACGTTAAGTATGCTCGGCTGCCCGCTTCGCCGCTCATATGGTCCTCTTCGCCCATAGCGAGAATGACGACCTCTGAGGAGGCGGCCGCTTCCAATGCGGCTTGGAAGCCGGAAACGTCATTCGAGCTGTAATCGCACCCGGCTGCAGCCGTGACTTTCACGTCATTTCCTAATTTATTGATAAGACCTTGTTTTACGGTAACCGCCTCTTCCGGTTTTCCGAGCCCGCTCCAACCGCCCAAAATCCGGCCGTTGTCGGCAAACGGTCCGATAACGGCCACCGACTTGATGTCCTTTTTCAGGGGCAGAACGCCGTCGTTCTTTAACAGTACCATCGATTTCTGGGCAGCCTCTCTCGCCAGCTGACGATATTCAGGCTTCAGGTGACCCTTTTTTTCGCGCTCAATGTTGATGTAACGGTACGGATCGTCGAACAGACCGAGCTTGAATTTCAACGTGAGGATGCGTCTGACCGCCTCATCGATCAGCGCAACGTCTACCTCGCCCCTTTCAACCAATTGCTCAAGGTGGCTGATGTATTCCGTCGATATCATCTCGATGTCAAGACCCGCTTCCAGCCCCTGCTTCGCTGCGTCTTCGCCGTCTTTGGAGCTCATATGGAAGATCGTTTCCCAAAGCGAGGTGTAGTCGGAAATGACGACGCCCTCAAAGCCCCACTCCTCTCTGAGCACTTTTCTCAGCAGGAAGGAGTTGGTTGTAGCAGGCACCCCGTCGTAGACGTTAAAGGACGTCATGATCAATTCGGCGCCTGCGTCGATCCCCGCCTTGTAAGCAGGTAAATAGTAATTGCGGAGCGCAGCTTCCGACATATCGACGGTGTTGTAATCCCGTCCGCCCTCCGCCGCGCCGTATGCCGCAAAATGCTTCACGCATGCCGCAACCGTATCGAGCGCCTTCAGATCGTCCCCTTGAAAGCCTCTTACCATCGCTGCGGCCATAAGACCGTTCAAATACGGGTCTTCTCCGGGGCTTTCCATTACCCTCCCCCATCTCGGATCGCGAACGAGGTCCGCCATCGGCGCGAAGGTCACGTTAATGCCCGAGGCGGCGCCTTCCGCTGCGGCAACCCTGGAGGTATCCTCCGCAAGCTTCGGCTCCCAGCTGGAAGCAAGGCCGAGCGGGACCGGAAACACCGTGCGGAAGCCGTGAATAATATCGAACATGAAGAGCAACGGGATTTTCAGCCGATTATGTTCAAGGAATACCTTCTGCACTTCGTACGCCGTTTCGGCATCGGTCGCGCTCAAGATCGAGCCCAAATTCGAAATGAGATCCTTGCTGAGTGTACGCTCGGATACGGGACCGGTCACCGGCGTCGAGACTTCGATTTTTGAATTGTAGGAACGCAGCACGGTTCCCGGGTCGGTCTGGTACATTTGCCCGATTTTTTCGGCAAGGGTCATCTGGGATAGAAGCTCTTCCACTTTCGTTTGGATCGTTGAATCGGTGTGCATCAAGTTGTAGTTCCCTCCTATGACACGAAATGTAGTGTTAAGCTGTCGTTTACTTTGGCGTGCTGGCGCGACACGATCCATGTTCTGCCGTCGTCCTTACGGACCGTGAAGCTTTCGTTCGGAATCACTTCGCGGTCCGTCTCGAGCACGATGATATCTTCAGGCTGGGTCAGCCGGAATTCGAGGCGGTCGTTCTCCACCTTGGCAATTTCCGCGGTCGAATACACAATCTTCACTTCGCCAAAGGTCACATTGAGCGGCAGCATAACCCCGTCTTTGCTTTGCAGCAGCAGTTTACGTCCGCCGAACAGCGGTTGGCCGTTCTCCAGAATACCGATCTCTTTATCGAAGCCGTCCAAATTCAGCACATGGACGAACCGTTCCCCTTTGTTCGTTGCCGTTGAAGTCATAAAGATGCCGTGGTTTTTGCAATCATGCGTCAGCCCCGCTTTCGCGCCGAGAAGCTCCAAGGCTGTCCGGAACAAATCGATATCACACCGATACGAATTGCCGAATACGATCGCGCGTCCCGCTCCGACCTTCGCATCGAACGCGGTCACTTCACCGCTGCCGTACACGCGCATAATCGGCGTTTGGCCGCCGACGTCGAACGTCTGGGCGACATATGCGCGCATTTCCGGCCGCGGAGCCGCCCACCCTTCGGACACGATCGACAGGTAGAAATGGCCCGAATCGCGGAGCAAGCCAAGCGGCTTCACCCCTAACGCTTCCGTCAAAATCGTGCACGGCTTGCCTTCCATATCGAAGCTCGGCAGCTCACCGTAAACGAGCAGCTTTCCTCCCGCATGCAGGTAGTCGGCCAGCTTCCGCTGGATACCGCCGTGCATATAGCGGGCAGACGGCAGCGCGAGAACTGGGGTGACCGAAGGATCAAGCGGCTTATTTTGAATATCGGTGGCGCCGAACCGATAGCCCGCCAGCAGCATGGCCCGGCCCATGATCTCCCAAGCGCCGTGCGCGCGGTTCCCTTCGATATTTTGCAGGATTTCCTTCACGCGCTCGCTGCCCGGATAACGGTATTCCGTCATGTAATAATCCGGAATGAACGCGAAGCTGACGTCGTCGCGTTCCTCGTTCATTCGCGCGAGCTTATCTCCGACAGCCAATATCGTCTTGTTCGTGCGCGCCATTCGCGGAAACGTATAATTGTACTCGCCTTCCGGACTAATCGGAGCGGCAAAGCCGTGGCGTTCGCCGGTAAAGGCGATTCGGTCGTTCCCGTCGCTAGTCGGCATATCCATCCGATAGTTATAGCCGCCGGTCAGCAAATAATAATTGAGAAGCCGGTTCCCTTGCGCGATGCACATCCGGGCTTTAAAATCGGCGGCCGAAGGATCGTTGCGTCCTCCGTACGTTTCGCCGAAGTTGCTGTCGCCGCAGTTGAATTCGACGGAGGTGAGCGGCTGGTCCGGCGTATGCACCGCGTCCATAAATCCGTTGATGATATAAAGATCCTGGAACGTCACCATGTCCAGATCCCCGAAATAGATGTCGGAGCCCGATAAATATCCCGGCGCCTGCGTATATGCTTCATACAGCTGGCTGATGCCGATCGGGAACGTGAACCCGCGGCCCCCGTCCGTCCCGTGAATGTTAACGACGAACGGAACGTCCTTGACGCCGAACTCCTCGGCATAAGAGCGAAGAATAGCAACATAACGGGCCGCTCGGTTCCGCATATAGTAGCCTAAGTCGTGCGTCAGCTCCGGCGCGTATCCTTCCTTCGGAGAGCGAATGCCGGTCTTGCGCGCTTCGGCGTCATCCAAGGAGAATGGATAACGGGCCGACAGCTGCTCCGCGGAATACCGCTGTTTGAGCCAAGCGGCGAAATCGCTCAGCACGCTGTCCGTAAGGTCCGGACAATTGCTGACCCAAGCGAGCATGCCGATCTCATTGTCCAGCTGCACCGCGATAATATTGCCTCCGTTCGTGTAGAGACGGGGCGCCACGACCGCCATCACCGCCCGATACCAGTTTTTGCTGGCCTCAAGGAATCCGGGGGCGAGGTAGTCGACCGTCTTCGTCGTCGCCGGGTTTCCGTCCCAGCCGACCGGAATAATTTCCGGATACTTTGTATAAACCCAGTAAGGCAAACCTTCGTTTTTCATTTCCGCCATAATGAACGGGCCCGGTCTAACGAAAAAGTACAGCTCGTTCTCCTTGCACAGATCGATAAAGCCGATGAGGTTAAGCTCCGGGTGCGTATGCCCGTCAAAATCGAACTCCCCCTCCGCCGGCTCATGACAGAGCCACGGTACATAGCTGGCAACCGCATTGCAGCCCGCTTCCTTCAGCTTGTCGATGCGGTCCTGCCAATCCTCCGGCTTAAGCCGGTAATAGTGAATTTCGCCGCACATGATGATCTGCGGCTTGCCGTCGATGAGGATTTGCTTGTCTTTGATTTCAATCATCGTTTCAAACCCTGCCTTTTTCATTTCGAATTGGTCTAGCGGATGATAACGGCGAAACGTTTCGACAAACGGTGACAACAATTACTTATAGTGCGTGTTCAAAAAGTCGGATTTTCACGAGATTCGATGCCGAGTCTCTTCTAGACTCCCTTCGTGATCAAAAAATGACTTTATGAACAACCTCTTCTCTTATAGATGGTGTTATCTCAACCGGTCCGTGAAGAAAGACATCCCCCGTTTAAAGGCCGTCATGCCGTACAGCATGGAGCTCCAGTCGATCACTGTCACTTTCTCGGGGTACCAGCGGTCCCTTCCTTCCAGATGCCACCAGGAGTAACGATGCAATCCGTATTTGTAAGCCGCTCTATATTTCACTTCATCATCCCGATCCCTCGGATTGGAATAGGTGTCGTACGGAATGTGCAGCCGATATAACGCATAAAGGTCGTGGATGCCCGCAGGGTAGACCGGCAGGAAGCCGGCAACAATGTAGGCGGAAGCGACGTTGCCAGGTGAATCCTCGATTTTATCCGCATGATAAGTGTTGTACAGACCGTCATTGGCGCCGGCTCCATACCCCCATACGTAGGAAGGCACATCGGTAAGCTCTTTCCACTTCAGCCGGTCAGCCGTGCATGCATTCTCATAGTACTGATTATAGATCTCGCTCTTCGCATAATCCGGAACCAAGAAATAAGGGAACTGGTGCACAAACGAAGACAAGAACTTCAAATCGCTCGGATCCTTCGTGTTCGTATCGGTAATAACCGGAATGTCCCGGTAATATTTCATAGGGAATTCATTAATCTTGTGTTCCGCAAATGTGTTATCCCACAACTCTTGGATGTCCGGGTCTACCGGCTGGGCGATTTTCGCCAAGTGGGCAACCAGCACATATTCGTTGTAAGCCGGGAGCGGGGCGATTCCTTGGCCGTCCTTCACGATCATGTTGATGATGCCTCTATGCTTATCTGCGATAACAACACGCCAGTCGATTTGCTCTAACAATTCATGAGCCATCTCGTCGATTTCGGGCATTTTATCCTTAAAATGCTTCCCCGCGAACAAGGCTCCCGCTACCAGCAACGATGTATCGATCGTCGAAATTTCGGAGCCCAGATTCGCGCCTGTCTCCATGTCGATGAAGTGCGCGAAGAAGCCCGTCGCGGCGTCTCTAGCCGGCTTGCAGCCTTCCACATGGCCGAGGACGGCATTAAGCGTAAGCTTGACCTTCTCCGCCGCCTGGTCGTCCCAGCCCTCGTAATCGGCAACAACCAGGCTGATCAAGCCGACCCCGGTCGCAGAGACCGAGCAGCGGGCCTCCGGATTTCTCGCGAAACTGTAATATGCGTCGCCGTAAAGGCCTGTGCGCGGATTGCGGCAAGCATCGATCAACCGGCAGGAGTCCTTATGCTGGCGATCGACAAACGCCTTCACCTTCTCCGAAAGCTGATCATAAACATTCGTCGTTTGTTTCATCGTAATCTCTCTCCATTCGCCGCCTGAAATAGCCTATTTATTTTTGAATTGCAGGGCTTCAAGCCCTTTCTTCACGTAAGGAACCTTCATGAACATGTTCCATACCGTCTCGTCCCGGTAATTGGCGGCCATCAGCAGCGTGATCCCTTTATCGATGCCGATATAATCGGGACCGACCCAGTCGGCATTCAGATTGAACGCATCCTTCAGCCCATATTCGCCGCTTAGATCCGGAACCGTTAGGAAATACTTCAATGCCTCTATGGATTCTTCCGGTGTAAACACCACCGAGCCCAGCGCCCCGGCCGGCGGAACGGTGCCGTCCGCTTGATGGGCCGCATTGTCATAGCCGGAAGGCGGCGAACCGAGCAATCCGTTATAGCCGGCGGGCGAATCGGATGCGGTAAAGCCCCACGACTCTTCCCCCACGCCTTTAAACTTCTCGCTTAGATCGATGGCGAACTGCCGGCTCGCCTGGGAGGCGACGACCGAGTTGTTGAACCAATCAACCCCGTCACGGTCTACCAAGCCGCGAAAGTCGACCCAGGCATGCGAGAACTGATAGGTGAACAGGGAACCGAACCAGGAATGGATGAACGGCTCGGAATTCTTATACGATGCTTTGTGGCGTGTAAAGCCGTCGTAGACGTCAATCGGATGCGTCGGCGAACCGGCGGCCAGCACGTAAAGGGACAGCTGCTCGGCATAAAAGTCCCAATGGCCTTGAAACCCTTTCTCCGGGGAATATGCCATATAGAACTGATTTTTGCCTTTGTCTACGAACCAGGGCCACTCGACGCGCTCATACAGCTGCTCGCTCTTCTTCTGGACATCGCCGCCGAAGTATTGCCCCGCCGTCAAGACGCCGTTCATTAGCAAGCCGGTGTCGATGCTCGAAATTTCGCTGTTCCACTCCCGCTTCCCGGTATCGATGTTCACAAAGTGGTAAAAAAATCCGTGCTCATGCTCCATCCGCAGAAGCGTATCGAGCGTGCGGTCCGCTCTGTCATAGCCTTCCTCGCGGCTGATCCAGCCGTTCTCCACGCCGATCGGAATCGCCGTGAGCGCGAATCCGGTGGCCGCCGTGCTGGCGATCTTCGGATTGCCCGGGTACCGGTCCCTCGTCAAGCCGTAGCCTTCGGAGCCTTCCTCGTGGTTCGTCTGCTCCCATAGATAGTTGAACGACGCCTTGGCCTCAAGGTCCAATTCGTCCGGCTGCTTCTGCGAGCATCCCATCGCCGCCAGCAGCACCACAGCACCGGCCAGCCATGCGATCCATCTTCTGTGACGCAAAGCAAGTGCACTCCCTTCTCAAGCGATCCTATTCGCCTGTGATGCCTGATCGTTCAATGCTCTCTACGAACCAGCGCTGCGTGAAGAAGTAAACGATCAGCAGCGGGATGATATTCAAAAACGTTCCGGCCATATTGATCGCTTCGTTCAAGCTGCGTCCGGTCTGGGCGTTCGGATCGGCCGGGAATACCTTCTGGTACGTTACCGCGAAGTTTTGCAGCTCCAGCGGCAGCGTCGTCAGCTTATCGCCCAAGTACAGCGCCGCGAGCAGCGTTTCGTTCCAATACCAAACCATCGAGAACAAGAAGGAAATGATGAAGGCCGGCACGGCCATCGGCACGCAAATAACGGCAAATATTTTGTAAGCGCCGGCTCCGTCGATTTGTGCAGCCTCCTCGAGCGACTTCGGAATCGACCGGAAAAACTGATAAAAAATCAGAATGAACAGACCGCTTTTGATCCCCTGTCCGAACGCCGCCGGAATGATATAAGAAAATATGCTCCCGATTAATCCGAGATCTTTAAACATCAGGAACTGCGGAATCATCGTAATTTGCGGCGGTATGATGAACGTTGCCAGTACGAGCGCAAACAAGACGGATTTCCCCGGAATCCGGAAGCGGGCAAAGCCGTATCCGATAACGGCCGCCGAAACGGTCTGGACGACGGCAGGAACGAAGGAAGCAAGAACGTTCTGCCACAAGGTATTAAGAAAGTCCATGACCTCGGCTGCCTTGGCGAAATTGTCCATATAAAATCCCGACGGAATATAGGTGATCAACGGATTGATCAGGTCTTCCGTATTCATGAAGCTGTAGGTGATCATATAAAACAACGGGTACAAATAGACGAAGCCGATCAGAGACAGCAAGAAGTATACGGCTAATTTGTAGACAATGCCTTCTCCCGTAAACCCCCACAGGACCCGCTTCGTCTTGTCGATCGTTCTGCGGTCAATCCCTTTCATACCATCCCACCTCCTAACGGTTCGTTTCCCGCTGCCTTGTTACGAGCACCAGCACGCTTAGCAGCACCAGCATGACGAGGAAATAGATCCACGCCATCGCAGCGGAATAGCCCATTCCGTATTTCGCATCATACATCGCGCTCTGGATCTGAGTAATGACCGGATTCAGCGAAAAGACGGACTGCATGATGACGGTATACACCATATTGACGATAATCATCGGGTTCAGCGCCGGCAGCGTCAGCTTCCAGAACGATTCCCATCTGGAGGCGCCGTCGATGCTCGCCGCTTCGTACATCGAGGAATCCAGCTTCTGCAGGCCTGCCAGGAAGATCAGCATCTGCACGCCGGAGAACCAGAGAATCGTAATAAACGACGTCAGCAGGAACACGATCAGATCGGCGAGCAGCTCCGGCATGCTTTCATGAAGCTTGCTCATTTCGATAATCGTCTGGATGCCCGGGAGCGTAGTGGCTCCTTGATCCATCAGCTGCTTGATGACAGGTCCGCTTGTAATAATGACCGGAAGAAAGTAAATCGTCCGGAAGATGCCTTTGCCGCGGATTTTCACGTTCAGCAGAAGGGAGACGATTAACGCGAACACGACGATGATCGGCACGATCACAAGCGTCTCAACAAAATAGGTAGCCAAGGTATCGCCGAACTCAACGTTCAGGAACAGCGCGTTCCGGTAATTTTCCCAGCCAATGAACGTTGTCTTGACTCCGTCTGCGGTAATCTTTACTTGGCTGAAGCTGAACAGCAAGGTGCGGATCAACGGATAGCAGGTGAAGACCAAAAAACCAACGATCCAAATCCAGATAAACGATAGGCCGATAAGCGCCTCTCTAAGCCGGTAACGGATTTTCATGAACGGCCTCCTTCCCGGACCAAGAACCCTTGCGCCGGAATCTTGTTCCCGTCCGCCGTAACTTCATTCATGGTGTAATTGACATAGATGACGGTGCCGTTCGAGTAAGTGTTTCTAAATACGCCTTCCCGCACTTTTTCACGTTTGTCAAAGGTCGCATCCGCAACAGGCTTCAGGGCTTCCGCAACCGTCCGATATTCATGTACGGCCTGATCCTTCCACACCGAATACTGCGAAGTGAACAGCCACCATGACGACTCTGTGTTAGCCAGCTTGATCGGATCCTCGTCGGTCAGGATGAAGGACGGGTAGCTGCCGTAATCGATCATTTTCAGTTGCTCCTTCTGCGGGTTCGCGTTGAAATTGGAGGCCTGGGCGTAATAATCGACATGTCCTTTCAGCACAAGCTGCAGGAACGGCACCTCTTCGCTCTCTAGCAGGAAGCTTGAAGTGCTCATCGGCAGATCCATGATCCGGTCGGCAAACCTCCACAGGTAATAATTCGGCTTGTAAAATGCGTAGCTGTCGATGGAATCCCGGGGCAGCATCGACGTATACGTCTCGATCGACCCGCTGCGCGTAGACGAGGACTTCCCATAAGCGGAAAAAAGATTGCTGCCTATCGAGTCCATCGCGATATGGTCGATGCCGTGCTTCTGGAATGAAGAAATCTCATTCTCAAACAGCTTCGCGGACGCTGCCGGCTGCAGGTAGTACGACGTGTCGTAGAACGAAAGCAGCTGCTTGGAAACGGACTGGGCGATGTCCCCCTTGCCGTATCCGTCCGCCGTCGCCCCGGCCATCACGTAGTCGGTATAAAAGTACACGGGAATGCCTATTGCTTTATACTTTTCCACGAATGCGTTCCAATCGTCCCCGCTGCCTACCTTTTCTTCAAACGGAAAATGTGTAGGAGATGCTCCGGTAGCGCCGCCCTCCGTGTAGCCGCGGACAACAACCATCATGCGGTCCACTTCATTTGCCCGCAGATCAGTCAGTATATCGTCCATTTGGTCCACGGTGGTCATGGGGATGACTTCGCTCCCAATCAATTGCTTTTGGTTGTCCGCGGCGAAAAATTCGATGCGGAGCGGGAGCGGATCCGCGCCGTCCTTCTTGGCGGGCAGCTCCCCCCGCTGCACAAGCTCGCTCTGCACCCGGTTTGCCATGCCGGAATAATCGGCCTGCTTGCCGGAAAGAAGCATGACTTTCATGGAAGCGTCGAATTGGTTCTTCTCTTCCTGGTTTAAGGTGATGCCTTTGCCCTCTTTGTCCAAGGACTGGAAGTAGTTTTCTCTGTATACCCATTTGGCCGTGGTCCAATTGTAAGCCGTGGTCACATTGCCCGGATAAGAGCGGATTTCCGCGTAAGGGGCGCCGCCCGTGATCATGGAAACGAAAGCGTTGCCGCCTTCCTTATGGGCGATGCCGAACACCGGCAGATACACTTGCTCTACGGGAGTCGCCATTCCTTCTGATAGCTGCGGGCTGCCCTTCATTCCGAGATCGTCGCCGAACACTCTCCCGATATAGGGCTGCGTCGCAAGTGTCTGCTCGTTCAAGCTGATGAGCGCCCCCGAGCCGTCAGGAATGAGCATATATCCTTTATCCGGCTGAACTCCCTTGGTTGCCCCAAAGAACGGATACACGTAGAGCGACTGCAGCCGGTTGTCCTTATTCGTCTCCTGAATCGAATTCTCCGGAACCTTGAATTCGATCGCGTCTTCCGTCAACCTAACTTCCAGCTTCAGCGAGATTCCCAGCCTCTCGTAATTCACGTTCGCCGAGAAGCCGTCCTCCATGGGCTCAACCGCAATCTTTGCTTGCTCTCCGGTTACCGGCGCGGTGCTGATTTTGCGTTTGGCATCCATGTATTCCACGCTCAAGCCCGACTCGAAGAGCGATTGCCACGATTTGTTCAGCTTGTCGTCCTTCTCATCGAGCGTGCCGTCCCATACATAACCGTTCTGTTTGTCTTGGACTTTGATGCCGAGCGTGTCCTTATTTACATAAAGCGCCAAGCGAGCGTTTTCCGCAGCTTTCTCGTATGATGCGATTCGATCGCCCGATGCATCCGCACCGGCGCCTGGAGCTTCCGGTTGGTTCACTCCCTGCTGCGCGAGCGCCGCGATCGAGATCAAACCGGCCAACAGCAGGAACGTTAACGATAGAGCAGCTATTCGTTTCACTTTGTTAAGCACGGTTTCTCATCTCCTGAATGATCGTTTGAATGAATTCCACTTCTTGATTAAATAAGAGCACTAACAAGAAAATAACCAGGGCAGCCAATACGATGCCGAACACCGTTAGGAACAAATTCCGCACCGTCTGCCTGAACGTATAATCATGCAGCTCCTTCACCATGATGCAAACGAGAAGCAGCGACCAGCCTTGGATAAACATCATCGAATAGTCGTAGACGAATTTTTCGTTATACGTCAGCACGTTGCTGATCCATGCGATCGGGAGCGCGAATATCAAATAAGGCGACAGCGCGTAAATCGTACCGATATAAACCTCCGACAGCTTTCCCTCTCCGTCGCTGATCGTGCTGACCATATAGTTCATAATGACCCAGAATAATAGCGGAACGGCGGTAGTTAGCATGATCGGCAATAAGTCCATTTGGTCGGGATCTCCGCTTGCGAACAAGTATCCTTTGGCATAGACCAGAATGATTTGAAGCAGCAGCATCCAGACGTACAGAACCGTTGCCGAACGGACGGTCGCCCTTCTGTGTTCCTTCAGCTCCTGGACCGCATCGATCGGATGCTTGAGGAAGTAGAACATGAACCCGATTTCTTTCACCAGCTTGATGTCCGCCACGCGGTTTCTCAATCGTACAAGCGGCTGCAGCACGCGATACCGCCGATGCAGCGTTCGGATGACGTAACCCGCAACGATGATGGCAAATACGGTATATACGACGACATTAATGTTTTGTTGAAGCCAATCATTGCGGATTTTCCAGAATGCGTCGGAATAACCCTCCTTGTCTTCCGCCATCCGGAAGCTCTCCAGAGCCTTGCTATTCTGGTTTTGCTTGAAATACGATTCAGCCAACGATTTGTACGACAAAATAAAATAGCTGTTCATCTTGAGGATCTCGTTCCAGATGTCCTCGCTCTGCACGTATAATCCTTGCTTGTACTGGTCGACGCCCTCATAAACCTTCGTTCCGAACGGGGTGATCGAATAGCGGTTAATGACGTTCCGCTCTTTGTCGGCGACGTACAGCGTACGCCCGGAGTCGGTGACGTCAATGGCCGAGGCGCTTTTAAACAGCCCCTGGCGCTCATACTTGTCGTCCCCTCCGCCAAACATGAACAGCAAATTGCCAAAGCTGTCGTAAACGCAGATGAGCCCATTGACGTCTACCGTATAGATGTTTCCGCCCGCATCCACGTCGATATCCACCATCGAATCACTGGTCCAAGAGCTTGAGGACAATATGTTATCGCCGACAATATTCAGCTTCTTGATGCCGTCACTGCTAATTCCATTGGTTACCGTGTACAGCAGCCCTTGATAATCAAGCACAATGCTGGTCGGGGACGGCGGCGTCGATTTGAACAGCTGCGCCTTCTGTCCTTCGGTAAAAATGAAGCGTTGAATGAGCATTTTCATCGACAGGCTCGTTCGGTTCGCGCCGACGTAACCCAGGAAATGCCCCTCGTTGTTCAACTGCACGACACCGTTGATGGAGCCTTCGCTGATGACGTAGATGTTGCCGCGTTTATCTACCGCTACCTTCTTCGGTGCAAAATCATTCTTTTTGCCGTAAATCGGTTCCTCCGGACGGCCGAACTGTTTCACGAGCTTTCCCTGCTCGTCGAACACGACAATTTGCTTCAACCCGTAATCCGCGACGTAAACGAGTCGATCGGCGGCCACATACACGCCGGAAGGATTCGATAAGACGTCTTCTCCGATCGTTTGCGATGCGTTGTTCTCTTCATACACTACGATTCTTGCATTTCCGGGATCCGCGATATACAGCTTTCCGGTCGGCTCATCATAGAACAGATCCGCCGGCTGGTTTACGTCAAGCCGAATCATTCCGTCCGGTTCATATGCGGTTTGCGTCCCGACGATCATGCCTCCCGGGCCTTCGGTCCCTGTTTGATACGGCGCAGCGGCCATAGCCGGAGCCGAGAATTGAACGAGCAGAAAGCTTGCAATTACGACGAGCAACACCCATCTGCCTACCGTCTTCTTTTTCATCTGCTTCACACCTATTTCAGACCGGAATGAGCCATCGTATTCATAACCCGGCTTTGCATAAAGATAAAGATCAGCAAATTCGGGATAAACATGATGAGCGCGGCCGCCGCGGATATCCCTTGGCCCGCCACTTCATTGTTGGTCGCCGTAAAGGTCGACATATAATAAGCAAAGTTCTTCAATTCCTCGTCATTGACGTACAGCGTCGCCGGCTCTATGCTGTTCCAGCTGAGCTGGAACGCCAGGATCGCAATCGTGGCGATCGCCGGCATCGTCATCGGAATGATGATTTTCCGGAAGATCGTAAAGTCGTTCGCTCCGTCAATCTGGGCAGCCTCTATCAGCTCATTCGGAATTTGGTCAATGAACTGCTTCAATAGAAACAAGCCGACAGGCATCGCCAAGAGCGGAAGAATATTAACCGAGAAGTCATTGATCAATCCGAGCTTGACGACGAGGAAGTACCTCGGAATGGAAACGGCGACCGGAACAAACATAAGCGCGAGGGTATTAATCGAAAACAGCGTGTTCTTCAGCTTGAAATTTTTCTTAGAGAAGGCGTATCCGGCTGCTGCGCTGATATAAATCGTCGCGAACACCGTCACGACCGTAATGACGACGCTGTTGAATATATAGCGGCTGACCGGAATGCCGGAAACCGTAAATGTCGACAACAGGAACCGAAAGTTATCCATCGTCGGATTTTGAACGAAAAACCTCGGGGGAAACGCAAACAATTCGTCCATCGGTTTGAGCGAATGCGAAAATATAAAAATGATCGGCATCACCATGAAAACCGAGAGGGGAGCCAGAATCAGGTAGAACTTCAACTGACTGATATGAAATCGGCTCGGATTCATCTTTGTTCCTTGAAATGAAGCCATACTTGTTCCCTCCTACTCTTTCTCGGCGAACATTTTCCATACGATCTTCGAGCAAAGCCAAATAACCAGGAGAAGAACGGTGGAAATGGCCGAAGCATAACCCATCTCGTAGCGGATGAAGCCGTAATCCTCAATGTGATTGACGATCAACTGTCCGGCATACGACGGCGTCGGGTTCGTACCCGACAGCTGAACCCCGATGAGCCCTGCTTGAAATGTGTTAACGACCGCCATGACGGCACCGAATAGCATTTGCGGCTTCATGGACGGAATCGTAATATGAACGATTTCTTGAAAGCGGTTCGATATCCCGTCGATATATCCTGCTTCATACATCTCCGAATTGATGTTCAAGACGCCTGCAAGCATCGCCAAAAACCCGATGCCCATACTGCTCCAAATCGTGACGACCATCATGATCGGCAGCAAATACTCGGGCGATTGAAGCCATTGGATCGGCTGCGTGATGAAGCCGTTGCGAATCAGCAGGCTGTTAATATAGCCCGTCGGGTCTCCGCTGAATATCGTCTTCCATACGACCGCCATCGCGACGCCCATCGTAAGGGAAGGCGAATAGATGAGCAAGGCGAGCACCGTTCTCGGACCGCGCTGAATTTGCGCCAGCATCCAAGCGAGAAGGAACGATAAAATATACGAGATCGGGCCGACGATGAGCGAAAACTTCAAGGTGTTCGGCAAGACGTACTGCATGAACACGCTGTCTCTCATAAATAGATCGATATAATTTTTGAGCCCCATAAACTTCGGCATTTGAATCGCGTTAAAGCTTGTGAAAGAGAGCCCGACCGCAAATATGACGGGAAGCACGATAAAGATAAAAAAAAGCAATAGATAGGGAGCGAGGAAAAGGTAGGCGGAGCCTTCCTTTTCTCTCCATTTCTTAAATTTGCTGCGGGTTTGTGGCGTCCCGTCGATTCGCGGCAGCGCTGCTGTTTCGGACTTAGTTTCCATCTCTTCCTCTCACCCAACTTTCTACATCCTCGATTGTTGCGATACGGTAAGGAGCGACAACCTTGCCCTGTTTCATATATCCGAACTCTTCCATCTTTCTTGCCGTTTCCTTGTCGATCTCGTTCACTGCGTCTTCCACGGCCGAACGGATATTTTCCCCGTCGAATACAACCTTGGTCCAAATATTGCTCAATTCGCGTTCGATTAAATAGGCGCTAGGCGACTTGGGCACTTCCTTGAGCCATTTCCACTGCTCCAGAACGACCTGTTTGTCTTCCTCCGGCCAATACAGCTGGGAGAAGGCTTCGTTATTGGCGGTATTCCACAAATATTCTTTGCCGTACAACGTTTGCAGCTGGTTAGCAAAGTGCACCTGCGTCTCCGTTGAAATCCACCATTTTAAAAATTGCCAGGCTTCGTCGGGATGCTTGGTGCTCTTAAAGATCATCGACACTTGCGCCGAGCCCGGCTCCCATCGTTCCGTCACCCCGTTGCGCGTAATCCCTGGCGCGGGAGCGATTTTCCACGAGCCCTTCAGCTCGGGAGCCGCCACTTGCATTTGGATATACGTAGCGAAGTTGCTGACGCCCAGAGGCATTTTTCCGGAACGGAAGTGCTCATAGAATACGGGCACCTGCATCTGCAAACCATACAGCTTGAACAAATTCGTCATCAGCTCTATGCCTTTCAGCGACTCCTTGCTGTCGATTCCCGTCTCAAAAGCGTCCTTTCCGAATATATCCCCGCCCGCTTGATAAATGAAAGGCGCGGTAGCCATGAACGGCTTCATTCCCGTCGCGCCGGCGATCGGCGAATAGAAATTCATGCCATACCGCTGCAGCTCCGGCATGATTTCGATGACGTCGTCCCATGTATCCGGCACAGGAATGTTGAGCGAATCCAATATATCCTTCCGATAAAACAGTACGTAAAAATCTTGCGTTTCAGGAACACCGTATACTTCGTCATTCACGATGAGCGGCAGCAGCGCCCCGGGCGAGAACGGTTCGATCACTTGGCCGAAGTCGCCAAATTGCTTTAGATCGAGCGCTGCGCCCCGGAAGCCCAAATCGAATGGGATATTGTTGCTGATACCGAGAGCCAGGTCCGGGGCGATGCCGGATGAGGCGGCAAGCGTAAGCCGCTGCTCGTTAGGCAATGTCGAGAAATTCACCTTGATGCCCGTCTTCGGCGTAAACTGTTCGTCCACCATCCGCTGCAGGAGCTCCATATAGTTTCTAGGCCGGTTCATCCAGACGTTCAACGTTATTCCATCGTCGTTGTCCTGCCGTTTCGGCGACCGGAACGTATGGAAGAACTGCTTTGTGCCTTCATATACGGAGTTGATCCAGGAGGCTTTATGCTCCGGATAAGAAGCGCCTTTGTTCGAAATGTACAATTGGTCTACCGTTAGCGGCTGCATTTCGAAATCGGTGATCGCATTCGACAAGTTCTGCGTCACGGAACCGGCCCCGCCGTTCAGCTCATTCAGCTTACGCGGAATTTGGTTCGGCTCGGCCGCCAGCTTCTCCAGGCTGCCCACCGCCATCTTCATTGCAGTCAGGCCCTTGGAGCTGTCTACGCCGCCGTTCAGCATGACCACCTTCTCATACTCTTGGCTAAGCGCCTTCGCTATATCAATTAAATCTCCCTGAATAGTCGGAAAGTGCTCCGTAATCTCCCACTCCCGATTCTGATCCACGTCGTTGCCCACTAATTTGCGGATTTCCAATGTCAGATCGTTGGTCTGTTTAATGGATTGCTGCAGCAATTGCATCACATCGTAATACGGGCTCGCATCCGCCATAATCCCGATTCGATGCGTTCCTTTGCTTAAGTAAAACAGATAAGGGCCTTCAGCTCCTTGCAGCACTTCGGTATTCCATGAAGTCGAATACTCGAAAGGATAATGCTTCGCTTCCTCGAAGGGAATATGCCCGTTGATCGTAAAGGTCCGGAACACTCGGGAATTCGGTTTGTCCTCTTGCTTATATTTAACGCCGATTTGGTACAGGCCGTCCTGTTCCACATGGATGTCGTAATAAACCGTTTGGCCCGATATATCCCATGTTTTTCCGCCAAGCGTGTTGAGCAGCAGCAGGTTCGTCGCATAAGGGCTTACTCCCAAGTTTCTGCTTGGCAGCGGGTTGATCGTCGTATCGTTTTTGAAATCGGGCTTTTCCGCTTCCTTCACAATCATTGCCGACTTCGCTTCTGTCTTATCGATGTGCTGGGCGGCATATTGCGCATACGACGGCAATGCAGCCGGAGCTGCAACGGTAATGCTGCCGTTTAACAATTCTCCGTTCATCAATGTAAATTTAATGATGTTTTTCCCTTTGTTCAGCTTGATCTTGATCGGCTCCGGATTCATCCGGTTCGGATCCGCGAATTCAATCGTCTGCCACTCGTCCGCCCGCACCTGCGTCGGCATCACTTCGTTCCCGTAGCGGTCCTTCGGAAACGTATCCGTGTTGCTTTTCCACAGCGGCGGGAGAACAAATCGATTGGCTTCCAGAGCAGGGGATTTTCCGTTTACTTGAATGCTGTACTCCGTAGATTGCAATCCTTCGGCAAGAATAAAATAATCGAATGACAGGGTATACTCGCCTTCCTTCGGAACTTCAATTTCGGCTGCGAAGGAGTCGCCCTTCTTCAGGTGAATCGCGCCGTCATCGTAACCGTAGGCAGCCTCTCTGGCAAGAATCGGTAAGTTGGAATCGGCTATAAAACGGGATGGGGCGATCCTGAAGGATCCCCCGTCGGCCGGAATCATTCCTTCTTTCTCCCTTTGATCCAGAGAGGCAGAATTACGGTTATTGACCATATTGGAATTGGAATCGGCATCACCATTCCCTCTGCTAATAAAGCCGCTGATGCCTGAGATCATGATGATTCCAATCAAGATCAAGCTGAAGGTGATCTTGGCTCCTCTACGCCTTAACATGGATTCTACCTCCTCTGGCCACCGGTCGTAGGTTACTGTGTCAAAGCGGAGATTGCGTCGGCTGCTGCCTTGTATTCATCGTTCGCAAGCTTATTGATTTGTTCCGCGTAATCTTCGATCTTCGTACCTCCCTTAATGCTGTCAAGAATCAAATCGCCGAGGTTGGCGTTTTCCTTGTCGCCGACTTTGACGCCGGTTGGCGCTTCCCATCTGGATCTAACAACGCCCGGAATGAACTTGACGCCCTCCAAAATCGCATTGTCGATGTTATCGTAAGCCTCCTTCAATCCCTCATAGCCGCCGTTAGCGAAATATTGATCAAGGATGCTTTGGTCCGTCGTCATCGGCAGGGATGTATACGAACCGTCCGTGTTCAGCTCCATACGCTTCAAAATGCCATCTTTGCCGAACGTCATATATTTAGCGAATTCGTATGCTTCTTGTTGGTGCTCGGTGCTCTTCGAAATACCGATGAAATCACCGATCAAAATAAATTTGCCGCCAGGGATGCCGATAAACTTGGATTTGAAGTTCAGATTGCTGAAATCCTTCGTTGCCCATGTGCCTTCCCACCGGACTGCAACCTTTCCTTGATTCCACACGTCGCCGTGCCAGGTGGCATTGTACTTCGCTTTTTCGTCTTCGGACAGGCTATCGAACGTGTATTTGCCCTGCATAATCTCCTTCGCCTTGTTCACGCCTTCAATAAACACCGGGTCGTTCAAGTGATACTGCTGTCCGTCCCATGTGAACCAGCCGAGCTTCGAATTCACGGAGGCCGGGTACCAGTCCGGAATTTGGACTGCTTCGGACAATCCAAGAACGTCTTCCGAAGGATTGTTCAGCGTTTTTACCGCGTTCAGGAACTCATCCCAAGTCGGAGAGTAGTTCAGCTCCGGCAGGTTAGCTTGCTCAAACAAGTCTTGATTGATGAAGTAACCCTGGAAGAACATCCCCGCAGGCACGGCGTAGATTCCGCTGCCGTAATGCGTGGCGTTCTCGAGCGCCTTCGGAATGTTTGCCCACTCCGGATCGGATGCAGCGATGTCGTTAAGGTTGAGCAGCCATTCGTTCGTCAAGCCGAACGGAATGTTCGGAAGCATCATGACGTCGGGCAATTTGCCCGCAGCCGCTGCAGCCGCCAGGGAATCGCCGTATTTCGAATAGTCGAACGATTCGTCCAGCTGGATATCGATGTTCGGATGAGCCTCTTCGAACGCCGCGATCATTTTTCTTTCAATGTTGTTTTCGGCTTCGGTGCCGAGGTTCCAGTTCACATAATTGATCACAATCTTCTCGCCCGAGCCGACATTTGCATCATCGCCAGGCTTATTCGTTTGTTCCTGGTTCTGCCCTTGGTTCGGCTCCGTTGCGTTGTCGGTCTTGCTCGACGAACAACCGCTTAACAGTGCGACCAGCAGCGTAAGAATAAGAGCGAATACAACGGTTTTCTTCATACTGATCCCTCTCTTTTGATTATTGTTGTTTATTTTCCATCGCCTTCCGTGAAAAGCGTACGGCGCTCAAACCGGGTCCTGGATAATGGCAACGCTTTCACTTTAATTTTGCGAAGGCCTAGTAGCGAAGCTTGCAGGATCTTCGCACGACCAGCTCCGTCGACAGTACATACTCATGCTCAAGCTCAAGGCCGTCCAATAGCTGCACAATCAGGTGGGCAGCTAGCGAGCCGATCTCGTACTTGGGCTGACGGATTGTCGTAAGCGGCGGGTTCATGTGCTCGGCGAGGAAAATATCGTCGAAGCCGACGATCGAAATATCGTCGGGAACCCGGATACCGGCCTCTTGGAAAGCTTTAATGCCGCCTGCCGCCATCTCGTCGTTCGCATAAAAAATCGCGTCCGGGAGCTGGCGCTGGCCGATCAGCAATTTTGTTGCCATATAGCCGCCATCGATCGTAAATCTTCCGTTGATATTCAAGTTGGATGTGCATTCGAGATTGTAATCGCTTAAAGCTTGCAAATACCCTTTGTAACGCAGCTTGTGATCATAGGAATTGCTTGAACTGCTGATGTACGCGATTTGCTTGCAGCCGTTCTTGATCAGCAGCTCCGTCGCCATATAGCCGCCTTTCTCGTTATCGACAAGAACATTGTAGATATAATCGCCCTTGAGGTACCGGTCAAGCACGACGATCGGGAAGCCTTTGCGTGCGGATTGCAAAATCGCTTCGTCATGGAGATTGTGTTCCGAGATGATGACGCCGTCTACGCGCTTCTCTCTCAGAAATTTAATCGCGGTCGATTCGTTGCCGCCGAACGAACTGCAGGCAATAAGGTCGTAACCGTTCTCGAGCGCGACTTCCTGCACCCCTCGGATCAACTCCGAATAATACGGACCGGACATGTCGCTCAAAATCAGCGCAATCGTCTTCGTGCTGCTCCGCTTCAGGTCTGTCGCCAAACCGTTCTTTTGATAATTCAACTGTTTGGCCGCCTCGATAACCTTCGCTCTTGTCGCTTCGCTGATCTTGCTGCTGCCGTTGATCGCGTAAGATGCAGTCGACAAGGACACCCCCGCCGCTTTGGCTACATCCTTCATAGTTGCCATTCACGTAACTCCTTCTCTTCTCTCAAACTTATATTTATCAGTTGAAACGTTTCACTTACCGATATCATAATGGAGAAAAATGACATCGTCAAGATTTTTTTGTAACCGCTTTAATATATTTTTGATCAAGTTCGTATTCTTGCATAAATGCTTGTATACCAAGGGTTATTCGAAGTCCCTCTAACAATTCCTTGATTTTTTATGGTGGTGAACAACAGGTGAAATTTAAGTGAAACGAATCGTATGTTAACCTCTATCTCCGACACCTGCCTCGGAGTTTGGGCGCCGACATTGATCCCCAGCCCAAAAAAAAGAGGAAACTGCCGTGACGACAGTTTCCCCAAAGGTTAAGCCTTATGATTCGTTACACTTCAACTTTACGATCTATCAGATATGCGGTCGCATAGACGATCAGCGCTGCTATGACGAGTTCAAACGCAAGTCCGCCCCAGGCGAACACGTACTCCCCTGGCGATATGTTCACGCTGGTTTCGTTCCCGAACTGAATCGTAGCTGCAGGCCCGATCCACAGATCCTCCGTTCCGAAGAGCAGATGATTCATCCAACCGAGCAGGTAATGCAGCACGAAGAATACCAGGATGCCGATCCAGACGCTGCCTTTTTTCGTAACGCTCCTCGACACGGTAATCGCGAAGAAGATCGTAATCATTAAGAAGATGAACTGCCATGCCGCCAATAAAGCGTTCGCCACATAATACCATATCGGCAATTCGGATAGATGGAGAGCTTCCCATGGCAAACCGGACATTCTCCAATATAGCCATGCATGGGCAAGCATCAAAATAGACAGCACCAGCAGCGTTGCGCACGCCAGGAACAGGGATGACGCAATGCTCCACACCGAGCGGACGGGAAGCAGTCTGCGGTGATATGCTTTAATGTTGCTGGCGAAGTTCTTGCAGGTAACTACGAGCAGCAGCACGCTTGCGGAGCCGTAGGCAAGCATACTTAGGATCATCATAATGCCCGGTTCCCAGTGCCTTATCGATCCGGTTACCGTAATGAGAACCTGCACAATCAGCAGCACCGCGAGGGCCCCCAGCAGCGTCGTCGCATTTCTCTTCCAGTCGTACTTCAGCAATCTCATCATGTTATGCATACACCTCTTTAAACATCTCATCTATGCTCTTGCCATGTTTAATTCGGATGTTCTCCACCTCGTCATGCATGGCGATCTCTCCGTCCCGAATAAAGATGACTTCATCAAATATCCGCTCGATATCGCTGACCAAATGCGTGGATATGATGATGCTGCTGTCCTCATTGTAGAATTTGACGATGGCGTCCAAAATTTTGCCCCGGGCTACGGGGTCGACCCCGCCGATCGGCTCGTCAAGCATATACAGCTTGGCATTTCGGGATAGTGCCAGCGTCAGCTGCAGCCGCTCGTTCATCCCCTTGGAGAGAGTGCTTACCCGGTCCTCCGGGTTCAACATCATGAATTCCAGCATGCTGCGTGCTTTATCGGGGTCAAAATCAGCAAAGAAATCCCGGAAGTATTCAATCGCATCCGATACCTTCATCCAGCCTTCGGTCAACGGGCGGTCCGGCATAAAGGATACCTCCGCCTTCGTTTCAAGGCCGACCGGCATGCCCGCGATTTCCATGCTTCCCTTCGAAGGCTGCATCAGGCCAGCGGCGATTTTCATGAAGGTGCTCTTTCCGCTTCCGTTCGTACCCAGCAGTCCGATGATTTTACCGCTACCGATGCTTAAGGATACGTCGTGCAGCGCCTTACGCCCTCCGCCATAAACTTTGCTTATATTTCGGGCTTGCAGCAGATTCTCCATGTTCGCTCCACCTCACTTGTATTCATTAAGGTTCTTTCACGGCATCTTCAACGATGCTGACGATGTCCTGATCCTTAAAGCCCAGCTCCTGCATGCCGCGAATGAACCGCTCCAGAAGCTCGCCGGCCATTTCTTTCTTAATGGTCATAATTTTCGATTCCTCGCTTGTCACATACCGGCCCAATCCCCGCCGCGTCTCCACAATACCCTCACGCTCCAATTCTTGAAAAGTTCGCTGCACCGTGTTCGGATTGATCTGGAGCTCGGCTGCGAGCTCCCGCACTGATGGAATTTTATCTCCAGGCTGAAGATTGCCGATAATGATCTGTTTCTTCAGATAGGTCATGATTTGCAAATAGATCGGCAGATTATTGTCAAATTCAATACTCACTGTCCGGTAACTCCTTTCCGCCGCTCATCTCGGTCTTCTTGGCTTTCTCTATTAAGCGACATCCCGTTTTTTAAACGTAACAAAGCCTGCTCCGAGAAACAAGAGAAGATAGGCAATGAGCACAGTAATGGAAAATGCTAAGCTCATGCCAGGGACCGGCGAGGACCCGCCTCCGCTGTACATGGACAAATCCACATTCAGGAACAGCAGATACTTCGACCAGCTGTAACGTGCGAGCAGTTGTACCACCATGCTCTCCACAATGACCGAAAACATGCCGATACCGATGGCAGCTCCCGACGACCGGGTTAGGATGCCTACCATAAACGTCAGGGTTACGTAGACAACCGTGTAAACGAGATTGTACAGGGACCCCTGCAGGACATCATTAAGCGTAGCCGAGCCGTTCTCCATGCCGAAGGTAATCTGACCAGTTAGCACTGACACAGCTAGCATAAACGCTACAAGGGTTACTACATAAATTAGAATGGCCGTATATTTCGAAGCCAAAATTTTGGTCCGGCTTTGTGCGCGGATCAGCAGCAGTTTGATCGTTCCCATGCTGTGCTCCTTCGCCACCGTCCCTGCGGTTACGACGACCGCAAGCAGCGTCAGCATTTGGCCCATCCCTCTGGTGGAGACGGCCATCTCCGCAAATCCGTAGCCGTTGTCTCCACCGGAGAAGTTATACAGCATCACGGCAACGAGAATGACAGCGCCTGCCAGCAGCAGATAAGGCAAAAAGAAGCTGCGTTTCTTGAACATTTTGAGCCATTCGTTCCATACCAGGTTTCCAAAGCTACGCAATGCGGTTTCCTCCCGTCCATTTCAAGAATTCATCCTCGAGCGATGACTTGTGCTCCTCAACCCGATAAATGCGCACCCGCGCGTTACACAGTTCGGATATCAGATCGGGAATATCCTCTTCCTTCAATCGAACCGTCAAAGCTCCTTCATCCGGGATCGAACCGATCCGAGTCAGACCATCCAGTCTCGAGGCAGTCTGTTCGGCGAGTTCAAGATCATTGACGCGAAGCGTTACGGTAGACAGCTCTTCGTTCTCCCCGGCCTGGCCGATCGCTCGCTCCGTCACGAGTTTCCCCTCTTGAATGACAACGACACGGCTGCACATCAGTTCCATCTCGGACAGCAGGTGACTGGATACAAGAATCGCAATTCCTTCTTCGCGGGCAATTCGCTTCAGATAATCACGCATTTCGCGGATCCCTGCCGGGTCCAGACCGTTTGTGGGTTCATCCAGAATCAATATCGATGGGTTGTGCAGAAGAGCCTGAGCGATGCCTAATCGCTGGCGCATCCCGAGGGAATAGGCACGGACCTTCTTGTGAATCGCATCCTGAAGCCCGACCAGCTTAACGATCTCCATAATTCTTGTGATGCTTACGCCGTCAGACATACGCTGGTATTGTCTCAGATTGTCATAGCCGCTCATATACGGATAAAATTCAGGATTCTCGATAATGCCTCCGATATGACGAATCGCCTTCACAAAGTCTCCCTTAATACTATGCCCTTGCACCAGCACGTCCCCGCGGGACATCTCAATCAGACCGACAATCATCCGGATCGTTGTTGTCTTACCGGCGCCGTTAGGACCGAGCAAGCCTACGATTTCTCCGTGATGTATATCAAAGGTAAGGCCATCTACAATATTTCGACGACCGATCGTCTTGGTAACTCCGTTTACGGATAGAACGGGAGTTGTATTCGTTCCGACCATGGTTCCACTCCTCTTTTGTATCAGTGTTATGGTTGAATAGTACACTAAGATATTGGTATTGTAAAGCCCCGATAAGAAAAAATGAAAAGAATTGAATTCGAAATGGCGGAAAGCAAGCTAGGAGGCATAGGTGTCACCTTAAGGCTATCTATTTTAGTTGGAGTGGGATACCGCAGGAGTGATATTTACAGGTCCACCTTCTGGACCAGCTGGATTGGCATGAAACATTATACATGAAGGGTGTCAAGATCGTGGAAATCGTTCCAGGCGCGTCCGCAGACGGCATTCTTGAGGTAGGCGATATCATTATAAGCACCGATAATAAGCAAATTCGGCAGTATGATGAGTTAGAGGGAATCGTAACGGCCGTGCAGCCTGGCGAAGAAATACACTGGCGTTTATTAGAGACGGTCAACAGCAACAAGCAACACTTACCGTACTCCCCTACGGTCAGCGAAAGCCGGTTGGCAATCCTCACTAGAGCGGAGTAGGAACATTAATCCTTGCAGGATACTTTCGGGGGCGAGTTGAGCTTCACGCCCCTTAAAGCTCAACCCTGAGTTCTTCTTAAGAGGCGCCGGCAAACGATTTACTATATAAAATATTAATGACATACATATTTAAAAGGCCGTCATCGATTGCTCGATAACGGCCTTTATGGTTGTTCGCTTGGCGGCGTCCTACTCTCCCGGGACCCTTCGGTCCAAGTACCATCGGCGCTGGAAGGCTTAACGGTCGTGTTCGGTATGGGAACGCGTG
>NZ_JAGGKI010000022.1 GCF_017873605.1 Paenibacillus lactis
TCAGAGAAGCAAGCTCCTCATCAAGTCCGCTCGACTTGCATGTATTAGGCACGCCGCCAGCGTTCGTCCTGAGCCAGGATCAAACTCTCCAATAAGGATTTTTCGAGTGAATACCTTCTTGGATCACTCCAAGAAAATATCCAACCGATGAGTTTGTAGCTCATTAGAAAAACTGACGAGAATTTGTTCAATTCTCATTTATGCTTCACCATCCGACAAACCGAAGCCTGTCCAATGATGCCGCAATGGATTTTACAAGTAAAATCCTCACTCACTCGTTGTTCAGTTTTCAAAGATCAATCAGTGCTTCTTATCGTCATCCGCATCTCAGCGGCGACTTTTATAATATATCATACTAGCTTGCTATTGGTCAAGACTTTTTTTGAATTATTTCATAACCAATCTTTGTCTTGCCATCCACCCTGCTAGCAACCCGAATCAAACGGGCGAACATTAATGTATCATAGATTCGAGCGCCGCGTCAACTACCCAAATATCGTTAATTTTAATCCGATCAGCAGAGCAACTCCCGGCAGCCCCAATATCATAACTGTACCAATGGTCATCGGATTCAGCGGTATATAGACTTCCGTAAAGATCCCTGAGAAATTCACGACGTAGATCCCTAGTGCAGACAAGGCCAGATGCGCACCGAATACCGTCATCCAACCAAAACCGAGCTTCCTCCGAAAGATGATATAAACGAGCAGCAGTAATGATATGCACAGCACAGCTAGAACGATCAGCTTCATCTAAGTCCAACTCCTTTCCTCTTAATCGATCCTCGGGTTGCGCCTACATTTACCCGTTCCCCCGCTGCTGTTCAAGCTTCTGCATAAATACAGAGTTAATATTCAACTGCTTAGCCTGTTTTAAATTCATCTGATACTTCCGTTCTGCCGCTTCCAGCATATAGATGGCGTAATCAATCTGATCCTGTCCTGTCGCCTCCTGGAACATCATATGTGCCCGCTCCCATTCCATCTGGGACTTGCGGACGTCCATAAACACATGCCACATCCGCTCCTGCTCCTCAGCCGTTATATATACTTCCTGTTCATCTTTCTTCGCTGGTCTCCACCATACTCTCATCTGGCTCACCCCTTCGTTATTGGTCACAGCTTGATCAGACCGTCTGTAACATTCATATAAAGGGGAGGACAAACTTAGAACATAAACCTGCGAGCACTTGAACAAGCCATCTTCGGTAACCAGCCTAATTACATAAAAAAAGCGAGCATCCGGTTTAAACCGGATACCCGCCTGTATTAAAATCGCAACAATCCAACGGGAGAGACCCCTTAGGGACCCCTCCCGTTAATTTGGCATGTGTAACTAACGCTCTGCAGCTTCCGCCTATTTAAGGCTAAATGGCACCATGACATTTTGGATGAACCTGCAGGCTGACAGCCATAATAATAATGTATGAGGTCAATTCAACTCGCGCCGTCCCTCAAGCGCCTTGGATAGCGTCACTTCATCCGCATACTCCAAGTCACCGCCGACAGGCAGCCCATGCGCGATCCGGGTTACTTTAATATCAAAAGGACGAACCAGTCGCGATATATACATCGCCGTGGCTTCCCCCTCGATATTCGGGTTCGTTGCCAGAATCAGCTCCTTCACCCTTTCATCGCTAAGACGGGTGAGAAGTTCTTTCAAGCGGATTTCATCCGGCCCGATCCCCTCCATCGGGGATATCGCTCCATGCAGCACATGATAGTAACCATCAAACTCCTTCGTGCGCTCCATAGCCACCAGATCCTTCGCATCCTGCACGACGCAAATCACGGATGCGTCCCTCGTCTTGTCCTGGCATACCCGGCACGGATCCGTATCCGTAATGTTGCAGCATACCGAGCAGTAATGCAAATTCCGCTTGACGCTCACCAGCGCTTTGGCAAAATCAATGACATCGTCTTCCTTCATATTCAAAACGTGAAAAGCCAGGCGGGCAGCCGTCTTCGGCCCCACACCCGGCAGTCGCGTAAAGGCGTCGATGAGCTTCGCGATCGGTTCGGGATAGTACAAATGTAACTACTCCTTCTAGGTTAGATTAGAACAAGCCCGGGATTTTCATGCCGCCTGTGAATTTGCCCATGTCGGCATTAGCCAGCTCTTCCGCTTTCGCAAGCGCATCGTTCACCGCGGTCAATACCAAGTCCTGAAGCATTTCCACATCATCAGGATCAACGGCCTCCGGCTTGATGTTAATGGACAGAATTTGCTTATGTCCGTTAGCCTCTACCGTAACAACGCCGCCGCCGGAAGTGCCTTCCACCTTTTTCGTGGCGAGTTCTTCCTGCGCCTTCAGCATTTGCTCCTGCATTTTCTTAACCTGCTTCATCATTTGGTTCATATTATTCATGAGTCATCTCTCCTTCATATAGGGTGCACGCGATTAAGCGCACTAGTCTTTTATGACAACGAGGTCTTCACCAAAAAGCTGGATCGCCTCATCAATCCAAGGTTTTTTTCCGTTCTCTCCGGCCTCTTCATGCTCCAGCTTCAGCTCTTCGGCCTGGGGCTTTCCTACGCCCTCCACCGCTTCACTCCAATCCCGGAGCATCATCGTAACGAGCCTGTACGGCTTGCCGAGGCAAGACTCCAGCACACTCTCGATCACCTGCTTGTTGGCCGGCTTCTCGGTCGTTTCGCGGTGGATGTTGTTTTTAAACCCGACAAGCACATTGTCTTCCCATACGGAGACCGGCTCCCCATCCATCAGCCAAGCATGGACCGTGACCTTCGTTTCCTTAACATTCTGCAAAATCTGCGGCCACTGCCGCTGCACGGCTGTAAAAGCCTCACTGCTTCGGGAAGCGACATACTGATCCATATGCTGCGGTATTTTGGCGGTGGACGCAACCTTCGGCGCTGGCGTTCTTGCCGGCTTGGCAGCTTCACGTCCGGCACCAGCAGGCACTCCGTTCTGCATGACACGCTCCAGCTTCTTCTCCAGCGCGGCAACCTGCTGCTTCAGCTTGGCCACCTCGCCCGCGTCGGCAGCACTGCCAGCTTGAGCGGAGCTCTGAGCCGAAGCCCCTGCCGATTGAGCGATGCCCGATAACTTTAACAGGGCGACTTCAAACAGCGTCTGCGGCTGCGAAGCGTACTTCATCTCCCCCTGATAGCGGTTCAGCGTATCGATCATCTGAAACAGCTCTTCACGGCTAAAGGCGCCTGCCATCTCTTGAAACTCCGCCGGATTCAGCACACGATCCGTCAGCTTGTCGGCATCCGGAACCATCTTGATCATCAGCAGGTCGCGGAAATAGTACAGAAGGTTCTCCATGCACTTGTCAGCGCTCTTCCCTTCCTGCATGAACTGCTCCACGATCTGCAGCACGAGTCCCGCATCGCCCTGCTTCAGGGCTGCGGCCAATCGGCCGAACTGTTCGGAGGCGATGCCACCCGTCATGTCCAGCACCTGCTGATAGGACACCGTGCCGCCGGTAAAGGAAGCGATCTGGTCCAGGATGCTCAGCGCATCGCGCATCCCGCCGTCGGAAAGTCTGGCAATATACGAGAGCGCCTCGGGCTCAGCCGTAATCCCTTCTTCCGTACAGATCCGCTCCAGCCGGCCCGTCTGCTCATCAAGCGAAACTCTCCGGAAATCAAACCGCTGACAACGCGAAATAATGGTGGCAGGAAGCCGATGCGGCTCCGTGGTGGCCAGTATAAACATCACATGTGCCGGCGGCTCCTCGAGCGTCTTCAAGAGCGCATTGAACGCTTCTGTTGTCAGCATGTGTACTTCGTCGATAATATAAACCTTGCGCCGCACCTCAGTTGGTGCATATTTGACCTTCTCCCGCAAATCCCGGATTTCTTCAACGCCGCGGTTGGAAGCCGCGTCGATCTCTTGGACATCCATGACAGCTCCTGCGGTTATTCGCCGGCAGGCTTCACATGTATTGCAGGGTTCCTCAGCCGGACCATGCTCACAGTTCACGGCTTTGGCCAAAATTTTAGCGGCACTGGTCTTACCTGTGCCCCGCGGACCGCTGAACAGGTAGGCATGGGACACCCGCTGCTCGCGAATAGCATTCTGCAGGGTTTGGATAATATGCTGCTGGCCCACCATGTCGCTGAACGACTGCGGCCGCCATGCACGATATAGCGCGATATGTTCCACTGTGCTTTACCCTCTTTCAACTTCCACTTCACGTTGTTTTTCGAACGGACGGATCCATCATTCGGACTAACCCGTACCGAAAACATACGCGCATCGTTGTTTGCTACTTCGATTCATCAGACCAACGCATCAACAGCCATCAGCTGACGGATATTATTATACTACATTCTATACTACTTTCCCCTGCCTTAGCAAAACGTTTAATTGGAAATCTTTATCCAAATTAATCGACATGGATCGACGCACAGAACATGTTCTAGAATTGCACGCCGTACCTGGAAAAATACCATTTCTTCCACTGGATATCCTTACAGAGCTTCATCGTCTATTCATCCACTAACCAAAAACACCCTTGCCTTAGGCAAGGGTGTTAGAGCAGATGCTATGTAATACCGTGCACCTGTTATTGATAATTGCGATCCGAGCGGCAATCCTGAACAGCAACTCGGGCTAGGCACTCCTCCGGCACAAGAGCGGGCTTGCTTATGGCTGCTTCCTTCCGGACCTGACCAGGTTCACAAGTGCTCATTGCGGAGGACCCAACCGTCAACATTGTGCGCAGGGACCAGCCTCACATCGACAATACCTCTAACAGGAATTCAACCTCGCTACAGCGGATTGCGAGTTACAGGGCACCGCTACCTCCCCATCTAGCACGGCGAACTTTAGTATAGCGCATGGGCACCAAAAATGCAACCGACGGAAGAAGTTGTTAACCCCCGCCCTGCCATAATAAAACAAAAACCCTTCGGCCAGTAAAGGCGAAGGGCTTGTTATTAGATACCGTATTTCTTTTTGAATCTATCAACACGACCGCCAGCATCCAGGAATTTCTGCTTACCTGTGAAGAACGGGTGACAGTTAGAGCAAATCTCGACACGAAGATCCGGCTTTACAGAACCTGTTTCGAACGTGTTACCGCACGCGCAGGTTACTGTAGTAACGTGATATTTCGGTTGAATCTCTTGTTTCATTATACCTTTCACCTCTTTCCGCCCTGAGCCTCATGCGGACCCAGAGTTATATGGACACATAAAATCAGTATAGCACGGCATTTTTCATTGCGCAATAGCCCGCACACAAATACTCAGCCGAGCCCAAAACTGGATCCAGGACCTGATTTTAGGAGATCCTCGCAAACATGCTTGCTCAAGCATCGTTTTTAAGCAGCGTTTACGAATGGCTTACCATCCTTCATCTACGAACAAGATGGACAAATCTCTACCGACAGCTACATTAATTAGCTCATTAAAGGCTTTTTCTTAGGCCGCGCCTGACCGGCGGGCGGAACATGCGTGTAGGAACCGATCACAACATCAGGCAGCTCGGCCTGCATAATTTCAATGGCTTGCTTCATCCCAAGAATCTCTCCCCGTGCCGGCGGTATCAGCTCAAGATAGCTCTCCGGATCAATGTTCAGATTCCGAAGCTGAATGAGACGAAGTCCGGTACGGCGGGCAAACTCGATCATCGCTTCAAGCTCTTCCTCGCGATCCGTTACGCCGGGGAAGATCAAGTAGTTGATCGACGTATACACGCCTTGATCGGATGCGTAGCGCAAAGATTTTTCCACATTAGCTAATGTGTAGGCCCGCGGCTTGTAGTATGCGTTATAGTGATCATCCAGCGCACTGATCGTACTTACCCGCATAAGATCAAGCCCTGCATCGACAATGCCGCGGATAAAGTCGGTCAGACCCGCATTTGTATTGATATTGATATAACCCATGTCGGTCCGGGAACGAACCTCTCTCATTGCCTCGATAATGATCTTGGCCTGCGTGGAAGGCTCACCTTCACAGCCTTGGCCGAAGCTGATAATTGAATCCGGCGTCTTGAGATGCTCCATCATAACCTGCACCAGCTCATCCACCCGTGGTCGGAAGTTCATCCGCGTCTGAGGCGCAACGAAGCCGCTGTCATCCGGTTGTTCCGATATGCAGCCAAAACAGCCCGCATTGCAGGAATAGGATACCGGCACAGCGCCCTCCCAGCGATTCAGGAAGGTGTTGGAGGCGGTAAGGCATTCATACCCGAGCGCACAATTCGAGAGATGCTCGTACAACCGGTTATCAGGATACTTCTCGGTCAGCCGCTTTACTCCAAGCTCAAGCTCATTCAGATCGCAATTAACCGGATTCCACTTCTCCGGATCATCGGACAGCCGGGCCGTTGTATAGAAGGCTCCGTCTTTCCACACGACGGCGGAATATCCGAAGAGCGGGAGCTTGTATTCCTTGTCGGTCTTTACATACCCAGGCAGGCACAGGCGGGTAAAGCCCTGCGGAAGCAGAGCACCTACCGCGGTATAGCCCTCCTCCAGCGGCAGCATCTCACCGCTCTCGGGATCCATTCCGATGGCGCGGGTGTTCGGCAGTCCGACCAGCGTTGCCCCTTCCGGCAATGGAATTAATTCATCCTCCAATATTTCAACGATCATATCTGCGCTGCGGGCTAACCCGAACAGCTCGGGATGATCATAGACGTTTCCTTGTTCATCTGCGTAAACCAAATACATGTTGATCTCCTATTCTCCGGCTTTCGTACTCGGGATTAGCTTTGAGGGGCAGCCGTCTGCGATGCACGGGACGGACGTCTTGCCGGATTGCCCGAGCTGCCCGATCCGCTGCTGTTCGCACTGACATCAAATGCTGCCAAAAATTCCGCGTTGTTTTTGCTGTCACGCATTTTTTTCAAGAAGCCCTCCACGAAATCGGCCGAATCGTTCATGTTCTTACGAATGGCCCAGATCGTATCCAGCTCCTCCTTGTTCAAGAGCACTTCTTCACGCCGTGTGCCCGAGCGGCGAATGTCGATTGCCGGGAAAATACGGCGCTCCGCAAATCGGCGGTCCAAATGAAGCTCCATGTTTCCTGTACCCTTAAATTCCTCGTAAATGATATCATCCATGCGCGAGCCGGTATCGACCAGCGCAGTTGCCAGAATCGTCAGGCTTCCGCCTTCCTCCACGTTCCGTGCCGAACCGAAGAAACGCTTCGGACGATGGAACGCCGCAGGATCAATACCACCGCTAAGCGTTCTGCCCGATGGCGGGATGACCAGGTTGTAGGCACGGGCAAGACGGGTGATGCTGTCAAGCAGGATCACGACATCCTTCTTATGTTCCACCAAGCGCAATGCACGCTCGAGCACCAGTTCAGCCACTTTAATATGGTTCTCCGGCAGCTCGTCGAACGTGGAAGCAACCACCTCTCCCTTGACTGAGCGCTGCATGTCCGTTACTTCCTCCGGACGTTCGTCGATAAGCAAAACAAACAGTTCGATATCTGGATAATTGGTTGAGATGCTGTTGGCAATTTCTTTTAAGAGGAGCGTTTTCCCTGCTTTGGGCGGTGCCACAATCAAACCGCGTTGTCCTAGACCTACCGGTGCGAGCAAATCCATGATTCGGGTGGACAACTGATTAGGGGATGTTTCGAGAACAAGCTTTTCTTGCGGGTATAGAGGAGTCAAGGCTGGAAAGTGCAGTCGTTCTGCCGCTACCGCAGGATTCTCGCCGTTGACGGCATTCACCTGAAGCAGACCGAAGTATCGTTCATTCTCTTTAGGCGCCCGGCATTTGCCTGAAACCAGATCACCGGTACGCAGATCGAATTTGCGGATCTGGGATGCCGAAATATAAATGTCTTCCGTGCTCGGCAAGTAATTGATCGGTCTGAGAAATCCGTAGCCCTCCGGCAAGATTTCAAGCACGCCCTCCATGAACATTAAACCGCTCTGTTCAGCCTGGGCCCGAAGAATGGCAAAAATCAGTTCCTTCTTCTTCAACTGCCCGTAGTACGGAATCTGATATTTTTTGGCCAGCTTATACAGATCCGTTAGCTTCATGCCTTCCAAATCGGATATTTGTAAATCCATTTAATAACCACCTATTCAATTTTTTCGTGTCTTTTCACGTTCAAGCCTTCAATATGATTGTAAAAAAAGTCTATCATTCTATGAGTTACTTTACACTTTACTAGATAAGCATTACCCAAATTAGAGGGAGATATGCAGTAAAGACGGCATATTTCCCTCATCCTGGGTGAAAATTATTCTTCTTCGGTCTCGCGCCATACGTCGGCCCCGAGCATGCGAAGGTTCTCGACCAGATGGTCGTAGCCGCGGTCAATAAATTGTACGCCGCTGACCTCGGTTACGCCCTCCGGCACCGTAAGCCCGGCAATGACCAACGCCGCGCCGGCACGGAGGTCAGTCGCTTTGACCTTCGCTGCATTCAGCGGGCCTCCTTCGATAATCGCGGAGCGTCCCTCCACACGAATCTTGGCGCCCATCCGAATCAGTTCCGGCACATGCTTGAACCGGTTGCTATATACAAAATCACTAAGAACGCTGACTCCCTCGGCTTGCGTAAGCAGACTGGTCATCGGCGACTGCAGATCTGTTGCGAATCCGGGATAAATCAGGGCTTTAACATCCACGTGATTGTATCGGTCTTTGCCGATTACGCGGATGCTCTCATCCAGCTCCTCGATGCCGACGCCCATCTCGATCAGCTTCGCGGTTAACGCTTCCAGATGCTTCGGAATAACATTGTCGATGAGAACATCGCCGCGAGTGGCGGCAGCGGCAATCATGTAGGTGCCGGCTTGAATCCGATCCGGGATAATCGAGTGACGGCAGCCGTGCATTTCCGTAACGCCTTCAATCCGGATTGTCTCCGTTCCGGCGCCTTTAATGACGGCTCCCATTGAGTTTAGAAGGGTAGCAACATCTATGATTTCAGGCTCTTTGGCCGCATTTTCGATAATTGTGGAGCCTTTGGCTTTGGCAGCCGCCAGCATGATATTAATCGTCGCGCCGACACTGCTTACATCCAGGTAGATCTTAGCGCCCCGCAGCTCCTTGGCATGCAGATGAATGGAACCGTGCTCATTCGTCACGGTTGCGCCAAGCGCTTCAAACCCCTTGATGTGCTGGTCGATCGGGCGAGGTTCAAAATTACAGCCGCCCGGCAGGCCGATCACGGCTTCTTTAAATCTTCCAAGCATAGCACCCATCATATAATAGGAGGCGCGCAGTTTCTTCACGGGTCCGTTGGGCATCGGAATAGACTTGATATCAGAAGGGTCGATTCTCATCTGATTGCCTTCCCATGATACCTCTCCGCCGATATCTCTCAGCATTTCGGCGTACACCGCCACGTCGCTGAGCAGCGGCAAGTTATCGAGTATGACTTCTGAATCCGCCAGGATTGCGGCAGGAATTAACGCTATAGCACTGTTCTTGGCACCGCTGATGGTGACTGTGCCTCGCAGTGGGCGTCCACCGCTGATCATCAATTTTTCCATAAGCTTTCGGGTCCCCCTACATCACTTCGCAGCCGGAAATGGTTCTGATGGCAGTCGTTCGTAAGTAAATGAAAAGGAAAGTGCACCGCAAGAAAACCGGTGCCTTTCCAATTCAAGGTGCAGCATAAGACAGCCTAAACATATATCTTAGATGATTCCAAATCTACTGTTATAGCCGCCAAGGGCAATAAGGGATTCGGAATAGGTATGGAATTTAAGCTTTGTTGTTGGAGCCGAACTCGCGGATTTTGCCGACAACCGTTTCTTTGATCGCTTCACGGCCTGGCTTCAAGAACGTACGAGGATCGTAAGCTTCTGGTTTAGCGGCGAGCACTTCGCGAACCACTTTCGTGAACGAAATTTGGTTCTCGGTGTTGACGTTGATTTTGGAAGTACCGAGCGAGATCGCTTTTTTGATATCATGCGTCGGGATACCTGTTCCGCCATGAAGAACGAGCGGAAGCTTCACGGCATCGCGAATTTCCTCCATCTCTTTGAAACCGAGGTTTGGTTCGCCTTTGTATGGTCCGTGTACGGAGCCAAGCGCAGGTGCCAGCGTGTCGATGCCCGTCTCGTTCACGATGCGCACGCAGTCATCAAGCTTCGCGTACATAACATCGCCGATTACGTCATCTTCTTGGCCGCCTACCATGCCCACTTCTGCCTCAACGGATACTCCCTTGGCATGAGCATACTCGACAACTTGCTTCGTTGTTGCAATATTTGTGTCGATCGGGCTGTGGGAATCATCGATCATGACCGAAGTGAAGCCCGCGTCGATCGCTTCTTTACATTTCTCGACACTGGATCCATGGTCCAGATGAATCGCTACTGGAACCGTGATTTTCAGGTCTTCCATCAGACCTTTAACCATGTGCACAACGGTGCTGAAGCCGCCCATGTAACGTGCTGCGCCTTCAGAAACACCGAGAATAACCGGGGATTTCTCTTGCTCAGCCGCTTCCAGAATCGCGTAAGTCCACTCAAGGTTGTTGATGTTATACTGACCAACAGCATACTTGCCTTCGAGCGCTTTGTTCAGCATATCTGTCATTGATACTAATGGCATGGTTTCATCCTCCTAAAGATGCTTAGTTTGTCTATGGTTTAAAGCCGACATAACATACGCATATATTATACCACATCGCGTCGTAAATACTAAACAAGCATTTCCCGAATCCCCTGCATCACATATTGGCAAAAAAAAGAACTCCGCCATTGAAGCAGAATTCATAGCTTAACCTATCTTGTTCGCCGCGCCTTTCAGCTGCATATTGACGGCCTGCCGCATCTCGTCGATATCAAAGGGCTTCGTAAAGTGCATCAGCGCGCCGAGATCCGTCGCTTCCTTAATCATATCCAGCTCGCCGTAGGCCGTCATCATGATGACCTTGATATCCGGATTCATCTGTTTAATATGCTTTAGAATCTCAAGCCCGTCCATCCCCGGAATTTTCATATCGAGCAGTACCAAATCCGGCGCATGCAGCTTCACGATCTCCAAAGCCGCCTTGCCGTTGGCGGCCTGGAACGTTTCATATCCCTCGCTGCTGAACACTTCCACTAGCAGAATCCGAATTCCGTTCTGGTCATCCACGATCAACACTTTGTGTTTGCTTGGTTCGTTCATTCTTCAAAGCCTCCCGATCCTTAAATGGCATTGATGATACGCAAATCTAAGAGCCCTTAACGCCCCATAAACCGACCATTATCTGTATTCGCCCGCTGTAGTCGAAATCCTTCCTTACTTTCGAAAAATTTCTGGAAAATAATGCCCTGCCAAAACACAGAAATACCCATTGCTGTTAAAAGGTATGATGCCTGCTCAGCATAAAAAATCCCCTTTAAGCAAACCGCCTCAAGGTCTGCTTAAAGGGGACTATTATGCGTTGGAATGGGCGCAGTCTGCTATAGCTCGCCGATTACACCTGATGCTGAATCGAAGCTTTCACGAATTCGCGGAACAGCGGCTGAGGGCGGTTCGGACGCGATGTGAATTCCGGATGGAATTGCACGGCAAGGAACCAAGGATGGCCCGGCATCTCCACGATTTCGACCAGACGTCCGTCCGGCGACGTCCCGGAAATGCGCAATCCTGCCTTTTCAATGTCCTCGCGGTATTGGTTGTTGAACTCATACCGGTGACGATGTCTCTCATACACCAGCTCGTCCTTGTAGCAGGCTTCGGCCAGCGAGCCCGGAGCCAGCTTGCACGGATACAAGCCGAGGCGCATCGTTCCGCCCAAGTCCTCGACATCCTTCTGCTCCGGCAGAAGATCGATGACCGGATATTCGGTGGCCGGATCGATTTCGGAGCTGTTCGCCCCCTGCAATCCCAAGACGGAACGGGCGTACTCGATTACCGATACCTGCATGCCAAGGCAGATGCCGAAGAACGGAATGTTGCGCTCACGGGCATACCGGATCGCGCTGATCTTGCCTTCGATCCCCCGATCGCCGAATCCGCCCGGTACGAGGATGCCCCCGACTCCGTTCAAAGCTTCTTCCACGTTCTCGTCCGTAATCTCCTCGGCATTCACCCAGCGGATCTTCACTTCGGCATTGGCATCGAATCCGGCATGCGACAAAGATTCGACCACGCTGAGGTAAGCATCATGAAGCGCCACGTATTTACCCACGATGGCAATCTCAACCGTCTTCTCCAGCTTGGATACGCGCTCAACCAGAGCCTCCCATTCACTCATGTCAGGCGCCGGCGTAGTCAGCTTCAAGTGGTTGACGACAATCTCGTCAAGACCCTCGTCACGCAAGTTCAGCGGCACCTCGTACAGAGAGGACGCATCGCGGCATTCCACAACTGCGTTCGGATCGATGTCGCAGAAGAGCGCGATTTTGGCTTTCATCTCCGTCGAAAGCTCATGCTCCGTACGGCATACGATGACATTCGGCTGAATGCCAATGCTGCGGAGCTCTTTCACGCTATGCTGGGTCGGCTTCGTTTTCACTTCGCCGGCAGCTTTAATAAATGGAATGAGGGTTACATGGATATACATCACGTTCTCGCGGCCGACATCACTCTTGATCTGACGGATCGCTTCAAGGAACGGAAGGCTCTCGATATCGCCGACCGTACCGCCGATTTCGGTAATGACCACATCCGAGCCGGCTTCACGTCCTGCACGGAATACGCGCTCCTTGATTTCATTCGTAATATGCGGAATGACCTGTACCGTACCGCCCAAATATTCGCCGCGGCGCTCCTTGCTGATTACCGAGGAATATACTTTCCCTGTCGTAACATTGCTGTTCTTCGACAGATTGATATCGATGAATCGCTCATAGTGCCCGAGGTCCAGGTCGGTTTCCGCACCGTCGTCCGTTACGAATACTTCGCCATGCTGATAGGGACTCATCGTGCCCGGATCTATATTAATGTACGGATCGAACTTCTGAATCGTTACCTTGAGTCCTCTGTTCTTCAGCAATCGGCCGAGCGAAGCGGCGGTAATTCCCTTCCCGAGAGATGATACAACCCCGCCTGTTACAAAAATATACTTTGTCACTGTTAAAAACCCTCCTATATAATCTCCATAACTTCAGGCGACATATGATGTTTATCCTAACCCGTTTTCCCCAGATTCATCAGAGGGGACCAACAAAAAGCACGGCCCGCTTCCCTAAGGGTGAGCGAGCTGACCTCCGACCTATTACAAACCGTCCCCGCCTCTTCGCGTGGGCAATCCATCCAGGCGGCCCACGATAAGCACACAGATCTTCCGATCATGCGTATTCGGGCAGGAACAGGTTCTGATACCTTCATCCTTGTCTTCTGCAAAGACTACATCCAGATCGATCATGAGGTCTTGTAGAAGACATCCCTATGAGCAAGGATGCGTCCTCCTTCCGAAGACACCCCTACACCTGCTCATAAAAACAAAAAAAGTGACCCCGAGTAGTAACGGGGCACTTTTATATTAAACATATTTTAATCCACAATCATAAGCCCAAGCAATAGTTTACTCTGTGCCTTGTCTGCTTGTCAAGGGAAGAAACAGGCTTAAAATCCCCCTATTTCCCAATCCCGTTCACGACCTGCTGAAACTGGCCTCGGCAAGTCATATTCCAAGGTATTCGATCACGGATTAATCCAGATCTTCCTCTTCGAATTCCTCGCCATCCAGATTCTCTTCTTCCTCCGCTTCGGCATCCTCATCGTCCAAATCGTCGTCATCGATCACGACATCGTCGTCAACGTCAGCGTCAGCATCGTCGTCCTCGGCGAAGAGATCGTCATCTTCGTCATCCAGGCTGTCGTAATCGTCTTCGACGTCATCCACGCTGTACGTATCCTCTTCATCGGTGAAGTCATCGTCGTCATCGTCTTCATCATTGATGATGCGAGGGCGCTTGGCGTTCGCAATCGGATCCTCGGAGCGCTCCAGAGGATACCAGCGCTTCAATCCCCACAGATTCGTTCCAACGCAAGCGAAACGTCCGTCTATATTGATCTCGGTATATAACTGGGCAATCGTTTCGTTAATCTCTTCTTCCGTAAAGCCGCGAAGCTTGGCCACCTCATTCATCAGGTCACGGTAATAATACGGCGTATTGGCCGCCTTCAGAACCATAAAAGCCAGGTCAACCATCGGGATTTCCTGGATCTTCTCCGGATCGATCTTTAAATTGAGCGGATTACTCACTAACGCACACTTCCTCTCACACAATCTTCACGTTATACCCTCAACATATCCATTATCAAAACTAAGTAAAACCTATTTAAACATAAAAATCAAGTTTTTATGCGGTTGGCATCTTATGCATGGAAAAAGGCGGAGACTCATCGTCTCCGCCTTCCGACTGTATCCGCCCCTAGGATCGACTCCTTACGGGATAGATGAAAGAACCTCTGCAGGCTCCCTCCATGTATCTTATGTTCGCCCTATCGCTTTGACACGCGAAACAGGGCCTATTTCCCGGAAAAAGGGCTGCGTCCCATTCGGGCTCCCTCCCCGGCTCATACAATACTGAAGCAACGGTTCATCGAGAAGGGAGATTGCCACACATGGACTACACCCGGATCATGCAATCACTACTTGCGGAGACGAACCCTATGCGGAACGTCCGGGGAGAGAACCGGCGGCTCCTGACGTTTCATGACCCTAAGCTGTACCATGCGTGCATCAGCGAATGGAAGCGACTCACCGGAAAAAGCCGCCTCGACGGTTCAGTCAGCTTCTCGCCGCTTGTCCGGACCATCATCGCTCCGGCGTCCCAAACTGCAAAGCTTGAGGCGGAATTCCGGAACGAGCTGATGATCGAGGAGGATCACCAGGTTCATATCCAAGCGATACAGGGAAGCATTGGAACGCTAACCGGGATCCCATGGGGAATCAAACAGATCAAAGCCCCGCAAACCTGGTCAATCTCAACAGGTCATCGGATCAAGATTGCCGTTATTGATACGGGTGTGGATTTCGCCCACCCGGATTTGAGATACTCCCTGACCAAGGGGGTCAATCTCGTTAACCGGAACATCCCGCCATATGATGACAACGGGCACGGCACGCATATATCAGGCACGATTGCTGCAGCGAACAGCACGCAAGGCATGATTGGCGTTGCGCCCAGATCGGTGGTCTACCCGGTGAAAGCCTTTGATCACAATGGGTCGGCCTTTGTATCGGACATCATAACGGCGATTGACTGGTGTGTCCGGGCCGAGGTCAATATCATCAATATGAGCTTCGGCATGCAGACCCGGAGCAGAACCTTGCTTGATATCGTCAGCAAGGCCAATCAGGCAGGCCTTATTATCGTTGCATCCTCCGGAAATGACGGCAAGCGCCGCACGGCCGATTACCCGGCCCGCTACCCCCATACCATTTCCGTTGGAGCAACCGACCGGAACCGCAAAATCCCCGCGTTCAGCAACCGTGGGCAATTTGTCGATATCTACGCCCCCGGCGACAAAATCGTATCCACGTGGCTGCAAGGCAAATATCATGAGATGAGCGGCACCTCCATGGCCACATCGCATATCAGCGGAACAATCGCACTGCTCCTCGCCCAAAAGCCTGACCTTAAACAGGCGACGGTCAAGTCCCTGCTGCGCCGCACCTCCACCCCTCTTAAACTGAAGAAGGGCTTCAGCGCTTCCGACGGAGAGGTAAATGCCCTGAAGTTTTTGCGCGAGGGCATGAAATTATAGAACGCTTCGGCATGCCCGAATCGAATAGCTCCCGTACGCCGCTGCCTATAGAAACAGCCGCTTTCCATCATGGATAAGCGGCTGTCGATGATTATGCGTATGGTCGAATCCTACATCCGTTCCGGCGCCGATACGCCGACCAGGCGCAGCACGTTCGCGATAACCGTGCGCACGGCTCCCAGCAGCGCAAGGCGTGCCTGCGTCTGCTCCGCATCCTCGGTAATTACGCGCTGGGCTTTATAATAGCTGTGGAACAGCGAAGCCAGCTCGTATACATAACGGATGATCCGGTGCGGCGCGTAGTTTTCGGCAGCAACCGACACCTCTTGTGGAAGCTCGCCGATTTTGCGCAAAATGTCATATTCATGCTCCGCCGTGAGCACGCCGAGGTTAACCTCGGAAAGCGGAAGGAGCGCAATCCCTTGCTCCTCCGCTTGGCGGAATACGCTGCAAATGCGGGCATGCGCATATTGAACGTAGAACACCGGATTTTCATTGGAGGTGGAAACCGCCAGGTCCATGTCGAAATCGAGATGGGAGTCCATGCTCCGCATCGTGAAGAAGTAGCGGATCGCATCCACGCCTACTTCATCCATCAGATCCTCCATCGTGACCGCTTTGCCGGTACGCTTGGACATCTTCACCTTCTCGCCGTTCTGGAACAGGCTGACCATCTGCGCGATCAATACCGTCAGCTTTTCCGGATCGTTGCCCAGCGCCTCCATGGCCGCCTTCATGCGGGGAATATAGCCGTGGTGGTCAGCGCCCCAAATGTTGATGATGCGGTCATAGCCGCGCTCGTATTTGTTGCGGTGGTAGGCGATGTCCGGCGTCAGATAGGTGTACGTCCCGTCATTTTTAACCAGGACCCGGTCCTTGTCATCCCCGTAGTCCGTTGTGCGCAGCCAGACCGCTCCGTCTTTCTCATAAGCTTCGCCCTTGGCCTTCAGCTCCTCGAGCGACTTCTCCACCAGTCCGTCCTCGTACAGCGAGGTTTCGCTGAACCATTCGTCAAAATGCACGCGGAACCGATTCAAATCGCGCTTGATCTTGTCGAGCTCCTTCTCAAGCCCGAATTGACGGAAAAATGCGGTCCGTTCGCCGGGATTCATCGCCAGAAGAGAATCGCCCTTCTCTGCGACAAGCTCTTTGGCAAAGCCCTTGATATCTTCGCCGTGGTAGCCGTCCTCCGGCATTTCAGCCTCTTGGCCAAGCTCCTGCAAATACCGCGCTTCCAGCGATTTGCACAAATTGACGACCTGGTTGCCTGCATCATTGATGTAGTACTCCCGCGTTACTTCATAACCCGCATAGTCCAGCACGTTGCACAGCGCGTCGCCGACTGCCGCTCCGCGGGCATGTCCAAGATGGAGGCTGCCCGTCGGGTTGGCGCTGACAAACTCCACTTGAACCTTCCGGCCTTGGCCGATATCGACGCGTCCGTAACGCTCCCCTTGCTCGTGAACCAGGGCAACGACCGGGTAAAGATAGCTTTTGTTCAAGGTAAAGTTAATAAAACCGGGCCCGGCAATCTCGGCCTTCTCAATCGAGGCTTTCGCCGTATCCAAATGCTCCAGGATCGCCTCGGCAATCTGGCGCGGGTTCTTCTTAGCGATCCGGGTCAGCTGCATCGCTGCGTTCGTAGCCAAGTCCCCATGCGATTTATCCTTAGGGACCTCCAGCGTAATTGCCGGAAGCTCCTCGCGGGATACCAGTCCGGCAGCGACGGCGGCATCGGCCACCGCTTCCGCGACCAGCCCGTTAATATGGTCTAGTGGATTCAATGTCATGATTCATGAGCCTCCTGAATAGTCAAACTTATGGAAAAGTGCCCCGAAAACTCATCGAGCACGTATAGATCATACACCCATGCAGCGCGTCCGGACATACCTTCCACGGCAAGCTCCAGGCGCTGAGTGTGCGTAGACAGATTAAACGAGGTGAATGGAGAACGGTAAAATCCCGGCAGCCTCTGTCCTAATCTGAACGTCTGTTCAGATTCCACTTCCCCATGGCGGATAAGCTTCAGCTCATCTTCGGTCAGCTTCAGCATCGCCCGGGTTTCTCCCTGATGCGGTCCCATCTTCGGTTCGATATACCGGACATACAAGGCCTTCCCTTTGGAGATCACTTCAGCCGGTAGCTCCTGAACCGTATTCTCGCCTTCGTGAAGACTTTGAAGACGGATGGTCGCTTGTTTTCGGTCGTTCATGATACGCTCCTCTTTTTTCTACCTATTGTATTAATATATCCAGTATGGGCCGGCAATTCAAATGAGGATGGTACAATACTTCAGAAATTATACTTCTTCATGCAGGGTTTGCGCCATACTTTGCGACAAAAAGCCTGCTTATTTTCCATGCCGCCCCTCACGGCATCAGGCTACCGGCCGACCTTCTGTTCTAAAAGCAGGGATAAGAAAAAGCTTGGTTCCCCAGGGAACCAAGCTTCCATAAATTACAGGGGCAGCAGCGCTACCTTCTCCCGCTGCTTGAGCTTTGCCACCATATCAAGCCATGCTTGCGGCTTTTCCGGCAGGACGGCGTAGTAGCGCGTCAGGAAATTCACGATCAGCTCGGCAGGCAGCTCCGACATGCTGTCATCGCTCGGCATGAAGCAGAAGTCCAGGCCGGTTACCGCCTCTCCGTCGTTGTTCCAGGACGGGTGAACATAGTCGATATCGGTACGTTTGTAGCCAAGATGCGAGAGCACCTCGCGCCGTACAAACGGATCCATCGGCTTGATTCCGCCGAATTCGTAGTCGCTGACCCGATATGGATCATAGATTTCGGCGAACATGCCCAGCAGTTCTTTCCCGTTGGCGGCCGCAAGGGCATGCAGGTCCTTCAAACGATGCTGCGCCAGGAACCGGCCGATGCCGTGTCCTTCCCGGCCGATGATCGTAAAGTCGGTCATCGCCACGTTCCAATCCTCGTAATACCGGTACTCGGTCGTCCCGACCACTTCTCCTTCATGCAGCGCTACAAACACGCGGATGCCGGGATCCTCAAGCGGCTCCTTCCACAGCTCGTATTCCAGCACCTCCTCAGGCGGGAACACCTCTTTCATCAGATTGTGCATGCTGCGAAACAGCGGGTCCTCGATACTAGTAATCCGAATATATTCCATGACTGCAAAGCCCCCTTCATTAATGGTCGTAGATTATGACTCTTCATCCGTGCATAACATAGCTATGGAAGACTTCAATTAAGCCCGCCCCGTACAGCTTTAAACGGATTGCGCCATTCCATCAAAGCCCCGTAATTGCATGACTCCTCATCCTCCAGATAATCGGCCGCGACGCCGATCGGCGTGCGCCCGCAGCGAAGCAGGAACGTAATCACCGGGTCATGCAGCTTCCCCTGGACGACCGCCTCCAGATAGGATTCGGCACTCATCCTGTCCGCATACTTGTGATAGCCCGGCATCCGGCCGCCGCCCAACAGGCGGTCCAGTCCGCGCTGCACGGTCACATGGTACAGCGACTGGATCAGCCATTTGCCCAGCCCCAGTTTACGAAACCGGGGTCTCACGCATATATCCGCGATATAAAGCGTATTGCCGTCCGGTTTATGGGTCCGGATATACCCGTTGTCCGTTGTATCCGCCCAGGAATGAGCCGGCTCCGAAGGATCGTAATCCACGATCAGCGAGGTAATCGATCCGGCCAGCACCCCGTCTGCCTCCACGCATAACGCGCCCTCGGGAAACCGGGTTACATGCTGGGTCAGCTGTTCCTTGTTCCACCACTGCTCGGATGGATACGGCGGCGGGAAGGTTTCGGATTGAATTACGATCAGCTCGTCGAAATCGTCCGCCGTATAGCCGCGAATGACAACCGGTACCGGCCGGTCGCCGTCAAATACGTAAAACCGCTGAAAATAGCTGCTCATGCCGCCCCCTGCCTTTCCGTGTTTTGTAGCGATCCGTTTACTCCCAATCCGGATAAAGATCCGTACGGCGGTCGCGCCACGTCGTAACGGAACCTTTCTCCCGGACCTGATATAACAGGTCTAAATCCAGATCGGCCGTAATAATCATATCGTGGTTCAGCTCGCCTTCCGCCAGCAGTCCCTTCGGAGGAAACGGAATGTCATTCGGCGTAATAATGGCCGCCTGGCCGAAATTGGCCCGCATCAAATCGACCGTCGGCAGCGAGCCGACCGTTCCGGTCAATACGACATAGACCTGATTCTCGATCGCACGGGCGTGGCTCGTATAACGGACGCGATGGAAGCCGTGCCGGTCATCCGTGCAGGACGGACAGAAAATGACGTCGGCGCCCTTGGCCTTCGCCATCCGCACAATTTCGGGGAATTCGATATCATAGCAGGTCAGCATGGCAATCGTGCCATACTCGGTCTCGAACACCTCGAGCCCCTCGCCTGCCCCCATATTCCATCCGGTAACCTCCGACGGGGTGATATGGATCTTGGCCTGCTCGGCCACGCGGCCGTCCGGGTAAAACAGATGCGCCACGTTATACAGCTTCCCTGCCCGGCGAATCACATGCGTGCCGCCGATTATATGCATGTCATATTGCTTCGCAAGCCGGATGAACAGCTCCAGATAGCGGTCCGTGAAATCCGGCAAATCATTGATCGATAATGCCTTGCCTTGGTCGTCTCCAATGGACATCAGCTGGGTTGTGAAGAACTCGGGAAACAGGACGAAATTAGCTTCAAACTCCTCGGCTGTCCGTATGTAATGCTCCGATTGCTGAGCGAAATCATCAAACGATTGGATCGTGTGCAGATGGTACTGCACGGCGGAAACGCGAAACTTCATGCTACTCCTCCTTAGGCCTGTGCTGGTTTCATTATATAAGATTATAGAGAACTTCGCTTGCGGAATCCATGATGATCTGATTGGGCGGAATGCCCGTATCAGGGCAAACCGGCGGAGACCAGAATGTGAAACAGGCTTTTGCGAAAGTAGAGCAGTAAAATTGGTGAAGGGCTCGGGAGCAGCCTTTGCGCGGCTTGTTAAATGGGCGGAATTAAGGATATGGGTATTTCCGCACCCCTGCTTCTCATACGTTGGCATCATTTTTGCACGGCCGCTCGGGAAGTTTCCTTATATTGGTTCACACGAATCCGGGAATGTGTAAAAATATTGAAAAAAGAATCATCCGAACCCGCGCCGATTCTCGCGCAAAAGCTTGGTCATTCACGGGAGGGGAGCATGGTAACGATGTCCATCACGATGGTCCGAACCCGCATTCGGGATGCGGTGGAGAGTGTATACGAAGCGGCGCGCGCCTGGCTCGCGAAGCACCCTTTGGTCGTAAAGGTTTACTACGCATTTTCCTGGCTTTCCTTGATCTTTCTCCTAATCAGCCTCATCTTTATTAGGGATTCCCGTCTCATGATGGTCCAGTACCTCTGGTCATTCTACGTGCTGCTGCAGTTCTGGCTGCTCTGCCGGAGCAAAACGCTGCCGTGGAAGCATGTCAGTCTGTTGGTGCTGTCCGGGGTAATTCTGGTCGTGCCGCTTACGAATCTTACGATTCAGCTGCTGCACCTGATCTTTGGCGGCCGCACCTCGGATGCCTGGTCCATGGCGGTGGCCACCCCGATCGTGGAAGAAGCCCTGAAGCTGCTGCCGCTCGCGGCATTCCTGTTCTTCTCCCGCAGGGCGTCTGCGCTAAGCCTTAGCGATTACGTGCTCCTGGGCGCAGCCCCGGGCGTCGGCTTCCAACTTATCGAGGAGCTTTCCAGGCGCTGGGTCAATGACGGCTATCTTGCCCGGCAGTACGACTACAGCGTAACGTTGTTGGGCGGCAAAACGATCCATTGGGACCTGTTTACCCTATTTCCGGGATACTTCGAGGAAAGCATTGTTCCGTTAATGATGAGTGAAGGCCATCCCTTACATACCGCAGTGATTTCCCTTGGCGTCGGATTCGCCGTCCGTTTCCGCCATAAGCTGACTCCGTGGGTCTACCTGTTTCCGGTTATCCTGCTGCTCTGGGCCATTTTGAATCATGTGGCATGGAACGGGCAAAATCGGCTCCCGGACTGGATCATGACCGTCCATGAATGGACCGGGGAAGGCTACCGGGTCAAAGACGTGTTCCTGATTATGCTGGCGGGCGGTTTGGTCATGGACTACGTCGACTTGAATAAAGTCAGGCAGCGCCTGCCTAGGTACGGTCAGGAATCCATTCTTAATCCGTTCTCCGAGTTGTTTCACACCATAACTGCGCTGTTCAGCAGCAGAAAAAGGTTCGGAAACCTCCTTGCCTTTTACAGAGCAAGGCGTGAGCTCGGCTTCTCCTTTCTATATGGGAATGAAGAGGCTAAGAGCCGGGAACTTGCCGTTCATGAGCATTTGCAAAAATACGGGGTGCTGCTCGGAGCCCTGGCCGTTCTTCTGCTTCTGGCAGGCGTCTTCTCGGGATTTCAGATGATGCAGACCCCGGATTCCGCCTGCTTCGCCTGCCTGTTCGATTCGCTTCAGAACTGGTGGGACCGCCTAAGCGGGTGGGAGCAGGCAGCCATCGTTCTCGGCGCCTTCGCCCTGGGCTTTATGTTCGTCGGGTTCTGGCCGGCTCTTGGGCTTGCCTTGACCGGACTTGATATCGCATCGAGCGGGCACAGCATCGCCAGCTACATCCGCGATCCGAAGAAGCTGCTTTCCCCTCAGCATGTACTGGCAGGGCTCACGGCCTTCCTTCTCGACCGGATTCCGGTAGGAAGAGGGCTGAGATGGCTGTCTGACCGGCTTGGACCGAGGGCAAAGGGCTTGCTGGACGCCATTCAATCGAAGCTCGGCCTCAAACCAAAGCCGGACGGCGACACGCCGGGCATGCCTGACCGGCATGAAGAAACTCCGAACGGAAAGCCGGAGCCCGAGAACCGGCAGCCGGACGATAAGCCGGAAGACACTAAACCCGGCGAAAACAAGCCTAACGATAAACCGGAAGATAACAGACCTGACGAGAATAAGCCCGATGAAAATAAACCCGACGAAAATAAATCCGGGGAAAATCATCCGCCGGAGAACAAGCCGGAGGAGTCCGGCTTGACCGAGCCTACTACGTCCGGCGGCGAGCCGCGAGGCAACTATGAAACGCCTGATCCCAATGATCCTCGGCCGATCATGCGGCAAAATGAAACCGCCGACCTGCTGGCCTCGCAAGGATACGATGTTGAAATGCTGCCCGGCACGAAGGGCGGCAACGGACACGGCATTCTGCCCGAGTCCAACCCCGATTTCCTGATCAACGGCAAAGCCTTTGACTGTTATTCGCCTGATACGGGCAACGTCCGGAATATCTGGTCCACGGTTGTTGGCAAAACCGAGCGGCAGGCCGGCGGCATCGTTCTGAATCTGGACGACTACACGGGCTCGATGGATAAGCTGATGAAGCAGTTCGATGATTGGCCGATCGAGGGCCTTGACGAGCTGTTCGTTGTTAAAGACGGGACCATCACGAGATGGTTTCCAAAATAGATAGGAGTGGATCTCGGTGTTTTACAATTTATATTTGGGAACAGGCTCATCGTTCGAGGAACTGAGCGCAACGCTTGTAACGCTGCATGCCGGTGAAGGGGACGTCATTCGAAATACGGCGGAGGAGCTTGTCATTTCATTCGACTGGGCAACCATGACGGCCAAAGAAGGCGGACAGGGACTGATATTCAAAAGCGAGGATTACGGCATGCCGCTCCGGTTCAGCCTGTGGTTCGACATCCTGCCGAATCAGCCGGACTGGGCGGAGAAGTTCATGGCGTTCACAGGGCGCCTGCTCAGCCGGATTGGAGGTGATTGCATTCTGGAGTCCAACGGGGACACCCCGATTCTGACAAGAACGGGGAGCCGCATCGTGGTCGACGATAAGAAGCTGAAGGGAACCGCCAAGTTTCCGTTTCACGCGCTGAAGCTCTCTTTTGTCGAGGGCGATTTGGAGAAGGTTTGAAATTTTTTTCGAAAAACATTGAACCATTCGGGCTGGTAAAACGTACTAAGTGATACATCAACCATAAGGAGGTTTATCATTGAAGAAACGACTTTCACGAATGTTGGCAGGTTTGCTCACGTTTACCCTGTTGGTCCCATCAGGCGTCATGGCTGCAAGCGGTGACCCGGCGGCCTCGGCCAAAGGACTTAAGGAGATCGCTGCGGAGAAAGCGGCGCTTCTTACCGAGCAGTACGGTACGATCAGCGTCCAATATGCCCTAATCGACAACGGAGAGATTAAAGCATCGGGCCAATCGGGCATGAACGATATAGAAGGAAAGATTCCGCTCACGAAGGATACGATGTACGGCATCGGGTCCACGAGCAAAGTGTTTACGACCGCAGCGGTGATGAAGCTGGTGGAGGCCGGAAAGATTAATCTAGATACGCCTTTGGTCCAGTACATACCCGAATTCAAAATGAAAGACGAGCGCTACAAGAAGATCACCCCGCGCATGCTGCTTAACCATTCCTCGGGCCTGCAAGGCTCCAGCCTTGGGAACGCCTTTTTGTTCGAGGATAACGACACCTACGCACACGACACGCTGCTTGAGCAGCTGTCCACCCAGACGTTAAAAGCAGATCCGGGCGCATTCTCCGTATATTGCAACGACGGCTTTACCTTGGCTGAAATTTTGGTGGAGCGCGTCAGCGGCAAAGATTTTACCGCATTCATTCATGAGCATTTTACGCAGCCGCTGGGGATGAACCATACCAAGACGTCGCAGGACGATTTGGATCTCGACCAAATGGCAGGCCTGTACTATCCGACATATCCGGAGCAGCTGCCGAATGAGACGGTCAACGTGATCGGAACCGGGGGCATCTACTCCACGGCGGAAGACCTCGTCAAGTTCGGCACCATCTTCACCGGCGAAGCCAAGGGTATTCTATCGGAAGCCTCCTTACGCGCTATGGAGCAGGAAGAGTACAAACGCGGCTTGTGGCCGGAGGATGCGGACAACTCGTTCGATTTCGGCCTCGGCTGGGACAGCGTGCGGCTGTATCCGTTTAACGACTACGGCATGAAGGCTCTGGTAAAGGGCGGCGATACGATCCTGTACCATGCTTCCCTCATCGTGCTTCCGGAGCAGGATATGGCTGCGGCTGTATTGTCATCCGGCGGCTCCAGCTCGACGAATCAGCTGCTGGCAACCCAGCTGCTGCTGCATGCTTTGAAGGAGAAGGGTACGATTAAAGAGTTCAAGCCCGACAAATCCTTCGGCAAGCCGGTGCAGGCCGAGCTGCCAAGCGACCTGCTGAAGTATGACGGCTATTACGGTGCTTCCAAGCAGCAAATCCGGGTGAAGCTGGATCCAAAAGGCGTCCTCAGCCTCTCGGTCCCGCAAGTGCCCAATTATCCTGAAGAAAAGTATATCTATACCAAGGATGGTGCCTTCGTCGATGAGGCCGGCACGATTAAAGCCAGCTTCGTCACGGAAGACAACGGCCGAACCTATCTCTGGGTAAGACAATATGCCACCGTTCCGGAGCTCGGACAGGTAGCGATTTCCCAATATCTTGCCGAAAAGCTGGATGAGAACAAGCTGACCCCTGACGTCGAGGCGGCCTGGAGCAAGCGGGAGGGCAAAACCTATTATCCGCTGAACGAAAAATACACGTCCATCGCCTACTTCATGACGAAGCCGACCATGCAAATTGCCCGCAATCCTGAGCTTAAAGGTTATGTGCTCGACATGGCAATCACCGATCGGGACCGGGCAACGACCAAGCACAACGTTCCGGGCACGGGCAGCCGGGATACGCTGGACATCGAGTTCACCAAAGAAAAGGGTGTCGAGTATTTCAACGCTTCCGGAACGCTGTATATGAGCGAGGACGGCATCAAATCCCTGTATAAGGGCAAGCGATCCACGGTGACCATTCAATCCGACGGATACGCCAAATGGTATACCGTTCCTAAAGGAGCGGCCGGCAAGACCCTTACCGTCACATTGCCTGCCGAAGGCGCATTTGCCGTCTATGACGAACTGGGAACGGTCCTGAACTACTCCCTTGTCAGCGGCTCAAACGAAGTTAAGCTGCCGGAGAACGGCACGATCGTGTTTGCCGGTGCCCCGGGCTCGGTATTCGGCGTTCAGTTGAAGTAAGCTTCCGATTGACAGCGTCTTGAATTTCCTGAACTTATCCGATTCTTTATTTCATGCATGAACGATAAGAGAGAGGTCTGTCGACGTACGCTCAAAGAAGACTGACCGCGTTTAGCGGAAGTTTTCCCTGCGATATCAGGCATTCGATCCTTCAAAGTTTATACTTGCTGGTATCTCAAAAAAGGCACCTTCGAACATTGGCCCAAGGCCGGGGTTCGAAAGGTGCCTTTCTTCGTTTACTGGTTATGCGGGGCAGGCGAAACCGGTCGGTTCGCCGAACCGGCGCTTCTTAGGGAGCCCGAGGCTCCCGCTTTACCGATCGGGACGGCACCGGAACGTGAGCCGAGCTCCAGGCCTCAGCCGTACGGCGAAGCAGCGGCGGCCCTGCTCCGACGGCTGAACATCCCCTTCTCCGGAGAATGAGCATGCCCCGGCCCATTCCGGCAAGGAAACGACGGTATCGGTCTGGCGCTCGGCGTGAAGCTCGGCCTGCAGCCATCCGGTATCGGCATCCCACTCGGCGGCTATCTGCCCCGTATGGAATCTCCAACCGGCGTACCGGCCCCTGCGCCAGCGCTGAGGAAGGGCTGGAAGCAGTCGAACCATACGCGATGATACCTGCAGCAGCATTTCCTGCACCGCATGAACCCATCCCATATTCGCATCGAGCTGAACAGGGGCAGCAGGCATATCCATGCAAATCCCCATGCCTCTCCAATCGTTATGGAGCGTAAACAGATTTGGCAGCAAACAGGAGCGCGCCAGCATATCCAGACATTCCAGCGCATGATCCCCATCGCCAAGCCGGGCGTAGATGGAAGCCATATGGGCCAGCGACCAGCCGCTTTGCGCCTCGATGCGGCGCAGCCGCACCGCGTTCTCGCAGGCGCTGAACAGCTCCGGTGACGATTCCCGGGTAATTTTATGACCGGGAAACAGCGGGTAGATATGCGAAAGATGCCGATGCTCATAGCGATCGTCGAAGGCGGGATCCAGCCACTCCGCCAAGGCGCCGTCACGGTTCGTCCGATAGGGAGGAATTTTTGCCAGCATCCGTTCGTATTCGGCTTGTTCCATTTCCGGAACGCCGATCGCTCTGCCCGCTTCGATGAGATGGGTAAGCAATTCCTTCAGAATGGCTATGTCCATCGTTGCATTCACCGTCGTCGGCATGGGGTGAGCCAGCTGTCTGCCGTCTTCGGGCATAAAATTGCGCGGCGTATTCTCCGGTGAAACCGAAGGATACAGCTTGAGGAAACCGTCCTCGCCTTCCGTCGCAAAATCGGCATGGAATTGCCAGGCCTCCTGCATAAACGGCAGCGCCTCCTCCTGAAGAAACCGGGTATCCCCCGTGTACAGAAAGTGCTCGTAGAAATGCCGGGACAGCCATCCAGCAGCCCCGGTCCAGTTCAAGATAACGGGCACGATCTGACTGGGCAAGCCGATCCCGGGCGTGGTACCTGCCGGAATGTAAATCCCTCTGCAGCCGTACAGCTTGCGGGCATTCTCGCGGAAATCCTCCATCAGGCCGCCGTAATAACGGAATAAAGGCTTGACCAGTTCAGACAATCCGCCGACATTGGCATGCCAGTGCATCATCTGGATGTTTTCGTTTGCCATATGATGGCACCAGACCAGACGGTAGTCACCGCCCCATAGGCCGTATAACCCGAACGGACCCGATTCCGCCCCCGTCCCGCTGATGAACAGATACCGGCCATACGCCCACATTTTGCGGGCCAGCGCGGCAGGGGCTTCGCCCTCATAGGCTTCCAGCAGCAGCTCTTCGTTCGAGCGACCGTCATCGGAGGCTCCGTCCAGCTCCAAGGCCGCGGAATGGAACAACGGCCCATGCAGCTCGGCATGCCGCTGAAGGAGCCGTTCATATTCGCATGCATCCAGAAGAGCGGCAAGCTCCTGCTCGAGCCGCTTCCACTGGTCTTCACGCCGCCCTCCGACAAATACCTTTACAAGAACCAGCGCCTTTCGCATCGCTTCAAACCTGATCGTCGTCCCTTCCTTGCCGGTATGGACGCGCCCGTCCTCGCAGATGATCCGCAGCACGGCCCCGAAGTCTTCCCCGTCATCGTTGCGGGCGGCATATCGGATATAGCAGCCTTCGGCTTGAATGGTTACCGAATCGGCCAGCTCCTTAAATTCGGGGGAATCCCCCCAGCGGTCGCTCGGATAGAGTATCAGTCCAATCTCGCCGGATACGGTGCGGAGCTTCCCTCCTCCATCCCCGGGATCGCCTTCTCGCTCGGCTCGTGCACCGGAAGGGGAGCTATCTTCCCATACAGGCTCACCGGGGCGGATGTCGTAAACGACGACCGAATCCGCGCGGGAAACGAACAGCCGCCGGGCATATCGGGCCGCACCATCGGACCACCGGACGGATACTTCCCCTGTCTCCATGTCGAGCGTACGCCGGTATTCCCGGAATGCCCGGCTTCCGGGCATCCGCAGCTGGATCGCCGCCAGCGGAAACCGGGAGGCAAGCTTGGTGCCGTATCCCCGCTCCCGCAATGCATTCGCCAGCTTCCAGCTGGCTTCGTCATAATGTCCTTCATCCATAAGCCTTCGCGTTTCCGGCAGTGCAGAACTGACATCCGGCAGCGGGTCCTTCCGTCCCCAATGCCATAATCCTTCATGGTTCAGCAGCACCGTCTCCTCCTGAACCCCGCCGAAGACGGAGGCCCCGATGGTGCCGTTCCCGGATGGCAGCGCCTCGCGCCACATATTTCGCCACCAGGATGCCGGATATCGCAAAGTCAGCAGATTCCCGGCACTCATTGAGGATGACCGCCTTCCCCTTCCGCCTGCAGTCTCTCCATTTCCATACTGGCAAGCAGGAGCGGAGCGACGCCCATTAACGAGTCGCTGACAACCTGCTCGCTTATATAGTACGCATACGAGCCGTCACGGTATTTGCGCCCGCCAAGTCCTGCGCCGTGGCAAATGCCGTGAAGATGGACGCCCTCCCCGTCCACGGTAACGAAATGCTTCTTAATGCCTTCATAGGCGCGTTCCACGACCTCCCGGTCGATTTCGGCCAAATACTTGAGGCGAATGCCCTTCGCCAAAGCGTAGGTCAGCATGCAGGAACCGGAAGCTTCCAGATAGTTGCCCTGCCGGCCGTTGCAGTCCATGACCTGATACCACAAACCGCTTGCCTGATCCTGAACCCGTACAATGGCATTGGCCATCCGCTCGAAAATGCCCATCAGCTGCCCGCGCTGCGGATGCCGGACCGGGAAGAACTCCAGGGCATCCACAAGCGCCATGGCATACCACCCCATGGCGCGTCCCCAGACGTGCCGCGAGCGCCCGGTCTCCTTATCGCACCAGCGCTGCTCCCGGCTCTCGTCATAGGCATGATGCAGCAGCCCCGTCTCCGGATTGCGCGTCCGCCGCTCGATAAGCAGCAGCTGCCGGGCAGCCTCGTCGAACCAATCCGGCTCCCCGAACGCAGCCGCATACTCCGCCATGAACGGCGAGGACATATAAAGACCGTCCAGCCACATCTGAAACGGATAAATCTTTTTGTGCCAAAAACCGCCCTCATCCGTCCGCGGCTGCCCGATCAGCTGGGACACAAGCAGCTCGGCCGCTTGGCGGTACCTGGCTTCTCCCGTGGTCCGCCACAGGCGAAGCAGATTTTTGCCTTTGTTGATATGATCCAGATTGTATTCCTCAAGCGTATATCCCGCGATTGAGCCATCATCCCGGATAAAGACATCCATATGGCGCTTGACCGCCTCATGAAACCGCTGCTCTCCTGTCCAATCGCCGAGCCTTCCAAGCGCGGTTAGAGCCATCCCGGCCACATATCCCCACTTGTTGGCGATGCCCGGGTGATACCCGTCCACGCAGGCGGACAGGATCGTGTCGCCGATGCGGATCGGCATCCGTTCCACAACCGTTGCTTCTGCCAAGGTAAAATCACTCCTCCCTCTTCATTTCAGACCGAGAACGGGGGCAGCATATCGAACTGCTCGGGCATATCAACCAAATACAGGTTGGCGTAGCCGTTTTTGTCGCTTGTGAACAGCAGCCGTCTGCCCTCCGGATCAAAGCGCGGATGCGCATGCACCTTCTGGGAGTGAAAGCTGCACCGCAGCTCGCACAGCATGCTCGGCCCCTGATATATCCCGCTGGCGTCCTTGCGCCACACCGAGAGCGTGCGGACCGCCCCCTTGCCGTCGACGACGGCCTGCCCGAGGCCATCGGCATACGCATGCCACGTATCAAAGCCGAATTCCGTCTCCTCCATCGCCGTATTGCCATACCGGATGCTGCCGAAAAAATTCGTGCCGTCTACGCGAAAGCCGTGATACCCGATCGTTACGCCGTCCGGATAAAAGAACTCATGGCCTACTTTCTCTCCCGGCTCGAGGCGCTCCCGGATTTTCCAAACCTCTCTGCTTCGCAGATCCAGCCCCCATATGCGATGGTCCACCTCATGCCAGGGGCCTTCGTGGCAGAACGTCATCAGCCACGGCTCCACCGGCGAAGCGTTGATATGGGTGATGAAGTTATGCTCTTCATACAGCGTCTCCGGCTGCGTCCTCCCTTTCGCATCCAGCCGGATGATCCGGCTGTGGGGCTGAGCCTGCATCAACTCGCGGTGGCCGACGTAGCCATTGCCCAGATCTAGCTGCATCCGGTCCGACAGATCTTCCTGGATGCACGTAACCACCGACCGGCCGTCAGCCGGGCAGCTTAAATTGCCGATCGTGTAGCCCTGAGGCGCCTCATATAGCTCCACTTCCTCCAGCGTTGCAAGATCGAGCCGGCGTACGCTTCGGCCCATTCGGACGAATGCCGCGGTCCCGTCCGGCAGCAGACAAGCATCGAGCTCATCATTGTCCGGATAATCGGTCAACTGCAGCATCTCGCCGCTCTCCACCTCCATGCTGTACAGGTTGGCGCTGTTTCCGCGGTCCGATACGAACAGCAGCCGCCGTCCCCCGTCATACCATCCGTTTTCCGTAAAATACAAATGGTGGCTGTGTGCCTTGTAGTCGGTCAGCTGTGCGACCTCAACTCCCGTCAACCGGTCCCGGTATTGCCTCCGTTCCGGTTTCCATACCGTTCCTTTTGCCATAATGCCTCCCTCCAGTCCAGCGTTTTCCCCATCCTTCGAACCAGGGTTCATCCAATGCTACACAATGCTACAACCACGGCTTCAATCCTTCCCACTGTACATTCCAGCCGCTGGACGGAAATCCGGGTGCGCCCGGGTCCTCCTGCCCCTCCCAGCCGCAGGCCATCATGGCAACCGCCGCAAGCAGCCCGCCATTGCCAGGCAGGTATGCGGACAAGCCGGGACGCTGATAATTGTGCCCATTCGGCAAATACGTGTTCTTCACTTCGTCCATCAAGAGAAAATCGACGGCCAGATCGCGCTCCCCAAGCCTGGCCGCCGTCATGGCACATACCGGAAAGTCCCATCCCCATGCCGTCTCCCACTGCCACACGTCCTTCACCTTCTTCAGCGTACGGCGCATCGTTTCCCGGTCGATCAGTCTGCCCGGAAGCACGCCCAGCGCACACAGCATGGACGGATGATCATGATTCTTCGCCGTAAACGTGTCTGGGGCCAGCGCATGAGCCAAATAGACGCCATCCTTCTGCGGCGGCGATGCCATCCTGCCTGCTACCTCCGCCCAGCGCGGATTCGGCCGGATCCCCATGCGGCTGGCCCACTTCACGGCAATATGAAGGCCATATCTCCAATATTCCAGCTCATACGGCGGGTTGACGCTGCCGTCCATAGGGTGGCATTCCTGCGCAGGAATGAGCGGCGGACCGAGATCGAAAGCGCCGGTCTCCTCATTCCAATGGGCATAGGACACCATAAAGTCAGCCGATTCGAACACGATGTCGCGGAGTGTTCGCAGTGTCGCCGTTGTCGGCTCCGCCTTATAGCACAGCTCCGCCATCGCGATCGGATGCGGCTGCTGCCAGATCAGGCCGGGAGCGACGGGCGACGGACAGGGATAGCCGTCAAAGCCCACCATCTTCGGCCAGCGGGCTCCCTCATAGCCTTGCATCCTGGCCAGCTCGCGGGCGATCGGCAGGATGCGGTCGTACCAGTCCATGCTGCGCCGCAGAATCGAAGCCCGGCCCCATAACGCAAAATGTGCCGCATGCCACCAGTGCATCTCCAGATGCGCTTTGCCGAACCAGCTGTTGTACATAAGGCCGGTTTCCTGCGGCGGCATGGAGCCGCCGCTGTGAACGGCGCACAGCCATTGCGACAAGACCACCCGCCGCTCCAGCTCAAAGGCGCGCGGATCGGAGCTGCCCTCAAAGCTGATTGCCCCCCCGCTCTGCCAGAAGGCTTCCCAGTGACGGGCGCTGGCTGCCGTTATGTCTTCCACCTCGGCGGCAGCGGGCGTACCCGGAGCAAATCCGACGGAGAACGCCAGCTCATCGACATGCGTTTCGCCCGTTCCTTCCGGATGCAGCGTAAACTCATGCTGCCCCGTCTGCTCGAGCCGCCCCCCGCTCCACTGCCACCGGACGGCATAACGGTCCTCATCCATCGTTCGTTCGATCCAGGCCGCCCCATCCTCCTGCCGGAGCAGAACCGTTTCATGGCGATGGTCATTCGCCCAGTCGAGCTTCACGGACTTGGACCAGGAGGCGTTCGTCATATCCGGTGCGGGAAAGCGGATAAATACCTGCAGCTGCCCTTTGCCAACAAGCGGCGAGACGACTTTCACGCCCAGCATATCCGCATCAGGATGGCAAACCGTAGTCACGTCGACAGGCACCCCGCGAACGGTAAAGCGGCTAGACAGGACCCCGGTCCAGAGGTCGAGCTTTTGCCGAAATCCGCCCGCATGACCGTAATCAAGCTCCTCTCCCGACTCATCCAAAAATCGGAAGGCCAGGCGGCCGAGATGAAGGCGATGGGGATTTTGCCTCAGCCATTGATATGCCCCCTCCCGATCCCCGGGCTTCATCGGGTAACCGACCTGGCGGCCATGTGTGTCAAACGGTTGTAGCGCGGCATCCTTCCAATCGAATCGGCGGCGTCCCCCCGTAAAGTGCCAGCCCCAGTTCGATTGGGTCCCGAGCGGCACCTCGTATTGCTCGGGAAACGTCTGCAGCCCGGTAAGGTCGGCGGTAAACGCGAATTCCCCATTGCCGACCGACAGCGGCGATAATGGATTCAGCCTGTCGAACTCCGGATGATGTCGCTGTACAATCTGCTTTCTCTCCATCTCCATGCTCTCCTTCCATGCTGTGGACATGCCCTGTTATTCGTATAAGGCGTCCATTCGGGTTCTCATCATATCCCGGTACTTTCCCGGGGTGATATCCTTGAATTTGCGGAAGCTCCGGATGAAGCTGTTCTCGTGCTGATAACCGACCATCAGGGCGATATCGGATATTTTCCGGTCGGTCTTGACCAGCAGCTCCCCGGCGCGTTCCATCCGCAGCCGGGTTAAGTAGTTGTAAATCGTTTCATTGGTCTCCTGCTTGAACAGCTGGCTGGCCAAGCTGCTGCTGATGCCGATGGAGTCGGCGATTTCCGGAATGCCGATCGGCTCTCCGAGATGCTGCTCCATGTATTCCATCATCCGCTGGCACAGGATAAAATCCTTGCTTCCGATCAAGCGTCGGTAGCGTTCGGACAATGCGTTGATCAAGCCCGTCAGCTCCGCTTCGATGTCCTCGATATACATCGTGGCGAGCCGACCGGCCGATTCTGCCTCGGCTCCTTCCCCGCCCGGGCAGAGTCCCTGCAAGCGTTCCAATAAAGACTGCAGCGCGGCAAGCGCTTCCGTCGGATACCAATATCGACTGCGGATATTGCCGGCAATACGCTCCAGCAGGGCCACCGCTTTTTCCCCTTCCCCGCTCTCCACGGCGGCCAGCAATTCCCGTATTCCGTCTTCCGGCGCTTGCGTGTCGGTTACCTCATGGGCGGATACGTCCTGGAACGGCACGAGCTGGCCATAGCCTCTGTATAAGCGGTAGGTTAACGCATTCTCCGCCTCCAGCATGGCCTGCTTCAATTTGCAGACATCGCTTTGCGGCGTGCTCATGCCCGCAGATACGCTGAACTTCAGCAGCCGGGACACCGTTTCGATCGCCTCAGCCAGTGGCGGACGTCCTTCGGCCATCTGAGGCTGAAGGAGAATCGCCATTCGGTCTGCCCCGAAATCGGCGCAGGCGACCCGCCATTTCGGCTCATGCAGCTCGGCTATGATATTGGCCAAGGCGAACTTGAGCAAGGAATGATCGCTTGCCGGGAACCGGCGCGACCACGAGTCGTAACGGTCAATCGACAGCACGGCTACCGTCACCGGAGCATCGGTCCATTCGGCAAAATAACGGGACCACTTCTCCCTGATTTCACGCCGTCCGCTCATATGCCCCGAGTGGATATCGTGTAAAAACTTGGACGCCGCATCCGGGATCGTCTCCCGAACCAATTGGGACAGATGGGCATGGTTGCTCAGCAGCTCGCCCGCAAGCTTCTCCAGATCGATGCGGTCCGGGCTGGACGTCTTCCCTTCGTAGGCGCTAAACAACTGCTTCAGCCGCCGCACCGGCCGGAATGCAGCCGAGTTCACGTACAGGATCGTCAGCGCTCCCAGTGCCAGGGCAGCTACAGAGACGGACAGCACGGTGTCGCGCACCTTCTTGGACTGGGCCAGCAAACTGTCCTGCGACACGATGGAGACATATTTCCAGCCGGTGAGCGGTGATTCGATCTGGTTCACCAGCAGCTTCTGCCCTTCATGAACAAAGTCGCCGAAGCGGTCCTCCTTCAGCTCGTTCAGCGCCTGGGTCACGGCATCCGGCTTAAACTCCGAGTTGGAGACCGAGTACAGCACACGACCCTGCTGATCCACGATATACCGCATGCTGTCCACTTGCGAAAGCGCGGGCGGGTTAAGCTTGGCAAACAGCTCCGTTTCCCGCAAATTCACCGCTACGATGCCTCGAAATTTGCCCTGAATCATGATCTTTCGGAACAGCGTCAGCTCAGAGCCCTTGTTCCCCGCCCCCTCGGGAACATGCCGCTTGCGGATCGTCATCATATCGTCACCGAATTCATCCGCGATGCTGGTCCACTCGGAGTCCACGAAGGTCAGCCTGCTGGAGCTGTAGCCTTGAGGCAGCGAAACGAAGCTGCCCCGCTCGATGTCATAAACGTATATGCTGTTGATGTATTCCGAATTGTTGATCCAGGTGGACAGGAGCCGGTACAAGGTGGAAATATTGGAGACCGAATTCTGGTTCTCGCTCGTCAGGAAATGGTAGACATGCTCGTTCACGGCGACCTGGACCGCGATTTTGTCGCTCTCCCGGATCGAGTCGTCGATGAATTTCATGCTGATCTGCAGCATTTGATGCTGCGGCTCGCTCAGCTCCTCCTGCAGCACCGATTTGGAGGTGTAATAGGAGGTCAGGCTGACGGCCAAAATGATCAAGAATACGGATACGGTCAAAATGAGCACCAGTCGGGCCTGCGTCTGGGCCAGCGAATATTTGAGCCACTTACCGATCGTTTGGAACATATCCATCCCCGCTTTACTACCAGTTTGGTTCCATTATAGCTTACGCTCCGCTCCTGCCGTCATTAGGGATTAAGCGTTTTCATTTCCTCTTGTTTCCGCTCCCCTTTTTAAACTTATAGTGGACCTGCGTCCCCCCCGGACTACCACCGGTCTCGCCGGGCACCGTTGATGCCTTCAGCTGTGGGTCGTCTTCCGGTTCCCGTGCTGTATGACGCATCAGCTGAAGAAGTTCGACGCCGGCGAGAAGCACAATGCCGATGCCGTGCGTGTCGTTCACATTCCACGACAGGTCGTGTTTGTAATACGAGTGGGAGTTGGACCAGCTGCTCCCCTTGCATACGCCGAATACATTGCCTTGGCCGTCAATCGCCCGGGCGGTCAGGCCCTTCCACCCCGAGACGGCCGCCTGCGCGTAAAGCTGTGTCGACCGAAGCCAGCCTCGCCGAACACCCCGGGCCATGCCAAAGATGAACATTGCGGTGCACGACGCTTCCTCATAGGATTCGGGATCGGTAAGCACTTGGTGCCACAGCCCGTTTGCGCCCTGAACCCGTCGGTACCCTTCCGCCAGCTCACGGTAGAACTGCAGAAGAGGCTCGTAGTCGGGATGGCCGGTCGGAAGCACGGCGAGCAGCTCGGCCAGCGAGAAGAATACCCATCCGTTTCCCCTCCCCCATACCGTACGGGAAGGCTGGCCCTGCCGTACGTCATAGACATGCGACATCAGCTGCAAATCCGGCATATACAAGTAAGACTTATATAGCAGCAGCTGCTTTGCCGCTTCGTCCAAATAGCGGGAGTCGCCGGCCAGCTCCGCATACCGGCATAGAAACGGCACGCTCATGTACATATCGTCGCACCACATCGTCAGGTCCATGCTGCGGGAAACGCCGACCTCCCGGTAGAGGGCGCCGTCCGGCAGCCGGGATTGAACGGTCATGATATACCGGGCGATATCGTCAGCGGCCCGGCAAGCCCCTTTCAGCGGCCGAAGGCGGTCGGCGAGGATGGCGAGCGCGCCGAAGGAGCCGCAATCGTCCAGACTGTCGATATCGGACAGCTGATTGTTCAGCCCGGCTGCGCCGAACCGTTCCCGGTCCCATAACGAGTACTCGTAATGGGAGGTAGCGAACTCGACATGCCGCAGAACGTAATGCTCAAGATCAGAGCGATGCAGCGTTTTGCTCGTTTCAAGCAGGCCGTACAGCGTGACGCCCAGCGGATAATTCCATCGGCCAAACAGCTCGTTCTCCAGAAACGGCCGGATGCATGCGCCCGGCTCGCCTCCCGTCCAGAACAGCTTCTCCCCGCCCGGCTGAGCGAGGGTATCCATGCCAAAATACTCGGATATCTCAAGCTCCGCATCCGCACGGAATGGGCCGAGATACAGCCATTCTCCCTTGAGGCCGTGCACCTTGCGGGGCGCGCACAGCATCCCGGCTGGGGAGACCTCATCGATTCGAAATCCCCATCCGTCCGGACCGCATTCGCACCGGGCCGTCAGCTCTCCGCGTCCTGCGAGGGCATCGAGCATGAAGCAGAAGCTTCCGGCCTCGGGATAGAAGCCGGCTTCCCGGCCGTTCCATTCAAACCGCACCGGTCCGTAGGCGGTTCCGGACACCAGGACCTTCGCCGGGGCCAAGCTGCGGTTAACGACAGCCGCCCAGGCATATGCGGCATATCCCGGCTTGTCGCCATACATGACGGACATGGGGCCTTTCGGGCTGCCAGCGTCGGCTCTCTCATCATGCTCCGCTCGAGCAGGAAGCCAGTCCGTTCCCGTGAACGACTCACTCTCCACGACACCGGGGATGACCGGAAGCGGACCGGAGAGCGGCCGCGTCACAATCCAGCCTTCCTCTCCATCCCTCTCCGTTGACGGGGCCAGAAAGCAATACGGTTTGTTTTTGCGGTTGCTCGTGCCGAATACACCTCCGGCTCCCCCGGGTCCAGGGCGGAATTCCAGGACGAAGTGGTTCCACCCTTCGGTGAGCTGGATCCCGATTCTGACTGGCGTGTCCGGATCCGCCGCCTCGCCCTGCGCGGAGCCGAACCGCTTTCTGCCGTTATGATACAGCCGTACCGGTCCGTCGCTCTGGATCAGGAAGGGAAAGGTGTGCCCTTCCCGGACCCACAGCTTCCCCCAGGCATAAACCACCTGATCTTCCGTCATCTCCGGAAACATGTCCCCGATCGGAAATACGTAAGCGTGATCCCCCCGCTTGCGAATCGGCCCGCTGCGGCTAACCCGGTACACCGGAGGGTGAGGAGGATGATCCCCTACATATCGCTGGGCGATGACCGTAAGAGCATGCTCAATCGAGCTTCCCTCCGTCTGGTAGGCCAAGCCCTCCGCCGGATCGAAATATTCGCTGCTATCCTGTTTGCTCATGCTTTTGTCAGCTCTCCTTTCCAACCTGCAAGCACGTCCTGGATCGCCACCGGCTTCCCTTCCTTGGCCGAGCGCCACACCGCTTCCCCTGTTGCAACCGAATACGCACCGTCCGCTGCCCCCGATAAGACGGAATAGGGCCTGGATCGATCCTCACCCAGGAACAGATCGTTCAAAAGCAGCGGATCGCCTCCTCCATGCCCGCCTTCCCGATGCACCACATGGATCGTTTCTTTGGATCCGAACAACGGGAAATAATCGATGGTCTGGACCGGCGTAGGGAACGGGGTCCTGGACGGAGCATGGTATTCGGTCGTCTCCAGGCGGCCCTTCGTGCCGTTTATCGCCAGGCGGTAGCCTTCGTACGGCAGCGAGAAGTTGACGGAATAACTGAGCAACGCGCCCCCGTTGTATCGGATAGCGGCCGCATACGTATCCTCGATGTCAATCTCGGAGTCGAAGATGCACTGGTCCGGGCGGTAACCCGTGTAAGGAAATTGCCGCCCTTCCGCCGCAAGGAGACCGAGGTGATCATCCTTCACATGGCGCGCATTCCAGCGCGTGTAGTAGGCACAGCGGCTTGCTGCCGTGCAGGTGCCGCAATGGCGGCCGTCCACCCGCTCCGGGTTAAGCTCGCCTTCGGAGCCGTAATAATGAAGCGCCCCGTAAGCGAAAGCTTCAATCGGCCGCTGATTGATCCACCAGCCGACGAGGTCGAAATGATGGGTGCTCTTGTGGATGGAGAGGCCGCCGGAAAGCTCGCGCCGGCGGTTCCATCTTTTGAAATAGCTTGCTCCATGATACGTATCCAGGTACCAGTTCAAATCCACGGAAGTAATGCGGCCAAGCCGGCCCTCCCATACCATTTCCTTGATCTTGTCGTGAACGGGAGCATAACGATAATTGAACGTGACGGTTACGTTGCCTTTGCTTGCCCTTTCCGCTTCCAGCACCCGCCGGGCGTCCGCCCCGGTCGTGACCATCGGTTTCTCCGTGATGACATCCCGATCGTGCTCCAGCGCGGCGACGATATAACGCGCATGCGTATCATCCCGACCCGCTACGATCACGACGTCCGGCTTCGTCTCCTCGATCATGCGGTCGAACTCCTCTTCGCCGTAAACAGCAGTGGCGGAATGCTCCGGAAAACGTGTGCGGAACAGCTCAAAACGCTCCGGGTCTGTGTCGAGCAGCGCCACCAGCTCGCACCGCGGGGCATACGTCGTCAAGATCGGCTTCGCAAACATCCCAAGCGCCCGTCCGCTTACCCCACATATCGCATATTTCTTCTTCATTAGCATCACATCCTCGAATACCATTCCTCAACCCGCTTGGTGACTTCTTCCCCTCCGGACGTATACCAACGATCCACGAATTCATCGAACTTCTCCAGCGGCCACTCGCCGATGACAATCTTGGTCAAGTATTCCTGGAACAGCTTATGGGATTGAATATCGGGATATCCCTCGTACACGGTGCTCGGCAGCCCGTCGCCGGCTATCCGCTTCGCGTCGGCGGTGCTTACCTCGAAAATGTCCTTTACCATCTGCTGCATGTCTTCCGGGATCGTCTCCTGAATCCGGATGTTCATGTCCTCCTCGGTCGTCAGGTTGCGCATGCCGAGGGCGAGCGGCCGGCTGTCCTCTGGCGGGAGCAGCACTTTTTTGCCGTCCACGACCTCATGCTGCATTCCTTCGATCCCGAACCGGATAAACTCGTCGTTGGAACGGTCATAGAAGAAATCCAGCAGCTTCAGCGCTGCAGGGGCGTTGGCTTCGGCTTTAGTCGGAATAATCCATTCCGGCTCGCCCATGCTTTTTTGCGTGACATATCCCTCATAGCCCTCCGCTTTCGGAAGCGGCATGCCGACGACATACGCATCCGGGGCTTTCTGCTGAATCGCCGTAAAGCGGTCGCGCAGGTTCGCCGGAAGATGGTACCAGCTGCCGACCAGGTTATTGTTGATTTTGGCGGTCCATACATCGCCCTTGTTCAGGAACGTCTCGTTATCGAGCAGCTTCTCGGCATACAGCTCGCGGATGAACCCGATCGCCGCCTTCATGTTGTCCGTGACGCCGGCATATTGGATCTTCCCGTCATACACGTCCCATTCCGGACTGCCCTCCCACATGGCTACGCCATACATCGCGAACAAATGGTCCATCCATTTGCCGAATTCCCGGCCAGACGTCGGCAGCTCATCCCTTACGCCGTTGCCGTTCGGATCCTGCTCCAGGAACGCGGCCAGCACCTGCTTGTATTCCTCCGTGGTGGTTGGCATCGGCATGCCGACCTTGTCGAGCCAATCCTGGCGGATCATCGGCGCACGCTCAGGCACGAGGAACACCTTCGGCACATAGTAGATTTTTCCGTCCGGCGAAGCCGATCGCACGACATCCCACGCTTCCTGCGGAATGTTCTTCCACACGTTCGGCGCATACTGCGGCAGCAAATCGTCCAGCGCAAGCGCGCCCCCTTGCCGGATCAACGTCTGCTCGATGCCGCCGATCGGCCGCAAAATATCCGGAAGATCATCGGAGGCGATCATCAGATTCAAAAATTCCGTCGGCTCCGAGCCCGGCGGGGTCGTAACCAGCTCATATTGGACCCCGGTGCGCTCGGCCACGTACTGGACATGCGGATTGTCCGGGCCCGGAATCGTGCCGACCCCCATGTGGCTTTTGAACACCTTGACCTTCGTTACCTCATTTCCCCCTTCGCTGTCCGGGCCGCCTGCATCGGTTCCGGAGCCTCCCGGGCTGCCGCAGCCCGCCAGCAGTCCTGCCGCCAGCACAACCGCGAGCGCAGGCTTCCCGAACCATTTGCGGAAATACCATTTCGCCATGTGTAAATCCTCCCCTTTTGAATGGTTGTTATATCAAATCGGTCCTAGAACCGATTTCATATCGAAGATCTGCCCGGCCTATTATCTGCCCGGCCTATTCCTTTAGTGAGCCAAGCATTGAGCCTTTGACGAAATATTTTTGCAGATACGGATACACCAGAATGATCGGAATCGTCGCAAATAAGATTGTAGCCGCTTTCAAAGTTGTCGTGTTAAAATCGAAGTCGCCCAAAAACATATTGACGGCGGCCAGCTCCTCCGGGGATTGCAGATACGCCCGAAGCTTCATCTGAAGCGGCCATTTCTCCGGATCGCGGATGAACAGCACGGCCCGGGAGAAGGTATTCCAGTAACCGACTGCATAAAACAGGCTCACCGTCGCCACGACCGGTTTGGATAAGGGCAGGTAGATGCGGAACAGAATGCCGAAATCGCTGCACCCGTCCATTCTCGCTGAATCGTCCAATTCACCGGGAATGCCCATGAAAAAGGTTCGAATGATGATCATATTGAATGTGCCGATCAGGCCCGGCAGGATCAGGGCCCACAACGAGTTCATCATGCCGAGCTCGCGAACGGTCAGGAAGAACGGGATCATCGGCGCGTTGAAAATCATCGTCAGCACGATGCCGAGCATAACCGGCTTGCGCAGCAGAAACTCGCGGCGGGACAGCGGATAGGCCGTCATGACCGAGAACAGCATGCTGAGGAGCGTCCCGACGACCGTAATATATACGGTGATGCCGAAGGATGTCCATAGACCTTGGTTTTTCAAGATATGCTCCCATGAAGCGGTCGTAAATTCCACAGGCAGCAGAAACACTTCCTTGGAATCGGCGGCAACCGGTGAGCTGAACGATACGGCCAGCAGCTGCACCAGCGGGAACAGCATCGTCGCCGCGGCGGCGATCAGAAATACATAATTCAACGTCTGAAACACTTTTTCTCCGAATGTCGCTTTCATCACCACAACCCCTGATCCGTTTTTCTGGCCAACCGGTTAAAAATCCACAACAAGATAAACCCGATGACGGACTGGAACAAGCCGATTGCCGTCGTCATGCTGTACTGACCTTGAAGCACGCCTGCGCGGTAGACATACGTTTCGATGATATCCCCGACCGAATAGGTCATCGGCGTCAGCAAATTGAAGATCTGGTCAAAGCCGAGCTCGAGGAAATTGCCGATCTGCAGCAGGAACAGCACCAGTATCGTCGGGAACATCGTGGGCAGCGTAATATGGATCGTTTGCTTCCATCGGCCCGCTCCGTCCATGACGGCCGCTTCATATAAATTCGGATTGATGCCGGCGATAGCCGCCAAATAAATGATCGTGCCCCAGCCGACCTCTTTCCAGATCGACGACAGGACGACGATGGTCCGGAAATAACCTGCCTCCTGCATGAACAGGATCGGCTCGTAACCGAGCCAGCCGCGAACCGCGTTCACCACGCCTTGACTGGATAGCAGCTCGAATACGATTCCGCCCACAACGACCCATGACAGGAAGTGAGGGAGATAGAACAGACTCTGTACCACCCGTTTGGCCACCATAAGCCGGATTTCATTAAACAGCAGGGCCAGCAGGATCGGCGCCGGAAATCCGAACAGCAGCTGATATAAAGCGATGACGGCTGTATTGCGCAGCACATTGTAGAAATCCTGATAAGTAAAAATAAATCCGAAATTATCCAGCCCTACCCAAGGGCTTCCCCAAATGCCCTTAAAAATCTGATAGTCCTGAAAGGCGATGACGCTCCCCGCCAGCGGCACATACTTGAATACGACGTAGAACAAGATGCCGGGGAGAATCATGAGATACAGCATCCAGTGCTTGCGCATGTTCGCAATGTACCGGTTGCGGGATATTCCGCTCGCCTTGAGAGGCAGCGGCGCGCCATCCTGTTTCAGTTCGGTTGACCGGGTTGCCATCGTGATTAAACCTCCCTTCGCTTTGAGCATGTCAATGTATCGCCAATCATAACGTCCACCGCGCAAACCGAACAACGGTTCAATCCGACACGCAATGAGCAGATCGAGGAAACCCCGCCGGAGATCCGCATAGACTGCGGCAGTTCCAGGTTCATAAAATTGATCCGGCGAACAAATGAAGGAAGTACCGGAAAAAGAGGATTTGTTGATGCGCTGGAGGATCGGTTGGTTGGCGATTCTCCCCTTTCAAAACCGGTTGGCCGTGACCGTACATATGCAATGAACCAGCAAGCCTCCTCCGCCAGCCGATAGGCTGAGATGGAGGAGGCTTGCTGGTTCAAAAAAACGCTGCCGTGTTGGAACACGGCAGCATTACGGGCACGGGCGATCCTCTGACCTACTATTAATATGTGGTGATGTTATCTATCTGAGCCTAAATTTCGAAAGCAAACATTTGAACTGCTTGGCGAGCATCCAATCGTCTAGCTTGATTCGACAAGGGTTTTGGTGGCGAAGACTTCTACAGCCTGCTCGAGAGCCGGAAGATCGGCTATGCCGGCAAAATGAAATGGACAAAGCGGCTGGAGCAGGAAGTTCAGAAATGTCGCTACTGGAAGCGCTACGATGATTGGATCATCGAAGGCATCACGCTGATCTACAAAGCAACGTCCTGGAAGAAAACGCGCCGGGTGGCAATCATCAGCAAGGTCCAAGTATTCGATGACGGGCAAAGCCGACTGGTCTTCGACAGCGACTGGCAATACGAAGCAATCGTCACGAATTCGGAATGGGAGCCGATTGATTTGTGACGCTTTTACAATCAGCGCTGCTACTTTGAAAACTACATCAAAGAAGCCAAGAACGGATTCTCGCCGAGTCGCTCAGTTGAAATGATCCTTTCACAATCTTACATGGAAATCGCAATGCCCCTTCATTGGGATGGGGAAGGGCTCCTTCATGATTGTAATCGTAACGATATCACTGGGGAATCTACTGTGATTTTACATTAAGAAGGCCCTTTGATTCCTACGCTAACCTTGCTGCTATGGGCTTTCGAAATTCAGGATGATATTTTTATTTTTCCAAAAATTTATTTTTTAGAAAAAATCCAAATATTAGGTAACTAGTGTACAAAAACTGGCGTTTATACATATAACACACCAAGATAACAATCAAAAGAGAATTATAGAAAGGGAGGGTAGGAAGGTATTTACGCTGTTTTATAATTAAAAGTAAAAGGAGAATTTCTGGATGAAAAAAATATTCTTACCAATTATTCTAACTGTGGGTCTCATCTTCCAATCTGCTGTAGTATTTGCAGAGGGCGGGGAAACAGTGTCCTATGATGAATATCAAGCCGAAACAGTCTTACCATTGGATGCACAACAAGAACTTCAACTTGAGTTTGAAAAGAAATATCTAGACTCCGTCTTTGACATCATTGCTAAACACTTTGGAGATCCCGAAAATTTTAATCCTTACGGAGAGATATATATTGAAAATGATAAGTTCCCACATTTCGTTATTGCTGTTGCTAAGGATAGTGTAAAGGTTAGTAGTTTTATTGAAGAGATTAAAAAAATATTACCGGGTGATTTACTTGAAGTGCAACGTGTCAGTTATTCAAAGGAAGACCTCATAAATATACAAGGAGATATTTTACAGCGAGTTCAATCGGGCAGTATAGCAATTCCTCGAGGAATATCAACCGATGTAAGTACAAAGAAACAGAAGGTCATTATCAGTGTCCCCGAGGGTGTGAATCTAGAAAAGAGTTATATGGTTAATCTGAATGAGGAGTATAACGGTCTTATTGAATTTGATGAAAGACCAGAAAACATACCTTATAAACTAAGAACTGATGCATTTACGGAAATGGGCGGGGGGATATCAATTAAGGGTACTTGCAGCACTGCAGGAATAGCGACCAAAGATACGAGAGAGTTCATTGTCACGGCGGGACATTGCATAAGAGATATAGGTTCTACTGTGTATCAAGGCGGAACATCTATAGGAACTCAACACTTATCTGGTTATAAGGATAACGGTACAGATGTCGGTCTTGTGCTGCTTACAAATAAGAATAAAAAATACGGAAATAAGTATTATTATAATCCCGTCGCGAATGCTGAATACGACAAAAGCTATACTCAAACAAGTACAGCGTTAGTCGGACAACTTATCTGTAAATCAGGAATGTCTACAAATGTTACTTGTGCAAATGTACAATCTACAAGTGGAAGTGTGGATTACAAAGAAGGTACAACTTATTTTACATTTACCAATATGATTACAATATATAAACAAGGTGGAGGGTACAGTAAGGGCGGTGATAGCGGAGCTATTGTTTTTAGCGCACAAAACAGCAATCATATTATAGGTGTTCATTCTGGAGGAAATATAGAAACCGATACAATGCCAAGCGGAACCTGGGGATATACATCCAAAATAATACCATCTCTGGTTAATGTCGGAGCGGTTACAATGTATACTAGCAGTACAGTCAAAACGGTAGACCCCAATAATTAGAAGATGTTAGTGATCTATCTTTAGACATAAAAAATCTGACGCCTGGATCGAGATGGTCATACCCCTAAAAAATTAAGTAGCCAGCGCGTGCCGAAACCCAAACAGCACGCGCTGTTTGAGTTTCGCCTGAAAACGAATACAGACGTTATCCATGCAGGTTGCTTTGCGAGAGTGGCTGCCTTTGACGCTGGCTTCTCATCGTGTGTTGTATGCCTGAGACGCGTATTGAAAGCCTTGGTTCGAATGGAGCACGGCCTCAAACACGTCTCTTTTTGGTGTCCATTGCTCACCCGTATACAGCACCAACTTTACATCATTGCGCTTGGACACTTGCCATACCACAATTCCGTTGTAAATAAGATACCGGATAAAGGACAAGTAGTAAACCGATAAATACGTAACTTCGGTCACAGGCTTCATGCTGGGGGCTGTCGCATGAAACTGAAGATGTTATCTATTTGAGTATTCCTTTTCTAATCGATCTATCAACTGATTTAAAGTTTGTGTTTTAGTGGTGGGGTCGAGCATATAAGTATGCCGTGTTGTTGTATCTTTAAAATAGATTCCATTTCCGCCAAATAACAATATCTGGGTATCTGTATTGTTCATATGAATAATTAATTTACGGTATAAGTCATCTGTAACGTTTCCAACATTAGTAGAACTATCATTTAAGATTTGGGTTAATTCTTTTATGTCATCCTTCTTTTGAAATTCACCCGACACATGGTTCCTCTCAAAATTAAAAATGCTAACACTTGAAATGTCCTCAGCATTCAATTGGAAAATTAACGGTTTAGTCGGTGTGTTATCAGGTAGTTCTTGTTCTGTTTTTTTTGAAGTGTTGCTATTACATGAAATAAGAAGAGATGCACTCAGCAGTAACAGAATAAGGAGTGCGTTTTTTTTGTTTTTCATAATTAACAGCTCCTTTTACAATAAAAAATTGCAATTATATATAACAACGTTAATAATCCTTCAGAGTTGCATAATATTGAGAATTTTTTCCGTTCGAGTTTCTTACCCAAAATCTTCTCTGCTTTCTTCATGACAATCATAAACCAATGCAGCAGGCAACCTAGAGCTGAAAGCCTGCTTGGAATATTTTGAATAAGTCTGTCCACTTCTTCATTAGGCTCAACGCTAGCATCGACAAGATCCTCTAACGCAAGCAAGCCTCCTCCGCCAGCCAATCGGCTGAGATGGAGGGGGCTTGCTTGTTCAAAAAAACGCTGCCGCGTTGGAACACGGCAGCATTACGGGCACGGGCGGCACGCAGGCGCTGCCACGGACGCGTCCTGCCGGGCGGCCCGACGCGGAGCCCGGAACGCCTTCTAGGCCAGGCGCTCGAGGCGCTCCCGTCAGGGATGCTCCGAGAGTGGCGGGCCGCCTCTCCTAGCGTCCGACGCCGACAGCCGAAGGCTAAGGCTGCGGAGGTCGCTTGGAGCCACTCCCGGCCGGGTTGCAAAGCCCCGGCAGCTCCTCGGCCCCCCGAGGCTACCCCGACAGGGGTGCTGACACGAGGGGGCCTCTCGCACGCGAACAAGCAAGCCTCCTCCGCCAGCCGACAGGCTGAGATGGAGGAGGCTTGCTTGTTCAAAAAAACGCTGCCGCGTTGGAACACGGCAGCATTACGGGCACGGGCGGCACACAGGCGCAGCCACGGACGCGTCCTGCCGGGCGGCCGGACGCGGAGCCCGGAACGCCTTCCAGGCCAGGCGCTCGAGGCGCTCCCGTCTGGATGCTCCGAGAGCGGCGGGCCGCCTCTCCTAGCGTCCGACGCCGACAGCCGAAGGCTAAGGCTGCCCAGGCAGCCTCACAACCATCCAGAAGGCCCTGAGGGCGGTCCGCAAGGGAGCCCGAGAAGGGCCGTGCACACGCACCAGCCCCGCTCCAATCCTGCACCCTACCTAACTCGGCGCCAACAAGTTTCGGGTGTCCAGAGGGCAGCGCCCTCGGGGCCCTCCCTAGTAGGGAGGGTTTGGGAGGGTCAAACGAACCCTAGCAGCATTTCGCGAATCAGCTTCGCCGCCACGATCTGCGTCTGTTCCGTCGGATCATAAATCGGCGCCACTTCCACCAGATCGCAGCCGACGACGTTGACGTCGGATCTAGCGATCAGGTGCACGGCTTCCAGCAGCTCCTTCGAGGTAATGCCGCCGGCTTCCGCGGTACCGGTGCCCGGTGCGGCCGAAGGGTCAAGCACGTCGATGTCGATCGTCACGTATACCGGACGGTTACCCATAGACGGCAGGGCTTCCTTCAATGGAGCCGCCACGTCAAACGGATAGAAATTAATGTTCTCGCGTCCGTATTGGAATTCCTCGCGAGAGCCGGAACGAATCCCGAACTGGTAAATGTTGCTGCCGCCCATCAGCTCGGCCGCTTTGCGGACCGGCGTCGAGTGGGATAACGGCTCGCCTTCGTACTGCTCGCGCAGGTCGGCATGCGCATCGATATGAATCAGAATCAGATCCGGATACTTCGCGTAAACCTTCTGAATGATCGGCCAGGACACAAGATGCTCTCCGCCAAGACCGATCGGGAATTTCCCATCATCCAGCAGCTTGCCGACATAGTCGCCGATCACGTCAAGGCTGCGGGCGGCATTGCCGAACGGCAGCATCAGGTCGCCGGCATCGAAATAGGTCATGTCCTCAATGCTTTTATCCAAATACGGGCTGTACTCCTCCAGGCCGACCGAGGCCTGACGGATACGGGCCGGGCCGAAGCGGGAACCGGGACGGTAGCTGACCGTAAAATCCATCGGCATGCCGTAAATGACCGCCTTGGATCCGGCGTAATCCTCGGAGCTCAAAATAAACACGTTGCCGGAGTAACCTTGATCAAGTTTCATCAGTTGCCGCGGCCTCCTTATTTCACCAGATCTTCGACGAACTTAGGCAGCACGAACGCTGCCTTGTGAAGGCGTGGCGAATAGTATTTCGTATCCATCTCCGCGATTTGGGACTCGTCCACTTCAAGCGGATCATACGTCTTGCTGCCCATCGTGAAGGTCCATAAGCCGCTTGGATACGTAGGAATGTTCGCGCCGTAGACACGGACAATCGGGAAGATTTCTTTTACGTCCTTGCTGACCTTTTGGATCAGATCGGCTTTAAACCAAGGGTTGTCCGTCTGTGCCACAAAAATGCCGTCATCCTTGAGCGCCTCATAGATGCCTTGGTAGAAGCCGCGCTCAAACAATGGAGCAGCCGGGCCTACAGGCTCGGTGGAGTCCACCATAATAACGTCGTATTCGTTCTTGTGCTCCAAAATATGCATATATCCATCATTCACCAGCACTTCTACCTTCGGATCGTCGAGCTTGCCGGCAATCTCAGGCAGGTACTGCTTCGAATATTCGATAACTTTGCCGTCGATTTCAACCAGAACGGCCTTCTCAACGCCAGGGTGCTTGATCACTTCGCGAATGACACCGCCGTCTCCGCCGCCGACGACCAGAACCTTCTTCGGATTTGGGTGGGTGTTTAGCGCAGGGTGAGCGACCATCTCATGATAGACGAATTCGTCCTTAATCGTAGTCATGACCATGCCGTCCAGGACGAGCATACGTCCAAATTCCTCGGTATCGATCATATCCAGCTGTTGAAACTCCGTCTTCTCATGCACAAACGTTTCCCGGATTTTCGCCGTGATGCCGAAAGTCGGGGTTTGCTTCTCCGTAAACCATAATTCCATCGTCTCTACCTTCTTTCCGCTAGAATAATGTTCAGCCGTCCAGATCCAAGCCGTAAAACTTTATTCGGGGCAGATGCCTTGAGCTTACAGTTTCACACTTTTTCTATTGTACCAAACAAATTGTATTATATTAAATCAAGCCCAAAATGCAACCAAAACTTAGGACGCGGTAAGCACAAGGAAGGTTCTGCCGCCCCGTCCATGAATATCCTGCCCTTCCCCGCCCCATACTGTATAGAAAAGGTAATCATCAAGCGGCTTTTGTCCGGCAGGTCCGCCCTTGATGGAGAACACCGACTTACACCTGGAGAAGGAAGGAGCTTCACGCATGCCGGGATCCAAAAAACAACCGCAAAAGCGCAAACGTCGTTTCGTCCGGCTATCTGCATTTCTCTTCGCACTCCTTGGCTTATCGGTCATCGCCGGCGGCATTCTGCTCGCCTATCTATTTATAACGCCGCTGCCCATAGCGGAAACGGACAGGTACTCAAGGCTGCTCGACAGTCAAGGCGAGCTGCTCGCCACATTTTCGACAACGGGGCATACCTCGGAGCAGGTGGCCTTAAGCGAAATCTCTCCTCTTCTGATCCAGGCTACCATGGCGGTGGAGGACCGGAAATTCTATGATCACCTCGGCTTTGACGTGAAGGGCATGGCACGGGCGCTTCTCGTCAACCTGCGTCACATGGACCGCAAGCAGGGAGCCAGCACGCTTACCCAGCAGCTTGCGCGGAACCTGTACCTGTCCCATGAGAAGACGTGGACCCGCAAGCTCAAGGAGGCCAAGTTTACGGCCCAGCTTGAGATGAAATATACGAAAGACCAAATTCTTGAAATGTATTTAAATGAAATTTATTACGGTCACGGTGCTTACGGCATCGAATCGGCATCGCTGCTGTATTTCGGGAAATCCGCCAAAGACCTGAGCTTGGCCGAAAGCGCCATGCTGGCCGGCATTCCGAAAGGGCCGACCTATTATTCGCCCTATAACCATATGGAAAATGCCCTCAAAAGACAGCGGATCGTCCTGAACGCTATGGCGGAGACCGGCTTCATCACTCAGACTGAAGCAGACCGGGCCGCCTCGTCCAAGCTGGCTATACTGCCCCAAGACCGCCAAGAGAACAAGGTGATCGCCTCGTACTTCCGGGATTATGTGCGAAGCCTGGTCACCTCGCAGCTTAACATAACGGAGGAACAGCTGGAGCAGGGCGGTCTGAACATCTACACAACGCTTGATCCAAGAGTCCAGCAGGCAGCCGAAGAGGCGGTTGCCAGCGGCATGGACAGCAAAAGCGAGCTGGAGACCGCATTGGTGTCCATCGACCCCCGAAACGGGCATATCAAAGCGATGGTCGGCGGCAAAAATTACCGTGAAAACCAATACAATCACGCCTTGGCCAAGACGAGACAGCCCGGCTCGTCCTTCAAGCCGATCATGTACTTAACGGCAATCAACTCCAAAGAAATGACGAGCACAACGGTATTCAACAGCCAGCCGACCCTGTTTCATTACGATAACAACCGCAAGACCTACCAGCCCAGCAATTTCGGGGGCAAATATTTGGGCGAAATTCCGATGCGCGAGGCCATCGCGGCGTCGGACAATATTTATGCCGTCAATACCATCATGCAGCTCGGTCCGGACAAGGTCGTCGACATGGCCAAAAAAATGGGCATCACGAGCCCGCTCGAGCCCGTTCCTTCGCTCGCGCTCGGGACCTCCCCCGTCAGCCCGCTGGAAATGGCATCCGCTTATGCCGTTATGGCCAACAACGGCAAGCGAGTCGCTCCGGTGGCGGTGCTGCGCATTACAGATGCTGCCGGCCGGAGCATTTACGAAGCTCCGGAGGATCCGGGCGAACAGGTCGTGGAGCCGGCAGCCGCGTATGTAATGACCCGAATGATGGAAGGTGTGTTCGAGAACGGCGGAACCGGCAACCGCGTGTCCTCCATGATGAAGCGTCCGGTTGCCGGCAAAACCGGGACGACCGATACCGATGCTTGGCTCGTCGGATACACCCCGGAGCTGGCCACCGCCGTGTGGGTCGGCTATGATAAGGGCCGGGAGATCAGCAAGGTGGACGGACACCGGGCAGCACCCATCTTTGCCAATTTTACGGAGAAGGCGCTCGAGAACGTGCCGCCGAAAATTTTCCCCATTCCGGATCAGGTGGTCAGCGCCTACGTCGATCCGAAAAACGGCATGCTGGCCGGCCCCGATTGCCCGGATAAGGTATTGGAAGTATTCGTGAAGGGAACGGAGCCGAAGGAATACTGTGCCGAGCACGGCGACGGCGAGAAGCAGCCAAAAGGAGCGGATCAGACCAAAGCGGCCAAAAAGCAAGAGGAGCGCTCCTGGTGGAAGGACTTCAAGCGCTGGTGGGTGGAGTAAAACGAACAACATGTCGAGCGGGCGGATACCTTGATGTGGCTCCAAGCAACGTACGCCAGGAACCCTGCAGAGTGCCCCATTTTAGAAAACTTTCAAGCCTTCCGTAGCTCCGTGTGCTCTAGCAGCATCCATCACAATCAGACACATCGATATATAAGAAAAGCAGCAGGCATCCCTGCTGCTTTTCTTGTGCTCTTATGTAATGGATGTAGATCCCTTCATACCTTCTAAAGGCTTGTGGTCAAATAGCGGGTAAAGATATCCCAGATCACAGCAAGCACCAGCAGGCTTGCGGCATAGACCAACAGGATCGCGTACAACGGATCCAAGCCGCCGGTTTTTTTGCGCTTGTAGCTGTTCATGACGAGCACCGGGATCGTGATCACCGTGGTGACAAACGACAGAATCAGGATGACCGTTGTAATGTCGCTGTTTATAAATAGAAATAGCGGGCTGATGACGAGCAGGGCCAGAAACGGGGTCAGAAATGTCCCGAACCTTGCCATCACTTCCTTCAGCTTGACTCCCGGGTAATTGGATAGCTTCACGGCGGTAAAAGTAAATACATTGAGCAAAAATAAGAACAGCGCCAGCCAGCCCATCGGCTTCAGGACCAGATGAACAAAAGCTCCCTTCTGCAGGATTGCTCCGTCAAAGCTCAGGGTAACATAACCCAAGAGCGGAAGAAACAGAACATACAGCAGCATGGACACCGTCGCGTTAAGCAGCTGGCTGCCATCCGTGGCGGAAGCGGATGCGATCGGATGCTTCAATCCCTTGACCACATAGTCTCCGTAGATTTGCCCGTATAACTTAATGCTTTCCCAATAAGGGTTGGATACGGCTTCCTCTTCTACGTGCTGCCGTCCCGCGGTATGAAACGGAATGTCAGGCGGTATGTACACAGGCATCTCCTTCTCACCTTGGGAGCTGCCTCTATATCTTGTGCTTCCCTGGTGAACACCATATACCTCCGAGGCAGCCGCCTGCTCTTTGAACGCTGTAAATACGGCCTTATCCTCGATGATCAGACGGGCTCCGCACTGCTCGCAGTACTTCCCTTCTTCCGTCTCGTATCGGCATATTGGACACATCATACGCATGCCTCCCTGTTATTTACGATTCTGCAATTGAAGGATCAGGTACAGATGATGCTGATATAACGGTTGTGATGAGCCGCTGGCCCAATTCTTGCACCGGGGGCACGGGGAACGCTCACCGGCAAGCTTCGCTCACTTCATAGGGACTTCGCTTTTTGCTATTAAGTATAAATTTGCCGCCAAGGAAATGGAAGGATTTTCTGACCTATATGCCCTGCTCCTAACGGCACAGATTTTCAAAAATCAGGCTTGCGCTTTTCCCTGGCCGAGCGCGAAATCCCAGGAACAATCAAACATTCATTTGAATATAATAATAAAAAGAGGTATATTAGGTTTAAACAATTAAACGATGGTTTGAATATAAAGAATAAGAGCCCTAATCATTTTCTTCAAGGAGGCGATTGGATATGGAAACCCGAACCGTACCGGCAGACAATTCCACCGAGCTATGTGAAATCACGTGCCCTTCACCGGACAGGGTCGCTGCCGTATTAAGCGAGCAGGTGTCCGACAATGATGTGCAGGGGATGGCGGAAATCTTCAAAGCTCTAGCGGACCCTACTCGGGTGAAGGTCGCCTATATGCTGGACCGCGGAGGCGAGCTGTGCGTCTGCGATATTGCCGAGCTGCTCGGCTGCTCCACGGCAACGGCTTCTCATCATCTAAGAACGCTGAAGAACAAGGATATCGCCAAATCGCGAAAATCCGGAAAGAATGTGTATTACTCGCTTGTGGATGATCACATCCGTACCCTGCTTCATATGACGCTGGAGCATCAGAAGGAGAAGAGGTAAATGGGTATGCAAAAATCACAAACGAAGCCATCTCCAGAGACGGATGGTCCTAGCTTTGTTGAATATCGCGTACAGGGCCTCTCCTGCCCGAACTGCACGCGTGAAATGCAGGAGGAGATCCAGAAGCTCAAACATGGCGACAATGCCCGACTGAGTTATAACAGCGGGAAGCTGACTGTCTCCCCTCATGTGGATCTCAGCCGCGTAGAAAGCATCTTGAAGAGCGATGGAGCACGAATCGTTCAAGCCCCGTCATCTTCCTCCCAAGCAGCCGCATCGCCCGGCGGCCATTCCGACCACGGGGCGGCCGGTCATGAACACCGCAGCCATGCCCACGATCACGCACAGGACAGCACGCGGAAGATGAAATGGCTGCTCGGCATCTCGGCTGCGCTGTACCTGCTCACCTTCCTATTGGAAGGAAGAACCATGCAGCCCGTGTTGATCGCACTGTATGCGGGCGCCATGCTGCTTAGCGGCTACACAACATTTCTTCGGGGCCTTAGAAACCTGACCCGCTTCAAATTTAATATGGACACGTTGATGACCGTAGCGCTCGTCGGTGCGGTCATCATAGGCGAATGGCGGGAGGCTACGCTGGTCGCGATCCTGTTCGGGCTCAATGAGCTGCTGGAGGGCTACGGCATGAACCGCGCCCGTCAGTCCATGGAAGCTCTGCTGGCGGCCGCGCCGAAGGAAGCGGAATTGCTGCGGGACGGCGAGCCTGTCCTCGTGCCGATCGGAACCCTTAAACCCGGCGACGTAGTTCGGGTCCGGCCCGGCGAGAAAATTCCGTCTGACGGTACGATTGCCAGCGGAGCCGGAGCCGTCAATGAAGCTGCGATTACGGGCGAATCGGTGCCCGTAACCAAGCGGGTGGGCGATGCGGTCTTTGGCGGCAGCGTAAGCACGGACGGCGTGCTCCATATCGCTATTTCGAAGGCATATGAGGATTCTTCCCTCGCCAAGATTATGCACTTGGTACAGGAAGCGCAAGACAGCAAGACGCCGACCGAGCTGTTTATCGATAAGTTCGCCAAATACTATACGCCCGCCATTATGATCATCGCGCTCGGCGTTGCACTGATCCCTCCGCTGCTGTTGAATCAGCCCTGGATGACGTGGATCTACCAGGGACTATCCATCCTTATTGTCGGATGTCCTTGTTCGCTTGTGCTGTCATCGCCGATTGCGCTCGTCAGCGGCATGACCCGGGCAGCCCGAAACGGCATTCTGATCAAGGGCGGCATCCATCTGGAGCAGCTCGGCCGCTTGGAGGCCATTGCTTTCGATAAGACCGGCACGCTCACCAAGGGCAAGCCCGCCGTGTATGCCGAGACGGTCTACGACCAAGACCGCTTTTACGCGGTGGTTGGGGCTATCGAGCAAGCATCGCTCCACCCGCTGGCCAAAGCGGTAATGAAGCATCTTGAAATCAAGCAGCCGCAGTGTACGTTCCGTGATCCGCAGGATATTACGGTTCTCCCGGGTGAAGGTGTCCGGGCCCGAATCAACGGACAGTTGTATTGGGTCGGCAGTGAGGATGTTCTGTCCCATATTCATGACAGCGCCCGGAATGATCTGGCCGCCGTCAAAGCAGATATTGCCCACTTAAAGGCACAGGGATATACGATTGTTGCGGCTGTAAGCGAAGACGGCGTATTGGGCCATTTCGGTCTGGCGGACGAGATCCGGGCGGAAACGGCGGACGTCGTCCGTAAGCTTCACGAAGCCGGCATTACCGAAACGATTATGCTTACCGGCGATCATGAGCAATCCGCGCAGTCCATCGCGAAGCAATCCGGCGTCACCCGCGTCTTTGCAAGCCTGCTCCCTGAACAGAAGGTATCCAAAATCAAGGAACTGGCCTCCCGCCGGAAGACCGGCATGGTCGGTGACGGCATCAACGATGCCCCGGCATTGGCTGCGGCGGATCTTGGGATTGCCATGGGCAAGGGGACCGATAGCGCCATCGAAACGGCGGACGTCGTCTTAATGCAGGATCACCTCGGCAAGCTTCCCGGAGCGATCCGAACGGCCCGCCGGGTAAACCGCATCATCCAATGGAATATTGGGATCTCACTGTCCTTGAAGGCGATTGCTCTCCTGCTCACCATCCCCGGATGGCTGACGCTGTGGATCGCGATCATTTCGGATATGGGGGCAACCATTATCGTTACCCTGCTCGGCCTGTCCATCCTGCTTGGCAAGGATCGGGAATCCGTAACCGAGGGCTTATCCCAGCCGATAGCCCGGTCGTGACAGCGAACACTCTTCGAAGCTTCATCCTGCAGGATGAAGCTTCTTTTTTTATGGGCTTAGAAGCAGGGCAATTCGGCTGGCTATATATTTTTTTTCATATCATTTCGCTCTTTAATGAAACATTTTCCACGTTTGACTCGTCTATGCATATGGGAGAAAGATAACCCAACGATTAAAGGAGGAGACCTATCATGAACACAAGAAAATGGATGAAAGCAGCCGGAACCGCCTCCCTAGCCGCGACGCTGTTATTAACAGCGTCCGCCGCGACAGTACCCTCGCATGCCGCAGCAGCCGCCTCGGAGGCCAAAGCCGCATGGAGCACGATTGATCTTAAAAATCAGCCATTTACGAAGAATAAAGTCTTATATGTACCGTTGAAGGAAATTTCCGAATCGCTCCAGCTGCAGCTGACGGTTGTTGGCAAGAACCAGATGTACATTAACAGTCCGAAGGAATCCGTCCGGATCAAGGTCGGGCAGGCTCGTGCCGTGAATGCGAAAGGCAGCGTGCTGAAGCTCGAGGCCGCGCCGGTCATCAAGAAAGGGGTCACCTACGTCCCTGCCAGCCTGATTACCAAAGCGTTTGCCATTCCGCTTCGTTATGATGCCAAATCCGGATTGGCAACAACCTTTAACCCGGGAACCGGATATGCCTACACGGCAAAAGGCAGCATGCTGTTCTGGGTGAACCGGGAGAACGGAACGCTCTATATGGGGAAAGCAGGAACGGTTCCTGTAAAAGCAGGCAAGGTGTCTATTGAAAATATCGACATTCTTGAGATCGATGCGCATAAGGTAAATGGCAATACGTACGTGGCCGACATCTATAACACGTACGGAGAGCCGCATATCCATGAAGCTAGATACCGTGTACTCATTCGGGATCAGAAGATCATCAAAACAGCCGCAACCCAGAATGCCAACTTCGCGGGCATTAACTACGAGCCGAACGTTACCGGCTATAAAGGAAATATCGCCATGATGAACGGCAGCAAGCTGGAGCTCGTTCATCCGACCGGCAAGACGGTCAAAACCTATGATCTCGCCGCCCTTACAGGCGTAAAGGATGATTTCACGGTGGAGGCGATCGAACAGGACTTCCTGCTCGTCCGGCCGTATACGAAGGCAACCCTGTACATCGTTAACCCGACTGGCACGAAAGCAGAGCTGATTTATCCTGAGATTCTGGATGAGGAAAGCATCAAGGCCATCGGGGAAATGCCGCCGAATGAGGTGGGCTTCATCGGTGATGGTCTGACGTTTGTCGGTTATAAGAGCGGCAAGCTGACGCTGCAATATGAAAATCCGTTTCTCGATATCAAGAAGAATCTGACATATGCTCTGCCCTTCTGATGAATCCGATAACTAAACACGCCAGCACAAAAAGACCGGTTAAGATTCCTCCCTCGAATCTTGACCGGTCTTTCTTCGCGTTCTAATCCTAAAACTTTCTTTTCAAGGCAATGTAATTATTCCTCAGTCCGAAGCGCTTCCTTGAATTCATCCGGGGATGCGTTCCACCATTCCTCATTGCGGGAAATCAGCAGCTCGCGCAGCGCCTTCTTCTCTACATCGCCAAGTCCGTCCAGAATAATCCGGCGCTTTAGCGCAGCGTCCATCTTGTTCACATGATCGGCGAGGATTTTCCAGCCCTTGCGCGCCTCCTGATCGATCCACATTTCGCAAGCGGTCGCACCGGCGTAATGCTGCCCTTCAGCCGTGCGGTCCACCGCTACCCATACGATCCACACCTGACGGCCATTAGGCACCTCGTCCCGGTCCGTCGTAAACCGGATGCCCCGCTCCACCTTGCTCTTTGCATGCATGGCCCCAATATCCACCTTGGCCTCGCCATTATCGATAATGACTGGCGAAAGGCTGTTCAAATCAATCGATCCTGCACCGAACCCTTTATGCTTGCTCTTGCTGTTAATAATGTTCAGCGCGATCTGTTTCTTAGCGCCCTGTTCCTGACTCCCGTTCTCCATTGCCGCAAAACCTCCTATATCAGAGCCGACAAAGCCTGTCGGCTGCATCGTAACTACCTTTGTCCCAATAATTTTATTTTAACTAATAATCCTCCAAAAGCAAACATATACATGCTGTAGATGCTTGTCAACGGGAGGTTATTCGATATGGTCCCACCACGTGCCAAAGTCTTTCTATCATCCCTGCTCGCCTTGGGTTTGCTTGCAGGATCGATGCCAATATTTCTTTCTAATCAAGGGTCCTCCTTGTCGGCGCTTGCTCCGAATGGGGGCAAGCCCTCCGTCTCTGCCGTGGAGAAGGCCCCGCTTTCACCTCCAAAGGTTCAGCCTGATGCACCGGCCCCTGCGCTTAGCGACCGGCTGGTCGAATACCACATGGATGTAAGGTACGAGCCTGAACAAAACAAGCTGAAAGGCAAGCAGACCGTCACCTGGACCCATCCTGGCAAAAGAAGCGTGAATGAGCTCTACTTCCATTTATACCCGAACGCCTTTGCATCCGATGAAACGACGTTCATGAAGGAGTCCGGAGGCAGGCTTCGATCCGATCCGATGCCCGAGAACGGCTATGGGTCGATGAAGATTACGAACGTGAAAACGACCGAGGGCCTGGGCCTGACGCAACGACTGCAGTTTGTTCAGCCGGATGACGGGAACATCAAAGATCAAAGTCTTGCCAAACTCCGGTTGCCCAAGCCTGTAAAAGGCGGAGAGAGTATAACCCTGCATTTGGAGTTTGAGGTAGAGCTGCCGAAGATTTTCGCGCGCATGGGCCGGACCGAGGATTTTGTCATGGCTGGCCAGTGGTTTCCCAAGATATCGGTATACGAGCCTGCCGGCACGCGGGAAAGAACCCAGGAAGGCTGGAACTTACATCAGTATCACGGCAATTCGGAGTTTTACTCGAACTTCGGCATCTATAGCGTTCGGATTCGTGTACCCGAGGACTATATCGTAGCCGCTACCGGGTTCCCGACCAAGCCTGCGCAGAAAGCAAATGGCGAGAAAATTTACCAATTCTATGCGGATGACGTGCATGACTTCGCCTGGGCCGCCTCGCCGAACTTCGTGACGGCGGAAGAGGCTTACTCCGCTCCGGGTATCCCTGGCGTCCGGATCAAGCTGTACCTTGATCCTGCTCATAAGGATTTGAAGGAGCGTTATTTTGATACAGCCAAAACGGCGCTGTCCTCTTTCGGCAAATGGTACGGCTCCTATCCGTACTCCACATTATCCATCGTTGTCCCGCCTTATTCCGGCAACGGTGCAGGCGGCATGGAATACCCGACGCTCGTCACCGCCTTCGGAGCCAATAACGACTCGCCCGGATATGAGCTGGAGCGGACCGTCATCCATGAAATCGCCCACCAATATTTCTACGGCATCGTAGCCAATAACGAATTCGAAGAGGCATGGCTGGACGAGGCCTTTGCTTCCTATGCCGAGGAGAAGGTCATGGAGAAGCAGTACGGAATTACATCCAATACCGCAGCGCAAGGCGCATCCATTACGTCGCCTGAACCGCTTAAGATGGAGTCCTGGAAATACAGCTCGCATGAAAATTACGCACTCAACGTCTATACACGCGGCAAGCTGGTGCTCCAGGGCATCGAGCGACAAGTCGGATCCAAGACGATGGATAAAATCATGATGACCTACGCCAAAAAATTCCGCTTCAAGCATCCGACAACGACGGACTTCCAGAAGGTTGTTGAACAGGTTACCCAGTCCTCATGGCAGTCGTATTTCGATCAGTACGTTTACGGCAGCCAAATGGCTGACATCGCGATCGACCAGATCAAAACCAAAAATAAAGGCTCACAAGCGCACCCACGGTTTGTTTCGACCGTAAACATCACGAGCAAGGGCGGCGATGTTACCGATGTGCCGATTGTGTTCGCTTTTGAGGATGGCAAGCTTGTTGAGCGAACATGGAGCGGCAAGAACGGCAAAGTAACTTATACGCTGGAATACCATACACCGCTCGCCTGGGCCATGGTGGATCCGAAATATACCATCATGCTGGAGAATAAACACATGAATAACTATATGAAGGCTGGCATGGATCCGAAAGTCGTTACACGTTGGAATCTCGGTATTACCAAGCTCGTGGAGACGCTGTTCGGCAGCATGTCGTGGTGAGGGGGGAGCACATGAAAAGCTATGCAGGCCAAGGCTGGATCAGTGTTAAAGATCAATTATACGTCTCCATTCTACTGTTCTTGTACCGTCTTCTCTGGGGCTACTGTCTGTACAGGCTCGTGAAATCCGCCGTCGTCCCGCTTTTGATGCGGTACCCGGATCCGGCTCCTAACGAGCTGAGCCGCCTCCTGTTCTTCTATGAGGGCGAAATGAGCTTGTCGCTCAGCAATACGGTTCATACCTACGGCTGGATCCTTGCCGCTCTGCTCCTCGTCCGCATGGTGCTTACCCCGCTGATTCGCTCCGGCATCTTCTACAACCTCCATCAGGAGGCCCGTGGCGAACGCGGTCTGTTCTTCTTCATCGGCATGCGGAAGCATTGGAAATCGGTAACGGTGTTCTATCTCATCGAGCTTGTTCTTACGGTTGCGCCGGGTTACTGGATCATTCCCAAGGCTCTTCCGGCACTGCTCGGCTCCATTCAGGAGCCTTCCCAGCTGCTCCGGGTGCTGCCTTACGCGGCGGCCTGGTTCCTCTATACCTATGTTATTCGCCTTGTGCTGCTGTATATGCAGTTCGGGCATACCGGAGAGCTCGGTATGATCGCATCCGTCACGGCGCTCATACGCAAGCTGGGAACGGCTGTACTGCTGTCCATTTCTGTTGGTGGAGCCGCATTTGTCATTCTCCTGCTGTTCAGCTCGGCGTCCCTGTTCTGGGCGGGATTAATCGGACTCATCATTCAGCAAGCCTCCTATTTCCTGAACGGGCTCTTCCAAATATGGGGAATTTCTTCCCAATATCATTTATGGAGAGCGTCCGTAGCTTCAAATCCATAACGGTTACAAAAGTTACATTTCATTAACAACCATTCATCGTTTAAATGTGGTAAAAAGGTTGTAACCGGAAGCTAAAGCAGCCTCCGAAAAGGATAGATTTCGAACGATAACTTTCCCATCCAACCGGAATCCTCAACGTTCCCCTCCCATATTTATACAAAATCCCTGTCCCACTTCAATGTGGACAGGGATTTTTGTTAAAAAAACAACTTTCCTCGTTTGCCAAATTGTTAATACTCTGCTAAAATAACGAATATGTTAGTAACAACTTTGTCATTTTTATTGTAACTATTGTCATCATGTTAACATGTTGGAACGTCATATTGGGTACATCGACATCTTTTAAAAGCCGAATTCCCGTCTTCATACGGGAAGCGGGGGATCCGTTTTGGGTGAATTGATCTCGCTAGAGAGGGATCATAGGGGACCTTCAACCGAACCCTTAAGCTAACCTCGCAGGCAATGGAAGGAGCTTTTTGTTTTGAAGAAGAAGTTAACAGCCATCTCTTTAGGCTTGGCCCTTGCGCTCACGATTGGAACCGGTAGCGCTTTCGCGGATTCCAAGTTGAATACCGTTATCAAACCAACCATCGGTGTCTCTTATAAAACCGGCGGAACCACTACAAAGGGTTTTGATTGCTCCGGATTCACCAGCTATATTTACAAGAAGCTGGGCCTCACCCTGCCGCGCACTTCTGCAGCACAATACAAGGTAGGTACCGCGGTATCGAAGAGCAACCTGAAGGCCGGGGATCTCGTATTCTTTAATACTTCCGGCAGAGGCGTTTCCCATGTTGGCATTTATGTCGGTGGCGGGAAGTTCGCCCATTCTTCCTCCTCGCGCGGCGTCATCGTTAGCCCGCTCAGCCAGAGCTACTACGCGAAGCGTTATGTAGGCGCGAAGAGAATCATGAGCCAAAGCACGTACAAGTCCCTTGCCGTGAACTACAATTAATTGACTGTACCGTAATTTTTCTGAATGTCCATAAGCCCTGGAGCATGAGATGTGCCGATCTCACCCAGCGGCTTTTTTTCTATAATTTTTCGTCTATACCTCTATAACGTTTCAGGCCATGGAAAAGTTCTATGTTTTTCGGAAAATCCAAAAATATTTTTTCATTCTGTATGCTCAAAGCCACCAACAAGATTCGGCCAATCCGAGCGCTTACATTTTATTTACCCTTCCAGAATTAACCTAAACAGCAATACGAATAAACAATCGAAAATTTTTTAGCTTCAGTTTCGTTTCCCCCTGCGCTATTATCTTTGCAATCCCGCTCAGCAGCATGTATTCTCTCTCTAACGGAATTGTTTTGAATGAGAGGAGTATTTACATGGAGGCGAATTTACCCTCGTTTCATACCGTGGTCATGCAGGAAGCCCATGCCGCTGAAATTTGCACCTGGTCCTATCCCCCGCCCTATAATATATATGGCTTTCTTCCTTGGGAGCAGATGAAGGGACTAGGGGTGGAATTCGGGGATCCCGGCATCCGCCTGCAGCAATACCTGTCCGTGCTGGATGAGCAGGATCAGCTCTGGGGGTTTGCCCAGCTATTCCCTATGGCAGGCGTTACGCGTCTAGGCCTGGGCATGCGGCCTGATTGGTGCGGCCGGGGAATGGGTAAACGGTTCGTGCAGGCAATTGTGGATGAGGCGAAGCGGCGCCGTCCTTCGGACGAGATTGATCTTGAGGTGCTTACCTGGAATGAACGGGCTATCCGGACTTACCGGAAGGCTGGCTTTTACATTGCCGATACGTACGAACGCCTTACGCCGACGGGCATGGCGCCTTTTTATTGCATGGTGTATGACCCGATGGCCAATGAGGAATAGTAGTCTTGTCTATATGAAAAAGTACAATTTTGTGTACTTTTTATGAAGGCAGGCTTGAACATTGCTTTTTTTGTCACAACTGGCTATGATGTGTAAGGATGTTGGTTTATAATGAAGACAAGTGCAAAAGTGCAGTATACATAGAAAGGACGATATGACGATGCAAAAATGGATCATGAGCGGACTGTTCTTCGTCGCATGTGCGTTGGCTATTGCGCTGATGTTTACGCTTCCAGGCAAGGAGCAGGTGGCGCAGGAAGAGAAGCCAACCATGCCGGAGGTTACTTTGGATGCCGCTGCGGCTGAAGCTACATTGAAAGCCAGCTGTATCTCCTGCCATGGCGATCAGCTCCAGGGCGGTGCAGGTCCGGCTCTGAATCAAGTAGGCGGACATATGGATGCGAACGCAATCTTTAACGTAGTTACCAAGGGACGTAAAGGAATGCCTTCCTTTAAGGATCAGCTGAAGCCTGAGGAAATTGCAAACATCGCGCTCTACCTTGCTGAGAAAAAATAATCCATCAGCTCTTATTACGCAAAACACGCTTGGATCCCCAGACTGCTGTTTGGATCCAAGCGTGTTTTTTAATTCTCGGGCCTAACGCTTCTGCAGCTGCCCGAATCTACATTGCCTATTCCGGATCCTTCAGATCCTTGGATCGGCTCTTCTCATAAACTTCGTTAAATTGCTGGGCCTCCTTGATGTCGACGGCCGTTATTCCGCCGTCATCCCATGACGTCAGGCGCAGCGTCACCGTTTTATAATCAATGGTGATGTAGGGGTGATGTCCGAAAGCTTCCGAAATCGCTGCCACCTCATCAACAAAGGCGATTCCCTTCATGAAGGAGGAAAAGGTGTACTTTCGTACAATCCATCTCCCCTGTTCAAATTCCCAGCCTTCAAGCTTCTCTAGATGAGCCTCCACTTCCTGCTGCGTATAAAGCATCATTATATTCCTCCCCGAAAAAAACCTTTCATAAGCCGATTGTTACGTCCTTAGGGCTTCTTTCCATCTATTTTATTCCATGCTTCATTCCTTGATAACCTGCCTGGCTTACACGAGCGCTACGAATGCCAGCTCTTCCTCACCGATCAAAATATGTATCCGATGATTCATCCGATCATGCATGACAACCCCGCTGCCGACCGTAATGACCGGCTCTGTGCCCAAGGCATAGAACAGATCCTCCGCCAGCGCCTCATGAACCTCGGCCTGCTCGGCATCCTCCAGCCTGCCCCAATCCTCCGGATCCATTTCAAAGAAGACATAGCTGTCAGGAATACGCCCAACGGCTTCCGTTAATTCGGTCAGAATTTCGCCGTAATCCCTTCCGTGCTTTACGCCCATCTCCATCACTCCTTCCTGCCATGCTAAGCTTCGATTACTCTTCCTTCTATTATACCGGAAATTACAACTAAAAAAAAAAGCCCGATCTGACGATAAATAGGATAACGCCCCGTAAAGGCGCGCGGTTCGCCGCAAGAGCCGCTAAAAACGAATGGATTCGTTATTTATTTCTCACGGATGAGGTGTAGCATGGAAATTTCAACACTTATAGGTTTGATTCTCGGGCTTATCGCGGTGCTGGTGGGCATGATCCTCAAGGGTGCCTCCATCGCGTCTTTGATTAATCCGGCAGCTTACTTAATCATTCTTGGCGGAACTGCCGCAACTTTATTCATCGGTTTCCCTCTTTCGGAACTGAAGAAAATTCCCAAGCTGATCAAAATGACCTTTGTGAAGCAGCAGCTGATGGACAAGACGGATATGATCAAGCTGTTTATGGAATGGGCTTCCATCACTCGCCGTGAAGGATTGCTTGCCCTGGAAACCAAAGTCGAAGAAATTGATGACGGCTTCCTGCGCAATGGCATGCGGATGATCATCGACGGCAACGATCAGGAATTCGTCCGCGACGTGCTGATGGAAGACATCAATGCCACCGAAGAGCGCCATCGTTCCGGGGCTTTGATCTTCTCCCAGGCCGGTATGTACGCTCCGTCGCTCGGGGTTCTCGGCGCTGTTATCGGTCTGATCGCAGCCCTTAGCCACATGGAAGACATGGGCGAGCTGGCCCACGCGATCGGTGCTGCGTTCATTGCCACCCTGCTTGGTATTTTTACAGGTTATGTTATCTGCCATCCGATTGCAAATAAACTGAAGCGTCTGTCGAAACGCGAGGTGGAAATCCGCCTTATGATGGTCGAGGGCCTGCTGTCCATTCAGTCGGGTGTGTCCACGATCGCCATTAACCAGAAGCTGTCCGTGTTCCTGACACCGTCCGAGCGTGCTCAGCTTGATGAGAGGGAGGCTGGTTCTAGTGAGCAAGAAGACTAGACACGAGCCGCACGAAGAGCATGCTGATGAATCCTGGCTTCTCCCTTATGCCGACTTGCTGACGCTCCTGCTTGCGTTATTCCTTGTGCTCTACGCCATGAGCGCGACCGATGCGCGCAAATTCCAGGAGATGAGCGAGGCCTTCAGCATTGCCCTAACGGGCGGTACCGGCGTGCTGGATTACAGCAAGACCCAGCCAAGCGACGATCCCCCTGATGTTAAGGATCATAAAGCGACAGCACCCACCATTCCCGCACCGACTGCCGACCAACGACGGGCTGAGCTGATGCGTCAGGAGCAAGAGGAGCTGGAGCAGCTCAAGAAGCAGATCGATAATTATATTAAAAATAACGGGCTGACCTCCGAGCTAAGCACCAAGCTCAACCATTCCCAGCTCGTGCTGACGATTCGCGACAACGCGCTGTTCCCGTCAGGGGAAGCTGTCGTGAAGCCGGAGGCCCGCAAGCTGGCTGAGGCCATCTCGCAAATGCTTCAAAAGTTCCCGGATTATGAAATTATCGTATCCGGTCATACCGACAATGTTCCGATCTCCAATAGCAAATACCCGTCAAACTGGGATCTGAGCTCGGACCGCGCGCTGCAATTCATGAAGATATTGCTGGCGAACTCGTCGCTGGATCCGAAACGCTTCATGCCGATCGGCTACGGCGAATACCATCCGATCGCGGACAATGCAACGGCTGCAGGCCGGGCGAAGAACCGCCGGGTTGAAGTGTCCATTATCCGGAAATATCAGGACAGCGCAACCTTTACGAGTGTCGACGAAGCCGGCAATTAGCCGCCGCAAGTCCCTATAAATGAAACAACCGATTCGCTTCTGCCAAACAGACGAATCGGTTGTTTTTTTGTATCTCCGGTACTTCCAGCGTATGGTATTTCCTCTACTCCAGCTTGTAATTCAGCAGCTTGCCAAGCTCCTGCTTCTCCGCAGGGGTCAAATCCCGCCAAGTGCCTACCTTCTGCTCCCCGAGAAGGATGTTCATAATCCGGATCCGTTTGAGCCTCCGAACCTCGTAGCCAAACGCGCTGCACATTCTCCGAATTTGCCGGTTCTTCCCCTCGGTTAGAATAATGCGGAATACCCGCTCCGAAATCCGGGTGACCTGGCAGGGCAGCGTCATCTCGCCTAAAATTTTGACGCCGCTGGACATCCCCTTCAGGAAGGCCGGGGTAACAGGGCGGTTGACCGTCACGATATATTCCTTCTCGTGCTTGCCCTCGGATCTCAATATTTTATTGACGATATCCCCGTCGTTGGTTAGCAGGATTAAACCCTCGGAATCCTTGTCGAGCCGCCCGATTGGAAAGATGCGCTCCTTATGGCCTACGAAATCGACGATATTGCCTTTGATATGCGATTCCGTCGTGCTTGTAATGCCTACCGGCTTGTTAAGCGCAATATAAACGTGCTGCTGCTTCTTCTCCTGCAGCGGACGCCCGTTAATACGGACATCATCGCCCTCCTCGGCTTGGCTTCCTAATACGGCAATCTCGCCGTTAATCGTTACCTTCCCGCTCTCTACAAGCTTGTCCGCTTCCCGCCGGGAGCAATATCCCGTTTCGCTAATAAATTTATTGATTCTCAAGCTGCCATCCCCTTATTATGTCACTCATCGTTTGATGATGCTTCCATGTCTGATTGTCTTGCCGCAGGAAGAACGATGCTGATTTTCGTTCCCACCCCGGACTTGCTCTCGATTTCAAGCGTGCCTTGATGACCCTGAATGATCCGCTGGCTCACCATAAGCCCAAGTCCGGTTCCTGTCTCCTTATTGGTAATGAACGGCTCACCCAGGTGAGGCATCAGCTCCTCCGGTATGCCATGGCCTTCATCCTGTATGGTGATAAGCACGTGATCTCCTTCCGGGCGTTTAAGTGTAATCGTTACTGTTCCGCCGTCCGGCATGGCTTCGAACGCATTTTTAAGCAAATTGATAAATACCTGCTTCAGCTGGTTCTCCTCGCAGTGGACAAGCGCAGGTTCGGAGGAGAAGTCGAGCTTGACCTCGACCCCGTATAGATGAGCCTGGCTGTCCAAGAACGATATAACGTCCCGGAGAATGCCTCTGACATCCCGCTCCTGGAAATGAATCGCCTGCGGCTTTGCCAAAATCAAAAACTCGCTCACAATCAAATTAATACGGTCCAGCTCCGACAGCATCAGGTCAATATGATCCGGATTTACGGAACGGGTCTGCTGCTGCAGCTGCAGGAATCCCCGCAGCGTCGTTAGCGGATTGCGGATTTCATGAGCCACGCCGGCAGCCAGCTGACCGACCGTATTCAGCTTCTCGGAGCGCCGCAGCAGCTCCTCAATCCGGTTGCGCTCGGTTACATCCCTGGACACGCTGATCATCGAGGTTACTTGCCCCTGCTCGTCCCGAACGAGCGAGGTGCTGATGCTGACCTCAATCAGGCTTCCGTCCTTCCGCATGCGGACCGTTTCGACTGGAGGCAGACGCTCTCCTTGCCGCAGCCGCCTAATCCGGTCGCGCTCTTCATCCAGCTTGGACGGGGGAACGAGCTCCAGCTTTTGCCCGATCACCTCATGCGCCTTCCAGCCGTACAGCTGTTCGAAGGCGTTGTTCACGCTGATCACCCGCTCATGCGTATCGGTTGTATGAATAGCATCCGCCGTTTGGTTAATGATGGATTCGAGATATTCTTTGACGGATTGATTTTCCTCGACCATCTGCTTCAATTGGCTTGTATAGTGGCCGAGATTGCGGGTCATCGCATTAATCCTTCCGGCCAGCTGGCCCAGCTCATCGCGGCTCGTTACCTCCAGGCGCCGGTCAAAGTGTCCGTCCGCTACGTCATTGACCGTCCTCAGGATGGACTGAATCGGCTTGGTAAAATAGCCGGCTACAATGTAGCTCCCGAAAATAACGATCTCTAGCAGAACCAAGGAAATCGCGACGAGACTGATCATCTGCTCCCTCATGACCGATGAAATGGCTTCATAATCCATGACCACGCTGATCACATTGGTGGGCTTGTCCTCGTAATCAATCGGGATAAAGCTCTTAAGCACCTTTTTCCCTTGGATCGTATCCACAAGCACGACGTTCTCGCCGGTTGACACGGCCTTCCGAACCGCCTCCACATCCTGGTCAAGCGTGCCGTAATGATAGCTGCCGAACGTAATGGGGCGGTTGTAGAGCTTATAATGAACGTCGTCCGAGCCGTCCTCTCTCATATATTGATTGCCAAACGTTTCAGGGTTAATGCCCGTTACTTCCAATATATGCGGGTTGGCTTTTAGCGTCTCTTGAACGACCGTATTCGGGCTCGTAACCTTTACATAATCCTTAAACGTAGAGTTCTGGATATAGGGGTCGATAATATAATTGCGCTTCCCGTCATAATAATACCCCCATTTATAAATCATGTCGGGATTTGAAGTGGAGAACTCGAATGGACCGGACCAGAAATTGTCCGATCGTTGGCCCTTCGTAACCGAGCGCACCTCGCCGTGTTCGAATAGCTCGAGAAACGCCGTATGCCAATAACCCCAGTTTTTAGTGGACAATCCGATCTCTTCATTCGCGGAGGAACGGGCAACGACGACGTCATCCTTCGTCTTGACCAGCAGCGAAATATGAGCCACGCCTAACTTCTTGCTTAGCTCGACTAACTGGCCGTTCGTAATATTATTGATATCCGGATCCAACACCTGAGCCGCTTCAATCGAAATATCTTTAAGCATATCTCCGAACAGATCATCCACATAAGAGGAGCTGAACTCCGTCTGCTGAACGGTTATCGCGATCTGGGTTGCGGCCATAACCATTTTGACTTCGCTATCCCGCTGCAAATTTTCCTGCGTTGTATAGTAGTTGAGCGTGATGTTAAGCAGAAGTATAAATAATACCGATATGGACATGATCATCGATAATTTGGTCTTAATCGACAAATGGCATCTTCACCTTTCTGCTATCACAGTGACGGCTTGCAACCTCTGATATCCTCATGATACCTTGATCGTAAACGTTTGAAAAGACAGGCCCCTTAAGGGGACCTGGATTTCCGTTTTCATTGCCAAAGAATGAGGGAATCCTTACAATATAGAAGTTAATCCTTACAGACAAGATAGATGTCCACAGATTGCTAACAAATACACAGCTTTATTGGGGATAATGTGAATAACTTTGTGTATAAAAATAAAGTTATCCACAAATATGTCCACATCATGTTAACAAACGAATGAGTGTTCGTTGAACACTGGGTATAACCCGCGTGTTTTGGGCTGTATTGAAGGGAGATCATAAAATGGAATCAAATATAGCGTCTACCACGCTTGTGGATAATGAGCAGCATGAATACTGGATGCAGGCAGCGATTCACGAGGCTCGGAAAGCCGAGGAGCTCGGAGAAGTGCCTATTGGCGCCGTCGTTGTCCACGACGGCAAAATCATCGGCCGAGGTTACAATCTGCGCGAAACGACATACGATGCGACGGCCCACGCGGAGATGGTTGCGATCCGCGAGGCCAGCAGACATCTCGGCGCTTGGCGATTGCTGGACTGCCGCCTGTATGTAACGCTTGAGCCGTGTCCGATGTGCGCCGGAGCAATCGTTCAATCGCGGGTGCCGCACCTCGTTTATGGGACTCGGGATCCGAAGGCCGGCTGCGCAGGCACCTTGATGAACCTGCTTCAAGAGCCGCGGTTTAATCACCGAACCCAGGTCACGGAAGGCGTTATGCAGGAAGAATGCGCCGCGCTTCTGACCCAGTTTTTTCGCCGCTTGCGGGGAAAGTAATCCCTCTTGTCAGGAACAATACAAAAACCCGGCCATGACGGCCGGGTTTTTTCTGTTCATGGATAATGTGATTAATAAGCGCCCAATTCGCTCATGGATTCCTCAAATTGCTCCATCGTGATGACATCAGCGTCTTTTGGAATACCGATCTTGAATTCTTGCTTCTTATTGATGTTGAGGTATTGCGTGCTGCCCTTGATAGCGACTTTTACGCTTTCGCTTGTTTCAGGCTCATTGAATTCAACATTCAATGCTACGTCCTGATACGCAGGGAAGTCATTCTTATCGATTGCGGTGTTGATGCTAAATGTGTTGATCTTCAGGTATTTCTTCATTTCTTCCAGGCCTGCTTTGAAATCTTCCTGGTTCAATGCGGACAGCTCAGTCTTAGCGGAGTCGATATCTTCTTGAGTAAGTCCCAGCATTTCGCGGTATTCTTCTTTACCTGCGATGTCGACAACTTTCGGAGCAACCTTGTTTACCAAGATTTCCAGTGCTTCATTTACGTTGTCATTCGTTACGAAGAATTGCACCACTTGCTTCGCGTCTACGCCTTCAGGAAGACCTGCGTCCTTGGCGTTGATTTCTTTGAAGTACTTCGCTTGATCGTATTCGCTGAGCAATGCTTCAAGCACTTCGTTCGCGAACTTCTGAGTCTTCTCCGTATCCATTGTTTCTGGGCTGAACGTTTCGCCGGATTGCTCGGCAAGTTCTTTCAGGTCCATCTTCAGATATTTGCCGACAACATCTTCAGGCAGTGGAAGCATCGGGATGCTTGGTACTTTGATGTAGATGGTGTCTTGGGTCATAACCATGTCGATGTTGAAAGACATCGCCATGTCACCCTTCAGGTTGATGCCCATCTTCATTTCCATTTGCTGCGGATCCGCTTGATACATGCCGTCCATCGTGATTTCGGCATTTTTCAACATGGTCATCGCTTGCGTTACGCTTGGATCCCCTGCAACTTCCGGTATGTTGATTTGCAGATCTTCAAGGACAACTTTGCTTTTCATCTCGTACGACGTCATCTGCATAGCGTTCTTGGCAGCTGCCGTCATAGCGGCTTTAGGCTCTTCCTTCTTCGCGCAGCCAGACATAACCACTGTCACTGTGAGCAGCAGTGTCAGCAAAATGGCTACCAACTTCTTGTTCATTAAACTTTCTCTCCCCTCTAATGCTTAAAAAAAAAATAAAAAATAACAGACCTTTTAATCATATACCATTTCGACGAAATGAGAAACACTTTATGGAATATTTGCTGAAATTTTATTTCCTTTCTTTTTCCAGGAATCTTTAATTTAAACTTCTTAACTTTCCTGTAATGTTCGGGGCCCCGTAATATTACACTTGCCTTCTAATACGAGACGATGACTGAAATAGTTTCAACAAAAAAAGAACTTCCTGTCGAAATCATACAGGAAGTTCTAATCTCTTCATGTTTATAACGCCTAGAGAGAAGGCTGGCAGCAGGTCAGCCCTCCGGGTTAAAGTGCCCGTCCTGCTTGCGGATCTTGGCTTTGTGCGAGCCCGACAGGGGCTCTTGGCCGCCTCTGTCACGGTCATCGCGTCGTTGCGGTGTCTCCTGGGCTTCCGGTACAGGAATCGCTTTCGGCTTGCTCATTGTGCAGTCCTCCGTTTCTTGGAATCGGAACCATACCAAAGGCATTACTTCATGTCCCTATTGATGCGTAATCTGCTGCAGCGCTTGCGCGCATTCATGGATATGCCGGGTGTAATCGCCGATCATGCCCTGGACATTCTCATTGCGTTCATCGGTCGTTGCGCCATCCCGCTCCACATCGATCAGGTCCACCTTTACTTCTCTTGTGTCCACGTACGTGCATTGGAAATCGAACGAATACTCCTGGCGTCCAGCCGCACCGATATGAATGCGGATGGCATTGGGATCTCCCTCGTCGGGAGCCACCTCCGCACGGTCACCGGGCTTGAGGATCGTCGGCAGCCTCTCCTGCCATGCGTTAACAAGCGTAGCCTGATCTACATTCAGTTCTGAGTTCATCATCACACCTCCCCTTCTCTATAAATTGCGAAAGTGGGTGAACTTTTATGCACCCTCTAAAGCCCTGTGAAGACACACCAACCAGCCCATGATGCTGGCTTCGTTTATTCAATCGGTAACCCTTAGATTAAAAAGGAGACCTATTGTGCAGCAACCGTTTATTATAGAAGGAAATAAATGAGCACCCGAACGCCCGCCCCTGGAAAGAATCGATTTCCGCTTTAGAAAAAATGCTATGCAAAAAGCCCGTTTCCAATAAGGAAACGGGCCTGTCATTATTATGTATGGCGGAGAGGATGGGATTCGAACCCATGTGGAGTTGCCCCCTAACGGTTTTCAAGACCGCCCCGTTATGACCGCTTCGGTACCTCTCCATGTGGTATAACAATTGCACCAAATTGAATCACGTGCATCATTCATTATACCACAACTCAAATGATTTAATCAAGCTAATTATTTCGGTGCAATCACGCTGATATTGCCCATGTATGGACGAAGCACATCCGGGATGACAACCGAGCCGTCAGCCTGTTGATAATTCTCCAGGATTGCCGCAACGGTACGTCCCACCGCAAGTCCCGACCCATTCAGGGTGTGGACAAATTCCGGCTTCGCTTTCGGCTCCGGACGGAAACGGATATTCGCCCGGCGTGCCTGGAAATCACCGATATTCGAGCATGAGGAGATTTCACGGTATACGCCGCTCTCCGGCAGCCATACCTCAAGATCATAGGTTTTCATCGAGCCAAAGCCCATATCGCCGGTGCATAACTCCATCACGCGGTAAGGAAGATTAAGGAGCTGCAGAACACGCTCGGCATCCGCCGTCATCTTCTCGAGCTCGTCAAAGGATGTGTCGGGATGCACAATCTTCACCATTTCAACCTTGTTGAACTGATGCTGGCGAATCAGCCCGCGCGTATCCCGTCCGGCTGCGCCGGCCTCGGAACGGAAGCAAGAGCTGTAGGCTACATAATATTTTGGCAAATCTTCAGCATTCAGGATTTCCTCACGATGATAATTCGTGACTGGAACCTCGGCCGTCGGAATCAGATAATAGTCCGTATCGCTGATCTTGAACAGATCCTCTTCGAATTTCGGAAGCTGTCCGGTTCCATAGAGGCTGTCCCGGTTGACGATATAAGGAGGCAGCATTTCCTCATAGCCGTGTTTGTCGCTGTGCAGATCCATCATGAAGCTGATCAGGGCGCGTTCAAGGCGCGCACCAAGACCTTTGTAGAAGGTAAATCTCGAGCCCGTAACTTTGGCACCAGCTTCAAAGTCAAGGATATTCAAGTTTTGGGCAAGCTCCCAATGCGCTTTCGGCTCAAAATCAAATGCAGCAGGCTCCGACCAACGACGAACCTCCACATTGTCTTCTTCCGAGGCGCCTACCGGCACACTCTCATGCGGAATATTCGGAATCGCAAGCGTAAGCTCCGCTATGTTTGCTTCAACTTCGCGCACCTCTTCGTCCATCGCCTTGATCTTATCCGAGACTTCGCGCATCTCCAGGATCAGCTCATCTGCATTCTCACGGTTCTTCTTCAGACGAGCGACTTCAGCCGACACGGTGTTGCGGCGATTCTTCAAGCTCTCGCTTTCCTGCAGCAACTCCCGGCGACGGGCGTCAAGCTTCGGAAAATCCGCAATCAAATCAAGCGACTTGCCGCGATTCTTAAGCGATTGTTCTACACGACTAAACTCGCTGCGCAATATTTTTACGTCTAACACGGGAAACCCTCCTAAAGTAAAACATCCATCGGTGTATCGTAACAGCTCTAGGCCCGGTACTCCAGGCTGGCAAGCTGCAAACTCTCATATACGTTACAATCTTAGTTTATTTCAGCGAAAAAGACAAACTTGACCCTTAGCAATGCCTAAAGAGTCAAGATGTCTTCTGTCTGATCCTATGCCTATGTTTGGTTTAGCCTTGACGGTCTGCCTGCTCCCGGACCATTTCAATAAAATATGCATGGAGCCGGTAATCATCGGTCAGCTCCGGATGATAGGAAGCTGCCAGCAGATGACCTTGTCTTGCCGTCACGATCTCATCGTTGTACGTAGAGAGAACTTCAACCCCTTCTCCTACTTCCAGGATGAGCGGCGCCCGGATAAACACGGCACGCACCGGTTCATCGATTCCCACGACCTTCAGGTCTGTCTCGAAGCTTTCTCGCTGACGGCCGAATGCATTGCGCGCAACCGTGATATCCATGAGCTTCAGATGCGCTTCCTCATCGCCCTGGATCCGCTCTGCCAGCACAATCAGGCCGGCGCACGTACCGAAGATCGGCTTCCCCTGCGAGGAGAAGCTGCGGATCGCATCCATGAAATCATATTTACGCATAAGCTTGCCGATGGTGGTGCTCTCGCCGCCAGGAATAATCAAGCCGTCGATATCACCAAGCTGCTCCACTCGTTTAACCGGAATCGCTTCGGCACCTGCCCGTTCAATACTCCGAATATGTTCTGCAACGGCACCCTGAAGTGCCAGTACGCCAATCTTCAATATTACCCCTTCTCTCTTACCAGCCGCGATCCTGCATACGTTCAGCAGCCGTAAGCTTGGAAATCTCGATGCCTTTCATCGGTGTACCAAGGTTCTTCGAAACTTCGGCAATCAGCTTGTAATCATCGTAGTGCGTTGTCGCTTCAACGATTGCACGGGCGAACTTCTCTGGATTCTCGGATTTGAAAATACCGGAGCCTACGAATACGCCGTCTGCACCGAGATGCATCATAAGCGCAGCATCTGCAGGCGTTGCAACACCGCCAGCCGCGAAGTTCACGACAGGAAGCTTGCCAGTCTCATGAACACCCTTCAAGAGATCATAAGAGACGCCCAGGTTCTTCGCTTCGGCATACAACTCGTCCTTCGACATATTCTGTACCTTACGGATTTGGCTGTTGATCAGGCGCATATGACGTACCGCCTCAACGATGTTGCCGGTTCCCGGCTCACCCTTCGTACGGATCATCGAAGCGCCCTCTCCGATTCGGCGCAGCGCTTCACCGATATCCTTCGCGCCGCATACGAACGGAACCGTAAAGTCCCATTTATCGATGTGGTATACCTCATCAGCCGGCGTCAGCACTTCACTCTCATCAAGATAATCGACGCCCAGCGATTCAAGCACTTTCGCTTCCACATAGTGACCGATACGGGCTTTCGCCATAACGGGAATGGAAACAACCTTCATCACTTCTTCAATAATGGTCGGGTCTGCCATACGAGCCACGCCTCCGGCAGCACGAATGTCGGAAGGTACGCGCTCCAGCGCCATGACTGCCGTTGCGCCGGCAGCTTCAGCGATTTTCGCCTGCTCCGCATTCATGACGTCCATGATGACGCCGCCCTTTTGCATTTCTGCCATACCTCTTTTTACAGTAGATGTTCCTGTTTCCATATCCCCTAGCCTCCCGAATATATGTTTAGATCTTACCACCCGAAATGAAGATCTCAGGTGGTATCGTACATGTGAATCTTGTAGAAATTTGTAATGAATCTAACTTGATATTTTAACGCAAGGTTATGAAATACACAACCCATTTACTCGGAATTTATAAGGCTTTTGCGGATTAGAACAAATTTTTGATCGAATCGAACAAATCCGCGAAGAATTCGCCAATCGCACGCAGGAACAGCTTGAACCAGCCCGCCTTTTCCGTTTCTTCGGCTGTAACCAGATTCAACGTATCGCTCTGGGTGCTGGCCATGCCCTCGATCTTGTAATTATACGTAACCGTCCCGACCTTCGTATTCTTTGCTACAGGAGCATTTACAGAACTGGAATCGAGCTTCGCTTCGAATTGAATATTGTTGCCATTGGAGCCTTTAGGCACCACGAACGTCAGGGCACGATCGGTCACGAGCTTTGCTTCTTTACCTTTGCCCTTCTTCACCTGCACCTTGTCAAAACCTTCAACAGTCGCCCCCGCAGGCTGAACCTCTTTCACTTCAAAGTTGTTGAAGCCATAGTCCAGAACCTTGCGGGTTTGTACAAAACGAGCGGGCTCATTCTTCGTCCCCATCACGACACTAATAAGGCGCATGCCATTCCGTTCGGCCGTACCGGCGAAGCAGTAGCCAGCAGCACTGGTATGTCCTGTCTTTAATCCATCTAATCCTTCGTAAGCATATGACTTGAAGTTCGTAATGTTCTTGTTCGCTTCCAGCATCCAGTTATAGTTAATGATTGGTTTATCATCACGCTCGCGGAATTTGTAATTTTGGAGTGCCGTAAACTCGGCAAAATCCGGATGGTCCTCCACGATGTACTTTGCCAGTATGGCAACGTCCATAGCCGACATTACGGTTTCCTTATCTTCTTTGGGGCGGTACTTCTCCGGCATATCCGCTCGGCTCAGACCGGTGGAGTTAATAAAGAAGGCCGTCTTAAGCCCCATCTTCTTGGCCGTGTCGTTCATCATTTTCACAAAAGCTTCTTCCGAACCGGCTACACGCTCGGCCAAAGCAACGGTTGCATCGTTCGCAGAGCCTACAGCCATCGCAATGTAAAGTTCTCTAACCGTATGTTGATCGCCTTCAGCAAGATATATACGTGAACCTTCGGTTTTGGCCGCATTCTCCCCAACGGTGACTACTTCGTCCCATGAGAGCTTCCCTTGCTTCACTTGTTCAGCTACGATGTATTCGGTCATCATCTTTGTCATGCTGGCCGGCGGCAATGCCTTATCCGCATTAATGGATAACAGCACCTGACCCGTAGACGATTCGATGAGTACCGCCGATTCCACTTCGAGTCCAAGCTGTTGAGCTGAAGGAACTCGATCAACCTTGGCATTCTTCGTATCCGCAGCGGCATCCCCGGTTTTCGCGTTGTCGGTGGTCTCCGCCGTAGCAAGTGTGGTTGGCGCAGCCAGCGAGACGGCCGGTGCAGCCGAGAAGCACAGTATATTAAACAGCATCAAGGATGCTAGCGTACGTTGTATGCGGTATCGTTTGTTTCTCTTAATCGACTTCTCTATCAATGGAATTACTCCCCTCTACTACTCAATAAGTCATAAGTTTAAGTCATTAACTTGTTCTATTCTATCACAGGAGAGATATCAAAAAAAGACAAGCCGGAGCGATTCCGCCCGGCTTGTCCAGGAAATAAATAACATTGTGTGCATATGCTGATTATGTTGATCAGATTTGATTACAAGGAGTAGTTCGGTGCTTCCTTCGTAATCTGAATATCATGCGGATGGCTTTCCCGAAGTCCGGCACCCGTAATGCGGATAAACTGCGTATCATTGCGCAGCTCCTCAAGGTTCTGCGTACCACAGTAGCCCATCCCTGAGCGCAATCCGCCGATCAGCTGATGAATCGTGTCCGCCAGCGGCCCTTTATAAGCCACGCGGCCTTCAATGCCTTCCGGCACCAATTTCTTGTCGTCATCCTGGAAGTAACGATCTTTACTTCCTTGCTTCATTGCAGCCAGAGATCCCATGCCGCGGTAAGCCTTAAATCGGCGACCTTGATAAATTTCCGATTCGCCCGGGCTTTCTTCCGTACCGGCAAACATGCTGCCCAGCATGACTGCATGCGCTCCAGCAGCGATCGCCTTCGTAATTTCACCGGAATATTTAATGCCGCCGTCCGCGATAATTGGAATGCCATATTCCTTAGCAACCGTAGCACAGTCATAGATCGCCGTAATCTGCGGTACGCCAATACCTGCAATGACACGGGTCGTACAGATCGAGCCTGGTCCGATCCCGACTTTGACGACAGAGGCTCCGGCTTCGATCAATTCTCTTGTACCTTCACCTGTCGCTACGTTACCTGCAATGATAGTAAGATCCGGATACAGCTCGCGCAGCTTCCGTACCGCGTCGACGATGTTGATATGGTGTCCATGCGCGGAATCGACGGTGATGACGTCTACGCCTGCTTTTACAAGCGCTTCGGCTCGCTCAAAGGTATCCTTGGAGATCCCGATGGCGGCGCCCACCAACAAGCGTCCTTGAGCGTCTTTCGCAGCGTTAGGGAACTGGATGGCCTTCTCGATATCTTTAATCGTAATTAGCCCTTTTAGCACGTTATTTTCGTCCACCAAAGGGAGCTTCTCGATCTTATGCTTCTGCAAAATCGTTTCTGCATCCTGAAGCGTCGTTCCAACAGGTGCAGTCACAAGGTTCTCGCTGGTCATCACGTCACGAATGACCGTGTTATAGTCATGCACAAAACGAAGATCCCGGTTCGTCAAAATCCCGATCAGTTTATTATCCTTATCCACGATCGGAACGCCGGAAATGCGGAATTTCCCCATCAGCTTCTCGGCATCGGCTACAAGATTATCGGCATGCAGGGAGAATGGGTTCGTAATAACGCCGCTTTCGGAGCGCTTGACCCGATCCACTTCCTCTGCTTGCTGTTCAACGGACATATTTTTATGAATAATGCCGATTCCGCCTTCTCTCGCGATCGCAATCGCCAGAGGAGCCTCCGTTACGGTATCCATTCCCGCACTGATCAGGGGAATGTTCAGCTTCACATGCTCGCTCAATCGAGTGGTAACATCCACTTCCTTTGGAAGCACCTCGGATTTTCTAGGAACCAACAATACATCGTCAAAAGTGAAGCCTTCCTTGCTAAACTTATCTTCCCACACCTGGGTTATTCCTCCTTTTTGTCGTCATCCTGCGGACTTTTAATGACTGTCAGTGCTGGACCGGACGGCATTTTCAAGTATTTTCAGAAAATATATTATTGCCATCTTAGCAAAGGGCCCATGGGCTGTCAAGGATTGAATTGCCCCCTATCTAAAAGACGATTGGTATCCATCCACGGCGTCAGATTGTCTTTACACAGTGGACAAATCATCAATAATCCTCTATTACATGGTTTCCTTACCCTGATCTTCCCCTTCCCTTTTGAATAGCCAAAAGTGTAAGATGTAACATTCCTTGATGGGCCTCATGCTGACATAGTATCACCTAAGATCAAACAGACTAAACAGCTGATCATTTCTGCGATCTTCATAGTAACCTGCTTGAAGGCAGCCTTTATGACTGATCGGTTAACGGACCCTGCTCCTCGGCGTATCAAATCACGATATATTTAAGCTTTTTGCATACACGTAAGCCTTTATTATGCCAATGTGTATTAGCCATCGCTGTTTAACCCATATCCCTTCAATCCTTACGCTACTTGAGCGTATAATATATACCCAAGAATATATACAAAAAAGCCGTCATCGATTGCTCGATAACGGCCTTTATGGTTGTTCGCTTGGCGGCGTCCTACTCTCCCGGGACCCTTCGGTCCAAGTACCATCGGCGCTG
>NZ_JAGGKI010000023.1 GCF_017873605.1 Paenibacillus lactis
TTCCACGCGTTCCCATACCGAACACGACCGTTAAGCCTTCCAGCGCCGATGGTACTTGGACCGAAGGGTCCCGGGAGAGTAGGACGCCGCCAAGCACAACCAACAAGCGCGTTATCGATATGTCGATAACGCGCTTGTTTTTTTGTATGGTTACACGCATAATCGGAGGTTTGCGATTCCTGCCACGTCAAAAGCGTGTGAATGCTCATAAGGTGCTCGTGGCACGCTCTGGGCACGCGCTGTTGAACGAGGGTGTCTGCCCGCTCGCCCGCTCATAATGGAGCTGCAGGCCGTCATGGAGCCTCCAGGCCACCATTTCGTAGCTGCAGGGGACGACGTATCGAAGACAGGACCGGATTTAGGGCATAGCCTTGTCCGGTCCTGTTTTTTTATTTATTCGGTGAATATCAGCGTATTACATCACTCCAAACGATCAAGGGCATTGCGGGAAACGTGAAAAGGCTTAGAATGAAAGGGTAAACAAAATCAAAATCTGAACCTTTGAAAGAGGAGGGATATAAATGGCATCAGCGGACGAAAATAAAGGGTGGCACACGGCGGAGGATCGCGAGCCGGGGATTCAGGAAGACACATGGCCTGAAGCGAACGATGAAAAGAAGATGAAGCTGCTGCACTACCAGAAGCTCAATCGATTGGCCCTGAAAGGGCAGGTGGTGATGGTGGGCTCATCGCTGATGGAATTTTTCCCGATCAATGAGCTGCAGCAGACGCTGGCACTCCCATATTGCATCTACAATCGCGGGATTGCGGGCTATGTCACTGCGGAATTATTAGCGTCGATGGAAACTTGTGTTTTTGACCTTGAGCCTTCCAACATCTTCATCAACATTGGGACCAATGATATCAGCGCGCCTGATTATAAGCTGGAGCGTCTGCTTGCAAACTATGACGAGATTTTGACCCGCATCGCTACAAGGCTGCCCGATTGTAGGGTATTTGTCATGGCCTACTATCCCGTTAATGCCAAAGACGACTTTCCGTTTGTGTCCAGAGCTTCGATGGAGGAGATTTTTCAGAGAAGAACGAATGAGGCGATTCGGGAAGCAAACGATGCGATCAAGCAGTTGGCGGCCAAGCACGGGTATACCTTTATTGACGTAAATGACGGGTTGACGGATGCCGAGGGCCATTTGTACAAGGAGTATGCCATTGACGGCATTCACATGTTTCCTGACGGATACGCGGTCGTGTTACAAAATTTGAAGAAATATCTTGAACATCTCGACGTCCCGAAGGACGGTTGACGCCCTTGCGGATAACCTTGATTTTCAGGAAGGGGAGTTCTAATGGCGCCTATCCAAATAAAATTAGTACCAAGTCCTAATACTTGGTGTTATAATAGACGTAAATAAAAATGGAGGTGTCATCATGAATCAATCCAAGTCAAAAATAACGGCCATCGGGACGTATGTTCCCGACCGCGTCCTGAGCAATGCGGATTTAGAAAAGATGGTGGATACGAGCGACGAATGGATCGTTCAGCGGACGGGGATGAGAGAGCGCCGCATCGCTGCGGAGGATCAATTTGTATCCGATCTGGCAATCAAGGCCGTGGAAGATATGGTCAATCGATACGGTGTTACCGTGAAGGATGCGGATATGATTCTTGTGGCAACCAGCACGCCGGAGTATTCCTTCCCGAGCACGGCTTCGAGAGTCCAGTCCAAGCTTGGCATCGTCAGTACGGGCGCCCTTGATGTGAATGCGGCATGCGCCGGCTTCGTCTATGCACTGCAGATGGCGGACGGGCTTATATCCGGCGGTGCCTACTCGAAAATTTTGGTCATTGGCGCCGAGACGCTCTCCAAAATTACGGATTACACCGACCGAACGACATGTGTCCTGTTCGGAGACGGGGCCGGCGCGGTGCTGCTGGAAGCGGATGAGAGCCGGCCGGGCATTCTGGCGTCCACGTCCGGCACATTCGGCGAAGGCGGCATTCATCTATATAAAACCGCGCTGTCCGAAAAGATGGACGGCGAGGAGCTAAAGAGCGGCTGTCTCGTGCAGAACGGCCGCGAAATTTATAAATGGGCCGTCCGCAATATTCCGGACGGCGTCCGCGAGCTTCTGGATAAAGGAGGCATGTCGCCGGAAGACATCGACTGGTTCGTCCCGCATAGCGCCAACCTCCGAATGATCGAAGCGATATGCGAACGTGGGCCGATGCCGCTCGACCGGACGCTGACAAGCGTCGAATACCGCGGGAACACATCGGCCGCATCCATCCCGTTGGCGCTGCAGCTGGCTATTGACGAAGGCCGGCTGAAGAGCGGGGACAACGTGCTGCTCTACGGCTTTGGCGGCGGCATGACTTATGCGGGATCCATCATTCGATGGATGATCTAAGGCGATGGCCGACAGTGAACCTTTTTTATTCGAGAAACGCAGAGTTAAATAGCTAGAGCTTTCCATAAATCCGTCAAGAAAATTCAAGTCAGGATGATTCGGTCCTGGCTTGTTTTTTTATTTGCCCAACCTCATGTTTACCTTGGTTTTACATAATTATTACACTGCATTGACCCTTGCGACCCAGCAACAGGCTAGACTGATTTCATATAGGGAAGTTGGGGAAACAGTGTCTTCGGAGCTGTGGAATACAGCACGTTTTTCCGGTCTTGATGCATGGCAGACAAACGACCGGTGGTCCCCGAGAGGAGATTGTTTGATGAAGAAGATTTGGCTGCTCATGATTTCGCTGGTTGTGCTGGTGGCAGCGACAGGCTGCGGAACGAATGGCGGTGCGTTACACGTAGCAGGGGCAGGGGCAGGCCCAAAATCCGAGGGCACGATAACCATCGCCTGGCTTCAAGGCGAATCCGGGGCCGTGGTGAAGGAAGCCCGTGATGAGCTGGGCAAAGTGATCGAGAAAGCGACGGGTAAACAAGTCGAGCATGCCATCTTTACGGAGGATACGGATGCCATCGATGCGATTGTGAACGGACAAGCCGATCTGGCATTCATCGGGACAGAGGGCTATGTCAGAGCGAACGCCGCAAATCCGATGGTCCAGCCGCTGGTCGTCGCAAGCGGGGAAACCGGAACGCTCGAAGACGCTTTCTATTTTAGCTGGGTGAGCGTGCGACAAGGCGAGGAGGGGGCGTATAAACGCGGAAACGGTTATGCTTTGGAGCCTATCGCCGGTAAAAAAATATCATTTGTGTCCGAAACCTCCATGTCCGGGTTTAAGATACCTGCCCATGAAATGATCGGATCTTTGGGCAGGATGGACAAGTATCAGGATTTGACAACGGATGACTTGCTTCAGGGCGGTAAGGATCAGGTTTTTCGTGAAGTGCTGTACGGGGGAACGCATCAGGGCTCGCTTGAGAATTTATTGACAGGTAAAGCTGATGCAGCGGCCTTCTGCGATCGATGCGTGTCTGACGATATCGAGCTGTCATCCGGAACGGCGAATATGCCAGGGGCCGTGTATAAGGTCAAGACAGATGCCGCAGAGCCCCTTCATGCGCTGGCCGGCAAAGCGTTTACGATTATATCGGTCACACCCGTGCTGAATCCTCCCTTTGCGATCAATACGGATACCGTTAGCAGCGAGGATCAGCAAAAGCTGCTGGATGCCTTTACTTCCGATGAAGTCAGCGGGAATCCGCACATTTTCCTGCCGGAAGACGCGGAGGGATCGGGACTGTTCAAGCAAACATCTGGAATGGAGCGATTTCTTCCCGTCGATGATGCATGGTTCCACCCGATTCGGGAGCTAACCGATTAAGGGAGGGTATAGCCGTCCCGATCAGAGCGGGCGGTATTAGCAGTTGAAATAAGAAACCCAATCAAGACGTTATGCCTCTAGAGTGCATAAGGTCTTTTTTGTCGTGGATGAATTTCTTCCGGTTATCGAACTGAATCGTAATAAATTCAACCTGAATTCGGAAGTTTGCCTCCTCAAAATGTCGCCCGTCTCCCATTAGACTAAAAAAGAAAATAAGTTACATGAGAGGGGTAAAAGCATGAGCAGATTCAAAACATGGAGCGCATTGCTCCTGAGCATCATCATGGTCTTCTCACTGGCTGCCTGCGGTGGCGGCAATTCTGCGGAATCGCCAGGAGGCGGTACCAACCAAGAGGGAGGAGGCAGCACGAACGAAGGCGGCTCGAACGAAGGGAACTCGAATGAGGGCAGCTCTACAGAGAAAATCGAGCTTTCCTTCTGGTCGCTGGGTACGACCAACTATGAGGATTTGGCCAAGGAGTATACGAAGGAGCATCCGAACGTCACCGTGAAGTTCCAGAACACGTCCGATCAGACGGCCCATCATAACAATCTGACGACAGCATTGTCCGCCGGCTCGGGCGCGCCTGACATTTTCATGCTTGAAATCGCCTTCATGGAGCGCTTCATTAACAACCAGGACAAGTTCCACAACCTCTATGATCTCGGCGCGAAAGACATTGAAGGCAACTATCTCGAATGGAAATGGAAGCAGGCAACATCCGTGGACGGCTCCTTCCAGCTCGGCCTTCCAACGGATATCGGCCCTACGGTCGTGTATTACCGTACGGACCTGGCTGAGCAAGCGGGGCTGCCGACGGATCCGGAAGCCTTCAGTGCCGCAATCGATACGTGGGATAAGTTTGCAACCGTGGCGAAGCAGTTCAAGGATAAAACGGGCAAGCCGTTTGCCGACCTGACGGATCTGGTTTATAACGGCGTTCGCGACCAGTCGCCGGATCAGATCTATTTCAATAAAGAAGACGGCAGCTTTATCGGCGAGACCAACCCGCAAGTGAAGAAGGCCTATGATTTCACCGTCAAGGGCATCCAGGAAGGCTGGATCGGCAACTGGATTCTGTGGTCTCCGGAATGGCAGAAAGCGATTAATGACGGCGATTTCGGGGTCATGCTCGGCCCGGCTTGGATCGCAGGCACCATTCGCAATGCTGAGGACAGCGCAGGCAAGTGGAAAATCGCCCAATTGCCTGAAGGCGCAGGCAACTGGGGCGGCTCGTTCCTGACGCTGCCGAAGGAAGGGAAGCATCCGAAGGAAGCCTATGAATTCATCTCTTGGATCGTCAGCAAAGAGAACCAGCTGAAATCGTTTAAAGACAGCGGGTTGTTCCCATCGATTCCGGCCGTTTACGACGAACCGACGTTCAAGGAAGACCAGGACGAATTTTTCGGCGGCCAGGTGATTGCGGAAGCCTATGCCCAATCCGCGGAGCGCGTCAAGCCGGTATACTACGGACCGCTGCATGACCAGACGGACACGATTATTAAAAATGCGCTTAAAAACGTGCTCGAGAAGAAGGCTGACCCGCAAAAGGAATGGGAGAGCGCCATGCAGCAAATCAAAACATTGGTTGAGCGCAGCTAGGGCAGCGGGAGGGCTACCCACTCCCAACGCATGACAACCATATGAAACTTAAAGCGTCCGAATTCGAGAGGGGATCTTCTGAAGCATCCTCTCCCGGATTCGGATTTATCACTTACTTCCTGGAGGTGCATCCATGGCGGATACCGCTACAGCCGAACGGCCGCAGCCGCTGCCGCAAAAAAGGCGGTTTTTGACCGAGACCCGGCGCAGCCGTTTTACGGCGTATACATTCATTTCACCATTCTTTATTTTGTTCTCCATCTTTGGATTGTATCCCATCGTGTTTACCATCTATTTGTCATTCTATAAGTGGGACGCGCTGGGTCCGATGAAATATGTCGGCCTCAAAAACTATGAGTTCGTCACCGGGGATCCAACGTTCTGGATCGCATTCGGCAACACGCTCCTTATGGCGCTTATGGGTACCGTACCGCAGCTCATCGTGGCCTTGTTCGTTGCGGTCATGCTGAATTCTGCGCTGAACAAGTTCAAGAATACGTTCCGCGTCCTATATTTCATGCCGAATATTACGTCCATTGTGGCCGTTACGCTTGTCTTCAGCACGATGTTCGGCAACAACGGGATGGTCAACTGGATGCTGAACACGTTCGGCATGGAAAGCGTTCCGTTCAATTCCGGCTGGTGGGGCGTCAAAATCGCCATTTCGACCATGGTCATGTGGCGCTGGATGGGGTATAACGCCATTATTTTCTTGTCCGGGCTGCAGAGCATCCCCACCGACATTTACGAAGCCGCGAAGATCGACGGCGCCAGCCGCCGCCAGCAGTTTATATACATTACCATGCCGCTGCTTCGTCCTTTTATTCTATTCGTCACCCTGGTGTCCACGATCGGCGCGCTGCAGCTGTTCACGGAGCCGTATGTGTTCCTGGGGCAATCGGGTACAGGCTCCACGAGGCAGGAAGGGGTCACGATGGTCACCTATTTATACAATGAGGCGTTCAAGAACGGCTTCTTCGGAACCGCAGCTGCTACGGCCGTCCTTTTGTTTATCGCAACGATTGTGTTCTCCGTCCTGAATATGATGCTGTCGAGCCGGATGGGCGGAGATACGGGGAGGAAAAAAGCATGAGCACACTTTCAGTCACCCGCAAAAAGCCGGATGAACCCGGTATCGTCGCCAAGACGTTATTTTACGTATTCCTGATCCTCGGCGCCCTGGTTTCGATATTTCCGTTCTACTGGATGTTCGTCGTCGCAACCAACGGCAAGGATGCGGCCTTTCAAATTCCGCCGCTGCTTACGCCGGGAACGGCCTTTTTCGATAACTTCGCACGCGTGCTGGAGCGGACCGAGTTCTTCCGGGCGCTGCTCAATTCGGTCGTCGTATCGACGGCGGTTACCCTTTCGGTCGTATTTCTGTGCACGCTGGCCGGCTATGCCTTTGCCAAATATGAGTTTCCGCTGAAAAAAACGCTGTTCGTGTTCGTCATCGCGACCATGCTTGTGCCTGCCCAGCTCGGCGTCCTGCCGCAATATGTCATCATGGCCAAGCTGCAGTGGATCGACAGCTATAAAGCGCTGATCGTGCCCGCCATGGTCAACGCCTTCGGAATCTTCTGGATGCGGCAGTATATCGCCTCGGCCGTCCATACCGAGCTGATCGAGGCGGGCCGGATCGATGGCGGCGGCCATTTCCGCATCTTCTGGAACATAGCCATTCCGGTCGTTACGCCGGCGATGGCAACGCTTGGCATTCTGAACTTCATGAACGTGTGGAACGACTTCTTCTGGCCGCTCGTCGTGCTCAAGAACCGGGAAAACTATACGATCCAGATCGCGCTTCAGCAATTGTTCACGAACAAGGACGGCCTTGATTTTGGGATGATCATGTCCGCGACCTTCACGGCAACGCTGCCGCTGCTGATCGTGTTCCTGCTGTTTAGCCGCTGGGTTATCGCCGGCCTGACATCAGGCGCCATAAAAAGTTAATCGACAAGAGGGCATTCGACAAGGAATGCCGCCCGGCGCGAAGAATAATAGAGATAGAGATTGGGGGGAGAACCGGCCATGAAGCTCCGCCGAAAAATATTGCTGGCTATTATTCTGCTTGTCTTCATCCCCGTCATTGCGCTGGGCGGCGTATCCTATTACAGCTTCTCCGCAGCCATGGAGAAGAAGTCGAACGATTTCTATTCGATATCGCTCTTGGAAACGGACAGCAAGCTGAAATTCGCATTAAGCGAGATTACGACGATTTCCAATTCGGCGATAACCCAGCAGACCGTTCAGCAGATGCTGAAGCAGCCGGATTATCCGATCACATACGAGCGGCGGCAGGAGATCAATAACCTCGTCAATCATCCGATGATTGCGTCGTTTGCGCTGTATTCGAACGAACAGCTTGTCTATCATACAAGCGGAGGCATGCCGCTTGCCGAGCTGAGAGGGCAGGATTGGTATAAGGCGGTCGGGGAGGCGGAAGGGCGCCCGCTGTGGGTCGGGCCCGGCGAGAACGGCTCGGCCGAATCGGGTGCCCCGGTCTTGATCCAGGCCAGGATGATCAAAGACTATTACTCGCTGGAGGATATCGGAACCTTCGTGATTTACGTGAAGCCGGATCTGTTGGATCAGGTGTTCTGGGAAGCGGCAACGCTAAAGCAGGGGGACATCCTGCTGGTTAACAAGCAGGGCCGGATCGTCTTCAACAAGTCCGGGGAGCATATCGGGGAACGGGCGGAGTTTCCTTTTCTGGCCGAAGAGGGCGTGAACGGCAAAGGGCATTACGTCGACCGCTACTTAGGCGAGAAGTCGCTGATCACGTATATGCCTTCCCATAATAAGGACTGGTTTCTGGTCGCGATTACGCCGAGCAAGCTGATCGCCGCCGAATCGGTGTCCATCCGCAACCTTGCGCTGATCCTGGGGCTGATTTCATTGGTATCGGCTTTTTTATTCGACCGTTTTTTTGTCCGGCGCATGGTCCGAAGCATCATCAGCGCGGTGAACGGCATGAAGCGGGTGAAGCAGGGGATTTTCGTCCCGATTCCGCCGCATCACGGGGCGCAAGACGAGACGGGGCTCTTGATCGACGGCTTCAACCGGATGAGCACGCAGATTCAGGAGCTGCTGGCTCAAGTGGAGACCGAGCAGGCACGTAAGAAGGAAGCGGAGCTGCAGGCGCTGGTGGCGCAGATCAATCCGCATTTTATATACAATTCGCTGGAGTCGATTAACTCGATGGCTGTTCTGCAAGGAAACAAAGATATCAGCAAAATGGTGATCTCGCTCGGCAAGCTGCTGCGCATCAGCATCAGCGAGCACCATGAGCTCATTCCGCTCAGCATGGAGCTGGAGCATGTCCGGCATTATATGCGGATCCAGAAGTTCCGGTTTGAGGAAAAATTCGATTACGAGATCGAGCTTTCGGATTCGCTCAGGCACTTTGTCACCCAGAAGCTGATCGTGCAGCCGATTGTCGAGAACGCGCTGTATCACGGCATTGAGCCGATGGAGGAAAGCGGCTATATCAGCATCAAGGTATCCGAGCAGCGGGACGATATCGTCATTGATGTCACGGATAACGGACCGGGCTTCGACCCGGAAACGCTGATCGAGCTGTGGAATAAAGACCAGGGGCAGCTGAAAAAATACCGCGAGAACGGCGTCGGGCTCAAGAATGTCCACGAACGGCTCCGCATTCGGTTCGGAAGCCGATACGGCCTCATGATCTGCTCTTCGGCCGGCTACGGATCGATGATTCGTATTCGGATTCCGAAAATACTCACATGAAGGGGGAGCTCCACTTGAGATGGTTTTGGAATTGGGGCTGGATTGTTGTGTACGCCTCTCTTTTGGCGCTCTCCGTCGTGTGGATTACGCTGCGGCAGCATGAGCCGGCACAGGAAGCCGCACCCGAGAAAATAACGCTGACGTTCCGCCACTTCTGGAACAAGGAGCATGACAAGCCGGTGCTGGATATTTTCGAATCCATCGTGCGCACGTATGAGAAAGCGCATCCAAACGTGAAAATAAACTTCGAGAGCATCGATCAGACGATCCACCGCGAGCAGAAGCTGAAGAGCGAGATGGTGACGGGAACGCCGCCGGATATGTTCGTGCTGTTCGGAGGTGCGGAGATCATCCCTTACGCGAGATCGAACCGGCTGATGGATTTGACGGACTTTTTAAAGGAGAACGGCCTCGCGGATCAATTTAAGGATCTTCATCACTGGACGCTGGAAGGCAGGGTGTACGGTCTGCCGTTTGAAGGCCATGCGGAGCCGATTTATTACAACAGGACGTTGTTTCGGAAGCTGGGGCTTGAGCCTCCGGAGACGATGAGCGACTTGAGCGAGGCGATCCGGGTGCTGAGGGAGAACGGGCTGATTCCGTTTGCGCTAGGGAACGAGGACCGCTGGCCGGCCGGGATATTCGCGCAATATTTCATGGATCGCCATGCGGGTCCCGGGCTGATCGGCAGGCTGGTCGAGGGACAGGATGGGGTGAGCTTTCATAACGAGCCCTATCTTCAGGCGTTCCATGACCTTGAATCGTGGATCGGGCAAGGCGCTTTCAGCGAGGGAGCCAATGATCTTTCCACGGAAGAGGCGATCGCTTTGTTTACCGAAGGTAAGGCGGCGATGTATTTGAACGGCAGCTGGGACATCACGCTGTTTCAGAATGAGGACCGCCCTGAATTTCAGCAGGAGGTCGGCGTCATTCCGTTTCCGTCGCTCCGCCCAGGCGAAGCCCGCTCCTTGGCCGGCGGATATACGATCGGAATCGGTCTGTCCTCTAATATGGATGAGCTGAAGAAGCAGGCAGCGCTGGAGCTGCTGCAGATGTTCTATACGCCGGAGGTCCAGACCCGCCTAGTGTATGAGGGACTGCGCGTCCCTTCGATGAAAATTACGTTTGACGCCAACGAGACGGGGCCGGTCTTCGCCCAGGTGATCGAGCTGATGGAGCAGTCGCCCAGCACCTTCATACCTTATGACAACCAGCTGTCGCCGGAGGTTACGCGGACCTTTCTTAAAGTGGTCGAGGAGATGATCGGCGGACGGATGGATGCTGCGGCGGCGCTGGAGGAAATTCAGGCGTCCTCGGTGCGGTATTGGCAGCTGCGAAGAAATGCGGTAATCGAATAATAGGGGGCAAGGGGGGACGGCTATGGGAGGGTCGGACGGAAAATTCAGAGTGATGCTGGTCGACGATGAACCGATGATACTGCGCAGCCTGAAGGCGGCGATTCCTTGGGATGAGCTCGACCTCGAGGTCGTTGGGGAAGCGAAGAGCGGTGACAGTGCGCTGAAGCTCGCGCGAGAGCTTTCGCCGCATTTGGTCATTAGCGATATCCGCATGCCGGGCATGGACGGGATTACGCTGATGAAAGAGCTGAAGGCCGACCAATCCAGGCGCCTCATTATCTTCATCAGCGGTTACGGCGAGTTCGAATACGCAAGGGAAGCACTCCGTGAGGGCGCCTTCGATTACTTGCTGAAGCCGATCGATCATGAGGAGCTGACCGAGACGATTGCCAGGGCCGCCAAGACGCTGGAGCGGCAAATGGCCGACGACCGGATGCTGCATTCGGTTAAGGTTCTGTCCTTGCTTGCCCGCGAGCGGATGCTGACGGAATTCATCGAGGGCAGCCGAAGCCCGCTCCAGCATATGCAGTGGCTCGAAGACAGCGAGCTCGAGGACGGCTATACAATGGCCGTGATTCAGCTGGATCACTATCCGCGGCTGAACCAGCAGTGGTCGATGGACGAGAAGCGGCTGTGGCTGTTTGCGGTGCGCAATGTGCTGGAGGAATGGTCGGTGATGAATGGAGGCCTAACGGTATTTCCGTTCCGCAGCGGGGAGTGGGTGCTGCTGCTCCCAAGCTTGACCCGCGACCGGCAGGAGACAATCGGGCGGGATCTGGTCGGGCTGATCAAGCGATATACGAAGCTGTCCTGCTCCGTCGGCTTCAGCGGCGGCATGGCCGGTATCGACCGGCTCGGCGTGGCGTACGAAACGGCGGTGAGGGCTTTGTACCGGCGGTTTTATACGGGAGCGGAGGGCGTGTTCCCGGGAGGAGGGGAATCCGAAGCGGAGCAGTCAGGCGGATTGAAATATCCCAAGCAGCTGGAGTCGCTCATGGTGGAAAGCATCCGTACGCTCAACAAGGAGCGTCTGCTTGAGCTCTTGGACGAAACCAAGGCGTATATCGGCGAGCATGCCATCAGCCGCGAAATGGCGGAACGTTTGCTGTTTGAGCTGAGCGTCGTGCTGTATCGGCAATTCGAGCATATGAAGGTGACGTTCGAATGGTCTCTGGAGGAACTGCTGCAGCAGTTCCAATCATCCCAGACGCTGCAGGAGCTGATGGATGTCATGAAATCGCGTTTCGGCCAATGGATGACCGATAGCCGAACCGGCCACTCCCGGGACAACGTCCAGGCTGTCATCGGCAAAGCCAAGGCGTACATTGCCGAGCATTACCAGAAGGATCTCAGCATCGAGGAAGTATCCGAGCTGTCCGATTTGAGCATTGGCCATTTTTGCACGCTGTTCAAGCAGACGACGGGGTATACCTTCCTGGAGTATTTGACGGAGTGCCGGATCGAGAAGGCCAAGAGCATCCTGCGTAATACCAATGTTAAGGTGTATCAGGTTGCGCCGCTTGTCGGCTATCAGGATCCGAGGTATTTTACGCAGGTGTTCAAGAAAATAACGGGCAAGACGCCTTCCGAATACCGTGAGGAGGCCACAACGGCTATGTAAGTCGGGGCTTCAGGCGGCTGTAACGAAGTATGGTGTAACGAAGTATGGTGTAACGAAGTATGGTATGAAGAAGTGCGGTATGAAATAGAATGCGAGGGTGCATTAACAGGTGTGTTTTTCCTAACGATAAGGGAGGGGCACCTGTTTTGATGTTTATGTTGTTAATATGGATGCCTTTTACACCGAATATATCTTTATTTTATAAATCTTAAAATTAAGACTTGACGTTCATTCCTTTTGGGTCTAAACTGATTCCACAAGCACCTCAAAACTCAAATAAGAGCAAGGCGTTGTTTCGAAGGAGCCGGGCGTCAATTTTACAACGGCATCGTTACGAGTCAAGGAGTCGTTCCGTCCCGCGAACCGCAAGGCTGAACGAACAGGAGAACCGCTGAACCTGTCCCGAATTCACGGCAATCAAGATCAAGCCAGATCACCCAAGGAGGTAATCATCATGGAGTTTAAAGGCATTCACCACGTTTCCGCACTGACCGCGTCGGCTTCCAATAATTTTGACTTTTATACTGAAATTATGGGGATGAGACTCGTCAAGAAGACGGTCAATCAGGACGACGTGTCGGTATATCATTTATTTTACGGCGATGAGAAGGGGAATCCCGGAACAGAGCTTACCTTCTTCGAAATTCCGATGGCGGGACGGACGCGTGAGGGAAACAACAGCATTTCCGCCACTTCGCTGCGGGTGCCGAGCGATCAAGCGCTGACCTATTGGGCGGAGCGTCTGGATCAGCACGGCGTTGAGCGCGAGGACGTGAAGGAACGCGCCGGAAGGCTTACCTTGGCGTTCAGGGACTTTGAGGGACAGCGGATCATACTTGTGTCCGATGAGAACAATGAGGGCGTAGCCGGGGGCCGTCCGTGGGCAAAAGGGCCGGTGCCGCCGGAATACGCGATTATCGGCCTGGGTCCCGTTCAGCTGACCGTACCGAACGCGCAGCCAACGGTGCAGGTGCTCACGGAGCTGATGGGCTTCCGGCGCAAAGGCCAGTACGCCTCCCCGGCCCAGGGTCAGCCGGACATTGTCGTATTCGAGACCGGAGAAGGGGGGACCGGTGCCGAGGTTCATGTGGAAGAGCGGACTGACCTCCCTCGGGAGCGCCTCGGACGCGGGGGCGTTCACCACGTAGCCTTCCGGGTAGAGGACGAGGAGGAGCTGAAGGCATGGATTCAGCAGATCGGCGCCGTCGGCTTCCCGAATTCGGGATATGTCGACCGATACTACTTCCGTTCCCTGTATTTCAGGGAGCCGAACGGCATCTTGTTCGAAGTGGCTACCGACGGCCCGGGATTCGATACCGATGAGCATGTCGACCACCTGGGAGAAACCCTCGCCCTGCCGCCGTTCCTCGAAGGGAAGCGTGAAGCGATCGAAGCGAATTTAAAGCCGTTAAACACCAAACGATAAATTCATGCCCTATCATATTCACCCCATAAAATGATCCTCTTAAAACGCCGGCCGCTCTCTGTTCATCGAGAGTCGGCCGGCTTTCGTCTTGCCCATGCCTTTACTCGTACAGCCGGCATATCGCTTTCGCGGCCGAGCTTACATGATCGCGGAGCTCCTGAGGGGCGAGCACTTTAATCTCCGCGCCGCAGCTTAACAGGAAGGCCGAAGCGGATTCCAGCGTTTCAAGCTCCAGATCGGCTTCGATCCAGCCTTCCTGTGCGAGGGGCTCTTGATGGAGGATTTTGACATACCGCTCTCTTTCAAAGCGCTTGATCAGGGACTTCGTCATCTCGACCCGTGCGGTGTAGCTGGGCAAGTTCCGCTTAAAGCTCGCGACCGACTCTTCCCAATAACGACCGAGATCGAAGCCCTCCGGCCGGATGAACGTATCCTCAAGCACCAAGGCATCGGCTATTCTTGAGACGCGGTATGTCCGGAGTCCCTCCTGCGTATCGGCAGCAAGATACCAGGTATTTCGTTTGGCGACAAGGCCGAGCGGATGTACGATGCGCTCCACCCGTTCGTCTCCCTTCATATAATGGATCCGCAGCTTGCGGTTCTCCCACAGCGCCTCCTGAATGACCGTTAAGTATGGATGCGATTGATTGAAGGAGTGCCAGCCAGCGCCATCGATATGGATTTTCTCCCGGATCATCTCGGCGTCCTGCCGAATGGACCGTGGAGAAGACGCCAGCAGCTTCTGATAGGCGGCATCAAATTGCTTGCCGATCTCCAGGTCGCCGATCAGCGGGCTGTGGCTTGATATGAGAAGCGAAATCAGCTCCTCCCGCGTCATCCCCGTCAGATTCGTCCGATAGCTTTCCTCGAGCATCCATCCCCCTGCCTGGCCCCGCTCGGCATATACCGGAATGCCGGCTGCGCTGAGGCTCTCCATATCGCGGATGATGGTCCGCTCCGATACCTCCAGCTGCTCGGCCAGATAACGCGTATTCTTTTTCCCCCCGTTCTGTAGCATCAGCATGATCGACAGCAGACGGTCAGCTCGCATGAAGGCGTCACCTCGATTTCGATAATTTCATTCATTGTAGCATGGATATAAGACAATGGATGTCATATATGAAGGATAAAATAATGGCCGTAAGCATGCGAATTTCGAAATCAAACATGCGGGAGGTATTATCCATGGAAACCTTGGAAACGAAGCCATTGAAGGGGAAGGTTGCGGTCGTAGCAGGCTCAACCCGGGGAGCGGGCCGGGCGATTGCGGTTATGCTCGGAGCAGCGGGAGCGACCGTTTATTGCACCGGCCGCAGCGTCCGAGGACAGAAATCGGACATAAATCGTCCCGAGACCATTGAGGATACGGCGGACATGGTGACGGAGCGCGGCGGTGTCGGCATTCCGGTAAAATGCGACCATACAGTCGAGGCGCAGGTAAAGGCTTTGTTTGAGCGCGTGAGCGAAGAACAAAACGGTCAATTGGACATTCTCGTGAACGATGTATGGGGCGGCGAGCATCTGACGCATTGGAACGTTCCCTTCTGGGAGCAGTTCCTGTCGGACGGCCTGCTTATGCAGGAGCGGGCCGTTACCTCCCATCTCATGACCAGTTATTACGGTGTGCCGCTTATGGTCCAGCAAGGGAGCGGACTTGTCATTGAAATCACGGACGGCTCCACTTATCGTTACCGGGGCAATCTATATTACAGCCTTGCGAAAATATCGGGCATCCACCTGGCGGAAGCAATGGCGGCCGAGCTTAGTCCCTATAACGTGACGGCGTTGTCGGTTACCCCGGGGTTCCTCCGATCCGAGCAAATGCTTGCGCATTTCGGGGTCGGCGAGGATAATTGGCAGGATGCCGTGGCGAAGGATCCGCATTTCATCGAGTCGGAGACGCCCTACTTGATCGGACAGGCGGTGGCGGCGCTTGCCGCAGATCCGAAGGTGTCGGAGAAGAGCGGGAGAGCGCTGACCAGCTGGGATTTATCGGATGAATACGGCTTCTCCGATATCGACGGCCGCAAGCCTCATTGGGGGAACTACGCTAAGAAGCACGGATTGCCCCTCCCCTAAAGGAGTGGACTTCAATCGCAGCAAAACAGGGTGCCAAGCAAGCTGAAGGCTTGCGGCACCCTGTTTCTGCATCTTTTAACGTATACCCAATATTGAAGGGCTGGAGCTATTCATTGGTCCCTTATGTTTGAACGCAAAGGAACGTTCTCCATGCCCGCGCCAATGGGGTTTAACCCGAGGCAAAGATTAGGAACGGTTACGTCTCATCGAGCCCATGATCAGGCTGACGATAAAGACGAGCACCACGGCACCAATCAATGCAGGCACGAGGTAGAAGCCGCCCATCTCAGGGCCCCACTCGCCCAGCAGCAGGCCGCCGAGCCATGCGCCGACAAAGCCGGCGATGATGTTACCGATAATACCGCCAGGGATGTCTCTTCCCATAATCAAGCCCGCGATCCATCCGATAATACCGCCTACGATTAATGACCACAGAAAACTCATGTTTATCACCTCGTATAAGTTATAGTTGTTTGTGCCTTACTATTAACCAAAGAAGTGACTTTTAAACCGGGTAACCCCAAAACTCGAATGTATTACTTTATTCCAGCAGCCTCAACCTTTGGGAGTACTGCTTTGAAAAACGGACGGGAATTGATATCCTTGAAATGTTGCAGCGGGCTTAGGCTAATAAAAGGAGATGGAGTTAAGGCTATGGTAGAGAAATGGACCGAGACGTATACGATTCAATCCGTGGATGCGGATTTCAGGGGAGACTGCCGCTGGTCGTCGCTGCTGAGCATTATGCAAAGAGCGGCGGACAAGCATATCGAGGCGCTGGGAATCGATCGCGAGGAGATGATTGAGCGGGGACTCGGCTGGATGCTCATTACGCTTGAAGCGGATATGACAAGCATTCCACGCGATATGGAAACCATACATGTGGAGACCTGGAGCCGCGGCTCCAAAGGGGTGCTCTGGCACCGGGATTACCGGATTATGAACGATCATGGGGAGCAGGTGGGCGGCGCCCGTTCGGTATGGACGCTGGTGGATATTCAGAAACGGAAAATTTTGCGTCCATCCATGTTTCCGTATGACGTTCCCATCGGGCAGGATTCCGTAGGGGAGCTGCCGAGCAAGGCGGTATTGCCGGAAGGCATCGAGCTCGGGGAAGCCTATACGACCGTGGTCCGATACAGCGGAATCGACGTGAATGGTCATTTGAATAACGCACGCTATGCCGACTTGTGCATGGACGTGCTGGATGAGCCGGAGCTGCAGGGCGATAAGGTCACCGGATTCAAAATTACCTACAACCACGAGGCAAGGCTGAAGGACACGATCATCGTCCGGCGCTCCGGCGAAACCGGAGGGCGGATTTTTGTGCAGGGCGTTTCCCCGGAGGGAACAAACTTTTTCGAAGCCGCGCTCGTTAAAAGGAAACAGTAAAAGACGAAACAGTAAAAGACGAGGTGAAGCGATAATTACGCTTCTGGCCTTGCATGCCATGAGGGGGAAGGATGATGTACAAAATCATGATCGTGGAGGATGATCCGAAGCTGGCGGGTTTGCTTGAATCGCAGATCGCAAGGTACGGAAATGAAGGCATCATCATCCGGGAGTTCGATCATGTGCTTGAGCGGTTCCGGGAAATCAAGCCGCATCTCGTATTGCTGGATGTCAATCTGCCCAGCTATGACGGGTATTTCTGGTGCCGCCAGATCCGGTCGATGTCCACGTGCCCGATTATATTTATTTCCGCAAGAAACGGAACCCCCGACCAGCTGCGGGCGCTGGAGAACGGAGCCGACGATTACATTACGAAGCCGTTCGCGTATGACATCGTCATTGCCAAGATCCACAGCCAGCTGCGGCGGGTATACGGCGACTATGCCCCCGGCTCCGGCGAACGAACGGTGGAGAAGGAAGGGCTGGTCCTTTACCCTGAACGGATGGAGCTCCAGCTGAACGGACAAACGGCGCCGCTTACGAAGAAGGAAACGATCCTGCTGGAGACGCTGCTGGCCCGGAGCCCGCGCCTTGTCACCCGCGAGACGATCCTGGAGAAGCTGTGGGACGATACATTCGTGGATGACAATACGCTCAGCGTAAACATTAACCGGGTACGAAAACGGTTGATGGAGCTGGGCATCGAAGGCGCGTTAGAAACGGTACGGGGCTCCGGGTACAGGCTGCATCCCGTCTGGCAGAGGCCGCAATGAAGAGGCTGTTCTGGCGCGAGCATCTGCCGCTGATCCTGTTTACGGCCGCGGAGCTGTTGGTGGTGCTCCTCGTATTCTGGTACGACGGCTATGATCATCCCGTGACGGCCTCGTACGCGGTGCTGCTGGGGCTTTCCGTGATGGGGGGATATTTGGCATTCCGGTTTTACACCCACCGGGACTTCTATGAGCGTTTATCGCAGCCCCTAATCTCGCTGGAGGAATCCATCAAGCACAACGAATCGGCCCCGCTGCCGACCGCTCTCAGCGAGCTCATGGAGGAGCAATACCGCCAATACCGGAACCAGATGGAGGAATGGGAGCGCCGGCGGCGGGAGCATCTCATATTTATGAACCAATGGGTGCATCAGATGAAAACGCCGCTCTCCGTCATCGAGATGATTACCCAGGAGGACGACAACGACGGCTACAGGAGCATCTCCGAGGAGTCCGACCGCATTCGGCGCGGCCTGGATATGGTGCTGTACATGTCGCGGCTGGAAACCTTCGAACAGGATTTCAGCGTGGAGCCGGTCAAGCTTCACCAGGCTGCGGTGGACGCAGTGCATGAGAACAAGCGCTATTTCATTCACAGCCATGTCTACCCGGAGGTGATCATCGATCCCGCTCTCACTGTTCAGACGGATGCAAAATGGCTCCGCTTCATTCTCATGCAGCTGCTGTCCAATGCCATCAAGTATTCGTCCGGTTCCGGGCTAAAGGTTACGGTCCAGGCGTTCTACTCCAAGGATCGGCGCCAAGTGGTGTTGGAGGTGACGGACCGGGGGATGGGCATTCCGAAATCCGATATCAAGCGGGTATTCGATCCGTTCTATACGGGGGAGAACGGCAGGAAGCTGAAGGAGTCGACCGGGATGGGCCTTTACCTGGTCAGCGAGGTCGTTCGGAAAATGAACCATCGAATCGAGCTGGAATCCGAGCCCGGGCAGGGGACGACCATAAGGCTCCTGTTTCTGCAGTGATTCGGATTATAAGGCGGAAGAAGGATCCAGCCGCGAACCTTATCCCGATGATCATGATGATCCCCCTGCGGACATCTTGAACCCGGCGATAAGGTTTTTTTGTGTCCGCAAGGCGTTCTTGAACGTTGTGCCGGGATGATGCACGGGCACTAAAAACGAATCTTACATCGATGTAAGATTCGTGAAAGACGGATCGATAGGAGCTTAGAGGGGCATGCGCTACACTAGCCTTACGAGCGAAAGCCAATTTTTGAAAGCGAGGTTTATTTCATGGAAATTCTATCCGTGCGCAATCTGGGCAAAGTCTATAAGGCGGCCGTGTCCCACGAAGCGCTGTCGAATATTAATTTAAGCATCGAGGAAGGGGAGTTCGTCGGCATTATGGGGCCGTCTGGCAGCGGGAAAACAACCCTGCTCAACATGATCTCGACGATCGACCGGCCTACCTCCGGAGAGATCCGGATCGGCGGAGAAGATCCGTTCCGGCTGTCGCAGGATCAGCTGGCGATGTTCCGCCGCCGCGAGCTCGGTTTCGTCTTTCAGTCCTTCAATCTGCTCAATACGCTCACGGTGAAGGAGAACATTGTGCTCCCGCTTGCACTTGACGGTATCGAACTTGAGGAAATGAACCGCCGTGTCGAAGTGCTGGCCGATAAGCTCGGCATTACCTCCATCCTGAACAAACGGACCTACGAGATTTCGGGCGGGCAGGCGCAGCGGACGGCCGTCGCCCGCGCGATGATCCACGTGCCGAAGCTGGTGCTCGCGGATGAGCCGACCGGCAACCTGGATTCCAAGTCGGCGCGGGACGTGATGGAGATCATGGACCGCCGAAACAAAGAGGACAAGGTCACGATGCTCCTGGTCACGCATGACCCGGTAGCGGCGAGCTATTGCAATCGGGTCATTTTTATCAAGGACGGCCAGCTGTATAACGAGATAACGAGCGGGGACAATCAGTCCGCCTTTTATCAGAAAATTATTAATGTGCTGTCACTGCTGGGAGGTTCGGGACATGAATTTTCGCCAGTTCGCCATTAATAACGTTCTGCGGAGCAAGCGGACCTATATTGCGCATTTTCTGAGCAGCGCCTTCTCCGTGATGATTTTCTTCACCTACGGCCTGCTAGCGTTTCACCCCGAGCTCAAGGACGGGATCGTTTCCTCCAGCGGCACGATGAGCGAGCTCGGAACGATAGGCATGACGGTGTCGCAATATATCGTATTCATCTTTTCATTCTTCTTCCTGCTGTACTCCGTCGGGGCCTTCATCAAGGTCCGCAAGCGGGAGTTCGGGATTCTGCTGATCCTGGGCATGTCCCGGAAGCAGCTGAACCGGATGCTGTTCATCGAGAACCTCCTGATCGGGGCGGCGGCGATCGTGGCAGGTATTGGAACCGGCGTGCTGTTCTCCAAGCTCATTCTGTTGATTAGCGCCAAGGTGCTGGCGGTGGATAACGGGCTGCCGTTTTATTTTCCGCTAAAGGCGCTCCTGCTGACGGCGGCGGCTTATGCGGTGCTGTTCCTCCTGATCGCCTTGTTCTCCTCGGTCATGCTTCGAAAGGGAACGCTGCTTGCGCTGGTTAAGGCGGAGGAGAGTCCCAAGCCGCAGCCGAAGGCTTCGCCTTGGCTGGCTGTCCTGGCGGTGCTGCTGATCGCTGCAGGATACGGCGTGGTTATGGCGTTTGCCGTACTGCAAATCTTCAACTTCCTGCTCCTGTTCGGTGGGGTAGCGCTGGTCATTCTGGGAACGTATTTCCTCTTCACCCAGTTCAGCGTTTATTTTATGCGGTATCTGCAGAAGAAGGAGAGATTTTTCTTCCGCAAAACCAATCTGCTGACCATTTCCGAGCTGATGTACCGGATCAAGGATAACGCCGTCATGTTCTTCCTCGTGTCGATCATCTCGGCTTCAGCCTTTACGGGAATCGGAACAACGCTGGCGATCGGGGATCCGGGGCTGTCGGCCATGGAAAATCCATATGCTTATACGTATCCCTATTTCGAGGAGGAAGCGAAGCTTGGGAATCAGCATTTGTCGATCATCAGGGAGGAGCTGGAGAAGGGCGGATTCAACTATAACGAAACGTCGGTGCAGCCGATTTTCTCGGCGAACGGCATGAAGCTGGTCAAGCTTAGCGAGTATAATGAGCTGATCCGATCCCTCGGGTACCCGGCGGAGACTTTAGGCGAGCATGAGGCGATTCTGACGCCCAGCACCGTTACGGAAAAAAACAGCTACAGAATCCATGGGCCAGCGTATGAGGAGATCGAGCTTGAGACCGGCAAAGAGGCGGTCACGCTTCAGATAGCCAAAGCGGAAACGTTTATCGCCGTGCCTCAGGGCTATGGCGAGCAGTTTGTCGTATCGGACAGCCTGTACGAGAAGGTGAAAAAAACACAGGAGGAGCAGGGGGAGTACGGCTTCGTCATCTTCCATGCGTTTTACGTTAAAAACTGGAAGGATACCGGGGATGCGACAAGAGCGATGGTGGAGCGGTTCAACGAAAGCGGCGATTACAGCTATTACCTGAACTCCTTGTACATTGATTGGAAAAGCGCCCAGCAGAAAAACGGCATTTTGCTGATGGTCAGCGGCCTGGTCGGCATCGTCTTCTTCACCTTTGCGGCAAGCTTTGTTTATTTCCGTCTGTATGCCGATCTGGCACGGGATGAGCAGCAGTACCAAATGATCGCGAAGGTGGGATTGAGCCGTAAGGAGCTTGGAACCATCGTGACCAGGCAGTTACTGATCATGTTTTTCCTGCCGATGCTTATCGCGCTTATACACAGCGGGGTTGCGTTCGTCGCGCTTCAGCAGCTCGTCGATTTCTCGATTGTGGGCCACAGCCTCAAGATTTTCTTGTTCTTCCTGACCGTCCAGATCGTGTATTTCTTTATAACGCGCTGGCGTTATCTGGAACGATTGAACAAAATCATTCAATAACCGCTCCCTTCTCACGTTGAAATGCGCGAAAACGGGTATGTTATAACCAAGAGCGCATTAACGGAAAAAAGGAGGCGTTAGAAGCATGAACGAACACAGCATGCTGAATACAGGAGCGGTGGATACCGAAGAGGTGCTGCCCGATCTTATCAATCTTCGCACGATGATCGTCAATCTTCAGATGGTCGGTTCGCCCGGCTCGGGCGACTGGGTGCTGGTGGATACCGGCATCGGTAATTTTGAAGGCTCGATTGCCGAGGCGGCGGAGAAGCGGTTTGGGCGGCCGCCTGTAAGTATCGTGCTAACGCATGGCCATTTCGACCATGTTGGCAATGTGAAGGAGCTGGCGGACCGCTGGGGGGTGCCCGTTTATGCCCATGAGCTAGAGCTGCCGTATTTGACAGGGCGCGAAGACTATCCTCCCGGCGATCCGAGCGTAGGCGGCGGCTTGATGGCGCGGTTAGCGCCAATGTATCCGAACCGGGCGATCGATCTCGGCTCGCGGATCCACCCGCTGCCGATGGACGGCACGGTGCCAGGCTTGCCGGAATGGCGCTGGATTCCTACGCCGGGGCACAGCCCGGGGCATATCTCGCTGTTCCGCGAACGGGACCGTACGCTGATTGCGGGAGACGCGATCATTACGGTCCAGCAGGAATCCGCGCTGGCGGTGATCAGCCAGGAGAAGGAGCTTCACGGACCGCCGATGTATTTTACCCCGGATTGGGATGCGGCAAGGGAATCGGTGCGCCGGCTGGAAGCGCTGAATCCTGCACTTGCGGTGACGGGGCATGGGGTGCCGATGTCGGGAGATGAACTGTCGGTATCGCTGAAGCGCCTGGCCCGGGATTTTGACGAGCTGGCTGTGCCGGAGCAAGGGCGTTACGTGGAAGAGAATCAGAAGCAATAGAGGAACCGATAGGACGAAAAATTCTCCTAACCTAACTCTTCATGAGGTTAATCGTTAACGGGCTGGTGTAATATCGGCTAGCCTTGGATGTTATCAGAGCTTGTCCTTGCGATTGCAGGACATGAGGAGTATGGGGTTAGCGAAGTATCGGATAAGTGATATGAGGCCGTTTTGCTGCCGCCTTAAGGTGGAGCCAAAGCGCGCCTCTTTTTTTGTGGAAAATACGGGGAGGAGGTTATAATAGGGATACAGAGGAAGGGGAGAGCTATGAAAGTATTGGTATTGGCGGAGAAGCCGTCCGTGGCTAAGGAAATTGCCCGGGTGATGGGCAGCCGCGAGAAGCATAAGAGCTATTTCGAAGGACCGAAATACGTCGTAACCTGGGCGCTCGGGCATTTGATCGGCCTGGCGGAGCCGGAGGACTATGATAAAAAATATCAGACCTGGGCGCTGGAGGATTTGCCGATTCTGCCGGATTCCATGCGGCTTAAAGTGCTCAGAGAGACCAGCCATCAATACAAGAACGTGCAGCATCTGATGAAACGCCAGGATATCGGCGAGCTGATCATTGCGACGGATGCCGCCCGCGAGGGCGAGCTGCTGGCGCGCTGGATTCTGAAAATGGCGAAGTGGAACAAGCCCTTCAAGCGGCTGTGGATATCATCCCAGACGGATAAGGCGATCAAGGAAGGCTTTGCTTCCCTGAAGCCGGGCCAGCAGTTCGACCGCCTGTACGAGTCGGCGCGGTGCCGGGCGGAGGCGGATTGGATGGTCGGGCTGAACGTGACGCGGGCGCTGACCACGAAATTTAATGCCCAGCTCTCGGCGGGCCGGGTTCAGACGCCGACGCTTGGCATGATTATGGACCGGGAGAAGGAAATCATAAACTTCCGCTCCCAGGAATATGAGACGCTGCAGGTCGATCTCGGCAGCTTCGAGGCTTCCTGGCGGGCAGCCGGGGGAGACGGCCGTCTGTTCGAGAAGGAGCGCGCAGCGAAGCTCAAGCAGAAGCTGGAGGGCGCCTCGGGGAAGATTGTCAGCGTGAAAAAGAGCGAGAAGAACGAGCCGCATCCGTTAGCGTACGATTTGACCGAGCTGCAGCGGGATGCGAACCGCCGGTTCGGCTTCTCGGCCAAGCAGACGTCGAACGTCCTGCAGCGGCTGTACGAGCAGCATAAGCTCGTGACCTATCCGCGTACGGACAGCCGTTATTTGACCTCCGACATGGTCGGAACGCTGAAGGAGCGGCTGTCGAGCATCGCGGTGGGGCCCTATGCGGCGCTGGCCCGTCCGCTGCTCCGCAAGAGCCTGTCGCCGGGCAAGCGGGTCGTAGACGACAGCAAGGTAACGGATCACCATGCGATTATCCCGACGGAGCAGACGGTGCTGCTGAACCAGCTCACGGCGGATGAGCGTAAGCTGTACGACCTTATCGTCCGCCGCTTCATCAGCCTGTTCTATCCGCCGGCACGGTACGATCAAGTCGCCGTCACCGTTCAGATCGAAGGCGAGACGTTTCATGCGAAAGGGACGACGGTCAAAGACAGCGGGTGGCGCGAGGTGTACGGCGGCGATTATGACGATGACGCTGATGGCGAGGATGACGACGCACAAGGTTCGGCTCCGGGAGGCAAGCTGCTGCCCGAGCTGAAGGAAGGCCAGCCGGTGAAGGTTGCCCGCTGCATCCTGAAGCCGGGGCGCACCCAGCCGCCGAAGCGCTACACGGAGGCGGCGCTCCTGTCGCAGATGGAGAAGCACGGCCTCGGCACGCCGGCGACGCGGGCGGACATCATCGAGAAGCTGGTCAGCTCGGATACGATCGAGCGCCAGGGCTCGTCCCTGCATCCGACCGGGAAGGGCAAGCAGCTCATCGAGCTGGTGGCGCCGGAGCTGCGGACGCCGGAGCTGACCGCCCGCTGGGAAGCCGAGCTGGAGCGGATCGCGAAGGGGCAGGGCAAGCCCGAGCCGTTCCTGCGGGGCATCCGGGATATGACGAAGAAGCTGGTAACCGAGGTCAAGGGAAGCGATGTGGAATACAAGCCGCATAACGTCTCGAACAGCCACTGCCCGGACTGCGGCACGCGTCTGCTCGAGAAGAAGACGAAGCGCGGCAAGCTGCTCGTCTGCCCGAGCGAGGACTGCGGCTACAAGCGCTCCGGCGAGAAGCGGCTGTCGAACCGGCGCTGCCCGCAGTGCCATAAGAAGATGGAGCTGAAGGAAGGCAAGGCCGGCATGTATGTCCAGTGCCTTGGCTGCGGCATTACCGAAACGCTCAAAAAGGACGCGAAGCATGTGAACAAGCGCGAGGAACGGAAGCTGCTCCAGCAATACAGCAAGCCGGAGTCGATCGGCTCGAACCTCGGCGAACTGCTGAAGGCTGCGCTTGAGCAGAAGGGGAAGGAATAGGTACGGAGCGCAAGGCACGGCAAAACGTATTTCGTTAATCTTTGCTCCTGTCCGCATAACCTCCGGGACAATAGCCCATTCTACGGACAGGAGGTGAAGGGCATGCCGAACCATAAAGCAAGAAAAACGGAGAACCAGCAAAACAAGGCAAGCATTCTCGAAGAGAGCAAAACCTTGAAACCGAAGAAGGCTGCGGACTATGTTCCGAGCCTGAATGAGATTCCGAAGGGTGAATCGTAAGCTTTGGGACGGGACAGACCCTTTAATCATTCTTTTTTTGCCGTCTTATAAGAAGGCCCGGCGCTTTATTCGGCCGGCGTCGCTCTTATGGGCGGCTTCTTACGCTTTTCGTCTGCATATCCCGCCAAGGAATTATGCGATCGCTGCGACGGCATGGATCTTCAACACATGCGATCGTGTCACAACGTCACACACGCTATCCCTCACTCACCAAGGAGGGGAGTTTTCCGGTGTACTTCTATATCATGCAGATTTATAATATGGTGAGAACGTTAGTATACAGGCCGGGGTCGTGCGTAAAAGACCGATTGAACCGGCTGGTCATGGGGGGCGGGAGCATTCGTGAGAACCGCGTTGATTGTATGGTTTATATTCATTAATGCGGTTGCCTATCTGGTGATGTCCGAGGACAAGCGGCGTGCCAGGCTGGGACGGGACCGCGTTCCGGAACGGACGCTGTTTCTGCTGGCTGCGGTCGGCGGCGCTTTAGGCGCATGGATAGCGATGTATCGGAAGCGTCATAAAACAAGGCATTTATCGTTCAAGATCGGCATACCGCTGCTGTTGTTTTTGAACGCGGTGCTGTACGGGTATTTCTGGAGGTAATCTTAGTCGGTTCCTACATACGAGATTACACTTAAAGCAAGTTAGACGGCTCGGTTCAAACAGAGGCATTATGGGTAAATAAATAATATTACAGTAGGTCTTCAGTCTTATCACATAGGAAAGAGGTGGCCTGTATGCTGTTTACGAACATTCTACTGGCTTACGACGGCTCCAAAGCGGCAAATAAAGCACTCGGACGCGCGGTCGAGCTGACCCAGGCGAATCCGGACGCTACGCTGCATGTGGTTCATGCTTATGATTTTCCGCGTTTTTTTGTCGGGGAAGGACTGGCTCCGATTCCGGCTTCACTGAATAAAGACGTTTACGATATTGCGGTGCAGACGACAGAAGAAATCAAGGAGCGCATCGAGCATTCGGGTGTGAACGGCCAGGTCAACATGATACAGGGAGCCCCTGCCGAAGTGATTCTGGAATATGCCAAACAGAACGACATCGATCTTATCGTGATCGGCAGCCGCGGCTTAGGCGGCATTCGCGAGTTCGTGCTCGGGAGCGTAAGCCACAATGTTGTCCAGCATGCAACCATCCCGGTGCTTGTTGTGAAATAGAGGCTGGTTCAATCAAATGTGAGACATACAATAATAGAGGCACTCTAGCAGATCATGGATCTTGCGAGAGTGCCTTCTTTTTTTCATTTGAGATGCGAAGTGTTGTTATGTGGGCGTTCCTCCCGATGGCTTGTGGTCGGTATGCATGGTTCAATCCCCGCGCAGGGATTCTGTTTACATGTTAACGCAGCCATGATGATATGTTTGGTTAAATACGAACATTATATTTTCAATATTTGAGAATGTTCGGGTTTAGGTTGACATGGGGTGTTAGAGATTGATAAACTGAGGATGTTGAGGTTCAAAAGAACTTATTTAGTGTGATTAATGATTGAGCAAGATTAATGAAATTGTGGGTTTTACAAAAATTCTAGAATTAAATATTTCTCGTATAAAGCCGGGGATATGGCCCGGAAGTCTCTACCCGGAAACCGTAAATTTTCGGACTACGAGGGAGTACACACGGTGCGGCAGGATGAGCGGGCCAGGGCTTCAAAGCTTGATGACCGCTTCTTGGGCGGGTCAGCTTGATCGTTAAGCTCGTTTTCCCACCATGTCTTTTTTGACATCGGGCGGCAGCGTCGTATTCCTTGATTGTCCGAGACCTGCACAGCTTTGTGTTTACGGGATCGGACTTTTTTCATCTGTATCGAATGCGCGTGACTGGCTTCCCGCAAAGATTTTCGAGGAAACAGCGGTTAGCGCCGGAGGCTTTGCAGGGAATTTCAATGTTACCGAGATTAATCATGAGAAAGCGGGGGTACTCATGGCAGCACAAGTTGGAGTCATTATGGGCAGCAAGTCGGATTGGGCGACGATGTCCGAGGCATGCAAGGTGTTAGATGAATTGGAAATTCCGTATGAGAAAAAGGTCGTATCCGCGCATCGCACGCCGGACCTGATGTTCCGGTACGCCGAAGAGGCGGAGGGCCGGGGAATTCGCGTCATTATCGCCGGCGCCGGCGGCGCGGCGCATCTTCCGGGAATGGTGGCCTCGAAGACGGTGCTGCCGGTCATCGGCGTGCCGGTGCAATCCAAATCGCTGAACGGACTGGATTCGCTCCTGTCGATCGTGCAGATGCCTGGTGGCATTCCCGTCGCTACCGTCGCGATCGGTACGGCGGGTGCCGTCAACGCAGGGCTGCTCGCCGCGCAAATATTGGGCGCTTCGGATGCGGATATCCGTGCCAGAGTGCAGGCACGCCGGGATCGGATTCGCGACGAAGTACTGGAAAGCGGCGATAGCCTATGACGGAGCGTCAGACATTGCAGCAGACGGCTGCCGGGAGACGGCTTCTGCCGGGCTCGGTGATCGGCGTCCTCGGCGGCGGCCAGCTGGGCCGCATGATGGCGCTGGACGGAGTCAAAATGGGGTATTCGTTCGTCACCCTCGACCCGACTCCAAATTCGCCGCTCGGACAGATTTCCGAGCAGATTACGGCAGGCTATGACGATGTGGAAGCCGCACGCAAACTAGCGGAGCAGGCGGATGTCATTACGTACGAATTCGAGAATGTGGATGCGGGCGTGGCCAAGCTGCTGGAGGAGCAGTCTTACGTGCCCCAGGGCAGCAAGCTTCTGTATACGACGCAGCATCGGCTGCGCGAGAAGGCGGCGATTGAAGCGGCAGGCGTGCCGGTCGCCCCGTATCGTGAGATCAACAGTTTGGAAGATTTACAATCCGCAGCAGCCGAGCTTGGACTTCCATGCGTGCTAAAGACGGCTACCGGAGGTTATGATGGTAAGGGGCAAGCCGTTCTTCGCAGCGAGGAGCAATTGCAGCCGGCGTACGAGACGCTGGCGGTCGGCGGGGCTGAGCTTGTGCTGGAGAAGTTCGTGAAGTTCGCCTGCGAGATTTCCGTTATCGCGGCGCGCACGCCAAGCGGCAGCGTCAAGAGCTTCCCGCCGGCGGAGAACGTGCATGTCAACAATATACTGCATCTATCCATCGTCCCTGCGAGAGTGCCAAGCGATATTCAGCTCAGGGCCCGCCAGCTTGCCGAACGCGTGGCAGAGGGCTTGAACGCGGTAGGGCTCCTGGCCGTGGAGATGTTCGTGACGGAGGAAGGGGAGCTGTACGTGAACGAGCTTGCGCCCCGTCCGCACAACTCCGGCCACTATACGATGGAGGCCTCTGCAACGTCGCAATTCGAGCAGCATGTCAGAGCGATCTGCGATCTGCCGCTAGGTGATACGACATTGCTGAGCCCTGTGGTCATGGTGAACGTGCTGGGTCAGCATTTGGAAGCAGCGGTGCAGCGCTTCGGCGAACATGACGAGCTCGCCGAGTCGCTTGGCGTCGTGCCGAAGCTTCATCTGTACGGCAAGAGCGAGGCAAAGGCCAATCGCAAGATGGGACACATCAACCTGTTATGCGGGGATGTCAGGGACGCCTTGGAGTGGGTAGAGAAAACTAATATTTGGAGGCAGGATTAAACGATGATTGAACGTTACAGCAGACCGGAAATGCGGGCGATCTGGACCGAGGAGAACAAATTCAGAGCATGGCTGGAGGTTGAGCTTTGCGCATGCGAGGCTTGGGCCGAGCTCGGGGTAATCCCGAAGGAAGATACGGTGAAGCTTCGCCAGAATGCATCCTTTGATATCGAACGGATCTATGAAATCGAGCAGGAAACGCGGCATGACGTGATCGCCTTTACCCGCGCCGTATCGGAGACTCTTGGCGACGAGCGGAAATGGGTTCATTACGGGCTGACCTCCACGGACGTGGTGGATACCGCGATGGGTTATCTGCTGAAGCAGGCAAATGAAATTCTGGAGCAGGACATTCTTCGGTTTATCGGTATTTTGAAGGAGAAAGCCATTGCCTACAAATACACGCCGATGATGGGCAGAACGCATGGCGTTCACGCAGAGCCGACCACGTTCGGTCTGAAAATGGCGCTGTGGCACGAGGAAATGATCCGCAACCTGGAGCGCTTCCGCCATGCTGCCGACGGCGTGCAGTACGGCAAAATTTCCGGAGCGGTCGGCACCTATGCCAACATCGACCCGTACGTTGAGGAATTCGTCTGCCGCAAGCTGGGCACAAAGCCTGCGCCGATCTCCACGCAGACGCTGCAGCGTGACCGCCATGCGGAATATATGGCGACGCTGGCGCTGATCGCGACATCGCTGGAGAAGTTTGCAACCGAAGTGCGCGCGCTGCAGAAGAGCGAGGTGCGTGAGGTGGAGGAAGCTTTTGCAAAAGGGCAAAAGGGCTCCTCGGCTATGCCGCATAAGCGCAACCCGATCGGCTCGGAGAACATCTCCGGTCTGGCTCGCGTGATCCGGGGCCACATGGTATCCGCTTACGAGAATGTGTCGCTGTGGCACGAGCGGGATATTTCCCACTCCTCCGTGGAACGCATCATCCTGCCGGACGCCACGATGCTGCTGAACTATATGCTGAACCGTTTCGGCAATATCGTGAAGAACCTGACGGTCTTCCCTGAGAACATGAAGCGCAACATGGCCCGTACGTACGGCGTGCCATTCTCCGGCCGCCTTCTGACGAAGCTGATCGACAAGGGCTTCAGCCGCGAGCAGGCGTACGATACCGTACAGCCGCGTGCCATGCAGGCATGGGAGGAGCAGCGTCAATTCCGCGAAATCGTAGAGGCGACTCCCGCTATTACGGAAGTGCTCAGTCCCGAGGAAATCGAGGATGCCTTTAATCCAAGCTGGCATCTGAAGCATGTCGATACGATTTTTGCCAAGCTCGGCCTGGAATAGTTTAAGGCGCGGATTTATCCGCTTTTTACAATAAGCATGGAGAAGATCGATTTCTGCAAATCAGAATGATTTAGAAGTGCAGCAGTCTCCTGAATAAAAGCCTTCCAAACGGAATGCTGGCATTGCAAGCATAGGCCGTCCCCGGATTTCAACGAGCAATTGCGGGAATCCGGGGACTGTGCCCCGAAGCGCTGGAAACGAATTTTGCAAGATCGTGTAATAAACAGGCAGACAATCTGTAGTCTAATGGGAGGATCCTATGACATTACCGGCATTATCGACCGCCGCCCACCTGATCAACGCACCGCTGCTTTATAAGGGCAAGGTCCGTGAGCTTTATGATTTGGGTGAGCATGTACTCATCGTAGTAACCGACCGCATTTCCGCTTTTGACTATGTCCTGGAGCCGCCCGTACCGGCTAAGGGAACCGTGCTGAATAAGCTGAGCGCCTTCTGGTTTGAACAGACGAAGGACCTGATCGCCAACCATATGGTGCATACCGACGTGAACCGGCTCGGGGATGCCGTGAAGGACAAAACGCTGCTGGACGGACGGATCATGGTATGCCGCAAGGCCGAGCGCATTGATATCGAATGCGTAGTCCGGGGATATATTACCGGCGGTGGCTGGCGGCAATATCAGTCCACGGGCGAGGTTAACGGCATTAAGCTGCCGGAGGGCCTGCGCAAGAACGAGGCGTTTCCGGAGCCGATCTTCACGCCGGCTGCGAAGAACGATGTCGGTCACGACGAAGACATCTCGCTCGGCCGGATGAAGGAGCTTGTGGGTGAGGAGCTGGCTCTGCAGCTGCAGGACAAAAGCTTGATGCTCTACACATTCGCCCGCGACTACTGCCGGAAGCACGGCATCATTCTTGCCGATTGCAAGTTCGAGTTCGGATTGATCGACGGCGAGATCGTCCTGATCGACGAAATTTTCACGCCGGATTCCTCCCGTTTCTGGGATGAAGCGAACTATGCGCTGGACATTGAGATCGACAGCATGGACAAGGAGCCTGTACGCACGTACCTCGCTTCTTCCGATTGGGACAAGAACAGCGAGCCGGATCCGCTTCCGCTGCATGTGGTGGAGGAGACGATACGCCGTTATACCGATATTTACCGCCGGCTGACGGCAGCAAGCTTGTAATACGAGCAGTCCTTTATACCATTTATTATTTCGAGGAGGAGCAGGAGAACATGTTGAAAGCTAAGGTCTACGTCACGATTAAACAGAGCGTTTTGGATCCGCAAGGGGTCGCGGTGCAGGGGGCGCTTCATTCGATCGGCTACAAGGAAGTGGAGAGCCTGCGGATCGGTAAGTATATGGAGCTTGAGCTGAATACGGATAACCGTGAAGAGGCTGAGCAGCGCGTCAAGGAAATGTGCGAGAAGCTTCTGGCGAATACGGTGGTCGAGAACTACCGTTATGAATTGGAGGGCTAAAACCATGAGATTTGCAGTGCTGGTCTTTCCTGGCTCCAATTGTGATATTGACTGTTACAAAGCGGTGGAAGAGACAATCGGGCAGCCGGTGGATTATGTATGGCATACGGCAACGGATTTATCCGCGTACGATTGCATCTTGGTGCCCGGCGGGTTCTCCTATGGGGATTACCTGCGGTGTGGTGCGATTTCCCGGTTCGCCCCGGTTATGAACGAGGTGGCGAAGGCGGCAGAAGAGGGCAAATATATTCTTGGCATCTGCAACGGATTTCAGATTTTAACGGAGGCGGGGCTCCTTCCGGGGGCGCTGCGCCGCAACGAAACGATGAAATTCCGCTGCCATGACAGTGTCCTGAAAGTGGTCAACAACTCAACGCCGTTCACGCGCGAGTATGCGGAAGGTCAGGAGATCGTCATTCCGATCGCGCACGGCGAGGGCAACTATTACTGTGATGAAGAAACGCTGAAAAAGCTTCGGGACAACCGGCAAATCGTATTTACGTATCAAGATAATCCGAACGGCTCCGTCGCGGATATCGCAGGCATCTGCAACGAACGCGGCAACGTGATCGGCATGATGCCGCATCCGGAGCGGGCGGTAAGCAGCCTGCTCGGTTCGGAGGACGGCAAGGCAATGTTCACATCCATATTACAGGCATGGAGGGATACTCATGGCGCAGCAAACGTCCGTTAAGGAACCGACGGCAGAACAGATTGCAGAGCATCAGATTTACAAACAGATGGGAGTTTCGGACAGCGAGTACGAGTTGATCTGTTCCTTCATGGGACGCAAGCCAAACTATACCGAGATCGGCGTGTTCAGCGTCATGTGGTCCGAGCACTGCGCATACAAAAACTCCAAGCCGCTGCTGCGCCGCTTCCCGACCAGCGGACCACGCGTTCTGATGGGACCCGGCGAAGGCGCGGGCATCGTCGATATCGGCGACAACCAGGCGGTTGTATTCAAAATCGAGAGCCATAACCACCCTTCGGCCGTTGAGCCATACCAAGGCGCTGCTACTGGCGTGGGCGGCATTATCCGCGATATTTTCTCCATGGGTGCAAGACCTGTTGCGATCCTGAACTCCCTTCGCTTCGGCAAGCTGGAGAGCGATCGCGTGAAGTACTTGTTTGAGCATGTTGTATCCGGGATTGCCGGCTACGGCAACTGCATCGGAATTCCGACGGTCGGAGGCGAGGTTGTCTTCGACGAGAGCTATGAAGGCAATCCGCTGGTCAACGCGATGTGCGTCGGCATTATCGATCATGACAAAATCCAGCGCGGTGTAGCTAAAGGGGTCGGCAATCCGGTCTTCTACGTCGGACCGCCGACCGGACGCGACGGCATTCACGGGGCAACGTTCGCTTCCGTCGAATTGACGGAGGAGTCCGAAGCGAACCGCACGGCCGTTCAGGTTGGCGATCCGTTCATGGAGAAGCTCGTCATGGAAGCCTGCCTTGAGCTGATCGACTCCGGCATCGTGCTCGGCATTCAAGATATGGGCGCGGCAGGCCTGACCTGCTCCAGCGCGGAAATGGCAAGCAAAGCGGGTAACGGGCTTGAGCTGTATCTGGATCAAGTTCCGCAGCGCGAGGAAGGCATGACGCCTTACGAAATGATGCTGTCGGAATCGCAGGAGCGGATGCTGTTCGTTGTCGAGCCTCAGCATGAAGCGCAGGCGCGTGAAATTTTTGAACGCTGGGGCGTGATTTGCGCCAAGGTCGGAAAGGTGACCGATGACGGCCGTCTGAAGCTGTTCCACCACGGCGAAGTCGTCGGCGACATGCCGGTTACGGCTCTCGTCGACGAGTGCCCTGTATATAATAAACCGTCCGAGGTGCCTGCTTATTACAAAGAGCAAGCCTCGGTCGACACGCTCCGATATGACGAAGTGAAGGATCTGGGAGGAGCGCTGAAGCAAGTGCTCGGCTCGCCAAGCCTTGCAAGCAAAGCATGGGTGTATAACCAATACGATTATATGGTCCGTACCAGCACCGCCGTTCGTCCGGGCTCGGATGCGGCCGTCGTGACCGTTCACGGCACGCGCAAGGCGCTGGCGATGACAACAGACTGCAACGGACGTTATGTATATCTTGACCCAGAGCTCGGCGGCAAGATCGCCGTCAGCGAAGCGGCGCGCAATATCGTATGCTCCGGCGCCGAGCCGCTGGCGATCACGGACAACTTGAACTTCGGAAGTCCGGAGAAGCCGGATATTTTCTGGCAGATGGAGAAGGCCGTGGACGGCATGGCGGAAGCCTGCCGCGAGCTGGGGACGCCGGTGATCGGCGGCAACGTTAGCTTGTATAACGAGAACGCCAAAGGCGCGATTTACCCGACGCCGGTTGTCGGCATGGTCGGCCTGATCCACGACACGGATCATATTACGACGCAAGGCTTCAAGAACGAAGGCGACCTGATTTATGTACTCGGCGAAACCTATGCCGAGCTTGGCGGCAGCGAGTTCCAGGCCGTGGTGCATGGCGTGTCCGAGGGACGGCCGCCGCAGCTCGATTTGGAGAAAGAAAAGAAGCTGCTTAGCGGCGTGCTGAAAGCGATCCAAGCCGGCCTCGTTCAATCGGCGCATGACGTGTCGGAAGGCGGACTTGCCGCAGCGCTTGCGGAGAGCTGCATCAGCGGCAATGTCGGCGCGACGATCGAATGGTCGACCGACCTTCGCAGCGATATCGCTCTCTTCAGCGAAAGCCAATCCCGGATCGTATTGTCCGTATCCCCGGACCATAAAAATGCGCTGGAGAACCTCCTTCAAGAGTCCGGCGTTCCATTCCACGCGCTTGGCGTTGTTGGCGGAAGCAAGCTCAGCATGAACATTAACGGTGCTTCTGCGCTGAATGAATCCGTGGAGGCTTTGAAATCCGTCTGGGAGGATGCCATTCCATGTCTCATGAACTGATACCCGAAGGATTATGGACAGGGGATTACTACAATGAGGGAACAGGTAAGAGCGATATATTCGATACACTAAAAGAAGAGTGCGGCGTATTCGGAGTGTTTGGTCATCCCGATGCCGCCTCCCTATCCTATTACGGGCTGCATGCCCTGCAGCACCGGGGAGAGGAAAGCGCAGGCATCTGCGTGGCCGACGGGGACAGTTTCAATTATCACCGCGACATGGGCCTCGTGAAGGAAGTATTCGACAAGGATAAGCTGGAATCGCTCAAGGGAAACATGTCGATCGGGCATGTACGTTATTCCACCAGCGGAGACAGCCGGATTACCAACGCACAGCCCCTTGTCTTCAAATACCGGGAAGGCAATCTGGCGATTGCCACGAACGGCAATATCGTGAATGAGCCGATGCTCCGGCGCGAATTGGAGAAGGCAGGCTCGATCTTCCAGACGACGAGCGATACCGAAGTCATTGCGCACTTGATCGCGCGTTCGCCGAAGGATTTCGTCGAAGCGGCGAAGGACGCGCTGCAGCGTCTAGTCGGCGGCTTTGCATTCCTGCTGATGACCAATGACAAGCTGCTGGTTGCCTCCGATCCAAACGGACTGCGTCCGCTGACGATGGGACGCCTCGGCGACGCGTATATTTTCACATCCGAGACGTGTGCTCTCGAAGTGATCGGCGCGGAGACGATTCGCGATGTCGCTCCGGGGGAACTGCTCATTCTTGACCGCGAAGGCTTGCGTGAGGAGCGTTATACGGCGCCGGGCCGCAAAGCGCTGTGCGCGATGGAATACATTTATTTCTCCCGCCCGGACAGCGACCTGAACGGCTCGAATCTGCATTCGGCCCGCAAGCGGATGGGAAGCCGGATGGCATTGGAGTCTTTTATCGACGCGGACGTCGTGACAGGCGTTCCCGATTCCAGCATATCGGCAGCCATCGGCTACGCCGAGCAGACCGGCATTCCTTATGAGCTGGGTCTGATCAAGAATAAATACACGGGCCGGACGTTCATCCAGCCGAGCCAGGAGCTGCGGGAGCAGGGCGTGAAGATGAAGCTTAGCGCCGTGCGCCGCGTGGTCGAAGGCAAACGGGTCGTCATGATTGACGATTCGATCGTGCGGGGAACCACCTCCCGCCGGATCGTCAACCTGCTTCGCGAAGCGGGGGCAACCGAGGTGCATGTCCGGATTACTTCGCCGCCGTTCAAAAATCCCTGCTTCTACGGCATCGACACGCCGGACCGCAGGGAGCTGATCGCTTCTTCCAAGAGCATCGAGGAAATTTGCCAGGAGATCAATGCCGACTCCTTGTCGTTCCTTAGTGTGGAGGGGCTGATCTCGGCCATCGGCGGTTACGACGAGCAGAGCTATAAAGGCGGTTTATGCCTTGCTTGCTTCGACAATGATTACCCGACACCAATTGATTTTGACGGGGAAGAGAAGATGGGCTGCAGCTGTTAAGGGTTAGCTGCTAAGTACTAAGTGCTGAGTTAAGTGCTATGAGCTAGAGTGCTGTGAGCTCAGTGCTCAGTGCTCAGTGCTCAGTCTTGGGCCAAGTGCTATGAGCTATGAGCTATGAGCTATGAGCTATGAGCTAAGTGTTCAGACTGCGGTTGCTAAGGGGGGCGTCACTAGCCTTCATGGCCAACGATAACAATCCTATCTTCCTCCTGTCTTTTCTTTCTTAGTGGCGTTCTCGGGAAGCGGGACCTCATGAGCCGACTTTTCGTACAAAACCATGGAGATACCTGGTATGAGGCCCAAGATACGTCACGTCATTCCTATTGAGTATCGACGCAGGGACTTGAGACCAAGGGGAATGGCGAACAGGACTTATCTCCGTATTTGGCTGTTGTGTTGCACCGTTTAGCGGATGATTGATTAAGGCCATAAATGATTAGTGCACTGATTCTTTCTTTTAAATGAAAAGGAGTGTTAGACGCGTGTCGGATACTTACAAACAAGCAGGCGTAGATATCGCAGCAGGCAACGAAGCGGTAGAGCGGATGAAAAAGCATGTCAAAACGACATTCAGACCTGAAGTCATGACGGATCTCGGCGGTTTCGGCGCCCTGTTCAAGCTGAATAAAGAACAATATGAAGAGCCGGTACTCGTCTCGGGCACCGATGGCGTTGGCACGAAGCTGAAGCTTGCATTCGCGATGGACCAGCATGACACCATCGGAATCGATGCGGTAGCCATGTGCGTGAACGACATTGTGGTGCAAGGCGCGGAACCGCTCTTTTTTCTCGACTATTTGGCCTGCGATAAGGTGATTCCTGCCAAAATCGAATCGATCGTCAAAGGCATTGCCGATGGCTGCAACCAAGCCGGCTGCTCCCTGATCGGCGGGGAGACGGCGGAAATGCCGGGCATGTACAGCGAGGGGGAGTATGACATTGCCGGCTTCACGGTGGGCATTGTCGACAAGCCCAAAATGATTAACGGCTCGAATATCGCGGCGGGCGATACCGTGATCGGCCTGGCTTCCAGCGGGGTGCACAGCAATGGGTTCTCGCTCGTGCGGAAGCTGCTTCTGGAGGATTCCGGGTACTCGCTGCAGCAGGAGATTCCCGAATTGGGGGGACGCCTTGGCGACGTGCTGCTGGCACCGACCAAAATCTACGTCAAACCGCTGCTGGGCTTGCTGAAAGAGATCGAAGTGAAGGGCATGGCACATATTACGGGCGGCGGATTCATCGAGAACATTCCGCGTATGCTGCCGGATGGCGTCAATGTCGACATTGAGTACGGAACCTGGCCGATTCTGCCGATCTTCAAGCTGATGCAGGAGAAGGGCAGCATCTCCAATAAAGACATGTTTACGACATTCAATATGGGGATCGGCATGGTTCTTGTCGTGAACGAGAGCGATGCGGATCAAGCGCTGGCGTATCTCCGCTCGGCGGGTGAAGAGCCTTACGTGATCGGCCGCGTTACGGAAGGCGAGCGTGTCGTCACCTTTACGGGGGCTAAAGTGTAATGAAGGCCAATCGGATTGCGGTATTCGCTTCCGGGAGAGGCAGTAATTTTCAGGCTTTGGTGGAGGCTCAGCGAAAGGGCTTGCTGGGAGCGGAAATCCGGCTGCTAGTCTGCGACAAGCCGGAGGCTCCCGTCGTAGAGCTGGCGAAGGCAGCGGATGTTGACGTGTTTGTTTTTCAACCGAAAGCTTATGCCTCGAAGGAAGCGTATGAGCGCGAAATTGTGACGGAGCTGGACCGCCGGGACGTGGATTTGCTCGTGCTTGCCGGATACATGCGGCTGCTCAGTCCATCGTTTGTCGAAACGTACAGCGGGCGAATCGTCAATATCCATCCGTCCCTGCTGCCGGCTTTCCCTGGCAAGGATGCCATCGGCCAGGCAATCGAGTACGGCGTGAAGATGACGGGGGTAACCGTGCATTTTGTAGACGGAGGCATGGATACAGGTCCCGTCATTGCCCAGCGGGCTGTCGAAGTACGGGAAGGCGATGACGCGGCTGCGCTGGCGGAACGGATCCATGAGGTCGAACAGAAGCTGTATTATGAAGTCGTATCGTGGTTCGCCGAGGGCCGGGTTTCGCTGAACGGGCGGCATGTGACTATAGCTGATAAAGTACAGGAAGTCGAACATTAGGTTGCGTAAAATCTAACTTAGGGCTAGTAAATCTAGTATGTTGGTATTCTGGCAGGTTCGCTGTAGGCTCGCTACAGGTTCGTGCAGGTTCGATGCCGATGATTTGTTCCTTTAACGCGAGTGCTGACGGATATGGATGGATTATTTCCGGGCGGTTTTCTTCTAAAAGAGGACAAGCTTGCACAGCCAATCGACATGTTCGATATTTCTCGGGAAATAATTTGGAATTATCGTGTATCGACAGCATCTTCGGATTCAAGACAGGCCGTTTTTGCAGAACGAGGCGACAGAAAACGTTGTGTTGAGTAGGACAGGCATTTCTCGGACCGCGCAGCGGGGCGAGGTGAAGAGTAGCCGCCAACAAGACCCTTTTAAGTACTTGTTGGGCCGAAAAGGAGCCGAAAGCCGCCAACAAGTCCCTTTTAGGCACTTGTTGAGTCGAAAAGGCACCGAAAACCGCACACAAGACCCTTTTAAGTATTTGTTGAGCCGAAGTCGCAGTGCGGCTAGGATGCGACGGACGATCCCTTTTTCAAGGGGAAAAAGGGATTGAGCAGTTTCTCGCAAGATGGCGGATGTCGTAAGGTAAGAGTTTTTTTCATTCAAATGAGGGGGTATGGACGTGGGTATCAAAAGAGCATTGGTCAGCGTTTCGGATAAAACCGGCATCGTGGAATTTTGCCGTGAGTTGTCTTCATTGGGTGTAGAGATTATTTCGACAGGAGGAACCAAGAGTCTGCTCGCCAAAGAAGGCGTTCCTGTCATCGGCATTTCGGATGTGACAGGCTTCCCTGAAATTTTAGACGGCCGCGTAAAGACGCTCCATCCTGCGGTGCACAGCGGGCTGCTCGCGATTCGCGACAGTGAAGATCATCAGCGTCAGATGAAGGAGCTGGGCCTGGATTACATTGACCTCGTGGTCGTGAATCTGTATCCGTTCCAGGAGACGATTGCCAAGCCGGATGTCGAGTATGAGGATGCCATCGAGAATATCGACATTGGCGGACCGACGATGCTGCGCTCGGCTGCGAAAAACCATGCATTCGTAAGCGTTGTTGTCGACGCAGCGGACTACGGCCAGGTGATCGAGGAGGTCCGTGCAGGCGGAGATACGACATTGGAAACACGCAAACGGCTTGCAGCCAAGGTGTTCCGCCACACGGCCGCTTACGACACATTAATCTCCGAATATTTGTCGAACGTAACCGGCGATCCGCTCCCTGAACGCTTCAGCGTCACTTATGAAAAAATCCAGGATCTTCGTTACGGCGAAAATCCCCATCAAAAGGCGGCATTTTACCGCAAGCCGCTGGCACCTGCCGGTACGCTTACGACAGCCGAGCAGCTGCACGGCAAGGAGCTGTCCTACAATAACATCAATGACGCGAACGCCGCGCTGCAGATCGTTAAGGAATTCGACGAGCCTGCGGTCGTTGCCGTGAAGCACATGAATCCGTGCGGCGTCGGAATTGGCGCAAATGTATTGGAAGCTTACAAAAAAGCGTACGACGCGGACCCAACCTCCATCTTCGGCGGGATCGTAGCCGCGAACCGGACGATCGATGCGCCTACGGCCGAGCTGCTTAAGGAAATTTTCCTTGAAATTATCCTGGCCCCGGATTTTACGCCGGAAGCGCTCGAAATTCTGACGAAGAAGAAAAACATCCGCCTGCTGAAAATGGGCGAGTTCGGTTCGGCGAAGGAGCGTCAAAGCACGCTCGCCGTTACGACGATTGAAGGCGGCATGATCGTTCAGGAGAGCGACGTGCATTCCCTGGATCCGGTTGACCTGAAGGTTGTGACCGACCGCGAGCCGACCGAAGCGGAGCTGAAGCAGCTGCTCTTCGGATGGAAGGTCGTAAAGCACGTGAAGTCCAACGCCATCGTATTGGCGGCAGACGATATGACCGTGGGCGTCGGCGCAGGACAAATGAACCGCGTAGGCTCGGCGCGCATTGCGGTTGAGCAGGCAGGCGAGAAAGCAAAGGGCGCTGTCCTGGCATCGGATGCGTTCTTCCCGATGGGAGATACGGTTGAACTGGCCGCGAAAGCAGGAATTACCGCCATCATTCAGCCGGGCGGCTCCATTAAGGATGAGGAGTCCATCAAGGCTGCAAACGAGCATGGCATCGCGATGGTATTCACCGGCGTAAGACACTTCAAACATTAATAACACCAGGAGCCCGGGCCCATCGCTGCTCGGGTTCTCACATCATTTGTGGGATAAACGATTTACGGAGTGAAATGATACGAACTTGTGTGGGATAACGATACCGTAGTAGATGATACGGACTCGTGCGGAGTAGACGATTTACCCAGTGAACCGATAGGGGCTTTTCCAAAATGGATAGGAATATGAGGAGGGGTAGCATGGATATTCTGGTCATCGGCGGCGGCGGCAGGGAGCATGCCATCGTATGGGCACTGGCGAAGAGCCCGAAGGCAGGCAAGATTTATTGCGCGCCCGGCAATGCAGGAATCGGCCAGTTGGCCGAGTGCGTGCCGATCGCTGTTTCGGAGTTTGACAAGCTGACGGCTTTTGCGGTGGAGAAGCAGGTGGGTCTCGTTGTGGTAGGACCGGACGACCCGCTGGCGGACGGCATCGTGGATGCGTTTGACAGCACGGGCATCCCGGTATTCGGTCCGCGCAAAAACGCCGCTGAAATCGAGGGCAGCAAGACGTTCATGAAGGATCTGCTTCATAAGTACGGCATTCCGACGGCAGCTTATGCGAAATTCGACGACTACGAGGAGGCGCTGGTCTACCTGCGCCGCCAAGGGGCGCCGATTGTGGTGAAAGCCGACGGGCTCGCAGCCGGCAAAGGCGTAACCGTGGCACGGACGCTGGAAGAAGCGGAGAAGGCGCTCAGCGACATTATGCAATCCAAGGTGTTCGGGGAAGCTGGCAGCCGGGTCGTGATCGAGGAGTTTCTTGAGGGCCAGGAGATGTCGATTTTGGCTTTTGTCGACGGGGAAACCGTCAAACCGATGTCTGCCGCCCAAGATCATAAGCCGGTATATGACGGCGACCAAGGACCGAATACCGGGGGCATGGGGACCTATTCCCCGCTGCCGCATATCGATCCTTCCATCATCGAGGAAGCGGTCGAAACGATCATCAAGCCGACGGCGAAAGCGATGGTAGCCGAGGGTCGTCCGTTCCGCGGCGTATTGTTTGCCGGCTTGATGATTACGCCGGACGGCAAGCCGAAAACGATCGAGTTCAATGCAAGATTCGGCGATCCGGAGACCCAGGTCGTGCTGCCTCGCCTCCAAACGGATTTGCTCGAGGTGTTCCTTGCAACCGTGAACGGAAAGCTTGCGGATCTGGAGCTCGAATGGAGCAAAGACGCAGCGGTATGCGTCATCCTGGCTTCCGGCGGATATCCTGCATCCTATCCGAAAGGCATTGCAATCTCCGGCCTGGAGGATGAGCAGGAAGCGACGATTGTATTTCACGCAGGAACCTCCCGCGATGCCGATGGAACCTGGAGAACGAATGGCGGGCGTGTGCTCGGCGTGGTCGGTCTTGGAGCGGATATCGCTGCCGCTCGGGCGAAGGCTTATGCTCGGGCGGAGTCGATTGCGTTCGAGGGGAAGCATAACCGGACGGATATCGCGCTGAAGGCGTTGGTCTAAGATTCTAAGATCTTTTTAAGGCTTATAAAAAATACAGGGTTACAAACAAGGGAGTCTTCATCGCGAAGGCTCCTTTTGTATGTAGGCGGTACTGATTTATGCGTCGTTAGAGGGGATCGCGTGACGAGGCTGCGATGGAATAATCAAGCATCATTTACCCTTTGTTCAGCCTTTGTTTACCTAAAGTTAATTTTATATCGATAGGATGAGAGGGGGCGGTCAGATGGATGTTAGGAGAATAGCAGAGAAATGCTAGAAGAATGGGAGAGGGATCATAGTGAGATCCCGGAGGAAACAAAGCCGGACCGTATAGTGATCATAGAGAGTTCATGATGGAATATCGTGGATCGTAGAATGATGAGCACAGGGGCGCTAGAGGGATGGAAGAGGTGATAGAAGAGTGATTGTAGGGATTCGGGGCGTTGGCGACGAGGCTGTTATATAATACAGATAACAGTTTGTGGAAATTTCAAATCACATGGAGACTAATGCGATGGATAACATTTCTGTTCTGCTTGTAGACGATGAGCAAGGGTTATGCGATATGTTGACTGCCGTGCTCAAGAAGGAAGGCTTTCGGTTTGTCAGGAGTGCCGGGACTGGCGAGGAAGCCATGCGCTTGCTAAAGGAGCTTGATCCGGATGTGATCATACTGGATGTTATGCTCCCGGATGAAGACGGATTCGAGGTGTGCCGAAAAATCCGCAAAATTACCGAAGCGCCGATTCTTTTTCTTACCGCCAGGGATACCGATTTGGATAAGCTGATGGGGTTTGGCATCGGGGGAGACGATTATATGACGAAGCCGTTCAATCCGCTCGAGGTCGTTGCCCGCATCAAAGCCCGCCTGAAATATAAATTAAAACAGGAGCGGTCTGCCCAGTCACGGATAACCCAACTCGATTTTGGATATTTTCGTTTGGATCTTGAGGCAGGGGAGCTGATCGTAAATGGCAAGGAAGTGGAGTGCCCGGCACGCGAATGGGAACTGCTTGTATTCCTGTGCCGTCATCCCAACCGGATCTTCAGTACGCGCCAATTATACGAATCGGTGTGGAACGAGCCCTACCTTGGGGATGAGAAAACTGTGGTCATCCATATTTTCCGGCTGCGTAAAAGGATGGAACCCGATCCCGGAAACCCCCGGTTTCTTGTTAATGTCCGGGGACTTGGCTACAAAATGCTGGCCCCGAGGAAGGAACAAGAATGAATCCGATGGTGAGAATGGCTATTCGCTTTATCAAGGTAACCCTCATGTTGGTGATAATGTCTATCTTAAGTTTTATTTTATGCGCAGTGATATATATATATCTTCTGGATTGGATGAATCCCCAGGGCGCGATTTCAATGAAAACTTTTTTAGTTGTTACAGGATTTACGCTGACGGTTATTTTTTTCATTGCTTTCGGTTGGTGCGTGGGCAAACCGCTCACCTATTTAATCCGCTGGATCAACCGATTATCTGAGGGGAACTACAGCCTACCGCTGGAACACTTCCGCCAGCCGAAGGGTGATCGCGGCTTGGATGGCACAGATAGCCACGATGGCCCCGATGTCTCCGGAGGCACCGATTACACCAAGGGTTCTGACGGCTCCGTTGGCTACGATATTTACGATAGCCACGATGGCTTCAATGGCTCCGATGGCTCGCTACAACATAACCATTATCGTTATCCTTATGTCCTATATAAAGAATTATTTGATCGAATGCATTTATTATCGAACCAACTGCAGCGCAGCGAGACCGAACGACTGAATTTGGAGGCCAAGAAGCAGGAATGGATCGCGGCTATTAGCCATGATCTTAAGACGCCATTGTCCTATATCGAAGGCTATGCTCATATGCTCACGGCTGACGATTATGTATGGTCCGATAAAGAAAAGCAGAATTTTAGCAGGCAGATCAGCGGCAAAACAGCGGAAATGAAGCAGCTCATCCATGACTTGAACCAGGCGGGCCGGTGGTCTGTCGAACAGTTCCCTATGAATAAAAAGATAGATGATGTGGTCGATTTTCTGCGCGAGTTGATGATCGATATCGCTAACTATCCGTTAGCCGAGCAAACCTCCTTTACGTTTCATACTGAAAAGAATGGGTGCAGCATGGATTTTGACAGCAGACTGTTAGGCAGAGCTCTTCAAAATGTAATCATGAACGCGGTGATCCATAATCCCCCCGGCACCGAGGTTCAATGCAATATTTCCGTAAAGAAAAACTATTGTTGCATTATGATCGAGGACGATGGCATCGGAATCGAAGAAACGAAATTAAGACACATTCTAAATCATTCGGGTAAAGGAATAGCGATAGCAAAAGCTTTTGTCGAAGCTCATTCTGGTCGAATGAACATTCTATCGGCTGAAGGCAAGGGTACGCGCGTGGAAATTTTAATACCGATCAGTCTCTGAATTATCCTATCGTTCATTTTATGTTTACCTGCTGTTTATTCCCCGTTGCTAAACTCGAATTGTTAGCGATGCCAAGCAGGAGGAATTAATATGAACGAATATGCAATCGATACACATCAGTTGACTCGGCGATTCGGGGAGAGGGAACCGGTCAAGCAGATCAATTTGAAGGTCCCCAAGCGGGAGATCTATGGATTTTTGGGTCCCAATGGGGCCGGTAAGACAACCACGATTCGGATGCTCTTGGGGCTGATCCGCTCGACATCCGGGACAATTCGTATCCTTGATAAGGATCTGAAGGAAAACCGCATGGACATTTTAAAAGATGTCGGTTCTCTCGTAGAATCTCCGTCCTACTATGCCATCTATCTGGATACAAAAATTTAAAGATTATGGCCCTAATCCACGGCATACAGGAATCCAGGATTCAAGAGGTGCTTGAATGGGTGAGGCTTAGTCAGGCAGCTCATCAACCGGTCCGAAGTTATTCACTTGGCATGAAACAGCGGCTCGGGATTGCGATGGCGCTGATTGCTAACCCCAAAGTATTGATTCTAGATGAACCGACGAACGGGCTCGATCCATCAGGCATTCAGGAAGTTCGGGAGCTCATTACAAGACTTCCTCGCGAATTTGACATAACAGTGTTGCTCTCTAGCCATTTATTAAGCGAAATTGAGCAGGTCGCAACCTGGGTGGGAATTATTAACCAGGGGGAATTGATTTTTCAAGGACCGCTTCAGGAATTAACGGCTCGAAGTAAGCCTTATGTATGGATTGAGACGGATCGTCCACTGGAAGCTGCAGCGGTTCTACATGACCATGGATGGGATGCGGAGCCGGAAATCGCAGCAGGCCAGATCCGAACCTCTATGACCAACCGGTCGCAATCGGCGGAGATGATTCGCTTCCTTGTTAACCGGCAATTTGATGTCTATCGGGTAATGGAGAAGAAGAAGACCCTTGAGGAAATCTTTCTGGAATTAACCGGTCAGGAGAACAGCTTATGATGCTGGAGCTGATGCGTGCTGAGGGATTAAAGCTGAAGCGATTGTGCCGATGGATACCTGGTATCCAAGGCATGATTCTGATTAGTATGACGGCCCTGGAGTGGTATCTTTATTTCCGACAAGGCCCCGGGGGCATCTACGCCGGCTTTGCAGTCATGTACATGTTTTTATCGTTTGTTTTTCTACTAGGCATAACGCTTTTAGCCAGTATTATGGCTGGTACCGAGCACGAAACCAAGGCATGGAAGCAGCTTCTCGCGATGCCTGTTCCGAAAGGTTCTGTATATCTTGCAAAACTGGCATGGATCTTCATTTTGCAATTATGTGCCGTAATCATCACGATCATTGGGATGTGCGTGGTCTGGATACTCTACTCCAATGAGCCCATACCGTGGGGAATGATGATATTGCAGCCGCTATTCGCATGGTTGTCGACACTGCCGATGATGGCTATTCAGCTCTGGCTGTCCACCTTGTTTTCCAATCAGGCGTTACCACTGGCTCTAGGAATATTCGGTTCCATTTCCAGTTTGTTTTTAGCACGAAGTGATTCCTTCATGATTAAAATCCTTCCCTGGTCGTATCCGGCATTATCCAGCCCGCTTATCCCGGGTCATATGCAGTGGATTGCAATCTCAATTGGAATAGGAATGATGGTATCGGTGTTGGGTGCTCTTCTGTTTGCCAGAAGAGAATATGGATAGGGGGCTGCCGGATCATGAGAATGCTGATACGAACCGAAGGAATGAAGCTCCAATGGAGGGTCATAGGGTTGCTCATCGTCTTGGATACGCTGATCAACTCCGCGATGGGGGCGATGCAGCTTCAAAGCCTGAAAGATTTTTTTTCGCCAAGCTGGTCCACGCTCTATATACACAGCGTCAATTTGCACTCTATGTTTTTCTATCCTTTGTATAGCGGGATTGTGGCCTCCTTATTGTGCGTTTACGAGCATAGGGATGGAGGCTGGAAGATAACGATGAGTTTGCCGGTCCCTCGGGGCAAGATTTTTATGGCGAAATTTATGTTGTTGCTCGGAATTCTTGGTATGGTGCAAATTGTATTTATGCTCGGTTATTTTTCAGCGGGTTATTTTGTTAAAGCCCCGGGAGAGCCTCCGTGGGATACCTTGCTGTATTCGGGCATCGGAGGATGGATCAGCGTGTTCCCGCTCGCTGCATTACAGCTTATGGTCGCAATCAGGGTTCGCAATTTTGGAGCTGCGCTGGCCATGTCATTAGGTTATGTCGTACCGAATATCGTGCTGACCGGTTTTCATTCTGCAATAGGGGCCTGGCTTCCGTTCACCATCCCCTACTATGTCATGATGCCGCAAGATGCGATTTACGCGCCAAGAGTTGAGCTTTATAGCTTATGGACTATTGTGTTATTAACAGGTATCGTGTATCTGTTATCTGGGAAGCGGGTTGTTGAAAAAAGAGATTGGTTGTAGCCTTGTCCCATTCCTGCTTTTAGTTTTTGATTAGTATAAAAAGCTTCCGAAACCCGAGTGCACCCGCACCCGGGTTAGTTGTTTCAGGACCTCGCAATTGCATCGGCAATTCGCTGTCCTATCGACAGCATGCAGGCAGTGAGTGAAAGGCCAGCATCTATGGTGTTTAGGGTTGATTCTATCAGTGAAAGAGAAGGCAGAACTTTATGTGCAAACGTTTGTACAACAATGAAGCATTTTCCGGGCGAACTTGTCCGATTTGGAGAGCAAAATGACTGAATTGCACAGGATCTTGCGCACATATTTTTACGATAACCTACGATATAGGGTGAATAAGCGAGATAATATAGGATTTTGGCCGAAAATCGGGGATAAACGATCTGTGCAAACGTTTTTGCAATCAATCCGAAATGTTGTATGATGTCTACAGTGGATGAAGCGCTTTCTCACCGGAATTTTTCCTTGGTTTCTCGCCAAACGTTACATAGAAAAAGAGAGGCTGAAAATTTTCTGAAATCGTTTGCGCAGATTTCCAACATTTCTGATCATTATTGAGAGGGGTAATCATGGAATGAAGATGAAGAAAATTCTGACGCTGGCTGCAACCTTCACGCTGGCATTCTCCATTACGGCATGCGGAGGAAACTCGGGTACTCCGGCTGCGGAAGCGCCTGCAGAGAACCCGCCTGCGACAGAGACGCCGGCTGAAAATACAGAAACCGTAGAACTGAAGCCCGAAGAAGGCGCGAAGCTGATCGTATGGGAGAGCCGTGACGAAAGAGCCTATACGGATGAGATTGCCAAGGAATTTACCGAGAAGTACGGCGTAGAAGTTACGATCGAAGAATTGTCCCCAACCGACCAAGTAACCAAGCTTGCGCAGGACGGACCATCCGGACTGGCTGCGGACATCGTATTGTTCCCGCACGACAACCTGGGTAAAGCCGTTACGACGAACCTGGTTCTGCCAAACGACGTATTCGAGGAAAAAACAAAGAGCAGCAACACGGAAGCAGCGATCCAAGGTGTCAGCTACGACGGCGTGCTGTACGGATACCCGCGTGCGGCTGAAACTTACCTGATGTACTATAACAAGGATCTGGTGAAGGAAGTTCCTACAACGATGGAAGAAGTCATCGAGTTCAGCAAAACCTTCACAGACAAGAACAAGAATAAATACGGCTTCATGTTTGAAACCGGTAACTTGTACTTTGCTTATCCATTCCTCGCATCCAACGGCGGTTACATCTTTGGAAGCGGTGGCACGGACGTCAATGACATCGGTCTGAACAACGAGGGTGCCATAAAGAGTATGGAAGTCTATGCTAGCCTGAAAGAAATCCTTCCGGTTAAATCCGGCGACATCACGCCTGATATCAAGCGCGGATTGTTCACTTCCGGCGATCTGGCAATGGATATCAACGGACCATGGGAGCTTGGCGGATATAAAGAAGCGCTCGGCGACAAGCTCGGCGTAGCTCCAATCCCGGCCATCGGCGGACAGCCTGCCGTATCGTTCTCCGGTATCAAAGCTTGGTATGTAAGCTCGTTCACGAAATATCCGCAAGCTGCAAGATTGTTCGCTGATTTTGCAACGACGAAAGAAGCTCAGCTGAAACTGAGCGCCCTGGTAGGCTCGGTTCCAACGAACATCGAAGCGCAAGAAGATGACCAAATCAAGAATGACGAGTACGTATCGGCATTCACGGAGCAGTTCAAGTCTTCCCAGCCAATGCCTTCCGTACCGGAAATGGCTAACGTATGGTCTCCTGTAGGCGCTGCCCTGTCTGAAATTTGGGATAACGATAAAGACATTAAAGAAACGCTTGATAAAGCCGTAAACCAAGTTAAGGACCTGAACAGCGGCGGAGGCGGCGAGTAAGGGACATACAGCTTCATAACACGAAAAAGATGAAGAAGTTCACCCGCCGATGGTCGGCGGGTGATTCCTCGATTATACGGTAGAGGAGATTGGAGGGAGCATGCGTCAACATCGTACGATAGCGGCTGTACTGTCAGCTATATGCATGGGTCTGGGTCAGCTTTACAATCGTCAATGGATTAAAGGCATTCTTTTGCTTATCGTAGGCGTATTCAGCTTGTATTACTTTATCAATAACCTCGGAGACGCAATCTGGGGCATGGCAACGCTGGGGGACCAGGGAAGCCATTTAGCGAAGGTTAACGGATTAACCCAAATGGTAGCAGGCGACCACTCCATCAATCTGTTGATTGAAGGTCTAATTACAGTCATGATGCTGGCCGTATTCCTTGTTGGATACTATGCCAATATCAAGAACGCATATAACGCTGGAAAACAAAGGGACATGGGGATCGCACCCAATAACTTTAAACAAACCCTTAACTATATTTTTGAAATCAAATTTGCGCAGTCGTTTCTGACCTTGCCGGCTATCGGTATCATGTTCTTTACGATCATGCCGATCATATTCATGATTTTGCTGGCATTCACGAACTATTCCGCACCGAACAATCTGCCGCCTGCCAATCTGGTAGACTGGGTAGGCTTTAAAACCTTTACGAATCTCGTTGCCTTAAAAACGTGGAGCCACACCTTCTTCGGAGTACTGACCTGGACGATCATTTGGGCGGTGCTTGCCACGGTGACCACGTATTTCGGCGGGGTGCTGGTAGCGCTGCTTATTCAGCAAAAAGGCATTCGCTTCAAAGGCCTGTGGCGCGTCATCCTGATCATTCCGTATGCGATTCCGCAGCTGATCTCCTTGCTCGTGATGCGCAACATGTTCAACGGCCAATTCGGACCGATTAACCAGTATTTAAGATATTTCGGTATGGACGGCCTTCCATGGCTGACCGATCCGTTCTGGGCGAAGGTAACCGTCATCATCGTTAACATGTGGGTCGGCATTCCGGTATCCATGCTGCTGGTTATGAGCGTGCTGACAACGATTCCGAAGGACCTGTACGAGGCGGCTGACGTTGACGGGGCATCCGGCTTCCAGAAATTCAAAATTATCACGCTGCCGATGATTCTGTTCTCGACGGCACCGGTGCTCATTACGCAGTTCGCCGGTAATATCAACAACTTCAACCTGATTTTCCTCCTCACCAACGGGAACCCGGTGGTGGGCGACTATCAATATGCGGGAGCAACGGACCTCTTGGTAACCTGGCTCTACAAGCTGACACTGGATCAGCAGCGATATAATATGGCGTCGGCGATCGGGATCATTATCTTCCTGATTATCGCGACCTTCTCGATTTACAACTATCGCCGAACCAGATCATTTAAAGAGGAGGATATGATCCAATAATGGGAATTAAAATGAGAAACGCGATCCGGTTAACGGCTAGCTACATTTTGCTGGTTATTATCGCGATCTGCTGTATTTACCCGGCGCTCTGGATTGTTCTGTCCTCTTTCCGTCCCGGAAAGTCGCTCTATAGCAAGTCCCTGATTCCTGAAAGATTTACGCTGGATCATTACAAAGAGCTGTTCACGTCCCAGAGCTTCCTGTTCGAAACCTGGTATATGAATACGCTCAAAATCGCACTCTTCTCGATGGTGATCGGTACGATCCTCGTACTGCTTACGAGTTATGCGGTTTCCCGTTTCCGGTTCAAAGGCCGTAAGAACGCGCTGTCCACGATTCTCGTGCTAGGCATGTTCCCGGGCTTCATGAGTATGATTGCAATCTACATCCTGCTCAACTCCTTGAACCTGCTGAATACGCATGCGGCGATGATTATCGTGTATGCGGCCGGGGCGCCGCTGGGAGGAACGCTTATCATGAAAGGCTTCCTCGATACGATTCCGCGCAGCTTGGATGAGGCGGCCAAAATCGACGGTGCGACCAACTTCCAGATTTTTCGCAAAATCATTCTGCCGCTGTCGAAGCCGATGATTACGTACATGAGCTTGACGCTATTCGTTGGACCATGGGTAGATTTCATCTTTGCCCGTCTCGTACTGCGGACGAAAGAGAACTGGACGCTGGCTGTCGGTCTATGGGATTTGGTCAACTCCACCCAGGACAGTAACTTTACGCTGTTCGCGGCGGCTTCGGTTCTGATTGCATTGCCGATTACGATCCTGTTTATCTTCCTGCAGCGATTGCTGGTTGACGGCATGACGGCAGGCGCGAGCAAAGGTTAAGCTGGATCCAAAGCTAAAGAGCCAGATGATAAGCGTTACATCCATTCGTGCTTTAGATAGAGAAAAGCAAACTTTAGAGGGATCACAGCGAAGAGACACAGCCGGTTAACGCTTGCTGTGTCTCTTTTTCATTTCTGGGATGCTGCAAAAATCGATTCCGTCGCTTCCGGTTGTATTCGATGGGCGAGCAAAATCGACGCTCCATATATTACAGAATGGGAGTTGCTCTTTGGATTTTTGCAAAATTCTCATTTGCATGAATTTGGGTGCAGGGGGTACATAACGATGAATGTTAAAATGCGCTTTCAATTTAAAGCGGTTGGCATGAAGCTGTTCGTCATTTTTTTTACAACCGTCGTTGCGCTGTCCGCAGGGCTTGGTCTGCTGTCGTATTCCATAGCAAAGGATACGGTCATGGATCAGGTGTCCGAGGCGACGTCGGGACAAATGGTGCAGGCGGCGGACAAGCTTGATTTCCTGTTGGCCCAATATGAAGGGGTATCCCGGCAATGGGCGCTGGATACGGTGCTTCGCCAAGATCTGGTTACGGTCAGCACGCCGGACGTCGGCATCCGGGCCAAAACCGAGGCGGAGAATCGGATTCGGGAGAAGCTGAACGGCTTCGCTTCGTCGGACAGCCGGCTTGTCGGCATGCGATTGATTTCGCCGGCTATGACCGTGCAGAGCTCTTATAATTCCACGGGGATTTCCGGCTTATCGTCGGCCGATACGGTAAAAACCAAGATTGACCGCATCCTTCAAGCAGACGGTGAACCCGTCTGGTTCCCGGCAGAGGCGAAAGGGTTCATGGGAAATGAGAAGCTGGCCTCAATGACGATGGGGCGGCTTCTCAAAAATCTCCAGCAGCCTCATGCCCAGTACGTGCTGCTGATAGATATTAAGGAGCAGGCGATCGGCGAGGTGCTGTCCAACCTGAGGATCGGGGAACATGGGCGGATGCGAATGGTCGCGGCGGATAACCGAATCGTGTATGACGCGGATCTCTCACAGCTCATGCAGCATTCAACCATAACGGTTCCCCAAGGGGCGGAAGCAAGCGGGACCTATTATACCGGCGATGCGCAGATGGTCGTGTACACGCCGTTAAAAACGGCTCCTTGGTATATGGTGGGATTCGCGCCGGTCAGCGATTTCGTAAAGGCTACGGACAAGCTGCTCAGCATCACGCTTGGGGTCATCGCAGCAGCGATCGTCATTGCGGTGCTGATTGGCTATTATATGATGCGTACGGTCGGACGTCCTCTAAATCAGCTGTGCAGTCTAATGGAGGAAGGAGAGAAGGGGAACCTGATGGTCCGCACCGACTTTCAGCGGGCCGATGAGATCGGCCGCCTGGGCGACGGCTTCAACCGCATGATGGGGCAAATCTCGGCTCTCGTCGAACAGACCCATGTCTCCGCGCGTGAAGTGCTGGCGACAGCCGGGGAGCTGGCCGAGGCGTCCAGAGGAACCTCGATCACCGCCGGCGAAATTGCCGCAGCGATGGAGCAAATTGCTCAGGGCAGCGGACACCTCGCCGCGGAGGCGGAGCGTGAAAATCAGCTGGCCGAGCATATTGGCATGCAGATGAATAGGGTGTCGGAATCGAATCGGATCATCAAGTCGGCGGCTGACCGCGTCCTTGATGTAACGGGAGACGGTGCTCTCCATATGGATAGCCTCGTGGGACAGTCGGAGAGAATCCACCAGGTAAATCGGAGCATCGTGCACAATGCGGAGAAACTCCAGACCAATACCGCATCCATTCATAAAATATTGGAGCTGATGTCGGACATCACGCATCAGACCAATATCCTGTCCATCAATGCAACGATCGAGGCGGCCCGGGCCGGCGCCGCGGGCAGCGGATTCATGGTCGTTGCCAATGAAGTTCGAAGCTTGGCGGACCGGTCGAAGGAATCCATTCAGACGGTCGGCAAGATGATCCTGGAAATCCAGGCAGAGGTCCAGCGCTCAGTGGATGCGCTAAGGTCCGCATCGCCTCTGTTTGACGAGCAGCTGCACTCCGTGCAGCAAGCGCAAGAGGTATTCGCTAATGTGCGCCGGGAGATGGATGTGCTGCTTGCGGAGATTGCTGGCTCCGCCTCGGCCGTGGAGCAGCTGATGGATTCTCAGCATACGCTGACCGGTTCCATTACAGAGGCGAGTGCTATCGTGCAAGAGACGAGCGCGGCTACCGAAGAGGTCGCCTCGATGTCATCGGAGCAGTTTAAGGTGAGCGAGAAGCTGGTCGCCCTGTCCGGAAGGCTGGAGGAGCTGTCTGAGCGGCTGCGTCAGTCGTTGGTGCAATTCAAAACGTGAGTCTTGCGCACGGTTGAAGTTTCGCTCTGCGAGCAGACGACTCTGGGTGTGTAAAGTGCTTCCTTTGGGGGATCTTGCGCACGAAAAGGCGTTCCGAGTCCATATCGTTCCTCCAATCGCTGTTGTCCCCGATATTCTTGAAATATAACTCGCAAGGGTGGAATATCGGAGACAAAGGCGACCGCTCCGCTTTTCCGGAACCGATTTGTCCTCTCCACTACATCGTGCGCTTGGCCAGGTACAGGGAAGCACTTATGTCTGCAGCAAGGTTCCGTCTGCTTCTGTTGAAGCTGGACTTCACCGGCTCAAGCTGGGGAGGGATAATAGACAAGCTCCGCGATATCATCCTGCGGAGCTTGTTTTCGTGTGCAGTTCCCTAAGAAGTCCAGCGGAGCTTGTTTTGGTGTACGTTCCGAGTACATATGGTTCCTCCAATCGCTGTTGTCCCCGATATTCCTGAATATAATTTGCTAACGGTGGAATATCGGAGACAAAGGCGACCGCTCCGCTTTTCCGGAATCGATTTGTCGTCCTCTCCACTACATCGTGCGCTTGGCCAGGTACAGGGAAGCGCTTATGTCTGCAGCAGGGTTCCGTTTGCTTCTGTCGAAGCTGGACTTCACCGGCTCAAGGCTGCTCAAAGTAGAAACAAGCTAAAAGCAAAGCGGCTCCGGAAAATCTCCAGAGCCGCTTGCTGTTGCTTTATTTTGTATAAATTCAATCCCTTACGGCTGCCAATTCACATTAATGGTTGCCGTGCCGCTGGTTGGTGCGGTAAAGGTATGGTTGCTTCCGCCTTCCCAAGTGACGGTGGAGCCTGATTTTTTCAGGAACTTGAATTCAATGGTCTTTCCTGCCGGTACGCTGACATCATAGTACCAGTTCGGGTACTGGTAAACGACCTGATTGTACATCGGGCCGATCGCTTTGGCCGGATCCCAGTTGCCCAGCTCGCTGACATTGCCTGTCAGGAACACATTTTGCCCCAGGGAGGTTGTCGCATTGTTAACGACAAAGCGGACGCTAACCTGATCGCCGGACAGCACTTCGAAATTGTCGTAGACATTACTCGACACTCCGGCGGCGTTCGCGATTTTAATATTGTAGATGCCGCCTGCAACCGCAGGGATTTTTACTTGAATCTGCGTATCTTCCCAGGACGTAATGTTTGCTCCCGTTACCGGCGTCGTTCCGAAGTAGACGGTGCCTTTGCTGGCACCGAAGCCGCGTCCGTCGATGGTGATCAATGCGCCCGGCTTGGCCATCATCGGACCGACATGCCCGATGGTTGGGGTCGTCGTGGCCGTTGTATATTGCCATACGGCTGTGCCGCCGGCGGCGAGCGTGAAGTTCGAAGCGGCTCCGCCGGAGCCCACGGTTAAGGTGTTGCCGTTCAGAAGGCCGCCCAGCACATCGGTGTAGCTGCCCTGCGGCAGGGAAGTGACCAGGCCGGAGATGGAAGCCGGCGTGCTCAGATTGCGGTTGATGGCAATGACCGCAACATTATTGCCGAATTTGCGCTCATAAATCAGCACGTCATTGTTAATCCAGCGCTCCTGCGTCGATCCGTAGGCGATCGCCGGATTGGATTTGCGCAGCGGAGCAAGCTTTTGGATCACCTGATAGGCGGTGGTTGTCGTAGAGAAGGAAGGGATCCGTGCCCGGTTGTCCGGGTCGTTCCCGCCTGACATATACTGCTCGGTGCCGTAATAGATGGCAGGGACGCCGCGGGAGGTCAGGGTAAATGCCAGCGCCTGCTCCAGCTTCCGGCGGTTTGCATTGCTGCTGTGGAACCGCTCCATGTCATGGTTATCGATGAACGTCACTTGATCATCCACCTGGGCATAATCGGCTGCGGAGCCCTCCAGCATCGATTTCAAGCCGTACATATTGTCGGTGTTATCCCGGAACACCTGGCGAACCTTTTGAGCAAACCGGAAATCCAGCAGGCTCATGCCGGATTCGTTGGCGAACTTGTGATTTTCCGGGCTGACTTCGTTGACGCCGAGGAACCACTCGCCGAAGGTGAAGACCGGCTTGTAGTTGTTGACGGTGGCCATAAAGCTCTTCTGCCAGCCGAACGGCATATGCTTGACCGCATCCATGCGGATGCCGTCGATGCCGAGATCCAGCCACATTTTGATGGCATCCTTCAAATAGACGTCTACCGTGCTGTTGTTATGGTTCAGGTCGGCGAGATCGTAAAGATTTTTGTAAATCCCGTTCTCGGTCGTGGAAAAATCGGTGCCGCCGTTATGGTGGAACAGATTTTGGGTATCGTTCGTGTATCCCCCAAGCAGCGTTCCGTTATTGTACAGCTTCCCGTTCTCCGCGAAGGATGGCTGATCGGAAGAGGCCGGAGACGTATGGTTCGGGGCGAAGTCGATAATCACTTTAATGTTCTTGGCATGTGCAGCGGCAATCAGGTTTTTGAAATCAGCAATCGTGCCGTATGCCGGATTCGTCTTCTTGAAGTCCCGCGCCCAGTAGCCATGATAGGCCGTATTGTTGACGCCGGAATAATTGATGACGCTGTAAATATTCTCAACCGGCTGGGAAATCCAGATGGCCGTAACGCCCATTCCGGTCAGGTAGCCGTCATTGATTTTGTTGATGATCCCCTGCCAGTCGCCTCCGCAGTACAATCGGAGATTCGTGCAGGTCCCGTCAAACGCCTCGCCGGTCGGATTGTTCGCTGGATTGCCGTCCGAGAACCGGTCGGTAAAAATTTGATAGATGACGTCGGTGCTAAAGTTCTGCTTATTGGATACCGAGGTATCCGGCGCTGCATGGGCAGGGGTAAACATTCCCAGCGTCAGGGATAACGCGAGGGACAGCGCGGCTGTCATTTTCATCAATTTCTTCATACTCTACCTCCTATGTAATCGTTAGAAGTGGTACGGCTTGTCCGCAGTTATTTGCATCACCTCCTTATGAAATCCGGCGACAAAAAACCCCGGCTTCTCGAATTGAGATACCGGGGTTGTTCCATACCGGGTGTACGGTTAAGGAATGCATGGCCCTTATTTTGTGCGAGCGTTATATTCACCCATATTTTAATGAAAGCGAATTCAACTGTCAATATATAACAAACCTTTCTGATGAAAAAAATATCATTTTTATGAAAATCGATGATTGCCACGAAATAAAATTTTATATTGTATATATTTTGTTGATACAAAATTTCACAAGTCATATAATGGATTTGTAAAGCGTTTACAACAGCTGGAGTAGGGGCTCGAATTACAAAGGTCGGGAGCATGGTTCAAAAAAAAGAGCATATTGACGGAAAGGAGTGGTTGCGTTGTGAATCGAAACGAGGGCGCGGAGCGTTTGGGGCTGGACATGAACGGTCTTCAGGCCGCTTGCGCGGCCGTAAACCGGGCCATTGATGCAGGAATTATGCCCGGCGCTGTACTGGGCGTGCTGCATCGCGGAGAGACGTGGTTTTATGCGGCTGGGTTTGCCGATCCGGATCCGAAGCAAGGCGAGCCAGCAGCTGTCCACAAGGACACGTTATATGACTGCGCCTCCATCACGAAGGTTGCGGTCACGCTTCCGCTGATTCTCCAGCTGGTGGATGAGGGAAGGATTACGCTTAGCACGAAAGCGGCTGATATTGTTCCGGCATTCGGAGCCTCCGGTAAGATGGCGATTACGGTAGGCGAGCTGCTGACGCATACCTCGGGCCTTGCGGCGGATATGAATCTTCATTCCCACGGCTGGAGCCGGGAGCAGATGTGGGACGCGGTGCTGACTTCCTCGCTCTCAAGCGAACCAGGCAAGAGCGTTGTATACAGTGATTTGGGATACCTGACGCTCGGACGCATCGCCGAGGAGCTGCTGCAGATGCCGCTGGACCAGGCGGTAAGACAGCGGGTATTTGAACCGCTCGGCATGCTTGATTCCACCTTAACGCCATCCCTGGAGCAGCTCGGCCGGTACGCGGCGACCGAGTATGACGAGGAATTCCAGGGCCATTTATGCGGTGTGGTGCATGATGAGAAGGCGAGAGCGCTGGGCGGCGTATGCGGTCATACCGGACTATTCGCGACGGCGGGGGATTTGCTGCGATATGTCCATATGTGGCTGCTTGAGGGGGCGGTTCCTGCACCAAGTGGCCAGACTGATGAAGGTGCAGCTGCCGCAGGAGCATCGTCATCGGCACGCATCCAGTCGCCTGCCGCAAGAGCATCGTCGCCTGCACGCATCCTGTCACTTGCTGCGGCGCGAACGGCAATCAAGCCGCATACGGCAGCGATTCCGGGTGCGAACCGCGGACTTGGCTGGGTCCTCAAGGGAGACCGCATGGATGCCTCCGGCGATTGGATGAGCGAACGCGCCTATGGCCATACCGGCTTCACCGGTACAAGCCTGTGGATCGACCCCGCGTATGATCTTGCCGTCGTGCTGCTGACCAACCGGGTGTACGGCGGACGGAGCAGCAGCGTCAAAGAGCTGCGGGTCCAAGTGCATAACGCCATCACCGGCGCAGTTCGCGATCCGAATTAGCCTCGTATGCTGGCTCAACGAATACACCAAGCGGGATTGTGCTTAGGTCGGCATTCGTCAGGGGCAGTCAGTTACTGAATCATTACGCTGTGCTGCAAATACTTGCTTATTGGGCAATGAAGTGTTCATAAGATGATACCTAAGGGATGGAGGCGGTGCATGGTGAGCGGCATCATTTATCGGTCATACCGGCCTGGAGACGAGGAAGGGATTATAGCGCTGTGGAATGCCTGCTTAACGGGAGATCCGGTTACCCGGCTGCGGTTCCGCAATCTGGTCCTGCTCGATCCGAATTTTGATCCGGAGGGGCTGCGGGTCGCTGAGGAGGAGGGAACCATTACCGGTGCGCTGTATGCCGTGCGGAGAAGGCTGCCGATGATCGGCACGGAGCTAGAACCCGCACACGGATGGATCACGTTCTTCGGAACCGCGTCTTCGTCGCGCAGGCAGGGCATTGCGAAGCGGCTGCTGGAGGAGGCGGAAGCGTTTCTTCGCAGTCATGGGCGCAGCAAGGTGTTCTTCTCCTCGTACGCGCCGAATTATATCGTTCCGGGGATCGACGGTGAAAGCTACCCCGAGGGACTTGCCTTCCTGCAGGCGGCGGGGTTCACAAGAAACTACACGGCGGCTGCAATGAACCGCTCGCTCATCGATTTCCGCGTACCGCCGGACGTAGCGGAGCTGAAGCGGCAGCGCGAGAACGAGGGCTTTACGTTTGGAGCGGCTTCCGACAGCGATCTGGTGGAGCTGATTTCTTTTGCCACGGACGTATTTAATCCCGATTGGGGCCGGGCGATCCGCGAGGGGCTGCTTCAGCGCTTGAAGCTGGATCAGATTCTGATTGCGAGGGACCGGGGGAAGCTGGTCGGTTTTTGCCTCCATGGCGGGTACGAAGGGGTTGCCGAGCGCTTCGGCCCGTTTGGCGTCGATCCTTCCATGCAAGGCAAGGGGCTTGGAAAAATTCTGCTGTACGACTGCCTGGCCCTAATGCGGGCGCAGGGACTCCACGGCGCCTGGTTTTTGTGGACCGGCGAGCAAAGCCCGGCAGGGCATCTGTATCGGAGAGCGGGATTTCAGATCACACGCCGGTTTGACATTATGAGCAAGTCATTGCATTAGATCGTACGCGAACGATAAGGGGAGGACTTATGATGACGGAAGCGAACCAGCACCACATTCTGGCGATCGGCGGTCACGCGGGAGATATGGATCTGACAGCAGGCGCGGTTATTGCTAAATATACGCAGGCAGGACATAAAGCGACATTTTTGCATCTGACACCTGGAGAAAAGGGGCATCCCCGTATGACTCCCGAAGATTATGCAAAGCAGAAGATAGAGGAGGCGCACCAATTCGCTGATATCGTCGGGGCCGATGTCCGGTTTCTTGCCTATAAGGACGCAGAGCTTCCGCTCAACGAGGAGGTCAAGTACCAGGTTGCCGATGTCATCCGGGAAGTGAAGCCGGATATCATCATTACCCATTGGAAAGGGAGCATTCATAAAGATCATTCCAATACGCATTACATTGTGGAGGACGCCCGCTTTTATGCCGGCCTGAAGACGATCGAGCGCGAGCTGCCTTCGCATTATGCGCAGCATTTGTACTACGCCGACAACTGGGAGGATCCGTACGATTTTCATCCCGAGGTGTTTATCGATATTCCGGATGAAGCCTACGAGACATGGGTCAAGGCCATGAATGTATATGCCTATGCGCGCGGAGAAACCTATGGCTTTCCGTTTATTGAATATTACAAGGCGCTGACCATCGTTCGGGGTGCCCCGAACAACTTCAAGCGGGCGCAGGCATTCGCCGTACCGCAAGGGGCTTTAACAAAACGATTGCAATTTTTCTGAATGAGGATTATGCAAAAATCCAAAAGAGCGACTTTCAATCAGCGATATATTGAGCGAAACGGTTTAATTCGTCTATATATCGTACCCGGGAGCGGCTGGAATCAAATTTTGCATAATCCTGAAAAAATATGCTATACCATCCATCGATCTGGAAGATTAACTAATAAAATCGTAAAAAAATTGTGAGAAATGACAAATCACTCGCTGACATAGTTCTTATCTTCTGGTATAATGGTCTCTGTTACGGGGGAACACGTACGGAATCATATAGAGAATACAACAAGGGAGGCCTTCCATTTCGGAAGGCCTCTTTTCCTTTTTAAGTCGGCAGGGTGCCGTTCAGGGACTGGAAGCCCGTATGGATCCGTAATGGAGCATGTGCTTGTTCACTTGTTTAAAATAGGTATTTCTCCAAGCAAATTTTTCAAATATATGGCGTCCCACGGCATATGCTCCGTTATACCTAGTCCTACGACATCCGTTTCCTCAGATAGCTCTTTCAATAGTTTAAGCAGTTGAGGCAGTTGCATGGTTCCGGCAGGAGACAGATCAAAGGGATCTTCAGGATTTGCGAATAATAGAGAACGAAATGCTTTTGGATCAAGCACGTCTAGATCAAGATGAATCGCCAGGTGCTTAATGCCGTGCTCTTTGATCCATTTTTTGATCGGTTCCGTACTGTTCGCTAACTCTTCAGAACTGGCCGTTCGAATACCTAATCGTTGGATGACCTCTGTATCTGCTTCTGCAGTAGTTATTCCCAGTCTTTGAAATGCCTCTGAAATCACTTCCGCTTCTTGCTCTGTAGGCGCCGCTAATCCGGCGATAAAGACATGATCAGGCTTTAGCGGGACTTTTACATGTTGTGCGAAATCCTTATCTCCTTCTCCCAAAAGATTTCCGAGCGGCAGCGCATGTCCGTTATCGTACCCGACGTAATTAACCAAATCAGAGTGAGCATCGATCCAAATTAAACCTAATTCGCCGCCATATCGTTCGTTTAAATAGGCAAACGGGGCTTGTTCCACTAAACAGTCGCCGCCAAACATGACAATGCGATCCGGTTTATGAGCATCAATGAGATGCTGTGCGGATTTTAATTGTTCGAGCAGCTGGGTTCTTCCATGCATGCCGTTCTCCTTCTCAAGCGGAGTTCCATCATATGCTTGAACAGGCACATGAATAAGGGGCTGGTCATTGTCGGGAGCCAGCCAGGCAAGCAGCTCTGCTCCAAAAGAGTAGTTAGGGTTATTGCCTCCTTGCCATTGCGGCATTAACAGACGAATGGTTTTTTGAGTCATGTATTTATCTCCTTTACTTCAAAGTAAGGCAAGTATAAAATGAGCACAAATAAAAATGTAGTACGCACAAATATGATAGGTACTACCCGAAAGGATAGTGTGAAGATGAGCATGGCTGAATATAAAGGCAAGGTGAAGCATATTCAAGACACGCCATTTGGTTACACCTTGTCGGTGATTGGCGGCAAATGGAAAATGGTTATTATTTACCTTTTGGCAGAAAACCAACCGGTCCGGTTCAATGATCTGAAAAGGCAAATAGGAGCGATTACTTATAAAACATTGAGCTCCCAGCTAAAGGAACTGGAGGCGGACGGGTTGGTGAACCGGAAGGAGTATCCTCAGGTTCCGCCTAAAGTCGAGTACAGTCTTACTGCTAAGGCGGAAACGCTATTACCGGTATTGGAAGGATTATGCGAGTGGGGAGAGAAGAATCGCAGCCATTGAATCAAGGAGGCCTGCGAAGCCTCAAGAGAACGATAATCAGCGTACGGTACCGGATGCAGTAGGAGCCTGACCTTCCTCGAGTCCATTTCGCACTTGAAATTCATGAAATCCATGGTATGATTTAATTAAAGAATCTTGAATTAAAGATAATTAGTAAATGCTTTATGGGTATTCTATGAAAATAAGCTGAATGGACCGAAAGGAGATTTGTCATATGGAGCATCAACATATTTATCGGAAGGGCACGTCCGCCGAGGCGCCGACCCTGCTGCTGCTGCACGGTACCGGGGGAAACGAGGAGGATTTGCTGCCGCTGGCCGAGATGGTGTCGCCGGCCTCGAACGTGCTGGGCGTCCGCGGGAATGTGCTGGAGAACGGGATGCCGAGATTTTTCCGGCGTCTGGCCGAAGGCGTTTTTGATGTGGAGGATCTCGTAAAACGGACCCAGGAGCTGCATGCGTTTCTGGACTGGGCGGCGGAGAAGTATGAATTCGACCGCAGCCGGATCGTGGCCATCGGGTATTCCAATGGCGCGAATATCGCGGCCAGCCTGCTCTTCGACCGGGGGGATGCACTGCAAGGGGCAATCCTCCATCACCCGATGGTTCCGCTTCGCGATAAGACGCTGCCGGATTTGAGCGGCGTGCCGGTGTTCATTGCGGCAGGACGGCGCGATCCGATCTGTCCTCCGCAGGAGACGGAGGATCTGAATGAGCTCCTGAGCGGAGCGGGCGCCGACGTGAAGCTGCACTGGGAGAACGGCGGCCATCAGCTGAGCCGGTCCGAGGTCGGCATGGCGTCCTCATGGTTTAAAGAGAAGTTCCTGCAAGGGGAGCAAAGGTAAAAATTAAAGGGAATCTGATCAAAATACCGTCAATGCGTTGACGGTATTTTTTTTATACTGAAACCATCCGAAACAATCGAGGTGGTCGGACATGGCACGCACAATGAAAAGCTCGCCTCCTCCGGGCCTGCACGAGGCCGGCAACAACAGGGCCGGCACCAACAGGCGCAGGGGCTTCGGAAGGAGTCTCCGGCGGGGAGAGCAGCTATGGGGAATGGTTTTTATCAGTCCGATGCTGATCGGCGTCATGATTCTGGTCCTGTTCCCGATTATCGCAACGCTGGTGCTCGGTTTTGCCGATTGGAATTTCGTGCAGGGCTGGGACGGCATCCGGTGGGTCGGACTGCAGAATTTCCGCAGTCTGCTCGAGGATGATATCTTCTTAAAGTCCATCCGAAACAACATGATCTTTCTGCTGACGGTCCCGATCTATATGATCATCTCCATGGCGCTTGCGATCCTGATCGACCGGCATGTGTACATGAAGGGATACTTCAAGGTCGCTTACTTCATGCCGTACATTTCGAACATCGTCGCGGTTGCGGTCGTGTGGCAGGTGCTGTTCCAGCCTTCCTACGGTCCGATTAACGAGGTGCTGCGAAGTATCGGCATCGCGAGCCCGCCCAAATGGATCGCCGATCCGAACTATGCGCTCGTCTCGATCATGATGATCTCGGTGTGGATCTCGATCGGGTTCAATCTGATTATCTACATTGCCGGCCTGCAATCCATACCGAAGGACCTGTACGAGGCTGCCGAGATTGACGGGGCGAATGGATGGACCAAATTCAGGCGGATTACGCTGCCGCTGTTGTCGCCGACATCCTTTTTCCTGCTGGTAACGGGAATCATCTCGACCTTCAAGGTGTTCGACATTATCGCTGTCATGACCCAGGGCGGGCCGATCGGATCGACGACGATGATGGTCTGGTATTTGTACGACACGGCGTTTGTGAATTTGAAGGTTGGGTATGCATCGTCCATTGCGGCCGTGCTGTTCGGCTTCGTCATGCTGATCACGCTCGGGCAGTGGGCGGCCCAGAAGAAATGGGTCAACTACTAGAGAGGAGGAGGAAACCATGCACACGCTACTTCGGGCCGACTGGCGCAAGGCGTTCGTGACGGCGGTCATGTTCGCGGTCAGCATCCTGTTCCTGCTCCCTTTTGTCTGGATGCTCATCACTTCCTTCAAGGTGGAAAAGGACGTCTTCGTTTACCCGATCCAATGGATCCCGAGGGAATGGAACGCCATTGAAAATTACAAGGAGGTGTGGTTCGGCGATTACCCGTTCTACCTCTACTACTGGAATTCGATCAAGGTCAGCCTGCTGACCACCGCGATTTCGGCGCTGGTGTCGGCGCTGGCGGCCTACGGCTTCTCGAAAATCCAGTTCGCCGCAGGAAAATGGCTGTTTCTGATCGTACTTTTCACCTATATGATTCCGGGTCAGGCAATCCTCATTCCGCAGTTTATTTTGTACCGCAATATCGGTCTGTTCGATAACCATTTCGGCCTGATCGTGCTCGGCAGCTTTAGCGTGCTGGGAACGTTTATGCTGCGGCAATTTTTCATGGGCGTGCACCAGGAGTTTATCGAATCCGCGAAAATCGACGGAGGCAGCCATCCGCGCATTTTCTGGTCGATCGCGCTGCCGCTGGTCAAGCCAGCCGTTGCAACCTACGCCATTCTCCGGTTTATCTGGACTTGGAACGACTATCAGAATCCGCTGATTTTCCTGCGCACCGACGGGCTGTTCACCATTCCGCTGGCGATGCAGAAATTCACGTCATTAAGCGGCGAATTCTATTCCCTGATCATGGCCGCTGCGGTCTCGGCGATTTTTCCGCTGCTCATCGTGTTCATCATCGGGCAGAAGAGCGTCATTGAAGGCATTGCTTTAGGAGGCGTCAAGGGCTAAGGCCGAATCGGCCGGCCTGCAATAGATCAACAGCTACGACCCATCATCACGGGATCCAATCGAAAACATGGGGAGGTTGCAATCGAATGTTGAATAAGAAATGGCAAGCCGGCTTGCTGGCCGGCACGCTGCTGCTCGGGCTGCTGTCGGGGTGCGGCGGCGCGAAGGAGCAAACGGCGCAGGGAGAGAGCGGGCAAGAGGGCGGCAAGATCAATCTCAGACTGTATACGTACGGCACGGAGGAAGCTTACAATTGGAAGGAGACGCTGGCGGCGTACGAGGCGAAGACGCCCGGCGTGACAATCGAGCTCGTCCAGCTCAGCGAGAAGGGGGACACCCAGGAGGCCTTCAAGAAGCTGGATCTCGAAGCGGCATCGTCGGCGCAGATGGACATCCTCATGTTCAGCGACCCGGCCGGTTATGCCCAGCGGGTGGCGCTTGGGATGGCGGAGCCGCTGGATGAATATATCGCCAAGGACGGCTTCAGCGTGGAGGAGGACTACAAGGTCGACACCCGTCTGGATGGAAAAGTGTATGCGCTTCCCGGTAAATTCAATCCGTGGTACGTGCTGCTGAACAAGGACCATCTTAAGGAGGCGGGGCTTGCCGTTCCGACCGACTGGACCTGGGACGACTATGCGGATTACGCGAAAAAGCTGACCCAAGGCGAGGGCTCTGCCAAGCGTTACGGAACGTATTTTCACGGGCCGCAGGGCGGCGGATGGCTGGAGTTTCTGAAGCTCAAAATGGCGAACCAGCCGCAGGACACCGACTTTTTGAAAGCCGACGGCACCTCCAATCTGGATAACCCGACCTTCCGCGAGACGCTGGAGCTTCGGGTGCGCATGGAGAAGGAGGATCAATCCTCCGTGCCGTACACAGACATGATTTCGCAGAAGCTGAATTACCGGACCCAATTCTTCAATCAATCGGCGAGCATGATCACGATCGGCAGCTGGATGAACACGGAGATCGGAGGAACCGATAAAGTGCCCCTTGAGTTCGAGGTCGCCGTCGCCCCGTTCCCGAAAAACAAGGAGGGCGATCCGACCGGACTTACGCCGGTAACGACCGACTACGTAGCTGTTGCCGCCAAGTCCAAGCATAAGGAGGAGGCTTACAAGTTCGTCCGCTGGTACACGACCGAAGGTCAGGTTGTCCAAGGCAAGAACATTCCGGCATGGCAGGGTGTCAAGAGCGAGCAGGTCGAGAAAATCATCGACACCATTCTCGCCGGAACGAAAAGTCCGGAGAAGGTCGACAAGAAATCGCTCATCGATACCCTGGTTGCTTCCAAGGCTTCCGCCATCGTTCCGCCGGCTCCGTATCAAGCCGAGGTCTATGAGGCGATTAACGAGGAGTACGAGAAGCTCATTCTCGGAAATCAGGATATCGATCAGACGATCCGCAATTCCCAAGAACGTGTGAACAAAATTATCGAATCTAACCAAAAATGATCTGATATAATGACAGAAAAAACCAAAGGGGCGAAATCTTCGTCCCTTCTTGGCATCAACAGAAAGTTTGAGGATCTCGGGGTGAAGGACATGTTGACCCGGCTGAAGAGGTGGGTGCCGAGCTCCATCCGCCATAAGCTGATCTGGGCGTCGGTTGCCTGCATCGCGGTGCCGGCACTCGTCAGCTTAATACTCTACAATGCGATGACGAAGGAGGCTTTGAAGGAGCAGGCCGTACAGAATGCGAATGACGCGCTCCAGCTGATCCGCGGCTCGGTGACGAATCTGCTCTCAAGCAAGCTGAATATCGCCAATTACATTCAGGTGAATTCCACGTTGAACTCGTATTTCAAACAGGTCGCCTCCGGCAATGAGGAGGCCGATCCATACGATCGGTTCGTGGAATCCCGACGTGTGCTGGAGCATATCGAAAGCTTGACGGTCGTAGGCGAGCCCAGCTATGTCACGGTGCTGCTGACCAGCGGCGCCTATTACATGAACTATTCCGTAAGCGATTACAATCCGCTTGATTATATGGACCAGCCCTGGTTCGACCGGATCCACCGGCTTCAGGGGCTGGAGTCGCTCTGGGTTGGACCCGAGGAGACGGTATTTCGCTCCGACCGGATGGATCATCCGTATCAGCTGTCCGTCGTTCGAACGCTCCGGCTTCCGGATTCGGATATCTACGGGTATGTCATCGTAAGCTTTACGGAGGATCAAATCAGCCGGATCTTCGACTCCCTATCCGAAGGGAGCGACGTGCTGATGCTGGATGGCAGCGGCATGGTGGTATCCTCCCATCATCCTGAACGTATCGGTACGAAGTTCCCGTACGTGGAGGAATGGAGCGGATCGGCTCCTTACGCGATCATGCCGATGGACGGCGAGAAGCATTTAATGGTGGAGCAGGATATCCCCTTTGCCGGGTGGCGGCTGGTGCTGATGCAGCCTTATAAGGATGCGATCGTTAATATCAATGCGATCTTTAGCCGCGCATTTCTGCTTCAAATGGGCTCCTTTCTGGTTTTTCTCATGCTGCTGATCGGACTTGTACGTACGTTTACGAAACCGCTGGTCCGGCTCGGCAAGGCTACGGCTGCCGTTCAGCGGGGAAACCTGGAGGTGCGCTCGCATGTTCGGGGCAACGACGAAATCGGGCGTCTGGGGCATCTGTTTGACGATATGCTGAGCCGCATCCAGACCATGATTTTCGAAATATCCGACAATCAATCGAGAAAACGAAAGGCTGAGCTGAAAATGCTGCAGGCGCAGATTCATCCGCATTTTTTGTTCAATGTTCTGAATTCGATCCGGATGAAGGTCATGAAGCGGGGGGACCCGGAAAGCGCCAGAATGATCGGCTCGCTGTCGATGCTGCTCCGGATGACGATCAGCCGGCAGGAGGATGAGATCGCCCTCCACGAAGAGCTTGAGCTGATCTCTCATTATCTGGCGCTTATGAATCTGCGACAGAAGGAGGAGGTCAGGCTGGAGCTTGACATCGCTTCGGAGGCTCTGCTGCTGAAGGTGCCCCGCTTCTTCCTGCAGCCGATCGTGGAGAATGCGCTCATCCACGGGCTGAACCGGCGGGCAAGGGTCATCTCGATCACGGCTGTGGTGGAGCCGGGGGGCATCATCCTGCGCGTGAAGGATGACGGTGCCGGCATGGACCCTTCGGTGCGGGAGCGGATCGCCCGCAGCTTGCGCCTCGGCGCGGGCGACGCCATTGCTGATGCGGAAGATGCCGCACGGGGCAGGCCGAGTCCGGTCGTCCCTGAAGGCTTCCAAGGGCAAGGGCAGACAGGGACGGGAGATCGTACGGTGACTGCGAGTTCTTCCGGCGCTGCCGGTGGCGATATGGCCGGTTCAGGTTCGGATAGGGGTTCGGATGCGGGTTCGGATTCGGATTCTCAAGCGCTTCGCACATCGTCTCCCATGGATGCGCCGGGGAGCGGCTTTTCCGGCATCGGCCTGTCCAACGTCATGGAACGAATGCGGATGGTGTTTGGTTCCGGGTTTCAATGCGCTGTTTACAGCGAAGAGGGTCAAGGGACGGTGATCGAAATGTATATACCGGAAAGAGGGAATGCCGATGTATAACGTGATGCTGGTCGATGATGATTATCCGGTGATCGAGCTGCTGTCGGAGACGATATCGTGGGAGGAAATGGGCCTCCGGCTGATGGGAAGCTACGACAACGGATTAAGCGCCTGGGAGTTTGCCAAGACGCAGCCGCCGGACATTCTGATCACGGATATCGGCATGCCAAGGATGAACGGATTGGAGCTGTCGGAACGGATTCGCGAGGTGAAGCCGGATGTGCGCATCGCCATTCTGTCCTGCCACAGCGAATTCCATTATGCGCAGCAAGCGATACGGCTAAGCATCCAGGATTATCTGCTGAAGGAGACGCTGGACCCGAGCGAGCTCGCCCGGCTGCTTGTGCGGTTCAAGCAGGGGATGGATGAGGAAGCCGAGCAGGGCTGGGAGAAGAGCCGGATGCGGCATCTGGCTTCCGAAGCTCAGGAGCTGCGGCGGGAGCAGCGCATGAAGGATTTCGTGCAACAGCCGCTTCTGTCCCCGGAAAAATGGCGGCATGAGCTGTCGGAATTCGGCGTGCTCCGGGGGAATGATCACTGCCTTCCCGTGATCGGCTATCTGGAGGAGCTGCGGCAGATCAAGCAGCGCTTCGCTTCGGAGCAGACCCTCCACTTCGCCCTTGGCAATGTGCTGCGCGAGGTGCTGGGGAGTCTGAAGCCGGAGGCCGTGCATATCCGGTATGACCCAAGATGCTCGCTGTTGCTGTTCTCCTACCGCCCCGGTCTCCGGCATAACGTTTACGATGAGGTCGGAGCCTGTCTAAGACAAGTGCAGTCCACGCTCTTCCGGATCCTGAAGATCCGCATGTCCTTCATCATCGGGACCGGCTGCGACAGCCCTCAGTCGCTGAAGCTGGGCCTCGGGGAGCTGCTGGGCAGCGAGCATCAGCGGTTTTATATGGAGCCCGGGACGATCGAGAAAATCAAGCCGAAGCAAGGCGGCGCCAAAGTGGGCAGCGCCTCCGGCCTGTACGACTGCTATGAACAGGCCAGCCGGGAACTGCTGGAGATGCTGCTTGGCAAAGCCGGGCCGAGCGATGAGGACCCGGCGGACCGGTGGATCTCGCGCATCCGCGAAGCCGAGTACGCTCCCGAAGCCGTCAAGGACTGGCTACTTAAGCTCATGCTTGATCTCAAGCTGAAGCTGAGGCTCCATCTGCTGCCATCCATGCCGCAGACCTATGCGGCCGATACGCTGCATAAAGAGATGATGGACATGGATGCTTTGAGCGAGCTGCATGTCTGGCTGAAGGCGTATCTCGCATCGACGGCCCGCGAGGCCGGCAGAGGATGGGGAGGAAGCCGAAGAACCGAGGTCGCCGAGGCATGCAGGTACGTGTCCCTTCGGCTGGACCAGCGGATCTCGCTTGATGAGGTTGCGGGCTTCCTGCACCTGAATCCAAGCTATTTCAGCCGGATGTTCCGGAAGGAGACGGGAATCACCTTTATTGAGTATGTCACCCGAATGAAGATGGAGCGCGCGAAGGAACAGTTGCTGCGCACCGACCATACCGTCGGGGAAATATGCGAGAGCCTCGGCTATGATAATGTAAGCCATTTCGCGAAGACGTTTAAGTCCCATGCCGGGGTAACCCCGGTGGAGTATCGGAGCCGCTTGAGCGTTTGATTGTTTTGAGCATTTTAAGCGTTTGATGAAGGCTGGACGAAAATTGGAGGGGGAACGGTACACATGGAGAAGAATCGGGAGCTTGGCTCTATCGTTCGCGGGATGGCCCCGGCGGATCTGCGGCTCTATTACCCGGGCGGAGATCAGCGACGCTTCTGGCAAGGCGTCCTGAGCCATCCGGCATACCGGAGCGCGCTCCGGGAGATCGAAGAGGAAGGCGTGCGCTTGTCGCAGGATTCGATCCCCCAGCTGACCTATGGGCTGTTCGCGTTGTATGAACGGCAGGGGACGAGGCTCGAGTATGAGCGGGTTTACTTCGAACGCAGACGGAGAATGAACACGTTCGCGCTTCTGTCGCTTCTTCACCCGGAGCGGGAGGATTATTTGACGTCTCTGCACGACATCCTGTGGGCAATATGCGACGAATATACGTGGTGCCTGCCCGCGCATGTGGATGCCTCGTCTGCGGAGAAAATCCGGGGGACCATCGATTTGTTCAGCGCCGAGACCGGGTTCGCCTTGAGTGAAATCCGTCTGCTGCTCGGAGATATGCTGCCACCGCTGCTTCATTCAAGGATAGCTGACGAAGTGAACGAGCGGCTGTTCAAGCCCTTTCTGGATCACATGCACGGTTGGGAGACGGCGACCCACAATTGGTCCGCCGTGTGTGCGGGCTCTGTCGGCTCGGCCGCGCTATTGCTCGTGCAGGATTCGGAGCGGCTAACCCAAATCCTGAAGCGTACAGAAGCGAGCATGGCTTGCTATCTTCAGGGCTTCGGTGCGGATGGCGCTTGTCTGGAGGGTCTCGGCTACTGGAATTACGGCTTCGGTTATTTCGTTTATTATGCCGATCTGCTGCGCAAACGCAGCCGGGGAGCGATCGACTGGCTCCGGGAGGAAAAGGTTTCGAAAATCGCTTTGTTTCAGCAAAAATGCTTCCTTGGCGGCGGGGCGGTCGCAAACTTCTCCGATTCCCAGCCGCGTGCTGCCGTCCAGACCGGCTTGTCCCACTACTTAGCGGGAATCTATGAGGCGTTCGAATCTCCGCCCCTCTCCCTTTCGGCGGGGTATCGGGAGGATCATTGCAGCCGCTGGGCACCGGCCCTGCGGAACCTCATCTGGCTGGATCCCGGGAGAACGGGAAAGGAGTGGGGGGAGGCCGACTATTATTTGGAAGACGCCCAGTGGCTCATTTCCCGGGTCGCGTCCGGTCATGAGCGATACGGGTTCGCGGCCAAGGGAGGACGAAATGACGAGCCTCACAATCATAACGACCTCGGGCACTTTATCCTGTACGGTGCGGGGGAAGTATGGTGCTCGGATCTGGGATGCGGGGAATATACGGCCGACTACTTCGGCGAAGGGCGGTACGGCTATGATTGCAACGGTTCCCAGGGGCATTCCGTGCCGGTGATCAACGGCCGGGGGCAGAGCGAGGGGCCGGACAGCGAAGCGATCGTGCTCGAAGCGTCACTGGAAACGGAAGAGGATCGGCTGCGGCTCGATTTGACGAAGGCATATCGCGAACCCGAGCTGCTTGGACTTATACGGACGATGGTATGGAACAAAAGGAGGCCGCAGCCCGAACTGACCGTCATCGACGAGTATCGCTTCAACCGACCGCCGGACAGCCTGCTTGAGCGAATCGTTACGCGGGTGAAGCCGGACATCCGGCTCGAGGACGGGGAACATGCGGTCGTTCTGGGGGGCAGTAAAGGGAAAAGCGGATTGGTCATCCGATATGACGATGGTCGGCTGACGGCCGCCGTTCAGGCACGTACGTATCGTGATCATTACGGCAAGGAAGCGTTGTGGTATGCGGTTGATTTTGAGGTGAAGCAGCCCGAAACGGTCATGGCGCTGGCGTTCGAGTTTCGATTCATTTAAGTCAAAATAGGCGAAGGAGAATGAAGATGAAGACGGAAGCGGCATTGGATTGGAAGACGGAAGCATGGATGAAGGCGCTGGCGAAGACGCAGCGGAACGTCAAGCGCATTGGAGACGGCTTCCCGCATGCAAGCCAGAACGGAAGGTATGAGCTGGAGGCGCCGCACTGGTGGACTGCCGGCTTCTGGCCGGGCATGCTGTGGCTGCTGTACACCGGCAGCCGGGACGAGGAGCTGCGCGCTGCTGCGGAAGCCTGCGAACGACGGCTGGATGACGTACTGAACGATTACGTGCGGCTGGATCATGATCTCGGTTTCATGTGGACGCTGACCAGCATGGCGTCCTATAAGCTGACCGGAAACGAGACGTCGAAGATTCGGGCGCTGAAGGCGGCGAATTATTTGGCCGCACGCTTTAATATTAAGGGCCGGTACATCCGGGCGTGGAACCCATGGATAGAAGGGGAGGACAACGCCGGGCTGGCGATTATCGACTGCTCGATGAACACGCCGCTGCTGTTCCTGGCTTCGGAGATCAGCGGAGATCCGCGGTACCGGCATGTGGCGGAAGCGCATATGGATACGGTCGTTCGTGACTTTGTCCGTCCGGACGGATCGGTCTATCATATTATCCGGTACGATCCGGCAACCGGCGAACGCCTGGAAGGCCTCGGCGGGCAGGGCTATGCGCCGGAATCGGCCTGGTCCCGGGGAACCGCCTGGGCGCTGTACGGCTTGACGCTCGCCTATCATCATACCGGAAAGCAAATTTATCTGGATACAGCGAAGACGGTCGCGCATTTCTTCCTGGCGAATCTGCCGGAGGATCATGTGCCGTATTGGGATTTCCGCGCACCGGATGAAGCGAGGATTTACCGCGATTCTTCCGCCGGCGCGTGCGCGGCCAGCGGTCTGCTGCTGCTCGCGGAGAAGGCTGGGGCCGTGGAGGCATCCATTTACCGAACACCGGCTCAGCGAATTCTTGAATCGCTGTACCGAAACTATGGTGCTTGGGACGATGACAACGAGGAGGGCTTGATCCTCCACGGAACAAGCCATGTGCCGGAGGGGCGCAATATCGACGTGCCGCTCATCTATGGGGACTACTTCTTTGTGGAAGGCTTGGCTCGGCTTCAGGGACAGGGGCCGTTTTACTGGGAGTAGCTTTATTAGGTAGCCGCGCCGTGCGTACGGCTTCCTATGGGTACGGTGTGTGGACGGTATGGTGTATGGTCTGAAGTAAAGCCGCTGCCCGGCCATATGTCCCGGGCCCGGAAAGATGAAGCTTGGCGAAGGAGCGTGAAGCAAAATGAGTCTTCAAGGTAATATGAGCATAGATAGGACGAACTGGCCTGCAGCCGGCGCTGGCCTGCACCCTGTTGCGGGGAATCCGCTAAAGACCCGGCAGGATATGTACCGTGCTCTCGGCGAGCTCCTTGCACCCCTGCAGCCGTATTACAGCAAAGGGTACGCGAGACTGTCCATCGGGAGCACAGGCACGGGGTATTCGGCGAATGTCGCCGAGATGGAGGGCTTCTCCAGGGTGCTCTGGGGACTTGTACCAGCCATTGCCGGCGGAGGTCATGAGGAGCTGTGGGAGCGGTGCCTGGACGGCATCCGCACAGGCACGGACCCGGAACATGAGGAGTACTGGGGAGAGGTCACCGATTATGATCAGCGGCTTGTCGAGATGGCGGTATTCGGTTTGGCGCTGGCACTTGTGCCGGACCGGATTTGGCATCCGCTGAACGAGCGGGAGCAAGCCAATCTGTACCAATGGTTGAATCAGATCAATAGGCACCCTTGTTATGACTGCAACTGGCTGTTCTTCAACGTGCTGGTTAACATCGGCTTCCGGAAGGCGGGCCTTCCTTACGATGAGGAGCAGGTGGAACGAAACCTGAACCGGATCGACGAATTCTATCTGTCAGGCGGGTGGTACAGTGACGGTGTCGGTGGACACTGCGATTACTATGGGCCTTTTGCGATCCATTACTATGGTCTGGTCTATGCCCGGCTGATGGCAAATGAGGACCCGAAGCGCGCCGAGCGGTATCTGGAGCGGGCCGCTGCCTTTGCTTCGGACTTTGTCTATTGGCATGCGCCGGACGGTGCCGCCATCCCCTACGGCCGGAGCCTGACCTACCGGTTCGCGCAATCCGCCTTCTGGTCGGCGGCGGCATTCGCAGGTATGGACGGATTCAAGCCGGGCGAGCTCAAAGGCCTCGTGCTGAGAAACCTCCGTTGGTGGTTCCGGCAGCCGATCTTCGACCGCGGCGGCATCCTAACGATCGGGTATGCCTACCCGAACCAGATCATGTCCGAAAATTATAATTCGCCAGGCTCCTCCTACTGGTCGCTAAAAACCTTTCTCGTACTGGCGCTGGCCGAAAATGACCCGTTCTGGACAGCGGAGGAAGAGGAGCTTCCAACGCTGGAGCGTATCTCCGTGCAGGAGCCCGCGCACCTGGTCGTCTGCCGGGAGCCGGAGACCGGTCATGTGACGGCTTTTAATACGGGGCATTTGTCCTCCAATGAGCATACGCACACGTCGGCCAAGTACGAGAAGTTCGCCTACTCAACTGCCTTCGCGTTCAGCGTTCCGCGTGCGGAATGGGGGCTCTCCCAAGGTGCCTTCGATTCCATGCTCGCCCTCAGCGAAGGGGATCAACTGTTCAGGGTGAAGCGAAAGTGCGAGGAAGCGTGGATTCAGGATCAGGTGCTGTATGCCAGATGGAAGCCTTGGGCGAACGTTGAAGTCCGTACCTGGCTGGTGGCGGGACTGCCTTGGCATATTCGGATTCACCGGATTCATACGGAAAGGCCGCTGGAGGCGGCTGAGGGAGGTTTTGCCTTAGGGCTTGGCGAGCGTGGTGTGGGCTTGACGGAAGGCGGGGGGGCTATCGTTGAGGGTCGAAGGGCTGCGGCCTCTACCCTCTGGGGCGGAAGCTCCGTGCACGGCCTGCTCGGATTTGACGCGGCTGAGCTGATCTATCCGCATGCAAACACGAATCTGCTGCATCCCCGCACCGTTATCCCAACGTTAAGAGCAAGGCTTGATCGAGGCACCCATTGGCTGGTTTCGGCCGTATACGGAAAACCGCGGGATCTTGGATCGACATCCGAGCAAGCGTGCCCTGGACCACGCTCCCATGGTGTCCATTCGGAGGTTATTGCTGGCAATGATCCTGCTGCGAAGCAGCAACGTTTCTCGTTGGTTGCAGGTGCTGATCAAGGTGCGGGTCAGGCTGCCGCGGAGAAGCTTGGAGTACGCATCGGGCAGGGGAACATTATTATCACTTCTCTGTCGGGAATCCCGATTACGATCGCGATGGATTAGGCGGAGTGTCACTGTCCAAACCAGATTACGACTACGATGGATTAGCGCAACGTCTCAAGCGGGTTGCAGGCATTTCACTCTTGGCCGTTTATTTACAGTACGGGTGAGGTTACCCTTCCTGCAAAAAATATGTATGTATCGGGCCGGGGAACTCTCCGGCCTTATCTTTTTTTTGGAAGCTATCTGTTCTTTGAGAAATGGGAGATTGGAAATGTTTTTAGCATCTGCTGCACCTTGTTTTTCGCCTAGGTCAGAATCGTGCGTATGCGGGCGATCAAAATTGCTGCTTAGTCAACGAGTCAAGGAGTCTCTTGTATTCCCCGATGGATATTATTAGAGGGAGCAGCGTATTCCGGGCTAAAATTCGTGTAAAATGACCCGAGAAATTACGATGAAAAGTGTTACAATAGGAGAAATAAAAAAAGTTCAAGGGTAGAGATAAAGGCGATTTTGCCGCCCGGACGGTGAAGTGGAGTGAGAGAAGTGAAGGAATTGCAAGCTGAGCGCAAGGCCGTCAGCATGGAAGATATCGTACGCGCGCACCATGTGCTTCGCGAAGTGATAGTCCGCACCCCGTTGCAGCGGGATGCCGTATTATCAGCCAAATATAATTGCGATGTGTATTTGAAGCGAGAGGATCTGCAGGTGGTCCGGTCATTCAAGATCCGGGGCGCTTACAATATGATTCGCAGCTTGTCCGATGAGGAACGTCGTGCTGGCATCGTATGCGCCAGTGCCGGCAATCACGCGCAGGGCGTGGCATTCTCGTGCAATGCGCTCAACATCAAGGGCAAGATTTATATGCCAAGCACCACCCCGAACCAGAAGGTGAAGCAGGTGAAGCGTTTCGGCGGGGACAGTGTCGAGGTGATTTTGACGGGGGATACGTTTGATGATGCCTATCATGAAGCGATTAAGGCTTGCGAGGAGCAAGGAATGGCCTTTATCCATCCGTTTGACGAAGCGAAGATTATCGCCGGGAACGGAACGATCGGCATGGAGGTTATGGAGGACCTTGATGCTCCAGCTGATTATGTATTTGTGACCATCGGCGGCGGCGGACTTGCGGCCGGGGTGGCGACCTATGTGAAAACGGTGAGCCCATCGACACAAGTCATCGGTGTTGAACCGCTTGGCGCGGCCTCCATGCTTGAGTCGAAGAAGCAGGGCGAGGTTGTCACGATGGACGAAATCGACAAGTTTGTGGATGGAGCTGCGGTCAAGCGCGTCGGGCAGCTGACCTATGATATTTGCAATGAGCTGGTGGACGACATCGTGATGGTACCGGAGGGGAAAGCCTGCACAACCATCCTGGAGCTGTACAACGAGAATGCAATCGTTGTTGAGCCTGCCGGTTCGCTGGCGGTGGCTGCACTGGACATGAACCGGGATAAGATTCGCGGCAAAACCGTTGTGTGCATCATCAGCGGCGGAAACAATGACATCGACCGGATGCAGGAGATCAAGGAGCGATCCCTGATCTATGAAGGGCTGAAGCATTACTTCATGATTAATTTCCCGCAGCGTGCCGGGGCTCTGCGCGAGTTCCTCGAAGAGGTGCTCGGCCCTGACGACGACATCGCCCGGTTTGAATATACGAAGAAGCACAACAAGGAGAACGGGCCTGCGCTTGTAGGAATAGAGCTGCTTCGTCCGGAGGATTACGGCCCTCTCATCGAGCGGATGCAGCGCAAGGGTCTTGACTACACCGAGCTGAACAAGAACATGAATTTGTTCAACCTGCTGATCTGATGCGGGTTAGGTAAAAAAGGAAGCCTCGCGTTGAAAACGTGAGCTTGATGGAGCGGGGAAGGGGCAACCGCTGGTGAGCCAGAGGCGGAAAGTCCCTTTTGGGGACTTGTTGGTGCGTCGCGGCGGGAATTTCCGTGAACAAGTCCCTTTTGGGGACTTGCTGGTGCGTCGCGGCGGGAGATTCTGCAAACAAGTCCCTTTTGGGGACTTGTTGGTGCGTAACGGCGCGAAGTCCCGTGAACAAGTCCCTTTTGGGGACTTGTAAGTGCGTAGCGGCGGGAATTTCCGTGAACAAGTCCCTTCTGGGGACTTGTTGGTGCATCGCGGCGTGAAATCCCGTGAACAAGTCCCTTTTGGGGACTTGTTGGTGCATCGCGCGGCGCGAAATTCCGCGAGCAAGTCCCTTTTGGGGACTTGTTGGTGCATCGCGGCGTGAAATCCCGTGAACAAGTCCCTTTTGGGGACTTGTAGGTGCGTCGCGGCGGGAGATTCCGCTAACAAGTCCCTTTTTGCAGCTAGAATAAAAAGTGGACACCCCTTAGTGATAAAACGATAATGAAACAAAGCAGACGAGAGGGTGTCAAAAAAAAT
>NZ_JAGGKI010000024.1 GCF_017873605.1 Paenibacillus lactis
ATTTTTTTTGACACCCTCTCGTCTGCTTTGTTTCATTATCGTTTTATCACTAAGGGGTGTCCACTTTTTATTCTAGCTGCAAAAAGGGACTTGTTTGCTCCTGAGGGGCTCGAACCGGCATCACAAGACCCTTTTAGGGACTTGTTCGCTCCCAGGGGGCTCAAACCGTCGTCATAAGACCCTTTTAGGGACTTGTTTGCTCCCAAGGGGCCCGAACCGTCGTCACAAGACCCTTTCGGGGACTTGTTCGCGCCTGAGGGGCCCGAACCGTCGTCACAAGACCCTTTTAGGGACTTGCTTACCCCGGCGCCCCCCAAGTCGGTTGGGGTGGTATGTCCAACGTCATTGCCTTTGGGGTTTACGGACGTCCATCGGCGGATCCCCTTCACCTGCTAGGTTTCAACGTACGCACATTCTCCCCTCGATGCACTGCTTCCCGTACGAACATGGTTCCTCTAAGTACATACTCTTTATAAAGCACATACTCTCTGTAAGCACATGCTTCCCGTAAGCACATTTCTCTTGTGCACGGTTCGGGTCCGGGGATGTTTGATATGGCTACCGCACATAGAAATATGGTCGCAGGCCCTTAGAAATTTAGCTGCCGACTAAAGAAACGTGGCTGCCGCCCAAAGAATTACTTACTAAAGAACATGCCATAGAATCATCCTGCCCACATAGAAAAATGCCTGCCTACCATAGAATCTTCCTACTCACCTTAGAGACAGCTGGGCATTTCAGTCTCGTTCCGGCAGAAAAAATGCACCTCCGTTGTCACCACACCACTTTCCAGTGAGGTATGACAGAGGTGCATTTTTATGTTGCATTGAGGTCGAATTAGCCGACAATCAAATGCTTCCTAATTTAGCCTCCAGATTAATACGGGATTTTATCCGCGGATTCGATCGTTCCGCCGCCAAGGCACTCTTCGCCTTGATAGAACACGACGGCTTGTCCCGGCGTAATGGCTTTTTGCGGCTTTGCAAACGCCACATGCACCGTGCCGTCTTCACGCGGCGTAAGCGTCACTTCCTGGTCTGGCTGACGGTAACGGAATTTGGCGGTGCAGGTGAAGGCGGCTTTGGGCATAGCGTCCTCGCCTGCAATCCAGTTGACTCCCGAGGCGATCAATCCTGTTGAATACAAGCTTGGATGATCTCCTTGCACAACGTACAGAATATTGTTGTTCAGATCTTTGTCAGCCACGAACCAAGGTTCGCCCGAGCCGGATCCGCCAATGCCGAGACCTTGGCGCTGGCCGAGCGTATAGTACATGAGACCGTCATGACGGCCTTTCACCTCTCCGGTGACGATATCCACCATGTCGCCGGATTGGGCCGGCAAGTACTGGCTCAGGAATTCCTTGAAATTCCGTTCGCCGATAAAGCAAACGCCGGTGCTGTCTTTTTTCTTCGCGGTGTACAGACCGGCTTCCTCCGCGAGGCGGCGCACTTCCGGTTTAGGCAAATGCCCGATCGGGAACAGGGCTTTAGACAGCTGCTCCTGGTTGAGTGCATTCAGGAAATAGGTTTGGTCCTTGTTGCCATCGACACCACGGAGAAGATGGAATTGCCCGTTCTCCTCGGTGACGCGCGCGTAATGGCCGGTTGCCACATAATCGGCTCCGAGATCGAGGGCTTTGTTCAGGAACTCGCCGAATTTGATTTCACGGTTGCACATGACATCAGGGTTCGGCGTTCTTCCGGCTTTATATTCATCAAGAAAATAGGAGAATACTTTATCGAAGTACTCCTTCTCGAAATTGACGGTGTAGTAGGGAATGTCCAGCTGTTCGCATACCCGGCGCACGTCTTCCGCATCCGCTTCGGCGGTGCAGTAGCCGAATTCGTCGGTATCGTCCCAGTTTTTCATAAAGATGCCGATTACTTCATAGCCCTGCTGCTTGAGCAGCAGCGCCGTTACGGAGGAATCGACTCCCCCTGACATGCCGACAACGATCCGAGTGTTCTTATTATCTGTAGACATCGTTATCACCATTTTCATCTTAAATTGTGCCCATGACGTATTTTAACATACTTTCGCCAAGGTTCCCATGCTTGGATATGTCCACTCAGGGTGAACAAATTTTTACGATTTGATCCGGATTATTAGCCATTGGCATTCAGGATATGGTACCATAAGCTGAGGGTAATGATCGGAATACGGAGAAAACTCAGAATTAGCAGGAATCGAGCATACGTGTACCGTATTTATCGTGTTATCCGATTCCCCTAACAGCATGTTCAAGTATGGACATCATATACAAATATTCGAAAGAGGTGTCACCTTTGAAGATATCAACTAAAGGAAGGTACGGATTGACGATTATGATGGAGCTGGCCGCCAAATTCGGCGAAGGCCCGACCTCGCTCAAAAGCATAGCGGAGAAGAATCAGCTCTCGGAGCATTACCTGGAGCAGCTGATCGCGCCGCTTCGGAACGCAGGTCTGGTCAAGAGCATTCGCGGCGCATACGGCGGCTACATCCTGTCCCGCGAGCCGGCTTCGATTACGGCGGGGGACGTCATCCGCGTGCTCGAGGGGCCGATCTCACCGGTGGATTTTACGGAGGAAGACGATCCGGCGAAACGGGATTTGTGGCTTCGTATCCGCGACAGCATCGCCGAGGTACTGGATTCCACGACGCTTGATAACCTCATCAATTTCCAGGAACAGTCCGCTGCGGACAATTATATGTTCTATATTTAATTCAAAGGCTGAAGCATTAGCCGGCTAAGCCACATATAATCAAGGGGTATTGCGTCTCTCTGTGGTATCCCTTGATCTATAACATGATCCCACGTTTTCTACAGATCGCCTCCGCGTCAACTTGGAAGTTTGAACTCCTTTGTTATCTGATCTGATCGATCGCTCCATATGCCTTCCGAATGGGGTAATCTCATTCCATCTGTAGCTGTATCCGACATCTTCACCGTTTCATTGCTTTTTCGCTCCATGATTAGAACCCGCCTTCCCCGGACATGCTTTATATGGCATGCGATGTGCCGGAGAAATCGAAATCACCAAAACTCGGTGAAGAAAAAAGATGAGTTAGCATAAGGGAACATCGGGACAAGCGGAACGAAATCCCAAGAACATAAGCTTGACAGCTCGTTGCTGAACAAAAAGGCTTTAAATGAAATAGAAGGGGTAACAATATGGGGTGGTCGGTGTCTAATGATGTAGGCAAGTGAACTTAGACTAAAAGGGGAGAAATTATGAGTAGAAGCTGGCAAGAGGATATGAATCTTTGCCATTCGGTTGATGAGGAAAGTAAATCTGCCGCGTTAAAATACTGGCTTGAGCAAGCAGCAGCAGAGAAACAAAGGGCGGATACGCTCAATAACGCAGTAAAAGAAGCCATCGACATTTGCGAAAGCATGACGGAGTCCGATGACCCCCTGGAGATTCTTGAGCAAGCGTTGATTAAATTGCAATTAGTCGTGTCTCTTCCATTGAATAAGGGAAGCTTGAATACTATGGGCAGCTGGAGCTTTGGAGAAACGAGTTTTAAGAAAGAAAGTTTATAGAAAACAGTTTATAGAGAATAGGCTCCTTGGTCGTTATTCTTGATCCGTTGACTTCTGTTTTTGTATGCCTGGAAGGGGGGTATAATTACAACCTTTTTGTTGTTGTTTTGTTTCAGAAATTTTTCATGAGAAGTTGCAGAGCTGGGGCTCATCGTATATGCTATTATCGGGTTGTGATAAAAAGAACTTCCACGAGCCAAAGGGATGAACAGCCCTCCTGAGCTTATTTAGAATCCATGACAGAAGCCAATGAGGTTTTCATCGATAAGCTGCGGAGAGACCACATTTTTGCTGTAAAGCTTCCTTAAATGTTTTAGCATAAAAATCACATTCCGGCATTTGGGCGCGATCACGATGAAATGACGAATCGCCTAACCGCCTAATCTCCTTAATCGCCGGAAATGTGAATACTCGACTAATATCAAGGTGCGTGAATAAACATGAAAACCGTGTATTTGGATCATGCGGCCTCGACACCGATGCATCCGGCCGTCGCGGAAGCAATGATGGACATCATGACGAACTGGCACGGCAATGCTTCGAGCGTCCATGCATATGGACGGGAAGCGAAGAAGATTGTGAACGGGGCGCGGGATCGAATCGCGTCCCTTTTGGGATGCCAATCGGATGAGCTGGTATTTACCTCCGGCGGCACCGAGAGCGATAACCTGGCTATCTTCGGCATCGTTGAGGCGGCTGGGGTAAGCGGCAAGCATGTCATTACCTCCGCGGTGGAGCATCATGCGGTGCTTCATGCCTGCCAAGAGCTGGAGAAGAGAGGCTGCGAGGTTACCTACATTCCGGTCGATCATACCGGTCGCGTCTCGGTAGAGGATATCGCCGGCGCCATCAAGGAGAACACCGTGCTTGTTACGATTATGTATGGAAATAATGAAGTAGGCACCATCCAGCCGATAGCCGAGATCGGCGAGCTGTGCGCACGCCGTGGCGTCGTATTTCATACGGACGCCGTCCAGGCGCTGGGATCTGCTCGAATATCCTGCCGTGACCTCCCCGTCGATATGTGGAGCTTCTCCGCTCACAAAATTAACGGCCCGCAAGGTGTCGGCGCTTTGGTGGTCAAACGGGGATTGAGCTTGTCACCGCGTCTATTTGGCGGGCTGCAGGAGAAGAAGCGCCGTGCCGGAACCGAGAATATGGCGGGAATTGCCGGATTTGCGGCGGCAGCGGAGCTCGCCGTTAACGGGATTGAGCAGCGGCTTGCGCATTATCGGCTGCTGCGGAACACGCTGCTCGAGGAGCTTCGCCGATTGATCGGCGAGGAGGCTTTTGCGATCAACGGAAACCAGGAGTACTATCTCCCGCATGTGCTGAATCTCAGCTTTCCTGATGTGAGCACCGAGACGATGCTGATGAATCTGGATATGGAAGGCATAGCGGCTGCAAGCGGCTCGGCCTGCACCTCGGGCTCGCTGGAAATCTCTCATGTGCTTCAGGCCATGAAGCTTCCCGACCCGATTTTGCGATCGGCGATTCGATTTAGTTTCGGTTTGGGTAATACTACTCAAGAAATGGAGTTCACGGCCCAAAAAATTGAAACCATCCTTAAACGGCTGCGTAAATAAATGTTGAGGGATTTCTCTTTTCGCTAATAAAGGGGGTATGCGTTCATCCATTTCATCCTTAGAAGCCGAGGGGCTGGCTGCATGCCATGCTGGATTGCCGGTTTCAAACAAGCGGAGGATGAGGAGGTATCCATCTAGCAATGAAGCTTCAGGAAATGATCGGACTGGCTGTATTCGACGTGGAAAACGGTAAAGAAATCGGAAAAATCCACGATTTTATACTAGATGATAACTGGCTGATAACCGGATTGGAACTTGAAGGCCGGGCTTTGTTCTCCACACATGTGAAAAGCGTTGCATGGGAAGACATCGTAGCCTATGGAGAAGATGCCGTCATGATCCGGAGCCAAGAGGCCGTACGGAAGGTAGGAACGGGCGAAATTGGCTTAACTTACCTTACAGGCAAGCGTAAATTGAAAGAAATGCAGGTCCTGACGGAGGACGGAGTTCTGCTCGGACGTGTTTCGGATGTTTATTTTGAGCAGGAACAGGGCAATACAATATTAGGATTGGAAATATCCGACGGTTTTGTATCGGATTTGATCGAAGGCCGCAAATGGCTGCCTTGCACAGCGGAAATGGCTGTCGGTGAACATGCCGTAATGGTCCCCCCGATGAGCGAACAGCGTCTGGAAAAAGCCATTAATTCTGTGAACGGATAGGGTGAAGTAGGATGAAATGTCCAAACTGTAGTTCCAAAGATATCGGAAAAATCGGCTCCCACCAGTTTTACTGCTGGGGATGCTTTATTGAATTGACGGTGAACGGGGAGAAGATGTCCGTATACCAGGTTGAAGAGGACGGCACGCTCAGCTCGCTGGATGATTTATTCTTCGGCGATGAGATGCAGCCGGAGTTCCCGCATTTGCACGCCTCTTCCTAAAGAGCGCGTACATATTCTCAGAGAATAGGGCCTTCCCGCCGGATCCATGGAGATCTTCCGCGAGGGAGGTCCTTTTTCTATGAACCAGAGGAACTGAATGTTAGATTAAATCCGGAAGCTTGGACATATACTACAGGGTAAGCTTTTGCCGTAAAGGAGAGTGCCCTGTGGAACAGCTGACCGAGAGCAAGTGGTTTCGCTTTTTAATATGGCTGCTGCTTGGACTGATTACCCTTTATTTTGTATGGCTTCTTAGGCCTTTATTTCTCGATGTCTATCGTTTTGTCAAAGCGGTGCTTGCTCCGTTTCTGATAGCCATGATCATATCCTATGTCCTGAATCCGATTGTATGCATGCTGTCCGACCGTAAGGTCCCGCGAAGCGCTGCGGTGCTCCTGATCTATGCGGTGTTCTTGGCCGCACTTGCCGTCATTCTCATCAATTTGATTCCGATGCTGATACGGCAGCTGGAGGAATTAAACGAGCATCTGCCTGAGCTGACGATGAACGCGCAGTCGCTGATGACCAGTCTGGATAGCCGTCTGCTGCCGCCGGGCGTACGAACCGGGGTGAACAGCTGGTTTCTGACCATCGAATCGAGGCTGGCCGGAGGCATCTCGGACTTTATGGACAATATCGGCAATGCGATTAACATATTGTTCAATGTCATGATCGTGCCGTTCCTCATTTTTTACATATTAAAAGATTTCGAGGTGTTTCAGCGGACGACCGTTTCCTATCTGCCCCGAAGCCACCGCAAGTCGATCGTTATCCTGCTTAAGGACATTGATAATGCCCTTGGCAATTATGTCCGGGGGCAGTTTCTCGTTTGCCTCATTATCGGTATTCTCGCATACATCGGTTATATGATCGTAGGCATGCCGTATGCGCTGCTGCTTGCCAGCATCGTGGCCGTGTTCAACATCATTCCGTATTTGGGGCCTTTTCTGGGCGCCGCTCCGGCGCTTGTTATGGCTTCGACCCTTTCATGGAAAATGGTGCTGATGGTCGCGCTCGTCAATATGGTGTGCCAGACGCTCGAAAGCAATGTGATCTCTCCGCAGGTGGTTGGGAAGAAGCTGCATATGCATCCGCTTCTTATCATATTCGCCCTGCTTGTCGGAGGCCAGATCGCGGGAACTGTCGGCCTTATTCTCGCCGTACCTGTCTTTGCAGTGCTGAAGGTCCTCTTGCAGCATGTGTTCGCTTATTATGTAAGGCGGAAATCGGGCTGAGATCCGAGCAGACGTTGACGATCGGTGGCGACGGATTGACAATATGCCGTTTCCGTGGATATACTTGAAATATTAAACGAATATTCGTCCAAATCGATGAGAAAATCCCAGTAAGCTTCGTGCACCTTGCCCAGAGAACAGGTTCCTTTCGGCGGATCGATGCGATCCAATACGAATGGCTGCGAGAACCTGGAAGCGTCCAAGCTGAAATGCTAATTTTTGAGTGTGAACAAAATTCACCGGGTGGCTGCCGTTATCCAGCTGCAACGAGGCGATCGTCGCATGTCTTTTCGGTTAACCAACCGGACGGATTCTTGCACGATAACCAGGGTGGTACCGCGAGAACATCGTCCCTGAACTATTTCAGGGGCGTTTTTGTGTTCGGGTTAATTTGGCCCGGGCGTTATATTATGACTGGAGGATGCTAATGATGAAAGCAAGTGAAATTCGATCCAAATGGCTGGCGTTTTTCGCCGAGAAAGGCCATCACATTGAGCCAAGCGCTTCGCTTGTCCCGCACAACGACCCGTCGCTGCTGTGGATTAATGCAGGCATGGCGCCGCTGAAGCCGTACTTTGACGGCCGGGTGATCCCGGACAATCCGAGAATCGCCAACTCGCAGAAATGCATTCGCACCAATGATATCGAGAATGTCGGCAAGACTCGCCGTCACCACACGTTCTTCGAAATGCTCGGAAACTTTTCTATCGGAGACTACTTCAAGGAAGAAGTCATTACCTGGGCATGGGAGTTTCTGACCGACAAGAAGTGGATCGGGTTCGATCCGGAGCGCCTGTCCGTCACGGTATACCCGGAGGATGAGGAAGCGTTCAAGCTGTGGAACGAGAAGATCGGCCTGCCCGAGAGCCGGATTATCAAGCTGCAGGACAACTTCTGGGATATCGGGGAAGGGCCATGCGGACCATGTACCGAGATTTTCTACGACCGCGGGGAAGAGTATGGGCACGGAGCGCCGGAAGAAGAGCTGTTCCCGGGCGGCGAGAACGAGCGCTGGCTTGAGGTATGGAACCTCGTATTCTCGCAGTTCAACCATAACAAGGACGGCAGCTACACGCCGCTTCCGAACAAGAACATCGATACGGGTGCAGGACTTGAGCGTTTTGCCTCCATTTTGCAAAATGTCGATTCCAACTTCGATACCGACCTGTTCCAGCCGATCATTCAAAAGACCGCTGAGCTTGCCGGTGTGAAATACAAGGAGAAGGCGGAATACGACGTGGCTCTCAAGGTCATTGCGGATCATATCCGCACCGTCGCCTTTGCCGTTGCCGACGGCGTGCTGCCTTCTAATGAAGGACGGGGCTATGTCATCCGCCGTTTGCTCCGCCGTGCGGTTCGATACGGGAAGGTGCTCGGTCTTGACAAGCCGTTCATGTTCACGTTGACCGGCACGGTCGGCGACATTATGGGCGCCTACTATCCGGAGGTTGTGGAGAAACAGGCGTTCATCGAGAAGGTAATCGCAACGGAAGAAGAGCAGTTCCACAAGACGCTCTCCGACGGGCTGGCGATTCTGGCAGAGATGAGCGCGGAAGCGAAGAAGCAAGGCCAATCGGTCATTAGCGGCGCCGATGCGTTCAAACTGTACGATACCTATGGTTTCCCGTTCGATTTGACGGAGGATTATGCGGCTGAGCACGGCCTGAGCGTCGATCGCGAAGGCTTCGACGAGGCGATGAAGGAGCAGCGCGAGCGTGCGCGCAAAGCCCGCCACGAAACGGAAAGCATGAAGGTTCAAGGCGGGGTTCTGTCCGATTATACGGTTAAAAGCGAATTTGTTGGATATAATGACACCGTTCGCGATGCGAAGGTGCTGGCCATCATTACGGATGATCAATTTGCCGATGGAATCGGCGAAGGACAGTCCGCCCAGGTCATTCTGGATGCAACGCCGTTCTACGCCGAAAGCGGCGGCCAGGTCAGCGACCAAGGCGTGCTTGAGGGCGATACGGTACGCGCAAAAGTAGAAGGCCTGTTCAAAGCCCCTCACGGACAGCATGTGCATTTTGTAACCGTGGAGGCAGGCGAACTGAAGGTAGGCGACGTCGTAGCCGCCAAGGTGGATGCCAGCCTTCGAAATGATATCGTGAAGAACCATACGGCAACCCACTTGCTGCATAAAGCGCTGAAAGAAGTGCTTGGCGAGCATGTCAACCAGGCGGGCTCCCTTGTCGAGCCGCAGCGGCTGCGCTTTGACTTCTCACATTTCGGCAGCATTACCCAGGAGGAGCTGGCCGAAATCGAGCGCCGCGTCAATGAGCAAGTGTGGAAGAGCATCCCGGTGGTCATCGACCTCAAGCCGATTGATGAAGCGAAGGCTATGGGAGCGATGGCGCTGTTCGGGGAAAAATACGGGGATATCGTCCGCGTCGTCCAAGTCGGCGATTACAGCATCGAGCTGTGCGGAGGATGTCATGTGGACAATACGTCCCGAATCGGCATCTTCAAGCTGCTCGGAGAGAGCGGCATCGGCTCCGGCGTGCGGCGGATCGAAGCTGTGACCGGGCGCCATGCCTATGAGTACCTGGAAGGACAGCTTGATCTTCTCAAGCAGGCATCAAGCCTCTTGAAGAGCAACATCTCTGACGTGCCGAAGCGAATCGAGGGATTGAACCAACAGCTTAAGGAGCTGGCCCGCGAGAATGAATCGCTGCAAGGCAAGCTGGGAGCGATTGAGGCCAGTCAGCTGACGGATAAAGTGAAGCAAGTGGGTGAAGTCCAGCTGCTGGCGGCTGAAGTTCAGGCAGGCGGCATGGACGGACTCCGCAGCATTGCGGATGAGCTGAAGGGCAAGCTGCCGAATGCGATCATCGTACTCGGCTCCAAAGCGGGCGAGAAAGTGAACTTCGTCGTAGCCGTGCCGCAGGATCTGGTGAAGAAGGGCTATCATTCAGGCAAGCTGGTGAAGGAAGTCGCTTCGGTCTGCGGAGGCGGAGGCGGTGGCCGTCCGGATATGGCCCAGGCTGGCGGCAAGGATGCATCCAAGATGGCCCAGGCTCTCCAGCGGGCAGAGGAGCTTGTCGCCCAAGGCGTTTAATGCTTTGTCCTTCGGTGGTGTACAGCGGGCGGGGACGCATTCGCTGTACACTATCCTGAATTTTTTGGAGTACCCTCTAAATATTTCGCTTTGGATTTCCGTAGAGACGACGGAGTATGGTATGATATAACAAGATCAAGCTGGTAAATTTTCGACGAGGCATGGTTTACATGTTCTTTGAAGAAGCGAGGTGTGTCACACATGGACTCCATGGATAAGACAGTCAAGTTCAATGTAAAAGGTGATGAGAAGGAGGTTTCCGCTCAGGACATTTTACTTTCGGTATACGACTCGTTGGTCGAGAAGGAGTACAATCCGATTAACCAGATCGTGGGATATCTTTTGTCCGGGGACCCTGCTTATATACCTCGGCACAACAATGCCAGAAGTTTGATCCGGAAGAAAGAGCGAGATGAATTGATTGAAGAACTGGTCCGGTTCTACTTAGCCAGTCACCGTTAGGAGTATAGGGAATGCATAGAATCATGGGATTAGATTACGGGGACCGCAGAATCGGGATAGCCCTAAGCGACGTATTCGGATGGACGGCCCAAGGGCTCGAGGTCGTCGAACGCCGCCGGGACGGGAGCGAGCTGAACCGAATCGCCGAGCTTGTAAAAGAGCATGAGGTTGGTGAGATCGTGGTCGGCCTTCCGAAAAATATGAACGGCACGATTGGTCCCCGGGGTGAAATCTGCATGGAATTCGCAGGCACGCTGCGGGATTCCCTAGACTTACCCGTTCACCTTTGGGATGAACGGCTATCAACAGTATCCGCTGAGAGGACATTGCTGGAAGCCGATGTCAGCCGAAAAAAGCGAAAACAGGTCGTGGACAAAATGGCCGCAAGTTTGATATTACAAAACTACTTGGATTCTAAAAGGTGAGGGTGATTACGAATGGCGAATGAGCATATTGGCATGGAAGAAGAACCGGAAATTATTTATATTCCCGATGACGAGGGCAATGAGGAAGAGTTTGAAGTCATCATGAAATTCGAGGTGGACGGCTCCGACGCCAGATACATGATGGTCGTGCCGCGTGAAGCAGCCGATGAGGAGACCGATGAAGTGTACGCCTTCCGCTATGAGGAAGACGGAGATGATCTCAAGCTGTTCATGATCGAGGATGACGAGGAATGGGCGATCGTCGAAGAAACCTTCAATACGCTCGTGGATGAGCTGAATGGGAGCGACGAGTAATGGCGGATTTTTCGGTTGAGAATATCGTGTGGACCCAGGTGCTCAAGGAAGCATTCGGTGAAAGCATCGAGCTTGAGGACGAGAAGGGTCAAGTCGAGGTCTATGATATTGCCGCCGAATTTGAAGTAGATGGCCAAGGCTATGCCATTCTGGTGCAGCCGGACCGGATGGACGAGGAGTACGAGGTGCTCCGGATCGTGACGGACGCAGACGGCAGCTTGCAGCTGGCGACCATTGACGACGATGAAGAGTGGGAAAATGTGTCGGAGCTGTATGATGAGCTGACGTTTCCGGAGGAAGACGAGGATTAAGGGCAGCTGAATCGTTACTTACGCGGATTCTCTCGATTTGATTTCAAATGAGTTTATGGAAGGGGCGGACCTGTCCGCCCCTTTTGGTGTGAAGGGATGAGTAGATTGAAGAAACTGGCTATAGCAGCACTGGCGTTGATCCTCATTGCCGGCGGGGCTGCATTCTATGTGTGGAACGGCCTTCAGCCTGTTCAGAGCTCGGATGCCCCGGTAGAATTTACGGTGGAGCCGGGCATGAGCACATCATCCATTGCCGATCTGCTGGAGGACAAGGGATTAATTAAGAACGCCCTACTACTTAAAGGTTATTTGAAGCTTACGAATGAAGGGAGCCGGTTAATGGCCGGCACCTACGAGGCAACGCCCGGCACTCCCTTTCAGGAGCTGCTGACGATGATGAATAACGGCGAAGTCAAGCCGGAGGAGATGGTCCGCTTTACAATACCGGAAGGCTTCACGGTCGCCCAAATGGCGGAGAAGATATCCGAGGAAAGCGGGATCGATGAGAAAGAAATTCTGGACCTCGCTGACCAATCCTCCGGATGGGACATTCCGGTGGCGGCCGAAATTCCTGAGGATCCGGAGCTGAAGCATCATTTGGAGGGCTATCTGTTCCCGGCAACGTACGAGCTCCCGAAGAAGGAATTATCGGCCAAAGGAATCGTGGAGACCATGCTGAAGGAGACCGAAAAGCGTCTTGAAGAAATCCCGAATTGGGAGGAGCAGCTGAAGGCTCGCGGCGTGACGTTCCATGAACTGATGACGATCGCTTCGCTGGTCGAGCGCGAGGTGGTCGTCGATCATGAGCGTCCGCTTGTGGCCGGCGTGATCTATAACCGCCTGGAGCAGGACATGAAGCTGGAGATTGACGCTACGGTGCAGTACTTGCTGGATAAACCGAAGGAGCGGCTGCTTTATGCCGATCTGGAGGTCAAGAGCCCTTATAATACGTATCGCCAGAAAGGTCTCCCTCCAGGGCCGATCGCAAGCCCGAGTCTGGAATCGATCAAGGCGGCGCTGAACCCGGAGAAGTCCGATTACCTGTTCTATGTCACGAAGAAGGACGGGACCCAGGAGCATTTGTTTGCGAAGACGTATAAGGAGCATTTGAAGAACATCGAGACGAGCAAGAAGATGGGACAACAGGAATAGGAGGAATCCTAAAATGAGTAACAAACCCGAATTACTGGCTGCAGCCGGTTCGACGGCTGAAGTGCGAGCTTACCTGGATGCAGGGGCGAACGCTGTCGTCGTAGGCGAGGATCGCTTCGGCATGAGGCTGCCGGGGAGCATGACCTTAGAGGAAATCCGTGAGGCTGCCGAGCTGACGCACAGCCGCGGCAGCAGCATTTATGTGTGCGTGAACAATCTAATGACCAATGAGCTGTCGAATGATCTGCCGGATTATATCCGGTCGCTGGGAGAGATCGGGATCGATGCTGTTGAATTTAACGACCCATCGGTGTTGACCGCAGTCAAGGAGCATGCTCCGAAGGTCAAGCTTCATTGGAACGCCGAAATGACGGCGACCAATTACTCCACAGCCAACTATTGGGGAAACAAAGGCGCTTCACGCGTCATCCTTGCGCGTGAACTGAATATGGATGAGGTAACCGAAATGAAGCCCCGCCTCGAGCTTGAGGCCCAGGTGCAGATTCATGGCATGACGAATATTTACCACTCCAAACGCCGTCTGGTCAAGAGCTACATGGCTCATCAGGGAAGACCGGTGGAGGAAGGGAACCTCGGCAAAGAGCGGGGGCTGTTCCTCATTGAAGCGGAGCGGCAGGACGAGAAGTATCCGATCTATGAGGATATGAACGGCACGCATATTATGAGTTCCGAAGATATATGTATTCTTGAGGACCTGCATCTGCTGATGGCAGCAGGGGTGGACAGCTTCAAGGTAGAGACTTTGCTGAAACCCCGACACTACAATGAGATTGTCCTCCGTACGTATCGCAAGGCAATCGATACGTACGCAGCCGATCCGTCAAGCTATGCGTTTCAGGAGGAATGGCTTGATGCGATTCGTGAGGTGCAGGATCCGGAGCGGGAATTGTCGTTTGGATTCTTCTATAAGGAACAAGTTTATTAAGGAGTGGACAGCATGGAAGCTATGGCACAGCCAAAATACAAAGGCAAACGCTATCGCCTGGACAAGCCGGAGCTGCTCGCCCCGGCCGGAAATTTGGAGAAACTGAAATTTGCGGTGCACTACGGTGCAGACGCTGTATATATTGGCGGACAGAAATACGGCCTTCGTTCCAATGCGGATAATTTCAGCTTTGAGGAAATGAAGGAAGGCGTAGAGTTTGCGGCCAAGTATGGTGCAAAAGTGTTCGTTGCAACGAACATCTATGCCCATAATGAAGATATTGAAGGAATCGAGGAATACTTGCGGAGCTTGCAGGATGCGGGTATTGCCGCCATTATCGCCGCCGATCCTGCGATCATAGAGGTGGCTAAGCGAGCTGCACCGAAGCTGGAGGTTCATCTGAGCACCCAGCAATCAACGCTCAACTGGCAGGCAGTGAAATTCTGGAAGGATGAAGGGCTCCCCCGCGTCGTTCTGGGCCGGGAGACGAGCCTTGAAGAGATCGCGACGATCAAGGAGCATGTCGATATCGAAATCGAGGCCTTTATCCATGGCGCGATGTGTTCCTCGTTCTCCGGCCGCTGCGTGCTCTCGAACCATTTCACCGATCGGGATTCGAATCGCGGAGGCTGCTGCCAGTCCTGCCGCTGGAAATACGATCTGTTCGAAGACGGAAGAGAGGATGCGGCAGGCTGGGTATCCGAAGAAGACCAGCTCATGCAGCAGGCCGCTCCTGCGCCTGCCCCGTTCAAGCCGGGAGTGACCCAGATTCCGCTGTTTCAGCCGCAGGACAATCCGTTTACGATGGGATCGAAGGATCTGTGCATGCTGGAGCATATTCCGGATCTCATTGAAGTGGGGATCGACAGCTTTAAGATCGAGGGCCGGATGAAGTCCATTCACTATGTAGCCACGGTCGTGAACGTCTATCGGCAGGCAATCGACTCCTACATGGCCGATCCGGAGAATTATGTATTGAAGCCGGAATGGATCGAGGAGATTAATAAGGCGGCCAACCGCCCGCTCAATACCGGATTTTTCTACGACACGCCGGATCATGAGGATCATATCTACGAGCCGGAAGAAAAGGCCGTCCCTTACGATTTCGCCGGATTGGTCATGGAGTATGACGAGGAGACCGGAATTGCCGTGATCCAGCAGCGGAATCATTTCAAGCCGGGCGACGAAATCGAGTTTTTCGGTCCGGACGGAACGTTCTTTAAACAGGCTGTTGGCCGGATCGAAGACCAGCACGGTCAAGAACTGGATGCAGCCCGCCATCCGCTGCAGCTGGTGCGGATGAAAGTGGATCAGCCGGTGCGCTTCTTTGACATGATGCGAAAACGCAAAAATTAGAATTTTATGGTTCTATGGAACTACACAAAAAAGAATCCAAGGTCGTTAGACGGACCTTGGATTCTTTTTTATTAAAAATAATTAGGAAAAACAGATTATTTTTTTGCGAAAAGCCAAAGGAAAACACCCCCAATTGACGAAATATAAAGTAACGAATACGTTACGCGGATCCTTTTGATAACGTATCCAAGATTTAATACTATGATTGTGGTAGGTGAACAGCAAAATGTCAGGAGTAGAACAGCATGAACAGAAGCCGAAGAAAGATAAGAAACCCGGAGGGAAGCAGAAGAACGGGGATAAGACCAAGAAGAGCCCTTCGGTTTCACAAGGAATACATAATGCCAAGTCCATGTTTTCTTCCATGGGGGCAGCCGTAGCGCGGATGCCGGTCAATCCATCGAAATCCGTCGGGATCCGGCTGTTTTTGATCTTTTTTGCGGCCATCGTCTTCTTCGTTATCGTATTAGGCTGGTTGTCCTATGACAAGGCGAGAAGCACGATTGAGAAGAATGCGGCGAATGCCAACCAGCAGACCATCATTCAGACCTCGGAGAAGATCGACATCATCCTGGAGAAGTATGAGAGCGCAGGCCGGTCGATATTCTACGATGTTGAACTGCAGAAGCTGCTTGATGAAGTATCGGGCACGAATCTGAGCGATTATGATCGATTTACGATGGAGCGGGAAATCCGGGACAAGCTTTCCAATCAGATCAATTCGGATTCTTCAATCCGGGCGATGTATTTGATTCCAGCCCAAGGGGAGCGGATTTTCTCGGCAGGACAATCCTCGAAGGCATCGCAGACCGTCTTTGAGCAGGCATGGTACAAGGAGCTTATCGAGGGGACCAAGAAGGTCGTATGGCTGCCGTCGGCGGAGGACAGCGGAGCGCCGTACTTTACGGTGGCACGGGCATTAAGCTCCATGAACAACCTGAACTCCAAATATGTCGTGATGTTCGAGCTGAATTCGTCCATCCTCGATCAGCAATTGGAGGGCATCGATCTCGGAGACAACGGGGAGCTTCAGCTCGTAAGCCCGGACGGGACGGTTGTATCGTCCGCGAAGCCTGATCAGGTTGCCGCTCCGACCGAGTGGACCTTTACGAAGGAGCTTTCTGAGGAGTCGAAGACGGACAGTCTGAGAACTCAGGATGCGAACGGAAGAGAAGTTCTTGCGGTTTACAATACGCTGGGCATCAATGATTGGAGATTGATTGGCGCCGTACAGACCGGCGAATTGACGAAGGATGCCAACAGCATCTTGATGATTACGCTGATTGTCGCTGTTGTTGACGTGATCGTAGCGATCCTGATCGGATTATGGATGGTGCGGATGATCGCCCGTCCGCTGGGCAAGCTCAACCTTCTGATGAAGGAAGGGGCGAAGGGCAACTTGAACGTCCGCACCGATCATAAGAGCCAGGATGAGATCGGTCAGCTGTCCGCGAGCTTCAACGATATGATGGAGCAGATTACTTCGCTCGTACAGCAGACGAACAACACGGCTCAGGATGTATTGAAGACCGCTGCGGAGCTTAGCGATGCTTCCAAGAAGACGGCTCTTTCCGCGAAGGAGATCGCCATCGCCACGGAAGAAATTGCGAACGGAGCCAGCAGCTTGGCTGTGGAAGCGGAACGGGGCAGCGATCTGACGAACAATATTTCGAAGCAGATGGAAATCGTCGTGAATGCCAATGAGGAGATGGGCAAGTCGGCCCGTCATGTTGAAAGCGCGAGTGAGCTCGGCACGAAGCATTTAAGCGACTTGCTTGATAAGACTCATCAGACCGAGAATATGACACGCTCCATGATGCATAAGGTGGATGGGCTCAAGGAGACGACTTCTTCGGTAGCTAAAGTGTTGGATGTATTGCAGAATATTACGAAGCAGACTAATATCCTGTCGTTGAATGCTACGATTGAAGCTGCCAGAGCCGGTGCCGCCGGACGCGGATTCATGGTCGTAGCCGATGAAATCAGGCAGCTTGCGGACCAGTCCAGACAATCGATCGACATGGTAAGTCAGATCACGGACCGCATCATGGCTGAAATGAACGAGACGGTCCAGGTGCTGCTTGATGCCAATCCGCTGTTCAAGGGCCAGATCGATGCCGTCAAGGAAACGAACGATATCTTCGTATCGGTCCAGCAGCAAATGGTCGAGTTTATCGAACGGCTGGATTCAGTCACGTATTCCATTGACGAGCTGAATCAATCCCAAAGCGTGCTGTCGGAAGCGATGACGAATGTGAGCGCCGTGGCCGAGGAATCCTCTGCAACATCGGAGGAGGTTGCTTCCCTCTCTACGGAGCAGCAGAGCGTCAGCAATCAGCTGGTGAATCTATCCACCAAGCTTGAAAATGTATCCAATGAGCTTAAAGAGACGCTATCGCGTTTTAGGCTGTAATCCGAAAAAACAGGGGCCCGCAGGTCGAAGCGACCGGGGCTCCTGTTTTTTCGCTCCGTATCCCGCTCGGTATCTCGCGTTTTCGATCCGTATCTCGCTCTGATTCGCTCCGAGCCGAAAGCAACCTATTCCCTTCTTCCGGCAGCAACCAAGGTTATGAAGCGATAGGACGGGCTTTAAGAAGAAAGCCATTAATTTAGGCATTTTGGTCAATACTAAGGGCTCACGCGAATCCTAAGTCTGTAAGCATGGTGGGATTGTTTCCCGATGCAAATGGAAATAATGGACATCAACGATTCGCGTGGAGGTAGAGAATTGATGAGGCTGGTCCGTAACCGAAGAATAAAATACGGATGGATCATATTGACCGTGCTCCTGATGATCGTGACGGTTCGCCTGGCATGGGTCCAGTTGGTGATGAAGCATCAGCGGGTGCCGGGGAGCCGGCATACGATGGTGGAAGCATCGCTTATTCAGCGCGAGCGAGGGATCGTGCTCGATTCCGGGCGAGGCCATTTTACCGACAGGCATGGACAAGCCCTGACAGGCGGACTCACATGGGCAGCCGTCTTGTTCCCTGTAACGGAGAAGGAGCTAAACGATTCAAAAACCCAGATCGATCGCCTTGCCAAGATCCTGCGAACGGATGCGAAGCATTTGAAGCAAGTGTGGGGGAAACAGAGGGAGCCCCAGCTGTGGCATGGAAAAAATGCTGCCATTCCGCTTACCTTGTCCAAGGATCAGATCCTGCAAATTCAGGAGCTCCATCTGCCCAAGGTCAAAATTCTTCCTTACGAGCAGCGATATGGAAACCGGCAGTCGGGCATGCAGTGGCTGGGATTCGTGTCGGGCCAGCGAAAAGAAAGCCTGTTTTATCAAGATGAACCGGAGATTACGGGGACCAGCGGATTGGAAAAAACCTTGGATGCGCTGATCCGGGGCGATGGTTCAACGATTGTGTATTATCCCGTTAATAGCGGCAATGAAGTCATACAGGATCTGAAACCGATGGTCAAGGCGCCCAGCAATCCCTATTATCCGCTGCGCGTCGTCACCACCGTGGACGCTAAGATCCAGCAAGGGATCGAGCAATTGACCGAGACCGCAGGCATGAAGGAGGGGGCCGTCGTTGTTTTGGACACCCGTAACGCGGATATCGTAGCGATGGTTTCGAGGCCTTTTTACAATCCGGAGTCGATTCAGCCTGAAGACGGGGCCTGGGAAAATCGCGGGATCAAGGCGAAGGCACCCGGATCCATCTTCAAGCTGGTCACGGCTGCGGCGGTTCTCGAGCACGGCTTGAGCACAGAGGACGAGGTGTTTCACTGTGATGGGGAGTACGGGAAGTTCGGGCTGTCCTGCTGGAAGGAAGGGGGACATGGGACGATCGGACTGCGCGAAGGCTTCGCGGAATCGTGCAATGTCGTCTTTGCTGCACTTTCAGAGCGGTTGACGGCGTCCCAAATGCAGTCGGCGGCAGCGGCCCTTGGCTTTGGTCAAACCGTCGGCTGGGAGGCCAGAGATTTTCTGGGGCTCCCCACCTTGCGGCCGCTGGATCTTGAACAGAAAGGGACCGTCTTCTCAGACAAGGCCGATGCGGGTGATGCCGGTGTGCGGGTACAAACGGGGATCGGACAGCGGGATGCGGCGGTTACGCCGCTCCAGGCTGCGAATGCGGTTGTGACGCTGCTTCACGGCGGGGTGAAGACGAGGCCCCGCATTCTGAAGCAGATCCATTATGCCAACGGACAGCTGCTTAAGGAGGCAAACCTGCTGGCAGAACGGCCGGCCAAGGGAGGGATTTCCCGAAGAACCTCATCCATTTTGCTGGAGTGGATGGAGGATGTTGTTCAGGATGGGACAGGCTCCTCCTTAAAAGACCGGAAATGGAAACTGGCAGGCAAATCGGGAACCGCCCAGGTAACGATAAAGGGCCGTCCCCGAAATAACCAGTGGTTTATCGGGTACGGCCCTGTGGAGCAACCTCGTTATGCGATCGCTGTGCTGGTCGAGAATCGGAGTCCGAACAGCCGCAATCAGGCAACCGACATCTTCGGTCAGGTTGCAGACTTGCTCGCTTCGTTGGAGTCCGGATCCAAATCGGGATCTGGATCGTCATCGGAATCGTGAACTGAATCGGGATCCGAATCGGAAGCGGGATCCGTTTCGGGCTTGTCCGGCGATGGAGTAAATTCCCATGGGGAGACATCGAATTCTTCGCTTGGCAGATGAATCCATTGCTGCAGATAACCTTGCGCAATCAGCTCTTTAATAAGAATGAGCAGAATCGGCGCCAGGATCAGTCCTGCGACCCCGAATATCGACAGGGAGATCATCATGAAGGACAGCATGAGAAATGCCGACGACACGCCGATGGAATTGCCCGTGATCTTCGGCTCCAGCAGCTGGCGGGAGATGACGACCACGGAAAGAAGAACGATCAAGCCGACCGCAAGCCCCGTGTTGCCGACGATGAACAAATAGATAATCCATGGAATAAGAATGACGGGAACGCCAAGCAGCGGCAACACGTCAAACACGGCGCAAATCAATGCGATGGACAAGGAATTCCCCGTTCCCAGAATGAGCAACCCGATATATACGATCACAAACGTGATGCTCACCAGCTTCAATTGTGCCTTCAAATAGGAACCGATCGCTTTGAAGACGTTATTCTTCAGGAACAGGAATGCGGTTTTGAAGGTTTTCGGGGTTTTATCTTTGGCAATTTTGCGCCAGCTCCCGATTTCCGTGCTCAAGAAGAAGGCGAGAATAATCGCGACCCCGAAATTAGCGATAAAAGCGGAGAACGAACCCATGAAGCCGACGATATAATGTAGGAACGATTGGGCCGCCTCGGTCGCGATGTTGGTGATGTCCTCAAAATATCCGTTCAAACGAAGCGTAAGATCCGGCGGCAGCGCCTCCAGCTTATTCTGCAGGAACAATACCGTTTCCGAGAAATGGCGCTGAAGGGTCCTCGTGTAGTCCGGCAGATTATCTTGAAGGTGCAGGAATTGGGATACAATGATTGCTCCCGCTCCGAACAAGATCCCGAGGATAATCAGCAGGAAGAGCAGAACCGATATCGCTGCGGCAAAGGGCTTTGGAAGGCCCCTTCGGTGAAGAAATCTGGAGAACGGTTCAATAATCAGAAATACCAGAAAGGACAGGAACACAGGGGCGGCGATCTGGTAAAGCTTACTGAATATGAACATAATCAGGTACACGGTGAGTACGATTAAACCAATATCGAATGCGGTTCTCCAATATTTTTTGTACAAGGGAAGCATAGTAGAGTATCGGCTCCTTTAAACTATAATAATTGATACCATTGTACACGATTTAAGAAAAAAAAGCCTATTTCTCAATGTGCTATGCTAAAATAATATAGGGGAGTTACTTAGAAATAGAAATAAAAAGCGGGGAGTTAGCATGCAGACACTACTGCTATGGTTGTTTTATCTTTCATCGTTTTATGCATTTATTCCCGGCATCCTGACCCGGATATTCGGTTTCCGCGTATTCCGCAGAGGCTCAGGCACGAATGAATTTGCCTTGACCTTTGACGACGGTCCAGATCCGTTATATACGCCAAGACTGCTTGATTTATTGAAGCGGTATGATATGAAGGCAACCTTCTTTGTTGTCGGTTCCCATGCCGAGAAGCATCCGGAGGTTGTCAGACGGATTCACCGAGAAGGCCATCTGATCGGGATCCACAATTATGTCCATAAGAGCAACTGGCTGATGAGACCGGTCACGGTCCGCAAGCAGGTGAAGCGGACGGATGATATCATTTACGAGATAACCGGTGAACGTTCGACCTATTATCGGCCGCCTTGGGGAATTGTGAATCTGTTCGATTTTGCCAAGAATACGGGATGTCGGATCATATTGTGGTCCTCCATGTTCAGTGACTGGCGCAGCAAAATCGGTGCCGACCGATTGACGGAGCGAATCCTGGCCAAGCTTCGCGGCGGGGAGGTCATGCTGCTGCACGATTGCGGCACAACCATGGGTGCCAATCCGGATGCGCCGGAGCAGATGCTCATCGCGCTGGAGCGGGTGCTGGAGGTCGCACAGCAGAAAGGAATGAGAAGTATCCGCGTGGACGAAATGATGGCCAAGGAAAGCAAGTCGAAGGTGAAGAAGGTGTCCCTCCTGAAGCGTATGCTCGTCTCTGTCTGGCTCTTGTGGGAAAAGGGATTTCACGCCCTGTTCTCGCTGGAAACCGTCACGCCTGACGATCCGATGCTTCATTTCCGCAAGCGTGCCTATACAGGCAAGCCGGTCGTGATGGAGGACGGCACCCGGTTGGATAAAGGAGATCAGGTGCTGGAGCTTCATTTTGATAATCGCAAGCTATACCAGATCGGCAGCCGCTCCCGTTCGGAGATGCAGCTGGCCATTCAGATGATCCGTGCGGTGCAGAAGGATTTGCCGACTCTGGCGAATATGGTGCTGGAACGGCCCGAATTTAAGGAAGTTCGCGGTCTGTACGGGGTCAGCATGATATCCCGCGGACCCGAGCAGTTCGGATTCCATGTGCTCGATCTTCCGTCCGGACTGTTTGCAAGCTCGACACGTCTGTACCTAAAGCTTCTGCTAAGCGTGATTCATCCGAAGGGCCAAGCAAGACTGAAGGAAGGAAGCCAGGTCATGGAGCCGAAAATGCTGATGATGCCTGTGGAGGTACTGATTGAGCGCTACGCGGAAAAGCGGACGCCTTCGGTTAAGCCGCCGACCGAAGAGCCTCATGAGCTGGCGCAAGAGCAGGTTGTGGACTTAACGATAGCGGGTGCCACTGCATCGAGAATGTAATGGTAACAGATTCATATCAGGGTACGAACCTATGCAATAATGACAGATTCATTTCAGAATTATTTTCGAAAAAATAAAGGGTTACTCCTACAGACCGCTATGATCTGAGGGAGTAACCCTTTTGTTGTATTAGATTTTCATGACGCCGCCGGAGCTTGCGTTCGTAACCAGCTTGGAGTAGCGGGCCAGATAACCTGTTTTCACTTTAGGCTGGAACTCGACCCATTTGCTGCGGCGCTCAGCCATTTCTTCTTCGCTTACGCCGAGCAGCTGAATCGTCCGGTTGTTCAGATCAAGCTCGATGATATCCCCGTCCTCGACGAATGCGATCGGGCCGCCCTCAGCCGCTTCCGGTGAAATATGGCCGATGCTGATGCCGCGGGATGCGCCGGAGAAGCGTCCGTCCGTAATCAGGCCGACCTTCGCTCCAAGGCCCATACCGGCGATTTGGGAGGTAGGCGCAAGCATTTCCGGCATGCCCGGTCCGCCCTTCGGACCCTCGTAGCGAATCACGACGACGTGGCCTTCCTTGACCTTCCCGTTCGCAATGCCTTCAAGTGCCTCTTCCTGCGAGTTAAAGCAGATGGCAGGACCCTTGTGGTAGCCGCCAACCGACGGGTCGACTGCGCCTACTTTAATGATCGAGCCTTCCGGAGCAAGGTTGCCGTACAGCACGGCCAGGCCGCCGCGTTCGGAATAAGGACGGTCGATCGGATGGATGACGTCGGTGTCCTGAATTTCGCATCCGGCCACGTTCTCGGCAAGCGTCTTGCCGGTTACCGTAATGCAGTCCCCGTGAAGCGCGCCCGGCTTCTTCAGCAGCTCATTCAGCACGGCGCTGACGCCGCCGGCCGTGTGCACGTCCTCGATGAAATAGTCCGAAGCCGGAGCCAGCTTGGAGATATGCGGCACGCGGTCAGCCACCTCGTTAATCCGCTCCAGCGGGTAATCCAGCCCAGCTTCATGCGCAAGGGCGAGTGTATGCAGAACGGTATTGGTCGAACCGCCCATAGCCATATCGAGCGCAAACGCATTGTCGATCGCTTCGATCGTTACGATGTCGCGCGGCTTCAAATCCATCTTCACGAGCTCCATCAGCTGCTTCGCCGATTGTCTTACGAACTCCTTGCGTTCCTCGGCAATGGCCAGAATCGTACCGTTCCCCGGGAGCGCCAGACCGAGAGCCTCGGCCAGACAGTTCATCGAGTTGGCGGTGAACATGCCGGAGCAGGAGCCGCAGGTAGGACAGCCGTACTGTTCGAGCTCGAGCAGCTCTTTATCGTCGATTTTGCCGACTTGGTGAGCGCCGACGCCTTCAAAGACGGAGGTCAGCGACAATCTGCGTCCCTTGCTGTCCACGCCAGCCTTCATCGGACCGCCGCTGACGAATACCGTCGGGATATTGACGCGCAGGGCGCCCATGAGCATTCCAGGCGTAATCTTGTCGCAGTTCGGGATGCAGACCATACCGTCAAACCAGTGTGCGGATACGACCGTTTCCAGGGAGTCCGCAATAATTTCGCGGCTTGGCAGGGAATAGCGCATTCCGATATGGCCCATTGCAATGCCGTCATCCACGCCGATCGTGTTGAATTCGAATGGAACACCGCCGGCTTCGCGGATGGCTTCCTTAACGATTTTGCCGAATTCCTGGAGATGCACGTGGCCTGGAACGATGTCGATATAAGAGTTGCACACCGCGATAAACGGTTTGCCGAAGTCTTCCTCTTTAACGCCTGCGGCACGCAGAAGGCTGCGGTGCGGCGCGCGGTCAAAGCCTTTTTTGATCATGTCTGAACGCATTTTTTTGGTTGTCATGATGTCTTGTTTCCCCCCAGATCTATTATGAATTGTTGCGCTTTAGCGCGGTCTTCCGGCAAAGCAGCCGGATACCTCTTAACACCGAAAATAGGTTTTAAATGAGTCTATCACAAAAAGGTAGGTTTTTCTACATGATATTAATAGGAAGCGATGGGGGGAGCGAGGGTCTGCGCGGCAAAAAAGAGCCTGCTCCCCAAATTGGGGAACAGGCCTCCCGGATTGCTTATTTATAGAGGTTGTTCAAATAGGTCGTTTCGTACTTATATTATTTTCGTCCGCCTTTGCGGCCGATTTCCTGATAAAACTCTCGGGAATGATTCCGGGAAGTAGCTTCGCCGCCCTTTTGCCCGATTTCCTGGTAAAACTCGCGGCTGTGGTTGCGTGACGTCGCCCGCCCGCCTTTTTTACCGATCTCCTGGTAAAATTCCCGGCTGTGATTTTTAGCCGTAGCTTCGCCGCCTAAACGGCCGGCTTCTTCTCTAGTCATCTTGCGGTTATTGTTCTGAGCCATCACCAATCCTCCTTATTTTGACATCATTGCTTTGCTGTATCTGTTACTTACCACGCCTCAATTGTCATGAATCACAATATTTGACTAAAGATTGGAAGTTTTTCGTTTGAACGGCACACTGGAAAATTCGGATGGATTTTAGCTTATATCCGCGTCCGATTCATGGTTTAATAATAGTAGAACTTGACGACCGGGGAGGGTCATCCATTGCCGAAACTGCAAATATCAGGAAAGGGACAATCGGTGCCTTGTGAAGGAATTCTGTTTGACAAAGACGGTACGCTGCTCCATTTCTTGACATTATGGGGAGGATGGGCGGAATATGTGCTGGACTCCATGGAGAAGCAGCTTGCGATGATGGGGGCCGGTTTTACTAGCCCCCGGGAGCAGGTGCTCGGGACGAAGCATGATGCGAAAGGGCAGATCTGCGGTTATGATGTTACCGGCCCGCTGGCCATGGGGACCGTGGAGGAAACGACGGGCATGCTCGCCTGGCAGCTATATGCCGCAGGCATGCCGTGGAACGAGGCGATTACTCAAGTCAAGCAAATGACGAAGAATGCCATGTATGAAATCCGCCGCCGCAAGCCGGCCTTTCCGATGACGGGTCTCGAGCAATTTTTGACGAAATGCACGCAGGCATCCGTGAAGCTGGCCGTCGTTACGTCGGACGACACCGCGGCCGCGATGGAGCATATCGAGTGGCTCGGCCTTAGCTCATTCTTTACGGCTATCATCGGCCGGGATCAGGTCCGAAACGGCAAACCTCATCCGGACATGGCGGAGATGGCGTGCAGGCTGCTCGGCATCAAGCCGGAGGAGGCGGTGGTCGTCGGAGACAGCAACGCGGATATGCAGATGGGCAAGCAGGCGGGGGCAGCCCTGGCGGTAGGCTTGTGCGACAATATCGAAGATGCGGCTCATTTGATAGATGCCGATGTTGTCATCTCCGATTATAATGAACTAGAGGTGTATAGATAGACGTGAGGATTTTGATAAAATCCAAAGAGCGGCTTTCAATCAGCAATTTATAGAGCGAATGGGTTTGGTTCGTCTCTAAATTGTACCGGGAGCGGCTTTAATCGAATTTAGCAAAATCCTGAAACGACAGCGATTATGGCTGTGTGGAGGTGTGAAGAGTGGAGAACAGGAAAAAGATCGAGCAGTTGGCAACATGGATTGAGGCAAGCGATTATATTGTTTTTTTCGGAGGGGCCGGCACGTCTACCGAGAGCGGAATACCTGATTTCCGTTCGGCAGCCGGTCTGTATCAGAGCGAGCATCAGTCTCCGTATCCGCCGGAGGTTATGCTCAGCCACTCATTTTTCATGAAGCACCCTGAGGTGTTTTATGATTTCTACCGGAGCAAAATGCTGCATCCCCATGCTCAGCCGAACGGCTGTCATCGCCTGCTGTCGAGACTTGCGCGCGAGGGCAAGCTGAAAGCAGTTATTACGCAAAATATCGATGGTCTCCATCAGAGCGCCGGCTGCACCGACGTGCTGGAGCTCCATGGCTCGGTGCATCGCAATTATTGCATGGAATGCTCCCGGTTTTTCAGCCTTCAGGACATTCTGGACATCAAGGAGACCGTTCCGCGCTGTCCGGACTGCGGCGGGGTGATCAGACCGGACGTTGTATTATATGAGGAAGAGCTTGACCAGAAGATCCTCATGCGCTCGATTCAGGAAATCTCGACGGCGGATCTGTTGATCATCGGTGGCACTTCATTGACCGTACATCCTGCAGCCGGCCTGGTTTCCTACTTTCAGGGAAGCAAAGTAGCCCTTCTGAATGCGGATCCTACGCCGTATGATCATCGGGCGGGACTCCTGATCGCGGATCGCATCGGCGAGGTCATGACGGAGGTTGACAAGCTGATCCATACCAAGCTGTAATCGTTTTCTTGTCAACGGGCGGCAAAACAGGATAAGATATTTCTTGCAACGGACGTAACCTTAATCGAGAGGCAGGGATATAAGTGACCTATGTGGCTAGCGAAGACCGCTATGAAGGCATGATCTATAACCGCTGCGGGCGATCCGGATTGAAGCTTCCGGCTATCTCGCTCGGCTTGTGGCATAATTTCGGCGGCATCGATACGTATGAGAACGGACGGAATATGATTACGCGCGCATTTGACCTTGGTATCACGCACTTTGACCTGGCGAACAATTACGGACCGCCTCCAGGCTCAGCGGAAGAAACGTTCGGAAAGATTCTATCCAGGGATCTGAAGGCGTACCGCGACGAGATCGTCATCTCTTCAAAGGCAGGCTATTATATGTGGCCGGGACCTTATGGCGATTGGGGCTCGCGCAAGTATCTGGTATCCAGTCTCGATCAGAGCCTCAAGCGGATGGGATTGGATTATGTTGATATTTTCTATCATCACCGGATGGATCCGGAGACGCCGCTCGAAGAGACGATGATGGCGCTCGATCACATTGTCCGGTCCGGGAAGGCCTTGTTTATCGGAATATCCAACTATTCCCCTGAGAAGACGAGGGAAGCAATCGCGATTCTCAAGGATCTCGGCACGCCGCTGCTGATTCATCAGCCGAGCTATTCCATGCTGGACCGGTGGATAGAGAACGGCCTGCTGGATGTGCTCGAGGAGAACGGTGTGGGCAGCATTGCCTTTACGCCGCTCGCCCAGGGGCTTCTGACCAACAAATATTTGAATGGCGTTCCTGTCGATTCGCGCGCCGCCAGCGCGTCGGTCTTCTTGAACGAAAGCAACATCACGCCGGATGTTCTCCGCAAAATCCGGGCGCTGAACCAGATGGCGGCGGCACGCGGACAGAGCCTGGCTCAATTCGCGCTGGCCTGGGTGCTGCGGGGCGGAAGAGTAACCTCGGCCTTGATCGGTGCGAGCAAGGTGAGTCAGATCGAGGATAATGTAGCTGCCCTGAATCATCTGGAATTCTCCAAGGAGGAGCTCGACCGGATCGAAGCGATCCTGAAGACGGAGACCGAGGATAAGTCGTCCTAGACATCAGGCAGCAGCTTTTAATAGAGATGCTTTTTAAGAACAACGGTATAATCGATTGCTTTGGAAGAAGAGCGTCCCGGGTCAAGATGGTTGACCTTTCGGGATGCTTTTTTGCTAAAGCGGCAGGGACTATGGTTGATATTGAGCCGAGGTATCCTCGATATCCTTGCGGTAGCGGGACGGGGATTTCCCGACCCAGCGCTTGAACTGGCGCGAGAAATAGAGCGGATCCGTCAGGCCCACCGAAGCGGCGACCTGTTCAATGGACAGATCAGGACGCTCGCGCAGCAGCCGCTTGGACTGATCGATTCGCAGGCGGAGCAAATAGGTGATGGGGGTCATCCCGGTTTCTTTCTTGAAGATGCGCGATAGATATGCGCGATTATAACCGAGACTCGCACACATCTGCTCGATCGAGACGGGGTGCGCATACTGGGCAGTCATATAATTGATCATTTGCTTTACCGTGCGCTGAACCTGCGGTTCGCCCAGCAGAACCTGTGCCGGGCGCCCGCCGAGCCGCATGATTTCGGCCCAAATGAGGTAGAGGTAGCCGACGGCGGCCACGTGGGAGCTTTCCTCCTTCGTCTGGAAGCCGGCCTGTATGCGCGAGATGTACCCGGGAATACGGCTCTCGCTAGGCATGTGGAGGACCGGACGCTCAGGCAGCAGGCCGGTGGCTTCCACCTCTACGGCGGCGGCGTCTCCGTCAAAGGCAACCCAGCGGTACCGCCACGGATCGTTGTGGTCGGAGACGTAGCTGACAAGCTGCCCCGGGTGAATGAGAAAGCAGTCTCCGGGCCCGAGCGGGTATGTATCAGCCTCGGTACGAAAGGTTCCGCGGCCTGATTCAATAACATGAAGCAGGAAATGATCGTATATTTTGGGCCCGAGCGCATGCCTGGGGAGCGTCTGGCTTTCGCCGGCAAACCGCACTCTCAGCCTGGAGGCTTCCGGCTGGGCCGGGTTCGATGCAACAGAATAGGTTGTCGGTTTCAATAAAATGACCTTCCTTAACATAGAGTCGAGCTTGCTTGCTACAAGGGGTGGAGCTGATGTCATGCTGTCCGCAATCCAACCTTATTGTATCCTGCAAGGTCACATAAATCCATATGTAACTCACAAGACTTCATTACCGCCAGACGTCAATTTCGCTATACTTGAATCAGTAAATCTACCATATGTACAGGATGGAGTGATTGGCAGTGGACACAAATCAACTTATGGAAGCATTTAAGAATAAGCACGGTGAAAGCAAGCATCAGGCCCGGATATTCAACGCGCCGGGGCGCGTCAATCTGATCGGCGAGCACTTGGATTATAACGGCGGATACGTTCTTCCGGCGGCGCTGGAATTCGGCACCACCTTGATCATCCGTCCGCGCGACGATGACAAGCTGTCGCTGGCTTCAACGAATCTGGCTCACACAGCGGATATCCGCTTGCAGCATATCGGCACCAAGACGGAGGAATGGACGGATTATCCGGCGGGTGTCATCGTGGAGCTGAACAAGCTTGGCGTTACGCTCTCCAGCGGCTACGATCTGCTCTACCATGGCGATATTCCGAATGGTGCGGGTCTTTCCTCCTCAGCGTCGCTGGAGGTTGTGACCGCCTATGCCCTCCTGTCGATGGAAGGCAAGGAGACGGATACAGTGGAGATCGCGAAGCTGTCCCAGCGTGCCGAGAACCAGTTCGTCGGCGTCAACTCCGGCATCATGGACCAATTTGCCGTAGCCAACGGAAGAAAGGACCATGCGATTCTGCTCATGTGCGATACGCTGGAGTATGAGCTCGTTCCTTTCCAGACGGGGGCTTACAAGCTGGTCATTGCCAATACCAATAAGCGCCGCGGCCTCGTTGATTCCAAGTACAATGAACGCCGCAGCGAATGCGACAAGGCACTTGAAATTTTACAGAAGGAAATTCCGGCGCTGTCGTACCTGGCTCAGCTTAACCCGCAGCAATTCAAGGATGTTCGGGACTCCATCAAGGATGAAACGGTATCCAGACGGGCCCAGCATGTTGTTGAAGAGAACCAGCGCGTGCTCGACTCGGTGAAGGCTTTGAAGGATAACGATCTGGAAGCATTCGGACAATACATGAACCAATCGCATGACTCGCTTCGCTATCTATATGAAGTGACCGGGGATGAGCTCGATGCCCTGGTTGAGGAAGCGCAGCGGATACCGGGCACGCTTGGCTCCAGAATGACCGGCGCCGGATTCGGAGGATGTACGGTATCGCTTGTTCATGAGGATGCGGTGGAGCGCTTTATCGAAGAGGTTGGCCGAAAGTATGAGGCAAGAACCGGACTGAAAGCCGATTTCTACGTATGCGGCGTTGGTCACGGCGTTCATGAAATAAAGGAGGGCAACTAAAATGGCTATATTGGTAACCGGCGGAGCAGGGTATATTGGCTCGCATACCGTGGCAGAGCTGCTTGAGAAGGGTGAAGATGTGGTTGTCATCGACAGCCTGGAGACGGGACACCGCGAGGCGCTGCTTGGCGGAAAGCTGTATGAGGGGGATCTGCGCGATAAGGCGCTGCTGAAGCAGCTGTTTTCGGAAAATGAAATCGATGCCGTCATCCACTTCGCAGCAAACTCGCTCGTTGGCGAGAGTATGAAGGACCCTGTCAAGTACTATGACAACAACGTCTATGGAACACTGTGTCTGCTGGAAGCGATGAATGAAGCGAATGTCCGGAAGATCGTCTTCTCTTCAACAGCAGCGACATATGGCGAGCCTGAAAAGGTGCCGATTGAGGAAGCGGATCGGACGCAGCCGACGAATGTGTACGGCGAAACCAAGCTGATGATGGAGCGGATGATGGCCTGGTTCGATACGGTGCTTGGCATCAAATATGTCTCCCTTCGCTATTTCAATGCCGCCGGCTCGCATGAAAGCGGGAAGATCGGCGAGGATCACCGGCCGGAGAGCCATCTGATTCCGCTTGTGCTGCAGACGGCGCTGAAGCAGCGCCCGCATATTTCGGTGTTCGGCAGCGATTATGCTACACCGGACGGCACCTGCGTCCGGGATTATATCCATGTTAGCGACCTGGCGGATGCTCATCTGCGGGCGGTTGAATATTTGCGGCGCGGGGAGCCCAGCAATGTGTTCAACCTTGGCAACGGGCTGGGCTTCTCGGTGAACGAAGTGATCGAAACGTCGAGAAAGGTGACCGGAGCCGACATTCCGGTTGTGATGGAAGCCAGACGGGCCGGGGATCCGGCGGTGCTGGTGGCCTCTTCCGATAAGGCACGCGCTGTGCTCGGATGGAAGCCGGCGCGTACGACGCTTGAGGAAATCATTGAAAGCGCCTGGAGATGGCACAGCAGCCATCCGGATGGTTACGGGAATCGATAAATCCAAGGGGGAGATCAACGATGGATATGACAACTGCAAGCACTCCCGAAGCAAAGCAGGCCCTGTACGCGATCGAAATGCTGGTGAAATATGCCTTGCAGAAAGGCCTGATCCGCGAGGCGGATGTCGACTACAGCCGGAATCTCCTGCTGGAGGATTTCGGGTTCAGCGAGTCGTACCTTGAAGAGGTCAAGGATGAAGTCCCTGAAGGACCCCAGTCCCTGCTCGATACGCTGATCGATTACGGGGCCGCTCATGACCTCATCCCGGAAAATACGGATACGTACCGGGATTTGCTGGATGCCAAAATTATGGGTCGGCTGATGGCAAGGCCTTCGGAAGTGGAGCATGCCTTTCAAATCTTGAAGGAGGAGCAGGGGATTGAGGCGGCTACAAGCTGGTTTTATAACTTCAGCATCGACTCCAATTACATCCGCATGGACCGCGTGGCCAAGAACGAGTATTGGAAGCATCCGAGCGAATACGGGGATATCGAGATCACGATCAATCTGTCCAAGCCGGAAAAAAGCCCGAAGGAAATCGCGATGGCAAAGCTCCTTCCTCCGCCGGTCTATCCCAAATGCCAGCTATGCCGCGAAAATGTCGGGTATGCTGGCAGGGTAAACCACCCGGCCCGCCAAAACTTGCGCATCCTGCCGCTTGAGCTGAACGGGGAGCCGTGGTTCTTCCAATACTCGCCATACGTTTATTACAACGAACACTGCATCGTGTTTCATCGGGAGCATGTTCCGATGAAGCTGACGACGGAGACGCTGTCCCGCCTCTTGAGCTTCGTGGATATATACCCGCACTATTTCCTTGGCTCGAATGCGGATTTGCCGATTGTCGGCGGCTCCATTCTGACGCATGACCATTTCCAGGGGGGACGGCACAACTTCCCGATCCAGAATGCCCCCCGCGTACTCGGGTTCGTCCACTCGCAGTTCCCGGGTGTATCGGTCGACATCGTGAAATGGCCAATGTCCGTAATCCGGCTCGCCTCGAAGGACCGGCAGCGGCTGCTGGATTGCGCGTCCCAAATTTACGAAGCCTGGAAATCCTACAGTGACCCGGAAGCGGATATTCTGGCTTTTAGCGAGACGGATGGAGCGCGTGTCCGACATAACACGGTGACTCCGATCGCGAGAAGACATGCGGACGGCGGGTATGAAATGGATTTGGTGCTGCGCAACAACCGGACGAGTGCAGCGCATCCGGAGGGGATTTTTCATCCGCACCGCGAGATGCACCATATCAAAAAGGAAAATATCGGTTTGATCGAGGTGATGGGACTTGCCATCCTCCCGGGCCGGCTTAAGGTGGAGCTTGACTTGATCGCCGATATATTAGCCGGCAACGAAGAGCTTTACGCCGCCAGTCGGCAGCCGGATCACCCGCTTGCCGTTCACGGCGAATGGATTCAGAGCCTGCGGGAGCGTCTGCCGGCCGCGTCGGACAAAGCGGAAGCCGCGGAGTGGATACGCCGGGAGGTAGGTCAGAAGTTCACCACGATTCTGGAGCATGCAGGCGTTTATAAACAAACAGCGGAAGGGCAGCAAGCCTTCAAGCGCTTCTTGAGCAGCATGGGCTTTGTGACGGACCAGGGATAAATGCCGGAGCCGAAGGCAAAACATCCGGAGTAAAGCATGTGCGCAGCGTCTTAAGAGAGCTTCATCTCCGTTTTGGCACCAGCCTTGAAGGATGAGCCCCTATAGCGGCCGTTCCTATGCAAATCGCAGGCAGGTTTTCGAACCTCCTTTTGCATAGGGACGGCTTTTTTCATGGCCAAACGATAGGGTACGGATGGCGCCAAACCTTGCATGCAATTGCTTCTCTTGCGCTCGGTCAGGTGTCTGTTTGTTATGTCCTACGGGAATGGGGTAAAATGATAGAGCAGCAAAGACACATTAGCACAATCCCATTACACTTATTGGAGGTACGCAACATGAGACCTTTTGTATTTCATAATCCGACCCGGCTGATATTCGGGAAAGGCAAGCTGAGCGCCCTGAAGGAGGAAGTGTCGAAATACGGCAAGAACGTACTGCTCGTATACGGCGGCGGGAGCATCAAACGAAGCGGCCTGTATGATCAGGTCCTCTCCTTGCTAAAGGAAGCGGGAGCATCCGTAACAGAACTGGCCGGCGTTGAGCCGAATCCGCGTCTGTGCACGGTCCACAAAGGCGTTTCGCTCTGCCGTGAGCACAGCATCGATCTGATCCTGGCCGTAGGCGGGGGGAGCGTCATTGACTGCTCCAAGGCGATTGCCGTCGGAGCCAAATACGACGGGGATATGTGGGATTTCGTCGAGCGTAAGGCTGCCCCGCAAGGAGCGCTTCCGCTTGGCACCGTACTGACCATGGCCGCAACGGGCTCCGAGATGAACGGGGGCTCGGTCATCACGAACGAAGCAACGAAGGAGAAGATGGGCTGGGGAAGCCCGTGGGCGTATCCCGCGTTCTCGATTTTGGATCCCGTACATACGTTCACGCTTCCTCGCGATCAGACGGTATACGGCATCGTTGACATTATGTCGCATGTTCTCGAGCATTATTTCCATCAGGATACCAATACCCCGGTTCAGGACGGCTTCTGCGAGACGATTTTGCGCACGATGATCGATACGGCGCCGAAGCTGGTCGAAGACCTGGAAAACTACGAGCTGCGCGAGACGGTGATGTACTGCGGCACGATGGCGCTCAACGGCATGATTAACATGGGGATGGCCGGCGACTGGGCAACCCATAATATCGAGCATGCGGTATCGGCTGTGTACGACATTCCGCACGGCGGCGGCCTGGCGATTTTGTTCCCGAACTGGATGAAGTATAATCTGCCAGCACAGCCCGCACGCTTCAAGTCGCTTGCGGTCAATGTGTTCGGGGTGGATTCTGCCGGCAAGACCGACGAAGAGGCCGGACTCGAAGGCATTGAGGCGCTCCGCCGTTTCTGGAGCTCGATTGGGGCTCCTAGTACGCTGGGAGACTACAACATAGACGACTCCGAAATTGAGGCCATGGCCGACAAGGCAATGCGCTTCGGTCCTTTCGGTAACTTCCGCAAGCTGCAGCGCGAGGATGTTGTCGAAATTTATAAAATGTCGCTGTAAGCTCAGCGGATTAGGAACAATGAAGCTAGAACATTAGATTGGGGCTGCAAGCAGCCTTCCAAGAAGCTGTCCTTCACGTGGAAATATTCTACGGCTGGGCGGCTTTTTTTCATGTATAATGGGGTGATATGAAGAGATTTCCATACGATTACGGCAAATAATTGAAACTTTAGCAAACTTTTTGCCGTATTACTTGTTATACACAGTGAGGGATTCGAGAGGGGGCAATCATCATGGAAGCGTTATATTGGGGCTGTCTGATCGGAGGCATTCTGTTCGCCGTCGTCACCGTGCTGCTCGGAGATATTCTCAGCTCGGCGCTGGACGGTCTCCTGGACTTTTTGTCGGTTGATTTTTTTAATCCGGTTGTGATTGCAGGAGGAATCACCGTCTTCGGCGGAACCGGGATCATGCTGATGAAATATACGGACTTGGCGGCAGGAGCCCATATTACGCTGTCCATATTAGCGGCAATCGGGATCTCGATTATGGTCTACTTCGGCTATGTCAAGCCGATGGAGAACAGCGAGAATTCCACGGGCTTCTCCATAAAGGAGCTGGTAGGGCGAATTGGTGTCGTTACGGTACCGCTGCCGGCCGAAGGCTTTGGTGAAGTCATGATCAAGGTAGGCGCAGGCAATACGACGCATATCGCTTCAAGCTTTGACCGCAGCGTCCTGCCCGCCGGGATCCGGGTCGTGGTCATCGACGTCGTTGATGGTGTCCTCCGTGTGTCCGAACTGGAAGAACGAAAAGGAGATGAATGAGAACATGCCAGAGTATTTGGTTATTCCGTCGATTGTTGTAGGTGTCCTGATCGTGCTGGGCCTTGCATTCTGGGCTCGCTACAAGACGGTCAGCCCGGATGAGGCGATGATCGTGACAGGATCTTTCCTCGGCAGCAAAAATATTTCGGAGGACGAATCCGGCCGCAAGATCAAAATCGTTCGAGGCGGCGGAGCGTTTATTCTGCCGGTATTTCAGCGGTCCGAGTTCGTTTCGCTGTTATCCCATAAGCTTGACGTGATGACGCCGGAAGTGTACACAGAGCAGGGCGTTCCTGTCATGGCTGACGGGGTTGCGATCATCAAGGTCGGCAGCTCCATTGAGGACGTGGCTACAGCTGCAGAGCAATTCATGGGCAAGCCGATTGAGGCGCTGAAGGGCGAAGCGCAAGAGGTGCTGGAAGGTCATCTGCGCGCGATCCTCGGTTCAATGACGGTTGAGGAAGTATACCGGAATCGTGACAAGTTCGCCCAGGAGGTTCAAGGGGTCGCTGCGAGAGACTTGAAGAAGATGGGGCTGCAGATTGTTTCGTTCACGATCAAGGATGTGCGGGATAAGCACGGCTATCTGGAAGCGCTGGGTAAACCGCGGATCGCAACCGTAAAGCGGGATGCGGAGATCGCCGAAGCGGAAGCCGTCCGGGATGCCCGGATTCAGAAGGCCCGCGCCGAAGAAGAAGGACAGAAGGCCGAGCTTCTGCGCGACACCAATATCGCCGAAGCCGAGAAGGAGAAGGAACTGAAGGTCGCCTCCTTTAAGAAGGAGCAGGATACGGCCAAGGCGGAAGCCGACCAGGCCTACCATATCCAGGAAGCTCGGGCGAAGCAGACGATGGTTGAGGAGCAGATGAAGGTTGAGCTCGTCCGCAAAGAGCGGGAAATCGATCTGCAGGAAAAAGAAATCATGGTTCGTCAGAAGCAGTACGATGCCGAAGTGAAGAAGAAGGCGGACGCGGACCGCTATGCGGTAGAGCAGGCTGCGGAAGCGGAGAAGGCGCGCAAAATGCGGGAAGCGGATGCAATCCAATACTCGATCGAAACACAGGCAAAGGCTTCGGCCGAGCAAAAGCGTCTGGACGGTCTTGCCGTCGCCGATGCCGAGCGCGCGAAAGGTACTGCCGAAGCGGAGGTTATCCGGCTGCGCGGTATTGCCGAGGCGGATGCGAAGGAAAAGCTGGCCGAGGCGTTCCAGAAGTTCGGCGAGGCTGCGGTGCTCGATATTATCGTGAAGATGCTGCCTGAGCTTGCAGGTAAAATTGCCCAGCCGATCTCTTCGATCGATAAGCTGACGGTTGTCGACACAGGGAAAGGCGAAGGCGCCGCTCGGGTGAGCAATTATGTAACGGAGCTGATGTCAACCGCGCCTGAAATGCTCAAGAGCGTATCGGGAATCGATGTGGAGGCGTTGATCCAAGGGCTTACGAAGAAGCCGGCCGAGGTCCAGAAGCCGGCTGCCATTGAACCAGAGCTTGTACCGGTTGAAGCGAGTGCAGCGAAGGAAGAGTAGAGCCGGACGGCTTGCCATTTGAAACGAATGCAGCATAGACCGTAGAGCTGTCAGCTGTCGGTTGAAGCGAATGCAGCATAGACAGTCAGCTTGCCGGTTAGAGCGTATGAACATAGACCGTAGAGCCGGCAGCCTGCCGCTGGAATCGTTCGAGATATGAAGGATGATGGGTTCATCCAGCGGCAGCCTGCTGGCAAGCCAGTTCTCTTTTCCCTGAATTGAATGCCGCTTGAGCAGGACCGGAGAGCCGTGATTATGGAGGCCATCGTATTCTTTTTTGCCGCAACCTCATATTTCTGATAAGATATCCGAGTATACGCGTTTGATCAAAAGAGGTGCGAATGTGAGCAGCTTACAAGTGGCTAAAGTTTTAAATAATAACGTAATCATAGCGATACATCCCCAGCATGGAGAGGTTGTCGTCATCGGCAAGGGAATCGGCTTCGGTCAGAAGAACAAGGACCGGATTCCGGTATCGGCCGTGGAGAAAATGTTCATTCTGACCAAGCCGGAGGAACAGGAGCAGTATAAGCAGCTGGTCCCGCATATCGATGAGAAGCTGATCGAGGCGATGAATGAGATTGTCACGCACGCCGAGAAAACGAGCGGTTCTTCCCTGAACGAGCATATTCACATTGCATTGACCGACCATATTGCTTTTGCAATCAAACGCCATGCCCAAGGACTGTATATTCATAATCCCTTTTTATATGAAACCCGTGAAATGTATCCGGAAGAATACAAAATGGCGGCGTATGCGGTTCGGACGATCCATGAGAAGCTTGGGGTCGATTTAGGGGAGGAAGAGATCGGATTCATTGCGCTGCATATTCACGGGGCGCTTACCAATCAGCATATATCGGAGGTTCGCAAGCATTCGGAGCTGATCGCCGATCTGGTACATACCGTGGAGCAGCAGCTCGATTATGTCATTCCGAAGGATTCGCTTGATTATTCCCGGCTGTTAACGCATCTTCGGTTCGCTTTGGAACGGGTCCGCAGAGGGGAAGCGGTTCAGGAGGCGAGTGCGCTTGACGGTCTGCTCAAACGGGAGTACCCTGAGATTTATTCCTTGGCCTGGAAGCTGACAAAGATCATGGAGCGGCGTCTGAAGAAGCCGGTTTACCCGGCCGAGGCCGGATATTTGACGATTCACCTTCAACGTCTGGTACAGCGAAAGCAGCAGGATGAGTAAAAGTGAAGATTTTATGAAGCCTTGGCAGTTGGTAGTTGCAACCGTGTACGAACGGTGATACAATACGAACAGTTCATAAGTAAAACAGCAAAATCGACGTGTAACTGATTCGATCAGGCATGAGGATTGCAGGAATTTGGTTGTTATTACCCATTTTCGGGTAATCTAATCCATAGGATTAGAGACCAACCGGTTCCCGTAATTGCTCATGCCTTTTTTTGTTGTTTTATGCTTGCAACACCATTTCACACATTTGTGACAACAACTAGATAGAGGGTGAGAATCGTCATGTTTAAACGGCTTTTCGGCGTTTTGCAAAGAGTCGGTAAAGCGCTGATGCTGCCCGTAGCCATCCTTCCGGCTGCCGGTCTGCTGCTCGGACTGGGCAATATGCTCGTCAATGAGGATTTCCTCAAGTATGCGCCTTGGCTTGATGCCGCCTGGGTACAAGCAGCTGCGACCATCATGATGAACGCAGGACAGATCGTGTTTACGAATCTGCCGCTGCTGTTCGCGGTAGGCGTAGCCGTCGGCTTGGCCGGAGGCGAAGGTGTAGCGGGTCTTGCTGCGATTATCGGGTATCTGGTCATGAACGTAACGATGGGAAGCGTCATCGGCGTAACCCCTTCCATGATCGGCACCAATTACGAGTATGCCAGTGTGTTAGGCATCCCGACATTAGCCACCGGGGTGTTCGGCGGAATTATCGTCGGCATACTTGCTGCCAGCATGTACCGAAGATTTTTCAATATGGAGCTTCCGTCCTATCTGGGCTTCTTCGCCGGGAAACGGTTTGTTCCGATTATGACGGCTGCGACTTCGCTATTGCTTGGTTTATTGATGGTCGTGATCTGGCCGCCGATCCAGTCTGCGCTTAACACCGCATCCCATTTCATGCTGGAACAAAATTTGACGCTGTCCGCATTCGTATTCGGCGTCGTGGAACGCGGATTGATTCCGTTCGGTCTGCACCACATCTTCTATTCCCCATTCTGGTTTGAATTCGGGGAATACTTTAATCAGGCAGGTCAAATGGTACGCGGTGATCAAAATATATTCATGGCCCAGCTGCGGGACGGCGTGGAATTTACGGCCGGTACGTTCATGACCGGTAAGTTCCCGTTCATGATGTTCGGTTTGCCTGCTGCCGCGCTGGCCATCTATCACGAGGCAAGACCGGAGCACAAGAAATATGTCGCCGGCATTATGGGCTCGGCTGCCCTGACCTCGTTCCTGACAGGAATCACGGAGCCGCTTGAGTTCTCCTTCCTGTTCGTGGCGCCGCTGCTGTTCGCTGTCCATGCGCTGTTCGCCGGACTGTCCTTCATGACGATGCATATTCTGGGCACGAAGATCGGCATGACCTTCTCCGGGGGGCTTATCGATTACATGATCTTCGGCGTCATCCCGAACCGGACACCGTGGTGGAATGTGCTGATCGTCGGCGCGATCCTGGCGGTCATCTACTATTTCGGCTTCCGATTCGTGATCCGGAAATTTAATCTGAAGACGCCTGGCCGCGAAGATGCCGCGGCTGCGACAGACTCGGGCTCGAAAGCTTCGGGAAGCAGCAAGGACGAGCTGCCGTCCAATATTCTGACCGCACTCGGCGGACAGACGAATATCGCTCATCTGGATGCTTGCATTACCCGGCTTCGGGTGGAAGTCAAAGACAAGGGCAATGTCGATAAAGCCAGATTGAAGCAGCTCGGAGCATCCGGAGTGCTTGAGGTCGGCAACAATATCCAGGCGATCTTCGGAACCCGTTCCGATACGATTAAATCGCAGATCCAGGATATTATTTCCGGGAAAGCAGCTCCAACTGAAACAACCTCTGCCACGGCGGGTTCGCCTGGGGAGGACGCACCGGTTCAACCAGTCGTCTCGAATGAGCAGGCCGGTGATACGGATGCAGCGGAAGGGACGCTTGTCTCGGAGCAGATCGTGTCTCCGGTAGACGGCGAGCTGATGGATATATCCCATGTGCCGGATCCGGTCTTTTCGGAGCGCATGACAGGCGATGGATTCGCCGTTGTGCCACATAACGGAACCATCGCTTCGCCGGTCAACGGCAAAGTGTTTAACGTATTCCCGAGCAAGCATGCGGTCGGCATCATGTCGGACGGCGGCAAGGAAGTGCTCGTCCATATCGGCGTAAATACGGTGAAGCTGAAGGGACAAGGATTTACCGTGCTTGTCGAGGAAGGCGATGCTGTAACCGCAGGACAGCCGATCATGCAGGTCGATCTGGAGTATGTGAAGGAGAATGCGAAATCCATCATTTCTCCGATCATCTTCTCGAATCTGCCGGAAGGCGCAGCGGTTAAGCTGAACAAAACCGGTGATGTAAAGAGCGGCGAAGAGGCCATCATCACGATCACCAAGGGGTAAACTTCTTTGAATGAGCAGGCTTATGCTATGCTAGAAATAACCTAAATTATAAAAACCGAAGAAAGTAGGATGATGAACATGCAACAAACTTTCAGAATTATCGACGAAGACGGAATCCATGCACGCCCTGCAACAGCGCTGGTTAACACAGCCAACAAATTCCAGGACACGAATTCTTTCGCGGAATCCAACGGCAAGAAAGTGACGTTGAAATCCATTCTTGGCGTGCTGTCCCTCGGTCTTGAGCAAGGTGATACGCTGACGCTGATTACTGAAGGCGGCAACGAGAGCGAAGCGCTTCAAGCGCTCCAAGAAGTCATGATCAACGAAGGGCTAGGGGAACTTCATGAATAATCTGAAAGGAATCGCGGCATCGGCTGGTATTGCGATTGCCCGGGCTTTCATCCTCGAGCATCCTGATTATTCGATCAGCCAAAAGCAGGTGACGGACGTAGATGCCGAGCTTGCGAAGCTCGATGCCGCTTTGGCTCAGTCCCAGACTGAGCTGGAAGCGATCAAGGCCCGGACGCTTCAGGAGCTTGGTGAGAAGAAGGCTGAGATTTTCGAATCTCACCTTCTCATTCTGAACGACCCGGAGCTGATCGATCCGGTTAAGGAGAAAATCAAGTCCGAATCGGTTAATGCAGAATTTGCGTTAAACGAAACGGCAACTCAGTTCATCCAGATGTTCGAGAACATGAAGAGCGCTTATTTGCAGGAACGGGCTGCCGACATGCGTGACGTGACGAAGCGCATCCTGAAGCATTTGCTCGGGCTGAATTATGTCAGCCCTTCGGAAATCAGCGAGGAAGTGATTGTCGTTGCCGAGGATTTGACGCCTTCGGATACGGCGCAGCTGAACCGCAAGTACGTGAAGGGCTTTACGACGAACATCGGCGGCCGGACCTCGCATTCGGCCATCATGGCCCGGTCGCTTGAAATCCCGGCCGTTGTCGGAACGAAGAATGTGCTGTCCTCGGTTCAGAGCGGCGACCTCATGATCGTTGACGGCCTGGAAGGCGATGTCATCATCAATCCAACCGAAGCGATCGTTGCCCAATATCGCGCCAAGCAAGAGGCTTATGCGAAGCAGGTAGAGGAGTGGAAGAAGCTTCGCACCGAGCCGACCGTATCGAAGGACGGCGTGCATGTTGAGCTGGCAGCCAACATCGGTACGCCTAACGACGTGGCCGGCGTATTGGATAACGGTGGCGAAGCGGTCGGCCTGTACCGTACAGAGTTTCTGTATATGGGCAGAGACAAGCTGCCTTCCGAAGAAATTCAATATGTCGCGTACAAGTCGGTCCTGGAGAAAATGGAAGGCAAGCCGGTTGTCGTCCGTACGCTGGATATCGGCGGCGACAAGGAGCTCCCTTACCTTGATTTGCCGAAGGAAATGAATCCGTTCCTCGGTTTCCGTGCGGTTCGCCTGTGCCTTGACCGCCAGGATATATTCAGAACGCAGCTGCGGGCGCTGCTTCGCGCCAGCGTTCACGGCAACCTGCGCATCATGTTCCCGATGATTGCTACGCTCGGCGAATTCCGGGAAGCCAAAGCCGTTCTTGAAGAAGAGAAGGCGAAGCTGGAGGCGGAAGGAATCCAGGTTGCGAGCAATATCCAGCTGGGGATTATGGTCGAAATTCCGTCAACGGCTGTTCTGGCTGACCAATTTGCCAAGGAAGTGGATTTCTTCAGCATCGGCACCAATGATCTGATTCAATATACGATGGCGGCGGATCGTATGAACGAACGCGTATCCTATCTGTATCAGCCGTACAATCCGGCGATTCTTCGCCTGATTAAAATGGTCATTGACGCTGCCCACCGCGAAGGCCGCTGGGTCGGTATGTGCGGCGAAATGGCCGGCGATTCAACGGCGATTCCGATTTTGCTCGGACTGGGGCTGGATGAGTTCAGCATGAGCGCAACCTCGATCCTTCCGGCACGCAGCCAGATCAGCAAGCTGTCCCGCGCCGAGATGCAGACGCTTGCAGCGAAAGCGCTGGAGATGGGAACCGCGGAGGAAGTGGTCGAGCTGGTTCGTGCGATCGACGCTGCGAACGCGTAATTCATCAAAGCTATTCGTTTTGCGCCATTAACTGGGTCATAACTTGATATTCCCAAGGGAATCTTGAACATCTTTTTCCAAGTAAATGATGAATTGACGGCATCTGTCCACCCGGACAGATGCTATTTTTTATCTTGTGGCAGAATTAAAAGATGCTATTGCTGATCTCTCCGAATAAGTTTAACAGCTTCGATTGATGACCGAAATTTTCATTTTCATTTGGTTCCGGCTGCATTCTCGCAGAAAAAAGAAAGACACCAGGCAAATTTGCTTGTATAATAGCCTAAAAAATATGGGGATTTGGCATGAACCCAAACCAAATGAAGGCTTTTGACATATATTGATATATGAAAGCGTTTTACATTCAAATGCTGGAGGTCTGTCTCATGATTCAGGTGCCCATACTGGATGCGAATCTACTTTTAAAGCGACGGTGAGGATGAATATGGACATGATCAAGAGCTGCACGAGCGATCGACTGGGAGCGTTCTACAGCAAACAGGGAACTGCCTTTCAGGTTTGGGCCCCTGCTGCGAAGAGCGTTCGGCTGGCGCTGTATGAAAGTGCCGGCGATTACAATGATAATGGTCTTGTGACAAACCATGAGGGCGGAGAACGATATGTTATGGAACGCAGCCCGGATGGAACATGGAGTGTGCATGTCCATGGGGATTTGCACGGGAAATTTTATATGTATGAGATCCGATCCGAAGACGGTAAGTTATGCTACGGGGTGGATCCATATGCAAGAGCTGTCTCGGCCAACGGCTGCCGCGGAGCGATCATCGATCCGACCGTTACGAATCCGGAGGGCTGGGCGAATGATGTACGGCCGCCGCTGATTCAGCCGACCGATGCCGTGGTGTACGAGCTCCATGTACGCGATTTCTCGATTCATACCGATTCGGGGATGAAATATAGAGGGAAATTCAAGGCTTTCACCGAGCGGGGACTCAGGGACGAGGACGGCAATACGCTCGGGTTGGACCATCTGATTGAGCTTGGCGTCACGCATGTGCATCTGCTGCCGATCTTCGATTTTGCCACGGTCAATGAGCTTGACGGGTACGGCTCCGACTCGATCAGCAGCCAGTACAACTGGGGCTATGATCCGCTTCATTACAATGTCCCCGAAGGATCGTACGCAACCGACCCGGCGGACCCTGCCGTCCGGATCCGGGAGCTGAAGGAAATGATTCAGGCGCTGCATGCCTGCGGAATCCGTGTCGTCATGGACGTCGTATACAACCATACGTTTACGGTGGATGACGGGCCATTCGAGCGGTTTGCTCCGGGATATTTTTACCGCAGGGACTGCGGCGGAGCTTTATCCAACGGCTCCGGGGTCGGGAACGAGCTGGCAACGGAGAAGCCGATGGTGCGCAAATTCATCAAGGATTCGCTAAGGTATTGGGCAGAGGAATATCATATCGACGGATTTCGGTTCGATCTGATGGGGCTCATCGATACAACCACCATGAAGGAAGTGGTTCGGGAGCTTCGGGAGGAGGTTGATTCGTCGCTGCTGTTTTACGGCGAGCCGTGGACCGGAGGGCTTAGCCCGCTGGCGGAGCAGACCGTAAAGGGCACCCAAAGGGGCCAAGGCTTTGCGGTATTCAATGATCATTTCCGTTATGCCATCAAGGGCGATAATGACGGGCAAGGACGAGGTTTTGCTACCGGCGAGCCGTGGACGGAAGGGGCCATAGCAGAAGGAATGATGGGGTCCATCCACGATTTCGCACAGGACGCTAGCGAAACGATAAATTATGTCACGGTTCATGACAACTTGAATCTGTGGGATAAAATCCTGATAACATTGGGAATGGACCAGGAGGCGGGTCTGCTTCGGCTGCATGACGGCAGGCTGCAGAACGGGGGCAGCCTCTGGGAGGCAACGGCAGCTTCCCGGCCTTACGCCGGCGTCCAAGCGGATCAGGTCATGTCATCGGATCCCGTCCGCCGCAGCCTGCTTGCCAACGGGATCGTGCTGCTCTCCCAAGGGATTCCGCTGCTCCACGCTGGTGACGAGCTGCTCCGGACGAAATTTGGCGACCACAACAGCTACCGGAGCGGTGATGCCATAAACGCCATCCGCTGGTCCAACAAGAAGCTGTTCAAACCGGTGTTCGACTATTATAAAGGCCTGATCCATCTTCGCCGTTCGCAGCCGGCCTTTCGGTTGTCGAAGCGCGAGGAGATTGAGCGTCGAATGCAGGTGCTGCACGCCAGCGACCGATTGGTTGCCTGTCGTATTCAAGGCGGCTCCGGCAGCGGGGAATGGAGGCAAATCGTCGTCATTGCCAATGCAAATGAGCAGGATTTGAAGGTCGAACTGCCGCCTACCCCATACCGCTGGAACATCGTGGTCAACGAAGAACGAGCTGGCACCGAGCCGATCAAAACGACGGACCGGGCGTCCATCCGGGTACCAGGGGTATCCCTGATGGTGCTGTATGAAGACCGCAATGCGCTTAAGGACGGATTAGTAAAGATTGAGCTGGAATACGAACGCAAGGACGGCAAGTACGAGGGCTGGAACGCCTGGGTGTGGGGAACCGGCGTGCAGGACGGCAGCGTTCCGTTATCGCAAGGGGTGGACACCAAGGCCAGGGCGGTAATCTATGCGGCTGCGGGCGTTCGGCGAATCGGTTGCATCCTTCGGCTGCGCGAGTGGGAGAACCGGGAAGGCGATCAGGATTATTATATCGACATTCCGCCCGAACAGAAGACGGTCCGTTTCTCGATGCAAAGCGGCAGCGAGGGATGGTCCGTGACCCGGCGCAGCGGTGTTGCCAGTTAGGGAAGCTGCGAGTTATGTGTGGCATCAAAGAAGGAGCCATCCTTATCAACGAAAGGATGGCTCCTGTTTTATATTTCAAAAGGGGTAATGCTTATTACCCTGAGCGATTCGAAGTGAAACATTCTACGAAAAAATGATTAGCTAGCACAAAAAAAGGGTAATAATGAGATAGACTTTGTTTTCGATAAAGGAGGATTTTCACTCATGGCAAAAGGAAACAACGTTCAACTCACCGCACAAGTACGAAATGAATTTACAAGGGGTTCACGTCGAGCGCTTCGAGAGAGAGGCGGCGTTCCGGGTGTTGTATACGGCGGGGGCGACGAAAGCATTCCCGTAGCCGTTGATTTGAAGGAAACGGCCAAGCTGTTTCATACCGGACGCTCGGAAGTGTTCCATCTGGACATTCCAGGCTCTGGCCAGATTCCCGTATTGATTAAAGATATACAGAAGAGACGCGGAAACGTCGCTCATATTGATTTTCTTCGCATATCGATGAATAAGCCTGTACGTGTCAGCATTCCGGTCGAATACCATGGAACCGCACCCGGCACCAAAACGGGCGGCATCCTGCAAACGCAGGTAACAGAGCTTGAAGTCGAGGGACTGCCGGGCGAGCTGCCGTCAACGCTTGAAGCAGATGTATCCTCGCTCGAAATCGGCGATAAGCTCACCGTTGCCGACATTCAAGTGCCTAAGGGCATTACCCTGCATGCCTCGGACGAGGAAGTGCTTGCCACGGTTATCGTACCACGGGCCGTCGAGGCAGCCGAGACGGAGGAGCCTGCAGAGGCAGACGAAGCTGCGGCCGAAGAGAAGACAGAGGAATCCTAACGAGCGGATTATATAAAGGCGCCTGCATGAACTGGTATCAGCTCATGCAGGCGCCTCTTATTTTAGACTTGCCGGCCATGGAAAGGGGCTGCAGGGGCGTGACCGGGAAGCTCATCCCCGGGCACGGTTACGGCTTGTCCTTGAGGTCATGAATGCCTTTGTAGCTTTGCGGGGTATCCCCAAAGTATTTGTTCCAGATCGTTAAGTAGGTTCCATCCTGCTGCATGGTAGCCAGTGCATTGTTAACCGCAGCGAGCAGATCGGGGTTCCCTTTCACGAATGCGGCGGATACTTCGAATACCTCCCTGGATGAAGCGGCCGCTTGCACCGGCAGGTCCGGGAGCTGCTGCTTTAGATTGGTGACGGACAGCTGATCGGTGATCACCGCATCGATGCTTCCCTTGACCAGCATGTCAGCGGCTTCCCGGATATACTTGGCAGGCACGATCTTCGCTCCGTGCTTCTGGGCAATGCCTTGATAGGCTCCCGTCGGGTTCAGGCCGACCCGTTTGCCCTTCATATCTGAAAAAGACCGAATCCCCTCTTCACCCGTGCGGACCAGTAACACAGGTACGGTTGACAGATAGGCGATGGAGAAATCGTACAATTCCCGTCGGTCGGGCCGGTCTTCGATTTGATTAAATACGGCATCGTATTTACCTTCGGTTAATCCGGGGAGAAGACGATCCCAGGACTCTTCAGTAAATTCAGCCCGGAGATCCATATGGCGTGCGACCTCTTCGGCAATCTCCACATCAAACCCCGTAAGTCTTCCGCCGGTACCGCGATAGCTGAATGGAGGATAGTCCCGCTCGGTTCCGATCCGCAAAGTGCCGCGTTCGACGGCATTGCCAAGCAGGTTTCCTGTGTTGACCCGGTACGGATTGACTCCCATATTCGGCGTCGGCACCCGGTCCTGGCTGTCGAATGTACAACCGGGAAGCAGCAACGTGCTTGCAAGGGAGAGCAGCAAGAGCAGGCTGACAGATCGTTTCGCACGTGTTCCGCGCATGATTGATATCATCCTTTCTATGTTCAAGGCCCTATGACGGCCATACCGTAACGTTATCTTTTCCCAAAGGATGACCGGGCTATTCGCGCTTTTTGATATAATGGGAGTTTAGAAGCCGCTGAAACGGGATCGCTGAAGCGGAAAGGATAAAGAGGATAGGTTAAAAAGGCAAAGCGTTCGATGAGTTCCCTTGCTTACGAAGGAATCCGAAATAATAAAAAGCCTTCAGGCTCACCGCGCTTTGCGGATCTGCCTGAAGGCTTCAAAGTCCATTGCCTTAACGGTCATTAACGGGCCATCCAGCCGCCGTCAACGCACAGAATATGACCGTTCATATAATCGGAAGCGGACGAGGCCAGGAATACGGCAGGACCGCCGATATCTTCCGGCTTGCCCCAGCGTCCTGCCGGAATCCGTTCAGTAATGGATGCCCGGCGCTCCTTGTCTTGGCGAATCGCTTCGGTGTTATCGGTTTCGATATAACCCGGCGCGATGCCGTTTACCTGAATGCCGCTGGCTGCCCACTCATTCGCCAAGGCTTTGGTCAAGCCGGCAACGCCATGCTTGCTGGCCGTATATCCCGGCACATTAATCCCGCCTTGATAGGACAGCATGGAGCAGATATTGATCATTTTGCCGCTTCCGCGCTCGATCATATGCCTTCCCGCAAGCTGGGACAGCATAAAGACGGTGTTCAGATTCAGATCGATCACGTCGAGCCAGTCCTGCACCGGATGATCTTTGGCTGGGGTGCGCCGGATGATGCCGGCGTTGTTAACGAGGATGTCAACGCGTCCATTCAGCTCCAGCGCCTGATTGAACGTATCCTCCAGTTTGCTGTGATCGCTTAAGTCAACCCGAATTTCCGAGGCCTTCCTGCCGAAGGACTTTACGGCTTCAATCGTTTCCGCGCTTGTATTCATGGATACCGCAACGATATCGGCTCCCGCTTCAGCGAGAGCGATGGCGATTCCCTGACCCAAGCCGCGCGCCGATCCGGTGACCAGCGCGGTTTTGCCTGTTAAATCAAACCTGTTCATGTGCAGTTGAATCCCCTTTCCCGGTCTAATATTCTCCACTCTAGCCCTCACAGCTTGGCATCTGCCAAGAAAGCGAATGCGAAGCGATGCGATGTGTGCTATTCCAATTTAATGCCTGCGGCGATGTAGCGGCTGTACGTTTCTTCCGGCAAGCCTTGATCAGTAATGATCCCGGAAAGCTCATGCAGCGTGGAAAATGTTCTGAGCGCCGTTTGGCCGAATTTGTGATGGTCAACAACCGCGTATACCTCGAGCGAGGTGTCGATCAGAGCCCGTTTGAAGGCGATCAGATCGCCGGTATAAATCGATAACCCGTGATCGATATGGACACCGGTCGCAGAGATGAACGCCTTCTGTATGTTCAGCTGCTTCACATACGCTACGCCTTCGGGGCCGGCAAGCATGTTGCGCACGCGATACCCGCCCGGTACGACGAGACGAACGCTGCTCTTTGAAGCCAGCTCGCTGATAATATAGACATCATTGGTAATGACCGTCAGGTCCTTATCGCCCAGCTTGCGGGCGATTTCCAGTGTCGTGCTGCCTCCATCGAGCGCGATGATGTCGCCAGCCTGGATATGAGCCAGGGCCTTGTCCGCAATCTCGGATTTCTCATCGGCATGCTTGGCAAGGGGCTCCCTCGACGGCAAAATGCCGAATTGATCGCTCTGTGCCAGCACGGCTCCACCGTGCACGCGCACGATCAGACCCTGCTCCTCCAGCTTGGTCAGATCCTCGCGGATCGTTTTTCCGCTGACCTCAAGCTGGCGGCTCAAATCGGCCACGGTAACTTCCTTGTAGGTCAGAAGGTATTCCATGATTTTTTCATATCGCCGCAGCGGGTTCATAAAGCCTCAACTCTTCCGTCATAAAAATGGATATAAATATATCCTCTCTATTTTAAATCCTTCATGGACACAGGGTCCATATCATCGTATCTCTTATTGTCTCCCGCCATTCCCCAAATAAAGGTATAGTTGCTTGTGCCGACACCGCTGTGAATCGACCAGCTTGGCGAGATTACCGCTTGCTCGTTGCGCATGACGATATGTCTTGTTTCGGAAGGCTCTCCCATGAGATGAATGACGACCGCATCCTCCGGCAAATCGAAATACAAGTAAGCCTCCATGCGGCGCGGATGCGTATGGGCAGGCATCGTGTTCCACATATTGCCTTCCTTCAGCAAAGTCATGCCCATGACGAGCTGGGCGCTTTGAATGCCTTTCTGATGAATAAAACGGTAGATGACGCGGTCGTTGGAATTTTTAATATCGCCAAGCGCGCTGGAATCGGCTTCCTCAAGCGTCGCTTTGGCAGTAGGGAATGTCTGGTGAGCCGGAGCCGAATTCAAGTAGAACTTAGCAGGGTTCCCCGGATCGGCGCTGGTAAAAATGACCTCCTCGGCCCCCATGCCGACATACAGGCATTCCTTGTTATTCAAGGAATACTCCGTCCCGTCAACGGCAACGCTTCCGGCTCCTCCGATATTGATAATGCCGAGCTCGCGGCGCTCGAGGAAGAAGGAAACGCCCAGCTCCTTCATGTCTGTATCAAGCTTTACCGGCTTGTGAACCGGGGCGGCGCCGCCGATAATCAAGCGATCCTCATGCGTAAGAACTAGCTCCAATTCATCCTGCTTGAATAATACCGGAATGTGAAACTCCTTCCGCAGCCGTTCGGTATCGAACTGTTTTACTTCATTCGGATGTGAGGCATATCGTCTTTCCATTACTTCATCTCTCCTCGTGATCATAGTTTTTTTAAAAAAAGTATGACGTTCATATATGTTCAACTTACTCCATTTACGTTCATTTTACAAGACATAAAATAGAAAATCACATGATCTGCGATTCAGCTAGCGGAAAAGCGGCTTGCGAAAATACGATAGGGAAGAGGAGAAGAAGTCTATTTGGAAAATAACCGTGTCGGTCCGATTGAAACGTGAAACGGCAGGGAACTACTAATATCGAGGATATGGCAAGCATCCAAAGAGCAACTCTCAATCCGCAAATTCAAAGAGCCAAAAGGTTTAGTTCGTCCATAGCACCCGGAAGCGCGGGAATGGAATGTGCAAAATCCTGATTATCAGGAAGACATTCTTAATTAAACATATAAGTACAAGGCCTTCGGACCGATCGGGGCAGAGGTGATTCAATCGATATGAAAAAGAGCATGGTAATTCTGGCCGTTATGCAGACGGTTATGCTGACCGTTAGCAGCTTGCGTCCGGCTGCGGCATCGCTGCAGGAGCCGCCGCCAACTCTGGCATCGGCGGATGTTCGGAGCGAATGGAGAGAAGAGCGAAGCGGTGACTGGGTCAACATTGCGCATCGTGGGGCTTCGGGATATGCTCCGGAGAACACGATGGCATCCTTTCAGAAGGCATTCGATATGGGGGCGGATATGCTGGAGCTGGACGTGCAGCTTAGTCGGGACGGACATGTAGTCGTCATCCATGACAGCAACGTGGAGCGGACCAGCAACAGCCAAGGCGAAGTGGGAGCATTAACCCTGCAGGAGCTGAAGTCGCTGGATGTCGGAGCCTGGTATCATTCGGATTTTTCGGGAGAGACGATTCCGACGCTGGAGGAAGTCATGGAGCGTTTCGGCGGGGAAATCGGATTGTTGATCGAGCTCAAGCTTCCTTCCCGGTATCCAGGAATTGAAGAGAAGGTTGCCGGTGTGTTGAAGCGGAAGGCACCGTCAGTAAACCGTGTGCGGGATGCCTCGCGGATGATTATGGTCCAATCGGCAGACACGGATTCGCTCCGCCGCTTTCACGAGCTGATGCCGGATATACCGCTTGGCATCGTCGCCACGAGTTCGAAGGAGTTGTCGAAGGAGCGGCTGCAGGAATTCAGCAGCTATGCCGACTACATTAATGTTTCTGTAAAGCTTGTGTCCGGGTCATTAATTAGGAAAATTCATGAAGCCGGAATGAAGACCTTCGTCTGGACGATTCGGGATGTGCTGCAAATCCCCTTCCTGATGGAGAGCGGGGTGGATGGGATTATAACGGATTACCCGGACAGGGTGCCGGTATCCTATCTGAATCATCGGGCAAGAAGCTAAGGTTTATACTTCGAAAACTAGCAAGAACGCCGCATAATTATTAGGAATAATCGTAGTGCCTTGGCTGCTAAAATAGATTAGAGCGAATATCTTGGAGGCTGAATCAGGCAATCGGAGTGAAATCTATGCCTGTTTCAGCCTATTTTTGTATAAATTCTGCTTGCTATTTATGATTAGCACGAGTAGAATGTGAGTAAATCAACTTGTACGTACAATTTTGTGTTAATGAATCGTTTGTGATCATAGGTATGTACAAGTTAGCTAGACAGCACTCATAACAGGAGGCGTTAATCATGAAGTTGAAACCGCATACTTTTTGGTTCGTTACCGGCAGCCAGCATTTATACGGACCGGAAACGCTAGAACAGGTTGCAGAGCATTCCCGCATCGTGGCCGCCGATTTTGACAAGGATCCGGTATTCCCGTTCCCTATCGTGTTCAAGCCGATCGTAACGACACCGGATGAGATATACCAATTGATTCTCGAAGCTAACAATGATGAGACCTGTGCAGGGATCATGACCTGGATGCACACGTTCTCCCCTGCGAAAATGTGGATCGCCGGCTTGTCCCAATTGCAGAAGCCGCTTCTTCATTTCCATACCCAATTCAACCGCGATATTCCTTGGGAAACCATCGACATGGATTTCATGAATCTGAACCAATCCGCGCACGGGGACCGTGAATACGGCCATATCGGAGCACGTCTCGGCATCGCCCGCAAGGTCGTTGTCGGCCACTGGGAGGACGGCGAGGTTCGCGGCGCGATCGCGGGCTGGATGCGAACGGCTGCCGCTTATGCCGAGAGCCGCAGACTGAAGGTTGCTCGCTTTGGCGATAACATGCGCCAGGTTGCCGTCACCGAGGGAGATAAGGTCGAAGCGCAAATTAAGCTTGGATGGTCCGTCAACGGCTATGGCATCGGCGATCTGGTTCATGCGATGAATCAAGTCGGCGATGATGAAGTGAAATCGCTGCTGAACGAATATGCGGAGCAGTACTCCATCACGAAGGAAGGACTATCTGACGGTCCGGTCCGCGATTCCATCGCTTATCAAGCCCGCATCGAGATCGGTTTGCGTCGCTTCCTCGAGGAGGGCGGATTTGGCGCATTCACGACGACATTCGAGGATTTGCACGGCATGGAGCAGCTTCCCGGCTTAGCCGTACAGAGACTGATGGAAGCAGGCTACGGATTCGGCGGCGAAGGCGACTGGAAGACGGCGGCGTTGACCCGAGTTCTGAAGGTCCTTGCCGGCAACAAGAGCACTTCCTTTATGGAGGACTACACCTATCATTTCGAGCCGGGTAACCATATGATTCTCGGATCGCACATGCTGGAGGTATGTCCAACGATCGCGCTCGATAAGCCATCGGTGGAGGTTCATCCGCTCGGCATCGGCGGAAAAGCCGACCCGGCACGTCTCGTATTCAACGGCCAGGACGGTCCTGCCGTGAATGCATCGCTCGTTGACCTCGGCCATCGCTTCCGTCTTCTGGTCAATGTGGTGGATGGCGTCAAAGTAGAGAAGCCGATGCCGAAGCTGCCTGTAGCCCGCGTATTGTGGAAGCCGCAGCCGTCGCTTCGGGAATCGGCAGAGGCTTGGATTTTGGCCGGCGGTGCGCATCATACGGTCCTTTCTTACGCGATTACGTCCGAGCAGCTGAGCGACTGGGCGGAGATGGCCGGTATTGAAGCGGTTATCATTGACAAAGACACAAGCCTTTCCCGGTTCAAAAATGAGCTGCGCTGGAGCGAAGCTGCCTATCGTCTTCGCTGATCGGGGGTTCGGGTATCTGTCAGTAATGCCCTGGCCTGTGTTACAATAACGAGATAGCTCCGGGATGATCGATGGATAATGGATCGATCCCGGTATCATGAGTGCGTAAGGCTAGAGGTGAACGATGAATAACAGACGGATACCCAAATATATGGTATTGAAGAACGAGCTGCTGTCCTGGTTCGAATCGGGCAGGCTGGAGCCGGGGAAGCAGGTGCCCTCGGAGCATGAAATCGCCGATCAGTTCGGCGTCAGCCGGCAGACGGTCCGCCAAACCTTCGGCGAGCTGGAGAAGGAAGGCTGGCTTGAGCGAATTCAAGGCAAGGGGACGTTCGCGAAAAATCCCAAGCGGCACGGAAGCGAGCAGGTGAAGACGATCGGCATCGTCACAACCTACATCTCCGATTATATCTTCCCGCATATTGTCCGCGGGGCGGAAGCCGAGCTTCGCAGCAAAGGCTACCGGCTTCTGCTGGCAAGCACGGACAACAACAAGGAGAAGGAGATGGAGAGCCTGCAGCTGATGACGAGCCAGCCGCTCAGCGGGCTCATCATTGAGCCGACCAAGAGTGCGGAGGGCAACCCGAACCTCAGTTATTTTTTGTCACTGCAGGAGAAGGGAATTCCGTTTCTGATGATCAACGAGAAGTATCAGGAGCTCGAATGCCCGTGCCTGAAAGTGGATGATGAGGCCGGGGGCTATAAGGCTGCCCGCCACCTGATCGAGAAGGGCCATACCCGGATTGCAGGCTTTTTTAAAAGGGATGACCTCCAGGGCGTAAACCGGCTGAAGGGCTTTCTGCGTGCCCACCGGGAATTCGGCATTCCGGTATCGCCCGATCGGGTGATCACCTATACGACCGAACAGCGGAATGTGTTCCCATATGAACAGGCGGTGCAGCTACTGAGTCTGCCGCATGACCAGCGCCCAACAGGGCTGGTATGCTACAACGACGAGTTAGCCGTTGCCCTGATCGAAGCTGCGGGACGATGCGGCCAGCATGTCCCAAGCGATGTATCGGTAATCGGCTTTGACGATTCGGCGCTCGCCTTGGCAGCGGGAGCGAAATTGACGACATTGACGCATCCGAAGACCGAGATGGGCGTGATGGCAGCCAGTCAGCTGATCAGCATGATTGAGGATGCCGCCGTCATTGAGGATACGATCTTTCAGCCGCAGCTGGTGGAGAGAGAGTCCGTAATGAAACCGGCAGGACAGATACTGAATAGTTGAGCATAAAATGAACAAAGGTCCGAGAAATCGGACCGTTGCTCGCCAACTTGTACGTACAACTATATTTTTCAAATATAGAGAGGAGCGGTTTGTTCATGTTAGAGGATTTAAAACAGCAGGTGCTGGAAGCGAATCTGGCGCTGCCCAAGCACGGGCTCGTCACATTTACGTGGGGTAACGTAAGCGGTATTGACCGTGAGCAAGGGCTGGTTGTCATCAAGCCGAGCGGTGTTCCTTATGAGGAGTTAAAGGCGGAGGATATGGTCGTGCTGGACCTGCAAGGCCAAATTGTCGAAGGCCATTTGCGGCCATCCTCCGATACACCGACCCATTTGGTGCTCTATCGGCATTTTACGGAGATCGGAGGGATCGTGCATACCCATTCCCCGTGGGGAACGAGCTGGGCTCAGGCTGGACGCGCATTGCCTGCTTATGGAACGACCCATGCCGATTACTTCTACGGAGAGATTCCCGTAACCCGCCCGATGACCCGCAGCGAGATTGAGGGTGATTACGAGCTTGAGACCGGCAACGTGATCGTCGAGCGCTTCGCGGATTTGGACCCGAACCGCATACCGGGTGTGCTGGTTCATTCCCATGCGCCGTTCGTCTGGGGAAAGGATGCGGATAACGCGGTTCACAATGCGGTCGTGCTCGAAGAGTGTGCCAAAATTGCCGCCAGAATGCAGCAGATCAATCCGGATACGCCTCCGATGGATCAGGCTCTGCTGGATCGCCATTATTTGCGAAAGCATGGCGTCAATGCCTATTACGGACAAAAATAGCGTGAAACCGGCCCTTATCTTAACATCTTGAACTTGGGTTAAAGGAAATGACCAGGGAAGCAAAAGCAGCACATCTATATCATCTTGCTTTGAGGAGGAAATCAAGTGGGGAAAAAGTATACCATCGGTGTCGATTACGGTACCCAATCGGGCCGTGCGGTTCTGGTCGATCTGGCGAACGGGCATGAAATCGCCGATCATGTTACGCCTTACCGGCATCACGTCATAGACGAGGTATTGCCTGGCTCGGGGAAGAAGCTGGAGCATGACTGGGCGCTTCAGCATCCCGGAGATTATCTCGAGGTTCTGCGCGAATCGGTGCCGGCCGTCATTCGTCAGTCGGGAATCGATCCGGCGGACGTGATCGGGATCGGGATTGATTTTACGGCGTGCACGATGCTGCCGGTGGATGAACGGGGCGAGCCGCTTTGCTTCGATCCCGGACTTGCCGACGAGCCGCACAGCTGGGTGAAGCTTTGGAAGCATCATGCGGCTCAGCCGGAAGCCGACAAGATTAATCGGATCGCGGCGGAGCGAGGCGAAGCCTTTCTTCCTCGCTATGGGGGCAAAATCTCATCCGAATGGATGATTGCTAAAATATGGCAAATCCTTGATGAAGCACCAGCCATCTATGAACGCGCGGATATGTTCCTTGAAGCGACGGACTGGGTCATCTCCCAAATGACGGGCAACATCGTCCGCAACAGCTGTACAGCAGGCTATAAAGCGATCTGGCACAAGCAGGACGGGTATCCGAGCAAGGAGTATTTTAAAGCGCTTGATCCAAGGCTCGAGCATTTAACGGATACGAAGCTGCGCGGCGACGTTATTCCGCTCGGAAGCAATGCAGGCGGACTGACGGAAGCGATGGCTGAAATGATGGGGCTTAAGCCGGGTATTGCCGTTGCGGTAGGCAACGTGGATGCCCATGCGGCCGTACCGGCTGTCGGCGTGGTCACGCCCGGAAAGCTGGTAATGGCGATGGGAACCTCGATCTGCCATATGCTGCTCGGAACGGAAGAGAAGCAGGTCGAAGGCATGTGCGGAGTTGTGGAGGATGGCATTATTCCGGGACTGTTCGGCTATGAGGCGGGACAATCAGCGGTCGGCGATATTTTCGAATGGTACGTGGAAGAAGCACTGCCTGCTTACGTTAAAGAGGCTGCTGCGCAGGAGGGCATCGGTGTCCATCAATGGCTGGAGCGGGAAGCCGCGGCCTACAAGCCGGGCCAGACCGGGCTGCTGGCACTCGATTGGTGGAACGGCAACCGCTCGGTGCTCGTGGATACGGATCTGACCGGGATGATTCTCGGAATGACCCTGCTGACGAAGCCGCAGGAAATCTACCGGGCTCTGCTTGAAGCAACGGCGTTTGGTACCCGTAAAATCGTAGATGCGTTCCATGATAACGGCGTAAATGTCGATGTACTGTATGCATGCGGAGGTTTGCCGCAGAAAAATCGTCTGCTGATGCAGATTTATGCGGATGTTACCAACCGCGAAATCATCGTGGCAGACTCCAAGCAAACACCGGCCCTCGGAGCCGCGATGTTTGCGGCTGTCGCGGCAGGCAAGGAGCAGGGCGGCTATGACACGATCATCGATGCCGCTAAATATATGGCGCGCGTGAAGGAAGAGACTTTCAAGCCGATCCCCGAGCATGTAGAAGTGTACGACTCTCTGTATCAGGAATACAGCAAGCTGCATGACTATTTCGGACGCGGCGAGAATGACGTGATGAAGAGATTGAAGCGGATCAAGCAATCCGCCGAATATCCAGTCGTAGTGTCTTAATCCATCATAACTTTACAATCCTTGTAACATAACGGATGTAGATAAGTTGAATTTGCGAATATGATGCAGGCAAGGGAGTAAAAGATTTTCGAAAAAGTCGAAAGCTTTCTGAAGGAAAGTTACATCGGAAGCATACACTTGAGGTCGCACTTGGTTTCAGATTTCTACTGTGATAGGTTCTATACACTCAAGAAATCTGGAACCAACAGTGACTGAAGCATCTTACGTACTCGCTCTGACATCCATTCATTTGTTCAACTGATCATAGACAAAAAGAGATATTGCAGATATACCGGAATGGAGAGGGGAGAAGCTGCAATGACGGATCATTTAAGCTATGCCAAGAGCCTGGTCAGCGAGATGAAGAAACGGAATCCCGGCTTTGACGGACTTTCGCATATGGTGCTTGAGGCGGGTGCCGTACTGCAAGTGTCCCGTTACGTTAAGGAAAACGGCCTCGGACCCTCCATCATTGTCGTTGATGCGAATACGTATGAGGCTTGCGGCAAAATTTTGGAGGAGCAGTTTGCGGCAGAGGGACTGGAGGCCAGGCTATGCCTCCTGAAGCCGGATAAACAGGGGGATGTGGTCGCGGACGAGCAGTCGATCATGCAGCTGTTCATTGAAGCGGAGCCGGCGCGCACGGGCAGCCTGATCGCAGCCGGTTCAGGCACGATTCATGACATTACCCGATTCGTGAGCCACCGGACCGGCAAGCCGTTCGTTTCCGTACCTACGGCCCCTTCCGTGGACGGATTCACTTCGCTCGGAGCCCCTGTCATTGTGCGCGGCGTAAAACAAACCTTCCCGGCTGCGGCTCCGATCGCCATCTTCGCGGATCTGGACATCCTTTCGAGCGCGCCGCAGCCGCTCGTTGCGGCGGGCTTTGGCGATATGCTCGGCAAATATACGTCGCTGTTCGATTGGAAATTTTCGGCGCTGGCCGGAGACGAGCCGTATAATGATCAAGTGGCCATGATTACAGAGCGCGCGCTTGAAGCCTGTGTCAGACATGTGGGGGCGATCGGCGAGCGGTCTGAAGAAGGGATCCGGATCTTAATGACGGCGCTGATCGAGTCCGGCATCGCCATGCTGCTGTTCGGACAGTCCCATCCGGCCTCAGGCGCAGAGCATCACTTGTCGCATTACTGGGAAATGGAATACTTGCGCCTCGGCCGTCGTGCGCTGCTGCATGGAGCCAAGGTGGGAGTCGCCTGCGGCGAGATATCCCAGCTGTATCATGATGCGGTCGACAAGGGAATCTTTCCAGGCGCAGAGCCGAAGGAATGGAGCGCGCTGCGGGATCGGGCACGGGAGTGGCTGGATCAGGTGCCGGCCAAAGAGGAAATTGCCCGTCTGTTGAAGCAGGCCGGAGGCCCATCCAGCATCAGCGAGCTCGGCGTTGACCAAGCTCTGCTGGAATCAAGTCTTCGGGAAGCCCACACACTGCGAAATCGCTGCACACTGTTAAGGATATTGAATGAAGCAAGGGCCCAGTAAAGATTCCGCATGAACAAAAATTTCACGCGGTTTCGCCTGAAAGCCGAAAATTTGAAATGTCCATAAAACCAAAAGAACTGTCCCCTATGTAGAAGGTCTACCGGGGACAGTTCTTTTGTTCATTCAATGAGATCCATCAATCGAAAAGTCTTCTCAGCATGGCCGTTCTGATTACATGTAGCATTGACCAGGCTTAGTAAACCCAGTAAATCAGATGCCGGAGAAGAGAAGATGTCACGCTCTTTAGCCCCATACCTGTTAGATCGTGCCGTAACCGATCCTCGAAATTGATCCACGCTCTATTCTTCCTTCACATCGTAGAGCACGCGCGCCAGCAGATCCTGGCTGTAATTGCCGAAGTGCTTGCCGTAAATCGTAAGTCCCCGCTTGTTGACGGAGCGCTCGTTTACCGCAATCCGGAACGTAATGTCGCTTTTGTAATTGAGCTGGATCTGGTCCAGGCTGACGTCCGAAATGCGGCAGCCATCAATGAAGCTGCCATCCTGATTGATCCGGATCAGCTTTAGCATGCCGTATTGATTCAGATGAGGAGGCCACCATTCCGGATTGAAGGTACCGCGGGTGTCTCCGAAATCGCCGGGGCTGGTCCAGCTGCCAAGCTCCACTCCGTTGATGTAGAAAAAAATGTCCGACGGATAATTGTCGCAATATCCCGGCGCTTCGGAGCCAAGCTCCAACGAGAACTGGATTTCGCGAAATGCCTGGTTAGGCTTTAAATAGTTCGGAATGCGGTACTCCAGAAATCCTTCTGTCAGCCAGATAATTTCAGCATCGATCCGCTGCGGATCGGCGAAGTAACGCGGGTCGTCGAAATCCCCGATGATGCTGTCCTTGGTAGCCAGACCGCAGGTAGGAATGGCCTGATAATCGCTGTAATGCCCGACCCGAATCTCGACCTCATACAAATTCTCGACATCCTTGCTGCGCAAATCCACCATCAGCTTATCCTTGTTCAGGTAGCAGATCTTCTGAATGCCGTGTTTGCCTCCGGTGGTGTGGATTTCAATCAGCCCGCTTTCCTCCAGCTTCTTGATGTGCATGGTGATGGCACCGTTGCTTAAGTTCAGCCGGTTCGCCAAATCGTTCAAATTGAGGCTTTGATTCTTGGCGAGCAGCTCAAGAATCTGGATGCGAATATCGGAGCTGAGCGCTTTGAAAATATCCAGCCCGCTCATTAAATCCTTAATATAGATCATGGTATTCAAAACCTTTCCAGTTAGGTGATAGGACCAATACATAGACTTCCCTTCTGTTTATTTCAAATAATTATAAATCAATATGTCGAGGAAATAAAGATGCCAGTTTTTCATGTCAAAACGGCTGCGGTCATTCAATAAAAAAGTCGAAAACAACCCATTTCTTAATATTTATCTAAATCAAAATCGCAGAAATTTCGAAGAAAATCCATGGAAATATGCGAAATAGCCATGAATCCGAATTTAATTCAAATAAATATAAATTATTTTATATTTTATTATTTACATCCAAATTGTCATATGCTATTTTATAACTGAAAACGGATTCATTCAAGATCATTTGAATTGTTTTATAATTTAATTAAATGGAAGGTGAACGATTTGACAGCTGAGAAGATGAAAGCACGCATGATCGTGGATAAATCATTTCGCATCGCCCAAGTCGATAACCGGATTTACGGATCCTTTATCGAGCATCTTGGCCGGGCCGTGTATGGGGGCATTTACGAACCCGGGCATGAGACAGCAGATGCAGGCGGGTTTCGGAACGATGTGAAAGCCTTGATCCAGGAGCTGAATGTTCCGATCATTCGTTATCCGGGCGGAAATTTTGTATCCGGCTATAACTGGGAGGATGGCGTTGGTCCGGTAGCCGAGCGTCCCAAACGGCTTGAGCTTGCCTGGAGAACTCTGGAGCCTAATGAGGTCGGCACGAACGAGTTTATTACCTGGGCCAAGGAGGCTGGCTCCGATGTGATGATGGCCGTTAACCTGGGCACACGGGGGATCGATGCCGCCAGAAATCTGCTGGAGTACACGAACCACCCGGGAGGCACCTACTGGAGCGATCTGCGCCGCAGTCACGGCTACGAGCAGCCGCACAAAATCAAGACCTGGTGTCTCGGCAACGAAATGGATGGTCCGTGGCAGATTGGTCATAAAACTTCCGCTGAATACGGCAGGCTGGCTGTCGAAACCGCGAGGGCCATGCGTCTTGTGGATCCGGATATCGAGCTGGTTGCTTGCGGAAGCTCCAGTTCCTCGATGCCGACGTTCCCTGAGTGGGAAGCCGTTACGCTCGACCATACGTATGAGGCCGTCGACTACATATCGCTGCATCAGTACTATGGCAACCGTGATAACGACACCGCCAACTATCTCGCGCTAACCCTTGATATGGATCATTTTATCCATACCGTGAAGTCCACCTGCGACTATATCAAAGCTAAGAAGCGCAGCAAGAAAACGATGTATCTCAGCTTTGACGAATGGAACGTCTGGTATCATTCCAATGATGCGGATCGAAAAATCGAGCCTTGGACTGTAGCTCCGCCCCAGCTGGAGGACGTCTACAACTTCGAGGACGCCCTGCTGGTCGGAAGCATGCTGATCACATTCCTGCGCCATGCGGACCGGCTCAAGATGGCATGTCTGGCACAGCTCGTGAACGTAATTGCGCCGATCATGACGGAAAACGGAGGACGCGCCTGGAAGCAGACGATCTTCTATCCGTATCTTCATGCTTCGAAATACGGCCGCGGCGTATCGCTGCTTCCGATCGTGGATTCGCCGGTATACGACTCCAAGGATTTCACGGACGTGCCGTATTTGGACAGCGCCGTCGTGCATAACGAAGAGGATGAGGAAATCACGATCTTTGCCGTCAACCGCCATCTTGAAGAAGCGCTGGAGCTGTCCTGCGACGTCCGCAGCTTCGAGGGCTACCGTCTTGTCGAGCATATCGTGCTGGAGCACGATGATCTGAAAGCGGTGAATACCGCCGCAGAAGAGAAGGTAAAGCCTCATAGCCGCGGTGAAGCCAAGCTTGATAGCGGAATTGTGACGGCAAGGCTTGCCAAGGCATCCTGGAATGTCATCCGTTTGAAAAAGGCCTAACAACATAAATACCAATAGAGCAGCTGCGCATCCACTGCGCGCTGCTCTCACTCCCAACTTTTATTCCACTGCACAAAGTGTAAGCGCTTCACTTCCGAGGCGAGAGTCTGAAGGATCAGATGTAATTCTGTTTAGAAGTGACGGTTGGTATCGAAGTGAATGAATATTTCGGGGAGGGTCTTGATGATGACAAAGAAATGGGCGATTGTAAGTCTCGTCATATCGATGGCGCTGTTTCTGTGGGGCTGCGGTAAGTCCGGCGGTACCGGCGGCGAATCCTCGGTTCTGGACGGAGGAGCCGGCGAGAACGCGACGGAGCTGTCCTATTGGACGTTCGTGGAGCTCCATGGACAGCATTTCGAGAAGATGCTTGGTAAATGGAATGCGGAGAATCCGGACAGGCAGATCAAGCTGAACGTTACCGTCATGCCGTATGACGATATGCATAACAAATTATCGATTGCCGTTCAGTCCGGCACCGGCGCGCCGGATATTGCCGATATCGAGCTTGGCAAGTTTCCGGACTTTCTGGCAGGCACGCCGCAGCTTGAACCGCTGAACGATGTTATTGATCCATACCGAGACACCCTCGTCCAGTCCCGAATCGACCTTTACAGCAAGGATGGCGTCAACTATGGCGCACCGACGCATGTCGGCGCTTCCGTAGCGTTTTACAACACCGAAATATTGAAGGAAGCCGGCGTGAATTACGAGGATATCGTCACCTGGGAAGATTTCAAGCAGGCGGGAATCCAAGTGTATGAAAAAACCGGAAAATATATGGGAACCGCCGATACGAGCGCTGCTTGGCAGGCTTCGATGCTGCTTGCGCAGCAGGGTGCCGACCTGACCGATGAATCGGGCAATCCGATCGTAAATTCGGAGGAAATGGTGAAGGCGATGACGCTGCTGAAGGATTTGCAGGACAACAACGTCATCGCTACGATTGCCGGCGGGCAGCCGGATACGGAGGAGGCCTACGGCGAATTCAATGCCGGCAACTATGCGACAGCCTTTATGCCGCTGTGGCAGATGTCCAGATACACCAACTACATGCCTGACCTGTCGGGAAAAATTGCGATCGCTCCCATCCCTGTTATGGAGGAGGGCATGCCGAGGTCCGTCGGAGGCGGAGGAACCGGTACCGTCGTCACGAAGACCGCCAAGGACGTTAAGCTGGCGAAGGATTTCCTTGCTTTTGCCAAACTGTCGCTGGATGCCAACAAGGAAATTTGGAACACGCTCGGGTTCGATCCGGTCAATATGGATGTCTGGGAGATGAAGGATGTGACCCATAATCCCGAGAACCAGTTCGTGAAGTATTTCGTCAACAATCCGTTTGACGTGCTCAATGAACTCAAGGATGAAATCCGTCTGATTAAGTCAACCTCCGCATCGCCCACGATCAACAACGTCCTTTGTACAACGACCTTCAATGAAATATTCGAGGACGGGAAGGATATCGCCGAAGCTTTGAACGACGCGCAGAAGCAAATCGAGCAGGAATTGAAATAGCCTTGCCTTGATGGATATGCATTCAATCGAAAAAGGGCTGCCCCTATGACAGGGGCGGCTCTCTTCAAAAGGAGTAGGGTCCGATGATTAAAAAATTTCTATACTCCCAGAAGGTGGCTCCTTATGTTTTCGTCCTGCCGTTTATCCTCGTCTTTCTCGTGTTCTGGGTATACCCCCTCGGGAGCTCGCTCGGCATGAGCTTCCAGAAGATTCAGCTGGGCCAAGAGGCGTCATGGATCGGCCTTGACAACTACGAGAAGCTGGCGGGAGACGGCGTGTTTCTGAAGGCGGTGACGAACAGTGCGATCTATATGGTGCTTACGCTGCTTATCCTCATTCCGTTTCCGATGCTTTTTGCGGTGCTGATCAACAGCAAGCTGATGTGGGGAAGGGAGTTTTTCAAGTCGTCCTTCTTTTTCCCTGCGCTGACCTCCGTTGTCGTAGCCGGCACGATCTTCCGGTTAATGTTCGGCGAGATGGAAGGCTCGCTGATCAACAGCATATTAGGCTGGTTCGGCATCGACCCCGTCAAATTTTTGAAAGGTCAGGTGACCGGCTTTATCGCATTGCTGGCCTTGGCTACCTGGCGGTGGACCGGAGTCAATATGCTGTATTTTTTGTCGGGCTTGAAGAACATTCCGGATGAATATTACGAGGCGGCCTCGATCGACGGCGCGTCATCCTTTCAGAAATTCACGAAAATCACCATGCCCTTGCTGAAGCCGACAACGATTTACGTGCTGACGATCAGCATTTATGCGGGCCTGGCCATGTTCATCGAGAGCATGATGCTGTGGAACGGCAACAATTCCCCTAAAAATATCGGCCTCACCATCGTCGGCTACTTGTACCGCCAAGGAATCGAGAAGAACAATCTGGGATATGCCGCCGCCGTCGGGATCGTGCTTCTTGCCATTACGATGATCATTAATCTGACGCAGCTCAAGCTGTCGGGCATGTTCAAGAAGGAGGATTGACCATGAGACGGGAAACGGTGATCAAGGTACTGCTCTTTCTTCTCTTCGCGGTTCTTTGCTTCCTGATTCTGGTGCCCTTTTATGCGGTGACGATTGCATCCTTCAAGCCTGGCGAGGATTTGATCCGTTATGGGCTGAATCTGAAATTCGATCTGTCTGTAATGAACTTCGATAATTTTGCCTATCTCTTTACCGGCGACCATTCCTATTTTATGTGGTTTTTCAACTCGCTGCTGTTGACGGTGGTTCAGGTAGCGTTAACTTTGATTGTCAGCGCGACGGTTGCCTATGGATTTGCCGCATATGATTTCGTTGGGAAAAACCTGCTGTTCGTTTGCGTGCTTCTGATCATGATGGTGCCGTTTGAAATTTTGCTGCTCCCTCTGTACACGCTGACGTATAACATCGGCCTCATGAATTCTTATTCGGCTATCGTGCTGCCCGGCATCGCCAGTGCGGCCACCATTTTCTTCTTCAGGCAGTACTTGCGCGGCGTCCCGAAAGAGATCATTGCCGCAGGCCGAGTCGACGGCGCTTCGGAGTACGGCATCTATATGCGGCTTATTCTCCCCGTCATGAAGCCTTCCTTCGCAGCAATGGCGATCCTGAACGGGATGAACAGCTGGAATAACTTCCTGTGGCCGTTCATGGTGCTCAGCGATGCGAATAAATATACGCTGCCAATCGGCTTGAAGACGCTGCTGACCCCATATGGCAACAATTATGACCTGCTGATCGTAGGCTCCTTTTTTTCCATCATCCCGATTTTTATTCTGTTTATTGCTTTCCAAAAATACTTCATCGACGGCATGACGGCGGGGGCGGTGAAGGGCTAAAGGGAGAGAAAAGACGGGGTTAAGTGCACATGGCCGTTGTCCAATTCGGCATACGTAGAGGGCACCCTTGCATCTTATCCGTCAAATCCTTTATGATACAAGGAAACCGAAGCTTACGCTTGCAGGTAGGATGAATGAGGTGATGGAAGATGCATCCGGTGACCCGGACACTGCTTTGGATTGGCGGCGCCTTGATCGTCATCGGGCTGCTGTGGCCGGTAATCGGCCGCTTTTTCGGGCGGCTGCCTGGCGATATCGTCGTGGATAAGCCGAATGTCAAAATTTATTTTCCGATCGTTACATGCCTGGTGATCAGCGTCGTTGGATCCTTGATTCTGTTTCTGATCCAGCAATTTCGCAAATAGGCGGACTTTCGGCACACACATTGAAAATATCCAAGAATAAGGATGGAAATGGATAAAAGATGATCCCTGTATCGTACAGGAATCATCTTTTTTAGTGCCTATTTGTATCGGTGAAGGTTGTAAATAGGTCTGTTCGCGTTCAGCAGCATACCAAAGAGGCTGCCCCGGGGTCTATGGACCTTTCGGACAGCCTCTTTGACTGGAAAGATGGAATCTCATCCATGCCGAATCGTAATTTCCGCACGGGGATCGAGGCCCCATACGATCGATTTAAATCGGGGCATCTCCAGTACGTGAACCCAATAAACAAGCTCTTCGGCTTGACGGGGAACAGGTAAGCGGTTCTCCTCCACATCTTCGCCTAAGACCGAGGTTCTCGGGTCATATCCCATCATGGCTTTGATGCCCTGCGCAATCTCCGCCGAGCTGGTGCATCGGATACGAATTTCCCGCTTCAAGGGAAGACGGGACGTTGTTAGCCGCCCGGTTTCCAGCGCCAAGAGGCAGGCGACTGCGGAATACATCGCCCGCTCCCAGCCTAGAAGCATCCCCGCCAGCGTTAACACCAGGAGGTTAGCCAGGATCTGAATATAGGGCAGCTTCAGATGGGCAAGCAGATACGACAGCTGCTGGGGCAGTTTGGGCATCTGCAGCGTATCCAGCACGACACCGTATCGAAGGCCGATGCCGATGCCCAGCCCGAGGAAAATGCCGCCGATGCCGGCGCTGCCGATCTTGCTGTCGACCAGCGACGGAATGGGAAAGAACAGTATCGAACAGATGGAAAACGTCAGCAGGCCGGCCGTAGCGATCAGTGCCCGCTCCCGGTCAGGCTGACGGTAAACAAGCAGCAGCAGGGGCAAGTTCAGCGTAAACAGGAACATGCCGGTATGAAGCCCCGTCAGATGCGCCGCAAGCGCAGATATTCCCGATACGCCGCCTGCAATGATGCCGCTTGGCACAAGAAACAGATCCAGGCCGAAGGCGGCGATCAGCCCGCCGATGATCGCCATGGCCAGCCGCCTTCCCGTGCCCTCCTTTTTGATTGCGCCCTGCACTTTGTTCATGGCCCTGTTCGGGACTTGAACCATAGGAAGTAACCCCTCCTTTATCCGCTGGCACTTTCATCCTTTAGCTTCGGTTTAACCGGTTTCTTCTCCTTGTAGTCTTTAAATTTAAAAATCTTATTCAGGAAGTTATACACATGCTTGGATTCTTTCGTCAGCAATGGCCCGAGAATCGCCAGGATCAGCACGTATAATGCGGCGAATGGCTGTATAAAGGCCGCAAGACCGCCGGCTTTTCCCATATTGGCGAGAATAATCGAGAATTCTCCGCGGGATACGATGGTCAGGCCGATATTCGAGGATGCTTTGGTTGATAATCCTGCGCTGCGGCCTGCAAGCATGCCCGCGATGAAGTTGCCGAGCAGGGTGATGACAACGGCGATCAATGACAGCCATACGGCTCCGCCAAGCTCGGAAGGTACAATCGTTAAACCGAAACTAAAGAAGAATAACGCACCGAAGAAATCCCGGAACGGCAGAATTAAATGCTCAATCCGTTCGCGATGCTCCGTTTCCGCCAGGACAAGCCCGACGAGCAGCGCACCGATGGCTTCCGCCACGTGAATGGTCTCGGCAAAGCCTGCAAGCAGAAATAATGCTGCAAATATAACCAGGGCAAACAATTCATTCGACCTGATATTAAGGACCTTATTCAGCAGAGGAACGGCTTTTCTGCCGACAATGATGACGAGCAGCATAAAGCCAAGTGCAATGACGGCTGACAGCAGCACGCCTCCGAGCGAGGAAGAGCCGCTTAGAACAAGACCGGACAGAATCGAAATATAGACGGCGAGGAACACGTCCTCGAACATAATGATGCCAAGAATCATTTCCGTCTCGGGATTTGCGGTTCTTCTCAGGTCCACCAGTACCTTGGCGACGATTGCGCTGGAGGATATCGTGGTAATCCCTGCAACGATGAGCGTCTCGGCGACTGGAAAGCCGGAGAATATCCCGATCATGAGCCCGAGCGTAAAGTTGATGGCAATATAAATGCTGCCGCCGATTACGATCGATTTGCCGGATTTAATGAGACGGCCGACGGAAAATTCCAGGCCGAGGTAGAACAATAGAAACAGCACGCCGATTCGGCCCATGAATTCAATGAGCTCGGCGCTCTCGATAAAGCGAAAATCCAAGTTGCCCCAGTGAAACGCATGCGGTCCTACCGCCATCCCCACCAAAATATAGAAGGGGACGACGGAAAACCGGAGTTTAGCGGATAACAGCCCCGCAAGGGCAATCAGGGCGATCGCCAGTCCGACTTCTAAAACCATATGATCCATTCATCAACCACGTCCGTTCATCAAGATTTGCTTAAATAACCGCTGCTGCTGACGCTCACCCACGACAACAAGGGTTGAATCGGGGGTAATGATCACGTCAGGGCCGGGATTGATTTGTTTGCTGTTTTTATCGACTGCTGCAATGACCGTAGCACCGGAGTGTTGACGGACGCCAAGATCGCCGATCGATTTGCCTGCACCATAATAATGGGGCTCGATGCGGTACCACTCGATAATCAGCTCATCGAGCGCCATGTCAATCGTCTCCAGCGCCTTCGGTTTATAGGTAAGACCGCCTACGATGGCAGCAATTTGGCGGGCCTCGTCATCATCCAATGAAATCATGGAGATGCTTTCCTCCGGATCGTCATATTCGTAATGGTACATTTCGCGGCGGCCGTCATCGTGAATAATGATGACCAGCTTATCTCCTCCACGCGTATCAATGACGAATTTTTTACCGATTCCGGGTAAATCTGTTTCACGAACATGCATAGGCTAACATCCTCCTGAAAAAAACATTCCGATAATTTTTATACATTCATTTTGCTGTAGGAAATAAAAAACGACTAGATATGAACAATAGCAAGTTTTTATGCGCAGCATGAAATAAACCTAGGGATTGTTGAATTTTAAACAATAGGCTGATTTTGCTTTATATTTATTGGGATTATGGCATGTTTAAAAGGAACGCGGTCCGTGTTAGACAGCGAATCGGGAAGGTTGGCTAACGTAAATCGATGTATACTTAATGGGGAATAGAACCATAAGTCTGAGCCGACGCGGTATAATCGGCCGATAAGGCAGACGGATTTTGGGGATACGCTGCATCAGGGCGGCCGATATCATTAAGAACACCGGCATGGAGCTGCCAGCGGCCTTAAGCTTGGAGAGAATTTGCGAATGTTTCAGAGCAGCGGCTTTAGGATGCATGCTGTGCTTGTAGACATACTTCTCATCCACAGTTTCATCGGTGTAATACTCTTGAACGGGAATGTAGAGAGCAAATGCCGTAATCAGCACAAGAATAAGCATCCAAATCATTTTTGCCGACTTCAAGAAACGTTCCACGGGGATTCCCTCCTTTCGACCCAAACTTTCTATAAGTAATCATAACATAAAAATAATCGTTCTCAAAACGAGAACGATTATTTTTATTTCAACACTTTTACAGATCAATTGAAGTTTTGCCTGTATCTTTAATAATTGGAGGATATAGGATTGGGACTGGCGGAAAGTAAGGACGCGGCCTTATTTCTCACGGAGTTTATCGTAATGATTCGTTTCAGGCTCCAAGTCCAAATCTTCCTCGTTTTCGTTTTCGAGCACGCCCAGGACGAGATCGTCCAGTTTGTCTGTAGCTGCTTGATCCGGACGGTCCGGTTCCGGAATCGGGTCCACGCCGGGAAATTTTCCGTCGTATTCAGGTTTCTCTTTGCTCATATCGGCCTCATTCCTTTCCGGCAATATTTTGGCACAAAGGGATCGGTTATATGTAACGATAAACCGCAAACCGGAAGGTGAAACGAAACTCATGATTATAATTCTTTTATATGAATCTTCTATATAGAATTATGCTAGAATGTTGAGGAATATTATCCCAGGAGGTCATTAAATTGAAGAAAAAAATTGGGTATGCCACGATAGCATTGATTCTGTTGTCCAGCACGGTTGCTTCCGCACATCCTGGAAGAACGGACGCCAGCGGCGGTCATCATTGCTGGACGAATTGCGAGCGCTGGGGGTTGTCGTATGGCGAATACCACTATCATAACGGAGGAGGCAGCTCCGGCAGCAAGTCTTCTTCCTCGAAGTCGACAACGCGCGCTTCGTCCAAGCCGCAACCCAAACCGCAACCGAAACCAAAGGCTCCAACCTATGCAAAGTCGGATATTAAGGTATACGTTAACGGGAGTCTCGTGAAATTCGGAAGCCATCCGCTGATTTATAATAATACCAATTTGGTGCCGCTTCGTGAAATTGCCGAGGGAATGGGAGCCAAGGTTAACTGGAACAAGGAAGCCGGAGCGATTGGCGTCCAACGGGGAACCCATAAAGTGACTTTGACCATCGGAAGCCGGACCGTATTCTATAACGGCAAGTCGGAATCCATAGCGGTCGCTCCCAAAGTTATCGATGGAGTGACTTATGTTCCGCTTCAGGTATTTGCCAGAGGTCTTGGTTCCAATGTATCTTACAGTGCCCGCGACGGGATTGTAAAAATCACATATTAACCGCATCTCCACTTGAGTTCCTGTAATTTGATGCTCATGAAACGGCATAGCGGAGATAAGCTATAATACAATGGATGGAATATTGGTGAAAGGAGGGGATCGTTCGCTTGAGTTTTTTCGATAAATTCAAGGCCGGCGTGTCCGATGCCGGAAACAAAGCGAAGATTTTAGTCGAAGTGAATAAATTAAAGCTGCAGAACAGCGGCAAGAAGAGCGATATCAATGAGCAGCTTCTTGAAATCGGCAAGGTCGTATATGGGGTTGCCGAAGCGGGACAGTGGCCCCCCGACCGGGAGAGCATCCAAAGCTATGTGGCCAAAATCCAAGAGCTGAAATTCGAAATCGAGCAAAATCAGCTGCAGATTGCGAATCTTACGGATGAAAAAGTATGCCGAAGCTGCGGGAACAACTCGCCTATTAACGCCAAGTTCTGCTCTCACTGCGGCAAGACTTTCGAGGTGATTCAAGTCGGCGAGGATCAGTCCGCTGATCATCTCCCGCTGCTGGAGCAGCCCGGGAGCGAGGACGAAAGAAAATAAGGAAGCTTGCTCACTTTCGATGTTCTGTCGGAGAAGGGCCGGTAAGCTTCTAGAACGGCTTGTAAAAATAGCCAGGGTCCAAATATCAAGGCGGTCCTGGCTATTTGGCTTGTTTTCAGGTTCTTTCAGGTTGGACGTTTTTATTTGATACCCTCGATTGCCGTTCCTGACGATACGACTTGCGTATCGTCAGGAACGGCTTTTTCATAGATCAGGCTAACCAATAAGCTTGGGGTTGCCTGTTTTTTGTCCGACGATCATCCTTCCAAAGAAACGAAAAAGGCCGCTGCAAAAAAATAACGATCTTACTCACAAAAAAATCGTTATATAGTAGTATTAGTTTACGAGATGAAGGGAGTGACAAGAACCTATGCCGATTAACAAGGCTTGTAAGAATGGGATTCAACGCGGCAAGGATAACGATCCAAGGCTGTTTGCTGGTAATGTTCTGTGGCTTCCTGTACTAGTCGTTCTGATCCTTCTCGTCACCGGCTGCATGGATACGGGCGGAGCTAAAAAGGAGCAGCCTTCGGGAAACCCGAAGGCGAAGACGATCAACATCGTCATTTCCAATCTTGGCATGACGTTTCCGGCCGGGATGGACGAGAACGACAACCGCTATTTGAATTACATCGAGCAGAACACCGGGCTGGATATCCAAGTCAATACCCCGCCGACGGAAGTGTACAACGAAAAGCTCGATGTCATTATGTCCTCCGGCAATCTGCCGGATATGCTCCACACCTATGAGCCGGTATGGTTTGACAACTATGTCAAGCAGGGGGCGTTCATGCCGCTGGATGAGCTGATCGACAAGTACGGTCCCCATCTCAAGGAGAAAATTCCGGCCGAGGTATGGGAACGGGTAAAATACGGCGGCAAAATCTATGCGATTCCGAGCCTGAACGAAGTGACAGGGGTAGAGCTGATGTACGCCAGAAAGGATTGGCTCGAGCGTCTCGGCCTAGAGCCGCCCGAGACGCTGGACGAATATTACGAGGTGATCCGTGCCTTCGCCCAGGACGATCCGGACGGCAATGGCATTCAGGATACGATCGGACTCATCTTTACTTCTGATCTCGGCAGGTCCTCTCCCTTCTTCGGCGCGTTCGGGACGCAGCTGAATGATACCTGGTTCGAACGAGACGGACAGTTGGTGTACGGCAGTACGCTGCCAGAAACAAAGGAAGCACTTGCATTTTTCGCCAAGCTGTACAGGGAGAACCTTCTGGACCGGGAGTTCCCCCTCAATCTGCAAAACAATTTGTTCGAAAAAATCGAAGACGGCCAGGTCGGTCTGTTCTCGGCGACATGGTACGATACCCGGGGACCGATCGCAGCCAATATGAAAAAGGATCCGAACGCGGAATGGATTCCGCTAGAATATCCGATCGGGCCGGGAGGTCAGAAAGGGGTATACGGCAAGGATATTATTCGCGGATATAACGTCATCCCGGCGGAATCAAAGCATGCGGCTGAAGTTATTCAGCTTCTGGATTTCATTGCTGAAAACTACAAAACGCTGAAGCTTGGCTTCGAGAACGAAATCTGGTGGTGGCAGGATGGCAAGATTGTGACCGATTTTGCCCTGCATGACGAGCATTTGTACAGGGGGATTTATCAATCGCTTGTAGATGTGCCTGACGAGCTGCTGTTCAAGGAACGGCTGGATTCGCTCGGCGATTTCAATCTCTATGACAATTTGCAGCGGATCACCCCGAATATTATGCCAAGTGCCTTCTACGGGGTACCTACGCCGGCCATGGGCAAATACAGCAAGAAGCTGGGCACGATGGAAGACGTGTTCACGAAGATCATCATGGGCTTGGAGCCGCTCGACGCATTCGACGAGTACGTGAAGCAGTGGAAAGAGCAAGGAGGAGATGAAATTACGAAGGAAGTGAACGAGTGGTATGCGAAACAAAAGTAACAGGCCCGGTCAAAGGAGGCGAATCGGATGATCGCGATGATTCGCTGGATCCGGGACCGGTTCTCGCAAAATATTCAAGCCCGGCTGACAGGTTATTTTTTGCTGATATTGCTCCCGCTTGTCATCATCAGCCTCTTTGCGATCGAACGGTCAAGGGACATTCTGTATGAGCAGGCGGTGGAACGGACCGAAATGGCGCTGTCCTCCGCGATGAATCATTTCGATCTGGCGCTGCAGAACGTGGAGGAAATTTCGACACTGATTGCCGCCGATCCGACAATGAATGAAATGCTGAACAAGAACAGCATGGACTTTTCGCCCCAGTCCATCGTCGATTTCTCCGACATTCTGAAGCAGCTGTCTTATTTGGTATCCGTGAACCGGTATGTATCCCATATCGCGGTATATCACCAAGCCTCCAACATGTTTATCAGCACGCATTACGGAGGGAAAAAGCTGGCTGGCGAGCGGCAGCAGGAATGGCTCGTGGAGGCGGCGAGACGCAATGGGACCGGGATTTCCTACGTCATGTCCGAGTTCCCGGTGACGGAGGGGGTCACCTTCGGCCAAATGACCAACTCCGACAGCGTCTCCCTCATCCGGGCGATGGATCTGTACAACGGCGAGCGCAAGTCGAATCTACTCGTCGTATCCTTCAATAAAAGCAAGCTGCTCAACATTATCAAAACGCTGCTGCCTTCCGAGAACAGCAGGATTTCTCTGCTGAATGAGCGAGGCGAAGTCGTGGTGGAGACCGGGAGAGCACGAAGCCGGGATATCGCCGAGAAGGACATGACCGTTACGATCGATTCCGAATATTCCAACTGGCGCCTCGCCTTGGTGCAGCCGAAGAGCGAGCTGTACAAGGAGACGGACCAGCTGCGGTTGTTCACCGTGGCGATCATCGGGCTGAGCATCCTGCTTGCGATCATCATCTCCTGGGTTGTTTACAGCGGCATCGCTTCCCCGGTGCTGAAGCTTTCGCGGGGGATGAAGCGCCTTAGCAGCGGAGAGCTCAATATTCATGTGGATACGAAACGGAAGGATGAGTTCGGATTTCTGATACAGTCCTTCAACAAAATGGCGCTGGTTCAGAAGCATCTGATTGAGGATCACTACGAGCAGCAGCTGCGGTTAACGACAACCGAGCTCAAGTTTTTGCAGTCCCAGATCAACCCGCACTTTTTGTACAATACGCTCGACTCGATCTATTGGATGGCCAAAAACTATGACGCGGACGAAATCAGCGAAATGGTGATGAATCTGTCGAAGTTCTTCCGCCTAAGCCTCAACAAGGGCCGCGAGGTGTTCACCATGGAGGAAAGCATCGAGCATCTGCATTACTATTTGCGGATTCAGCAGCTTCGCTTCATGGATAATTTTACGGTCGAATACCGGATCTCCGAGGACAGCAAGCAGGTGCCGATCCTGAAGCTGCTGCTGCAGCCCCTGGTGGAGAATGCGATTATTCACGGCATGGAAGGCAAAACATCGGGGGGAAGCGTCGTCGTCTCCAGCTGGATTGAGAAGGGCCAGACCGTGATGATCCGGGTGGATGATAATGGTCCGGGGATCGAACCGGATCGTCTGCGTTACATCCAGCATGAGTTGGAGAAGATGGGCATGCGCAGCGTGCCCGCCTCCTCGCAGGATGAGGAGCATGTGAAGGATTTATTCGGTTTGCGCAACGTGCTGAGCCGGATGAAGCTGTATTACGGGAAGGAGGCGGAATTATCGGTTGCGAGCGTACGAGGCGAGGGTACGAGCGCGACGATCGCCATTCCATTGGACCGCTGCAGGGATGACATGTTGGGGAGAGCAATGCCCGAAAAGGAGAGGACATAAGCAATGAATCTTATCATCGTAGAGGATGAGCCAAGGCTGCGCAACGCGCTGGCGCATAATATCCCTTGGGAGAAGCATGACATTGAAGTCGTTGGATTGGCCGCGAACGGGCTGGAGGCGCTAGAGCTGACCGGCAGGAAGAAGCCGGATATCATGCTGATCGATGTGCAAATGCCCGAGATGGATGGGCTGACGCTGCTCCGGGAGCTGAAGGAGCGGCGGGAGATTGGCAGCTTGACCAAGCTGATTATTTTGAGCGGACACGATAACTTCGAATTTGCTCAGCTTGCGCTGGAGTACGGGGTGTCCAAATATTTGCTGAAGCCTGCCGGCGAGGAGGAGATCTTGGAGGCGGTGCTGGAGGCAAGACGCTCCCTTCGCAGCGACCTGGAGCAGTGGCAGCGCAAGGCGGCCCTCGAACAAAAGTGGAAGGATAACCTCCCGCATCTGCAAAACCTGTTCTTCATTCAATGGGTCGGCGGGAAATACACGAAGGAGGATGTCCTGAAACGGAGCCGGGAGCTCTACATTCCGCTGCGGGAGCAGGACCGGATCGCCGTTGCCGTCGTCGATCTCGATCCCCTTTCCGAAGAAGAGACCCGCTTTAAGCCGGGCGATATGGAGCTGCTGCAGTTCACGATGCTGTGCCTGGCCAAGGAGCTGCTTACGGATCCTTCCTGCTGGATCACCACCGACTCGAGCAATATGCTGCTGCTCGTGTTCGTCGTGGACGCGCAGCAGGACGTGAAGGACGCCATGCTGCGCATCAACGCGGAGGTATCGAGGCTTCTGTCCTCGACGAAGGAGGTGCTTAAGCTGACCGCAAGCGCCGGCATTAGCGCCGCCACCGGCGAGCTTGATGATATGGGGCTGCTATATGCGCAGGCCTGCCGGGCGCTGCAGGAGCGGGTGGTGTACGGCCATGACCTGGCCATCCCGTACCGGGAGCCGCGGCCGGACGACGGTCAGGGGCAGGGGGTCATCGTACAGCCGAACCTGGAGAAGTCGCTTGAAATCGCGCTGGACACGGCGGATGTGGAGAAGGCGATGGAGGCCCTGAAGGAATTGTGGGACGACCTATTTACAAAGCCGGAATCCTCCGACGACTTCCATGAAGCAGTCCTCTATATGAACAGCTTCTTTACCCGGCTCATCCAAAAGCAGGGCTGGACGGTCAAAAAGGTGGTGGGCGACGATATCGTCTTCTTCCAAAACGTCAAGCTGCTCAGTACCAAAATGCAAACCTGGTCGCTCCTGGAGCGAACCGTCAAGCATATCACCGCGTTCATGAGCGAGCAGCGAAAATCGACCAGCCACCAGGTCGTAAAGGACATCTTGAACCTGGTGGAGGCCGAGATGGATCAGGATATCACCCTGCATATGGTGGCTGACCGGCTGTATGTCAACTCTTCGTATTTGAGCCGCCTGTTTAAGCAGGAGATGGGCGTGGCCTTCTCGACCTATGTCCTCGAGCGCAAAATGGAGCGGGCCAAATCCCTGCTGCAGGAAGGGGCGAAGGTGTACGACTGCGCGCGTCTGGTCGGGTACCGGGATGTCAGTTATTTTACCAAGGTGTTTCGTAAGTATTGGGGGGTTAATCCGGGGGAATTCAAGGGGTAGGGCAATGTGGGGAGGATTGCTTTAATGCTTAAAGCGTCTGCTCCGCGTGCGTATCGCAGCTTAAAGTCCGCTCCGCGTACGTATGGCTGCTTAATCGCTGGATGTTGCATAGATGAAAAAGGTCCGCTCCGCGTACGTATCGTTCCTCCAATCGCTGTTGTGGCTGAATTTCTTGGAATTATTAGTGAGTGCGGGAGAAATTCAGCCCCAAAGGCGCCCGCTGCCGCTTTTCCGGAATCGATTCGTCCGCTCCGCTGGGCTGGTGCAATCGAGGTGGCCCTCCTCCCCACCTTGGTGGTGGGGGAGGGGAGAAGGCGTAGCGCAGCAGGGCCTGCTGCTGAACTTGTTAGTTGCTCCG
>NZ_JAGGKI010000025.1 GCF_017873605.1 Paenibacillus lactis
CGATTGGGTATATGTCCCCGGTGCGTTTTGAGCAGTGCTATTACGAGTGCATAGCTTAGCTTAGAGGTGTCTACTTTCTTGACAGAAGAGCATTTGGGGACTTGTTGGTGCGTAGCGGCGGGAAATCCCGCGAACAAGTCCCTTTTGGGGACTTGTTGGTGAGTCGCGGCGTGAAATCCCGTGAACAATTCCATTTTTGGAACTTGTAAGTGCGAAGCGTTGACTTGCGCTCACATTGAAAAGCCGGATTCCCCTTCCAGGAATCCGGCTTTTTGGTTGTACTCAAAGTGCTTAGCATAATGCAGTTAAACCAATTGGACACATAACAATTAGAACTTAAATCAGCAATTGGTATTCGTTTTCCTAAAGTGTAGGTAAGGTTCTTAAACTCAGCGAGAAAAAACCTTTCTTATCACACTGATTATTCCAGGAACAAGAAAAAAGATGCCAAAAAAGACAGTAAGTAAATTATATTGGGGCGTTTCGTAGAAATTAAACCATTCAGTGAAAATAGTAGAGTCAAGAATCCTTCCAAATAACGTTCCATCCGTATCTCTGTAGTTAAGTATCCAACCTGTTGCTTCAGATGTGAAAAAGAACATTTGTGATAATAAAAATACGCCAATAGTAGATACCCAATAGCTTTTCAAAAATGGTACAATCGTTTGTTTCCTAACCAAAGTAATCCCATCCTAATCAAGTTACTATTCTCTATATATTACAAAATAAATATGGCTATTTAAGAATTAAGTTCCAATCGCTTATTCCAGCGGGAACTCCTTTTGGCGGTAGTCCTCGACTTCCTTTGTCAGCTTGTCATTGTTGCTTTTAAGGACGTCGGACCAGGCTTTTAGCTTTTTCAGGAACGGGCTGTTCTCGATGTCATTGCGCTTCAAGGCTTGATCCAGCGCTTGGCGCACCTCGGGATCAAGGAGATTATCTTCATAAGCGAAGAGCGGCGTGTTGTTGTAGCCGTAGAACAGGCTGAACTCCATGAACCACAGCATGCGCTCCACTTCAGCGGCCCGGTTTGATTTAGGATGAGCTTTTAGGAAAGCTTCCTGGACCAGCCCCCGATCAATGACGTCCGACCAAGGAATAATGAGTGCACCATCGCTGACGGATACCTTCTCGGATTCAACCACCATGATGTCGATATAGGCTTGAATATCTTTGTTAATATACGGCTTGTAAGACACCAGCGACTTATAGTCGACGATCGGGAATACAACGCCTTCGGTCGTGAACAACCGGTAGCCGCTGTCGCGCAAATTGATCAGGACTTGTCTGAGATTGTCGTCCTTCGTGCGGCTGAGCGTAGCGCTGATGGGCTCATTGTATTTGTAAATGTTCATTAGTTTGTCTTGGATGCCGGTTTTATAGACGATGTCGGTCTTGGCTGACAGCTGCTTTTTCATCGCATTCTCCAGCTTCAATACAAGCATGGTCGCCTGATAACGGGTTACGCTGCGAATATGCTTGGTGATATACGTCTTGGCGTATGCGACGTCTTTCTCCTTCAGCAATTTGCTGGCCTTGTTGTATACGGCATTGCCGAAGGCAGTGGCTTTATTTGAGGCGGCTGTTGAAGCTGATTTGGTTTCCGAAGAAGGGGCTGCTCCCGCAATGATTCCCGTCTGAAGGGATAGAGCAAGGGCAAGGATCGCAGCCACGGCGGACTTTTTGGATTTCATAAAGAGATTTCCTCCTTTTACCACGCATTACCCTTATCCTACCACCTTCTACCGGACATTGGTTTACAATATTTTTGGAAAATATTAAAAAAATCTTCATGAACTATAACGAAATTGCGGCGATTTTGCATTATTTGCTCGAAAAAAACAGCTTCGTTCCCAAGAGTCCGATGACAAAAATGACAAGGCTGACCCAAGGCTGAATATGAAGCACCGGGAGCAGCCGCCCCAGCCACACGCCGCCGACAAGAATGACTACAGCGATAACGACGTAAATGCCCATATGGCGGATATTGATTTTGCGCCGCTCTTCTTCCGGCTGGAACGTTCCGTTCTTCATCCATTTCATTATTAATTGAATCAAGATGTAGGAGCCTCCGGCCAGGAGAATCAGCGTTGAAACCCGTACCTGCGTCATCCGTTCCACCGGACCTCCCGTCCAAGTGACAATAAAACCAACGATCGCCTGCACGAAAAAGAACCATGTCAACGAGATCCAAGGAATCATAACGTGAAGCTGCAGTTTGTTGAGGCCCTTCATAGGCGGCAGCTGCTCAACCAGGTCTTTGCAATAGGCTTCCGGATCGCTGCCGAAGACTTCTTCCGCAGTCTTTCCTTTAGCCTGAGCATCCAGCAGATGCTGGCCGATTTCCAGCAGCAGCTCCTCGCCCTTTGCTTCATTGACGGAACTGCTTCGTATATAGACAACCATGTCCTGATAATATGACAAATTGCCGGGTGTCATTGCATCCTGAAGCCGGTTGTTTTCCTTGATCATTTGTTTAATCTTCATGCTTTTTGCCTCCGGAAGTTAAAATAAAGTCCACGCTCTCTTTAAGCGTTCCCCAATGCAGCTTAAATTGCTGCAGCGTCTCCTGTCCTTTGCCGGTCAGCCTGTAGTATTTGCGGGGTGGTCCGCCTGCACCCGGCTCGGAACGAAGGGTGCCTTCGATTAACGCTTCTTTCTGCATTCGAAGCAGGAGCGGATAGATGCTTCCCTCGCTTACAAACGTCAGTCCGCTGTTCTCCAGCAAGGTGCTGAGCTCGTAGCCGTACACTTCCCGGTGCTTCATAAGCGCCAGGATGCAACCTTCGAGAATGCCCTTGAGCATCTGGCTTTGTGTTGTCATAGATGGTGGTGGTCTCCTTTTCCGACTAGGTTGTTATGCAAGGTAGGTGGGTGCGGCAGAGAATCTGGATTTCAGTAACCCTCCGGCTGATTTGCTACCTTACGTTAACCGCTACCTTGTTATGCAACCCATCTTAGCATGACTTGACTTGCAATGCAAGATAGTCGATCGAATGTTATCTGCTATGTGCTAGCTGGAAGGACAGGAATACGCGGCTTTGCTAAAAAGGTTGATGGGCTCATCCTCCGTTATCGAGCCTCTCGTGGTCGAGCAACTGTCGTCGAGCCACTGTCATGGAGCTGGGTGGTCGAGCCATGTCGTCGAGCCACTGTCATGGAGCTGGGTGGTCGAGTCACGTTGTCGAGCCTCTCCGATGTCGAGCCTCACCGATGTCGAGCGTCCATCGTCGAGTCTCCGAACTGACGATCACAAGAAGCAAGGCGTGATGGGATCCGCATCAGCTTCGATAGATTCGAGTTATTGACACATCCTGATTACAAATGTAGTATTCAATTTAGATTACATTAGTAATCTGTTTTTGGGAAGGCGTTTGAAAAGGGCTACGGCAAGAGAGCCGAAACTCCGGCAGCTCAAATCTAAGGGCAACATTCTATCAAGAATCGGAAAAGAGGGGATTTCATGCGTTGTGTTCGATATGTGGGCTGTATCGTCATCATCCTGATCATGTTTACGGGCTGCAAAGAGAAAGAGACCCTCCCGGAAGAGGTGTTCGATCGCTACATCGGGCTCTGGCAGCAGGGACAATATGAAGCCATGTACGAGCTGGTCTCCAAAGCGGCGAAAGAGGCGATTCCTGCAGAGGCGTTCGCGGCTCGCTACCGTTCCATTTACGAGGGCATCGGCATGAGCAATCTGAGCGTGACCGCGCTGCCTCAAGCCGGCGAGCCGGCGACTGACGACGGATTAAGCGAAAAGACGTTTGCATATCAGCTTAAGATGAATACGAGCGCAGGCCCGATTGACGTTGAAGGGGCCATGCGCGTGGCGAGGGACCAGGAGACGGGTGAATGGAAAGTGGATTGGAAGCCATCCCTGCTCTTCCCATCGATGGAAGAAGGGGATAAAGTGACGGTTCGCACGCTGCAGTCGAGGCGGGGGGAAATCTATGACCGGTCGGGCAACGGGCTTGCCGTCAACGGAAGCATTGAAGTGATCGGGATCGTGCCGGGCGAACTTGGAGAGGCCAGGGAGAAGACGATTGCCCAGCTTGCGAAGCGGCTTGAAATCCCGGAATCGTTCATTCGGGAAAAACTCGCGGCTTCGTGGGTCAAGGATAATGTGTTCGTGCCGATCGTCAATGCGACGGGGGATCGGGCCCGCCTTGATTTTAGCGATTTGCAGGGTGTAACGAAACGGGACAAAGGCGCCAGGGTCTACCCCTACGGGGAAGCGGCCGTTCATTTAACCGGATATATCAGGCAAGTCACCGCGGAGGATATGGAGAAGCATAAGGACAAAAACCTGGAGCCCGACGACGTGATCGGAAAAGCCGGACTCGAACAAATTTACGACGATCGGCTTAGAGGAAAGGACGGCGTCCACATCTCGATCATCGCGGCGGACGGAACGGTGCGTGAGACGCTGGCGAAGGTCGAGCCGGCAAACGGCGAGGATATCCGCCTGACCATCGATGCCGGCCTGCAAGAATCGATGTATCGCTCGCTGGATGGAGACGCGGGAACGGGGGCGGCCATTCATCCGCGGACGGGGGAGATTTTGGCGCTGGTCAGCAGTCCGGCATACGATCCGAACCTGTTCATCCAAGGATTATCGGAGGAGCAGTGGAAATCGTGGAACGAGGACCCCAAGAAGCCGTTATTGAACCGATTCACGAAGCTGTACGCCCCCGGTTCGGTGTTTAAGCCGATTACCGCTTCCATCGGATTGCAGCTTGGCGTGAGCTCCGTCGATGAGGTCAAAACGATCGAGGGACTGCGTTGGGTCAAGGACGGCAGCTGGGGGAGCTATTACGTGAAACGGGTGAGGGACGTTCCCGTCGAGGATCTTACCGACGCGATCGTCAATTCCGACAATATCTATTTGGCCCAGGAAGCGCTCGAGATGGGGGCCGAAGATTTCAGCAGGGAGGCGGAGAAATTCGGGTTTGGCGCATCTTTGCCGATTAACTATCCGTTCCCGAAGGCAAGCCTGTCGAACGATGGCATCACGAACGAAATTCTGCTGGCCGATTCCTCCTATGGACAAGGGGAAGTCCAGATGAGCCCGCTGCATCTGGCCTTGTCCTACACCCCATTCATCAATGAAGGGGAGCTGATTGCGCCCGTATTGGAGCTTAAGAAAGGCAAGGAGCTTCAGGGGGAACCGCAGGGAGAACGGGTTTTGACCCCGGACACGGCCGAAGCCATCCATCGTATGCTGCTTAGGGTCGTCGACGATCCCAAAGGGACAGGGCACGGGGCATATATCCCGGGCCGCAAAATTGCGGGGAAGACCGGCACCGCAGAGTTGAAGCGAACGAAAGCGGAAAGCGGGCAGGAGAACGGGTGGTTCGTCGTTTATGATGCAGACGGATTCGATTTTCTGATGGCCGTTATGATCGAGGACGTGCGCGATCGCGGCGGCAGCGGCTACGTCGTTCGCAAAACCGCGCCGGTGGTGAAGGGTTACGTGGAGAACCGGCACTAACGTCCGGTTTGAAAAATTGGAAGAGACATGCGATATTAAGATCAGCAGCCGGATCGGACCGTTTGTTTCCATCCGGGATTGGACCGCGGAAGGTATGCGGCATGCCGCCCTTCAATCTGCGGAGGAGTCAAAATGAATCGGGAAGTGATGAAAGTGCCTGAGCAAGTGCCAAAAATTTCGGAAGCGGAATGGGAAGTCATGAACGTGCTGTGGGAGAGATCTCCGCTTACCGCCAGCGAAGTCATTCAAGCATTACAGGAAAAAACCGATTGGAAGCCGAAAACAATTCGTACCTTGCTCGACCGTCTGGTCAAAAAAGAGGTGGTCGGCGTCAACCAGAATCAAAAAGTGTACACGTTCACGCCGCTGTATTCCCAGAGCGAGTGTCAGCGGGCTGAGGCGAAGTCGTTTCTCAATCGTATCTATGGCGGGACGATGAAATCGATGCTTGTTCATTTTTTCGAAGAGGAGTCGCTAACGGAAGAGGAGATCAAGGAGCTGCGTAACATGCTGAACGAGAAATCCGACAAGCGGTAACCGATGACTTTGCGCAAATAGCGGTCTAGCCGCTGCCTATCCCGGCGCGCGGTGTAATGATGACTGCCGCACGATGCTAAAGCGTCGACGCTTGGACGACAAGCCAGCGGTCGAGGATCGGAAATAGGGGATAAACGATTCATGTAAAGCCAAGGAGAGTTCGTTCTGAAGGTTGGAACGAGCTCTTTTTTATTGGAAAAATAGGGTTCAACTTGCACGACCGAGCGTTTCAAAAAGAGATCATGCGGAGCATTTGACAACAACAGATTACAAATGTAGTATAATGAAATAGATTACATTAGTAATCCAACTGATTGGAAAGGGGGACTAAGAAAGCATTCGCACCATCCAAGATCAAGCTGAAATGAGGATTGCATATGTTAAAAGCAAAACATTCATATCATTTTCGGACCAAGCCGAAATGGACCATAGTACCGATTGTGCTAACCGCTATACTTATGCTTGCCGGTTGTATGAAGAATGAAGCTCCAGCCGCCGAGACCGGGAAGGAGGTTCCGCCGTCGTCTACCGTGGAAGCAGCAGCAACCGATCCGTTGTTTGAAAACCTGGAGAACGAATATGACGCGAGGCTCGGCGTTTACGCCATCGACACGGGATCGGGGGAGACGATCGCTTATCGGGCGGATGAGCGTTTTGCGTATACGTCGACCTTTAAGGCGCTGGCTTCGGGCGCGGTGCTTATGCAGAATTCCGTCGAGGACATCGACGAGATGATCTCCTACTCCGCCGAGGACCTCGTGACCTATTCGCCTATTACGGAGAAACATGTTTCGACGGGGATGACCCTTAGAGATATTATGGATGCAGCCATTCGCTATAGCGACAACACGGCCGGCAATCTGCTGCTTAAGCAGTTGGGCGGACCGGACGGCTTTGAGGCGGCTTTGCGGCAAATCGGCGATACGGTTATCCAGGCCGATCGTTACGAAACCGAACTGAATGAGGCTGTGCCTGGGGATGACCGTGATACAAGCACGGCACGGGCTTTAGCCACCTCGCTCAACGCTTTTGCCCTTGGCGATGTGCTTCCAGAGGATAAACAAACGATACTCACGGACATGCTGCGGGGCAACACGACGGGCGACGAGCTGATTCGCGCGGCCGTGCCCGAAGGTTGGGTCGTCGGTGATAAGACGGGGGCAGGGAGTTATGGAACGCGGAACGACATCGCCATTGTCTGGCCTCCGGAGGGCGATCCGATCGTGCTCGCGATTTTATCAAGCCGGGATGCGCAGGATGCAGACTACGACAATGCGTTGATCGCTAAGGCAGCGGAAGCTGTGCTTTCGGCCCTGAGGGATTGATTTGATATATCGCCCGGGTCATGCGATAGTGGTAGTATCTCGTTAAGGAGAAGGGAGAGCGGCGACATGTTGTTTTCGATGCTGGTCGCAGGCTGTATCATATCTAGTATTTCCGCAGCGGGAATGATGGGCATCAAAGCCGTGTTTCGAAAACAACTTACCGCGAGGTGGCACTACCGGATTTGGATGCTGTTATTGGTCGCGTTAACGATTCCTTTTATGCCGGGGCATTTATTTCAATTCTCATCGTGGGTTCCCGGTTTGGGCGGGCCGCAGCACCGTGACTTAGGCGTTGCCGGGGACGGGGCCGGATTGCAAGAGGCTGCTAATGCGAATATGCTGCAGGACTTCACCATCTCCGTGAACCGGGGGACGCCGGAGTTTCTGCAAACCATGACGGTAGGCATATGGATCGCAGGTTTGCTTGTTTTTGCCCTGATCATTCTGCAAGCTTGGCTGAGCATCAGACGGATGAAAAAAACGGCCCGCCCCGTATCGAATTCGGATGTGCTGGCCCTATTGGAGGAGTGCAAGCGGAAGCTTCATATCACCCGGGAAGTGGTGGTGTTGGAGTCGCCGCTTGTTCAATCGCCCATGCTGGCTGGCGTGCTGAAACCCTACCTGATGCTGCCGTCCCGGTGCATGGATTGGCTTTCCATGGATGAAATCCGATATATCTTGCTGCATGAATTAAACCATTGGAAAACGAAGGATAACGTTACGAATTACGGGATCGTGGCGTTTCAAGCGGTCTACTGGTTCAACCCGCTCATCTGGATGGCTTTGAAGCAGATGAGGCTGGATCGTGAAATCGCCTGCGATCACGCCGTGCTGTCATCCTTGGACGAACGCTTCCATAGCGATTACGGCCAAACGATTCTCCGTTTTGCGGGCCGAGCATCGCACTCCGTGCCGTTCTCGCTGGCGAGCCCCTTTGTGGGCCCGAAGAGCCCGATCCGACATCGCATCGAGACGATTGTCCGGTTTCGGGCGGACTCCAGGCGGCAAAACATCAAGAGTCTTGCGGTCGTTGCGCTTGCAGCTCTCATGGTGGCAAGCCAGCTTCCCGTCGCAGAGGCCATGTACCGGGACGATTCGCGATTTGATTTTATGGGTGAACATACCGAATACGAGGATCTGAGCGCCTATTTTTCGGATTATGAAGGAACGTTCGTGCTGTATGACCTGAATGCTGACCAATACCGCATCTATAACGAATCGCAAAGCACGCGGAGAGTGTCTCCGGACTCTACTTATAAAATCTACAGCGCTTTGTTCGGACTAGAATCAGGGGCCATTTCGGCCGAACGCTCGACCATCGAATGGAACGGCCAAAAATACCCGTACGATGCCTGGAATAGGGACCATAACCTGTTTACGGCGATGGATAGCTCGGTCAATTGGTACTTCCAAGCGATGGAGAACCGGATGGACCGGGGCGAGCTGCAGGGGTATCTCGAGCGAATCGGGTACGGGAATGCCGATCTATCCGGCAGGTCCGGGCCGTTTTGGCTGGAATCGTCATTAGCGATATCGCCGGTTGAGCAGGTTCAATTGCTGAAGGCGCTCTATACGAACCAATTCGGATTCGACGATAAGCATATCGAGACGGTGAAGCAAGCGATCCAACTGCAGGAACGGGGCGGTGCCCGTCTGTTCGGCAAAACCGGCACAGGCACGGTCAATCATAAAAACACGAACGGTTGGTTTGTCGGTTACGTCGAGAACGAGGGCAACACTTACTTTTTTGCAACGAATATTGCGCATAAAGATCAGGCGAGCGGGAGTAGGGCGGCCGAAATTTCATTGCGGATTTTGAAGGATAAAGGCATCTACTGAAGCAGGGAATAGAAGGGGTGTTTTTTCAGTCAAGACGTTGCTCATGAGGGGAAATTCTTGCTAAGAGGTTGCGAGGGTAGGGCGCCGTGCACGACGGCCGTCTCTAGAATGGCGAGAGCATTCAATTGAAAACGTGGGGTGATCGCATTCGCTTAAGATATGGATCTTGGGCGGATGCTTTTTTCTGTGTGTAAACTCGGATGAAGGAACTTTATTATGACGTACTGGAGTCGCCTTGCTATAAACTGATGTTCTTAAATTTGACAGCAGTTTATGACGATTTGTATATGTTCAAAAGTTAATTCTTTTGTTACGATAGGACAAATATTAGGACTAGCATTTCCGCAGTTACTCGCGGGATGAGAGGTGATTCATTTATGTTTTTTTCTCCTTTGTTTGAAAACGATGTGCCTGTAGCACTTTTACGCCCTTAGTGGAGTGAAGGTGGCTCCATCTCTCCGTTAAGGGCTTGCTAAACCCTATCTAAAAACGGAGGGAACAAAATGAAAAACGCATTATTAGGTTCTTTATATTTGATTTTATCTTCCAGTATTTGGGGAGGTATGTACGTCGTTGTAAAAGTTGTCGTGTCGGTCATACCTCCACTGGAATTGGTATGGATTCGGTATTTAGTAGCTGTTCCAGCACTGCTCATGGTCGGTTTGGCAACGCGTCAAAACTGGCAAATTCGTAAACCTGATTTCTTAATCATCATAGCCATTGGGATCATCGGAAATGCAGTTTCGATCGTTGCACAGGAAACCGGTACCATGTTGTCTTCCGCGCAAATGGGAGCAATTATCACGTCCACAACTCCCGCATTCATGGTGGTGTTTGCTCGCTTACTTCTTAAAGAGCGGTTAACTTTGAAAAAGGGGATATCCATTTGTTTGGCAATCCTTGGGGTTTTGCTCATTGTAGGTGTAGGACAGATTAGTTTTACAAGCAAACTCGGAGGTGTCTGGCTTCTTGCAGCTGCGCTGACATGGGCATTCATGTCTGTGCTTGTAAAGCGTGTGCCGAGGGATTATTCACTAATTGCGGTAACGACTTATTCTATTTTGGTGGCCATTACTATACTGAGCCCTTTTGTCTTGCCGCGGTTACACGTCTTGAACATCGCTCAACTGGCTGACCCGAAAATTTGGGGCGGAATCTTGTATTTAGGCATTGTGTCGACGGCAGGTGCATTTCTACTTTGGAATCGTGGATTGCAAATGCTAAATGCTTCAAATGGGGGGATGTTTTTCTTTTTTCAACCCGTAGTGGGAACTTTGCTTGGATGGCTTGTTCTTGAAGAAAGCATCAGAGCAACATTTTGGATCGGTTCCATTCTCATATTCATGGGCGTGTTACTGGTTATTAAAGAAAAATAATGGGTAGTTCAAAACCCCCTTCAATTCCTCAATTGAAGGGGGTTACTTTCTATATAGAAAGGTCTCAGCAGCGTCATGGGCGTTAAGTCCACGAAATCCTTAATTATCATAGACCACTTTCTCGCAGCACCGTCGGGTTTTAGCATATTTGGGAGCGGGAGTATAATTCCGCCTCTCGTACTTCAAAATAATAAGCATTCAGAAATGACCATACAGGCCTCGCCGAACGGGGCGGAAGGAGGATTTTTAGATGAGTGCTTACTTTGACGAACAGTATAACAGGAATGAAACCGTATCCTCCGGATACGCCTTGGAGTTGGACCCGGACTATGCCTCCGGGGGACAAGAAGGCGCAGAACCCGCACAGGATGCAGTGCACCCGAATCGGACAGGGATGGCGGATCCGTCCCTATGGAACGACGGGGCGGATGGAGAGAGCTGGCTGAACGGCTGGGATGGCCGCGAGGAGACCCATGCGATGTTCCGCCAAAGCTATGAGTAGGACGAAGGATATAAGCCAGCATTCAGGGTGATTACCTTACACAAGCGGTAGCCGCATACCTGGGGTTCGATTTTTGTGAATTGTTGACAACCCGCGCATCACGATGCTAAGATAAGTTTAATTAATTCATATTAAACTTATCGGAATTATTATAGTATCTAAAAGCGTCTGATTTCGCGGGGAGGAATTAGGATGGAGCGTCAAATTACGATCCGGCATCGTCAAGAGGAGCTGACAGCAACGATACATTATCCGCAGAAGGAGGCGGATGCTGGAAGCAGCCGGGTGCCGCTGATTATTATTTGCCACGGGTTTGTGGGGAGCCGCATCGGGGTTGACCGCCTGTTCGTCAAAACCGCGCGTGAACTCGCCCAAGATGGGCATATGGTCATTCGGTTCGATTATATCGGCTGCGGCGAGAGCTCGGGCAGCTACGGCAGCGAGGGGCTGGAGTCGATGATCGCCCAGACGCGGACCGTTCTGGATTATGCGCTCAGCTGCACGGATGTCGACCCCCAGCGAATTACGCTGATCGGCCACAGCCTGGGCGGCGCGGTAGCGCTCCAGACCGCCGTGCGGGACCGCCGGGTGAAAAATCTCGTGCTATGGTCAGCGGTAGGCTATCCTTTCAACGATATTGTGAAAATCACGGGCCGCGACGTATATGACACCGCCGTCAAATCGGGTGCTGCCGATTATTTGGGGTACTCGTTCACTCCGGTATTTTTCGAGTCATTGGCGCAGGGCCAGCCGTTCCAAGAGGCTCTGAAATTTACGGGCAATGTGCTGGTCATTCACGGCACCTCGGATGACATTATCCCGGTGGACTATGCTTTTCTGTATCAAAAGGTGTTCTGGATGCGCTCGGAAGGCCGGTGCGATAAGGAGATTATTTTTCAGGCGGATCACACCTATTCTGCCGGCCCGCAGCGCGAGCTGCTGCTGAAGCGAACCCGGGATTGGCTGGACGAGCAAGAGCATATTCAGCAGGAATGGCAGCATTGGAGTATTTGAGGAAGTTATTTGGCATATTGGGCAGAATAACGGTACAATAGAGTTGTCCCTTGATTTTGAAGCTGGAGGTGGCATCCATGACGTTACCTGCTCTATTTATTGCACACGGTTCGCCGATGATGGCGCTGGAGGACAACGAGTATACCCGTTTCCTCGCACGTTTGGGACGGGAACTGCCGAAGCCCCGAGGCATTGCGGTATTCTCAGCTCACTGGGATGATCCGGATCAGCGCCTGACTGACGATGCCGAGCATGGCACGATGCATGATTTTTATGGATTTCCCGAGGAGATGTACCAGATCACCTATCCGGCCAAAGGCAGCGCGGAGCTGACGAATCAGATCATGCAGCGCTTCGAGGCAGGCAATCTGCATGCCAAACCGGTTACCGGCAGGGGATTGGATCATGGGGCCTGGGTCATTTTGCGCCAAATGTATCCGGATGCGGATATCCCTGTTGTTGCCCTTTCCATCGATTCCAAGCGCTCGCCCAGCGAGCAGTACTCGATCGGCGCAATGTTGTCCGATCTCCGTGAGGACGGCATTCTTATCATCGGCAGCGGCGGCCTCGTGCACAATCTGCGGATGGTGCATCCGAGCGACGAGCCTGATGATTGGGCGGTACAGTTTGATGAATGGATAGCGGAGCAGCTGGAGACGTGGAATCTCCATCAGTTATTCGCGTATGACAAGAAAGCGCCTCATGCCCGCGAAGCCGTACCTTCTTATGGGACGGAGCATCTGGTTCCCCTGTTCTATGCGATGGGGGCTGCGGATAACGGCCGCAAGGCGGAACGGTTGTTTCAATCTTACCAATATGGCAGTTTAAGCTTGAACTGCTGGTCATTTCAATAAAAGGAGAAGCCGGGCTTGGCGATCAAGCCCGGCTTTATTGTGCTTTGGGGGCTCAAGGGGAGCGGGAGCATGAGCCGGTGCACTTGGGGGTGTCGTCCGGTCCCCCGTCTCTTCGCTCGCTTGTTGTCCGCCCTTTGCCTGAATGTATATTGTGTAAAGGTAGCAAAGGGCTCCCAAAGAGCGACCGCTGTCGCTGCTCCGAGACGGGGGCCCTCCCTGAGGGGGCACCGGCGCAGCTCCGTGGTGTGTAAGCATCCCGGGAAGCACAAAAGCAGCCCGGCTTGAGAAGCCAAGCCGGGCTTTGGGTGTGGGCGGGGGAGAGGGGGGAGCTGAGCCGGTGCACATAGTTGTGTCGTCCGGTCCCCCGTCTCTTCGCTCGCTTGTTGTCCGCCCTTTGCATGAATGTATATTGTGTAAAGGTAGCAAAGGGCTCCCAAAGAGCGACCGCTGTCGCTGCTCCGAGACGGGGCCCTCCCTGGGGGGCACCGGCCCAGCTCCGTAGGGTGTAAGCCGCCCGGGAAGCACAAAGGAGCCCGGCTTTAGAAGCCAAGCCGGGCTTTGGGTGTGGGCGGGGAAGAGGGGTGTTGGGAGCTCAGCCGGCGGATCTAGTTGTGTCGTCCGGTCCCCCGTCTCTTCGCTCGCTTGTTGTCCGCCCTTTGCATGAATGTATATTGTGTAAAGGTGGCAAAGGGCTCCCAAAGAGCGACCGCTGTCGCTGCTCCGAGACGGAGGCCCTCCCTGTGGGTGCACCGGCGCAGCTCCGTAGGGTGTAAGCCGCCCGGGAAGCACAAAGGAGCCCGGCTTGAGAAGCCAAGCCGGGCTTTGGGTGTGGGCGGGTGGTTATGCCATTGCTGGTGGTGGGCTCGATGTCCAGGGGAGCTTCTTGCCATCTGGCGTTGTGTCGTTATGCTCCCCGGGCATTGTGCTCGCATATTGTCGGTACGAATTTTTCTAACTCGCCCCGTCCCTGTATCAGCGGTGCCGGTTAAGCGGTTTGCTTTGTCAGAGGTGTTGGGGTTGTGCCGCCGTCATGGCGGGTCGTTTTGTGTGTCCATTTGTTCCACAGGCCGCGGAGGTAAGGGATTACCCAGCGGTCAAGACCGATTTTACCAGCGTTCGCTGCAGCAACCAGGATGAACATCTGCAGCAAGAGCATTTGCGCATTCGTGCTCACGGTGCCCGAGAAGAGGAACGCGGCGTTCATCACGATGCCCATGAGGGCGGCGAAGGTGGTGAAGGTGCCCAGGATCAGCCCGAGGCCGACGAGAAATTCACCGAGCGGGACCATGACGTTAAAGATCTTTACACCCGGCAGCGCCGCGTGCTCGAGGAAGGCCGCCCACCAGCCTTGTACGGCGGGATGGTCACCGGTCGCCTTGGCGATCGCGCCTTGCAGGAAGCCTGCAGCCTCGAAGCCGCCGGTCAATTTGCCCCAGCCGGCCACCATCCATTCATAACCAATGTAGACCCGGATGAAGGTCAGCAGCCACATTGCAACTTTGTTTGTTCTCAGCCAATTGTTAAACATATCAACCACTCCTTGGGAAGATGATTTTTTATTGAGTTCATTGTTGTTGCTTGCCCTCGACCGGCTTATTGGTGTTCATCTGGTTGAGGGAGGAAGATGATCATCTCTTTCTGATTTCATTATAAGTGAAACAAATCACAATATATGTGATTAAAATCACATTCGTGATAAAAATCATAATTATATTAAAAAAAAGAAATAACCCTGCGCTCTTTGAGAGGAGCACGCAGGGTTACGTTGGCTACGCCGTTTGATTATTCATAAGAGGTTCATGATAACTGACATTCATTTTACGGGCAAACTTCCGTTTAAGGAAGGGCATAAGCCAGCGGTCCAGCCCGATCCTCCCGGCATTGGCCGCAGACAGGATGAGAAGAAATTCAAGCAGCAACAGCTGGCCGTTCGTACTGATCGAGCCGGAGAAGAGATAGGCGAAATTCATCACCAGTCCCATCAGCGCGGCAAAGGTGGTAAACGTCCCGAGGATTAAACCCAGCCCGACAAGAAACTCCCCAAGCGGGACGATGATGTTGAAGAACTTTACGCCCGGCAGCGCCGCATGCTCCAGAAAGGCCGCCCACCACCCCTGCACCGGCGGGTGCTCACCGGCTGATTTGGCGATCGCTCCTTTCATAAAGCCGCTGGCATCGAAGCCCCCCGTCAGCTTGGTCCAGCCTGCGGTCAGCCACTTATACCCGACCCATACCCGGATCATCGTCAATACCCACATTGCGATTTTGCTTGTCTGAAGCCAGCTCATCCACATCCAACACCACTCCTCCATGAATAATCATTCTATATTTTGTTTTCGGATTTTTGAGAAAATGAAAATAATTACCGCAGAAAGCGTGAACGCATCAAGGATTTTCGTTCACGCTGGGAAAGTGATTAGCAATGTATATTTTCAAAAATCCGTATTAAAATACATTATTCACTTCCACCTGGCTTATGCCTGTGCGTTTTGGAATGCGATCCGGACATACCAAAAAGTGATGAAGAACCGTGGTTCTCCATCACTTGGATGCTGCCTAATTGAGTTGCAGCCGATTAAGCCGTTTGCTTCTTGAGCGGCGTTGGCGTCGTGTCGCCATGGCGGGTCGTTTTGTGTGTCCATTTGTTCCACAGGCCGCGGAGATATGGGATTACCCAGCGGTCGAGACCGATTTTACCGGCATTCGCTGCAGCAACCAGGATGAACATTTGCAGCAATAGCATTTGTGCATTCGTGCTCACGGTGCCCGAGAAGAGGAACGCGGCGTTCATCACGATCCCCATGAGGGCGGCGAAGGTGGTGAAGGTACCCAGGATCAGCCCGAGGCCGACGAGGAATTCACCGAGCGGGACCATGACGTTGAAGACCTTTACGCCCGGCAGCGCCGCGTGCTCGAGGAAGGCCGCCCACCAGCCTTGTACAGCGGGATGGTCACCGGTCGCCTTGGCGATCGCGCCTTGCAGGAAGCCTGCAGCCTCGAAGCCGCCAGTCAATTTGCCCCAGCCGGCCACCATCCATTCGTAACCGATGTAGACCCGGATGAAGGTCAGCAACCACATTGCCACTTTGTTTGTTCTCAGCCAATTGTTAAACATATGAACCACTCCTTAATTGAGTTATTTTTCGTTTGCATTGTTGTCTGTTCATGGATGTCGTTGTTGTTAAATGGCTTACTGGTGACTTCTAATGTTTGCTTTCTTGTTGTTCACTTTCTTGCTTTGTCTTGCTTGGTGCTGTTTGGTTTAAGTGATCACCTTTCTTACACTTTCATTATACGTGAAATTATTCACAATACAATGTGATAAAAATCACAAATTTGTGAACATAGCATTCTGCCTCTGAAATACATTGCATACTGCCCTTCAAATAGGCTGAAATACGGCAGCGGCTCCTTAAATGGTTTGAAACCTTGCGCGGTCTGCCCCTAGAATCGGCTGATGAAATAAGTGAATGTTCTACTACAGGGAAAGGGAGGTAATTGTAGGGCATCAATGACAGCAGCCAAATGTTCGTGGTCCCACCCCAAGCAGGCTTGCGGAGAACTTATCAAGTTATCTCCGATAGAAAGGCTTTGCCGGAGGACGATCGAGTTATCTTCCATAGAAAGGTAGGCTTGCGGAGAACCTATCGAGTTATGAATCAACCGAGATTACAAGACTTGATCGATGAATGACCTAGAGCCAGGCGCCTTACGAACGGTTCTTTATTACAGACAAAGCGCAGCGTTTATGATTAAATGTAAATTAAAGTTGAATTGTCGGTTGGAAATTTCGGGTAATAAGTATTTGGGAGAGTCCATAGGGGGAAATGATATGCGCAGTAAACATCGACTTGGCAAATTTGCATGGAGGACAAGCTTCATGGCGATTGCGGCCGTCCTTGCATTGTCTGCTTGTGGTGGGAAGCCGCAAGCAGAGCCGGTAGAGAGTCCGGAGGTACAGAGTCCGGTACAGCCTCCGGTGGAGGATGTGAAGGAGCCGGCAGCACCGGCTCCGTACAGGGCGCCTTTAACCGGGCTGGCGGTTGAGGCGCCGGTCACGCAGCGGCCGCTGGCGGTGATGATCAATAACGCGCCGGCGGCAAGGCCGCAGTCGGGGCTGAGCCAAGCCGATATCGTATACGAGGTATTGGCCGAGGGCGGCATTACGCGATTGATCGGGATTTTCCAAAGCCAAGAAGGCATCGAGCAGATCGGGCCGATCCGCAGCATTCGTCCTTATCTGATCCGTCTTGGCGAGAGCTATGGCGGCGTTCTGGTTCATGCCGGCGGCAGCCCCGAGGCTTATTCGATCATTCAAAAGCAGGGGAAGCAGGATTTGGACGAAATCGGCAATGCCGGTGCTTTTTTCTGGAGATCGAAGGACCGTAAAGCGCCGCATAATCTGTATTCCAGCGACGAGAAGCTGCGTCAAGCTGCTGCTAAGATGGGCTATGATCAGCAGGTTCAGGTTCCGCAATACAGCTTCCTTACGGAAGAGCCTGCAGGAGGCACGAGTGGAACGAATGGCACCGAGGGTACGAATAGCACCGATGACACCCCATCCTCCGGGGGAACTGCGGACGGCACGGAGGGTTCGACGCAGCAAGACGGAACGACGAATAGCGGGAAACCATCTGCTGATGCTGCGGAAAATACAAGCAATGCGGAGCAATCTTCAGCATCTGCGAACAGCGCAGGCGGTGCAGGACAATCGGCAAATGCCGGGAATGCAGGCAGCGAAGCGGGGTCCCAAACGGAGGCAGCCGGAGAAGCCGCGGGCAAGGTGGACATTACCTTTTTGCTGAACAGTTATGTGGTTTCCTATGAATACGATGAAGCAACGAGCACGTATAAGCGATCCATTAATGGGTCTCCCCATGTCGATCTTAATAACAATGAGCAGCTGGAAGCTGCCAATGTGATTGTGCTCGGAGCCGACCATAAAGTGCTGGATGATATAGGGCGTCTAGCCGTGGATGTAGAAACCGGGGGCGAGGCCATGCTGTTCCAACGGGGCGAGGTGATCCGGGGGCAGTGGGTCAGAGCCGCGAATGATGCGATCCGGTTCGTCAAGGACGGGGCAGAGGTGGCGCTTGTTCCGGGAACGACATATTTCAACATTGTGCCTAACTCTCCATCATTTGAGAGCCATGTGAGCATAACCAATCCATAATTCATGGGCGGCGGATAATATATCCTTATACGGGGATGTTAAGTATCAGGCATAAAGGTATGGAGCAGGCTAGGGATGCGCTTCCTTGTTAGTTTCTTACTTTTTTGAGTGTTAGTTTTCTATACACACCCTGCGGCGGATGTGATAAGATATTCAAGGTTGTCTATCTTTTCTTTCGTTCGCGGCAATTTATCCGTAAAGGGGTTAAAGAGTATGAAAATGAAGAAAAAGGATATATTTTTCCAATGCCTGGAGAATATGGCCGACACGGTGGTTCAAGCTGCAGATTATTTTTCACAGCACGTTACCAATCTTCAGGATGTGCTAGAATTCGCCAATGAAATGAAAAAATTCGAGTCCCAATGTGATACTTATACCCATACGATCATCACGGAGCTCAACAAAACATTTATAACGCCGATCGAAAGAGACGACATCATGGACCTGGCAACCAGCATGGACGATGTGATGGACGGGCTCGAGGCCACCGCATCCCGGTTTTATATGTACCAGCTCGGACAGCCTGACGAATACATCGTGCAATTTGCAGAAATTCTTCGTCAATCGGCCTACGAAATTCAGAAAGCCATTCATTTGCTCTCGCAGAAAAAACTTCTTGCGATCCGCGAATATACGATCCGCTTGAACGATCTGGAGAACCAGGGCGATGAGCTGCTGCGTATCTGCATTAAGGATCTGTTCGCGACCGTTTCCGATCCGATTCTGCTGATCAAGAAGAAAGAGATCTATGAGCGTCTTGAGACAACCACGGACACCTGCGAAGACGTGGCGAATATGCTGGAATCCATCATTATGCGTAACTCGTAAGGGAGTCCTGAACTATGGATATCGTAATCATTCTCGTTGTTTTCCTGGCACTCGCCTTCGACTTTATTAACGGGTTTCACGATACGGCTAATGCGATTGCTACCTCGGTATCGACCCGTGCCTTGAAGCCTCGAGTTGCCATTCTGCTTGCAGCCTCGATGAACTTCGTTGGCGCGATGCTGTTCACAGGCGTTGCCAAAACGATTGGCGGCAGCATTGCAGACCCCGCTACACTGGATAACGGAATCGAGGTTGTAATCGCGACGCTGTTGTCGGCGATTATCTGGAACCTCGTAACCTGGTGGTTCGGCTTGCCTTCATCCTCCTCGCATGCTCTGATCGGTGCATTGACCGGTGCGGTCTTCGTCGGAGCGGGCAGCGATAAGCTGAATTACGGCGGCTTTACGGATATCGTATTGGCGCTTGTCCTTTCGCCGATCATCGCATTTGTGGTCGGTTATCTGGTGATGCAGCTGCTGAAAGTCATCTTCGCAAAACGCAGTCCGCACACCGTGAATAAGGGCTTCCGCACGATGCAGATCTTTACGGCTGCGCTCCAATCCTTCACGCACGGCACGAACGATGCGCAGAAGGCGATGGGGATCATTACGTTCGCTCTCGTGACTTCCGGTCATCTCTCGGAGATGGAAGTTCCGTTCTGGGTTAAGCTGGCGGCAGCAACCGCGATGGCATTGGGAACCTCGATCGGCGGCTGGAAGATCATCAAGACGATGGGAACGAAAATTTTCAAAATCGAGCCGATTAACGGATTCGCCGCAGACTTCTCGGCAGCCTCTGTTATTTTCTCGGCGACACTGCTTCACTTGCCGATCAGTACGACCCATGCGATTACATCGGCAATTCTCGGCGTAGGCTCGGCGAAACGCTTCTCCGCCGTGAAATGGTCCCTGGCAGGGCGAATTGTCGTAACCTGGTTCATCACGATTCCGATTACGGCTGTGCTGGCGGGACTTATCTTTAAAATTTTCTTCTAGACCAATACTTACTTACAGATAGATAACGGATAGATGTGGAGCCAATCAGCATACGATTGGCTTTTTTTAATAGACGATTACATATCTGCAGAAGGGAGGACGCCTATGATTCGCACGTTGGCCATCACGCCGAGCTATGAGCCGGTGCTGGGACTGTCGCTGGCCGAGATGAATATGGCGGAATACGCCTGGGTCTGGGTGGATTTCAGCGAACCGACGCCGGAGGAGGCGCGGATGCTGGAGACGTATTTTCATTTTCACCCGCTGGCCATTGAGGATTGCCTGCATTTTCTGCAGCGTCCCAAGCTGGATTATTACGATGAAATGCAGTTCTTCGTCCTGCATGCACTGCATCCGGATACGCTCCAGGCGGTGGAGGTGGATCTGTTCCTCGCGCCAAGGCTCGTCGTGTCGTTCCACCAGCAAAATCTGCCGGAGGTAAATGATGCATGGGACCGGGTCGTGGAGGCTGCCAGGAAGGGAGCGGTTGGCGAGGATGGCCCCAGCTTCACCGCTTATACGATTATGGATAAGATGGTGGATCAATATTTCCCGAGCTTGTACGCGATTGAGGACGAGCTGGCGGATCTGGAGAATGAAGGTGAACGGGAGTCGGTGGAGGAGCTGATGAACCAGGTGTTTGCCCTTCGGTCACGGCTGCTTCGCCTCCGGCGGACGGTTGTGCCGATGCGGGATCTGCTCTATCGGATTATCAACTCGCAGCATATGAAGCATCATGTGCACCTTGCTTATTTTTCCGATATCTACGACCACCTGCTCAAGCTGTCCGACATGATCGAGACCAACCGCGAGATGACGGCGGATCTTCGCGACAGTTACATCTCCGTAAATTCGAACCGGATGAATCAAATCATGAAGACGCTGACCGTGATCACCACGATCTTCATGCCGTTGACGCTGATTGCGGGCATTTATGGCATGAATTTTGAGGTGATGCCGGAGCTGCAATGGAGGTATGGTTACTTTGCCGTGCTGGTTCTAATGTTCCTGCTCGGGGGCGGCATGGTGATGTGGTTTATACGCAGGGGCTGGTTTAAATAGTGTTATTTTCTGGATGATATTCCGGGTTAACAAAAAGAATGTAAGAGAAGAACTGCGCCGGGTGACAAGGTTACAATTGCTTGAGACAAGCCGAAAGACGGAATCAAGGCTGGGTATGTGACCCTTAATCGTCTGAGACTAAGTTCCAGCGCACACATCTTCGGAGCTTGGCTGCCGGGGTTTATGGATGGTCCATCACGGGTAAGGCTTCCTGAGGAGGGAGTTACGATGGTACCCGGTCTGAATCGACAAGGCAAACACCATAGAAAACGACACCTGAACCTGTCCGTACGTACCGGAGGGCTGCGCAGGCTGCTCCGACTGTCGCGGGCGCGAAAGCGCCGGCTAACCGTCACCAGCCGTTTCGAGGCGGGGATGATGCTTAGCGAGCTGCTGACCGGACTGCTGTTTATTACTGGCAGCATCTTAATGTTCTACCCGGGGACAAAACGTATCTCCACCGTGCTGTACCTGCTCGGAAGCATTATGATGCTGCTGCGGTCGGGCATTCGAGGCTCTTATTGGTTCCGGTTAAAATCGCTCGAGCATTCAGCCGATCAGGAGAGCAGCTCCGATCAGGATTGGTCGCGTTGAACAGCGTAAGCGACATACGGTAAAAAGCTCACGCCATTGAAGCATCTTTCAAGCCATGCTCTGATGTCCACGTTAGACGGGAATGCTCTACCCGGCGCAAAAATATGCTCCAGCCCTGAGCTTTCAGGGCTGGAGCTGTTCATGGAGCGGTCATGTACTGCCGCCTAACCTGATTATATCCGGGTAAGCCGACGGTGCCCTGCGCGCCCTAAAAATGCAAGGGCTCTGCGGGGGGATTGCATCGCCCTCGCCTCGGGGCGCCTTTCGGCTACCGCCGGCGTCTGCGTTTGCTGGAGCCGGACGACTTGCGCGAGCCGGTCCGGCGTTTGCCGCCTCCGGATGAACGTCGTCTTGGCGGCGTATACTCGTAATTGCCGCCGGAGTCGGCGTAATCAGCCGATGGCGGATTGTTTTTCTTCTTGAACGCTCCTGCCAGCAGGGACACCATCGGCGCGAGCTGCTGGAAGCCCTGCATGACCTTTTGAACCTTGCCGAGATTGTTGACGATGCCGTCAATGCCTCCCATCCGGTCGATAATGTTTTTCAGATCGCCCATGTTCTTCAGACCCAGGCCTCCGAGGAGGCCTCCTAATCCTCCGCTTCCGCTGCTGCCTCCTCCGCCGAGAAGGCCGCCGAGGCCGCCGTTCGAATTGTCGGACGGCGCGAACGACGAAGCAGTAGCTTCCGTGCCGGGTACCGGCGCTAAGGCCGGAACCGAATCGGTGTATGGATATAAAGCGGATGGATTAGCATCTGGATACTCGCTGTAGGAATTCAGGCCGGGATACGGTGACGATTCCTGGGGAAGTGATTCGTTCAGCGAGCGGTAAGTACTGCGATGGGAAGGACGTTGGGAAGAAGGTCGACGGTGATAATAGTGGGAATGACCAGTCATCATATCACTTTCCTTTGTAAGTTAAGATACTATACTGTATGTTCCGGGCGGGCGATGGGTTTAGGCTATTGTCCCGATTTTCGGGATAGGAGCGGAATCGGGCGGATGCCTACGGGAATGATGTGAGGGGACAGCTGCGGATTATGAGGGAATATATGAGATCTAGGTTTAATTCATCTCGTTTAGGTTCATACCAAAGATTATAATGTATGGTCGTCCTGTAGTGCGTGAAATCGTTAATGCTTGAAAAGACTGTACCCGCTCGGGTACAATGGGAGTGCGAGTGTTATACACAGTAACAATAGGGGATGATAATTCAGTGCAGCTGAAGAAACTTAATGATAAGAGCATTGATCAATTATTTGAGGCTATATTAACCTTGAAGAACGTGGAAGAATGCTATGTATTTTTCGACGATCTCTGCACCGTTAACGAAATCCAGTCCTTGTCCCAACGGCTCGAGGTGGCTCGGATGCTGGGCAAGGGATGCACATACAACCAGATTGAAGCAGAAACGGGAGCCAGCACCGCGACGATCTCGCGGGTGAAGCGTTGTTTGAATTATGGCAATGATGGGTATAAAATGACTTTGGAGCGTCTCGGGCGTTAATGATGGCACAGCCGGGCGTGCTCGTGATCAGTCATGGCTCCAGGGAGCAAGGATGGGTGTCGCTTGTGGACGAAGCCGTCGGCAAGCTGGCAGCCCGCATGGATATGCCGGTCGTAGCTTCATACTTGGAATTGGTAGAGGGCCGTCTGATTCAGGACGGCATTACGGCTTTGGAGGACCAGGGTGTTACGGACATTGTGGTCATTCCGCTATTTGTGTCATCAGGCAGCACACATGTCGACGAAATAGCTTATGCTATAGGAGCGAAGGCGGTTCCGGAGCTGGAAACGGATCTTGAGCCGTTCCGGGTCCGCGCCGCCGTTCATTTCGGCACGCCGATGGACGATCATCCGGACATCGCCGCCATGGTGTGGGATAAGGTAAGCGAGCTGTCCGTTCAGCCCGAGAAGGAGGTCATCCTTCTCGTGGGACACGGCAGCAGGCATGATGGATTTCGCCGCCGCTGGGAGGAAGGCATGTCCCGGCTTGCCGGGCGCGTTGGCGCCTTAAGCGGCACAAGCGTCGATTATGCCCTGCTGAGCCCCGGGAATGTCCGGGAGAAAGCATTGCAATGGAAGGAGCGCGGCTGCGAGGTGATCGCGGCTCCGCTTTTTTTAAGTGAGGGGTATTTTACAGAGAAGGTCATTCCGGACAGGATTCAGGGGCTCTCGTGCCGCTATTCCGGCAAAACCCTGCTTCCGCATCCGCTGCTGTCGCATTGGATGGAGTCCCAGGCCCATCTGATGATACAATCCTTGAAATCATGAGTAGGTGGCGTATCGTTAATGAGAAATGCAAGATTAATTTATAACCCGACCTCAGGGCGGGAGGAAATGAAGCGAAGATTAGCTGATATTTTGCACCGTCTGGATAGCGCGGGCATTGAAACCTCCTGCCATGCAACAACCGGGGAGGGGGATGCGACCCGTGAAGCGGCGGATGCCGTGGAGCGGGGGTACGATCTTGTGATTGCGGCCGGCGGCGACGGCACGCTTAATGAAGTGATCAACGGGATGGCGGGAAGGGATAACCTGCCGCCGCTTGGTATTTTTCCGCTGGGGACAACGAATGATTTCGCCCGTGCGCTCGGCATCTCGAGGAACTGGGAGGAGTACTGCGACCTGGTGATCCGGGGCGAGACCCGCCCGATCGATGTCGGCAAGGCGAATGACCGCTACTTCATTAATATCGCCGGGGGCGGTACGCTGACGGAGCTTACGTATGAGGTGCCTAGCAAGCTGAAGACGATGATCGGGCAGCTGGCGTATTATTTGAAGGGGATCGAGAAAATGGTCAGCCTTACGCCGCAGGAGCTCATCATCCAAGCCAGCGGGCAGGAGATCATTCATGACGAGTTCATGGTGTTCCTCATTGCCAACAGCAACTCGGTCGGCGGCTTCGACAAGCTCGCACCGGGCGCCAGCATCGATGACGGCCTGTTCGACGTCATTGCCCTGCGCAAGTGCAACCTGGCGGAGTTCGTGCGTGTAGCCACGCTCGCGCTGCGCGGCGAGCATGTGAATGACAAGAAGGTGTTGCATTTCCGCACCGACTACATGGAGGTTACGTCACCGGGACAGGTGCAGCTGAACCTGGACGGCGAGTTTGGCGGCATGCTGCCGGGCACGTTCCGGATTTTGCCGCAGCATCTGCGAATTTTTGCTTGATGCCGGTAGGTAGTGGTGCAGGGTGGGCTTTAAGGAGCCTGGTTAAGGACTGGCGGGACGGTAGACGTTAAATGAATGAAAGCAAGAGATGGCGAGACATTTGTCGTTGAGTGAATGGCGTAAGCGGCGCATGATGTTCGTGCCCGGGTCTGTGCGGTCTTGTGCGGATGCTAGCCGGATGCTTTAGCCGATTCAGCGCATCCGTCTCCCGGCTCTTGTAAGTAAATGATTGGATTTTGCAGGCGATGCCGATTGAATATGGAAGGAAGCTCCCGTATAATGATGGACGGAGCTTTCGCAGGCAAGCTCCCTTGGGGGAGCTTTTTGTTGTATCCGGGAAGAAGCTGCTCGTTCGGCAATCTCATGGGTCTCCCCCATGGGAGATATTATGGATGCCGGGCGATATGGGAATAGATGAAGAAGACGAGTAACCGTACGTATAGATCGATATAGAAGCTAAAGCGGAAAGAAGTGAATGTCACATCATGAACAAGAAGCGCAGCAGGCGCGATTCGCGCCGCAGCAGCAAGCCGGCCGCAGCCTCCGCGGCCATCGCCGATCTGCCGGTGGCGAAGAATGACGAGGTTATCCTCGAGATTATCGGGATGACCCATGACGGCGAGGGCGTCGGCCGCGTCGAAGGATATACGCTGTTCGTGCAGGGAGCTTTGCCGGGCGAGAAGGTCCGGGCGAAGGTGCTCAAGACGAAGAAGCAGTACGGATATGCCAAGCTGCTGGAGCTTGTCGAGCGCAGCCAGCACCGGATCGCTCCGCCTTGCCCGATCTATGACCAGTGCGGCGGCTGCCAGCTGCAGCATATGGATTACACCGCACAGCTGGAATGGAAGCGGCAGCTTGTGATCGACAATCTGGAGCGGATCGGGAAGCTGCGGGTGGTGCGCGAGGGGAGCGGAGTTGAAGGAGCTTCCCCAGCAGCGGGTGGCATGAGTGGACAGGCTGATGCCGCGACTGCAGGTCAAAACGCGTCGGATCGCGAAGCTCAAGTCAGCGGCGAGCACCGAAACACCGGGCTTCATCAAGAGCCGGGCGCCGGCAACATCAGCGGCACCGGACTCCATGATGAACCAGGCGCAGACTTCGGCACTGGACTACATCAAGAGCCGGAAGCAGGCATCATCGTCCGTCCGACGCTCGGCATGAACGAGCCTTGGCGCTACCGCAACAAGTCCCAGGTGCCGATCGGCGTGACCGAGGGCGGCCTCGTCGGGGGCTTTTACGCCCGCGGCAGCCACCGGATCGTCGATATGGAGACCTGTCTGATCCAGCATGAACAGAACGACGAAGTGGTGCGCCGCGTTAAGGCCATCGGCCGCCGGCTCGGCATTACCGCTTACGATGAAGAGAGCGGACAAGGCCTGCTGCGCCATGTCGTGGTGAAGATCGGCTTTGCCACCGGCGAAATGATGATCGTGCTCGTCACGAACGGCGAACGCATCCCGCGTATGAACGAGTGGATCACGGCGATTCGCGAGGAATTGCCGGCTGTCGTCAGCGTCTGCCAAAATATCAACACACGGAAGACGAACGTGATTTTTGGGGATGTGACTCGCGTCCTGTGGGGACGTGAAGTCATCCATGACTATATCGGCGACGTGAAATTTGCCATTTCCGCACGCTCGTTCTACCAGGTCAACCCGGCTCAGACGGAAGTGTTGTACGGGAAGACGGTGGAGTATGCGGGGTTAACCGGGGAGGAAACCGTCATCGATGCTTATTGCGGTATCGGGACGATCTCCCTGTTCTTGGCCCAGCATGCCAAGAAGGTGTACGGCGTCGAGATCGTGAAGGAAGCGATCGAGGATGCGCGCGCCAACGCGGAGCTCAACGGCATGGCGCATGTCGAGTTCGAGGTCGGCGCCTCTGAGGACGTCATCCCGCGCTGGAAAGAGCAGGGCATCGAGGCCGACGTCATCGTCGTCGACCCGCCGCGCAAGGGCTGCGATCCGCGTCTCTTGGAGACGATTCTTCAGATGAAGCCGGAGCGGGTTGTTTATGTGAGCTGTAACCCGTCGACATTGGCAAGGGATCTGCGGGTACTGGAGGATGGCGGATACCGGACGGTAGAGGTTACGCCGGTGGATATGTTCCCGCATACGGTGCATGTGGAGTGTGTGGCGTTGTTGGTGCGAAAGGACAATTAATTCGGAGATGTATTGGCGGGAATAGTAAAGAGGGGCGACCAAGCCCCTCTTTTTTTTCTTCCGAAATTGTATTGCAAGTTTGACTGGTAAATTTTATTATATGAGTTCTTCCCTATTATTTTTGGAGGTGTTTTATGAGTATTAAATGGTTTAATCCGAAAACACATACGGATTGGGTGCGTCCCCATTCAATCGAGTGGTATGCTCAATTAGGAAGATTAACAGGACAGTATTCGTATTCTTGGAAATCGACCATTACTGAGCCCAATGGTGAATTGATTTTCACTAATGAAGTGTCTCAGATGGTTCCGGGCAAGAAGGTACTGGATATTGGCTGTGGGCACGGTGAGTTTGCCTTACAATGGAGCCCGGTCGTAAAGCATATTGTTGGTATAGATATAACGAGTGACTTCATCAAGCAGGGAAATGATGCAGGTCGGCACAATGTAACCTTTATAACGGCAAACACGAAAGACAAGCTGCCTTTTGAAGACGAGGAATTTGACTGTGCATATAACCGTAGAGGACCTACCTCAGCTTACCTTGACGTAAAGAGAGTCATTAAACAGGGTGGGAAACTCATCGCTCTTCACCCCGGTGATCATATTACATCGGAGTTGTCAGAGTTATTTCCTGATTTTTTTGAACCTTCTCCCTCAGGTACTCCTATACTCGATAATATAAAGCAAAGATTACAAGAGGGAGGACTAGAGAATGCTAAGATTGAAACGGTAAGAAGCCTTGAATACCTGCATGAACCAATTGACGTAATTAGAATGAGTCTTTTCGGTCAAAAACCTTCCGTATTTGAATCGGTAATTCAGCAGTCTATGTCGGAGATAACAAGGATATTTGAAAAGAACGCAACGGACAAAGGCTTACCCACAACCTTTGAACGCTACATCGTTCGTGTGACGGTCTAAAGATTATTGCTGTGGGACAACATCTAGAGAAAATTTCTCGCGTATAATTACTGGCCTAAACTTCCACTATAGCCGACAATGAATCCTGCTAGGCACACCATCTCCATCCCCTCGTATTAACCAGTAAAAGGCTGAGGGCGGATTTAGTCAGCCGCCCCTAGCACAGTTGTTATAAAGTTGCTCAGTTCGGCCGGTCCATTAAACTTTTAGCTCACCATGCTGGAGCTGTCCATTTTCCACCTGGATGGTGGTATGGGTAATGTTGAATTTTTCTTCAATTACTCGGACGGCCTGCTGTAGCACGGTCTGATGGTCTGTGTTGTCTTCGATCACAAGGTGGCAGCTTAAGGAATTCAGTCCTGAAGTGATCGTCCAAATATGGAGATCATGCACATCCACAACCTCATCGACCTCCATCAACGCCTCGCGTACTTTTGCCGAATCGATGCCTGCCGGTGTTCCCTCCATCAGGATATGGACCGCATTGGCGATGACCCCCCAGGCGCTTTTCAAAATGAGCAGGGAGACAAGCACGCTGATAATAGGATCAGCGACGTACCAGGAGGTCAGGCTCATAATCAGTCCGGCCGCGATGGCGCCTACAGAACCGAGCGCGTCACCAAGAACATGAAGATAGGCGCTGCGGATATTGATATTTTCTTTGACATCGCTTTTTCTCATCAGGAACCAGGCACTGAGCAAATTGGCAAACAGTCCGATAAAGGAGATCGCCATCATGGGGCCGCTGGCTACGGTCGGAGGTTCAAAGAATCGTCCATAGGCTTCCCAAATGATAGAACCGGCAACGACAAACAATGCAGCACCGTTCAGTAAGGCAGCCAATATTTCGAACCGGTGAAAACCGTAGGATTTCCGCGCCGATGGGGCTTTGGCCGACAGAAACATGGCTGCAAGGCTTAATGCAAGTGCGCCGGCATCGCTAAGCATATGGCCTGAGTCTGATAGCAGGGCAAGGCTGTTCGTAATCAATCCGCCGAAAAATTCCAAAAACATGATACCGGTTGTGATGATCAGGGCGATGGTCAGGCCCTTTTTGTTATTTGGCATGTGGGCATGCGCGTGACCGTGATGTCCATGGCTGTGATCATGCCCGTGATCATGATGATCATGGGTGGAATGCGGATGGCTGGAATGGCTCATAACGTTTACCTCCTCGTATATGAACAATTGCTCATATATTCTTATGAGATGATCATACACTCATTTTCCGACTGACGCAAGCCTTTTTTTGACATGTTGCGAAAAGCGAAGTAACGCGAAAAAATTTACATATCCGATACATGTAAGGCTGGGATGATACATCTGTCCGATACCGTTTGAACCGTGAGAGGTATCCTCATGAGAATTTGAAAAAGGGAGGGCGGGAGGCGCGACCGATAGCGAAGGAAAGGAGCTGGCTGCAGCACAACGTGGAGAGATCGCTTATTTTACGAAGTCTGTCCCCCGGTTATCCAAAAACTCTCAGCAGGTGTATGCCGGGGATTACAACATGGATATGCGAGTATCCTCCCCGCGATGAGATCAGTGAATTGGCAGGCATGTTTAAGAAGATGTGCAGAGGATCAGGGAGCAAATCCGTATCATTGAACAGAAACGAGATGCATTAAAGAAAGCTCAGGCACAAAACAAAGTGTTTTTCGCTAATGCTGCGCACGAGATGAATCCTCCGTTAACAACGCTCATAGGTTACGCCCAGATTATAAAGAAAAAGGGATAGAGTCATCAGAATACCTTCTGAAACTCTATCCTTTTTTACAAAGGAACGATTATTTCTCACAACAATAACTCCATGGCTGTGCGTTCTTTATCCGCAATCTCGAGCAAGAGATTGGATGCCTGCTGTAGCTCCTGGTGGTTACCCGTTCTTCCCGCACGGTCGATTGATGCTGAGACACTGACCCACATTGGAGCGATTTCCGTAAACAAAAGATAGGCTTGCTCGATTCTCGGGTCTGCTAATTGATCGGCACATTCTTTCAAATAATCCCGATACAGATTCCGAAACAAAGCGCCGCCGGTTCCCGCACGCTCCATCAGCAAGGCGGTCAGGCATAAATCATGTTCGAAATTTCCGCTGCGGGAAGGCCACTTCAGGATCTCTTTGCTCATTTTCACGATGCCTTTATTCCCGATATTGCGTATGGGCGGGTTCAGATAGTCCTGCGCATTCTTGGTCAAGGATTGGCGTAATGCGGGAGCGAGCGGAGGTAAGGCGTCAATCGGCTCGAGCGTAAAGGAACGATTCCGGGAACTCATGGGTCCTTTTGCATTTCTGGCTTCAGCCAAGCTTGTCAAACGCGTCTTCACCAGACTGCCCTGTTGTCCGGTATCCGCCATATAGGCGTATTCGTCATCCATACCGTATAGGACCGCATAGTGACCGGCAAAGTGCACTTTGCTCGTGAAATAGTCCAAGTAATAGGAATCCAATTTCAGCCCGACCGGAATCCCGCGTTCGATACAGCCCCGTACGTTCCGCCACGCTTTATCGACGGAGGACGTTTCTTGAACGTTAACGGTCAAACGCAGCATGTCGGCGAGGTTGGCCGTCAACTGATCCACTTTCACTCTTCCGCCGATGAACGGAAAATCCATTCCCTTCGAGTCCCAATAAATGAATCCGAGCCCTTGTCCGAGTCCGAACAGCATCGGCTCCGACAGCTGGACTCCCGCAAACTGCATTAAATTGCCCATGGCAGTCGTTTCGCAATGTTCGCCTGGGTAAGAAACGAAACCTTCAATGATTGTGGTCATCTTCCCTGGTCTCCTTCGACAATTCATTAATTAGACTGGCAACGAACGCTTGCTCACTCTCTATCAGCCTGAGCGGATGCAAGAACAGCGCCCTTACGTGTAGCGGCAATCGAACGCCGCCTTGGGATTCGAATTTTTGCCGTATGCCTTCTGAAGCCTCCCGAAGAAAATCCAACCTTTTACGCAATGCAGCTATGGCCATGTCGTTCCCGATAAAAGGCATAGCGGCCAAAGCGAGATCGAAGCGGTTGTCGCGCTCACGTGCTGACGAAAGACTGTCAAGGATCTCATCTTTCAGCTGGGCCATGCCGGCTTCGGTGAGGACATATCGGGTCGGCGTTGGTCCCTTGCCGGACTTTCCATCGGATTCCTCGGATGCAATCCATCCTTTATCGCTCAGCTTCTTCAGTCCGACGTAAATCGATGTCGTGCCGATGTTCGCCCATTCCCGATAGCCTCGTTGATCGACTAATTTCTTAATATCGTAGCCCGAAGCTTGACGACATTCTGCGATCATTTGCAGCAGCATGAATTCGACATTGGAAATAGGGTGCATGAAGAACCCCCTTAAATTTATTATTTCACATATGTAATATAACACCAGTGAAATATAAGTTCAATAACGGGTTCTATGGAGGCGCGTACGGCTGGTCAGAGTTGACCAACAGCACATTCGAAAGGGGGAGGCACTCATCTTGTAGACTTGTACCGATCTCATGTGGGAAGAGTTATTGGCCTTTTTTTAGAAAAGGCGATATTTCTGGGAAAAGTTATTTTATAATTTAGACATCATCGAGGTGCTAATGGTACTACAAAAAGTATATTTATAAATTTTGCGAAATCCAGAAGTAACAATTTGGGCGAAACGGGGTAGGAACAAAATGGCAGATTTCCATCATAACTTTCATTTATTTTTCGACGAATTCGGGCTGCGGCAGCAAAGTACAAAGGGGTCGGAAATGACGATGAATACGCCGATCGGAGATGGAAGCATTCGTCGACTCGTTCCTCGCCCCGATCTCGAGATCGTGTTTGAAGAGCTGATGTTCCATGGCGATTTTCTCATGCCGCTAGCCACAACAACGCCAATGGTTGAGCTTCACTATTGTTTGCAAGGAACGAGGGTTATTCATGTCGAACGAAATCAGTACGAATTTGTTCCCGGGACGTGTGCGCTTCAACTCATCGACGAAGGGAAAGCGCTGTTTGAATTTACCGGAAATCAGCCTTATCAGGCACTATCAGTCGGGATTCCCGTTTCGACCTTCCATCATTACATGGAGGATATCTCGGGTGCCAGGCATCTTCATTTTTCCAGCCTTCTCGGGAGAAAGCCTTTCCGCCTTTTTGATGAGCCCATCGATCCCGCGTCTGCCGTAATTATTAAACGCTTGTCTCAGTCTGTGCAAACAGGCAGCATGAAGAACTTGGAACTGGAGTGCAATGTGCTGGAGCTCCTGTCATCGGCCTTTCAGTCATTTCTTACCGAGCCGAAGACTCCGAGACTATCTAGCATTGAAAGGCAAAAAATACAGCGGGCGCGCGATATTATGTTGGAACGAATGGCGAATCCCCCCTCGCTGGTCGAACTGTCCCGTATGATCGGCCTGAACGATAACAAATTAAAAGTTGGCTTTAAAGAACTATACGGAACGACCGTATTTGGTTATTTGAGGGAAAAACGACTGGAAAAAGCCTTTCTCCTTTTGCAGCAAGGAGACTTGAATGTGACTGAAACGTCGCTTTCGGTAGGCTACTCCAACCCCAGTTACTTTACTGAGGCATTTCGGGAAAAGTACGGCGTAAATCCCGGAAACCTGCTTAGACGTTCATTTTGATTTGTAGCATGGAATTCATGAACAATTGTTTTATGGAAAGGCTGTTCTTCGGAGCAGTCTTTTTGTTTTGGACCGATGGCTCCCTGTAACCGCGAAAATACTCCGTCTACTGGTAGAGAAGGAAACGATTCGACTGTACGCTAAGGATTATGGAGTTTGTTTAAATACAACATACAATAAAACTCGAAAGGTCGAGGGAGAGCTATGACAAATAAAAAGGGGATAGCCAGACTGCTGGAAATCGCCGGAGAGAAGCGCGGACTGATGATCGTCTCCGGCCTGTTATCTTCGCTTAGTGCCATTTGTATGCTGGTGCCTTACGCTTCCGTCTATTTCATTTTGAAAGAGTTGTTGGAGCACGCGGCGTCCCCGGCTTTGGCTGACGGAGCGAAGATGATCCGCTTTGGCGTTATCGCTTTGCTCGGCTTCGCAGTCGGCTTGATTACGATGTACGCAGGGGGAATGGCTTCGCATATCGCCGCTTTCCGTATTCTTTACGGTCTCAGGATCAAGCTTTCCGGCCATATCGGCAAGCTTCCGCTCGGATGGCTGACCGGCAAATCGACGGGAGCCGTCAAGAAAACGCTGGAACATAGCGTAGAGAAAGTGGAGACGTTCATTGCTCACCAGTTACCTGATCTCGTACATGTTGCCGTGACCACGCTCCTGATGATTGCCGTGATGTTCACGCTGAATGTTTGGCTGGCGATTGCTTGCATCGTGCCGATTGTTCTCGGTTTCGCGGTTCAGATCGCGCTCATAAGCGGGTCGGTGACGAAAGAAAACCTCAAGCGGTGCTATGATTCACTGGAACGGATGAATGCTTCTGCCGTCCAATATGTGCGGGGGATGCCTGCCGTCAAGGTGTTCGGACAAACCGTACAATCTTTTCGCCAGTTTCACCAGGACATGATTCGTTACCGCGACTATGGCGTTAAATTAACGGATCAGTTTCAATACGGATCTTTAATTTTCAAGGTGATTCTTGGCTCGTTAGCCGCGTTTATTCTGCCTGTCGGCGTGTTTTTGTTAAGCCGCGATCCGGGCAGCGTCGCCTTCGCCTCTGTTCTGTTGTTTTTCCTGGTCATGGCACCGGGCATATCCGCCCCGATGTTTAAAATCATGTTCCTGGCCGAAACGATCAGGGATATTAACGAGGGCGTGGAGCGCATCGACCGCATATTGGCGGAGCCGCATGTGCCGGAGCCCGAGCATCCGAGCCGGCCGACTTCATTCGATGTTACATTCGATCACGTCTTTTTTTCGTATGGATCGGAGCATGCGGATACCGATGCGCTTGCGGACATTTCCTTTACCGCCCGCCAAGGGGAAGTGACGGCGCTCGTCGGTCCGTCAGGAGCGGGCAAATCAACCATCGCGAACCTGGTGCCTCGTTTCTGGAATGTGAACACGGGATCGATTCGCATCGGCGATGTGGATATCCGCGAAATAGCGACCCCTGATCTGATGAACACCGTTGCATTCGTGTTTCAGGAATCCTTTTTGTTTTACGACACCGTGTACAACAATATCGCGGTTGGGCGGCCGGACGCGCCGCCGGAAGATGTGTACGCCGCGGCGAAGGCGGCGCAGTGCCATGCATTCATCGAGGACCTTCCGCTTGGGTATGACACGCTGATTGGAGAAGGAGGCGTTTATTTGTCCGGCGGGGAGGAACAGCGGATCGCCGTGGCTAGAGCGATCCTGAAAAACGCCCCCATCCTTGTGCTCGATGAAGCGACGGCGTTTGCCGACCCGGAGAACGAGCATGAGATGCAGCTGGCGTTGAAAACATTGATGAAAAACAAGACGGTCATCGTCATCGCGCATCGCCTGTCCACCATTCGGGATGCAGAACAAATTCTCGTCATGGACAGCGGGAGAATCGTCGAGCGGGGAAGGCATGAAGGGCTCCTCTCGGCGGGCGGCCTGTACGGACGCATGTGGAATTCCTATCGTCAAGCGGCAGCTTGGCATATGGGCAAAGGGGAGGTGGACGCTGAACATGAACATGCTGCGCAGCATTACGGCGGATAATCCGCGCTCGCTCGTCAAACCTGTTTTTTACACGACGATTGCCAACCTGGCGGGGATCATTCCTTTTGCGCTGTTGGTGGAAGCGGCGAGATTGATCTTTAACCCGTTTGTCCATCCCGATATCCCGCTGGATACGGCACGACTCTGGTGGGTGTGCGGTGGGCTGGCGGCTTCGCTCGTTCTCTTGTTTGTCTGCGAAATTCCTGCTTATCGAGCCCAATACCGCGACGCATACGGTGCGGCGGCGAACGGACGGTCTCGGCTGGCCGAGCATTTGCGCAAGCTGTCTCTGGGATACCTGAACAAGCGGGATCCGGGTGATCTGGCCAATATGATAACGGGCGATTTTGCGATGCTGGAGCACGGCATCTCCCATTTGGTTCCGCAGATGATCGGAGCCGTCGTCATGCCGGTTCTGGCCTTGATCGGCCTGTCTTTCCTCGACTGGCGCCTCGCGCTTTCCTTGTTCGCGGCTATGCCTTTGGCCATCCTGCTGGTGTTCTTGACGTCCGGCATCCAGCGCAAACTCGGCTCGCAGCATATGCGGGCCAAGATCGATGCCGGAGGCCGGCTGCAAGAATACTTGAACGGTATCCGGGTGATCAAAGCCTATAACTTGACAGGAGAACGTTTTGTCCGGCTTGAAAGCTCATTCAGGGAATTGATGCGGCAGAGCATCCGCCTCGAAGGGATCGTGGGGCCCATTGTACTGAGCGCGATTGCCTGTATTCGTGGCGGTCTAACCCTGATGGTCATGGCTGGTGTTCATCTGCTGCTCGGCGGAAGCCTGGATGTCATCACATTCGTAGCGTTCCTGATCATCGGAACCCGAATCTTCGATCCGTTGATGACAGCGCTCGCCGGTTATGCGGAGCTTCGCTATCTCGAGCAGGCGGGCGGACGCATCGTGCAGCTTTTGCGGGAGCCGGTCATGCAAGGAGAGCGGCTGCCCCCTGCAAATCATGATGTCGAATTGAAGCAAGTTACGTTTGGCTACATGGATCAGCAGGTTCTCCGGGAGGTGAGCCTAAGCATGCCGGCGGGTTCCTTTACCGCATTGGTCGGCCCTTCGGGCAGCGGCAAAAGTACGATTCTTCGGCTCATTGCCCGTTTTTACGACCCGGATAAGGGAACGGTGATAATGGGCGGGGAGGACATTCGTGCCATGGACCCGGAAGCATTGCTTCACAAAGTATCGATGGTGTTTCAAGATGTGTACCTGTTTCAGGATACGATCGCAGGCAATATCCGGTTCGGCCGAAAGGACGCAACGCGTGAGGAAATCGAGGAAGCAGCGCGGCTTGCTTGTTGTCACGATTTTATCCTGAAGCTGCCACAAGGTTACGACACGATGGTAGGTGAGGGAGGAAGCACATTGTCGGGAGGTGAAAAACAGCGGATTTCCATTGCCAGGGCGATGCTGAAAAATGCGCCGATCATTCTCCTCGATGAAGCAACGGCTTCTCTGGATCCCGAGAACGAAGCCGAGATTCAAAAAGCAATCGATCGTCTTGTTCGAGGCCGAACCGTCATCGTCGTTGCTCACCGGCTTAAGACCGTGCAGCATGCCGACCGGATTGTTGTAATGGATCATGGGCAGATCGTGGAGCAGGGCCGCCATGATGAATTGCTTTCGTCGAATGGCCTGTATGCCCGGTTATGGAGTCGGCAGCATTCGCCCCAGCAACCAGATATATTCCCTGACCACCGTCCTTAAGCTAACGGGCAGTGATGGTGAGGAAGCACGCGGTTTCTAAATTTATGAATGAGCATGGAGGATGAGCATATGAGGGATTATACCGTGATGTTGAATGATGGCAGAAAACTTGGATGTGCAGAGTATGGTCAAATTGATGGTGAAGCGGTCTTTGTATTCCATGGAACGCCGGGAGCACGCTACCAAATCTACGCTGCCCGGCTGGAATCTATTGCACAAGAAGGCCCAGTTCCGTTGCGAATTTTCGTACCAGAACGACCTGGGTACGGGTTATCGGATGCAAAAGCGGGAAGAACACTGGATGATTGGTGCCAGGATTTTGAAGCTTTGGCTGATGAAATTGGTGTTAAGCGGTTTTCTATTGTCGGGATTTCCGGGGGGGCGCCTTTTGCTCTTGCCTGTACGTATAGAATGCCAACACGCGTTCGGAAAACGGCCGTTATTTGTGGAATGGGTCCTATCGATATCCTTGGTCAAGAGGGGCTCTGTCTCTTTACGGAAGAAAAGGTTTGCCTTCAGGGTCCTGAATTCACCCGAGCATATATAACTAAGTTAGCAAATATGGTCAATGCTAACCCAGACCGCTTCACGGAATATTATATCGATAACCTTCCAGAATTGGATCGAAAATTAATTTCGGACGACCTGGTTCCCGTTCTTAAGCAATCCGGTATCGAAGCAACTCGGCAAGTGGACGGAATGGTAGATGATTATGTGATTTTTGGTCAACCATGGAACATCCCACTACAAAAAATACGCGTGCCCGTTGCGTTCTGGCATAGCGAAGACGATCATGTTGTCCCGATTCGCTATGCGGATTACCTAGCATCTATCATCCCGAACGCGAAACTGAGGCGGATGCAAGACTATGATCACTTTGGGTCGTTTTTAGCCGCACAACCTGAGCTTTATGACTTTTTAACTTTAGACTGATGTGACCTAGCCCTTTATTTCTGCAGAAATAAAGGGCAAAGTCAATTGGCGTATAAGAGGCTTGTTCGATTCTAGGGTCTTCCAATATTGAATGAGAGGAGGTATTCAGTCATTAACCATAACATCCCATGCTACACCAAACTTATCCCTAAGATGACCAAAATAATCTCCCCATGGTTGATCTGCAATCGGATATATTATAGTTCCCCCTTCGCTTAATGCCGCAAATAAGCGGTCAGCTTCTTCCCGGGATTTTGGATTAAGACTTATCGTTACATTTGGGATCAAATCCCAGTGCATGGGTTCCCTGGTATCGCTTGCCATTAATATACTTTCACCTAAATCAAGACCCATATTTAAAATAAGATTTTTGTCTTCATCCGGTAATTCTTTGTGACTCATATCCTGATAGCGTACAATTGGTCCTGCCAAATCAACCTTCAACGCATCTTTATAAAAGAACATAGCTTCTTCAGCTTGACCATTAAATTTCAAATACACGTTTAACTTTATCATCGAACATCCCCCCTTCTTTTCAATCCCTTTAATTATAGCGTTTAAAATACCCGCATATTTCTTCTCGATTGCTCAAGTATCCTTTCTTTATTCCCTCCACACTCATTTTCATGCAAACCAATAGATTTGCCCGCCGGCCAGCGGCACCTATAATGTCAACAAACTAATCTTCACATCCACCGGAAACGAATCGAAGCCGTTTGAGCACGCAGCGCTTATCCAGTGAGCCATACTCGGAATCCTGCGAATATGGAAGGAAGCTATACCCGCATAGCTCATAATAAAAAAGGCCTTGTATCCTAATTGATAGGGTACAAGACCAGAGTTGAAGCTTGATATCACTTACTTTCTCCCAGCGAGTTTCGTTGTAATTGCGGAATCAAGGCAAAGGCGAACGTGAATATCGGACTTAACCATAGGAATGCAGCGAACGGGGTATATTCTAGTACCGGAACGCCAAGGGTGGCAGCGAAGAAAGCTCCGCTGACGCCCCATGGAATCAGAGGGTTGACAAGGGTTCCGCAATCCTCCAAGGTTCGTGACAGGGTTTTGGCCGGTATTTGTCTGCGGGTATACTCATCCTTAAACATTTGGCCCGGCAGCAGGATGGATAAATACTGCTCCCCTGTCATGCCGTTAACGGCGATCGATGATGCGCCCGTCATAAGAACAATGCTGCTGCGCCGTTTCAGCGGCTCAATCCATTTACGGAACAAGGCTTCGATGACTCCGCAGTGCTGCAGCAAGCCGCCTAATGATAAGGCGATCAGGATCAGGGACACCGACCCCATCATCGATTGCAGGCCGCCACGATTCACGATCTGAGCTACAGTCTCATTCACGATGCTACTCTTGTAACCGCCCTGCATCACGCTAAACCAGCTGCTTATCGTGGTTTGCTGTTGAACGAATGCCGTTATCAACAGTCCGGTAACGATGCCTGCTATTAATGTGGGAAGGATCGGTATACGCTTTGCCGAGCATACAATGACCGCAAGGGGTGATAGCAGCGTTAACCAGTGAAGATGAAACCCGTCTTGCAGCGACTCCTTGATGGGCTGAATAGAGCTCAAATCCATAGACCCGGTCGTCGGGATCAGAAGAAATAATATCGTTGTGATGATTAACGCAGGTACCGTGGTATACATCATATTACGAATATGGGTGAACAAAGAGATGCCGGCCACGGCAGGCGCAAAATTCGTCGTATCGGACAGCGGAGACATTTTATCCCCGAAACAGGCACCCGAGACGATGGCCCCCGCTGCCAGAGGAAGCGAAATTCCCGTCGTCATGGCAATTCCCATCAAGGCGACGCCGACCGTGCTGACCGTGGTAAACGAGCTGCCGGTGAACATCGATACAATGATCGTCACATATAACGCGCTCACTGCAAAATAATGCGGTTCGATATAATCCAAGCCGTAATACAGTATGGTCGGCACGGTTCCGCTCATCATCCACACGGCAATTAATATGCCAATAAGCGAAAGGATCAAGATCGGCATAATCGCGGATTGAATGCCTTGTATGATAGAGGATTCAAGCTTCTTCCAGGAGAATCCGTATAGGCGTAATATGGCGGCAGTGCCGATCGTTGCGCCCAGAAGCGGGATATGAGGCTCCGCCTTGAATATAAAGATCGAAACAAACAGAAATGCTAGAATGAAAGCGATAAGAATGATGCTTTGTACAAAACCAAGCTGTCGTTCCATGATGCTGGAGCTCCTTATACATGAGGTTAGCGGCTTGAAGACATGGATCCCCATCCGCTCTTTTTTGCTTTTTCACTTTTGTGCTTTTTGGCTTTTTTGCATTGAAGCACGTAGGTACTATAAACGATAAGATGAGATCGAGTCAATGTTATAAAAATACAATCCATAAGAAAAAGCCAAGTTTCCCAGCTGTACTGAGAAACTTGGCTTTTCTGCTCTGGCATACTACACCTGGAATCCGAACCCATTCCAATGAATCTTCTCTTCGACCGGCAGTCTTACGGAAGGCCGAGCCGGCTCTGCTGCCTTGCCGATGGCAACGAGCATGACCGGCACGTACCGGTCAGGAATCGCGAAGGCCTCGATCAGTTTGTCCGGATTAAAGCCGCTCATCGGGCAAGAGTCCAGTCCCATCGCTTTTGCGGCAAGCATCAGCTGCATGGCGGCAAGCGAGGCATTGGAGAAGGCCTGATCCCGCGCCCAGTTAGGTTTGTTCGTATAGGCTCCCTGGATTTGCAGGATCAGATTTGCCTTTATCTCCGGAGATAACCGACCTGCCTGCACATCCGCTTCGAATATGCTCTCCGCATTCCGGTCGGCTTGCAAATCTCCGAGGATCGCCACGGTCGCCGATGCTTCGACGACCTGCTGTTGTCCGTTCGCAATACCAAGGAGGATGTCCTTGCTCGCTTGATCCGTCACGACGAGGAAATGCCAATGCTGCAGATTCCAGGCGGAAGGTGCTTGCGAAGCGATTCGGAGCAGTTCTTTGATTTCGTCTTCGCTCATCCGATAAGTGCGGTCATAACGCTTTACGGCATGCCTTTCTTTTGCTACGGTCAAAAAATCCTGCTTGCTATCGAGGTTTACGTTCATTTTCGATACACTCCCTTTATTTAAGTATGGGTCAAACAACATTATCCTTCGGCATGCTTCGTTCCGTATCCCGGAGCACTGCTGCCGCTTTGGGCTTTGGTCTCACATTCGTTCCAATGACGCCCGCGACAATGAGTACCGAACCGATAAGATGATAGACGGTCACGGCCTCTCCGAGTAAAAACGCTCCGGCTGCGATGGAGATGACGGTGGACAGATTGGAAAATACGCTGATCTTCGAAGCCTCGAGCTTGGAGAGCGCATAGCTGGACGAGAAGGCCGTTACCAGCGATGCCAGAATGCCGAGATACAAGATAGCCCAGATAAAATCCGGATTGGCCAGCGGTGTGAAGATTTGATTCATCGTTCCGTTGGCCGCATGATCCAACAGCGACGCCAGCCAAAAGGTCACGCACCCGATCGTCATCATAAAGCTGGTCACTTCGGGCGGCGTGAACGTACGCAGCAGGAAGCACGATAGTACGGTATACCCTGCGGATACGAGACAAGAGAGGAACAGCAGCAGCATTCCGGCCGCATTCGTAAGATCCATGCTTGAGCCTTGCATGACAAAGATCAGCACCACCCCGAATACGGACAGCAGAATGGAGAGCTTTTGCCGCAGCGTCGTGGACTCCTTCAGAAAAAATCCCGCGAGCATGGCGGTAAGGATCGGCGTGACGGCAAAAATGATGCCGCCTTCGGCAGAGGATGCATGCTTCAGACCGAACGCCTGCAAGGTGAAGAACCCCAGCGGATACATCAAAGCCAACAGAAGCAGCCTCGGCCATGGCTTGCCCTTGAGCGAAAGGCGAAATACGCCTGTAGCAACCAGAATCACAATTGCCGCGAAGGACAAGGTGAAGCGAAGCGCCAAGGTGTCGATGGCGCTTGCGTACGCCAGAGCGACTTTCGTATACATAAAAGATAACCCGATGATGGATGCATAGATGAGAACGGCTAAATACGCAAAGGCGCGATCTCGTCGCGACTTGTTGGATCGCATGGATGACATGGATAAAACCTCCTATTAGCGAATGGTTGATGAAGCTTGCAATTGAAATCGTAAGGGATTCCTGATCATGCCACAATGCGAAAAATCCCTAACTGTATCGGTACAGTTAGGGCCAGCTGTTATGGTGTGGGGGCGCTTTTTTCGGTATAGTATGGTTTAAGAAGAAACTCGGACTGATCTAAGGGCGTGGGGAGCGAGGCAAATCATGAACAAATATTCGGTGATCCTGGCGGATATCGAACAAAAGCATGCTGCTGGCGAGCTGCGACCGGGACAGAAGCTGCCATCCGTACGTCAAGCGGCCGAAATTTACGGCTGCAGTATCAGCACGGTAATCCGGGCCTATGCGGAGCTGGAGAAGCGCCACTTCATCTACTCGATTCCGCAGAGCGGTTATTATGTGGTGCAGGATGAAGAGAGAGAAACCGATATGAATCACGGGATCATTGATTTTGCCTCTTCTTCACCCGATTTGAATGTGTTTCCTTACCGGGATTTCCAACATTGCTTGAACAAGGCAATCGACACGTATAAATACCATCTGTTTACCTATGGGGATCCGGAAGGTCTGGGGGCTTTGCGCGAAACGCTCGTGAAGCACCTGGCTGCGGACCAGGTGTTTGCCAAGGCCGGGCAGATTGTGGTAACCTCAGGCATCCAGCAGGCGCTTCACACGTTAGCGGAGATGCCGTTCCCGAGCGGCAAGCCGGCCATCCTGGTGGAGCAGCCGAGTTATAATAAGTTTTTGGATTTTCTTGAGGCAGAAGGGTTGCCGGTGAAGACCATCGCCCGCACCGCGGACGGCATCGATCTGCAGCAGCTGGAGGAGATATTCCGCAGCGGCGATATTAAATGCTTCTACACGATGTCAAGGCATCATAACCCGCTTGGCACATCATATAGCGACAGGGAGAAGAAGGCGATTGCCCGTATGGCCGCCAAGCACGACGTGTATGTGATCGAAGACGACTACATGGCGGATTTGGGTGATCGGCGCGGGTTTGACCCGATTTTTGCGTATGACCGGAGCGGGTATGTGGTGTATTTGAAAAGCTTCTCGAAAATCATTTTTCCGGGACTGCGGATCGGCGCCGTGGTGCTGCCTGAGTCGCTTGCAGCCAGCTTTCACAAAGCAAACCAGCTAAACGGTGCTGCACTTCTCTCTCAGGCGGCGCTGGATATCTACATGAAGAATGGTATGTATGATAGGCACAGGGATAAGATCCATCGGCAGTATGAATCGAGGATGAGGACCTTACACGATGCGGTGAACAGGTATAACGAACCGGGACTGCTCGAAGTGGCGGAAGTCCGATCAGGCATATATACGCAGTTCAAAATGCCGCAGGCGGTCAATCTGGAGCGGGTGGTGGAACGACTGCAGAAACGGGGCGTGCTCGTGTTGAGCGGGAAGCTGTTTTACCTGCCCGACTATCGGCAGAGGGAGAAGTTTTTGCGAATCAGCATCTCCCGCGCCCGTCCGGAGCAGATTCATGAGGGCGTGCAAGCCGTGATTGAGGAAGTCAAGCGGGGAATGAATGTGTGAGGCAATCGAATTTTGCGAAAATAATGGTAAGTAAATACAACTAAAATAAAGACGGGAGTGTCCCACGATGAATTTTGAAACGGTGATGCAGGAGCTTGAAGCGCTCGGCAAGGAACGGCTCAAGAAAATGTACATGTCCAATGGAGCGCGCGAACCGCTGTTCGGCGTGGCGACAGGCGCGATGAAGCCCATGGCCAAGCAAATCAAGATCAATCAGCCTTTGGCTGAGGAGCTTTACGCTACAGGAAATTACGACGCCATGTACTTTGCCGGCATCATTGCCGATCCGAAAGCGATGACCGCGGCGGATTATGAGCGCTGGATCGAGGGGGCGTATTTCTATATGCTGTCCGATTACGTGGTTGCGGTCACCCTGGCGGAAGCCGATATTGCGCAAGAGGTTGCCGATCAATGGATCGCAAGCGGCGATGAGCTGCGAATGTCAGCGGGATGGAGCTGTTATTGCTGGCTTTTGGGCAGCCGGCCGGACGCCCAGTTTGACGAAAGCAAACTCGCGAGCATGCTGGAGAGGGTGGAACAGACGATTCACGAATCTCCCGAACGCACGAAAGCCTCGATGAATAACTTTATGTACACCGTTGGGGTATCCTATCTGCCGCTCCACGATAAGGCAGTCGAGACTGCTAAGGCCGTAGGCCCGGTTGAAATTAAACGGGATAACAAAAAGAGCAGCATCGTTAACGCCTCCGAAAGCATTCAGAAGGCGATTGACAAAAATCAGCTTGGTTTCAAACGCAAATATGTAAGATGTTAAACCGTCCGGGGTGGACGAGCCTCAGAGCGAAAAGTCCGTTCGGACATCGCGGCGGGCGAAATTGCAAAACGGCATGCAGGACTGAAAGTCAGTCATTTGCACGCCGTTTTTTATGCGAGGATTTTGCAACATCCTGTTATGCATCAGATATTAGAAGTTCATATAAATAAATTCCTGCGTTTCTCCGGAAAAGAAGATAATACCAAGCACGACGGCGATCAGGACGACGGCTCCGCCGAGCGCCAGGCCGACCATGATCAGCGCCCGTACGACACGATCCGTAAGGCTGCGGGCTTTCGCTTCCGCCGATGCGTTATGGGGCTGCAATTCCATAATTCTTCATCCTCGTATACAAGATTTCGCCAAACCGGTGACTCCCTTGGTCGATCAGATGAGCCGGGTCGCGATAATATTCATGCGGAATGGTGTTGATCGGTTCTTGATTAAATTCGATAAAGGGGTAGCCTCTTGATTCTACCAGCTTCTGATAGGCGCCCATCGCTTCCGTATACTCGCTCCAATGGAACAGCTTCTTGTCAGCGATATGCTCTTTATCGAGCGGAGCGGAATAGAATACGGCTTGCTTCTGATGCTCCTCCAGCAGATCAAGCGTTTGTTCGATCATGAATAACCCGAAGCTGTGATCTGGATCGAAAGGCTTATTCCAGCGATAGAGCTCTTCGTAGTGCTGGTCGATGCCTTCCTGCTGAGCGTCATTCATGTTGTCATAAGCGGTATACATCGGCGTATAGCTTTCTTCGATCCCTTTTCTTTCATTTTCGTTCTTTTGAACCTCCTGGCGGATTTTCTCCATCGGCGTACGGGTCTTGAACAGACGGTAGCTGATCGCGTCGCGGTCATGATAGAGGGTCCATTGATTCAGGAGGCGGGACGTCACCCAATTGTGGGCATTGCTCGGAAGCGACTCGCGGTTTTTGTCCGGGAAATCAGCCAGCCAGCTGCGCGGGATGGGCTGTCCCAGCTTCTCCACCAGCGACGGGTAGACAACAACGTTCGGCTCGTTATCCGACACGACGACGATCCCATAGTTGATCTCAAACACAACATAATCAACCTTATCGATCATGGAGGCGAGCAGGGCATAGGTCTCCGTAAATCTTCCTCCGGAAATTCCGAGGTTGATCACACGGCTGTCCTTCAAATGAGCCTGAAGGACGCCGGCCGAGGTGTTCTCCCCTTTTCTTACGGTCGTGCCGAAGAGCGTGGAGGGTCCGAACATGCCGATCACCCTGGTGCCGTCATCCAGATGCTTCTTCAAATATTCGACCCATAACGGCGTATAGACAATGGCATCATAGGTCGGAACGCGCAGCTCTTTCTCCGCGTATGTCACGACTTCTTGTCTCATTTCTTCGACCGCTTGATTCGCCCGAATGCTCAATCCGAGCAATCCGATCAAGGCAAAGGAGATCATCATGACAAATACGGTTTTATTCAGAATGAATTTAGGCAAGACAGCTTACACTTCCATTTCCATCCATATTCATATTCGAGTATCGACAACTTATCGCATGCCAAGCAGCCGGAGCATTAAATCCCATCCGTCTGCGATCGGCAATATGAAAAATACGCGGCTGATCGTCACTCCAAAGAATGTAATCATGATCGCGGCAGTGACCGTCACCGGCTTCAGCCATTTCGGAACGGGCTTTAAAGCAGGCTTCAGCTTCTTTACATAAAAGCGGTGCATGCACAGCATCACGCCGTGGAACATGCCCCAGACCACGAAATTCCAGGCGGCTCCGTGCCAGAGACCGGAGACGGTCATCGTGGCCATCAGGTTGAAGTAAACCCGGGGAGCAGAGACGCGGCTTCCCCCGAGGGGAAAGTATACATAGCGGGTCAGCCATGAACCGAGCGAGATATGCCAGCGGTTCCAGAACTCGGCAATGCTGCGGGCCAGATAAGGGAAGCGGAAGTTCTCCGGGAGGACGATCCCGAACAAGCGCGCAGTACCGATGGCAATATCCGAATAGCCGGAAAAGTCAAAATAGATGACGAACGTATAGGCGATCAGCGAAATCCAGAGTCCTCCGGTATCTGTCCCGGCGATGCCGGACGCCGAATAGACAGGCTGCGCCAGGATATCAATCGATCCGGCGAGGACGAGCTTTTTGAACAGGCCGATCCCGATCCGTATGACGCCGGTCAGCAAGTGGTCCACGTGAAATCTCGCTGTTAGCTGTGAATGAAACGTTTGAAATTGCTTAATGGGGCCAGCCACCATCGTCGGGAAGAAGAAAATGAACGACAACAGACCCTCCGGCCGATGCCCCGGCAGCGTTCCGCGTTTGCGTTCAACCAAGTAATGAATCAGCTCGAACGTAAAGTAGGAAATACCGAGCGGGAGCACAATCTGCTCTGCCTTAGGCAAGAAGGGCTGATGAATAAAACCGAATAGATTATGTAACGTATCCAGCATCATATTCGTGTACTTGAAATAGCCAAGGACCAGAATGGCGGTAAGGATTCCTGCGGGATAAATCCATCGCCTGCCCCATTTCGCTGCAGATTTCACGACAATAATCGCGATGACAACTTCCGCAAGCAACAGGAACAGGTAAGCACCTGCAAAATTGTAGTAAAAAGCGACACCTGAGGCAAACAGCACCCAAGGTCTGACACGTTGCGGCACGAGGTGGTACGTGACGACAGCCACGAGCACGAACAGCCAGTAAAACCAATCCGTATACATCATAATTTTTCCGTATCCACCATCCAAGCCGTCAAAAATACGTAACTTTATACCCTTGTTCATGTTACACGATCCACAAGTCGAAGCCTATGGAAATTTTATGAACAAGCTTCATATATTGACGAATGATACATTAAAGTGAAAGACTCAGGCTATGAAGGCTTCGTGAGCTAACCGCCACCTGGGTATTTACGGGGGCAGTTAATACGAAGTGCGGCAGCCGTCTTGCCAATTTCCTATCAGAGGCCGTTACATGATGATGCCTTGAGGAAAGCACAGCACATAGAGTAGACGGATCCATTTCAATAAAAGTTGCAGCCGGGTATAGGTCAAGAGAATCGTCTACAAAGGTTGTTGTGAAAAAAACCTGCTCTTAAACCGGGCAGGTTATGTTTTCGTTACGTATCAAGTATCAAGCAGTCCCAGTTTTTCATGGCTCGGAGAGTACACTTAAAGGCTTATTTCTCCTCCGTACGGCAGCCTTGGAATTCCTCCAAAACCTTGGATTTGTCTCCGTACATCTTATCCAGGTGATCCTCTCCCCAATAGCATAACAGGTCCAGCGCGGGCTTTAATCCCCAGCCGTAAGGCGTTAGCTCATACTCCACTTTAGGCGGAACCTCGTTATATACCTTCCGTGTCACGATCTCATCCTTTTCCAGGCCTCTGAGCTGGGTGGTCAGCATTTTTTGAGTAATGCCGGGCATTAACCGGCGAAGCTCAGACGTACGTTTCCGCCCTGTCATTAGATGGTAGATGATTAAAGGCTTCCATTTTCCTCCCATGACCTCTAAAGCCGCTTCCACACCGACTTGATATTTTTTTCGAGCGCTGTTGTTCACCGGTTCCGTCATCTCTCATCCTCCAATCCCGTTTATCCATTGCTCAGGCCAAGATTCAAGGGATTCCCCTAGGGAACTTCCGTGTTCCTATGGCACATGTATCTTCCTATAGCACATCAAAGTGCGTACTTCCGGATCATTTTCCTACTGTTTATAATAACAGCAGCCATGGGTCATGGCTACAAATCAGCTGCTGAGGAAAGGTAGTGAAGATATAAGCATGAGAGTACTAACCGTTGTTTCCCACCCGAGAAAAGATTCCTTGACCTTTAAGGTTGCCGATCGTTTCGTACAAGGTCTTGCCGAGGCTGGCCATGACTATGAGATATTGGATTTGCACGGGATTGGTTTTGATCCTGTCCTTAAAGGCGCAGATGAACCCGATTGGTCCGCTTCGGTACAGACCTTTTCCCCTGAAGTGGAAACGGAAATAAGGCGGCTGAAGGAGCATGATGCGTTGGCATTGATTTTCCCCGTTTGGTGGTGGCATCTGCCGGCAATGCTAAAGGGGTATATTGACCGTGTATGGAACAATGGGTTTGCATACGGTGCGAACAACCTTCATCACCAGCATGCCTTGTGGATTGGCTTGGCAGGCGTTTCGGAAGAACAGATGAACAAGCGCAGCTACGGTGAGATGATTACGCATCTGCTGAATGTGGGAATCGCAGGTTATTGCGGTATTTCCAATTCCAAGGTTGAATTCTTATATGAGACTCTGGAATCCGGGCCTGCTCATTACGACATGCTGCTGGACCAAGCTTATCGCTTAGGTTTGAATTATGGCAAGGATCATTAAGCTCAGCAGTTCCTTCTATATGACGTAGAAGGGACTGTTTATTTTTATAAATGGAATACCAGCACTGAAGTTGAGTTTTCTGTAATGGGTGTTAATGTTACGGCTAACGATCCATGGCTTTGTGTGAAATTTTATAAAAAAATGGTTGGGTTCTTTCATCGTTCATCTCACATGCAGAAGGTAAACTGGAATGTATGAGTGTTAAATTGGTGGACTTGTGGGGAGATGATACAATGCCAAAGACCGAACTGTTGGAAGGTATTTTTAAAGAATCGCAAGAAACGGGAAAAGGATATTTACTTCATCTGGATGTCGATCGATTAATGGCCCCTTGTTACGAGGCGGCCTCATTGGAGCCGAAAAAACCGCGATACGGCGGATGGGAAGAGACACCGATTGCAGGACATTCCATCGGGCACTGGCTGTCCGCAGCCGCAGCCATGATTGGTGCAACGAGCGACGAGGATTTGCTTAAGAAGCTGGTCTATGCAGTTAACGAATTAGCTTATGTGCAGTCGCATGATCAGGATGGTTATGTGAGCGGATTTCCCCGCGATTGCTTCGATATCGTATTTACCGGCGACTTTGAAGTTCATAACTTCAGCCTTGCCGGATCATGGGTGCCTTGGTACAGTCTGCACAAAATTTTTGCAGGGCTGATCGATGTTTACCGATTGACTGGAATCGAGCAGGCGCTTGAGGTCGTGATCCGACTTGCGGACTGGGCCAAAAAGGGAACGGATCGACTGACGGACGAGCAATTCCAACGCATGTTAATCTGCGAGCATGGCGGAATGAATGACACTATGGCTGATCTGTATCGCCTGACGAATAACCACGCATATCTGGAGCTTGCGATCCGGTTCTGTCACCGGGCAATCCTCGAACCGCTGGCCCGCGGTGTGGATGAACTTGAAGGAAAGCACGCCAATACGCAAATTCCGAAAGTCATCGGCGCTGCCAAGCTATATGAGATCACAGGCGACGATTTCTACCGGAAGGCCGCAGAATTTTTCTGGAAAGAGGTTACGCGCAACCGCTCCTACATCATCGGAGGCAACAGCATCTTCGAGCACTTCAGAGCTGCGAACCAGGAGAAGCTTGGTGTTGAGACCGCGGAAACCTGTAATACCTACAATATGTTGAAGCTCACAGGCCACTTGTTCGGCTGGTCGCAAGTTGCGGAATACATGGATTTCTACGAACGGGCCTTATATAATCATATTCTTGCATCCCAGGATCCGGATACCGGCATGAAAATGTATTTCGTATCCACGGAGCCGGGCCATTTCAAAGTATATGGAACTGCTGAACATTCGTTCTGGTGCTGTACAGGCACCGGCATGGAGAATCCGGCCCGCTATACGCATGAAATCTATCATGCCACGTCGAATGCGATTTACGTGAATCTGTTCATTGCCTCCAAAGCAACCTTCGACGATCACCAGGTCGTCATCCGACAGGAAACAGAGTTCCCGAAACAATCGCGAACTAGACTCATTATAGAAGAGGCGAAGGCTGCTCATTTCAAACTTCGTATCCGTATTCCGCAATGGACCGCCGGAGCGGTAACGGCCGTGGTGAACGGGAGTGAGATCTATGCCGATGCGGAGCCCGGATATCTCAATATCGAGCGGGATTGGAATGCTGGGGATACGATTGAAGTGACCTTACCCATGGAGCTTCGCTTGTACCATGCCAAAGATGATGCGAAAAAGGTAGGCATCCTGTATGGCCCAATCGTACTTGCGGGTGCGCTGGGCACGGAGGCGTTTCCTGACAGTGATATCGTGGACAATCATACGAAGCTGCATCAGCATCCATTAATTGAGGTTCCGATATGGGTCTCAGACGAGCCGGATATCCGGCAATGGATTAAGCCTGTTGACGGGGAGGCATTGACGTTTGTCACGGAGCCTGTCGGGCAACCCGGCAATTCGCGGGTGAGACTGATCCCTTTCTACGCCCTGCACCATCAGCGATATACGATTTATTGGAATCTACTGACTGAAGAGGAATTCAAGAACTATGAGAATAGCGAGCGGGCTGAGAGGGAACGGCTGAAGGCCATTACGGTGGATGTCGTCCATCCTTATCAACAGCAATCCGAGGTTGATCACCATATGAAGTCCGAGCAATCGAGGTCAGGCTATTCCGTTTACGCTCAATGCGGCTACCGAGATGCGATAGGCAGCGGATATTTTAGCTATCAAATGTCGGTTCTGCCTGATCAACCGATGTTGTTGCAGGTGACCTACTTCAGCCGCGAAGGAGCAGCTCATGTTGACGGAAGGCTGATGGAGCGGGATTTTGAAATTTGGATCGATGGCCATGTGATCGCACGGCAGAAGCTGGAGGGGACGCAGGGGGAACAGCTCTTTAATGTGTCTTATGAAATCCCCATCCACCTGACGGAAGGAAAACGGAGTGTCGAAGTCAAGTTCGCATCGGCTAATGGCAAATTGGCCGGAGGGGTATACGGCGTTCGAATGATCGACCGGGTTCAAATGGAGAAGTTTGTGGCGAAATAGGGAAAGAGTGGTCCGGTCGAGAGCAGGATTTTGGCAAGTAGAATTAAGTTGTCGTTGGGCGATAGCTTCACAGATGGTTGGCTCTGACTGAACAGGCGTCATGGTTATAAAACCCTTCCCTTCTGGCGAAGGGTTTTTAATTCGTTTATACTGGTAGAGCCAATTTACTTTCTAGGAGTTGTCTACCGAGCTATGAATAAGAAAGAAGTCGCACATATACGCAAGCAGTTTAAGATGGATAACGATTTGCTGAATATTGAGGATATTCTCAACGTGTACATTATGAAGGAAACGAACGAAATCTATCACTGGGAGCGGCTGCCGTTTGGTCTGTTGGACCGAGAGAAGCAGGAGCTGCATATGGGCAATTTCAAGAAGCTGCTGACCGGTGAGCTGGATCATAAGCTGTTTGAATTGAAGTTTCAGGAGGAGGCAGGGGAACCTACGCGGGTGATGCTTCATCAAGGCTTGTCGACAGGAGATCCGGAAGAATGGCAGGACCTGATGCTGATGCTGGTGGACAAAATGATGGCGGATACCAAGTATGAGCGAGATACGGTGATCACCTTCGTTCGCGGGCAATATTACCGGCCGACCAAGGCCCGGAATGAGGAGGCTGAGGAGAGCGAGAAGGACGAGGTGTTCGGGCACCCGTTCATTCTATGCAGCGTGAATTCCACGGAGAAGCAGCGGAAGACGCTCTTGTTCGATTATGTGGAGAAGGAATTCAAGTACAATGTCATGGTGGACCCGGTTATCAAATTGAGTTCGCCGGAGCAGGGGTTCTTCTACCCCAGCGTGACGGACAATTACTCGGATGTGAACCGCGTTCTGTATTGTACGGGAAAATCCAATTTTCCGGATCAGGATTTCATCGAACAGGTCTTGAATGCCGAGAGGTCCATGACCGCAATGGAGGAGAGGGGCATCTTCGAAGAAATCGTGAAGGAAGTGGCAGGCGAACAGCTGGACTCGGCTACTCTCGCACAGGTGTATGAGGAGATCAACCATGTCATTGAAAGCCACCAGGAGGAGGAAGAGCCTCCGAAGCTGGATTATAAAGATGTGGAACGCGTGCTGACCGTAAGTGGCGTAGAGAACGTGACATCGGAAAAAGTGGAACGGGCCTTTCAAACGGTTGTCGACGATACGAATTATGAACTGAAGGCTAGCAGCGTGATGCCGAAATTCTCGTCAAAGTCGATTAAGATCGATACCAAGGTGGCCACGATTTCGATCAGCCCGCAGGATTTACGATATGTGAAGCAGGTGAATTACCAAGGGAGACGCTGCATCCTGATTGAGGTCGATGAAGATGCCGTCATTGAAGGCTTTACGCTTAGTACGGAAACGCTATTATAGACTCGTTCATCGTACGCTAGTATATAATAAAGTGGAGTGAGGATGCTGGTAATATCCTCACTCCTGACAACAGCCGCTTTTAAGGGCGGCAGGCTGTATAAGGTTCAGAAATAGGTCGTTACCCTTGCCTGGGGAGTCCTATTTCTTTTTATTTTGGTTCAGTGCTAAGATTAAATATGACCATAATCATGGTATGATTGACCTTCACCCAAGGGTAATCTTTTCAATTAGGAGGAACCATGTCCTGGAGCAAATTGAAGCAACAACTGGAGAGCTTTCTCTCTCCTGCGTTACATGGAAGGGTCGAATACCGGGCAACCAGTTATCGTTACCTGCCAGGCAAACCCGGAATCTGTTATCTTGCCGTAGATAAGAAGAACGTGCTCAATATGAGTGAGACCACGGGTTCCATCCGCTGGTACCAGACAGAGCAGGAAATAAAGAATGATCCGGATCTCCAAATCCCTATCAGCCAGGAGGAAATTGAAGCGATCCGCAAGGAAACCAAGGGGACCGTTCCCGAGGAGCGTCTGCAAGTCATCGCAAGAAACCGAAAAATAACAGAGCTTGCAAAAGAGCTTTTGTCGGTACAGGCCGCATTAAGCAAATCCAATTTTGTCACAGCAGCCACTACGTTTTTATCGATTTCTATAGATGAAAGCTTGGAGAGTAATGATATTTTATTGAATATTCTAGCTTTGGTGGACAGACGAGTCGGCAAAAAGCGCATATTGAACATGGCCGAGAAGATGAAGCTAAAGCATCCCGCTGTGCAGTATTTTTATGAGCTGCGGCGGAGTACGTTGTAAACAAACAGTTTAATAAACACAGCATATCATTTTGGATATCCTTATCTAATTCTGCAACTTCACTGTTTAAGTTGGCTTCCTATGCATTTTCCGCACCTTTTTTGCTATAGCTTCTAGCTATAGCTAGTTATGATTTTTTGGTATGCCTTCTAACCCCGCTCGTCGTGATATGATCATCGTATACAACGAGGGGGGTTATTTACATGACTGATAAGTTTCAGATCGTAGGAAGTTTGTTGCGTCCTGAAGAGCTGCTGAAATATAAAAAGCAAATTGAACATCGTGATGATATCCAGTATCCGTTCTATGAAAATTTTGAAGGGTATGCCGAGTGCGAGACCGAGGCCATCAAAGAGGTCGTGAAGAAGGAAATCGAGCATAACCTGTCGGTTATTACGGACGGCGAATTTTCCAAATCGATGTGGCATCTGGATTTTGTATGGGGCTTTGGCGGAGTCCAGCGTTATATCGCGGACCATGGCTACTTCTTCCGGGATGTGGACGGAACCTCGAAATATGAAACGCGCAAAGATATTGGATTGCGTATTACTGGCAAACTGAGCGGAACGAATCATCATTTCATCAAGCTGTTCAAACAGCTTCAGGATTTCGCAGGCGATCACCAAACGAAGCTTTGCGTACCGTCTCCTTCCCATATTTTCGGCGAGCTCTCCTGGTCGGATAACATTGGCGGAACGGATGCCGTTTATCAGAACAGACAGGAGCTCAAAGAGGGCCTTGTTAGCGCGTATAAGGAATTCGTGGCGGAATTCGCTGCGGCGGGCGGCACGATCCTGCAATTCGATGATTGCTTATGGGAGCTGTTTGCGGACGACAACCCGAACTCTCCGTTTACCGGGGAGCATATTAACCAAGCGGAAGTACAGGGTCTCGCCACCGAATTTATTGAACTAAACAATACATTGATTGACTACGGTCATAGCCTCGGCTTAAAAATGTGGACACACAACTGCCGCGGGAACTATGATTCCCGGAACATGGGCGGAGGATCTTACGCGAAAATCGCCAACCTGTTCCTGAAGCAATTGAAATATGACCGCTTCTTCCTGGAGTGGGATGATGAGCGTGCGGGTTCGATTGAAGCGCTGGAGGTCTTCAAGGACCGGCCGGAAACGGAGATTGTACTGGGCCTCCTGTCTTCCAAGACAAATACGCTCGATGATGAAGCCCGCGTCATCCGTCTGCTTGACGAAGCATCCAAAATCATTGACAAGGATCGTCTGCTGCTCTCGCATCAATGCGGCTTTGCATCCTGCGATGGCGGTAACGAGCTAAGCGAAGCCGAGCAATGGGCAAAAATCGATCAAGGTCAACGGATTGCCGAGCAATATTGGAATAATTAAATTCGGATAGATATCATTGAGCTAATAAGAGATGACTCGAAGGGCCTTTAATGGACCGCGAGGCATCTCTTTTTGTATGCGGCTTGTTGTATGCAGGGTGTTACTGCTACCCTGTTCACAGGCAGAAGTCCCGAATCAGGACGTGTTTGAATGAATAGGTTTGAGTTTCCAGAAGAGGTATCCTTCGAGTTGGGATATCTCTTTTTGGTATGGGGATTTTATCTACCTTGGTACATTGTCCTGCTTAATTCATTAAACGTATAAAGATTCGAAGACAATTCAGCAGAGACGTTAAATAGATTGATTTTTATGCAGAAAGTTGTATAATCTACTTAATTAACGTTAATTAAACCGGAGAAAAGGGGATGAACATGACCAGAACGAAGCTGAAAGAAGCTGCGCTGAGGTTATTCGGGCAGAAGGGCTACGACGGAACGGCATTATCGGAAATCGCGAAGGAGGTGGGTGTCAAAACACCAGCAATCTACGCCTTTTTTGAGAGCAAGGAAGATCTGTTTATGACGGTCTTCGAAGAATCGATGAGCGCCTACAACGAATATATCCAAGCGATGGCAGAAACCAGCAAAGGAATGAGCACGGAGAAAAAACTGCATGCGCTGCTGCTTCGCCAATACGATTTCCACCGGGACAAGCAGGAGCTTGCCGTATTTGCCTTCCGGTACTTAGTTTTCCCGCCGGATTTCTTGCAGGATCGGATGCACGAGGCGTTTGGGCGGTTCGATACGCTTCTGAGCAGCATTATCGGCGAGATTATCCAGGAAGGTCTGGATCGAGGCGAACTGGCCGTTATCCCGATGGAGACGCTGGTGGATTCGTACCTTACCTTGATGGACGGGCTGGGCATGCAATATTACTACTATAAATCGCCGGAGCTGTTCGAACGGAAGCTGAAACATGCCTTTGAGATGTTCTGGAGATCCGTGAAAGCTTAGGCGAACAACAAGATTGTACAGAAAGCAGAGGGTGGAGCATGAGCAATGATACGAAAATAGAAGATTACGAACGGGAGCCCGTCCCCCAGCATTTGCGGAAATCATGGCTCTCGATGGCATTCGTCTGGATTGCGATCGGCATTGACCTGTCCGCGATGTTCCTGGGGGCGCAGCTCGGCGCGGGCATGAGCATCGGCGACTCGCTTACGGCGGTCATCGTCGGTTCGGCGATATTAGGCATGATCGGGGCAGTCTGCGCATATGTGGGAGCGAAAACGGGCCTGTCGACGGCCATGATCAGCAGGTTTCTGTTTGGGAATCAAGGGGCGCTAATCGTCTCGGTCATTCTCGGCATTTCATCGCTGGGCTGGTTCGGCGTTCAGGTGGGCTTCTTCGCTTCCAACTTCCAGACCGCGTTAAACGAATTATGGGGATGGCATTGGTCGCTCTGGGTGCTGTCGATCATTGGCGGACTTCTCATGATGTCCACGGCGATCTGGGGCTATAGGGCGATTGAAAAATTAAGCGTCTGGTCGGTACCGCTGCTCGTCGTGTTTATCATTATCGCGCTGGTCATGGCGCTAAACGGGGAAGGCGGAAGCACCGTCTGGGCACCGTTCGAGGGTGAGGCTGTGCCGATGGGGACGGCGATTTCGCTGGTTATCGGTATCTTTATCCTTGGAACGGCGCTGTCCCCTGACATCGCGCGCTGGGCCAAAACGCCAAAGCATGCCGTTACCGCAGCATTTATCGGTTTCTTTGTCGGCAACAGCTTCATGACCATCATTGCAATTTTCCTGTCGCGTACGATGGATTCCGACGATCTGACGGGCATTCTACTGACGCTTGGTCTCGGTATTCCGGCGATCATCGTGCTGACGCTGGCACAATGGACGACCAATACGAACAATTTATATTCCGCGGGGCTGGGCTTCTCCGTCGTATTCAAACGGGTGCCTAAATCCGTGATTACGATTATTGCAGGTCTCATTGCGACGGCACTTGCTTGCTTTGGTATTTATGATCGTTTCATGACGTTCCTGACGTACATTACGATGCTTGTCGCACCGCTGGGCGGCATTTATACGGCTGAGTATTTGTTGGTGAACAAAAAGCGATTCTCGTTTGACGGGCTGGACAGCAACCGAAGCTGGATCCCCCGCTCCATCGTCGTATGGGTCATCGCCACGTTCTTCGGGTTCATGACAACGATGGCCCCGGATGGGCTCGGATGGTTCCAGGTAACGCAGGTTCCGGCGCTGGACAGCTTCCTGATGGCATTTATCTTGCAAGCAATCATAGGCAAATGGGTCGTAAAGAAGGGATGAAAGCATGAATCAAGCAACCAGATTAACCTCATTGGATGAACAGTCAATCGAATATATCGCGATCGGAGCTGCGGTGCTTGGCACGGGCGGCGGCGGAGATCCTCATGTCGGAAAATTGATGGCCATGGAGGCGATCCGCGAGCTTGGCCCGGTACGAATCGTCCAGCTCGAAGAGCTGGACGATGAAGGGCTTATCGTGCCGGTATCGATGATCGGAGCACCGACGGTGATGCTGGAGAAAATCCCTTCGGCAGACCAGCTGACCAAGCCGCTGGATCTGATGGAGAGAGAGCTCGGCCGCAAGGTGGACGCCGTTATGCCGATCGAGGTCGGCGGCGGCAACTCGCTCGTTCCGGTCATTGCGGCGGCACAGCGCGGAATTCCGCTCGTCGATGCCGATGCGATGGGGCGCGCGTTTCCCGAATCGCAGATGGTGACGTTCCATCTGGAAGGCATCCCCTGCAGCCCGGTGGCGATGGCGGACGAGCGCGGCAACAGCGCGCTGATGCATACGATTGACGGGGTGTGGGAAGAACGGCTGGCGCGTGCGCTGACAGTAGAGATGGGGGGCTCTGCCTCCATCTGCGATTATCCGGTATCCGGCGCGCAGGCGAAGCGAAGCGCGATCGGCGGCACGTTGACGCTCGCCTATGAGATCGGGCGGACGCTGTTCGAAGCGAAGCAGCAGAAGCTGAATCCTGTGCGCGAGCTGCTCACGAAGCTGAACGGCCATGCACTGTTCCACGGCAAGGCCGTGGATATCCGTCGCCGCATGGACGGCGGATTTACGCGCGGCGAAGCGGTATTTGAAGGTACCGGCGAGAACAAGGGAGAAACGATGCGGCTGTTTTTCCAGAATGAGTTCCTGCTCGCCACCGTTGACGATCAACCGCTCGCCATTACGCCTGATTTGATTACGCTGCTGGATCAGGATACGGGCATGCCGGTGACGACGGAGAACTTGAAGTATGGCGCCCGGGTGACGGCAGCAGGTTTGCCGTGCGACGACAAATGGCGCACGCCGAAGGGCATCGAGACGGCCGGGCCAAGATACTTCGGTTATGACTTTGATTATGTGCCGATCGAGACGTTGGCTTCGAAAGGAGGTGCGGCGAAATGACCGAGACTACAACTGCTAGTGCAAACCAGATTTACCGCATCGGCATTGATGTGGGAGGGACGAATACGGACGCCGCCCTGCTGGATTCCGACTTGCGCTGCGTGCACAAGGTAAAGGTCCACACGACGGCCGACGTGAACGAAGGCATTGTGGAGGCCGTTCGCCTGCTGCTGCAGGAAAGCGGCGTAAATGGCTCAGACATACGCTATGCGATGCTCGGCACCACGCATTGCACCAATGCCATCGTGGAGCGCAAGCATCTCGGCCGGGTAGGGCTGATACGTATCGGCGCTCCGGCAACGACGGCCGTTCCGCCGCTTGCCGGCTGGGACGAATCGCTGCGCGCTGCGGTAGGGCCGCATAGCTATATCGCCTCCGGCGGCTATGAGTATGACGGCCGCAAGATCGCCAGCCTGGACGAGAAGGAGATCGCCGAGCTGTGCCGCCGGATGAGCGGAGAAGTCGACGCGGTGGCGGTGTGCGGGGTATTTGCTCCTGTGAACCGTGAGCAGGAGAAGCGGGCCGGAGAGATCGTCCGCGAAGTGTTGGGTGCGGATATGCCGGTCACGTATTCCAGCGAGATCGGCAGCATCGGGCTGCTCGAGCGGGAGAATGCCTCCGTGCTGAACGCGGCGCTGCTGCAAGTCATTGCAGGCGTGGTGCGCGGCTTCGAGAAAGCGTTGAATGGCTTCGGCATTGATGCGCAGCTGTATATTTGCCAGAACGACGGGACGTTGATGAAGAGCGAGTATGCGCTCCGCTACCCGATTCTGACGATTGCGTGCGGACCGACGAATTCGATTCGGGGCGCGGCGCATTTGTCCGGGCTGAGCGACGCGCTGGTCGTCGATATCGGCGGCACAACGACGGATATCGGCGTGCTCGTGCAGGGCTTTCCGCGCCAATCTTCGGCAGCGGTGGATATCGGCGGCATTCGCACGAATTTTCGGATGCCGGATATTTTGTCCATCGGCCTTGGCGGCGGCACGATCGTCCGGCTTGATGACGCGGGCGGCGTAACGGTTGGCCCGGACAGCGTGGGCTACGAGCTGACGAAACGGGCCCGCATCTTTGGCGGGGATACGCTGACGGCGACGGACGTAGCGGTGAAGCTGGGCCGGGCCGCATGGCCGGGCACCAACGCGGATGCCGTGGACGAAGTCGTCTGCAGCAAAGCGGATGCAGTCATGCAGCAGAGCCTGGAGGATGCCATTGACCGGATGAAGACGAGTGCAGACCCGGTCGATGTCATTCTGGTCGGCGGCGGCAGCTTGTTGGTGCCGGAGACGCTGGCCGGGGCAAGCCGAATCATCCGGCCGGACAACTATGATGCGGCGAACGCAATCGGCGCAGCATTGGGATTGGTCAGCGGGGAGTCGGAGCGGATCTATTCGCTGGACGACTGGAGCTATGACGACGTCATCCGCGATGCAAAGGAGAGCGCCATGAACGAGGCAGCTGCTGCCGGCGCGAACCCGGAGACGCTAGAAATCGTGTCCGTCGAGGACATTCCGATTGCGTATTTGCCGGGCAATGCGCTGCTTGTGAAGGTGAAAGCTGCGGGTAAGCTGTAACACGCGGGGGATGCGCCTCGCTCGGCAGCATTTGCGACTACATGAGAAGTGTCCGCATAGCCAGTGAGCATTTCGCATATCGGGGCTCGCGGCGATCGGCGAACAACGAACAGCTCGGGACCAAAGTAACATGTAAAGTGGCGGTGCGGATTCCATTCCGGTACCGCCATTTTTTTATTTCGCGGCCTAACTTTAAAATTCGATTTCCTCATATAAAAATGAAGTCCCGAAAAGTCCTTTGGACTTTCCATTATGGAGGCGAGGGGAGTCAAACCCCTGTCCGAAAAAAACGACAACACAAGTTTCTACGGGCACTCTGAGGAGGGGTATTGCCTCTTCTTTTTTCAAATCGACGGGGAGTATGCTCCTCACTTCGGATTATGGTATATTCATTGTTGTGTCTACGGTTAACATATACTGCCGTTTGATATGCATGGTTTAAATATGCTATAAGTGAAGAAAAAAGCAAGGGCATGAACGAGCTTACATTTACTATTTCGGGATAAAGATTTCCCTGTATTTATAGAGGAGTATTGGATATGACAGAAAATTTTTGGCGGGATTTGCCGCGGCCTTTTTTTGTGCTGGCGCCCATGGAAGACGTGACGGATGTTGTGTTTCGCCATGTCGTAAGCGCAGCAGCCAGACCGGATGTGTTTTTTACGGAGTTTGCGAATACAGAGAGCTATTGTCACCCGGAGGGGCATCATAGCGTGCGCGGACGTTTGACGTTTACAGAGGATGAACAGCCCATGGTAGCGCATATCTGGGGAGATAAGCCGGAATACTTTCGTCAGATGAGTATCGGCATGGCGAAAGAAGGGTTTAAAGGCATCGATATTAATATGGGTTGTCCTGTGCCGAATGTAGCAGAGAATGGGAAGGGAAGCGGCCTGATCTGCCGTCCCGACGTTGCGGCGGATATTATCCAGGCCGCAAAGGCCGGAGGACTGCCCGTTAGCGTAAAAACAAGGCTCGGGTTTAGCAGGGTAGACGAATGGCGCGGCTGGTTAACCCATATTTTGAAGCAAGACATTGTGAATCTGTCCATCCATCTGCGGACAAGAGATGAAATGAGCAAAGTAGACGCTCATTGGGAACTGATTCCGGAGATTAAACAGCTTCGTGATGAGGTGGCCCCAGATACACTTCTAACCATTAACGGGGACATCCCTGACCGTCAGACCGGCCTGAAGCTCGCTGAACAATACGGCGTGGACGGAATTATGATCGGGCGCGGGATTTTCCATAATCCATTCGCTTTTGAGAAGGAGCCGATTGAACATAGCAGTGAGGAATTGCTGGGTCTGCTGCGGCTCCATCTGGATCTGCATGATCAATATTCTGAACAGATGCGGCGTTCCTTCAGCGCCCTTGTCCGCTTCTTCAAAATCTATGTCCGTGGATTCCGAGGGGCAAGCGAATTGAGAAATCGCTTAATGAACGCAAAGTCAACCGATGAAGCACGTGCGCTGCTTGATGAATTTGAGGGTGGAGGAGTAGTATAAGCTCGGAACCGTATAGGTTCACATCAAAACCATTCCTTACATTAAAAGGAGTGGTTTTCTTATTGTCTTTTGAATGCGAGGGCTGTGGCTGCATCCGTTAGCGAGCCATGGGGCGGTGCGTATATCGGCTTCGGTTGCTGTTAAAATCGGGAAGCTGAGCGGATGTCAGCTAAATGCCCCGCATGGCGGCCCGCTTTATTAGCCGGGGACTCCCCCGGTCGATAAGGGACGTTGCTGCGTCTTCCATTGGACAAAGAAAAGACCGCCCCTTGACGGTCTTTATCCTGCGCTCACAAATTGGAGTACCCCAATAAGAACTAATAAGAGAAAGATAACGAGCACTATGATGATTCCTATTTTAAGTGTCTTGAAGCCATTTGACTTCTTCGCCAGCTGCTCTTCAACAGAATTCAATCGTTCTTTAAGCTCTTGGATTTCATCCTCCTGCCTCATGCCAACCTCCTTACAAGCATTTTGTAACCTATATATATGTATTCAATATTCACCAACGATACCCTCTTTCGATGCAGAATGGATACGAAATGAGGGCTTGCTCTGTACCAGTGGCTGCCAGATATCGCTGGTTATTGAAGCTGCAGAATACCGGATCGAGCTCTCGACTGAAAATCAGCTCTGATCGTTGAGGACTAAAACCGGGTAGGATATGATAAGAATAAATAAGGGACCGTGCTGTAACACGATCCCCTGCACAACAACCGCTAAAAGAGCGTTCGGCTGCAAGACAACACGGAAATAGACCGATTACCTTGCTACGGGTACGGGCGGTCTATTTTCATTTATTGTAATGGATGAGATAACCCTCTTGGCTTCTGTGCAGACACAAGGCCCTTACCCAAGGGACCTCAATGGAATGAAAAGATCGTATGGGTCATTATTTAATCTCTTATATTGGAACCACCCAATAATATTGAAATTTTTAATTAATTGATGACGCAAATAACGATAAACCGCTGTCTCTCCGGAGACGGCGTTTCTTTTTATAATTATAGTTGGAAGCGCTTTCCGATTACATTTGTATTTCCGTCGTTAAGCTTCCTTTCACTTGAAAAAGATATTACTTAGGGGGAATAGGGTATGGGTAAACTTCGAAATGTACTTTTGCTTATCGTTCTTTCATCTCTTGTCATTTCACTGGCGGCGTGCGGCTCGGATCAGGCTGCAAGCAAGGACAACACGGTCACTTTGTATATTACAAGGCACGGCAAAACGATGCTGAACACCAGCGACCGCGTGCAAGGCTGGGCCGATTCGCCGCTGACGGAGCCCGGTGTCACGGTTGCCAGACAGCTTGGAAAAGGATTGAAGGGGATTCCATTCGCTGCCGCATACAGCAGTGACAGCGGCCGGGCAATCGAAACGGCGAACCTCGTCCTTGAAGAGAGCGGACAAGCCGATGTGAAGCTTACGACCGACAAGGATCTGCGGGAATGGAATTTCGGCAAGTACGAAGGGGATTTAAACGCGAATATGTGGAACGTGATTTTGCAGGGGTTAGGGATTACCGATATGAAACAGCTGGATATGAAGTCTAGTATGGGAAAGGTTGCCGACACGATTGCCGCCTCGGATGAGACCGGACAGGCCGAGGATTGGGAAGCGATTTCCACCCGCTTGAGAACGGCCCTGGATGAAATCAGCGAAAAAACGGCCGAAAACGGCGGCGGCAACGTGCTTATCGTTTCTCATGGCTTATCGATTAGCGCTCTCCTTCAAACGATTGATCCCAGCCAAGTTCCACCTGCGGGTCTTGAAAATGCGAGTGTAACGAAGATTATTTACAAGGACGGTACGTATAAGATCGAATCCGTAGGCGATATGAGCTACGCTGAAAAAGGCGAAAAAGAAAATACAAAATAAACGTATTGCTTAATACAGTGCAGCAGGATGCCCTGGTCGCGGTCTTTAGACTTCGATTAGGGTCATTTTGTTTTGTTTGGAGGTTTGGCGGTTGGGATAATGCCGCGTTTCTACAATGCGCTTAGATCATAAAGCATACTATTTTGTATAATGGACGATAGTACAAAAAAGATACGCAATCTTTGTCTGGGGGGACATCTTTGAAAACGTCCATCTTTGAATTGGTGGAGACAGCGGACGATCTGCCGTTCGATGTATCGCTGCACAGGGTAAACTACGTGCCGAGCCATTGGCATAACAGCGTGGAGATCATATTCGTGCTGTCCGGCAATCTGGAAGTCACCGTCGGAAACGAGCGCCACACGATAACGGAAGGCGATGTATTTGTGATCAATTCCAGCCATGTCCATGAGGTCATTGGCCTGGACATGAACATTATCGCCACGTTCCTGATACCTATGGTGTTTCTGAAAGAAAACATTAAAGGCATTGAGGACATTCAGTTCGAGTGCAATTCTTCCGCGGTCCGGCCGGAACAGAAAAGCGGGTTGGACCGAATCCGCCAGATGCTGGCAGAGATGGTCGAGCTGAAGCAGAAAAAAGGAGAGGCGTACGAGCTGGATATGGGCATCCGCATGCTGGCCGTGTTTTCCATGCTCATTAAGCAGTTCAAATCCTCCGAAACCGGCGGCGCGATCAACGAGAAATACATGGAGCGCATGCTCCGTATTATCAATTATATCGACGAGCATTATAATGAACCGATCACCCTGCAATCGATCGCCAAACAAGAATTTCTGTCCGTACCGTATCTTTCCAAATTTTTCAGCGAAAATATCGGGCTTAACTTCCAATCCTATCTGACAAGCATTCGGTTGAAGAACGCGGTGGAGGAGCTGCTTCGTCATGAGGACCTCCCGATTGCCGATCTGGCATTAAGCCACGGATTTCCCAACGCCAAATCGTTTTACACCGCGTTCAAAAACAAATACCGTATGACCCCTCACGAATACCGTAAACAGTATCGGCCTGACCGGGAAACGGAAGCCAAAAAGCAAGACATCTCTTCGAATTATCTTCAGTTTAATCAATCCAGCGCACTGGGGATCATCCGTCAGTATTTGCGGCGGACCGAATCGTTGGAGGTTGAAACGATCCAGGCAATCGAAACGAAGACCTATGAGGTGAACGCGTCCGCTCCGGGAAGAAAGCTGAAGCATACGTGGAAAAATCTCATCACGATCGGGAAAGCGCAGGAAGGGCTGCATGCCGACGTACAACAACAGCTGATTTATGTCCAGCAAAATTGTCCGTTTCGGTATTTGCGCTTTCACGGGATTTTTGACGATGGGATGATGGTATATGATGAAGACGAGGATGGGCGGCCGCGCTACAATTTCAAGCTGGTGGACCAGCTGTTCGATTTTATGCTGTCGATTGGCTTGAAGCCGTTCGTGGAGCTGGGATTCATGCCCTCCGCGCTGGCATCCGATCCCGGGAAGACGGTGTTCTACAGAGCCAGCTTTACGAGCCCACCGAAGTCGCTGGATAAATGGTGCGGGCTTATCGACAGCTTCCTTCGCCACTGCATGAACCGTTACGGTGCGGCGGAGGTCGAGAGCTGGAGATTCGAGTTCTGGAACGAGCCGGAATTAAACGTATTTTGGCCCGGATCCGTTCAGGAATATCATGAGCTGTACCTGGCCACCTACAGAACCATGAAACGGTTATCCGCAGGACTGAAGATCGGCGCGCCCGGCCGGATCATTACCGTGACTTCGCCGGTTACGGCGACGAATTTCTTCGCGTTTTGCCGCAAGCACGATTGTCTTCCCGACTTCATTCCGCTGCATTTTTATCCGCATGAAGAAATCGAAAAACGAATACAACAGGAGGAAGCGGAGCTCAAGCAGGACGAAGATCTGTACCGGAAGCTGCTGGAGAAATTCGGAGGGATTTCGCCGAATCCGGATTTTCTTAAGGATAGACTTGCGATCGAGCTGCAGCTGTTAGCTGACCAGGGATTATCCGGCCGCGAGGTTTATATGACGGAATGGAATTCGACCGCCTATCACCGCGAATTGACGAACGATACCTTATACAAGGCAGCCTATATCGCCAAAAATATCCTCGATAACCTCGATGCCATCGACGGTTTCGGTTACTGGGTGCTGAGCGACAACATCGAGGAAACGTTCCCGTCACCGCGTTTGTTTCACGGAGGACTTGGGCTGATCGCCCAATATGGGATCCCGAAGCCGGCCATGCATGCGTACGGGCTGCTAGGTAAGCTGGGGGAGGCGCTGATTGCCCGCGGGGACGGATATATCGTGGCTGCCCGTGGAGATACCATTCAAATCATGACGTATAATTACGTTCATTATGATGATCTTTATGCTCTCGGCGACACTTCGTTTATAGATGAAACACACAGGTATAACGGATTCAAGGAAGAGAAAATCTTAAAAATCGACATCGCGCTTAGCGGGTTACCTCATGGCGCGTACCGCATGGTTAGCCAAACGATCACCCGCAAGCACGGCAGCAGCTACGACAAATGGGTGGAAATGGGGGCACCGGACTCATTGACGGCTGAGGATATCGCTTATCTGAAGCAGAGCTCCCCGTTAAGACAGGTTCAAGTCTTGAACCTGGAGAACGGGACGGTGATTGGCTCCACCTTGAAACCGCATGAGGTGCAGCTGATTGAATTAACGCCGCTGGTATAAGCGGCAGCGCAAGCTGTGTCAATTTTTAAGCCATTCGGAAGGGATGATTTAAACGCTTTCATAACGAGGTTAAAAATTGCCCTATAAGTCTGTAAACAACCGCCTGTCTTCATGAAGGCGGTTTCTTTTATAATTTTATTGTAATCGTTTTCATGATAACAGGAGGTTATATAAATGGCTGGAGCTAAAGTAAAAGGACAGGTCAAAACCCCTTTTGGCCGATTGACTTTCGGCGTGATGTTAGGCTACGGCCTGATGATGGTCGCTCTCATGACGCCGGCGACACTGCTGTTGACATTCAAGATGATCGAGATCGATCCGAATGGATATACGTCGTCTTATGGCCTCGTGGCCGGAATCGGCGCTTTCTTCGCCTTGATCGGAAACCCTTTGGGCGGTGCGATCAGCGATCGGACGATTAACCGATTCGGACGCCGGCGCACTTGGATATTGCTCGGCCCCTTGGTCGGCAGCGCCGCGCTGCTAATGATTGGCTGGACATCCTCGTTATGGCTCATCATCATAGGCTGGGCGGTTGCGCAGCTGTTCTTCAACTTTGGGATGGCGGCGTACACGGCGCTCATTCCCGACCAGGTGAAAGAAGAAAAACAAGGCACGATTTCCGGTCTGCTCGGCATGTCCTTACCGCTCGGAATCGTAGTCGGGATGGTATTGATGACCTTGTTGCCTGGTGTCTCCTCGGCCGCGAAATGGACGCTTATCGCTGCGATCGGCATCGTAGGTCCGATGATCAGCCTGTTCCTGATTCAAGAAGGAAAAGTGGAAATTATCCGCGAGCATAACACGGCCGTGCCGCTTGGCGAAAAGCTGAGCAAAATTTACCCTAGCCCGCGGCGGTTCCCGGCGTTTTCCTGGGCGGTCGCTTCGAAATTTCTGATGATGATGGGATACTGCAGCAGCCTTTACCTCACGGTGATGCTCGTCAACCGGATGGGTTACACGGAAGCCCAGGCTACGTCCAGCGTGGCTACCGTGAACATTATTTCCACGATAGCCATGGCGCTGACCAGTATATTCGGCGGGATGTTGTCGGATAAATTCAGAAAGCAAAAACCGTTCTTGTATGTGTCTGCATTCGTTATGGTGATTGCCATTCTGGTATTCGCGTTTGTTCCGAATTACACGGCTTATGTCATCGCATCCGCGGTGCTTGGTCTCGGCTTCGGCTGTTTTTCCGCCGTCGATATGGCTTTGGTGGCGCGCATTCTGCCGCGTAAAGAAGATTCGGCCAAGGACTTCGGCATCATGAACGTGGCAAACGCCTTGCCGCAATCGATCGTTCCGGCAATTGCGCCGCTTCTGTTAAGCGCAGGCACGTCGATTGGACTTGGCGGCTGGACGTTCTTCTACCTCGTCCTAGCCATATTCACGGCAATCGGCATGATCTCCATCAAGCCGCTGCCGGAAGTAGGCGAACCCGTAGCTACGGAGAACGGAGCTGAAACGGCAGGCATCGGCCTTGCGGCAGGCAACATAAACTGAACGTAACACTCGGATAAAAATAAAGAGAATCGGGGAGAGCGAACATGAGAAACCATACTTTAGATACGATTAATAAGACAGAAGAAACCGTTCGATATGTACAAAATCCCGGCGGCCCCACGCTGGGCTACAGCGAGGAATCGGGCGTGGGCATCATCGAGCAGGACGGCTTGTTCTTCAAGGATTTAAGCCGTGACGGCAAGCTGGACAACTATGAGGACTGGCGGCTGACGCCGGAGGAGCGGGCGAAAGACCTGGCCTCGAAAATGACGGTCGAGCAGATTGCCGGCCTGATGCTGTACAGCCGCCATCAGTCGATTCCCGCGCTCAGTAGCGGCTGGTTTGCAGGCACGTACGGCGGGAAGACGTATGAGGAGAGCGGAGCGAAGCCCTGGGAACTGACCGATGAGCAGATCGCATTTTTGACCAAAGACCATGTGCGGCACGTGCTTGTAACCACGGTGGAAAGCCCGGAGGTCGCGGCGCGCTGGAACAATAAAATCCAGGCGTTTGCCGAAGGCACCGGTCTCGGGATTCCGGCGAACAACAGCTCCGATCCCCGGCACGCTTCGGATTCAAGCTCCGAATTCAACGCGGGTGCGGGCGGCCATATCTCCATGTGGCCCGAGACGCTGGGCCTAGCGGCGACCTTCGATCCGGAGATCACGAAGAAGTTCGGGATGATCGCTTCCCGGGAATATCGCGCGTTAGGGCTGGCAACCGCCCTGTCTCCGCAAATCGATATCGCCACGGAGCCGCGCTGGTTCCGGTTTAACGGCACGTTCGGCGAAGATTCGAAGCTCGCCGCCGATATGGCCCGCGCTTATGTCGACGGCTTCCAGACTTCCGAAGGCGAACGGGAAATCGCCGACGGTTGGGGTTACGACAGCGTGAATGCGATGGTGAAGCATTGGCCGGGAGGAGGCTCGGGCGAGGCCGGAAGGGACGCCCATTACAGCTGCGGGAAGTATGCGGTGTATCCGGGCAACAACTTTGACGAGCATTTGGTACCTTTTACTGAAGGGGCATTCAAGCTGGACGGCAAAACAGGGAAGGCGTCAGCCGTCATGCCGTATTACACGATCTCCCTCGGCCAGGACACCGTAAACGGCGAAAATGTCGGCAACTCCTATAACTCGTACCTGATTCGGGATTTGCTGCGCGGGAAATACGGGTATGACGGCGTCGTATGCACGGACTGGATGATCACGGCCGACGTCTCCGGTCCCAAGGATTCTTTTCTGAGCGGAAAACCATGGGGCGTGGAGGATTTGACCGTGGGCGAGCGCCACTACAAGCTGCAAATGGCTGGCGTTGACCAATTCGGCGGCAATAATGAGATCGAGCCGGTGCTGGAGGCTTACAAGATCGGGGTTCGCGAGCACGGTGAAGCCTATATGCGGGAACGCTTCGAGCAATCGGCCGTCCGGCTGCTGAAAAATATGTTCCGCCTCGGCTTGTTTGAAAATCCGTACCTCGACCCACAGGAGAGCGCCACACTGGTCGGGAACCCCGAATTTATGCGGGAAGGTTACGAAGCACAGCTTAAATCGATCGTCATGCTCAAAAACAAAAACGGGGTGCTCCCGCTTCGCGCGAAAAGCAAGGTTTACATCCCGAAACGTTTTCTTCCGCCGGGAAAAGACTGGTTCGGCAATCCGACGCCGGAGAGCTATGATTATCCGGTCAACCTGGAGGTTGTCTCGAAATATTTCGAAGTCACCGACCAACCGGACGAAGCGGAATTCGGCCTTGTCTTTATCACATCACCGAAGTCCGGCACCGGCTACAGCCAAGAGGACGAGGAGCGGGGCGGGAACGGTTATGTGCCGATCAGCCTGCAGTACAAGCCGTATACGGCGGAGCATGCACGGGAAATCAGCCTGGCCGGCGACGAACACGGGAATGAGCCGCGAAATCGTTCTTATAAAGGAAAAACCGTCATTCCGCATAATACGACGGATTTAAACATGGTGCTGGAGACGAAGGAGAAAATGAAAGGCAAACCCGTCATCGTCTCCATGCTGTTGTGCAACCCCACGGTCGTTTCGGAATTTGAAGCGGAAGTGGACGCCATTCTGGCGAACTTCGGCGTTCAGGATCAGGCGATGATGGAGGTATTGACGGGAGCAGCGGAGCCGTCCGGTCTGCTGCCGATGCAAATGCCCGCCCATATGCGCACCGTCGAAGAGCAGTTGGAAGATGTCGCGCACGATATGGAATGCCATGTCGATTCGGAGAAGCATGTATATGACTTTGCTTTCGGGATGAACTGGGGCGGCGTGATCGAGGATGAGCGAACGATGAAATACCGTAGAAGCTGATTTTTGAAGATAAACAATAATAGACAGAGGAGCTGTTCCATTGCCATGACGATGGCTATTGGGGCAGCTTTCTTCTTGTTCTAGGAATGCTGATGATCACCTGAAAATAAGCTCTGATCATTGAGGACTAAAAACGGGTATGATAAGATAAGAATAAATAAGGGACCGTGCTGTAACACGATCCCTCTGCACAACAACCGCTAAAAGAGTGGTCGGCTGCAAGTCTTCAGTCAGAAAATAGACCGTAACCTTGCGACGGGCGGTCTATTTTCGCTTATTAAACGATAACAATGCGACGATTAACGTCCCGAAGGTAAGCATTAAGCTCATCGCTTCATACACTGTCATGGCATCACCTCCCGTCCGGGAGACTAGCCGACCGCCCTTATTAGCCGAATGTCGTACATTCCAAATTATAGCATACAGGCCCCGATATTGATATTATCCCCTTTAAGTAGACAGTGTGTAAAAAGCGCATTAAAGTCTACTTTGGAGGGGATTTTTTCCATGGGCGAAATAAGAAAGACATA
>NZ_JAGGKI010000026.1 GCF_017873605.1 Paenibacillus lactis
CACGCGTTCCCATACCGAACACGACCGTTAAGCCTTCCAGCGCCGATGGTACTTGGACCGAAGGGTCCCGGGAGAGTAGGACGCCGCCAAGCGAAAAACCACTGTCGATGTAATCGATGGTGGTTTTTATTTTTGTTACCGAACCTATTCCTGTATCCTGGCCAGCGTGTTAGTGATAACAGTACATTAGACTGCGTGCGGTTGTTCAGCCCCTTCCAGCTGTCAACGCCCTTAAAGCTGTTATATAACATGACGATTACTTTGACATAAACAGATGAAGATTTTGTTACCGTTACACTACAGAAAATCAGTATAATAGAATTAGTCATTCGTGGGTAGTTCATTACCGATTTATGCAGGCCATAGGTAGTAAGGCCTGATTGGGGAGGTTCTCCATTAACCAAGCAACCTTGAATACTCAACTGGAGACGGTTATTGTGGAGGAAAGGAGGACAATCATGTTGCGTAGAAAAGGCCTGCATGTTGCAGAAATCATATGCGCGGGTACGATTTTATTAATCGGATCGGGTTGCGGGGCATCCGCAGAACCAAGCTGGAAGTCCTTTGACGGTGCGGCCAATGTAAAGTCGTTCCCCGTCCCGAAAGAAGCCAATAAAACGGAACAAACAACGGGCAATAGCGACTTGGACTATGTACGCTATGCTCTTCCTGGTTTGAAAGAAGACGAAAATATTCCGGAGCCCTATTTGAAAGAAATCGAGTCCTGGGGCTGGACGCAGAAGGAAGTGGAGGAAAACGGCTCTTCCTTGGTTTTTGAAAAAGGAAAGAACATCGTCCATCTTACGGTTCATGACGGTTATTTGATCATTACGGTTCCCACTCAAATGAAGAAACAAGTGATTCAAGGCTTGGAAGGTAATAAAACGAATAAATAAAGACCTCATTCGGCTTCGGAATGAGGTCTTTATTTATGTATGCGCGATTTCTTAAATGCTTAGGGCTGAGAGCAGCTCTTATTTTTCTCGTAGAAGGCCTATTCAGACAATCACAGAATGGACGAGCGGATCCGATCCCTTCATGATATACGGGCCCGTTCATTGCCTGTAGTAGGCGATGTCCTGATCGTTCAGCTTGATCATGCCATCCTTCGGCAGGGAAGCGAACCGCATTAGAATGGTGAATCGGGGCAGAAGAAGCCACACATGCCAAAAAACAAGCGAGGCCGTAAACGGAATCGGCAACCACAGGGCCATGATGACACATAAGGAAAGTCCGACGAATCCCGTGTATATATGCACTTTGCTAAATATACGGCGGCTGATGTGCTGTTCCGGCGTGTATCCCAGCCAAGGAAGCTTAACCCGGAAACGCCATCGTTTTCGGTAATCAGGGCCGAGCAGCAGGAGCGTGGTATGCCCGATGACATACTGAATCCATAGGATGACAGGGAAGGCGATCAAGAAATACAACAGGATGTACGGGGACAACGTCCATATCCCGGCTGCTGCAGCGATTAAGGGCAGAATCAAGTAAGGGATGAGCAGTGGTTTGGATACTTGGATTTTTTTAATAAGCCGGTATTGATAAAAGGTGGCTTGACCGTGTGGTTCTGCCATGGCGCGATGCCGTCCCCCTTTTCATAGATCAACATTCGATAGATCGGCCGAAAATCGGCGTTTATGATATTTATCGGACAAATTCATATTTTTATTAAGCGAAAAAAATGCGGTACAGACACCGGGCATTCGTGGGACACATATCATAAAGCGTATAAAGATATCCTATGAAAAGGTTTAAAATAATAGAAACTGTGTCATACTAATAGTAAAAGGATCAAGGTGGGATGGCAATGGAAGAGCTGACCGAACGCGTCTGTATTATATGCAACCAGTCGAAGACGGAAGGCATTACGATTTTATCGCAATTCGTTTGCGAGGAATGCGAATCGGAAATCGTGCATACCAGTGCGGAGGATGCCAAATATCATTTTTTTATCCGGCAGTTAAAGCAGATTGCGATGCCTAAGAATGCATAGAAGGAACGCGTATAGGGCCTTAGCGATAGGCCTTTTTTTGTTGGGCAAGGGAATAAGGGAATAAGGGAATGTGGGCATTAACCGTAGGCGAAGGTTTCAATATACGTTAAAATAGGTTAGAGAATGGAATCTGAAGGGATATGTCGATGACTACACATAAAGATCGTGCTCCGCTCATGGAGGCATTAACACAATATCGGCTTCGTGGAGCCTCATCGTTTCATGTGCCCGGTCATAAGAACGGCAGAGCCTATGGTTTGGACTCGAAATATGCTGAGAAGCTGCAGGCAGCGATGCAGATCGATGTGACGGAAATTACCGGGACAGACGATTTATTTCACCCGAATGGGGTGATTCGGGAAGCGCAGGAGCTGGCGGCAGACTGCTTTGGTGCGGAGGAGAGTTATTTTCTTGTCGGAGGCAGCACGAGCGGAAATGTTGCGCTTATTCTGACGGTATGCGAGGAGCCCGGCGATATCATTCTGGTGCAGCGGAACGTACATAAATCGGTGCTCCATGGTCTGATGCTGGCCGGAGCGCGGGCGGTTTTTCTTCAGCCGGGAATGGACGAGCCTAGCGGGCTTGCCGTCGCCCCTTCGCCAGAAACGCTGAGGAAGGCGCTGGCGGCCTATCCCGGGGCTAAGGCAGCCTTGATCACGATGCCGAATTACTACGGGATGGGAAGCGATATTACGCCGCTAGCGGACTTATGCCATGATCATGGGATTCCGCTGCTGGTGGACGAAGCGCATGGCGCTCACTATGGGCAGCATCCGCAGCTGCCAGCCAGTGCGCTCTCCTGTGGGGCGGACGGCGTAGTTCAATCCACGCACAAAATGCTGGCTGCCATGACGATGGGGGCGATGCTGCATGTGCAGGGTGAGCGGATTAACCGGCGTCTATTACGCCAGCGGCTGGCAATGGTACAGAGCTCCAGCCCTTCTTACCCCATCATGGCATCGCTTGACCTGGCGCGGCGCCTGCTGCATACGCAGGGCGCAGGCGTATTCACGGCGGGGCTCGCCGCCGTGAAGGCCTTCCGGCGGGGCCTCGCGAAGCTGCCGCGCTTCGGGCTGCTGCAGCCGCCGCAGCCCGGGAGCCCCGCCGCCGGCACGGCCGCGGCCGGCGGACAAGCGCCGCCGCAGGCTGAAGCGGCGGCCTATACCCGCCAGGACCCGTTCAAGGCGGTCATTTATGACCGCACCGGGGCCCTGAGCGGCTACGCACTGCAGCGCGCGCTGGAGGAGCGCGGCTGTGTGCCGGAGATGAGCGACGAGCAGCGCGTCGTCTTGCTGTTCACGCTCGGCTCGACGCTCGAAGATAGCAATCACGTCTTATGGGCACTTGTGCATATTGTAGAGCAAGAGGAGACGTCCTCGAAGAAACCGCACATAGCCGGGGAAGCCCCAAAAGGGAAGCCGGCGCAGTCCAAGGAAGAGCTGATTCGGATGCTGAAGGGGCGGGGAGATTTCATGAAGCATTATGAGCCGGGCGCCCGGACCGATGCCGCCCTCGGCACGAGTGACAACCTGTTGTTACAAGAAGTATGCTCCCAATCCAATGTTTCCACGTGGAACAATTGGGACATGGAAGCTCCGTATTCCCATCCGATCCGCTTCTCGTTGAAGCCTATGGATGAGGGGCGTATCGAGCCGATGCCAGTAGAGCTTTGCGCAGGGAGGACGGCGGCCGAGATGGTGATTCCGTATCCCCCAGGGATTCCGATCCTCTATCCCGGTGAGGTCATCACAGAGGGGATGGCGCGGAGATTGGCCGAACTAAGAGATGCGGGAGCGAAATGCCAGGGCATCGCAGATTCATCCCTGGCTACAATCGTCGTATTTAGACGGGAGGGGGCGGCTCTCCCAGTAGATTGAGCCTCCGCCTCGCGAAAAGCAACCCATGTACCACTTAACATATTTTTTTATGAAAGCAGGATCATTATGAATAATCGCAGACCACTATTTATCACACTTGAAGGAGGGGATGGGTCCGGCAAAACAACGATGATGGGCAGGCTGGCCGCTTATATGCAGGGTCGCTCGATTCCCTATCTGATTACCAGGGAGCCCGGGGGGATCGAGATCGCGGAAAAGATCCGCTCCATTATTCTCGACCCGCAGCATACTTCCATGGATGCCCGGACGGAGGCACTGCTGTATGCGGCTGCCCGCCGACAGCATCTGGTGGAGAAGGTAGAACCGGCACTGAGGGAAGGAGTGACCGTACTGTGCGACCGGTTTGTCGACAGCAGCCTGGTTTACCAAGGGTATGCCCGCGGCCTCGGCATGGAGGAGGTATGGAGCATTAACCGATTTGCGGTTGAAGGCCGAATGCCTGACCTCACGCTGCTGTTCGATATCGAACCGGAGATCGGGATGTCCAGAATCGAGGCCAATGCCGAGCGGGAAAAGAACCGTCTTGACATGGAAAGCATGGCATTTCACGGCAAGGTTAGGGAAGGCTATATGCTTGTGGCGGAAAACAACAAGGAAAGAATCCGAATTGTAGATGCTTCCAAAACGCCGGATCAGGTGGAGCGCGAGATGATCAAATACGTAGAAGACGCGATATTAAAGGATTTTTGAGGTTGTTTGTCAAATAATAGTGTTAGGGCGAAAATGCCCAAAATTAATAAGGAGGGTTTACCATGAAATTGATTGTTGCGATTGTGCAGGATAAGGATAGCAACCGTCTTTCCGCCGCATTGGTCAAAGCCAATTTCCGGGCCACGAAGCTTGCGAGCACGGGCGGTTTCTTGAAGGCGGGGAATACCACCTTTATGATCGGGGTAGACGATTCACAGGTCGAAAGCGTGCTTAGCGTCATCCGCACAAGCTGCAAGGTTCGCGAGCAGCTGGTCACACCGGTAACCCCTATGAGTGGCACGACCGACTCGTATCTGCCGCTTCCGGTCGAGGTTCAGGTGGGCGGCGCTACCGTGTTTGTGCTTCCAGTAGAAAGATTCGAGCATTTCTAAGAATAGATCCACGACATTTTGCGGATTGCAAGTAACGGATGTTTTTATTGGGATATGGGAACGTCTCCGACAAAATGGAGAAGCACAGCCATGCTGCCAGTCTGAATTCCTTCTGTATCATAATAAAAATAGTTACCGTAAATCGCAGAATAATGGAATAGGGACGCCTGTTAGAGGCGGGTTCATTGTGATAGAAGCGGTCAGCGCCCCGATACCTGTTAAATCAAGTAAATGGCTTGACAAGTTGACCGATTCAAGGTACGTTCACGTCAGGTGCTGGCGCTGATCCTGCTTGAAATGAAGCAAGGCATGACGCAAGCGGGGCTGCAGGGGGCAGGTTGGTTCTTATGGCGAAGCATGGGAATGGCCGACCCGAAGCGTCTCATTTGCGATTAAAATGCATGCCGGGGCAAGCATGCATGAATAGAGTTTCCTACGGCGCCTCCGTTTGCAACGGGGGCTTCAAATCTAAAGGCGGTGTATTCGGATGAAGATCAATCCGGGCTTTCGGCCCTTGAATAGTGGAATTCCTGCCCCCGATAACAGCAGCAGACCGGTCCAGCAGCGATCGTTCTCGGATATGATGCAGCAGCAAGGGGAACGGGCTACGCATGAGGAGCTGAGCCGCCAAATGCGTGAGATTGCGCTCCAGGGTGACCGATTAGCCAAATCGATGACCGTTCGGGAGCTTAAAGCGTATAAATTGATGGTTCGGCGTTTCCTGGAGGAGACGGTCCGGCGCGGGGTGAAAATGAAGGAAACCCGAGGCTGGGACCGGCGGGGACGCGGCAAGCGATATAATGTGATCGATGAGATCGATTCGGCGCTGCTTGAGATGGCCGATGAACTACTGGATACCGAGCAGGGAAGGATCGATCTGCTGAATAAGGTCGGGGAAATCCGCGGTATGCTGATTAATCTCGTATTTTAACGGCTTAAGGAGCATTTGTCCGCATGGGATTGGGATGCCCCTGGGCCAACTTTTTAAGTTCGTAGGCTTGATGATCTTTTTGGTTCATAGGTTTAATGGTTATTTAGCATTATGGCATTATGGCTTTGTTATTAGATTTTATTTATGCAGCAGGTTCATAAGATGATAGAGAACGAAGTGAATGAAGCAGGAAAGAGAGGACTTATGTCTTTTAATCATATTATAGGCCAGGAGGCGGCCAAGCAGCTGCTGCAAAACGCTCTGCGCAAGCACGCGGTCAGCCATGCCTATCTGTTCAGCGGGCCGGCTGGCGCCGGACAGCTGCAGACGGCGCTTGTGTTTGCCAAGGCATTGTTTTGTACGGAGCTTGAGGATGATGCCTGCGGACAATGTCTGGAATGCCGGAAGGTCGAGCACGGCAACCACCCGGATTTGACGATGATTGAGCCGGATGGCGCCAGCATCAAGATCGATCAGATCCGCGAATTGCAGCGCATCTTCTCATACCGCTCCGAGAACCGCAATCCGAAGGTGTACATTATCGACCATGCGGAGAAAATGACGACCCAGGCTGCCAACAGCCTTCTCAAATTTCTGGAGGAGCCGCAATCGCCTGCGGTAGCCATCCTTATTGCGGAGAATGGACAAGCGCTGCTGCCGACCATTCAATCGAGGGTCCAGACGGTGCCGTTCCGCTCGCTTTCTCCGCAGATGATGGAGCAGGCGCTGGTAGGGGAAGGATATCCGGCAGCCCTCGTGCGCTGTGCCGTTCACCTGGCTTCAGGACTTGACGGATGCAGGAAAATATTGAATGAGAATTGGTTTGCAGAAATTAGAAACGTAGTGTTACAATTAGGGAAGGAGTCTTTGAACCGAACCGGCCCCGCGATGATTACCGCGAGCCAGAAAGTGTTCAAAACCGAACTCTCCGATCATCTGGACGTTCTGTTCAGTTTGTTTCATTTATGGTTTAAGGACATGATTCATGTTCTGTACGGAAGGAAAGAGTCTCTCGTTTTCATAGATCAGGCGGAGTATATCTCTGGTCATGCGTCAGCCCGCAGCACAGCACAGTGGGTGTCCTATATGGATTTGGCCGCAGAGTGTCAGAAGAAGTTACGCTATAATGTCAATGGACAGCTCTGTGTAGAGCAGCTATTGATGGGTTTGGGCGGTAACACTCCGGCGTGAGCACACCCCCAGGCCCGAAGGATGGCCAATATGTACAGGCACAAGGGGGTTTATTTTTGTACAGTGTAGTGGGTGTCCGCTTTAAGAAAGCGGGCAAAATATATTACTTCGATCCGCTGGATCTACCCGTAGAGAAGGAGCAATCCGTCATTGTGGAGACGGCCCGGGGGATTGAGTATGGTCAAGTTGTGATAGGAAAGAAGGAGGTAGGTGAAGCTGACGTTGTTCTTCCACTGAAGAAGGTCATTCGCATCGCCGGCGACTCGGATGCCCGTGTGGTTGAGGAGAACAAGCAGGCTGCGAAGGATGCATTCACCACCTGTTTAAATAAAATTCGGGACCACGGACTGAAAATGAAGCTGGTCGATGTAGAATTTACTTTCGACCGGAACAAAATCATTTTCTACTTCACGGCCGAAGGCCGCGTGGATTTCCGAGAGCTGGTGAAGGACCTGGCCAGCATCTTCCGGACCCGAATCGAGCTTCGTCAGATCGGAGTCCGGGACGAAGCCAAAATGCTGGGCGGCCTTGGACCTTGCGGTCGCGTACTGTGCTGTTCCTCATGGCTTGGTGATTTTGAGCCGGTATCCATTAAGATGGCGAAGGATCAGAGCTTATCGCTCAATCCGACCAAGATTTCCGGGCTATGCGGAAGATTGATGTGCTGCCTGAAATTTGAGCATGATAATTATGAAAGCGTGAAAGAGGAGCTTCCATCCGTTGGGAAGCTGGTCGTGACCTCGCTTGGAGAAGGCAAGGTTGTCGGTATCAATGCGGATAAGCGGACGGTGCATGTTCAGCTGTTTGAAATCGGGAAGGTCAAGGAACTGCCGATGGACGACGTGGTCATTAAATAGTCCAATAGAATGTTTATTTTCGGGGTGTAGACTTGGAGAAGAAAAACATTTTTGTGCTCATTCAAGAGTTGGAAACACAGATGGGACATATACACAGTGAACTGGGTGGACTCAAGCTGGTCATCAAGGAACTGCTGGAAGAGAACCATCGCCTCAGTCTTGAAAATGAACAGCTCCGGAAAATATTAAAAAGGGAAGTCAATCCGGCGGAATTGGAACACCCGGTAGCCTCGATGCCTCAGCCTCGTGCCGAGCAGGAGGATCAGGAGGAAGATGTGGTCGGGGAAGGATACGACAACCTGGCCCGTCTCTATCACGAAGGCTTTCACATCTGCAATGTGTACTATGGACATTTGCGTACGGAAGGGGATTGCCTGTTCTGCTTGTCATTTTTGAATAAATAAGAAGCCGTAGGGATATTGCCTACGGTTTTTTTCTAGCATTTGAAGGTTATACTGTAAGGGATCCTCAGGCTCCTTGCATTTGGTGAACACAGCGAAATAAAATTATGAGCACGAAGGGATCGGAGTCTCAATCCCGACACGTGCCCCTAACTATCAAGCCAAAGGGTTGAAACTATGAAATTGAAGGACGTACATTTACATCCATCCGAGCGGATTGATGATCTGCTGACGCATGAGCTCGGAATCATCCAAAGCGAGGAGGTGTTCAGCTTCTCTATGGATGCGGTGCTGCTCGCACGGTTTGCCAGCATCCCGCGGAGAGGGAAGATTCTTGATATGTGCACCGGGAATGGAGTGATTCCTATTCTCTTGTCCACACGGACAGGCGCACCGATCGAAGGGATCGAAATACAGCCGAGACTGGCCGATATGGCAAGACGAAGCGTCTATATGAATGATCTTGAGCACCAAATCACGATCCGGGAAGGCGACTTGAGAGAGCTATACAAGGAGACGGGATATGGCGCATACGACGTGATCACGGTGAATCCTCCATATATGCCGATGAACGGCAGCGACATCAAGCTGAATCCGCATCAAGCCATTGCCAGACATGAGATTCATTGTACGCTGGAGGAAGTGATTGCTTCCTGCTCCAGGCTGCTTCGTCAAGGCGGGAAAATGAGCATGGTGCACAAGCCGCTGCGACTGGCCGAGATTATAACGCTTATGAGTAAATACCGGATTGAGCCGAAGGTGATCCGTTTTGTTCACCCCCGTGCCCATCTGGAAGCCAATATGGTGCTGATCGAGGGCATACGGGACGGGAAGCCCGAGGTTCGCCTACGGCCGCCGCTCATCGTTTATGACGAGCAGGGGAAATACTGCGCCGAATTTATGGACATATATTATGGAACGAATGAGGATGATCAAGCATGAGGATATCATTGCAGCGAAGCTTTGAATCGCCAGGTGCAGGGAGCACCGGATCGTTATTTTTGGTTGCAACCCCGATCGGCAATTTGGAGGATATGACCTACCGGGCGGTACGCGTTCTTAAGGAATGCGATATCATTGCGGCGGAGGATACAAGACAGAGCAGGAAACTGCTTACGCATTTTGAAATTCCATCCAAGCCATTGTTTAGTTATCATGAGCATAATAAGGCGGCAAGCGGCCCTGAAATTATACGATATATAATAGAAGGAAAAAATGTAGCGCTCGTGAGCGATGCCGGTCTGCCGGCGATTTCCGACCCTGGCGCCGACCTCGTGGCACTGGCGATTGAAGCCGGAATATCGGTCATTCCCGTTCCCGGAGCAAATGCCGCGTTATCGGCGTTAATCGCATCGGGCCTGCCAACCGAACGGTTTACGTTTATCGGATTTTTGCCCAGGGAACGCAAAGACATTGTGGCACAGTTAAACGCGCTGCAATCGGCCCAGGGAACGCTGATCTTCTATGAATCTCCGCATCGCATCAAGAAGACCTTAGAGCTAATGAAGGAGGTTCTGGGGGATCGAAAGATTACGCTGGCCCGGGAGCTCACCAAGCGCTATGAGGAATTTGCCCGTGGAACCGTGGAAGCATGCCTATCTTGGCTTGAGGAGCATCCGCCTCTTGGCGAGTACTGCGTTGTGGTGGAGGGCAGAAACCCCGAGGATGAGCGGATGGAGCTGAATGCCTGGTGGCAGGAGCTTTCCTTAGAGGAGCATGTCGGCAGATATGAGCAGGAGGGATTGAGCCGTAAGGAGGCCATGAAGAAAACAGCGGCAGACCGCGGCGTATCGAAGCGGGATATCTATAATGCGCTGCTGGGGGATTAATTTTAGTAGCCTGCTGCGCAAGTGATTAAGAGGTGGTCCCCGCAGCCTGCCGAAGTCAACAACTGGTACGGGGCACATTTAATCTGAACTAGGCCGTCTCTGACGAACAATATCATTTCCTCATGATCGCGGTGAGGATTTACATAGCGTTATGCCGACCGCGGGAAATTGCGCATAAAAAAAGACCTTCCTGCGGCCGGGTTCATAGCCGAGGAAGGCACCAAGGAGATATGAAAAAGGTTAGAATTAACAAAATGTGATTGTGTACCTATTATATACTAATATCTTTAATTTGTCACAGGTGTAGGGATTTCCGAGATACATTCATGGCAAACGATTTTACCTTTGAAGTACGTAACGTTCTCAGCATTGCCGCAGAAGATGCACGCAGGCTCATACTTCTTCAGCATGATGCGTTCACCGTCCACATAAATTTCAAGAGCGTCCTTCTCGCCAATGCCGAGTGTACGGCGCAGTTCGATTGGAATAACGACCCGTCCAAGCTCATCGACTTTCCTTACAATTCCTGTTGATTTCATCATAACTTATTAATGCCCCTCTCGCCATAATTTAAAAAAGTCATAATTCGACATAGTTCTATTTTTTATGTTATTTATAGTACCAACGATTCCCAAAACAGTCAACCTATATTTTTGAGATTTCGGAACCTATTTACGAAAATATAGTGAAATAAACCGCTGTCCTACAACGAAGTTACCATTTTTGAACCAAAAAACGCTTCACTTTTCAATATGTCGATTTGGAAGCGCCAAATTACCTAATTCGACATTGTTCGACATTAGATGTCAAAAGAAGTGAAAATAGTCCAAGTCCTAAATTTATGACTTAAGGAGTGATTTATGATGCGCCTGCCAATCTCAGAGGAAAAAGTGTTTAAAGATCCGGTTCATAATTATATTCATGTACAGGATGATATTATCTGGCGGTTAATCGACACGCCGGAATTTCAGCGGCTGCGCCGGGTCAGGCAGCTGGGCACGTCCTATCTGACGTTTCATGGCGCAGAGCACAGCCGATTCTCCCATTCCTTGGGCGTCTATGAAATTACAAGAAGAATCATCTCGCAATTCGAGCGAAAAGGATACTCCGATTGGCCTGCGGAAGAGAGACAAGTGGCCCTATGTGCAGCGCTCTTGCATGATCTCGGGCACGGACCATTTTCCCATTCTATAGAAGAGGCGTTTCAGATGAACCACGAGGATTGGACATGCCGGATCTTGCTTGGCGATACGTGCGTGAACAAGGTGCTCCTGGAGCTGGGGGAGGACTTCCCGGAGCGGGTCGCTTCCGTCATCCGCAAGACGTATGACAAACCGATCGTGATGAATCTGGTGACGAGTCCGCTGGATGCGGACCGAATGGATTATTTGCTGCGCGATGCCTATTACACCGGCGTCAATTACGGGACGATCGACATCGACCGGATTCTGCGGATGCTGCGGCCGCACCGGGACCGGATCGTTGTGAAGGAATCGGGGATGCATGCCGTAGAGGATTATCTCATGTCCAGATATCAAATGTACTGGCAGGTGTATTTCCACCCGGTAACAAGAAGCTCGGAAATCATACTGCGCCAGATTTTCCGCCGGGCGAAGGAGCTCTATGAAGCAGGGTATGCGTTTCAGTTCATGATCGAACCGCTGCCGGCTCTGTTCGAAGGCCGCTTGACCGTTCAGCAGTATCTGCGGCTGGATGAGGCGCTCATTCAAACGGCGTTTCTGCAATGGACGGCCGAGCAAGACCAGCTCCTTAGCGAATTATGCGGCCGATTCATCCATCGGAAGCTCTATAAATATATAGAAATCGACACCGGCAATCCGGAGACAATCGACGCCATCCGCCAGGCGTTTCGGGAGGTGGGTCTTGATCCCGCATATGATGTGGAGATTGATTTTCCGACCGATCTTCCTTATGATAAGTTTCATTCGGGCATGCCGCTGAACGAGAAGCAAATTCTGCTGCTGGACCGGCATGACCAGCTTCGGGAAATTTCCGAGGTGTCCGATATCGTGCGCTCCATTAGCGGGATCCATAAGGGCCGGAATTATCTATATTACCCGGAGGAGAGGGTAGAGCCGCTGCTTGACCGGATGCCGGCCGAAGTTGCGGATTTATTTCGCAGGTAGGGATGAGTCTGTTAAATTCGATGGACCATGGGCTTGGATCATGGATGGACCTGGTTCAAGGCCGGACGCACGAGGCATTGATAATGGACAACCATAGAACGGAATGATAAAGATTGTGCTGGATAAGATACGATCAAGGATCGACAAGAAAGGAGTGGGAGAGAACATGCTGTTCGACACACACACCCATCTGGATGCTCCCCAATTCGACGAGGACCGGGACGAGACGATTGCCCGGGCGCTTGAAGCCGGTGTTAGCCGGATGATCAATATCGGATTTAATCGCGAAACGATTCCGACCACGATGAAATTGGCGGAGACGTATGATTTTATATATGCGGCGGTAGGCTGGCATCCCGTGGATGCGATCACGATGGAGGAGGGCGACCTGGAATGGATCGCTTCGCTCTGCAGTCATGAGAAAGTCGTTGCGATCGGAGAGATCGGCCTCGATTATCATTGGGATACGTCTCCGAAGGAGGTGCAGCACCGGGTGCTTCGCAGCCAAATCGGACTGGCCCGGGAGCTCCATATGCCGATTGTAATTCATAACCGTGATGCGCATGAGGATATCGTGAAGATTTTGAAGGAAGAGAAGGCTCATGAGGTTGGCGGCGTGATGCATTCGTTCTCGGGCAGCTGGGAAACGGCCAAGTTATGCCTGGATATGGGCTTTCATATTTCGTTCGGCGGGCCGATTACGTTCAAAAACGCCAAGCAGCCGAAGGAGGTTCTGGCCAAGGTTCCGCTCGATCGTCTGCTCATTGAAACGGACTCGCCTTACCTGACACCACACCCCTTCCGAGGGAAGCGAAATGAGTCCGCTTATGTGAAATTGGTGGCCGAGACGGCAGCCGAAATTCGAGGCATGTCCTTCGATGAACTGGTCCAAATTACCACTAAAAATGCCCTGGAACGATTTGGCATTTCGTGAAAACGGGAGCAAAAGCGATGAAATAGTGAGGAATTGCGATTAATTAAAGTTTTTTAACCTGAAAAGACGATTGTTTTACAATTTTTTAACCATTTACATCAAAAAATGTGCTTGATTGTTCCTTTACAACCTGCATGGAAACAGGATATCATCTTTTCAGTGATAAGAAGCTGCAAGTTTGCAAGCTGAAACTTCAGCGATCATATTTCATGAACCGTCTCGCTTAATCTCCGAAGTCTGGGGAACGGGGGAACCGATACTGCCGTGCATGGTAAACTGTCGTGCACGAGCCGTATATGATTTCTTTATCGGGTCTTTGGGGTGAATGTGAAGGTCCTCGCCATGAGCGGGCGACCGGATCTAGGGCGTCTCTCTTACGTCCGAACCCGACAGCTAACTCCGTAAGCGAAGTAAGAGGGGAATTCTCGTGCATACCATTTCCATGATTTCAATCATCAGGAAGCCACGTTAGAGCCTCTAGTACTCTTTCACGCTGGCTTCTTTTATTTTTGAATATTGGAGAAGGTGTCGTCATACTGTTGGTAAACAGGAGGTGATTCCTAGTGGTGAACGGGAAGACGGGGATTGACGCAGGGCGTTAGATAGATAGCAGCACGCCTTGCGAGAATAACTGCTATAGTCACGTCAAAGGCATTCATGCGTTACCTAAGACGGCGGGACTATGAAGGAGGATGGAATAGTGGGCATTTTTCAACCTGAAGAAACCCATGAATCACAATCATCCAGCATGTCTTACGCATTGCGATGGAAGCATGAGAATTTGCGTCAATTGATGATGCTCGGCGCCATGGGGGCTGTTACGGTATCACTTCTCGTATCGCTGGTTATCCATGATCAATCGGGCAAGCAAGTTCAAATTGTGGTCGATGGCCGCGTAACCACGGTAGAAACCAGAGGATCGTTGCTTCAGGAATTGCTGGATGAGCAAGCGATCACGCTGAATCCGCAGGATCAGGTCTCGATGCCTTTAAACGGGACGATCCAGGATGGGGACCGGATTATCATTGACCGTGCAATCCCAGTTAAAGTAACAGTAGGGGGCACCACCAAAACCATATTCACGACCCAGGACACGGTCGATAGTGTACTCAAAGAAGCTGGCATTACGATCAAGGGTGAAGATATAGTAAAGCCGTCACAGGACACCAAGCTTACCAGTGATATGGACATTCAAATCGTTCGGGTTACGAAGCAGACCGTATCGGAGAAGGAGAACCGTGAGTTCCGCGTCATCAAGACTGCGGATCCGTCGCTGGAGCGCGGTGATAACCGTGTCATTCAGCGGGGCGAGCCGGGCGTTCTCGTTCATCACTACGAGAAGGTGTACCATAACGGCAAGCTCGTATCCAAGACGAAGGTCTCGCAAGAGGTCGAGCGTAAGACGAAGGACAAAATTATTGCCGTAGGCACGAAGAAGGTAGAGAAGCCTGTCGTGCTTCAAGCGGCAGCGACTCCAAATGTGAAGTCTGCCCCAGCGAAGCTTACGGGCACTAGAAAGGTATCCACCGCCAAAGCGACGGAGAATAACGTCATCTCCAGAGCGGGTGTCGATTTCAAATACCAGAAAGTGCTGAATAATGTTTCAATGACCGCATATTCCGCTGAGCAGGAGGGAATCGGAACCCGCACGGCTTCCGGAACACGGGTTACCGAGGGCCGGACGATTGCGGTTGATCCGAGCATCATTCCGATCGGCTGGTGGGTGTACATCGAAGGCATTGGCTTCCGCCGTGCAGAGGATACCGGCGGAGCGATTAAGGGACATAAAATTGATGTGTATTACGATTCGCTGAAAGCGGCCATGAACTTTGGCCGGAAATCGGGGCGCACCGTTTATGTGATCGGTCCCGTAAAGCCTGATTTGAACTAATGAATCCCATTTTCTAATGACATTGCCATTCTAATGCTAACGAATTTAGCTTATAATAGATCATAATGAAGAAGAGGAGAAACTCCTCTTCTTTTGTTTTGCGGCGTATTGGCCGCATTTTGGGGCCCTCATGTAAAAAATACGCTGCATGGTTTCAGCCGATGCCGATTCAAGGAGAACGGTCGGACAGGCGGTATGTGTCCTTTTGGGAAGGAAGAGAGAACGTTATGATCCGAGAAGTGATTGTGGTTGAAGGCAGGGACGATACGGTAGCGATCAAGCGTGCGGTGGATGCCGACACGATCGAGACCGGCGGCTCTGCTATTAATAAGCATACGCTACGCCGTATTGCCCTCGCGAAGGAGCGCAGGGGGGTTATTATCCTGACAGACCCCGATCATGCAGGGGAACGGATTCGCAAGATCATCGACCGTCATGTCCCCGGCTGCAAGCACGCCTTCATACCGGAAGCGGATGCGACGCGCAAGGGCGATATCGGAGTCGAGAACGCATCTCCGGAGGCTATACGGCATGCCCTGGATCGCGTCCACACCTCATTTCAGGGGGCGGAGAGTCAGATCAGCCTGGAGGATATGATCGATGCGGGGCTGACGGCTCATCCGGAGGCTGCAGCCCGGAGAATGTTCATGGGGAATGTCCTGGGTATCGGGTATTGCAACTCCAAGCAGTTCCATAAGCGTATGGCGATGTTTCAAATATCGCGTGAAGAGTTTCTGGCGGCGCTTGCGCAGCTGGAAGAGGGAGGCCAAAGCTGATATGAACCGGATGGAAGATATATCGACACCTAGACGCACGAAGGAGATCATTGCCCGCCATGGCTTTTCCTTTAAGAAGAGCCTGGGACAGAATTTTCTGATCGACCAGAATATTTTGGGCAAGATTGTGGAGGCGGCCGGCCTTGATAAAGAGAAAGGTGCACTTGAGATCGGTCCCGGCATCGGGGCGTTAACAGAGAAGCTTGCCCAGATGGCCGGAGCCGTTACCGCAGTAGAGATCGATCAGCGCCTGATTCCGATTCTTAAGGAAGTGCTGGAGCCTTACGATAACGTTAAAGTTCATCATGGAGATGTCCTTAAGGTGGATCTGCACGAGCTGTTCCGTCAGGATTTCGCGGAGGTGGGGAAGGTAAGCGTTGTCGCCAATCTGCCGTATTACGTGACGACCCCTATACTGATGAAGCTGCTGGAAGAGAAGCTGCCGCTGGAGAATATTGTAGTCATGATTCAGAAAGAGGTCGCCGAGCGGATGGCCGCTTCGCCGGGAAGTAAGGATTACGGAAGCCTCAGCATTGCAGTTCAATACTACAGCGAGCCGAAGCTCGTCTGCATCGTTCCGCATACCGTGTTCATCCCGCAGCCCAATGTGGAATCGGCCGTCATTCGGCTCGCGGTAAGGGAGGAGCCTCCGGTTTCGGTTGAGGATGAGTCCTTTTTCTTCGAGGTGGTTCAAGCCTCATTCGCCCAGCGGCGAAAGACGATTGCCAACAACCTGAAGAGCCGGTTCTTCGCCGAAGAAGGACGCGAGCGGCTGGAGCAGCTCCTGGAGGAAGCGGGGCTCGATCCGAAGCGCAGGGGAGAGACGCTCAGCATCGAGGAGTACGCACGGCTGAGCAATGTCCTGTATGAGGCGGGGATTCGTTAGGAACGGAACGAAGTGTGGTCTGGTCATGGCTTTAGGATATCCAATCAGACACTGCTCTGGTCAAGGCAAGCCGCCTGAGGGAAAATTGCCGCCATGACGAACCAATGGCTCCATTAGCCCATACCATAGGGTAGGGGTGATGTTGTGATGAACTTGGGAGACTTGGTCGTTCGTAAATCCTACGGCGGCGATGTAACGTTCCGGGTAGAAGGATTGCGGCATAATCTTATCGTCATCAAAGGCACGGAATTCCGGCTGCTGGCCGACGCTCCCGCCGATGACCTGATCCAGGTACCGCATCCCGCCGTAAGCGAGCGAACGAAGCAGGCACAGATTAAGGCGAATGAGACGCTGGAGAGCCTGCAGAAGCGCCGACAGGAAGAAAGTGAGCGGCAGCTGAAGAGCCTTAGGAATAACGGCGGCCCGCAGGCTGCTAAAGGATATTTCGACGTTCCGGGCAAGGTCCTGCATCTGGACGGGGATCCCCAGTATCTGAAGAAGAGCATGGCGCTTTATAACCAGCTTCGGGTCCCTGCGGAAGGCCATTATGTGAATGAATCGGCGATGGCCGATACGTTGTATCGGCTCCTTCCGCGGGTTCGACCCGATATCGTCGTGATTACAGGTCATGACGGGGTTCTTAAGCGAAGACAGCCGTATGATTTATACAGTCTGGACAGCTACAAAAATTCGCATAACTTCGTATCGGCGATCCAGGTGGCCCGGCAATATGAGCGAAACCTGGATACCTTGGCTATCGTGGCCGGAGCGTGCCAGTCGCATTTTGAAGCGCTGCTGCAGGCAGGAGCCAATTTTGCGAGCTCGCCGGGCAGAATTCTCATCCATGCCCTAGACCCGGTCTATGTGGCCGCCAAGACCGCCTATACGTCGGTTCGGGAAACGGTCAACCTCAATGATGTAATCCACCATACAATCAGCGGCAGTCAAGGCGTAGGCGGAATTGAGACCAGGGGCAGCTACCGGATCGGCCTGCCGAGCCTCCAGGATTTGTCGACATTGAAAGTAACGCCTTCCGTCAGCTAAGCGGTGCTTTGCCGGCGAGGCATTCGAATGCGAAGACGCAAGGATGATGAAGAACCGAATACAAGGCCCAAAAAACCCCGGGCACGGGGTTTTTTTATTTTACTCCTTAGAGTGAAGAAAATTGTCAAATAAAATACATAAAGCCTGTCGATTTAGCGCATATTAATGCAAATGGAAATGAGATTTGCCGGGCTGAAAAAAATACATTGACAACGTATTTTTGATGCTGATATAATTAATGTTTTTGATTTGACAAAATGCTGGAAGTTCGGTATAATGGACAAGGAAAGAGGTGGTCGTCGACAATGGCTAAAAATGCGCTGTTGGAAATCAAACGCAGTCTCGATGCCCATTTAGGGCAAAAAATTACGCTTCGGGCTAACGGTGGCCGCCGTAAGACCGTCGAGCGTACTGGTGTTTTGGAAGAAACGTACCCTTCTGTTTTCATTGTTAAGCTGGATCAAGACCAGCAGACCTTTAAACGCGTGTCTTACAGTTATGCCGATATTCTGACCGAAACCGTGGAAATCATGGTGACCGGCGATGACAACCAGATGCGAATCACCTATATCAAGTCATAACGACATGACGATATGTCACGAGAGAACAGCCTTCGTTAGCGGAGGCTGTTTTTGTTTTCCCTGGAGGGTTCCGGGTCAAGCAGGGATCATGGGGGCCGAGACAGGCCCTTTTGCCGCCCGGCTTTCGCATAATCAGGAGAGGATGCCATCGACAGCCTGGAATGAGAGGAGATCCGGGTACGCATACTAACCGGGAGCGGATCTTCTGCAGCGAACAAACTTCCGGTGCCTGGGCAGAGGGATAATGCGAGCTGATTCGAAGATGTCCGGTGGACCGAGGCTTGCTCGCTGAGGATGCGCTCGTCACTGCCGTTATGATCACGAAATCATCCAAGGAGGCGTTTAGGATGGGCCGGAGAAGACACAGTATCATGTCAGAGCAGCTCAAGACTGAATTGGCAAAAGAGCTTGGATTCTACGATACGGTGGAGAAGGAAGGCTGGGGCGGCATTCGCGCGAAGGACGCCGGCAATATGGTAAAACGCGCGATTGAGCTTGCGGAGCGGGCTGCCAAGAAATCCGATCTCTAATCTGTTCGTAAGTGAATGCGGCAAGCAGCCCTCCGGTGACGGAGGGCTCTCTGTTCAGATCGGAAGGCGTAAACCGGGTCCATGACTTCGAAGCCCGAGTTTGTTAAGATAGAGGCAATAGAAGTTTTTCTCTGGATATGGTAAGTTCATGCATAGGGAAAAGCTAAGGATAGGTGAACGTTCTTGAAAATATACGAAAAAGCACCGGCCAAAATCAACCTGATGCTGGATGTGCTCCATAAGCGCCCGGATGGGTTCCATGAGGTGGAAATGGTCATGACCATGATTGACCTTGCCGACCGGCTCGAAATGTCGGAGCAGAAGCGGGACACCATCATCATAACGTCCCAGGCGGGTTACATCCCTCTGGACGAGAAGAATTTGGCCTTTCAGGCAGCAAGACTCATTAAAGAGCGCTACGACGTGCGGAAAGGTGTACATATCCACCTTGACAAAAAAATTCCGGTAGCAGCGGGACTGGCAGGAGGCAGCAGCGATGCGGCGGCGACCTTGCGGGGACTAAACCGCCTCTGGGGGTTGAATATCCCGAAAGAGGAGCTGCTTAAGCTTGGAGCTGAGCTCGGCTCCGATGTGCCCTTCTGCGTGAGCGGCGGAACCGCCCTGGCTACCGGGCGAGGCGAGGTGCTGAAGCCGATCCCGAGTCCGCCTCAGTGCTGGGTAATCGTGGCGAAGCCGCCGATCAACGTATCGACGGCAGAGGTATACGGACGACTGCGCAGTGATCAAATCCAGGCGCACCCGTCGGCGGAGCGGATGATCGGAGCGCTCGAGCAGGGCAGCTTCCACCAGATGTGCAAAGAGCTCGGAAACGTGCTGGAGGAGGTTACCTTGAAGATGCATCCGGAGGTTCAGCAGCTGAAGGAAGGCATGCTGAAGCTGGGCGCGGATGGCGCGCTAATGTCCGGCAGCGGCCCGACGGTCTTCGGTCTGGTATCCAGGGAGTCTAAAGTCGCCCGCATTTATAACGGCCTTCGGGGATTCTGCAAAGAGGTTTATGCGGTCCGTCTGCTAACCGGAAATGCATAAAATGGACACGGCTTCGGGGAAGAATTTCAATCTGAGTTGTATAAATACGTACAAAGATGTTATATTTAACATATAATATTCGGATTTAGCGAGGAATCCCAGTGAAAAAATTAAAACGAAGCGAACGATTGGTCGATATGACCCAATATTTACTATCTGAACCGCATACGTTGATTCCCTTGACGACGTTCGCCGAGCGTTATAGTGCGGCCAAGTCGTCCATTAGCGAGGACTTGGCGATCATTAAGGACGTATTTGAGAACGAGGGGCTTGGAGAGCTCCAGACGCTCGCCGGCGCCGCAGGAGGCGTACGATACATTCCGAAGCTGCGCAGAGACCACGCCCTCGCTTTTGCCGAGGAGCTGTGCAGGCAGCTGCAGCAGTCCGACCGGATTCTGCCGGGAGGCTATCTCTACATGTCCGATCTGCTCGGTCAGCCATCGCTTATGAACGAAGCGGGCAAAATTATTGCCACCGCGTTCTCCGACCGGGAGATCGACGTGGTGATGACCGTTGAAACGAAGGGCATTCCGCTCGCTTATGCGACCGCGGCACAGCTTAACCTGCCGGTCGTACTAGTCCGCCGGGACCATCAAGTAACGGAAGGATCGGCCGTAAGCATCAACTATGTATCCGGCTCCCATAAAAGCATCCATACGATGTCGCTGTCCCGCCGGGCACTCAAGGAGCGCTCCCGCGTCCTTATCGTGGATGATTTCATGAAGGCCGGAGGCACCATTCAGGGAATGGTCGACTTGCTTGGAGAATTTAATGCCGAAGTCGCAGGTGTGGGCGTATTGGTGGAGTCAGGGGCAGTAGAGAACGAGGAGAGGCTTCTTCAGGACTATATATCGCTAGCCCGATTGAGCGACGTGGATGCCAAAACCAAAATGATTACCGTGAATCCTGGAAATTATTTCGAGAAATAACATTGCATTTTTTGTCGATATAATAGCGTTTCCATCCGAATGGGCACGAAGTCTGTCGAAAATATCACATTCTAAAAAAATTCCTGATTTTAGGACATTTTATAGGACAAAAAAGAAGGATTTCGTGTTTGCTGTGTGGAATTATACTACCCAAGTCTCTGATGGAAAAAGGTGGTGAACACATATGCAAATTACGGATGTCAGACTCCGCCGTGTTAACTCTGAGGGGAGAATGAAGGCAATCGCATCCATTACCATCGATAATGAATTTGTCGTTCACGACATTCGCGTCATCGACGGAAACAATGGAATGTTTGTCGCAATGCCGAGCAAACGCACTCCGGACGGAGAATTCCGCGATATTGCCCATCCCATTTCTTCGGGTACCCGCGAGAAGATTCAATCGGCTGTCCTGGCCGAGTATGAGCGTGCGGCTACAGAAGAAGAAGTGATTGAAGAAGGCGCTTAAGATTTACAATTGGGGTTCAAGGAAAAGAGAGCCATATTTGTGGCTCTCTTTTCTTTTTTTGTAGAATGAGATATATTCAGTAGTGAGTTCAAGAGGAGGAGGCATGGCCCTTGAAAAGATTTGCTATTGTGCTCGCCGCTGGGCAGGGCAAACGTATGAAATCCAAACTATATAAAGTGCTGCATCCTGTTTGTGGCAAGCCGATGGTAGGACATGTACTGCAGACAGTACAGCAGGTGAACTGTGAGCGCAGCGTTGTGGTGGTTGGACATGGCGCTGAAGCCGTTCGCACGTACCTGCAGGACGCAGCGGAATATGTTTTACAGGAGCAGCAGCTCGGGACGGGCCACGCTGTGAAGCAAGCCAAGGATCTTCTTGGCGGGGAAGAAGGCTCGACGATCGTGATTTGCGGGGACACTCCGCTTGTGACGTCAAGCACCCTGGAAAATTTGCTGAAACTGCATGAAAGTAATAATGCGGCAGCAACGGTATTGACGGCGCATATGGATAACCCGAAGGGCTACGGCCGGGTCATCCGCGGCGGAGATGACAGCGTGCAGCGGATCGTGGAGCAGAAGGACTGCAGCCCTGCAGAGGATGCGGTCACTGAGATTAATACCGGTACCTATTGTTTTGATAATAAAAAGCTATTTGCTGCACTGGAAAAAGTGACGAACCAGAACGCGCAGCAGGAATATTATCTGACCGATTGCATCGGCATCCTGAAGGAAGCCGGCGAAACCGTGCTTGCTTATCAGACCGATGATTACGCGGAGTCGATCGGCGTCAATGACCGCCTGGCCCTCTCCGAAGCCGAAGGCTTCATGCGGGAGCGCATTAACCGTATGCATATGCTGAACGGGGTTACGATCATCGATCCGGCGTCGACGTATATCGGTGCAGATGTGACCATCGGAGCGGATACGGTGCTGTATCCGGGAACGGTGCTGAAGGGCAATACCGTCATTGGGGAGAACTGCGTAATCGGACCGAATTCGGATATTGAGGATTCTGTCATCGCGGACGGTGCCAGCGTCAAGCAATCGGTGCTGAGCAAGGCAGAAGTCGGAGCACGCACATCGGTAGGCCCGTTTGCTTATCTTCGTCCGGGGGCCAAGCTCGGTGAGGACGTGAAGGTTGGCGACTTTGTCGAGGTGAAGAATGCAACGATCGACAATGGCTCGAAAGTGTCGCATCTTAGCTATGTCGGCGACGCCAAGGTCGGGAAAAACGTCAATATCGGCTGCGGTGCGATTACGGTCAACTATGATGGTTATAATAAGTCCGTTACCGAAATCGAGGACGACGCATTTATCGGCAGCAATGTCAATTTGATTGCGCCGGTCAAAGTCGGCAAAGGCGCGTTTGTGGTTGCCGGCTCGACCATTACCCAGTCGGTTGACGAGAATGATCTGGCCATCGCAAGACAGCGTCAGGAGAACAAGCCGGGTTATGCGGAGAAGATCCGGGCGCGCGCTAAAGCCAAGAAGAACAGGGAATCGTAATACGCCGGCTTCCTAAAATTGACGTGAAGCGGTGATCGGATAGCCTAATTCAACGAACCAGCACGGAGGGTTTTTATTCTATGACTTATCTTGATTCTAAATTAAAAATATTTACGTGTAATTCCAATCCAAAGCTCGCCCATCAAATTGCCGACTATATCGGCATTCCGATGGGAGAATCGCTTACGACCAGCTTTAGCGACGGCGAAATTCAAGTGAAGCTCTCCGAAAGCGTGCGGGGCTGCCATGTCTACGTTGTGCAGTCCACATGCCTTCCGGTGAATGATAACTTGATGGAGCTGCTGGTTATGGTGGATGCGCTCAAGCGGGCATCGGCAAAGAGCATCAACGTGGTCATCCCGTATTACGGATATGCCCGTCAAGACCGCAAGGCTCGTTCGCGTGATCCGATCACCGCCAAGTTGGTGGCGAACCTGATTGAGAAAGCCGGCGCTCACCGCGTCATTACGATGGACCTGCATGCGATGCAGATCCAGGGATTTTTCGATATTCCGGTGGATCATTTGCTCGGTGTTCCGATCCTTGCCCAATATTTCCGTTCGAAGCAAATCGAGAATCCTGTCGTCGTGTCCCCGGACCATGGCGGCGTCGTACGCGCAAGGAAGCTTGCTGATTTCCTGAACGCCCCGCTGGCTATTATCGATAAGCGGCGGCCGGAGCCGAACGTCAGCGAAGTGATGAACATCATCGGACATATCGAAGGCAAGACCGCGATTCTGATCGACGATATCATCGATACTGCCGGCACGATCGTACTCGGCGCCAATGCGCTGATGGAAGGCGGCGTGAAGGAAGTGTATGCTTGCTGTACGCATCCGGTGCTGTCCGGTCCTGCCCATGAACGCTTGGAAAACTCGCCGCTGAAGGAAGTCGTTGTGACCGACACCATTCCAATCACACATCCGAATCCGAGCAGCAAGCTGACCGTGCTGTCTGTTGCTCCGCTCATGGGAGAAGCGATTATCCGGGTACACGAGGAATTATCCATCAGTAAATTGTTTGAAATAGAATAACAAACCTGGCCGTAAGGGTTACATCTTCTGCTTGCAGGAAATGTAGCCCTTGCCTGCTATCCTGACCTCATGGATATTACGCATAGCGGGAAAGTAACCGTTTTCAAAATGCGATGTTCTAAAGGATTTACCCCCAAGTTCATGGCAGGTGTCATCAATATCCAGGTCTTGAAATAAAGGTAAACGTATTGCGGTTATAGACCGTTCCCTCCAGCTCGACAAAATAAGCGTCGACGGCGGTGATCAGGCCTACGTCGACATGACACCCGAGCTCGTAGACTTGAACGGGGATGCCATGCTTCATATGGTATTGAAAATGGCTGTGATGCGTCAATTTCTGTTCATAATCTCTCAAAACCGATTCACCTTCTTATGAGGGCATAAATACCAATAGGTTTTGTTCATATTGTACTCGAAATACAGGTTAAGAAGAAAGTACTAATCGTGAAAGGAATTAACTGCGATGAAATGGATTGTCGGATTGGGAAATCCCGGTCCAGCTTATGAGAAAACACGCCATAACGTCGGGTTTATGGCACTGGATGCTCTGGCAGAGCGCCATGGCATGAAATTCAACCAGAGCAAATGCAAATCGGTCATTGCCGAGGGCATGATCGGCGGTACCAAAACGGTGCTGATCAAGCCGATGACCTTTATGAATCTGTCAGGCGAAGCGGTGCGGGCCTATATGGATTATTATAAGGCGCCGCTCGAAGATATGATTGTTGTCTACGATGATCTCGATACAGCCGTTGGGAGGATCCGTCTCCGGTATCAAGGGAGCGCGGGCGGGCATAACGGCATCAAGTCCATCATTCAGCATACCGGGACCCAAACCTTTAACCGCATCCGGATGGGCATCTCGAGACCGGAGCCGGGTTACGCCATCGTGGATTATGTGCTTGGGGCATTTCCAAAGGGCGAACGGGAGCAGCTGCAGAGCATGGTGGACATGACCTGCGATGCACTGGAGTTCAGCCTGGATCACACCTTTGAGCAGACCATGGCGAAATTCAATAACGCATAGCCACGCAGAATCATAGTCTGAAACGGGAGATTTCCGGGCATACTGAAGGGTATATACGACCTTCAGGAGGCATATGATGGCGATAACCTACGTTTGCAGACATTGTCGAGCCTTTCAGGGCCGGATCGATTCGAGCGTCATAACGGAAGAAAAGCTCGGATTCGATTCCTTGACCCCTGAGGAGCGCAAGGATATAATAGCGTATGATTTGAACGGCGACGTGATGGTTAAGGTCACCTGCGACCACTGCAGGGAGGCGCTTGAGGCCCATCCGGAGCTGAGTCTTTTGGCAAATCCCCTTCAATGAGCGTATAATGGGGTACAAGATAAAATATGGTAGAAGACATCAGGCGGCTTGCTTTGTTCGGCAGCCGCCGTGTGTTAGCCTTGGCAGCGTTGCCCAAGGCTTCTTTTCGGTTTTAATTTTACAACTGTCGTCTTAGCACGCAAGTGAGAACGAAATTGAATAATCCATTTCTTTTGCATAAGAGAGGTGCCCCCTTTGTTACAAGCACTTATTGATGTATTTTCGAAGGATTCGGATTTCAAATCCATTGCGGCCGGCGTAGGAACCGGAATGAGGGAGCAGCTGATATCCGGGCTATCCGGATCCTCCAGGCAAATCCTCATGGCCGCGCTGCATCAGGACCAGCAGCGCCCGCTGCTCGTTGTTACGCATAATATGTTCTCAGCCCAGAAAATCGCTGATGATTTACAGGAGGCGCTTTCACCGGATCAGGTGCTGCTCTATCCGGCAAATGAACTGGTTGCGGCGGAATCGGCCGTATCGAGCCCCGAGACTCTAGCACAGCGGATTGATGTCCTTGTCCGCTGCGCCAGAGGCTTCCGGGGTATTGTCGTTGCGCCGTTTTCCGGTGTGCGCCGTCTGCTTCCGGCGCCGGAAGTCATGGCGGATGCCCGAATTACGCTTCAGGACGGAGGAACACTCGAGCTGGATGCGTTCCTGAATCGGATGATCGAGATGGGCTATGAACGGGTGGAGCGCGTCGAAAGCCGCGGCGAGATGAGTGTTCGCGGCGGAATCATCGACTTCTATCCGATGACGGCGGCGATGGCGTACCGGGTTGAGCTGTTCGATGAGGACATCGATTCGATCCGAACCTTCGACCCGGCCGATCAGCGATCGATTGATAAGGTTCGGGAGGTCGTCATTACACCGTGCAAGGAGATCATAGCCGATTCGGAGCGGCTGAATCGTACGGCCGAGACGGTGACCCGGATGCTGGAGGCTCAGCTTGAGCGAATGACCGACCGGCAGGCCAAGCTTCGGCTGCGTGAGGAAATTCATCGGGAAGTAGAGTTGCTGCGCGAGCGAATCTATTTCCCTGAAATCTATAAATATATTTCACTGCTCTATCCGGAGAAGACGCATCTCTATGACTACATGCCGAAGGATACGATTTTGGTGCTGGATGAGCCTGCAAGACTGCTGGAAACGGCCAAGCAGCTGGAACGGGACGAGGCGGAGTGGAACCTGCATCTGCTTCAGCACGGTAAATCGCTGCCGGATCTTCCATTATCGCTGGATACCGAGGAGCTGATCTATCAGCATCCGTACCAATGTCTGCTCATATCGATCTTCCTGCGCCAGGTTCCGAGAATGCAGCCGCAGAATATCGTTAACTTCATTACGCGCGGCATGCAGGATTTCCACGGGCAGATGAATGTATTGAAATCAGAGATGGACCGCTGGAAGAAATCCGGCGTCCAGGTCATGATGCTCGCCGGCGATGCAGAGCGCATGGAGCGTATGCGCCGGGTGCTGAATGACTATGGCATTGACGAGCCGCTGATGTTCGAGGGCCATCTTCAAAACGGCTTCGAAATGCCGTCCGTTCATGCGGCTGTCATTACGGAGAGCGAGATGTTCTCTTCGAAGCAGCGCAAAACCCGCAAAACGACGAAAAGCATGGACAACGCCGAACGCATCAAGAGTTATACGGAGCTTAAGGTCGGCGACTATGTCGTGCATCAAAACCACGGAATCGGGAAATATATGGGGATCGGCACGCTCGAGATCAACGGGATTCATAAGGATTACATGCATATCCTGTATGCGGGCGGGGATAAGCTGTCCGTTCCGATCGAGCAGATCGATCTCATTCAGAAATATGTCGGCTCCGAGGACAAGGAGCCGAAGATTTACAAGCTGGGCGGCAACGAATGGACCCGCGTAAAGAACAAGGTCCGTTCTTCCGTGCAGGATATCGCTGATGACTTGATCAAGCTGTACGCTGAGCGCCAGTCGGCTCCGGGATACGGGTTCGACAAAGATACGCCGGAGCAGCAGGAGTTTGAGGACATGTTCCCTTACGACGAAACGCCGGACCAGCTTCGCGCCATTGCGGAAATCAAGAAGGATATGGAGCAGAACCGTCCGATGGACCGGCTGCTGTGCGGAGACGTCGGCTACGGCAAAACCGAGGTGGCTGTTCGAGCGGCGTTTAAGGCGGCGATTGAAGGCAAACAGGTGGCCGTGCTGGTTCCGACGACCATTCTGGCCCAGCAGCACTATGAAACGTTCCGCGAACGGTTCGCGAACTACCCGATCAACATTCAGGTGCTGAGCCGCTTCCGGAGCCGCAAGGAACAGAATGAGACGATCAAGAAGGTAAAGCAGGGGGCCGTTGACATCCTGATCGGCACGCACCGGCTGCTGTCGCAGGACATCGTCTTCAAGGATCTCGGCCTCCTGATCGTGGATGAAGAGCAGCGGTTCGGCGTAACGCATAAGGAGAAGCTGAAGAAGCTGAAAACCAATGTCGATGTGCTGACCTTAACGGCAACGCCGATCCCGCGGACGCTGCATATGTCGATGCTTGGGGTAAGAGACCTGTCGGTTATTGAGACACCGCCGGAGAACCGCTTCCCCGTGCAGACGTATGTGGTGGAGCACAGCCAGACCCTGGTCCGTGAAGCGATAGAGCGCGAGCTGGCCAGAGGCGGGCAGGTCTACTACCTGTATAACCGGGTGCAGGGCATTCATGAGATGGCCGCGCAGATTTCGATGCTTGTTCCTGAAGCAAGGGTCGGAGTAGGCCATGGGCAGATGTCCGAAACGGAGCTGGAGAAGACGATCCTGGACTTCCTGGACGGGGAGTACGATGTGCTCGTCAGCACCAGCATCATTGAGACGGGCGTCGACATCCCGAACGTGAACACCCTGATCGTCCATGACGCGGACAAAATGGGATTATCTCAGCTTTATCAGCTGCGCGGGCGGGTAGGACGCTCGAATCGAATCGCCTACGCTTACTTCACATACCAGCGCGATAAGGTGCTTACCGAGGTTGCGGAGAAGCGGCTTCAGTCGATTAAAGAATTTACCGAACTGGGTTCGGGCTTCAAAATCGCAATGCGCGACTTGTCGATCCGGGGCGCGGGCAATCTGCTCGGCGCGGAGCAGCACGGCTTTATCGCTTCGGTCGGTTTCGATCTGTACTCCCAGATGCTGGCGGAGGAAATCCAGAAGCGGAAGGTCAGCATGCTTGGCGAGACGGCTGCGCCGACCAAGGACTGGAACACCTCCATCGACCTGGGGATCGACGCGTATCTGCCGTCGGATTACATTTACGACAGTATTCAGAAGATTGAAATTTACAAAAAAGTGGCTTCCGTCACCACCATCGATGAATCGGCAGAGCTTGAGGACGAGCTGCTTGACCGCTTCGGCGAGCTGCCGCAGGCGGTAAACAACTTGCTTGCGGTTTCCCGATTGAAAGTGTATGGTCGTACGTATGGCATCGACTCCATTACGCAGCGGGGGGACGATGTCCTGCTCCAGTTCTACGAAGGGCAGGATAAGGCAGTCAACACGGCAGCGCTTGCGCAAATTGGAAATCTGTTCGAAAGACGTGTACAATTTGAACAAGGGCCAGCCATGGTTATCCGGATCAAAGGCAAGGGTCTTGACGATCAACAATTGCTCGAATTGCTGGAGAAGTTTCTGGAGGCTGCCAAGGAGCCATTTAACCTGAAGGGAGAACTACACAATGCCGTCAAGAAATAAAAGGGCATGGAAAACCTTTATCGTATCATTAACAGCCGTGCTGTCCATGTCGATGATCGCCGCTTGCGGGAAGGATGACAGCAAGGGGAATGAAGTGGATGACAGCAAAGTTATTGTCAAATATAAAGGCGGAGAGTTGACCGCGAAAGAATTCGATCTCGAGCAGCGGATGATTCAGTTCATGTCGCCGGAGTACGCACAATTCCTGCAGATGGACGAATTCAAGGAGTATTTGGCGAAGCAGGGAGTCGCTTATGAGTACCTGTACGCCAAAGCGGATGACAAAGCCAAGGAAGCTGCCGGGAAGCAGGCGGATGAACTGCTGAAGAGCAACAAGAGCGCGATGGGAGAAGAGAATTACAAGAAAGCGCTGGAAGCCCAGAAGCTGACCGAGGAGGATGTAAGAAATTACATGCTTCGCATTATGACGGTCGTGGAATACGAGAAGAGCCAGGTAACCGAGGACGATATGAAGAAGGATTTCGAGGCGAACAAGCAGGATTATACCAAAGTCAGCGTTCGTCACGTCCTCGTCGGCTTCCAGGATCCGGAAGGCAAGGAAAGACCGGAGGGCGAGGCGCTCAAGATTGCGAAGGAAGTGCAGTCCAAGCTGAATAAAGGCGAGGATTTCGCTGCAATCGCCAAGGAATACTCCGAGGATCCGGGCTCCAAGGACAAGGGCGGCTTGTATGAGAATGAGCCGGCTGGCCGATGGGTTCCCGAATTCAAGGAGAAGGCCCTGTCCCTTGAGCTGAACAAAATCAGCGATCCTGTGGAGACCAGCTACGGCTACCACATCATGAAGGTCGAGAAGCGGGAAGAAGTAACGTATGACAAGCTAACCGCCGAGGAGAAGGAAGGCATTCAGAACAAGCTGGCTTCAGGCAAAATCGATAATTTTATGCAGAATGAGCTCAGTGGTTTGATCGAGAGCATGAACCTGCCGAAGAGCGAGAACGCCGGGGACAAGCCTGCTGAAGAGAAGCCTGCGGAGGGCGGCGATGCAACGAAGCCTGCCGAAGGCAGCGATGCGCCGGCTGGTGGCGAGAAGGCACCGGCTGCCGGTACTGGAGACAGCGGGAAGTAGTCTGAAGCTTTGGCCTGCGCCAGCGTCTTTATAATGCCAGCTCCGCTGCTGGTACGGGGGGCCTGGCTTTCCAAGGTCGATTTCCTCATGACCATGCAGGAAGGAGCGCGGGCTATCGCGTTCGCAAAGTGAAAACCGGGCTGAATTTGAATCCATAACGTGTGAAATGACACGTTATGGATTTTTTTCCCCGAAAAACGATAATCTTCACTTTATTTTTATTATGGATTTCGCAACCAATGCAGGGTTGATGATGTATAAGGATTTGGGAATGGATGAATACTATGGTCAGACAATTAACTCTTATACACCTGGGGACATCCTCTTCCCGTAAGGAAACAGTAGTTGAAAAATCTTCTTATGAAAGTGGGGCAACAAGTGACATGAAAGCTACTGGTATCGTCCGCCGTATCGATGACCTCGGGCGCGTGGTCATCCCGAAAGAAATTCGACGCACATTACGGATTCGCGAAGGTGATCCGCTGGAAATTTTCGTAGATCGGGATGGAGAAGTCATTCTGAAGAAATATTCGCCAATCGGCGAGCTTGGCGATTTTGCGAAGGAATACGCGGAATCCCTATACGAAAGCACGGGCCACATTACGATTATTTCGGATCGTGACTCCTTTATCGCCGTAGCCGGCGGCTCCAAGAAGGAATATTTGGACAAGCCGATCGGCAATTTGCTGGAAAATTGCATGGAAAACCGCAAGACCGTTCTCGAAAGCAACAGCGGAACGTATGAGATCAGCAAGGATAATCCGGAGACGCTGTCGGCTTTCGTAGCCGCGCCGATCATTGCAGGCGGTGACCCGATCGGGAGCGTCGTGCTGCTGAATAAGGACGAATCCGTCAACATGGGCGAGATGGAAGTGAAAATGGCTGAGACGGCCGCAGGCTTCCTCGGAAAGCAAATGGAGCAGTAAGACAACAGATGGACAGCCTTAGGGCTGGATTTGACTCCCGCTGAACTTGGATCCTTGCGGTCTATAGGGAAGCCGGGAGTTTTTTGATGTCAAGCCAGCGAGGCCTTACGAAGGATGTAACCCGTAAATTTTGTGCCCAGCCTGATTCCGCGGTTATAATGGGGGTACACGTTCAAACATCGGGCATGTCGCCACGGTGCGAAGAACCCTAAGATAAGCGTGGGATTGGAATACGGATATGAAACCAGAAGAGACAGGCTCCAGGCTGCTGAAGGGAGCCTTCATCCTTAGTGCCGCAGCGATGCTGTCGAAGCTGATCGGCACGTTGCAAAAAATACCGCTGCAGAATATGGGCGGGGATGCCGTGTTCGGCATCTATAACACGGTCTACCCCTTCTACATGATGATGATTACGCTGGCGGTTCTCGGTTTTCCGGCTGCCGTCTCCAAGTTTGTGGCTGAATACGAAGCCGAGGGCCGAAGCGGGGACAGCCGCCGGCTGCTGCGCATCTCTTCGGTGACGCTCGTGCTGTTCGGGCTGGTGCTCGGTCTTGTCATGTACGCCGCAGCTCCCTGGCTCGGACAAGCGATTGGCAGCGGGCAGGTGGTGCCGGCAATTCGGGCAGGCGCCTTGGCGCTGGCCTTCGTGCCTTGGATGTCGGTGCTGCGCGGATATTTTCAGGGCCTGCACAATATGGTGCCGACGGCCGTATCCCAGATCGTGGAGCAGTCGGTCCGGGTAGCCGTCATGATCGTGCTGCTGCTGTATCTTATCGAAGCCGGAGCATCGCCGGATCGAATCGCGGCGGGAGCGCTTCTGGGATCGGCGGCCGGAGGGGCAGCAGGTCTCCTCGTCATGGGCTGGTATTGGCGGAGGCATGGAAGCAGCCGCGGCGGACGTATAGAAAAGCCGCTTATGCCCCCTGTCAAGCGGCAAGATGTGAAGGATTCCGGCTTGCATGCCGATGTAAACAAGGAGGGAGCGGGCGTTCTTCTCCGCCGTCTGCTCGCATACGGCATCCCGGTGTGCCTCAGCCTGCTGGCCGTCCCGCTAATCGGATTGGTCGATACGTTTACTGTGCCGCGGCTGCTTAGTATGACCGGGCTGCCGGATGAGGCAGCGATGGCCGAATTCGGGATTTACAACCGGGGGCTGCCGCTGGTGCAGCTGGTAACCATGCTGGCCACGTCCTTGTCCGTGCTGTTTATACCGGCGCTGGCCGAAGCCAAGTTCCGCGGCGAACGAGAACGGGTGGCCAGCCAGACCGGGATGGCGCTCCGCTGGTTCTGGCTGATCGGGATGAGCGCGTCCATCGGGCTCGCGGTGCTGGCCAAGCCGATTAACGTCATGCTGTACGAAGACGCCGCAGGCACCGTAACGATGCAGGTCATTGCGTTTACGGCAGCCGGCGGCACGATGAGCACGATCACGGCAGCTCTGCTGCAGGGCGTCGGCATCGTTAAGGCGCCGGCCCTGCACCTGCTTGCCGCTGCGGCGCTGAAGCTCCTGCTCAACCTGCTGCTGGTGCCGCAGCTTGGCATAACGGGCGCCGCCATCGCGGGCGTGGCGGCGCACTTGGCTGCAGCAGCGCTGAACCTCGCGCTGCTCTCGCGAAGCGCCCGCTTCACCGCGGGTGCGGGCGCGGCCATGGCGAGGACGCTTGCGGTCCTCGCCGCCGTGGCGCTGGCCGCCTGGTGCGCGCAAGCGGCGGCCGGCGCCATGCTCGGGGCGGCCGGCGTGGCGCCAGGCCGCCTTACCGACGCCGCCGCAGCGCTTGGCGGCGTGCTTGCGGGAGGCGGCGCGTTCCTTGCCGCCGCCGCTTGGACGAAGCTCCTCACAGCGTCGGAGCTTCGGATGCTGCCGAAGGTCGGCGGGCCGCTGGCAGCCCTCTTAAAGGCGCTGCGCCTGCTGCGCTAAACGAATGAATGCATGCAGGGGCCCCGCGTGAGATGTTTGATCTGGTGTGATATAGTAGTGTACGATATAACGAAGTCTGGGAACGCCCCGGGCGAAGAGCGAAAGGAAGTTACCCTATGAGTGCAGCTATTACGGTGGTCGGCCTCGGCTCCGGGAATCCGGACCGGTTAACCGTCGGCATCCTGAAAACCATGCAGCAGGCGTCCAAGGTTTATGTGCGCACGATGTCCCATCCCGTGATCGAGGCGCTGGGCGGGCTGGGCATCCAAGCGGAGTCGTTTGACCATGTCTATGAAGCCCATGACTCCTTCCCGGAGGTGTACGAGTCCATTGCATCCGCGCTGATGAATTTGGCGAAAGCCGCGGAGGATGACCGCGGGATCGTGTACGCCGTTCCCGGACACCCCATGGTGGCGGAGGCGACGGTCCGGCTGCTGCGGGAACGCTGCCCGGAGCAGCAGGTGAGCCTTTCCGTGCTCGGGGGGGAGAGCTTCCTGGACGAGGCGTTCGTGCGGCTCGGGTTCGATCCGATCGAAGGCTTTCAGCTGCTGGATGCGGCTGAGCTTCGAAGCGACGTCATTCAGCCCCAGCTTCACACCTTGATCGGCCAGGTGTATGATATGTTTACGGCTTCCGAGGTCAAGCTCGCGCTGATGGAGCTGTACCCTGATGATTACCCGGTCGTCGTGGGACACGCGCTCGGCGTCGAGGGAGAAGAGGAAATTCGTCACGTTCCGCTGTATGAGCTGGATCGGATCGACGGATACGGAAATCTGTCGCTGGTCTATGTTCCGCGAAGCGATGATCCGTCGCTTCGTCAGCGCACGTTCTCCCGCCTGCATGAAATTGTCGGCATCCTTCGGAGTCCCGAAGGCTGTCCGTGGGACAGGGAGCAGACCCACGAGTCCATACGCAAAAATCTGATCGAGGAAACCTACGAGGTGCTCGAGACGATTGACGAGGACGATCCGGAGCATATGCAGGAGGAGCTGGGCGATCTGCTGCTGCAGATTATGCTGCATTCCCAGATGGAGGAGGAGCTCGGCACCTTTACCGTGTACGATGTCATTCAAGGCTTGAACGACAAGCTCATTTTCCGCCATCCGCATGTGTTCGGCGAGAGCAGCGCCAACGATGCGGAATCCGCGCTTCGAAACTGGGAGCAGATGAAGGCGGAGGAGAAGCGCCGCAAGGGGCAGCGGCCGGATCAGGCTTCGGCGCTTGATGGAATTCCACGGGATCTGCCGGCGCTGATGAAGGCCTATAAGCTTCAGAAGAAGGCGTCCAAGGTTGGCTTTGATTGGGACAGCATCGAAGGCGTATTCGAGAAGATTGAGGAAGAGCTCCGGGAGCTGCGCCAGGCGGTAGCGGATGGCCAGAGCGCGGATGATGCGGCCTTGGAGCTGGGAGATCTGCTGTTCGCGGTCTCGAATGCGGCCAGATTTATCGGGGCGGACCCGGAAGAAGCGCTCTCGAGAACGAACCGCAAATTCTATCGTCGCTTCCGCTACATAGAAGAGCAGCTCGCCGCCCAGGGAAAAGCTCTTTCAGACAGCACGCTGGATGAGATGGAGACCCTTTGGCAGGAAGCGAAGACTCGGGCAGAAAGCACCGACGGCCGGTAATGCGGGCATTTTTTCCGCAAAAAAATAAAAAAATACGGTAGTCCGGCAGGAATTCCGTAAATCATCCAGAATAATCTTTTATGGTGAAATCTTGCTACTTTCGCAAGGCGGTTTAACCGACTACCGTAAATCTTATATTTTTCTGATAATTGGGAGGATTTAATTCATGAACAAAACAGATTTGATCAACAACATTTCCAACAAAAGCGGTTTGACTAAGAAGGACGTAGAGAACGTTCTTAACGGGTTCCTTGGCGAAATCACAGACGCCTTGGCTAATGGAGATAAAGTTCAATTGATCGGCTTCGGCACATTCGAAACCCGCAAGCGCGCAGGCCGTACGGGCCGTAACCCGCAAACAGGCAACACGATCGAAATTCCGGAATCGAACGTTCCTGCATTCAAAGCAGGCAACAAGCTTAAAGAAGCTGTAAAATAATGCGCGTCGATAAATTCCTGAAAGTATCGAGGTTAATCAAGCGGCGTACCGTAGCGAAAGATGTATCGGATCAAGGCCGGGTACTGATCAACGGCCGTGAGGCTAAGCCGAGCAGCTCGGTGAAGCTGGGCGACGAGATCACTGTCCAGTTTGGCCAGAAGCTCGTGACGGTCCGGGTCGAGCGTCTCGCGGAGTCTACCCGTAAAGATGAGGCGAACAGCCTCTATACCTTGGTCAAGGAAGAACCGATCGTTAAAGATAACGGACTGGACTGGTAGATGTCCCAGCCGTTGCAAGAAGCGTCCCTCTCCAATGGAGCAGGGGCGCTTTTTTAATCCCGATCCGCGTAAGTGGCGGCAGATTCATTGTTTTGAAGTGTCTTCCTTTACCTGTTCTAAAGGCAGCCGCCTCCCCATAAGCTATTGTTAAAAGGAGGGGTACATGCCATGATCGACCAAGGGAAGGGCAAATTTCACGACCTGCGCATGCAGAACCGGAAGCTGCTGGACATTACCGGCGTCCAGAATGTGGAGAGCTTCGACAGTGAAGAGTTTCTGCTTCAGACCGAGCTTGGGCATCTCACGATTCGGGGGCAAAATTTACATATTAAAAACCTCAGCCTGGAAGAGGGGCTTTTGTCGATTGAAGGTCTGGTGCATTCACTTATTTATTTGAATCCCGGGTCCCAGGCCAAGAACAAGAGTCTTCTGGGCAAGCTGTTTAAATGAACCCGAGCGTTCAATGGATCACGCTGCTCTGGATGCTCTTCTCCGGGGCAGCAATGGGTATGGCCTTCGACAGCTACCGGGTGCTGGCTGGCCAGCTCCACTTCCCGAGGTGGTCCAAGCATGCCCTTGATTTTCTGTACTGGGTTGCGGCAGCCCTCTTCATCTTCCGCATGCTGTATGTGACGAATGACGGCCAGCTCCGCTTCTATGTCTTTGTGGGACTCTTTATAGGGGTTTGGATCTATTTTTTATTATGGAGTGTCATAACCCAGCGTTTTGTGGTAATGTTAATTCAGGCAGCGAAAGGGCTCTTGTCTATTTTGTACAAGTTATTCCGAATGTTGATATGGAATCCGGTAAGAGGGATTTTCATGATATTGCTGGGACTGCTTCGCTTCCTGTGGAAGTTTCTGTTGTCGCTTCTGCGTCTGGTGCTGAAATGCCTGATGCCTTTTTGGCGGCTCTTGAAATGGATGCTGAAGCCGATCACATCCCGGCTCAAGCTGCCGGCTTGGTGCAAGCAGGCGGCGAACAAGGTCATTAAGGCGTGGCAACGCTGGTTCTAGGAGGTATGGTCATGGGGCGATATGCTGAACCGCCGAATTCGAAGAAGCAGGCTTCCGGGCAGACCCAAGCCAACACGCAGGGCGCCCGCCGGCGTAAACGAATATTTTTTACGATCATGGCGCTGTTTTTGATCTGGGCCGGTTCTTCGCTCTGGTCCCAAAATGACCGCATCCGCAAACAGAATGAAGCGCTTGAGGAGAAGCAGCAGCAATACAAGGTGATCGAGCAGTCGATGAACCAGCTTCAACATGAGGTGGAGCGACTGAATGATCCTGAATATATCGGGCAGATTGCCCGCAAGAAATTCGGGCTCTACTTGCCGAACGAAACGCCGATTATTCAGCCCCAAAATTCGGGCGAATAGCCGTAATTAGGCATGACAGACGTCTGTTGACCTTGATCAGGTCATTATGTATAATCAAATCACCGTAGCTTGGATTCCAGAAGATCTGGGCCGTATATTTTTAAGGGAGGATCATTTTATTCTATGGCAATTGAAGTGGGCACCAAGTTAGAGGGCAAGGTGACAGGCATAACGCATTTTGGAGCATTTGTGGATCTGTCAGGAGGTGTCACGGGTCTCGTTCACATCTCAGAAATCGCCGATAATTACGTGAAGGACGTCAACGACCATTTAAAGATTAACGATGTCGTGACCGTCAAGGTAATTAATGTCGATAAGGACGGCAAGATCGGTCTTTCGATCAAGCAAGCTGTCGACAAACCGGCTTCTGAAAGTCGACCACCCCGGGGACCAAGACCGGAGCGCAGCAGCGGCGGAGAACGATTTGGTGGTGGCGGCGGCGGTGGTTTCAACCGTGAACGCGGCGGACGCCCGTTTAAGCCTGCAGCCAATAAGACTTCTTTTGAGGATAAAATGTCACGCTTCCTGAAAGATAGTGAAGAACGAATTTCTTCGCTCAAGAAGAATACCGAGGGCAAACGCGGCGGACGCGGAGCCAAACGTATGTAATTCGATAAAATATAAACTGACCGCAGAGGGATATAAGCCTTCTGCGGTTTTTTTGTCGCCGCAGGCAAGCGTACGACAGGTTCCTACGCGATTTACGGTGGAATTGACCGGGATGGGGGGAGACGAGACGCCGCAATTCGGGAAATGAACCGCAGATCCGGCTTGAAGCGGACACCTGCTAATGCCGCTAGGGCACGGGGATGAACCGCGTTTGTCCGTTCGTTCGCGGAGGGCGGCTTTTTTGTCGGAAATTTCTTTTGGGCTTGTCCGGTGTTCTGACAAACTTTCCTGTACCGGGGTTTTATAATGGGACCAACAAATTCGTGAAGAATGGGGTGCCAGCGTAATGGATAAAAGAAATCTGGTGATGTTTCCGGGTACTGAGGCAGTCAAGGGAGGAGCGGGCTCGCTGCGTGCCCGTTTGACGGATCGATTAGGGCAGCTGTCCTTCCTGCAGCGTCCCATCCACTTCCTGGCCACGAAGAAGTGGATGATATTATTGACCTTTATGGGATTTTTGCTTGGACGAGCCATGATTTTGGGGGAGCTCTCGCCGTTTGCGGCGGCCTACTTCGCCGTTATCGCTTTTATGCGCCGCGACGTGCTGCTGCCGGTAGGGATTGCCATTGTGGCAGGAAGCCTGCTTACCCCCTTTCCGGTCGCTTGGATGGTGCCGGCAGAGATTCTCATCTTTTATTTTATGATGCGGGGACTGGAAACGTATGACCGGGCGGAATTGTCGTATGCCCCGATGATGGTCTTCGTCTCCACATTCTTCGTGAACCTGTTCGCCGTACTGGTCGGACCGAGCATTACCTGGTATTCGATGATGATGCTGACCTTGAATGCGGTGCTCAGCTTTGTGCTGACTCTGGTGTTCATTCAGGCGATTCCGGTCATGACGCTCCGTAAAAAATCATATGTGCTTCGCAATGAGGAAATTCTATGCTTGATTATCCTGCTGGCGTCGGTAATGACAGGTGCCGTCGGCTGGACAATTCAATCCCTGTCGATCGAGCATGTCCTCTCCCGTTATTTGATCCTTCTCTTTGCACTGGTCGGGGGAGCTCCTCTCGGAGCCTCGGTAGGGGTGGTGACAGGACTCATCCTGAGCCTTGCGAACATATCGGCATTCTCTCAAATGAGTCTGCTCGCGTTCTCCGGCATGCTTGCCGGTATGCTGAAGGAAGGGAAGAAGCCCGGCGTATCGCTTGGCATGCTGCTCGGCGCAACCATTCTCTCCATTTATTTCAGCAACCCGAATGAGGTGCTCGTCTCAACATGGGAAACCTGCGCAGCCATCGTATTCTTCCTGCTGACGCCGAAGAGCGTAATGCAGGCGATTGGCAAATATGTTCCGGGCACGCAGGATCACACGCGTTCCCAGCATGAGTATGCGAAGCGTGTTCGGGATCTGACGGCAGATCGGGTGACCCAATTCTCCCGGGTGTTCCGCCAGCTGTCGCAAAGCTTCGGGCAGACGACGGGATCCGTGCAGCCGCCCGGCAAACAGACCGAAGAGATGAATCATTTTATGAATGCGGTTGCTGAGGGCAGCTGTGCGACATGCTATAAACGTAATCAATGCTGGGATATGAAATTCTATCAGACTTATAAATATATGACGGATATGATGACTTCGATTGAAGAAAATCCGGAGCTGGAGGTGAAGGATCTGCCAGCGGAGTGGAGCCGAATCTGCTCCAAGAAGGAGGAGGTGCTGGCGATCCTCAAGCAGCAATACCATCTATACCAACATGATATGCAGTGGAAACGCCAAATATACGATAGCCGTCACCTGGTGGCCGAGCAATTGTCCGGCGTCTCGCAGGTAATGGAGGATCTTGCCCGGGAGATCAAGCGGGAGAGCCAAACGATGCATATCCAGGAGGAGCAGATCCGGGAGGCCTTGCAGCATTTGGGGCTGTCGATCCAAGGCATAGATATCATCAGCCTGGACTCCGGCCATGTGGAGATTGAAATTATTCATGCGTATACGCGGGGATATGATGAATGCAGGAAGATTATCGCCCCGCTGCTGTCCGATATTCTCGGCGAGCATATCGCTGTGGTAGAGGAGACGCTTACCCATCCGCGGGACGGGCTGGCCACGGTGCGTTTCGGGTCGGCGAAGACCTTTGAAGTCATCACGGGTGTGGCCGGGGCTGCCAAGGGCGGAGATATTTTGTCCGGCGACAGCTTCAGTACGGTGGAGCTGGGAAACGGCACATTCGCCGTGGCTCTGAGCGACGGTATGGGCAACGGGGAGAGGGCGCGGCTGGAGAGCAGCTCCGCGCTGAGCATTCTCGAGCAGCTGCTTCAATCCGGCATGGATGAGAAGCTGGCGATCAAGTCGGTGAATTCGATATTAATGCTGCGATCGCCCGATGAGATTTACGCGACGGTCGATATGGCGTTAATCGATCAATATACGGCTCAAACGACGTTTATGAAGATCGGTTCGACGCCGAGCTTTATTAAGAGGGGGAATGAAGTGATACCCGTTACCGCCAGCAATCTGCCGATCGGCATCATTCAGGATATTGAAGTTGATCTGGTATCGATTCAGCTGCAGGCGGGAGATGTGCTCATTATGATGACGGACGGAATTTACGATGCGCCGGGTTATGCCGTGAACAAGGAGCTGTGGATGAAACGGATGATCCAAGAGGTGACGAGCTCCGATCCGCAGGAAATTGCCGATTGCCTGCTGGAAAAGGTGATACGCTACCAGCAGAATCAAATTCATGATGATATGACGGTCGTTGTCGGACGTGTGGACCACTATCAACCGGAATGGTCCAATGTGCATATCCCCGGATTCTCCAGAATGGAGCGGCCGCGTACGGTAAGCTAGGGGATCAACCGCCGTACTATCCATACGGACTGGCTGAACAGCACAGTTGAACGTGACCAGTTGAACAGAAAAATACTACGATCCTTCCGATTGCCCGGGAAATGGAGGTGCCTGGCTGCTAGAATCGGATTATCCCTGCAATTGGAGCGGTTTTGTTTGAACTCTCTCGAAAGTGGAAATGATAGAGATAGAACTCAAACAGACCGAAACCGATGGAACGGGAGGCGATTCTTCATATGAAACAAATCTTGCTGATAACCGACGGATGCTCGAATGTAGGCACGAGCCCGGTGCTCGCTGCGGCTCATGCGCTGCAGGACGGGATCGTTGTGAATGTGGTGGGCGTGCTTGATTATGGAACGATCGGCGAGCTCGGAGGATTGGAAATCCAAGAAATTGCCAAGGCCGGAGGGGGGATACACCGGATCGTGGGAACGCCGCAGCTGGCTCAGACGATACAGATGATGACGCGGAAAACCGTGGTTCAAACGATCCAGCAGGCGGTAAATAAGGAGATACAGCATATTCTGGGGGATGGGTCGCTGGAGGATCTGCCGCCTGCCAAGCGCTCACAGGTCGTTGAGGTGGTGGATGAGCTGGCGGAGACGTCGCCGCTTCAGGTAGCTCTGTTGATTGACGCGAGTGCCAGCATGAAGCCAAAGCTTGCTGCCGTCGAGGAAGCGATACGGGATCTGATGCTCAGTCTGAAAGCCCGGGCGGGCTCGAGCAAGTTATCCGTGTTTCACTTTCCCGGCAAGCACAGCGGCGAGGATGCGGTGATGGACGTAAACTGGACCTCGGATTTGGACGGAGTCAGAAGCATGTTCGGCCGGCTTCAGATGAGAGGAGCCACCCCGACGGGACCGGCACTGTTAAAGGTGATTGAATTTTACCGATATGGTACACTAGAGGGTAATCAATCATGGCAGGGACATTCCAGCCAAGAGGAAGGGATGCTCGGTGACTACGTCGTCTAGTCCGGCGTACCCGCCAGGGACCGTCATAACGGGAAAATGGGGGAGGAGCCGGTACATCGTTGAGCGGCTCCTTGGCAAAGGGGCCAACGGCAAGGTGTATCTTGTCCGCCCGTCTGGCGGGCGGGGCCGGTATGCCCTAAAGGTGGGATACGACGCCTTGGATTTGCAATCCGAAATTAACGTGCTGAACGCGCTGAAGGAGCAGATGCCGGATCCGTATTTGGTAGAGGCGGATGACCATCTGGAAGGCAGCCGGGAAGTGACATTCTACGTCATGCGCTATATCGAGGGCAGCCCCCTGCATCGCTTTATCCGCGCCCGCGGCACGGAGTGGCTCGCCTTGATCGGGCTGAAGCTGCTCGAGAAGCTCTCGGTCCTGCATGCTTCCGGCTATGCATTCGGTGATTTGAAGCCGGATAACGTGATGGTGTCGGCCTACGGAAGGGTAGAGCTGATCGATTACGGAGGCGTAAGTCGGTTTGGCCGGAGCGTGAAGCAGTTCACGGAATGGTATGACCGGGGATATTGGAATGCCGGAAGCCGGACCGGCGACGGCTCCTACGATCTGTTCTCGTTTGCCGTGATGTGTATAGGGCTGCTGGATGAAAAGGCTCTGCGTGAAGCGTCCTGCCAGCTTCCCCAGACACGGAGCGTTTCGGATCTGCAGCAGCTGATGCGAAGAAATCCTGTATTTAAGCCTTATGCCGCCTGGCTAAACAAGGCGCTCGCAGGTGATTTCGCGGATTCACGGGAAGCGCTGAACGAATGGAAGCGCCGGATCTATGAAGCCTCGGAGCGTCATGTCCGGCAAATCCCGGTCCGCACGCCGAGGTGGCTGAAGAATGCATTCGGCATATCGGCAGCTGTTTTGGCCTGCGCCATCTATCTCTTCCTCCGCTCTTAATGCCCGTTGCCGTGACACGGATTCATAAAGTGCGAGTTCAAAAAGTCGGTTTTTCAAAAGACGACTTTTTGAACAACCTCATAAAGGGGACTTAGAAGTGAAACAGGATTATCTGCACTGGATCGTTTCGGACGTGCGGCGCGCTGCCGCTGAATTTGGGCTGTGGTCGGAAGGGGACTGCATCGTGGTTGCCGTATCCGGCGGACCCGATTCCGTTGCTCTCCTGCATGTGCTGCACGAAATTTCGACCAAGCATACGCCGCTTAAGCTGGTATGTGCCCATGTCCATCATGGCTTTCGCGCAGAATCGGATGCGGAAGCGGAGTTCGTGCGCGAATTGGCGGAATCCCTCGGTCTTCCGTTGGAAATTGCGTTCGCTGATATTCCCTCATATATGGAAGAGAGCGGAAAGGGCGGGCAGGAGGCAGCCAGGGAGAAGCGCTATGAATTTCTCCTCCAAACGGCTCGGACATACGATGCCCGATCGGTGGCTCTTGCGCATCATGCCGATGATCAGGCCGAGACGGTCATGATGAAGCTTCTGCGCGGCAGCGGCTTGTCGGGCTTGTCCGGTATGCGTTGGAAGCGCACCGAAAAAAATGTGGAACTCATCCGCCCCTTCCTTCGTATAAACAAGGCGGACATTTTGGAGCTGTGCCGCCGCTGCGGCTTTTCATATGCTATTGACTACACCAACCTGCAGACGAAATACCGCCGCAACGCGATTCGCCTGGAGGTATTGCCGTTTCTGGAACAATACAATGGGCAGCTTTCATCCTCCCTGAATCAATTAGCGGAAATTGTGCAGTACGAGGATGACTACATGGATCAGGAAGCGGAGCGGGCGTATCGTCAGTTGGTGCAGGAGAACAATGGGAGGCTCGCCATCGACGCGCCTTCCTTTTTGGCCTTACATGTCGCTTTACAACGGCGTTTGATTAAACTAATATTAACTTATCTGCCCTCTGAACAGGAAATCACCGATTTTGTCAAGATCGAATCGGTACGCCAAGGCATCTTGAACAATCAGCGGAGCAGTTGGCGTCTTTCACTGGGGGGCGGCATTACCTGTATCCGCGAGTACGGTCGAATAACATTTTGGCCGGAGCCTCCGTCCGAACAGGGACAGTACATATATACGCTCGATTCTCCCGAGGACCGGCGTGTGCCTATTCCGGAAATCGGAAAGCTGCTGACGCTGTCGATCAGGACAGACGGCAGCGCACGGTCTGGGGCAGCCCGCTCTGCCAGCGCGGTGGAGTTCGATGCCGACGAGCTTCGATTTCCTTTAACCGTGCGTAACAGACAGCCGGGAGACAAGATGAAGGTTATGGGATTAAACGGAAGCAAAAAGGTGAAAGATATTCTCATTGATGAGAAAATTCCACCGTCTGTCCGTTCCCGGATTCCGATCGTTTGCGACAGTGCCGGCAACATTGTATGGATTCCGGATGTACGACGTTCCTCTCATGCTGCTCCAGGGCGGCATACCGTGCGGATTCTCCGTATGGAGTTTACGGAGCTTTAAGGTTTCAGGCAAGCATAGACCCTAAGCATGGCCCGTTTCACGCTTTCATATGTATAAACTAGGAGGTCCATTGAAGTTGCAGAACGACATTCAGGAAATACTGATCACAGAAGAAGAAATCCATGCGAAAATTAAGGAACTCGGTTCAAAACTCAGCGCCGAATACGAAGGACGCAATCCGCTCGTTATTTGCGTTCTTAAAGGTGCGTTTATTTTTATGGCAGACTTGGTTAAATCCATTACAGTACCTCTGGAGCTGGATTTCATGGCCGTTTCCAGTTACGGGGCATCCACCAAGTCATCGGGTGTGGTCAAGATCATTAAAGATCTCGATGCATCCGTTGAAGGCAGGGATGTTCTGATCGTGGAGGATATTATTGACAGCGGTCTTACGCTGAGCCATTTGATCGAGCTGCTCAAGAGCCGCAAGGCCAACTCGGTTCGCGTCGTTACTTTGTTCGACAAGCCTGCCCGCCGAACGGTGGATTTGCAGGCCGATTACACCGGGTTCGTACTGCCTGACGCCTTCGTTGTCGGCTACGGGCTTGATTATGCCGAGCATTACCGGAACCTCCCCTACATCGGGATTCTGAAGCCGGAAATCTACAGCAGTTAAACCGCGCCATATGGGCTGCTGCCACGGATCTTGGCCCTTTGTTGAGAAGGCCAGACAGGCTGTGGTAAAATATCTTATGTGTCTTGAGAGGAGGTAGGGGATGAGTCGGTTCATCCGGAATTCTGGTTTTTATTTGATTCTATTTTTGGTCGTGGTGGGCATAGTACAATTCGTCACTAACGGTGGCGAACAGGCCGAAGCCCCTAGTTATAATCAGCTGCGGCAGGAAGTTAAAGATAACAAGATAAAGGAAATGACGGTTCAATTCGACGGCTACGCGTATCTGGTGACCGGTAAGTATAGGGAAGTCACCGACGAGAAGAAGTCGGAGAATTTCTCGACCTACATTCCGGCTACTGATGCGGCGATGCAGGAATTGACCGCAGCCAGCGAGAGCAACGATGTAAAGCTGACCGTGGTGCCGATGGAAGGCCAAAGCATTTGGCTGACACTGCTTTCATCCTTTATTCCGCTCGTGATCATGTTTGTTCTGTTCTTCTTCCTGTTCAATCAAGCTCAGGGCGGCGGCGGCAAAGTGATGAACTTTGGCAAGAGCAAAGCCCGCTTATATAATGAAGAGAAGAAACGCGTTACGTTTGAAGACGTAGCCGGTGCTGACGAGGAGAAGCAGGAGCTCGTTGAGGTTGTCGACTTCCTGAAGGATCCGCGCAAATTCAACACCGTCGGCGCCCGCATTCCGAAGGGTGTGCTGCTTGTCGGTCCTCCGGGAACCGGTAAGACGCTCCTGGCTCGTGCGGTTGCCGGTGAAGCAGGCGTTCCGTTCTTCAGTATTTCCGGTTCCGACTTCGTGGAAATGTTCGTCGGTGTCGGTGCTTCGCGTGTACGCGATTTGTTCGAGAACGCGAAGAAGAATGCGCCATGTATTATCTTCATTGACGAGATTGATGCTGTGGGCCGTCAACGCGGCGCCGGCCTTGGTGGCGGACATGACGAGCGAGAGCAAACGCTCAACCAATTGCTCGTAGAGATGGACGGTTTCGGAGCGAACGAAGGCATCATTATCGTCGCTGCAACGAACCGCCCGGATATTCTGGACCCGGCGCTGCTGCGTCCGGGACGTTTTGACCGTCAGATTACCGTGGATCGTCCGGATGTTAAGGGACGTGAAGCTGTACTGAAGGTGCATGCACGCAACAAACCGCTGACGAAGGATGTCAAACTCGACATTATCGCGAAGCGTACGACTGGTTTTACAGGCGCGGACCTGGAGAACCTTCTGAACGAGGCGGCTTTGCTTGCCGCACGCCGTAACCGTAAAGATATTTCGATGACGGAAGTCGACGAGGCGATCGACCGCGTGATCGTCGGTACCGAGAAGCGCAGCCGCGTGATCAGCGACCGCGAGAAGCGCATCGTTGCTTATCACGAAGCCGGTCATACGATTGTCGGTTACTTCTTGGAGCATGCGGATACCGTGCATAAGGTAACGATTATTCCTCGCGGCCGCGCCGGCGGATACGTCATCATGATGCCGAAGGAAGACCGCATGCTCGTGACGAAGCAGGAATTGCTTGACCGCGTAACCGGGTTGCTCGGCGGACGCGTGGCGGAAGAGCTGTTCATCGGAGAAATCGGAACCGGGGCATACAGCGACTTCCAGCAGGCAACCAGCATTATCCGCAGCATGATTGTGGAATACGGTATGAGCGAGAAGCTCGGTCCGATGCAGTTCGGCACATCCCAAGGACAAGTGTTCCTTGGCCGGGATATCGGGCACGAGCAGAACTACAGTGACCAAATCGCTTACGAGATCGATCAGGAAATGCAGCGGTTTATCACCGAATGCTACGAGAAGTGTAAAGAGCTTCTGTCCAAGCATGCCAAAGAGGTTCATTTGATTGCGAATACGCTCCTGGAGAAAGAAACGCTGGAGCTTGAGCAGATTAAGAATCTCATTGAGACTGGAACAGTCGAAGGCAACGGCGGTGGCGAAGGATCCGGCTCTTCCGAGAATGGCGAGCCAACGATCGACAACATCGGTGATGTCCGCGTCCGTATTCAAGGGAAGGAAGAAGGCCAGCAGCCGACTTCTACGGAAGAGATTCCGAACAACCCGATGGATTCGAATCTGGATCGTAAGGATTCAGAGCGTAAAGATCCTCCTGGCGGATCGGATAATGATAGCAGTCTAACGTAAATTCGCTGAAATACTCGTATTTGGAATAAAAATGAAGAACCGGAGAACGATCATTCGTTTTCCGGTTCTTTTTGTGCTTCTTATCACATTGACAGGGATTAGAGGTCCGTGTACATTAGTTGTTAAATAAGGATGCGCATCCTTTCACAAAGGTTGCGAATGTCCTTCAAACATGGTCATCAAGCGGCTAATGCCGGATAACATAGGGGGAGAGGGTCGATCATGGAAGCTTTGGCACTGGAGCGCAAGGCAGAGCAGAACCGCGTGCTGCGTGAACGGTTAATGGAGTTGAAGAAGGAACGCAACGCCATCATTTTGGCGCATTATTATCAACGGGATGAAATTCAGGAAGTCGCCGATTTCCGGGGAGATTCCTTTTTGCTGGCTCAGAAGGCGGCCCAGACGGATGCCGAGACGATCGTCTTTTGCGGCGTGCATTTTATGGGAGAAAGCGCAAAGATATTGGCGCCGAATAAAACGGTGCTTATTCCTGACGAGCGCGCAGGCTGTCCGATGGCCGATATGGTAAACGTTGACGGGCTGCGCAAGCTGAAGGCCCAGTATCCGAATGCCAAAGTGGTCACTTATATCAATTCATCGGCCGAGATCAAGGCGGAGACCGATATTTGCTGTACATCCTCGAATGCGGTCAAGGTCATTCAGTCGGTCGATTCCGATGAAATCATTTGGGTCCCTGACAAAAACCTGGGGCATTACGTCCAGCAGCACACCGACAAGAAGCTGATCATCTGGGAAGGGTACTGCAATACGCATGATATGTTAACCGTGAAAGATGTGGTGGAGATGAAGGCGAAATATCCGAACGCCGAGTTCGTCGTGCATCCGGAATGCCGTCCGGAGGTTGTCGCTATGGGCGACTTCGTAGGCAGCACCACCGCCATTCTGGAATACTGCAAAAACTCGCCGGCCCAGGAATTTATCGTAGGAACCGAAGACGGAACCGGCTATCAGCTCCGTTTGGACAGTCCGAATAAATCCTTCCATTTTGCGACCAAATTTCTCGTATGTCCGAATATGAAAGTGAATAATCTCAAAAAGCTGGTCAAAGCTCTGGAGACGATGAAGCCGCAGATTTACGTGCCTCCTGTCGTTGCAGAGAAAGCCAGAACTTCCCTAGAGCGCATGTTACAAGTTAAGTAGCATGCGCTACTCTTTCGCGAGAAGACAGGTGAGACGAGCGTGATACCGCAGTATTTGATCGATTTTGACCTAAAGGACCTGCCGGTAAAGGAGACGGATGTGATCGTCATCGGCTCCGGCATCGCCGGATTATATACCGCCATTCTGGCAAGTGAGCATCATAAGGTGCTGTTGATTACGAAGAAATCGCTGCTCGAGAGCAATACGCGCTATGCGCAAGGCGGCATCGCAGCCGTGACGGCGGAGGACGATTCACCGGCCTATCATCGGCAGGATACGCTGCTTGCAGGGGCCGGGTTATGCTCCTCGGCGGCGGTGGATGTGCTGGTTAACGAAGGACCGGCCGGTGTCCAGGAATTAATCCGTCTCGGGACGATGTTTGACGTCGAGAACGGGGAGCTCGCTCTAACGAAGGAAGGAGCCCATAGCCACCGCCGAATTCTCCATGCGAATGGGGATGCTACCGGATATGAAATCGTACGCGCCCTTTCCATTCAAGTCGAAATGCTTCACAATATAGAGGTGTGGGATGATCATTTTGTCATCGATCTGGTTACCGATCAAGGCGAATGCCATGGAGCGATTGTCCAGTTGCCGGACGGGAAGCGGATCTTCGTGCGGGGCCAAGCAACGATTATGTGCTCCGGCGGTGCCGGTCAGCTGTACCGGTACACGACCAATCCCGAAGTTGCGACCGCCGATGGAGTCGCGATGGCCTATCGGGCGGGCGCCCAGATTCGGGACATGGAGTTTATTCAGTTCCACCCAACGGCGCTGAGTTATCCGGGAGCACCGCGGTTTCTGGTATCGGAAGCGGTGCGCGGAGAAGGCGCCGTGCTCCGGAATATTAAAGGCGAGCGCTTCATGCACAAATACCATGAGCTGCTGGAGCTGGCGCCCCGGGATATTGTCGCCCGGGCGATTGTGAGCGAGATGGAGGAGACGGGCTCCACGTTCGTCTACTTGGACATTACCCATGAATCCCCGGAGATGGTCAAACACCGGTTCCCAACGATTTACGAAACCTGCATGCGGTATGGTCTTGATCTGACCTCCGATTGGATTCCGGTCTCCCCCGCTGCGCATTATATGATGGGGGGCATCAAGACCAATCTGTACGGGGAGAGCAGCGTGAAGCGTCTGTTCGCCTGCGGAGAAGTGTCCTCGACCGGCGTTCATGGCGCGAATCGCTTGGCCAGCAACTCGCTGTCCGAAGCGGTTGTATACGGAAGCCGCATTGTTGAACGGATCCGGCAGCTTCCGAAACGGACGGAGCGATTCCTTCATGTATCCTTCGGGCTTGGGCGCAAGGATGCGCCTTCCCAGGCTATGGTCGAAAAGCGGCTGAAGCTTCAGAAAGTGATGGTCCGGTATGCCGGTCTTCGCCGTAACCGGGACACTCTATTACGGGCGGCCGAAGAGCTTGGCCGGCAGCTGCCCTTGTTTCAAGCGGTATTGACCAAACGCGAGGAGTACGAATTTGCCAATATGCTTACGGCCTCACTGCTGGTCGTTCAAGGCGCGCTGTGCCGTGAAGAGAGCCGGGGGGCCCATTACCGCGAGGATTTTCCGGAACGAAATGATGATGCATGGAAGAAGCATATCGTGCACACCCGGGATCAAGATAGGACGGAGGAAATAAGCGATGATGTTTAACGGTTACCATGACGGCCTGCTCCAGAGTATTCGAACCTGGCTACAAGAGGATGTAGGCTCTGGAGATATTACGACCCTTACGACGATTGAGTCCGGACATGAATCCAAGGCCGTGATTCACGCCAAGGAATCCGGGATCGTGGCCGGCATGCCGGTTGCGGAGCTGGTCTTCGAGACGGTTGACCAGACGCTGGTGTTTAGGTCGCTGGTTCGGGACGGCGAGCGGGTGGAGAAGGGAACCGTTCTTGCTGAAGTGGAAGGGTCTACGCACCGTATATTGACAGGGGAGAGACTGGCCCTTAATCTGCTGCAGCGTTTGTCCGGAATTGCAACCACGACGCGCGCTTATGTCGAGGCGCTGGAAGGGCTGCCGACCCGGCTTGTGGACACGCGGAAGACGACGCCGGGCCACCGGATGCTTGAGAAGTACGCTGTCCGCGTAGGCGGCGGGTCGAACCACCGGTTCGGCTTGTATGATGCCGTCATGATCAAGGATAATCATATTAAAGGCGCCGGCGGCATCCGCCAGGCGGTAGACCGCGCAAGAGCGAATATACCGCATACGATGACCATCGAGGTTGAGACGGAAAGCCTTGAACAGGTAGACGAAGCGCTGGATGCCGGTGCAGATATTATCATGCTCGACAACATGAATCATGAGCTGATGACCGAGGCGGTTCGAAGAATTAAGGCGAGGTCGCCGCATGTTCGGGTCGAGGCTTCCGGCAATGTGTCGCTTCAGACCGTACGCGGCATAGCGGAGACCGGGGTGGACGTCATTTCGGTCGGTCGGCTCACTTATTCGTTCCACAACCTGGACATCAGTTTAGATCTAAACGCCAAGAAGGGAGGAGCAGGGGTTTGATTCTGGTCGTAGACGTAGGCAACACGAACATCGTGCTTGGCGTGTATCAGGGCAAGCAGCTGCTGCACGATTTCCGAATCAGCACGTCACGCCAATCCACGGTGGATGAATACGGCGTGCTGATCCATAATTTGTTTCAAATGTCGAATATTACGGTAAGCCAAATTGAAGGAGTTATCGTCTCTTCCGTTGTTCCGCCGCTTATCCGAGTGGTCGAGGAGATGTGCAGCAAGTATATTGGCAAGGCTCCGTTGATCGTCGGCCCTGGCATTAAGACCGGCCTTAATCTGCGGTATGAGAATCCTCGGGAGGTCGGTGCGGACCGTATCGTCAACGCCGTTGCTGCGATCGAGCAGTACGGAAGCCCAATCATTGTCGTGGATTTTGGGACGGCAACGACCTTTGATTGCATCGATAAAGATCGAAATTATCTGGGCGGCGTTATCGTTCCAGGAATCGGGATCGCTACCGAAGCCTTGGTGCAGCGTGCATCGAAGCTCCCCCGCGTAGAGCTCGAGAAGCCGAAGAAGGTGATCGGACGCAATACGGTCCACGCCATGCAAGCCGGAATCGTATACGGATATGCCGGACAGGTCGACGGGCTGGTTAAACGTATAAAAGCCGAGATGGGGACGGACAATGTTAAGGTTATCGCAACTGGGGGATTGGCAGAGCTGATCGCGAGCGAAACGGAATCCATCGAAGAGATTGCGCCTCTGCTTACGCTTGATGGACTGCGCATCATTTACGAACGCAACTAAGCCCGGGATTCGGGGTAAAACATAACAACTAGAAGACAAGGAGGGCCTTAGGATGGACCAACAAAAAGACCGCATACTGCGGGGAACTGCATTAGGCGGGAAAGTGCGGGCCTTCGCCGTCCGGACCACGGATCTGGTCGAGGAGCTGCGCAGCAGGCATGACACGTTCCCGGTCGTTACAGCCGCTTTAGGCCGTACCGTGTCGGCAGCAGCGATGATGGGAGCGATGCTGAAAGGCGACGAGCGCCTCAGCATTCAAGTACGCGGGGACGGGCCGATCGGCTTGATCGCCGCAGAGAGCAACGCCGACGGCGAGGTGCGCGGGTATGTTCACAATCCGCATGTCGAGCTGACGAATATCCGTCCGGGCAAGATGGATGTGGCTGCTGCCGTCGGACGCACCGGTTATATTCACGTCATCAAGGATTTGGGGTTGAAGGAGCCCTACCGCGGCAGCGTGCCGATTATTTCAGGCGAGCTGGCCGAGGATTTCACGTATTATTTTGCCGTATCCGAACAGACGAACTCGGCAGTCAGCCTTGGGGTGCTCGTATCGCCTGACTATACGGTCGCCAATGCTGGGGGATTCATCATTCAGCTTCTTCCGGGAATCACGGATGAGGAGATCACGGAGCTTGAGCGTGCGCTTGGCGCCATTCCGCCGGTGACGAAGATGCTGGAAGAGGGGCTCAGCCTGGAGGACATCCTGAAGCGGGTTGTACCGGACGTGAACATTCTGGATGAGATGGACGTGAAGTTCACCTGCGACTGCACGCAGGAGCGGGTCGAGCGAGCCTTGATCAGCTTGGGACACGATGAAATTCAACAAATGATTGATGAGGACGGTAAGGCGGAAGTATCCTGCCATTTCTGCAACGAAACGTATACCTTTGATGTAGAACAGCTAAAATCCGTGTTAGAGCGGGCCAAATCTTAAACGTTAAGGATTGAGCGACCGTGATGACGAGACAAGAGAAGGGATTGTGGGCGACCGTCATTGTCTTGACAGCAGGCGTACTGGTCATGGGCAGCTACATGCTGTTCTCCGGGGAAGGTCCGCGGGCAAGTTCTCCATCAGGGAATGGGCCGTCTCCGGCTGTTGCCACCATTCAGGACAAGGCGATCACAGAAGATGAGTGGGTTCGCGAGCTGAAGAAGCGATACGGGCATGACATGCTGATGACCATCCTTAACCGGAAGGCCGTAGCATTAGAGGCCGAAGCGAGGGGCATCGACGTTACGAAACCAGAGCTGGAAGCGGAGATCGACATGATGAGCCGAGCTTACGGCTCGAAAGAACGTTTTTTTGCGGAGATGGAAAGTCAGCTTGGCATCTCAGAGGAAGAGTTGAGAATAGAGACGACCTATCGGTTGCTCCTTGAAAAAATTGCTACGGCCGATGTGCATATCGATGAGCAGCAGATTGATTCCTATCTTAAGCAATATCCGGATCAATTTCGCCCCAAGAAACAGCTGAACTTATCGATGATTGAGGTCGCGTCGGAGGCTGAAGCGAATCAGGTCATGGACCGGCTGGAGGCCGGAGAAGACTTTGCGGATCTTGCCGCCGAGGTTTCCTTGGATGAGTATACCCGGGGCGACGGCGGGAAGATCGGCTTGGTGGAGGAAGATGATCCTTTTGTACCCTCTGAGCTGATGGAAGCTGCCCTGACGCTGGAGGCCGGAGATATCGCAGGACCGATCCGGCTGGAGGACAATTATGCCATCGTGTATGTGGAAGAAATCGTGGAGCCGAAGGTCCCGAGCGAGGAAAGCATCCGCGAATCGGTCCGCAAACAGCTGGCGCTGGAGCAGTCGATATCGTTGACGGAGCTTGAAGAGCGGCTTCGGGAGAAATACGAAGCGCGCATCGTTGCAAGCACAGTGACCTTATGACTTATACTGATACATCAATCCGAGCAGAATAGCTCCTGGGGGAAGGATCATCCTTGCTTCGGGAGCTTTTTTGCTAAACGCCTTTCATAAAGCATTTCCAGGAGCATTCTTTCTCTGGCAGACTCGTCCGAAAGATGCAGGGAAGAATACCTAGAAAAGCTTATTTTCAACGCAAAGTGTTATTGACAATGGCCCTTATCGTTGATAAGATGAAAGTACAAAAACCTACCTATTTACTCGGATTAAGTAAAGGCCGCAGGCATGAGTTATCGTCAGCGCGTTTAGCGGCTCTAATGATTTCGACATCACGGATGGGCTATGCATATACACGATGACATGGCTTGCCTAACAATGTTATGTATTCATGGAACATACCCATATTATGAGGAGGGCTTCATTCATGGCAAAAGTCGTAAACAATGTGACAGAACTCATCGGCGATACACCCCTTGTCCGCTTGAACCGGATCGTGCCGGAGGACAGTGCGGAGATCTATCTGAAGCTGGAATACCAGAACCCGGGAGCCAGCGTTAAAGACCGGATTGCGGTCAGCATCGTAGAGGAAGCGGAGAAGGAAGGCCGTTTGAAGCCGGGCGATACGATCATTGAAGCAACGAGCGGCAACACGGGAATCGGGCTGGCGATGGTGGCTGCGGCCAAAGGCTACAAAGCGGTCATCGTTATGCCTGAGACGATGAGCTTGGAACGCCGCAACCTGCTGCGCGCATACGGAGCCGAGCTTGTTCTGACGCCAGGCTCCGAGGGGATGAACGGGGCGGTGAAGAAGGCGGAGGAAATTCTGAAGGAGAACTCCGGATTTTTCATGGCTGAGCAGTTCAAGAACCAAGCGAACGTAAAGATTCACCGTGAAACGACAGGTCCTGAAATTGTAGAAGCGATCGAATCCATCGGCGGCACGCTAGATGCATTCGTAGCCGGGATCGGCACAGGCGGTACGATTACGGGTGCCGGCGAAGTGCTGAAGAGCCACTACCCTGACATTAAAATCTATGCGGTTGAGCCTGCAGCTTCCCCGATTCTGGCTGGCGGCAAGCCTGGCCCGCATAAAATTCAAGGCATCGGCGCGAACTTCGTTCCGGAAATTCTGAATCAGGAAATCTATGATGAAATCATTCATGTCGAGAATGAGGAAGCCTTCGAAACCTCCCGCCGCGTAGCGAAAGAAGAAGGCGTTCTTGGCGGAATTTCTTCCGGTGCAGCCGTTTACGCCGCATTGAAGGTTGCCAAGGAGCTCGGCAAAGGCAAGCGCGTGGTTGCCGTTATCCCGAGCAACGGGGAGCGCTACCTTAGCACGCCGCTCTATAACTTCGAGGCATAAATCGTTCATACAGCGTTGCCCTCAATGTGTTCATAGCATTGAGGGCTTTTTGTGTATACTACAACCATATTCGGCTGCTTCTGAACGTAAAAAAATATTGTTGGCCAAGCATGTTTTTAGGGTTTTCAAGCGAGGCGGGATACAGTATACTGACAGGCAACAGTAAGGGTTTATGCGTTCAATACTATAAGGGAGGATCGGCATGAAGAGAAGATTGGATTTGGCCCATTGGCTTGCGTGGGCTGCGGAGGGCTGGTCCGTACTTCCCTATCTGGTTCAATATAAAGGAAGTTCCAGAGGACTTCCTCCATCATGGAAGCAGGCTTGGAGATCGGCTTCTCCCTATGCTTTCGTATTCGAGAGCGGCAAGGGCGGACGTTATACGTATCTTGGCCTGCAACCGGCGTCCATCCTGCAGGGCAAGGGAGATGAGGGAGAGATCCTTACGCTGTCTACCGGAGAACGGCAAAAGGTTGCGGGTAAACCGCTGCATCTGCTGGAGAATTGGATGCATGCCTTTCGTGCGCCGCGGATTCAGGGGTGGCCGGATTTTCGCGGAGGCTGCGCGGGCTTTCTCAGCTATGACGTCATCCGCTCCATCGAACAGCTGCCGGCCTTGGCCAAGGACGAGCCCGGCTTCCCCGATTATTTATGGATGCAGATGAATGAGATTTGGATCTACGACCACAAGGATGAATCGATCTACTGCTCGATCCATGTTCCGTGGGATGGCCACAAACGGCAAGAGGATCAATCTGGTTTAAGCGATAAGTCCGCTTCGGGGAAGAATCAGGCTTCCGGTCTATCACCGGAGCAGGAGCTTTCGCTACGACAGCGGTACGCCGAAGCCGAGGCAAAGGCAGAGCGTATGCTGACTGCATGGAACGACTTGTTCGGCCAACCTTTGGAAGCCGGAGGCGAGGGCGAGTCCGAGAATTCAAGGCAGCAACGCAAGCGTGTGGAAAGGGCCGGGGAGCTGTCAGGACCTCATGTTGAAGGCTGGGACCGGCTCGAGATTGATTTCTCGCAGGATGCGTTTCAGCAGGCAGTGCTGGCCATCCAGGAGTATATAAGGCAAGGGGACGTGTTTCAGGTTAATCTGTCCCTCAGGCGGCATCTGAAGCTCCACGGGGATCCGGCAGAGGTCTATGAATGGATGCGGATCTTGAATCCGTCCCCTTACATGGGTTACCTGACGTCGCCGGGATTCAGTCTGGCCAGCGGATCGCCGGAGCTGCTGGTGAAGGTGGACGGCGATATCGTATCGGCCCGTCCGATTGCAGGAACCCGGCGCCGCGGGGGCAATCCAGAAGAGGATGCGGCGATGGAGGCTGAGCTTCTCGGCAGCGAGAAGGAACGCGCGGAGCATATCATGCTTGTTGATCTGGAGCGCAATGATATTGGCCGGATTGCAGCTTACGGCACCGTTCATGTCCCGGAGCTGATGACGGTGGAGCGGTATTCGCATGTCATGCATCTCGTATCGCAGGTCGAGGGACGGCTTGCGGAGGGCAGCAAGGCGTATGACGTCATTGCCGCCGTATTTCCTGGAGGCACGATAACGGGCGCACCCAAAATCCGGACGATGGAAATCATTGAGGAGCTGGAGCCGGTTACGAGAGGGCCCTACACCGGTTCGATGGGCTGGATTGACTATAACGGGGATATGGAGCTGAATATTATTATCCGAACCCTCGCGGTGAAGGATGGGATCGGCTACATTCAGACGGGGGCCGGCATCGTGATCGATTCGGATCCTTATCGGGAGTACAGGGAGTGCCATAACAAGGCAAAGGCTTTGATTGCAGCCTTGATGTGCAGTGAAGAAGAAGCTGCAGCCGTAGCTGCGGATATAGGGGGATAAACGTATGATACTTGTGATCGACAATTATGATTCATTTACGTACAACCTGGTTCAGTATTTGGGTGAGCTCGGTGAGGAAGTTAAGGTATTCCGGAACGATGAGATCGATATTGCCGGCATTGAAGCGCTGGCGCCGGATCATATTCTGATCTCCCCAGGTCCGTGCACACCTAACGAAGCAGGCGTCAGCTTGGAAGTCATATCCCATTTCAAAGGCGTTATCCCGATCTTCGGCGTTTGCCTGGGGCATCAGGCCATCGGCCAGGCCTTCGGCGGCAAGGTCGTCCGGGCCGAGCGGCTCATGCACGGCAAGACCTCGCCGATCCATCATGAGGGCCGTTCCGTCTTTGAGGGGCTGCCAAATCCGTTCACGGCGACGCGTTATCATTCGCTGATCGTTGAGAAGGAAAGCCTCCCGGACGAACTGGAGATTACCGCTTGGACCGAAGAAGGCGAAATTATGGGGCTTGCCCATAAACAGTACCCGGTGGAAGGCGTGCAGTTCCATCCGGAATCGATCATTACGGATCATGGCCATCAAATGCTCCGGAATTTCCTGAAGCGGACCGCAGGTGCCAAGGCATGAAATTTGTCGGCTTGAACGGCGGCATTGTCGAAGCTGCCCGGGCTGAAGTGTCTGTGTTGGACCACGGATTGTTATACGGGATGGGCGCGTTTGAGACGTTTCGCACCTATAACGGCCAGCCGTTCCTGCTGGAGCGGCATCTGAACCGTCTCGCTGAGAGCTGTGCATGGATGGGCATCGAATATCAGGCGGATCCGGAGTCCATCCGTGCCTGGATCACGGACCTAATGAACGCGAACGGGCTGGCGGATGCCTATATCCGTTATACGATAACGGCCGGCGAAGCTCCCCTGGGGTTGCCGTCGGGCGATTATGTCAAACCGGCGCAAATCTTGTTTGCCAAAGCACTGCCTGGGACGAATGGATCTTTATACGAGAAGGGACGGGCGCTGCGGCTCCTTTCTCTTCCCCGAAATACGCCGGAGTCGCCGATCCGGATGAAATCCTTGCATTATATGAATAATATACTCGCGAAGCGGGAGCTCGACCGTTACCCGACCCATTCGGAAGGGCCAACTGAAGGCTTGCTGCTAACAGCTGCCGGCGAGCTGGCTGAGGGAATCGTCAGCAACGTGTTTTTCGTGAAGCAGGGACGGCTGTATACGCCTGACCTCGGGACAGGCATTCTCCCCGGCATTACGCGGGCAGTTGTGCTGGAGCTGGCAGCGGAAGCCGGGATTCGAACCGAGGAGGGGCGCTACCGCTGGCGTGATCTGCTGGAAGCGGATGAAATATTTACGACTGGCTCCGTTCAGGAGATTGTACCGGTAACGACGCTGATTGGTCTGGACGATGTTCACCAGGTCGTTGGAGCAGGGACAACCGGTCCGATCACCCGGATTTTACTCGGAGCCTATCGAGAGAAAGCAGGGTTGCACCAATGAAAACCACGATATATGAACGGGAATACCGACTTAGCGAAGAAGCAGTCCTGAAGCTGGGACAATCGACGCTGATCATGGGGATATTGAATGTAACGCCGGATTCGTTCTCTGACGGCGGCCGGTATAATGATACGGAGCGGGCGCTCGCGCATGCGATGCAGCTGATCGAGGACGGAGCCGATCTGATTGATATCGGGGGGGAATCGACCCGCCCGGGTCATGAGCCGGTCGGAGTAGATGAGGAGCTCGCCCGGGTTATTCCGGTTGTGGAAGCGATCCACCGGCATGCCCCCCATATTCCGTTGTCGGTGGATACTTATAAGGCCGAGGTAGCCCGCCAGGCGATCCAAGCCGGCGCTCATATTATCAACGATATATGGGGGTTCAAAGAGGATCCGGACATGGCGAGAACAGCGGCGGAGCTCGGCTGCCCGGTTATCCTGATGCATAACCGCCGGAACCGGGATTATACCGACCTCGTGGAAGACGTGAAACGGGATTTGATGGAAAGTGTCGAAATTGCTCGAGCGGCCGGGGTGAAGGATGAACATATTTTGCTGGACCCGGGAATCGGGTTTGCGAAGGATTATATGGAGAACCTGCAGGTGATGGCATCGCTGGACAAGCTGGTTGAGCTCGGGTTTCCGGTGCTCCTGGCAACATCGCGCAAACGGTTCATTCAGACGACGCTCAATGCGCCTGCCCAAGATGTGCTGGAAGGAACAGCGGCTACGCTGGCTTACGGCATCGCGCAAGGCTGCCAGATCGTTCGGGTGCATGACGTGCTGCATATGAAACGCACGGCGAAGATGTGTGATGCGATGGTATATGCCTCGCCGGAACTGCGCCGGATGTGATTTTTTATCAGATTGGATGGAAGGGCGGAGCTAGAGAATGGATAAAATGATATTGAGCCGGATGGAATACTACGGTTATCATGGTGTGTTTGAGGAAGAGCGCAAGCTTGGTCAGCGTTTTTACGTCGATCTGGAGCTTGAGCTGGATCTCAGCAAGGCTGCGGCTGCCGACGATCTGACGTTAACGGTAAATTATGCCGAGATTCATGAGCTCCTTCAAGGCATCATGCGGCAGGAGTCCTTTCAATTAATTGAAGCTTTAGCGGAGCATATTGCAACTAAAGTACTGGACACTTATACTATTATCGATGCTTTAACGGTCCGATTAACGAAGCCGCACCCTCCTTTTGACATTCATTTCGAAGGTGTTACCATTGAGCTCCATCGGACCAGAAAGTGAGACGATCATGAATTCACACGCCACCTCTGAGTGCTCAGAGGCTTATATTGCTTTAGGGGCCAATTTGGGGGAACGTGAAGGGAACCTGATGGAAGCCCTGGAACGTTTGGATGATACGCCCGGCATTCAAGTGCTGCGAGTCTCCCATCTATACGAGACCGAGCCTGTAGGTTATATTGATCAGCCAATGTTCCTCAACATGGCGGCGGTTGTGTCGACATCCTTGAGTCCGCACGCGCTTCTTGCCGAAATGCAGCGGATAGAGAAGGAACTCGGCCGTGTCCGTCATATTCATTGGGGACCGCGGACGGTTGATCTGGATTTGCTGTGGATGGAGGGACGCCGCCTGGATACGCCGGAGCTGATGCTCCCGCATCCCCGCATGCAGGAGCGTTCGTTTGTTCTTAGGCCGCTTTCCGATATCGTATTTGAGGATGAGCCTTCCGGCTTGTACCGGGTGGTGCAGACAGCTCTTGCGAAACTGGAAGGAAAGGAAGGAATACAGCTTTGGAAAACAAGCAGCTGGCGCAGCGTATCCGCGCTTTCCGAAAATTAAAGGGTTTGACGCAGCAGGAACTGGCCGAGCGCACGGGCATTTCGCTGGCCGTGCTGGGGGCCGTTGAGCGGGGTAATCGCAAGGCCGAGGAGCAGATCCTTGCGAAGATTGCCGAGGTACTTGGAATTTCGCTGCAGGAGCTGAAGGCAAGAGGCTGATGCCCCGCTCGCCATGCATGTTATGCCGAAGCCGTGGCTCCGGAAAATGGAGATCCATGGATCACCTGCAAACCGAACAACCTCGATTTCGAAATCTCTTTCGGGAATTTCTAAGTCTACTGCATGTCGTCAGGGTATGAACTGCGTGCAGCTTGCTAATCACTATACCGTAACCTAGGGAGCAAGGCGCATTGGACATCCTGCCATCCTTTCATGAACTGGACGGGCGTGACGGAAATGGGTATGATGAATGAGTTTGAGAATTACGGATTCACTTTCTAGTCAGAGAGGGGATCATTCAGCGATATATATTTGAAGTAAAAAGGAGGGACATAACATGTTGAAAATCGGAGACATCGAGATGAAGAACCAGGTTGTTCTCGCCCCGATGGCGGGCGTGTGCAACCCGGCATTCCGGCTGATCGCCAAGGAATTCGGCACAGGCTTGGTCTGTGCGGAGATGGTTAGCGGCAAAGCAATTGTGCATGGGAATAAACGCACGCAGGAGATGCTGTTCGTCGACGAACGGGAGAAGCCGCTCAGCCTTCAGATTTTCGGCGGCGACCGAGATTCTCTCGTCGAGGCTGCAAAAGTTGTCGACCAGCAGACCAATGCCGATATCATTGATATCAATATGGGCTGTCCGGCACCTAAAGTGACGAAAATGGATGCCGGCGCCCGCTGGCTGCTGGATTCGAATAAAATTTACGAAATGGTGGCCGCCGTGGTGGATGCCGTTAACAAACCGGTTACGGTGAAAATGCGTACCGGCTGGGACAGCGAGCATATCTTTGCGGTTGAAAATGCCCAGGCGGTGGAACGCGCGGGCGGCCAGGCCGTCAGCGTCCACGGACGTACGCGGGAGCAGCTGTATACCGGACATGCCGATTGGAACATTATTCGGCAGGTGAAGGAAGCTGTGTCGATTCCGGTCATCGGCAACGGAGACGTGGTCACGCCCGAGGACGCCAAGCGGATGCTGGATACGACCGGCTGCGACGGGGTCATGATCGGCCGCGGTGCGCTGGGTAATCCTTGGATGCTGTACCGCACCGTGGAATATCTGAAGACAGGCGAGCTTCTTCCGGATCCGACGCCGCAGGAGAAGATTCGCATTGCTATTTTGCATATGGACCGGTTGATTGCCCTTCGGGGTGAGCAGGTAGCGGTCAAAGAGATGCGGAAGCATCTTGCTTGGTACCTCAAGGGTCTCAAGGGATCTGCCCGGATCAAGGATACCATTATGGAAGAAACGAAACGGGATGAAATGGTCAACATCCTGAACAGCTTCGTGGATTCACTCGAGGATCAAGGGGAGACGACCGCTAGTGCGTATCCTCAAACAGTTGCAGCGGTGGGATAATGATACGCTAAAAAGGCTGTTAACGGTGTGCCGTATATATCACCGTCGACAGCCTTGGCGCACATTGACTTTTTGAAATGGTTACCATATAATCTTTCAGTATAAATTCCAAGAAAGAAGCTTGCATCACGGGGAGGTTCTGATCCCCAAGAATTCGCATATAGTATGGTGATACCGTGGTATAAATTATTTACATGACAGGAGAATCGGTTAATGAGCGATAAAGAAGTCATTCTTACACAGGACGGTCTGAAGAAGCTGGAGGACGAACTTGAAAATCTAAAATCTGTGAAACGCCGCGAAGTGGCAGAGCGGATCAAGGTTGCCATCGGCTATGGCGATATTAGTGAAAACTCCGAATATGAAGACGCCAAGAACGAGCAGGCCTTTATCGAAGGACGAATCATTACGCTGGAGAAGATGCTCCGCAATGCGCGTATCATCAACCACGATGACATTAACACCGATATCGTCAGTGTCGGCAATACCGTTATCGTTGAAGATCTGGAGTTTGGCGACAAGATGGAATACACGATAGTGGGTACGGCAGAATCCGATCCGCTTAACAATAAGATTTCCAACGAAAGCCCTGTCGGCAAAGCGATCATCGGCAAGGCCAAAGGCTCGGTTGTTGATGTTAACGTTCCAGCGGGCGTTATTCAATATAAAATTGTAGATATTAAGAAGTAAGTCGGAATGTGATTGCGAAAGCTTCCTTCGGGGGGCTTTTTTAAATTAGATAGCTGTGTATAGGACTTAATCGTGTGATGCTGCGAAATGGGCAAGCCATACCTTTAAGTCCTTGGCGAATATGCACACCTGCAGGAAGATGTAGTCACGAACGAAGAGCTCGGACGGCGCTGTGTGATGCTGTTATTTGTTGGTGACGGGACTATGTATGGAAGTGAAATGAAGGAGATGAACGACAATGACGGAAGAAATCAATAACCAGGAACAGGAACAGGAGCAGGAGCTAAGTGAGCTTCTGCAGATTCGACGCAATAAATTGGACGAGCTTCGGAAGCTTGGCATCGACCCGTTCGGGGGAAAATACGAAAGAGAGCATCATGCCGGCGATATCGTGAAGGCGTATGACGCGCTTTCCAAGGAAGAGCTCGATGAGAAGCAGGTGGAAGTGAATCTGGCCGGCCGGATTATGGCCAAGCGCGGCATGGGTAAGGCTTCTTTCGCCCATATCCAGGATTTGAGCGGCCGAATTCAGATCTATGTTCGTCAGGATACGGTTGCCGAGGCCCAGTACGAAGCGTTCAGCATTCTCGATCTTGGGGACATCATCGGCGTGAAGGGTGTTCTCTTTAAGACGAAGACCGGTGAGTTAACCGTGAAAGTGATGGAGATTGAGGTTCTTTCAAAATCACTGTATCCGCTCCCTGAGAAGTTCCATGGTTTGAAGGATGTGGAACTTCGTTACCGTCAGCGTTACGTCGACCTGATCATCAATCCGGACGTTCAGAAGACCTTCATTACCCGTTCCCGCATAATTCAGTCGATGCGCCGTTACCTCGATTCGTTAGGATATCTTGAGGTGGAGACGCCGACCCTGCATTCGATCGCGGGGGGAGCTGCCGCCCGTCCGTTTATTACGCATCATAATGCGCTCGATATGGAGCTGTACATGCGTATTGCGATTGAGCTTCATCTTAAGCGTCTGATTGTGGGCGGATTGGAGAAAGTATACGAGATCGGCCGCGTGTACCGGAATGAAGGGATCTCGACCCGTCATAATCCGGAGTTCACCATGATTGAGCTGTATGAAGCATATGCCGATTACAAGGATATTATGGCTCTGACCGAAAACATGATCGCTCACATTGCCCAGGAAGTACTGGGCACGCAGGTCATCAATTATCAAGGGCATGAAGTCAACTTAAAGCCGCAATGGCGCCGCGTATCCATGGTGGATGCGGTTAAGGAAGTTGTCGGGGTTGATTTTGGTGTTCAGATGACGAACGAGGAAGCCCACCGCCTGGCAAAAGAACATAAAGTGCCGGTTGAGCCGCATATGACCTTTGGCCATATTCTGAATGCGTTCTTCGAGCAGTTCGTCGAGGAGACGTTGATTCAACCGACCTTCGTTACCGGTCATCCGGTTGAAATTTCGCCGCTGGCGAAAAAGAATGATGCCGATCCGCGCTTTACGGACCGCTTCGAGCTGTTTATCGTAGCCCGCGAGCATGCCAATGCATTCTCCGAGCTGAATGATCCGATCGATCAGCGCCAGCGCTTTGAAGCGCAGCTGAAAGAGAAGGAGCAGGGGAACGATGAAGCGCACGAGATGGATGAGGATTTCCTGCGTGCACTGGAGTATGGCATGCCGCCGACAGGCGGACTCGGCATCGGTATCGATCGTTTGATCATGCTGCTGACCGATTCACCGTCCATCCGCGATGTACTGCTCTTCCCGCATATGCGTAATCGTGAGTAGTACGAAGACGTTCTTACAATGAGATTTCTGAGACAGTCAGCTTGATAGCTGGCTGTTTTTTTATGACTTCTTTCCATTGTTCCTTGTTTATGTGGCTGTATCATTAAACGAAGGTAGTCTCCTTCATGCATTTAAGTAGAATCTTTCCGCAAAATGGATCGAGCAATAGGAGAGGCGTGAAGCTCGTACGGAGAGGAACCTGCAATCGTTAATCGGTTAGGGACGGATATACGGCGGCGGCCTATGGATGATTTAATGATCATTCATTACAAATGACGAGGATGATTTTACCACAAGGTAATATTGTAATTAAGGGTTGCACAATTCTAAATCCCATGGTATATTATATTTCCGGCCAAGAAAACAGCCGGTAAGCACACCGGATTGAACAAGCTAAAGAGAATGGATTGAAAAAAGAAATTCAAAAAAAAGCTTGCATTAATCGAAAGAGTGTGATAAGATATAAAAGTTGCTAGCGAGAGAGACTGCTGGTAACGAACGAAAAGGTTGATCTTTGAAAACTGAACAACGAGTGAGTAAAAACGAACCGCTTCGGCGGGGAGTTACAATAGAGAATTGAACAAATTCTCGT
>NZ_JAGGKI010000027.1 GCF_017873605.1 Paenibacillus lactis
AGCTACCGTTTCCGGTAGTTATCCCAGTCTTGAGGGCAGGTTGCCTACGTGTTACTCACCCGTCCGCCGCTAACTCTCAGAGAAGCAAGCTCCTCTTCAAGTCCGCTCGACTTGCATGTATTAGGCACGCCGCCAGCGTTCGTCCTGAGCCAGGATCAAACTCTCCAATAAAGATCATCCCTTCGGATGATGAATTGAAAGAGCGATTAAGCTCATTTAGAAAAACTGACGAGAATTTGTTCAATTCTCTATTGTAACTCCCCGCCGAAGCGGTTCGTTTTCACTCACTCGTTGTTCAGTTTTCAAAGATCAACTTGTGTTTCTCATCGTCATCCGCATCTCAGCGGCGACTTTTATAATATATCATATCGCCCATCTTTTCGTCAAGAACTTTTTTTAAAAAACTTTTTAATTCGACATTTTCTCAACCGAATTACCAAAGTCCCTTTCGAGGGGCGAGTTATAATGTATCACAGATCGATTGCGTTCGTCAACATTCTTTATAATTTTTTTATTCGACTTCATATAACAAACGAAATCCTATATTGCTCGCTGTGTTGCTTCTATGAAAAGAGAATCGATCCTTATTGACGATTACTCTTAATGATGAAACGTTGTGCTCTGCCGGTGGTCTTGATCAGTATCGGAACCTTGTAAGTGCAGACCAGCCCCCTCACACTCATATAGGAATGATCTGCATGGCATGGCTTGCCTGCCACGACGACAAGTCCCATGCAGCATCTAACTATCTATCCATCCGTCTGTCTATCCATCTGTCTATTCATTTGTCTATCCATCATTACATTACATTCCGGGTGAATCACTTGTTGAACAAAATAAAATCACATCACGTTCCGGGTGTCGCTTATTAAAGAAACAAAAAAAGAAGGACTCTCGTCCTTCTTCAGCACTCCGAATAATATCGGATGGTAGAGAAGCCGCTATGCCGGGACTCCTTGCACACAGGCGCTTCCTTAACCAAGGATCGATACACCAGGTTGCGCAGTACGATCTGGAGCTCTGCAGCCACCGGGGCAAGCTCCGGATGGAGGATCAGCTCCTGAATCGTCCACGGCGTGCGGCGACTGCGCATCACGCGCAGAAGCAATGCCGCACACTTCTCCAGCTTTGAGACCATCGAGAACTCATAGGCTAGGAGCGCAAGCTCTAACCGCTGATCAAGCGTTTCCGTGCTGACCGTAAGCTCTTCGTACAATTTCCGCACCGGTGTATTGAGTCCCGTCATTTGCTCCCATACCGCAATTTCCGGATGAATGCCCCGTTCGATCAGTTCCAGCTCGGCCCAGCAATGAAGCCCGTCCAGAAGCGTATGATATGCATCCAAAATCCGGTCCTGCTTGATCAGCAGCTTGATGTCCACATATTTCTGCAAAAAATGAGCAAACCCAATAAACAGCTTTCGCTCCCGAATCGGCTCGGCGAATCTTAAGAAATCACGTCGAAGCTTGGCGAGGCGATCCTCATGATCACTAATGATATCCCCTTCGAGAAAACACCGAATCAATACTTTATGCTCCCCTTCAAGAAGCTCATGCTCCAATGCATCCATGCCGATGCTGATCACCTGGCACCGATCACCGTTCACTACAGAATGCTGGTTGGGAGGCTCGTCAGGTATCCCATCATAGACGACAACGAGATTCATCTCAAAATCATGAACAGGCGAGCCAAGTACTGCATCGTTCTTATTACGGTATGCGATCGCTCCAATAGCTCCTTCATCTACCGTATTTCCATAATATAAAGAAAAGTTGGCTAATTCCACGGTTCCCCTCCATACATTCCTTGGCGAACTTCAGCCATTTCAGTTATAATGTAATTCTACATGTCCATGTCAGTTCCTTCTTTTAGGAGATAAGAAAAAAGGGACACCGGATTGCTTCACTTAGCAAGAATGCAACCCATTTTTTAGATGCTGTAATCAAACTATGCTCGTTTTATTCATGGAACAGTCCATTAAACATTTTAAGAACAGGAGATTATGAAGCCATGATCTTTAAGAACGCAAAAATCAACGCTTTCCGCACATGGGGCCTGCTGCTGACCATGCTGGGCATGGGACTCATGGTCCTCGGAACGGCCGGTATCGTCTTCTGGGGCCAAGCCGGCAAAGTATTTGCAGGAGTCGGGTTAGTATTCGGTCTCATTATGATGATGGGCAGTCTGGCCATTTACTTCTGGGCCGGGATGCTCTCCACGAATGCTGTTCAAATCCAGTGTCCGGAGTGCGACAAGCTGACCAAGATGCTGGGTAAAACCGACCGCTGCATGTTCTGCCACACCATCTTGACACTGGATCCGAACCAGGCCAACATCACCGCAGAGGAACTGGAGTCACAGAAGAGCACGACCTAGCAGACCGCTCAAGATCGGCCTATCCAAGGATTGGCCGCCAGCCCTTTTATAAACCTCATAAACAGACAAAAAACCGGTTACCCTTATGGATAACCGGTTTTATTTATTTTCTCAATAGTTAACACAAGGATTGCCGTAAATCTAATCATGGATCGTGTTTAGCGTTTTCCATGCCTCAGGGACTGCGAAGCTTCGATTCCATGCCGCAATGCCGCCAAGTTCCAGCTTTTTAGCCAATTGAACGCGGGCTTTAAGGGATACGCCATCCTCCATCCATATTCGGTTCGTGGCGCCGCCTTCTTTAAACTGTACGTAGTTTTGTCCCGTCGCTGAATCAAGGGTTCCCGAAAGCTTTCGCTCCTTAAGCAGAGTCTGCATTGTTTCCATCCCAATGGCTTTGGACGAGACTTTGACTTCTCCTCCATCGCTCTTTTCAGTCCATACCCTTGTATATAGCGGCACGCCTAATACCAGCTTGGATGGCGGTACTCCATCCTCTTCGATAATGCGTCTAACCGACTGCTCCGCCCATGGAAGCGAGGCGACCGATCCGGCTCGAGGACTGGATGCCCAGTGTTCGTCGTAAGCCATTACCATCATGTAATCGACCGCTTCCCCAAGCCGTTTTCGATCCAGAAACAGGGACCACATCTCGCTGTTGGACTTCGGCGTCACATCGATGGAGAGGATCAAGCCCCGATCCTTTGCGAACGGTCTCAGCTCACGCACGAATTGCACGACCTTATCTTTGTCCTTGGTATGAACATTCTCAAAATCGATATTAATTCCGTCAAGCTTATACTGCTTGGCATAGGAAAGTGTTTGCCCGATTATGCGGGATCTCCGTTCATACGTCGACAGCGCTTCGGTCGTAAGCTCAGGGTCGAAGCTGTTGTCCAGCAGACCCCACACCTCCATGTTCCGTTTATGCGCCCAGTTAACATACGGCAACGAAGCCTTGGATTTGACGCTGCCTTCCGCATCGGAAATGCTGAACCAAGTAGGGCTGACCACATTCACGCCAGGCATCGGCTCAATATGATCAGGGCTTGGATTTCTCGTATACACGGCCTCCCACGTCAAATTAACGGATTTATTCCTCCACTCGCGCTCCGCTCGGGACGGCGTTTGGGCGATAACCGGAATTTCCTTCAGATCCCTCTTCGCAACCCGCTCCACCGGAACATATCCGGTATATCCGTTATCCGTTTGTACAAAATACCATCCTGCTTCCTCACGCCATATGCGCAGACGCTGCCCAGCTGAAAGATCGAGCACGATCGGCGATTTTTTCCCCATGCCCTCTCTCATCGCAACCGTTCCGTCAGGCTTGGCCGGCGCGACCTCAGCGAGCTGAATCGAATCGCCGGCCCGCATCAGGATAACCGCCCCGTCGGCCCCATCCTCATGTACCGCTATGCCGTAATGCTCTTTAAGCGGCTTCATCGGAACATACACGATGCCGTCAACGAGCTCGGGTGCAACCGGATAAGTTAGCGGCTTGCCGTTCAGCTCGCCCTCCCGGGATCCAATCTTCATCCGCAGCACCGATTCCGTGGTCGTTATAATAATGGACTTCGAATCCGGCTCATAACGGATATTACTGTCGACCGCTTCTTGGATCACCGGCAGCGGCAGCTTCAGATCCGCCTTTGTCCCCCGGGCAGAATGCTCCATAAGCTCTCCTTGAACGAAGATCGGTTTGTCCATTCCTAGCCAGTCCGGAACGATATGCTTCGAATTCGACGCCAAATCATTCATGATCCACCAGATCCCCGCAGCAATCAGTATGACACCTATATAAAAGGAGCCTCTCCTGGCACGACGCTTTCTTCGATATCTTCTCCTTGCCAATACCTCTCCTCCTTATCCCCGCCGTTTCCCCAGCTATTCATGTTCTGGGTACGCCTACAAATGGCTTCAAAAAAATAAGAACGTGTGGAATCGTGGATTCCGCGCGTTCTTCTTACTTAACCGATGTTTATTTGCAGGACTTGCAGAGCCCGTACAGCTCCATCCGAAGCCCCTTTACTTCAAACCCGGTACACTTCTCAGCCTGCACTTCCACATCTTTAAGGGACGGGTAGCTGAAATCTTCAATTTTTCCGCATTTCTCGCAAATAATATGATGGTGATCCGATACATTCGCATCGAAACGACTGGAATTATCGCCGTAAGTCAATTCGCGCACCATACCGGCTTCAATAAACATTTTCAAATTATTATATACAGTAGCTACGCTCATACTTGGAAAATTCGGCTCCAGAGCCCGATAAATATCATCCGCAGTCGGATGGCCCATGGATTCCACCAAATATGTTAAAATCGCATGACGTTGCGGCGTAATACGGACACCGGTCGTTTTAAGTTGTTCCAGCGCATGCTGCACGGAAGTTGCCATGGTTGCCCACCGCCTTCAAGTTGAACTAGGATTATCCGCAGCCTAAGCCGCTCTTATCCTTTATTGTACGGCGGCTGTTGGATTTTTGTCAATGCGGCAGAGGCGCCATGCCCCTGTTGTTGATGCTCTCGGAGCTTTCCGGGTAGCTTCGGTAGATGTTCAGATCGCTGTTGCCCTCAATCTTGATCGAATGCTCGCCAGCGCCCGATTCCCCGGAAATCGTCTTCTGCTCGATGAACAGATTAGGCAGCGTGGTTAAAATACGGCCGTAGCTGATCGTCCCCTCCAGCTTGTAATCCCCTTCAAGCGGAATGTGGAGCTTCATTTCTCCCACCGCACTGTAAATGTTCCAATCGCCTCCGACTTTCGTTGAGCGGATCGTCACGCTGCCGTTCAACGACTCTGCGCTCAGATCGGCCGGAACGTCGCTAACCAGAATATGGCCGTTTCTGGTCTGAACGCGAATATGGTTTAATGCCCGCTTAACCGTCATGTTGCCGACTTGTGAGCTGAGATCCGTTTCGCCTGCAATGTCGACAGCGGTCATGCTCCCCCGGTTCGTTGACAGCTTGACATCGCCGATAATCCCCCGGGCCATAACCTCCCCGTTAAGCGTCTTCCCCGTCACGTTTCCGTAGATGCCAGCAAGCGAGATAGGACCGTTGCCGGTTTCGAGCGAGATTTTATCGATCGCCTGCACGTCTCTAAGCGAGATCGCGCCGTTCATCGTCCGTACTTCCATATTGAACCGTCTGTCATCCGGCAGCGTTATATTAAGATTGATACGGGGCTGCCTTTTGCCCGATTCCCCGTATGATTTTCCTTTCGAGCGAATCGTGACGGTGCTTCCCTCCGTGGCTTCAACGATGCTTTGCTCAGCGATGGCTGCGGCCATGCTCGGCTCCTCCTGATCGACCCAAATCTCCGCCTCAACGATAATATCATCCACATTCCGCCGCACGATGGAAATGTCGCCGTTCAGATGATCTATCACGATCTTCTCCGTGCTGAGCTCAGCCGGGATTTCCAGTACAGGCTTGTCAAAGCGATTGTCCGCCGCTTCGCTGTAGTCGACGCCGGCCGCTGTCAAATTCAAGCTGACGCGGTTCCATAAATGCAGAAAATGCTCCTGCTGGGAGATTACGAATACGGACGCCGTTAGAAAGACGGCAAGGCCGACGCCGCGGAGATCGGGGCGAAACCGGAATTCCTTCCGGCGTCCCAGGACGACTGACAACGAATAACGCACCAAGTATTCCATCCCGAGCAGCACGAACAGCATCGGCCACCACCATTGGAGCAAGAACACATAGTCTGTCCCTTTCCACTCGTCCATCAGCAATAATACCCCGGTGCTGATCAGTAATACCGCCGCTGTATAGCGCCCTACTCTAACTCTAGGCTTCATCCGTCTCCTCCCTTCGCCGCTTATGCTATATCTTTAATTGCTTGTCTTCCTGGGAAGAAGCGTCCCCTCCGCGAAAGCTGCGTTTGCTCTTACGATGCCGAGTCGCTTCCCGAACCGCAACCCATATCCCGGCGGCAATCAGCACCACTGCAGTAGCTTCCGTGCCATAATCGCGAATAACGGCTTGAAGCCACGGCGGTTTGTTATGGAATAAGATGAGCAAGGCTCCGCAGCCGACCAGCGTAATGCCAAAGGCAGCTCCCCGCTCGCCGCGAAATGGATTTCCTCTTCGCTTTCCGTCAATAACCGAGGCTCCGCCGCCCTCGCTCCTTCTCTTATGGGAAATGATCACCTCGGCTGATTGCAGCGCATCATACACATTATAGAAATAGCCGACCGGGATCAGCAGTCCAAGCACGACGAGTAAAGGAACATTAATCTGCATACCGATCGAGGAAAAATACAATAATGCGGAGATATCCAGCAGCAGGAGCATGATGAATGTTATTCCCCGGCGGTACATGCCAAGGTAAATATGACCCATGCCCGGGATGAGCGCAGCCAATAAAAGGGCGATGCGCTTCCGCTGCCTGCCCCGCATGCCCCGATACCGTTTCACACGAATTTTGCGCGGCTTGTTCCCGCGAGCGGCTCTTTGTTCCGGTGCTGTACGCATAACCTTCCCTCCTTCCGGCATACCGTGTTTGCGTAGATCGCGGCGTTCGCTGTTTTCTTTGATAGTACCCTAACCAAAGCGTGAAGTAACTGGCAAAAAACTGGATAGAGCCCTTCCAGGGCCTTATGCAGGGCCAGGAGTTTCCCCTAAAAAAACGGCAGCTGCCTTTGATCAGCAGCTGCCATTTTTCAGTAACGTTATCCTTCATCATGTATCATTCCGCCGTCACCATGCAGACTTGCCCAATGGTCCGTATGCGCCGCGTAATTTCAACCGGCTCGAATCTCCGGTCGGTTAAAACCTGCAGGGAAATCTCCAGCATCGGAAGCGCAGGCTGTAATTCACCGTAAGGAACCGTACTGCGTTCATTCACGACCAATTTTTTGATAACGAAGCCCTGCTCCTCAAGAATCCCGGATACCTCATCCAGGACACCGGGCGTGTTTGCAGCATGCACGGTAATCAGATGGAGCTTGCTTCCCCGTATATAACGCTGCTCCAGCTTATTGAAGACCACCAGATTTAACAGGATCAACAGCGTCGACACGATTGCCGCAAAATAAAAACCCGCCCCCACGGCAAGCCCGATGGCGCCCACGACCCAAACCGAGGCTGCCGTCGTCAAGCCGGTGATCGATTTGCCCGTGAACAGGATGGTGCCCGCTCCAAGAAATCCGATGCCGGTAATGACGGCGGTAGCCAGACGCGCAGGGTCGATCCGCACATTGACTTCGGCAACAAAATCCGCAAAGCCGTAGATGGATAGCAGCATAATTAACGCAGAGCCGAGACATACCAGAATATGCGTACGCAAACCGGCGGCATGGTTCGAGCGCTCCCTTTCAAACCCGATCAGGCCTCCAAGCAGCATGGAGAGCAGCAGACGAAGCAGTATCGTCACATTGTCAATCACCCATGGATTATTCAAAATGCAGTGCCCTCCTCATGATGATTGCGTTCCAAGTTTAAACTTGTTTTTTCTACGGGTGAACCCTGAGATGGAACTCGGTCAGCTCCACACCCGGAGCGACCTCAAAGGCATGATCCCTCACAAAACCGAACTTCTCGTACAGGGCGACGGCCGGCGTATTCCGCGTTCCCGTCGAAACGATAAATAAAGGAACTTCCCCGTAGCTGTCCAGGACGTGCCGGACCAGCGAGCCGGCGATCCCTTTCCGGAAATGGCCGGGATGCACCATCATTCGGGAGATCGTTACCTGATGCGGCTCCGGTTCAACCGCGATGGCGCCAATCAATTCTCCATCATCATCTATATACCCATAGAAGGTTTCCCCGCATTCACGCAGCGTCTCAAACGTATCGAGCAGCGGCGGAATTTCAGAGAAGCCGATCAATTCGGCCTCGAGCGGATAGGCCATATGCTGCAGACTCCATATTTGCTGTACCGTGTCCCGGTCTTCAAGAGATAAACGGGTAATCATTGAGGTAAGCTCCTTCATCGCATATTTTAAAAAGGAACTTGCCCCTGTCAGAGGGACAAGCTCCTTTCATATCGGATAGATCCCTGCTGGTATAGGTTGATGCCAAGATCGCCTTGATCAGCCGTTTAGCACTTCTACCAGCAGTTTATTCACGAGCGCAGGATTTGCTTTTCCTTTGCTCTCTTTCATCACTTGACCAACCAGGAAGCCGATAGCCTTCTGCTTGCCGGCCTTATAATCCTCCACGGATTGCGGGTTATTCGCAACCACCTGCTCCACAATGCTCTTGATCGCGCCTTCGTCGCTGATTTGGACAAGTCCTTTTTCCTCAACGATTTGGGCAGGGAGCTTGCCGCTTTCCAGCATCTCCTTAAAGACCGTTTTGGCGATCTTGCTGCTGATCGTGCCTTTCTCGATCAAGCCGATCATTTCACCGAGGCCTTGTCCGGTAATCTTGACCTGGGAAAGCTCCAGATTGTTCGCGTTCAAATACCCCAGCAAATCGCCCATGATCCAGTTGGACACCGACTTGGCATCCTTCGTATAGTTCAGGCTGTCCTCGAAAAAGTCCGCTAGCGGCTTGGAAGCCGTAATGACGGCCGCATCATAATCCGGGAGACCGTACTCCGAAGTATATCGTGCTTTCCGCGCATCCGGCAGCTCCGGAATCGTCGCGCGGACCGCTTCCTTCCACTCCTCGCTGATATGCACCGATACCAGGTCAGGATCCGGGAAGTAGCGGTAATCATGCGCCTGCTCCTTGCCCCGCATCGAGAACGTTTTGCCCTGCGCCTCATCCCAGCGGCGGGTCTCCTGAACGATCACACCGCCTTCATCGAGTACCTCAGCCTGACGGAACTGCTCATATTCAAGCCCCCGCTGCACGCCGCGGAAGGAGTTCATGTTCTTCAGCTCGGCCTTCGTTCCGAACTCCTTCTGTCCCCAAGGACGGAGACTGATATTGGCGTCGCAGCGAAGCGAGCCCTCTTCCATCTTCACGTCGGAAACTTCACAGTACTGCATGATCGCACGCAGCTTCTCCAAATAGGCCTTCGCCTCCTCGGGCGAGGAAATTTCCGGCTCGGATACGATCTCGACCAGCGGTGTTCCTACCCGGTTAAAGTCAACGAGCGATGCGTAGCCTCCATCAACGTGCGTCAGCTTGCCCGCATCTTCCTCCAAATGGAGACGGGTAATCCCGATCCGTTTCGTCTTCCCGTCTACCTCGATATCAATCCATCCATTCAGTCCGATCGGCTGGTCATATTGCGAAATCTGGTAGGCTTTCGGCGAGTCCGGATAGAAATAGTTTTTCCGGTCGAACTTGCTGACGTCGCTGATCGTGCAGTTCAGTGCCATTGCAGCTTTCATCGCATATTCGACGGCCTGGCGGTTCAGCACCGGCAGTACGCCGGGATGACCGAGGCAGATCGGGCATGTATGGGTATTCGGCGGAGCCCCGAACGCCGTGGAGCATCCGCAGAAAATTTTCGAATTCGTGTGCAGCTCGACATGGACTTCCAGTCCGATGACCGTTTCATATTTTGATGTAGACATTCTCTCGTTTTCCCTCCTTCTTCCACGCGTCTTACAGCTCAGGGCGGCGCTTGTGATGGTCCGTATTCTGCTCGAAGGCGTGCGCAACGCGCAGAACCGTCGACTCGTCGAACGCCTTGCCGATGATCTGCATGCCAACCGGCAATCCGTCCGCAAATCCGCAAGGCACGCTCACGGCCGGTACACCGGCCAAGCTGACCGGAATCGTCAAAATATCGTTCAAGTACATCGTCAGCGGATCATCGACTTGGGTATCCAGCTTGAATGCCGTCGTTGGCGCAGTTGGTCCAATCACCACGTCATACTGCTCAAATACCTTGTCGAAGTCCTGCTTGATCAGCGTCCGCGCTTTTTGCGCCTTCAAATAGTAAGCATCGTAATAACCGGAGCTGAGCGCATATGTTCCCAGCATGATCCGGCGCTTTACCTCATCCCCGAAGCCTTGGCTGCGGGATTCATGGTACAGATCGATAAGGCTGCCCGAGTTATCGGCGCGAACGCCGTAACGTACGCCGTCAAAACGGGCCAGGTTCGAAGAAGCTTCCGAGGAAGCCAGCAAGTAATACGTCGCTACCGCATATTCCGTGTGCGGAAGGGAAACTTCTTCCCATACGGCGCCGAGACTCTCGAGCACCTTCAACGCATTCATGACCGTTTCCTTCACTTCGGCATCGACGCCTTCGCCCAGATACTCCTTCGGCACGGCAATACGCAGTCCCGAGATGTCGCCGGTCAACGCGCTCAAATAATCCGGCACGTCCACTTTGGCGGAAGTCGAATCCATCGGATCATATCCGGCGATCGCCTGCAGGACGTACGCGGAATCCTCGACATTTTTCGTAATCGGTCCGATCTGGTCGAGCGAGGATGCGAATGCAACCAAGCCGAAACGGGATACGAGTCCATACGTCGGCTTCAGTCCGACCACGCCGCAATAGGAAGCGGGTTGGCGGATCGATCCGCCGGTGTCGGAGCCGAGCGTGAAGTAAGCTTCGCCCGCAGCTACAGCCGCAGCGGAACCGCCGCTTGAGCCGCCCGGAACCCGCTCTAGATCCCACGGATTGCGAACCGGATAAAAGCTGGAGTTCTCGTTCGAGCCCCCCATCGCGAATTCATCCATGTTCAGCTTGCCGATCGTCACGATATCCGCCTGACGCAGCTTGCCGACAACCGTCGCATCATACACCGGATTGAAATTGGACAGGAACTGACTTGCACAGGTTGTCCGCAGTCCCTCCGTTACAATGTTATCCTTGATGCCGGCAGGAAGGCCAAACAGTAAACCGCGGCTCTCGCCGGAGGCCAGCTTGCTGTCCAAGGCCTTGGCCGCCGAACGCGCTCCCTCTTCATCCAACGTAATAAAAGCCTTCACCCGGTCCTCACGCTCACCGATGCTTGTAAAGGCTTGGTCCACCAAATCGGATACGGAAAGCTCCTTATCATGAAGCTTGTTATGTATTTCCGACAATTTCAAATCAAACAGGCTCAAGTATGTCTCCTCCCTTCAGGCTATTCCAGTACAGCTGGTACTTTGAATTGATCGTCTTCTTCATCCGGCGCATTCAGCAGCACCTTCTCAATCGGCAGGCTCTCGCGAACCTCGTCTTCCCTCATGACATTGCTTAGATGAAGAACGTGCGTGGTTGGCTCTACGCCGTCTGTATCCAGTTCATTTAACTTCTCGGCATATTGTAAAATCGCGTTCAGTTGGCCGGTAAACATCTCTTCTTCTTCCGGCGTCAAGTTCAGACGAGCCAGCTTGGCAACATGCTGAACATCTTTGACCGTAATGCTCATGGCTTGGACTTCCTCCTTCGTGCCCCTGATGATGAAAGGGGTAAAGTCTGTCTCGATAACTTTTCTCATTATATTGTAGAAGCATGCAAGATTCAATCGAAACGGAAAGCTCGGGTCCCCACCGTTTTTTTCCGGGATGAATCATTCGCGAGGCTTGTCCAGGACGAATCCGTGCGAACTTAGGATGACTAGGAGCACTGAACGATGGATAACGGGGCTAATTTCTCTTTCGTTATCAGGCAGCAGATCGCCAGAGGCCTTATACTTTCTGATATCAAACAAAAAAGAGCCGGCTAAAGCCGACTCTTCTAAATCCAGGCACGAAGATTCACTTGCTTGATGAAATCGGCCTGGGACATCGTTTCTTTCGATTCTTCCTCTTCTTCAACAGCTTGCAGTTCGCCGTTCATCACCTGATGGAACAGCTTCTCGTTATATGTCGACAGGGCGAAATCGATGAGCGCTTCCCGCTCGATCCGCTCGGCTTCCTGTTTCAACACGACAGATTCCAGCTCGACATCGCTTGCCGGAACGAAAAAATTACGGTTGAGGTTCGGAATCCGAATAACGTAATCAAACGCATTGTCCGGATTTCGGTCATAGGCGATCAAATATCCGTATTGACCGATTGGAAGATTCTGCTCAAAGGCGTCCGCGACGATTGTAATCTTTTCCCCTAAACGAAGCATCGTCTACCTCCTGAGTTGTCTATCCTTATCTCCATAGTCTACTAGAAAAAGCTAGAGATGTCCATGCTCAATAAGGAAATCTAACCGAACTCCGTCGAAACTAGGCTTGCGGCAACAACGGCCGACGCTTCAGCAGCAGAGTCGCCGCTATCGTTGACAGGGCCATAAAGCACACGGCCGACACTGCAGGTGCCCACGCTGATGGATCTCCGCCTGTCAGACATTCCGTAGCGATTGCGCTCAAACGGCCAGGGCTCCATTGAAGATGCGAAGGGAGCAAGGAAGCGAGCATCGTCAGCGCGGCCGCCGAGCCCAAAGCGATGAATGCCGCAGCTGGACCGCGAAGCACCGCCCCGAGCGGGAGCACCAGGGTTACGATCCAAGCCAGCCAAGCGATGTAGAATGCACCCGCCCCGAGCATCGGGCCCCATTCCAGCGTACCAATCAGCTGAGAAGTATAATAAGCCGAGCCTGCATAGCCCAGGACGAACGAAAGAATCAGCAGAGACATCATCGCCGCCCACTTGGCGATCATCATGGGCAGCACGGATGATATCCGGGGCAGCACGAGCTCCGCCGTTCCGTTTGAGCGCTCCCCTGCCACCGTATTCATGGCGGACAGCACAAGTACCAGCAGACCAATCGTGCTGAACTGGCTCAAAGTAGAGGCCAGGATTTCCTCAGGCGGCGGTACCGTAATCAATGCAGCCGCTTCCGGCGGAATATCGCCGGACATCATCAAGATGTCGGGCAAGTAATACATCATGACCGGCTGCATGACGCCCAGGAGCAGGAATACCGCAGGTACCCATATCCATTTATATGACCGTGCGGCTTCCAACATTTCTTTTTTAAAATGAATCCAAAACATGCTCATGCCCCTACCACCTTCATAAACATATCCTCCAATGAGGAAGCCCCTGCTTCGATGCGCTGAAACCGGATTCCGGCATCGGCCATTTCCCGCACCAATGCCGCCCTTGCTTCATCCATATCTTGAACGACCAGCCTGGCAGCACGATTGCGAATTTCGGCCTCTTCGATAAAATGTCTCTCCGGTAAACTTCTTAGCCAATCAGCTTCCCGCTCCCCAGGCTCAACCTCCAGCAGCAGGAGCGGTTGACGGTATTTCGCCCGCAGTTCGGACAATTCGCCTTGTTCGGCAATTCGTCCGTCGACCATCAGCACCATGCGATCGCAGACCTCCTCTGCGTCATGAAGCACATGCGTCGAGAACAGGATCGTCACCTCGCCACGAAGCCGGTCCAGCAGATCCATCACTTCACGTCGCCCGATTGGATCAAGCGCGGATACCGGCTCGTCCAGCAAAATCATTTCCGGCTCGTGCACTAGCGCCTGGGCGATGCCTAGCCGCTGTTTCATTCCTCCGGAATACCCTGATATCCGGCGATTGGCGGCCTCTTGCAGGCCGACCATTTCAAGCACTTCAAGGCTCCGCAGCTTGGCTTGTTTGCCGGGCAAGCCCGACAGCTTGGCGCTGAAGATCAAATATTCCAGGCCGGACATCCAACCGTAAAATTTCGGGTACTGGGGAAGGTATCCGATCCGCTTTTGCCATCGCTGGTTATCCGCACCGGTTTCCCCAGAATTCCCGTATCGGATCTCTCCTTGGGATGGTGATAAAAGGCCTGCCAGCATGCGCAGGGTCGTGGTTTTGCCGGCTCCGTTGGGTCCGAGCAGTGCGGTGCAGCTGCCCCGCTCCAGGTTGAATGAAATGCCTTTGACAGGAGTCAAGCTCCCCATATGTTTGGTCAAGTTGTGAATGCGAAGCACAGGTTCCATCATGAAGCCCTTCTCCCTCCGATGAAGTAAGCGACGCTGCCGAGGATGTTCCCAAGCAGGATAATCAGCACCCACATCCATTTCGGTCCTCGAATTTGTTCCGTTTCCGCCTTGGTTAAAGACACCAGGGCCGTTACTGCCAGCACAGCCTGCAGCGCAATAATCGGCCAGATTAATCCCCAATTGATCTCCATTTTGATCACCCTTCATGTTTAATAGAAACCGGTCCCCTCATTTCCCGTTTTGTTGTCTCCGAACCACCAGCAAAACATAAAGCAGCAGCGGCAGCGGAAACGTGGTAGAGCCCCATATCCCCCAGAACCAAGCCCATTTCCCGAGCCCGCGCTTGCGCGCGTCAACGAACAGGGAGGTTCCCTGAGTCATAACCAGCACGACAATCAGTACAATCAACCATACCGGGACCGTGCTTACATCATTCATGGGATCCCTTCTTTCCCGCGGATCTTAGTTTCCTGGAGCTTGCGAGAATCGCGATGCCTGCCAGCATGCTGGCTCCATGGATCAAGATCAGCACCATCGGAGCGGCCATCGCTGCCATACAAACGATGCTTACGATGAGCAAGGCTGTCAGCATAAAGAGCACAAGCTCGTATTTCATCCGGCGCCGCTTCCGCCGAAGGGTATGCGCCGCTAGCAGCTGAAATTCCTCCAAGGAGGGCGACGGTCCCTCGTCAAACACCCGCTCCAGGCGCTCGAGGTCCCTGCTTAAGCCCTCCAGCAAAACCTCGTCCTCCTTATCAGGCTTGTTCGCCATCCTTCTTCAACTCCTTCCGCAATTGCTTAATGCCATAAGCGGTTCTAGATTTAACCGTACCTTCCGGTATGCCGAGCATACCGCCGATCTCTTCGTAACTGTAGCCGTAATAATGCTTCAGCAGAATCGCGATCCGATGCTCTTCGGACAACCCGGCAAGGCCATCCAATAAATCGGTCCACTCCTCCCCCTGCCGCTCCATCTGCCAGCGAAGCCGTCTGACCGACCGCTGGTGCTCTTCCTCGAGCCACCTCTTCTCCCGCTTCCGCTTTCGGGTGCGGTCGATATAGAGCCTGGTGGCAATCGTAATCATCCATGAAGAGAAGGACGAGGTCCCGTTATATCGCTGCAAATTCTCCATGCACCGAATCACGGTGTCCTGAGCGGTATCCTCTGCCACGTTCTGATCCATCGTGATCTTCAGCAGGTATTTATATAAAAAGCTGTAATGGTGCTTAAAAAGCTGCCCCATTGCATTCGTATCGCCTTGCTGCGCTTTTCGTATCCAATCCTCTTCTTCAAGGATCATTGCGAAACCATCACCTTCTTTCTCTTCCATCGTAATACGATCTGCTCTATGGAATCGTTCAAATCGATTTATATTTTCTTTTATCGGTATAACACGCAAGGGCAACTAATAGGATGCGTGCATGAACTCCGATAGGGCAAAGCTAAGGGTTCCGATAGGGCAAAGCCAAGGGCGCTAGGGCCTCAATGGCCCTAGCGTAAGAGCAGCAGGCTATGTGCAGGGGCAGTAAACCGCGTGCTGGGGCGCCGATTGCGCTCCTCAAGTACTTAAAAGGAACTTGTTCCGGCAATGGAGGACGGTTTGTGCTCCACAAGTACTTAAAAGGGACTTGTTCCGGCAATGGAGGACGGTTTGCGCTCCACAAGTACTTAAAAGGGACTTGTTCCGGCAATGGAGGACGGTTTACGCTCCACAAGTACTTAAAAGGGACTTGTTCCGGTAATGGAGGACGGTTTGCGCTCCACAAGTACCTAAAAGGGACTTGTTCCGGCATTTGAGGGCCGTTTGCGCTCCTCAAGTACTTAAAAGGAACTTGTTCCGGCATTGGAGGGCCGTTTGCGCTCCTCAAGTACTTAAAAGGAACTTGTTCTGACAATGGAGGGCCCTTTGCGCTTCTCAAGTACCTAAAAGGGACTTGCTCTGGCAATGGAGGACGGTTTGTGCTCCACAAGTACTTAAAAGGGACTTGTTCCGGCATTGGAGGACGGTTTGCGCTCCACAAGTACTTAAAAGGGACTTGTTCCGGCATTGGAGGACGGTTTGCGCTCCACAAGTACCTAAAAGGAACTTGTTCTGGCAATGGAGGACGGTTTGCGCTCCACAAGTACCTAAAAGGGACTTGTTCCGGCATTGTAGGGCCGTTTGCGCTCCACAAGTACCTAAATCCGGCATTTGAGGGCCGTTTGCGCTCCTCAAGTACTTAAAAGGAACTTGTTCTGGCAATGGAGGGCCCTTTGCGCTTCTCAAGTACCTAAAAGGGACTTGTTCCGGACAAAGTAGGGAGTTTGCGCTCCAGGACAGCGGAACAACAAAGCTACTGCAAATAAAAGAGCCCCTCATTTAGAAACGCACGTTGAACACCGCGCCCTAAATAAGGAGCTTCAAGGTATACCTGTATGACAACAAATATGACTTCCATCGACGCCATCATAAAAAGGTGCACTGGGCTCATTTCCCTAACTAAACCTTTACCATGTATTGTTCTACATTATTAGTTGATTCTACAATACAGATTAATTCTATAATACAGACTGATCCTGCATTACTGAATGATCTGCGTTACTCGCCCTGCCCTGACTGTTCTACATTATCCGTCCTACCCTGATTGAGTTACCTTATCCGCTCTGATCTGATTGATCTACAATATTCACCTTGCCCTGATTGATCTACGTTATCCGCTCTGCCTCCATGCAAGCCTACCTACTCATGGTACCTTCTATACTGCAGACGCTGATGCCATGGCTGCCGGACGAGCATTTCCCCCTTTACCAGCCGACTCCACACGATTGATGATATCTCCGGTTGCGCTCGCAGATGATGGTCTCTCGACATGCTTTCCTTGCTTCCGGCTACATATCCGTCCAAAAGCGACAACTCATCTTTTCTCACAGCGACTCCCCCTAATAACATCCAACCCCAACATAAAACCGCGCATAAAGGCCCATAAAATAAAAGAACGCAAACCGGGACGGATTCCACAGTCTGCGTGCTTCGCAATGGGTAACATTTAATTAACCGTATTGTATCAATCTTGTCTTCGTTTGTCTAGACAAATTTCTCGTTTTTTGTCGTAATTATGTTAGCTTCTGGCCGGCACGTACGGATTATGCTGTTTCTCATATCCGATTTTGGTCCGGGGTCCGTGTCCGGGATATACGACAACCTCGTCGGAAAAGGAATACAGCGTATTTTGGATGGAATGGATTAAATCCCGTTCCCGCCCGCCAGGGAGATCGGTACGTCCAACCCCCATCCGGAACAGAACGTCCCCTGAGAAGAGATCATTTCCACACAGAAAGCTGACGCTTCCCGGCGAATGGCCCGGCGTATGGTACACCTTGAAGGTTTCGCCGATCAGCTGCAGCTCTAGCCCATCTGCCAGATCATATTCAGCAGGATCGGTGGACAGCGGCGGACAAACCTCCGGCCATCTCGTCGATCCGTTCAGCTTCGGATTGGTCAGCCATTCGCTCTCCATAGTGTGCAGATAAACCGGGCATCCCTTCAGCTTGCGAATCTCCTCTACGCCGCCCATATGATCAAAATGCGCGTGCGTCAGCAGGATCGCTTCAATCTCCAAATCCGCGATCCGCTTCACAAGCGGAGCCGGATTCATGCCCGGATCAATGATGATCGCTTTGCCTTCCTCGCTGCCTGTCAGCAAATACGCATTGGTTTCCAGAGGGCCCAAGCTAAAGGTTTCAATATGAAGCGCCATCGTTTAAAACCCCGAAATGAGCTCACGCAGTTCCTTAATGATGACGGCATGAAACTCATATCCTTCCCCATAGGATTGGATGATTTTTTGTCTTGCAGCAGCGAGGTTGTCCTGGTAATCCGCGGCTTCGCGGTCAGGATTGTTCTGTTTAAACTCGATCATATGCTTCTGGACATGCGCAGGCCGAGGCCCCCAAGTCCCCATCACATAACCACCGGTATCGGCAAAAATAACGACCGGCACCGAACGCCCGCCCATAGTAAGAAACTGGTCCATCAGTTCAAAATTTTGTTCCAGAATGAACACTTCTGTCGGGATCCCCGCCGTTTCCATTGCCCGAAATACGACCGGCACGTTACGGACAACATCCCCGCACCAATCCGCTGCCAGGATAAGCACTCTCAGATCATCGCGGTAATTTAGACTTTCGAAGAACTCCCGATCTTCGGGATTCGCCCACTCGAACTGCTCGTATCCCGCTTTGAAGGCCTCTTGGTTCTTCTGCATTCCTTCAACAAACTGCTGCGGGGTGATACCCGTTCCCAAATAGGAAGCCACATGTTTACTCATCTTGTTTCGACCTCACTTTCGCTGATTTTATCCATTTGATCAAAAAATAAAGAATCATGACCGCCAAAGCCCCCAGCAATATTTCCTGCGTATAAGGCTTTGCCTTCTCGCCAATCTGTTCCCATCGGTCTCCCAGCATCCAGCCCAGATATAAAAATAAAGCCGTCCACGGAATGACCGCCAGCGTCGTCAGGAGCGTGAAGCGGCCCACATGCATTTTCGAGATCCCTGCCGGGATCGAGATAGCATGTCTCACAACAGGCACAAACCGCGCCGTAAAAATAACCCCGGTGCCGTATTTGGCGAACCATTCTTCAGCGTAATCCATGTGATGCTTTTTAATCAATATGTACTTCCCGTACTTCTCCAAAAACGGCCTGCCGCCATAGCGGCCGATCCAATAAACAAACAGCTGCGCCAGTACGCCGCCGACAGTCCCGAACAGCATGGCTCCGAGAAAATGAACCTCGCCCAGCGATATCAAATAACCACCGTAGGCCAAGACGATCTCGCTCGGGATCACCTCCACCATCAAGCCAAGCATAATCCCAAAGTATCCCAGCTGCTGAATCCATTCAAACAACCGGCCGACAATATCGTAAAAGAACTCCACGCCAAGGCCCACCTCTTTCTGTTTGCGCTGATTTCTTCTACTAGCCTATTCTACCATAGCCCCGGACATGCCTTCTACTGCGCCCATTTGCCGGAGACACTGTGACTTTCGCCCGAAGAAGGACATATGGTGAAGCAAAAGGAGTGAATAGCGATGTATTCTCCGAACACCAAACAACCGGGCAGCAAGATCCCCTCGCCGCGCGGCATCAGGCGGGCCTGCAGCAAGGAACTGTACCGGACGGCCAAACGTCTGAAGCAATTCATTCCGCCGGAAGCCGTTAAGCAAGGAGAGGAGCTGTACTACCGGAAAGTCATCGGCAACCTGATCTGGATTCATGATAATTACAGCAATAAAAAGCTGCTGTGCGACTGGTGGGAAAAAGAGGTCTGCGGCGAGATCGCGGAGCTGTGGCAGGTTCCGGAGCGGCAGCTCGCATCGGCATTCCGCGATGCCTTTGGCGGTTAGGCCATCGTGGCCCGCGTTTGGCCTAAGTAACAAGCGCCGCCCCTGGTTGCTGCCAGACTCGCGGCTAGGGTGGCAATTTCTTCGGTGAGAGCGGCAGAACCCGGTGGGAGCGCGGGAGCTCTAAATGTGCAGTTTACCTGCAGCGAGAGCAGCATGGTCTAGGTAACTAACAGCAACGCTTGCGCTGGGAGCAGCAATGCTGGGGACGGAGCATGGCCAACCTAGCTATGTAAAGCAAGGCTTGCGGTGGGAGCATTCGCGCTACTTGGAGCGCACAAAGCCTCGGTGAATACAGCATGCCTTTAAGCGGGCAGCCAGAGCTTTCCGCGAGCAAGCAGCAGCTAGGGCAGTGGCGGGTGTGTTGGGGCCTGCCCCGGGCGCGGCCGGATCAGCTGCCGCTTCCCGCGCCCGCTCCATCCCTCTAAAAAGGCAGCCTGCCGCTGGGCTTGCGCCGTCAAATGAAATCGCCGGTCGTTCCGGAGACCAGGCGATGCATGAACCCCTTCGGCGAGAGCGCGGTAGCGCTTCAGCATACCCATTGCCGCCGAAGCGGAGCGTCCGGCTCCGGACACATCCCCGGTGGCGCTTTGCTTCACGGCAAGCGAGGTTAGCGCCAGCACCGCCCGCGTCTGCTTATCGGAACTGTAGCGATCCAGCTCAAGGCTTTTGCGATACCAAACGGCGGCCGTATCGGCACGCCCTGCCAACGCATGCGCTTCCGCGAGCCTCCAGCTCAAACCTGCATGCTGAGGCGCATAACGCAGGCTTCGCTCCAGCACAATCACTTGCTGCTCTGGCGGCAGCAGCTCGGACAAGCCGAACGCAGCCGCGGTATTTGCGGGATTCCACGACAAGGCGGCTCGGAGCAACCCGCCCCGCTCCGCCTCACCCGCTGAAGCCGCCAACCGAAGCTTCATCTCGCTCATGCCCAATGAAGCGGTTAAGACCGCCCAGCATAGGAACCCAAGGAGAAGCGGGAGACGATGCCATTGTGCGGACAGCCGGAGCGCAAACCGGTGCGGCATACAGAATGGCTTAAGCGGAGTGCCCGGGAAGTATCGCCGAAAGCCCTCCTTGGGGGAGTCGGTGCGTTGATGTCGGTAGTACCGTACGGTCGGCTTACGGGACGAGATCCAGTGCAGCAGACGGGATCGCCAGCACAGTATCGGTTTCCGCAATTCGGAGGGCGGGAATGACATCCGGCCCTTCAGCCCCGAACGCTGGGATGCGGTACGGCTCCATATTCCAGTCGGCTTAGATAGGAGATGACGCAATGCACCGATGGGTTGGGGGCGTTCTGTGATAGAAACATCTCGCACGAAAGCGTTCTCCCCCTCTTCTTGCCTCATGGTCCGACACGCCAAAGGAGCCATTATTGTTCCCATTGCGGACAGCCACAGCATAAGCAGCCATACCAGCGGATAGCTCCAATCAAAATCGATGGCTGCATGCACCGTCAGCACGAGAAATGGCGGCAGCAGTCTCGGACATGCCCTGCCGATCCCTGCAATCAAAGCAAGCAGCGCGGCACAGGCAATCAGCAGGCCGATAATGCCCGTATTGAGCAGCATATCGAGATACCCGCTGTGCACCTCGCCCCCGACATAAGGCTGGGACTGGATGGCGCGGTAAGACTGCCGCCACGTCTCTCCTCCCTGTCCCAGCCACAGCGACGACTTGGCCAGCTGCCACGCGTCGCTATAGATCAGATGGCGCGCGCTAAGCGTAGCCGCGCCGCCAAGCGCCCGATCCTGCACCTGGTGCAGGATCACAAGCCCCGCTGCGGCGCATCCCGCCGCCGCAGCAACCAGGGCCGCCGGCGCCAGCACGCGCCGCCGGGGGCCCCCGCTGTGCCGCAAGCGGCACAGCAGCAGGCCGGCGAGCACGCCGCCGGCCCAAAGCCCGGCCAGCCACAGCAGGCCGGGCAGCACCGCGGGCGCCAGCTTGGCATCGGCCAGCTGGCGGTACACCAGCGCCGCGCTCGCCAAAGGCGCTGCGGCGGCAATAAGGAGCGGCGCAATCCGCCGCCGCTCAAGGGCCAGCCCGGCCGCGCACGCAAGTGCGGCCGCGAGCCAGGCGCCGCGCGACTCCGTGAGGAGCAGCGCGGCGGTGTAGGGCGGCAGCGGCAGCAGCGCAGCCGCTGCGCGGAGCGCGCCCGGCCGTGCCTGCAGCGCGGGCGCCAGCGCGAACAGGCGCTCAAGCAGGAAGGCGGCCATCACGGCCCCGAACGTATTCGGGTACTGCAGCAGGCCGCCAAGCCTCGCGCCAGTCGCGCTAACGGCCGGATCTGCCGTATGATAGATACCGTACGGCAGATCCAGCACGCCATAGACGTGAAGCAGCGCGCTTCCGCATAACACCGCGCCGATAAGATGCCATCCCAGCCTCAAGGATGCCATGCCTTCCGCTGTCCTGCTTACTTCCCAGGCTGCCGCCGCAAACGAACCGTAAAGTCCCCACAGGACGATCTCCTTCAGCGTACCTTCCATGCTGACGGGTCCTTGAAGACCATGCAGCACATAGATCCCAAGGATTCCCCCGATACCTACCGCTGCAATTGCCCGGTAAGGATCTCTCGTAATAACCGGAAGAGCAGCCCGGTGGTGAGAGGACCGACGGTATCCGCTGATCCGCGCTAGACCGAAAACCAGCAAAAGAAGACCCGCCCAGCTTGCAGCCGCCAAATACAAATCCGAATCAAAGAACCAGCCGGTTTGACTGCAGGCCGTAAGGAGCAGCCCTGTCAGCAGCAGACCGCCATACCATGAGCACCTCTGTGCCATTCGTGCCGCCTCCCCTCCCGTCCGTTCGCCGTCCTTATCGCCGCTCCCTCCTAAGGGTTAGAACGTATAAACGATGAACGGCTCATATTTCCCATATTCAAGATCTATTAGCAAGTGTGGACATGCCCGGGGGAGGATATTCTACAGGAACGAACGATTTCTAAAGTGTGTAGATGCCGCTTTGATTTGCCGCTCCTGATGCAATTTGAAGCGAACCCCCGCCCGCTTGATATATGGTTGGCATCGTAGGGGTTCAGTGCGTGAGGGCATACAAAAAGGCGACAAAAGCGGACACTCCCGCTTCTGTCGCCCTGATTATTAACGTTAAATCGATGATTGATCCGGCAGCAAATCCCTGCAGGCCCGCTCCAAATAAGGATCGGCCTTCAGAAAATCGCGAAATGCGGTATATTCCTGCCACAGCTTATCCCGCTCTCCGGCAGAGCCGCTGACCGCGCGGATCAAAATATTTTTCGGCGTATGCTCCATATCGATAAACTCCAGCAGCTGCGTCTTGTATCCCATCAGGTCCAGCAGCTTCGCCCGGATGGCGTCCGTGGCCAGCGCCGAGAAGCGCTCCTTCAAAATGCCGTGCGACAAGAGCGGCTCCATGACCGGACTGTTGATCTGGGCGAACAGCTCATGCTGACAGCAAGGCACCGACAGAATGACCGAAGCCCCCCAGCGTACGGCTTTCTCCAACGCGGCATCGGTTGCGGTGTCGCAAGCATGCAGGGTGACGACCATATCGACCCGCTCCAATTCGTCATATTCCGCGATGTCGCCGACAAGAAAACGCAGCTGGCTGTAATTCAGCTTTTTCGCCAGCATACTGCAGTGTTCGATCACATCCGCCTTTAGATCCAATCCGACAATATTCAGCGTTCTGCGCGCCTTCACCGCCAAATAGTGATACAGCGCGAATGTCAGATACGATTTGCCGCATCCGAAATCGACGATCGTCAGCGGACGATCCTCAGGCAAATGGGGGAGGACATCCTCCACCATCTCCAGGAAGCGGTTAATCTGCCTGAATTTATCGTACCTGCGTGCGAATACCTTCCCGTCCTCGTTCATGATGCCGAGCTCTACCAGAAACGGAACCGGCTCGCCTTCTTCAAGAATGTACGATTTCTTGCGGTTATGGGACATGTCCACAGACGTCTTGGTCGGGGACTTTGTCAGAATCGACACCTTGTATTTTTTCGAGATCAGAACCTGATAATCGGCTTCCGGCGTGTAAATCATCGCCTGGCGGAAGACATTCTCGAACATATCGATCAGGACGGCCTCCGCTTCCTCCGTCGGCACATTCTGGTGCGTCACCTTGGTGCCCGAATAGTAGGCAAACTGGTAATGAAGCTTGCTCTTGAGCTCGACCGGCTTGACCGTCACCTTGCTGTAGGTCATGCCTTCCCGTTTGCGAAGCTGACTCAGTGTCGCTGTAATTAACGCAGACTGCTCCATGATGTTATGAATCAATTTTCTTAAAGCTTCCAAAGGGTACATCTCACTTTCCTTATTAGATAGACCGGCTACTCCCGGCCGGACAGTTCTTCCTGCTTCCCCGGCATGAATCGCCGGCTCAGCTCCTCCATGCCCTCATGAACCTCCGCAAGCGGGAGCTGTCCTCTCTCCAGCTCCTCCGCAGGCTTCAGCAGAAGCCGATGATAGAAGCGGGTCGCTTCATCGGCATCGATCCCCCCGCTTTGCAGAAGCTGATAAAGCAGATTCTCCGCATCCGCGTAACGTCCTTCCTGCTCGGCATAGGCCATATCGTCACGAACCAGCCGAGCGGGCAGCTCGTACGCGCGGAGCCGTTCCTTAACGCTCCGGATTCTCCCCGGCAAATCGAATAATCCGGGATCGGCCCCGTTCAATGCGGATTTCAAATACAGCTGAAGCACTTTGGTGTAGAGATGAACAGCCTCATCCTCACGGCCCAGCTCCTGCTCGATCTCCGCCTCTTCTTCAAGCAGCCTGGCAGCCCCTTGAAGCCTGTCTGCTTCCAAGTAACCGTGATTGTAAAACAACTGCTCGATATCGGAGGCCGACAGTGAACGCAGCAGCTTGGAATTCAGACGAAACTGGCGCCGAAGCATGTCGTCGAGCTCCCATAAAGCCTCGGTATGCTTGCGCTCCTGCTTCAGGGCAAATACTTTGGCAATCATTTGGGTCATATCCTCTACCATCCGCATAAGATAATCTCTCCGTAACATGAGCTTGCCTCCCCTTATTATCCCTGACATGGGCAATGGCTAATCTACCGTGTATTGCTGACGTTTAAATTGTAGGCTATTCGGAATCAGAAAGCCAGCGGCCAGAACAAAGCGGATACCCCTGTTCGGGAATATCCGCTCATTCGTATGCATCTATTCGATTAAAACGCTCATTCACTTTCCGCATGCAGCGACTTCATATAAGCAACGATTGCTTCGCCAAGCTTCTCCGGCGTCTCCATCATGCTCATATGGCCTGCTCCTTCAATTACGACCTTCGTCACATTGTCATGGTCTGTCGTAAAGCTGCGTTCCGGCGGAATTATGGCGTCCTTCTCTCCGGCTACCAGCAGAATCGGCAGCGTCGAAGCAGAGAGCACATCCCGGCGGTCCGGACGCTCCCGCATCGCCAAGGCAGCGCCGATTGCGCCTTGGGGAGGTGTCAAATACCCGATTTCCTTCGCCCGCTGGATGCACTCCGGCTTAAGCTTCTCAGTGTCCGGCGCAAACAAGCCAGGCACGAGGTTATCCACGAAGGAGGTGATGCCCTCGCCTTGTATCGTACTGACCGCCTTCACCCGTTTCTCCTTCGCTTCCTCAGAATCCGGATAGCCGGTCGAATGGATCAAGCCGAAGCCGTGAAGTCGAGAAGCGTAACGCTGGGCAAACGAGAGCGTGATATAGCCCCCGAGCGAATGACCGAGCAGCACAGCCTTCTGAATATCCAGCTCATCCATCAGGAGCTGTACATCATCCGCCATCTGCTCGATGGCATACGATCCCATCGGCGCATCGGACCGGCCATGTCCCCGGAGATCCGGTACAATGAGTCTATATCCGGGAAGGTGCGGCAGAAGCTGCTCCCAGTAGGCAGAGCTTCCGCAAAATCCGTGGAGGAGGATGATCGGCTCCCCTTGTCCCTGATCGACATAACAAATTGTGGTGCCGTTGCATTGTACTTTTTCCATAGCGATACCCTTCTTTCTATCCAGCGGATGCCGTCAGCCAGACACCCACATTTTATAAAAGAATGCTCTATAATTAAACCAAAAATCCCCGGTTGAAACGAATGTCTCACGGCCTAAGGCCAAAGGCCGAGGCGGCCTGGGAAGCGATTTGCTCCGCCATCTGCATGACCTGATACAAGGATGTTACCTGGAGCGTCCAATAGGGCTTCGGTCCGTGGACGTTGACAACGGCGGCAACGCTATACTGGCCGACGGCAGGCAGTTTGCCGCCCACGGACGCGGCCGGCGTAAGCGGACCCTCCATCGTGTAGAAAAAGCCTACGGAAGAAGGCTGGCCCAGACAAGCGTCAATGGCGATCATGATCTTTCCTTCCGGAATCTCCTTCAACCGGGTTTCGAGGTTCCCGGCATCGCAGGGCTCCTGCAGCGTTCCGATCACAAGCGGGAAGCCGTATTCCAGAAGTCGGCTTCCGGTTAACGGCCCCAGTGCATCCCCCGTCGAACGATCGGTTCCAATGCATAAGAACACAACATCTTCAGCGTCATGCCGTTTGGAAATTTCCCGAAAAAATGGCCCCAGCTCCTGGCCCGACATCCTGACTCTTGCAGTCTGTGCCATCGGGAGCTTGCCTGCTTGATCGCTCATGACGGACCTCCTCATCAATATCCAGCCCATGGATTCCATTCGTGCCGGAATCGAAAAATGGGCAACGGGTTTTCCCTGATTTTACCCCATTCTCCTCGTTCTTGGCAAAACTATTGGTCGTTCTGTCGGGGCCGTGTTACAATACAGGGATGAATTGCGTAATCCACCTGAGAGGAAGGTGTTAACCATGGATTTGAATGAAAAGACTCAAGCCAACGTCGAGTATATGATTGAACAGATCAAATCAAAACTGCGCATGGCCAGTGCGGCCGCCATGCAGGCTTCCGCTTTTTCGGTAAGCCAATACGACGATATTTATGACTTATATGAAATGGTCATTACCAAACATAACCTCAGCATCTCGGAAGTCGAAGCGGTCGTCTCGGAGCTCGGCCGCCTTCGGGGCAAGTAATTAGAGCCTCTCTAGCCCCTCGCCTGAATATTCTTGCCAGTACCTCGGCACCCTGTCCGTGCCTGATCAAATCTTGGATTTGACGCTCTTGCAGAATAAACGCATTTACCATACCAAAGCCCCCGATGCTCACCTGTCCTAAACGAGCACCGGGGGCTTATTGGGTTCATCCCTATGGCATGTCAATGATCATCATCTCCGAGAAGCCTTCACTCGCATTCCCGCGAAATTTGACCTTATCGCATTTCTGAATTCGAGCGGTATCTCCGGAGGTAAGGTCGAACACCCCTTCCTCCGTCGTGATTTCGACATGGCCGCTAATGGCATATACATGGATCCTTCGATCCTCGGACGGCAACGTCAGTTCATGTCCGGTCTCCAGCCTGCCGCTGTACATCTTCACATCCAATGTCATCGGCAGGCTCCCCGCCCCGCTTCCTGTTATGTGGATCGGAGACAGTGGATTCTGCGGCTGCCCTGCAAAAGCACCTTCATGATAACTGGATGGAAGACCCGGTTCGGCCGGCAGGAACCACATCTCCAAATACGATACATCCGCCGCGGGAGAGCTGTTTCTTTCGGCATGATATACGCCGGATCCCGTGTTTACGACATGTACGGTCCCCGGTTTCAATTCTTGATTGCCGGTGTCGTCCTCATACGTCAGCATTCCCTCAAGCACGACATAAACGATGACCAGGTCATGGTGAAATCTTCGATCGAAGCCCTCCAGCGGACCCAGCTTATATTCATTATGAGCCAGCAAGCTCCCGAAATGCTCATTATGCGGATCCACATAATCTCCAAAGGAAAAGCTGAATTCACCGTGTATTCCGTTATGATGGGTTGTATGTCTTTCCGCAGCCGTCATGATTTTGATCATGCTCGGTTCACCTCCGCCGTTTTATTAATCAATACCCCGGCGGAAATTGATCTAATCAGTTCGGACTAGGACCGTGGCCCAGCTTGAAGACCGTCTCCGCCCTGCCGACCTTGCGGCCGCTGTCGTTCAGAATGTCGGTCGGGAATGCCTGCGCCAAGCGCGAAATGGTCTCTTTATTGGCATAACCGATCTGCTCCAAGATGGATTTTGCAATCCAGCCCCACTCCTCCTCCGATCCATCAACGATTTTAAAGGCAACACCTAGTTTTTCCTTCTTAAGACCGAAGCAGTACACTCCTTTAAAACCGCCCTTCGCCACAATGTTGCTATCCTCCAGAAGAACCGTATCGACCTTGCCGCTGCCGGCTACCATGAACGGGGATGCGTTCATCGCAGACGTTATGGTCAGCACAGCCTCTCTTGTTGCCTCGTCCTTGATCCGGTCAGGACATGCCAGCTTCATGTAGGCCGTCGCCAGCGCCTGCAGCGGCATGGCGAACACCGGCAGCCCGCACCCATCGGTTCCCGTTCGAATGTCGCCTTGAGCAAGCCCGGCGAGATCGGCGATGGTTCTTAGGATTTCCTGCTGCAGCGGGTGATCCGGCTGGTCATAGCCGCTTAAAGGCAGGCCGGCCATTTGGCAATATGCGAGCATGCCGTAGTGCTTGCCTGAGCAATTGTGATACCAGCGGCTCCGGTCTCCGTCTGTGCGCAGGAGGCTTTCCTTGCTTGCATCATCAAGCGGCCAGCTGGGTGCGCAAACCATAAGATCTTCACGAATGTTCACCTTGCGCGCGAATTGCTGAAGCACTTCAATATGACGGTGCTCCCCGCGGTGCGAAGCGACCATGATGGCAATTTCTTCGTCCGTTAATCCGTAGAACTCCGCCATTCCTCCTCGAATGGCAGGAATCGCTTGAAGCGTCTTAGCGGAAGAACGGGTAAACGCGACAAAACCCGGATCGCCTGTATATGCCTGTATCGCTCCTTCCTCATTCACGATACATATATGTCCATTGTGGGCGCACTCCACCATGTCCGCCCGATATTCTTGAACCAATACATTTTCCATGAGCATGAACTCCTTCTATATTCCGTATACAGCGCATTCCTATGTGAATAGGTTTTGAGTCATATTGACAGCGCATCCGACAATGAACCTGAATTTTTGCAAATCTGTATTCAGTATAAGACAAATATCAGCAAATGGCATGAGCCAAAATTCCACAACGGGCGGACATTAATTTCATTGTCGATTGTTGTTGATCTTGTTTCACGGTCAGGGCTCCCGTTTAAATACGAGATAAGCAAGCCCACTCGAAAGTCATTGCTCTGAAAAGGAGGCGATTTTATGTGGGGCATAGTTATTAGCATCGTCATGGCAATTATCATCGGGATTATCGGAGATGCGCTGGTTGGTCATGAAATGCCGGGCGGTATCGTCGGGTCCATGATCGCCGGTTTCATCGGCGCCTGGATCGGACCGTGGCTCTTTGGAGCCTGGGGCCCTGTCATTGGCGGATTTGCGATCGTCCCAGCCGTTATCGGAACCGCCATCTTCGTGTTCCTGCTCGGCCTCGTTGCCAAATTGTTTAAACGACGCACAGCCTAAAGTCTCGTATTCATATTCCACATTATATTAACTTAAAGGAGTGAAAGTTATGAATCACACAGAACAAGAATATCCAGTTCAAAGCGGCTCTCCATTTTTCAAAGGTGTATTTATCGGAGCGTTGGTGGGCGCTGCCGCAGCGCTGCTGTTCGCACCAAAGCCAGGACGTGAGCTTCGCGGGGATCTGTCCGAGAAGCTGAGTGTCGTGACCGATAAAACCAAAGAGGTCTGCAGTTCGGTAAGCGATAAAGCAACCGAGCTGGCCAAGACCGTGGGCAGCAAGGCCTCGGAAGTCATGGCCACAGTGAACGAAGGCCGGAGCAGCGTGATGTCCAGTATCAAGGAGGCGTCTGCGGATGTATCCGATGAGGTATCCAAGGCCTCTCAAGATGTGAAGGACAAGGCGATGGAAACCTCCTCCGACGTCAACCGCGATTTGAAACAAACGACGAATTACTAAGCCTTCGACAAACGGCCGAATTAGGTCGCTTCATGGCCAGCTGACTAAAGCTGGCCATTGTTGTTCCGGCCGGGAAGCTTTTTTTCAGCCGAAAGATGTCTTCATTGAATATCCCATCATGAAAGGGGGGAAATCCATGAGTAAAGCAAATCCGTATGATAGCGGGTCGCGTTTCGCCGGCCTTTCTCGAAGCGAGCGTAGGCCGCGCTACGAATCGCGGACGAGAGAGGAAGAACGGAAGGCTGCCGTCCCTGAGGATGTGCAGGAGCATCCCTTTGAGCTCCGGCACGAGGTGAAGAAGCTGAACTCGCGGCTCGACAAAATCGCGGGGACTCTGGAAAAGTCCGAGATGAAGGATTTGATCGACAATTACATGAACCCCAAGAAACGCATTATCGCTAATCTGACGGCAGGGCTTGCCCGGGGGCTTGGCTTGACCTTAGGCACTGCGCTTGTCCTCGGTCTCCTCGGCTACATTCTCAGCTTCTTCGTCAACGTGCCGATGATCGGCGATTTTATAGCGGATCTGCAAGGCTATGTCGATCAGGCAAGGTAACCGCGTTGACGGATTTCTTATCCCTTGTTCCATGCAACCCATAAAGCGAAAGGTCTCTTCCTAAGGTTGGCTGCAAGCCCTAGGAAGGGACCTTTGTTCGTTATCTTGAAGATGTTATGATGAATCTTATATATTTTTATCTCTGGACTTCACCCGAAGCAGATCCCCTGTCCATCCCTTACTCCGCATCCATAGATAGATGCCTGACATCCATATAAGGGTAATCAGGATGATCACGGTAAATCCCCATGATGTTTTAATGGTTGGAAGATTTTCGAAGTTCATCCCCCAGATCCCACCGATCACGGTAGGTGGTGTAAACACGACCGTAAAAATCGTCAGCGTCTTCATGATCTCATTGCCCCGGAAGCTGGACACCGCATCATCAATCGATACCAGCGTATCGATTTCCCGCTCATAATGGCGGAACAGCTGCTCAAGCCTCTCCACCCGGTGACGAAGCTGCTGAAAAGAACGGCTGCCTTCGAGGCTGTCATGATATCCTTCCTTCATCGCCGCAATCAGCTCTTGAAACGGAATGAACAAGTTGTTCCAATCCAGCAGCTCAAACCGCGCTGTCAAAATCCGGTCCAATAGCGATCGCCGGTTGTGCTTCTGCATGTCTTGCTCCACAAGGCGAAGATTCCCTTCGAAACGATCCATACCCTCATGGAAATAATGCAGGATGGTACGGGCAAGAACACAGAGACCATCGATCGGCCGCTCGCACTGATGGAGCATCGATCTCCTGTCCTCCTCAGCCATGGCACTGCGTGTGTAATCATCCAGATTAACCGTGATCAGAATCCCGTCTTCCACATAAAAATAAAACTGCTCCGAACGGCTGACCTGCGGAGCCCCCTCCGTAACATGGTAAAGCATCGTGCCCATAAGAACGGGCTCCACTCCCCCTTTAAAGCGGACGGACAAGTAATTCCGCCCCTTTAAAGACGAGGCAAGGTCAAACCATTCCCCCGAATAGGGGTACTGCATCCGGAGCTCGCCGATCCACGGAGACAGCCAGTCATTCGTCCGGACATCAAACCACGTCCATCCTCCTGCAAATGAATATACATCACGGCCATCGCTTTGATCCGGTCTTAGCATCATCTCCCACCTCCACTTATGAGCGTATATCTTTATTAATTCCAAAAAAGGCACGCTTATCCTCATTGAGGGGAAAGCATGCCTTATATGCCGTTACTTCTGCTTCTGTCATCCCGAGGCTTGTCCATATCAGTAGAGATTGCTCGACATGATCTGCTTCAGTTTTTCCGTTGCGCGTTTCTGGATACGGGAAACGCTCATTTGCGATACCCCCAGCCGCTGGGCAATTGCCCGCTGGGACTGTCCCTCCTGAAATGCCAACAGCAGCACCTTCTGTTCCTGTTCCTTCAATTGGCTCATCGCCTGTTGAAGATCCATGCGCTTCTCCACGGAATCGAAATCATTCACATCCGAGCTGATTAATTCACCAAGCGTGGCCCCCGTCTCTTCCTGGGATAACGGAGAATCCAATGATACATAATGATAGCATTCGCGTCCGGCCAGCACTTCGACGGTTTCTTCAACCGATAAATCCAAGTATTCCGCAATCTCCTTCACATCAGGGGATCTCTCCAGCTTCACCATTAACTCATCGATGGCTTGCTGCACCAAAGCTCCCTTCTCCTTGATCCGGCGCGGCACTTGGATATACCATGACTTATCCCGGAGGAAGTTCTTCATATGACCGATCATGCTCTTCATGGCATAGGGCTCAAAAGGAATCCCTAAGCTGATATCATACTGTTGAAGCAAGCGAATTAAAGCCATCTGGCCCACCTGGTACAGATCCTCGTACAGGTCGGGGCGATTGCGGGCAATCTTGCCTGCCGCCATTTTTACCATCGGCTCATATTTTTGTATCAGCACGGTTGCAACGTCGTTATCCTTCGTCTGCTGATATTCCCGTATTAAGTCTACGGCTTCATCTCTGGACTCTGGGGGAGTCGCCTTATCACTCATACCCGCTCCTCACTTCTTGCAAGGCGCTTGGTCAGCGTAATCTCGGTTCCCTTCCCTGTCTGGTTCGTTACGCTCACCTCATCCATCAGCGCCTCCATCAGATAGAAACCGAGTCCTCCGATCTGGACCTCGCTGAGATCCTTATCATGGAGGGTCGGGCTGCCAACCGTTCCCACACTGTCAAAACTCTCCCCTTCGTCTCTGACCGTAATGGATAACGACTCATCGGCCACTTGAAAAAGAACCTCAACCATGCCGCCTTCCTGCCCATACGCATACAGTACCGAATTGTTGCATGCCTCGGACACGGCGACCTTCATATCTTCAATTTCCTCATACGAGAACCCCATCTTCGAGGCGATCCCGTACAAATTCAACCTGACAATATCAACATACTCAGCATTGGCCGGCAAACGCAGTGTTACGGTTTGTACATCTGAATTCATCTCTTTCGATCCTTTCCTATGGGAATTCTTCTATGTCTGAAAGAACTTCGCAATACCCGTCATATCAAACAACTTCTGAATTTGAGGCGGAACTTCCTCAACCGCAAAACGGGCCTGCATGCCGTGTCTCGCTTTCAGGATCGATAGAAGAATACCTATGCCTGTACTGTCAATGTATGTCATTTCCTTCATGTTGACGATCAAGTCTATTTCAGAGTTGCCGACAAGGGGTTCCATGACCAACCGAAAATCAGGAGCGACGGATAAATCAAGTTCACCGCTCAAAAACACGGTGCATACACCATCATTCATATGAGTCTTGGCATTGAACTTATCATTCGTTTTTGTATTCATAGACACTCTCTCCCGAAATTTGTTTTCTCTTTTCATAACCCGATATGTTGCTTGTTCAATCAGAATGCAGCAAATGCGGCGAAGCTAATTTATGGGAATTCGCAGATCCTGCTGTACCCGCTGCAAGCCCTATGCGTTACCAATCCGTATCGGGGAAGCATGCATCCCCTGATCTTCCGATTCCCAAGGAATATAACGGGACAAGAGCTGCTCCACGCAGCTGAATTTGACCGGCTTGCTCAGGTACTCGTCCATCCCGGCCTCCTGGCAGCGCTTCTGGATTCCGTCCATCACATTAGCGGTCATGGCCACAAGCACCGGACGGTCCTCTTCTGAACATAACCCCCGGATCTGACGTGCCGCTTCAAGGCCGTCCATGACGGGCATTTGCAAATCCATAAAGATCAAATCATAGGAGGTCTTGGAACTGGCCGCGAGGTCGACAGCCTGCTTGCCGTTCTCTGCCATATCTGCACGAAGGCCCATCTTGCCAAGCATGCTGTCCATCAGCTTGCGATTTATCGGATGGTCGTCCACGATCATAATTCTGGGTTGATTTACTCCGCGCACTCTGTACTTTGAGTTCTGCTGCTCTTCCCGCAAACGGTGGTTATCCTCCTCATGCGCACGGACACAAATGGTAAACACAAAGGTCGCCCCTTGTTCCTCCTTGGATTCCACGACGATTTGGCCGCCCATCATTTGAACCAGCGATTTGCAGATGGCCAGACCCAATCCGGTGCCGCCGTATCTGCGGGTCATCGAGGAATCCAGCTGGGAGAACGGTTGGAATAAGCGGTCCATCTTCTCGGCGGAAATTCCGATTCCCGTATCCTTCAAAGTAAACTGAAGCGTCAACTGGTCCCCCTCAGCCTGGGTGAGCGACACGACCAGATAGACGCCGCCTTCATTCGTAAATTTCACGGCATTGGAGACGAGATTGATCAGGACCTGACGCAGACGTCCCATATCGCCGAAAACCATCGATGGAATGGAATCTTCAATGTAATAGGAAAGCTCCAGACTTTTCTTGGCCGCTTCACCGGAGAACAGGCCGAACACTTCCTGTACGCAGGAATGAAGATCAAACGGATATTCCTCCAGCTCCATCTTGCCGGATTCCATTTTGGAGAAGTCGAGAATATCGTTAATGATGGCAACCAGCGAGTCCGCGCTTTTCCGGATAATCGTTGCATACTCCCGCTGCTCCTCCTCCAGATCGGTATCCATCAGCAAATCGATCATGCCAATGACGCCGTTCATCGGCGTGCGGATCTCATGGCTCATCATGGCCAGAAATTCCGTCTTGGCTTTGGCGGCGATCTCGGCCTCTTCCTTGGCCTTGATCAGCTCTTGATTGATTTTTTCAAGCTCCTGCGTCTTCTGATGCAGCTGCATCGACTGAATCTTCAGCCGCTTATTCGTCTGATACATATCGACAAAGCCCTCGATCTTCGATTTCAAGATTTGAGGGATAAACGGCTTCACCATATAATCGATGGCGCTGGCGGAATAACCGGCAAACAAATGCTCCGCTTCCTTGCTGTTAGCGGAAATGAATATGATCGGGATATCCTTCGTCTTGTCTCTCGCCTTAATCAGTCTTGCGGTTTCGATCCCGTCCATGCCCGGCATTTGGACATCGAGTACAATAACGGCAAAATCATACTTCAACAAGTACCTCAAAGCCTCTTCCCCCGAGGTTGCTTTAACCAGCGTATACTGTTCGCTGTCCAGAACAGCCTCAAGGGCAAGCAGGTTTTCAGGACGATCATCTACCAGCAATATATGAATCGGTTCGTGAAACCCCATGGAATCCTCCTAGAAAAGCTTTCTAATTAATCTTCCGGTAAATTTTTTCGACTCGATCCAGCGCCTCGTACGAATCGCTATAATCCGTGAAATGAATGGACTCCTTCGCTCCGAGAACCAGAATCCCGAAGTGGCTCAGGCTTTCATGGAAGAGTCCGTGTACGTGATTCCGAAGCTCGTCGTTGAAGTAGATCATGACATTGCGGCAAAAGATCACATTGAATTCATTAAAGGAGCGATCCGTTGCCAGGTTATGTTCGGCAAAAATCATGTTCTTCTTCAGGAAAGGTTGAAAAATAACCGAATTGTATTTCGCTGTATAGTATTCGGAGAACGAACGGGTACCGCCCGCCTCCATATAATTCTTCGTATACTGCTTCATCCGTCTGATGTCGAACACGCCTTCTTTGGCCTGCTGAAGGGAACGGGAATTCATGTCCGTCGCATAGATCCGCGACTTCTCGAACAGCCCTTCTTCGTGAAGAAGAATCGCCATCGAATAAACTTCCTCGCCCGTCGAGCAGCCCGCATGCCATATCCGAATGTACGGATACGTGCGAAGCAGCGGGACGACCTTTTGCCTGAACGTCAGGAACAAATTCGGGTCCCGGAACATCTCCGTTACCGGGATCGACAGATTATATACCAACCGCTGGAAGCATTCGCGGTCATGAAGCACTTTATTCTGGAGCGCCGATATGGTCTGTACGCCCTCCGCATGGACATGATGCCAAATTCTCCGGCGGAGGGAGGGGATGGCATAGTTGCGGAAGTCATAGCCGTAAAAGCGATGGATGCCTTCCAGCAGCAGCTCGATCTCGATCTGCTCCAGCTCCTTGCCGTTATCTTCTCTCCATATTTCTGATTCAGTATGGTCCTTAGATGACATTACCCTCTGCACCGCTTTCCAAATGTTTATAGAGGTTGTTCAAAGTGCTGAAAAAACCGGCTCTTTGAACGCAGACTTCTATGCTATTTGTTCATTACCCATAAAAGCCGTTTACGAATACAGCCAAACCCGCATCAACGACAGAAGCTGCTCGGTTTGAATCGGCTTCTTCATATAATCGGACGCTCCCGCCTCAATGCATTTCGCCCGATCCTCCTTCATCGCCTTAGCTGTCAGGGCAATAATCGGGAGCTTCTCGAACTCAGGCATTTCCCGCAGACGGCGCATCGCTTCGTAGCCATCCATCTCCGGCATCATCATATCCATCAAGACCAGATCGTAATCCGGATTCTCCTGAAGCAGCTCGATCGCTTCGCGGCCGTTCTCGGCAAACGTCACATCCATGTTGTATCCTTCAAGCACGCTGGAGAGGGCAAAAACATTCCGGATATCATCATCTACGAGCAAAATCTTCTTGCCTTCAAACAGCTCTTCCTTATTATGAAGCTTCTGCAATATTTTCCGTTTGTCCTCCGGCAGATCAGCCTCTACCCGGTGCAGGAACAGCGTTGTTTCGTCCAGAAGCCGTTCAGGCGACTTCACATCCTTGATAATAATCGATTCTGCGTATTTCCGGAGCTGCAATTCTTCCTTCGAATCCAGATCCTTACCGGTGTATATAATGATCGGGAGATCCGTCAGATCCTCGTCGTCACGAATTTGATCCAGCAGTTCAAAGCCCGTCATATCCGTCAGCATCAAATCCAGCACCATGCAATCATATCGCTTCTTCCGCAGCTCGCTGAGCGCCTCGGCCCCTGTGGATACAGCCGTTATGGACACGTCATCGTGGCCGATCAGCTCGATGATCGAATTGCGCTGAACGTCGTTATCCTCGACGATGAGCAGATGCTTCATCGATTTCTCCGTATACGATTCGATATGCGTAAATGCGTTCTCGAGCGCTTCACGGGACGATGGCTTCTTCAGATAAGCGATGGCGCCCATCATAAGCCCCTGCTTGACTTCATCCACGACCGAAATGACATGCACCGGGATATGGCGGGTCTCAGCCGAGCTCTTCACTTCGCCAAGGACAGACCACCCGTCGATGACCGGAAGCTGGATATCTAGGATGATGGCATCCGGCTTATACGACTTGGCCATCTGCAGGCCGATGTCGCCCTGTAAGGCAACCAAGCCTTTGAAGCCGCGGCCTCTGGCCATATCCAGCAAAATATTCGCAAACTTGATATCATCCTCAATAATAAGGAGCACCTTGTCGGTCGGTCCTAAATTCGTTCGGTCGTCGTCAACCTGGACTGCTGGCCTAACCTCTTTGGCTACAAGCTTCGCTTTCGGCATTACCAATTCGGTCGTTGGCGCCTCGATCGATGCCGCTGCCTCCCCCTTACTCCGAGAGATTGCTTCAGGCAGGCGGGTCGGCAGGAACAGCGTAAAGCAGCTTCCTTGTCCCTCAGCCGATTCCAACACAATGCCGCCTCCAAGAAGCCGTGAGAGCTCCCGGCTAATCGACAGCCCCAGGCCGGTACCGCCATATTTGCGGCTTGTCGTGCCATCGACCTGCTGGAACGCTTCGAAGATCAAGTCCTGCTTGTCGGCCGGGATGCCGATTCCGGTGTCCTGCACGGAGAAAGCAATATAGTCGGCATCCGCAATCAGATTTGGCGGCAGCTGGTCTTTATCCGCCAGCTCCACCTTCAACTCCACGGAACCGCTCGTCGTAAACTTAAATGCATTCGACAACAGATTGCGTAGAATCTGCTTCAGCCTGTGTCCGTCGGTTACGATGGATTCCGGGATTCGTTCCCCGAAGCGTACACGAAGATCGATTTGCTTACGGGCCGCAACCGCTGCAAAGTTCTGCTCCACGAAGGTTTCGATCTCCGGCAGCTGAACCTCCTCGTAATTGATCTCCATCTTGCCGGCGTCGACTTTGGACAGGTCCAAAATTTCATCGATCATCTTAAGCAGATCGGAACCGGACATATAGATCGTCTGGGCATATTCGATCTGTTTCTCGCTTAAATTTCCTTCCTTATTCTCGGTCAGAAGCTGAGAGAGAATCAGCAAGCTGTTCAGCGGCGTTCGAAGCTCATGGGACATATTCGCCATGAACTCGGATTTGTATTTCGTTGTCGTTGCGAGCTGCTGCGCCTGTTTCTCCAGCTGCTCGCGCGCCTTCTCGATTTCGTAGTTCTTCTCTTCGACCTGCTGCACTTGCTCTTCAAGCGCACGCGTCTTCGCTACAAGCTCGGTATTGTAGTGCTCCAGCTCTTCCTGCTGACGCTGCAGCAAATCCTCCGAGCGCTTAAGGGCCTGCGTCTGCTCCTCCAGATTTTCGTTGGTGCGGCGAAGCTCTTCCTGCTGGGTCTGAAGCTCCTCGGATTGCACCTGCAGCTCCTCCGTCATCGCCTGGGATTCCCGAAGCAGCTGTTCAACCCGCAGACGCCCCATAATATTATTCAGAATGATGCCGAGGGACTCGCTAAGCTGGGACATCAGCTGCTCCTGCAGCACCGTTCTCTCTTCAAAGGATGCCAGCTCCACAACCCCCAGCACCTCACCCTCGAACAGCAGCGGGTAAATCATAATGGAGCTTGGTTTAGCGGCGCCCCAGGCCGATTGAATATTTATATAGCTTTCAGGCGGGCTATTCAGCAAAATCGGCTTCTTATCCAGCGCCGCCTGCCCGACAAGCCCTTCTCCAACCATGAAGGCATCCTTGGGCTCCCCATCTCCCTCGTACGCGTAGGATCCTTTCATTTCCAACCGGTTGGGATGCTTGTCCTCCTGGCGGATATAAATCGCGCCGTAATGCGCGCCAAGCACCGGCGTAAATTCACTAATGAAACGCTGCCCGACTTCTTCGAGCGAATGGATGCCCTGCAGCAGCTCCGTCATTTTGGCCATGTTCGAGTTAATCCAGGATTGATCCTGCTGGGCCTGCAAATAGGATTGCTCAATTTGCTGTTTCTCCAAAATGTCATCGGACAGTTCCTTGAATACGCGCGCCACATCGCCAAACTCATCCTTCGACGTTACCTTGATGCGGCGGATCGCCTTCAGGCGGCCTTCCCCAAAGCTCTTCAGCATCATGGATACCACATTAATGCCTCGGGTAATGCTTGGGAGGATCCAGGCTATAACCAGAAGCCCGATCAGCAGCCCGCCTGCCATAATATAGATGAAGATTTGGACCGAACGGTTATAGGCAGCCCGGGCGGCGGCAATATCGTCGGAGATTTTCATATTTTGATAGGCACTCAGCTCATTCAGGCTCGACAGAGCCTCCTCCTGGACGGTCTGCCCCGTGGTGTTGCGGAGTGTGTTCGCCTCCGCCGAGCTGCCTTTCGAGAGCAGATCCAGCGTTTTATTCTGATACACGATATAGTCATTGAGCGCCTTATCAATCCGGGTAAGGAGCTGCTGCTCCTCGGCGGTATTGACGGTTCCACTAATTGACTTGAAATATTCGAATGCTTCCTCCGTCATCGTCTCAATCTGCTGCCTTGATACGGAGAAGGTGCCTTGATCATTGCTTATGACCGCATTTGTAAGTAAACGCGCCATGTCATTGACTTCACCTCGAAGAGCGCTTGAAGTCCGAACCTTGTCATAGCGCTCATCATATATCGTATCCATCTGGCTTTTCATATAACTGACCCGGTCGTATCCGATCAATGTAAGAACGAGCATAAGGGCAAGCAAGGTCGAAAAACCGATAATTAACTTGCTTCTAAGTTTCATGAATCTGTTCTCTCCCTCTCTCTAAGCGTGATCCAGACCAAACATTTATCATCCTCACGTTCCTGGGACGGATCGTCGACGAAATAGCGCTCCATGACTTCGTTCTCTCTCCAGTGATGAGGGCCGCTCAAATGCTGCTTCAGATCTTCCAGCTTCTCGTCATGCCCCCCCGGAACCTGTTCCAATATCCCGTCCGTGTACAACACCAAATGGCCGTCGCCCTCGTAATGAAGGCTTCTTGGCTCCATCTCGTCAATCCGGTCGAACAGACCGACCGGGCAGCAGCCTTGATCCAGAGTTTGGACGCTTCCATCTTCCCCAAAGAAAAGTGCGGGCGGATGACCGGCGTTTACATAGTCCACCCGCTTCAGGCGGGTATCCACCACCAGATAGATGGCCGTGAAGTAGTACTGGATCAATTGATCCTCGATATGCAGCTGGTTGAACCTGCGGTTTAATTCCTGAATGACCTTCTCCGGCTCAACATAGGTGGTCACCGTGTCCTTGAGGACCGAAGCGATGAACATGCAAAAGAGGGACGAAGTGATCCCATGCCCCATCATATCCAGCAGGATGACGCCATAGCGTCCATCTCCCAGCGGATACCACGCGTATAAATCACCGGCGAGCTCTGCCGAAGGCTGGTATAGCGCGTGAATTTCAAGCAATTCATCTTCAATCGGAGAGCTTAACACCGCGTTCTGCACCTTTGCCGCCAGCCTCAGTTCCTCCTGGACCCGCTGCTCTCTCTCAATATGCCAATCCTTCTCATGCTTCAGCCGAAGCGCGAGGCGAATACGCGCCATGAGCTCTACCTTATTGATCGGCTTGGTCACGTAATCCACGGCCCCGGCATCCAATGCCTCTGCAAGCTTCTTCGAATCGCCGACGGCGGTGACCATAATAATGGGTATATCTTTCAAATGATCGTATTGCTGGACAATACGGCAAGCTTCGATTCCGTCCATCTCCGGCATCATCATGTCTAACAGAATCAGGTCAATCCCGGCTCTTCGGGGACACTTCGCCCTTCCGTGATCTTCCAGGCCAAGATGCTCGAACATTTCAAGCGCTGAAGATGCAGATAGCGTGTCCCGATACTTCTCTTTCTTCAAGATCTCTCGAATAATAATGACGTTAGTCGGATTGTCGTCCACGATTAATATTCTCATTGTCCTCTCCTTCAACGCTCTCTGATACGAAAGAAATCTATTTTTCCTACTAGTATACTATACGAATAATCCTAATCTCTCATCTAAGAAAAAGGCTCTTCTCCATGATATTTCCATCGTCTAGCGGATGGCCATAACGTATTCTTGCAAAACACAGATAAGGAATGAGACCTCTCAAAGTCCCATTCCTTATCTATGCTTTGACCCGCTATACTTGTGCCTTCCCTCAATATCAACACAGACACCGCTTCTGCTTAGGTCAATCGTCTCTTTTGGCAACAACAAGCACTTTGCCAAGATCCAGTTGCTTCTCATAGAAAGCCGCCTCCGCCTCCGTAAATCCTAGGGATACGATTTTGGCACGCAGTTCATCGCCGCGCGAGCGGAAGAAATTCGCCACCGCATCGATTACCCCTTCCTCCTTCAAACCTACCGTGCTGGCATCCGATACGTCAGCAATCCGGTCCGTATGATTCGCATCATGAGCCAGTACATATATGCGGTCGTTATCATAACCGGACTGCCTCAGATTTTGAACCTCCTGAACGGCCAGCGTCCCGTTCTCCACCACTTTCGCATAAGACTTCGTATTTGTTGATGCCATAACGAAAACCTCCCCTATTTGATGATTTACTCGATATAATAGGTTATAGTCCAATGGTTATTAACCATAACGCTCTGCTTTGAAACACCTTTTACTCCAGATAATCGAAAAATAAATCAACGCCGGTTATTTGTCCGGTTTCACGATTCTTAAATACCTTCAGCGCACGGCCGTTGTTCAAATATACATCGCCGTCCTCCGCTTTAAAGTACGGCTTGCCCAGCGCCGTCCGGATCTGTGCCGAAGTCATTCCAACCGACCGGTCCTCAACCCGGAAGCTTTTGGCCGATGGCTTCACATGAACATACTCGGTCAAGCCACGTCGAATCCCGACTTCCATATCTTTATAATGAAACTCTGTCACTCCGCTTATAGCATCACGCTTGACCTGGTCTGGCATTCCCAGCTTGCGTATAACGTCCTGCTTGCGATCCGTCAAGGTTATGCCGTTTAACGATCCGTAGCTCTGCGGAGAGTTGTCGCTGCTGTGTGCTTGCCCGGCTTCTGCGGCATGAACGATCCCCGGGGACATGCCTGCCGTGTTCGCAGGATTCCCCGCTTCACCCCCCAAGTACATCAAAAGTCCCGCTGCTAAGACGATGACCTTCCACATGCGACCTCCTCCTTTCTTCCGCTTAACTGCTTACGTAAAAATGGCATCCTGACATCAGCGTCAGCTTATCTTGCTTTTTGGCGGCGGAAGCTGTTCCACAGCCCGATCGCAGTATCTACGTAAGCGAGCCAATTCCGGCTCTTTGACGGCTTGCTTTGCTCCTGCTGATGGTATACCGCGTCATAGGATTGCAACGTACGTTCTTCGGCCGTCAGAGGCAGATGTTTCGGCTGCTCGGCTTCCACCGGCTGCTTCTTCTCAAGCCGGGCCTGCTTGAAACGGCTGACCATGCCGGCGGATATCTGTTTAACCGCATAGGTTACCTCGCTCAGCGCTTCTCCCAGATTACGAACGGTGTCCATGACCGGGTCGATCTGCTTCATTTTGTGCTGAACATCGACCGTTATATCATTGGTGTTGCGGATCGTCTGTTTAACTTCATAGCTCAATTCGTCAATCGTGGTTCGAACCTCCTGAAGGGTTTGGGTTACTTTTTCGAGCGATTGGGTCGCTGCCTTCAACGTCTTGATCAGATAAACGACCAGGACCGCGAAAGCAACAGCAATGATCGCAACACTGATTTGGGTTAGCATGATGTACGACCTCTCCTTCCCGTATGTTGGTTTTGGTTACGCAATAGTTACCCTATCCCTCAGCCCGCGAAACAAGCTCCGGCCAGCTGCACCTTTATTCACGGGATACGGCCAAGCAGCCTTGTTTCAGCTCGGATCGCCGCGGTTAAAGAACACTACGAAGGCGGGGTGCCGCATAGAGACGATCCACGTCAGATTCCAGCCGGTCCGGATATTCGGCTTGCCGGCACCCTAAAGGAACCATATCCGACTGCTTCAAACTGTTCCAAAAATCAATTCAGAAAGCAGGGTGAATCCTTATGTTGAAATGGTCCGTAATCTTTCTGATTATTGCGCTGATCGCAGGAATCTTCGGCTTCTTCGGCATCGTAGAAGCTGCCGCCAGCATCGCGAAGGTGCTGTTCTTCATCTTCGTCGTCCTGTTTATCATTACTCTATTTACCGGACGCAGACGAAGCATGTAGTGATATCAGAAGCTCTTTGCTTACAGCTTAGACATAAAGAGGAACGGCAACCTCCTCCTCTGCACAAAAAGAAACGGGTGTCCCCCCTGCGGCCATGCTGCAGGGGGGACACCCGTTTTTAGTTCGTTATCTGGTAATGTTCCATTACACCGTCGTTGCCGCTTCCTTGGTTCCCGAAGGGGCAGGCTCTTTCGCCGGCTTCGTCTTCTTAATGAAGAAGGCCAGAATAAGCGAGGCGACAGCGATCCAAGTCGCAATGACGAAGGCGTAGTTAATGCCATATATCGTAGACTCATGGCTCAGGCGAAGAAGATCCGCCTGGTTATTCGGATCGAACGTACCGGTCTTCATCAAAGCCTCGCCATGGCTTTGAGCTTGCGTAGACATGACCGTTACGAGAATGGCTGTACCGATCGAGCCGGAAATCATACGGAGCGTGTTGGACATGGCCGTTCCGTGCGCGTTCAGGCTGCGTGGCAACTGGTTCAGTCCGGCGGTCTGGATTGGCATCATCAGCATCGACATGCCGAACATACGGGCCGTATAGATGATCATGATCATACCGTAGGACATCGTTTCGCTTAGATTGCTGAACTCCCAAGTCGTTATGACCGTGATGGCAAGGCCGATTACGGCAAGCCACTTCGCTCCGACCCGGTCGAAGATCGCGCCGGTAATCGGGGACATAATGCCCATCAGGATCGCTCCCGGAAGCATGAGCAATCCGGATTCAACCGGAGTGAAGCCGCGGATTTGCTGCAAATAAATCGGCAGCAGAATCATACCGGCGTACATGGCCATCGTAACAATGACGTTAATGAGAGTGGTCAGCGTGAACATATTGTATCTGAAGATTCGGAACTCGAGCATCGGATCCTTGACCTTAAGCTCGCGCCACACGAACAGGATTAGCGCAACCGTACCGACGGCAAGCGTCGAAATGACCGGCGTGCTTGACCATCCGTCATTGCCAGCATCACTGAAGCCGTACAACAGGCCGCCGAACCCGAGCGTCGACAGAATGACGGCAAGCATATCCAGCTTTGGCCGGCTGACTTCCGTGACATTTTTCAGGAAGAAAATACCGATCAGCGTAGCGATCACCGAGAACGGAAGGATCATATAGAACAGAACGCGCCAATCGTAATGCTCCACGATGTAGCCGGAGAGCGTCGGACCGATTGCAGGCGCAAAGATCATCGCGATACCCATCATGCCCATCGCTTTGCCCCGGTTCTCCACCGGGAAGATGTTCAGGAACACAACTGTCATCAGCGGCATAAGAATGCCTGCACCTGCAGCCTGGACAAGACGTCCGGTCAACAGGGATGCGAAATTCGGACTGATGGCACAGACCAATGTCCCAATCGTAAACAGAAGCATCGCGCTTATAAATAATTGCCTCGTCGAAAAACGCGCGATCAAATAAGCCGTTACAGGAATAAGAACGCCGTTTACGAGCATAAAGCCGGTTGTTAGCCACTGGGCAACCGTCGGCTTAATGGCCAGATTCTCCATGATGCTGGGCAGAGCAACGTTCATTAGGGTCTGATTCAGGATGGCGACGAAAGCGCCGATCATCAGGGCTGCTATAATTGGCCCTTTCTTAACAGGTTCGCCGGGGCGAACCGCAGTATGGGTACTCATCATCGCTTCACTCTCTTTCTTAAGTAAGTTTGCACAACTACGGATTTTTCTATGTGGACAGCTTACCTTGGATATGCTCAATGTTCGCTGTTATCTTTCGGTACAAGCAGCCGAGCTGCTTAATTTCTTCATCCGTCAAAAAACCGTACAACATCTCGCTCAATTCATTCCGCTTCTTGGATAGCTGGGTAATCAGCTCACTGCCCTGCTCGGTAATTTCAAGATGAACGACTCTGCGATCCACCTGATCCCGAACACGGCGGGCAAATCCGCCATCAATCAATTTGTCCGAGATACCGGTCACGGCCCCGCAGGTAACATGAATCGAATCGGCCAAATCCGACAACCGAAGGGGGCCCTGCTCATGAAGTTTTTCCAAAGCCGTATATTGCGTCCTGCCTAGTTTAGGGAAGCCTTCCTTCTGCCATTCATTCTGAATCGTCCGAAGCATCTTCTTGAATAACATCTCCAACTCCAGGATTTCATTCCGAATCGGCATCGTCCCGCCCGCTCCTTTACCATCCAGCACCGATTGATTTAGAGCCCCGGGTCTCTCGAAACACGGCTCTCTAAATACTTTAGTACTAAAAGATTTTTTGTTAAACAATTAATGATTATAGTAGGCGAAAATACTCGTGTCAATCTTTACATATTTAATTTTCTTGGTTTTTCTGAAAAATTCCTGACATCAAAAAAGACCCAGAAGAATCGAATATGGATTCGATTTCTGGGTCTTTCGCCTATCCGCTTACTTAAACAGCGACGGTATGGACATCCAATCGAGCGAAAAATTCAGCTCCAGTCCGTCAGATAAAAACTTAACATCCTTAACGGTTACCAAATCCGGCAAATAATCCTTGATCGAGATTTCAATCGGTTCCAGCATGAACACATTTTGAGGCACCTCGACGCCCCGGATTGTCGTGGATTGGTGATTCAGGATGAGATGGCTTCCTCTTGCCGACATTTGAAATTTCAAAACAGCACCAAAGGGCAGCACGCCATACCGGCCGTTCATTTGTGCTGTCATCACGGTGCCGTTCATTTGAAAATCGGCCCCTGTAATTTCGACGCCCAAGTCATGGGTATTCATATATTTGACCAAATTCTTTTTGCTAAGCTGTGATACTTCCTCAATACTCAGCTTCATGCGGGTGTCCCGGTCCGAAACCATCGTCATCAGCTTTTCCTTGAAATCTACGGTACGGTACTTTAAATCAAGAGTCTGGGTAGGATATACAAACCAGACGGCAGCACCGGCTACGACAAGCAAAAGGATCAGGATGACCAGGAAAAATCGACCGGCTCTTTTTTTTCGGCGCGCCATCGCAGTCCCCCCTTTACGAAGTAAAAATATCGCTGTATAATAGGCTTCTTTCGTCTCAAAGTATATATGAAGAAGACAGGCTTGTCACTTTTTGAGCGAAAAGATCCACAATTTAGTGATTCAAGTTATCCAGATTGTGGTATTACGTTTTTGTCAAATCATTCTACGGTCCCAAGGAGGAAGTTTATTGATGAAAAAAACTTTAGGCATTACCGCAGCACTTGCTCTGGCCCTGTCCCTTACAGCCGTTGCCAGCGCAGATCCGATCACCGGAACGGTTACAAACGCAACGTACAACAATACGGAAGAGCCGATCATTAAGCCTGACGAAGTGGTCCTGAACCCAACGCCAATGCATGAGCTGACCAAGGTTACCTACTTCTATAACGCACCTAACGGCAAAAAAGTCGGCGCTTTGGCACCGCAAAAAGTCGATACAACCGGCAATCGCTTTGAAGACGCTCGCGGTGGAGAATGGGTTGAAATTTATACCTGGCTCGGTACCGCTTGGATTTACGTCGATTAATCTAAAGCCGCTGAGCTGCTCTATTAAACACATAATTTTTAGTAAGTCTGTTTTTGCTTGCTAAGCAATAAAGTATTAAGCGCATAAAAGAAACCGTTCATTCGTCAATGGCTGGGTCCTTTACCCGCATTACATAACAGAACGGTTTCTTTGCGTTTTATGCTTATGATTCGCTTCAGGACACGGTCATCCAGTTCCCTTGGGCTCCACATGGATATGCACGCTCATGATGTCATGGACTTTCTCCATTCTTTCCTCGATCCGGTCGCTGATCCGATGCCCCTCGAGAACGCTGATATGAGGATCTACCTCAATAACGATATCCACCAGGACCCGGTTGCCATGGATTCTCGCCTTCATATCCTTGATCCCTTCCACGCCGGGGGTGCTAGCAATCGTAGCCCGCAGATCGGACAGGCGGCTTTCGTCGAAGCCATCGGTCAAATTGTGGGTCGACTCTTTAAATATCCCCCAGGCTGTCCGGCATATGAGCAAACCTACCGCAATTGCAGCGGCCGTGTCGAGCCAAGGGAGACCGAACTGTGAGCCGATGATGCCTACCGCCGCCCCCACGCTGACCAATGCATCCGATAAATTATCCTTGGCCGCAGCCATTAAGGCCTGATTGTTTATGCGCCGGGCGAGATTCCGGTTATACCGGTACACACCCAGCATCACGATCGCGGAAATGCCGGCCACGCCCGCAGACCATACATTCGGGATTTGCTTGGCCCCTTCAAAAAAAGACCGCCCCGCCTCAACCAGCACCTGAATTCCGACAAACGCCATGATAAATGATGCGATCAGTGCAGCGACCGTTTCGGCTCTTAAATGCCCGTAAGCATGGTCGGAATCGGGCGGCTTTCGGGAGATGCGCAGGCCGATTAATACGGCTGCCGAAGCTACAATGTCCGTCATATTGTTAAAGCCGTCGGCAAGCAAAGCGCTGGAGGCAAATACGCTGCCGCCTACAACTTTAAATGCCGAGAGCGCCAGGTATGCCCCGATGCTGACCCATGCCCCGCGCTCCCCCTTTTTTATATTCTCATAGACATCCACGATGCGCGTCTCTCCTTTAACTCAGCTTAACAAGGCAGCATGAAGCGAACCTCTTGATCCTATCCATATTCACATCGGCTATGGCTATTCTTGCGCGTCGATGTTAATAAGCGCCTTCACCGGATGTACCGCATCGAGCCCGGGTCATTCGTAAAAAACAGTATTAATTATTGTTACCCTTGCGGGGGGTTTTAAAAACGAATAAAATGAGAACAGCTAAACCACGAAGGAGAGGGTGATCCCATGCCCGAGAATCAGGAATCGCGAAAAATCAATTTGGCGGATGCCATCCGTCAAAAGCTGGAGCAGAAGAAGCAGCAGAACTCGGCTGCCGGCAAACCGGGGCAGTTCCAGCCTGGCCAAACCCCTAAACTGAAAAGCCAAAATAACAAAAAACCAAACAATCAGCGTCGCCGCACCGGCGGCTCCTAAAAGAGCCTGCCACCGCTGCTATCCGAAAACGCGAAAAAAAATGCTGCGTCTCTTTCATGAAGAGATGCAGCATTTTTTAATCGTACCTCACGTTCCCTTGCCGGGAGGACCCGGCGCGGCGTTATTACGAGGTAGCTTCTACAGCATACATGCGTTCACGAAGAGCTTTGATCTCTTCGCTCTCCAGATACTCGTCATAGCTCATGACGCGGTCGATGATGCCGCTTGGCGTAATCTCGATAATCCGGTTCGCAATCGTCTGAATGAACTGATGGTCATGCGAAGTGAACAGAATCGTTCCGTCGAAATCAATCAGCCCGTTGTTGAGGGCCGTGATCGATTCCAAATCCAAGTGGTTCGTCGGCTCATCGAACACAAGCACGTTCGCGCCGTTCAGCATCATCTTGGCAAGCATGCAGCGGACCTTCTCGCCCCCGGACAATACGCTGGCCTTCTTCAAAGCCTCTTCGCCGGAGAAGAGCATGCGTCCGAGGAATCCGCGCAGGAATGTCTCGTCCTGGTCTTTGGAATACTGGCGCAGCCACTCGACCAAGTTCAGATCCACGCCATCGAAATACGCCGAGTTGTCCTTCGGGAAATAGGCTTGGGTTGTCGTAACCCCCCAGCTGTATTCGCCGGATTCGGCTTCAGTCTCGCCCATGATGACCTGGAACAGCGTCGTCTTAGGCAAGCTGTTCGGCCCGACAAATGCGATTTTATCCCCTTTGTTCACCACGAAGCTGACATTATCCAGCACCTTCTCGCCTTCGACGCTCTTGGTGATTCCGTCAACGGTCAGCAGCTGCTTGCCTGCTTCGCGCTCAGGCTTGAAGTTAATGAACGGATATTTCCGGTTGGAAGGACGGATATCCTCCAGCGTGATTTTCTCCAGCTGCTTCTTCCGCGACGTCGCCTGCTTCGATTTCGAAGCGTTGGCGGAGAACCGCTGGATAAAGGCTTGAAGCTCCTTGATCTTCTCTTCCTTCTTCTTGTTGGATTCACGCTGCAGCTGGAGCGCCAGCTGGCTGGACTCGTACCAGAAGTCGTAGTTGCCGACATAGAGCTGGATTTTGCCGAAATCGATATCCGCAATATGCGTACATACCTTATTCAGGAAGTGACGGTCATGGGATACGACGATAACGGTGCCTTCGTAATCCATCAGGAAGTTCTCCAGCCATTGAATCGACTCGAGGTCCAAGTGGTTGGTAGGCTCGTCAAGCAGCAGGTTGTGCGGACGTCCGAACAACGCCTGGGCGAGGAGAACCCGCACCTTCTCGTTACCGGAAAGCTCTGCCATCTTCTTGTCATGCAGCTCGCGCGGAATGCCGAGACCGATCAGGAGTGCAGCCGCATCCGGCTCGGCGTCCCAGCCGTTCAATTCGGCGAATTCGCCTTCCAGCTCACCTGCGCGCATACCGTCTTCTTCCGAAAAATCGGCCTTCGCATACAGCGCATCCTTCTCCTTCATGATCTGGTACAGACGCGCATGTCCCATAATGACGGTCTCCAGAACCGGATATTGGTCATATTCATAATGGTTCTGCTTCAGAACGGCCAAGCGTTCGTTCGGGGTCATATGAACCTCGCCTTGGTTCGGTTCGATCTCGCCGGACAAAATTTTCAGAAATGTCGATTTGCCCGCCCCGTTGGCGCCGATCAGGCCATAACAGTTGCCTGCCGTGAATTTTATATTTACATCTTCAAATAGTGCTCGTTTGCCATAGCGGAGCGTTACGCCGCTTGTACTGATCATTATCGCATTACCATCCTTTTTCACTGTGGTTACAGCACATTATAGCATAAGTCCGGCAGTTATCGAAGCGTATCGGCGGATTAAAAACAGTTTAAACAAAAAACTCCCACCACCCGCTCTGACAATCAGCGAATAGTGAGAGGTCCAATTCAATTCACGCGTCCCCCCGCATCATCGACAGGGAACTATGACTCTGCATTCCGGCATTCCGGCTGGATCTTGAACGTCTCTCCGTATTTCAATACCCGGATGCGTTCCTTTGCGATCCCAAGGCGCTGGCGTTCCGCCTCCATGCGGTCGAGCGCCTCCTTGGCCGTATCATCGGCCAGCTTGAAGGTTCCGTAGTGCATCGGGATCATCGTCTCGGCCTTTACGTCCTGGAACGCCTGCAGCGCTTCCTCCGGATTGACATGCTGGGAGGTCATGAACCATTCCGGCTCATACGCTCCGATCGGCATTAAGGCGATATGGATGTTGAACCGTTCGCCAATGAGTTTAAAGCCCTGAAAATAGCCGCTGTCCCCGGCAAAATACAGATTCGGCGGGAGCAGGCGTGCTCCTTCCCCACCCTGTGCTACGTCGCAGCTGTCCTGGTCCGCGCCGTCGTCTTGCGTCCGCCCTTCCTGCTGCGCCGGCTCCAGCACATAGCCTCCCCAATGCGAGGTATTGGTGTCGAACGGCGTGCGCCGCGTCCAGTGCTGGGTCGGGACAAACGATATTTTCACGCTGCCGATCGTGGCCGATTCCCACCATTGCAGCTCGATCACGCGGCGAAAGCCCTTTCTGACCATCTTGCGCCGCAGTCCGACCGGGACGATAATCGTTGTCTCGGACCGGTACAATTTCCGAATGGACGCAAAATGCATATGATCGTAATGCGAATGCGAGATCAGAATGACGTCGACCGGTGGAATGTCTTGAATCGGAATTCCGGGCTCACCGAGCCTTTTTGTAAATCCCATTCTCCGCGCCCATACCGGATCGGTAACGATATTCATACCTTCATATTGAATGAAAAAGGTCGCATGCCCGACCCATGTAACGGAGGTTTCGTGCCGGTTGCTGTGCAAATACGGCAAATCCGGCGTCAGGTTCGGAATGACGTACGAATAGTCCTTCTTCTTCTGACGGCGCTCGTCACGCCACTGCTTAAACTGCTTTAACGTTTTGTCCGTGCTGACATTATCGATATTGTTATAGCGGACTTTTGGCATGCAGCCTCCTCCTTCCATATCCAGTATTGTACCCTGTACCGGCCTATCCGCTCAACTTTTGCGCTTTGTTGTTTCTTATAACGCAAATGAAATGCAGCGAATCAGCAAATCGCCGGCGCGAATAATACTCCCCCTGATTAATCTGAAGGGTCCTTATATTTGACGACATAGACGGCCAGGAACACCACGGCTGCCGCTACGGTCAGAAACGGGGCGACAAAGATACCGAAATCCTCCATCGTCTCACCCTCTCTTCGCGGATTTGCCGCGAATGTAATTCGCATCGAACAGGAACAGGCGCATCAGCAGGATCAGCGATGGGATCAGCACGCACAGCCCCAGCACAAATGCGGTGATGAGCGCGACTGCCATCGTATCGTTGGTGATGCTCTCATGGACGTGAATATAATCGTATAGAATGTACGGCAAATGCGACCTGCCGTATCCATACCAGGCAAACGCAAATTGAAGCACCACCATGACAAAGGCCAGGCCCAGCTTGACTTTTTTCCAAACGAGATAAGCGGCGATGCAGAAGCATAAGAAGGAAGCAATAAACATCCAGGCCATATGCAGCATGTTCTGAAAATGCACCGGATTCTGATGGTTGATCTGGAAGAAGGCGAATAAGGATGCGAGAATCGTCGGCCCGCTCCATGCCAGCGCATACCCCCGAACGATCCCGAAGGCAACCTCATCCCCTGCCCGCTGGGCATAGTAGGTCAGAAACATCGCCGAGATATACAGCACGCTCACCAGCGCCAAAATAATGACGGACCAGGTGTACGGATTCGTAAAGAAGCTGTACCAATGAAGCACAACCTTCCCGTTATCCTTATCAATGATTCCCCCCTCGGAGATCGCGAGGATCGTGGACAGCGCAGCCGGAATGAGGAGTCCTGTCGCCCCGTACAGGGCCATATAGACTTTATTGGTCCGGGTCTCGGTCTGGCTCCCGTACGTATGGTAAGCGTAATACGCTCCGCGGATGGCAAGCAGGACAAGCGCCAAACTGCCGGGCACGAGCAGCGCAGTTCCGTAATAGAAGGCCGCGTCCGGGAAGAAGCCGACCAGCCCGACGACGAAGAAGATCAGAAAGACGTTGGTCACTTCCCATACGGGGGACAAGTACCGCTGAATAATGTTGTGGATCTTGTTCCGATGTCCGGTGAGCACGCTGTAAAAGCTGAAGAAGCCCGCGCCGAAATCAATCGAAGCAACGACCAAATAACCGAACAGAAATGTCCATAATATCGTAATGGCTACCATTGCATAGCTCATGCGCGGTCCTCTCCTTCGATTTCAAGTCCCAGCGCCCGGATTTCCTCTTCGGCGCTCTTGTTCCGGAACAGCTGGCTGAGCACGCGAATCGCAGACACCGACAGCACAAGATACAATACGATAAACAGGAGCAGCATCCAGCCGACGCTGGTGGAGGTTGTCGCCGCGTCCGCCACCTTCATGTAGCCGCGCACGATCCACGGCTGCCTTCCGATCTCCGCCAAAAACCACCCCAGCCAAATCGCCGACATCGCTAAAGGCCCTAATGCCACTATACTGAGCAGCAGCCATTTTGGATAAGGCTTTTTGCCCGGAAGCTTGCGGCGAAACAAATATAACAGCGGAATCAGCACGAGAAGCGCCCCGATCGTCACCTTGAGATCAAAGTAATAATGGACCGAGAGCGGCGGCCGTTCATCCTCGGGGAACTCGTTCAGCCCGATGACCTTCGTTGCGGGGTTGTTGCCTGCCAAAATGCTGAGCGCGTACGGTATTTTCAAAGCGTATTTGACCTCATGATTCTCATCGAGGATGCCGCCGTAAATGAGCGGCGCCCTCGTCATCGTCTCGAAATGCCACTCCGCCGCCGCCAGCTTCTCCGGCTGGTATTTGGCCAAAAATTTGCCCGAGAAGTCCCCGATGGCCACCGTGGCAACTGCAAATACGAAGGCGGAGACGACGGTCAGCTTCAGCGCCTTTTTAAAATATACATGCGTGCTTCCCTTAAGAAGGCTAAAAGCCGCAATGCTTGCCAGCACGCCTGCGCTCGTCGTAAACGCGGAGGCCAGCACATGGCTCACCTTCGTCGGCGTTGCCGGATTGAACATCGCGACAAACGGATTCACGTTCGTGAACACGCCGTCAACCAGCTCAAACCCTTGCGGCTGATTCATGAAGGCGTTCATGCTGGTAATGAAGAAAGCCGAAGCGGATGAGCCGATGGCTACGGGAATGAGCAGCAGCAAATGCGTCGATTTATTTTTGAACCGGTCCCAGGTGTACAAATAAATGCCCAGAAAGATCGCCTCCACGAAAAAAGCGAAGGTCTCCATAAACAACGGCAGTGCAATCGCCTTGCCGGCTACGCGCATAAAGGTCGGCCACAGCAGGCTCAGTTGCAGTCCGATCGCCGTCCCTGTCACGACCCCTACCGCAACCGTGATGACATATCCCCGCGCCCACCGCCTCGCCAGCAGCGTATAATGGTCATCTCCCGTCCGGATCCCCCTCCATTCGGCCAGTGCCAGCATAATCGGGATGCCCACCCCGATCGTCGCCAACACGATATGAACAAACAGGGTCAAACCGGTCAATATCCGGCTCATTAATACCGGATCCAGTGAAGACATTAAGGCTCACTCCTTCATATTAATAGCTGCTCGGGTTGCTCAGGCGTCTCGGAGTTGCCGGACTCGCACGGGTGCGCTCGGGTGCGCTCGGGTTGCTCGGATGCGCTCGGGTTGCCCGGGACTGCTGAGGACGCTTGGGTTGCCGGGATGGCCTCGGTTGCCCGATATCGCTCCGGGCGCTCGGGTTCCGGGAGCACAACGTCTCCCCGGGATCGCTTCCGGGTGCTCGGGGCCTGGGCTCGTCTCGGTTTCCGAGACCGCTCCGGGCACTCTAGTTATCCGGGATCGCTCCGGTTTAGCAACCGCCTAACACGCATCCTCTCCTTCGCATCAGCCGAAAAAATGGATGAAACGCAGATACCCTTTCACGGCACCGTACAGCATAATCGCGGCAACGATCCAGCACACCAGGGCCAGCGTTCTCTCCTGCTTACGGTACATGCCCGGTCTTCTCCCTCCACTTTGGAATCGCTCTTCTAAATCTTCTATATAAGCTTCTATGTAAGTCCTCCGTAAGAAGCACAGAATTAGGTATCCTGTCAGGCTAGTCGTCGCCTTCAGGTCAATCAGTCCTGCTCAAGGATAGTTTGACAAACCTTTCCTCTTTTTATCCAAAAATTCGCTCTTGCCGGTGGCCAGGCCGGGATGCGATGTTTTTTCCCGCGGGGAACTGAGGTACAATAGGAGCATAAGGAGGCGATACTTGAACTATGAAGATTACATTCATCGAACCGACCCCAAGCCCGAACTCCATGAAGCTTCACTTGGACGAAACGCTGGAGCCGGGCATACGCAAAACATATACGGTTGAAAACGAAAGATCTGCTCCATCCTGGATCCGCCAGCTGCTGCACATTCCTGGTGTGAAAAGCGTGTTCCATACAGCGGACTTCATCGCGCTCGATCGCAAAGGCAATGCGGACTGGCCTTCCATCCTGGGCGCCGTTCAGGAGATATTCGGCCAGGAGGGTCTGGCAGCAGGACTGAATGAAGGCGAACAAGAGGCCGCCTTCGGCGAAGCCCAGGTGTTCGTGCAGTATTTCCGCGGCATTCCGATGCAGATCCGCGTAAAGAGCGGCGCCAAGGAGGAGAGAATCGCCTTGTCCGACCGGTTCACCAAAGCGGTGACCGAGGTTGCGACCGCTACCCTCATTAAAGAGCGCAAGCTGAAGGAATACGGCGTCCGCTACGGCGAGCTTGCCGATATCGCGCGCGAGGTCGAGCAGGAGCTGGAAGCGGCGTTTCCGCAGGAGCGCCTGGATCGCGTCGTGGCGCAGGCGATCGCCCACGGCGCCAACGACGAGGAATTCGTGGAGCAGCGGCGCAAGCTGAGCGATGAAGAAATCGAGACCGCCCTTTCGGATGATGACTGGCGCGTCCGCTATGCCGCACTCGAGGTGCTGGAGCCGAGCGAGAAGCATATCCCTCTGCTCCGCAAAGCGCTGCAGGATCCGAAGATGCAAATCCGGCGGCTTGTCGTCGTTTATCTCGGCGACATTCGCACGCCTGATGCGATGGAGCTGCTGTACGAGGCAATGCGTGACGACGCACCGGCCGTACGCCGGACAGCCGGCGATACGCTGTCCGATATCGGCGATGCTGCCGCTACGCCGGTTATGATCGAATCGCTGAAGGATACCAGCAAGATCGTACGCTGGCGCGCCGCCCGCTTCCTCTATGAGGTCGGAACCGAAGAAGCGCGCTCGGCGCTCGAAGAGGCGGCGAACGACCCTGAATTCGAGGTCAGCCTGCAGGCTCGCATGGCTCTGGAGCGGATCGAATCCGGCGAGGAAGCGGCCGGCACGGTGTGGCAACAAATGGCTAAGCGTACCCGCTCGTAAGCGGGCGTCATGCCGTCCATGCCCCCTAAAGCGGATGGCCGGGACGAAATCGGATCAACACTCCAGGCGACAAAATTAACCATTGATTCTCACACGCGATGTGATTTATACTAGGAATCTCTTGTTAGAACTGAATAGAAGGATAGCCTCATCAATCCAAGATGAGGTAGAGGTTGCAGACATGATCAGTAATCGCGTCGAGGCGAAGAGGAGCCGGGGAAGCGCAGATGAAAGGCATGGCTGCCGAAGTGCAGGATATACTCTTGTATTCTGTGCTGGGGTCGTTGCCGAAAGGGACGGAACTGTCACGGGAATTGCATGACGCAATCGCCCGTGTTGCGCTATCTTCATGGAGGGTTTGATGCGGATTACACATAGACCGCAGGTACAGGACCTGGGGTCTATTCTTTTTATTCGGGGTAAAATGACTTGTAGTCGTATCTCTTACTATATAGAAGGAGTGTTTGATCTTGAGTTCTAGAAAAGCACCAGCAGCCTCTCTGAAGCCAAGCTTCAAGGCCCGTCATATGACGATGATCGCCTTGGGCGGATCCATCGGCACCGGCCTGTTTCTGGCAAGCGGAACGGCTATATCCTCCGCCGGCCCTGGCGGGGCACTCATTGCTTATGCCGCCGTCGGCCTGATGGTATACTTCCTGATGACCAGCTTGGGCGAGCTGGCCACGTATTTGCCGGATGCCGGCTCGTTTAGCACTTACGCCTCCCGGTTCGTCAGTCCCGCCTTCGGCTTTGCCGTCGGCTGGAACTTCTGGTACAACTGGGCGGTTACAATTGCCGCTGAACTTGCGGCGGCTACCGTGATTATCAAATTCTGGTTCCCGGACAGCCCGTCCTTCCTGTGGAGCCTTCTGTTTCTGGCCATCATGTTCGGCCTGAACTATCTGTCGAGCAAAGGCTACGGCGAATCGGAATATTGGTTTGCCATCATTAAGGTTGCGACCGTCATCATCTTCCTGATTATCGGCATCCTGATGATCGCCGGCATCCTTGGCGGAAAAGCCGTCGGCTTCTCGAACTTTACGATGGACGGCGGTCCTGTGCACGGCGGCTTCTTCGCGTTGGTAGGCGTATTTATGGCAGCCGGCTTCTCCTTCCAGGGAACCGAGCTGATCGGGGTTGCCGCTGGCGAAAGCGAAAATCCGAGAAAGCATGTGCCGAAGGCCATCCGCCAAGTGTTTTGGCGCATTCTGATCTTCTACATTTTCGCGATTTTCGTTATCGGCATGCTGATTCCGTATACGCATCCGAGTCTGCTTCAATCCGGCGTCGATAACATCGGGGTCAGTCCATTCACGCTCGTGTTCGAACGCGCCGGACTTGCCTTCTCCGCTTCCGTCATGAATGCCGTCATTCTCAGCTCCGTCCTGTCGGCCGGCAACTCGGGCATGTACGCCTCCACCCGCGTTCTCTATTCCATGGCGAAGCAGGGCATGGCACCGAAGTGGCTCAGCCGGCTGAACAGCCGCGGCGTTCCCGTGGCGGCCCTGATCGTGACGACCGCAGTCGGAATGCTCGCTTTCCTGGCCTCCTTCTTCGGGGATGGCGTTGTGTATGTGTGGCTTCTGAACGCCTCGGGAATGTGCGGCTTCATTAACTGGCTCGCGATTGCCGTCAGCCATTACCGGTTCCGCAAGGCGTATATCGCGCAAGGACATGATCTGAAGGAGCTGCCGTTCCGGGCACGCTGGTTCCCGTTCGGACCGCTCTTCGCCTTCCTGCTCTGTCTTGTTGCCATTATCGGCCAAGGGAATTTCAGCGGAGATATCGACTGGCTGACCATCATTGCCACCTATGTAAGCATCCCGCTCTTCCTGGCCATCTGGTTTGGCTACAAGCTCTTTAAGAAGAGCCGTATCGTGCCGCTGCAGGAATGCGACTTAAGCACCGATTCCAAATAAGGCAGTGCGATGAAGTATATACCTTTTGCGATTTTGAATCCGTCATTGTTCTGCCCATAAGGGAAAAGAGCATATCAAATGTCACGACGGCATACAAAGGGGCGGTCCCCCGTAGAATAAAATCTACGGGGGACCGCCCTTTCTTCATTATTGGCTTACATTTGGTTTGACTCGCTTGTATTGAGCACCCACTTCCATGCTACCAGGCGATCTGCACTCTCAAATCATCCGTATCCTCGAATGCGCTGTGATAATATTTGATAGAGCCCAGATTGTTCTTCAGCTGTAATTGCTGGAGCGTCTGAACAAGCTCGTTTTCGCTGCCGTCATATCGGAACACCAGCTTACGGCTCTTCGCAGCCTGGGCGTCCTTCACGAGAGGCTGCAGCTGTTTATAGGATCTGACGATCGCAATTGCATCATAAAGATGATATTCCAGATCCTGCTTGATCGCTTTATAAACGGCCGCTTTCGCCCGGTCCTTGCGGGTCAGCGACGACAAGGTGTCCCGGTAGAGAGTGTCCGCCTTCGGATAGGACTTCACCCAAGTATGATCCCGGCCCATCTGCTTATCTGTCCGAAGATAATACGTGTACGACACCTCGTTTGGGCGGTCCGGGACCGGATCGTCCCATGTCGTGTCCATATGGTACCACTTGCCGTCCAGCAGCACGAGATTCCACGCATGGAGCTGACCTTTCGGATTATCCGGGGAATACGCCGTACCTTCCACAATCTTATTCTCAATACCGGCTTCTTTAAGCAGCTTATGGGTCAGCAAGGAGTAGCCCTGGCATACCGTACTGCCCGTGTATAATCCATCGTAAGCGGTATATTTCGTCAGGGTCGTGTCATATTTCAAATTCAGGACCACCCAATCATGGATGGCCTTCACCTTCTCATGATCATTCATCCCTGCCTTGATGATGCTCTTCAATATCGCGGCAGACCGCATATCGACATATCGGGTCTGCTCCGCAGTCTCGCGATAGCTTAACTGGACCGTCACATTTGCCGCGCTAGCTGTTCCATGATAGTCATAGCTGTAGCTTGCAATGGTGTAGTGGATATACGGGTCGCTGGCCATCGCCTGGTCAAGCGCATCCTTCAGCTGGGACTTCAGCGACTTGGTTTCCCCTTGATAAGCAAACCGCACGGTGGACTGTCTGTCGTTCATAGCCGCCAGCAGCTCCTCCTGGATAGCACCGACCGACTTGATGACCGGTTTGTTCGAAGTAGCATACACATCTATAAGATTAGCCGGCTCGGGGACAGCGGCCACGGTTACGGCTAAACTCCCTGCGAGCAATAATTTGGCTATCGTTGATCGGCCTCGTTTCATCGGTATACCGCCCTTCATCTACCTAATCCCTAAACACCTCCATTGTACCATATTTTCTCAGTGTTTAAGGATTATATTTATGTCGATCAAGCACGAATACCGAAGCTTACCAATAATACGTGGACATGAAGGAATCGCTGCGGCCCGAGAGCTTCGAGAGCGCAACCAGCACTTCAGCCGCTTCTGCCCGGGTCACCTCGCGCTGAGGCAGGAACTTGCCGTCAACAGCCGGCAGCAGACCCAGCTTCATGGAGATCAGGGCCGCTCCTTTATTGGTGATCGCCTGCGCGTCCGATACGCCCAGCACATCGGTAGGAAGGCTGAATACTTTTGACAGCTTCTCGTAGTTAAGAATGCGGGTCAGCGAGCCTGCGAGCTCATCCCGGGTCAGCTTGCGATCCAGCGGCAGCGTGCCTTCAGGATCGTAGGACAACCAGTTTTGCCCTACCATGACTTGAATGGCCGGATAATACGGATGGTCCGGCTGCAGCCCGGCATAAGGGTCGACGGTGCTATTGTACATATCCTTATACGACGGGTTGACGGAAGCCGCGACCAGCTGGTACCATTCCCCGAGCGTTATCTGGCGATCCGGATATACTTTGCCGTCCTTGTCCGGCTCCAGCACCCGGAACTTCACCAGCTCTTGCAGCGCCTGTTCCGACGCATGGCCTTCAATGTCCGTCACGGCCGGAACGTCCTTTGTTCCGATTTCCGTTACAAAATTCCGCCAATTTCCGGTTGCTGCATCCAACGGCAGATGGATCCCGCCGTAATATTCCTTCTGCTGCTTATGCGATGGATAATAGACCAGCTTGATGGTCGGCTCTTCCATTTCACCGGCAATCGTCCGGTAGCCGCCGTAATAGGCATACTTCAGGTTAAGCTCGATTTCGCCCAAATACTTCGCTTTGGCCTGCTCCGGCGTCACGGCCGGCTTGGCATCCGCCTTCAGCTCGGACAGGTTGGCAGCCGCATTCAGACTAAAGTTCTGTATTTGGCCGTTCAGATCAATGGCGAGGCTGATCGAATCGCCCATAATCCGAATATCGCCGACATAACGCTGGAAGTTGAATTGATAAGAGCCTCTCTTGCTCCCTTTGGACGGCCCCTCCGCCATGGTCAGCCTCCACTCTTCAGACGCGTTCGGCACCAGCTTCGATACCACCTCATATGCCTGGTTCAATGCGGCCTGCTGCGAGATCGGCTGCTTCACTTCCGCTGCTTCAAAGACATCATAGCGGTATCTCATGTAGGAATATAATTGCCCGGTCTTGGCATCAACCTCGGCCGAAACCATTTCCCCCGCTCCGTAAGGAGCACCCTTCTCTTCCATCCATCGGATATTCCATGTACGCACCTCGGGGTTATTCCACCGGTTGCCCAGTGACTTCGCCTCCAGCTTCATGCCGGACGGAACCGGGATGAGGGACTTCACCCACTCAGCGGCATCATTTCCTCCGGAGAATGTGCCCTGACGCGGCTTGAAGGTCTCCTTCGCCGCCGGGATGCGTCCATCCTCTACCGGGATAATTTCGGTTTCAATCCCCATGTAGCCGATCGGCTTGCCCGAATCCGCATCCAGGTACGATCCCGCCTGCTCGTTCGGTATGTACCCCAGAAAATATTTGCTCTTCCCATTGCTATTATCCCTATTTTCCGGCACGTAGGCCAAGTCGACCGAGAACTGCTCCTCGTAGAGCTTGCGGATCGCGTTCGCGTCTAGCCTAGGCGTCGCCGAAGGATATTTCTGATTGCTGTAGCTGCGGTTATAGCTGGTGACATTGCCCTGTCCGTCCAAGGAAATATTGATGCTGTTCAGGTCGGATTCGATGCCGTTCACGGTCGATTGGAAATAAAAAGCGAATACCGGCGGCGTGAACAAGGCAGCTTGCATTCCCAAATAGCCGTTATTTTCCTTCAGGTCCTCCACTTTGACGTCGGAGGTGTGCGTTTTGATCCACTGCAGCGCCTTCTCCTTGGCGGCTTCTCGTGTCAATACGGGCTTGTCGGTGTCGTCTCTCAACCCGTTCGGAATATGCACATTCATGATCTCCCCGGTAACGGCATTGACCTGTGCACTGAATCCAATACTCGAGTACCCTCTCGTAATCGATAATTGCAAGTCCCACGAAAGCGTGTTGCCTCCAAAATTATCCGTTTCCGAAAATTGAGCGTTTGTGACTTTGACATTCTTAAGGATCGGAAACGCATTCCGGATAATTTCTTCCGCTTTCTTGGACGAAATTTTGGCGCCTTTCGGAATTTCGTTGTCGGTCACGCTGATGCTGCCGTCACTGCTGTTTACCGTAACGGATTCAGCAGCAGGCGCGCTGCTGTTTGTAGCCGATGCCGCCCAGGCCGGCTGAGCCATGCATAACATTGCCGTGACAGCCGCCACGGTCTTTTTAACGTGTGCCTTCCTCTTTCCGGTTGAATTCGATTTCACTTTATTCGCTCCTCCCCATGTCTTGGAATTTACCATCGCTTCTCAGCATCGGCTGCAGGTTCTATGTAGGATAAGCACTCCGCTGAAACGCCATATTACCAAGCTATCTAAATAATACCATAACTTGTCTATATATTCCTTATGTAGGAAGCTACAAAAAGATGCCAGAACTGTTACCTATAAAATGAGGAATGCCATCATCCTGAAATTTAACGCTCCTCATCATATATCAGATGCATAGATATCAGGCTCGCGTTCGCTTGTCCTATGGATCGAGGGAAGCCTCAGGGAAAACGATAAGCACATTGTAATCTGCCCATCTCTCGAACTCCTCTTCCACTAGACCTGCTTCAGCCTGTCAACAAAGGCTTGTGCCCGCTCCGCCACGGTCTCGACATTCTGGGTCAGCAGCGCATCCTTCGGAATCAGAGCGCTTCCGAGACCTACCGCTGCCGCCCCAGCCGCAAAATAGTCCTCAAGATTATCCAACGTGACCCCTCCGGTTGCAAGCAGCGGAATATGGCTCAGCGGCCCCTGCAGCTCCTTCAGATAAGCAAGCCCGAGGCTGGCCATCGGAAACAGCTTGATGATTTCCGCACCCGCCGAATAGGCGGCCACGATTTCCGTCGGCGTCATCGCCCCCGGCCATATATCAATGCCCCGCTCCAGCGCATACTCGATCACCGCCAGATCCGTATTCGGCGAAATGAGAAACTGCGCTCCGGCAGAGACGGCCTCCTTCGCCATGTCCACATCCAGCACTGTACCGGCGCCGACATACGCGGTACCGTCGTAACGGCTGCGCCAATCGGAGATCATATCCAAGGCCCCCTCCGTGTTCATGGTCACTTCCATGAGCCGAACGCCGCCCCGGGTCAGCCCTTCACCGATGGTTCGCGCCTGCTCCTTCGTAATTCCCCTTACAATTGCCACCAGCTTGTCACGCTTCAATATATCAGTAAGCTGCATCGTTTATGCCTCCCCTTTCTTATATACACCTCTCGGGCCATCATAAACCCCGTTAGGCAGCAATGCAAATGCAACGAATGGTTCACATTTGACGGGAACGAATGCCTCAAATCAGAACCACCCGTCAAACGGGTGGTTTGCTCTTGGGGTATAACCCCTTGTTGCCAAACTGCGCCTAAAGACGCTAGCCTGACAATAAAATT
>NZ_JAGGKI010000028.1 GCF_017873605.1 Paenibacillus lactis
GATCGTCCGAAGGACGATCGACCTCGCCGGATTTGGGTTCCACTCGGATGAGTGAATCAAATCTGGTGAGTCTTGAAAGAGCGATTAAGCTCATTTAGAAAAACTGACGAGAATTTGTTCAATTCTCTATTGTAACTCCCCGCCGAAGCGGTTTGTTTTTACTCACTCGTTGTTCAGTTTTCAAAGATCAACCTTTTCGTTACCGGCGAATCTAGTTCGCATCAGCAACTCTTATAATTTACCACATCCATTTGAGTTTTGCAAGCTTTTTTTGAATTTAATTTTTCGTTCATTCATTTCAGCTTGTGATTCAAATGTTGTCCCTGCCTTTTTCTCGGCCGGAATTAGAATATAACACATCTTCAAGAAAGAATGCAGGCATTTTTTTAAAATAATTATAAATAGAGTTTCAATACACCTATACCGATACAAAGTAATCCGCCAACTGGGCTAGATGGACGATCATTAGTAATCGTCCTTCGCTTCATCATACGGCATATAATACAGCCTGACCTCTTCATTAATAATAAGATTTGTTCGCACATCCACCAGCTAAGCTTCTATTTAAATGATGAACGGGATCGGGGACAGAGCCAACGTATGGTGATGTCTCGGAAACAAATGCTTAAGGAATCGAACCGCTGCAAATTAATAAACGCGTGAAGAAGCAACCGGTCCTGATGACATAATTGAAAAAACATACAAACAAAAAACCGCCTCTATATAAATAAGAGACGGTTTTATTATGCGTAATTGACGAATGATTATTCGGCCCCGAGGAACGCGTAACGAACCAAGATGATCACGAACAGAATCCACATCAGCCAGTGCACCTTCGTGTCGGTGCGCCCTGTCAGCTTACCGAATACGGCAAGCACGACGTAAGCAATGATCCCCGCCGAAATCCCGTTGGCGATTCCGCCCGTGAACGGCATCAGGATGATGGTCAGGAATGCAGGGAAGGCTTGCATGAAATCATCCCATTCAATATCACGAACCTGGCTCATCATCAGCACGCCGACAACGACAAGCGCCGGAGCCGTAGCAGCAGAAGGAACAACCAGAGCAAGTGGAGCCAGGAACAGCGCAAGAATGAACAGCACGCCTGTCGTTACGGCCGTCAGACCGGTACGTCCGCCTTCGGCAACACCGGAGGTGCTCTCTACGAATGCCGTAATTGTACTTGTACCAAGGAATGCGCCGGCACTCACGCCGCCCGCATCGACAAGCATCGCTTTACCCAGCTTTTTCTCGCCTTCTTCTTTATTCTTGAGCAATCCTGCACGGCCTGCAGTACCGACCAATGTACCGAAGGTATCAAACAGTTCAACGAACGTGAAGATAAAAATGACCTCGATGAGCCCGATTCCGAGCGCGCCTTTCAGATCCATCTGGCCAACGGCCAAATTATCAAAGGATGGAATCCAGCTTGCGGTGCTAAGACTGGACAGGTCGGTTACGCCCATCGGAATACCGATCAATGTTGTCAGCACGATACCGATCAGCAAAGCGCCCTTCAGCTTCATCACCATAAGAATCGCAATCAGGAACAGCCCGATCAGAGCAAGCAGCGTGTCCTTGTGCTCAACGAAGTTCCCAAGGCCCATATTAAACGCGCCTCCCGGTACCGGCTGGCTAACATCCGTACCCGGGTTGATCGACACGGTAACCAGATTGCCGAGCTTCAATCCGACAATGGTAATAAACAAGCCAATCCCGACCGTAATGGCAATTTTAAGGTTATTCGGAACGGCCGTCAGCAGCATTTGGCGAACCTTCGTTACCGTCAGAATGATGAAGACGATACCTGAAATAAATACGGCTCCGAGCGCAGCCTGCCATGTAATGGCTCCGTTCGAGCTCAGCACGACGGTCATGAAATATGCATTCAAACCCATACCCGGCGCCAGCGCAACCGGAATATTAACGAAGAAGCCCATCGCCATCGTTACGAGTCCCGCACCGACCGCAGTCGCGAAGAAGACGCCTTCCTGCGGAATGCCTGCCCCGTTAGGACCGAGAAACAGGTTGTTAACAAGCAGGATGTAGGCCATCGTCATAAACGTCGTAAGGCCAGCGATAATCTCGGTTCTTACTGTTGTTCCGTGTTCCTTTAGCTTAAAGAAACGCTCCATTATAGAGATATCCCCCTTAAAATTAATGACCCGCAACAACAAATAGACCCTAAGGATAAATCCCCAGGGCCGCTGCTTGGAAAAAAGAGCCGCAAAACAATAGCCGTCGGAACACAGGCTAACAATCGCTTCGTGAAAACCGGGCGCACTGCCGGAAAGCATCTTTCCTGACAGTGACAGCCGGCTTTAGAAACGCAGTACGTGTCCGCATTATATTGCCGCTCCTCTTTTCGTAGCAAGATCATTACGGTGACCTGTAGAGACTCCCGGGCCCATTCCCGGGATTATACGAAAAAGCTCGTTATTTGTTGTTGTCGTGTCGATTTCTACTCATATTCTAGGACGAGATGCCCAAGCTTGTCAATAACAAAAACGAATATTACAATTGTTAATTTAAAGTAATGTTCGGGATTTGAGGAGAAATCCGTGCTCATTGTGGGTCGACAGAACTATTTGTAAAAAAACACCCCTGCCATCAAGGCATATCATAACCTGATATCCCCGGTAGCAGAGGTGTTCACTTTCATCCTTTTCGTCTCCCGACTTCAACGAATCGGTTTATATCGTTCGATCTCCCGGAGTACTCCTACTCCCACTCGATCGTTGCAGGCGGCTTGGACGTAACGTCATACACGATTCGGTTGACGTTCTCCACTTCGTTGACGATGCGCACCGAAATCTTCTCGAGCACATCCCAAGGAATGCGGGCCCAGTCAGCCGTCATGCCGTCGATGGAGGTTACGGCACGGATGCCGACCGTGTAGGAATACGTACGGGCGTCGCCCATAACGCCAACGCTCTTCATGTTCGGAAGCGCGGTGAAATATTGCCAGATTTCGCGGTCCAGTCCGGCTTTCGCGATCTCTTCACGCAGGATGTAGTCGGAATCCCGCACAATCTTCAGCTTCTCCTCGGTCACTTCGCCAAGCACGCGGATCGCGAGTCCTGGTCCCGGGAACGGCTGACGGTGCACGATCTCGTCCGGCAGGCCAAGCTCCTCGCCGACTTTGCGGACCTCGTCCTTAAACAGGGCTTTCAGCGGCTCGATGAGCTTGAACTTCATGTCTTCAGGAAGTCCGCCTACGTTATGGTGGGACTTGATGGTATGCGCCGTATCCGTTCCGCTCTCAACGATATCGGTATACAGCGTGCCTTGAGCGAGGAATGCAAAATCGTCGAATTTGCTGGATTCCTCGTCAAATACGTAAATAAACTCGTTGCCGATAATTTTGCGCTTCTTCTCCGGATCATCCACGCCCTTAAGCTTGGACATAAAACGGTCGCGCGCATCGATCTTGACGACCTTCATATCGAACTTGCCGACGAAGGTATCCATCACGCTCTCAGCCTCGCCCTTGCGCAGCAAGCCGTGGTCAATGAACATGCAAGTCAGCTGATCGCCGATCGCTTTATGAATCAGCATGGCCACAACGGAAGAGTCAACCCCGCCGCTCAGGGCACACAGCACCTTCTGGTCTCCGACGACTTCGCGGATTTCGCGAACCTGGTCGTCGATAAAGGTCTCCATGCTCCAGTTGCCTTCGCACTGACATACTTCATAAAGGAAGTTTTTGATCATTTCATTCCCGTGCACGGAGTGGCGTACTTCCGGATGGAACTGCACGGCGTACAGCTTCTTGTCCTCGTTGCTCATCGCAGCAATCGGAGCGGATTCCGTACCTGCATCCAGCTTGAAGCCGGTTGGCAGTGATACCACATGATCGCCGTGGCTCATCCATACGGTCTGCTTCTGCTCCAGACCCTTAACGAGCGTGGTGTTCGGATTAAATTCCAGCTCAGCCTTTCCGTACTCGCGCTTGGAAGCACGCTCTACTTTACCGTCCAGCTGGTGGGCCATCAACTGCATGCCGTAGCAAATTCCGAAAATCGGAACACCCAGGTCATAAATGGCAGGATCGACATGCGGGGCATTTTCGGAATAAACGCTCATAGGGCCTCCCGAAAAAACAATCCCGCGCGGTGCCAATTCCTTAATCTTCTCCACGGACGTATTATAAGGCAAAAGCTCGCTATATACGCCAAGATCGCGGATCCGTCGTGCTATAAGTTGGTTATACTGTCCACCGAAGTCCAAAACAACGATGATTTCATTAGGCTTATTCATTACCGGGCCTCCCTTGATTAATGAAATTAATTATACGCAACCCGAATTCATACCGTCAAGAAAGAGGCCCCTTCGTTTTCATGCCAGTTTTTTGACAATTCGAAGACACTGGCGTAAAAAGTGTACCTTTTCCGTCCGGGTCCACGGTTCATTTTGAAAAGCCGCCCTCTCCCAGCGCCAGGCAAACTGCATTAATTCAAGCCGGAAAGCCTCATCCGTAACCGATAACGACGAAATATATTGACGGACAGTCTGGCCCCTCTCGAACGCTCCGAACCTGCGCTGGATTTTCTCCCATACGGGAGCCGAGGCAGAGACAAGCCCTTCCCTTGGAGAGACCGCGATCCGGCTTGACAGCATCAGGAAGAAAAGCCTCTCCCGAATGGACGGAATGCAGTAGATCGCTGCCGCAGCCGTCGGAACGAGGATCAAAAGCCCTGCTCCAAAAGAAACAGGCCCAAGGGTAGAGATCAGCATCAGCACGTTGGCGGCGGCATCCAGCATACGATCCCATAAGCCGGACCACGGCAGATGCGAAGCCGTAATCTCGTCCGCTGTCGCTGGAGGCGTGGAAGGCTCGGTGCCGAATCCAGGGGTAGGGTCGAACATCACCCAGCCCGTTCCGGGGAAAAATACCTCCACCCAGGCATGGGCGTTCTTTTCGGCAACGCGGTACGTATGCTCCTTCCCCTCCACCGGTTCACCCGGCGCAAATCCGGTCACGTAACGGGCGGGGATTCCTTCGCTTCGCAGCATGACGGTCATCGCCGTTGCAAAATGCGCGCAGTACCCTTCTCTCGACTCAAACAGAAACTGATCTGTAAAGTCGCTGCCCTCCGGGGGGATGGCCGTCTGCAGCGTATACGTATAGTTCCGCTCCAAATAGGATTCGATAGCCTTGACCATTTCATACCTGTTCGAAGCATCCGACGTAACCGTCTTCGCCAAATCACGGACCCTGCCGGGGAGTGAATCAGGGAGCTGCAGATACAGCTCTTTCATATACGACGGATCTTTGCCGGCTGAAGCACGAAGACTTTGCATATCCGGCTGGATATATAGGGATTCCACGGTATAGCGGGATAGTGCAGCCTCCCCTTGCATGGAGACGGTCTCGGACATCCGCTCCACAGAGAGCCCCGGCTCCCGCTTCCCTCCGGCAGTTTGTACATCGGATACCCGGGAAATAATTCCTCCGGCCAGCAGCGGCTTCACCTGGGAAGGCTCCTCAAACTGCAGGGTCTGCACCAGTGTTCGTCCTTCTGACCGCTCCCAGAAGGGGAGCTTGTCCCTTAAATTGTCCCTCAGCTTAGCAGTCGTTCGGATGGCGCGATCCTGGTCCCATTTCCGGCCGTCGTACAAGCTATAGGCTTCGCCCCGCCAATAGGTCGGAATCGGAGACTTCGCCGTGAAGAACACCTCATCGCTCATCGATAGCGGACCTCCCAAATCGCCCATCACAGGTGAGTATCCGATCATTCGGGCGGCAGGCAGTGCATCCTCCGCCGCCTCCCGGACGTGCTCCCCTATGCCCGAGATCCGCTCAGCGAGATCCGTTAACGTCAAGCCTGCGCCTTCATAAGGCTCGTTGAAGGATCCGCCAAGACGGGCTACCCCGATTGCCAGTACGGCCGTCACGATCACGGCCATGCTCCAGCGCAGCATGGGCAGAGACGCATACTGACCGGGACTCACAGATGGCCTCAGGTTTGTATAAGTACCCGAATGAACAGTTCGTCTCTGGTTTGCATCTCCATCAGAATGTACAGATCGACTCTGGTTTGCATCTCCATCAGAATGAACAGCTCGTCTCTGGTTTGCTTCATCATCTGAGGCTTCCCGGCCCAGCCTCACAATATGCATCAGCCCTTGAGCCATCAGAAGGTAGAGCATAGCCAGCCCCATGTCGGAATACAAGCTTCGCTCCGACACGGAGGCAAGCACGGCCAAATAAACCAGCGTCGAGCCTCCGAACAGCCAGACGGACAGGCGGTAAAGGGACAGCATATGAATGGCCGATACCATGATGCCCCAGCCGATCAAGAGAACCATCGTTCTGCTCTCCTCGCTGAGCCCGGTAAACGCCCGCGTGTTTATGACGGCCTCCGCGTCCCCTGGAAGGATGACCGAAGCATATTCGTGCAGCCATTCCAGCGGATTGGCGTAGTTAAACAATTGGGCACACAGCCAAATGACCAGCAAAGCGTTCAGCGGCAGCCACACCCATTCACGCCAGGTGGACAGGCCTTGAAGGAGAAGAATCGCCGCAAGAAGAGCCAGTGCTTGCAGAATCAGGTCCCCGCCCGCCCCGTTAACGGCCTGCAGCGGGAGCAGCCACTCCGACAGCAGTCCTGCTACCGGCAGGGTAATGAGCGCACGCTGAAGCAGGGTCCCGGGAAACGTTCTGGAAACGAGGGAAGAACGGAAATGCCCGGCGGGATGGCTCCCGGGCCCAACGCGTTCTTCCGCCTTATCGTGCAAGCTGACCGGATCCATTTCCATTCCCTCCCTTCAGCGATCCATCTGCCGGAGCTTCCGGTATTCCGCCTGCAATAACCAGCCTTCCTCCCAGGCGGTAAAATTCCTCGGCCCGCTCCTGTCCCGTCGAACGAATCGGATGCCCGCCATCCCCGGAAATGCGGATGGCTGTCCGCTGCTGCCCGCTGCGCAAGCAGCATATCGTAACGTCCCGAACACCGCTATTCAGCAGTTTGATTCCAAGCAGGGCCGCTTGCTCATTCATGGTCCCGGTTATGATCGTCCAAGCCGTATCCCTCTCCAATACATCCGTCGACATCCGCGCGTATTCCTCATAAGGATCAGCCGCTTCCACCCCGCCCGATATCCGGACAGATGCCAGCGGAAGGAGGATATCCCGCCTTTGCGCAGCGTTATCGCCTCTATATTCGGACACAGGCGTCAGGGATTGGTACGCGCTTGTCCATAGCTTGTAAGGTACTCGGCGGTCATGAAGCTCACAGAGGAACCCGGCTGCGACAGCAACCGTATCCTCGAAGGCCTCCTCGTACGTGCCTCCCTCTCTTCCAAAAACACCTTGGCGCTTCGTATCCAACACGATACATTGGCGGATGCCGCTCCCTTCCTGCGGCAGGAACGATTGCAGACGCCCCAGCTTGGCGGAATTTTTCCAGTGAATCCGGTTCATCGGATCCCCGGGAATATAATCCCGCAGGCCGCTGCCCCGAATGTCCGTCCGCCTCTTCGCGAAGGTCCGTTCATCCTCCCGATCGGCTGACCCGCCGCGGGGGACAGCTTGAAGCTCAGGGCCAACCGCCGGCCGGGGAAGAACGGAGATCCCGGTCATTTCACCGGCAAGCTGACGGCTGAACCGGAACCATCCGAACAGGTCCCCCCAAGCAATTTCGCTGGAGGCCTCCGTCCAGATGCCGCGGGGAAGCCGGTCAAGCTGATAGCTGTAAGTGAGATTTTTGCGTAATCCGGGAAACAGCAGTTTCCGATGCGAGCAGCCTCCGATCGTATCCTGAACCATCATCCAAGGCACCGGCAGCACGGTTTTATAATCAATCCGAACTGTGACATGAGCGGAGTCTCCCCTATAGATGCATGCCGGAGTACATGTCCGGCTAACGGTAATCCGGGACGGTCCGAGCAGCCTGAGCGCGGCCCCTCCGATCAGAACCAGCGTGCACGCGAGCCACAGCAGCCGGAGAGCTTCGCCCCCCAGCCACACATAAAGACCCAGCGCTACGAGCCATATGGCCAGAGCTCTCATCCAATCCGCCAGCTCCCGCTTCACCGCGAGCCGCCTTTCCGGCTGCGCTGGCGCGGGAGCTCGAACTGGGCAAGGATGGCGTTCACCATCTCCTGCTGAGTCAGTCCCGCAGCCCGTCCTTCATGATTCATATGAATCCGGTGGGCAAGCACCGGGACGGCAACGCGAAGGCAGTCATCCGGAATGACGTACATTCTCCCATCCATATAGGCTGATGCTTGGGACGCCCGGTACCAGGCCAAGGTGCCCCGCGGGCTGATGCCAAGCGCCACTCCCCGCTGCCGGCGGGATGCATCAGCGACGCTGACCATGTAGCGTTTGATGCTCTCATCAACAAACACCCGCGCCGCCGCCTGCTGCATCGCCATCAGCTCGGAGCCTGCCATTAATGGCTTCAATTTATCCGCCATGGCGCTGCTGCTCCTCCGATCCAGCAGCACCATCTCACCTTCCATATCGGGATAGCCCAGCGACATTCTCATGAGGAAGCGGTCGAGCTGGGCTTCCGGCAGCCGGCTCGTCCCCTCATATTCATAGGGATTTTGGGTTGCAAGCAGGAAGAATGGGGCGGGCAGCGGGTAAGTCCGGCCGTCGACGGTGACCCTGCCCTCCTCCATCGCTTCCAGCAGCGCAGACTGCGCCCTGGGCGATGCCCGGTTAATTTCATCAGCTAACACGATGTTCGCCATGAGAGGTCCGGGGCGAAAGACAAACTCTCCCGAATGGGGATAATAAACGGAGGCACCGGTAATATCCCCCGGCATCAAATCGTACGTAAACTGAATCCGATTGAAATCGCAGCCGATCAACGCGGCTACCGTTTTGACCAGCATCGTCTTCCCAACGCCCGGCACATCCTCCAGCAGCACATGCCCACCGGCCAGCAGTGCGATCATAGTGAGCGAAATCTGTTCCTCATGCCCGACAATGACGCTGCCGATCCGGCTTCTAACTTTACCGAGCAGGTCCGGAGCCCACTCGGGATCCATTCGCTCCTCTTCCACCATGGATGAACGCAGCAAGAACATCACCCTCCAACCTTCCATATTCATAGAACAAAACATAGTTGATAGCCTTAGTTATGAATCTATGAATAGGTTTTCCAAGATGACTCCAAGATAGACATCGGCAATGAGGCGAATAGCGGTGGAAGCAGGAATTTCCGTAAGGTTCAAATCCGGTCTGCCGCTATGAGAAGCATCGATAGTGCATCAGCATCGGAGCATAGCTCGGCTTTATTTTATGGATAGCGGACAGAAGAAAGCCCGCAAGAAGAAAGCGGCTATCGCTTCCTCTTACGGGCCTGCTCCGGCTCGTGCGTTCGTTTCCTTTATGAACCCCTTGCTGTAATCTACCCCTTAATTCCAGACAGGGTCACGCCTTCGATGATATATTTCTGCCCGATGATATATACGATCAACACCGGAATCAGCGCGATGGAAGCACCCGCCATCATCAGCGTCCAGTCCGTGGAATACATGCCCCGGTACAGGTTCAGCATCATCGGCACGGTAAATTTGTCCGTGCTGCTGAGAAAAATCAGCGGGTTGAAGAAATTGTTCCACATCCCGAGAAAGGTGAAGATTCCAAGCGCCGACAAGGCCGGCTTAATAAGCGGCAGCATGATTCGCGCATAGATGGTCCACCGGTTCGCACCATCCACGATGGCCGCCTCCTCCATCTCCTTCGGTATGCCTCTGAAGAACTGCCTGAGCAGAAACACGCCGAAGGCGTTGAGCAGGGCGGAGGGAACGATGATTGCCAGATGCGTATCCAGCCAACCGATATTTTTCATGATGAGGTACAGGGGGATGATCGTGACTTGCCCCGGCACCATCATCGTGGCTAGGAACAGGATAAACAGCGGCTCCCGGAACGGAAACGATATTTTGGCAAAAGCATAGGCGGCCATCGAACAGGTTACGAGCTGCGATACCACCACGATGACGTTGATATAAAAGCTGTTCAGATAAGCTCTCCCGAAGGGCAGCGCCGTCAGGGAGTCCTTGTAGTTGGACCAGACGAACGGGTCCGGAATCCATTTGGGCGGCACGACGAACACCTGGGATAAATCCTTGAGCGAGCTGAGCACCATCCATACGAACGGCAAGGCCATGATGCAGGCGCCGATGATCAGGACGGTGTGCAGCAGGACGGTCGACGCCCGCAATCCTCGGTACGGCATGTAGCTTCTCCTCCTTCCTCTTACGTCCATTAATCCTCGTAATGAACCCAGCGCCTCGACATCTTCATCTGGAACAGGGTCAGGGACAGAATCATCAAGAACAGGATGACCGCCGCCGCCGTGCTCTTGCCGAAGGTGAAGTCCGCAAAGGCCGTCTCATAAATGTGATAGACAAGGGTATAGCTGGCTTTCGCCGGACCGCCGGACGTCATGACGAAGGATTGGTCGAACACCTGGAAGGAGCCGATAATCGACATAATGGTCACGAAGAAGGTGGTCGGCGACAGGAGCGGAATCGTAATGTGGATGAGCTGCTGCCATTTGCCGGCCCCGTCGATTTCAGCCGCTTCATAATAGCTTCTAGAGATACCCTGTAGCCCGGCCAGGAACAGCACCATGTTGCCTCCAAGCCCCATCCACACGCTTAGCATGGCGATCGAAGGCATGACATATCTCGAATCGGTCAGCCATGACGGCCCCGTGATGCCGAACCACTGCTTCAGATACATGTTGATAAGGCCGAAGTCGGCGTTGAACAGCCACATGAATACGACGGCGACCGCTACCGACATCGTGATGTTCGGCATGAAATAGATCAGCCGGTAAAGGATTTTTCCGCGTACCCGATTCAAGCCGACGGCAACGAGCATCGCCAGCACGATCCCTGTCGGCACGGACAGAATGGTGTAGTACACCGTATTGACGAGCGCGATGCGAAACTCCTCGTCCCGAAGCTGGCCGATGAAGTTCTGAAAGCCGACGAACTGCTTCGTCCCCATCCCGTCCCAATTCATCATGCTGATCACGAAGGCCGAGACGAGCGGAATTAATGAAAAAGCGACCAGTCCTAGCAGTTGCGGGAAAATGAATAAATAGCCCCACAATCCTTCGGATGTTTTGCTGCTCAGGGAAGAGCCCCTTCTCTCCGGGAGCCGCTCCGGAGAAGGGGCGGCTCCCGGGCTTCCTGCAGGCTGCACGTTCATGTCTACTCACCCTTCCTCTCGGAGCTGGATTATTTTTTGCTGTTCTTGTAATCCTGGATCTTCTGGTTGGCCATGGTCTGTATATCCTTAAGCGAGCTATCAAGCTCCTGATTCTTCAGCCATAACGCTTCGAACTTCGAAGTAATATCCTGGCTTAGCCCAGGGATGCCGGCCTCGAACGGCGTCAGCGCATAACCGACCTCGCGCGCGTCGAGGAACAGCTGGGCATGCTCCGGCAGATTGCCCTCGAGCACGACTTCATCGGTGCCTGCGACGGACGGAACCGCATTGCCGCCGCCCTGCAGGCGGAAACGCTGGCCGTCTTTATTCAAATATTCGGAGAAGAACGTATACGCGGCCTCTTTATTCTTCGAGGCTTTATTCATCACCAGGTATGCCGTAGGAATGCCGGCCGGCTCGATTTTGTTGCCCGTATTGGTCGGCCAGGTAACGACGTCGTATTCAAGGCTCTCATTTTTCTTGAACAATGGGAGATACCAGCGCCCGGCACCCACGAAGCCTACTTGATTGGACATGAACATGGCATCCCCGCCCTGTCCTTTCGGCAGCGTGCCGGAGAACGTGATATTCTTCGACTTTACGTTGTCATACAGGAACTGGAACGCTTCCTTCGCCTTCGGATCGTCGGCCGCGACGAAATTTCCGTTCTCGTCATACACCCGGCCGCCGTTGGAGGTAACCCAGCTGTGGTAGCTGTTCCAGGAGTTATCCAGCACGTAGCCGTACTTATTGCTCGCCCGGATCTTATCGGTCATCTCCTTGAACTTGTCCCAGGTCCATTGCCCGCTTGCCTGCAGCTCCGCCGGCATCTCGGTAATTCCCGCTTCTTTGAGTACTTTCTTGTTGTACCAAAGCACCATCGGGTTGCAATCCACCGGAACCCCGTACGTCTGTCCGTCCCGGACCGCCGCCCCCCATAGTCCTTCGAAGTAGTCCTCTTTCTTGATGAGGCTGTCCGGAGCCTCCATATACGGGGTCAGGTTCTCGATGCTCTGGTTTTCGATCAGCTTAACGATCAGGCCGTCGCCGGCATAGAAAATATCCGGAGCCGTTCCGCCTGTCAGCTGCGTCAAAATCTTCTGGTCATACTCGCCGGGAATCGGAATAAACTCCACTTCGATCTCCGGATGCCGCTTGTTGAAGTCCTTCGTCATCTCCTGAAATCGGGTGAGCTCGCCAGGGTTGCCCCATGTCGCCCATTTGATCTTGACCTTCTCGCCGCTTGCCGAGCCGCCCCCATCCGATTCACCGCCACCGCATGCTTGAAGCAGCATGGACAGCACTAGAATGACAGCAAGCAATGCCCCTCTTTTACGCGTTCTTGTCATTTTCATTTCCTCCGTTTCCGACCGATTTGGACTAACCTGAAAAGACTTTTGTAAACGCTTTAATTATAAAATTTTGGCAAAAAGCTTTGGAACGGATTATGTTCCGAATAAGTGGCTTCTTTTCCGATCCTGCAAGAAACCTGCTGCCGCCTTGTCATTTGCGGTTCAATCCCTGATACTCGGCCGGCGTCATCCCGACCAGCTTCTTGAACAGCTTGCTGAAATACTTCACATCGTTAAATCCCGAAAGCTCCGCCACCTCATACACCCTGAGCGAGGTTGCAGCCAGCAGCTCTTTGGCACGCTTTACCCGAAGATCGATCACGTAGTCGATAAAATTGCTCCCCGTCACCCGTTTGAACAGCTCGCTGAAGTAATTCCGGCTTACGGCGACTTCATCGGCGACCTCCTGAAGGGAGATCGGCTCCGTGTAATGGGCGTTAATATAGGAAATGGCCTGAAGGACGATCCGCTCGTGAAGCGTGGCTTCCGGAAACGGACCGCGATTCGGCTCGTCCCGAACCGCCTGAAACGCGTCCAGTATGACGCTCCGCACCTCTTCGACAGACCGAAGCCGGGTTAGCTCAAACGCCGGGGATACAATCGGCAGGGCGGACAGGCTGTACGTGGACAGCATGCCAAGAAGCTCCTCCGCTTCAACGAGCACCTCCTGCTTCCCCATTCGGGACGGCATCCATCGCTCCATTACCGACTGCAGAAGCACTTCGCACCTCGGCAGGTTTCCGACGGCCAGCGCAGCCCTCAAGGCCTGCAGCTCGGGCTTTGCCTGCTCCGGTCCGCCACGGTCGCCCAAGGCACCAATATCCTCCGCGTGAAAGATGCGCCCCTCCCGGTAAAAGAAAGAGGCTTCCAGGCTTGCACTCGCCTCTACGTAGGCCTCGGCGAGCCGCTGGGGCCCGGCATACCGGCGGCTGAGCCCGATGGTGGCGAAGGCGGCAAGCGGAAGGAGGAGATGATCGCAGCGAGGATCCTCTGAACGCTCCATGCCGTCAACGGGCACCCAGGCCGCCAGTAAATCCGGTCCCGTTCGGACCGAAAGCGCATCCGGCAGCTGCTCATATAGGCAGCTCTTGAATCGTTCCATTTCTTCTTCTCCGTCCAACGGGGCTGCTCCGAAGCCGTCCGATCTCGGCCCTCCGTCCAGTCGGCAGACTGCCACGACGAATTGGCCGTCACTCCGGAACCCGGCCAAGTTCTCCATGGCGGCAGCTTCGCCGTGCAATGCCAAATACAGCGTCTTCTCATCGGCCCGTTTCCGCTGTTCCCGCTGCTGCCGCTCATGCTCGGTTACGATACGCTCAAGGCGCTTCTCTTCCTCCAGCTTCTGCCGCATCCGCTCCAGCACATCCTTCAGCGACGCTGAATCGAGCGTCGGCTTCAGAATGTAATCGGCCGCGCCGAGCCGAATGCCTTCCCGGACGTATTCAAAATCGCTGTGGCAGCTGAGCAGCAGCACTTTCACCCATGGGCATAGCTGCCTTGTCCGGCGGGTAAGCTCAAGCCCGTCCATGACCGGCATCGCGATGTCCGTAATCAGAATGTCGACCTCTCCCGCCTCGATCCACTTCAAAGCCTTTTGACCGTTCGATGCCTCCCCGACCAAGCGATAGCCGTATCCCTCCCAGTCAAAAGTGGTCCTGAGCCCTGTGCGGGCAATCGCTTCGTCATCAACGAGCAGCACTTTGTACATGAATATCCCCTCCGTTCGCCGGAATCAAGATGGTCACCCGCGTGCCTCCCTCTTCCTTCCGCTCGACGTTCAAGCCGTAACGACTGCCGTAATACAGCCTCACGGTTTGATGGACATGCGACAGTCCGATGTGGGTCATTCCCTGCTTGGAGCGGTTGCGCTCATAATCCAGCAGCCCGGCAAGCTTCTCCGGCTCGATTCCGATGCCGTTGTCCTCGATGTGGATCATGGCATCCTCCTGCTGCCGCCGGATGACAACCCGGATGACCCCCTTGTCGTCCAGAGGCGCAATCCCGTGGAAAATCGCATTTTCCACAATCGGTTGAAGCAGCATGCGGGGAATTTGCACGTCATCCATGCCAGCCGGACAGTCGACGACCAGCTCAATCGGATGGTCATAGCGGTATTTCTGGATGATCATATATTGGCGAAGAAGCTCCAGCTCATCGCCAAGGCGTATAAATACCCCGCTGCGCCCCAGGCTGCCTTCAAGAAGATGCACGAGCGCCGCTACGGCCTTGTCGACATCATTGGTGCGGTTCAGCTTGGCCATCCACCGGATGGAGTTCAGCGTGTTATATAGAAAATGCGGATTGATCTGATAGCGAAGAGCCCGGATTTCAGCTTTCTTCTTCTCCGATTCCTCTGCGGCAATCCGCTGGATCAACAGGTCAATCTGCTCGATCATCTTGTTGAAGCTTCTGCCGAGCTGACCGATCTCGCTTGGACCGACATTGCGGCACCGGACGCTCAAGTCCCCGGCTTCGCTGCGGCGCATCAGCCGGCTTAAATGAACGAGCGGATTGCCGATTTTCCGCGTCATGTAGTATCCGATCCCGATGGCCGCCAGCATCGAGCCGAGCACGATCCATACGGTAAAGCTGCGGATGCTGGCCGAATCGGCCGTCAGCTCCTTAAGCGGAACCATTCCTACGACATGCCAGCCGTTATTCAGCCGGGAAGGGATCATCAGCGTTTTCTTGTCGTTCCACTCGTATTCCGTCGGCCCTGTCGGCAGCTCCACAGGGGAGCGCTTCCCGTACATGGCCGGATCTGGATGATAGAAGAAGCGGTTCTCGTCGTTGGCGACATACATGTAACCCGTATCCCCGAACTGGACGTGGTTCAGCTCGTCAATAAGCACATCCCCCATAATTTCGAAGAACATGACGCCGACGATCTCCCCCGTATCCCAGCTGCGGATCGCCCTTCCAAGCCCAAATACCGGAAACCCCATGCTTGTCTGCTTCAGATAGGAGGTGTCGGACAGACCGAACCACACCGTTTGCCCGCGAGCCTCCAAAATCGACTGAAACCACGCCGATTCCCATTGACTCGGAATGGACATCAGCGAGTCGGCGCTGAGGACGGAATTGTTCCGCTTGATATCAAAGACGTACACGTCGATGATTTCCGGCGAGTTGATCATAATGGAGGTCAGCAGATCCTTGCCCTCTTTAACCTTGAGGTTCAGGTCATATTGGCTGAGATCCGGATCCTCCAAAATGCCGTGGACGACTTTGCTGTTCAGCACCATCATCGAGGAATCGTCCAGCTTCTTGAAGAACATATTCAGCTTGTCGCTGACCTGGGTAATCGTCAGCGATGCCACCTTGCCCACCTGCTCCTCCACGATGGATGCCGACTTGTGGAAGGATAGGAAGCCCATCATTAGAACCGGCAATGTCGTACCAATGAAAAAGAATAAAAACAGCTGCGTAACGATCGAATGAAGACGGCGGTATCCCCGCATATGCAAACTCCCTCCTCTACCAGATCAGAACATGAATTATTTGACAGCGCTTTCAAATAAGAGGCTTTTGTATTCTTGTACATCTGTCGACAAGCTTCCAGGCATATCAGTACCTTATGTTGGTTCCCTCCGGCCCCTCCTTTCCTTGCTTCCCTTCCAATCTTTCCTTCAGCGTCCGTTAGCTTCCGGCTGCTACTGCTCCCCTTCCCTTCCTACCTTTCCTTCCTCGCGTTCGCTTCTGGCTGCTCCTGCTCCCCTTCCCCTACCTCAACCTCCCATGCGTTCGCTTCCGGCTGTCTGCTTCCCTTTCCTTTCCGCCCATCCTCTTCCCGCTCCGGTCTCCTTCTGACCCCCGGCGAAGCCTCAACTTCAAGTAAGGTCCGTCCGGAGTGTATTCATCGTAATATGTTTGAGAAAGATTGTCCCTATGTCCATCTTCTTATGTTTTTTGCCTTCCCTCACCGCAAACGCAAAAAAGAGATGGACCCCAATATCAGAGCCCATCTCTTGATTTAAATTCATATTCATGCAAGCCTTCGGCTTAGTATGCCAGCGTAAACAATCCATTGATGTGAGAGAGGTAACGCATGTTGCTCGCTTCCTTCATCAACGTCGCAGGCAAACCTTTCAATTGCGTTTTGTTCGCGCCGATAGTTCCGATGGCATCCTTGCGTCCCAAGCTGCCCAGCGTACCGGAGAATACCGGCTCGAAGGAAGCTTGTGCGCCGCCGTTCAGATTCGCGAAGATGTTGTAGCCGATCAGCTCGCCCATCTGCCATGCCAGCTGCGCTGTCGGCGGGTATGGACGGCCTTCCGGTCCCATAACAACCGCGCTGTCGCCAGCGACATACACGTCAGGATGGGAAGCGGATTGCAGGTACTCGTTAACGACCGCACGACCGCGGTTTACTTCGATACCGCAGTTCGCTACAACGGAGTTACCCTGTACGCCGCCGGTCCATACCAGCGTGCTTGTTTCGATGGTGCTGCCGTCTTTCAGCTCAACGGTTGTTCCGTCCATCTTCGTGATCGGCAAGCCGGTGAGGAAGTTCACGCCGCGCTTCTGCAAGCTTGTTGTAGCACGGTCAACCAGCTCTGCAGGAAAGCCTGGCAGAATGGAAGGAGCCGCTTCTACGCAGTAGAGAGTAATTTCCTGTGGATCGATCCCGTGCTTGCGTGCAAGCTCGCTGCGCATATCCGCATACTCGCCGACAAGCTCGACGCCGGTCAAGCCGCCGCCGCCGACAACGATCGTTGCATCGGCCTTGTTCTTCGTTTTAGCATATTCCGCGATGCGGGATTCCACATGGGCACGCAGACGATTCGCATCGTTTACCGACTTCAGAATGAAGCTGTTTTCTTGAAGTCCCGGAATGCCGAAGAATGCAGTTTCACTGCCCAGTGCGATAACGAGAATATCATAAGTAAAGTTTCCGCCGTCATCCAAGGATACCGAGCGCTCATCCGGCTTGATCTCCTTGACGTTGCCAATGCGAAGATCCACGTTGGCGTTGCGAAGCAATTTATCCAGCGGCAGGGCCACTGCTTTCTCTGCGATGTTGCCTGCTGCCAGTCGATGCAGTTCTGTAATGATCTGGTGTGTTGGGAAACGGTTGACCAGCGTAATTTTCGCGTCGTTGACGCCAAAATGCTCGCGCGCAGAAAGTGCGCTCAGCAAGCCGCCGTAGCCCCCGCCCAAAATTAAAATATGTTTAGACATGACCATCCTCCGTTCTTCTTAAGATATATGGAATTAACGCTTGTTCTGTTGGTCGCGCTCGTTCAGAACGTCAAGAAAAGCCTGAGCATAGCGAAGACCCTTTTGAACTTGAGGATCCTTCAGCATTTTCATCAGACCGAATACGCCGATTTGCGCATGATCCCCCTGGGCATGAATTCGGTCGCCCGCTTCGATCGCGGCAGATGCAATCGCTTTTGCCTTGTCGGTAACAGGCTTCGTGAAACCTGCGAGAGAAGCCATGGTGTCTTCCGCCAGCACCGGATCAGTAGCTACGGACTTGCCGAAATCATAAGCCTTCGTGAAGAATGTGAGCATTTCCGTAAGCTTAGGCAGGTTATCCACAAGCGTAGTCAGCGATTCCTGTACCTCAGGCTTTAGCAATTGTTCGAGCAGCACATCAGGACGGCTGGCCTGGTTTCCTGCAACGTTATCCGGTGTTTCGGACGGTTGCGGGTTAGATGTTTCTGTCATAGAGAATTGCCTCCTTTTCTTTAAGTGAACTCCCAAGATGAACTTGGCGACGATCGAACCGGTTAGCTTTAATTTCGGGATAACCGGTATCTATTATGCATCACTGACATAAAGTGTGAACTTCAAGGTGACTCACTCGCGCCAAAATAAAGGCAGGGGGATGGCTCCCCCCTCCTTTACGAATAACGTTCTCAGGGATTGTGATTATTATCTCTAAGTACTAGTCTATAACTTGTGCCGCATAATTACAAACATAAAATACAAATTTCGACTACAAAGTTATGATCCGAATTTCCGCATCTTTATATGTCACTCTTGTAACAGGGTGCCCGGATGCAGCAAGGGCGTCACGGAGCGGAATCCAAGCCGTGCCGCCGATCAGGCGCACATCGGAAGGGAGCGGCCTGCCCCAAGTTTCACCCGGGGTTATCGAGCGTCTCAGCGGGTCCGCTTCCCAGCGTTTCCCTCCGAGGGCCACGCTGACGGTCTTGCTGTGGCCCTCCCAGGAAACCGTCCCCCCGAGCCGCTCTGACAAGGCGCGCAGAGGAACCATCAAGCGCCCGTCCTCCATTTTATACTCGCCCGGCTCGAATGCAGTCTCCATGGCCCCAAACTCGACCGCAAGCGTTCGGCCCGTTTCAAATAGTTTGGCATTGGCCAGAACATGATTCTCGATCCATTGCCGGGAAGGCTGCGAGGCCTTAACCGCGCCTTGCTGCGCCTTGAACTGGACCGGCTGCATATCCGGCGTAAGCACATCGAACGCATAGCCCTGCTTTTTATAATAACCGATGATCTCCGGCAATGCCTTCACGCTCTCCTCATGGCCCTTGCTGTCATGCAGCAGCACGATCGCCTCGCTGCCGCTGACCTTTGCTGTTGCGCCTTTCACGATATCCTTGGCCGGAACCCCCCGGCGCTTCGAATCCCCGCTGTCGACGTTCCAATCGAATACGCGATATCCCCCCTGCTCCATCAGGTCGAAATAAGCCTGGTCAAAGTGTCCGGCTGTCCCGCCCGGCGCCCTGACGAGCTGCGGACGTTCGCCTGTAATCAAGCGGATCAGCTCCTCCGTCTTCTTGATCTGCGCCCAGAAATCTTGAAAATGCCCGTAAAGCTTGTCATAACGATGATCATATGTATGATTGCCGATCGTGTGTCCTTCCTCATATATGCGGTTGATAATTTCCGGACGGGCTTCAGCCTGCTCCCCAAGCACAAAGAACGTGCCCTTAATGCCTTCCTTATGCAATATGTCCAACACCTCCAGCGTCAAATCCGAAGGACCGTCGTCAAAGGTAAGATAGACCTTCTTCTCAGCTTTCGGGTCAACTTTCGGGGCCTGGGCTTGCGCTGCTGCAGCGGATGCGGCTTGCTTGCCTGCTCCCGCTGTGTAAACCGCCTGCTTGATTGGCGTTTCACCGCTTTGGCCTAGCAGCACCTTCGTCTGAACCCCGGCAGCCGATGCCGGAGCCAGCAGCGCCTGCTCCATATATACCTTCATATCGTCCGGCTTCGTTTCTCCCCCGGGGAATCCGGCCCAGACCGTTATCATTAACGCCAACACACTAAAAAACAAGGCAATGGATGCAACTCTCGCTACAATATTCATGATTTCTACCTCCATCATTTCTATGAGTTCGGCTTTCTGCTAGATTATATGGAGGTATTTTCGAAAAAAGACTATCAGCCGATATATATTTTAGCGAGAATTGCGAGAGAAGGACGGGTGAACAAAAATAGCCCCTCGCGGCAAGCCTGTCCAGGCATGCGGAGGGGCGAATCTTCATATAGCTTATGACAGCACAGCTTCGAGGACCGCTTCCACATGGCCCTTCACCTTGACCTTGCGCCATTCGCGGGCGAGCCTCCCCTTCTCGTCGATCAGGAAGGTGGAGCGCACGATCCCCATGTACTCGCGGCCAAACATCTTCTTCATCTGCCACACCCCGAACAGCTCGCTTACCTTATGCTCTTCATCAGCAAGAAGCAAATAGGGCAGGCTATGCTTATCGATAAATTTGGCATGGGATTTCAGCGGATCGGGACTGATGCCGATGACGACCGCCCCCGCTTCCTTCAATGCGCCGTAGTGATCACGGAAGCTGCAGGCCTCCTCAGTGCACGTGGGCGTCATATTTTTCGGATAAAAAAACAGCACGACCTTGCGTCCGCGAAAGTCGCTCAAGGATACATTCTCTCCGCTTGAAGCCGGGAGGGTAAAATCAGGGACCGGGCTCCCTACTTCAACATGTGATGGTTTCACGATTAAGCTCCTCCTGCTGAACGGGACCTTAGACCCGTAAAATTGATTGTCTTTTCGAAAAAAATTATAATAGAGTGAATGTCGAATGTTCAAATGTTCTATCGATTTTATTCACCAGCGCAATCCGAAAGGAAGAACACAATGACCAAAAAAACAAAGAAGACGATTATATGGAGCATATGTATCGTACTTGCGGCTGTCATCGCCTACGGCACTTATTATGCAGTTTCATTCTATGACGGCCTGCAAAGCTTGAACAAAAGCGGTGAATCCTCTCCGTTCCATGAAATTGAGAAGGTGGATGCCAAAGTCCCTGCGCCTCCGGAATGGGAAGGCACCGAGCCGGTGAATATCCTGCTGATGGGCGTCGATGCCCGCGGCTTCGAGGAAGGGGAAATCCCCCGCTCGGACAGCATGATGGTAGCCTCCATCGACCCGGTTAAGAAAAAAATGTACCTGTTCTCTATTCTGCGCGATACGTACACGGACATACCCGGACATGACCCGAACCGGATCAACACGGCGATCACCCATGGTCCCAATACCGCGATGAAGGCGGTCGGCGATCTGCTCGGCATCCCGATCCAATACTATGTCTACACCGACTTCCAAGGATTTATCAAGCTGGTGGATTCCGTCGGCGGCGTTGATTTTTACGTTGAGAAGGATATGAATTATTCCAGCAAAGCGGACAAGAATGAATATGACATCAATCTGAAGGAAGGCATGCAGCATCTGGACGGCAACGCCGCGCTCCAATACGTCCGTTTCCGTTACGACGCTATGGGCGACTTTACCCGTACCGAGCGGCAGCGCGAGCTGATTAAGGCGGTCGCCAAGAAAATGCAGACGACCACGTCCATTATGAAGCTGCCGGATATTTTGAAATCCGTCAGCCCTTACATCGACACGAATCTCGAGGTCGAAGACATGTGGAAGCTGGCCACCGTCGCATACAAGAGCAGCATGAGCGGCAGCGAGCAGGTCCCTCCGATGAAGCTGCTGAAGGAAGAAACGATCGGCGGTGCAGCTGTCTTGACGGTCGGCAATCCGGACACCTTAAAGCAGTACATTCAGGATATCATGAGCCCGCCGGATCCTGACCCGGAGACCGAGGAAGGCCAAAGCGAAGGCAAGGAGAGCGATCCTGCCGGCAAAGAAAGTAATCCTTCTGCATCGACGTCCACGTCTACATCCACAGAGACAGACCGCAACTAACTTAGCACACTATATAGCATGCAGGACAGGCAGCTTGGAATCTTGGCGGCCTGTCCTGCTTCATGAAGAAAGGAAGTTTTTACACGATGAACACATCCAGAACCCGTTCCGAAGCCTTATACCAGGAAGCTCTTCAGCATATCGTCGGCGGCGTCAACAGCCCCTCCCGCTCATTCAAAGCGGTCGGCGGCGGCGCCCCCGTCTTCATGAAACGCGCAAGCGGCGCCTATTTCTGGGATGAAGACGGCAATCGCTACATCGATTACTTGGCGGCCTATGGACCGATTATTACCGGCCATGCCCATCCGCACATTACGGCCGCCATTACGGCGGCAGCCCAGAACGGCACGCTGTACGGGACGCCGACCGAGCTTGAAATCAAGCTTGCCAAAATGCTGAAGGATGCCATCCCTTCCTTGGACAAGGTGCGCTTCGTCAATTCCGGCACTGAGGCCGTCATGACGACGATCCGCGTTGCACGCGCATATACGAAGCGCAATAAAATCATCAAGTTCGCCGGCTGCTACCACGGCCACTCCGACCTCGTGCTTGTCGCCGCAGGATCAGGACCTTCCACGCTCGGCATTCCGGACAGCGCCGGAATTCCGACAAGCATTGCCCACGAGGTCATTACGGTTCCGTTTAACGATCTTGACAGCCTGCGTGACGCCTTGGAGCAATGGGGTGATGACGTGGCCGCGGTGATGGTCGAACCGATTGTCGGCAATTTCGGCATGGTAATGCCAAAGCCAGGCTTCCTGGAAGGACTGTGCCGGTTGGCCCATGATAACGGCTCGCTCGTCATCTATGACGAGGTCATCAGCGCCTTCCGCTTCCACTACGGCTCTTCCCAGACATACGCAGGTCTGGCGAATCACGAAGCCATTCAGCCGGATCTGACCGCGCTCGGCAAAATCATTGGCGGCGGTCTTCCGATCGGCGCTTACGGCGGCCGGAAGCACGTTATGGAGCAGGTTGCCCCGCTCGGACCTGCATATCAAGCAGGAACGATGGCTGGCAATCCGGCGTCGATCGCCGCAGGGATCGCCTGTTTGGAGGTGCTGCAAGGCGAAGGCGTGTATGAGGAAATGGAGCGTCTGACGATCAAGCTGACCGAAGGGCTGAAGAGCTCGGCGGACCGCCATGGCATTCCGCTCACGATCAACCGGATTCGCGGCTCCTTCTCCACTCATTTCTGCGATCATCCGGTGACCAACTATGATGAAGCCCAGGATACGGACGGCGAGGCCTTCGCTTCCTTCTTCCGCCATATGCTGGACCGCGGCATTAATCTGGCCCCTTCTAAATACGAGGCCTGGTTTATGACGACTGCCCATACGGAAGCGGACATCGATGCAACATTGGAAGCCGCAGAGGCTTCATTTCAAGCCATGAAAGGTTAATGGCATTGATATTTCATGTAGGGTAAATCCTGGAAAGGGGAACCGGAATATGAAGAAGCTGCTGAACAAGTTATAACATGCTGCGTGTCCATATCCCGCTTCCACGGTTCGCATCCGCGGACCTCCTGCCTTAACGGTTCATAAGATTGACCCATTCCAATGAAAACGAAAGGCGGGAACAACGATGAGAAGCGAGCAAGAAATGATGGATTTGATTCTGGGTGTGGCTAAGCGCGATGAACGTGTTCGCGCCGTGACCCTGGAAGGCTCAAGAACGAACCCTAATGTGCCGAAGGATGTATTTCAGGACTATGATATCAGCTTCCACGTCACCGACATGGACAGCTTCATTCAAGACCCGGGCTGGATTGACGTCTTCGGGGAACGCATCATTTTGCAAACGCCCGAAGATATGGCGATGTTCCCTCCTGATCTGGGGAACTGGTTCTCCTATCTGATGCTGTTTACGGACGGGAACCGGATTGACATGACCCTGATTCCCATCGAGGAAAAGGAATCCTACAGCCAGCATGACAAGCTGATCAAGGTGCTTATGGACAAAGACGGGACGTTTCCCGAAATACCGGAGCCGTCGGATGAGGACTATCGCGTCAAACGTCCGTCCGCCGAATTCTTTGCGGACTGCAGCAACGAATTCTGGTGGGTCACCACTTATGTAGCCAAGGGCTTGTGGAGAGAGGAAATTCTGTATGCCCAGGATCACCTGAACAATATTGTTCGGCCGATGCTGATCAAAATGCTGGAATGGCAGGCCGGGGTTCTGACCGGCTTCTCGCTTAGCGTTGGCAAGAATGCCAAGTATCTGAAGCGATACTTGCCCGAGGACAGCTGGAACGAGCTGATGGATACCTACGCCGGGGGAACCTATGACGAGGTCTGGGATGCCCTCTTCGCCGCCGGAGCACTTTTCCGGAAGACGGCGCTGTACGTCGGCGAGCAGCTGGGCTACACGTATGACATGGGACAGGACGGGCGCGTTACCGGCTTCCTGCACCATGTCCGCCAGCTGCCGCGGGATGCGAAGGAAATCTATTAAAATCATGCGGGAAGCTGCTATGCCCGTAATTCGGGTAATAGGATAAGGCAGCCGCTCTCGGCCAGGGCAGACCGGGGACCCGTTTAACCCCGCTCCCAAGGCTATGGGAAGCAGCAAAGAGAGACGCCATTCGCGGCGTCTCTCTTTTATTTTGTACGCTCCCTGTTTTCCCCCTAGCCTCACTTCAGACCTTCGCTCCATCTGCCGGGGCCTCATATTGATCCAAGCCGTTCTCCTGCAAATGAAAACTCGGGAAGTTCTGAGAGAGCCTGTTTGTCACATTAGCACCATGCTGATACGTAATACAGATTGTAAAGGGGTGAAACCACTTGGATGAACCAGCATTCCATCAGATCGTTGCTGATGTTTTGAAGGGAGAGATCGACCAATACGAGCTGATCATGAACCGCTGCAACAAAGCCATCTTCAATTACTGCTACCACATGCTTGGCGATTATGCCGAAGCCGAGGATTGCACCCAGGAGGTTTTCTTGAAGGCGTACCGCCACTTGTCCAAATATGAAACGGACAAGCCCTTCGAGGCCTGGCTTTACCGCATCGCCTGCAACCAATGCATCGACTTGCTGCGGAAACGCAAGCTGTATCGGTACCTCCCCTTTCTATACCAGAAAGACCAGGATAACCGGCATGTCGATCAGGTCATCGAGCACAAGTACTACAATCCGTCCGTGCTCCGGGCGCTGGCCAGGCTGACCGCCGAGGAACGAAGCCTGCTCATCCTGCGCTGCGTCGAGGACAAGAGCTATCACGAGATCAGCCTTATTTTGCAACAAAGCACGACCTATCTCAGGAAAAAGTTCGAGCGGGCCGCCGCCAAGTTCCGCAAACATTACGCCATGGCAGAGGGGGAGGAAACGAATGAGCATGGACAGCGACAAAGACCTGAAACCACTCTTTCAAAGGGTTGAGCCGCCCGGAGCCGCCCTCCAGAAACGCGTTATGCGCCAAATTCGGGAAGAACATATTCAAAAGGAGCGATTGTTCGTGAAAAACAAAGTAAGCATTCTCTTGATCGCCGGCATGCTGCTTACCGCATCGACCGGCTTCGCAGCTGTCAAGTACCATTCTTTAACCAACGGCAAGGGAGAAGTCGTCTATGAGGAGAAATCGAGCGCAGTGTCTCCTCCGCTTAAGGATTATTCCAAAGAGGAACTGGATCGCATCCATCTTATGAATACCGTCTGGGATGAGCAAATCAAGCCGGGCGAAGCCGCCGCCATTTATATTGTGCCGAATAATCCGAACCACGTCATCGATATCAAATCCACTCCGCATGCCGTCAAGGATTTCGATAAGCTGACAAGCATGGTGAACGTGCCCGGCGTACCGCTGGCCAAGGAGATCTCCGCTTCCGCCTCGGACAAATATATGTTCAATAATGCCAGCGTGCACATGGAGCGCGAGACTGACGCAAAGCCGCTGACCGAGCAGGAAAAGGCCGACATCGCGAAGAAACTGCTTACGAAAGCCAAGTCTTCGGGCAAGGATTACGCCCTGATGCCGATACAGTTTACGGACAATTTCTGGCTGTCGACGGTTTATTACACCAGCGGCAGCAAGGAGATCGCCCTGACGATTCTGAATAACGGAGACCACGGCAGCGTGACCTCTTACTGGGACGAGAATATGGACATGATCAACCGGAAGATCGAGATCAACGGGCAGGACGTCCTGCAAAAAACATGGAACGATGGAAGCACGACGCAGCTGGACTGGGCTTATGAGGATCCAAGTACCGGACACCACTACTTGTATACGCTCAGCTCCATGGAGGGAGATGTCCCAGCCGAGGAACTGATCCGTATCGCCGAAACGATCATTCCGAAGGCGGCTTCCAAGTGAGCAGCCGGCTCATATATCACTTGACGCTTTAAAATCATAGACAATTAAACGGAGAATATGAAAAAGGAAAAGAGAGGCGCCAAATCGGCGTCTCTCTTTGGTTCCGCAGCTATGATCCAACCTTATCTTAGGGCGGATATAGTTATAAGTTAATGAATGCGGTACGCTGTTTGGAGCTGTACTGAACATCAAAACCAAGACCCGATGCAATGACGGCAAGCGGAACATAGGTCTTGTCTTCCTTGCCTACCTTATGCAGAAAAGCAGGCGTATCGATCGGAACGTTCGTGCCGTTTACTTTCACAAACTTCTTGCCGATCGTGACTACAACCGTTTTATCTCCATATGTGATGGTAGCGCTTGAGGTTTTATTCTCCCACTTCGTCGTTGCCCCCACCGCATTAACGATATCTTGAATCGCCACGTAGTTCATATTGTCGCGAAGAATCGGTTTGTACGGCGTATTGAGCTCCTGTCCCTTGACGACGATCCGCATCGGCTGACCCTGCTCCTGCACCGGCGGCTGCTTATAGCTGCCCCAGATCGTCTCCGCAAATACGGTTGCCATCGTCTCGTAACCGTACTGGTTCGGATGGATATCATCCTTAAGGATATGCGTCATCGTAATCTCAGATCCCACGAAGGCTTCCGCTACATGCGCTACCTTGATATCCGCGCCTTGGTTCGCGAAGCTCGCAGCGATGTCATCCACGAGCTTGGTGAAATGGCCGGCCGCTTCCAGCAGCTTCGCATAAGCAGCCTCGCCCGCCAGTTTAGGAATCGGATTATACTGGTCCGCGATGACGATGGTCGCATCCGGATTCAGCAGCCGCAGATTACCGATGACGGCGGTGACGTTCTCGGTGTACTGTGCAAACAGCTCCTGCAGCTTGGCTGCGAGCTGCTCCTCACTCAGCTTGTCGATCGTGCCGACCAGGCTCATCATATCATTGCCGCCGATGGTAATGGTAATCAGATCCGCTTCGGCGATTGCGGCTTTCGCTTTGGGTGCGTCCGCTCCGATCTGCTTCGCGCGCGGGTCCGCCAGCCCAGGCTGCAGCTCCTCGGCTGTTAGAGAACGTCCATCAACGATGGCCTGAAGGTAATGGTCCAGTCCGTCCGTCTTCAATCCGGCTATCCCTAGGTTCGTCAATTCGGTTCTTCCGTAGAAAAGCCCTTGTTCATATAAACGTTCGACGAAACCATACAGCTTGTTCAAATCCACTCCCGGCTCATAACCGACCGTGAGCGAGTCTCCCAGCGTTACAATTCGGTATGTAGTATCCTCCTTTACGCTGCCCCCATCGGCAAACACCGTGGCTGCACCCGGGCCAAGCAGCGTTACGGCCAGCATCAGAAATCCTGTTACCGCTGCCAGCCTCTTCTTCCATTGTTTGAACATACCTTCACTCTCCCTAGATTTATTCGATATCCTCCTTATTTTACCACCTGCGTCCCTGATTGGGTACAAAGCCCTCCCTTGCAGAACTATCCCTTCCCATTTCTTTTCATGAGCAGGTAAGCAATTAAATAACCTGCGGACGTTACGCCGAACAACGCGAAGATGCCCGGAGTTCCAGCCAAGTACAGACTCGGCAGCACCGACCATAAGAAGGCAATCAGCATTAACGGTTTCCACGGTCCGAACAGCGAGATCAGTGCGATCACACCAGGTAGAAAGAGCATGAGAAAGGTGTTCCGTGCCGCATCTGCATTCACCGTATCCGTATACGGATTGAAAAATATAAGGATGCACCACAACAACATGGAGCCGATGCCTGATACGGCACCCGCAATATGAAACGTCCGCAGCCCTCTCATCTTCATGCCTCCTCACTATAATCCTGTCCTTGAATACATATCTGCTTTTTTGCTCCTGCAGAAAACGCGTGTGCTTTATGCCCTCCGAAGTTCCGCTACTAAGAACGGTATACAAAAAAAAGAAAATGGACAGCCTCCTTAATCGCGCTGTCCATTCCTGTAATGCTTATACAGTTGCTTGCCGTATTCACGGCTTCTAACCGGGCAGGGCCTGACTCCATTCATCAAGAGGACGCATCCCCTTGCTCCTTGCGGTCCTGCTCCGGCTTCGGCTCGTTACGCTTGCCCGCCTGCTCCATGTATTTGTCGTAACGGCCATCGATTTCCTTCGCGATGCTACGGTATTTCAGTGTTTCTTCCACGATGGGGTCGAGCTGGGTCTGAATCCGGATCTCGTATTTCGGAGAGACCTGACGGCGCTCCTCCTGCTCCCGATCCTTCCTCTCCATCTCGCCTTCAGTCAACATCTCGCTAAGCCGGCGTTCCAAATCCTGATCTGATTTCTCATTCATCTCACGCATAACTCCTTTAACAAGCTGTTGTAGACGCTGCCATCTTGATACTTCTATCTTACATTACCCTCAACCGCCGGTATCTTATCCGGCCTTTCGTAATTTCCATCTGACCTCTTGCCGATTGTTTGGCCAAGTCAGTCTTAACGAACGGAGCCCTCGCCCGCTTCCTTCAGCGTATCCAGCAAGCCTTGGTGGATCAAGCTGTTGGTCGCCGCTATATTCCGTACGGACAGATCGAACGGACGGCCATCGGTGTCCGTCACCGCTCCGCCGGATTCCTGAACCAGCAGGGCCCCTGCGGCGATATCCCAGGCGCTCAGCCCGTGCTCCCAGTATCCGCTTAAGCGTCCGGCGGCAACGTACGCCAGATGAAGGGCGGCGGAGCCCCCGGCTCTTACATTGCGCACCCTCGGCAAGAGGGCGTGAAGCTCGGCCATGTTCAGCGGCAGATTAACCTTGCTGTCAATCGGGAATCCGGTCGCAAGCAAGCTCTCCGACAGCTGGCTCTCCTTGGATACATACGTAGGATTGCCGTGCACATAGGCCCCTTTTCCCTTCTCGGCCACAAACAATTCGTCCCGCGAAGGATCGTAAATCACCCCGACGATCACTTCTCCGCGATGGGCTAGCGCGATGGAGACGGAATAGAACGGGAAACCATGGACGTAATTCGTCGTCCCGTCAACCGGGTCGATAATCCAGAGATACTCCTCTTCCTGGGCCGCCTTCAGCGCCCGTGCGGCAGCTTCGGCCCCAGGCTCAACCCCTTCCTCTCCTAGAATCACGTGGTCCGGGAAGTGAGTGAGAATCAGCTTCCGGATCATCTGCTCGGCCCCTTTGTCCACTTCCGTGACAATATCTTGAGGCGATGTTTTGGTGCTGAGCTGTTTCACGGATCCGAGTCTGCTCTTAATCCACTCCCCCGCCTTCGCGGCACAATTAATCGCAACGGCAGTGTAACTCTTACTGCTGACTACATAAGGAGTCTTGTCATTCTCGTTCAAAGCGCTCACTCTACTTTCTATATCAATCTATTGATTGTTAACATCCCTTTATCCTATTCCGGTATTACGAAACAGGAGCGGGCAGCGTTTCTCAAAATTTCGCCTATTTCAACAAAAGTCCGTTCCTTGCGGAGCAGTGAATGCTTGGCGAGAACGAACTTTTCTGCGTGTATGTCATGGGAATCATCCTCTATCTTCCACTTTCACCGTACCTTAAAATCCCTCCGGATGCAAGAGGACCGTCCGCTCGTTCTACTCGTTCTATGGATGGATCTCCACAGAGGCCCCGTCCAAGATCGTGACGCCCTCATTCTTATACTCTGCCAGCTCCTTCATGAGCCCGAACAGAGCGCCGTCCTTCATCTTCGCCTCGATCATGACATCCACCCGCGGCGTTTCTCCTGCAATGTTCCGTAAAAAGGCCAGCAGCGGCACCACGTCCACCCCATCGGCATGGCTGCGGATGTCCGCCGGGCTTTTCGGACTGGATACATGGATCTTCGGGGGCAGCGGCTGCCCGGGATCCGACCCGGCCTGGGCGAGCGGCGTCTCCCAAGTGCGAAAGATCTCAGGCCACAGCTCCCATGGCGCTTCGCCGTCATTGTTCACCCATTGGTGGTGAATGTCGAGCACCATCGGAACCCCCGTCGCTTTGGATACCGCCAGCGTCTCCTGTGCCGTAAAGGTCTTATCGTCGTTCTCCAGCGTCAGACGCTCCTTGATACGCTGGTCAAGTTCATGAAAGTGCTCGATGAACCGGGAGGCCGCCGATGGCTTGTCCCCATAAGCGCCTCCGATATGGATGTTGTTTTTCATCGCTGCCGGCAGCCCCATCGCTTCAAGCATATCGACATGTGCGTTCAAGTCGCGTATGGAACTAGCGAGCACCTCAGGCCTGGGCGTACTGAGCACCGTAAAATGGTCCGGATGGAAGGATACCCTCATGCCGTGCTTTTTCACGTAGTCTCCGATCGCCCGAAAACCTTCCTGCAAGGCAGGGAACGGATCCCAGTCCCGCATATCGTTATGGGTTGCCAGCGGAATCAGCTTGGAGGAAAAGCGGTACACCATAATATCATGCGCTGCGTTGTGCTTCAACAGGCGAAGCGTATTATGAAGATTTTCATTCGCGATCCGCTCCAGCTTATGTATGCCGGCCTCGCGGTCATTCAGCTTCAGAAAACTCTTCATCGTCATGGTCTTGGAGGGAGAAGCATTCTGAACGACCGTGGACATGGCTACATATCCGAATCTTACGATCATGCATGGTCCCCGAAGAACATTTCGTGAGCCAGCGCCGTCTGGACGCGGGATTCCTCATCCGTCAGCTTGCGGATCAGCTGCAGCTCGACCGAAGTGACTTCGCGTCCTTGGAAATTGATCTCGGATACGCATGCCGTAATCAGCACGATGGCTACCGCTCGGTTATCCGGCGTGTAGGCAATCACCTTCTGTCCTGTCGGAAACACACGAAGGCCGTCCTTCAGCATTTTGCCTCGTCCGTATTCCAGCAGCTCGTAGAGCTCTTGCTCGCTCTTAAACTTGCAGACGGAGTTAAACTCGGTTTGAAATCCCATAAGACCTCTTCCTTTCCTGCTTAAATATTAGACTCAAGGGGAGCCGTGATCAGTTGTTCGCGGACTCCCCCTGGCTATTCATATCCGATTGTAAGTCTTAAGCCTGATTCTCGTAAATCAACGCCTGTTTGCGGTTGTAGCGCTCCAGGCCGAGCTCAATCATCCGGTCAAGCAGCTCGCGGTAAGACATGCCTGTCTCCCGCCACAAGAGCGGATACATGCTGAACGGCGTAAAGCCCGGCATCGTATTGACCTCATTGATCAGAATCGCGCCGTCCGATCGGCGGAGGAAGAAGTCCGCGCGGGTGATGCCGCTGCCCTCGATCGCCTTGAAGGCCGATATGGCCAGCTCGCGCAGCCGGTCGGCCGTATCCGGATCGATATCGGCAGGGATCTGCATCTTGGACTGTCCGCTGATATATTTTGCCGCGTAATCATAGTATTCACTCGAAGAGACGATTTCACCCGGGACCGAAGCCATCGGCTCATCGTTACCGAGTACGCTGACCTCCACCTCGCGGGCATCCACGAATTCTTCAACAATGATCTTGTTGTCGAAGCGAAGCGCGGTTTCAATCGCGGCTTTCAGCTGCTCCCGGTCCTTCGCTTTGGATATGCCGACGCTGGAGCCCAGATTGGCCGGCTTGACGAAGCTCGGGAAGCCCAGTTTGTCCTCAATCCCTTGAAGCAGCTCATGCTGATTGCGCTCCCACTGGGATCTGGTAAAGCTGCAGTATTCGCATTGCGGCAGTCCCGCCTGGGCGAACAGCTTTTTCATGACGACTTTATCCATGCCTGCAGCAGAGGCAAGCACCCCGGTTCCGACATAAGGAATATCCGCCATTTCGAACAGTCCCTGAATCGTTCCGTCCTCACCGAACGTTCCGTGCAGCAGCGGAAACATGATGTCAACTACCGGCTCTTCACTTCCATACAGTCTGCTGAACACCGCATTCAGCGCGGTACGGGTGCCTTCCCCCTCGGCGAGCTTGAGCTCCTCCTGATCGGAGAACGGCGCCGTCAGCTTCGTGCCGATCCTCCATGCTCCCTGCTTCGAAATATAAAATGGCATGATATCATATTTGTCGAAATCAAAAGCGTTCATGACGGCGAAGGCTGTCGACAGCGACACCTCATGCTCCCCCGATTTCCCTCCGTATACCAAGCCGACCGTTAATTTATCCTGTCCCATGAATAACCTCTCTCTTGTACGTTTTGCAGCATGATGCGCGCACGCCTTAAAAATAATCGGGGATATGATAGAACCGGTACTTGGTCTTGTCATTCCACGCATACGAATCGCGATAGTCCCAGTACCGGTGGCGACTGGACACCGTATGGGCATTCACCAGCGGCATGCCGCCTGCGTCAAACGCCGTGACGATCGTGCTGTGCTGGAAGGCGCCGTCGCCGTCCCAGTCGTACACGATCACATCGCCGAGCATAAGCTGCTCCGGCCGTTCGACCAATTCGCCCCGCAGACCCGTCGTGCTGGTGTACAAGTAATTCGCAAAGCTGTTCGAAACCGCCCAGCTGTAGCTCCACCATTCTCGGCCGCCCACATATCCCTTGTACCACCATCCCGATTCTCTTTTACCAGTATAGTGGATTGGGGCTTTGCCTGCAAAGAGGCACTGGGATATATAATTCGTGCAATCCACATCGAATTCGGCGAACTCCGGATTTCCCGAATCCCACCAGCGGTCCGCATAAGCTGCGGCTGCCTCCCGCTCGTAGCGGCCCGATCTCGGGCTCATTCCCGCCGCATACACACGTCCGTTCATGAACGGAAGCGAAGGCTCGCGCCCGGCCGCAGACGGGTCTGCACTCAGGTTCCCAGCCTGCTGCAGCGGATGGCGTTCGTCCTCCAGCCGCTCGATGCCGACGATCAGCCAGGCGTCGCCGTCGCGGATCAGGGTAAGGCGCTCGCGCGTAACGATATCCTCCCGATGCGTCATCCCTCTTTTTTCATAATAAAAGACGCTGCTGAGCCTGACGTCGGCAACGACGTCATCCTCCGTCTCCCTTAGGATGCGCTGAAGCCGGGCCCGGGTTTCGCTCTTGAGCGGCACAACCTCCCGTTCTTCGTACCATGCTTGGAGCCGGAACTGCCTCTCGCCTCTCTCTACCAAGTAATTCAAATCCGCTACAATTTGCTCTTTCAGGCCTGAAGAATAGTCGACCCGGTTTTGGTTGTATTGATTGACATAAATATATAAGCTTTGCTTCCAAGGCTTCTCCGCTTGCTGCAGACTACTCATACCTCTCTCCTCCTCTTAACCTGGCCTAACGCACGGTTCCCTATCACAACTATATGAAGCAAGGAAGCGGGCTATGAACCCGCTCCAAGAACAGCCCTCCATGACCGCTTCGGCAGACGCTTGCAGGGACGCTGAAAACAGGCGGATTTCCACCGTTTTGAAATACTTTTCTTCTATAAAAAATGCTTTACGTAGCGGCTTGAAATCGTTATACTTAGAGTGTGTGAATTATGAAATTGGGTTTCATCTAGTGAAACAACTGACAGTTGAACTCAGAAATGACTCAAGGAGGTTCAGGTATGCCAGTAAAGGATCAATTCTCCATCTCGCGCAACCTCGAGGTGGGCGGTAAAAGCTATCGTTATTTCAGCCTGCAGGCGCTCGAAGAGCAAGGATACGGCAGCGTGTCCAAGCTTCCGTTCTCGATTCGGGTGCTGCTTGAGGCCGCCGTTCGCCAATTCGACGGACGCGCCATTACAGAAGATCATGTAAAGCTGTTGTCCAAATGGAACGAAGGACGTGACAACAACAAGGAAATTCCGTTCATCCCTGCACGCATCGTACTGCAGGACTTCACCGGCGTACCGGTTGTCGTCGATCTTGCAGCTATGCGCGACACCGTTAAGAAAGCCGGCGGAGATCCGAAGCAGATCAACCCGCTCGTACCGGTTGACCTCGTTATCGACCACTCCGTTATGGTTGATGCTTTCGGTACGGACCAAGCCCTTGAATATAACATGAAAGTCGAGTTTGAGCGCAACGAAGAGCGCTACCGCTTCCTCCGCTGGGCTCAAACCGCTTTCAATAACTTCCGTGCGGTTCCTCCTGGAACAGGTATCGTTCACCAGGTTAACCTGGAATACCTTGCTTCCGTAGCGGCCACGAAGACGGTAGACGGCGAAACGCTCGTATTCCCGGATTCCCTCGTCGGCACCGACTCCCATACGACCATGATCAACGGTCTTGGCGTCGTAGGCTGGGGCGTCGGCGGCATCGAGGCGGAAGCCGGCATGCTCGGCCAGCCGCTCTATTTCGTAACGCCTGAAGTTATCGGCTTCAAATTGACGGGCAGCCTGGCCGAAGGCGCAACGGCAACCGACCTTGCCCTTACCGTCACCGAGCTTCTCCGCAAAAAAGGCGTTGTCGGCAAATTCGTGGAATTCTACGGCCCTGGCCTTGCCAACATCAGCTTGGCTGACCGTGCAACCGTAGCCAACATGGCTCCGGAATACGGCGCAACCATCGGCTTCTTCCCTGTTGACGACGAGACGCTTGCGTACCTCCGCAACACAGGACGTACCGATGAGCAGGTTGCACTCGTTGAGAGCTACTACAAAGCGCAGAACATGTTCCGTACGGCCGATACGCCGGACCCTGAGTTCTCCGACGTGATCGAGCTCGACCTCGCTTCCGTCGTGCCGAGCCTTGCCGGTCCGAAGCGTCCGCAAGACCGTATCGAGCTGACTGCAATGAAGCAGAACTTCAACGATATTATCCGTACGCCGATCGACAAGGGCGGATACGGCCTCAGCGACGAGAAGATCGAGCAGACCGTTACCGTTAAGCATAAAGACGGCTCCACAAGCGAAATGGGAACCGGTGCGGTTGTCATCGCGGCTATCACAAGCTGTACGAACACCTCCAACCCAAGCGTTATGCTCGGCGCAGGCCTGCTGGCGAAGAAAGCCGTGGAACGCGGCCTCAAGAAGCCTGGCTATGTGAAGAGCAGCTTGACTCCAGGCTCCCTGGTCGTAACCGACTATCTGGAGAAAGCCGGTCTCCTGCACTACTTGGAATCCCTCGGCTTCTATGTAGCAGGCTACGGCTGTGCAACATGTATCGGTAACTCCGGTCCGCTGCCTGACGAAGTCAGCGAAGCGATCGCCGACAATGACATGACGGTTGCGGCCGTACTGTCCGGTAACCGGAACTTCGAAGGCCGCGTGCACGCTCAGGTTAAAGCCAACTACCTGGCTTCTCCGCCGCTCGTTGTGGCTTACGCGCTTGCAGGAACGGTTAATATCGACCTTCAGAACGATCCGATCGGCTACGATCCAAACAACGAGCCGGTATATTTGAAGGATATCTGGCCAACGAGCGCCGAAATTCGCGAAGCGATCGGCTTGTCCGTCAGCGCGGATGCTTTCCGCAAGAAATACGAGAACGTATTTACAGCCAACGAGCGCTGGAACAAGATCCCTGTGCCGGAAGGCGAGCTGTATGAGTGGGACGATCAATCGACGTACATTCAAAATCCGCCGTTCTTCGAAGGCCTGGGCAATGGCCTGAGCGACATTCAGGACATCAAGGAAGCGCGCGTGCTTGCTCTCTTGGGCGACTCCGTTACGACGGACCATATTTCGCCGGCGGGCAACATTGCAACGAACAGCCCGGCAGGCAAATACCTGAGCGAGCGCGGCGTTGAGCGCAAAGACTTCAACTCCTACGGTTCCCGCCGCGGTAACCATGAAGTCATGATGCGCGGAACGTTCGCCAACATCCGCATCCGCAACCAGGTAGCTCCTGGCACCGAGGGCGGCGTGACCACGTACCTGCCTACGGACGAAGTCATGTCCATCTATGACGCTTCGATGAACTATCAAGCCGGCGGACAGAACCTGATCGTTATCGCCGGTAAGGAATACGGTACGGGAAGCTCCCGCGACTGGGCGGCTAAAGGTACCTACCTCCTCGGCGTCAAAGCCGTTCTGGCTGAAAGCTTTGAACGGATCCACCGCTCCAATCTTGTGGGCATGGGCGTACTTCCGCTCCAGTTCCAAGAAGGACACGGCTGGAAGAGCCTTGGTCTGAACGGACGCGAGACGTTCGATATTATCGGCCTTAGCAATGATGTGAAGCCGGGTCAGGAATTGACCGTTGTCGCTACTCGCGAAGACGGGACCAAGTTCGAGTTCCCGGTAATCGCTCGTCTTGACAGCATGGTCGACGTGGACTACTACCATAACGGCGGTATCCTCCAAACGGTGCTTCGTCAAATGATCGCATCGAACCAGTAACACCTCTTTATAAAGGCACTTAAGTCTCAGGAACAAATCCCCATCTTTCGATCTCGGAAGATGGGGATTTTCATATTTGCAGTACCATATTCCTGTTTATTGGAAATCCCGTTTCAAATAGAGCCGGGAAGGTTAATGGGTACAAACATTGCGGATCCTTGAGTGATCCAGGAGGTTTGTACCGATGATCAAAATCCATACGATGACCCCGTTCCACCATCAATATCAACGCCCGCAGCCGATGGTTGCGCCTAAAGCAGCAACGAATGCCAAGGCGGCTACCTTTCAAGAGATCTTGAATCAGAAAATGAAAGAGGCGACGAAAGGACACCAAGCGAAACGATGATCACCAGGCCTGATTTGTGCGTCCATGAACGTATACTGCCAACGTCTACATAATAGAAACCGCAAACATGAATATCCATCGCTTGGAGCTTGGAACTAAAAAAGGAGATGCACCGGATCTAGTCCGGGTCATCTCCTTTTTTAGCGTACAGGCGGTACTGTTTCCCTGTCCACTTTCACACTTGGGACGAATCCTTCGTCCCTTGAACGATATGCGTACGGCTTAAGATTCCTGGGCAGCCATCACATCATCATTCCCATCTCCCGAGCCGCTTCCTTCAGCACAGGCGCATACTCGCGCAGCTTCTCGGCTGACAAGCGGGTGACCGGCCCCGACATCGAAAGCGCCGCTGCCGCCTTGCCGTAACGGTCGAAGATCGGCACCGATACCGCTGCCGCCCCCGGCTCGCGCTCCTCGATACTGATCGCATAGCCCTTCTGCAATATTTCGGCCAGCTGCTTCCGATACGTCTCACGGTCTACCGACTCGGGCCAATCCGGTGCATTCAGCAGCTCCTCCTGATCCTCCGGCGGCGCAAACGCAACCAGAACCTTGCTGGAAGCGCCGACGGACAGCGGCAGCCTCACGCCTACCTGGGCGACCCGCCGGATGGCCTGGTTGCTCTGTACCGCCTGAATGCGCAAACGCTCCGCACCGTCCCGCAGATACAGGCTTACAGTTTCGCCAAGCCGATCCCGCAGCGCCTCCATTGCCGGCAGCAGCCGAATGGCCGGGTCATCGCTCTGTGACAAGTGCATGGACAGCTCCCATATTTTCAGACCCAGCCTGTATTTCTCCGTCTCCGGATTCCGCACCACGAATCCCTTGTCTTCCAGCGTTGCCAGCAGGCGGTGAACCGTGCTCTTATGCAGCCCGATCAGCGAAGAAATCTCGGTTAGAGCGAGCTCACTGTTCTTCGTAAAGCATATTAATATATCAAGAGCCCTTTCAACGGCACGTACAGTTAATTTGCGGTCTTCCATCCCCGACCTGCTCCTCTCCTGTTTCATCACATGAAACCTGGTTACAAGAATTATATGAAAAATTAAGGCAGAAGTAAACCATTTGCCAGCTTTACAATTATCGCGGGATTTTGTAAAATTCGGTTCCATCGGCTCCCGGGTACAATATATAGATGAATAAAACGGTTTTGCTATCTATTGCTGATTGAGGGTCGCCCTTTGGATTTTTGCCAAATCCTCATCTAACAAACTTTCGATTTACATTGACATAATAGGCATCCCGGCATACGATTATTATAAAAAATCAGCGTTTTTCACTTTCGCGCAATAAAACTATGGTAAGGAGGGGCCATCCATGAGCATGGTAACTGGTCGTAATGCCCCACTCTCCCAAGTCAATGACGCCCCGGCCGAGCTTTCTACAGGCTTGGTACGGTTCAAGCATATTTTGCTAGCTTTGATTTTATCCGTCGTCTTTTTCCTTATCTTCTGCTTTATAGCGCTGCACGCCTATATTGCCTGGGTGCTGTCGAATCCGACGGTGGCTCCCCTTTACTCCAATCCGAAGCTTGCCAAGGAAATGGATTACGAGAGCGTCACCTTCCATTCCATTGACGGCAAACGAAATATGAACGGCTGGTATATCCCTGCGGATCATTCCGATAAGACGATTGTGCTCAGCCATGGATATGGAGCCAATCGTGAGGAGACCTGGGTGCCGATGTATGATATCGCTCATTACGCGCACAGCATGAATTATAATGTGCTGATGTTCGACTATGGCTTTGCATCCCAAACCAGCAAGGAGGTAGCTACCGGCGGTAAGGAGGAGAAGCGTCAGCTGCTAGGCGCGATTGAACATGTGAAGCACCGCGGCGCGAAGCAGATTGTCGTCTGGGGGTTCTCGATGGGCGCGGGCACCGCATTACAGGCGGGGCTCGAGACGAAGGATGTTGACGCGATGATTCTGGACAGCACCTTTTTGCTGGAGCCGGACACGCTTTATCACAATATTCACAACCAAATTGATCTTCCAAGGCATCCTTCCTTGGAAATTCTGGAGCTGCTCTTCCCGGTGCTGAATGGAACGAGTCTCGATCAAATCCCTTATAACGAGGTAAAAAAGCATGATTATCCGTTCCCGATCCTGTTCATCCACGGAACAAGGGACGATAAGGCGCCTTACCCGATCGCCGAGAAAATCGCCGCAAACCAGACCCATGAAGATTCCGATTCATGGATTGTGAAGGATGCGCACCACGAGCTTATCTTCCGAGAGCATCCGAAAGAGTATCTGCGCAGAGTCTCCACCTTCCTTGGCAAGCTCGAGGGCCGGGAAGGGCTGCAAGCCCAATAAGTGCTGTACCTTTTAAGTGGATGACCTTCTCCCCTGCTGCCGGAACCGGCAGCGGGGGTTTTTATATTGCCTTACATAATACAAGCCCGTCCCGGAATATAGTGACTATGGTGAATGCTATATGGGGAGGGAAATCGATGTTATATATTTACGGCGCGAAGCTGCCGGCCCGTATTCTGGAGGAGATCGCCTTCTGGAAGCTCCAGGAGATGGAGCATACGGATGTCATTAAAGCGATTGTTCCGGGGCTTGAGGAGCCCTACGTGAACGTTTTGGACCAGTGGGCCGTCGTATTCGATCATACGCAAAAAGCCGCCGATGTCCTGCTGCAATATGTTCTCCGCCATCCGGGGCCGCCATCGCCCGAGGTCATCGCACAGGTCGAGCATCTGCTGCGCGTCTCCTTCGAGCAGTCCAGGGAATTCATCCGCCAGCTGGAAGGCATGAAGGATAACAGCCCTGCCGTTCGAACCGTGCCGCTTGCGGAGACGGTATTGCTTCATATCATCCGCGAATCGGAGTACTTCCTTGGCGTTCTGGACACTTTGAATTCTCCAGGAGCGGTGGAACGGTTCATGGAAGAAGCGGCAGCGCCCCCTCCACCCGCGGAAAATAGGGAGCCTCGAGAAAAACAGGAAGAACGGGAAGATCGGGAAGAACCAGCTTCATCGGCTTCATCAGCCTCCGCTGGGCCCGAGGCCGCGATCCACGGCTTAGCGGATTCGGGCAGCAAGCCGGTCCCGATCGGCGGCCACCGCCTCCCTCCGCTTCCGTACCCGTACAACGCCCTCGAGCCGCATATCGATGAAGCGACGATGCGGGTCCATCACGATGTTCACCACCAGAGCTATGTGGACGGGTTGAACAAAGCCGAGAAAAAGCTTGAGGAAGCGCGCAAGAGCGGCAACTTCGAGCTTGTGAAGCATTGGGAGCGTGAGCTCGCCTTCCACGGGGCCGGGCATTACCTGCATACCCTGTTCTGGAGCATCATGAACCCGAAGGGCGGCGGCATGCCAGAGGGAGAGCTTGCCCAGCAGATCAAGAAGGATTTTGGCAGCTTTGAACGGTTCAAGAAGCATTTTAGCGAGGCGGCTGAGAAGGTGGAAGGCGGCGGCTGGGCCATCCTTGTCTGGAGCCCGCGCAGCCATCGTCTGGAAATATTACAGGCCGAGAAGCATCAGAACCTCTCCCAGTGGGATGTGGTTCCTCTCCTCGCTCTCGATGTATGGGAGCATGCCTATTACTTGAAGCATCAAAGCAAGCGTAAAGACTACATCAGGGATTGGTGGAACGTCGTGTACTGGCCCGAAGTGGCCGAGCGGTTCAAGCATGCAAGCAAGCTGAAATGGAAGCCGTTTTAATGATGAACCGATCCTAACCGCTTCATGGCACCCCGTAAGAATTGAGACTGCTATCAGAGTCCGCCCTCCTTGCTTCGTAACCGAGGCTTAGGGAGGGCTTTTATCTTCCTTCTACCTAATCTGGAAAGCTCAAAAATAGGTATTGCCGCGCGGGCTCGACAGGACTTTATTACCATGTTTCTGGTTATTTAATACGTTGTTTGCTGCAGTCCCCCAGTCTATGATAATACAGTAAGCATTTTACTGGAACTTAGCATGGGTATGAGGATCAAAGAGTCTACTGAAGGGATGAAACGAGGATGGATATGCGTTCCGGATGGAAGATCCTGTTCATTTGTTTTATTTTAGCCACGTTCATGATAGGAGGATGCCAAAGCATGAAATCCGGTAAATCCGGCGATCCGGAGGTTGCGGCGAGCGAGGATCAGCTCATGGCCCAGACGAAGGAGACCGCCATTCAATTTTTCAAGGAGCAATACGGCCTGGAGGTCGAAGTTACAGGTCAGAAGAAGATGCCTTCCTATGTAGCGGATGAGATCGATGTCGAGGGCCACGTCAAAGGGCATAAAGATCAGACGTTCAACATTTCGGTGAACTACAAGACGTTTGAAACCAAGAACTTTGTCATGAGCCCGGAGCTGAAAGAAGTCATTGAAGCCAATAAGAAGAAGTAAACTTCAATTATGGAGGAAGCGTCATGGTCGATGATGAAACGTATAACACGTTATCACGGTTAGCTTATAAGGACTTAAAGGAAGGCGCACAGATCGAGGATCTGCCCGATTGGGAAGTGCTGGAGGATACGAAGAGCCATGCCGTTTCGGGATTCGATGCCGTTACGTTCGTGAACCGGCAGACCGGTGAGGCTGTCATCGCTTACCGCGGAACCGAGGGAGAAGCCGAGTTATCCACCTCCGGTCCTGACCTGCTAAATGATGTTGGGATCGGCCTTGGAGAGCTTGGAAGAAAGGTAGAAATCGAAAGGCCGTTCGATGAGCAGATCACCAAATTCGAGGACGCTGTGGGAATCACAGGCCTGAACGATTGGGTCGGTGAACAATCCAGAAACCTTATGAAAAAAGCCGATGTCCTCGGCACAAACCAAATGTTTCAGGCTGAAGACTATGCCAGGGAAATGCAGGAGAAGCACCCGGACTTAAACTTCACGCTGACCGGCCACTCGCTTGGCGGCGCCAACGCCCAGTATGCGGCAGCTTATACCGGCCTGCCCGCCGTCACCTTCAGTGCCCCCTCCGTCATTGGGAGCCTTTCCCCGGAAGCCCGGAGAATGGCCGAGAACGGCGAGTTTGATTCCCAGATCATTAACTTTGCCCACCCGGGCGATATCGTTGCCAGCGGCACCTTCGGCGGGTATGAGGGTCATGTGGGATCGACTTATTACATCGACTCCAACTATGAGGATGCCAACGACGGGGTCAGCCTGTGGGACAAGATCGGCAACACCTTCGGCGGGCCCAATTACCACCAGCTCGATCGCTATAAATTCGAGAATGGTTACATATCCAACCCGCTCTATGACGGTGAAACCGGTAAGCCTGTCGATTCACCCCGAGTTCCTTCGGACAGCGGGCTCTTCCAATCGCTTCATGGGATGATGAACGGAATGATGGCTGGTATCCACGGCTCGCTTCTGGGCGCAGCCGGAGCAGCCGCAATGGCGGGCCAATCGGCAGGAGCCGGCACCATTGAGGTGACCCCCGCGGAGCTGCGCAGCGTTGCGGAAACGTGGAGGGCCAATGCCCAGCAGAGCCAGAGCGAGCTGGAGGGGATCCGTCAGCGGCTTGCCAGAACGATGTATTCCAGCCACAGCAGACGGCTCCAGCCGATTGTGCAGCAGCTGGATGCTTCGATTATGTCGTTGAGCCAGTGGCATATACAGCATACGACCGACATGGTCCAGTACATTAAGTACAAGGCGGATCTGTTCGAACAGACGGATCGCAGCGGATAACAGCCCATTTACAAGTCTTCTGGAGGGATCAATTGATGAGTCAGGAAATATTGCTAGAGCTGGATGACTTGCTTCAGGCTGAACGCGAGCTGTCCAGGCTGCTTGCCCTCTTTCGGCAGGATGAACAGGAAGCAAGGGCGATGTACGCCCGCCTCTCGGATTGGAGGGGGCAATCGGCCAATGTGCTGCGCGATCAGATCGAGCTCTTCTTCAGTGAGATGTCCAGGCGGATTCATGAGCTGGAGCTGCAGAAAGCGGAGCTGATCCGTTACGTCCAGCATATGAAGCAGGTGGATGGCTCAAGATAGCCGGCCGTGATGCTGTTTAACCTTAAGCGCCAAGACATCCCCTATAGAGCAATCATGGATCTGCCGAATCTAAAAGAACGGAGCATCCCCCATAATCCTTTCGTTTCCTGAAACGGTGGAATAACAACAACGGCTGGACCATCTACGGGTCCAGCCGTTGTTCACTGCACTATGGTTTATTCCTTGATTAATGACAGAAACTCCGAACGCTGTGCAGCATCGCTTTGGAACGTTCCCCGTACGGCAGAGGTCACCGTCTTGCTTCCCGGTTTCTTCACGCCGCGGGCGCACATGCACAGATGCTCCCCTTCCACAACGACCATTACGCCGCTCGGTTGGAGCTCCTCCACAATAATGTTCGCAATTTGCGACGTGATGCGTTCCTGAACCTGAAGACGGCGCGTAACCGCCTCAACCAGACGAGCCAGCTTGCTCAGTCCCGCGATCTTCCCGCTCGGCACATAGCCGATATGAACCTTGCCGAAGAATGGAGCCATATGATGCTCGCACTGGCTGTAATATACGATATCCTTCACGATGACAAGCTCTTCATGCTGTTCATCGAAGGTTACTCCCAGTACATCCTTCGGATCCACGGAATATCCCGCGAAAATCTCCTCATACATCCGGGTGACACGGGCCGGTGTCTCCAGCAGCCCTTCACGCTGCGGATCTTCACCGATCAGCTTCAAAATTTGCTCGATATGGTATTCGATCTGCTCCCGGTTTTCTACAACTTTATCGTTAACATAATCCTTTACACCTGCCACAGTACATCCCCCTTTCCGCCTACAACCAGGTAAACGGTATCCGTATTTTATGCTTGTTCAATCCGTATGCTTACGCTGCCGGGCAGCACCCGAAAGCGATCGAATGAACAGCCACATATAACCGCTGTTAGCAGTCTTCACTAAATAGAAGCGCCCCCTCCGTCAAATGGATAAACGAAGGCGGCCCTCCTATTCATTAGCCTTTGCGTTTGCGGCCTTGCCCTTTGCCGGGCATCGGCTGGTTTTTCATCATTTGCTGAGCGCGCTGCATCTGCTTGCTGTTCAGGTTGTAGCCCATTTGCTTTGCCATTTTTTGCAGCATTTCCGGATCGTTCTGCATCTTCTCCAGCTGCTTACGCAGATAGAATGCCCCGATAAAGAAGCCCGCAACCAGACCCACGATCAGCGTAACAATCGGAATGACGATATTCATGCTTGACCACCTTTAATCATGCTAATATTTACCATTTCATGGCACATACACGAACTTATCATAGCATGTCCCATGAAGGACAGCAAATGAAAAATCCGGATATGCGCGGGCGGCCATACGAGGCATTCCAAGAAGAATGACGCGCGTTTACCGGCCCAGCGTAATGCCCTCGATCGCCAGCAAGGTCCGTTTGATTTCCGGTCCGCCGGCGTAGCCGATCAGCGCACCGTCCGCTCCAACGACGCGGTGGCACGGCACGACGATTGGCACCGGATTTTTGTTGTTGGCCCCGCCGACCGCCCGAACCGCCTTCGGACGTCCGATCGATTCCGCGATGTCCTTATAAGAACATACGGTTCCATAAGGAATGGATTTCAACGCCTCCCATACCTGGAGCTGGAACGAGGTTCCCCGCATATCCAGCGGAAGGGTGAATTCCTTCAGCTCTCCTGCAAAATACCGCTTCAGCTGATCCGTTACCGGAGCCAGGCGGGCTTCATCCCGCTCATAGCCACCGTTGCCGGACCAGGTGCGGCACCACTGCTGAATGACCGCTTCCTTCACATGGAAGCTCCCGAATTCGATAAGGCACAGTCCCTTCTCCGTCGCGCAGACGGTCAGCGTACCGATCGGGGATTGGAGCTCATCATAATACAATACCTCCGGCCCTCCCTCGGGAACGGCCATCGGCTCAACCCCCTGGATAGCAGGCCGCGGCTGCTCCGGCTCGGCGGCTGCATTCCCGGCTGAAGCTTTCCCTGCCGCCGCTCCGGCAGAGCCTTGTTCCTCCGCTGCCTCCGGCACCGGGGCAGCCGATTCGCTCCGTGTATTCTCCGATGTCGCTGCATCGGCATTGAGTTTCGCTAAGGCTTGCTGCAGCATGTCCCGTACTTGGGGATCCCCTTCGGTTTTCATGCTTTTCTCTAAGTTGTTCAACGCTTCTTCGCCTCCAATGCGGCCCAGAGCCCATGCGGCGGTTCCCCGCAGCTCAGGGCGCGGATCCTTCAGCAGCACCTCGCTCAGCTTCGGTACTGCCGAAATGTCTTTAAAATTGCCAAGGGCAATGACGGCATTGCGCTGGATCGGCTTTCTGCCTCTCCAGGCCGCAGCCGTATCGCCGAACGTCTCCTTGAATTCGCGGTTGCTCATATCCAGAATCGGCAGGAGCAGCGGCTTGGCTTTTTCCGGATCGGGCTGGAGCTCCTCATGATGCGTCCAGTTCTTCCCCCGATTCTTCGGACAAACGATTTGACAAGTATCGCAGCCGTACAGACGGTTGCCGATCTTCCGCATCACTTCTTCGCTCAGAAACCCTTTGGTCTGCGTCAGGAAAGAGACACACCGCTGGGCATTCAGCTGTCCGGGTCCGACCAGCGCGCCCGTTGGACAGGCGTCGATGCATTTGGTGCATTCGCCGCAGTCTTCCGTAACCGGCTGATCCGGCGGAAACGGAATATTCGTGACCATTTCGCCAAGATAGATCCATGACCCGAACTTGGGAGAGATGATCGCGCAGTTCTTGGCGCTGAAGCCGATTCCGGCCCGCTCCGCAACCGCCCTGTCGACCAGCGCACCCGTGTCGACCATGCTTTCCAGCACCGCATCCGGCACCCGCTCCCGTATAAAAGCTTCCAGCCGGCTCATCGCCTCCCGAAGCACATGGTGGTAGTCTCTTCCCCAAGCAGAACGGGCCATTATCCCCCGGTACTTGCCGGGTTCGGATTTCGGCGGATTTTCCATCTTGGAGGGGTACGCCACCGCAATAGCGATTAGCGAAGCAGGCTCGGTTCCCGGCAAGGCGGGCGTGACCCGCTTATCCAGATCCGGCTCCTCGAATCCCGATTCGTAGCCCTTGTCGCGATGGTTCTGTAATATGCCTCGCAACGATACGAACGGCTCCGCCGAAGCGAACCCGATATCATCGATGCCCAGCTCCGGTGCAGCAGTCTTAAGCTCCTGCTTGAGCTCCTCCCATACCGAAGGCGGAGGAGCATACGAGCCAAGTGTGTAGGTCATCTCCAGCGCCTCCTTTCGTTAGGTTGAAGCTTTATTTTTGGCTACAGCTTTTTAATTTCCGACAGCGGCCAGAATATGAATTCGGCTCTGCCCACAATATCCGATTCCTTAACGCTTCCGAACATGCGGCTGTCCTTGCTCTTTCCGAGGTGGCGGTTGTCGCCCATCACGAAATACCGTCCCTCTTCCAGCTTCACCGGTTTAAAGCCCGGATCCTCAATGGGGACGTCCGTATACTCCTCGTCCTGCGGGACACCGTTCACATACAGCTTCTGATTCTTCACCTCAATTGTATCCCCGGGCACGCCGACAATACGTTTAACAAGAAACTCTTTCTTATCCGGACCGTCGCTCGGGTCCTTCAGCACGATGACATCACCATGCTTGGGCTCTGCAAAGCGGTAGACCACTTTATTGATAAACAGCCGCTCCGATGCGGTCAGCGTTGGCTGCATGGATTCGCCCTTAACCGTCGACAAATTAAACACAAACATATTAAGAAGCACCATAATAACAAAGGCAATTGCGATCGTCTTGACCCAATCCCATAGCTCGGCGGCCCAGCCGTTCTTTCCGCCAGTCTGCTGGCGCGGCTCGCTGCTTTGTCCGTTCTCGGCTGAATCCGGAGGAATCACTTGTCCCATACTACACCTACTTTACTTCGATTTCACCTTCGAACCTCGACAGGCGGCACCTTCAAAATTGGGGTACATTAATAGAAAAGCATATCTCCCCTCCATTTGCAACGGCTGAAAGATATGCTTCATATAGAGGTCATTCAAAAAGTCCCCTTTTGATCACGAAGAAGATCAGGCGGCGGATTCCTAAGCGAATCCGGCATGCATGCTCGAAAAATCGCTGCTCCTCCGGCGTTCCTGCGATTGCCGCTGCTGTGCTTCTGACGGCCCTTCGCCTTCATTCGCGCTGAAAAGTTGGCTTTTTGAAATCACACACTATGGAAAAATTTAATGATTTATCTCTGTAGAGGTCTTAGGCTGCCGTGTGCCCGCATAGAACGCCAAGAGGCTCTTACCGGGGCCCCACCACAATGCTAAGCTTCTGAAACGACTGCAGAATCTTGCTGGCTCCGTAGCCCATCGCTTCATAAAACGGCATCGCTGCGGCATTATGCTCGTCTCCGGCTACCAGGATCCGGCTTACTTTGCGTGATTGGAAACGCTGCTCCATAGCGGATACCAGGGCTTTGCCGATCCCTCTTCTACGGTAATCAGGATGAATAGCAATGCGATAATAGCAGCCATGATTGCGCTCGATGGTCCCGATTAGGACACCGACAATTTCGCCGTCTTCCTCCGCAACCATGATCAGGTCGGAGTCCCAAGCAAGCTGCCTGGAGAAGGGCTCCATCGTGTTTTCGTAGCATTCTTCCGATAAAGCAATCTGTAATAGCTCGGTTACGGGGTTACAGTCACTCAACTGAAAGGAACGAACATGCATTTCAAAATCTCCCTTTTCGTTAGCATGATGCGGTTTACCCGGTTTACAAAGAACAAGTATTCCGTTTACGCAAACCTGACATTAATGTTTTACTACAAAAAACCCGAAAATCCTGTTTCCTTGTCCATTAAACCACAACTTTCTCCTAAATTCACGAGTTTTCTTCTGAAAGCGCTTCATTTGAAGCGTTTACATTTTACAACTTGGATAAAACTTCTTATATTTGTTAAAAGCATGTTAAAAATTCAAAGGAAAGGATTAGCTTGATATTAAGATTTATGCTATGGACAAGGAATTGAATCTCCTTGTTTTGAAGGATATAATTGACAGTCCGGCCTGGAGGGTGGTAGATTGGCGTAATACCCATTTTGAGGAATGGGTCTTATTTTAAGGAGTGGTTTCAATGCAATTGCCTTTACACGAACAATTCCTGGAACAAGCCAAGGCGAAGCTCAGCCAAGACCATCGACTGCTGGGTCTGCTTGCTGGCGGGTCCATGATGACGGGAACGATGGATGAATACAGCGATTTGGACCTCGTTATCGTGTATGACGCTGCTTACCTTAGTTCAATCATGGAGGAACGGATTCAAATTGCAGAAGGGCTAGGCCACTTGCTATCGGCCTTTACTGGAGAGCATGTCGGCGAACCCCGCTTGGTTATCTGCTTATATGGCCCGCAGCCGCTCCATGTCGATCTCAAATTCATCACCTCGGCGGAGCTTACAACGCGGATTGAGAATCCGCTCATCATATGGGAGCGAACGGGAGAGATCAGCTCGATCCTTCAAGCGACCTCCCCCTCGTATCCAACTCCCGATCCGCAATGGATGGAGGATCGCTTCTGGGTATGGATCCATTACGGCGCCGCAAAGCTGGGGAGAGGGGAGATCTTTGAGGCCATCGACCTGATCACCTTTATTCGCGGCACGGTATTAGGCCCATTGATCCTAATGCAAGAGGGACATTTGCCCAGAGGGGTCCGAAGGCTGGAGGAGCATGCAGAGAGCGAACTGGAGGAGCTTAAGCGAACCCTTCCTGTTCATGACGCCAACAGCTGCTACCATGCGTTGAAAACCACGATCCGCATGTACCAACGCTTGCGGCCAGCCTCGGATACCTTCATAGCCAGATCAGAAGCCGAGCAGATCTCTATTTCTTATTTGGAGCATATTTATGACACGATAATCAAAAATAGTTAATGCATAAATAGAAAAACGCGAGGAGGCTGTCCCAAAGGTCATTAGACCTGGAGCAGCCTCCTGGTATGTGTGGAAGAAGCCGCACATGCGAATCATCTCTTCGCCCGCCTGCTGCTCTTCCTGCTATGAATAGTCGGTCTTTCTTCCTATTGAAGAACCACGGTATCCCCCGGCTTCAGTCCGGACAGCACCTCGATTTTATCCAGCGTCTGCATGCCCGTCTCGATATCCTGCCGTTCAATATGACCGCCGCCCTTATCGACCATCACATAAGAGATGTCGCCTTCGGTCATAACAGCCAGCTTCGGCACGACAACCGCCTTCTCTTTGCGTTCGGTAACGATGTCTCCGGTCAAGGTCAGTCCGCCGATCAAACGGTCGTTTTTTGGCAGGGAGATGATCACTTTGAATTGCGGCGTCTGGGATGTCTGCTTTTCCTGGGAAGTCGTCTCCGCGAATTTGGCCACCTCTTCCACTTTTCCCTTCAGCTTCATGTCCTTAATGGAAGGCATTTTCACTTCAACCTCCATCCCCGGCTTAATGCTGAACACCTCGCTCTCCCCGACATAGGCAGCGAACCGAAGCGAGTTCAGATCAACGATTTTGCCGATATATTGATTGGCCGTCACCGACTGCGGCTGCTTCTGCGAATTGTCGAATAGAAAAATGCCCGCCGACGGCGCCCGGTATATCGATTGCTTCAGACGCTCATTCAATTCTGCGATCGTCTGAGCCTCGATCATCTCGTTGACCCCGTCCAGCTCACTGCTCAGCTTGGCGGTTTCCTGATCGGCCAGCAGCTTCAGGCGCTCTGCTTCCGTCGCTCCAACCGGGGCATTGTCCAAATCCTGATTGAGCGTGAACTCCTTCAGCTCCTGCTCCAGCTTCCGCTTCTTCCGCTCGGCCTCCTTCTGCTGTAGCTGCTGGTGAATGGTCTTCTGCTCTAGACTGAACAGCGTATCGCCTTTCTTGATCTGCTGCCCGTTCGCAACGTTCCAAGATTCCACCTTCGCCTCAAAAGGGGCGTATACATTCGTTTCCTTTCCATATTCCGAGGTACCCTTGACCTGCACAGTGGTCACGATCGTCTCCTCGGTGACAGGAAATGAAATCACCTGCGGCTCTTCCATCATGGGTATCGGCGCTTCCTTAGGCTTTACCTGTCCGTATCCCCAATAGCCGACCAAGCCGATGACCGCTGCAATAACCAACCATTTTATTATTTTTTTCATACCGTATATTAGCGTCCTTTCCGATCCGGTAGTCTCCTAATCCCGCTTGATCGCGAGCAGCGCATTGGTTCTGGCGGCGCTGATCGCCGGATAAATCCCTGAAAAAATCCCCGTCGTCACAGCGAATGCGATGCCGATCGGCAGCGTATTTGGGGTCACCTCAATCTGCAGCCCCGCCATGCCCGCGGAAGCCGTAATGAACGAATTCAGCCCATTAACGATAAAATAAGCGAATACGATACCGAGCAAGCCGCCAAGGAAACCTAGCAGGCTCGCTTCAACGATGAACATGACGCGGATCTGACCCGAATTCGCCCCGAGAACCTTCATGATGCCGATTTGCCGGCGGCGCTGATGCGTCGACATGGTCATGGCCACAATGATCGATATGGACGCCAGCAGCAGAATGAAGACGCCGACGCCGAGCGCAATCGCTTTGAAGGTATTCAGCTGGGAAGCGATCTGATCGCGCGCGGCCAAGTTGTCGCTGGCATTCAAGGCCAGCTTCGATATGAGCTCCTCCAGCTGCTGGATGTGCTGAAGATCATCCACCTTGACCGTTAACGTATCGTACGTCCGCTGTTTCATGGCGGCTCCATTATTGGAATTCAAGGTGTCATTCAGCCAATCCGCCGTTTCGAACGATACATAGGCCTGGCGGTCGTAGATGGCAAACTCGGCATTCTGCCCCTTCGGAACATCGAGCACGCCCCCGATATAAAGGCGCGGGCCGAGCGCTTTCTGTTCGCCTTCCATCCGCTCGGGCTGGATGCTCTTGCCCATCATATCCGTAATGGCGCTGTCGTACATATATAACTCTTCCCATATTTTCGGATTGTTGGGATCGCTGTTCATCATGTTCATCAATCTTTCGCTGGTCTCGGCATCCTTCCAGCCTGACGTTGCGCCATAGTTGAGCACCACCGCACCCATCTGATCCAGCGGCCCGCCCTGCGCGAAACGGTTGCCCTGCTCCTTAAGCTTCGTCAAATCAACGGCCATGATATTGATGCCGTCATGAACCAAATTATCGGAAGAGAGGAACCGGAAGTACCCCATCTGCTTGGCGGCAATGACCGACTTCACATGATGAAAGCCCTCAATCACTCGAACCTTGTCATCGGTCAATAGCCCCCGCTCCGCGCCAGGCCCGCTGCCTCCATCCGAAGAGCCGCCCGAGCCTTGAGGGGTTACCGTAATCTCATCCAGCTTCAAGCCGCCTATGATCTCCTTCTCCAGGTAGCTTTGGGCGCCGTTTCCGATGCTGATCGCTACAATGATCGCCGCACATCCGATCGATATCCCGGTCATGCACAGGGCCGTCACCACTTTGCGGCGCTTGATCTGGCCCCAGGCAAGCCGCATACTGTCTACAAATTTCAGCTTTCGTCACCTGCCTTCTCCGGCCCGGACGGGACGGCTTGCAGCTCTTGGGCAGCATCTGCCGGCTCGGGAGCTGCGGGTTCCTCGGAAGCTGCAGGTACGACGACTTCAGGCTGACGCGCCCCGGGCTCCTCGGTAACCGCGGGTGCGATGACTTCAGGCGAATGCATGGCTGGCTCCTCGCTAGCTGCGGGTGCAACGACTTCTGGCTTATGCACAACTGGCTCCTCGCAAGCAGCCAGTGCAATGACTTCAGGCTGACGCGGCGCTTCCGGTCCCGATCCTTCCCCCGGGGTGACGAGGTAGCCGTCGCGAAGCATGATCGTTTTCTTCATTTGAGCCGCCACTTCCATTTCATGCGTGACGATAACGAACGTCGTGTTCATCGATTGGTTGAGCGTCATCATGATGCGAAGAATCTCCTCTTCCGTCTTGGTGTCGAGGTTGCCGGTCGGCTCATCCGCAAAAATAACGGAAGGCTCCGTGATCAGCGACCGCGCGATGCTGACCCGCTGCTGCTGCCCTCCCGAGAGCTGGGAAGGATACATTTCGGCTTTATCGCCGATCCCCGTAATCTCCAGAAGCTCCATCGCTTTCTTGCGACGCTTCGATCTCGGGACGGATTGAAAGACGAGCGGAAGCTCTACATTCTCCCGCACCGTCAGCGTAGGGATCAATTCATAGGCTTGAAATATAAATCCGATATGCTTCCGCCGAAAGACGGCAAGCTTGTTCTCGCTATATTTGACGATATCCTGGCCGGCGATATAAATATGGCCCTCCGTCGGCTTCATGAGCCCGGCCATCAGGTTCAGCAGCGTGGATTTGCCCGAGCCCGAGCTGCCAAGAAGGGCGATCATCTCGCCTTCCTTGACCTCGAACTCGATATTATGAAGCACCTTTAATACCTCGCTGCCGTTTTTGAAGCTGTGCGATACATTTTCCAAACGCAACATGTTCGCCTTTCCTCTCCCTGGTCCTTGGTTTCCCTCTTACTCTTCCGGCGGCTCCACAACATTCGGATAGAACGTCACATTGTAGCTTTGAGTGCCGAGGGTGATCCGTTCATTCTGGAATTCGTCCGCGAGCGTCAGGGTAAACCATCCGCCTTTCAATTTTTTGTACTGCTCATCCGTCATTTCAAACGAAAGCGTCCTCGTGCCCGGAACCTGGATATCCGTCCCCGGCGTAAGGATGCGCTCCTGCGTCTGTCCCAGGGTGTCCTTGATCGTCAAAATCAGCTTGTGGCCGGCATCCGCAGCGGTAATGCTGTCGCTTCGCTTCACGTCCACCGTCACATTCATGGAGATGCTCGAGCTGCCCTCCTGCAAATGCCCCATCGCTTTCGTCACGGAAATGCTGTACGGATACCAGTCGAGCCCCGTCAGATTGGAGCTTGCGGCCGGACGAACCGGATTCAGCTGCATCTTCTTCACGCCGAGGACGCCGCTCACGTCTTTGCCCGGCTCGGCAAGCTTGCCCCCGGACATCGCAGTGCCCAAGGCAAGTCCCAGGCTTCCGGCCGTCCCCTTCGGCACTCTGGCCCAGAATACGACCGATTGTTTGCCTCCCGGCTGAATTGGCGTTTCCGGCTGCACGGTATCGGCCTCGTAAATTTTCCCGTCCGTACCTTGGAAATATCCTTTCAGCAAAGCCGCTTGTACCCGGCGCGCCTCCCCGCTGGTCAGCGTCAGTTCGGAATAAATGATATCCGAATCCGCTCCTTCGTAAATCAGCGTCCGTCTCTCCTGCGCTTCTGCCCGTTTCCCGGCCGTCGTGACGGTATACGGCTTCCCTTTCTCCAGCAGCTCAATCGACTGCGTATGTCCCGGCGTCGTCAGGGTAAGGAAAGGTGTCTTCACGCTTTCCTGCTGGGCAAACAGCTTGAAGCGAAGCGTGCGGATATCCTTCGTGTACGGAATTTTGGCCAGGACGGACACCTCAGTGGATGCTCCCGGCGCGATCAAGGAGCCCTGCTCCCCGGCAATGACCTCGGGACTTGCGAGTACGGTCTTTTCGTCCGCGGTGACATCCGCCTTCAGCTCAGGCAGCTGCAGGGCGTTCGTCTCATGGGTATTGCGCAATCGCAGTTTGGCTACAATAAGATCCGTATCCTGCCATGGCAGGCGCTGAATGGATTCCAGCGTGTAAGCAAACCCGCCGGCACTCTGGGGCGCATACTCTACCCCGATGGAGGACTGGCGTTCCGTTTGATAAGGTATGCTGAAGTAGGCCAAAGGCAGACTCGCTTTGCTTGGAGCATCCGAGCCTGTGCTTCCCCCCGGCTCCTCCTGACCCGCAGGCGGAGAAGGTGTGCGCTCATCTCCCGATGCTTCGATCATCTGCAGCTTCAAGCGGTCCTGCTTGAGCTCCATCGGCAGGGAGATTTCCATCGTTACGGTCTTCTCCTGCCCGGGCCGAAGCGTCAGCATCAGGCTCCCCGGATCTCCCGGCGCATAAGGATGATAGGAGCCCTCCGACGCCTTAATCGCATACTCATACGCCGGAATCTTGGCGGTTTTCTTCCCCTTGTTCTTGAAAGCCATCTCGATATTCCATATCCCCTGGTCCCCGGAAGAGCGAAGCGTGGCTTGACGGATTCTCGCTTCGACAGGCTGGCCGCTAATCGTCAGGGACTTGGCCGCACCTGCAGGCACGTCCCATTTAGGAGCGGTGGCAGCAGGCAGCCGGAACGAGCCTACAGGCAGGCTCAGCTTCAAGGCTTCATCGGTTTCCGTCCATAAAAAACGCAAGCCCGACGGTTTTAGATACGTTGGAACTTCTGTTATGTAATAGACCAGCTTCCGTTCTTTCGGCTGAATCGGTGTCCCCTCGGGCCCTGCCTCGCGCTGAAGCCGGAAGGAGCTGCCGCTCTTCGTGACCAGGAACGGGTCATAACCGCGGTCCGACCATGCGCTGCTGCCGTTATTCGTCATCGACATGCCTACCCTGGCGATGACTTTGCCGTCATATTTGATGATCTCCAGCGATTCCGATTTTACGGTAACCGGAGTTCCGCTCAGGCTCAGCTTTGCATTCACGCCTGAAGCAACCGCGGCTGAATAATTGGAAGGCAGCCTGTATGACCCGACACGCTCCAAATAGCCTTTAACCTTCGGATTCCATACGTCCATAGCAAGCTTCATGCCAGACAAGGAAGGGGTGTCCGTCTTGACGTAATAGGTTACGGTCAGGCTTTGACCCGGCTCGACCTTCTTCTTCGCAAGGTCTTTGGATATCGGATTGGCGGCCTTGACCGAACCTCCGGGAAGCACCGCTTTGGGGAAGTACGTGACGAGCCTGGCCGCGGCTTTTCCTCCATTTTTGTATTGGAGGGTAAATACGGCCACGCTGTCTCCGTTCTGCTGCCATACGTCGGCTTGCTCAAGCGTCGCCGTGACGCCGCCGCCAAGCTTCACACGCCAGTCGAGAGCCGGACTTTGGGCCGCAGCAGATCCGACAGCCTGCGATGACGCCGTCTTAGACGCAGCCGCATCGGCATGCGGCGCGGCCGCCAATGTTGCAGCCAGCAGAATGGCTGCCGCTGTGTACCTTTTTTTATTCATATTATGAAACTGCTCCTTTCCGCCCAAGCACCCCCGATCGATTCCAATCGACGGATTGTGATGGCTATACTAGAATAACGATAGATTCGCGGAGAAAGTTTGGACTGCCGTTCCAACGAACTTTCAGACTTTTCAAACATAAAAGTTGATTTAATCCCCCCAAACGGTTTAATATAAGTAGTGTAGCCTATGTTACATACTGCAGTGCCCGGATGATAAGGACTTCCTGAACAAGGACGGCCTTGATCATAACCAAAAAACTAATTTACAGGAGGTTTTCATTTATGGCATTCCAATTACCACCTCTTCCTTACGCAAACGACGCGCTCGAGCCTCACATCGACGCACAAACGATGGAGATCCATCACGATCGCCATCATAACACGTACGTTACCAACCTGAACGCTGCCCTGGAGAGCGCTCCAGAGCTTCAAGACAAATCCCTTGAAGAGCTGATTTCGAATCTGGACGCCGTTCCTGAAAGCATCCGCACGGCAGTCCGCAACAACGGCGGCGGCCATGCTAACCACTCCCTGTTCTGGGAAGTTATCGGACCAAACGGCGGCGGACAGCCTACCGGCGCTCTGGCTGAAGCGATCAACAACGAGCTCGGCGGCTTCGATAAATTCAAGGAAGACTTCACGAAAGCAGCTACAACCCGTTTCGGCAGCGGTTGGGCATGGCTCGTTGTGAAAGACGGCAAATTGGCCGTAACTAGCACACCGAACCAAGACAGCCCGCTCATGGAAGGTCAAACGCCTCTCCTCGGCCTTGACGTTTGGGAGCATGCTTACTACCTGAAATATCAAAACAAACGCCCTGATTACATCTCCGCATTCTGGAACGTTGTAAACTGGGAAGAAGTCGGCAAGCGTTACGAAAGCGCGAAGTAATCCAGCGTTCTCGCTCTAAGCGAAGCCGATTATAATAAGGAGCTGTCTCGCAAGCAGATCATTCTGCTGCGGGGCAGCTCTTCTTTATGTTGAATATAAAAAAAAGTGGAGTACAGGCGGGCTCACAAATGAGCAGCTGTTCTCCACTTTTTTAGTGTTTTTATCGAGGTGCGTTCAAGCAGATTGGCTGATCCTCTGCCTCCCTGGTCGATCAGCTTGAAGCTCCGGCGGACGGCTGGGACTCGTAGTGGAGAGCCTTGGACGGGACATAGGCCGCAATAAGCAGGATTATTGAGACCGCGCATGCCGCACCGGCACCGATGAGGCATACCGTCTGCAGGGACCAAAGATCTGCGGCAACGCCGAGCAGCAGCGTCAGCAAAATCTGCACGATTCCTTCCAATAAACGTGTCACGCTGCTGAAACGTCCCATGAGATCGATCGGAACCTGGTTTTGAAAAAACGTCATACAACCGGCATTCGCAAACGATGAGAAGAAGCCGAAAATGACAAATCCCGCTGCCGCCATCGCATATCCGTTCGAGGCATAGAACACGAAATAGCCGGCACTCGACAGCAGCGTTCCCGCTCCGATCAGCATGCGGACCGAAAGCCATTTTACGGTGAACGATGCCGCGGCGGAGCCTGCGAGGTACCCTGCCCCCGCAACGCTCACAAGCAAGCCATAATCCTCGTCACCCAGCTGAAGGACCTGCTTGATAAAAGTCGCTTCCTGCGAGTCCAGGGCGAAGCCCAGCAGCATCGCCGATTGGAACAAGATATAGATGAGCACAAAATAAGCCGCAGCCTTCCCGAAGTCAATCACGGCAATCCAATCCTGGACCAGCGTCTTCAAGGTCATGGCTGCCCGTTTGCCGGCCTTGCTCCCTTGTGCATCCACATCCGGCAGGAAATAAATCGCCAGCGCGCACAGGAAGAAGGAAACGGCGTTAATGATAATGCTGATGCGGATATCCGTGTATGCGATCAGGACGCCCGAGATAGCCGGACCCAGCAGAGCCGCGCCGGACGAGGCAAAGCTGGACCAGGCGTTAAAGGTTTTTCGCTGCTCAGCCGGGACGAGCTTCGTGACGTACGTAATTGAGGTTGGCCCGAAGAAGGCGCCCGCCACACTGATCAAAAACATGATCGTATAAATCCCCCACACCGACGTCATGAACGGGATCAAGGCGATGAGCCCGCCACGGATCACGTCCGTCACGATCATCAGCGTGCGCTTGTTGGCCCGGTCGATGATGCTCCCCGCCCAGGAATTGGTGAGCAGCGTAGCAAGCGGACGGATGATAAACAAGCCGGCCACTGCGGCCGGCGATCCCGTCATATTCAAGACAAGCAAATTGATTGCAACGAGATAAATCCAACTCCCCAAGTTCGAAACGCCGATTCCGGCGATATATAACAATGCATGTTTCCAGCTATGCAAGCAGCATCACAGCTCCATTTCGTCTTATCCTCTATCGCGAACCGGCACCATCCATCTTGGAGAAATAGGAAGAAAGGATGCGGATGAACACGTTCGGAAAGGCGTATCGCTCCATATCGCCGGCATCGATCCAGCGAAAATCGTTCGTCTCCCCCGCTTCATACGCAGCAGCGCTCTCAGCGGCCTGCAGCCCGCTGAGTGATTCCGGCTCCTCCTGCCATACACAGCGGTAGACGGACATCTTCCATTGGATATGGCTAAACGTATGCTCGGCATCCATGTAATGGCCGATCGGCCGTACCGGAACCCCTTCCGCAAGCAAGCCATCCGTAAGCCGGATGACCGCGGCCTTCTCAGAAGGCACCGCTACATTGGACGGCACCATGACAGTCTCCGAAGGCACCGTGGTCACCTCTGACCGCTCCGCGACTGCCTTGGAATGAACGGAAGCCGTATCTGATGCCACCGTACCCCCCTTGGTCGATACCGCGCTCAGACCGGACTGCTCCGTGGCTCCCTTGGTTGATACCGCGCTCGCACCGGAAGTCACTTCAATATGCGGAAGCTCCCACATCCCGGCAAGAAGCCCTGACGCCGGCCGTTTGCGGATCAGGATCTTCCCTTCGTGCACCCCGGTTCCTTCCACGATGGCTGCCAGTCGATGCTCGGGACGCGGAGGCTTTGCCTTCGTCTTAACGGGAAGCGACTCTTCCTTCCCTTCAAGCCTGCCTGCACAGTGCTCCATTACCGGACATACCAGGCATTTGGGGGATTTCGGCGTACAAATCAGCGCCCCGAGCTCCATTAGTGCCTGGGTAAAATCCGAAGCCCTCCCCTCCGGAACGAGCGTAAGCACCAGTTCCTCCATCCGGGTTCGTGTTTTTATCTTCATAATGTCATCTTCGATTAAAAAATACCGGGACAGCACCCGCATCACATTCCCGTCCACTGCTGCGGCGGGGATGTTGAACGCAATGCTGCGGATCGCGCCGGCCGTATACGGCCCGACGCCTTTTAGACCGGCGACTTCCTCCTTGCCGCTCGGCATGACCCCGCCGTACTGCTCCGTAATCTGCCTGGCAGCACTCTGCAGATTGCGGGCTCTAGAATAATACCCGAGGCCTTCCCAGCATTTCAACACGTCGTCTTCCGGCGCATCCGCCAGCGCCTCGATGGTCGGGAAGCGCTCAATAAACCGGTGGAAGTAAGGAATCACCGTATCCACCCTTGTCTGCTGCAGCATAATCTCGGATACCCATATATGATAGGGATCCCGGGATCTTCGCCAAGGCAGATCCCTTTTGTTAACGTCATACCAATCCAGCAGCTCGCTGCTGAAATATCTATCGTGATTGCGCTCTGTGTGCATGCTAGTCTATCTCCTTCTGTTATCCTTGCCTGATCCTTTCCACGACTGCGAACGCAGAGGCCAGCTCCGGCTGGTGGGAAATGGTCAAATGGATGGCGTAGTCGGCTGGATCGCCGATCGACAGACGGCTCCACGCTTCAGGAGACAGGCTGGCGATCGGCCGCCCGCCCGGATGCGGGAGCACTTCAATATCCCAGAAGCCGATGAGGCTTCCGATCCCGCAGCCGAAGGACTTCGATATCGCTTCCTTCGCCGCGAAGCGGCCGGCAACGAACTCGGTGCGCTTGGCGCCTTTCTGGAGCGCGATCTCCCGCTCTGCTTCGGTCAACACCCGTTCCACAAACTTCTCGCTATGCGGGCCGGTCATCAAAATTTCCACTCTCCGCATATCCAGCACATCATGTCCGATACCATAAATCACAATCGCTCGCGCCCCTTCTCTGATTTCTAGTCCGACCATTATTCTGCCTCAGACTATTGTATCAGTGCTTGTACCCCAAAAGCGAGATTTTCGTTGCACAATATGATTTATTGAAAAAAATTACCGTTCGAGCGTTTAAGGCCGGGTGCACAAATTAGGATCGATAGTAAACAAAACAGGGCTGACCCAGCAGTACATCTACTGATGGGTCAGCCCATTGAATGTGGGAGTGTAATAGAGAGTTAGTGCCCTGGGCGCTAAAAGGCCCAGGCTGCGCAGCAAGTCCCGAAAAAGGACTAGTTCGGGCTTTTCAGGCCCACAAGCCCGCTGCAAGTCCCCAAATGCTCTTCTGTCAAGAAAGTAGACACCTCTAAGCTAAGCTATACACTCGTAATAGCACTGCTCAAAACGCACCGGGGACATA
>NZ_JAGGKI010000029.1 GCF_017873605.1 Paenibacillus lactis
ATTTTATTGTCAGGCTAGCGTCTTTAGGCGCAGTTTGGCAACAAGGGGTTATACCCCAAGAGCAAACCACCCGTTTGACGGGTGGTTCTGATTGTCCGGCGGGGAAGACGATGATCCGACGTGAACCCGCGTTTTCATTTTTATAAAAATTATCGGCAAAAGCTAGAAAACAATTGGAATAAATCGGAATCTCCGGCGATAATATAGATACAACTAGAGGAATTACTAAATTTTCGGTAAATGTTCACAAGAAGCAAGGTTTCAATCTTGTGAATCCTAGTGGAATGATGTAATATGTTGGGTATATATACATAGATATAAAGACCCATTTGGTGGAGAGTGATATTCCATGCGCGACAAAGGGACTGAGCGTTGGAGCACATACGAGCCGTTTTATATTACATTGAATGATAAAAAAGTGGCTGACATCGTCGTTACCAATCATGCGAGAAGCCGGTATACGGATCGGGTAAAGGGCGACGACACGACCCATGAGGAAATCGGGGCCTGGATGTGGGAATGCCTGAAGCAGAACCGAATCGTGCCGTACTATCGCAATGAACAGGACGTTTATTTAATTGACGACGATTTGGTCGTGGTAGCGGAGTTTTCGGAGCTGGAGGATGAGCGTGATCTTATCGGCAACCCGCTGCATCGGATGATTATCGTGACTTTTTTGGGGCGCATGTCGGAGACGATTGAGCTTCGCGACCTGAAGTCATATTATTCGTGGCTGCGCCATTCGCGGCGCATGACCTTGATCAAGAACAGTCGTAAACGAAAATAATTTTAAAAAATAATAGATAGAAATCCACATTGGCATGCGAGCGATCTGCGCGGATGTCTTTTTTGTGCGTTTGCCGGCAATCGGCTACAATGGTGTTGAGCCAGGCAGCGAGAGGGGTAACGATCGTTATGAATTTTCATCAGCTACATATTTTTTATACGGTGGCGGAGCGGGGGAGCTTCTCGGCGGCCGCTCAGGCGCTCCACATGAGCCAGCCTGCGGTCACGATGCAGATCCAGGCTCTGGAGGAGCATTTCGGCACGAAACTGCTGAACCGCTCCACGAAGCGCATCGAACTAAGCGAGGCCGGTCGGATTCTGCTGCCCTATGCCCGGAAGATCCTCGAGCTCTCGCGGGAAACGGATGCGGCGATGGCGGCCTTTTCCAATATGCTGCTCGGAAGGCTCCAGCTCGGCGCAAGCCTGACCATCGGCGAATATGTGCTGCCGCGCCTCCTTGGACCGTTCGGGCGGGCGTATCCCGACATATCGATTATGCTGAAGGTGATGAACACATCGCAGATTCTCGAGGAGATCGCGGGCCATCAATTGAATTTCGGGCTGATCGAAGCGCCGGTGGAGCATCCGGATATGGTGCTTGAGCCGGTCATGGAGGACGAGCTGAAGCTGATTGTCCCATCGGGGCATCCGCTTGCGGAGAGACCGGATCCAATCGAGCTGAGTGAAGTGCTGACTTATCCGTTTGTGCTTCGAGAGAAAGGCTCCGGTACCCGGAAGGTGATGGAGGATGTGTTGATAGAGCGGGGAATCGACCCCGGGGCGATTCGGACCGTCATGGAGCTCGGCAGCACCGGCGCGGTCAAATCGGCCGTGGAGGAGGGGCTGGGGATCACTATGCTCTCCACCTCAACCGTCAAGCACGAAACCGCGCTTGGGCTGGTCAAGATGATTGATATCGCGGATGCATCGTTCAAACGCAATTTCTATGCGATTCAGCTGCGGTCCGCCCTGCTGCCGATGTCCGCGACAACCTTCCTGACTTATTTGAAAGAGCAGCGGCAGTAACCAGAGGCTTGTTGAGAGCGGCTGCAAGCTTTGTGGTTATGGTCAAACGCGAAAGGAGAATGGAAATGCCCATACGATTACCGGATGACGTAAAGGGAGGCTGTGATTTGCATACGCACACACAGGCTTCGGATGGAATGAATCGTCCCTCTGAAAATGTACAGCTCGCATTCGAGCGCGGCTTAAACGCGCTGGCCATTACGGATCATGACACGGTCGCCGGCGTCGAAGAAGCTCTCCTTGCCGGACAACGTCACGGCATTGAGGTTGTGCCCGGCGTGGAAATCAGTACCATGGCCGGCGGCAAGGACATTCATATCCTGGGGTATTATGTGGATATCCATGACGAAGTCTTTCTCGGACGGCTGGCGGAGCTCCGGCGAACGAGGGAGCTGCGCAATGAGAAGATTTTAGCGAAGCTTAAGGAACTCGGGATCAGCATCACGATGGATGAAGTCATTCGAGGATTGGGGCGGGAGCTTGCTCCCGATGAGAGCATCGGCCGACCTCATATCGCCGATGCGCTAGTCCGCAAGGGACATGCCGGCAGCATGCGCGAGGCGTTTGACCGCTATCTTGCGCAAGGGGCGGCAGCCTATGTGCCCCAGGAGCGGATTCATCCGTCGGCGGCTTGCGATTGGATTCGCGATGCCGGAGGCGTGCCCGTGCTCGCCCACCCGGGCATTTATGAGGACGATGAACTGGTGGAAATGATCATTCGGGAGGCCGGGCCGAGGGGAATCGAGGTGTACCACTCCGACCACGGAGCGGACGATGAAACCCGCTACCTGGCCATGGCCCAGCAATACAGCCTCATCGTGACCGGCGGCTCGGACTATCATGGCGTGAGGCAGGGCGAGGTGTTTCACGGAGACATCGGTGCAAGGCGCGTAGCGGCCGAGGTGCTGGAGCAGCTGCGGAATTCGCAGGGATCCGTACAGTGAACGGACATGGATCAGACATATAAATAAAAACGGGTATCCCCGATTTTCGTTTTCATGGGGGATACCCGTTTTTTTATTGTCTTGGCTTTTATTTGTTCTTGGTTCTTATTTGTTCCAGGCAGCCCAGATAAGGACCGGCACTATCGGTTGTTTTTCACGGTGCTCGGCAGTCCCTTGATCAGCTGTTCATCCGGCGTGACGAACAACGTCTTCTGATTGTCGTAGATCACATATCCCGGCTTCGCCCCGCTTGGCTTGCGGACATGCCGGATCAAGGTGTAGTCGACAGGCACGCTGCTGGACTCCTTGGCCTGGCTGTGGTAGGCCGCCAGCTGCGCCGCTTCCTGCAGCGTCGCCTCCCCGAATTCGCTGCTGCGGATCACGACGTGCGACCCCGGAATATCCTTCGTGTGAAGCCAAGTATCGTTAGGGGATGCAAGGCGGTTGGTCAGGTACTCGTTCTGCAGATTGTTCTTCCCGACGTACAGCTCGATGCCCTCCGATGATGTGTAGACATGAAGCGTAGGCTTGTCGTTCTTCTTCTTTTTCTTCGTCTTGCGGCTTCGGTCCCGGAGGTACCCTTGCTGGATCAATTCTTCCCGTATTTCGTCAATGTCGTTCAAGGTGGCATGGTCCAGCTGCTGAAGGAGATTGTCGAGATAGCCGATTTCCTCACGGGTTTTGATCAGCTGCTCGTTAATGACGGCCAGGCTGTTTTTATATTTGTTATATTTTTTAAAATAGCGCTGGGCATTATCCGATGGCGTCAGGAGAGGGTCCAGCGGAATGGTGACGAGCGACTGCTCTTCATCGTAATAGTTGACGAGCCGGACTTCCCGGTCCCCCTTCTGAATTTGGTGCAGCGAGGCGAACAGAAGCTCGCCGAAGATCCGGTAACGGTCCGCATCGCCGGCTTCCTCCAAATCCTCATGCAGTTTATCGAGCTTCTTGATATTCTTGGTCCGCTCGTTCTGCAGAAAACGCAGAAGATCGCTTACCTTCTGCTTCACGGCGTCGCGCTGGGCTTTATCGCCGTAATAATCCTCCATGCACTCGCTCACCGAGCCATAGGTCTTGGTCTCTTCCGCCAAGTGGGTGAGCGGAATGACCGAGAACACCGACTTTCCCTTTGCATTAAGTCCGGATACGGGGCTGTACCGATGATGGCGCACCATATCCATCACCTCGTTGAATGCGCTCCACAGGCTGCCGCAATTTTTCTCGGACTCTCCGCCGGAGGCATCTTCCGCTCCGGCCCGGTGCGTGATCTCTTGGGCGGCGAGCGGGCTCAAACCGCTGAAGGTGCCCACAAGCCATGAAACTGCCGGCTCCTCGCTGAGCAGGCATGCCTCACGGAAAGCGTCTTGTCCCGTTTCAAGCGGATTCTGCTTGAACTGCTCGGGCGGGCTCGTGTAGGCAAAGCCCGGCATGACAACTCTGTAGCTGCTGATCGCCGGCGTGACATGGTGAATGCCGTCCAGGATCGTGCCCGTGGCCGGATCGAGCAGAATGATGTTGCTGTGCCTGCCCATCAGCTCAACGATGATTTTTTTGGTGGATACATCGCCCAGCTCGTCGCGCTGCCGGACCGTGATCTCGATAATCCGCTCCATGCCGACCTGCGTTATGTCCTCAATGATGCCGCTCTCGCAGTGCTTCCGCATCACCATGCAGAACATGGGCGCTTCCGCCGGATTGACGAACGCTTCGCCGGTAAGATGCACCCGGGGATACGTCGGGTTCGCGGACAGCAGCAGCTTTGCATTGCCTTGCTGCGTGCGGATATGCAGGACGATGTCCCTCTCATTCGGTTGATATATTTTATTGATCCGCGCGCCCCGGCATGATTGAAGCTCATGCACGAGCGCACGTGTAACGATTCCGTCCAGTGCCATGAATACATTCTCCTTCTGTCTCTTACCCTTCCTATCGTACTTCTCTATGATGCCATATTTCCCGTAAAAACTTAATAGCCCCTTCTGTGATAATTCAGGTTTTGTCCGAATACATTTACGTAGCAGGGGTGGAAAAGCTGTCAATCCGCCGGAACTTGCGTAAAACAACCGGGAGGGAAAGGAAGCATGGAACAAAAGCAATGGCACCAGATGGATGTGGATGAATTGCAGCAGGTGCTGCATTTGCGTCCGGAGCAGGGCCTCACGGAAGAGGAAGCCGGGGAAAGACGGAAAACCAGCGGTTATAACGAGCTCTCCGAGGGGGCGAAAATTTCCCCGCTTGTTCTGTTTTTGAACCAATTCAAGGATTTCATGGTGCTCGTGCTCCTTGGGGCGACCCTGATCTCCGGATTGCTTGGGGAGTATCTGGATGCCGTAACCATCGTGGCGATTATACTGATAAACGGGATACTCGGTTTTGTCCAAGAGTTTAAAGCGGAGCGGTCGCTGCGGGCTCTGAAGCAGCTGTCCGCCCCGTCCTCCAAAGTGCTGCGGGACGGTAAAGTGGTGCATCTGGCGGCCAGGGAGCTGGTGCCTGGAGACGTGGTGCTGGTGGAGAGCGGCGACCGCATTCCGGCCGACGTCCGCTGGCTGGAGACGAGCAGCTGCAGCGTTGAGGAGTCGGCATTAACCGGGGAGTCGATGCCGGTGAACAAGCATGCCGAGCCGATCCCCGAGGCGGATGTGCCGCTTGGCGACCGCAAAAATATCGGCTTTATGGGCACGATGGTCACCCGCGGTTCCGCCAAGGGCGTTGTCATCCGGACTGGAATGGATACCGAAATGGGCAAGATCGCCGATCTGATCCAGAGCACCGAATCCCAGGAAACGCCGCTGCAGCATCGTTTGGAGCAGCTAGGGAAAATATTGATCGGCGTTTCGCTCGCGCTCACGGTTCTGGTCGTCGTGGCGGGCATCCTCCACGGGCAGCCGGCGGCAGGCATGTTCCTGGCAGGCGTCAGCCTTGCGGTTGCAGCCATTCCGGAGGGGCTTCCGGCCATCGTAACGATCGCCCTGGCGCTCGGCGTCCAGCGGATGATCAAGCGCAAGGCCATTGTGCGGAAGCTGCCTTCGGTCGAGACGCTTGGCTGCGCCTCCGTCATCTGCTCCGACAAGACGGGCACGCTGACCCAGAATAAAATGACCGTCACCCGGATCTGGCTTGGGGGCCGCATCTTGGAGGTGACCGGACAAGGCTATGATCCGACTGGACAAATCCTCCATAAGGGCAAGCCGGTCGAGCTGCGGTCCGATCAGGCGCTGCGCCGGCTCCTGCAGATCGGGGGACTGTGCAACAACGCCGAAATCGTCGAGACTATACAGCAAGATACGCGTAACAAGCGCAAAGGCAAGGAGGAGCCTGCGGCCCCTTCCGCTTGGGAATTGAAAGGGGACCCGACCGAAGGCGCCCTGCTGACCCTGTCGTCCAAGATGGGTTTGACCAAAGCAAGCTTGGCATCCGTGTACCAGCGGGATAAGGAATTTCCGTTCGATTCGGAACGGAAGCTGATGTCCGTCATCGTCAGCCATCAGGGGGGACGCCTGCTCTGCACGAAGGGCGCGCCGGATGTGCTGCTTGAAGCCTGCACGTATATTTTATGGGACGGAAACGTCGTGCCGCTTACACCGACGCTGCGCCAGAAGGTGCTGGCCGCGAACGAAGGCATGGCTTCCGAAGCGCTCCGGGTGCTCGGCCTTGCATACCGCGATCTCCGGCCTTACGACAAGCCGGAAACGGACAAGGAGGCGGAGGGCCAGCTGATCTTCGTCGGATTGGCAGGGATGATCGATCCGCCTCGACGCGAGGTGCGCGACGCGATTGCAACCTGCCGCCGGGCGGGCATCAAGACCGTGATGATTACCGGCGACCACAGGACCACCGCCGAAGCGATTGCCGGCCAGCTTGGCATCATGCCGAGGAACGGCTTGTCCTTGACCGGGCAGGAGCTGTCTCGGATGGATGACAAGGAGCTGGACGCCAAAGTGGACCAGACCTTCGTCTACGCCCGCGTATCCCCGGAGCATAAGCTCCGAATCGTCAAATCGCTGCAGCGCAAGGGCCATGTGGTAGCGATGACCGGCGACGGGGTCAATGATGCGCCGGCCATCAAGGCGTCGGATATCGGCATCGCGATGGGCATCACTGGCACGGATGTGACCAAGGAAGCCTCATCGCTCGTGCTCAGCGACGACAACTTCTCGACCATCGTGTCGGCCATAGAGGAAGGCCGGAGCATCTATGAGAACATACGCAAGTTCATTCGCTATTTGCTGGCATCGAATGTCGGGGAAATTCTGACGATGTTCTTCGCGATGATGCTTGGCCTGCCGCTTCCGCTCGTGCCGATTCAGATTCTATGGGTAAACCTCGTGACCGACGGGCTTCCAGCGATGGCGCTTGGCGTGGACCAGCCGGAGAAGGACCTGATGGAGCACAAGCCGAGAGGGGCCAAGGAGAACATTTTCGCCCGCCGGCTCGGCTGGAAAATTATCAGCCGCGGCGTTTTGATCGGCCTTTGTACGCTTGGAGCCTTCTGGATTACGCTGTCCGGCTCGCCAGACGATTTGGTGAAAGCCCAATCGGTCGCCTTTGCCACGCTTGTGATGGCGCAGCTGATCCACGTGTTCGACTGCCGCAGCTCACGCTCCATTTTCCACCGTAATCCGCTGCAAAACAAAGCGCTGGTACTGGCAGTGCTCTCTTCGATCCTTCTGATGCTGGGGGTTATGTACATCGAGGTATTCCAGCCGATCTTCAAGACGGTTCCGCTCGGACTGAAGGAATGGGCGCTGGTGCTTGTCGCCGCCGGAATCCCGACCTTCCTGATGGGAGCCGGCAGCGTATGGGGTGGACGAAGAAACCGCAACCGCAGCCGCCGCAGCATGATGCCGAAGAGTGCAAATATTTCGGCATAAAGTCAATGGGTGAGCCCATCCGATCTAGTATATGCTAAACTCAAGTTTTGCTATTGCAGAGGAGATGGGTTTGACGATGGAATTTACAAAAATGCACGGACTCGGCAACGACTTCGTTGTCGTGTACGGAGAACAGGAATTGCCTTCGAACGCCTCCGAGCTGGCTGTGAAGCTGTGTGACCGCTTCTTCGGCATCGGCGCGGACGGACTCGTATATATATTGCCTTCAGCCAAGGCGGATTTCACGATGCGGATCATGAACTCCGACGGATCCGAAGCGGAGCAATGCGGCAACGCGATCCGCTGTGTTGCGAAGTATGTTTACGATCATGGCCTGATCGATCGCACGGAGATGACGATTGAGACGCTGGGCGCGGGCGTGCAGAAGCTGCGCCTTACCGTCGAGGCAGAAAGGGTCGCCAGCGTGCGGGTCGATATGGGCGAGCCGATCCTGGATGGACTTCGCGTGCCGACAACGGTGGATCAGCATCCGGTGGTGAACCATCCGATCGAGGTTGACGGGCGGGAATTTCGCTTTACGGCCGTGTCGATGGGGAACCCGCACTGCGTAATCTACGTAGACGACGCCGTCAGCTTCGATCTCGGCACCTGGGGGCCGAAGCTGGAGGTTCACCCGCTGTTCCCGCGGAAGACGAACGTCGAATTCGCGACGGTCAACTCCCGGAATCAGATCGATATGCGGGTATGGGAGCGCGGGGCAGGACCAACGCTTGCTTGCGGCACCGGCGCCTGCGCCACGCTTGTAGCCTCCGTCCTGAACGGTGCGGCTGACCGCAGCGCGACCATTTCCCTTAAAGGGGGAGACTTGTTCATCGAATGGGATGAGCGTGACAATCACGTATATATGACCGGGCCTGCCGAAGTTGTGTATACAGGAACCGTTGTCCTGTAATATGATTCCTGAAAGGCTGCTGAAGCGTTGATATCGGAATCGTTAGATCGAACTGGATATACCGCTATTTGCGGCATTATCTGTCCATTGCCTGGAATTACAAGAAGGAGACCTGAAGGAGACCTGAACGGGTCTCCTCTTTGTCTCTTTATCTTTAGGAAGGTTTTGTGATACATTAGTGAAAATATTAGTCAGGTGGAGGGAAGGCACAGTGAAACCGGATCTAAGGCAGGCGTGGGAGAATCAGGTACTGATCGGGGACGGCGCCATAGGTACCTATCTATATCAACTAGGGTTCCCCGTAGGGATATCATATGAGGAGCTGAACCTGACCTCTCCGGAGGTTATCGGAAACGTTCACCGGCAGTATGTTGACGCCGGCGCGCAGTTGATCGAAACGAATACATTTTCGGCCAACTACGACAAGCTGTCCAAATACGGCCTGGAGTCCAAGGTCGGGGAGATCAACCGGGCAGGCGTGCGCATTGCCCGCGAGGCCGCAGGCCGCGACGGCTATGTCGTCGGCGCTGTCGGCTCCATTCGGGCCGGCCGCAGAAGCAACATATCGACTGGCGAGCTGAAGCGGTACTTTGAGGAGCAGCTCAGCGTTCTATTATCCGAGGGCGTCGACGGCATCCTGCTGGAAACCTTCTATGATGTCGAAGAAATCCAGCTGGCGCTGCAGCAGGTCCGCAAGCTGACCGACCTGCCCGTCATTTGCCAGTTCGCGGTCGAGAATATCGCCCGGACGCTCGACGGCTTCTCGATGCAGGACGCTTATCGGATTCTCAGCCAGGAAGGGGCCGACGTGATCGGTTTCAACTGCCGGACGGGACCGAACGGGATCATGCGCGCATTGGAAACGCTAAGCGGGGTTATGAATCTGCCGGCATCGGTCTATCCTAATGCTGGGATCGCCGATTACGTGGACGGGGAATTCCGTTACGGCGCCAGCCCTGAGTATTTCGGTCAAATGGCGGTGCCGTTCGCGGACCTCGGCGCCCGGATTATCGGCGGATGCTGCGGAACGACGCCGGCTCATATCGCGGAGATCGCTTCGGCGTTATCCGGTTACGTGCCATCGCCTCTGCCGGAGGTTGAACCGGCCGAAATCAACCGGATCGTGATTCAGGAGCCTGCGGAAGGCAATCAGCCGGAGCGCTCTTCCGAGCCTTCCCTCGTCGATCTTGTGAAGGAACGCCACACCGTCATTGTGGAGCTGGATCCGCCGCGCGACCTCGACATCACGAAGTTTATGAAGGGGGCCGAGGCGCTGAAGAACGCGGGAGCGGATGCGCTGACGCTAGCCGACAACTCCCTCGCGGTCACCCGGATGAGCAACATGGCGCTGGGGCATCTTGTACAAGCCAGAATCGGCCTTCGGCCGTTGATTCATATCGCCTGCCGTGACCGGAACCTGATCGGGACCCAATCCCATATGATGGGCTTTGACGCGCTTGGCATCGACCATGTGCTTGCAGTTACGGGCGACCCGGCCCGTTTCGGCGACCTTCCGGGCTCGAGCTCGGTTTACGATATGACCTCGTTCGAGATCATTCGGATGATCAAGCAGCTGAACGAAGGCATCGCCTTCTCCGGCAAGCCCTTGAAGCAAAAAGCCAAGTTCGTTGTCGGGGCTGCGTTTAATCCGAATGTGCGCCATTTGGATAAGGCGGTTGCGCGCCTGGAGAAGAAGATTGCGTCCGGCGCGGACTATGTAATGACGCAGCCGGTATATGATCCGGAGCTGATCGTTCGGCTAAGAGAAGCAACCGCTCATCTGGATATCCCGATTTTTATCGGCATTATGCCGCTGGCCAGCGGACGGAACGCAGAGTATCTGCACAATGAGGTGCCGGGCATTCAGTTGTCCGATGAAGTACGCAGCCGCATGGCAGGGCTGGAAGGGGAAGCCGGACGAGCGATGGGCGTCCAAATCGGCAAGGAGCTGCTGGATGTCGCAACCAAGCATTTCAACGGCATTTACCTGATGACGCCGTTTATGTTCTACGAAATGAGCGTGCAATTAATGGAGTACGTCTGGGAGATATCGGGCCGCCGACTGTCCCCCTTGTTTCATTAATAATTATCAATTACAATAGTGTAATGGATGTGATTCCGATGTCATTGAGTATGACCGGATATGGACAGTCCGCCGTCGATTTTCAAGGGTATCATGTGTCAATAGAAGTGAAGTCGGTCAATCACAGGTATTGTGAAGTCGTGTTCAGAATGCCTCGTGAATGGTCCCGCTTTGAGGATTCGCTTCGGAGGGCCGTGCAGACCCGGATCGGCCGCGGACGGGTTGATGTTTACATTAACAAGGAAAATAACGGCGAGTCCCCGGATGCGGTGCTGAATCATGCCATGGTAAAAGCATACTTGCAGGCTGCAGAGGAATTGAAACCTTACGGTATTCAAGGAGAATTGACGGTACGCGACATGCTGTCCCTGCCGGATGTCCTCGTCAGTCCCGGGGGGCTTCCAATGGATGAAGCGCAGCAGCAGGAGTGGCATGATGCGCTTCTTCAAGGTCTCAACAAGGCGCTTGACGGCTTGGTGCAGATGCGGAGCAAGGAAGGGGCATTCCTGGTGAAGGACATCGAGGAGCGGCTTGGCCGTCTTGAATCGCTTCACAGCGAAATGGCCGAGCTGGCGCCTGAAGTGCCGGAGGAATACCGGAAGCGTCTGAGACAGCGCATTGAGTCGCTCGATGACGGGTCGCTTGCCGTTGATGAACATATATTCGGTATGGAAGTGGCTTTGTTTGCCGAACGCTGCAACGTCGAGGAGGAGCTGATCCGTCTTCGCAGCCATTTGGAGCAATGCAGGGAATTGCTTAATCAGAAAGGCCCTGTTGGCCGCAAACTTGATTTTCTGATTCAGGAAATGAACCGAGAAGTCAATACGATTGGATCGAAGGCCAATCATCTGACTCTGGTAAACCGTGTTGTCGAAATGAAAGCGGAACTGGAGAAGATTCGTGAACAAGCCGCCAACGTGGAATGAACTCGGCTTAATCGGCAAATAGAGTCAAATGTATAGGGGGAGCAGTCGCACTATGGCAATCAAACTTATTAATATTGGCTTCGGAAACATCGTATCGGCCAATCGGATCATTTCGATCGTGAGCCCTGAATCGGCGCCGATCAAGAGAATTATCCAAGAAGCACGGGACCGTCATATGCTGATTGACGCTACATACGGCCGAAGAACGCGGGCTGTTATTATTACCGACAGCGACCACGTGATTTTATCGGCCGTGCAGCCAGAAACCGTGGCGCACCGTCTATCCAGCAAAGATGAAGACAACGACGAATAAGATGAGGAGTACTATGTCTAGAGGATTATTGATTGTATTATCCGGTCCATCCGGGGTAGGGAAGGGAACCGTCTGCACCGCTCTTCGGAGCCGTGTTCCGGAATTGGTCTATTCCGTGTCGGCCACGACACGTTCGCCTCGCCTCGGCGAGGTAAACGGCGTAAACTATTTTTTCAAAACCCGCGAGCAGTTCATGGAGATGATTGAGAACGATCAGCTTCTGGAGTATGCGGAATATGTCGGGAACTACTATGGTACTCCGCGGGATTTCGTGGAGGAGACGCTCGCCCAGGGCAAAGACATCATCCTGGAGATTGAGGTCCAGGGCGCTCTGAAGGTGAAGGAGAAATTTCCGGACGGAATCTTTGTGTTCCTGATGCCGCCGTCGCTTGAGGAGCTGAAGGACCGAATTCAGGGCCGAGGCACGGAAAACCAGGCAACCATCGAGCACCGCATGTCCGTTGCCGTCGATGAGATCAATTTGCTTCAGCATTATGACTATGCGGTCGTAAATGACGAGATTAATCTCGCATGCGAGAGAATAGAAGCTATTATTATAGCCGAGCATTGTAAAGTGAGAAAATAAATCTTGCCAGCCCATATCGGCTGCGAGATTTCTAGTATAGAAAGAAGAGGTGTTAGAGCTATGTTATACCCATCCATTGATGAAATGATGAACAAAGTCGACAGCAAGTACTCGCTCGTTGTTGCGGCTTCCCGCCGTGCACGTCAGCTCCGCGAGGGTCAACCGAGCGAACTCCAAAATCCGAAATCACATAAATTCGTAGGCGTTGCGCTTGAGGAAATCTACGGCGATTATGTGAAGATTGAACGGGAAGAAGCTTAAACGGCTTCTCCTACATCTGAATAGGAATGCGTTCGCGCAAAAAAATGTGACAACCGAAAGGTTGTTATTTTTTTGCGGGAGTGATGATAGGGTACCTTCAGACCAATCGAAAGCGGGGGAATTGTCATGTTGAACGGGAAAGTCATCGTCCTTGGCGTAACCGGCGGCATTGCCGCTTATAAAGCGGCCACGCTGTGCAGCCGGCTTGTTCAGAGGGGAGCGGACGTGCATGTCATAATGACGGAGTCCGCGAAGCAGTTCATTACGGAATTGACGCTCCAATCCCTGACCAAAAACCCGGTATATTCCGATACCTTCGACGAGAGGGATCCTTCGGTCGTTTCGCATATCCATCTCGCCGATATGGCGGACCTCTTCCTCGTTGCGCCGGCGACGGCCAACGTGATCGGCAAGATGGCCCACGGCCTGGCGGACGATATGCTGACAACGACGCTGCTCGCCACGACGGCGCCTGTCATGATCTCGCCGGCGATGAACGTCCATATGTATACGCATCCGGCGGTTATGGCAAATTTGGAGACGCTGGCTTCACGCGGCGTTGGCATGATCGAGCCGGGCGAAGGGCTTCTGGCTTGCGGCTATGTCGGCAAGGGAAGGATGGAGGAGCCGGATACGATCGTGGAGGTCGTGGAGCGTTTTTTCCAAGAACAGGACAAGCAGGGCGGCCCATCCTTAAGGGTTGACGGAATGCCCGGGTCTTCAGCCGACCATGCAGCGAACGGATCGCATGGCTTGCTGAGCGGCAAGAAAGTCGTCGTTACGGCGGGCGGCACGATCGAGCGGATTGATCCGGTCCGATATATTACGAATGATTCTTCCGGCAAAATGGGATTTGCGATTGCCAAAGCCGCGAAAGAGCTTGGAGCCGAGGTCCATTTGATCGCTGCGCATACCGACGAGGCGCCGCCCGAAGGGATCGAGACGGAAAGGGTGGAATCCGCGGAGGATATGTACCAGGCGGTGCTGCGCGCGTTTCCTGACAGCGATATCGTGGTAAAGGCGGCGGCCGTTGCCGATTACCGTCCACGGGAGGCGGCTTCGTCCAAAATCAAGAAGCGCGGCGATACGATGACGCTGGAGCTGGTGAAGACAACGGATATTTTGGAGAATTTGGGACGCCGAAAGACGACCCAATTCCTGATCGGCTTTGCAGCCGAAACCGACTCCGTAGAGCAGTATGCCAGAGAGAAGCTGAAGCGGAAAAATTGCGATTTGCTCGTAGCCAATGACGTCACGGCAGCGGGCGCGGGATTCGGCACGGACACCAACCTCGTCCAGATTTATGACGCAGAGGGGCTCGTCGAGCGGCTTCCGCTCATGTCCAAGGAGGAAGTGGGCCGGCGGCTGCTGACGCTGGCGGCCGAGCGGCTGTCCGGGAGGTTTTCTTAATGGAAATGGCACGGGTTATTGTGGACGTGCCGTCCAAGGATACGGACCGTCCATTCGACTATTTGATTCCGGAGCGGCTCCGTCCATGGATCGAGGTCGGCAGCAGGGTCGGCGTCCCATTCGGCCACCGGACGCTGCAGGGCTTCGTCGTATCCCTTCATCCGCGTCCGGAAATGGAGACGTCGAAGATGAAGCCGATCCAGGAAATATTGGACGTTATGCCGCCCCTGTCGCCAGAGCTGATTGAGCTTGGCGAATGGATGAAGGAGCGCTACGCCTGCCGGCTGATTACGGCGCTGCAATCCATGCTCCCGACGGCACTGAAGGGGAAAGCGGAAAGGTATATCTCGCTTGGGGACGGCAGCGGGCTGGAAGCCGAGCAGCCGGACAGCCTGTTTGCGCTGCTGCCGGAGAGTGAGCTGGAGCAGCAGCTGATCGCTTTTGTATCCCAGCGGGGCGAAGTGTCTCTGCAGCAGCTCACCCGCGCGTTCCCGGATGCCGCCCAAGCTATCAAGGGGCTGATTGAACGCGGAAGGCTGAGCGAGCATCAGCAGATTAAAGATAAATTGCAGAAGAAAACATTGAAGGCGGTTGGTCTTGCCGTTACGGCAGAGGAGGCGGAAGGGATCCTGGCTTCGTTTCCGGCAAAGGCTCGGAGGCAGAAGGAGATTCTGCAGCATTTGCTTGAAATGGAGCCCTTCCTGCCGCTCCCGCTGAAAGACCTGCTGCAGACGCTTGGCGTTACGGCGGGGACGGTCAAGTCGCTTGCCGATAAGGGCTGGGTCACGCTGGAGGATGTGGAGGTGTTCCGCGACCCTTACCGGGGACGGAATTTCAAGCCGAGCGAGCCGCTGGCGCTGACGCCCGAGCAGCAGCATGTTTACGACAGAATTGTTCGTACGCTGGATGAGCGTGCGCACGGCGTGTTCCTGCTGCACGGGGTAACCGGCAGCGGCAAGACGGAAATCTACCTTCAGACGATTGCCAGATGCCTCGATCAGGGGCGCCAGGCGATCGTCCTGGTGCCTGAAATTTCGTTGACGCCGCAGATGGTCGAACGCTTCAAGGGGCGCTTCGGAGACCGCGTAGCCGTCATGCACAGCCGCCTCTCGGACGGGGAGCGCTACGATGAGTGGCGCAAAATCCGGGAAGGCCGGGCTTCGGTCGTGGTCGGGGCAAGATCCGCGGTGTTTTCTCCGTTCGATAATCTCGGACTCATCATCATGGACGAGGAGCACGAAACTTCCTATAAACAGGAGGAAACGCCGAAATACCATGCGAGAGACGTGGCGATCCACAGGGCCCGTCGCACCGGCGCCGCCGTCATTCTGGGCTCGGCGACGCCTTCGCTGGAGAGCTATCATGCGGCGAGATCGCAGGCGCAGGATGAATTTGCCCCGGTTCTGCTGGAAATGCGGGCCCGGGCGCTCGGGAACAAGCTGCCGGCGGTCCGCGTGATCGACATGCGCGAAGAGCTTCGCGAAGGCAATCGCTCCATGTTCAGCCGGCCGCTGCACGAGGCGATTGCCGGTCGGCTTGAACGGGGAGAGCAGACGGTGCTGCTCCTGAACCGGCGGGGATACTCCACCTTCGTGATGTGCCGGAGCTGCGGATATGTGGCGGGCTGTCCGGAGTGCGACATCTCGCTGACGTATCACCAGAAATCGAACAATCTGCGGTGTCATTACTGCGGATATGCCGCCAAGACGCCGGAAGTGTGCCCGGATTGCGGCAGCGAGCATATCCGCTACTTCGGAACGGGCACGCAGCGCGTGGAGGAAGAGCTGGCTAAGCTCTTTCCCGGCATTCGCGTTATCCGCATGGACGTGGACACAACGACCGAGAAAGGCTCGCACGAGAAGCTGCTGAAGCAGTTTAGGGAGAAGAAAGCCGACGTGCTGCTTGGCACCCAAATGGTAGCAAAGGGGCTCGATTTTCCCGATGTGACGCTGGTTGGCGTCATAACCGCCGATTCCGCGCTGAATCTGCCCGATTTCCGGGCGGCGGAGAAAACGTTCCAGCTGCTTACGCAGGTTGCCGGACGCGCGGGTCGGCATCAGCTGCCGGGCGAGGTGGTCATACAGTCCTACACGCCGGAGCATTATTCGATCGTTCATGCAAGCGGTCATGATTATTTATCCTTCGTCAAGGACGAGCTGAAGCACCGCAAAGCGCTTCATTATCCGCCTTACTGCAGGCTTATTCTGGTGACGCTGTCCCATGAGCAGCTGCCGCTGCTCGTGCGCATGGCTGAAAATTTTGCCGCGGGGATCAAGGCCGAAGCCGACCGGCGCGGGTGGTTCGGGAGCCTGGACCGCTTCGACGCAAGCGCGCTCGACATTCTCGGACCGGTGGCTTCGCCGATCCCAAGGCTTAAAAATAGATACCGATTTCAATGTATGATAAAATGGCGGGGAACGATGGACGCCGTCTCGCTGACGCGGTCCGTGGCCGAGCAGCTTCAGGACTCGGCTCGGGACAGTACGCTTCAGATCAGCATTGATGTCGATCCGCAAATGTTAATGTAAACCCGCATATACTGATGAAAAGCACAAGGATGGTGTCGTTGAGATGGCAATTCGCTTGATCGTAAAGGAACCGGATGAGGTTCTTCATAAAAGAGCTAAAGAAATTACGAAAATTACGCCGAACGTTCAGAAGCTGCTGGACGACATGGCCGATACGATGTATGACGCGGACGGCGTCGGCTTGGCAGCTCCCCAGGTCGGCATTCTGAAACGGCTGATCGTTGTGGACGCAGGCGATGAGCATGGATTGATCAAGATGATCAACCCGGAAATCATCGAGAGCGAAGGCGAACAGTTCGGTCCTGAAGGCTGCCTCAGCATTCCGGGCTGGAACGGGGATGTGCGCCGCGCGGAGAAGGTTACCGTCAAAGGACTGGACCGGGAAGGCAATGAGCTCGTCGTGACCGGAACCGGGCTTTTGGCTCGCGCGTTCCAGCATGAGATTGATCATCTGAACGGGGTGTTGTTTACCGATATCGCCGAACGGGTGTATGAATATACGCCCGAGCAGCCGAGAAAAGAGCTGGAAAACCGATGAATATCGTATTTATGGGAACCCCTGCATTTGCCGTACCGAGCCTTGAGATGCTGATCGAGGAAGGGTATAACGTCGCAGCCGTCGTTACCCAGCCGGATCGTCCCCAAGGCCGCAAAAAGGTGCTGACGCCGACGCCGGTCAAGGAAGCCGCGCTTCGCCACGGCATCCCGGTGCTGCAGCCGCAGCGCTTGCGGAACCCTGAGGCTGTAGCGGAGCTGGCGGAGTATAAGCCGGATCTGATCGTTACGGCGGCGTACGGCCAAATTTTGCCGAAATCGGTGCTCGATTTGCCGCCGCTCGGCTGCCTTAACGTGCACGGCTCGCTGCTCCCGGCTTACCGGGGAGGCGCGCCGATTCAGCGCAGCATAATCAACGGCGAGAAGGTTACGGGCATCACGCTGATGTACATGGCTGAAGGGCTGGATACCGGCGATATGATCGCCAAAGTCGAGGTTCCGATCGAGGATGAAGATACGGCCGGGACGATGTTCGACAAGCTGAGCATAGCCGGCGCGAGACTGCTGAAGGAGCAGCTGCCGACTTTGGTTCAAGGCAAGGTTGCGGCCGAGCCGCAGGACGAGTCCAAGGCGACCTATGCACCGAACCTGACCCGGGAGGACGAAAAGATCGATTGGTCGAAAACCTCCCGTCAAATCTATGATCAAATCCGCGGCCTGGTTCCGTATTCGGGCGGCTTCACGCTGTGGAACGGGGACGTGTTCAAGGTGTGGGCCTGCGCCAAGCCGGATAAAGGCGACCAAGGCAAGGGCGATGGAGAGCCTGGAACCGTACTGGAAGTTAGTGAGAACGGCATTGTGGTCAAGACCGGCGACGGCGTGTTGACCCTATTGACGGTGCAGCCAAGCGGCAAGAAGGCGATGGACGCAGCCCAATTCGCGCGGGGGACGAGCCTTGCGCCGGGGACGGTGCTGACGTGAGCGGCAGCCCGAAGGGACGTCCGGCGTCGCCGCGGGAGCTGGCGATGCATGTGCTGACACAGGTTGAGCAGGAGGGAGCGTACAGCAACCTTCTGCTCAACACCGCTTTGCAGAAAGCAGCCCTGTCCAAGAGCGATGCGGGTCTGGCCACAGAGCTGATCTACGGGACGATTTCCCGGCTGAACACGCTGGATTATTTTTTGGACAAGTATGTGAATAAAGGCACCCGCAAGCTCCAGCCTTGGGTGAGGGCCTTGCTGCGGCTGAGCCTGTACCAGATTATCTACCTGGACCGAATCCCGGATCATGCGGTGGTGAGCGAAGCGGTCAATCTGGCGAAGCGCCGGGGGCACCAGGGCATCTCCGGGATGGTCAACGGCGTGCTCAGAAATATACTGCGCCAGAAGGAAAGCTTGGCGATCCCTGCCGATCTGCCGGCCGCGAAGCGGATCTCGCTTCAGCATTCGCACCCGGAGTGGCTGGTCGAGCGCTGGATTTCCCAATATGGCCGGGAGACGGCGGAGGCGATCTGCTCGGCCAACAATGAACCGCCGGCGGTCAGCGTCAGAGTAAATACGACGATGATCAGCCGGGAGGAGATGCTGAAGGAGATGGAGGGCCACGGCTTGCAGGCCGCCCCATCCTCCCTTAGCCCGTACGGCATCGTCGTGAAGGGCGCCGGCAATATGGCCCTGACCGACTGGTATCGTGAAGGCATGATCTCCATCCAGGATGAAAGCTCGATGCTGGTCGCCGAAGCGGTCGGTCCGGAGCCCGGCATGCGGGTGCTGGACTGCTGTGCCGCCCCTGGGGGGAAAAGCGCCCACATGGGGGAATTGATGAAGGACGAAGGCTCCATTGTAGCGAACGACATCCATTCCCACAAAGGCAAGCTGATCGCAGATCAGGCGGCCCGGCTGGGGCTGGACTGCATCCGAACGGTAACGGGCGATGCGATTGAGCTCCCCGCCCGGTTCGAGCCGGCTTCCTTTGACCGGATTCTGCTGGATGCCCCGTGCTCGGGGCTGGGCGTGATCCGCCGGAAGCCCGACCTGAAATGGGGGAAGACGGAGGAGGATATCCGCGAGATCGCGGCGCTGCAGTCAAGGCTGCTGGATTCCGTCTCGGCATTGCTTCGCCCCGGCGGGGTGCTGGTCTACAGCACCTGCACGATCGAGCCGCAGGAGAATGAAGGCGTGGTGACGTCCTTCGTGAACCGTCATCCCGAATTCGAGCTCGATGAAACGGGCAGCCTGTCCCGGCTCAAGGACAACGCGCTTGTCCGCGGCGGCGGCATTCAGATTCTGCCGCAGCACTATCATAGCGACGGCTTCTACATCGCAAGACTGCGAAGACGCTAAAACGAACCCGCGCGCCAGCCCGGCAAGAGGCCCTGCAGCCGTATCCCGCCCGCCGTGCTCTCCGGCGGGTTTTCTCTTTTACCGTCTCTTTTATTTATGGTAAAATAGGAAGAATGAAAAAAGAGTTGCATATGAATGAAATAGACAGGTGTGGTGAAATGAAACCCTTTATATACGATTTTTCGTTGGAAGAGCTTCAGGCATGGGCCCAGGAGCAAGGCGAGCCCGCGTTTCGCGGCTCCCAGATTTACGATTGGCTGTACGTTAAGCGCGTCGATTCCTTCGAGGAGATGACGAATCTCTCCAAGGAGCTTCGCTCGAAGCTGGATGCGTCGTTCAGCTTTGTAACCTTGACGGAGATTACCAAGCTTGAGTCGAAGGACGGCACGGTCAAATTTCTGTTCGGCCTTCATGATGATCATGCGATTGAAACGGTCATCATGAAGCACAACTACGGCAACAGCATTTGTGTTACGACGCAGGTGGGCTGCCGGATCGGCTGCACGTTCTGCGCATCGACGCTGGGCGGCCTGAAGCGGAACCTGACGTCCGGGGAGATCGTCGCCCAGGTGGTTCAGGCGCAGAAAATTCTGGACAAGACGGGCGAGCGCGTCTCCAGCATCGTGATTATGGGCTCGGGCGAGCCGTTCGAGAACTATGATGCAACGATGAAGTTTTTGCGCACGATGATTCACGAGAAAGGACTGAACATCGGACAGCGCCACATTACCGTGTCGACGAGCGGCATCGTGCCGAACATTTATAAATTCGCCGAAGAGGATACGCAGATCAATCTGGCGATTTCGATTCATGCGCCGAACGATAAGCTGCGCTCGAAGCTGATGCCGGTTAACCGCCGCTTCCCGTTCGACGACGTCATTGAAGCGCTGCGCTTCTATCAGGCCAAGACCGGACGGCGCATTACGTTTGAGTACGCGCTGATCGGCGGCGTGAACGACCAGGTCGAGCATGCCGAGGAGCTGGCGGACGTCATCAAGGATATGAACTGCTTCGTCAACCTGATTCCGGTCAACCATGTGCCGGAACGCAAATACGTTCGAACATCGCGCAATGACATTTTCAAGTTTCAACGTGCGTTAGCAGACAAGGGGGTCAATGTGACCATCCGTCGTGAACAAGGCCACGATATCGCTGCCGCTTGCGGACAGCTCCGGGCCAAGCATATGGAGTTGAGGTGAGAAGCTTTGATCAGAACGGTTCATGTCAGCCATGTCGGACGCGTTCGTCCTGTCAATGAAGATTCTGTGTTTGTGAGCACGCTGGAGCACGGTTATACGCTGGGTGTGGTCGCTGACGGCATGGGAGGCCATTTGGCAGGCGACACGGCCAGCCGGCTTGCGGTCGATACGGTAGCCGCGGATTTATCCTCCCTCGAGCCGGGGATTCCTTTGGAAGGGATTCGTGCCGCCCTCGGGGATGCGATTCTGCATGCCAACGAAGTGATCTATCAAGAGGCTTCGTCCGATGAGCGGCTTCACAATATGGGCACGACGATTGTAGCGGTGCTGCTCAGCGGCTCCGAAGGCTATATCGGGCACATCGGGGACAGCAGAGCTTATAAGGTTGCTTCCGGGCAAGTGACGCGCCTTACGGATGATCACACACTGGTGAACGAGCTGTATAAAAGCGGACAGATCACCGAAGATCAGCTGGAGACCCATCCCCGAAAAAATGTGCTGAGCCGTGCGCTCGGAACGGATGAGGATGTGACGGTTGAGCTTACGCCGGTATCCATTTCGGACGGCGAAGTGCTGCTTCTGTGCAGCGATGGACTCAGCAACCGGGTAAGCCGCGACCTGATTGGTCAAATTTCCGGCTCCCTTGACCTTCCTCTGGAGGAACGGGCGGATCGCCTGCTTCAACTGGCGCTTCTCGCCGGCGGCGAGGACAACATTACAGTCGCTATGTTTGAGCATCAAGAAGAGGTTGTCGGGCAACGTAAAAAGGGGTGGGATTCATGATCGGGCATGAATTGGCTGGTCGTTACAAAATTATAGAACGCATCGGCGGAGGCGGCATGGCGCTCGTCTACAAGGCTCAGGATATCCTGCTGAACCGGAATGTAGCGATCAAGGTGCTGCGCCAGCAGTTCGTCCATGACGAGGAATTTATTCGCAGATTCCGGCGCGAGGCGCAATCGGCCGCATCGCTGTCCCATTCCAATGTGGTCAGCATTTACGATGTCGGCCAAGAGGAAGACGTGCACTATATCGTCATGGAATATATCGAAGGTCAGAATTTGAACGAGATCATTAAAGAGCGGGCGCCGCTGCAGGTGGACGAAGCAGTGCGGATCGCCACCCAGATCTGTGATGCGCTGGATCATGCCCATCATAACCAGATTATTCATCGGGACATCAAGCCGCATAACATTCTGATCGGACGGAACGGACGGGTGAAGGTGACCGATTTCGGGATTGCCCGGGCCGTGACGTCGACGACGATTACGCAAACCGGATCGGTTGTCGGATCCGTGCATTATTTTTCGCCCGAGCACGCCAAAGGCGTCGTGACGGGTGAAAAATCGGATTTATATTCCTTAGGTATCGTGTTATATCAAATGCTGACCGCCCGTCTGCCGTTTCTCGGCGAGAGTCCGATCAGCGTTGCGCTGAAGCATCTGCAGGAGGAGTTCGACGAGCCGCGGGAGGTCAATCCGCTCATTCCGCAAAGCGTGGAGAACGTCATTCTGAAATCGATGCGCAAAAATCCGGAGGAGCGCTACCAGTCCGCTCAAGAAATGATGGCTGACCTGGAGACTTGCCTTCTGCCTTCCCGCTTGAACGAGCCGAAGATGGAGTTCGAGGAGGACGAGGATTCCACGCGGGTGATGCCGGCACTCAAGACGATGCAGCGCAGCAGCCATCATCCGGACGATGAGCCGGATGAGGATGACGAAGAGGATGATGATGAGGACCGGACGCCGGGCAAGCCGAAGAAGAAATGGGTGAAGCCGACGGTCATCGTCGCTTCGGTGCTGCTGTTCCTGGGAATCATGGCCGGTGTGGTCATGTATGTGAACAACATGCTTGAGGTTCCGGAGGTTACTGTACCTGGGGTAATTGGCATGACCGAGGAGGAAGCCATCCGGACGCTGGAGGGCGAAGGATTGACGGTGGATCCGGAAGTGATCCGCGAATACAAGCCGAACGTTACGGAAGGCGAAGTATTTGACCAGAGTAAGCCGGAGGGCACGAAGGTGAAGAAAGACTCTCCGATTCAGTTGTCCGTAGGGGCGGCGAAGCCGCTTGAGAAAATGCCGAACCTTAGCGGGAAAACGTATGAGCAAGCCGTCGAGGCTTTGACCGCGTTGGGCATTGCCGCTGAGGCAATAAATAAGTCTGAAGAAAACCATGACGAGATCGAAGCGGGTATGATCATCAGCCAAAATCCATCTCCCGATACGGACCTCGATCCTGATAAGGCCGCAGTCAGTCTGGTCGTCAGCAAAGGCAAAAAATTTGTCAAGATGCCGGCTCTCGTCGGCATGACCGAAGAGCAGGCCAGAGATGCGATCGAATCGCGGGGCCTGGTCGTTGATGCGGTCAAGCAAAAACCGAGCTTCGAAGTCAAACAGGGCATCGTGATGGAGCAGTGGCCTTACGAGGCGAACGCAGAAGTCGCCCCTGGGGAGAAAATTACATTTTTCGTCAGCTCCGGCTATCCGCCCGAGGCGCTGGAATACAATTACAGCGTTCCGATTTCTCCGGCTTACGAAGGGCAGGAGAGCAAAATTCGCATCGTGTTCTCGGACGCGCTGGGCGACAACCAAGAGGCCGTAAACAAAACGATTACGACCTCGGAATGGGTATCGGTGAAGCTGCTGCTCGCACCGGATAAGCACGCAACCGTCCAAATTTTCCGGGATGGCCGTCAGGTGGAAACGTACAGCGTCAGCTACAGCGACGTCAAGAACGGAACCGTGCCGCAGCCGACGATGGAACAGCCGCCTTTACCGCCGGATATGCAGGTTGATACGAATCCGGATGAAGGCACCGAAGGAACCGATGGCGGTGAGGAAGGCTCGGACGCGGAAGACGATTCCGCTTACGAGTGGGAGCCGGGCAACGGCAATGGAAATGGTCATGGCCGGGGCAAGGGCAATGAATGATCAAACGGTTATTCGATAGCAGCCGGTCTGGAATATACCATCGTGAAAACCAAATGAAATACATCCAAATTTCAACAAGAAAGGTGAGGCCTATTTTATGCTCGAGGGACTGATCGTGAAGGCACTAAGCGGATATTACTATGTGAAACCATTGCGAGATAACCAGTTGATATCCGGGGAGGACCAAGCGGTTCAATGCAGAGCCCGCGGCATTTTCAAAAAGAGAGGCATCTCTCCGCTCGTTGGAGACCGCGTCATGTATTCATTGACTGAGAATGGAGAGGGGACCGTGGATGAAATTCTTCCACGGTCTTCCGAATTAATTCGCCCGCCTGTCGCTAATGTCGACTTGGCGGTGCTCTTGTTTTCGGTTAAGGAGCCGGATCTGAACCTGCTCCTGCTGGACAAGTTCCTCGTGCATATTGAGCATGCGGGGCTTGACGCCGTCATCGTTCTGACCAAGCAGGATCTGACGGACGCTTCGGACGAATCCGCGGAAAAGGTGAAGCGGATGTACGAAGAGATCGGCTACGAGGTGATGATCACCAGCTCGCTCCAAGGCATTGGCGTCCAGCAGGTGAAGGATCGCCTGGCAGGCGAGATCAGCGTGTTCTCGGGGCAATCCGGGGTCGGCAAGTCGACTTTGCTCAATGCCCTGATGCCGGGGCTGGCGCTGGAAACGAGCGAAATCAGCCTGCGCCTCGGGCGCGGCCGCCATACGACGCGGCACGTCGAACTGATCGAGCTGGATAACGGCGGGTATGTAGCGGATACGCCGGGCTTTAGCCAGCTGGACTTTCTGGAGCTTGGCGTCGAGGAACTGTCCAGCTGCTTCCGGGAATTCGCTCCGCATGCGGCGGAATGCAAATTCAGAGGCTGCAGCCATCTGCATGAGCCAGGCTGCCGGGTGATCCAGGCCGTAGAGGATGGAACCATCCAAGCCGGCCGCTACGAGCACTATGTGGAGTTTTTTACGGAGATGAAAGACAAGAAGCGGAGGTATTAAGCGATATGATTAAAATAGCGCCATCGATATTGTCGGCCGATTTTGCCAAGCTAGGGTCCGAAATCAGGGAGGCGGAGGCAGCCGGAGCGGACTGGATTCATGTGGACGTCATGGACGGCCATTTTGTTCCCAATATTACGCTCGGGCCACCGATCGTTCAGGCGATCCGGCCGCATACGACGCTGACGCTCGACGTGCATTTGATGATTGAGCAGCCGGAGCGCTACGTTGCCGATTTTGCCAAGGCCGGAGCGGATTTGATCACGGTTCATGCCGAAGCCTGTCCGCATCTTCACCGCGTCGTTCACCTAATCAAGGAGCAGGGGGTAAAAGCTGGGGTTGCCATTAACCCGGCCACACCGGCGCATGTTCTGGAGGAAATTCTTCCGGATCTCGACCTCGTGCTGGTCATGACCGTCAATCCGGGCTTTGGCGGACAAGCCTTTATCGAACGGACGGTAGGCAAAATCTCGCAGCTGCGGGCACGCGCCAATGAACTCGGCCTGTCTTCCCTTCATATCGAAGTGGACGGCGGCATCACGGCGGAGACGGCGCCGCTGGTAGCGGGCGCGGGTGCGGATGTGCTGGTGGCGGGAAGCGCGGTATTCGGCAAGGCCGACCGGGCCGAGGCGATTGCCCGAATCCGGAACAGCGCAACATCTTAATCCGGAAGCGGCAGTCCGAATGTCATAGGGCGGAGAATTTCCGCATAAATATGGTTACATGAGCTGGGTTCTCATGTAGCCTTTTTTGTCTGTGTTCACATCTATGGGCTTGGTGCATAACATAGTCTAGGAAGGCATGAGAATGATGGGGAGGGTGAGACATGAAATTCTATACGTTCAAGCTGCCGAAGTTTCTGGGAGGTTTTGTGAAGGCGATTCTCAACACGTTTCACAAGAGCTGACAGCTTGTCCCGGCGTAACACAAAACCTCCGCCCGGGACGGCCGCGCCATGTCGGTAGGGGAACAGGCAGGATGCAAACCGATGGAAGTGCCCGAGCGAACAAGACATACTGCAGCTTAAGGGGCTGTTCTTGCGCGGCGCAAAGGAGTGCAGGCTTGGCAGCGGGCCGGCCTTAGCTTCTTATGCGCGGTTAAAGAGGCCCAGGACATAATGAACGCCATATGGAGCCCGTACCTAAACTGGAAGTTTTTCTTGCATACAGAACAGAATGCATATCTTTCGGAAGACCCGGCATTAAGGGCATTCGCTTATCTTTGCCGCTGAAGGCTTGCTAACGGGGATTTCGCGATACAGACGGGGAGGAGCTGCTTTCTCCCACTAAAAAAAGCACCTGCGATCCGCTGAAGGTGCTTTTTGTTTAGGAGGATATATGTATCGTAAACGCAAGAAAAACTTCCTTGTCCCGATGCCGCCCATATCTTTGGAGCGCCTTGGAGATTACAGAAGTTTTTCTTCATATAACATGAGATGATTATACGCGAGTCACTTTACCGGATTTCAATGCGCGAGTGCTGACGTATACACGCTTAGGCTTGCCATCCACGAGGATGCGAACCTTCTGAACGTTAACGCCCCAAGTACGCTTGTTGTGGTTATTAGCATGGGAAACATGGTTACCGCTGCTTGGTTTCTTGCCAGTTACATAACATTTGCGAGCCATCAATTACACCTCCTTGTTCCTAAACCCTGCATGAAACAATACTTAAATATAATATCACAGTAAAAATTGCCGCGTCAACTGCCCTAAAAACATTTATTTCTCTTTCTTCTTATAGTACAATGTTGATTAGTCCATAATATTCGAAAGACAGTGTATTGTGGGCTGGTCGGCATGACTCCGTAAGCATCTGGAGACTGCCCGAGACGAGAGGAGACGAGATCAGCCCATCAGCATGTTGCGATCGGTTTAATCATAGAAAGTCTATTATTTATCGCTTTGGGCATTTCGTCGGCTATTAGCTATCAAATAGAGATAACAGTTTTCGTAAGAAGGTTTAAAGGGTATCAAGCCAGGAAGGGGAATTCTCATTGAGTAAGCGTTCTTTGAATGGAACAGAATTTACCGCGATGGTCCTAGCCGGAGCGGAGCAGCTGCAGCAGCATGCGGAACATGTCAACTCGCTGAACGTGTTTCCGGTGCCGGACGGCGACACGGGAACGAACATGAATTTGACCATGACCGCTGGGGTTGCCGAATTAAAGAGCAAGCACTCGGAATCCGTCGGACACAGCGCCGGTGTACTGTCCAAGGGGCTTCTAATGGGCGCGCGGGGGAATTCGGGGGTTATTCTGTCCCAGTTATTTCGCGGCTTCAGCCGGTATGCGGCGCCTTATACAGAGCTGAACGCGCATCAGTTCGCGGCTGCATTACAGACCGGGGTCGAAGCTGCCTATAAAGCCGTAGTCAAACCCGTTGAAGGAACGATCCTTACCGTTGCCAAGGAAGCGGCCAAGCATGCCGTCTATTATTCCCGCCGCAGCAGCGACATCATCGAGCTGATGGAGCAAGTGCTGGCTAAGGCGAAAGAGACGTTGTCGCAAACTCCGGAAATGCTTCCGGTGCTGAAGCAGGTCGGCGTCGTAGATTCGGGCGGACAGGGTCTTGTGTATATTTATGAAGGATTCTTGGAAGCGCTCCGTAGAGAGGATGCACCCGGCACGTTCGCTGCCGCAGGGGGACAAGCCGCAACGGTCGCAGCCAAGGCTGAGCCTATCAGCACCCCGGCTCCGAGCCTGCAGACGGTTACCGCACCTCCGTCATCCGCTCAATCCCAGTTGTCGACGGAAGATATCGAGTTCTTGTATGATATGGAATTTTTCATCAATCGTCAGCTTGGTGATGGAGCACGTGCCGAATTTGATGAGGATCAGTTCCGGAAAGCGCTTGCTGTTAATGGGGATTCGATCATCGTCATCTCCGATGACGAAACGATTAAGGTTCATGTTCACTCCAAAGCTCCAGGTGATGTGCTGAATTTGGCACTGCTTTATGGCGAGATCACCCAGATTCATATTTTGAACATGCGTGAGCAGCATCGCGAGCTGCTGACGACCGGCATGGATATCGCGCCGATGCCGGAGCTGTTTGCCGATATCCCGGCCGAGCCGAAGACTCCGGAAGCTCCGGCCGTGCCGCCGGCGGATGAGATTGCGCCGTACGGATTCATTGCCGTATCCTCGGGGGACGGCATCTCGGACATCTTCAAGAGCTTGGGCGTTGACGTCGTGCTGTCCGGCGGACAGACGATGAATCCGAGCACGGAGGATTTCGTGAACGCGATCTCCTCGATCTCGGCACAGCAAATCTATATTTTGCCGAACAATTCCAATATCGTGCTGGCTGCCCAGCAGGCTCGAGAGCTGCTGGAGGGCGAGCGTCAAGTGACGGTTATTCCAAGCAAGACGATTCCGCAGGGCATTGCGGCCGCGTTTGCTTTCCAAGAGGATGAGAGCACGGACGTGAACACGGACAACATGCTGGATGCGATTTCCCGTGTGCAATCCGGTCAGGTGACTTATGCGGTACGCGACACGACGATCGACGATTTGGAGATTAAGGAGGGACAGTTCATCGGAATCCGCAACTCCAGCATTGTGGCAGCGACCCCTGATCTGATTACGACGTCCCAGGAGCTGCTTGGCAAGATGCTTCAATCCGGAGACGAGATCGTCACGCTGCTTACGGGAGCGGACGCGTCGGAGGAATCAACGAACGCATTGACGAGCTGGCTTGAAGAGCAGTATCCGGATGCGGAGGTTGAGGTGCATTACGGCGGTCAGCCGATCTATGCCTATCTGTTCTCCGTAGAATCTTGATCAATTAACCGGTGTTAATATGAAGGTATTTTTTAGGAGGGGTTCCGGTGAATAAGACCGTGATTGTGACAGACAGCACAGCGGATATTCCGGCAGACCTGGTGAAGCAGCACAACATTCATATCGTGCCGCTGAGACTGATGTTCGGGGAAGAGACCTATTTGGACGGTGTTGAAATATCGGCAGGGGAATTCTACAAGAAGCTGATACAATCAACGCAGCTGCCGACCACTTCCCAGCCGTCGCCGGCGGATTTCGTTGCCGTGTATGAATCCATTCTGGACCGGTATCCGGGCTGCTCGATTATATCAATACACATTTCATCGGGACTGAGCGGCACCTACCAGTCCGCTTTGCTCGCGACCTCGCTCATTGAGCGGGATGCGGATATAACCGTATGGGATTCCAAGTCCGCCTCCTACGGCTTCGGCCTGTTTGTCGTACATGCGGCAAGGCTTGCCGAAGAGGGAGCGGCGGCTGCGGATATCGTGGCCTCCTTGGAGGAGCTGCGCAGCAAACGGAGACTGTATTTCCTGGTCGATACGCTGGAGTACTTACAGAAGGGCGGAAGGATCGGCAAGGCTTCGGCCGTGCTCGGTACGCTGCTTAACATCAAACCGATCCTGTCCATTGATGATGAAGGCATTATTTTTCCGGTAGAGAAGGTTCGCGGACGCAAGAAAGCGACCGCCCGCATGATCGAGCTGTTTCAGCAGGATCTGCCGGGAGTTCGTCATATCAAGGTGGCTGTGGGACATACGGCCGACCGGTCTCTGGTGGAGGATTTCCTGCAGCAGCTATCAGCGGTGTTCACGGTGGAGGATGTTGTATATTCCGAAATCGGCCCCGTGATCGGCACGCATGTCGGGCCGGGAACGATTGCAGCTTATATTTGGCCTGCTTAAGTGAGGTAGATGATAGATATGAGTCTCAAACTCGATTCCATATCCGTCAGACAGATCAACGGCGTGAGCGCTCTGAAAGAAGGGGAGCTTCACGCCTTTGGCGTCTATACGGTTAAGGATTTGCTCGAATATTATCCGTTCCGGTATGAGGATTACCGGCTCCGGAGTTTAAGCGAAGTGAAGGACGGGGATAAAATCACGATCCAGGCGAAAGTCGCCAGCGTTCCCGTTCTGCAGCGTTACGGGCGAAAGTCCCGTCTGACCTGCAAAATGCTGGCTGAGAGCTGGATGTTTACGGCGACCTGGTTCAATCGGCATTTTCTGAAGGACCAGCTGACCGCCGGGCGGGAAATCGTGCTGACCGGGAAGTGGGATCAACGGAGAATGCAGCTGACCGTCTCCGAGTCCGAATTCCCTGATAAAGGGGCATTCCGCAGCGGCACACTGCAGCCCGTCTATTCCATCGGCGGGAAAATTACGCAGTCCTGGATCCGCAAGACGATGGGACAGGCATTGGAGCAGTACGGGGAGATGATCCCTGAAATTTTGCCGAAATCGCTGCTGCAGAAGTACGATCTGATGCCGCGGAAGCGTGCGATTATGACGATCCATCAGCCGGTCGATTCCAGGGAAGGACAGGAAGGCCGGCGCCGGATGGTATATGAGGAGCTGTTTCTGTTCCAGCTGAAGATGCAGGCGTTCCGCGCATTGAACCGCGGCCGGATGGACGGGGTGGTTCATACGGCCGATAATGCCACCATCCGGGAATTCGTGCGCAGTCTGCCGTTCGAGCTGACCGATGCCCAGAAGAAGGTGGAGCTGGAGATTTTGCATGACATGCGCTCTCCTTATTGCATGAACCGTCTTCTTCAAGGAGATGTCGGCTCGGGAAAGACGGTCGTTGCGGCTATCGCCTTGTATACGACCGTGCGATCCGGCTTTCAGGGGGCCTTGATGGTGCCGACCGAAATTTTGGCGGAGCAGCATATGCGCTCCCTGCAGAAGCTGTTCGAGCCGTTCGGCATTACGGTAGGCCTGCTTACCGGAAGCGTGACGGGGAAAAAGCGCAAGGATCTGCTGGCCTCGCTCCAGATGGGATTGACGGATGTCGTTGTCGGCACGCATGCTCTCATCCAGGACGATGTATTTTTCCGGCAGCTGGGTCTTGTCGTCACCGATGAGCAGCACCGGTTTGGGGTCAATCAGCGGAGCATCCTGCGCCGTAAAGGCTACAATCCCGATGTGCTTACGATGACCGCAACGCCGATTCCGCGGACGCTGGCCATCACCGCCTTCGGCGATATGGATGTGTCGACGCTGTCGGAGCGTCCGAAAGGGCGTATTCCGATCACCACGTATTGGGTCAAGCATGATCTGATGGACCGTGTGCTTGGCTTTATTTCCAGAGAAGTGGATCAAGGCCGGCAGGCGTATCTGATCGCGCCGTTGATCGAGGAGTCGGATAAGCTGGATGTGCAAAATGCGATCGATCTGCATGTCCAGATGCAGCAGGCGTTCCCGCGCTATCGGGTCGGCTTGCTGCACGGGCGGATGACGCCTGCCGAGAAGGATGAAGTGATGCGCCAGTTCTATGAGAATGAAGTGCAGCTGTTAATTTCGACAACGGTCGTGGAGGTCGGCGTCGATGTGCCGAACGCCACCCTGATGGTCATCATGGACGCCGACCGCTTCGGCTTGTCGCAGCTGCACCAGCTGCGGGGCCGGGTCGGCCGTGGTCAGCATGCGTCGTACTGCGTGCTGGTCGCGGATCCGAAGTCCGAGGTAGGGCAGGAGCGGATGCAGGTGATGACCGAAACGGAGGACGGCTTCGAGGTGTCGCGGCGGGACTTGGAGCTGCGGGGTCCGGGGGATTTCTTCGGGACTAAGCAGAGCGGTCTGCCGGAATTCCGTCTGGCCGACATGGTGGCCGATTTCAAAGTCGTGGAGGAGGCAAGGGATGATGCGGCCGCTCTGGTGAGCGACAGCTCCTTCTGGACCTCCCCCGAGTATGAGCCGCTGCGGGATTATTTGCAGCAGGAGAAGATTTTTCAAGGCGATATTATGGATTAATCCTAAGGGCTTACAAGCTCGAAGAAGAGAAGCAGCCCCGGGCGGGAGCAGGAGCAGGATGCGGGAATCCGTTGGCACAATGGACGGGCCTTCGTCATATACTCAAAAAAGGCGACAGCAATTATTACGGGAGGTGCCTTACCATTGAGTTATCAGCAGTACGGGATTAGTCCGCAGCTGGTGGAACGCATCAAGCTTAAGATGAAAAACCCGCTCGTCAAAGAAAGAATCAAGGGCCTGACGCAGGGCTTGACCAAAGCGGATCTGCAGAACAGCATGAAGGTGCATCAATTGGTGCGAACCGCCAGCGGCATCTTAAATGAAAAGCTGAGCTCCGTACAGGAACAGCAGATCGTTCAATTCGTGCTTGCACAGCGCATCGATCCGAACAATACATTTCATTTAATCAAGCTGTGGGGGATGTTCCGTTAAAAACTGAGCATGCATCGGGAGATTTCAGCATAAGAAGAAGCCCCCGCAGGAGGGTCTCCTCCTGAGCCGGGGGCTTCTTGCGCGTTTGGGTCCATACGCTGCGGGGATGTCAGCTGCTTGTTATCGAGCGGATGCATTCCTCCGTATCATTCTTGACGGAGTTGACGATGGTGCTGACGGGATGGGCCTCCATCTCCTCAGCCGGATAGGGCCTCAGGAGCGCACGAAGCGATTGGAGCGCGGAGGATGCGCCTGCATCGCTTCCCTCCGGGGCGGCGCTCCGGTCAAGCCATAGCGCTTCGTCTTCCGGGCGGAGAATGACAGGCATCCGGTTATGAATGGGCTCCATCAGCGTGTTGGGCTCTGTCGTAATGATGGTGCAGGTGCTTAATTTCTGCCCGTCCGGCGTGATCCACGTGTCGTAGAGCCCGGCCATGCTGAAGATGCGGCCGCTGCGCATGCTGATGCGAAGCGGCTGCTTTCCTTCGCCGGTTTTCTGCCATTCGTAAAATCCGTCGGCAGGGATGAGGCATCTTTTCCGATAAAAGGGTATCCTATAAGCAGGCTTCTCCTCAAGCGTTTCACTCCGCGCATTGATCATCTTGCTGCCGGCGGAGGGGTCCTTCGCCCACGATGGGACGAGCCCCCACTGCAGCTGGCCGATCCGGTTGGACCGCCCGTCATGGATGATGGCCGCTACCATTTGCGCCGGGGCAATATTGTAGCGCGGCATGTGAAAGGGAGAGACGGACTCGGGATCGAGCATATACCTCATCATCAGCTCTTCCCAGGTGACGGTGAGCGTAAAACGTCCGCACATTGGTTATTTCGGCCTCCTCAACTAGCGAATTCATCGGTTTGAGTTGAGTATACCATGCAGGGATCGCATTCCCAAGAAGCTCCGGCTTCTCTCATGTTACGAGCATTAGAAATGGAGGATATTTTGTGTTTGATTTAAAAGCTAACGGCACCTCGGTAAAGACCGAAGTGGTTGCCGGTATTACGACCTTTTTTACAATGGCTTATATTACGGTGGTGAACCCGCTCATATTGTCTGAGGCCGGTGTGCCGTTTGAGCAGAGCTTTACGGCGACGATCATTGCTGCCGTGATCGGTACCCTGCTGATGGGGCTTGTTGCGCGCTATCCGATCGCTGTTGCACCCGGGATGGGGCTGAATGCGTATTTTACATACTCGGTCGTTCAGGGGCATGCGGGACTTGGGTACATCGAAGCGTTCTCGGCGGTGTTCATTGCCGGCATCCTGTTTCTGCTGCTGTCCATGACGACTCTTCGGCGCAGGCTGATCGAGATGATCCCGGCGAATCTGAAGCATGCGATAACCGTCGGAATCGGGTTGTTCATTGCCTTCCTCGGCTTGCGGATGAGCGGTATCATTACAGCGCATCCGGATAATTTGGTGGCGCTCGGTGACCTGCATCAACCCAGCGTGGTGCTCGCACTGGTTGGTTTGGTCGTAACTTTGGTGCTGTTGTCCCGCGATGTGAAGGGCGCTTTGTTTATCGGGATGATTATTACGGGAATCATTGCTTATTTTGCGGAAATGCTGTCGTTTACGAACGGTGTCGTGTCAGCGCCTTCGCTCCCTGAAGGGATTCTCGTATGGAACCCGATCACGGCGGCTTCCGATGTTATTTCCCACAGCCTGTATGCAGTCGTATTCTCCTTCCTGCTCGTCACGCTGTTCGATACGACCGGAACGGTCGTCGGCGTTGCCGAACAGGCCGGCTTTATGAAGGATAACAAGCTGCCCCGTGCCGAGCGTGCGATGTTCTCGGACTCCGTGGCGACCGTTGCCGGCTCGATGGTCGGCACCAGTCCGACAACCGCCTATATCGAGTCGGCTGCAGGCGTTGGCGCAGGCGGGCGGACCGGCCTTACGTCCGTGGTCGTGGCGCTCCTGTTCGTGGTGGCGGCCTTCTTCAGTCCGCTCATCGGTGCCGTCGCCGGCTTGTCCGCGATTACGGCGCCTTCGCTGATCGTGGTCGGATGCCTGATGCTGAGCAATGTCCGCCATATCGATTGGAAGGACTTTGACGAGGCGTTCCCGGCCTTCCTCGTTATTCTCACGATGCCGCTCACGTCCAGCATTGCGACCGGCATTGCGTTCGGGTTCATTTCGTACCCGCTGATGAAAATCGTAAAGGGCAAGTGGAAAGCCGTTCACCCGCTTATGTATATTTTTGCCGTGCTGTTTGTCCTGCAGCTTGTTTTTGTTCCGCATTGACTTCTTGCCCGGCAGGACCGCCTTGCTTGATGGTCCGTTTGTCTTAACCAAGCCCCTTCGGCCATGCGCGCCGGAGGGGCTTCGTTCGTTGCGAAAGTTTAATATATCCCGCTAAAGTTCCGGGGCGCTTCGGGGACAACAGGGTTAAATTTACATTGATAAAAGAACGAATGTTCGCATATAATACAAACAAACGTTCCCGTTACGAGGTGGATAGTGATGTTGAGTATTGGGCTAAAGTCAGACGAAACCAAGCTGGTAAAGGACTACGCTCTATTGCCGTTATTGCTCGATGTGCTGGAACATGACCGGGACATTCTGTTCCGGTCGGATCTAAAGACCTCAGAGCTGACCAAGGTTATGATCGAGCGCATAGAGAGGGCGGCATTGGCCGATTTAACGGCAGCTCGAAGGAATATGCGGGAGATCGGCTTAAAGGTGTACGACAACCGAAAGACCCGACTCGGGATTGAAGTGGAATTTATGTGCAGAGGGTACCGACATAAGCTGTCCATGCTGTGGGGGCTGATCGAGGCGGAAATCGAGGAACGGTCGTACAGCTACCTGGGCTTGAAAATCGCAGACAAGGGGTGTCTGTCATGAAGCCGGCCAAACGGGTTGTCATGTTGGCGGACTGCCAGTCGTTTTACGCGAGCGTGGAGAAGGCGGAGCATCCGGAATATAAAGACCGACCTCTAGTCGTTGCCGGCGATCCGGAAAGACGGTCCGGCATCGTGCTGGCGGCATGCCCGCTTGCTAAGAAGAGAGGCATAACGACAGCCGAGAGGCTCGGGGAGGCGCTCGCGAAATGTCCGGACGTCGTCGTTATCAAGCCGCGGATGCAGAGGTATATCGATGTCTCCATGCAGATCACGGAGATCTATAAGTCCTATACCGATTTGGTCGAGCCGTACAGCATCGACGAGCAGTTCCTTGACGTGACGGGCAGCTTGCATTTATACGGCTGTACGCCGGAGGAGCTTGCCCGAATGATTCAGGATCATGTCCAGGATGCGACAGGGGTGTATACACGCTTTGGAATTTCCGAAACGAAAATCCTCGCCAAGACCGCCTGCGACAATTACGCGAAAAAATCCGCATCCGGAATCTACACCCTGCCTAAAGAAAATCTTGCCGAAACGCTGTGGAAGCTTCCCGTAAACCAGATGTTTATGGCCGGCAGCAGGATGACCCGGCATTTCAATGTCATGGGGCTGCCGACGATCGGCAGCGTTGCCCAGACCCCTCTCCCTAAGCTCAAGCAGATGATGCGGCGGAAGTTCGGGAAAAACTCGGATATCCAGGCTGAATTGTACTGGAGAATTGCCAACGGGATCGATGATAGTCCCGTACGTCCGGGGACGCATCAGGTTGATCCTAAGTCGGTTGGTCATATGATGACCCTGCCCCGCGATTACGGCAGGCTGGAGGAGATTAAGGTCGTGCTGCTCGAGCTGACGGAGCTTGTATGCCAGCGATGCCGCGGACTCGGCTTTATGGGCCATGTCGTAACCGTCGGCTGCATGGGAGCGGACTTTGACCGCCCTACGGGATTTTCGCGGCAAATGAAGATGGAGGATCCCTCCAACATTACGAATCAAGTTTACCGCTGGGCGTGCAGGCTGCTGGAGAAGTATTGGGACGGCCTGCCGATCCGCAGGGTGGGCGTCAGTTTATCGCAGCTTACCCCGGATACGGAATATCAATTGTCCCTGTTCGATATGGGGCGCGAGAAATCGATGGCGCTTGAGCGGGTGACCGATGCCTTAAAGCGCAAGTATGGGGATAGCATCGTCATTCGGGCCGTCTCCAAAACGGAGGCGGGCCAAGCGCTGGATCGTTCAGCTAAGATAGGAGGACACTTTAGATGACAACACGAAAAAAGCTGGAAGGCAACGGGCTGTGGGAATCCAGCCGCATGATGCTGCCCGAGCACAAAGCGACGATTATTCGGCAGCAGCTTGAAGAGGGAAGAAAGGATAAACCGAACCTGGATCCGCAGGAAATGGAGCTGATCGAGCGCATGCTGGCCGAGTCTTTCCATGAGCACCGGACCATTTCGTTACAGCTTTACGATGAATACGAGGATGTTGAGCTCACCGGAGTCGTTACAACCGTGCTGACTCAAAGACGGGAGATCAAGCTGGCCCTCGGACCCGGGGAGTGGGAATGGATAAAGATCGATGAGATCGTATCCGTCAGATAGGTTGGTTTGGGACGGCGGCAGATTACCTTCCGCCGTTTTGGGTATGACTAGAATTATAGCGGGCAGAAATGAAATTGAACGAGCTACACAGGTTCTTCACAACTGGTTGATATGATCGTAAGCATCACGGATCGAAAGGAGTTTTTGGAACCATGTTCAAAAAAGGATTAAAACCGATGATTGTAGGGCTCATTGCCGCTTTCTTGCTCTTGGCCCTGGGAGCTTGCGGCAACGCAAATACGAACGGCGAAACGAGCAATGCAGGAAAGCAAGACCATGCGGGGGAGATGGACCACAGCAAAATGAACCATTCCGGTTCCGGCGAGGTGCCTGAAGGCTTGAAGGAAGCCAAGAATCCGACTTATGGCATAGGAACGCAAGCCGTGATAGACTCCGATCACATGGCGGGCATGAAGGGAGCAACGGCAACGATTGTCGGTGCTTACGACACAACGGTTTATACGATTTCGTACACGCCGACCACCGGCGGAGAAGAAGTCAAGAATCATAAGTGGGTCATTCACGAAGAATTGCAGAACCCGGGAGCGCCACCTTTGCAGCCAGGCACGGAAGTCGTTGTCAATGCAGACCACATGGAAGGGATGAAGGGCGCAACCGCGAAGATCGATTCGGCCGAGCAAACGACGGTGTATATGGTTGACTTCACGCCAACGACAGGCGGCGAGGAAGTGAAGAATCATAAATGGGTGACGGAAAGCGAATTATCGCCGGTCCAATCATGATTTGGCATGCTCAGAAGCATGGCGGAAGTACCGGCACGTGGTGAGGTAATATGTATTCCTGAATGGAAGTCATCGATAGTAAGGGCGTGGCAAATGGGTTGTCATTGCAGTCAATTGCAGTCATTTGCACGCCCACGCTCTAGGAACGGGCTCGCTGCGGCGTGTCCGTTTTGTTCGTTTACCAGCTCGTTGACACCTCCCGAGTCCGTCACCTTAAAGCCGATTTTTCCGGAGGCCGTTGGAAGCTAGACGCCGGACGAGGATGGAACCAAACCAAACAGCTGCTGCGTCACGAAAAGATCAGGAAGCACCCTAGGTCACGGCAAGATCAGGAATATAGGTTTACTTTTCATCCAAACGAAGGTTTAATGAAGGTGAATGAAATTGAAAGCGTTTTAGAAGTACATACGCGAGGGAGGTAATGGAATGCATTCGAGCCAAAGCCAAGAAAGACCTAATATTTTGTTGATTACGGTAGATCAGATGCGTTTTGATTGTCTTAGCATTGCAGGCCACCCCATCGTCGAGACGCCCAATCTGGACGAGCTCGCCCGAAACGGCGTACGGTTCAGCCGCGCCTATTCCGCTACGCCGACCTGCGTGCCTGCACGTGCAGCCATCTTTACCGGGCAATCGCAGCGAACTCACGGCCGCGTCGGATATCAGGACCGTGTCCCTTGGAATTATGAGAGAACCTTGCCTGGAGAACTGGCGAGAGCGGGTTATCATACGCAGTGCGTCGGTAAAATGCATGTGTATCCTGCGCGCAGCTTGATGGGATTTCATAACGTAGTCCTCCACGACGGGTATCTGCACCATAACCGCAACAATCACAGCATTCCGATGCGGGAGCACTACGATCAAGTCGACGATTATGTTCCGTGGCTTCGCGAGCGGGTACCCGGTGCGGATCTGATCGATCTCGGCCTTGACTGCAACGCATCGACGGTCGCCCGGCCTTGGCATCTGCCCGAAATGCTGCATCCGACCAATTGGACGGTCACGCAATCCATTGATTTCCTCCGGCGCCGGGACCCCGGGAAGCCGTTCTTCCTGTGGATGTCCTTCGTGCGCCCGCATCCGCCATTCGATCCCCCGCAAGCCTATCTGGACCTGTATGAGGAAGCCGAAATACCGGAGCCGCCGGTTGGAGATTGGGCAGAGAAGGAGGATGTCTCTCAGGCGGGGCTTTCCCCGGTCACGGGGCGGGGAATCGTGCCCAAACGGCGCCTGCGTAAAGCAATGGCGGCATATTACGCCCTGATCACGCATTTGGATCATCAGATCGGTCGTTTCCTTCAAGCGCTGCACGAATATGGGGAGCTGAACAATACGGTGATTGTGTTCACCTCCGACCATGGCGAGCTGCTCGGGGACCACCATTTGTTCCGAAAATCTCTGCCGTACGAAGGAAGCGCCCATGTGCCGTTTATCGTAAACGATCCGGGGAACCGGTTGGGATTAAAACGCGGCCTGGTGGCGGATCAACTGGTGGAGCTGCGGGATATCATGCCATCGCTGCTTGAAGCAGCCGGTGCGCCTGTCCCGGATACGGTGGAAGGACAGAGCATCTGGGGGCTCGCATCGGCAGAACAGGGAGGGAAGGAAGGAGCCGTGGCCTGGCGCAGCCACCTGCATGGCGAGCATGCTCAAGGGCTTCAGTCGAGCCACTGGGTCACGGACGGGAAGGAGAAGTTCATCTGGTATTCCCAAACCGGCGAGGAGCAGTTCTTTGATTTGGAGCATGATTCGGAGGAGCTGCACAACGCAATCCGGGATGAACCGTATCAGGAGCGCATCAATCATTGGCGATCCGTCCTGGTTCGGGAGCTGGAAGGGCGCGAAGAGGGCTATACGGATGGCCGGAAGCTCATTGCAGGCCGCCAGCCGAAAGCCGTGCTGTCGCATATCCGGGTGTGAGGTTGAATGCCCGCATGTTTTCGAATCCGTCATCCGAAAATGACGCAAAGTCGTGAAGGGTTCCCTGGGCCTGCACGCACTTCAGGTATACTTTATGTATAATGACAGTATGGTCATGTCGCTTGGAGCAGCTGAATTTCGATAGAAAAGGATGCGATACAATGAAAAAGATCATGAACAAACCGGAGAACCTCGTCAAGGAAATGTGCAGCGGTTTTGTCATGGCTCATCCGGAGCTGGAGTTTGACCCGAAATATACGTTCATTAAGAAAAGGGAGCTTAATCAGGATAAAGTCACCCTGATCAGCGGCGGGGGCAGCGGCCATGAACCGGCGCATGCCGGCTTTGTAGGGAAGGGAATGCTGGACGCGGCCGTCTGCGGCGACGTGTTTGCTTCGCCATCCCAGATTCAGGTATATCAGGCGCTCAAGTCAACGGCAAGCCGCAAGGGAACGCTTATGATCATTAAAAATTACAGCGGAGACATGATGAATTTCAAGAATGCCGCTCATCTGGCCGGCGAGGACGGTCTTCAGGTCGATTACGTCAAGGTTGATGACGACATCGCCGTGGAGGACAGCCTGTATACCGTAGGGCGGCGAGGCGTGGCAGGAACGGTGCTGGTACATAAAATCGCCGGTGCAGCCGCTGAGGCCGGGCTGTCTCTGGAAGAGGTCAAGGCCGCGGCGCAAAGCGCGATTGCCAACGTCAAAAGCATCGGCTTCGCGCTCACCTCATGCACGGTGCCTGCCAAAGGCACTCCGACCTTCTCCATTGGCGGTGAGGAGATGGAATATGGAGTCGGCATCCATGGCGAGCCGGGGATCCGGCGGGAAAAGATGCTGTCCGCCGATGAGCTGGCGAAGCGGATGGTAGCGGAGCTGCTGGAAAGCCTGCAGGCCGGGGGCGCTTCCGTGAAAGAGGTTGCCGTGCTGGTCAACGGATTCGGGGGAACCCCGGTCCAGGAGCTTTACTTGCTGAACCATGCGGTTATGCGGGAATTGCATCGCCTGAATGTGGCGGTATACCGGGTTTTTGTCGGGAACTATATGACCAGCATTGATATGGCAGGCGCTTCGCTATCCATCATGAACTTAAATGATGAACGGAAGCGCTGGCTGAGCGCGGAATGCAGCACGCCGGCCCTCGTCGTCCGGGAGCTGCATGATCATTATCCGGTCCGTTACATCGGAGAAGCGGCGGAGAAGGACAGCACGAAGCCGGTATCGTTCCGGACGATAACCGACGAGGCATATGCGGTGATTCAAGAAGACCGTCTGTCGCTTCACAATCTGATCTATGCAATCGATAAAATGAGCGAAATCATTATTGAGAATGAAGTTCCGTTCTGCGAGCTGGATGCCCATGCAGGTGACGGCGACTTCGGCATGAGCGTGGCCAAAGGCTTCAAGCAGCTCAAAACCGAATGGGACGATCTGCTATCCCAGGCGAAAGATATGGGAAGCTTCTTGGGGGCATGCTCGCTGGTCATTATGGAGCACTGCGGAGGAGCATCCGGTCCGATATGGGGCTCCGCCTTCCGCGCAGCGGGCAAATACGCCGGCAGCCGTACGGAGCTGACCGTATCGGAAATCGCCGATATGCTGGCTGCGGTCGTTCAGGGCATCCAGGAGACGGGGGAACGATCCTTCGGCAGAGGAGCCGTCGTCGGCGACAAGACGCTGATGGATGCCCTGATCCCTTATGCGGAGTCCTGGAAGGCGAGCGCAGGCTCCGGCGAGGATTTGATCGAAGCCGGCGTGAATGCGGCCCGGGCTGCGGTGGAAGGCGCGAAGCGGACGGAAACTTTCGCAGCGCGGATGGGACGGGCCGGCACGGTCGGCGAGCGGAGCATCGGGTATCCCGACGCTGGTGCCCATGCGCTCGGCGTCATATTTACGGCGCTCTCTGAGTCTTTTCGGAAATAGCCCCTTGCAGCTTCTCCCAGGCATGGAAAGACGACCTCGGCTCTTTAATTTCTTGGGGTTGAGCATGTATTCTTCCGGGGCTGGTATTTATCTGCTGCCGGGCCGAAACGAAAAATCCCAAGGAAGCAGAGCGCTGGATGCATGGGGACGGTGAGCACGGTAGGCCGGGCACAATTGGATGGGAGCAACTGCCTGGCAATTGGATGGTGTGCGGGTCCCGTTTGTTCATTATAATGAAACTTGAAAGTAAATCGCCGGATCAACTCATGGAGCCGCTCCATGGGGTGTTAGGTCACAATGAATAATCGAATGGGGTTGTATGGGGATTGGTTATGTACATCATCGTGATCGCCCTGGCAATCATCGGGGGCGTATCCACGCTGCTGGTGGGATTGTCCAAGGAAAACCAGAAAGAAAATCCGAACTATATGCGCAAAACCCGAAAAAATCTAACGAAGCTGCTTATTATCTATCTGGCTTCCATCATTGCGTTCATCGCGATATGGCTGATCTTTAAATGACGATAGGCGCGCAAGGCTCCCGGTCAAGCACCGGGAGCCTTTTGCGTGGTTACATCATTGCGTGGTTACATCATTGCGTTGGTTACATCGTTGCGTTGGTTACATCATTGCGCGGTTACAGTAATGCGTGGTCAGCGTAGTAGGCGGGGTCTCAGTTTAAGATGGACCTTAAGGCAGCGGCGAACCGGGAGATGCCCTCCGGGATATCCTCCGTATTCGCCCGGCCGTATGTGAAGCGCACGTGGCCGGAGGCAGATCCGTAGACACTGCCCGGAACGAAAACCATGCCGCGCTGAATGCAGGCTTCAAGGAGCTTGCCGTCATTCACCTCAGGCGCGATGGTGCACCACAGATGCAGTCCGCCCTCCGGGTGTCTCCAGCGAATCATACCGGGGAGCTCACGCTCCAGTGCGGCGATCGTTAAATTGCGTTTATGGCGCAATCTGGACCTCAGCCGGTCGATGTGGGGGAGGAAATAGCGGGAGTTCAAAAATTGGGCCGCTACCTGTTGGGGGACGACGCTTAATCCGAAATCCATCTGCTGCCTCGCGTCGGAGAGCCGTTTGACGATCGAATGGGGGGCCACCATCCAGCCGACGCGCAGTCCGGACGCCGCCATTTTCGAGAAGGAGCCGATGTAGAGAACGGAGCCGGCGCGGTCGGCAGATTTCAAAGAGGGCGCTGGCTTTCCGTCATAAGCTGTCATGCTAAACGGATCATCCTCAACGATCGGCAGTCCGAGCTCGCCTGCAATATGCAGCAGACGCTCCCTTCTTTCCGGAGAGAGCAGGGCCCCCGTCGGATTCTGGAAGTTTGGATTGAGAAAAATCATTTTGATGCGGTGTTTATGATACAGCTCGTAAATGTCATCCGGATGGATGCCCTGTTCGTCGACGGGAAGCCGGAACAAGCGCAGCCCGGCCGATTGGAACATAGGCAGGGAGTAGCAGTACGAAGGATCTTCGATAGCAACCGCATCCCCCGGCGACAGCAAGCATTGCGTAATGAGATACAGCGATTGCTGGGACCCTGATGTAATTAAAATGGACGATGCCGCCGTATGGATGCCCCGGTATTCCCGCAAAAATGAAACGAGCGTATCCCGCAGCGGCTCATAGCCCTGCGGGTTGTCGTATCCAAGATACATCACGGGCCATTTCTCGCTCATGATGGCATGAAGCTCCTCGAGCGGCGACAATTCGGCGGCAAGCTCGCCGCCTGCAAAATCGATCATCGAAGGATCGAGCTCAAGCGCCTCGCGGATTCTGCGCAAAAAGGGCGGGCTTGGAAGAAAGCTGCCGCCTTCGGCATAACGGTGCCAATTCGGCGTATGCTTTGGCGTGACGCCCCACTTCGTGACGCTGACTCGCGTGCCGCTGCCTGGACGGCTCTCCAGAATTCCCAGCGAGCGAAGCTCCGAATAGGCCAAGACCACGGTGCTGCGGTTGACACCGAGCTGATCCGCCAGCTTTCGTTCCGACGGAAGCACGCTGCCGGCCGGGAACTCGCCGTAAGCGATTTTTTGCTCCAGTTCATCGGCGATCTGTTTATAGAGAGGTTTGGCACTGGTCCGATCAAGTTCCCACAAATTGTTCATCCTTTCGGTTAAAGATGGTTGCGGCGCTTTTGTTATCATACCATCCTTCGCAAGCCTCATCGCTTTTCAATATGTAACATAATGATGACAAATTCCATATAGGTTGCTGCATATTGGCTGGCCTCATAGGTACGCGCTTGGTAAGTTAGACGATGAGCAGGGAGGAAGCTATTTCTGCGCCTTTAACTGCGTTAGGGCCGCTTTAAGCTCGGGATACCGGAATCGGAAGCCGTGGTTCAGCGCTTTTGCCGGTACGATGCGCTGGCCCTTGAGCAAAATGAGCGACATTTCGCCGAGGGCCCCCTTAAGCAGAACAGCAGGGAGGGGAAACCAATGCGGCCGGCGGTACACGCTGGCGACCGTTCGCCCGAACTGGTCATTCGTGACGGCATGCGGCGAGGCGGCATTAACCGGGCCTGATATATCGTCATGGCGGATGCAGTAATCAATCAAGCCAACCATGTCGTCAATATGAATCCAGGAGAACCACTGCTTGCCGTTTCCGATTTTGCCGCCTGCCCCGAGCTTATAGGGAAGCAGCATCTTCGGAAAAGCGCCGCCTTCATTGCCGAGAACGACGCTGATGCGAAGCTTGATCAAGCGCTCGGCAGGCATGCGGTCCGCTGCTGCTTCCCATTGCTGTACGACACGGGACGGGAAATCCTGAACGGCAGCAGCGCTGGTTTCATCGAATGTCAACGTTTCAGATGTGCCGTAAATGGCCATGGCCGAGGCTTGGACAACGACGGACGGCTTATGCTTCAGGCGGTGCAAAAGTTCAGCCACGGTCAAGACGGTCTGCTGCCGGGAATCCATAATCCGTTTCTTCCCGCGTTCCGTCCAGCGCTGGCTGAGCGATGCTCCGGCCAGATTAATCAGCGCATCCAGATGCTCGAACCGCTCCGGGCTGTCCTTCATATTATCCCAGGTGAGATAAGACAATTGCCCTTGATTGTGCTGAATCGGTAGCTGGCGTCCCGCGTCAGGGAGCGATCTCGTAACGATGATAACCTCATGTCCTTGGCTTAACCAGCGTCTGGATAACGCTTGCCCGATAAAGCCGGTGCCTCCGCATATTGCATAACGCATGAATTTCCGCCTCCTTCATCTGACCCTTATCGATCTGATTTCATCATAGATGACGGCGGGGATGCAATCAACCGCGGCAGGCCCGTCCGCCAGCCCGTTAGGTCGGCGAGGTTACTTGCGAACGGGCTGCATTTTGCAAAGGCAAAAGGCAAAGGCGTGACGCGCTATCGGCAAAGCTTGGCGGTGCGCCTTCAAATTATGGAGTCGTATCCTGAAAGGCCTGTCTGACACATTCAAATGCCTGATCCAGCTCGGACTTTCGTATGATGAGCGGCGGAGCGAAGCGGATGGTATGCTCATGGGTTTCCTTGCACAGAATGCCAAGCTTCATGAGCCGTTCACAGTACGGCCGTGCAGGAACGTTAAGCTCCATGCCGATGAACAGGCCTCTTCCCCGTACTTCCTTTAAATCGGGATGCTGGATTGTGCGCAGCCTGCCGGCAAAATATTCGCCAAGCTCCCGTGACCTTTCCGCGAGCTCTTCCTGTTCAAGGACATCCAGCGCAGCGATCGCCACGGCGCAGCCCAGCGGATTTCCGCCGAAGGTTGAGCCATGGGAGCCGGGCTCAAAGACGCCAAGCACGTCTTGATCCGCTGCAACGGCTGAGACGGGAAACACGCCGCCGCCTAACGCTTTGCCCAGGATGTAAAGATCCGGCTCCACCTGCTCCCAGTCGCAGGCAAACCGCTTGCCCGTCCGGCCGAAGCCGGTCTGGATCTCATCGGCGAGCAGAAGGACGCGATGGCGGCTGCATAGCTCCCGTGCTTCCCTTAAGTAGCCGTCCGGCGGGATGATGATGCCGGATTCGCCCTGGATCGGTTCCACCAGAAATGCGGCGGTATTCGGCGTGATGGCCTGCTCCAAGGCATTCAGGTCGCCGTAGGGTACCGGCTTAAAGCCCGGCGTAAACGGGCCGAACTCCTTCCGGTATTCCTCCGACGAGGAGAAGGAGGTGATGGTGATCGTCCGGCCGTGGAAATTGCCTTCACAGACGATGACCTCGGCCTGATCCTCGGGGATGCCCTTGTTCCGGTACGCGTAACGGCGGGCTGCCTTAAGGGCCGTTTCCACCGCTTCCGCTCCGGTATTCATCGGAAGAATCAAGTCTTTGCCGGTATAGCTAGACAAACGTTCATAGAAGAAGCCGAGCTGATCATTATAAAATGCGCGCGAGGTCAGAGTCACTTGATCCGCTTGGTCCTTAAGCGCCTGAATGATCCGGGGATGGCGGTGACCGGCATTAAGGGCGGAGTATGCGCTAAGCATATCGATATAGGTATTGCCATCGGCATCGGTGACGTGAACGCCTTCCGCTTTCGTCACGACGACGGGAAGCGGGTGGTAGTTCCGGGCGCCGAACCTTTCGGACCGCTCGATATGGGATATACTGCGGTGCATGCTTTTTCGTCCTCCTTCGGGCCATAAAGAGCATGCAGACGGTCAGTGCCAGCCTGCATACACTTACTTCTCCCGTGTAATACGTCGTAAAGCTTATAGAATTCGTTCCCCCAGCAGGGAGGATATGAGTCCAACCAGGAGCCGGGACGTACGCTGGCCGGAGTCCAGCAGGGGATTACTCTCCACGAACTCGGCGGAGACGAGGATTCCGGCTTCATGCAGCGTTTCCAGCGCAAGATGTGCCTCCCGGTAGCTGAGGCCGCCCGGCACCGGCGTCCCGGTTCCCGGAGCGATTGATGGGTCGACGCTGTCAATGTCAAAGGAGAGATGGACGCCATCCGTTCCGGAAGATGCGATGCGAATCGATTCCTCCATGACACGAAACATGCCCAGACGGTCGATATCCTGCATCGTGTAGCAGGTGATGCCCTCGCGGCGGATCAGCTCCCGCTCGCCCTGGTCAAGAGACCGTGCTCCGATAAGCACAACATGCTCAGGCGATATAAAAGAGCCGTAGCCGCTGATTCCGGTCAGCCGGGCGTCGCCTTTCCCAAGGCCGACAGCCAGCGACATGCCGTGAATATTGCCCGAGGGCGTTGTGTCCGGCGTGTTCAGATCGGAATGCGCATCCATCCAGATGACCCCCAGCTGATGATAGTGCCGGGTTAATCCGGCAAGGGTGCCGATTGCGATGCTGTGGTCGCCGCCGAGCACAAGGGGGAAGTGGCCGGCTTCCGCGGCAGCGTGGATTCTAGCGGCCAGCGCTTCGTTTACGGCGAGGACCTCGTGTAGATTTTTTAGCCGGGCGTCTCGTGCCGTGCCTTTAGCATGCGGCGGCGGAGCAAGCCGTTCGGCGATATATTGGACGCCAAGCGCCTGGAGCTTGCGCGCCAAGCCTGCCCGGAACAGGGCCTCCGGTCCCTGGGCGGCGCCCCTGCGTGCGGCACCCCGGTCGAACGGAACGGAAAAGACGGATACTTGGGAGAATCGATGATTTGTCATTCAATGCTCACCTCCCGTCATGAGTGATACGGTTTTTGGTTTTGGCTGGTTCTGAGGGTCAAGACGCCTTGATCGCTGTTTGCACCCCGCGATGACCAGCCTTGGCAGCGGCATGCTGCGGCCCAACGTCGGGTAGCATACGGATGCTGCACCAAGCCCGCATCCCGCAGCAGAAATTTAAGCGCCCCTGCGTCGTTTGATTCGGTCATCCTCCTGTTCGCTCGAAGCGAATCCGAAAAAATGAGTAAGGTGGTACATGCGAGCAGACGAGCAGTCACGGAAATGGGACGGGGATGCAAGAGCGGGATGGAATGCTGCCTGTCATGCATCATATGCTTTGGCCTAGCTGTATGGCTTGGGCGGTTAGTCAGGCGAAAGGACAAATATGGCGACAGCCTAAAGGACGATCGAAGTTGGCGACATCGCAGATAGGCGACGGTGGGGAGCAAGACAGAAGGCGATTGCCGATAGGCGATGATGAGGGAACAAGACGGAAGGCGACTGCCGGTAATCCATGGAGAGGAAGCAGGACGTGAGATGATTGCAAATAAACAATGGTGAGTGAAGCAATGCGGGAAATAGTACATTTCCAATAGACTGAAATCGCTGTAAAAAAATCCCGGAGTTAAAATGCTTGCGCCATGAAAGCGTTTGTGATAATCTATACCTGTAACCGGTTACACATCGGTTTACATGGATGAGGTGATGACGCAGATGACGACCATTCGAGATGTGGCCAAGCACGCTGGTGTTTCGGTCGCTACCGTTTCACGGGTTTTAAATGGAAACGGTTACGTACATGAGGATACCCGCTCCAAGGTGGAGCAGGCGATCCGCGAGTTGAATTATACGCCCAATGAGGTGGCAAGGTCTTTATATAAACGAAAATCGAAACTAATCGGATTGCTGCTTCCGGATATTATGAACCCGTATTTCCCGCAGCTCGCCCGCGGTGTCGAGGATGAGATGCAGGAGAACGACTACCGGTTGATTTTCGGGAACAGCGATGAAAGCAAGAAGAAGGAAATGGAGTACATCCAGACCTTTATCCAGAACAACGTGGTGGGGGTCATTTCCTCAACCAATGATCCTGACGCCGACATGTATCAGGATTTGAACATACCGGTCGTATTTTTGGACCGGACATCCAATGACCGGCCGTCGGTATATGCCGATGGACGTGAGGGCGGACGGATTGCGGCAAGGGAAATCGTGCGCCGCGGCAGCAAGGCAATCACCTTGATGCAAGGTCCGGCGAACGTGCGGCCGGCGCAGGAACGCTTTGAGGGGGCAGCCGAAGCATTGGCGGAGCAAGGCGCATCGTTTCAGGTGCTGAAGACGACATCCTTTTCGTTATCCCGCGCAGAAGGCTTTGCCCAGGAAGTGTTCCGGCAGTATCCCGATACGGACGGCGTCATTGCAAGTAATGATATCCTGGCATCCGCCGTATTAAAGGAAGCGCATCGGCTGGGAAAGAGAGTGCCGGAGGACGTGCAGATCATCGGCTTTGACGATATTTTGCTCAGCAGCCTGCTGTACCCTTCGCTGTCGACCATTCATCAGCCTGCTTATGAAATGGGCCGGGAGGCGGCCAAGCTGCTGATCGGACTGATTGAGGGAGAACGGATGGAGCGAAGCAGCGTCGAGTTTTCCGTCACATTTATGGAGCGCCAGACAACGAGAAAGGTGGAATCATAATGGCTAAAATAACGGTAATCGGAAGCGCATCCATGGACCTGGTGGTAACGTCCGCCAAGCGTCCGAGAGCAGGCGAAACCGTGCTCGGGGACAGTTTCAAGACGGTCCCCGGCGGAAAGGGAGCGAATCAAGCGGTTGCTGCAGCAAGGCTTGGCGCCGAGGTGACCATGATCGGCCGCGTAGGCGACGATTCGTTCGGCCAGGTCATTTTGAACAATTTGAAAGCGAATGGTATTGTTGCCGACTATGTGGAACCGGTTACAGATATGGAGAGCGGAACGGCTCACATTATTTTGGCCGAAGGGGATAACAGCATCGTTTTTGTGAAGGCAGCGAATGATTTGGTAACGCCGGACTACGTTGACCGGGCCGCCGAGGTTATTCAAGGATCGGATATCGTGCTGATCCAGCAGGAAATTCCGGAGGAAACGGTCGTGCATGTAAGCGATTTGTGTGCGAAATACGGCGTACCGCTTATCCTTAATCCAGCGCCAGCCCGGCCGGTGCCGCAGTCGGTCATCGAGAAAGCTGCTTATATTACGCCGAACGAGCATGAAGCGTTGGTTCTGTTTGGCGAAGAGCCTCTTGGCGAGGTGCTGCGGCGTTATCCGAACAAGCTGATTGTGACCGAAGGGAAGAAGGGCGTACGCTATTACGACGGTTCGCAGGAGGTTGTTGTTCCCGGCTACAAGGTCGAAGCGGTCGACACGACGGGCGCGGGCGACACGTTTAACGGGGCGTTCGCGGTGGCCCTTGCCGAAGGCATGAGCCTTTCGGACAGCCTGGATTTTGCCAATCGGGCGGCTGCCTTGTCGGTAACGAAGTTCGGGGCACAGGGCGGCATGCCGACCCGCCGCGAAGTGGAAGGGGGCAGCTTGCGATGAAGAAGAACGGCATGCTGAACAGCCATATTGCGAAGGTGCTGGCCGATCTGGGACATACGGACCGTATCGTTATCGGCGATGTCGGACTTCCGGTGCCGCCGGGAGTTCCGAAGATCGATCTGGCCTTGCGTCTAGGCACCCCGGGCTTCAAGGAGGTCGTGGATGCCATCGCGGAGGACATGGTCATCGAGAAGGTAGTGATCGCCGAAGAGATGAAGGCTGAAAATAAGGAAACACTGCAATATATACATGATACATTCCGGGATTGCGAGATTGAAGCTTGCCCGCATGAGCGGTTCAAGCAGCTGATGGGAGACGCGAAGGCGGTCATCCGCACGGGTGAAGCGAAGCCGTATGCGAATTGCATTTTACAGGCGGGGGTTCATTTCGGCTAATAAGGAGGTTGCACCATGAACATTGAGATGAAGAATATTCATAAGTCTTTCGGGACAAACCGGGTGCTGGCAGGCGTGGACTTTGATCTCCGGGAAGGAGAGGTCCATGCCCTGATGGGAGAGAATGGTGCGGGTAAATCGACACTAATGAACATCCTGACCGGGCTGCACAGCCGGGACGAAGGCACGATCGTCATCGATGGCCAGGAGACGTACTTCAGCAGCCCGAAGGAAGCGGAAGAGAAGGGCATCGCTTTCATTCATCAAGAGCTGAACATCTGGCCTGAGATGACGGTGCTGGACAACCTGTTTATCGGCAAGGAGCCGACGTCGGGTCTTGGGTTTTTGAACATGAAGCAAATGAAGGCGCTTGCGAAGGAGCAGTTCGGCAAATTATCCGTGACGATTCCGCTGACCCAGGAGGCCGGTGAATGCTCCGTCGGCCAGCAGCAAATGATCGAGATCGCCAAAGCGCTGATGACCAAGGCGAAAGTCATTATCATGGACGAACCGACGGCGGCGCTGACGGAACGGGAAATCGAGAAGCTGTTCGAGGTTATCCGTTCGCTCAAGAACGAAGGCGTCTCCATCGTCTATATCTCGCACCGGATGGAAGAGATCTTTACGATATGCGACCGGATTACGGTCATGCGTGACGGCAAATCCGTTGATACGAAGCCGATTCCGGATACGAACTTCGATGAGGTTGTTCGCAAGATGGTCGGACGGGAGCTGACCGAGCGCTATCCGGCCCGGCATCCCGTTCCAGCCGATGTGGTGCTGGAAGTGAAAAACATCAGCAGCAAAGGTAAATTCGAGAACGTAAGCTTCTCGGTAAGAGCCGGCGAAATCGTCGGAATGTCGGGACTGATGGGCGCAGGACGCACCGAAATGATGCGGGCCATCTTCGGACTGGATCCGCTTGATAGCGGCGAGATCTGGGTGCGCGGCAAGAAAGTCAATATCCGAAAACCGGATGACGCGGTTAAGCACGGGATCGGTTTTATTACCGAGGACCGAAAGGATGAAGGCCTAGTGCTGGACTTCTCCGTCCGCGAAAATATGGCGCTGACGAATCTGTTCAGCTTCTCGTCCAAGGGGTTCATATCGGCGAAGAAAGAGCTGGATTTTGTGGACACGCTGACCAAGCGCCTACAGATCAAGACCCATACGACCGAGACGCCGGCCCGGAACCTGTCGGGGGGCAATCAGCAGAAGGTCGTCATCGCCAAGTGGATCGGCATTGGTCCGAGCGTGCTCATCCTGGACGAGCCGACACGGGGAGTGGACGTCGGAGCCAAGCGGGAAATATACCAGCTGATGAATGAGTTGACCGAACGCGGCGTAGCCATTCTGATGGTTTCTTCAGAGCTGCCGGAGGTGCTCGGCATGAGCGACCGAATCCTTGTCGTTCACGAGGGCCGGATTTCCGGAGAAGTGAGCGGAGAGAACGCAACGCAGGAACAGATCATGACTCTAGCTACAGGAGGACAATAATATGACAACCATTCATGATGCGAAGGCGGGAAAAGGCTTTAATGTCTCAGGCTTCACGCAAAAGCTCGGGCCGCTGCTCGGACTGATCATTCTCATCGTCATCGTTTCGGTTCTGAATCCGAGTTTTTTGGAACCGCTCAATATACTGAACCTGCTGCGCCAGGTATCCATTAACGCCCTGATTGCATTCGGGATGACGTTCGTCATTCTGACGGGAGGCATCGACTTGTCGGTCGGCTCCATTCTGGCACTGTCCAGCGCATTTGTCGCCAATATGATGGTGGCGGGCTTCGACCCGATTCTGTCGATTATTATCGGGGTGGCACTCGGCGGTGTCATGGGGATGATTAACGGCCTCATGATCACGAAAGGAAAAATGGCTCCGTTCATTGCAACCTTGGCCACCATGACGATTTTCCGGGGGCTGACGCTCGTCTATACCAACGGGAATCCGATCACGGGTCTAGGCGACAGCCTGGCGTTCCAGCTGTTCGGCCGCGGTTATTTGCTGGGCATTCCGGTGCCGGCTATTACCATGATCATCACGTTTGCTGTACTGTGGGTAATTTTGCATAAGACATCGTTCGGACGCAAAACCTATGCGATTGGCGGCAACGAAAAAGCTTCGCTTGTATCCGGTATTAAGGTTTCACGAGTGAAAATTATGATATATTCCCTGGCAGGCATGCTGTCCGCCCTGGCGGGTGCGATTCTGACATCCCGTCTGAACTCCGCCCAGCCGACGGCAGGAACATCGTACGAGCTTGATGCCATCGCCGCAGTCGTGCTTGGCGGTACGAGCTTGACCGGCGGACGGGGACGGATCGTCGGCACCCTGATCGGTGTGCTGATCATCGGTATCCTGAATAACGGACTCAACTTGCTCGGTGTCAATTCCTTCTATCAGATGGTCGTGAAGGGCGTCGTCATTGCGATTGCCGTTCTGCTCGACCGGAAGAAATCGGCTTAAGGGAGAGAGGAACTATGAAAAAAATAACGCTATTGCTCATGTCGCTCATGCTGGTCTTCATCACCGGCTGTTCCCTGGAGCCGCCGGAATGGGCGAAGCCGAAGCGGAGTGGAAACATTGAAGATATGAAGATCGGCCTGTCGATCTCCACGTTGAACAATCCGTTCTTCGTATCGTTGAAGGACGGAGTCGTGGAAGAAGCGGCCAAGCAGGGAATCGAGGTCGTTGTCGTGGATGCGCAGAACGACTCCGCCAAGCAGAGCAACGACGTGGACGATCTGATTCAGCAAGGGGTCGACGCGCTGCTGATCAATCCGACGGATTCTTCCGCCATCTCCACGGTGGTGCAGACGGCGAACAGCCTTGACATACCGGTCGTAACGCTGGACCGCTCTGCGGATAAAGGCGAGGTAGCGGCGCTGGTCGCATCCGATAACGTGAAGGGCGGACAGATGGCTGCGGAATTTATCGTGGAGCAGCTGGGCAAGGACGCCAAAGTCATTGAGCTGGAAGGCGTTCCGGGAGCATCGGCAACGCGTGAGCGCGGCAAAGGCTTCCACGTCATCGCGGATGAGCAGCTGAACGTAGTTGCGAAGCAGGCAGCTGATTTCGACCGGACGAAAGGTCTGACCGTAACCGAAAACCTGCTGCAGGGCAATCCGGATGCAAAAGCGATTTTCGCCCATAACGACGAGATGGCGCTCGGCGCAATCGAAGCGATCCAAAGCTCCGGCAAGGATATTATGGTCATCGGCTTTGACGGTAACGAGGATGCGTTGAAATCGATCGAGGCCGGCAACATGACGGCAACGGTGGCGCAGCAGCCGGAGCTGATCGGTCAGCTTGCGGTTCAAGCGGCGAAGGATGTGCTGCAAGGCAAAGAGGTGGAGAAAAACATCGCCGCTCCGCTGAAAATGGTCGTGAAGGAGTAGTTGTGCAATACGCGTGGCTGGCTAAAGCTTGGTGTGCGTATAATGCCGCTGTGCTGAAGGATTAGAAAGAAGCATGGCCAGCTCAAGTGGGTTTGAAGGCATAAGGAGCGAGGGCCGCAGAAACTGATCTTTAAGAAATTAGGACAGAACGAACGCGGCTCACAGATCTGGCTCAAAGAAGGAATATAGATTTAACGCGGTCCTGGTTGAAAAGCCGGGAGCCGCGTTTTTTTATTGGCTTTTTCCAATGAGAGGCCTTCTGAGAGGATCGTTTGGCCGCAGTTAGGGAGAATCGGTCGGTAAAGTCGCTATGAATGCTCGCTGCAGGGCGAGGGTGTGTCCGGAAGGAGCGAGGAAGTCCCTAAAAAGTACTTGTGGAGAGCAAACGAGCGGGAGAAGGAGGAGCAAGTCCCGAAATGCAGCTAGAATAAAAAGTGGACACCCCTTAGTGATAAAACGATAATGAAACAAAGCAGACGAAAGGGTGTCAAAAATATGAGTGGTAACAGGCA
>NZ_JAGGKI010000030.1 GCF_017873605.1 Paenibacillus lactis
TGGAAGTGCAGCAATGCATGGAGCTGACCAATACTAATCGGTCGAGGGCTTATCCTAAAAGCTTTCTGAAAGAAAGCTCGCTACGGAAGCATAAAGATAAACCCACCAAAGTGAAGAAAAGCTTTGAAGCTGATTCCGATTACTTTGGCGGGGCCCGGAAAGATCTGAGGATCTGAAGGGATAACGCTACGGATTCTAAACAACGCAAAGACGTTTCGTATCTAGTTTTCAGGGTTCAATCTCTGAAACTGCATAATAAGTTATGATGGAGAGATACCCAAGTGGCTATAAGGGGACCCTCTGCTAAGGGGTTAGACTGCGTAAGCGGTGCGAGGGTTCGAATCCCTCTCTCTCCGCCATTGATATAACTTGAATGCATAGGAATTTGTTATGGCGGCGTAGCTCAGCTGGCTAGAGCGTACGGTTCATACCCGTGAGGTCGGGGGTTCGATCCCCTCCGCCGCTACCATACATATTCGGAGGCTTAGCTCAGCTGGGAGAGCATCTGCCTTACAAGCAGAGGGTCGGGGGTTCGATCCCCTCAGCCTCCACCATGAATATTTTGTGCGTCCTTATATGCGCCGGTGTAGCTCAATTGGTAGAGCAACTGACTTGTAATCAGTAGGTTGGGGGTTCAAGTCCTCTCGCCGGCACCATCTAAAATGCGGAACTGTGGTGTAGAGGCCTAACATGCCTGCCTGTCACGCAGGAGATCGCGGGTTCGAATCCCGTCAGTTCCGCCATTTTATTTACCAGCATAAAAGTGAATCGGTTTCCACAGATTAAAGTGGGAAGTGTTACACTCCGCACTTTATTTTTATGCCAATTACATATGGCTCGGTAGCTCAGTCGGTAGAGCAGAGGACTGAAAATCCTCGTGTCGGCGGTTCGATTCCGTCCCGAGCCACCTTTATATTTTGGAGGATTAGCGAAGTGGCCAAACGCAGCAGACTGTAAATCTGTTCTCGTACGAGTTCGGTGGTTCGAATCCATCATCCTCCACCAGTATCACGAGCCATTAGCTCAGTTGGTAGAGCACCTGACTTTTAATCAGGGTGTCGAAGGTTCGAGTCCTTCATGGCTCATCTCAAAAGTCGTCAACATTGTTGGCGGCTTTTTTGTTGTTCTTCTGTTTTTCTAGGCTTGAGTTGTAGGGGGATTTGAACGGGAGAAGGGGAAGCTTACCGTCCGAGCGTCGACGCTGATCATCGTGCAACAGTCATCATTAGACCGAGCGCCGCGAGAGACACGCGGTAAGAAGATTTGTTGAGGCTACCCGCATGATATTGTCGCTCCCGGCGGTTCGTGTGCTAAAATAAGAAAAAAACGATAAAGTGGTGGGGACATCAATGGAGATGGAGCACATCGTTCAGCAGCTGGAGCAGACCCTGGGCATATCCCTGAGATTGAAAACATTGAATGAGCAAGAATATGGAGAACTCGCTAAGGCGCTAGCGGCTTCTCAAGATGATGCGGTGAGTATCGGCGGGTCACAAGGCAAGCGGTCGACTCAATCCAAGGCGAAAAGTCCTCAATTTCAGCACGGACAAGCCAGGTCCATGACGCTAACGGCAGCCGGTGCCTATGACAACGAAGCACTCGGTGAGATTTGGATCCCGATCCAAATGCAGAAACCGGGTATCGTGATTGCAGCGGCCCGGGGGGATTTAACCGTTTCGGAAATCCGGCTCATTGAGCTATGGCTCTCCACACTGCGAGGAGCCTCATCTTTAAATGCCAAGAGCGGTTCTAAAGCTGAGGAGGAGCGTTCTGCACAGCAGCTGGGCGCATGGCTGAAGGAGTGCTTGGAAGCAGGTGAGCAGGTTGCCGAGCTGCCTGAAGAGCTGCCGATCCGTTCAAGCCTGTCGGCGGATATGGTGCCGTTTCTGCTCCTGAATGAAAGCGAACATGCCCCGGCCCCGAGCTATAAGGCATTGCAGCGACTATTACGGAGCTATTTTGACGGAGACATTGTACTTGTGCCGCTGCATGAGAAGGAATGGCTCATTCTGGCAGAGCAGCAGCTGCTGGTGGGCATTGTGGATGATAAAGAAGAGCTTACTGCCGAAGGGGAGCAGGACTCGCTGGCCTTATTCTGTATGGGGCTATACGAGCTGATCTCTACGGAATGGGTCGGGGACTTTCATATATCGGCCATACCTTCCGTAAATGCCTTACACGCCCTTCCGCAGGCGGTGAACATGCTGAGGGAAACGATGACCATCGGGCGTACGTTTCAGGTTAAGGAACATATACACCTGTCGACCGGGCTTCATTTAGAACGTTTGGTATACAGTATTCCCGAATACCAGCGCAATTTATTTTTACGAGAGTATGCCGCCGGTCATACCGATCTGTTCGAGGATAGCGAGACGTTATCGACGCTGGAATCCTTCTTCGAGCTGGACTGCAACGTCAGTGAGACGGCCAAGCATCTGTATATCCACCGGAACACGCTGCTGTACCGCCTGGATAAGATCAAGCAGGAAACGGGGCTGGACGTTCGAAGCTTCAGCGATGCGGTATTAGTGAAAATAACACTGCTATTGTATAAAGTGACGAAAAGGAAATAGGTTTTTTGTGCAGATTGTGTATAGCAAGTCAGGTGCCCATCAGGTAATATAATATTATAAATTGTATTCGATTTCATAACTTTCCTAAGAGGGGGCAAATGCACATGGCAGGTGTACGCTTAGAGCATATTTACAAGAAGTATCCAGGTGCGGATAAAGCAACGGTAATCGACGTGAATCTTGATATTAAAGATAAAGAATTCTTGGTATTGGTAGGTCCGTCCGGTTGCGGTAAGTCCACAACGCTGCGTATGATCGCAGGTCTTGAGGAAATTTCCGAAGGTAAACTCTACATTGGCGACCGCGTCGTTAACGATGTAGCTCCTAAAGATCGTGACATCGCGATGGTGTTCCAGTCCTACGCGTTGTATCCGCATATGAACGTATATCAGAACATGGCATTCGGCCTGAAACTCCGTAAAGTGAAGAAAGACGAAATCGACAAGCGTGTACGTGAAGCAGCAAAAATTCTGGATATCGAGCATTTGCTGGACCGCAAGCCGAAGGCTCTCTCCGGTGGTCAGCGTCAGCGCGTTGCCTTGGGCCGTGCGATCGTCCGCGATCCGCAAGTCTTCCTGATGGACGAACCGCTTTCCAACTTGGATGCGAAGCTCCGCGGTCAGATGCGTGCAGAAATCACAAAGCTGGTTAAGCGCCTTGAAACCACTTGTATCTACGTAACGCACGACCAGACAGAGGCCATGACGATGGGTGACCGTATCGTCGTTATGCAGGATGGTATCATTCAGCAAGCCGACTCTCCGGAGCAGCTGTACAACAACCCAAGAAACCTGTTCGTTGCAGGCTTCATCGGTTCCCCAACCATGAACTTTATTAACGGTAAGCTGTCCGAGCAGAACGGCGGCGTATACTTTACTGCCGATGGACTGAATGTACAGGTTCCAGGCGGTAAGGCACAGCTTCTGAAGAATAAATCGATGATCGGCAAGGAAGTTATTATGGGTGTTCGTCCAGAAGATATCCATGAAGAGCCAGTATTCCTGGAAGCTTCCCCGAACACAATCTTCACGGCTAAAGTTGACGTTACAGAGAACCTCGGTCACGAGATGCTCTTGTACCTGAGCGGACTTGGTACGGATACCGTAATCGGCCGCGTTGACGGACGTTCCACTACTCGTGAAGGCGACAATGTGAAATTGGCTATCGACATGAACAAAGTTCATATCTTTGATAAAGAGTCCGAATTGAACGTATTGGTGGAGGACTAATCCCCAAGGCAGAAACGGCTAACTCTTGAAAAACCGCCCCTCAAGGGCGGTTTTTTTAGGTATTCGATGAGGGTGACCATGATATGAAATCAGCAGCATGAGCGATAACCTGAATTGCAATCCTTGGTTTTTTTCGATAAGATAAGCACAAAGCAGGGCCTACATCACGAATGCTAAGAATAGGATTGAGACAGCTGCGTACTAAGGCCACATCATTGCATGATGAAGTTTGGCATCGCCGTAAAACCGGCGACAACCGATGAAACAAATCATGGATAACGGGTCTTTCAGCCTATTAAGGCAGGCTTCGTTATGATGTTTACATACTGGATGAAGAGGGGTAAGACCATGGCCAAGAAAGTAAAAGTGTCCGAGCTGGTCCAACAATTCCAGCTGGAGGTCATTTCGGGCGAGGAGGGCTTGAAACGTCAGATTACAACGGATGATCTTAACCGCCCGGGTCTAGAGATGGCAGGTTATTTCGAATACCATCCGCGTGAGCGCGTACAGCTTTTGGGACGGACAGAGCTGGCATTTTTCGGTATGCTCAAGCCTGAGGAGCGAAAGGAGCGGATGCGCAGCCTGTGCACGGATGAAACACCATGCATTGTCGTAACCCGTTCCCTGGAAGTGCCGGAAGAGTTAGTTGAAGTCAGCAAAGAGAAGGGCTTGCCGGTGCTGCGGAGCAGTATGGCAACTACCATTTTAACAAGCCGATTTACGAGCTTCCTAGAGCGTCGACTGGCTCCGACGACTACGATCCACGGCGTATTATGCGATGTGTATGGCGTAGGGATGCTTATCACCGGTTCAAGCGGGATCGGGAAAAGCGAGACCGCCCTGGAGCTGGTGAAGCGGGGACATCGCTTAATTGCGGACGATGCGGTGGAGATTCGCCAAACCTCCGATTTTCAGCTTCATGGCACGGCGCCGGAGTTAATCCGTCACCTGCTGGAAATCCGCGGAGTCGGCATTATCAACGTCATGACATTGTTCGGCGCCGGTGCCGTCCGGAACAACAAACGAATCACGCTGGTCGTTCGTTTGGAGGCCTGGCAGCAGGATAAGCAGTATGACCGTTTGGGATTGGATGAAGAGACGACACGCATTATTGATACCGACATTCCTCTAGTGACCATTCCGGTTCGTCCTGGGCGTAACCTTGCGGTTATTATTGAAGTTGCGGCAATGAATTACCGATTGAAGCAAATGGGACTCAACGCGGCACTTCAGTTTACGAACAAATTAACAGCAACGATTAACGAAGATATGGATGACTTGGATTAGGACTAGGGGAGGTTAAGTTATGACGCAAACATTACTTATCGATCCAGTGGCGTTCTCCATTGGATCGCTGAGTGTTCATTGGTATGGCCTGATTCTGGGCTTAGGCGCATTGGTCGGGCTGCTCTTGGCCATTCGGGAAGGGAAACGGTTCGGTATTCCGCAGGAATTTTTCATGGATCTGCTGCTGCTTGGGGTTCCATCCGCAATCATTGCTGCACGTATTTATTATGTGGCTTTCAAGTGGGAAGACTACAAGGATAATTTCCTGGACGTGTTCAAAATTTGGAATGGCGGGATCGCCATTTATGGTGCGCTGATCGGCGCCGTTATTTGCGCTGTCATTTATGTGCGCAGGAAAGGCTATTCGTTCTGGCGGATTGCCGATATCTGTGCGCCGTCCTTGCTCGCCGGTCAAATTATCGGACGCTGGGGAAACTTTGTGAACCAGGAAGCGTACGGCGGACCGGTAGAGGAGTCCTTTTTGCGCAACACGCTGAACCTGCCGGATTTTATCGTCAATCAAATGAATGTGCAGGGAGTCTTTCATCACCCGACCTTCCTGTATGAGTCGTTATGGAACGTTGTCGGCATCATCCTGGTCCTGATTATACGGAGACTTCGGTTTCTGCGGGCCGGCGAGCTGTTTATCGGTTACTTTATCTGGTATTCCATCGGGCGGTTCTTTATCGAAGCTGTTCGAACGGACAGCTTGGCGTTCCAGGGAGCACAACCCGTGGCAGACTTCATCAACAATACGCTGTGGGCTCCAATGAGATGGATGGGCTTCGAGCTCGGGTATCTGGACCCGGCTTATGGCAACATCCGGATATCGCAGCTCTTGTCGATCCTGCTCGTGATCGGGGGCATTGTGCTCATTATCGTGCGGCGGGTGACGGGAAAAGCCAACGAACGGTACCTGGACCCGATTGTCTCCACAAAGGCAGTCTCCGAAGCGCCAGAAGCCGACCCGCAAGCCGGGAAGAGTCCGGTTTCGGCTGCCAAGGCTTCTGAGCCGGTGTCCGCAAACCGAACCGATAAGGTGCAGGAAGACGCTAACGTCAAAATCCAGGAGGAGGATCGCCCCGCAACCCCGCGCGATTCGGGCAATGGGGAGTCTGATTCGTATACAGAGGATCCGGCCTTGAAGCCGGACACGGAGGATAAAAAGGAGTAGCAGCATGATTGAAACCGTACTGTTTGATTTGGATGGCACCATTATCGATACCAATGAATTGATTATTTCATCTTTTCTCCATATCTTCGAGTCCCGACAGACGGGTCCACTGACGCGGGAACAAATCATTCCCCATATGGGGACGACGTTGGAGCAGCAGCTTCAGGCTTTCTCCGGCGCGGAGGATGTGAGTTCCTTCGTTCAAGCGTACCGCTCCTACAACGCGCTTCATCATGATGAGATGGTGCGAACGTTCCCTCACGTAAACGAAGTGGTGGAGCGACTCTATAAACATGGACTTGCACTGGGCGTCGTTACCACGAAGATCCGGCCATCGACCATGATGACGCTGGAGAAATATGATCTGGAGCGGTTTATGTCTGCGATTGTGACGGTAAACGACGTGGAGCATCCGAAGCCGCATCCCGAGCCCGTGCTGACTGCGGTGGAGCGGCTGGGAGCAAACCCGGAGACGACCCTCATGATCGGCGACAGCCCGGTGGACATCCAGTCCGCCAAAGCGGCAGGCGTGAAGGCCGCAGCCGTGGCCTGGTCGCTTAAGGGGGAGCAGCAGCTTCAAGCATACGAACCGGATTACATCATTCGGGATATGAGAGACCTGTATGACATCGTAGGACTTCCTAAAGAATAGGAGTTTGGGGCAGCATGGCCAGAAAGTTAACCCGTTACCCGGTCGAGGGACCGAATGCGCTGTGGCAGATCTATCGCACGGTCAGTCCGTTTAAAGGTGTCAAGAATTTCATTTTCATTCAGCTTGCCCGTTATTGCCCGATTCTTCCAATGAAGAACTGGATCTATCGCCGTATGCTGGGCATGACGGTCGGCAAGCATACCGCTTTCGGATTGATGGTTATGGTGGATGTGTTCTTTCCCGAGAAAATCACGGTCGGCGAGAATTCGGTGATCGGGTACAACACGACGATCCTCGCGCACGAATACCTGATTAAGGAGTACCGTCTTGGCGAGGTGCGGATTGGAGAGAATGTGCTGGTCGGTGCCAATACGACGATTCTGCCGGGCGTTACGATCGGGGACGGCGCGGTAGTTGCAGCCGGTTCCGTTGTACATAAAGACGTTGCTCCCGGGGCATTCGTAGGGGGAAACCCGCTGCGAGAGCTGGGAAGGGCAGCAGCGGAAAACGAGTCAATATGAGGCAATGCGGCAGGAATGGTTCCCATTCGACAGGATTTATTGTAGAATGATAGAGGATCGTCAAGAAGCGAACTTATAGTCCCTTGGGTATGATGCGCCTTGAGGGACTTTTTTGTCGGTTCCGAAGCGTGATACATGTAAAAAGATATGAAAAAATGGATACAAGGAGGCGACGCTCGACATGTCTGCTACGCTGATCAAGAAGGAGCGGCTGCCGCAGTTGGATATTTACCGCGCGTTAGCGATTCTGGGCGTGCTGCACGTTCATGCGACATCCTTTGCCACGGTCGATGCAATTGATTCGAGATTTTACTATATTATTAACTTCATCAATATCTTCTTTAAATATGGAACGCCTTCGTTTATATTTCTGAGCAGCTTCGTTCTGTTCTATAACTATGCGGACCGACCATTGACTAAAGAATTAATCGGGAACTTCTATAAACGGCGTTTGTTGTACATTCTGCTCCCGTATTTGCTGTTCTCGATCCTGTATTTCTTTGTCCGGATGTATCAAAACGGCTACTTGGGCCCGTCATTTGATTTGTCGGCACAGCTGCCGGTCTTTTTCGAGCGATTGATTCGCGGTCAGAACTACACGCACTTATACTTTGTGTTTATCAGCTTACAGTTCTACATTCTGTTTCCGATCTTCCTGGCACTGTTCAAGTCTTCCCGTTTTCTGGTCCGGTGGGCCGTGCCGATCGGATTCCTGCTGCAGTGGGCGTTTATTATCTGGAATAAATACGAGCTGCGGTACGAGTTTAAAGGAAGCTTGGCCATTTCCTATTTGGCTTATTATATGCTTGGTGCATTTCTTGCTATGCATTATGACAAGTTTAAGGACTGGCTTACCTTATCCTGGTGGAAGCAAAGTGCAAGGCAGAAAGCCGGAACGGTTGTGCTATGGGGAGGCTGGCTGTTCATGGCGCTGACGCATGTGCAGATCTGGTACAACCAACGCTTGCACGGAGCCAAATACGATTCCCTGCTGTACGAGCTGCTCTGGAACCTGCATACCATCTTCTCCGCACTCGTCCTGATGCAGCTGGCCAACTGGCTGTACCACGGCGGCTGGAAGTGGCTCGTGAAGCTCTTAACACGAATCGGCGAGCTGTCTTTCGCCATCTACCTGGTTCACCCGTTGTGGCTGTTCCTTTATCGGGAGCTCGATCCGAAGCTGAACCCGGTAACCGACGATTATTTGATCTGGGTCTATGGCGGAATGGTAACCGCGCTGATCGTAAGCGGGCTGGCCGTACAAGCCTTTATGCGGTGGATTCCTGGGGCTTGGGTGCTGCTCGGAAGCATTCCGCGTTCGCTCAAGCGGGCTCCTAAGACACCGGCGCCGTCCCATTCGAAGGACACAGTTACCGGTGACAGCCGAAAATCGGTGGATCTCTAATCCGAATACTGAACTGCGAAGTAAAGAGAATGCTGCACTCATGCGAACCGTCCGGGAATCCGGACGGTTTTTTTTGCGAGTATATGGGGTAAAAAAATCGTGCGCCCGAGTAATGTGTTTGCATTCCATTGACGATAAGGTTACATTCATGGTAATATAGCCAATATTATTCTTTATCTTATTAGCAAGTTAACACTTTACCATATTGAAGTAAATCGCAAAACGGACTGAATTTGAGGTGGGATCATGTCTAAACCGAAGGGCTTCGAGAAACCGGCAGGCGTCCGGGATTATCTCCCGCATGCGGTCGCCAAGCTGCGCCGGATCGAGCGTGAGGTGCTGGCTTGCATGGATCGCTGGGGATACCGGCAAATTATGACGCCGACGATGGAATATTACGATACGGTAGGCGTGGCTAGCTCCACGTCGGACCAAAAGCTGTTTAAGCTTCTCAATAAACGGGGCACCACGATGGTGCTGCGGTCGGATCTGACTGCGCCCATCGCCCGGGTTATGTCTTCGCTGCTGAAGGATGAGCCGCTTCCGGTTCGACTGTCCTACCATGCGAATGTGTTTCGGGCAATCGAGGAGGAGGCTGGGAGAGAGGCGGAATTTTTCCAGACCGGCGTTGAGCTTGTCGGCGACGACTCACCGGAAGCGGATGCCGAGGTTATCGCGCTGGCGATTGAATCATTGCGGGCTGCCGGGGTAGAACGGTTCAAAATCGCCATGGGACATATGGGGTTCCTGAACGGTCTGCTGCAGGAGGTACTCCCGGAACGGACGGAGGATCAGGAAAATCTGAAGCAGGATCTGCTCAATCGCGACTACGTCGGCTACAGGGGAACCATCGCCGGGTTGAAGCTGGAGGCACGGCAGCAGGAGCAGCTGGAAGGCATTCTCCGGCTTCGCGGAGGCAAAGAGATCGCCGAGCAGGCATTGGAGATTAGCAGCAATCCGCTAGCGCGCTCCTCCATTGAGCACATGGGTCATGTGTGGGAAGTGCTGGAGGCTTACGGGGTATCGGGACATGTAATGATCGATTTGACGCTGCTCGGAGACTTCTCCTATTACACAGGGATCACGTTTGAAGGGTATGCCGCAGAGCTGGGATCGCCTGTGGCGAACGGCGGTCGTTATGACAAGCTGTTGAAGCAGTTTGGCCGCGATGTTCCGGCTACCGGATTTGCGCTGAAGACCAATCGGATTCTGGATGGCGTTCCAGGCGCGGCGATGGAAGAGCCGCTCCCGATCCTGGTCCGCTATACGGCGGAGTGCCGGGAGGAAGGCTTGGCCAAAGCGGCGAAGCTGCGGGCAGAAGGCCTCACGGTAGTAACATCGTTGATTCGTGAGAACGATCAGACCGAGCACGTCGGAGGCTCATCAGGCGCAGCAGGCAGCTTACTGAACAAAGGCTACCGGGAAATCATTACACTAAAGTAGTCCCGGCGGAGTAGAATATGCGAGATTTAGAGCTTCAATCAAGGTTAAGTCAGGAGGATTGAACGTGACGGAAACGTTGAAAGTAGCGATGCCCAAAGGGCGTATATATAAAAAAGCCTCCGCGCTGTTCCGTTCAGCCGGACTGCCGATTCCCCTCGATGTGGATGAGACGCGGAAGCTGGTCATCCCATTGCCGGAAGCCGACATGGAATTCATTCTGGCCAAGCCGGTCGATGTGCCGACCTATGTCGAGTATGGCGTAGCCGATATCGGCATTGTCGGCAAGGATGTGCTTCTGGAGGAGAACAAGGATGTCTACGAGCTTCTTGATTTAGGCATTGCAAGATGCAGGATGTCCATCATCGGGCTGCCGGACTGGAAGCCCGGCATTCACCAGCGGGTCGCAACCAAGTATCCGAATGTGGCCTCCCAGTATTTCCGCGAGCAAGGACAACAGGTTGAGGTTGTCAAGCTGAACGGCTCGATTGAACTCGCGCCTCTGATCGGTCTGGCAGACCGCATCGTGGATATGGTGGAGACCGGACAGACGCTTAAGGAGAACGGATTGGTTGAAATGACGAGCCTGTTCGAAATTACAAGCCGTCTTATTGCGAACCGCGTCAGCTACCGAATGAAGAATAATGAAATTCAGGCATTGTGCGACCGGCTGCAGCAGGTTATAACGGAAGGGCAAGTTAACCGCTAAAACGGCTTGGCGTATAGGCAGCAGGGTATACGAATCGATAAAGAAGAAACACCACGTAAGAAATCGGACATCAGCGTTACGTCAGGAATCAAGCGGGATAGGGGGAGATCATGGTGAAGGTAGTATCAGCATCCGACTTTCAATTGAATCGGGAAAATGACTATGGCACACCGGAGCAGAATGAAATCGTCAAAACGATCGTACAGGCGGTGCGGACCGAAGGCGATGCCGCGCTGCTGCGGTATACAGAGCAGCTGGACCGGATCCGGTTGACGGCCGGGCAGCTCCGCGTTACGGACGAAGAGCTGCAGGCCGCTTATCAGAAGGTAGAGTCATCGTTCGTGGAAGCGATCCGGGCGGCGGCGGACAATATTCGCGCCTTCCATATGAAGCAGAAGCGGAATTCATGGATGGACGTTCAACCGGACGGAAGCATACTCGGGCAAATTATCCGCCCTTTGAAGCGGGTCGGAGTATATGTACCCGGGGGCAAGGCGGCATATCCTTCGTCGGTGCTGATGAACGTCATTCCGGCTCAGGTGGCCGGCGTTCCCGAAATCGTCATGGTAACCCCGCCATCCACCGGGGGAGAGGAAGGGATCAACCCTTATATTCTGGTAGCTGCCGCGGAGGCCGGCGTTACGGAATTGTACCGCGTAGGCGGCGCTCAGGCGATTGCCGCATTGGCCTACGGCACCGATAGCATAGCTCGAGTGGACAAAATTTGCGGACCGGGCAACATATTTGTGGCGCTGGCGAAACGCGAAGTGTATGGCGCCGTCAACATTGACAGTCTTGCCGGACCGAGCGAGATTGCCATTCTGGCGGATGACACGGCGGAGCCTGCTTATATCGCGGCTGATCTGCTGTCTCAGGCCGAGCACGACGAAATGGCCTCGGCTATCCTGGTGACGCCGTCCCGCAAGCTTGGCGAGGCGGTCGCCGCTGAGGTGGAGAAGCAGCTGAAGCTTCTGCCGCGGCGCGATATCGCCAGAGCATCCATCGACCAATATGGCGCGGTCGTAGTTACGGAGTCCCTGGCTGAGGGGATCGAGCTTATCAATCGCCTGGCGCCGGAGCATTTGGAGATCGTCACCGAGGAGCCGATGTCGCTGGCCGGGCGGATCGAGAATGCCGGAGCCATATTCCTCGGCCCGTACAGCTCGGAGCCGGTGGGGGATTATTTTGCAGGACCGAACCATATCATTCCGACCAACGGCACGGCGAGATTCGCGTCCCCGGTGGATTTGGACGACTTCATTAAGAAGTCGAGCCTGATTTATTACAGCCGGGAGGCGCTGCTTGCTAACTGCGAGCAGATTATGGAGCTGGCAAGGCGCGAGGGGCTGGAGGGCCATGCCCGGGCAATCGCCATCCGGCTCGAGCAGGAACGCTAATTATACCGGTTATAGCAGGGATGCTAATTATACCGTATAACGATCATGACACAAGACTATATAGGGGGTATCATCGTGAGCAGTTTTGAAGCGGTAGGCCGCACCGCCAGTGTGAGCCGAACAACGAATGAAACGGACATTACCTTAAAGCTGAACGTAGACGGAACCGGAGTTTCCGAGCTGGAGACGGATGTTCCCTTCCTTAACCATATGCTGGATTTGTTTACGAAGCATGGCCATTTCGATCTCAGCGTGAAGGCCAAGGGCGACATCGAAATTGATGATCACCACACGGTTGAGGATATCGGCATCTGCCTTGGACAGACCTTGCGGGAAGCGCTCGGGGACAAGCGGGGCATTAAACGATACGCGAGCGTATTCGTGCCGATGGATGAGGCGCTGGCGCAGGTGGTCGTTGATATCAGCAACCGTCCGCACTTCGAATATCGGGCCGAATACCCATCCGGGCAGGTTGGATCGTTCGATACCGAGCTGGTGCACGAGTTTCTCTGGAAGCTGGCGCTTGAGGCGCGGATTACGCTGCATGTCATCGTTCATTACGGACAGAATACCCATCATATGATCGAAGCGGTGTTTAAAGCGCTCGCCCGTGCCTTGGACGAAGCGACCAGCATCGACCCGCGGGTGACGGGCGTGCCATCCACGAAGGGAGTGCTCTAACCTCTATGGCAATTGCAATCGTCGATTATGGCATGGGCAATCTGCACAGCGTCAGCAAGGCAGTGGAGCGGCTCGGCTTCGAGCCGCTTGTCACGGGGGATCGTGAGGAGCTTCTGTCTGCAGATGGCGTAATTCTCCCGGGGGTCGGCGCGTTCGGAGATGCGATGGAGCAGCTGCGGCAGACCAGGCTGGATGCGGTCATGAAGGAAGCTGCCGCTGTTGGCAAGCCGCTGCTTGGAATTTGTCTCGGCATGCAGCTTCTGTTCAGCCGGAGCGAGGAGCATGGGAACCATGAAGGGCTTGATATGCTGCCCGGCTCGGTTGTCCGGTTTGCCGGAGGCGATTATAAAGTGCCGCATATGGGATGGAATGCCCTGCAGTTTCAGAAGCCGGAGCACCCGCTGCTGGCCGGGCTTGAGGAAGGGCATGTGTATTTTGTTCACTCCTACCATGTCCTCCCTGAGGCGCAGGAGGATCTGCTGGCGGTGACCGATTACGGTCAGCCGGTAACGGCGATTGTCGGCCGGGGCTCCGTATACGGCATGCAGTTTCATCCGGAGAAGAGCGGGGAGCTCGGCATGAGCCTGCTCCGTAATTTCTTAGCTTTAACCTAAATTGAATGGAAAGTGGGTATGGGGATGTCCTCTTTTATCATATATCCGGCCATCGATATTCGCGGCGGAAAATGCGTTAGGCTTGTGCAGGGCGATTACAACCAGGAAACGGTGTACAACGACAATCCGCTGGAAGTGGCCAAGTCTTGGGAGTCACAGGGCGGATCGTTCATCCACCTCGTCGATTTGGACGGAGCTAAAGCCGGCCATCCGGTCAATGATGAGATTATCGGAAGCATTGCGTCGAGCGTCAATGTGCCGGTTCAAGTCGGCGGCGGCCTTAGAACCTTGGCGGATGTGGAGCGGCTGCTCGGACTCGGCGTCAGCCGGGTGATCATCGGTACGGCAGCGATTGAGGACCGCGCTTTCACAGAGGAGGTGCTCGGCCGGTACGGCGACAAGGTCGCGATCGGAATCGACGCCCGGAACGGATATGTCGCAACACGGGGCTGGCTCGAAACCTCCGAGGTGCAGGCCGAAGTATTAGCGAAGGAGCTGGCAGCCAAAGGCGCCGAGACATTCATCTTCACGGATATTTCCCGCGACGGGATGATGCAGGGCCCGAACGTGGAGGCCATTGTAGCGCTGGCTAAAGCAAGCGGACGTTCGGTCATTGCCTCGGGAGGCGTAACCCGGCTTGAGGATTTGCTGGCGCTGAGCGCACACCGCGAAGACGGCGTTGGCGGTGCCATTGTCGGCAAAGCGCTGTATACGGGCCATATTGACCTGGCCGAGGCGGTTCAGCGAATCGGGTAAGGCCCGCGCTGCAGGATGATGGAGGGATTCGTTGGATTTTGCTCAAAAGTAAAAGCCAAGTGGTCCTGATGGGTGATCGGTTCATAGGGATTCGAACGCCATGGTATCGATCATATGTTGGTTAACAGGGGGAGGAGACGAAACCATGCTGGCAAAACGGATTATCCCTTGCCTGGACGTAAAGGACGGGCGGGTAGTAAAAGGCGTTAACTTTGTAAATCTCCGCGATGCGGGAGATCCTGTGGAGCTCGCAGCGCTGTATGATCGCGAAGGTGCAGATGAGCTGGTGTTCCTGGACATTTCGGCCTCGGTGGAGGGGCGGGCGACGATGGAAGAGGTCGTGCGGCGGACGGCCGGGGAAATCGCGATTCCGTTTACGGTTGGCGGCGGCATCTCCTCCGTGGATGATATGAAGCGGATCCTTCGCGCAGGTGCGGACAAAATCGGGATTAACACGGCGGCGGTTAAGCAGCCGGAGCTGATCTCGGCAGGGGCACGCAAATTCGGCTCCCAGTGTATCGTGGTGGCGGTCGACGCCAAGTACAACGAGGACTGGGACGAATGGGAGGTCTACACGCACGGCGGCCGAACGCCAACCGGTATCAAGGCGCTGGATTGGGTGAAGCAGGCGGAATCCTTAGGGGCAGGCGAAATTTTGCTGACGAGCATGGACGCGGACGGAACGAAGGACGGCTTCGATCTGGCCTTAACCTCAGCCGTATCATCGGCTGTTCGGATTCCGGTTATCGCCTCCGGCGGTGCGGGTGACGAGGAGCACTTCTACGATGTGTTTACGAAGGGCAAAGCCGATGCCGGGCTGGCGGCAACCATTTTTCACTATAAAGAAATTTCCATTCCCGATTTGAAAGGGCAGCTTAGAGTAAAAGGAGTGAATGTACGGTGAGCGAGGATATAGGAAAGGATCTGATCCTGGAGCAGGCAAGCGAATATATTCGCTGGGATGCGGCCGGCTTGGTGCCGGCGATCGTGCAGGATGCAAGCAGCAAGCAGGTGCTGATGATGGCTTATATGAACCGGGAATCGCTCAAGCGGACGCTGGAGAGCGGCGAAACCTGGTTCTGGAGCCGTTCCCGCGGGGAACTATGGCATAAGGGCGCCACTTCGGGCAATACTCAAGCGGTGGTCTCGATAGCCTATGACTGTGACGGGGACACGCTGCTGGTGCAGGTGGAACCGAAAGGGCCCGCCTGTCATACCGGGGAAACGAGCTGCTTCTATCGGGAGATAAAGGCCGGAGACACGACACAAGGCCATACTGACAGACAGGCAGCTGCTAGTGACCGGTTCGCCGTGCTGGCCGAGCTGGAAGAAGTCATCGCGCAGCGTGAGGTGGAACGGCCGGAGGGTGCCTATACGACCTATCTATTCGATAAAGGCGTCGATAAAATCCTGAAGAAGGTCGGCGAGGAAGCCTCCGAAACGATCATCGCTGCCAAAAATAAGGATAACGCCGAGCTGAAGCTGGAGGTCAGCGATCTCATCTACCACCTGTTGGTTCTTCTGCAGGAGCGGAAGCTTCCGCTTGATGAGATCATGGCCGAGCTGAGCCGCCGTCACGAACGTCCGCGCCGCGATTAGGGGGGAGTATCGATGCATATCGATTATCATACGCACCATGTCCGCTGCGGACATGCGGAGGGGCGACTCGAAGAATATGTGCAGCGTGCGATTGAGCTTGGCTACGATCAGCTTGGCTTATCGGATCATATGCCGCTCATTCACGTTGACCCTGCTTCCTATTATCCCGAAATGGCGATGCCCATGGAGGAGCTCCCCCGATACGTAGAGGAGTGCCTCCTCCTAAAGGACCGTTACCAAGGCCAGATCGATATCCGGATCGGACTGGAAGGGGACTATATCGAAGGCTATGAGGAGCAGATCGAACGGATCATCGCCGAGTATCCTTGGGATTATGTCATCGGTTCGGTTCACTTCCTGGGCGAGTGGGACATCACGGATTATCGCCAGACCCAAGGCTGGGAAGGGAAGGACCCGCTCGAGGTGTACCGCCAATATTACGATGCGGTGCAGAAGGCCGCAGCGACCGGATTCTATGATATTATGGGCCACCTGGATGTGATCAAACGGTTCGGCTACGGACCGGGCAAGGAGCAGGCGGACGAAGTGATCGCTCTGGAAAACGCTGCGCTTGCAGCCGTCGCCAAAAGCGGCAAGGCGATAGAGCTGAATGCTTCCGGCCTATCCAAGGCCTGCGAGGAGATGTTTCCGAGCCGCCGTATGCTGGAGGAAGCGATTGCGCTTGGCATTCCGCTGACGCTCGGCTCGGATGCGCACCAGCCCGGGAAGCTCGGGGAGCATCTGGATAAGGCACGGGCGCTGCTGGCTGATCTGGGGGTACGGCGCATTGCGACCTTCCGCGGGCGAAAGCGGGAGATGGTGCCTTTGGATGGTCATTTTTTGAATGATGAAGAAAACGATGTATAATAAGATATATAGATATTGATCGGGACATGCTCGTACGGACGGCTGTTCTCCTCCCCGATGCTCGCGAGGTGCGGGCCTTGCGGGGAGGGGGCAGCCTGATTTCGCGACAGCGCTTTCCTAATCGACGGGTGTGCAGCATGCGCCTAAACCATTTATTGTGTCAGGAGGTCCCCATGTATCGTACCCTTCGATTGTTCGCCGGAACGTCCAATCCGCAGCTAGCCGAAAGCATCAGCCGGCAGCTGGGCGTGGAGCTGGGTAAGATTAAAATTTCCCGCTTCCAGAGCGGCGAAATCTACGTTCACTACGAGGAGAGCATCCGCAATTGCGATGTGTTTCTCCTGCAGTCTTTTTCCCAGCCTATCAATGAAATGTTCGTTGAGCTGCTGGTCATGATCGATGCGGCCAAGCGGGCTTCGGCAAGAACAATCAATATTATCGTACCCTACTACGGGTATGCGAGACAGGAGCGCAAGTCGGCTCCGCGTGAGCCGATCTCCGCTAAGATGGTGGCTGATGTGCTGACGACAGCCGGGGCGAACCGGGTGATTACGATCGATCTGCATGCGCCGGCCATCCAGGGCTTCTTCAATATTCCGGTGGATCATCTGACAGCGCTGGATCTCATTACGGAGTATTTGAAGACGAAGAACATCGAGCAGCCGGTTATCGTGTCCCCGGACGCAGGCCGGGCGAAAACGGCGGAGAAGCTGGCGAGCAGGCTGGGATCCCCATTCGCGATCATGATCAAACAGCGGCCGGCCCATAACGAGTCGGTCATTACGCACGTGATCGGCGATGTGGCCGGCCGCACGCCTATCATCATCGAGGATCTGATCGATACCGGCACCACCATCGTCCAGGTCGTGGAGGGACTTAAGGAGCGCGGGGCGAAGGATGCGATCGTCTGCGCGACGCACGGCCTATTCTCCGGCGAAGCGCTGGACCGGCTGGATCATGGCCATATTGCAGAAATTGTCGTAACGGATTCGATCGTGCTGCCGGAGCATCACTGCCGGATGCGGCTGAAAGTACTGTCGGTTGCGCCGATGCTGGCGCAGGCTACCCAAATTATACTTGAGGGCGGATCCATCGCCACTTTATTCAAAGACGCCGGTGTGTAAGCTGGTGTCTTTTTTCTGCAAATGATGTTGTAACTTGTGTTATACTGTTCTGGATAGAGGAGCAAGTTAAAAGGAGGTGCCTTGCTTTTCGTGAATGGAAATCCATACGGGTCGAGTGACCCTAACAACATTATATCTATCGAAATGAATGCGAACTTTTTCTTCGATCGGGCGGTTCGCTCGCTGGATCGTTACCAATATGACAAGGCGCTTAAATATTTTCGCAAAGCTGTTGAATATGAACCGGATAATCCGGTGAATCATTGCAATATGGCGGGTATATTATCAGAGACGGGAGATTATAAAGCTTCGAACGAGGTGCTCGCCCACATTTTGGAGCAGGTCGATCCGTCGATGACGGAATGCTTTTTCTATATGGCCAACAACTATGCCAATATGGAGCAGTTTGAGAAAGCGGAGGAAGCGCTGGTCACTTATCTGGAAGAAGACCCGAACGGGCAGTTTCTGGATGAGGCGGAGGAGATGATGGAGCTGCTGCAGTATGAGCTCAATCGTCCTGCCAAGCTGAACCGCATCAAGAGCCGGGAAGGCGTCGTTGAGCATGAGCATGCCCGCGCTTTGCTGGAAGAGGGCAAATTCGCGCAGGCGGTGAAGCAGCTGGAGGAGATTGTGAAGGAGCATCCGGATTTCCTTGCCGCGCGCAACAATCTGGCGCTTGCCTATTATTATATGGGACGATTCGATTCGGCGAAACGGACGATCGGCGAGGTGCTGGATCAGGAGCCGGGGAATCTGCACGGCTTGTGCAACCTGGCGATCTTCTATCAGCATGAGGGAGACGTGGAGCAGCGCGACCGTCTGATGGACATGCTGCGCATCACGGTGCCGTTTCACCTGGAGCATGTATTCAAGCTGGCAACGACGATGGGCATTCTTGGGCAGCATGAGGTGGCATACGGCCATTTCCGGCGGCTGCTGAAGCATGAAGAATTTAGTTCCGATCCAAGCGTGTATCATTATACCGCCGTGGCTGCCTGCAATATCGGCCGTTACGAGAAGGCGGAGCAATACTGGCGCCATGCCGCGATGCTTGATCCCGAGTCGGTCATTCCCGATTTCTACCTGGCTCAGCTCCAGAAGCGCAAGGAGACGGGAACCGATCAAATGAAGGTCAGCTATCACTATCACTTGCCGTTTGAGGAGCAGTTCAGACGGTGGGAGCAGGATGGGGATCAATTGACCGAGGAAGCGAAGCAGAATCCGCTGATCCGTTCTTCATTCTTCTGGGCGCTCCGGCATGGTGATCCGCAGACGAAGCTGCAGGTTATCCGTACGCTCGAGCTGATTGCCGATGAAGAGGTGCAGCATGCGCTGCAATCCTTCCTTCAGGAGCCTGGGGAGAAAGCGGAGCTGAAGACGGCTGCCCGCCTTGTGCTGCAGCATATGGAGTCGGCAAGCAACCGGATTGCGGACCGCAGGGAAGACCGCGACGGCGCTCCGGTCAAAACCCGGGAGGTGCTGCCCGACTGGCTGCCTTCCTGGAAGGCAGTTCTGGAGAGAGCGGAGCAGGCGATGGACATGCGGTCCGATGCCTTCTTGAAGAAAGAGATGGAGAATCTTTGGACCGACTTTCTCAGCCGTCTGTATCCGGACATCCCGAACATCCGAAACGTAGAGGGCTGGGCGGCGGCGCTGGAATATTGGACCGCGAAGAAGCGCGGACGCAATCTGACCTACGAGGAGGTTGCCGTCCGTTACGGGATTTCGCCTTCGACGGTCAGCCGGTATGCACGTCAAATTAACAGTGTTTGCGGGGACGAGGCGCAATCGGATCATAATTTCCGCCCATTTACAGAGAATATTTAAGTATGGGTTAGCGAATCAATGGATCAGAGGATAGGCAAGCGTTCCTGTTGCATCATGGAATCGCGGTTAAGTCATGAATAGGATGTAGAAGCATTCAATCACCCTATATACTAGGAGGCTGTATCTATGTATAAATCCATCGTAATCGGAACCGGGCCTGCCGGATTGACGGCAGCCATCTACTTGGCACGCGCAAACCTGAAGCCGCTCGTCATCGAGGGCATGCAGCCCGGCGGGCAGCTGACAACCACGACCGAAGTTGAGAACTTCCCAGGGTTCCCGCAAGGTATCATGGGTCCGGAGCTTATGGACAATATGCGCCAGCAGGCGGAGCGCTTCGGAGCCGAATTCAAGAGCGCTTGGGTGGAGTCCGTTGATTTCTCCGAGCGGCCGTTCAAGGTGAACGTTGAAGGAATGGGTCAGCTTCTGGCAGAGTCGGTCATTATATCTACCGGCGCATCCGCCAAATATCTGGGCATTCCGGGCGAACAGGAGAATGTAGGCCGTGGGGTAAGCACCTGCGCGACTTGCGACGGCTTCTTCTTCCGCGGCAAAAAGATCATCGTCATCGGCGGCGGCGACTCCGCAATGGAGGAAGCGAGCTTCCTGACGCGCTTTGCTTCCAGCGTTACGGTGGTTCATCGCCGTACGGAGCTGCGCGCTTCGAAGATTATGCAGGATCGCGCCCGGGAGAACCAGAAGATCGAATGGGCACTCGACCGTACGCCGCTAGAAGTCGTGACCAGCGAAACGGGCGTGAAAGGCCTGAAGGTAAGAAACAATGAGACCGGCGAAGAAGAGCTGATCGAAGCCGAAGGCGTGTTCGTGGCGATCGGCCATACCCCGAATACCGGCTTCCTCGGCGGTCAGATTACAACGGATCCGACCGGCTATATCCTGGTTAAGCCAGGCACGACCGAGACGAATATTCCAGGCGTATTTGCCTGCGGCGACGTGCAGGATACGCGGTATCGTCAAGCAATCACCGCAGCAGGCACTGGTTGTATGGCTGCGATGGACTGCGAGAAATTCCTCGAAGGCCATATGGTGCATGACTGGAGCGAAACGCTCAACCCATAATAGAGGTTGTTCAAACAGCAGGAAGTTCGAAGAAGCCCCCGAGCTTACAGCGCCTTACGGATGTCGACGACAAGTCGCCATGTCCGGGGCAGCCGAAGCCGGGGGCTTTGTTGTGCATGATGCGGATCTCAAACTTGTGGATCCATCCGTAAGTCATTGCCTGAACAAACTTGCAGTTGGACCTTAACGTAACCCGTTAACCGCCGCACTTCCAATGTCCGATGAAAGCCGTGAGAAGGGGTCCGGGCCAGGCAGGGTAGAGTAAAGCCGAGCCGGCCGGAACTCCAACTACAAGCTGATCGCTTTATTGGCGTTCTTGACGTCGTTCGAAAGCAGCTGCTTCAGATTGTAGGAAGGGTACAAGCCCCGTTCATACATGAAGTAGTACACTTTCCCGTGCAGCTCAATCGCTTTGTTCAGCTGCTTCTGCAGCGTCTCGCGAAGGCTTGGGGTCGCGGTTTCGGTAATGGCGATCGCGTAATTGCGGACCGACGTTTTGGCGAAGCCGAGCAGATGGCCGGCATAATAGGCGGTCAAATCAGCCTCGGACAGCTTGCGGGTGCCGACAGGGGCTTCCGGGAAATAGTGAAGCAGCTCTTTCAGGTTGTTTTCCACGCCTTGGATCGCCTCGATGTACAGGCTGTGCAGCTGCGGGTCTTGAATATCGCCGAGCGCCATCTTGAACCCCATCAGGTTGTTAGCTTGGAAGGCCGTTAATTCGTGCATCTCGAGCGTCTCATGCCACGCCAGATGCTTGGGATTATGCTTCATATCCTCTCTTGTCTCCTCCATGTGATGAAATATGTGATAGCCTATTCAATCACGCGGAGGAAGGTGCCTATCCTGCCGGAGTTCTTAGGAGTTTATAGATCCTGGGATAGCCGTACCATATCCCGCAGCCGCATCCCGTTCTCGTAAATCTCTTCTTCATAATGCCGGACGAAAAAATCCCGGTCGATCTCCGTCATGCGGAAGCCGCACTTTTGGTACAATGCGAGCTGGGCGACACCGGTGCTTCCTGTACCGACCTCAATGGTGGCGAATCCGAGCTCTTTAGCCTGACTGACCGCATGGTTGACCAGCTGCTTGCCGAAGCCTTGGCCGTGCCGCTCTTCCGCTACGGCGACATTGACGAGTTCGACGGTATCGGGCCGCGTAGGCAGCAGAACATATACGCCGATAACTGCGGAATCGACTTCGCCGACGTAGCAATGTCCCCGATGGATATAGTCCTCCACCAGGCGCTTTGAAGGGTCCGCGAGCAGCAGCAGATCCATGGGAGGCGTTTCACCAGAAATAAGCCGTCGGATGTTCATAGCGTCGTCTCCTTTCATCTTCCACTTCCAATCTCGAAATCGAAGCATTATGTTTGCTATTTTATCACAAAAAAGGGCTCGCTCACGCTTCTCATGCAAGCAGCGCCCGCCCCGTGGCTTCTTGTGCGAGTGGAGCAAGCGCATGGCTTGTCGTCCGAACGTCGATGCTGATCATCGTACCAGCAGTGATCATTAAATCACGCGTCGGGAGAGGCACGCGGTAAGAATACCAATTAGCGCCTCCACACTCGGCTGCAAATGGGAATCGGGAAAGGCGCTAACTCTTGCACCTGAGCGGATTCCCTCGAAAAATGCCCCAGGATAAACATAGCGATCCGAATTCGCTCATACATAAGGTATAGGATGATTTATGACAAGGGAGGACTTGCGCTTGAACAACTATGGATTTTACGGATACCCGCCGCCGACCGGATATTCGCCGAGCAGCTTCTATTCTGCCCCCCCCACGACTACTGGGTACCATGCACCGCGAACATTGGCTGTTCCGCAGCATGTCAATTACGTAACCCTTGTAGAGCCAATGTTTATGGACCATCTGCTCAAGCATAAAGGGGCCAAAATTACCGTCGTAACGACAGCGGGAAAAGTAGAGGGCATCCTCTCCGGGGTCGCCGCAGACCATATCCAGCTGACCGTCGGGGATAACAAGGCGCTGCATATTCGGTTGGCACAGGTGGTGTACTTTGAAGGGGTTCCCTATTAGCAGGAGCCTTACGTCATCTTAGTTTGGCTATAATTGATTTTTACCGCCGCTGCAGCAGGATCGGGCGGTATAAACCGCCAATATGTATACAGGATCCGGAAGGCGTCTATTGGAGACGCCTTTTATAAACGACAGATCCGGCTTCGTTTGTTCTCATGGCAGCACCAGCTATGGGGCAGGCTTGTGTCGTTTCCATATTACCTAAGCTTTTCGTTCTCAACCGACGATAAGCAGGAAGATGTATCCGGTGATATTTCGACCGTTTTTTATAGATCCAGAGACTAAAGTGCGGGATAGCAAGGGAGGTGGATTTTTCATGACTTCATTAAATTCGTATAACATTCGAGTGGCGACAGCACAGGACGAGCCCTTCCTTTGGGATATGCTGTACGAATCCCTGTATGTGCCTGATGGGGCGGAGCCCTTTAGCAGGGATATCCTCAACGAACCCTTCATGAGGAAATATGTGGAGGGCTGGGGCCGAGAGGGCGATCTGGGATATATCGCGACCAACGGGGAAGGAAAGCCGATTGGCTCGATTACCCTGCGGTATTTTGACGAGGCGAACAAAGGATTCGGCTACGTCAGTGACGAAATTCCGGAGCTTGGCATGGCCCTGCTGCCGGAGAGCAGGGGACAAGGGATTGGAACGGCGCTGATGACGGCGTTGCTTCAAGGAGCGAAATCCAGAGGCATCTCCCGGTTATCCCTAAGTGTAGCGCCGGAGAATACGGCAGCAGTGAAATTATATAGTCGCTTTGGGTTTCAAGAGGTTGGCACATCCATTACAATGGTAGCGGACGTCGTATAAAAATGAGGGCGGGCGGCATCAGCCCTATCAAGGTCCATTCAGGCAGAGGAGGCATTGGGCTTGCTGCGGAACCCTTAAGGCTCGAAAGATCATGGGAGAAGGGAAGCTGTGAAGTGAAGTATCGCGCGGTATTTCTTGATTTTTACGGTACGCTGGTTCATGAAGATGACGATATCATTCCCTTGATCTGCGAACAGATTCGGGAGAGCGCTTCGATCGAATGCACGCTTCGGGAAATCGGACGATACTGGTGGAGCGAGTTTTCGCGCATCTTCCGCAGCAGCCATGGGGAAGGCTTTAAATCCCAGCGGACGATTGGCATAGAGTCGCTTGCCGAGACGATCAGGCACTTCGGATCAAGCGCGAGGGCAGAGGAAATCATCGAGCTTCAATTCGAGCATTGGATTAGGCCGAGGCTGTACCCGGATACGAAGCCTTTCCTGGAGTCGCTCCAGCGAACCGGAACGCCCGTGTTTATCTTGTCGAATATCGACAGGTCGGACATTGAGTCTGCCGTCACCTATCACGGCATTCAAGTACAAGGAATCCTTACGAGCGAGGATGTACGATCGTACAAGCCGAGGCCGGAGTTATTCCGGGAGGCATTCATGCAGTACCGGTTAAAAGCAGACGAAGTGATCCATATCGGCGATTCTTTAACGAGCGACATCCGGGGTGCGCAGAGCCTGGACATTGGGGCGATGTGGCTCAACCGGCTGGGCAAACCGCAGGCGGAAGGGATCGAGCCCGATTACATTTGCACAACCTTGGATGAGGCTCAGCAGGTGCTGCATGGCCATCATAAGGAAGAGGCAAGGACGTGAGGCAACGAAAATGCCATATATGGACTGTGTTCGCTAAAATCCAGCGGCTTCTGAACTAGAAAGCTTTAACAATCTATAACAAGTTAGAACAAGCTTGAACAAGCGTCCCGGGCTAACCGAAGACGCTTGTTTTTTCGGCTAAAGGAGTCCGGCTCGGATAGGAAGCAGGTTTGGAGAATTCGGTTACGATAACCCCAAACCTTTTACCCCGAAACTGCGTTATAGCTACGTACTGATCACAAGGTTAAAGAAGGTGCGGGCATGAATCGAACGAAAACGATGCAGTTTGCCGGCAAAGGTGCGGCGTGGAAGGCGGACTATACCGTTACGCATAAGGATAAGGTTAATGCGAAGCAGACCGTATTTCAGGACGAGCTTGGCGGGAAATTAAAGCTTCAGTATGTCGGGAAGGCGCCGCTAGGCAGCGGTAGAATTACCTACCGGCTGGAGGATCGAAAAGGACGCTTCTCGGAAGGCGAGATCATTGCGGGGACGGACTATGCCGGCATGAAAGAAACCCTCTCCACCTTGGACTATAGTTCTTTGCTCGATATGATGGATCCTGATAAGGAACTGATCCTCACCATAGACTGGGGGAGTGGACGCGAACAGTTCCTGCTGACCCTTCCACCCTCAATCGGCTTCGGCAGGGTTCCCCGTAAACGGTGAGGTCTATACCTGTCCAAGAACCGTCCATCTCCAAGAAGGAGAAGGGACGGAGCTGGTGGATTTTAACCCTTTTTTAAACGAAGGCGCTCCCCCGATTTAACCTGGACCTTGTAAACTATAAATAGAAACATCATGAAGGGAGTGAACGGGGCGTGCTGGAGGCGTATTTGTTCCCGATATCGTATGCATTTTTGACTTTTCCCATAGCAGCCTTGCTGTGTGCGGTCCCGTTTCTGATCGTGCAATACCGCAAGTATGGCTATTTCAATAAATTTCGCGGGTTTCTTCTGTATCTGTTCCTGCTCTATCTGCTCAATGCGGTGTACCTCGTGCTGCTCCCGCTGCCGGCATCTCGACATAATGCACCGATGGACGTGTCCTCGGTGATCCAGTGGATTCCGCTCAATTTTATTCACGATATTGTGAAGGAAACCCAGGTGGTTCTGTCGGAGCCGGGGACGTATATCCACTTGATCAAGGAACGGGCTTTTCTGCAGGTGGTGTTCAACATCCTGCTGGTCGTGCCGTTCGGCATGTTCCTCCGTTATTATGCCCGGGTGAATTGGCTTACGTGCCTGGTCGCTTCATTCGGTCTGTCGCTGTTCTTTGAGGTAACCCAGGTTACCGGAATCTACGGCTTCTATGACCACCCTTATCGGCTGTTTGATGTAGATGACCTGCTGACCAACACGCTCGGCGGGATGGTCGGCTTCGTGCTGGCCGATTGGATGAAGAACCATCTGCCGCGGATGGATCGGTTGGATGAGAAGGTGGACCTGTCCAAGAAGCGGGTCAGCTATACAAGAAGAGCAATCGCTTTTGGCATCGATGCGATGATTACGTTGCCGGTCATCGGGATTATGTCCGTGGTGCTGAACGTGAAGGCCGCGTATTTCATCGTTGTCATTCTGTACTATATCGTAATTCCGTATATGCTGGAGGGGCAGACGGTAGGCAAATGGATCGTACGGATTCGCATCCAAGGGCAGGGCGAACATCTGAAGCTGAAGGAGATCATTATCCGGAATGGGCTGCTGTACGTCGTGTGGGGCGGCATTCATGCCCTGCTGATAACGCTGAGCTTCCCGGGCTCTGGCTTTCTGTATGCCTTGTATGTCATGGGAATGCTGCTGATCGACGGGGTTGTCATGGTCCATCTGCTGCGGTGTCTCTTCAACCATGAACGGACGCTGCTGCATGAGGCGAAGAGCGGAACCAGACAGGTGATCGCGGAGAAAAGACAGCCTGCGGCGGGGCGAAGCGAAGGGAATACTGTCTGATCGTTACTTCTTTCAAGAAGAGGCTCGATAAAGCCAAGGATATTATCGATATTGGCCATTGTGCCTGCACTCGATTCATACCATGGCATGCGGCAGGAGCCGGGGATGGAGATTCAGGTCGGCTGAAGAAGCAAACAAATCCAATGAAATCGTCCATGAAGGACAGATCAAGAAGTACGGCCGGTGTATAAGCGTAAGCCCAAGACACCGGCTTTTATATTTATGTCGGCCAACCGGTAGGTTCAGCAGGGGCAGCCGGATGCTATATCAATAGCGGTCGAAAGTATGGAAATCAATTATTCAACCTATATAAACGTCAGCTTCGGGCATATCGGGCTCAATCAAGGGCCCTTCAACAACGATGACGGTCATGCCTAGCTCGGAGCCGGATTCATGCCACTCCCCTTTTTTCCACAGCACGGCCTGTCCAGCAATCACCTTCGTTCTCGGTCCATGATTGGCGGTAACCCAGCCTTCTCCTTCAACAACGATAAACAATTGGTCCGACGATGCCGGATGCTCTCCGACCACGCCCCCGGCGCCGATGTGCATGCAGCCGATGTGGTGAATGGGGATGGCTGCTTGACTCATGAGTATTTTCGACATAATCAGATGCTGGCTGCCGTATACGGAAATCGGGCGTCCGGCGTCCATGTCAAAGCGGAATATCTTCAAAGCCTCATCTCCTCTTGGAAAATTCATCAAAAACGATCTATTGTATGATAACATAAGGTGAATAGCACCACGGTGAATTCTCGCATACAAGGGAGAGATCCGTACTCGCGAACCACACATGTCAAAGCGGATTTGATGGAAGCCTTGAAGAACAACATACAGGAGTGACGTTTCATGGATAAATGGGAGTATAAAACTTTGAAATTTAAGACACGGGGATTTCTCGGGGGCAAGGTTGATGAGGAGGAATTCGAGGATTTGCTGAACAGCTACGGGATCGACGGTTGGGAATTGGTGTCGTGCTTCGATACAAGCATGTATCAGGGCCAGTCCAATGATATTATTGCCGTTCTGAAGCGGAAAGCATATCTTGAGTAGTGACCAAAGGAAAGAGGGAGTGGATCCAGTGATCATTCGGGAGACGGAAGATGCGTTTGTGATGACAACTCAGGACGACCATGGCCGGTTCTCCGGGGACGTTGCCCGGGGCTTCCGGAAAGAGCTGTTCCTGGATGAAACGGTAGTGGAAGAAGTGCTGCTCGCAATCGCCGAGCATGATCGGGCCTGGCTGCCAATGGATGATACGCCCATCTGGATGATGCGGTCGGGGTACCCTTTACTTTTGTTGATTATCCGACATTGCCGAAATTGCTGATGTATGCCAAGGGGGTTGACGAAACGGAAGCGATGAGCCCCTATGCAGGGTACTTATGCAGCCTTCATTATGCGTCGTTTATGAAAAATGCGACCGAAGCGCCCTTCGTGGAGTTTTATCATGCGGAGCTGGAGCGCCAGGAGAGGCTGAAGAGTCAGCATCCTTTTCCGGATGAGGAGACAATCCAACGGCAGTTTGCGCTGCTTCAGCTGTGCGATGATCTCTCGCTTTATGTATGCATGAACGCTCCCGGCGCGACCAAGGAAGAGGAGCATCCGTGGTTCAGGGATGGCTTTGATATGTCCGTGGATGGACAGCGGGTTGCGGCTGAATGGCTGGGCGGCGAAGAGATCAGGCTGAGCCCGTTTCTGTTCGAGCGGGAGTGGCCGGTTGTGCCTTAAGAATAAGCATGTGCGGAAAGCGCAGATTAAACAAGAAGGCATCGCGAAGGCATTTGAGCATGCTCCATGGACCGAGCAGAAGGTTCTCTTCGTTCCGTAGCCGGAAGTGTGCAGGCTATACGTATTTTTGAAGATATCAGACAATAATTACTTCGGAGGATCTGCTGCCCGATACCGTAAGAAAAACTAACCGTTTAACGCGGTCTGTATTCTGTGAGTACGTCGAGAGACATTTTTCTTTTGGAATATGGTATGATCCGGTTTGAAGCCATGGAAAAATCCTGTCAGATTGTAGAGGTTGAAGGATGAAGAAAAAAGAGTTTTTGATCGTAGCCATGTTGAATTTTTTAGCGGCGATAGCCTTTTTGGTCGTGGTGATTATCACCGACCGCAGCTCATGGAAGTGGGGATTCGGCCTCGTGTCGCTGCTGTTCGCGCTAGGCGGGATAGGCAATATCGTCCTCCATTTTAAAAATAAATCGTAGGTGCAGCACTCGTGCGAGTTATAAACAGCATACTACTGGGGGCTCCATGCCCCCGAATTGAACTTGGCGTCAATGGTGCCCCTTTCCAATCATTGATATGAATGTGATAGTATTCACTAAATCTAAAATAGGGGTCTAGCCAAGCCTTCCACTCGTAGGATAGGAGAGGACGTGCAGGCATCAAAGGCGCTGACCGCTGCCGCTGCCTTCGAAGGGACAGAACCCAGGACAACCGGTGGAGAATTGGCGGGGAGACGGGTAGGACGAAAGTTCCACGCAAGAGGTCTTTTGGCGAAGAGCAACGTTCAGACTCAGGAACCAACGCGGCCCGGCAGAATTCCTTCAAATCCATCCCTTTTCCTCCGCAGTCGTAATCGCCTCGATTCGATTCTTCGCCCCCAGCTTGCTCAAGATTTCAGACATGTAGTTGCGGACCGTGCCGTAGGATAGATGCAGCTTGGCGGCAATCTCGCTCGAACTGCTTCCGCCGGCAGCCAGACGGAGCACCTCCCGTTCACGTTCCGTAAGCGGGTTCGCATCTCGCATCGTCCCGAAGACAAGCTCGGGCGAAACCTCCCGGCGGCCGTCCATGACGCGGCGGATCGCTTCCGCCAGCCGCTCGCTCGGCTCATCCTTCAGCAAGTATCCTTGAACGCCTGCTTGGACCGCCCTCTCGAAATAGCCCGGCCTTGCGAAGGTGGTCAGGATGATGACCCGGCATTCATAGCCAAGACGCTTGATCTCCTCAGCCACCTCCAGGCCGCTGCGAACCGGCATCTCGATATCCAGCAGGCAAATATCGGGACGGTGGGCTGCAATCAGAGACAGAGCCTCATCTCCATTGCCTGCTTGCCCAATCACATCGATATCCTCCTCAAAATCTAGCAAAGAAGCCAGTGCGCCCCGAAGCATGCGCTGATCCTCGGCGATCACCACTCGGATGCTCATGTGTATCCTCCTCCTTCCGGTTCTCGTTCTTGATGACGATCGGTACGCGAATGGTAATGATCGTTCCTTGGTTAGAGCGGGCTTCGATCGTCCCTCCGATCAACGACAGCCGTTCAGCCATTCCTTTCAGGCCGTTGCTCCCCTCAGCGGGAAGCGGACTGTCGTTCGGGAGACCAACCCCATTATCGGCGACGATCATCCGCCACTCATTCTCCAGCGTTTCCATCCGAATCCGGCATTGGCTGGCCTTGCTATGCTTCACCACATTCGTTACGGACTCGCGCAGGCAGAGGCTGAGAATATTATGAGCCAGATCCGGAATTCCTTCCAGCCGCTCATTTCCTTCACAAACCAGCTCAATCCCGGCGCTGTCCAGAATCATGCGGGCATCCCGGATTTCTTCGGGGAGCGTGGCTGTCCGCATTTCAGCGACAAGCTCGCGCACCTGGCGCAAGGCCGCACGGGACGTATTCTGGATTTCGCGCGCTTCCGCCTGGGCCTTCATCGGGTCCTTCGTCACCAGCTTCTCCACGAGCTGGCTCTTTAGCGTGATGAGCGACAGCGTATGGCCAAGCGTGTCATGAAGGTCGCGGGCGATGCGCATCCGTTCTTCGCCTTTAATCAAATTGCGGATTTGCTCATTGGCTTTCGCAAGCTCCTGTTCCAGCTTCTGCCGCCTGCTCAGAGAACGGAAGCCGAGCGGCGACAGCAGCATGATCAAGAAGAATGGAATGAGCACCAAGAGATCGGCGGTTTCGAGCGTTGGTGCATAGAGCGCCAGCGGGATCGCTTCGACAAGGAAGAAGATCAGCATAGCCGTTTTGAATCGGCGGTCATCAATGTACCAGCCGATGAAGTTGGCGGAGAAGAAGCCCATATACATAAAGGTAGGGTGATACCAGGTGGACAAGATGAAGATGACGGCAAGCTGGACTAACAGCCAATACATAAACGATCGCTTCTCTACTTCAAAATACAGCTGACGGTACGTAAAAAGAAATACCGCTAGCAGGAAGAAGCCGATGCCCATTTTCCACGAATCGAATTTGAACATGTTGTAGATCGGCAATATTACATACACCAGCCACAGATAGGGGAAGAATCCCATGTGGCGCGGAAACACCTCGAATCTTTGTCCTCTCATATATCCATCACACTCATCCCCTTAATCGGCTTGTTGTTTTTTCCGAATATAGGTGGATAGTATCATAAATACGAGCAAATATCCCGTCAAAATCAGGATGTGATCCCAGCCTGGTGCCTCGCCGCGCGTAATGGCCCATGCCCCGCCGCCGAAATGGTAGGAAGGCATCCACTTGCCGATCGCTTGCATGAAGCCTGGCATGGCCTCGATCGGGAACCACATGCCGCCGGTCACGGCCAGCGCCAGATAAATGCCGTTGCTGACGCCGCTGGCCGTATCGACGCGCCTCATGGCTCCAATCAGCGTACCGAGCGCGAGGAAAGGAATGGAGGCGATAAGGATCCACAATCCGCTGAACAGCCACTGCCAGAAGGAGAGCGAGACGCCGTTGATGAGATAGCCGGCAGTGAAAATAACAACGATGCAGAGCAGGTGCATGATCGCCTGCACGAACATTTTGCCGAAGAAATAGACGCTGCCCGGAAGCGGCGTTACCCGCATATAGATCGACCACCCCTGCACCCGCTCCTGAACGAGCCGGATGCCAAGCGACATAATGGCCGTGCCCATGACGCTGAAGGAGGTCATCGACATGAGGTAATGCGCCTGCCACTGGCCAGCCTCGGCTGCGCCGGTATCCACGATGCGGGTGAAGATGAAATAGAACAAGATCGGCATGGCCAAAGACCAGAATATATAGTACGGATTGCGAATCATCCGCAGCAGCTCCATCCGGCATTGAATCGTAATCAACTTCAGGTTTTTCATGTTAACCCGCCTCCCCTTGACTCATCGTTAACTGATCGAATGCTTCATCCAGACTGCCCTGATCGATCCGGATATCGCGAACGGTGAGTCCGGCACGGAACAGTGCCGCCAGCGCTGTGTCCGTATCACTCGTGACGGCGATGAGCCGCCCGTCCTGCTCGTAGACATCCGTTACGCCCGGCACCTCATGAAGCAGCCGTATCACCTGCTGGCCGTCCGCATCCGCGATGAAGGAAACCGTTCGCCGGGTAAGCTTGGATTTGATGGCTTCAGGCGTACCGTCGGCCGCCACTTGGCCTTGGTGAAAGAGCACGATGCGTTCGGCTATATCGTCAGCCTCCTGCAAGTAATGCGTGGTGAACAAAATGGTCTTGCCTTGGGCCTTGAGACCTCGGACCGTCTGCCAGAACAGCCGGCGGGCGGACGTGTCGAGACCCACCGTCGGCTCGTCGAAGAACAGCAGCTCGGGGTTGCCGGCGATAGCCAGCGCGAAGCTGAGCTTGCGTTTCTGGCCGCCGGACATTTTCACCGCCCATTTGCCGAGTTCCTCGGGAGTGAGCCCGCTGAGCGCTGCGATTTCCTCGAGCGTCATCGGATTCGGATAATAGCTGCGGATCAGGTTGATGATCTCCCGCGTTCGCAGGCCGTCCATGACGCTCACCTCTTGGAGCATCGCCCCGATCTTTTCCCGAACCTTGAGATCTTTCGGGCTCTGGCCGAAGAGAAGGACCTCGCCTTCGCTTGTGTCCTTGAGCCCCAGCATCATGGAGATCGCGGTCGATTTGCCCGCCCCGTTAGGCCCGAGAATGGCCGTAATGGATCCACGCTCAATCGTAAAGGATACTCGGTTCACGGCTTTCTTGCTTCCGAACGTTTTGGTCACCTGCTTCAGCTCGACGATTGGTTCGCCGCTTAGCTGTTGAATCATAGGTTACGCACCCCCGTTTTCGTTATCGTGATCTTATGATTCCATGATATCGGGAGCGGGAAAGGCACGTTAGTAAAGGATGTCACCGGTTTGAAATGACTTTTGTCATGTTGCAGGGAGACAGCTGGACGATTGGTTTAGTGATGGAATTCATGCCAAACATTTTCCCATATAACTTTTACCATTCTTAGAGCGTCTACTATATATCAATCGGCTGACATTCTTACCAAGAACGGACAATAGAAATGCAATAAGGCCAATGGGGAGAATAGATGGAAGGGGGAAGTTCTCATCAAAAAAAGCACGATATTTTTAGTAGCTGTATCTATTCTTGCTGCATCATCTTTATACTTTGCAACGAGTGCAGGGAATCCGGATAAAGATCGTCCAATAACAGGAACAGTTAATATGGATGCCAAATATATCGCATTCGATACGATCGAGGAACTCGATCAAGCCGCGGACGTGATCGTTATCGGTTCCCCGATTAAGGATTTTGAGGATCGGGAACATATGGCGCAATATTTTGAAGATGGAATGATCCAGGATTTCTATACAATGACCGAGCTGAGGATCGAGAAGGTTATCAAACAACCGGACGGGATAGACATCGGCGAGATGATGGAGTTCATTGAACCGTTATGCATTATAGAAGAGTCCGGGAACCAAAAGACGAAAATCATTATGGATGATTACCGCGAATTGAAGAAGGGCAGCAGGTACATTCTTTTTCTAAAAGACAATACGTTCGGCCAGTACAGCATCATCAACATGAACAACGGTAAATTTAACCTGGATAATACCGATGATTCCGATATGCCTATGGAGCAGCAGGACCTTGCGTTTAAAACTTCCCTGAAAAACCAAGTTTTGCGGAAATACGACCTGTATTGATTGCGAGTAAGAATACCGGAGTTAGATTCGGTGTTCTTTTTTCGCTATCCAACATTTCTGCAGCCTTTAGCCCACATGCCCAGTACCGGATGATTTGAGGGTTGGCGCGATCAATTCGTTAGTGACGCTGGCAATAGGTATAAAAAATGAAACGGTGCCTGTTTTTGTTAAGGGGGTCATGAGCACCTTGGACATCCCGACTTTCTGCGGCCTATAAGGGATTTCTATCCCCTTGTCTTCTCTTGACCGCAGGGGTGCCTTCAATTATAGTGGGTACAGTAGGAGCAATCTATAAATTATAGAAGGAAAAAGGTGGCTTGTAACATGTCTGAGAAGATCTACGTCGGTGTCGACCTGGGCGGAACGGCAATCAAAGTCGGAATTTGCGACGAGGAAGGGCATCTTCTGCATAAGTTTGAGGGGCCTACGGAAACAGCAAAGGGCGTTGACACGGTAATTGACAACATTGAAAAATATGTGCGTCACATTGTGGAGGAATCGCCATACACCTGGGATCAGCTGGCCGGAGTGGGAGCCGGATTCGCAGGCTTCACGAACATTCGTGAAGGCATCATTATTCTGGCACCGAATGTAGGATTCAAGGATGTACCGATTCGCGCCATTTTGGAGGAGCGTCTTGGCAAGCCGATCAAAATAGACAACGATGCGAATGTAGCGGCGCTTGGAGAAGCATGGAGCGGCGCGGGCCGCGGAGTTGATAACTGTGTATGCTATACCCTGGGAACCGGCGTAGGCGGCGGCATCATCATTAACGGCAAAATTTATCAAGGCTTCGGGGGAATGGCCGGCGAGCTCGGACATATTTCGGTTGTCCCTGATCTGGAAGCCATCCAATGCGGCTGCGGGAAAATGGGCTGCCTGGAGACCGTATCCTCCGCTACCGGCATCATTCGCATGGCGAAGGACGCCGTGGAGCGCGGAGACCGCACCTCCCTGTCGCTCGTGCAGAACATCGCGGCCAAGGAAGTGTTCGACGCGGCGAAGGCGGGCGACGAAGTGGCGATCCGCATCGTAAATCGCGCAGCGTATTACCTGGGCAAATCGATGGCTGCCGTATCGGCCGTCCTGAACCCGGAAGCTTATATTATCGGCGGCGGCGTGTCCAAAGCCGGCGACATTCTGTTCGATGAGGTGAAGGCGGTATTCGCGAAGCTGACACCGGAGCCGCTGCAGCGCGGCGTGCGTATTGTGCCGGCCGAGCTTGGCAATGATGCCGGCGTCGTCGGCGCTGCCGGACTTCACCTGCGCTCGTAGTTAATTCATCATTCGATTTTAACTTATAAGGGAGGGAAAGCTGATGCTGGAAGCAGCCGAACGAGGCAGCAACACATCATCGATGGCCACCCTGATCATCATTACCGGGATGTCGGGAGCAGGTAAAACATTGGCCGTGCAAAGTCTGGAGGATCTTGGGTTCTTCTGCGTGGATAACCTGCCCCCGGTGCTCATCCCGAAATTCGCGGAACTGATCGATCAGTCCAAGGGCAAGATCGGCAAGGTTGCGCTGGTCATCGACCTGCGCGGACGTGAATTCTTCACGGCCTTGTCGGAATCGCTAAATTATATTAAGGATCACTTCACGATTCACTGTGAAATTCTGTTCCTCGATGCGACCGATTCCGTACTCGTTCAGCGTTATAAGGAGACCCGTCGCCGCCATCCGCTCGCTCCGGAAGGCATGCCGCTTGACGGGATCCGACTGGAACGGAAAATGCTCGAAGAGCTGAAAAACTCGGCAACACAAGTGATCGATACGAGCAATATGAAGCCGCTCAAATTAAAGGAGAAAATCATCTCGCGTTTCACGCATCTTGAAAGCAGCATTCTGTCGGTCAACATTACGTCGTTCGGGTTTAAATACGGCATTCCGATTGACGCAGACCTGGTTTTTGACGTCCGGTTCCTGCCGAACCCTCATTACGTCGAGCAGCTCCGCCCGAACACGGGCCAGGACAGCGACGTGTACGACTACGTAATGAAATGGCCGGAAACCCAGGCTTTTCTGACAAAACTGCTGGATATGCTGCATTTCTTGATCCCCCAGTATCGCAAGGAAGGCAAGAGCCAGGTCATCATCGGCATCGGCTGCACCGGCGGCAAGCATCGTTCGGTAGCGATTGCGGAGTACCTCGGCAAGATGCTGGGCGTAAGCGAGACGGAGTCCGTATCGGTGAGCCACCGGGATTCCGAGCGGGATCGGCATTAATTAAGGGAAGTGATAGATGTGGCTGTGCAAGCTAGAAAGCGCCCCCGCATTGTCGTAATGGGCGGAGGCACCGGGCTGTCCGTTATGCTTCGGGGCCTTAAGGAAAAACCGCTCGATATAACGGCCATTGTCACGGTCGCAGATGACGGAGGAAGCTCCGGCATATTGCGAAGCGAGCTGCAGATGCCTCCCCCCGGAGACATTCGCAATGTGCTTACGGCGCTAGCCGACGTGGAGCCGCTGCTATCGGATATACTGAAATACCGTTTCAAGTCAGGGTCGGGACTGGCCGGCCACAGCCTCGGCAATCTGATCCTGGCTGCCATGACGGATTTGCACGGAGATTTTGTCACGGCAGTCAAGGAGATGAGCCGGGTTTTTGTTGTTCGCGGACAGGTGCTCCCCGCAGCCGGTGAAGCCGTCATCCTGCACGCGGAGATGGAGGATGGCACCATTGTCACCGGTGAATCCAAAATCCCGGAGGCCGGAGGCCGCATCAAGCGGATATTCCTGGAGCCGGAGCATGTCGAGCCGCTGCCGGAGGCGCTGGAAGCGATTCAGCAGGCGGATGCGATATTGATCGGTCCAGGGAGCTTATATACAAGTATTTTGCCAAATCTGCTCGTTCCGAAGCTGTCTGAGGCGATCGTCGCCTCGGAGGCGATTAAAATTTTCGTCTGCAATGTTATGACGCAGCCCGGCGAGACAGATAATTATACGGTGAGCGATCATCTCCAGGCGGTGTATGACCATATTGGTCTTCACCTGTTCGATTATGTTATTGTTAATGATGGAGAGATTCCGCCTCAGGTTCAGGATAAGTATGCCCAGAAGGGTGCCAAGCCCGTCTATTTGGACCGTGATGAGGTGACCAGCCGTGGATATAAGCTCATTGCGGATAAGCTTGTGCTATTTCGAACATACTTGCGGCATGATGCCGACAAGCTGAGCAACCATATTTTCCAGCTGGTGCAAGACTGGATTTCACGAAAGGGGTGAGTACCTTGTCCTTTGCGGCACAAACGAAGAAGGAACTAACGATGGTCGAAAGCCAAAACTGCTGCGAGAAAGCCGAGCTGTCCGCGTTGATCCGGATGAACGGTTCTGTTCAGCTGTCCAACAAAAAGGTGATTTTGGATATTTCGACGGAAAATGCCGCGATTGCAAGGCGTATTTATTCCTTAATTAAGAAGCATTTCCAGGCGCATACCGAGCTTTTGGTGCGTAAAAAAATGCGTTTGAAGAAGAATAACGTATATATCGTCCGGATTCCGGCCCAGGTTCAGGAAATTTTGAAGGAGCTTCGCATCGTGTCCGAGGGATTTCTGTTTCAGTCCCGGATCGATGAGAAGATCATCCGGAAAAATTGCTGTAAACGGGCGTATCTCCGCGGTGCCTTCATGGCGGGCGGATCGGTGAACAATCCGGAGGGTTCTTCGTATCATCTCGAGATTGCTTCGATGTATGAGGAGCACTGTCAGTCCCTCGTTGAGCTTGCTAACCAGTTTCGCCTGAATGCGCGCTGCATCGAACGCAAGAAGGGCTTTATCTTCTACATTAAGGAAGGCGAGAAGATCATTGAGTTCCTCAATCTGATCGGCGCTCATCAAGCGCTGTTTAAATTCGAGGATGTCCGCATTATGCGCGACATGCGCAACTCGGTGAATCGGATCGTGAACTGCGAGACCGCCAATCTCAACAAAACGATCGGTGCCGCTGTTCGTCAAATCGAGAACATCAAGCTGCTTCAGAAGGAAGTAGGACTTGAGAATTTGCCGGACAAACTGCGGGAGGTCGCCGAAATCCGGCTGGCTCATCCCGATATGAACCTCAAAGAGGTCGGGGAACTCCTCAAGGGGACCGTCAGCAAGTCGGGCGTCAACCACCGTCTGCGCAAGATCGATGAAATGGCCGAAAAGATCCGCAATACCTGACATTTTTTCTTCTAGTGTCCTGTATGCTAAAATGGTATAATATTATAAAATGTCAAGACGCTTTCAATACCGCAGATTTATAAGATAGGGGGTAATTTTCATGACAAAGCACCCGGTAGTCGTTCGGTTGAAGACGGGGCTCCATGCTAGACCGGCCGCGCTGTTCGTTCAGGAAGCGAATAAATACTCATCTGAAATTTTTGTTGAGAAAGATGATAAAAAAGTAAATGCCAAAAGTATCATGGGAATTATGAGCCTTGCAATCAGCTCGGGTACGGAAGTGCATATTAGCGCTGAAGGAGCCGATGCCGAGCAAGCGGTTACTTCTCTGGTTAATCTTGTGAGCAAAGAGGAACTCGAGAACCAATAAGCCATCCATGTTTAAGAAAAGTCTTGTGTTTGCAAGGCTTTTTTTAATATATGGGCGGGCGACGTTCCCCGTACTCAAGTATGCATCGCGCGGAGCATGTTAGATCTACATATGACTTTACAGAAAAGGGGAAGCGATTCCGCCTTTTTTTGTTTCTGCGCCGGAAAGCTGTTGTTTAACTTCAGTTTAACTTGTTGTTTTATTCTGACCTTACACCATAAATAATCGGACGGGGAAGGGAAGAGAAACAATGAGTGTACTGAAAAATACGGCAGACGATCTTCAGGCGTCACAAGACGAGAATCGAAAGGCAGGCTCGCAGGCGTTCTTCCGCCTGTTGAAAGAGACCAAGCCGCCGATGGCCCTGCTCGTGGGCGCCATTCTGCTCAATGTCGTCTCGACGCTGGTCGGGCTGGTCATTCCGATGTTTACGAAAAACCTGGTGGATGGCTTTTCCTTAACGGATATGAACCGGAGCCATATCATAGGGCTTGGCATCGCATTTATCGTGCAGACGATCGCCGCAGGCTTCTCGATCTATTTGCTGAGCTATACGGGACAGAAGATGGTGGCCGCCCTGCGGGACCGGCTGTGGAAGAAGCTGCTGGTGCTGCCGGTAAGCTATTACGATCATAACCGGTCAGGGGAAACGGTCAGCCGAATGACGAATGATACAAGCGTCATTAAGGGCCTGATCTCCGATCATGCAGCCGGCTTCGCCAGCGGGATCGTGTCGATCGTCGGATCCATCGGGGTGCTGTTGTATCTGAACTGGAAAATGACGCTGACCATGTTCGTTGTGATACCGATTGCTGCGCTAATCCTCGTTCCACTGGGACGCAAAATGTATAAAATATCGCTGGGCATGCAGGATGAGACCGCATCGTTTACGGCGAATATCAGCCAGGTGCTGTCCGAGATCCGCCTGGTCAAGGCCTCCAATGCGGAGAATCGGGAGTACGCTAACGGCAGCAGAGGTATAAGGAATCTGTTGAGATTCGGCATTAAGGAAGGCATCGTATCCGCCTGGATCGCGCCGCTGATGTCCTTTGTGCTGATGATGCTGCTCGTCGTCGTCATCGGCTACGGCGGATTGCAGGTGTCGACCGGGGCGCTGACGGCAGGCGAGCTCGTGGCGTTCATTCTATACCTGATTCAGATCGTCATGCCGATGACGCAGCTGACAACGTTCTTCACCCAGCTTCAGAAGGCAAAGGGGGCTACCGAGCGGATCTTGGAGGCGCTCGATGCCGAGGAAGAGGCGTTCGAGGACGGGATGGATGTACTTGATGCGAACCAGCCGGTATCGATTGAGCATCTGACTTTCGGCTACAAGCCGGGTGAGCCGGTGCTGAAGAATGTTAGCTTCCGGATGGAGCCGGGGACGGTTACGGCCGTTGTCGGGCCGAGCGGAGGCGGGAAAACGACGCTGTTCTCCATGCTGGAACGTTTCTACCTGCCGCAGGAGGGACAGATTAAGCTTGGCCAGGATCCGATTCATACATTTGCTCTACGGTCCTGGCGCGGATTGATCGGTTATGTCTCGCAGGAAAGCCCGATGATTGTCGGTACGATCCGCGAGAATCTGTGTTATGGGACGGAGCGGGACATCAGCGACGCGGAAATCCGGAGAGCGGCTGAAATGGCTTATGCGGACGGATTTATCGATGAGCTGCCTAACGGCTTCGATACCGATGTAGGTGAGCGAGGGATCAAGCTTTCGGGCGGACAACGGCAGCGGATTGCGATTGCGAGGGCACTGCTCCGGGATCCGAAAATATTGATGCTGGACGAGGCGACCTCGAGCCTGGACAGCCGCTCCGAGATTGAAGTCCAGAAGGCGCTGAAGAACCTGATGGCCGGAAGGACGACGATTATTATCGCTCACCGGCTGTCGACGGTGGTGGGCGCGGACCAGATCATTTTCATCGAGAAGGGGGCCGTTACCGGAAGGGGCACCCATGAGGAATTGGTACGGGAGCATGCGATGTACAGGGAATTTGCAGCTCAGCAGTTACAGATGAACGAAAGTCCGGAGGCCTAGGAAGCAGGCCGGGGCAGGGGATAATGCTTCGGAAAGAAAGGGATGGATATGGCAAACATATTGGTCGTCGATGATGATCCGAATATTCGGGAGCTGGTGAAGGTGTTTCTGGAGGAGGCCGGCATGGACGTCCTGGAAGCTCCGGATGGACTGGCGGCGCTGAGCGTGATGGAACAGAGCCCCGTTGATCTGGTCGTGATGGATATAATGATGCCGAATATGGACGGCTGGGAGCTGTGCCGGGAGATTCGCCGGCATGACGGCGTTCCGGTGCTGATGCTGACTGCCAAAGGGGAAACCAGGCAGATTGTGAAGGGCTTCGAGCTCGGTACCGATGATTATCTGGTGAAGCCCTTTGAGCCGGCCGAGCTGGTGGTTCGGGTGAAGGCGCTGCTGAAGCGGTATCAGGTGGCCGCCTCGCAGACGGTCACCGCCGGCAAGCTGCAGATGAACCGCCGCACCTATGAAGCGAAGACGGATGAGGAGACATTCACGCTGCCGTTGAAGGAATTCGAGCTGCTGTTCAAGCTGGCCAGTTATCCGGGCAGCACGCTGCCCCGGGACCGGCTGATCGAGGATATTTGGGGCTACGATTTCGAGGGGAATGAACGGACGCTCGACGTCCATGTGAACCGGCTGCGGGAGCGGTTCCCCGAGGCGAAATACCGGTTTCGCATACGCACCGTGCGCGGGCTCGGCTACCGGCTGGAGGGGTGTGAGGACTAGTGTGCAAAACCGGCAAATGGGCATGGAGAATCCTGAGGGAGATCCTGCAGATCATTGTCCTCTTCGCCGTGCTGGCCGTCTCCTGGACGGCCGCGACTTATCTGACCAAGGTCGTGTACACGAAGACGGGTGCGCCGTCATCGGCTTATGTCGCGCAGATCATCGACTTGTTTCTTGGCGTCGTGATATTCTTCTTATGCATTATGCTGATCGGACTGATGTTCAAACACAAGCAGATGGCCGTTTTGAATGCAATGATTGATGCGATGCGCCGCATCTCTCAAGGTGATTTCAACGTCAAGATGGAGGAGCATAAGCTGCCCGGTGAATTTAAAATGATTGCGACCGGCATTAACGACATGGCCGAAGGGCTTGGGCGGATGGAGACGATGCGCCAGGATTTCATCTCGAACGTATCGCATGAAATCCAGTCGCCGCTGACGTCCATTCGCGGCTTTGCAAGGGCGCTTCGCAATCCCCGGCTGACGGAGGAGCGAAGGAATCATTACCTGGAGATCATTGAGGGAGAGAGCAGACGCTTGTCCCAGCTTAGCGATAATCTGCTGAAGCTGTCCTCGCTCGAAGGGGACCGGACCGCGTTCGATATGCAGCCCTACCGGTTAGATGGGCAGCTTCGCGCCGTGGTGCTTGCAAGTGAGCCGCAATGGCTGGCGAAGCGGATACAAGTGGATCTCGAGCTGGCGCAGGTGGAAGTCCGGGCGTCGGAGGATTTAATGAGTCAAGTGTGGATGAATCTGCTGCACAACAGCATCAAATTCACCCCGGAGGGCGGCGTGATTACGATTGAGCTGAAGGCAGACCGGGAAGAGGCCGTTGCTACGATTGCCGATACGGGAATCGGGATGTCGGAAGCGGATCAGCTGCGCATCTTCGAACGCTTCTACAAGGCGGATAAATCGCGAAATCGTGAGGCCGGGGGGAGCGGACTCGGGCTGTCGATCGTGAAGCGGATCGTCGACATCCATCAAGGGACTGTGACCGTGCTGTCCAGGCCCGGAGAAGGCTCCGTCTTTACCGTGAGGGTGCCGCTTGCGCCTCCTCCCGAATGAGGGGCGGACGCAACAAGGCTCACCTGCCATCGCGAGATGTCCGGTGAGCCTTGTCTTTGTTTGTTGCGTTGGTAAGTGGGAACCTTACGCCAAGACGCTGCGGCTGTCACTTGGGTTACAGCCGTTCAGCGTCATAGCACTTTCTCCAGGAAGCTGATCGTCCGCTCGTTCTTCGGATTGCCGAATACCTCTGCGGGCGGTCCTTCCTCCACGATATAGCCGCCGTCCATAAAGATGACCCGGTCGGATACCTCGCGGGCAAAGCCCATTTCATGCGTGACGATCATCATCGTCATCCCTTCGCGCGCCAGATCCTTCATGACGCCGAGCACCTCGCCGACCATCTCCGGATCAAGCGCCGACGTTGGCTCATCGAACAGCATGATGTCAGGGTTCATGGCGAGCGCCCGTGCAATCGCGACCCGCTGCTTCTGTCCGCCCGAGAGCTGGCTAGGAAAGGCCTCCGCCTTATCGGACAGCCCTACCCGTTCCAGCAGCCGCAGGGCCGTGGCCCGCGCTTCCTCCTTCGATTGCTTGCCGAGCTCGACCGGAGCAAACATAATATTCTTCAGCACGTTGAAATGAGGGAACAGGTTGAAGTGCTGGAACACCATGCCGATATTTTCCCGTACCTTGTTGATGTCGGTCTTCGGATCGTTGATGTCCCGCTCGTCCACGATGACTCTGCCGGCCGTGATATCCTCCAGTCGGTTAATGCACCGGAGGAAGGTGCTCTTCCCCGAGCCCGACGGGCCGATCACGCAGACGACCTCGCCTTCCTGTACCTGCATGTCGATGCCCTTCAGCACCTCGTTCGAGCCGTAGCTCTTCTTCAGTCCTTCTACACGGATTTTACCCAACTCGAACCCTCCTTTCCAGACGGTTCGCAATCTTCGTCAGAATGGTGATAACAATCAGATACATGATCGCTATGGTCAGCCAGATATCAAACGATGCGAACGTTCTTGCAATGACGATTTTACCCGATTGGGTCAATTCGACCAAACCGATGACCGACAGAATGGACGTATCCTTCAGCGTAATGACGAGCTGGTTGATTAATGTCGGAATCATGATTTTGACAGCCTGCGGGATGATGATCTTCATCATGGCTTTGCGATACGGCAAGCCAAGGGAGCGTGCTGCCTCCAGCTGGCCGGGATCGATGGACTGGATGCCGCCGCGGATAATCTCCGTCACGTAAGCCCCGGCATTGAGGCTCAAAGTCAGAATGGCAGCCACCAGCGGCGACATCGTGAATCCGAGAGCCTGCGGAATACCGAAATAGATGAAGAAGGCAAGCACCAGCAGCGGAATGCCACGGAAGATGTCGACAAAGACGGTCGCAATGCCCCGAAGCCATTTGTTGCGGCCCACCTTCATGAAGCCGAAGATCAGGCCGATGAAGAAGGCAAAAAACAGCGACACGAATGTGAGCAGAAGCGTTTTGCCGAGGCCTGCGAGCAGTATCGGCATCGACTCGGCAATCAATCCGAGACGGCTTTGGTTAGCCGGTCCGGCCGCGTTCTCGCCAACGTATGTTTCGAGAATGCGGTTATACTCGCCGTTTGCTTTCAGATTAGCCAGCCCGGCGTTGAATTTCTCCATAAGCTCCTGATTCTGCCCCTTCTGAACGGCAAATCCGTAGGATGCCCCGGGTTCTTTCTCGGTAACGAGCTTCAGCCCGTTATTTTGCTTGACGCCGTAAGCCAGCACCGGATAATCGTCAAAGCAGGCCACGGAATTGCCGGTTTTGACATCATCGTACATCTGGGCCGAATCGTCGAACGGCACGATCGTGAAGCCGTATTTCGATGCGATGGATTCGGCGAAGCTGTAGCCCTCCGTGCCGGTTTTGACCGCCACCTTCTTGCCTCGCAAATCCTCGTAGCTTTGAATACCCTCTTGGTCCTTACGGACGGCCATCACGACACCGGAATCGAAATAAGGATCCGAGAAATCGAATTTCTGTTTCCGTTCCTCCGTGATGCTCATGCCGGCGATCACGCCGTCCACCTGGCCGGATTCCAATGCCTGAACGGCTGCGTTGAAACCGAGCGGCCTGATCTCGTATTTGAAGTTCTGATCCTTGGCGATTGCTTTCATTAAATCCATGTCGATGCCGACGAATTCGCCGCTCGGATCCTGGAATTCAAACGGAGCGAACGTGACGTCCGTACCGATCAGATAGGTTTTGCCCGATCCCGGCTGATCCGCCTGGCTTTGCGCCAACACCGGTACGCCCGTCGTTGCAGCGAGCAGCAGGACCAAGGCAAGTACTACACCCCGTATTAATCTCATAATGACCTCCTCATGTTAAAAACAACATATTAAGTTAGTTACCCACTTACCATCTTACATTAACATCCTGCTGCCTATTTCGTCCTCTATTTCTATTTTATTTGTCATAGCGGCCTGCAACCACTGGCATTTCCTGGATGGCGAAATAGAGGGGGCGATGAAGGAAAAAAAGTTGTGAAACCGCTTAAACGTGATGCAACATTTACCAATCGGTTTGCGTTAGAGAGGTAAGGCAAGCATCAGAAGCGGGCCAATATTAAAGGAGGTTGACCACACATGAAAAGATGGGTCAAACAGGTAGGTTCCATTATGATTGCAGGCGCTCTGCTGACAGGCGGCACGGCTTGGGCCGGATTCGGCGGCGCCACGGAAGCCTATGCGGCCGAGGCGGTGCAGCAAAATGTCGTGACGGTGCTCGGCAAGGGCGAGATATCCGTGAAGCCGGATATCGTATATTTGTCCATTGGGGCAGAGTCGTATGCGGAGACGGCTAAATCGGCGCAGAAGGCCAACGCGCAAAAAATGGATAAGGTTATCAAGGTGCTGAAAGAGACCTGGAAGATCGACGACAAAGATATTAAAACCGAACAGTTCTATGTGCAGCCAAATTACTCTTATACGGAAAAAGAAGGCCGCAAGGTGCAAAACTACTCGGCTTATCATTCCCTTGAAGTAACGCTGCGCGATCTGAACAAGGTGGGCGAAGTGCTGGATGCAGCGGCTGAAGCCGGGGCCAATTCGATCGGCAATGCCCGCTTCTCCGTGGAGAATCCTGATACATTCGAGGCTCAAGTGATCGATAAGGCAATGGCGAATGCCGATCTCAAGGCCCAGGCGATCGCCAAGGCTTCCAAACGTCAGCTTGGGGTTGTCGTAAACGTAACCGAAGGCTCCGTGAACAACAACGTTGTGTACGGCATGTATGACAAGATGTCGATGGAAACGGCTTCGATGGCCGACGGCGGCGCTGCGACATCCGTGAAGCCGGGCGAGATCAAAATCACGACCCAGCTGTACGTGCAGTATGAGCTGAAATAATCTCCTTTATGAGGAACCGGCAAGAGAAGAGACCGTCACCGCTTAGCAATGCGGGGGGCGGTTTTTTCTATTTGGCAACCCTAAGCCTTGGACGGTTCGATCCACCATGGGATCCAGAATCCGGCGAAATATCCGGGGCTTCCCCTGTCGAATTACTAAGAAAAGTGTTGTGTACAAAGGGAAAACAAGGTATAGTGAATATGCGAAAAACGTAAAGCCGCCAGTACGCGGCGTGAACATCGAACGAAATATGAAGCAAACGGTAAAGCCATACCCATGGATATGGCTTTTTTTTCTTAAAGAGACTTTAAAGCATCGTCCCTCAAGAAACGGATCCCCCTTCGGCACAGGCTGGAACACGGGCGGAATTACCGTTTCTTCTTAATGGAAATGGAATTGTAGGTTCGGTCAAATCAAGAGGCCCTGTGCCGATAGGCCGCATTTTGAACAAGGAGTTGGTGCATGTGATTGAACTTGTCCAGATCGAGAAGCATTTCCAAGGACAAGCGGTCGTGCATCCGCTGTCGCTCTCTATTAAAGAAGGGGAATTCCTGACTTTGCTGGGCCCCAGCGGCTGCGGCAAAACGACGATTCTCCGGATGATAGCAGGATTTGAACAGCCGACAGGGGGCCAGGTATGGCTGGCGGGTCAGAACGTGACAGAGATGCCTGCGAATAAGCGGGATCTCAATCTCGTATTCCAGCATTACGCCCTGTTCCCGCATATGACGGTGGAGGATAATATCGCCTTCGGGTTGAAAATGAAAAAGCTGCCGCGCCAGCTCATCAAGGAACGCGTGGAGGAGGCGGCTGCGATGACGCAGCTCACCGCTCTGCGGGAACGGTTCCCGCACCAGCTCTCCGGCGGACAGCAGCAGCGCGTGGCGATCGCCCGCGCGATTGCGAACAAGCCTAAAGTGCTGCTGCTCGATGAGCCGCTCGGCGCGCTGGATCTGCAGCTGCGCAAAAGCCTGCAGTCGGAGCTGAAGCATCTGCAGCGGACGCTCGGCATTACCTTCGTCTATGTAACGCATGACCAGGAAGAAGCGATGATGCTCTCGGATCGGATCGTCATCATGAACCAAGGGAAGGTCGAGCAGATCGGGACGCCGCGCGACGTGTATGCGAAGCCGCAAACGCTCTTCGCTGCCACATTCATTGGGGAGAACAATGTTTTCTCTTCGCCGGAGGGCCTGTTCTCTGTCCGTCCCGAGAAGCTGGTTCCGCAGCGCGGCGTGGCCGGCAGGAAGACAGGCGTCATCGAAGACGTCCAGTTCCTTGGCAGCGTGCATAAGCTGCTTGTCCAGCTGGACGACGAGCCGATGAAGGTGACGATCGCGCTCGATATTACGGAGGAGCATCCTTGGAAGATCGGCGAGAGGGTCGGGGTGAATTGGAACGACAAGGATGAGGTGATGATCGGGCCATGAGGAAATCGAAATTCCTGCTGACCCCGGTGCTGCTTTGGATGTCCCTGTTCCTGATCATCCCGATGCTGATTGTGATCGGCATTTCATTCCTGTCGCGGGATGCCCAAGGCAATTTGGTGTTCGAGCTCAGCATGGAAGGCTACAAGACCTTTTTCGATCCGTTATATCTTGGGATCTATTGGGATACCTTGGTGCTGTCGCTGCTAACAACCATCATCTGTCTGCTGGTCAGTTATCCGCTTGCCTATTATATTGCGGGCGCATCCCCGCGAATCCAGACTTGGGGTCTGATTCTCATTACGATTCCGTTCTGGATTAATTTCTTGATTCGAACCTACGCCTGGGTGCTGCTGCTTCGGACACAGGGCGTTGTCAACAGCCTGCTGATGTGGCTCGGCTGGATCGATGAGCCGATTCAGATGCTGTACACCTACGGCGCCGTGCTGCTCGGCATGGTGTATAACTTCATTCCGTTCATGGTGCTGCCGATCTATGTAGCGCTGGAGCAGATGGACAAGCGCCTCCTGGATGCAGCCAGCGATCTCGGCGCGTCCAAATGGAAGGCATTTCGGCATATTACGCTGCCGCAGAGCAAATCCGGCATCATGACCGGATCGGTGCTGGTCTATGTATCGACCTCGGGGATGTTCGTCGTCACGGACATCCTGGGCGGAGCCAAGTCCTCCATGATCAGCAACATCATCCAGTCGCAGTTCCTTGGAGCCCGCAACTGGCCGTTCGGCGCCGCGTTGTCGGTCATTTTCGTGGCCACGTCCCTGGTGCTCATTCTGCTGTTTAACCGGGCGATGCAGGCCCGCCATCAACGTGTAGGGGAGGGGAGATAAGTGAAGAAGAAGCGCCAGCCTTTGCTTTCGATTCACGCCTTCCTGATGATGGCGTTTATCTATGTGCCGATCCTGATTATCATCATTTATTCCTTCAACGATACGCGGTTGAGCGGGAACTGGGAAGGCTTCACCTTCGACTGGTATATCTCGCTCTTCGACAACCGAAACGTGATGGAAGCCTTGATGAACAGTCTGACCGTGGCGGTGGTGTCCACGATCATCTCGACAATGCTGGGAACGGCGGCGGCCCTCGGGCTCCGAAATTTGGGACGCAGAGGCCGCAGCGGCATGAACGGTCTCCTGTACTTACCGGTTATCATTCCGGATATTATCATGGGCCTGTCGCTGCTCGTGCTGTTCAGTCAATTAAATATTCCGCTCGGCAAGATGACGGTGATGATCGCCCACATCACCTTCAGCATATCCTATGTCTATGTAGTGGTGAGCGCCCGGTTGTCGGGAATGGGCAAGCAATTGGACGAGGCGGCCCAGGATCTGGGCGCTACGCCTTGGCAGGCCTTCCGGCATGTGACGCTGCCGCAGATCGCACCGGGTATTATCTCCGGGGCCTTGATCGCGTTTACGCTGTCGCTTGACGATTTCATGGTCAGCTTCTTCGTCGCCGGACCAAGCTCGACTACGCTGCCAATCTACATCTATGCCCAGGTGAAGCGCGGAATTTCGCCTGAGATTAATGCGTTATGTACGATACTGATTCTGGTGAGCATCACGCTCATCCTGCTGGCTCAATATATTCTTAACCGCGGCAGCGGGGATAAGAAACACAAAACGCTGCCGATTTAAAGCAAATGTTCCATTTCTTTTTGGGAAGGATCCGATATATCCATCATGGATACGAAAGAGAGGAGATAGGGAATTGAAAAGATCAAGATGGACCCGCCTGCTTGCTGCAGGGCTGGTCGCCGTATTGTCCGCAAGCCTTCTGGTTGCGTGCGGATCAAGCAAGGAGACACTTCACATTTACAGCTGGGCTGACAACTTCGATCCTGAGGTACTGGAGGATTTCGAGAAGAAGTTTAACGTAAAGGTCACGTATGACAACTACGCGAACAATGAAGATCTGCTGGCGAAGATTAAGGCCGGCGGCAGCGGCTACGACCTGATTCAGCCGTCCGATTACATGGTCAAGACCATGATTGAAGGAGACCTGCTGGAGCCGCTCGACATGAACAATATCCCGAACTTCGTCAATATTTCGGAGACGTTTAAGAACCCTTCTTTTGACCCGGGGAACAAGTACTCCATCGTCTACACGTCCGGTGTGACGGGGATTGCTTACAACAAGAAGTACGTGAAGGATGAGATCAACAGCTGGGAAGATTTGTGGAATCCGGAATACAAGGGCAAAGTGCTGCTTCTGGACGACAACCGTGAAATGATCGGCATGGCGCTGAAGAAGCAAGGGAAATCCAACAGCACGACGGATGAAGCCGAGATTAACGCTGCGGCCCTGGACCTTAAGACGCTGCTGCCGAACGTCCTTGCCTTCGACACGGATAACATCAAGCAGAAGATGATTCAAGAGGAAGGCTGGATTGCAACGGTATGGTCCGGTGACGCTGCATTCATCGCGGAAGAAAATCCGGATGTGGCGTATGTGGTGCCGGAGGAGGGCGCAACGATCTTCTCGGATAACTATGCAATTCCGAAGGGCGCGAAGAACAAGGAGCTGGCGGAGAAATTTATCAATTTCATGCTGGAGCCTGAAGTCAGCGCGAAGAACTACGAATATATCGGATACAGCAATCCGAATACGAAAGCGATGGAATTCCACAGCGAGGACTATCGCAGCAACACCATGATCAACTTGACCGACGAGGAGCTGGGCCGCACGGAATGGCTCGATAACGTCGGAGAAGCTCTCCAGATCTATGATCGCTTGTGGACCGAGCTGAAGAGCGGACGATAGAGAATTGGTGCTTTAGCACCTTTTTTATAAGCCTTGCCCATAGGGGCAGGGCTTTTTTTATTGCGGCTTTAGCCAGTTGAGCTCGCGAAGCGTGCGAAACAAAAAACCACCCGCTATGCGGGTGGAGAGATCGAGGTTTGACCAACA
>NZ_JAGGKI010000031.1 GCF_017873605.1 Paenibacillus lactis
ACGGTTTATTTAATACCATTATACAACATTAACGCGGTGTCGTGTTGAATTAAATTCACAAGAAAATAGCTGTCGAGACTTTCTCGACAGCCTGACCGTCATAAAAACATGACGGTTTTTTTTTGACTTTTAATTTTGAAACGTAACTCTCCGACGTGTTGGCTGAAGTTCCTTGTTCAAGATTAGTCGCTTAGATCATCGCGGTCAGTAATATGTATAACAAAAGCATACGAGGTATATCCTGTCTCCCAGTCCGAATTAACTAAGATGGTATATACCCCCAGTTCCGTTGGCAGCTGTACTCGATGATCAACCGCCATCATTTCGACATACTGCTCAGTGCCGTTACCCGAATCAAAGACGTTGAATATCTTCAATCCGTCAGGCTCCAATCCAGCCGGATAAGTTATGACGATATTTGAGCCAGGCCTCACGCTAACCGGCGGATACCGGGCTTCGGACACCCATTGCTCTACCGGATCGTTCACTTCCAGGCATCCATTCCAGCAAGAGCTTCCCTGCAGCAGCGGTATCTCCTGCATCCATACGGTACCATCCTTGTACTCGTTCTCATAAGCAATGGACGGAACGGGTGCCTCTATTTGTTCATCGAATGCTAGGCTTTGCTGCTTGATCGAGATTAATTCCTTGTTCTCGTCATAATAAACTTCGGCATGCATTTCTTCCCCTACAAGGCGAAGCGGGACGTAGATGTTTCCGTTGTAGTTAATTACAGGAAGCCTGACGGTTTTCCCGTTAATCTCAAATTTCCCGGAAGACAGGAAGTCAATCGAGGAGCTTGCGCCGTAAGCGGCCAAACCAATCACAGCTAACAAACCGAACCATATCCATACCCATACATATTTCCGCAAATCGCCCTCTTCGCTCCCTTCGATAGTCGGTCATACCATTTTTATTCAGGTACTTGCATGCCTCGCGGCAGTCGTACTTCAAAAGCTGTACGAATCAAGCTGCTGTCGGCCGTGATCGTTCCATGATGCTGCATCACGATATTTTTCGAGATAAATAAGCCAAGGCCTGTGCTGCCCTCCCGATGAATCCGGGATTTATCGCCGGTGTAAAACATGTCGAATAAATGCGGCAGTTCGTTCGGATGGATGGGCTCGCCAAAGTTGATCACCTGAACTACCGCTACTTCTGCTTCAAGGAAAGCATGAATATCTACAAACTGACCGTCGTTGCCGTAACGAATCGCATTGGTCAGCAAATTTTCAAACACGCGTGCCAGCAAGTCGCCATCGCCCGAAATGATCAGATGCGGAGTAACGTGCAATCGGGCCTTCAGTTTGTTTTTCTCAAAAACCGGAAGTAATTCTTCGCTTAACTGCGTCAGCAGCTCGCTTAAGTCGATGGGTCGTTTTTCGACTGGCAGCATACCGTAATTCATTCTCGTGATTTCGAACAATTCGTCGATCAGCTTCTCCAAGCGCTTCGACTTCGCGAAAGCAATGCCCGTATAATGCCGAACCTGTTCTTTGGTCAATAACTCGTCCCTGAGAATGAAATCCAGATAACCGATAACGGAAGTGAGCGGCGTACGCAAATCATGGGCCAAATTCAGTATCAGTTGATCTTTGCTGCTCTCGGCAAAATCTCCCCTCGCCACCGCTTGCTTGAGCATCTCCCCGGTCAGATTGATATCCGCTGCGATATCCCCGAATTCGTCCCGGGTCGCAATCGAAACCCGCTTGTCAAACTCGCCGTTGGCGAGGTGCCGAATCCCCGCAGAAATTTCATTGAAATAAGCCACATAAGGCTTCGTAAGCAGAAAGAAAAAAAAGACCGCCAACGGGATAAAAAATATCAGGAAAAAATTAATATCCCCGACCGTTCTTATGAACAAACGGACATAAGCCAGCGGATCCTCGAATTTAACCTGAGTTCGGTAATAATATTGCAGAATTTTGTATAGTGCGAACATGATGATGCCGGATAAGAGCATGCTCAAGCCAAAGAGCACAATCATTTTGGAGCGGAAGCTTTGTATCAAATTAGCCATTGAACGTATAGCCTACCCCCCAAACCGTTTTGATCAGCTTGTTTTTGTTCGTATCTTCATGCAGCTTTTTCCGCAAAGTCCGAATATGCACCATAACCGTATTGCTTGTTTCAAAGTAGGCCTCGCCCCATACGTGCTGGAATATATTTTCCGTACTAAACACCTTTTTTGGGTAACTGGCCAGTAAATGCAAAATGTCAAATTCTTTAGGCGTCAGCTCGATCGTTTCGCCATACAGGGTCACCATCCGCTGATCGGGGTAAATGACCACCCCTCCCGCTTCCAGCGCGGGTTTGCCGGAAATCATCGGTTGGCTCATTTGCATATAACGGCGAAGGTGGGCATTCACACGCGCGATCAGCTCCATCGGGTTGAAAGGCTTGGTCATATAATCGTCTGCTCCTCTCACCAGCCCAGCAATTTTATCAAGATCGGACGTTTTGGCGCTCAAAAAAATAATCGGCATTTGATTCCGTTCCCGAATTTGCCGGATGACTTCATAACCATCCAGCTTGGGCATCATAATATCCAGTATCGCCAGATCGATGGAATGCGTTTGAGCTGATTGTACCGCCTCCTGCCCGTCCGCCGCTTTAAGGACATCATAGCCTTCTTTTTTTAAGTGCAGCTCAATCAGGTCCGCAATTTCTGGCTCATCGTCCGCGATAAGAATTGTAATCCGCTTCATGGTATCCATCCTCTTCGTTCACTTTGCAACTTTATTGAAACTTGAGACTATAAGCAGGAGGGTTCGTAAATTCAATCCAACAGCTTGCTTGTAAGCACCTCCCGACTATACCAGTCTAACTGGAATATCTTAAGAATCCTTTTGGAATTCTTAAAGAGTTATTAAAGTTACAGTTGCAAACTGAAAGAAAGGGTTCAAAAACACCCCCGAATATAGTCTTCCATCTTCAGGGGTGTTGCCCTCTATCTACCTGTGTCTAGATATAGTATTTAATCGCTATCCGGCTTGTTCACCTGATTCTCTTCATAAATAATCGGATACGATTGGCTTCCGATCAACATTCTCCGACCTTGGAACTCATCATACAGATTGATGCGAACTCCCCCTCCGCTTACATTATTGCGGAAATTGTTATTCACTGTAATGGAGTATGATTTATTATTGCCGATGAACAAATCGGTGCCGAGCGTTAATGTCTTCTCCGTGGATTGTCCGTTCGGGTCAATAATCTCCATAATGAGTTTATGTTCATATTCACCTGTCTCGTAATCGCCATTCCTTATGAGATTATAATGAATAACGGTATTGAGCATGTCTTTTCCCTCACTAAGTCTAGCTTCTCCTCTCGTGATGGAGAGTTTATAAGGAAACAATTCCACATTCCCTAGATTCGTTGCTGATTGGATAGCTCTAGGGTTAAGCGCTAATCCCACTGTATTGATCGATCCAATGACTTCCGTTGATTCTTCCTCAAGATCGGTCAGCTTTCGGCCTGCTACACCTTCGCCGACATACAATACAAGCTGTGAAGTATTCACATTCAGCGGAAGCTTGCTCCAAACGGTCACCAGATTTTTTCCTTTCGGGCTTGTTTTGACGGACGATTGATTGACCTCTGCCTCATAATACTCGTTGTCCGGTGTTTTGTAGTAAGCCACCAGCTGCGCCTGCATGGATTGACGTGTTTCCTGACTGGCCATCTCCAGTTCCGTGTATATCAAATTGGAGCTGCTGTCCTGGTACACGGTACTCATTCGTTCACGGACCTCCGCTTTCTTGCCCGGCGTATGGATCAGATAAGAATCACCTGCAGCAACCTGGTTCACCACATTGTTGACCGCTCGGGTATTTAGCGACAGAAATCTCGTGACGTCCTCTCCTGAACTTTCCTGAAGCTCAATGCGTAATTGATTGAAATTATAGGAATAGGGCACATTGGCAAGTACATATAGCTCTACGGTTTCATTAGGCGCCAGAGTCGTCTGATCATTCGGTATCACGATTTGAGCTGTACTGCTGATGTCACGCATATCAGCCTTAACTTGGGCTTTGAGTTCCGGCAGTTGTACGGTTAACGCTTTGGTGTTGCGAATGCTGATTCGGGCTGCAATCTGATCCCCATCTCCCCAAGGCAGCCGCTGGTATGAACTCAGCTTTACGCCGAATGTGCCATGATCGTTCTCGATGATATTCTCCGAGCCCAGATGGCTTCTGCCTTCCTGAGCATAGGGAATTTTATAGCGGGCTGTCGGGAAGCTGATCTTCCCCTCCACCGCAGGCTCCGTTAATTGCAGCTGCAACATATTCTGTTTCATGTGCAATGGTACATCTGCACGGAGATCAATCAGCTTTTCTTCTAACGGCTTCAGCGTAACATTGGCAAGTGCCTTCGCATTCACCGGGATGCTGTAGCCTTCATTCGTGTGGATGGAAAGCTCATAAGCCGGCAGCTTCAATGATTTTTCGCCAAGATTTTTAACTCGGAATTGTATGCTCCATTTCCCGGTATCGTTCTCAGCATATACGGAAGCGCTTTTCAACTGCGTTTCAATCATAAGGTGATTAACGGATATTTTTTTGACGGCATAATCCGCCGCAGGCACATCAGCCGTAACGGAAGGCAGCTTGAAGGTTTTTACTGGCAGCGTCATTTTTAAAGCTTCATCTTCCAGCATGAATTGCATCATCATATTGTCGGTTTTGAGTTTGGACGGAACCTCTGCCAGATAATAAATCGTTCGCTTCTGCCCTGGCTGAATCTTGAAGCTGGCTCCTGTTTCGTCCTCAGGCACAAGGTCGAACACCGAGCCGCCGGCCGACTTCAGTTGCACTTTAAATCCAGGATCACTTAGCACCTTCTTACCTCCGTTTGCATAATTGACCCCCACCCTCAAATACACTTTCCCATTATGTTTCATACGCTGCATTTTTTCTGCCTTGACCGTTACAGGCTGCTGTTTCATCATAAGCTTAGCGCTTTTGCCTTTAGCCACGGCAATATCCGAAGCTGCCGCAGGAAGTTTGAACGATTGCACCGGAAGATGCATTTTCAAGGTTTCGTCTTCCTGAGCCAGCTGCAGCGTCATGCCACGGGTCTTCATCGTGGAAGGAATTTCTGTCCAATAGTAGATGGTTCTGCTCTCCTGAGGCTGGAGCTTGTAGCCAGTGCTAGACGATTCAGGCAAGAGTTCAAATATCGAGCCGCCAGCCGATTTTAGATATGCTTTATATCCTGGATCGCTAAGCACCTTGGTTCCTCCATTCGAGAGCTTCATGCCCAACTTTATATATACTTTTCCGTTGATTGTATACCTCTGTACCGTATCTGCCTTGGCCGTAACTGAAATATTATTCATCTTCATCTTCTTGCTCTTGCCTACAGGGACTACAGATGAGTACTGAGCCGGAATCGTGAAACCTCCCAGCTTCTTCTCATAAGTGGCGCTGCTAAAATCCCATCCGAACATGGAAACCTTCATTCCGTTTACCTGTGCCGATCGTCCAATGTTCACATAGTACGTCACGGATTGACTGCTATTTGCAGGCAACGTTCTTTTACCAGCATCACTCGTAACAACTTTTCCTTTTATGATGGTGCCACTCGGAGTGGATAGCTTGGAAAAATAATCGATTAGATCTACTCTACTGCCACTATTATTACTGTAACGAAGTGTGTACGTGAGAATATTCCCGTCAGGATGAACAGAAATATTCATATCCGTCAGCTTCACACTGACGCTCTGCTTCAATGTGACCGAGCCGAGTTTATCCAGTGTGAACATAGATGCGCCTGAAGCTGATTTGGAAACAGACGAATCAGCTGCGGATGTCCCGTATGCGTCAAAGACAAACGATTGACTTAACATCGCAGCGCATAGCATCATTGCTATGCATGTCTTTTTTTGCCTGTGCATAAATGCACCTCCCTGTATTTGGCTTTCTCTCTTTCTGTGAAATAGGAAGCAGCGCACAAATGTGAGCTGCTTCCTGGATGATCTACCTATTCGTTTAAATAGGTGGTGACTCGGTTCTGGATCAGCTTCGCCACTTCCTCTGCAGTTTTCTGTCCGCTGAAGTACGCCATGGACTCTTCACCCGCAATCGATATCACTTTACTGTCCAGATCCACGTATTGATCCGCGGACTGAACCATTTGTTTAAACACATTGAATTGTTCGTCGGGTACTTCGGCCGGCTGCCCATTCGGAAGCTTATAATCGCCGCTTTCCACTTTTTCCTGAAGGTCATTTATCAGCTTTTCATTCACGGATTTAAGCATTGAGAACCCTTCTCTTTCCTGCAGTAATTGTGCTTCTTCTGACAATAGGAAGGTGATGAACTTCCAAGCTTCGTCTTGTGCTGGCGATTTGGCATGAATCGCGAACTGGGTTGAAGTAAAGACTCGCGCTCCTTTTTGCGCGGTTTCTCCCGCTCGGGGTAACAGCATGATCTTTGGATGATCGAACAGCATATAAGGGCCGTCGATGAAATCAAGCGGTGACCTAATCGGGGTTGAACTGAACAATTGTTGACCCGGCTGTACCTCGTTAGCGGTTATAATCTTCTCATCATTCATTTTCATGGCCTGCTGAAGCAAATCCACAAATTCCGGAGAGTCGAACAATGCCTTTTTGGCGGAAGGTTCAACAAATGCAGCGTAGTTTTCATAGAGCATTTCTTGGAAGAGGTATTCCGGCGGATAGGACGCCAATGCATAAACCTCAGGGATACCGTTCTCCTTTGCCTTACGGATCACTTCCTTTGAAACCTTCTCGAACTTCTTCCAATCCCAGGTTTTATCATCGATTGCCACATTAGCGTTGTCCAACATGTCCCCATTACCAACCAATACTCTCAAGGAGTATCCCAAAGGGATGGTATACAGTCCGTCATTCAGTTTCAGACCGTCCAAAATATTCATTTGCAAATCGTCTTTATGGAGTGTTTGGTCTTGTTCCAGCAAATCATTCATATTGAGTAGGAAGCCTTTGCTCACATATTCTTTAACAGGCAAGCCGCCAACTTCAATGATATCCATCCCGTTTCCTGATAACATGGCTGTATTCGTTGCAGTACGATACTTCTCGAAATCCCCAGGTCCCCATTGTTCACCCATGCTTTTATATGCATGGATCTGCAGGTCGATATCCGGGTATTTCTCTTCGAACTTTTTTTCCAGCGTTTGATAGAACGGAGTCGACTCTGTCAGTGACAGGGTAAGCACCGTTTTTCCCTCTTTCGTTGCGGGCTTATCCGCGTTCCCGCCTTCTCCTGACCCGCAAGCGGTTAAACTCGCGATCAAAGCTCCCATAGAAATAAGTAAATGCCATTTTTTCATCGTATAATTTCCTCCTGATATGTTCTGTTTACAACGCCTATTCCAAGCGTACTCGGTTGCCATCCTGCAGAGGCTCGCTGCTTTTCAGAATGATCTTATCTTGTTCATAAATGCTATCCGTTTGGATCATCGTTTCTTTGTCATTTCGCTCGCTGAACTTGATGTTGACTTTTCGGGCAACAAAAACGTTACCGAGTGCACCTGGCTGCTCTTCGACTACAAAAACGTACATACCTTCCCGGTCCTGATGAACAGCTTCATTAGAAACAAGCAGCCCTTGATCGAGAGAGCTTTTCTCGATGTTAATTCGAGCCTGCTCACCTCCTTTCAGCTTGGTGTTTATGAGTTTAATGCGAATTCTCTTTTGAGGGACGGTTACCGTCTCCGTTCCTTCGGTTGCCCCCTCAATCATCGGTTCCGCATTGGTGATTTCTTCAATTACACCTTCCATGACATTGGCTTGCTGCTCTTTATCTGTGTGGACTTCTACCTCGATCCGCTCACCAACGGATATCCCAATACTGGACAAACGTTTTGCATCAGCGCCGACTTCAAACCTATAGCCTTGGCTGCTATTTGAGACAATGACATCCGGCTCGCCCGCAGATGCAAGTCCTTCAACCGCATTCAGCTTCGTGACAATACCGTCAAAGGGAGCGGTAAGCATCTGGTCTTTTGCCAGTCGTTCTTTCATCTCGTTGATCTTACGTTCTTGCGCAGCGATATCGAGTTTCCCTTTTTCAATTTCACGTTTCGCGCTGCGCAGTTTAAGCTCATCCTCCCCAATGGAAGATTGAATAAACTGATCCTGAAGATTTTGCTGCTCAATCCTTTGCTTTTCCAGATTCGTTAATTCAAGTTCGATTTCTTGTCTTGCCGCTACGTTGTCATAAGCGATAAGCTTCTGTCCCTTCTTAACACGTTCACCTTCTTTTACGTAAATCTGCTGAGCCTTCCAGTCGTTTGAACTGGATAGTTTAGCTTCGGCGATCGGCTGAAGTATTCCGCTTCCCGCGATCGATAGCTCAATGCCTCCCTGTTTCGGCTGTTCCGTGGTCACCTTGGGCAAGGTCAACGACTGCAGCGTGTTACTGAACAATGTAAACAACAGCAGGACCCCCATAAAACCCATGAACACGATTTGAAGGATTCGCTTTCGTCTTTGGTCAGCTAACCCTTTTCCAAACTCCATATCCTTTCTTCTCCTCCTAAAAAAACCGTCCTAATAAGCTAACCCTTAATACCTGACAATTGAATGCCCTCTATGAAATACGACTCCGCATACAGAAATAACATTACCATCGGGGCCATATAGATCATGGATGCAGCAAAGGCAATCCCCCGGTCGCTATCATTAATCCTGGATAAAAAGACGGACAGCGGCTGCTTGAACGGGTCGTCCAAAAAAATAAGCGGCTGTTCCACCATGTTCCAATAATCAACGAACAGCAAGATCACAAGTGCGGCCAATCCCGGCTTGATCATCGGAACAATCATCGTTATAAAAATCCGCAAATGTCCGGCACCGTCGATTTTGGCTGCTTCAATGTAGGCATAGGGAATGTCCAGCATGAACTGTCTGAGCATAAATACACCAAAAGCTGCGAAAATACCAGGAACAATGATGGCGCCCGTACTATTCAGCATGCCAAGCTTATCGACCATAATATAATTGGGTACCAGCGTGACTTGGAACGGCATGAGCATCGTCATGACATAGACCAAAAACATCGTATCCCGGCCGCGGAAAATCAGCTTGGAAAATGCATAAGCAGCCAGTGCCGCGACGAGTGTCTGACCTACAATAATCGGCATCACCATGAACACGGAGTTCCAGAACATCGTCAGATACTTCGGGTTGTCAATGAAAACCTTCCCATACTGTGCAAAAGACACCTTGTCCGGAATCAGTTTCAGGTTCGCAAAGGAGCCGTCTCTACCCGCAGTAGTTTCATTCATTTGTCCGATGAGGCCATAATTGATTTCAATTTCCAGTTCTGTCATCAATGAATTTGTGAAAGTAATCACAATTGGGGATATTAAGATCATAGCAATAACACCCATGACAAACGTTAAAGCACTTTTTTTCAATATGTAGGCTACTTGCACAGACTTCGCTCCACCTCCTATTCCATGTACTGCCGATGTCGGCGCTCAATCGCAAACAGCACTAGTACAATCAGTAAAATACAGAGAAACATCAGGGTTGCCGCCGCAGTCAGCTTTTGAATGTCGAGTGACACGAACATATTGTTCATGTAATGCTGCATCATATAAATGCTGTCATGGGGGTAATCACCTGCGATCAGATACGTTTCACGGAACACTTTGAATGAATTGATAATGGACATGATCACAACAAAAAACATCGTGGAAGTCAGATAGACCAGAGTAATACTTCGGAATTGCCGTAAACGACCAGCCCCCTCAATCCGGGCCGTTTCGTAGTAATCCTTCGGAATTTGCTGTAGTCCCGCCAGGAATAAAATGACGTTGTAACCGATGTTCTTCCATAGGTACACAATGATTACGACCCAACGTGCCGATTCCGTCTTCATCCAGTCCACCCGTTCATATCCGAAGCTGTTCAGCCATGCGTTCAGGGAGCCGTTCCAATCAAACAGCAGCTGCCAGATCATGATGATGGAGGCGACGGGCACAACAAGCGGCATAACATAAGCTGTACGTAGCCATTTTTGAATATATGTATTCTTATTCAGCAGCATCGCTAACCCGAGTGACAGCATGACCATAAGCGGAACACTGACCGCGCTGAAGTAAAACGTGTTGGATACCGCCTTGCGGAAGGAACCACTTTCAAGCAGTTCCAGGTAATTATCGAATCCCACAAATTCGCCGCCCAACGATTGGCTCATAAAGGAATAATACATACCCATGGCAAACGGGATAAGATAAAAGAGTGCAAATCCGATACCGCTTGGTACGAGAAAAAACATGGCCGCCGAAGCATCCTTACGGAGCCATTTTTTCATGATTGACTGATCCTTCCTTTCTCAGTAAAGTTTCGACCTCCATCCTGGCCTGTTGCGCTCCCCACTGCATTTAGAATAAATAAGATTGCTTAAGAAAAAAGTGTGGGAAATATTAAAAATACTTAAAATATTGAAGTGACTAGGCGATTTCGTTACAAACAAAAGTGGTACAACAAAAAGCACCTGAAAGTATCAGGTGCTTTTTTCGTGTATTTCAGAGATACGATTCTAGTAAGCCAATCCAGCTTCAAGCTTCACAATACGACCCGCTTTTCTGCGGCAATTCTGTACCCGACGCAGCAGCGACCGAATCCGAATTACAAGCTCCTGCGGATCGAAAGGCTTCACCAGATAATCATCACGTCTAACACGCGAAACTTCCATATTATACTAAAAGTGCACCCCCTAGGATTCATCGGATACCACTAGGGGCTTATCCCATGTCCGCTCTAAGGGGTGCACTTCATTTCTCAGATGTTCGTTATCGTTCTACATCCATTTCATGTTTGGCAGCTGAAATCACCGACAAAAATAATCGATTTCAACGCCAACTGTATCTCAAACTCATATTCTGGACCGCCACTAAGTAAAACACAGGAAGGAAAAACGGTGACCGAGATATTCCCTATACATTCTCCTGCTTTAACGCATCAATAATGTTTTCCTTTTTTAATTTCCTGCTGGAAAAAATAATCGCAGAAACGACAATAACAAATACGGCGACGACAACTGACAGCACACTCAGCCAGGGAACGGTGAATCCGTAGCTGAATCTGTTCGCAAATGACCGATAAATCAGAATCATCACGGCGAAACTGACGGGAAGCCCGAGCAGCAGCGACTTGACTCCATAAAAGATACTTTCATAGTTCATCATTTTCGCAAAGCCTTTTGGCGTCATGCCAACGGATTTCAACATCGCAATTTCTCGCTTACGAAGGGATAAGCCCGTCGAGATGGTATTAAAAATATTCGCAATCGAAATCGCGGAGATTAACACGATAAAACCGTACGAAAAGACGGACGTCAATAGAATCTGTTGTTCTTCGCTTTTTCTGAATTGATATACATTGTAGACATTCAGATTGGTCTCAAACATCTCTTCGATTTCCTGGTGTGTCCTCATTGGCTCCATACTTTTCAAATAGAGGTATGTCTGAACGTTAGCCAGCTCCTCAACGTCTGCCAATTGATCCATGATGCGTTCCGACACGATCATATTTAACCCACCCACGCCTGCCCCGCTCATTCCCATCGGCGCTTGATCCGTCAGCGCAGCAACGGTCACACGTCTTACCTTCGTTTCTTCCGCATTATCTTGATAGCTATTCGTTAGTTCGAAATTTTGACCGACATTCGTATATATGGCCTTCGTCTGGACGTATTTCCCCCTATCCAAATCCCGGTAATGAATCGTATCCATCACGATCGCGGCGGGATGATCCGGGTCCCTAAGCTGTTCGAAATTTGCACCGACGGCATTGGCATAGGCTTGCAGACTCGAATCGTCTAATGCATGGATCTTAATCTCGTAAGGGTATTTTCCGTCCTGCAGTAAACTCTTATCCTTCTTAGCCATCTCTTGCAATTCTTCGGAGATGTACGCTTCATCGACCCAAGCGCGCTTATAGAACTCTTGAATCAGGTTGTATTCCAATACACCATCTAAGGATACAATCGATTGCAGCAACCGGTCGTCTATTCTTTTTCCATTGCTGTACGACACTTCCATATCATAATTGACGCCTTCCTGCGACAGTTCCAGGGATTGTTTCATGCCGGCGGTAAAAAACGATACCGTCAAAAACAAAACGATGCTGATGACAAGCGAAAATACAATGGCATGATATCTCCGTTTGTTTCTTTTTAAGTTTTTCAATCCGATTTCCGCTTCGATGCCGAAGAGCTTGCGAATGAACCTCGATGTTTTCACGGCTTTCGCCGTAAGCTTAACGTCGGACGTTTGGCGAATCGCGTCCATGGCGGAAACCTTGGATGCTTTGATCGCCGGCAGATACGTCGAGATGAAAATCGTCAGCATCGAAACAATACAGGCAATCAAGAGTGATAACGGCGTGACGATGACCGTCAGCTTTTCACTGCTCCATAATGCCCCTTCAATCATCGGGTTCATGAACCAAAAGGTGATTCCGATCCCAGCAAGACCGCATAGAATACCAATCGGGATGCTGATCAAGCCAATGATGACACCTTCAAAAAGCACGGAATTTCGCTTCTGCCTTTTCGTAGCCCCGACGCTCGCGAGCATCCCTAAATGACGGGAACGTTCCGAGTCGGATATCGCAAACGCATTATAGATGAGCGAAACCGAGCCGATCATAATAACCGCCATCAGGATCGCCGATAAAGAGTACATCATGCTGTACGATTCTTCGTTTTTGGACAAGCCGTAATAATGCAGCAAGTCGTTATTGTATTGGACCGATTCGATATCGTTTCTCTTTGCCACATTTTCCGCATGCGCAAACAAGGACGGTTTGATTTTCTGCAAGACCACCGCTGCATTCACGCGATCGGTTGCCCCGATCATATTTTCATCGACATAACTGATGATCGTATAACCCGGGGCCCCCGCCGTTTCCCATTCGGGGCGCTTGATGTAGCCGACCACCGTATAATCCTTTGTCTTGATATGCTGCAGCCTTTCAGTCAATGTGCCGTTTTCCCTACGCAGCGGTTCGGTCTGATCCAAGGGATGATCGCCCCCTTGTTCGAATCGTTCGCCGATCTGAAGGGTTAGACGATCGCCGATTTCGTACTTCACTTTGGCGTTCGTTGCAACGGGCTCAGAAATAACCACTTCCTTGTCCGTATGGGGTAGACGGCCCTTGCTTAGTTCAACCTGAAATTGCGTGAAACCTTGCGCATCATATTCCTTGATGAACAAGTATGGTTTATTGGGATTTTGTCCCCCTTCTAATAGGGTATAGCCAAGATCCCTTGAAATCGCAACGGTTTTGGTCGCCTCATCGGCTTGTATCGCCGCAAGCTGTTCTTTGGTGACATCATGATATTGAACATGCCACTCCCCGCTATCCGCGATGGTTTGCCTGATCATTAAATCCGAGAAGGAGAACACAAGCGTAGCGACAGCGGTCACCATGGCAACCGAAATGATGACGCCGAGGATGGTGACAAGTGTTCGTCTCTTGTTTTGCTTCAAATTCCGGATGGCAAGTTTGTAGACAATATTCATTGACGGATCACCTCGTCTTTGGCAATCTTGCCGTCTACAATTGAAATGATCCTGTCGGCCTGTAAAGCGATTCGTTCGTCGTGAGTGATGATAATCAGCGTCTGATGATAGGTTTTATTCAACATGTTCAACAGATCGACGATTTCGCTGCTATTTTTGCTGTCCAAATTCCCCGTGGGCTCGTCTGCCAGCATGATGGCAGGGTTACTGATGATCGCTCTGCCGATCGAAACTCTCTGCTGCTGCCCGCCGGATAACTGATTCGGCAGGTGGTTTAAACGATGCTCCAAATTCAGCGTCTTTACGAGCGCATCGAACTGCTTCTTATCTTCCTGCTGGTTGTCCAGCAAGAGCGGCAGCGTCAGATTCTCTTTCACCGTTAAGGTAGGAATCAGATTGAAAAACTGGTAGATCAGTCCGATTTGTCGCCGCCGGAAGATGGCCAGACGCGTTTCGTCCAATGCATAGATGTCCGTATTTTCAACGAAAACCTTGCCGTTTGTCGGTCGATCGACGCCTCCCAGCAGATGTAGAAGGGTCGATTTTCCCGATCCGGACGGGCCGATAATCGCGACGAATTCGCCTTTTTGAACCGAAAATGAAATATCGTCAAGCGCCTTTACCGCCGATTCGCCAGTGCCGTATATTTTAGACAAATGCTCGATTTTTAAAATTTCCATTGCCATATCTCCTAAAAGTTTTGTGGGCGTTACTTCTTGAATCGACTGCGTACAAAACTCGCTTCGGAAGCATGGGCGCTCCTTCAAGCTCAATTCCAGCTATATACCATCTCTTGATATCCAACATCCCACAGGATTACATTTCCCTCAATGGTGATCGCAAGCTCATTGGCCTGAGGAAGATAAATGGAGCTCATATCCGGCTCATGGCGTCCGGCTTCTACAGATATAGTCAGGAACTCATGTCCATCGGCGGTGACCCTAATGCTGCCCCGGGAATCCTTCTGATCGGGAATTCCATAATTCAAGAAGAGGTACACCTCCTTCTTATTGCCAAACGTATATGTGTACGTTTCCTTGTTTCTACCTTCAATGCTGTACACATTATAATGGGGTTCCACTTTTTGACCACCCATCTCAAAACTGGCCGTTTGGGGTCCTGTTGAAGAATTCCCCGTACTATCCCTTAAATCGTTTATCGCCACAAAGGGACCCATCTCTTTGGTGAACGCTTGGTCAACCATTCCGAAGATCCCCCACACCCCGAGCATCAAAACAACGCTGAAAATACCCGCGGCAACAATATTTCTCCAGATGTTTTTCGCGCGAAAGCCAAGTTTGTACGCCCCGAATCCGATGGCTGCTCCCGTTGAGTTCTGTATGACGTCGTTCATGTCGAAGCTGCCGAGAAAAGTAAGCGCCTGAATCGTCTCCAGCACGAGAATGGACAGGATGAACAGAATCATGAAGCGAACAAAGCTAGTCCGATATAACAACGGAATCAATATGCCAAAAGGAATGAAAGCGGCGACGTTCCCGAAACCCACAAAGTCCATCAATGTCGGATGTAGAAGGTCGGATAGACCCGGCAGCCTAAAAAAATCGTCCGGTAAAAAAATAAAGGTGTACCCCTTGATTTGATCTGCCTTACCTACTCTGCCGAAAGCGAAAAACAAAAAATATAGAATAAACAGGGTGTAAAATATCGTAATAGCAAAAATACTCTTGCGTTGTTGCTTCGATTGCATTGTCTTACCTCCATCGTTCTTCTGATGAAAATCATTTTATCTGTCTAAAATGACTTTTCAGTGACGATGGAGATGACAATTCAGTCACTTACGGTGTGACGCTAAATCACGTGCTTATAAAATTTAATCCGAAACTGCGTACCCTTCTCGCTGTCGCTCGTCACATCGATCACGCCGTTCTGGCTGGCAATGATGCTGTGAGCCATCGCAAGCCCTATGCCGATGCTCCCTTCGCCAGCATTCTTTCCTTTGTAGAAACGTTTAAAAATATAAGGCAAATCCTCTTTCGGTATGCCTTTTCCGTTGTCGGCAATGACGAGTTCCGTAAATAACGCGTTCTCGGAAAATGTGATGGCGATCGCACCGCCTTCAGGCGTATGCTCCACTCCGTTTTTCAAAATATTGATAACCGCTTCAGCAGTCCAATTGAAATCGCCGACAAAAGAGACGTCGTCATCCCCCGCAATGGAAATCGTCTGTCCCTTAATATCCATCGGAATCATTACCGGCTCTAATGCCTTTTGGATAAGGCTTTTCATGGGTATTCGGTCTTTTTTGAATGGGATGGTCTTCGCGTCCATTTTCGATAGCTTTAACAAAGAAGAAACAAGCCAGTCGATCCGTTCAAGCTGGATGCGAATATGGTGGGTGAACTCCGTTCTTTTGGCCGGAGGCAGGTCAGGGGCGCTTAGCAGGTCCGCCATGACGGTCATGGAGGTGAGCGGCGTTTTGAGCTGATGCGAAATATCGGAGATGGCATCCGTGAGTTGAAGTTTGTCCCGCTGCAACAACGACCGGTGCTCCGACAGCATGCGCGTCACTTTGTAAATATCATTCTTCAGGATGCTGAGCTCGCCTTCTTGATTATCCCGTACGTCAAGGGTATCATTGCCGCTGCTAATCTCCCGCAAATAGACGGACAGCTTTTCAATTTCGCGGTATCTCCATCTCGTATACAATAAGCTGCTGCCAATGAGCAAAATCGATAGAAAGAAAACGAGTGCCGTGGCGGCAGGAGAAATCATAAGAGCGCCAACAATCGCCGCTAAGCTGATTAAACCCATGACGAACAATAACATCTTTATTTCTCGATTGCGCAGCATCTAATCACCAACCTTATATCCCAGGCCGCGTACGGTTTTGATCAATGTCGGATGTCCGGGATCATCCTCCAGCTTTTCCCGCAGCCTTTTGATATAAACGGTTAACGTATTGTCGTTCACGAAATCGCCGGCCACATCCCAAATCTGCTCTAAAAGCTGATTTCTTGAGAGCACTTGTCCAATATGGTTGCCAAAGATCAAGAGCAATCGATACTCCAAAGCGGTCAGCGAAATCTCGGTACTGTTTTTAAAGACTTTTCCTTCCAGTGTGTTGATGCGGATATTATCGATGTCTATGATGTTTTTGGTTTGGGACGGCTTTTGATATCTCCGCAAGACAGACTTGATCCGCGACAGAAGTTCGCGAACTCGAAAAGGTTTGGTAATATAATCATCGGCTCCCATATCAAGCCCCATTACGACATTGACCTCATCATCGATCACCGTTAAGAAGATGACCGGAATGTCCCGCCGCTCCTTCACCATCTTGCACAATTCATAGCCGCTTCCGTCCGGAAGCTGCAAATCGAACAGGCATAAAGCGAACTGATCGATATCTTCGGCGAGCACCTGTTTTGCGGATGCGACATCATGGCAGATAACGGTTGAATAGCGCTCTTGCTGCAGCGAATATTCCAGACCGGACGCAATTGTTTTATCATCTTCCACTAACAAGAATTTCATATCCAAAACGATCATCCTAACGTTTGATTGAATTTATGACCCCATCTTCATTCTGATAGTTTACCAACGCACTAGGAAAAATAAAAGCCGTTCCCATAAGAAAACGGCAGTCCACTTCGGAAGCAAATTGAGAAGGGTATAGTTGAGATCCTGATCTAATCGGGAATCGGCTCAGTTCTTGTCCCCCCGACATTTGTTTTTGTTTTTCGATTCATCTTTCTATCGTCACGAGTTGAAAAAAATCCTAACAAACAATGCAAAAACACCTCCAAGTTGTCTCCATGCCTTACGACATGATTGCATGCTCTTGAAGGTGTTTTTATTTTGTCTCACGTTATGGGGCAGCCCCTCTATACAGTGAAATTGAGATCCTTTTTTATGTTTTAGATGCTATGTTCCCATGTCATGCGAACGATTTGGATACAGCCCCATTTTCCAGCGATATGCCTGTTTCATGGCTTTTGGCAGCTTTGTGATTATTCGCTCATTTTTTAGTATCCTCTAACCCCGCTAAACATTATAATTTTGCTAGGTATTTTGCGGTACGTATTAACTGGCTGGTAAAGGAGTTCTCGTTATCATACCACGCAGCAATTTTCACCAATGTATCTGTTCCGAGCTCTGTTACCTTTGTCTGTGTTGCGTCAAACAAACTGCCGTAAGTCATGCCGATAATATCAGACGAGACAAGCTGTTCTTCTGTATAGCCATATACATTCGACTGGGACTGTTCCATCTTCGTGTTGACCTGCTCTGCTGTGACGGAGCCGGCTACTACTGCGGTTAATTCTGTCAGTGAGCCCGCCATGACCGGCACCCTTTGCGATGTTCCATCCAGCTTGCCATCCAAGGACGGGATCACTAGCCCGATTGCCTTTGCTGCTCCGGTTGAGGTCGGAATGATGTTGCCCGCTGCAGAACGCGCCCGCCGCAGGTCGATCTTGGGATGGGGTCCATCCAAGGTATTCTGGTCGTTTGTGTAAGCGTGTATGGTGGTCATAAAGCCCTTTTTGAGTGGTGCAAGCTCGTTCAAGAAATACGCCATTGGCGCAAGGCAGTTCGTCGTACAGGAAGCAGCCGAAACAATGGTATCGTTCTTAGACAACGTATGTTCATTGATACCGAAGACAATCGTGGGAACATCGTTCCCGGCGGTGGTGGAGATCAGCACCTTTTTGGCGCCTGCTTCAATATGTGCTGCTGACGCTTTTTTTGATGCGAAGTAGCCAGTGCATTCCAGAACAACGTCAATTTTCAGTTCCTGCCAGGGCAGCTTTCCGGGGTCTTTTTCGGTATAAATCGGAATATCCACACCGTTCACGTTCAAGCTGTTCTCACTATAACCAATCTTGGCATCATAACGCCCTTGCGTGTGTCATGCTTCAGCAAGTGCGCAAGCATCTGCGGACTTGTAAGATCATTGATGGCTGCAACTCTATATCCATCCGTATCAAAAAGCTGCCGAAATGCAAGTCTGCCAATTCTGCCAAAACCGTTAATTGCGATGTTGATTGCCATCATCATAACCACCTTTCTGTCAGATACCCAAATTATATCCCTTGAAATTTTGTGATACACTGTCATAAGTGAAGCATTTAACTATACTATCTGTCAGGTGAGAACCATGCCACAAATTGACCGCCATAAAAACAGAACGGTAAATATCGAATTTGTAGCTGCCGAGGATTTTGCACATATCCCCTACCCGGAGCGGTTTACTCTCGTTTTTGTCACAAATGGAAGCATAAAAGGGATATTGAACGAACGCCCGGTCACCATTTCAGCACCCGCTATTCTTTGTTTGTCTGAAGAGGATACGATACAAGGATTAGAAAAGCACAACGCTTCTGCATCATCATTTTGTTTTCATCTGGATTTTCTTAACTCAACTCCTCATGCTGAAACAGCAGATTACTTTCCGACCGATTTGAAAATACAAACAGGTCTTTCGCTGTTTCGTAAGTCTCCTGAACGAACGGGCATACCTCGCATAACCGAGAAGGCATATCCACAATTATTGGAGTGGTTTTTTGTGCTTGGCACGGAAGTGTATGCGCAAAGCGATGCACTCTGGGCATGTAGAATAAAAAAATATTTTATTCAAATCATGGGAGTGCTTGAACATTTAAACCGTCACAGTGAACAATCACCTGTGGATTTGGTTCTGGAATATATACACACCAATTATTCGAAAAAAATCACCCTGGAAGATTTAACAAAGTGCGCGTACTTGAATCGCGTTTCTCTCAATAAGATGTTTCAGGAAAGATGCGGGTCCACAGCGATGGGCTACTTAATGTCGCACCGCTTGAAGGTTGCGGGGAATCTTCTGACTCATACCGACATGAGCTTAAATGAAATTGCACGAGCTACCGGATTTGAGTATGACACTTACTTCATTAAACAATTTACGGCTAAAAAAGGCATGTCACCAACAGCATATCGGGAAATTTCCCGCAAGTTCTCTGCTGCCCAATGATGAAGGAAGATTCTCCTCTTCATAATCTAATGTTACTTCAACGAACAACGGCAGCCGGTCACGTGGCCAGCTGCCGTAATGAATTGTTGCGCTATAGTTCTTCGTTAGTGCAATAACAAGTTGCTATGACTCATTCAAGATGGAGACATCAGACAAAGCTTCAGTTTCTAGCCGAAAGGGAGCCAGTATGTCCTAAAACTATCGTTTTCCGTCATGAAAAATGAACCCTACGAGTCTACTACCGTAGACATAAAAATATCAACGGGATCCTCACGATCCACTGCAAACCCGAAGCGTTCATATAGACGAATAGCCGCGCTCCCTTGAAGAACATTCAAAGTAACCCGTTTTCCTGCGACATGATCTTGTTTCAGGAAATAAGTTAATACTTGGCTGCCGATTCCTTTGCCTTGGAAATCAGGATGGATGTAAAAATGCTCTAATAAATACCCGTCAGTTAGCGTTTTGAAAGCAATGCATCCAATAAACCTAGGCCCTGCTTTTATGATCCATGTATGATTTGGATCAAATGAATCCCTTAAACGTTGGCGAACCTCTCTTCATTAAATCTTCCTAACCTTGTTAAATCATCATGTAGTACTATTGCCCGTAAATTTGCAATTGTCTCAACATCAGAGCAATCGGACCGGTGAAGAGTAATCTGATCCACCAAGCTGACCCCCCTCCCTTTATTCAATGAATTCTTGGGCTATCCTGCCTATCCCTGCGTTTAGCTCGTAACCATTATTTATAGCATTTTGGGTACAGAAACCATATCATCAAAACACTTGCCGTTACTTGTGGTACGGTCACCCGCTGTCTGTAACGGCAGGCTTTAGAGCTACCCTCAGGGAGAGGACTTAACATTATTGAACTAGCTTGAAATAGATAAGCTACCACCTGTGAATAGCGTATATAAATGAAATAAGTGCCCCGGTTTCGCATAACATCCTATCTATGCTCTTCGTAAATAGCCACATATGTAGAGAATTCGAGAGAAATTATTGAACTACCCTGCTCGTTAGCTAAATAATTTCCTTTCTTTCCGCTTTGTATCTTAGAGTCACGTATTACTTCTAAAATTTGACGGTCTTCATCAATTCCATGACCCATTTGAATTTATAAATGCGATCAGCTCCGTATCTTTATGACTATGACAGAAGTTGTCACTATCCTAATCTATACTAAGTTTTAGATTCTCGTTAACTTTCGTTAAGTAATGAAGTGAACAGGAAACATGAATCACTTGAAGTGCCAGCCCACCTATTTTCTTATCACTTAAATAAAGTACTAGGAGGTGATATGTGAGTGTTAGAACATGTATTAGCACTTAAGCCCAGTTAATGTTATATTTATAAGGATTCATTACCGAATTATTCCAAAATAGTCTGGAGGCCATTGGCATGGAACTAACTCACACTCGCTTGCTTGTAGATTGCTTTAAGGAATGTTTTATTTTTTACCGAGATGTAATGGGGTTGGAACCCATTTGGGGAACAGAGGAAGGAAGATATGCTGATTTCAATGCAGGTAACACTACTCTGGCCCTTTTTGACCGAAAATCCATGGCCGAAGCGATCAACGAATCTTACTCTGTAGACGATCACTTTAATGATAGGACAGTCATCGTCTTTCAAGTGAATGACGTAGACAAGTCATTTCTCGAATTGAAGGGAAAGGTAAACTTTATATCTGAGCCGGTTTCAAGGCAATATGGGATTAGAAGCTTAAATTTCAGAGATCCAGCAGGAAACTTGATCGAGTTGTATCATGAAATTCCTATGGAGTAGGGGGTGTATTGAATGAGTACTATAAGTTATGAAGAATTTGTCCAATTAGTAGAAAAAAATAAGATTATTCCGTTCGCAGCGTTTATCCCAGATTATCCATCGTTGACAGCTGCGGCGGATCATAACGACTGGCATTCAGGATCCGGTACGGATCCATGGTTGTGGCGTATTCGGATTGTCCAAGACGGTGTTGCTGCATATGGAAAGTTTTTTGGTGATAAGGCCTGCTTCATTCAAACCGATTATTTTCCCATAGTCAGGTCCCTCCTATCATCCGGCAAAACCATTGAAGTACGTTATAATGACGGTCTGATATCAAGAACTGCGTATCATATCTATAAAGTCTTGTGCGAGCATGGAAATATCGATTCGCGAAACTTGCGGAAATTGACCGGTTTGGATAAAAAAGAGAACAAAAAAGAATATGAAACGTCACTGGTTGAACTACAGAATTATGGTGATGTCGTTATCACTGGAGCAGCAAAACAAAATGAAGATAATTCAGGCTGGAACAGTATGTGCTACCAACCTTCGGAATTATGGTTGAGCTCGATTCAGGCAAGAAGTGAAGATGTACTCGTCGATGATGCGAGGATTCGGTTGAAATCGGAATTATCCGAATTTTGCTCTGAGAAATCTTTTAGATTCTTTGCAAAGAAACTAGCTCTCTGACTCCGCCTCTATGACGCATCATCAACCGATCATTTTTTGCTAATCCATAATCATGTTGATGACTTGTTTTGCAAACGCAGCATAGGGATCGATCAGATCAGGGCTTCGATCAATAGCCCACCTTAGGTTATCGAAAGCCCTTAATAGTAGCAAATGCCTCGTTTCAGGTAGGTCTTTTTCACTTATTCCGTACCCGTCCATAAACGCTTTAAATTCCTCAACATTTGCACTTTCTTCTAGTCTTAAGATTTGATAATGTATCATTTGAGCAACAGTTGCATGCGGTACCACGCTTACTTCTGGATTCCAGTCCAGTAATATAACTTGCTTTGCCTGATTGACAATTGTATTCTTCAAAGACATGTCTCCATGGTTTAAGCCGAAGTGAAACGATGTATTCTTCAAATTTTCAAACAGTTTTTTTACTCTCTGCGATTCCATCGGAGTAATTACTCCAAGCTCAATCAAACGATCATGCTCATTCAAACAATTGATATTATATTGCACATACCCTTGCCAACTGCCGTCTGATCCGGCATGAGTAGGTGACTGAAACTCACCGTGGACTGGATCAAACAGATCCCCTCCATATCCTCTCACTTGAATAGAATGAATACGCTTGGAATATTCGCCTAGTTTTCTCCAAATATCAGACTTGGGAACAGTACTGTCTACCCCGTTGTCTCCCTCAATAAAGGCTTGAATCATAAATGCGGTTTCATCAACTATACCAATGGACAACACCTTAGGTCCTGGAACGCCAACTGCGGCTGCCTGCTCGATGCACCACTTTTCTTTGATAAAGCTCTGAAATGTATCTTTATTGTTCATCCGGACAACAACTTTATGACTCTCCGTTTCGACTACGAAAATTTGATTTATGATGCCTTTACCTATAATTTGATATGAACTTTTTACTTGTTCCTGAAGAAAATCGCATGCTATTCGCTCTGCTTGTATAACTGCAGATTTTTCCATTGTGTCCTTTATCCCTCCAAGCGTCGTGCTTCTAATAGTTTATCACACACTATTTTGGATAGTACGTTTATAATGAAACTCTACTTCCCGTAACTTTAATAAAATGAGCAGGCAACTGTAGCCTGCTCATTTTTAAGCCTTATTCAACTTACGTTTCTGTTAGCTTAATTGCTAATATATCGACGCATAGAAGGATAATGACAGCGCCCCAATTCATTGTCAGCTGCCTTCTTTTCTTTATTTAATTATCGTTTCCCGTTAGTTTCCCGGTATCATCTATAAGGTGTAAACAGGTTGGCATGTCTAAAATTAATCAAAGCATCATATGCTTCATCTAAATTCATTTCAAATTGATAATCGTCCGAGTTGCGAGAATTAGGATCATTCAAATCAACACCATTAAGGCTTCCGATATGAGGCATCTTCAACATCTCTTTCGTGAGTATTCGCTTTAATTGCTTATCTTGCATTGCACGATCAAAGTCCAAGAAATAAGCATCCTCTGGCAACTTCATGAATGAATTCAGTAATATGTTGTCGATACGAACGGTTAATGAAGGCGGATTCTTATCCGATCGTATCATTGAGTCTGCTGCTAATACCCCCTCATTAAAGGATGTTCCAATTGTATAATATGCATCACCATAACTTTTCTTTAATTGTTCTCCGATATATGTAATTTCTAGCATTTCGTTATCTATACTAATCCCTTTATCTTCTGCAATTTTAACAAAATAGTCTCCTGACGCTTTAATCTTTTTAGCGATATGTCCATTATGCCCTGCGATTAGTATCGGCCCGTTTGCTTGATTTATAATCCAATCCACTTTTTCCTTCATGGCTGTATCGCGATTCTGCGAATGTGAAATAAAGTGTAAGAAACCATAACCTTTACTATAATCTCGTATTAAAGAATCATTTATCGACGAATAGTAGGCATATATAGACAGCATATTCTGCATCGCGATCTCGTACAATTGCTTGCTGGACTTGGATATAAGATGATCAGCTTTCATATTCATTTTGTGTATCAATTGTTCAATAAGACGAACATCCTTCTGTAACAGTGGACTCCATTGATGTTGTATCCGTTTATACATACTTGCAGTTAATGCTCTATCTCTATCAGAATCTAATTCATCACCGACTAAGAGATAAAATAATCCCATAAGGTCATCAACACTTACATTAATGCTGCTGAACTCTCTGTAAAGATCACAATCCACATCTTTTAAATACTTGTCAAGTATGGGTTGTATTAGGTTTGGTCGCTGAACATCCATGCCCCAATATTGCAACTGTTCTTCACTAGATGCGGATCGATTATATTCGCGCATCCAATTGAATAACGCAGCCATCTCTTGTGTGTGGTACATCGGAATCCAGTCTTCCCACACATCTTTCAACTCTATGTCCTCGCCAGAAAGATATCGATTCATTAATTCAAAACCCGCAAATTCCTCCTCCAATACCAATGTGCGAACTCCATACTTTTCGACAAGCACCTTAAATACATCAAGCCGCACAGACTGAAATTCAGCATTGTTATGGGTCGCTTCGCCTAAACCAATAATCTGGACACCATCGGGTATCGTCAATTGCTTAACGGGTACAGCATATTTTTCTAGTTTATTCGTTAGATCATTTGGTTGACTAGAACAAGCAGTAAGTAATATCAATATAACGGTTATCCATGCTAAATATAATCGCCGCCTCATTGTTGCAACTCTCCTCTCTATAGGGGATTTATCTTCCTAACATCAAATCCCATATTAGGTATTCTATAATTTTATTGAGTAATCCTGCCTTTCAGCTTAATGATCTAGAGAAGTGAAATGTAGTTTATGCATATCTAATCGGCAATCGGGTAATGTTCTTATTCATTACGGCAATCGGGACAAGAACTTGTACCGATAAAACAAAAAAGCCGCTAAATTAGCGACTTTCAATGGGATCATGATCTTGTTCCCGACACGAAGAATCTCCAATGAGATTCCGTCTATTTTCGCTCAAGATTCCCCGAATCGCTTAGCGGCTCGTGCCCGGGCCCGAGCGATCTCAACCTCTCGATTGCGGGGTTCAGCTTGAGTCACCAAAGAATCCAGCAGCTGCCTTGCAACGATGGTAATCTCTTGCACCCCTTGGTTAAATGCTGCTTCGTTCGCTTTGGAAGGACGGTTAAAGCCCGAGAGCTTCCTTACGAATTGCAGCGCTGCAGCCTGAATTTCTTCATCCGTCGCAGGCGGGTCGAAATTAAATAAGGTCTTGATATTTCGGCACATGGCATACTAAACCCCTTTCTTGTAATGAACGCACTTTGATGTATCCAGCATAACATAGTTTGCTCATTCAAATAGTTCCTCAACCCTTTCATATTAAAAAAGAAGCAAAACGCGGACTTTGTAAAGGAACGAACGCGAGTAACATTCGCCCCATTTTTCGTAAAGCGATTCATTCCAATCTTCATCCGACACTTCTTTTCCAAGAGCCATTTCGTATGAAATGGCTAGGAACGAACCATTTTCTGCAGCAATTTCTTCAACCATATTACCTCTGGTCGATGGAAGAGCATTTGAAACTGCCAGTCCTTTTTTCGACAAAAAATTTAAAAATTCAATTTCCCCCCGTATATTATTTATTGATCTTCTAATTGTATGTGAGATTTTCAATATGAAAAATGCATTGTTTTTATGGTATTCATAAACAAAGCTTTCATAACCGCCCATTGAACGAATATTGTCTCTATTAATGTCATATCGCTTTATTGCTTCGGCAAGGATCTCTTCAGTGAATTGCTCTTCAATTTCTCGGATCATTTTCTCTACCTTCTTCCATTCTTAAGTTAAGTAGTTGCATCATTTTTTCAATCGGAAATTTCGGCAAACACCTGACGATAAAGCCGCGTTGATTGCTTTCCAAGTAATTGTCCATAAGCGCCCTCTGCCCTCTCTTAGAAACACATCGAGTGCTGGTTAATGCCTGGCAGCGGCAAGCACATCATATGTGACCCTTGTTGGATAAATCTTAAATGAAGAATATTCATCAACCTTCTTAGCACTTAAAGATATCCCCTACACTTTTCATCTCTAAATCGGAATGCTCGTTCTTGTTGACTGTAACATTCTTGTTAAATTATGAAAAGGAAAGAAATTAGTTAAATCAGCCCTTATCTTTGAAGGTTATTGCTTGTTAAAGAGATAGAGACAGGATTCATTCGTTGGTAAACTTCTCAAAATCACTTTTCAGCCAAAGCTGATTCCTGGTTCAAAGAGTTAGGAATGGGTATTGATGCGTCGGAAAAGCCAAGCGGGGCATTGTGTAGGAACAATTCATGAAACCAACTGCAGACTATAACGTAATACTGTATGGTTACGAATGCAGCAAATTATGCTTTGTAGCCAACCATCATAATTACAAACAGGAAGGAGGTAGTACATTGGGAAGGCGTTATTGCAAATGGATCAAGCTCCGGAACTAAAACGGTTTCAGAAGCGACTGCCGACAAGCTTTTTGCTCGGTTCGGCCAAGCAGCTTGAGTGGTTGGGACTTTTTCAAGCTACCTCCTTTCGTGGCTTGCAATGGAGCCGAACCAGCATTGAATCGTGCGTATCCGAATAGCCGTATTTCAATCTGGAGGTGAATCCCTCAAATTTGAGGGAATTAATTGGACATTATTACCGTTACAAATTTAATCATACTCGTTGTCTTGATCGGATTGACCGCATTTTTCGTCGCATCGGAATTTGCCGTCGTGAAGATCCGGATGTCGCGAATTGATCAATTGATAGCTGAAGGCAACCGGAAAGCGGTCACCGCCAAAAAGGTCGCGAGCGACCTGGACTACTATCTGTCCGCATGTCAGCTGGGCATAACCGTTACCGCCCTGGGGCTCGGGGCCATTGGCAAGCCTGCCGTTGAACGGCTGCTGTACCCGATATTCGACCTTCTCAACGTTTCGGACGCCGCAGCATCGGTTGTATCCTATGCGATCGCATTCATCCTCGTGACATTCCTTCATGTCGTCGTAGGCGAGATGGCGCCGAAGACGCTGGCGATCCAATTTGCTGAGAAGTTGACCCTTCTTCTCTCCGCCCCGCTATATTGGTTCGGCAAGATCATGTACCCTTTCATCTGGGCGTTGAACGGAGCTTCACGCGTCCTTCTGCGACGATTCGGCATTAAGCCGGCGGGGCATGAGGAGCATTATTCCGAGGAGGAGCTTCGTATCATCATGACCCAGAGCTATGAAGGCGGCGAGATCAATCAAACGAAGTTGGCCTACATGGAGAACGTATTCGCATTTGACGAACGAGTTGCAAAAGATATCATGGTGCCGAGAACCGAACTTGTGACGCTGGACAAGGATATGAAGTATGAAGAAATCGTCTCCATCCTGGACGAGAATAATTACACTCGTTACCCCGTCATCGAGGAAGGCAGTAAGGACCGCATCATCGGCGTCGTCAACGTGAAGAAAATGCTCCCGCATATCGTTTGCGGACGCCATCGCAATCTTGAGGAATTCGTACGCACCATCCCCTATATCTTTGAGGCGACCCCAATCAAGGAAGCTATGCTGAAGATGCAGCAAGAGCAGGTGCATATGGCGCTTGTTATCGACGAGTACGGAGGCACGGCCGGTATTTTGACGATGGAAGACATATTGGAGGAAATCGTCGGGGAAATCCGAGACGAGTTCGATGCCGATGAGGTGGCTGACATCCGAAAGATCGTTGGTGATCAATACCTGATCAACGGCCGCGTCCTGCTGGAGGACCTGGAGCGGCAATTCGGGATGATCTTCCAGGATACCGGCGGCATGGACACGATCGCGGGCTGGATTCAGTATCAACGCGGCACGACAGTGCAGAACGGGGATGAAATCGAGTTCGGCGGCTATGTATGGACCGTCGCCGAAACGGACCAGCTGCAAATCAAGCAAGTCCGGTTAAAACAAATGGAACCTACCATCTGAACCAACGAGCAATCGCTATAATCAATCTACCTGTGGAGGTGAATCCCTCGCCTGAGGGAAATTATTGGACGGTATAATTGCATTAAACCTGTTTCTGGTAGCCGTGTTCATCGGACTGACCGCATTCTTTGTCGGTGCCGAGTTCGCCATTCTAAAAGTGCGGATGTCCAGAATGGATCAACTGATTGCCGAAGGGAACAAAAAAGCGACGGTTGCGAAGAAAGTCGCGGGCGACCTGGATTATTATTTGTCTGCCTGCCAGCTTGGCATTACGATCACAGCCCTGGTGCTTGGTGCTCTAGGCGAACCGACCGTGGAGCGCATGCTGCATCCCCTCTTCGAGCGATTCGATGTGCCAGCGGCGGTTGCAACGGCACTATCCTATATCATTGCCCTGTCTATCATTACGTTTTTGCATGTTGTCATCGGCGAGCTGGCTCCAAAAACGCTAGCCATCCAATTTGCGGAGAAAATGACGCTAATGCTGGCCGGACCTCTGTATTGGTTCGGAAAGGTCATGAATCCGTTTATTCACGCTCTTAACGGCGCGGCCCGCTTGCTCCTTCGCATGGTTGGCGTCAAGCCGGCTGGACATGAATCGGTTCACTCCGAGGAAGAACTGAAATGGATCGTGGATCAAAGCTACGAAAGCGGCGAAATCAATCAGACGGAACGGGCCTATTTAAACAATATCTTTGCCTTCGACGAGCGATTGCTGCGGGAAATTATGATCCCCCGCGACCAGATCGTGACCGTTCGTAAGGGAATGCCGCTGAACGAGCTGATCCAGTTGCTGGACAACTATGATTTTACCCGCTATCCGGTCGTGGATGAACATTCGACGGATCACTTTGTCGGATTTATCAATACCAAGGAAATGCTCACTAGCATTGCAGCCGGCAAGGAATCCGACGTGGAGCGGTTCATCTACGACATGCCGCGTTTCGCGGACACGGCCTCCATTCGGGACGTCCTGCTCAAAATGCAGCAGACGCGGGTTCATATGGCAGCCGTGACCGATGCTTCTGGCCAAATCGTCGGACTTGTGACGATGGAGGATATTTTGGAAGAAATCGTCGGCGACATTCGTGACGAATCGGTAGGCCGCAGCCTGCCAGCTCTTCAGGGCTGATTCCAGTCTTACTGCGTAATGAACAATATTAAACGTCAATCAGCCCGTTATGGGCGGTTGACGTTATTTTTATCATAGGGATGGGGCACTGGTAATGGTAAAGCATCGAAACGTCTGGCTACCCCACCCATACTCCACAATTTTCCCATTTTCATTGGAGAACATCCTTTTTATTGGTGTTTAATCTTGCTGTCCTTACTCTCTTTTTCATCAAATTCTTCTCTTTCTTGTTTTCCTCAATAAATATCAGTTGTTCTTTTCAATATTTTGCCAGTTAGAAATACTTAATATTTCCGCTGCCTCTCCAATGAAGACCGCTCCTGCTTCCTCATCATCTTGCAGCTGGAACAACATCCAAGCCGTCATAGGTGCAAAAGCATATTCTTGTTACGATTTCGTAGGGGATGAAAAATCCGAACGCCAATTCAAATCCTTCCAGTCCTGATTGTGGTTAGAAGAATTCCGGATTTTATCGCAACCAAATACAAAATAGCCGCAACTATGCGGCTACTAGGCGTGTTTGTTCTTGTCGTCTTACCTTATTTGCTTATCTTGCATTCGACGAGCTGATGGATCCGTTCCCGTATCCTGCCGTTGCAGCTACCCCTTGATCCCCGTCATCGCAATGCCTTCAATGAAGTACCTCTGGGCGACAAGAAAAAGGATGAGCACCGGAGCGCTGACCATGGTCGCAGCGGCCATCATCGCCCCCCAATCGCCGTCTCCGTACTGGTTCTGAAAGGAACTGAGTCCTACCTGTACGGTGCGTAGTTCATCGCTATTCGTGACGATTAGTGGCCAGAAGAAATTGTTCCAGGTCCCCATAAACGTGAAAATCCCCAGGGTCGCCACGGCCGGTTTCAAAAGCGGCGTCACGATCGAAGCCAGAATACGCATATGCCCCCCGCCTTCAATTAAGCCCGACTCGATCAGCTCCGTCGGGATGCCCGTAATGAACTGGCGCATGAGGAAACAGCCGAAGGCGCTCGTAAGGCCAGGAATAATTAGGCCCGAATACGTATCCACCCAGTTCATTTGCGACAAAATGATAAATACGGGAATGATCGTTACCTGCGAAGGTACCATCATTGTTCCGATGTAAGCCAGGAAAAGAGTTTTCCTCCCCTTGAACTCCAGCTTGGAAAAGGCATATCCGCTTGCGACCGACGTTATCAGAACACCTGTCACGGTACTCGCCGTATATAAAGCGGTATTAAAAAAGTACTTATTCCAGGGAGCCATTTCCCAAGCCGTTGTGTAGTTGGACCAGGCAAATTCGGTAGGAATCCACTTGGGTGGGTACACGAATACCTCTCCCGGTGTTTTGATTGAAGTCGTGATCATCCATACTAATGGCAGCAGGGTCGTCACGACCGTCAAAAGCAGGATCGCGTAAACCATAAGCATCCCGATCATGTGTGTTGGTCTTCTCATCCGTTAAACCTCCTACAACTCAATCCTCTTTCTTCTGATACGAGTTCCACTGCCAGATTGTGATAGCGAACAGCAAAATAAATAGCAGAACACTCACCGCTGAAGCCCTGCCAATTTTGAAAAACTCAAACGCATATTGGTAGATATAGTAAGCGATCATATTTGTCTGGTTCATCGGCCCGCCGTTCGTCAAGGCATAAATTTCGCCAAAGGTCTGGAAGGAACCGCTGATCGATGTAATCAAGATAAAAAATGTGGCTGGTCGAAGTCCTGGAATCGTAATCCTGAAAAATTTCTGGACGGCATTCGCACCGTCGATTTCCGCAGCTTCGTACAGGGATCTAGGAACGCCCTGCAGCGCAGCCAGATAAATGACCATGTTATAGCCAAACGACTTCCATATTGAGAAAATGATGACGGACAGCATTGCCGTATCCGGCGAGACAAGCCATTGAAATGGATGATTGGGATTTCCGACCCCGATTTTCTCCAGAAAAAAATTCAAAAGCCCGTAGCTCGGTTCATAAATCCAAATCCATACCTGTGCCACGGCGATTACTGGCAGAATGGATGGCAGAAAAAATGCCGCTCGCATCAGCTTTCGGCCTTTGATTTTGCTGTTAAGCAGCACGGCCACCACGATCGCAATGCTCATGGAGAAGGCTACCGTAAATATCGTAAATACGGTTGTATTGACGATGGATTTCGTGAATACGGGATCCGCAAAGGATTGCTTGTAATTGTCCAGCCCCACGAGCGTGAATTGATTCGCGAACAAATCAACCTCTGTAAAGCTCAAATAAAACGAATAAAATATGGCGAACAGCGTAAATACGGCGATCCAGACAACATTTGGCGCGATCAGCATCCATGCAACTGCCGCATCCTTGCCGAATATACGTTTAAACTTTTTCATGTTTGCACCACCTCGCACACGCTTAATCAAGAATAGAGGGAAGGAGACGGATGCCGCTTTTCTCACCCCATCTCCCTCCTACACGAGCTTATTTAGATGAAGACCATGTTTTTAATAACGGTTTGCTTTCCTCGTACGCTTTTTGCATGGCCTCTTCGGCCGTTTCTTTGTTATGCATGGCAGCTTCGATATGCGAAGTGATAACCTCGGTGATCTCCGTAAGGGTGAGCACGTTAAAAGGCTGATATCTGCCGTACTGGTACCCGTCGATGTGAACCTGAATGTCCGGATTCTCCTTGACGAATTCCTTCCAAGCAGCGATATCCGAACTGCTCTTGCGAATCGGAATCGAACCGTAACCGACCGCGAATTCAGCCGTGTTTTCCGGCGTGGACAACCAGGTTAGAAAATCCCAGGCCGCCTTTTCCTTTTCCGGAGTTGTTTTGAAAATAAAATTGTTCGTGCCGCCCAAAATCGTCGCCTTGCCCTTTGTTCCTTCAGGCAACGGCGCAATGCCATAATCCAGCTTTTCGTTGGCATTCAGGGTTGGAATAGACCATGGTCCCGTAATGCTCATCGCGATCATGCCGGATTGAAATCCGTTTTGCGGCGGCGACAGGCTGGCCACTTTGTGCTTGTTGATCAGATCAGCGAAAAATTGGGTTGCGGCTCTACCGCCTTCTCCGTTAAACTGCAGTTCCGTACCTTCTGCATTGACATATTCGCCCCCGGCCTGCCACAAAAAGGGTGCCCAGGCGGCATCCAACGCTCCGCCCTGTGTCGTTGGCAGGGACATTCCCCATCTCTTTTTAGCCGGGTCCGTCAGCTTCTGTGCCGCTTCGACCAGCTCATCCCAGGTTTTCGGCGGTGTAACGCCCGCTTCATTAAACAGCTTCTTATTATAATAGAGTGCACGATTATTCGTCTCAATCGGAATGCCGTAGGTCACCCCGTCAAATCTCACGTTACCGTCAATCAGACCGTTCAGGAAGTCATCCTCGTTCCACTTGTCCGGCTCGGCCTGGATAAATTCATCCAGAGGTTTGACGACATCCTTCAGCGGTCCCAGCCACATCGGCCACATCAGCATCCCGACTTCCGGCAAAGCCTTGCCTGCAGCTGCTGCCGTTAACTTGGTCACCATATTGTCCGTATCCACGAACACGAGCTTCACCGTGGCATTTGACTGCGACTCGTTATACTTTTTAACGATATTGTCTAAAAATTTCGCGCTTTCTCCGGATGCACCATGCCAAGCCGTAATCGTTACCCGTTTACCTGAAGCCGTCTGATCCGTGCCTGATGCTCCCTCCTTCCCTGAAGATCCGGAGCACGCCGATACTACACCCAGCAGCAAAGCTGCTACCAGCGGTAAAGCCAGTCGTTTAAAATGTTTGAACACTTGAAGACCCTCCCATTCGTAAATCTCGCCTATGCTTTATCCCTTGCCCTGTTCTGCAGCACAGTGCTTTAATAAAGCGTTGATTAAAAACTGATTTTACTGTAGATTAACGGTACCGTGTCTACTTTTAGACTGAAAACCCAATGTTGTAAGCACTTACATGAATGTGGTGAGTCCATGATATACAATATCCGCCGGCTGGAACACCGACGAATCTTAGCAATAAAGTGGAAAAATCTTATGTGTTTTGGATAACGGGAGGTTAAGCTGTGGCTGGAAAAACGCATTTTTTCAACTATTTATACCGCAGAACGGTCGCATATATTGTCTGTTCCGTCATTGTGATCACCGTTCCCCTGCTCATCATGCTGTCGGCCTACTCCAGGAACGAGATCATGAAATACAATAACGAAGCCATCGGCCTCATTAACGATCAGCTGGATTCGTTCTTCCGTTCGATCGAAAACACACAAAACATCATTACGACCGATAAGAGTGTCGTTCTGCCGCTCACGCTCTACTACGCCGTTCCCAATTATGATATCAGCGCGGCCACCAACGCGTTCCGCAGCATGTCGACAACGTTAAAGAACATGACTATGTTTCAGGACGGGCTCCAGTTTTGCGTTGTGGGCCAGAAAGGGCATTTGCCCGTCAACTCGACGAAAGAAGACATTAACGATAACTTTGTCCCCAGGGATGCGGCTTGGTATGAGATATTCGAACGAAATCCTGAGATAAGCCGGATTTTCTTCAACAATGAGCGTGATTACTATCTTTCAGCCGAAAAAGCCATCTCCATCATCAAACCGATCCCCGACATTCAGACAAGAAAGCCGATTGCTTATGTCATTATGGATATTACCTACCCTGATTTCAGGGATATGGTCGAGCGGATTCATCCATCCATTCCGATCCGGATTCAAGATCCTTCCGGGCAGATCTTGTTCAGCAACATGGACCCTTCGAGTCAGACGTCCTCAAGGGACAATAAATTGTTTAGCCGCCAGGTTTCGACATTTACGGGGATTGCGATTGAGAGCTACGTGCCGGAGCAGCTGTTTATCAAGCAAATCAGTTCGATCATCCTTGTAATCCTATCCATTATGGCTGTGTATTTGTTTATTATTTTCATCATTTCGCTCGTTTCCATGAAGCGGTTTACCCGCCCGATCTATTTACTGATGAAGGCTATGAAACAGGTATCCAGAGGCAATTTAGAAGTCGCCGCAAACTACCAAGGGAATATCATCGAGCTCCATGACCTCAAAAATTCCTTCAATATTCTCGTGACCGGCACCAAGGACCTCCTTAAGGAAAACTATGAAATGAATCTTCTGAAGACGCAGGCTGAGCTGGATGCTCTGCAGCAAAAGATTAATCCTCACTTCCTATATAATGCCCTTGAGACAATCTCCAGCCAGGCCATCATCGACGGCTCCAAAACTGCCAGCATCATGTGCCAAAAGCTTGGAGCCCTGTTTACTTACAGCCTTCAGCCTCAGGACATCGTAACGCTGGAGCAGGAAATCAGGCATCTAATGGATTATATGTATATAGCCGAAATCAGCTCTTTTTATCCGGACATCCACGTGGACATGAACATCGATCCGGATACGCTGGACCAGCTAATACCCAAAATGGTGCTTCAGCCCCTGCTCGAAAACTGCTTCAAGCATGGATTCGGCAGGGAGCCGGGACATACTCCTAAGATCTGGATCGAAAGCAGCATTCAGGATGAATATGTTCGCATCGAAGTGTGCGATAACGGCAGGGGCATGTCTTCCGATGAACTATCCCGGTTGAGAGAAAGCTTGAAGCAGGTGGAGAAAAGAACACTGTCTTCTCCCGGTACCTCAATCGGGCTACGACATGTCCATTCCCGGTTGGCTTTATTTTATGGGGATTCCTATGCCATGGATTTTCAGTCCGCCCCTTCACAGGGACTACGAGTCGTATTATTAGTTCCAATCCGAAAGGAAGATGCTTATGTATAAGGTCATAATCGCAGATGACAATCCCATTATTTGCACAGCGCTGGAAAGCCGCATTCCATGGAATGAGCTTGGTCTGGAGCTTTCCGGTGTTTGCCATGACGGCAGCGACGTTCTGGATCTGATCGAGAGACATGCACCTCATATCATGATCACGGATATCAGAATGCCCATCCTTGACGGAATCGCGCTTATCGAGCGGCTGCGCTCCCACGGGCTTCCACTGCAAATCATCATCATCTCCGGGTACAACGATTTCATATATCTTAAGAAAGCCATCGATCATGATGTGGCAGGTTATTTGTTGAAGCCGATTCAGGACCAGGAGCTGCTGAACAGTCTGCGTAAAGCGATCGGTCATTTAAAGGAACAGGAAAACGTCTCCCAAATGAGCCGTACTGCCCGTATCCACGAGCTGCGCGAATCCAAACGGAACGCCAGCGATCGTTTGTCCGCCGTCATTCGGGGCGTGGAGACCTGTGAGCGGTGCGGAGATGTTCTCGCGGAGCTTTCTTTTCCGTCGCCCTACCAATGGCTCTTGTTTCAGTTACCACTTCAAGAGGATGGAGGTTTACCCGAGATCACCACGGAAGATCTTTTGGAGTATGAGGATGTTCTTCTTCATCAACATGCACGGTCATGCCATCTATTCCTACCGTCCGGCACCCTGCTCGCTGCCATAGCTCCATATGAGCAGGCTGCTTCGGTTACGGACCTGGTTTCGGTGCAGCTTCGGGAAGATGGCATCCAGACAACGCATGCAGCCAGCATGCAGTTTCAGTCGCTATCCGGCATGCAGCGGGAGCTAATGGGAACAATAGCCGGTTTATATGGACAGCTATTTCAGAGCCGATTCACACCAGCGACTGCGGTGCATACCCCTTTTCTGACAATCAAGGATCAGCGGATCATCAGCATGCACCTCTCTCTGCAGGATTACAAGGGCTCGCTTGCGTATATTTCCGAGCAGCTCGATCAATGCCTGGTCTCAGCTCCGACACCGGGTCATCTAGATACCTTCATTAAGACCGTGTTCAAGTGGTATTCCGACTATGATCCAGCGTATTACGGCATGCAGGAGCAGATGGATGCAGCGCTGCTGGCTTCGCTTGCCTTTTCCTCGAGGGCCCATATACTGAATGCATTAACCCCAACGACAGAACCGGACTCTGATTCGGGGAGCAAAGCGATGAACGTCGTTCAGTATATCGAGAATAATCTGAATCAGACCTTGACCTTGAACATGCTGGGCAAGATCTTTCATCACAACAGCATCTACCTTGGACAGCTGATCAAAAAAGAAACGGGAATGCCGTTTAATCAACTGGTGAACAAGCTGCGGGTCGAGCGGGCCGAAGAGATGATCCGCCGCAATCCCGATGTGAAACTGACGGATTTGGCCTATCAGTTGGGCTACTCGGACAGCAAATACTTCTCCAAGGTATTCAAGAAAATTACGGGAAGGCCGCCAAGCCAAAGTGCGGATTCCGAAATGTAAAAAGCGATCTCAAATCCTGAATGGAGATCTGCCTATCGATCCTTATATCAAAAAATTCAGAAGACCTTCCAGACAATGGTTCACTTTCCTTATCTGTCTCTGCCGAAGCTGAAAGGTTAACCGATAAAAAATAAGAAGCGATCCAGTATCACTCCTGTGATCTCTGATCGCTTCTTAAATTGCATGAATGAGAATACAGTGACAGCCCTGTATAGATCAAATCCCATACATAAAGCCGACTATTAACAAGCTTCCAATGAGCGCTTTCTTTGTATAAATACTACAGTGTGATTTCTTTCTCCCAAGTTAACTCATTACCATGTTCATCTCGGAAAAGAAAGAGTACTTTCCCTTTCTCTCCTTTTAGATTATCGGGATAGATAAATCCAGAATACTGTCCATTTCCACTAATATAAAAGCCATCCTCTCCGTTACTACCATGTTCAACCGCTTCTTGAATAGTGTTTTTTACAACAGAATGTTCGGATAACCACTGCATTTCTACCAAATTGTAGCCTTCAGGAGCCTTATTTACAAAAAAGTCAAAGCTATTTCCTGTTGTTGGCTTTTCTGTCTGGTCAATAATAATTAAAATTTCTTTGTCCTGGGTATCTTGATTAGATTGATCAGACTGATTAGATTGAATTGTTTTAGTTTCACTTACATTTTTATCATTGGTTTCTTTAGAATTCCCACCTATCTTTTTATCATCTGAAGTATCAGAAGATCCGCTTTCCGCATTATTACCTTGATTCTCTTCAATGTCACCGGATTCTTCTTTATTAATACTTTCTTTCTTATCTTCCTGCTCTTGATTAGAATCAGTTGTCGTATTCCCCTGAATCGTTTCAGACTTTTGATTCACATTGCCATCTGATGTCTTCGTTGATTCATTACCGCAAGCGCTAGTAATCAGCATCATTACCACACCTGTAATAACGGTTACCTTTTTAATGTTAATCATTATTCATTTCCTGCCTTCGTTTAAAGTAAAGTAAAAAGCCACGCCTTGTTTAGTGTTTACTGCTCCATAATCGCTGCCGTGCAGTTCAAGAATATGCTTTACGATCGCCAGGCCCAAACCTGTTCCGCCGGTTTTCCGATCTCGAGATTTTTCCGCCCGGTAAAAGTGATCCCAAATACGTACTAGATCCTCCTCAGGAATAGACTTTCCGTTATTCTCTATGATGACGGTAATAGTTCCTATTCCTTTTTTTATGCTCATTTTAATCTCGCTGTTTTCAAATGCATGCCTTATTGCATTGCTCATAAGATTCAGAAGAACTTGTTCAATTCGCCTTAAATCTGCCTCAACAAATAAGCCTCTCTGGTTCAGATTATTAGTATAAAATTGAAGCTTTTTAGATTCCATTTGTTGTGAAAAAGAATCTACTACCCTCTGTATTAGATTATATAGATCAAAGGAGCTTGGAGACAGCTTGACGGCTTTCACTTCGAATTTAGATAATTCCAACATATCCATAATCAAGTCGTTCATCCGGTCCGTCTCATTAACAATTAAGGCCAGGTATCGCTCTTTCTTCTCCTTTGCTACTCCATCCTGTAACCCCTCCGCAAAACCTTTCACTATGCCAAGCGGAGTCTTAAGTTCATGTGAAATACTAGCAATGAGTTCTTTACGAAGCTCTTCAGCCCGTTTTTTTTCTTCTACGTCCTCCTGCAGCATTATGTTTGCGTGTTGTAGTTGTTTTATTGTCGTATCTAAGTTATGGGATAATATATTCAAGCTTCGAGATAGTTCTCCGAATTCGTCATTGGTTCTAACATCAGGCGGTGAAGAAAAGTCTAGTTTAGCCAGACGTACTGCTGCACGGTTTAACATAATCAAAGGGCGTGAAAGCATTCTCGAGTAAACTAATGAAAGTAACATTACAAGGAAAATAATAATGGGTGCTGCATAAATGAAATATTTTCTTAGGGTATTGACGGCTTCCCCCACCGGTTGCATGGAGGTCATCGAAAATAAGTAATGTTTCTCGTTAGCACTGTTTAAGAATGGGTGAAGCAAGAAAACATAATCGACCCCGCTCCATTTATCGCTCCAATTCACCCTGATTACTGAACCCTGTTTTAGTTGGTGTTGATATAAATCGACGTTTTCTAACCATTCCTCGACTGCTTCTTTTACCAATGCGTCTTGATATAAAGGGTTATAAGTACGATTCTCAGGAATGAGCAGATCTGATACCGTACCCTGAACCCGCACAAGTCCAACTTCTGGATAATTTCCCCTTGGTCGGATGGAAACAGGCTGCATGATCGTATCGTTTTCATCCATAAAGATTCCATCTACAGCTATTACATCGCCTAATCTTAAGTTCTGTGGTACCTCCCCTTCCTGTATCCCATCTAACGGGATCTCAATTTTTACAATTTTATTTTTAGTTTGCAGTTTTATAAAATAAGGATTCAAACGAATGATTTCAAAATTACTGTTCAATATTGAAATACTAGTATCATTTTGATTCATGAACTCCCCGATTGTTCTAGCGGGAAGTTTTGCATTCGGCTCTTTTTCCAACTCCTTCAAGAGCTGATTCGAGTTATGCTCCATTGCATTAATTTTAGATGATCTATAAAAATGCTCGAAGAATTGTCCTTGGGCGAACATGACCAAAGAAAAAATAAACAGGATTAGAAGTGAAGTCGCTACAAATAATTTGGTAACTACACTGTGCTTTTTCATCCCTCACACCTCAAATTTATAACCCGCACGAACTACCGTAACTATATACCGTCCTGTTTCACCAAGCTTTGCTCTTAACTTCTTAATGTGTGTATCCACGGTTCTTAAATCACCTAAATAATCATATCCCCAAACTGCGTTTAAAATATATTCTCTTGATAACACTTTTCCGTAATTTTGAACTAGAAAAAGGAGCAAGTCATACTCTTTTGGAGAAAAATCTATATTCACTCCTGATATATTTACGACGTGTGCCTTTCTATTAATTTGTAGTTCACCATACACAAGCATCTCGTTTTTACGACCTACAGTTCCTTCTTTCCTCTTTAATAGTGCTTTAGCACGGGCTACCAATACTCGAGGACTCAAAGGCTTTATGACATATTCATCTGCTCCAAGTTCAAAACCCAATAGCTGGTCTTCATCATCAGACCTTGCCGTAATTATGATTATGGGTATATCTGATTTTGCCCGAATACTCCGGCATACCGTATAACCATCCATTTCTGGCATCATAATGTCAAGAATAATAAGGTCGAAATGGGCAGCATTAAACTTATCGAGAGCGATCCTACCGTTTTCCGCTTCTTGCACTTCCCATTCTTCCTGAATAAAGTAATCTGAAATAAACTCCCTCATAAGTACATCGTCTTCAATCAATAAAATGCTTCGTTTCATTACAGCACGCTCCACTTTCTGTTTTCAAAGGCATATAGAAATCACCACCTCTATTGTTTTATCAGTATAGCAGAATAGAAGCACGAACCACTTTTATCTTTTAGCGATCCCATTCATTAACTAAATATAAATTAAACTTGTGTATAACGTGTGTACACGTCATAGTTTTGCGCAAATTCTTTCGTTTTTCTAATCCAATCCCGTTGTTCTATCCATCACTCCGAGAGTGAGTTCTTAAAAGAATACTCTATCTCTGTGCTTTCCAACTAGTATCGTTCTTAGGTCTAGGGATCAAATCAGCCTTTAGCCGTATTAAGTAAATATTCTTTCATGGCTTATATTATAAAGGGCACAAGATCCATATATTAAAAAAATCGGAATAGAAGGGTATGCGTAGAAGCTGAGGAAGATACGTGTTTCAGAAAAGATACTGTTATTGGGGTATGGTTTGATCCTTATATTTATGGTGGTACAGGATTGGGTTCCACTTGGCACGTTAAATAATGTCCAGGCAATTTCATTGAATCGTTCAAAGAGCGAACTGGTCACCGTCACAATTATTGGAGTTGTGCAAATTTTAATATTGATAGCTCTGATATTGGTTTTTGTCGGCAAGAGACAACCTTTATGGGTAAAGTTTTGGTTTACTTATTCATCCCACTTTTATATTTGCTGGAGCATTGCTTGATTGGTGGATTCCTTATTTGTTTGGATACGGTGCCGAGGAGAAAAGTACAAGATACATCGAAATGTTTGGAAACACGCATTCCTTTTTGCCTTTAAGGAATGGTATTGTGCCAAATACACCACATATCCTGTTCCATACGATACTTCTAATCTGCATCTTCCTTACCATTTATATTAGCTTCACTAATAAATCGAGGAGTTCGCAAAAGAAGTATATTTCAAGAGAAAAGGTTATATAAGCACTAGGGTTATTGACTGGGATCTCACTGGAGGTTTTGATTCAGACTATATTAAATAGGTGACATATTGAAAATATTTTAACGCATCTAAACTTTTCAACACTAACAATGAATGAGCATTTTAAGAAAAGGTAGAGACTTTATCTAATCGGGAATCGGCTCAAGTTCTTGTCCCTCGTCACCCCCCCTATCAAATAATTTGAAGGGGGGGTGGTTTGATGATGGATACACCTTTTATGAAACACTAACATCTCTTTTACTTAAATTCTTAAATGCCAAGTATTCCTTATTGGACTTCATATAACTTAATATCTTTTCGGCACATTCTTTTGGATTCATCTTTTCCGTATTTACTCTGAGGTCGTACTCATCAACGCTATATACCTTGTTGAACTGTGAAGCCGCTAGTCCAATAACTCTATCTCCTCTTGCTTGCTCTCTTCTAATGAGTTCTTCTTTCGAGCATATTACTCCTACAAATAACGTAGGCTGATCGAAAAACAGATCAAGACACTCATTCAACCACTTGTCGTTGTCGATTACGGTATCTACTATTACATTCACACCAATTTCTGAAAACAATTTTATTGTCGAATAGTACACGGAGAGTAAGGGATCAAAAATGATTTGTCCGATCCTTTGCTGATCTACTTCTCTTGTAGGTTCAACAACATCTAAAAATTTGGTGTTGAATTCTTTAATAAAATGATCTATTGATAAATAATGAAATGGAATCTCTGTTTGATTCATCAGTTCTATAGAAATACTAGTCTTTCCTGAACTTGAAGTTCCGTTCATTAACACAATAATCCCTTGCTTCAAACGAATCACCCTCACGTATAGGATTGGCGTAGCGTTCACATATCGTCTTATCTCTTGCCAAATTGGGAGGGCTTTCACCTTTTTTAACAGAATGTAGAAAGTACTCACCATGATTTATCTCCAGGCAGTTAAGCTGCTTACCGTAGGCACATGCTCCGTCAACACCTATCTTATCCTCAAGAGGACTAAACCAAATATCTGCAGATGAGTGCAAATAAACGCATGGCGTATGGCCAAAAACGACGATCTTATCTGTACCTGTGAGATTGTTAATGAATATGTCTCTGATCCACAAAAAATCGTCATCGGGCTGTTTTTTCCAATCCTCATAGAATGGGTTGATTCCGGCATGTACGAAGATATGAGTATCTGTTTCATGGTACAATGGCAGATCATTAAGAAAATCAATGTGCGGTTGGAAGTGATTACGAATAAATTCCTTGGCTTTTATATATGTATTCCAATCAAATTGCTCCTCCAAGAAGTCAAAACCACAATAACTCTCTATCGTCTGATACCCTCCATTATTTAACCAATGAGCATTAAGGCTCTCATCATTGTTGATCAGGGCGCTTACCATCATATCATCATGGTTTCCCTTTAGTACAACCACCCCAAACTCTTCATGCAATTCCTTGACTCGCTGCACGACCTCTCTGCTCTTTATCCCTCGATCAACGTAGTCTCCCAATAAAATCAACTCATCATGTTGAGGCCTATAATTAACTTTGCTTAGCAACAAGTTGAATTCATCGAGACAACCATGAACATCACTAATTATCAATGATCTGATACAGAACCCTCCTGTCTCAGTTGAATCTTTCATAATATACTATGCCATTGCCATCAGGTTTATATCGACGAGTCTTCGTTGAACAGGCTAAGGACAAACGGCTAAAATTCGCCATCTCCTGCTAGTAATATCCTAAAGCTCCTCAATACGCTTCGCTCAATATAGTTATTTCATATACCATTTAATCGCATTCTTATACAAGACCTTTTCAACTTGATCATTATCAAGAGTGTTGTAAATCAATTCAATATCAGAATGATCATAAGGTCTCTTTGCTCTCGTTGAAGGTAAATCGGTTCCAAACATTAAGGCATCTGGGTTAATTGAATAAATTGTACGGATAGCCTCTGTTACATCAAGATCAACCCTACCAAAGCCGGTTGCTTTTACTCTAACTCCCTTATCGACTAAAGATAGAAGGTTATTAAACCCCTCTCTTGATAAACCCAAATGATCTACCGATACTGCAGGGAGTTTTTCCAAAGTTGTTGCAATTTCAGGTAAAGAAGTAGAATCAATATATAATTCAGCGTGCCATCCTACTAACTCATGAACTCTCCTGGCGAAGTAGTCTAAACGGGAGATGTCTTCCGAACCTCCTCGCTTGACATTAAAACGAATGGCTCTTACACCGTAGCCATGCAGCCTGATTATTTCTTCATCTGACGTATCATGTGGCAATTGAGTTACACCAACAAAATTCTCACCGAGTTTTTGTAACGAATTAATGAGATAGTTTTGATCGAATCCTTGAAATGAACCCGATATAATAGCACCTCCCATTACATTTAGTTCCTGAACTTTATCTAAATAGTCTTTGCAGGTAAAGGGCTCAGGTAAGAATCCTTGATTCTCTATTAATGGAAAACGTGGGTCTATGATGTGTAGGTGTGTATCAAAAATGGTTCGCATGAATTTTTCTCCTCTCCTATCGCCAGATGTAAGCATTAGAAAAAGGTACACATGTGTTTCATCTAATGAAATTAAGTTTCACTAATGCTTCATCTATATTCTAACTGAAAAACACTAAGATAAAAAGCACCCAACATTGATAGAATTATATGAGTTTGTCGCATGTTTTTCTTTAGAGTCACATTTTATATGGATCCTCTTCATTAAGCTATTCCAACCCTTTAGCTTAATGAAATAGCATTGGAATTGCTTAGATTTTCATTTAACCGGTAATCGGACTCATTCTTGTCCTACAGCTGAGGCTGAAATTAAAAGCATAAATCCAATGAGTATTCATTAAGTAAGTATTTCTTTAAGAATCCATTATCTAGGATATTCAATTCTAACCTATAATTAAGGATGTCTTATGAATACAACCTACAAGCTCAGTCAATTCTAAATACAGCATGTAAATAAGCCACTTGGAAAGGACCAGGTGGCTTACTCATGTCATATTACACTTCCTCAAGTCTTACTTGTTGGCGGTACCGGTAATCTTCTCGTAGTACGGAGCCAGCTTGGAAGTCGCCTGCTCATATTGCTCCTGTTCTTCTTCGGTCAGCTTCTCGGCATCTTGGACAAGACGGACCATGAACCCGTACAACCAAAACCGGTATTACAACGCAACATCTTCACTTAAATCCACATTTCTGCCGCTTTCCCGATCAATCTCACCTTTGAATCCTCCCATTACATAGCTTTGAAGCCAACTTCTAAAAGAACTGCCTTATCCCCCGGAAGTTATGGCCAAACAAGTTGGAATCTTATTGGAGAGAAGTCTTTAGAGCATTACTGGTCCATTTGTCATGCAGATATGAAGAAAATCAACCACGAATAAGTGGTATTGTCTGGTCCTCATGCATAAAGGGCAGAAGTCGACGCTTCTGCCCTTTGATCGTTGCCCCTGCCACTTTATATCTATATTTACTTCAACTCCGTCACGTTGCCGTCAATGCTGATGCTCTTGATGTCTACATCCCCTAGAAAAACGAGGTTATTCTTGCTGTCGAGATTATACAGCCATTGAAATCCGTTCTTTGTGGTACTTGTCGAGCTGACATGCAGCATCAGTTCTGATCCGTCAGCGGCAATAACCTTAACCTCCGGCGTATATTCCGGCAGTTTATCTAACTCACCGTCGGTACGCTTGCCTTCGATAGCTAACCCGATGGAAGAAACACTAATAGTACTGAGAGACATTGCCTCCTCGCCCTCATCAATCGTCAGATTTAGACCCTGCTCTCTTTGCTTCCCGGGAGAAATGGTGAATTGTACATCCCAAGGGCCTTCAACGGCTTGGGTGATGGCCGCTGACGTGATTCGATCGGCTGTGATCCGTGCCTTTAGCCCGTCGAGGTCATTCATCGCATCCATTTCAAATACGCCGATAAGCTTTTTGTCATCGTCAACAAGCTGCTGCCCCACCATATAATTCACATCATGTTCCATATTCAGTTCAAGTGCAGGTATCGAAGCACCCTCTGGGAATGGCATGCCATCCTCTTTCATGAAGCTGACCACCAAATAACCGCTGTTGCCGACATAAATCCCTTCTTCCACATTCATGGTTACCCCGGAGGCGGTATCTGTCCCTTGTATAGGTGACCGTTCGTCTTCCGCAATGGATGCGGATTGGCCGAAGAACTGCTTCAAGCTATCCATGTACTGACTCGCAAAAGCGGTCGTGCTAAGTATCATAATCATCGCGGCAGCGATAACGATACTGGCTTTATATTTTTTTACCTTCCTGTTTTTAAACATCATCGTTTCCTCCTCTAGAATACGGTTCATCGCTCGATTCTTGATGCGTTCCAAACTGATATGCTGCGTCAACTCGCGTTCCTCTTCCTCCGTAAGAAAGAGTTTCTCCAGTTCCTGATTGTCGATATTGGCCAAGATATCTACAATTCGTCGCTTCACTTGCATCCATCCCCTTTCGCTATTCATTTGAAGCTTCACTCCTATAGACACGCTCCTTATAAAAATCCTACGGATTCTCGGTTTCATAATGGATGCGCAGTTTATCCTTCGCCCGGCGGATCCGGGCAGTGACGGCTTTCTCCTGCATATTCAGCCTGCTTGCAATATCCCGGACTTTCTCCAAATAGAAGTATCTGCGGATAAAGATTTCACGATCCGGTTCCCCCATATCCTGGACCATGCCGCTAATCGCTTCCTTCTCCTGTCGCAGAATAGCCAGTGCCTCTGCAGAAGGACAAGAAACCGCATCATCTTCCAGTTCCGATTCTATGACCCGCTGCCTTTTTCGCAAAACATTCAAAGTATGATTACGCGCGGCTATGGCCAGGTAAGGCTTGAGGCTATCTCCACGCAGCATGATTTTGGGCCCGTCTGTCCACAGCTTGACCAGCACGTCCCCGGTGATTTCCTCCACATCGTAGGAATTAAACCGTCCACCAGCCACCTTAGCAACCACCGCGGCTATGTAGCGTGAATATCGGTCAACCAATGTTTCAAAACATTTCGGATCTTTCCGAGCAATACCGTACAACAATGTCCGATCCTCCATGGATCCTCCCCCCTTTATAACCATCTCTTTTAGTTGAACTAAGCCCATAAATCCGGTGCTACTATATAAGACACCATTAATTCCGGAAACCCTACATGAAGTCCAATAAAAATTCACAAAAAACCGTTACCGGAACCCGATAACGGCTTAGCTGGAGCGATGAATATCTGATTTGGCTCCTCCCACACCCCATTTCCTGTTTTGCTCGCGAACTTGTGCGGCATCCGGGTTACGCATTTCCCAGCCCGGATGCGGCGACAGTTAGTAACTCCACGATATGTATGTAAGAAGTAAAGGAAACCCAGCTCTTCAACAGATAGCCAATATAAGTGAGCAACCGTTAATGAAATATTATCAAAAATATTTTTTTCTCATCAAAAAAAGTCACTCGGGAAAAATCCGGAGTGACTTTCGGCTATTTGTTCATTTCGGTGATCCAATCCTCTATAGCAAGAACAACCTTTTCTAATTGCTCTTCCTCATCAATGGCTGGATCATGATCCCCTTTTTGCTTTCCATATGATCCAAATTGTCCATGGTTCCCTCCCTCGATACTGACATACAAAGTGTCTGCAGGTAGGTTGGTTCTAGCCCTTTCCCAAGCTTCTCTGTTGAGTACTCCATCTGATGTCCCTGTTATTTGCAATACAGACAGATCTGAATCTTTTATTGAACCCGTATCATCAGCGTAAGAAGCCAAGAAAAATATTCCCTCAAGCTCCTTACTGTGTTCAGAAGCATATCTGGCTGCAAATGAACCTCCTAAAGAATGTCCCCCAATAACGTATGATTCATCGGGGTGTTCTTCAAGAAAGGAGTTGGCTTTATTTTGACCAAAAATGGCTAGATTCAGCGGCATGTCTGCAATGTATACGCGATGTCCCAGTTTTGCGAGTTCCCTCGCAAAGGGGGAATAGCTTTTCGGTTCTACCAGACCTCCAGGGTAAAAAATAATATTAGGTTCGATTACCTTCCCCATACCAGCCTCAAATTTGTAACCGTCTTTTACCTCTGTTACTTTGACCAAATTATCGCTCTGAAAAGCGAGCTCCGCTTGACTGGAAGGACTGTAGGTTATCAATTTCAGGTATATGAATAAGCCAATTGCAACAATCACGAACAATGAGCATCCCCATACCAGCCTTCTAATCCATTTGTTTTTCTTCTTCATGGTTGACACTTCCCTTCACTTGAAATAAATTAAATTATATTTACCGGTAAGTATAATTACAAGTTTAATTTGTTGATATGGATAAATTGTCATAAGTTATTCCCGGAGGCTATGATGATGAATAAGGATTCAGTTGGCAATAGGATCAAGATCTTGTCCTATAAAAGGATAAGTCTTGGTCCTATAAACGTTAAACCCTCCTTATGCTCGGATCTCTGAAGGGTTATGTTCTTATCCGTCTGACGCCTGACCTCTCCTTGCCATTAAAATAAAGATAGCCGACCCATACTGGTCAGCTACCTTACGAAACGGATACTATTTTCATAATTTTAATAAAACCACGTTACCTACAGTGCAAATAAGTGAACAAGGATATCCATCTAATTTAGTAATTTGGCTACTGACCTGGTAATCCAGTAAAAAATTTCGCCGATCGTCATTACTTTTTCAGTATTATCAAATTTTTCTTCGATTCCTTTTTCGCTTTTTTTATTAGTAAGCATAATTTGATCTCCTTTGGTGATTCCTTTTTACTCAACTTATGTGTAGCTTTCATGTAGTTTTATACGAAAATAAATTTGTGAAAGTTCCGATTTTCAAAAATAATTCAGCTTAAGGTAGCAGTGAAATGCAGCTAAAAGCTTATCTAATCTAATCGGTAATCAGACTTTGTTCTTGTCCCCCGGCTATTGAGAATCCAATCAAAAAGAAACTCCGTTCCCCTTATATGGGACATTTTTTGGTGGAAGAACAACCCCGGTTTTCTTAAGGATTCCTCCATAGAAGTTATTTTTTTAAGCTCCATGAATGAATGACTGTATTGTTCTTTTTTAAATGGCTGTACCTTATGGCATTCTTATTCTTCAGTTCATTAAATAACTTATAATAATCCTGCTCCAAGGTTTCCCAAGCACTGTATTTTCCATTTCCGTCTAATCGCACGGTTAGAGAGCTTGCATTTGTTTCGTTATACAGGATTCCATTGGACGTTTGCCAATCGGGAATTTTATCTTTCCACTCCGCAAATATAAAACCCTTCCACTTGTCCCCGAGAGCCGACATCAATAAATTTCTATTTACTGGGTTAACTCCTCTGAACATTTCTAGCCTAGGATGATTATTATCAATGAAGAAATTACCGCAATTGGAACATTGATAAACCGTTTTAAAAAGTGTGCCTATTAATGATCGGATTCTCATTGCAGCCTCTTCTTTATCTGTTGATGACGGTCCCGATTTCTCAATAGCATCGTCAATCTCGTCCAGGAGATCAAACTGATCTTGATCCGATATTAAATATCCCTTATAGGATAAATAATCCGTCGTATCGTGTATTATTTGTCCACATTCACGTCTAAAATTCATTCGTTCACCTCAAACCGGCCGCTTCTTAAAATTAGGGTTGCCATTTACAAAGTATATTGCAATATAAATATTACCACATCCTGGAGTTTTCCTGCCCGATAAGAGAAACAATCTAAAGAGAAATATACAATTTAATGGTCCAGTTTTGAATTTTCAATGTTAAACCTTTTGAAACATCCCGCTATAATGAATCGTAGTAACCATTAAGGACGGTGAAGAGAATGGAAAAAGAACGTTTATTAAGGAAACCAACTGAACAGGGAATAGAACTCACCCCTCTCGAAATACATATGCACGAGTTTGACCACAGGCTTCGTGGGTATGACCAGGACCAAGTTAACGATTATTTGGATAGGATCATTAAAGACTATGAAACATATAACAAAATAATAAAGGAGCTTCAGGAATATGTAGTTATGTTGTTAAATCATGCGACTCCTTCAAGCGTTCCTGCAGGCCTCCATCAACGACTTCGCGAACTAGAGATTCATTGTTTCGGCAGACCGAAAGATTAAGGGAGGTTCCTGTCCAGACGAGGGTATTGACACAAAAGAGGCCTTATGAGGCCCCTTTTGTGTGCTCTCTAGCAGCAATCTGCCAGCAAATGTTAGTCGGCGCTCGAGATCGCTCGCAAGGTGGGCTTCAATCATGTGAATCACTTCATACAATCCTTAAAAAAGGTCCAAGGAAAAACACCTAAAGGTTTTAGGGAATTCAGAAGCGGATTAAGGAGTTGAACACCGTGAATTACTATAAAGGAGCCATACCAGGATCAGATAACTTTATCTACTTCAAAAGTGAAGTTAAGCTTTATGAAAATGATGTTATTGTCTTAGAAGAAAAGAAATACTTCATTGAACGAATTGAAAGCGGACTACTAATTTTACAGAAAGTTGGCGCCATTGTTTCGGTTAGCGTATAAGCTTACATTTATAAATAAACAAACATAATATTGTACTACTTGTTTATACCATGTCAAAAAGCATTAAGTTGTCTTCCTGCATAAGGCAATCGCTTTTTTGCAATTGAGAAATGAAGACAATACGATGTCAGGACCATCCAAATACTGCGTAACTCTGTCTGCATCGATAAACTCTATATAACAAAAAATAGACACTATCAACTTAATGGATAGTGTCTTACGTGTGCTTGGCGGCGTCCTACTCTCCCGGGACCCTTCGGTCCAAGTACCATCGGCGCTGGAAGGCTTAACGGTCGTGTTCGGTATGGGAACGCGTG
>NZ_JAGGKI010000032.1 GCF_017873605.1 Paenibacillus lactis
ATTTTTTTTGACACCCTCTCGTCTGCTTTGTTTCATTATCGTTTTATCACTAAGGGGTGTCCACTTTTTATTCTAGCTGCAAAAAGGGACTTGTGCTCGGGGACCTGAGGCGGAAATTGGAGCAACAAGTCCTTAAAAGGGACTTGATCAGGGATCTGAGGCGGAAATTGGAGCAACAAGTCCTTAAAAGGGACTTGCTCAGGGAACCGAGGCGAAAACTCGAGCAACAAGTCCCCTAGAGGGACATGTTCGAGGAATTGAGGTAAGGGTTGCTACTTTTGGAGGATGGAACGAGCGAAAATACCTTTTTAACGACAGATAATGGCTATGGGAGGATGGGGAACGGCTATGATTAATGATAAATTACCGAAAATGTGGTACGGCGGCGACTATAATCCGGAGCAGTGGGACGAGGAGATCTGGAAAGAGGACGACCGCATGTTTAAGCTGGCTGGCATTGATGTCGCCACGATCAATGTGTTTTCGTGGGCACTGAATCAACCGGAGGAGGATACTTACGATTTCGCCTGGCTGGATGAGACCATCGACAGGCTGTACCGGAATGGCGTTTATGTCTGCCTCGCAACAAGCACGGCCGCTCATCCGGCTTGGATGGCGCGGAAATATCCGGATATTCTGCGCGTCGATTACGAGGGCCGCAAGCGGAGGTTCGGCGGACGGCATAACTCCTGCCCGAACAGCCCTACGTACCGCAAATATGCGAAGCTCATGGCAAGCAAGTTAGCGGAGCGGTATAAGGATCACCCGGCTGTTCTGATCTGGCATGTATCGAACGAGTACGGCGGCTACTGTTATTGCGACAATTGCGCGGAGGCCTTCCGCGTGTGGCTCAAGCAGCGTTACGGGACGCTGGATGCGCTCAATAAAGCATGGAATACCCGCTTCTGGGGGCATACGTTCTACGACTGGGAGGATATCGTCGTCCCGAATGCACTGAGTGAGGAATGGGGCGGCAACCGGACGAATTTCCAAGGAATTTCGCTTGATTACCGCCGCTTCCAGTCTGACAGCCTGTTAGACTGCTATAAGCTCGAGCGGGATGAGCTGAAACGCATCACACCGGATATCCCGGTAACCACCAATCTGATGGGCTTTTATCCGGAGCTCGACTATTTCAAATGGGCCAAGGAGATGGACGTTGTCTCATGGGACAATTATCCATCGCTCGATACTCCGTTCAGCTTTACGGCGATGACGCATGCGCTTATGCGCGGGCTTAAGAGCGGGCAGCCGTTCATGCTGATGGAGCAAACGCCGAGCGTTCAGAACTGGCAGCCGTACAACTCGGCGAAGCGCCCCGGCGTCATGCGGCTATGGAGCTACCAAGCGGTTGCCCATGGGGCGGATACGGTTATGTTCTTCCAGCTGCGCCGTTCGATCGGGGCCTGCGAGAAATATCACGGCGCGGTGATCGAGCATGTCGGCCATGAGCATACCCGCGTGTTCCGTGAATGTGCGGAGCTGGGCAAGGAGCTGCAGCAGCTGGGGGAACGGCTTTTGGATGCACGCTCCGACGCGAAAGTAGCGATCATGTACGACTGGGAGAACCGCTGGGGGATTGAGCTGTCCAGCGGTCCGACGGTCGCGCTGAAATATGTTAGCGAAGTGCATAAGTATTATGATGCGCTGCACCAGCTGCATATTCAGACGGATATGATCAGCGTGGAAGAGGATCTGTCCCAATATGACGTTGTCATTGCTCCGGTCATGTATATGGTGAAGCCGGGATTCGCCAAGCGCGTCGAGGAATTTGTGTCTCGGGGAGGCACTTTCTTGACGACCTTCTTCAGCGGCATTGTCAACGAAAACGATATCGTAACGCTGGGCGGTTATCCAGGCGAGCTGCGCAGTCTGATGGGAATTTGGGCCGAGGAGATCGATGCCCTGCTGCCGGGACAGCAAAATCAGATGATCATCCGGGGCAAGCATGGGGAGCTGGAAGGCTCCTATGACTGCGGCATTTTGTGCGATGTGATTCATGCGGAAGGGGCAGAGGTCGTTGCTGAGTATGGCTCGGACTATTATAAAGGCATGCCGTCGCTTACGGTCAACCGTTTCGGCCAAGGCAAAGCCTGGTATGTTGCATCCAGTCCGGACGCGAAGTTCCTGCAGGATTTGATGAAAACGATCTGCGCAGAGCACGGTATTCAGTCGGTGCTGGATGCGCCGGCCGGCGTGGAGGCTGCCCGCAGGGTCAAGGATGATAAGGCATTTACTTTCGTGCTTAACCATACGGCGGAAGCTAAGACCGTGCCATTAGGGGATGCGGTTTACAAGGATTTACTGACGGGCAAGGAACAGCAGAAGCAGTGTGAAGTCCCTGCGCGGGGCGTCATGATTTTGGAGAAGCTGTAGATCGGGCAAATTGAGCAGCAGCATGTAGCGGCGGATCGCCGTTAAGGCGAAGGAGCTGAGCCATACTGAAAAAGCAGAGCAGCAGGGAGCATTCCCTGCTAGCTCTGCTTTTTTCGCCCGCGAGACCGCCCGCGAGACCGCCCGCGAGACCGCCCGCGAGACCGCCCGCGAGACCGCCCGCGAGACCGCCCGCGAGACCGCCCGCGAGACCGCGTTACATGAAATCGGTCAAACGCTTGCGGAATTCCTTCGGCGATATGCCTTCCTGCTTCTTGAACACGAGGCTGAAGTACTTCTCGTTCTTGAACCCGACCATCTCGGCGATCGCCGCCATTTTCAGCGCAGGGTTCTGCAGCAGGATTTTCGCCTTGGAGATCCGGAGACGGTTGATATACTCCGGTATGTTAACCTGATGCTGCTGCTTGAATTTACGGGAGATGTATTCCCGGCTCACATGGAACCGGCTTGCGATCTCGTACAGCGACACCTCGTTCTGGTAGTGCTGCTCGATGTAGTCCGTAATGTCGCGGATCAGCTCCCCGCCGGACTGCGTTCTGGACAGCAGGACGGAGGAAAGGCGGTTCATCAAACCCGTCCAATAGTGCTGCCATTCGGCAAGCGAGAATACGTATTTATTGGGATTCGGGGACTCCAATTCGGAACACGCCTCCCGGTAGAGCTTGTGCACCGGTTCGGATCCGGCACCAGCCGTTTCATAAATGACCTGGTTGGCAAACCGCTCGATGTCCCGGTCCCACTGTGCTAGAAGTTCAGGTGTAATCACTCCGGTTTTGCGGATTTCGTGCGTCCACGCTTCGACCGCATCCGCAATCAGGTTAGGCTGTCCGCTGAGAACGGCAAGCTTCCAAGAATCCTCATAGCTTCCGAACTGGAGGGCCTTGGGCAGATCCCCGGCAAGGCTTCGGACCTCGTCTCCGTCATGGATGAAATGGCTGAGCACCGTCAAGTCGCGCGAAGCGAGAGAGGACAGGCATTTGTCATACAGCTTGGGCATGTCCCCGGGGTAGCTCCCCGCCGGGCTCGTTCCAAAATGCATATGCCGCGACAGCGTCCGGTGGATCCCATCGTTTATATCATGAAGGCGGGCGGTCAGCGCGCCGATCTGCTCCCAGACCAGAATCACGATTCGATGATGGGAGCCGAAATGGCGGAATGCGATCCCGACGCCGTCCTTTTGCAGAAATTCATTGCAAATATTCAGCAGGGCAAACATAAGAAGATCGAGATGATGGCCGAAACGCTCGAATAACGTACTGTCCGATGGATCGATCTGCAGCACGGCCAGCCGTACGCGCTCCGCTGACTCCGGAACGATGCCTTCAGTCTTCAGCCGCCGTGCAACCTGGGCATGGGCGCTCGGATCCTCGAGCAAGCTTGTCAGCAGCTTCTCGGAGTACACCGGCCGGTATTCGTTGACCTGCACGTGCTGCTGCTGCGCAGCCCGGCGCTCCGCTTCCTCCGCCCGCCAGGCCGATGCCGCCTTGTCGACGGCTTCATTGATGGCAGCCTCTTCGATCGGCTTCAAGATATAATCCGTACCGCTATAGCGGATCGTATTGCGGACAAATTCGAAATCATCATGCCCGCTGATGACGATGAATTTCGTATCCGGGTAATGCTCGTGAATCCATTTCATGAGATCGACGCCGTTCTTCAGCGGCATCAGCATGTCCATCAGGACGAGGCTCGGGCGATAAGCGGGGATCATCTCCATCGCTTCCTGCCCGTTGGCGGCCTCCTGAATTTCGGTAATGCCATGCTCCTCCCACCGGACAAGCAGCTGAATTGCTTTGCGCACGCGGCTCTCGTCATCGACGATCAATGCCTTCATCCGTTTCACCTTCCACATGTATAGTCAGAACAACACGAAAGCCACGCGGCTGGTTGTTCTCCAGATTGAACCCGGATTTTCCCCGGGAATACAGCCTAAGCCTTGTCATAATGTTGATGAGGCCGATGCCGCCTTGGTCCTCCTCGTCCTCAGAGCTAACCTGCAGCTGCTCCAGGTCCAGCTCCTCCAATTGACGCAGCTGCGCCTGCAGCGCTTCGAACGGCTTCTCCGGCATGCCGTTGCCGTTGTCCTCGACGGTAATCTGCACGAGCGAAGGGGAGAGACGCCGGCTTTGAACGAGGATATAGTTGTCCCGGGCAACCGGGTTCATGCCGTGCTTGAAAAAGTTTTCAACCAATGGCTGAATCAGCATCTTCGGGATAGTCAGTTCCAAGGTGGACTCTTCCACATCGTACCTGAAGTCGAACCCGTTCTCAAATCTCTCTTTCTGCAGCTCGATGTAATCCTTGATGTGATTCAGCTCGGTGCGAAGCGTTACCGGCTTATCGGTATTGTACATGCTGTAACGCATCATCCGGGCAAGGGCCGAGATAAGAGAGTAGATTCTCTTCATGTCATGCTCAAGCGCAAGCGTGCCGATGGTCTGCAGGGCATTGTTCATGAAATGCGGGTTCACCTGGGCCTGGAGCGCCCGGAGCTGGTTCGTCCGATTGGCCAGCTTCAGCTTGTATTCCTGCAAAATAAGGTTGTTGATCGTATCCATCATACTGCTGAACCGGCGGTACAGAATTCCGATTTCGTCCTTGCGGTCCGACTCGATATCAACCGTCATACGCCCGCTCTTTACCTGGCTCATAAACCCGACGAGCTCCCGGATCGGCGCGGTAATTCGCACCGAGATCCAGATCATGGCGGCAATGATCAGGAGGAACGATACCGCAAGCAATAAAATATTGATGAAAGCCGCTTTATCTGCGCTGCTCAGAATATAGGAGGACGGGATTTCCTTTATCATCGTCCAATTGCTGATAGAGGTCTGGACACGGTTATACACATAAATGTTATCATTATGTTCGAAATAGCCCTGCTGTTGTCCCGACTCCATAATGGCCTTATACCAATCCTCGCCAAGGGGCCTCCCAATCCGCGCCTCGTCACCGGAATACATGACAATCCCGTCTTCGCTTGTAATGTATAGCTGCTCGTTCTCAGGCTGGAATAATTGACTGCTGATCCGGCTGAGGAACGTCATGTCCAGATCAATGGCGAGCAGCCCAAGCCGCTCCGAGGATGGCACGCGCTCGATGACCCGATACAGTGTCAGCACCTTGGTATTCTCTTTATAGGGATAGGCCAGTTGAAAGCCGTAGGTATGCAGGGCATGAGGCGGCTGGATAAACAGCTTTCGGCCCTGCAGATCCGGAATTTCCCGATACAGACTGATGTCGCTGGCTTTTCTCGCTATATCTTGTGCGTACAAGGTGGACTCCCGCTGACCGTCTACGTACAGATAGACCTGCCGCGTTCCGGTAATGGCATGATACATCGACTGCATCGTTGCGGACTGCCTGCCGCCGGTGCTGATGTTGCCGTGGCTGTAATACAGACTGCGGAAAAATTCAGGATCGGAATAGACCGTCAAGGAGTTCCGGTTCAATTCTTCCAAATCGCTTTCCAGATTCATCTGCCCCTGGTACAGGAGATTTTGGTTCTCAACCACCGCTCGCTCCTTTAACGCATTGGTCGTCGTAACATAGCTGATGATCAAGGCGGCCGTCGTCGGGATGATCGTGGCCAGGATCATAAAGGCGATCAATTTTGTGCGTATGCTGTTCCAGTTCAAATCTTTCACCCGCCGATCAATTTTCTATACCTATTCGTTCACATCCTAGGGTAGTTCTATGTTACTAATCTTAGCATAATTGAATCAGAGAGAAACGATAGGACAAGCGGAGGGGGATTTACATGAATAGCAAAAGAACGGCTGCGCTGATGCAGCAGCTGGTGTATATTGGACCCGCGCTGCTGTTTTTCGGCATTACGATCATAATCCCGTTTGTCATGGGAATGTATTATTCCTTTACGAATTGGAACGGCGTATCGGGCAATGTCGAATGGGTGGGACTCGATAATTTCGTCAAAATATTCACGAGCGACCGCGCGTTTGCCGACTCCTTTTGGTTTACAACCAAGTTTACGATTGTCGGCGTCATTTTAACCAATCTGGTCGGATTTTTCCTGGCCTACTTCCTGACCAAGAAGATCAGAGGGCGGAACTTCCTGCGGACGATCTTCTTTATGCCGAACGTGATCGGCGGTCTGCTGCTTGGTTTCATTTGGCAGTTTATTTTTATCAAGGGATTTGCGACGCTTGGAGATGTAACCGGTCTCGCGTTTTTCCAGCTGCCTTGGCTGGGGGATGAGGTTACCGGATTCTGGGGAATCATTCTGGTATTCGTATGGCAGTCTTCCGGATATCTGATGATCATCTACATTGCCTCCATCACCAACGTGTCGAAGGAAGTGCTAGAAGCCGCCGAGATTGACGGGGCGAACCGCTTCCAGGTGCTGAAAAATATTATGGTGCCGCTGATTATGCCGGCGGTGACCGTCTGTCTGTTCCTTGCGATATCCTGGTCCTTCAAAATGTTCGACCTGAACCTGTCGCTGACCAAGGGCGGACCATACGGCTCGACCGAGTCGCTTGCGATGAACGTGTATAATGAAGCTTTCCTGAATAACCGCTATGGATTGGGTACGGCAAAATCCTTGATCTTCTTCATCGTGGTGGCCGTCATCACCCTCATTCAGGTCCGCCTGACGAAGAATAAGGAGGTTGAAGCTTGATGAAGACCAAATCCTCACAATCGGCATCGGCCCTGATCCTGCAAGTCGTGATGTTTATCATCGCCATCATATTTTTAGCGCCCTTTTACTTCCTGCTCGTCAACTCGGTGAAATCGCTGGGCGACATCATGGTTAACGCGGCCAATTGGCCGAGCATGTTCCACTGGGATAACTATTCGAAGGCATGGGAGCTTACGAGATTCCCGGAAGCCTTCACGAATTCCCTGGTCATTACCGTGATCAGCAATCTGATTATCGCGCTGCTCAGCGCGATGGCGGCCTACCGGATGGTCCGCGCGAATACGGTCTTTAACCGCATCGTGTTTATGATCTTCGTATCGGCGATGGTCATCCCGTTCCAGTCCATTATGATCCCGCTGCTGCAGGTGGTCGGATGGCTGAACGTCAACAACAGCATGGTCGGCCTGATTCTATCCTACCTCGGGCTGGGCATTCCGCTCTCCATCTTCTTGTTCCACGGATTCGTAAAATCGATTCCGCTGGAGATCGAAGAGGCGGCTACGGTAGACGGGGCATCGTCCTACGGCGTGTTCGCCCGGATCATTCTGCCGATGCTGAAGCCGATGCTCGTAACGGTTATCATCCTGAACAGCTTGTGGATCTGGAACGACTATCTGCTGCCGTCCCTGATTCTGCAAAGTCCGGAGCTGCGGACCATTCCGCTGGCGACCTTCGCCTTCTTCGGACAGTATTCCAAGCAGTGGGATATGGCGCTGCCGGCATTGGTGCTCGGGATTACGCCGATTATCATATTTTTCTTATCGTTGCAGAAGTATATTGTCGAAGGCGTCGCGGCCGGCTCCGTCAAGGGCTGATTCGCTTGCGACTTGCCTTCGACCCGCACGATAGTCACCTTGGTTTCTCAAACTTTATATATACATTTTCTCAAGGGGGTAACACGCAATGAAAAAAATGAAATTGACCCTGGTCATGCTGCTGGCATTCTCGATGGTCCTTGCAGCCTGCGGCGGCAAATCGTCGGAAGAGGGAAGCGGCAGCAGCGATGCAGCTTCCGGTGATGTAAAAACGGTTAAGATTTTCCAGTTCAAAACCGAGATCGTAGATGGTCTGAATGAGCTGAAGGTTGAATTCGAAAAAGAGCATCCGAACATCAAGCTGGACATCCAGACGGTCGGCGGCGGAGCGGACTATGGCGCTTCCCTGAAGACGAAATTCGCTTCCGGCGACGCACCGGACATTTTCTCCAACGGCGGTTATGCCGAAATGGAGATGTGGTTTGACAACCTCGAAGATTTGTCCGATCAGCCATGGGTAGCCGATCTGGTCGATATGGCGAAGAAGCCGATGACTAAAGACGGCAAAGTATATGGCATGCCGATGAACCTTGAAGGCTGGGGCTATATCTACAATAAAGATCTGTTCGAGCAAGCAGGCATTACCGAGCTTCCGAAAACCTACTCCCAGCTGGAGGATGCAGCGAAGAAGCTGGAAGCGATCGGCGTAACGCCGTTCGCGAACGCTTATCAGGAATGGTGGCTGCTGGGCAACCAGGGCATTAACCCTGCATTCGCGCTGCAGAACGATCCGGACGCGTTCATTAAAGGCTTGAGCGACGGCACGGAGAAATTTGCGGGCAACCCGTTGTTCGAAGAATGGGCTAAGCTGATGCAGCTGACGCTGGATCACGGCAACAAAAACCCGCTGACGACCGATTACAACACCGCCGTATCCTTGCTGGCAACTGAAAAAGCCGCCATGATGCAAAACGGCAACTGGTCCCAAACGGAAATCGACGCCATCAATCCGGACCTTAACCTTGGCTTCCTGCCTATGCCGATGGGTGAAGATGCCGAGCAGAACGACAAGTTGAACGTCGGCGTGCCGGCCAACCTCGTCATTAACAAAAACTCACCGGTGAAGGAAGAAGCGAAAGTATTCCTGAACTGGCTCGTCACTTCCGATATCGGTAAAGAGTACATCGTGAAGAAATTCAAATTCATCCCGGCTTTGTCCACGATCGAAGCAACACCTGAGGATATGGGCGACCTGGGTGCGTCGGTATGGGAATACGTACAGGCCGGAAAAGTGCTGCCGCAGCAGGCTCCGAAATTCCCTGACGGCGTAACGCAAGAATTTGCAAACTCGATGCAGGCGTACTTTGCAGGCAAATCCGATGTGACAAAAATGCTTGAGGATATGCAGGCTTCATGGGATAGTTTGAGTCAGTAAACCCAATCAGGAGTTTGAATGTCTAAAGCATGAACAAGATGCACCGCTCTCCTGACCGGCTTTTTGGGATACAGGAGCGGTGCATTTTTATTAAAACCAAGCGCGAGAGGGAGAGATGGAGGATGAGCATTCACAAGTTTCCCCAGGATTTCAAATGGGGCGTAGCAACGGCCTCTTATCAGATCGAAGGGGCCTACAACGAAGACGGACGGGGCATGTCGATCTGGGACACCTTCGCCCATACGCCGGGCAAGGTCAAGAACGGAGACAATGGGAACGTCGCCTGCGACAGCTATCATCGGGTGGAGGAGGATGTACAGCTGCTGAAGGATCTGGGCGTCAAGGTGTACCGCTTCTCGGTATCCTGGCCGCGCGTGCTTCCTAGCGGAAGAGGCGAAGTCAACCAGGCCGGGCTCGATTACTATCACCGATTGGTAGACGCGCTTGTTGCGAACGGCATCGAACCGTTCTGCACGCTGTACCATTGGGACTTGCCGCAAGCGCTGCAGGATGAGGGCGGCTGGGGCAGCCGCGGAACGATCGATGCATTCGCCGAATACGCGGAGCTGATGTTTAACGAGTTCAAGGGTAAAATCAAGCACTGGATCACGTTCAACGAGCCGTGGTGCATGGCGTTCCTCTCGAACTACCTTGGCGTGCACGCCCCGGGGAACAAGGATTTGCAGCTGGCCATCGACGTCAGCCATCATCTCCTTGTCGCTCACGGCAAGGCGGTTAAACGCTTCAGGGAGCTTGGCATTCCGGGAGAGATCGGCATTGCGCCGAATACGGCCTGGGCTGTGCCATACCGCAATACGGAGGAGGACATCGAGGCCTGCCTGCGGATCTACGGCTGGTCCGGCGATTGGTATCTCGACCCGATCTACTTCGGAGAGTATCCGAAGTTTATGCTGGAATGGTATGAGAAGCTCGGTTATAAGCCTCCGGTCGTGGCTGGAGATATGGATATCATCCGTCAGCCGATCGATTTTATCGGCATCAATTATTATACGTCCTCGATGAACCGCTATAATCCGGGCGAAGCGGGCGGAATGCTGTCCAGCGAGGCGGTGTCGCTCGGCGTGGCCAAGACGGATATCGGCTGGGAGATTTACGCGGAGGGCCTGTATCAGCTGCTTCGTTACACGGCCGACAAGTACGGCAATCCGAATCTTTATATTACGGAGAACGGCGCCTGTTACAACGACGGTCTCGAGCAGGGCGGACGCATTCACGACCAGCGGCGGATCGATTATCTCGCCATGCATCTGATTCAAGCCAGCCGCGCGATCGAAGACGGAATTAATCTGAAGGGCTACATGGAATGGTCGCTGATGGACAACTTCGAATGGGCGGAGGGCTACGGCATGCGCTTCGGTCTGGTGCACGTGGACTATGATACGCTGGTCCGCACGAAAAAAGACAGCTATTACTGGTATAAAGGCGTTATCTCTAGAAACTGGTTCGAACGATAATTTCAAACGTTAGAAAATGGATCTGCTCCGTCAATGTTAATTGCGGAGCAGATTGCATATGGGAGGCACTGATCATGATTAATCCAAAAATTCCGAAAATCTGGTACGGCGGGGATTACAATCCCGAGCAATGGGATAAAGCGACGATGGACGAGGACATGCGGATGTTTCCGCTGGCGGGAATCGATGTCGCCACCATCAATGTGTTTTCCTGGGCTCGAAGCCAGCGTGATGAAGAAAGCTATGATTTTACATGGCTTGACGAGATTATGGACCGGTTGGCGGCCGAAGGCATCAAGGTCTGTCTGGCAACCAGCACGGGAGCCCATCCGGCGTGGATGGCCAAGAAGTATCCGGATGTGCTTCGTGTCGACTACGAGGGCCGCAAGCGCAAATTCGGAGGGCGGCACAATTCGTGCCCGAACAGTCCGACCTACCGCAAATACGCTCCGCTCATGGCCCGCAAGCTGGCCGAGCGGTACAAGGATCATCCGGCACTGGTCATCTGGCATATATCGAACGAATACGGCGGCTACTGCTACTGCGACAACTGCGAGCGGCAGTTCCGCGTCTGGCTGCAGAAACGTTATGAGACGCTGGAGAAGCTGAATACGGTATGGAACACCGGCTTTTGGGGCCATACCTTCTATGATTGGGACGAGATCGTCGTGCCGAATGTGCTTAGCGAGGAGTTCGACGGCAACCGGACGTTCTTCCAGGGCATCTCGCTCGATTACCGCCGCTTCCAATCGGACAGCCTGCTGGAATGCTACCGGCTGGAACGGGACGAAATCAAGCAGGTGACACCGGAGATTCCGGTGACGACGAATTTGATGGGATTTTATCCGGAGCTGGATTATTTCGAATGGGCGAAGCACATGGACGTGGTCTCCTGGGACAACTACCCTGCCATTGATACGCCGGTCAGCTTCACGGCGATGTCCCATAACCTGATGCGCGGCCTTAAAGGCGGGCAGCCGTTCATGCTGATGGAGCAGACGCCGAGCGTTCAGAACTGGTCGCCTTACAATTCGGCGAAACGGCCTGGCGTCATGCGGCTGTGGAGCTACCAGGCCGTCGCGCATGGAGCCGATACGGTGATGTTCTTTCAGCTGCGCCGCTCCATCGGGGCGTGCGAGAAATTCCACGGCGCGCTGATCGAGCATGCGGGGCATGAGCATACCCGGGTGTTCCGCGAATGCGCGGAGCTCGGAAGCGAGCTGCAGCAGCTTGGAGACCGGATTCTCGACGCGCGCTCCAGGGCCAGAGTGGCGATCCTGTACGATTGGGAAAACCGCTGGGCGATCGAGCTGTCGAGCGGACCGACCAAGCAATTGAATTATGTCGATGAAATCCATAAGTACTATGCCGCCTTGTACGAGCAGAATATCCAGACGGACGTGATCGGTGTAGAGGAGGACCTGGATAAGTACGATGTCGTGATAGCGCCCGTTCTGTATATGGTGAAGCCGGGTGTCGACGAGCGCGTGGAGCGTTTCGTGGCAAGCGGCGGAACCTTTATCACAACCTTCTTTAGCGGGATCGTGAATGAGCATGACCTCGTAACGCTGGGCGGCTATCCCGGCAAGCTCCGCCAAGTGACGGGCATATGGGCGGAGGAGACCGACGCGCTGCTCCCGGAACAGCAAAATCATATGGTGATGAAGCAGGATTGGGGCCCGCTGCGTGGAAGTTATTCCTGCGGAATTTTGTGCGATGTCATCCATGCGGAAACGGCTGAGGTTCTGGCCGAGTACGGAACCGATTTTTATCAAGGCACCCCGGTGCTGACGAGAAACCGGTTCGGCAAGGGGCAGGCCTATTACGTTGCCAGCAGCCCGGATGCGGGGTTCCTTAGGGGCTTTATGAGCAACGTATGCGAAGAGCAGGGGATCAAGCCGCTGCTCGATACACCGGCAGGGGTCGAGGTTGTGGAGCGGGCGAAGGACGGCACTTCTTTGTTGTTCATCATGAACCACAACGCCGAAGCGATGGCATTTGATGCAGGATCCGCCAACCAAACGGATCTCCTCACCGGGCGGCCGGTTACGGGGCATGTTACGATCCCGGCAAGGGGCGTCATGATACTCGAGCGGCCGGCAGCGGACGAATCCTAATTGTAGGATCAGGAGATTACAATCGGACGTTGGCAAGGAGGCAGAAGCAGTGAGCATCTTTTTTCATGAAGAGCAAGGTATATTTCATCTCCAAAGTGATCATTCGAGCTATGTCATTCAGCTCGTTCGCGGCTTATATCCCGCCCATGTATATTGGGGGCCGAAGCTTCGCGATTCGCAAGTGGAAGGGCTTCTTACGCGGAGGGAGAGAGCTTCCTTCTCGCCGTCGCCGTTTCGGGACGACGCTTCCTTCTCGTTTGACAGCATGCCTCAGGAATATCCGGGATACGGGAGCGGCGATTTCCGTCAGCCGGCCTATCAGGTGCAGCTGGCTAACGGAACGACGGTAGCCGAGGTCGAATACGAAAGCCATCGGATATACAGCGGCAAGCCGAAGCTTGAAGGTCTTCCTGCAGTTTATACCGAGCAGGACGATGAAGCCGATACGCTGGAGCTCCGGCTGGTCGACCGCGTGAGCGGCTTGTCCGTTACGCTGTCCTACTCCGTAATCAAAAGCTATGATGCGATTGCCCGCTCCGTATCATTCCGCAATGAAGGGGCCGTGCCGATGACGTTGCTGCGGGCGATGAGCGCGAGCGTGGATTTCAGCCACAACCGATTCGACCTGCTCCACCTACACGGCGCATGGGCCAGAGAACGGCACGTAGAGCGGAGAAGGCTGTCGCCGGGAATGCAGGGAATCGAGAGCCGGCGGGGGGCGAGCAGCCATAACCATAATCCGTTCCTGGCGCTGCTCGCCGACGATGCCGGCGAGGAGCACGGAGAGGTCTATGGATTCAGCCTCGTGTACAGCGGCAGCTTTGCGGCGCAGGTTGAAGTGGATCAATATGAGACGACCCGCGTCGTTATGGGCCTCAACCCCTTCGACTTCTCCTGGCTGCTGGAGCCGGGGCAGTCCTTCCAGACGCCGGAGGCGGTCATGGTATTCTCGGCCGAGGGGGTTGGCGGGATGTCCAGGCGATATCACAAGCTGTACCGGACCCGGCTGTGCCGCAGCGCTTTCCGTGACGCGGTCCGTCCGGTGCTGGTGAACAACTGGGAAGCGACGTACTTTAACTTCAATGCCGAGAAAATCGAGCAAATCGCCAAGGAAGGCCGGGACCTCGGGATCGAGCTGTTTGTGCTTGACGACGGCTGGTTCGGCAAGCGCAACGACGACACCACCTCGCTCGGCGACTGGGTGGTGGATCGGAACAAGCTGCCCGACGGTCTCGAGGATCTGGTTCAGCGCGTCACCGACCTGAACCTGCAGTTCGGCTTATGGTTTGAGCCGGAAATGGTGTCGCCCGACAGCGACTTGTATCGCCTCCATCCGGATTGGTGCCTGCATGTGCCGGATCGCCGCAGAACGGAAGGAAGACGGCAGCTTATCCTCGATTTCTCCAGAGAAGAGGTATGCGATGCCGTTGCGGGCATGGTGCGCGACATTTTGAAGAGCGCCCCGATAACGTACGTGAAATGGGACATGAACCGGAACATGACGGAGATCGGTTCTGCAGCGCTTCCGCCTGAGCGGCAGCGGGAAACGGCCCACCGGTACATGCTGGGGCTGTACCGCGTGCTGGAGCAATTGACATCGGAATTCCCGCACATCCTGTTCGAGAGCTGCTCGGGCGGCGGGGGAAGATTCGACCCGGGGATGCTGTACTATATGCCGCAAACGTGGACAAGCGATAACTCCGACGCGGTCAGCCGTCTGAAAATCCAGTACGGGACGAGCCTGGTTTATCCGCTGAGCTCGATGGGCGCGCATGTGTCCGCGGTTCCGAATCACCAGGTGCACCGGCATACTTCCCTGCGGACCCGGGGGCATGCCGCCATGTCGGGCAACTTCGGGTATGAGCTGGATCTGACGGCCTTTACGGAGGACGAGAAGAACGAGGTACGGGAGCAGGTGAAGCTGTATAAGGAGATCCGCCACTTGGTTCAATTCGGCGACTTCTACCGGCTGCGGAATCCGTTCGAGGGGAACGAAGCGGCATGGACGGTGGTGTCGGAAGACCGCTCTGAAGCCGTGTTGTACTATTTCCGGATTTTGAGCGAAGCGAATGAGCCGATCCGTTACTTGCGGACGCGAGGTCTGGATCCGGATGCGGAGTACCGCTGTCTTGAGGATGGCGCCGTCTACGGGGGCGACCGCCTCATGCATGCCGGACTGGCCATACCGCCGATGCATGGCGATTTCCAGAGCTTTTTGTGGAGATTTAAGCGGGTATAACCCTATCCTGACAGGACATGTCGTTCGAGCCTTTACGATGAACATCGTACGGGCAGCAGTAAGAATGGGCTTGAAGAAAACTGCATCGACTAAACATCAAAAGCAAAAAGCAGCCGAAGAACCGGCAGATCATGGGGATCTGCCGGTCCGGCTGTTTTTTTTGAGGTCAGGTTGGCTGAACCAGCCTACTGCGGGGTACCCGGGACATCCGGGGATGCCCCGGTCGTGATCGAGTATTTGCCCCGCTCCGTCAACAGCACGACCTGATCCTCCCTGACTTCCGTTCCGGTGAGATCGTCAAGGCCGATGACAAAGCTATCGCCCGGAAGCGGCGCTTCGTGGCCGGCGGTGATGACGACGCCCGGTCCGTGCAGGAGCAGGCAGCGGCTGTCTCCGTAACCGTCGATCGACTGGTTATGGTGTTCGCTGACGTCAAAACGCTCAAGACGCAGCTGCACCCGGTCGCGATCCCGCTCCTCTTCCTTTTCAATCATCAGGGTGTGATTGCTCTTGCCGTTAAACCAATTCGTTACGTCTTGCAGCGATGGGTTCATGGATGCACCTTCCTTGGCTGAGGTTTTCCATAGTTTGTCCATTTGGCGGCCCTCTTATTTGGGTGGGGGGAGCGGGCCGGCCCGGCCTTATGAAATTTTTATATGGATCAAACCTTCTTCTCACATTTACATGATAATATAGGTAAGGATACATACCTGAACGTTAAGGAGATTTTAGAGCTATGCGGGGAAAGTGGTATTATTTCCTGGCGATGCTGCTGATTGCCGGAAGCTGGGTCGGGAACATTTGGTATGACCAAGCGAACCGCTTGGAGCGAACCGTATTCTTGGAGCATTACATCGAGGTCATCCCCGAAGCAGGCGACTACTTCGACTTGTACTATTTGGAGGACAAGCGGCTGGAAAGGAAGCTGATCGACATTTATATTGAAGGCTATCCCGGGCTGCAGGTGAGTCCTTATCCTAATTATGCAGAATATCGAAAACAGTCATTAGGGAAAATGATCGTGAGCTTCGACAGCGCAGATTCGGGGCAAGAGCCTCCGGAAATAAAAGAGCCAGCAGTCATTAGACAAGTAACTGCCTTATATAGTGACGGATCATCGGAAAAGGTGCGCATCGGAGAAATCCATCTTGTGCCCAGAGATCATGTAAATCGAGACCATGATCCCATACAATGGACATCAGGTGCAGGATCCTCGGACCATTCCGGATATGATCGGTTGGCAGTCCGGCGTCCGGTCAATCTGACCGGTCTATCCTCAGTTTATATGAGCATGGTTGAGGAAGGGGATTTGCTGGTGCATGCGGACATCGTAAAACGGACACCGGGCATCAGTCACCGTTCGGAAGCACCCTCGGAAGCTGAAATCAAGCTATCGGGTGTCCCGATTCTTGACCTTCCGCTGCCGGTCCGGCTCAATCAAGGGGATTCCGTCAAGGTCGCTTACAAGTTTAACCTGTCCTCGCCTGCGAAGCGGATGCAGGTTTACCAGCTGCGCCTTCGGCTTGAGTATGCCGATGCCGAGGGTGACCAGGCGCCCTGGCAAAGTGTCCATCATTTTGCCTATTACCCTTCACCGACGGAGCGGGAAATTACGGAATACGTCCGGGAAAGAAGGGGAGCGTTATGAGCAGCGCCTGTTACCGTATCGCCTGGGGACTCCTCCTAGTATTGATCAATGTGAGAGTGGGGGGATTGGACCTCCTGCCGGACCCGCTCGGCTATCTGCTGGCTGCATCCGGCTTATGGACGCTCTCCGAGAGGAGCCGTTTCTTTCAGGCAGGAGGAGCAGCAGCCCTGCTGCTTCTGATCGGGTCCATTGCCCGGATGATTGTTGGGGAGCCGGGGACAGGCTTCTTAAACGGCCTGCCGCCTACGATCTTAGAGCTATCCCTTCGATTATTGGACATGCTGCTTAGTACGCTCCTTATTTACGGGATCTGCAAGGGGATCATGTCGAGTTTCTCGGGTGAGTCTTCGCTGAATATAGCCGGAAGAGCTCGGGTTTGTCTTGGATGGTTTATGACCGTACAAGGGCTATGGCTTGCATCTTATCCCTTCACTTTGAACGTCGACCAGGATATCATGGCCTTTTGTTTGTTCATTTTGACCATAGCCGTCATGATTTCCCAAGCTGCGGTGCTGTTGATGCTGAGGGCGGCCGGAAGATCATGGCGGGAGATGGAGGAAAGGAAATAACGCCCTGATCCTTAGTCGCCCCGGCTCGATTTATCTTTACTGGGGTGGTACACGATGGTAACGCCCAGTTGATTATATATTTCTTCGGTGTAATGGTGATCCGGGCAGTGCTTAATCAGCGCCATGTCGTCATAGCGCGAAACGAGTCTCTGTTCGCAATCCGGACAGCGGTCCTGAAAAAGATTTTTCAGTTTACTGAACACACCTGTACACCTCCATATTTCCGATACAAATACTTGGTTTTAATTATAGATCAGGGCCCGGGCACTTTCAATAGCCACCTGCGCCCAGATTTGTTCATTTTCGTACCGCGTGCATAGGCTCCACGGCGGAGCGGAGCGTGGCATCTATATGAAGGTGGTCAATCAATCTAATAGAACGGAGATCGATCATCATGATCATGCAGCTCGTCATTATGGTCTTAATCGGCCTTATCGGCTCCTTCTTCTCGGGACTTCTCGGGATCGGCGGGGCGATTATTAATTTCCCCCTTTTATTGTACATGCCTGAATGGTTTGGCCTTGAAGTGTTTACCTCCAAGGAAGTGGCGGCGATCAGCATGCTGCAGGTTTTCTTTGCTTCCTTGTCAGGGATGCTGGCGAACCGGATAAGCTCCCGTAAAGGAGAGGCCTATATCCATCGGCCGTTGGTATTGCAGATGGGTGTCAGCACGCTGGTCGGAAGCTTAATCGGAAGCCTGTCCTCCATGGTCATGAGCAGCGCGGCCATCAATGTGATTTATGGTTTCCTGGCGGTTATCGCGGTTCTGCTCATGATCGTTCCTACCCGGGCGACGATGGAAAGCCGAACGGTGCAGGAGGTTACCTTCAATCCGTGGATCGCCTCGGGATCGGCATTTCTCGTTGGAGGGATTGCGGGCATCGTTGGGGCGGGCGGGGCATTTATTTTGATTCCGATTATGCTGACCGTCCTGAAAATTCCGACAAGGATCACGATTGCCTCTTCGCTTGCCATCGTGTTTTTGTCTGCCGTCGGCGGGGTGATCGGCAAATTGGCTTCGGGAGACATTCCGCTGTGGCCGTCCCTGTTCGCGGTCGCGGGAAGCCTGCTCGGGGCACCGATCGGCGCGATGGTGAGCCGAAGACTGAATGTCCGACTGCTCCGGTATGCACTGGCCGGTTTTATTGCACTCACCGCCGTTAAAATCTGGAGCGATATTATCGGGTAAGTAATGGATGAGAATAGAGCATGATGGATATATGATGAGGAGGAATGGAGCATGTTATTCAATCGGTTAGGTTCTTCGGAGCTGCTGGTAAGCGAAATTGGTCTTGGCTGCATGTCGCTGGGTACGGAGGAAGGAAAGGCTGTTAAGCTGATCCATGAGGCGCTGGACCGGGGCGTGAACTTCCTCGATACGGCCGATCTGTACGATGAAGGACGAAATGAGGAATTGGTCGGCAAGGCCGTGCGCGGACGGCGCAGCGACGTCATCATCGCGACCAAAGTCGGGAACCGGCGTGTGCCCGGCCAGGAAGGCTGGGTATGGGATCCCTCGAAGGCGTACATCAAGTCGGCCGTGAAGGACAGTCTGCGCAGGCTGGGAACCGATTATATCGACCTGTACCAGCTGCATGGAGGGACGATCGACGATCCGATCGATGAGACGATCGAGGCGTTCGAGGAGCTGAAGCAGGAAGGACTTATCCGCTATTACGGGATATCGTCGATTCGCCCCAATGTGATTCGGGAGTATGCGAAACGCTCGAATATCGTGAGCGTCATGAGCCAGTACAGCATTCTGGATCGGAGGCCTGAGGAAGAAGTGCTGGATCTGCTGAAGGAGCAAGGCATCTCCCTTATCGCTCGGGGGCCGGTTGCTCGAGGCATCTTGTCGGGAAGCGGCGAAGCCAAGGCGGAGAAGGGCTATCTGGATTACAGCAAGGACGAGCTTTTGAGCCTGCTGAAGCAGCTGGAAGAGCATGCAGACGGCATGGATGTGTCCCATCTCGCCATTCGATATGCATTATCCCATGCTGCTGTGGCCTGTACGATCCCGGGAGCAAGCTCGCTGGATCAGCTGCTTCATAATCTAGCCGCCGGCGAGATGGAGCCGCTGTCTCCGCAGGTTGTTCAGCGGGTTCAGGCGATCACCCGGGCCAACCGGTATGAGCAGCATCGCTGAACCATTCATGCGGTCAATGATTCAGTCCGTAAATGATTGAGCGGATGAATTGCCAGCAGGCACTGCCCGCTATCCGTTAGGGATAACGGGCTTTTTATAGTGGCAGTCTGGATTTGGTGCCGCGTCCGAAAGGGCAAGGTAATTAATTCCGAAAGACATGGTATTTCCAAAAGGCAAGGCTGTTCCGAAAGGCATAGCTATATGATTTAGCACTCCAAGCCTTTTTGACCTGATCTTGAGATGGCCTTCCGTTTGGCCTACAATGATTTGGCCGCGTTACAAGCTGCGCTACGTTATACGCATTTTTTTGTTCATTTAGATGCATTGGTTAAACTTTTTTTCCGCCCTGTTCGTTTTCAATACAGAAGCCGCGCGGCTTAACGAATCAGGTCCAAAAGAAATAGCTGAAAGGGTTATTGCATGATTACCATCGAGCATTTATCGAAGACGTACCGGAAAGGGGCGTGGGCGCTCCTTGACGTGTCGCTCCAATTGGATAAAGGCATGACCGGATTGCTCGGGCCTAACGGGGCGGGCAAAACGACGCTGATGCGCATATTGGCGACACTGCTGGCCCCGACATCCGGACAGGTGAGGGTAAATGGCATTTCGATCACAAGGCCGGAGGAGATTCGCCCGATGATCGGTTACTTGCCCCAGCATTTTCATATTTATCCGCAGCTGACGGGCAGAGATTATCTCGACTACGCAGCCGTAATGAAGGGCATAAAGGATCGGGAGGCGAGGAGAAAGGAGGTCGCCAGACTCTTGGAGACGGTGAATCTCCAGGATAAAGCCGACAAGAAGGTTCGTACTTATTCGGGCGGTATGAAGCAGCGCCTGGGCATTGCTCAGGCCCTTCTCGGATCCCCCGATATCCTTATCGTGGATGAGCCGACCTCCGGCCTGGATCCGCAGGAACGGGTCCGGTTCCGCAACGTCCTGACCCGCTTTAGCATTGACCGGACCGTGCTGCTGTCCACGCACATCGTCGCTGACATTGAGAGCAACTGCCGCCGGATCGCCGTCATGAACATGGGGAGACTGGTCATGTCCGGAACGCTCGGCGAGCTGCAGGCCTGCGGCAACGGACAAGTGTGGGAAGCGGTGCTGTCAGCCGATGCGTTCTCCCGCGTGGATCCGATGCAGGTTGTATCCACGAAAGCTGTACCGGAAGGCATTTTGTGCCGTTTTGTAGGAAAGAGGCCGTTTGCGGATGCGCACCCGGCTGAACCGTCCCTGGAGGACGGCTATCTGGCCCTGCTGCGGAGGGATCGGGATGTGTAAATGGTGGAGACATGCCGTGCTGGAATGCCGGCTGCTGTTCGGCAATCCGGTGTTTGCATCCTTGCCGGTCATCTATGCGATTTTGTTCGCCATGAACATGTTGAATAGCGGAGGCGGCACAGAGCAGAACCTGTATACGATGGCTTACAAGTTTCATATGCTCGGGCACACGATGACGCTCGGTCCCGCGATGCTGATCGGCATCTTATCCATGCGAAGGGATGTTTTACGGCGCTCGTTCGAGTGGAATCACAGCTTGCCAGTATCGTTCCTGACGCTGTTATCGTCCAAATATGCCGTAAGCATGCTGTATTTGTCCTTGTTCACGCTTCCGACAGCGTTTATCTTCTACACGATCTCGATCAGCCAGGGGATTGCCGGCGGAATCGCCATGCATTATACGATGCAATTCGCCATGCAGTACGAGATCTCGTATATGGTCACCCTTGCGCTGGCCATGGTGCTGGGGGCCAGCATTCCGAATCGGATTGTCTATTTGATCGGCTTTTGCGCATGGATGTTCGGCACCTTTTTCATGGATATTTTTATTATTACTCAGCTCGGATGGTATCCGGCCGAAGTCTTTCATTTGAATCAGTTCTTCATTCAGTCCGAAGCATTACAATATGAAAATTGGAGCTATGCCCTCATATCTGCGGATATCTCCCGTTCGCGCTGGTTCGTGCTGGCCTTTACGGGGTTGTTGCTCGCGGTAAGTCTGCTGCTACTGAACCGGAAGCGCCCGACGATGCATGTAAAAAGGATTTGGGCGGCGGCGGTGGCAGCCCTCGTGTTGGCTGGAGCCATCTTCATGCCATACGGCAGCTTATGGGCAGAGCGGTATGAGCAGCTGGGCAGCAAGCTATCGGACCCATCCATCGGGCTTACCGATGATCCGGTGCCGGCAACGATATTTACGGTATCCTCCTATGATCTCGAGCTGAAACGGCTCCCTAACGATAATCTGCGAGTCACAGCCCGGCTTCGAATCCCCGCTGGGGAGCTGGCAGGGAAGTCGGAGCTTCCGCTGACGTTGAACCGTTTCTTCACGTTGGAGCGTGTTCGAATTCAAGGCAACGACGCTCCTTACCGGAGGCGGGGGGAGATGCTGACAATCAGTCTTCCGGCGAATTCGCGGCAGGAAATCGAGGCCGAGCTGGTTTATTTCGGAAGCGTAATGGATTACCGCACCGATTATTCGCGTAATGATTTTGCGGCCTTCAGTCTTGGAGACGAGGTGAAGCTCGAGGGCCATATGGCCTGGTATCCGCTTCCCGGCCACCAGCATGTTTACCTCAAGCAGGTCGAGACGTCTTCGCCTTACATTACCTTGGCCCGGCGTTACGGGATTCAGCGGTATTCTGTAGGTGATATGAAACTGAAGGTAGAGGGATATTCAAAGCCGCTATACAGCAGTTTGAAGGAAGTCGAGCGAGGGCCCGGATACCAGATCTTCGAGTCGAAGGGGATCGGGCAGAATGTTTCCCTGTACGGGGGAAGCTTCTGGACCGAAGTGCATCGGCCGGATTTCAAGGTGCGTATTGTGACAACCCCATACCTGGAAAAGTGGGCTGAGGGACTATTGACGGAACTGAAAGGGAAGTATGATTATTTTGCAGCATGGATTCCGGGAATGTCCACGGACATCGACACCATTCTGTGTTTGGGACAGGGGATCGAGTGGCCTCACGCGGAGCATTCCCTCATCCTGTCCTCAAGGGAGTATACCTACTTCAGCAGCAATCTGCCGGGTGAGTGGGTGAACTACATGCTGTTTGGCGATCAGCCTGCTTATTATGGCAATTATGAGCATCCGGAGCAGGATGTCCGGAATAAAATCGGCAGCCTGTTCTGGTACGTGTATTATATAGAGGAAAAAGGGCTGAGCGATAAACAGCTGCGCAGTGCTTACGGACACTTAAGATCAGTCCAGGAGCTCCTGTTCAAGAACGGGGACGGGACCGATCCGCAGAATAAGATCGGGATCGGAATGGCAAGACAAGTCCGGCGGGCGATGAAGGAAGGAAAGGCAGAACAGGTCAAGAAAGTGCTCGCCCATTATTATGGGCACGGCCTTCAGTTTCCGGATACGGAACGGTATCCTGCGATGAAGCCGGAGGCTCCGGTCACTTATGAGGAATGGGTGAAGCGATGGAAGCAGACGGTTGGGGAATAACGGCTTCTGCATGCGATAACAGTGCCGAGATTCAATCGGGAAGGCATCGATTGATGGATGAGGCACGGAATGGGTAAATTACGGATATATCGATCCAGAAAGGGGGGAGGGGCATGATTTCCGATCAGCAGCTGTCCGAACGGATGGCGGCGGGTGATCAGGAGGCGTTCGAGCTGCTGGTCACCCGGTACCATGGTCCGCTGTTAAGCTATACGACAAGGCAGCTGACCGACAGGCAAAAGGCGCAGGATATCGTCCAGGAAACGTTTATCCGCCTGATCCGGCATCTGAGGACCCATGGGACGCTGGAACATGTCAGATCCTGGCTGTACCGCGTAGCCCTGAACATGTGTAAGGATTACTGGAAAAGCGCAGCCTACAGGTCCGAGGGGCTTGCCGGTGAAGAGCTGCCGGATGCCCATGATCCCGCACCCGGGGCGCAGGAATTGATAGAGAGGCAGGAGACGTCCCATGAAATTGCGGTGTCGCTCGGTACTTTGCCGGACGTTCAGCAAGAGATCATTACGCTAAGATTTTTCCATGACCTTAAGCTTCAGGAAATCGCGGATCTGGTGGACCTCCCCCTTAGCACGGTAAAGACGCATCTATATAACGGATTAAGAAAGCTAAAGAAAACGCTGGTCCAAGAGCAAGGAGAATTGGTTCCGATGCCCCCGGCCGGAAGATCGGAACGGGGAGGCCGTTCCAAGAGAAAGGTCCTGAGCCGTTCAAGCACGGAAGAAGAGCCGGATGACCGGCGCAAGGCTACAGAAAGTGAGGTGTGTATCCATGGATCATCCATTCGATCGTGAATTGGGAAAACTTGAGGACGAGCTGCGGGGACCGCTTCGGCGCGCGATTCTCCCTCCGCCGACACCGGAGGAAACCTCACGGCTCATTGCTTCGCTCCAAGGGGAGTTCGATCTGCTTAAGGTTGAGCCGGAATCACCGAAGCTTGATTTCAATCCCCAGGTGGATCCGCCGTCGCTGAAGCAGATCCTCCGCAGCCAGCTCAGGCTGAATCAGCGATCCATTCTGCTGACCAGCAGCGCGGTATTTCTGATGCTGGTGCTGCTGATCGATCCAGCCTATCCGCTGGATCACTTCGGTGGGCTTCCCGGCGGCATATTTCCGCTGATTACCCCGCTTCTGCTCATCGTGTCCATGCTATTCAGCAGCCGTACATGGGATAAAGGGATGCGGGCTGTGGAGACGCTGACGCCGTATCCGCCGGCGCTAGTCTTGTATACTCGGCTGCTGCTGGTCACAGGCATCGTGACCGGAATGGCACTGCTCAGCACGATCGTTATTGGCTTCAAATCGATGCAAGCCGAAAATTCAACGTTCCTGTTCGGGCCATTCGTTCTCGAATGGATGGGCATACTTCTGGTCACCGGCGGAGCCGCCATGTATATGCTGTTTCGGAAAGGAATGATCGCCTCGCTCGTCTCGGCCGTCCTTGTGTATGGACTCTGGATCATCCTCCAAGGACAAATCATGGATCACGGGGTTTCCATGAGCGGTAAAATGGCAACGGATATCGTGCTCCTGATCATCGGCGTTTCACTGCTCGTATCCTCTTACGGCCGCAGCCTCAAATGGAATGCTGCGTCCTGGAGAGCTTCCACATGATTCGGATCGAAGGACTGGAGCGGCAGGCCGGCACGTATCGGCTGGAGATCGAGCGGGCCGTCATATCCTCCGGCCTCAACCTGGTCGTTGGCGCGAACGGAGCCGGGAAGACCACGCTGATCGAGCTGCTGACCACGCTTCAAACACCGGACGCGGGCGACATTTTGTACAGCGGTAGGAAGGCTGCAGACCATCTCCCGCTCATCCGGAGCCAGATCGGGTATGTTCCGGCCGATATCGAGCTGTACGGGGATATGAAGGCAGGCAAGCTGCTGAAGTATATGGCTGAATTGAAGGGAGTCTATCAGCCGGAAGCGATCGACAAGCTGATCGGCGACTTCCGGCTGGAGCCGTTCCGCAAAAGCAAGGTCAAGCATTTATCGCAGGGGGTGCAGCGGCGCATCGCGGTCGTGCAAGCCCTTTTGGCCTCGCCGTCCTTTCTGTTTCTGGATGAGCCGCTGAACGGGATGGACGCCGAGGAACGCAAATTTCTGATCACCTACCTTACCCAATACGCCAAGGGGAGGATGGTCATTGTCGCCGCCCACGAGCTGAACGAATGGGAAGAGGCGACGGATAATGTCATCTGGATTCACCGGGGGCGCCTTCGGTACAACGGATCGCCTCAGCAATGGAAGCTGAGCGTAGCCTCAAGCGTATGGGAGGGGGAGGTGGACCTCAGCGACTTTGAACGAATTCCGCAAGAGAGGCTCATTCATTTTCAAATGACCGATGAACGCATGAAGGTCCGCCTGATGGCCAAAAAGCAGCCGGGCCCCGAATTTTTGGAGAAGGAGCCGACACTGGAGGATGCCTTTTTCCTCCATATGGATGCATTGGCGAGACGTGGATAAAAGTTCTTCTCTTTTCGCTCTTGTAAATAAACCTAATATATGAAAAAATCATCATCCGTTTGGACGATGATTTTTTTCTTTTCCGCGGACCGTGACATTCGTATTGGATTAAATCTCCGTTTAGGATGGGTTTAACCCTTTCCCTTCTTTCTGTGTCTCCAGCGATAGATCCAAGCTGCAACCATGGCCGATGGCCAGAATGAACTCTGCGCGTTGTAGTGAAGCTGCTCTTCCTGAAAGGACATATTCTTGTAATACGTTTCCTGACTGACGCCTTTTTTTCGAGGATCCTCATTGATTTCCTTGATATAGCGATACTGGACAGGGATCATGATCAGAAATGCTGCGAACAGAACGCCGGCGATCACCCACAACATCGAACCCATAAGTTCACGCTCCTTCGTATCGTCAGACCTATGCTTTTATATACGTCATATATTGGATGCGGTTTCAACAATTATCTTCAGGGCAAATCAATCTTTGGGGATCCGGGTAAAAATAGTTCGTATAGTGCGTGCATCATCACGGATGTGCGTATGAAATCATCGATACGAGAGGAGACGTATTATGGGAACCGCAGGACAACAAGGAGTCGAGAAGGTAGCGCTGGTGACCGGAGCAGGAGCAGGAATCGGCAGAGGCATTGCGAAGATTTTGGCGGAAAAAGGGTATCGGCTCGCGCTCACCTACAACTCGAGCAAAGACGGGATATTATCCGTTGCCGAGGATATCGGCCATATCTATGGCAAGGAGCCTCTGATCATCCAGAGCGATCTCACGATTCGGAGCGAAGCGGAGAACACGATCCGCAAGACGGTGGAGCAGCTTGAACGCATAGATCTGCTGGTCAACAATGCCGGGATCGGCTTTCATAAGGAGCTCACCGAAATGGAGGAAGAGGAGCTGGATACGACCATCAACCTCGATTTCAGGGCTCCGTTGCTGCTTAGCAAATATGCAGCCAGGGAAATGATTGCCCGCGAGATCCCTGGCAATATCATCTTTATCACCTCCTCGCGCGGCGAAAGAGCTTACCCGAAGGACAGCATTTATGGCGGCATGAAGGCAGCTTTGATTCGTGCGGCCCAGTCGCTGGCGCTGGAATGGGCGCCGCATGGAATCCGGGTAAACTGCGTCGCGCCGGGGGCTACGGTTCACAAATTGGAGCAATCCGCCGAGAAGGAGCCGCTTGGAGATAAAATTCCGCTGGGGAGGCTCGGAACCCCTTCCGATATTGGTGAAGCGATCGCTTGGCTATGCTCGGATGCAGCATCCTATATTACAGGCATCAACTTGCGCATCGACGGGGGGCTCATCCTTCCGGGGATGCCGGAGGATACGTCGCCGGAAGCGGGATACGGCTGGGGCAAGGTAAATCCGCACGGTGAGGATAAAGATAAATAAAAGCCGCAGAAAAAAACTTCTAATTCCGATGAAAATAGTTGGTAATGACTCTTTTCAAACTGTGGAAAGTATGAGAGAATGATGGAAATCAGCAATCATACTATTTTCCATATGAAGAAAAGGGAGGAAACATCCATGTCAGAAGAACGTCAACTATCGATTGAAACGTTAGCGGTTCATGCCGGCCAGGAGCTCGACCCGACAACCCTATCCCGAGCCGTTCCGCTCTATCAGACGACATCCTACGGCTTCAAGGACAGCGAGCATGCGGCAAACTTGTTTGCCTTGAAGGAATTCGGCAATATTTATACGCGGATCATGAACCCGACGACCGATGTATTCGAGAAGCGGATCGCGGCGCTGGAGGGAGGAGCAGGCGCACTGGCGACAGCTTCCGGACAAGCCGCTATTACGTTCTCGATTCTGAACATTGCCGGTGCGGGAGATGAGATCGTTTCCTCCTCCAGCTTGTACGGCGGCACGTATAATCTATTCTCCACCACGCTGGCAAAGCTCGGAATCAAGGTGCACTTCGTCGATTCCTCGAATCCGGAGAACTTCCGGGCTGCCATTAACGACAAGACGAAAGCGCTGTTCGCTGAGACGATCGGCAACCCGCAAGGAAACGTACTCGACGTGGAAGCGGTTGCGGCAATCGCCCATGAGCATGGCATTCCGCTCATCGTAGACAACACGTTCCCGAGCCCGTATTTGCTGCGCCCGATCGAGTATGGAGCCGATATCGTCGTTCATTCGGCAACCAAATTTATCGGCGGTCACGGAACATCGATCGGCGGCGTTATCGTCGACAGCGGCAAGTTCGATTGGAGCGCAAGCGGCAAATTCCCTGGATTGACAGAACCGGATCCAAGTTATCATGGCGTCGTGTATACCGAGGCCGTCGGTCCAATTGCATATATCATCAAGGCGCGCGTACAGCTTCTGCGGGATATCGGGGCTTCGCTGTCTCCATTTAACGCTTGGCTGCTGCTGCAAGGATTGGAGACGCTTCATCTCCGCGTGCAGCGCCATAGTGAGAACGCGCTGAAGGTTGCCGAGTATCTGGAGAAGCATGAGGCCGTCGAGTGGGTCAGCTATGCGGGGCTGCCAAGCCATCCTTCGTATGAGCTGGCGCAGAAGTATTTGCCGAAGGGCCAAGGTGCTATTTTGACGTTTGGCATTAAGGGCGGCGCCAAAGCCGGGCAGAAGGTCATTGAGAACGTGAAGCTGTTCTCCCATCTGGCCAACGTCGGCGATTCCAAATCGCTGATCATTCATCCGGCCAGCACGACGCACCAGCAGCTGAGCGAGGAAGAACAAGTCAGTGCCGGTGTGAATCCCGAGCTGCTGCGGCTATCGATCGGTACGGAATCCATCGACGACATCCTGTATGATTTGGAGCAGGCGATTGCGGCCAGCCAGAAGTAAGGCCAATCGAACTATTTTCAAATAAGATGTCAGGGCACTTTCCTCCTTAGGGGAATGGTGCCCTTTTTTTGATGCTAAATGGCAGCTAAGCCATTGTATTGAGAGAGTCGAGCCAGGGATGGCCTTCTGGAAATTGCGTCCGAAGCGCATGGGCAAGCCATACTCTAGCCGTGTCGTTGAGGCAGGGAAGGACCTTCATGAAATCCCGCTCATCTTTTTCGCGGATATTCTTGCTGCCCCCTTTGTACAAGAGCTGTATCTCCGGCTTCAGGTAGGGGACTCCCTGTTCTGTCTTCAAGGCTATATCTCGGAGCGACCTTCGGATCGATGGTTCCCTGCGATAAATCCAATGGTCCCCTTCGGTTTCCACCAACATGATTTGAAATGAAAATGGGGCTTTATGATCCTTGCTGACCCACACATCCCCGACAGAATACAAATATTCGCCTTCCTCCCATAACGACAAGGTTCCTTGATCAGCTTTGTACAGCGTCCAGTCTTGGGCTAATGCGGCGTAAACGACGGCCTGCTCTTCACGAAGAATCAGGATATCGATATCGTCATGTTCTCGGGTCTGCTCCCCCAAATGCAAATCCAAAGCCCAACCGCCTGCGACATACCAATGCACAGGGATTTCGGCAAAAATCCTGACGGCATCCGGTATGCTAATGGGTCTCCAATGATCGTAATCGGTTCTCATGTCGATCTCTCCTTTTCGTTTTTCGGCATGAATCCATTCCTCCATTTTAAATGTTCTATACGTCTCGTCAAATGGATGATGAGCAGATGTGGCCCATAAAGCACCGTGCCATGGAACATGGTTTCTTGGCGGGCGTGCGCCCCGCTCGTATTATGTACCGAGATTTTTCAGCGGCTTTTATCCCGTGTACTGTATATTTCCAAATGTTTCATAATACGCTGTAGGGTAGGCGGCAACATCCAATACATGGCGAAAGGGAGTAGAACGATAACCATGACGGAAAGGCAATGGGGAACCGGCAGCGAATGGGGAGAGCGTTTAAATGGGGAAGCCGTGAATGCCGTGGACTTTGCGGCCGGCGATTCCTCTCCCGAGACGGATCTGCTGAAGCATTTTGCGATGGCGGGCGGTATAACGCATGAGGAGGTACTGTTGCTGTTGGCGGCCCCGGAGGACATCGACGAAGCGCTTCGGGTTTCGGGAATTCGGCACAGCGGAACCATCAGCCCCTCCTTGCATCGGCTGCTCGGATGGAGTGACAGGAACCGGAGGCTTAAAGTCATGAGCCGCACCGCCGTCCCTGAGAGGATAGAGCGCGATATTCGCCAAGGAGCCCAGGGGATCGGACTGATCCGGGGCGAGGAAGCTCTCCAGCATGGACTGCTGCAGGAAGTGTATACGGCCTGGCTGAAGTCGCGGGGAGAGAAGTCTTCCATGCTGAGACGGAGGCTGATTATGCTGTGGACGGCGTACTGGGTCTCGGTATTCCAGGCAGCGAAGGGGTCTCGATGTGCGGTAAGCCTGCTGGAAGACCCGGCGCTGTCCCATGCGATGGAGGAGCGGGAAGCGCAGGACGCCCAACTGGAGTCGATGTTCCGGGCATTGGAACAATGCGGGGAACAGGGCATGGAGTGCCAGCTGGAGCTTCTGGCCGTTCAGCCTGAGCATGCCGATGAATTTATGGACATCCATCATTTTATCGAGGAGGTTGCGGAGCAGACGCTAATGGACCAAAAGCGTTTCGTACGCATCCGGTACGGAGCCCTGCTGGACGAGCGAACGAATCCGGCTGCGGCAGCGGAAATCGCGCGGATGGCGGATGTGATCGTCCTGGATATGGAGGGCACCGAAAGTGGGGGAGATCCGGGATTGACCGAGGATGCGGCGAGGGGCTTTGCCGATATCATCGAGCGGATTCGGCGCATCAAGCCGCAGTTAACGTTAAGGATGAACGGGGCGGGAACCGGCGACCTGAAGATGGTTTACCGCCATGGAATCCATGAGGTGAGCTGCAGCTCTACGGATCTTGCCGCCGTGCGGATTTTGGGGGCACGGCTGGAGCTGCGCAGAAGATGCTCCTCATCCCAAACCGCCCAAACCAACCAAGCAACTCAAGCTTCTCAAGGATAAACCGGAATGAGAGCGCTTCACACTTAGACTAACATTAGATGTAACCGACAGCGAGGATCGGACTTATTTACGGATTGAACGATAACGAGTAAGCCTTTTGCAAGGGACATTCCCGCAGAAGGCTTTTTTTATTGAATTTTGCCTGTTTAATTTTTTATGATCATCCGGCAAAAACTGGTTTACAAACGGGACATTCGTGAGTATGATATAGGTATAAAGTTGGTTTAGGGAAAATAAATTGTATAAGATCAAAAATGATTTTCATTCTCATTTAGCATGCTGCTTCGGCTTAGCCGGGGCAGCATGTGCCATTTTTAGGGCATTAATAATGGGTCTCATTCTCAACTAGGAAGGTGATTGTAATGGAACTGATGCAAAGTCAAACAGCTGCAAGCATATCTTCAATCGAACATGGAGCTGATCCGCGCGAGCCGCGTCAGCCTGGAAAATGGGATATCCGGAGCCTGCTCTCCAATCCGGAGGTGCTGGCTGCATTGGGCAGCGGGGTTCTCATGCTGGCGGCTTGGATGGCCGGCCAATGGTCGGAACCGTTGTCCGTTGCGCTGTATGTGATCTCATACGCCATTGGCGGCTGGGTCAAGGCGAAGGAAGGCGTGCAGACGCTGCTTAAGGAGCGCGATCTGGATGTGAATCTGCTCATGATTGCCGCCGCCATGGGTGCCGCCTCGATCGGTTACTGGAACGAAGGGGCGATGCTGATTTTTATTTTCGCGTTAAGCGGAGCGCTGGAAAGCTACACGACCGAAAGAAGCCGCAAGGACATCTCTTCCTTAATGGAGCTGCAGCCGGAAACGGCGCTGCGTATCGAGAACGGGAACATGGTCTCGGTATCGATCGCCAAGCTTGAGATCGGCGATTTGATTCTGGTTAAGCCGGGAGAACTGATTCCGGCGGACGGGAAGGTGTATCGCGGAGGCTCGTCCGTGAATCAGTCGTCCATCACCGGCGAATCGGTTCCGGTCGATAAAGCCGTAGGAGACGAAGTATTTGCAGGAACGCTTAACGGAGAAGGCGTCTTATACATCGAGGTTACAAAGTCGGCGGACGCGACGCTGTTCGCCAAAATCATCCGCCTGGTTGAGGAAGCGGAAAGCGAAGTGCCGGCATCACAGCGGTTCATCAAGCGGTTCGAGGCGATTTACGCCCGGGTCGTCGTCGTCGTGACGATCGCTCTGATTGCTTTATCTTCACCGCTGTTCGGCTGGGATTTCAGCACAGCCTTTTATAAAGCGATGGTGTTTCTTGTCGTTGCTTCCCCTTGCGCCCTGGTATCCTCGATTATGCCGGCGATGCTGTCGGCGATTTCCAACCGGGCCCGCAAAGGCGTGCTGTTTAAGGGCGGTGCGCATATTGAGAATATGGCGCGTACAGCGATCGTTGCTTTTGACAAGACAGGAACGCTGACGCTTGGAACGCCGAAGGTAACGGATTTCATTGCGGGTGAAGGCTGGGACGATCGTGAACTGCTTGCCATCAGCGCATCGGTTGAAAAGATGTCGAAGCATCCGCTCGCCATAGCGGTTGTAAGAGCTGCGGAGGAATCCGGAGTGCCTCAGAAGCAGGTAGAGAACAGCCAATCTTTAACGGGATGGGGCATGCAGGGCGAACTGGAGGGCGACATCTGGAAAATCGGCAAGAGCGATGTGCTGGATGCCGTAACCGATGAAGCAGAGCTTTCCTTATCTCATCAAGCTATTAAAGATCAGAACGACCATCCGCCACAGACCGAACGCCCGAACGGGAAGGCCGGATGGATTGCGCAGCGTCAACGCCTGGAATCCGAGGGCAAGACCGTGTCCGTTATTATGAGAAATGACGAAATTGTCGGCATGATCGCTTTACAGGATGCGGTGAGACCGGAGGCTGCTCTTGCCGTTAAGCGGCTGCAGTCGATGGGGATTCGCGTGGCGATGCTGACCGGAGACAGGAAGGCTACTGCACAGGTTATCGCCGAGCAAACCGGCGTCGATATGGTTTTCTCCGACCTGCTGCCGGAAGATAAGGTCAACCATATCAAAGAGCTGCGTGAGCGCCATGGGCATGTTGTCATGGTCGGCGATGGCGTTAACGATGCGCCTGCGCTGGCAACGGCCACGGTCGGCATCGGCATGGGCGTTTCGGGAAGCGGAACGGCGCTGGAAGTCGCGGATGCGGTATTGATGAACGATAATATCGATGAAATCGCAGGTACCGTGAAGGTAGCCCGCCGGGTTCAGCGGATCGTGAAGCAAAATATGGTGTTTGCGATTGCGGTCATCCTTACCTTGATTACGGCGAATTTCCTGGAAGGCGTGGCGCTCCCGCTCGGCGTAATCGGACACGAAGGCAGTACGATTCTCGTCATCCTGAACGGATTAAGGCTTCTTCGCTCGGGAAACTGACCGCTTAGGGAAAGAGATTCAAATGATGATGCCAGCATAACGGATCCCCTTTCTTTTCGATATTCGAGAAGGAAGGGGATTTTTCATATAATGAAGCAGGGAGCAGACGTTTGTAGCGAATCTCGATAAGGAAAGGCGGAGGAGAATGGCGGCAATCTACGATTCGCCCAGGGGCGAAGCTTACGAGTGGCTGATCGATTACGCGGTGGAACGGTCGGATATGTTCATGGTGGCAAGAAGGGGCTACCTTCAATGCATTGACGGCGAAGATCGATTCATGCTGGCTGGTGAGGGCAATCCGGAATGGATGGAAGGGGCAGGGCGGATTTTTGCACTGCTTGAGCCTTATCTCGTTGAGGAGTACACGATAACGAGCGAGGAGCATGAACTAAGGTTTGAGAGGGATATAACGCCGGGGAGGGGAATCGAATATAGCCCAGGGTCATTTTATATGTACCGGTGCTGCAAAGAATCTGCGGCTGTGTTGAAGGAGGCTGCAACGGCATTATATGATTGGCAGCATCCCCGGTTGCCAGAGGATTTGACGTTTGTGGACCATGAGGGCCGGGAGCTCTTGTATCAAGTTGCTCATGAACGTATGGGTGGTCTTCAGGTTGAGGAAGATGAAGCCAGAAGGCTTGCGCAAGAGGTACCCGGCTTGTTTTTGTGCCTGCCGGAGCATCGGGAGTTTGAAGCGTTTTGGGAAGCAGTTCTGTTTCACCAGCCGCGCAGATTGGAGATATTCGGATTTGGCATTACGGAAATACCTGGGTCCATTCGTCAGCTGACGGACCTGCGGGAGTTGATGGTTCACGAAAGCTATGTGACCCGCCTGCCCGAGGGAATGTTCGAGCTAAGGAGACTGGAATCGTTAACCGTATATACAGCGAATTTGCTGGAAATCCCGGCGGGGATCGGCAAGCTGAGTTCACTTCGACATTTGACCATCGCATGTGGAAGCTACCATGACTCGGTCGACGTTATTTTGCCTAGGCAGGATGTATCGTTAAACCGCATTCCTCCCGAGATCGGGCAGCTGTCACGGCTGGAGAACCTTTGTATTAATTATACGGCGATCACGGACGTGCCTGTTGAGCTGCGAGAGCTTAAGAAGCTGCGGTGGCTGAGCCTGGGCCGAAACCGTTTGGCGAGTGCCCCGGCTGTTATTGGTGAACTACCGCAATTGGAGTATGTCGACCTCGACGATAATCTGTACAATCCACGGTCGATGGATTGGAACTCATCGCTGTAATTTTTCAAAGGTTTCACAATAATTTCATCCTGGTTGCAGCATGGTCTATTGACATGCGGTCAATATAGAATCATAATAAATATTAATTTATAATGATTATAATTAAGCGTTACATATACAGGAGGGAAACGACATGTATAAATCCGTTATTATAGGTACCGGCCCCGCTGGCCTGACTGCTGCAATCTATTTGGCTCGCGCGAATCTGAGCCCGCTCGTGATCGAGGGGCCACAGCCTGGCGGCCAGCTCACGACAACGACTGAAGTCGAGAACTTCCCGGGCTTCCCTCAAGGGATTATGGGTCCCGAGCTGATGGACAATATGCGCCAGCAGGCTGAACGCTTTGGCGCTGAATTTCGTACGGGCTGGGTCAACAGCGTAGAGTTCGGCGAGCGTCCGTTCAAGCTGAACGTTGAAGGCTTGGGCGAAGTCGTAACGGAGACGCTGATCATCTCCACGGGCGCAACGGCCAAGTATCTTGGCATTCCGGGCGAGCAGGACAATGTAGGCCGTGGCGTAAGCACCTGCGCAACATGCGACGGCTTCTTTTTCCGCGGCAAGGAAATCGTCGTGGTTGGCGGCGGCGACTCCGCATTGGAGGAAGCGAACTTCCTGACACGCTTTGCTTCCAAGGTAACGCTGGTGCACCGCCGCGATGAGCTGCGTGCGTCCAAAATCATGCAGGACCGCGCACGTGCAAACGAGAAGATCGAATGGGCGCTGAACCGCACGCCGCAAGAAATCATTGCGGACGAACAAGGTGTGAAAGGCATTAAAGTGGTGAACAACGAAACGGGCGAGGAAGAGATGATCGAAGCAAGCGGCGTATTCGTGGCCATCGGGCATCATCCGAATACAGGCTTCCTCGGCGGAAGCATTACGACGGATCCGAACGGCTACATCGTGACGACGCCGGGTACGTCCGAGACGAATATTCCAGGCGTCTTCGCATGCGGCGACGTGCAGGACACCCGTTACAGACAAGCGATTACGGCTGCAGGCAGCGGCTGCATGGCGGCAATGGATGCCGAGAAGTACATCGAGAGCTTGGAACATAACGCGGTCGTATTGTAAACTGATAGATAGAAGAAGCAACGAAAATCATAGCATAGAGGAGCTGGATGAACCATGGAAAACGTCATTGTCTACACATCGAATAACTGCCCGCACTGCAAGCAGGTCAAAGGCTTCTTGTCCGAGCAGGGCATCGAATTCGAAGAGCGCAATATCGAGCAGAACGAAGAATATGCCCAGCAAGTATGGGATATGGGGGTACGCGCCGTACCATTGACCATTATCGGCGAGCACCGCATTCTCGGCATGAACAAGCTTCAGTTCAACAAAGCTTTGAACCCGGAAGGCTAAGCTTAAGCTGCATGAACCTGTGATCGTCTATACGAAGAAAGGCTCTTTCCCGCGAAATGGGGAAGAGCCTTTTTCATGTTGGATGACCGGACGCGCCGGTCTGAGAAATCCTGCCCATCATTTGTCGAAGAACAGACTCATGATCAATTGAAACACAATGTACACGCCTACGCCGGAGCCCATGAGGGTGAAGCCGGCTTTTTTCTTGCCCTGAAACAGCCTCATAATGCCAAGGCTGAACAGCGGGGCAATCACAAGGAGAAACAGCAGCACGGTAATAAACATTTGCGGGGAAATATCCTCGGTGCTTACATAGGTCATTAGAGCGTTTCCTCTCCCTTTGCTATAACATCACACGCGTTTCATACCGGAACGGTGGTTGAACATGACAGAACAAGATTAATTATAGCGGAAAACGAAAGATTTTGCCTTAATCCGCCACAAGGGAAATATGGCAAAATCTAGTCATTTACGTAGCTGGAACCGAAACTCTGACCGGTCCGAGGAATTGCGAAATGGCGGAATAAGCAGCGCCGATCATCGTTGAGCGGCTGCCGAGCTCCGCAAAGTGGATTTCCATCAGCTCTTTGTGATATGGCAGCGTACGCTCGGCAACGACCTGCTTCAGCGTGTCCCCGATCCAGGCCCTTGCATCCGACAGCGGTCCCCCGATGATGACCGACTGCGGATTGAACCCGTTCACCAGATTCGTGATGCCGATCCCCAAATAGCGCCCCAGCTCTTGAAAATGGCGGATGGTCTCCGCATGGCCTTCCTCGGCATGGCGGATCAATGCCGAGGTTCGCCTTGCCGGAAGCCGATCGCCCTTATCGTCATATGATTTCTCCGAAGCATACAGCTCCCAGCAGCCCCGGTTGCCGCATGAGCACGCTTTGCCATCGGCCTCGATCGACATATGCCCGCTCTCCCCGGCATACCCGCGGGCACCCTTGTACAGCTCGCCGTTAATGATGATGCCCGAGCCGATCCCGCTCCCGGCGCTGATATACAGAAGGTGGCGGGCATCCTGTCCCGCCCCGAACCTCAGCTCGCCTTGGGCGCCCGCATTGGCCTCATTGTCAATGGTCACGGGAAGACCGAGCTCCTCCTCCAGCCGCTGCTGCAAGGGCACCATATCCCAACCCAGGTTGGGGGCAAAGAGGACGGTGCCGTTGCCGTCCACCATGCCCGGCACGCCGACACCGATCCCGATGATGCCGTACGGCGATGGAGGAGCCTGCTGCATGAGCTCCTTAATCATTGCAATCATGCGCTGCGTAACAGATTCAACATCATGCTCCGCAAGCGAGTCGTCTGCCTCGGCGGCGATGTTGCCTTCAAGGTCCGTCAGCACGCCCGTCATTTGGTTGACGCGCAGCTCAACGCCGACCGCGTAGCCGGCTTGGCCGTTAAAGAGGAGCAGCTGCGGCTTTCGGCCGCCGCTGGATTCTCCGGGGCCGATTTCCTGAAGCAGATGATGGGTCGCCAGCTCCTGAACGAGGTTAGAGACGGTGGCTTTATTCAGCCCCGTCAGCTCGGAAACCTTGGCACGGGACACGGGAGCATGCCGGCGTATCGTTTCAAGAATGATCGAGCGGTTTATTTTCTTGACCAGAGCCTGGTCACCGGTAATTTTGGTCATAGATATATTCATCCTTTTAGCTTGCTGACTGAGACTAGATATGCTCATAGTCTAGGCGTAAAGGCCGGAAAATGCAACAGGTCGAGGAGGAGCAGGGGACCAAGGGCCTTGTTGAACGGATGTGCCTTGGAAGGGCAGCCACATGGCGAGAAGGACAAGTGTGCCAACGCGGGCAAACCGGTTGCAAATTACTTTGTTTAACCAATAGACAAAGTCCGCCCGACTGTGTTAGGATATCCCTGTAAGCGTTAACCACACCTTATCAAGGTATAGGAGGACTCAATCAATGGCTTATTTTAATAACATCGGCAAAGTAGAGTATGAAGGAAGCAAATCGACCAATCCTTATGCTTTTAAATTTTATAATCCGACCGAAGTGGTAGCCGGCAAAACGATGGAAGAGCATTTGCGTTTCGCCATGGCTTACTGGCATACATTAACCGCTGGAGGCTCCGATCCGTTCGGTGCAGACACCGCCGTTCGCCCTTGGGGACACTACTCCGGCATGGACCTTGCGAAAGCCCGCGTAGAAGCCGGCTTCGAGTTCATGGAGAAATTGAATCTGCCGTACTTCTGCTTCCACGACGTGGACATCGCTCCTGAAGGCAGCAGCCTCCGCGAGTTCTACAGCAACATCGACACGATTGTCGATTCTATTGAAGAGCACATGAAATCTACCGGCAAGAAGCTGCTGTGGAACACGGCGAACATGTTCACGAACCCGCGCTTCATGCATGGCGCAGGCACGACCTGCAATGCGGACGTATATGCCCATGCCGCCGCACAGATCAAGAAGGGCCTTGAAGTGGGCAAGCGTCTCGGCGCTGAGAACTACGTGTTCTGGGGCGGCCGCGAAGGCTACGAAACCCTGCTGAATACCGACATGGCGCTTGAGCTGGATAATCTGGCCCGCCTGTTCCACATGGCTGTCGATTATGCGAAGGAAATCGGCTTTGACGCCCAGTTCCTGATCGAGCCTAAGCCGAAGGAGCCGACGAAGCATCAATACGACTTCGATGCTGCAACAACGATTGCGTTCCTGCAGAAATACGGCCTCGATAAGCACTTCAAGCTGAATCTTGAAGCTAACCACGCTACACTGGCTGGACACACGTTCGAGCATGAGCTTCGGGTAGCGCGCATCAACGGCATGCTCGGCTCCCTCGATGCGAACCAGGGCGATATGCTGATCGGATGGGATACGGATGAATTCCCGGTAAACATCTACGATGCTACCCTGACCTTGTACGAAGTGCTGATGAACGGCGGCCTTGGCCGCGGCGGCGTGAACTTCGACGCGAAGGTTCGCCGTCCGTCCTTCGAGCCGGAAGATCTGTTCCTGGCCCATATCGCTGGTATGGACACCTATGCCAAAGGCCTGAAAGTGGCAGCGAAGCTGATCGAAGACCGCGTATTCGAGGACTTCATCGAGAAGCGCTACAGCAGCTTTAAGGAAGGCATCGGGGCAGACGTTGTGGCAGGCAAGGCGACATTGGCTTCCTTGGCCGAATACGCCCTGAACAATGATTCCCCTCGTAAAAATGAATCCGGACGCCAAGAAATGCTTAAAGCGATCCTGAACCAGTACATTCTTGCGAACTAATTCATCGAACAGCTGATATTGCTGAACCATGAAATTCAAACCTTCACCGGCTCCCCCCAAGGAAGCCGGTGTACTTATTTCACAAACTTGGAACGTTTGAAAGCTATTTTCGAGATTTCAGTTTCACAGGATTGATGTTCAAAATGAACCGTTAGGAGGATGCAGATGAGTTACGTGATCGGAGTTGATTTGGGCACCAGTGCGGTGAAGACGGTGCTGGTAGACCGCAGCGGCAATGTTGTCGCCGAGCATTCGGAGTCGTATCCACTGAGCCAGCCGAAGCCCGGCTACAGCGAGCAGCGTCCCGAGGATTGGGTAGACAAGACCCTGCTGTCCCTGCGTCTCTTGCTTGAAGAATCGAAGATATCCGCTTCGGACGTGGAGGGACTTAGCTTTTCCGGGCAGATGCACGGACTGGTGCTGGTAGACGGCAAGGGGGCCGTGCTGCGTCCGGCCATCCTGTGGAACGATACCCGTACGACGGCACAGTGCCGCCGCATTGAAGATACGCTTCAGGAGAAGCTGCTCGGCATCGCCCGCAACCGCGCGTTGGAAGGGTTTACGCTGCCAAAGATATTATGGGTGCAGGAGAACGAACCCGAGCTGCTGAAGCAAGCGGCCCTGTTCCTGCTGCCGAAGGATTATGTGCGATACCGGTTGACCGGGGAGTACGCGATGGATTATTCCGATGCGGCGGGAACGCTGCTGCTGGATGTAGCCGCAAAATCGTGGAGCACCGACATTCTCGATGCCTTCGAGCTTCCTCATTCCATTTGTCCTCCGCTCGTCGAGTCGTTTGATCTGTGCGGGACGCTTCTGCCGGAGATTGCGCGGGAGTCCGGCCTGCTGCCGGAGACGAAGGTATTCGCAGGCGGCGCGGACAACGCCTGCGGCGCGATCGGAGCCGGCATTCTGGCCGAAGGACAGACGATGTGCAGCATCGGCACGTCCGGCGTGGTCCTCTCCTACGAGGAGCGAAGAGAGGTGGATTTCGAAGGCAAGGTCCACTTTTTCAATCACAGCGAGAAAGACGCGTACTACATTATGGGGGTCACCCTGGCTGCAGGATACAGCCTGACCTGGTTCAAAGATACGTTTGCGCCGGACGTCTCCTTCGACGAGCTGTTAAGCGGAATCGGCGACATTCCGGCCGGCAGCGGCGGCCTGCTGTTCACGCCGTACATCGTCGGCGAGCGCACGCCGCATCCGGATGCGGATATCCGCGGCAGCTTCATCGGCATGGATGCAGGGCATAAGCTTCCGCATTTTGCGCGTTCGGTGCTGGAAGGGATCACGTTCTCGCTTCGTGAATCGATCGATATTTTGCGGGCATCGGGGAAGCGGATCGACCGCGTCATTTCCATCGGCGGCGGAGCGAAGAACGAGGACTGGCTGCAAATGCAGGCCGATGTGTTCAATGCCGAAATCGTGAAGCTGGAGAGCGAGCAGGGGCCTGCAATGGGCGCGGCCATGCTAGCGGCATACGGCGCCGGCTGGTTCCCGAGCCTGCAGGCATGTGCGGAGGAGTTTTTGCGCGAAGCCCGTACTTATAAGCCGAATCCGGATACCGCGCAGCAGTATGAGAAGCTGTTTGGGCTGTATCAGACGGTATATGGCGCTACTCGGGAGCTGGGCAAAGGATTGGCCGAGTTTCGCGGGTAAATTGAACGAATTGTAAGGAAACAGGTCGGGGGAAGGATCCCCTGGCCTGTTTTTTTTATTACGGCTTTAGCCAGTTGAGCTCGCGAAGCGTGCGAAACAAAAAACCACCCGCTATGCGGGTGGAGGGATCGAGGGTTTGACCAACAAG
>NZ_JAGGKI010000033.1 GCF_017873605.1 Paenibacillus lactis
AATTTTATTGTCAGGCTAGCGTCTTTAGGCGCAGTTTGGCAACAAGGGGTTATACCCCAAGAGCAAACCACCCGTTTGACGGGTGGTTCTGATTAGATTTATTTGAGCTTATCAATTACTTCAGAAGTGTAAATTCCATCTTCTTTAGTAACTTGAGTCTGTTCGGCTGGTGTGAGTTTTTCATAAGGAACCAAGTTGTCGTAACCTTTAGGCTCATAAAGCCCCAATTCTTTAGTTACTAATTCTTTCTCATCAGGTAAAAGAGCGTCATACTTAAAATAATGTATGCTTTGGGAGATTGTATTTGATGCAGAACCACCGATCTCTTCAATGGTTTGATTAGTAGCATCGTTTATTGTTGCTTCAGTTTTGATCTCAGGTGAATTTTTTGAAGCCCAAACGGCTGTAGATGCCCCGATTGCTCCAACAGCAATGATTGCCGTTGCCGCAAAGATTACGGTTTGTCTTTTCAACTTCTTCACACTAAGCATCATGATCAATCTCCTTTTCAATTGTTTGCCGTCACTGGATAAGAAGGCACAGAATTGCACGGGTAAATTCCTTGACCCTTCCATGACGTTCAAGATCGTCTCCCCATAGCGTTTTCGCTCGGCATAAGACATCTCTTTTACGACTTCTTCATCGCAAGAAAGCTCGCTCCATGTCTGAATGTCCTTGCGAAGAATGTGGACTAAGGGATTAAACCAGTGGATGGCGGACGCTCCCATCGCAAATGCTTTGACCCATATATCTTTCCGTTTTAAATGGGTCAGCTCATGACGGATCACCATACTCATATCCATATCCGCCGTATTTTCCATAGGGAGGTAAATAGCCGGTTTCCATAGCCCGACAAGGACAGGACTCCGAACAGCAGAACTGTATACAAGATGAACGTTGCTGCGCATGCCTAGAACTTCCTTCATTAAGGTAAGTTGTCTGTCAGCTTCACTGTTCTCTGGAACGGGGATGCGAGTTTGCTGTAATTTCCCTACAAACGTCCGATAGCAATACACCTGCCACGCTGCAAAAACTAAAGCTCCGATCCCCCACATACTCAAAGAGGCAAGGGCAATATCAGCCGAAAAATTCAGTTCTGGAATAGCCACTTTGGATAGATCAGGCTGTATTTGCTGCACACTCATAGGTAAACCGGATAAAGAAGGGTTTTGCTTCGGAGTAAAGAGCAACCCAAGACATTGCAGAACAAGAGCTACGGGCAAAAGATAGAAGCCTACGGACATTTTGCTAAGTCCGTAACGCCACTTTGTAGGGAAGGCATCGGTGGGTAATAGTCGCAACAATAGGATACAAGCTACAATGACACTACCCGCTACATTCAACGTAAACAGCAGTTCAAGAATGGTATTCATGAATGGCACCTACTTTCCCGAAAACCATTGCTTCAGTTCCACAATATCTTCATCCGAAAGCTTGTCACCGTCATACAAGGCTGCGATTAAATTTTTCACCGATCCTTGATATATTTCGTCCAGAACATGCTGCGTCTCGGCCAGTTTGTATTCTTTCGGTGTGATCAGGGGCGTATACTTGTTCGTTCGGCCATGCTTTGTTGCTTTAAGCGCTCCTTTATCAACCAACCGCGATAGGAAGGTGGAGATCGTTTGCGCTTTCCACTCCTTGCCCCGCCCAGCGAAAATATGCAGTAATTCGGTCGATGTGACAGGAGGGTCGCATTCCCAAATTACCTCCATGAGTTCCATTTCAGTATCCGATAGCTTTTGAATTTGGTTCACGGTGAACACCTCTTCAAATCGTTATGCGTCCATAACGAATCGTATTACTACACTACGTAGTGATTATAAATTACTACATCGTGTAGTGAGTGTCAAGCGATGTAGGTGGAATCATTACAAAATGTAGTACCAGGGGGGAGGCATATGTTTAGAGAAGATCAGTGACTTGATGGAGGTTCTCAGTTACACGATAGGTTGGGAGGGAATTGAGTACGCATATGATGACGAATCTATGTTCATTGATGATAGAATGGATACATAATTAACCATATTAGAAGGTTGGAGATTAGGTGAAGATAGTATATTTCAATGATACCGGTAAGGAAATCAATATCCACCCCGGAACGCTCTCACATGGGACCAAAACTTCAAGCGAACCTATTCAACCCCTTGAGGAAAGAGTATTTGAGCTGCCAGAAGGAACCTATCCTTGGATTATGATGTGCGAGCATGATGGTCAGCTTTCTATTTTAGTATCCGGTAAGCAGGACGATGAGCAGGAAGGAAGTCTAGATGAAGAGTATGATGATGAGGATGAATATTACGAGGAATACGAAGAGGCTGAAGAGTATGGAGAGTATGGAGATGATGAAGAGGAATCCGATCATGCTCGAAGGATTAAGGACGTCCGGGAGTATGCGAAATCTTCAGCGAACTTGGGGGCTGTGTTGTTTGTAGCAGGGGCAGCATTGACCTATTTTACGGATAGTAAATTGCCGCTTTATGCAGGAGCAGCTTTAGGTGCTGTATTCTTCTTAATTTCTTTGGTGGTTTTCATAAAGTCTTTTAGAGTCTGAAGGATATATAATTTGGCAGTAAAAGTTCTCACTAAAGGTGCTATAACCAAAGGAGAAGACGTTACAATATGAATCGATTTGTAATGATGTTACTCTTATTTTCGGCTCTTGTTGGCTGCGTCGGGGAACAGAATACCTTTCATGTCGAGGGTCCTGTAGAAGAGATTAATGAACAATCTTCACAAATTTACGTAGACGGATTCTGGCTGCCCGTTAAAAACATAGAAATTTACAATGTAGGTGATGTGATCAGTGCGGAAGTTAGAGTACTTCAGAAGGAGATCAATACATACCTGGAGGTATAAAGGTTAACAAAATAAAGTTAATTGAGTATCCCGAGAAATAAAACTGCCCAGAAATCGAATATCCTTAATCTGAAAGTAGATTGTTTGTAGTATAGACAAGAACATATTAATTTAAAAAGAATTCATTTATGGAGCTGAGAATTGATGTCTATATCAATGAAACTCATTGATATAGCGAAAGAATATGATCCCCCAATAGGAAAGGTTAAAGAACTTATCAAAGGACGGGAGGAGTTCATTACCAGGTTTCCCAATAGAACAATTGTCAGCCATACCAATCACGGAGTAAGTATACATTCCAAAGATACCTTCATCTATTGGCTGGAACGAATGAATATTCTAGCAGGAATTGGTGGCGGCAATTCCTCAAAATTCGGCATTTACTGTGCTAAGGACGGGAAATATTATCGGGGATACGGTAACAACAAAATTTTACTTGAGGGTGAAGATCTCCAAACGAGATTTAACGCTTTAAAGGCCTATATTCTGCCATTTATAAAGTCAGGGCTGGGAGAATCGAAGAGATAAGCACTGGCGGCGAGCTCTGGGTTATGGTTTTGTTAAAGATTCTTAATAGGAGAGGTTTTCGGTACATAATTTATGTTATGTGCTGAAAATACCCCTTCGTTTCAATTAATCAAATTTCTACTATATAAAGTAATTATGAATTTATTTTGGAATTACGCCTAACTATTGATTGTTTCTTTACGTTTTATACTATGAAGCAGCTATTAACTACTTCATAGATTATGAATTGGAGGTGAACATTTGCAGAGAAGGCTTCCTAAGCTCCAAAGGAGTAATTAGCAGACATCAGGGGATCTACTTGGATTTCGTAAGTCGTACAAGCCAATATTCAATCCCAAACTATTAAAAGAATACGAGGTGGAAAAATGAAAAAAGCATTTTCGAAAGTCTTATTGCTTGCTTCTTCTATTTCTCTATCCAGTATTATATTTTTAGGTACTGCAGCTGATGCACTTTTCAGGGAGGAGTTCCCAACACTTCGTTCCGGTTCTTCTGGAGGGTATGTTAGAGCACTTCAAGCTAACTTGTGGTCATCTGGATATCAATCAACAGTAGGGACGGTAGATGGCAGTTATGGTTCTGGCACTACAAATGCGGTGAAAGCTTTCCAATCAAGAGAAGGATTGACTTCAGACGGGGTTGCTGGCTCAGGTACATGGTCAAGGATGGATACTTATGTGATGCCTACTGGGGGGTATGGACAATACCGTTACCTTCATCCTGGTAGCACAACCTACGAAACTATATATTCATACTATGCGACTAACGTCGATGTAACTATGAGTTATTATCTTCAATACAGATCAAATGGAAATGTGGTAAGTTCTGGTTTAGTTTTCCAGAGATGGTTCAACTAATATTATTCGAATATACTCAATAAAATCAATAGGAGGATGAATACATGAAAAAGTCTATTCTAATTTCTTTAGGAATAGTGGCTGCTTTGGGAGCAAGCACTTCAATTTATGCTTATACCGCTGAACAACCGCTTGTAACAAATGTAAATGAAAGCAGCATATCTGAGTCTACACCGTCTGATTTGGAAGGTGTTGTTAATGAAAGCGATTTTACTGCAAATCAACTTCCTGAACCGGTTACTGTAAATATTGATATTGAAAATGCTTCGACTGATGATATCCATATTCCGTTAGACTTGGCAGATCGAACAATGTCTCAAGCAAATATAAGTACTGCGTCTAACAATTCTATTGAGAAATTGGTATTGGTAAATGAAACTGATTGGGGAACAAATGTAGACAAGCGAGTAGTCTATGCTACTAAGAGCGGATCAGAAGTAACGTTTTTCCAAGTAGACCGTGACCCAAATGTGTCTATTGACTATTTTAAAAATTTGAGCATATATGACTCTAGTGAAGTGTCCGTGATTGATATCAATGGATTCCAAGCAGTGACTACAGATGAAGGCCCAAGGAAAACGGTCCACATTGTTACAAATGATCATGTATTTACCGTGGGCACAGTTTATGAAGATGTGACTCTTGATTATCTTATCGAACTAGCAAAAGAAATTAAAGAGTGATGCCAGACAAAAGCGAAGGATCGATCTTACTTAGAATAATCATCGTTCGCTTTAATTGTCAGGCTTTACATTTCCAAACGCAAACAGAACCTGCCAGCCAATAGCCAGCAGGGTCTTTATGTGCCGCTGAAGTATTTCATAGCCCAACTAATAGACATGACGCAGCTGATTTCCATCATTAGGATCGGGTTCAAATGCGGATTACACACTGACCGGTATCCTAATATCGTTTTGACGCCTAAACATAGTCGGTAAGTATCGATATAAGCAAAAAAAACGACAGCGTTCAGATGCTGTCGTCGAATAGGCCCTCTCCCCTACATATTCTAAGAGCCACGGATTAAATATGACAGTTACTCTTCTTTAAACTTTATATTCGTTATTTCGGTTGTTGCGTTTCCGGATTTCCACTCCTCTGGAACAGTTTTTGTAGAGTAGAATCTGTCACTTTCTAATTGGAATGTATAGTTGGGTTTGAGTTCCTTATAGTCACTTGTAATGGAGTCATACACCGGATGATACGATTCTTCGGCGATATTGTTGCCTTTACCATCGTTGAAGTAAACTGTAACTTCGATCTCAGATATGGTTTTTTTTCCTTTGTTTTTGATTTTGAACACGACTCCCGGTACTTTACCGTCTAGCAAAGAATTTATCCATGTAGCCTTGAAATCATAAACTTCAAGCAAGTTGTTGATGTATTCTTCTTCTACAGTGCTGTTGTAGTTACTGCCTTGTTCTGCTTTCGAATTGACTTCACTGCGGTATAAGTCTAATTTCTTTTTTAATTGTTCATTTTCAGAGTGCAGTTGTTCGAGTTCAACAAGTTGTTTCGCTTGCTCATCTAACTTTTTCTTGTTACAGTCTAGGTCGGCTACTACAGCCGAGAGTTGATCAGACAGTTCACCTTTCTCTTTTTCTAGCGTATCGTAGTCACTTTGCGATACACAGCCAACGAGCAAAAATGGAATGATGCATACAATAATCGAAAGTTTCCTAAACATAGTTATCCTCCAATGTTTGTTCTCTCGTACATTATACCTAATTAATGAATAGGAGTTAAAATATGGTTAAATATGCCTATGAATGGAGAAAGGTTTTACAGGGCTTCCGCCAGGACAATTGGGACGGTTGATTTGCATATGTCACCATTGATGCATGGTGTCCTGCCCATGTGTTAATAACAACGGTAAAGCTTATTTTTCAATAAACAAAACAAGCTGACATCGATATCTACCCGATGCCAGCTTTTCTAATTTATGATTCAGTCAGATACGCACTTGCTCTCTGCCGAATGCTCGGTACTAGATTCATATGCACAACAGAACTAGATTCGCCATTCTGATGGGGTATAGAAGCCAGGACGGCACGGTATACATCAGGATATGATTTCCCGAGATAATAGGTTTCTGTTCCTCAGGTATCGCCTCTTAAATCCTATTGTTATGATACAATAGGAATACATAATTAACCATGTAAAGGATGAGAATCTATGCCGGTTTACAATAAGCTAGTTCGGGATCTGATTCCCCAAGTCATTGAAGCTACAGGCAAAGAATTTCGCACACGGATCTTGGATGAGGAAGAGTATAAGAAAGAATTGATCATAAAGCTTAAAGAAGAGTCGGAGGAATACTTTGCCGCTGAAAGTTCAAAGGAGTCGTTGGAAGAACTTGCAGATATGCTTGAGGTTATTCGGGCATTGGCGGTCGTACATGGAGCAACATGGGAAGAGCTTGAAGCTTTGAGAGAGAAGAAGGCGACAGCTCGAGGCGGATTCCAAGAACGGGTGTATCTAATCGATGTCGACGACAACGCTTAATGTCAAGCTAATTACGGAAAACTTAGCAGACGATTTAATCACCGGGATGCAGAATGCTTCCGGAATCTATATTATGACTTCGTTCGTTATGCAGTCAGGAGTGCGTTTATTGGCGCCCCATTTGAAAGGTGCGATCGAACGGGGAGCCGAGGTAAAGGTTCTCGCTGGGGATTATTTATTCGTTACGCAGCCTGAAGGCTTGCAGGCATTACGTGATATCGATCCCCTGTTGGAGGCAAGGTTATGGCGCAGTATGGGAACTTCCTTTCACCCAAAGGCCTATTTGTTTGACTACGAAAACGGTGAAGGGCTCCTTATCGTCGGTTCCTCTAACTTCTCCATGTCCGCCATGAGAATGGGGATGGAGTGGAACCTGGCTATGAATGCAAAGGCCGAGCCTTATACGTTCCAAGTCGCGCTTGAAAAGTTTATGCAAAACTTTTATCACGATTCTACGCTGCCGCTCAATGACAACACCATTTCTCTATATGAAGAGGAATATCGAACGTATCATCGCAAAAACCCGGAGTTAATTCGAATGATAACCGAGATGGAGGAGAATGAGTACCGAACTGAAAACGCTAGCGATCCTGTTGAGGATAAGGTTTCTGAAAACGAACAAGGGTCTATTCATCCACGTTTTGCTCAGATTGATGCTCTTGACGCTCTAGAGAGAACGCTAGAAGAAGAATATGACAAAGCCATGGTCGTTATGGCCACCGGACTCGGAAAAACCTATCTAGCAGGCTTTTTCGCCCAGCGTTTTCAACGGGTATTATTCATTGCGCATCGAGAAGAAATTCTTTATCAAGCCAAACGGTCATTCCAGCGCATCATGCCGGACAAAACCTTCGGTATCTATAACGGTGTCAAAAAAGAAGGGAACGCGGATTGCGTGTTTGCCTCAATCTACACGCTTGGAATGAAGAAGCACCGTGAATCGTTCGCACCGGACGGATTTGATCTTATCGTGGTGGACGAATTCCATCATGCAGCTGCAAACTCATACCAATCGGTTATCCAGTATTTTAAGCCGAAGTTTTTACTTGGCATCACGGCAACACCAGACCGAATGGATGGGAAGGATGTGTATGCCCTTTGTGACGGCAACGTCGCCTACCAGATTCATTTCATTGAAGCCATCCGTCGCGGCTGGTTGTCCCCATTCCAATATTACGGTGTCTATGACGATACAGATTATTCATCCATTCGGTGGATCGGAACGCATTATGATGACGAGCAGTTGACTGCAGCTCAGTTGAGAGAGTCGCTGGCAGACAAGATCTACGATGCCTGGAACGCGCATAAGCAAACACGGACGATTGGCTTTTGCTCATCAATCCGACAAGCGGATTTTTTGGCGGGGTATTTTCAAGACAGAGGAATAGCTGCGGTCAGCCTTCACTCTGGAGCCGTAGGAATTACAAGAGGAGAGGCGATAGACCGTCTAGATAGAGGAGATTTAGAAATCATATTTACGGTAGATTTGTTTAATGAGGGAGTAGATATTCCTAGTGTGGATACCCTGCTTTTTGTCCGACCGACCGAATCCTTAACCGTCTTTACACAACAGGTTGGCCGGGGACTGCGGTTATCGGAGCGAAAGACGCACTGCACAATCATTGACCTCATCGGTAATTATCGTAATGCGGACGTGAAGCTTCGATTATTCGCAAATGACGGTGAAGGAAAGAAAACGGCAAAGGAACCGATCATCCCGACTGTGCCAGATGGATGCGAGCTCCATTTGGAGACATCTGTTGTTAACCTTCTGGATGAACTAAGTCGTAAGAAACTGCCGCATCGCGAGCGTCTGCACCGTTCTTTCCTGGATCTCAAGAATGAGCTCGGTCGAATCCCTACATATTTGGAGCTTCACCTTCATGGCAGCTCGAACAGCTGGGAATATCGGAATGAATTCGGTTCTTATATCGGATTTCTCCTCTGGGCAGAGTGCTTAACGAAGGAAGAAGAGGAGATTTATTATCAGTATGAGGCTTGGATACGTGATGTCGAGAAGACTGTCATGACCAAGAGTTATAAAATGATCGTGCTCCTGTATATGCTCGAGCGTGGGACCGAACATTGGGCAGAATCGGTTACTCCTCAGGAAGTAGCGCCATTCTTCCATGGGTACCTAATGGAAAAGGAATACCGGAGAAGGATCGATTTCTCCGATAAGGATTCGAAGCGTCTCTGGGAATACAATGAGACCGGCGTTAGCCAGCTCATCGAGCGGATGCCAATGACAAAATGGGGCTCGGCTAAAGGAAGCATGACCCGCTTCGAGGATGGTCTGTTTAGTCTAAGAATTGAACCTGCCCCCGAGCATCGATCCATTTTGCATCGGTGGACGAAGGAAATCTGCCTATATAGGCTGCATCATCATTTTGAACGTAAAGAGCAGAAGCAGAGACCCCTTCAGTGATGAGGGGGTTTTCAAATATTAAATCGCTTGCTCAAACAATTAAGGAGTTGCTGCTATATGAAAGAGGGCCTTTATGAGCAGATTATAAATAATCTTACTAGAAGACGGTTATTGACTTTGGATAGTTCCTTATACGAAATTGGGATTGAGCCATTAGATCCGGAGGAAGCGCGCAAGGTGCTCTCTAATTACTTAGGCACCGTGATTCGTAGAGCATTGAAAATTATTCGGGAAAGTAGCAATGATGATGAAGCACTCCTGTTACAGGTACGTGCCTGCAATGAAATTATTGCCACTCTGCGTAATACACTGGACAATGAAGAATTAAGGGAATGGCAGCTTGATGAACAGGGTGAGGTTTTAACCTATGTCTATTCCAAACTAAATCATATTCGAGGTATCAAAGAGTCTAAGGTTCATCGACCTACAACTCCTTTGTCTCAAAGTTCATTGTTTACGGGTTCCCATTCGGAACCTAATATGATGAGTGAGCTTAAAGCAGAGATTATTACTTCGGATCAGGTTGATCTGTTGGTTTCTTTCATAAAATGGAGCGGGCTACGTTTCCTAATGGAGCAGTTAGAGGAGTTCACGGCAAATGGAGGCCGGTTACGTGTCATAACAACGACCTATATGGAAGCAACGGATTACAAGGCTGTGACAGAATTAAGTAAACTCCCGAACACAGAAATCAAAATCTCATACGATACAGAGCGAACACGGTTACATGCGAAGGCATATTTATTTAAAAGAGATACTGGATTTACTACGGCTTACGTCGGATCATCTAATCTTTCGAATCCTGCGCTTACGAGTGGTTTAGAATGGAACTTAAAGGTTACGGAGAAGGATTCTTATGACGTCCTACGAAAGATAGAGGCAACCTTTGAGAGTTATTGGAACGATCGTGAATTTAAAAGTTTTTCCTTTGCGGATCAGGAGCATCAATTGCTTCTCCAGCAGGCACTTGGCAAAAAGAAAGAACATGAGCGAAATCAGCTAACCTTCCCATTTACCCTTACGCCTTACGATTACCAGAAGGAAATCCTTGAGAAGCTCGAGGCTCAGAGAGTGATATATGGAAGAACGAGAAATCTACTAGTGGCGGCTACGGGAGTAGGAAAGACGGTTGTTTCTGCTTTCGACTACAAACGGTTTGCCGACCGGAATCAAAAGTCGAGATTACTTTTCGTGGCCCATCGTGAGGAAATTCTAAAGCAAAGCTTGGACACCTTCCGTTTTATACTGAAAGACCTAAATTTTGGGGAACTTCACGTAGGGAGTAACCAGGCCGATTCGATTGATCATCTATTTATTAGTATTCAAAGCTTCAATACTTTAAAACTTACTGAAAAAACCACTCGGAACTTTTATGATTACATCATCGTTGATGAGTTTCATCATGCCGCAGCCCCTTCTTATCAAAGGCTACTGGCATATTATCAGCCACAAATTTTATTAGGTTTGACAGCTACGCCTGAGCGAATGGATGGGAAAGATATTTTGCACTACTTTAATGATACAATTGCAGCAGAGATTCGCCTAACAGATGCCATTGATCGAAAACTGCTCTGCCCCTTTCATTACTTCGGTGTGACGGATAGTGTCGATTTGTCTCAGGTCAAGTGGTCAAGGCGAGGATACGATCTAAATGAGCTTGAAAATTTATATTCCCATAATAAAATTCGGGCAAGCCAAGTTATAAACAGTCTAAAGAAATATGTAACCGATTTGGATGAAGTGAAGGGCCTCGGTTTTTGCGTGAGTGTTGCTCATGCACTTTACATGGCTAAAGTTTTCAATGAGTCGGGGATAGCCGCGATTGCCTTGCATGGAAAGTCAAGTAACGATGAGCGGAGCTCTGCAAAGAGAAGATTAGTGTCAGGGGAAATCAAAGTGATCTTCGTTGTAGATCTTTATAATGAAGGGGTAGATATACCGGAGATTAACACGGTTTTATTCCTTCGTCCCACCGAGAGCTTAACCGTATTCTTACAACAGCTTGGCCGTGGACTTCGTTTGGCAGAAGGAAAAGAATGTTTAACGGTTCTTGATTTTATTGGGCAAGCCCATAAAGAATATAATTTCCAGGAGAAGTTTAGGGCTTTGCTTGGTAAAACAAAGCATTCTATACAGCATTATGTCGAGAATGGTTTCTCGAGCCTGCCACGTGGAAGTTTTATTCAGCTTGAGAAGCAAGCTCAGGAATACATCCTGAGAAATATTAAGCAAACCACAATCAATAAGAGAAGCCTTATCGAGAAGCTAAAATACTTTACAGAAGATACTGGATTAAGCCTGACACTGGATCATTTTACTCGATATCACGGGATGAGTCTTTACGAGTTTTACGGTGGACGTAACGGGAAACGGACATTCCGAGGATTGATGGCTGAGGCGGGTTTGATCGAACCATTCGAATTCGAGGATATGGAGTATCTGACAAAACGTATTCCAGCTTTATTAAGCATAAACTCCCGGAGACTTCTAAGTTTTTTAATCGACTATCTTGAGGATCCAGGGAAATCTGCCCATACAGAAGAAGAACGACTGATGTTAAATATGCTTTATTATACCTTCTACCGATCAGAACCGAAGAAACATGGGTTTCTGGACATTAACCAGGCTGTCCAGTCTATTGTTTCCTGTAAAGAGTTTAGGGATGAGATCATTGAAATATTAAAGCATAATTACGAACACATTAACTTTGTAGATAAAAAGAATGAGTTCCCATTCGTATGTCCATTAGACTTACATTGCACATATTCGACGGACCAAATTTTAGCGGCTTTTGGTTTTTGGAATGAAGACAAGGCCCCAGCCTTTCGCGAGGGTGTTAAATATTTCGAGGATAAGAAAACGGATATTTTCTTTATTACGCTAAATAAATCCGACAAGGACTTTTCTCCTTCTACTTTATATGAAGATTACGCCATCAATGAACGGCTGTTTCACTGGCAAACACAAAGTCGTATTTCGGAAGAAACGAATACGGCTAAGCGATATATCCATCATAAACAGACCGGGAACAGAATTGCATTATTTGTCCGTGAATACAAAGAGGAGAATAATTATACTTCGCCTTTTGTTTTCTTAGGAGAAGCCGAGTATGTGAGACATGAAGGCAATAAACCAATGAGTATTGTGTGGAGGTTGAAAGAAGAGATGCCTCCGGAATTAGTTCCGGCAGCAAATAAAGCTATTGGATAGGGAGTGAATCGATGCTCGCGGTAGCAGCGGCCATCATTGAAAATGAAGTCGGCCAAATCTTAATAGCCAGACGTAAGATGGGAAAGGCTCAAGAAGGCCTATGGGAGTTCCCCGGTGGCAAAATCGAGCCTAATGAATCGGTTGAAGATTGTTTAAAGAGAGAACTGCTAGAAGAAATGAATATTCAAATTCAACCGTATGAGTCGTATGGTGAACATGACCATTATTATGGATCGACACATATTCGCTTGTATGCCCATAAGGCTGAATTTGTGAGTGGCGAAATAATGTTAGTTGACCATGACGAGTATAAGTGGGTATATCCACCAGAGCTTGGAGAGTATGAATTTGCTCCGGCTGATGTTAAATTCGTAGAGATGTTAAGAGGACATTCAGCAGAGTCCATGGATTAATCCATGGGCTTTTTAATTTTGAGAACATGCATTCGCTGACAAACAGCTGCTCATCCTGAGCTTTAAAATAAGCTTATCAAGATTGAGGCTGAATATCCGGAATACATAAAGTACAGTTTCGGGTTAGAAACGGAGAGTAGATATGCATGGAACAAAGGTTTATTGCAATAACCGGGACATCGCATTATTTCGGCGCAGGTTTTTTGAAGCCGGGGATGGTCGTGCAGCTTATGAAAGATCCGGGCAATCCGTATGACGAGGAGGCGATCCAGGCGGTGATTCCTCCGCTTGGAAAGATCGGCTACGTTGCGAACAGCACGCATACGGTGCCTAAGGGATGTCGGAGCGCTGGTCGGATCTATGATTCAATTGAACAACAAGTTTACGGTGTGATCCGGTTTATTGTGAAGGATTTGGCCATTGTTGAGCTTATGGAAGGAATAGCATCACTCGATATATTTCTCCAAACAGAACATCAATCTTTTCCCTGGAAATGAGGAAAATTGGCGTATTTTGTTTTTTGTTGCGGATTTAGGAAGGGGACAACGGGAAATTTGGCGAATGTAGGTATATAGAATTACAAGGGAGGAGGATTGGCATGGACCTAATAGATCGATTGTATCAGAAAATAAAAGAAGATCCGCTGTCCCCTAAGATGCTGATTGTCCCGTCCTATTCGCAAGGCCACCAATTGCTAGAGCGAATTTGCGAACGTTTCGGTTCTGTTTTTAATGTGGAAGTTGAGACACTTCAGGGCATGGTGCATGCCAATACGGCATTCGAGCTGTCGCGTCGAAAGATACGTTTTCTTGAGGATGAGGAAGCGTTCTGGGTGATTCGACAGCTAATGCTGCATCAGGCCGAAGCAGATCCTCATAGTTATATTACGCAAAAATCAATGGTAAACCCCGGGGTGGTCCGTAAAGTTCATCAGTCGCTCGATGAATTGCGGATGGCTGGGGTTTGTTCCGGAGAAATACATCCGAATGACTTTTCGAACGAGAGCAAAGGCTTGTATCTCCAACAATTGCTTGATCGTTATGAGGCTTACCTCATAGAGCAGGCGCTGACGGACTTTGCGGGTTTGGTCGAGTATTGTACTCCAACTGCGGATAACACAAGATTTTTACTTCTGCAGCCTGCCGGATGGTCGAGAATGGAATGGGATCTGATCGAGAAAATAGCCGGGAGCCAACTGGACATTATCAATTTCGATGAGCCTTTTTATTCTCATGCAAGATTCTCTAACAATCGACTGGTGATGTTTCGCGCCGCTGGAAGTTTAGCGGAAGTTCGCGAAGGGTTTCGCAGAATGATTGCAGAGCCCGAGCCGCTGGATCAGATGGAAATCATGTTGTCGGATTACGAACGATATGCACCTGTACTTTACTCGCAGGCCGAGGCATCGGGGGTCCCGTCTACCTTCTCCAATGGGCTTCCGATCTCCTACTGTACGGCAGGCAAGGCTGCTCTAGCTATTCTTGCTTGGATTAAGGAAGGGTTCCCAGTGGCTCGCCTTACGGAGATGCTTCGCAGCGGATGCCTGCAAATCGCTGACCAGCAAGCATCCGCCGGGGATTGGATACGCCTGCTGGAGCAGAGCGGAATCGGCTGGGGCAGACATCGCTATGCCGGAATCCTTGATTCCCGACAACGACGCATGGGGGACGGGCAGCAGGAGCTTGGAATGAAGCTGCATGAGGTGCTTCAAGGCTGGTTCGACAAGCTTCCGGAAGGAAGCGAGTGGAGGCCCGATCTGTTGCTCGAATGGTTGGGGGATTTTGTTGAGAAGCATGTACCTCTTCATTCGAGCGACGACCAGAACGTAAAAACGGCCATTCAAGCTTGGAGCACACGTCTATCGGGAATCCGAGTTGGGTCCATGACGCCCGAGTGGGCGGTACGATATGTAACTGAAATCTTGAACGGCATACGGATCCGGGTCGATGCAACACCGAGGCCGGGGGCAGTTCACGTTACTTCCATCCACAACGGCGGCTTCAGCGGAAGATACCGAACATGGATCGTCGGCATGGATGAACGAGCCTGGAGCATGCCGATCATGCAGGATCCTCTGTTGCTGGATGAAGAGCGGGCGGCGGTATCTAAACATTTACAATTGGTCCGTGAACAATCCAAACAATTCAGAAACGTTCGTGATGCCCGGTTATCACTCATATGCGGGGAATTGTGGCTTAGTTATGCTTCGTACGATCCGGGGGAGCGGGAAAGCCGAAGCCCTGCATTCGAGATGCTGCAAATAATGAGGCTGCAATCTGGGGATGACACGCAGGATTTCAGCGCTTTAGAGAGAGTATTAGGGCAGCCGTACAGCGTAATGGATGTGCTGCATCCGGAAGAACGAAGAAGTACATATGATGAGATCGATGTATGGGCGCAATATCTTCGGGATTTAAGCGGAACAAGAGATGGATGGAAGGCCGTATCGCATGCTTATCCGGCTTTGGCGCAGGGATATCTGGCACAGGTGAATCGCCAAGATGAAAGGCTGTCGGTTTATGACGGGTGGCTGAGCACGAACAAAGCGGGTTCGGATGGCATACTGGGGCAACAAGCCATCAGTGTGAGTCAACTGGAGAAGTATGCGGCATGCGGACTGCAATACTACTTTTATTCCGTGTTAAGACTGCGTCCTAAAGAAATTCCTGTCTTTGACCGTGCCCGTTGGCTGCAGGCCGATGAACGGGGAACGCTTCTGCATCATATTTACAGGCTGTATTTGGAGGAGGTTACGGAGTTCGGTACGAAGCCGCCGCAGCATGACAGACGCAAGCTATATAGGATTGTAGACCAAGCACTTGATGATGCCGCGAAGTCTATACCGGCTCCCAGCCCGCATGTACAGAAGAAAGAATGCGAGGAGATCCGGCGCGATGCAGAGGTTTTTTACAGGAACGAAGAAGGGAAGACCGAAGAGCCCTGCTATTTCGAATTGGAACTAGGTACACCTGAGGGTGAGCCGATGGAGCTGACATTGCCGGACGGCATGCGAGTGAAATTGAAAGGGTTCGTCGATCGGGTGGATCGCATCGGCCCTCATGAATATCGAATCATTGATTATAAAACAGGCAATATGAAGAAATACGCCTCAGCCGAATATTTCAGCGGAGGAACACAGCTTCAGCATGCTCTGTACTCCATCGCGGTTGAACAGTGGCTTCACCTAACAGGCAAAGATATTGAGGCCAGGGTAACGGAAGCGGAATATGCTTTTCCAACCGTACGGGGAAGAGGAGAGTATGTCAGGAGGAAGCAAGATCGCAGGGAGGAATTAGGCGACATCATCTCTAAACTTCTGGATTCCATGAATCAAGGTCTGTTTATTCCAGCTAAAGATGTTAATACGTGTACGTGGTGCAAATACCAATCCGTGTGCGGCTCGCACGCCGAGTGGATGGGGAATAAACGGGGAGCTGCTGTCAATGCAGCTGTATTAGGTTCACTGCGGGAGGTGGAAGAGATTGATTGAATCCAGTTTATTAAACTTGCCGGCGGATCAAGCAGACCGTCATCGAATCCTTCATGATTTAGATACGACGCTGCTTGTGGAGGCAGGGGCCGGATCGGGTAAAACGACCAGCTTGGTAGGCAGGCTTCTTGCCTTAATTGATCATGGCGTGCAGGCAGAACAAATCGCAGCGATTACATTTACGAATAAAGCTGCCGGGGAGCTCAAGGAAAGATTCCGGGTCGCGTTGGAAAACGCTAATCGAACAGCAGAACCCGGTTCAACGAGCCGTCGTCGATATTCGGATGCTCTAAGCAAGCTGGATCTCATGTTTATTGGAACGATCCATTCTTTCTGCGCATTGCTGCTGCGGGAGCGTCCGATTGAAGCAGGGCTGGATCCGTATTTTGAGGAGATGGCTGAAGAGGAGGACAAGCTCTTTCGGGATGCTTGTTGGGATGAGTATATTACGGAATTGAATGAAGCGCAGCTGCGGCTCTTGGACGAGCTATCGCTGCTCGGCGTTGATGTGAATACACTGCGGGACGTTTATGATCGGGTAACCACATTCTCCGATGTCGAGCTGCCTTGTCAAGAACGACTGTATCCAAACTTCGACCGCATTCGGGATACGCTCTTCCTACTGCTTGAGGCTGCGGCGCCGTATATACCATCGACTGAGCCTGACCAAGGATGGGACAAGCTTCAAACGCTTGTACGTACAAATCGCCAAAAGCTGCGGCTGATCGACGTGAAGGATGATATGCGCATTCTTGAGATTGCGGAGCAGTTCGAGAGCAAGATCCATGTAACGCAGAAGCGATGGACATCCAAAGAGCAGGCAGCCCAGCTGAAGACCAGATTTATCGATTGGCAGGAAACCGTGTTATTTCCCTTTCTGCAGGAATGGCGCGAATATTTATACCCGAAGCTGATTGCGTTCGTTCGCCCGGCTATTCTCTATTGCCAGGAACGCCGCTTATCTGTGGGACGGTTGAATTTTCAGGACCTGCTCGTAGAAGCTGCCAGGCTGCTTCGCGACCATCTTGAAGTTCGGGCTTACTTTGCGCAAAAATACCAACGGATCCTCGTTGATGAATTTCAGGACACGGATCCGGTGCAAGCTGAGCTTATTTTTCTGCTCACGGGCGTTACCGAGTTGGGAATGGAGAATCAGGACTGGAGGCGGCTGAAACCGCGGCCAGGCTCGTTATTTCTGGTGGGAGACCCGAAGCAGTCGATCTATCGTTTTCGCAGGGCAGATATCTCGATTTATAACGAGGTCAAAGCGCGAATCCGCGAGTGCGGGGGTGTGCTTAAATTAACGTCTAATTTCCGTTCCGTACCATCGATCGGCGATTATATTAACAGTCGGTTTGCAGACAAATTTCCTTCAGTCGAAACGGAATATCAAGCGGCGTTCGCGAAGATGGAGACAGACTGGGATATTTCGTCCCAAGCAGCAGGGCATGGTGTATACGTGTTGAACTATCCCAAGATTACCGGGGGAAAAGCAGCGGCTGCCCTGGAAGATGCCAAGCGTATCGCAAGTTATATTTCATGGGCTTGCACCGACGGCAACCTGCAGATAATCCAGAGGGACGGCACAAGTCGGAATGCAGTTCCGGGGGACTTCCTGATTCTCACTAAGACGAAAACATTCATTCATGTTTATGCGGAACAGCTGGACCTAAGCGGTATTCCTGCTGATACTTCCGGAAGTACGGCCGCTTACGAAGAAATGCTGATGCTCTGGCAGCTGGTCCGCTGTCTTGAAGACGCCTCCGATCAGCCTGCATTGCTCGCGGTTCTGCGCGGCATGTTATTTGGATTAAGCGACCAGCAGTTGTGGGCCTATAAGCAGGATGGCAGCCGGATATCCATATACGAATCGATATCGCAGGCAGAACTGAGCGAAAATGCGCAGCCGGTTGGCGCAGTGCTGGCCAGATTGCGCATGTATTCGGAATGGGTCCGTACATTACATGCAGCGGCAGCCTTCAGTCTTATCGTCGAAGATTTAGGGATCATACCGTATGTATCGGCATTGCCCGCTGGTTCGGTACGCGCGGGAACCTTGGTCGGATTGATGCAGCTTGTGCACAGCGATGGGAGGGCTGCTTCAAGCTGGAGCGAACTATGCCGATTGATGGAAAGAGCATGTCAAGGGATGGAAACCTCGAGTCTGTATGTCGGAGGCGATCAAGCCGTCCGTGTGATGAATCTGCATAAAGCCAAAGGGCTGGAGGCGGCTGTCGTTATTCTTGCGGGTCCATGCGAAGAGTCCGAACACGAGCCCTCGCAATATATCGATCGGTCTTCCGACCCGGCAGCAGGGTATTTTACGATCCATAAGAAAACAGGGGGATATCATCCGAAAATAGCTGCGCAGCCTCCCGGTTGGGACGTAATGAGCGAGCGGGAGCGGACATTCGCACAGGCTGAGAAAGATCGGCTGCTGTATGTAGCAGCGACGCGGCCCAAGCAAATGCTGGTCATCAGTTTATATCCCGAGCAGCCGGCCAAATGCCCTTGGACCCCGCTCGTTGAAGGAATGCCAGAGCTTCCGGAGCTTCAGGTTCCTGAACGCATACAAACGTCAAAAACGGAGTTAACCGAAGGACCGGATATCCTCGGCATTCGGGCTGCTCGTCAGCGCCAATTGGATGATATAAGCCGGCCTACCTATTCCCTGCTGTCGGTAACGGAACAGACCAAGACGCTCCATGACCGTCCGGAATGGTCCTCGGAGGGGAAAGGGATGGCATTCGGCAGCGTTGTCCATCGCACGCTGGAAATGCTCGGCAAGGGATTGGCGGAGTCGGATCTGGATGAGGCCGTACATTGGCTTGCGAGCGAAGAAGGATTGGCAACAGAGTACATCCCCGAAGCCGTACGGATTGCGCAAAGCATCCTGGTCAGCGAACTGTGGCAGCGAAGCTTGCGTGCACGCCGCCGGTTATTCGAGCTGCCCCTGTTACTTAGGAAGAACGCCGCGGAGCTTAAGTCATTCAACAACATGGCAATGGAAGTCATAAAGCTCGAAGCGGCCCCGGCTTCGGCAACCGGGGATGATGCTGTGAAGCATGCTTATTTGCGAGGCGTCATTGATCTTCTGTTCGAGGAAGAAGACGGCTGGGTCATTGTTGACTTCAAGACCGATCACGTCGAGGAGGGTGCCCTGGAGACGTTCGTTAATTTCTATCGTCCTCAGGTCCTTGTCTACGCTTCGGAATGGGAACGCACCTTTGGCTTCAAAGTGAAAGAAGCAGGGCTTTATTTCGCAGGGATCGGGCGGTATGTAGTGCTGTGATACTAGCTCTGTATCTATGTATCTATGTTCTAAAAGCATACGGTTAAGGTTTCCATCCAACTAAAGGTAACAGGAGAGCTTAAACATTGAGTTGAGTTCTCCTTTTTATATGAAGAAGTAAACGGAAATTTTTTTAGTTCTCTGGGAGGATATGGTTGCTTGTTGTCGAAATGTGTATAAATCATAATGAAAATACAATTAGGAGAATTGAACTATGTCCGATAAGTTGTTCAGATGGTTCAAAATTATTTATGCCATCCAAGCAAGGCCGGGGATCAGCGCCAAGGAATTGGCGGAACGATGTGAAGCCGAGGAAAGAACGATATACCGGGATTTACGTTCACTAGACCTCGTAGCGCCGATTACCAACGAAGGGTACGGTAAAGGCTACACGTTCGCCGGGGATTTTGCCATGTTTCCCTTCAATTGGACGCAGCAGGAGGCATTGGTCTTCTCCATGCTCCCTTCCTTTGTCGACCAGAGCAATATGCCGCCGGGATTCGACACAGCGTATGACAAGGTTATGGCCGCTCATTTTCGGCAGAAGAAGCGGGATCGGGAAATTCTGAAACATGTCACGGATATTATCCAAATGGGGTCTCCCGCATATCGGGAGGATGCTCCCAACTATCTATATCAAGTCATTCAGGCCATTGTGGAAGAAAAGACGATCACCGTTGTATATCATACGCAGAGCCGGAACCAACAAACGGAACGGGAGATCGATCCGTACTACCTCGTTCCGAGGGATCAACGATTCTATCTGATCGGGTATTGCCATCAGGCGAAGGATATTCGGACCTTCCGTCTGAGCCGTTTCCGCTCTATGGAGATGACCAGCCGCACTTTCGAGCGCGGAGACTTTAACCTGAAGAATTATATGAAGAACACCTGGTCGATTGAACGCGGCGAGGAACAAATTCATTTCAAAGTGAAATTCTCGCCGGATGTCGCCCGTTACATCAAAGAAGAGGAGATGTTCGTGAGACCAAGGATGAAGGACCTTCCGGACGGCAGTTTGTTGTTCGAGGTCACCTTGAATCACGATCGGGAGTTTATGAACTGGGTAAGTCAGTACGGGCCGGATGCTGAAATTCTGGCCCCGGTATCTTACCGGGAACGAATGAAGGAACGGCTTGAACGATGGCGCAAGCTGTATGAGGGGGAATAAGGAACGGCACTATTGCGCCATTCCCAGCATTGCCGCCAGTTTACTGAATGGGTGATTCTCTTCCGAGCCTGTGGAATATACCATTTCCGAGACGTACAGCTGATCTTCTGCGGCATTATTCGTAACCAACTGGATGTTAGGGAAGATCGAAAGAAAGACTTTCGCCGTGTTATAGGCGTCATCGGTGGCTCGATGCGGCTCTCCGATGAATGGGAGCTGCAGCAGGTCTAGCGCCCGTTTCAATCCGATCCTCTGTCGATGATCCGATTGGTGAAGTCGAGTAAACGCCAGCTGAAGATCGTTATAATTTTGCAGCCAATCCAAGGAGATCTGATGATACCGGCAATGCTGGATGAACTGATATTTATCGTCCATTCCCCATGCGCATAAATAATAGGGCGCTTCGCCGATCCACTCTTGAAAAGCCTTTAGCGCTTCGGGAAAAGACGGTGCTTGATCGACTTGATCCTGCGTAATCCCCGTAAACGGCGTCGTTTCCGGTGTTAATTTATACTGTCTCGAAGGCTTTACATAGGAATGAAACACATCGGTCATGACCAGTGTTCCTTCTTGCTCGGTCATTTTAATCGCACCGATTTCGATAATGTCGGCAAGATGCTGATGTTTACGAACCACCATGAATTCAAGATCGAAGATGATATAAGTTGGCATTGGAATGCTCCTCTCTGCATTGGTTGTTATTAGTTTAGCAGGGAGGAGTGGCTGGGATTGTCAGGGAATGGGTGTTCGGGGATGGGGAAAAAGGTCGCCTGTGGGCACTAGATGGTTTTAGACTTAATAGGAGTTATAATAAAGAGTAATGTTTCTACTAAACGATCTTTCTATTATCGTCGGTTTGATAGATAGACACCCTTAAAAACCAGCGCTTACTTGACAGAAATTACACAAACGCAATATTTCCTTTATTAGTCAAATAGGCAATGTTTTATTTTTCGGCTGAACAAGAGGTGAGCAATGGACATCATTAATAACATCGACCGTCTGCTCGGCGATGACCTTAAACAATCGATCCGAAAAGGTTCGCGGCTGTCGATCGCAGCATCCTGCTTTTCGATCTACGCCTATGAAGCATTAATGAAAGAGCTGAATCAGGTGGAAGAAGTGCGGTTTATCTTCACTTCACCTACCTTTATCGCGGATAGCATTAAGAAAGAGAAGCGGGAGTTTTACATTCCGAAGTTGAACCGGGAGAAGAGCCTGTATGGTTCCGAGTTTGAAATCCGGCTAAAAAACGAAATGAACCTCAAAGCGATTGCAAAAGAATGCAGCGACTGGATTCGTAAGAAAGTCACCTTCAAGTCGAACCGTACTTCCGGTGCAATGCAAGGGATGTTGAATTTGCAGACATCCGATGAAGCCATCACATACATGCCAGTCGACGGCTTTACGACGGTCGATCTTGGATACGAGAAAGGTAACGCTCTATCCAAGATGGTGAACAAATTCAATGAGGTTCCGTTTACTAAAATGTATTTCGATTTGTTCAATCAAGTGTGGAATGACAAGAGCAAACTCGAAGATGTGACAAATCAGGTGGCCGAGCACATTTCATCCGTTTATAAAGAGAACTCGCCTGAGTTCATCTACTACGTCATTTTGTATAATATTTTCAATGAGTTCTTGTCAGATATTACGGAAGACATACTGCCGAATGAAGCAACTGGATTCAAAGATACAGAAATCTGGAAGCGGCTTTATCACTTTCAGAAAGATGCGGTGCTCGGTGCCATTAACAAGCTTGAGAAATACAATGGCTGCATCCTTGCGGACAGCGTCGGTCTTGGGAAAACATTCACTGCCCTTGGCATTATCAAGTATTACGAGCTTCGCAACAAGTCGGTTTTGCTGCTATGCCCGAAGAAGCTTGGTGATAACTGGCTCACATACAAACAAAACGTGACCAACAACATCTTGTACGCCGACCGTCTGCGATACGATGTGCTCTACCATACGGACATTTCTCGTGAGAGCGGAAAGTCCAATGACATTCCGCTCGACAGATTGAACTGGGGGAACTATGACCTGCTCGTCATCGACGAATCGCATAACTTCCGCAATAACGAAGCGAAGAAGGCCAAAGAGACCCGGTATCAGAAGCTGATGCGGAAAGTGCTCAAGAGCGGTGTTAAGACGAAAGTACTGATGTTGTCGGCAACTCCAGTGAATAACAAATTCATGGATCTTCGTAATCAACTTGCTCTGGCGTATGAGGGTAATCCCGAAGAGATCAACAACAAGTTGGGCACGGAGCGGGGCATCAACGATATCTTCAAACGGGCTCAGTCTGCCTTTAATCAGTGGTCTAAGCTGGATGCCGCTGAACGGACGACGGAGACGCTGCTGGGTATGCTTGACTTTGATTTCTTCGAGCTGTTAGACAATTTGACCATTGCTCGCTCCCGCAAGCACATTCAGAAGTATTACAAAGCTGAGGAGATCGGCGAATTTCCTAAGCGATTGCCGCCTTTATCCAAGTTCTGCAATCTGACAGACAGGACGGATGTCATCGGCTATAATGATATTTTTATGGAGTTGTCCAGAATCAACCTCGGCATTTATGCTCCGTTCAAGTACATTCAACCGAGTCGCTTGCGATTATATGAAGAGATGTACGATACGAGTGTAAAAGGCGGAAGCGGGAGCTTCAAGCAATTGGACCGAGAAGGTAGCTTGCAGCTCTTGATGCGGATCAATTTGCTCAAGCGGTTAGAGAGCTCAGTGGAATCTTTCCGGTTGACGCTGTCCAAGATTATATCCAAGCTTGGTCAGACATTGGAGAGAATTGAGGCTTATCAGCAAAGCGGGAAGTCTGATGCGGTTGGATACACCGAAATTGAAGATGCCAGTCTCGATGATGACGACTGGTTGGATGATGACTTTACCATCGGGGATACCATCAAGATCAATCTATCCGATATGGACGTGCTTCGATGGAAAGAAGATTTGATGAGCGATCACCAAGTTCTATCTGCTCTTCACGAAGAGATGCAGAAAGTATCGCCCGAGCATGACGAGAAGCTGAATGCCTTGAAACAGGTCATCGATGATAAGATCAGACAACCAATCAATCCGGGTAATCGTAAAGTGATCATCTTTAGTGCATTTACGGATACCGCGGCGTATTTGTACAATCATCTATCTGCGTACATGAAGTCGAAATACAACATCGATACTGCGAAAATCGTCGGCAGTGATGAGAACAAGAATACCGCAGGACTTCGGAATGACATTAGTACATTGCTCACCTGCTTCTCGCCGCGATCCAAGGAGAAGAAGCTGACCATGCCCGATGTGGATGGTGAAATCGATTTGCTCATCGCGTCCGATTGCATCTCCGAGGGGCAAAACTTGCAGGATTGCGATTTTCTCATCAATTATGATATTCACTGGAATCCGGTACGAATCATCCAGCGGTTTGGACGAGTTGATCGGATCGGCTCCCAAAACAAATCCATTCAGCTCGTGAACTTCTGGCCCAACATGACGCTGGACGAGTACATTCAATTGAAAGAACGGGTCGAGAATCGCATGGTCATCATGGATATGACAGCAACTGGCGACGACAATGTTCTGTTTAATCAGTCCAGCGATTTGGAATACCGGAAACAGCAGCTTAATCGCTTGCAGAAAGAAGTCGTCGATCTGGATGACATGAATACCGGAGTATCTATAACGGATTTAGGTCTTAATGATTTCCGAATGGATTTGGTGAACTACGTCAAAGAGAATGGCGAACTGGATACCGTTCCAAGCGGACTGCATGCCGTTGTTTCTGCTGATGAAGAGGAGGGAGTGCAGCCAGGAGTCATATTCGTTCTTCGTAATGTGAATGAAGAACTGAACCCGGACAAGCAGAATCGCTTGCATCCTTTCTACCTGGTCTACCTGAGTGACGATGGTGAAGTCATAACCAATCATATGGATGTCAAGAAGACACTCGATGTTTTGCGTGCCCTGTGCAGAGGACAATCTGAACCTGTCTTGGAGGCATGTCGCAGCTTCAATCAAGCGACGAAAGACGGTAGGAGGATGGATGCCTATTCCATGCTGCTTGAGGAAGCAATCCGCTCCATTGTTCAGGTGAAGGAAGAAGGCGATCTGGATAGCTTGTTCAGTTCGGGAGGCACAACGGCTTTAATCGATTCCGTCAAAGGTCTTGAAGACTTTGAACTCATTACTTTTGTTGTCATCCGGCAGGTGAGTGCATGATGTATCAGTTACCATCAAGCACACTTGTGAATCGCAAAATACCGAAGAACAAATTTTATGAGAAGCTTCACGCCAATCAACATCTAAAGGATCTGTTTACTGAGCAAGTCGAGTCGATCATCTGGAAGCACAAACTATCCAAAGAGACGATTCGCCTCGAACCGAAAGATGACATTGAGGAAGTTCAGGTATTTGAGGTTCACTTGAAAGAGCAAACCTACTCACTTGATTTGTTGCGGAGCATCGACAAGGCGATTCCTTACCCCATACTGCACGTCATTAAATACGAAGATCAGGTAAAACTCGCAATCGCCTACAAGGAGCGGAATCAGACCGATGATAACCGCTCCGTTGTACGTTCCTATCACGAATCGGAATGGCAGCCTATAGAAGAATTGAAGCTGGACATTATTCAAGGACTTGATCTAAAAGCTGTCTACGAGAATATCATTCGTCAGCTTCTACCGATCAATTCGAACCCGGAAATCGAGCTTACAGCTATTCTGGAACGACAAGCTCGCATAGATAAGCTGACACAAGAAAGCCAGCGGCTAGAAGCCAAGATTCGCGGCGAAAAGCAGTTCAATCGCAAGGTCGAATTGAATATGGAACTGCAACGTAAACGTAAAGAATTGAATCAACTTCTCAACTAAGTAACTGGAGGTCAATCTTTCATGAACAAACTGACGATGAAATCAACCGATCTGACTCAGGTCAATATCGACAAGATTGCGGAACTGTTTCCCAACGTAATTACAGAAGCAAGAGATGAACAAGGAAAAATCAAGCGTGCGGTTGATTTTGATTTGTTGAGACAGGAGCTATCCGATGTTCTCGTTGAAGGAGAAAAAGAACGGTATCAATTGACGTGGCCGGGGAAGAAGGAAGCTATATTTAATGCAAATACAGTTATCGAGAAAACATTACGCCCTGTAAAAAACAGTAGTGTTGATTGGGACAATACAAAGAATATATACATTGAGGGTGATAATCTTGAAGTCTTAAAAATACTTCAAGAATCATACTTGAACAAAGTGAAATGTATTTATATTGATCCTCCTTACAACACGGGTAATGATTTTATCTATAATGATGACTTTCGAGAATCTGAGGAAGAGTACTTTGAAGAATCTGGACAAGTTGATGCTGAAGGCAATAAATTAGTTCATAATACAACTTCAAATGGTCGGTTTCATAGCGACTGGCTTACAATGATTTATTCAAGGCTGAAGATTGCACGAAATTTACTGAGGGATGACGGACTTATTTTTATTAGTATAGATGAAAATGAAATTGAAAACTTAAAGAAAGTATGCAATGAAATATTTGGCGAACCTAATTTTGTTGCACAGTTGGTGTGGCAGAAAAAAACAGGTGCAGGAGCTAAAAGTAAAGGTTTTATTGGATTGCATGAGTATATACTTTGTTATGCTCGAAATATAAGTCCAACATGGGATTTGGTTGCTCCGTTATCAGAAAAAACAAAAGCAATGTATAATAAAAAAGACGAACATTATGAAAAATTAGGCCCATATGCTACGTGGCCATTGGATACAACAAGTATGGATGATCGGGCTAATCTTCGGTTTCCTATTTATCATAATGGACATGAGATTTGGCCAAGAAAACAATGGTTATGGTCTCGTGAGAGAGTTGAAGTTGCTCAGAAAGAAAACAAACTGGTGTTTAATTACAATGAAAAAGAAGGAAGTTGGTCAGTACGTTTTAAGGGTTACTTATTTGATGAAACTGGCGAGGTAAAAGCGGGAAAGCCAACTACATTATTTATCGGGCCGTATACACAAGAAGGTACAAAAGATTTTGAGAAGCATTTTCCTCGCTCATTATTTCCTTTTCCAAAACCAGTGGAATTAATAAAACAGTTACTACAAATCACCGTTTGTAGTGATTCGCATACTGATGATATTATATTGGATTTTTTCTCTGGTTCAGGAACAACAGCAGAAGCGGTAATGCAATTAAACGGAGAAGACAGAGGAAGCCGAAAATATATAATGGTACAGACCAATGAAGAGAGATGTAGTGAGGACTCCGATGCTTATAAAGCAGGATTTGAAAATATCTGCGAAATCGGCAAAGAACGTATCCGCCGTGCTGCCAAAAAAATCAAAGAAGAAACTGGAGCAGAAATCGATTATGGCTTTCGCGTATATCGAGTAGATTCCAGCAACATGAAAGATGTCTACTACACGCCAGACAGACTCGGTCAAATGAATCTGGATGATGTGGCGTCGAACATCAAAGAAGATCGTAATGGAGAGGACTTGCTCATCCAAGTGATGCTGGAGTGCGGACTAGAGCTTTCATTGCCTATGGAATCCAGGGAAATTGATGGGAAGACCGTTCATTACGTTGCAGGCAATTCCTTGATCGCTTGTTTTGATGACGAGGTGTCCGAGTCGGTTATCAAGAAGATCGCAGAGGATAAACCTCTTCGCGTTGTATTCCGTGATAGCTCTTTCCGGGATGATTCGGCTCGCATCAATGTTGAAGAACTGTTCAAGCTACTCTCCCCAAGCACTGAAATTCAAGTACTGTAAGGAGGGTAGCAACGATGAAGATTAAATTCAAACATCAGCAGTTCCAATTAGATGCGGTGAAGAGCGTTGTTGACGTTTTTCAAGGACAACCCAACGAATCCTCTCGTTTCACGCTTGATAAAGGTCGGCGACAAAAGAGTGTAGAAATCGACGATCTCTTTCAACAGACAACTAGCAATGATTCGGAATATGGGTTCAAGAACAACCCCATCAAGCTAGTCGATCAGGAAGTTTTGGGCAATATTCAAGCGATGCAACGCCAGAATGGATTGAAACTATCAGAGCGGCTTGAGGGCAAGTACAATCTGACGGTCGAAATGGAAACCGGTACGGGTAAAACCTATACGTATATTCGGACGATGTTCGAGCTGTACAAAAAGTACGGTTGGAGCAAATTCATTATCGTTGTTCCTTCAATTGCGATTCGCGAAGGCGTTCTGAAGACATTTCAGATTACTGAAGACCATTTCATGGCGGAATATGGATCGAAGGCACGTTACTTCGTTTATAATTCCAAGCAACTGCATCATATCGAGAAGTTCGCAAGTGACGCTGGCATTAACGTCATGATTATTAACGCTCAAGCGTTTAATGCGAGAGGTAAGGATGCAAGAAGAATAACGATGGAGCTGGATGATTTTGCATCCCGCAAGCCAATCGATGTAATCGCAAGCACCAATCCCATACTCATCATCGATGAGCCACAATCCGTCGAAGGTCAGAAGACGAAAGAGGCATTGAAGGATTTCAAAGCGTTGTTTACGCTGCGATATTCGGCAACTCATCGAGAAGACTACAACAAGGTCTATCGCCTCGATGCTTTGGATGCCTACAACATGAAACTGGTCAAGAAGATTAGCGTCAAAGGCATCTCGGTCAAAGGATCAAGCGGAACGAACAGTTATGTGTACCTCGAAGGAATCGATATCAGCGATAAGCATGCTCCTGTAGCCCGGCTTGAATATGAAAAACGTACCAAAACCGAAGTAACCAAGGTATCCAAGAAGATCGTCACTGGCGATGACCTCTATCAATTGTCCGAGAACTTGGAGCAATATAAAGGTTACAAGGTATCCGAGATCAACGGTCAGAATAACAGTATCAGCTTTATTAATGGAGTTACTTTGTTCGCCGGAGACGTGCAAGGTGATGTCAACGAACTTCATTTCCGAAGAATCCAGATTCGGGAGACGTTGAAATCTCACTTCGAGAAGGAGCGGGTGCTGTTTCATAAAGGAATTAAAGTGCTCTCGCTCTTCTTTATCGACGAAGTCGCCAAGTATCGACAATACGATAAGGACGGCAATGAACAGAACGGCGATTATGCGGATATCTTTGAAGAAGAGTACATGGAACTTCTGAACGAACAACTGTCATTGTTCGCGGATGACCCGTATGTTCAATATTTGAATACCATTCGAGTAAAGGATACGCATAAAGGGTACTTCTCCATCGACAAAAAGAGCAATCGGTTCGTTGATTCCAAAGTGTCTGCCAGAGAAACGGACTCCGATGATGCAGACGCATATGACCTGATTATGCGACAGAAGGAGCAACTTCTCAGCTTTGAGGAACCGACACGGTTTATTTTCTCCCACTCGGCGTTGAAGGAAGGCTGGGATAACCCGAACGTATTCCAGATTTGCACACTCAAGCACAGTGATTCTACGATCAAGAAGCGGCAGGAAGTTGGACGTGGATTGCGGCTCTGCGTGAACAAGTATGGCGAACGGATTGATTCCAGTATTCCGGGTATTGACGTCCACGAGATCAATGCACTAACTGTTATCGCAAGTGAATCCTATGAGCAATTTGCCAAACAACTTCAGGGCGAGATAGCCGCGACATTGTCGGATCGCCCACGCAAGGCAGACAATAGCTTCTTCTTGGAAAAAGTACTTGTGAATGCCCGCGGCGAACAATTAAAGATCGATGAGAGACTCGCAAATAAGCTGCAAAACGCGTTTATTCGTAACGGTTATACCGACGATGACTACAATCTGACGGATGCTTATTTTGCAGCCGTAGAAGAACAAACCATTAAACTGCCCGACGAGCTGAATGCACATCAAGAGCAGCTTATTGAACTGGTTAAAACGATCTACGTTGAAGGCAAGTCGGATATGACGAATGATGACCGGAAAAATACAGTTCCGAATATCACGGTGAACAGCAATTTCCATAAGAAAGAATTCAAAGAATTGTGGAGCCGGATCAATAAGAGATCGGTATACACGGTTCAGTTCGACTCGGAAGAATTGGTGCGGAAGAGCATCATGGCGATTGATATGAGCTTGGACGTGCCTTCCATTCGTTATTCCATCAAGCATGGGGAAATGAATGAGATCGAATCCCGTGAACAATTGAAGCAGGGAGACGCGTTCAAAATTCGAGAGACGGACGCGGATTATGTTCATCAAGCAGCGTCATCGAAGATCAAATACGACTTGATCGGCAAGCTGATGGATGAAACAAAGCTTACCAGAAAAACAATTGTAGCTATTATGAAAGGCATCAAGCAAGCGAAGTTCATGCTGTTCCAGAAGAATCCTGAGGAGTTTATACTTCGAGCGTCCAGACTGATTAATGAGCAGAAGGCGACGACAATCATTGAATCTATCACGTATGATGTGATCAATGATACGTTTAATACAGATGTGTTCACGAAAAACACGCTGAAGGGACAGCTTGGACAAAACGCGATAGCTGTTGAGAAGCACATCTATGACTATGTGGTGACGGATTCCAAGATCGAGCGGGCATTCGCAAAAGAGCTGGATACGAGCAATGAAGTACACATTTACGCTAAGTTGCCGCGGGGCTTCTACATCCCTACTCCAGTTGGTGACTACAATCCAGACTGGGCGATTGTATTCAAAGAAGGCGACGTGAAGCACATATACTTTATTGCCGAGACGAAAGGTTCGTTAGACTCTATGGAGCTGCGTGAAGTGGAGAAGGCGAAGATTGAATGTGCACGAAGGCATTTTGCTAAGCTGAATTCAGACCAGTTAAAGTACGATGTGGTTAATAGCTACGAGAAGTTGATGGAGATTGTGAAGGGATAGTTCACAATATTAATTTCGGAGGCGTAAAAGTTGCATCAAATAACTGATATTGTATTCTTCCCGGACATCCTTAAGTTACCTAAATCAACCTTGAAAGAGACTTGTACAGACATGGGTCTGGATACCTCAGGTACAGCATTTGACCTGGCAACAAGAGTTTGGGATACCATTAACACGGGCGACCGTGATACCTTAGGACCATGTAGAAACAGATTGCTTGCAGGTAAGACATCTGTAACATGGTTTAAGATTGAGAATGAAGGTGCTTTACGAGGGTTTAAGGGGTTGTTAGAGGGACTTACAAGAAGTCCATTTGAGCATATCAATGAGGTTATGCCTAGTGACGTGACCTCAGAGCCTGTATTGATTGCTGCATCTCTAGGTAATAATGATGATGAAATATACCTTAGATATATGTACAACAGCGGTAACAGGAGAGAGGTAAATGGCACGTCTGTACACATTGTTCCAAAGTGCGAAGTGACAACAGTGTTTATCAATTTACAGACAGATATCATTGAGGTGCGAACCGATTCCAGAAGTGCCAATAATATTGCATCGCATATTGCCAGATTAATTGGGCAGCAAGTAACACTTGAACAAAAAAGAATACTTGCTCCTTATGGAAATAATGTCGAGCTAATAGCAAACGCCTTAAGAGGCGAACTTATTGATGCCACTTCTACACCTGAATTCATTTTTGAGGATTTCAATGAACAACATACGAAAGCGATTATCGATATACTCAATGCACTCAATAACTTTTTTGATGAAGAAGACGAGGCAGAACTGGTAAATAACTTAAGACAATCATCTCAGATTTTCGGGGAGCACTTACTAACCACTCCTTTTGTAGCTCTTATATTGAACGGAATGGAGAGAGTAGGGCTTCGCGTGAATGAGGGTGATCTAAGAGGACGACCTTTGTATGATACATTACGCCCTTATTTGCAACACCAGGGGGGGTTTATTAAATTCAACCATCCCGTGAATGGTGTAGAGAAATCATTTACTGTAAGGGTTGGTCTAACCTCTGACAGCATATATTTTACTACGCCTGCAACCGAAGAGGTAATTGAATTCGTCCGTAATCAGGTTATAATATAATTACTTGAATTTTTCATGGGGAGGAGGGTGGACATGGCAGTGACATTGAAAGAAAAAAGGGAACTAAATAATTTTTTAGACCTTTTAGCTTTTAGTACTGTTGAAAGGTTCTACCCAACTTCGGCTATGAACTATACACATGTAACTTCGTTAGAGGATACGTTTGACTACTTCCTTGACTTGGTGGAATCTGGCGAGTTAAGTATTGTATGGGAAGTAAAATGCACAACTGATAAGTTTATTTGTGCTCGTAAAATAAAAGATGCTCACTCCAAAGAAGTGTTACTGAACAAGGATGTTACTTGTGATATTTGTGGGCATGAATTCACCGTGTCTGCGAATGATTTGTTTCCGGCGTTTGAAATAACTCCTGACTTCAGGCAAATTGTCCGGGAAGATAAAAAAAAAACATCAAATCGCCTGAAGATAAAAAGAAGCTACGCCAGAGCATAGGTAAAGTTATGGATTCGTTGAGGATAGGCGAACAACAGAATCCATCACTAAGCAACCTACCTCCAAGAACTGCATTAAGGATTGAACATGTTGAACATTTGCATATACATGCGGGGGATGGGGATATGAATAATACCAATAAAAGCGTTACTGTCCACGGAAGTGTTTCTGGAAATACAAACATTAACACTGGGGATCATGTTGATCAAAAAATAACAGTCACCGAGGATGGAGCAGTGGAGGCATTCGCTCAACTGATGAAAGATATCCATGAAAAATCAACAGATTCACAAAGAGCCCAGCTTGAGTTTTTTGCAGAAAAACTTAAAGAGGCTTATCTCAAAAATGATAAAGAAGAAGGAAAAAAGCTCTTAGGATTTTTGACAAGTGCACTTGGGCACGTTGCTTCAGTTGCATCAATAGCAAGTTTTTTTGGAATAACTCTATAATGAAAAAGAGAGGGGACGCCCCCTCTCTTTTTAGTTGTTTACCCTATCAATAGATACGGTGAACCGTATCATTAATAGTGGTGAGTATTTGCGGGGGATCAGGCATACTGGGTAAGGTTTTTCTTAGGTGCATTTCAGCACCTTCCTTCTGCTTTTGTTTGATGGTCATACCCTTATCACAACCTCACACTAAAAAGAGGAAGGGCTAAGAGGTAATTCTCACGAATCCAGTTAGCACTTTTCAAAACAGAGTGCTGACAAGATATAGAGAGATTTCATAATATACATTAGTAGCGAAATTCGGACAAAATTGGACCCCAAAAGGCTAAAATCGCCAGATAACGATGTTAGCCTCTTTGACTTTGGGTATGGCAATGCATGCAATGAAAAATAGGACAGAAGTATTCCTATGGATGGACTTTATGGGTAAACACTGCATTACACATAATTAACGACTATTCGAACACATATTCGCTGACAACCTCTGGACACCCCGATAGTGTAACCTATATTTATTACTGTAATAAGGAATGGTGATCATATGGCGCAAGTGGAAACGGTCAAGAGACCGGATATGCTCTTTAACTTAATTACAGGCATCCAGAAATGGCAGGAAAATTTCGGTGTAATTCCAGACGAATTGTATACGGGGATGCTAATGTTTGCCCATTTGTCTGCGGAAGGTAATTCCGATCCTCCGGTAGATATTTATCAGTTGATACGAATTCTTCATAGACCCTCACATGAATGGGGGATCCAAGGCCTCCAGAACGACTACCCAGAACATTCCCCTCTACTTGATGAAGCTGTCGGTTTAGTTGCCGATACGGACGAGTTTATGAATCGCTATATTTCTCCGCAGGATGCGGAGCAGCAGAACATGTATGATATCTTGAAATACTGCAGAGAGGATGGTAGACAGCTGCAGGATGAATATACTGCTATCCGTACATTTCTGTCCGAACCTCAACATGCAGTAATTACTGCCCGTGAACTCAATGAATTTCTTGAAAATTTTCAGGATTCTGAACTCATTAATTTGATCAGGAATTGTTATCCGGAGATTACGCAAGAACTGTCAAATTTCCGAAAATGCCCGCATTGCGGCTGGACGATGAAATATAAACATGATCGTTGGCGATGTAATAAGGAGGATATTTGCCACTCGCTTGCTGATATGGAGATTCTAGCGCCGTTTGAGTTCGGAAAACAACGGGTTTTCCGTCTAAATCCAGGCATTCAGCGTTTTGTCCTTCTGCCCGGGATCTCTGAGCTTCGTCTGGCTAAGCGTTTGAGGAAAAAAGGTTACGAGGTTGATCTCTATCCGAACATTGATACATTTGATCTTTCTGTTAGGCAGGCAGGTCGGGAATTTTTCCTAGATGTTAAAGATTTTAAGGATCCGCGGACACTAGCTAATTTTTTTAATGAGCAACCCGCGTCTTATCTTGAAAAATATCAGGATCAGTGCCTTATTGTCGTTCCGCGATATCGAAGTTTGTTGTTCCAAGAGTATAAGAAAAGAGCGGAAATGTATTTGAATGAGACAGCTAGGAACTACATCCGAATTGTGATGGAAAATGAAGTAGAACAAGTGTTGGAGGATATATTTTGGTGAGGAAGACGTACTGGGAGTTGTCTGAGGAAATTGTCAGAGAGTTTGATTCGTTAAATCTCGGTAAACATGATATCTCAACATTAATCAATATAGAACTATTCATCACGGGCTGCCATATGATTGATCCAAAATTAAAAATCGAGCAAGCATGGTCGCTTTTGGTAGGTTACAACGATCCCGTTCTACCTGATCTGACACAGATTGAGATCATTACTCGTATGCGCATTCTTTTTGCTGAACTTCGCCATAAGAAGGTGCTATCTAGACGGTTAGGCAGATACTCTGAATTACACCGTGACTACCGGTTATATGACATCACGGAGGAAGGAATAGCTATACAAATATCGCCAAAATACAGAACGGATCGTTTGACCGTCTATAATCGGATTCTAAAGCAATATATCCCTAGAAAGCCAAGCACAAAAACATTTGCCGGTGCTGGCCAATTTAGTTACAAGCGCAGAACTCGTGGCTGTGATCCCAGTACTTTTCATGGCAGTATTCCCGATAGTTTATTGAAAGACCCTACAAGTCCCTTTCCAGCATATCGCTCTAAAACAATACGTTCACTGCCGTTGCCTTACAATGGGACTGAAATAGCTATGGAAATGGATGGATGTAAGAATGAGAGTACGATGTGGCATGATCGAGCCAAAACGGTCATTCTGGAATCCGTAAAAGGTAAGGAACAGGAGCTGATCTATAAAGGGAACATTCATATTGGTGGCGGATTAGGTGCAGGGAAATCGACCTTTATGATTTTGGAAACTTTCCGACTGGTAAAGAAGACGGGTGCCAAGATTGGTTTTATCGAAGGCAGTGTGGCTCAGGTACTGGAACGGGTTAAAGAGCTACGGCGTCTTGGCGTCCATGCAGTCCCCGTCATCGGTAGAATGGGACGAAGCAAGCATCAGCAAAATTATCTTGTCGCCAATATGAATCAAATTCAGAACATTAGTGAGTGGCAAAACGAGCAGTACGAATCACTTAAGCATGTATCCGATGTGTGCTTGATCAAAGCACTAGCCAAGGATTACGAACGAAATAAACCGTCCCCATGTTTGCAGTTACAACAGGAAAACGGTAAAGTTGTCTGTCCACTAGCCCATAAATGCGGGGTCTATCGCGATTTTGTGGATTTGCAAAATGCAGAAGTATGGGTGACCACGGCCTCTAGTGTGTTAAAAACACGCATTCCTGAAATCATTGATCCGTATTCCAGAACAATTTTTGAAGCCATGTATGACTTGTTAGATGTCATATTTGTAGATGAGGCGGATCAGGTACAGAAGCAATTCGATGAAGCATTTTTAACGGAGTACAATGTGTTCGGTTCGACTGAGGATATTTTTGAAAAGCTCAGATTTGAATCAAGCCAACTCACCAATGGCGAATATGGTCAATATGCCGGAGATTCAGCAATCATTGAGTGGAACGACCGCTTGCGAATGTTGGAACATATGGTCTGGCGGATTTATGCGAAGTTGAATGATTCGGCTACTTTAAGAAATGACATACGGAGTAATCTCATTCGGGTAGCGGGTCTAGCCGGAACGCTAAGTGAGAAATTATCCACAGATCCGAAGGAGCAGACACGGATCTTTAAATGGTTGATGGAGTATGCCTCTGAACCATATAAGGACAAGCGATTGTCGGGAATTGCAAATGATCTTATAGATACAGACAGCCCAGAACGAAAACAGGAATGGATTGAGGAGTTTATCGCCAAGGTAAAGGGAGAAGTAAAACCACGGGTGAAAAGGCAGCTTTTATACGCTCAGTTGGAGTTCTTCATTTACCTATGCCGTGCGGAAGAGAATATCAAATATATATTGACGGCATTTCCGATGATTCAGGTCAAATTAGGTCTGTCGATTGATTTTTCTCCACTTTTTACAATGCAGAAAGATTACGAAGCGTTTATGAAAGAAGCTATGACGGGAATCACGCTTGGTTACAAGTATGATCTGCCTGATGCTGAGAAGTCAGGAAAATTCAAATTGATCGAGTATACGGCGATTGGAAGATTGCTTTTGAAAGATTGGCACCAATTATATCAAGTTAGTGACGGGAAAGAAGGACCTGCAGTTGTCTTTCTATCCGGGACGAGCCATGCGCCTAATTCGGCGCATTATGATTTGGAAACTTCTTCAGACTGGTTGCTGAGAGCAGGGCGGCAAAGTTCCAAAATTCAGCTTTATTATAAACCTGTTCTTGATATGACCCGTGGAGAATTTTATGTAGTTTCCGGCGTTCGTGATCCAGAACATAAGAGTAACAATCTATCGGGTATGGTCAGACAATTAAAATCGGATGTGAATTATGAACTGGGTTATTGGCAACGGTTAGGAAAGCGGCGTCGGGTCTTGCTGGTCGTCAATTCTTATGACGATGTTGAAACTGTGCGACAAGTATTCTCAGATGATTCCGCTTGGGCAGGTCGATACAAAGCACTTGGCAGAGGTTCACAACTTAAGGAGGATGAACTTTCGAGAAGCCTGATTGAAACTTTCCATCTACAATCGGCAGAAGTATTGATAGTCCCCTTGTTGTCTGTAGGGAGGGGATATAACATCCTTGATGAGGAAGGTGGAGCCTTGTTTGGCAGTGTCTACTTTTTGGTACGGCCTTATCCGGTGCCGAATGATTTAAATTACTTGGTCCAGATATTGCATGCATATCTGCCTAAGTACATGAAGAGGATTCGAAAGCAAAGCCTTCATTACGATAGCGCCATCAATAAATTGCGCCAGATGAGTAGTGGCAAACTGGAGAGCATGTACCAAAAGCCCGATTATTGGTCTTTGCTTACTAACGATGAGCGGGAGATGATGGGCTGGTACACCTTTGTCCCTGTTTGGCAGATGATTGGCCGTTTGCTGCGAGGTGGTAGGGATGCCAGGGTCTTTTTCTGTGATGCCAAGTTTAGCGCTAAGCAGGCAGATGAGTCGGATGGGCTTTCTATGCTGGAAGTATGGAAAAACATAATGGTTAAGAACAGAAACGATGTACTATTTCAAAGCTTATATGGGCCGTTTATGGAAGCTATTCAACAGATGGAAATGGAGGATGAGGATATTGAAGAGTATTAAAATGATGCAGTTATTTGAATTGGAAGTCAAAGAGGAAGTCTTCTACGATGAAGTTGTTCATTTGATGTATATGCCGGAAAGCTGGCGAAACTATCTGAAGGATCAGACTTATTCAGAAGAGAGTTCATCACACAAAGGGAAAAGTTCGAATGAGTATAAGCTTGCATTTAAAGTGAAGCCATTAGGCCTAAAATTGCAAAGCATTTTTCCGGAAATTATTAACGTGGCAGTAGACTATAGATTTGTAGAAACGGATCTGCCATGGATTGTAGCAACAGAGAAAATATCGGAATCTCTAATCAAAAGATTAACTTTGGGCTGGTTGGCTTCTACCAAGAGATGTACGGTTTCTGAGTTGCCTGAAGATCTGAAGAAGGCCCAATTATCCTGGATTACGACCCGTTTTGGGGAGATAACTACAGATTCAACTCAAAAGTATATTGATAAATATCAATGGTTACCAGCACTTGCGGCCATTAAATTTTGCGCTAAACCTCGAAAAGTTGATCTAGGTCAGGGAATTATTAAGGAATTTCAGTTTTATCATACTATTTTTAATGGCAAACATGAGTGTGTCACAGAGCCCTACATGAAGTCTAATAAATACGATCCTTTTTCTTATGTTCTTAGAGTGAGCCTACAAAATCGAGGTGGAGATGCGAACAGAATGTTATTATCCGTTTCTGTGGGAAGACGGCGATATTTAAAGGATCCCAAGATAAAAATTGATAAGAAAACTAAGGAACTTGCATGTTATTTAAAAGACAATCACACATGCTCCGTCCTTGTATCCGTCCGCAACCCAGAGCTTGATCAAAATACTAAGTCTTTTTCACAACTTCAATTTGAACGATTCGTGCATAAAGACAAAGGGACCTTTACACGATGGAGGACTGCGTTGGATAATCTCTACTGGGATATATTGTATGGCGCAGAGTTTGAAGCTGATATGTTACTGGCCCAACCAACTGCTTATCTTGAGGGAAAAGGGGAAATCACGGCTTGGGTTGTTAACCATAATTCATTTAAAAATGCAGGTAACTGGGTTAAAGCTGGATTAGGTATATCGGAAAAAAGAGGCTTATTCAATGCTTTTGAAGAGGTGCTTACTGAATACGATATGAAGTCACTACCAGCTATTATGGAAATTCCCAGAAATAAAATGAATAACCAACGCCTTCCGATCGTCTCTCATAAGGATCAAGATATTATTATTGAAGTATACAGCAGTGAAGAAATGTTTGAAGCGATGAAACAGGCCTATACTACACCCCATAAATTTATAAATATAATCCCAAAGGGGGAAGAAGGAGTTGTAATTTTCAAGCGTCAAATTTCGGATGATGTCTATGAACTTAACAGCGACAAAGTAGTTACCGTCGAATTTGTACATCGGGACCCGGAGGGCATTGTAAGTGAGCTGGAGATAGGCACTTATACGGCTGATATTGCTTACTCAAAGCTGGTTGATCGAATTAAAAAGAAGCTAGGTTCAAATACAATACATTCTGTTAAAAAGACGCTAGCTCTCATTGAAATAAACGGTAAAGATTCATGGCGTGATGGGGCCGATCCGAAAGCAGCGATCAGAGATGCGATGAAGCAGTCGGGGCGTTTATCGCAATTTATCGAACCACTTACCGTTAAAAGAGATCATTTTGAACATATCACCGTTGAAAATAACGAAGCCAATGGGAGCAACGCGGATACGGGACGCATGGTCAACGCACTGCTGGATTTGTTGAATGATGCCGGTTTTCTAAGTCATAATGTAACCAAACTCAACGAAAACAAATTAATCCTATCTTTCAACGTGCTTAAGGCTGATAAGGATTACTTGCCTGTCGTTTCTAAAATGGATGGAATAGAAGTGGTGATCAAAATGCTGGGTGTTGATACTTGGATGCCGTTAGGAGATGCTCCTTTCCATTTGGATCGTGCAAAGATGCTGAAACAACCAAAGAAATACAATAATAGTAGTGCTGTATTTAAAGCGTTTGTCACACAAGTGATGGAGAATGAGTTGGATCAAGATGATAGACCGATCGTTGTCATGATGAATGCCAAGTTAAGAAATGGATGGTTGGATGTTCTTCAAAATCCTCGTATACAATATGAGGTTGTTCCTTATTTAAATGAGCGTTTGGCGAATGAATCTCGAATTCAGTTTATCCGGATTAATACCACCCAGGATGTCACCCAGTATCGAATCTTTAGCCCGGATAATGAAGAACAACCCATGAAGGCAAGTGGTATTTTTAGAGATCCTTTAGGAATCTATTATGGAGTAGGTGGAAGGCCAACTGCTTGGCAGGGTTCCCGTGTAACGGATATAAAGTTTACTAGTCCGTCTAAACTTCTACTACAACAACGAGCAGTTGAATGTATTCCATTAGGTCCACTGAATGAAAACGAGCGTGATGAACTGGTTTATCTGGTTGATCAGTTACGAAGAGTTGGCTTGACGTTTGATACCCACACTGTTGATCCGTATCCGATTAAGGTACTGAATATTTTATCCAAGTATCTTACAGGTAAAGAAGAGTTTTATGACGATGGTTTTGATGATGAGGTTGAAGTAGTAGAGGAGTTTGATGAAACTCCTGTTGTTGTAAGTTAAAGTTAAAGTTAAACGATCCTCCAAGATGATTCGTCCTTTACGAATCATCTTTTATTACGGCTTTAGCCAGTTGAGCTCGCGAAGCGTGCGAAACAAAAAACCACCCGCTATGCGGGTGGAGGGATCGAGGGTTTGACCAACAAGACCAT
>NZ_JAGGKI010000034.1 GCF_017873605.1 Paenibacillus lactis
GTACGATTGGGTATATGTCCCCGGTGCGTTTTGAGCAGTGCTATTACGAGTGTATAGCTTAGCTTAGAGGTGTCTACTTTCTTGACAGAAGAGCAAAAAGGGGCTTGTGACGACGGTTTGAGCCCCTTGGGAGCGAACAAGTCCCTAAAAGGGGCTTGTTCCGCTGGTTCGGGCCCCTTGGGAGCGAACAAGTCCCTAAAAGGGGCTTGTTCGACGGCCTACAGTAGCGTATCCAAGCTGCAATGAAACCCAAAGGGCATGCTCCAACACCCACGAACAAAGACTTCAACGGAGCAGGCGGAATCATGCCGGAAAAGCGTCAGCGCTCTCCTTTGTCCGCTAATTTTTACGACATTGGAGATAATTCCAAGAAAATTAGTGGACAACAGAGATTGGAGGCATGATCCGCATGCGGAGTGATGATTGCGCACCGGGACTTTGTGAGGCCATTTCATGCCTCATTTGGAGGCATGATCCGCACGCGGAGTGATCCCACACAACCGGACTTGTGAAGATACTCATCCCCATTTGTTGCATGATCCACATGCGGAGTGATTGCGCACCGGGACTTGTAAAGCCACTTCAATGAACATGCTCACAACGCATACTCCGTGATTACCCCTCTGCACACGGTCTCCGCCACATCGATGAGCCGCTGGTTAGAGCTGCCGCGAAAAGGCAGCGACACATCCTTCAGCTCAAGCACGAACCGTCCGTCGATAATGACATCGCACAGCAGCGCCAGCTCGCGCCGCTTCGGGTGCCGCATGAGTGCCTCGAATGTAAAGCCTGTATAAGCCCATACGGTTTTGTCCTGACAGTGTGAACGGAAACTCTCGACAAAGGCAGTGCACTCCTCCGGCGAAAAGAACGGGTCGCCTCCGCATAAAGTCAATCCATCGATCAGAGGATTGGAGGCGATATCCCGAAGGATCCGCGCGGACACTTCCTCCGTGAAAGGAACCCCTGCCTCAAAATCCCAAGACGCCGGATTGAAGCAGCCCGGACAGGCATGCCGGCAGCCGCTGATGAAGAGCACTGCCCGGAGTCCCTCCCCTTCGCTAATGCTTTCCGGAACATAGCCGATCAGGTTCACAGATGCTTCACCCGGTCTCTCACTTCCGCCTGCTTCGCGGAGTTGAAACGCTCGGTATAGCTGCCGGTTAAATATCCCGTCACCCTCCGCAGCCGCTGGAAGCGCCCCTCCCCTTCGGAGATCCCGCACTGCGGGCAAATGCTGCCGATTACCCCCTCATGCCCGCAGCTTAGACAGCGGTCGATCGGATGGTTCACGGAGAAATAGCCGATATCGGCCTCCAAGGCAAAGCGGACGATGTCTTGGAATGCCTTCGTGTTCAGCCTTGCGCTGCCGTCCAGCTCCACGTACGAGATCGCTCCGGCGTTGCACAGCCCATGAAACGGAGCCTCCAAGCGAATTTTTCGATAAGCGGGCATGCTGTAATAGACGGGAATGTGAAAAGAATTCGTGTAATACTCCCGGTCGGTAACACCCTCAATTACGCCGTACTGCTTACGGTCCAGCCTTGTAAATTTCCCGGACAAGCCTTCAGCCGGCGTGGCAAACAAGGTGATGTTCAGGTTATGGGTTTCGCTGGCTTCATCGCATCGCCGCCGCATATGGCGGACAATCTCGAGGCCGAGCTGAAAGGCCGCATCATCCTCGCCGTGATGGCATCCGGTCAGCGCCTTCAGGCATTCGGCCAGCCCGATGAAGCCCACCGCCAAGGTGCCGTGCTTGATGAGTTCCCTTACGCTATCCTCCGGCGCGAGCTTCTCTCCGCCTTCCCATACGCCCTCCCTCATCATGAAATCGGACGCCTTCGCCGGCTGTTCGGCTTGGATCCCGAAGCGGTGAACCAGTCCGGCTACAGCGATCCTTATGCAATCATCGAGCCTGGACAAAAAGCCCTCGAGATCCGGCTTCCCCCGCTGCTGCAGGACGATGCCATGCTCGATCCCCAACTTGACCAAATTGACGGTGTTGAAGGACAGATTGCCTTTGCCGCTCAATCGGTTTCGCCCGAAGCGGTCGGAGATCGTCCGGGTTCGGCATCCCATCGTGGCAATGATGGTATCCGGGTCGTCCGGCTTGTAATACGGCAGGTTGAATGAAGCGTCCACATTGACGAAATTCGGGTACAGCCTGCGGCTAGAGCATTCGACCGCCTTCAGGAACAGGTCGTAGTTGGGCTCGCTCTCCGCCTGGTTCACTCCCCGCTTACACTGGAAAATATGCTGCGGAAAAATCGGCGTCTCCCCCCGCCCGAGTCCGTTCATCGTGGCATCCAGGAGCGCATGGGATACCATGCGGCCTTCCGTCGATGTGCACATGCCGTAATTGAGCGACGTGAACGGGATTTGCCCCCCGGCCCGGCTGCTCATCGTGTTCAAATTGTGGATTAGCGATTCGGCGGCCTGCCTCACCTCATTCAGCGTTTCTTCATAGGCATACCGGTAAATTCGGCGAGCGTTCTCCTTCAGTTGCTGGTTGTCGATGTACAGCTCATCGTCATTCCAATCGGCCGTCCCTGGTGAAGATTCGGCATCTCCGAGATAAGCCGCACCCTTGCGGAAATGCCGCCGGAACGTTTGGCCAACGTACGGTGCGAGGTCCCAATCGATTTTGTTCGCGGAGACGCCGCCGTACTGGCTGTTCTGCTGGGATTGGAAAATGATCGCCACGAGCGCCATCGCCGTCATGATGCTTTTCGGCGGCCGTACCGAACCGTTACCCGTATTAAAGCCTCCGGCGAGCAGACGGTCAAAGGGGATGAAGATGCAGTTGGTCGTGCCGAGCGCGTACTGATCCAGGTCATGGACGTAAATGGATCCTTCCCGTACGGCATTCGCAAGCTCTGGGGGAAGCACAAAGCGGCTTGCCATCCACTTGCTGTATTCCGAGCCGATCCGACTCATTTTTCCACTGAACGATTCGCCGTTCAAATTCGCATTCTCCCTCAGCAGATCGGGATTGGCCGACAAGAGCACGTCGCTGCTGATTTTGTACAGCTCGCCCCGCCTAATCCGCTCCAAGTCCCGGGACTCCCGGTACTTCTGGTAAGCCGCAGCCACTTCCCGAAATCCCTCCTGCTGCAAATGCCGAATGACCAGATCCTGAATCTCCTCAACCGTAATCCGTTCCTTCCCCCGCAGCGCTTCGGCTACGAATCCTGCGATCCGAACGGAGGCCTCCTTCCGCGCGTTGCCTTCAACGGCTGCAAGAGCTTTGTCCACCGCATTCACGATCCTGCCTGCCTCAAATGGCGCCCCGCTTCCATCACGCTTGATCACCTTCATGTGACGTCTCAGCTCCTTATTCATCTATCACTTTGAATACTATATATAGTGCACGAATATTAATTTATAATCTACATATAGTATTAAGCTGTGACTTCGATCACGGAACGTTGAAAGATCGGTTAACAATGCAGGGTATCCTTCCTTCGAGAAGGACCGTTCCATCAATCCATTAAGGGATCTGTCAAGCTGAACGGGACCCGTAATCATGCATAAAAAAAGCGCCTCTTCCGATCCTGTATGATCGTGAAACAGCGCTTCAAGGGTTATAGTCGTCAATCAGCCCAGCATCTCCTTATACAAACCATTAGAACACACACAAATCTCAGTTTGCACGGTGCACACCAGACAGCCAATCAGCTCTCCGCTGGCGGCATCGGCGTAGGGGTCGGTTTTGCATAGCCGGTACCATATTTATCGTCGATCGTCTGGCGAATATGCGTTAAGCTCTTGCCCTCACTGCTCATTTTTGCCGATTCCACCGCAATGTCAAGGCATACACCGCAACGGGTGCCGTGATCATCCCATACGACGCTCCCGTCTTCGCGAATTTCATCAATGAAGCAGTTTAGATTGCTTTGATGCCCGGCACTTTCCCCGCACCCGCAATAGCAGGGTATATGCTTCAGCACGTCGCTCACCTGAGCGGACAATGCATAAATGGTCTGAATTTCGCTCGTCTGGCCCTTCAAAAATTCAGGCAGCACATCGGCCGAAGCTGTCATTTCCTGAAGGTCTCCGTTGGCCAGCTGCGTCTGGTGTCCATGGGCATGCGCAGACTCCGCAGCCTGTCCGTCAGGCGCCTGCTCCTGGCCGCTCTTGGCTGAACAACCGCCCAGCACAACACCAATCGATAACAGTAATATGACAAAGCTTCTTTTCCCTATTCTCATCTTCATCCTCCCTAAAATCATTAGTGCCCGCCCAGGACGAGCTGCTCATACCTGCATCCCTGCATTCCTGCTTCCCTGCATTCCGAAAACGCCTATTGTTCACGTCTCAGCCGCTGATTGTGAGCAATCTTCGCCTCGTTCCCCTGTTCCGTCGCCTGATAAAACACCCGACCGGATAGCTCCTTCGGCAGATACTCCTGCTTCACGTAATGCCCTGGATAATCATGCGGGTATTTATATCCGACATGCCCAAGCTTGATTGCCCCTTGATAATGGGCATCCCGCAAGTGCAGTGGAACCTCCGCCGACTTCACCTCGTCCATAGCTGCCATGGCGCGGGAAATGGCCTCGACGACCGCATTGGACTTCGGACTCTCTACCGCGAACACAATCGCTTGGACAACGTTCAGCTTCGCTTCCGGCCAGCCGTTGTTCCGGTAAGCCTCCAAGGCGCTGACTGCCTGAACCATCGCCTGCGGGTTGGCAAGGCCGATATCCTCGCTGCTTGCGGCGATAAGACGCCGGATGAACACCATCGGGTCCATCCCCAGCTTTTCGACGGCGTACAGGAACCAGAACACCGCCGCATCGCTCGAGCCCCGAATGCTCTTATGGAAGGCGGAGAGCACGTCGTACTGCGTGGATTCATCCGCCTTCACGAGCGGCTTGCGGATCGATTCCTCGGCCACATCTAGCGTAATATGAACGGTGCCGTTTTCATCCGGGGGCGTGGTCATGGCCGCCAATTCAAGGGCGTTCAAGGCCCGGCGAATGTCGCCGTTAGCCATCGTTGCAATATGCTCAAGCGCCTCGTCATCCGCGATCAAATCCATATAGCCAAGTCCCTTGTCGGAATCGGTCAGCGCGCGCCGCATCGCAATCAGCGAATGCTCCTTGGTTAAAGGCTGCAATTGAAACAACGTGGACCGGCTCATCAAGGCCCCGTTCACGTAATGAAACGGATTTTCCGTTGTCGCTCCGATGAAGATGATGGTTCCGTTCTCAACCGCCGGCAGCAGCGCATCCTGTCTGGAACTATTGAATCGGTGCACCTCGTCCAGGAACAGAATCGTCTTCGTTCCGTACAAGCTGCGGTTGCTCTGGGCCTGTTCAATGACTTCCCGCACATCCTTAACCGAGGCCTCAACCGCATTAAGCCGGACAAAATGGCCCTTGGTCTGCTGTGAAATAATATGGGCGAGCGTCGTTTTGCCGCATCCGGGAGGACCGTACAGCAAAATAGATGATACCTGGTCCGCTTCGATGGCTCGCCGGAGCAGCTTCCCCGGCCCGATGATATGCTCTTGTCCTATATATTCATCCAGCGAAACCGGCCGCATTCGGTCGGCCAGCAGCCTGGAATCCCGGTCGGCTTCGCGTCCGTAACTGAATAAATCCATTTGCTACACTTCCTTGTCTCTAGATCAGTCGTCGGCCAGACCCTGGCCCCTTAAAATCTATCACAGCTTATCATATCATATATGCAGCGGGCGTGCCCGCACTGCCGGCACGATGGACGGCAGCCGTTCGTTCCCTCACTGCTCCGAGTGATGGTCGGCGACGGTTCATTCTCTACACTGCCCCGAGTGATGGTCGGCGACGGTTCATTCCCTACACTGCCCCGAGTGATGGACAGCGGCGGTTCATTCCCATCCCCGAGAGATGGCGGCGGCGGTTCATTCTCTCACTCCCAGAGAGATGGTCGGTCCGGTTCGTTCCCACACGATTCGGGGCTGACGTCGAGCATTTGCTTTTTGATTCATCCTCCCGTTTTAGATTCATTTTAGATCTATCCTAACTTTTTTCTACTTGTGAGCGTTAAATGTATATAAAGCCGTTATTAAGGGGAGAGTGGAAGCGGGCATGAAGATCCGGAATGCCAAGCGGAAAATGGTTCATGCGGCCATCGGAATCGGGGCGAGTCTGCTCATAATGTGCATTCATGCCCAGCACAATCAAGTGCTCTTCGAAATCTATGAGCCTGAAGCTCTGACAGAGCATCTTCTCGCCTTTCGAATGATCTATATCATTCTTTCGCTCCAGCTTCTGTACTCCCTGTACGTGTTGATCCGCTCTGCTATTCGGATATGGGAATACAAGCAGGAAATCCGCCGGGCGAGGGCCAATCCTTCCGGTAATTCGATAGGCATCGACGGAGGTTGTTATGAAAAGAAATAAAGTGCGAATTGCAATTCTCTCGGGAACGCTGCTGGCAGCTGCTGCCCTCATCGTGTGGACGCTGCTTCGGTATATCGGCCATCTCGGTGATTCGTACCGGATGCTGGGATAGAATACTTATTCCGTGCGTTTATTTGCGTTTATTTGCGTGTATTGCGCTGTATTGAATAGACAAAGGACGAATTCCCCGCCATAGGAAATAGCCCCTGAAGAAACGGTGCATGCAGCAACCGCTAACTTCAGGGGCTATCCCTAGTCTAGCATTTTTATTTCCGCTCGTAGTCAATCCCTATGCAATCGATCCATATCCGGCCATGTATCCTTGTATCACGACGTCACGGCCAGCCAATGGCTGTAATATCCGATGCCTCCGCCGTCACGTAAGAAGGACGCGCTTCCCCATGCAGCAGCCACAGCTCGTGCAGTGCCCGGGTACAGCCAACATACATCAGCTTGGCATCCCAAGCTTTCTCCGCGTAATGTCCCGCATCTGCATCCGCAACGATGACCGCATCGAATTCAAGGCCCTTGGACAAATAGACCGGCAGCACCGAGTATCCGCCCTGATACGTACCTTCGCTGCCGTCGATCAGGTTCAGCTCCGGCCATGCCGCACGCAGCTCTTCGTGAAGCGCCTCCGCCTCAAGCAGCGTCCGCGTCAGAATCGCTACCGTACGATAATCCTTCGCGATCAGAGACTCCATCGCCCGCTTCAGATCCTTCGTCCTTGAGCTTCCGGAAGCGTAAGGGATCAAACGCACCGCATCCCCGCTCCGGAACACCGGAACCGCAAGCAGATCGCTGCCGACACCCTTTTCCAAAATACCGTTCGCAAATTCGATGATCTCCATCGTCGACCGGTAGCTGCGCGTCAGGGCAAAATAAGCGGTCTCCTCCTCCTTGAATAAGGAGCTCATTTCCTCCCAGGCATGAACGCCGCGATAGGCATGAATGCCCTGCGACAGATCGCCGAGGATGGTGAAGGAATGCCCCCTGACGAACAGATCCAGTACGGCTACCTGAAATGGGGAGAAATCCTGCGCCTCGTCGATGACGATATGGTCGAAGCGCTGCTCGCCCGTAATATCATTGAGCAGGCAGTGGAAATATAACAGCGCCGGCAGATCCTCTTCCCGAACGATATTTTGCTTCAGATCCTTCCGCGTTGCCTTAAGCACATCGGCCGGAATTTCCGCCGACAGCTCCTCGACCCATGCTCCAGCTGCCTTCGATGCCCCAAACAGCTGTTTATACAGGGCAAGCGGCTCAAATTTCGGCCACCGGTTCGCGTACGCTTTTTCCCGCTGGGACGCTTTCTTCTTCCGTTCCTTCATGACGGCCCCGGATGGCGATTTCTTCAGCTCCATTTCGATCCAGCGATGCAGCCGGGCAAGCAGCCGTTCCTTCCGCTTGGCAAGCGGATAAGGCTTATATTCCTGCTCGAACCACTCGGCGATCGCCTCCCGCTTCAGAACGGCCCCGTCCCAAGGCGAGAAGTCCTCGTCCGGGAGCGCATTGCGCTCCATCCGTTCGACAAAGCGGCGGATCAGCCCCATAAGGCGCAACGAGCCTTTGTAACGGCCGCTGACCTCATCGTTAACATCCGGGGTCCCGCGCCCCGGCTCGCTCTCGAACCACCGATGAAGCGTCTGCGCGTGGTCTCCCGAGAACAGCTCGATTCCAAGCAGCTCGGCTGCCCAGTCGCCGAAGGTGCGCTGCTGGATATCTCCAACCCCCAGCTCCGGCAGGACGTCGGATATGTAGTCCAGAAACATCAGGTTCGGTGCAAAAATAATCATTTTTTCCGCATGGACCTGCTCCTTGTACTGATACAGCAAATAAGCAAGCCGATGAAGCGCTACCGTGGTTTTTCCGCTTCCCGCAACCCCCTGGATGATCAGCGCCGTGTTTTTCGCCGCCCGAATAATCTTGTCCTGCTCAGCCTGTATCGTCGAGACGATATCCCGCAGGCGGTTGTCCTTGTTCTCTCCTAGACGGTAGACCAGAAACTCGTCATTTACGGCCGGACCGCCGCTCTCGCGATTGTACGTATCTGATACCCGCTCCAGTATTTGCTTCCGGATGACGACATTGCGTTTGAGATATACCAGCCCTTCAATCAACCCCTCCGGCGCCTCGAAGGATGCAGGCTCCGTTCCGCCCGTAAACGAATAAAACAGGCTTGCGACAGGAGCGCGCCAATCGATCACCATCGGATGATCCCCAGCCTCTTCCTTATCGAAGCCTACCTTCCCGATATACAGCGGTTTCTTCTCTCCGGTCCCGTTCTCCTGAAAATCCAGCCTCCCGAAGTAAGGCTCAGGCAAGCTCTTGGCCAGCGCCTGCCGCTTCTCTTCCCTCCCGGCCTCGAGCACCTGCTCCGTAAAATCATGTCCGGTATACACCGGGATGCTGCGCAGCCGTTCAAGCTGCCGGTCGATCTCGACGATCACCTCGCGAAGCCTTGACTCCTCTTCTTGATAGGCACTTTGAAAAGATTGTGACACTTTCAGTTACCTCCTAAGAATTCTAATTTTTTCGCATCGAAAAGCCTGGCTTTGCGAGCCGTGACACAAAAAGGAGTTCTATTGTAACATACCTCCAGCCGTTATACCAGATCATACCGCTTACACTAGTACCCTGTTACGTGCTGCGTGATCCGGCCGACGAGTTGCGTTTGCCAAAAAAGCAGCATCCCGGCCATGGGATGCTGCTTTTGCCTGATCCATTTTTTCGGTTATACGGTGACGCCGCCCTTTTCCAGCAGCTCTCTTACGGTCACGCTCACCATGATGAGTCCGGCTACCGGCGGCACGAAAGCATTGCTTGCCGGCGGCTGCTTCGCCTTACGGATTTCCGGCGCATTCTCCGGAACGATCTTCTCCGTGACGTCTTTGCGGGGCTTCATCGGCTCTTCGAGCGAGAAGACCACCTTGACGCCTTTCTTGATGCCGTCCTTGCGCAGCTTGGTACGGACAACGCGGGCAATCGGATCCATCGAGGTTTTGGAGATGTCGGCCACCTGGAACTTGGTCGGATCCATTTTGTTGGCAGCTCCCATGCTCGAGATGATCGGAATCCCTCGTTTCAGACATTCCTTGATCAGATGCACCTTGTAAATGATCGTATCGGAGGCGTCGATGACATAATCGAGCTCATACTTGAAGAGCTCTTCATAAGTTTCCTCCGTGTAGAACATGTTCAGTGCGATCGCTTCGCATTCGGGATTGATGAGCTTCACTCGCTCGACCATCAGATCCGCCTTCTTCTGACCGATGGTCGTCGTCAGCGCGTGGATCTGACGATTGATGTTCGTAATATCAACGACATCCTTATCGATCAGAATGATGCGACCGACACCGGTACGGGCCAGAGCCTCTACCGCTATGGAGCCGACGCCCCCGATCCCGAGCACCGCGACCGTGCTGTTCTTCATGATTTCAAGGCCCTCAGGGCCAATGGCTAGTTCCGTCCGGGAAAATTGATGCAGCATGTATGCAAATCCTCCTTTATCGACAGACGGCTTACTTCTCGTCGCCCGGCTTCTTGGCCAGCTTGATATGCAGCTGCTCAAGCTGTCCGCCGTCCACTTGGGAAGGAGCGTCCATGAGCAGATCCGTTGCGCTTGCCGTCTTAGGGAACGCAATCGTCTCCCGCAGGTTGTTGCGGCCGGCCAGCAGCATCACCAGACGGTCGAAGCCAAAGGCGATCCCGCCGTGCGGAGGCGTACCGTACTCGAACGCATCCAGCAGGAAGCCGAATTTCTCATGCGCCTCTTCCGGCGAAAGGCCGAGCGCTGCGAACATTTTTTCTTGAATTTCGCGCTTGTAGATCCGCATCGAACCGCCGCCGACTTCATAGCCGTTCAGCACCAGGTCGTACGCTTGAGCGCGCACGGCAAGCGGATCGGTGTCCATCAGTTCCAGATCCTCGTCCTTCGGACGGGTGAACGGATGGTGCTCGGCAACATAACGCTTCGCCTCTTCGTCATAACTGAGCAGCGGGAAGTCAAGCACCCATGCAAACTTGTATTCATTGTCGTTGATGAGACCGAGCTGACGTCCGATTTTCAGACGGAGCGCCCCAAGCACATCAGCCACAACCTTCTTGTTGTCGGCGGAGAACAGCAGCAGGTCGCCTTCCTCGGCGCCGGTGCGCTCGCGTACCGCTTCGATCTCCTGCTCCGTAAAGAATTTCACGATCGGTCCCTTGAATTCGCCTTCCTTCACTTGAATCCAGGCCAGACCCTTTGCGCCGTAGCGAGCCGCATATGGTCCCAGGTCATCGATCTCTTTACGGGTCCAGGTACCGCAGCCCTTCGCATTCAAGCACTTCACTTCGCCGCCTTTTTCAATAACAGAGGAGAATACTTTGACACCGCTGTTTGCGACGATATCGTTCATCTCGATCAGCTCGAGCCCGAAACGAAGATCAGGCTTGTCGGAGCCGTATTTGCCCATCGCTTCGGCATAGCTGATGCGTTGGAACGGAGTCGCAAGCTCTACGCCGATCGTTTCCTTGAACAATTTGACCATGAGCTGCTCCATCATATTCAGAAGATCATCGCGCTCCATGAACGACGTTTCGATGTCGACCTGAGTGAATTCCGGCTGGCGGTCCGCCCGCAGGTCCTCGTCCCGGAAGCAGCGCGCGATCTGGTAATAGCGCTCGAGACCGCTGACCATCAGCAGCTGCTTGTAGATTTGCGGAGATTGCGGCAGAGCGAAGAATTCGCCCGCATGTACGCGGCTCGGCACGAGGTAATCCCGCGCGCCTTCCGGCGTGCTCTTGGTCAGAATCGGCGTCTCTACATCGACGAAGCCTTCGCCGTCAAGGAAGTCGCGGAATACTTTGGCCGCTTTGGAGCGGAGCATCAGCGTCTTCTGCATTTCCGGACGACGCAGGTCCAAATATCGGTATTTCAGGCGAAGCTGCTCATCAACCTCAACCCCGTCCTCGATGAAGAACGGCGGCGTCTTGGCAGCGTTCAGCACCTCGATTTCAGTCACTTGAACTTCGATTTCGCCGGTCGGCAGATTTGGATTGAACGTCTCCGGCGCGCGTTTAACGACTTTACCGGATACGGCAATAACATATTCGCTGCGCACTTTGTCTGCAACCGCCAAGGCTTCTCCGGAGAAATCCGGATTGAATACAACCTGCATAATGCCGCTGCGGTCGCGCAGGTCGATAAACAATACGCCACCCAAGTCGCGGCGGGTCTGTACCCAGCCGTTCAGCGTTACGGTTTCTCCAATGTTCGCGGTCGTCAGCAGACCGCATTGATGCGTCCTTTTCATCTTGTTATCATTCCCCTTTAGTATAATTAGCCGCTGATCGCGGGTGGTTAAACAAGTTCTTCAAACAGCTGTTCCAGCTTCACCGTGCGCTGCTCGCCGCTTTCCATGGATTTCAGCGAAATTTCCCCGCGGGCAAGCTCGTCATCACCCAATATGGCCGTATAGCGCGCGTTCAGACGATCGGCGGATTTCATTTGAGCTTTCATTTTCCGCCCGAGATAGTCCCGTTCTGCGGAAATGCCTTTGCCGCGCAGCTCGTAAATGATCTTTACGACTTCCCGCTCGGCTGCTTCGCCGAGGGCCACCAAGTACACATCCAGCGGTTTTACGCCCGAGAGGTCTATGCCCTGGTGTTCCAAAATGAGCTGTATGCGCTCGAGGCCGATCCCGAAGCCGATGCCCGGCTGATCCGGTCCGCCGATCTGGTCCACCAATCCGTTAAAGCGTCCGCCCCCGCCGACCGTATCGATAGCGCCGATCCCCTGCGCCTTGAATTCGAAAGCGGTATGCGTGTAATAATCGAGGCCGCGAACAAGCCTCGGATTAATCTCATACTCGATGTTCATTGCATCCAGATAGCTCTGCACCTTACCGAAGTGAACGCTGCATTCCTCATCCAAGCTGTCCAGGATGGAAGGCGCATCCGTGAATTTGTCCTGGTCCTTCTTGCAATCCAGCACGCGAAGCGGATTGCGCTCCATACGGGATTGGCAGTCCGAACAAAGATTGTCCTTCATCGGTTCCAGGTAAGCAAGCAATCGGCTCCGGTAAGCCGCCCGTACCTCCGGCGTACCGACAGAGTTAATCTCCGCCTTCACGCCTTGAAGTCCAAGCTCCTTATAAAAGGTATAGCCAAGCGCGATAACCTCCGCATCCACAGCCGGATCCGCCGTGCCGAACACTTCGACGCCGAACTGATGGAACTGCCGGTATCTCCCGGCTTGGGGCCGCTCATAACGGAACATCGGACCGATATAATACAATTTGGTAATATCCGGCTCCCCATAGAGCTTGTTCTGCACGAAGGCCCGAACGACGCCTGCCGTTCCCTCCGGACGAAGGGTCATGCTGCGATCGCCTTTGTCCTTGAAGGTATACATTTCCTTCTCAACGATATCGGTCGTCTCTCCGACTCCGCGCTCGAATAATTCGGTCTGCTCGAAGATCGGCGTCCGGATCTCGCGGTAATTATATCTCCGGCACAAATCCCGGGCCTTCTCCTCGATCAGCTGCCATTTCTCGACCGTTCCGGGCAGAATGTCCTGCGTGCCGGTCGGCTTCTCAAATTTTTCGTTTGCCATCTTCATCCCTCCACATCCTACTGCTTTTTTCTTTTACAAACATCGCTTGAAATTAAAAAATCCCCCGCCCCGGCTGTCCAAAGACAACTGGGACGAGAGATGTTCATAAACGTATATCACCCGTGGTACCACCCACATTCCGGATCGGCCCCGCCCAGGCGTACATCATGTACTCTGTGCAAATCCTGCATCCGCTTCAACCGCGTAACGCCCGGCCGCGCAGATCGGCTACTGTTCCTGCCACCGGGGCTGCCGGTGCGAAGGTTCGCCGTCTGTTCTCGAGGAAGTCATTCGTCCATTCATCAAGAGAATCCTTACAGCCAAAGGGATTCCTCTCTGTTCTTGTGGGGATGGAGTACTTGGTCCCGTCATCAAATCCGATATGATGTTATCAGTATACCCGAAACATTATATTTTTAGATTCTAATGAACCGCCGAGCTAAAGTCAAGCAGCTTTGTAGAAATAACCCGAAAAAAGAAAAAAACCTACTGGCCGAATGCCGTAGGTCCAAAACATATATTATATAAAAAAGGGGGTCATGCTGTTATTATAAGCATCTAATATTAAAGAAAGATTGAACAAACATTACAGTTATATTACAAGCAAGAAAACGCTTTAAAAGGTTGTCGGGTCTCGTCACAATCAGCCGGTCTTGCGCTATCGCAACAGAATAAGCCTGATTGTCTCGTAATTAATCGAATCGTTCCACGTACGCATGGTTCGCCCGAAGCTTATGGACAATCGCGTCGTAATCCTCGTCTCTTACCTTAACGGACAACGCATACTTCAATTCTCCGTAATCTCTGTCCGTCACGTCCGCTTCCCGCCATCCGTCTGAACGGTCGCCGTCCGCGCGGTCCTCCGCGAGGTCCCCGGTCAGCGCCCTGTCCCCTCCGATAACGACGCCGGGTGCCCCAATGACGCCGCCGGGCGCGGCCGCCGTACCGGCTCCCATCGTCGCGCCAGCGGTGCCCGAATTGTTCCAAGGCACTAGCGGCACCAGAATATTTGCCCCGCTGCGGATCGGGTCTTGCAGCTGACCCACCTCAAGCTGCTCGGTGTGGTAGGTCAGCAGCGACGTTCTGGCACCCTCTGCTTCATCTTCGGTCCTGAAATAAGCTTGAATTTGTTTCGACATGTCCATTCCTCCTTTTTTTCAAAAGCTATCGTTTTGAAAAGACTGGTCTTGCATGGACAAACTGCCTCCACTGCCGAATCAGAGAGCCTTCAGCAGCTCGCGTACAAAGGCCGGCTCATCCTTCGGCGTGCGGGATGTAATGAAATTCCGGTCCACTACAACCTCTTCATCCTTGAACTGCGCTCCGGCATTCACCATATCATCCTGAAGCGGCGGATACGATGTGATCGTTCGACCCTTCAGTAAATCGGCGCTTGCCAGAATTTGCGGTCCGTGGCATATGGCGGCAATCGGTTTGCCCGCACGGTCTGCCGCTGTGACAAACTGCAATATATGGGAATCCAGACGTAGATTCTCCGGTGAGGAGCCGCCTGGAATAACCACCGCATCATAATCCTCTATATTTGCATCAGCAATCGCTTTATCGGTCGTATACGAGGCCTTGCCTTGTTTCCCCTTCACTTCCTGACCCTGTTTCAAGCCGATAATCTCCGCCTCATGCCCCGCTTCCTTCACGGCGTCATAAGGGGTCTTCATCTCGGAATCCTCAAACTGATCTGCTAGCAGAAATGCAACCTTGCTCATCTGGCATGTCTCCTTTCACGATTGGTCCTCGATTTGTTATTACCCTGCCGCGCTTCTTTTATAACAACGAACTTCCGCAAGAATGAAGGGGGATGCCGGCTTAGACTCGCATTGAATATAACCCGCTTCAACATAAAAAAGCCCGGAGGACATCCCCCGGACCTTCTATCCATTCATGTATTCTTATTCCATAAAGAAGCTACCATCTCGGCAGCAGCCTTCGGTATTGCCCCTTCATTCTCAACGCCAGCACAGGATCCTCCGGCGAAGCCGAAAGCCGCTCCACTCCCGTACTCTCTCTTATGCCGCTAGACGGCTCACATGCTTTCAACCCGCTGCAAAGGGAAGACTTGGGGGATTGACGCATCGGTCGCATCACTCCTTCATTCGCTTGGTTGTGCAAGCAGAACCATTCCCCCACAGGTTGCCCAAAAATTCCGGGATCATGCATGAAAGGTCAGCACCGATAAGAGCTAGGAGGCACGGCTGTCGATGATAATCGTTACGGGCCCCCAGTTCGTAAGCGACACGTCCATCATCGCTCCAAATTTTCCGGTTTCCACGGTTAACCCTTTTGCCGCCAGCTCCTGGTTGAACGCCTCGTACAGCGCCTTGGCCGCGTCCGGCTTCGCCGCAGCCATGAAGTTCGGACGTTTACCCTTGCGGGTGTCGCCGTAAAGCGTAAACTGGGAGACGGACAGCACGGCTCCGCCGACATCCTGGACGCTGAAGTTCATTTTCCCTTCCTCATCCTCGAATATCCGGAGTCCGGCCACCTTGTCGGCTATATATTTTACATCCTTCTCGTCATCTTCATGGGTCACGCCCACGAGCACCATAAGCCCCTCTCCGATCCGGCCCACAACCTCCCCTTCAACCGTAACCTCCGCATGCTTGCATCGCTGAATGACAACTCTCATAACACTTAGCTCCCTCTGTCAAAAAATAAGTTACCACAATAATAAAAGGCCTGCTCCCTGAAGGGCAGCAGACCGTGAATTGCATCAGGCAACCGGAAGCCCGCACGAAATAAGAATCACTGCATGATCCGGTGAACGGTATATACATCCTTTACCCGTTTAATGCGCTCGACGACCGAATGCAAATGATCGGTATTCCGAATCAGAATCGTCATATGAATCATCGCCATTTTGTTCTTGTCCGAGCGGCCCGTGACGGCGGATATATTCGTCTTGCTCTCCGAAACGGCCTGCAGCACTTCATTCAAGAGCCCGTTTCGATCATGCCCGGTCACCTCGATATCGACACTGTAGTTAGCCTCCACCGAGGATTCCCATTCGACCTCGATCACCCGAGCGGCATCTTCGCCTTCGCCTGTAGCCGGAAGGTTCGGACAGTCCGAGCGATGGACCGAGACGCCGCGGCCCCGTGTAACATAACCGACGATATCGTCTCCCGGAACCGGGTTGCAGCAGCGGGCAAAACGGACCAGCAGATTATCGATCCCTTTGACGCGAACGCCGTTCGTCGGACGGCTGCGCTTCTCGGCCGGTTTGATCTCCTTCATCTCGGAGGTCATCTCCAGCTGATTGGCTGCTTCCTCCTGCTCCCTGCGCATCTTCTCCGTTACCTTGGTACAGATCTGGGCGGCGGTAATGCCCCCGAAGCCGATGGCCGACAGCATATCCTCGATATCATTGAAAGCGAATTTCTTCGCCGCTTCCATCAGCTTATCATCGGTCGTCCATTCGGACACGTCAAGGCCGAGGCGCTTAAACTCCCGCTCCAGCATTTCGCGTCCCTTTTCCACGTTCTCTTCGCGCTTTTCCTTCTTGAACCACTGCTTGATCTTGCTCCGAGCATGGGAAGACTGGGCGATCTTGAGCCAATCCTGACTCGGCCCATAGGAATGCTTGGAGGTTAGGATTTCGACGATATCGCCCGTTTTCAGCTGATGGTCCAGCGGAACAATCCGTCCGTTGACCTTGGCCCCGATCGTCCGGTTGCCGACCTCGGTATGAATCCGATACGCAAAATCCAGGGGCACCGAACCGGATGGCAGCTCGATAACCTCGCCTTTCGGCGTGAATACAAATACCAAATCCGAGAAAAAGTCCATTTTTAACGATTCAACAAACTCTGATGCATCCTTCGTCTCATGCTGAAGCTCCAGGATTTCACGGAAAAATGTCAGCCGATTGTCGAAGCTTCCGCTGGAACCGGAAGAGCCTTCTTTATACGCCCAGTGGGCGGCGATACCGTATTCGGCCGTGCGATGCATCTCCCACGTCCGGATCTGAACCTCGGTAGGCTCTCCGTTAGGCCCGACGACGGTCGTATGCAAGGATTGGTACATATTCGTCTTCGGCATAGCGATATAATCTTTGAATCGACCGGGCATCGGCTTCCACAGAGTGTGGATAATGCCCAGCGTAGCATAACAATCTTTAATATTGTCGACAATAATCCGAATGGCAAGCAAATCGTAAATCTCATTAAATTGCTTGTTCTTCACCGTCATCTTCTTAAAGACGCTGTAAATATGCTTCGGTCTTCCAGACAGATCCGCCTGAATGCCCATTTCATCCAGCTTCTCGCGGATGCAGACGATAACGTTGTCGATGTACTGCTCGCGCTCCGCCCGCTTCTTATGCATCAGATTCGCGATGCGGTAATACTGCTGCGGGTTCAAGTAGCGCAGCGCAATATCCTCCATCTCCCACTTGATCGCGGAAATACCGAGACGGTGGGCGATGGGACAGAAAATCTCCAGTGTCTCATAGGAAATACGACGCTGGCTTTCCTCGGACTGGTACTTCAGAGTCCGCATATTATGAAGTCGATCCGCCAGTTTGATCACGATGACCCGGATATCCCTTGCCATGGCGATAAACATTTTGCGGTAATTTTCGTTCTGCTGCTCTTCCTTGGATCTGAACTGGATCCGCTCGAGCTTGGTAAGCCCATCCACCAGCATGGCGCAGGTATCCCCGAAGCGCTCCCGAATCTCGTCAAGGGATACGGTCGTGTCCTCAACGACATCATGCAGCAGCGCAGCGATGATCGACAGCGTATCCATCTGCATATTCACCACGATGTCGGCAACCGCGAGCGGATGAAGAATATAAGGTTCTCCCGATTTCCGCACTTGTCCGTGGTGGGCTTGTTCCGCAAATTCATACGCTTCCCGGATGCGGAGAAGATCGGGTTCTTTAATATAGGCGCTGGCCTTTTCGAGTAATCGCTCTATGCCCATTTTGGAGTCCTTCTCTTCCCTTTCTATATAAAATGGAACCCGCCCTTGTCAAAACGTGCAGGTTCCCTCTTGATGGTTTTCCTCTCATTATGACGCTTGTGGCGGTTTACGTCAACCGTATGCGGGTTTCTCCAATCACGGACAGCGTTTCGCTAACAGTTACATACATTATGCCCTATTCCTGGCGGATAGACATCTTGGATTCGACAAGGCTTGCATCTTTTTTGACGGACTGCAAAAAATATTGTTGAAAAAACGAACGATTGTATTTAATCTATTAAAGATCGTACGCGAACGGTCCTATATTTAAAGTCCTATAGAGGAGTGGAATAACTTGCAACGCGAAATTCAGGTTGATGAAAAGCTTCCGCTTGGCCCCGGTTTCCTGCTGAGCCTTCAGCATTTGTTCGCCATGTTCGGAAGCACGGTGCTCGTTCCTAACTTGTTCGGTGTGGATCCCGGCATGATCCTGCTGATGAACGGGATCGGCACGCTGCTCTACATTTTTTTCTGTAAAGGGAAAATTCCTGCATATCTCGGCTCAAGCTTCGCCTTCATTGCGCCGGTTCTGATGGTGCTGGATGGCAACCCGGATGCCAACTACGGAAAAGCACTCGGCGCGTTCATCGTAACCGGGGTCATCTTCTGCCTGGTTGCCCTTATTGTCAAGTACGCAGGAACCAAGTGGATCGACTTTGTGTTCCCTCCGGCTGTCATGGGCGCCATCATCGCCATGATCGGTCTGGAGCTCGTTCCGGTCGCCGCAGACATGGCCGGCTTACTCCCTGCAGAAGGAGAGTCCATCAATCCGACAACGGTAACGATCTCGCTCGTAACGCTCGGCGTAACCGTGTTCGGATCGGTGCTGTTCCGGGGCTTTCCCAAAATCATTCATATCCTGATCGGGATCGTGGTAGGTTATGCGCTATCCTTTGCACTTGGCGTTGTAGAGACGGAAAAAATCGCCGAGGCCAGCTTCCTCTCCATGCCTGAAATTACGACGCCGGTATTCGACGCTACAGCCATCTTCAGCATTATTCTGGTCTCGCTCGTCGTGATCGTGGAGCACATCGGGCACCTGCTCGTAACCAGCAATATTGTAGGCAGGGATTTAGCGAAAGACCCGGGGCTTCACCGCTCCCTGCTCGGCAACGGGGTCTCCACCATTTTGTCCGGCTTCGTCGGCTCGACGCCGAACACGACCTATGGGGAGAACATCGGCGTCATGGCGCTGACGAAGGTATACTCGGTATACGTCATTGCCGGAGCGGCCGTCATTGCGATTCTGCTCTCGTTCTCCGGCTCGTTCTCGGCCGTCGTGGCCAATATTCCAACGCCGGTTATGGGCGGCGTATCCTTGCTGCTGTTCGGTGTAATCGCGGCTTCAGGCCTGCGAATTTTCGTTGAGCAGAAGGTCGATTTCTCCAAGGCAAGCAACATGATTATGGCGACGCTGGTATTCGTAACCGGCATCAGCGGCGTTTCCTTGAAGATCTGGACGGTAGAATTGAAAGGTATGGCTTTGGCAACGATCGTGGGCATGTGCCTCGCTATTCTCTTCAAACTGTTTGAAATAACGGGCCTCTCTAACGAAAAGAATAACGAACAGCCTATCACCGAGAAAACGCCGGACTAAAGCTGTCTAAGGAGCATCATGAAAAACAGCCGCAAACCTGCGGCTGTTTTTTTATATTCAATTGCGGGATTCTCTGTTGCAATAGCCTTTTAGTGCCCTTGTTATAAAGACATTGATCGGATGGACATGAAGTATATTTCAATCAAGGGCTTGAACCCCTTCTCCGTACCGCCTTCTCAATGGCATCGAAGGTTATTATTCCGGGAGAGCTATATCTCAATGTAGATCAAAGAGAGCTAACGGCTGCATATTCTTCAGCCTCCTGAACCAACACAAAAAGGTCCTGAGCCATCGCTCAGGACCTTTTTATTTCCCGGGAAAATTTGTCGTTTACTCGTATTTCATAAGCGTAAATACGTCGATTCCATCCAGCTTCGAACGCCCGTTCAGATCTGCAAGCTCGATCATAAATGCAGCGCCGACCACATTGCCGCCCAGCTGACGAATCAAGTTAACCGATGTGGAAATGGTGCCGCCGGTTGCGAGAAGATCATCCGCAATCAGTACATTCTGCCCTTTCTCGATGGCGTCGGTATGCATAGCCAGACGATCTTTGCCATACTCGAGGTCATATCCTACCTCAATCGTTTCGTAAGGGAGCTTTCCGCTCTTGCGAATCGGCGTAAAGCCGACGCCAAGCGCATAGGCCAGCGGTGCGCCGACAACGAAGCCGCGCGCTTCCGGGCCCGCGATCACGTCAATTTTGAGGTCGGATACCATCGTTTTCAGCTCTTCGATCGCTTTGCGGTATACCTCACCATTTTTCAGAAGCGTCGTAATGTCTTTAAAACTGATTCCTGGCTGCGGAAAGTCGGGAACGACGCGAATATAATCTTTAAAATCCAACTTAATCTCCTCCTGTATCATTACGGCTAAGAAACATCTTTAGTACGGGACATCATCCACTGGGTTAATTGTTCAGTACCGGCATGCAGCAAATGCTGTTCCATGTCCGCAAGATTGCTTAATTCCCGGAAATGCCGGGAAGCATCAAGCGGTTTCTTCTCCGGTTTCGGAACAAAGGTAATCCATCCCTTGGCCCGCTGGATGAACACCAATTCCTCAAATACATCCAGCGCTTTGGCAAGCATGCGCGAGGACAGCGAAGTTCGCCGCTTCAGCTGCGCCACCGCTTCCTGCTCCGGTACCGGCGAGGATGCCATGCCGGCAAGCAGAACATATAGCTGCTTGAACTGTTCGCGGTTCGGGATCAGCAATCGTTCACGCTCATTCCGAGTCGGATGCAGCATGAATATATTAGGAACGTTGTGGAAGGCCTTCATCATCGCATCCAGCTGTTCGGCGCTCTCCGGTATGTCCAGCACGAACAAAACGGAAGTGTCTTCTTTAGGTTTGCTCTCAGCAATATCATTATCCGGCATAATGCCAGCATTCCTATCATATACCCAAAGGCACATATCATACAATTGACTTTTTATTTCAGGATGTGAATCTTTTGCATATACGACGGCGGACCTGTCGGCTGAGCACTGCAGGTATGGCGCAAGCTCCACTCTCCACCGTTTGATGGCACTTAGAGGCTCAGAAATCCCGCGGAAATCAAACACCTGTCTGGAAGACACCCGAAGGTCTTGAATCAAGAGCTGGAGTCTGCGGCTGCCGTTCCATTCATTCACGGACATCTCCCCAAGAACATCCAAGACCGTGCCAGCCGGCAGCAGATCGGCCAGATGGCCGCTCCCGAAGAAGAGAGCATCGATCTGCTGACCCTTCTGCGCAATCCGCAGCTTCAGATGCTTGCCTTCCTTGCCGATTTTCCGTACTTCCTGTACGGTCACATCCCGAAAAATGATCTTGGGAACGGCGTTGGCCATCCCGAACGGTCCAAGCAGCTCCAGCTGTTCAATGACGGGAAGCGAGACGTCCGACATGCTGCACTCCAAATCCGCTTCGCAAACTGCGGTAAAATGCTCTTCCCTCAGCACTCCATCAGCGAATTGCTGGAGCGCATGTTCAAATTCGTCCAGCCGGTCCCGGTGCAGGCTCATGCCTGCAGCCGAAGGGTGACCGCCGAAATGATCCATGACGTCCCGGCAGGAGCTTAAAGCTTCATAGATGTCCAGCCCCGGTATGGAACGAGCAGAGCCCTTGCAGTTGCCTGTCTCGGGATCGATACCAAGAATGACAACCGGCCGGTAGAACCGCTCCAGCACTTTGGACGCTACAATGCCGACAACCCCCACATTCCAGCCTTCTCCAGCCAGTACAATGACGGATGGCAAGCGCTCGCCCCATTTGACGTTAACCATTTCAATCGCTTCCTGTACGATCGTTTCTACGACCTGCTGCCGGTCCTTGTTCAAGGCGTCCAGCTCAAACGCCAGCCGCTCTGCTTCCTCCCGGCTCTCCGTCGTAAGGAGCGTAACCGCCCTGCCGGCATGATCCAGCCGGCCGCTGGCATTAATCCTCGGAGCCATGGCAAACGCCACGTTGACAGCCGTCACTTGCTCGACCTGGACCCCCGATACCTCAAGCAGGCAACGAATGCCTTCATACCGGGTTGACCGCATCGATTCGATCCCTTGCTTAACGAGCACGCGATTCTCGCCTGTCAACGGCATCAAGTCGGCAATCGTCCCGATCGCAACGATTTCAAGCCATTCCTTTGGCGGCTCTCCGACGAGAGCCTGTGCCAGTTTGTAGGCTACGCCGACGCCAGCCAAGCCCTTAAACGGGTAGGGGCATGCCTTGATTTTCGGATTGATCAGCGCATAAGCATCGGGCAGCCGCTCCGGCGGTTCATGGTGATCGGTCACAATCACATCCATGCCGAGCTCATTCGCATATGCAATCTGATCGACCGCGCTGATTCCTGTATCGACCGTGATCACCAGGCTCACGCCTTGCTGGTGCGCCCAATCGAGCGCATGATTATGTAGACCATAACCTTCATTCGCACGGTGAGGAATGTATATATCGTAGGAGGCTCCCAGCTCACGCATTAGCTGAATCATGAGCGAGGTGCTGGAAACCCCGTCGGCATCATAATCGCCGTAGATCAGAATATGCTCCCGATCCTCCAGCGCTTTTCGAATACGCGGAACGGCCTCACGCATTCCCTGCATGAGATAAGGATCATGGGTAAGCTCCAAAGAGCCGTACAGGAATCTGTTCCCGTCTTCCAAGGATAAGACTCCCCGCGTCGCCAGCAATGATGCCACAACAGGCGATAGCGACATTTCCTTTGCGAGCCATTGTGCCGTATGGTGATCCGGGGCTTTTACCCGCCATTCATATTTGGAATACAGCACAGGATAATCACCTTCCTCTCTCCTGCCGCTTTCCTGCTGTCTTAAGTATAGATCACTTGATTACTGCGGCAGTGTTGGCGAATCATTGTCCAACAGGTCAAAATTCGACTTATACGGATAACCGGGATCATACGGAACAACGGAAACCTTGACATCCGAAACGAGCATAAACCGATGGGTCAGGAGCTTGCGAATGCGTTCGGCAATTTCTTGAGCCTCCAGCACCGACGTGCGCGGGTTGACGCTGACCATAACCTCCAGATTGACTTGGCGAACCTGGCCGTACTCCTGAACTTTAAGTTTCTCGACCGTAATGACGCCATGAACGCGCTGGATCGTATCCATAAATTCGGGCTCGAATTCATGCCGCTTCTCTTCCGTCAGCGTACCGTATACGGAATGAATGATGGAGATATACCCTTTGCGAATCACGAGGCACGCCACAATCAGAGCCGCCACGGAATCCATATAAATAAGTCCGTACCCGTCAAAATACACCCCCGATATGAATGACAAGAAAACGCCGATGATGACCGTGATCGAGCAATATAACGCAAAGCGGTGGTTCTCCAATATCGACTGCAGTCGATGGTCTCTGTTCTTTTTCATATGATGATACTGGTACTGAAATACCGCTTCATTGATGGCCAATGAGATGAGCACGGCAAGCAGCGCCGTTTTATCCGGTGCTTCCGGGACTCCGGAAGCAAACGTTTGGATCGCGGAAACTCCGATTTGAAGGCCGCCCATCATAATCAATACAGCGATTAGGATGGAGATCACAGACTCAGACTGCATGGATGGACCTTGCTTATTTCGTTCAGCGCTGCTTCTCCCGAATACCCGGAGATGCGGCAAACGGTCCGCCAGCAGCGACGCAGCGCTTGCTGACGAATACATGGCATCTGCCATCAAAGCCTTACTGTTTAACAGATAGCCGGCAATGCCTTTGAAGACTGCCAAGGCGAAATCTGTCACAATGCCTGTCCAGAGGACAGCTTCCGTTTGGTTCGATCGTCCGTTCCTCACTTGAGGTCCCCCCCAATCATGCACGCTATAAGGCAGCTAACTTTTGAAAGCCGCGTCGCCTGCGACGCGGCTTTCATGTGTATAGGATCGATGTGATTAAATCTCGATTTTATCTTTGTTCGGCTTCACTGCTTTTTGCGGCTTGTTGCTGACATTTTTCCCTTTAAGCACAAGCCACAACGGGCTTGCGATGAAGATCGACGAGTACGCACCGATCAAGAGACCGATACAGATCGCCAAGGAGAACATCCGAATCGATTCACCGCCGAGTATAAGCATGAACAATGCAGCGATAAACACCGACAATGCGGTATAGATCGAACGCCCGATCGTCTGGGACAAGCTTTTGTTGACCAGCTCGACCAAATCGGAACGGCGTTTAATTTTGGCAAAGCGCAGATTTTCCCGGATCCGGTCAAAGATAACAATCGTATCATTGATCGAATAACCGATAATGGTCAGCACCGCGATAATAAAGGTAAGGTCGACCTCCAGCCCCAGAATCGAGAATATGCTGACGACGACAAAGGCGTCATGCAGCAATGCTACGATGGCTGCAAGGGCGAAGCGCCACTCGAACCGAATGCTGACATAAATGATAATCCCGATACAGGACAGCAGCACCGCATAGATAGCGTTGCGTCCAAGCTCCTTAGCCATCTCGGGATCTACCGTGTTGACTTCAAAGGTAGCCGAGGGGTCCAGCTTTTGAACCGCCGACCGCAGCTTGCTGTCCTGATCCTCGCTCAGCACGTCGCTGAACCGGATATTGATGCGGTCTGTCCCTTCCGTGATGCTGGCATCCTCGCCGATCCCGATTTCATTCAGCACCGGCTGGACCTGTTCGCTCGTCAGCTGCTGCTTAAAAGATATGTCTACGTTCGAACCGGAGCGGAAATCAACGCCGTAGTTCAGCCCCCGCATCAGCAGGAATACCAAGCCCAGAACGGTTATGACAATAGAGAAGATAAAGAAGATTTTACTTTTGCCGACATAATTGAAGTTCTTAAAGCTCACGAATGTCACGCTCCTTTACACCGTAATGGCTCGGTTTGCCGGCCCAACCTATTCTCACAAGTAGATTGAGCAAGAAACGGGAGAAATAAACGTTCGTGGCGATACTGATAAGGATCTCCAAAATCAATACGATGGCGAAGCCTTTAACGGCACCCGTACCGAATGCGAACATGACAGCCGCAACGAGAATCGTCGTCACGTTCGAGTCCATGATCGCGCGCAGCGAAGACTTGCCTCCGGCTTTTACCGCAGAAGCGACGCTCTTACCTGTTCTAATCTCTTCCCGGATCCGTTCATAGGTTATGATGTTGGCGTCAACCGCCATACCTACCCCGAGAATGAACGCTGCAATCCCCGGCAGGGTCAAGGTAAAGTCTGCCCATACAAACACGAGAATCAGCAGCCATGTATGCAGAATGAGTGCAAAGCTTGCCAGCAAGCCAGGAATGCGGTATCGGATGATCATAAACAGCAGGATTGCAACCGACGCCAAAAGACCTGCCTGAAGCGTCTTCGTTAGAGACTGCATGCCAAGGGTAGCCCCAACGCTCTGCGAATACTTCTCAACCAGCTTCAGCGGCAATGCGCCAAGGTTGATCGTATCGCGGATTTGCTTCGCCTCATCCAGCGTATAACTACCTGTAATTTGAGCGGAACCATCCGTCAGCACGGCTTGTACCGTCGGAGCGGACAGCAGCTGGTCATCCATAAAGATTGCCAATTCCTGACCGAGCAGGCGTTCCGTAATTTCAGCAAACTTTGCTTTGTCTTTCACCTTAATGTCTATCATAGGCTGATTCAGTTGGTCATAGGCAATGGATGCGCCATTCTCCACAAAATCATTGCCCCGAAGCTCGATTTTACAGAACTCCTCGCCTTCTTTACAGCCGTCATTGCTTCGGAATGTAAGGTTTGCAGGTTCCTTCATCGTCTTCCGAACCTCGGCCTCATCCGTCACGCCGGCCACTTTCAAACGAATGCGGTTGGTTCCTTCCGGTGTAACCTCCGGCTCTGTTGTGCCGAGCGCATCTGCGCGCTTTTGCAGGCTCTTCGCAGTTTCCTGCAATGCTTCTTTCGTGACTTGCTGCCCTTCCATCAACGGCTCTGCTTCATAGAGTATTTCAAAGCCGCCCTTCAGATCTAGACCTAGGCGGACATCTTTCAGCAAGCCTGGAGTTGTAACGGCCATTATAATGGTAAGCCCGAGCACGGTAACGATGAAACTGATGATTCTTTTCATGCCGTCCCTTTTTCCCCCTTTTTACTCAATATTCCTATTATAGCGATGTCATAAAACCCAGTCAATTTATCAAAATTTGTCGGGATGAGGATCAATCATATATACGGCAAGGCAAAAAGGGACCTCTTTCATTAATCGAAAGACGATCCCTTATATGCTGATATTGTCATATAATTCATTAAGCTCATTGCCTTTAAAGATAAGATATCGTTGACCAGTTTATGGAGGGACGGAACGCCTTCCTTCTCATATTTGCTATTGACGCAGTTCCAGATATCATCCGTCGTCACGTGCTCGTAGCCTATGAGGTGCATCTCCTCGACTTTGCTTTGGCATACCATTTCGATGGTGCTCATCAATTCGTCCTCGGTCATAGGTGTCAGTTGTTCCATGACGTATAGCCTCCTCCCTGTCGTCTCCTTTGATAGATTCGACTCCTAAAGCCTGTTTACTTCTATTCGTACCATGACCGCGTCAAAAAGTAAAGTCATCATATGGGACAGGTAGGGCATATCCATAAGAATAACGTTAATTTGGCGGTTCATACAGGAAAACAAGCCCTTAAATTCAGCCTCAACCAGGGAGTGGGATGGACAGTGAACAAGCAATCGTTTATCAAAGGAACATTAATCTTACTAGCTGCAGGCATACTGAACCGTATCCTCGGTTTCATTCCCCGCATCGCCCTGCCACGAATCATCGGTCCGGAAGGCGTTGGCATTTACCAGCTCGGTTATCCCTTCTTTATCGTTCTTGTTACGATCATTACCGGCGGAATTCCGCTTGCCATTGCCAAAATGGTCGCCGAAGCGGAAGGCGCCGGAAAGCGGGATGCTTCCAAGCAAATTCTCCAAGTCAGCCTGATGCTGACGCTGACAGCCGGAACGCTCTTTATGGGATTGAGCCTGCTGCTGGCTCCTTGGGTCACGGGGGTCCTCCTGCCGGACGAGCGGGTGTTCCAGACCTTCATCAGCATGACGCCCATGCTTATTATCATCGCGGTCTCTTCCGTATACAGGGGCTACTTCCAGGGCAAACAAAACATGATTCCCTCCGCGAGCTCCTCCGTCATCGAGACGATCGTCCGAATCGTATGCATGCTGTGGTTTGCCCATCTCCTCATGCCTAAAGGCATCGAGTACGGAGCGGCTGGAGCAATGCTTGGCACTGCCGTAGGCGAACTGATCGGGATGGTTGCCCTGCTGCTGCAGTATGCCGGCGAAGAGCGCCGAAACGGCAAGCTCCTGCCCAAATCGCCTCCTCCGGACACATCCGGGTTAAAAGAATCAGCGGATACAACCCGAGGGATTCTGAAGCGGCTGGCAGGAATCGCGATTCCGGTCACCGGAGGCCGAATGGTAGGCTCCTTCTCCTACCTGCTTGAAACCATTCTTACGAACCGCAGCCTTGCTCTGGCCGGCATCGCTACAACCGTCGCGACCGCCCAATACGGCGCCCTTCAGGGGATGGTCATACCGCTGCTGCTGCTTCCGGGGGCGCTCACGGTATCACTCGCCATCTCCCTGGTTCCTTCTCTCTCGGAGGCCTCCGCGCGTAATGACCGGGTGACCATACATAAACGGATGAACCAGTCACTTCGACTGGCTCTCGTATCAGGCGCCCCCTTTGCCGTTGTTATGTATGTCCTGGCCGAACCGCTGTGCCTGCTTCTGTACGATAACCGGGAGGTCGGAACCATGCTTAAAATAATGGCTCCCTTCGCGCTGTTTCTTTACGTGCAGTCCCCGCTACAAGCAGCGCTGCAGGCGCTGGATCGGCCAGGAAGAGCCCTTGTCAACACTTTGATCGGAGCCCTGATTAAAATGAGCCTGATCGTCTATCTGGCATCCAATCCGGCCTTCGGCATCAAGGGGGCGGTCATAGCCATTCTCGTGAACAGCGTTGCGGTCACCGTGCTGCACGGCTTCAGTCTGTCCCGGCTGATCGGATTTCGCTTCCGTTGGCTCGATTACATCAAAACGGCGGCCGTCATGCTGATCATGGGGGCTTCGATTCTCTATGGATATAACCATCTGCCGTTTAGTACACAGCCATGGCTTCAATTTCTTACGTCCGTTACCGTAGGCTTCGCCGTCTATTTGGCCGTCATCTTTATGACCAGACTGGTGACGCCGCGCGATCTGGAGCGCGTTCCCGTGGTGGGAGCTTGGCTCAACCGCAGCAGCCGCCGTTAATCCTGCTCTTTCCCGTCGAGGTAGATCCGTCCCTTATGATCAATGGAGCAGAGGAATACATCCTCGAAATCGTTAAAACCATACTTTCGGATTTCGCCTTGGAGCCATGGCCGGTTTTTGTCGATGAGCTTCAGGTTTTCATCTTGCACCTTTCCGTCCATGATCAGCGGGATCGGCATCCCTTCATAGGTAACCTTATGGTAAGGAATATCGATAATTGCCTCTTGTGAAGCACTGCGGGTGGACATGGTTTGCCCGTTGCCGTTACCAGAGGAAGCACCACCGGTGGAGGTGGAAGAGCCGCTGCCGGAACTCGAAGGGTTGCTGTTGGATCCGGAAATGCCCTGCTGACTGCCACCTACGGAAGCCTCCGCATCGGACCTGGAAGCCGTGCTGCTGGATCCAGAGCTGTCCTGCTCGCTGCCGGACACGACAACCCCGCCCTGATCATCCGAGCCTGAGGAGCTGGCCGAGGAGCCTGCTGCATCCTCTTTGTCTTTAGGAATAATGGTTAGCTGACCGGTCGTTTCCAATATTGCAAACTCTACATCGGCCAGGCTGTCTATATCCTTGCCGCGAAGCTGCTGCATCAGATCATCCAGATTGTAGCGGAGCCTCGCCATCTCCTTGCGGTGAAGCTTCCCCTTGGATACTAGGATGCTAGGCTTGCCGTCAGCCAACAGACGGATATTTCGAAATTTTAATCCAAGATAGGCCAGCCCCACTTGAATCCCAACGAGGACGATAATCGGGGCGAGACCTTCCCAAATCGGCTTGTTGACATCCTCCAGAACAAACGCTGCAATCTCTGCAATCATAATCGAGATGGCAAGATCGAATATGGACAGCTTTCCGATCTCTCTTTTTCCCATAATGCGCATCGTCACAAAAATAACCGCATACATCAGAATCGTCCGCAGTATCAGAATCGTAATATGAGACATAATCAATCCCTCCTAGCTGGTCGAACATTCTCATGTACAGCTATTCTGACCTTCGGCATCCATTCCCATTCGAAGATTGACGATTAATTAATGGCAATCTTACAAATATCGAATTTGGCGGTTTCCGTTGTACTATCTGACCAGGCTTGGCCATACAATATTTACTAATAGAGGTTGTTCAAAAAGTCGTCTTTTGATCACGCAGTGAATCAAGAAGTACCCGGCATCGAATCTTGAATTCGGCCGGGCCTTCCGATGCTCACGTACCCAAAACTAGCAGATGCTTTCGAAGACGTTTTCTGAGAAAACGTGTAGCTCCGCTCCTCAGGCCCTAGCTTTATCTAACCTAAAGCGTTTTGAAAAAACGCACTTCGGAAGCATAAGCTTCGGTGCTGAAAAACCGACTTTTTGAACTCGCACTAATATATTCGTTAAGGGGGAACGATTCATGGAACCGATCCGGCGAGTATTCACCTTTCGCGTTACCAATCCCATTCTTTCAGGTCTTTTGTATTCATTTTTTTGGATGTTTCTTGGCGCGCTGGCGCTCTCCCTCCTGCTGTGGAGCAGCGGCTTGACGGAAGAGGATTTATCGTTCTACACCTTTCTCGTACATGCTCTTTCCGCGTTTATCGGAGGCTGTGTTGGCGGAAAGCGTGCAGGAAACAGAGGCTGGTATTACGGCTGCTTAACCGGGCTTCTGTACGGCGTTACGCTGCTTGCTATCGGATTCCTTGCGTTGGACAGCTCGCTGGCGCTTGGAGACCTGACCCTGCTGGCCACCGTCTTTATCGCCGGTGCGATCGGAGGCATGTTCGGCGTTAACTTGAAAAAATAAAAGCAAGCAAAAAGGCCGGCTCCAGAATAGAGTCGGCCTTTCGCTTGCAAATCAAGTCCCTCGAAGGACATATGTATGCCTTGAGGATTACGTATTGTTTACACTATGGCTGATCGAATTGCGATCGAACGTCAACTTCGTTACATCATTCACTTTCAAAACGACGATATCATCGGTAATTTCCACAATCGTACCGTGAAGGCCACCGATAGTTACCACTTTATCGCCTTTCTGCAAAGCGCTCAGCATTGCAGTTCTCTGCTTCTGCTTCTTCTGTTGCGGACGAATCAGCAAGAAATAGAAGATGACGAACATCAGAACGAACGGCAGAATCAAGCCAAGAAGACCTCCGCCGCCTTGATTCGGTGCTGCTGCGAGTTGATCAAGCATATTTCTTTCCCCCCCTTCAACGACAAACCCCATGGGTCATTAGCTTACTTAGAAACCTTTTTCATTATCATGAAGGCCGTACTTGTCAAAAAACTCATCGCGGAAATCAAGCAGACGGTCTTCCATAATACTTTGACGCACTTTCCGCATCAGATCGAGCAAGAAATGAAGATTGTGATACGTCGTTAAACGAAGCCCGAACGTCTCGTCACTCTTGATCAGATGACGCAGATACGCACGCGAGTAGTTACGGCAAGTGTAGCAGTCACATTCCGGATCCAGCGGTCCAAAATCCCTGGCGTATTGAGCATTTCGAACGACAAGACGGCCTTGACTTGTCATCGTTGTTCCGTTACGGGCAATCCGTGTCGGAAGCACGCAATCGAACATATCCACGCCACGAATCGAGCCCTCGATCAAAGCGTCGGGTGATCCGACTCCCATCAAATAGCGCGGCTTATTGTCCGGCAGCAGGGGCACCGTGTAATCCAGCACTTCATACATCAGCTGCTTCGATTCTCCCACACTAAGTCCACCAATAGCATAACCCGGGAAATCCATGGAAGTCAAATCAGCGGCGCTTTGCCGGCGGAGATCTTCGTACATCCCTCCCTGGACGATTCCGAAGAGCGCCTGATCCTTCGGTCTGGCATGGCTTTGAAGGCACCGCTCGGCCCAGCGTGAGGTCCGTTCAGTGGATTGTTTCACGTATTCGTATTCCGCCGGGTAAGGCGGACATTCATCAAATGCCATCATAATATCGGAGCCGAGCGCATTTTGAATCTCCATCGCTACTTCCGGGGAGATGAACAATTTGTCTCCGTTTAAATGGGATCGAAAATGCACGCCTTCCTCCGAAATTTTTCTCATTTCCGCAAGGCTGAATACCTGGAATCCGCCGCTGTCGGTCAGGATGGGCCGGTCCCAATTCATGAATTTGTGCAGCCCGCCTGCCTCCTTGACGATCTCATGCCCGGGGCGAAGAAAAAGATGGTAGGTATTGCTCAGAATGATATGGGCATCCATCGCCTTCAGCTCTTCCGGGCTCATTGTTTTGACGGTTGCAAGCGTGCCGACCGGCATAAACGTCGGCGTATCGATCACGCCGTGGGGGGTGTGAACCCTTCCCAGCCTCGCTCCCGACTGCTTGCAGGTTTTTATATGTTCGTACGTAACAGCAGCTGCCATGTCCAACCAACCTCCGAAGTTAATAAATAAACATTGCGTCCCCAAAGCTGAAGAAGCGGTATTCCTGCCGGACTGCTTCACGGTAAGCTTCCAGAATATGCTCGCGTCCGGCCAGCGCGCTTACGAGCATGACCAGCGTCGATTTGGGAAGGTGGAAATTCGTAATGAGCGCATCCACCACGGTAAATGAGTATCCTGGATAGATAAAAATGCTAGTCCATCCGCTGCTCTCGCTGAGAGGGCCTCCCTTATGAGCTTGGCCCACGGTTTCGAGCGTTCGGCAAGACGTCGTTCCTACCGCGATTACTCTTCCTCCCCGACGCTTGGTCTCATTGAGGAGCTCAGCCGTTTCCTTGGAGAGGGAATAGTATTCTTCATGCATGACATGATCCTCAACCCGCTCAACGGACATCGGGCGGAAAGTTCCAAGCCCGACATGCAGCGTAATAAAAGCGATATTCACGCCTTTGGCCTTAATCTCGTCGAGAAGAGCCTCCGTAAAATGAAGTCCTGCCGTCGGAGCAGCCGCGGAGCCTTCATTCCGGGCATACACGGTTTGATACCGGTCACGGTCATCGAGCTTCTCCTTAATGTAAGGAGGCAGCGGCATCTGGCCCAGTTCATCCAGGATCTCCTGGAAAATTCCTTTATAGGTGAATCGAAGCGTCCGAGCGCCCATTTCCCCCTCTTCTTCAATAACGGCTTTGAGCTTCCCGTTTCCGAAGGAGATCGTGCTTCCCCGTCTCAGCTTCTTGCCCGGCTTGACAAGCGCTTCCCAGCGGTCTTCCCCAAGGTTCTTCAGAAGCAGCACCTCAGCTTTCGCACCCGTCTCCTCTTTCTCGCCGAACAATCGGGCGGGGATGACCTTGGTATCGTTAAGAACGAGGGTGTCACCCGGATTCAGAAAACCAACGATATCGGCAAAGGTCCCGTGGGACATCGCTCCATCCTCTTTATTCAAGGCAAGAAGCCGGGAAGCGCTGCGTTCCTTTAAGGGAGTCTGCGCAATCAAACGCTCCGGCAATTCAAAATCGTATAAATCCACATTCATGATCGGTCATTCCTTCGTAATAATCGTGTCGCGGTAATAGTGTTGCAGGATCTGCTTATAATCATACCCTTGATCCGCCATTCCTTTGGCGCCCCATTGGGACATGCCCAGGCCGTGGCCGTTCCCTTTGCCCGTAAATTTAAAGCCAGCCTTGCTGTCAACGGCTCTGGCTTGTCCTTCACCGCTCAAAATAACGGTACCGGCGCCCTTTACGCTGGCGCTTCCGTTGCCTGAGACAACCGTAACGCTCTCTCCGGACGAAACCGTTGATTCTGCACCATTCGCGCTCAATACAGTATAACTTCCGGTCGGTTCAATATCAAACAAGGTGCTGGGCAATCCGTTAAATGCCGAACGGTACACATCCGGGTACTTCACATCCAGCTGCTGGCCATTGGCGTTGACGGACAAAACCCGGCCTGAAGGACCGCGCTCGGTCACCGTCAGCGACGTTATGGCTGAAGGGAGGGCGCTAGACGTCTTCCCTTTCAGCGAAGCCAGCAGCTGCTCGGACGTGAACGGGCCCCGAATCCACGCATAGCTGTTCGATTCCGCCACCTTGTCCAGAACGACCGCCGTATCGCCCGGATTCATTTGGGCTACAGGCTTAGCATCGGATTGAATCAGGGGCAGCGGACGCACATTCGTGTCCTTAGACGTAACGGTCATATAAGGGAGGCCTGCAGCAGTCTTGCTGCCTGTCTCCTTCACGTTATCTTCCCGGACATAGCCCGTGAGCCCGCTGGGCAGAAGAACGTGGTACCACGATTTCAACGCGGCTTGTGCCGACGTATCGCCCGGACTCTCGACTGCCGCGAATACATTGTTGGCATTGCCCCATACCTCTGCAGGGTCAGAGGTCATGCCTCCCGCGTTGGAGGAGAACACCGTCTCGACCAGCTTGCCGTCCTTCATGACGACTTCTCCCTCAGTGGCGTCCACCGCCTGCACGACGCTCGGATACTCGTAGGCCGTACCGTAGTAAGCCTGACTCAGCGTTGTATCGACGACATTGGCGACCTCAAACTTGGTTCCTTGGAACAGCGCATAGGTTCTTGCGGCAACGGCTTGTGCCTTCAAAGCCTCGGCCCCCCATGAGGAAGGCACTTCGGCTCCTACCACCGAATATAGATACTGCTGGAACGGCAGCTCATTAACCAAATACAATTGCCCGTTCTTCTTGCCGATCTCCATCGCTCCGCGGTAAGTTCGGTCGGAACGTTCTTTCACATGGATTCCGGTGCCCGCTGTCCCCGACACCTTGAGCGTGGCCAGCTCACCTGACAGCATAAAGTGCTGAACTTCTTGAGCAGCCGCCAGGTTCAGACCGGCGTCCCTGCGGAGGATCAATCCCGGGGTCTTGGTATTCGTCTCAACAAGGGGATTTGGCGCTGCAGCAGCGGCTTGCTGCTGGACAGCGGCCAAAGCCGATGCATTGGCAGCCTCCCCGACCCAGACCTCATAACCTGCCTGGGTCATGACGTTAAATGCGTCAACGCCGGCAGCAGCATAGGCTGCACGCGCTGCTTCCGCCTGCGCTTCCGTTGCGAAGGAGCCTGCGGACAGATGGAGTCCGCCTCGTACCGAAGGGGTCTGACCGTTCAAATGGGCAGCCGCCGTCTTGGCTGTTCTCGCTGCCGCATCGGATGCAGCCTTCTCCGATGCATACATGCCCGTATACAGCTTGTACACCTTGCCGTCCACAAACAGCATTGGTTTATCGCTCGTTGCCTGCAGCTTTTTGGCGGCTTCGGCAGCCGTTTTCCAATCTGTCGTCTCCAGTACCTTCACCCGGTAAGAATCGACGCTCATGCGCGTTTGTTGGTTAGCCGGTATGCTTGTCATCGCGTCCTGGGCTCCGGCATTGTCTAATGCAACCGTCAGGGCCTCCTCGGATTGCAGGGTAACGGCATTCACTGTGGATCTGTACTGGCTTCCAAGATCCAGGAACATCGCTACCCGAATCGTGTCAAGTGACGGGGCGGCAGCGTGCGCGGCAGGTGCGGCCCAAATGCTTGCGGCAAGAGCAGCTGCCGCCATGCCTGCGGCAGTTCTGCGGAGAAATGACTTCTTCCCCTTTATATTCATGTCTACAAACCTCCTGGAGCTGTAAGGATAGAATGATAAGCTATTGTCCAAAAACTTCTAACGGCGATCCTCCGGAACCGGGATGCCTAAATGATGGTATGCGTTCGGTGTCACGACCCGCCCCCGCGGTGTACGCTGCAGGAACCCGATCTGCAGCAGATACGGCTCGTACACGTCCTCGATGGTCTGGCTCTCTTCGCCGATCGTAGCCGCGATCGTATCCAGGCCGACCGGCCCGCCGCGGAAGCTCTTGATCATGGCATGAAGCATTTTATGATCGATCAGATCAAGCCCCATCGGGTCGATCTGCAGCATTCTCAGCGCTTCCTTTGCTATGTCGGTCGTAATCATCCCGTCGCCTCGTACCTGTGCGAAATCGCGGACCCGCTTCAGCAGCCGGTTTGCAATCCGCGGCGTCCCCCGCGAACGAAGGGCAATTTCCTCTGCGGCATCCCCTAATATTTCGATACCTAAAATGTCCGCGCCGCGGGACACGATATAACTTAGCTCATCCACCGTGTAAAATTCCAGCCGGCTGACAACCCCGAAGCGATCGCGCAGCGGGGCGGAGAGCAATCCTGCTCTCGTGGTGGCGCCTATGAGCGTGAAGGGCGGCAAATCCAGCCGGACCGAGCGTGCGCTCGGCCCTTTGCCGATCATGATGTCCAGCGCAAAATCCTCCATTGCCGGATACATGACCTCCTCGACCGTCCGATGCAACCGATGGATTTCGTCGATAAAAAGAACATCGCCCTCCTGCAGATTCGTAAGAAGGGCAGCCAAATCGCCGGGACGCTCGATGGCGGGTCCCGAGGTCGTACGCAGATTTACGCCAAGCTCATTGGCGATAATGTTCGCAAGGGTTGTTTTCCCCAGTCCCGGGGGACCGTACAGCAGCACATGGTCCAGCGCTTCCTTGCGCATCTTCGCTGCCTCGATATAGATTTTCAAATTCTCTTTTACCTGATTTTGTCCGATATATTCGGCCAAATACCGGGGACGCAGGCTGAGCTCTACCGCCTGGTCCTCCATCATTAAATTCGCAGTAATAATTCGATCGTCCATCTTAAGTTAAACTCCTCTCCTGCAGACGACGCTATTAACCGGCATACAGCTGCTGCAGTGCCCGTTTCATCAATACATCGACCGATTCTCCGCTGCCTATGGAATCCTTAATCTTCAGCCATACTTTATCCAGTTCGCTGTCCGTGTACCCGAGCGCCTTCAGCCCCTCGCGGGCTTCTGTCCAAGCCGAACCGCTTTCTTCCGGCTGCTCCTGCTGCAGGGCGAACAGTCCTGTCGCCATGGCGGCATCGCTGAAGCCGTCCAGCTTGTCCTTCAGATCCAAAATCATGCGTTGGGCGGTCTTCTTCCCGATGCCCGGCAGCTTGATCAGAAATGAAATATTCTCTTGGAAGATGGCCGATACCACATGATCCGGCGAGCCGCCGCCCAATATTCCGAGCGCCACCCGCGGGCCGATGCCGGATACTTCGATGAGCTTGCGGAATAACCGCTGCTCTTCCCGTGTCGGGAAGCCGAACAGCAGAATCGCATCCTCGCGTACATGATGGTGGGTATACACCGTGACGACTCCTTCCATTTTGGCGAAGGCATACGGGTTCGGGCAGAAGATGCGATACCCTACATCATGCACATCCAGCACGATATATTCACTCTCGAGATGGACGACTTGTCCACGTAAAAAATCAATCATTTTCGCAATACCTCGTTTAATCTGGAATTTAACGTATAGGAATGGGCGTGACATATAGCGACAGCAAGCGCATCAGCCACGTCGTCGGGCTTCGGTATGCTCGCAAGCTTCAGGTACATCCTTACCATCTCCTGTACCTGTTTCTTCTCCGCCTTCCCATAGCCTACAATCGCCTGCTTAACCTGCATAGGCGTGTACTCGGCAATGGGGAGTCCCCGCTGAACGGCTGCGAGAATGAGCACGCCTCTTGCTTGGGATACCGTCATCGCCGTCGTTACATTCCGGTTAAAAAAAAGCTTCTCGAAAGCCACGGCTTCCGGCTCATATTTATCAATCAACTGCAGCATGCCCTCATAAACCTGATGAAGTCTTTCCTCTTCGGGCGTATGCGCTTCGGTCTGGATACAGCCGTACTGCACCGGCGACACCTTGCTCCCCGTCTTATCAATAAACCCGAAGCCAGCGATGGCAATCCCCGGGTCAATGCCTAAAATACGCAATACTAACCTCTCCTCTGATGAAGCGAACATATGTATCGTTCTCCCATTATAACAAAAGATCGACCTTTAGTTGAGGAAAAACTTTGAACCTTTTCTTGTGCCTATTTTCACATTGTTACCCTAAGCTTATGATTCCTTTTTTAAGGGAGGCTTCTATTAGGCTTGTGGGCGGATAAATTGCGCTCCGTTCTTGACCGCATGGCCTGCTGCGCGCAACTGAAAAAGAAAAACTGCCCGGTGCAGATCAGCACCAGACAGTTGCGGTGTTGCGGTGTAACAATAGAGCAGCAAAAATGTGGCATTGTCGAAAAACGGTCGACCCGGTTCGCCCGGATTCGCTCAGGAGCTGGGCTTCATCACATTTTCAGCCATATCCCGCGCATAATCACTAAACGTCGACAAGACGCTGTTGTATTCATCCATATCCTGAATCCGGATCCCCTCCTGAAGCTGCTGGATGACATCCTTTGGCAAGGAGGACTCCATCGAACCGATATCTAATTGGAAAAAGGTGCGGAGAACCTTCTCTTCTTCGGGAGGTCCCTCAAACAAAGTTAAATTTCCGCTTGCATCCACGCTCATGTACGCTTGCTTCTTGCAGTTGGGGGAGAGATCGGATACCGTTTGCTCCAGCCAAACTTCCCCTTTGTCATCCAGGCGGCCCTGCCATAATGGGTTTTTATTCATCAGTTCATAGATGCCGTCTGCATTCAGGCGCCCGATATTCTGCTCTTCAACCCCGCATACATAGGTAGTGCGCAGATGTACTTTCTTCTTCCCCTTTGATGCGTTCAGTTCCTGCATAAACTTTCTCTGCTCGGAAGTCCGCTCTTCTTGCTTCTCTTCTTCCATCTGCAAATAATGCATCGTCTCGAGCGCGAGCGGTTTTTCACCGCGGCTATCGGTGAGCAGCATATTCATTTGATCCTTCAGCGTCTGGCCAGACCAAATGAAGATCATGGCCGCTGCAAGGATCGAACTGGACCAGATGGCCCGTCTCCAGCGTCTCCGTCGTTTGCGGAACACTTTTCTTAGGAATTGAAAAACACTCAAGGTTATCCCCTTCTATTCAATGTTTTTCATATTGTGACCGCAAGGCTGCCAAATTATTCAGACATCCCTTGTACCGAAAGTGCGCAACGACAAAAGGACCATCTTCAGAAATTCTGAAAATGGTCCTTGTTTCAATCGGGACGACACGATTTGAACATGCGACCCCCTGGTCCCAAACCAGGTGCTCTACCAAGCTGAGCTACGTCCCGTTATTTAAAATGCCGGTGAAGGGACTCGAACCCCCACGGTTTCCCTCACGATTTTGAGTCGCGCGCGTCTGCCAATTCCGCCACACCGGCGTAAGGATAATCATTAAGTTAATTCATGATGAATGCGCACATCAATCAATGGCACGCCCTGAGAGATTCGAACTCCCGACCTTTTGATTCGTAGTCAAACGCTCTATCCAGCTGAGCTAAGGGCGCAAATGGAGCGGACGAC
>NZ_JAGGKI010000035.1 GCF_017873605.1 Paenibacillus lactis
AAATGTCTCGTTGTAATGTTGTCTATTGCCACTCATTTTTTTTGACACCCTCTCGTCTGCTTTGTTTCATTATCGTTTTATCACTAAGGGGTGTCTACTTTTTATTCTAGCTGCAAAAAAGGACTTGTTCTGACGTTTACCTGCTACTTTGGCTCCACAAGTCCTCAAAAAGGACTTGCTCGGCCTTTTGCCTGCTACTTTGGCTCAACAAGTCCTTAAGAGGGACTTGTTCACGCCTTTCGATGCTCCTTCAAGCTGATCAACTGCCCGCCTCCTCCCTCAACCGCTTCAGCGTATCGGGCTCGAGCTCGCCCAGACGCCATATAGCGATGTCCGAAATGCCGGCGCTCATCGCCGTTGCCATCCAGCCTGCAAGCGTGGTCCCGTCCGCATACCACACGGTATGACGGACACCTGCATCGTCCGTATACTCGAAGTGCAAAGCGCCGCTATCGGCATCCCTTTGCGGAGCGGCGGAGCTTGAGGCCGCCAGCTCGGCTGCCCGTTTCTCGGTCAGCGAGACGACCTTGCCGCCATCCGGCCAATCGAATCCTCCCACCGACAGCGCCAAGGAGGTGTTTCCGGGAAACCGGCGCAGCTTGTCGGCTAAATTCCGGATCATCCGGTGGTCGGCCTTCGGTCCCGGCCCGCTGTGGCCGCCGTACAGATTATAGGCCATCATGACATAAGATGGCCCCTCCGGAAAATCCAATCCTTCCGTCTTCATGCCGGGCTCGATCACGATGCGAAGGCTCAATCCTTCTGCCTGAAGGCGCTCGTACAGCTCGCCATAGAACAAAGTCAGCTTGCCAAGATCACGCTTATGAACCTTCTCGTAGTCGATCTCTACCCCGCCGAATCCGGATTCCTTCGCCGTCTCGACGATCTGATTGATATGCGCCTCCCGTGCCGTGTCCGTAGCTACGAGCCTTGACACCAGGTCCGGGTCCTTCTGAATCGCCGTTCCATCCTCGCCAAACCGATCATTGACGATGGTCAGCAGCATGCGCTCCACGCCGGCTGCTGCCGCAGCCTCTCGGACTTCAGGCAGCGCCTCCCCGTACTGTTCCGTAAAATGAAGCTCATCCCGGTGATTAAAATAAGCCGCGAACATGCTAAGCTCCTTGACGCTCCCGCCAAGCTGCTCCAGATCTAGCACCCCGGGCTTCCACTGCCAATCCGCAATCCACGCGGACAGGCGAATCCCGGACGACGGCTGTGGCGGCGGTTCATCCGCTCCGCTTCTCCATTCGCGCCACAGAAAAAACGCAGCAGCGAGAACAGTGACGGCCGCCGCCCAGATCCATTTTTTGTTGAGGCTCATAATTACCGCCACCTTCTGATCATGTTCCATCCATCTGGAGCTCATCTAGGATGTTCTGGGTCATCTAAACTCACCTGAGTGCCTTAACAGACCGGGTCTTACTCAAGAAGCCTCGACCGGTCTCACACAGGATGTCTTGTCCATCTGGATCTCTCATCTAGAGTGTCTCGTCCATCTATGATCTTACCTAGGATGTCCCGACCACCTGGTCTCTCCATCTAGAGTGTGTTGACCGCCTAAACTTCACCTGGGGTGTCACTACCTCCTGGATCTCACTTAAGAAGATTTCAACGGCTCGATCCATTTAGAAAGTTTCGATTGCCCAATTCACAGCCGTATCGAATGCCCGGCGAACGCGCCAAACGACGCCTTCCAGGCCTGAAGGCTTGTTCGTATACCGTACGTCCTTGCCGCCATCCGCGTCCATGGCAGTTACCGTTACGTTCTCGAAGATCCCGTCATAAATGTCATCCTTTTTGTTCTGCTCATGATACATCGATCCCAGAGCCACACCTCCTCCACGGATTGCGCTGTCCACCGTCTGATTGTCAAGGATAACCTGGCCGTCAATACTAACCTTTAGCGTATCGCCCAGTGCCGTCATCTCAAGCTTCCTGTTGCCGAGAATATTGATCGGATATTCTTCATCATCGTCCCGATCCCCTGATAAAGTCTGCTCCTTCGTGTATACGGATGCTTTATCGAACCTTAAGTCCTCTTCGCCCCATTTCACGTCTGGCAGCGTCTGCTCGAACAGCTCTTCCGGCTCTTGGCCCGGTGCTTTTTGTTCTATCCGCAGCACGTTATTTTCCAGAACAAGCCGCAGGAACGATTCTTCCTGCTCGTCCAAACGAACATAGATCGATTGCCGCCCGACCACGTTGCCGAGCAGGTTGGCCGTTACGGTCGTATCAGCGCCGGGATCCTGGCTAAGCCGAATGCGTCCCTCCGCGGATGGAGGAGAGGTTACGGTGATGCGGCTGCCGTCAAATTCGGCCGCTCCGCTCTCCAATGCCCAGCGGGCTGCCTCTTTTTCGTCGCCTGTCACGAACGTCATATCCTGCCCCGAATCCTTGCGCAGCTTCATGATCAGATGGTTGGTGGACCAGTAAGGCGCCGGCTGGACACGCGTCAAGTTGTACAGATCGCCCTGCTTGTCGTTCATCGCCGTCCCCTCGCGGCTGAAATTCATGGTGAACGTTTGGCGGATCTGCTCTGTATTCGCCTTGTCCACCAGCGCATTCATCCCTTCGCCAAGGGCATTCGCATGCATGATCATATAGACGCCCGGCACGTAACCGAGCTTGCTGCTGTACACGTCGCGCATCGCCGCATAATCGGCGCCGATCCGCGCTTCCATCTCCACGCGGTTCTCGAGCGGAATCATATTCTCGTCGCGGATAAAATCCATCAAATAATGGTTGTAATACTCCACGTTCGATTTGTCGGTCAAATCCTTTTCGTCCTTGACGCCCATGTAGTGGCCGTCCTCATCGAAAATATTAATATAGCTCAGGCGGTAACCGTTCGTCCCAAGCTCCCAATAGCCGGTCCGGGTCATTTTCAGCATGTCCTTCGGCTGCAGGAATTTTCGTTCGCTGTTGCCCATTTTGTCCGCATAGGACAAGAAGGTTGCTTTGAAATTGTATTTCTCCAAAATCGGCTGCGCGAACAACGCGGAATCGTTCCGTCCGTCTTCAAACGACAGGAACAGTGCTTTATCCGGCAGCGGCGCGCCTTTCTCGTAATAATCGATCACGTCTTGCTGCGAGATCGTCTCGTAGCCTTGATCGTGCAGCGCCTTGAGCTGGGCGTCCAGCTGGTCTTGCGACACCAGCTTGGACGTTCCGCTGCGGCCGACTCCGAAGTAGGACAAGGCGATGAAGCCTTTGTCCTGGCGCCATTTTGACTTATCCGGCTCCTGGTAGGTTTGAAGGTCGAAGACCGCGTTGACCAAAACGACGGCCGCCACCGCCAGGAGTATGATTTGGCCGATGACCTTTATGACTTTCCTGCGATTTTTCCTCTTAACGTTGAGGGCAGGGTTACGCTTCTTACTCATTTTTGCGCCATCCTCATTTCAACATCGGCAGCTGCCTTTACTGCGGCAGTCCGAATTTTTTGCCTTTGCGCCTGCGCGCTTCCTTCTTCAGCTTCGCCTCGACGTCCTGCGGCGTTTCCCGCGTGCCCCAGGTCGATTTCCAGAACGTGAACCAGGCGACCGGCATTTGCCATAACAGCACGAACTCATAGAACAAGCAGAACACGAAGCCGAACACCCACAGCCTGCTCTTCCGGAGCAGCAGATGCGCGAGGCTCATAAGCAGGGCCATCATCAGGAGTCCCATCAGGAAGGTCCCCGGGAAAATCCCGTGAACAATCGGAACATACATCAGGTTATATACAACGACGACCGGCGCGGCGATCGGCACGATCAAGCCGATATAAAAGAACAGGGCCATAAACGGCTCTTTGCGCCAAATGAATCCTCCGGCCCGCAGCGATTCCCGCAGCCAGGAGCGCTTCCAGCGCATTTGCTGCTTCAGGAACACCTTTGTCCGGGAAGGCACGATCGTCGAGCAAATCGCCGAATCCTGGTAGGTCGTACGATGCGTCTTCAAAATGAAGTTCGTCATGCTCCGGTCATCCCCGAACGTAGCCGGACGCCCCAGAAACTTCTGGTTAAGCCACGCGTCCGCATGCTGGAGGATCAGCTCTTTCCGGTAACAGGACAGCGGTCCGGACAGGCAGGTTACGCTGTCAAACCACGACTCCGCTGCCTTCATGATCCGAAACGCGATATAATAACGAACCGTTTGCAGCTTGGTAATGGCATTCGTATACTTGTTCTCGACGTCGGTCCGGCCGGCAACGCCGCCCATCTTCGGATCCTGAAACGGCTGCACGAGATGGCGAATCGCCGACGGGTCAAGGAAACTGTCCGAATCGACGAACACGACCAGATCATGCTTGGCCATCTCCACGCCCTTCACCAGCGCGACCCGCTTACCAGCATTTTCAGGCAGAACCGTGTACGTGAGCCTGTCCCGGGTCGAGTACCGCTCCGCTTCGTTATGGATGAGCTGAATCATCTCCTCGATTTGCTCCACAGACTGGTCCGTCGACCGGTCGTCAACGACAATGACCTCCAGCTTATCGACCGGATAATCCTGATTCATGCAGCTGAGGATCGTACGCTTGATCCATTCCGCCTCGTTAAAGCATGGGATGATGATCGACACGCCCGGCGTATATTCCGGATTGATCGGCACATCCCGGTAAAGCGCGCCGAACAGATACCGGGTCAGAAGAAACAGCGCGGCGATCAAGCTGTACAAATACAGGACCATATTATATTTGAAATAGATGATGCTCTCCGCCCGCATGAGCATGATGAAGAGCACGGCTCCCAGCAGCAGCGCGCTGGCTGAGTATACGGAGTAGCCCCAGCGCTTGCGCTTCATGTATTCCGTCAGCGGCTTATCGAATTCGATAGCCAGCATGTGGACTTGGCCCCCGCCAGTCGTGTCTACGAAGGTACGGACGACGGTAGCGTCGATATGGACGCCCGATTCAAACCCTTCGGGCATGGCGCCGGGTGGAATTCGGAATTTCGCCCGCACTTTGTCCCCGACTTTAACGGCAGGATTAGCTGCAGGCAGCTTCAACAGCATGCCTGTGGCCGATATGTCTGAAGAGGTCCCTTGAATGGCTGCTTTTCGCCCCTGTCCGCCAGGAAAAATCCACACATCGAACTCGGCGACATAGCGCAGGCTGAGGGTTCGCAGCTGGTTCAGGTAATCCGGATCGGCTCCCTCGTTCCCGTTCTTCATCGCATGCTTGCCTCTTCGGTCGGCGGTTATCCGGATCTGTTCAGGATCGGGCACGTAGGACAGGGTACGGCGGTCGGCTCGGGGTTCCGTCAGAACCTCCTTGATCCTCTTGTCTTTTTTTCTAAATTTCAACATTGAGCTCTCCCATCCATCGTCACAGGCTCCAGTAATGGAAGCCGTTATTCTCGAATAAACTTCTCGGATAAATGCCCTTTACATCAATCATGATGTTTGCTTGGCCGGAGCCGAACATCCCGGTGTACTCCGTAATTCCAAGCTGCTTGAACTCGCTGTGCGCAACCGCTACGATCGCAACCTGAATATCATGCAGCTCTTCCAGGGCGGTCAGCTCGATCCCGTATTCCTTATAGGCTTGCTTGCCATCGGCGCAAGGGTCGACCACCAGCGGCTGCACGCCGTAGTCCTGCAGCTCCCGGATAATATCGATCACCTTGGAGTTGCGGATATCGCGGCAATCCTCTTTAAAGGTAAGCCCCAGCACAGCCACCTTGGCGTGGCTAATGTCCAGCCCTTTCTGAACGGCCAGCTTGATAACCTGCTGCGCGATGTATTTGCCCATGCCGTCGTTAATATGCCTTCCGGCCAAAATAATCTTTGAATGATACCCGGTATCCTCTGCTTTGTAAGTCAGGTAGTACGGATCGATTCCGATACAGTGTCCGCCGACCAGCCCGGGCCGGAACGGCAGGAAATTCCACTTTGTCCCGGCTGCCCGCAGTACGGCGTTCGTATCGATATCCATCTCGTTGAACAGCATCGACAGCTCGTTCATGAAGGCGATGTTGATGTCCCGCTGGGCATTCTCGATCACCTTGGCCGCCTCAGCGACTTTGATGCTCTCGGCCCGGTGCACGCCTGCCTCGATAATCAGCTCGTAGAGCCGGGCTACCGTCTCCAGCGCTTCCGGGTCGCTGCCCGACACGATCTTTACGATATTCTCCAGCCGATGCACCCGATCCCCCGGATTGATGCGCTCCGGAGAGTAGCCGACCTTGAAATCCGTTCCGAAGGCAAGCCCCGACTCCTCTTCCAGGATCGGGATGCACACGTCCTCGGTGACCCCCGGATAGACGGTCGATTCATACACAACGATCGATCCCGGTGCCAGCACGCGGCCGATCAAACGGCTCGCATCGCGCACGAATTTCAGATCGGGCACGTTCCCGCTCTTGACCGGTGTCGGGACCGCCACGATGAAACAGCGGGCCTCCTTCAGTTTATCCGGATCGGCTGTAAACTCCGCCGTGCATCCAGCCAGCTCAAGCTCCAGTTCCCCGGTCGCGTCGATGCCGTTTCGGTACTGCATGACCTTCTCCGAATTCAGGTCGAAGCCGATAACGTCGACCTTCTTGGCAAAGGCCACGGCCAGCGGCAGCCCGACGTATCCGAGCCCCACCACCGCCAATTTATCAACACGGTCCGCAATCTTCTGATAAATTTCCATTATACTCCATCCCCATTTTGCAAATTGTTATTCCTGGATCATGTCCGCCATCTTCACGAACGTATAGCCCTTCTCCTTGAGCCCTTCGAGCACCCTTGGCAGTGCTTCGATCGTATGGATATCATCGAGCATATGGAGCAGGATGACGCTTCCCGGCTCCGTCTTCGTCATGACTCCGTGTACGATGTCGTCCGCGCTGTTGCTCACGTCCCAATCCAGCGTCGTGACATCGTACATGGCGATGACCGGGTATCCGGTTGCCGCCAGCGCCTTGGCGCGGATATCGTCAACGACGCCCGTCGGCGGCCGGAACAGCATGACAGGCTGCTCCTGAATGGCTTCCGTGATGACTTGGTGAGCTTTGACGACATCCTCTTGCAGTTCCTCTGGAGTAAGGGTAGTTACAACAGGATGGCTGTAGGAATGGTTGGCTACATCATGTCCGCCCTCCACCATGGCCCGGGCCAGGTTCGGGTTGGACTCGACGCCCTTGGCCCGGAGGAAGAAGGTTGCCTTGACATCATGCTCCTCCAGGATGTCCAGAATCTTGGTCACCGTTTTGTCGCTGCCAAAGTCGTCAAACGTCAGCGCCACCTCTTTGCGATTCGTATCAGCTTTGTAGACCAGCTCGTACTTCGAATTTTTATAATCAGGATTGATCTTGGCCGCGTCGTAGCCCGGAATTTGCTCAAGTGGCTTCCGTACGCCGCCGTTGTTCACCAGCTCGTCCAGTGTTACAAGCGAATACCCGATGTCGCCGGCAGCCTCGGCAATATACTTCACGGAACCGACCACTTCCGGATTGATGTCCGTGTTCAGCGAAATAATTCCGCCCCTGGACATATACCTTGCGATATACTCGCCAAGCTCTTTAGCACCTTGCATGTTGCGATCCTTCGGATTAATGTTGTAGCTTACGACGGCCTTCATCCCCAGATGCGCGGCCGCCAGCGGGACATCCTCAGGGTAGTCGCCGGAACGGGTCCGAATATACTTCGGCTGAACGCCCGTTTCGCGCTGGATCACATCGTTCGCCAGATGAATCTCCTTATACACCCCGTCATAATCGAGCTTGCTCATGTCGAGCGCGTTGAGCGTATTGTTCTCGATCTCATGTCCTCTGGCCAAAATCTCCTTCGCGATATCAGGCTCCTCCGCGACTCTCATCCCGGGAAGAAAAAAGGTCGCCTTGATATTGTATGTGTCGAGCTCGTTCAGCAGTGCCTGCATCGTCTGTTTGTCCCCCATGCCGTTAAAGGTCAAGGACAGCTCTTTTCGCGCCGTATACACGAAATCGATCTCCCGGCTTTTCTCGCCGGTGAACCGTTCGACCTTGGCTGCAGGCTCCACCGGGCCGGGCTCCTCCTTGGTTGCAGCAGATCCTCCGAAGAGGCTGCACGCAGGCAGCAGCGACAGAACGACGACGATCAGGATACTGCGTAACACGGCCCGTGATTTTGTAGATATTCCATTCATATTTATACTCCTTCTATTCATTGCGGGACCTTAGTCTCCCTTCTAATTTCCTAATTAGAATATAGATTATTTTTTCTAATTGCGACAGCTTTTCTCAATTTTTTTCATCAATTACTTTCATTTTCAAAGAAACTCGACATGAAAATCCCGCTTCACCTGTTCTTTTGCGAGCGATAGTTGATCGATCCAGCCGCATGCCATTGATCAGTATATAGAGGCACTCTAAATAAAATCTGAATAAGTCGGAATATGCAGAAGGACGCCATAGGTCGAAGGAAAGCCGCTATCGGCCCGTAATCCGCGTCTCCACCCACTTTATCCGTTCAAAAAAATTTTTTTCGAAAAATTTTGGCAGCGACTCAAATCCCCCAGGATTTTTTTCGTAGCGCATCGATTTTGACGGTATCCGCAGCTGGTTATAGAGAACAAATAATATAGAAACAAAAAAATTAGAAACAAAAAAACACCTTCGCCCGTCTATGAAGACGTCGAAGGTGTCTTTGCGAAACACGAAGTCTCAATCATTAACATACCGCTTCCGGTTCATTGATGCAAATCTTTTATCGTCGAGAATCAAAGCCTATTATTCACGGATCGGAGCAAGGGATGAATGTCCGGATAGTTGCCTCTCTACTGCTCATCCTCAGCCATCGCCATGTTCTTGTGCACCCAAGCCTGATAATGATGGACCGCGATGCCGGCAAATGACGGATGCTCGCTTCCGAGCGAGGCGGCCCGTTTCGCTTCGTCCTCCATTTCTCCCCGGCTCTTGGCATAGAAGGTGAGATGCTCTCCTTCATCCGTATTGGCAAGCTCCATCCCGATCCAAACCGATTTGCCAAGCTCATCCGCCTGCTCCAGCTCCTCCTTGGACAGCTCGTACATCTGCTCGCCGCTGTCACGGTAAGCCATGATTGCGATCGAATCCGTACGCTCGATCATCCAGCGGCTGAAAGAGCCCGCTTGATTGCCTTCCGGCCCCGGTACGGAATCCAGCCAGAAAGGAACCGCCGCGCTAAGGGGAAGGGCGATGCGCTCGGCCTCCTGCACCCAGGCTTCCAGGTTGGCGCTCCACTCCTTCACCACCTGCGCCTGCTCGCGATCCCAACGCTTCAGCACGTAAGGCTCCACATCCAGCTGCACACCCTGAAACCGCTCCTCCGGCGAGGCTGCTTGGTTGTAGGCCTCAAGCCAAGACAACAGCTTAAGCCCTTCTTCGCGGCCGTTTTCGTAAGCCCACTCCGGGTGGCCGTCCAGCGCGTGAACCTGGATGCCCTGACGCGATGCCGCCGATATAAAGCGGCGATACTCCTCCTCCTGCACATCCTGCTGGATCTGCAGGAAGATCGTCGTTATTCCGTGATTCACGCTGAACGCGACAATTTCCTCCGTCTCGTTCCGAATCAGACTTGCATCCCACAGCCAGGTCGCCTTGTTCTGATTCACCTTCTCGGAATGGGGAAGAAAGAGGATCAGCAGCAAAAGACCGATGAGGACCGCAAGGATGCCGTACTTTGCTTTTGCGTGGTTCAACCTCATTCCTCTCCTTTCGATGTCTTTAGATCAGAACCGCTTCGTCCGGCTCGGTCACATGCTGGACGGAATGGCCGATTTTATAGATATGCGGACGCGCGTAATCCTTAAACGCATTTCGCGTATCCAGAATCGGAACACCAAGGGATGCAATGGTGCCGTAGTCCAGCTTGCTATGATTCGTGATCAGCACGATGCAATCGTAGCTGCGGAATCTGGCCAGATCGTATTCCACGCTGCGGACCGTCACCCCGTTCTTGTCGACAAAGCTGCTGGCGTACGGATCGTAGTACTCCACCTTGGCCCCGTTTTCCTTGAACAGCTCATATACCTCAAGCCCCGGTGACTCCCGCAGGTCGCTGATATCCGGTTTATAGGCCATGCCCAGCAGCAAAATGTTGGAGCGCTTGACCGATTTCGCATATTCGTTCAGTATCGTTGCCGTCTTGTTGATGACGTAGTAAGGCATATTGTCGTTGGTCGATTGGGCCAGCTCGATGAATTTGCTGTAGAAGCGGAAGCCCTTCGCCTTCCAGGACAGATACATCGGATCTAGCGGAATGCAGTGTCCGCCGATGCCCGGTCCCGGGTAGAACGGCATGAATCCGAACGGCTTCGTAGCGGCGGCATTGATGACTTCCCAGACATCGATCCCCATCCGGTCGCACATCATCGCCATCTCATTCACGAAGGCAATGTTCACGCTGCGGAACGTATTCTCCAGCAGCTTCGACATTTCGGCTACTTTCGGGTTGCTGACCGGAACCACCGTCTCGACATACTGACGGTAAAGCGCAACGCCCAGCTTAAGGCAAGCTTCGGTCGTGCCGCCGATCACCTTCGGGGTATTCCGCGTATTGAACTTGCTGTTGGAGGGATCCACCCGCTCCGGCGAGAAGCACAGGTAAAAGTCCTTGCCGACCTTGAACCCGAGCTTCTCGATCTCATGCTGGATCAGCTCCTCCGTCGTTCCCGGATAGGTTGTGCTCTCCAGCGTAATGAGCAGATTAGGTTTCATGAATCGCTTGATTTGATCGACCACCATCGTAATATAAGACGTATCCGGGTCCTGGTTTTCGCTGAGCGGAGTCGGTACGCAGATGCTGACTGCGTCGATCACCGCGATCATGCTGTAGTCGGTCGTCGGCTTGAAGCGTCCGGTCTCCATGCATGCGGCTAGCTCCTCTGACGAAATGTCGGTAATATACGAATCGCCGCGGTAAATCCGGTCAATCTTGTTCGGATCAAGATCGATCCCGACAACCGTGAAACCCTGCTTGACCATTTCTACAGCCAGCGGCAGTCCCACATAGCCCAGTCCCACAACACCTAATACCGCCTTTTTATTCTCAATGGCGTTCAATAAAGTTTCGTATTCTTCGTTCACAAGCATTCAACCTCCATCGGATGTATAGTCTGTTCGGTCTGCCTGAAATCCTTCATTTAGAAGGATCTCAAAAAAAATACAGTAGGTCTCTCTTTCTTATGGGAGGCACGGCAATGATGCAGCTTGCAGCCTAAAAAGCTCGATTTCCCGCTCCCATGAACATTTCGCCTGCGGTGAGTGAACCGTTGAAGTCCACCCGCTTTAGTGAAGGCAGCGCCGGATGCGGGCATCCAGCTCCACCGGCGAGAATGGCTTCGTCACATAATCATCCACCCCGCTCTGGAAGCATTGACTAATCGTTTGCTCGACGCGCTTCTCCGTCAGCACAACGATTTTGGGCGGATGTTTCATATCAAGCTGCTGGATATGATGAATGAACGGAAGGCCGTCAATCCCATACAGGTTCAGCTCGGTCAGCACCAGATCCGGCTCCCATTTCGGGATGAGCTCCAACGCTTCCAGACCGTCCACGGCCTCCAGCGTTTCATAACCCTGCATCGTAAGCCGAATTTGGAGAAATTCCCTAACCGCTTTGTCCTGATCCACGATCAGGATGCGGCTTTGAGCGCCGCCTGTATCCTCTTCCGTGAATATATGAATGTCGGAGGATATGCTGAGACGCGCGGTCTCAGCCATCTGCTTCATCGTCTGCATCGACGGCGCCTCCTGTATGGCCGCCAGCGTAATCCGCGGATCCGCCTGCTGAAGCCGGCTTTGCAAGTGCTGCTTCAGCAGCAGCGCCTGATAGTGGGCCGCATCGAGCGTGAATCCCGGCATAACGACGGCAAGCACGCCCGTGCTCTCGTCCCGAAGCACCTCCGTTTCCACGCCCGGCAGCTGATCCACGAATTGCTGAACGCAGGACTCCGTTCCGGGCTGGCCTTCGCAGTACAGAAACAGCAAGGCTGCGCCGCTTTGGTGTTCTCTCACTTCCTCCTCCAGACGGCCGTAAAAATCAACCGCCTGTCCACGTTGCAATGTTACGGATTGAGACATAACTGCTAGTCCCACCTCTCTTTATTTTTTGATGTGAACTTTGGGCCTGATGTCATGCCGCTTCCTTCTTATCTTTCCAGCTCTGCCGCGTCATGGTCCCCCATGAATTGTTGTTTTGCAGGTATTGGATATGGCCCTGTACTCTCCACAGCACACCCAGTTGATGATAACCGACGAATTTCAGCGCCGAGAACAGAAGCATTTTCACCAGGTCGGACAGCTTCGTGTAGCGGCGGAAGGCGATTTCCTCAAGCAGGAGTGCGCCGATGCTGAGCAGATAACCACTCAGGAAATTCACCAATCCGAATACCAGCAGCACGTGCCAATTGGTCATATCCAGCATGACATATCCAAGCAGAGCCAGAAGGCCCGTAATTCTGAAGTAAGGGTTTAACGCTTCAAAAATAACGTTGTAGGGCATCGTCAGGAGCCCCATGACTTTGTACTTCGGATTGAATACCATATCGCGGTTCTCAATCATGTTCTTCAGGTTACCGCGTCCCCAGCGCTTGCGCTGGTTGGACAGAATGTTGTACGTGTCCGGCGCCTGCGTCCAGCACACCGCTTCCGGACAAAAAGCGACGCGGTATCGGATTTTATTCTCAAGCATATAGCGGTGCAGCTTGATGATGATGTTCATATCCTCGCCGGGATAGCCGCCCCGGTAGCCGCCTACAGCGATTACGTAGTCTTTGCGGAACATGCCGAAGGCGCCGGAGACGATAATCAGGCCATTGATCTGACTCCAACCGATCCGTCCGCCCAGGAAGGCTTTCATATATTCGATCGATTGGAACATCGGCCACATTTTGCGCGGCAGGGATACGTTCTTGACCGCTCCGTTCTCGATCACGCAGCCGTTCGCGATCCGAACGTCGCCGCCGATGGCTACCGTCTCCTCCGGATTCTCCATGTACATCCGAGCCATTCGGATCAATGCATCCTTCTCCAGCAGGGAATCCGCATCAATCGAGGAAATGAGCGGGTAACGTGAAAGATTAATGCCCGCATTCAAGGAATCGGCCTTGCCGCCGTTCTCCTTGTCGATGACGTACAGATGCGGATACTGCGGGTTGTAATAGACCCCTCGCACTGGTTTGGTCTCGAGCCTTCCGCGAACTTCCGGATTAGGCAGCAGCGTCAGCTCGTATTCCTTAATCAGCACATCGAGCGTCCGGTCCGAGGAGCCGTCGTTGATCACGATTACCTCATAGGTCGGATAATTGAGCGTCATGAGACAGCGGACGTTCTCCGTGATGGTCAACTCCTCGTTATATGCAGGAACCAGCAGCGAGACCGACGGGACGAGCTCCGACCCCGAGAGCGTATTATATTTGGAATAGGACGCCCGTCTGTAAATATCCCAGATGTTTCTGAAAGAAAGCATAATTATTACAAAATATAGCGCGCTGACGGCCATGACGTAGTAAATCGCCACCGTGCCGTAAGTGAGCAGGATATCCCTAAGCAGTGTAATCCCCTCCTACTCCTGCAACTGTTCCGATCCGTTTACTTGGTTGAATGCCGAAGTAACGGTCATAAACAAGCTTTTTCTTATTGAATGCCACCATTTGCTCGACCTCTTCATGGTCGCCTTCCTTCGCCATGATCCGTTCAATCCGGTACAGCGCCGTCTCTCTCGCAGGACCTGTGCCCGTAAGAGCGGCCTGGCACAGCGTTTCGAAGCCCTGCTCGCCCAGCATCGCCAAGCTTTCCGCACTATTGTTGCGGACATGCCAGTTCTCGTCCTTCAGCGCCTCAGCCAGTAGCGGAATGCTTCCGGCCGCATGAAGCCTTCCGAGCGCTTTGGCTGCCGCTGCCCGGACCTCCCAGGCATGATCGCGCATGAGCGCAGCGATCGTATCGTCTTTAAGCGCCGGATTGGAGCCCAGATACAGCTTTACCGCCTCGGCCCGCACATCCTTCTCCTCAGAGCCGACCAGCCGGTTCAATGTAGGAACGGCTGCCGGAACAGCCTGTCCCCACATCGCAACGAGCGCCACCTTGACGAGTCCCGGGTCCTGATCATCCAGCAGCTTGCGCATCAAGCTTGGAGCGTCCAGCCGAGTCTCAAGCAAAATGTCGGCGGCCATATGATGAATGGCCTTGCCGTACGACAGCAACCGCGACAGCATTTCACGGATTTGCCGCTGCTCATTCGCGCTCTTGGCAATCGCTCTGGCCAAGATGATGGTCTGCGGTCCGTAACGGGTCCGGTTCATCAGCTGCTGAAGCTGCGGTACCGCCTCTTCGGCACGCATACCCCCGAGCCGGTACGCCGCTTCAATGCGGCGTCCTTTGCGCGGGCTGGACAACGCCCGCAGATCCTCTTCCACGAAGCCCGCTTCCCTGCACAGGTGAAGGAGCTTCTCCCTCGCTTCTCCCTTGAACTGCTCGATCCATTCGATGAATTTCGCCTGGATGACCCTGCGCTCGGCACGGGTCAGCTTCCCTGGCGGCAGCTCAAGCTTGATATCATCATGCAGATGGGCCTGAACATAAACAAAGTAATCGTGATGCTTGGCAGCATAATGCTCCATTTCCCGCTGCTCGGCATTATGCTTGATCTTCATGTAGAACAGCACAATGATTCCGGCTGCAATCAGGCCAAGGCAAACATAGATAAATCCGTAGGCCAAGGCTAAATTTGAAAACATAATCGAGTGCCTCCTCTTTGTATTTAGCATCTGGCCGCCCTCGAGAACTTAAGGCAGACGAGTGAATATTTCCTGCATATCGTAATAGCTTTGCTTCAAGCGCTCACTGTACACAGGCGTTTCCCACAGCTCCCAGGTGTACGGCTGAATCTTCCCGAGATCGATCTCCCGGGTGTCCGCCGCAGGGTCTGCCGACCCGTCAAGCTCCGACCGCTTCGCGATCCATGGAGCAAGTTTTATTCCTTCGGTTGTCACGGTCGAAAACTCCCGTTTATTTTTGAGCGGACTGTAATCGACCACCTGAAGAGAGCTAGGGTCTCCGAAGCCCAGCAGCATCCAAGGAATGCGCATCTCCACGAATCGGTCCTTGGACTGCCAAGCAGTCAGAGAGTTGAAATCCGGGGACTCCGGATCACTGCTGCCCCGCTTGAGCATGCCCACCGTCTCGTCAATGAACGGGTGTGCAAACCGTGTGTCCGGCGGGTTCATCATCAGACTGATCGCCAGCTTCCAGGCATGGAACGTGCCGCCTGGGACGATCGGATCATCCTTGCTCCCGGCTTTCGGTTTATCCGGCAGCATCCAATATCCGTCCTTGCCGTACAAACGGCTGTGGAAATCATAGGACGGCGCGATGCTTACCTGGGATTCGTCATCCTGACCAAGCTGGATGAGCGTCTCCAGTTCGCCCCCTGTAAGCGATCTTCCAGCAAGCTCCTTCTTGGGAATATCCCCGCCGGGAATCGTATCCGCTCCGATGAACAGCTTGGAATCTTCCGGATCGAAGGCTTCCTCAAGCTCCATCCCGATATACAGGTATGCTTCATCATGCGTAAGCTTCATTCCCTTAACGCCCGGGGCCGTCCCTTCCCACTGTTTGACCTCTCCCTCAGGAAGCTTATCCCAATCGGCCAAATCGCCGTCAATGGAAATCTGCCCTTCTTTTCCCGGCTGCATGGCGAGAACGCCGAACATCTTCTCGTTCGTCAGCACATTCAACCAGAATGCCCGCCGGTCTGCCGGTATTTCAAAAGGCATCGTATTCCATGTTTTCTTAAACCATTCGTCCTGCCACATGAACAATATCGCCCCGGAATAGCCTTCATCGAATATCTCCTGGGTCAGTGAGGCATTAATTTCGCCCTGCTCGGCTTCATCATGCCCCCCTTGATCCCGACCGCCGGGGCCGTGGTGCGAGACGCCGATCGATGATGGCACGCCGTACTCGGTAACCATGATCGGCATATCGTCATATTCCGCTTTCAGCTTGCGGAGGTAGGCCTTGTAGGTGTTATATCCTCCATTCCCGTCCGGAATCGTCTGCAAGGTTTTGTCGGTACGGAAGAAATCCGGATAGTAAGGATACACGTGATAGGCCGCAAAGTATCCGGCACTCCAGTTAACCGGTTCAATATGCCGGGCATCGACGGACACCAGATCCTCTTCAAACAGCGGCTCACCCGGATGTTCCAGCACATCGGTCGTGACCCAATTCGTAAAGGTCATCGGATGCTGCCAGCCGTACTTTTGCTCTTGCTGAGCCGTATAATCCAGCAATGAGGCCAGCCAGTTCTCGAAGGGACTCGCATCCTTTGTGCCGGAGAAGAATGCCCCGTCGTATCTTGGAGCATCCTTATGTACCCTGTTCGTGTTGTCGACCATGGACGGATCCCATTCGGTTCCCAAATGCCAGGCCATCAAATATTTGCCCGCATTCGTCTTATACTCGCCGCTTGACTGTCCATGCTTCGGCTCTACGGTAATATCGCCGTATACAGCCGCAACCGCCTTGGAAATCTCGGCTTTAAACGTCTGCACAATCTCTTCGTCGTATGCATCCCGACGCTCGATCAGCTGCTCTTCCGGAGACCATATCCCCTGCATGAAATAGAGGGGATCCTCACCCTTGTCCCGGTTGTACTTCACCAGGGCCGAGTAGAAGACCGGATTGTGTACGGTGTAGACCCTAATGACGTTTGCTCCCATATCATCAATCTGTTTGAACCAACGCAAGTAGTCTTCTTCGGTTGCCGGCAACGCACCCGGAAAATGTCCCGGAACGGTCGCGCCGAGATTGACGCCCTTGGCGAATATCTCACGCCAGCTCTCATCTTCCCCGTACACAAGGAAAGAAGTGCCTTCCGTTTTGAATTTCATCTTCACACCGTCCGCTCCCGCATACGTCGTTATGACCGGACGGAAGTTTCCGAGTATTACAGCGGCACCGCTCAGAAGCACTATAGTGCACAGTGCTGCGGCAACCCACCATTTTCGTCTGCTCATCGTCTTCTTCGTTCACCTGCCCTTTCAATCCATAATGATTGCGTACCGGCTTGTTCGTGAAGACGGAGCTGCTACTCGTCATTCTACGGCCGATACACGCCCGATACCATATTTCTTCTTTACTAACTTTTCCCATTGGAATAGTAGTCATAAAGAAGTAAAACCTTCAATCATTCGTGGTTCTCCCCCGAAGCATGCTTTGCTCTTCTCTCAGCCGTGCTGTTTGACAAGATTGCATCCGAATGTTAGCTCGCTGCGTGTCTAAAAAATTGGACGCTGTTTAACCCGAAGAATCCCTATACAGCAGTACATGAGATGAGTTCAGCGTAATCACGAAGGTTTTCTGAAAATTTTCGTGAATCGTTAATATAAACGCAGAAAAATTGCTAAAGTTCCGGTCGTTTTTACATCTTTATCCATAGTTATTACAAAATTGATACCTTAGTCTTATAAAAAAACGGCTGAGAACCGCATTCCATCAAGGTTTGTAAATATTATCCATATCTACAAAATAAGAATAGAGTCCCGTACCGGGTTGGTTTTTATTCTATAGTTTTACAACTCAGGTTCAAGTGGTAATCCTATCCTATTTTTCCGGGATGCTGTTTCGAAATCCGCTTTTTATGGTATATGTATTAGTTACAAATTCTTAATTATCGCCGCCGCAACAAAGAAAGGATCCATTCCCGGTCGCCGCATGTCCATGGAACTGATCCTCCAATATAAAGATATATATTGCCTGTGCATCCATTAATTTTACAAAGCAAAAAAAGGATGTATCCTCAAAAAGCTGGATATCTCCGCTGCTTTACCGCATGATTGGCCAGAAGGGCAACCGGCACAATGATGATTGCTCCGGCCAGCACCGAGGTCAGCAGAAACGACCAGCCGCTTCCGGCCTTCATGACGACCAGCGGGGCAACGCTTGCCGAAGGATGGGCCGTACGGTCGGGAGCGGGGCGGCGGCCTATGAAGCAGAGGCCCTCTCTCCTAGAAAGCTAAGCGATTTCCTATGAAGCAGGAGAGAAGCAGTGAGCATCTGCTCATGGACCTTTCGGGCCAATGACGTCCTTTTCATCCCGAAAATGGACCTAAAAAAAAAGCCCACGCCGGCAAGATTGTCATCTTGAGCGCGAGGGCTTACGAGCCTTTACCTTTATTCTTTATCTGCGATTCTCCGATATGTCGCCTCATCCGAAACGATATAGAGCCGTGCATCCCCGGGAATCGGCTGTCCCAGCTTGCGGTTGATTCCCAGATCGCTCCGGTCGGCGATCAGCGTTGCGCCCTGACGGAGCAAATCCTGGAAAGCATCGCCATAGGTCTTCCAGACGCTGCTCACCGGAATCTCGTAAATGTCATCGCCAAACGAGCGGCTCAGCAGCTGCATCAGTACATCCGAGTTGCCTTCCTGCAGCGCGGCGCGGACCGCTAACCGGGAAACGGCATCGTGCGACAGCACAAATTCATTCACATCAATATGACGAAAATTCTGAACATTCTGCTCCTGCACGATCTCAACCGTCGTATGCACTTTGGGCGCAAGCCGCTCGATGCTCGAGGCGATGAGAAGCGACTTCCCATCGATCAGCGAAGCCTCGTCAATCCGCGAATCGGCAAAGATGATCGCCGCTTTCGCCTCATGGATATTGGCTCTGGATAACGTATCATCTGCAGCCGGGTCCCCGCTAACAAAATGCACCTGCTCGAGATGCTCAACCGGATGACGTCCGGATTCGTCGATAACGACGATGCCCGGTGCCGAATCATAGGACAATATTTCATCGATGGCGGACTGTGCCTTTTTGCTCCAATTGATAATGATGACATGATCTTTGCCGCGATAATTCAATCTGCCCGCTCCTCTCTGTCGCTGCATGCTGCCGAAAGCTTCTACGATCTTCCCGATCACCAGGCTGAGGAGCCCGATGCCGAAAATATACAAAAATATCGTCAGCACCTTACCCGGTACGGTGACGGCATAATAATCGCCATAACCTACCGTTGCCATCGTGGTCAGCACCCAGTACAGCGCGTTGAACCACGTTTTATAGGTATCCGGCTCCAGCAAATAGGCGGCGGTTGCGCTCAATGCGACAAACAGCACCACGATGCAGGTGATGGTGGTTTTGCGCAGACGCATCATTTTTAAAGACCATTTTAGGATAAAATGCACCCACTACTGCTCCTCTCCCGCATTTGCTGTACGAAGCTTTAGATGATCAGGCTGCTTACAGCAAAAGCCGTGCCGATAAACACCATCGCAAGCAAAATGCCGATGGCCATATTCCCCTTCTGCAAATGCTCGGAAATATTCAGGCCCGGCGTTACGAGCTCAAACACCCAATAGACGACGATCAGGCACACATACCCGACGGCAAACCACAGCATCATGTGCCAGATCGATGAATTCGTATAGGCGGAGACGCCCAAGATGATCGCCGTTCCCATAAACTTGCCGCCGAAGGCCAGCCCTACGGCCGCGTTCCCCTTCTTCAGCTCTTCCATGTCGTTAAACCGGGTCATCCAGCTGAATACTAGCATCCCCAGCAATTGAAGCAGAATCATGCACACCACGCTAACTGCGATATTGATAACAACCGTCACTCCGCCCACCCCCGAAATTTTGCATAGGCCAAGTCGTAATCGGCGAAGTCATGTACTTCCTCCAATACAACATCAACCGTCTTCTCTTTTTCCATTGCTGTATAACGCTTCTCGTCGATCGGCTGCTTGATCCGGTTCCCCGTCGGCAGCTCGATTACGGCAAAGCGTCTTGTTTCGTTTTTATGCGTCGTTGCGTACACGCCCACCAGTTCCACATCCGTTTTGACGATGACTTTGAGGTTGGTCAGATCTGCCTGGGCCGATTTCTCATCCTTGTAGGATTTGATCGTCTGCCAAGAGGATAAGCGGATATTATTCCGCTGGTTCTCGTCGGTCGTCAGCTCGGCGTCCATAAACTGCAGCGTCCAGATCTTGTCCCCGGTCGCATAGTTGCCGTCGTTGGGCAGCAGCTCATTATCCGGCAGCACGGTCATATCCCCGCCGATCAGATCACCCACGGTGCCCTCGACAATCCGGTAATCCCAAGGCACTCTTGCCGTAGAAATGGATTCCTCCCCCGAGCTCCCGGTATGAAACACCGTCTGGCTGCTGGAGCACGCGCTCAGCACGAATAAAAGCATCAGGCTTGCCGCCAGCCATCCGTATGCGGCAAGCGAGAATCTGCGTTTCCTGCGAGGCGCAGCTTGGTGCTCCTTTCCTTCATTCCATTCCATTTACTTCACTCCTATTGCGATAAAATGGCTCGTATTTCCCGTAATCAGACCGCCCGCCCGTCCCAGCAGCCCGCAAGGCGTGCCATTCAGGATGAACAAGCCTGTTAATAGATGAAACTCGCCCTCCGCTGTGCGGATTCGGGCCAGCTCGGCTCGCTGCTGATAGACCGTCGGGAACATTACACTGGTGTCGTAACCGTCCTGATCCTCTACCTCCAGCTCCCCCGAGTTATCGTACAGCTTTACCGAGCCGCCTTCCCTGCCGAACATCGACTTGGAGACGAAATTGCCGGAGAATACCGGTTTGTTATAGGTCGGGAGCATGTATTTCTCAATGGCCTCCCGTTCCTCCGGACCGAACAGCAGTCCCAGCTCGAACATTCCCCAGATCGCGGCCATCAGACCTTTGGACTGCATCAGAATGCTGTGCGGCGGATTAAACAGCGCAAGGTTTCCGGTCTCAATCGCGTAGGCCAGTGCGTCACCGCCCTCATCGACGGACATCCACTCCTTTGGATACAAGGCAAACATCCTGCGGATTTCCCGGTTGTCGCCGTCCCTCAAAACGCCTTCGTCCACCCACAGATCCAGGCAATCCACCAATCGGACGTCCAATCCGCTGTGCCGGACCAAAGCCTCAATCGTACCGGAATCCTCCAGGTGCTCGCCATAGCCGATGCAGGCTGCCGTATCCGGCCGCTCCACGCCCCAAGCCTCTGCAACCAGTCCAGCCATCCGGTCATTCACGGATCGGATGCCTGCTTGACGGCATAGCCAAGGGGTGGCAATGGAGGCCTCCACATAACCGGTAGGCGTGTCGGCATTCAGCTCGAGCAGCTTGATCGCACCGTCATGCGAAACCGCAAAATCGAATCGGGCATAGCGGCTGATCAGCCCTTCTTCCGGTATGGGGCATCGATCGAGCATTTCCCATAGAATTGCCGGGATGCCGATCAGATGGTAAATATGATGATTGCCGTGAATATAGCGAACGGTCTTGTCCACGATCCGCCACAGCATGGAGGCCGCAGCCTCGAGCTCATTGTAAACGTCTTCGTTCATCGTCACGATCTGGTCGATCCAGTACGGCTCCTCTTCCAGATCGGCCCACATGAACCCCAGCTCGGCAAGCTGCTTCACTCGCTCGCTCCGGTTATGGGCCGGCTGTCCTGCGACTTCAAACACGCCCGAATCGGTCATCCGCCGAACCCGCCCGATCTTGAGCTGGATTTCGAGCTGGACGACGAGCTGAAGCCGCTGGACTTGCCTCCGATTCCTCCGGATTTGGAAGAGGTCGAGCGCCGAACGATCGTCCCGGAAGACGAGGTCGAGGTCTTAGGACGTACGTTGGAGTTGACCACCGGCTTGTTCTGAAAGGCGCCGCTTGTGTACGTGCGTGGCTTGTATGGCTTGCCGGTGTTGGCATAATAGCCGCGGTGATTATCGTACCAGCCTCTGGATGAGTAATAGGACCCGTTGTTAAACAGCATATGGTAGAGCAGCAGATCGTCCCAGCCGAAGCCGGCATTGTATCCGCTGTAGTTATTGATGACCGTCGTGCCGCCGGAGCCCGACCCCGTCGAGCCTTCCTCGGCTTTCTGGAAATCCTCCTCTTCCGGGAACGGGATGTTCCAGTCGGTATGCTTATCGAAATATTTCTTCACTTCCTCGGTCGACCATGAGACCAGCTTCGGCTCATCGGCCGAAGATACGCCTTCCGAGGCCAGTTCGTTCGGGTTGCCGGCTGCGGTGGCTCCGGATACCAGAAACGCATTGGCGAGCAGCGCGATGCCGAGCGAGCTCGACAGGACGCGAATCGGCTTGCCTTCCGGCGTCAGCCATTTGGATGCCGGCGATTCCTGTTTGTCTTTTTCATTACTCAACATGATTGCTCCTTTCGGACAAAGATTCACACATTCCGCATCGGAACGAGCAGCAGCTCCAATTTTCCGGAATCTACATTCAGCCTGCCTTCAATCGTCTCATATTCCTGGCCACCCGCTACGATATAATTCACGTGTTCGAGCGCCGTCACCATGTTCATCGTCCATGTCCGCTCCTCAATCTGCCGGAGCTCTCCGTCCGGCTTCTTCTCGAACAGAATGACATTCATGCCGTTATCCAACATAATCTCCCTCCTTCAAAGCTTGGTGAATATTGATACGTGACATATCTCCGATCGTTTCATGATTCCTCTCGATCCATGATCAATCGCCGTTTTCCTAAGAAAGACACAAACCATATAATAACACCCCTACTGATTTTTGACACCTGTGAATTTGGATTAAACTTCGAAAAATTTTCCCGGCGGTAAGCACGAAAGCGACCGCTCCATCTGCTCCGGCGCAACGAAAAAAAGCGCGGCAATCCTTGTAGGATCGCCTGCGCTTCTTCCCCCACCAGCCATGGGTGAAACAGTTTTTTTATGGAATCAGCTTTCGAATCTCGTCCAGGTTGTCGGCAAAGCCGATAAACACCCGGCCGTTGATCACGATCGTCGGTACAATTGATTTTCCGGTCAGCTCCCGTACTTCCTCGGCGTAAGCCGGATTTTCCTCACAATTGTATTCCGTATACGGGACGTTCCGTTCCTTCAAATAACGTTTGGCAAAATTGCAGTCGCTGCACGTTGGTATCGTATATATTTTTACCGCTTCGGACATATCGATCACTCCTTGATTCATTGGATTTCTACCACAAACGCAGTCGTAAAGACCTCGTTCTTATGCTGAAATTGTCCCCAGATTTTGTAGATGCCGCTATTCGGAAAGATTGTGGCGAACTCCGCCTTCGGTCCGGTTCCGTCTTCATCCACCGGATGCACGTGAATGTATTCCTCCGCATCGGCCGACAAAATAACGACATGGCCGATTGCGCCCAGGTACGGCTCCAAATTATCGATGCCTTGCTTGGTTGCCGCATCCTGAAATTCGAAGGCGAGCACAGCCTCTTCATTCGAAAGCGTGTTGCTGAGCGATAGCTCGACCCGCTTGCCGTCCACTTGCTGCACGAGGTTTGTCGGCTTGATCGGTGCATGCGCCTGTTCCTCTCCTGCGACCGTTACCCACTCGCTAAGTGTTGCCCCATGAGCGCCCTGGGGAACGAAATCCGCGAACAGCTTATACTTCCCGCCTGCCGGAAATGTTGTGTTCACGGTAAAGACGCCGTTCTCCAGATAATCGGGATGAATGTGCTCAAAGTACGACAGATCGTGGTTGACGATGATCAGATGCATCAGCTTCTCATGATTAACATCGAATTGCTGCACCGGCTGCCCATCCTTGTTGGTAATCTTGATGGTCAGCTCCGTGTCGCTGCCTGCGTTCAGCGCACCGTTGAATTGGAAGGCCGCCTTGTAGTCGTCCGACGAAACTCCATGCCCTGCCCCATGCTCTGCATGTGCTCCATGTCCTGTATGTGCTCCATGTGATGCGTTTGCCGTATGCGTTCCATGAGCCTCTTGTGTTCCATGATTTCCACGCGCCTCGTGCGGCTCTTGCACATCTTGTATGCCGTGTGCTGAAGCTTCTTCGGCTTCATGCGCTCCATGCTCGCCTTGCCCGTCAAGCTGCGCCTCACGGCCGGCCTTATCCTGCGGGGATCGTTGGTTTCCGGAACTTGAGTCTCCCCCTTTCGGATCATCACATCCCGTGAAGAAACCGAAAGCCAGCAGGGTTGTTAATGTTAGAAAAGCCATTTTCTTACTCATCCGCGATCACTCCAATCCTGTAGGTGTCCACTTGCATGAATGTTTCTTTGCTTGTAATTAGTATACCCCCCTATCCTATATTTAATCAAGGGTAATGTTCATTTGGGGAGCAAAAAATTGAAAATCGACGCAAAATAACACCATGCCGTCGGCATGGTGCCACTCCAACTTTATTATTTATATTCCCGTTTGAAAATCCATTTATTCCTGGATGACCCGCTGCCTTAATCCGCTCATCGCATAGATTTTGTCCATATCCAGATGGCTTCGCACGATGCCCGCTACCCGGTCGAATTCCTCTAGCTTGCGGCTGCGCGCGTTGAAGGTTTCCCCGATCGGGGCCAGCCCTTTCTTCAGCCGGATGCCGTTCAGCCATGCCCTGCGCAGCTCGTCATTGTCAAACAGGCCGTGCAAATAACTGCCCCATACCGAACCGTCCGCAGTGCCCAGTCCCTCCGAGTGACCTTCCATCGGATAAGAATCGGCGTTCCCATCGGGGCCGGGTCCCATGATGAACAGCGGTGCATACGCTCCATCCTCGCTTGACCCGCTCCATTCACTGATCCCCATATGAATCTCGTACGCTTCAATGGGCGTATCGGCAGCGGGAACCGGAGTGCCCAGTGCTAAGGGATGCCCCTGCGCCAGCTTTCCCCGGACCCGAACGGTTCTCTTCTCTTTCCTGAAGATCGTCGTCAGCGGCAGCAGCCCGAGCCCCTCCGCTTCACGTGCGCCTCCTTCCACCGCATCCGGGTCGGAAAGACGCTTGCCCATCATCTGGTAGCCGCCGCAAATGCCGACAATCTGTACATTTCTCTCCCGCGCCCGGTCCATAATGCACTGTGCCAAGCCTTGCTCCCTCAAAAATTCCAGATCGCCGATCGTATCCTTCGAGCCCGGCAGGATGATGACATCCGGCTCGCCCAAATCATCCGCCGAGCTTACAAAGCGGACTTGGACGTCCTGTTCGCCGGCCAATGCATCCGCATCGGTAAAATTCGAGATCCGCGGATACCGGATGACCGCGATATCGAGCTCTTTCCGCGGTCCTGAGCGAAGCGCAAGCTTCTCCAGCACGACGGAATCCTCCGCCTCAATGCGCATGTCCGGAATGTAGGGCAGAACCCCGAGCACCGGAATGCCTGTGCGCTCTTCGAGCCAATCGAGGCCCGGCTTAAGCAAGGCAACATCCCCTCGGAACTTGTTGATGATGAAGCCCTTCACCCGCGCTGCCTCATGGGGCTCCAGCAGCTCGAGCGTACCGACGATAGAGGCAAACACGCCCCCGCGGTCGATGTCCGCAACGAGGATTACCGGGGCGTCGGCCCAGCCCGCTAAATTCATATTGACGATGTCCCGGTCCTTCAGGTTGATCTCTGCCGGACTCCCAGCTCCCTCCATCACGACAATGTCATGCTGCCGGCGCAGTCGTTCAAGTGCCTCGAGCACAATGTCCTTTGCTTTCGGCAGGAACCGATTCCTATAATCCATCGCGCTCATCTGCATTTCAGGCACGCCATGAATGACGATTTGGGACGTCATGTCCTTCACCGGCTTGATCAAAATCGGATTCATATCGGTCGTGGCAGCGATGCCGCAGGCTTCAGCCTGAACGCCCTGTGCCCGCCCAATCTCTTTTCCGTCTGGCGTTACGTACGAATTAAGCGCCATGTTTTGCGATTTGTATGGAGCCGGCCGGTAGCCGTCCTGGAGAAAAATGCGGCACAATGCCGTCGTGACAATGCTTTTCCCGACATCCGAGGCCGTTCCCTGCAGCATAAGCACGGCTCCCCGCTCTTCACGCCCCTTCATGGGCGTACCCGCTGCTTCCGTTATGTATTTGAGATCGCCGCTCTCATGCTGTGTCTCGGGATGATCGTAATCACGGCGAGTCTTGTCCTCGAACGGTCGAGGTCCTCCCACATCGCTTTGCTTCATCTGCGTCACTCTTTTCCTTTATTAAACTTAGGTTAGGACCATTATAACAAAACAGCGTTTAGGATCGCTCCATCTTTCGCGTCTGAAGAAACGATAGGTTCGGCCGTCTGACCGTTCTTTATGGGATAAATTTTTCACAAGGAGGGATACATTCGTCCAGAATATACTTTTTAAGTTAATTTTGTATTATCTTGGATAGGTGATTAGAGTGGTTAAGGGAGGAACATAGTGAATGGTAATGCATTTCTCCAAGATTAGCAACTTCTATGTGCACGTAAAATGGTTTACGGATAGCTTCGAATGGGACCCCCTGCCTTTCTCCCGCATCGTCACCCCGTCCTTCCTGTTCTGGCTAGCGTTTACCGTCCTAATGCTCTGGCTCGCCTGCGCCGTATCCGGGCCGATCAGCCGTGCGCGTCCGATCCTGCGAATTCATACATGGCTGTGCCGAATGAAGCAGCACACCCAGCTCATCCTGCGAACCGGCCTTGGCATCGGGCTTCTGCTGCAGTTATTCAGCGGGTCTTACCTTGCCCCCGAATTCACCATCAAATCGATGTGGATCGTCCTTGGGCTATTCATTGCCGCCGCCTGTCTGGCCAATACGAAAACGTTAAAAGTAAGCGGTGCCATTCTGTTCTTGCTGTATATCCAAGCTTCGCTGGAATACGGAGTTTTTCACGCCTTGGATTATTTGATGTATGTGGGGATCGTTTATTGCCTGTTCGTTTATGACACGCCTTTCATGAGAACCGCTCCCGCCGTCCTCTATATATGTATGGGGTTCTCGCTGTCCTGGCTCGCCATGGAAAAGCTGACCATGCCAGCGCTTGCCTGCTCCGTCATGGGCAGCTACGGACTTCCCACCTTCGGTTTTACCCTCGAGCAATTCGTGTTGATCAGCGCCTTCGTTGAGATCGGCTTGGCATGGGCCTTTATCATGGGAATTATGAACCGCTTTACCGCACTGCTCGTCACCGGAATCTTCTTCATGACAAGCCTTGTATTCGGTCACATCGAGGTGATCGGCCATACGATCATCCACACGCTGCTGATCCTGTTCGTGATCGAGGGCACCGGAGGTTTACGCACACCTGTGGAATTCCACCGTAAGCCCATACTCAGATACCTTTTTGTAACCGTTAACTTTTGCTTGTTCCTGTTTGTTTTAATGCCACTGTATATCTGGATGGGGAAAGCATGGTGAGCGGGCATCAGCGCACGATAAGTCACACACGCTTAAACCGGTCGGGATACGCTCAATCCGCCCTAAGCCGCACGGCAGACTTGGACTCGCTTGCTCTTACGACGGCATCCAGCACCTCCTGGTTCCGGTACCCGTCCATAAAGCCGGGCGCGCCGTCTGCCGGGGTCCCTCTTAAAACGGCGGCAAAATCGGCATACTGCGTGACCTTGCAATGAGCCGGCACCTCGACGAGTGCTCTCGCCAGCTGTCCGCCCTCTTCCTCACGGATCCACACGATGTGGTCCGGGTCAAGCGTTCCCGCATGAACCGTCCCCAAATCGCCGTAGATCGTTACTTCATGCTGGTTGCCCGAGCCGAATGCATTGCGCGACGTTTGGAACACGCCCATAACGTCCCCTGTCATCCGGGCCTGAAAGCTTGCGAAATCATCGACCTCAATCTTCGCCATCGCTCCCGTGACCGGATCGCGGCGTTCCGGAACGATCGTCTGCAGCTGGGCGGTCAGCTCCTCGAACTCTCCGAATAGAAAGCGCGCCATGTCGATCATATGCGAGCCGAGATCGCCCAGAGCCCCCGTCCCGGTGACGGCCTTGTTATACCTCCACATATACGGGACCTGTTGATGCGGGACGCCAAAGCCCTGGAGGTATTGGTGGGAGAAATGCCGGACCGTGCCCAGTTTCCCGGAACGCACGATCTCCCGGGCATAGCGGAATGCCGGCGTATAACGATACGTAAAGCCGATCATGACCGGGACCGGATGTTTCTCGTACAATTCCAGCAAGGGCACAGCCTCCTCGAAGATCCGCGTAAACGGCTTCTCCGCCAAAAAGGGTTTTCCCGCATGAAGGCATGCACTCATGATGTCGGCATGCACGTTATTCGGCGTCACCGAGACGACCGCGTCCACATCCGGGTCTTCGATCAGTCCCTTATAATTCGCGTAGCGCTTGCCGTCTTCGATGCCGAGCTGATCGCCGACTCTCGCCATCGCGTCCCCGTTCACATCGCTGACGGCAACAAACTCATACACATTCTCTGCTTTCATCCAGCGGATATGCTCTTGCGCCATGCCGCCGAGTCCAATCAAACCGATCCGAAACTTGTTCATGCCTAACGCTCTCCTCTTGTTCTTAAAATGTAGATTGCCCCAAGCAAAACGGCGGCGGCCCTGCCTATTCGCATCTGCAGGGCCGCATTCGCCTTATACTGGCATCACTTTGCGCTGGTATACCGTTTATAAGCATCCTTGCGAATCTGGAGCAGCCGCTCCAGTCCCATTTCGTTCAGCTTATTCACATAAGCGTCCCATTCCTGATCAATGTTGCCCTCCGTAATCCATTTTGCCCGGGTTGTGCTGACATAACCGTCGATATCGGTCGTCAGCGTAGGCAGCTCCTGGAATTCCTCCGCACTGTACATGACGTTCGGGAACGGGGTGGTCACATAATCGCTGCCCAGCTTATCGATGACCAGCTTCAAGCCGTCTCCTGTCGTTTCGTCCAGGATGATATTGCGCTCAAAGCTCGGACTGACGTACTTCGGTCCAAAATCGCGAACCGACTGCTCCCAGTACCAAGCATCCGCGCTCGTTCCCTCCGGCGGATTCATCAGCGTGTACGTACCGTCGTCGTTTTTCTTAATGACGGTGCCGATCGCGCCCCAGAAATTCTGGATGCTGGCTTCATTGGTATAGAACTGGTCCGCCCAGCGCGCCGATACCTCCGGATGCTCGTTGGAGGTCGTAATGAGCAGCTGGTTCCGCCGCAGGCTCAAGCCGCCCGGCTCTCCGCCCTGATAGCGTTTTCCGTCAGGACCGGCGATCGGTGGAATGGCGATGTATTGATCCTTCCACTTCCCGAACACGGCATCGGGTACCCACTGATTGGAGAAGCCGATCAGCGGAGCATCGGGATTCTGCTGCTTGGCCGTCAGCATGGTGTTGTCCTGGGTGAACACCTCCTGGTCGATCAGACCTTCGGCGTACAACTGATGCGCCCATTTTATCGCTTCTTTATAATTTTCCGTAATCGGATAGTACACGGGCTCCCCGTCCACCACCATCATGCTGTTGGCATTGATGTCGGTGATGCCGAACGGATTGTATAAATCCACGCTGATATCCCCGGAACCGCTGACCGGGATTTCATCGGCTTTTCCGTTCCCGTTCGGATCCTGTTCCTTGAACGCTTTGAACACCTGGTACAGCTCTTCGGTATTGTCCGGTACGTCCAATCCAAGCTTGTCAAGCCAGGTCTTGTTGATGATCGGCTGGATCGACGATTCCGGTCTGGACGGCAGCCGTGCCGGAAGGGAGTAGATCTTTCCGTCCGGGAAGGTGCTCATCTGTTTCATCTCCGGCGTCTCTTCCATCGCTGCCTTTAAATTGGGCATGTACCGGTCGATGTAGTCGTCGAGCGGCCGGAAGTAGGACAGATTATTGACGATATCGGAATCGCTGAACACAATGTCCCCGAAAATGATGTCCGGGAGCGTCCCGCTTGCCAGCATGATCGATTTCTGTTCGCCCCAGTCGTTCGAGGACATGATCTGCCAGTTGATTTTCACGTTGGTTTGCTTCTCCAGATCTTTCAGCCATTGATTCTGAAGAAACGTATCCCCCATATTCCCCCATCGAACGGTCAACACGTCCAGCGTGATCGGTTCATTCACGATCGGCAGCCCTTCTTCATTAAAAGCCGCATCCGGCTCCGCCGCCGGTTCCTTGCCGCCGCCGCTGCACCCCGCCAGATTAAACACCAGCATCAGAGCCAGCAGCATCGAAACCGCCGTCTTGACCGGAAATGCCTTAAGCTTCAAGCCCTTTACCATTCCATAATCCCCCCAAGCTTTTTGATGACAGGACATGCATTGAATCGAACATTATTGCTTTACGGCTCCGATCATCACCCCCTGGTTGAAATATTTCTGCACAAACGGGTAAATGCACATGATCGGAACCGTAGCGACAATGATGACCGCATACCGCATCAGGTTAGCTAAGCGCAGCGCGACGGCTGCGGCTTCCCCCGTTCCGAGGGCCGATTGCATCTGGTTCGTCACCAGAATGTTTCGGAGGATAAGCTGCAGCGGATACAGATTCGAATCTTTCAAATAAATCAGCGCGTTGAAATATGAATTCCAATGGCCGACGGCCGTCCATAAGGCGATGACCGAGATTACCGCTTTCGAGAGCGGGATGACGATCTGGACAAAATACCTCAGATTCCCGCATCCGTCGATCTGGGCCGCCTCCCATAAATCCTCGGGGATGCTCGTCTTGAAGAACGTCCGCGCTACGATAATGTTGAATACCGCCACCGAGAACGGCAGCACCATGACGAGAAACGTATCGTACAGCTGGAAATCCCGGATCGTCATGAAGGTAGGGATCAGGCCGCCGTTAAAGAACATCGTGAATATAAAAAGCAGGGAAATGTACTTGCCGCCGACCAAATCCCGTCTGGACAGCGCGTAGGCTGCCGAAATGTTGACCGCCAGGCCGATCGCCGTTCCCACGATGGTATACAGGATCGTATTACGGTACCCCACCCATATATTAGAATGCTTCAGCAATTCCTGATAGCCCGCCAGCGTAAAATCTTTCGGAAACAGCCACACCTGCCCGTTCGCAACGGCTGCCGGATCGCTGAATGAGGCAATGACGATAAAATAGATCGGATAGATCAGAACGATCAACAAGAGGACGGCGAAGATGTACATGGCAATCTCCAGGATGCGGTCAGAGGAACGGGTGTAGACGGCGCGCGCCCCTTTTTTCGTTTTTGCTTCCATTCCGCTCATTGAAACCCTCCTCTCTCTACCATAAGCTGTTCTCGCTGTACTTCTTGGAAATGTAGTTCACCATGATCAGGAGCACGAAATTAATGACCGTGTTAAACAGGTTGATGGCCGAGGAAAAGCTGTACTGGCTGCTCAGCATCCCGATTTTGTACACATAGGTCGCGATCACCTCGCTGGACGTGATATTGAGGTTGTTTTGCATCAGATACACCTTCTCGAAGCCGACGCCAAGCAGATTTCCGATTCGAAGGATCAATAGCGTGATCATGGTCGGCATCAGCATCGGGATATCGATGTACCGGATCTTCTGCCAACGGCTCGCGCCATCCATCGTCGCCGCCTCGTACAGGCTGGGATTGACGGCCGACAGGGCCGCGATATAAATGATGCTGTCCCAGCCCATGTGCTGCCACACGTCGGACCACACATAGACGCTGCTGAACCACCCGGCCGAGCCCATCAGATTCGGCGCCTCGGCACCGAAGAGGCGGAACAGGTTGCCGATCAAGCCCGTGCTGGGCGAGAACAGGATGAGCATCAGGCCGACCATGACCACCGTCGATATGAAGTGCGGCATGTAGGTCACCGTCTGGAAAAACCGCTTGAACCGGTTGGGACGCATCTGGTTGACCATCAATGCGAGCATGATCGGAATCGGAAACGTAGCCACGCTGTAGAGGCTGATGACGACCGTGTTTTTGATCGTGCTCTCAAATTGATAGGAGCGGAAAAATTTCTCGAAGTATTTCAGCCCCGCCCACGGGCTGTCCATAATGCCTGCCGCAGGACTGTAATCTTTAAAGGCGATCAGGATGCCGTACATCGGCACGTAGGAAAACAACAGGACCAGCACCACCGCGGGCAGCAGCAGCAGGTACAGCCCCCAATTTTTCTTGATTCTCGAAATAAGCTGCCGGGAGTCGTTCAGTTGGCCTGCTTTCAATGGAATCCCCCTTTCTCTCCCGCCGCTTCCAAAGCGTTAGGTTGAATCGAACAGCTTCAGTATACTCCGGCGGAGCAGCGTTAACCGGACCTTGTGAAACGCTAATCGGACCTTTCTTTTACCCTTACCGAGACTTGGGGCCCCGGTTTCGGCAATGTCCTGCCGTTATCCGGACTTAAACCGGCAATATCCGGACTTTATCGCGGGAGGCCTCCAGGAACGCCATGTTTTTTTGCGTCTTTCGTTTTATAATAGCCTTACTATCCTTAAAACGCTTTCATTTCAAGGCGTTCGCGAAAGGAACTGGAGAATTCCGATGGTCAAGTCGCTTTATAACAAGCCTTATCCGATTCGGCATTATGTCAAAATCATGCTCTTCATCTCGATCTTCGCCCTTGTCGTCGATCTCGTGATCAGCTTCGCTTCGATCTTCATCGTCAAGCAGCAGTCCACGCGGTATTTGCAGGATACGGCGAATTTGTATATCCAGCAGATCAACCATGACTTCGCTTATATCAATCATTACATGGGATGGACGCTGGCTAACGACGAAAGCGTGAAGACGCTGGATGACAAGGATACCGAATACGTCGATTTCATTGAAGCAAGCGAACGCGTTCATAAACGATTTAACGAGCTGCAAAAAAATTACGGCCAGGGCTACAATTTCTTTTTTTATCTGAAGGAGCAGGACTTCTTCCAAAACTACGCCCCGATGTCCGTGACGTATTCGGAGTTTCTTGAGATCAAGGAGCAGATCGTTTCCTTAACCGATAGCAAAAACGTCTATGAGACCTTCTACTCCAATTGGAAGCCGATCCGCGTCCGGGATACCCACTACATCGTGAATATCGTACCCTATCATAACCGCTACTTGATCTGCCTCATTTCCGCCGACGACCTGATCCGGCCCTTGCGCGAGCTGAACCTGGGCGAGGAAGGCTACGTTTCCTTGATCGGATCAAACGGAGAAGCTATATCGGGCCCGGCAGCGGACGATGATCCGCGTACCCGCGTCAGCGGCGCGGCCGCTTCCTTGCTGAGGTTCCCGCCCTCAACAACCACTGTGACCAAAGCGTTCTCCAATGCGTCCTTTCATGTGCAGCTGGTGATCCAATTCGGCATGTTCGAGAAAATCATGATCGCCCAGCTGCTCATCATGCTGCTGTTCGTTGTGCTGACCTGCACGCTCAGCGTCGTCATGCTGTACTTCAAGAAAAAGGTGCTGAAGCCCATTCAGAATTTCTCGGAAAATCTGAGGCGCATTCATGAGGACAGCGAAAGCCTCGATTTTCGAAGCAGCGAGATCACCGAGCTGGAACAGGTCAATTCCCAGTTCAAGCATCTGATTGAACAGATCAAGAAATTCAAGATCGAAATGTACGAGCAAGAGCTGGAGAAGCAGCGGATCCAGCTGAACTATATGAAGCTGCAGATCAACCCTCATTTTTTCCTGAATTGCTTGACGAATATTTACAGTATGGCGCAGATGCAGATGCATAAGGAGATCGAGTACATGTCCTTGTCCACATCGAAATACTTCCGCTATATCTTTCAAAGCGGCGATGACTTGGTCAGGCTGGGCGACGAGATTGAGCATGTCCGCATTTATTTGGAAATCCAAAAGCATCGTTACCAGGACGCGTTCATGTACCGGATTACCGGAATGACCGATGATTTGAGCGGGCTGAAAATCCCGCCGTTGCTGCTTCAAACCTTCATTGAAAATGCCGTCAAATATGCCGTATCCCGCACCCAGACGCTGTTAATAAGCCTTGACGTTTCTCTGCTAACGGAGGGAGAGCATCCCCGGCTCTGCATCGAAATTTCCGATACCGGGCCCGGGTTCCCGCCGGACATCCTCGAGCAGCTTCAGAACGGGCGGCCGCTTAAGCAAGCTGGCGGAAAACGCATTGGCATCATGAACACCCTGCAGCGGCTGGAGCTCCTCTACCAGCGCCGGGCCCGGACGTTTTTCGATAACCGCGAGGACGGCGGCGCCCGGATCATCCTTGAGCTGCCGCTGCTGCTATCCAACGCAACCCTGAAAGGAGCCGAACGATGAACGTATTGCTTGTGGATGATGATGTATTTGTCGTAGCCGCCCTGCAGCAGAAGATCGATTGGAATGCGCTCTCGATTGAGGGGGTGTTTACCGCATATAATGTCGCCCAGGCCCGGGAGATCCTGCAGCAGCATGCCGTGCAGATCCTCATCTGCGATATCGAAATGCCGCAGGGCAGCGGCCTTGAGCTGTTAGGCTGGATCCGGGAGGAGCGGTACGCCGTGCAGACCATCTTCCTGACCAATTACGCGGACTTCAACTACGCGCAGAAAGCGATCGAGCTGCAGAGCTTCGATTATTTCCTGAAGCCGATCGAGTTCGATAAGCTCACCTTGATCATCTCCAAAGCGATATACAAAGCAAAGGAGCAGCAAAGCTATCAGGAGGCGCTGAAGGAAGGACAGCTGTGGAAAAAAAATCAGCGTAAGCTGCAGGAGCAATTCTGGCGCAAATGGATACACGAGAAAAGGCCTTCGGTGGACGCCGCCGCCATCGCGGAATCAGCCGCCGAGCATGATGTGTCTTATCTCACGTCCGATCTGTTTACTCCGGTCCACCTGACCATTTTCCCGTACGATCGGAGCCTCGGGAAGGAAGACAAGGATCTGTTCGACTACGCGCTGCTCAATGTGCTTAGCGAGCTGCTGGATGATCCTCGCTTCTCGGTGGAGACGATCCAGGAGTTTAGGGATTATAACTGGATCCTTGTGCTGAAATGGAGCCAGGCTTCGGATCCTGCGGCGATCGAGTCGGCGTTCCTCTCGTTCATTCAGCAAGCCAACAAATTCCTCAAGAGCGATGCCTGCTGCTGCATCGCCGATACCGCGGAGCTTGGACGCGTTCCAGGCTCCATCCGGGAGCTGCTGCAGATGAACGAGGATCTGATCAAGAAGCGCAATCAAATCATGTTCCTGGCGCATCATCCGCTGGAGGAAACCGCTTATTCTCCGCCCGATTCGGCTTCATGGGAGGCGCTCCTGCACCAGAATGACCCGGCGGCGTTTCTGAATGAGATTCGCGGTTATTTGCGGAATCTTGCCCGCCAAGGCGTCTGCAATGCCTCCGTGCTGAGGCAGTTCCGGATTGACATCGTGCAGCTGGTGTACGCCTATCTGAAGAGCCGGGAAATCCAGGCGCACAAGCTGTACAGCGGCAAGACGCATGACCAGCTGTTCCTGCAATCGCTGAACTCGATCGAGGATATGGAGAAATATATCGCGTATCTGGTGCAAACCGCGGCGGACTATCACTTTTTCGGCGATCCCTCTCCTACGGTCGTTGAGGAAATCCGGCAGTACATCCACCGCCATTACGGGGACGATCTGACACGCGCCAGCCTCGCGGAAATCGTCTATCTGAATCCGGATTACTTGGCCCGCGTATTCAAGAAGGAAACCGGCGTATCGCTCGGCACCTACATCATTCAGGTCCGCATCAAAGCGGCCCGGCAGCTGCTGGAAACGACTTCGCTCTCGGTCTATCAGATCGCGGCCAAAGTCGGGTATTCGAACTATTCTTATTTCTCGAAGCTGTTCAAGCAGGATACCGGCTGGTCGCCGAGCGACTACCGCCGGGCGGTGGCCGAGGGGCAGCGCGTGTTGGGGTGAGGGCGAAGAGCATGCTGCGCGGCAGCTCCATGTCCTATAAAAAGTATGCGGGTCATGCTTCCTTCCGTGTGTCATCACTCCGCATGCGGATCATGCCGCCTTCTGTGTGTCATCACTCCGCATGCGGATCATGCCGCCTTCTGTGTGCCATCACTCCGCATGCGGATCATACCGCCTTCTGTGTGCCATTACTCCGCATGCGGATCATACCGCCTTCTGTGTGCCATTACTCCGCATGCGGACCATGCCTCCTCCTGTATGCCAGTACTCCGCATGCGGACCATGCCTCCTCCTGTATGCCAGTACTCCGCACGCGGATCATGCCTCCTTCTGTGTGCCATTACTCCGCATGCGGATCATACCGCCTTCTGTGTGCCATCACTCCGCATGCGGATCATGCCTCCTTCTGTGAGCCATTACTCCTCATGCGGATCATACCGCCTTCTGTGTGCCATCACTCCGCATGCGGATCATGCCTCCAATCTCTGTTGTCCTCTAATTTTCTGGAATGATCTTATCTGTAGTTAAAATTAGAGGACAAAGGAGAACGCTCCGCTTTTCCGGCATGATTCCGCCTGCTCCGTTGAAGCCTTTTTGCGGGATTGAAGGATGGATCAGTGACTTTATGGCAGCTCAATGTCCCTTTTCGGGACTTGCTCGCCCTTCTTGCGCTCGTTATCGCTTCACACGTCCCTTTTCGGGACTTGTTCGCCCTTCTTGCGCTCGTTTCCGCTCGACACGTCCTTTTTCGGGACTTGTTCGCCCTTCTTACGCTCGTTTGCGCTCCACACGTCCCTTTTCGGGACTTGTTCGCCCCTCTTACGCTCGTTTGCGCTCCACACGTCCCTTTTCGGGACTTGCTCGCCCTTCTTGCGCTCGTTTCCGCTCCACACGTCCCTTTTCGGGACTTCCTCGCCCCTCTTACGCTCGTTTGCGCTCCACACGTCCCTTTTCGGGACTTCCTCGCCCTTCTTGCGCTCGTTATCGCTTCACACGTCCCTTTTTGCTCTTCTGTCAAGAAAGTAGACACCTCTAAGCTAAGCTATGCACTCGTAATAGCACTGCTCAAAACGCACCGGGGACATATACCCAATCGTAC
>NZ_JAGGKI010000036.1 GCF_017873605.1 Paenibacillus lactis
CAACAAAAACTAAACAACCTTAGTCCGGTTGAGTACCGAACTAGGGTTGCTTAAGGCTGCTTTTTTAGGCTGTCTACTTGACAGGGTTAAGTTCATTTTAGCGGCTTTTTTGTTTTTTCTTACAACTCCTTGCCCCCGGACAAGGACTATGGTCCGATTACCGATTTGACACAGTACCAATTAAATCCGACAGTTTTTCTCATTAAGGCGCCGGGATTGAAAGGGCCTACTTTCATACAAAATTAGAACCTTCCTTTTTGGCAAAGGGAGGACAGGGCGTAATTTTTTCTCAATAACCCACCTTACCGTAAAGTAAGGTAACTGTAAGATAAACCATTGGTTTGTCTTTTCTTTTTCATTATGATACATACAACCAAGTAACCATAAGGAGGATTAAATTTGACTGATAATCAAATTATTAAGGCCATAACGATCATATCATTTATATTTTTGATTGCTTTTATCAGCCTTCATACCATTGTTCCACCAAGCCCAGATAAGAAGGCGGATATCTCGGAAAATTTCTCAGCAGATCGTGCTGTCCAACACTTAAACCACATCGCAAAGACTGCTCATCCAAGCGGATCAATCGAAAATGAAAAAGTAAGAAATTATCTGGTTGAACAATTAAAATTAATGGGATTAAAACCAGAAATCGAACACTCCAATCATGCTTCTCTATACCCAAAAATGTTAACTGGCGGAGATATGTACAACGTGATTGTTAAACTTGAAGGTACTAGCAGTGATCATGCAATGATGATGTCTGCACACTATGACTCTGTTCAACAAGGACCGGGAGCTAGTGATGATGGAAGCGGAGTTGCCGCTTTATTAGAAACCATACGTGTATTAATATCAGCTCCACCTTTAAAAAATGATATCTATTTCGTGTTTACTGATGGCGAAGAGCAAGGATTAATGGGTGCAAAGGAATTTTGGACGAAATCAAAACATAAACAAAAAATTGATCTCATCATTAATTTCGAGGCTAGAGGAACAAGTGGTCCGTCTATCATGTTCCAAACCAGTGATCATAACGGTTGGATGGTAAAAGAATTTGCCAAAGCAGCCCCAAATCCCGTTACCTCATCCTTACTAGGAAATCTATTTGAAATCATGCCAAACGACTCGGATTTAACGGTTTCCAATGAAAATAAAATACCCGGGTTGAATTTTGCTTATGGTGATGGATGGACTGGATATCATACACCACGTGACGATGTCAAACACCTAGATATACGTTCGTTAGAGCATCAAGGGCGAAACGCCTTAGCAATGGCAAGGCACTTCGGTCAATTGGAATTAAATGATATTAAGAAAGAGAATGCCGTTTATTTTAACTTTTTTGGTGTAGTCATTTCCTACTCTTATTACTGGGTCTATCCCCTTACAGGGCTGATTGTACTTGTATTCGCGATGGTTACGATCATTGCAGTTAAGAACAAGCGCGCCTCTTACAAAGGCTTAGGGTTCAGTTTGCTAGCTATCCTGTTCGCTGTCATTTCTTCGATCATCGCAACGGTAATGATTTGGATGGGTGTAAACGCACTTTGGGCTGAAAAAATGACCTTATTCAGTGGGGCAATATATGACAGCTCTTATTATCAATGGGCATTTCTATTACTCACGGCATCTATCTGTTTCCTTATCTGGAGGAAATTCCGTTCCGTAAATGAATGGGAAATGACTTTGTCGGCGATCTTTCTTGGTGTCATAGTTCTCATCCTGTTAACACAATTTCTACCTGGTGCCAGCTATCTGTTTGCTTGGCCATTGCTTGTATCACTACTGATACTTGGGTGGGTAATTTGGAAGAATAAATTGGATACAATAAGTGCCAATACATGGATGTTATCCCTTATATCTTTCTTACCAATAATACTGTTCGTCCCGCTGCTCAAGTTACTTTTCACCTTTTTTCCGGTTAGTCTTGTGCCTTACCTCATGTTACTTTTCGTTTGGCTCTTAGCTTTGTTATTCATGCCATGTAAACAGTTATTCCAGCTTGGACAATGGGTGCCATATACCCTCATAGGAATCGCGGTAGTAATATTATCGATTAGTTTTTTCAGAGCTAACCCAAGTGCAGATCGACCTATAGATAGTAACTTATTCTATGTCGTGGATCAGGATAAAAAACAAGCACAGTGGGTTACAACCCAACCACCAGATGATTGGACGAAGAAATATATAACTTCAACGAATACTTCCAATATTAAAGCTATCTTACCGTTTAACTATGATAAACAAGCATGGGTAGGAACTGCACCTGTACGAAACTATCAAATACCACAAATAAAGCTAGTAAAGACGGGGATAAAGCAAGGGAATAAAATGATTCATTTTCGATTCACAGGTGGAACCGATGTGCAAAACATGTATCTGTCTATACCTGGTGGTCGCGTTCAAAAAATAAAAGTTGATGAAGAATCCTTTACCATTCCTAAATCAATGGAAACTTTCTATTACAAACAAGCAGGTATTCCAAAACAAGGTTTGGATGTCATTGTAGAAGTTAAAGGAGATCAGCCCATAGAGTTTACTTTTGGTTCTGAACAACATCCTGATCCAGAAATCCGCTCCAAACGTCCATCCCATCTAATTACGAGCGGGCTGTTTGATGAAAGCATTGTAGTAATCAAACGTATTACGTATTAATTCTTTAGCGTGCTGAATACAAATCATCACATGAGGATTGAAGGAAGACAGCCATTTGCGGTTGTCTTTTTTCGCTGGATTACTCCCTAATTTATGGAAGTATGATATTCTTATGAGAGAATATTACAGAGGAGAGAGCAGGATGTCGGAACATGATGAACTAGCAGCGCAAAGACGCAAAAATTTAAGGCTTATTCATTTCAGCAAAGAGGATCAATCGCTTGTCGAGTCTGAGAAGCCAAAAGAGACGTTTGCCGACGTCGGAGGCTTGGAAGAGGTTAAGAAGAAAATCAGAATGAATTTTATATTACCTCTGAAGCAGCCGGAAGTATATGCTGCATATGGCAAACAAGCTGGAGGGAGCTTGCTCCTGTACGGGCCACCCGGATGCGGCAAAACATTTTTGGCACGAGCGGTGGCAGGCGAGATCGATGCTAATTTCTTTCATGTAGAGCTTCAGTCAATTCTTTCGATGTATTCTGGTCAGAGCGAACATAACTTACACGATATATTTGAAAAAGCGCGGGAAAACAAACCGTGCGTTATTTTCATTGATGAAATCGATGCGCTTGGAGGCAGCCGTCATCAAATGCGCCAGCATCATGACCGCATGCTTGTTAACCAATTACTGCTGGAGCTTGACGGTCTGCAGGCGGAGAACGATAACGTGTTTGTCATCGGAGCAACCAATACGCCTTGGTACCTTGATTCCGCATTGAGGCGTCCCGGGCGCTTTAACCATCTGGTTTTTGTACCGCCGCCTGAAGAGGCAGAGCGGCAAACCATTCTCGAACTGAAGCTATCCGGTAAGCCGCTGGGCTCGCTGAACCTGCCCAGAATTGCTGCAGAGACGAAGTTTTATTCCGGAGCCGACTTAGAGCAGTTAGTTCATGATGCCGTAGAATCAGCGATGGAGCGTACCTTTGAGAAGGGTGAGATCCAGCCTATTACTCAGGACGATTTAAAGAGATCCACAAAAGGCCGAAAGGCAACAACGCTGGATTGGTTTGCTACAGCAAAGAATTACGCGACGTTCAGTGACGTTAACGGGGATTATCAAATCGTATTGGATTATATTAAGAAGCATGGCGTCAAGTCGTAATGTATAGGAGGGGATAGAACAGGTGGAGGACGTACATCATTACGCCGCATATACGAAGGCGCAGCAGCTTATCAAATGGAGGCGGTATAAAGAAGCTTTAAAGGAAGCTGAGCAGCTAATAAGCCAAGTACCGGAGCACCCGGACGTCTTTGCGCTAATCTCGCAAATTCACTTATTCATGGATGAATACGACAAAGCACTGCATTGGTCGAATCAGGCGCTTAAACGGGAACCACAGCACGAGCTGGCCTGGTTTGTGCGCGTCAGCGTTTACTACTATACGGATAAGGATCGGGCTTTCGAAGAAGCTCTGCAAGAAGCTTTACGGATAGATCCCTATGAGCCTCATTATTATTATCTGCAGGCAAATATGTTGAACAAAAAGGGGAGGCCAAAGCAAGCAAAGACGGCACTTTCACATGCGCTTGAACTGCGTCCGGAATCACCATTATATTTGGCTTTGTTAAGCTATACGGAAGCGTTGCTGACAAACTTCGAGGATTCTGCCAGGTTGGAAAGGCAAGCCCTCAACAATAATATGGAATCGCCAAATGTATATTTTTTCCTCGGCTTGTCGTCTGGCCAGCGTGGGGAATACAAGCTGAAAGAGACGTATATGCGAAATGCCGTCCGCTTGGACCCGGACAACAAACAGTTCCAGGATGAATTTTTAGATGCGCTTCAGCATAACGAAAAGTTATTTAAAATATGCTTGTGGCCAGTAAAATATTTGCGGAAAATGAAGAACTGGCAGATTCTGCTCACCTGGGTTGTGGCAATGCTATTCTTTAGGCCTTTGCTCATTTTGTTCATCGTGTTGTATGTGCTCTTGCATTGGGTAACCAAAGCCATCGTGCATGTCAAAGTTTTTGGCTGGGGACGCAGAGGCGTATAAGCTTTTTGTGTACGAGAAGAACATAAGGGCATTGCTTGCTTAAAAGTCCATCAGGTACATACACGTTACGATAACGAATTATCAGATATTGCTTTGCTTGGAGAGAAGAGACCTCTCGGTAAGGCTGGGGCATATTGAAAGAAGTTGTAGTATGTTGGTTGCTAAGATAACCGGGAACTAAAGTTGAATAAATGACCATCTTGGATATAAATCACAAGAGCTTCCATTCTAATGGGAGCTCTTGCTCTGTGATGCATTGATTTCATTACACACTGTAATCAAATATTGACACATGTCATATTCTGGAACTACGCTGTATAAGAGCTTTTTAATACATACGATGAACGATTGCTCCATGAATGAGTCTGAATGATCTTAAAAGGAAGTGATTAGGTATCATGCAAATTCAATTGAGCAGACCGCCAGACCGCAAACATCCCTATTGGCTGCCGCTTACGACGATCCTCGCCGTCATCCTTTTTGTCTCCCTTCTGCATTGGTTCGAGAAGCCGCCGCAACCCAGGGGAACGGACGCGCCAGAAACCGAGTTCTCCGCTGAACGGGCGATGGTCCATGTCGAACGGATTGCACAGGAGCCCCACCCCATGGGATCGCCTGCCAATGGGGAAGTCAGGGCATACTTGGTGGAACAGATGGAGTTGCTCGGCTTGAACCCGGAGGTTCAGGAGTTTAAAGACCGTCTAACAACAAAATACATCGATACTGACGTCCAGCTTACGAACATTCTGGGGGTCATTAAGGGCACCGGACCGGGCAAACCGCTCCTTCTTATGTCCCACTACGACTCGGTACCTACCGGGCCCGGGGCGAATGATGCATCGGTAAGCGTGGCTTCATTGCTGGAGACGGCAAGGGCAATACAAGCCGGATCTCCTCCTCAGAATGATATTTGGATTCTATTGACGGACGGGGAAGAGAAAGGCCTGCTGGGAGCCGAGGTGTTCTTCCGTGACCCGCTGCATCGTGAGGTTGGCATGATCGCAAATTTTGAAGCCCGAGGATCAAAGGGTTCATCCTTCATGTTCTAGACCAGCGATGGCAACGGACGGATTATCGAAGAATACGCGCGGGCTGTGTCCAATCCTGTCAGCAACTCGCTCTTGGTGGACCTTTACAAGCAACTGCCGAACGATACCGATCTGACGGTGGCCCTGGAGCATGGTCTTCCGGGACTGAACTTTGCCTATGGCGATGGTTGGGTAGCTTATCATACCCCTATGGACAATACGGAGAATGTCTCCCTTGAGACCGTGCAGCATCAAGGCGAGAATGCGCTCGCCATGGCAAGGCATTTCGGCAATCTCGACTTGTCAGACTTGTCCTCCACAAGCAACCGCATTTATTTCAATTTGTTCGGCCTGCTGGTTCATTACCCTACGCAGTGGGCGATTCCGATTACTGTTGCGCTTGCAGCGTTATGGCTGGCCTTTGCTTGGTTGTATGCCCGATTCTCCTTACTAACCACAAAGGGGAGTTTAATCGGGCTCGGAACCCCGATTCTGGCCGCCGTGCTATCAACCGCACTGAGCTATGGCTTGTGGACGCTGATCGAAACGTTGTGGGCCGGCAAAATGACGCAGCCTACAGGCGCAACTTATGATACGCTTCTCTACAGCATCAGCTTCGTTCTGGTAACACTCATCGTTCATGTTGCGCTTACCCGCTGGATCGTGCGGAAATCGAATGAATTAGAGATGCTGCTTGGCGGCGGATTTCTGTTCCTACTGCTGCTCATCGGCTCAACCTGGTTTCTGCCGGGTGCAAGCTATCTATTTTCGATCCCACTGCTGATCCATTACGCTGCATTGATATGGGCGGCATGCACCCGCGATCCGCTAGAAACCTTAAACCATCCTGCCGTAGTTTTGGGAACGACGCTTGTCCCTATTCTGATGTTCACATCGGTCTTTCATATCGTATTCCTCTTGTTGCCGCCGGGAGTTCACCTGTTCAGCGTCGTGTTGATCGGAATGATCCTTGCCCTGATGTCTCCTGCCGTCCGGATGCTCGCGCATTCCTGGAAATGGGTATTGCCGGCTGCGTTCATTGCCATCATCGTTCTGCTCGGTATCGGATGGAGCCTGGCCGAACCCGGGCCGGATCGACCTGTATATGAGAGACATTAGCGTTCTGCTTAAACGTTAACGAATGTTACCGTTCATAATTAAACACCATCATGCAAAACAAGCAATCGCGAAAACCGCGTTTGCTTGTTTTGCATAATCGAGATATGCCCGTTGGAGGCGACAGAGAACTATGGACACCCCTTTGTCACATGATCCTTGCCGTACATTGTTGATCTCTTTTATGGGATATTAAACAGAGTGGTTAATGTTTTTTTCGAAGCTAACGGGCGGGTAAGAAGAGGGAGGGTGTCAACGGAACAGCATATACACCCCGGATCGTAGGGGCATAGGAAGTGGATTTCCTGCATGTTTGTACGCCGGGCTACCAACTCTTATAATTATCATTGCCCGTGAGGCAAATAAACGGAAAATGTTGTACCTTTCTCGGGTTCACTCTCAACGCGGATGAACCCACCATGGGCTTTTACAAAATGATGCGCGATGGATAAACCGAGTCCCGTACCGCCTGTATGCCGCGAGCGTGCTTCGTCCACGCGGTAAAATCGATCGAATAGGCGGGGCAATGCTTCCTCCGATATTCCGATGCCGGTATCGATCACCGAGACACGTACAAAGTACGCATTCCGATCCACGACCCGCTCTTCGATTTTAACCATAATCTCCCCACCACTTGGCGTGTAACGAATCGCATTGGTCAGCAAATTAAAGAAAACCTGCGTTATCCGTCTCGGATCGACCATTACGGAAATCGGTCTCGAAATCGTATAAAGACTAAGGGCAATTCCGTTTTCTTCCGCTTCAAATTTCACGTCGTCCACAATTCGTTCTAAATGAACCGTCAAATCAAGCGGTTTGCGATGGAGCGACAACCGTCCTGCTTCTGCCAACGATAAGACATGTAAATCATCGACTAGCAAGCTCATTCGGATCACTTCATCATGAATCCGAAGTAACATTTCTGGCGAGATCTGTTGGCCGGCCTGTTGATAATTCTCCAGTTTAAGCTGCATCAAGGACAGCGGCGTGCGAAGCTCGTGGGCAACATCGGCCACCAATCGACTGCGAGCTTCTTCAGCTTCACTCAGGCGAAACGTCATATCATTGAATGTTTGAGCGACTTTCCCATACTCATCTTTCGTGTCCACAGGCACTTTGGCGTTAAGGTCACCTTGGGCCACGCGCTCTATTGCGGCTATTAGCTTTTTAAGCGGGAGGGTCAGCACCCCTGATATCCAAAAGCTGAAGAGTAACCCGATGGAAATAAAAAAGAGCAAGCGTACGCCGTGTGTTACATTAAGCAGTGTGTCCAGCTTCATATTGTCAATGAAATAAGAGATAAAGATTTCGATTTGATCTTCGGGCATGGCTTTCAAATAGTTGGCATCGATGCGTTCCTTTCGAAATTGATCGACCAGTTCACCTGCGTAAAGTTGTGTTGTAAGGGAGAAAGTGATACTTACAATGATCATGAGAAGCACCATGCAGGCAAATACTTTCATCCGAAACGTTATCTTCATGAACGTTCACCGAATCGGTAACCGAAACCATATACCGTCTGAATATATCGGGGATTGGCAGGATCGTCTTCCAGTTTGCGGCGAAGATTCCGGATATGGGAATCCATCGTTCTTTCATATCCCATGTACTCATCCTCCAAAGCAGCCTTTAATAATTGCAAACGGCTAAAAACTATGCCGGGACGACCCGCGAGTGTGAACAAAATTTTGAATTCAGTTGGTGTCAATTGGATTTCATGACCGTCTTTGAATACCTGACATCTGGCTTCGGAAATGATCAAGTTGTCTCTTTCCAAGAACATCGACTTGTCTTCAGGCCCGTTTAATCGGCGAAGCACAGCTCTGATGCGCGATGCGAGCTCGCGCAAGCTGAATGGCTTCGTCAAATAATCATCCGCGCCGATTTCCAGACCGACGATTTTATCAGATTCATCCGATCGCGCCGTGACCATAATAATGCCGCAATGCGAGGTATGCCTTATTTCGCGGCATACGTCGATTCCGCTTTTCTCGGGAAGCATCCAATCAAGCACGACGAGATCTGGATTTTCAGACCGGGCAATCATGAGCGCTTCATTGCCGGTACAGGCGGTCAATACCTTGAACCCTTCACGCTGCAAATAGGTCTGCATCTCCTCCAGCATTCCCGTTTCGTCCTCCACAAGCAGCAATTTCGATCCCATTCCCATCAGCTCCTTTCCTTTTAATTCCTTTCACTTACGAGTACTCACCGCTTACCGAAAATTATACCGTGATTAGGAAGGCTCTTAAAGAAATCCACGCAAATAGCGGAAGATCTGCATAAGATCTCGATATTTGATGTGTAAACTGGCTGTGAAAGGAGAGAAATTTTCAAAACGGAAGGAATGACTGCGTATGCGTCGTCGATTGAGAAAACCTAGATTCGCATTCAACTCGTGGTCAATGATCTGGCTGTTGCTGTCGAAACTTGGAGGTTCAAAGCAAGCGATGGAAAAAACAAAAAGGAGGAGTAATTAACAAATGAAAATGATGCTAGTTTCATTCCTGATACTTTGTGCATGCCTACTCGTTCCAACTATTGTCTTTGCTGAAGCAACCAACAGTAATGTCGTATACGGATTAACCCAAGGACGCCTTTGGGCCACTTTGGACGCGGCGTTGGGACTAGTCAGCGTGGTAATCGGCGGACTGTCTCTGGCCCGCTCCGTCCGTCGCATCGGCAACGGTGGGCGAAACGGGGCAATCGTAGCCACGGTTTTAGGGCTGATCGTCATATCGTACGCCGGGGTGCATCTCACCATCTTCACTGGTGATTTCGGCACCGGCGCCGGGCGAGCTGGGGCTATCATTGGTATCTTGATGGGGCTGATCGGCATGGTCCTCGCCGGGCTAACTCTGGCCCGTTCCCGCCGCACCGGCTGACTCTACAGTTGTATAGGAATCGGTTCTAGTATCGTGCAATTATCTCCCTTAGTGCCTACTAGTTGTCTTCGATTGACAGCAATAAGGCTGCGTGGTAATTTGAAGACAGAATAACAAAGGCAATGCAACCTTCGGGTTCAACCTCGCTGAGAAGTGGGTTGGACCCTTTTTGCATTCCAAATAAAGGGAGGATTCGTAATGTTAAGAACGGAATTGTTGTTACAGCGGCTGGGCGATATCGGGAAGTCGCTCGAACGGAAGGGGGGAGCTCTTTTATTATTAGGAGTTGGTTCCGTTGGGGTCGAGACAGAACGGTTGGATGAATATTCGGATTTAGATTTCTTTGTCATTGTAAAGCCCGGGGAGAAAAACAGATATATAGACCGATTGGATTGGCTCGAGGATGTACACCCTCTTGCCTATTCGTTTAAGAATTCTGATGTTGGCTACAAAGTACTGTTCGAGGATGGTATTTTCGGGGAATATGCTGTATTCGAGGAATCGGAGTTGGCTAACGCGACCTATACGGCAGGCCGGGTCATTTGGAAGGATCCAATGTATGCTAATACGGCAATCGCCAAACCTTCCAATCCGGTCCCCAGCCTAAGAGCGGATTGTTTGGACTTTCCTTTGAATGAAGCGCTAACAAACCTATACGTGGGGCTCGGTCGCTATGCAAGGGGAGAGCGTCTTTCCGCGACGAGGTTTGTTCAAGGCTACGCAGTGGACAGGATTCTATCCGTCCTCCATCTACTGGAGCAAGAGGTGGAATACTTTCCCGACCCATTCGGCAATGAGAGGCGGCTGGAGAGGAGATTCCCCCGTTTTGCGGAAATCATAGGAGACATGATACAGGGATACCATCATGTTCCCGAGTCGGCGCTTCGTATTTTAAATTTTATCGAAGAAGTGTATCCAGTCAATCGAAGGTTAAGCGAAGAGATACGGCGATTGGCTAACCTGACTAGCCAATAAAGTATTGCGGGGATCCGAATCATCACAAAGGGCAAGTCTTTCGAGGCTTTACTAGCCGGTTTTATTGAAAAGCAGCGGTACTCCATGTTCGAAACGAGTAAGGGGGGACTGCTGCCGATTCTTTTTAAGCTCCGGCGAGCTTGTTCCCATTCGATACAGACAGGTTTCGTGTCAGGTTAGTCGCAACTTGTTGTATAATTTTAGTAAGGAGAAAGGGAGGGGGAACGAAGTGCATAAACAAAGTAAAATAAATAAAAAAGCTTGGGAGTATCGTGCATATGAATTTTGGCATAAAAGAGATGGTTCTCCTGAGGAAAAAGCACGTCTGCTATTAGAAAACCCGCTCGCGGCACTTAAAAAGCATAAAGGCCTTTTTGAACATGTTCAAGGCAAAAAGATTGCTAACCTTTGCGGTTCAAATGGAAGAAAAGCTGTTCCGTTAGCTTTACTAGGAGCAGAGGTGACTGTATTCGATATCTCTGAGGAAAACAAAAAATATGCTTTAGAGCTGGCAGCAAGCGCAAATATCACATTAGAATATATCGTCACCGACATATATGATATTGACCTAAAGGAGTACGGAGGATATTTCGACATTCTATATTTAGAGGGAGGAATATTACACTATTTCGGTGATTTGGACAAGTTCATGAGTATTCTTTACGCCTTATTGCATAATGGTGGACAATTGGTTTTAAGTGATTTCCATCCCTTAGGAAGATGTATCTCATCTCATGGCGAGGTCAATTACTTTGATACGGAAATAAAAAATGGAGATGTGGCGTATAAAGGAGCATTTGATATAGATGAGCAGAAAGACTTCCCCGATGTCTCCATTCGATTGTACACGTTAAGTGATATTATTAATTCGGTCGTCGCATCAGGGTTCAGATTGCAAAGGTTTGATGAGCATCGTGGATGGAATAATGAAAATATCCCTTGGGAATTTACTATCCTGGCGGACAAATAGATGTTAAAGTAAGGCGAACTAATAACTTATTAATCAACTTCGAAGAAGCCGTCGATCGGGAGCTTCATTTCGTTAACAGCAGGATTGCTACATACAAGCACAGAATTCCAAATATGGGATATGTCGCTAAGAGGGTGAAAAATGGACTTCATATTTATCAGGCACGGTCATGGAGAGCATCTTATCGATTATCCAAATCGGTTGAATACTCTGCATCCTAGTCTTACGGAGTACGGCAAATTTCAAGTAACGCAGCTACGAAATGATACTATAATTGATCCTGATGATTTAGTTCTTGTGAGTCCAACTAAACGCACAATAGAGACGGCAGCTATTTTAAAAAATGATTTGGACTTTGTAATTTCTCCATTTGTTGGTCCGAGAATGTTTCCTCAGAACCCCGATCTCCCTTTTTTAGCATGTGATCATATCCTTTCTAAAACTGAAATTCGAAATCTGTATGGAGATATTGAAATTCTCGATTTCAATTTGGAGTGCTGGAAAGAAGGGATTAACCAGATTGAGCAATATATCTTTGAAGGATATGCTAAGCGATTAATAGCGTGGATCGGGGAAAGATATAAAACAATTTTCATGATTTCACATGATGGCACGATAACGAATTACCGGATATTGCTTGGAGAAAAAGGATTGACCCGAAAAGATTTTCTCGGTGAGGCTGGGGTATATCGATTGAAATTGTAGTCTGTTGGTTAATGGGCCGATCGATAAGACCCATAGAGACCATGGGAGCTGCATAATTTGCGGTCTCTTTGTTGTGAGTATGTAAGGGCCTGTGCTGTTTCATGTTGAGAACACTTACACCCTATTATTGAAGATTTGAAGATGCAATGGTGCTAGAAGAAAGCTCCTAGAGGGGAACAGGTTTTGTTACAGGAAGCAACGCAATGGTCAACAAGAGCATTCCTCCAAACAACAAAATCATCCGCAAAGCTACGATTTCACCGAAGGGAGTTGGGGAACATGCTTTTGTTAATCTTAGCCTTTTTATGGTTTATTTGGTTTTTGATTGTTATTCTGTATTATTTATGGACCACTTTATTCTGGTCGATGATATTTCGTGCCCAAAAATTTGAGAATGAGGGGAAACGCACACTCTCAGGTTTTGTCACTTTGGTCTCCGTAGCCTTGAACATATTTATCTTGAAAATCATTTGCTATTTTACGGATACGCCGAGTTTGTTCAAATACTCTGAAATTACCTCGGCTTGTTTTACGGTTGCATTTATTTATCTCGTCGCATTAGGAATTGCAACCATTCCTTTTATCAAGAAAGACGGAGCCTATTTGCTGAAGCTTGCTCTATTTGGTAAGCAGAGGAAGAAAAAGAAGTGGTAAAAAACCACCCCATCGTTTTAACTGAGCTCTTTATGAGGTTCGTCATTGTCAGAAGGGATATTTCGATATTTCGCAAGCCATCATTTCAAACCCTGCCTGCGATATAGCTATTTATTGCCCGTATCGAAGAGCTGGTCATCGAGTACAGCGATTTGGAGCTTGTTGAGGCGCATAATCGGCCATGCTGACCAGTTCATCCCGTTTTTCTCCGGATCATGTCGCTTGGGAAAACCAGAGATCCGTTGGATGGTATTTGAACGGAAATCTTCAAACTCTGCGCAGAATATAATACTCCGGTGTTGCTCCATATATACCCTCCGAGCGGGGGATAGGCTTGTTAAGCTCTCGATATGTAAATACCGCCCTTCTCCAAAGAGGAAATCGGCGGTATTTGTATTGGATAATAGCTAAGCAAATGCAAAAGTAAAGCATGAATTACTCCCCAAAGAAATTTCTGCATACATGCAAAATACCCTCGGCGTAAGGATAAGGAGCAACGTTGTTATGGCCTGCTTTTGCCTCAGCTGTTGCATTCTGGAGAAGATATCCATGGGCAACCATCTGAAGCATCTCGATGTCATTACCACTGTCTCCAAAGGCCAATGTTTTGGAAGGGAGTACCTGACAATAATCCATCAGGAATTGAACAGCCGCTTTTTTTCCAGTTCCAGCCGGGATAAAATCGACATCATATGCGTGCTCCGGATCTCCCGCCTTTGGATTGCAAACATTGATATTAATGCCGATCCCCTGATTTGCAGCGAGGTGCCTGATGATGCTTAAATCGTATTGGGTTCTTGTTGGTGATATCGGATAATAATAGTAGTTCATTTTATATCCGGATTGACCAAATTGAGTTTGTTCGTGAAGGAGAATGTTGTATGTTGATTTTAATTCGCTAATTAAATCCTCCACATCTCTTCGAGAGTATCCGGATGCTCCAATAATCTTTGTCCATGATGGAACAGTGACCAGATGTCCGTCAGACTCCACCTCCCACATCTCTGTGCCCAGATTGCTCGCTATATAATGGGGGAGCTGCGTCATACCGGCTATTTTCATTTTTGCTTGAAGTTGCTGAACACTGCTTCCGGTAACCCAAGCTATTTTTACTTGACGATTTCTGGCTAGCTGCTGGAGGTATTGCTCCAGCTCGTATACCATATTGAGTTGTTCAGGCAAACATTCATGCGGATAATAGGTTTCGTCGAAATCAAAAAATATCAGGTATTCAGTTACAGCGGGGATATAGATGACTTGCATACGTGTCATTCCTCCTACAGTTTGATAACGATATCATAGTTGCAGGGAACGTTCCCAGGTCAATACTTTAGATGAGGTGTTCGTTTTGCCCACCATAATAGATATTTCTCGAGTAAGCGGTCTCTCCAAGTCAACCGTATCACGCGTGTTAAACAACCATCCGCATGTATCGGATGAGAGCAGACAAAAAGTCCAGAAAGCCATTAAGCAGCTGGGATATGTCCGTAATACGCAGGGGGTTCAGTTGCGTCTTCAGGCCAGCAATCATATCGGTGTGATTGTCCCGGATGTGGAGCATCCCTTTTTCAGTCAGCTTGTTAGCGCATTAAGTCGGTCTTTAGGCTCAGCGGGGTATCGACTTGTCATCTATCAGACCGAATTATCCCGCGAGTATGAACGAGATGTGTATGCCCGATTGTTACGACGAGAAATGGATGCCGTGGTTATTGCTCATTCCCATTTCTCTGAAAGAGAGATTAAAGAATATATAGGTTCTTCCATTGGAATCATATGCAACGAAGCGATGGACGGAGAGTTCCTCGATGTCTTTCGATTGGATGAAGAAGATGCGGTCTTTCAAGCGACAGCCTATTTGCTGTCCAAGGGGCGCCGTCATTTATTTTTCTGTATGGATCAACTGACACCATTGCAAGAGCGAAGATGGAGAGGGTTTCAACTGGCTCACCAACAATTTGGCCTTGCTTGTACGAAAGCGCAATGTTACACGGGTCTGGTGACTATGGAGGATGGTTACTCTTTGGGAGAACAATTATTTACTTCTGATGATTTGCCGGATGGAATGATAACAGGCAGTGACTTTGTAGCTACCGGTATTTTGAAGGCAGCAAAGCAAACTGGGATATCCGTACCGCAAAATATGTCCATCATCGGATGCGATAACCATCCTGTAGGACTGATGACTGACCCGGAGCTGACCACATTAACCAATTGTATTTCCGATATGGTGAGGGATGTTACGGAATGTCTTACCAGGAGATTGAAGGGACTGCAATTTGCTCCTATCGTGAAAACCTACAAGGCTTCGCTGATTATCCGTAAATCTACTTGAAAAAAGAGAAGTGAAGGTAAAATAAAAAGAACGACCGCGATCTCTACTAAACAGTGACACCTTTCAATTAAAACGACAAGAAGATTCATGCTTTAATAGCCGCATAGCTGCGGCTATTTGCGTTTTAACCGTATATGCTCTTGTCAAACCCCCACGCCATGAGCATATCGTTAGATGAAAAAGAAAGAACATTCGAACTGTGACAAGTTGGTACCGAATTGGAAGGGATTAATAATCACTCATAGAATAACAAGAAGATGATTATGTAATAAAATTTCGACAATAAGGAGATCAAACTATGGCAAATAACAAATTATTAAGAATGGACAATGTTGGCATCGTTGTGGATTCACTCGATGACGCAATCTCTTTCTTCGAGGAAATTGGCTTGAAGCTTGAAGGACGAGCTACTGTCGAAGGTGAATGGGCTGGTCGCGTAACCGGGCTGGGCTCACAGAATGTAGAGATTGCTATGATGGTTACCCCGGATGGCCACAGCCGACTTGAACTTTCGCGATTTCTCACCCCGCCTACTATATCAGACCACCGAACTGCTCCTGTAAATGCTCTCGGTTATCTGCGCGTCATGTTCGCCGTTGAAGACATTGACGAAATGGTATCCAGACTCTCTAAACATGGTGCTGTGCTCGTTGGCGAAATTGTTCAGTACGGGGACTCGTACCGGCTCTGCTACATTCGTGGCGTTGAAGGACTTCTAATCGGTTTGGCCGAACAAATCGGTAATAATTAAGTAACGTTTTTTACGGACGCGAAGGCTGCCTTAGCCGGCTAAGACGGCTGTACGCTGCCTTCGGGTTGTTGGAGTGCGGGCCATTTGCTGACTATGCGCTCGATCCTTACAGTACTTTTATGACCCGGGAGCTGTAACCAAAACTTGCGGAGCTTGATGTAATGAACAAGAAAATTTTCAAAAGAGGTACGGCAATGCATTATCAGAAAGTAATGCTGTGTATTTTAATTAGTATGTTTATAGTTGCTGGCTGTTCAAATAAAGATAAGAAAGAGGAGTATCCAGTTTACGAAGGTACTGTAGTATATAAGACTGATCAAAGTGACATGTACAAACTTTTCGTTCTTCAAAACATAAGTGAGGAGGATTTAAAAAAAGGTAATCTTGAGTATTTTGTAAAATTAGCACAAGACCAACCGGAAGCTTCATTTTATTTGGTTGAAAAAGAGACTTACGAATCAATTGAAGTAGGACAAAAAGTGAAAATCACTTCTGGCTTAGACCAGCTAGAATCCTTTCCACCTATTCGATTCGTTAAGCGTATTGAAAAAATCAATTAAAATACCATCATTATTGTTTTAACCCCTGCCCTTTACGAACGCTCTCGATAGTCAAGAATATGATCCCAAAGAAAGTCGCTAACTTAGCGGCTTTTTTTATCGCTACAATTTCTTGTCACGAATGGAGGAGGGCATTTGCTGGTTTATTTTTGATCAGCGGCCGCGCCTGCGGAGCTCCGGAAGGAACGTGGAGTACAGCCAGCAATTCGGCGAAATTGTCTGGAGAAGTGCTCGACATTCCGGTAGCCGCACAATGCAGCAATGTCAGCGATCCTCTGCGAGCCGTATAACAGCCGTTCTTTGGCCAGTCGGACCCTGCTCTGAATGACATCTTCCATGCATGAGACGCCGAAGGCGGATTTGTACAAGGCCTGCAAATAACTCGGACTCAGATGGACGGACTCCGCCATGACCGGAACGGACCATGCAAAGCCCGGATTATTGTGAATCCGCTTGCGAAGCTCCAGCAATTGATGCTCGTCCGGCTGTCTATCCGTCTCCCGGGCGGCCTCCAGCAGCTTATGGAACATCAGCCGGAGCAAATAATCGATCGACAATTCCCGATAGTCGTACTGGAAGAAATGCTCGGTAGCGAGAAGTTGAAACAGCCTGCTGAAGTAGCCGGGGTCTACCAACGGCAACGGAACGCCTAACGGCAGCGTCGTTTCCGTCAAGTAGGATTCGTCGGTATCGAAGCGCACCCAGTCGTTGACGAATTGCTCCGCACAGGCACGATACCAGATTTTCTGTCCAGGCCGAAAAAGCACGGCGCAATTGGCCGGGTATTCCCTGACGCTGCCCTGCACCCAGATTTCGGCCGGAGTATGTGTCAAAATAAGCAACCAGAAATCATGACCCTCCGGAAAATCATACAGAAAGTCGCCGGGATGGGCCGCACCGTATCCGACATAATAAATCGTTGTCATCGTTTCCTCGCAATCCTCGCAATAATAGAATTGATCAAGTAAAAGCAAGTATAAATCATTTTCCGGCAAAAGTCAGTCCTCTATACTATCCCTGATCCCGAATTATTAAGATGCGATGATACTTGGGCATGGGGATCTTCATGCGCTCCAATCCGATCATTTGGGCCGTTTATCCGGACCAGTGGGGGAGCAACGATGGTTCTCATTCCCCAATTCTACGGTTTATGTAGGAGACAAAAATACTTTTTCAAGGCGTTCCGGTAACCGGGCTGAAAGGTTACAGCCCGTCCGGCCGACATCTGGACAGGAGGGATACGATGAAAGGATTGATGGGTAAACAGGTCATTGTAAAAGAGCATGATCTTATTCGCAGGGAACGAGCGAACAGAAGCTATCTGATGAAGCTGGACAGCGGTCATCTGTTGTTTAATTATCAATTGGAGGCCGGCAGATTTCACGGCAGAACGATTCCCGAAGGTGCGCACGGCGGTTGGGAGACGCCGGTCTGCCAATTGCGCGGACATTTTCTTGGTCATTGGTTGTCGGGCGCGGCGATGCATTACGAAAAAAGCGGCGACATGGAATTAAAGGCCAAACTGGATGCGATCGTGCAGGAGCTGCATGAATGCCAACGGGATAACGGCGGGCAGTGGGTCGGTCCGATTCCCGAAAAGTATCTGCACTGGATTGCAAGGGGCAAAAGCATCTGGGCGCCCCAATACAATCTGCATAAAATATTGATGGGACTGGTCGATGCCTGGCAATATGCCGGTAATCGACAGGCGCTCGATATCGTGGATCGGTTCGCGGACTGGTTTGTTAATTGGAGCGGCACTTTTACAAGAGAGCAATTCGACGATATTCTCGATGTGGAGACAGGCGGGATGCTTGAGGTATGGGCCGATCTGCTGCACATAACCGGGGCGGACAAATATCGTGTGCTGCTGGAACGCTACTATCGCAGTCGGCTGTTTCAACCCTTGCTGGAGGGCAAAGATCCCCTTACGAATATGCATGCAAACACCACGATCCCGGAAGTGCTCGGCTGTGCGAGAGCTTATGAGGTTACCGGAGACGACAGGTGGCTGTCCATCGTCCAAGCGTATTGGAAATGCGCGGTTACGGAGAGAGGAAGCCTTGCGACAGGCGGTCAAACCGCTGGTGAGGTCTGGATGCCGAAGATGAAGATGAAGGCGCGTCTGGGTGACAAAAATCAAGAGCATTGCACGGTCTATAACATGATCCGCCTGGCCGAGTTCTTATTTCGTCAAACGGGCGATCCATCCTACGCGCAATATATCGAATACAATCTTTACAATGGCATTATGGCGCAAGCCTATTATCAGGAATATGGCTTGACGGGCAGTCAGCATAAGCATCCTCATACCGGACTGCTGACCTATTTTCTTCCCATGAAGGCCGGTCTGCGTAAGGAGTGGAGCACGGAAACCGACAGCTTCTTCTGCTGCCATGGCACGATGGTTCAGGCGAATGCGGCCTGGAATAAGGGAATTTATTATCAGGACGGGGAAATCATCTATATCAGTCAATACTTCGATTCCGAGTTGCGCACAAGCATCGATGGCACCGACATACAGATCGTACAGACGCAGGACAAAATGAGCGGCAGCCTGCTATCCTCATCTAACACAGCTGGGTATCAAGCCATTAATGATACAGCGGCGACGAATGAAAATATGCCTGCCTTCCGGAAGTACGATTTCATCGTATCCACTGCGGCGCCGACAACATTCACGCTCCGCTTCCGCATACCGGAGTGGATCATGGCAGAGGTTTCCGTATACGTTAATGACCGTTTGCAGGGGACGACTCGAGACAGCAGCAGCTTCTACGACATTCACAGAGCATGGAAGGAAGGCGATACCGTCTCGATTATGCTGCCAATCGGCATTCGGTTTGTTCCGCTGCCCGACGACGAACGGACGGGTGCTTTCCGATACGGGCCGGAAGTGCTGGCGGGCTTGTGTGAGACGGAACGTCAGCTCTATGTGGAGGATGAGAATATCGCGTCCGCCATCGAGAACGAGAATGAGCGCGAGTGGGGGAGTTGGCGTTATTTCTTCAAAACAGTCAACCAGGATCCTGCCATCACGTTCAAACGAATTCGGGATATCGGGTACGAGCCTTATCAAATTTACTTCAAAGTAACGGGTGCAAAATCGAAGTGAAACTGAAGATCCAGAGAGAAGTAAGCTTTTGAAAGTCAAAAACGGTGTCCCTTTTTAAGCCGCATACGCGCGGCTTTTTACTTTATAGGACCAAGAGGACCAAGTTAAAATCATTCCCAAGCGAAGCACATCATCCTGATTGCCCTGCGATAGTTGATAGAAATTTCCAAAATTTATTATATGTCTATCCGAGTTTAGAGGTGCTGCTCATTCAACTTTCAAAGTGAGAAGGGATCCCCATGCCCTGGAAATACCTTTTTTTCGTTTGTGCTTCTTAGTTGTGACCAACTAATATCCACCTTCTCGTTCGATTCAATCATGTAGTGGTTTGGAAAAGGCAAGTCACCTGTAAAAATACCTACTCCTTCGATAATAATACTGATGGAATCTTCTGAGTGACCTGGTGTGTGCAGAATGTATCCAGGAATACCAAATCTGTTAGTGAACACCGATTTATCGTTTTCGTTGATGATGTTGTTGGGATTGACTTCAATTTCTTTATAATTGTGCAGTTTTTTCAGAAAGTTATTTGCTGATTCAAGAAAAGATAGTTGTGTTCTGCTGATCATCAATTCTACGCCCAAGGATTGTAGCTCTTGGGCGATTCCACAATGATCAGGATGAAAGTGAGTTACAATCAAATGATGAACAGCATTCAGATTGATTCCATATTTTCGCAATTGACTCGTCATTTTTCCTAGCGTACCCGGCATGCCTGTATCGATTAATAGATACTTCTTCTGGTGCTCTATTGCATAATAATTTGTTGAGCCATATCCAATATTTATAACATTCATGTTGTCCTCCGTTTTTTATCGTTCATATTTGTTGATATAGAGATCACCTACAATTTTTGCAATTGCATGAAACTGATTGTATGCATGATATACATCAATTGCCCATGTTAATAGCATCGACTCGAATTCATCCTGTTTAAGTCCTACTAAGTCCGTAACGGTTAAGTTTCCTCTTTCTAGTACGGGCAATGCAGGGATCAAAGCATCCGGGTGCGATAATTTGTATTTATCCATCATATCGCTCAACAGAGGTGGTTTCGAATACTCCCATTCTATATTTCTTTCAAGTATTAAATACTGTCTGGTGAGATGCAAATTGTTGTTCCATCTGCCATGAACCTCCGAATGCTGCAGACAATGTGCATCAGTATATATAAATTGAGAAAGACCATTTCCTCCTACAAAATGACTTGCTATATGATTGAAAATGTCAAAACATTCAATAACTCCACCAGCAGTGTTTGATCCACAAAATTGGCATTGACCATAAGCCTTCAACTTCACGCCTTTTTTCTGTGCTTGTCGCTCTATATTCTGCATATTAAAGCTCACCTTCGCTAATTATCATCAAATTGAAAAATTCCTCTATTGCATCCACCCTTTAGAATCACTTTAAGGGTTAACGCTACGTTAAAGTCAAATTATATTCGCCTGGTTTACCGCATGTTTGAATCATTCAGCCCATGGAGATAACCGTCTCTAGTCTTTATCTTTTATTAAACTTCAAGGTTACAAAAACGGCCCCCGCGACCGAAGCTGCCGCAATCACACCCGCAAACAGCGAGGCACCCGGGGAGATGCTGGTCATATCGATCAAAAAACCTGTTCCGATGGGCAGCAGCGCGGCAGGTACGTATCCTCCGATATTCAGTACCGCATTGGCTTCGGCGCGGCGATGTTCCGGGACATGCAAGCTGATCAGCGTGAGGCCTCCAAGCTGCCCCAACCCCTGTCCAACACCTGCGAATACCGCAGCTATTACAAGGATTGCTGGTGCCGATAACATAACAGCAGATACCAGGCAGCTCATGGACAAAAGGATAACCGCACTACCCATGAGAAACAGACTGCGCACGGAGAACCTTTTGACAACGAATTGGATTCCCGTGGCCGCCAAGAACATGATACAGGCCGTTCCTCCAGCGACCAAGGGACTGGTCACATGCAGTAGCTTGGACAGCAGCGGCGGACCCAGAGACAGTACAAAGGAAGTCGAGGTAATGCCCGGAGCAAACACGGATATTCCCATCGCTAAATGCAGACGGTTATGCTTAGGGACCGACGGGAAGCGCAGCTTCCATTCTCCGTGCGTAGGATGCCGCCGGGAAGGGAGACGGGATGCCACCAGAAAGGCTGTCGCTAAAATGATTAATTGCGCGGAATACACAGGCACAACAGGGTACGCAAGAAATTGGGCCATCATTCCGGCCAGCAGCGGCCCGAGTCCGGCTCCGAGGACCATAGCCACGGAAGCGGCAAGGGATGCCAGTTGTCTCTTGCTGTGTCCACCGGAGTCCACTACCGCCGCCATGCCGGCGGAAACGATGACGCCGACGGCTATGCCTGTCAGCAACCGAGCTGCCAGCAGCATGCCGACCGATTCGGCCGATGCGAACAGCGCACAGGCGGCCACCGCAGCCAAAAGACCCGGATAAAGCACCGCCTTGCGTCCGAACCGGTCGGACAACTGGCCGGCTGCGAGCAGGCTGCCAAGCAAGCCCGCGATATAAGCGGCAAAAATAACCGTTAGGGTTCCATTCGTGAATCCCAGCGCCGTCTGCCACTGGACATACAGCGGCGTCGCTGAATTGGACAGCATGAATACAGCCGTAACGATCCAAGCTGTAGACAAGATGCGGCGAGTAGATACGCGGGTGCCCTCCGAGGTCTGAGAAAGCCCCGCTTTTTTTGCATGATCGATCAATATAATCTCCTCCTTACAACCTTAAATGCGTGCGATGTCTCCGTATTGCCGTGCAATTAGAATAAGTTATAATAGTACATAACTGAAATACATATTTGTAATAAAGGGAATAACCACGTGGTTATGAAGGTGTGCGCGATGAAAATAAACTTGAACCACCTGAATGTCTTTATGGCTGCCGCCGAGAAATTAAACATTACCGAAGCAGCGAAAGCGTTGTTTATTTCCCAACCCGCTGTGAGCAAGACGATTAAACAGCTTGAAGATGCGCTGCAAGTGAGACTGTTTGTGAGGGATAGGCAGAAGGGGATCATTCTGACCGATGTCGGCAGAGAGGTTCTGGTATTGGCGAGGCAGATGCAATCCATTGAAAACCGCATTTTTCAGGTAGCCAGCCGGGAGAGCCAGCTCTTATCTGGAACAATCAAAATCGGCTCGTTTCCCGCTGCGTCGTCCCTGTTACTTCCTGAGGCTATCGCCAGGTTCCGGGCCAAGTATCCTCACGTTCAAATTGAACTCCATGAGGGGGTATCCGACCAGATCAAGGAATGGGTCACCGACCGTGCCGTGGAAATTGGGCTTGTCGCGTCCCCGTTTACGGAATTTGAGCACTATAGCCTGGTTCAGGATCACATGGTGGCGATCATTCCGGACGATCATGAGCTGCACGATACGGCGGTTGTCGACCTCGGAAGGTACCAGCATGACATGATTTATTGTAAAGGCGGGCATGAGGCGGCGATGAACAGCATACTTCAGCAGCACCACTTAAATCTCGAAAGCAATTTGACCGTCCAAACCGCCGAAACCCTGATCCATATGGTCCGTAGACGGCTCGGGATCGGTCTTGTTTTCGACTTTACGCTATCCTCCGTGTCCCATGGGCTCACCGTTAAGCCGGTTACGCCTGTGATTACCAGGGAGATCGGAGTTATCGCAATTTCTTTCGATGAGATTTCCCCCGCGTCCATGGAATTTGTCCGTATGATGGCAGATGATGAAACAAGCCGTTTCGGTAAATAAAACAAGGCATCGAACTGCGAATGGAAGCATCCATACCGTTCAGTGCCTTGTCTTTTTTTATCTAAAGTTTCTTATAAAGCCGATGATTTATAGGGAGAAGCCATTTTAGAAGAGATGCAAACGGTTTGAATTTTATAGCTTGTTTAATTAAGAAATAACCTACTACGCATCCTATCGTGTTAGCTATCAAGTCGTTGATGTCGATACTTCTTGAGCTGCCAAGTAATAGTTTAATAATGAGCTGCATCAGCTCTATGCCAAATGATACGGACAACCCCGTCCGAATTGCTTGTTTTAAGGAATAAACGGTGCGAGGCGCAAGCCACAAGAAAACACCCAGTGGAATGAACAGGATAATATTTAATATAAAGCTTGTCATATCAATGGTTAGAATAGGAATAAAGTTGATCGAGCTGTACCATGGAGCCTGATTGCGGTGAACCCCAAAGGTCAGCTCAATAGGTAAAAAGACAAAATAAATGACACCCAACGAATAGCCGCTAAATAAAATTTCAAGTAAGGTCACTCTCTTGTTTTTATAGGTAATCACCCTAAAAATGATATACAGTAGTGCTAAAGGTATCAAAACGGCTAATGGTGGAATAGTGTATAACAAATCCATGAAAGTCTCTCTCCTTCGTAGTAACTTAATTTCCTTATTCAGCTTACAAAGAGAAAGTTTAGAATATGTAAAGTATATTTAAAGAATTTTAAAGTTTTACATAAACAAAAGCAGTGATCGAGTATTCTTGGAACTGAGGTTCATTAGATTTTGTGAGTATTAATCATTTTTAATAAAAATTAAATATGGAGCGAATTGTATGGAATCTACATATCATAGGATGCGATTGGAGCTGGCGAAGTTTATCAGCATAAGTGCAGTGCTTGCAGGGGGAACTTGTTTTGTACTAATGGCTGTTATTCTGATCATTAGAGTTATTTCAGATGATCTATATAACCTTGTCATCAACCTGGTTAATGAACTTAACGGACTATTCCCCAGGTTGTTTCCTATTATATTTTTTGTTTTTTTCCTATTTCTCATTTTCAGCATGTTTATTGTGTCTCGACGGTCATTTCGTTACTATACAGAGGTATCCCAAATGCTTCAATCGATGGCCGAAGGGAAATTGGACGTAAAATTACCTGTGAGTGATCGGGGTACGTTGATTGGAAATTTGGCACAGAATATTTCTTGTTCATCAGCTAGAACTCTCCCTGCAGCAGGAGAGAGCAGCAGAAGAATCGAAGAATGAGCTAATCACTTCTGTTTCCCATGATTTACGCACGCCATTAACTTCAATTCTTGGTTATCTCTATATTATTGAACAGGATCGTTACAAAGATGAAGTCGAAATGCGCTATTATACGTCTATCATCTATGAGAAGAGCAAAAATTTAGATCGCCTTGTTAATGAACTGTTTGAGTATGTTCGTACAAAAAATCCGAAGCTAACCCTTCATAAAGAAAAAATAAATATGACTCGATTGCTCCAACAGCTGGCTGCTCAGTATATTCCTGAATTAAAAGCCAATCGGATGGAAGCTCGTTTAAGTTTACCTGGTCGCGAAGTCTGGCTTTATGCAGATGCTGAGAAACTCGTACGAGTATACGAAAATATTATAAACAACGCATTGCGATATGGCGCGGATGGTAAGTGGCTTGATATCCGACTCCAGGAGGACGAGAAAGGGATTTGTATTGAAATAAAAAATTACGGGAAACCGATTCCTAAGCACTCTCTTCCATATGTTTTTGAACGCTTTTATCGAGCAGATGAGGCGCGTACGGAAGAAGGTTCAGGTCTCGGGCTTGCCATAGCCAAAAATATTGTAGAACTTCATCAAGGGGAAATTTGGGTGAAGAGTGATGAGAGCGGGACAGCTTTCTTTACTTTGTTTGAAAGGGAGAACATCGATGAACGCTAACATATTGGTGGTAGACGACGATCCGGAAATTGTAAGACTCGTGGAGCTTGCACTTCGACAAGAAGGTCATAACGTCTTCACAGCTGCTACTGGATTGGAAGCTTTACGATGCTTTCAGGAACTAGAGATTGACCTTGTAATCGTAGATGTGATGATGCCTGAGATGGACGGACTTACGTTTTCTAAGGAAGTTAGAAAGACAGAGAACGTGCCTATTCTCATGCTAAGCGCCAAATCGGAGGACATGGACAAGATAGAAGGATTATTGATTGGTGCAGATGATTATATGACCAAGCCGTTTCATCTTTTGGAGTTAATTGTAAGGGTGAAGGCCCTTCTGAGACGCGCCTATCCGGCAAAAAACAATCCATCTCAAGGTTCTTCTTTCCTGCAATTTGGACCACTTACGATCGACCATAAACGTTACGAAGTAAGATACAATGAAGAAAAAATCGTCCTCACCGCAAAAGAATTTGATATTTTATATTTACTTGCAAGTCATCCAGGGCAAGTATTTCCCGCCGAAGACATTTTCCAGAAGGTATGGAAGGAAAAATATTATGAGGGCAATAATACTGTGATGGTACACATCAGCAACCTGCGAGAGAAAGTGGACAAATTGCTAGGCTATAAGCTCATTCAGACGGTATGGGGTGTCGGATATAAAATTGAGATTTGAAGAACGAATACAAGCGGGGGCGACACTGTGCGAAAGCACTGTTGCCCACTTTAAATTTTCGGAACCTCGTAAGTAGAGGTGATTGGCTCATTGCTGATTTAGCTGTGCTAACAAACAAAGACGGAAAAATGTTGGGGTGCCAGGGGCAAGCAACACCTGTGCAATAATTGCAGGGTAATTGTCTAGCACGGTAGTCATAAACAAATGACGAAAAAGCGTAACTCAATAGGTTATGGGTGGGCGGGAGTTGCCGCATACTTCTAACCCATTAGGCCTATCTTCAAACAAAACTTTCCGCTGACGGAATCGGAGGGGGAGTTTGAAGCAAACAAGCAGCCGAGTCGATGGGTTGACTGACTGCCTGATTCATCCTTCAATATTTGAAGACCCGTTGCTCCAGGTCCTTTCTCTGTCACATTGTTATGCAAGCTGGGCAGTTGGCCGCACCACTAACTCATTGACGTCGACATCTGCCGGTTGCTCAATCGCATAAGCAATAGCTCGGGCAATGGCAAAAGCAGGCAGAGCGTCACGTCGGTACGTTTTCATGAGTTCCCTGGCCTCGTCATCCGAAATACTCTCTGCGAGCTCAGACTGTGTTACGCCCGGGGAAACCAGCGTTACCCTAATGTCTGCTCCAACTTCCTGCCGCAAGCCTTCCGTGATGGCGCGAACGGCATATTTGGTTGCACAGTAGACTGCTGCCGTTGGTGACACTGCATAGGCACCGATGGAAGCCAAGTTAATGATATGACCGGATTGCTGCTCTCTCATGATGGGAAGACCTGCAGCGATGCCATGCAGAACTCCGCGAATATTGACGTCAATCATTCGGTTCCATTCCTCAATTTTCAAGGCAGCCAAAGGAGAGAGGGGCATTACGCCGGCATTGTTTACAATGACGTCGACTTGGCCGAACCGGGTCTGCGCCAAGCGGATGATGGACTGCATTTGCTCGATATTCGTCACGTCCAGCTGTTGAAATAGTACCGAGCCTCCTTCTGTCTCAATCGTCGAAGCCAAAGCTGCCAGTCTTTCCACGCGTCTGGCCCCCATAACAACATGCGCTCCCTGACTGGCAAGAAGCTTGGCCGTCGCTTCACCAATCCCGCTGCTTGCTCCTGTAATGACAACAACTTTACCCTGGATTTTTGACATGAAACATTTCTCCTCTTCCATTTGATTATGCTAATTGTTCGATTAAACGGTAACTAATTAATAAACTAAACAAGGAAATCTCCTACTCCTCACGATAGAGAACCATACCGGCGTGGTAAAGCACTGAATCCCGGAAATCACCGTCTGCGGTAAACCCGGTATCATCTACGTACTCAATATGGTCGCCTATAATGGTATACCGGCCTTGATAAGCGCTTTTTCGATTACCGCGTGCCTCGTCATACCGCCCGTTCGGCAGCAGTTCATGTCGAATATAACCGTCTTTGGTCACCCACATGCCGACATATGGATGGTTTTGTTCGTTTGGTGTACTCATACAATTTCTCCTCTCGTCTCGTTTGCGTGTATTGGGCTGTCATTTACCTACCTTGTAAGTTTGCTTATGGATAGGTCTCCCATTCCGCTAACGCATTTTTTTACATATCGATTATCGCAACTTCGAGCGGAGAGTCGGTAGCCGGATCCTGCAGGATCATTGTCAAATCCTCCAGAGAAAGATAAAGTAAGGTTAATTACATCAGTAAAAAGAAGGGGAAGACTAATGGATGCATGGTTCGAGAAACAAAGAAAGGAACTTCTACATATCATAGAGAAATTCACGCTAGAAGACGGAACGCATGACACGAAAGTTCCCGGTTTGCGCCTGATTCGTGCTTCCAGGACGTCCGAGCCGGTTTATTCCGTTTATGAACCTTCTCTTTGCGTCGTAGCTCAAGGTTCCAAGGTAGTTATATTAGGGCAGGAGATGTACCAATATGATTCAAACAGCTTTTTAACCGCATCGGTACATCTGCCGATTACTGGACAGGTGATGGAAGCTTCGAGTGAAACACCATATGTCAGTGCGCAGATCATTTTCGATATGAAACAGATTGTTGACGTCATTCAGGCTGCCGGAGATTCGATGAGAGCAGGAAATGAAACATGCCGGGGACTAAAGGTAAGCCAAATCGACCATGCCCTCCTGGATGCAGTGCTGCGGCTTGTAAAATTGATCGAAGCGCCGCAAGATATCCCGGTGCTTGCGCCTTACGCTATGCGAGAGGTTATTTACCGGGTGCTCCAGAAAGAAAATAACGCTTCGCTGAAGCAGATTGCAGTTATCGGAAGTCATGCACAACGCATCGCAGGGGTCGTCGAAAAGCTTAATCGCGACTTTGCCCAGCCCCTGCGCGTCGATGATTTAGCCGCAGAGGCCCGCATGAGCGCTTCGTCTTTATACGATTATTTTAAGGAAGTCACAGGGATGAGTCCGATCCAGTTTCAGAAACAGATCCGATTGCAAGAGGCACGCCGGTTACTCCTGACAGGATCCATCGATGCGGCCGAAGCTGCATTTCAGGTTGGATATGAGAGCCCATCGCATTTTAGCAGGGAATATGCGCGGATGTTTGGGCAGCCACCAATCCGGGACGTTCGTCGTCTGCGTAGCACCCTTATGGATGAAACGGCTAGCGACGGTTAACGAAGCATGCTTCAACAAGAATTTTGCAGAAATAGTAGGGATATGTGGGGCGGATCCAGGATTAGAGAGTGGCCGGGAGTGGTTTTCCCATTTGAACAATACGACCAGGTTAATTGCATACAGTTGAACTATTTGGCGGGAGTAATGCGTTTTGTCTAGAAACTGCGTGAGACGGTTCACCGTACATCGACTGCCTACTCGAAATTGCTTAAACATTGATTAGTCTTTATCAACACCCGGAATATTTTACAACTTATAATCGAAAAGAGATTATGTTATATTATAAATCCGGCAGCAAGAAAGCTGCTGACAAGTAAACAAATAAAAAGAACGATCACAAGAAATTGGAACTTTTTACTTGTTGATTTAGATGGATGGAAAGTGATATATTATAAGAGTTGCTGCTGCGAACATGTTTCGCCAGTAACGAAAAGGTTGATCTTTGAAAACTGAACAACGAGTGAGTAAAACGAACCGCTTCGGCGGGGAGTTACAATAGAGAATTGAACAAATTCTCG
>NZ_JAGGKI010000037.1 GCF_017873605.1 Paenibacillus lactis
CGATTGGGTATATGTCCCCGGTGCGTTTTGAGCAGTGCTATTACGAGTGCATAGCTTAGCTTAGAGGTGTCTACTTTCTTGACAGAAGAGCATTTCGGGACTTGTTTGCGCCTGTGGCGCGCATTTCACCTCCACAAGTCCCTTTTCGGGACTTGTTTGCGCTTGTGGCGCGCTTTACGCTCCCCCAAGTCCCCTTTCGGGACTTGTTCACTGGCGCTCCCCCCTCTTCGATCCTCCCATCCCCGCCGCCGTGCATAATCTACCTTTGTTTGCCCACAATAATCCCTGTCTTTCCAAAACCATTTCAAAGGGAGTGTAACGCATGCGTGAAGGTTTGATTCCTGCTGTTCTCGGAACTGTAGTTTCTGCTTCAGGCGCCGCTCTGCTTTGCAGCAAGTATAAGCTTGCCGCAACCGGTATTCTTGGCTTCGGACTGGCCCATGTCGTGCTGGGTGCGATTGACCTGGTGGAACACCGGTAAGGATTTGGAGGACATTACGCGCAGCAATCCTGCCTGACATCTTCTGCCGCGAGGGACTTCAAGGCAAGAGACGGGCAGGGCTGCGCACTTTGCACTGCATACAAAAGCGGACTCCGCCCTTTGGCGTAGAGTCCGCTTTTTTACGTTACCGGATGTTTATATGAGACGCAATAGAAAAGATATCAGATTCGGCCTGCTTTAAACCCTTGGTGCACTTTGATTACTTCTACTTTTGTTATACTACAAGTGACTGTTTGAAATACTTGAGGCTACTTTTTAAAAACCCGGTATTTTCGTTTAGCCTGAAGCTTGCTGCTTCTTGCTTCCTTTCGGAGTCGAAATAAACCAATACGCGCTGCCGACAAACAGCCCGCCCCCAACAATATTGCCGAGCGTTACCGGAACCATGTTGCTGATCCAGCCGGCGACGGACACCGTCTCCGGATGTCCCGGCAGAATATTGGCAAGTGTAAGCAGCGTCATGTTTGCAACGCTGTGCTCGTAGCCCGTAGCAATAAAGGCAAACAAGCACCACCAGATCAAGATCAGTCTGGCAACCTCGTTTTTCGCTCTCATGCCCGTCCAGATGGCCAAGCAAACCAGCCAGTTGCACAGGATTCCCCGGAAAAACAGCTCCATGAACGGGTCGTTCATTTTCTTAGCTGCCGCCGTAAAGATGAGGTGATCGGCCGGAATGCCCTTGAAAAGACCGGTGGCCGCAACCAGATAACTAAGCAGCACTGCCCCTGCTATATTACCGATGAACACGATCCCCCAGTTTTTAAGCGTATCCAGGGTGGTTGTTTTTCCGGATAACGTGCTCATGGTGAATACCATATGATTGCCGGTAAAAAGCTCCGATCCGGCGAATACGACCAGCGTCAGCGCGATGCCGAACGCAGCCCCCATAACGAGAGATTGAAACGGCGAGCCTTCCGCGGCGAGCGGAGCCCCCAGCTTAAATATCAGCACAATGCCGATGCCGACATAGGCGCCGGCGAGCATGGTTGAGACGATATAGCGCAGCAGGCTTTCATTCATCATTTCTTTCTTCTTTACCGCTGTCTGGACGACGGCTTCCACGTCGCTTGCGAACATGGGACAACACCTCTTATTCTGTCGGTTTGATGATGCGATGGAGAATTACCGCTTCGTGAGGCAAAGCTCGACCCTTCCTTCCCGTTCCCGGACAGGATAGGTTCGCACGTTCCCTGAATCGGGCGCCTGAACGTTACCTGTCGCCAGCTCGATTTTCCAATCGTACAGCGGGTCGTAAATATAATGCCCGGACAGTATTGCCTCCGCCAGCGGGCCCCCTTTCGGGTGCGGATTATGGTTGTCCAGCGCGAACCAGCGATGATCCGAGGTCCGGAAGACAGCGATCTCCTGATCTCCGAACTTAACGACTCTGCCGATCTGGGGCAGGAAATCCTCAGCCTGCCCGATAACTACGTATTGACCACTTTCCATATAGGATCAACCTCCATGTACAACGTTTGCCATGTATGCATGAGCACGAATAGCCGGACCAATATTCCGAAGACCCATGCAACTGTGAAACATCTCTATAAAAAACTTATAACATTCTGCTGCGCCGGAACATGCGACGCGTTTCTTACGTCAATCCGGTGCTTCAACTGCGATTAACCCATCCCCCAGGTCTGATCGAGCACGAGGCCATGACGCTGATCCGGCGTTTGGCCGAGTGCAGGCAGCCGTATAGACCTGCCTGCACGGCCCTGCTCACCCGGATACCGAACCAAGGGTTCAACGGGAATGTCTGGGGCGATAAGCGCTAGTGTACTCAAGTTACTCGCCCCATGCCGGACTCGCCCGAATCGCCGCGGCTATGTCGCGACGACCGGCTGCACGTCGCGGTACAATACATCCCGAAGCTTGTCATCTTCCAGCACTTTCTTCCAAGGATCCAACAGCTGCGACAACGCCAGCTCGATTCGCTCCACGAGCTCCTTGCGCTGTTCCGTGTTATGAAGGACCGCCTCGCGAATCGCCTCAAGACCAAGCCGTTCGACCCATTCCGAAGTCCGCTCCAGATAATTTCCCGTCTCTCGGTAATACTGCATGAGGGCTGCGCATATTTCGATCAGCTCTTCATCGGTCTTCACCTTGCAGAACGAATCAGCGAGCCGCGCCTTCGTTCCCCCGTTGCCGCCGACAAAGATTTCCCAGCCGCCGTCATTGCCTACAATGCCGATGTCCTTCGTGCAAGCTTCGGCACAGTTGCGGGGACATCCGTTCACCGCCATTTTGAATTTGGCCGGAAAGTCCAGCCGCTCGAACTTCCGTTCGAGGTAAGCGCCCATTCCCATCGAGTCCTGCGTGCCGAATCGGCAAAATTGCGAGCCGACGCAGGTCTTGACGGTCCGGAGCGATTTGGCATAGGCATAACCGGAAGGCATATCCAGCTCCTCCCACACCTTCGGCAAGTCCTCTTTCTTGACGCCGACCAAGTCCAGACGCTGTCCTCCCGTCACCTTGACGACCTTGACATTATACTTTAAGGATACGTCCGCAATTTTCTTCAGCGCCTCCGGAGTTGTCACGCCGCCGTACATACGAGGGACAACCGTATACGTGCCGTCCTTCTGGATGTTGGCGTTCATCCGCTCATTCACGAACCTCGACTCGCGCTCCTCCCGGTGCGTCAGCGGGTTCAGCATGGTCAGGTAGTAGTTTAGCGCCGGACGGCATTTCGAGCACCCTTCCGGATTGCTCCAATCCAGAACATGCATGACCTCTTTCGTGGTGGTCAAGCCTTTGGCCCGGATCTCCGCAACGATGGTATCCCGGTCGAGCGTCGTGCACGGGCAGATTCCCTGCTTGGCTGCCGTCGTAAAGCCGTCTCCCAATACGCTCTGGAGAATCTGCTCTACCACAGGCTTACAACCGCCGCAAGACCGCGTCGCCCCGGTGCATGCCTTGATCTCATCCACGGTGGTCATTCCCTGAACCGTGATGGCGTCCACGATCGCTTTCTTTGTAACGCCGTTGCAGCCGCACACGATTTCGTCGTCAGGCATTTGCGCAATGCGCGTCGCTGCGTCCGCCCCTTTTCCGGCACAGCCGCCGCCCATGATCGAGTGATAGATGTCGTCGGTCATCTGCGCCTTTTTTCGTATCAAAGACTGCAGATTGGCCGATTCGCTCACATCCCCGAACAAAATGGCACCTACGATCATTCCGTCCCTGAGCAGGATTTTCTTATAGGTTTTCTTCCAATCATCCTTGGCGAGAACAACGTCATGCTCCGGCTGCTCGATAAATTCCCCGGCCGAGAATACGTCTACTCCGCTAACCTTTAATTTGGTCGACACAATCGACCCTTCATACGGAGGGGTGTCCACGCCGCATAACCGCTTGGCCAGCACTTGTCCTTGCTCGAATAACGGCGCAACAAGCCCGTAGCATACGCCGCGGTGCTCGCAGCATTCGCCGACGGCGTACACATCCTTCATCGAGGTTCGCAGATGGTCGTCCACGACGATGCCCCGCCGGACCTCGATCCCGCTCGCCTGCGCTACCTCCGTATTGGCACGGATGCCGACAGCCATGACGACCAAATCCGCGTCCAGCTCATCGCCGTCCTTGAAACGGAGACCGGTTACCCGCGTATCCCCCAATACCTCAACCGTCTGTTTTCCTAATAAAAAGCGGATGCCCTGCTGCTCAAGCTCATGCTGCAGCATCTGCGCCGCCACGGAATCGAGCTGGCTCTCCATAAGATCGTTCATCAGATGCACAACGGTCACGTCCATGCCGAGACTCACGAGGCCTTTGGCAGCCTCCAATCCCAGTAATCCCCCTCCGATGACCGCAGCTTTCCGGTACGTTTTCGCTGCCTGAAGCATCCGGGTGCAGTCGGCGATATTTCTAAAGCCGATAACGCCTTCTTTGTCGCTGCCGGGTACCGGCAATATGAAGGGCTTGGATCCCGTTGCGATTATGACATGATCATAGGGAACAGCCATCCCGTTGTCCGTCATGACAACCTTGGCGGCTTCATCAATCCGCTGCGCGCTTGTTCCCGTATGCAGCGTAATTCCGTTATCTTCATACCATTTCCAATCATTCAAGACGATGTCATCCAGCGTTTTGCTGCCTTCAAGCACATAAGAGAGCATAATCCGGTTGTAATTCGGGTGCGGCTCCTGGCCGATCACGGTAATATCGAATGCCCCGCTGAGCTTTAAAATTTGCTCGACCGTGCTGATTCCTGCGATCCCGTTGCCGATGACCACTAGCTTTTGTTTTTTTGCTGCTGGCATGGTTATTCCTCCCACACTGTATTGTTGCGTTATCCCCATCCAATCCTTTCAAATTGATTATATCGTCTTATGTCCGAATTATTTGTGATATATTTCACACTCTTAGTTAAAATTTTTAATACTCAGCAAAAATAACCCCGCCTCAACAGGAAGGCAAGGTTACATCCTTTCGAATGCCTATATCATGCGGGCTTCCATGAATTCCCGTCTTCCGTTCGTTTTCAAATAGGGCATAATGCCCGCATATCCGGCAGCGTTCAGGTTCACTCCGGTCACCCAATTGCCTGCAAGCTCTTCCCCCTGGGCCCCGGCGATGACCACCGGTGCGGGAATCAGCTCCTGATACAGCGGAATCCCCGCCCGGATCGCCTTAAATGCTTTCCCGCTCTGCAAGAAGGGAATTGCACTGCTGTACGTAGGCACGAAATACTTGCCGATCACTTCAAGCTCCTCTCCGTCATAAAAGGGCTCCCCGCCTATAAACGGATGCAGCATGAGGATATTTTCATAATGCGACCAGATGAGCATCTGCAGCAATCGCCTTGTCCCGCTGCCTTCCAGTCTGTCTCCGATCTGCACGCCGTACTTCTCATAATCGATAAATTTCCAGCCGCGCGGACCCTTCACCCATTTCTGAAACATGCCTCCGCCCTCTCCGCTCCGTCCGGGTTGATCTGGGCTTGTTCCTTTTAAAACCGTCAACCGCTCCTCAACGGCATGCTGGCCCAGCATATGGCGAGTCTTCTCCACAATATGCCTAACCTTGAGCGAAGCGTTTGCAAGCTCGGCGATGTCTTCTTGTCCATATTGAAAATAGGAAATATAACCGCGTTCCATCATTAAGATCGCCTCCTTCGACTGGCGTCAAGCGGATCTACTGACATCATATAAACGAACGGCGGGGTTGGTGCATGTCCGGTTAGGTTTTCCCGTTTTTTTCTTTCCAATCCCCCATCTAGCCGCATAAGAATAACGTCTACCGACGCACGCTCAAAGGAGACAGACCGCGTTTCGCGGTCGTTTCTCTTGTGATATCAGCCGGCAAATCCTCCGGAACGTTTATAGATCTGATATTCAATAAAAAAGAACCCTGATATGAGTTGTTCTCATGTCAGGGTTCAGCTAGTGATGGGAACGCCGCCAATGGATCATTTCTCGACCCATTGTTCAGCCCAGGAAGCAATCTGCTCCATGACCGGGCGAAGCGCTTTGCCTTTCTCCGTAAGCTCGTATTCAATACGAACCGGCGTTTCGGGGTACACATGACGAATCAAAATTCCTTCGCATTCCAGATCCTTCATCCGCTCCGACAGCATCTTGTCACTCATGGACGGAATCAGATTGGAGATGTCTTTAAAACGCTTCGGACCGCTCATCAACGTCTGGATAATCAATCCGTTCCACCGTTTACCCAGAAAAGAAAACGCGGATTCAAAGCGGGGACACAGCGAAATGTTTGTAACTTCCATATCCTTTCACCTCTTTACGAAGTCACCTTGTGTTCAAAAAGTTATTCGTTTATCGTGAGATCGAAAAACTTACGATTAGTTAGTATGTTTCATTTTAACACATTTTCGGGAAGCTGAAAACCACCTGGCCCCTTTTTCCCATAAATTCAGCACTTATTCCGTTAATATCCGTGCCAAAATATCCAGATCGGATTCGATGGTCCGGGATAATTTTCGGTTATACAGGACGGCAGCTGGATGGAACAATGGAAAAATGTTATAGGTTTCCAGCGAAAATCGATAGCCGGCAGCGGGATTGTCACGTTCTGCCGCCTGCTGAACGGGCCCTTCGATCATTTTCCCGTGCAGCGAAGTGACGGTTTCATGGCTCCCGATCAACCGGTGCAGCGCAATATTCCCCATCGGGATCAGGAATTGCGGGCGAACCAAACGGATTTCCTCGTCCAGAATCGGCGCATGGGCCAAGATTTCGGCTTTCGTGGGCGTTCGGTTCGAACGGCTGACCACCCTTTCGCCGGAAGCCCGGGTGATGATGCGTTCCTTGAACGGTCGGCTCCTTACCGTGCTTGTAATATAGACCTCGCTGCGGGAGAGACCCAGCCGCTCCAAATAGGCGTCCATCTCCCGGCCGGCTTGGCCGGTAAAAGGCATGCCTTCCTGAATCTCGGTAGCCCCGGGCGCTTCCCCGACGAACATGACTTTGGCCGGCACGGCCCCACTCCCCAGCAAAAATCCTTCGACAGGCTCATGCGCAAGCCTGGATCTGCATAAGGCGATCGTCTCCGGACTTACAGGCGCGCTTCGGGTATCCTTCATCCGTCATCCCCTCCCTTGCACTCTCATCCGCGATGCGTGAAATTTCGATATTCTACCTAGTATTTAAAATACCCCATGCTTCAGTATATTGTATCCTTTACCCATAAAAAAATGAATGGCATCACTTCGGCTATAAAGTAGAAAACGAGCCGTTCAAGGCAGATGCCTTGCTCGGCTCGTTTTGCGATGATCGGGATTTATGCCAGCACCGGCAGCGGACGAACCGGCTGACTGTTGCCGAATGTCTGCTTGCCTGCTGTGGAGTAAGCCCAACGGATCGCGTTCGTAATGACTTTCAGCACTTCAGGGTTGTAGTAGGTCGGATACGTCTCATGCCCTGGACGGAAGTAGAAAATGTTCCCGTGGCCGCGCTTGAACGTGCACCCGCTGCGGAATACCTCGCCGCCTTCGAAGTTGCTGACAAAGACCAGCTCATCCGGTGCCGGAATATCGAAGAATTCCCCGTACATCTCCTCATGCTCAATGATGATCGGACCTGTAAGGCCCGCAGCGATCGGATGCGTCGGATTCACGCTCCAAATGATTTCCTGCTCTCCCGCCTCGCGCCACTTCAAATCGCAGCTTGTTCCCATCAGGGCTTTGAACGGCTTCGAAAAATGTCCCGAATGCAGGACGATCAGACCCATACCGTCCAATACCCGCTTGACGACCTTGCTGACGATTTCGTCGCTGACCTGGTCATGAGCCATATGCCCCCACCATAACAGCACATCGGTTGAGTCCAGTACATCATCCGTCAATCCGTGCTGCGGCTGATCCAGCGTTGCCGTGCGGATGATAAAATCCGGATTTTGCAGACCCTCCGCCAAAGCCGTATGGATCCCGCTTGGGTATACGGTGCGGACCTCATCGTGGATTTTCTCGTGTACGAACTCATTCCAAATGGTTACATTAAGCATGCTGCTGTTCCCCCTAATTGCGTATTCGCTTGCTGCTGTACGATGTTAGACCCACCACATTTCTCCAAGCGGCTCTTCGATCAGCACTTGCTGAAGGTTTTGCACGGCTTTGGAGAAGCCTTCCTCAACGGACATCAGTCCGTCTTCATGCTCAATGCTCACCACGTAGTCATATCCGACAAGGCGAAGGGCGCTCATCATATCGGCCCATTCCTTCACATCATGCCCGAAGCCGACGCTGCGGAACTGCCAAGCGCGGTCCAGCATATTCGCGTAGGACTGCATGTCGGTCAATCCGTGTTTGTTCACGTTGATCGGATCAATGCTGGTATCCTTCGCATGGAAGTGATGGATGGCTCCGGCGCGTCCCAGAATGTGGATCGCTTGAACAGGATCGATGCCCTGCCACCACATATGGCTCGGATCAAGATTCGCCCCGATCACTTCACCTGCCGCCTCGCGAAGGCGGAGCAGCGTTCCCGGCGTATGCACGGAGAATCCGCCATGAAGCTCGAGTCCGATTTTTACGTTGCGGTCAGAAGCGTATTTGCCCCACTCGGTCCAGTATGGAATGACTTTGTTCTCCCACTGCCAAGTCAGAATTTCTTGATAATCATTAGGCCACGGGGCTACCGGCCAGTTCGGATATTTGGCATCCTCGTGGTCCCCCGGACATCCCGAGAAGGTGTTAACGACCGGTACTTCCAGCTTCTCTGCAAGCTCAACGGTTTTAACGAATACGTCATGGAACTCCTTTGCTACCGCTTTCTGTGGGTGAAGCGGGTTGCCGTGGCAGCTGAGCGCGCTTATGATCAAGCCGCGGGATTCTACGGCATTCTTGAAGTTTTTCAGCGCAGTTTCGTTCTCGAGAAGCTCGGCCGGATTGCAGTGAGCATTGCCCGGGTATCCGCCCGTGCCGATCTCAACCGCCTTCAGGCCTTTGGAAGCCACGTAATCCAGTGCATCCTCAAATTTACGTCCGCTCAGCAATACCATAAATACGCCTAGTTTCATTGTATACCTCCTGTTTTTTCAAAAAGTATTAAGTATGTGGTGATCATTTAGAACTTAGTTGTCGAAGTAAACCGCTTTGCCGGTCTTCGCCGACTCATAGATAGCTTCCAAGATTTGCGTGACCACGAAGGCTTGCTCCGGCTTAACGACAGGATCCTTGTCTTCGATGATCGCTTCAAGCCACATTCTCGCTTCACGATCGGCATCGCTTTCGCTGGTGCCGGAATAGAATGCCACTCCGCCGGCGTTCAGGTCGATTTTCGTTTCGTACAGTCTGCTCATTTTCTCGCCGTTAATGCGAAGGCCGTCCTGCATATCAGCGCCGCCTTCCGTGCCGGCAAGAATCGTCTTGGCTTCCCCGAATTCCACCACGTTGAGCGCCCAGCTGGATTCCAATTGGATGGTTGCGCCATTCTCCATGGTGATGAAGCCGAATGCGGAGTCCTCGACCGTGAATTGCTTCGGATCCCAAGGACCGAAGGCGTTGGCTGCATTCTCGCGCTGTCCCAGCTTGTGGAAGGTCGAACCGAGCACGCTCTTCGGCTTGTAGTTGTCCATCAGCCACAGCGTCAAGTCAAGCGCATGGGTGCCGATATCGATCAGCGGCCCTCCGCCTTGCTTCTCTTCATCAAGGAATACGCCCCAGGTCGGAACAGCGCGGCGGCGAAGGGCAAGCGCTTTGCCGTAATAGATATCGCCAAGCTCGCCATTCTCGCAGATTCCCTTAAGATACATGCTGTCGTTGCGGAAGCGGTTGTTATAACCGATCGTCAGCTTCTTGCCCGTACGCTCCGCGGCCTCCAGCATCAGCTTCGCCTCGGCAACGGTCTTCGCCATCGGCTTCTCGCACATCACGTGCTTGCCGGCTTCCAGGGACGCTACCGTGATCTCGGAGTGGGAATCATTCGGCGTGCACACATGAATAACGTCGATGCTTTCGTCTTTCAGAAGCTCCCGGTAGTCGGAATAGACTTTGGCTCCTTCAGCGCCGTACTCGGCAGCCGCTTTCTCGGCACGCTCGACCAGAATGTCGCAGAAGGCAACCATCTCGGCCTGCGCCTGCTTTTTCAAGCTTGGCATATGCTTGCCGTTGGCAATCCCGCCGCAGCCGATAATACCGATTCGTAATGTTTTCGACATGTCCGTTTCCTCCCCTGTGAATTCATCTTAGAAAATAATGATAGCGATGGTGTAACGCTTACATTCGGTGATTGCGCGGGTGAAGCTCTTTCGCGCATGCGCCTTCATAAGCTTATATGCTTGCTTCATGACCAAGTGTACAGGATGATGGGCCGGGATTCCAGTTCACGATGGACTCATTGGACACAAAGGGACCATCGGCCCTCCTGGATGAAGCAAACCATATCATGGTCCTAAGCCTTTCAGGCCGTTATTCGGCGGATTCGGCCTGCTGCGGAGCCGGAAGGCTGCCGTAACGGTACGTGCTCTTCAGAACGATATGTCTTCCTTCGAGCGAGGACTGCTGGAACGACTGCATAATCTCCAGCACATGATAGGCCATACGGCCGCTGGAGCGATGGTCCTTCTGCTCATGAATCGATTGGATCATGTCGTTGATGCCAAGCCCGCGCTCGTTCGTGCCGCATTCAAAGACCGGTTCCAGCACTTCCCATGCGTCAGAGCCGTGTCTCTTCAGCTTCACTTCACCGTTGAAGAAGTTCGGATCGCCAAGGCTGAGCGTGCCCTGGGTTCCATAAATTTCGATCCAAGGCAGATTAGAACCGCCGAAGATATCGAAGCTTGTGATCATCGTGCCGATGGCACCGTTCTCAAAATCAAGCGTTCCCGCCAAATGCGTCGGCGTCTGCACGTGGATAGGCTTGCCTTGAAGCGGGCCCGAGCCAACCGTCCGATCCGGGATTTGGATGCCGGTCGAAGCGCTGACACGGCGTGCAGGACCAAGCAGCTCGACCAATGCCGATACGTAATAAGGTCCCATATCCATCATCGGGCCTCCGCCCGCAGCATAGAAAAATTCCGGGTTCGGGTGCCAGGCTTCCGGCCCGGATCCCATCATGAATGCCGTAGCGGCGATCGGCCGTCCGATCTTTCCGGACTCAATAGCCGCCTTGGCTGTTTGAACCCCGGAGCCAAGGAACGTGTCCGGCGCGCAGCCAACGCGAAGCCCCCGCTCATCGGCAAGGTTCAGCACCCGCCGGCCTTCCTCCAGCGTTATGGCCAGCGGTTTCTCGCTGTACACATGCTTGCCCGCTTCCAAAGCGGCGATATCCACATTCGCGTGGCTGGCCGGTATCGTCAGATTGATAATAAATTCAATGTCGGGCTGTGCGAGCATCTCCTCGACGGTATAAACATTCGGGATGTTGAATTCTTCCGCTTTCGCTTTAGCGTTCTCCATAATCAAATCGGCACATGCCACGATCTCGATCCACGGGCTGTTCTTCAAGTTCGTGAAGTAAATGCCGCTGATGTTGCCGCAGCCGATAATGCCTGCTTTCATTTTGTTCATCGATGTCACTCCTTGAGTGTAAGATGTGCCCCGGACTAGTACCATGGTATTCTTTAATGCTTTCGTTTAAAATGAATAATATGATCGAAACATGAACAATCTGGTCATTATTTTCTTCATTTCTTTGTGTGATTCAGAAGGGGACGTAAGCAATGGATTCCAATTTAACGAACCAAGTCGTAGCAGCCGATTTTTCATTTCATCGCAAGCCCTTTAACATGACGATGCCGGACGGATTTGACACCTACCTGATGCGGTGGCAGACCGACGGCCGCTGCCGGGCCCGCATTGATGACGAGCTTGCGCTCGTCGAAGCCGGCGATTTGCTGATTTTTCCTCCGGGCCAATTCTACGAGCTCCGTATTGACGATGAAGTCAATGCCATGGGAGAGCTGACGATTGAGAGCGGAGATTATCATATTTTTTTCAAGGGGCCTTGGGCGGATGCCTGGTGGAAATCGAAGAAGCGTCCTTCCAAAATCCGCGTCCCGATCGAAGAGCGGTACTTGAGCCTGTTCCGCCAGATCGTTCTGGAGCAGCGCCGGGTCTCGAACCCTTATCCGGAAATATCGGACTACACGGCTAGAATTCTCTGCCTGGAGGTCGACCGTCTGCTCTCCGAGCAGCCGACCACCACGCCGAAGACCTATCTGGCCTACCGCATGAAAAATTATATCGAAGAGAACGCATCCTCCATGTTCAAGCTGGAGGACGTCGCCGCGCATGTGGGCATCAGCGTTTCCCGAGCCGTGCACCTGTTCAAGGAAACCTTCGGAACCACCATCATGCAGTATACGATGGATGTCCGCCTGAACATGGCCAAGGAGAGAATCGTATTCAGCCCGCTGTCGCTGGAGGACGTCGCTGAAACGTCGGGCTTTGCCAACTACACCTATTTTCACCGGGTGTTCCGCTCCCGATTCGGCCAATCGCCGAAGCAGTTCCGGATGAACAGCCGGACGCCGACTTAAAGCAGCGATCGATTGCGAGCGACACAAAAAGGACCGGCCAAGGATTTGCTCCTTGCCGGTCCTTCCATTTTAGTTACATAGACGAGAAACGCGCTATCGTCCCTCAAGGGCTGCGATTTACGGCCGAGCGTCCCGCGCGGCCGCCGCTTCGGCAACGACCACTGCCAAATCGTCATTGCCGTACATCGACAGCACGCCAAGAACCGTCTGGTCCGGGATATCCCCAGCCTCCTCCTTCGGCACCGTCAGCTCCAGGACGCGGCCCAGCCGTTCGTTCTCCGGCTGTCCGGGATACGCCTTCCGGTACAGCTCCGCCGGATCCAGGCCGTGATTGACGCACCACTGCGCAAACACAAGGATCATCATATCCTCGTCCTGCCGGTAGGATTCCACGATCCGGTCTTCCATGGATTTTCCTTCAGCATCCATTCTCTCTCTCCCCCTCACCCGAGAAGCAGCCATGCCCATGGCCGCCTTCTACATCATGAGGACATTATAACGCTTCAAGGCCATGTAAACAAAGCGGGGGTTTAAATCGATTTCGTAATTACCTTATGCTTCCCAGCCGCCACTTTAAGGGATCAGCCGTCCGCGACAGGAAGGTCCCCGAGATGATTTCTTCTTTTACTGGCATTAGCTTTTCGGTCCGTCCATTTGTTTGTTATCATATTCCTATTCCTGTTGTCTGTTAAAGCGAGGTTATACATTTATGAAAACATGGAGCCGATGGATGATTCCCGCGATTTATGCCGGAATCCTCGCAGCCGGTCTTGCGTTCCGCCACGAGCTGCTGGATTGGCTTCAGCAGAACCGTTCCCTCCCGCTCATGACGCTGCTGGCCGCTCTTCTGGCCCTGATTCCCATCGTCCCCTATAAAGCCGTCATTGCCTTGCTCGGATACGCTTATGGTCCTGTATGGGCATCGATCGTTACATGGCTCGGTACGACGGCGGCGGCCTGCATCGTTTATTTTGGCGTTCGGACGCTGTACCGGGAATCCGGCAGGCGCCTGCTCGGCAAGTATAAGATGCTGCACGCCTTTACGGAAGCCGTGGAGCGGCATCCCTTTCGGGCGGTATTCCTGGCACGGCTGCTTCCGATCATCCCACAGATGGGTGTGAACCTATACGCCGGGGTTGCTTCGGTTCCGTTCTGGACCTTTACGGCCGCTTCGGCGCTCGGCAAGATCCCTGCAATAGTTCTGTATGCCTGGCTCGGAAGCGGCCTCGCGGACCGGCCTCTTCTGTTCGCCTTGCTAGCAGCAGCCATTATGCTGGCAGCAGCTTCCGGTCTGGTCCTTTACCGATACATGAAACGGCGCCGTGCGAACGTTTGACGAAATTTTGGTTTCACCGGGTAAAAAAGATTATAATAGAACATAAGGTTTCATCATCTTGTAATGAACGCATGGAGGGATAAAATATGGATAATCGTACAGCCCCAAGTCAACTGGCCACGTTTGCCGGAGGGTGCTTTTGGTGCATGGTCTCTCCGTTTGACGAACTGCCAGGCATCCTGAAGGTGGTGTCCGGCTATACCGGCGGCCACACCGAGAACCCGACCTACGAGGAGGTCTGCTCCGATACGACCGGCCATTACGAGGCCGTCCAAATTACGTATGATCCGGAGGTCTTCCCATATGAGAAGCTGCTGGAGCTGTTCTGGCAGCAGATTGACCCGACCGATGAAGGCGGGCAGTTCTATGATCGCGGAACGTCCTACCGTACCGCTATTTTCTATCATACCGAGGAGCAGCGCGAGCTCGCCGAGCAATCCAAGGCAGCGCTTGCGGCAAGCGGTAGATTCGATAAGCCGATCGTAACGCCGATTATTCCGGCCAGCACGTTTTACGAGGCGGAAGAGTACCATCAGGATTATTACAAAAAAAATCCGGGCCATTACAAGCGGTATCGTAAAGGCTCCGGCAGGGAGGATTTCATCGAGCGCCATTGGTCCGAGCCGATCGATAAAGAGGAGCTTAAGCAGCGCTTGACCCCGATCCAATATGAGGTCACCCAGAATAACGCGACCGAGCCGCCGTTCCGCAACGAGTTCTGGGACCATGACGGCGAAGGCATCTATGTGGATATCGTCTCCGGCGAGCCGCTTTTCAGCTCGACCGACAAATATGATGCCGGCTGCGGCTGGCCGAGCTTCACGCGGCCGATCCGCGAGCACAACATCAAGGAGAAGCTCGACCTTAGCCACATGATGGTGCGCACCGAGGTAAGAAGCAAGAAAGCCGATTCCCATCTGGGGCATGTGTTTGACGACGGTCCAGGGCCGAACGGCCTTCGCTACTGCATCAATTCGGCCGCGCTTCGATTCGTTCCGAAGGAGGATCTGGAGAAGGAAGGCTACGGCGAATACCTGCAGCTGTTTGAGAAGTAAGCGGGTCTTCGGTCTTTGCATCCGATTAATATCGGGCCCGACCGGGTAATATGACAGTAATCGAACATATAAATGGAGGGATTTCACGATGCCTTGGAGCAAGCATGACTATCCGCCGTCCATGAAAAACCTCGAGCCCCGGGTCCGGAACAAAGCCGTGGAAATCGCGAACGCCCTGCTGGAGGAAGATTACGATGAAGGCCGCGCGATTGCCATCGCCACGGCCAAAGCCCAGGAGTGGGACGAGAACCATCCGGATGAGAAGGAGTAGCCTGATGGTTTACGCTACCTATATCATTTATAGAAAAACAAGTCCTGCGAACGGGACTTGTTTTTTTTCATATTGGTTGTGTCTATCGAATCCCGCTAATATTCTAGGAAAAGCTAAACACTCACTACCCAAGCCACTGGTTTCATTCATGAAATGGAAATTAATCTGCTCGTATCGTGATTGTTTGGCCTGTTGGTTTATTCGAGAAGGGTCTGCTGAACTCACTGAAAATGAATTCCATCCCTTGGATTTGATCAGGAAGCGGCGGGGATATGATGTAGTTAAACGAGGAATGACCAGAGGTACTGCGTCCGGTATCCATGCTGCAGTCGTATTCATCCCCCACATATAATTCGAAATGCTTCAGTTCATATGATTGTTCCGATTCGTTTGTTACGTCCCAATCCATATTGAAGGTGACTACGCTTGCATTGTCATATTGCCGTACAGAGGTCACGGTATAGAAGAATTCCCCTTGTTCCACGGATTTCAGCACGGGAATATGCTTTCTGAATCCGGTCGGCTTTACGACGGGTTTAAAATATTGTTCGTTTAACAATGCACCAAACACCAATTTTAAATAATCCGGATAGATATCATAATCAGCTGCCCATTTCTCTATGTATTCAAATGGCGGATAGCCTGGATTATGGTTAGAGAGCTCCCTGCGTTCTTTTAGCAGCTTGCAAATTTGTTCATCAATGTGATAAACCCCCTCATCGTAATGCTCGGTAGGACGCTCAAATGGCATTCGTTTCATATTTGTCCTCCTATTCCATAATGTTTTGCCCCATATCGGATGTTCAGGATGAAGCTCAGGTTTGCCGCAGCTTTAGACCGGTCTTCTTTTTTATCGTAAGCAGACCAAGATCCGACCGGCATGGTTGTGTTTCTTATTCGGTGCAGTATTCGCATTTTCTTTGCCTCTAAGACGCCAAAATAACGCCAGTACAAGTTAAACGGCCTTCCCCCCGATCACATTCAGGAAAAAGGCCGTTTTGCTTGTATGATGGATTCCCTTATTGAACAAGTGCATTTCATTCTGGGGCTTAAGCATAGACCGCCCCTTCCTCTCGTACACCCGGATCATCACCGGCCGCTTACCGTATGCTGCGCAGGTTTCGGCGCAACGGCGGCTCGCTGGGAGCGCGCTGGCTTCGGGCCTTGCTTCTTGCCGGTTCTCTCTGTACCGAAGGTTACCGTCAATGTGATGATTTGCCCCGCAATGGATACGGCTAATATGGTATACAAGGTTTCAACCAGCGGCATATAGAACAGGGAAAGGAGAAGCACGATCGCATCCATTAGGAAAAAGACCGTTCCTACCTTCAGTCCGCTCCATTCGCTGAACAGAACAGAGATCACGTCATCTCCACCCGTAGCTCCGCCGAATCGGAGGACGATGCCGGCACCAAAGCCGGTCAACACCCCGGACAGCAGCGCAGCTGCCAATAGATTATTCCCAAGATCGATGACGAGCGTCGAGTATCGCTCCATCAATGCATAAAAGAGCGTGAACATGCTCGCTGCCGCAACCGTATGAATGATGAATTTTCTTCCCTTTACAAACCAAGCGATCAGCAATACCGGAATATCCATCAGGATCATGCTGAGCGCAGGCGGAATATCCAGCACATACTTGCCGAGCAGCGCCAGGCCAACAAATCCGCCTTCCGTCAAATGATTATAAAAATTAATGTGGTAATACGCAAATGCCATTAAAAACGTTCCGAACATCATCGCCGACATGGCGATAATCGACTCTTGATTTTTCCTCATACAGGATCCCTCTTGTCGTAGTAGATTGGTCAGACACAGGCCAATCTCTACGCAGAGGCAACCGTGAGGAGTTCATCCTTCGAACCATAGTTCCCATTCCTTTCGTAGAGACCGTCCTGGTCTTCAGACGTCCGACTTCGCTCTACGAAGGAAGCTATGTGTATGAGAGATCATAACGTTTCCAAATCGTCCTTTGGGGATTCGTCCTTCGGGGACTCATGGTATCCTGATCCTTTCTCTTTTAGTTGACTGCTAACAGTATTATAACACAAAAGAGCAGCAAGCTAAACAGACAGCATTCAATTAATGGAAATCACATAAACTTTTGTAAAAATCAAGCGGTTTTGATGCCTTCGTTGCCGCCCCTCCCTTCTGGCAAAAATTATGGATTGCAGGAAGCATACGATTGGCATACCATGGGTATAATAGAACATATGTTCCCTGATGAATCTATTGTTGAGGATGTGTCGCTCATGAAACGGTCGGCTCCCCCCCTTCCCACCCGGGAGGACGAAGCCCTCATTCAAGACTACATGCTGCATGCGGTCCTTGAATCCGTGCTTAAACGCGATATTCGTCTGCTGCCAACCCTAGAGCTCAAGCTGGCTGACCTGTATGCTCTCCTCCTCCGGCATGCCGGCAAAGACAACGCGGACCGGCTCTGGGCGGCCCGACAGCAGATGCGGCGCCGCGGCATACGCATCCTGGGCCGCAGCCGTACCGCCGCCGGATTCGAAATCAAGTATTTGTGCAGAGGATACGAGTGCATGCTGGCATTCGATTCGGCTGCCTTTATTCAGGATCTCGCTTCACGGATCGGGGCGGTATCCCAAAATCGTTTATAAGCCATACTAAGCTCCAAATACGGACAAGGCAGGAGCTTTTATGAAGAATATCTTCCATATCTATGCAGCCGATCTCAGAAGAATAACCCGAAACTGGGCCGCATCCGTCATCATTCTCGGGCTTGCGGTCCTTCCCTCGCTGTACGCATGGTTTAACATCCTTGCCTCATGGGATCCCTACGCCCAGACATCGGGCATTTCGATTGCCGTAGCCAATCTGGATAAAGGCACCACACTGCGCGATCAGCCGATTAATCTCGGTAAAGAAATCGTTGCATCCCTGAAAACCAACGAAAAGCTGGGATGGAGGTTCACGGAGGACAGCGAAAAGGCGGTTCAAGGCGTGCGCCGCGGCGATGACTACGCAGCCATCGTCATACCCGAGAATTTTTCAGCACGCATTGGAACCGTGCTTGGGGATGAACCGGTCAAAGCCGAAATTCTGTATTATACGAATGAAAAGATCAATGCCATTTCCCCAAAAGTGACCGCACAGGGCGCATCGGGCGTCGTGGAGGAGATTAGTAAAAACTTCATCAAAACGGCCAACGGAACCATCTTTGAAATTTTCAACCGGCTGGGCATCGAAATCAAGAACGAGCTTCCGACCATTAACAGGGTCCGGGACCTGCTGTTCCGTTTGGAGGACAGTTTCCCTGAGCTGAATCAAGCGGTCAAGACGGCTGAGGAGGATATCAAGCTCGCCAGCCGCCTTGTTAAGGAGGCCGATGCCGCGCTGCCACGCCTCAAGGATATCGCGCAGACAGGAGAGCAGATGGCTGGGGCGCTGGCTGAATTTGCAGATCGCGCAGCCGAGGCCTCCGCTTCGCTTGATCCCGCGATCCGGCAGGATCTGGAGGTGCTCGAGCAAGTATCGGGTACCATATCGCAAGCCGCGGATGCGCTCGGGCAGACCGATATCGATCCCGAAGAGCTCAAACGCCGGATCCGAGCCGCCACAGAGCGGGCCAAGGTCGGATCAGAGGCAGCCAAGCGACTCGGCGCACTGTTCCAGCGGCTCGGCAGCATCTCCCCTGCAGCCGCCTCGGGGGCGGAACGGCTGAATGAAATCGCCGCTCGGCTTGCCTCCGCCGAGTCCGTTCTTACCGTAATCGGAGAGGCGCTTGAGAAAGGAGACACGCCGCCGCAAGAGTCGATCAACAAGCTGAAGAAGCTGGCTGATGACATTCACACACTGACCGGCACTCTGCTCACGCGGTATGACAGCGAGATCGGCCCGGCGATTCGAGGTGCCTTCAACAAAGGCGAAGACACGGCGAAGCGGGTACAGAGCGAGCTCAACAAGGCGCTGGCAAGCGTTCCGGATATCCAGAAGCTTCTAAAGGATGCCGGGGCCGGCCTGAAGCTCGGCGGTCAAGAAGTACAGCTCGCGAAAAGCCGGCTCCCGGAGGCGGAGCAGCGCATCACGAATTTGGCCAATAAAATACGCGAGCTGGAGGCAGGCGGGGATATTCAGGAGATTATCGATTTGTTGCAAAACAACTTCGAGCTCGAAAGCCAATTTTTTGCCGAGCCTGTTGTCTTGAAGGAGAATCGGCTGTATCCGATTCCCAATTACGGCTCGGCCATGTCCCCCTTCTTCACCACCTTATCGCTGTGGGTCGGGGCGCTGCTGCTCGTTTCGCTGCTCACGGTCGACGTTCATGATGAGGAAAGGAGTCCTCGCAGTGTGGAGGTGTATTTCGGACGATACCTGACGTTTCTCACCATCGCGCTTTTGCAGGCGCTGTTCGTCACGGTTGGCGATCTGTATCTGCTGAAAACCTACGTTGCCGATCCGAACTGGTTCATCGTATTCGCTCTTCTGGTCAGCACTGTATTCATGCTGATCGTCTATACGCTTGTTTCAGTGTTCGGAAATGTCGGCAAGGCGCTGGCGATCGTGCTGCTCGTTCTGCAGCTGGCCGGCGCGGGGGGCACGTTCCCCATCCAGATGACGCCGCCCTTCTTCCAGGCGCTGCACCCATATCTGCCATTCACTTATGCCATCAGCATGATGCGTGAAGCCGTTGGCGGCATCCTATGGGATGTCGTCATTCAGGATTTGCTGATGCTGCTAATATTCGCCGCCATTGCCCTTGTAATCGGCATCGTCCTTAAGAAGCCGATCAACCGGGCGAGCAGCGGACTGGTCCGCAAGGCTAGGGAATCCAAGCTGATTCATTGATCCTTGATGGCAGAAATGCGCAGTACCAGCTGTGACTCTCCAGATGGAAAAAGCGCGCCTATCGCCTGTGATTGCTCAGATGGAAAAATACGCGCGGCTATCGCCTGTGACTCTCACGTTGGTAAGTATGCGCGTATCTGCGCTTTAACGTGTATTAAGAAGAAAACAGCCCCATAAGTAGGTCAGCTTACGTTTTCTCCCTAATTCAAAACAAAAAATGGCGGCGCACGGGATGTGATCTGTGCGCTGCCACTTTTATTTTTGATCGATTGCCACGTTCTTTTGCAAATTTAAACGGTAGCTACTGAGTTCGCATTTTTGCCAAACCTCTTTGCCCCTTTAACAGAGGAGCTCCGGTTCCTCCACAAGTCCCCTAAAGAGACTTGCTCGAGCTTTTGCCTGCTACGTTAGCTCCTCAAGTCCTCAAAAGGGACTTGATCGGGCTTTTACCTGCTACTTTGGCTCCTCAAGTCCCCCAAAGGGACTTGTTCTGACGTTTACCTGCCACTTTAGCTCCACAAGTCCTCAAAAGGGACTTGCTCAGGCTCTTACTTGCAACTTCGGCTCCACAAGTCCCCCAAAGGGACTTGTTCAGGCTTTTACCTGCCACTTTAGCTCCACAAGTCCTCAAAAGGGACTTGATCGGGCTTTTACCTGCCACTTTAGCTCCACAAGTCCTCAAAAGGGACTTGATCGGGCTTTTACCTGCTACTTTGGCTCCACAAGTCCTCAAAAGGGACTTGATCGGGCTTTTGTCTGCCACTTTGGCTCTACAAGTCCCCAAAAGGGTCTTGTTCGAGCGTTTACCAGTTACTTTGGCTCATCAAGTCCCCCAAAGGGACTTGTTCTGACGTTTACCTGCAACTTCGGCTCCACAAGTCCCCCAAAGGGACTTGTCCAGGCTTTTACCTGCCACTTTAGCTCCACAAGTCCTCAAATGCTCTTCTGTCAAGAAAGTAGACACCTCTAAGCTAAGCTATACACTCGTAATAGCACTGCTCAAAACGCACCGGGGACATATACCCAATC
>NZ_JAGGKI010000038.1 GCF_017873605.1 Paenibacillus lactis
AACAAAAACTAAACAACCTTAGTCCGGTTGAGTACCGAACTAGGGTTGCTTAAGGCTGCTTTTTTAGGCTGTCTACTTGACAGGGTTAAGTTCATATTCGGGGCTTTTTCTTTTGCCGAAGTGACTCGATTCATATCGTTTCAATTTCGGAATACGGTAAGATACCGAGTATTTCTCACTGCTGCGGACGCAAAATCGCTCGCAGCCTTTTTATATGGGGAAAAGGATATCCGTTGGGTCCTACAGAATAACTTGAAGCTGTAATTATTTTTTAGCTTTGAAGGGGATTTGTAATGATAACAAAATTAATCATGGTTGAGGGCCTGCCTGGGTTCGGCAAATCGACGACGTCCCGGATGATTCATGACATTCTTACCGAACGAAACATCGACGCCCGGCTTGTCATGGAAGGGGATGCAGACCATCCGGCAGATTATGAGGGAACGGCGTGTTTAACTAAAGAAGAATTCGGACGTCTGCTGCAGGTCGCAGGTCCTTTTAAAGAAATATTAATCGGACGGGCTGCCAAGAAAGGCAGCTGGAATCTCTTGCCCTACCAGAAATTGAAGAACGAATATGAAGCCTCTATGCCGGATGATTTATATCATTCGTTGTCCAAACAGGATATTTACGAGCTCCCGCTGGACCTCAACAGGAGACTCATCACCGATCGGTGGGAGACATTTGCGGAGCAGGCGCTGCATGAGAAGACGGTCATGATTTTTGAGTGCTGTTTCATTCAGAATCCGGTGACCGTCGGCATGGTGAAGCATGATGCGCCAGAAGAGCAAGTGACGGACTACGTGCTGGGGCTGGAAAAGACGATCCGCCCGCTGAATCCCCTATTGTTCTACATTGAGCAGAACGATCTCGGATACGCATTCCGCAAGGCCATCCGGGAACGTCCGGAGGCTTGGGCCACAGGCTTCGTCCATTACTACACCCAGCAGGTATACGGCAAGCGTCACGGACTAGAAGGCGTCGAAGGGACTCTGCAAGTCTTGGAAGCCCGGCGCGAGCTGGAATACAGCATCTTGGACAAGCTCGGACTGAACAAGGAGCGAATCAATAACTCCCTTTATGATCAAGACACGTACAAAACCATGCTGATCAACAAGCTGAAGCTGCATGGAGTTATCCAATAATATTTTTTCCATAGATAAGAAAGGACGGTTTAATGAAGCGCTTATTAACGATTACGATTCTATGTATAACAACGGTTCTAATGGCAGGCTGCGAGAAAGAACCCGGTTGGGAGACGATGCAGCTTCTAGACGAACAGATCGCCGAAATCCGGATCTCGGCATTTGAGAATTGGGAAGAGATGAATGGGGAAACACTGCTGTCCTTGAAGGAAGCGAAAGATGTAAGCGTATTTGAGGAAGCCATTCGTACGGCCCGCAAGCAGCCAGACGATGCCAAGCGAACGGATCCGGATTACGATGTGATGGTCGTTTATGCACAGCAATCCCCCGTTCATGCCATCAGGCTGTGGCTAGGGGAAGAGGGACAGGAAAGTGTATTCAGCTATGCTTTCAAAGATTGGGGAGAAGATGCATATGTGGTTTCGTCCAAATATACGGATCGGATGAGAGAACTTATTTTGTCAGAGGGGCATTAAAGCCGCTGCCTGTAAGATCTTCTGCTCCAGCAGTTTCAGAAGATATCGAGTGCTAAAATATATCCGTTTATCGCTTGAACGTGTCTTTGGAATCAATCGCCAACGCCGAAAGCCCTAAATCCCATAAAATCACGGTTGAGACGTATAAAACCGGGGTATTGGGAGATGAATGAATACCATCATCAGGAGGCGATGAAGTGAAGAAGAAGACCTACAAGTTGAAGCATATGGCCGGAGCATTTCTTGCCGGAGCCATGCTGTTTTCGGGATTATCGCTGGCAGCTGCCAACCCCGAAGGAGCCTTAAGTGCGATTAAACACACGACGTCTAAAATAAGCTACTACGTCAACGGTAAAGACCACTCTACACCAGCCGGTCAATTTATGAACCAAGGGACGTTGGCTCCGGATTCCATTATCCACAACGGTACGACCTATGTGCCTGTTCGCATGGTTTCTGAGCTGGTCGGCCAGCCCGTATATTGGGAGCAGGCGTCCCGGACGATCTCCTTGGGGCTTCCGGTGGTCAAGCTGTACAATGCGGCGGGAGATTCTGTTGGTTCCGCTACCTTGGAGCAGATCAATGACGGGGTGAAGGTGAAGATAACCGCATCCGGCCTCACTCCAGGCAAGCATGGGTTCCATGTGCATGAAAACCCGATTCAAGATGGGGATTTCAAATCTGCCGGCGGGCACTTTAATCCGACCGACAAGCATCATGGCCTTGAGAATCCGCAAGGAAGCCATGTCGGCGACATGCCGAACCTGGTCGTAGGCGCTGACGGCACCGTGGAAGCGGAGACGATCATTCAGCATGGAACGCTTGAGAAAGGCCAGCCCAACTCGGTACTTGGGCGCTCGCTGATCATTCATGCCGGCGAGGATGACAACGTCACCGATCCGGCGGGCAATTCGGGCGACCGTGTGGCTGGCGGGAACATACCTGAGTAATTAGGTAAGCAGGCGGCGCTATCGGTTAACACATAGAAATGCCCGTGAACAACGCATCTCCACAGGGAGATGCGTTTTTTAGTTATCAGAAAGTATATTGATCCAGATGATCTTCACAGACCCTGATTGTCCGTTATCCGATAAGCATAGCTGGGGCCGTCTGACAAAAGATATTCAACACGTTCGATGGTCACATGATCGCCAAGCACCGATTGAAACAGTTCGAGCTCGTTATCGGTAAAACGGGAACTAACAGCGACAGCCTCTGCGATCGGGCAATGTTTCTGTACGAATAAGAAGCTTCCGTCCTCCTGCTCTTGTATTTCCGGAAAATACCCTTCGTTCATACGGATCATGACCAGCTTTTGGAGCCTGTCCCTTAGGCTGTCCGCATCGGACAAATGCTCCCGATATTTTATTATTTGATTATGTTTGAGGTCCTCAAGCACTCTCCCCAATCCTTCATCTCCGAACGTGGCCCTGACCGAATGAAGTAAATCGACCGATAATTGCAAATAGCCGTTAGGAAACCAACGGTTGGCCAAGGCCGTCAGCCTCCATACCTTTGCTGGCCTGCCGATGGGACGAGCCTCTTCCTCATATTCAACGACTTCCTGTTTCTGTAGTTCATATAAATGCTGACGCACAGCCATCCCTGTCAATGATAACTTCGAAGCTAACGTAACGGCATCCATAGGACCATGCTGCTTCAGCAGCGTTACAATGGCTTTTCTGGTGGATGTTACAGATGACTCGTCCTTCTTTTTCAATGGTTCACGACCCCCACATCACATATTACGAGAGATGCTTCTCCCCTTATATTCTAAAGAAAGTTCTTTACAAAGTCAAAAGAAACTGGTTAAATTTGTTTTATAAATAAAATACTTTATAAAGTGTAGCCCATCAAAAGTGGCCTATGAATGGAGGAAATGAAATGACAACAACGTTATTTATTCAAGCGAGCAATCGCCCGGCGGAGCACGCTGTCAGTGTGCAAATGTACGAAGCCTTCTTGTCAAGCTATAAGGAATCACACCTTCAGGAGGCTATTGTGGAAGTGAATTTATTTCATGAACCGCTGCCCTATCTGGGGACCACGATGATAACGGGAAATTATAAAATCGCCCAAGGCTTGACGCTCACACCGGAAGAAGAAGCCGAGCAACAGATGGTTCGTAAGTACCTGGATCAGTTTCTTGTAGCCGATAAAATCGTCATAGCTTTCCCGCTTTGGAATCTTACGGTTCCAGCTGTCTTGCATTCGTATTTGGACTATCTGCATCAGCCCCGTAAAACCTTTAAATATACAGCGGAAGGCTTGGTCGGACTATTGCAAGGCAAGAAAGTCGCTCTATTAAATGCCAGGGGCGGTATCTATGCGGAACAAGATGAGCTTGCGGTTAGTTTTGTCAAAAGGCATTTGCAGGTGTTCGGCATTACGGACATCACCACGATTGTTATAGAAGGTCATAACCAATACCCCAATCGCAGGGAGACCATCATTGCTGAAGGTCTCAGAAACACGGCACTTGCGGCAAAAATGTTCTGACGGCGGCTGGATATCGAAAATAGAGGGAGTGGAGTCGATTGGCCCAACAACGAAGGTTTATCATACTGATGTCCATTGCTTTAGGCTTGGTGCTGACCGCACTGGATCACACGATCGTATCGGCAAGTGTCAGCAAGATCATAGACGACATCGGCGGTCTGGATAGAGTCACCTGGATTTATACCACCTACGCACTGGCCGGAACGAGCACGATGTTAATATTCGGCAAGCTCTCCGATCTTTTCGGGAGGAAGACCTTGTATTTGGTTTCCATCGGCATCTTCCTTCTGGGCTCCGCACTCTGCGGAACGGCCCAGACGATGGAGCAGCTTAGCATTTACCGGGTCATACAAGGAATCGGATCCGGCGGTATTTTTCCGATTTCCTTCTCCTTGATATATACCTTGTATACCGATCCCAAAGAATCGGGGAAGCTGTCGGGGATATTTGGTGCCGTATTCGGACTCTCTTCGATTGCGGGGCCGCAGATCGGTATGTGGATTTCCGAAACGCTATCCTGGCGTTGGTGCTTCTATATCAACTTGCCGATCGGGATCCTCTCGTTCGCGGCAATGCTCCTGACGCTACGGGAATCCCGAGCGGAGACGAAGCCGAAAATCGATGTGCTTGGTGCCATACTGATTGTCATTGCTACGGTCTGTTCCATGATTGCGCTCGAACTTGGCGGTAATAACGTATCATGGACCTCCTGGAAGATCATGGCCTTGTTCGGGATTTCGGTTATGGCGGTCATAAGTTTCTTCACTGTGGAACGGCGGGCCATGGAGCCCATCTTGCCGCTCAAGCTATTCAAAAACCGTATGGTGACAGGAACAAGCATCGTCGTCTTCTGTCAAGGTGCCATGATGTTCGCCGCGATGACCTACCTGCCGCTCTATACCAACTATGTACTGGGAGAAAGCCGATTAAATTTATTGCTGACTCCGTTGATGTTGTCCATGATCATCGGCTCCGTTCTGATGGGTTTAATTCTCACCCGCTTCCAAATCCGGACCGTCATGGTGGTCAATATGGGGATCGGAATCGTTGTTTCTAGCTTGTTCATGAGTCTTTCGCCGGCTGTTCCTTTTTGGCAATTCATTGGAATGGTTGTCCTGCTCGGGCTGGGCGTGCTCGGCCCCCTGAACAGTCTCAGTCAGAACGCCGTCGCTTACAGCGTTGAAGAACGATCCATCGGTATTGCTTCATCGCTTGTCGGCTTCTGCCGCAGCATGGGCGGCGTAATGGGCGCTTCGATCATGGCCGTCATCGTCAATTCCCAAATGACCGCGTCGGTCGAGACGGCAATTACACGATTCAACCTGAATTCGAGCTCCAACCCGTCCTATCATCCGCCGGATGCCGAAACCGTGCTGCGATATAAAGATCGTTTTGAACCGGAGCTGGTGTCCTACTTTACACACGCGATGGATCATGCAATTACACAAGGATTTGTTCTGCTTCTTGGCTTCTCTGTCCTCGGCGCCATCGCGGCTCTGACGGTCGGATCGATGAAAATAAAAAAACGTTCCGAAGAGACATCCCGGGCTAAAACAAGTTCACGGCTTGAAATTTAATAATTACGCAAGAGAACAAATAAGGAGGATTCATTATCATGTCTAATCCATCAAACGGGAACGCATCCGCCGTTCACCCTTCCGTACAGCCTTTATTTACGCCATTTTCGATCGGTACATTGACGCTTCCTAATCGAATCGTCATGGCGCCTATGACCCGATCGTTCTCGCCGAATGGCATACCCGGTGCTGATGTTGCCCGGTATTACCGGCGTCGGGCCGAGAATGGGGTGGGGCTCATCATAACGGAGGGAACCGTCATTAACCATCCCTCGTCAGCTGACCATCCGAACGTCCCTCATTTCTACGGCCCTGCTCTGAAAGGCTGGTCGTCTGTTGTCGAGGAAGTTCATGCGGCAGGAGGCCTTATTTTCCCTCAACTGTGGCATGTCGGCATGGCACGGAAAATAGGCAGTCCTCCGAATCCGGAAATTCTCCCTATAGGACCATCCGGAATCGATCTGTCCGGCCATCAAGTAACCGCACCTATGACCGAATCGGATATCCTTTCCGTGATTGACGCATTCGCCCAGGCGGCTGCCGACGCTAAGTCACTCGGTTTCGACGGTATCGAAATCCATGGAGCCCACGGCTACTTGATTGATCAATTTTTCTGGAAAAAAACCAATAGGAGATCAGACCGATACAGCGGCGAAAGCTTCGAGGGGGCCACGCGTTTCGCTGCAGAAATCATTCGCGCCGTTCGGCATGCGGTCGGTCCCGATTTCCCGATTGCTCTGCGCATATCTCAATGGAAAACCTCGAACTACACGGCCAAGCTGGCGGAAACGCCGGAGCAGCTGGCCTCATTCCTTGAGCCGCTGACAGCCGCAGGTGTCGATATCTTTCATTGTTCGACCCGTCGCTTCTGGGAACCCGAATTCGAAGGCTCTAACCTAAACTTGGCAGGATGGGTCAAATTATTGACCGGACGACCGACCATAACCGTCGGATCCGTAGGGTTAAACGAAGAATTCATGCGCTCCTTCGCTTCCGGCCAAGCGACTCAGGTGACCGGGATCGATGGTTTGATCGAAAGACTTGAGCAAAATGAGTTTGATCTGGTGGCCGTTGGGCGCTCGTTGTTAGTAGACCCAGAGTGGGCGATGAAAATCCGGAACGGACGGTTCGGCGAGCTGAAACCTTTCACAGTCGATGCGCTGAATTCCCTATACTGATCCATGATTGAATATCATTCGGTGCACCGGATCTGAACTCATAAGAGGATTTGGTCGGGGATTTATGGAAAGGTATATAGACCCTTACCGCAAGCGCAGGACATGAACGGCAAGGATTCGTAGAACATGGACTTTAACTTTCTTTTTCATACTAGACTACCAGGGCCTCTGAGCCCATCCGCGGGGGATGATCATGGGAGAAGCATTCAAATTGGAGTGCGGTACGTGCCATTACAACAGCATTATTTATGAAGGAATCGGCTTTATGTACATCTCCTTGGAGTCTATCGCTTCGTTTGTCACAGATCCGGTGCTTAAGCAGGTGATCGGAGAATTTATGGAGGATGGTTCCGTCTCATACGACGCTTATCAGGCGCTGTACGTGTGCCCGCAATGTGACGGCATTCAAAATGAATTATACATCGAGATGCAGTCAGACCGGTCACAGTATCGGCACGTTTGCCATTGCAAGAGATGCGGAGCCGTAATGAAACAGACACCGATCGAGCACTACGTCCCGATCCGTCTAACCTGTCCGGATTGCAGGGAAAGCGAGCTGATGGCGACGTCTTTTATGGATTGGGATTGATGGGGCGGCGGATCGTGATGAAGATAAAACCAATAAAGGGGAACTCTCATTGTCAATATTACTAATTTTCCTTCTGGTTGTTGCCGGCGCTTGTCTCACATGGTTGGGATCGAAGCTGTCTTACATGAGTATCCAGGCCTCCCGATCCATTGCTAGTTCAAGTGCACCTGGTGAGTTAACCCGGCAAGATAAAATTGAATTACTCGCTATGCACATGGTTGGGTTCTTGGTCGTAATAGGCATCCTACTTCTTCTGTTCTACCTGCTTACCAAAGGTCGACAAAACGCAAAGGCATATCAATTCTATGCTCTAATCATCCAGATCCTATTTGTCATTGGATTTTTCATCATCAACTATACTTATCTTTTTGTGGATTATCCGGCACACCTGGATTCCGGTTTTCCGTTCTGACGACACATTCTGAAAATATTGAATGATTTTGAGCAATTGTCTTATGTAGTTCCCGGCGGCTCTCCTTCTATACTGAAGGTACGAATAAAGGAGAGTGAGTTCATGGAACGAGCAACATCTGCAGCATCCGGAATACCTGTTCGCAAAAAGCCATTTCGCAAGCGCTGGGACTCTCCCCTTGCAGGTTATCTGTTTATTTCCCCTTGGCTGATTGGATTTCTGGCGTTGACGGCCTATCCGATGCTGCTGTCCCTCTACTATTCCTTCACGGATTACACGCTCATGAAGCCGATCGAGTGGGTCGGCCTGGACAATTACGAGCGCATCCTTATGGCGGACGACAAATTTGCCCAATCGCTCAAGCTTACATTCTATTATGTACTCGCCTCGGTGCCGCTAAAGCTGATTGCCGCGCTGATGGTTGCGCTCCTGCTGAAGAAGGCCGTGCGCGGGATATCCGTCTATCGGACGGCTATCTATTTCCCTTCCTTAATCGGGGCGAGCATCGCGGTGTCCCTGCTGTGGAAAAATATTTTCGGCGTGGACGGCTTCTTCAACAAAGTGCTTGGATTTTTCGGGATTCCCGGAACGGGCTGGGTCACCAACCCCGATACCGCATTATGGTCCCTGATCGGCCTGTCGGTATGGCAATTCGGCTCCTCGATGGTGATTTTCCTCGCGGGCCTGAAGCAGATTCCGAATGATCTGTATGAAGCCTCCGCGGTGGATGGGGCGGGCAAGCTGAAGCAATTTTTCAAAATCACGCTTCCGATGCTGTCGTCCACGTTATTCTTCAATCTCATTATGGGGGTCATTAACTCCTTCCAGATGTTCACGCCTGCATATGTCATCACCGGCGGCGGGCCGATGAACTCTACCTATGTGTATGCGTTATACCTGTACGAACGGGCATTCAGCCGCTATCAGCTGGGCTATTCCTCTTCCTTGGCCTGGATCATGCTGATCTTGATTGTGGCTGCCGCCGTGATCATTAACCTGACGTCGAAGTACTGGGTATTCTATGAGTCCGAAAGCCAAGGAGGGAAAAGAAAATGACCAAACGCAAATGGAACCCCGTGATCCGCCATACGGTACTCATTCTTTTCAGCTTGGTTATGGTGTATCCGGTCATTTGGTGGATTGGCGCTTCCCTGAAAACGAACCAGGAGCTCAGCTCTCCGTCCATCTTCCCGTCCGTGCCGCAGTGGTCCAATTACATTAACGGTTGGAATTCCGTTCCGGGCTTCACCTTTACCGACTTCTATCTGAATACCTTTTATTTAATTACGGCGGTCATCATCGTAACGGTCATTTCCTGTACGCTGGTCGCCTTCGGATTTGCAAGGCTGGACTTCCCGCTTCGCGGCTTCTGGTTCTCGCTGCTCATGCTCACGCTGATGCTGCCGGGCCAAGTGCTCATCATTCCGCAGTATGCGATGTTCCACCAGTTCGGCTGGGTCAACACCTACCTGCCGTTCATCGTGCCCCATGCGTTAGCGGGAGGGGCGGGAGGAACCTTCTTCGTCTTCCTGCTCGTTCAGTTCATACGCGGAATCCCGCGGGAACTTGACGAATCGGCCAAAATCGACGGATGCAGCTGGTTCGGGATTTACTGGCGGATTGTGATGCCCTTGATGAAGCCTTCGATCGTGACGGTCATCATCTTCTGCTTCCTATGGAACTGGGATGACTTCCTGGGCCATCTCCTGTACATTAATTCCGTCGATAAATATACGGTAGGCTTGGCTTTGCGGATGATTAACGATTCGCAAGGCGGCGCGGAATGGGGGCAACTGCTCGCGATGTCGCTCGTATCCATTCTGCCGGCTACGCTGCTGTTTGTCTTTGCCCAGAAATATTTTGTGGAGGGCGTGGCTACCACAGGATTAAAAGGGTAGTAGCTAGGCCAGCCGATATATTATAAAATGAGAAAACATTGAGGCAGCGGTTCGCCGCACGGCTTCAATGTTTTTTTCGGATCGGAATGGATAAGCATGGAGCACGGAGGATGAGCGCGTATGATCAATCCCTTCAAGAGATACCGGATCGATTCCCTGTTTATTATTTGCTTTGCAGGGCTGATCACGATTGTGCTGGCGATCACGGTATGGACCAGTTATGCCATGACTTCGCGGGAATTGGCCGACAACACGTCGTATTACCAGAAAAGGCTGCTCGAGGAGCTGAACAATGAAATTACGGGACGCTTGACGTCGATCGAGCAGATCTCGCTGACCACGTCCAGGGACAATGATTTGCTTACGTTTCTATCGGGAAAAGAGGATGAGTTTAACCACTACAGACGCTCCAAAGGCATACAGGAAGCGCTGGCTCATCTTACGTATTCGATTCCACAAATTCAAGCCATCGATTTATATATGGAGCAGCCCGAGTGGGGAGACCGGCAAAGCTATATTCAATTCCATGAGCTAAAGGCTGCCGAGGCACAGCCATGGTATCCTTTGCTGCAGAACAATGACTTCTCCTGGTCAGAGGAGCATGATTTAACGACCTATAATGGGAACGTGCAGGTGCTCAGCTTCTCCCGCAAGGTGTACAACAACTCACGGTACTTGGGCATTCTTGTCGTGCACGTGAAAGCCGATTGGATCCGGGGAATTCTCGAGGGATATTCCAAAGATTCCAACCGGATGCTGCTGGATCTGAACGGCAGGGAGCTGCTGAGCGTCGGGACGTCGATGAAGGATGCCGGGTTGCAGGAGCATGATTTGCGGTTCAAGGATCAATCCGGGGTGCTTCGGCTGCATACACAGCCACATGGGGTCGAGCCTCTGGTCGTCTATTCCAAAGTCGCCGACTCCAACTGGATGCTGGTGGAGATTACTCCATGGGAGCGAATAACGTCAGGCAGCGTCAAGCTGGCCGGAGCCATCATTACTATCGGCATCGGAGCCTTATTGCTGGCTTTCTTGTTAACGCTATGGTTAAGTCGGCAATTGTTGAAGCCGATCGCCCAGCTAGTGAGAGCGATGAAGAATTACGATGTTGGAGGGAAGCAAGCGGAGCTGGCCGGCGATTACACCAATGAATTCGGCATTCTGTTTGCAGGGTTTCGCAGACTGAATGAGCGAATTCAGGCATTGTACGCATCTCTGGCGCAGCGTTACGAGCAGCAGCGGAAGGCCGAAATCGAAGCGCTCCAAGCCAATATTAATCCGCATTTTCTATATAACACCTTGGATCAGCTGAACTGGATGGCGATTGCCGAGGGACAGGAGAAGATGAGCCGTATTCTGGAGCTGATGGGCCGCATGTTCCGCATCGGACTCTCGCATGGAGAGAGCTTTATTACGATTGATGAGGAGCTGACTCACGTCGCATGCTATTTGGAAATCCAGCAGATTCGGTGGGAAGATGGTCTGGAATATGAGGTGCAGGCCTCCCAGGAGGTCCGGAATCTATTCATTCCCAAAATGACGCTCCAGCCTTTCGTCGAAAATTCCATCATTCACGGATTCAATGCAAGGCAAAGCGGCCGAATTCAGATTAAGGCAGAGGAAGAGGACGGCCGAGTCCGCATGACGATTACCGACGACGGAAGCGGGCTTGCTCCCGAGAGCAAAGGAAGCCATCGCCGCAAGGGCGGTTACGGGATCCGGAATGTGAGAGAGCGGTTCTCGGCGTTTTTTAATGAAAATTATGAGATCCACGTTAAGGACGGCGAGTTTGAAGGGGTCGTTGTAACGATCATCTTCCCAAGGCTTGAGGAAGCACAGACGTAATGCATAATCAGACGATTTTATAATAAATTGTGCATCTCTCTTATACTCCCGTCATCCCGGAATTGATAGGATCATATTGACCACAATATATTGTTTCTAGGGGGAAGTCGGCATGAATAAATGGAAGCGATTGCAGATTCTCGCGTTATTGATGGTGTTCTCCTTGCTGGCAGCGGCATGCGGCGGCGGTAACGGAGGCACCGGCACAAACACAGGCAGCACAAACTCATCCAAGAACAATACACAGGCCGAAGGCGGTTCGGCAGACAACGTCAAGCTCCGGATTATGTGGTGGGGCTCACAGCCGCGCCATGAAGCGACACTGAAGGCATTGGAGGCCTATACGGCGAAAAATCCGCATGTGACCTTCGAGCCCGAATACTCCGGGATGGATGGTTATCTGGATAAGCTATCTACGCAGGCAGCGGCGCATAATGAGCCGGATATTTTCCAAATGGACCCGGGCTGGATTTCGGACTGGACCTCCCGCAACCAGCTCGAAGAGCTCGATTCCAAGGTTAAGCTGGATGAATTGACGCCGAGTCTGCTGCCGATCGGGCAGAGAGACGGCAAGCAATACGGCGTGCCGCTTGGATCGGTTGCTTTCGGGATGATCTACGACAAGGCAGCTTTGGAGAAGCTGGGCGCAACGATGCCGAAGGATGGCTGGACATGGGATGATTTCTTCGCATTAGCGGAAGAGGTAAAGCCTAAGCTGGCGGAAGGCCAATATTTCACGCTGGATTATGCCGGCAATTACTTCATGTTCAGCGCGTATCACTATGCCAAGGGTAAGGGTACCTTGATCACGGAAGACGGCAAATTCAATATCGATGAGGCGACATTCCTGGAGTGGACGAAGAAGTTTGAACAGCTGCGCAAGGACGGACTTGTGCCTCCGGCGGATCTAAACGCATCCGACAAGGAGATGGATCCGACGGCCGACCTGCTGGTCAACGGCAAAATCCTGTTCCGCTACTCCTTCTCCAATAACTACACCACATGGGACAGCATGAAGGAAGGGGCGTACGATCTGGTTACGATGCCGCGGGCCGAGGAAGCAGGGGGCTGGCTCAAGCCGTCCATGTACTTCAGCCTGTCGCCGAATTCCAAGCATAAGGAAGAAGCGGCCAAATTCATCGATTGGTTCATCAACGATCCGGAGGCAGGGGCCATTCTTGGAACCGCTCGAGGCGTGCCAGCCAATGCCAAGATCGCCGAGTCGCTGATTCCGAAGCTTCCGGAGGGCGAAAAGGTCGGGATGAAGCTGATCGACGCCACGACGCCGGACGGACAGATCTTTACGACAGGGCCGGAAGGCTGGGTGAACTTCATCGACAAAGACTTCCCGCTCGTCCGGGATGAGCTGAGCTTCGGCAGAACGACGCCGGAGAAGGCCTATGAATCGTTGAAGAAGGCCGCGCAAGAATATGAATAACTCTTATGCAATGGAATGACTGAGAACGAGATGTCAGCAAGGGAGTAAAATGATTCGGTTATTCGGTGAAACTGTCTGTTAAAATAGTTTTAGTCTATTCCTGGTTTACGTCATGCCTGAGCGGTTTCACGCCGATCGGGCATGGCGTATTACTGTTAGAGTGAAGCTGTTTTTCTTTTTGCAAATAAGAAGGAGGCTCTTCAGATGTGGAAGATAGGAATCGTGGATGACGACCGCGCCGTGCTGCAGGGAATCCGCAAAGCCATCCCGTGGGATGAACTGAATGCAAAGTGGGCGGGGGAAGCGTTGAACGGGGAAGAAGGACTTGAAATGATTGCATCGGCCAGCCCCGACATCGTGATTACCGATTTATATATGCCTGTCATGAATGGTCTGGATATGATCGAGCACCTGCGGAAGAACGCCGGCTATACGGGAAAAGTGATCATTCTGAGCGGTTACTCGGACTTCGAATATGCCCGCCAAGCCTTGCGTCTGGACGTAAGCGATTATTTATCCAAGCCGGTCAGCCTTCCGACGCTGAAATCCGTGCTACACCAGGCGATATCCGATTTGGAGGAGCGCGAAGAGCTGCGCAGCAAGCAGGATGAGCTGCTTCAGAAGCTGCATCTGTACGAGCCCTTCGTCGAGAAGGAGTGGGTCAAATCGGCCGCAGCCGGCACCCTGCTGCAATCAGGACTCCAATCGGAAATCCCGGAGCCTTATCGGTATTGGTCCGATCACGATCATACGGTCATCGGCATCGAGCTGGTCTACGACCAACGGGCAGCCAAATTAAGCTTGCCGGACTGGAGCCTCCTTCGATTTGCAATCAGCAATATGGCGTGCGAAATTACCCAGGCGGCATTTCCATGCTTCGACCACACGGATCTCCACACCAACCGCTCGGTGGTCATTATTCATCATGACCGAACAGAGCCTGCCGAGCGAGTGCGGCAGCGGCTGGAGCAGCTGGGTGTCCGATTAATCGACTGTGTGCGGAACTACTTGAAGCTGAAGATTCGGATCGGCATCGGTGAACGCAAGAGCAGCATAAGGGATATCGGCATCTCGACGGAAGAAGCCTTCCGCGCGATCGATGTGACTTCCCGGCCGGCGGTTCCGGAGCATGAGCTGTATTTCTACAGTGCACAGGAGCCGGGCAATGCGGAGGCCAAGTCTCCGGTGCGTCCCGTTAAGCTATACCTGGAGCTGGCCGGCGCGATTCGTACCTCACAGGAGAATCAGGCACAGACGATTATAAGGGATTATATGAAGCGGCTGGAGCAGGAAGGGGGCATCACCAAACCCTACGTCGGCATGCTGGCCGGCGAGCTGTGGGGCATTATCGCCTTTGCTTTCTATGAGACGGGGACCGTCGTTGACGATATCTTCCCGTATGACGGCATTACGCGCGAAATGGCGAAGCTGCAGCGGCCGTCCGAGCTGGCCGAATGGCTGATCACCAAGATCGGGCTCGTGTTCGGCAGCCGCGAGTGGGGCGGGAACGGAAAGCATCGCCAGGCGGTCGACTTTATGATCGAGTACATTCACGAGCACTATGCCGAGGACCTCACGCTTGGGGGACTGGCGGATAAGGTATATATTTCGAGAAACTACTTGTCGATGATTTTTAAGAACATGACCGGAGAGACGTTCAACAATTACCTGACCCGAGTACGGGTCGAGAAGGCCCGGGAGCTGCTGATGGAGAAAAATGCGTTGGTTTACGAAGTCGCCGAAAAGGTCGGATATAAAAACGTTCCGTATTTCAGCACGGTATTCAAGAAATTCACGGGCATGAATCCGACGGAGCTTGTGAAATGATTCTGGGGAGGCGTTAAGAACTGCTGGAAGACTGGAGAGAGCAAAGGAATGGCGTGATGGGGAGCAGGGGAGCCGCAAAGGAGTGGTGGCGCAATGTCATCAATGCGTATTTTTATCGGAAATCGGGATCAAAGATTAACATCATCGAAGATTAACATCATCGAATGATCAACTCATGGTGGTGAGGACCTTGAATTCAACCTAGGTCGAATTCAAGGTCTTTTTGTTATTCGTGGCTGAGGAATTACATTTTCTTATCCGAAATAAAAATTGCGTCATATTTGATGGGGATAAGTCGTTTTAATAGTAAAGGAAAACAGAAAGGATGAAAACGAATGAAGAAAATAGTTTTGTCTTTTTTATGTTTCGCCATGCTACTGTTGTTCTCGGCGCAGTTAGTTTCAGCCGAATCGATGGATGAAACGCAATCCCCGTCCGATGACGAGCTGCCGCTAACGAATTATTCCCTATTCGATCCGAACTACAAGTATTTGAACAACGGAGGGACAAGTGTTAGTAATATTGGAAATTCAAAAATTAGCATTTCAGGATATAGCACAGCCAAGCAGCGAGTAGATACCATCGGTGTACAATTGACTCTGCAACGATGGACAGGCTCAAGTTGGGTGGACATTTACCGCAGTCCCAAGGCAGAGTTAGCAACTTCCTCAAATACATACACGGAACATGAGGTTACGGTAGCCCCAGGCTATTATTATCGCTCTAAATCGTCTCATTGGACGCAACATGGAAGCGTAAAAGAAGAGGGGACGTTATATTCGGGATCAATTCTAATTCCAGACAGGTGATAACAAAAAGTAGCAGGGTTCCTTAAGTACCTGCTACTTTTTGTTTACTGTAAAGATTCCGCAACTGAAATGATTTCCTCTTCAGCCAAGACCCCAAAGATAGATTGTTTAATATGATCGGCGGTGATCCACTCTAAATGGGTTAAATCGGGATCTTGAATAATCAGAACTGCTTTATAACCGTTAATGACAGTATCCTTAATAATGGCCATGGCATGGTTAATCGTTGTTTTCTCCGGGGAGGAATTCTCTCGAATCAAGTGCTGATTGAATTGAAGGATCTGTCCTTCTCCATTGACATATTCCATAAAAACCGTCCGGTACTCCCCGTCAGAATCCTGAAATATACGGACAGTTTCTAAAGCATAACCGGCTGGTAAATAGGTAGGAGAAACCAGAGTGAACATGACCTTTCTTCTTGCATCATCCAAACTTGTTTCTTCCATACGGCCTTCTCCGCGTGGAGGAGGCGAAACTATAGCGTCTGGTGGTGGAGACGACGTTTTGGCTTCAGGATTTTGTTCAATATAAGGTTCAGGGTCTTCAAAGAAAATATCGATAAAGTTCTCCTGAACTTTTTTAACAAGGCCTTGGAACTGGGAATAAGCGGTAGGCAAGTCTGTCGTTATGAAAAAACTAATGAGCAAAGACGCACAAGCGACCAACGCGCCTAATTGGAGTCGCCTAATCCAACGCCTGCGTGTTCTTATTTTATCCAACTGAGCTTTCACTTCTAACCATGATTGGGTACCGTCTGGAATATTTACGTCTTGATGAACATCTTTTAACCACTTTTGTAAAAGTTCATCGTTGTGTTTGAATTCGTCATTCATCGGCATCAACCCATCTTTTTGAAAAATAGCGGTACAATTTCTTTCTGGCTCTGACCATCGTTTGGGCTAAAGCTTGCTCGGTTTTACCAAGCTCTTGTGCAATTTCCTTATACGGTTTCTCCTCGATGTAATACTTGAACAAAGCCTGACGATACTCGGGGCTTAACTCATTAAGGGCCTCGTGAAGTATCTCGTTTCGAATCTGATCTTCCACCTGTTCGGCTACTGTAGGGTGAAAGGAAGGAACCTCTAAATCAATAACGACCTGAGGCTCCCTTAGATGACGATACTTTTTATTCTTTTTGAACAAATCATAGGCGTGATTTCTTGCGACTTTAACGATCCAGGCCTTGAGATGCATAGTGCTTTTCAGTTGCGGGGCTTTAGCCACCACCTTGTAGAATGATTCCTGCACAACATCCTCAGTCAGTTCATGACTTCGTGTCAGAAAGAAAATGTCCCGATAGACTAAATGCCGATAAGCTTCATAGGCTAACCTTTGGGCCTCGTGGTCTAAATCAAAGAAATTGCTGCGTAAGAAATACAACCATTGTTCCTCCTGCTCCACTTATACCCTCCCCCATTATTCTTTATCTGCTAGACATAATTTCCTATGAACCAGTCACTACTACTAGTAAAATATTATCATAAAACCCTATATATTTCCTTATTGTTATCAATAAAGAAATTTCCCTAAAAAAAGTTTAGGGAAAAACAGTCATAATTTACTATTATAATTCGTTTTAGTAGTAGATTAGCTCTTTTTGATTAAACAGGCATCTTAGAGACTGCCTTATTTCTAAGAGCAAGAGACAAGAGGCTGTGCACTAGCATAAAGACATTTGCTATTAGAAGCGAGGTGGCACACAAAGTAATAAAGGGGGAGGTGAGTTCTTTTAGGGGCTAGTCTATTGTTTATTGTTTTCTATTAAATTCTAAGGAGGATTTTCAGTATGAAAAAGCTACTTACTGTTGCTCTGACATTGGTAATGATGATGACACTCTCCATTTCAGCTTTTGCTTCTTCTCCTGAATTGAAAATTGAGGAAAAATCCAATAGCAGCGTAAACGGTAGCGAGACACATGCTAACATCGTTAATGATGAAATAGGGGTATTTGCTCGATACAATATTGACTGGAATATTCCTGCTGGATATGATGAGTATGGTGTAAGCCAATTCAGTATGAGCAAGGGCAATACCGTTGAATATAATATTAGCTGGAGTCCACGTGCAGGTTTAGTACGTGTTGGATTATACGATAGAAATTCTGGTAATTTCTATTGGGAAGAAACAGATTCTAGACCGCCTCTCAGCGGCAAAATTACAGTACCTTATACGAGTGTCTGGAGCCTTGCAGTCGGTAATCTCTCTGATCAGCGAATTAATGCAACTGGTTATTTTATTTATTAATCTTCTGGAGTTGTCAAAAAAAGTGCAGTTTGAAAACACCCTCATACAGAAATCCCGTTACTAAGCTGCTTGCGACAGCATTCTTTCGCGATAAATTGCT
>NZ_JAGGKI010000039.1 GCF_017873605.1 Paenibacillus lactis
AGCACGACAACGGAAGGAGCAATGATTTACTACACGACGGACGGCAGCACGCCTACTAGTAGCAGTGCCGAATATACCGCGCCCATCGAAGTGACCTCGGAAATGATGCTCAAGGCAATTGCGGTGAAGGCAGGTATGCTAGACAGCGAAGTTCTGGAGGAACATTACACGATCCTATTACCTGATCAAGTTGCCAAGCCGATCGCAAGTCCTGCGGGCGGAGCGGTTCAATCCGGCACCAAGGTAACATTGAGCACGACAACGGAAGGAGCAATGATTTACTACACGACGGACGGCAGCACGCCTACTAGTAGCAGTGCCGAATATACCGCGCCCATCGAAGTGACAACAGAGATGACGCTCAAGGCGATTGCGGTGAAGGCAGGTATGCTAGACAGCGAAGTGCTGGAGGAGCATTACACGATCCTATTACCTGATCAAGTAGCGAAACCTGTTGCAGATCCATCAGGTGGTGCGGTTCCATCTGGCACCAAGGTGACGTTGAGCACGAGAACTGAAGGAGCAACGATTTTCTACACGACGGACGGCAGTACGCCAACGAGCAACAGTGCCGAATATACCACGCCCATCGAAGTGACCGCAAAGATGACGATCAAGGCAATTGCAGTGAAGTCTGGCATGCTCGACAGCGAAGAGATGGAAGAACAATATACGATTCTATCACCTGATCAAGTAGCGAAACCTGTTGCAGATCCATCAGGCGGTACGGTTCCGTCTGGTACAAGGGTGACATTGAGTTCGTCGACCGAAGGAGCGACGATTTATTACACGACGGATGGCAGCACGCCGACAAGCAGCAGTATGGAATATACCACACCCATTGAAGTGACCTCGGAGATGACGCTCAAGGCAATTGCAGTAAAGGCTGGCATGCTTGACAGCGAAGAGATGGAGGAACAGTATACGATTGCAACGATACCTGCACCAGCGAATTTAACAGCTTCTGCGGCTGATCGTTCCGTTACATTAAAGTGGGATGCTGTCACGGGAACAGGCAGCGTGACTTACGCAGTTTACCAAGCGGAAGGCCCATCGGCTTCTGTCGATCCGGCGAACTGGAAGCTCATTCAATCGAATGTTACAGCGAACTCCTATATCGTCACAGGATTGACGAACGGAACAACGTATGCATTTGCAGTGAAGGCTATCTCTGAGGAAGGAGCCAGTGATATCTCCAACGTAGCGACAGCGACCCCAAGAGCACCAGGGGGGAACAGTGATTCAGGAGGCGGTTGGGGTGGATATGTATTATCTAGTAATGCTGACTTGGCAGATTTGCAAGTATGGGCAAACGAGAAATCGTTGAAACTAAGCCCTTCATTTACTTCTGGAACAACAGAATATACGGCCCGTACAGAAGGCGAACGAATTGAGATTGTGGTCAAAGAAGCTCACTCCGCGGCGAAAGTGATATGGAAGGGCAAGGTAATTACGGACAGTATTCAAGTCGATTTGGAGGAAGGCGACAATACGATTGAGCTAACGGTACAAGCGGAGAATGGCACGAAGAAAACCTATACGCTGACCATTTATCGTGAAATGCCAAAGCCAAATGAACCGGTTATTGCATTTACCGACATCGCTGGACACTGGGCGGAGGACTATATCATGCGTGCTGTAGAGAAAGGCTTTGTCAGCGGTTATCCGGACGGCACTTTTGAGCCAAACAATCCGGTTACTCGCGCCGAGTTTACTGTGATGCTGGCAGGTGCATTGAAACTGGAAGGCAACGGTTCTGAGCTAACTTTCACGGATCATGACCGGATCGGCGGATGGGCGAAGCAAGCCGTTGCGCAGGCCGTACAAGCGGGCATCGTGGATGGGTACAACGATGGCAGCTTCCGTCCAAACGCACAGATCACCCGCGTAGAAATGGCTGCGATGATCGCTCGGGCGTTACAACTACAGCTTAACGCTAACGCGTCAACCGGCTTTGCCGATGATGAAGCGATTCCGCAGTGGGCGAAAGGGGCGGTCGAAGCCATCCGCAAACTTGGCATTGTCGATGGCCGCGGCGGAAACCGTTTTGTGCCGAACGAAACGGCTACCCGTGCAGAAGCGACGGTGATGCTGCTAAGATTGTTGGATAGATGATAGAGCATCGTGCTGACAAGTATTTCCCTCATCGTCACGAAGTGAAATCAATGTCCGTCCTATATAGACTGGAAACGCACTTGTAATCTGTATGCTGCATGATGACGATCACCGGAAAGCCGTATGAGGGAAAACCTCACGTACGGTTTGATGAGGAGGGGCTGGCTCCGCCCAGCCTTTCACTCTAGCTTCAATGTTTTCAGTTTGAAATGAGTAAATCTTTTTATAATGGTTGCCAGGTTTTTAGCGTTTTCTTCATTGATACATTGATACAAAGGTGGGAAATATATGAAGATGAATAAAAAATTCAATCTGTTATTCGCTATTTTTTGTTATATGGCCATTATACTTGTCGATGGCAGCGTTGAAGCATCTGCTGCTGAGTCGTTTATACAAGGCTCTGGATATGAGCAAGGGAATTATGACCTGGAAGCGATTCAACCGACGGCGTTTAACTGGACGAGACAGTCGAGGTTTTCCGGCAGCGAAGCGTTTGATATGAAATGGTCATTTAAAACTGAAGGACGTGTACGTTCATCACCGGCGATAGCTGCAGACGGTACAATTTATGTCGGCTCAGACGACGGGCATTTGTATGCGTTGACGGCGAGTGGCGAGCAGAAATGGAAATTTGCGATCAATGGTAGTGATTTTGGCAACCCCGGCATTTATTCGTCGCCATCCATCGGAGCTGATGGGACGATCTACGTCGGGGGGGATGACAGTTATTTATATGCGATTCATCCAGACGGTACTTTGAAATGGGATTTGAAAATAGGGTCACTGGTTTTCGTGTCCCCTTCACCAGCCATCGGAGCGGACGGGACGATTTATGTCGCTACCGAGGACGGTACTTTTCATGCAATTTCCGACGATGGAGACACGGGAAGGGAAAAGTGGTCATACAAAATATCAGCATTTTGGCCGATGATTAAGTCGTCCCCGGTAATTGCAGCTGATGGTAAGATCTATGTGGGTGATTTCGAAGGTATTCTCTATGCATTTGAACCGGAGCAAGATGCGGATGATGTCAAGCCGAAATGGATCTTTGAAACTAAAACGGGTAGTGCGATCAGAGCGACACCGGCAATCGGGGATGATGGGACGATCTACTTGGGTTCAGAGGATGGTAATTTATATGTACTGGATTCGTCGGGTCAATTACAATGGAGGTTTGATGCAAAAGATCCGATCTCCAGCACTCCGGTATCGGTTCTGACGGTACGATCTATATAAAGACTCATTCGAAACTCTATGCATTTGCGCCGCAACAAGCGGCGGATGACGTTAGCCCCAGATGGTCGGCGGAATTTGGATACGTTACTTATGCTACGCCGATTGTCGATGCCAATGGCATGCTTTATGTCGGAACTCACGACAGCAATTTGTACGCGATAGATTCAGCGGGCAATATGCGGTGGTCATTTCAGACAGGCGGTTCGATTACTTCATCAGCGGCCATCGGTGCCGATGGTACGATTTATGTGGGTTCTTACGATGGACATTTATATGCGATCGGGCAGGTTGATATAAATGCTCCGACTAACGTAACGGCAAAGGCTGGAGAAAGGTCTGTGCAGCTTGAATGGGAGGTGGTTTCTGATGCCTCCTCTTACGCAATCTATATGGCTACAGGATCAGAGCCGCCGGATACGCAGGATTTATCGAACTGGAAACCATTAAATGACGAGCCGCTTATGGACACATCATGGCTGGTTGATGAGTTAAAGGCAGGAACAAAATATTGGTTTGCTGTGCAAGCCGTTACTGAAGGGAATAGTAGAAGCCAGTTGTCAGCTCCGGTTAGCGCAACGCCGTATGCTGTGGTAAAAGCGGTGAATGATCTCAATACGCTTGAAATAAGCAAGCATATCACGAGCGATCAATTAGCGCAATATTTGCCAACCGAGGTTTCTATACAACTGCACAACGAGACGTTAGAGCCGGATGTGGGAGTCAATTGGGAAATAGTGAATTCTGATTACAATCCGGATCAATCTGGGACATATTGGATATCTGGAAGCTTGCAATTGCCCGAATATTATCTGAACCCGGATAAATTGAAGGCAAAGCTACAGGTTCGTGTTTTACCGGGGTCGAATGCCAAGTTGTCTGAGATTCGAATCAATGGTAAAATTTTAGAAAATTTCAATCCAGATCTGTTTACTTATTATTTGACGGTACCTTATTCAATGGATCGCGTGACAGTAACAGCTTCAACTTACGACTCATCGGCATCGTATGAGGTGATTGGTGGGCAAGAAGCGGTGCTCGAGATCGGTGACAATTCGATTTATATCCAAGTTATATCAGAAAATGAAAAGGAGGAGCGCACTTATTCTTTATACATTGAGCGCCAACTGCTAACGATTACGGAAATTTAAAGGCCAGATACGATATATGTGCCTTATAACACGAAGTTGCAGGATGTTTCCGTACCCGATTCGGTGTATGTTACGTTGGACGATCTTCGCACGATTGAGGTGCAAGTGAGCTGGAATGAAGTTCACCCTGAATACAATGGCAAGGTGGCTGGTCGTTATGAATTTATAGGCACCTTGCAATTGCCTGAGTGGGTGAACAATCCGCTGAATATCAAGGCGAAGGTAAGTGTGATCGTGCTGGACGAGCGTAAGCGAAGCTCCTCGTCATCACCGTCTTCCCGTACGGATCGTGTTTCCAGCGATGCCAAGCTTTCATCACTGGAAATATGGGCAAACGGTCGGATGTTAACTTTACAACCTTCGTTTGCTCCTGATGTGCATGATTACACCGTATTTACAGATGCAGAGGAAATGGTATTTATTGCTCAAGCAGCGCACGATGCGGCCGAAGTGTACGTTGATGGTGTACTTTTGTCACGCTCGGTGCCGATCAGCAAGAAGCTGACAAGTGGCAACAATGAGTTCACGTTTGTCGTTCGTGCGGAAGACGGTACCGAGAAGCGATATACGCTGACCGTGATTCGAGAGACGGCTACTCATGAATCGTCGATGCCATTTTCTGATATTGCCGGACACTGGGCGGAGGACTACATCATGCGTGCTGTAGAGAAAGGCATCGTCAGCGGTTATCCAGATGGCACATTTAAACCGAATCATCCAGTCACACGCGCCGAGTTTACTGTGATGCTGGCAGGTGCATTGAAACTGGAAGGTGACGGCTCCGCGCTAACTTTCACGGATCATGACCGGATCGGCGGATGGGCGAAGCAAGCCGTTGCGCAGGCCGTACAAGCGGGCATCGTGGATGGATACAACGATGGCAGCTTCCGGCCAAACGCACAGATCACCCGCGTAGAAATGGCGGTGATGATCGCTCGGGCGTTACAACTACAGCTTAACGCGAATGCGTCAACCGGCTTTGCCGATGATGAAACGATTCCGCAGTGGGCGAAAGGTGCGGTCGAAGCCATCCGCAAACTTGGCATTGTCGATGGCCGCGGCGGAAACCGGTTTGTGCCGAACGAAACGGCTACCCGTGCAGAAGCGACGGTGATGCTGCTAAGATTGTTGGATAGATGATAGAGCATCGTGCTGACAAGTATTTCCCTCCGATTGGGAAGCGATCAGTTCCGACGAATCCGGGGAACAACAGCAGTGCGTGAACAAGGCCATGCTTGCGATGGAAAGAATTGATCTGGAAGCCTTGGAGAAGGCGAGGAGTGGACTTTATGACGGACAATGATGTGGAACTTGCGGTCTCCGCACATTAGAAAGGAAGTGAAAGGAAAATGAGACCGTTTAAATCATCCGTTCTGTTGGCGGCGTTAGTTCTTTTTTTCGGATGGACCTGGACACAACTGTTTGGGAATGTCGGCATATCGGTTCAGGCCGCCGATGACGGTGCATTCGCGCCGTTAAGCAGTGATTTTGCCGGCGGCTCAGGCACGGAAGAAGCCCCGTATATTATCGAAACCGCTGAACAGCTGAACAAAGTGAGAGATTATCTGGATGCCCATTTCAAATTGGGAGCCGATATTAATCTTTCAACTTACAGTTCCGGAGAAGGATGGTTGCCAATCGCAACGGAATACTCTTCTCCTTTTACCGGAACATTTGATGGCAACGGCTATCAAATTACAGGTTTAAAGATCAACCGTGAAGATGAGAACTACCAATCTTTGTTTGGAGTAACGTCAGAAACGGCTGTCATCCGGAATGTCCATCTCGAGGTCGTGGAGATCAAGGGGTATGATTACATCGGCGGGTTAGTAGGGTATAGCTACGGGATGATTGAAAACAGTACGGTAACGGGAACCCTTATTCGAGGAGAAATGAAGGTTGGCGGGTTAGCCGGTATTGTTAGAAATGACGTGATCGGGTCATCCGCCCATATCGAAGTTGTCGGAGAGCGTGAAGTCGGGGGTCTGGCAGGTCTATTTAGGGGTTCGACTGGTAAAAAGATTACGATTCGCGATTCATTTGCAACTGGTGACGTTGCGGGCATAAATAATCTTGTAGGTGGTTTAGTTGGCATAATTTCATCGGGAAATATAGGAAGTGTCAATGAAATCACGAATTCATATGCGACTGGGGAGGTTAATGGAGACCAGCTTGTAGGTGGATTTGTTGGTAAAGCTGAAGCCCTTCCATCTGGTGTGGTCAGAATTAAGAACTCCTATGCGACAGGGAATGTCAACGGTAAGCAATACGTGGGTGGTTTGATCGGATTTAATGTTACAAATGGTTACGATTCGCCAATAAGTTCAGTGATAGAAGTTGAGCATTGTTACGCGACAGGCAAGGTAACAGGTCATTCTGAGACTGGCGGGCTGGTCGGGGCGAATAATGAATATGAAGAAAGAGGAAATATCATTGAGGTCGCCGGCAGCTACTGGTTGACCGATAGCTATACGGATGGTGAACTCCCTGACAATGGAATCGGAATACCTGTGGAAGAGGCGGATCTCCGCGATCCGGAAACATTTAAGGATTGGGATCTCACAGAGGGCTGGTACCAGTACGACGGACATCGGCCATTTCTCCAATGGCAAAACCCGCTCATCTCCTGGGCTGCGTCCATTGCAAACGATCAGTTGAACCTTGACGACAAGACCCACATTACCGTGAATACGGAACATCAAAACGGGGATCGCTACAATGCGACAACAACCGCCAGGTATAGCGTTGATCCGGATGACCCCGAAATTGTGCGTGTTGATCCTAACGGGGAGGTCAGCACCGTCAAAGGCGGCAAAGCGACGATCACCGTCTCCTTATTCGACAAGTCCGAGACTCTCGACATCGTCGTGGACAGCGGAAATCCGGAACCGCCGACGATCACCCTTCATCCCGACGGCTGGACCAATGCTGCCAAAGTGGAAGTGGCGATCGACCACAGCGCCGCTAACCCAAGGCAGACAGATGTTCACACGATTCGTGTGAAAGTCGGCGACAAGGAGTGGGAGGATCGTGCATTTAACGGTACACCTATCCGCTTAGAGGTGACGGAAGAAGGGCAAACGAAGATCCAGGCGCAAGCGATGGATGACATCGGCAATAAGAGTACGATCGTTGAGCGGACCGTGAAGATCAGCAGAAGCGGCCTGAAGCTGGATGTGGATTTGTATTTTACCGATAATGACAGTAAAGCATATCCCAGCGGAACGTGGACGAACCAAAGTGTGACCGCAGCGGTTTATGCTTCTCATGACCACGGGATCGCGCTGCGGCCCATTGCATATTCGTTGGATGAAGGAGCGGCTTGGGAGATTTATCATGATCCGCTCGACTTCACAACAGAGGGGCAGTACTCGCTTTGGTTCAGAGTGGAAGATGTATTAGGCAATGAAATGAGCGAGCATGTACTCATCCGTATCGATCACACGAATCCGGAGATCGAATTGAAACCCGACGGCGATGAAACCCTTTCGCGGACCATATCCAGTCAAGTCAACGTGAAGGACGACGGCAGCGGGATCGATGCCGCTTCCCTCCGTTATGTTTGGTCAACGAGTTCAGACCCGTTGGATGAACATGCATATTGGCAACCTTTCATTAACCAAAGCACGTTGAGTCATGCAGACAAAAACGGCGGCGACTGGTATTTGCACATTTACGCCAAAGATCAGGTTGGTCAAGAGAGTTACCGAATATCCCGGCGCTTTCGTTTAGAGCGGGAGCCGGTTTCTTCAGAACCGCCGAGTCCGCCTGTCTATATCCGCTCCGGCAATGCAACACTGAGGGAGCTCATCTTGTCAGAAGGCGCGTTGATACCGGAATTTTCGGGGGACATTACGACGTACAAGGCTTTGATCCCGCATGATGCTGACAGCATCCAGCTCACGATCCGTGCTGCACATCATCAGGCTGGAATCAGCGTGAATGGTCGGCAAGTCCGGAGTGATCAGGGAAGCATTCGCATCCCCTTGCACACGGATACGGATATCATTGACATCGTGGTCACTGCAGAAGACGGAACGCGCAGAACGTATTCCATCACCGTGGAACGTATGCAAGAGGAGATGCCGGACCCGCCTTCCCCGGAGCCGTTATTTGCGGATATTGCGGGTCATTGGGCGGAGCCGTTCATTCAGGAAGCCTATGCAAAAGGCATCATTGCCGGATACCCTGACGGTACGTTTAGACCGGATCATGCCGTCACCCGCGCTGAATTTACGTTGATGCTCGTTCGTGCCTTGCGGCTGGAAGGAGAAGCGGGAGGCGATGCGCCTGCTTTTGCGGACGGGGAGCAAATTGGCGAATGGGCAAAGCAAGCGATTGATTTGGCGGCAAGGGCAGGCATTGTTTCAGGATATGAAGATGGAACATTTCGACCTGGTCGCCCGGTCACTCGTGTGGAAATGGCGGTGATGATCGCAAGAGCAACAGGAGCGGAGTTGACCGACCATACGCACACCCGATTTGCAGACGATGCCCGTATTCCGGCATGGGCGAAAAGTTACGTGGAAGAGGTTCGTATCATGGGCATCATTCACGGTCGCGATCGCAATCTCTTCGCGCCGAATGAGACGCTGACCCGCGCGGAAGCGGTCACCAGTATCCTGAGATTGTTGGAGCTGTTGTCACAATAAGGTTTGGTGCAGAAGCGCTTTTGCTTCTGCACCTTTTTTTTGCGGCGTGCCCAGCTAAGCACGCATCTTCTAGCCGGTGAAAGTCCGGTCGCGGGAAGGGCCAAGCCCCCGCGTAGCTAGGATACCTACGTATGGCGAAATCTGTACGTAGAAGCGTATCGACGAAAGTACCTGTCAGAGGCAGGGCGAGCAACATACCAGGCCGTAACATGAAAGTGAATCCTGCCGCGTCGTCAAAAAGGCCTCGCAAGAGGGAAAAGAGGAAGCCGAGTCCCGCGTACATGGACGAAGGCCATGGAAGCTGCCTAGAACTTGGAGCGGCAGTGAAGAATCCTCCGGCGTAGAGGGAACGGCATGGTATGAAAGAGGATGCAGTGAACTGGGGAGGCCCTCCCCTGCACGGTTGCAGAAACCGTAAAGAGGCCTTCTATAAGCCCCAGAGGTGAAGTGAACGGTCTGCAGGAAGGGAGTCCGAGGGGCTCATAGTACCGTGGAACGCAGGACAACACAACCTGCGGGAGGGAAGGAGCCCTGCTTTGTTCAAGTTTCTTGAGGAGGTACGAGTCAGTGAATGCCAAACGGCTAACAACACCAGAGGAAAACGTTCAACAACTCCAAGGGAAACTCGGTCATGCGGCCAAGGAGAACAAGAAGCGAAGATTTCACGCGCTGTACGACAAGGTCTATCGGGTAGACATCTTATGGGAAGCGTGGCGAAGGGTACGAGCCAACGAGGGCTCGGCAGGAGTGGATGGAGAGACGTTGGCAGACATCGAGAAACAGGGAGAAATGCGTTTTGTGCTTGAATGTCAACGGCTACTGAAAGAAGGGAAGTACCATCCACAACCCGTTAGACGCCACTACATCCCGAAGAAAGATGGCAAACTGCGACCGCTGGGGATCCCGATGGTGAGAGACCGCGTCATCCAGATGGCGACCAAACTCGTCATGGAACCCATTTTCGAGGCGGATTTTCAGGACACGTCTTTCGGTTTTCGGCCTAAGCGGAGCGCGAAACAGGCGTTGGAGCGAATCCGGAAAGCATGCAACCGCAAAGGAAATTGGGTGGTCGACGTCGACATCCAAGGCTACTTCGACAACATCAATCAGGAGAAACTGATGAAGCTGATCGAAATGCGGATCAGTGACAGGCGAATCTTGAAGTTGGTGAGGAAGTGGTTAGGTGCGGGAGTGATGGAAGAAGGAAACATCCGACGCTCAGACTTGGGTACACCGCAAGGGGGAGTGATCTCACCACTGCTGGCGAACATCTACCTGAATTACTTTGATCTTCTGTGGGAACGACATGGCGGTAAGCTTGGGGAACTGACGCGTTATGCAGATGATCTGGTGATCATCTGCAAGACGAAGAAGTGGAGTTGTCAAAAAAAGTGCAGTTTGAAAACACCCTCATACAGAAATCCCGTTACTAAGCTGCTTGCGACAGCATTCTTTCGCGATAAATTGCT
>NZ_JAGGKI010000040.1 GCF_017873605.1 Paenibacillus lactis
AGCAATTTATCGCGAAAGAATGCTGTCGCAAGCAGCTTAGTAACGGGATTTCTGTATGAGGGTGTTTTCAAACTGCACTTTTTTTGACAACTCCATTCCTCTGCACTCCTAACAAATCCTAACATTGTCGCACCCTTCGCGGGTGCGTGGATTGAAATACCGGGATAAATTCAGTAAAGCGAAGAGTTACGGTGTCGCACCCTTCGCGGGTGCGTGGATTGAAATTACGAAACCAAGATCAAGGGCTTATCAAGTGGGTAGTCGCACCCTTCGCGGGTGCGTGGATTGAAATTGCTGGTACAAACGTTATGTACGCCGGTGGAAAAGTCGCACCCTTCGCGGGTGCGTGGATTGAAATTGGAAGGAAGCAGCTGAGAACCAACAGCAGAACAGTCGCACCCTTCGCGGGTGCGTGGATTGAAATCTTTGCAAGCTTATTGATACTACGAATTTTTCGTGTCGCACCCTTCGCGGGTGCGTGGATTGAAATAAAAGAAAATAGACGAGAAGTTATCCAAAAACGGTCGCACCCTTCGCGGGTGCGTGGATTGAAATATTTAAATAGAATGAGCATCACGATAATGATGTAGTCGCACCCTTCGCGGGTGCGTGGATTGAAATGCTCATTGGCTCTCACCCTCCAGTAGCTGCCCTGGTCGCACCCTTCGCGGGTGCGTGGATTGAAATTCCCCGGTCCAGTCGCTGGATACCTTGATCCCAAATGTCGAACCCTTCGCGGGTGCGTGGATTGAAATATATCGATCTGTTCCGCGAACCTCGGCCACAAGGGAGTCGCACCCTTCGCGGGTGCGTGGATTGAAATCGATACTAGGCCTTGCCGCGACGATCATTACATCGTCGCACCCTTCGCGGGTGCGTGGATTGAAATAGGTGGTATTTGTCCTGCCGAACGGCCTAGACCCGTCGCACCCTTCGCGGGTGCGTGGATTGAAATTTGCGCAACGAGACGACGGCCGAAACGCTTGAGTGTCGCACCCTTCGCGGGTGCGTGGATTGAAATCAGTGCTAATCTGCGAAATCTTATTCGCCAACACCGTCGCACCCTTCGCGGGTGCGTGGATTGAAATATTGCTGCCTCGATCTCAGCTTTATACCTTTCGGCGTCGCACCCTTCGCGGGTGCGTGGATTGAAATGAAGATATTACGATGGAAAACTACGATCCGCATGTCGCACCCTTCGCGGGTGCGTGGATTGAAATTGATCGGCCTTTGGTATCTGCTATTGAGATTATGTCGCACCCTTCGCGGGTGCGTGGATTGAAATATGAAGGCGTACTGCTGGATCTCCATGTATTCAGTCGCACCCTTCGCGGGTGCGTGGATTGAAATGGTACACAATGGGAGGACCTAGAAAAGGACGTTAGTCGCACCCTTCGCGGGTGCGTGGATTGAAATAATATAGCAGCGGGGAGAAACACAAAGTTCCTGCGTCGCACCCTATGCGGGTGCGTGGGTTGAAATATGTCCTTTCAGCAGCCTCCAGCCTGCCATGCTTCCGCGTTGCACCCTTCGTGGGTGCTTGGTTTTGGCTCCGCAGTTCATTACAGCGATCGGTCGATTTTGATGACTTATACTCTTCATATAGAAAGGGTTACGTGCGTAGGGTCGGTTCGGGAAGCCGCATGTGAGTATAATTACTCCATGCGGTTTTTCAATATATATGACGATTGAGGAAAAGGTCAGAGGTGCTTCTCAAGGCTTCCCCTTACAGGGCATATTGTAACTTCCATCAAAATATAGTGAAAGCAGAAGGCTTGACTTATACGAGGGAGCTACAGCCGGGGTTCCGGCTGTGCACGGTCGCACAGCTCTGACTAGTCCCTAAAAGGATGTGTTGAGGTGCCCTTGCCCCGCCTTGTGTGCCCCAACTAAGTTCTACGGCCAGCCCCAGACTTCCGGGTCACTCTCTTTGGACCCATAAGGTGCCCAGCCTAGCCCTTTGGGCCTTGTACTGTCTTTCCGGGCGCATTAGCCCGTCTCAAGATTCCGCAACCTTGTCTCGACCGATCAGCCCCGTAAGGGACAACGCTTTACCGCTCGCTAAAACCCCGCAGGCCCCGCCACCTGCCATTTCAAACCCAAGGGGGATCTCACATGAAGCCAGCTGCGCACAGTCGATCTCCTGAGCAAGGAGCCGTCCCAAACCCAGCACCGCGGAGGCGCACCCTGTTTTGGCGCCTGTTCGCCAACTATTTTCTGCTCATCCTCATCCCGGTCATTGCCGCCAGCGTCCTTGCACAGGTGCTGGTCGTGCGAATCATCGAGCAGGATGCGGAGCGCCTGAACGACATCGTGATGAGCCGGTTCGCCGAGCAGACGGACGCTTCGCTCCAGGCGCTAAAGACGAACATGATCCAGATCCTGAGCACCTCTAGGCTGCGAAGCGTGCTGATGGGCGCAGCCGACTCGCCGGGAGGCAAGCTGCAGCCGGAGCTGCTTCATTCGCTGCGGGAGCAGCTGCAGCAGCTGGAGTCGGATGAGCTCGTCGAGCGGGCGTATTACATTTTCGTGCACGAGGACCTGATCATCGATGCGGAGACGTATACGAACAAAGCCTACTATTTTACCACGCGTTATCCGATGGAGCCCCGAAGCCGCAAACAGCTGGAGGCCGAATTGATCGGCAAAAAAATGATGAATTTCACCGACTCCGGCAGCTCCCTGACGGCGGTGATGAGCTATCCCTTCAATACAAACGCCCCCGATGTGTATCTCCTGGTCGATCTGAGGACGAACAAGCTCCAGGAGCAGATTCATATTCCGGAAAGTTGGGTCCGCGGAACGGCGATCATAGACGATCGGGGCCGTTTGATCTCCGAGAACGGTTTAAGCGAGCGGGACCGGCAGACGCTGCAGCAGCGGATCCATGCCGAAGGCGTATCCCCGCAATTTACGATTTCGGACAAGACCGGACTCTCGCTTATGAAATCGGCATTCGACGAGCAATGGCATTATATCAGCATGATCGAGCTGGGCACATTGATGAAGCCGGTATACGTCACCCGTTTCATAAGCTGGGCGTTCCTCGCATTTTTTCTGGTCGTCGGGGGATGGGTGTCATATTACTTGAGCCGGCGTTTATACCGGCCGATTGCGGAAATCCGGAATGGACTGAAGTCGCACCGCCGTACCGGGGAAAGCCCTGCGAATGAAGGAAATGAATTTGACGTCATTAAACGCTATTCCCAGTCCATCATGACCGAGAACCGGGAGCTGTCCCACATGGTCCACGGGATGCTGCCGATCGTGCAGGAGCAGTTCGTGACCAAGCTGCTGCTCGGTCAATACCGCGACGCCCTGTCCATTGAATACTACGCCAAGGAGATTGAGTTTACGTACAACCCCGTAGCGGCCAGAACGGTGCTGACCATTGCGCTTCACGACAATCTAGATGTGCCGGAGCATCCGACGGAAACGGGCAAAACCTTTCTGCTGGCCGAGATGAAGGACAAGATCCGTAAGCTGGCTCCGGGCCGGATATGGCTGTGCCAGACCAAGCCGAATCTGCTGGCCTGCATCGTGCAGCATGACAAGGCGATGAGTGATGGCCCCGAGCATATAGCGGAGATGGCGAAACTTATTTTGCTGCAATACGGCGACTATTTTAAGGCCACCATCGGCATTGGCAAAACCGTTCAAACGATGGAGGAACTTCACCTTTCCTACGAGCATGCCGTCATCGTGCTCCAGTATCGGGGGCTCAACTCCACCGTTGAAATCTGCGGGAGTCAGCCCGTCCGCGATTTGCAGGGAGGCGATTCCTTCCTGTCCGTGCAGGAGGTCAACCGGATTCTGAACCAGTGCAAAACCAGGGAATACGACAAGCTGCTCCGGTCCGTGTTGGATCTGCTGGAGGAAGGGCAGCGCAGAGATGCGGCCGCCGAGCAGATGAAGTATCTGCTGGCGGATGTGCTGAACACGTGGATCCGGGCAGCCGAATCCGAGCATAACGAGCTGAACGTTCCGTATTACTCCCGGTTATTTGAACGCATGAACCGCTGCATGACATGGGGTGAGCTCAGGGCGTGCTTCGAGGAGATTCACGCGTTCCTCTTTCGGCGGCCGGCACCCGGCACGCGCGCTCAGCAGATCGCCGGCATTGTGGCGTACATTCACGAGCATTACGACCAAGAGCTGTCGATCGAGGCTTTTGCCGGCATGATGAACATGTCGATCGGCCACTTCAGCCGCACCTTCAAGGAAGAGGTCGGAGAGAAATATGTGGAGTATATCGCGAAGTATCGGCTGATGAAAGCGAAGCAGCTGCTGCTCGAAACGGATCTGAAGCTGGACGAGATTGCGGAGAGGGTCGGATATTGGGGCCGAAACTCGCTGATCCGGGCCTTCCGCAAATATGAGGGCATTACGCCGGCGAAATACCGGACGCTGCACCAATAGCGTTACAAAGAGAGAGACTGATTTTTTTCGAAAAGTCTCTTTTTTTGCATGGACGAAGCCGCAAACCCTTGCTCCACAAGGGCTGAAAACCGGGCGCCCGCAGGAAAAGATGCGCGCTTTACGCCCTAAGCTTAGGCTCGTATAGTGGGGACAACAGCCGGAGGTGTCGGCTACAGAAACGCCAAACAAGGAGGTGGTGGGGATTGGCGCAGCTATCGCGTATCGGATATGTGCTGAAAAAGCACAAAGCATTGTACCTGCTGATGCTGCCGGGCATTCTGTATTACCTGATTTTTAAATACGCGCCGATGTACGGCATCATCATCGCCTTCCAGGATTACTCGATCGGCCGGGGGATATGGGGCAGCAAGTTTGTCGGCCTGAAGCATTTCATTGAGTTCTTCTACGTGACGCCTGATGCGTGGAAGCTGATCCGCAACACGATCATGCTGAACGTGTACGATCTGCTGTTTCACTTTCCGGCGCCCATCATTCTGGCCGTGCTGTTCCATGAGCTGAAGAGCAAATGGTTCAAGCGATTCGTGCAAAACATCAGCTATATGCCGCATTTTCTGTCCACCGTCGTCATTGCCGGTATTCTGGTCACCTTCCTGTCGCCGACGACCGGGGTGATCAACCACCTGCTGGTGAAGCTGTTCGGGATCGAGCCGATTATGTTTCTCGGCATGCCGGAATGGTTCCGGACGGTATATGTGGGCTCGGAAATATGGCAGAAGGTTGGCTGGGGCACGATCCTGTATCTGGCCGCCATTGCCGGCATCGATCCGATGCTGTATGAAGCGGCGAAGATGGATGGCGCGAACCGGTGGCAGCAAATTCGGCATATCACCTTTGTCGGCATGGTGCCGGTCATGATCATTTTGTTCGTGCTGACCCTCGGCAATTTCATGGAAGCCAGCTTCGAGAAAATATTGCTGATCTACAACACGATGAACTACGAAACGTCCGACGTTATCAACACCTTCGTTTACAGGCGGGGCATTCTCGACGCCGACTTCAGCTTCGCCACCGCGGTGGGCCTGTTCCAATCGGCGATCGGATTCATTCTGGTCGTGGCGGTGAACCGCATCGTGCGCAAATATTCGGAGACCAGCTTGTGGTAAAGGAGATGCGCCATGAAACAAAAGGTGAGCCTCGGCTCGAGGCTGTTTGACTTCTTCAACATCACATTCATGATCGTGCTCATCATCGTGATGGCTTATCCCATGGTATACGTATTCTCGGCATCGATCAGCAATAATGCCCTCGTCGCCAGCGGAGCGGTGCTGCTATGGCCGAAAAAGATAACGTTGATCGCATATGAACAGCTCATCTATAATCCGGATTTGTGGGTCAGCTATTGGAATACGATCCGGTATACGGCGCTGCATACGGTGCTGACCCTCATCGCGACGTCCGCGATGGCTTATCCGCTGGCGAAGCGCTGGCTGCCGGGACGGAGGGTGATCCTGCTGATGGCCGCCTTCACCCTCCTCTTCAGCGGGGGGATGATTCCGACCTTCCTGATCGTCCAGAGGCTTGGATTGCTCGATACGATCTGGGCCATCGTCCTCCCGTCGCTGATCAGCACCTGGTATTTGTTCATCATGCGGACGTTCTTCGAGGGACTGCCGGAAGAGCTGGAGGACGCAGCAGCCATCGATGGGTGCGGCTCCATGCAGATTTTAGTGCGGATCGTGCTGCCGCTGTCGCTTCCCGTGATGGTGACAATCGGCCTTTTTACCGCCGTGAATCAATGGAATTCGTTCTTCAGCGCTTTGATCTATTTGAACGACCGGGAGATGTATCCGCTGCAGATCATGCTGCGCAACATTTTGATTGCCGGCACGAATGTGCAGGGCGAAGGGGATCTGACCCACCTCGAAACGCTGAAGTACGCGATGATTATCATCGCGACGCTGCCGATACTATGCGTCTACCCGTTCATTCAGAAATATTTCGTCCAAGGGACGATGATCGGCGGAATCAAGGGGTAACGGTAGCGATGGATGCTGGCTCATCCGTTTCTATAAGGCATGCTGTATTTTTAAGAAAAGGGAGGTTGTGTGCATGACGCGGAAGGGTTTCAGAAAGGCGCTCCTATTAATGCTGCTGTGCGCCCTGCTCGTCACCGGCTGCGGCGGCGGAGGCGGGAAGGATGACGGGACGCTGAGTCCGGACAATCCCGTTACCTTCTCATGGCTCGTGTATGACCGGGTGGAGGGGAAGGTCAGGGACGACTGGGAGATTTTTAAAGAAATCGAGGCAAAGACGGGGGTCAAGGTGGAATTTCAGGTAGTCAGCCAGGAAGGGCTCGAAGAGAAGCGGCAGATCATGATCGCCACGAACACCGCTACCGATTTCATCCAGGTGCCTACGCAGGACGGCAGAGAGCATGGACCGGAGAAGGTATTCCTCAACCTCCAGGATTATCTCGACAAGGCGCCGAATCTGAAGGCGTTCTACGAGAAGTACCCGGAAGCCAAAGCGCTGGCAACCGGCACGGATGGCGGGCTGTACACCGTCCCTGTGCTGGAAGGCGATGCGGAGGGAAAGGGCTTTAACTTCATCTGGTATGCGCGCAAGGATATTCTGGATCAGCACGGCATTAAGCCGCCGACGACCGTGGATGAGTTCTACCAATTCCTCAAAACGCTGAAGGAAAAATATCCGGACTCCTATCCGCTCATTTCCAACTCGATCGTCGGCGATACCGGTCTCTTCACGACCTTCGGCCGCATATTCACCGGCATTCACGGCTTCTACAGCCTGGATCCGACGACGGATCAGTATGCCTTCGCGCCGTATCATGACAATTACAAGGCGATGCTGGAGTATTTGAATAAGCTGTACACGGAGAAGCTGCTTGATCCGGAATTTTCGCTGCTGACGCAGGCGCAGTGGGAAGAGCGGATTCTGACGGGCAAATCGCTCGTCACGTATTTCTGGAAGGCGGATCTGGAATCGCTCGTCGCGAAGGCGCGGGATGCCGGGATTCCGGAATACGACTTGGACGCGATCCCGTCGTTTGCGGCTGACGGCATCAAGAACTATCAGTTCTCCCGTCCTGTCGTCGGCACCGTCGGCCGGGCGATCTCGGCCAAAGTGAAGGATAAGGAGCGGGCCGTGCAGTTCCTCGACTATTTGGTCAGCCAGGAGGGAACGAATTATCTCTCGCTCGGCATCGAAGGCAAAACATATACGATGGAGGACGGCAAGCCGGTCTACAACAAAGATTTTGGCGCCTCCCCGTTCAATACGCTGCGGAAGGACTGGGGCGTCTGGTATGATCTCATCACCTTGAACAACGCGCTGTCACGCGAGGCTTGGGAGCGCGGTCTAAGCGAGAAGAGCAAGGACATCAACGCGCGCTATGCCGAGTATATCATCCCGGCGCCGAAGCAGATCGTCAAGACGGAGGAAGAGCTGGAGCTGGAGAAGTCGAAGCTGAACAATCTGAACAAATTCCTGGAGCAGAAGGTGACGGAATTCGTGACCGGCAAAACGCCGATTAACGACGAGACGTATCAGCAATTTATCGATCAGGCCAAGAAGCTGGGCGCCGACGAGCTTCTGGCCATGTACAATACGGCCTATACGCGCACCTATGGCGGCAAGTAAGGGAAGCAGATAGGGAGGAGAGGAGGAATCCGAACGTGGAGACGAAAGTGGAGACCTATAAGATCATTGACGTCGATGTTCATAACGAGCAGGATGACCGCGCCCTGCTCCCTTATCTCGAGGAGCCATGGCGCTCCCGGGTAGCGGCTTCCGGCATCGGCTATGCAGGCTCCGGGTACTATTCGCCGATCGGCGTGATGAAGAAGGATTCGATTCCCCCTGGCGGAGGGAAAGCCGGGTCTGATCCGGATTTCATGATCAAGCAGCTTATCGAAGGCTACGATGTGGAGTATGCCGTGCTGACCGGCGTCGTCTATAACATTTCATCCACGCATGATCCGGACTACGCGGCAGCCATTTGCTCGGCCTATAACGATTATCTGATCAACGAATGGCTCGGCAAACATAAAGCGTTTAAGGGTGCGATGGTCGTGGCGACCCAGGATCCGCTGCTTGCCGCCCGCGAGATTGACCGGGTCGGCGGGCATCCGGACATCGTCGAGGTGATGATCTCCAGCGCGGCGCGTTCCCCGCTCGGACAGCGCCACTATCATCCGATCTATGAAGCAGCCGAGCGGAACGGGCTCCCGGTGGCGATCCATCCGGGAGCCGAGGGCGGCGGCAGCTCAACGGCTCCAACCGCGGCCGGCTATCCGGCCCGGTACATTGAATGGCATACCTGCCTCTCCCAGATGTTCATGGCACATCTGGTGAGCATGGTATGCGAGGGCATCTTCGTGAAATTTCCGAAGCTGAAGGTCGTGCTCGTGGAGGGCGGAGTGGCCTGGCTTCCGGCATTGATGTGGCGCCTGGACAAAAACTACAAGGCGCTCCGCTCCACCGTACCTTGGCTGAAGAAGATGCCGAGTCAGTATATCCGGGAGCACTGCTACCTGTCGACCCAGCCGATCGAGGAGCCGGACCATCCGCAGCATCTGATCGATCTGTTTAATATGATCGATGCCGAGAACATCCTGCTCTACTCCAGCGACTACCCGCATTGGGACTTCGATTCGCCCCATCACATTTTGCGGGGGCTGAAGCCGGAGGCGAGACGGAAGATTTTCTACGAAAACGCGAAGCAGCTGTACCGGCTGGATTAATCGGGAGAGGACGCTGGCTGCTCTATCCTTTGCGAGTAAAGGAGGGTGCTTATGACAGTGCACTACGTACTGACGGAAGATGCGATCCCGGAGGGCGGCCGCGCCGTCGTCGAAATTGACGGCCGCGAGATCGGCATCTACCGCGTGAACGGCGAATATCATGCCATCCTGAACTACTGCCCGCATCAGGGAGCCCCGATCTGCGCCGGCCCTGTCTCCGGAACGACGCTTCCTTCGGAAGTGTACAGCTACGAGTACGGCCGGGAGGGAGAGGTCGTTCGGTGCCCCTGGCACGGGTGGGAGTTCGACCTGCGGACCGGCGAGTCGCTGTTCAGCGAACGGATCAGGGTGAAGAAGTATAAGGTGGAGGTGCATGAAGGGAAGATCGGGATCGTCATGCGGGAGGTAGAAGAAGTAGGACAGCAGTAGAAGTAGAAGAGAAGTAGAACAATAGTAGAAGAAGTAGAACAGAAGTAGAAGTAAAGCAGGAAAAAATAGAATGAGAGAACGAAAGTTATAAAGACAAGATAAAGCAGCGCTTCGGGATGACTCCGGAATGATCGGGAGTCGTCCCTTTTTAGTATAAAGTTATGAAATCATGTATCATGTAGGGAGGGGACAAGCCCCGCCTTACAAGATTGCATAAAGGAATGAGCAACGTGAACAAAAACAAGCGAGGAATTGGAATTGCTGCCGTAGCTATTATTTTGATCGGCCTGGGCATCCTTTTTGCTTATGATTATTTCAATCCAGAAAAGAATTGGACGATGCCGGAGCCCAATATTGACGTTCAAACGAAAACGATTGACGGCATGACCATTGTGTTACGAAACGCTGCCTACCGTGATGATGAAGTTACGATTGGGTTCGAACTCCAAGGCGGCGGACCAGAGGAAAACGATCTGGGCTATAGATTCTACAGCAATGGGCAGCTGCTCGCAGATACAGAAAGCGGAGAGCAGCATAAATTGGGGGAGAATCATTATTACTTAACGGCTAAAGCCCGAGGCGTGCAGGGCCAACCCGAGCCGTTACAACTGAGGGTCCATATCTTGGCGAAATCCAATATAGAAGCTCAGGATATTTTATTTAACTTTGATTTAGCATTGCCGAGCGGCTCTTAAGGAGTGTACAGAGAGACCTCGCTCGGTGAATCACTTCTTGCTGCGTGTAGCGCGGAACTCAATGTTACTCAACCCAATAGTGGATTTTGAAAAAGAAAAAAGGCATCCCCAAAGATGGGATGCCTTCAGATTGTCGAGAAACCCTGTCCTTTTAAAGGATCAGGGTTTCTCTGTATTTCCAAAGTAACTAAGTTAAGAAAAATATGAGGGGGCTACCCCC
>NZ_JAGGKI010000041.1 GCF_017873605.1 Paenibacillus lactis
CTAAATTTAAGCTGATTAACCATTTGTTTGGCCCGGTATATCCGGGCCACATCTGCTTTTGTCATCTGCACATAGGACAATGCAAAACCTCCTTACCACCACACCCAGCGAATCAATAGATTACCGAACAGCTGCCCTGCCCCAATGAAGCTAATTATCCGAAAATTCATAGGTATACCCTAACCCCTTCCTCTAATTCGATTGTTGATCCGATATCGGCCGGGATTGCTCTCCTGGAGAACAGATAGAATACCCTGCGACCGTGTTTGAATTTTCTCGCGGCATACTTTTCCCGTTGGCGACGCGTCAGCTGCGCGGATGCCACCGCGATTTGATTACTTGCTGCACACATGTTTTCAATCAAATTCATTTGTTCTTGCTCATGATAGTTGTTGTACATGGACACGAGATGCAGGGGGTTTACTGGTTTACCGTGCAGCATCTTCATATACGCCCAGGCTGTAGGATTTTTTAGTTTAGCTGACACCAGCGACATCCATTAATTCCTCCTTGGCCAAAGTCTGAATATCAATGTATTGCTTCCCATAAACCCTTTCCAGGGCCGCCGTATGCCGCCGATCTAGCTCCTGAAAGAACTGATCCACTTTGTTCTGCGGCGGCGTAGGGAATCGGTGTACCATCGAATGCGTGGAATAAAGATTAAGGGCATGAACCTTTTTTTGCTGATGAACAGGCAATACCCAGCGATTCACGAAACGCCCTTTAGGGCCAAACTCTTTTTGCTGATACTCATAAACCAGGTTGTTAATCGTCCCATTGGGAGACTTGATGCATTCGATAAGTAAATCTGTCTTGTCCCTGATCCGGGTATCAATGTTGCTATAAGACGGAAGCACGAAGATGAACAGGGAATTCATTTTACGTACGTAATTTAATACTTGGGTCATGATAATTTGACCGTTGCCGCCCCATGTGCGGCTGTCAAAATTGGACTGCGATTCATCGAATATGATGATTGATCCGTGAGCATCCGCGACTCTGTACCAGTCCGTATAATCATCAAACAGATATGCGCCACGAAGGGGAAAATTTGCGAACAGTTTGGCCCCGGATGCGGCGGCCCATTGGTGGGCCTTGATCGTGGCCGTTAACGTCTTCCCCTGCCCGTAACCTCCTACTACACCCGCGATAAACATGATTACTTCCCATCCTTTTCGTTTGCCATTTTCTCGTATGATTTTCCGTCTATGTAGGTCGTGCGCGGAACCAAAGCTTCAATTACTCGGATGAAGTATCCAGGCGGCGCAACTAGTGGGGCATCTTCTTTAATCTGCTTAATTAAGGCATCATACGGCTTTTTCCCGGCATGTATCGGCCTGGACTGTAAATGCTCGAGGAACCCGATAGCCTGCATCTGTGCAGGGGTTAGGGGCTGTACTTTGTCCTTTAGCGTGTCGATTACTTGTTTTACGTCCGCTATAACGGGTTTTTGTTCCGTCCGGTAGATATCCCCCATCAAAGTCTCTTGTAAATTGACTCCACTCATGGCCTTGATCCCTCCTTATTTGAACATGCCGATGATGGCCAGCAATCCAAGCAAACCAATGAGCAGCCACATCACGCCGGATGTTTTGGCCTGTTGCGTTCGTCCTGGATAGTTAAATGCTTGATTCATGATTGTGTTTTTCTCGATTTCAGCTAGGTGCGCCGTCTCCTGGAGATAGGGCAGACTGCAATTAAAGCTATAGACTAGCCCATCATCGCTCGTGCTGATCGTAGCGTCAGACATCGGCAGCACGTAGTGAGATGTAATCACTTTGTCTTGGGTTACTTCCTGGACATCCAGGATCGTACACACGCTGCTCCGATCGTCTTCATTGGTCGGAACAAACCTCCCGGCTTCCTCGTTGTATCGGTAATTCGGATTCCCGAAGATAATGGCCTTTCCTAACGATATTTTTTGCTCTTTCTTTGCCATGGTTTAGCCTCCCTGAATTTGAGATATAAAGCGATTGGTATTCCGATAGATACGATCAGCCCCAGGCCCAGGCCCGAGCCGACCGAAAAGAAATATTTGAAAACTAACTGAAAGCTTTGACTCATCTATGTATCCTCCCTATCCGTATACAAAAATCGAGATCCGGAACGAGCTGCAGCGCATGTTTTGTATACAAAATTCCGGATCCTGGTTTGTATCTTGTATACAAAACATGCGCTGCCGGCTCCTGGATCGGCGCGCAGCTGCCGCGATTCTGTATACATGAATTTGAATCCCATTCCGGTTATCACCACCATTTGATCAAGTCTTTAAACCACAGTAAAACCCGATTGTATTTCTGGATCATGAACAGGATGAAAACGAACAGAAACGCCGCTAGAAACGATGTGATAACCCCTGTCCAGGTCGGCCCAAGCAATCCGAATACCCCAAAGTAATGATCTAACCTAACCCCTTTAGCTGCTATAGTGCCGATCCCGGCCAGCTTGCTTATGATCATATTGAGGAACTGCAAGACCGGGGCGAATATCGAATCAATGAAGTTAATCATCACCGCCACCCCCTCTCATGGCTCCGATGATCTTCACGGCCATGAATCCGGCTGTCAGCCAGATACCAAAGATCAATAGATAGGCTACCTTGTCCAGCTGCAAAGAGTTTACAAACGGCATAATCTTGCTCAGGGCCGAATTGTAGCTGCCTGGAAGGGCTGCCGGGGTTCCGGTATAGGAAAGCCCTACAACCGTCTTGAAAAGGCCCGTCAGCACCCCTACAAGCAGCTTGCCAACGTTTAGAACAACCTCGAGGATTTTAACCAGGACTACCCCCAGCATGTAGAGGAAATAGAAGATAGCCCCGATTAAATCAAACAAGGGTTTAAACAGCATCCAGATGCCGTCTAAAATCCAGCCGCCCAGGTCGCCCAGGAGTCGGAAGAGATAGCCGAAACCGTCCGCTATGGCTCTAAACATTAGTAATCCTTGCGCCCTTTGTAGCCCAGGGCGGCTTTACGAACGATATCAATCAATTCGTCAGCGTAGGCCACCACAACAAAGGCGAAAATGATTGGGGTTAGGGCTTGGATAAAGCCAAAGGTTTCGGAAAATAGCTCGGCTGCCGTCATGTCGCTCTCCTCCTTGCGTCAATGGATTTTTTCAGCATCTTAATGAGTCGCGGCGCTATACCAATCACCAGCCCTAGCAAAACCAGTGAGGATAGCGAAGCAATAATAAACATCGAATTCGTAATGATATCCTTTGGAGCCATCCCCCAGCCCGATCCGACAGGCCGCCCCGGCTGGTTACTGCCACCCGAGCTGCCGTTTGAAAATTGCGCCCGAACGTCTACAACCTGGATAGCTCCGTTGGGGTTGTAGCCCATCGCCTTCGTGATCCGGAAGGTTGTCACATTCCCCGGCACTTCTCCCACTTTCTGATTGTTGTAATAAATCGCGTAGGACACCGCCCCAGGAACCGGGGTCCATGAGATATCCCAATAGTCGGCCTGGGGCTTCCCTGGGGTTACGGTCGTGTTCCTGCTTGGTGACTTGATCCTGACTGTATTGGACGGCCCGGATTCCAAACCGTAAATATTAACTGCCGTCACTCGGATGTGATAAACCGTGTCTGCTTGCAGGTTTGTTATGTCGTAGTTCGTGGCCGGGATCGGCGCGGAATTATGACGAGTAAAATTGGTTCCATCCGTTGAGACGTAAACATAGTAGCCTTCTAGGTCTGGATCAACGCTTGCCCCCCAATTCGTTTCGATGCTTAGCTGATCCGCACTCATGGCTGCCCTCAAGTTAGACGGAACCGGGGGCGGCGTCGTGTTCGGTGGCTTGATCGGCCTTGCTTTGACGACATTGGATCGCATACTCATATTTCCGGACGTATCCACGGCCACCACGTAAAACTCTGTATCGGTCGTATACGACAGCCCGCCGGACACTACAAACGAATTGGTTTTAATCGGGGTTTGGAACAATTGGACGTTATCCTGAAAGACTAAATACCCGTCTAAATCCGGTTCCGTGTTGGCCGTCCAGTCCAGTTTGATTTGTCCGACTTCCGGGGTTGCCTGAAGCCCTAGCGGCCGTCCAGGCGGCGTTGTATCGGGCGGCTGGATGGGGGTTCCTTGCACTTGATCGGATGGGACGCTTTCGTTCCCCGACAGATCGACCGCCGTTATGTAGATGGTGTATACCTTGGCGTAATCCTGAGCCTTTAGCGTGTACATATCGCGCGTAATCGGCATACTGTTAATCTTCTTGCCGTCTACATAAATGTTGTAGCCGTACATGTCATTTTCGGGATTCGGATTCCAGGATAATTGAATCTCATCGAACCCAGGCAAGGCACTGAGCCCCGTTGGTTTTCCCGGTGGGATTTTGTCTCGCTTCAACTTTAAATCAAACTCGTATAATCTTTTGGTGTTCACGTATCCGGAAGTTATTTCAATCTTGGTTATGGGCTTGTTAAATAGAACAGGCACATAATTTTCCTTGGGATTGGTAGTCGGAAGCCTAATAACATCATTCGATCCATCGGTGAAAAAAAGCCTAACCGCAAGCCCTTTATTTTCATCAAGAAGCGCATAGAATTCTTCGACTTCTACGGGCTTAGGGAACGTGTACGAAAATATCGTTCTGGTATAATCAAAAACCGCAGACGTGGATGGATCTCCATCCGTCAGCTGGGGGGCTGGATTGTTCTTCTGGTCAACCAAGATTTTTCCGGACAAAATCGAATCCTGCGCACTATACGGAGAAGCTTCCGTAACCCCTGGAAGCAGTACAAACATGAGCAGCACACCCAAAATGATTCGTTTCACATTGCACCCCCTTTCCGCTACGGCGCTTTATAGCCCGGCGTATTTACGGCCCCAGGATCGCTATCATAATCCGGCGCTGGGGTCGGCGTTGTATCCCTTGGTTTATAGATAGGAACCTTCGTTTTACCGCCGTTGATATAGTAATAATCCGGCACGGGCTCGCCTGTAGGGTCTTTAACTTGATACCCTGGGGAGCTTGTGTCCTGGGATGGCTTGCCCTGATATCCCTTGTCCTGGTCGATACGCGTAACGCTACGGTATGCCGGGGATGAATCATCCGTTTGAGTCGGATAGTCATAGCCCGAATCGGTATTGTCTAACGGCACATTCAAGGGATCAGGAATCGAAAACGGCTTAGACTCCGTGTAATCCGGCTCAAAATTCGGCGTTCCGGATTCCACATCGAACGGGATTTTATTCGGGATGTCCCGGAGGACGGGCATCGGTTCCGGCGTTCGATACGTTGGCAATGGGGGCGGCGGCTGCACCGCCTTTTCCCTGGATTGCAGCTCGTCCGCTATGATCCGGGCGATTTCCGGCGAACGATTGACGATCTCCTGCCCCATGGCCGGAACGATCGTATCCCGCATAATCCCGGCCACTTGGTTCCAATCCGGCGGCGGCGGTATGATGCTAGCCCACCGCCCGAGGTATTCGTCAAATTCCGGACATTCCAAAGCATCTATAATCGCTTGGCATCCAGGAGGGCATTCTTCGGTCCCGCCCGGATCGGTTGGATCGGGATTCGTTCCTGGATCGGGGGTCGGTGTTCCACCCCCGCCGGGATCAGTCCCGCCGTTGTTCGGTGGAACATCTTCACGAGTCTTGAAGTATACAATTTCGGCCCAGCGTTCGCGCGTGCCGTCCGA
>NZ_JAGGKI010000042.1 GCF_017873605.1 Paenibacillus lactis
CGGTTTATTTAATACCATTATACAACATTAACGCGGTGTCGTGTTGAATTAAATTCACAAGAAAATAGCTGTCGAGACTTTCTCGACAGCCTGACAAGCTCCCTGATGGGAGCTTGTTTGCGTATGAAGCGGCTAAATGTGCCGTTGGCGTATGAGCAGTTGGAAGTGCCGTGTGGCATATGAGCCAGTTGGAAGTGCCGTGTGGCATATGAGCCAGTTGGAAGGCCGTGTAGCGTATGAGCAGGCTAATGTGCTCTATGGCGTATGAGCAGCTGATTGTGTTGTGAGCGCATGAGTAGGCTAACGTGCCTCCGAGCTGGACGTGCCGTAATGGCGTATGGGCCGGGGAGATGAGCCGTATGCGTTTGATGGGGCACAAGGCCGTTTTGCGTGAGAACTGCATGGGCCGTTATGCGTATGAACTGGCTGTATAGGCTGTTATTGGGATTTACCCAGTTGCAATCGTACGGTTTTTGGCTTCAAGAGGCAGCCAGTTAGTCAAGAACGATAACCGGTGAAAGAGTGTCTTTAACCGGATATGTCGAGAGGGTACCGGCCAGACGGTTAACTTCCGCTGCCGCCCTCTTCACCTTGACCGCCGCCTTCGCCGCCACCTTCACCCTCGCCGCCGCCTTCACCGCCGCCTTGCTCTTGCTTCTGATCCTCTTGCGGCTTCTTCTTCTCCACTTTAGGCTGAAGCTCGTCCTTCACGACGGATTTCAAAAGCTCCAGCACTTCCATGCGGAAGAGGGGATTTTGCATTGCCTCTTGCATGACGGTCATGGATTGCTTGCGGTAATCCGGCGTGTTGGTCAGTTCCAGGAACGACTTCATCACGTCCGGAGATTTCAGCATGTCCTGAATGGCTTTTTGATAAGTAGGGTCTTTAATCAACTGCATATGCAGCTGTTTGCTTTGGGAATTGATCGCTTTGGCGAAATCGCCGGCAAATTTCGGGTCGGTCATAATTTTTTCGATTTCTTTTTTATATTCATCCGATACAAGCGTGTCTTTAACAGCCATCCGGATCTCCTCGCCGGATTGGGCGGTCATCATCCGCATCCCCATCGACCCGGTGCTTCCGGAAGAACCGGACCCGCCTCCGAGCGCTTCTTCCACCGCTTTTTTTCCTTCGTCGGTCTTCAGGATGTCGACCACCATGGATTTGATCTCTTTATATCCAAGCTGAGGGGAAGCGCTCTGTTCCTGGCCGCAAGCGGTAAGCGTTATGGCAGCAACGAAGACGATAATACATAAACGAAATAACGGCCACTTCATTACCGTTTTCCTCCTTTTTTACGGTTCTGTGAATAGTATGCGATGCTTTTGCGGAAATATGTCGCATTCAGAATGGTTTTTTATTGTGAACGTTGGTAAAATAATGATCTGTGGGGGTGGAGGTTCGTTGAGCTTACGGAAGTGGTCCAAATTATTTTTGAAGACGATGCTCGTAGGGGCAGTAGCGGCCTTAATTGTAGGTCTGGGGCTGCAGCTGTTTAATGGCTTTATCGATTTTAAGGGAGTAGCCGATTTTTTAATATACCCACTGATTTTGTTGGGTTCTGGGGCTTTGGTGAGCGTGTATTCCCAGATGGGCTTTTTTGCCTACCTGACGTTAAATTATATGGGAATAGGCATATTCCGCAAAAAAACCTGGCAGTACATTCAGATCGTGCTAGCCGTTCTTGCGCTGCTTGAGCTGATGTTCTTCCGCACCTTCGTTGGCGGATCGACTAGCTTGGGACAAGATGTGGGCTTAGGGATTGCCATTCTGGTCGTTGCAGTCATTGTCGCTTATTTTAAAGTAAAGAGCACAAACGCCAATGCCTGGATACCGACGCTGTTCTTTATGATGGCGGTTTCTATTGTAGAAATCATCGGCGTCCTGCAGATCGGTGTGAGCAATGCCACCATCTTTATGGTCGTACCTCTTTTGATCTGTAATGCATACCAAATTCTGACGCTGCATAAAGTTACGCAGGATGAAAAAAAGAGCTAAACCTTAGCTCTTTTTTTATTACCGGTAGGAAAGCGGGAGGCAGCATCACAGCCCGCCGGCATCCTCAATATTTTTTTGAATCGAAGCATGGTCGCGTACCTCGGTGCCCTTTGTGCTTCCTTGCTGGAGCAAGTCGGTCACGGTGACGAACTCATACCCTTTATTGCGGAGTTCTTGAATAATCTGCGGCAGCGCTTCGTGCGTTTGCTTGACGGAGTCGCTGGCATGCATGAGCACAATATCGCCAGGATGCGCTTTGGAGACGACCCGGTCGACGATTTTATCCACGCCGATGTTCTTCCAATCTCTCGAGTCCGTATCCCACTGGATGACGGTGTAGTTCAGGCTTTCCGCAATGCTTAAGACCCGTTTATCAAAGTCGCCGTTCGGCATCCGGATTAATTTCGGTTCTTGTCCGGTCATTGAGGTTAAAATATCATGAGCCGACATGATCTGCTTCCGAATCTCCTCATCAGACAGGGAGCTGTAGTTCTCGTGCTTGAAGCCGTGGCTGCCGATTTCATAACCGCTTTCCTTGATGGCATTCACGATGTCCGGATGCGTTTTGCTCCATGGTCCGGAGAGGAAGAAGGTGGCTTTCTGGACTCCGTTGTCTTTTAGCGCCTTCAGAATGGGCTCTGCGCGTTTTTCTCCCCAGCTGATATCAAATGTCAAGGCTATCTGCTTCTTGTCTGTAGACACGCTGTAAATGGCCGACGGGCCGGTTTCAGAGAAAACCGAGATATTGTCGCTCTCCACATAAATGACGCCGATTGCAAATACCGCTGCGGCAAGAACAAAGAAAAACCGCTTGATCTTTCTGCCGTTGAATACATAAAAAGAATTCATAATACGATCTGCCCCTCTCCCTTCAGTGTGCAGTAGCTTGTTTACTTCAACATATGCTCGTACTTGTGAGTTATACCAATAAAGGAGGTACCGAATGTTTCGTTTTAGCAATTTTCTTAGAGATTTAACCACGATCCGGAAGGCGCTCATTCTTTCTGCCGTCTTGTTTGCCGGCGGGATTGCGATCGGGTGGGGATCGGATGAATTTGAGCAGCTGCTTATCAGCCAGCTTCAAGGGCTGGGGGAGATGAGTCAGGAGCTGCGGATGTCGGACAACCCGGAATGGAGCTTCTTTGTGTTTATATTTTTGAACAATAGCATCAAGAGTGTGCTGGTCATGTTGTCAGGCATATTGCTCGGGGTTATCCCATTCATATTCCTTCTCGTTAACGGCATGGTGATTGGGTTTTTGCTGAAAATCGTGCAGGCAAGCGGCGAGAGTCTGTTTGATCTCATTGTGAAGGGATTGCTCCCGCACGGGATCATCGAAATTCCGGTCATTGTGATTGCCTGCGGGTATGGTCTTGCTTTCGGCGGGTTAGTCTTCCGAAGCATGCTTGCATCAGGTGAGAAAAGAAGAGGGATCGGCACGGAGTGGCGCGGCTTCTGGCGCAAGCTGGGGACGGCATCGCTATGGGTCGTCGTGCTTCTGCTGGTCGCCGCCATTATCGAAAGTACAATTACATTGTGGCTGATGTCATAATTTTCAAGGAAATTGTGCATACCTAATAAAGCGGATCGAGCGTTGTTCTTCAAGAGTGTTAAGTGAAGCTTACAGCGCTCGCTGTTTTGAAAAACCAGAAATCGCTTATATTCGGTTTAGAGATCCGGCCATATCGGTTAATCAACCTTACATAGGCAAGAGCTGCTTTAACCCGATGAAAGTGAAATTTCATTGTTCGCTAATATATAAGGAGGTCCTATCATGCTGGGAATGCTATTCAATGAGAAAGAATGCAAAGAGCTTGATTATGTACTGCGAAAAGAACTGGATGAAATGCTGCTGGACTTAAGCGACCAACGATTGGACCAGAATATTAGACAGGCGATCGCGAATCGCTATAAGACGGTATTTCGCATGTATGCCCGCTTTGCTCCTCAGAAAGAACTCTCCAAATATGCGCGTAACGGGAAGTTCCCGCAATTCAAACACTAATTCGCAGAAAAAGTGTTGACGAACTCGCCGAGTGTGTGGTAAATTAATTTTCGCTTCCTTTCCGAAGGTGATGCCGCGGGTCGGCGGCCATCAAACTTCACCAAAAACTTCAAAAAACTTTTTTAAAAAAAGTATTGCAAAGTTGCTAGGAAGTATGATATATTATAAAAGTCGCCGCTGAGATGCGGATGACGAAAAGAAACGATGATTGATCTTTGAAAACTGAACAACGAGTGAGTAAAAACGAACCGCTTCGGCGGGGAGTTACAATAGAGAATTGAACAAATTCTCGTCAGTTTTTCT
>NZ_JAGGKI010000043.1 GCF_017873605.1 Paenibacillus lactis
CCATTGCGATTCCCCTCCCAAACGCGAAAAAGCGTAGTGTTAGCAGAAGCCACACACTACGCCCCGTATTTTGGGAACACTAAAAAATTATGCGCTTGAACAAAGCTAATTAATTGAATTACAATTAGCAATGTTCAACTCACTTTTTAGTGATGCGTGCAAGTGTTGGCTTGCATGTACCGAACAGGAGCGTTGGCGCGCTTCTATTCGGGTTGAATATTTTTTTCGTTCTTTCTCGTATGACAATAGGATATAGTAACCATTTTCGCCAAGTCAAGAACTATTTTTCGTGCATTTTTTACCCCAAAGACACGAACATAATTTCTCAATGCTTTTATATTATAAAAAAAGAGGTCGATTGTTGTCTATCCTTTTTCTGGGTTTTGCTCCCTCTTTTTTTTCAAATATTGGATCACTGCCTGTTCGATATGCTCGTTTGGACTCCCTAACTCTCTCAGCTCGTCAATTATCCATTTCGGCAGCCTGATCCCGATAGTCTCTTTCTTTAAATGTTCTGGCAGCCGATGTCTTGGGATAAAAAATCACCTTCTCTCTACCCTTCTAACCATACAAAAAAGAGCCCTCTTTGTATAGACGGCCCCTTGCCCGCATCTTCCATATTCTAGTTAATTATGTGCACCCTTTTTCTACTGCGTAGCAGTATATATTTATATTTCGGCGGCAGGATGAAAATCACTTACATCAAACGCTCCTGTTTCTCCTTCCAAACCTGCTCCGGATCGGGCTCGCCTATCATCGGATCGCGCTTGTCCCAAAACTTCCACCACTTACGGCGATTATTCTCGATCATCATTTTTTTCGTATTTAAAACTTCCCTTAATATCACGGATATATTGTTATTCTGCTCGTCCAGGCGCTTATTAAGGCGTTCATTCTGCTCTCTCAGGGATTCAATCACGCCCATCATTTCAGTGTAGCGCTCCTCGTAGCGTTCCATCAGGGCCGTTTGTTGCTGAACGACCGCAGGCGCTACAGTTGCGGACGCTCCGATATGCCTTGATGCTACAACCTTTGCGCTGTTCTCTACCGTCATACCGCTACGTTCACATAGCACCTGTAACTCCCTGAACACCGTAGCGTCTACCTCGCTGTATGTCCGGTGTCCGCTATCGCTACGACTTATGATATACCCAGCATCCTCTAAAGCCGCCGCATACTTCCGAACCGTAACGGGTTTAATCCCTAAAATCTCCGCTATTTCCTTGCTTCCGTACATGTTCTATATCACCACCTAATTCGTATTATGGCATTGCTCATATCCGCTATGGACAAGCTGTCTATATCTTCTAATGATAAGTTGCCCCATACCCCAGCGTCAACATAGTCCGCGAAGCATTCCCGCAGGGCTTCCGGTGTCGGCTCATCATACAAATATCCGGCCGCATCGAGCGCGCGCCGGATTTGTGATCGTTCATCAAACATCTGGTCAAAACCCCTTTTACATTTTTTCTTTAATCAATGGATGTAAGCAAATCACCGCTACAATAGCCACAATAATCAAGATAAGTAGGTCGAACTCTTTCACCCTAACCTCTCCATTCAGCCGGACATATGTCTAAAATCCGGGATTTTGTGAAATAGTCCGGCGCTCCGATCTCGATTTTGAGTCATTTTCGACCGTGAGCGCCGATTTTGCTTCCGTGGAACATTCGATTTTTGGCCCTAAATTCGATAGATTACGATCTCCCAATTTCTTTGAATTGCTCCCGTTTTCTATTCGATTCATTTAGCAAAGTTCCGTCTGAAAATCCGACCATGTAGCCCAGGGCAATCAACTTTTTTTCCTCCTGGGTGTGATCCAGGCGGCAAACCAAGTCCAGGGCGTTGCTCTTTGCGTATTCTAGAAGCTTTTCAATGTCCATTTGATACCTTCTTTCTGCATTTTGTATAGGCTGGGTGAGTGGCCGGACCGGATCGGGGGTGTTCTTGTATACGGAAACCTGGATCCGGATTCAATTTTTGTATACAAGGACAGCGCCGATCCGGTCCGGCCGCTCGCGCAGCTGCCCCCGTAATGTATACAAATCCTTATTTTGATACAGTTATTCCCATTCTGTATTGCACATCTCGCAATCGTCTCTTAAGTAACCATGTATGCAGTGATCCGGTTCAATCCGATCTCGCCGTCTTCTCCATGCTTCTATGCAATCATCACACAGTCTTAAATGGGGTTCTGTAAGAGATATAAGCTCTGAACCACATTCAACGCAAAGGCTATCTTTCTTAAACATTTATTTCCCCTCCATCTTCAATTTGCGGTATGTCTCGAACGCCAGCATAGGCATCTGCATTGATCCTTGATAGCAATCGGCCAAGAACTCAAATACCGCGCCCTCGGTCCGCAAACCTAGCTCCTGCTGAATTTCCTTGAAACGAATCTTTGAATCCTTGCCCAAGTCCACCATATGTTGCTCCTGATACGCCTTCAGATCGTTTTTTTCTTTCTCGCTCCGGTGATAGTACGCCAAAAGCTTTTGAATTACTTCATATTGGGTCTTTACCCGCAGCCTGTCCGACATTTCATTTAGTTCATCCCGTAGTTCCGTAGGAACCTGGATAGGTGTCCGTGAACTCATATGTATACATTCTCCTTCCGGATCGGCGCAGCTGCAGCGTGTTTTTGTATACACTTGGAGCTGCTACCTGGTTTATTTTGTATACAAAACC
>NZ_JAGGKI010000044.1 GCF_017873605.1 Paenibacillus lactis
CGCCCTATTCAGACTCGCTTTCGCTGCGGCTACGGCTTCTCGCCTTAACCTTGCATGGGAACGTAACTCGCCGGTTCATTCTACAAAAGGCACGCCATCACCCATCGATCGGGCTCTGACTTCTTGTAAGCACACGGTTTCAGGTTCTATTTCACTCCCCTTCCGGGGTGCTTTTCACCTTTCCCTCACGGTACTGCTTCACTATCGGTCGCTAGGGAGTATTTAGCCTTAGCAGATGGTCCTGCTGGATTCATACGGGGTTTCACGTGCCCCGCACTACTCGGGATCCGTCTCGGAGGGTTCACATTTTCGATTACAGGGCTTTTACCTTCTATGGCCGGCCTTTCCAGACCTGTTCGTCTAATCTAAACCTTTGTAACTCCATGTGAGACGTCCCACAACCCCAGAGAGCAAGCTCTCTGGTTTAGGCTGTTCCGCGTTCGCTCGCCGCTACTGACGGAATCACTCTTGTTTTCTCTTCCTCCAGGTACTTAGATGTTTCAGTTCCCTGGGTATGCCTCTAGCTGCCCTATGTATTCAGGCAGAAGTGACTGGCTATTACACCAGCCAGGTTTCCCCATTCGGACATCCCCGGATCGAAGCTTGCTTACAGCTCCCCGAGGCAGTATCGTTGTTCGCCACGTCCTTCATCGGCTCCTAGCGCCTAGGCATCCTCCGTGTGCTCTTAGTAGCTTAACCTTATGCTCCGGTTATTGTGCTCATCGCTCTGTTGTCCGCTTGTTTCCTGATTGGATAAAACCACTCAATGGTGAAACAAGCTCCCAAAGGATCGATGATCCCAAAACCTTCGCGTGCTACTTTTATTGAAACTTGTTTTGACACAAGTTCAGCTAAAAGGATATTTCTAAAACGCAAATTCGTTTCGTTATCTAGTTTTCAAGGATCAATGCCAGTCTTTCGACCGGAAGATTATCTTACCACAACCTCCATCGCAGTACAACCTGCAATTTATGGAAGCGTTAAGAATATGGTGGAGCCAAGGGGGATCGAACCCCTGACCTCCTGCGTGCAAGGCAGGCGCTCTCCCAGCTGAGCTATAGCCCCATATTAGGAAGTATATAAAGTTGTTATGGTGGGCCCTAGTGGACTCGAACCACCGACCTCACCCTTATCAGGGGTGCGCTCTAACCAGCTGAGCTAAGGGCCCATATCATACGCTTGGCAACGTCCTACTCTCCCGGGACCCTTCGGTCCAAGTACCATCGGCGCTGGAAGGCTTAACGGTCGTGTTCGGTATGGGAACGCGTGGAACCCTTCCGCCATCATCACCAAACGTATGTATGAAAGGATTGACCTCTCAAAACTGACCAACGAGTGAGTTGGTTGACTTTACTTCGTAAAGTCTATTCCGGCAGCTTGCGCTGACCGTATTTGTACCGCTTCGCTACGGAAGCGAGGTACTCCATAGAAAGGAGGTGATCCAGCCGCACCTTCCGATACGGCTACCTTGTTACGACTTCACCCCAATCATCTACCCCACCTTCGGCGGCTGGCTCCCGTAAGGGTTACCCCACCGACTTCGGGTGTTGTAAACTCTCGTGGTGTGACGGGCGGTGTGTACAAGACCCGGGAACGTATTCACCGCGGCATGCTGATCCGCGATTACTAGCAATTCCGACTTCATGCAGGCGAGTTGCAGCCTGCAATCCGAACTGAGACTGGCTTTTTAGGATTGGCTCCACCTCGCGGCTTCGCTTCCCGTTGTACCAGCCATTGTAGTACGTGTGTAGCCCAAGTCATAAGGGGCATGATGATTTGACGTCATCCCCACCTTCCTCCGGTTTGTCACCGGCAGTCACCTTAGAGTGCCCACCCAAAGTGCTGGCAACTAAGATCAAGGGTTGCGCTCGTTGCGGGACTTAACCCAACATCTCACGACACGAGCTGACGACAACCATGCACCACCTGTCTCCTCTGTCCCGAAGGCCGCC
>NZ_JAGGKI010000045.1 GCF_017873605.1 Paenibacillus lactis
CCCCCGCCGGGATCAGTCCCGCCGTTGTTCGGTGGAACATCTTCACGAGTCTTGAAGTATACAATTTCGGCCCAGCGTTCGCGCGTGCCGTCCGAAGTGAATTGAACCGTTATGCCCTTCGATGGATCGTTTGATAAACCACTTACGAGCGTTATTCGGTTTGGCGTTCCAGGATAACTATTCAGAACTTCTTTAAATCCGGTTCCGTAGGTTACCGTAATGTAATTCGTAGCGTTTAGCGTATTGCTTGTTACGAGATGTACGTCATATAAATACTTGCCCCCGGCTTCAGCTGGCATGAACTTGCCGCCGCCGATGGTCGCGGTTCCTGATTTCCCAGCCGGGAACGTCACCCGATATCCGGTCACTTCAAATTCCCGTTCATTAATCTGTGTAATGGCTGCCATTGCCGGGGTCGCCAAGAGCAGCGACAGTATGACGGTTAAAATGAAAACCTTCCGCATGTTCCACCCCTCAATGACAAAGGGGCGGGGGAACCCCCCGCCCCTTCATGGCAGTAATGTTTATTATTTCGACCGAGAAGCAACCGCTGTACGGATGATTCCGATGAGCTTCGGAACGTACGCAATAGCAAGGCCAAGCAATACGAATGCAGCCACAGAACCAACCAAGAACATACCGTTGGAGAAAATATCAGCTGCGTTAAAACCCCAGTCGATATTCGTAATACCTTGGAAAATATCCATGCGTGTCTCCCTTTCTTATTTAGAATTTTATTTAATCGCGCCTATAATCATCGTCGTCGTAATCGTCTTCCCGATCCCGCCGAGTCCGATCAAAAGCATCGCGAATAACTTGGATCAGGTAACCCCCTAGCTGCGTAGCGATCCAGATGATCAAAAGGGGCATTACCATGTACAGCAGCACTTTGACGTTATGTAAAAACTCATCCATTCGGGCCACCGTAAAGAATTGCTGATACTGAATCATTGGATCAGCTCCTCATCTTTTTGAAAGCCCAAATTAATGTACCGATCAGCAGCCCAGCCGCTGAAATGGCAATGAAAATAACGAGAAACGGCATTGCCGGGGCAAGCAGCTTGTTGAACGCCCACCAGAAATAGTTCATGTCGATTAGACCAGCTAAATCCACGTTATCGCCTCCATCGGATGATACTGATTATCCCGGATACAAAGGCGAACGCCATGACAGGAACGAACACGGCATAAATCACGAAACTTTGCGACAGGAACCACAGAATAAAGCTATTCATGACGTTAATCATTTCTTGTTCCTCCGGGTCATTAAGGCATTCCCGATAAAACGCACCGTGATGAAGAATAAGGGGATAACCCCGAAGATCAGGAAACGGGCAATCAATTCCGACTTGGTGAGCATGGGTTCAAAGGCTAGAAACATAATCAATCGCCCCTTTTCCCGAAGATCAGACGATGAAAGAACATGGTTACATGAAGGGCAATCAGCAGGACAAGCAGCGTAGACACCAGGAGCTCCCCGAACGTAGCCGAAAAGGTTACAGTCAAGTTAATACCTGGAAATATGAGTACGTGGCTTTCATCCATTGCGATTCCCCTCCCAAACGCGAAAAAGCGTAGTGTTAGCAGAAGCCACACACTACGCCCCGTATTTTGGGAACACTAAAAAATTATGCGC
>NZ_JAGGKI010000046.1 GCF_017873605.1 Paenibacillus lactis
CATCGGAGAAACAGGGCGCCGGAAAAGCTTCAACGGTGAGCGCACACCGAGAAAGCTTGTTTACGTGGACTTTGTACCACTATTCTACTCGATTCATTGATGAGATTCAATGGTTTTCCAGTAGTTTAACAGTACACTGATCATTCGTATATAAGGGCCCCTGATCGCGCATCCGATGCGATCAGGGGCCCTTTTTGGTTTGCATACATATCTGTTCGGAATCTATCAATCTATCAAAACATCATATCGGGCGCTCAATGCCACCCAAAACGACATAAAACAAACTCGGCCCTATGGGCCGTTGATGGTGATGGTTTGTCGTCCCACCCTCCCCGAAGCGATCCCCTGGCGGGCTTTTACAGTCTAGGCGTAACGTCCAGGATCGGCAGCGCTGGGGATGTCCTCCGTTAGATGGGTAAAAGTCTATTTACGCCTTCCGCACTCTCCAGAGCGGCGTTGTGACTCCAACGACCGCATTCCCGTCCGTGAGGGCTTACGCCCTGGCTGCCTGCAAGAGTTAGTTAGACTATACGTGGTAACGCACGACCTGGACACGTTGAATTGCAGCAAGCGAAGCGACCGAGAACCCGAGAACGCCAAGACGTTCAAGGTTTTCATTGCCGCAGCTCCCTCCCTATTAGGGGGGGCTGCGGCTCTCTCCCTCCTCCCCTTCGCCCGCCAACACGAAAAACCCCTTCGAGTCAAGCCCAAAATTAGAGCCGCAAAATGCAGGGGCGGGGGCGGGGAGCATGCTTCAAATGCTTGTAGGCGCGCGGAGCGCGGCAACCTTCTTGACGGGCCTGGGGATAAGTAGAAGGAGAACGAAAGGATATCCACAAGACCCAAGAGATCGTTGAAAACGGGGTGATGGCAGACCCCAGCCTAGACCCCTAGCCGCACCCGCGGCCAACAACCATGATGGGCCACCGCGAAATAATGGATACAAAACGCTTGATTTTGGATACAAAAAGGTGTATTATGGATACAAGAGGAAATAGTTTGAAAGGGATGATCCTATGAAGAAGTCTGAAGCGATTGACCAAGCGTATCGAATTGCGACACTGACCCAGCCGACCGATGAAATTAGGGCGCTCCTGTGGCCCCTGGAGCTTGAAAGGGTACTAGAGCTACTTTTGATGCTCCGCATGTCTACGCGCCCTGTGCGCAACCCTGCGGGCTTCCTGCGGTGGGCTATCGCGGAGGGGTGGACCCCGGCCACGCTGCCGGAAAAAATCGACCGAAAGACCGAAAATGCCGAAGTCCGTTATCATACGCGCCGGGGCATGTCGGACGAGCAAGCGCGGCAGGAGGTCATTAACAACCGTAGGAGAGGG
>NZ_JAGGKI010000047.1 GCF_017873605.1 Paenibacillus lactis
TGGAGTTGTCAAAAAAAGTGCAGTTTGAAAACACCCTCATACAGAAATCCCGTTACTAAGCTGCTTGCGACAGCATTCTTTCGCGATAAATTGCTGGGGGCCATCCCCCTGGATTAGAGGTGTAGATCCGCTGTCTGTTGTAGTAGACCATGATGTATTTGAAGATGATCGATTTAACATAGGCCATCGGATAGCGCTCCGTGTTGATCTTGTACAGCTTTTCTTTCTTTAGCGTAGCAAAAAAGCTTTCCATCCTTGCGTTGTCATAGCAACGCCCTGTGCCGCTCATGCTCTGAATGGCATCTCGCTTAGCTAGACGCTCTCGGAATGCCTTGCTCGTGAATTGGCTGCCTCGATCGCTATGAAAAATCATTCCGCGAGCATTTCTTGCTTTACAGGCGTTCTCAAAGGCCTGGATGCAGAGGTGCTTGCACATGTTGACGTCCATGGCGAGGCCCACGATCTCTCCGTTGAAACAATCCAGTACCGCGGACAGATATAGCTTGCCGTCTGAACAAGGGACTTCGGTGATATCCGATAGCCACTTTTGGTTGGGTGCTGAGGATCTGAAGTCTCTCTGGATCAGGTTCTCGCTCTTTTGAGCTGTGGCATCCTCGCGTGTAATGCCGTTTGGATGACGCTTGGCTTTCTTCAGCAGGCCATGCTTCTTCATGATTCGGTAGACGGTGCTGTAGCTGGTCGTGATCTCTCTTTGTGACAGCGCTAGCAGAATACGTTGGACACCGTAATTTCGGTTATCTTCATGCTCTCCAATGATGTCTTTGATTTTGACCAGAAGAAGTTGCTGCCGCTCCTGTTTGGGTGAGGGCTTCAAGCTACGGTAGTAGCCCGATTCGCTGACAGCAAGTACCTCGCACATCTCCTTGACGGTCCATCGATCCCGTCGTTCACGGATGTACGTATAGAGCTGGCACGCCTTTACCGCTTCCGGTCTTTTACGAAAAAACCGAGTGCGTCCTTGAGAATTTCATTCGCGCGGCGCAACTCGCCTATTTCTCTTTCTAATTCGATTTCACGCGCAGTCTTATCGGCAGATGCATAAGCGCGTCCGCTCCCGATATGCGCTCCGTCGCCGTGCAGGGTTCTTCGCTTTCTCCATTCCTGCAATGTATAGTAGGCTACGCCTAACTGCTCGGCGGCTTTCTTTGATCCAATCTCATCGCTCAATCTTACTGCTTCTTCTTTGAATGCTTTGTCGTATCGATTCATTGTCTCCCGTCCTCTCGTCAGCTTTCATTTTATTTCATACGAGGGTATTTTTCGACTGCATTTTTATCGTAGCACTCCA